>CAVYZR010000001.1:0-1216657 GCA_963773005.1 uncultured Acidobacteriota bacterium
GCGTCAAGGTGGAGTTCTCGTTCAACAAAGAGAGGCTCGCCACGGCCACGGCGTTGCGCGGACCACGTTCAGGCCGATGTCGCAAAGGAACAACAAAAAACAAAGACGGAGAGCACCGAATGGTTTTGATGACTCGACTCGTACTGCGGGCAAGTGTGTTGGTAGTGGCGACGGGGATGATCGCGCCGGTCGCCGCGCAGCCCGTGGATCCCGGCGTGGCCGTCGTGTGCGGCTCGAAGCCGGGCGAGCGACAGACGTGCGCAGCCGACACCACCGGAGGCGTCACGCTCGTCCGCTCCACCGGTGCGGTGGCGTGCGAACTGGGTACGTCCTGGGGCTTCGACGAGAAGAGCATCTGGGTGCGGGACGGCTGCAGCGCCGAGTTCTCGCTTGGGAAAAAGCCCGCGGGCCGTCAGTGGTTCGGCACCTACACGCCCGGCCGCGGCCTCAAGGTCGCCGACACCGAAAAGGGGGACCTGAACATCCGTCTCTACACCTACGTGCGCTACTTGAATCAGCGAGCGCTGGACGCGACCTACACCGACAGTTTTGGAAACACCAAGTCGGTCAAGCAGCGGCAGGACATTCAGGTCAACAAGGCGATCGTGTTCTTCAACGGCTGGGCGATGAGCCCGAAATTGAACTACAGCGTCTACGTCTGGACCACGAATACCTCACAGGGGCTTGCCGCCCAGGTGGTGGTGGCTGGCTTCCTGGCGTACGCGTTCAATCCGCACGTCACCCTGGGCGGGGGTATTTCAGGCCTGCCGGGTGCCCGGAGCACGGAGGGCCAGTGGCCGAACTGGCTCGGGACGGACCAGCGCTTGATCGCGGATGAGTTCTTCAGGCCGTCGTACACCACCGGCCTCTTTGCACGGGGCGAAATCGCCAAGGGGCTGCGCTACAGCGCGATGTGGGGCAACAATCTCAGCCAGCTCGGCACAGATGCGGGGCAACTCGCGAACGTCATGGAAACGGTGTCGGGCTCGCTGGTGTGGATGCCCACCACCGGCGAGTTCGGACCGACCAGCGGCTTCGGGGACTTCGAGGGCCACGACGCTGTGGCCACACGCCTCGGCATCCACTACACGCACAGCAACGAAGACCGGCAGGAGCAACCAGGCACGGAGGCGCCCGACAACGCGCAGATCCGCCTGTCGGATGGCAACATCGTGTTTACGCCCGGGCTCTTCGGGCCGGGCATCAACGTCACCAACGTCGTCTACCAGATGGAGTCGCTCGATGCCGGCGTCAAGCACCGCGGGTTTGCGCTCGAGGGTGAGTTCTACTGGCGGCGGCTGAGCAACTTCCGCGGGACGGAGATCGGGGCGCTGCCGTTCGACCACCTCACGGACACCGGGTTCCAGCTGCAAGGGTCGGCGATGGTGGTGCCGAAGACCGCACAGCTTTATGTGTCCGGCTCCAGGATCTTCGGCGACTACGGCAAGCCGTCCGACCTGCGCTTCGGCGTCAACGTCTTTCCGTGGAAGAACCAGATGGTCCGCTGGAACACGGAATTGCTCTACTTGAACCGCTCGTCGGTGGGCTACCTGAGCGTCCCCTTCACTGTGGGCGGGAACGGTCCCGTGTTCCACTCCAACTTCGAATTGAATTTCTGAGGGGTCGCCAATTGTCGTTTCTGTCACGGCAACAACGCAGCGCAAGCCAACTGAAAGGGAAGCATCCATGGCCACGAAGAAACCGAACATCCTGATCATCTGGGGCGACGACATCGGCTGGTTCAACATCAGCGCCTACAACCACGGCATGATGGGGTATCGAACCCCCAACATCGACCGCATCGCCAGGGAAGGCGCGATGTTCACCGACTGGTACGGCCAGCAGAGCTGCACGGCCGGCCGTGCGGCGTTCATCACCGGACAGTCGCCGATCCGCACCGGCCTCACCAAAGTCGGACTGCCCGGCTCGAAATTGGGTCTCCAGCCGGAGGATCCGACGATCGCCGAGCTGCTCAAGCCGCAGGGCTACGTCTGCGGCCAGTTCGGCAAGAACCATCTCGGCGACCGCGACGAGTTCCTGCCGACCGTACACGGCTTCGACGAGTTCTTCGGCAACCTCTATCACCTCAACGCTGAAGAGGAACCGGAGTGCGAGGACTACCCGAAGGGGGCCGACTTCGCCAAGAAGTTCGGACCGCGCGGCGTCCTGCACTGCTTCGCCAACCCGGACGGGACGCAGCGCATCGAGGACACCGGCCACCTCACCAAGAAGCGCATGGAGACGATGGACGAGGAGATCACGGCGGGTGCGCTGGGCTTCATCGAGGCGCAGGCCAAGGCGGACAAACCGTTCTTCTGCTGGTACAACTCCACCAAGATGCACATCTGGACGCATCTGAAGGACGGGGTCAAGGGCAAGACGGGGCTCGGCGTGTACCCCGACGGGATGGTCGAACACGACCGCCAGGTGGGGCAGCTCCTCGACAAGCTCGACGAGCTGAAGATCGCCGACAACACGATCGTCATGTACTCGACCGACAACGGCGCCGAGGAGCTGAGCTGGCCCGACGGCGGATCGACGCCGTTCCGCGGCGAAAAGGACACGAACTGGGAAGGCGGCTGGCGCGTGCCGTGCGCCATCCGGTGGCCGGGCGTCGTTACGCCGGGCACGGTGTCGAACGAAGTCTTCTCACACCAGGACATGCTGCCCACCCTGCTGGCCGCCGCCGGCGAGCCGGACATCGTGGAGAAGTGCAAGAAGGGCTACGCGGCCGGCAAGATGACCTACAAGGTGCATCTCGACGGGTTCAATCTCATCCCGCATTTGAAGGGCGAGGTGAAGGAGAGCCCGCGCCCCGGCTTCCTGTTCTGGAGCGACGAGGGTGACTTGATGGCGCTCCGCTACGGCCAGTGGAAGATCCACTTCATCGAGCAGCGCTCCGAAGGAGCCGACGCCTGGCAGGATCCGTTTACACCGCTGCGATTCCCGAGGCTGATCAACTTGCGAACCGATCCGTTCGAGGAAGCGCCCATCTCGAGCCTGTTCTACTGGAAATGGCGCGCCGATCGTGTCTTCATGCTGGCGCCCGCCGGCGCCCTCGTCGGCCAGTACATGCAGACAATGGTGGAGTTCCCGCCAAGGCAGCGGCCCGAGAGCTGGAGTGTCGGCAACGTGATGGAAAAGCTGATGCGCCACAAGGAGGCGCTCGAATCCGGCTCGGGTGCCGGCGTCAAGTAGTATCGGCGGCTGGGTGCAAACAGCAGGTGCAAGTGGCGATTGCACCTGCTGTTTTTTTCGCGGAGCGACGATCAGGAATCCTCATTGAGCGGGGCGGACGTTGGCTGGAGCGGCGACGGTCTTCGAAGGCGACGCCGTCAAGCGGTATCCTTCAAGAAGCGCCACCCCGAGCTCATCTCGCACGTGGCGCCGACCGACCAGGGGTTCGTCGGCTACAAAGGACGGCGGCTGCTGTCGATCCTGAACAAGCAGAAGCTGGAGCGCGTGCTCGGATCTCCTCGACGAGAACGAGTTCCTTGGGCCGCACGGCATTCGTTCGCTGTCGCGGTATCACCAGGATCACCCGTTCAAGTTCTTCGTCGGTCCCAACGAGTTCAGCGTGCACTATCTGCCGGCTGAGTCGAACACCGGCATGTTCGGCGGGAACTCCAACTGGCGGGGCCCGGTGTGGATGCCGGTCAACGTCCTGATCGTCCGGGCGCTGTTGAACCTGTGCCCGTTCTACGGCGACGACTTCAAGGTGCAGTGCCCCACCGGCTCCGGCCAGCACATGACGCTCTTCGAGGTGGCGCAGGAGATCGCGCGGCGGCTGGCGGCTACGTTCCTCCGCACCGCAAGTGGACGACGGCCGGTCTACGGAGCGATCGCAAAGTTTCAAGAGGATCCGCATTGGCGTGATCTCATCCTCTTTTACGAGTATTTCCACGGCGACAACGGTGCTGGTCTCGGGGCCAGCCACCAGACGGGCTGGACCGGTCTCGTCGCACTGCTTCAGGATATTTTCGGCCGTCTCGATGCCAAGATCCTGCTCGAAACCGAGCGGGCGAAACTGGCCGACCGTCTGATCAGGGAGCAGGTGGGCGGAACACCCGTAACGAAATGAGGGGAAGCCCTGGGAAGAGAGATCCCCTGGACGCAAAGAACGCGCTGTTATTGAGGAGCGCGAGTTACAGGAGCAGGGTGACGACATGAACGGTCACGAACCATTTGGCCGGAGCGATCCTCTCGGCGCTGCCGTCGTCGACGGCGGCGTCAACTTCAGCCTGTTCTCGCGCAGTGCAACCGGCGTCGAGCTTGTGTTCTTCGATCGCGAGGACGATGCCAAGCCTGCGCGAGTGATTGCCCTGGACCCCGTGGCGAACCGGAGCTATCACTACTGGCACGCTTTCGTGCCCGGCGTGCGAAGTGGGCAGATCTACGGGTATCGCGTCTCCGGTCCATCCGACACGGCCACCGGGCTGCGCTTCGATCCGGCGAAGGTTCTCATCGATCCATATGGCCGGGAGGTGGTCGTCCCCGGCGGGTACACTCGCGAGGCCGCGAGCCGTGCGGGCGACAACGCTGCAACGGCAATGAAGAGCGTCGTGGTGGACACGGCGTCATACGACTGGGAAGGCGACACGCCGCTGCACCTGCCGTCCGCGCGGACGATCGTCTACGAGATGCACGTTCGTGGCTTCACGCGTCACCCGAGCTCGGGGGTTGGGGAGCAGGTCCGTGGGACATATGCCGGGCTGATCGAGAAGATCCCCTATCTCCAGGCGCTCGGCATCACTGCGGTCGAGCTGTTGCCGGTGTTTCAGTTCGACGCCCAGGCGTGTCCGCCCGGCGTCGTCAACTACTGGGGCTATCAGCCGGTGTCGTTCTTCGCGCCGCACCGGGCGTACAGCTCACGGCAGGAGCCCCTCGGGCCGGTGCACGAGTTCCGGGACATGCTCAAGGCCCTGCACCGCGCGGGGATCGAAGTGATCCTCGACGTCGTGTTCAACCACACCGCCGAGGGGGGTGCGGACGGGCCGATTCTCAGCCTGCGCGGAATCGACAACCCGACTTACTACATCCTCGAAGATGGGGGGGCGCGGTACGCCGACTACACCGGTTGCGCCAATACGCTCAACGCCAACAACCCGGTTGTGCGGCGGATGATCGTCGACAGCCTGCGCTACTGGGTCACCGAGATGCACGTGGACGGCTTCCGTTTCGACCTTGCGTCGATCCTGTCGCGCGACTCGGACGGGCAGCCGTTGCCGAACCCGCCGGTGCTGTGGGATATCGAGACGGATCCGGCACTGGCCGGCACCAAGTTGATCGCCGAAGCGTGGGATGCCGCCGGTCTGTATCAGGTCGGCACTTTCATCGGGGACGCGTGGAAGGAATGGAATGGCCGGTTCCGCGACGACTGTCGTGATTTCTTTCGCTGCGCGCCCGGGTCGCTCGCTCGTTTCGCCGACCGGCTGGTCGGCAGTCCCGAGGTGTACGGGCACAAGGGCCGGGAAGCCGAGCAGAGCGTCAATTTCGTCACGTGTCATGACGGGTTCACGCTCAACGACCTGGTGTCGTACGACCGCAAGCACAACGAGGCGAACGGGGAGCAGAACCGCGATGGAGCCGACGACAACCGGAGCTGGAACTGCGGCGTCGAGGGTCCAACCACCGACCCGGCGGTGGAAGCGGTGCGCAACCGGCAGGTGAAGAATTATCTGGCGGTCACGATGATTGCCCTCGGCGTGCCGATGATCCTCATGGGAGACGAGGTGCGCCGAACGCAGGGCGGCAACAACAACGCGTATTGCCACGACGACGAGTCGACCTGGTTCGACTGGTCGCTCGTCGAAACGCACGCGGACGTGCATCGGTTCGTCACCCTGCTCGCCGAGCGTCGCGTGCTGCGTGACGTGGAGCACGAACACCGGCGGTTGAGCCTGACCGAGTTGATTGCGGGCGCGACCAAGGCCTGGCACGGTTTGAAGCTCGGCCAGCCCGATTGGGGCGAGCATTCCCACAGCATCGCGTTCGCCGCGACGGTGGCCAATGAGCACTTGCTGTTCTACTTGATTCTGAACGGATACTGGGAGCCGCTGGAGTTCGAAGTCCCGCCGGCCACCGGACAGTGGCGGCGTTGGATCGACACATCCTTGTCTTCTCCGCAGGACATCGCGGAATGGAGGAAGGCCCCATCGATTCACGGTCGCACGTACCGGGCCGGACCGAGATCCGTGGTCGTGCTCTATGCTGCCGGCGCGTGAGCGCGGCCCGTGCTCGCACGCACCTGAAGGGGGAGTGAGACACGAGTAGGCACCCGGCCCTGCCATCTGGTTCCAACTCGCGAAACGCGGCTAACCAAGAAGCCTATCCGTGTTGTCCGTGTTGTCCGCGGCCGATTCTGGTTGTCCGTGTTATCCGCAGTGCTATTCGGGTTGTCCGTGGTGCTACTTCCCCGCGTGGAGCCGGCGCAAAACGTGCGGCTGAAGTTGGAATTTCCGGCCGGTCTTTCTCCAGAAGCGCTTGAGCGGTCCGCGCATCGCCGCCAGCTGGCGCGCGTGGCGGTCCTCGCTGTCAAGCTTCTTGGAAATCGAATAACGGATGGTGCCCTCCGGATCGATGATAACGGTGCATCCGCCGGCGACGTCGAAGAGCTCGCCCTTGCGCTCGATGGTGCACGACTGCGTGACTTCGCCGACGAGGTCGAAGAGGACCCGGCCGTCCGGCGCGGCACGGCGCGTGACGCGGATCGACTGGACAAGCGGCGGTGACGCCTGGACGATCCCCTTGGGTAATCGCGCCGCGGGCGCCACCAGCCTGAAGCACTCTGCGTTCTTCGGGTTCGTCACGAACTTCCCCAGCGCGTGCGCCTGCCGCACCAATTCCTCAGCGCTCGCAGGGTGTCCCGGATCGCCCTCGAATTTCAGATCGCGGAAGGCGAGCCCCTTGACGTTCAGCGACTCGCCGGGCGGCTGCCACCGCACGGCGTCTTCGGTCATGAACAGCACGTGATCCGGGAAGATCTGCCGGCGGCGGAACGATCGCATCAGCGCTTCGCGGAAGCCCCACTTGTCGGTGCGCTCGAGGTCGCCGTCGGCGGTGATGATCGCGCGCAGGTACTCGCCGAGCTCCATGTCGGCCGGCGGGCAATAGTCGATCGCACGGATGCAGATATTGAGGAACTGCCCCGCGACGTCGCACGCCTCCTGCGCGATGGCTTTCACCAGCGCCTCGCTGAGCGACACGCGGCCGAGCCCCTCCCGGCTTATCCCCGCAATCTGATAGTAGCGCTCCGTCTTGCGCCGCACGATGGTCGTAAACGCCTCGAAGACCGCCGACACGAGCACCGATCCGAGCGTGTGTGGCTCGAGCTTCGGGTCATAGAGCCTGGGCCCGCCGTCCTTGCCGGGCAGGACATCGGAATCGAACGCCGCCATCCCCGTCACGTCGACGCCCGATCTCAGCGCGTCGGCCCGTCCTGTGCGCGACCGCGCGTAGCCGAACTCACGGGCGATATCGGTCAGCAGCGAGCCATGCGTGATCGGGCCGCCGGACTCCCGAATCGCCTGCTCGACCACGTCGGTGTAGGTGAAGTGCAGGAAGAGCGCGACGAGATCGGAGAAGCCCTCGTGGAACGCGGGGACATCGATGTTGGTCGGGTCGAGAAACGACGACCGCAGTCCATCGAGCAGCGCGTGCGTCGTCTCGTGCGCGACAATGTCGTGGCTGAGCGCCGTACTGATCAAGCCGCCCTTCAGCGTGAAACCTTCCGCTTTCTCGTCGGCGCGGAAGTAACCAAACGAGAGATCGCCAGCCTCGCGGCTGTAGCCGGCGTTGCTGCCGGCAAAGCCGAACGGCCGGACAATCAATCGCAAGGGGCCATCAGCGGGGGCCGTCGTCGCCCAGGCGATGTCCCGCCCGAGCGCGCGCCTGAATGCGGCGTAGGTCAGGCTGCAGACGGCGTAGACCATCTGCAGGTGGAAGCGACCGTTGGTCGGCGTCGGTGACAGCCCGCTCGAGAGGAGGAGGTGCGGGTCGTCGAGGTCGAGCGCCTCGGCGCGCAGCTCGTCCGGAGCGCCGAGACTGTTGACCGCAAAGAGCGACCCGATCGGACCAGGCTCCAGCTTCTCGTACGGCACGAACACCGTCGCGACGCCGCCCATGCGGTCGGATACCGACGGATCGAGCGTGTAGATCCGCAGCGGTCGGACGAGCGGCGCTCGCGGGTCGCGCTGGTAAGGACGCACCGCCGCCTGAAAACGGACGCGGTCGCTGACGTCGAACAGCTGCACGGCCGGGGCCGCCGCCTTTGGCTTTCTCTGCGCCGTCTTGCCAGCGCGCTGCTTTCCACTCTTGCTGGCCCTCTTGGCCATTGTGCGATGCGCCTATCCCTTTCGCCGGACCCGAACGACCAACCGATCGGGCGACCGATCGACAATGCGTAATTCAGTGCTGCCCTCGCGGGCTCCGATAACAATCTCGCCGTCTTGATCGTGCCAGCGCGCCGGCTGCTCGACGTAGCGGTCGTCAGGGCCCTGCACGAAGATGCGCGCCGTGCCGTCGGCCTCGAGCTCGAGTCGTTCCCTCGGCCGTCGCGACAGCGGCAGCTTGCTGCCTCGTGGACGATACACGGCACCTTCGGCCGTGTCCTCCTCGAAGGCGTGCACCCACGCCGTCGCGAACAGCCGATTATCGGTCATTGAGAGCCTTACTGTCGGCGGTCGGCGGTCGGAGCGCCAAGGGACTTCGGATGTCGGGGAAATGCCCGAACGCTGAGCGCCGATCGCCAGCGCCGAACGTCGACCACCGAACGCCGACCCCCGAACGCCGAACGCCGGCTTACACCAGCCCGCTTCGTTCCGTGTCGAGCGTCGTGCGCATTCGCAGCACCTGCTGCGTCGTGAACATGAACATACCGGCGTCGTCGGTGTAGTCCATGTAGTTCACGAACATGTCGCCGTTCGGTCCGTTGTTGCACGTGATGGTCGGAAACGGCGGCATGCCGGTGTTCGGACCGGCGCAATTCGGCGTGTCCGGGACCATGTCCGATCCGCTGCAATCTGGAGTGTCGCCCCAGATGTGCCGCAGGTTCAAGTAGTGGCCGATCTCGTGCGTCGCCGTGCGGCCCTTGTGGAAGGGAGCCTGGGCCGTGCCGGACGTGCCGAAGGAAAGATAGTTGATGACGACGCCGTCGGTACTCTGCGGGCCGCCGGGAAACTGCGCATAGCCGAGCAGGCTGTCCCTGAGCGGGCAGACCCAGATGTTCAGGTGAGTCTTGGGATTGAAGGGTGCGATTCCGCCGGTCGCGGCGCTCTTCACGCCGTCGTCGTGCGTGAAGTCGGTCTCGGATGTCTTGGTGCGGGTCGTCTTCACGAGAGTGAACTTGATCCGCGAGTCGGTCACGAGGCCTTTCCAGGCAGTGGGCGTCTGGCTCTTGTCGGGGTTGGTCGCGCGAAAGTCCTTGTTGAGCGCCGCGATCTGACTCTTGATCTGCGCCGCCGACACGTTCTGCTGTGCGGTGTTGTAGACCACGTTGACGACTGTCTTGATAGTGACGATCTTCGCCTGCCGCAGATTCGATGGCCGTTCGCGCCGACGGTTCGTCGCGTCTTCGAGGCGCATCTGATTGACGCGGTACGACGGATAGCGCTCGAGCAGCATCATGTGAGCGGCCATCGCTCCACATGTGCGGTGGAGCTTCGAACGTCGAGACCTCTTACTCTTCTTCGCCATGCGGTCCTCCTGTAGTTCAGGCTCAAGGCTCAGGGCTCAAGGCTCAGGCAAAGGCTTCGAGCAAATGGTCGAAGGTCTTGGCTGAGCTCTTGAGGCTTGAGCCTTGAGCCTTGAGCCGAAAACATGCGCCGATCAGATTAAACGAATCTGCGCGGTGAAACGAACATTGCGCAGGTGGCGCAGGCGATGCAGACTCAGCGTGTGCTGAGCAGACTCATAGCCACCGCGTTTGCGATCTTGGTCGTCCTGCCGGTCTGGGGAGCCTCTCGCTCACAGAAACCGACGGGAAGCGCCGACCCATCGCTGCAAATCTCGCATCGGGCGCGGGCGGTGGCGCCGGGGGAGGTGGTCGTCGTTGACGTTCGGGCGGAGGGGCCGCTTGCCGACGTGCGGGCGCAATGGCTGAGTCAGAGCATTCGCTTCTATCAGGTAGAGCCCCGTTGGTGGCAGGGCCTCGCTCCTATCGACGTCGGCGCTGCCCCTGGACCGAAGACGCTCAACGTCGTCGCCCGGCTTACCGCCGGCCGCACACTGGAGCGGCCGTACGCGATCACCATTGCGGCGCGCACCTTTCCGGCGCGGCGGATCACGGTCCCCCCGAAGTTCGCCGACCCTCCCGCCGACGAGCTGCCGCGGATCGAAGCCGAACGGAAGGCCGTCGAGGCAATCTTCGCGAGCCAGACACCCGAGCGATTCTGGAGCCAGCCCTTCATCGTGCCGGTGCCAGGCGCGGCCACCAGCAGTTTCGGACGCCGCACCATCCTCAATGGACAGACACGAGGCCAGCACACCGGAACCGACTTTCAGGCGGCAACGGGCACGCCGGTCGTGGCGCCAAACCGCGGCCGGGTCGCCCTCGCGGCCGACCAGTACTTTCCTGGCCGGACGATCATCATCGACCACGGGCTCGGCGTGTATTCCTATCTCGCGCACCTTTCCGAGTTCAGCGTGGCGGAAGGTGCGGTCGTCGAGCGTGGCCAGCGAATCGCGTTGTCAGGCGCGACCGGGCGCGTCACCGGACCGCATCTCCATTGGACGATGAGGCTCGGGAGCGCCAGAGTCGATCCGTTGTCGTTGGTCGCAGTATTGGAGTAAAGAGAGACGACGGTGGTGGCCCGTAGTGTCCGGCTTTAGCCGGACGCCTGACGTCAGGCCTGGGCGGACTGGTGTCAGGTCCGGCTGAAGCCGGACACTACGCGCGCCAAGTCTACGGCAAACTCGCCAGACCCAGCGTCTCTGCCGGCGCGGGCGCCGGGCTGGTCTCGCATGCCGCTCCGGCCACGCCACCGGGGCAGCTGACCTGCATGTTGCGCGCGCAACTGTAGGTCGCGAGCTTCAGGCCGCCCTTCTCGATGTGCCACGTGAACGACTCGAGGCACGCCGCCTTCGTGTACCGCGAGTTGTAGAACGCGAGCACCACCTCCGACCCGCCGGGCAGCATCGTTCGATTGACGTGAGCACGCTCGGACTCTTGCAGTTGGCCGAGACTGGACGCCTCGGATAGGGACTGCCGGAACTGCGCTTCGCTCAACTGCGCTCGCAGCGATTCGCTCGCGCTCGAGTAAATGAGATCGACGCGTCCCTGCGCGAGACGCTGATGGAACTCATTGACCGCAGTAGCTTCACGGTTTTGCTCGCTGCTGCAGCCGCCGATGGTGAGGAGGACCGCGCCGATGGCGAGGCCCGAGACGAGATGTTTCTTCCAGACTTGCGCTTGCATGCCAAGCCTGACTATCAACGTCCGTACCGCCGCACATCGCACGAAACACTGAGGAATCTGTCGCGCGCGGCTGCGCGCAGCACCCGCACACGGCTGAGGTGGCGGTCAGAATCGGTTCGGTCGGAACAGATTCGTCACCGGCTGGTTCTGATCTGCTTCTTATAATGAGTGCGGAATGCCATCGTCGCTGACTCCCCTGCCTGATCCTCTCGTCCACGAACCCCGTCCGACATCGCCCGAGCTCTTCGGTCAGGACCAGCTGGAACGTCACGCGGTCATTCTCGCCGAGCTCTACCGGCTGGCGCCCGATCCGGTGCGTGGCCGGCCGCTGCTGCCGCGGCTCGATGCGAGCGCAGAGGAGCTCGACAACGCCTACCGGTTCCTGTCGGTGGCCGTCACGAAGGACGCGCCGGCCGTCGGGTCGGAAGACTGGCTGCGCGACAACCACCATGTCGTGCAGGATCAGGTCCGCGAGATCCGGCAGGATCTGCCGCGCCACTACTATCTGCAGCTGCCGAAGCTCGCCGATGGCCCGTTTGCCGGCTATCCGCGCGTCTACGCGTTTGCGAGCGAGCTCATCACGCACACGGCCGGCCGGCTCGACCTGCAAACACTCGTCGATTTCGCGACCGCGTATCAGCGCGCCGCGCCGCTGACGATCGGCGAAATCTGGGCGATTCCGATCATGCTGCGGCTGGCGCTCGTCGAGGAGCTGCGCCGGCTCGCTGCCGATGTCGTCGCAGCGCGGCGCGCCCGCGATCGCGCGCGCGCCTGGGGCGTGCAACTGAGCACCGGCGCGCGCGAGCCGGAGCGCATCATCGGCGAGATGCTGCGCGACGAAACCGAGAGCAGCGGCCGTCTCTCCGCAGCGTTCGTCGTCGAGCTCCTTCACTGGCTCCGCGATCAGCCCTCGTCTGCCGCGCCGGCATGGTTGGCGCTGCAACGCGCGCTCGAAACTCAGGGCGACTCGCCCGAAGAGATGCTGCGGGTGGAACACCAGCGCGAGGCGGCCGGACAACTCGCCATCGGCAACATCATCACGACGATGCGGCTGCTCTCGTCGATCGACTGGCCGCTCTTCTTCGAGCGGGTCAGCCTGGTCGAACAGATCCTGCGCGCCGACCCGGCCGGCGCGTACGCGAGGATGGACTTCCCGACCCGCGACCGCTACCGGCACTCGGTCGAAGAGCTCGCGAAGGGAGCCAACTCGGACGAACAGCGCGTCGCGCGGCGCGCCGTCGAACTGGCGGCCGAGGCGCAACGCTCGGCACCCGATCAGGACCGCTCGCATCACGTCGGCTACTACCTGATCTCGCGCGGACGCTTCCGCCTCGAGCATGAAGTCGGTTGTCCACCCACGCTCAGGCAGCGATTCGCGCGTTTCTTCTATGGCCATCCGGTGCTCGGCTACCTTGGAACGATCGCGGCGGTGACGGCGCTCGCCGTCGCCAGCTTCGTCTCTTATGCGCATCGCCACGGCGGCAGCACGATTGACCTCTGGCTGACGGCCATTGTGGTGCTGCTGCCTCTCAGCGAGCTGGCGATCAGCCTGATCAACATGGTCGTCACGTCCCAGGTCACGCCGCGTCAACTGCCGAAGCTCGACATGCGGACTGGCATCCCCGCGGCCGATCGCACGATGGTGGCGGTTCCCGCGATCATCGATTCCGAGGCGCGTCTGGTCTCGCTCCTCGACGACCTCGAGGTTCGGTTCTTTGCGAATCGCGACACGCATCTTCATTTCGCCCTGCTCTCGGACTTTGCTGACGCTGACGAGCGCACCCAGCCCAATGACGCGGTGCTCGTCGAGGCGGCGCGCCGGCGAATCGACGAGCTGAACGCCAGGCACGGCTCCGATCGTTTCTTTCTGTTTCACCGCGCGCGTCAGTGGAACGAGCGCGAGAACCGCTGGATGGGCGCCGAGCGCAAGCGGGGCAAGCTGGCCGAGTTCAACCGGCTGCTGCGCGGCGCGACCGACACCAGCTACATCGTGCAGCACGGCGAGACGGCAATCCTGCCGACAATTCGCTACGTGATCACCCTCGATTCCGACACGCAGCTGCCGATGGAGGCGGGACGCCGGCTGGTCGGCACGCTGTCACATCCGCTGAACCGGCCGCGGTTTGACGCGCGGCGTCAGCGCGTGACCGAAGGGTACGGGGTGTTGCAACCGCGCATCAGCGTCAGCGTTGTCAGCGCCAACCGGACGATGTTCTCGCGGGTGTTCTCCGGGCACGTCGGCGTGGATCCGTACACCACCGCCGTGTCGGACCTCTATCAGGACATGTTCCACGAGGGCAGCTACGTCGGCAAGGGCATCTACGACGTGGACGCGTTCGATGCCGCGCTCGCCGGGCGAGTGCCCGAGAACACGCTGCTCAGCCACGATCTCTTCGAGGGCTTTTACGCGCGCGCCGGGCTCGTGACCGACATCGATCTGGTCGACGACTACCCGGCCAGCTACCTGGCCTTTTCGGCGCGCCAGCACCGCTGGGTGCGGGGCGACTGGCAGATCGCGCGGTGGCTGTGGAGAACGGTTCCCGATGCCGGCGGGCGGGCGGTCGCCAACACGCTGCCCGTGATCTCGCGCTGGAAGATCCTCGACAACCTGCGGCGTAGCCTGATTCCGCCGGCCCTCGTGCTGCTGTTTGCGGCTGGGTGGACCTTCCTTCCCGGCTCGCCCGCCGCGTGGACGACGCTCGGGGTGCTGGTGCTCGCGTTCCCCGCCTACATTCAGCTGGCGCGGTCGATCGGCAGCCACGTACCGGGAGTCCCCCTGCGCGAGCACCTGCGCGCCGAACGGGACACGACCGTCATGAGCCTGCGTCAGGCGGTATTTTCGATCGTCATCCTCGCACACCAGAGCGTGGTGATGCTCGACGCGATCGCGCGAGCGCTGGTTCGGCAGGTCGTGACGCGGCGGCATTTGCTCGAATGGGTCACAGCGGATCGGGCGGACAACCGGCACGCGGCCGTGTGGCAGGTGGCGCGGCGGATGTGGACGGCGCCGGCGGTGGCGCTAGCGATCACGGCGGTCGTGGCGGTTGTCGCCCCTGAGCGACTGTTGCTCGCCAGCCCCATTCTCGTCCTCTGGTTCATCTCGCCGGCGCTCGTCTACGCCGCCGGATTGCCACTGCTGCACAGGGTTACCGCCGTCGGCCGGGGCGAACGGGCAAACCTGCGGAGAGTCGCGCGCCGGACGTGGCGGTTCTTCGAAGAACTCGCCGGACCCGCGGATCATTGGCTGATCCCTGATAACTACCAGCTCGATCGCCAGGACGTCATCGCTCACCGGACCTCACCGACCAACATCGGACTGCAGGTCCTGTCGACCCTCGCCGCGTTCGACTTCGGTTATCTCAGCTACGCCGGTGTACTCGATCGCCTCGAGCCGACATTCGACACGCTGCTGCGAATGCAGCGGTATCGTGGGCACTTCTACAATTGGTACGACACTCGAACGCTCGCACCGCTCGTGCCGGCGTATATCTCGACGGTCGACAGCGGCAACCTCGCGGGCTATCTGCTGACGTTGCGTTCCGGGCTCGCGGCGCTTGCTGAGCATGCGCCGATCATCGACGGATGCGTCCTCGAGGGTGTGGAAGACGCCGTCAACCTTTTCGAAGCTGAAGTCGATGCGCTCAACCGGGGCCGCGCCACGAGCGCGCTGAAACGCGAGCTGGGGAGCCTCCGAACTCACCTCGCGCGCCGTCCGGCGACGCTGCTCGAGTGGCGCCGGCTGCTCACGCAACTCGAAGAACGGCTCCAGGCCGTCAGCATCCTCTTCCACGATCTCGAGGAACCGCTGCTCGTCCACGAGCTCGATGCTCTAGGCGCCGTGCCCGGCACGGCAATTCCGGTCGCCCTCAGCGAAGCGTCCGGCTGGCTCGAGCGCGCCGCCGCCGTCGTCTCGACGCGTCAGCTCGAGCTCGAGCAGCTGACCGGCTGGATGACGCGACTGCAAGCGGCCGGGATTCGCCATGTTCCCGCCGTGGTACCCAGCCTGACCGCCCTCGTCACTCTCTGCGACCAGGCGGTCACCGAACCCGTCTCGAGCGACGCGCGACAGGCCATCGACCGCGCCCGCCGACTCGCTGAGGAGCTCATCGAGCGCGGCGAGCGCCTCAGCGCGCTCGCCGACGATCTCGTCGAAGAGACCGAATTCGGCTTCCTCTTCAACGCCGAACGACAGTTGTTCTCGATTGGCTTCAGCGTCACCGATGGCCGTCTCGACAACTCCTACTACGACACGCTCGCCTCCGAGGCGCGGCTCGCCAGCTTCATGGCGATTGCCACCGGCACGGTGTCCCACGAACACTGGTTCAAGCTCGGACGGTCACTGACGCCGGCCGGCAGCGCTCGCGCCCTGCTCTCGTGGAGCGGCTCGATGTTCGAATACCTGATGCCGCTGATCGTCATGCGTCCGTATCCCGGCACGCTGCTCGACGAAACCTACAATGCCGTCGTCCAGCGACAGATCGAGTACGGCACGCAACGCGGCGTTCCCTGGGGCATTTCCGAATCGGCGTACTTCGCGCAGGACCTCGACAAGAACTACCAGTACCGCGCGTTCGGCGTTCCCGGACTGGGTCTCAAGCGCGGCCTCGCCGAGGATCTCGTGGTCGCGCCGTACGCGTCGATCCTCGCCGCACCGCTCGCCCCCAATGAAGTGGTGGCCAACCTGGCGCGCCTGCAGCACGAGGGCATGAGCGGGCGGTTCGGATACTGCGAAGCGATCGACTACACACCAGAGCGCGTACCGCCCGATCACAAGGGTGGCGTCGTGCTCCAGACCTGGATGGCGCATCACCAGGGCATGAGCCTGCTGGCGCTCGACAACCTGCTCAACGGATCGCCGATGCAGCAGCGGTTTCACGCCGACCCGCGGATTCAGGCCGCCGATCTCCTCCTGCAGGAACGAGTACCGCAGCTCGTCCCGCTCAAGAACGCGCCGAGTGAAAGCGCCGCTCATGTGCCCTTCGTCCGTCGCGCGATCGCACCGCCGGTGCGACGCTACACGACGCCTCACACGCTCACCCCTCGCGCGCACCTGCTCTCGAATGGCTCGTACACCGTCATGCTGACCAACGCCGGCGGCGGATACAGCCGTCGCCAGCAACTGGCGATCACTCGCTGGCGGGAAGACCTCACGAGCGACGCCTCGGGCAGCTTCGTGTTCGTGCGCGATCTCGACAGCGGCAACGCGTGGTCGACGACGCACCAGCCGACCGGACGTGACGCCGAAGAGTACGAGGTGACGTTTTCGCTCGACCGCGCCGTCTGCCGACGCGTCGACGCCGGCCTCGAGACCCGCACCGAGGTCGTCGTGTCGCCCGAAGATGATGCCGAACTGCGACGCGTCTCGATCACCAACAATAGTCACCGTGTCCGCAGCCTCGATCTGACCAGCTACGCCGAGGTCGTCCTCGCCCCGCAGGGATCCGACCTCGCCCATCCCGCCTTCAGCAATCTCTTCATCGAGACGTCGGCGGTGCCCGAGTGGGATGCCCTGCTCTGCACGCGCCGGCCGCGTTCGGGCACCGACCGCGCCTACCTTGTCCACGTGCTCAGCGGCCGCGGCCGCATCGGCGCCGCCACCGATTACGAGACCGACCGCGCGCGATTCATCGGACGCGGGCGCACACTCGCCAACCCGGTCGCGTTGAGCGCCGCCGGCCCGCTGTCGAAGACGACGGGCGCCGTGCTCGATCCGATCGTCAGCCTCCGCCAGTCGATCCGCCTTCCGCCGGGAGGAACCGCGCGGCTGTCGTTCACCACGGCGTTCGCCGACAGCGAAGCCGCTGCGAGACGCCTCATCGAGAAATACTACGACCGCCGCGCGGTCGCCCGCGCGATCGCGCTGGCCAGTACCCACGCGCAGATCGAACTGCGGCACCTCGGGCTGACCGTCGAGGACACGATGCGCTTCCAGCGCCTCGCCGGCCGCCTGCTGTACGGCGACCCGCGGCTGCGATCGATTGACGCCGTCGCCAAAAACCGTCGCGGTCAGCCGGAGCTTTGGAAATACGGCATCTCGGGTGATCTCCCGATCGTCCTGGCATCGATCTCGGACAGCAGCCACCTCGATCTCCTCAGCGAGCTGCTGAAGGCCCACGAGTACCTGCGTGGCAAGGGCATGTTGTTCGATCTCGTCGTGCTGAACGCGCACGGGACGACCTACCGGATGGATCTCCAGGACTCGGCGCAGCAGATGGTCGAGAGTGGTCCGGAACAGGCGTGGATCGATCGCCCCGGCGGCGTGTTCCTTCGCCGCGCCGACCTGATGCCGGCCGAGGATCAACTGCTGCTTCGCGCGGCGGCGCGCGCGGTGATGGACGGCGCTGAGGGCGATCTGAATCAGCAGCTCGTGCGTCCGGCAGCCAGCTACTCGCGCCTGCCCGAACCTAGCCCGGCGCGGACCCAGAAGTCCGAACCTCCGGCCGTCAGGCTGCCCACGCCCGTGCCCGAGGCTCGAGGCGTTCAATGGCCTTGGCGGCTTCGCCGACGCCGGCCGTGAGTACGTCATCCGAGTCCACCCGGGCGCGGGCCAGATTCCGCCGTCCCCATGGGTGAACGTTGTCGCGCACCCGACGTTCGGGTTTGCCGGATCAGACCTCGGTACCGGCTTCACCTGGTCGGAGAACAGCCACGACAACCGGCTCACGCCCTGGCGCAACGATCCCGTGATCGATCCTCAGGGCGAGGCGATCTACTTTCGCGACGACGAGAGCGGCCGCGTGTGGTCGGCGACGCCTCTGCCAGCCGGAGGCGGACAGCCGTACACCGTCCGCCACGGGCAGGGCTACAGCGTCTACGAGCACGTGCGCGATGGGATCGAGTCTCGACTCCGCGTCTACGTCGCCGCCGCCGAGCCGGTCAAGGTCTTCCAGATCGCGCTGCGCAATACGTCCAGCCGCCGTCGGCAGCTGGCGGTGACAATCTACGCGGAATGGGTCCTCGGCGAGAACCGCGACCGCACCGCCCTTCACATCGTCACGCGCCGCGAGCCGACGACGGGCGCGTTGATCGCGTGCAACGCGTTTCGGGAGGCGTTTGCTGATCGCGTGGCGTTCCTGGACCTGTTCGGCGGCGACCGCCGGACGGTGACCGGCGACCGGACCGAATTCATCGGCCGCAATGGTTCACTGAGCGCCCCGGCCGCGCTCAATCGCGGCGCGTTGTCGGACCGGACCGGCGCGGGAATGGACCCGTGCGGCGCGGTGCAGGTTCGTCTGACCCTCGAACCATCCCAGGAACTGACCGTCATCGGACTCCTCGGCGAGGCGGCCGACGACGCGAGCGTGTCCTCCCTGGTGCGCCGCTGCCGCGCGCCTCAGGGGATTACCGCTGCCTTCGACGATGTACAGACCTTCTGGCGGTCGCTGCTTGGCTCGGTCCAGGTCAGCACGCCTGACCGCTCGATGGACCTGATCCTCAACCACTGGCTCCTCTACCAGACACTCGCGTGCCGCATCTGGGGCCGCTCCGCCTTCTACCAGTCGAGCGGCGCCTTCGGCTTTCGCGATCAGCTGCAGGACGTGCTCGCCTTTCTTCTCGCCGCGCCGCACCTCGCGCGCAATCACATCCTCCATGCCGCGTCGCGCCAGTTCGTCGAAGGCGACGTCCAGCACTGGTGGCACGAACCGGGCGGCCAGGGCGTGCGAACGAAGTTCTCCGACGACCGGCTGTGGCTGGTCTACGCAACGCTGCAATACATGACGGCCACCGCGGATACGGGCGTCCTCGACGAGAGCGTTCCCTTCCTCGAGGGCCGCCCGCTCGGTCCCGACGAGCACGAGGCCTACGAACGGCCGACGACGTCGAGCGAGCGGGCGACACTCTACGAGCACTGCGTCCGCGCGATTGCCCTCAACCTCTCAAACGGGGCCCATGGACTGCCGCTCATGGGAACCGGCGACTGGAACGATGGCATGAACCTCGTCGGCGCCGACGGCAAGGGGGAAAGTGTCTGGCTCGGCTGGTTTCTGCTCTCGATCCTGCGGCCGTTCGCGGACCTGGCCAGTGCTCGCGGCGAGAGCGATCGCGCCGATACCTACCGCCGCCATGCGACGGCGCTCGAGGCCGCGCTCGAGGACGCCTGGGACGGCGACTGGTACCGCCGCGCCTACTTCGATGACGGCACGCCGCTCGGCTCGAAGGAGAACGCCGAGTGCCGCATCGACGCGATCGCGCAGTCATGGTCCGTCCTCGCCGGCGGGGCCGATCGCGCGCGTGCGCGACAGGCGATGGAGTCAGTCGAGCAGCAGCTGGTACGAACCGCCGATCGCATGATCCTGCTGCTGACGCCGCCATTCGACAAGATGACCCCCAGCCCCGGATATATCCAGGGCTATGTCCCAGGCGTCCGCGAGAACGGCGGGCAATATACGCACGCCGCCCTCTGGACGGTCCTGGCATTCGCGCAGCTGGGCGACGGCGATCGGGCGACCGAGCTCTTCTCGATGCTGAACCCGCTGACGCACACGCGCGACGCCGCCGAGATTCGGAAATATCGCGCTGAGCCGTACGTCGTCGCCGCGGACCTCTACTCGCAGCCGCCTCATGCCGGGCGCGGTGGATGGACCTGGTATACGGGGTCGTCCGGTTGGATGTATCGCGTCGGGATCGAGTCGATCCTGGGATTGACGCGCCGTGGCGGCGCGCTGCACATCGACCCCTGCATCCCGAAAACCTGGCCGCGCTACGAGATGGTCTTCAAGGCCGGGCGAACGGAATACCGGATCGTCGTCGAGAACCCGAGCGGGGTGAATCGCGGCGTCGCGCGGCTTGAAATCGATGGCGTCGACGCGACCGGTCGCGACGTGCCGATTGTCGACGATGGCGCGGTGCACCAGGTGAGAGTGGTGATGGGGTAGTAGCCAGCCTCCAGCTTCCAGCCTCCAGCTTCCAGCTTTGACAATCAGCTAGGGTTTGTTATCCGTCGACTGGCTAGCGGCAGATGATGGGCCGAATCCTAGAGCTGGAAGCCGGGAGCTGGAAGCTGGAAGCTGGCTGCTACGCGATCGGCACTTTCTTCGTCCGTCCCCACGCCACGAACGCCGCCAGGCCACCCAGCACGATGTTGATGGGCGTCGCCTGTACCTCGCCACGCGAGAGATGGAACGCCATCGCGAGGATCATGATCGTCAGCAGTCCAAGTGCCGCGAGCGGGGTCAGCGAAGGCTTGATTTTGGTTGCGGCGGGGAGAATCAGGCCGATCGCCCCGATGAACTCGGAAAGGCCGATGAAGCGGACCATCGCAAGCGGCACCTGCGACGCCCACTGAATGCCATTCTGCACGAGCGCGTCGACCGGCTGGGTCGATTTCATGAAGCCGGCCATGCCGAACGCGCACGCGAGAAGAATCTGAACGACCCAGAGAAGGACATGCATGGCAAGACCTCAGGATGCGGCCGCAGCGCGTCCGCCACTGGGTTTCGCCAGCTTCTGAGCGATCGCGCGCTTGCGTTTCGCCCAGAACGGCACCCAGAACATCCAGACGCCGCCGCACCACAACAGCAGCAGCGTGACGCCGGTCGGCAGGAACAAGCCGAGCTTAGTCCAATCGCCTGCGAAAAACGAACCGTCGTGAATCGACTCGATCAGATCCGACCGCCGATACGCGACCTGCAGAATCTGTCCCGTCCCCAGATCGACCTGAACCTCGTAGCCGTTGTGCAACCAGACCTTCACCATGCCGCGCCCGGGCCGCACGTCCATTCGATTGACGTCGTCCCAACTCCGCACGTGCATCTCGGGAACTTCCTTGACGCGCTCGAGCACATCGTCGAACGACAACTCAGGCGCTTTCCCCGTCCCGCGTCGCTCAGCCGGCTGCACCCACGCTGACTGTTTCTTGGCCTGCAGCAGCAAGCCGCTGCAGATCATCACCAGGAGCGGGATCGCAACAATTGCGCTCGCCCAATAGTGAATCTTGCGGTTCAGGACGTTGAATTTCACGGTTCAAGGTTCAGGGTTCAGGGTTCAGCGTTCAAGGTTCAAGGTTCATGGTTCAGAGTTGAGGGTTCAGAGTTGAGGGTTCAGTTGAACCATGAACCTCCGAACCCTGAACCTTGAACCATGAACGCTGAACCAATTCAGTCTATCGTCAGTGCGGCAATCCCGGCACGCTTGAGTTGCGTGTTCAGCGCGGGCAGGTCCACCGTTCGGAGTGCGGTCCAGCGCGCCATTACCCGCGCGGCATTCTGCTGCGCGGCCGTGACCGCAGCCAGTGTGTTCGCCGTCGGGGCCACGTCGGCAGCCTGCATGGAATTCATCAGCGCGCCGAGCGACGTACTCAACGCCCACAATGTGTCGGCTGGCGCCGCAGGCGCAGGGCCGCCACGGCCGCCGCCCGGGCCGCCACGGCCACCGCCTCCGGCGGGAGGTGTCCCTTCGAGCGCCGCGGCCTTCCGTGCGAACGCGTCGAGCGAATCGGCAACGGCGCCCTGCGACTGCAGCTTGGCGATCTGCTCTCGCACGAGGCCCAGCTTCGCTGCCGCGATCCGCGCATCGGCAGCGCCGTAATACATCGCCCTGGTCAGTGTATAGACCTGCTGCATCGCAAGTGGCGGTGTCTTCACGCGTGGATCCTGCTTGACGACGATCGGCTGCGTGTAGCTCTTGCCGTCGACCGTCAACTTGACGGTGTAGGTCCCAGGGTTGACCCATGGGGTCGTCGGTGCCGGAACGGTGTTGTACGGAATCGCCTGAATGGGAAGTTGGGTCGGCACGGCGCCCAGAGCGCCTTCACCGGGAACCAACCCCGTGAGCGGCTGGTAGCGCACGTCCCATACGAACCGGTGCATCCCCGACGCCGTCGCGAGCCTCTGCGGTGGGCGATACCAGTAGACCGGCGCCGGCGCCGCCGGCGGTTCCGGAATCGAAGCGATCTGATCGGCACTCGAGTAGCGCCGGATCAGACGGCCGTCCTCCTGCAGGATCTCCAGGGTGATCGGTCCGACCGAGGCCGACTTCAGGTAGTAATTGACGGTGGCGCCCTCAGGCGGATTGGGGCCCGTCGGCTCTTCCTTGGGCCAAGGCATATCGACGCTCGTATTCCAGCGCACGCGCCACGCGGTCGTCGGCCTGAAAAGGATCACGTCCTGACTCGCGGACGCGGCGTCGATCTGGCGCAACGGCGTGATGTCGTCGAGAATCCAGAATCCTCGCCCGTGCGTGGCCGCAAGCAGATCGTCATCTTTGACAATCAGGTCGCGCACGGACGATACCGCCATGTTCAGCCTGAGTGACTGCCAGTTGGCGCCATCGTCAAACGACACGTAGATCGCGCGCTCGGTGCCAGCAAAGAGCAATCCCTTCCGCCTGGGATCTTCGCGAACCGCGTTGACGGTCTCGCCATTCGGGATGCCGTTGACGATCTCGGTCCACGTCTTGCCGCCGTCGTGGGTGCGAAAGATGTGCGGACGGAGATCATCGAGGCGAAGCGTGTTGACCGCGGCGTACGCCGTGAGCGGAGCGAAGCGGCCGGCATCTATGACCGACACTTTGGCCCACGGACCGACGCCCGGCGGCGTCACAGCCTTCCAGGTGGCCCCACTGTCGGCCGTCACGTGAATCAATCCGTCGTCAGTTCCGACCCAGATGCGGTTGATGTCCTGATAGGACGGTGCGACGGTGTAGATGACGCCGCGTTCGGCAGGCTGCGCCGAAGCGTCGCCGGAGTACTTGCCGACGCTCGTCGGCACGGTCCACGTCTTTCGCGTCAGGTCCGGGCTGATCTGCTTCCAATGCGTCCCGCCATCGACCGTCTTCCAAAGATGGTTGTTGGCGAAGAACAGGGCGCGTTTGTCGACTTCCGAGAAGATCACCGGCATCGTGCGCACCTGACGGAAGTTGCCCGCCACGCCGCCGATACCACCCCGGCCGCCGAGCGGACCGACAACCGACACCTGTCCGGTTTTTCGATCGAAGCGGGTCACCGTCCGACCACCGTAGACGATGTCAGGATCGAGCGGATCGGGCGCAACGAAGCCGTACTCGTCGACGTTGACCGGAAGCCAGTCGCGGTCGGAAATCGCGCCGTAGTTACCGCGACTCGACACGCAGACCGAGCCGTTCTCCTGCTGCCCGCTGCAGATGCGATACGGAAACGCGTTGTCCGCCGAGACGTGATAGAACTGCCCGGTCGGCTGGTTGTACCAGGAACTCCAGGTCTCTCCGCCGTTGAGCGTCACGACCGCTCCCTGATCGGCAGCGAGCAGGATGATGTCGGGGTTGTCCGGGTTGATCCAGCCGTTCTGATAGTCCTCCCCACCTGGAGCGCCCTTGAACGCCGCCCAGGTTTTGCCGCCGTCAGTCGACTTCCACGATACCGTGCTCGCCATGATCAGGATGTCGGGATTCGTCGGATGCGCGATCGGCATCGGCAGGTCGCCGCCACCGATTCGGCCAGCCGGCCGCGGATCGGTCGTGACACGCGCCCACGTCTCGCCGGCATCATCGCTGCGATACAGGCCGACCGCGCCGCGATCGCTCGACGCACCGGGCTTGTCGTAGCCGGCCACGGCTGCGTACAACCGTCTGGGATTTGCCGGCGAAATCGCGAGGTTCGCCTGGACGACGACGGGCAGTCCAGTCGTGAGCGGCTTCCAGGTCGTGCCGCCATCGACCGACTTGAACACGCCGCCGTTGGTGCCGGCCCACACCGAGTTCTCCCACGGGCCCTGACGTTCCTCCCACATCGTGGCGTACACGGTCTCGGGGTTCGACGGATCGATGTCGACGTCGTTGCCGCCAGTGTTCTCGTCCTTCGAGAGCACTTTTTCGAAGGTCTTGCCGCCATCAGTCGAGCGATAAATGCCGCGCTCTTCGTTAGGACCGTAGGGATGGCCGAGCGCGGCCACAAAGAGCCGGTTGGGGGTTCTTGGATCGACGACGATGGCGGGAATCTGCTGCGCGTCGCGCAGGCCGAGGTGCGTCCACGTCCTGCCGGCGTCGGTCGACTTGTAGACGCCATCGCCCGTCGAGAGATCCGGACGGTGAAGGCCTTCGCCGCTGCCCACGTAAATCGTGCTGGCGTCGGAGGGAGCGATGGCGATCGTGCCGATGGAACCAGTCGGTTGGTCGTCGAAGATCGGCTTCCAGACGCGGCCGGCGTCAGTCGTCTTCCAGACGCCGCCGTTCACCGCCGCCATATAGAAGGTGTACGGATGGCTCGCGTGGCCGGCCGCCGCGCGGGTCCGGCTCGCACGGTGGGGGCCGACGTTCCGCCAGCGCAGCTCGCTGAGGAGCTGAGGACTGACCTCGCTGGCCTGTTCGGCTGGAAGCGACGCCGTCAACGCGACGAGTGGGGCGGCCAGGATTGCCAGGCGGCACATCCCGGCGCGCCAACCGATCATCGCCTGCTCCTCATCGTTTACTCCATGGGGCTACTTGTTCCTGCACCGTCTTCGTATCCCCAACGACCACGAGCGTCATCTTGTCCGGCGTCAGGTATTGATTCGCAATCCGTCGCACCTCGTCGGGCGTGACCGCCATCACGCGCTTCACGTAGGTCGCCAGATACTGGTCGCCGAGTCCGTGCCGGTCCACAAAGGCAATCTGGCTGAGGACACCGCCGCGCGAGGCATTCTGCACGACGAAGACGCCGGCCAGATTGTTCTTGATACCCTGCAGCTCGGCGACTTGTGGCGCCTCTGTCCGCAACCGGTCGATCTCGAAAAAGATCTCCTTGAGCGACGGACCGGTTACGTTGGTGGTGACGTCGGCCGTCTCGACCCACTGCGCATCGCCCGGGTGCGAGCTGAGCGTGCTGAATGGCGAATATGTGTAGCCCTTCTGCTCGCGGATGTTCGCCGTGATCCGTGACGCAAACGATCCGCCGAGCAGCGAATCCGTCACTTCGAGTGCGACCCAGTCGGCGTGAGACGGATCGGCGACTTTGAGCCCGACCATGACCGTCGACTGCGGCGCGCCCGCGCGATCGAGCAGCGCGAAGCCGCCGGATCGGGCGGGCGGTTTCGCCGGCGACGCGATCGTCTCGCCGCGCGGCCAGGCGTCGAATGCCTTCCGGACGCTGGCCTCCAGTGCCGCCGCGTCAAATACGCCGGCGATGTAGATCCGGGCGCGGCCAGCGGTGAAATAACGCTTGTGGAAGGCGCGAACCTGCTCGAGCGTGTAGCCCGAGAGCATCGCCTCGGTCGGGAACATCCGGCCGTACGGATGGTCGCCGTATATCAACTCCGCAAACTTCTCGGACGCAACCGATTGAGGTGTGCCCTTCTGGATGGCCAGGTCCCGCGCCATGTTCGCCTTGACTCGCGCGAGCTCCGACTCCGGCAGCCGAGGGCGCTCGGCGACGTCGGCAATGAGCTCGACCGCCTTGGCGCCGTTTTCCGACAGCACGTCAGTCGAGATCGTCGCCATGTCCGGCCCGACACCGACGCCGAGTTGCCCGCCCATCGCGGCAAACTCGCGCGCCAGCGCCTCGCCGGTCAGCGCCGTCGTGCCCTCGCGCAGCATGTTGCCCGTGAGGTCGGCCAACCACACTTGATCCTTGGCTTCGTAGACGTTGCCGGCTTCGACGACGAGCCGGATCGTGACCTTGGGTACGAGGCCGAAGGGCACCATGGTGACTGGAAGACCGTTTGACAGCGTGAATCGCTTCGGGCTGGGAATGACGAAGTCCTTGGCTGGGCCCGGCGCCGGCGGCGCCTGTTTCTGCTCGGCGCCGGCCGCGACGGTTGCCGCGAGGATCAGCGCCACGAAAACGCTGCGCCACACCGATCGTGGGATCAGACCTTTGTTCGTCATCGCGCGTGCCCTTTCGCCGCGTCCTTCTGGGATCGGCTCCCCGGCGCCGCGCCGGTCTTCCCCGGCGTGATCACGTAGACGGTGCGATTGCTGGGCCGCAGATACTCACTTGCCGTTTTCTGGATGAGCGCCGGCGTGACCTTGGCGAACCCCTCTTCGAGCTGATTGATTCGAGAGGGGTCGTCGTCGAAGAGCGCGAACGATGCCAGCAGGTTGGCGCGGCCGAAACCAACGAACTGCTCGGTCTCGGCATAGAGTCCCGACCGCATCTTGACGCGAGCGCGCTCGAGCGTCGCCGGATCGAGCCCGTTTCTTCTGACTTGTTCGATGACGGTGTCAATGGCCGCCAGCAACTTGTCTGACGGCGTCGTTGTGTCGTGAAAAAACTGCGCGATCCACAGCATCGGGCCGCTGTAGTCGAACATATTGCCGAGCCCCCAGTTGATCCCTGCATCGACGCCGCCGGTCAGGCCAGCCTTGCGCACGACCGCGTCGAAGAGCAGCGAGTCGCTGCCCTGCGCGAGCGCGCGGTCGATCAGCCCGAAGGCAAACCATTCGGGCGTAAACCGGTCCGGCAGGTGATAGGCGATGCCAAGCGCCGGGCGGTTGGCGAGCGGATCGGTTCGACCGGTGCGCTTTTCTTTGTCCTGCCGCGGTTCACGAAGGTCGGCCGGCGGCGGCAGCTTGCCCGCCGGGATGTCGGCGAAGTACTTCTCGATCCATGCCTTGGCTGAATCCGCGGCAAAGTCGCCGGTCACGACCAGGACGGCGTTGTTCGGCACGTAGAACGTCCGGAAAAACGACCGCACGTCATCGAGAGTCGCGGCATCGAGGTGCGCGAGGTCACCGTAGAAATTGTGGGCGTTGTACCAATTCTGGTTCGCCGCCATCGGCAGGTCGATCAACGGGAAACCGCCATAGGGCTGATTGACGACGTTGACCTTGACCTCGTTCTTGACCACTTCCTGCTGGTTCTTGAGGTTGTCGGCGTCGATGTTGAGGCCCCGCATCCGATCGGCTTCGGCCCAGAGAATCGTTTCGAGCACGTGCGACGGGACGACCTGGAAGTAGTTCGTGAAGTCGAATCTCGTGGACCCGTTCACCAGGCCGCCGTTTGATTCCACCAGCCGGATGAACTCCATCTTCCCGAGGTTCTGCGAGCCCTGGAACATCATGTGCTCGAAGAGATGCGAGAAGCCGGTCTTGTCCTTCGGCTCGTTGCGGAAGCCGATGTGGTAGTACACGGCCACGACCGCCGTCGGCGTCGTCGTGTCGCGCGACAGGACGACCTTGAGCCCGTTTTTCAGCTTGAAGTACTCGATCGGAACCTGGAGGCCCTGCTTCGGCGCCGCTGCCTGGCGGGCCGCACCAGGGATCACGGAAGCCGACGCGGCGATGACGACCGCGAGCGGGACCACGATCAAGCCCTTCGAGAAGTTTCCTCGTACCAGCATCTTTGCACTCCGTCAACCGCTGCTCACATTCGCCACAAGTATAGCCACGGACGCCGGAACGCGGAGCGTGCACTCACGGGACGCGGATCACGCGGATCTCCCACGGATAACACAGAACACACTGATCCTTCGCGAGATGCAAACAACCCTCACGCTGCACTGCTTGCACGCCGGCCGCAGGCAGCCGCAGGCCGGCGTGGGGTGATGCGAGGGACGGGGATCACAAGCACCCAAGACTCCAGTGGTGCTTGTGATCCCTGCCCCTCGGATCACCCCAACCGCGCTACGCGCGGTGCAAGCAGTCGCGTCTGCGGCGAGCTAGTGTCCCGAATCAGAAATACGTCACCATTTTTCGGGCGGGGCATCCCCGATGGCGGCGTTGCTCCTTCCTTGAATATGCCGAATATTCGCGGTCGTCGCGCCTTGCCCTCGGGGCGCCGCGCTCCGAAAAATTTGGCAACGTATTTCTGATCCGGGACACTAGCTTGTGCGCACCGTGCGTCTCCCACCGGACTCGGCTCCGTTCCCCCGCGTTTAAGCCGAGATTTTTCGTCACTCAAATGCGTAATCCGCGTCCCGTGGTGTTGGAAAATCCACGTGATTCGTGTGATCCGCGTGATCCGCGTGATCCGCGTCCCGTTAATAGATCCGCGTTCACCAGCGGAACGCCGTGCGGGCCGCTTCCCCGGAGAGCTGGTGATAGAGCTCGTCGGCGGTGCGCCGGGCCAGGTACGGAATATTCACGCGATGGGACGTGTTCCCCGCGCCAGCCGTGTCCACACGGATGCTTGCCATCCGCGCTCTCCGATCGAAAGGGGATTCGCGGAGCGACACGGCCTGCATCTTGTTGAAGCGGGCGACGGTCAGTTCGCGCCACAGCCAGCCGCTGCGGAAGAACACCGCCCCCTCGCCAGCCGCCCATCCGAGGTGCCGGACATACAGCCGCGCATGGCTCCATGCCCACACGAACAGCAGAGCCATCCAGGCGACGGTCCACCACTGCAGCATCACGATGAATGGAGCGGTGAGAAAAGCGGCGAACACGAGCGACGACTTCAGCGCGCGCCGGAAACCGCGGGGGTCGACAGGGAACCACGCCACGCCCTCGATGTCCACGCCGGGCAGCACCTCGGCGAGCAGATTCGTCAGATCGGCACGCTTGACGATCGGCGCGAGCGACTCGCGTGTCGCGCCAGCCGCTCCCCCATCGCTGCCTGCCGACTCCACGCGAACCGACGCTGTCCTGAACAACCAATGGAGCGGGCTCTCGCGGATCGTGACCGTTTGAACGCGGCGGATGGGAATCGTCGCCATCACTCGCGTGAAGAACCCGAACTCGGCGCGCAGATCGTCACCGGCGCGGTCCAGGCGAAACCCCCACAACCGGATGACCGACCAGCACATCGACAGAACGCGGATCGCGAAGACGAAGGCGGCAAACGCGAGCGCGAGGATGGCGAGCCAGCCGAAGGATGGAGCGCCGCGGCCGCCGAGCGCGCGGAGCACATGCCGGATGACACCACGGCCCGACACGTTCTCGCCAAACACGAAGTTGATCGTCGGGTCGAACAGCCCGACTTCCCACAGGAGTCCGAAGGCCGCGCCAACGATGATGAGCCCGCGGCTCTCGACCAACCCGGCGAGCAGCAGCTCGCGCGGACCAAGCGTCAGCAGCAACCGGCGAGCCGGCGGCGCGAACGGTACTGCCGCCGCGGTCGCCGACGAGCCCTCCGCCGGTGCGATCCGCCCGACGAAGACGCGCTCTCGCATCTCCTCGAGCGCCGCGAGCGGCAGGACGCGCAGCCTTGCTTCTGGTTCATCACCGGCGCCGGTCTCGACCCGCACCTCGACGACTCGCAGCAGGCGGTGCAGGAGGTTCTGGACGGCATCGATGTTCTGGATCCGTCCGTACGGCACGTGACGCTCGTTGCGAAAAATCAACCCGGTCGTGATCACCAGCTCGCCAGGATCGAATCGATAGCGGAATGTGAACGACCGGACAATCGCGATGATCGTGTAGGGAATGATGAGCAGCACCAGCCAGACTTGCCAATCGAGCCCGGCCGATCCAGCGCCGACGAGAACCACGAGACCAGGGACGACGAGCTGCCGGACGTGGCCGGCGATGTCGAAGAGAAACGAGAGCGGATGGAGCCGGCGTTCAGACGGCATCGTCGGTATTTCGGGGGAGCAGGCGGAGCCTGAGCGAGAACGCGACGTCGTAGTTCAGCCCTGGAAGCTCGACGCGCGAGTAGTCGGTCCCGGCGGTATAGAGCACGAGGCGGCCGAGCCCGTACGAGCGCTCCATGGGGCCCTGCGACACATCGATGTGCTGCACGCGGGAGCGCGGGACACTCACAATCTCGCGCCACCAGACGCCACTGCAAATTTCAATGCCTTCGTCGTCGAGCCTGTAGGAGGTGTGCCGGTAGTGAATGGGCGGCCAGACGTAGGACAACCAGCCGGTGCCAATTGTGAACATGACCCATCCGAGAAGGAGCAGCACCCCAGCCCACGCTGACAAATCAGCAGCCAGCCAGTAGACGGCGACAACCGCGAGCATGCACGCAGCCGTCGACGCGGTCACGATCCAGCCAACCACGCGCTGAAAGGGAATGTACCGAGGGTCGAGTTGACGATCGCCAAGCTCCGCCGTGGAGGCTGGCAGCTCGGCAACTGGCAGTGTCGCGTCGGTGTCCGCGGCTGCAGCCACTTCGGTCACCCCTGGCGCGGTTTCGTTCATTGGTCTGGCTCTATCGTAGCCCCAGCTCCGCCGCCGGCCCGATCCACCCACCGCCGTAAAAGTCCGTCGTCGGTCTGACTTTCAGCAGTAGCGTCCGGCTTGAGCACGGACCCTCAGACTCCGCCGCGCGACCGACCACGACTGGTGCTATGCTCAAAGTACGAGATGCCAGCAAGGAACGATCATGGACATCGGCACAGAACTTCGAGCCGCTCGCGAAGCCAAGGGACTTTCTGTCGGTGCGTTGGCCGAGCGCACACGTGTGCCCGCACGAACGCTGTCTGCCATTGAACGCAACGATCGATCGGGTCTCCCGCCACAACCTTTTGCCCGGGGGTTCGTTAGAACTTACGCAGACGAGCTCGATCTGGATCACGACCGGGTGGTTCGCGAGTTTTTTGCGCAGTTCCCGGCTGAAGCCCCGACCGGTCCGCTCCTCGTCACACGGGAAATACCAGACCCGTCATGGCAGCCGCCCTCTCGCTGGCTGGGCATGGCGACTTCCCTGGCGATACTGCTGGTCGTTGTCACAGCCGCAGTAGTGCTCGGACGGCGCGGCGAAAGCCACGTCGAGCCCGGCACCGTCGGCACAACCGGCAGCGCGCCGGCCGCGCCGGCGCCAGCTCGCGCGCCTGACGTCACGCCTCAGCCGACAGCGCAGCCAACCGACGCGGTCCCAGCTCCAGCGGCGACGTCTGCGGCGATATCGATCGTTCTGACGATGAACCGTCCGTGCTGGGTCTCGGCGACAGTGGACGGGCGACGCGCGATCTACCGCGTCCTCCAGCCCGGCGAGCGCGAAAGCCTCGCCGCCGAGCGCGCCATCGCCCTTCGCTTTGGCGACGCCGGCGCAGTGACGTGGACCATCAATGGCCGCGACCCCGGTGCCCCCGGCGCCGCCGGCGCGGTCCGCGATGTCAGGATCACGGTCGCGAACGCCGGGACAGTGAAATAGACGACGGTGTGAAGTCTGACTTCACACCGTCCCCTGCTCCTCTATCGCAATCAGCAACAGCGTCTGGTCGTCGTCTGGCTCGCGCTCGGCGGCAAACGTGTCGAGATCTTCGACGAGGGCGAGCACCTGATCGGCCGGTGTGCGTTCAGCCGTGCGCTCGAACGCGGCGACGAGACGTGGGAGATCGTACATGTCGTCGCCGGGATTCGACCGCTCGGTCACGCCATCGGTGTAGAACAAGAGCCGGTCGCCGCCCTGCAGCGCGTGCCTCACATCGGGCACCTTCGGCAAATCCATCATCAGCACTGGCATCGTCGCATCGACTGGCAGGACGGTTACCTGCCGGCCACGCAGCAGCAGCGGCGGCGGGTGACCGGCGCACGCGATCGTCACGCTGCGATCCCGCGGATCGATCAGCGCCGACAGCGCGGTCGCAAACATCGGCGATTCCCACAGGAACTCGAAATGCCGATTGAGATAGCGCAGCATCTCGGCCGGGTCACAGGCGAACCCGGGAAACGCGTGGACCGCGGCGCGAATCATCGCCATCACGATGGCCGAGGGCGCGCCGTGACCGGACACGTCGGCGACGATGACGCCAAACTGGCCGTCGGGGAGCGGGAAGACGTCGTAGTAGTCGCCGCCGGCGTACAAGCTGGTCCGGTAGTAGGCGGCAAAGGTCGCGCCCATCCCGGACGGCAGCGCGGCAGGAAGGATGCGGCGCTGCATCGCGCCGGCGCTCGCGAGTTCCCGTTCCAGCCGATCCCGGCTGCGACGGACCTCGCGCTCCAGTTGCTGGCGCGCGACGTGGTTGGCGACGCGCGCGATGACTTCCTCGGGTTGAATCGGCTTGGTGATGTAGTCCGACGCCCCGAGCTCGAGGCCGGTGACCTTGTCGGTGACTTCTCCCAGCGCCGACAGGAACACGACGATCGCCTCACGCGTGGAGGGATCGCTTTTGAGCGCCCGACAGACCTCGAAGCCGTCGAGTTCGGGCATCATCACGTCGAGCAGGATCAGGTCGGGGTGCACGCGGCGCGCGATGTCGAGCGCGGCCCGGCCATTCTTCGCGGCGAGCAGACGGTAGCCCCGGCCTTCGAGGGTGCGGACGACGAGCCGGAGATTCACCGGGCTGTCGTCGACCACCAGAATGGTCGCGCCGACGGCGGCGTCTGCCGGCCCTGCGGGCGGAAGTGGCGTCACGCTGGACATCGCGGTTGTCTCATGGCTGTTGCTCGAGCGACGCGGCAAGCCGGAGCAGGGCATCATAGTCGAACGCGGCGGTCAACGTCGCGATGCGGCGCCCCAGGGTGCCGGGTGACTCCCCTTCCGACGACAGTTGCTCGGCAATCGCATCGAGGTCGGCCACGCTGCCGATGGCGGCCGCCTCGCGAATCCTCGCGGCAAGTCCGCGAACGCTGACATCGTCTCCGAGCGGCGGAATCGCCGCGTCCTTCTCCCCCGATGGGCTGACGAACCTGCTGCCGGTGTAGCGCTGCAGCTTGGCGAAGAGCACGTCGGCCCTGACCGGCTTTGGAAGAAAATCGACGCAGCCAGCTTCGCGCGCGGCTTCCCGGACTTCGTCCCACGCGCTGGCTGACACGGCAATAACTGGAATTGCCGCCGTGGCCTCGTCGGCACTGAGCTGTCGCGTTGCCTCGAATCCGTTCAGGTCGGCCATGCGCAGATCCATGAGGACGACATCGGGCCGGTGGGTGCGGCCGAGCTCGACGGCCTCGAGCCCGCCAGCCGCGGTGATCACGCGCACGCCGGCGCTCTCGAGCAGGCTGGCGAGGATCCGCCGGTTCACCGAACTGTCGTCGGCGACGAGCGCCGTCAGCACTTCGCCCGGCGCGAGGCGCGCGTCCGAAGAGAGCGCCTCGCCATCGTCGACGGGTACCGCAATCACCACCTCCTCGGATTCGACGAGCGGCAGCTCGAAATAGAAACGGCTGCCTTTCCCCGGTGTGCTCTCCACCTTCAGCTCGCCACCCATGCCGCGCACCAAACGGTGGCTGATGGTCAGGCCAAGGCCAGTGCCGCCAAGCTCGGCGCCCGAACGCGTCTGCCGAAACGCCTGAAAGACCGCGCTCAGGTTTTCGGCTTCAATCCCGATGCCGGTATCGACGACGTCGAACCGGAGACGGCCGGTTGTACCTGGGCCGATGACCAGCTGCACCTGGCCCTGCGAAGTGAATTTGACGGCGTTCCCGAGCAGGTTGAGCAGGACCTGCCGCAGGTGGCGGCCGTCGAGCGTGACGCGGGCGGGCAGACCGGGATCGACCTCGGTCACAAAGTGCAGACCCTTGCGCTGCGCCCGCTCCTCGATGACGTAGCGGAGATCGACGGCGACCTGGCGAACATCGCACGGCGCCGCCTCGATGTCCATGCGACCGGCCTCGATCTTCGAGAGGTCGAGCACGTCGTTGATGAGATCGAGGAGATGAGAACCGCAGGCGCTGATCGCATCGAGCGCGTCGCGCTGGTTCGGCCCGAGCGTCCGGTCGCGCTGCAGGAGTTGGGCGTAACCAATGACCCCGTTGAGCGGCGTCCTGAGCTCATGGCTCATGTTCGCGAGGAATTCGCTCTTGGCGCGGGTCGCGGCTTCCGCGGACTCCTTGGCCTTGCGCAGCTCGTCTTCGTGATGCAGTCGTTCGGAGATGTCGCGCACGAACGCACCGAAGAAGTAGCCGCGGCCGGCGCGGACCGGCGTGGTCACGGTAATCTCGACCGGAAACTCGTGGCCGTCGCGGTGCAAGCCGCGCAATTCGAGTCGCCGGTTGACGATCGGCGCTTCGCCTGTGAGGTGAAATCGCTTCAGGCCATCGATATGGGCCGAGCGGAACCCGACAGGGATGATCGTATCGGAGAGTTGCCGCCCGATGACCTCGTCCCGCGACCATCCGAAGGTTGTGCCCGCCTGCGCGTTCCACGACACGATCCGGCCGTCGGAATCCATCCCGATGAAGCAGTCGTGCGCCGAATCGAGCATCAGGCGCGCGCGCGCTTCGCTTTCCGCCAGATTCTGCACGGCCTGGCGCCGATCGGCATCGCCGAGCGCTACGACAACGAGATTGGCCAGCGATAAGGCAAAATTCTGCTCGTCGAACTTCCACGTTCGTGGCCCGCCGACGTGCTCGATGCACATCACGCCGAGGCCGCGGTCTTCCTGACGCAGCGGTACGTCGAGCATCGCCCCGATGCCATTGGGCGTCAGGTACGACGTGCTGAACTCGCAGGTTCGAGGATCGGCGTGCGCATCGGCGGCGGCAACGACCCGGTCGTGACCGATGGCACTGAAATAGGCCGGCACGTCGTGTTCGTACAACCGCTCGCCCGACGTGTGCTGGCCGGTGTTGCTCTGAAAGAGATCGTCGCACCGCAGCGTCGAGCCGTTGTCCTCGAATCGCCATGTGCTCACGCGAGCCACCTCGAGGGTGCGCGCGCAGGTCTCGAGAATGATCCGCAGCCGATCGCTGACCGTCACGCTGACGCCCGTCTGCCGCGAGGTCAGCTCCGTCAGCGCCTGACTCTGATCGGCCAGCCGCCGCTCGCTGTTGCGAAGCTCCTGCTGGGACGCGTCAGCGGCGTCGAGCAGCCGGTTGACGGCGGCGCTGAGCTCGGCCAGATCGCTGCCGGCGCTGCCCTCTTCGAGCCGGGCCGTGCGGTTGTCGGCGTGGAGGATTTCGAGCGCGCGTGAACTCACCTGGTTGACCCGCTGGATCAATCGAAGCCGGAACACGCCCGCGACGAGCAGCGAGACCCCGAACACCAGCCCGCCGATGAACAGGAGCTCCTCGAGAAACGACGGCACTTCCCCGCCGTGCCAGGATCGCTCGACCAGGTGGAAACCCACGAAGCCGATCACGAGCAGAATGATGACGACGATGCGAGTCTTCAGCATGCGGGAACTGAAAATTCTCTCACGACTGCCCGGGCCAAGAGCCACTCTCCGCTAAAGGCGCCGAGCATCGTCCTCGGCGTTCTGAGCGGCGCAAACTCTGGCGCGGCGGCTACTGCGAAGGGGTCGTCTGGGACGGCGGCTTGATGATCAGGTTTTCGATGAAGAACTCCATCATTCGATCGTTGTTGATGCCGCTGTGGCCGCGGTCCGGGCCCACCTGCACCTCGAAGCTCTTCCCCGACTGCTGCAGCGCCGCGATGAGCTGCATCATATTCGAGGGATGCACGTTGTTGTCAGCAGTCCCGTAGTAGAGCATCAGGCGGCCTTTCAGCTGGCTCGCATACGTCATCGCGCTTCCCGCTTCATAGCCGGCCTTGTTCTCCTGCGGTATCCACATATAGCGCTCGGTGTAAATCGAGTCGTAGTGGTTCCAGGCCGTGACCGGCGACGAGGCCGACGCCGCCGCATACACGTCGGGGTAACGCAGGATCGACAGGACTGAGGAGTAGCCGCCATAGGACGTGCCATAGATGCCGATGCGCGCCCGGTCGACGTACGGGCGGTTTCCGAGCGCCTTCACCCCTTCGGCCATGTCATCGATCTCGACCTGCCCGAGCTTGAGATAAATCGAATCGAGCGTCCGTTTGCCCATACCCGGCGCCGCGCGTGAATCGAGGTTGACGATGAGAAACCCGTACTCCGCCACAGCGCTCGGGGTGACGAACGTCTCGCGGGCCGTGTTGCTGGCCGACGCGGGACCGCCGTAGACGGGCACGAGCACCGGGTACTTCCTGGCCGGATCGAAGTTCGACGGAAATTGAATCAGCCCTCGCAGCACCGTTTTGCCATCGGCAGCCTGGTAGGTGAACATCTCGGCTTTCTTCAGACCAAGCTCGTTGAACTTCGCCAAGTCGCTCTTGGCGATCTCGGCGACGAGCTGTCCCGACCCGTCGACGATCCGGGTCGCGGGCGGGACGTCGTGCGTTTGATAGGTGTCGAGGAAGTACTTGTTGTCAGGCGAAATGCCGCAGCTCGCGGCCCCGCCAAAGGTCCCACGCCCCCCGCCTCCGGCCGGCGCGGCGGCCACGCAGGAGCCCACAGTGTGATGGAACGACGGATCCGTCAGGCGGACATCGCCCTTCCCATCGAGACCGACCCGGTGCAGCTGCAACTTCAGGCGGTTGTCGCCATCGCGTGCAGTGTAGAACACGACCTCTGCCGACTCGTCGACCTTGACGAGGCCGGTGACCTCGAACGACGTGTGGTTCGTCAGCGGTGTGATGAGCGATCCGTTGAGGTCATAGAGGTAAAGATTAGCAAAGCCGTTACGCTCCGACTCCCAGATGAATCGCCGGCCGTCGCCCGGTTGCTTGAGAAACTGCATCACCGGCCGGTTGTCGATCCAGCCCGTCGGCCACTCTTCGTGGATGATGACGCGGGCTGCGCCCGAGTCGGGGTTGGCCGCAATCAGCTCGAGCACGTTCTGGCGGCGGTTCGTGCGATTGAAGAGCAGCTCACGCCCGTCAGGCGACCACGAGACGCGATAGACGTAGTGCCCGACGACGTCGTTGTCGAAGGGCTTGCCGCTGCGAACGTCGACCCTCGTGCTCTTCTTCGTGGCGACGTCGTAAACGAAGAGATCGACGATGGGGTTGGCGGCACCGGCCTTCGGGTAGGCTTCGACGTCGTTGATGCTCTGAATCTTGGTTTGATCGAGCTGAAGGTTGTAGTCGACGACCTGTTTTTCGTCGAAGCGGTAGTACGCGACCTTGCGGCTGTCTGGCGACCACCAGATGGCGCTCGTCTGGCTGAGCTCTTCGCCGTAGACCCAGCTCGCCGTACCGTATTTGATGCGGTCTTTGTCGTTGCCGTCAATCGTGATCGCAGACTCGTTGGCCCCATTGGCGTCGCTCACCCACAAATTGCGATCGCGATGAAACGCTTTCAGCTTGCCGTCGGGGGCATCGGCCGCGGCGGCCTGCCGGCCGCGTTCGATGCCTGTGCCACCGCGTCCACCGCCGCGCCCGCCGCGGCCGGACGTGTCCGGCGCGGCACCAAGCTCGGTTGCACTGCGCGTGGCAACGTCGAAGCGATACCGTTTGCCATCGAGCGCGTATTCGACACTGGCGCTGTCGGCACTCCAGGTTCCGCTGACGGCGCCCGAACGCACGGCGCCGTTCAGCTGCGCGCTGGCCTTCTGATACTGCGTGTACCCCGGCATCGTCTTCAGGCGATCCTGGGCGCTCGTCGCGACATGAAACAGGGCGACTCCGACGAGCCCGAACGACAGCGCAGTTCCTGCGCGGGCAACCGCTCCAGGCTGATAGCGACTCACGTAGTGCTCCTTAGTATGAATTCGGAAGAGAGCGCGCGCAGGGATGACGCGACGCGTCGATCAGTAACGATACCAGATATTCGTGGGGGCTTCCCCGGCGCTCGGTTGCGAACCGCCGGCCGCCTGTCCGACATATCTACTCCAGATATTTCTTGAAATATTCAGCTCTGGAGGCGTAGCCCAGGCGCTCGTAGAAAGGTCCTGCGTTTCTCGTCGCGAGCGCGACGTGGGTGCACTGCTGGCTCGCCGCCCACGCCTCGAACGCGTTCATGAGTCTGCCACCAAGGCCTGCGCCGCGCGCGTCCGGGAGCACCAGGATTTCATCCACCCAGGCCGTCGCCCCAGCGGCATAGAACGCATCGCGAGTAGACCCCGACACGTACCCCACCAAACTGCCGTTCGCACCGTCGATCCGGCGCAGCCGGGTGTCCAACTCGGCGACGAATATGGCCGAGCGGGAATCGGCCAGCTTCGAGTGCAGGATCACGCGAAACACGTCCGGCGTGCACGGTGTCGGAGTCGGGAACAGGCGTGCGAGCTCATACAGCGCCAGTTCGTCGCCGGACGTCACGGCTCGGACGATCACACCCATCGCCGCTATTCTATGGTCCACGTTCCAGATCGACGTTCCCGACGTCACGACCCCGGCCCGATCGTTTCGTCAGCTCATCCCACCGTGTGTGCCGATGCCGCCTGCCGATCACCGGTACAAAACGTAGCAGGAGCAGCACCGTCCAGCAGAAACCAAACCACAACGTCGCCACCACCGCCAACAGGCCGACGATGATGCCTATGGCAGAGACGATCTGAAGAAACGTCCTCACCGCAGCAGGTCCGTTGACTTACTCACTGGCTGCGCAGCGCGACGGCTGGATCGACACGCGCGGCGCGCACGGCGGGAATCAGCGCCGCGAGCACGGCCGTGCCGAGCATCGTTACCGCAACCACGGCCAGCGTGACCGGATCGCCGGCCGTCACACCGACCAGAACCCCTTCGAGGAGTCGACCCGCGACAAACGCCAGCGCAACTCCCAGCGCAAGTCCCGGCGCCGCATTCCTGAGGCTTTCACGGACGATTCGGCCGGCGATGCGGGCTGGTGAGGCGCCCAGCGCGAGCCGTATGCCAATCTCCCGGGTCCGGCTGGCGACGAGCAGCGAGAGCACGCCGTACACTCCGAGTGCCGCGAGCGCCAGCGCCGCACCAGAGAAACCGCTGATCACGTTGGCCGTGACGCTGCGGGCGACGAGCTGATCGTCGAGTAGGTCGGTCAAGGTCCGCGCCGAGCTGACAGTCGCGGCTGGTTCGACGGCCCGAACGCCTGCGCGCAGATCCCGCGCGACGGCGCGAATCTCACTCGCCGTGTTCAGTGTCTGTTTCATGCGGAGCAACAGCGTGAAGCCCGTCTGGGGGAACTGTCGCGTGCTGAGGTAAACAGCGGCCTCGCTAGGCGACTCGAGGCCTCGGAACCGCTCGTTCTCGACCACGCCGACAATCTCGAACTCTCCAGGGGCGGTGAGGCCCCAGGTCCCCTGCGGGGCCGCGCTCCGCAGGCGACGTCCCACAACGGTCGCGCCATGCTCGCGCACGAAGGCCTCGTTGACCACGGCGACGCCCGGCCGGCCGAGACCATCCTCGTCATTGAATGTGCGACCGGACAGGATTTCTACGTCGAGCGCGTCGAAGTAGTTGGCGCTCACGATGCGCAGCTGCGCCTGGCTGCGGATCTCGCTGTCGACGCCGGCGTCGGCGCCATCGAGCCGCACAGCGTCGATCCAGTTCGCCTCGAGCGGATGGTCGTATGCGAGTGCCGCGGCGCGAACCTCCGCTCGATTCTCGAACGATCGTCGAACCGCGGTCTCGAACGCGGCGATCTTCGCTGGCGTATCGCGAGCGGCCGGCAGGCCGATGTCGGCAATCACGACGCCGTCGAGAACGAACCCGGGATCGGTGGACCGTACGGACCAGAGAGATTGCATCAAGAGCGCGGCTGACGCGACCAGGGTGATCGAAACCGCCACCTGGCCGGCGACGAGCACGCGAAACACCGAGCCTCGAGCGCCTGGCGCGACTCCGCGTGGGGTTGGGTCTGATCGAAGCAAGTGCCCCACTGGCCACGCCGCAATCAGCACGCCCGAACCGATCGCGATCAGCGTTGCGACGATCGCGACGCGGAAATCGAGGACGGCTGAGGTGAGAAACGGCAGGTTCGGTGGAAGCCGTTCGGGCAGTGCCGCAAGGACATAGTCCGCGACGAGCATGCCAGTCGCGCCGGCGACGAGCGCCAGGATCATAGCCTCGACGGCCAGCTGGCCGGCAAGCCGCCCCGCAGTGGCGCCAAGCGCCGCCCGGACGGCCATTTCGGCACGGCGACTTTCAAACGCCGAAATCTGCAGCGCGGCGAGATTGGCGCAGGCAACCAGCAGGAAGGCGACCGCAGCACCAGTCAGCGCCAGCAACGGCAATCGCGCGTCGCGAACGAACTGCTCCCTGATGGGCGTCACGGCGCCGCCGTGCGGATCGGCAGCGGCCTGAGTGGCAATCCTCATCAGCTCGTCGGTCGCGTGCTGCATCGAGATGCCAGGAGCCAGCCGGGCCACGACGCCGAACACGTGACTCCTCGTGTTCGTATCGAGCGCCGGAGTGCGGGCGATCGGAACCCAGCATTCTCGCAGCGACGCGTCGATCGACACCGAAGCGGGATTGGACGGCCAACCCGGAAACACAACTGGCGGCATGACGCCAATAACCGTGTACACCAGGCCGCTCAGTCGAACCGACTGGCCGAGCACGTCGGCGCGGCCGCCAAGGCGTTGCTGCCAGAACGCATGCGACAGCACCAGCACCTGATGCTGTCCAGGGATCTCATCAGCGGTTGTGAACGAGCGCCCAAGAACCGGCGCCACGCCGAGCGTCTCGAAGAACGCCGCCGAGACTCGGCCGCCGCGCACCGAGCTCACGCCATCGGCGCCTTCCAGCGAGAACCCGGCGGCGCCGAAGAGGGCCATCGACGCGAAGGCGCGTGACTGCTGGCGCCACTCGGCAAAACGCCCGCTCGTGACGCGAAACACCTCGCGACGACCGTCGCGCTCCGAGGCCTCCCAGACAAAGACGAGCCGATCCGCATCGCGAAACGGCAGGGGCCTCCAGAGAACGGCGGTCGCGAGTCCGTAGGCGACCGTCGTTGCGGAAATCCCAAGGGTCAACGTACCGACGACCGCCGCTGTGGAGAGGGGCCGTCGCGTCGCGTATCGAAGAGCGCCACGGACATCCCGGGCGATCGTCGCAAACGTCGTGAACGTCAACATGCGCCTCCCGTCAGTGCCCGTGACCGCAGACAGCCTTAAGCAGGATCCGCGACATTATGCGCCAGGCGACCCGCCACCGACACTGGCTGGCCCGGATTCGACATTGATATTGATTGGTGTTATATCGATCGATACAATGCCGCCCATGGCCGGCACCTCGCTCAAGCTCTCCTGGTACTACATCCTGCTGTCGCTCGCCTCGGCCGACCGCCACGGCCTGGCGATCGCCCGCGAGGTACTCTCGCTGAGCGAGGGGCAACTCCGGCTGTGGCCGGCCATGCTCTACGGCGCGCTCGAAGATCTCAACGATCGGGGCTGGATCGAAGAGCTGACCGACTCGCGGCGGCGGCCGCCGGACGAGAGCGAACGCAAGCGCTACTACCGGATCACACGCGCCGGGCGCGCGGCGGCCGCTGCCGAAACCGACCGGCTCGCCGGTCTGGTCCGCGTTGCGCGTGCCCGGGTGAAAACTCGGGCTGGAGAGACGTTTTGAGCGCCGGCGACGTGGCGAACAACGACATGCCCCCGGCCCGGCGCTGGTACCGACGGCTCCTGCGCCTCGGGCCCCGGGCACTACGCGCCGCGCACGGCACCGAAATGGAAGACCTGTTCCTCGACGCGCTTCACGACGCGAGCGCGCGGGGACGGGCGGCCACGGCGCGCGTCTGGTGTGCCGCCATGTGGGATCTGTTGGGTGCCTCAGCTGCGCAACCCTTCAGACGCCGACCAGTCAAACGGCCGGCAATCCGAGAAAGGCATGAGCTCATGTTGGGAACCGATCTGAAGTACACGGTTCGGTCGCTCGCGCGACAGAAGCTGTCGACCGGCCTCGTCGTGTCGATGCTGACGCTGGCAATTGCCGCCAACGTGGTCGTCTTCGGCCTGGTCAACGGCCTCTTCCTCCGGCCCTTCCCGTTCCCGGAACCTGAACGCCTGGTCTACATCAACGAGACGGCGCCCCGATGGAACCTCGAGGTCGTCGGCGTGAACTTCCCGGACTTCGTGCAGTGGCGGCAGGCGGCGAAGCTCTTCGAGCATATCGCGCTCTACGACGAGGAGAGCTTCAATCTGTCCGACGGCGCGGGCGCCGAACGGATCGAGGGCGCCCGGGTCACCCACGACTTTGCCGCCGTTCTCGGTGTCCGGCCGGCTTTGGGACGCACGTTCACGCCGGAAGAAGATCGCCCCAAGGCCGAACGGGTCGTCGTCATCAACGAGGGCGTGTGGCGTGAACGGTTTCAGGCGGCCCCCGATATACTCGGCCGCACGCTCAAGCTGAACGGCGTGGCTCACACGATTGTGGGAGTGATGCCGGCGGCCATCCGGTTTCCCGGTAACATCCGGTTGTGGGTGCCCATGGCCGGGGATCCGGCCCAGCAGTATGAGAGCTACTTCGCATCCGCGATCGGTCGGTTGAAGGCCGGCGTCCAGGTGGAGGACGGGGAGAAGGACCTCCTGCGCGCGCACCAACCTATTTGGGACGCGCGCGACAAGGATCACACGGTATCGCCATACGCCCGCCCGCTGCGCGAGGATCTCGCCCGCGACTTTCGCACCCAGGCGAGGACGCTCCTTGGCGCCGTCGCCATTCTCCTCGTCGTGGCCTGCGCCAACGTCGCCAGCGTCATGCTCGCGCGGGCCCTTGCCCGGCGCCGGGAGATGGGCATCCGGCTCGCGGTCGGCGCCAGCCGAACGCGCCTGGCGCGCCAACTGTTCGTCGAGAACGTCGCCCTCGCCGCGCTCGGTGGCGCGGCCGGCCTGGCGCTCGGCCACTGGGCCCTTCGCATCCTGATTACGAGCGCCGGCGATCAGATTCCGTCCTGGGCCAACTTCGATTTCGACCTGCGCGTCGGCGCCTTCGCCCTCGTCGTGACCGCCGCGACGACCGTCCTTTTCGGCTGGGCGCCGGCGCTGCACGCGATCCGCGGCAATCTCAAGGGCGCGATGCACGAGGCCGGCACGGGCACAACCGCTGGACCGGGCGGGCGTCGCACGCTGTCGTGGCTTGTGGCCGCCGAGTTTGCGATGGCTGCCTTGCTGCTCGTCGCGAGCGGCCTCCTCTTCCGTGCCTACGAGCGTGTGAAGGACGTGGATGCCGGCTTCCGGCCGGATCAGGTCCTCACGTTCATGGTCGCATTGCCGGAGGCCAGCTACGGGGGCACCGACGATACGGTTGGCGGCAAGAAGGTCAATGCGTTCTGGGATCGGTTGACGACGCGCTTCGCGACCCTTCCCGGCGTCGACGCCGTCGGCCTCGTGAGTTGTCCGCCACTCGGCTGCCACTGGGGGAACTTTTTTGCCCCCGAAAGCCGCCCTCCGCTCAAAGCGGGGGAAAGCAATCCCGTGGTCCTGCAACGTCCCGCATCGCCGGGCTACTTCAAGGCGATGGGACTCCGCCTGCTGAAAGGCCGGTTCCTGGAGGATCAGGATCTCGTCGGCGACGGCCATGTCGCCGTCGTCAACGAAACGTTCGCGAAGACCTTCTGGCCGGGCGGCGACGACCCGGTCGGCAAGCGTTTCAAGAATGCCGGCAACGCGAAGGCGCCGTGGATTACGGTCGTCGGCGTTGCCGGCGACGTCAAGCACTACGGGCTCGAACGACCGATGCGTCCTGGAATCTACTTCCCGCTGACCATCGGCAGGTTCAACACGATGACCGTCGCGATCCGGACCGCGGCGGACCCGGCCGCGTTTGCCGCCACGGCCCGCGCCTCGCTTCGGGAGCTCGACCCGGAGCTCCCGATGTACCGCGTGCGAACGATGGAGGACGCGCTGCGGCGTTCGATGGCGCAGCGGGCGACCTACTCGTGGCTGCTCGGCATTTTTGCGGCCATGGCGCTCGTCCTCGCGCTCGGCGGCTCTTACGGGGTGACGTCATATCTGGTCTCGCAGCGGACGCGCGAGATCGGCATTCGTGTCGCCCTCGGCGCGCGCACCGCCGATATTGTCCGTGCGGTAATGCGGAAGGGCCTCGTCACCGTTGCGGCCGGCATTGCGATCGGTCTTGCGGCCTCGTTCGCCGTCGTCCGATTGCTCGCCGATCTGCTCTTCGGCGTATCACCTAACGATCCGGCGATTCTGGCCGGCGCGACGTTAGTGCTGTTCGTCCTCGCCGGCGCCGCCAATTGGCTTCCGGCGCGCCGCGCCGCGCGCGTCGATCCGATGCGGTCATTGAGGATGAACTGAGGTGCGGCAAGGACGCGCAACTAAAGTTGCGCGCTCCTCTGTCAATGCGCGCTCACTTCGTTTCCTCCGCCGGAGGGTCCTTCCAGACGAAACGGATCGCCCGCTCCCTTCCGCTGAATACGTCCGTGTCAGTTCGTGCGGGCCTGATCGGTAAACCCGAGGACTATCCGTTTCTTACTGCCAACCGTTGCCGTGTGGACGTTTACGGCCTGAACGGCTGGGCGACATCCACCATGAGCCACCACCGCCCGGCGGCATCGCGGCTCCAGAGTCGGAGGTAGGCGCCAGCCGACGCCGCAGGGGCTGTGATTTCGAACGTGCCGTAGGTGTAGCCAAAGTCCCCCGCGAGCGAGGTTTCAGCGGCGCCCTCCTTGGCCGTGGCTGCCGCAGTGTGCTCGGTGAGCCACCCCGCGATCGCGTCGGTGCCGACGATGGGGATGAATCCAGGTCTGTGCAGCCGTGAGGACGTCGTCACGCGGTTGCCGAACGCTCGCGCAGATCCTTCCTCGGCGATCCGTGCATTGAACTCGCGATCCGCTTCGGCGAGGCTCCTGCCCGCAGCCTCCTTGCCGTCCTTGCCGGCGTATCGCGCGCCAAACGCGATCTGTGTAAAGCCGGGCGCGAACGGAACGGGCGTTGGAGCGCTCGCACCGACGTCTATGAACACTCGCCACTGGCCATCCGGCTGTTTCCGCCAAATCGACAGATAGCAGCCGTAGCCAGGCTTCTTGCCCTGCGCATGATTGATGGAGGTGCTGGGGCCGGTCAGCCAGCCGAGGTCTCCACTGGCAGCGACATCGCCGGTTCGCGGCTCCCAGACGAGCTCGAATTCCGTGAACGGCACCGATGGCTGCTTTCGAAGCCCATCTTTGGCCTTCGTCACTTCCCTGCCTAGCGCAATCGCATCGTCGGCAAAGAATTCGAGGAACGCGTCGCGCCATCCTTTGACCGTCGCGGTCTTCGCAAACTCCCGCTCCGTATCAGCCATCGCGTCCAGATCACGCCGAGTCGCGTCCTGGCCGCCACCGAGCGCCGTGATGAGCGCCGTTGCCGTCAAAATCCAACCGGTCACCCGAAGCATGAGAGTGCCCCTCCGCTCAGAAGTATCCCCCGCTACGAACCCTGAACCAGAACCCTGAACCAAGAACCCTGAACCGTGAACCCTGAACCTTGAACCTCCTGAACCCTTTGAACCTCTTGAACCTGAAATACGTATTTGGCCTACAATGCAGGCCAGATGAACCTGGGCGAGTTCGAACACATCGTGCTGCTGGCAATCCTGCGGGTTGGCGAGGATGCCTACGCCATCCCGATCCGCGAGGAGATCGAGGAACGGACGGGGCGCGCCGTCGCGCGCGGCGCCCTCTACACCGCCCTCGAGCGATTGGAAACCAAGCGATGCCTGCGATCGCGAATGAGTGATCCGTTGCCCGAGCGCGGCGGCCGGTCGCGGCGGTACTTTACGGTGACGGCGGCGGGTCTGGCCGCAATCCGGTCCTCGCGCCGCAACCTGATGCGGCTCTGGCAGGGGCTCGAAGGCAGGCTCGAGTCATGACGCCACCACGCCTCGCCACGCGACTCCTCGCTGCCGCGCTCGGCCGCACCGAGTGGACCGAGTCGATCCTCGGCGACCTGCACGAGGAGCACGCGGCACGCCGCGGCCGCTCGCGCGTGAGTGCCGATGCGTGGTACTGGCTGCAGGCGGTGCGGCTGGGCGCGCGAGGCGCGGCGCGGCGAGCGCACGGCGCCGTTCCATCGTCACGCGGGGCCGTGCCGTCCCTTCCCACACCGTCACCCGGAGATTCCCTCATGCGAACGCTCAACCTCGAAACACGATACGCGCTCCGCAGCATCCGCAAACGGCCGGCGATGAGCGCGATCGTTGTCGTCACGCTGGCGCTCGGCATCGGCGCCAACGCCGCCGTCTTCGAGATGATCGACGCGCTCGTGCTGCGCCCGTTCACGATGCCCGACGCCGATCGCATCACGATGCTCTCGTACAGCCGCGCGGAGGACATCTATCTTCAGGAGTCGGTGTCGCCCGCCGACTTCCTCGACATGAAGCGGCAGCAGCCCGACGCCTTCGAGCGGCTCGCGGCGTGGGAGTTCTGGAACGCCAACCTGGTCGGCCAGGACGAACCCGAGAACGTGCAGGGCTTTTTCGTGTCGGCAGATTTCTTCCCCGTGCTCGGCGTCCAGCCGATCGCGGGACGCAACTTCCTGCCCGAGGAGGAAACGCGCGGACAACATCGCCGCGTCGTGCTCGGACACGGCTTATGGCAGCGCCGCTTCGCGTCCGACGCGTCGATTGTCGGCCGCTCGATCGAGGTCGACGGCACGCCGCACGAAGTCGTCGGCATCGCGCCGCCGGGCTTCGAATTCCCGATGGGGACGCAGCTCTGGGCGCCGCTGTCGTTCACGGCCGAGACTGCGGCGAACCGCAGATCCCAGTACCTGACCCTCATCGGCCGGCTCGCACCGGGACGGACGCTCGAGGAGGCGCAGGCGCAGATGGCGACCGTGGGGGAACGCCTGTCGCGCGAATACCAGGAGACGAACAAGGGCCGGCAGATGCGCGTGTACACGATCGCGGACGGCATGATGGATCTTGGGCTCAAGCCGATCCTCTCGATGTGGCAGGCCTCGGCGGCCTTCGTGCTCCTCATCGCGTGTGCGAACGTCGCGAGCCTGCTGCTCGCGCGCGGCGCCGAACGGCAGCGCGAGATGGCCGTCCGGCTGGCGATCGGCGCCAGCCGCGCACGCATCGTGCGTGAGCTACTCATCGAAAGCGCGATCCTCGCGCTGGCCGCCGTTCCCGGCGCTCTTGCAGTCGCGTGGCTGAGCCTGAAGTTGATCGTTGGCTACATGCCGGCCAAGATTGCGCGGTTTGTCGCCGGCTGGCACAACATGGACGTGGACGTCCGGCTCGTCGTGTTCACGTGTGCGCTGGCGGTAGTAGCGGCAATCGTCTTCGGCTTGATCCCGGCCATTCAGGCGACGCGCCCGCGGCTGGCGGAGACGCTCAAGGAAGGCGGCCGCAGCGCCACCGCCGGCGGCGCGCGCCTGCGGCTGCGGCGTGGGCTCGTCATCGGCGAGATGGCGCTGGCGCTGCCTCTCCTCGTCGCCGCCGCACTGAGCGTCCTGACCGTCGATCGCTTCCTCAACGGGCCGCAGGGATTCAACCCAGAGGGTCTCCTGACCATGCGGCTCCGCCTTTCCGACGCCCGCTATCCGGACGCGGACGCGCGCACCAGGTTCGCCCACGACGCCGCTGCGCGACTGAGCACCATTCCCGGCGTCGAGACGGCCGCCGCCGTCAACGTCATGCCTGCCGGGAACAACAACTCGGGACGATCGATCGAGATTGACGGCGTCCCAAACCCCGATGCCTCGAATCCGCCGTCCGCCGACTTCCGGACGGCGACGCCGCAACTGTTCGCGGCGCTGCAGATGCCGATTCGCAAGGGCCGCGGCTTCACCGACGCCGACCGCGCCGACACGCAGCCAGTCGTCATCGTCAACGAAGCCTTCGTCCGCCGCCACTGGCCGAACGCGGATCCGATCGGCAAGCGGATGCGCACGGGCACGGACCCGTGGATGACGGTCGTCGGCGTCTGCGGCGACCACATTCACGGCTGGTTCGATCGGCGCAACACGCCCACCCTGTATCGTCCGTTCCCGCAGGCGCCGACGAGCGGCATGGCCCTCCTGGTGCGCACGTCTCGCGACCCAGCCACCGTTGCCGCCGAAGCACGCGCCGCGGTGCGCGCCGTCGATCCCGCCCAGCCCGTGTTCGAGCTGCAGCCGATGCGCACGACCCTCCTCGAGCGAACGCTCGGCCTGCATTACGTTGGCGCCATCATGTTTGCCTTCGGTGGCCTGGCGCTGCTGCTGGCGGTGATCGGCGTCTACGGCGTCATGGCGTCGATGGTGACGCAGCGCACGCACGAGATCGGCGTGCGGATGGCGCTCGGCGCCACGCGGCGAGACGTGCTGCGCCTGACGGTCGGACAGACCGGCACCCTGAGCGCCATCGGCGTCGCGATCGGCGTCGCACTCTCGCTCCTCCTGGGGCGGCTCATCGAAGCGGGGCTGCTCGGCGTGGCGTCGAGCGACGGCCGCATCACCGCGGCGCTCGCCGTGATCCTCGTGGCCGCGGCGCTCACCGCCGGGTATCTACCGGCACGACGCGCCGCGTCGATCGATCCGACTGTCGCGCTCAGAGGGGAATAGAAACCTCTCAACACCAAAGTCAACATGCACGCGCCGACGGCGCCATTCACGATGAACACGATGACCCGATGAACACGAAGAACGCCTGATGAGTCATCGTGAACATCGTGTCATCGTGCGCATCGTGTTGTAGCGTGGGTCGTGAAGCCAGCCATGACGCGGCTTCCAGCGGCGCACTCAGGCTATGATCCTCGGCGGAGGATCTGGATGACACGCCCCTACGTTTCGGGCGGCGCGGCGGCGCTCGCCTTCGCCGCGGCGCTGGCCGCCCCAACTGCACAAACCTCGACGCCCCCTGACGATGCCCTCGTCAAGAAGGCGCGCGCGATTCACGACCGGGTCATCGCCCTCGACACGCACGACGACATCAACGTCGCCGACTTCACGCCGGAGCGCAACTACACGCAGGATCTCGGCAATCAGGTCAACCTGCCGAAGATGACTGCCGGCGGTCTCGACGCGTCGTTCTTCATCGTCTACGTCGGGCAGGGTCCGCTCACCACCGAGGGCTACGACAGCGCTTACCAGCAGGCAATCGCGAAATTTGACGCGATCCATCGTCTCACCGAGAAGATCGCGCCCGACAAGATCGAGCTGGCGCTCACCGCCGCCGACGTCCGGCGGATCAGCAAGACCGGCAAGAAGGTCGCGCTCATCGGCGTGGAAAACGGCTATCCCCTCGGGGACGCCTCCACCGCCATCAAGCGCGTCCAGGAGTTCCATGCGCGCGGCGCGCGGTATCTTTCGCTCGCGCACAACGGTCATAGTCAGCTCGCTGACTCGAATACCGGCGAGGCGACCGGCGAGTGGCTGCACAACGGCCTGAGCGATCTCGGCAAGCAGGTCATCGCCGAACTGAACCGGGTCGGCGTCATGGTCGACCTCTCGCATCCCTCCAAGCAGGCCAACCTGCAGGCGATTGCCCTCTCGAAGGCGCCGGTGATCGCGTCGCACTCGGCCGCCCGCGCGCTCTGCGACCACAGTCGCGATCTCGACGATGAGCAGTTGCTCGCAATCAAGAAAAACGGCGGGGTCGTCCAGACAGTGGCGTTCGCGAGCTACGTCAAGACGCCGCCACCGCCCACCGCCGAGCGGCAGGCGGCCCTGTCAAAGCTCGAAGCCGACTTCGGCCTGCCGGCCGGGAGCCTCGGACGTGGCGGACGCGGAGGCCGTGGTCGGGGCGCAGCAGCCGGCGCCGGGGCTGTTGGTGGAGGCGCGGGCCGAGGCCGAGGACGCAGCGGCGCGCTCGCGCAGCTTCCCGACGACAAGCGGGTCGAAGCCGAACAGCGGCTGGCCGAGATTGACAAGCAGTTCCCACCGCCGCCGCGCGCGAACGTCAAGGACTTCGTCGATCACATTGACTACATCTCCAGGAAGATTGGCATCGACCACGTCGGCATCTCGTCGGACTTCGATGGCGGTGGCGGGATCGACGGCTGGAGCGACGCGAGCGAAACGTTCAACGTCACGCTCGAGCTCGTCCGTCGCGGTTACACGGAGGATCAGATCGCTAAGATCTGGAGCGGCAATCTGCTGCGAGTCATGGAGCAGGTCCGTCTGGTGGCGGTGAAACTGCAGAAGTAGCGAACAGGTTCAGGGTTCAGGGTTCAAGGTTCAGGGTTCACGGACCAGAGATCGAAAAAGCTTTCAGTTCTTAGGCGCTCGACTGATATCTGCAGGCTCTTCCTGAACCCTGAACCCTGAACCCTGAACCTCAGCTCCCCGCCTGATCCCCCTGCCCCCGAATCAACCGCACGATGAGCGCCAGGAGGACGAGCACGGCTCCGGTCAGCACGACCCAGAATGTCCTCGGGGACCCGAAAGACGCGGCCGACGATGGTGTGGCGTTCGCTGACGGTGCCGCGCTGATCTCCGTTGCCATGGCGCCCATGACGCGCGGCGCGAGCAGCGCGAGATCGTACTGCGGTGGCTGCAGGTCGTCTCGACCGTACGCCAGCCGCGGCAACGATTGACCGGCGTGAAAGAACCTGAGCCGGTACGACGACAGGAGCAGGCGCGCCTTCGTCAGCGGCAACGGCGCGTTGTCCCCCTCGTCGACTACGATGAGAATCTCGGTCTCTGGCATGGTCTCCACCCGCAGCGGCAGCGGCCGGGCCGGTGTTTGCTCGTCAGCGTGGCGCCAGGTCTCGCCCGATCTCACGTCAAAGTACGGCTCGCGACGGTTCCGATCCGGTGGCCGATCGATGCCAATCCGGATGGTGCGCTGAAACACGCGCGCCGAGGTCTCGACGACGAGCGTTGAGGTCGGCAGGTTCGGATACGGCAGCGTAACGACGTAGACTGAACGCTGACGGCTGCCAGGCTCCGACCTCAATTCTTGCGCCTGTACGTTTGACGCGGGCCGGACGGGCAAATCGATGGACAGCGGCTCGTTTCGACGTTCGAGCACGTAGGGAATCTGCTGATTGGAGTCGTTGAGCAATCGCACGTCGGCAAACCGACGGCCCGGCCCACGGCTGTGCGCGAGCGCGTGGGCGTCGAGAGGCAGCGCGAATAGACCAATGACGTTGTCCCCGGGTTGCGGAGGGAATTGGAGTGACCGGGTGTAACGGAACACGTCCGGATCGAGCACGGCTCCCGCGCCTGGCGCAAGGCCAGGCGGGGGGTTGGCCACTCGGCTGATGCGCGTCGTTCCACCGTCACCCCACTTCGCCTCCGCCACCTTCGTAAGATCGACGGAGCTGCGAACGGCTTCGAGATCGTACTGAGGCTTCGACAGCGTCAGATCGCCAGAGAGAGCCTTCACAGCACCCGCAGGCGCTTCGAAATAGATCCACGGCAGCTCGGCGAGGACCACGGAGACTGCACGCAAATCCAACGGCTCGTTCGCGCCATCGTCGATCGTCAGCTCGAGCTCGGTCTCCGTCGGCACGGCAATCGGCACCCTGAGCGCCGAGGCCGTGAGCCCATCCCGGACAACCCGCGACAACATTGCCTGTCCGAGCTCGACGGGGGCGGCTTCGAACCCCGCGAAGCGGGACTCGCTCACCACTGCCCGGCGATACACGTGCCCGTTGGCGACGCCGAGCCCCACTTCAAGCTCGACCGCCACGATTGGGAGCTTGGCGCCGGGCAGCCTGACGCGATATCGGCTCATCCCCGGTTCGCTCGGACGCCGCTCGATCGACGTGTTCAGAGTGGCCGCAATCGGCGGCGGCGCGATTGAAGCGCACCGCGCCGCAACCGCACTCGGATTCGGCACGCGGCCGCTGTTGGCATCGTTCCACGTGACGCGGAGATATCGATACGGCCCCGGCGTAAAACCGATCGCATTCTGCCGAAGCCGCTCGTCCGGCAAATCGAACAGTGTCCCCTCGGCCGCGAGCATCGTCCAGCGTTCGCGATCCCCGCTGCCCTCGAGCGTCAGCCGCTTCAAGTGCGGCGCTGGCAACCCTTGGACCCGAATCATATCGACTGGATTCGCGGCTCCAAGATCGACCTCGAAGCCGCTGCTCTTCTTTGTGGGGGCGACGCTCAGGACATTGCCGCGGATCCACTCGCGCTCCGGCGACGACGCGTGGATCAGCAGGTACGGAACCGGACGTCCGCCCTCGCTGACGAGCCGGAGGTCGGTCAAACCGTCTTCCGCAATGTACCTCTCGCCCCGCTGGAGCACTCGAAACGGCGCGCCGGCCGTGAGAAGTCCGGCGTCGATGGCCAACCGGTAAGGGCCAGGCCCGGCCGTCACGACGGGACGCTCGTAGGTTGCCTCCGACGCCTGTTGCGCGAGGACGAGCAGCGGAAGGATCGACAGCGCGATCGCCGCAGCCAGCAGCGGCGCGCGCTTCACGTCGCGGTCCTCGTCTTGAGGACGAACTTCTGCAGCGCGACTGACACTAGCGCAAGCGAGATGGCCAGGCCGACGAACGACACCACACGCGGCAGCCCTTCGAGCGAGCTCAGATCGTAAAGAAAACATTTGAAGGTCGTCACCGCGATGAGCGTCACGGCCGCTACGCGAGCCGATCGATTGCCGAGTGTGATCCCGGCAGCCAGTAGCCCCATGCCGAATACCAGCCAGCCGATCGTATATGTCAGATCCTGCGCGACGGTGGCGCCGAACCTGAACATGATCGTCGGTCCAGTGGCGTAGAAGTCTGCGATTTCGATATTGAGCAGCAGGAACAACAGGACGACACCGGCGCCCGGGAGGAGCGACGAGACGCGCAGGCTTCCGGCAAGCCGATCGTTGGTCTTCGACAGGAACCAGCCGGCGACGAACATCGCTGCCGCGCAGAGGAGGTAGGCGTAGAGATACCAGTTGAAAATCCGCAGCGAGCCGCGTGGCTCGTACACAAGCACCTCAGGGTTGAGCGCCAGCCGGACGAACACCGCGCCAAGGAGCGCGATGGCCGAGTAGAAAAGCCCGCGATGGGGAATGCGCTTGTAGACCCACGCCAGCGCCGCTCCCTCGAGCGCCCAGCCGATGGTGATCCACTGCTGTTTCAGCTGGAGCGGAATCGCGACAGTGACAAACGCGAGCGCGGCACCTGCGACAAGCGCCAGGCGCCCCAGGTCGCGCTGGCCTTGGGGCTCGAGGCTCAACAGCGAGCGCAGCATGACCGCGAGCACCGCTCCCTCGATCACAGGGATAGCGCCGATCATCCAGTCGAGCTCGCCCGCCACGAATGCCGCGCGGGCGCCGAAGAAGGCCATCGCGCTCGCGAGGATTGCCGCGAGGTACGGATCCCGGCTCTCGCGCACGCGCCGGCCGAGAACGAACGGATACGCGGCAAAGACTGCATAGAGTGTGGCGGACATCGCCAGAAGCCTCGGCCAGGCGATCGTCAGGTCGCCCCTCGCCTGCCACTGGAGAACCGCAACCCACGCGGGTACCACGGCGCCAACCGCAACGAACGGCCACCGGTGTCCCGCGGTGAGCGCGAGCAGCACGCAGAGATTGACGACGTGCGCCGCCAGCAGAACCGGGAAGGCCGGCATCGTCCCAGCGTCGACAGCAGCGATGAGCGAGAGCTCTCCGACAAAGATCGCGGCGCCGGCCGCCCATGCGATTTGCTGACTGCCGCGGAAACGGCTGGCCAGCGGCTGCCACAGGAGCGCATACCCGCTGACGGCGGCTGCCGTCAGCACTGCCGTCAGCCCCCACTCAGGCGATCCCGCGCCAGCGCTCCATGCCGTCACGACGGCCGCGGCCGCGATCGTACCGGCCGTGTGCATGGTCGCGACGCGGCTCCAGAGCGCCGCCGCGCTCGTCGCAAGCGTCATCGCGGCGAGCGCCGCGAACACGGGCCATGGCGGCAGCGACCACGTGCGATCGGTCGCGAGCAGCAGGAGGAAGAGATGGCCGATGAGGCCGAGGTACAGTCCGCGGGCGAACGGCGCCAGTGCCGCCGAGCCTTCGCCGCCCACTGTGCGCACCGACCACGCGTGGCCGGCGAGCGTGACGAGCGTCAGCCCGACAACGACGAGGAGCGATGGCAGGACGCCGACGCTGCCGGCGGCCTGCGACCACCAGGTCATCATCAGGAGCCACGACAGGACACTGCCCACCTGGGACAGGGTCGGCAGCCGTCCGGCAGCGCTCTCGATAAAGAGTGCGGCATTGGTGATGGCGAGAAGCAGCGCCAGCGCCCAGAGCGCGGCGGGCGCCACCAATCCGAGCGAGAGAAAGAACAGCAGGCTCAGCCCGAGAAGCAGCACCACGCCACCACCCCACGCCGGCTGGAGCGGACGCGACATCCGGCGGGCGACGACCGGGACACCGAGCGACACGAGGCCGAACGCGACGTAGACGGCCACTGCCGTATCCAGGCGCTCGAGCGTCAGGTGCACGGCCGACCATACGGCCTGCGTGGCAATGGCGAAGAACGCCGCAATGTAGTACAGCGACCCGCTGCCACTCGCCACGGCTCGCCAGGCGATCAACACGACGAGCGCCAGCAGCGCCCCCATGAGCGGCCACGGCGCCACAAACGAGGGCTCAATCGCCGCAAGCACCGGGAACGTGGCCAGGAGGAGCGGCCCGGCATAGTGCGCCCTGGCGGCCGCGCCCGTGAGGGGCCGCGCAAACCATCCCGCAACGAGCGGCGCGACGAGGTAGAAGACAGAGAAGAGCGCGGTGAAACCGACCGCGACAAGACCCTGACTGGACGCCCCATGCGTGGCCACAATCCAGGTCCCAATCCACATCGACATCCACGTCGCCATGACGAGCATGGTGGCAAGGGCGCCGACGGCGTGGAGGAGACCCTGACGACGGGCGATTGCGATCGCCAAGAGCCCGACGTCGATGAGGATCAGGAATCCGAACAGGAGCGTCGGACGCGCCCCGTACGCGGGGACGGCGGCGAGGTAGAGGGCAAACAGCAGCGGCATCGCCGCTGAGACCAACGCCGTGTTCTCAAAGCTCTGACCGTTCACGGCGGCGGCGCCGCGCGCACGGCCCGCAAACATGAGCCCCGCAATCGCCGCCAGCGGGAACAGGAGGAAGACGCCCATCGCGAGCGGCACGCTGCTGCGGTCCAGGAACTTGAGGACCCATCCCCACTGATAAATCGTCGTCAGGATGAGCGTCAGGGCCGTCAACACCGGCCATCGCTTCGCGCGGGCCACCTGCGCGAGCCCGACGTTCAGCAGCAGCAGGTACGCGAAAAGCGGGATCGGGCGGTTCTCGCCGGTCGAGAGGAGTGCCGGCGTCGCAAAGCCGCCGAGCAGGCCCAGCACCGCGATGAAGAGGGATTCGCGCCTGATCGACAGCAGCACCGCGATCAGCGTGACCATCGCGAGCAGGCCAAATGCGACGAGCGATGGGATCAGGTTCCAGAGCGCGTGTGCAGCGAAGAAGGTCGCGAAGAGGATCGCGATCGCCGCCGCGTCCATCGCGTTGGCGGTCGCGGGGTACCGGCGCGCCGCCTTCATCTCGCAGACGACGAGCAGAGAGACTGCGACCAGAATGCCGATCGCGACCCGGACCGGCGGCTGCAGCCACCCGGCCTCGATCGAGTACTTCAGGAAGAACACGGCCGCCACGACCAGCGCGATGCCCGCGATCGCCGCGAACAGCTTCACGCCGATGAGACTCTCCCAGTCGAACGCGGGCGCGGCCGGCCGGCTGGGTGGAGTTGGCGGAGGAGGCGGCGGAGCGGGAGGCCGAGGCACCAGTGGAGGCGACGGTGGCCGCGCTGGCATCGCGGACGGCGCCGGACCGCCCGCCGGTGGACTCTGGACGGGCCGTGGCGGCGTCGGCGACGCTGGTGGCCCCGGGGGGAGCGGACGCTCCGCGACGCGCGGTTCTGGAACGGCCAATGGCGCTGGCGGCGGAACCGGCCTGTCGGCCGCGGGCGGCACCTGTGCTGGCGGCGTGACTCGTGGCGCCACGACCGGCGCCACGGGCCGTGTTGGCTCAGGCCGAGCAGCCGGCGCAGGCTGCGAGGCGGGCGACGGAGGTGGCGTCGCCTCGCGCGACAGTTGGGTCACGCGCGAACGAAGCTCGTCGATCTCCTTCTCCTGCGACTCGACGACGCGCATGAGCGTTTCCAGCCGTCGCGCCGTCTTGCGCGCCGACACCCATGCCGCGATCGGCAGAACGAAGGGGATGACGAGCGGGATCAGCGCGAAGAGAAGAATCTCCACTGTTCCTCGTCCTCGTGCCGGCGGAGCTCCGCCGGGCACCGACTCACTTGTAGCTGGGGTTCACTCATCTTACACGGAGCCACCGTCGCTGGTAAGCTCTCACTCATCGGACGCTGCGGGCGGCTTGCCGGCCGTGTGAAAAACCGTGAAAAAGAGTGTCAGGTCGTGAGCATGCCAGGCGCCGATTGGAAGGCCACACCGCCCGACGAGTCAGAACCGATCGTCATCGGCGTGGCGGGCGGATCCGGTTCTGGCAAGACGACCGTCGTCCGTCACATTGTCGACAGTCTCGGTCCGGAGCAAGTCATCGTCCTCGAGCACGATCGGTACTACCGTGACCGCAACGATCTGCGGCTCGAGGAGCGCGCCGCGCTGAACTACGATCATCCGGACTCACTCGAGACGGACCTCCTCGTCCGCGACCTGCTCGAGCTCCGGGCCAACCGGCCGGTCGAGCTCCCGGTCTACGACTTCGCGCGCTTTGCCCGGAAGTCGGTCCGCGAGAACGCCGATCCGCGGCGCGCCATCATCGTCGAGGGCATCCTCATCTTCACTGACGCTGAACTGCGACGGCTGATGGACGTCAAAGTATTCGTGGACACGGATGCCGACACGCGCTTCATCCGCCGGCTGCAGCGCGACATCGCCGAACGGGGTCGCACCGTCCAGTCCGTGATCGATCAGTACTCGAGTACCGTCAAGCCGATGCACCTGGACTTCGTGGAGCCGAGCAAGCGATATGCGGACATCATCGTTCCGCTGGGCGGGCACAATACCGTGGCGATCGACATGCTGCTCACCCTCATTCGCGGCCTGGCGGGCCGTCCTGCGTCGAGCCCTCCCTTGGAGGCAGAGGGCTCGTAACAACGCGCGAGCGAGCGAAGCGAGCGAGCCACGCGAACGGCCCGCCTGCGCCAAGGCTTCGGGGGTCCGCCGTAGCTTCAGCGAAGGCGGAAGCGAGCGTGGCGAAGCAGCGAGCGCAACCTGGCATAAAATACCGACATCGATGGCCGCCAAGCCCGGCTTCTTCGACTACATCAAGGCGGCGTTCAGCGCGCGACCGCTCGGCATGTTCGTCGCGCCCAACTGGATAGGCCTCGGCGCATTCGGACTCCTTGGCATGATGGAGCCCGGTTTCTGGGTGCTTGGCGCCGGGCTGGAGCTCGGATACTTGCTCGCGCTCGCGACCAACGAGCGCTTCCAGCGGCTCGTCGCCGCCGTGCCGCTCGTCGAGGCCACCGCTGATTGGAACCAGCGCATTCAGGCCCTCCTCGGTCGACTCGATTCTGGCGATCGACGCATCTACGATCTCCTGTCGCAGCGCTGCCGCTCGATCATCGATCTGCAGCTGCACGGCGCGAGCCCGGCCACCGTGCCCGGTGGTCTCGAATCTCAAGCCGACGGGCTTGGACGCTTGTCCTGGATGTTCCTGCGCCTGCTCGTGGCGAGGCGCACCATCCAGCAAGTCATCGGTGAATCTGGCGACGGTGCGGACCTGCGCAAGCGAGTCTCGGCGCTCGAGCGCCAGCAAGCCGACGCATCGCTGACCGAGGAGCTCCGCCGTAGCCTCGGTGGGCAGCTCGACATCCTCAAGCAGCGACTTCTCCAGCGCACCGACGCGGAACGAAAGCTCACCTACATCGACGCCGAGCTCGAACGAATCCAGCAGCAGGTCGAGTTGATCCGCGAACAGGCCGCGCTCTCGACCGACCCGGAACTCCTCTCGCAGCGCATCGACGAGATCACGGCGACGCTCGGTACCACCGGCCAGTGGATACGCGATCAGCAGCAGGTCTACGGCGCGATGGAAGATCTGCTCACCGATCCACCGCCGCTCGCGCCAGACGCGCGCGCGAGGGAGACTCAGTGAGCGTCCGATTCCACCACGGATTACCAAGCCGACGGGTCCTCACCGCCAAGAGCTTCTCACCGCAGAGAGACCGCCGAGCTCGCAGAGTTTTCTATGATTCTCTCTGCGCGCTCCGCGCTCTCAGCGGTGAAAGGCTTTTGGTGCAGCGAACGTCGGTCGTGACGTGACTACGGCCCGAATATTGGAAACACATGCCCGACTCTAACAACCTCCCCGCCTGGGCCGGTGAAATGCGCGACCTCTTCCGGTCGGGGTCGGCCGCGCAATTCCTGCTGCACGGCAGCGTCTTCGACGTCGTGCCGCACGGTGGCAAGTTGCTCTCGGTCCCGGCCTTTCTCGAGCAGGTCATGTTCGCGAGCTACGACGTCGTGCTGCGCTACGACCGCAGCCGCGGCGTGCGCGCGACGCGTGGCGGTGAGGACTGGGGCGACTGGCTCCAGAACGCGCTCGGGCGGGAAGCCGCAACCCAGACGCTCATGCGCGAGCCGGGTTCAGCACTCGAGCTCATCGATCGCTATCTCCTGCGCACCCTCAATCTGCAGGCGCTTCCCGGCGGTGCTGCCGGCAAGCCGAAGCGAATCGCCGTGATCATCGAGTTCGCCGAGTTCGTGGTGCCCAGAGGGGACGCCCTGCAGCTCGGCGGGCCGTTCGCCGCCAACACGGTCAAGGTCCTCGGCTGGGCCAACGACCCCGCCGTCGTCCAATCCAACATCGTCACCGTGCTCCTCAGCGAGGGACTGCACGATCTCAATGCGCTCGTCGTCGAGAATCCCCACGCAGCGGCGCTGCATCTCCCGCTGCCCAACGAAACCGACATGCTGGCGTATCTGACCGCGCTGTCGACGACGCAGTTTCCCGATCTTTTGACGAAGTGCGACGTGCCAATCGAGACGCTGGCGGCGCGGTTGACCGGGCTCAGCCGCGTCGGCGCGCGGACGGCGATCGCGCTGGCGCTGGGGAACGACAAGCGGATTACCTCCGCCTGGCTCGGCCAGATCAAGAAGGAGCTCATCGAACGCGAATGTCAGGGGCTGCTCGACTTCGTGGAATCCCCGTTCACGATGGATCACGTCGCCGGCATGGAACCGGTCAAGGCGTGGTTGCGCGAAGACACGGAGCTGCTGAAGAAGGGAGCGCTGCGGGCGCTGCCGATGGGGTACTTGATCTGCGGGCGGATCGGCACCGGCAAGACCTTTCTCGTCCAGTGCTGGGCCGGCGAGCTCGGGATTCCCTGCGTTGTCTTCAAGAACTTCCGCGATCGCTGGGTCGGCGCGACCGAGTCGAATCTGGAGAAGATTTTCGCGATCCTGCGCGCGCTCGGACAGGTCGTCGTGTTTGTCGACGAAGCTGACCAGGCCGCCGGCAAACGCGAAGGCGGCGACGGCGACAGCGGGCTGTCGGGCCGCGTCTACTCCATGCTCGCCAAGGAGATGTCAGACACCCGCAACCGCGGCCGGATCATCTGGGTCTTCGCGACGTCACGGCCGGACTTGCTCGAAGTCGACCTCAAACGGCAGGGGCGACTGGACGTGCACATTCCCCTTTTTCCGCCGGAAACGCCCGCCGAACGCGAAGCGCTGCTCCTCGCGATTGCCAGAAAGCTGAAGTTTCCGCTGGCCGCCGGGGATCTACCACCGTTTGCCGATGACCTCCGCCTCGGGGGGAACGAGCTGGAAGGTGTCCTCGTCAGAGCATTACGAACCCATGAATTAAGTCCCGAGCCCAAGCGCCCCGTCAAAGACGTGCTGGCGGAGCTCCTGCGTGAGGTGCGGCCGAACCCGCATACGAGGAAACTGGAGTACATGGACCTCGTGGCGGTGAAGGAGTGTACGGACGTGCGCTTTCTTCCGCAGCGGTTCCGTGATTTGACGCCCGAGGAGCTGGAAGAGCGAATCGATGAACTGAGGCGATTCGTGTAGGTCGGGCTCAAGGCTCAGGGCTCAAGGCTCAGGCAAGTTCTTCGAGAGCGTACTCGAACGGTTTTGCTTGAGCCCTGAGCCTTGAGCCCTGAGCCATTCAGCCTACAATGGCCCCCACAAGGAGACACACACGATGTTTGCTCGCATCGGACGGCTGTTTCGCGGGTTCTTCGGACTGTTCATCAGCGGCATCGAAGAGGCCAACCCGGAAGCCTTGATGGAAGCGGCTCGGCAAGAATTCCGGTCCAAGATGACGGCCTACAATCTTGCACTCGCCAAGATGGCTGGCGTTGCCGAGCGACTCAAAGTTCAGGTGAACGGCAAGGCGGTCAAGGCGCAGGACCTCGAGCGCCGAATCCTGGCCAATCACCGCGCGGGCAACATGGAGCTGGCCGGCTCGCTCGCGCGCGAGCTGCAGGAGCTGAAGGCAGATCTCATTGTCGACTCCGGCGAGCTCAAGGAAACCGAGGAGGCCTATCAGGCCAATCTTCGCCAGGCGAAGCTGGCGCAGCGAGAGTTCGAGGACAAGGTGCACCGCCTCGAAAAGCAACTGTCGCAGGTCAAGATCAAGGAAGCGCAGGCCGAGGCCGCTTCGGCGCTCTCGAGCGTCGCGTTCAAGGTCGGCGACCTGGGCGACACGATGAAGACCGTCGAGGAAGTGCTGGCGAAACGCTACGAGGTCTCGGCGGGCAAGGCCCGCCTCGCCAAGGATATGGTCGACATCGAGGCTGTGACCGAGAAGGAGAACGAGCGTAAGGCGCTCGAGCAGGTCGCCCTCGCGGAGTTCCTCGCCTCGCAGGGCATTCAAGCAACGCCGACAGCCGAACAGCCGGCGACAACGAAGGAGATCGGACCAGAGCGATGAACGGCCAGCCCCGCTTCACGATCCTCGGCAAGCTGATCTCGATCGTGCTCGTCCTGGGCCTGATCGGCCTTGGCGTCTACATGATCCGCGGCCGGTCGGGCAGCCCGTCCGGCGGCCCGGCGGAGACCGCCGAGGGTACAAGCTCGGCGGAAGTGTCGGAGGTCAAGGTCGAAGTCCCGCGACTCTCGCCTCCGGCCGCCTTTCAGTTCAAGGACAACATCGTCCCGATCGAGATCAGCGAATACGCCGGATATGCCGGACTGATCGCGGCCAACGGCGGGCTGGAGCCGACCGAGAACTCGCTGTTCTTCAAGAACCACGGGTTCAAGGTCCGGTTGACGATCAGCGAGGACGAGTCGTGGTCGGAATTCAACGAAGGCAAGATGGCCGCCTCGGTGACGACGGTCGACGTGCTCGCCGCCTACGGCAAGCAGCTGCACGCCGTCGTGCCGGCGCAGATTGGCTTCTCGCGCGGCGCCGACGGGATCGTGGTCCGGAGCGACATCAAGCGGATCAACCAGCTGAAAGGCAAGACGATCGCGACGGCGCAGTTCACCGAGGTTGACTTCTTCATCCGCTACCTCGCGCAGGAAGCAGGTCTGCCCATCAACACGCTGGGGAGCCTCGACGCGACCCCGCATCCTGACCGGCTGAATCTCGTCTACACAGAGGACGGATTCGGCGCTGGCGATCTGTTTCTCAAGGAGATCAAGTCGGGGAAGAACCGGCTCGCCGGGTGCGTCACGTGGGAGCCGAAGGTCTCGGAGGTCGTCGACGGCAGCGGCGGCCAGGCGCACGTGCTCGTCACCAACCGCAACCTGCTCATCATCGCCGACGTGCTGATCGTGCACCGCGGCTTCGCGCAGGAGCAGCCGAAGATCGTCGAGGGGCTGGTGCAGGGCCTGCTCGAGGGTAACCGGATGGTGCGCGATCGGCCCGACCAGTACCTCGACGTGATCGGCCGGTCGTTCAAGTGGAGCCGCGACGATACCAAGGGTGAGCTCGCGAACGTGCATCTCTCGAACCTGCCGGAGAACGTCGCGTTCTTCTCTGGCGCGATCGACGCCGCCGGCAGCTTCGAGAGCATCTACCAGTCGGCGGTGCTCGCCTACGGCAGCGATCTCATCAAGGATCCGCCTGACGCGAGCCGGTTCGCCAGCCTGGCGGCGCTGCAGACGATCGAAAAGAGCGGCATCTTCAAGGATCAGAAGGTGGCGATCGCGCCGATCCGCTCCGGCGGCGGCGCCTCGCTCGAGGCCGATCCGCTCCTCAGCAAGGACATCCGATTCCTGTTCGAAGCGAACTCCGCGACGCTGGACATGTCGAACCAGGAGAACGTCAAGAACCTCGAGGCGATCAAAAAGCTGCTGCAGGTGAGCCCCGGCTCGACACTGCTGCTGCGCGGCCACGTCGACAACGCGATGGTCGACGAGTTCCGCAAGAAGGGCGGCGAGGCGTACGTCCGTTCGATGGCGCTGCGCGCGATGTCACTCAGCAAGGACCGGGCCGGCGAAATTCGCAAGCTGCTGGTCGAGAAGTACAGCATCGACTCGAAGCGGATCGAAACCGTCGGCCGCGGCTGGGAAGAGCCGTCCGGGCCGAGCTCGGATCAGAATCGCCGCGTTGAGGTGCAGTGGTTCACGATTGAGTGAGGTTTGTCACGGGCCAGAGGTCAGAGGTCAGAGGTCAGAGGCCAGGGGCCAAGGGGCACGACGAGCTTCCGATTGAATCGACGTTCTGAATCAGACTTCTTGAGCCCAGGCCTCCGGTAACTGGCCTCTGGCCTCAGGTCCGACAGCGAAGAGACAAACACATGCCCAACCTGTATACGCAGCTGTACCGCAGACACGGCAAGCCCGACGGCATCACGCGGCGCGAAATGCTCCAGCGGTCGCTTGGCGCTGCCGCGGCGTTGCTGATGAGCGACGGCCTCATGGCGCTGCCGCGCGCGGCGGCTGGCCGGGTGGTCGTGATTGGCGGCGGGTTCAGCGGCCTGGCCGCGGCGTACGAATTGTCGAAGGCCGGGTATGACGTCACCGTCGCCGAAGCACGCAACCGCGTCGGGGGGCGCGTCATCAGCTTTTCCGATCTCGTGGCGGGCAAGAACGTCGAGGGCGGCGGCGAGCTGATTGGCTCGAATCATCCCGCGTGGGTCGGCTACGCCACACAGTTCGGGCTCAAGTTCCTCGACGTCAGCGAAGAGGATCTGGAGGCGCCGATCGTGCTCGGCGGCAAGCGTCTGACTTCGGACGAATCCGACGCGCTCTGGGAAGAGATGGAGAAGGCGTTCAATACGATCGTCACCGACGCCGCCAAGGTCGACGCCGACGAGCCATGGAAAGCGGCCAATGCCGAAGCACTCGACAAGCGAACACTGGCGTCGTGGATCAACGGCCTCGGCGCGTCGCCTCTCTGCAAGACCGGCCTGAATACGATGATGATGGCCGACAACGGCATGGTTACCGAGTGGCAGAGCTATCTCGGCAACCTCGCGATGGTCAAGGGCGGCGGCCTCGACAAGTACTGGACCGAATCGGAGGTCTACCGCTGCCAGGGCGGCAACCAGCAACTCGCGCGCAAGTTCGTCGACGCGATCGGCCCCGCGAAGGTGCTGACGCGTACGATCGTTCGCTCCATCGCCGTCACCGATAGCGGCGTTCGAGTCACGCTCGCCAATGGGAAGGTGCTCGAAGGCGACCATGTCGTTCTGACCGCACCGCCGCCGGTCTGGAATCGCATTGCTATCGATCCAGCGCTGCCGACTGGGCTGGTGCCGCAGATGGGTACCAACGTCAAATTCCTGATGGCGGTCAACGGACCCTTCTGGCGGCGCGCTGAACTCGGCCCCGAGATGATGACCGACGGTCCGATCTCGGCAACCTGGCACGGCACCGATGGGCAGCGCGGCCCCGGCGAGGCGCTGGTTGCCTTTTCGGGCGGAACCGCGGCCGACACCTGCCGCGAGTGGACGCCCACCGCGCGCACGGAGAACTATCTCGCCGAACTGCAGAAGGTCTACAAAGGCATCCGTCCGAGCTTCGTGCGCGCGCGCTTCATGGACTGGCCGTCCGATCCGTGGGTCAAAGCGTCGTATTCCTTCCCCGCTCCCGGGCAGGTCACGACACAGGGGCCGACGTTCAGGCAAGGGCTCGGCCGCCTGCATTTTGCCGGTGAGTACACGAGCTACGCCTTCATGGGCTACATGGAAGGCGCGCTCAACTCGGGCGCGGCTGTGGCGCGCCGAATCGCCGTCAAGGACGGCGTCGTAAAGGGTAACCCTGCGTGAGCCGCGGTAACACCTGGCTCATCGTCGGCCTGATCGCGGTCATCGTCGTCTTCAAGGCGGCGCAGCGCGATCCACAGCAACAGCACCGATCGGACGAACGAGCGGCGCGGGCGGTGCTCGAGCTCGATCAGGAGCTCAGACCGGGCAAGACGGTCGAGCCCAAAGACGGCCTCGCCGCAGCCATCGCCATCGACGTGTCGGGCAGCATGGACGAGAAGGTCGCCGGACGTGATGGACAGCAAAGAGCCGAAGATAGAGATCGCCCGCCGCGCGGCGCTGGATCTCGTCGATCAATTCGTCAGCTACGCGCGCTCTCATCAGGACGAGCTTGTCCTTCTTGGCGTGTACGAGTTCAGCCGCCGCCGTGGCGAGCCCGACTGCCGGCCCGTGGTCGCGATGGGCCCACCGGATCGCGAACGCGCCGCCGCAGCCATCGCTCGACTCGATGCCGACGGCGGCACGCCGATCGGGCAGGCCATGATCACCGCCAAGCGCGCGCTCGACGAAACGGGCCTCACTCGCCGGCACCTCCTGGTCGTCACCGATGGTGAGAATACTGATGGCGTAGCGCCCGATCGGGTCGCGCTCGCGATCGGCAAGCGGCCCGACGCCGAACGCCCATCGATCTACTTCGTGGCGTTCGACATCGAAGCAAGTCGTTTCAGCCGCGTCCGAGACGCCGGCGGTCTGGTGCTGTCGGCGGCAAATGCCACCGAGCTGAACACAACGCTCGATGCGCTCCTGAGCGACAAGATTCTCGTCGAGAAGTGAGCCCACTTCTCCGAACTGCTGCGCCCCCTTCAAAGTCTCACACTCCCCGCACACGATCCGCACACACCTCTACTGTTCAATTCTCCACGCCGATGCGTTGATCACAGCGAGGGCGCCACCGCCGATGCTGGTGAACTTCCGCGTAAGGCAGGGGCCACGGGGTCCAATGAAGTGACGCCGCAAGCCACGGCGTGTAGTGAAGTGAAGGCGGAAGTACAGGCCCGACCGACTCAGCTATATCTGGTGAATGGCCGTGCTAAAATCGGCGAAAAATCGTTAGATTTCGCGCCCATCGGCTGCGTCTAATCTGGATCAAGGAGACTGATCGATGCCCGGCGATCCACGCGCCACGAGCTTCACGATTGTTGTTGATGCCGGTAAGGATGCCCTCGCCGAAGACGTCGACGCGCTCACACGACAACTGCGCACCGAGATCCAGGACTTCGGCGTCGAGGCCGTCACACTCCAGACGGCCGGCAACGCGCCTGCGGGCAGCAAGTCTATGGAAGCGATGACGATCGGCGCGCTCGCGGTCGCCGTCGTCCCGCAGCTGCTGCCAAAACTCATCGAATTTCTTCAGGCCTGGTCACTCCGCGGCAAGGACCGCACTGTGAAGATCAAGGCCAGCGTCGGCGATCGGTCGGTCGACATCGAGTATCCGGAAGGCGCGTCTGAAGAGGCGGTGCAGGAGCTCATCCAGAAGATGACCGACACGCTCACACCACCCGCGGCCACGCCACGTCCGCAATAACACCGGGTTCCCATGGCGCGCAAGCTCGCGCTCATCATCGGCAACAGTCAGTACGACGACGCGGGCCTCGCTCGGCTTGCCGCGCCGGACGTCGACGTCCGCGCGCTGGCGGAAGTCCTCGGCACACCCGGCATCGGCGCCTTCGACGAAGTCGTTCCCCTCCTGAACGAAGGCCTCGCGACCGTCCGCAGGGCGATCGCGCGATTCTTCGATGCCAAGCACCGCGACGATCTCCTGCTGCTCTATTTCTCCGGCCACGGTGTCCGTGACGAGCAGGGCCACTTGTATCTGGCCGTCCGCGACACGGAACGCGCGATTCTCGCCGGCACGGCCATCGAAGCCTCGTATGTGACCACGCGGATGGATCGCAGCGCATCGAAGCGCCTGGTGCTCGTGCTCGACTGCTGTCACAGTGGTGCGTTCGGCTATGGCGCCAAGGCGGCACAGGGCGCAACGGTCGGAACGGCTACGGCCTTCGAAGGCACCGGGCGCGGGCGCGTCGTTCTCACCGCGACCGATTCGACCCAGTACGCCTGGGAAGGCGATCAGGTGCTCGGCGAGGTCGAGAACTCGCTGTTCACGCACTACATGATCGAAGGGCTCCGCACCGGGGCCGCCGATCGTGACGAAGACGGGCTGATCACCATCGACGAGCTCTACGACTACGTCTACGAGCACGTCCTCAACGACACGCCGAAGCAAACACCTGGCAAATGGGCGTTCGGACAGCAGGGCGAGATCGTGATCGCGCAAAACGCCGCCGCGAGCCGGGTGAAGCTGCCGCCCGAAATCGAGGAGGCGGTGCGCAGCACGCTGCCAAGCGTTCGGTTGGAGGCGGTCAGAGAGCTCGACATTGTCCTTCGCGGCCGGCATGCGGGACGCTCGAACGCGGCCCGGGAGGTGCTGAAGCGGCTCGCGGAGGACGACAGCCGCAAGGTGGCTGCGGCAGCGGTTGAGATGCTGAAGGCCTTCGAGCTCGGCGGAAGGCCGGTGCAGCCCGAGACGATCGCTCGCGAAATAGAAATCGAGAAGAAGAAAGAAGTCGAACGCGGAGAAACGGCACGTGTCGAGGCGGCGCAGGTCAAAGCAGCGCTCGAAGCGGCGCGCGTCGAGGCAGCGCGGATCGAGGCGGAACGGGTCGAAGGGGAACGGGTCGAAGCAGCGCGTCTCGAAGCGGCACGGGTTGAAGCGGCGCGGGTCGAAGCCGCGCGAGTCGAGGCAGAGCGTATCGAAGCGGCGCGGGTCGAGGCGGCGCGCGTCGAGGCGGAGCGTATCGAGGCAGCACGTGTCGAGGCAACACGTGTCGAGACGGCGCGAGTTGAGGCGGCGCGGGTCGAGGCCGAGCGCGTACAGGCGGAGCGCGCTGCGCGAGCGGCGGCAGTCGCGGAGCAGCTGGTCGCGGCCGAGGCAGCGCTGGCCCGCGGCGCGTTGGAAGACGTACGGGAACGAGTCGACAAGGCGCTCGAGATTGAACCGCAGCACGCCGGCGCGCTCAAACTTGTGGCGACGCTCCAGCAGCGGATTGAGGAACGAACTCGACTCGAAGAAGCCGAGCGCCGGATCCGCGATCTTCGCCAGAAGATCGGAACGCTCATCGCGCGCGCCAACGCCACTGAATCGGACGCCGAGGCAATCGGGCTGCTCGATGAGGCGCTCGGGCTCGATCCGGAGCACGCCGAAGTCAAGGAACTACTCGAGGAACGGCACCGGCTGCGGACCGAGGCTGAGGTTGCAGAGCGGCGGGCACGCAGCATCGCCACGGTTCAGGAACGAATCGCCCGACACCTCGAACGTGGCGAACTCGAGGACGCGGAACATGCGATCGCCAGCGCAGACGCCCTGGGCGCACCAGCCGAGGTTTTTGCGCCGCTCCGCGAGCGTCTCGCGCAACTCCACGACAAGCGCCGCCGCGACGCGGAGGAAGCGCTCCGCCTCAAGGCCGAGGCCGAGAAGCGGGCGCGCGCACACGAGATCGCGCAGCATCTCGAATCGGCGCGGAAGGCCATAGGCCAGCAGCGATTCGACGAGGCGCTCGAGACGCTTCGTGGGGCGTCTGCCCTCGACGCCAGCGCCGCTGGCATAGCGGAGCTCGTTTCAAGCGCTGAAGCCGGCAAGGCGGCGCTCGAAGCCGAGACCAAGAGGCGTCAGGAAATCGACAACCACCTGAACGAGGCGTCTCGGCACCTGACGAAAGGTCACCTGACCAAGGCGATCGTCATTACCGACGTCCTCCTCGGGCTCGATCCCGATCACCCGGCGGCCAAGCTCCTGCATGAGCAGATCCAGAAGGCGATCGAGGGGCAGAAGGAGGCCGAGCGCAAGGCGGCCCAGGAACGGGAACGGCAGCGGCAGATCGAAGACATGATCGCCACAGCCGAGGCCGCGCCGACCCACGACACCGCGATTGAAATCCTCAACGACGTCCTCAGGCGTGATCCAGGCAACGCCAAAGCGGGGCGTTTGCTGGACAAGCGGCAGGCGGATCTCGACGCGCTCAAAGCCGAGCAGCGGCGCAGCGAGATCGCGGCGGCTCAGCAGGCGATCGAAGAGCACTTGACGCGCAACCAACTCGACCTCGCGGGCACCGAGCTCGATGCGGCCGAAGGTCGCTTCCAGTCGACGGCAGAGTTCCGCGCGCTGCGCGAGCGGCTGCAAGGCGTGCGTCGGAAGGAAGAACTCGACCGGCTGGCGCGCGCGGCGGTCGAGCAGGCTCAGGAAGATTTCGCGCGCGGCAACCACCAGCGTGCGATCGCGGATCTGAGCAAGTTCACGCCCGCTCACGACAGGGTGTCGGCTGCCATTCGGGCGCTGAAGGCACAGGCCGAGGAGATCCGGCGCGTCCGAGAGGAACAGGAAGCGCGAGCCAAGGCCGAAGCCGAACGCGCGGCCCGCGAGGAGCGCGTCGCGCGCCAGATGGCCGCGGCGCAGGCAGCCGTCAATCAGCAGCGGTTCCAGGAGGCATTGGCAGCGGTCGAGCAGCTGCGGGCGCTCGCGCCTGACCTGGCGGGATTGGACTCACTTGCGACTGCGGCCGCGGAAGGGCTCAAAGCGCAGCGCGCCGCAGAAGAGGCGCGTCGCCAGGCGGAACTCGCGCGCCATGAAATGGACAAGACGCTGGCTCGAGCCGCCAAGCGGCTACGCCGCCGCGACTACACAGCCGCTCTCGGCCTCATCGACGACGTGCTGGCGCGCGACAGTCAGTATCCCGCGGCGCTGTCGCTTCGCGCCGAAGTCCAGCACTCAGTCGAGGAACAGGCGGCGAACCCCGTTGCAGGATTCTCACTGAGGTCCACGCTGTCGTCGGCAACGGTCTGGCTTCGGACGAAGGCAATCTACTCGAACACGTTCAGGATTGCGGCCGGCCTCGTGTTGGCGGCTGCCGTCGTGGTCGGAACGTGGAAAAGCCCAACCGATGCCCCACCGAGTGTCGAGTCGGCTTCGCCCGCGGCACCGGCGACGAGGGGCAATCCGTCGCCGACGAGTATTGACGTCGGTCCAATGGTGGTCGATGCCAGACGGCAACTCGGCACTGGCGATCTCGTCGCAGCCGCACGCGCCATCGTCCCGGCTCTGACCGCTGCGCCGGAGAACCCCGACGTCCTCAAGACTCGTGAGGAGATTCTCAGCGCAGCCGAAAACGGGGCGAATGCCGCCAAGGCGAATGCCGATTCTGCTGGCGCTCAGAGTCAGCGCGAATACAGCGACGCCACCAAGCACCTTCAGTCGGCAGCCACCGCGAGACGTTCGGGCCGTTCCGAAGACGTCGAGCCGGCCGTTCGCGAGTACGCCAGCGCAGCAGAGTTATACCGGAAGGCGCTACCGGCTGCGTTTGATGCCGCTCCAGTTGTGAACAATGCGACAGCGCTGATCAAACAGCGTAGTTATCCTCACGCCGCACGGGTGATCGTGGAGGCGCTCCAACGCGCTCCAGGAAACACCGACCTGCTGGGAACTCTTCAACAGGCTCTCGTCGCTGCCAGAGATTTCGCCGACGGAGCGAAGCGCGTCGCAGCATCCACGGGCGCCTCCAGCCAGCGCGAGTACGCCGACGCCAACGCGCAGTACAAGTCCGCAGTCAGCGCTGGAGCCTCCGATCGACCCGAAGACAAAGCGTCAGCTGTCGAACAGTACGCAAGTGCCGCGCAAAAGTACATCGACTCTGTGAACCCACAGGCCCTGGCGATGTTCAAGCAAGGCAACCTGAGCAGCGCGGCACGCGCCGTGACCACCGGTTTGGCTGCCGCGCCCGGCCACGCTGACCTTCGGAAGACCCTTCAGGAGATTCTCAGCGGAGCTGAAGCCGCCGCGAACGCCACGAAACGAGCGGCGGACAAGTCGGGCGCTTCGAGCCGGCCCGAGTACAGCGACGCGGCAGCGCGCCTGAGCTCTGCAGCCAACGTTCCTCGTTCGGGCAGCGCCGAGGACGCTCAGTCGGCCATTCGCGAATACCTGGCTGCGGCAGACCTGTACGAGACCGCGGTGACCAGGAGTGCGCTGACAGTGATGCGACAGGGCAATCTCCTTGGAGCGGCCCGCGCCATCGCCGTGGGTCTCGAAGAAACTCCTGGCAACGCAGACTTCCAGAGGACCCTGCAGGAGATTCTTGAAACCGCCGAAAGCGCAGCGGAGGCGGCGAAACGGTCCGCGGATTCAGCCGGCGCGTCGGACCGATCCAAGTACATCGACGCCTCCTCACACTTTGGGTCGGCGGTCGGCTTCAGACGCTCAGGTCGCCCCGCGGATGCTGAGGCAGCCGTTCGCGAATATTCAACGGCTGAGAAAATGTACAGGGACGCCGTTGTTGTAGCGCCGCCCCCACCTCCCCCTCCTGTCGGCGTCGGGCCGATCGTGAACAACGCCAAGGGCCTCATCGCGCAGGGCAATCTCACTGGCGCCGCACGCGTCATTGTCGGGGGCCTCAAAGACAATCCGAAGAATTCCGACCTCATTGGCACGCTTAAGCCGCTCTATAGCGCCGCCGAAGCCGAGGCTACTAACGCGAGAGGTGCGGCGGATGCGGCGGAAGCGAAAGACCGACCTGAGTACGCCGATGCCAACGCGCGCCTTCAGACAGCACGCTACTCGAGTCGTACCGCTGGACCGGAGAACGCGGAGGCAATCGTTCTTGAATTCGGCGCGGCCGCGGACCTGTACAGGGCTGCTGCCGCGAAAGCCAAGTCGGCCGGACCGGATCCCCGCGTGGTCGATGAGCTCGCTATCCGTAAACTGCTGGAGAACTATGTGGAGGCCTACAACTCGATGGACGCCCGACGCGTGCGGCGATTCAAGCCGTCCTTCACTGATTTCCCCAGGGATCTGAGCTCAACGCAGCTGACTATTTCGGACACCCGCATCGTGCTGAGTCCCGATCGGCAGACCGCCGGGGTGACCTTAACCGCTCAGTATAGGAACACCTTTAAGAGAGGCGCGGTGCCAGGTGCGATCTCGCCCCCCGCCTTGAGGCTCACGTGGCGGGTCCAACGAAAAGGCGACGTCTGGATCCTCGAATAGTCGAGCGGGAGCCGGCGAAGACCGCCGCCCCCCGCGAATCAGTGTCTAGAAGACGTACTCCAAACTGAAGTACGGCGTGACGTTTGGCTGCAACCCGCTGTTGCTCAAGGGGAAGAGCACTCCTCCATTGAGCAGCAGCCCGCGCCCGATGTTCACCTTGCCGCCAACCACCCCCAGAAGCAGGTTGAGGTTCTCGCGCGTGCCGGTCTGGGGGTCGCCCCTGACCAGGAATTCGTCGGTCGCCTGGAAAGACGACGTACCCGGAGGTACCGCACCGGGAGTGCGATTGGGGAACGACCGGTCGCCGATATCGAAACGAATGACATCGCGAATCGTACGGCCGATGAAGTCGAATCCGAGCGTCAGGCGCGGATGTGGCGCCGCGCTGAACCCGAAGTTGTAGTTGATTTCGTCAGGTACGCCTGTATCGAACGGCGCCGGCTCGATGAGGATCAAGCCCGCGTCAGGCAGGGGGTCCACGTGTGCAGTGAGGTCACTCACGTTGCCGTTGGAGAACGTATAGCCGAAGCCGGCGTGGGGGGCGAAGAGGCCGTATTCGCCAGACGCTAGAAACAAAAGCTTGGTCTGCGTGGCGCCGCTTCCAAGCAGATTGTCCTTGTCGCCTGTCGGCAAGCGGACGTCAATCGAGGCGGCGACGGCGTTGGCTTCGCTTCTAACGAAGTTGTACTTCGCCCGGAGCAGCATGTCGCCAAGGCCTGTGGCTGAGAGGGTTTTGCTGACGGTCAGGGAGTCCTGACCACTGAAGCTGTGGATAGAATGGTCATTGTCCGTGGCGGTTCGGACGATGGTGGAGGTAACACTTCCGCCTAACTGCACACTGACGATGGGAATCGCAGCGCCGACATCGAAGCGATCCGTAATTCCGTAGTTTGCAAAAAGAACGGTCGTATTCGTTTCAATGTCGAGGGAAATGGCCGACTCGAGCAGATCCCGTTCCAAGGCTGGGTTGAAATCCGTCGGCTCCGACGGCTCCCTATTGCTGGCTGGACAACAGTTGTTGTGCTCGAGAAAGAACTTCATGTTGCCGCCTGTGAGCTCTGCAGTTTCGAAGGAGTCGAAGCTCGTGGGCTGGAACGACACGCCGAAGTCGAAGCGTCCCTTGCCGATCGTCAGCGCGCGTTCGGCGTAGATCGGTCCAAATGTTGATGTCGCGAGCCGCACCTCCCCCGTCGCTGCATCCCTGGTGTAGGCAAAGCCGCCCGATGAGGAAGGCAACGGAAATGTCGTGAGCCCGAGCGCGATTGCCTTGTTCAACTCGCGCGGCGTAAGTTCCAGCGCTAGTGAAGGGATAAAATGCGCCGCGTGGTTAAGAGGGGCCCCATTCAGGGTCGTCGTCTCTGTGGTGTTTCGTCCTGATTGGCTGAGGAGGTCGAGCAAAAGGGACGCAAGGTGGTCATGGTCTTGGGCACGCACCGGAGTCGCCATACACAGCAGAGCGGTTGACACGAGTGTCAGGATGCCAAGTCGTCTGGCATGCGGAAATGACGTGCATCGCTCCGCCACTGATATGGGTATGGGCGTTGTCGAGTGGACGAGCGAGGTCCGGGATCGCATACACACTCCTCCTACTCCCCGGCCATTTCGAGCTTAGGGAAGTGCTTAGGTCTTGTCAATTGCGCACTTGCCTTCCGCTCGAAATTGATGGGGTCAAAGTTGACTCGTATACTCAGCCGTGATGAACCAAGCTTCGTGCTCAACGGCGCGCCTCTGCTTGAGCTTGATCTGGTGTGTCTCAACCGCACACCTCGTGACGGCGGACACGTATCCCAGACAGCCTGACGTCGACGCGGTTCACTACACCTTCCAACTATCCATCACTGACCTAAACGAAGAGATCACGGGAGAGAGTACAGCTCGGTTGCGATTCGTCACGAGCAAACCAAGAGAAGTCGCCCTCGACCTGGTCAAATCGACCGGCGCCACCGGCATGACGGTGTCCGCGGTGACGTGCGACGGAAAGCCGGCACCGTTCACGCATGACGCCAACCGTCTCAGGATATCTCTCACGCAAACGGCGACGGCGGGCGGCGAGGTCTCGTGCACCACGACATACCGTGGCATCCCTGCAGGCGGGCTGCGGATTATGAACAACATCCACGGCGAGCGCACCGCCTTCAGCGAGAACTGGCCCGACAACGCGCGACACTGGCTGCCGATGATCGACCACCCGTACGACAAGGCGACCGGCGAGTTCATCGTGACGGCGCCGGCGCACTATCAGGTCGTGGCCAATGGTCTCCTCGTTGAAGAGACGGACCTCGCGGGAGGACTGCGGCGGACACACTGGAAGCAATCGGTGCCGATCGCGTCCTGGCTGTATGCGCTGGGCATGGCGCGCTTCAGCGCGCGGCACTACGCAACCTCCAAGGGCGTGGCGCAGCAAGTCTGGGTCTTCCCGCAGGACGCCGCCGCCGGCGAGCGCGTATTCGATCTCACCGGGCGCCGCGCCTTCGACTTCTTCAGCGAGCACATCGGCCCGTACGCCTACGAGAAGCTCGCTCACGTGCAGGCCGCGGGCCTCGGCGGCGGCACCGAGCACGCGACCGTGATCTTCTACGGAGAGAAGGGCGTCGCCGCCGGCAACGCGCCGGTCGTGCACGAGGTCGCCCATCAATGGTGGGGGAACGCTGTCACCGAACGTGATTGGGATGACGTGTGGCTGAGCGAGGGCTTCGCGACGTACTTCACGCTGTTGTACACCGAGCACTTCGAAGGCCGCGACGCCTTCGTGCGCGGCCTCAGGAGCAGCCGCGAGCGGATACTTCAGCTCGAGAAGAAAACTCCGGAGACGCCAGTCATCCACCGGAACCTGTCCGACATGCGGCGCGTCCTCAATCAGTTCGTCTACCAGAAGGGTGGCTGGACGCTGCACATGCTGCGCTATCAACTGGGCGCGGAACGCTTCTGGGACGGGATCCGCGAGTATTACCGCCGCTATCAGAACCAGAACGCGTCGACCGACGATCTTCGGCTCGTGATGGAGCAGGCGTCCGGCAAAGATCTGTCCTGGTTCTTCGCGCAGTGGCTGACTCGGAGCGGCGTGCCGGCGCTCGCCGGCAGCTGGCACTTCGACCGAGTGGCAAAGCACCTTGTCGTGGAGCTCACGCAGGCGCAATCGGGCGACCCATATCGACTGCCGCTCGACATTGGCATTTCGATGTCAGGCGCTGACGCGCCGAGAGTCGAGCGGCTCGAGCTGACCGAACGCAAAGGACGCTTCGCATTCCCCATCGACTCGGAGCCTGCCGACGTCACCCTCGATCCCGGCACCTGGATGTTGATGGAGACGCCCGTGTTCACGCGACGAGAACGCTGATCGCGCGGACGTTCCACGGAAGCGGAGCTATTATCGTTCACGGGACGCGGATCTCGCGGATTTCCTATTTCATCGATCCTGCGGCAACGCCGTACTGGCCAACGGCGCTTCAGTGCAGCGACTATCGCAACGTCGGCGTCACGATCCTCGGCGGAAACGATCCAGATGAGCCGCCTGATGAGTGATCCAGAGATCCGCGTCTCGTAAACTCGCGCTTCGTGAAAATCCGCGTCCCGTCGAACTCGTAATCCGCCTAATCTGCGTCCCGTAGAACTAGTGATCCGCTGAATCAGCGTCTGTAGAACCAGTGATCCACGGAATCCGCGACGCGGCGGCATCAGCGATCAGCATAGAATAGGGTTCGCGGTCGTCACACACGCCCCCGTCGGAGACAACATGTCGGACCAGCGCGATCCTCACTCCGTCCTCGAATCGGCGGAGAAGGCTGCCGCCAACGGCGACTTCGCGTCAGCCGAACTGCTGCTCCGAGATGCGGCCCGGTTGCAGGAAGCCACCCTCGGCCCGCTTCATCCTGACCTTGCCAACACGCTGAACAATCTCGCTGTCGTCTGTGAGATGACCGAGAAGCCGGCTGACGCCGAGCGCTATTTTCGCCGGGCGTACGATATCGCCACCGCAGCGCTCGAGCCGGATCATCCGTTCGTCGCCACGAGCCGGCAGAACCTCGAGGATTTCTGCGCCACGAGGGGATTGGATGTCGTCATCCCGGCGCCTGTGCCGCTGCCCGTGCCATCACCACCGCCGGTGCAGGCGCCATCGCTGGCGATAGATATCGAGGAGAAACCACATCTCGAGCTACGCCCAACGGCGCGGCCGAAGCCAGCTATCTACGCGGAGAAGCCACCAGCGCCCCCAAAGACGTCGTCACGCGCGCTCGTCGTACTCGCTATCGGCGCGCTGCTCAGCGGGTTCCTGCTCGTGACCTGGCTGGCGGCGCCGTGGTTTCGATCGAACGAAGCGCCGGGGTCTTCAGCGTCGCCGACCGCGCAGCCGCCAGCCGCGCAGCCGCCAGCGGCGAGCCCGGCCACGACCGAGGCGCCGAAGCCTCCCGACACACAGGCCGCAAGGCCCTCCGAAACCACGCCGGCCGAACCGAAGTCCAGTGAACCGCCCAAAACTCCCGTGGCAAGGCAGCCCGATCCCGCGAAGACCGCGCCGGCCGCGGGAGTTGTCTCGACATCAGCGCTGATCGTCGTCGACGCCACCGTTTGCAAGGACCTTCAGGTCACTGGCAACTGGCGCTGCGAACCTCCGAGCCGTCCTGCCGCTCCAGGCCGGCTCGTGTTCTACACACGCATCAAGTCGCCGAGAGATGCGAGGATCCTGCACCGGTGGTATCAGGGCGACCGCCTGCGCCAGGCGGTGGAACTCATTATTCGCGCCAACCCGGGTAGCGGTTACCGAACGTTCAGCCGTCAGACCGTCAACTCGGGCGAGTGGAGGGTTGAGCTTCGAGCCAGTGACGGAACTCTGTTGCGCGAAGAGCGCTTCACGGTCCGTTGATCGGGTCCGGCTAAAGCCGGACACTACGGCAGACTCGTAACGTCCGGCTTCAGCCGGAACAGAATGATGTCACTACCTCTCTACTGCAACTGGCTGAGGTTTGGCCGGCACTCTTCCGAGGCTGATCAGATTCGCGAAGAGCCGATACGCTCCTTCGGTGCCTGACGGCAACTGCCGCCAGAGTCCCAGGCCCACGTACAACCAGCGTCCTTTCCCAAATCGAGCCTCGACGAGCGAACCGCGTTTGGGACCCTTGTTGTACTCGAAGGGATCTTCCATTTCGACAAGATCGACATACCGTGGATCGAGCGGCTCCTCCAGAAAGTAGGTGCCCCTTTCCTGGACCCAGCCTTGCCAGTCGCGTTCGTTCAGCTTGTTGGGCACGTTGAACGCCGGGTGCGCCGGCACCAGAAGCCTAACTGGCGCGTTTTCGTCAGTGATGCGCTCGGAGCTCGTTCGCGCGGGGTACGGACCGTACTGCGCCTGATTGAATTCCGTGCGGTTGTACTGAACGATGGCGGTGCCGCCATTCTCGACATATTTCAGCAGCCGGTGATTGTTCGCCCGCAGATCGGCGCGCCTCTCGTAGGCGCGGACTCCGATGACGATCGCGTTGTATCTGGACAGATCGCCCCAGGCCATTTCGTCGCTGTCTATCAGCGTCACGTGCGCGCCGAGTTGCTGAAGGGCGGCCGGCACCTGGTCGCCGACACCCATGATGTAGCCGACCGTCAATCCCGGCGGGATCGCCACATCGATCACCTCGAACGTGGCAACCGCCGGAACGATCTTGTGTCGCCGATGAATGTGCGGATACTCGATGACCTGATACCCCATCCCGAAGGAAGCCTTTTCATCTGAAGGGCCGGTGTTGGCAACGACCTCAGCCGAAATCTGATGCTCTCCAGAGGGGCTCCCGGAGGTTGCCGGCACAACGGTGAATCGGGTCGTCGTGGACTCGTCTTCACGAGTAAAGCTGATGGATGCAGCTTCTGGACTCACCCGCCAGCCGGCGGGCGTTTTGAGGCGCACGGTCGCCGACGCGGGCCCGGGCGTGCCGTTAATGACGGTAACGCGAAGTTCGCGTGCCGGGACCGCTCCGGTTCCGGCCGCACGCTTCCTCGGAACGACGACGATCTGCGGAGAAACACTCACCGCGAACGGCGGAACAACGTTCAGCTCCATGCGTTTTTCGCCGACCAGCCCGGCGCCTTCGTAGCGATACTGCACTGGAAGCTCGCGAATGATGCGCGCGCCGGCGATATCCAGCTCGAGCCGCGCCCGGAATGGAGTCGGTCGGAACGGCAGCCCGAACGGAGCGTCCTCATCGAACGTCGCGCGGCCCGCGTTTTCTGGCCGCTGCCAATACACGTCGGTCAGCCGCGCGTTGCCGGGCGCCGTCAATTCCGCTTCGCAATAGTACGGCGCGCTGACCGTCGCCACTCCCGGAGCACAATTGCCCGGCCCGTCGAACCCGAGCATCGTCAGCCTGGCCACTCCGAGCTCGCCGGCCTCACGATTCCCGACAGCGATGGTGACGTTCACGCGCTGCCCGGGCACGACGAGTCCATCGCTGGCGGTCGCGTCGATCCTCACAGCCTGAGCAAGCACGATCGCATCCTCGAGCTGCTGCTCCTTCAGGCGCAGTCGCGGCTCGATTTCGTACTTGCCGCTCTCGCTCAATCCCATCGCTCCGGCTTGGGCCTGGAGATCGCGCAGCGCGGTCAGGGCGCTGACGAGGTCCGGCAGCGTCGCCGCCGGGCCGCGGCTCTCGAGCGCGCGCGAGGCCGCGTCGACACGCGACGCGATCGTCGCAAGAGTCGCCGTGAGCGCTGGCGGCGGACGCTCACCGGCGAAGCGTGCCAACCCTGCGAGCGATACATCGATTCCTTCGAAGAGCGACGTTTCCGCAGACTGCTGCGATTTGGGCAGGACTGTCTCGAACAGGCGATAGCGGGCCGCCGTCGCGCCGGGAGGCGCGACCATTGGTGCGCGACCCTGGCACATGTGCATGCCCGAGGCGATCCCACCCACTTCGCCGATCGTGCAACCGAGCAGCGGCTCGTAGATGTTGGTGTCGAGAGTGACAAAGGTTCCGTCCTGTGACACAGCAGGCGGTTGGCCGCCGCCGCGCTGTCCACGGCCGGGTCCTGCCCCGCGTCCGCCGCCAGGGCCCGGGGGACCGCCGCGTCCAATCCGGCCGCCAAACCCGCCTGCCGGACGATAGAGCTTCAGTGCTTGCCAGGGCCGCAGGCCTTCGCGCATCTGCTCGGGGAACTGCGACGGGTCCGCGGCGGCACGGAACGCCTCGGTCGCGAGAACGCCTGCTGTCTGATGGTGCTGTCCGCCGCCAGTGCCGTCAGGACTCATCGAGACGATGACGTCGGGTCGGAGCGTCCGGATGTGGCGGACGAAATCTCCGAGGATCTCCTGCCGACCCCACTTCTCGAGCGTCTCCTGCTGGCTGAACGAGTATCCGAAGTCGACCGCTCGCGTGAAGTACTGCTCCGCGCCGTCGAAACGGTGGGCCGTCAGCAATTCCTCAGTGCGAAGCACACCCAGCGCATCGAAGAGCTCGGTACCGATCTCGTTCTGCCCGCCGTCGCCGCGCGTCGCCGTGACGAGCGCCACGCGTGCGCCGACGTGGCGCGCAGACAGCGCCAGCGCCGAATTGTTCTCGTCGTCGGGGTGTGCGGTCATGTGGACGACCGTACCGATCGTCGACAACTTCCGCAAAGCCAGCGACAGGGCCGGCGCGCCGGTCAGGTCGGTGAGCGGTTGGATACGATATTGAGGAACGGGCTGCTGGGCACCGGCCGGCCACTGCAGCGCGGCCGTCGCCGCGGCGGCGGCGGCCAGGAATCGCCACACTTTCATCGGGTCTCCCGTCGCGGAACGCGCTGCATCTCGCGCAAAACTGTGTGCGTATCGTGCCTGTTCAGTCGCCTCTTGGTCAACATGACCGGGAACCCGATCCCGGCCGGATTCGTCTACACTCGATGCCAGCCAGCCCTCCGGAGGCATTCGTGACCCGTTCTCCATCCGCCGCGATTGTCGCGTTCGGGCTGCTCTGCACTTTTGGGCTGCCCGCCGGCATAGCCGCGCAGCAAGCGCCTGCGAAACCCTCCCCGGCTCCTCCCCTAGCAATCACCAACGAGCTCGATGCGTTCATGGAGAAAGTCCTGAAGCGCCGCGATGTTAACCGCCAGACGCTCGAGCAGTACGTGCTCGATGAGAGCGAGCAATTCGAAGTGCTGGGTCCGACCCGGATGCCGGTGTATCGGCAAAAGCGGGAGTACACGTGGTATGTCCGCGATGGTCTCCACGTCCGCAGCCCGGTCCGCTTCGACGGCGTCACCGTCGGCGACGAGGCGCGAAAAGAGTACGAGGAGACGTGGACTCGCCGCGAGCGAGAGCGGCTCGAGCGAAAGGACGCGAAGGCGGCCGACAAGGAGAAAGGTGGAGCCGAAACGCCCGAGCCACCGACGTCTGACGACCCTGCCGCGCCATCCGGCGCGACACCCATTCCCACGCCTCGGTTCGTCTCAGAAGCCTACTTCATGGACTTCAAGTTCGAGCCGGGAAACTACTACCTCGCCGGCCGCGAGCTACTCGAGGGTCACCAGGTCCTGCGCATCGAGGTACTACCCGAAGCGCATGTTCAACGATAGCGAAGAAGACCAGGACAAAGACAAGGAGAAGGCTGGCGCCGACGCTGAGCGGAAAAGCGAAGGCGATCGCGAGCGGAATCGTGCGCGGGACCGCGAGCGACAGGACCGCGAACGAAATCGCGAGCGACACGACCGCGAGCGGGAACGCGAGCGTGAATTAGAGCGTCAGATGAACAAGACCGCGCTCGTGACGCTCTGGGTCGATCCGGCCGAACATCAAATCGTCAAGTACACCTTCGACAACGTCTGGATGGACTTTCTTCCGGCGGGCTGGCTCGTCAAAGTCGACGACATTCGCGCATCGATGACTATGGGACAGCCGTTCCCCGGGATCTGGCTGCCTCGCGAGATGAACATTCATGCCGGTGTCACGATGGCGATGGGCTCGCTCGAGGCCGCGTACGAGCGGCGCTTCTCCGATTACAAGCAGGCCGACGTCAAGACGCTCATCAGAATTCCTAAACCGCCGAAGCCGCCTCCGCCAGCCGAGCAGCCAATTCAACCGGAGCGAGAATCCGGACCGTTTGTTCCCGAGCAGGACCCGCAAGCGGAGGTCATCGCCGAAATCCGCATTCACGGCAACGCCTACGTGCGCGATGAAGAGGTCATCAAGCTTGCCGGAATAGCGGTGGGGCAACCGCTTCCAGCCGACGGGCTTCGCACCATCGAGCAGCGCCTGAAGGCCAGCGGCTATTTCGAGACCGTCGAGATCCGCAAGCGCTACCGCTCGCTCGAGAGCACGAGCGACGTCGCCCTCGTGCTGCTCGTTCACGAGCGTCCGGGATTCACGTCGGAAACGATCGACGAGCGGCCAGCCACGTGGGGCTGGACGCGAGTCAAGAGTCGTCTGATGTTTCTACCGATCCTTGGTTACGACGACGGCTATGGCTTTACGTATGGAGGACGAGTCAGCACCATCGACCTCCTCGGCGCGGGCGAGCGGCTCTCCGTGCCCCTGACCTGGGGAGGCACGCGCCGCGCCGCCGTCGAGTTCGAGCGAACGTTCTCCTCAGGGCCGCTCACGAGGGTCGCCTCCACTTTCGGCATCTGGCAGCAGGAGAACCCGCACTTCGAAGTCGACGATCAGAGGGTCGAGTGGACGGCGCGCGCGGAACGGAGCTTCGCCAGCCTCGTGCGCGCTGGCGTCGACACGTCGCAAAGCACGGTATCGTTCGGCCAGAGCGACGACCGTCTCTGGACGATTGGCGCAAACGTCGCCCTCGACACCCGTGGTGATCCCGCGTTTCCCCGCAACGCCGTGATGATCGCGACCGGCTGGACCGGCCTGCACGTGCGCAGCCTCGACCAGCCCGGCATTAACTTGTACACGACCGATGCGCGCGGCTATGTCGGCGTCATCCGTCAGGCCGTACTCGCCGCCCGGGTGCAGTACTCCGCGGCCGACCGCACGCTTCCCGACTACGAACGGCTGCTGCTCGGCGGCGCCTCGAACCTGCGCGGCTTTCGCGCCGGTACGTTCGACGGCGATCGCATGCTGGTCACTTCAGCCGAGCTTCGCGTGCCGATCACCTCGGTGCTGAGCGGCGCAAAGATCGGCCTGACGGCGTTCATGGACGCCGGAAAAGCGTTCAACGTGGGACAATCGCTGAAGGATGCCGCCTGGCACCAGGGTGTTGGCGGTGGAGTGTTCCTGATCGCAACAATCGTAAAGCTCAACTTCGACGTCGCCCACGGACTGAGAGACGGCGACACGCGGGTTGCGTTCAGTACGGGGTTCAGTTTTTAACAGCTTCCAGCTCCCGGCTTCCAGCTGAGCGATCAGTCGCCAGTCGGAACGAAATGCTGGACGCTGGAAGCTGGCAGCGGGAAGCTGGTTGCGGGCAGCTGGAAGCTGTTACCCAAACATCGTCCGAATCACGAACCACACGTTGGCGGGCCGCTCGGCGAGCCGGCGCATGTACCAGGGAAACCAGTACTCGCCGTAGCTGATGAGGACGCGCAGCCGTTGGCCTTCACTGACCAGCCGCACCTGCTGTTGACGCTGGATTCCATAGAGCATCGCAAATTCGTAGGCCGATTTCGGCACGTTGTGCTGTCTGATATACGCCAGGAGCCGGTCGGCGAGCGGGATGTCGTGGGTGGCGATGTGCAGAAGCGTCCCGGATTGCTGCGCGTCAGCGGCCATCAGCCGCGTGCAGAGCGTGTAGAACGCCTCGTCGACATCGGACTTCTTCGGATACGCAATGTCCGGCGGCTCGAGATATGCGCCTTTGACGATGCGGATCGCCGGGCCGAGTGGAATCAGCGCCTCGATGTCTTTCGGCGTGCGGTAGAGATATGCCTGGATGGCAATGCCCACGCGCGCGCTTTTGGCGCGCGATCGTTTGAAGATCTCGATGGTTGGATCGACGTACGGCGAGCCTTCCATGTCAATCCAGACAAAGTTGTTGCGAAGCTCGGCGCGCTCGACCAGGCGATCCATGTTGCGTTCGCATAACCCACGATCGAGGTCGAGACCGAGCTGCGTCGGCTTGATCGAGATGTGCGCGTCGAGCCCGGCCGCGGCCACTTTGTCGAGCACCTCGAGATAGTGCTGGGTGACCTCCTCGAATTCGTCCGCCTTCGTCAGATTCTCGCCGAGCCTGGTCAAGATGGTGGTGATGCCAAGTTTCTGCTGCGCCTGGGCAGCTTCGAGCGCGTCCTCGACGCGCTCGCCGGGCATGAAGCGGGTGACCGACCGCCGGACGAACCCCCACTTGGTCACGTGGTCGCGAAGCCACGGGTTGGTGGACGCTGCGAGCAGCGCACTGCGCATCACGCTCATTGAGAAAGATTCCTGGGCAAGTCTTGAATCTGTAGTGTCCGCTTCAGCCGGACAGCCAACCGTCCGCCTAAAAGGCGGACACTACGCGTTTGTGCGGTAGCGTCCCGATATTGTGTTCAGAGCACGCTGCGAATGAGGCCGCCGTCGACCTGCACCGTCGCACCGGTCATGTACGAGGCCGCATCCGACAAAAGGAACGCCGCCACCCGGCCGAATTCGTCCGGCTGCCCGTAGCGACCCATGGGAATCGAGGCCATCGATTTGGCCCTCGCCTGGTCAGTGGTCAACGACTGCTTCTTGGCGTTGATCTCATCAAGCTCGCGCAGCCGATCCGTGTCAATCCGGCCGGGCACAATCTGATTGACGCGAATCTTCGAAGCCGCAAGCTCGAGGGCCAGCGTCTTGGCGAGCGCCGACACCGACGCGCGCAGGACCGTGGAGAGTCCGAGATTCTGAATCGGTTCTTTCACCGACGACGACGTCGACATCAGGATGGCGCCGCCGCCACGAGCGGTCATGGACGGCACGGCAGCCCGCACCATGCGCAGCGCGCTGAAGAGCAGCAAATCGACCGCCTCCTGCCATGCCGCATCGTCGAAGGACAGCGCGGCGCCGGATGGCGGCCCGCCGCCGTTGGCGAACAGAAGATCGATGCCGCCGAACTTCTCTTCAGTGGCTCGAGTCCACCGGATGATCCCGTCGGCAGATCGCACATCCAATGGGGTGCCGAGAACCTGATCGGAACCGAGGCGTGCGGCAGCGGCCCTGATCGAGGCCTGGTCGCGCGACGCGATCGAGACGAACGCCCCCTGACTCGCCAGCGCCTGCGCCACCGCGAAGCCCAGTCCGCGGCTCGCGCCCGCCACCATCGCCACCTTGCCCTTCAGCCCCAGATCCATGTCACTCCAAATCCTGAATTGTATCGTGTTCGCGTCTTCACATTCTTCCCATGGGCGACCGCCGCCTGATTCAGCTCCGGTCGCGCGCCATGCCCTCGTTGGCTTCGACCCACGCCATGACGCGATCGAGCGCCTCGCGCGTCGTCCTGTCCAGCGCCGCACCCGGCGCTCGCGTCGCCGGGCTGGCAAGCGCGCCGCGCCGGTGGAGGACTTCCTTGCGAATCGCCATGCCGATGCCTTCCTGGAACTCGAACCGCATGAGCGGCACCGCCCGATAGAAGACATCAGCCGCGTCCTGCACGCGGCCAGACCTGAAGAGGCTGACGATCCTCACGAGAATCTCGGGGAAGGCAAAACCAGTCATCGCGCCGGTTGCGCCCGCCAGCAACTCCTCGAGCAGAAAGACCCCTCCGAGCCCGCCAAATATCCGCACATCTTCGATGCCGCCGATCTTTTCGACCTCGTTGAGGATGCGCGAGGTCTTGAACGGCGTCGGCGGATCCTCCAACTTGATCGTGCGCGCGGACGGAATCTCCTTGGCGATTCGCGCGAGGAGCCAGGGCTCCATCGCGTAGCCCGAGATCGGTGGATAGTCCTGGACGACGATCTCGATGTCGACTGCCTCCGCCAGCGCGGAAAAGTGGCGCAGCACGGCGTCGGAATTCAGTTTCGGCATGCGCGGCGGACTGACCATCACGGCCGTGGCCCCGGCATCCCTGGCATGCTGGCTATAGCCGATGCAGGTCCTGGTCCCCTCGGCGGTCGTGCCCGCGACGACGCCAATGCGTCCGGCGACATGCCGTGTCACGACCTCGAGCACGCGGTGACGTTCCGGGTCGTCCAGACGAGCCACTTCACCTGTCACGCCAAGGACGGTCACCCCATTCACGCCGGCATCTATGAAAAGGTCGACCACACGGCGCAAGCTGGCATCATCGAGATCGCCAGTCGAGGTAAACGCCGTCGGGAGGACCGAGTACACGCCTTCGAGTTTCAAGCGAATCTCCTTGCCGTAAGGATATCAGCGCCTCAGCCAGGTCCAGCCAACTCATGAGGGCCGGCACCCGTCAAACACGAACATGCACGAAATTCGTCAGGCATTCCGCGCGATGAGGGCGGCGCCCATCGTCTCCGCCGTGGCGATCCTGTCGCTGGCGCTCGGGATCGGCGCCAACACGGCGATGTTCTCGATTCTCGACAGCCTGCTGCTCCGGTCGCTGCCGGTCCGCGACCCGCAGCGCCTCGTCATTGTGGGCCAACTGCCCAACCGAACGTATTGGACGAACCCGATTTGGGAGGCCATCCGCGACCGGCCTGAGCTCTTCGACGGCGCCCTCGCCTGGTCGAGCACACGGTTCAACCTCTCGCAGAGCGGACCGACGGAGTTCGTCGATGGCGTCTGGACGAGCGGACGTTATTTCGACGTGCTCGGAGTGCCGGCAATTCTTGGACGTGCCTGGACAGTCGACGACGACCGTCGAGGTGGAGGACCCGATGGCGCCGTGGCGGTGATTAGCTACGCCTTCTGGCAGCGCCGCTTCGCCGGTGCGCACGATGTCATCGGACGATCACTGATCGTTGAGCGGGTCCCATTCACGATTGTCGGCGTCACGCCGCCCGGCTTCTTCGGTCTCGACGTTGGCCGCACGTTCGACGTGGCGATTCCCCTCGGCACCGAGCCCTTGATCCGCGGCAAGGAAAGCGCGCTCGATCGGCGCTCGACCCGGTGGCTGAGCGTCATCGGCCGATTGAAGGCCGACCAATCTCTTGAGTCAGCCCAGACGGCGCTTCGCGGCGCGCAGCCGCAAATCCGCGAAGCCACGATGCCGCAGGACTGGCGTGAAGACGACAAGCAGTTCTTAGTGTTACCATATATGGTAGACATATGTCGAAACAGAAGACCACGCTCTATCTCGAGGCCGCTGATTACCGGCGGCTGAAAAGCCTGGCTGGAGCAAAGGGTGTCGCGCCAGCCCAACTCGTGCGTGACGCAGTCGCTGAGTACGTTGCCAAGCACGATGTCCGACGACGGCCACGGAGCGTTGGCAGGTTTTCGAGCAAGCGCGGCGACCTCAGCGAGCGGGCAGAAGAGCTGCTCGCCGATCTCCCCCGCCGATGATCGTTGCCGATACCGGCGCGATCCTCGCACTCATCGACAAATCGGACGCGCATCACAGGCCGATGCTGGCGCTCTTCGATGAGGAGCCCGACTGGGTCCTGCCAGGGGCGATTCTCGCGGAAGTCGACTATCTTGTCGGCGCACACCTGGGAGCCAAGGCGCAGGAGGCCTGGCTAGACGATCTCGCGTCGGGCGCCTTCCAGATCGAATGGGGGTCAGACACGGATCTGGCACGTGCGCGGGAGATCGCTCGACGCCACCGTGCACTCGCGATCGGCCTCGTGGATGCGGTTGTCATGGCCACTGCCGAGCGGCTACATGCCGAATCAATCGCGACGCTCGACCTTAGACACTTCGGAGCGGTGACAATCCGAGGGACGCCACGTCTCCTCCCGCGTGATCTGCGACGCTAGAAGCCGCTCGATTCGCCGCCCATGCCCAGCCACCCGCTGGCGGCCAAAACCGACGTCCGTTTCCGTGACCTGGGCAGGTTACGGGATGACCGTCGCGCGCCTGATGTAGTCGAGCATGGGAAACTCGCGAACCAGGAACGCGTTTCCCTCGGCAAACAGCCGATCCTGCTTGCCCCCACGAATGCCGCCGCCGGCCTTTTCGCCGTACGCGGAATAGATGGCATCGGCCGCCGCCATGCCATCGATCACCTTCGCGAACGGGACGAACGGCTCCGCGTCGTGCGTCGCCGAATTGTCCACGAGGTTGATGAACATCTGAGTCGTCCGGCCGTTGGGATCCTTGAACGCGTATGCGACCGTACCGCGGACGTTCGACAACAGCCTGGGCTCGTCGGGAATCGTGCGGGTTCGCCAGGCGGAAGAGATCGCGGGATCCGCATTGATGCCGAACTGCACCCACGTCCCGGCGCGAACGCGGAAGAACCGCGCGTCGTCGTAGTACCCGTGGCGGACGAGATTGTAGAAGCGATCCACGCCATGCGGAGACCAAACCCGCTGCATCTCGAGCGTGATCGGGCCTCTGCTCGTATCGAGCAGAATGCGGCAGGTTTCGGGAGCGAGGCGGTTCATCTCCGGATGGTCGGGGTTCAGGAGGAGCGCTCGATCAGGCGCTTGGGTGGACACGAGCCACGCCAGTCCAAACACGCTCAGGAGCGGTGATCTGAGCATGGGGGATACTAACAGGTCCCAGAGCGTGGGTGCGCTCGAACGACTGGAGGAACATTATTACTTCAGTGCGCTGGCATATTGCCTTCATCCTCAGCGTCGCGATCGCGATCAGCTACCTGGATCGTCAGGCGCTGTCGATCGCGATTGCGGCCATCCAGAAGGAGATCCCGCTCAGCAACACGGATTTCTCCCGGCTCCAGATTGCCTTTCTGGCCGCATATGGCGTGATGTACGCGGGCGGGGGCGCGCTCATCGATCGACTGGGCACACGCCGCGGCTTTCTCGTCATCATGATCGCGTGGTCGCTGGCGTGCGCCGCGCACGGTCTGGCCACCGGATTGCGGACACTCGCGTTCAGCCGGTTTCTGCTTGGCGCCGGCGAAGGCGGAGGCTTTCCCGCCGCGACCAAGGCGGTGGCGGAATGGTTCCCCGCGCGTGAGCGCTCCACTGCCATGGGCATCATCAACGCGGGCACGGCGGTTGGCGCTGTCGTCGCGCCGCCCCTCATCGCCGCGATCGTCTTGTACGCCGACTGGCGGTGGGCCTTCATCGCGTGCGGCGCGGCGGGCCTGCTGTGGACCGCGTGGTGGTGGGCGTCCTATCAAGTACCTGGAGACCATCAAGGCTTGTCTGCCGCCGAGCGGGCGGTCATCGGTGACGTCGTCGACGACACGGGCGCCGGAGAACCGCCGCCGATCCCGTGGCTCAGGCTCTTGCGGTTTCGGGAGGTGTGGGGCCTCGTTCTGGCGAAGTTCCTGACCGACGGCGCCTGGTATTTCTACCTCTTCTGGCTGCCGAAGTACTTGTATGACGCGCGCGGCTTCGATGTGAAGCAAGTCGGTTACTACGCCTGGATTCCCTACGCCGCCGCGGGTGTCGGAAGCCTGACGGGAGGGTGGTTCTCGAGCCGGCTCGTCACGAGCGGGCGCTCGATCGATGCCGCGCGCAAAATCGCCCTCGGCGCAAGCGCGGCAGTGATGCCAGTCATCATCTTCGTCACGCACGTTCCCGTAGAACTGGCGATTGTGCTTTTCAGCGTGGCGTTCTTCGGGCAGCAGTCATGGTCGACGCTCGTGATGATCGTGCCGACGGATCTGTTCCCGCGCCGGAGCGTTGCGTCTGTCGCAGGCCTCGTCGGCTTCGGCGGCGCGATGGGCGGCATCGTGTCGAACCTGGTGGCCGGTCGAATGCTCGACCTTGGGATGGGTTATGGAACCGTCTTCACGATTATGGGTATGTGTCATGTGACGGCGTTCGTGGTGATTCTGTTGACCATCCGGAGCATTCAGCCCCTCGTTCGCGCTCACAGATAGGCCTCGCATCCTCTGTCAGGGCGGGGATCGCCAGTCAGGAACTGCCTGGATATCGCGCTCAGCCGGTTGTACTGTGTCAGTTGCTCTAGGCACGGAGCCAGGAAGGAGCGATGCACATGAGCAAGCCACAGAAGCTCTTCGACCCGGACTCGTCGGCCGAACTGCTCCTCGGCTGGCTCGTGCACGCGCACAAGGGTCGCGATCGGCACGACCTCGCCGCCCGGGTGTATGAGCGCGGCCGGTATATGCTCGGCGTTCCCACGCTCATCGCCTCGACGATCGTCGGGACGTCGGTCTTCTCGGCGCTCTCTTCTCCTACGGGTGGCGTGCCCTCACTGTGGGTGGGCCTGTTCAGCGTGCTCGCCGCAATCCTCGCGGCGTTGCAGACGTTTCTGGACCTGCCGGCTCGCTCGGCGCAGCATCGGGCCACCGGCGTGAAATACAAGGCGGCGATTCGCGAACTCGAGCAGATGCGTGCGACGCTCGCGCCCGGCGCTGCACCGCCGGTCGATCAGATCAACGCCGCGCGAGCGATGCTGGACACGCTGGAGGATCAGGCCCCCGTCATCATGCCTCGGATCTTCTTTGCGATCGAGCGGCGGTATTCGAGCGTAGTCTTCGTTCGCCAGGCCCTCGGGCTTTACGATTGAGGTCCGCGGCTGTTCACCATTGCACATAGCGGCTCGACGAAAGTCGGCACCTGAATCAGGTCGTCGCCAAAGAGACAACCACGACGCCAACTGAGTGCTTTACCGAGGTGAACGCGGAGAGGACATCGGAGGGGTAGGTCGGCCAACTTCACGGTACCGATCGCACCCTCGTCGCGACGCTAGTAGAACATTGCGGTTTGATGTGGAGCTGCCGGCGAATCATCTAGGGCCTGGCTGGAGGCGGCAAGCCTGAGACTGCCCTCCTCGTCTGTGGCGAGGCCGCTTTGCGCCCGACGGTAAGCCGGCTGATTCGTAGCAGGAGGGTCCCTAGTCACAGGCGGTGTCCAAGCTACTGCAGTGCCTGCCCGAACCGGGAGGAACGTCGATTGGAGGCCGTGGAGCCGCCGATCTCTCAGCCTATCGGGGCTCTCTTGGAGCGAGCCGCTTCAGCTCCTCGAACCAGAGACGATCTGGGGCGGCCCGGCGACACCGACGTCCTCCGGACGCCCGCTCGGCACAATCGAGTGGAGGTCGGCGGAACTGGTCTCGATCCCTTCCGAATCGCCAATCGCTATTTCGATGGCCGTGTCCGCGCTCGCAACGCGGGCGTTGCACGCCCCGCGCACACGAGTTGCATCAGCAAGACGTCACCTCACGTCCTTGATCATCACCACGTCCGATATCGGTCGCCCGCGCGACATGGCGAGGCGACCGTCAGGCGCCACGTCGAACGCGAATATTTGTGCGGAGTCGAAACTCGTGAGCTGCCTCGGCGGTTTCCCATCGGTCGGCGCCGACCAAATGTTATGGATGGCAGTAATGTTTCCCCGTTTCACTAACAAGGATTTGCCGTCGGGCGCCCACCTGAGTTCCGAAACCTCGCCGGCCGGGATTGGCATCGTGAGTGTCGTCGCCTGGCCTCCTGCCATTGGAACGAGTCTGGCCCATTGAAACGGATTTCGGCGCTCGAGCTGGAAAAACAGCAGCTGCGTTCCATCTGGAGAGATGTTCGGCCATCGGGCCTCTGGGTCCTCGCCGCCGACCTCGTACAAAGCAAACGACTGGCCCGAGTTCAAAGACTTCCTCATCCAGAGGCAGCGGTCGCCTCTCGCTGGGCAGGTCATGAACACCAGGGTTAATCCGTCAGGCGTGCAAGTTGGATAGTAATCTGACGGGCCGTCAGTCAAAGCCGATGTCGATCCGGTGGCCAAATCAGTGCGCGCGATGAAACTTTCGCGCTCAGCCTTTTCCGTTTGATACGCGACCTGCCCGGCACCACAGCGCCTGACGTTCATGTAGACGCTCGACGTCCCCCGCAGCGGCGTCGGCTCTCGTCCATCCGGCTCATGCACGACCATCCGATTGATATTGTTGGCAGTGGCCGTCACGATCCGCATGTCGACCCATGCGAGCGAGTTCGTGCCTTCACCGCGAATCGATGCCACGGCATGTGCCTGGCCCGAGGTATCGGCGATCCACAGGGTCGTGTCCGCGCTCGATGTATTCGCGACGAGCGTGCCGTTGGCGGTCGCCGACAGGGTCCACTGGGAGAACGGTACGGAACTCGCCGTCAGCGGCAGGTGCGCTCCACTGTGCGCATCGAAAGACCACACCTGCGTACATTTCCCACAAGTCGATCCCAGGCGCGAAGATGCGAGCGCCATCGGAACTCCAGGCGGGCTGCCCGAGAGCGCCCCAGTGCGAAATGGTCGGAAAGTCCCGCACGACCCCCGATGCAAGCTCGACGATGACCAGGCTCATCCCAACGTCGCTCCCCACGACAGCCGCCATTCTGTCAGGCGACCGCGACCATGCCAGAAAATTGAAAAACTCTGCTTCACGACGCTTGGCGATGATCCGGCGATTCTGGCCATTCGGATCCACCGAAACGATGACACCCTCCGGTCCAGCGATGTAGGCGATCTGCTTTCCGTCAGGAGACACAGTCAAGCTGTTTTCGCTTCCGACGTCTGTCGTCAGTGGCGTTGCCGGGCCGCCCAGGGCCGCCATGCGAAACAAGCCAAACGAATCCGGATCCTCAGCGCTCAACCGACGGAGAAAGTAGATATAGTCGCCATCCGGGGAAAAATGCAGGCTGGAGATGCGGAGCGGCGACGCTGGCAGAAGCACGACATCGCGTTCGGACACCACCTGCAACAGCCGGAGTTCATATACACCCTGTTGATTGTTCACCCAAGCGACGTAGCGCCCGTCGGCCGTCACCGCCGATGCTCGGAATGCCGTACCCATTTCGGTTAGACGTTGGACAACAATACGGGACCCGGGCACTGGTTCGGCTTGACTGTGCCTGCGCCGCAGATATTCGCCAGCGGCGAGTACCGCGAGTACTCCAAAGGCGAGGGCGATGACCCTCACCTGCCGCGAACGCTTTCGGACGACCACGTGTGACGGAGAGCTCCCAGACTCGACCAGCCCTTCGAGCGCAAACGCCAGATCCTCGGCGGATTGAAACCGCTTCGCGGCGTTCTTCTCGAGGCACCGGCGGACGACTCTCGAGACGGGCGCTGGCATCTGCTGCGACACGTCCGAGGGCGCCGGTGGATCGTCGTTGACGATGGCGCTCATCGTCTCGGCGGGCGTCGGCCTGTCAAAGGCACGCCGCCCTGTCAGGATTTCGTAGAGAACAGTGCCAAGGGCGAAGATGTCGCTCCGTGAGTCGATAGCCTCTCCTCTGACTTGCTCAGGCGACATGTAGCCGACGGTGCCGAGAATGAGTCCGGCATCGGTGTGCTCTAAAAGCGCAGTCGGCTCATCGGCTCCAGGTGCAAGGGAACGGTTCAGTCTGGCGAGCCCGAAGTCGAGGACCTTGACCCGACCATCCTTCGTGATGAACACGTTGGCTGGCTTGATATCGCGGTGAACGATGTCCTTCTCGTGCGCGGCGGCCAGCCCCCAGGCGACGGCGGCACACACTTCGAGAGATTCTCGCAGGCGCATAGGTCCCGGCGAAGTCGATCGCGGAGGGTTTCCCCTTCGAGCAGTTCCGTGACGATGTAGGGCCAGCCGTCGTGTAGCCCGATGTGAAAGACTGAGAGGATGTTCGGGTGGCTCAGCGCCGCGGCGGCTTGTGCTTCCAGACGGAACCGACGAAGACGGTCGGGATCGCCAGAAAAAGCTGGGGGCAATACTTTGACGGCGACATCACGATGAAGCTCTGTGTCGCGGGCGCGATAGACCTCGCCCATGCCACCCGCACCGATCTGGGCGACAACTTGATAGGGCCCAAGACGAGACCCGGGAGCGAGCCTCATGGCACGGATTCTACGCGAACGTCCTGAGGAACCGTAGGGTTATCGGTCTCAGAACGGCGACTGCTGGTGATCGAGCGCCACAGACAGCGATGGGACCCCGACCTGACTGCCAGAAAATATGGCCGGAAAGTGCAGCCCGCAACGCCAGCCTAGTTCTCCGTCCCTGAGAAAGTGAGCAATGGACCGCGAGGAAGTCGTCCCGCTGTCACGAATCCAGAGCGACCGCGCGCGATCGTACCGGGTTCCGCCGTCATGGTCGTCGCGGATCACCGCTGCCCCATCCTCCCCCGCTCCCGCCACCTCCCTGTAGCCTCCACGGACGGCAGACGGACAAGAAACTTCAATGAAATCGCCGTGCGGCTGTGGACCTGATGCTCCCTCGTCGAGCACGGTGAAGTCCCAACGCGTTCAGTCCGCTCGCGCCGTGTGTGCCCGACAGCGGCCTATGAAACTCCGAACCTAAAGACCGTCGCCGACTTGTACTCCTCGCCAGGGCGAAGCACGGTCGATGGAAAGTGTGGCTTGTTCGGTGAATCGGGAAAATGCTGCGTCTCGAGGCAGAACCCGCTGCGCGCGCCATACACGCGGCCGCCTTTGCCCGACATCGACCCGTCGAGCTTGTTGCTCGAGTAGAACTGCACGCCGGGCTCGGTCGTCGCCACCTCCATGGTCCGGCCGGTCGCAGGCTCGACGACTCGCGCGGCAGGCGCGAGGCCGCCACCGTTTCGTGAGAGCACGAAGTTGTGGTCGTAGCCGCCACTCATCGTGAGTTGCGGGTAGTCGGAGTCGATGCGCTCGCCAATCACCGTCTCGCGGCGGAAATCGAGCGGCGTTCCTTCGACGGGCGCCAGCTCTCCTGTGGGAATCTGCGTCGCGTCGACGGGAGTGTAGCGGTCGGCGTGCAGCGTCAGCCGGTGTCCCAGAATGTCTCCGGACCCGACGCCCGCCAGATTGAAGTAACTGTGCTGCGTCATGTTGACGATCGTCGGCCGGTCGGTCGTCGCCGAGTACTCGACGATGAGCTCGCTGCCGTCCGTCAGCGTGTACGCCACACGCGCGGCGAGCGTTCCCGGGTAACCCTCGTGGCCATCTGGGCTGGTATGCGTAAACACGACCGACGGCCCCCGTGAGTCATTTGTAACCTCAGCGTCCCAGACGATCTTGTCGAATCCTTTCATCCCGCCGTGCAGATGATTGGGACCGTTGTTCAGCGTAAGCTGGTAGGCATTGCCGTCGATCGAGACGTGGCCGCCGGCGATGCGGTTGCCGTAGCGGCCGACCACGGCTCCGAAGAATCGCGACTTGGTGAAATAGTCGTCCAGGTTGTCGTGACCGATGACGACATCGCCCAACCGCCCTTGCCGATCGGGAACTCTGATTGATACGAGGATGAGCCCGTAGGTGATCGCCTGGACTTCTATCCCATGGGCGTTGGTCAGCGTGAAGAGCCTGACCGGCGTCCCGTCGGGCATCGAACCAAACACTCGTTCCGTCACACTCGCGGCAACAGGCACTGGCACACTCCCCGATGCGACCGAGTCGGTCGTCCCTACCAGGTTAGCTTAACAAGAGACACACCCTGCCGTGGCAGGGCGAACGTTACGACGACCTTGCCCTGGGTCGCAGCTTCCGATCGCGGAGGCCACGGGCCCTGCAGCGTGCCCGCCTTTTCGAGCGCAGCCAGTTGCTGTTTGGACGGCGCCTTCGGCGATCCCATCTTTTTCCAGACCTCGTAGGTGTTGCTCCGCTCGCGATCGACGCGGTAATGGGTCACGAGTGCGCTCGCCGCAGGCACGCCAGCAATGGTCAACGTCACCATGGCTGGCGGCGCGGCGAGGTCGTCGTCGTGATAGTTCCACACGAGCACAGCGATCGCTCGCTCCTGGCGGCTGGCGAGCGCCGTAATGTCGGCGCGCTCGCGGACGCCGACGTCCCGCACCGTCTCGAGCGGGACGGCACCGGAACTTTCCACCGCCACGCGATCGCCGCCCATCTGTCCGAGCATCCTGAAGATGTTCAGGACCGGTTTGGGAAGACCGTTGGTCGAGAGGTCGCGGAAGCCGTCGAAATACGGCTGATCCTCGAACTCGAACGCCCATGTCACCGATCCGAGGAGGTTCACCTTGTGCAGGTCCGCGAGCTCATAGGTGCGGGCGATTTGCTCGGCGGTGTAACTCGAATACATCGTGCCGTTGCGATAGGCGTTGTGCGGATCGGTCCGGACCGGGCACGCCGCGCAACCCTCTGGATCGGACTCGCCGATCACAATCGGGATGTCCTTGAGCTCCGGATAGGAGGCGACGATCGCAAATCCATTTGCGATCGCGCGGAGCTGGTTGCTGACAGACATCCGGACCCAGGCAGCGTCGTTTTCTTTGATGACCCGCGGCGCGCCCTTCGCATGAAACGTGACGTAGTCGAGCGGCGACCCGATCTTTCCGGTCGCGTGGTTGGTGCCGCGAAGACAATGCTCAATGAAGTCGCGCAGGAACTTCTGCGTGCGCTCCCCGTTGGGCCCGGTGACCTCCGGCCCGCCGATGCGCGCGGTGGGCAACGCGCGCTTGAGGCCGTCGGCCGCGTAGTCGTAGAGCTTGAAGTACTCCTCGGGCGTGCTCTGCCAATAGCCGATGTCCGGCTCGTTCCAGACTTCCCACACCCAGCTGTCGACTTCGGCTTTGCCGTACTTCTCCAGTGAATGACGGGCCCACTGATAGACGAGTTCGCTCCACTTCGCGTAGTCGCGGGGCGGGTGCGCCCAGCCGGTATAGATGCGATTGTAGGGAGCGCCGGGCTGCCAGTCGTGACGGTACGGCTGCGGCTTGACCGACAGTGCCTCGGGCATGAACCCGATCTGCATCATCGGCTTCATGCCTCGCTTCAGGTACGTATCGACGATGCGATCGACAATCGTCCAGTCGTAGATCGGCTTGCCGTTCGCGTCTTCGGTATACGCGTTGGTCGATCCCCATTTCAGGCCGGGGGTGCCGTCGCCCGACGTCAGCAAGTTGTGGGTCCGCACGAACACCGGCACAGGGCTGAGCTTCTGCAGCTCGGTCAGCAGCTTCTGTCCGTCTTTCATGTAGGTAAAGTTCGGCTCGTCGTACCCGAACCAGGCCCAGATTGGTTTCATCGGGCCGATCCGTTTGTCGGCGTCGACATTGATGACCACGTTTTCGACCGTTGACGGCTGCGTGCGGACAGCCGTTACGCCAAGCGTGGACACCACGAGGGCGATAACGCCAGCAGCGGTTCTCCTGGCAACCGCTCGAAGTCCCGGGCCCGGTCTCTGTGCTCTCATGGGTGCCTAAGATAGGCCAACTCGTGAGGTTTTGTCGCGTCCGGCGATGCAGCGCTTTCTTTCGGCATAGAATCTCCCCCGATGACCAAAATCAGATGGGGTGTTCTCGGCTGCGCGAAAATCGCGACCGAGAAGGTGATCCCCGCGATGCAGCGCGGCCAGTGGTCGGAGGTGACGGCGATTGCCTCGAGGGATCCCGAGAAGGCCAGACGAGCAGCGGAACGGCTGGGAATCCCGAAAGCCTACGGTTCGTACGAGGATCTCCTCGCCGACGCGGACATCGACGCCATCTACAATCCGCTGCCGAATCATCTACACGTACCATGGACCGTGAAGGCGGCAGAGCACAAAAAGCACGTGCTCTGCGAAAAACCCGTTGCGCTCACGGCGGACGAGGCACGAGAGCTCCTCGAGGTGCGCAATCGCACGGGCATGAAAATCCAGGAAGCATTCATGATCCGCACGCACCCTCAGTGGCTGGCGGTCAAGGACCTGGTTTCCAGCGGCCGGATTGGAGAGCTGCGAGCCATGCTGGGAGCGTTCAGCTACACGAATCGCGACCCCGCCAATATCAGAAATCGACCGGAGTTCGGTGGCGGCGCGCTGATGGACATCGGCTGCTATCTCGTCAACACGTCCCGCTTCATCTTCGGCCGCGAGCCGCTGCGCGTCACCGGAGCCATCGAGCGCGACCCCGACATGCGCACCGATCGGCTGACATCAATCCTGCTCGACTTTGGCACGGCACACGCCGCTGGCACGTGCAGCACTCAGATGGTGCCCTATCAGAACCTGCAAATTCTTGGCACAACTGGCCGCATCGAGCTGCCGATTCCCTTCAACGCCCCACCCGACCGGCCCAACCGCATCATCGTCGACACCGGTGCCGATCTCTTTGGCGGTGGCCGGTCGAGTATCGACATTGACATCTGCAACCAGTACACAATCCAGGGCGATCTTTTCTCGAAGGCCATTCTCGACGGCAGCGACGTGCCCTGTCCGCTCGAAGACGCGGTGAAGAACATGGCCTGTATCGATGCCATTTTCCGATCGTCGGCGAGCGGCCGGTGGGAGGCACCGCAGTAACGTGTCTATTTATCTCGGTCTCGACTCCAGCACTCAGAGCGTGACGGCAACCGCGATCGAAATCGACGACCATCAGCCGTCCCATCGCGCGATCCTCTTCGAGCGATCGTTCCGCTACGACGAGACGCTTCCCCACTACGGGACCGAACACGGAGTGTTGCGTTCTACGGACCCGCGCACGGTGCATGCGCCGCCGCTGATGTGGTCGGAAGGGCTCGACAGAATCATCGCCGACCTGGTGCGCGACGCCACCATCGACTGGAGCCGCCTGCGGGCCATTTCGGGTTCCGCGCAGCAGCACGGCAGCGTGTACGTCAACGAAACGGCGCGACAGCGCCTGGGGTCGCTCGACGCAGCCCGACCGCTCGCGGACCAGTTGGGCGACGTGTTCTCGCGCCGCACGTCGCCGATCTGGATGGATTCGAGCACGACGAGCCAGTGCCAGGCGATCGAACGAGCGATCGGTGGGCCGCGTGTGCTCGCGCGTCTGACAGGCTCGCGCGCGTTCGAGCGGTTTACCGGACCACAGATCAGGAAGTTTGCCGAAGACGACGCGACTGCCTATGCCGCAACCGATCGCGTCCATCTCGTCAGTTCGTGGCTCGCCTCCCTGCTCACGGGCGCGACGGCGGCGATCGATCCAGGCGACGGCTCGGGTATGAACCTGATGGATCTGGCGAAGAAGGCGTGGTCTCCGGACGCGCTCGCCGCGACCGCGCCGAATCTCGCCGCAAAGTTGCCGCCCATCGCTGAATCCTGGACGATCCTCGGCACGCTCTCGCCCTACTGGCAGCGCAGGCACGGTCTGCCGGCCGCGCGTGTAGCGGCGTGGTCCGGCGACAATCCGTGCAGCCTGGTCGGGACCGGCCTCGTCCGCGAGGGTGTCGTCGCGATCTCGCTTGGCACGAGCGACACGATTTTCGGCATCATGCCTTCGCCTCGCCCGAGCGACGACGGGACCGGGCACGTGTTCGCGTCGCCGACTGGCGCCTACATGGGTATGACGGTCTTCAAGAATGGCTCGCTGGCGCGCGAACGGGTCAGGGATGCGTACGGAATGGACTGGCCGGCGTTCTCGGCAGCGCTGGCGAGAACGCCGGCGGGCAACCGCGGTGGAATCATGCTGCCCTGGTTCGATCCGGAAATCACGCCGCTCGTCCTCGAGCCTGGCATCCGCCGGCACTCACTCGATCCGAACGATGGCGACGCCAACGTCCGCGCCATCGTCGAAGCGCAGATGATGTCGCTCGCGCTTCACAGCCGGTGGATGGACGTGAAGATCTCGACGATCTATGCGACCGGGGGCGCGTCAGCGAACCGCGACGTGCTGCAGGTCATGTCCGACGTCTTCGATGCCGAGGTGCTCCAGCTCGAGACTGGCAACTCGGCCGCGCTCGGCGCGGCGCTCCGGGCGTTCCACGCCGATCGCCTGGCCGACGGACGGCCGCTGCCGTGGGAGGAAGTCATCGCGGGTTTCGTCGTGCCGCGGCTGGAGTCACGCCTGACACCCCAGCCAGCGAACGTGGCGGCCTACAAACGGCTGATGGACGTCTACGCCGTGAGGGAACGGGAAGCCCTCCCCAGCGCTAAGTAGTCCTGGCAAGACTTAGCCGATCAAAGCCTTTCACCGCAGAGGTCGCGGAGAACGCAGAGGCATCCAAGGTTTTTCTGCAAGCTCCGCGTTCTCAGCGGTGAGAAGCTTTTTCAGTGACCGTTCACGATTCACTGCCTGACACCAACGCTAGCGCACCCCGAGCAGCAGGTCGATCAGCAGCTGATCCAGGCGCTCGTAGGCAAGGCCTTTGGAAGCGATCGCGGCGCGGTCAAAGGTGCGCTTCTTGAGCGCGTCAGCAGCGGCGCGACTGTAAACCGGAGTCGGCGCCTCGCCGCGGGTGTCGGCGAGCTCCTTCAAGATCGTCTGGATCTCCTTGTCCGCGTTGAACCGCTTCGCCTTCTCCTTGAGGATGAGGTAGGTTCGCATGCAGCCGCGGGCGAAGTCCCAGACTCCGTCCTGATCCTCGGTCCGGTACGCGTGCGCGTCGAAGTGCCGCGGGCCGTCGTAGCCTGAATCCTCGAGCAGCTTGACGACGAAGAAGCTGGCCTTGATCGACTCGGAGCCGAAGCGCAGATCCTGGTCGTAACGGCCGAACTTCTGGTCGTTGAGGTCGATGTGAAACAGCTTGCCGACCTCGATCGCCTGCGCGATCGCGTGGAAGAAGTTGAGCCCGGCCATGTGCTCGTGCGCCACTTCGGGGTTCACGCCGACCATCTCTGGGTACTCGCAGCGTGGTAATAAACGCCAGGTACGCGGCCGTCGTCGGGAAGTAGATGTCGCCGCGCGGCTCGTTGGGCTTGGCCTCGAGAGCGAAGCGGTAGTTGTACTTCTGGTCGCGCGAGTACTCGCAGAGGAAGTTGATGGCCGCGCGGAAGCGCTTGATGCCCTCGACTGGATCCTTGGCCGCGTCGACCTCGGCGCCCTCGCGGCCGCCCCAGAAGACGTACGTGCTGGCGCCGACCTCGGCCCCGAGATCCATCGCCCGCATCGTTTTCTGCAGAGCGTAGGCGCGGACGCGGGCGTCGTTCGAAGTGAAAGCGCCGTCGCGGAAGATCGGATCGGAGAACAGGTTGGTCGTCGCCATCGGCACGCACATGCCGTGGTCCTTGAGCGCCTGCTTGAAATCCTTGAGGATGCGATCGTGCTCAGCCGGCGTGGCGTCGATCGGAATCAGATCGTTGTCGTGGAAGTTGACGCCGTAGGCGCCGAGCTTGCTCAATCGTTCGACCGACACGACCGGGTCGACGTGTGGTCTGACGAACGGGCCGAACGGATCTGCGCCGCGGTTGCCGATCGTCCAGAGGCCGAAAGTGAATTTGTCAGAGGCCTTGGGAGTGAAGTTGTCTGTGCTCATGCGCCCATGATTGTATAGCGGCTCACGGTCAAAGGCTCAAGGCTCGAGGCTCAGGCAAAATCTTTGAGTGAGTGGCGAGGTTTTGCTTAAGCCCTGAGCCCTGAGCCCTGAGCCATAATTCCCCCATGTCAATATCGAGACGCCGCTTCGTTCAAACATCGGCCCTGGCTGTCACTGCCGCCGCCCACGCGGTTCCGGAGGCCGCCCAGCGCGGTACGCAAGGCAACGCGGGGACGGTGCCAGACTCCATTCGCGCGCTCAAACCTTTCCCTGGAAAGGCCGTTCCGATTTCGGATCAGGAACGCCTGGCGCGCATCGACAAGGCCCGGCGCCTGATGGCCGAACACGATATCGGCGCAATCGTGCTCGAGACGGGTACGAGCATGACCTACTTCGCCAACGTGCGCTGGGGGCTCAGCGAGCGGCCGTTTCTCCTCGTCATTCCTCAGAAGGGCGAGCTGGCCTACGTCTGCCCCGGCTTCGAGGAAGCGCGCGCGAGAGAGCTCACGACCTTCACCAAGGACGTCCGCGTCTGGCAGGAAGATGAGGACTGGGGAGCGACTGTTGTCGGCATCCTGAAAGATCGCGGCGTATCGACCGCGAAAATTGGCGTCGAAGAGCGCGTCCGGTTCTTCATCGCCGACGGTATCGCCCAGGCGGCGCCGGCCTCGAAGGTCGTCCTCGCGACACCGGTGACCGCCGGCTGCCGGATGTTCAAGACGCCGACTGAGATCGCGCTGATGCAGCGCGCCAACGACATCACCATCGAAGCGTTCCGCGCCGCCTTGACGACGCTTCGCGAAGGGATGACGCAGATCGAGCTCGGCCGCAACATTCGCGCTGCCTTCGACGCGCTGGGCGGACCGGGAGGATCGGCCCTGATCGGGTTCGGCAAGTACTCGGCCTTCCCGCATGGCAGCGTCACGCCCCAGGCCATCCGCGAGGGCGACATCGTGCTCGTCGACGGCGGATGCAGCATCGAAGGCTATCAGTCCGACATCACGCGGACGACGGTCTTCGGAAAGCCGACCCAGCGCCAGACTGAAGTATGGAACCTGGAGAAGCACGCTCAAACCGCGGCATTCAAGGCCGCGCAGGTCGGCGCAACCTGCGAATCAGTTGATGCCGCCGCGCGCAAGGTGATTACCGACGCGGGCTTCGGTCCGGACTACAAGGTACCGGGCCTTCCCCATCGAACCGGTCACGGCATCGGCATGGACGGTCACGAGTGGACCAACTTCGTGCGCGGCAACAAGACGCGGCTCGCTCCCGGGATGTGCTTCAGCGACGAGCCGATGATAGCCATCTACGGCGAGTTCGGGATCCGCCTCGAAGATTGCCTCTACATCACCGAGCAGGGGCCGAAGTTCTTCACGCCGCAGTCGGTGGCAATTGATCAGCCGTTTGGATGACAGCTGCCGGCTTCCAGCTTCCAGCTTCCAGCAAGAGCATTTAGCACCTAGTCGCGCGATTAGGCTCTGAATGGTTTAGCTGGAAGCCGGAAGCTGGAAGCCGGTAGCTATTTCCCCTCTTCCAGCTTTTTGAACTGCGCGATATACGCGTCGACGTTGTCCGCTCGGACGACGTCGACGCCCGAGTCGATGATCGTCTGAGTCGGCATCCGCCCCGCCTTGATCCCAGCGAGCATCTTCACAGGCTCCTCGCCCCAGCCGAAATACTTCTGCCCGATCAGAATCTGCACCTTGCCTTCCTTGAGCAGCTCCGGCGCCGGTTGAATCGTGTCGAACGAGATGACGAACGTGCCCTTCGGCACCGGCGTCAACGCGTTGCGGTTGAACACCGGCCAGCCGCCGACCGAAATCCAGGCGCCAAGATCGGGATAGCGATTGGAGCCCGTCGCGATGAGCTCGGCCGCCTTGACCGAATCCTCCTTGACGTCGAACGTCTCGATGACGCGGATACCGGGGTGCTTGGACAGCACTTCCAACACGCCATCGAGTCGCCGCTGCAGGTTCGTAGCTCCGGCGGTCGTCATCAGTGCGACGGTGCCCTTGCCGTTCAGGAGCTTGACGGCTTCCTCGCCCATGATTCGGCCGCCGGCCTTGTCATCGACGCCGTAGAACGCAATGCGCTTCGAGCTGGGCGCGTCGGCATCCCAAGTAACCACTGGAATGCCCGCGTCCATCGCGCGATTGATGGTCTCGGTGAGAAAATCGCCGTTCAGGCAGGAAATCGCGATCCCATCGACGCGCTGCGTGATGAACGACTCGAGAATCTCTTTCTGCTTGAGCTGGTCGCCGGTTTCCGGCCCGCGCCAGATGACCTCGACGTTCCCCAGTTGCTGCGCGGCGCGCTCCGCGCCCTTTCTGGCGTAGTCGAACACGGGCAGGTCGAGAGCCTTCGGAATGACAGCAAACCGGAGCTTGCGCGGCGCGTCCGCGGGGGGCGTCCCGCTGCCACCGCAGGCGACGATCGCCACCGCCAGGATCGCCGCCAACACGGCTGCAACTCTTCTCATTCTGGACCTCCTACAAAACGCCCAAAGCTCAGGGACCTGTAACGGGCCGACGGCAACCTCGCGATGATCACGATGACACGAAGAACACGATGATCTCTTGGCATTGTTGTCCATCGTGCACATCGTGCCATCGTGACCATCGTGGCCGCGTTCGGCATGTCCGCCGTCACGCGCCCCGTTTGACCAATATCTGATCCATCACTACGATCACAATCACCACGACACCGACGATCATCCGATCATAGAACGTCGCGCCTGGAATCTGTGCCAATGCGTTGCGAAGCACGCCGAAGATCAGCGCCCCTAGCACGGCGCCGACGACCGAGCCACGCCCACCCGACAGGCTGGCGCCGCCGACGACCGCCGAGGCGATGATGTCGAGCTCGTAGCCCATGGCGAGATCCGCTTTCCCTTGTCCCTGAACGAGCGCCAGAACGACCCCGGAGACGGCGGCGAGCGTCGCCGAGATCAGGTAGACCGACGTCTTGATGCGCGCGAGCGAGATACCAGAGAACAGCGCCGCCGTTTCATTGCCGCCGACCGAGTAGACCGCTCGCCCCCACTGCAGGCGGTGCATGGCCAGCTGAAAAAGAACCGCCAGAACGATCATGACGGCCGGTGGCCACCACTCGAGAGGGATGCCGAGCGGTCGCCAGCCGTGCGCCACCACGCTGGAGACGTCGAAATAGCGTCCCTCGGTCAGGATGAAGCCCGCCCCGCGGACGATGCCCATGGCCCCGAGCGTGGCGATAAAAGGTGGGAGCTGCACGGCAATCACGAGAACCGAGATCAGCAACCCCGACACCACACCGACGAGCAGGCCCGCGACAATGCTCGGTGCCAGGCTCCAGTGAGCCTCGACGAGCAGCCCGCCGGTGACAACGCTCGCCAGCGCGATGACCGCTCCCGGAGAGAGGTCGATGCCACCCGAAATAATGACAATCGCCGCGCCAATCGCCGCGATGCCATAGATCGACGAGTACTTGAGCACCAGGAGCGCGTTCGATCCGTTGAGGAACGGATGGTACCCGCTCCCCGAGTCCGGCCAGAGGTACCAGCCGAAGAAGGTGATCTCAATTGCGAGGATCGCGAGTGTGCTCGCCTCCCGCACGCGCCACAAGCGCCGCAACGAAATCACGATGCTCGCCTGACCGGCGCGGTCGCCAGCTGCATGACTGATTCCTCGTCGGCTCGGGCCGCGTCAAGCTCGCCCTGCACGCGTCCTTCGCGCATCACCAGGATCCGGTGCGCGAGCGCGAGAATCTCTGGCAGATCGCTCGACACCACCAGGCAGGCGGCGCCCTGGTCCGCTTTCTTCCGCACGATGTCGTGGATTTCATCCTTGGCGCCGACATCGACGCCTTTGGTTGGCTCGTCGAGGAGGAACACCCGTGGATTGATGCCGAGCCAGCGCGCCAGCACGACCTTCTGCTGATTGCCGCCGCTGAGGCGATCGGGCGTCGCCTCGATCCCGGGGGCCTTGATGCGCCAGTCTCTGATGAGACCGGTGCTGAAGGCGCGCTCGTCAGGCCCTCGCACCAGCACCGCTCGGTCGGCGGCCGCTCGCGCCAGCACGAGATTGTGCCGCAGCACCAGGTTGAACAGGAGTCCCTGTCGCTGCCGGTCTTCTGGCACGAGCGCCACGCCCGCGCGGATGGCGTCGAGCACGCGCCCGGCTGAAAGGCGCGATTCGCCGATGAACACCTCGCCACTGTCGGCGGCGTGCAGTCCAAAGATCGTTTCCAGCAGTTCCGAGCGACCCGAACCCACGAGCCCAAAGACGCCGAGGATCTCGCCGCGGTGGACGTCGAAGGTCACCCCGTTGACGGCTGGCGCGCGCGACAATCCGCGGACTCGCAGCACGGGCTCGGTGTTGGCCGCCACGGCGTGTGTCGTCCGTGCGGGCAGATCCCGGCCGACCATGGCACGGACGATGGACTCCGGGGTTGCGGGGCGGGATTCGGCGTTCGGCGCTCGGCGATCGGCGGTCGGCGGTCGAGGCTCGGCGGTCGCGGCTCGTTGCTCGCGACTTGCGGATCGCGCCTCGTGATCGAACGTGCCCGCGAACTGCCCATCCCGAAGAACTGTCATCCGGTCGCAGAGACGAAAGACTTCGGGCAGCCGGTGCGAAACGTACAAGATCGTCACGCCCTTGCCTCGCAGGTCGTCCAGCACGCGAAACAGGTGGTCGGCTTCGGCGGACGTCAGCGCGGTCGTTGGCTCGTCGAGCACGAGCACGCGACAATCGAACGCGAGCGCACGCGCGACCTGGACGAGCTGGCCGTGCGCCGCCGACAAGTGCTCCATCGGCGCCTCGGGCGCGAGCGCCAGGTGCAGCCGCGCCAGCAGATCGCGCGTCCGAAGCCGCATGTCACGTTCGAGCAGCACCCCGCCACGGCCAGTGAGCTCGCGCCCGGCGAAGATGTTGCCGGCGACGGTGAGATTCGGAAACGTCACCATCTCCTGATAGACCATCCCGACCCCGTGCGCGAGCGCGTCACGGGGCCCAGACAGAGCCAGTCGGCGGCCATCCAACCTGATCTCGCCCTTGTCAGGTGTGACGATGCCGGCCAGAATCTTGAGGAGGGTGGACTTGCCGGCGCCGTTCTCGCCCATCAGGGCGTGCGTTTCGCCGGATCGGACCGCAAAGCTCACGCCACCGAGAGCACGCACCGCCCCGAACGACTTGTGGATGTCGACGAATTCGAGGTCAGCCAATAATTTTAACCGAGGGGCTTCGCCCCTCGGACTCCCCTACACGCTCGCTGGCGGGGACCCCGACGCCCCGCGCCACTTGCGTGGCTCACTCGCTACCGCTCGTTCGCGCTGCTGGTTCCGCCAGAGGCGAGGCCACCGCGTCCGGAGCGTAGCGCCGAAGGATTCCCATCCCAATGGCCGCCCGGCGCACGCGCTCGCGCGACAGGGCCAGGATCGTGCCTTCGAGATGCCGGCCAGCCGGGTAGAGTGGCGGCGAATTGCGCACGCCGTACTTCAGGTAGATCGGCGCCGCCACGCGCACCATCTCTGGAATTTCGTAATAGCGGACGCCGCCGCCGAAGTCGTCGGGGCTCTCGATGTAGAAATCGATCGGCACATCCACCGCCTGACGCACGGCGGCAATCTGCGGAAGCGTGAGGTCAACCGGCAGGTTGAGCGACGTGGCGCCAAGGTCTTCGAAGAGCCGCGCCGCCGCGGGATTGGGCGCGGCGAGCGTGACCGACGTCTTGAGCACGAAATCAGCCGGCAGATCACCCGACTTCTTCATGCGGCCGAGGATCATCAACTGGCCGAGATCGGCAACGAGAATCGAATTGATGCCGAGCGCGACGCCATGAAGCACGTCGTCGATGCCGAACGCGAGCTGATCCGCGCCGCGCAGCGAGGATCCGACGACGCGGCCCGCGGTGCTGGCCGCCTGAACGCCGATATCCCAGTTCGCCCGCGGCCCGACAAACAGGCAGACCTCGACGCCGTGCTCCCTGCCGAGCCTGACCATCTCCCGGATCTCGTCGTCGGTCTGGAGCATGATGCCGCTGCCCTGGCTGACGCGGTGAACCGTCACGCTCTCCGCCGCAGCGCTCTGCAGCACGGCTTCCATTGCCTTCGGACCCTCGGTCGATGGAATCTCGATGCGATACTGGCCCCCGTCGGCGAATCGCTTCGCGGACGTCGGCAGATCGTACGCGTCGCGGCCAGGCAACCCGGCGCGGGTCAGGAGCTCGCTCGCTTTGCTCATCGCGGACGCATGATACTTTATTGGCTCTGAGCGGTGACGGCTGTAGTGTCCGGCTTCAGCCGGACCTCGACGGGTACCTTCGAGACCATGCGCATTCTGATCGCTACGGCCGTCGGTGCCTCGCTGGCCGTGACCTCCTTCGCCCAGCCGCCGCGCGCCGCTCGCGCCGGCGTCACGCGGACTGCGAGCGCGGCGCACGTCAATGGCAAACCGATCGAGATCTTCACGCTCACCAACGCGGCGGGCGTCGAAGTAAAGGCGATCACCTACGGCGGCATCATCACGTCGTGGCGCGTGCCCGATCGAAACGGCCAAATTGGCGATATCGTGCTCGGCTACGACGATCCGGCCGGCTACCTCAAGAACAACTCGCCGTATCTAGGCGCCATCATCGGACGGTATGGCAACCGGATCGGGAAAGCGCAATTCGTGCTCGACGGACGCACCTACGCTCTGGCCGCCAACAATGGCGTCAACCATCTTCACGGCGGGAAGATCGGTTTCGACAAGGTGTTGTGGGACGGTCAGACGGTCCGCGGCGGCGGTGGCGTGGGCGTCGCGTTCAGCCGAACGAGCGTCGACGGCGAGGAGGGCTATCCGGGAAACCTGAAAGTGCGCGTCACCTACACGCTGACCGACAAAAGCGACCTCATCGTCGCCTACGAGGCGACGACCGACAAGCCGACGATCGTCAACCTCACGCAGCACACCTACTTCAATCTCGCCGGTCAGGGGAACGGGGACATCCTCGGTCACGAGCTCCGCATCAACGCGGATCGGTTCACGCCGGTCGATGCCGGGCTCATCCCGACGGGTGAACTGGCCCCGGTGGACAAGACGCCGCTCGACTTCCGCAAGCCGACGATGATCGGGCTGCGCATCGGCAGCGATCACCCTCAGATGCAGTACGGTGGCGGCTACGATCACAACTGGGTGTTGGCCCGATCGGGCCCGGGCCTTTCGCTCGCGGCCGACGTCTACGAGTCCAGGAGCGGACGCACGCTGCAGGTCAGAACGACCGAGCCGGGCCTGCAGTTCTACAGCGGCAATTTCCTCGATGGGACGATCACGGGCAAAGACGGACGCGTCTACCTTCGGCGCTACGGCTTCTGTCTCGAGACGCAGCACTTCCCAGATTCACCCAACAAGCCGACGTTCCCGTCGACCACGCTGCGGCCAGGCGCGACCTACCGCTCGCGAACGGTATTCACGACGGGGGCGAGATAGTCAGCTTTCAGCTTCCCGCTTCCCGCTTCCAGCTTCCCGCTTCCAGCCGAACGCTGAAGCAGTCCTGACTGCGCGAAGCCGGAAGCTGGAAGCTGGAAGCTAGTGTCCCGAATCAGAAATACGTCGCCATTTTTCGGGCGGGGCATCCCCGATGGCGGCGTTGCTCCTCCCTTGAATATGTTGAATATTCGCGGTCGTCGCGCCTTGCCCTCGGGGCGCCGCGCTCCGAAAAATTTGGCAACGTATTTCTGATTCGGGACACTAGTTCCGGCACGCTATTCGCAGTCTCGGGCCGCCGTCATGATCAGGCTGGAGCAGGTGCGCGGAGAAATGCTCGAACGCTTCGAGCGCGTGGATCGGCGATTCGCGCAGAATGAGCAGCGTTTGGGCCGGATCGAACAGCGCCTCGCCGAATTGGGCGATCGGATCGAGGCGCTGCGGACGGAGTTGCTGGCGCAACTCGAGTTGCAGTCGTGGGAGACGTCAGGCGTCGCAGGCTACGACCCAGCCAGCGACTACGTGTACGAGGTCACGCCCGAGTCCCCCGACTCCACTGAGCAATCAGCAGGTTGAGGAACTTCATGTCTTCACGGGCCGCCGGGGGCTACGACCTCTCGGCGTGTGCCTCGTGGACGCCCAGCCGCCAGGTCTGCCCGTGTGCTTCGAGATCCCAGTTGAAGAAGTCAGTCGCAATCCGCAGGGCGGCGAGCGGTTCCCAGGCCAAGCCCAGCAACTGCGCGTTGCACGGACCGGACTGATGGCCCGGCGCCTCTGTCCATCGCGGCTCGGCGCCAGCGAACTTGCACACCACCGATAGCCCGGCCCACTGCTCGGTTGCCAGACGGTAGACCCGATATTCGCAGCCGGGCTCCCAGAGCGATCCGAGCTTGAAGATCAGGCATTCCGGCGCAGCGTCGCAGGCTCGCTGGACTGCTTCCTGCTGTTCGCGGCTGAGGGGAGCCCATCCCGGTGGCAGCACCGGCGTCCGGTGCGGTTCGGGATACGCAACGATGACTCCCGCATGTTCGATTAGTCGCACGCGCCTAGCAGGGCGCACGCCCACAGTGTTTGATGATGTTTCCATGTGCCTCGAGGGCCTCCGTCCTCGACGCTTGGTCGGTTACCCGACCGACCCAGGGTCAATTCACGAGATTCGACGGTTGCGCAGCCAGACCGGGGACGGCGTCGGCGCCGTTAGCTCTATCGAGCGCAGCCTCGTAGAGCCGGATCCAGATATCCGTGGACGCCAGAAGATCCTGATACTGCTGGTGAAGCCGATGATTCTCATCAGCGAGTCGAGCGTTCTCACGAGTCAAGGTCAGGATTCGCGCCTGGTCGTCCTGGCGCGAGCGCGCATTCGAGATTCGCCTCATTTCCAGCCAGTTGAGCGTCATTGCCGTGTCCATTCCAAGTACCCCCGTCTTAGGACCGTCCCCGTATGTTTGTAGTAACGGTGGTTTCGGCAGAAACGAACATGACAGCTTCACCTGGTTCAAGGTTCAGGGTTCAGGTTTCAGGGTTCGGACCTCCGACTTGCTAGTTCTGACACTTAAGTCTTTCAAATTCAATATGTTAATGGCAACGAACCCACCGGGGCCAAACTGAACCCTGAACCGTGAACCCTTGAACCCCTTAGAGCCTGGGATTCTTCCGAAGTTTCGGATTCGGGCCCTTGGGCAGAGCTGCCCAGGCGGCACCCCGTGGGGGCCGGCCGACGCCGGCTGCATAAAGGACGGACTCGGTTATGCCGTCGATTCCAAGGTCCTGCTCGATGAGGGAGTCGGCCAACCCCATGATGCAGTAGGGCGCAAGGCCTCGCCAGGTGGCGGTCAGGCAGAAGGTCTGGCAGGCGTGCCCGGCTTCGACGAGGGCGGCTCGGTAGGCGCGCGAGTATGGATACCGCCACAAAATCCGTTCGAAGACGGCCGTGAAGAACACCATCGCCGACGCGTTGGCGAAATAGCCGCTGGTGGGCATGTACGCGCGCAACCGCTGAATCGGGACGGGGCCCCGGAGCCGTTCGAGGCTATGACGGTCGCTGGCGTAATGGTAGATGCCGGCCTTCAGCCCCTGGACCTTCCGCACGACGACATAGCACTCGATCGCGTGGCGCGCCCCGCCGGACGGGAATGTCTTGAGTGGGGCGACATGTCCATCGGCCTGCACCCAGTGCTGGACGCCGGCCGTGAGGCCAAGGATCGTCGCCAGCTCATCCAGGCGCACCGGGGTAGACGAATACCGTCGCCAGGTTCGCCGAGCCAACAGGACCCGAGGAAACTCTCCGACCGCGTCGGGCCGTGGCAAGTCCACCTGCTCGACGCCCGCATACCGCTTGACCGCTGCCGGTCTCGACTGGCGGATGCGCGCCTGACGGCGATAGCGCGCAGCCTGTTGTGGCGAGCTGAACACCACGTCGCGCGTGGTCATGTGGAAGAACCCGGCCTCAGGATTCCATGGGCCCAGTCGGTCCATGGCCTGAACCCGTCGATCCGCACCCGCGTCCGAACGCTCGAGGAGAGAGAGCGCCACCAGTTTCTCGACGAGAGCTGGGACATGGGGGGAGGGGCCTGAGGACAGCCCGCCTGCAATGTCGTCGATGCTCCGCCAGTCGCTACAGAAATCCAGGAGTTCGCAGACGAGGTGGCCGGCGTTGACCGTGTCGTTCGTGGCGTAATTGCAGATCCGCAGTGAGCCGTTGCGCCAGTAGGCAACGAGGTGCGGCGACCGGCGGAACGTGACCGCGGGTCGCCGCACGCGACGACCAGAGCTCACGACGTGGGGATGATCATCGACGGTGAGCACTCAACCGAAAGGGTCTCGGATAGTTGCTGCAGGCTGCGAAGGGCGTTGACCACAGCGGGAGATTGATCCTTTGTTTTTCCCAACCGCTCAATGTGTGCGCGAATCTGCGTCTTCAACGGGCGGAAATCGACTTTCTTAGAGCTCTCGAGACCAGTGCGCGGCTTTCTCACCGCGGCCCGGCGAGCAGGTGTTTTCGCGCTCTTCTTTTTCTTGCTTTTCGACGACGACGGTCGGGAAGCCTTGCGTTTCTTAGCCACAACTGCGCTCCTTCTGAAAACAATTCAGCGAGTCTAGGTCACAGTCTTCGCACGGTCAAGGAGCCGCCGGAAGACCGATGCTGCGAAGCATCGCGCGGAAGCGTGGATCGGTCCGGAGCGCATCGACGCGAGGGTCGACACCGAGCCACACCAGCGAGGGATCGCGTTCGTCGAGCGCCTGAGCGAACAGATCGAGGGCTTCCTTGTTGTTGCCAAACGCCAATTGGACGTACGCCAGGTCCCTCGCGGTGACCCTGAGCGCACGGCTTGCCCCTTCAGTCTGCAACTTTCGGAAACTGGCGATCGCTTCGGGCCGTTGCCCACTGAGCGCTTGGAGCCGGATGATCGCTATCCTGAGCGGCGCCAGGCCCCCTCCGGAGAGCTGCGCCGCGCGCTCTGTCGCATCCAGGGCCTGCGTGTAGTCGCCGCGAGCCTCGGCAATCCGTCCTTCGATCAGCGGTCCTCCGGCGTTGCTGGGCTCGATTGCGAGCGCCTCCTGAAGGGCTCGCTCCGCAGCCGGGAAATCATGCTTGTAGTACAGCACCAGCGCAGATCTGCGCGCGGCGGCACCCGATTGCGGATCGAGTCGTTTCGCGATCTCTGATTGGGTGACCGCTTCATCGAGCCGACCGAGGGCGGCCAGGTATTCTGCATAGAACGTGCGCGCATAAATGGAGCTCGGATTCAGATCGAGGCTCCGGCGGAACTCCCGGTCGGCCCCCGACCAGTCCCAGTCGTAGCGGAAATAGATGTGCGCCAGGGTGGCGTGCGCCTCGGCGAGGTCCGCATCGAGCTCGAGCGCGCGTCGGACTTCTGCAAGGGCTTGCCCTCGCGCTTGACTATCAGGTATCGCACCATTCACACCGAGACCGACGTAGGCACGGGCAGCGGCCGCGTGAGCCGCAGCATGTTGCGGGTCCTGCTGAAGCGCGCGCTCGAAAGCCTTGAGCGCCTGATCGGCGCTGCCAGCACCATACTGGTCGAGATGGGATCGGCCGAGGAGATACGCTTCCTCGGCAGCGGGGTTGGTCTGGCGTTGCGCGCCACTCAAGCGTGCAGCCTCTGTCGGCGTCACGGTGGCTCGTACGGCCTCAGCGATTGAGCGTGCGATTTCGGTTTGAAGCGCCAGCGTCTCGCCTCGAGGCCTGTCGAAGGCCCGCGTCCAGACGACGGTCTGCGTGCCGGCTTCGATAAGGTTCACCCGAACGCGAACGCCGTCTGGCGCGCCAGTGCTGCCTGTCCCCGGCGTCAGCGTCGTCTCGAGCCACCCGTCCACGCCGAGGGTCCCGGCAATCTCTCGCGGCGGCAGGTTCTTGAGCGCGCTAACCGAGAGTCCACTCTTGACGCTGAGGGCGCTGATCTGCCCGAGCGTTGCGATCAGCTCATCGGTCAGTCCTGCGGCGAAATACGGCGGCAGCGTCGATGCACTGGCGTCCGACATGGGTAACACGGCTATCGTTCGTATGGACGCCACGGCCGTGCCGCGATTCGACCCGGTCGTGCGCGTCCAGACGATCAAGGCGACGATCGCCAGTAGCAGCGCCGCAACAACGGAGGCAAACGCGACCCCAAAACGGCGCCGCGTCGTGCGAGCGGGTTGGGGCGCGGTGGCCGGTAATAGCGCCGCCCCGAGCGAATCGCGCAACGCAGACTCGAAGTCGCCGACGCTGTGATACCTGCGCGTCGGGTCGCTGTCGAGCGCGCGTTCGACGGTCGCGACAAACGCTTCCGGCAAGTCTGGTCGCAGGTCGCGCAGAGACTGACGCTGGCGTTGCGCGTGCGCCCGGGCCAGCTCCTCCATCGATGCGGCGACCACGGGAAACTTGCCCGTGACCAGGTAGAAGAGCAGGACGCCGAGGCTGTAGAGGTCGCTCTGGACCGAGGCGCGCTGACCGCGGAAGATCTCCGGCGCCAGGTACAGCGGCGTCCCGACCAGGCGGTTGGTGCCTGACAGCTCCTCGCCCGTGCCGAAGTCCATGAGCACCAGGCGGCCACCGCTTTCGCGCATGACGTTCTGGGCCTTGATGTCGCGGTGAAGAAGGCCGGCGCCGTGCACCGCCGCCAGCGCCGCGCAGAGATCCAAACCGATGAGCGCCGCTTCCCGCGCTCCGAACGGGCCGCGGGCCAGCAGGACCTCCTCGAGCGACTGGCCGCGCACCAGTTCCATCCAGAGGCCGACTCGATTATCGTGATGCTCGGCGCCGTAGACCTGCACGACGTGCGCGTGCCGGATACGCGCAAGGCGCCGCGCCTCCTCGAGAATCCGTCCGTGCGCCTCGGCATGATCCCCTTCGTCGTGCAGCAGCTTCAGCGCCACTTCACGCTGGAGGGCTGTGTCCCACGCGCGGTAGACCTCGCAAGACGTGCCATGACCGATGCGGTCGATCAACGAAAGCCGGCCCCACTCTCCGACGGCCGGGCCGGGGGCGCGGGATCGGTCGGCGACCACCGCCGATCCGATCTGACTGTTGTCGGCTTCTATCGGGGGAATGCTGCGGTGAAGGCTGGCGATACTCTCAACGAGGCGGAGGTGGCGGACGAGACGGCGGCTGTCCGCGTCGGCACGCGATTCGGCGCCGACCCAGTCGACCGGCGCGCCATCGGCCACTGACGCGGCAGCGTCCACGAGTGCGCGATCGTCAGCTCTCAACGTCCATCTCCTCAGCCAGCCGGACCAGCGCGCGCGTCACGGCCATCCGGGCCGCATCGGCACTCGCTTTCCCATGCGCCGTGGCAATCTGCGCGTAGCTTTGCTGCAGCTCCACCCGCGCGATGATCACCTCGCGCTCTTCGGGCCGCAGCCGTTGAAGCGCCGCCTCATATCGCTCAACGGCCTCGCGGCCGATCGCTTCATCGAGCGGAGACGCCGACGCGTCCGCATGCTCGGCGTCGTCTTCTATTCCGGCCGGAGTTGGATACCGCGTCACCCTCCGGACCTCGTCACGGACCCGGTTGATCAGCGCCTGGCGTAAGTAGGCCTGAAGCGCGCCGTCGTGCCGCGGCTCGAAGTCCTGGATGTGCCGCAGCGTTTGAGTCAGCGTCTCCTGGACCAGATCTTCAGTGTCCCGGAGATCGCGGGTCCATCGCGGCAGACGCCCACGCGCCCAGCGCCGCAACGGGCCCTGATGCCGCCGAATCAAGTCGTCGAGCGCCTGGGCGTCGCCCCCACGCGCCAGACGCAACAGGTCCGCTGTCGATGTCAGATCGGCAGACTTCTGCCTCGGCTCATTCATGCGAGCCGGCGCCATGCGGCATGAAAACAGCTGCCGTCATGGCCCAGATGATAATCCGAACGGTCGTGCCGAATTGGCCTTCAGATAGACACAACGACGCCAGATCGGGAACCGAACAATTACTGCTCAGCTGTGAGCCTGGCGAATGGGGCGGGAGTTGCCGTTTGCGGTACGACCGACGCTTTTTTGGGGTCCGGCTAAAGCCGGACTTTACTGTCGACGACGAGCTAATTCTTAACAGCGCGAACGAGCGGAAGCGAGTGAGCCACGCGAGCGGAGCGGGGCGTCAGGGTCCCCGCGAGCGAGCGTGTAAGGGGGTCCGGGGGACAAAGTCCCCCGGATGAGACTAGTCGAGCGCGACCTTCCTCAGCAGCGCCAAATCCGTCAGCATTCGGCCGGCGCCAAGGACAACCGAGGTGAGCGGGTTCTCGGCCACGAGAACCGGAAGACCGGTCTCGTCGCGAAGCCGCTTGTCGAGGTTACGGAGCAGCGCGCCGCCACCGGTCAGCACCACGCCGCGGTCGAAGATGTCGGCGGAGAGTTCCGGTGGCACCCGCTCGAGCGCGTCGCGCACAGCCTGCACAATCAGCCGGATCGGCTCGGACAACGCTTCACGGATATCGCCGTCAGAAATCTTGAGCGTCCGCGGAACGCCTTCCACCAGGTGCCGGCCCTTCACTTCCATCGTCAGCGGGTGATCGAGGATAGCCGCGGATCCCAGCTCGAACTTGATCTGCTCGGCCGTGCGCTCGCCGATGAGCAGGTTGTGCGCCTTCCGCATGTAGGAAATGATCGCCTCGTCGAGCGCATTTCCAGCCACGCGGAGGGATCGGCCGTAGACGGTGCCGGCGAGCGAGATGACCGCGATGTCGGTCGTGCCACCGCCGATGTCGATAATCATGTTGCCGGCCGCTTCGGTGACTGGCAGGCCCGATCCAATGGCCGCGGCCATCGGCTCGTCTACCAAGTGGACCTCGCTGGCCTTGACGCGATACCCGCTGTCCTTCACGGCCCGGCGCTCGACCTGTGTGATTTCCGGCGGCACGCCAATCACGAGTCGCGGACGGCGCATCGGATTCTTGCCCTGCACCTTCCGCACGAAGTACATCAGCATCTTCTCCGCGGCATCGAAATCGGCAATGACGCCGTCCTTCATCGGACGAACCGGCTTGATGTTGGTTGGCGTCCGGCCCAGCATCTCGTGCGCCTCGGTCCCGACCGCCTCGATTGACCCCTTGGCGACGTTGAACGCCACGATGGAGGGTTCGTTGAGGACGATGCCGCGCCCGCGCGCGAAGATACAAGTATTTGCGGTACCGAGGTCGATGGCGACATCGGTCGCGAAGGCCGAGAACAGGCTCATGTCCGAAGGCTCCGGGGTCGAACGAGACGGCAGGGCGGTGCTTTCGCAGCCGCCCTGCCCTCGTCTGGAGGAGAGGTGCCGTTGCTGCATCCTCCCCACGCATATCTCGTTCCGCACACGCGCGACGCCAAGACCGCGCATTGGCGTGAAGAATTGCGAAATCGGCGCGTGGATCGTCGCGAAGGGCCGGAAGTGAGCTTACAAAGATGAAAGAAAATTACGGTTGTGGCAGTTGAGCTACTTCAGAGTGAGTTTTTTGACCTCGAGCTGCCCGTCAACCTGGGCGCCAGTCGGGCTAAGGTAGTACACGGAACCGCCCGAGAGGGTGGCTGAAGTAGGTCCAGCCACCGCGACGTTGGCATCGAGGACGTCGACGCTCCTCACGCGCCGCCCAAGGTCGTCCAGTCTCAGGCGGACCAAGCGAAACGGCCCCTCCGGGACGCCCTGAATCGCAACGAGCGATCCCCTGTACCAGCGAATCCATCTGAGGCCTCCGAGGCCCTCGGTCATGTTTGACGCGAGTTCGACGACCGTGGTGGCCCGCGTGGTCAGGTCGAGTCGAAGGATGCCGCGGTCGTAGGCGGCGTATGCAACCCCGTCGGCCGCGGGCGCAAGGCTCGTGCACTCGGGTGCGGCCAGTCGCGCGGCCAGCTCGAGCGTCCGGCCCTTCTTGGCGACGCGGTAGACACGACGGCCTTCACCATCGAGGGCGAGAATATTTTGAGGTGTTACGGCAACGTCGGTGAAGCGGGCCGGGCCTTCATCGGGTGAAAGCGGAATCGACACGAGAACGCGGCCCGAGATCAGCTGAAGCTTGTGCACGGTGGACGATCGCGAGCGGCTGGACGAGCTGACGACCCACAGGTCGCCCTCGGTCGCGTCAATTTCGAACGCCGAAACATCGTCAAAGCCCGCGTCGACGCCGGCGAGGCTCGCCATGTGACCGGACCGCTCCCCGACCACCAGCAGCCGCCTGTCATTCTTGTCCGCGACGATGAATCGTCCGGAGACGGCGTCGTGCGCGAGCCCAACCGCGGTGAGACCTGACGCGGCAAAAATCAAGCGCCCTGGAATGCGTGCCGCCCGGGAGTCGACCTTTGCCGGTTCGGCAGCCGCCGCCGGCTCCTTTTTGGGGGGCTCGGGCCTGCGAACGTCACCTGTTGTCGACCCGGGTTTCACGGTCGGCGCCGGATCGGAGGGAACGCTCGGAGGTTTCGTCTCGACAGTGCGCGTCGGGGCGGGATTCCCGCTGACCTTGGCCTCGAACTCGGCCCAGGCCGGCAGCGCGCGCACGCGTTCGAAGTCGTTGCTGGTAGCCGCATCTGTGGCGACACCCATGGAGGCAAGCCGTTGCAGCATGACGAGCGCATCATGTGGCCTCCCGCTGAGGCTCTGGGCGCGCGCCAACAGAAGCATCAGGGACGGATCGTTCTTGGGGCCAAGCGACACCGTGCGCCAGGCGAGGTCGTGGAACGCGTTGTAGTCCTCTCGCTTCGCGGCGTCGAGGGCCAGCTGCCGGCATTCCTGCCACTCGCGACAGTCCTGCGGGTGCGGCGGATTTTCCGTCCACGCGAGGGCCGACACGGCGAGAACCAGCAGAGAGAAGAAGGTCATCAGGGGATTTGCTCGATGGCCGCGGATGGCCATTCTGATAGAGCTATCGGATGGTCCGCGTCGCCGGACTAGCGCCACGGATTAACGGAGAACACCGATCGTGTTCATGAGAAGCGTATCTCACAAACGGCCCGTGTTGTCGGTGGAATCCGTGGCGCTTCAGTGATGTCCGTGTCATCCGTGGCTCTAGAAGAACCGAATTTTCCGTGTTATCCGTGGTCCTAGAAGAGCCTGCCGATAATTGTCAGCAGGTCGACCGCATCGACACTCGACCCGCCAATTCCGTCACCGACGACGCGACCACCCGTCAGCGGGTTGCCGAGTGCCTCGCCGGCAATGGGGCGTGGCATCTCACGGGTGCCTCGGTCTTTTCCAGGGGCATCGACGATCTGCCTGAGCTCGCCGAAGTCGAGCCACACGTGCGCGCAGGCTTCACAACTGTCGATCACGACGTTGCCGGGGCCGAAGTAGGGGTGAGTGACCATCGCGCCCTTACACACCGGGCAGCGCAGCTTGCGCTCGAGCTCCTGACGATTGAGGGGAACGGGCAAAGCCGGAGTGCCGGTGGCCCAGGCGCGACGCTTCTCGACGACCGCCGCAAAGCCGGTCCGCGCGATCAGCACACCTCGACAATTCCGGCAGTATCGAATCGGATGCGCCTCGTCGACCATTGCCGACGCCAGGACTTTCTGGCAGACCGCGCACTCGAGCGCTTCAGGATTGTCTGCGACAATCCGAATGCCGTCATCGGCCTTCGTATCAGGAAAATGAAACGAGCCGCAGTAGCGGCAGAAGAAATAGCCGCGGGAGGCAAAGAGCTCCATCGCGCCGCCGCAGTTGTTGCAATTCATCGCGGAAAGATTCTGCAGCGATTCTATAACGGCCACGGCTCCGCATCGACGCCGACTTGCTATGATGGCTGCATCTTCTACTCTGAGCGGATCCTGATGTCTCGAGCCCGCGCCTTTGCGCTCGTCCTGATTGTGGCCGCCACCGCCGCCTGTGGGCTCTCCCCGTCTTCCTGTCGCTTGGGTTTTGGCACTGAGTCGGTTGGCCGTTCACTCCCCGCTCCGCCCGATGTCGCGGCGCCTCCCGCAGGATCGCTCAAAACGACCTCTGGGCTGTCGACGCTGGTGATCCACGCCGGCACTGGCACCCGGCACCCGCGCCCGACAGATCGCGTCACCGTGCACTACTCCGGCTGGACGACGGACGGAAAGATGTTCGACAGCTCAGTCGCGAGCGGCGAGCCCGCATCGTTCGCCGTCAACGGGGTGATCGCCGGCTGGACCGAAGGTCTGCAGATGATGGTCGAGGGCGAGAAGCGCCGGTTCTGGATCCCGGAGTCGCTCGCGTACAAAGGACAGTCCGGGTCGCCACAGGGGATGCTGGTCTTCGACGTGGAACTGATCAAGATCCACTGACAACACAGCGCCTATAGGTTCAACAGGAGACCAGAAGATCAGGAGGCTTCTACAACAAATCTCCCGGTCTCCTGATCTCCTGTTTCTTGTGACAACAATTCCGCATGAGCAGCAAACCGGGATCTCAGGCGTCGCGCAGCGCGACCATCGGATCGACGCGCGTCGCTCGGCGAGCGGGGATGTAACAAGCCGCCGCGGCAACTGCGAACAGCGCGATCGTGACGCCGGCAAAAATAGCGGGATCGTGCCTCCCCACGCCAAAGAGCATCGTCTGCATGAACCGCGACGCGAGCGCCGAACCGACGAGACCGATGACGATTCCGACGCCAGCGGTCAGCAAGCCTTGCTTCAGCACGAGCGTCAGGATTGACTTGCGATCCGCGCCGAGCGCCTGACGAATCCCGAACTCACGACCGCGCTGCGCCACGCTGAACGCGAGCACGCCGTAGATCCCGATCGCCGACAGGACGAGCGCGACCGATCCAAATAGTGCCAGCAGCACGGCCGGGGCGCGGCGCAGTTCGAGCGATCGTGACACCCATTGATCCATCGTGCGGACGTCAGCCAGCGGTTGTTCGGGATCGATCGCTCTGACCGCCGCCCGCACCTGGCTGACCAGCGTCTGCGGATCGAGGCCGGTCTTGAGGACCAGCGCCATCGCTCCCGGAGCCTGCTGCGTGGCCGGGCGATACACGCGCTCTTTGGTGACTGGCTGCCCGAGGTCGATGCTGTTGATCGTGCCGGCGACGCCGACGATCGTCATCGGCGGGCTGTCGGGGCCGCCGCGCCTGATCTGCTGGCCGAGCGCGCTGCGCTTCGCAAAGTACTTGTTGGCGAGGAACTGATCGACAACGACGACCGGCGGGCTCTCGGCCGTGTCGCCATCGTTGAAGAATCGCCCCTCGATCAAGGGAATCCGCATCGCCGCGAAATAGTCGGCGCCCACCACTTCCTGGCGGCCGTGCGGCGCGGCCTCCGACGGTCCGGGCGTGTAGCCGACGATCGCATAGGACCCCGACGACACGTTGCCGTTGAACGGAACGTTGGTGGTCAACCCGACGGAGGTGACCCCCGCCAATCCGCGCGCCGCCTCGGTCAACCGGATCCAGAAGGCGCGGCGCGCAGCCGCATCGGGATAGCGCGCCATCGGCAGCGAGATCTGCGCGGTCAGGACGTTGTCGGTGCCGAAACCCGGGTCGACGTTCTGCAACCGCAGGAAACTCTTGAGCAGCAGTCCAGCGGCGACGAGCAGCACGAGCGCGAACGCCGTTTCCGCGACGACCAGCACAGAACGCGTGACGCCCGTGCTCCGTCCGGCCGAGCCGCGAGTGCTATCGTCCTTCAGGAGCGACCACGTGTTGCCGCGAAACACGACGAGCGCGGGCACGAGTCCGAATACCAGGCCGGTGACGATGGCCAGCGCCATCGTGAAGACCAGCACCACCGGCTGAAGCGAGACCGTCGTCATTCCTGGCACCTGTTGTGACCCGAGAGCAACGAGGGCGCGGACACCGGCAAGGCCGAGCAGCAGGCCGCCAAGCCCGCCGAAGATCGCGAGCACGAGGCCTTCAGTCAGCATCTGCCGGATCAACCGCCGCTGCCCCGCCCCGAGCGTCGTCCGGATGGCGAGCTCGCGGTAGCGACCAGTGGCCCGCATCAAGAGGAGGTTCGCCACATTCGCGCAGGCAATGAGCAGCACCAGCAGAACGAAAATCTGCAGGAAATACAGGGGGGTGCGGAGGTCGCCGACGAGCTGATCGCGGATCGGCACGGCGTAGCCGCCGAACCCGCTCGTCCGCGCAAACGCCTGTCGCTGCGGCAGGCGGTCGAGCACTCGATCGACGATCGTTTTCATCTGCGCGTTCGCCTGCTCGATCGACGCGCCTGGCGCAAGCCGCGCGATCATCTGGCTGAACTCGTTGCCGCGGCCCTGATCGGACATCTGCTGCGGCGTGAACGAGAACGGGACGAGCACCGAAATGTCACGCGACGGCAGCTCGAAGTCCGACGGCAGCACGCCGACGACCTGATAAGCTTCGCCGCCCAACCGGATTGAACGCCCGACGATCGCGCGGTCGGCGGCAAACCGCGAATTCCAGATGTTGTAGGTCAGGATGGCGAACTTGTCGGCGCCGGGTTGCGCTTCTGCTTCCGCGAACCCTCGACCGATAAACGGCTGGCGCCGCAGCGTGCTGAAAAACGATGGCGTGACCGCCAGGCCGCGCACCTGAACGGGCTCGCCCTCGGCTGCCAGGCTCAGGCCGCGCATCGTGAACAAGGTGGCGTCCTCGATGGCAGACGCCTGGGTTTTGCGATCGATGTAGTCGGGAATTGAGACGCTCGCCTGGGGCAGGCCCATCAGCGGGTAGGTGTTCCAGATGAACACGAGGCGCTCGGCCTCGGGATACGGCAACGGCCTCAATAAATACCGATACAGCAGGCTGAAAATCGCGGTGTTGGCCCCAATGCCGAGCGTCAGCGTTGCCACGGCCACGAGGGCGAAGATCGGCTGCCTCCGGAGCGATCGCAGAGCGTAGCGGATGTCCTGCATGGCTGGTTTGACGGTTTGCGGCGGTGAATGGTTTCTCCGTCCGTTCTCTCTTTCCCCGGAGGCCCATTCGAAAGAATACTTGAACCTATGGGAAGGTTGCTGCTCATCGGCCGGGAGCCGGCACTCGCCGGGGCGCTCGGCGCCAGTCATCACCTCAAGGGCCACGACGTCGAGACGTGCGCAGGACCGTTCGAGGCGACCCGCCTCCTCCGCCGCCGCGCGTTCGACGTCGTCATGACCGATCCCGCAAGCGACGCCTCCGAAGACCTGGCGCTCCTCACCGAGCTCCGTGAGCTGAGGCCGGGCATCAGGACGATCGTGCTCGCGCCGGCGCTCTCGAGCGCCGACGTCATCAAGGCGCTTCGACAGCACGTCTACGCGTGCTTCACCCGACCGATTGACTACGAGGAAGTGGCGGACATGGCGCGCGCCGCGATCGAGGACGTGAACTGGCGCGACGGCATCGAAGTCACGTCCGGCCTTCCCTGCTGGATCACGCTGAAGGTGTCGTGCCGGCTCATGACTGCCGACCGGCTGACGCGCTTCATGACCGAATACAGCGCTGGTGTTCCAGTCGACCGCGATCTGCTAATGACCGCGTTCCGAGAGATGCTCCTCAACGCGATGGAGCATGGCGCCGGCTTCGACCCTGAAAAAGTGATAGAAGTCACGGCAGCCCAGACCGCGCGCGCCATCGTGTTTCACTTCCGTGATCCCGGCAACGGCTTCGACCGCGACGACCTTAAGCACGCCGCCGCGACGCCGCACCCTGACGACGTGATGAAGACCGCCGTCGAGCGGGCCGAAGACGGCCTGCGCCCCGGCGGCTTCGGGATGCTGATCGTGCGGCAAATCGTCGACGAGCTGGTCTACAACGAGCGGGGCAATGAGGTGTTGCTGATCAAGCACCTGAAGTAGCTACCAGCTTCCAGCTTCCAGCTGCCAGCTGCCAGCTAAAACTCGAGATCCGAATCGAGCGGCTAAGATCTGAGTGCTCTGAGCTGGCAGCTGGAAGCTGGCAGCTGGCAGCTGTCTACCGTGGCCCCAGCCGCAGCACGGCCTGGTCGGTCGCTACGTAGAGGGTGCCATCACCCGTGACCGACACCGCACGGATGGGACTGTCGAGATCCTGCAACAGCCGTTCGCTCGAGACGAGCCGCGCGGGATCGCGCGGATCGAGCCGCAGCCGAAGCAAGTGGCGGCCTTCCTCTGCCGCGACGAAGAGGTCCCCCTCGAATGCTGGCAGAAGCGTGCCGCGATAGAAGGCGAGCGCGGCCGCGCCAGTCCCGCCGGGCAGCGGTATCCGTCGCGACGAAGCGCTCGAGGCGGCATCCACGACGCGCAGTTCCTCGAGGTCTCGCCGCTTGACGTCTGCGACCCAGAGCGCGCCGGTCGACGGATGCCAGTCCAATCCACGCGGCGATTGGAAGTCTGTCGCGAACACCGGGCCCGTGCGCTGATCCTCAGGTGTCGTGCCGTCGGTGTTGAGACGCAGCACCTTGCCGTTGTACGAGGCCAGCGCCGCCGTGCGGCCGGTGCGGCTCAAAGCGTCGAACGCCACATACAGGCGACCATCAGGACCTGTACCGAGCGCGGCCGACGGGCGCGGCCCGGCGGGGATTCCGTCGAGAAGAACGACGCGCTCGCCGAGCCGATCGCCGACCTCACGGAAGCGGACCAGGCGAAACTGTCGTGATCCCTCGCGCGCAAGGACGGTGTAGACGGCATAGAGCAGATGCGTGCGCTCGAATTGCGCGTCGAGCGCCAGCGCCAGCAGCCCGCCTTCGGACGTATCGGTAACGAGCACTTCCTCGATAACGATGGCGGGCTCCGGATCGAGTGCCTCACCGCGCAGGATGCGGATGCGGCCGCCGCGTTCGGAAACGAAGACGCGCCCATCTGGCGCGCTCGCGAACGCGGTCGGCGCCTCCGGTTGCTCCGGCAGCACGGTCAGGCGGAGCTCGGCACCGTCAGTCGTGGTCAGGAGCCTGGTCGACGTGGCGTTGGACATTGGCGGCGGCGCATCGGCGGTTGCCCCGGCCACCGTCACGAGGAGCGCAACCGACCGGCCGCTTTCAATCGCCTCGCCGTTTTCGACCACAAATGACACGAGCTCGATCGAGTGGGCCCCGGCATTCATCGGCGGCATCGGGCTGCTGCAGGAAAACCCGCCGCTCGATCCGCCGCACGTGGCGGCGAGCTCGACTCGATTGTTGTCAACGTACGCCGCGTAGCGAAGGCTCGCCAGCTCCGTGGCGTCGGCAGCGGATTGAGTCCAGCCGAGCCGTTCCCGTCCGGTGATGCGTTGTCCGCCGCCCGCGGGGTCGGATGTCGAGGGCGGCGGCGTGCTGCCGCCACACCCAGAGATCGCCACCAGAGCCGTCACGACGGCCGCCGCAGCCCAGCTAAGCCGTTTCATGCAGTCCTCATAGGGGGCTCCACATGATAAGCCACTTGCGCGGCGTCGCCTACAATGCCACCGGATGACCTACCGCAACACCGTCTTCGGCGCGTGTGCGCTCGGCGTGTGCGTGCTTGCGGTCGTGACGCTCTGGGCGCAGAGCCGGCTGCGCGTCCGCGTCTACGCTTCAGGATTGTCCTCGCCGGTCGCGTTTGTCCAGGATCCGCTCGCGCGCGAGGTGCAATTCGTCGTCGAACAGGCAGGCCGGATTCGCGTGGTGCGCGGCGGCAGCGTGCTGGGCACTGACTTCCTGGATCTCCGCGCGGCCGTTCTCGCCGGTGGCGAACGCGGTCTACTCGGACTGGCGTTCGCTCCCAACGCGGCAAGCGGACGGTTCTTCGTCAACTTCACCGATCGATCCGGCGATACGGTCGTCGCCCGGTTCGAACGATCGTCAGATCCACTCGTCGCTAACCCAGCATCGCGAGTCGATCTCCGGTTTGGGGGACCGGGCGGCGCTGCGGCGATCGCGCAGCCGTTTGCGAATCACAACGGCGGGCACCTGGCGTTCGGACCGGACGGCTACTTGTACATCGGGCTCGGCGACGGTGGTTCCGGAAATGATCCGGAACATCGCGCGCAGAATCCGCAGGAACTGCTCGGCAAGATGCTTCGCATCGACGTCAACGTGCCCGACACGCACCCGACCGGCTATCAGGTGCCGCCGACCAATCCGTTTGTCGGTGGCCGGCCGCTTGCGGCGCGGCCGGAAATCTGGGCGTTCGGCCTGCGCAACCCATGGCGCTACAGCTTCGATGATCCCGCGCGCGGCGGCACTGGCGCGCTCGTCATCGGCGACGTCGGTCAGAACGCGTTCGAAGAGATCGACTACGAGCCGGCCAATCGTGGCGGCCGCAACTATGGCTGGCGGAATCGCGAGGGCGCTCACGACAACGTCACGTCGCGCCCGCCGGCCTTTCTCCCGCTCGTCGATCCGATCCACGAATACGGCCGCGCCCTGGGCCAATCCGTGACCGGCGGCTACGTCTACCGCGGCCGGGCGCTCGGTTCGGCCTACGCCGGGCGTTACTTTTTTGCCGACTACGTGCAGGGCCGCGTCTGGTCGCTGGCGCTGTCGATCGACGGCCAGGGAGAAGCGCGCGTGTCGGGCGTGATGGAGCATACGGCGGAACTCGGCGGCCAGAGTCAGATCGGGAGTGTCAGCTCGTTCGGTGTGGACGCCGACGGCGAGCTGTATATCGTCAGCCTCTCGCGCGGGGCCGTGCTGAGCGTCGCCGGCCTCGGACCTCCAACGCCGACCGACCTGCGCGTCATTCGTTAATCCCTCTCATCGCTGTCAAAAAGCCTCTCACCGCTGAGTGCGCAGAGCACGCGGAGGCAACCTTGGATATCTCTGCGCGCTCGGTGAAAGGCTCTTGGAGCGATCCCATGTAGAATCGCGGCCTACGATCGGCCCCGGACACAGGACGGCACCAAGGAGCACTCCGTGAAGCGCGCCGCGTTCTGGATTTCGCTTGCCCTGACCTCGCTCGCGGCCACCGCGGCGGCGTATCACTACTTCCCGCAGGCGTTTTCGATCGTGGCGCTCGACATCACGATGACGCGCGAGCGCGCGCTTACCGATGCGGCGGCGATTGCCACGCGCGACCGTTTGGGCCCGCCGGACTATCGGCAGGCGGCCTCGTTCGCGCTCGACAGCGAGACGCAAACCTTCGTCGAGCTCGAGGGCGGAGGCAAGACCGCGTTCACCAACATGCTGCGCGAGCGCTTGTACAGCGCCTACACGTGGCGAGTACGGCATTTCAAAGCGGGAGAAACCAACGAAACGCTCATTCGTTTCACACCCGACGGCCGGCCCGACGGGTTCGTCGAAAAGCTCGACGAGAACGCGCCCGGCGCCGCGATCGAGGCTGCCGACGCGCGCCGACGTGCCGAAGCTGACGCGCAAGCGCGCTGGAACGTGGACCTTGCGCCGTTCAGTCTGGCGGAGCAGGGACAAGAGCGACGGCCCGGTGGGCGCGTCGATCACACGCTGACCTACGAGCGATCGTCGCCGGTCCTCGGCGAGGGCCGGTTTCGCCTCCGGCTGGTGCTGTCCGGCGACCGGCTGACGGAAGTGACGCGCTTCGTGCAGATCCCCGAAGCGTTCACCCGCCGCTACGACAGCATGCGCTCGGCCAACGGCGCGATCGGGCTTGGCGCGGTCGTCGGGATGGTGCTCCTCTATGTGGTTGGCGGCATCGGCGTCGGTCTCTTCTTCATGCTGCGCGCCCGCTACGTTTTGTGGCGGCAAGCCGCCGTCTGGGGCCTCATCGTCGGCGCCATGCAGGCACTGGCGACGCTCAATGAATGGCCGCTGATGTGGATGACCTACGACACCGCAGTGCCGCGCTCGACGTTTGTCGCCGGACAGGTGGCGACGCTCGCCGCGACGCTCGTCGGCTTCTCGGCGTTCATGGCGCTGTCGTTCATCGCGGCCGAAACACTTGGCCGGAAGGCGTTCGGCCACCACCCGCAGTTCTGGCGCGTCTGGTCGAAGGGCCCTGGGAGCTCGAGCGAAATCCTGGGACGCACAGTCGCGGGTTACCTCCTCGTGTCGGTGTTCTTCGCCTACGACGTCGGACTGTATCTGGTCGCGACACGCCTCTTCGGATGGTGGACGCCGTCCGAAGCGCTTCTCCATCCCGACGTGCTGGCCACCTACGTGCCCTGGCTCTCGGCCATCGCCAATTCGCTCCAGGCCGGGTTCTGGGAAGAATGCCTGTTTCGCGCTGTGCCGCTCGCCGGCGCAGCGCTCATCGGCGACCGATTTGGAAAGCGCGGGCTGTTTCTCGCCATCGCATTTGTTGTCCAAGCGGCAATCTTCGGTGCGGGACACGCGCCCTATCCCACGCAACCGTCATACGCGCGGCCCGTCGAGCTCATCCTTCCCTCGATCGGGTTCGGCTTGCTCTACGTCTATTTCGGCCTCTTGCCAGGGATCGTGCTGCACTTCGCGTTCGACGTCGTCTGGTTCGCGCTGCCGATTTTCCTGTCCGAGGCCCCGGGCATCTGGGTCCAGAAACTGATGGTCGTCGTGATGACGTGCGTCCCGCTGGGGATCGTCCTGTGGCGGCGAATGCAGTCCGGCGCGTGGACCGCGCTGTCGCCGGGCGACCGCAACCAAGCCTGGACGCCGCCGGCGGCAGCGGAACCTGAACCTGCCGCGCCGGCGATCGTTCAGTCCGGTCTGAGTCCCCGGATGCGGAGCGCGTGGCTGGCGATCGGTGCGCTCAGCGTCGTGGGGTGCATCTGGGCCGCGCTTGGGCGAGAACGAACCGACATGTTCGTGCTCAATCGAACCGCCGCGGCAGACATCGCACGCTCCGCGCTCGCCGCTCGCGGCGTGACGCTCGGGCCGCAGTGGCGCGTGCTGCCGGTGCCCGACGACGGGAGCGGCGGCCCACACGAGTTCGTATCCGAGACGGCCGGCGAAGAGAGACGGCGTCAGCTGCTCGGCAGGTACTTGCCGGAACGGAGATGGAACGTCCGCATCGCGACTTTCGAGGGCGACGTCGCAGAACGCGCCGAAGAGTGGCGGGTCTTCGTAACGAAGGCCGGCCAGATCCTTCGCACCGAGCACACGCTCCCGGAAGCCCGGCCTGGCGCAACGCTCGACGAGAACGCCGCTCGCGAGCGCGCCGTCGCGATCGTGGCGCGGGACTTCGGCCTCGACATCGCGGGCGGAACGCTGCGAGAAGTGTCTGCGCGTCCAGCTAAACGCAAGGCGCGAACCGATTGGACGTTCACCTTCGTCGATACATCTCTGCCTCCGTTGCCGCAGGGCGAGCCCAGAATCGCCGTGGAGATTGCTGGCGACGAAGTGACCGCCGTGCGCCGGTTCGTCTTCGTTCCCGAGCAATGGGAGCGTCAGCAGCGCGCGACAAGTACCCGCAACCTGATCGTTCGGATCGTCGTCGGCGTGGTCTTTGGCGGGATACTCGTCTCGGCGGCCGTCGCGGGAGTGGTTGCCTGGAGCCGCCGCCACTACACGCCAATGCTGTTCCTGGCCGCGACCGGAATCATGTTTATCGTGACACTCGCCGCGGCGGCCAATACCTGGCCATCGTCCCAGGCGCTCTTCGTCACCGAGATTCCGCTGCCGATTCAGCTCCTCGGCGTAATCGGCATCGGGCTCGTCGCACTCATCATCAACTCGGCGCTGGCGGGATTGGCGCTCGGCGCTCAACCGGCCCGACTGGAAGGGAGCGGGACGCTTCCGTCGCGAGACGCGTTGCTGCTGGGGTGCGCGGTCGGTGCATTCGCCGCGGCGCTCCTGGCGCTGGCCGGATCGCTCCGGACGCCGGCGTGGGCGGCCAACGCCAACATCGCGCCGCTCGGCACCTTCGTGCCCGCGCTGGCGGTGGCCCTCGAACCGCTCGCCGGCTTCCTGACGCGCGTCGCTGTGATGCTCAGCCTCCTCACGGGCATTCACCACGCGACACTCGGCTGGACGCGGCGACGCGCGCTCTCCGGGGCAGCCGTCGTCTTGGTGGGGTTTCTCGGCGCTGGCGCGCCCGCCGGATCGCCGCTCGCCGGCTGGGCCGCAGCCGGAGCCGTGCTCGGCATCGGCCTGCTCGTCGCCTATGCGACGGTCCTTCGCACCGATCTCACGATGGTCCCGATGGCGCTTGGGGTGATGATGGCGATTGGCGCACTTGGCCGAGGAATGCAGCGGCCGTTTCCCGGAGCGCTGCCGGGTGCGCTCGTCGCCGCCGTGCTCACCGCTCTTCTCGCGTGGTGGTGTTGTCTGGCGCTCCGCCGCTGGCGTCAACGCTTCGAGACGTAGAGGTCAAGAGCCTTTCACCGCGGAGCACGCAGAGACTAAATAGGTTTTTCCTCAGTCGCTCTGCGCCCTCAGCGTCTCTCCGCGGTGAGAGGCTTTGAGACACGCGCCTGATGCTGGGCGTTACCTCAGGAATACCTCAGCGATCTGGTCGGTGATCGCGTCTCACCAGTGACCAGTGCCCAGACAGGTTCTTAACAGGAGGTCAGCAGATCAGGAGTTGACTCGTCTATTCCAAAGAATTCTCCCGATCTTCTTATCTCCTGTTCACGCTCTAGCCGGGGGATGTCTTGGTTCAATGCGCGGCCTGGCGCTCCTTTGGATCGATGGCCATCAACTCGGGGTGCGCGTCGACGTGGGTCTGGACGAGAGCTGCGGCTTTCGCCACGGCGTCAGGATCGCCGCCCCGATAGGCGTCGTTGGCGGTGACGAGCTGCTTTTGACTCGACGGCGTCGAGTCGATGCTGTCATAAATTGCCGCCACCGGACATGCCGGCACGCACGCACCGCAGTCGATGCACTCGTCGGGGTGAATGAAGAGCATCGGCGCCGCCGCAAACTCGGGTTCGTCCTTGCGGGGATGGATGCAGTCGACCGGGCAGACATCAACGCAGGCAGTGTCCTTGGTGCCGATACACGGATCGGTAATCACGAACGGCATGACGGCCAGTCTAGCACTCTCAGCGGTGGTAGTCCTCGCGTTCGACTGCCTCGGCCGGGTGGTCTGCAGGTTGAGTAGAATGGCCTCATGCGACCGCCAACCAATACCAGTTTCCGCCGCCGCTACGTCACACTACGCGCGTTTGTTCTGACGATCGTCGCGATCCCGGCGATGGTCACGACGGGCGCGCGCGCGCAAGTGGCGACCGCGCCCGGACCTCCGTCCGATGCGGTCATTGTCGAGCGCGTGGACGAGTACATGCGGGCCGAGATGCGTGCCAATGGCTTCAGCGGCACAATCCTGCTGTCGCGCAAAGGCAAACCGATCGTTGCCAGGGGCTACGGCGCAGCGAACGCCGAATGGAATATCCCCAATACCCCTCGCACGAAGTTCCGTCTCGGCTCGATCACGAAGCAGTTCACGTCGATGGCGGTCCTGCAGCTGCAGGAGCAAGGCAAGCTGAAGGTGCAGGATCCGATCTGTCAGTACTTGACCCCCTGTCCGGACGCGTGGAAGGCCATTACCATCCATCACCTGCTGACGCATACATCGGGGATTCCGAGTTATACGAATTCACCGTCATACCTGACCACGATGATGGTCCCCAAGACCGTCGATCAAATGGTCGCAGGGTTCCGCGATCTTCCGCTCGAATTCGAACCGGGCTCTCAGTTCAAGTACAACAACTCGGGGTATTTTCTGCTCGGCGTGGTGCTCGAGAAAGTTACCGGGCAGTCATACGAACGAGTGCTGAGCAACCAAATCTTCACGCCGCTCGGCATGGGGGACTCAGGCTACGACCGTCCCGCGCAGATTCTGCCGGGCCGCGCCTCAGGTTATTCCCGCCAAGGCTCGGAAATGACCAACGCGCCCTACCTCGACATGGTGCAGCCCTTCGCCGCCGGCGCGCTGTACTCCACTGTTGAAGACCTGCTGAAGTGGGACCAGGCCCTCTATACCGATCGACTCCTGCCGGCCGCGGCTCGAAGCGCGATGTTCACGCCGTTCAAGGGCGCCTATGCCTATGGCTGGGCGGCGCCGGAGCCGTCCCCACAGACGTTCGGCCGCCGGCAAGTCGGCCACGGCGGCGGGATCAACGGCTTCTCCACCATGATCATTCGGTTGATCGACGACAACCTCACATCGATCGTGCTGTCGAACGTCCAGCAGGCGGCAACGGGGCGCATCGCTCGAGATCTTCTTGCGATCCTCCTCGGCGAGCCCTATCAGGCCGCGGTCGTGCGCACCGTCGCCAAAGTGGATCCGAAGATCTACGATGGCTACGTTGGCCAGTACCAGCTGACGCCGACCTTCATCCTGACCGTCACGAAGGAAGGCGATCGCCTGATGTCGCAGGCAACGGGACAGCCGAAGGTCGAGGTGTTTCCAGAGTCCGAGACGAAATTCTTTCTCAAGGTCGTCGACGCGCAGATCACGTTCGTCAGGGACGACGGCGGGACCGTGACACATCTGATCCTTCACCAGAGTGGCAAGGATCAGAAAGCCACCAAAACGCAGTAGTGTCAGGTCGGGGCCCTGTTGAGCTTGTCGAGCCGCGCCGCGAGCCGCGCGAACTCCGGCGTCGGCCCTCGCCACTCGAGCTCGTCAACCGACTCGAACAGCGCGATGTCTGACCGAAGCGTCGCCAGGTCGCGAAACAGCATCGCCTGCTCGCGATCGCGGACGAGCGTGGCCGCAAGCGTCGCGGCGTTCGCGGCATTCACCCTCCACGTCCGCCAATCTTCGGGAATCGCCTCGAGGTGACCGAACTTGGCGAGGACCGCGGCCGACGACTTCGGCCCCCAGCCCTTCAGTCCCGGATAGCCGTCGGCTGCGTCGCCGACGAGCGCCAGGTAGTCCGGGATCGATGCCGGCGCTACGCCGAACTTGCTGACGACGCCGGCCTCGTCGCGCGTCAGATTCCGCCGGCGATCGAGTTGAACGACGCGTGTCCCCTTGACCGACTGCCCCAGATCCTTGTCGGGAGTGCAGATGACGACGCGCTCGACGCGAGCGTCCCGTTCCGCCAGCGCCGCGCCCGAGGCCAGCGCGTCATCCGCCTCGAACTCGACCATCGGCCAGACGACGACGCCGAGCGAGCGGAGGGCGTCCTCGAGGGGATGAAACTGCGCGAGGAGCTCTGGCTCGATGCCCGCGCTCGTCTTGTAGCCTCGCCAGAGCCGGTTGCGAAAGGATTCGATGACGTGGTCGGTGGCCACCGCCAGATGAGTCACGCCGCTGTTGATCAGGCCGAGCACTGAGCCGACGACGCCGCGGAGCGCCGCGACTTCCACGCCGTCCTCGCGCATGGACGGCAGGGCATAGTAGTAACGGAATAGCTCGTACGTGCCGTCTATCAGATAAACCTTCATATCCCCACCGACAATGCAAGAGCCTATCGCAGAACGACCGCCGCCGGGGACTTGGTGGCTCGACGCGCGCCTGTTAGGATTGCGGAAGCGACTCAGGAGGTGAGATGGCGGATGGTGATTTCCTGGACGACCGCAGGCGCGCTTCGGAAGAGGACTACTTCCGCAAGAAAGATCGCGAGCTCGTCGAGAAGATGCGGAGGGCGGCGGCCGCGGATCGCGCCCACGGCGAGCTGAGCGCGAAGACCGGTCTGCACGACACCGCGATGATCGCGGAACTTGACGCGCTCGGCTTCACGCCGGAGACGATCAGCGTGCTCCCGCTCGTCCCGATCGTCCAGATGGCGTGGGCCGAAGGCGGCATCACGCCGGCCGAGCGCACGCTCCTCGTCAAGCTCGCGCGCGAGCGGGGGATTGCAGAGGGAAGCGCTGCGGATCGGCAACTCTCCGAGTGGATGGCTCGTCAGCCGTCGGTCGATGTGTTCGCTCGCGCCACTCGCCTCATTCGAGCGATGCTCGACACAGGATCGGCGGAGGCCGGCACGATGAGCGCCGACGATCTCATCAAGTACAGCGAGAGCATCGCCGCCGCCTCGGGCGGCATCCTCGGAATCGGCAGGATCTCGTCGGAGGAACGCGAGACGCTCGCCAAAATCGTGACGGCACTCAAGGCCCGCTAAAGACGGGTGCTGGGGTGCAAGGGCCCTGGCCTACCTTGTCTTGACCCGCGCGACGTATTCGCGCGCCGCGGAACGGTCGCCGTCGATTCCGGGCGCGCCCCACACGCCCCGCCCTGCTCCTGTGGGAGCGTCCGTGCTCAGAACGAGTCGCCACGCCTGCCGCTCCGGACGATAGAATAGGCTCCACTGCCAGCCGGCATACATGGACAGACTCGCACGAACATCCGTCCAGCCGGTGTGAATACCTGGTGTCAACAGGACTTCGGCGAGCTGCTCGTAGATCCGATCGTCGCTGACCCCGACACGGAACCGCAACGGCTGGGGAGACATCCCGTTCATCCCGGCATCGATCGCGACGCGAGCGGTGAACGTGCTGCGGCGCGGCACCGGGAGCACGAACACGAGACGGCTCGGGGCGATCGTCCGGATCGCGGGCTCCGACCGTCCAGCGATGGAGACGTCGGCAACCTCGAACGCCGCAGGCGACGGCCGGGCCTCGGCGTCGCGGAAATCGCGGACCAGATTGACAATGCGTATCGGCGAGGGATCGGTCGGGCCGCACGCCCCGACGACGCAACCGAGGGCGGCCGCTGCAGCGGCGATCGACCGACGGATGCGTCCAGCGAGGCTCCGCCTCAGACCGGTAAGAGGCTCCGCCTCGCTGGGTGGCATTGCTTGATCACGGTCTTGACCCCGCGAAACTTGACTCATTTGTACAAGTCTGAGGGGTCAAGACCTCTAGCGGAATCACCAACCAGATGGGAACCGAGATGAGCCGGCGCCGATGACGGCCACGCGTTCTCGCAGCCAGCGAGTCTGCACTGCCATCGCGCTCGCAGCCGTCGTGCTCCTGCTGACATCCGTCGCGCGATTGTACCATCCGCCCTACGGCTTCACGGAGATGATCGGGTTCGCCAGCCCCGGCACGGGCGAGCTTCCAGTCCTGCAGGCGCTTCCTCACTACCGGCATCCGCCGTGGGGCAGCTACGACGGGCAGTTCTATGCGCAGCTGGCGCTCGAACCGCTGCTGCGCGATCCGGCGATCGATCGCGCGCTCGATCTGCCGCCGTATCGGGCGCGCCGGATCCTCTTCAGCTGGACCGCGTGGGCCATCGGCCTGGGACGCCCGCAGTGGATTCTGCAGGCGTATGCGCTCCAGAACGTTTTCTTCTGGCTCGTGCTGGCGGTCGTCATGACGCGATGGCTGAGGCCAGACACTCCACGTGGACTGGCCTTGTGGATCGCCTGCCTCTTCTCGCATGGACTGCTGACGTCGGTGCGCTCGGCTCTGCTCGATGGTCCAAGCATGCTGCTCGTCGCGCTCGCCATCGCCGCGTCCGAACGCGGGCGCCTCTTTACCTCGGCGGCGATTGCCGGCGTCGCCGGGCTCGGGCGCGAGACCAATCTTCTCTCGGTCGCCGGTCTCCCGCGGCTCGGTCATCCATGGCGATGGCTGAAGCTCGGATTGGCGCTGGTGCTCGCCGCGTTGCCGCTCCTCCTCTGGCAGGATTACCTGCGCTCGATCTATCGATCGACAAGTGCGGTCGGACACGACCAACTCGACCGCCCCGTGATGGTTTACCTCCAAGTCCTGCAGCAGACGCTCGACAGCGCCGTCGGAGCCGACGCGTCGCTACTCGCGGTGCTCAAGCTTGGGGTGATCCTCTGCCTGACCGTGCAGACGGCATACCTCCTCTACCGTCGGGAGTACCCATCCGCGTGGTGGCGCGTTGCTCTGGCGTACGCGCTCCTGATGTTCACCGTGCACAAAGTCGTCTGGGACGGGTTCCCGGGCGCGGTGACGCGCGTGACGCTGCCGCTCGCCTTTGGCTTCAATGTCCTCCTGGCGCGCGAGGACGGCCGACGCTTCTGGCCCTGGTTCGTCCTCGGCAACTTGCACCTGCTCCCCGCGGCGATGTTGTTGCCGTTTCACGAAGGGTGAAGCGTGTTAGCATCAGGCCGGATCGCTGCAAAAGGAGCTTGAAGATGGCGCAATACAACATCACGCCCGACACGACGTTCAGCACACCGTACGCCGCCGACGAGCGGGTCACCATGTTCCTGCGCAGCGTGTACGGCTGGATGTGCGCGGGACTCGGCATTACCGCGCTCGTCGCGTTCTACGTCGCCCAGTCGCCGTCGCTTCTCCGAACTATTGCTGGCAACCCGGTCTTCTACTGGGGGCTGATGATCGCTCAGCTTGGCCTCGTGTTTTTCCTGTCTGCCCGTGTCAACAAGATCGCCGCCGGCACCGCCTCGCTGCTCTTCGTGCTCTACTCCGCGCTGACCGGCGTCACGTTCGCGTTCATCCTGCTCGCCTTTACCGGCGCGTCGATCGCGACGACGTTCATGATCTCGGCCGGCATGTTCGGCGCGCTGGCCCTCTACGGGACGACGACGAGCCGGAGCCTGGCGGGATGGGGGCAGTTCCTCTTCATGGGACTCATCGGTGTCGTGCTGGCGTCGTTTGTGGGGATCTTCTGGCAGAACAGCGGCTTCCAGTTCGTGCTCGGATTCATCGGCGTCATCGTGTTCACGGGGCTCACCGCCTACGACGCGCAGCGGCTGAAGGAGATGGCCCTCGCCCTGCCCAACGGCCAAATCGGCTCCTACGCCATCGTCGGCGCGCTCACCCTGTATCTGGATTTCATCAACCTGTTCCTGATGTTGTTGCGATTCACGGGAAGCCGCCGGGAGTAATGTCTCTCGACAAGCTCAACGCTGCTCTGGTCGCTGACGTCGCCGCGCTCTCGGCAGAAGGCCGGGCGAAAGCTCCCGAACGCATCATCGTCGGTTACGTTCCGCCCTCAGGGACTCGAGGTCCGCGCTACCGGCTGCAGGGCACCGACCGCGACTTCCTGCGGATGAACAGCAACAGCTACCTGTCGCTGTCGAATCATCCGGATGTGCTGTCCGCCGCCGATACGGCGTCGCATGCGTTTGGCGCGGGCCCTGGCGCGGTGCGGTTCATCGACGGGACATTCTCGACGCACGCTCAGCTCGAAGCCAGGATCGCCCGTTTCGTCGGCCGGCCGGCCGCGCGGATTTTCAACTCGGCCTATACGACCGTTCTCGGCCTCGCGATCACTCTTGCCGGGCCCGAGACGTTCTGGATCGGCGACGCGCTCAACCACAATTGCATCATCCGCGCGATGCGGATCGCGAACGTGCCGTCGGCACAACGCGCGATTTACAAGCACAACGACCTGGGGGATCTCGCTGCCCACCTCGAACGCGTCCCGGACGGGACCGGCCGGGTGGTCGTCATCTTTGACGGCATCTTCAGCATGCGCGGCGACAACGCTCCGGTCGACAAGATCGCGTCGCTCGTCGCCAGGCACGAGCATCGCTTCCGTGACGGCGTCATCACGATCATGGACGACTCGCACGGCGTGGCTGCCTACGGCGCGACCGGGCGGGGCACCGAGGAACATTGTGGTGCGCACGTCGACATCTTCGTCGGGACGTTCGGCAAGGCGTTCGGCGTGAATGGCGGCTTCGTTGCGGCAAGCGTCGAGCTCGTCGAAGCCGTGCGGCAGAAGGCCGACACATATATCTACACCAACCCGCTCGGGGCGGCCGATGCGGCCGCGGCCGTGGCGGCCATCGACGTCGCTGACGGCACTGAGGGCCGCGCGCTCCTGGCGAACCTTCGGGCGCGCACGACGCAGTTTCGCGGCGGGCTCGATGCACTCGGGTTCGAGTCCATCCCCGGCCCCCATCCGGTGGTGCCGCTGGTCGTGCGCGACACCACCCGGGTGCGATCGATGGTCGCAGGGCTCTTCGAACGCGGGATCCTCGCCGTCGGCCTGACGTTTCCGGTCGTCCCGAAGGGCGATGAAACGATCCGCTTCCAAATCAACGCCGCGCACACCGAGGGTGACATCAGCGAGTTGTTGAGCGCACTGCAGGAGCTGAAGAAATAGCATGCGTACCATTCGAATCGCCACGCTTTGTGCGGCGCTCGTCGCAATGGCATCAGGGACCGCAACGACTGCCGGCACTCCTCCTGTGCAGGACCCACGCGCCTGGATTGCGGTGAGCAATCGTCACGCGCAGGTCCTGCTCGATGTCCTCGCGCGCTTCGCCCCCGAGAGCGCGGGCCAGTTCGGCGTCACTGGCCTCGACGAGGCGGTCTCGAGCCTGAGCATCGAGAACCGCGACAAGGCCCGCGCTGCGACGGCGGCGGCGCTCGCAACGCTGCAGGCAGCGCGCAAGACGGAGCAGGATCCGCTTGTCCGCCAGGACCTCGACATCCTGATCAAGTCGGCGCAGACCAATCTCCGCGGCGGGCAACTCTTTCAGGAGCGGATGCTGCCGTACACCGACGTGACGGCGTTGGTCTTCGGCGGCCTCCGGTCGCTGCTCGACGCGCAGGTCGCCGCCGAGCGCCGGCCGGCGGCAGTCGTCAGACTTCGCAAGTACGCGGGGCTCGTCGATGGTTATGAGCCTGTGACCGCGCAAGCCATGCGCGTGACCCGCGAACGGATGGCGGACGCCAAATTGCTCCCGCCGGCGAAGTCACAGGTGGAGCGTGACCTGGCAAACGGTCCGGTCATCCTGCAGGGCCTCGAAAAACTGTTCGAGCTCTACAAGCTCGACGGCTGGAGCGAACCGTACGCAACGCTGAAGCAGCAGCTGACGGCCTATCAGGACTTCGTGCGGACGGAGATTCTGCCAAAGGCGCGAACGGATTTCCGCCTGCCCGCCGATCTCTACGCGTTTTCGCTCGAGCAAGTAGGCGTCGGATTGCAAAGCGAACCGCTCGCGAAGATGGCGCGCCAGGCATTTGCCGAAATCCAGGGCGAGATGCAGCGGCTGGCGCCGACGATCGCGAAAGCGCGCGGCTTGCAGACGGCCGACTATCGCGACGTCATCCGCGCTCTGAAGAAGGAGCAACTCGTCGGCGACGCGATCCTCCCCCACTACCGCAAGCGCCTCGAGGAGCTGGAGTCGATCATCAGGCGCGAACAGCTCGTCACGCTCCCCGAGCGCGAGGCCCGGATCCGCATTGCCACCGACGCCGAAGCCGCCCAGAACCCTGCCCCGAACATGCGTCCTCCCCGGCTCCTCGGCAACACCGGGGAAATGGGGGAGTTCATCCTGCCCCTGAACATTCCGGCGGCACCCGGAAGCAAGGCGCCACTGACCTACGATGACTTCACGTTCCAGGCCGCGTCATGGACGCTGACGGCGCATGAGGCGCGGCCGGGGCACGAGATGCAGTTTGCGAAGATGATCGAGGCCGGCGTCTCGACGGCGCGCGCGCTCTTCGCCTTCAACAGCGTCAACGTCGAAGGCTGGGGACTCTATGCCGAATGGATGATGCTGCCCTACATGACGCCCGAGGGTCAGCTGATCTCGCTGCAGTTCCGGCTGGTGCGGGCAGCGCGCGCGTTTCTCGATCCGGAGCTGCACATGGGCCGCGTGACGCCGGATGAAGCGCGGCGCGTCCTCCTCGACGACGTGGTGCTTTCGCAGGCGATGACCGAGCAGGAAGTCGAGCGCTACATGTTCCGCGCGCCGGGTCAGGCCACTTCGTACTTCTATGGCTACACTCGGCTTCGCGAGCTCAGGCCGGAGGTCGAGCGCGCGATGGGCAGCAAGTTCAGCGCGCGCGAGTTCCACGACTTCATCCTCGCGCAGGGGCTGCTGCCGCCGGAGCTGCTGAAGGAAGCCGTGCTGGCGCGCTTCGTCAAGCGCTAGGAACCGCGGCTCGCCCCTCGCTTCTGTCTTTGTCCGTAGTGTCCGGCTTCAGCCGGACCACTTGAAGGTCCGCCTAAAGGCGGACACTACGAGTTGGTGAAGCTAGCTCCGATACAGACTCGACCAGACCGGCAGGAGATCCGAGAAGCGTACTGTCGATCCAGGTGAGCAGCTTGCGACCGTCGGCAAGAATCTCTGCGTCCTGTGACCGGTCGAGGAAGAGCCACCGGCCGAAGAAAATCCAGCCGACGGTCGCGGGGTGCTGGCAGCCGACGAGCCACGCGAGGGCATCAGCCGGCAGGAGGTTGGACGCGGGCGGGGAATCGCCGTACTGGATGAACCCGGCGTGCATCGACATCCACTGTGTGAGAAACCCGCGCCACGCGCCGGACAGGAGCTGCTGAAACTGCGCGAAGTTCGTCAGCGCGCGCTCCTGATCGTTCTCGGAACCCTCAGGCGCCAGCCTGAATCCGATGCCAGCGCACAATGCGTCCCGCCCCCACGGCGTCGATGAAAGAAGTCCGATCGTGAGTTGCGGCTCCCAGCGCGCCCCCTGGTGAAACACACGCAGGTATCCGGGCCCGCCCGCGTGCACGGTGTGCCGCCTGAACAGCCGCGCCCCGCTCTGACCGGCGCGATTGCGCGTCTGGACGGCCTTGGCCGCAAACGTCCGCTCATTGAGCGCGATCAGCCACGGCTCGATCCGCGATCCGAGCGACTCGACCACCGCCTCCGGCGACAGCTGGCCGAGCGCGGCAAATTCGGCGCGGCCGATCCCGGGCATCGCCGCTCCCGTCGACCTGGTTCCGCGCGGAGCCGAACGTGCAGCGGATGTCATGGCTGACGTGCGCGTGCGCATGCGCGGCGTTTTGACGACAGGCGCGGACGCAACGCGACGTTTGGTCACCTCGAGCTGCAGGCTGCGCGCGATCGTGTTCTGCGGATTCAGCTGGAGCGCCGCGTCGAGCGTCGCCGTCGCCTCGTCGAGCTGTCCGCCTTCCATGTAGCACCGCGACAAGCGGGTCAACGCGCCTTCGTTGGTCGGCGCGATCTTCGCCAGCTCGAGGTTGGTCGACAGCGCCTGCGCGCCGAAGTCGCCGGATTTGGCGTACTCGATCGCCCGCTGCTGCAGCTCCTGAATGGACGGCATGGGTAGAGGGTATCAGGTCCATCTCACAAGCCAAACCCCAGGTGAGCCCTCCGCGTGCAGCGCCAAAAGCCTTTCACCGCGGAGTGCGCCAGGACGCAGAGCCATCTGGTCTTCATAGACGCGAGCTCGGCGCACTCAGCGGTGAGAAGCGCTTGAACAGTTTTTTGGGCTGGCGGCCCCTAGGGCCTATCGAACCAATGAATCACCAGGCTGACGCCGGCAAACGCCATCAGCAGCGAAACGACGAGCGCCACCAGGGTCCACGTCAGGACCCGGCGCAAGCCAGTGTCGCTGACGACCTTCGGTGGCTCGGGGCCGTCGATCACTCTCGACCCGGGGCCGCGGTCGGCGCCGACGAGGGCAGCAGGTACTTTTCGAGCCAGGCGCGCACTTCACGATAGAAGACGCGGCTGTTCTCGCCCTTGAGGATCCAGTGGTTCTCGTCGGGCCAGATGAGCAGGCGTGTCGGCACATTCATCCGCTGAAGCGCCGCGTACATGGTCAACGTGTTGCCCTCAGGAACGCGGAAGTCGTTCAACCCAACTGAAAGAAGCGTTGGCGTCTTGAAGCTGCCGGCCTTCGCGAGCGGACTCTGCGCAATCCACTTGGACGGGTTCTCCCAGTAGGGCCCGCCCATCATCAGCTCGCGGTGATAGATGCCGTCGCTGATACCCCACTGCATCTCGAGCGTGGCGAGACCGGCGTGGCTGACCAGGCACCGATAACGGGTCGTCGTGCCTGCCAGCCAGTTGGTCAGGTGGCCACCGTAGCTGGCGCCACCGGCGGCCTGGCGGCTCCCGTCAATGAACGCGTACTGCTTGATCGCTTGGTCGGCTGCATCGTTGATGTCGTCGGCAGGGCCGGCCAGCGGATCGCCCTGGATGTCGAGCGTGAACTTCTCGCCATAGCCAGTCGATCCACGGTAGTCGGTCAAGAGCACGACGAAGCCGGGCTGAGAGAGGAGGTGGTAGTTCCAGCGGTAGGTGATCGAGTCGCGCCACATGTTGGCGTGGCCACCGTGGATCAAAACGAAGAGCGGATATTTCTTCGACTCATCGAAATTCGGCGGCAGGGCGACAAAACTGTGGATACGGCGACCGTCCCGGCCCGTGAACCAGAACTCGCGCAGCGGTTGCCAGTCGATCGACTCCGCTGATTTGGTCGTGAACGAAGTCAGGAAGGTCCGGCTGCCGGTGGTCGGATCGAGGCGGACGATCTCGGCCGGACGAATGGCGCTTTCCCAGTTCGCGAACGCGATCGCAGACGATCCGCGCACGGGGGTCTGCAGATTCGTGTACACGCCTTGCGGAGCGTCCACGGCCACCTTCGCCGCGCCTCCCGCCGCCGACACCGCGTAGACGCGCTCGTGGCCGGAATCTTCGGCGGTGAAGTAAACCGTCTGACTATCGGCGGCAAACGACCAGCTCGCGACTGACCGGTCGAATCCTTTTGCGACAATCGACACTGCCGCCGGCGCCGACGCGTTCAGAGGCCAAGTGGAACATCCCAACCGGGTGAGCTGGTAGATCACTGGTTTGGCTTCGGACACCGAATAGCAGAGGGCCTTGCCGTCGGGACGGAACGCTGGCGCACCGAAGTCCCAACCGTCCGGCGTCAGCCGCTTCGGCTCTCCCCCACCCGCTGGTACCTGCCAGAGATGGGTGGCGACGGCGGCTCTCGCTGCCACGCCTTCATCCTCGGCCGCCATGAAAACGACCGACTGGCCGTCGGGCGACCAGACTCCACCAAGCGCGGTGCCGCCGAAACCCGGCCGAGCCGCGGCCTTCGACGCACCGAAGAGGCTGCGCGCTTTGCGGTCGCCCGCGACGTCGACGACCCACAGCTGGCTCGTCGACTCCTCGATCCAGTGATCGAAGTCGCGGATCGGGAACGAATCGTAGATGCGAACCTTCGACTTGATGTTCTTCCGTTCCTGAACCACCTTCCGGTTCGACTCCTCGTCGGTCGCGCCCGGCCACAACGCCGCCTGAAAGAGAATCTTCTGGCCGTCCGGACTCCATCGCGGCACGCTCGCCGCTGTCGGCGCTGCCGTCACGCGCTGCGCCTCACCGCCCCGCACGACGTCGAGCACGTAGATTTGATTGACCTCATCATCATCACGCTTCGCGGCAAACGCGATGCGCGTGCTGTCGGGGCTCCAGGCGGGTCCGCTCTCGGTCCCCTTGGTCGACGTCAGGCGGCGCGGCGCCGAGCTGCCGTCCGCGGGAACGATCCAGAGATCGGACACATCCTTCAGTGGGTCGTACGATGGCTCCGAGACACTGAAGACGACCCACTTGCCGTCGGGCGACGGCACGGGCGCGCCGACGCGCTGGAACGACCAGAGAAGCTCGTGGGAGAGGGTGGTCGGTGCCTGACGGGCTTGCGCCGAGACGGTCGCGGCGGCAAGCAGGCACAACACCCAGAACGTAGCGATTCGCTTGAGCGTCATAGGACCGATTCTAGATGAAATTCGCGTTGGTAATACCCCGTCTCCCTCTTCAACGTTTCGTCGTCCAGAAATTATGGTTTACGCACGCGTCTTTTCCAATCGCGAGATGCTTTGGCGGCACAGGCGTGTAGTCGGGTGGAAGTTCGACAGTCAGTATGAAGTCACCGGGCGGGACCGCTTCGAAGCGATACGTGCCATCCGGGCCAGTCCGCGTCATCAGTTCGCGGTTCGCGCCGCGAAGAACCAGACGGACATTAGAAATGCTGGGTCCCGATTTCACGCCCGTGCCGGGATCGATGTCGACGAAGGCAAAGCCCGACAGCCTTCCCTCGCCAGGATGCGCCAAGGCAGCGCGGATGTATCTCAGCGCGTCTGCTGCCTGCTCAATTGGAGCGGTCCCGCCACACAGAAATACGCTCCAGCTGCCATCTGCTCGCTTGCTCGCATGGACGAGATACTTGACGCCTTGTTGAAAGCCGTAGTCGCACGAACCGCCCACTCCATACGAGGTCGTCGTCATCTCGGCGCCAACTCGTTCACCGCGAAGCCATTCCTCGACGACAAAACGCGTGACTTGGTTTCCGCGAGTCTTCTCGACGACGCTCTGCGCGTGTCCGATGAAGACCGTGTCGGCCATCCAGAACGTGTGGCACGGACTGAGTAGGGCGCACGAGCACGCGTCGGCCGGGTCGGGAACGAGCAATGTCGCCAGCAGGACAAGGACCAGGCATTTAACCATCGCCGCACCTCAGGAGACTGTTGGGTTAGTTTGCCACGGACAACACGGGCCGGTCGGCACACGGGTCAGATCAGTGTGATCCGTGCAGTCCGTGGCCATTCACGTGAAACTGACCAATCCTTGGGAAAACCGCTGGAAACACTGGCGTAACAACGCTCGTCATATGATCGCGCTGTCAGGCTCAGATACTGGCTTCCGCATCCACGCGTCAGCTGGCACCCGAGCGAAGACCACCTGAGGATGATCATGCGAGCCCTGATTGCCTCCCTCATCGCCGTCCTGGCCCTGTCGATCGTTCCAGAGGCGGCGGCCAAGACCTACACCGCCGAGCGCTTCGATTCCAGAATCCGAATCCTTCCGAACGGCTCGATCGAAGTCGTCGAGACTGTGGTGTTTCGTTTCGAGGGTGAATTCAAGTACGTCTACCGCGAACTCTCGCGGCGGCGTACCGATGACATCGAGATCGTGAGCGCCGAAATGGACGGGCGCACGCTTCCGTTCGGCACCGAATCGGGGCAGGTCGAGGTGCGGCGGCGTTCAAAGGTCCGCGTCGAGTGGAAGTTTGCGCCGCGCGCCGACTCGAGCCACACCTTCGTCCTCACCTACATCGTGCGCGGAGTCGTTCAGCGCGGCGGCGCGCGGGATGTCCTCGAATGGATCGCGCTCCCGACCGAGCATGATTATCGGATCGTCGAAAGCCAGGTCAGCCTCGAGCTGCCGGTCGCACCGTTGTCGCGGCCAATCGTCGACTCGAAGCGCGTGGCCGAACTGACGTTCGAGCCAGGCAGCCAGCAGGTGCAGGTGTTCGCGCGTGGGATCGGCAAGAACGGCTGGGTCAAGACGCGGCTCGAGTTCGGCGAAGGGGCGATCATCGCCGCCGCGCCCGCGTGGCAGCAGCGTCAGATCGGGGCTCGCGCGCTGGCGCCTCGCTGGCTGACGGCCGCAGGCATCATCCTCGTCTCCGGCCTGTTGTTCCTGTTCGCTCTCCGCCAGAGCTACGACAGCCCGTGGGGCACCGCACACGACGGACCGGTCGATACGCCGCCAGACACGCTGCGGCCCGGGATCGCTGGCGCCGTCGCTGCGAACGGCGGGACCACGCTTCAGCACGCGATGGCCACGATCTTCGCCCTCGCCGATCGCGGCGTCGTCACCATCACCGAGGAGCCACGCAAGTGGGGCCAGCGGCATTTCACGCTGCACCGGCGTCGTGCCACTCACCCGCTGGCGCCTGAAGAAGACGCCGCCTTGAACCTCGCGTTCCGACACAAGGGCGCTGAAGAGGACGCCGTCGCGTTGACGAAAGCCAGGACTCGCCTGGCGGGGCGGCTTGGCGACTTCAAGCGCGCGGTCAAACAAGAACTCCGCGGGCTCGGCCTCGTCGACGACGAGCGGATGCATTTGCGCGCGCGATACCTGGGAATCTCGATTGCCTTCCTGATTCTGGCCGGCCTGCTCGTCGTGCCGGCGGCGTTTCTCGTCTCTCGTTACGAGGGCTGGCCGTTTCTGATTGCAGGAGCGGTCGGACTGGTGTCGGTGATCGGTTTCATCTTCTACGGTTCGCTGACGCCACTCTCGAACGAAGGAGTGCGACGAGCCGAACGCTGGCGGGCGTACCAGAAGCACCTGAAGGATGTCGCGCGAGAGCGCGTGCACCTGACGTCAGACTCGCCGTCCCGGCTGCTGCCGTTCGCGGTCGCGCTCGGCCTCGCCAGCGCGTGGTCGAAGTACATGAAGAATCACCCAACCGGCATTCCGCCCTGGTTCCGCGCGCTCGCCGTCTCAGGCGATGACAGTGGTTTCTGTGCGTTTGTCGCCGCGGGCGGAGCCGGTGCGGACGGTGGAGCCGGAGGCGGTGGCGCAGGTGGCGCCGCAGGCGGGGGCGGGTCGGGAGCGGGGTAGGTCAATCCCTAATCCCTAATCCCTAATCCCTAATCACCGGTCACTGATCTGATTCGCGATTAGGGATGAGGGATTAGGGATTACGCAACGCGACGACCGGATCGACGAGCATCGCCCGTCGCGCGGGAACCAGGCAGGCCGTGACCGCAACCGTGATCAGCACGAGAGCAACACCCGCATAGGTGACGGGATCGAGCGGCCTGACGCCGAAGAGTTGTTGCTCGATCGCACCTGATACGGCGAGCGCCGCGCCCAGGCCCAGCAACGCACCAATCGACACCAGCCGCAGCCCGTCGCCGACCATCATTCGCAAGATCGCCCGGGGACTCGCGCCCAGTGCGAGCCTGATGCCGATCTCCGCTCGCCGTTGTCCGACGGCGTGCGACATCGTGCCGTAGAGGCCGACCGCCGCGAGGAGCAGCGCGAGCCCCCCGAAGATGCTCACCAGCGTCGCCATGAGCGTCTGATTGCCGACGGAACGCGAGAACTCGTCGACCAGGGTTCGCGGACGTGCGACGACGAGCTGGCTGTCAATCTCGCGCACCGCCTGGCGGACAGCGGGCAGCAACGCAAGCGGATCGCCGGCTGTCCGCACGAGTAGCGTCATTCCCGACTCGTAGTTCTGCCGCAGCGGAATGAGGAAGAACGGGGGCGGATCGCGCTCGACTGCGCTCGCGTAGACGGCATCCGGCACAACACCGATGACCGTCGCCGCGGGAGTGATGCTCAGAGAACGGCCAATCGGATCATGGCCGGGCCACAAACGCTGCGCAAGCGCCTTGCTGACGATGGCCACGCGCGGAGCGCGCTGGTCGTCCGCCGGATGGAACGAGCGGCCCATCAGGATCGGGATACCGATCGTCTCGAAGTACCCATCGGTGACGACGTTGATCCGCACCGTCAGGCCGTTGCTGCCGTCGCGCGCGACTGGCAGGCCGTCGGCGCTGATCGTCCCCGTCCGTGCGCCGCCGCTGAGAACCGCGACGCGCGAGCCGCCGACGCCCAGAACGCCGGGCAACGTGGCGACGCGTTCGAAGATCCGGCGGAAGACGTCCTGGCCGGCGTCGGCAGAATAGCCGCGGAGGTCGAGGTTGATCTCCGACAGCAGCACGCCTTCCGTTCGATATCCCAGGTCGACGGCGTAGGCATTCCTGAGCGTGCGCAGGAAAAGCCCCGCGCCGACGAGCAGTACCAGGCTCAGCGCCACCTGGAGCACGACGAACGCGCTGCGCAATCGCACCGCGCGGACGCCAGACGCGACAGCGCCGCCTTCATCGCGCAACGTCGTCAGTGCGTCGCGCCGATTCTGCAGGATCGGCGCGAGCCCAAATAGCACGCCGCTCGCAACGCCGGCGATCAGCGTGAACAGCAAGACGCGGCGATCGATCGCCAGCGAGATGCTCTCCGGGACGCCGAACCCATAGAGCAGCGGCCTGAACCAGCGCGCCACGAGCAGCGCGCCGGCCGATCCGAGCAGCGCGAGCAGAATCGATTCGGTCAGCCATTGCCTCACTAGCCGCCCCTGGCCGGCGCCGACGGCAATCCGAATCGCCACTTCGCGGCGCCGCGACACCGCCCGCGCCGAGAGCAGGCTGGCGACGTTCGCGCAGGCGATGAGGAGCACCAGCAGGGCCGCGCAGCTCAAGACGACGAGCATGGGACGGCTGGACAGCCGCACACCTGGGCCGTCGCCGAGGCGAACGACGGTCACGTTCCGGCCGGCGTTCGAGTCTGGATATGCGCTGGCGAGGCGGGCGGCGACCACGTCGAGCGAGGACGAGGCGTGCGTAGTGGTTTCGCCGGGCTTCAGGCGGCCGACCATGTTCAGCCAACGGACACCCCGCACTGCGAGCAGGTTCGCGTTGCCGAGCTCCCGTCGCACGCCGGCCGAGGGCGGCCGCAACTCAGGCTGCAGCGCCATCGGCGCCCACACGTCGGGCGTGCGCCCGAGGACCGGCCCCGTGAAGGCGAGGGGCATTACGCCAACGACCGTGTAGACCGCGCCGTTTAGCCGGATCTCGCTGCCAATCGCACGCCCGTCGCCGCTCAGACTCCGGCGCCAGAACGCGTTCGAGACGACGACCACCCGCGCCGGCGCGCCGATCCGATCTTCTGCAGCGACGAAGCCGCGGCCGAGCGCTGGATGAACGCCCAGCACGTCGAAGTAGTTGCCGGTGACAATCTCGCCGGTCAGCTGCTCCGATGCATCGCGGCCTTCGAAGGCCAGGGTGATCGAGGCAAACGCCGCCAGGCCGGCGAGCGCCGCAGAATCACGATAGTCCGCGTAGTCGAGGTACGACGAGCTCGAGAACCGCGTCCGCGCGTCAGAGCTCGACGTGTACACGCTGACGGCGCGCTCCGGATCGGCCACCGGCGCGACGCGCAGCAGGATGGCGTCGACGGCGCTGAACATCGCGGCATTGGCGCCGATCCCCAGCGCAATCGTCAGCACCACGACGAGCGTGAGAGCGGGCGCGTGCGCGAGCATCCTGAGGGCATAGCGAACGTCGCGAAGCAGATCCGACAGCATGTGCGATCTCCGAGTGGCTATAGGAGGCGGCTGTGGAAGGCGGCGGGGAGGGGTTGGTATGCCGGTGGCAAGGCGGGCTCCGGCGGGGAACGCAGCGGTCGCGCGCGCCCAGGCGCGCTCGTGGTCGAGCCCAGACGCGCGGGCCTCGTGATAGAGGTCGCCCAGGTGCTGCGCGAGCTCGTCGGTCAACTCCGGATTGACCTCGTGATCGTGCGCTCCGCCGGGAGGATCCGCGGCCAGTCGGCGACGAACGTAGTCGTGCAGGTCCATTGGCCTATCCGAGCGGGCGGCCTATCCGAGCGGGGCGAGGCCGGCGACGCGATGCAGCGCGGTCAGGAGGGCGTGCCAGTCGTTTCGCTGGGACGCGAGCATCTTCCGACCATCCGCTGTTAAACGGTAGTACCGGCGGCGGCGCTGCCCGGCTTTCTCGACCCACGCGCCGTCGATCCACCCGCGCTTCTCCATCCGGTACAACATGGGATACAGCGAGGCGACGTGGAAACGGAGCACGCCGTTCGACAGGTCGTCGATCACGCGGGCAATGTCGTAGCCGTGGCGGGAGCGCTCTTCGATTGCGGCGAGGACCATCAGCTCGGCGCTGCCACGCTTCAGCTCAGTGTGTGCCGCCATATATTGGCTCACAATATATGGTGGGCCGGTCCAACCGTCAACTCCAATCGGCAGTCGGCAGTCGAGCTACGCGCGCCGAGCGCTCTGCGCGAGGTGCTCCAGCATCTGCCGTCGATGCGCCAGTTCCCGCGACGTCAGCGCGGCCGGCGCCGCCGACTCGAATGGCAGCGAGCGCTGGGCCCAGGCCTCCCGTCGGGCGCGGGTCCGTTCCACGCCGGCTCGAAAGCATTGAAAGCAGATGGCGTGGCGCGCGCAGATGTGGTCGGTCGTTTTCGTTCGCATGATGATTGTCCTCGACGTCGTGCGCGGTATTCCTACGGCAGATCCAGCAGCCGCCTGGCCTTCATCTGAGCCTGACGCCGGCGGTGCTCGAGCACCTTGTATTTGTCGGCACCCCGCAACGCGCCGGGCCGACCGGCGAGTTGCAGCGACGCCTTGAGCGGCCGGGCCGGCGGAAACGCCGGAGGAAACGTGGACGTCGTGATTTCACTGAAATCGAGCTGCCGGGCCTCAGACCCACGAAAACGGGGCATCGTCTGTCTCCTTCATCAGTGCGCTTGGGGCCCCACCCCCAAGCGCTCTCGGGCCGCAGGCGCTCGTGTCGACCCGCCTGCAATGAAACCAAGTCTAGAAGAAGGGTGTGACAGGGTAGGTCACGGCTGCCCGGGGCACTTTGCTATAGTCCTCAGCCGATGCTTCCCGAGCGCCGTCACGAGGTTTCGCGGCTCGAGGCGTTCAGCGACGCGGCGTTCGCGTTTGCGTTGACGCTGCTCGTAGTCTCACTCGACGTCCCGCAAAGCTACGACCAGCTGATGCACATCATGAGGGGCTTTCCGTCCTTCGCCTGTTGCTTTGCGCTGCTGGTCTGGATCTGGTACGAGCACAACCTTTTCTTCCGCCGCTACGGCCTCCACGATCCCTGGACTGTTTTCATCAACGGGATGCTGCTCTTCGTCACGCTCTTCTATGTCTATCCGCTGAAGTTCATGTTCGATTCGATGTTCGCGCAGTTCATGCCGGCGGCGTACCCGCACCTGAAGCGGATGAGCCTCGTGGAGCTCTCGCGAGCGTCGGCGATCTATGGATTGGGATTCCTGGTCCTTTTCTGCCTGTTTGCCCTGCTCTATCGACACGCGTACAGGCGTCGCGTGGAACTCGGCCTCACGCCGCTCGAGGTGTTCGACACCAAGATGTATGCAGGGCATCACCTGGTGAGCGCCACGGTCGGATTGGTGGCCCTGTTGGTCGCCGTGGCCGGGCCGCTGGCTTTGGCCCCGATTTCCCCCACCTGTTTTGCGCTCATGGGCCCCGGCCACTGGTGGTTCGGCTCTCGGGCGGATAAGCGCCGGCGCGCGCTGCTGGCCGTCGACTGACGATAGACCGACTGACGACTGACCGACGACTGACGACTGACTGCCGACTGACGACCGACGACTGTCGACTGTGCTATGCCAAGGAACGCTGAAGTCATCCGGCAGTGGACGATCCTGCGAGACCTCGAATCGTCGCGGCGCTTGACGATCGACGATTTGGCAGGACGCACGGGCGTCACCACCAGGACCATCCGTCGCGACCTCGAGGCGCTCCAGGAGGCCGGGTTTCCTCTCTTCGACGAAGTCCACGAGAGCAAGCGCTACTGGACGCTCGAGCAACGCCCCTTCCGTCGACTCGACGAGACGGGCTTCAACCTCGCCGAGTTGAGCGCGCTCTACTTCACGCGAACGCTTGCCGAATGCCTCGCGGCGACACCGTTCCAACAGGATGTTCGCAACGCGTTCGACAAACTGGCGGCGGCGCTCACCCCAGGCATGCGGCAGTTCCTCGACCGGCTGCCGGTTGCGATTCAGGCCAAGGCCGATCCGGGTGTCCGCGAAGCGCGACGTCCCGACGATCGGGCGAGTTCGAAGCCCGATCCGCGGGTGGCACAGCTGCTCGACGCCACACTCCACCATCGTCGCATCGAAATGCGCTACCACTCGTTTTCGAGCAACCGCGAGAAGGCGTACGCGGTCGAGCCGCAGCGGCTGGTCTTCGCTCAGGGCGCCCTTTACCTTCTCGCGTTCGTTCCCGAGTACGGCGAACTGCGCACATTCTCGGTCGATCGCATTCTCGGACTGTCGCTGACTGATGATCGCTTCGAGCCCAAGGATCTCGCCGAGGACGCGTTCGCGCACTCGCTCGGCGTGCATCAGGGCACACCGGAAGCGATCGAGATCGCATTCGAGCCACAAATGAGCCGGCACATCCTGGGTCGGATCTGGCATCCCTCCCAACAGATCGAGGAACGTCCTGATGGCGAGCTGAGGCTTCGCCTCACCGTCTCGAACGACTGGGCACTGAGGAGTTGGATCCTGGGGTTTGGGGCGCTCGCACGCGTGGTCGCTCCCCCTCACCTCGCCGCGCAGATTGTCGAAGAGGTCGAGCGCACTCGCGTCAGGTATCGCCCGCAGGTCTGACGTCAGTGCTCAACGCGACAGCTGTTTGTTACGAATGGTGGGACGAAGCGCAGGCCGGCTCCACAATCAATCCTGCGGTCGCCATGTTCCGTTTCAGGGCAGTCCAGTTTCCGCCGCATCCCCCGCACACGCCGTTTCCCTACCGTATCTGGCGAAGACGGACGCGGCCCCGGTCTTGCCCCGGATCGTCGCGGAGACGGCGCCGCCTCCAAAGACCTCAGGAGAAACACGGTGATCTGGTTCTACGCGAAACAGGGACGCCACCTTCGGTGCGAAGTTCGACAGCTGGTCGATGGTGACCGGTTCGATCTCATCATCACGGATGCCGACGGAACCGAACGCGTCGAGCACTTCGACGACTCGGCATCGGTCACTCGCCGCTCTGTGCAGCTCGAAGCCGAATGGCTCAACGAAGGGTGGGATGGACCGTTTGGGAGGGAATACTGAATTGGTTCATGGTTCATGGTTCAGGGTTCATGGTTCAAAGACCGGACTCTGAACCTTGAACCCTGAACCCTGCAACCGGTTTTAGATGGCTCCGAGCAGCGTGAGTGCAAATCCGGCGTCTCGGTCGACCCACTGATCCCGCGCCGCGAACCCGGCTTCCGCCCCCATCTCCACGATACCGTCTGGCTCGTACTTGTATGAGCTCTCGGTCCAGATTCGCTCGCCGCATTTGAACGTGACCGTCGTGCCAGTGGCAGTGATGCGAACGCGCTGATTGGCTCGGCTGACAAGGTGCATCTCGATCCGGCGCTCGTCGCCGTTCCACACCGCCTGATGATCGAACGCTGCGAGGTCGAACTCGCCGCCGAGTTCGTGGTTGATCCGCTCGAGGAGGTTCTTGTTGAAGGCGGCGGTCACGCCGAGCGGATCGTCGTAGGCGAGCAGCAGGTCGCGCTCCGGTTTGACGAGGTCGGCGCCGAGCAGAAGAAGGTCGCCCTGGGCGAGCGTTGCACGAATGCGATCGAGGAACTGCGCGGCCGCCGGGGGATCGAAGTTGCCGATGTTCGACCCGAGCAGCAGGACCAGGATCGTGCTGTCGGGGTGTCGCGCGGCGACCGCCGCGCGCAAGCCCTCCTCATAGGTCGACCAGTGCCCCACCACCGAGACGTGTCGCAGTCGGTTCAGCCGCTGTTCACTTTGCTCGAGCGCCTGCGAAGAAATGTCGATCAGGTGGACGTGCGCGCTGGCGCCGCGGCGCTCGAGCGCTTCGGCGAGGAGCACGATCTTCTCGCCGCTGCCGCATCCGAGCTCGACGATCGTGCCCTCGCCATCGCCGAGGGCCGCCACGACCGACCCGGCGTGCCGCGCGAGCAAATCGGTCTCGGATCGCGTGATCCGGTACCACGGCAAACGGCAGATCGCCTCGAACAGGCTCGACCCGAGCGGGTCGTACAAATACTTCGACTGTAGTTGCTTGGGGGCGAGCGCGAGGTCCCGCTCGACATCGGCAGCGAACTCGGCGACGAATGAACGACGGGTAGTGGTGTGCATGAGTTGAAGCTCTCAGCTATCAGCTCGCCGCTCTCAGGTATAGCTGACAGCTGAGAGCTGACAGCTGGTAGCTGTTTGTCAGCTGATGGCTGTCCTGAACTTGGCGTAGACGAATGGATAGTTCGGCCTGAACCAGTTGCGAAAGCTGCGGCGGACAAGCTCGCGCGCCGTCGCTGGCGACGCGCCCTTGATGACGTAGTGCTGACCGTCGAAAAAGTCGGCGGAGTACTCGGGGTAGGAGGCCATCGGCTCGAACCCGGGGAAGGGCCCGAAGACCGATGATGTCCACTCCCAGCCGTTGCCGACCAGGTCCTGCACTCCCCAGGCGCTGGCGCCAAGCGGTCGAGATCCCACCGGGACGGGTTCCCAGGAGGCGAAGTCGAAGTTGCCGCGCGTCGCGTCGGCGGCCGCGTCACCCCAGGGGAAATCGCGCTCGACACCGTTGGATCCATCCCGAGTCGTGGACGACGTCCCGAACGCGGCGCGGTGATACTCAGCCTCGGTCGGCAGTCTTCGTTCGCGCCAGCGGGCGAAGGCCGCCGCCTCCTCGCCGCTCGCGTACACCGGCCACTCCGACGGCAGCGCGATGTTTTCGAACATCCCGCGCCAGTCCCACCGGCTGCCGTCGCGAACCCAGAAGGCGGGGTGCGTGACCCCTTCATGCTCGCGCCACTGCCACCCTGAGTCGGACCAGAGCTCGCGTTTTCGATACCCGCCGGCGTCCATGAACTCGAGGAACTCCCCGTTGGTGACGCTGTGCACGTCAATATCGAAAGCGCCCACCTCGACGTGATGCTCGTCGAATTCGTTGTCCCAGCCGAACCGGATCCCAGCACGCGCACCAAGCGTGGCGACACCCGCTGCGATCCTGACCGCGGGCGCGCGCCGTCGGCTCGGCAGCACGTTCGTAGTGCAAGGAGGCTGGCGCGCGCTTCTGCTCGTGCGGCAGACGATGCCACATGTAGAGCAACGTCTCCTGGTGCATTGCCTCGTGCTCGAGCGCGGTGAAGATGGCCTCGCCGCGGCGCATCGCGCGATGTTCGCCGCCGCTCAGATCGAATTCAGCCTGGCCGAGGGCCTCGACGATGGCCTCGTCTGCGCGCCGGCCAAACGCCAGCACCTCATCGCGGGACGGCCAGGCGGTCTCCGCTCCCGTACGCGGCACCGCCAGCTCGACGCTGTCGGGATCGATGCCACGCTCGAACAACCGCTCCATCCGAGCGTCGACGCCTGGCAGACCGAGCCCGCGCTTCAGCAAGGCAATCACGCTGAAGGCAGGAAGGTGGCCCTCGTAAAAGACGATCGGATTGCGAAGGGCGATCGGGCGAGAGAAATAGGCCGCAGGATCGATGAGATCGAACAGGCGTCGAGAGCGTTCCCGATTGCGTTGATACCAGTCGATGACAAACCGGCGATCGACTCGGGGTGGGTTCTGAACGGCCGGGGCAATGGAGGACACTGCTTCCCCTTTCACGCTCTGGTGCTTCCTGAACTTCGACGCCCGGATGGGCGGCGCGGGTTCAGAGGCGGCTCCGGACGGAAGAACCCCTACGGCGGTGGTCGACAGCAGACTATCGCCACATTCGCATAAAAAGCCAGCCCGACGCGGTGTCGGGCTGGCAGGGATGCAACAAAGTGCGAATCGGATGGCTACTGGCAGGTCGCCGAGATCATCTTGATGTTGCTGACGTTCAGCGAGGGTGAACCAGCAGCGGCTGGACGCGCCGCAGGATCCGCCGCTTTGTCGGCCTTGGCGGCGATCGTGCCCGTCACTTCCACGGTGTGTCCAACGTGGTCGCTCAGTTTCGAGCCGACCAGCTTGAGCGAGGTTGCCGACACCGGCGGCGCTGCTGGCGTTGCGCTACCCGCCGTGCCCACTGCCTTGTCGTCTTTCCACTTCAGATCGGACAGTGTGAACGAATCGGGCGTGTCGCCCGCCTTCAGGCAGCCGGTGACCGTCGCCGGCTTCGCGGCGTCCTTCGCGTCCTGCATCGGCTGGCTCGCCGCTGGCGGCTGGCCCGCCGCTGGCGTCTGAGCCGAGACGCCGACAGCAAACAGCGCGGCCGCGAATGTTGCAGTAATGACCTTCTTCATCGTTAGAGCCTCCTTGGCGATCTCATACGTGAGCCTTACTTGTCCATTGGCACATCGCCAACGGAGCCCGCTCCCACGTTCGCGTTAACACGGTGCAGGAGGCGAGCCAGCCGAGCGCATTCCCTCGCGATCGCTCGCAAGTGCCGTGATTACGGGGGCCCGCTCCCGCAGAGCTCTGCTGGTTGCATCGACATGCGGCCGAGTTTTGATTGCATACAAAAGTGGAAGGTTTACTCACTGCGGCGGACCAACGGGGATTCCGAGATGGGCTACAATCGAGGTCCAGCGCGAAAGTGGCGGAACTGGCAGACGCGCCGGACTTAGGATCCGGTAGCCGAAAGGCTTTGGGGGTTCGACTCCCCCCTTTCGCAATACTGGCTCAGGGCTCAAGGCTCAAGGCTCACGCACGAGCGTGTGCCCTCTTCTTGCCCTGAGCCCTGAGCCGTGAGCCCTGAGCCCTGAGCCATACAGAGTGAAAACCGAATTCATAGACGTCAGCGATACGCGGAAGAACCTCGTCGTCGAAATCCCGAGCACCGTGGTCGACGCCGAAATCGATAAGGTGGCGCGCGACTACAGCCGCGCTGCAAGGATTCCCGGGTTTCGGCCCGGCAAGGTCCCGCCAAAGGTCGTGCGCCAGCGGTTCCGCGACCAGATTCTGCACGACGTGGCACACGGGCTGATTCCCCGCGCCGTGGACGAGGCGCTGCGCGAACGCGGTGTCGAACCGGTGAACACTCCCGACATTCGCGACGTGGTCGTCGAGGAAGGCCAGCCGTTGAAGTTCACGGCGAGCTTCGAGACGGTGCCAGCCATCGACCCGGGCGACTACTCGAGCTTGACGCTGCGTCGCAAAGAGGCCGTCGTCGACGATGCGGCCGTCGATCAGGCGCTGGCGCGCCTCCAGGAACGGGCCGCCCGATACGATCCGGTCGAGGGTCGCGGCATCCTCCTGGGCGACTCGGTGGTCCTCGACCTCAAGCGTACCGCGGCGGCGGCAGAGGACACTGACACGGCGACGGCTGGGGAAACGCACACGGATCGCCACGAGAACGTGACGGTCGACATCGGCGCCACTGCCAACCCGCCTGGCTTCGACGAGGCGCTCACTGGCCTCGAGGCTGGAAGCTCGAAGACCTTCGACGTCCAGTACCCAGCGGACTACACGGTCCGGGAGCTCGCCGGCACGACCGTCACCTACGACGTGACGGTCAAAGGAGTGCGCACGCGCGTCGTGCCGGCGCTCGACGACGAGATGGCGAAGGACCTCGGTGCATTCGACTCGCTCGACGCGCTCCGCGATCAGGTTCGGGCTGACCTCGAACATGAAGCCAGGCACGATGTCGAGCGCGAGACCCGCGCCGACTTGCTGCGGCAGCTCGCCGCGCGTGTCACGTTCGACGTGCCGAGCTCGCTCGTCGATCGCGAGATCGACCGTCGGGTCGAAGAGTTCGTGCGCCGGCTCGTCGAACAGCAGATCGATCCGACCCGCGCCAACATCAACTGGGAAGAATTCCGCGAGCGGCAGCGCGAGGCGGCCGAAGAAGCGGTTCGCAGCGCGCTCGTGCTCGACGAAATTGCCAGGCGCGATGGACTCTCCGCGAGCGACGCCGAGCTCGAAGCCGAGATCGAGCGCTACGCGGAACGAGCCGGCCGCACCGTCGAAGCGGTCCGGGCCCGGCTCGAAAAGGAGGGCGGACTTGCCCGCCTCTATACAGGACTGCGTCGCGAAAAGACGATGGAGTTCCTGCTGTCAAAAGCGACGGTGCTCAACGCGTGAGCGAAGCCTCGCAAGAGCGTGCAGTTCAGCTGGCGAGGTGCTCGAATTCGCTGGAGATCCTCCAGTTTTGGCTAGAGAAATGAAACTCACCGCCCGATATAGTAGTTCGGGCCCAGGCATGGTAGAATCGATCAAAAGCACAAGCACGAAACCTGCCTGGCCGAGCACGACTTCCCCAGCACAATCCGCTCTCTTGGTGGTCTACTTCTAAATGGCCGAACGCATGCAGCTGATTCCGATGGTGGTCGAACAGACCAACCGCGGCGAGCGCGCCTACGACATCTTTTCGCGACTGCTCAAAGACAGCATCATTTTCATTGGGACACCGATCGACGACGGCGTCGCGAATCTGGTTATCGCCCAGATGCTCTTCCTCGAGGCCGAGGACCCCGACCGGGACATCATCCTCTATATCAACAGTCCGGGTGGCGTCGTCACGGCCGGGATGGCCATCTACGACACGATGCAGTTCGTCAAGCCGGACGTGGCGACGACCTGTATCGGGCAGGCGGCGTCAGTGGCGGCAGTCCTGCTGGCGGCGGGCGCGAAGGGAAAGCGGTATTCGCTCCCGAACTCCCGCATCCTGATCCATCAGCCATGGGTCCAGGGCCTTGGCGGGCAAACGACCGATATCGATATCCATGCCCGCGAACTGCTCCGCACGCGCGAGCGGCTCAACCAGATCCTGGCCGACCATACCGGACAGTCCCTGAAGCGCATCCAGGACGACACGGAGCGGGACTACATCATGGACCCCGACCAGGGGAAGGAATACGGTATTATTGATGATGTCATCCGGAAGAGGGCATAGAGCCGCTTCCAGCCGCCAGCTTCCAGCTTCCCGCTGGTCTCTGGCCAAGCTCGACGCGCTGGGAGCTGGAAGCCGGAAGCTGGGAGCTTCAGGGAACTCACCCGAATGGTAAAAAAAGCCGGTGACGGCGAAATCCTCCGCTGCTCGTTTTGCAACAAGGACCAGAACGATGTCCGCAAGCTGATTGCGGGCCCGACGGTCTTCATCTGCGACGAATGCGTCGAGGTCTGTAACGACATCATCGCCGACGACAACCGGTTCGAGGCGCGCGGCGGCGCGCGCACCTCCCTGCCGGTCCCGCAGGAGATCAAGAAGTTCCTCGACGAGTACGTGATCGGCCAGGAACAGACCAAGAAGAAGCTCGCGGTCGCCGTCTACAACCACTACAAGCGAATCGAGATTCAGAAGCAGGCGCGCAGCCGGAACGAAATCGAGCTCACCAAGTCGAACATCCTGCTGATTGGTCCGACCGGCACGGGCAAGACGCTGCTCGCTCAGACGCTCGCCAAGCTGCTGTCCGTGCCGTTCACGATCGTCGACGCGACGACCCTGACCGAAGCGGGCTACGTCGGCGAAGACGTCGAGAACATCATTCTCAAGCTGCTGCAGGCGGCGGGCGGCGACATCGAGAAGTGTCAGCAGGGGATCATCTACATCGACGAGGTCGACAAGATCTGCCGCAAGGACGAGAATCCGTCGATCACCCGCGACGTCTCGGGCGAAGGCGTGCAGCAGGCGCTGTTGAAGATTCTCGAAGGCACCGTCGCGAACGTGCCGCCGCAAGGCGGCCGCAAGCATCCCCACCAGGAGTTTTTCCAGGTCGACACGACCAACATTCTGTTCATCTGCGGCGGGGCGTTTGTCGGCCTCGACAAGCAGATCGAGCGGCGCACCGGCAAGAAGACGCTCGGCTTCAAGGCCGACGTCAAGTCGGCGGCGAACCGCGACATCGGCACGACGCTCGAAATGGTCGAGCCCGAGGACATGATCAAGTACGGACTCATCCCAGAGTTCGTCGGCCGCCTCCCCGTGCTCGGCACGCTGCACGAGCTCGACAAGGCGGCCCTCGTTCAGATCCTCACGCAGCCGCGCAACGCGATTACCCGTCAGTATCAGAAGCTGTTCGAGTACGAGAACGTCAAGCTCCGTTTCACTGACGACTCGCTCGAGGCGATCGCGGAAAACGCCCTGCAGCGAAAGATCGGCGCACGCGGCCTCAGGATGATCATCGAAGACATGATGATGGACCTGATGTACACGCTCCCCGGCCAGAAGAAGGTCCGCGAATGCGTCATCACGCGGGAAGTCGTGCAGAGCAAGGAAAAGCCGATTACACTGATCGAGAAGGCTGGATAGCTTCCGGCTTCCCGCTTCCAGCTTCCCGCTGGTTGCGGTTTCGGATCTTCGAGCTGGCAGCTGGAAGCCGGCAGCTGGAAGCCTACACCACATGGAACTCTACGAAACTCTTCCCATCGTGCCGCTCCGCGACGTCGTCGTGTTCCCGCACATGATGATGCCGTTCGTCATCGGACGGCCGTCGTCGACGCGCGCGCTCGAACATGCCCTGGTCAAGGACAAGCGCATCTTCCTGGCCGCGCAGCACGACGCCGCGGTCGATGACCCGCAGCCAGCCGACATCTTCACGATGGGCTGCGTCGCCAACATCGTCCAGAGCCTGAAGCTGCCCGACGGCAACATCAAGGTGCTGGTCGAGGGGATCGAGCGCGCCCGCGCGGTCGAGTGGAAGGAAGACAAGGGGTTCTACCGCGTCGTCGTCAAGGTGATCCCCAAACACAAGGAAACCGGCAACGACGCCGAGACGACGATGAGCCGGGTGGTGTCGCTGTTCGAGCAGTATGTGAAGCTCTCGAACAACCTGCACTACGACGCGATGATCGCCGCCGTCCGCGTCGACGATCCGGGCAAGCTGGCCGACACGATCGCCGCGCATCTGCTCGTCGGCGTCGACGAAAAGCAGAACCTGCTCGAAATCATCTCCCCCGTCGAGCGCCTCAACCGTATCGCCGGCATCCTCGAAGCCGAGGTGGACAAGCTCCAGGTCGATCGCCGCATCCAGTCTCGCGTCAAGAAGCAGATGGAGAAAGCGCAGAAGGAGTACTACCTCAACGAGAAGATGAAGGCGATTCAGAAGGAGCTCGGCCGGAAGGACGAGAAGGGCAACGAGATCGACGAGCTGAAGAAGAAAATCGAACAGGCCAAGATGCCTGAAGAGGTCGCCGAGAAGGCCGTGCAGGAATTGAAGCGGCTGGAAGCGATGCCGCCGATGTCGGCCGAAGCGACCGTCTCGCGCAATTACCTCGACTGGCTGATCGCGGTCCCGTGGCACAAGAAGACCAAGGAGAGCCGCGATCTCGAAGCGCGCCGAAGCGGTCCTCAACGAGGACCACTATGGGCTCGAAAAGATCAAGGACCGGATCCTCGAGTTCCTCGCCGTCCGCGCCCTGATCAAGAAGCCGAAGGCGACGATTCTGACGTTCTCGGGCCCCCCGGGAGTCGGCAAGACGTCGCTCGCCAAGTCGATCGCGCGGGCGATGAACCGCAAGTTCGTGCGACTGTCGCTCGGCGGCGTCCGCGACGAGGCCGAGATTCGCGGCCATCGGCGCACCTACATCGGCGCGTTCCCCGGCCAGATCATCCAGATGATGAAGAAGGCCGGCTCGCAGAATCCGGTGTTCCTGCTCGACGAAGTCGACAAGATGTCGATGGACTTCCGCGGCGACCCGTCGGCGGCGCTGCTCGAGGTGCTCGATCCGGAACAGAACAACACGTTCCTCGACCACTACCTCGACGTCGAGTACGACCTGTCGAACGTGATGTTCATCTGCACGGCCAACGTGCTCCACACGATTCCGCAGGCGCTGCGCGACCGTATGGAAGTGCTGCAGCTGGCGGGCTACACCGAGCAGGAAAAAGTCGAGATCGCGCGAGTGTTCCTCGCGCCCAAGGCAATCGAAGGCGCCGGCCTCACGAAGGCCAACCTGTCGTTCCTCGACGAGGCGTTCCAGACGATCATCCAGCGCTACACGCGCGAAGCCGGGGTGCGCAGCCTCGAGCGTGAAATCTCGTCGATCTGCCGCAAGGTGGCGCGCAAGGTGGTCGTTGAAGGCAAGTCCTTCAGCGAAGAAATCAGCGCCGCGAAGGTGACCGAATACCTGGGCGTGCCGCGCTTCCGGCCGACGCTGATGGAGGAAAACAACGAGATTGGCGTCGCCACGGGCCTTGCCTGGACCGAAGTCGGGGGCGAGATTCTCGTGACCGAAGCGACGCTGATGCCCGGCAAGGGCCACCTGCGGCTGACCGGCAAACTCGGCGACGTCATGCAGGAGTCGGCGCACGCGGCGATGAGCTATGTGCGGTCGAAGTCGGAGGAGTTCGGCATCCCCAAGGACTTCAACCGCAAAACCGACGTGCACGTGCACGTCCCCGAAGGGGCTATCCCGAAGGACGGTCCGTCGGCGGGAATCACGCTCGCGACGGCGCTCGTCTCGGCGATCGCCAGGGTCCCGACTCGCAGGGAGTTCGCCATGACCGGCGAGATCACGCTCCGTGGCAAGGTCCTGCCGATCGGCGGCGTGAAGGAGAAAGTGCTGGCCGCCCACCGCGCCGGCCTGACGAACATCATTCTTCCGAAGGACAACGAGAAGGATCTCGCGGACATCCCGAAGAACGTTCTCGACGCGCTCGACATCTACATGGTGGAGACGATGGACGAGGTGCTCAAGCTGGCGCTCGAGTCACCGCTCCCCGTCATCGCCGCTACCACGCCAGCCGTCGCGGAAGTCGAGCCCGCCATTTCGGACGACACGATTACGCACTGATGCGGATCGGTGTTCGGCGCTTGGCGGTCGGCGCTCGATCAGAGACCGCGGGCGGGATGGGCTCGAGGCGGACCACCCGGCTACTTTCGAACGCCGAACGCCGAGCGCCGAACGCCGATCCGCATTGAAGGTCCTGAACGCCGATTTCGTTACCAGTGCGGCCAGAGCGGACGGGATTCCGCGCGACGAGGTCGCGCGCGTGGCGCTCGCGGGCCGTTCCAACGTCGGCAAGTCGAGCCTGATCAACGCGCTGTGCCGGGAGAAGATCGCCCGGACGAGCGCCGCGCCGGGCAAGACCCGCCTGGTCAACTTCTATCGCATCACGATGGAGGGCGGGCCGGGTGGACCAGGACGGTGGCCGGTCTATCTCGTGGATCTGCCGGGCTATGGATACGCGCGCGGCGGCGAGGACTCGGCACGGGAACTGGCTGAGATCGCGGAAAGCTACTTCAGCGACAACCGGCCGGAGCTGCGCACCGCGCTGCTGCTCGTCGACTCCAGGCATCCAGGCTTGCGCGCCGATCTCGACGCCGCCGCGTGGTTGAACCGCCTGGGCGTCACGTGTCACGTCGTCGCGACGAAAATCGACAAGCTGGCGCGCAGCGAGCGCGCGAAGAACCTGAAGATACTCGAAACAACGTTTGCAACAGCCGTCGTGCCGGTCTCGGCAACGAGCGGCGAAGGATTGGATGAATTGTGGAGAACGATAGCAAGACTCGCCAGGAGCGCGGAGTGACCGAGAACGATCGCGGAACCCCGGACCCCGGCCGCGACGACAGCCGAGCCGAAGGCCGCCGCGACCGCGACTGCCGAAGCACCGGTTGTCGAGCTCGGCACGCTGAAAGACATGGGCGTCACCGAGCTCACCAAGATTGCCAAGCAGCTCGACGTGCCCGGCGCCGGCGGCATGCGCAAGCAGGAACTGATCTTCGAAATCCTGCGCTCGCGCGCCGAGAAGAGCGGCCTGCTCTTCTCCGAAGGCGTCCTCGAGACGCTGCCCGACGGATTCGGCTTCCTGCGCGCCCCCGACTACAACTACCTGCCCGGCCCCGACGACATCTACGTCTCCCCGTCGCAGATCCGCAAGTTCGACCTGCATACCGGCGACACGGTCTCTGGGCAGATTCGTCCGCCGAAGGACGGCGAGCGATATTTCGCGCTGATCAAGGTCGAAGCGATCAACTTCGAGCCGCCAGACCGGGTCCGAGAAAAAATCTTCTTCGAGAACCTGACACCGCTCTACCCGCAGGAGCGCATCCGTCTCGAGGCGGCGTCGGACAACCTCTCGGCGCGGGTGATGGACCTGATGGTGCCGATCGGCAAAGGCCAGCGCGGCTTGATTGTCGCGCCGCCGCGAACCGGCAAAACCATGCTGCTGCAGAACATCGCCAACAGCATCACGACCAACCACCCCGAGGTCTACCTCATCGTGCTGCTCATCGACGAGCGCCCCGAAGAAGTCACCGACATGCAGCGCTCGGTGAAGGGTGAGGTCATTTCCTCGACGTTCGATGAGCCCGCGACTCGCCACGTGCAGGTCGCCGAGATGGTCATCGAGAAGGCCAAGCGCCTCGTCGAACACAAGAAGGACGTCGTCATCCTCCTCGATTCGGTCACGCGCCTCGCGCGCGCCTACAACACGATCGTGCCGGCGTCGGGCAAGGTGCTCTCGGGCGGCGTGGACAGTAACGCCTTGCAGCGCCCGAAGCGGTTCTTTGGCGCGGCGCGCAACATCGAAGCCGGCGGCTCGCTCACGATCATCGCCACCGCACTCATCGACACGGGATCGCGGATGGACGAAGTCATCTTCGAGGAGTTCAAGGGCACAGGCAACCTGGAGATCCACCTCGATCGCAAGCTCACCGATCGCCGTGTCTTCCCCTCGATCGACATCCAGAAGAGCGGCACGCGGAAGGAAGAGCTGCTCATCCCGAAGGAAGACCTCAATCGGGTGTGGGTCCTCCGCAAGGTGCTGACGCCGCTCTCGCCGACCGAAGCGATGGAGCTGCTCCTGTCGAAGATGGCCAAGACCAAGTCGAACGCCGAATTTCTCGGCGCAATGGCCAACGGGAAGTAACGCGCGACGAGGAGGCCTCAGCCGCGAGTCCCTAGGGGCAACCTTCGCTGAGGCGCCTAGTTCGCGCCGTACTTTTTCTCGAATTCGGCGATGCGCTGGTCGAGATCGCTGAGGAGCTTCTGAAAGCGAACATCGTCCCGGATGGGCGCCAGCAAGGGGTCGCGCGCAAACCAGGGACGGCACGGGAATGTCACCGCCGAGTGTTCCAACCACCGGAGTGCCGCAGTCGCATCTCCGAGTTGGGCATAGGCGACGCCAAGACTGTACTCGACATGATGATCCAGGTTGGCAACAGCCTGGATCTCATCGAGCAGCGCCGTGGCGCGGGCGCGCTCGCCGCGGGCGGCCAGAAAGCTGGCCAGCGCCGCCTGCGCCCGCCGATGCACCCCGAGACCCTCCAGTAATTTCTCCGCTTCTACAGTCTTGCCGTCGTAGGTACAGCGCAAGGCCCAGATAGGCACCCGTCGTCGCCTGCTCGCTGAGGCGCTGGGCCTCGGTCATCAGCGACGCGGCCTCCGCGAACCGTCCGTCGCTGAACGCCACGTTCCCGAGCAGACGCAGCGGTTCAACTCGGTTCAGGGGATCGTTCGCCATGCCCAATCGGATCTCGCGGTCGGCACGTGCCAGCAAGCCGAAGTGATAGAACACGCCGGCGCGGAAGAAGTGCGGCTGAGCGAGGCTCGAATTGAGCGCCAGCGCCTGATTGCTCTCCGCCATGGCCACATCCCAGGCGTACTCGCCCTCTCGCGCCACCCAGGCACGCGACTCATGCGCCTCGGCAAGATCCGGATCCAGTCGCAACGCCGCCTCGGCCTCGCGTTGCGCGAGACCGAGCCAATGTGCACGGTCCTGCTCGGGCGCGAAGCGAAGACACATCCTCGCAGCGGCCGACGCCAGACCCGCGTGGGCGAGCGCATACCCCGAATCGATTGCAAGCGCTCCTTTGAAATGGTCGATGGCGGTCAGCGTGCTGTCGCGAGTGTAGCGGACCAGCGCGGCGCGCCCTTCGAGGTAGCGTTCGTAGGCGATCGCGTTAGTGGTGTAGCGACGGTAAAAACGCACGCGCTCCGCTTCTGTCAGTCGGACGCTGAGCGCGGCTGCGACGTGCTCGGCGATCTGATCGCGCAGGCCGATCAAATCCCCGCGGCCAACGTCGTAGCGATCCCCCCAGACGACGGAGCTGTCGCTGGTCCTCACGAGTTGGACCGTCGCGCCGACTCGATCCGGTGTCGGCTGCAGCGTGCACTCGAGCAGGTAATCAACGTTTAACGCACGACCAACGTCGAGCGGAGTGCCCTTCGCGCCGAGCGAAGCCAGTATCGCTGACGTCGACCGAACTCGAAGTCGCGACGCATTCGAGAGAGCAATGCTGATCGAGTCCGGGACCCCGACTTCGAGGAACTCGATGCGGTCCCGCTCCGCAAGCGTGCGGCACGGGAGCACAGCCAAGGAAGTCGCAGCGCCACCGCTGTCACCGCGCTGGTAGAACCAATAGCCAGTGACTCCTACCACCAACACCACGAGAACTCCGGCCGCGGCGATCAGCCAACCGCGGCGCGGCAGGCGCGGCATCGCGGCAACCGGCAGATGCTCCTGCTGACCCGTGGCAATCGTCTCGAGCGCGCTGCGAACCTCACCGGCCGCCTGATAGCGTTCTGCCGGCTCCTTGGCGAGACATCGCCGGATGATCGCGGCAAGCCCTTGCGGAACCTCCGTCGGCAACGGGCGCGGCGCGTCCCGCAGGATGGCCGAGGTGATGTCGGCCATCGTCCGGCCGTCAAATGGGAGCGAGCCGGTGACCATCTCGTGCAGGACGACTCCGAGCGCCCAAATGTCACTGCGTTTGTCGGCTGGCTCCCCGCGGAGTGTCTCGGGCGCCATATATGCCGGCGTTCCCGACGTGGTGTCGGTGGCCGCCGCCGTCTGCGTGCCCGTGCTCCCGTCAAGCGGCCGAACCCGCCGCGCCAGTCCGAAGTCGACAATCTTCGCCTCGCCAGCCGCTGTCACCATCACGTTGCGTGGCTTGAGATCCCGGTGGACGACTCCGCGCGCATGCGCGTGGCTCAAGGCGTCGGCGATCTGCGCTCCAAAACGGATCGCCGACGAGACCGGCAGCCCCACAGGAGGAACAAGCTCGGAGAGCGGGCGGCCGTCGACCAGTTCCATGACGATGTAGTCAAGGCCGCGATCGCGCTCGACTTCGTGCACCGCGCAGATATGTGGGTGACTGAGCGAGGCTGCCGCACGAGCTTCGTCTCGAAATCGACCGAGCCCGACGGCATCAGCGGTAATCTCGTCGGCGAGCACCTTGATGGCCACGGGGCGGGAAAGCCGTGGGTCCAAGGCTCGATAGACGCTTCCAAATCCGCCCGCTCCGACAAGGCGTTCGATTTCGTAGGGACCGAGACGGTCACCCCGCTTCAGCTGCACGACCGCGATTATAGAGCGAGGGCTGACTTGAGAATGGACTCAGGTGCGAGGGATCCCGCTGCCTGCTATGGGCTGGAGTCGTCTTATTGCACCCTCCTCTGGCTCATCCGCCCAACCAGAACTACTTGACGCCGCGCCTGCCCTCGCAATCTGATAGTGCAATGCGCTGCGCAGTTTTCGTCTTCGTCTGTCTGGCCGTCGCAATTTTCGACTCGCGTCCAGCCGCTCAGGGTGCCCAGCCCCCCGCACAGGGCGCCCAGACCCGTCCGCCGGCCGCCGCCCGAGTCACCATCGCCGTGTTTGTCACCAGCATGGATGGGAAGCCGCTCCCCGAGGTCTTGGTCAGGGCCTCCGGCCCTGTCGATCGAGAGGGATCGACGGATCCAAGCGGCACGGTCACGTTCACGAACGTCACGGCGGGTGCTTATCGGCTTCGGTTCGAGCACGACCAATTCGTGACCCTCGAGCGCGACGTCGCGGTCGTGGGTAAGCCCATCAAGACCTCGGTCGCGTTGAATCCGGCGCCACCGCCGCCGCCCCCACCGAAGGTTGAGGCTCCCCCCCAACCGCCAGCTACTACGGCCGCCCCGGCTGGCTCGTATCCGCCGATGTCGGTGGATATCACGGACTTCTTCGAGAAGAACTTCATCGGCAACGCGCCGATCAAGCGCTCGCCGATCGGCTGCACGAACAGCTCGACGTCGACGCTGGTGCAGCTCCGTGACCCGCTGGCGGATCATGCCCACACCGACGCCGACGAGTTGATTTACGTCGTCGCCGGAGAAGGCACGCACAAGGTTGCGGGTCAGGAACGCCAGCTCTCGGGGGGCGTCTTCGCGATCGTGCCCCGCGGCAACTCGCACAGCATCGTGCGGCGCGGTCGTCAACCGCTCGTGATCATTTCGACCCTCAGCGGACCACCGTGCCAGAAAGAACCATAACTTCAGGTTCAGGGTTCAGGGTTCAGGGTTCAGGGTTCAAGGTTCAGAGTTCAGAGTTCAGAACTTTGAAACCGAACCGTGAACCTGGAACTCAGAACCGTGAACCGTGAACCGTGAACTCTGAACCAACGAAGTATCATTCCTGATGCGCTATCGGACGTTTGGCAGGACGGGCTGGCAGGTCTCTGAAGTCGGCTACGGTATGTGGGGCATGGCCGGATGGACCGGCAGCGACGATGAGCAGTCGTTCGAGTCGCTCGATAGGGCGATCGAACTCGGCTGCAACTTCTTCGACACCGCCTGGGCCTACGGCGATGGCCACAGCGAGCGGCTGCTCGGCGCGACCCTCAAACGCCATCCCGGTAAGCGCCTCTACATCGCCACAAAGATACCGCCGAAGAATCGGAAGTGGCCGGCGAAACCGTCGTACCCGCTCGACGAAGTCTTTCCACCCGACTACATCCGCGAGTACACCGAGAAGAGCCTGCGGAACATTGGCGTCTCGACGCTCGATCTCCAGCAGCTGCACGTCTGGACCGACGAGTGGGCGACCGACGATCGCTGGCAGCGCGCGCTGCGCGCGCTCAAAGACGAAGGCCTCGTACGCTCGCTCGGCATCAGCGTGAACCGCTGGCAGCCGGCCAACGTGCTGCGGGCGCTCGACAGCGGGCTCATCGATGCGGTCCAGGTCGTCTACAACGTTTTCGATCAAAACCCCGAAGACGTGCTGTTTCCGTACTGCCAGAAACATCAGATAGCGATCATCGCTCGGGTGCCGTTCGACGAAGGCAGTCTGACCGACACCCTGACGGCGGATTCAAGCTGGCCCGCCGGAGACTTCCGGAATCTGTATTTCAATCCTGACAACCTGCAGGCGACGCTGCCGCGCGTGGCCCGGCTCCGCGAGGTCATCCCTTCCGGCATGACGATGCCTCAGTTGGCGTTACGGCACATCCTGACGCACGCCGCCGTCTCAACGGTGATCCCGGGAATGCGTCAGGTGAGAAACGTCGAGCAGAACCTCGGAGTCAGCGATGGACAGCCGCTCGCCGCAGTGCTTATGGCCGAGCTCAAGACGCACCGGTGGGAGAGAAGCGTAGATTTTGAGTAGCAGTAAATAGTTGATAGTAAAGTCTTTAGACGAATACTAGCGACTGCGGTGGGGCGGGTTTGGTATAATGTCTTTTTCCCGGAGCCCCGAAGGAGCCAGCAGTGAAGGAAGGGATTCACCCGAAGTATCACGAGGTCGTCGCCCGCTGCGCGTGCGGTGCGACTTGGAGCACCCGCTCGACCAAGCAGGAACTCCACTTGGAGATCTGCAACAACTGCCACCCGTTCTTTACCGGACGGCAGAAGCTAATCGACACCGAAGGCCGGGTTGAGCGTTTCACCAAGCGGTTCGGCGCCCAGACCTCCGAGAGCCGCAAAGCGGCCGCGAAGGCCAAGAAGCAGCCGGCGACCGCCAAGGCGTAATAGTCAGACAAACGCTCAGCTCCACAGGAGCTGGGCGTTTGTTTTTAGCTTCCGGCTTCTTTTCGAGCTTCCGGTCTTCCTTTTCGAGCTTCCGCTCTTCTTCTCTTTCGAGCTTTCGCTCCAGACGAGCCAGCCGGTGCCTGTAGCCTTCGGCGCGGCGGTCGTCTCTCCCCTCTTCAGTGCGTTCTTTCAGGGCAAACATCGCGAGGTCTCGCGCCGTCTCGAGGTCTCGATCGCGATGTTCGAGATGAATGGCGAGCGCTTCGACGGCGTACTGCCTGAGTGCGGCCAGGGTCGGATGGCGACGCGCCGCTCGAGGTTCGGTCAGCGCGACGAGTCCTGCCAGATCGCGACGGCCTCGGTGAACCGTTGTTCGCGCCGGCAGCGTAGCCCGAGCCGATATAGACTCTCGCTTCTCACCTCTAAGTTCTCGGTCGATGTCGCGCGCGCCTCGGTTGCAGCCGCACGCCGATAGCAGGCTTCGGCACGGTCGAACAGCCCCGCTCGCTCGTAGATGCGGCCGACGGCCAACGCCTGCGAGCCATCGGGGCATCCGTCCGCACCTTCGGCGACCAGTCGCACCGCCCGGGCCGTGACCGCTGCCAGCGACACGAGATCCAGCCGGTTATGCTCGAGGACCGGCTCGAGCGGGCGCGGATCGCCGCTCCTCATGAAATGGAAGAAGCGGGACGGGATCTCGAATCCTGGCACGTCGCCGACGCGTCGAACGTCGAACAACGTCCGCTCGAGCGTCGACAGCCGGCAGCCGCCCTCCATGGGATCGACGGCCCGTGGCTTCCACAACCGGCGAGCCGTGTGCAACGCATCGAAATGCGGGACGCCCTCGAGCGGCATCTCCATGCGATGAAACAGCCAGCGCGTCTCCATTACAGGCAAATCGAATGTCTTCCCGTTGTAGCTGACGATCAAATCGGCGTCGTCGAAGAACTCGGCGACAGCGGTGAGGAGCGCGCGCTCGGCCGAGTAGCTGGTCAACAGGAACTGACGAACCTGGAAGGCGCCAAGGTCAAAGAACCCGCAGCCGACCAGAAATGCGACCGTGCCGGCGCCGCCGCTCAGACCCGTCGTTTCGAGATCGACGAACACCGTGCGCCGCGCGCTGCCGGCGCCGGCCAGCTGCGGATCCAGCAGTCCCAGGCTGCCCGCATCGCCAATCTCGCATTCCGCAATTCGCACATCGCCGTGCCAGCGATCGGATTCGTACCGGCGATCGATGACGAGACACTCGCCAAAGGCGTTCCTGGCCGCGCGCCCACCAAGCATCTCACCGACGCGCTCGATCGTCGTCCCTGCCTCGTAGCCACCGACGTCCGGCTCGTAGGTCAGCTCTCTGACCGGCTTCGCGCCGGCCGGCTGAACGATCGCGCGAAGGCGTGATTTGAGATCCACGTCAGACGCCGTCCTCAATCGCCGGGCGGTCGGTCTCCGGCAGCGCCAGCAGCAAGTCGTCCAGAATCCGCGACGCCACGGCCTTCGCGTGGGGTCCGGTATTGCCCTCGGGACCGACGCAGGACGGACATCCCGATTCGCACGGACAGCCCACAATCAACTCCCGCGTGCGCTCGAGCAGCACAAGATGCATGTCGTAGAGCGGCCGGCTGAATCCGATCCCGCCCGGGTAGTTGTCGTAGATGAAGATGTTCGGCTCGGCGGCGAGCGCAGCCGGCACGCCGCCCGTACCTCCGGTTCGGGTCGATCGCTCGAGCGTCCCGCCGTCAACCGACAGCCCGATATCGTGTCGATCGCACATCAGCAGGAGCTGCGCGATGTTCCGCATCGCGAAGGCCAGGCCAACGACTCCGTCGCGACGGTCGTCGCCACCAAACGGCAAGCCGGCCATGATGGCCGACGGAATCGTCAACCAGTACGACGACGTATGCATTTGCTGCTCGGGGAGATCCAGCTCGCCCGAGCCGACATTCTCGTTCGTGTAGAACTTGATCTTCTTGAAACCCACCACGCGCGAGACAACGTGGACCTCGCCGTGAGATCTCACCGGCGCTCGGCGTTCGGCGGTCGGCGTTCGGGTATCGTCGTCGCGCAGCTCGGTGCCGGACCCATCGCTTGCGAACGTCTCCAGAATCGTGACCTTCGTATAGGTGATGGCGTCCGTGTAGTAGTCGCACTCGACCGCGCGGACAAAGGCTTTGCGGCCGTCGAAATCCAGACGCTCGACCTGATAGAGCTGGCCTTCGACGATGTAGATGGCTTTCTGGTGAAGAGTGGCAGGCCCGCTCGTGAAGTCGGTTTCGCCGATGACGCGTTCGCCGTCCGTAGCGTCGATGACGACGAAGTTGTCGGACGAAACCGAACGGAGGCTGACGGCGTCGGCCGGATACGACTCGCTCGTCCAGTTCCACTGTTCGTCAGCATGATGCACGAACCCCTCTTCGGCAAGCACGGCGAGGATCTCCTGGACGTTTTCGCTCCCGAAGCCCTCCTCGTCACCAAATGGCAGCTCGAAGGCGGCGCACTTGACGTGATCGAGCAGGATGTGGAGGTTGTCGGGGTTGATCAGCGCATGCTCGGGCGTGGCATCGAAGAAGTACGACGGATTGCGGATGATGAACTGATCGAGTGGCGCACTGCTCGCAACAAACACTGCCGCCGACCGCGTCGTGCGGCGGCCGGCGCGGCCAGCGCGCTGCCACGTGGCGGCAATCGTTCCCGGGTAGCCGGCCATCACCGAAACGTCGAGCGCGCCGATGTCGATGCCGAAGCTCGAGAGCATTGGTCGAGACAACGGCGCGAACCTGGCCTTCGCGCAATCCCCGCTCGATCTCCCGCCGGCGATTGGGAAGATAGCCGCCCCGATAGCCTCTGATCACGTCGGCTGCGCCAGGCGGACCATGAAAAGCATCCTTGAGATACGTCGTCAGCAGCTCGACCGACAGGCGGCTCTGCGCGAACACGATCAGCTGGAGCTGGTACTTCAGGAACTCGAGCGCTACTCGCCGCGTTTCCGCCAGATACGATCGTCGAATACCGAGCTCGGCGTTGACGACCGGCGGGTTCACGAACAGGAAGAACTTCTCTCCGCGCGGCGCGCCGCTCTCGTCGACGAGCTCGAACGGCTTGCCGGTCAGCCCTTCGGCAAGTTCGCGCGGGTTCGCGATCGTCGCCGACGAGCAGATGAAGACGGGGTCCGATCCGTAGTGGCGGCACACGCGCTGCACACGACGCAGGATGTTCGAGAGGTGACTGCCGAACACGCCGCGATAGGCATGCAGTTCGTCGATGACGATGAAGCGCAGGTTCTCGAAGAGCTTCGCCCAGCGGGGATGGTGCGGCAGGATCCCCGCGTGGAGCATGTCGGGGTTGCTGAGGACGACGTGGGCCTTGCCGCGAATCGCGCGGCGCGCGTCCGATGGCGTATCGCCGTCGTAGGTGAAGACGCCAATCTCGAGATCCGAATCTCGGCCGACCAATTCGGACAAAGCCTGCAACTCGGCGAGCTGATCCTGCGCGAGGGCCTTGGTCGGAAAGAGGTACAGCGCGCGCGTCGACTGATCCTGGAGGATGGCATTGAGGACCGGCGCGTTGTAGCAGAGCGTCTTTCCAGACGCCGTCGGCGTGATCGTGACGACGTTGCGCCCGCCGAGCACATGCGCGAACGCCTGGGCCTGATGGGTATACAGCTGGCTGATCCCGCGTGCGGCGAGCGAGCCCCTGAGCCGGTCGTCAGTGCCGTCAGGATAGGGCGCAAACGACGCGGGCGTGGCAGGCAGCCGCCGCACGGCCGTCACGATCGGATCCGCCTCTGCTCCGCCGGGTCTGGGGGAATAGGTCAGCCGGCTGACCGCTTCCTGCAGCGAGCGGTCCTTGTCGCCGGAAATAGCCGGCAGCGTCTGTGAAGCCATAGCGGAAACCGATGCAGCCAAAGGAATTGCGGGTCCGATGGTAGCAGCCAATCGCCTGGCGATCAAGAAGCGAAAGCGCCCGCGGCCCGAGCACGGCGCGAAGTTCCGCCTTCGCCTAAGCTACGGCGAGACCTCGCCGAAGCTCGAAGAGCGTAGGCGGGCACCGCGCGAGCGGGGGTGGGGCCCCGCGAGCACTCAGTAATGCAGACAGCTGGAGGGGCTAAGAGGCGGGCCGGCCTTCCGTCGTGATTCTTTCCCTCGCGATCTTCGCCACGATCCCGCTCAATCCGATGACTCCAATGAGGTTCGGGAACACCTGCAGCACGTTCATCAGGTCGCCCCACGCCCAGACGAGTTCGACGCGCGAGATCGCGCCGAACGGAATCAGCAGGCAGAAGATCCACCGATAAGGAATGGTCACTTTCTGGCCGAGGATGTACTCGAAGAACTGTTCGCCGTAGTAGGCCCAGCCGATGAGCGTCGTGTAGCCGAAGAGAAACGTGCAGAAGGCCACGATCCACCCGCCGACGACGGGCATCACGGAGTTGAAGCCGGCGGCGACAGCGGCAGTACTGGTCAGGCCGCCCTGCCAGACACCGGTCAAAAGGATCGTCATCGCCGAGATGCTCGACGTCACGAACGAGACGATGAAAGTTTCCATGACGGCATTCAGCCCCTGTTGCGCGGGCTGCGTGCTCTGCGCGGTGCCGTAGGCCACCGCCGCGGTACCATACCCGGCCTCATTCGCGTAGATGCCGCGCGCGATCCCGTACCGCATCGCGACGAACATCCCAACACCAAACGCAGACTGCATCGTCAACGCTTCGCGTACGACCATGGACAGCACGCCGGGGATACGCCCGGCATTCATCAGGATGACGACGAGACCGCCGACGAGGTAGAGCCCGACCTTGAGGGGCGACAGCCTCTCTGCGGCCCTGCCGATCGACTTGATTCCGCCGATGATGACGAGCCACGTCAGCACGGCAATCGCGATGCCCGAGACGATTCGCGGAATCCCCAACACCGAGTCCAGCACCAGCGCCATTGAGTTCGGCTGCGAGAACGGCGTCGTCGTCAGCGCCGCGATGGCGGCGACGAATGCGAAGAGCCAGGCGAGGAAGGGCGAACGCAGGCCGTCCCTGAGGTAGTACATCGGCCCCGATAAGACCTGATCGCCGCGCGCTTCGCGAAAGGTCATGCCGAGCACGGCCTCGGCAAACTTGATCGCGGTCGCCACAAAGCCGTAGACCCAAATCCAGAACAACGCGCCGGGTCCGCCCGACACGATCGCAGTCGCGACGCCGGCGATGTTGCCCGTGCCGATCGATGCACCGAGCGCGGTCATGAACGCTTGAAAAGGCGTCAGCACTCCGTCGCGCCCACTGCCCCGCCTCACGAACGCGACGCGGCAAGCCTCGCCGAAGCGCCGCACCTGCACGAAACCCGTCCGGACCGTCAGGAACAGTCCCGCACCAAGCAGCACGAGAACGACCCACGGCATGAACAGGCCGTCGGCCGCGGATTCAATCAGGTTGGCGAGTGGCTCAAACATAGGACTCAGCTTCCGTTTCCGCTTCCAGCTCCCGGCTACCAGCGAAGAGCTTCCAGATCCTAGTCGATCTGCTGAGGTTCCAAAGTTTTCAGCTGGAGGCTGGAAGCTGGAAGCTGGAAGCTCGCAGCCGGTAGCCGTCAGATATTCGACCGCCCCTGGCTGCCATCAACTGGGACGCACGCGCCGCTGATCCAACTGCTGCGTGGGGAGACGAGAAACGCGACTGCCGCTCCGACTTCGTCGGGACGCCCAAAGCGACCGAATGGAAGTTCTCGTCGGATGAACTCGGCAATCCCTTCAGGATCGGCCTGCTGACGACGGTGCCAGGAGCCGCCGGGGAAGAGAATCGAGCCAGGCGCGACGCTGTTGACGCGGATGTTGAGGGGCGCGAGCTGCTGCGCGAGGGACTTTGCGAGGCTGATCTCGGCCGCCTTGACCGCGTTGTAGGTCATCCGCCCGCCAGCCTCCCGGCCGTAAATGGACGCGATCATCACGATCGAGCCACCGCCGCGCTGCCGCATGTGAGGTACGGCCAGGCGCGACGCGCGAATCGCCGGAAACAGCGTCTCATCAAACGCCGCCTGCCACTCGGCGTCGGACGTATCGAGCAAGTCCTTTCCGCCGGCACGGCCGACATTGTTGACGAGCACATCGAGGCCGCCGAACATCTCGACCGCCCGCTCGATTACGCGTTCAACGCCGTCGTCGGTCGACACGTCCGCCTGAACGGTCGTGACCATGTTGGGCCGCTTCGCCGCGGCCTCGACTTCGAGCGCGGCTTCGGCCAGACGCTCCTCGCCGCGCGCGCATAGGCACACCCGGCAGCCTTCGGCCACGAGCGCTCGCGCACTCGCAAGCCCGAGGCCCCGGCTCGAGCCTGTGACGATCGCTACTTTGTCGGTGAGTCCAAGATCCATTCTTAACCGGGGGACTTCGTCCCCCGGACCCCCTTACACGCTCCCTCGCGGGGACCCCGACGCCCCGCTCCGCTCGCGTGGCTCGCTCGCTGGGCTCGCTCGCGCAATTGCTTCACAAGCTCTCAGGGCTCAGGGCTAAGGCGAGATCTTCGAGCAAGTAGTCGAAGGTTTGCCTTGAGCCTTGAGCCTTGAGCCAGAGCCCTTATTCGATCCGCCCGCCAGTCAAATCGTTGAGCCGCCAGTCGAATTCCTGGTACGCCACCCTGAACTTGTTCTCGTCGACAAACTCTTTCTCGAGCGGCAGCAGGTTGGGTGTGATGAAGGCAATCAGCGCCCGCTCGATCGACGATCGCGTGCTAAAGCGCGCGTCGGCCTTGTCGCCGTACGCTGCGACGAACTCGGCTTCGTGCCAGCTCAGGATCGGAGTCGGCGAGACCAGCCCGGCGGCGCGATCCACTTTGAGCAGTCGCTGCCTGGTGACGAACTCCTGCTGAATCGCCTCGAGTTGCTCGGGAAGGCGCGCCGCCGTATACGCCTCGCTGCGAAGCCGGCCGCTGCCGACCGCGCCACGGCCGAGCGCAAGCGACAGCCGCGGTTCCTTGAACTCGGCGAGAATGGTTTTTTCGATCTCGTCCAGCGTGACACTGCGGCCCGCGGCGCGATGTTTCGTTTGATCGAACGCGCCCGGAATCTGCCTGATACTCGACGCCGGGTAGGCACTGCTGGTGCCGCGGATTGGGTAGCGGCTGACGACCGTCTGGAGAACGAAAGTGTTGTAGGCGTTGACCCAGAAGGCCATCTTCGCCTCACGCGACCACCCATCGTAGGTCGCCGTCGGGACGTTCAGGGACGCCGCGTAGCGATCAAGCGCGCCACGCGTCGACTCCAGCGCGCGGTAGTAGACCAGACCGTCGCGGACGTTGACGTCGAGGATCTGATCGAGCGGGCGGTGAAGTGGATCGCTGCCAGGCGCTGGCGGCGGTTGCTGCTCGCCCCGCGCGGTCGCCAGCCCCAGGCACAAAGCCAGCCCAACCATTGCCCCAACGAGAGAAAACACGGGTCGGTCCATCCGGTAATCGTATGCCACGCAGGCGGGCATCATCAAAAGGCGCGAGACAGGAACCGCGTCAGCGCGCCTGAAAAGTCTTCCGGCACTTCGAGGTTCGAGAGGTGGCCGGCGCGAGGCAGCGCGGCCAGCTCGGTAGCGGGAATGGTCCGCGCGAGGAGCTCCGCGTCGGCCGGCGGGGTCACGGTATCTTCCTCGCCGACGATCACGAGCGCGGGACCCCTGATGCGCCCGAGGTCGGGGGTCGAATCCGGGCGACCCATGAGGGCATGCACCGCGGCAGCAACAGCCTCGGGCTTGTTCGCCTCGATCAACTGACGCACGTAGGTCATCACCTGCGGATTCTCCCGGCGCGTCGTTTCGCCGATCACCTTGCTCATCATCGAATCCGCCACGGCGCTGACACCGCCCGTGCGCAAGGTTTCGAGCAGAGCGCGCCGCGCGGCAAGGCCAGCCTCGGTATCCGCCTGGGCCTTGGTGTCTGCCAGGACCACGCCAGCGAAACGATCGGGCGCGCGCCGGAAGAGAGCGAAGGTCACGTAGCCGCCCATCGATAGGCCACCGATCACCGCCGTCTCGATCGCCGCCGCATCCATGAGTCCAAGCACGTCGTTCGCGTAGTCATCCATCGTCAATGGTTGGTGTTCGGCGGCAGCGGGTCCGAATCCGCGAAGATCGGGCGCGACGAATCGCCATCCGTCCGGCACGCGATCGAGCTGCCGCCGCCACATGTCCGCGCTCAACGGGAATGCATGGATGAGGACGAGCGGCCGGCCCTTGCCGGATTCGAGGTAACGCGTCGCCCGGCCACCCACGGTCGCGTGGTGTTCCTGAATCATGGTGGAAATCATAGTCTTATCCGAGGGGCTCCGCCCCTCGGACTCCCCGACACGCGCTGTCGCGCGCCAAAGCCTTGGCGGAGGCGGGCCGATCGCGTGGCTCATTCGCTACGCTCGTTCGCGCCATTAATGAGACGGCTTCTAGTGTCAAACGGTGGGATGACCCGACGTCGACGATAATATCTTCTCGCTCTGGAGGAGGATTGGATGCGGACCTCGACATGCGTCGCTACCTTCGCGCTACTCTCACTGCTGCTGACGCCCGCCTGGTCGGCGGGCCAGACGCTCGACGACGTCGTCAGCAAGCACATCGCGGCGCGCGGTGGCCGGGAGAAGCTTGCGGCGATTCAGACCGTGAAGATGACGCGAACGGTGGCAAGCGGCATCGGAACCACGCTTCGAGTCGTCATTTTCAAGAAGCGCCCCAACCTCCTCCGCGTCGAGCAGGGGGCCGCCCAACCCGGGGCGCCAGTGACGCCTCGCGGCATCAGCGCAACCGAAGTCTGGGACACGGTGCAGGGCAAGGCCATACCCCGCGCGGCGCAGCTGGCCGCGGAAGCGCAGGATGTCGATGGTGACTTCGACGGGCTACTCGTTGATTGGCGGAAGAAAGGACACACGGTCGCGCTGGCGGGACATGAAGCGCTACCCGGCGGAGATACCTACAAGCTGACCGTGACGCTCAAGAGTGGTCTCGCCAGGACCATTTACCTCGATGCCAAGACCTACCTGGATCGGCGCCACACGGGAGTGCTCAACCTGCCAAACGGCCGCCAGTTCGACATCACGATCGACTTCGACAACTGGCGCGACGTCGAGGGCGTGAAGTTTCCCTTCGACATTACTGAGGAACGGACTGGGAAGGAACCGGTCGTCACGCTCGTCACCTACACGGACAAGATCGAGATCAACGTCCCCATGGACGACGCGCTGTTCTCGCCGGGGGTGAAGTAGGAGACAGAAGACAGAAGACAGAAGGCAGGAGCTCGGAGCTAGCTTCAGCCTGCGCGCACTCGCTCAACGGCTTCGAGAATCGACGTGGCTGAGCGGTCTATGTCTTCTTCGCTCGTCCGCCAGTTCGAGACCGAGATGCGCATGGCTGGCTCACCGGCCCATATCGTGCCCCCACACCAGCACACGCCGGCGGCCTGGACCGCGGCGATCACCTGATTTGTGATGTTCTCTCCCGACGGTGACGAGAATCGCGCCAGGACTTGATTGAGCACGACCTCGTTGAGGACGTGCACGCCGGGTTTATTCCACAGCCGATCCGACATGCGGACGGCGTGTCGGCAGCACCGCTCGACGAGGGCGGCAAGACCGGAGCGGCCCAGCATCCGCAGCACGGCATAAATCGGGACGGCTCGGGCACGCCGGGATGCCTCGGGCACCCAGTCCGTCCCATCGCGCTCGGCACCTTCCCCTTGCATCAGGTACGCCGCGGTTTGACTCATGGCGGCGCGATGGGCAGCCGGATGGCGAACGATGACGATGCCGCTGTCGTACGGAACGTTCAGCCACTTGTGTCCGTCAGTCGTCCACGAATCGGCATCGGCAAGGCCGGCGACCAGCCGACGATACGCTGGCGAAGCGGCCGCCCACAGGCCAAAGGCTCCATCGATGTGAAGCCATGCGCCGTTTTCGCGCGTGAGCTCGCCGATCTCGACCAGCGGGTCGCACGCGCCGGTGTTCACGTTTCCGACCTGCGCGCAGACAATCGTCGGTCCTGATGTTGCCGACAGCGCCCATTCGAGTGCGTCGGTTCGCATCCGCCCCTGCTCGTCGGTGGCCACGCGCATGATCGTCCGGCTGCCGACGCCAATCATCCGGCACGCGGCGTTGATAGATGAGTGCGCCTCTGCGCCGGCGATGATGGTCAGCGGCGGGGCTCCCTGGAGGCCAAGCGCTTCGACGTCCCAGCGGGCCCGACGAAGCACTTCATGCCGCGCTGCTGCGAGCGCTGCGATGTTGGCAGTATGCGCGCCAGTCACAAAGCCAACGCTCGACTGTTCGGGCAGGCCCAATACATCCAGAATCCATGTCGCGGTGCAGACTTCGAGTGCCGACATGGCGGGCGACATGATGTGCAGCGCGGCGTTCTGGTCCCACGCCGACACGAGCCAATCGGCGGCTACCGCCACCGGATAGCTGCCACCCGTCACGAACCCGAAATAACGTGGCCCCGCGTTAGCGGTCAGACCGGGCTCGAGACGCGCGCTCAGGTCGCTGAGGATGCCGAGAGGGTCCTGTGAGGCTTCCTGGAGCGGACCGCCGAGCGTTTCCAGCAGCTGCTCGAACGAGGCCCCTGGAGCGACCGGCCGCTCGGGCAGGGAGGTCAAGAACGCCAAGGCTCGCGCATGAGCGAGCGTCAGCAAGTCGTATGCATCAGCCATGGGATCCGTGCGACGACGTTATCGGCCTCATCAGACTGTGGGGTCAGACCGGGGACACTCAACCTTGAGTGTCCCCGGGGACAGTCAAAGTTGAGTGTCCCCGGTCTGACCGCAGCCGGAATCGACACTAAATTTTTCTTGACAGTTTTATTTTTCGGATCTATTGTGCCCAAATGGTGCGACAAACCGCCGGCGTCGAAGTCATCCAACGGCCCGAAACGGCTGCCGCAGCGCTGCGAGGCACCCGACGGACGCTCCTCGCCGCGCTGGCCAGGCCTAACTCCGCCGCCGGCCTCGCGCGCACCCTTGGCATACCGCGCCAGCGGCTCAACTATCACCTGAAGGCGCTCGAGCAGTACGGGCTGCTCGAGTGCATCGAGGAGCGCCGCAAGGGGAACTGCACTGAGAGGATTCTCCGTGCCACGGCCCGGTCCTTCGTCATCAGCCCCGACGCTCTCGGAACGCTCGGCCCCACGCCAGAATCGGCACGCGATCGCTTCAGCGCGTCGTACGTGGTCGCAGTCGCGGCTCGCACGATCAGCGAAGTCTCATCGCTCGACGTCCGCGCGCGCGCCGAGGACCGGCGTATCTCGACGCTCACCCTCGACTCCGAGATCCGTTTCGCGACTCCAGAGTCCCGGGCGGCCTTTGCCGCCGAACTGACCGATCGCATCGCCGAACTCGTCGCGAAATATCACGACGACCAGTCGCCCCGCGGCCGCAGGTTTCGTCTGGTCACGATTGGGCATCCGCACCCTGACCTCCCAAAGGGAGATGGTGCGGCCACTCCCCCGCCGGCTTCCGAGGTCTCGTCACCAGAGTAGGAGAACGCATGGCTACACCACCCGCGACGACGGACAAAAAGCGCCGCAGCTTTTCAATGTCGATCGACATCGACGCGACACCGGAGGACGTTTGGCGCGCGCTCACCGACGCCGGAGAGCTGATGCGATGGTTTCCGCTGCAGGCGCGCGTCACGCCCGGAAAGGGCGGCTCCGTGTTCTGGGGATGGGACGAGCACTTTGCGTGGGAATCGCAGATTGACGCGTGGGAGCCGAAGCGGCGTCTGAGGCTCGTCGAGAACCGGCCGGCCTGCGATATGAACGGCGAACCGCTTCCGGGGCCTCCGGAGCAGCTGGCGATGGAATTCACGCTCGAAACTGACCTCGGGAAAACGACGCTCCGCGTCGTCCACTCCGGGTTCGGCGAGGGGGACAGCTGGGACGACGAGCTCGAATCGGTGAGCGCGGGCTGGCAGTTCGAGCTGCGCGGGCTCAAGCATTATCTCGAGCACCACAGAGGTCGTGACCGTCACCATGCGGCGACTCACGCCGTCACCGCCCTCACCATCGACGAAGTGTGGAAGCGACTCCTCAGCCCAGCCGCCTTTGCCGTTACAGATGGCGCGCTCGTCGAGGGCGGACGCGTCGTCGTCCGCGCGGCGACTGGCGATCAATTGACGGGAACCGTCGCGTGGCACAACCCCGGCCACGATCTCTTCGTCACAGTCGACAACTTCGACGGGGGCGTTTTCCGCCTCAGCACCTGGCGCGCCAGCGGTCAGACCGGGGTCCAGATCTGGCTCGTCAGCTACACGCCGAAAGATGCAGCCCGAGTGCGGGACTTCGGCGTCAGGACGAAGGCGCTCGTCGAGCGCCTCTTTTCTTGAACTAGTTCACGCCTTGAACCCGTTCACGCGGATCAGCGAGCATCCGGAATCTCGTCGAGCGTTCGAAAGACGGGGAGGCCGCGGGTCCGAAAGGTCTCGACCTCCTCGTCCGCGCCGGTCGACGCGCCGCCAATCCGCAGGATCGCATCGCATCGCTCCGTCAGGCTCAACGACAATGCCGACATGATCGATCCGTAGGACTCTCGGCCGGCGCTCTCGATAACCGGCAGGGCGAGGTTGACACCGATGATCGGGACGTGCCCCTTCTGCAGTACTGCATGGGCTACGTGGTTGAGAGCTTGAAGGTTTCTCGCCCAGACTTCCGGGTCGGAGGAACCGGACCGATACGGACCCGCGACCATGATCCAAAGAGGCTTCCGATCGGCCGGGTTCGGCGCCGACGTCACGGCATTTCTGCCGGACGGCCGTGGTGATACAAGTGCGCCTGCCGCGCCGCCTCGAGTGCGCCCGACTTCGGAAACACGTTGCCGGTCAACTCCTTGTACACCTGTTGCACCTGTGAGCTGAATCCGTCGACGGATTTGGCCTTCGCATCGATATATGTCGAGTGCTGCTTGAGGAGGGTATCGCGAATCGCAGAGACGTCGCCCTGTACCTGTGCGGGCGTCAGTGCCTTCCTCTTCGACACTTCGGCTCGGAGCGCGACGAAGTAGAGTCGCTGTGCCTCGAGCACGCCGCCATCGCCTGCTGGCCCGTGCCCCGGCGCGATGACAGTTGCGCCAAGCTTCTGGGCGTTTCCAAGTGTCTCGATCCACGCGCCGCTATCGCCGTCACCCATATAGTTGAACGGACCGTTCACGGCGGCGTCGCCCGTGAAAAGGATCCGCTCCTTCGGGAGCCACGCGAAGCCATCGCCGTGGGTGTGGCCGACGCCGAAGTAGCGCAGCTCGACGCGGTGGGTGCCGTCATCGAAGATCATGACGTCGCGATAGAGCAGTGTCGGCGGCTTCAGCCGGGTCGATTTCATATCCTCGCGCTGCTTCGCCTCGTCCTCCCAACGTCCGGGAAGCTCCGCCGAAGAACCCCGTCTCGTACTTCCGCATCTCGGTGATGACGTTCTCGTGGGCGACTGGCACTGCGCCGTTATCGACCCAGACCTGGTTGCCATACGCGTGATCGCCGTGGTGGTGCGTGTCGAAGGCAAACCGGATCGGCTTGGTCGTCAGCGCGCGAATCTTTGGGATGATCTCCTGCGCACCCGAGGGGAAGTTGGCGTCGAGCACAAGAACATAGTCGTCGAAGATCACCCAGCCGTTGTTGCAGTGACCCTTCCCGCTCAGATCACCTTCATGGAAGTACACACCTGGCGCGAGCGCCTTGACAGTGCCGACTTGACCGGCGACCTCGCGCTGCTGCACGAAGCCGACCAACATGCAGGTCGACAGGACATACACGGCCAGGCGCTTCATGATGTTTCTCTCCGGAGTAGGGTTTCGCGCGCCGTTTATATCAGCCATTCGGCCGGAATCAAAGCCCGGCGTGACGGCCAGAGCACCACCGTGTCGATTCCAGGTTCGCGCGCGATTTCCGAAACCCAGAAGTTAGTATTGGAGCGAGTGCGCTGCACTATCCGGCGCGCGTCCCGTCTGGAACCGGCCGCTCAGGGACCGCCAGCACGGGCACGAGCTGGTCGGCGTATCCTAGGTCGAACAGCATCGCCTCCGATACCCGGCCGGCCATCCGGCGCGACGGCAGATTGACGACGAATAACGCCTGGCGGCCTACGACTTCCTGCGGATCCGCGCGCTCCTGCTTCATCCCGACCAAGACCTGGCGCGTGTGGTCGCCGAAGCTCACGCGCAGTTCGACCAGCGTGTCCGAGCCAAGCACATCCGTCAGCGCCTCAATCGTACCAACCCGAACGTCCAGCCGTCCGACCTCTTCGATCGACACCTGGGGCTTGATCGGCGCGGGGGCGCTATGCTGCATATCGGTTACCTCGCCGCGTACTTGTCAGCGCCGAGAAAATGAAGAGAGACGTAGGGCTCGACGCCGACGACCCAGCTGTCGTGCGGTTCTGGCGGAATGTAGAACACGTCGCCGGGCCGGAGTTCGACGACCCGGCCGTTGGCGAACGCGGCAGTGGCCACGCCAGAAACGACGAGTCCAAGGTGTTCAGTGGAGCAGCGCGAAGCCCCAACCTGTGGGCCGACGTGCGCCGACCACTTCCACCCGGGTTGATACGTTGCCCGGCCGATCGTCATCCCTCCGAGGCGGATCACCTCGAAGCGGCCGAGCGTCATCTCGCGGATCTCGTCGGGAGATTCGAACCGCTTGAGGATCACACCGACATCCATACGCGTTCCTTCCTGTTCCGCTGACACACTCACACCTGTCCCAGACTCCTGAGCAAAGCGCTTGCTCATGGGCACGAACTCGATCGCGGTCCCCCCGGGCAGCGTATGCTGAATGGCGCGCTCCGCGACATATCCGCAGCGTCTGTAGAGTCGCTCGCCCGGCAGAGTGGCCATGAGCTCAGCCGATCTGAAGCCGTTTACCCGGGCTTCAGCCTCACAGAGTTCGAGCATTCTCCGACCTAACCCCTGTCGCGCCCAGTCAGGATGAACGAAGAAGGCGCGAATCCGCGCCCCATCGCGCGCTGGATCCAACAACTCCGGCTGTCGATCGACCTTGCCATCCGATCCAAAGAGCGTCTTCCTCGAACTCCACCCTCCGCACGCCACGAGGCTCCTGCCCGCCTCGGCAACAAAGTAGGTTCCATCCCGGACCAGTTGCGAGTCGACGCCCAGGGTGGTTCCCAGCGCCGCCTCGATCTGTTCCTCGGAATAGTCGCCGCGACCGAGCTGGCGAGTCGCGATCCCGATCAGCGATTCAATCGCAGGGACGTCGTCGAGCGACGCGCGCCGAAAGCGAGCGACGACTTCTCGCCCCGTGGAGTCATGCAGCGTGAACTGTGCGATCGATCTCCGGGGCATGTCCCAACCTGCGTCGCGCCGCTCTTCAGGCGACCTCGTCGAACTCCGCTCGATACCTGGCCACGCCTGCTACTCCAATCATCGCGGTCTCATCCAGAATCAGGACCATGAACGCCGCATCAGGTATGCCGTCCCATTGGCTCACGAGGCCGCGGGGTGACGCGGGCTCGAACCCGAAACGCGGGTAGAACTCCGGATGTCCGACGACGACAACGAAAGGACAGCCGCGCTGGCGGAGCATCTCCAGTCCGCGCTGCACGAGTTTGGAGCCTATGCCCTGGCGCTGGTGATCTGGAGCAACCGCCATCGGCGCCAATCCCATCCCGGATACTCGCCTCTCCCCGCTCTCGGCCACCACCGGAGTGAAGAGGATGTGACCCACCACGCCATCGTCGACAGCGACCAGCGACAAAGCGTCTGTACACGCCTGGCGCAGCTTGTCGACGAGATCAGCTTCGGCCGGCTGCTCGAACGCCAGCTCGTTGACACGTCGAACCTCGGCAACGTCTTCAGACCTTTCCTGGCGAATCGTGACCACGGCTGCCCCTTCTACGCGAACGCGCGATCGATTCCACGACGGCTAGACAGCATGGCGATCGAAGTAGTCCACGTACCGCATCACGTACGGATTCGTTTCATCAACGCGGCTGCGGGCGTCGGTCCAGCCGTCACCAAGGCCAATCCGGCGAAGCAGCTTTGCGTAGTCGCGATATTCATGTGGCACCTGGCCTGCGACCAGCATGGCGAGAATACGGACTCTCAGCCGAATGACGTGTTCCGCGGTCAGCTCGGTCTGACGAAGCGATCGCGCGACCTTTGCGTGTAGAATCCGGCCGAAGGGCTGCTTCTGGGCGTTTTCGATGAACTCGACACCAAGATCAACACACGCGGGATCGCCAGCTTTGATGCCGTCCACGACGGCGTCCATGATCGGATAGACCCAGCGAACGTCGCCCTCACTGTGCTCGTGCGGCCTGAGATCTCGGAGAATCGCCAAGCCGTGTCGCTTCCTGTGGGCCTCGTAGCGCTGAGTGACAGCCTCGACTGTCCAGTCCCCGGTCCCGTTGTAGTCGCGAATCTCCACCGGGTTACGGCTTACGCCGATCGACCACGAAACAGAAACCCAGGATGCCACACACCCCGACCGCCACACCCATCCAAAGCACGATTGGCGACCACGTCCGGATGAAGTGGTGTCCCTCGGTGGCATCGGCGCGGCTCTCGTACGATGGCGCAACGCCGCGGCGCTGCTCGGCATGCGCGCGCTGATCGGCGGGCCAGCGATGGCCAGTGCGCGAGATATACGACGGCGTGTCGAGGACCGGCGCGTAGTACTTTTCGAGGATGAGGTTCTCAGACCAGGCCGCCGACATGTCACCCGCTTCCCAACGCCGATTCCGCTCCTGCACGTGCAGGAGCCCTTCGCTCATGTATTGATCTTCCCGGCTCCGGCTGCGCGGCCGCTCGATCGGCGGGTGGTCCTTCCAGAGCGCAAGCCGGTCCTGGCCGATGCTGAGCAGAGTCGCCGCATCGTAGCGCGAACGGAACCTTCCGGCCTCCGGGTCGCTCGTTTCGCAGCCGAGGTGCACCGAATGGACGAAGAGCGCGAAGAGCACGGCGACCACGCTCGCGACCACGCCGATCCGGCGCAGCGACCCTGGGCGAAGCTCGAACGCAGCCGCGTCGGGAGGGTCGACGCCGACGCTGAACAGCAGTCCGCAGACAATCGCGGTCACGTTGAGGAATACGTCCCGCATGTCGCCGACCCGGCCAGGGATGAACCACTGCAGCCACTCTTCGAGCGTGCCGACGGCGATGCCTGAGAGGAGCGGCAGCACGAACATCGACGCGTCCCCACGGGGGCGCCAGACGCGATAGAAGAGCAGCGTGATGAGCCCGTACTCGACGAAGTGAACGCGCTCGACGGCGTCGACTTCCGGAATCCCCTGCGCGTTCCAGAGCGAGTAGGCCGTGCCGAGGGCCAGGGCGGCAACAATCGCGCCGTAGCGCAGCGTGCGGCGATCGCGGATCCTCACGACCGCGACGATGAGAGCCGCGCCAATCGTCAGCGCGACCGCCGTCGCAACGACCGTGGCGTACCGGCCAGGGAACGTGGCCCGGATCCAGTCCCGGATGTCCCGGATGAACGGCGACGAGAGGATGACCCCGATTGAGACGACGACAGCCAGAATCAGCCGGAAGGCTGGCACCGGGAGGTTTTACCACAGCTGAGTTCGGGGACTGTCACGGTTGAGTGTCCCCGAGCCGGCTGTGGTACAACGGCCCGATGAATCGCTCGAAAATTGTGGCAACCGCACTCATTGCCGCCGGCTCAGCGTCTGTCGCTGCCCGGATCGATCAAGGCGCCCGAGAGCCCGCCGCCGGTCCGCGAATCGAGGTTACGATCGCCGCGACCGCCCGCGCCGAAGCCACGACCGGCATGGTCTACGTGGCCATCAGCCGCGACAACAAGCGGGCGCCGATCGAACAAGCGTCTCCCTCCGGCGTCCCGCTTTTTTCGATCTCGGTCGACGCCCTCAAGCCCGGAGCCCCGATCGCGCTGACCGCGGCCGAGCGAGGCCACCCAATCGAAAGCCTGAAGGACGTTCCCGCGGGCGAGTACCTGGATGCAGCCCTTCGTCAACGTCTACACGCGATTCGCGCGAGCGGATGGCAATACGGTATGGCTGCACATGGATCGATGGGAAGGTCAGAACTGGAAGCGCTCGCCAGGAAACGTGTTTGGCGACCCGGTGAAGGTGCAGTTCGATCCCCGGTCGACCAATCCGATACGGCTGACGGCCGACAAGGTCATTCCACCAGTTCAACCGCCGGCGGACACCGAGTTGGTCAAGCGCATCAAGATCGAGAGCAAGATCCTGACGAAGTGGTGGGGCCATCCCATCTACCTGGGCGCCACGGTCCTGCTACCGAAGGACTACGACAAGCATCCCGGGATCCATTTTCCGGTCAATTACGAGCAGGGCCACTTCTCGTTGCGCGCGCCGGGAGGCTTCGGCACCGGAGGAGCCTTCGACGCGTTCTGGCTGGCCGCTTCGACGCCGCGGATGATCTACGTCACGCTGCAGCACCCCTCACCCTACTACGACGATTCGTACGGCGTGAACTCGCAGAACAACGGCCCATACGGTGACGCGATCCTGCAGGAGCTGATTCCCGCCGTGGAAACCAGGTTTCGCGTCATTCGCGAGCCGTGGGCGCGAACGCTGTCGGGCGGTTCGACCGGTGGTTGGATAGCCGCCGCGCACCAGGTCTTCTATCCCGATTTCTACGGCCGCGCCTTCGCCAGCTGTCCTGACTCGCTGGACTTCCGGTATCACCAGATCGTCGACATTTACAACGATGCCAACGCCTACTTCATCGACAAGGGGTGGATGAAGGTCGAGCGCCCGAACCAGCAACGCGCCGATGGCAACATCGAGTCGATGATGAAAGACGAGAACCGCTACGAGCTGGTGGTTAGTGACAAATCACGATCGGGGGGCCAGTGGGACATCTGGGAAGCGACCTACTCGCCGGTCGGCGCCGATGGCTATCCGAAGCGGCTGTGGGACAAGACGACGGGACAGATCGACAAGTCCGTCGCCGAGACGTGGCGCACCTACGACCTTCGCCACGTGCTCCAAACCAACTGGAGCACTCTCGGACCGAAAATCGGTCACAAACTCAACGTCTACGTCGGCGACATGGACTCGTACTACCTGAATAACGGCGTCGAAAAACTGAAGGAGTTCCTCGTCAAGGCGGAAAACCCGAAGTTCACGGGCGAGATCGTTTTCGAGCGGCGTGCGCCGCACTGCTGGGGCCCTCGGGGCGGCGAACTGATGACGAAGATGATCGCGCACATCGAGAAGCACGCGCCGGCGTCAGCCGATTTGAAGAGCTGGAAATACTAGACATGGCTCATGGCTCATGGCTCAAGCTAAATCCTTCGACCACTCGCTCGAAGATTTTGCCTGAGCCTTGAGCCTTGAGCCTTGAGCCGAATTTAGACGAAACGGGTCAGCGTCACGTCCAGCACGCGCGCCTGGCGATTGCCGCGGTGCCACTGGACGAGGATGGGACTCTGGTAGGTGCCTTCGACGATCGTCCCGCGATCGCCCTGGCGGTCCGAGACAAACAGGCTGACCGACCGTTTCATGCGCAGGAAGCGGGAGGCCGGCATCGCGATCGCCCGCGCGAGCACGCTTTCGACCATCGATTCGTGCAACCCAACGGCGTCGAGCAGCTGGTTGAAAACCCGGACCAGGTCGTACTTGGCATAGTCGAGCGTTTTGGCCGGAATCGCCCTGGGATTACCCAGCATGTGGCCAGCCTTCTCGACCATGAACCGCAGCGGATCGCGCAGCACCTCCGAGAGGTCGTGGCGCATCAACAGCGTTTCATACTCGTTGACGGTCAGCCCCGCATTGCGCTCGCCGGGAGCGAGCGAGAGGCGGATCCGCCCCTTCGACACGCCATGGTCGGCAACAAGCTGCCGGCACTGCTCGTAGATGCCCAGCCGCGGGTTTTTCAGGTTGACCGAATCGACGGCGTGGCGTGAGACCGGCACGACAATCCTGGCCTGCGCCACGGGCTCCTCGTGCGAGTAGCCAAGCACGCTCGTGCGACGCTTTCGGGGCCGCCCTTCGTGGACACCGTCGAGATCGATGAAGCAGACCGGCTCGCTAGGCCGATTCCGATACGTGACGCAGGTCCGCAGCGCTCCAGCCATAAACGCCAGGTGCGAGTCGGCGTTGCGGGGTTCTTCGGGCTTTTGCTCCTCGCTCAGTTCGGTCCGCCGGTCAATCTTGTCGTGCTCGTACCCAGCCCCCTCCGGGAACATCGTCCGGAATACGTTGATGTACGACATGACCCCGCCACGGCTGTGACTCAGCCGCGTGGCGAGCCCCTGGTCCAGATACCCGGCAGTGGTATGGAGGGAGCAGCAGAGCGCCTTCGGATAGGCGTCTAGGCCATTCCCGTAGCGTTGGGACACTAAGCGGCGGACGTCGATGACGTCCACCCGGGCGCGGGGAATGAGCTCGAGGTCGAACTCTACAGGCGCTAAGTGCATTCAGGAACGGATAACCGCCTTATAATATAACACGTTTGGACTTTGTATTGCAAAGTTAATTACGTCCAGAGTCACTTTTTCTTGGCCGTCCAGCTCCCCTCCCCCAGATCGCCAAATGCGACGGTTCCCTTCATAGTGTCCTTATCGACCGTTCCCGAGTACGTCACCTTCACGGCGTTGCCGTCAAACGACGCCTGAAACTCAAACGTGATCGCGTTGCCCTTAACCGTGCCTGTAATTTGCTGTTCACCAACCACTTGCGAGGAGTAGGTGCCGCTGATCTTCTCGCCGTCCTGTTTGAAGGTCGCTGTTGGTGTTCCGGCGGTGCTGCCGCCGATCTCGATCTGCATGGCCCAGACCCCGTTGACGTCGGCAGGCTTGTCGGTTTGCGCTACCGCACCGGCAGCCGCAGGCGCCGCCGCGGCCGCGCCCGCCCGGCGCTTTCCGTTCCACTCCGCCTGCCCCTGGCCGTTGAAATCCATCATTCCGGCAATGGCTTCGCCGTCCTGATTCCCGTTCATGACGATGGCGAATGGTCCGTTGGGAGTCTGGACCGAGAAGTTGACGACGACGGCTTTGTCCTTCTGGCTGCCCTGCACGGCGACCTCGCCCTGTGGCCCGGCGATTGAACCCGACAGTTTCTCGCCGTCTTTCTTGAGCGTCAAAGCCACCGTCATCGGCCCGTTCGGCGTTGTGAGGTTCAGGTCCCACGTGCCAGTGGCGTCCTGAGCGTAGGTGGAACTGGCGAGCAGGAGCGCGCTGATAAAGAGCGTAGGTATGTTTTTCATAGCGGGTGATTATAGGACCACTTCCGGGGTCAGATCTCGATTTTCTCCCGGGCGAATGCTCACAAAATCGACACGGGAGAAATCGAGATCTGACCAGCTAGCAGAGCACTCGAATTACGTCCGAGCGGGTGATGATGTAGGTCTTGTCGGTCTTGAAATCGCGCACCAGCACTGCCGGGTTGGCCGGCGTGATCATCGTCGAAAGGAGCTCGAGCGGCGTTGAGACGTCGACGAATGGAAATGCCGGCTGCATGATCGTCTCGACCGGTTGCGACTTGACCTCCGGCGATCGGATCAGCGTGTCGTAGAGGTGCGCTTCGTTGAGCGAGCCGACGAGCCGCTTGTCCCGCGTAATCGAGATCTGGGAGAAGTCGTGCTCGCCCATCAGCTTCACGGCGACCTCGACGGCTTCGGTCCCTTCGATCGCCAGGAGCTCGCCAGAAACTCCCGACGCGACAAGATCTCGCGCGGCGAGCCCGCTCTTGTCGAAGAAACCCTTTTCGCGCATCCAGTCGTCGTTGAACATCTTCCCGAGGTAACGCGATCCGTGATCGTGAAAGATGACGACCACCAGATCGTCTGCCGCGAAGCGATCCCGGAGCTGCAACACCCCGGCCATCGCTGAGCCGGCCGAGTTGCCAGCGAAGATGCCCTCTTCCCGCGCGATTCGCCGCGTCATCAGCGCCGCGTCCTTGTCGGTCACCTTTTCGAAATGATCGATGACGCCGAAATCCACATTCCGGGGCAGGAAGTCTTCGCCGATGCCTTCGGTGACGTACGGGTAAATCTCGTTTTTGTCGAAGACGCCGGTCTCTTTGTACTTCTTGAACACTGACCCGTAGGTATCGATACCCCACACTTTGATCTTCGGGTTGCGCTCCTTGAGGTATCGCCCGACACCGCTGATCGTGCCGCCGGTGCCGACGCCCACCACGAGGTGGGTCACGCGTCCGTCGGTCTGTTCCCAGATCTCTGGCCCGGTCTCCTCGTAGTGCGCCGCCGTGTTCGACAGATTGTCGTACTGATTCGCCTTCCAGGAGTTCGGAATCTCCTGCTCGAGCCGCGACGACACCGAGTAGTACGATCGCGGATCCTCGGGATCGACGTTGGTCGGGCAGACGATGACTTCGGCACCGAACGCCCTGAGCGCGTCGATCTTTTCCTTCGACTGTTTGTCGGTGGTCGTAAACACGCAGCGGTAGCCCTTGACGACCGCCGCAATCGCGAGGCCCATGCCGGTATTCCCTGACGTGCCTTCGATAATCGTTCCGCCTGGCTTGAGCAGGCCCTTTCGCTCGGCGTCCTCGATCATCCGCACGGCCATGCGGTCCTTGATCGAATTGCCGGGATTGACGGTCTCGATCTTGGCGAGGACCGTGGCCTTGACCAGGTCCTTCGTGATCCGGTTGATCCGGATCATCGGCGTGTCGCCAATCGATTCGAGGACGTTGTTGAAGACCTTCTTCTTCGCGGCGATTGTGCTCATCGGATACCGCTCGCTCGGACGCACGCCTGTTGTTCGTAGTGTCCGGCTCTCCACCTTCGCGCAAAGCGCTTCGGCGGACGCGCCGTAGCCTCGGCGGAGGCGGGCAGCCGGACCTCTGACGTCCGGCTAAAGCCGGACACTACGGGACCTCTCAGCTAGCCCCTCTGGAGAACAAACCTGGAAAGAAGAAAGAACATCGTCGACACGAGCGCCAGCCCGAGGCAACCCTCGAGAAAGAGCCCGTTTGAGCCGCTCCGGTACACACCAAGCGTCACGAGCTTGAGAACGATGAACCCGGCAACCGCACGAAATCTCCGACGTCGCTGTCGTTCACGCTACGATCGTAGCATGTCGCTACCGGAGAGCCCGGTGACCTGGCCGATCAAGCGGTACCCGATGCGGACGGCGTTTCTGATCAGCTCGCTCCTGCTGGCGGGGGCCGTGAGTTTCAGGGCCTCTCCCGCCCAGACCAGCAAACTCGAGTCGAGCGAAGCCCGGGCCACGGCCTATTTGGCGCGCGAGGTCCCGGCGTGGCGCCGGGAGCATCCCTGCTATTCGTGTCACAACAATGGCGATGCGGCGAGGGCGCTCATCGCCGCGCTCGGCAACGCCCCCGAGGTTCGCGTGGCGTTGAAAGACACCTTGACGTGGCTGGCGGATCCGGGGCGATGGGAGAGCAACCGCGGCGGCGAGGGCGGCGCGGACGACAAGCAGCTCGCGCGGATCCAGTTCGGTCATGCGACAACGGCGGCGTTCGCGGCCGCGCTCGTGCCGAAAGCGGCAGTCGACGCCGCCGCAGCGATCGTGGCGGCCGATCAGCAGCCTGACGGATCGTGGCGGCTCGATTCTTCGGACAGTCTCGGCTCGCCCGCCACCTATGGGACGGCCCTCGCGACCACGTTCGCGCGCCGTACGCTCGCCGCTTCGCGACTGCCGGCGTTCGACGAACGTATCGCCCGAGCCGAGCAGTGGCTCGGGCGCGCGGAAGTCAGCAACGTACCCGACGCGGCGGCCATCCTCATGGCATTTGTCGACTCTTCCGTCACTCGCGTGCCAGACAACTGGCGCGCGGCGCTGGACCTGTTGAAGAAAGGGCAGGGACGCGACGGCGGCTGGGGACCGTACCTCACTTCTCCGGCCGAGCCATTCGACACCGCGATCGCGACGCTCGCGCTGCATGGATTGACGCGCCGGGCGTCCCGGGCGGAGCCGACGTTCACACGAAGTTCGCTGACCGACGCGATCGCAAATGGACGGTCGTACCTGATCCGTCAGCAGTTGGCGGATGGGACCTGGAACGAGACGACAAGGCCGCCAGGACAGACGAGCTACGCGCAGAGAGTCTCGACGACCGCGTGGGTGCTGTTGGCGCTGCTCGAGACGCGAGTTTCGAGGTGAGCGCCGCGATCGACAACAGCCGATCGTGACTCAAGTACCGATCTTGAATGTCAGTGTCCGCCGCTCGGGTTCGGTACTGATATCAGTCCGCTCGAAGTTGTCGACCTCGAACGCCCGACCGACGCGGTTGCCGGCCAGATCCTCGAGGAACGCGAACGCCACCAAGTCGTAGTCGCCTGCGAGCCACGGGTCGCGTGGCGTGAAGCGCCAGCGTGTTTCACTGTCCTCGATGGCGACCTCACCCTCGAGCGTGCCTCGCGCGCCGCTCCTCGCGACGCCGAGGGCTCGTCGAAGCAGGCCATGATCCAGCGCCGCCGGGAACGTCACGACCACCGGCTCTCGCGTCCCCGCCGCCGGTCGTGTCACCTTCCACGCCGCCATGTCGAGCGGTCGCTCGATCGCGGGCGTGGCCTGAAACTCGTGCCTGAATTCCTCCTTGAGCGGCAGCCCATGCCCGTCCCGCCAGTCCCGTTTGACCACCAGCGTGTACCGCTTCCCGGCTTCGAGGGCTCTGCCCATCTGCCGGTTCGGTAGAATGCCGCGCTTGACGCGGCCAGGATCGAAGAACACCGTGTAGCGGGTCCGATCGTCGTTCCAGAAGTCCGCGTCGAGTGGAAGGAACGCGTCAGCGACTTCCTGCCCGCGATCGTCGAGCAGCGTGACGTGGTCGTAGCCGCTCCGCCAATCCATTGGCGCCGAGAAATGCAGGTACATGCGGAGCTGATTGGCGGGGACTGTCGCGCCGCTCGGATAGAGGTGCGTGATGACTGTCGTCGGCTCGCGGGCAACGGCCGGCCGACCGACGACGGCGGTCAGCCTTTGTGTCCGCCACGAGACGGTGTTCGCGACTGCCGGCAGGCGGCCGGCATCGAGGACCACGTCGGTACTGGCGGCCCTCATCGAACGGGAACATCGGTGTGAATCGGATCGCGCCGTCAGCGACCGAGTATTTCCCTGCGACCGCTGGCGTCGCCTCCGAGCCGCCTTTGACGGAAACGCGGAGGAGCGCCTGCCAGTCGCTGTCAGTCCAGTTGGTGCCTGTCGAGAGCGCGTTGAGCGTTCCGGCGCTGAGGCCGGTGACGTCGACCGTGTTCGATTGAGTGTTGAGCTGAATGGCCGGAGGAGCGGTCGACGAGGCAGAACTTCCGCAGGCGACGGAGGCACCCGAGAGGGTCGTCACACAGCAGAGACGGAGGATGCGAAGAGCACTTGGACTCAACACCACCCCCGTCCCTGCCATGAACCGTAGACCTTCAGAATCTTGAACCCTGAACTATGAACCTTGAACCTTGGTTCAATCTCGTCCTTACGGCAGCGCCACTGCCAGCAGCGAGAGCGCGCCGCCTTCAGCTCGTGTCAGTACGATCGCGCGCTGGTCGTCGAGCAAATCGAGCTGCTCGACGCCCTTCAGCGTGGCGACCGGCTCGAAGCCAACGCCACCAGTTTCAGCGGTAACCTTCGCCGTGATCCCCGGCGCGCCCGCAAACCCGTCGGTCGGGACCTTCATCACGCCGCGGCTGGTGTTGGCAATGAGCAGATAGTCCTTGCCGCCCTTCTTGTAGACGATCATGTCGGTCGGCCGATTGCGGTTGCCGAGCTCGGCGATCGTCGTGCCCATGACCTTCGCGCCAGGCGTGAGGCTCGCAACTGGGAATTTCACGAGCGGCGTGCACGTGTAGCCGGCAATCAGGTTGGCCGTGTTGTCGATCTTGTATGGGACAAAGGAGATGACCGGCGACCGGGTCTCGAACTGCCCGTGATTCCCGTGGTAGATCTCAACGCTCGTGCCAGCCTCGACCGACGCGAACGGATAGGGGACGGTGCGAAGCTTCGACGCGAACTCTTCGTTCGAGAGGCCCGCGACGACCAGCCGGCCATCGACATACGCCATGTCGGTGATCGACTCCATCCGCGGGTTGCGCTGACCCGCAACGGCGGCGGGGGCGTTCGGCAGCGTCGCCTTGGTCATCTTGAGACCGTCGAGCGCGACGACTTCGATCTTGCCCGCGCCATCGACCCGTACGAGTGCCGGCTTCGCGTCAGCTCCAGTTCCGCGCATCACCGAGATGAACGCGTTGCGCGTCTTCGGGTGCACGGCGAGGTCGGTAATCTGGATCTCCTTGGGATCGGTCCCGAGAATCGACGCAATCTGCGCGTCGACGCCCGTCACATCCTTCGCCCCGGCGGCGCCGCCGGTGGCGTTTGCGCCGAGGTCGATCGCGAAGATCGTCGCGGCCTGACGATCGGCTGCGAAAAGAACGCCGTCGGGAGCAAACGCCAACGGGCCAATCGACTGAAGCGCCTGGCCCGCGGGGGCCTGGGGCTCAGCGGTTACGACAGTCCGCGTGGCCGTCACGGCCACGGCGAGACTCGCGGCTACCAACGTCAACGCCCATGTTTTCAGAGATATACGGCGCATTCTCGAATCCTCCTGACGAGTAACGGACCGAAAGAATCAGGTCTATCTACGACGTCCGGTCAGGGGTCGTTTCGGGCTCAAGGCTCAAGCAAAACCCTCGATTACTTACTCGAAGATCTTGCCTGAGCCTTGAGCCCTGAGCCTTTAGCCAGCCAGCCGCGAGAAGCGAGCCGCGACCCTATCAGTACGTCACCCGTACCCGATACTTCAGCACCGTCACGCCGTCTTGCGCAACCGGGACGTTGAACTGCGCCGCCCAGGCAGCCGTCTTCGTCGAGGCATGCGTCGAGCGAACCATTCGCCAGCTGCCGCCGATGGGTTCGTTGACCTCGACCGTGATCGGAATGGCCTTGTGATTCCTGAGCGTGATCTCGTATTCGAATTCGTAGACGTTGCTGGCAATCTTCTGGAAGTCGATCTGATTGCGCTCGCAGACAACGTCGAAGGCATTTCCGATCTTCAGCTTCAGGGTTTCGTCCTTCGGCGTGTGCGCGATCCGATCCTCGCCAGCCAGATGGATGCCGCCCTTCGAGTCGGCCTGATACACGCGCACGGTGCCGGCCGGCATTGGCATCCCGAGCCCGGACTTCTCCTCGTTCCTGAACTGGTAGTACACCTGCACCAGATCCTTGATGGGCGCACCGGGGTGCTGCTGATTGTGATAGTAGAACTCCTGCCCGTCGACGATGAACCGCTTCTGGACGGGAACGCCAGTGCCGCCGAGCATGCTCACCTGCTTGGTCTCGGCGTTATTGATCGTGGTCTTCCGGCCGAGCGTATAGAGGTGGTACTCGGAGAAGGCCTCCTGCGCCATCGGTGCCGCGGCGGCCATCTCCATGCTTCGGCGGGCCTGATCGAATCGTTTGTCGGCGACCGCCTGTTTCACGCGGTTCAAATCGCCAGCGACGAGTTGCAGCTTGGCGTTCCTGAACGACGTGCCGCTGCCGTTTTGCAGCGTGACCCAACCGTCGAGGTCCGCGCTCTTGTCGTCGCGTGACACCGTCAGCACGTAGTCGGCGTTCCACGCCAGCTTCCCGGCCAGGTACGACGCTTCCACACGATGCGCCTGCGCACCGCCGTTCTGCAGCGTCCAGATGAGCGTCGGGCGGCTGAACAGGTTGTCCGGCAGCTCGGGGAAGCGGATGTGATCGGCGTGCATGCCGGTCACGATCTCCTTGCCGATCCGCCAGACAGGCGCGTTGTTGTAGCTGAGGAGCTCGGCCTTGACCTCTTCCTGGCGCGTTGTTCCGTCCTGCTGCACCGTGCGCACGAGCGTGACCTCGCGGCCGACATACTTGCGCAGGAGCTTATCGGGCTCGAGCAGATCGTACTCGTAGTTCTGCTCGAGGACGTTCAGCCGTGCAGGCTCGGTCAGCGAGCGGAAGTGCACGGTGGCCGGGTTGACCGTCGCGGCGATGTCCATGAACTTCAGATCGAAATCGCCTGACGGCAACGCGAGGCGGCGCACATCGCGCACGAGCGCGATGTCCGAGTTGTAGACGGTCAGTGACAGTTCCACCTGATCGTCGAGGGTCGTCATGTCCTGTCCGGCGCTGTGAGTCGGCGCGGCGTCGGGCGTCGAGCCGGACAAACCAAGGGCAATCGCGGCCGCCAGGGGGGCCACCAGCAGATATCGGGAACGCATCGGAACAGCTCCTTGTAATTGGGGCGCTGTCCTTAGAACGGTGTCGAGAGCGTTTCTTGCGGGGCGTTGAAGGTCGTTAATTGTCAGCGTCGCGTCCAGGTGGTCCCGCCGTCCGTCGTCGCGAACTGCCGGCCGTCGGCAGCCGTAACGGTGGCCGTCCGCGCATCACCGGCGACGACGGCCGTGAAATCCAGGGGTTCGGGAAACCGCACACGCTGCCACGCGCGTCCATCGATCGTGCGAACGATGGCGCCGGCGCGGCCGACGAGCCAACACGCGGTCGTCGACGGCGCCACGCCGGCCGTCAAGCTTACGCCCTCATCGGCACGGTCCTGATCGACCCAGGTCGCTCCTGCGTCGAGCGACCGTTGCACAAGACGGCCGTCGACGACGCGCCAGCGAACGGCCGGATCCGGCGTTCGAATCTCGAGCACGGCGGCACCGCTGCGAAAACTCGCGGACTCTGCCGGCGCAGCAGCGTCTCTCCTCGCGGCGACGCGAGATCCTGGCGAGTCGGCGACCACGACTCGCTCCTCGAGTGCCTGCTGTCGCGGCGGCGGCGGGGCCTGAGCCTGGTTCGCTTGCGGCGCCTGACTGTTCTGGGCCTGATTGCTTTGCCCCGAGGGACTCTTAGCCTGACTGTTCTGAGTCTGGTTAGGAGACTGCGAGCTCGCAGCGCCAGCAAGATTTCCTCGCGCGTCTTGAGCACGGTCCAGCGCTGGGGGCGCTGGCGCTGCCTGTGGCGGTGGCGGCGGCGCCAGGCCTCCGAAGGGCGCCGCCGAAGGATTCGCCTCCGCGCGCTTCTCCGCCTCGATCGGGGCCGGAACGGATTTCGCCGACTCCACTTTCTTCTCGTTGGACGACGCCCGCAGTTTCTCGGCGCCGACACGCTCGTCCCGCGGCCGAGCACTGGTCTGTCCCTCCCGTGCAGGAGCCTCTAGAGCGCCACCGAGAGAATCCTGGGGCATGGGGCGATCCTTGTCCGACGGCGCGGGCGACGCGGCGGGTGCGGGCGCAGGCACCGTTGCGGGAGCGGACTCCGCGCGCTCTTTGCTCAGTTCGCCGAGGACCGACGGTGCGCTTCTCTGGCTGGGGTCAACGGCAAACCACAACGCGACGGCGGCAGCTGCGGCCATCGCCGGTCCGAGCAACATGAGCCATTTGCGGATCGGTGAAGCTGTGCCCGACGCCGGCACCGGTGTCGTCCGAGCCATGACCGCAAGCATTGCCTGGCAGCGCGCGCACGTCGATGCGTGTGATTCGGCGGAGGATCGCTCCGCGCCTTCGAGCAGACCTTCGGACCACGCCGCCAGAATATCGGCATCCAGGCAGTCGTCGGTTGGCGCGACGCTCACTGGCATCTTGCGGAGCCACTGCTCTACCGACTGGTCACGGTCTCGATCAGACATGTTGGAACTTCTACTCACCCTCTCACTGAGAACGCCCCGGTTCCGAATCCTTGCGCGCACCCGCAAGGCTGAAGAGCTGGCCGACGTCGAGCGTCCCCGGATCGTCGATCGTACACTCGAAGCATCGCGCGATCTCGGCGTCGGTCAAACCGCATTCAGCACGCAGGTGCCGTTCGACTTCCGCGCGGATGACCTTGCGGGAACGCGCCAGCTGGCGCGACACCGTCGCTTCGTGCTCTCCGAGCAACCGGCCGGTTTGTGCGAGGGTCAGGTCTTCGCGGTAGTAACAGCCCAGCCTGAGACGATCGCGGTCCGGCAGAAGCGCCAGCGCCCGTCCGAGCGCAAGCTTGATAAGGGTGCTGAACCGTCGGATGTCCGGATCAGCCGCGGGCGAGCTCACGAGCGCCGGCGGCGGGCTCTCCTCGTTGGCGCCTGAATCGAGTGGCGTCAGCCGCCGGGTCGATCGAACGCGATCCACCTGGCGCTGCGCCAGCACGGCACGGAGCCACGTCGAGAGGCTGCTTCTGCCATGAAAATACCGAAAAAGCGATCGGCGTTCGCCGTCGCGCTCCTGGAGGCCGAAAAGGTCCGCGTAGATCGAGTCGGCCAGCTCGCGCGCGCCGCCGGCAGGATCGATAGCGTCGGCCGACCGGTACAAGATCGGACGGTACTCGCGCACGAAATGATCCCAGGCAGCGTCGTGGCCTTCGGCACAGGCGCACGCGAGCGCCAGATCCTCGAGGTGGAGCGAGGTCAGGTATCGCTCGAGGCGCTGACGATCCTGCGGCCGGTCCGGGAGCGCCTTGGCGGCGCTGCGCTCGAGCGCCGCCGTGAACACCCGCTCGGACACACCCCACCGCGAGGCCTGAGCCTGCTGATAGAGGCGCGCGACGAGGCTCGCGTCCATCCGAACGGCGGTCGGCGAAGGTTTTGACACGATTTGGCGGCAGTAATGGCAATTGTACCGCGTCAGACGATCAACCGGAGATCAGGAGTTCAGGAGCCGATTCTGGTTCATCAACGAATTTCCTCCTGAGCTCCTGGTCCCCTGTTCAAGCACTTAAGAATCGCCTCGCGATTGTGTAGAGTCTTGGCTGCATGCACGCTACTTCTGCCGCGCCCGCGAGTCGTGCGTACCTCACCCGGTTCGTCCTGATCATGGTCATTGCCACGGTCGTGCGGCTCGCGGCGCTGCCGCTGCGCGGCACCGAGGATGTGCTGACGTGGAAGATCTGGATGATCGCGGCGGCAAAGAACGTCACGACGGTGTACGGCGTCGGCGGTCACCCGCCCGTCCGGGGCGAGCTCCACTGGCTGCACCACACCACGACCGTCGACTATCCCCCGATGGCCCTCTACGAGCTCGGCGCCACCGGCTTGCTGTATCAGCTATTTGACGCCGGGTTCGCCGACCGGCCCGCCCTCACCGGCGCGGTAAAAATCCCGGGGCTGCTCTTCGGCATGGCGCTGACGTTTCTGTTGTGGTGGACCGTCAACCAATTCACCGGTCGCCGCGACCGGGCGATGTGGGTCGCGCTTGCCTACTGGGCCAACCCGGCGACGATTCTCAACGGCGAGGTACTCGGCTATCTCGATCCACTGATGATGCTGCCGGCAATTGCCGCGCTGGTCCTCCTGCACCGCGGCGTCCCGGAGTGGGCAGGCGCAAGCCTCGCGATCGCGATGCTGACTAAGCCGCAGGCGCTGCTCCTCGCGCCGATTCTTGCGCTCGGCGCCTGGCGCACCGGCGGAATGCGAGCCCTCGGCGCCGCCGCCACCGGTGGCCTGGTCACCGCCGGTGTCATCGTCCTGCCGTACGCGCTGGTCGGTGCCCTGCCGAATATGTGGCTGGCGTTCGGATCGTTCTACGCGCGCCGAGACATCCTCTCGGGATACGCCGCCAACATCTGGTGGGTCGCCAACTACGTGCTGCGAGCGTGGAATCAGATTCCGCGGTTGGGCATCACCGGCGCGTATCTGGCGCCGGTGCGCCGCATCATGGCGATCAGCACGTTCCAGGATTACGGGTTTCCGAATCCCCGACCATTCGGCACGCTGCTCGTGTTGATCGCCAGCGGCTGGGGCCTCTGGCGGATCCGGCACGCGCGCGACCTCGCCGTGCACGCGCTCGGCGCCGCGTTCATCGTCCACGCGTTCTTCGTGCTGTCTGTCGGCGTGCACGAGCATCACATGATGCTGGCGGTTCCGCTCCTGGCGCTCGCTGCCGCGCTCAGGCCGGCGCTCAGGCGGCTGTTCTGGACCGTCAGCCTGATCGTCGCCCTCAACATGAACCTTTTCTACGGCGTCGGTCTTGGACTCGGATGGACGCCGCCGCGAGGTCTGCTCCTGATTGACCTCAGCGTCCTGCTGTCGCTGGCCAATATCGCCGCGCTCGTGTGGCACGGCCGCGTGCTCGTGCGCGAGGCATCCGACGGTGCGCTTCAGGCCGGCGCAGACTCGAGCGCTGCGCGATCCCACCTGGCCAGGTCCGCAGCAGCTACGTAAGTGGACTGCAGAAATTCGAGCAGCACTCTGTCGGGATCGGCCGAGGTCCGTACCGCGTCGTACGGCAGGATGAACTCGTGCAGATCGGTGCTGTAGAAAGCCTCGCGTGGCCCGACCGCGGCGCTCGCGAACCCAGGTGGTTCCGGGTACGCGTATGAGTAGTAGGCTGGATACGCAATTGCGCCCCCGCCCGCCCAGAACCCGGCACTGCTGACTTCGTGCGAGTACGCCTCGCGCGTGACGCGATCGGGAAGGTTGGGAATGCCGCCCGGATGCGGCGGCGCGGGGCGGCCTGAGAATCGCGTGACAGCGAGATCGAGCGCGCCCCAGAAGAGGTGCACTGGGCTGCACTTGCCGTTGAAGCCCGAGCGAAACCGTTTGAATACGCGGTCGTTCTGCACGAGCACGCGCCAGAACCGGTTGACCGCGGTGCGGTCGTAGGAGCGATGCACTTCATCGCGATCGAACGGAATCGGATCCGCAACCTCGTTTGGCTTCGCGTAAATCCGGACATCGATGTCCAGCCCGGCCAGCGCGTCCATCACGCGGCGATAGAACACCGCGACGGTCTGAGGCTCGAGCGGCACGCGGGCGCTTCGTCCATCGCTGACCTCGATGCCCAGTGCGTGATCGATGAGATCGAAGTCGATCTGAAAGATTCGGTGCCCGTGCGGAATCGGCGAGGTCGTCAGTCCTCGAGCGGTGACATAGAGCGTGCTGTGCCACCCATGGTTGATCGGCGCGCTCTCCCTGAGTCGAATTTTCCCGACGATCTGCGTCCACATATGGAGCGTCGCGCAGGTGTCGGCCCAGCCTTCGAGTGGCAGCGCCGGCCAGAACTCCTCATTCATAGGACCTCTACTCGAATTTCTGGAGGATTCGGAAGTTGCTCAGATCGAGCTCGAAAAACAACGCGCCACGCTGATGAATCTCGATGCGCTGTGGCCACTTGATACCGCCCGCCTCGATGGTTCCGCTCAGCCGCAGCTCCTCGGGCACGTCCGTCTTCAGGCCGCGATCAAGAACAGTCGTCGCGAGCCTCGCTACGCGTCCACCAGAATCAAAATAGACATCGACATTCCTGCGGCCCGCGCGCTCGGCTCTCAGGCCGGAACGCCCGTCGGTATCCGGCGGGATCGTCGTCAGCGTGTAGCCGGTGTCGAGAAGCGGCACGAGGCGAAGCACGTGATAGAGGTAGAACTGATCGCGCTCGTGGGCTAGCGTAGCGGCGTCCATCGGCTGTTCAACGCCGGCGATGCGCCACCAGCCTCGCCCGTTGTCGATGCCCATCGCCCTCGACGAGCCGGGCCCCTGCTCAACCACGTAAGTGTCGACGACCGCGCGATCGGGCGGCTCGACTCGCCATTCCCCTGCGATCTTGATGACCTGCCCGCCAGCGGCATGAACCGCTCCATCGCCGTGCCAGGCGAACACGGCGTGTCGCTGGAGGTTCTCCGCGCCACCGGCGGCGGCGATGGCGCGCCGAAGCAATTCCGAGGCGGGATCCTGCGAGCTGACGACCATCGGTGCGGTCCCCAGAACGGCCAGAACCATGCCTGTCGCGGCCTTCATCCAGCCAGTATAGCCTTGGGAAAGGCCCCGATCCCCGCCGGCATTGGTGTACTATCCGCGCAGTTCATCTGGGAGGATGAGTATGTTTCGAAGAGCCTCGGTCGCCGTGGCGCTGTTCATGTTGGCACTAGGCACTGCGTCTCCGATTGCTGCCCCAGTCCGACTCGCCCGACACCCCGACTATCACGGCGGCAAGGTCGTCTTCAGCTATCTTGGCGACATCTGGATGGCGAACGAGGACGGCTCGAACGTCCATCGCCTGACCGACAACCTCGCGCGCGAAGTGTATCCGCGATTCTCGCCTGACGGACGCTTTATCGCCTTTTCATCGAACCGGTACGGCAATAACGACGTGTACGTCATCGCCTCGACGGGCGGAACGCCGAAGCGGCTGACCTATCACACGGGGGCTGACGATGTCGTCGGCTGGACGCGCGATTCCGAGCAGGTCATCTTCCGGGCGTCGCGTGGTGATGGTGCGTTCCCCTCGGTGGCTACGCTCTATCAAGTCGCGGCGAAGGGCGGCCAGGAGCAGTCGCTGAACCTCGACTGGGGCTACTGGGGCAGTTACTCTCCGGACGGCAAGTCGCTCGTCTTCAATCGCCATCCCGCGACGTGGTCGCGCCGCCACTATCGGGGCAGCTACGCCGCCGACCTCTGGATCGCCGACATCGCGGCGAAGAGCTACACGAAGCTGCTCGGCGACGAGCAGTACAACCGCTACTGGCCGATGTGGGGCGCCGACGGATCCATCTACTTCGTCGGTGATCCGCTGCCGAACGAAAAGAGCGTCAGCCCTGGCAGCCTGGACGTGCGCAAGAGTGTCAACAACATCTACAAGATTGCCGCGAAGGGCGGCGCCCCAACACAAGTGACCCGCCATACCGACGGCGGCCTGTTCTGGCCATCGATGTCGAGCGACGGCAAAGTGATCGTCTACGAGGACAACTTCGGCATCTGGAAGCTGGACGTCGCGTCCGGCAAGTCCAGCGAAATCAAGGTGGACATTTCGTCGGACGACAAGCAGAACGAGGTCGAGTTCGAGACAATCACCAACGACGTCGACGCGTTCGACCTCTCGCCGTCTGGACGGCGGGCCGTCATCTCCGCGCGCGGGCAGATCTTCACGATTGCGACCGAACGTGGCGACATCACTCGGGTCGCGCCCGACAGGATGGCTTCCAGGAATTCAGCGCCCAAGTGGTCACACGACGGCAAGCTCGTCGCCTTCGTGTCGGATCGCTCCGGCCGCGATGAGATCTGGATTAGCGATCCGGAAGGCCGAACGCCGAAGAAGATCACCGACCTCGACAACGAAAAGGGCGCGCTGGTGTGGACGCCAGACTCAACCGCGCTCTTGTACACGGCCGCCGATAAGAAGCTCTACAGCTACAACATTGCCGAGGGCAAAACGGCGGTCGTCGCGTCGAGCGATGTCGGACGCATTGGTTCGGTCGACGTTTCTCCAGACAGTAAGTGGATTGCGTTCTCCAAGCAGGACCGCACGCTGCGGCCCCACGTCTACATCATCCCCATCGCTGGAGGAGAGGAACGTCACATCTCGGACGACAGCCTGCTCTATTCCGAAACGGGCGCCGTCTGGACTGCAGACGGCCGCTATCTCGTCTTCACCTCGTTTGAAGGAACGTCGAGTGGGATCGCCTCGCAGGGGGGCATCAACACGACGATGGGGTTGTGGGCGCTGTCGCTGCGCGATCAGGATCGCGATCCAACCAACCGCGACATCGATAACGAAACGCAGGGGCTCGCCGCCGAGGCAGCCGCTCGACAGAACACGGGTCGAGGCGGCTCAGGCCAGGGTGGCACGCAGATACCCGAGGTGCGCATCGACTGGAACGGGCTGGCGCGACGGGCGCGGCAGCTCTCGGCGCCGGGCACGGCCATCGGCGGGTTGACGCCGTCACCTGAGGGTCACTCGATCGCGCTGACGGCATCGACTGCCGGCATTGGCGGCGGTCGGGGCGCCACGCCTGACGCCAACGCAGGCATGTACATCATCGATGTCGAAAGCGGCCAGTTGACGCGTGTGCCGCCGGCCCCGGAAAGCGCCAGCTCAGGTGCGGGGCGTGGCGGACGCAGCGGTGCCGGCGGCCCAGGCGGCGGAGGGAACGACATGGCATTCGCTCGCGACGGGCGGACCCTCTACTTCCGGTCGGGAACGGGGCTCTTCGCCGCGCCCATTAACCTGACGGCGACCGGCGCTGGTGCGACGCAAAGTACCGGCGGGGGGCGCGGGGGCGGACGGGGCGGTCGCGGCGGCGGCGCGCCAACCGCAACCGACCCGGCGGCCACTGCTACGGCGCGACAGGTGACCTACGCCGTCAACATCGAGGTCGATCGCAAGGCGCTCCGCACCCAGGTCTTCAACGAAGGCTGGCGGATCATGAAGAACCGTTTCTACGATGCGAAGATGCACGGCGCCGACTGGACCGCCGCCAAGACCGCCTACGAACCCCTCCTCGACTATCTCGTGGATGATGACGAGCTGAATACGGTCATGATGATGATGATCGGCCAGCTCAACGCGTCTCATACGGGTGTGACCGGTGGCGGGCCAGCGAACGACAATCGGGCGGTGCTGCAAACGCGTCACCCGGGGTTCGATCTGGCGGCGGACCCGTCCGGCTTCTACAAGGTCACGCACATCTACAAGGACGGCCCTGCCGATCACGACTACCTGAAGATCAAAGAGGGCGACTACCTCATCTCAGTCGACGACCGCGACCTGAAGACAAGCGAGAACTATTGGCAGTACTTCACCCTCGCGGCTGGCAGCAAGTTCCACTTCATGGTGAACGACAAGCCGGCCAAAGAGGGCGCCTGGCCGGTGACGATTGCTCCGGTTGCCGGCGGCGGCTTTACTGATCTGCAGTACGCCAGGTGGGTCACGGATCGACGCGAGATGGTCACGAAGTTGAGCAACGGTGAGATCGGCTACCTTCACATTCGGGCGATGGACGCACCATCACTCCGGCAGTTCCAGCTCGACCTCGCCGCCCAGCGCACGAAGAAGGCGCTCGTCATCGACCAGCGCTTCAATGGTGGCGGCGGCATCGATCAGGAGCTGCTCGGTATCCTCGCCGGTCGCCAGTACCAGTACACGATCGGGCGTGATGCCGGCTTCCAGCAGCCGCGGCCGCAGAACTTCTATGGCCCGATGGTGGTGATGCAGAACGAACGTTCGGCCTCAGACGCCGAGATGTTTCCGGCCGGGTTCAAGGCGCTCGGCCTTGGCAAAGTCGTCGGTGTCCCGACGATGGGAGCCGTGATCGGCACTGGCTCTTATACCTTGCTGAACGGCGCGGCAATCAGGACGCCAGGAAGCGGCGTCTGGACCGTGACGGGCCAAAACATGGAAAACTACGGCGTGCCGCCGGACGTACTCATCGACAATACTCCCGCCGATTTCAACAAGGGTCGAGACGCACAGATCGAGAAGGCGGTCGAGGTCCTGAAAGCCGAGATGGGAAGAAAGACGTCGACGTCTCAGCAGCAGTAAGAGCTGCCCATACGGCCTTGGCGGCGGCGGGCAGGCGGACCGTCAGGGGTCCGGCTGAAGTCGGACACTACGTCTGAGCAACCAGGCGCGAGTCATAGCCGGCCGCGACCAACGCCTCGAACGCCGCCCACACCTCGCCGGGAATCTCCTGAGGAATCTGAAAGCCAGACTCGGCATAGACCTTCACGCGCTGCAAGTCTCCAACCATGATGCTGACGACGTCGTCAGCCGACAGCGTGTCGTTCGAGTACTTGTTCAGGTAGTCGTCGAAGGAGACCTGCGGCGAGGTCACAATGACCCGCTTCTCGGGCCAGACTTTCCTGAAGGTCGCGAAACTCCGACGCTCCATGTACGGCTTCTGCACGAGGATGAACGACTCCGGATCGAGTCCGCGCTCGGCCAGAAGCTGCCTCGTCAAGCGCACGTTTTCACCCGTGTTCGTCGACTGGTTCTCGATCAGGATGTTTGTTCTCGGCACACCCATCCGTTCGGCAATGGCGGCGAACTGATCCGCCTCGGGCTCGATCCACAGGTGTCGGGTAATGGTGCCAAGGCCCCCGGAGAACACGAGCAGCGGCGCCCAACCGCCGAGAAAGAGCTCCGCGCCCCGCTCGGCGACGCCGCGGTCGTGGCTGCAGAGGACCAGGAGCACGTCGGCTTTTGACAGCGGGTGACGGAGCTGGTGGTAATTCCAGAGCTTCTCGGCGAGCTCTCTGATGTGTGGTGTCAAACCATCACTTCGGTGCATCGATCACTCTCACGAGGGCGAGGCCATCGTAGCCTTTGATCCCGACGGTCTGAATCGCAGTCGCTTCCACCCGCGGCTCCGATCGCACCAGCTCAAGGAACTGACGCATCCCCTGCACGGCCTGATCAGTGCTCGATGCATCGGCGACGGCGCCGTCCCTTACGACGTTGTCGACCACGATGAGGCTGCCGGGTCGCGAGAGTGTCAGCGCCCATGTGAAATACGCCGGAGTATTCACCTTGTCCGCATCGATGAAGATCAAGTCGAACGGACCGCGGCCCTCCGCCACGAGCTGTGGCAGCGTGTCGAGCGCCGCGCCGACACGAACCTGGACGATCCGTCCCAAGCCAGCGTTCCCGAGATTGGCGCGGGCGACATCGGCGTGCCGCGGATCGTTCTCGAGCGTAATGAGATGGCCGCCGGGAGCGAGCGCCAGAGCCAGCCAGATCGTGCTGTAACCCCCGAGCGTGCCGATCTCGAGAATCTTCCTCGCGCCCTGAATCTTCGCAAGAAGGTGCAGCAGTTTGCCGTGATTCGGCGACACGGCAATCTCTGGAAGCCCCGCGGTCGCACTCGTCGCGAGCGCCGCGTCCAGGGCCGCGTCCGGCGGTATGAGCCGATCTGTGAGGTAGCGATCGACATCGGTCCAGAGTTGATTGGTCATGGGGCCAGCTCGAGCGATTGAGAGGCAGGACCGCGATCTTAGCAGAAGCTCACTCGCTCTTTCCGACCACCCACGTCGTCATACACCGTTGGTCCTGAACGATCGTCGTCTTCAGCGGATCCAGGAGTCGGCCGCCGAGGTCGCGGGTCAGGTCGAGGAGCATCGCTTCGTCGACGAGATAACGCTCGGATCCGTCGGGTAATACAAATCGCCTGCCGTCGATCCGCTGCACTCGAGTCTCCATGCCGATGTCTGAGGCCAATCGACAGAAGAGCAATCCTCCTGGCTTCAGCACTCGCCACATCTCGCGCAGCATCGCCGAGAACTGCCGATCGTCGCGAGCGAAATGGAGAACGGCGCTTCCGAGGACCACGTCAGCAAACGCGTCCGGGAACGTCATCTGCTCGACAGGTTCGACCCTGAAGTTCGCTTCGGGCAGTGTCGGCGCCAACTGCCTGGCGATACTGCGGACGGAAGCGATCGCGCGCTGATCGCCGTCCACACCGAAGATCTCGAATCCGTTCTTGAAGAAATAAACGAGATTGCGCCCGCCGCCGCACCCCGCGTCGACGATGCGCTGGCCCGGCGCGATCCGGCTACGAAGGATCTGATCGAAAAGGTAGATGTCGATCTGGCCGAACTCGGCAACGGGATCAATCATTGTGCAGTGAGCATACGGCCAATCTGAGCCTGTGATCCGCCCCACAATATTGTACGGGCCTAGTGGGGCCCGCGCTTGTGCTGGCCTGTGCTGTGGTCCTGGCCCACCCAATACGAACGAACAATTGGGCACGTCGTGCCTCGGCATGAATCGTGCGTAGTGGCGTCAGGATCAATGCCCGGAAGCGCTCGTCCCCGCTGTCGCTACGTTTCTCTTCACGCCAACGCGCGCGTGCGCACTGCGCTGGTGGGCCTGACCGCAATCCTGTGCGTGTTGCTCCTGCACACGACGGCGGCTCGGGCGCAGAATCCGCCAGTCACGATCTCCGTTGACGCGAACGCCAACCGTCGCCCGATCAATCCAAACATCTACGGCGTGGCGCACGCGAGTACTGCAGAGGTGAACGACCTCAACTCCCCACTCAACCGCAACGGCGGGAACAACACCACTCGATACAACTGGCAACTGAACGCCGACAACCGCGGCAACGATTGGTACTACGAGAGCATCGCCGAGGGCAGCGCGACTGCGGGTGAGCGCGGCGACACGTTCATCGCCAACGCGCGGGCGGCTAATGCGAAGGCGATGCTGACGGTACCGACCATCGAGTGGGTAGCGAAGGTCGGCCCGAACCGTAGCAAACTTGCCAGCTTTTCAGTCGACAAGTATGGCGCGCAGACTGGAACCGACTGGCAATGGTTCCCCGACGCGGGCAATGGCGTCCGCGCCAACGGTCAGTTCGTGACCGGCAACGATCCCAACGACGCCAATGTCCCGTCGACATCGCTCTTCCAGCAGGGATGGGTTCAGCACCTCGTCACTCGATGGGGCACCAACGCCAATGGCGGGTTGCGCTACTACATTCTCGACAACGAGCCGAGCATCTGGCATTCGACGCATCGTGACGTCAGGCCGACGTCACCGACGATGAACGAGATCCGCGACAAGACGGTCGACTTCGCGCAGAAGATCAAGGCCGTCGATCCGACGGCGCTCGTCGTCGGACCCGAGGAATGGGGCTGGAGCGGCTACTTCTACAGCGGTTACGACCAGCAGTACGGCAGCCTGCACGGTTGGGGCTCACTACCCGATCGCGCGAATCACGGCGGCGCCGACTATCTACCGTGGTTCCTCGGCCAGATGCGGCAGCAGCAGACGACCTCTGGCCAGCGTCTGCTCGATGTCTTCACCGTGCATTACTATCCGCAGGGCGGCGAGTTCAGCGACGACGTCTCGGCGGCCATGCAACTGCGTCGAAACCGCTCGACCCGCTCGCTGTGGGATCCAGGCTACGTCGACGAGACCTGGATCAACGACCGGGTTCAGCTCGTGCCACGGCTGAAGAACTGGGTGAACACCTACTACCCTGGCACGGCCATCGGAATCACGGAATACAACTGGGGCGCCGAGAACCACATCAACGGCGCGACGACGCAGGCCGACATCTATGGAATCTTCGGTCGCGAGGGCCTCGACCTGGGCGCGCGCTGGGCCACGCCGGCGTCGAGCACACCGACCTACAAGGCGATGAAGATGTATCGCAACTACGACGGTAATCGATCGACGTTCGGAGACGTGAGCGTTGCCGCGAGCGTGCCGAATCCAGATAACGTTGCGGCCTTTGCCGCCGCGCGCTCGGCCGATGGCGCGCTGACCGTCATGGTGATTAGCAAATACTTGTCGTCGACGACCCAGGCGACGATCGGCCTCGCCAACGTGAATCATCGCGGGATCGCGCAGGCTTGGCAGCTGACGTCCGCAAACGCCATCACGCGCCTCTCCGACCTCACCCTCAGCGGCAACAGTATCGTCGCTACTCTGCCGGCGCAGAGCATCACGCTCTTCGTCGTGCCCGCCAGTGGGACGGCCACGCCGCCGCACGCGCCAACCAACGTCAGGATTGTCCGGGAACAGTAAGGGTCAGTCGAATCCAGCGTCGTGCAGCGTCGGCTTCGAGCCGTCCGGCGCAGTGGCCTGGTTGCGGCGCAACTCCGCGATCACCACAATTCCTACGCCCAGCATGATCGCGACGTCGGCGACGTTGAAAATCCCCGTCCGCAACGGCCCATAACCGACGTTGATGAAATCGATGACGCTGCCGCGAACCACGCGATCGACCCAGTTCGACGCGCCGCCTGCGACAAAGAGGCTCAAGCCGACGAGCGGCCATCCGGTCCAGCGGAACACAATCGCGCCGGCAACAGCTGCGATGAGTGCGACCCCAGTCCCGATGGTGAAGAAACCCGTGCGTACCGCTGGCGGCAGATCGGCGCCCAGACTGAGAAATCCGCCGGCATTCTCGACGTACTCGAGCCGCACGGTGTCTGCAAGAAACGACCGGCCCGAGGCTCCCGCGAGCGTGGTCGCTGCCAGGTGCTTCGTCGCGCGATCGCAACTAATCGTCAAGGCGATGGCGACCGCCAGCACCAGTCGTGCGCCGATCTGCGTCACCATCGAGTCGCCTCTCTGTATCCGGTAAACACCTGAGATGTTCCTATTGTCCTTGATTTCTGGCGGGCCAGTCGTGGGGCTTTCGTGCCAGGGCATAGAGTACGTTCGCTTCAATGGCAGCAATGCCGTTCTGCGCCACAAACTCGAGATTCGCCGTCCGGACGCGCTCGCGTCCCTCCGCGTCCAGCTGATCGATCGTCGCCCGATAACCGGACCCCATGACGAGTGCCCACCAGGCCTGCGGAGATGCGAGTGGATGCATCGCTGGCTCGGGTTCGATCTCTGGGACAGGCACGCCCGCATCGAGGAGCAGCTGCCTCAACGCCTCCGGATCCGTGATGAGATCCCACGGCGCGAATCCACGATCGAGTTCGGGACGTTCGCGACGAACCGCGGTCCAGAATGCCGAGTTTCCTGGCTCGAACGCATTCGGCCCCCAAGTGGTGATCGCCATCCGGCCACCGGGTCGCACGAGGCTCCACAGGCGTCGAGCCCCCTCCACCATATCCGCCAGAAAGAAGATGCCGAAGACACACACGACTGCATCGAATTGCTCGCGGGCCGGATCGAGCGCCAGCAGGTCCTGCGAGCGGACTTCAATCTGTCGAAGCCCGCGCGCGTCCGCCTTGCGCTTCAAGAGCGCGAGCAACGCGTCGGCGACGTCCACCGCGACGACGCGGCCCTGCGAACCCACGGCTTCAGCGGCCGGAATCGCCGACGCTCCAGTGCCGGCACAGACATCGAGGACGTGCATACCGGGGCTGAGTTCGAGACGCGCGATCGTGCTGCGCCCGAAGCGCTCCCAGAACGTATTGGCGGACGCGTCGAACGAATCGGCTGCGGAATTGTAGGTGGCGGCGGCCCTGGCACGGAGCTCGGCGTGCGAGCTCATCGCGACGGCTTCGCTTTCCGGGCCTTCTTCGGGGGCTTGATCGAGGGGTCGCGCTCCCACCCCTCGTTCTGGAGTGTCAGAGACTGAATGAAGCCACTGCCGGCACCGGCCTCGAGCGGCCCGAGCGCCACGTACTCCGAAGGCCAGCATCTGTGGACGTCATGGGCCAGAGCCAACCGTCCGTGCGTGTCGTACACCTCGATCCGCACTTCCTTCCGAAACGCCAACGGCGCCCCGGTTACTCCCGAGACCAGGCGTGCCCAGGCCTCGAACGCCGTGTCGCGCGTAATGCCACGCTCGAGCGTGATGGCGTCGAACCCGATGGCGCCTGGCAACTTGAGTGTCTCTCCGGAGCTGCCGTCGCGATTGGTACCTGGCGCTTTCATGTCAATTCCTGCGATGTCCCCGAAGAGCGAATTGAGCAGCGAAATGACGAGCGAAATATGGAGCGAAACAACGCGGCATGGGCATGCCACGCGACGGCCGGGCCGACGAACGGCGCAGTCCCCACGACGAGCCGATGTCGTGGAATTGTAAAGGAGCCAGGAGCTTCGGGGCTAGCGCGGAGCCGCGCCCAATTACCGAGCTAGGGGCCGGGGAAGCACCGGCACCGCACGGGAGCGCCTTCCTGCACTGGCGTTCCTGCCAGCACAAGGCTGGCTCTGCTGAAGATGATCGATCGCGCGCCTTGATACACGGGTGCCCACTCCGAGGACTTCATCAGCCCGCCGGCGAGGGGCAGTTCTTTCGGCACCCACACGTAGTCGGCCTTCAAACCGTCCAGATACGCTAGGCCATCCTGTTTCGCCAAGTACATGTCGAGGTGCAAGTCGACGCTACGCTCTGAGTAGACCGTCTCCCTCCGCCCGTCCATCGACACGCGGAGATCATCCGGCTTGTGCCAGATCGCGTACTGACCCCAATCGAAGAACGTCACCATCCGTCCTCCGAGCCGATGGTTCCTGACGAATTCCATCGCCTCCGGCTCGGGAATCGTCGACGACGCGTGAACGTCTATGCAGAGAAGATTGCTCTTCAGTTGCGGGACGGTGACCGCAAGCGTGACTGCGGCGAGGACGCCCATGACGGCCTGCACCCGTGGAGACGACCGCGCCGGTTGTTCAGCGCGCTGGCGGTTGAACACACGACTAAGCTCCGGCGCGAGCAACGCAACGGTCGATAGCGCGAAGAACGCGTCCAGCCGGCTGACCTTGAATGCGACCATGCCCCAGAACACAGGAACGATGACGGCGTGCAGTGGCGGTATCCGGGCGGCCCGCTTGATCGCCACGACGACCAGGAGCGCAAAGAACGACCAGACGGCAAGTGTTGTCAGGCTGCCGGTGACTGGGCCCCATTCGGAAATGAACCGTCGCGACAGGCCGACGGTCTCGGCAAGAAACATCCAGAGGCCGGGGCCATATGGATTGATCAGTGTCGCCGCACCCGCCACGACACAAGTGCTCCAGAGGATAGCGAGCGATCGAACCGACGCCTGGCCCTCGGTTCTGAGAGTCCACGTTCGCGCTGAGCACCAGAGCACCAGCGTCCCGCATCCAACCAACCATCCTCCGTGCAGGTTCGCCCAGACAGCAAAAAGCGGAGGCGCGAACCAGAGCGCGGCCGGCCGTTTCTCAGCGCGCCGCAGTATCCCCATCAGCAGCGCGAAACACAGCACCGAGAAGAGCTGAGGTCGGACTTGCTGCACCCTCGGCAGAATGCCGGCGAGCGCGAGCGTCACGAGAATCGCCGCTGGACGTATCCCGGTGGCGTCGACCCTGACAATTCGCCACATACAGCCGAGCGACAACGCCACGATCGTCAGCTTCAGGAGGACCAGACCGGCCGCCCCCGCCGTCCGGTAGGCCGCGGCCATGACGATCTCCGCCAGCCACTCGTGATTGGTCCACGGCTTGTCCGCCGTGAAGGAGTAGGTGTCCGGCAGGCGGATCGCCGCGCTGTCGATGATGTCTCCACCGAACCGGACGTGGCCCCACAGATCCGGATCGGCCCTGGTCAGCGTAACGAAGCAGAGGACGATGAGCAGGGCACAGCCCGGCAGGATGGCGCGTTGGAATTGCACGGAGCCTCAGCCGATTACAAGAAACGCGCCGGTCGTGAGAAGGCGATCGGTCAGGTGTGTCAACGAGTTACGGGGAACATCGTGGTCCGGATGGTAATCGGCATTACGGATTTGAAACTCGTCGCCCCAAACTTCCCCGCTACGATGCCTGGCGTGGCGGCGTTGGTCGCGGCTCGACAAGTCGCAGCGTCCGGTGGTCGCGAAGATAGATCGCCAGGAGCAGTTCGATCGGCACCCAGGTGATCAGCGCAAGAAATGCGATGAGCAACCCTGGCCTCGTCATCCCCAGGTCAACGGCCGCCTCGTGACCGATGATCGCCGCCACGGCAACGATGGCGAACGGCAGCACGACAATTCGAACGGCCCCATCGTATTGAAGCCTGGCCCGGCAGTGTGGACAACGGATACGGCTCGGCCCGCCGGCCGCAAAGATCGCCCACACACCGATGTCCTTGCCACAGGCCGGGCAGACTTTGCCGTTCGCCATTTTCACGCTCCACGGTACGGCCCGCGTCTAGTGCCACGGATCACACGGACAACACAGATCGGGTTTATGAGATAGGTTCTTAGTCTCAGCCGGGGGACTTCGTCCCCCGGACCCCCTTACACGCTGGCTCGCGGGGACCCTGACGCCCCGCTCCGCTCGCGTGGCTCACTCGCTCCGCTCGTTCGCGCCACTCATGAGAGGGTCTCTAAACGGTGCGTAGCTGAGGCCGCATCGGTCTGTTCAGTGCCGTGACGACGATCCCGACTATCACCAGAGGAGGACCCTCAAGAACAGTCCACCACACCGGTAGCCCCGCATGGAGGTCGATGCCGAGAACGGTGACTCCAAAGAGGACGTTCATGATCCCGAGGTACGAGACGATGCCGCGATACCTGACTGGATCTCCAGAGACGATGAGCACGAGCACACCGTGGAAGCCATATAGCGCCGCGACCGATCTGGCCAAGTAATCCACGACTGCCGCTCGCGGAGACTCACCCATCCCAAGGGCGCGATGTGTTGAGGCCATCCACTCCACAGGAAGGAATATGGCCAGGAATGCAGCGATGAGAACACAGCCGGCAAATCGGAGCAGCAGCACCAGCAGTCGCCTTCGCGGGTCGGCGGTCAACATGTCTGCCGTCGTTATTTGAACTGTGGAACGGTTGGCGGGATGCTCTTGTCGACGCGCGGGCGGTCTGGCGCGTCCGCAAGCATCCAGGCGCACGCGAGCACTGTCCGAGTGATCGCTTCCATCTTCTTCGGATCCAGGAACTGTGCTTCATCTGACGGCGCGTGATACCTGGCATGAATGCCAGTCGTGAAGCCGATCGTCAGGATCCCTCGCTCGAGGAACGGACCCGCATCTGTGCGGGGATAGAAAAACTCACTATCCGCCCGATCGTGGTCACGATTGAATCGCAGATTCAGATATGAACGGTTGACGGCATCGAGGAGCGCGTTCGCCTGAGCGCTCAGCACGCCTGGTCCGATGAGGTAGACCTCGTTTGGTCCGGTCGTGCCCTCGGCGGTTGCGTCGGGCGACCCGGGAGCACGGTTCGCGCCGATCATGTCGACGTTGAAGTGCGCGACGATCCGCTCGAGCGGAACCGGTGGCCGATGCACGAAGTAGCGGGTTCCCCAGAGGCCGCGTTCCTCGCCGCTGTCCCAGATGAAGATGACCGACCGCTTGGACCGCGGCGCGGTCATGAGCACCTCGGCGATCGCCAGGTTGGCCGCGCTGCCGGATGCGTTGTCGTCGGCGGAATTGTAGATGCCGTCGCCGTCGACCGTGCGCGTGCCGACGGCGCCGTCGAGGTGCGACTCGATCGTGATGTATTCGTTACGAAGCACCGGATCGCTGCCCTCGAGCAGCGCGACGACATTGTAGGGGCGGTAGTCGACCGTCGAGGCGGGCACATGCAAAACGACCTGCCTCGTCAGCTGGAACGACGGCGGATACTCAGCGCTGTCGCCAAGCCCGATCAACGTGGAGCCGTTTACACGTTCTCCGGCGAGAAGCGCTTCGGTTGCCGGCCGCGACAACAGCACTGACGAAACGCCTGTCGATGCGTAGGCGGACGGGACGTTCGGGTCGAGCTCGCGGCGGGTCGTATTCTGGGCGCGCATCTGGTCCCACCCCGACACTGCGCTCGTCTGCGGGATGAAGATGATGCCGGCGGCCCCGCGTCGCTCGGCTTCCGTAGAGGGTGTGCTGGCCCCGACGCTGATCCTGCCAATCTGCTGAATCTCGACGCCCTTCGGCAGCGCGCGCGGTCCGTGTGCCAGCACGATCTTGCCCTTCACGTCGACGCCCGCGTACGGATCGATCCCGCGACCGGGCACCGTCCACCCGTGACCAACGTAGACGATCGGAAACGAGCCCGCCAGCGGCGTCGCAAACGACCTCACGACAAAGTCGTCACCAAAGCGAAATCGCCGGCCGTCGATCTCGACGTACGCGGCCGCGGTATCGACCCGCGACTCGCGCATGGTGTAGGCCTGAAAGAACGTGCCGTTGTCGCCGAACGGTTTCAGACCCGCGCTCTTGAGCCGGTCAGCAATGAACTGTGCGGCCTTGTCGAAGCCCGGCGAAGGCGTATTGCGGCCCTCCAGCGGATCTGACGCCAGGTAGTTCAGATCCCGCGCCAGCGTGTCGGCGGTGATCTTGTCGGCGGCGGCGCGCACGGCGGCAGGTAGTGTCGCCTGCTGCGCTCGTGGCGCAGCGCCGGCGACCAGGAGGAGTACAAGACAAAGCAGCATTGGCATAGTCGTAGGAATGATACAGGTTGGGGTCAGGCCGTGAATCGTGAATTGAGCCACATCCGGATCAGACGGCACGATTCACGATTCATGGCCTTACGCCAACTCGCTCGTCGGGTATCGGGCACTTTGATAGAGGCGGCGATCGCGGAAACGCATCGCCGTCAGGACCCCATGCGAAATCGTGTCGATTCCGACCGTCCGTCCGACAATTCTCGGCATCGGCCAGCCATCCGCCGCGAGCTCGGCATTGTCGTGATGACCGTAGACGACGACCTCGGCGCCCGCGTAAGCGTCCGGAAACTCGCGCACACCCCAGACGAGGCTGTCGCGCGGGTGAAATTGGGGATCGGTCGCGGAAAATGACGGGTGGACACCGGCATGCACGCAGATGCAGTCAGGCGTTTGATAGTGCGTCAGCAGACTCTCAAAGAAGGCGCGGTGCCTGGAAGGCATCGCATCGAAGAACAGCTGATAGGGCAGCTCGCAAGAACCGATGAACAGCTGAAGACCCGCCTGCCCGGCTGCCTCGCGCAACGCGTTCTCCGCTTCGAGCGAGTAACTCCGTATGGTGTCGAGCGGCTGCATGCGCAGAAGCCACGAGTGACGAGTTGGATCCCGCATCGTCCGCAGCATCCAGTCTTCATGATTGCCGCAGAGCGCAACGACGCCTGCCGGTACGCGATCTTCAAACGCCAGGATCGCGTCTATGCATCCTTTGGCGTCGGGCCCGCGATCGACGTAGTCGCCCAGGAACACAATGACATCGCCCTCGACAGCATCCGGCAGAAGCTGACCCAGCAGATCGGTCAGCGCCGCCAGGTTTCCGTGGATGTCACCAATCGCAATCGTCGCCATGAGTTGAGATCGAGGGCTGACCCCTCATCGGCCCGCCGCCCAGCGGATCGCGGCCGTGATCTGGCGTTGAAACTGCGGATCGTTCCAGGTTGAATCAAAGTGCCCGAGCGCGTTGTAGTACACGCGTCCCCTGCCGTAGGACTGCACCCACGCGAGCGGATAGTCGCCGGTCGCGCCAACCGACGCACTATCGAGCCGCAGCAAGACCTGGACGCGAGGACGCGGGTTCTCGCGAAACGCGTAGAACTCGTCATGAATGGCGAAGCGGTCGCCTAAACCCGCTGTTGCGGGATGCGCGCGGTCCTCGACGACGATGGAAGCGAGCTGGGTCCACGGGTGCTCTCTGAAATACGCGCCGACGAGCGCGCCGTACTCGGGCCACTCATAGAGCGTGTCGGTCGCGCTGTGCGCGCCCAGGAAACCGCCGCCGTTCGAGACAAACGCCAGAATCGACGCCTTCTGTTCGGCGGTGAAGGCAAGCTCGCCGCTCGTCAGCGCGAAGAACAGGACATCGTAGCCGCCAAGTGTGGAGGCGTTTATTGAGGACACGTCCTCAGTTGCCGTGATCGTAAACTGGCCGCTCGACGCGCCAAGGCTGGTCAACACCTGACGGGCCGCCGCGATGGAATCATGGCGAAAGCCGGCCGTCGCTGTCAGCATGAGCACGCGGACCGCCGCGCCGGCCGGTCCCGACGGAGTCATCGGCGTGGACGTCGTCGACGACTGCGAGGAGCAGGCGAGGCAGCCAAGCAGCAATCCGGCGATGAGGACAGGAGCGCGCATCCACGCACGCATGCTCAAATTGTACGCGCAAGCGGCGGACCGGCGATTATGCGCCGGAATCCACGCATAGTGTTACTCTGCGTGCATGAATTCCGTTCTGCTCGACCTCCTCCAGCGGCAGCAGCGCGACGGGTTCCCGGATCTGGGGGGCAGCGACGTCGTGGCAACGATTCCGGTTTCGGAACGACTCGTCAACGAGGCCGTGGCGACACTGCTGCCACCGGGCGGCAAAGTCCGCGAGGTCGAGATTCGCGCCGAGGCGGACAACCGGCTTACGGCGCGTATCCGCCTATCGGCCTCGACGCTGCTTCCCGCCATTCCGGTGACGCTCGCGATCGAGGAGCAGCCGCGACTGCCCGAGCGCCCCATCCTCTCGTTGAGACTCGCCCAGGCGTCCGGATTCGTTGCCCTGGCGGCCTCGACGCTTCCCTCGATGCTGACGCTCCCGCCAGGCATCAGCATCGAGGGCGAGCACATTCGCCTGGATATTCGTCGGCTCCTGGCCGAGCGCAAACTGGAGAGTTGGCTCGAATACGTCAGGGACCTTCAAATCACGACCCGAGCCGGGGCCATCGTCCTGCAGGTGCGAGTTGCGATCGGCTAGGGCAGAAACCTATCTCGCCAACGCGTAGTGTCCGGCTTTAGCCGGACCAGCCGTCCGGCTGAAGCCGGACACTACGGCTGAAAGACTACCGGCGGACGAACTCCATCGTGCTCTCGCGACGTCGCAGCGTGCGGAACCCCCGCACGTACTTGCGCGACCCGGGTGTCGGATACTTCTGCGCGTAGGCGCGCTCGACGGCGTCGCGAATTCGATCGCTTCTCACTCGCACGGCCTTGATCCGCACATGCCGTTCACCCACCTGAATAGTACCGAGCGGATCCTCGAGAAACGTCCGAAACCAGCCGACGGGCCTCAACGTCCAGGAACGAACGTAGACGCGACCGTCAACCACGACCGGCCATACACCGATGAAGCGGTGATCGGACCGGGCACCGGCGCGAATACCCAGGATCTTGCTTTGGTCGATGGCGGTCACGAGCGACCGCGGCAGGCCGCGGGCTGCTCCCGTTCGAACGGACTTTCGAGTCACCACGGTCTCCCCCGATCCTGGTGTTCCTGCCTTCGTGGCGATACGCGGCGGACCGCGGCTCTCGCTATCGCCGGCTCGCGGGAGGCACGATCCCATTCAGCCGGAGATACACAACCAGCTGGCCGTAATGATCGGAGGCGTGCCAGACCGCGAGCGTCGTCAGGCCCAGTCGCGTGCTCTTGCCGCCGTACGGTCCGCCCGCGGGCTCGAGTGCGTTCTCCGGCGTCAGCGCCTGCATCACGCGCCCGGCGTAGGTGAACGACTCGCGCAGATATGCCATGATTTCTTCTTTGGTCTTTGCGGGACTCGGACCGCCGGCACCACACCCCGCGGGCGGCTCCTTCTTCTCGATCTCGTTGAAGAATGCAAAATTGGCGCAAGCCACGTGCTTCACCTGCTCGCCGAACGTCCGCACATCGGCGAACGCACCGGTCGTCGGCTTGAAGTCGAACCTGTCCGCCGGCATCGCGTCGGCGAGGCTGACGAACTGCTTTTCGATCATCGCGAACCACTGCCCGACCGTTCCGGCCATCGGCGCAGCCGGCTCCTGAACGAGGACCGGATCCGAAGACGAGATCACGACTGCCAACGCCAGCAAGACCATCGCTGGTCGGTGGCCGCGGCTTGGTCTGACCTTGCTCACGACCCCTCCTTTCTGCAATCTCTGCTCGCTGCTCGGTGCGCCAGTTCAATCCTCGCTATCCTCGACCGGTCCGCCGCCGGCGCGCACGACATCTTCCTGGCGCACCTTCTCGACGTTGAACTTGGCCGCGCTCTTCTGCATCCGACCAAGCACCTCGTCGAAGTCGAACTCGGTGGAGGTCGAGAAGCGGATGGGATTGATGCGCGCGACGACAAACGGTCGAAGGTAGGGGCTGGTAAACCCGCGGGCCTTCAGCTTGCCGACGATCGCGGTGACATGATCGTCAATCGCGAGGACAAGGCCGGCGCGCCGTGTCCGCTCCTTCAACGCGCGCGGCAGAGGCTCATCCAGGAAATCGTCGATGCGGCGCAACACTGAATTGTAGGCGCCGCCGCTCAAGCGCGGCCGTTGCTCGTAGGCGGCGCCAAGCGTCAGAAACGGTGGCTGGTCGAACTCGAAGGCATGCTCGCGCTCGGTGCTGTCGCGACGCTCGTCCGCGAGCGCTCGGAGCATCCGAATCGTCTCGAGCGACTTCTCCTTCAGGTTGTGCGCTTTTTCCGTATTGAGCGCGAGAATTTTGAAGGCGACCTCCGGATCCGGCACGACCAGCGCGATGACGGACTTCGCGCCGAGTTTGCGCATCGCCTGCAGCCGGTGATTGCCGTTTGGGGTCCAATAATTCCCGTCGCGTCTGACGCTGATGATCGGATCCAGAAAGCGTCCCAGTTTTTCGATGACGGTCATGAGCCGCTTGACATGCGGCTCGGAGGGATCGCGCTGGTACGGCGTCGGCTCGACACGGTCGATCGGGAGCGCCGCCAGCACTGCTGGCGTGCCGCCGAACGGCTCCTGGTAGACGGCCAACGCGGCGCCTCCGTCCTCGGCAATCTGGGCCGCCAACGCGCGAGCCCCGGCATCCTGGGCGTTCGCTGTCTCGGGCGCGCTCAGGCCAACGGACTTGGCGGTGACCCGCTTGCGGCGAACGGCCTTCTTCTTCTTCGCCATGTCACCGGCATTCTACCTTCTTGCCGGCTCTCCCCTGCGCCAGGCTCGAAGCCGTTCGATCGCGCGCTCAGTCAGCGTCCGCCGGCGCGGTGAGAATTGGGCGACGGCGGCCCTCAGGTACGGGCTGAACTGCCGCCGGGCGTACTCCACGTAGCCGATTGTCTGAATCTCGGCGAGCGTCTGTCGATAGTGGTCGAGGAGGGCCGCGGCCATGAATCGCCCCGTGCTCGTCACGCCGACACGCGTCGACGCCGAGAGCCACCGCATCCCATCGGGGATGGCTCGCGCCGCCGACACGGCCATCATCGACGACGTTTCAAAGATCGATCGCTGCTGGCGGTCAGACTCCAATTTGAGCTGTGTCCACAGCGCGACGACCGTGTCGCGTGACGGTAGATTGTCGGGCTGCAGCGCGCGCGCTTCTTCCCTGACGCTCGTCCACTCCCGACGAAGTCCGGCCACGTCGAGCGGCGGTGCGTTGATGGTCGCCGCCAGACGCGACGAGGTGCGTTCCAACCCGTCCAGGAGCCCGTCGACCGTCGTGAACTCGGCGTCCGGCTCGAGCAGTCCCTGCGCCCTCAGCGATTCAGCGATCTCCGGGATCAGCTGGCGGCCCATGCCGCAAAGATCTGCCAGCGCCGCAAGGACCCAGACGGGCGACGCGCGAAAGGCGACAACGCCCAGGACTTCGACGACGTTGCCTGCTGTCCGTCTGGCAAGGAAGTCCTCGGGGAGCGTTCCGTCGGACCGATATACGCCTTCAACCCCACCGACCTGTTCGATGACGAAGCGCAGCGTCGTGTCGACGAGATTCTGATAGAGCTGGCTCCGCCGTATGCCGTCGGGAAGGGCGAGCTCGCCAACTTCGCGGACAACGCCCGCGCTCAACCCGAGCGTCGATCGGGCGATGCGCTCAGGCAGGGTGACGAGGTAACCCTTGACGCTCATGGAGTGCCAGTCGGCCATCGGCCGGTCAGGCCACGTTCGACTGTTCGGCCGGCACGTGAAGTCGACGGCGCATCGGCTGGATCTCGACGTAGGTCAGGGAACGCCACACCCACTCGAGCGGTCCGAACCGGAAATGGCGGAGCCAGATCGGGCTCGCGGTCAACTGCACTACCCGTCCATCGATTCGCGTCGGTAATGCCGCCGGCTACGGTGGGATCGAAGCTGGCGGCGAACGGCAGCGCAAAGCCGAGGATGTTCATCAACAGGATGCCGAGGACGGCAACGCCGCGGAGTACGTCCATCGAACCGATGCGCTCCTCGGCGAGGACGGGCGCGGCAACGGTCGCCATCGGCACGGTGTCTCGAACTGTCTCCATCTCCACTCGCCTCTCGTCGCGAAGATCGTCGGTCCGCGCGGCCAATTCAGCTAATAGCGGAAGGTCACGAATGCAAACGTCAGGACGTAGCCACGAATCATCTACGTCTTGTGAGCTTCGAGCGCACGTCTCGGCGTCAGTAACACTGGAGAATCAACCAGGCGTTCTCGAAGTGACCGCCCCGCGCCGCCGGCGCCTCGACCCAGTAGTAAATGACGCCTGCATCCCCCCACATGACACCCAGGTCATCGTCGCTGTCGAACTGGAGCAACAGTTTCCAGTTCGCCGCACCCGCCGTGAGCGGACCGACACGCGGATCGGCGTATCCGGACTCGTCACCGCAATGCAGGCCATTGCTGACCAACTGGCACTCGAGTTCCATTCGATCGCCTTGCACCGGCGCAGGAAATCCGGCGACCTGATGCTTCGGCGCTCCGTGAAACTCATCATTCGCCAGATCGATATAGAGATCCGACTCGTTGTCTGATAGCTCCAGTGCGCTGGCGGCGTCTCGCTCCATCGACGGCATCGTGTCGATCCGTCGGAACGCGGCATTCCGATGTGGCAACGTGGAATCGCGGCCCTTGGTTCGGCCGTCCGGCTGGGCGATCGGATCGGGCAGGTCGGGCACGCGTAGTACCGCCGCACTGCGGCGGTCCATTGGATCGAATCCCCATGGTTGCTGGTCCGAGTCGTAGAAGAACAGCAGCGCGCCGTCCTGAGGCAACCAGTCGATCGGGTGTGCGCGGCACAACTCCGAGAGCGACAGACGCGCAAGGAATCTCAGCCTGGCTCCCTTGCGTTCCGGCCAATCGGCCCCAACCGGAAGATTCGGCACACCACCGAAATGCGAGCGCGACGGCGCGTCGGTCTTCACGACGTGAATGGCGGGTGCCGCGAGCGGCGCGGCGAGCGCGGCCACGTCGCGGACCGGCTCGTCATCATCTTTTTTTCCGAACCAGCGGCTGAAGATGTTCGTCATCGCGATTCCCCACTCCCGACTCGCGAACCGCTCGCCGACGCTCAAGCCACCGCGACCCCTAGCGGCGCTCACTCTTGACGAGCAGTGCAGGGACCAGCAACAGCACGCCCTGCACCAGATCGCCGACAGCGAAGTCGACGCGGTGGAGCCGCAGGTAGACGACCGGCGCGCTGAGCAGGATCGTCAGGGCCGTGAAACGTGCCAGGAACAGGCCTTCTGGCTTGCGCTGTATGGTCCACCAGAGCGCGATGCCGGTCAACGCGCCACGAGCGATCATCGCCAGTCCCAGAAACGTGAGCGGCACCTCCACGCCGGGGCTCATCGCCAGATTCAACCCGCTCATCATGCCGGCCGGGTCGGCAATCGAGGCAATGCCCTCCCCCATCTGGATCAGGCAGGTCAGGCCGAGAAAGACGACCAATGCGCCACGCATGAACTTCATCGCTCTTGGCTCCACTTTGCCGCGCCGCCGGGCTCTCGGAAACAAGAAAAGGGCGGTGGCACTGGCCACCGCCCTTCCATCAGGTCCGGCTGAAGCCGGACGCCACGGTATTCGATCCGTGGCATCCGCGCAATCCGCGGCTCTACTCGATCTCGTCCCTCGTAAACGCCTCTTCCGGCTCCACGAAGTACTCCATCTCGCGCTCGAGCTCGAGCTCCTCCGGGGTCGGTGGCGGGGGCGGCGGCGGTTCGTCCGGCGGAATGTGCACGTGCCGGTAGTACTCGAACCCGGTCCCGGCCGGAATCAGGCGGCCCATCGTCACGTTCTCCTTCAGGCCGCGGAGGTGATCCACCTTGCCTGAAATCGACGCCTCGGTGAGGACGCGCGTGGTTTCCTGGAACGAGGCCGCCGAGATGAACGAGTCGGTCGACAGCGACGCCTTGGTGATCCCGAGCAGCAGCGGCCGGCCCGTCGCCGGGCGTCCGCCGTTGGCGATCACGCGCTCGTTCTCTTCCATGAACCGGAAGCGATCGACCTGCTCCTCGATCAGGAATTCGGTATCGCCGACCTCTTCGATCTTCACCCATCGCATCATCTGCCGAACGATGACTTCGATGTGCTTGTCGTTGATGTTGACGCCCTGGAGCCGGTAGACCTCCTGGATCTCGTTGACGAGATACGCGTGGAGCGCCTTCTCGCCGAGGACCGACAGGATGTCGTGCGGATTGCTCGGCCCGTCCATCAGCGGCTCGCCGGCGCGGACGCGGTCACCTTCCTGCACGTTGACGTGCACGCCGCGCGGCAACGAGTACTCTCTCGGCTCGCCCCCATCCTCGGGAACGATGAGGATCTTCCGCTGGCCCTTGACGACGCCGCCGTGGCGGACCAGACCGTCGATTTCGGAGATGACCGCGGTCTCGCGTGGCTTCCGCGCCTCGAACAGCTCGACCACGCGCGGCAGACCGCCGGTGATGTCCTTGGTCTTGGTCGTTTCGCGCGGGATCTTCGCGAGCACCTGACCCGCGAACACCGCCTCGTTGTCCTCGACCATCAAGTGGGCGTGCGACGGCATGTGGTACTTGCGCGTCACCTTCCCGTTCTTGTCACGGACCTCGATCATCGGCTGCTTTTTCTCGTCCGGACTATCGACGACGATCTTCCGCGACAGACCCGTCACCTCGTCCACTTCCTCGTGGTAGGTCACGTCGGTGATCAAGTCCTTGTACTTCACCGTACCCGCATCCTCGGTGAGGATCGAGAAGGTGTAGGGATCCCACTCGACGAGAATCTGTCCCGGCTCGACCGGTGCGCCGTCGCGCACCTTGAGGCGCGCACCGTAGACAATCGGGTAGCGCTCGCGATCGCGGCCCTTCGAGTCCTGCACGACGAGCGACCCGGTCCGATTCATGACGACCAGCTCGCCCTTGGCCTGTTCCGAGCCCGCGCCCTTGGTTTCGACGACCTGAACGCCCTGGTAGCGGACCGTGCCGGCGTGCTTCGCGTCGAGCGTCGACTGCTCGGACACTCGCGACGCCGTGCCGCCGATGTGGAACGTGCGCATCGTCAGCTGCGTGCCTGGCTCGCCGATGGACTGCGCCGCGATGACGCCGACCGCCAGCCCGAGCTCGACCAGCCGGCCGGTCGAGAGGTCGCGACCGTAGCACTTCGCGCAGACGCCGCGACGGCTCGCGCAGGTCAGCACCGAGCGGATCCGGACCTTCTCGATGCCGCCTTCCTGGATGTCCGACGCCTTCTCTTCGTCCATCTCCTCGTTGACATCGACGATGACGTTGCCGCTGAGCGGATCGACGATCTTCTCGAGCGTGACGCGGCCCATGATGCGGTCGCGCAGCGGTTCGATGATCTCGCCACTCTCGACGATCGCCCGCGCCTCGATGCCGTCCATCGTGCCGCAGTCGATCTCGTGGATGATGACGTCCTGCGCCACGTCGACGAGACGCCGCGTGAGGTAGCCCGAGTCGGCCGTCTTGAGCGCCGTGTCGGCGAGGCCCTTGCGGGCGCCGTGCGTCGAGATGAAGTACTCCATGACGGCCAGGCCTTCACGGAAGTTCGCGACGATTGGCGTCTCGATGATCTCGCCCGACGGCTTGGCCATCAGGCCGCGCATGCCGGCGAGCTGGCGGATCTGCTGCTTCGATCCGCGCGCGCCGGAGTCGGCCATGATGTAGACCGGATTGAAGTTGCGCCCCGAGTTGTCCAGGTCTTCCATCTCGTTGAACATCTCGTCGGCGATCTTCTCGGTGACGTCCGACCACACGGCGATGACCTTGTTGTAGCGCTCGCCGTTGGTGATGGCGCCTTCGAGATACTGACCTTCGACCTTGATGACCTCGTCGCGGGCGCGCGAGACGAGCGCACCCTTCTCCGACGGGATGACCAGGTCGTCGATCCCGATCGACAGGCCCGAGCGCGTCGCATACGTAAAGCCGACGTGTTTGAGGCTGTCGAGCATCTCGACCGTCCGCTCGAGGCCGAAGTGCAGGTGGCAGAACTGCACGACCTGCTGCAGACCCTTCTTCTTCAACAGCCCGTTGACGAACGGCATGATCGAGGGCAGCGACGTGTTGAAGATGACGCGGCCGACGGTCGTGTTGATGATCTTGTTGGTGACTTCCTGGACCTCGGCCTGCAGCACCGCCTGATCGTCGCGAGCGACGGTCATGTCGAGCAGCTTGCCGCTGATCCGCAGCCGAATCGGCGTCAGCGTCTCAACTTCGCCCGCTTCGAGCGCGAGCAGGACATCGTCTTCGTTGCCGAAGACACGACCTTCGCCCTTCGCGCCGGCGCGAGCCTTCGTCAGGTAGTAGCACCCGAGCACGATGTCCTGCGACGGCACCGCAATCGGCGCGCCGCTGGCCGGCGACAGGATGTTGTTCGAGGACATCATCAGCACCGATGCCTCGATTTGCGCTTCCGGCGCCAGCGGAATGTGCACGGCCATCTGGTCGCCGTCGAAGTCGGCGTTGAACGCCGTGCAGACGAGCGGGTGGATCCGGATGGCCTTGCCTTCGACCAGCACCGGCTCGAAGGCCTGGATGCCCAGCCGGTGCAGCGTCGGCGCGCGGTTGAGCAGGACCGGGTGCTCGCGGATGACCTCTTCGAGCACATCCCACACTTCCGGACGCTGTTGCTCGACCATCTCCTTGGCCTGCTTGATCGTCGCGACGAGACCGCGCTCTTCGAGCTTGTTGTAGATGAATGGCTTGAAGAGCTCGAGCGCCATCTTCTTCGGCAGGCCGCACTGGTGCAGCTTCAGCTCCGGCCCGACGACGATGACGGAACGGCCCGAGTAGTCAACGCGCTTGCCGAGCAGATTCTGGCGGAAGCGGCCCTGCTTGCCCTTGAGCGTGTCCGACAGCGACTTGAGCGGACGGTTGTTGGCGCCGCGCAGGACTCGGCCGCGCCGGCCGTTGTCGAACAGCGCGTCCACCGCCTCCTGCAGCATCCGCTTTTCGTTGCGGATGATGACGTCGGGCGCTTTGAGCTCGATCAGCTTCTTCAACCGGTTGTTGCGGTTGATGACGCGGCGATAGAGATCGTTGAGGTCCGAGGTCGCGAACCGGCCGCCGTCGAGCGGCACGAGCGGACGGAGTTCCGGCGGGATGACCGGAATCACGTCGAGGATCATCCACTCGGGCTTGTTGGTCGACTTCCGGAACGAATCGACGACCTTCAAGCGCTTGGCGTACTTGAGCTTCTTCTGCGCCGAGTTCTCCGCGCGCATCTTCTCGCGCATTTCGCCGGCGAGCTTCTCGACGTTGACCCGCTTGAGGAGCTCCTTGATCGCTTCCGCGCCCATGTGCGCGCGGAACTTGACGCCGTAATCCTCACGCGCCTTGCGAAACTGCTCCTCGTTGAGGAGCTGGTTCTGCTTGAGGTCGGTATCGCCCGGCTCGATGACGACGTAGGCCTCGAAATAGAGGACGCGTTCGAGGTCGCGAAGCGAGATGTCGAGCAGATGCCCGATCCGGCTCGGCAGCCCCTTGAAGAACCAGACGTGGCTGACCGGGGTGGCCAGCGTGATATGGCCCAGCCGCTCGCGCCGAACCTTTGCCTGGGTGACCTCGACGCCGCACTTGTCGCAGATCACGCCGCGGTGCTTCATGCGCTTGTACTTGCCGCAGAGGCACTCCCAGTCGGTCACCGGGCCGAAGATCTTGGCGCAGAACAGGCCGTCGCGTTCCGGCTTGAACGTCCGGTAGTTGATGGTCTCCGGCTTGGTGACCTCGCCGTGCGACCACGAGAGGATCTTCTCTGGCGACGCCAGGCTGATCCGGATGGCGTCGAAGTCAGACGTCAATGACCCGCGTGTTTCGAATGATGGTCTCATGTATTTAGCTTCCAGCTTCCAGCTAACAGCTTCCAGCCAAAAAACCGTCGCCAGTCTCCATTCCCGGCTTCGCTGGAAGCTGGGAGCTGGAAACTGGCAGCTGCTCTATCCCTCCGCCAGCACCGGTTCGCCTTCACCGGCTTCGATCGCTTCGAGCACCGGCTTCTTCTTCGTCTTCATCAGTTCGACGTCGAGGCACAGGGCCTGCAACTCGCGGATGAGGACGTTGAACGATTCCGGCAGCCCGGGCTGGAAGGACGCGTCGCCCTTGACGATCGCCTCGTAAATCTTCGCGCGACCGGTGACGTCGTCGGATTTCGCCGTCAGCAGTTCCTGGAGGATGTGCGCGGCGCCATAGGCTTCGAGCGCCCACACTTCCATTTCTCCGAACCGCTGGCCGCCGAACTGCGCCTTGCCGCCGAGCGGCTGCTGCGTGATGAGCGAGTACGGTCCGATCGAGCGGGCGTGGATCTTGTCGTCGACCAGGTGCGACAGCTTCAGCATGTAGATGTAGCCGACCGTCACGTCCTGCTCGAACTCCTGCCCGGTCATGCCGTCGTAGAGCTTGGTCTTGCCGCTCTTGGGCAAGCCCGCCTGCTCGAGCCAGTTCTTGATCTCCTGCTCGGTCGCGCCGTCGAAGACCGGCGTCGCGAAGTAGAGGCCCAGCGCATGGGCCGCCCACCCGAGATGGGTCTCGAGAATCTGACCGACGTTCATCCGCGATGGAACGCCGAGCGGGTTGAGGACGATCTCGACCGGCGTGCCGTCTGGCAGATACGGCATGTCCTCTTCCGGCAGGATCCGCGCGATGACGCCCTTGTTGCCGTGGCGGCCGGCCATCTTGTCGCCGACCGACAGCTTGCGCTTCATCGCCACGTAGACCTTGACCAGCTTGATGACGCCCGGAGGCAGCTCGTCGCCGCGACGAACCTTCTCCTTCTTCTCCTCGAACTGGTTGCGGATGACTTCGACCTGCCGCTCGGTGCGCTCCTCGAGCTCGCGGAGATCCTCTTCCAACCGCGGATCATCGGTCGCAATCTTCAGCCGCACGATCGCCTCGTACGGGAGCGACTGCAGCACTTCCGGCGTCAGCGCGGTGCCCTTGCGAAGCAGGCGCTCGCGACCGTGCTCGTCGTAGAGATCGGCGCGCAGCTCCTGGCTCTGCAACATGCCGACGACCCGCTTCTTCACCTCATCGTGGAGGATGCGGATCTCGTCCTGCAGGTTCTTCTCCATCATGTCGAGCTCTTCCTGCTCGATCGCCTTCGCCCGGTCATCTTTTTCGATGCCCTTGCGGGAGAAGATCTTCACGCCGACGATGATGCCTTCGATGCCCGGGGGGCAGATGAGCGAGGCGTCGCGAACGTCGCCCGCCTTCTCGCCGAAGATCGCCCGCAGCAGCTTCTCTTCCGGCGTCAGCTGCGTCTCGCCCTTCGGCGTCACCTTGCCGACCAGGATGTCGCCCGGCTTGACCGCCGCGCCGATGCGGATGATGCCGCTCTCGTCGAGGTCGCGCAGGTAGCCTTCACCGACGTTCGGGATGTCCCGGGTGATTTCCTCGGGCCCGAGCTTGGTGTCCCGCGCTTCGATCTCGAACTCTTCGATGTGGATGGACGTGTAGTAGTCGTCCTTGACCATCCGCTCGGAGACGAGAATCGCGTCTTCGAAGTTGTAACCGCGCCACGGCATGAACGCGACGAGCACGTTCCGTCCGAGCGCGAGCTCGCCGAGCTCCGTGCACGGCCCGTCGCCGAGGACCTGTCCCTTGTGGACCTTCTGGCCGACGCGGACGATCGGCTTCTGGTTGATGCACGTGTTCTGGTTCGACCGCTTGAACTTCGTCATCGGGTAGATGTCGGCGCCCATCTCTCGCGAGGTCGCCTCGGTCTCCCCTTCCACGCGCACGACGATGCGCTGGCTGTCGACGAAGTCGACGGTGCCCGAGCGGCGCGCCACGACGACGGCGCCCGAGTCACGCGCGGTGATGTACTCCATGCCGGTGCCGACAAACGGCGCCCGGGCGCGGAGGAGCGGGACGGCCTGCCGCTGCATGTTCGACCCCATCAGCGCGCGGTTGGCGTCGTCGTTCTCGAGGAACGGCACCAGCGAGGCGGCGACCGAGACGAGCTGCTTCGGTGAGACGTCGATGAAGTCGACCTTGTCGCGCGGCGTCAGGATGAAGTTCCCGGCCTGGCGGGCGTTGACGCGGTCGGTCGTGAAGCGGCCCTTCTCGTCGACCGCGGCGTTGGCCTGCGCGATCACGTACTGGTCCTCTTCCCACGCCGAGAGGTAGTAGGAGTAGGGCTCGTACTCGAGACCGCGACGGCGCCGGCCGCCCTTGTTGTCGACGTCCTTCGGATCGGCGCCAACGTCGTTGGCCTCGACGATGTCGCCGACCTTGTATTTCGTATTGCCGCCGGCGTTGACGATCATCACGTAGTCGATGACGCGACCGTCCTTGACCTTGCGGTACGGGGATTCGATGAACCCGAACTCGTTGATGCGCGCGTAGCACGACAGCGACGAGATCAGGCCGATGTTCGGCCCCTCCGGCGTCTCAATCGGGCAGATGCGGCCGTAGTGCGTCGGGTGCACGTCGCGAACTTCGAAGCCGGCGCGCTCGCGCGACAGACCGCCGGGCCCGAGCGCCGAGAGCCGACGCTTGTGCGTGACCTCGGAGAGCGGGTTGGTCTGATCCATGAACTGCGACAGCTGCGACGACCCGAAGAACTCGCGAATCGCCGCCATCACCGGCTTCGCGTTGATCAGGTCGTGCGGCATGGCGGTCGCCATTTCCTGGTAGACCGACATCTTTTCCTTGATCGCGCGCTCCATTCTGACCAGGCCGATGCGGAACTGGTTCTCGAGGAGCTCGCCAACCGAGCGCACGCGCCGGTTGCCGAGGTGATCGATGTCGTCGACGTTGGCGGGATTGCGCCGCAGCTTCAGCTGATATTTGATGACCTCGTAGAAGTCCTGCGGATGCAGGATCTTCTCGTCGAGCGGCGTGTTCAGCTTCAGCTTGGTGTTCAGCTTCAGCCGGCCGACGCGCGAGAAGTCGTATTTCTGCGGGTTGAAGAACATGTTCTCGAAGAGCGACCGCGAGCTGTCGAGGGTCGGCGGATCACCCGGACGCAGACGGCGGTAGATCTCGATGAGCGCCTCTTCGTGGGTGTGGATCGGGTCCTTCTTCAGCGTCGACGACAACACCGGACCGATCTCGTCCCGCTCCGGGAAGAAGATCTCGAGCCGGTCGACGTTCTTCTCCTGCGCCATCGAGACGACGCGGGGTGTGAGCTCTTCGTTCGCTTCGAGGATGACCTCGCCGGTCGACGGATCGACGACGTCGGCGGCCGCAAACGCGCCTTCGAGCTCGGCGTCGGCGATCTCGACCCACTCGACATTCGCCTTCTTGAGCGCCGCCAGGCCGTTCGACGTGATCTTCTTGCCGGCGTGCACCAGCACGTCGGAACCCGATGTCACGTCCTTGGCGACGCGCAGCCCCTGCAGACTGTCGTTGACTGCCCAGTGGATCGTCCCGCCCTTGAGATGCAGGCGATCGACCGAGTAGAACGTGCGGATGATCTCGTCGGCGCCGCGCAGCCCGAGCGCGCGCAGGAAGACCGTCGCCAGGAACTTCCGCTTGCGGTCGATGCGGACGTAGAGCAAGTTCTTGGTGTCGTACTCGAACTCGACCCACGAACCGCGGTACGGAATGATCTGCGCGATGTAGAGCGTCTTGTCTTCGGAGTGGAAGAACGCGCCCGGCGAACGGTGGAGCTGCGACACGATGACGCGCTCGGTGCCGTTGATGATGAACGTCCCGTTGTCGGTCATCAGCGGGATGTCGCCGAAGTAGACTTCCTGCTCCTTGATGTCGCGGATGGTCTTGACGCCGGTCTCGGGGTCCTTGTTCCAGACGACCAGCCGGATCGTGACCTTGAGCGGCACGGCGTAGGTCATGCCGCGCTCCTGACACTCGTCGACGTCGTACTTGAGCTTCAACCCGACGGTGTTGCCGCAGATGTCGCAGACGTCGCCGCGGGCGTCGTTCGGCTTGCCGCAGCGCGGGCACAACACCTCGTGCTCGCCGTAAGGATCGGCGACCAGCGTGTGGCCGCAGTTCACGCACGGCTTGCGCAGGTGGTGCAGGCCGGCCAACCGGCCGCACTTGCACTCCCAGTTACCGATCGAATATTCGATGAACTCGAGCGACGAGTTCTCTCGGAAGTCGGAGATCGGGAAGACCGACTTGAACACGGACTGCAGCCCGGCATCCTCGCGCTCGGAGGGCAACCGATTCATCTGCAGGAACCGCTCGTACGACTTCTTCTGGATCTCGATCAGGTTCGGGATCGGAATGGTCGTCTTGATCTTCGAAAAGTCGATGCGCTCGCGGTAGATGTTCTTGGGAAGGCTGTACATGCTGGTCAAAACCTCGGGATTCGGCGGTCGGCGGCCGGCGCTCGATCGCACTCCAAGGACGAACGGGGTACGGCAACCGGCGGTGGGTGTGGCGCTCCACGAACGCCAAACGCCGAACGCCGATCGCCGTCACACACACGCGGCAACGCCGCGCGCTACTTGATCTCGACCTTCGCGCCGACGTCCTCGAACTTCTTCTTGATCGCCGCGGCCTCGTCCTTGGGAACGCCTTCCTTGATCGGTTTGGGCGCGCCCTCGACGAGATCCTTGGCTTCCTTGAGTCCGAGGCTGGTGACCTCGCGGACGACCTTGATCACGTTGATCTTGTTGCTGCCGACTTCGGTCAGCACGGCCGTGAACTCGGTCTTCTCCTCGGCCGGCGCTGCCGCGCCCGCCGCCGCACCGCCGCCGCCGGCCACAGCCATCGGCATCGCCGCGGCCGCCGAGACGCCGAGCTCCTTCTCCAGCTCCTTGACGAGCTGCGAGAGCTCCAGCACCGAAATGCCCTTGATGTATTCGACTACGTCCGTCTGCGTCAGTGCCATCTGAATGCTCCTAGTAACCCGGTTGATGATGTCGGAAAGCCTGTACGGTCAAACTGTCTGCATTTCTCAGCGCTCGCTCGGCGACTCCGCGCCTCGCTCGGGCTCAGGGCTGCTCTTCTTCTTCTCCGCCTGCACCAGCACGCTCAGCAGATCCCGTGGCGCGGCGTTCAGCACGCTCACGAGCTGGACCATCGGGGCCTGCAGCAGGAAGAGCAGCTTTGCGTAGAGCTCCGGCTTGCCCGGAAGCGACGCCAGATCCGTGACCTCGCCCGCCTTGATGGCGCGGCCCTGGACCACGGCCGCCTTGATCTGGAGCGCCGGCGCGGTCTTGGCGAACGTCGTCAGGACCTTGGCGAGCGCGACGGGATCCTCACCGCTATACGCGACGGCGGTCGTCCCACTGAAAAACTCGGTCAGCGACTCGAATGTGGTGCCCTTGAGCGCGCGCCTGGCCAGCGTGTTCTTGACGACCTTGTACTGTCCCTTCGCGCCGCGCACCTGACGCCGCAGCTCGGTGACCTCCGGAACTTTCAGGCCCTTGTAGTCGACAACGATCGCGCTGTCGGTTCGCTTGAACGACTGTTCGAGCTGCTGGAGCTCTTCGACTTTGGATGCTCGAGTGACTGCCATTAGTGTTTCACCACGTCGGTCACGTGCGCGGTATCGATCGTGATCCCCGGGCCCATCGTCGAGGACAGCGTCACGTTGCGGAGGTATTTGCCCTTGGCGGCCGACGGCTTGGCCTTGACGACGCTGTCAACGAGCGCGTGAGCGTTGTCGATGAGCTTCTGCGTTTCGAACGAGATCTTGCCGATCGGCGCGTGCACGATACCAGTCTTGTCGACGCGAAACTCGACCTTGCCGGCCTTGATTTCCTTGACCGCCTTCGCGATGTCGACAGTCACGGTCCCGGTCTTCGGGTTGGGCATCAGTCCCCGCGGCCCAAGCACTTTTCCGAGCTTGCCGACCGCGCGCATCATGTCGGGGGTGGCGACGACGGCATCGAAGTCCGTCCAGCCACCTTGAATCTTGTCGACCAGCTCCTCGCCGCCGATGAAATCGGCGCCGGCGTCCTGCGCTTCCTTCTGCTTGTCGCTGCCGGCAATCGCCAGCACGCGCTTGCTCTTGCCGAGGCCGTGCGGCAGCACGACCGTGCCGCGGACCATCTGATCGGCGTGCTTCGGATCGACGCCCAGGCGAAGCGAGAGCTCGACGGTCTCGTCGAACTTCGCGTATTTCACTTTTTGCATCAGGGGAACCGCATCCTCGATCGTATGTGGACGCGCTGGAACCTGCTGCCGCGCGGCAGCGAATTTCTTGCCTGTCTTACGCATGGTCTACCTCGGTGGTGCTAGCGGCCGGTTTCCCTGGCCTCCCACTCAGATTTACTGCTTTCGGGGGCTCTGTCTGCTTTTCTCAGCGCTCGTGGGGCCCCACCCCCACTCGCTCTCGCTCGGCGGCTTCGCGCCTCGCTCGGGCCGCAGGCGCTGCTGATTCAAGCGCCTGGTCTTACTACGACTTCAGCCCAGCACGAACATCAATGCGGGAAGCTGGAAGCCGGCAGCTGGAAGCTATCCAACCACATCGATGCCCATCGACCGTGCCGTGCCGGCGACCGTCTTGAACGCCGCCTCGAGCGACTCGGCATTCAGGTCCGGCATCTTCAGCTTCGCGATGTCCTCGACCTGCTTCTTCGTCACCGTGCCGACCTTGTTCTTGTTCGGTTCGGCGGATCCCTTGGCGAGGTTCGCGGCGCGCTTCAGGAGGATCGACGCCGGCGGCGTCTTCGTGATGAACGAATACGAGCGGTCGGCGTAGACGGTCACGACGACCGGGATGATCAGCCCTTCGTCCTTGCTGGTCTTCGCGTTGAAGTTCTTGCAGAAGTCCATGATGTTGAGGCCGTGCGGACCGAGCGCGGTCCCGACCGGCGGCGCCGGGGTCGCTTTCCCCGCCGCAATCTGGAGCTTCACCATTGCCTGTACTTTCTTCGCCATCAGCTTCCTGCTTCCAGCTTCCTGCTTTCAGCTTCCCGCTTCCAGCTCAGTCGCTTCCGGGCGGGAAGCTGGGAGCTGGCAGCCGGGCGCTACAGTTTTTCGACTTGCAAAAAGTCCAATTCGACCGGCGTCGACCGGCCGAAGATCGTCACCATCACCTTGAGCGTGTTCCGGTCCAGATTGACCTCGTCGACGATGCCGTTGAAGCTCGTGAACGGACCCTCGTTGATGCGGACCTGGTCGCCCTTCTCGAACGTGTACTTCGGCTTCGGCTTTTCGGCTGCCTCAGTAACCTGATTGAGAATCTGGTCGACCTCTTCCCGGGACAGCGGCGTCGGCTTGGCGCCGGCGCCGACAAAACCGGTCACCTTCGGCGTGTTCTTGACCACGTGCCACGCGTTGTCGGACATGTGCATCTCGACAAGGATGTAGCCGGGGAAGAACCGCTTCGAGCTGACCACCTTCTTGCCGCCACGCATTTCGGCGACCTGCTCGGTCGGGATCAGGATCTCGCCGATCTCAGCCTGCAGACCGTACGCCTGCACGCGCTGCTCGAGCGACTCCTTCACCTTGTTCTCGAAGCCGGAGTACGTGTGAACGATGTACCACTGCTTCGTCTGATCGTCGGTCATGCTCGCCATGCTCGTCACGCCACACCGAACGTTGCGTAGACCCACCGAATGAGCCGATCCAGGAGCAAGTCGACCACCCCCAGATACAGCCCGAAGAAGATCGACGTGAGGATCACGACGAGCGTCGTCGCATAGACTTCGCGTCGGGTGGGCCAGGTCACCCGGGCCATTTCGTTGCGGACTTCGGCGAGAAACCGCCGTGCCCGGCCCCACCAGCCCGCGACGCCATCCCGGGCACGACCTCCGATTGAGTCTTCGTGCTCCGCCATTGCCGTCTTCATCTCAGTTTCTCTAATCCTTGTCGGCGTTCGGGGCTCGGCGTTCGGCGTTCGTCGAGGGCAGCCCGGCGGCTTCCCACTCCGGCTGAACCTTCTCACCCACGACCGCCGAGCGCCGACCGCCGAACGCCCATCTGGCAGGACAGGAGGGAATCGAACCCCCAACCCCCGGTTTTGGAGACCGGTGCTCTGCCAATTGAGCTACTGTCCTAAAGAAAGCTGCCAGCTTCCAGCTTCCGGCTTCCCGCCGGAAGTTCACAGCTGGCCACCTTGTAAGGCTGGCAGCTGGAGGCTGGTAGCTGAAAGCTCACTCCTACTTCGTCTCCTTGTGCGGCGTGTGCTTCCGACAGAAGCGGCAAAACTTGCTGAACTCCAGCCGCTCGCTGGTTTTCTTCTTGTTCTTCGTCGTGCTGTAGTTGCGGCGCTTACACTCTCCGCACGCCAGCGAAATGATGTCTCTCATCGGTAATCCTTGGCAGAGGCCAGGGGCTGGAGGCCCGAGGCCAGGGCTCCGGAAATCTCCCGGCCTCTGGTCCCAGGCCTCTGGCCTCTATTCGATGATTTCCGAAATCGTGCCCGAGCCGACGGTGCGGCCGCCTTCGCGGATCGCGAAGCGCGCGCCCTTTTCGAGCGCGACCGGCACGTGCAACTCGGCGGTGATGCTGGTGTTGTCGCCCGGCATCACCATCTCGACACCCTCCGGCAGTTTCAGCGATCCGGTGACGTCGGTCGTCCGGATGTAGAACTGCGGCCGGTAGCCGTTGAAGAACGGCGTGTGGCGACCGCCTTCGTCCTTGGACAGGATGTAGACCTCGCCCTTGAACTTGGTGTGCGGCTTGATCGAGCCGGGCTTGGCCAGCACCTGACCGCGCTCGACGTCGTCTTTTTCCACGCCGCGGAGCAGCACGCCGACGTTGTCGCCGGCCACGCCCTCGTCGAGCAGCTTGCGGAACATCTCGACGCCCGTCACGATCTTCTTCTCGGTTGGCTTGAAGCCGACGATTTCGACTTCCTCGCTGACCTTGACGCGCCCGCGCTCGATCCGGCCCGTGACGACCGTGCCACGACCCGAGATCGAGAAGACGTCTTCGATCGGCATCAGGAACGGCTTGTCGATCTCGCGCTGCGGCAGCGGGATCGCGGTGTCGAGTGCTTCCATGAGCTTGGTGACGCCGGCAACGCCCTCGGGATCGCCCTGCAGCGCCTTGAGCGCCGAGATGCGGACCACGGGAATATCGTCGCCGGGGAAGTCGTAGCTCTTGAGCAGCTCACGCACTTCCAGCTCGACCAGATCCACCAGCTCGGGGTCGTCGACCGCGTCGACCTTGTTCAGCGCGACGACGAGGTGCGGCACGTTGACCTGACGGGCCAGGAGGACGTGCTCGCGCGTCTGCGGCATCGGGCCGTCGACCGCGCTCACGACAAGGATGCCGCCATCCATTTGAGCCGCGCCGGTGATCATGTTCTTGATGTAATCGGCGTGACCCGGGCAGTCGACGTGCGCGTAGTGACGGTTCGGCGTGCTGTACTCGACGTGGCTGGTCGCGATCGTCAGAATCTTGGTCGCGTCGCGGCGTCCCTGCGACTCGGAGGCCTTGGCTACCTCGTCGTACGGGATGAACTTCGCCCAGCCCTTGTCGGCTGCCACCTTGGTCAGTGCAGCAGTCAGCGTGGTCTTGCCATGGTCGATATGGCCAATGGTGCCGACGTTGACGTGCGGTTTGGATCGGTCGAATTTCTCTTTTGCCATGTCGTTGTCCGTTCCTCGATTGCGTCTCTACCGACGTTGTGCCGTCCGCTTTCGCGGCCGCTATCTGAATCCAATTCGCATCTGACCCCGGTCCGCCTTCGCTGGAGCGCTCCCAGGCTCGCCAACCGAAGCTCGCGTGCGAGCGAAGGTTGGAGCCGATGACCGGGATTGAACCGGTGACCTCGTCCTTACCAAGGACGCGCTCTGCCAACTGAGCTACATCGGCCCGGCATTTTTGGGACGAGGGGCTTCGCCCCTCGGGCTCTCGCGTCCCTGACTGAGGCGCCGGGCCCGGTTACGACCCCCACACCACCTTGCGTCGAATCACCGGTCGTTTCTCCACCTTCGCCATTCAACCTTCGCGTTTCCCAAGGCGCGCCGTGAGGCGCGCCACGCCGGAACAGAGCGGGGCGTCGGGGCCCCGCGAGCGACGACGAAAGGGGGTCCGGGGGACAACGTCCCCCGGTCAATGCTGGAGCGGGAGACGGGGATCGAACCCGCGACCAACAGCTTGGAAGGCTGTGACTCTACCACTGAGTTACTCCCGCCTTTGCTGACCCTTGCAATGCTGAATGCTGAGTGCTGAATGCTGTAGTGAATGCAGAACTGCTCATTCTTCTCTGATTCAACCTTTACTTCAGCATTCAGCATTCAGCACTCAGCATTGCTCTGATCGCCTTGGTGGCGAGGGAAGGATTCGAACCTTCGAAGCCGCTGGGGCGACAGATTTACAGTCTGTTGCGTTTGACCGCTTCGCTACCTCGCCGATATCCACCGGCGGACGCGCCGGGGCTAACGTGCTCGCGTTCCTCGCGTTCTTAGTCTGTTGTCAGGGTGTGCGCCGATCGCGATTCGTGCCGTCCTGCTCTCGCGTTTCTGCCTCGGTCGTTGCTCGTGTCGGGTCTCTCTTTCGGCAGGAAACGTGGAGCTGGCGAAGGGATTTGAACCCCCGACCGGCTGATTACAAATCAGCTGCTCTACCGGACTGAGCTACGCCAGCCCAGACAAAACGATATTTGTAGCACACTGCGTGCCACGGGCGCAAGCTCATGGACCTGAAGAGGGTTAGCGGCAAGGGGAATCCAAAGATTATACACCAACATTCCTGGCTCGCTGGCGCGCCGCCTCGAACAGCATAACCCCAGCCGCTACAGACACATTCAGGCTGTCGACGTGGCCGCGCATCGGAATCGAGGCCAGCCGGTCGCACCGCTCTCGGACCAGCCGACGCAGCCCGCTCCCCTCGGCGCCAAGCACAATCGCCGTCGGCAGGGTCAGGTCGATCGCGTCGTAACTGTCCGGCGCGTCGGCGGCGAGCCCCACCGTCCAGACGCCGGCTTCCTTCAGCTCGTCAATCGCCCGCGCAATGTTCACGACCGTGGCAATCCGGGTCGTGGCGACCGCGCCTGCCGACGCCTTGGCGGCCACGCCGTCGAGTGCTGCGGCATGGCGGGCCTGACGGACGGCACCGTGGCCACCGCATGCATCGAGGCTGCGCAGGATGGCGCCGACGTTGTACGGGTCCTCGACGCCGTCAAGGACGACGAGCAACGGCGGATCGGGCGCGGCGGCGGCAACAAGGTCCTCGATCCCGTACTCCACCGGCGCCTCGACATCGGCCGCCAGCCCTTGATGCACGCCGCCCCGCGCCGCGCGATCGAGCGATGCGTTGTCGACTCGCTCGACCGACACGCCGCGCGCGCGGGCCAGCGCGATCGCCTCCTCGATTCTGCGGTCTGAGCGCGGCCCGACACGCAACCGGCGCGCGCGTCCGGCGCGCAGCGCTTCCAGCACCGGATTCACGCCGTAGACAATCACCCGCTCACCACGCGCGCGAACATGTCGGCGCGCTCCCGGCAGCCGAGAATCAGGGCGACGCCCGCCGAACGTGGCAACTCCGCGCCCCGGTCGATCGCCGGCACCGCCAAATCGAGCTCGGGGCCTCCCGCCTCACCCGTCAACGCGACGCGAATCGGATGGAACAGCGCGCGCCCCTTCTGGCCGGTTCGCTGCTTGACGCGCGTGGCCGCCGCGCGAAAGGCCTCCCGATCGAGCCGCCCGAGGTTACGCAATTCGTCGGCGAGTGCCAGGACCACGTCACGCGCGCCGGCCGTTTCGATCACTTCGCCGACCTCGCGCGTCGCCAGAGCGGCAGCCGGATCGAAGTCGAAGAGGAACCTGAGGCGGTCGGGAATCTCTTCCAGCCGGTCGACCGAGGCGACCGCCATCGGCAGGATGAGCGAGACAAACTCCATCGCTTCGTCGCTGCGCCGCGTGACAAATCCGCGGGCCGTGAAGTAGCGCAGCGACTCGGCGGCAAGGCGCGCTGGCGCCGCCGCCTTCATGTAGTGGCGGTTCATCCACGCGAGCTTCTCGATATCGAAGACTCCGGCGCTGTGCCCGACATCCTCGATCGCGAACCGCCGGGCCATTTCGTCGACTGGCAGCAGCTCGACATCGTTCTCACCGCTACCGCCATCGGTGCGTGGCGACCATCCGATGAGCGCCAGGTAATTCACCAGCGCCTCGGGCAAATAGCCCCGCGCGCGAAACTCGGCGACCGAGGTCGCTCCGTGCCGTTTCGACAGCGGCGTGTGGTCCGGCCCGAGCACCATCGAAAGATGAGCAAACTCCGGCGGCGTGAAGCCCAGTGCCTGATACAACAGAATCTGTCGCGGCGTATTCGAGATGTGATCTTCGCCGCGAATGACGTGCGTCACCTCCATCAACGCATCGTCGACGACAACCGCGAAGTTGTACTGAGGGCGGCTGTCCGAGCGGACGATCACCGGATCGCCGATGACGCTGGTGTTGAAGACAACCTCGCCGCGCACCAGATCCTGAAACCTGACCTCTTCCGACTCCGGCACTCGAAAACGGATAACTGGCCGCTCGCCGGCCTCGATCCGCGACTCGGCCTCTTCGCGCGAGATCGAACGGCAGGTGCCGTGGTACTTCGGCGGTTGGCCGGCCGCGAGATCGGCCTGGCGATCAGCGTCGAGCTTGTCCGGCAGGCAAAAGCAGTAATACGCGTGACTGCCCGCGAGGAGCTCATTGGCGTATGACGCGTACAGGTGCAGCCGCTCGGACTGGCGATATGGTCCATGGGGACCTCCGACGTCAGGGCCCTCGTCCCACTCGAGCCCCAGCCAGCGCAGATCTTCGAGGATGCTCTGCTCCGATTCACGCGTCGAGCGCTCGGCGTCGGTGTCTTCGACGCGCAGCACAAACGTGCCGTCCTTGCCATGCGCCAGCAGCCAGTTGAAGAGGGCGGTACCAGCGTTCCCAACATGAAGCTGGCCGGTCGGACTGGGGGCGAATCGTACTCGCATACTTCAGTCGGCAGTCCGCAGTCGACAGTCGTCAGTCACAGTCATCAGTCGAAGTCGTCAGTCGTCAGACGCTGGTCAGAAGAGCCACGGCATGGGCGGCGATGGCCTCGCCACGGCCAACAGCGTCCACGCCCTCGTTCGTCTTCCCTTTCACGCTCACGCGGCTGACGTCGATGCCGATCGCGCCGGCGAGGCGTGACTCGATCTCGCCGCGGTAGGGACCAATCTTCGGCCGCTCTAGAATGACGACCACATCGACGTTCGCCACCGCAAGGCCGAGGCCGCGGATGAGACCGGCGACTTCCTCGAGGATCGCGATACTCGAGGCGCCTTTCCAGCGCGGATCGGTATCCGGATAGTGCTGCCCGATGTCGCCGGCCCTGGCGGCGCCGAGGATCGCGTCCGTCACGGCATGACAGATCACGTCGGCATCGGAATGCCCGAGTGCGCCGCGCTCGCAGGGCACGGTAACTCCCCCGAGGACGAGCCGGCGCCCTTCGACCAGACGGTGCAGGTCGTATCCCACGCCAACGCGTCCGCCAGCCGGTGCGACACGCGCGCGCGCGCCAGCGAGGTCGGCGGCTGTCGTGACCTTGCCGTTTCCCGGATCGCCGATGACGACGTGCACGCGGTACCCGGCACGCTCGGCCAGCACCGCCTCGTCAGTGGCCTCCGTCGATCGTCCTGCGGCGATCGCCGACTGCAGCACTTCGCGTCTGAATGCCTGCGGCGTCTGCGCCAGGAAAATCTCCTCCCGTGGCAGCGTCTCGACGATCACGCTGCCACCAGCCGGCATGACCCGTTTCACGGTGTCGCTCACCGGCAGCGCCGCGATCGCGGCGCCGTGCGCGACGGCGCCCTCGATCGCACGCGAGATGACGTCGCTCGTGACGAACGGCCGCGCCGCATCGTGGATGAGGACGATGTCGACCGTCTCGGACACGGCCGCGAACGCATTGGCAACCGAGTCCTGACGGCGTTCTCCGCCAGCGACCAGACGAACGTCGCGCGCGCCATCGAGCCAGGCGAGACATGACGGCGGCGCGGCCAGCATGTCCGCCGGAACGGCGACGATCACGTCGTCGACCGCTGGATGCGAACGGAAGGCGTCGATACTGCGCTCGAGGAGAGTCCGGCCGCCGACGTCCAGCAACTGCTTCGGGACCGACGCGCCGAGCCTTCGTCCGCTTCCGCCCGCGGCGATGATCGCGGTCACATGCATGGGCGATGGGGTTGCCGGAGGGTCAAACGATAATTATATCCCGGCCACCGGCACTAGAAGCTATTCTCACAAGTCGCTCATCAGTCCGATCGTGGTGTTTGCCCCTCTAGGCGACGTCCTGTATGACGACTGCACGGACGCGCTCCGCAAGATCCCTCGCCCCTTGCCGGCCGACGCCTGCCGTCAGGATTGGCTCGTGGACGGTGAGCGTCACGCGGCCAGGGCAGGTCATCAGCCGGCCCTTGAGCATCACGTGGCGGCTGCCGGCAATGCTCACCGGCACCACTGGCAGCCCCGCGTCGATCGCGACCAGGAACATGCCGGCCTTGAAACGCGCGACAGTGCCATCCAGGCTGCGCGTCCCCTCGGGAAAGACGATCAGTGATTTCGCGCCGCTGACCAGCCGGGCCATCTTCTTGACGACCCCGGCGCCCGGATTCTTGCGGTCGACCAGCAGATGGCCGGTTCTCCGCAGGTGCCACCCGAGAAACGGAAAATTACCGAGCGACGCCTTGGCGACGATTCGCAGCTGGACCGGCAGCGCCGTGAAGACGATCGGAATGTCGTAGATGCTCTGGTGGTTCGACGCGAACACGTAGCTGCGGCGCGGGTCCAGCCGCTCGGCGCCTCGCACCGAAACGTGGACACCCGTCGTCTTGAGCACCAGCCACGCCCATGCGCGCGCGCACCGGTGACCGAAGTCGCCGCTCGAGTCGACGAACGACGACAGCACCGAAATCGTGCCGAGGAGGATCGTGAATACGGCGATCGACGGGATCAGGAAGAAAACCGTTCGCCACCAGTGATACGGCGGGATCACTTCGCGTTGGGCTGGGCGCGACCAGCGCCGCTCGACGACACGACGCCCGGCGCTGGTGTGCCCGCTGGAACCGCGATCTGCCCAATCGACGGCTGGGCACCAGGGCCTTCGATGTAGCGCCCGAAGATCATCTTGCCGGCCGTCGTCTGCAGAACGCTCGTGACGACAATATCGATGTTCCGGCTGATCATCCGCCGCGCGTTGTCGACGACGACCATCGTCCCGTCGTCGAGGTAGGCCACCCCCTGGTTGTACTCCTTGCCTTCCTTGAGGATGAAGACCTTCATGAACTCCCCCGGCAGCACGACCGGCTTGAGCGCATTGGCAAGCTCGTTGATGTTGAGCACCTGAACGCCGCGGAGCTGCGCCACCTTGTTGAGATTGAAGTCGTTGGTGACGATCTTGCCCTGCAGCGTTCGCGCCAGCTCAATCAGCTTGAGGTCAACTTCGCGGACGTCGGGGAAGTCGATATCCGAAATCATGACGTCGAGTCCGGACATCTTCTGCACTTTCTGGAGGATGTCGAGTCCGCGCCGGCCGCGGTTGCGTTTGAGCGAGTCCGCGGAGTCGGCAACCAGCTGCAATTCCTTCAGCACGAACTGGGGGATGACCAGGGTCCCATCGAGGAAACCGGTCTCGCACACGTCAGCGATCCGGCCGTCGATGATGACGCTCGTGTCGAGCAGTCGATAGCGTTTCTGCGGCCCCGCGTCGCGGAAGAGCGACACGAGCCGGGCTGGCTGCAGCCACTCGCCTTTCCGCGCGCCCATCACGATGCCGAGGTACGGGAAGACCAGCAGCGTGAAGCTGTGCAGGAAAGCGACCCGCGCATCGCTGGCGTCCGCCCAGAAGAGCGCCGCGCCGATCGTTTTGGCGAGCCCGAGCCCAATCGCCCCGCCGATCAGGGCGCCAAGGAGGTCGGTCACCTCGGCTTCGCGCAGCCGGGCTTCGACGCCGATGATGACCAGCCCAAGCAGCGCGCCGACGATGGCGTTGGTCCTCAGGTCCGCCGTAAACGGGCGAACCAGGACTGCCGCGTAGGTGACGGCGAGCACGAATAAAACGCGAACGATCAGGTGCCAGGGCATGAGCCAACTCCGCTATGTATGAATGCCGGATATGAAGACTTCCACCCTATGATACCGACGCCGGCTACCAATCGATCAATTGATCGAGCGCCTCGGAAACGGTCTTGACCCCGACCAGGTCGCACCCCGGCGGGACCTCGGCTGGCGAGACGTTGCCCTCCGCGGCCACGCACCGGGTGAAGCCCATCTGCGCGGCTTCGCGCACCCGGAGCGAGGATTGGCTCGTGCCCCGGATTTCACCCCCCAGGCCGACCTCCCCGAACACGGCCGTCGACGCTTGTATCGGACGGTTACGCACGCTCGATGCGACGGACGCGACAATCGCGAGGTCCGCCGCAGGCTCATCCACGGTCAATCCCCCGGCGACGTTGATAAACACGTCCTCAGCCACGAGATTGAGGCCGGCGCGCTTCTCGAGCACGGCTAGCAGTAATGAGAGCCGATTCTGGTCGAGGCCGCTGGCCATCCGCCGCGCGTTGCCGTACGAGCTGGTGCTGACGAGCGCCTGGACCTCGACGAGGAGCGGACGCAATCCTTCGACGCAACACAGCACCGCCGATCCCGGCGCGCTGAGGGCCCGTTCGGCGAGGAAGAGTTGAGAGGGATTCGGCACTGGCTTGAGGCCACTCCCGGTCATCTCGAAGACTCCCAGCTCGCTGACGGCGCCGAACCGGTTCTTCACCGCGCGTACGACACGGTGGGCATGGTGCTTCTCGCCCTCGAAGTAGAGCACCGTATCGACGATGTGCTCGAGCGCCTTTGGGCCGGCGAGGTTGCCGTCTTTCGTGACGTGGCCGACCAGAAACGTCGGGATGTTCTGACCTTTGGCGGCGAACAGCAGCTGCGTCGCCGATTCCCGCACCTGGCCGATGCTTCCCGGGGCTGACTGGAATTTCAGGGAGAACACCGTCTGGATGGAGTCGACGATGACGAAGGCTGGTTTGAGCCGGGCAATCTCCTCGAGGATCCGCTCGAGGCAGGTCTCGGCGAGGATGTAGAGCGGCGCGCGCTCGACGCCGAGCCGCTCGCCGCGCGACTTGATCTGGTGCTCGGACTCTTCGCCTGAACAATAGAGCACCGGACCGACTGCGCGCGCAAAATGCGCGGCAGCCTGGAGGAGCAGCGTCGACTTGCCGATGCCGGGCTCTCCGCCGATGAGAACGAGCGAACCTGGCACGACGCCACCGCCCAGCACACGATCGAATTCGCCGATGCCGGTCGAAAGTCGTTCGGCCACGACCGTATCGATGTCGGCGTAGAGTTGCGGTCCCGCCGACACGGCCAGCGCGTAGCGCTTGTCCGCAGAGCCAGCCGCGACGGCCGCGGGCACCGGCCGCTCCTCGATCATCGAGTTCCAGGCGCCGCACTCGGGACAGCGGCCGAGCCACTTGGCCGACTGCGCGCCGCACTCCTGACAAGCGAACACGGTTTTCTGTTTCATCGGCAGCTTCCAGCTCCCCGCTTCCAGCTTCCAGAACACCGTCAGTCGGCTCGACTCTGAAAGTTCGTGCTGGAAGCCGGAAGCCGGAAGCTGGAAGCTCGCGTCTAACCCATCATAGCCGACTGGCTCAGCCGAAATGCCGCGAACCGGTACGCTAGAGTGAGTTCAATGAAGGTGTCTACGCGACTCTGGCTCGTCACGCTCGCGGCGGTCATCGCGACCATGGCGACCGCCGCAGCTTGCTCGAACGCGTCGCAGGCGGTGGACTCGCCCGCCAGTGCGGGTGAAGCACCCGCGACCGGCCTGCGCGCGTTCACGGGCGCGGCCACCAAGGTGGTTTGGGTACAGAGCGACGGGACCGACCCCTTCGCCGCCGGCGACCAGCTGACCTTGATGGGCCTGTCGACCGAGGATGCCAAGGGTGAGCGCGCGATTCTCGGAAAGCGACAGAGCTACGTCAAACCACTGCTGACGCCGCGCGGCGATCGCATCGTGTTCTCGACCCGGCCGCAGGACGGGGGCCCCGAGGTGTTCGTCGTCGGCTGGGACGGCTCCGGGCTCACCCGCCTCGGGCGAGGCTTTGCGCTGGCGGTCTGGGAAGATCCGGCGGGCGGCCAGACGTGGGTCTATCTCGGCACCGGCAACAAGGACAAGAGCTACGACTTCCCGATCATCTCGCGTTTCCCCATCAACGAACCGGCGAAGACCGAACTCGTCTGGAACAAGACCCTAGTGAGCGCCGACACGTTTCAGTTGTCGGCGGACGGACGCTTTGCCGCCGGTCTCTTTCCGTGGCCAAAAGCGGGAATCGCCGAGTTGCCCAACAAATCCTGGGAGCCAATCGGCGATGGGTGCTGGACCGCGATGACGACCGCGCGCGGACCGATCGCGTGGTACTTCGACGGCGCACACAGAAACGTGACCCTCGTCGACGTTCGCACCAAGAAACGGTGGACCGTCGCGCTCAATCAGGCGCCCGGATTCCAGAACCCCGAGGTCTATCACCCGAGGTGGACCAATCATCCGCGGTTCCTCGCGTTGAGCGGCCCCTACAATCAGGGCGGCGCCAATCAGGTGCGCAGCGGCGGCACGCAGAGCGAAGTCTGGCTTGGCCGATTCAGCGAGGACTTCTCGCGGATCGAAGCCTGGACAAAGGTCACGAACAACGCAGGCGGTGATTCCTATCCTGACGTCTGGATCGATCGCGACAAGAGCGCCTTCGCTGCCAGACCGGCCGGCGCGGTAGGCCCGGCCGCGACCGCCCCGGCTCAAGGCGCGACCCGAACCGGGAGCGCCACGCCGAGCCGCGTCGTGGTCGAGATCCGGCTCGCGCACGCCGGACCGATTCCGTCGCCGGCATCCATACTGCCGTATCGACACGCGCTCGTTGTCAACGCGTACGACGTTGTCTCGCTTGTCGAGGGGCAGTACGCCCAAAAGACCATTCATGTCGCCCAGTGGGCGATTCGCGACGGCAAGGTCCTGCCCGAAGCCACCAGATCGCGCGGCGCCACGACGCGGCTGACCGTCGAGCGGTACGATGCTCATCCAGAGCTCGAAGGGGAACGATTGATCACTGACATCGGCACATCAGACCTGCCGCTGTACCTACGAGATCAGGCCGTAGCGACAGACGCGAATGGTCTTCAGCTCGTACCTCTTCCTCTTCTACCTGCTTCCGCTCGCACTCTTCGCGTACTACGTCGCTCCGACGAGAGCAAGAAACCTTGTACTCACCTTGTTCAGCTTCGTTTTCTACGGCTGGGCGAACCCGCTGTTTCTTCTGCTCCTCCTCGGCACGACGCTCCTCGACTACACGTCGGGGTTGCTCATCGCAAAGTCTGAAGGCGTGCTGGTCGGTCGCGAGTACATCGTCGACCCTCATCGACCGCGCTCCCGGCGCGCCAAACTGATCCTGACGATCTCGGTGACCACCAGCCTGTCGCTGCTCGGCTTCTTCAAGTATTTCAACTTCGGCGTCGAGAACTACGACACCCTTGTCGACTGGATCGGCCTTCCCCAGCTTCAATTGGACACCGCCCTGCGGGTGACCCTGCCGCTGGGCATCAGCTTCTACACGTTCGAGTCGATGAGCTATGTCATCGACGTGTACCGCGGACAGGCGCGCGCGATCAGGAACATCGTCGACTTCGCCGCGTTCGTGTCGATGTTCCCGCAACTGGTCGCCGGGCCGATCATCCGCTTCTCCGACATCGCGGATCAGATTCGTTCGCGGACGCACACCGTGACGAAGTTCACGCGAGGCGTGGCGTTCTTCAGCCTCGGCATGACCAAGAAGGTCCTGCTCGCCAACCCCTGCGGAAAGATTGCTGATCTCGCGTTCGAATCGGGCAGCCTGAGCATGGTCGACGCCTGGTACGGTGTCACCGCCTATGCCTTCCAGATCTACTTCGATTTCAGCGGCTACTCGGACATGGCGATCGGTCTCGGCCTGATGATGGGATTCGTGTTCGCCAAGAACTTCGATTCGCCGTACAAGTCGCAATCGATCACCGAATTCTGGCGGCGTTGGCACATTTCGCTCTCGACCTGCTTGCGCGAATACTTGTACGTGCCGCTCGGCGGGAACCGCAAAGGTCCAGCTCGCACCTACGTCAACCTCCTGGTGGTCATGCTGATTGGCGGACTGTGGCACGGTGCCTCGTGGAACTTCCTGGTGTGGGGAGGACTGCATGGCGCGCTGCTGGCGTTCGAGCGGATGCGCGGCAAGGCCGCCACCTATAGCCGCTTGTCTGCGCCGCTCCGCGTCGGGTTCACGTTTGTTCTGGTGCTCATCAGCTGGGTTTTCTTCCGCGCCTCAGACCTGCCGACCGCAATGCGCTATCTGAGCGACATGGCTGGTCAGGGCGCCACGCACGCGGGCGCGATGCTCCTCGATGGTGTGGTCTATCAGCCGTACTATCTGGGAACCTTCCTGATTGCCGGCATCGTCACGTGGGGCTGCCCGCAGACGTGGGATTGGACCCGCACGCTGACGGCAGCCAAAGCGCTCGTGATTGCCGCGCTCTTCGTGCTCGCCGCCGTTGCCTTGACGACGCAAGCCTACAACCCGTTCATCTACTTCATCTTCTGATGTCTGATACTCAAGTACTGCCGTCGGGAGGGCCGGGCCGCGAGGAAATCGCGAAAATCGAGATCGGGCACACGACTGTGAGCCCGGCGGTCGCTCGCGCCATTACGGCGTTTTTCTTAGTCTGCATCGTAGCCGTGCCGGCCGTCGAAATTGTCGTGCCCTGGGCGACCGGGAATCGAGCTCCGACGGTTTGGTCGAAACTGACGGAAATCCCGGACCACATTTCCGCTGCCGTTAGCAGCGGCTCCAGCCTGTGGACGCGCGCACTGTCGGCGAACCGCGTCGCCATGGCGGGACTATCGGGGTTCGAGAATGCGCTCGAGGACGAATCCGTTCTCGGACAAACGCTGCGCCCACCGGCGCAGCAGGTCCTCAGCAAATGGCTCGGCGCGGGGAACGAGCGCGTCTATCTGGGGCGCGATCGTTGGTTGTTCTACAGACCGGATCTCGAGTATCTGACGAACAGAGGCTTTCTCGAACCCGACGTGGTTCGTCGGCGACGGGCCGCATCCTCCGAATGGACGGAACTTCCACAACCCGACCCGCGTCCGGCGATTCTCGCCTTCCATCGCCAGCTCGCCGCGCGGGGGATCATCCTCGTCGTCATGCCCACGCCGGTCAAACCTGGCGTACATCCCGAACGACTCCTCGCCAGCGCTTCGGGCCAGCCGGATGTCCTGCAGAATTCGTCGTATCCCGATCTCGTCGCGTGGCTCCGCAGCCAGGGGATCTTGCTGTTCGACCCTGCCGACATCCTGGTCAGCGTTCGGCGATCGTCGCCTCAGTACCTCGCGACTGACACTCACTGGCGTCCCGAAGCCATGGAGCTCGTCGCCGAGCGACTGGCGGCGTTCGTGAGGCAACACGTGGCTTTGCCACAGGCGCCGTCACCAGGCCTGCGGATCGTCGAACAGGAGGTCACCAACGCCGGCGACACCGCGGTCATGCTCGACTTGCCTGACCGTCAGACGCTCTACCCTCCCGAACGAGTGGTCATCAGCCGCGCCGTCGCCGAGGATGGCAGTCCGTGGCGGTCCAACCAGGCGGCCGACGTGCTTCTGCTCGGCGACAGCTTCACCAACATCTACTCACTCGCGTCGATGGGTTGGGGTGACTCCGCGGGACTCGCCGAGCAGCTGTCCTATGCGCTCGGCCGTCCGCTCGATCGCATCGTTCAGAACGACGATGGAGCGTTTGCGACGCGTGCGTTACTTCAGCGCGCCGGCCCGGACCGACTCGCCGGCAAGCGCGTCGTCGTGTGGCAGTTCGCTGCGCGCGAGCTGGCGGCGGGAGACTGGAAGGTGATCGAGTAGCTTCCCGCTTCCAGCTCCCAGCGTCCAGCTAAGAACTTCGTGATCAAAGTCCCTCGGCTAGGTTCTGAAAGCTCTTAGCTGGCAGCCGGAAGCTGGCAGCGGGAAGCTGTCACTCATACACCCGCTGAATCCTGCTGCCCACCCTGCACAGCAGCTCATACGGAATGGTCCCGATTGAGGCCGCGATCTCCCGCACGCCAATCGACTCATCGCCCTGGTGGCCGACAATGACGACCTCGTCGCCGGGCGCGACGTCGGTGCCAGTGACGTCGATCATCGTCATGTCCATGCAGACGGACCCGACGATCGGTGCCCGCCGGCCGCGCACGAGCATGAATCCGCGGCCCGCCAGGCGAAGATCGAGCCCATCGGCATAGCCAGCCGGCACGACGGCGAAAGTCCGTGGTTCGGTGACCGTTGCCTTGAGACCGTAGCCTGCGCCTTCGCCGGGGCGAATGCCCTTCACGGCGACAATCCTGCTGTGCAGGGAAAGCGCCGGTCGCAAAGAAATCGTCGTCGCAAGCGGAGGCGGAACGACTCCGTAGAGCAGGAGTCCTGGGCGGACCATGTCGTACCAGACGCGCTCGTCGCGCAAGAGCGCGGCGCTGTTGGCGGCGTGACGGACGCGACCATCGATGCCCATTCCAGGCAGCTGCGCGAGCACCGCGTCGAAGCGCGTTCGCTGCTCGGCGAAGAGCGCGTGGTCGGGATCGTCGGCGGTCGCAAAGTGCGTATAGACCGCATCGACTCTGAGGTTCGGACTACCGGCCACTTCAGGAAGCGTTCGATCGATGTTGTCGTGCCGGAACCCGAGTCGGTTCATCCCGGTATCGATCTTGAGATGACAGCGCAAGGTGACGCCACGCGCCGCGGCCGCCGCCTGAAGCGCCCGCGCCGCGCCCGGCGTGGAAATGGTTGGCGTCAGGTCATGGTCGAACACGCCATCGAGGTTGCTGACACTGAGCGCGCCAAACACGAGGATCGGCGCCCGGACCCCCGCCTGCCGCAACACGACCGCCTCCTCGATATCCGCGCAGGCGAGCATGGCGGCGCCGGCATCCTCGAGCGCGCGCGCGACTTGGGGTGCGCCGTGGCCGTAGGCATTGGCCTTGACGACGGCGATGAGGCCGGGCGCCGAACGGCCGGCGGACGCGAGATACGCGGCAATCGCTCGGCAGTTGCTCCGGATCGCGTCGAGATCGACGCGGGCAACGGTCGGCCGGATCATGGCGATCCGTGGGCCAGGTTCTCGAACCTCGTAAACTCTTTGATGAACGCCAGCTTGGCGGTGCCGGTCGGTCCGTTGCGCTGCTTGCCGATGATGATCTCTGCCACGCCCTGCGCTTCCTGGTTGGGCTGGCCATCGTCGTCTCGGTATTGGTCGGAGCGGTAGATGAACATCACGACGTCCGCGTCCTGCTCGAGCGCGCCCGACTCGCGCAGGTCCGAGAGCTGCGGCCGGTGATCAGAACGCGTCTCGGGTGCCCGGGAGAGCTGCGACAGCGCGACGATCGGCACGTTCAGTTCCTTCGCGAGCCCCTTGAGGGAGCGCGAAATCGACGCGAGCTCGGCCTGGCGGCTCTCGAATCGGCCGCGCCCCTGCATCAGCTGGATGTAATCGATGATCAGCAGGTGGAGGCCGTGCTCGGCCTTCAGCCGCCGCGCTTTCGCGCGCATCTCGAGGACACCAATCGATGCGGTGTCGTCGATGAAGACGCGCGCCTCGGCGAGCGTTCCGAGCGCGTGCGACAGGCGGCCGTAATCCTTTTCGCTCAGGAATCCGCTTCTGAACCGGTGCGCATCGATGCGGGCCTCGGCGGTGAGCATGCGCATGAACAGCTGCTCTTTCGACATCTCGAGGCTGAACAGGCCGACCGTCATGTCGGTCGACGTGCCGACGTGGAGTCCGACGTTGAGCACGAAGCTCGTCTTCCCCATCGATGGCCGCGCCGCGACCAGCACGAGATCGGACGGCTGGAGGCCGGAGGTCATTTCATCGAGGTCGACAAAACCGGTCGGGACACCAGTGACCAGGCCCTTGTGCTGCTGCAGCTTCTCGATGGTTGCGAAGCTGCTCTGCACGAGATCGCGTAACGGGACGAAGCCGGCGCGGATGCGATCTTCGGCGATGGCAAAGATCGCACGCTCTGCCTCGTCGAGCAGCAAGTCCGGTTCCTGTTCGGCTTCGTAGGCCTCGGTGAGGATTTTGTTGGCCGAGTGGATCAGGCTTCTGAGCGTCGACTTCTCTTTGACGATCCGCGCGTAATACTCGACGTTGGTCGAGCGCGGCACGCCGTCGGCCAATGACGCGATGTACGCCGGGCCGCCGACCTCGTCGAGCTGCCCTGTACGGGACAGCTCTTCTCTCAGCGTAACGAAATCGATTGGGTCGTTGCGCTCGCTGAGCGCCACCATGCTGTTGAAGATGCGGCGGTGGGCGTCACGAAAGAAATCACGCGCGTCGATGAGCTCGGCGGCGTGGTTGAAGGCTTCGTTGTGGATCAGGATCGCGCCGAGCACCGACTTCTCGGCGTCAAGACTGTGGGGAAGCGTGCGCTCGGCGGCAACGTCTGGCATCTGAGGGGTCGGCGCAAGAATACCAGATTCGCCGTGCCGGGTGATCGACCAACCACTCGGTCGATCACCCGATTCGATGCGTTCGAGTTGAAACGCGTCAGCGCTGCGCGGCGACGATGGTCACCTTCACCTGTGAGGTCACGTCGCGATGCACCTTCACAGGTACCGTGACCTCACCCAGAGCTTTCAGCGGCTCCGGCAGATGAATCTTGCGCTTCTCGATCTCGAAACCTTTCGCTGCCAGCGCCTGCGCGATGTCGGCCGAGGTGACCGAGCCGTAGAGCGTGTTGTTCTCACCGACGCGCCGGGCGATCTCGACTACGGTCTGCGACAGGCGCTGCCCGAAGGCCTCGGCCTGGGACTTCTCCTCGAGCTCGCGCGCTTCGGCCGCCTCTCGCTCGCGTTCGATCTGCTTCTTGTTCGCCTCGTTGACGACGAGCGCCATTTTTCGCGGCAGCAGATAGTTTCGCGCGTAGCCGTTCGCGACTTTCACGACCTCGCCGCGCCGGCCGAGGTTATCGATGTGTTCTCTGAGAATGACTTCCATGGTTTAGTCCTCTCGCTGCCAGCTACCAGCTCCCAGCTACCCGCAAGAACGAAGCCCTGCTGGAAGCTGGAGGCTGGAGGCTGGAAGCTTCGATATCATCAGTCGGTGACGTACGGCACGAGCGCCAGCTGCCGCGCGCGCTTGATCGCGGTCTGGAGCTTGCGCTGGTGCAGGGCGCACGTCCCGGAAATCCGGCGCGGCTGGATCTTGCCTCGCTCAGGCAGGAAAGGCGCCAGCAGCCGGACGTCCTTGTAGTTGATGTAGTCGATCTTCTCCGCGCAAAACTTGCACACCCGCCGGCGCCGGAAGAATCCGCCGCCACGGCGCGCGCCGTCCTTGTTCTTGTCCTTGTCTTTGTCGCCGCCGCGGCCGCGGCCGCCTCCGCCTCGTTCTGGGCTCATCGCTGCACCTCCATGCCGTCGCGATCGTCATCCATGTCCTGGTCGCCGCGCTTCTCGCCCGGTGCCGGCTCCGGCGGCAGCCCGCGCGCAACCCGGCGCCGCGCCTGGTTGGCCTTACGCGCGTCGCGCGTCCGATCGGCCACGCGAATCTCCTCGTCGACGCGCACGACCAGATGCCGAATGACCTGATCGGTCACGCGCAGCCGGCGATCGATCTCCTTCATCACGTCGCCTGACGTGCTGCTGATCGTCTCGACGACGTAGGTGGCTTCACGGTGATGCCCAATCTCGTAGGCAAGCTTCCGCCGGCCCCAGTTCTCGGTCTTGTCGAGGACGGCACTGGAGCTGGCAAACCGCTGGACGATCTGCTCAATCTGCGTGTGCAGATCGGCGACCTCCTGGTCCGACGCATCGGGTGTGATGAGGTAGACGAGCTCGTACTGTCTGCTTGCGCTCATTGACTCTCCTTGTGGACTGATGGCTGCTCTTGCAGCAAGGAGAAAACGAATGGTCTTCGTCTTCTAGCTTCTAGCTTCTGTCTTCTTCCTTCTGACTTCTGTCTTCTTCTGTGTCTTCCCGCCGATTGAACCGATTCATCATCGGTGCGATGCCTTCGTTGACGAATACTTCGGCGGCATCAGCCGCCCGCGTAATCGCCTCGGCTACGACCGCCTGCTCGTCGCGGTCGAACGTCGCGAGCACGTGATCGGCCAGGGCCCGTCGCCCATCACCCCGACCGACGCCGAACCGCATCCGCGGGAACTGGTCCGTGCCGAGCTGCTCGATGAGCGACTTCAGCCCGTTGTGCCCGCCGGCCGATCCGCTGCCTCGCGTCCGGAGGCGTCCCAACTCGAGCTGCGCTTCGTCGACGATAACCAGCAGGTCGGCGATCTCGACCTTGAAGTAACGCAGCAGGTCGCCGACCGCATGGCCGCTGAGGTTCATGAACGTCAGCGGCTTGACCACGAGTGTTCCAGCGCTTCGCCACTTGGCCATCAGCGCCTCGGCCGGCGCCGACTCCCACTGGAGCCCGTGCCGCTCGGCCAGGACATCGACGACGCCGAAGCCGACGTTGTGCCGGGTGCCCGCGTACTTCCGACCCGGGTTGCCCAGTCCAACGACGAGCTTCATCGTTCCTATTCCGCGTCCTTCTCCTTGTCCGCCTTGCCCTTCTTGATGACCTCGGGCTCGGCGGGCGCCGCACCTGGCACCGCCGCGACCGCGTCGGCAGCCGGCGGCTCTTCCTCGACTTTCAGCGTCACGACGTGCACGATCATCATGTCGGCGTCGCTGACCGCGGTCCACTTCACGCCTTCGGTGGAAAGGTCCCTGACCCGCACGCCCTGATTCAGCATCAGCTCGCTGACGTCGACGGTGATGTTCTCGGGAATGTCACCCGGCAGCACTTCGATCTCGACCTCGCGATTCACGAAGTCGACGATGCCACCCTGCTGCTTGACGCCCTTGGCCTCGCCCTTGAGGACGACCGGGACCGTGACCGTCAGCATCTTGTCCATCGCGACCTGATAGAAGTCGGCGTGGAGCAGCTTATGGTCGATCGGGTCGAGCTGATATTCCTTGACCAGCACCCGCGTGTCGCGGCCGGCGTCGGACACACCCTCGAGACCGATGAGCGTGTTGACGCCTGATTCCGAGTGCAGGATCTTCAGCAGCGCCTTGGGATCGACGGCGATCTCGAACGCCTTCCCTTTCTCGGCGCCGTAAAGCACGGCCGGGATGCGTCCGCTCGCGCGCAGCCGGCGCGCCTCATTCTTGCCACGGGTCTCACGCTTCTCGAACTTCAGTGTTGCAGCGGCCATAAGATTCTTCCAGCTTCCCGCTTCCAGCTTTCAGCCTTCCAACGACCCCAGACCATTCTGGAAGCCGGAAGCTGGCAGCTGGCAGCTATACAAACAGACTTGAAACCGACGTCTCCTCGTTGATACTCCGAATCGCCTGCCCCAGTAGCCGCGCCACCGACAGCTGGCGGATCTTCGAGCAGCCGCGCGAGCGATCCGAGTGCAGCGGGATCGTATTCGTGATCACCACCTGCTCGATCGGCGCCGACTCCAGCCGCTCGACGGCCGGCCCGGAAAGCACGCCGTGCACGGCGCACGCGATCACCCGCTCGGCGCCATTCGCCTTGAGGGCGTTCGCTGCCTTTACGATCGTCCCCGCAGTGTCGATGATGTCGTCCTGGATGATGCAGGTCCGACCGGCCACGTCACCGATCACGTTCATCACCTCTGCCGTCCCATCGTCGCTGCGGCGTTTGTCGATGATGGCGAGTTCCGCATCAAGACGCTTCGCGTAGGCGCGGGCGCGCTCGGCGCCCCCGGCATCCGGCGAGACGATCGTGAGGTCAGGCATCCCGAGCCTCGCGCAGTACTCGATGATCACCGGCGCGGCGAAAAGGTGATCGACCGGAATATCGAAAAAGCCCTGGATCTGCGCCTTGTGCAGATCCATCGTCAGCACGCGGTTCGCGCCGGCGGCGCTCAACAGATTCGCGACCAGTTTGGCCGAAATCGGCACCCGCGGCTTGTCCTTCCGATCCTGTCGCGCGTAGCCGTAATACGGGATGACCGCCGTGATCCGCGACGCCGACGAGCGCCGGAACGCGTCCATCATCACGCACAATTCAACCAGGTGCTCGTCAACCGGCGCACAGGTCGGCTGCACGACGAAGACATCGGTGCCGCGGATGTTTTCGTCGATCTGGAACGAAACTTCCGTGTCCGGAAAACGCAGCAGCCTGGCCTGCCCCAGCTGGACGCCGAGGAACTCGCCAATCTCGGCGGCGAGCGCCCGGTGTGCGCTGCCCGAAAACAGTTTCAGCTGCCCGCGACTCATACCGTCGGCCTCGCGTGACTCAGAACTGGTTGGGGCGGGAGGATTCGAACCTCCGAATACGGGATCCAAAGTCCCGCGCCTTACCGCTTGGCCACGCCCCATCGGCCGGACGTCCACGGGAACTCCACCAGTTGGCTGCATGCGACCGACGCCGCCAATGGCGCTCGCCTGCTTCAGCCTGGGCCTTGGGCAGGCGCTCGTGACACGCCGTTCCTCAGGCGCGTCCCGCAGCCTGTCCGCAAAGGGGTAAGTTTATACTGAACGCGATTTAGTGGCAACCGGACGGGCTCGGCGCTCGTGCTCGGCGCGGCTCAACGTGCGGGTCAACCGCGCCCTGGCGCCGGAACGCGAGACGGGCTTGAGCGCTCGGGACGCCGCGGCGTGCGTGCGAAACAGCCCAAAGACGGCGGAGCCGCTACCCGACATCGCAGCGGCCACGGCACCAGCTTCTCTCAACACCGTTTTGAGCGCGCCGATCTCTGGGTGCCGCCGGACGACGGGCGGTTCGAGGTCGTTGATCATCTGAGCCGCTCGAGTCGGCCACGGCACGGGCAACATCTGCGGCTCGCGCGGCTCGCGCAGGCCCGCGGCACGGTCCTCGTCGTACCACGCGTACGCCTCGGCGGTGGAAATGCCGTAGGGCGGCTGCACAATCACGATCCAGTGGGTCGGCAAGTCGACGAGCGGATAGATTTCCTCTCCGCGCCCAAGCCCGAGTGCCGTCCCGCCCGACAGAAAGTACGGCACGTCCGCACCGATGGTGCCGGCGACGTCCCGTAGGAGCGGCAGCGGCACCCCGCCCCATACGCGCGACAGGGCCAGCAGCGCTGCCGCGGCATCCGCGCTGCCGCCGCCCAGCCCGGCTTGCATCGGTATCTCTTTCCGGAGAGAGATCGACAGATCCGTTGGCGTGCCGGCACGCCCAATAGCGGTCCACAATGCCGCCGCGGCCCGCCAGACGAGATTCGATTCGTCGAGCGGGACGCCCGACTTCCGGCACTTCAGCGCGAAGGGACCGGGTCTCGCGATACAGAGCAATGTGTCGTGCAGCGCGATCGACTGAAAGACCGTGCGCAGCTCGTGATACCCGTCGGCCCTGGTTCCAAGCACCCGAAGATCGAGGTTGACCTTGGCGTGCGCCCGCGCCAGCACACGCATGCGTTTGAAGGAGGCGCTACCGGCCAAGAGGCCCCGCCCGTCGCAGCTCGTCGAGCGTGATCGGAACCGCGTCCGCCGGGATGTCGACGGCAAACGCCGCAGGATCGATCGGCTGATTGACCTCCACCTGCGACAGTCGAATCGTCAAGTCGGTGTTTGCCTGAGACTGCCCGCCGCGAGCGGAGTCGGCGAGCGCGCGCAGGCGGATCGTTGCCGGACGGCCAGCGACAAAATCGCTGTATCGCACCTCGAGAGGGCCCACTGCACTCGTCGTGGTGGCGCGCGTGGCCACTGCCAGGCGCCATTCACCTTCGATCTGCTGCAGCCACATCGTGGCCCGATCGGCATAAATTGCCGCCCAGCCGCCAGAGAACATCCGCGCGCGTGTGACCGTCCCCATCGTCAAGCCGCAGCCAGCGACGATGGTGCGCAAGTCATCTGGACCGACGGACACGCCGGCGAGCGCTTCGAGCGTCTCGGCGGGTGGCGCATCCCTCAGGACTCGCCCGTCGCGCGGCAGAAGGAGCGTGGCTGCCGTGCCGTCAGCCACGAGCGTGAAGAACGGTTTGCCAGGCGCGGGAAGTTCGAGTCGAACGCGCGAGGGCGCCTCGAAGCCGGCGTCGAGCTTGGCCCGCAGGCGCTGCCGGAAGGCGCTGCCGGAAATCGACAGGATCGCCACAAGGCTGCGCACCGACGAGCATGAAGCAGTCGCGCGCTCGTAGGCGGCCGCGTAGTCGGGAAACTCCGTGCCGTCCCCGGACGGGAGGGCGACGATCCGTGGCGCGCAGGAAGCCCCACAAAAAGCAATGACGAGGCAGAGGACTGCAGGGAGCAGGCGGATCCCGCGACTCACATCCGGCTTCAAATTCGGCCTCGGGCCTCACGAATCTTGCCCTCGATTTTTGCGCGATCGATTGATTGACCGTCCCCGCCGAGCGCCCGCTCCCAGGCCGCGGCGGCGTCGGCAAATCGGCGCTGCTTGAATCGCAGGTCGCCGAGGTGATCCTGCACGACGGAACTGTCTTTCAGTTTTTCGGCCGCTTCAGTCAGCGGCGGGTCGGCCAGATCGATCTGGCCCTGCTGGAAATAGGCCCAACCCAGGCTGTCGAGATACGAAGGGTTGTCCGGCTCGATCTTGAGGGCGCGCTGCACGAGCGTGATCGCTTCATCGAGACGCTCGCCACGTTCCGCAAACATGTAGCCGAGCGAATTGAGGGCGTTGGCATCGAGAGGATCGCGCGCGATCAGGTCCCTGAGCGTCTTCTCGGCGCCCTTGAGATCACCCTTGTCCTGAAGGATGAGCGACAGCACGTGAAGCCCGCGAACGTCCTCTGGGTCGGCCGCGATGAGCTTTTCAGCCGTGGCCTTCGCCGCATCGAGATCCTTGGTCACTCGCTGACTCTCAGCGAGCAAGTACAGGAGAATCGGGTCCTTGCCGTCGGCCCGGCCCGAGGCAATCGTTGCCAGCAGAAGGTCGCGCGACTCCGCCGCTCGTCCGGCTGACAGGAGCGCAACCGCCCGGCGCCTGGCGATCATCGGCGCGCGCGGATTCAGGTCCTGCGCCCGGGCCAGCGCGTTGGCCGCTTCGTTCCACTGCTCGTCGTGCTCGTAAACCTCCGCCAGCCGCATCTGAGCCCTGAACGATTCGGGGTTCTCTTGAAGCGCCCGTTCCAAAGTCTCGACGGCCTGCATCGACTGACCCGCGCCTTGCTGAGCCGTGGCCAAGAGGATGGCGGCGTCGACCAGCCCAGGCTGACGCTCGACGACCCGGCTGAGGAGCGGTACGGCTTTGTCGAAGGCCCCCGTTTGCAGGTACAAGCGGCCGAGAACGAGGTCGAGTCCGATGTCGAATCCGTCGCCCCTGGCTTTTTCGAGGGCGGTAATCGCGCGGTCCGGATAGGTGGCTGGATCCTCGCCCTTACGCATCGCCAGGCGACGCTCGGCATAGGCGGCGTAGACCGTGCCGAGAATCCGGTTCGCCTCCTGATTGGCGGGGTCGCGCGCGAGTGCAGCCTCGGCATTCGCAACCGCCTCGAGGGCATTGTCCTGTCGGGCATAGAGCCCGGCGAGCTCGGCGCGCAGCTCGGCCGATCCCGAGTCGAGAGAGATCGCTCGCTCGTAGGCCTGGATCGCATCCTCGACGCGCCCGATACTCTCGAGGTGCCGGGCCAGCAGGAACTGATACGCGGCGTCGTCGCGCTCGGGGGTTGTCTGAACGGACTGCGCTGCGCTCGCGGGAGCGAGTGTCGCCACGAGCAACGCCCAGAGCAAGACCCAGACCGAGACCCAGACCGAGACCCAGACCGAGACGACGTGCACTAAAGGCCGCATCTACATGACTATAATGACGTCAGCCGGCCCGGTGACGCAAACGGCTTCTGGTATAGTGCAACCGCAGGCAACGACCGCCTGCCACGGTCACGAAGAGTCGAGGCTATGCCCGTCGATCCCGAACTGCTCGAAATACTGGCCTGTCCCAACTGCAAGACGAAGGTAGAGCTCGTCAAGAACGGCACCGCGCTCAAGTGCGGCGAGTGCAAGCGCGTCTATCCGATCAAGGACGATATTCCGGTCATGCTGCTGGACGAAGCGACCGTCGAACCCTGACCCGAGCCGCAGCCGAGGCGCGCGGCAGACCCGTGAAGATACTGTTCATCCGCCTGCGTCTCATCGGTGACGTGGTCTTCACGACGCCGCTCGTCGGCGCCCTCAAGCGAACGTTCCCGGAAGCTCGCCTGACTTACCTTGTGGAGCGCGAAGCGGCGCCGGTCGTGGCCGGCAACCCGCACCTCGCGGACGTCATTGTCGTGCCGCGCACGCGAGGGTGGAGACGCCTGCGCGACGACTTGCGACTGGCTCGGCGGTTACGGGCCGAGCGCTTCGACATCGTCGTCGATCTCCACGGCGGACCTCGGAGCTCGTGGCTGACGTGGACCACCGGCGCATCCGAGCGAATCGGCTACGACATCGAGGGGCGGAGCTGGCAATACACGCGAACCGTGCACCGGCCCCGGGAGCTGCAGCCCCGACACTCGGTCCTGAATCAATGGGCCCTGCTGACGGCGCTCGCGGGATGGCCTGGCACCGAACCCGACCCGTCGCTCCATCCGGCAGAAATGGTGCTCGACGCCGAGACCGATGCGCGGCTCGCCGCGCGTCTGCGCGCGGCGGGAGTTGAGACACGGCATGAGATCATCGTGATTCACGTGAGCGCCGGCAACCCGTTTCGGCGATGGCCGGAGGCGGCCTTCGCCGCGCTCGTCTGCGCGCTGGCGCTCAACGACGAACGCCGGCGCATCATCCTCAGTTCTGGCCCCTCGGATCGGGCTGCCGCCGATCGAATCGGCCGCGCCGCGCGGCTCGAGCTGGGGCCCGGGCGAGGCGACCAGGTGCTCGAATTTGGCGACGTCGATCTCGTGGAGTTGCGCGCGTTGATCGAGCGGAGCGCCCTCTTCATCGGCGGTGACAGCGGCCCCTTGCACATTGCCTCGACCACGAGGACGCCGGTTGTCGGCATTTACGGGCCGACGCTCTCGGCGCGATCCGCGCCATGGCGGAATCCCGACGTCCCGACCGAATCGGTGGAGATGGACGGGTTGCCCTGCCGTCCCTGCGATCAGCGGAGTTGCGCGCCGGGTGACTTTCGCTGCCTCACGCGAATCGAACCCCAGGCGGTCATCGCCGCCGCAGAGCGCGCGATCGCTCGGGCCCACATCGAGGTGAGGACGCACGCATGAACTTCACCGCTCGACTTCCGGCCGAAGTTCCGCCAGACCGCATGTCGGGCCTGGAACGGGCCGCCTATGTATCGATGCTGGGGTTCGCCGCGGCGCCGCAATTCTCGATCGCCGCCTCGGGAATCCTGCTCGGACTCTCAGCCCTTCTGTGGCTCGCCGTCGTCATCATCAATCGCGAGCGCATTGAGGTGCCGCGGATGTTCTGGCCGCTCGCTGCCTACGCCGGTGTAACGCTCGTCGCGTCGCTCTTCTCGGCCAACCAGGTCGTCAGCTTCGCTGACTGCAAGCAACTTCTCCTCTTTGCCATCGTTCCGATGACGTATCGGCTGTTTCGGGGAGAGCGCAGCCTGACCGTCGTCGACCTCGTGATCACCGTCGGCGCGCTCAATGCCGTCTACGGGATCGTGCAGTATGGAATCCTGGACTACGACAACGTCGCGAGGCGCGTCCAGGGCAACCTCGGGCACTACATGACCTACTCTGGAGTCATCATGCTCGTGGCGTGCATCGCCGTCGCGCGCGTCATGTTCCGGCGCCGGGAGCGGGTCTGGGCGGCGCTCGTCCTCCCGGCGGTCCTCGTCGCGCTGGTACTGACCCTCAGCCGGAACGCCTGGGTCGGCGCCTGCGCCGGTATCGGTACGCTGTTTCTTCTCAGGGATCTCCGATCCGTGTTCCGGATGGTCGCGTTGCTGCTGGTCGTGATGGGCTTGCTCATCGCCTTCGCACCTGCTTCCGTCTCCGATCGGTTCTCTTCGATGCTGTCGCTCAAGAGCACCTACGGAGATAGCGCCACGAGTACGTCGACGGTGCAGTCGAACCGCGATCGGCTGGCGATGATCAAGAGCGGGTTCAGGATCATCAAGGACTATCCCCTCACCGGCGTCGGTCCTGACATGGTGATTCAGGTCTATCCGGGTTACCTCGAGCCCACGGCCGTCAGTCAGCGCAACTCGCATCTCCACAACGTGCCTTTGCAGATCGCCGCGGAGCGGGGGCTTCCGGCGCTGGTCATCTGGTGCTGGTTCGTTGCGACCCTACTCGCCGATTTCTTCCGCCTGCGGCGGACGTCGTCGCTGCCATCTCTCGCAGCGGGCGGCATCGCCTGCGTCGTCGCCATGCTGGCGGCAGGCATGTTCGAATACAATTTCGGCGACTCCGAGTTCCTGATGCTGTTTCTGGTGATTGTGACGCTGCCATACGCCGCCGAACGCGTTCCGGCGCCCGTCGTCGAACGGAGGGCAGCCTAATCACAATGCCCGCCGTTCCCACACTGCACGAGTTGCTCGACCGCATCGGGGGACGTTCGATCCTCGTGATCGGCGACCTGATGGTCGATCAATTCGTGATTGGCACCGTCGATCGCATATCGCCTGAGGCGCCTGTCCCGATCGTGCGGTTCGACCACGAGACCTGGCGACTCGGTGGCGCGGCCAATGTTGCCCACAACGTCGTGGCTCTTGGCGGACGCGTGGATGCCATCGGCGTGGTCGGCAGCGATCCCGACGGCGCGCGGCTGCTCGCCGATCTCGCCGGACGTTCGATCGGCACAGCGGGCATCATCAGCGATCCCTCACGCTGCACGACCCGCAAGCTGCGCGTCGTGACGAGCCGGAACCAGCAGGTGGCGCGAATCGATTACGAGGGCGACAGCGAAATCGATGCCTCGATCGAGGCGACCGTCGTTAGGCGCATTGGCGAGCTGGCGGCGTCGGTGCAGGCAATCGTCATCTCCGATTACCTGAAGGGTGTCGTTACCTCGCAGGTCGCGTCGGCCGCGGCCGACGCGGCGCGGGCCCACCGAATTCCGCTGCTCGTCGATCCCAAGGTCCCGCATATCGATCGATATGCGGGCGCCACGGTGATTACTCCCAATCACCACGAGGCCGAGGCGGTGACGCACATGCGGATCCGATCAGCGGCTGATGCGCGGGAGGCGGCGCGCCGGTTTCGGGAACACGCGAAGAGCGACGCCGTGCTGATTACGCGCGGCGAGCACGGGATGTGGTTGCTCGGACCGGGTGGCAAGGATGGTCGGGACGTCGAAATCGAGTTATCGGCCGAAGCCCGAGAGGTTTCAGACGTGACCGGCGCCGGAGATACGGTCATCAGCGCCCTGGCGCTTGCAGCCGCCGCCGGTGCCTCGCTCGCCGACGCCGCGCGCCTCGCCAACCGCGCCGCCGGCATCGTCGTCGGCAAGTTCGGGCCGGGGACAGTGACTGTAGACGAACTCAGACAGGCTTCAGTCGGCAGTCGTTAGTCGGCAGTCTCAGTCGTTCGTCCTGTCGTCAGTCCATGGTCGGGCTTCTGCGCGACCGAACGCCGAACGCCGAACGCCGAACGCCGACGAACGCCGAACGCCGAACGCCGAACGCCGAACGCCGAACGCCGAAAAGAATACGTCTCAGGGCCCACACTTGTTCGTCAGCAGCATGATCTCCGGCAGCCGCTGGCGCGACAGCACGTTTCTCAGCTTCACGTCGAAGGTTGGTTGCGAGCGCACGCGGCAGAGCGGCGCAGATTCGGCTGGCTTGATCACGCGCTCGTAGTCGTCCCTGGAAGCCATCAGGAACAGCGGGCGACCGGTGCGCAGCAGCTCGATGACCGGGCCGTGATCGTAGAACACGTCGATGTGTCGACGGAGGTAGTAGACGAGGCTTGGCAGCGCAACGTTGTAGGTGACGATGATGTCGTCGGGCGTGGCGCGCTCTTTGAGGATCGCGGCAAGCCCTGGCGCCGGCTTGTATGCTTCGAAGCTTGGCAGCACTTTCAGCACGAAAATCCAGTTGATCGCGATGAGCGCGCACGCGACCGTGACGAGTGCAGCGCCCATGCGCTGGCGAAGCGCGAGCACGATAGCAGCGGACCCGCCAAAGATTGCAATGGCTCCGACGAACAGGGAGCCAGCCAGCACATACACGGCGAGCTCGCTGTTGAACAGGACGAGGAACCCCGCTCCGGCCACGAACAGCACGCCGCCGACGACGGCGGTGACGAGCTTTGTACGCGCGTCAGCGGACCGTGATGCCGCAGCGCCTGCAATCACCACCGCGGCGAGCGCCACAATCGCCGGGGCGATTGGGTAGATGTACAGATCCTGTTTACCAGCCGAGAGCGAGAAGAATCCGACGATCCCCAGAATCCAGAGCCACAGTAGCGTCCGGATTCGACTCGGCCCGTCAATTGCCGTCAGGGCCTGGCGTCGTTCGCGGATCCAGAGCGCGGCCGCGGGGAAGAGAAAGAACGACCATGGGAACGAATCGCTGAAGACGACCGGGAGGTACCACCAGACCGGCCGGTCGGCGTTGACCCCGACGCCGTCCACATAGCGAGCGAGATTCTCACCGAAGACGAAGGACTTGATCGGGCCCCACCCCCACTGCTGATAGAGGGCGGCGTACCAGGGCACGACGATCGCCAGAACGATGACCGTTCCGAGCGGCACCAGCATGTCGCGGGCACGCCCCAGCTCGCGGTGGACCACCAGGTAGATCGCAAACACCAGGCCCGGAAGCAGGAACGCAATCGGGCCCTTGGTCAGGACACCGAGCCCGACGCAGACATACATGAGGATCAGATACAACCGGCGTTTCGTGGGATACCGCTCCGAGAGCGCGAACAACAGCAGCGTCAGCGCCATGAACATCGAAATGTAGATATCGATGAAGATGCGACGGGCGAACATCAGCAAACGCGGCGACACGGCAAGCCCGAGCGCGGACCACCATGCCGCGGCCGCCTCTCGCCCCGCTGGCGCCGCCGCTCGTGCGAGCAAGAACGCCGTCACGATCAACATCATCCCGCCAAGCGCGATCGGGACGCGCTGTACGCCAACCGATACGCCAAACAGGTGATAGAAGCCAGCAACGATCCAGTAGCTCAACACGGGCTTGTTGACGCGCGGCTCGTAGTTGAACATCGGATTGACGTAGTCGCCGCGCTCCATCATTTCGCGCGGCGTCTCGACATAGAACGCTTCGTTCGCATCCCAGATGGACGAACCGCCGAGATCGAGGAAATACGGACAGACGGCGAGAAGGAGCAACAGCCAATGCTGAATGCTGAGTTCTGAATGCTGAAGTGAAGGACGAAGTAGGGTCACTAATTCGCCATTGCCTCATTCGTCATGTCAATTCCCAGTTCACCATTCTTCATTCACTTCAGCATTCAGCATTCAGCATTCAGAATGAGTCAGCCTTAGTGCCTGAAGTGTCGCCTTCCCGTAAAGACCATCGCCAGGCCGCGCTCGTCCGCGGCGGCGATAACCTCGGCGTCACGGACCGATCCGCCGGGCTGCACGATCGCGGTCGCGCCGGCATCGGCAACGGCGTCGAGACCGTCGCGGAATGGAAAGAACGCGTCGGAAGCAGCGACTGAACCCAACAGCGCCGCAGCGGCAGCTTTCATGACTGCGACCTTGACCGCGTCGACGCGGCTCATCTGCCCCGCGCCCACCGCCAGCGTTCGGTCAGCGCTAGTGAAAATCACAGCGTTCGACTTGACGTGACCGCAGACGCGCCACGCGAAGCGAAGCGCCATCCACTCGTCCGGAGTCGGCGCGCGCTTGGTCACGACCGTCGGGAAGTCGTCGTGCGGCCACGCCGTGTGCGCCTCCGTCACGACATCGCGGTCCTGCATCAGCGTGCCGCCAAGGAAGCTCCGCGCATCCCGTGCCAACTCGTTGTCGAGGGCGGCCAGCTTGGCGAAATCCACGGTCGCCACTCGGAGATTCGCTTTCGTCGCCAGGATCGGCCTGGCTTCGTCGTCCACGGCGGGCGCGATCACGGCCTCGATGAAGGTGGATGTCAACGCACGCGCGGTCTCGCCGTCGAGCGCGCGGTTGAGGCCGACGATGCCGCCAAACGCCGACAGGGGATCGGCCTCGCGCGCTCGGACGTACGCCTCTGCAATCGTCGCCCCCAAGGCCACCCCGCACGGATTGGTGTGCTTGATGACGACGCCAACCGGCTCGGGGAACTCGAGCGCAATTCGCAGCGCGGCGTCAAGGTCGAGAAGGTTGGTGTACGACAGCTCCTTCCCCTGATGAATCTCCCAGGCAGGCAGGGACGGCGACGCGTTGGGCATCCACTGCGCCTTCTGATGAGGATTCTCGCCGTATCGCAAGTCCTTCGGCGCCGGATGCAACGTCGGAAGCGCGGACCGCGTCATCGAGCCTTCGGCCACCTCCACTCGCTTGAGCGCGGCGGCGATAGTCGAATCGTAAACGCCGGTATGCGCAAAAGCCTTCTGCATCAAGCGAAACCGGAACTCGAGCTCCGGGCCGCCGCTGCGCCCCAACTGGGCAAGGACCTGCGAATAGTCCGCTGGATCGACGACGACAAGCACGTCGCGGAAATTCTTGGCCGCTGCCCTCACGAGGCTCGGACCGCCGATGTCGATCTCTTCCACGAGCGCATCGAATGGCGTGTCGGGGTTCTGAGCGGCTTTCGCAAAGGGGTAAAGGTTCACCACAACGAGGTCGACCGGTGTAATGCCGTGGCGGCCGATCGCCTCGAGGTCGTCCGGGCGGGACCGGCGCGCCAGGATGCCGGCGTGGATGGCCGGGTGCAGGGTCTTGACCCGCCCGTCCATCATCTCGGGAAAGCCAGTCACGTCGGAGACGCCTACGACCGCGAGGCCGGCAGCCGCCAGGGCCGTCGCGGTGCCACCGGTCGAGACCAGTTCGACCCCGAGGGCGGCCAGGCCCCGGCCAAGCTCAAGGAGTCCGGTCTTGTCCGAAACACTCAAAATTGCTCGCATACTTGTCGATTTACTTGACATTTACAGGCAAATCCCCTTACCATATCTGCTGGCTGGGAGGCCAGCTATCGTAAGTCGAGGCCGCGCACTCGCGGTCTTTTTTTGTGTCCACGGCCACTGCCATGTCAAACATGCGCAGGGGCCGGGGATGGGTATGCGGCGCCATGCGCCGCGGCTTCGCAAGGCAGGAAATGGACGATGCGTATCACAGGTAAGGTCAAGTGGTTCAACAACGCGAAGGGTTACGGTTTCATTGAACGCGAAGGCGGGGCGGATGTATTCGTCCACTTCTCGGCCGTCCAAGGCAATGGCTTCCGGACGCTCGAGGAAGGTCAGGCGGTCGAGTTCGAGATCGTCGATGGCCCCAAGGGCCAGCAGGCTGGCAACGTAACGAAGCCCAGCTAAATTCCCGCACGAGACCGGAATGCCGCAAGGCGTTCCGGTCTCCAGTTCCCCCGCCATCACTCCTTCGACTCTTTCGAATCTTTTGCTTCTTTCATCGGCCGTACCGTGAACGCGACTTTCCCGTCCTTGACCGCGACGCGGAACGCGACCTCCGGTGTCCCCTGGTCGCGCAGCTTCGAGACCTGATTCTTCACGAGCGCCGCGAACTTGTGGAACGGCACGACGTCCTCGCCGTGTTGCCGCCGCGCATCCATCAGCGAATCGTAGAGCGAGTGAAGCTTGTCCATCTCGCGCACCGGATCGGTAAAAGCCGTAACGCTGACGACTTTGCCGCCGGCCGGCTTGGCCGCCTTCGGCACGGCCTTCGGCAGCGGCTGCGCGAACGGGCCGGCACGCCCTTCTTCACGCGAACGGATCCCGCGATCCCACAGCTCGACGAGCGACTGGAAACGCGACTGCAGCATCTCGAAGCGGAAGCGATCGCCGGTGCCCATGCTCACGCCGCGATCGTAGCGTTTGACCATCGCTTCGACCCGCCCGCGCGTTTCCCACGGCGGACGCGGCAGCCGGCCCGAAAAAAACATGTTGTACTCGCCTTCGAGGCGCTTCAGATCGGCGGCCAGGAGCTGAAGGTCTTTCTGGATGTCTGTCTGTTCGGCCATGCGGATGCTATCGGGGGTCGACCACTTGCGTCAGGAGATCAGGAACCACATCAGCGGCAGCCAGAGTTCTCTGGCATACGGCAACGGCCGATCGTCGATGAGGACGTCGCAGGCGTCCAGGCGTCCGACGATCTCGAACAGGGTTCTCAGGCGCAGCGCATCGGGTGGATAGAAGCGCGCGCGATGGCGGCGAGCAGGGCCTTCCCCGATCTCTCGGGTCCTCGGCCGAGCCCCGCGCCAGTTCGAGCGCGCGCGCATAGTCGGGCCCTTCGAACACCGGAAACTGGAGCGTCACGGAAAACGGCCGCCGCGGCGTCCCGAAGAGCGCTTCCGACAGCGCCGGATCCAGGTTCGCCAGCTCCTCGTCGGTCGGCTGTTCCGGCAGATCGAGATACGGCCAGAACCGTTCGAGCGGCCGATAGTCGGGTACCTCCACCGCCGGAGAAGCGCTGTCGTTCGCGGGCGTGCCGGATTCGGCCGGTTTCATGAGCGCCTCTATTCTACAAGGCTTCAATCCAACCTTCGCTCTCGATTCACGGGACGGTTTGCCCTCCGCAGCTCGTGTAAGCGAGCGAAGGAGGCCTATCCGGATTCTGGCGAGAGCGTCGGCTGGCAAGCCAACCTTTCCCGCGTTTGCCGGTTCGTGATTCAATCACCGCGATGTCCCGCCGGAGCATTCCTTCGATCGAGCAGCTGCGCCAGCGCCAGGCCATGCGGGAGCTGGAAGCGACCTACGGACGCGCAGCAGTCGTCGACGCGCTTCGCGCCGAGGCGTCGGTCATCCGCGCGCGGCTGGCCGATTCGGACGGTCTCGATGTGGTGATGGAGACCATGGAGGCCGCGATCCGCGCCCGCCTCGACGCCGACCACGCCCCCTCGCTCGTTGCCGTCATCAACGCCACGGGCGTCATCGTCCACACAAACCTCGGCCGGGCGCCGCTCGCCGCGGTCGCCACGGCGCGAGTCGCTGCCCTCGCGTCTGGCTATACGAACCTTGAATACGACCTGGCCAAGGGCAGCCGTGGGCGGCGTGACACGCACGCCGAGCGGCTGATTTGTCGGCTGACCGGCGCCGAGGCAGCAATTATCGTCAACAACAATGCAGCGGCGACGCTCGTCTCGCTGGCTGCCCTCGGTGCAGGACGCGAGGTGATCATCTCCCGAGGCGAGCTCGTCGAGATCGGTGGTGGGTTCCGAGTACCGGACGTCATGCGGCAGTCGGGAGCCATCTTGCGTGAGGTCGGCACGACCAATCGGACGCGGGTCTCCGACTACGCCGCGGCGATCTCCGATCGAACGGCGCTGCTACTCCGCGTGCACCCATCCAACTTCACCATCGCAGGATTCACGGAGCGTCCATCTCTCGCCGAACTGACCGCCCTCGCGAAGCGCTTCAACCTTCCGGTGGTCGAGGATCTCGGGAGTGGATTCCTGGGCGTCCCGGCCGGGCTCGAGGCCCTCCGGAATGAGCCGTCGGTCGCCGACAGCGTCGCCGCCGGCGTGAGCCTCGTGATGTTCAGCGGCGACAAACTGCTCGGCGGACCGCAGGCGGGGGTGATCGTGGGCACCGCGGGGGTCATCGGCCAGGTCCGTCTGCACCCGCTGATGCGCGCAGTCAGGGCGGACAAGATGACCTACGCGGCGCTCGAGGCCACGCTCGAGGAGTACGCCGCCGGCCGCGCGACCGACTCGATTCCGGTCGTCCACATGATCGCGCTGTCGGCGGACGCGATTCGCCGTCGCGCGGATGCACTGTCGGCCCGGATCGCCGCCGCTGGCATCCGCGCGGACGTCATCAAGGGGTCTTCGACCATCGGTGGCGGCAGCGCACCCGGAACCACGCTGCCGACACACCTCGTGGCAATTGCGCTTCCCGCCACCCGCCTCGAATCCGCGCTGCGAGCACAGCGCCCTCCAGTCATCGCGAGAATCGAGAACGAACGCGTCCTGCTCGACCTGCGCACTGTCCCGCCCGAACGGGACGACGAGCTCGCGGCGCTCGTCATCGCGGCTGCGTCCAGCTTGTTTCCATGACGGAATCGACCCGGACTGAAGATTGGGACTGAAGACTCGGACTGAGACTCGGACTGACGACTATCGACTGCCGACTATCGACTGTCCTCTTCCTCCCCGGCCTGCGGCAGATTCAGCCCAAACCGTATCGCCATCCGATAGAGCGTGCGCCGATCGATGCCCATCACCTCGGCCGCCCGGGTGCGGTTGCCGGCAACGGCGTGCAGGACGTGGAGCAGATATCGGCGCTCGAGCTCGTCGAGCGACGGCAGGTCCGCGAACATGTGCTGGTGCAACTGTGTACTGGCGCCGACGGCACTGATCGCCGGCGGCAAATCCGAGGCGTGAATCGATGAGCCGCGGCTGAAGAGCACCAGCCGCTCGATGGTGTTCTCGAGCTCGCGCACGTTGCCTGCCCAGTCGTAGCCCGTGAGCGCATCGAGCGCCTCCGGCGCGAGCTCGACCGCACGACCTGCGCGCGCAGAGGCGTTCTGAAGGAACTGCGCGACGAGGAGCGGAATATCCGACCGACGCTCTCTGAGAGGCGGGACCGTGATCACGATGACGCTCAGCCGGTAGTACAAGTCCTGTCGAAAGCGCTGCGCAGCGACTTCTTTCTCGAGGTCGCGATTGGTCGCCGAAATGACGCGAGCGTCCACTTTCACGGTCCGACCGGCGCCCACCGGGCGAACCTCACCCTCCTCGATGGTACGGAGCAGCCGCACCTGCAGGGCCAGCGACGTCTCGCCAATCTCGTCGAGGAGGACTGTCCCACCGCTCGCCTGCTCGATGATGCCTTTCCTATCCGTGACGGCGCCGGTGAACGCGCCCCGCGCGTGACCGAAGAGCTCGGATTCGAGAAGCGTCTCGGGAATCGCGCCGCAATTGATGGCGACAAACGGGCGCGACGCGCGCGGGCCGTTGCCGTGAATCGCGCGAGCCACCAACTCCTTGCCCGTACCGCTTTCGCCGAGGATGAGCACGGGGGCCGCTGAATCGGCGGCGTAGGCAATCTGCTTGTAGACCGCGAGCATGCCCGACGTCCGTCCGATGAGGCCGGGCGCCTTGACCGCATGATGTGGGGCCACGACCGACTCCGCCCGATCGACGTGGGCCAGCGCCCGGTCCACCATGGCCTTGACCTCGGCGATGTTGAAGGGCTTGCTGATGTAGTCGAACGCGCCGGCGCGCACGGCTTCGATCGCCGTCTCGAGCGTACCGAAGCCGCTGATCAGCAGTACGTGGCCGTCGGGGTTCTCGACCTTGAACGCGCGCAGCAAATCGAGACCCGACTGGGAGGCATTGAGGTTGATGTCGGACACCATCAGATCGACGCGTTCCTGACGCAGCACGCGAAGGGCGCTTGCAGGGTCCTGCTCGGAGACGATACGACGGCTCTCCGCGGCGATGAGCTCGGTGATGAAGCGGCAGGTTTCGCGATCGTCATCGACGACCAGAATGGTATGCATGATGAACCGATCAGTGCCCGGCCGGACCCGACGACGCCGGCCTCGCCGCGCTCGGCGGTAAGTCGATGGTGAAGACCGCTCCTCCGCCGTCACGGTTCGCGGCGTGAATCTCGCCTCCCAGAGCCGACAGCACCTCCCGCACGATGGAGAGCCCCAGACCCGTCCCGCGCCCGACCGGCTTGGTCGTCACCCAGGGTTCGAAGAGGTGCGGCAGCAGATCGGCCGGGATTCCGGGACCGGAGTCGGCCACCTCGAGCCGGATGCCCTTCTCCGTGGCAGCACCGTGGATTGAGAGCGTACCGCCCTCGGGCATGGCATCGACGGCGTTGGTGATGAGGTTCAAGAGGGCGAGCTCGAGCTGCGGCGCGTTGGCATCGACGTCGGGCAGCGATTCGTCCAGCCGAACGTCGAGATGCACGCCCGAGCGAACCAGGCGCGGCCGGGCGATCGTGCACGCGCGATCGACGATCGGGGCGAGGCTGGTGGTGACCCTCGGTGCCGGCTGCCGCGCCTCGTCGAGCATGGTCCGCAGGACGTGCGTGACCTGCGACAACTGGGCCTCGACAATCTCGAGGCGCTGGCGCACGCCCGTTTGCGTCTGCGGATCCTCCCGGATCACCTGCACGTAGCCCGAGACGAGGTTCAACGGCGTACCAACCTGGTGCGCGACGCTGGCGGCCATCTCGCCGACGGCGGCCATGCGTTCGGCGCGCGCGAGAGCCTCCTGCAGGCCGAGCACGCGTTGATAACTCTCTTCGAGCTCGGCGTTGCGAACGAGCACTTCCGAGGTCGCCTCCCGCACGCGCTGCTGAAGCAAGTCGCTCGCCTGCTCCAGCCGGCCGAGCATCTCGTTGAGCCCTGCGGCTACCATGCCGAGCTCGTCGCGCCGGAGGATAGTCGCGCGCGCGGTGAGATCGCCGTCGGAGACGTGCCGGATCGTCTTCTGCAGTTCGGCGATAGGCCGATGGACGACACGCCGGGTGACCGCGTCGATGAGCAAGGTCACGAGCAGCACGGTCGGCATGGCAAACCGCATCGCCACGTCGCGGCCCCGCGTTCGCGCCTGCTCGACGCCAGCCATCGAGACCGACGCCACCACGGCAATCGACCGGCCAGCGCGCAGGAGCGGGACCGCCACCGACACACGCCGCGCGTCGGTGTCGGAACGCTCGGCTCCCGACGACATCGCGTCGCGCGCGAGCTCGATCGCTTCTGCCCGCTCCTCCGATGAGGTGCTGACGAGGACCTCGACCGTCTGCCGGTCGGCCTCGAATATCGACAGTGACCGCAAGGCGGGGTTGGCTTCGATGAGCTCGCTGAGGATGTCGCGGACATCGGCGGGATCGAACTCGACCCCGCGCGACTTCAGGTCGTCGACGACCGCACGGGCGGCGTGGTCGGCCGTTTCACGCAGCTCACGCCCGACCGACCGCTCGAACGATCGCACTTCGAGATAGGTCGCGGAGGTGAGGACGGCGGTCACGACGATCGCGACGAGCAGCAGCAGACGTGCGCGCAGGGACAGCGGGAGGATCAATTTCGCCGCGCTGGGGCGGCCATGCCGCTCCGGTCTCGTCCGTTGAATCGAGCACTCATGGTGTAAATGGCATGAAGCGCGGCGTTTAGCCCAATTGCATGGCTGGCGGCAGACGCGGCACGCCCGTTGATCATACGCCTGCCAGGATTGGACATTTCTTCAGGAGGTTCGCACATGCAAACAGTCATCCGTCCCATGGCGCTCGCGTTCGCCGGCCTGTCGCTCGCCGCCTCGGCACTAGCTGCCTCAGCGTCCCCCGCGCCGAAGCCACAGTCCACGCCCCAGGCCACCAGCGCGTCTGCGGCCAAGCCGGCCAAATCGAAGTCGCAGACGCCGACGACGCTCGTCGCCACGGGGAAGATCGTGCAGTTCGACGCAACCGGGCAGGCCTTGACGCTGTCGACGTCAAAGGGCGAGCAGCATTTCACCGTCGGCCCATCGGCCCACTTGCAGGACTCGTCGCACGCAATCTCGCCAGACGACTTGGGCAAGCTCGCCGGGCACAAGGCCACGGTCCGTTACAAGGAATCGGCGGGTGAGAAAAGCGTCGAGTCGATACGGGTGTCGTCCTCGGCCGCGAAGACATCAACCAAAGGATGACCTGGGAGGTCAGCCATGAAGATCCTGTTTCGAAGCACTCTAGTCGCGGCCGGTCTGGTCATCGCCAGCGCCGGAACGGCCAGCGCGCAACTGACGACGACGATGAAGTTCACGACCACATTTCCGTTCATGGTCGGCCAGCGCTCCATGCCGGCCGGCTCTTATACGGTCACGCCCGTCGAAGGCGACCAGGCCGTGCTGGAGCTCCGCTGCGGTCATTCCACTGTGCTGATGCTCACCGAGAAGGACAGTCCTGCCGCTGGACCCCGTCAGAATGAAGTGATCTTCGCCAGAAATGGCGACACCTACGTGCTGCGGGAGGTGTGGGACGCCTCGACGGCGACCGGAGCCCAAGCCATCGAGCCACATGCGGCGCACGCGCGTCACGACGCCAAGGCGCGCTGAAGTACAGGGCTCAGGGCTCAAGGCTCAGGGCTCCAGCAAAACCTTCGAACACTTACTCGAAGATCTTGCCTGAGCCTTGACCGGGGCCTTGAGCCTTGAGCCTTGAGCCCTGAGCCTAGAAAATCGTCGAGATCGAATCGAGCGCCAGCGCGATGATTCTCGCTGGCAGCACGCCAAGGTAAAGCACTGCCAGCGTGGCGAGTGCCAGGCCGGCGGCCGCCGGAAGTGGCACTCGAGGACGCACGATGTCGCTGCCGTCGGTCATGTACATCATGACGACGATTCGCAGGTAGAAGAACACCGACACGACGCTCGTCAGGACGCCGATGATCGCGAGCCAGTAGTGGCCGCGTTCGACCGCAGCGCTGAAGATGTACCACTTGCCGATGAAGCCTGCCATCGGCGGGAACCCTCCCAGCGACAGCAGGAACACCGTCATCAGGGCGGCGAGCCCCGGCCGCGATTTGGACAACCCCGCGAAGTCTCTGAGCTGGTCGTGCTCGTGCTGGGCCGTGCCGAGCAACGCGACGATTCCGAGCGCGCCGAGATTCGACACGGCATAGGCCAGCAGGTAGAAGAGCACCGCAGCCTTGCCTGTGTTCGTCGTCGAAATCAAGCCGAGGAGCAGGTAGCCGGCGTGCGCGATGCCCGAATAGGCCAACATCCGCTTGATGTTGCTCTGCACGACGCCGACGACGGTACCGAGAATCATCGTCGCGGCGGCGATGACCACGAGAACGGGAATCCACTGATCCTGCAATGGCTCGAGCGGCGACAGGAACACGCGAACAAAGGCGGCAAACGCCGCCGCTTTCACCCCGGTAGACATGAACGCGGTCACGATCGTCGGCGCCCCTTCGTAAGCGTCGGGCGTCCACATGTGGAACGGCACCGCAGAAACCTTGAAGGCGAAGCCGACGACGAGAAGGCCTACCGCCAGCAGCGACATAATCGACGGCTGCCCGGCCCCCTGCGAGGAGAGGACGGCGCCGAGCTCGTCGAGTCGAGTCGAACCCGACAATGCAAAGGCGAAGGCGACGCCGTAAAGAAAGAACGCGCTCGAAAACGCCCCGAGCAAAAAGTACTTGAACGCGGCTTCCGCGCCCGCGGCACTCGATCGTCGGATGCCGGTCAGGACGTAGACCGAGAGCGACAGGATCTCGAGTGCCAGAAAAATCACCAGCAGATCGGTCGCCGCCGCCATCAGCATCATGCCGCTGATCGAAAAGAGCGTCAGCGCGTAATACTCGCCAGGAGGCAGCTGCTCGCGCTCGACAATCTCGTCCGAGAACAGCATCGTCAACACCCCGACGACGCAGAGGACGAGGTTGATGAAGAGGGCGAAGTTATCGGATCGGACGACGCCGAAGCTCTGTGCGTCGCTGCCCCAGAGCACCACCGACGCGACCGCTGCGCCGACCAGCCCGATGAGTCCGAATCCGGCGATCGGCATCCGCTCGCCTCTCTGTCGGAAGGCCTCGGCAATCATCGCGGCGCAGCCGGCCAGGACAACGATGACGATCGGGATGATGGCAGCGTAGTCGCTCATGGTTTCGGCTCGGCCTGTCGCGCTGTAGCGTGTCTGATTCGCTTCGCGCGCAGGCGCGGCGATCGTCAATGCGCACGCGAACGGGCTGATTGGCAGTCACCCGCTCGATCAGGCGCGTGACCGACGGCTCCATCGGTCGAAGGAAAATGCCCGGGACAACACCCATTAGGATCGCCATCGCAATCGTCGGGACGACGAGCGCCCATTCGCGCGGCGTCAAGTCGGGCAAGGTGCGGTTTTTCTCGTTCGTCACCGGCCCATAGTTCACGCGCTGGAACATCCACAGCATATAAACGGCCGAGAGGATGACGCCGGTCGCGGCCAGCGCGGCGAGGGTCGGACTCCAGCGAAACGCGCCGACGAGGATCAGGAATTCGCCGACGAACCCATTCAACCCCGGTAGCGCGATCGACGACAGCGTCACGATCAGGAAGGCGGCGACGAGCCGAGGCGTAACCGACTTGAGACCGCCGAACTCGGAGATGAGCCTCGTGTGGCGCCGGTCCGAGAGCATGCCGACGATCATGAACAGCCCGCCGGTGCTGACGCCGTGATTCAGCATCTGGTAGAGCGAACCCTGGACACCCTGCAGGTTCATCGCGCAGAGCCCAAGGACGACGAAACCGAGGTGGCTGACGCTCGAGTAGGCCACCAGCTTCTTCATGTCCGGCTGCACCATGGCCACCAGGGCGCCATAGATGATGCCGATCACGGCCAGCAACGCGATGATCGGGGCCATTGCCAGGGCTGCGCCCGGAAAGAGCGGAAACGCAAAGCGCAACAAGCCGTAGGTGCCCATCTTCAGCAGCACCCCGGCAAGGATGACCGACCCAGCCGTGGGCGCCTCGACGTGCGCGTCGGGCAGCCAGGTGTGGAACGGAAAGAGCGGCACTTTGATCGCAAAGGCGACGGCGAACGCCAGGAAGAACCAGCTCTCCATCCGGTCCGAGAGCGACAGCCCGTAGAGGTCGAGCAGGTTGAAGCTCGGCGTCCCGGTGCCGCTGGCCTCCGCGTACGCCCAGGCGAGGCCGATGATCGCGATGAGCATCAGCACGCTGCCGGCCATGGTGTAGAGGATGAACTTGATCGCCGCGTAGATGCGCCGCTCGTATCCCCAGATCCCGATCAGGAAGTACATCGGGATGAGCATCGCGTCCCAGAAGATGTAAAAGAGGAAGAGATCGATCGAAACGAAGACGCCGAGCATCGCCGTCTCGAGCGCGAGCACGAAGAACGAAAACAGCTTTACGCTCTTGTGCACCGAGTCCCACGAGGAGAGCAGCGCCAGGGGCGTCAGGAAGCCGGTCAGCACGAGCAGAAACAGGCTGATCCCGTCGACACCGATCAGATATTGAATCCCGAACATCGGCATCCAGGCGTGCGTCTCGACGAACTGGTAGTCGGCGCTGGTCGGATCGAAGCGCCACCACAGGACGAGCGTCGCAGCAAACGTCAGGAGCGACGTCGCCAGCGCGATGTTACGCACCAGCGGCTCGCGTTCGGGACGGTCGCCGCGGCCGCCGGCCAGAAGCGCCACAATCGCGCCTACGAGAGGAAGAAAGACGATTAGCGAGAGCATGTCTGTAGTCGTGAACCGAACACAGGGCGCGCCGACGGTCCGCACCGGAGAAGAAGGCGCCCGGCGACGCCGAACCTCAGATCCACAGGTACCACCCCAGAATCAGCACGGCGCCGCAGAAGAGCGACGCGGCGTAGGTCCGCACCGAACCGGTCTGCAATCGGCGGAGTGACGTGCTGAAGCTCTCGACGCCTGTGCCGACGCCGTTGACCGTGCCGTCGATCAGCCCGGCATCCACGCCTTTCCAGAGCGCGCCAGCCGACACCTGCTTGATCGGCTGGACGATGACGGCGTTGTAGATTTCGTCGAGGTAGGTACTTGTTCATGAGCAGCCGATGCACGCCGCTGAACTGCCGCTCGAGCGCCGCCGCGGCGGCAGGTCTTCGCAGCCAGAAGAACATCGCGATGCCGATACCGGCTACGGCGATGCCGGTCGAAATCGCCATCAACATTCGCTCGGTGCCGACGTCGCCTGGAACGCTGGCCTCGTGTGCCGCCTCGCCCTGACCTGTGAGCGCCACGGCCTCGGCTTCAGCGCCCGCTGCAGCGGCCGGTGTCTCGGCCGCGCCGACCGTCTGATGCGCCTCGAAGGCGGGCTCCAGAAAGCCCTCGATCAGGTTGTGCCCGCCGAGCGCGTGAGGAAAGCCTACATATCCCGCCAGCACCGACCCGATCGCCAGGACGACGAGCGGCATCGCCATCGATGTCGGCGCCTCGTGGGGGACGCCATGACCATGGCTGGCGTGCGCAGCATGGCCATGCCCGTGGTGCACATCGTGTCCCGCGGAAGCCGTCCGGCGCTCACCATGGAAAGTCAGGTATACGAGCCGGAACATATAGATCGCCGTCAGGAGCGACGTCACCGCGCCAATCGCCCAGAGCAGTGTGCTGCCGTGGTGGTACTGCGTCCCGACAAATGTCTTGTAGAGAATTTCGTCCTTTGAAAAGAAGCCCGACAGAAACGGAACGCCGGCGATCGCCAGCGCGCCAATCAGGAATGTCCAATAAGTGATCGGCAGGTACTTCCTCAGGCCGCCCATGTTCCGCAAGTCCTGCTCGCCGGCCAGGGCGTGGATGACCGCGCCGGATCCGAGAAACAGCAGCGCCTTGAAGAATGCATGCGTATAGAGGTGGAAGATACCAGCGGCGTAGGCGCCCATACCCATCGCCAGGAACATGTAGCCGAGCTGCGACACCGTCGAGTAGGCCAGCACGCGCTTGATATCGTTCTGGACGAGGCCGATCGTTCCGGCCATGAGCGCGGTCGCGACGCCGATCCCGGCGACGATCTCGAGCGTCATCGGCGCGTGCGAGAAGAGGACGGCGTTGCGGCCAATCATGTACACGCCGGCGGTGACCATCGTGGCCGCATGGATCAGGGCGGAGACGGGCGTTGGCCCCTCCATGGCGTCCGGCAGCCACACATGCAGCGGCAGCTGCGCCGACTTGCCAGTGGCGCCGACGAACAAGAGGAGCGTGGCGATCGTCATCACCCCCATGCCGAGCGTCTCGGGCGCCCGCAGCGCCGCCGCCGCCGCCACGGCCTGGAAGTCCAGGCTGTCGAAGGTCACGAAGATCAGGAGCATCCCGAGGATGAACCCGAAGTCGCCGATGCGGTTGACGACAAACGCCTTCTTGCCGGCGTCCGACGCCGACTGCTTCGTGTAGTAGAAGCCGATGAGCAGGTACGAGCAGAGGCCGACGCCTTCCCATCCGACGAACATGACCGGGAAGTTGGCGCCGAGCACGAGTACGAGCATGAACGACGCGAACAGGTTCAGGTACGAGAAATAGCGCGCGTACTCGCTGTCGGTCTCCTCGTGCATGTAGCCAGTCGAGTAGATGTGGATGAGCGATCCGATGCCGGTGACGACGAGGATCATCAGCGCCGACAGCTGATCCAGCCTGAGCGCGAACGGCACCTGCAGAGTCCCCGACGAGAGCCAGGTGAACACGACCTGCTCGACGGCGTGGCCGCCATGCCCGAGGAGCGGCCAGGCCGACACCACCGAGATGAGGAAGGCCGCGATCATCACCAGGCAGGCAATGCCGCCGGAGACGGACTTCGAGAGCCGCCGCCCCAGGGAGGCGTTCACGACGAAGCCCATGAAGGGCAGGAGCGGAATCAGCAGCAGCATGTCACCACTTGAGCGACGTAAAGGCGTCGGGGCTGAGAGTCTCGCGATGCCGGAAGAGCGCGATCACGATTGCCAGACCCACCGCCGCCTCCGCCGCTGCGACGGTCATCACGAAGAAGGTAATGATCTGGCCGTCGACGGTCCCTTGCGCGCGTCCCACCGCCACGAACATCAGGTTCACGGCGTTGAGCATGATTTCGATCGACAGGAGGACCGTAATCAGGTTGCGGCGCAAAAATACACCGGCCGTGCCGATCGAGAAGAGGATGCCGGACAGAAAAAGGTAGTAGCTCAGCGGCACCATCGCTCAGTGCTCCTTCCGCGCCAGAACGACCGCGCCCACCATCGCAACCAGGATCAGCACCGAGGTAACCTCGAAGGCGAACGCATGGTCAGTGAAGAGCGCGCGGCCGATATTGGCCACCGAGCTCACCGCTTCGGCGTCGGCCGGATTGAAATCGTTCGACAGGACATCGCCAGGGCCGCCAAACGCGATGCGCGAGATGGCCCACACCACTTCCGCGCCGAGCAGGATCGATAGCACGGCCCCGAACCGCATGCCTGCCGGACCGATCATGCCGACCACTGCAGTCGGGAGCGGCTCTTCGCGCGGGATGTTCAGCAGCATCACGACGAAGAGGAACAGCACCATGATCGCACCGGCATAGATGATGATCTGCGTAACCGCGGTGAACGGCGCATCAAGCAGCACGTAGAGGCCCGCGAGCGCGCCGAACGACACGATCAGCAGCATCACGCTGTACATCGGGTTGCGTTGCCCGACGACCAGCAGCGACGCCAGGACGGCGATGACGGCGAAGGCGTAAAAAGCAGCGGTCTCCATGTTCCTATTCCAACCAGAGAATCATCGCGGCCGTTGCCAGGAGATTGAGCACCGCCGCGGGCAAGAGCCACTTCCACCCGAACTCCATCAGCTGGTCGTACCGGTAGCGGGGCAACGTCCACCGCATCCAGACATAGAAGAAGAGCAGCAGGAAGACCTTGACCAGAAACCAGATCCATCCCATCCAGTCGGGCAGGAACGGACCGAGCCAGCCGCCAAGATACAGGCTGGTCGCGACCGCCGACACCGTCACCATGTTCACGTACTCGGCCAGGAAGAACAGCGCGAAGCTCATCGAGCTGTACTCGGTGTGGTAGCCGGCGACGAGCTCCTGTTCCGCTTCAGGAAAGTCGAACGGCGCGCGGTTGGTCTCGGCGACGCCCGCGCACATGTAGATGAAGAACCCGAGCGGCTGGAGGAAGAGGTACCACTTGGGAATGAAGCCCCACCAGTAGCCCGACTGCCCCAGCACGATCTCGCGCAGTGATAGCGACCCGGCCAGCATGATGACCGCGGCCAGCGCCAGCGCGTAGGACAGCTCGTAACTGATCATCTGCGCCGACGAGCGCAGGCCGCCAAGGAGCGAGTATTTGCTGTTCGAGCTCCAGCCGGCGAGCACGAGGCCGTAGACGCCCATCGAGGTGATGGCGAAGAGCACCAGCACACCGACGTTGACGTCGGTCACCTGCAGCGGAACCGGCTCGGGAAGAAAGCCCCACAACGTTGTTTCCGTGCCAAAGGGGACGACCGAGAACGCCGCGAATGCCGTCGCCGCGGAGAGGACCGGGGCGATCGAGAACAGGATCGCGTCGGCCGCTTTCGGACGGAGCTCTTCCTTCGTGATGAGCTTGATGACGTCGGCAAATGGCTGCAGCCAGCCGGCGTAGCCAACGCGGTTCGGCCCGAGGCGGTCCTGGATGTAGGCGCAGACCTTCCGTTCCATCCAGACCATGAAGGCGGCCGACAGGACCAGCATCTGGAAAATGACGAAAATCAGAACGAGGTGCACGCTCAGGGGCGTGACCCAGCTCAGGAGCCAAGCCACCATCAGTGCGCACCCACCGGCGTCGTCGAGGCACGCCAGGCCGACGGCACCGTGCAGCGGCCCTCGCGGACGTGAGCCTCGAACTCGGCGCGGAAGTGCTTCACCGTTGTCAGCGCCGGCGTCGCCGCCGCGTCCCCAAACGCGCACAGGGTTTTGCCGACGATGTTGTTCCCGATGCTGACGAGCAGGTCGATGTCACGCATCTCACCCTCGCCGTTGTCGATGCGCGTCAGGATCTTGTAGAGCCAGTCGCCGCCCTCGCGGCACGGCGTGCACTTGCCGCACGATTCGTGCTTGTAGAAATAGAGCAGGTTCTTCGCCGCCCAGACCATGCAGGTGGTGTCGTCCATCACGATGATCCCTGCCGAGCCGAGCATCGATCCGGCCTTGGCGACATCGTCGAAGCTCGCCGGGATGTCGAGCTGATCGTCGAGGAGGATCGGCACCGACGATCCCCCGGGGATGACCGCCTTGATCTTCCGGCCATCGAACGGCCCGCCGGCGTAGTTATAGATCAGGTCGCGCAGCGTCGTCTTCATCGACGTTTCGAAGACACCGGGCGACTTTACGTGGCCGCTGACGCAGAAAAGCTTCGGACCGCCGTTCTTTTCCGGCCCGAGCGAGGCGAACCACTCGGCACCGTTGAGAAGAATCGGCGGCAGGTTGCAGAGCGTTTCGACGTTGTTGACGGCAGTCGGGCAATTGTAGAGTCCCGAGGCCGCGGGGAACGGCGGCTTGATCCGAGGCTGTGCGCGCTTCCCTTCGAGCGACTCGATGAGCGCCGTTTCCTCGCCAGCCTCGTAGGCGCCGGCGCCGCGGTGAATCACGATGTCGCAATCGAAACCCGTGCCGAGGATGTTCTTGCCGACGTAGCCCTGCGCGTACGCCTTGGCGAGTTCGGCCTCGAGCACCCGCTGCACGTGATAGAACTCGCCGCGAATGTAGATGTAGGCGACTTTCGCGCCGATGGCCCAGCACCCGATCAGGCAGCCCTCGAAGAGCGAGTGCGGATTGCGCTCCATCAGGACGTGGTCCTTGAAGGTACCGGGCTCGCTCTCGTCGGCGTTGCAGCAGATGTACTTCGGAAGCGGCGTGTCCTTCGTGACGAACTGCCACTTGAGACCGGTCGGAAAGCCCGCGCCGCCCCGGCCGCGCAGCCCCGACGCTTTGACCAGATCGATGACCTCGCCGGGCTTCATCGCGAGCGCCTTGCGCAGGCCCTCGTACGCTTGGTGTTTCAGCGAGAACTCGAGCGTGTAGCTGTTTGGCTCGCGAACGTATGTGGTGAGGATGGGATCCATTAGCTTCCAGCTTCCAGCTTCCGGCTTCCAGCTACGCGCTCACCATGACTTACTGGGAGCTGGCAGCTGGGAGCTGGCAGCTTCATCGTTCCACGTCCAGGTGACAGCCGCTGAAGGCCTTGTCGCCCTTCGCGCGGATCTCGTCAACCAGCTTTCCCGCGTCCTCGGGCCGCACTTTCTCGTGCCAGTGCTCGTTGTTCACCATCACGATCGGCGCGCGATCGCAGGCACCGAGGCACTCGAATTCCATGAGCGTAAAGAGCCCCGACGCGTCGGTCTCGCCAACCTTGATCCCGAGCTTGTCGGAGAGCGCTTCGGTCACGCGTTCGGCGCCCATCAGCGCGCACGACAGCGTCCGGCACACCTGGACCACGTACTTGCCGACTGGTTCTCGGTAGAACATCACGTAGTAGGTGGCGACGTCCTCGACTTCGGCGGGTGTCATGTCGAGGATGCCAGCCACATGGCGCATGCCGTTGGCGGTGAGGTACCCCTGCTGCTCCTGGACCAGGTATAACGCGCCGAGAATCGCCGAGCGCTTCTGGTCGGACGGATACTTCGTCAGCATCTCGTCGAGCGCGGCGCGGCGCTCGGGCGTGAAGGTGAACGCCGGACCCTCGTCCACGATCTTGCGCTCCGACTTCTGAAAGCGCCGATCGTAGACCATCAGCGGATGAAAGCTCATCGATCCACGTCTCCCATGACGACGTCGGTCGAGCCGATGACGGCGATGACGTCGGCGATCATGCCGCCGACGAGCATCTTCGGCAGCCCCTGACAGGCATAAAACGAGGGCGCGCGCAGCTTGATGCGGTAGGGCCGGTTCGTGCCGTCAGAAACGATGCTGAATCCGTGCTCGCCGCGGGGGCCCTCAATCGGCACGTAGGCCTCGCCGGCGGGCACGTTGAATCCTTGCGAATAAATCAGGAAGTGCTGAATCAGCCCTTCCATCTCGCTGTAGACCTTGTCCTTGGGTGGAGGCACGATCTTGTAGTCCTGGATGTCGAACACGCCGCGCGGCGTGATCCGGGCCAGCGCCTGCTGCGCGATCTTCGTGCTCTCCCGCATCTCCTCGATCCGAACCTGGTAGCGCGCGAACACGTCGCCGGCGGTCTGGGTGGGCACCGAAAAATCGAAGGTTTCGTAGCCGAGATACGGAAACGCCCTGCGCACGTCGTAGCCTACTCCCGTGGCCCGCGCCATCGGCCCGACCAGCCCGTAGGTCATCGCCTCGTCCTTGGTGATGACGCCGACGTTCTGCGTGCGCTTCAGCCAGATCTGGTTCTTGGTCAGCAAGTCCTCGTACTCGCGCAAGTGGCCGGGGAAAGCATCGAGCCATTTCTTGACGGCCTGATGGAACCCGCTCGGCAGGTCCTCGCGAAGACCGCCGATCCTGATGTAGCTCGGAAACATCCGGAAGCCGGCAAGCATCTCGTTGACGTTGAGCAGCTGCTCCCGCTCGCGGAAGCAATACATCATGACCGAGACGGCACCGATTTCGAGGGCGTGGGTGGCAAGCCACACGAGATGGCTCGCCAGCCGCTGCAGCTCGGCGATCAGCACGCGGATATTCTGGACACGCTCGGGCATCGTGACGTCGAGCAGCCGCTCGACCGACAGGCAGAACGCCAGGCTGTTTGACTGCGCGGCCAGATAGTCCATCCGCTCGACGAGCGGGATGACCTGCTGCCACTTCTTCTGCTCGGCAGTCTTCTCGATGCCGGTGTGCAGGAATCCAACCGTCGTATCCGCCGAGACAACCGTCTCGCCAGACAACTCCAGCACCAGCCGCAGCACGCCGTGCGTGCTGGGATGCTGGGGTCCCATGTTGACGGTCATCGTTTCGGTGCGAAGTTCAGTGGGCACGCGTCACACCATCTCTACAATTTCGCAAATCGCATGGATCAACGTGATGTGGACTTCCTGCACACGCGCCGTGCAAGTCGTCCGGCACGTTGATGTGGATCTCGGCCAGGCGCCCGGCTTCCCCACCGTCACGACCGGTCAACGCGAGGCCACGGCCGTCAGATCGATGGCTGCGTCGAGCGTGCGCCCCACCATCGACACCGCGCCGACGATATCGCTCGATGGCATCAGTCCGGGCGTGCCCGGCGCCGCGCGGCCTCCATGTTCGCGAGGAACTCGTCCTCCGAGACCTGCAGCGGGGCGTAGGTCTTCACCCGCTGATTGATCTGCACCGGGTAGTCTTTCCGCATCGGGAAGCCTTCCCAGTCCTCGGGCATCAGGATGCGGCGCATGTCCGGATGTCCCTCGAAGTGCAGGCCAAAGAAGTCGTAGACCTCGCGCTCACCCCAGTTCGCTGCCTGCCACACGCTCGACACTGACGGCACGCTTGCCGCCTCGGCCACTCGTACTTTCAGCCGCAACCGCTTGGGAGTGTCGCCGTAGCCCGCCACGCCTGGACACGCCAGAATGTAGAGGACCTCGTAGCGCGGGTCGCGCGGATGATAGTCGACGGCCGTCACATCCGCGAGGAAGACAAAGCGCAGCTCGGGCGCGTCGCGCAGAACCCGACAGGCGTCAACCAGCAGATCGAGTGGGGCGTAAAACGTCGGCATGCCGTCGCGCGATTCCACGATTTCGAACCTCGTGGCATCCGCCGGCAAGGCGCGTGACAGGACCTCGATGATGGCCGTGGCTTGCATAGGCTCAGGACCGCTGGCCGCCAAAGGCGCCTAAACGAACGACCTCTGCTTGTCGATTTTCCGCTGGAGCTGGACGATGCCGTAGATGAGCGCCTCGGGACGGGGCGGGCAGCCGGGCACGAAAACGTCGACCGGCACGACCTGATCGACACCCTGCACGATCGCGTAGTTGTCGAAGACTCCGCCAACCGACGCACACGCCCCCATCGAGATGACGTACTTCGGCTCGGGCATCTGATCGTAGATGCGGCGCAGCACCGGGGCCATCTTGCGCGACAGACGCCCGGCCACGATCATCAGGTCGGACTGCCGTGGGGATCCGCGGAAGACCTCGGCGCCGAAGCGCGCGATGTCGTACCGACCGGCGCTCATCGCCATCATCTCGATGGCGCAGCATGCGAGGCCGAAGGTGACCGGCCAGACCGACGAACGCCGCGCCCACTGGACGATTTTCTCGACGCTGGTGGTCAGGAAGGGGAGATCGTTGGGAATTTCGATGTCGTCGCTCATAAGAGTGTTCGGAAACTACGCGCGCTCGTGTCCCCAGTCGAGCACGCCCTTGCGCCAGACGTACACGTATCCCGCCAGAAGGATCGCGAAGAACACCAGAATCTGCACGAATCCGGTCCAGCCGAGCGACCGCAACGCCATGGCGAACGGATAGAGGAACGCTACCTCGATGTCGAAGAGCAGAAAAATCATCGCGACCAGATAGAACTTGACCGGATGTCGTTCGCGGGCATCGCCGACCGGTGGCATGCCACATTCGTACGGGGCGAGCTTTTCTGGGGTCGGCTTGCTGGGACCGATGAGATGCGAGGCGAGGATATTGAACGCCCCGAACCCGGCCCCGAGCCCGATCATGATGAGGATAGGTACCCAGCCGTGCATGTTTTTAGGTCAACCAGCAGCGGCTTGTGAATGTTTTCTCAAGCCGGTCGCAAAAAAAGCGCGTCGCCACTCCGACGCGTCTCCAAGGCCCAGGCGCCTCCGTCCGCGCCATTCTGAGCACCGAAATGCTATCACAAGGCTCAGGGCTTAGGGCTCAAGCCTGAGGCAAAACCTTCGTGCAGATCTCGAAACGCCTGCCTGAGCCCTGAGCCCTAAGCCCTGAGCCGACTTAGAATGCAGTGATGAGCCGTCTCGCCTGGTTCAGCCCGATGCCTCCGGTGCCGACGGGCGTCGCGGCGTGCAGCGCCGACCTCGTGGCGGCCCTCTCGACCGATCACCAGATCGACCTCTTCGTCGACGAGGCGGTGGCGCGGGTCGCGCCCGGGACGCGCTCGGCGCACGATTTCGTGTGGCGGCATCGGCAAGAGCCGTACGACCTTACGGTCTTTCAGGTCGGCAACTCCTCGCACCATGACTACCTGTGGCCCTACCTCTTCAGATACCCCGGCCTGACGGTGCTGCACGACGGGCATCTGCACCATGCGCGGGCGGCCGCTCTGCTCCGAACGCTGCGCGCCGACGATTACCGCGCTGAGTTTGCCTCGAGCCACCCGGAAGCGAACGCCGACATCGCTGAGCTGGCGGTGGCGGGATTTGATACGCACTTGCTCTACGACTGGCCGATGACCCGCCTCGTCGCCCGCGCCTCGAAGCTCGTCGCGGTCCATAGCCCCGTGCTCGCCGATCAGATGATCGCCTCCATTCCCGACGCGCGGGTGACCGCAATTCACCTTGGCCATGGGGTCCCGTTGTCGACCGCGGAAGTAAGCGCCGCCGGTCTCCGCGCGCGCGAGCGTCACGGCATCTCGGCCGACGCGGTCGTCTTCGGCTGCTACGGGGGCCTCTCCCCCGACAAGCGACTTCCCCAGATTCTCGCTGCGTTCGCCGCCACGCGCCCATACGTTCCAGCGGCCCATCTACTCTTGGCGGGCGCGGTACCCGAACACTACGACCTTCGCGACGACATCGAGCGCCAGGGGCTTGGTGGCGACGTCACCCTCACCGGTTATCTCCCGACCGACGAGGCCTTCACCGAGAACATCGCCGCCTGCGACATCGCGCTCAACCTGCGCTGGCCGACCGCACGTGAAATGTCAGGCCCGTGGTTGCGCTGCCTCGCCGCCGGCAAGCCCACGGTAATCGTCGACCTGGCGCATCTGGCGAATGTGCCGACGCTCGACCCCCGGACATGGCAGCCGAACGCAGGCGCGACGTCCCCGCTTGCTCCGTGCGCGGTCGCGATTGACATTCTCGATGAGGAGCACTCCCTTCGGCTGGCGATGCGACGCCTTGGTACCGATCCACTCCTTCGGGCAACGCTCGGCCGGACGGCCGTCTCGTATTGGCAACGCGAGCACTCGGTCGAGAGAATGGTGGCCGATTACCGTAACCTGATAGAGGACGCCGTTCGACGCCCGGTCCCGCGCGTCTCGCTGCCACCTCATCTTCTCGATGATGGCCGCGGCACACTCGATCGGTTGATGGCGCCGTTCGGCCGACTGTCCCCCCTCGCCGGAGGCGACGGACGCAGCCGATTCATTCCCCATTTTATCAATGAGGTATCCTGTGACGATTCGAGTGAACGGTGAACCCCTCGAAATCGCCGGCCCTGTCACCATCAGCGGCCTGCTCGCTGACCTGACGATCGACTCCCGGCTCGTGGCGGTCGAACACAACCTCACGGTTGTGAAGCGCGACAAGTACGAAGCCGTCGTGGTCAAGGAAGGCGATGAGATCGAGATCGTGAATTTCGTCGGCGGCGGTTAATAGCCGTACGACCAACGCGCGCGGGCTCGCTTGTTGCGAAAAAAACAGAACAGGAGATCAGGAGGTCAGGAGGATTGTTGGGTTTCCCGAGAGATCTCCTGATCTCTTGAGCTCCTGTGAAGAATTTGGCAGGAAACATGAGTTCCGATTTACTCACCATCGCCGACAAGACCTTCCGCTCCCGTCTGATCGTGGGCACGGGCAAGTATCCGTCCCATCCAGTGATGGCCGACGCGCACCGCGCGTCGGGCGCCGAGATGGTGACGGTCGCGGTGAGGCGCGTCAACCTGTCGGACCGGAGCGCCGAATCGCTGCTCGGCTACATCGATCAGAGCAAGATCTTCATCCTGCCCAACACGGCCGGCTGCTATACGGCAGAAGACGCGATTCGAACGGCGCGGCTCGCGCGGGAAGTCGGCCTGTCGAACTGGGTGAAGCTCGAGGTCATCGGCGACGAGCGCACGCTCTTTCCGGACAACGTCGCGCTGCTCGAAGCCACACGTGTCCTGGTCCGCGAAGGCTTCGTGGTCCTGCCTTACACGAGCGATGATCCAGTCATCTGCCGGAAGCTCGAGGAAGCTGGCGCCGCGGCGGTGATGCCGCTCGGTGCTCCGATCGGGTCGGGCCTGGGCATCCAGAATCCGAACAACATCCTGATCATCCGCGAGCAATCCCGGGTGCCGGTCATCGTCGATGCCGGCGTTGGGACGGCGTCGGACGCCGCCATCGCCATGGAACTTGGTGCCGACGGCGTGTTGATGAACACGGCAATCGCGCTCGCGGGAGATCCAGTCGCGATGGCGGCCGCGATGAAACTCGCGGTCGAAGCCGGTCGCCTCGCGTTCGGTGCCGGCCGCATCGCCCGTCGCTCCCACGCCGCGGCCAGTAGTCCGACCGACGGCAAGATCGCGGCGCTCGCCGGGACCGCTCGCGGCCTCTGAGTCGCGGAATCGATGGAATCGCTCGAACAAACGCTCCGACGCCTCGACCGCGAACGCGAGGAGGCCGATCGGCGCTACAACGACGCGTTGACGGCGCTCGATCGCGCCCTGCCCCGGCCAGGTGAGTGGCCCTCACCCCGCCCGACCGTCGATAACTCTCAGCTTCCGTCGATTAACGACGCCTGGAACATCGCTGCCGCGGCGCCGGCCGCCCAGCCGGGATGGCGTGGGCGTCTCTCCGGTTTCATCTGGCGAACGGTGGCGCCTTATCTGCAGCAGCAGGCCTCCTTCAATTCCCGACTCGTCGATCACCTGAATCGCAATGCGGCTGCCGCCAGCGAAGCGCACCGCCGCGCAGAGGAGACGACCGCCCGCCTTCGCGATGAGTTCAGCAGGCTGGCGGAATTCCACGCCCGGACCATCGAGTATCTGCAGCAGATGACCGCCTACATCGATACTCGCGATCGGCGGGCGGCCGGCGGGGCCTTAGTCCTGAACGCGTCGCTCAGCGGGCTGGCCGAGAATGTCGACAAGCGCTGGGAATCGCTGAGCGTGCGCGACGAGCGCGCTGACGCGCGGGCGCGCGCGCTCACGGCAGGTCATGACGAGCTCCGCGCGATACTCGGAGTCGTCCAACAGTCATCGCTCACGCTGAAACGGGAAGTTGAGAAAATTCTGTCGGTTCAAGAGGTTCAAGGGGTTCAAAAGGTTCAGGAGGTTCAAGGGGCTCAAGGGGTTCAGGGAGCGGGCGGGGCATTTCGGGCCCTCGACAGCTACAAGTACGTTGGCTTCGAAGATCAGTTTCGCGGCTCGCGCGACGTGATCCGGGCGCGACTCGAAAGCTACCTCCCGTTCTTTGCCGGCGCGGCGGACGTGCTCGACATTGGCTGCGGGCGCGGAGAGTTTCTCGAGCTGCTTGCCGGCGCCGGCGTCCAAGCAAGGGGCATCGACTTGAATCACGAAATGGCCGAGCTCTGCCGCAGCCGAGGACTCGACGTCACGGAAGCCGATGCCGTCGGCTACCTGTCGACACTGCCCGATGCGTCGCTCGGCGGCATCTTCGCAGCGCAAGTCGTCGAGCACCTGCAACCCGGCTACCTCCTTCAGTTCCTCGAGCTCGCCTTTCACAAGGTCCGTCCGGGCGGCCGGATCGTCCTCGAAACGCTGAACCCCGCGTGCTGGGTGGCGTTCTTCGACAGCTACATCCGCGACATCACGCACGTGTGGCCGCTGCATCCTGAGACGCTGAAGTACCTGGTACTGGCGAGCGGTTTCACGCGCGCCGATCTCGAGTTCCGTTCGCCGGTCGCGGCGCACGATCGTCTGCAGGCAGTGGCGCTGCCAGATGGCGCGGACACGTCGCTCGCCGACCTGACCGAGACGTTCAACGCCAACGTCGAAAAGCTCAATTCGCGCCTGTTCACCCACCTCGACTACGCCGTGATCGGGGCGCGCTGATCCTCGTCCGAACCACAAGATGGAACGTCTAGTCTGGACGCCGCGTGAAGTGATCGACGTCGATGGTCCGCGCGCGATGCTGCGCGCGTATCTCGAGCAGCGTGACGTCCGCGAATTGTGCGCCAGTATCAGACTCGGGGCGCCGGTCGCGGCCGCGTGCGATGTCGGCTGCGGATTCGGACGTATGACGCCAGTCTTGACCGAGTTCGCCGAGCGAGTCGTCGGATTCGAACGGGAGGCGGGACTCTTGACGATCGCGCAGTCGCTGCAGCCGGCGATCGATTTCCACCCGATCGAGAGCCTGCAGCGCCTCCCGGCCGACCAGGCATCCTTCAATCTCGCTCTCGTCTTCACCGTCCTCCAGCACGTTCCCGAGCCGGACGTTCGTGCCGTCATCGACGAACTGCGGCGCATTGTCAGGCCGGACGGCTATTTGCTGCTGTGTGAGGAAACCGACGCAACGCTCGAAGCCGGAGACCGAGAACATGCCCACCTCGGATACACCTGCGGGCGCCGTGTGACGACCTATGAAGCGTGGCTGGCCCCGTGGAAGCTGCTGGCCACAAGGCGCCGTACGATCGAACCGGACTATCCTCGACCTGACGTCGGGACCTACATGTTGTTTGCCGGCCCCGCCTCGCGCTGACGGTTTCACCGACGCCCGTCGGGAAGCCCGATGACGTTGATCTCTCCTACTTTGACGCCGAACACACGCCGGTCCTGATTTCCGGGAATCACTTCGGCGGGCGTCCACGAAGGGAAGATCCTGAGATCGATGCGGTGGGGCGTGGCCGACTGACTCGGCGGAAGGAGCGTGCGCAGACGCTGCCACTCGCGACCGACCGCGATGCGATTCGCCAACCGCCCGTCGACCCGCACCTCCACCTGCTGAACAACCCCCAAAGGTACCGTGCCGCTCAATGGGATTTCTACCAGATGGGCGCGGCCGTCCACGAAAAACGTGGCACGCGGACCTGACCAGCGTAACCGCGTCCCGTCCGGCTCGATGGCCCACTCGAAGAGGCCGTAGCTCACGCGCGTGAGATCGACGGTCGCAAGTTCCTGTCTGGCGCGAAACGGAATCGAGAAAACCAGCAGGCCCCCGAGGAGCGACGCAATTGTCCACTGCAGCCTGGAGACACGCCTCGGACTCCCGGCTGCGGGCGTCGCATCCTCCGGCACCTGACGCGGCGCATGCAGGCTCGCCGAGTGTCCTACTGCGAGCCCCAGGGCAATCCAAAATACGTAGGACACTTCGCGCAACATGAGTGGATTGCTGACGAGGCTCGTGACCAGGAACGCGACCAGCCCGGCAGCGACACCCGCCAGTCGCGCGTCGCGGGTCCCCATAAGCGCCGCCCAGGTGCGCCTACCGGCTCCGATCAGAATCCAGATGAACAACGCCAGACCCACAAGGCCCAGTTCCGCGCCGAAGCGGAGGAAGTCGTTGTGGGGGTTCATGCGACCCGGCCACAAGGCACGGAGTTCGGGCGACGCGAATTCACCGGCCAAGAGAAAAAACCGATCGAGACCGATACCGAACAGCGGCCGAGTGGCGATGACGTGCACACCGGCGCGGACCAGCTCGCCCCGTACGATCAACGATTGTCTCGCCATCTCTCCCGCGAAATCGCGACCGGCCATCCACGAGTAACTGAGGACCATGACGACGAACGCGACGACGGCAAAGCTGACGACGCCTCGAACCGCAGGGGTCTTCTGGCGCATGACGAGGAAACCCAGGACCACCAGTCCGACGAGAGCGGCAGCGATGACCGACCGCGACCCGGTGAGATAGATTGCCAGGATGAGAGGGACGCCCACCGCCACCCAGGCCAGCCGGCTTCGGCGCGATGCGATGGCAATGCCCAGGGCCACAAGCCAGCACAGCGCGAAGTACGATCCGGCCGCGATGTAGTCGGGGATCTGCGGCGAGACTCGCAGCCCGACGGAGGTTGCGCGCAGTGCCTCGACGGCGCCTGGGTTGCGAAGCAGGATTTCCCCCAGACGAACGACGCTCAGCAGTGCGAGGCCCGCGCCGCCCAGCGTCAGCATGCGCAGCGCTCGCTCGAAGAACGTCGCGTCGACCTCGCACAGCGCGGCAACGACGACATACAACGCGAGGCCTTCGAGAATGACCGCAGTCGACGTCAGCGCCGCGAAATTGCCTGGCTGGACAAAGTAGTCGCGGCTCAAGAAATGGACGAGCGCCTGAACATAGTCCGATGGGTAACCCAGCTCGAAAAGGAAGACCCACTGCCAGACGACAGCGGACGCAACGGCCGTAATCGCAAACAAGACGATCGGCACCGCCATCGAGCCGTTCATCGCGCGCCGGCCCTGAGTGCCGTGCCGAAGCCTCCAGACGCCATATCCCGCCAGGGACGCAACGACGAGGGCTTCGGTGACCCGAAGGTTTGGAACACCGACGAGGTGCGACAGGATGATCCCGAAACCGAGTAACGCGGTCGTAACGAGCAATGCCGCATCCGGTCGGGCGATCGCCAGGATGCAGAATCCGGCAAGCGTCGTTCGCACCGTCCAGTTGCTCAGCGGAGAGAGGGCGATAGAAAGAAGCACCAGCGCAAGTGGCAGGATGAGGGCGATCCATCCGGCCGTCGACGCAAGTTGTCGGACTCGATCGCGCGGACTAGTCACCGCGGCTCAGTCTTTCCCGAGGGGCTTTGCCCCTCGGACTCCCCGACACGCTCTCTCGCGGCGCTCGCTTGCACGGCTCATCGACGCGCCAGCACACAAACGGCACACTTCGGCAGAATAGCGCGTAACCGCTCCCACTCACAAACGTGAACGATCTTTCTCGGCACGTTTCACGGCAATCCAACCTCGCGTCAGCTGACGCTCGATGGCCGCCCGGTCCACGCGACACGCGTCCTGCACTGCACGCCGTTTCGCGAGGAGTCGCGGCAGTCCTGCGAGCGCGGCAGCCTTCCCTTTCATCGCCGCGAGCCCCTGTCCTCTCGCGATGTAGTGGAAGACGCCGGCAGCGGAGTACAGAAGGTGTAACGGAAGCGTGCGCCAGAGCAGTCCACTCGGCGTGTTCTTGATGAAGGTCCACTCGAGGTTGCGCTGACCGTAACACACTGCCGCGCTGCTCATCGGGCCGAGCGTGGCGCTCCCCGCGTGATGAACCACGGCATCGGCAGCGTACCAGCAGGTGTGTCCGGCGAGCCGCGCTCGATACGACAGGTCGACGTCCTCGTACACCATGAAGAAGTCGTCGTCGAACCCGCCCAGGCCCTCGAAGAGCTGCCGCTCGATCGCGAAGGCTGCTCCACACGCGCCAAAGACCTCGCCTGACGCGGCATAGGCCGCGGCATCGGCTCCGTGGCCACGCTTGAACGCGCCGCCTGCGCGCAGGTAGCCATCTCCAGCACTGTCGATAGTCTCTGGACGATCCAGAAACACCAGTCGTGACGTCACAAGCGTCCGTCCCGGTGCGTCGAGCATGGCAAAGTTGAGGCGTGCGAGCCAGTCGGACGCAGGAACGGTGTCGTTGTTGAGAAACACCAGGATCTCGCCGCGCGCCGCGCGAGCGGCGGCATTATTGCCGGCAGCAAAGCCCAGATTGCGTGCGTTGTCGACAATCCGGAGGGACGGAAATCGTGAAGCGGCGAAGTCGATCGATCCGTCAGTCGACCCGTTGTCGGCGAGCAGGACTTCAAATGACGGGGCACCGGCTTGCGTCGTGAGCGCGCCGAGGCACGGCTCGAGCCATGCCCGGCCGTTGTAGTTCAAGACGATGACCGAGAAGCGCGGCGTCACCTGGCGCCATCGACGAGATCGCGGTAGACGCGAGCCGTCTCCTCCGCGGTGCGCTGCCAGGAGAACTCACCCGCGCGGCTGAGCCCCTGATCCCGCAACCGGCCACGGTGAGGCGGATCCTCGAGCACCCGTTCGATCGCGTCGATCCAGCCGGCTTCGTCGTCGGGATCCAGCAGCACTCCGGCATCGCCGACAACTCCCGGGATCGACGAAGTCCGAGCCGCGATGACTGGCGTGCCACAGGCCATTGCTTCGAGCAGCGGCAGCCCGAAACCCTCATAGCGCGACGGGTAGACGAGTGCCGTCGCAGCCCGGTAGAGGGCGAGGAGCTGTGCCTCTGTGGTTGCGCCGGCGAAGGTGACGAGCGGGGTGCTGCCAGGGCTCGCGTCGCTCAGTGCCTGAAGCTCGGTCCCCATTCCGCGATCGACGCCGGCCATCACGAGACCAAGGTTGGCCCACGACGGCCGTCGGGACCGCACCGCGGCTACGGCTCGAGTCACCATCGGAAGATTCCTGCGTGCGTGCAGGTCGCCAACGTGTAACATGAATTGCCGTGGCCACGCAGACGGCAGCGGGAGGAGTGGCCCCGGCGAAAAAGTGCGAGACGCCGCCAGTGGGACGACCTGAATCGACTCTGGGCGAAGTGAATATACCTCGACGATCTCCTGTTTCGAGAACTCCGAATCGGTGATTACCCGGTCAGCGGTCCGGGCGCTGTAGCGATAGAACGCCCTCCGCAATGGGTCGCGCTTGTACGGATACCACGCCGGATTTCGTTCATAGCTGACATCGTGGATGGTCAGGACAAGGGGTCGGGGCCCGGCGATCGGGGCGGTGTACGACGGCGCGTGCAAGACGTCAACGCGGGCCCGTCGGGCAGCTCTGGGCAACCCGGTGAGCATCCATCCCAGATTGGTTGGCAGTGACGGCACCCCGTCAGCGAGCTCGATGCCAGTCGGAACCGCCAGGCCGGCCGGAACGCCGACAGCCACGATAGAAAGCATCGGATCCCGGGCCAGCGCGCCAAAGAGCTCGTTTGTGTAGCGGCGCATGCCGGCCGCCGGCGACGCCAGGGCGCGGCCGTCGAACCCGATGCGGATCACGGCGCTATGTTAGCAGCGCCCGGCAAGGTCGACCATCTGATCGCCACCGCGGTGGCCGACCGGTGGTCAATCCCGTGGTCAAACCCCCATGGTCAACAATGTGCAGGAGTCTGCAGTTTGCGCCCCGGTCGGCCGAAAGATGTATCGAATGCCTTCGCCTGCGGTCTAAAAACTCATGATTTGTGTGCGTATGTTGAAGTGTGCGGTCTTCGCACTCGGTCTGTTTCTGCTTCTCGCGTCTCCCGCCGACGCGCAGCTTCGTGGCCAGATCTACGTCTCTGGCCTGACGCACCCGGTGGCGTTCGTGCAGGATCCGTCGAACGCCAGCGTTCAATTCGTCGTCGAGTTGGGGGGAACGATCCGAGTCATTCAGGGCGGCACGCTGCTGTCCACCCCGTTTCTCGACCTCAGTGGCGCTGTTGGCAGCGGCGGCGAACGGGGAATGCTGTCCCTCGCCTTTCCGCCCGGGGCGGCCGAGTCGGGACGTTTCTTCGTCACCTTCGTCAACACCGCCGGCAATACCGTCGTCGCGCGGTTCTATCGCTCGGCGAATCCGCTCGTCGCTGACGCATCGACTCGTTTCGACCTCCAGTGGTCGACTGGTGAGCGATTCATCGCGCACCCTGAGACGCTGCACTACGGCGGCAACCTCGTGTTCGGCGCGGAGGGCTTTCTCTACATTGGCACGGGGGATGGTGGCGAGCCCGACGACGCCTCACATCAAGCCCAGAGCCTCTCGAAGCTGCACGGCAAGTTGCTGCGGATCAATGTCAACGTCGGTGACGGCGATCCCGAGGGCCTCGACATTCCGCCGGACAATCCGTTCGCCGGTGGGCCCGCGCCTGAAATCTGGTCGATCGGGTTGCGCAACCCCTGGCGGTTCACTCTCGACGATCCTCTGCGCGGCGGCTCCGGCGCGCTCCTCATCGCCGACGTTGGCGAGAACGCGGTGGAAGAGATCAATTACGAACCGGCCGGGCGCGGCGGGCGCAACTACGGCTGGCGAAATCGGGAAGGCGCCAACCTGCACAACAACTCGCTGCCGCCGGCGTTCGGACCCCTCACCGACCCGATCTTCGAGTACGGACATAGCGTCGGACGCTCAGTAACGGGCGGGTACGTCTACCGCGGGTCCGCCATCCCGTCGATGGCCGGACGGTACGTGTTTGGCGACTTTGTCCGGGGACAAGTCTGGTCGATCGCGCTGACGCGGGACCCGGCCACCGGCGAGGCCACCGCATCAGACCTCCGCGATCACACGGCGGCGATCAATGCCGGCGCCGAAGTGCGGCAGATTAGCTCCTTCGGCGTGGACTCCGCGGGAGAGCTCTACGTTGTGAACTACGGCAGCGGCACTATCGTCGCGCTGAGGGCCGGAGAGGCCGGGCCGGCGCCGGTCATTCGGATTGAAGCACCGGGCACGGGGGCCGCAGTTCGTCAGCCGTTCGTGCTCTCGGGATGGGCGCTCGATGCGACCGCGACGAACAATGGGATTGCGACCCTGCATGTCTGGGCATTCCCCGCGACAGGTGCAGCCCCGCAGTTCCTGGGTGTCGCCAATTACGGGTCGAGCCGTCCCGATGTCGCCGCGATCTACGGTCCGCAGTTCGGACCAACCGGCTATCACCTGGACGTAAAAGGTCTGGCTCCGGGCAGCTGGTTGATCGCTGTGTATGGGTGGGTCTACGCTTCGCAAGGTTTCAGCGTTGTCGCGACGGTGCCGGTCATCATTCAACCGGCAGGCCTTGTCGCGATCGACATCCCAGGCAACTTTTCGACCGTCAACTCACCGTTCGTGATCAGCGGGTGGGCGATCGATCCCGCTGCGCCTTCTGGCACTGGGATTAACACGATCCACATCTGGGGGTTTTCCGCTGACGGTTCGGCGCCCGTCTTTCTGGGAGTGCCGGCTTTTGGGGATCGACCTGATGTGACGGCCGCCTTCGGAGCTCAGTTCGCAGGGGCCGGTTACGGGCTGGCCGTGACCAACCTTCCACGCGGCTCGTGGTATCTCGTGGTGTATGCCCAGAGCAGCGTCAGTGGGCAGTTTGACGCGGTTGCCGTTGTGTTTGTGACGATCCCGTAGTCGACTCCCGGACGATCCTATCGCACGGTCACGCGCACCATCTTCGGCGGAGCGAAGGCTCCGCTGACAGCGCTCCAGGGAAACACGGCGACATCGTAGTTGCCGTGTGGCAACCCCTGGACGACGAGCCCGAACCCGGTGTCGCGGAACTGGTCGCCGTGCACGGCGGCGACATCTGGCCGGACGCCGCCATAGGCAGGCACGCCCAGAAAGACCGGCGGTCCGCCGGCGAGCGGATACGCCCACGCGTGCAGCGTATCGATGCCAGTCCCCGCGGCCGCATCAAGGTCGGCCGCCCACCCGACGACGTTGAATGGCTGCGCCACGTCCTGCTGGGCGCGCGGGCTGTCGATCTCCACCTGCGTGCCGACGTGGCCGAACGACTTCGGTCGAAGAATGATGCGCACGTTCTGCTGGCTCACGGCACGATCACCAGACCAGCGGACGAACACCAGATCGTAGGTGCCGACGAAGCCGAGTCCCGGCGACCATGTGAAAACACCGCTCGTCGAATCGAGCTTCGAGCCGACAGGCAGTGCGGTCAGCATGCTGCCGAAGCGCAAGCTTCCGGTGTAGCGTGCGCGGTCCGCGGAGCCGAGCTGAAGTTCGAAGCGATCGAGCTCTTCACCCCTGACAACTGCCCGTCCCGAAGGACCAATCGGATACGCGCGCCACGGTGCATCGGGATCCCAACCACGCCTGGCGATGATCGCCGTCGACTCGAGCGCGGCGGTCACGATGGCGTCCGACACCAGGCTCTCTTCCGAGAGGGTGACCGGTGCCGTCGTTCCGTTCGATACCCGGAAGTAGCGGCTACCCAGGCCCGCCGTCGCACCACCGCTGTCGGTAACCGTCCACACGATCGTGTGCAGACCATTGGCAAGCGTGGTCGTGTTGATGATGCGGAATCCGGCTGGACCGTCGGTATTCGCAAGTCCCGGGAAGTAGCTCGCAATATCAGAACGATAGTAGTTGTAGGAGGCCGTTCCGACGGGCGCACCGTCGACGAACACCGTGATCGTGGAACCGTTGAACGGGATGGTTTTCCCTGCCTGCGTCAGCGCCCACGCATAGTTGACGTAGGCTGCGCCCGAGACGGTTTCACCTTGCGCCGGCGTATCGATAGTGCCAAACGGCGTCGACGCAAAGTTGTTGTTACAGGTGATGTTCCTCGAGCCCAACGATAACGAGTGGCCTTCACGATCGAGTGCGTGCGCAAAGATGGTGAAGGGGCCGTTGCCCTGGTTCGGCAACATATTGGTCAGGACCATGAATCCCCAACCGCCACGATAGTTGCGCGGGAGGGTCGGATACGCCGCCTGCACGTCCGGCCGCGCGTCTTCGATGAACACGGCCTCTCCCAGGAATACCTGCGGCAGACCACCGCATCGTCCATCGGCCGCCGCGCTCTCTCCAGTCACAGGGGCGCGACACAAAAACAGGTTCGCGACGTCGACGTCGTCAAGAGCCCAGCCGGTCACGGGAATCGCGCCCGTCACGCCGGTCGTGTTGTTCACCGGGGTATCGATCACGCCGACAGGATTGACGGACGTGCCGGTGGGTCTCGTGACCAGCGTCACGTTGATTGGTCCGACTGTATTGCCTGCGCCGCCGAGCGAGACGGTTATGGCACCAGTCGACGTGCGCCGACATGGCTAGGCCGGTCGGGTTGACCGTGATCGTCAGCTCACGGCCGCCGCTACCGGAACCCGGGCTGACCTGGAGCCACGGCTGGTTGGACGTCGCCGTCCACGTCACCGCCGGTCCGCTGCTTTGGGTCAGGCGAACGGTCTGGGCGCTGGTCTGAGCGGTGACGAGCGCGCCACTGAGCGTTGCGCCATAGCGGAGCGATGTCCGGTCGAGGTTCACGGTCGGGCCGGTCCCGAACTGATTGACGGTGAGTGTCTGTCCGGCGATCGTCAACGTCCCGGAGCGCGCCGACACGCCGTTGGCGTTGACGTTGTATGCGACGGTCGTGCCGCCATTCCCGCTGAGCCGGCGAGGTGATGCCGATGAAACCGGCATTGCTCGAGGCCACCCACGCGCAGCCTGTCGGCGCGGTCAGCGCAACCGACGCGCTTCCGCCGACGGCAGACGCACTCGCGGTCCCGGGCGAGATCGAGTAGCTGCAGGCGGCGGCGGCCTGGTTCACGGTGAAGGTCTGACCGGCGATAGTGAGCGCTCCCGATCTTGGAGAAGCAGCGGTATTGGCAGCGATCGTGTAGCCGACGCTTCCCGACCCAGTCCCCACCCCGCCAGAACTGATGCCAAGGAATGCCGCGCCGCTCGACGCGTTCCAACTGCAGCCTGCCTGCGTCGACACGGTGACGGTCCCGGTGCCGCTGCCGCCTGCCACGGAGGCGCTGGTCGGGTTGATCGCATAGGTGCAGGTTGACGACGACGGGTAGATGAAGTTCAGACCCGCGAGATCGTCAGGCCCGATCGCCGGCGGGAGGGGCGTCGCACCACCGCAGCACGAGGGATACATGATGTTCGACGTCGCGTTGGCAACGCTCCCGTCGGTCTGGGTGTGTCCGAGCCCAATCGCGTGGCCAATCTCGTGAATCAGCACGCGCGTGAAGTTGGGCGGTTGTCTGAAACTCGAACTCAGGTTCGCGGCGTTTTGAAAGATGACATAGCCGCGTGAGAAGGCATAGAACGTCGTGCCGTTGACGGTTCCGCCGGATCCGCCGGCCGATCCTCCGCCGATCGCCAGGACCGATCCGCTGAGTTCGCCGTTCGGATCTTCGAAGGTGATGACACCACTGGCGCCGCCGAGTCCTGTGAACGGTCCGTTGGCATCGGATTGAAACGTGTTGCCCCCATACTGAAGGACGATCGACGCACTCGCCGGGGCAGTCCAGGCCGAGAGCGCGATCTGGAGCTCGGTGGCAGCGTCACTACTCAGGAGCGGCGAAGCCGCGCTGGTGTTGATGTACCACATGACCGGCGTGCCCGAGTCAGCCTGTACCCATCGGAAGGGTTGGGGCGGAGTCCCACCGCTGAGCAAAGTGAATGGTTGCTCGACCGACTGGAGCTCGTCGCTCGCGCGTGGCAAGCGGCCAGGGCGGGACGGCCGGCCCGTGGTGCGGGTCGCCAGCGCACGAAACTCCGAGAGGAAAGGCGCGCGGGTGACTAAACCGCCGACCACGGTGGTCTCGCGCAGGTTCCGGCGCAGAGTGCGTTCGCCATTGACCGCGGGCAACACGTCGAACTTCGAGAACCCCATGGCGACGGTGCGAAGGCCCTGGGGTCCGCGCTCGAGACACACCAGCACTTCCTCGCCCAGTCGAAATTCGACCGCTCCGCCGACGTGCATGTACTCGCCGTCGACTGCGCCGCCGAGCTCCCACACTTCGACGGTGTCGCCGTCCACACCGGTGAGGTCCTCGATGATCTGGAGCGTCGTGACGGTGTAAATCCTGAGACCCTGCGGCCCGCCGCGAGTTGTTCGCTTCGCGACGACGCGTCCGTGGACGACGCGCTCAGAGAGTGCGACGAGCTGTGCATCCGTGCGGAAGATGACCGTCGACGCCCCGGCAGGCCGGGGCATCCAGCAGAAACAGGCCAAAAATAGCCACGCCGACAGCCGCCGCGAAAAGCCCATAGAGGGCTTTGACAGAGCAAGCGCGACGCCACATGGTAATTTCGGCCGGATAAGCCCTTTCGAGCGCACCCCGGCGGATTGTGTCATTCGTACCGCGACCCGATTCTGGACTCGTGATTACAGAATTGAAATGGCTGTCTCGATCCGCGAGCCGGTGGCCACGTACCGAAGCAGAGTAGATCACGAATCCTAGCGGATCTTCAGTCGAATGACGCTAGCGGATCGTCAGGCGAACGACGGTCGGCGCGACAAAGCCGCCCGTGACGTTGCTCCAGGGGAACGCCGCGAGATCGTAGTTGCCGTGCGGGAGCCCCTGTACGACCAGGCTGAAGCCGGAAGCGACGAACCGCTCGCCGTGCGCCGCGCCGACATCCGGCCGCGGTCCACCGTAGGTCGGCGTCCCAAGGAAGACCGGCGGTCCACCGATCAGAGGATAGGCCCAGACATGGATCGTATCGACGCCGGATCCCGCGTCCGAGTCCAGATCTGCCGCCCACCCCGTCACGGCGAACGGCTGCGCGACGTCCTGCTGTGGGCGAGGTGTGTCGATGACGAGATGTGGTCCCGCGAGCGCCGAACTTTTTGGTTGAAGAACGATCCGTACTTCCCGACGCCCGGTCGCCGTGCCGTTCGCCCAGCGCACGAACACAAGATCGTAGGTACCGACAAACCCGGCACCCGGAGCCCACGTGAACTCACCGGTGACTGCGTCGAGACCCGACCCGCTCGGCAGAGGCGCGAGTTCTGCGCCCGCTCGCAAGTACCCCGTGTAGCGCTCGATGCCCGATTCGCCCAACGAGACCTCGAGGCGATCGACTTCCTCGGCGCGGACCACGAACCGCCCCGCGCGATTCGGCTCGTACGACTTCCACGCACCCTGCAGGTTCCATCCACGGCGTCCCCGGATCGTTGTCGGATCGAGTGGCACAGCCGCAATCGCCTCGACCGAAGGACGCGCTTCAATCGATGCTTCGGTCGCGGCAGTCACCGCGCTGGAGCCGTTCGACACTCTGAAGAATCGACTGCCGATCCCTTCGGTGACACCTCGATCGTCGACCACCACCCAGGAGATGGTGTGCAGCCCGTTCGACAGTGTCGTCGTGTCGATCGTGCGGAATCCAATCGCGCCGTTGGTTCCAGCGGTATTGCGAAAACCTGGAAACAAGGACTCGATGTCCGGTCGTTCGTGGTTGTAGTCGGCCGAGCCACGAGAAACGCCGTCCACGAGGACCGTGATGGTCGATCCGTCGATCGGGATGATCTTTCCTGGAAGCGTGGACCCGAGCGGCGTCAACGCCCACCCGAAGTTCACGTAGTCGGCGCCCGAGACGACGCCGCCCTGTTCGGGCGTATCGATCGTGCCGAACGGCTTGGTCGCGTGCGCGTTGTCACACGTGATCGATCGCGTGCCGAGCAGCGTGAAACGCGCCTCACGGTCCTGGGCGTACATCGAGAACTGGTACGTCCCGTTTCCCTGATTCGGCAACATGTTGGTGAGGACCATGAAGCCCCAGCCAGCGCGGTTGTTCAGGGGATATCCGGGGTAGGCGACTTGAACGTCTGGACGAGCGCCGTCGATGAAGATTGCCGATCCGACATAGACCTGTGACGCTCCTGGACAGAATTCGTTCGGCGGTGCAGACTCGCCGCCGACGGCGGCGCGACAGATGTTGACGCGCCTGGCCTCGATGTCGTCGAGCGCCCAACCGGTGAACGGCACGGCCCCAGTCACGCCGGTGGTGTTGTCGAGGGGCGTATCGACTGTGCCGATCGGGGCAGCCGAGAGGCCAAGCAGGCTGAGAGATAGACGTACTGAAACGGGGCCCGGGGCGTTCGATGCTCCGCTAAAGGTAAAGATGATCGCGCCGTCTACGACGCCGGACGAAGGCGCCGTCGGATTTGGTATCACCGACACTGACAGCTCGGCAGGTCCTGTACCTGACGCGGGCGTCACGACCAGCCATGGCCGGGTCGAGGTCGCCGTCCACGTCACCGACCCCATGCCACTCTGCGTGAGGCGGACCATTTGCGTGGACGTTCGATAGGTGAAGCTCGCGCCTGAGGTGACGGCGCCAAACCGCAGCGACGTCTTGTCGAGGGTCATGGTCGGGCCGGTGGTCGGCGCAGCCGGATAAACGACATTGAGGCCAACGAGGTCGTCTGGACCGAGCGCTGGCGGGATCGGCGTGTTTCCGAAGCAACAGGTGTAATACATCAGGTTCGACGTCGGGTTGGGAACGGAACCATCGGTCTGCGTGTGACCGAACCCGATCGTGTGGCCGATCTCGTGCGTCAGGACACGGGTGAAGTCGAGCGACTGCCTGAACGATGGCGGTAGGTCGGCCGTCTTCTGAAACACAACGAACGCAGAATCAAAACCGTCGTACACCGTACCGCCAACCGTCCCCCCAGTGCCTACGCTCACTGCACCGCCGCCGAACGCGAGCACGGACATGGGAATATCGTTGTTCGGATCTTCGAAGGTGATCAGCGCGCTTCTGGGAGGAATCGTGCTCCACATCCCCTCGACGTTCGACTCGAGCGCGGTTCCGCCGTACTGAAGGATGATCGAAGCCGACGATGGGCTCGTCCAGGCGGCGAGCGCGGTGTTGATTTCAGCGACCCCATCTCCCGAGAGGAGCGGGGACGACGCGCTCGTATTCTTGAAGTAGACCACTGGCACGCCGAGGTCGGCCTCGCGCCAGCGCCATCCCGGCTCGCCGACAATCTTGGTGAACGGCTGCGCGACACTCGAAGGCCGCTGGCTCGCTGATTCAACGACGCGGGAAGGCCGACCGAGCACCTCCGCCGCGAGCCGCCGGAACTCCGACAGCGATCGCTCGCGCGCCGGTGGCGCGCCGCCGACAATCATCGTGTCGCGGATATTTCGGACCAGCGCCGCGTCGCCGCCGACAGTTCTCGCCACGTCGAACTTCGAAAAACCCATCGCGACGCTGCGCAGCCCTTGACGTCCGCGCTCGAGGCAGACCAGCACTTCGTCGCCGATGCGATACTCGACGCGACCACCGATGTACAACGACTCGCCATCGAGCGTGCCTCCGAGCTCCCACACGTCGATGACGCTACCCTCGCGATCGGTGAAGTCCTCAATCACCGACAGCGTCGTCACGGTGTAGATTCTTCGGTCCGGTGTGTCCGCGCGGGTCGATCGCTGCGCGACGACACGCGCATGCACGACGCGCTCGGACAACGCGAGCAGCTCGGCGTCGGTGCGAAAAACGATGGTAGACGCCACGACGGGATCTGGCATTCCAGCCAAACACGCCAAGAGCGCGAGAATTGTCAAACTGCGAAAGCATGAGTATGGGAGCACCACGCATGCGGTGACAGCAAAATGAGGGCCATCCGAAGACTGGTGAGAAAACGCTCAGTCCCGGCTTGGGATGAAGGCCGCGGGACGCGCGGCGGGTAATCTCTTACCTACCGAACGGTGACGTGCACGATCTGTGGCGGAGCGAACGCGCCGGTGACATTGCTCCACGGGAACACCGCCAGATCGTAGATCCCGGGCGTCAGCCCCTGCACCGCGAGCGTGAACCCCGTGGCGCGGAACTGGTCCCCGTGAATCGCCGCGACATCCGGGCGCGCGCCCCCGAGCGTCGGCGTGCCCAGGAACACCGGCGCGCCGCCCGCCAGGGGATACGCCCACACATGCAGCGTGTCGATGCCCGTCCCTGTGGCCGCGTCCAGGTCCGCCGCCCACCCGGCCAGCACAAAGGGCTGCCCGACATCTTGTTGCGACCGCGGCACATCAATCACCACCTGCACGCCGACGTGCCCGCGACCTTTCGGCGCGAGGATCACGCGCACTTCGTGCCGCGCCACCGGCCGCCCGCTGGCCCACCGCACGAACACCAGGTCGTACGATCCGACGAACCCCACGCCCGGCGCCCAGGTGAACCACCCCGTCGCCGCGTCCAGTTGTGAGCCCACCGGCAACGGTGCTAAACCGTCGCCGACGCGCAGATGGCCCGTGTAGTGCGCATCCGGCTGTGCGCCGAGCCACAGTTCGAAACGATCGATCTCTTCGCCGCGGATCACCGCGCGGCCGCTGCCGCCAACGCCATACCAGCGCCACGGCGCCTCGAGGTCCCAACCGCGTCGGCCCAGCACCGGCGCATCGGCGCGCGGGACCGTCGTGATCTCTGTCGCGCGCGTGGTCGTCACCGGCGCCGCCGTCAACGCACCGGCGCCGTTCGACACCGTGAAGAACCGGCTGCCGATCCCGTCGATCGCGCCCTGATTGTCGACCACCGTCCACGAAATCGTATGCAGCCCGTTCGTCATCGATGTCGTATCCATGATCCGGAATCCGATTGCGCCGTTCGACCCGGCGGTGTTCTGGAAGCCGGGGAACAGCGACTCGATGTCCGGGCGTTCGTGGTTGTAGTCCACGGTCCCGATCGACGCCCCATCCACCAGCACGCTGATCGTCGACCCGTTAATCGGAATCAGCTTCGGCTGTGGTGTCAGCGCCCACCCGAAATTGACGAAGCTCGCTCCAGACGCCGTCCCTCCCTGCGTCGGCGTATCGATTGCGCCGAACGGCTTCGTGGCGCTCGCATTCGCGCACGTCATCGTCCGCGTCCCGAGCAGGGTCACGCGAGGTAATCCGCCGAGCCGAAGCGCCTCGAACGGCCGGCCAAACGCGTACGCGTAGAACACGTACCTGCCGTTGCCCTGATTCGGCAACATGTTGGTCAGCACCATGAAGCCCCACCCCGCACGGCTGTTGCGGGGGTGGGTCGGATACGCCGCCAGCACATCCGGTCGCGCGCCGTCGATGAACGTCGCGTCGCCAACATAGATCTCGGGCTGCGCCTCCGCAGCGCGCATCAACGGATGCTGTCTCCCCAGTGACGACCGCGCGGCAGAGCGTCACGCCAACCACTTCGATGCTATCGAGTGCCCAGCCCGTGAACGGCACAGCCCCCGTCACACCGGTGCTGTTCTCCAACGGCGTGTCAATCACGCCTAGCGTTGTGCGCGGACCGGGAGGCAGCGTCAATGTAACCGTGATGAGGCTCGTCGAGTTCGTCGCCCCCGAGAAGGCGAACGTGACCGTGCCCGTGCCCGCTGAATATGGCGGCACCGTCTGACTCGCCATTGCGACCGACAGTGTGGCCGACCCGGTACCAGATGACGGCGAGACGGTGAGCCAGGGATGACTCACGGTTGCTGTCCACGTGACGGTGCCCGCTCCAACCTGTGCCAACCTCACGACCTGAGCGCTGGTCGTCACCAGAACCGGCACTCCGAGGATCTCCGACTGGACTCCCGCGAACTGCAGCGCTGTCTTGTCGAGCGCCATTGTCGGGGCCGGATTGATCGTTAGTGTGTACGCGCGCGAGCCGGCACAGCCGCTCGAGCCATCGGTTGCCCTCACCGTAACGGGGAATATCCCCGTTTGCGTCGGTGTGCCCGCAAGCACACCCGCGGGCGAGAGCATCACGCCGGAGGGCAGCGTGCTCGCAGTGCCGAAGCTGACGATGCCGAGCGCGCCCGAAGTGGCGAAGGTCGCGGCATAGGGGAGCCCGGCGAAGCCAGACGCGAGGGGCGTCGGCACGATCGTCGGACAGGCGATGTACACCTGCCGGATCGATTCGATGATCGAACCGGACGCATTTTCGAGCCCTGTGGCGTAGTAGCCACGCGCGCGGACGAACCGATTCACGTTGCCGGACATGTTCTGGAACGCCTGCCATCCACCGGACAGGCGCGTGGCGGTGGTCGCCGGGCCGTAGGTCGCACCGTCGCTGGACACTTCGAACGTCACGCGCGACACTTCGGGGCCCGCAGCACTTCGCGCCCAAGTCAGCTGGGTGAGCACGGCTCCTGAGAGTGTGGGCGCGCAGCCCGGACACGAAACGCTGAGCCGTTGAATCGAAGCGTCGAAATCAGTGAGCCGTCCGATACGGCTGCGCGCCGTCGTCCCGGTCCCGCCGCCCCCCAGTGTCGTGAACAACCCGCCGACTAGAATCTTCCCGTCGGGCTGCACTCCGACGGCGTAGACCTCGCTGTTCGCGCCTGGATCGAAATCCAAGTCGAGTGCGCCATCAGCATGCAGCCGGCCGATCCGGTTGCGCGTCGTCGTGCCCATTCCGCCACCACCAAGCGTCGTGAAGTCGCCGACGACCAGGATCTGCCCATCGACTTGTGCGGCCAGGGCCTGCACGGTATCGTTCGCACCGGGATTGAAGCCGACATCGATCGCCCCGTCGGGAAGGAGCCGGCCGATTCGGTTGCGCGTTGTCGTTCCGGTCCCGCCGCCGAGGGCAGTGAACAGACCGCCGAGCACGATCTTCCCGTCGGGCTGCACGACCATGGTAGTGACGGAGTTGCTAGCGCCCGGGTCGAAAGTCGCGTCGAGCGATCCATCGGCGTTGAGTCGCCCGAGGTAGTTGCGGACCGTACCACCGGTCCCACCTCCGCCCAGCATAGTGAAGCCACCCCCGACCAGAATCTTCCCGTCGGGCTGCACCGCCAACGCCAAGACCGCCTCGTTGGCGCCCGGGTTGAAGGTGCTGTCGAGCGCGCCGTCGGGATGAAGCCGACCGATTCGATTGCGTGGCGTTGTGCCAGTCCCGCCGCCGCCCAGCGTCGTGAAGCGGCCGCCAACCAGGATCTTCCCGTCAGACTGCAGCGCCAGAGCCAGGACGTAGAAGTTCGCGCCCGGGTTAAACATCGTATCCAGCGAGCCATCGGAATTGAGCCGCCCGATCTGGTTTCGCGCTGTCGTGCCAGTCCCGCCGCCGCCCAGCGTCGTAAACAATCCGCCGACCAGAATCTTCCCGTCAGGCTGCACCGCTACCGCATAAATGTCGCCGTTCACCCCCGGGTTGAAGGTCAGGTCGAGGGATCCGTCGGGGTGAAGACGCCCAAGGCTGTTGCGAACAGTCATGCCGGTTCCGCCACCGCCCAGCATCGTGAAGTTGCCGCCCACGAGGATTTTCCCATCGGGCTGCACTGCCAGCGCCACGATGCTGTTGTTCGCGCCCGGATTGAGATTCGCGTCGAGCGAGCCGTCGGCGTGGAGACGGCCAATGCGGTTGCGCTCCATGGTGCCGGTTCCGCCCCCGCCGAGCGTCGTGAAATACCCACCAATCAGGATCTTGCCGTCCGGCTGCACGGCCAGCGTCTCGACCCAGTTGTTCGCGCCCGGATCGAAGGTGGGGTCGAGCGAGCCATCGGCAAGAAGTCGCGCGATTCGCGTGCGCATCGTCGTGCCAGTTCCCCCTCCGCCCAGCGCCGTGAAGAAGCCACCGACGAGGATCTGCCCATCTGGCTGCACTGCCAGAGCGAAGACAGTGTCGTTCGCACCCGGATCCATGGCTGCGTCGACTGAGCCATCGGCGTGAAGCCGGCCGATGCGGCTGCGCGGCGTCGCGCCGGCTCCCCCGCCGCCGAGCATCGTGAAGTCACCGCCGACCACGATCAACCCAGATGGCTGAATGACTATCGTGCGGACGTCGCCGTTCGCGCCAGGATCAAAGGTCGTGTCGAGCGAGCCGTCGGCGTTGAGGCGACCCATACGGTTGCGAGTCGTCATCCCAATGCCGCCGCCGCCGAGCGTCGTGAAGCTGCCGCCGACCAGGATCTTCCCGTCTGGCTGCAGCGCAAAGGCGAAGACATTGTCGATCGCGCCCGGATCGAAGGTCGTGTCGAGCGAGCCGTCGGCATTGAGCCGGCCGATACAGTTACGCGTGCCGCCGCCCAGTGTCGTGAAGCCGCCGCCGACCAGGATCTTGCCATCCGGTTGCACTGCCAGGGTGTAGACGTTGGCGTCCGCACCCGGATTGAAGTTTGCGTCGAGCGAACCATCGGCGTTGAGCCGGCCGATGTGGCTGCGCGCCGTCGTGCCGGTCCCGCCGCCGCCCAGCAACGTAAACTCGCCTGCGATGAGGATCTTTCCGTCCGGCTGCGCGGCCAAGGCAAAGATGGCGCCGTTCGCGCCGGGATTGAAATCCACGTCGACGGTGCCGTCGGGGTTCAGCCGGCCGACCCGTTGGCGTGGCGTCGTGCCTTCGCCCCCGCCGCCCAGCATCGCGAAGCCGCCGCCGACAACGATTTTGCCGTCCGCTTGCAGTGCGAACGCCATGATGTGGCTGTTGTCCGCACCCGGATTGAAGCCGTCGACAGCCGACTGCGCGCGGACGGGAATCGACTGAAGCCCGACGAGCAGGGCGACGAGCGATGCCACCAGGTTCAAGCGACAGATACGCGTCATGCTGCCGTCTCCAGGAGTGAATCGCAGTTACGTCGCGCGCGATCGCAAACTGGTTCTCTAGCTCGTCAGTATTAACGAGTGCACGCGCGGTCGACGACGAGGACGACGGGGCCGACGGGGCCACCATCCGGAAGGACCGATGCCGGCCGAAAGCCCAACGACGATGTGCTATTTCCGGAAACGGGTCGAGAACGAGGAGACGGAGCGAATCCTTCCCCGGACAGCGGTAATCAATCGATCACGACGCGCATGGCAACCCGTTCTCCCCGACCGGCGCACGACTGCCGGACGAATACGAAATCGTGCGCCCCCGAGAACTCTATTGGCGGCTGCCACCTGAAGATCCCCGTCTTGTCATCGAACGACGCGCCGGGGGGAAGCGGACCCGCCACGTCGCCACTGATCAAGTATGCGGCGTACGGTCCGCACGCCTTCGGCCACCACCATGCGTCGAGCGCGACTTCGACCCGCTCTCCCCTGACCGCGAAAACGTGGGGTGTCGCACGGCCCGCGAACCGCAGAGACCACGACCCTTCGTCGAGGCCTCGGCGCTCCCAGAGAACTGCGCCGGCGGCCTGCGGGAGTGCCCGGACTTCTGCGGCGCTCCGCGCCTCAAGTGTCTGGGGGCCCGTCGATTGACTCGCGCTGCCGTTCTGGACATTGAAAAACCGGCTGCCGATCCCTTGAATTGTCCCAACATCGTCCCGCACGACCCACACGATGGTGTGCAGCCCATCGGTGAGCGGGGTCGTGTCGAGCGAGAACTGCAGCGCGGGTCCATTGGCATTGACGTACGTCGGGTACGGAAACAACGCCAACACGTCCGGCCGGGCGTGTCCGTAGGAGGCCACGTCCGGACGTTCGACGCCGTCGATGAACAGGCGAATCGTGGACCCATCAGCCGAAATCGACCGGCCTGGCTGTGCGAGAATCCATCCCTGGTTCGCCAGGGTTCCCGAGACCGTCGCGCCCTGACCTGGCACGTCAATCGTCCCGAATGGAAACGGCGAGCTGGTATTGTCGAATGTCACCGTCGTACGCCCGAGGAATTGTGGCTTCCCTTCGATGTCCTCTGCATAGGCTGTCAGAGTGAACGTTCCGTTTCCGCCATTTGGAAGCACATTGGAGAGGACCATCAAGCCCCATCCCGCACTCGTCACGCCCGGAGCGGAAAAACCGTTAGAGACATCCGGCCTGGCGCCATGCACACGCGTGCCATCGCCGAGGTAAATCTCGCCCGATGGCTCGCCGGCGACCGAGTTTCTAAAGATCTGCACCCGTGCGATGCCAACGTCGTCAGCGGCCCACCCGCCGACTGGGACGGCCCCGCTCAGGCCCACGGTCCCATGCCGAGGAATGTCCAACACTCCAAAGGGCGCATATGTGGTGGTTGTGGCATCGGTAATCCTCAGCTGCACTCCCAGCAACCGCGGAGTGCTCGGAGCCACAGAGGAAACAATGCGAATCTCCCCGCCGTAGAAGCCAGGGGTCAATAAGGCCACCGCTGCGCGATCAATCCAGACCGATGCCGTGGACGGGCTCGTTCCCGACAGTGGAGTAACCACCAGCCACGGTTGCGATGCGGTCGCAGTCCACGATGCGGTTGGATCTTCGGCGTTGGTGATGCGCAATGGTTCCGGCGTGGATACATAGGGCGACCCCGCGTTGGCTCGATGAACGGCGAACGCGATGCCCTTCCAGGGCCAATCGGTGGAAACCGGAGTGCCGTTCTGTTCAATGCTCACGCCCGAGCCAAAGCCTGGTGTCGGCGTCGGAGATACGTTGACCCAACGGGTCACACCGCTGCCGAAATGGTCGGCGTTTGGCGACACTGAGAACCCAACGGTCGCCGGAAATGTGTTTCCGGTCGCCCCTGATGTGATCGTGACGCCGTCGCCAGGAAAAGCGTAATACGGGCATGGAGTCCCGGATGCATTCACCGTGAAAGTGCCGGCACCGCCGTTTGCGGGAATCCGCTGAGGCGTGATCGCGGAGAACGTGTATTTGCAGGTGTTGACTTGCTGCGTCAGCGTGAGCGGTCGCCCGCCAAAAACGAAGATCTCTTCGTGCGGCGACGAGCTCGTATTTGCCGACACGAAGCTAATCGAGATAGTTGCGGATCCCGTGCCCGAAGTCGGCTGCGGCCAACCCATCCACGGTGGGGGGAGCGGAAACAGCCCCCCCGGATACAGCACGCCGTCAAACGCCCATTGGCATGAGCTCGACGACGTCAATAGCGTGAAGGTAATGGGAGTCTGCGAACCCGCCGGAGGGAGTGTGATAGACGAAGGATTGAACCCGGTCACGCAGCCCGGTTGGGCGAGCGCTGGGTCGCTGGCACACCAAATAATTCCCAGTGCGAAGACAGAGGTGATTGCAAAGCCGCCTGGCCGCATGCGCAGTGCCTCCCAGCACATCCCTACATGAATAACGAGATTCCACCGCGAATGTTACATGTCAGCCTGCAGTCGTCGGTCAATCCCGCCGTCAACCAGCGTTCGTCGTTGCCATTGCGGCGGCCCTCACTCTTGGACCTGGCGATTGCGACGAGGATATCGGGCCGGCCAAACAGCGATTCGTCGGCGACAGGCTGTCTTTTGACTCCGTCTCCGTAACCCGCTCACCGGCGCACCGTCACGCGCACGGTGCGCGCCTGGATGAAGTCACCGGGTGCCTTCACAAGCGCGTGAACGCCACAGGTCGGGAGCCGCACGATGGCGTCTGCACGATTCGATGCGTCACGCACGCGTCGTCTCCCGAGAGGCGCCGAACGGCCCACAGCGCGGCGCAACCTCAGTGACGAGGTGGTGCCCCGCCCATAGCAAGTGGCCCGTCAGACACGTTCCGAACCCGATGATTGAAACTGGACGGCAGAATGGAACTGAGGCGGAAACAATACAACGACCGCGAGCGAAAATCAGTCGGTCACTCGAAGAATAGTTACCGCGTCTCGATCGCACGGCGACAGAAAGTCTCCGGCTGCGGGACTTCTCGAGGCCAGCGTGCCGCGAAGTTCCCCGCTCCGGAGACTTTCTGCGCTCATGCACGCCAGATCGTAGGCAGCGGCCGTACTACCGCACGGTCACGTGCACGATCTTCGGTGGAGCGAAGGCGCCGGTGACGTTGCTCCACGGGAACACCGCCAAGTCGTAGATGCCGGGCGTCAGCCCCTGCACCGCGAGCGTGAACCCGGTGGTGCGGAACTGGTCCCCATGAATCGCCGCGACATCCGGACGCGCGCCCCCGAGCGTCGGCGTGCCGAGGAAAACCGGCGCGCCGCCCGCCAGCGGATACGCCCACACATGCAGCGTGTCGATCCCCGTCCCTGTCGCCGCGTCCAGATCCGCCGCCCACCCGGCCAGCACGAACGGCTGCCCGACATCTTGTTGCGAGCGCGGCGTGTCGATCGTCACCTGCACGCCGACGTGCCCGCGACCTTTCGGCGCGAGGATCGCGCGGACCTCGTGCCGCGCCACCGGCCGCGCCCCGGACCAGCGTACAAACACCAGGTCGTACGATCCGACGAACCCCACGCCCGGCGCCCACGTGAACCACCCCGTCGCCGCGTCCAGCTGTGAGCCGGCCGGCAGCAGTGCCAGTTCTTCGCCGACGCGCAGATGGCCCGTGTAGTGCGCACCGCCTTCTGCGCCAAGCCACAGTTCGAAACGATCGATCTCTTCGCCGCGAATCACCGCGCGGCCGCTGCCGCCAACGCCATACCAGCGCCACGGCGCCTCGAGGTCCCAGCCGCGGCGCCCCAGCACCGGCGTCTCGGCGCGTGCGGCCGTCGTGATTTCTGTCGCATACGCCGTCCTCACCGCCGCCGCCGTCAACGCGCCTGCGCCGTTCGATACCGTGAAGAACCGGCTGCCGATCCCGTCGATCGCGCCCTGGTTGTCGACGACCGTCCACGAAACTGTATGCAGTCCATTGGTCAGTGTCGTCGTATCAATCACGCGGAATCCAATCGCCCCATTCGTGTTGTTCAGGCCCGGGAACAGGGCCTGGATATCCGGCCGCGGGTTGTTGTACGTCGCCGTTCCAATCGAGGCTCCGTCGATCAAGACGCTAATCGTCGAGCCATTGGTCGGAATCATTTTCGGCATCGGCGTCAACGCCCAGCCGAAGTTCACAAAACTCCCTCCCGACGCTACCCCGCCCTGCGTCGGCGTGTCGATCGCGCCAAACGGTTTCGTGGCGCTCGCGTTCGCGCACGTCATCGTCCTCGTTCCGAGGAGCTTGGTGTGTCCCTCCCGATCCTGCGCATACACGTAGAAGAGATACGTCCCGTTGCCTTGGGCCGGCAGCATGTTGGTCAGAACCATGAAGCCCCACCCCGCCTTCGTATTCACGGGCATCGCGGGATATGCCGCCTGCACGTCTGGCCGCGCCCCGTCGATGAATACCGCGAATCCCACGAAGATCTGCGCCGCCCCCGCGCAGTTCGGATCGACTGGGGCCACTTCGGCCCCGAACGCCGCCCGGCAGATCATCACTCGCGAGACCTCGATGTCGTCGAGCGCCCACCCCGTGAACGGCACTGCGCCGGTGACGCCGGTCGTGTTGTCCGTCGGTGTGTCCACAACCCCCTCCGGGATCGCCGTTGTCCCGTTGGCGAACAATCTCAACGCGACGTTGATCGGCCCTGCCACTCCTGAAGCTCCCGTCAACACCAACGTGATTGCCCCGTTCACAGTTCCGCCTGCCGCCAGACCGCCGGTGGATACCACGCTTATAGACAGGTTCCCCGAGCCGCTGCCTGACATAGGACTCACCTGCAACCATGGCTGGTTCGAGGTCGCCGTCCAGGTGACCGTGCCGGCACCGCTTTGTGTCAGTCTCACGACCTGCGTGGCTGTCTGCGAAAGAAACGCCGCCCCGTTACTCACTGCGGCGAACCGCAGCGATGTCTTGTCCAGCGTCATCGTCGGCAGCGTGGGGCCGGCATTGCCGGGGAGGTGCCGGACAAAAACGTCGTGCTGCCCATTCGTGTCGTTGGCAACGAGCATCTGGTGGTCTGAACCAAAAGCGATGACTGTGCCATCCTCGTTGATGGCTGGAGTTAGGCTGAGCGCTCCTTGGACGCCGCTTGTCGATACGTCCACGCGCGTTGTCATCGCGGTCTGCCGGTCCAGAACGAAGACGACGCTGGCGCTGGTCGATACGTAGACCACGTAACGGCCATTGCCGCTGATTCGGCCCATCCTCGGCTTCGAGCTCGTCGAGGGCGTGACTACGGCCAGTGCGGACGTCACGCCAGTTTGCAGGTCGTGGATGAAGATTCCGACATTCCCACTTGACGTGAGAGCGGTTGCGTCCGACGCGAAAACAACGTACCGGCCATCGCTCGTGAAGTTCCCGATCGTGCTGAAACCGCTCGTTTGGACACTATTCGCCCCGACACTGACGCGTGTGGTCGTGCCAGCCTGCACGTCACGAACGTAAACGTCATTGAGGCCGAGCGGATTGCCTGGAACGAGACCTGTCGCGCCGGTGCTGAATCCTACGTACCGCCCGTTCGCGCTGATCGTTGGTTGGATGGTGCCGCCACCACCGGTGGCCTGAGCACCGCCAGTGGAGAGGTTCACTCGACTCGTCGTGCCGGTCTGACGGTCGTGCAGGAAAATGTCGGACGTACCATTGGTGTCTCCAGTCACGAGGTTGGTGGCCACCGAATCGAAGGCCACGAACCGGCCGTCTCCGCTGATAGACGCATTGCGGCTTCCGCCGTTTCCCTGTGCGCCCCCGGTCGCGACACTGACGCGCGTCGTCGTGCCGGTCTGCCGATCGCGCACGAAGACGTCCTCGGTTGCATTGGTGTCACCGCTCACGAGGTTGGTCGCGATCGAGTGGAACGCCACGAACCGACCGTCGGCACTGATCGACGGCGTCCCCGCGGACGCTTGCAGCGAGGAGGCATCGGCCTGCACACCGGCAGGCCCGACATTGACGCGTTCGGTCACACCAGTCTGACGGTCGTGCACGAAGAAGTCGGTGACCCCGTTAGTGTCCCCCGAGACGAGGTCGGATGCCGAGGACTGGAAGGCGATGAATCGTCCATCAGCGCTGACGGCGGGCCACTGACTGGAGCCGCCCGTCGCCTGCGCCCCACCTGTCGCCACGCTGACACGTGTTGTCGTGTTCTGCGCTTCCGCCACAGTCACGAAACTCACCAAAAGGGCCATCGCCCATGCGCAATGCCTTCGCAGCCACATCGTGTCCATCGGCTCACCCCTTGGGCGCGCTCCGCCCCGAATTCGCCGTCACTGGGTGGCTGAGTGTCCGCGCGGAAGCCTCCGCCCGCGCGCAACACAGAGCCTGATCAGTGATGCGCCAGAATCTGGCGACAGGGCTCAGCTTGAGGAGGCGAGGCTAGAACCAGACAGGTCGAGGCAGAGGTTTGAGCGGATGACGACGCAAATTTTCGCGAATGTCTCGTCGAAGGGTGACTTCGCTCCGGCCCGCCCGCATCTCCGGCACGAGCTCGTAGGCGCGGAGCGCGGTCGTGATCGCTCCGTCAACGTCGCCAGTCAGATATTGGGCAACGGCCACGACCCCGACGGAGTCGGGATGCATCCCACGGGGCCGATCGAGCGCGCGCCGGGCGAAATCGAGTGCGATCGCCGGGTTCCGGAGATCGGCTGGCTGCGCCACGAGCAGCAGCCACGCGTATTCGGTCAGCCGGCTCGCGTCAGCCCCGGGGGCGTCAGCCTGCACCCGCAGGAGATCCAGCGAGGCCCGCGCCTCGACCCGCGCTTCAGTCTGACGCCCCGCCTCCATCAGCCTGGAGGCGAAATGCGTCGTCGAATACACCAAGCTGCTCGCGAACTCGCCGTTCGTGAGGCCGTCGACGACGAGCTGACGGCGAAGGGCGAGCGCACCGCGATACCTTGCCTCAGCCCCACGGCGATCCCCGGCGAGCCAGAGCGCATCGCCTTCGTCTTCGTCGACACCAGCCATGCCGTTCTGCAGATGTCTGGCGACAGGCGCCGATGCGACTGCGCGCTCGTAACTGGGCCGAATAAGCTGGAGATCGCGCAGCGCAGCCCGGCCGTCACCGGCTGCGATCAGGTGCCTCGCCCGCCACTGGCGTCCGCTGACGTCAAAGCCAAACTGGCCACCCTTCGGGCTTATGGCGACGGCCTCGGCAATCCACCGATGACCGTCGGCGACGCGTCCAAGTGCGAATGCCGCATGGCCCATCAGCTGAAGCGGAAAGCCGATCATTCCTCCGGTCGGCTTGGGCGTCAGCGCCACCGCGCGCGTTCGAGACTCGTAGGCCCGCCGCTGGTTGTCCAGAGAGGCGACGAGGAGCGCCCGCTCGGCGACCGAATCGCCGAGGCGGGCCCGAACGGAAGTGGCGAGGATGTGCAGCGCAGCGCCGATCCGCGATCCATTGGTTCCCCAGCTGAGCGGCTGGCGTGTCGGGGCATAAAGCGTGTCAATCGCTAAGCGCATCTCCTCTAAGGTCGCGAGGGCGGCGGGAATGTCTCCGGACATCACAAGGAGATCGGCCTCGGACAAATCGTGCTGTCCTTTCAACCACGCGAGCGGCGCGCGCGCGCCGCCGTGCTGGAGGGCGTACTCGCGAGCGTAAGTCTCCTGCCATCGGCGGGTCTCGGCAATCTCACTCAAACCCTGCGCAACGGCGCCCATCACGCCCAGAGTCTCGGCCTTGAAGGCGTGCAGCTCCGCAGCGACGCTGGCGCGTTCAGCGCGCAGCTCGGCCGGCCACTCGCCGCCGGAATCGAGCAGCCGGATGCCGTCGCCGTAGGTCTCGACGGCGCCAGCGAAGTCGCCGATGTTGCCGGCGTGATAGTAGTCGCCGCGAATTTGCCCGAGTTTCGAGTAGGCGCGTGCCAACTCGATCCGCAGCGACGGATCCGCGCCGGCCTCGCGTCCCAACCCTTGCAGATACTCGAGACCGCGCTTGATGACGAGATGCCGGGCCGGCAGTGCGCCTTCGAGCTCTGAGATCTCCTCGTTGAACTCGAACAGAAACGTGCCGGCCAACCGTCGCACGTCGTTGAAACGCCGCTCCGCGCGCGAGCGCTCGGTCTCGGCGCGCGCGTACTCAACCCGCGCCACCCGCCACTGCCAAGCCGTCGCAACGATCCCGGCTCCGACCGACAACCCGAACAGCGCGGCGGCACTGACCCACCATCGGTGCCGTCGCACGAATTTGCCGGCCCGATAGGCCGCGGTGATTCGGCGCGCCTGCACCGGAAGGCCGGCCAGGTATCGGTGCAGGTCGTCCGAAAGGGCCGCGACCGAGAGATATCGCCCGGCGGGCCGCTTCTCGATCGCTTTGAGCACAATCGCGTCCAGGTCGCCGTCGAGCTCGGTCCGGATCGGCCACTCCACCGCCGCGCGCACGCTGGGGCGCTCGGGATCCTGCTCGCAGATCAGGCGCGCGAGCTGGTCGGGTGATCCGGTGTTGGTCCGGTACGGCTTCTGCCCGCTCAGCAGCACATACAGCAGGACACCCAACGAGTAGACGTCGCTCGCGGTCGTGATGGCGTCGCCGCGGCACTGCTCGGGGCTCGCGTAGTCGGGTGTCATCAGGCGCATCGCTGTCAACGTCTGGTCCGCCGGATCGGAGGACGCATCGGGGCTGACGATCTTCGCGATCCCGAAGTCGAGCAGCTTTGGTTGGCCATCCGGCGTGACCAGGATGTTGCTCGGCTTGAGATCCCGGTGAACGATCAGGTTCTGATGCGCAAACTGGATCGGCGCGCACACCAACCGCATGAGCTCGAGCCGCGCCCGAACGCTGAGATGTCTCGCGTCACAGTACTGGGTGATCGGCTCGCCCTCGATATGCTCCATCACGAGGTACGGAACATCCGTCGCAGTCGTGCCACCGTCGAGGAGTCGCGCGATTCCGGGGTGATCCAGGTGGGCGAGAATCTGGCGCTCGTTGCGGAAGCGCCGGACGATCGCTCGCGTGTCCATCCCCCGCTTGATGACTTTGAGCGCGACTTTCTTGGTGAACTCGCCCTCGCGAAACGCGAGGTACACCGCACCCATGCCGCCGCGCGCGATCAGCCGATCGATCCGGTACGAACCGATGCGCGCCGGGAAGTCCGGCTCGGCGTCTTCGGGCTCGGACCCGGCCTGCGGCAGGATCCCCTGCGCGACCGCCGGCACCTCGAGGAAGTCGTCCTCACGATCTGCGGCGAGGAGTGAAATGACCTCCCGCAGAAGCGCACCATCGTCTTTGCAGGAGCGGTGCAGGAAGGCCTGTCGCGCGGCCAGCGGGAGGTCGACGGCCTCGTGAAAGATCTGCCGGACCTGCTGCCAGCGCTCGGGGGTCACGGCAGGAGCCCACCGGCCTCGAGCTCCCGGCGCAGCCACGCGCGCGCCATCGCCCAGTCGCGCTTGACCGTCGCCTTCGAAATCGACAGAACTTCGGCGGTTTCCTCGACGGTCAGATCCGCAAAGAACCGCAGCTCGACGATACGCGCCTGCTGGCGGTCGAGGATTTCGAGTCGGCTGAGAGCCTGATCGAGGGCCTCGAGATCAATTGTCGGACTTGGCGTGATCGCCAGCGTATCTTCCAGCGCCACACGTTCGGGAGCCTCACCCCGCTTTTTTCTTCCGCGTGCCCTCGCATGCTCGATGAGGATGCGGCGCATCGTCGTCGCGGCAATGGCGCGAAAGTGCGCGCGGTTCTGCCAGCCGAGATCGTCTTGCCCCGCCAATCGCAGGTAGGCCTCGTGGACCAGGGCTGTGGTCTGAAGCGTATGGTCGCGACGCTCGTGGCGCAGATACGCCGACGCCATTCGATGGAGTTCGCCGTACACCAGGGGCAGGATCTGGGCGAGCGCGGCCTGGTTACCATCCCGCGCCTCCCCGAGCAGGCGATGGAACTCCGTGTGGTCCGCGCGCTCGGCCAGGGACTCGTCCATGTGCTGTCCGTCGAGAATCGCCGTGGCAGCCCGGATCGGCGGGCGGGCTACGAACAAAGCGAATCGAATGTTCCTACGGCGCAGCCCCGCAGAAAACCGGTGGGCTTGGAAGGCGGAGTCTAGCAGCGCTCGTCTATCTCACGCAAGCCGTCCGCTTGGAGACCCCGGTCGCTACCGCACGGTGACGTGCACGATCTGTGGTGGAGCGAAGGCGCCGGTGACGTTGCTCCACGGGAACAGCGCCAGATCGTAGATCCCAGGCGTCAACCCCTGCACAGCGAGCGTAAACCCCGTGGCGCGGAACTGGTCCCCGTGGATCGCCGCGACATCCGGGCGCGGGCCCCCGAGCGTCGGCGTGCCCAGGAACACCGGCGCGCCGCCCCCCAGGGGATACGCCCACACATGCAGCGTGTCGATGCCTGTCCCTGTGGCCGCGTCCAGGTCCGCCGCCCACCCGGCCAGCACGAACGGCTGCCCGACATCCTGTTGGGAGCGTGGGCTGTCAATCGCCACCTGCACGCCAACGTACCCGCGGCCTTTCGGCGCGAGGATCGCGCGGACCTCGTGCCGCGCGACCGGCCGCCCGCCGGACCAGCGTACAAACACCAAGTCGTACGTCCCGACGAACCCCACGCCCGGCGCCCACGTGAACCACCCCGTCGCCGCGTCCAGCTGTGAGCCGACCGGCAACGCCGCCAATTCGTCGCCGACGCGCAGATGGCCCGTGTAGTGCGCATCCGGCTGCGCGCCCAACCACACTTCGAAGCGGTCGATCTCTTCGCCACGAATCACCGCACGACCGCTGCTCCCGACTCCATACCAGCGCCACGGCGCCTCGAGGTCCCAGCCGCGTCGTCCTAGCACCGGCGTGTCGGCACGCGGAGTCGTCGTGATTCCGTTCGCCCGCGTCGTCGTCACCGGCGCCGCCGTCAGCGCGCCCGCGCCGTTCGACACCGTGAAGAACCGGCTGCCGATCCCTTCGATCGCGCCTTGATTGTCGACGACCGTCCACGAGATCGTATGCAGCCCGTTCGTCAGCGTCGTCGTGTCGATGACCCGGAACCCAATCGCGCCGTTCGACCCGGCGGTGTTCTGGAAGCCGGGGAACAACGATCTCGATGTCCGGGCGTTCGTGGTTGTAGTCCACGGTCCCGATCGACGCCCCATCCACCAGCACGCTGATCGTCGACCCGTTAATCGGAATCAGCTTCGGCTGTGGTGTCAGCGCCCACCCGAAATTGACGAAGCTCGTCCCCGACGCGGTGCCCCCCTGCGCCGGCGTGTCGATCGCGCCGAACGGTTTCGTGGCGCTCGCATTCGCACACGTCATCGTTCGAGTACCAAGCGACGCAATACGCCCGTCACGGTCGTGGGCATACATGTGAAACACATACGTGCCATTCCCCTGGTTGGGCAGCATGTTGGTGAGGACCATCAGGCCCCAGCCCGCTCTGGTATTGGCGGGGTACAACGGGAACAAGGAAGTCACATCGGGACGTGCACCATCGATGAAGACAGCGTCACCCACGTACAATTGCGCCGCGCCGCCGCAATTCGGATTGGCTGGCGCCACCTCGGTCCCAAGGGCGGCACGGCAGACGGTTACGCGTGCCACCTCGACGTCGTCGAGGGCCCACCCCGTGAAAGGCACTGCGCCGGTTACGCCGCTGCGATTCTCGGTTGGCGTGTCCGTGCTTCCGAACGGATACGCAGACGTTCCGCGAGGTTTCAGTCTGAGGTCCACCGATACCGGACCCGCGGTGTTAGCAGCTCCCGAGAGGGACAGATTGATTGCGCCGGCCACGGTCCCTGACGGGGGCAGCCCGATGGCGGGTGTGACCGCGATTGAGAGCTGCGCCGGGCCAACGCCTGACGACGGGCTCACCTGCAGCCAGGGGTGGGAGGTTGTCGCGGTCCAGGTGATAGTGCCGGTCCCATGCTGCGACATGCGTATCGTCTGCGCCGATGTCCACGCGACCAAAGACGTGCTCTGAGTAGTCGCGCCGAACTGAAGCGACGTCCGGTCGAGTGAGATCGTCGGTCCCTGGGTCAGCGTGAACGTCTGGCCCGCGATGAGCACCGTGCCGCTGCGCAGCGCCCCCGCGACGGGAGCGACTGTCAATTCCACTACTCCTGAACCACTTCGGGGCGCTGAACTCGTCGTAATCCAGTCGACCTGACTCGCGGAGTTCCACGCACAGGCCTGTGCGGTCGTCAGCTGGACGAAAACCGGTCCGCCGACCTGTCCAATCGAACTGCTCGCCGGGCCGAGGTGATAGCTGCAAGTGGATGACCCAATCGTGAAGGACCAGGCGTAGGTCAGTCCGCCGCTCTGCACCGAAACCTGATATTGGCTTCCCACTGGAAGCGGGGCCCTGGGCAAAATGACAACCGCATCGCGATAATTAAGAATCGACCGGACCGAACTCTGTTCGTCGGGATCCGGATGGGTGTAACGCGTCTCATCGATCACGCAATGTTCTAGCGGCGCGCCGTCGCGCAACAAGGAGCTCGACGTGACTGACGGGGTGACGCTTCCGCCCCCCAGTTGCAGAATCAGCGGAAGTCCCGATGGCAGAGAGTAGCCAGGACACGCCGTCAGTGGACTTGGCGATTCGCCCCAGTGGCACGCCGTCCCCACCGGGCAGATGTCCGGGTTGGGCGGAACAATCGTCGTGTTGTTGCCAGGCCAGACGATAGGATACGGAGCACGCGGCGATGGGCCCAGGCCCCGTATGACGTCGAGACCAGCGGCCATCCGAATGCTGGTGCCCGTTGCTTCGCGATACGTCCCATAGCCCACCTCGAGTAGACGAGGATCGAGCATGCCAAGTGCATGGAAAGGCGCCTGCATCCATGCGTCGATCGCGAACTCGTCGGGAGCGTTGACATCAGGGTGGCCCGCGAGGTTACTGGACGTGCCTGCGGCATGGCCCTCAGGGGTGTACCAAGGGTTGGCGGCGTCCTCAGGATGCGTAAGGACCCCGTTTTTCACACAGTATCGCCCATGCAGCACGTCGCCGGCGCTCCATGCTCCTCGCTCGGACACAGGCGGAAGGCCGGCCATCGCTCGATGCTGATTCACGAGTTGCAGCCAGGTGAGCCCGCTGACGGGGGCTGCCCGAATGCCTCTCTCGTTCATCTGCGGAGCCGGAACGAAGCCGGGCAGGGCCGGTGCGTTTTGCGATTGTTCTGCGATTCCCGACGATGACAGCGCTGAGAGGGCGACGAGCAGTGTCAGCAGGAGCAGGACGGATCGCGACATGACTCAGGCCTTTCGGGGTTGGCCCGGCGACCAGTCGCCTGCCTCTACGTCACCAACGATTAGATCGACGTTAACGTACAGTCACGTGCACGATCTGTGGCGGAGCGAAGGCGCCGGTGACATTGCTCCACGGGAACACCGCCAGATCGTAGATCCCAGGCGTCAACCCCTGCACCGCGAGCGTGAACCCGGTGGCGCGGAACTGGTCCCCGTGGATCGCCGCGACATCCGGGCGCGCGCCCCCGAGCGTCGGCGTGCCCAGGAACACCGGTGCGCCGCCCGCCAGTGGATACGCCCACACATGCAGCGTGTCGATGCCCGTGGTCATCGCCGCGTCCAGGTCCGCCGCCCACCCGGCCAGCACAAAGGGCTGCCCGACATCTTGTTGCGAGCGCGGCGTGTCGATCGCCACTTGCACGCCGACGTGCCCGCGGCCCTTCGGCGCGAGGATCACGCGCACTTCGTGCCGCGCCACCGGCCGCCCGCCGGCCCACCGCACGAACACCAGGTCGTACGTCCCGACGAACCCCACGCCCGGCGCCCAGGTGAACCACCCCGTCGCCGCGTCCAGTTGGGCGCCGACCGGCAACGGCGCCAATTCGTCGCCGACGCGCAGATGGCCCGTGTAGTGCGCATCCGACTGTGCGCCCAACCACACTTCGAAGCGGTCGATCTCTTCGCCACGAATCACTGCACGACCGCTGCTCCCGACTCCATACCAGCGCCACGGCGCCTCGAGGTCCCAGCCGCGTCGTCCTAGCACCGGCGTGTCGGCACGCGGAGTCGTCGTGATTCCGTTCGCCCGCGTCGTCGTCACCGGCGCCGCCGTCAGCGCGCCCGCGCCGTTCGACACCGTGAAGAACCGGCTGCCGATCCCGTCGATCGCGCCTTGATTGTCGACGACCGTCCACGAGATCGTATGCAGCCCGTTCGTCAGCGTCGTCGTGTCGATGACCCGGAACCCAATCGCGCCGTTCGACCCGGCGGTGTTCTGGAAACCTGGGAACAACATCTCGATGTCCGGGCGTTCGTGGTTGTAGTTCACGGTCCCGAGCGACGCCCCATCCACCAGCACGGTCATCGTTGAGCCATTGAGGGGGATCAGTTTCGGCTGCGGTGTCAGTGCCCACCCGAAATTGACAAAACTCGCGCCAGACGCCGTCCCCCCCTGCGTCGGCGTATCGATCGCGCCAAACGGCTTCGTCGCGCTCGCATTCGCGCACGTCATCGTTCGCGTCCCCAGCAGCCGGCTGTGCCCATCCCGGTCCTGCGCATACATGAAAAACAGATACGTCCCGTTGCCTTGCGCCGGCAGCATGTTGGTCAGGACCATGAAACCCCATCCTGCCTTGGTGTTCACAGGCATCATGGGAAACGCCGCCTGGACATCAGGCCGCGCGCCGTCGATGAACACGGCGAAGCCCACGAAGATCTGCGCGGCCCCGGCGCAATTGGGATCGACCGGGGCGATCTCTGCACCAAAGGCCGCCCGGCAAATCATCACCCGCGATATCTCGATGTCATCGAGCGCCCAGCCGGTGAACGGCACGGCGCCAGTCACGCCAGTCGCATTCTCCAGCGGCGTGTCCACGACGCCCTCCGGTGGCGCCGACGTCCCGTTGAAAAAGATCGAGAGCGTCACGTTGATCGGACCCGGCGAGTTCGACGCACCGACCAACGTCAGCGTGATGGTCCCCGCCACGACGCCGCCGGCCGGCAGCCCACCGACCGACACCACACTGAGCGACAGGGTCGCCGACCCGCTCCCTGACGCGGGCGTCACCTGCAGCCAGGGGTCACTCGAGGCTGCCGTCCACGTCACCGTGCCCGACCCGGTCTTTGTCAGCCGGACGATCTGCGGTGCGGTCTGCGAGAGAAACGCGGCCCCATTTGTGACCGCCCCGAATCGAAGCGACGTCTTGTCGAGCGACATCATCGGGCCCAAGGGGTTCGACGGGTAGATGAAGCCGAGGCCCTCGAGGTCGTCGGGCCCGATCGCCGGCGGGACCGGGCTCTCCGGGGCGCAGCACGACGAGTTCATGATGTTCGCTTCGGGATCGGGTTCCGGCGGTACTGAATCGTCGGTGTGATCCAACCCGATCGCGTGGCCGATCTCGTGCACCAGCACGCGCGTGAAGTTCGGCGGCGTCCTGAAGTCAGAGTCGAGCGTCGCTGCGTTGTCGAAGATCACGTAGCCACGAGTGAAGTTGGTGAAGGCGGTGCTGTTGACTGTCGAGTTGGTGCACCCTGTGCACGCTCCGCCTCCGATTGCGAGGATGGGATCGTCGATCTCGTTGGTCGGATCTTCGAAGGTGATGACGCCCCCGGTGAAGCCATTTCTCGGATCCAGCTGGGTCGTCGTACCGGCGAACTGCAGGACGAGCGACGCGCTCGGCGGGTTGGTCCACGCGGCGAGAGCGACTCCGATCTCGGTGTCGATGTTGCCGGACGTCAAGGGAGAGGTCGCGGTGAGGTTGCGCCGCCACGGAACCGGCGTCGCGGTGTCGGCCTCTGCCCACCTGAAGTTTCCCAGTAACGTGAACGCTGCTTCCACGTTCTGAGGAGGGTCGGCGGCGTCTCGCTGCACTCGGCGCGAGGGGCGTCCTGTGACTTGCTCGGCGAGCCGGCGGAAGTCGGCCAGACTTCGGCTGGCACTCTGCGCAGGTGCGCCGACGACGAACGTCTCGTGCAGGTTGCGCACGAGCGACTCGTCGCCCGCGCTCGTCCGACGCACATCAAACTTCGAGTACCTCATGGCGACGCTGCGCAGGCCATGGGGACCTCGTCCGAGGCAGACGATGACCTCACGGCCGATCTCGTAGGTGACCTGTCCACCCACGTACTCGGCGCTGTCACCGATGACGCCGCCCATTTCCCAAACCTCGACTCGATCCCCCGTTCGTCCGGTCAGATCCTCCAGGACCTCGAGCGTCGTCACCGTGTAGATGCGGTCGAGATTTGGACCTCCCCACGCCGTTCGTCGCGCGATCACCCGCGCATGTACGACTCGTTCGGACAGAGCGATGAGCTCCGCGTCGGTGCGATAACGAATGGTGGAAGCCAGCACGGGTTGCGCGACGAGCGCGAACACCAACGTGAGGACGAACGTGCAGATCCAGCGTAAGGGCAGATTACTCACCTCGCCGCCTTGCCGTGCGCATGTCTATCTCGGCTCGAGGATCACGCGAAGTGGAATGCGTTCCTCCCACCCGCGGCAGGATTTACGGACGAATGCGAACTCGTACACCCCTGAAAACTCGATCGGCGGCAGCCAGCGGAACAGACCCTGCTCGCCGTCGAGAGACGCTCCGGGAGGAAGCGGTCCAGCGACGTCGCCGGTCATGAGATACGCGGCATAGGGGTCGCACCCCTCGGACCACCACCAGGTGTCGAGCGCCACCTCAACGCGCTCGCCGCGCGCCTGACGGATTTCGGACGTCGCGCCGCCAGCAAATCGAAGCGACCACGAGCCCTCAGCTAGCCCATGGCGCTCCCAGAGGAGCGCGGTCGACTGCGGAATCCTCTGCACTGCCGCGGCGCTGCGCGCCTCGGCAGCGATTGGCGCCATCACCTGACTTGCGCTGCCGTTGTTGATATGGATGTAGCGGCTGCCAATCCCCTGGACAACGCCCTGATCGTCGCTCGCAACCCAAACCATCGTGCGCATACCGTCGGCAAACTGCGTCGTATCGAGTGTGAACTGCGCCGCGGGCCCGTTGGCGTTCGGGTAGGTCGGGAATGGAAAGAGCGCCGCGACGTCGGGCCTCGCGAAACCGTAGCCGGCCACGTTCGGCCGTTCCGTGCCGTCGATGAAGAGACGAATGGTCGAGCCATCGAACGGAATCGATTGACCCGGCTGGGCGAGAACCCAGCCCTGGTTGTTCAGCATGCCCGACACGGTCGCGCCTTGACCCGGGATGTCAATCGTGCCGAATGGATACGACGAGCCCGTGTTGTCGAACGTGACCGTGGTCTGTCCAAGACGTTGTCGGCCACCCTCGATATCTTCCGCGTAGGCCGACAGAGCAAACGTTCCATTGCCCCCGTTTGGCAGCACATTGGACAAGACCATCAGTCCCCAACCCGCACTCGTCATGCCCGGGTTGAACGCCACTCCAAGGACGTCGGGTCGGGCGCCACGTACCCGTGTGCCTTCCCCGAGGAGCACTTCTCCCTGCGGTTCTCCGGCCACCGAGTTGCGATAGATCAGCACTCTGGCAATCCCGACATCGTCGATCGCCCAGCCACTCACGGCCACGGCTCCGCTCAATGCCGTCGCACCTGGACGCGGGATGTCCAGAATGCCGAGCGGCGCGGTCGTCGTCGACGTGGCGTCGGTGACGCGCAGCTGGACGCGGATCGACATCGGCGTGCTGGGCGCCGCAGACGATGTGATGTTGATCGTCACCTTCGTAGGTCCCCCTGGACAGGACGCCGGCGGCAGCAGGGTCGATCGAGATCGTCGCCGTTGACGGACTGGTCCCTGAGCCTGGAGTCAGCACCAGCCATGGCTCGGATGCACCCGCCGTCCACGTGGCGGCAGGGTTTTCGGCGTTGGTGATGCGAAGCAGTTCGGGCGGCGACACGTGCGGAGCTCCCGAGCTCCGGCGATGGACGGCGAACACATGGCCGTTGAACGGCGCGTCGGTCGCCACGGGAGATCCGTTCTGGAGGATCGAGACCCCGGGGGAAAAGAAGAAGGTCCCGAAACTCGAAACGTAGATGTTGCGTCCCACTGGCTGCTGCGTCGTGTTCGGAACAACGGTAAAGGTCACTGTCGCCGGGAACACGCTGCCGCTCCCTCCAGAAGTGACGGTGACGCCGTCGCTCGGGAGCACGTTATACGAGCAATTCGAGCCGCTCGTCGAGACAATGAAGCTCCCTGTGCCGCCGTTGGCGGGAATGGTCGCGGGAGAAACCGCGGAGAGCGTCAGCGGGCATGGACTCGGTGGCTGGGACACCGGCAAAGGTCGCCCACCGAACATGAGTATGAAATTCCGTGGCGTGCTCTCATTGTTCGGCTGGACCAGAGTCAGCGAAACCGTCGCCGGGCCAATGCCACTCGACGGCAACGGATGGCTTATCCACAGCAGCGGAGGCGGCACCGGCACCATGTTGGAGAAGAACTGGCCCTCGAACGTCCACTGACAACTGCTCGACGAAGTGAGCACATTGAACGTCACTGGATTCCCCGGAGGTGCACCTGCAGCCGGGATATTCAGTGTCGCCGGGCTGAACCCTGTGACGCAGCCTTGCTGCGCGTAGGCAACGTTGCTCGTGAGCGACACGAACCAGAACGCCGCGAGGCCGGCAAGCGGCATTGCCCGAAGCACTGCGCGCATCACTCGGCTCCTCATCTTTCATCAATTGCCCGGCATCAATTGCCCGGCATCAATCGCCCGGCGACGGGCAGGGCCAGCTCAGGTGAATTACTGTGATCCTATAACGAGGCGTAGTGGAATTCGTTCTTCGCGGCCGCTGCAGGCCTGTCTGACGAATACAAATTCGTAAGTACCTGAAAATTCCAGCGGTGGCAGCCATCGGAAGAGGCCGTGCTCGGCGTCGAGAGACGCCCCGGCAGGCAGTGGGGCCGCGACGTCACCAGTCATGAGATAACCGCCGTACGGTCCGCACCCCTCGGACCACCACGCGGTATCGAGCGCGACCTCCACTCTCTCGCCGCGCGCCGTCCGGATCTCATGCATCACGCCCTCGGCAAATCGGAGCGACCAAGGTCCCTCGTCGAGGCCCAGACGCTGCCAAAGAAGCGCTGGTGCTGGTCGAATCGCCCGGACGTCAGCGGCGCTCCGCGCTTCGAGCGTGACCGATTGCAGGCCCTGGCTCGCGCTGCCGTTCTGGATGTTGATGTATCGGCTGCCGATGCCCTGGAGAACTCCCAGATCATCGCGGACGGCCCACACGATCGTGTGCAGACCGTCGTTCCACTGCGTGGTGTCGAAGGTGAACTGCGCCGCGGGCCCGTTCGCGTTCGCATACGTCGGAAGCGGAAAGAGCGCCGAGACATCCGGCCTCGCGAACCCGTACCCGGCCGCGTTCGGTTGTTCGACGCCGTCGATGAACAGTCGAATCGTCGAACCGTTGAACGGGATGGAGCGCCCGGGCTGCGCAAGAACCCAGCCCTGGTTGTTGTAGATCCCAGCGACCGTGGCGCCTTGACCCGGCTGGTCGATCGTTCCGAACGGAAACGGCGATCCTGTGTTGTCGAAGGTCACGGTTTTTCGCCCGAGCAGCGAACGACGGCCCTCGACGTCATCGGCATACGCCGACAAGGTGAAGGTACCGTTCCCGCCGTTTGGCAGCATGTTGGAGAGAACCATCAGGCCCCAACCCGCTGACGTTGCGCCCGGTCTGAAGCCGAAGGACTGCGACGCCACGACGTCGGGTCTGGCGCCGCGCACACGCGTGCCATCACCGAGATAGATTTCGCCGGCGGGCTCTCCCGCCACCGAGTTGCGATAGATCTGCACACGGGAAATACCGACGTCGTCGACCGCCCACCCACTGACTGGCACCGCGCCGCTGAGGCCGGTCGCTCCATTCAGCGGAATGTCGACCACTCCGAACGGCGGCGTCGTCACCGATGTTTCATCGGTCACGTTCAGCCACAGGCGCAGGGTAAGGGGACTGCTCGGCGCCACGGGGGAGCTGAAGCTGATGGTTGCGGCATAGGTGCCCTTCGCCAAGGCGGACACAGCCGACGGATTCAGCGAGATCACGGCCGTCGACGGGCTCGTTCCAGTCGCTGGCGTGACGTCCAGCCATGCTTCCGGGGCAGTTGCGGTCCAGGTCGCGGTGGGATTCTCCGAATTCGTGATCCGTATCGGCTCGGGTGACGAGACCAACGCCGGACCTGTGGCGGGTCGATGGACCGCAAACAGGAAGCCCAGCCCCGGGGCATCGGTCGCCACTGGAGGACCGTTCTGCAGGATGCTGACGCCGGGAATAATGACAGGCGTCGACGTGGGAGAAACCGTGACCGCACGAGTCAGCGGGCCACCGCTGGTGTTTGGCGCTACGGAGAATCCAACGGTCGCCGGAAACGTGCTGCCGGTAGCGCCCGTTGTGATGGTCACGCCATCGCCCGGGAACGCGTAGTACGAACAGCCTGAGCCAGCACTGTTCACGGTGAAACTGCCGGTACCTCCGTTGGCCGGAATGCGCGCGGGCGAGGGGCCTGAGAAAGTGAACTGACAGAGATTTACCGGTTGCGTCAGCGTGATTGTCTGCCCTCCATAAATCAGCGTCACATCGCGAGGCGCGGTTCCGGTGTTTGGTGTCACGAACCCGATTGACACCGTACCCGGTCCCGTCCCGGAAAGTGGCTGCGGGTAGGACATCCAAGGCGGGGGCAGTGGAGACGGGCCGAACGGTCCTACGACGCCCTCAAAATTCCACGTGCATGTGTCCGATGACGTAAGGACGGTGAACGTGAAGGGAGTCGCGGTACCCGCCGGCGGCATGATGATGGACGAGGGACTGAAGCCGGTCACGCAACCCTGCTGTCCGTACGCGACATCGCTGGCGAGCCACACGACGCTCAGCGCCATCATCGAGGCGATCGCCGCACCCCGAACTGCCGTACGCATCAATAACTTCCTCCCTGTGTCCGACAAACCCGGTATCCTTAACGGGCAATACCGCAATTCGGCACACTTGTTACATGACTCGCTCGGTCAGGAAGCACGAGCCGCGGCACCCAACTTGCACGGAGCCGCTCGACCGAGCACACGAGGCAGGCTAATACTTTAATACTTAAAATCGGAGTTCAGGAGAATGTCAAATCTGCCAGGTCGTTGGCTAACTGCAGCGTTCTCGGTGGCGGTCATGCTGACTGCGTCACCGACGTACGCGCAACTCACGTCGACGATTTACGTGTCTGGTCTTTCCAATCCGGTCGCGTTCGTCCAGGATCCGTCGAACGCAGCCGTTCAGTACGTGGTGCAGCAGCGGGGCCTGATCCGTGTCGTGCAGAACGGCACCATCCTCCCGACGGCGTTCTTGAACCTCACCAGCTCACTTGCCCAGGATAGCGAACAGGGGCTACTTGGCCTGGCGTTTCCACCCAATTACGGCTCGAGTGGACGCTTCTACGTGTGCTTCACGAACACCGCCGGACACATTGTCGTCGCGAGATTCAACCGATCGAATAGCAACCCGCTCGTTGCCAACACCGCCTCGAGGCTCGACTTCCAATGGCCGAACGGTGATCGATTCATCTTTCATCCCTTTTCGAATCACAACGGCGGCAACCTGGCATTCGGGCCCGATGGCTTCCTCTACGTCGGCATGGGAGACGGCGGCAGCGGCAACGATCCCGATCATCTGGCGCAGACGCCGGGCAGCCTTCTGGGCAAGATGCTGCGACTCGACGTCTCGGTTCCGGACGGTGACCCCAAGGGCTACGCCGTGCCGCCATCGAACCCATTCGCCGGGCAGATGGGCTACCTCGGAGAGATCTGGAGCTTCGGTCTGCGCAACCCCTGGCGCTGGAGTTTTGACGACCCCGCGCTCGGCGGCAACGGCGCGATGCTCATCGGGGACGTCGGACAGAGCGCGCGCGAGGAAATTGATTACGAGCCTGCGGGACGCGGCGGGCGGAATTACGGATGGCGGAACCGCGAGGGCACGCTGCCCAATATCACCGACCGGGCACCGGCGTTTCAGCCGCTGACAGCTCCCATCTTCGAGTACGGCCGGGGCGACGGAACCGTCGTCACCGGCGGGATCGTCTATCGTGGAAGCGCGCTTGGCGCCGCCTACCGCGGGCGCTACTTTTTCGCAGATTTCGGTTCCCGCCGCATCTGGTCGCTGGCATTGAGCATCAATCCCGCGACCGGTGAAGCAACGGCCTCAGGACTCGTCGAGCACACTGCGGAGTTAGGTGGGGCAGCGGCCCTTGGAAATATTTCGTCGTTCGGCGTCGATCGGTCGGGGGAACTGTATCTCTGCAGCTTCAACGGCGTCATTCACCGCATCGGCCCTGGCGCCCGCGGGCCCAGCCCGTTGATGAACATCGATCTCCCCGTCCAGGGTGCAGTCGTGGCGCAGCCCTTCGTGCTTGCGGGATGGGCCTTCGACGCCAGCGCACCTAGCGGCACCGGCATCAGCACGATCCACGTCTGGGCGTTTCAAAGTCAACCGTGGGACTACCACCTGCCAGTGCCAGCGTTCGTCGGCGTACCAAACTTCGGCAGCCGTCCTGATGTCGGCGCGGCATTCGGCACACAATTCACGCCCTCGGGGTTCGGGCTAGTCGTTTCAGGCCTGCCGCCAGGCCCCTATCAGCTCTCGTTGTTCGGGTGGGTCGATGCGATCGGTGGGTTCGGCATCGTTCGGACCGTCGACGTCACGATTGTCTCGAGCACACAGCTCGCCATCGACCTTCCGCCGAATTTCTCGACGGTCAATCAGCCGTTCCACGTTGCGGGATGGTCGATCGACACCGCCGCGGCCAGCGGAACAGGCATCGATACGCTGCATGTCTGGGCCCATCCAACGACTGGTGGACCTCCAGTATTCGTCGGTGTACCGGCGCTCGGTGGGATTCGGCCTGATGTCGCCGCAGTCTTTGGAAACGCGCGCTACGGGCCGAGCGGTTACAACATGGCAGCCGCGGGCCTGGCGCCTGGAACTTATGACCTGGTCGTCTACTCGCACAGCACCGTGACCAACGACTTCTCCGCAGCACAGTCCGTTCGCGTGACGGTCCGGTGAGCCTATCGACTCCGGATCGTGACGATCACAGGAAGGCGCTCCTCCTGCCCGCTGCAATCGGTGCGGACAAAGAGCAACGGAAAGCGCCCGGCGAAGCCGGGTCCGGGCTGCCAGTAGAACGTGCCTGAGGGATCGAGCGACGCGCCCACGGGGAGGTCGCTCAGTAGCTCATCTCTGACCAGGTATCCGGCCCAGGTGCCGCCGCACGCCTTCGACGGTGTGTCCAGCGCGAGCTCGAGCCGCTCGAGCGGCGCCATCATCACCTCGCGCGGCCGGTCGCGGTCGCCCCGGAGCACGCGCCGCGCCGCGGCGTCGCGCTGCATGATGACGTTGGCATCGCTCACGGGGACCGGTTCGAGACTTGCCGCACGCCGCTGGCTGTGAGGCGCAGCCGGCAGGCCAACGGGCGTCGCCGCCACCACGAGATCGCTCAACGCGTGCTCACTCGATACATTCCCCGGTCCCGGTGGCGGCTGGGCGTCGGCGGAGTTGGCCACCGTGAAGTACCGACTGCCGATCCCAGATGTGCCGGGACGCGTGTCGGTCACCGTCCAGGAAATCGTGTGCAACCCTTCGGCGAGCCCCGTCGTGTCGATCGCCCGGTAGCCGACTGGCCCGTTCGTATTCGCCAAGCCAGGAAACGCGCCAGCAACGTCGGGCCTGAACAGGTTGTACGTCGGATTGCCCACGGGCGCGCCGTCGACGATGACCTGGATGGTCGAGCCATCGGTGGGAATCATCGCCGGCTGCGGCGTGAGCGCCCAGCCCCAGTTCAGATAGTTCGACCCGGTGATCGTCTGGCCCTGCGCCGGCGCATCGATCGTCCCGAACGGCTGGGTGGCCGTTGTATTGGTGCCGAACAGCGTCCGCGATCCCAACAGCATCTGGCGTCCCTCGACGTCTTCGGCGACGACATGAATCCGGAAGCCGCCCGTACCCTGGTTCGGGAGCATATTGGTCAAGATCATGAACCCGAACCCGGCCCGGTGATTGAGTGGTGTCGTCGGATACGCCTGCTGAACGTCAGGGCGCGCCCCCGGCACGAACACCGCGGTACCCAGAAAGACGACCCCGGCCGGCTCGGTGCCCTGCGCATCGCGGTAGATCTGCACGCGCGCGACCTCCAGATCGTCGAGCGCCCACCCCCCCACCGCGATCGCGCCGCTGACCTGCGCACCATTCAACGGCAGGTCCAAGGCACCAAACGGCGGCACAGACCCTGCGCCCGCCTGACGTACCGTGAATACGCGCCGGCCGATCGTGAGAGTTGCTGTCCGAGACGCGAATCCGGAATTCGTATTCACGAGCAGCGCGATCTGCCCGGGGGTGTTCGACTGGACGTTGACAAACGAGGTGTCGCCCGTGACCGCCTGTGAGCCGCAGGCGTCGGCGATCGAGACGACGATGGTGCCACCTGATGCGGCGACGGTCGCGCTCGACGGCGAGAGCGTGAACGCGCACTCCTGTACGTCCAGGGTATACGTCCGCGCGGTGGCGCACGCGTTGGCGTCTCGGGAAGCGACCGTGAAGAGATGCCGGCCTGACACATCCGGTGTCCCGGAGAGCACGCCGCTCGCAGCGTCGAGCGTCAGCCCAGACGGCAAGACACCGGTAGTCACCTGGAACGCAAATGGCCCCAAACCGCCGCTCGTCGACAGCACCTGCCGGTACGAACGCCCGGTGACGCCTGATGCGAGCAGCGCCGGGGACATCGTCATGGCAGTGCACGTCGCCAGCGTGAAGTGGACACCGGTTGTCGTCGCGCCATTCGTGACCGCGATCGGCGTGCCTGATGCCGGATCGCATGCACCGCTCGTGCATGGCAGCTCACTGAATAACTCCGCGACGTGGGTCTGGCTGGCCTCCGCACGAGCCCGGTAGCTTCCCTGCGGCAGCGTGACGCGGAACTGCCCGTCGGAACTGGAGGTGGACCTGCCTGCGAGAACACCCGTTGCGGTGTAGAGCGAGACTGGCACCTCACCAAGCGCCACCCCGGTATCGTCCATTGCTTTGCCCGATAGCACTCCTCCGCCGGAAAGCGTGATATCGATGCCGGTAACATCCGACCCGGACGCGACGGCAATTGGAGTACCGTTCCGCACGTCGCACGACGCGCATTCGGCATTGGAATAGAGCTTGTCGACAAAGCCGCGATCGTTGACGGTGCGCAGAAAGTAGGTGCCAGGTACAACAGGCTGAATCGAGTAGTTGCCGAAGAGGTCGGTGACGGAGCTCCCTACGAGACGCCCGGCATCCGTGTATAGCTGGATCCCGATTGTGCTCAGAGGCGTGTTCCCCACGACATTACGAACCGTGCCTGAAACGCGCAGACTCGGTGGTACGGGAGGCGGCACGTTGAGGGCTGCAGTACCAGGCGGAATCAGGATGGGAGTGCCGGACGTTGGAGGACAATCGGGGCACGAAATCCCAAACTGGAGCGCGTCTCGTATCTTCACGAAATACGTGCCCGGCGGCAGACCCACGAACTGCATGAGGGGGACACCAATGTTCTGCCGTACGACGGAGACAAGCTCGACGCCTCGAGCATCGAAAATCGAGAGCGGTGGCGTCGGGAACACGTCAATCGAAGCACCTCTGTCGAGCGCAAAATCGACACCCGAGGTTGTTGATCCAGCCGTCACGGCCACGGGCGTGCCACGTCTCACATCACAGTCAGATGTCACGCAGACGATGTCGTTGTACAGCTCGTCGATCAAGTCCCCGCCCTCGGGGAACATGATATTGACTGGATCCTGCGGGACATCGCGCGCGAGCAGAAAGTACTGGCCAGTGGGCAGACCTTCAATGGCGTAATCGCTCGACGAGCAGCCGAGAGCATTTGTCTGAACCTGAATCGTACGGACCAGAGCGCCGGAGGCGCTGTAGGCGTGAATCTGGGGACCGGCGACACGTGCGGAACCGGGCGCACACGTCACGTGACCCGAAATGGCGCCGCCAGGCGCCAGTGAAAAGTTGATGCCGGTGACGGGAGCTCCCGACCCGACCGCAATACCGGCTGGCACGCCGGGACAACCCACGCAAACGTCGCTGTACCACTCGTTGACATAGTTGTTCGGCGGAGAAGGCCGCGACATCGTCCGCACACGATAGGTCCCTGGTGGCAGTCCACGGATTGCGTACTGGCCCGCGCCATCCGTGCCGATCGTGCCAAAGCCTGCTGCGTCGGCGACCTGCACCGTGCCAGCGAACGCAGCGACGGGCACGTCGGCGATCGGCGCGAGTGTGCCGTCGCTGACAACCGTGCCCGAAATGGTGGCACCCGCGTCCAGCGAGAAATCGATTCCGGATGTTGTTGCGCCCGCATTTACTGCGATCGGCGCCCCGGATGCGATTCGGCAGTCAGTGACCGGCACGTGCCGCGGACACGGCAGTCCGCCGTAGAGCTCCGGAATGAAATCGATTCCCCCGGTTGGCGACGAGGATCCGATCGACACGCCCGCGAAGTACGTCCCTGCCGAAAGACCAACCACCGAATAAGTTCCGTCGAGGCCTGTCGTCACCGGAGAAAAACTGGTCCCGGTGTTCACGAGGCTGGTGCTCGCGTTGTAGACGTGCACGTGGAGGCCGCCGATACCGGACCCGTCGGACGCACGGCGCACGGTGCCGGTGAAGACTCCCTCTTTTGCCAACGCAAAGTTGACATTTGCCGACGAACCGGATGCGAGCACCACCGGCGTGCCCGAGGTCACAGGGCAATCCGCGGCGATGCAGGCGATGTTACTGTGCAGCTCCAGGACGTAGCCTGGCGACTGGCTGACCTTCAGGAAGTACGTGCCGGGTGTTGGTGGTTGAATCTGATAGTGACCTGACGCGTCTGGCGAAGCCGATTGAACAACCTGGCCCGCCGAGTCGTAGGCAGCCACAACAAATCCGGATCCACCGAGCGGGGCGCTCGTCCCTGCGTCGGTGAGGGTGCCTTCCAAAGTGACGGCAACCTGCGTGTGGACGAATAGTCCTGGAGAAAGAAGCAGCGTCAATCGACAAACGATCAACACGTGCCGCATGGTGGGATCGCCGGGAGGTTAACACAGAAACGCGGTGCAGTTCGCGAAGCTTCGGTCCGCACTCTCCGAGGCGTCGTCCGCGCGTTCAGCGTTCGGACGGTCACCGCATGCGGGTCTGAATCGTAACGGTCACGGGAAGGCGCTCCTCCTGTCCGCTGCAATCAGTGCGGACAAAGAGCAGCGGAAAGCGTCCGGCGAAGCCGGGGCCGGGCTGCCAGTAGAACGTGCCTGAGGGATCGAGCGACGCGCCCACCGGGAGGTCGTTCAGTACCTCATCTCTGACCAGGTATCCGGCCCAGGTGCCCACGCACTGCTTCGACGGCGCGTCCAGCGCGAGCTCGATGCGCTCGAGCGGCGCGATCGTCAGCTCACGCGGTTGGTTGCCGCGGGCTCGGAGGCTCTGTCGCCTCCCGATCTCCCGCAGCATCGTGACGTCTGCATCGCTCAATGAAAGCGGCTCGAGACTCGCCGCCCGTCGACGGTTGTGCGGCGCCGCCGGTACGCCAACCGGCGTCGCAGCGGCCTCGGCCGCAGCCGACTGCACCACCTCGCGCGCATTCGAGTCGCCTGAATCGCTCGCGACACTCCCCTTCCCCGGTGGCGGCTGCGCATCCGCAGCGTTGGCGACCGTGAAATAGCGGCTCCCAAGTCCTGACGTTGCGCCGAGACTGTCGGTGACCGTCCACGACACGGTATGAAGCCCCTCAGCCAGGGCGGTTGTATCGAGGGCGCGATAGCCCACCGGCCCGGATGTATTGGCCAGCCCGGGGAAGAGACCGGACACATCAGGCCGGAAGAGGTTGTAGGCGGGCTTCCCCACCGGCGCGCCGTCGACGATCACCTGAATCGTCGAGCCATCAGTGGGAATCATGGCCGGCTGCGGCGTGAGCGCCCACCCCCAATTCAGGTAGCTCTGCCCGGCGATCGTCTCGCCCTGTGCCGGCGTATCGATAGTGCCGAACGGCTGTGTGGCTGAGGCGTTGAGCCCGAAGATCGTCCGCGACCCGAGCACGGTCTCGCGACCTTCGACATCCTGTGCCACCACATGAATGCGGAATTCACCGTTGCCCTGGTTCGGCAGCATGTTCGTCAAAATCATGAAACCGAAACCGGCGCGGTCGTTGCGCGGCATCGTCGGATAGGCGCGCTCGACGTCCGGCCGTGCCCCCGGCACGAACACTGCCGTCCCGAGAAAGACGAGGCCCGCAGGCTCCCCCGCAACGGCGTTGCGATAAATCAGCACGCGAGCGACTTCCAGGTCGTCGAGCGCCCAGCCCCCGATGGCGACAGCACCGCTGACTTGCGCGCGATCCAGCGGCAGGTCCACTGAGCCAAATGGCGGCATCGAACCCACACCGGCCTGGCGAAGCGTAAAGACGCGTCGTCCGATCACAATCGATGCCCCTCGGGGCGCCGCGCCGGTATTGGGATCGACCGTCAGCGATACCTGGCCTGAGGGGCTAGGCTGAACGTGTACGAACTCGATGGGCGTGGCCATGATCTCATCGTTCACGACCACCACCTGCTCGGACCCGCAGGCATCACCGATCGTCACAACCACGTTGCCACCGGCCGCCGGCACGGTCGCGCTCGGCGGCGACAGCGTGAACGCGCACGCTTGCACGTCAAGGGTATTGGCGTTCTCCGTCGAACAACCGTTCGCGCTGAGCGCCGCCACGCGAAAATTGTGTCGCCCGAACACGGTCGGCACGCCTGAGAGCACGCCGCTCACGCGGTCCAGCGTCACGCCCAGCGGCAGCGCGCCCTCAATGATTTCAAACACGAACGGCGCCACTCCTCCGCTCGCGCCGAGCACGTGACGGTATGACCGACCGACCACACCTGTCGCCAGGACCGGCGGCGACAGCGTCATTGTGGAGCACGATGCGAGCGTGAAGTTAACACCGCTCGTGATTCCGCCCGCCGGCAGCGTTATAGCTGTTCCTGTCGCCACCTCGCAGGCCGTGCTCGTGCACGGTGTCTCGGAGTGCAGTTCGGAACCATGCGTCTTCGTTGCTTCCGCGCGAGCGCGATACGCGCCGGCAGGAAGGGTGAGTCGAAACTGTCCGGCCACACTCGACGCCGTCCGGCCGGCCAGGGCGCCACCGGCTCCGAAGAGCGAAACCGGGATGCTCGCGAGCCCAAGGCCATCGGTATCCGTCACAGCGCCCGAGATGATGCCTCCAGCTGCGAGCGCGAAATCGATCCCAGCCACGTCCGATCCGGCTCCGACGGTGACCGGCGACCCTGGGCGCGGGTCGCAGGTCGCGCACAACCGGTTGTCGTACACCTCGTCGACGTATCCGCGATCGTTCGACGTCCGCACGTAGTAGGTGCCTGGCGCCAGAGGGCCGACCGAGTAGCGGCCGAACATGTCGGTGACCGCCCGCGCGACCACCTGTCCTGCGCCCGTGACCACCTCCACGGCGATCGTGCTGAGCGGCGCCGCGCCGACCGCGTCGGCGATGGTTCCGCCGATGCGACGCACAGGCGGGGTCCCGAAGTTCAGACTGGGGATCCCCATACTGGTCACAGGAAGCGACAGGTCGCCAGGCCGAATGACAATCGGCGTGCCAGAGGTAGGCGGGCAGTCGTGGCAGTTGATGCCGCTGTGCAACTGACTGCCGACCTTCACGAAGTAGGTACCGGGCGGGATGCCGACAAAATGCTGGGATGAAAAAGAAGAGCCCAATCGGATCACGCCCGTCAACTCGACGCCGCGGTCATCAAAAATGGTGAGCTTCTCGGAGGCACTGGCCCCTCCAAACGACGCTCCCCTGGTCATACCGAAATCGATGCCGGTGGTCGTGCCTGCAGCTGTGACGGTCACGGGCGCACCCCGCCGTACGTCGCAGTCCACAGCGGCGCACGGGATCTCGCCGTACAGCTTGTCGATGAGTATTCCTCCGCTGGGTCGAATACCGAACGCCACGAATGGGGTGTCGCGCGCCAGCAAATCGTACTGCCCAGCGGCCAGGCCGCCCACCTGGTAATCCACTCCCGTGGACGTGCAGACACCGAATGGTGGATCCCAACGCCGAACAAGCACCCCTGCGCTGCTGAACACGCTGATCCCGGGAAACACTGTAAAATCGAACACCGTAGTCGCGCACGCAATTCGCCCGGAGATCGCGCCGCCTGGTGCAAGCGAGAAATCGAGCCCACTGATGGCGGCTCCTGGACCAACCACGACAGCCGGCGATGTGCCGGCACACCCGATACATCGGCCGTCGTGCCACTCGTCGACGAAGTTTGCCGGCGCGACATCCGTACGAACCCGGTATGCGCCGGGCGGTACCGACACGGTGTACTGTCCGAGCGCGTTGGTGGTCCCGCTCGCAACCAGAAGATCGCCAGCGTACACCCGCACTGGCGCACCGCCGAGCGGCGTCAACGATCCGTCTTGGATCACCGTACCGGAGAGGGTCGCTGATGCTGGCGCGTCGAACGAGAAATCAATGCCAGCCGTGGTCGCGCCGGCGTTCACGGTAATGGGAGTCCCTGACGCGATGCGGCAATCGCTTGTCGGGCAAGAAAGGCCAGCATAAAGCTTCGTAGCCGCACGCGCCAGGTACGTCCCCGCCGGCAGCCCACCTACGATATAGGTGCCATCGGACCCAGTGGTGACGGATTTCACGAAACTGGTACTGGCGTTGTAGACGTCGACCTGCACCTCGGGAACGACCGAGCCGTCAACGCTCCGCACGGTCCCGGTGAACCGGCCTTCCGTCGCAAGCGCGAAGTCCACCGTCACAGCGTGCCCCGGCGCCGTCAGGACGACCGGCGTTCCTGACGTCACCAGACAGTCGATTGCGACGCACGCGATGTTGTTGTGTAGTTCGGGGACATAACCCGGCGCGCTCGTCACCTTCAGGAAATACGTTCCAGGATCCAGGTAATGGATGTAGCGGCCTGTCGCATCGAGGTTGACGCCGCCAAGACCAACTCCCTCGACGTTGAAAAAGAGGACCAGGAACGAACCCTCCGGCCCGGTCAGGGGAGCCAGGGTGCCCGCATCGCGCAGAGTACCGCTGACTGATGCCAACGGCTCGAGGGCGGCGTTGGCAATTATCGTGGTACCCGCTGCAATAGTCAGAACGGTGATGCCGTCGCAGCTGCTCCGACATTGAAACCCATCGTCGTACTCAGCGACGTACCCGAGTTTCGACAGTCCTACCCAATACCGGTCCGCCGGCAGATCGGAGACCTCGTAAACGCCACTCGCGTTTGTTGTCGCGACGAGTTCGCCCTCGGATCGGTTGACCCTGACTGTCGCGCCTTCTATCGGCGCACCGGTTCGTTCATCAGTGACAACGCCTCTGATGATGCCACCCGGTTGCGCCGTCGCTGGCGACGCGACGAGGACGAGAAGCGTCAGACCTGTCGAAATGGTCAGCGGTTTGAAGAGCATAGGCAGCACGTCGACTGTCAGCCACACGCAATCGCGGTAGCGGAGCACGCGCGCAAGCCGTCAGGCCTGCCCAACTCTACAATAAATCAGCGATTCCAAATCGTTACTACGACGGGGAAGCCGCTGCTCCTGCCCGCTGCAATCGGTGCGGACAAAGAGCAACGGAAAGTGTCCGGCGAAGCCGGTCCGGGCTGCCATGGAATGACAGACGACTGTCAATCCGAAGGAGGACGCTTCGAGGCGAGTTGCGCTCAGCGCAGAAAGTCGATGCCGCTCCACGGATCTCGAGCCGACGCCAGGCGGGTCACCACGCGAGACTCTAGCGTCACCCGCACGGGAATCCGTTCCCGGCTGCCGTTGGCGAGGGTGCGAACAAACACGAAATCGTAATCGCCGATGTAGCCCAGCCCGGGTTGCCAATAGAAGACGCCTCGGTCGGGGTCGAATGAGGACCCCTTCGGCAACTCGCGAAGCCGTCCGTCGACCAGGAGGTACCCGGAATACTCGCCGTCGCGCGTGCCGCCCTCCGACCGTGGCAGTCGAATCTCGACGCGGTCCCGCTCAGTCGCGCGCACGTACCGGCGTCCAGCAACACCAGCGGCGACCGACTCAGTCGGCCTCGTCAGGTTGAACCCGGCGCGCATCAGGATCGGGTCACTGCTCGATCTCTCGCTCAAGTCGCTGAACCGTCGGCCGAGATCGGGCCCAATCGGTCGCATCGCCGCCTCGGTCAAGGCGCCGCCCGTATTGAAGATCGAGAAATACCGGCTCCCCACACCGGCGGCAACACCGGCGCTGTCGGTAACGACCCAGACGATGGTGTGGAGCCCGTTGGCGTAGGCCAGCGTGTTGAGACCGTAGACCCCGAGGGCGGTGTTGATGCCGGGGTAATTCGGAAAGGACGCGGACAGATCGGCGCGCCGGTTCCAGCCACCCGGGCTGCCAACCGCTACACCATCCACATACACCGTGACCGTTCCACCGCCCGGAGGGTCGGCCCGTCGAACACGCGACAACACCCAGCCGAAGTTCGCGTAGCTGCCGCTGACGGTCTCGCCTTGCGCGGGCGTATCGATGGCGCCGAAGGGCTCCGTCAGCAGATCGTTTCGCGCGGTGACGTTCCGTGAGCCAAGCGCGGCAAAGCGTCCATCGAGGTCGAAGGCGTTCGCGTGGAAGGTGAACGCGCCGACGCCCTGGTTCGGCAGCATGTTGGTGAGGACCATGAAGCCCCACCCCGCGCGATAGCTGAACGGCGTCGCCCCACTGATCCCCTCGACGTCAGGCCGCGCGTCGTCGATCATCACCGCGTCGCCAAGATAGATCTGGTTGGGACCGCAGGCAGGATGCCCGCCCTGCTCCCCGGTGATCGGGCTGCGGCAGACAGTTACCCGCGCCACACCCACGTCGTCGATCGCCCAGCCCGTCACCGGGACCGACCCGGTCACGGTGGCGCCGTTGGCGGGAGTATCGATGGTGCCAGTCGGCGGAGTCGTCGACGCCAGGACGCGGACGACCGTCTGCACGTACTGCGGCGAGTTGATGGCGCCGCTCGAGCTCACGCGGATGTAGCCGGAGTACTCGCCCGCCCCATGGTACGACTGGTTGACCAGGCTCACCGTCAACGTCGCCGCGCCACAGCCGGACGAGGGACTCACGGTCAGGAAGCTCAAATCGGAGGTCGCCGTCCAGCACGGCTGACCCGCCGGCGCGTTGACCGTCGACAGCCGCAGCACTTGCTGCGGCGTCTTGATCGTCGCGGCGGTGATGCCGAAATTCAGCACCGAGCGATTGAGTACCAGCCTCGCGGTACTCGCGCCCGAGTGGTCGATGCGGACCGGCCATTTGCCATAGGCACCGTTGACGTTCGTGCCGTCATCGAACTCCACGTAGACGTAGTACGCGGCATTTTGCGGCAGGCCGCTGGTATTCCAGTTGAGGCTGCCGTTGAGCGCAGATGCGCTCGTCGAGCCGATGAGTGTCTTCGAGGACGGGTTCTTGTCCGTGTCGTAGTAGACCCTCACGGTGCCACCGGTCTTGCTCGCGGTCCATCGCACCGTGTAGCTCGTGTGCGCCGTCTCGAACGCCGCGAGCTTGACGCTCTTGATGTAGAACGACGTCGGATTGGCGAATTCGTGCGGATCGATCCTGAAGCTCGAGATCCCCGGGAATGAACTGATGCCCGGGACCCATCCACTCTGCGATGGGCTCCCTGGATCGATCGGAATCGCGGCCATGTCGAAATTCAGCTTGTTGACCACGTTGGCGCCGCCGCGGCTGTTCAGCGTGATGCCCCAGCTGTAGCTTTCGCTGGGCTCGCCAGCGACGTTCCAGACAACACGGACAATCGAGCCCCCGCAGAGGTCGCGCGGCTTGTTGGGTAGCCCGATTTCGGCCGTGAAGATGCGGTAGCGATTCGGATCGATGCGATGCAGGGCGCCGCGGACGTTCTTGTGCAGTGGATAGACGACCGGCTTGGCAAACTGAGCGCACGGGGCTGGATTCGAAAAATCTCCAAGGGCGCTCGTGCCAAAGAGCGTCGTGATGTTGCCGAGCGGCGTGCCCGATTCGGTTTCAGCGCCCGGAATCGTCGCGATGCTCGCAGCCGACAGGTTGATCGAGTGATCAATGTCGTCCGAACCCGTCATGTCCCACGGATTATTCAGGTGGGTCGTCGCGAAGTCGTCGGCACTGCCCTCCTCCGACGGGGAGGTCACGGTCAGCGTCGCCGGGGCGTTGACCTGGTAGAAGCCGGACGAATAATCGAAAGCCCCACCACCAGCGGGTTGAATCGCAACGTAGTAGTTCCCAGGAGCCAGCGCGCCGACGTTCAGCGAGTAGCTGTTGCCGGACGCGCCGAGCGCGACAGCGCCCAGCGTCCCGTTTCCCGAGTTCTGATCGTCGTCGAGATGAATATTGACCGCGGCCGAGCCGGTCCAGGTCACGGTCCTGAAGAGCGCCGGTTGATTGTCGACGAGCCGCACCCAATCGATCTCGATTTGCCCGCCGGCCGCGGCATGGTCCTGGGCGGGATCGAGCCTGAGCGAGCGTTTGGTTCCATTCCAGGCCTCGCTCCCGCTCAGCAGGCCAAGCGTCGCCAGGTCGACAAAGTAGATGCGCCAACCGGGCGTCGTCGTGACGACGTTCGAGATTTGCAGGCCTGGTGGGTCGTGCATCGTGTTGGTGGTCCAGTAAAACAGCATGTACTGCCCGTCGGCAGGGGTCCGCATCCGGATCGCCACGATGCGGTAGACGTCGGCGTTGATTGGAAAGGCTCCGCCGTTCTTGCCGATCGGTGGGAGGTTCGGGAAGTTGGTTTCGAGCAGCCACACGTTCGGATCCGCCCCGATAGTGCCGCTGAACAGCCCGCCGTTGAAGGTGAAGCTGGAAAAACCGTGCTGCGGAAAGTCGACGCTATTGAGGAACCAGCCCAGGTCGCTCCGCTGGTTCATGTCCCATGGGTCCTGAAACACTTGGGTCGCGAAATCGTTGGCTGACGCCACGACGTTGGCGCCGCCGGACGGTGCCGTCACGTTGATCGACTGCGCCGCCACGCGCGTGGCGCCAAGCGCAATCACGAGACAACACACACACGCCACCCGCCTCATTAGGGACCTCAGCGTTACCCAAGTGCAAGATGGCGGCCACTCGACACTGGTGGGGAGCGACTTAAATGGCCGCGCGAGGTGGTCAACCCACGCATTCCCGCGGGATTACGAGCCCGAAAGCGTAAGTGGCTGTGCGACCCAGGCTGTTCAGGAACGGAGCAATCGCGGAGCGAATTGTAAGCGGCGGGCCGCGCCAGCGCAGAAACCGCCACGCTCGTGCAAATGTTGCACAGCTTCTGCGGGGGCCGGCAGGGCAGCAGGCGCACCCGCGGGCGGGTGCCACGACGTCAGTTTACGAACGCCCGGATGGTTCCGTGAGGCGTGTCGAACTTGCCATCGGCGCTCCGAAGGGCGAAGGTCGAGACCCGTTCGACGCGCGCAAAGCCAGCCGCGAGTGCCATCTGCTCGAGGCACGTCATGGTCGGAAACCAGAATGCCTGGCCGGTCGCCGTTCCGAGAAAGAGCGCGCGCGACTGGTTCATGACGTGAAGATGCGTGTCGATGCCGGTGCAGATGATGGCTTCGCCTCGGCACACGCGCCGCAGGCCGAACATGGCGCGCAGCGGGTCGGTCAGATGCAGGAGCACGCTGGCGCAAAACACGAGATCGTACAGACCGACACGCTCAGGGGTCAGATCGTAGACGTTGCAGAAATGCCGTTCGATGCGTGAGCCGCGTGCCCGGATCGCAAAGCCAAGGGCGCCGCGGTGATAGTCGTCGGCTGACGCCGGCACCTGATCGAACACGTGCTGCAGGACCGGGCTCGCGTCGTGCTCGGCCCAGCTCGGCAACTCCGACGTCGCGACCTTCGCGCCGCGCCGCTCGAACTCGAACGAAAAGAATCCGTGAGCCGGCCCGACATCGAGGACCGTTTTTCCTTCGAGCGTCTCCGGCAGGCCGTAGTGTCCGATGATTGGCGCCAGATCGTACTGGCCGGGCGTGACGATCCCGTGGCCCAGGTCGATCGTGTGATACCACTCGTAGTCCGAAACCCGGCGACGGATCTCCTCGGGCGAAAGCGCTGCGCTGTCGATCGTCATGTCAGTACCGAAGCCATTCTCTCGAGCGTTTTTCGTGCGGTCAGTGGTCCTAGTATAGCGGCCGCGGCGGCCTGCGGCGGCCTTTTTGGATGGGTTTTACGGGATCTTTGGTGTATTCTCTGACTGCTACCTGAACTTATTCGAACGTCCGGCGACCGCCGTATTTCGTGAACACCACACCCACCCTGCTGACGTTTCTCGGAGCCTTCGCGCTCTCGGTCGCGCTCACTCCGCTCGTGCGGCAACTGGCGCGCCGGGGCGGCTTCCTGGCGCAGCCGCAGCGCGACCGGTGGCATCCCGACCCGATTCCGGTCCTCGGCGGCTACGCGATTGCCGGCGCCTTTTTTGGCATCACGCTCCTCACCACCCCGCTCCAGCCGTTGCTGCCGCTGCTCGTCGGCGCTGGGCTCATGTTCGCTCTCGGTGCAGTCGACGATGTGCTCCGCCTCGGAGCGACGACCAAGCTGGTTGTCCAGACCATCATTGCGGCAATCGTCGTGTTCCTGATGCCCCCGGCCCACATCACCGGAATTGCGCCGGTGGACGGGCTGCTGTCGCTCATCTGGATCGTCGGCATCACCAACGCCTTCAACCTGCTCGATAACATCGACGGTCTCTCGGCCGGCATTGCCACCATCGCAGGAACGTTTTTCCTTGCGGCGCTCGCCCCCGGAGGCGCGATGCCGCTGACACTCGCGGTCGCGGCCTTCGTCGGCGCTTCCCTGGGATTTCTCCTCTACAACGCGCGACCCGCCTCGATCTTCATGGGAGACAGCGGGGCGCTCTTTCTCGGATCGTTCCTGGGAAGCGCGGCGCTGCTGGCGGCGCCGGGCCTCAAAGCCGGCGTCGCCCCGGTGGCAGCGATCCCCCTGTTCATCCTGCTCGTCCCGATCTTTGACACGGCGTTTGTCAGCGTGACGCGACGGTTGGCCGGCCGCAGTCCGATGCGCGGCGGCCGCGATCATCTGTCGCACCGCCTGGTTGCGCTCGGGATCGACGAGCGGCGAGCCGTGCTTGGCCTGTACCTGCTCGCCGCGCTCGGGGGGTTCATCGCGCTCAGCCTTCAGCACGCCGACGTCGGCTACGCCGCGCTGCTCATCGCGCTCTATCTGATCTTGCTGGCGGGCATCGGCATCGTGCTCGGCCACGTCGAGGCGCACGCGCTCGACGCCGAGAGCCCGACGCCGCCGCTCGTCTCGGACGTGGCCTATCAAAACCGCGCGTTCGAGGTCATGCTCGACCTGGCTCTGCTGGCCATCGCCTACTACGCCGCGTTCCGCTTCCGGTTCCAGGGCGAGGCCTTTACGCACTTCCTGCCGTACTTCGCCACCTCCTTTCCGCTGATCCTCGCGTGTCAGCTCGGCGGGCTGGCGATTGCCGGCAAGTACCGGCAGGTCTGGCGACTGTTCGGCGCAGCGGAGCTGATGGGCATCCTGAAGGGTGTCGCGATCGGGTTCGCGGGCTCGGCGCTGCTGATGCTGTACATGTACGGCTTCGTCGGTTTCTCGCGCCTGGTGTTCGTCATCGATGCCGTGTTGCTGGTGTTCTTCGTGGTTGGCAGCCGCCTGCTGATCACGTCCCTCGATTCATACCTGCGCACACGTCGCGGCGGCGGCCGCCGGGTCCTGATCTACGGGGCCGGCGCCGGAGGGCGCCTCCTCGTCCACGCCCTGCTCGAAGATCGAACGTTCCTGCTCCTCCCGATCGGCTTCATCGACGATGACCCGGCGAAACGGCGCCTGCACGTCGATGGCGTGCCGGTCCTCGGGACGATCGACGACCTGCCCCACCTTCTGGCGGATCGCGAAGTTGCCGAACTGGTCGTCACCATCAAGTCGCTCGATCGGACACGCCTGGCCGAAGTGGCCGCCACGTGCCGCGAACGTGGCGTCACCATCCGATCGATGCGGTTCGCGCTCGAGGACATCGGACCGGTACCCGCAATCCGTCATGTTCAAAGTCGGTGAGCCGACTATGAGCGCCATGGTGAACCGCGCGGCGGATGCGCCGTCGATTCGGCGGACGCTGCTCGGACTGCGCACATACCGTCACCTCCTTCGCAATCTGGTACTCAAGGACCTGAAGCTGAAGTACCGCGGGTCGGTCGTCGGCTTTCTCTGGTCGCTTGCCAATCCGCTGGTGATGGCCGTCGTCTACACCGTCGCGTTCACGAAGATCCTGAACGCAGGCTCGGAGGGTTTCGTCTTCTATCTGATGCTGGGGCTGCTGGCCTGGACCTACTTCGCCAGTTCGGCCGGGATGTCCACCGGATCGATCGCGGACAACGGCGGGCTGGTCAAGAGCGTCTGGTTCCCGCGTGCGATCCTGCCGATCGCGACGGTCCTCTTCAATCTCGCGCAGTACATGCTCACCGTGCTCGTGTTCCTGCCGTTGATGCTCATCTACTTTCATGTGCCGCCGGCGGCGCCGATGCTTCTCTTCCCGATCTTCGTTGCCCTGCAGTCGATCTTCACGATCGGCGTCGCGCTCATCCTGGCGACCAGCGCGGCGTTTTTTCGCGATGTGCGCCACCTCGTGGACGTCGCCCTGGCGGTGGCCTTCTGGACGACACCGATCCTCTACGAGCTCAACCGGCTTCGCGGCGGCCTCCGCCAGCTGATTCTCCTGAGCCCGATGTCGCCGTATATCGGCGCATATCAGGACATCTTCTACTATCGGCAATGGCCTGACGCGGCGATCTGGGCGACCGCGGTCGGTTACGCCGGCGTCGCGCTCGCTCTCGGTTTGTGGCTCATCGTCAGGAACGAAGATAGCTTTGCGGAGCGGATCTGACTTGTCCCTCGTCCTCGAATCGCGGGACCTTTCCAAACGGTTCTTCCTCCGGCACAACCCAGCGGCCGAGCTCAAGGTCAGACTGCTCGGCGTCTTCGACCGGACGCGCCGTCAGCGCGTCGAGGAATTCTGGGCGCTCAAGTCCGTCTCCCTGAAGATTCGCCAAGGCGAATCAGTTGGGCTGATCGGCCGCAACGGCTCGGGAAAGAGCACCTTCCTCAAAGTGGTGACGGGCATCCATCGTCCGACCGGTGGCGATCTGCTCATCGCCAGCGGAACGCGGATCGGCAGCATGATCGAGCTCGGCACGGGATTTCATCCGGAAGCTCACCGGCCAGGAAAACGTGCTGTTGAACGCCTCCATTCACGGGTTGTCGCGCGCCGAGTCGCTCGACATCTACGATCGCGTCGTCGCGTATTCCGGCTTGCAGCACTTCATGGACGTGCCGATCAAGAACTACTCGTCGGGAATGCACATGCGGCTCGGCTTCTCGATCGCGGCGACGCTCGATCCCGATGTGCTGCTGCTCGACGAGATCTTTGCGGTCGGCGACGAGGACTTCCAGAAGCAATGCGTGGCGACGATCAAGTCGTTCGAAGCGCGCGGCAAGACGATCGTCTTCGTGTCGCATTCTTCAACGGCGATTCAGGCTATCTGCGATCGCGCGTGCCTCCTCGATCGCGGTCGCCTCCTCTATGACGGCACGGTCGACGGCGGCCTGACCGAATACCGACGCTTGACGGCTGCCTCGCCGCACGAAGCGCTCGGGCCGGTCGACGCGCCGGCGCCGGCGGCGTCTGACGGACGCGCAAACCCGTCGCCAGACGCGGATCTGGCATGGCATCGCCTGGCGACCGGCGGGCGGTGGGTAGAAGAGGGCGCGTGGGTGTTCGACTTCCTTCGCCGCCAGGGGCTGCGGCCGGACCAGTACGTCCTCGATGTTGGCTGTGGCAGCCTGTCAGCGGCCAGACTGCTGCTGCCGTTCATGCAGCCGCACCACTACTGGGGATACGAGAAGAACATCGAGCTGTACATTGCCGGCGCGCACATCGAACTCCCACGCGCTGGCGTACAGGCAGAGGCTCGGACATTTCATCGTGAACGATGACTTCGATCTATCCGACGCGCGGCACCCCTTCGATGTCGCCATCGCGAGTTCGCTGTTTCGACGCCTCTCGCTGAACAGCATTGCCCGCGCGCTCGTCAGCGTCATTCGCGCGCTCGGGCCCGATGGGCGTTTCTATGCGACCTGGCCCGACAGCCCCGATCCGGTGGGTCTTGATCCGATTGTGCAAGCTGACGGGTCGACGACCTACTGCGACCACGAGCCGTTCCATTACAGCTTCGGGGTGCTGGCCGCGATTGTGGAGGCAGTCGGCGGCCGGGCGGAGTGCCTCGACGAGCGAACGCATCCGCGCGGTGAGACGATCATGCTCATCACCCGCCGGACGAATGCATGAGCGACGAGACCAGCCGCGGGAACGTCGATGCCACCGCGCTGCAGCGCGAACTCGCGGCGGCGCGCGCCGAGGCCGAGACGCTCGGCGGCGAACTGAACGCCATCTGCGCCGAGTCTGAGGCAGCCCTCGAGGACCTGCGCCGGCTGGTGCTCCGCTATCAGGACGTGCAGCAGGACTCGGCCGCCACGCAGTCGCGCATCGCAGCCATTCGCGCGAGTAACACGTGGCGGGCCGTGGAAGGGCTTCGGCGGATGCGCGCCAAGCTTGGGCTGGCGCGAAGCCCGGACCATCACCTCCGGCGTCGCCGACGATCGGATGTGCCGCGTTTCGTGAAGAACGCCCCGCTCGGGGTCAACGTCGCCGGCTATCTCGACACGGAAAGCGGCATGGGTGAAGCCGCCCGCGGCAGCATCCGATCGATTGAGGCCGCCGGGATTCCGGTCGCGCTCAACAACGTCGAGTCGCGCTTGCGCAAAGCGGACCGATCCTACGCTGCGGCATTCGTAGATGACAACCCGCATCCGTTCAACCTCGTGCATCTGAACGCGGACAACATGGGCTGGTTCGCCTCCGGCCAGGGTCGCAACTACTTCCGCCATCGCTATACGATCGGCTATTGGTTCTGGGAATTGGCCCAGTTCCGTGACGAGTGGATCCCTTTCTTCGGATTCGTCGACGAGGTGTGGGCGGCGAGCGAGTTCATGCGACAGTCGTTCGCGGACCGCTCACCGGTTCCGGTCGTTCGCATGCCATTGCCAATCGTGGTGCCCCCACTTCCGGCACTTGGGCGTTCCCATTTCCGGATTCCGGCGACGGGCACTGTCTTTCTCTACATGTTCGACGTGTCGAGCCAGGCAGAACGGAAAAACCCGCTTGGCGCGATTGAAGCCTTCCGCCGCGCCCGCTTCGAACGTGACGAAGCGGTACTCGTGCTCAAATTCACCAACGCGGAGTACGATCGAGATGCCGTCCGCCGTCTCCACCAGGCGTCGGCGGGCCTCAACGTCGTGCTGCTCGACGGGTATATGGATCGCGCCGAGATTTGGGCGCTCATCAACACGGCCGACGGATATCTTTCGCCGCACCGCTCGGAAGGCTTCGGGCTGACCATCCTCGAGTCGATGCGGCTCGGAAAGCCCGTGATCGCCACCGCCTACTCTGGCAACATGGACTTCATGACGCCGGAGAACAGCTTCCCGCTCAGCTATCGCCTGGTGACGCTCGAACGGGACTATGGGCCGTACATGCGCGGCGCGTCCTGGGCCGATCCCGACCTCGATGAAGCCGCGCGCCTCCTCAGGGTGATCGTCGACCACCCGGAGGCTGCGCGCGCTCGCGGCGAGCGGGCCCAACAACAGGTGAGTCAGGAGCGGCACCCTGCGGTAACGGGCGCCGTCCTGCGGCAGCGCCTCAATGAGATCCGAAACCCCCGTGAGATCCGAAACAGCCGTGGATGATCCTAAGGATCCGCGTCCGGTCGAGGACCCGCCCGCGCCGCCGAGTCCGCCGCTGGATGATCCGAGCGATCCGCCTCCCGTCAGTGATCCGCCTAATCCGGGAGATCCGCGTCCTGTAAACGATCCGCCTGCTCGTGATCCGCGTGCCGGGTACGATCCGCGTGGACGGTCCGACGCCCTGCGCCAGCGCCTGCGCGAAGTCCTCGAAGACGCGCAGGCTGCGCTGACCGCCGCAGAGGAAACGAACCGCCGCCTTCATCATGAACTGAATCAGATGACCTCGTCGGGCGCGCGTCGATGGCTCGTCGGAATCAGGCACACAGGAACCCGCGCAGCCAGGGTCGTGCGTCACCCGGTCTGGACGACTGGCACGGTAGTGCGCGGCCTGCTCGCCGGCAGAGCACCGGCCACTGCCAGGCGCGCCGTCAACCACCTTCGCCAGCGGTCGCTTCCCTTGCGCTTGTCATCCCCTTCCAGACGATGGTTCGAGCATGCCGAGGAGTCACTCGCCATCCGCTGGATCGGCCCGATCAACCTTCGTCATCGGTCGTTCGAAGCACTTCTGTGCCACGCGCCGGCCGGTGTCGAGTATCGGATGACGGTCCCCGACGGCTCTCGGTTCCTCTGCGCCTGCGCGATCTCACCTGAGGTCTGGCAGGAGCATCCGCCACGGGTCGAGTTCACAATCGGCGTGGAGGTGCCGGCCGCGCCAGGCTCGCCGTGGCGACGGGAGGTGACGGTCTCGATTGACCCTGGCAAGAATTGGACGGATCGGCGATGGCACCCGGTGTCTATCGATCTGCCAGGCAACAGCGGAACGCCGCTCGAGGTCGTCGTCACGCTCTCGACCCGAGTCGCGTCGGGTCCCGGCGTCGACAATGCGTGGGCGATCTTCGGCGAACCGCGCTTCGAGTGGCCGCGCAGCACGGCCGAAGTGCGACGTTCGATCGCCACTTTTGCCAGCCATCTCCGGACCGGCGGGCTTCGCTCCTCGCTCCAATTGCTCAACGCCGCCGGAATCACCACGCCCGACGCCGAGGCCTACCCGCGCTGGGTGGCGAAGCACACGCGCACCGACGCGGAGCTGGCCGCCCTGGCGCAGGAGCTCGCGGCGCTGTCCTACCAACCGGTCATCAGCGTGATCGTTCCCGTCTATAACACCGACCCGCAGTGGCTGCGCGCCTGCATCGACTCGGTCCGACGCCAGGTGTACCAGAACTGGGAACTGTGCCTGTGCGACGATGCGTCGACGACACCCGCAACCGTGCAGACCCTGCGCGAGTATGAATCCGACAAACGGGTTCAGATTCGCTACTCGTCGGTCAATGGCGGGATCTCGATCGCGTCGAATCTCGCCCTCGAGACCGCGCGCGGAGAGTTCGTGGCCCTGCTCGACCACGACGACGAGCTCGCGCCAGACGCCCTGGCGGAGATCGTCCGGCACCTCAACACGCATCCTGAAGCCGACGTCATCTACTCGGACGAAGACAAGCTCGATCTCAGCGGCGCGAGGTGCGACGCATTCTTCAAGCCCGACTGGTCACCGGAGCACTTCCTCACGTGCATGTATACGTGCCACATGATGGTGGTCCGGCGGCAGCTCATGAACGAGGTGGGGGGCTTTCGGACCGGCTACGAAGGCGCTCAGGATTACGACCTCCTGCTGCGTCTGATGGAACACACCGGGCGAATTCATCACATCCCGCGCGTGCTCTACCACTGGCGCAAACTGCCTGAATCGACGGCGAGCGCTGGACAGGCCAAGCCCTGGGCGCTCGACGCCGGCCGTCTCGCGGTCGAAGACTACGTTCGCCGCCGCGGCATCGAGGCCGACGTGCTGCCGGGCGGAGCGCCGGGCCTCTACCGCCTGCGGCGACACATTCGAGGCCGGCCGCTCGTCTCGATTGTGATTCCGACCGCGGGCCGGCTGCGCAACACGAACGGCGCCGCCGTCGACCTGCTCGCCAACGCGATCACGAGCGTGGTCCAGAAGAGCTCGTACGACGCTTACGAGTTCATCATCGTCGCCGATCAGGCCGGCGTGCCACCGACGACGACCCGCGCCCTCGAGGGGACCCGTCACATAGTGCTGACGTTCTCGCGGCTCGGTCTTTTCAATTTCTCCGCCAAGGTCAACGCGGGCGTGTCGGCGTCGTCAGGCGAGCATGTGCTGCTGTTCAATGACGACCTCGAAGTCATCTCTCCGGACTGGTTGTCGTCGATGGTCGAATACTCGCAGGAGGCCGAGATCGGGGCTGTTGGCGCCAAGCTGTTGTACCCGGATGGAAGGCTCCAGCATATCGGCATGGTGCTGGGCGTCGCAGGCCTGGCCGCGCACGCGTTTCATCAGTACCCTGGAGTCTCGGCCGGCTACGCCGGCAGCGCCATCATCACGCGCAATTACTCGGCGGTGACCGCCGCGTGCCTGATGACGCGGCGGAGCGTGTTCGACGAGGTGGGCGGCTTCGACGAACGCTTTCCTGTCGACTTCAACGACGTCGACTACTGTCTGCGGCTCCGGCGGGCCGACTACCGCGTCGTGTTCACCCCGTGGGCGAAGCTTTACCACCACGAATCGGCCAGCTTCGGCGTACGGCGTCAGGACCTCGCGGGCCTCGCCGAGATGCGTCGCCGCTGGGCAGACGTGATCGATCGGGATCCGGTACTACAATCCGAACCTGACCCGAGACTTCCCGGACTTTCGCATCGATGCGTGATCCCGCGACCGATCTTCCACGCCAACAGGGCGGGTGGACCCGGCGGGTCGGCATCGTAATGTTCGTCCTATTCGGGGGCCTAATCGTTGTCCCACTGGTGACCGTGGCAGTGGCGAGCACTCGGCTGTTCCAGCCTGGCGGACGCGTGCTCGAGGTCGAGCTCCAAGCCAGGGGGGGGCGCTGGGCGCAGATCTTCTGGAGCGCGGACTTCGCGATGAGTCCCGACGACTCCAGCCTGGCGATGCTGCACCAGCGTCCAGGAACCTTCGATACGTTGCGCTTCTCTCTGCCGCAGAAACCGCTCGAGGTCCTGCGCCTGGATCCGCTTGACGGCGAAGGCGAAGTCGTCATTCGCCAGATGCGCGTTCTGGACGACCAGGGACAGACGGTTCGGACCATCGATCCGATGGTGATGCTGCCCCTCCATCAGATCAGTACCGTCACACGGGAGCGCGACGGTGTCCGCATCGTGACAACGCCCGGCGCCAACGATCCGATGCTCGTGACCAAGAGCAGCTGGCTCGTCGAAACGCCGCGCTGGTACAGCCTCCAATTCGTCACGCCGTTCTCTCTCGCGTGGATTGCCACGGCGGCTCTCGTTCTCATCGCTACCGGGATCGGGTTCATCCTTCGCGAGATCGTCGCCGGGCCTGTTTCGAAACGTGACGTCCTCTGGTTCGCGGCGTTGTTCCTCACGGTCATCTGGGCCAAGCTGTCCCTCGTTCAGCACTATCCCGTGCCGGTGCCCTTCTGGGATCAGTGGGACGGTGAGGCGCTGCCCCTCTATATCCCCTGGTCGGATCACGGCGTCACGTGGCGCCAGATGTTTACGCTGCACAACGAGCATCGCATCTTCTTCAGCCGGCTGCTGGCGCTGAGCGTGCTCGTCACCAACGGGCAGTGGGACCCGCATCTGCAAATCGTGGTCAACGCGATGCTGCACTCGCTAGCGGCGCTGGTCTTTGGTGCGGTGCTCTGGCTGGCGATGGGACGACGGAACCTGCCTGGACTCATGCTCGCGGTAGCTCTGACGGTGGCGCCACCGTTTGCCATCGAAAACTCGCTGGCTGGATTTCAATCGGCGTTCTATTTTCTCGTGTTGTTCTCGGGCCTGACACTCTGGCTGATGGGCACCTCGCGTCCTGGGAGCGCCGCGTGGTTCCTCGGCTGTCTGTTTGCGATCTGCTGTCCGTTCACGGTTGCCGGGGGCATCCTCATCCTGCCGGCGATTGCGGGAATGATCTTCCTCCGCGCCGTCAGCGATCGGTGGGGATGGCAAATGTGCGCGGCGAGTGCTGCCGCCCTGCTGGTCGTGGCCGCAGTCGGGTACGGGGCATTGCCGCCGCCTGTCTCTTCCCATCAGGCCCTCAAAGCCGGTTCGTTCAGGGATTTCATGATCGCCTTCGCGCGGAGTCTGGCCTTTCCCTGGATCAACTACCCGCGCGCGGCGGCGCTGATGTGGCTGCCGCTCGCCGCTCTTGGGTTGACCGTCGTGTGGCGCCGGCTGCGCACCACCACGATCGAGCGGGTGACGTTGGCGATGGGCGCCTGGGTTGTCGTGCAATGCGCCGCGATGGCTTACTCGCGGGGCGCCAACGGCGGCGCGCCCGCGTCGCGCTACCTCGATATGGTCGCGCTCGGCTACCTGGCCAACACGGCGGCGATCCTCGCCTGGTTGAACCCTCGCACTGGCCGTCGGCTGATGGCAGTGTGCGCAGTGGGACTGGTGGCATGGATCTCGGTAACCGGCGTCGGCATCAAACGTGTGAGCGAGGAAATGCTGGCGACCCACGGACCGCTGCGACGGCAGTGGACGCGGGCGCACGTGAAGAACGTGCGAGAGTTCGTGATCACCGGCAACGTTCAGGCCTTTGTCGCATTGAAGGGCCCGCAGGATGTGCCGTACCACAGCGCTTCCATGCTCGCCACCTGGCTCGAGCATCCATACATCCGGCGCATACTGCCGGCGGCGGTCCGACAGCCCCTCGACGCCAGGCCGATGGGCGCGCCGGTCGATGACCGTCCACCGGATTCCTCTGCGGCGGGCTATCCGCAGCCCCTGTTTGATTCGTACGCGAGCCGATCAGGCGCGGGCGAGGCGCGCTTCGAGAGCCAGCCCGTGTCGTGCCGCGATCTTCGCCATGCGCAGTTCGAGATTGCCAGTTCGGCGAGTTGGTCAGGTCTTCAGCTCTCCCTCCAGAGCGTCGAGTCAGGGCAGCGAACACGCGTTCGCCCGTCGTGGTTCGATGCCAAAGGGTGGACGAGCGTGACTGTCCCCTGTCCGGAGGGGCCTTTCCGGGTCATCGCCGTAGACTCGTCGCCGACGTCCTGGTTCGCGTTCCGGCAACCCGCTGAAGTCGCGTTGGGCTCAGCGCTCGTCGGATCGCTCATTCACCAATCGAGGTTTGTCGGGTTCGCGGCCATCGTCCTGGTGGTCGTGGCGCTGGCATCGACGATTCGAGACTGGCGGTTGCCACCCCGAATGCTCGAACCCTCCGCAGTGACACCGAGCGTCGGCGTCAGATGATGTCTGCAGACTCTCAGTTGCTTGCCGACGGTGTTTCGGTCGTCTGTGCGGCCTGCGGCGGTACATCGACCGACCAGCTGGTCGTCAAGTTCGGCTACGCCATCGGTCGATGCACGCGGTGTGGGCTGATCTACGCGAACCCGCGCGCCCCGCAGGAGAAAATCCTCGGCCGCTACAGCGCAGACTATTTCTGGAAGGAGTACCTGCCTTCGCTCGGCGTCGTCGACGGGTCGTTCGAGCTGGCGCATTTCGACGCGCGGCATGCTGCCGTCCTGCAGATGATCGCGGCCGAGGCGCCGGGACGACGCCTGCTCGAGGTCGGGTGCGGCGCAGGCTTCTTTTTGAAGGCCGCCGAGCGCGCGGGCTGGCGTGTCGAAGGCATCGAGCTGTCGGCCGAGGCTTCGCGCTTTGCCATTGAGCGTCTGGAGCTGCCAGTCCGCAGGGAACGCGCTGAGGACGCGCCGATCGGGCCCGCGTCGTTTCATGCCGCAGTGATGTTCGACGTGATCGAACACTTGTTCGATCCGCGCGCAGTCCTTGGCGCTATTGCCAGGGCGCTGGCGCCTGGTGGCACGCTCGTTATCAGCACGCCGAACATCGATGCGGCGAGCTGGTACCTGCTCGGGACTGAATGGGCGGTCCTCAGCCCGCTCGAGCACGTGTACTACTTCAGCGAGAACAGCCTCCGGCGGCTGCTCGAAGCGACCGGCTTTTCCGACGTCCGTTTCGTGCGGGAACACGCGATGTGGGGACCTCAGGAGACGATCAATTTCCGCTACACGCATGCCCCGGACGGACTCCGCGCCACGCTCACTGAATGGCTCGTGCGCGCCGGCGGCGTGAAGCTGGCAAGGGCGCTCCAGCGCGCCGGGCGGCAGGACGCGTTGCTCTGTTTCGCGCGAAAGCGTTAGGACCGTCTTCTCATCTCTCGCTTCGCCTCGACCAGCTCGCGCGTCAGATCGCGAACACGGTTGTCGAGCGACTCGTGGAGCGCCTGCTGCCGTCGCAGGGCGAGCGCCGTCTGGCGGAGCGCGGCAATCAGTTGCATCTGAAGCTGATGCTGCTGGAACGCGTAGGGTCTCAGCAGCCGGAACAGCAGACGTTGTGCGCCGCGACGCAGTCCGGCCAATGTTCCTTCAGCGCTCTGCTGCGGCGTCGCCATGGCCTCGAGGTGAGGGAACATCGACTCGAGGGGACCGATGGCCGAGTGGTCCGATGCCTGGTCGACGTGAGCTGACGTTTCTTCGAGCACGGCGCGAGGCCGGGCGCCTTCGCCTAGAGGAAGTAGTTCCATGGGGGTCTGCTCCCGAAGATCGCTGTCGCGCCAGATCCAGTCAGCAAACCTCGCAGCGCCCGCACCGGTGATATCCGGGAACTGGATCTGCAAGTCGAGCCGGTCCTGATAAATGGAATAGAGATAACGGGAGGGCTGGCCAGGCGCGCCGCCGTTCGGGGCGTTCAACCAGGCCAGAAACCCTTCGGGGTTGGTGTCGTCGAACGGATCCGGCGGTTCGGGCCCGATACCTCGTTCGGCGGCAACAAGGGCCGACCGATAGAGCCGACGCATCCGCGTCGTCATCTGAAGACCGCATGCGATTCGGCTCCACCCGTAGGGCTGACGCTCGCGCCCGTCGAGACCCGCACGTTCGAGGCTCGCCGCATACTCCTGGCACAGTCGCGCGAGCACCGGCCGATCGCTCAGCAGGATTCGTGGCCGGTCGCCCTGGTGAGAGCTGAGTACGGTCGGCCTGGCAACATCGAAACCGCTGAAATGAAAAAACCGAAGCGGAACGCCGTCGACGATGTAACGCTCGCCGTCGAGCGTCAGCTCTCGGCCGTGTAAGTTCCAATAGGCCACGTTGCAGCCCGGATCCTTGAGGATCAGGTGCTCGAACAGGCTCGGGACGAAGTCGACCCAGCGCTGATCGGTGAACATGTTCCGCGACACGTCCGACAGCGCATCCCGCCTTGTGACCTGCCACCACCAGTCGAGGAACGGACGAGCCGACGGCGCAACCGCGACGAACCCCAGGTTGTAGACGCCTGCCGACAGAACGAAGAACCCGTCGACTTGCCGATCGTCTTGCGGATACGGCCGCATCGTGTGTGGCGTGAGCACGATACCGTGCTCGGACGCCAGGCGCGCCACTTCATCGAGCGAGTCATAGACGCGGATGTCAGGATCGAGGTAGGTGATGCTCTGGCGCCCCTCGTCGAGCAGCTGTTTCAAAAGGAGCGGCTTGACTGCCGTCGCCAGCTCGGTGACGTCGTAGATACTCGCGAGCCGCCGTATCTCCGCGCGGTCGAGGCCGATGTCACTCAACCGGCGACAATCGATCCGCCGATCTCCCGGATCGACCATCCGATTCTCGTCGTCGATAAGGAGGACCACGAACGATCCATCCGGATGGTGCGCAAACAACGACTCGGCAAGCACACGAGCATACGGGAGGTAGTTGCAGGCGACGATGGTGCAGGCGTTCAGCATTGAGCGCGAAACCACTCGTAGGTCGAGCGGAGTCCCTCGTTCAGATCCGTGCGGTGGACCCAGCCCAGAGCATGTAGCCGCGTCACGTCGAGGAGCTTTCGAGGGGAGCCGTCCGGCTTCGAGGTATCGAACCTGATGTCGACGCCCGGCGCGACGAGATCGCGCACCCGCGCGGCGAGCTCTCCGATTGATAAGTCTTCTCCGGTGCCGACGTTGATGTGCTCGTCGCTGTCGTAGCGTTCCATCAGAAACAGGCACGCGTCAGCCAGATCGTCGACGTGGAGGAACTCACGCCGAGGACGCCCCGTGCCCCAGACGGCGGCGGAGTGCGCGCCTGCCAGTTTCGCATCGTGAAACTTCCGCATCAGCGCCGGAACGACGTGTGAGCTGTCGAGATCGAAGTTGTCTCCAGGGCCGTAGAGGTTGGTGGGCATCGCCGAGATGAAGTCGCAGCCGTACTGACGGCGATACGCCTGGCAGAGCCGAATCCCCGAGATCTTGGCGATCGCGTAGGGTTCGTTCGTCGGCTCGAGAGGACCCGTCAGGAGCGCCTCTTCGACCATCGGCTGCGCCGCGTCGCGCGGGTAGATGCACGAGCTGCCCAGATACAGAAGCCGCTTCACTCCATGGATGTGGCTGGCATGAGTGATCGTGGCGTGAATCATCAGGTTGTCGTAGATGAACTCGGCCGGATGCGTGGAATTGGCGAGAATACCTCCAACGGTTCCGGCAACCAGGAAGACGTACTCCGGACGGTTCGCCTTGAACCAGTAGTTCACGGCTGCCTGATCGCGCAGGTCGAGTTGATCTCTGGTGGCGCCAAGAAGGTTGGTAAACCCGGCGCTCGTCAAGCGGCGCCTGAGCGCGGAACCGACGAGGCCGCGATGGCCGGCGACGTAGATCGCTGCGTCGCGCGGAATCGCGTGTGCCGGCACTTCAGCCTCTCGACGGCGCTGCCGCGCCACGCTTTCTGGCGACCAGGAACGTCTGCTTCCCCAGCAGCCACCAGACCGGCCGAACGGCCAGATACAAGCGGACCAGCCACGGAGACTGCGGAATGGCGCTACGCGTCGTGTACGGCAGGAACCGCGGAATGACTTCGATGATCTCGAAGCCGAGACTCTGACAGGCCTCCACGAGCGAACGATCGGTGATCGGCAGATGGTGATCGACGAAATCCCAGTAGGCGCCGCCGACCAGCCGGATGTTCGGCTGGAGCGCCATCAACCGTCCACCTGGTCGCAGCACCGTCTGAATTTCTTTCAGTGTTGCGAGAAACGTGGCGGTGTCCGGCAGATGCTCGAAAAAATTGCTGCAGAACACGAGGTCCACCGAATTGGCGGGGACGTGCTCAGACAATCGATGGCTGGGCGTGAAGACCTCTTCGGTACCGGGTGGCAGCGTCCGCCCGGACAACCGCTCGATGTCCACGGCAATCCGGCGCCGACAGCGAATGTGTCGCAGGAACTCTCCGAATCCGGCACCGATGTCGAGGACCACGTCGTCCTGGCCGACGTAACGCTGGAAAAAATGCGGACAGAGGACCTGCCAGATCGCGTCCTTTGCTCCGCGATCGGCTTCCGGAAAACGTGTCGCGTAGAGCGGATCGAGCGTCAAGGGCCCGGTTCTCTGTTCCTCCATCGTCGGATATCATAGCGTCCCTGACCTCTGGCATGCGAATCCTCATCACGGGCGGAGCCGGCTTCGTCGGATCCAGCCTCGCTCTCCTGCTCAAGCGCGATCGTCCCAACGACGTCATTCGCGTGTTCGACAACTTGCGTCGCCGTGGCAGCGAGCTGTCGCTCGGTCGGCTCACGCGCGCCGGCGTGGAGTTCGTTCATGGAGACGTACGCATCGCGGACGATCTTGCCGAGGCCGGACCGTTCGACCTGCTGATCGAGTGTTCAGCGGAACCATCGGTGCGCGCGGGCTATGGTGGCAGTCCCTGCGTACGTCCTTCAGACGAACCTGACCGGCACCATCCAGTGCCTGGAAGCAGCTCGGCAATACAAGGCCGACGTCATCCTGCTCTCCACGAGCCGCGTGTATCCGATCGAGCCCCTCCGAGCGCTGCCCCTCGAGCGCCGTGGCGCGCGACTCGACATTCCGGAGCACGCATCGGGCGCCGGCTGGTCGACACAGGGCATCTCCACCGAGTTCGCGCTTCGAGGTTTTCGGTCGATGTACGGCGCCACCAAGCTCGCCTCAGAGCTCCTCATCGAGGAGTACCGGGCGATGTATGGACTGCGCACTGTCGTAAACCGCTGCGGCGTGATTTCCGGGCCGTGGCAAATGGGGAAAGTCGATCAGGGGTTCGTGGTCCTGTGGGCGTCGCGGCATCTGTACGGCGGGCGCCTCTCGTACATCGGTTTCGGCGGCGACGGCCTTCAAGTCAGGGACGTGCTGCACGTCGCCGATTTGCATGACTTGATTCGGACCCAAATCGCTGACTTGACGCGCTTCTCGGGAAGCGTCTTCAACGTTGGTGGCGGACGCGCTAACAGTGTGTCGCTGGCCGAACTGACCGACCTCTGCCGCGCACGCGCGGACGCGTCGATCCCGATCGGCTCCGATTCAGGCACCAGTGAGGCGGACGTGCCGTATTATGTAACCGACAACACGGCCGTAACGGCCGCCTGCGGCTGGACGCCCGTGCGTCCTTTCTCGACCCTTCTCGATGAAGTGTTCGCCTGGCTGCGTGAGCATCGAGCAGTTCTGGAGCCGGTGCTGAACAGCCCGGCCTCACCTGCAACACCCGTGGTCTCGACAACCGGCTGAGCAATGTCCATCGTCCTCATCACCGGCGCATCCGGCCTGATTGGTTCCGAAGCCACACGGTTCTTCGCTGACCAGGGCTTTGACGTCGTCGGCGTCGACAACGACATGCGCCGGTATTTCTTCGGTGAAGACGGCAGCACGGCGTGGCGGCGCAGGATGCTGGAACGCACCGTGCGCGGCTATCACCATGTGGAGGCCGACATCAGGGATCAGGCCGCCATGGAGCGCGTCTTTGCCTCCTACGCGGGAGCGATCGCGCTGGTGATCCATGCCGCGGCGCAGCCCTCGCATGACTGGGCCGCGCGCGAGCCGGTCACCGACTTCACCGTGAACGCCAACGGCACGCTCGTGGTACTCGAAATGGTGCGGCGGCACTGCCCCGACGCGCCATTCATCTTCACGAGCACCAACAAGGTCTACGGGGATACGCCAAACCGGCTGCCGCTCGTCGAGCTCGAGACCCGGTGGTCCGTCGACGAAGGTCATCCTTTCAGCCGCTACGGGATCGACGAAACGATGAGCATCGACGCGAGCATGCACAGCGTGTTCGGCGCGTCGAAGGTCGCGGCTGACGTGATGGTGCAGGAGTACGGACGCTACTTCGGGTTGAAAACGGCCTGTTTCCGCGGCGGCTGCCTGACGGGACCCGGTCACTCGGGCGCCGAGCTCCACGGCTTCCTGTCCTACCTCGTGAAATGCGCGGTCACCGGACGTCCCTACACCGTGTTCGGCTACAAGGGCAAGCAGGTGCGGGACAACATTCACTCGTACGATCTCGTCAACGCGTTCTGGCACTTCTTCCGCGCGCCGCGCAGCGGAGAGGTCTACAACATCGGCGGCGGGCCGGCATCGAACTGTTCGATGCTCGAGGCGATCGCGATCGTCGAGGGCCTGACCGGCCGGCCCCTGGAGTGGACCTACAGCGATACCAACCGCGCTGGCGACCACATCTGGTGGGTCAGCGACATTCGACGATTTGCCGCGCACTATCCGGAATGGGTGCTGTCGTACTCGCTCGAGCGAACCATCGAGGAGATCCACGGCGACATGACCGAGCGAGCGTCGGTTTCCCGGAACTGCTGATGCCGCTCGAAGTCCGTTCCCTTGCGGAGTGGGAAGCCGACGGCGTGCCGGGGCTGCTTTCGGTCGTGATTCCGGCGCATGACGAAGAGGGACGGATCGCCGCCACCGTCCGCGATCTCTACCGCGCGCTGTCAGCGGCCACCATTCCCCACGAAATCCTCGTCGTCAACGACAACAGCCGCGACCGGACCGAGCAGGTCCTCGACGAATTGCGGCGGGAAGTGCCGACGCTGCGTTACATCAACAACACGCCGCCGAACGGCTTCGGTTTCGCGGTACGCGCCGGGCTCGCGGCCTTCAAAGGGGAAGCCATCGTCATCGTCATGGCGGATGCCTCGGATTCTCCAGACGATGTCGTCGCGTACTATCGGGCGATGCAGGAGGGCTACGACTGCGTCTTCGGATCCCGATTCGTGAGGGGCGCGCAGGTCGTCGACTACCCCTGGCCGAAGCTGGTGATGAACCGGATGGCCAATTTTTTCATCCGCGTGCTGTTCTGGATGTCCTACAACGACGTGACGAACGCCTTCAAGTTGTACAGGCGTTCCGTTGTTGCCGGTGTGCAGCCGTTGCTCGCCTATCACTTCAACCTGACGGTCGAGCTGCCGTTGAAATCGATCGTCCGCGGGTACCGCTACACCGTCATTCCCACGTCCTGGTACAACCGGACCTCTGGGGTGTCCAAGTTCAGAATTCGGGAGATGGGTTCGCGCTATCTCTTCATCGTTCTCTATTGCTACCTGGAGAAGTACCTGTCTCGAGAGGACTATCGCAAGCGAACGGATCTTCGCGACAAGCAGCTGCAGGTCTGGTCGCGGTAGGCTTGTCCCAACGTGTCGCGAGACGTCCTAGGGCTTGGCCAGGTAGCCGCCGTAGCGTGACTCGGAGATGAACGAGTCGAAGAAGGGTCCCCAGGATGGGGATGGAGCGATCGGGTTTGCGACCTGGCGGTTCCGGCAAGAAAAGAGATAGCTCTTCAGTGCTGTTTCCTTCTCGATCGCTTCAACTTGACGCTGTGCTGCGCCCGCCTCGTGGCCGTCGAAACGATGCAGGTAGAGCGGCTCTGGCACGAAAATGGGCTCGCTCAACAACAGACACCGCAAGGCGAAATCCCAACCAGCCAGGCAGTTGAATGGTCCGAACCCCCCGATGTTCTCAGCGAGTTGTCGGCGGAAGAACAGATTGCTGGTAGATACTGCGCAGAAACTCTTGAGGAGCGCGTAGCCAACCGTGGGGAAGAACTCGATGTCATCCTGCATGCTGCAGAGAAAATCCGCCTCGACAGACGCCGACGACAATGCGAGCGTCGAATCGATGTCGGCCTCGACGCGCGAGAATGCCAGGTGCGCGTCGCGATCGGCGCAGGCGCTCAACAGACGTGAGAACCGAGCTCCAGCAAAGGCACTTTCCGCCTCGAGCACGTTGACATAGTCGCCCAGGGCCGCTTCGAGGCCACGGTTGATCGCGTCCGGCCGGCCAGCGCCGACGCGTTGCTCGACGAAGACGATGCGCCGGAATCGTGACCGCACATCATCTCGTTCGAGGTAGCGGCGGATCTCGCTGCCGGCGCGCTGGTTAGGCCCATCATCCACGACGATGACCTCGATCATCTCGTGGTCCTGGTCGTGCACTGATCGAAGCGCGACCTCCCTGTGGCGGTCCTGCTGCCACGCCGGCACGATGACGCTGACGAGCGGTTGCACCCCGGTGACGCTCATGTATCGATTAGACGACGGCGATCGATGGATGCAGAGAGAACGTCACGCCCGCCCTGCCATTGGCGGCGGGCACCACGGCGTCGAGTTTGTACGGCCCGGGCTCGACGGCCATGATGTTGAGATACGCGCGAAAGCCACTGTAGAGCGAGCAGGCCTCAGACATGTGGCGGAACGCCCGCTGCGATTTCAGGTGCGCGACCACGTCGTCGCGTCGCGTTCTGGACAGCACTTGTGCGACATAACGGGCGCCGGACTCGAGGTTCGATAGTTGGAACACGATCGGTGAGTTCGGGTTGACTTCGACGCGACTGGTCGCGATCCATCCCATCAGCAGCATGTCATACGACCGGTTCAGGCGAACGCCGCCGACGTAATTCGGCGAGTTGAGCGCGTCGAGAAAGCCGGTCACCTCGGTCGAGTGCATTTTGGTCGGGAGCGTCAGACCCGAGCGCTCGAGTGGATGGAACCGCCCGAAGAAGCCGGTTCGGGTCGAATCTGTTTTCAGGAGTTTTCTTGCATCGATCAGGTTGACGATGCTCTGGTTGATGTGCACGGCGTGCGCGAGTTCGTCGAGCGCGGCGAGCGCCTCGTCGTTGTCGGCGTTTATCTGTCGCAGCGTGGCGATGAGGGCGTCTGGCGTCGGCACGGCAAACACGGCTCGCGCCGTGGCCTCGAGAAATCCATAGCCGAACTGCTCGTCTGGTTCCAGATAGGCGCCCTCGCCCCATTCGTTCCATGCGTTCACGAACACCAGCCGGTGGTCTCCCTGATGATGTCGCCTCGTGTAGTCGAGGAGACGCCTCAGCCAGACCTCGTAGTTCTCCGGCGTCCCGCCATGGAAGATGTGGCTGGTGCTGCCCCGCCGCGCGGTATTGTCCCAGCCGCTCATCAACCCACGATAGACGGGAAGCCCGATGCCAGATCCCTGGTTGAGGCAATACCGGATGACGTCGGGATAGGAAAAGATCTTGCCCTTGAACTCGGGCGCGACGTCGGGCATCGTGTCGGTCACCTCGCCTACTCCTATGCTGTGCGGGGGGAACTCGACCATCGCATCGAAGCCATCCTCGAGGCTGGAGCTATAGCCAAAACTCTGAACGGCGCAGAGGTGCAGGGAACCAATCCCGAGTTTCTCAGCCGTCGAACGCCACACGCGCAGCACGGCGGTCAAATCGGGAATGATGTCGGGACGATAGACGAGCAGCATCGGGGCGCCATTGACGCGAATGTAGCGCGGGTCCCGCAGCACGGGCGCCAGATCCTCGATGAACCGCACCGGATCGTCGGCCAGGTGCTTCTGCTCCATCAGGATGTCCTGCTCGGACCCGTCCCAGCGTCGCGACCAGTTCTCGTTCGCCCAGCAGATGCAGAACGGAAACTCGACCTCGCGATCCGCGAGCATCAGATCGAGCGGACGTTCGAGCAGTCGCTGCCCGGAGAACCAATAGTAGTAGTAGCAGAACCCGTGAACGCCGTACTTGCGGGCCAGGTCGACCTGGCGGTGACGGACTTCCCTGACGCGCAGGTCGTAGTAACCGAGCTCGCCGGGCCGGCGCGGCTGCAGATGGCCAGCGTACATCGGTCGGCCGCGCGTCACGTTGGTCCACTCCGTGAAGCCCGGTCCCCACCACCGGTCGTTTTCGGGAATCGGATGGAACTGCGGCAGGTAAAACGCGATGACACGCACGTCGGCCGACATACTCTCTCTAGACCTTCCTGGTCACGAACACGTCCATGAACTCGGCAGTCGTCCCGGTTTTCTCCTCACGAATCACGTAGATCGTCGTGGGACACCCGGTTTCTTTCCAGATGATGTCTGTGATGTCGTCACCGTAGTGGACCGTCACGAGCGAGCCCGTGCTGTCGATCGGGTTGCCATGATACTCGGGTTCGGCCAGGTGGGCGATCTCGCCATTCGAACGAATCGCCCGGTCCTGGCTCTTCCGCAAGTGCTTGTATTTCGGCGTGGTGAACACGTGCGCTCCGCCTGGCCGCACGGTTCTCATCACCTCCCGGAATGCGCGCCGATAGTCGAAGACGTGCTCGAACACTTCCTGCGTGATGACCAGATCGAAGTGCGCATCAGAAAACGTCAATCGCTCGAGATCTTCGCAGCGGAACCCGTCGTGCAGCGTCCCCGGTGCCACGCCGGGATAGCAATAGCTGGCGACGTATCTCGGACACTCGCGCGCAAACCGCGCCGACGCGGGACCCGAAGGGGACGACTCGTGAATGCTCAGGTCGCGCCAGTTCGGTAGAATTTCTTCGACCACAAGGGTCAGGGCACGCTGACGCGGGATCGACCCGCACTTTTCACACAGGTAGTGGTCGCGGAACCACAGGTGGCGCGCGATGAACTTCGTCGGCGCCACACAGATCGGACAGTAGCCGTAATGTTCGTAGTAGAAGTCAGACACGGTATCTTGGCGGCCTGGGCGCAGCCGGGCTAAGCCTCGTAGGATAGTCCAGTATTGAGTTCCAGACTATCTAGTATTGAGTTCCAGACTGACGAGCGCGCGCAGTGACGCCGGCCACGCATTATGCTCGTGGTAGGATCGTGACGAATTCAATGCGCGCATTTGTCACCGGCGGAGCTGGCTTCATCGGCAGCACACTGGTCGATCGCCTCCTCGCAGACGGCCACGCCGTCGTCGCGTTCGACAATCTCTCGACCGGTCAGATGCGGTTCCTGGAGCACGCGACCAGCCGGCCGCAGTTCACCCTCGCCCGCGGCGATACGCTGGATCTTCCCGGATTGACCACCGCGATGCGCGACGTCGACATGGTCTTCCATCTGGCCGCCAACGCCGACGTCCGGTTCGGTACTCACCACCCAGGCAGGGACCTCGAGCAGAACACGATCGCGACGTTCAACGTGCTCGAAGCGATGCGCGAGACCGGCGTCCGACGCATCGCGTTCGCCTCGACCGGGTCGATCTACGGTGAAGCGGCCGTGATTCCGACGCCAGAAACCGCGCCATTTCCGATCCAGACATCGCTCTATGGCGCGTCGAAACTCGCCGGCGAAGGTCTCATCCAGGCGTACTGCGAAGGGTTTGGCATGCAGGCCTGGATCTTCAGGTTCGTATCGATCCTTGGCGAGCGCTACACACATGGCCACGTCTTCGATTTCTACCGGAAGCTTGCGGAAGACCCGTCGCGGCTGCCGGTGCTCGGCAACGGCCACCAGCGCAAATCGTACCTCTATGTCCAGGACTGCGTCGACGCGATCTTCGTGGCGCTCGAGCGCGCTACGGACAACGTGAATGTCTTCAACCTCGGCACCAACGAGTACTGCGAGTTGAACGATTCGATCCGATGGATCACCGAGCACCTCGGCGTGACGCCGGCGCTCGAGTATTCGGGCGGTGACCGGGGATGGATCGGAGACAACCCGTTCATCTTTCTCGACACGGCCAGAATTCGTGCACTCGGCTGGACGCCGAAACTGACCATTCGCGAGTCGGTGATCCGAACCGTCGACTTCCTGGCGAAGAGCGAGTGGGTACTAGCCCCTCGGTGAGTTCTTCGCTGAAGCATCTGACCTGCCCGATCTGCCAGGGCCGGCGACTCGAATCGGCCGGTTCGGTCTTCGGACAGTTTGCCAAGCGGAGCTTTGGACTGGCCCACTGTCTCGACTGCCGTTTCTCGTTTGTCACCGACCCGTGGACCGAGTACGAGGCAATCTACTCGGAAGCCTACTATCATGGTCTGGGCGCCGACCCCCACGTTGACTACGTGTTCGAGCTCGATCACCCGAAGACGACTGTGCGCTCCTACGAGTGGCGCGGGCTGCTCCGCGCCGTGGCGTCGCTCGCGCCAATCGGGGAACACACACGGTGGCTCGATTTCGGTTGCGGCAACGGCGGACTCGTACGCTGGGCCCGCGCGCACGGAATGGACAACGCCGTGGGGCACGAGACAGGTTGGATTGCCTCGCGGGCACAAGCCGAAGGGATTCCCATGGTCGACGCGGCGGCGCTGGCGGACGAGCGCAACACGTTTGACGTGATTACCGCGATCGAAGTGCTCGAGCATGTGGTCGACCCGGTGGACGTTCTCAGGCAGATCGCACGACTGCTGAAGCCAGGCGGCGTGCTCTTCCTCACCACCGGCAACGCCAAACCCTTTCGAAGTCGTCTGTCGCAGTGGCGCTACGTGATTCCCGAGATCCACGTCAGCTTTTTCGAGCCCCAGACGCTCGGCCTGGCGATGCAGACGGCGGGGCTTGACCCTGTGTATCCAGGTTTCGTTCACGGTTTCGATCAAATCATCAGGTTCAAGATCCTCAAGGCGCTCGGCGTGCGGCAGCGCGCGCTGTGGGAACGTGCCGTCCCCTGGGGCATCGTGTCGCGCCTCGTGGACTCGCGGCTGGCGCTCTCCGCCCATCCTGCCGGGCGTCGTGCTGCTGGAGGGACCGCATGACCACTGCCCCGCTCGCGGGCCGCTCTGCGTTCATCACCGGCGGATCGCGCGGTCTCGGGCTCACGATTGCCTCTCGCTTCGCGGCTGCGGGATCTCATGTGGCCATAGTCGGTCGGCACCAGGCGACGCTCGACATCGCGCGGGTGACCATTGAGGCATCCCGGGCCTCCGTCTCACAGATCGTCCGCGCATTCGTGAGCGACGTCCTGGACGATGATCGGATGGCGACAGCCATCTCTGCCTTCAGGTCCGATACCGGCGCCGTGACGGCGCTCGTGAACAACGCCGCCGTCCAGGGGCCCATCGGCGATCTCGATCGGATCGATTGGCAACAGTGGCTGGAGACGATTCGCACGGATCTCCTCGCACCCATCAATCTGTGCCGGCTGGTGCTGCCTGCCATGCGGCTCGAAATGTACGGCAAGATCATCAATATTTCTGGGGGCGGGGCGACCGCACCGCGTCCCCGCTTCTCGGCATACGCGACCGCGAAGTGCGGGCTCGTGCGGTTCACGGAAACACTGGCGGCCGAGCAGCACGGCTCGGGGATCGACGTCAATGCTCTGGCCCCGGGCGCAATGAATACACAGATGCTCGACGAGATTCTCGCCGCCGGTCCGGATGCCGCCGGCGCCGAATACCGGGACGCGGAGCGCCGCCAGGTGGAAGGCGGAACGCCACCCGATCGGGCCGCCGATCTGGCAGTGTTCCTGGCCTCAGCCGCGAGCGACGGGATCACCGGACGAATCCTGAGTGCGGCCTGGGATCCATGGGAGGACCTGCCGCGCCATCACCGCGAACTCGAACAGAGCGACGTCTACACGTTGCGGCGAATCGTGCCGAAGGATCGAGGCTTCACTTGGGGGGACCGCTGAATCCGCGTCCGCGAGTCGCCATCGTCGGCTGCGGTCTGATCGGGCACAAGCGTGCCGAGGCCCTTGACGGCGCGGTGCTCACCGTCTGCGCCGACGCCGTGCCGGAGCGCGCGCAGGAACTGGCGCGGTCCTCGGGCGCGAGAGCCGTTGAACGCTGGCAAGAGGCCGTCGGCGCCGCCGATGTCGATCTCGTGATTGTCGCGACAACCAACGACGCCCTGACGTCGATCGCGGTCGCGGCGGTCGAGGCGGGCAAGCACGTGCTCGTCGAAAAGCCGGCGGCGCGAACCGTCGAGGAGATCGACCGGCTGGTGGCCGCCGCGCACGCGCAGAACCGCCTCGTCAGGGTGGGCTTCAACCATCGCTACCACCCTGCGCTGCTCGCCGCGCGAGCCGCCGTGGATGCGGGGACACTCGGCCCGCTGATGTTTGTCCGGGGGCGCTACGGCCACGGCGGACGGGTCGGCTACGAACGCGAGTGGAGGGCCGACCCCAGGAAATCCGGCGGCGGCGAGCTGATCGATCAAGGCGTCCATCTGATCGACCTGGCAGCCTGGTTCCTGGGACCTTTCTGTGACGTCCGGGGTGCCGCGACCACCTATTTCTGGGACATGCCAGTCGACGACAACGCCTTCATGCTGCTCGAGGCCGCAGGAGGGAAGGTCGCGTTCCTTCACGTGAGCTGCACGGAGTGGAAGAACCTGTTCTCGCTCGAGATTTATGGCCGCGACGGCAAGATTGCCATCGATGGCCTGGGCGGGAGTTACGGCGTCGAGCGCTTCACGCTCTACAAGATGCTGCCGGAAATGGGGCCGCCGGAGACGACCGCCTCCGAGTACCCGCGCGGCGACCGCTCCTGGGCGCTCGAGTTCGCCGAGTTCCTCGAAGACATTCGGCTCGGTCGCGAGCCCGCGGCCGGTCTCGACGCTGCGCGGGCAGCCCTGTCCGTCGTGGAACGAATCTATCAGCAGTCGGGCTATGATGCCGGGCATCGACCCCACGACGGGCGGCGTGACCAGTAGATGATCATCACGCGCAGTCCCCTTCGCATCACGCTGGGCGGCGGTGGCACCGATTTGCCGTCGTACTACCGCGAGCACGGAGGATTCCTCATCGCCGCGGCGATCGACAAGTACGTGTATGTGACGGTCATGCGGCCGTTCACCCCAGGCATCTACCTGAAGTACTCGAAGCTCGAGCACGTCGAGACCGCGCAAGACGTGCACCATCCAATCATCCGCGAGGCGATCAATCTCGTCGGGTTCAAAACGCCGCAGATAGAAGTCACCACGCTCGCCGACATCCCGGCAGGCACCGGCCTGGGGTCCTCGGGCAGCTTCACCACGGCATTGCTGAAAGCGCTCTACGCGCACCGGCGCCGGTTGCTCCATCCAAGCGAGCTTGCCGAGCTGGCATGCGAGATCGAAATCGACAAGCTCCGCGAGCCAATTGGCAAGCAGGACCAGTACATCGCCGCGTACGGCGGCGTGACCTGCTTCAGGTTCCACAAAGAAGGCGCGGTCGAGGCCGAGCCGCTCAGGCTCCCGATCGACGCGATGTTCAACCTCGAAGACAATTTGCTGCTCTTCTTCACGGGATTTTCGCGGACAGCGGGAAGCATTCTCGCGGATCAGCAGCAACGCACCGGCGAACACGACGCAGAGATGCTGAACAACCTGCACTACGTCAAGGATCTTGGCGAGCGCAGCCGGCTGGCGCTCGAGAAGGCCGACACCGCAGCGTTTGGCGAGCTGATGCACGAGCACTGGGAACACAAGAAGCGACGGACGAAGGGGATGTCGAACCCGCAAATCGACGAGTGGTACGAGCTTGGGCGGCGCAACGGTGCGCTCGGCGGGAAACTGGTCGGCGCCGGCGGCGGCGGTTTTCTGATGTTCTATGCCGAGGATCACCGGCGCGTCAGGACCGCGATGGCGGCGGCGGGCCTCGAAGAGGTGCGGTTCCGGTTCGATTTCGAAGGCACCAAGGTCTTGTTCGCGTGACTCTGCCTGTTGCGATCCTGGCCGGAGGCCTCGCCACCCGCCTCCACCCCGTCACGACGACGGTGCCAAAAGCGCTGGTCGATGTCGGCGGGCGTCCGTTCGCGGAGCACCAGCTGGACTGGCTGACGAGTCAGGGCGTCGAACGCGTGGTCTTCTGCGTGGCTCATCTTGGCGAAATGATCCGCGACGCGCTCGGCAACGGCTCGCGGTGGAACCTTCACATCGACTACGTGTTCGATGGCGGAACGCTGCTTGGGACAGCCGGCGCACTCAAGCGCGCGTTGCCAGTGCTTGGGAAGGCCTTCTTTGTTCTCTACGGTGATTCCCTGCTCACATGCGACCTGCCGGCCATCGAACGCGCCTTTCGTGCCAGCGGGCGCACGGGCCTCATGACGGTGTTCCGCAACGATGATAAGTGGGACCGCAGCAACGTGCTTTTCACGGAGGGCCGCCTGCTGCGCTACGACAAGGTGAACCGAACGCCCGAGATGAAGCACATCGACTACGGCCTGGGCGTGCTGACCGATCGGGCCCTGACAGCTGTTCCGCCCGACCGCCCGTTCGATCTCGCGGCGGTCTACCAACGCCTGCTGGCCGACGACGATCTGGCCGGCGTTGAGGTCACCGATCGCTTCTACGAAATCGGGTCTCCTGAGGGGCTCGAAGAGACGCGTGCGTTCCTGGCGCAAAGGGAAGCACGCAGGTTGAGGTCATGAGCTACGCACGACAGCACCTGCGGGAAGCAGCTGCGATCATCGACAGCCTCGATGCCGATGCGATCGAGCGCATGGTTGAAGTATTGGCCAACGTCCGGAGCCAAGGCGGACGCCTGTTTTTCCTTGGCGTTGGTGGAAGCGCCGGCAACTGCTCGCATGCCGTCAACGACTTCCGGAAGCTGGCGGGCTTCGAGGCCTACGCACCGACCGACAATGTCTCGGAGTTGACCGCGCGCACGAATGACGAGGGCTGGGACACGGTCTTCGTCGCCTGGCTCGCTGGCAGTCGGCTGCGCGCGGAAGATGCCGTGTTCGTGCTATCGGTGGGTGGCGGCAGCGTGGAAAAGAACGTCAGCGCCAATCTCGTGCGCGCGCTGGATCATGCCAGGACGGTCGGGGCGGCGATCGTCGGCATCGTCGGCCGCGATGGCGGCTACACGGCACGCGTGGCTGATGTGTGCATCATCGTGCCCACGGTCAACCCGGAGACGATCACACCGCACAGCGAGGCGTTTCAAGCCGTGGTCTGGCATCTGTTGGTCTCGCATCCCCGTCTCAAAACGGCCCCCACTAAGTGGGAGTCGACGCGGTGACACTCGGACCCGCGGTGTTTCTCGACCGAGATGGGGTAATCAATTGCACCATCCTTCGTGACGGTAAGCCACATCCGCCGGACACGCTCGACGAACTTGAACTGCTCCCTGGGGTCGATGAGGCGCTCGCCCGGCTGAAAGCGGCGGGTTTCGCGCTGGTCGTAGTCACGAACCAGCCCGATGTCGCGCGCGGGCGTCAGACGGCCGAGACCGTGAACGCCATCCACGACCGGCTGGCCGGGCTTTTGCCGATTGATGAGTTTCGCGTTTGCTGGCACGACGACAGTGATTCGTGCGAATGCCGGAAGCCAAAGCCTGGCCTGCTGACGAGGGCGCCTCTCTACGACATCGCGCGAAGTTTCATCGTTGGCGATCGGTGGCGCGACATCGAGGCCGGACGCCGGGCTGGCTGTCGGGCGGCGATCCTGATTGACTACGGCTACCAAGAGCCTGACGCCAGGGAGCCTAGTGTACGTCTGCGATCGCTTTCTGAAGCCGCGGACTGGATCCTGTCGACGTCAATGAGGCCCTGATGTGAACGGGCTGTCCTGGCATCCATGATGGCTCTGTGGCCGTTCGGAGGAGGTCCGCTAGCCAGTCGAACATGGCGTCGACCTCAGCCACCGCACGGGCCCGCCGGGCCAAGATCTCGGCGAGGGGAACCGCGGTGAGCCGATCGACCAGCGCAGAAAGTCCGCGCCAGTCGTCGATCCGCCAGTCGGATCGACCAAGCGACGCCAGGAGCTCGCGGAACTTGTCATCGAGATCCGGGTAGCTCAACCCACCCGGCCGCCCCGCAGCAAGAGCTCCGATCAACCCATGCATGCTCTGTCCAACATAGAACACACAGTTCTTCAACACAGCCGCCTTTGAGAAGACGTCCAGGCGATGGTCGAGGACCTCGAACGCACCGCCTGCCCGGTCGGCCAGCTGGCTCAGCGTCTCCTGATCGCTCCAGCACGTTGTCAGCGGAAGGCAAATGACCTCGATGCCAAGACGATCCTGCACCGACTTGAGACCTGCGACGGCGGAATCGAGCGATCCTGGAAACTCCAATTGCGGCAGGGCGTGCACGACACAATACGGACGCCGGAACGAAGAGGCTTGATGGTCGTGATGCAGCGTTGCGCGTGGAATCAGCCAGCCCAGGTCGGGTGACGTCTCGACGCGCTGAGGCGGTGCGCCACTCGCCAGCAGCCGCGCGCGTGTGCCTTCTCCCCGTGCCACGATGAGATCGAGATTCGCCGCTGCCCTGGCAACGTCCTGCGCCACGCGGAGCGACGGTGGCGGCATGCCCACACCGATCCATGCCTTGAACGGCACCCGCAGGTCGGTCCAGTCGAACACGAGGTCCGTCGGCCGCTCAATGTGCTCTGCCCGGTCCATGCCCAGGCGCGCGTAGATACCACAGAGAATGTCGTCCTCACGATGCACGATCTCGCCGCCGCACATGAGGATTGCGTCGTAGTTGGCGAGCGCAGCGCGATCGTACCGTTGGCTGCGAAACTCCCCAAGGCTATAGCTGCTTGGTGAGAAGAACGCGATTTCCGCGTCGTCAAGTCGCGCGCGCAGTTCGTGATCGACAATGAAGGGGAACAACACGTCGCCGAAGTTGGCGACGTCGGCGTAGTTCAGGATCGCTATGCGCATAGATCGACGAGTCTGCAAGACGTCTGGGAGCAATTGCTGCGCGCGCTGGGGGCCTATGACGTCCTTCCTGGTGTGCGGGAGCTGCACACAGAAGGGCGACGCGCGATGACTTCCTTCTCGGCACTAGCGGCGCCGATCGATAGTCGCGACGGCCGAGATCGCGTCCCGGCGACGCTTTCTGTCGAATAGGCTATGATGAGAACCGTGCGACGGAGTCATGCGTCCGAATTGCCCATTAGCCTGCGGACGAAGATCTTCGCGGATGGCGCCGACCTCGATGGGATGCTCGTGCTCTACCGGGAGCCGCACATCAAGGGGTTCACAACGAATCCGACCTTGATGCGGAAGGCGGGGATCACCGACTATCGCCTCTTCGCCCAGCAGGTCCTTGCCGCCATTCCTGATCGGCCGATCTCGTTCGAGGTCTTCTCCGACGAATTCGTCGAGATGGAGCGCCAGGCGCGCGAGATTGCCTCGTGGGGCCAGCACGTTTACGTGAAGATCCCGGTTACCAACACCAGGCGCGCGCCCGCGTACGATCTCATCCACCGTCTCTCGCTCACCGGCGTCAAAGTGAATGTCACGGCGATCATGACGCTCGAGCAAGTGCGGCACGTGGCGACCGCTGTCACGGGGGGGGCCCCTTCGAACGTCTCCGTCTTTGCCGGCCGCGTCGCTGATACCGGCTGCGATCCGGTCCCGCTCATGACCGAAGCCGTTGACATCCTCCGTGTCGAGCCCAACGCCGAACTCATCTGGGCGAGCCCGCGCGAGTTGCTGAATATCTTCCAGGCGGACGCGATCGGCTGCCACATCATCACCGTCACGCACGACATCCTCAAGAAGTTGTCACTTGTCGGCAAGAGCCTCGATGAGTACTCGCTCGAAACCGTGAAGATGTTTCACGACGATGCCCAGGCTGCGGGGTTTTCCCTCGACGTAGTATCGACACGGTAGTCTGGTCCCTAGCTTCCGACCCGCATGCTTGTCGAGATTCAACACCAACTTCGAACGGCCGCCGATCACCTGCACTCCCACGGAATCGACTCCCTTCCGGAGGCATGCGCCACGATCCCGTTGGAAGTCTTCGGGGCCATCCAGATCGATCGACCCGACGCGGCTCAGGACCTCCTGAACTTTCTGCCGACCATGCCCGGCGACGACGTACAGGTGTTGTGGGCGGGGGCGTCGGGCCATGTGCTGCTCGGGCAGAGTTTGGCATTTGTGCGCACGCTTGCGGGCTACCTCCCGAATCGGACGCTGCGCCCGCCCGCTGATGCGAACCTCCTTGACTTCGGGTGTGGTTGGGGTCGACAGCTGCGGTTAGCGTGCAAGTTCGTGCGTCCTTCGCACTTGTGGGCCGTCGACCCGTGGGATCGATCGATTGAGCTCTGCAAAGAGCACGGAGTGCTCGGAGATGTGCGCCTCTCTCCATGGATTCCGCGCGACCTCGACGTACCCCGGGATCTCGACATTGCGTATGCCTTCTCGGTCTTCACCCATCTGCCCGAAGAGGTCGCAGTGATCGCGCTGCGGACGCTGACGCGACATCTCGTGAGCGGCGGCCGGCTGCTGCTGACCATTCGCCCCATTGAGTACTGGGCATGGCATGACTTCTCCTCGTCGATTGCCAGAGGCTATTCGCGTGAACGCGCCGAAGCCGACCATCGAGCTTCCGGCTACACCTTCGTGCCGCACGATCGCCCTCCGATCGAAGGCATCGTTGCCTATGGAGACTCCTCGATGACGGTCAGCTACGCCGAGCGTCTGGCTGCCCCGCTGCGACTGATCGGGCTTGAATGCGCCACGGTCGACACGCTGCAGCTCGTGCTCGTGTTCGAGAAACCCTAGTGGCGAACTCCGTCCTATAATCAGCGTCCAGGGTACCGTGCCGCTGGCGAGCGGACGGTGCGCCATGGCACTTGATGACGACCTCAAACGACGGGGGCCGCGGACTCGAATGGACTGGCGAGCGCTATGTGCCCGAGGTGCAGGGCAACATTCGGCTCGAGCATGTCCACCGGTATCTGCTCGCGCGGGGACTCGTCAACGGGAGGCGTGTTCTCGACATCGCATGCGGTGAAGGATACGGCTCGGATCTGATGGCTGGTGTCGCCGCCCAGGTCGTCGGCGTCGACATCGTCCCGGAAGTCCTCGAGCACGCCCGGCGGCGGTATCGACGGCCTCACCTCAGATTCGCGGCCGGAAGCTGCACCGCCATCCCGCTCGCGAGTCAATGCGTCGACGTCGTGGTCAGCTTCGAGACCCTCGAGCATCACGATCAGCACGATGCGATGATACGCGAGGTCAAACGTGTCCTGACGCCAGGAGGCCTGCTGATCATCTCGAGCCCGGATCGGCGCGAGTACTCGGACATTCCCGGCTACACGAATCCTTATCACGTCCGTGAGTTGTATCGTGACGAGTTCGAAGCGCTCCTGACCTCCCATTTTCGCGCCGTGGCTTTCGTCGGGCAACGGGTGAGGGCCGGCTCAGTCCTGTCGCCCGTCGATCAAGTCAGCCAGACGACATTCACCAGCACGAGCCACCAGGTTCAAGGCGGCCCGAGCGTCGACAGCCCGAAGGCGCCCCTCTACCTCATTGGCGTCGCGACCGATGGGCAGCTGCCGCCCGTCCCGACGGGCCTGCTCGAGGGCGGCGACTTCGTTTGGACCGAGGATCAGACCCGCGCCGTCCGTGAGTTGCTGGACCAGCACCGCGCAGAAATGGACCAGCTTTACCACGGGAGAGTCGCGCAGGAAGCAGCGGCGGGCGTGCTGCGCGCGGAAATCGATCGGATCACCGCTTTGGTAACTTCGTTGAGTGCGGCCAAAGCCCAGGCCGAGGAGCGAGCCGGCTGGTTCCAGGAAGAGGTCGAGCGACGAGGGCAACGCATCGCCGAGCTCGAAGCCCTGCTGGACGGGACCCGCGGCGAGCTGCACGTAACGCGGGAGACCGGGCGGACCAGAGAAGCGGCGCTTGAAACCGCGGTAGCAAATCTCCAGATCATTCGGGCCACGCTCGAGGCGAGGCTTACGACGATCGAGAACAGCTATTCGTGGCGGCTGACAGCTCCACTGAGAGGCGCGCGGCGGCGCGTCACGCACACGTTGTCGAGCCATTCACATGAGACCGCTGTCGACAACGGGCCAGAGACCGACCTCGATCGGAATCCTGGTGATGGATCCACGCTCAGCGAGACGCCGACCCAGATAGCGACGACAGCCGAACCACCAGAACTCGCGGTCATCGCCCAACTGTCTGAACCAGCCGCGGCCGGCGCCATCACGCCCGGCGCGTCGACTGGCCTGGCGCAACGGCCCTCTATCGTGGTCGTGTCGCACGACGCGCACTTCTACGGCGCGCAACGCGTCGCACTGTTTCTGGCCCAGACCCTCGCGACTGAGATGGGCTACGACGTCGATGTGCTGCTCTGCGGGGATGGTCCGTTGAGGGACCAGTTCGCCGCGGCGGGTCGACTGCACGATTTTTTTTCCGAGGCGTCAACGCCGGAGGTCCAGGCGAGGATCATCCGAGACTTGTACGACAAGGGGGCGCGGATCGCACTGTGCAACACCAGCTGCGTCGGCAACGTGGTGCACTTGCTCAAAATCACTGGCTTCAGGACGGTCGCGCTCATTCACGAACTGCCGGGCCTGATTGCTCAATACGGCCTGGAGGATTCGATCGCGACGATCGCGCGCGACGCTGACAAGGTCGTTTTCGCCGCAGGCGTTGTTCGGGATCGGTTTGTCGAACAAACGGGCCTGAGCACTGAAAAGATCGTGGTCCGGCCGCAAGGCCTGCTGACCAGAAACCGCTACAACGGGCGTCGCGCTGAGGCAAGGCGGGAGCTGAGGGCACTGCTGGGACTGCGCGAGGATATGAAGATTGTCCTCGCCGTTGGGTCCGCACACCGACGGAAAGGCCCCGACCTGTTCGTACAGACGGGCCTCGCGGTTCGAGAAAAGCGCAAAGACGTCGCGTTCGTTTGGGTCGGGCACAAAGACGGCGACGGCTTCGCCGACGCGTTTCAGCTCGTCTCCAGTGCGAGCGCCGAACCGCATTTCTTTTTTCCCGGCGTGATCGAGGATTCGGACGTGTTCTTCGCCGGGGCCGACGTCTACCTGATGACCTCACGCGAGGATCCGTTTCCGAGCGTCGTCTTGCACGCGCTCGACGCCGAACTCCCGGTGATCGGCTTCGACGATGCCGGGGGGTTTGTCGAATTGCTGCGGCGAGACTGCGGCATCCTTGTGCCGTACCTCGACACAAATGCGATGGCCGACGCGGTGGTGCAACTGCTGTCGGACCCGGCCACGGGGCGCAGCCTGAGCACAGTCGGGAAAGACATCGTGTCGCGAGAGTTCGGGTTCGTCGAATACGTGCGCGACCTGGTGTTGCTTGCGCAGGGGCCGCGAGTGTCGGTCATCGTACCAAACTACAACTACGCGCACTACCTGCCGTCGCGGCTGCGTTCGATTCTGGCGCAGACTTACCGACCCTACGAAATCATCTTTCTTGATGACTGCTCAACCGACCGAAGTGTGGAGGTCGCGGAGGAACTGCTTGGTCGCGGTGGGATTCCATATCGGGTACTCAGAAACGACAGGAACCAGGGTGTCTATCGCCAATGGCTTCGCGGGCTCGCCGAAGCGACTGGCGATCTCGTCTGGATCGCCGAAGCAGACGATGATTGTTCACCGCTCCTGCTTGAAACACTCGCGCCGTCGTTTGCGCGCCCGGGCGTCGTCCTCGCGTACTCCCAGTCAAGGCAGGTTGACGACGCCGGACGGGAGATCGCTCCTGATTACCTCGGCTGGACCGAGGACGTGGATCGAACGAAGTGGCGTGATGCGTACGTCAGGCGAGGCGTCGAGGAAATCCGCGACAGTCTTGCCGTCAAGAACACCATTCCCAACGTGAGCGCAGTGCTCATGAGGAAGCCGAACCTCGCCGAGATCGAGACCGACCTTCTGTCGCTTCGTAATGCCGGGGACTGGCTGGTGTACGTGCACCTGCTCGAGCGCGGCGATCTCGCCTACGTTCCAGCGTCATTGAACTACCATCGACGACATGGCGCCAGCGTCACCATCGGCCATGGCGGCCTGAATCTGATGCGGGAAACCCTGCTCGTGCAACGCCGAGTGCTCGACCGGCACCAGATTCCCGTGGATGTCAATCTCAAGCGAGAAGCACACCTTCAAGCCACGTACGAGTACCTCGGGCTCAACACGAACGGTCCGGCCTCTTACAAGGACCACGAAGCGCTCCGGCCCCTGGCCGTTGTCGCGAAATAGTTGGCGTCGAAGCGTTCCATGCCCTCTCAGCCATTCTCTCGACGCAGCCTCGTGCTCGGTGGCGGTGGTTTTCTGGGTGGGCACATCGTCGAGGCCCTTCAGGCCGCCGGCGCCCCCGTCCGCGTGTTCGACCGCGTGCCGAGACGCGCCACCGCTGCGAAGATCGCCGCCGCTACCGAATGGCACGAAGGCGATTTCGGGAATCGCGGCGATGTCGCCGCGGCGCTCGATGGCTGCGACGTGGCCTTTCACCTGGTGGCGTCGACCCTGCCGCGGGCGTCGAATGAAGATCCGGTGCACGACCTCGAGTCGAATCTTCTCCCGACAGTTCGCTTTCTGGATCTGGCGTTGGAGCACGGGGTCAAGAAGGTTGTGTTCGCGTCTTCTGGCGGAACGGTCTACGGCAATCCGCTGGTAGTACCAGTCCCGGAAAGTCACCCGACCCAACCGCTTTGTTCGTACGGTATCCACAAACTCGCCATCGAGCAGTACCTGCACCTCTATCACTCGCTGCATGGATTGGCCTACTGCGTTCTGCGGCTGGCGAACCCATTCGGTGAACGTCAGCGGAGCGACGCCTCTCAGGGGGCTGTCGCCGTGTTTCTCGATCTCGCGCTTCGCGGCGAAGAAGTGACAGTCTGGGGTGATGGTTCGGCGGTGCGTGACTACATCTATGTAGGTGATGTCGCCAGCGCGTTCTGCCGGGCGGCAACTTACGAAGCACCGGCAGGCGTATTCAACATTGGATCGGGCCAGGGGCACAGTGTCAACCAGCTGTTGACCGCCATCGAAGACCTGCTGGGGAAGCCCGTGCCACGACATTATGTGGAGGGCCGACGCTTCGACGTGCCTGTCAATGTGCTCGATACGGCGCTCGCCGCCCGAACCTTGGGGTGGCGGCCCAGGGTCCCATTTCGCGAGGGACTCGAGAGAACTCTGGAATCGCTGCGGCGAGCGCGCTGATCGCCGGCCATCGGAGTAGCAAGTGACATCGCTCTACAGCACGGTCATTTCGCCCAACGATCACATGTGGAAGACCGGGCAGCCCTGGTATTTCGAGATCGGGCTCTCGGCGCTGGAATGCATCAGGCGCGCGCTGAACACGGCCAACGTCACGCCCACATCGATCCTCGATTTACCGTGTGGACATGGCCGTGTCTGCCGGATGCTGCGAATGGCCTTTCCAGACGCCCACATCAGTGCATCCGATCTCGACAGGAACGGCGTCGATTTCTGCGCGCAAGAGTTTCAGGCCGAGCCCCTGTACTCCCGCGAGGATATCCGGGACGTCAAGACGTCTCGCTCGTTCGATCTCATCTGGTGTGGGTCGCTCTTTACCCACCTCGTCAGCGAACGCTGGGCGTCGTTCCTGGAATTCTTTGCCGAGCACCTCAGGCCGGGGGGCGTGCTCGTCTTTACGACGCACGGCCGCCGTCCGATTCAGTGGATGGTCGAAGGCGTCTACGGGTATGGCCTGAATCCCGGCGAGCAGCGCCGACTTCTCGAAGGCTACGTGACCCAAGGCTTTGGATTCGTCTCGCCGGCGAACCAGGCTTTCGGCTTGTCGCTGTCTTCCACTGCGTTCGTATGCGCTCAGATCGAGCGCTGCCGAACACTCGGCCTGATCGGTTTGCACGAAGCTGGGTGGTCCAACCACCAGGACGTCGTTGCGTGCGTCAAACTTGCGGCGCCTTACCTGGATGCCGCATCCTGCACGATCGCCGATGAGATTGCGGCGGCGCCGGCCGCACGCGTTGCGCCGCGACCGGACAGACCACTGGGAAACGTGGACGAACCGCTGCGAGACGTAACCACCAGCCACCTCCGACTGAGTGGCTGGGCCGGAGACTACCGGGGGATCCGCGAGGTGCGAGTGCGCCTAAATGGTGAGGTCGTTGCGGTATCGGAGCTCAACGCGGAGCGGCCTGATGTCTCCCGGACCTACCCGGAGTTCTGTCATGGCACTGACCGTCACGGATGGCGCATCAGGCTTGAACTCACTATCCCCGGCATTCACAGGCTCTCAGTCGAGGCCGTCAACATCGACGGCGTGAGCGCGGAGATCGGCACCCGGTTCGTGACGGTGCCGGGGATTAGCGGGGATGAACGTTGACGCGCCGGACGCCCAAATCGACCGCGACGCCATTTGAGTCCTCGAGTTCGACGCGGACGACGTGGAGCCCCGGAACTAATGCGGTCACGCTCGCTTCAAAGCCAAGTCGATCGGTGCCGTGTTTGAAGTGAGGATAGGCCTGGGTGACGTCCGGACGGGTCCACGCAAAGCTCGCGAGAGCCGTCAGCTCTCCATCAATGAGCACACGAACCGCCCTGATCCCTCGATCGTCGCCGGCCCATCCCTTGACGACAAAGGTGGGCGAAACGGACCCACCCTCGGGCGGTGCTTCAATCACGCCGAGCGGCGGCTGATTCTTGCCTGAGAGCGGCGGCCGGCCATCCCGAAGGTCCGCGCACGCGCCGCACATCACGGCGAGAATGCAGACGAATAGCCGCGACCTTCGAGCGTGCGACAATCTCCCTCTGCGCAAGGTCACTATGATTCTCGCATGACGCGGGAGACTTCCGAAAGCTTCAGGCGCGGATTGTGGGCGCTTGTCGCGCTGCCGGCCGTGCTTTCTGCATGGATGGTCGCCCACTTTGGCGTTGACGTTCCGTTCTGGGACGAGTGGACCATTGCGACACTCCTGCAGCGCATCGACGACGGCACGCTGACGTTGGCGGCGTTGTTCGCTCAGCACAACGAGCATCGAATGCTCGTGCCGCGGATTGTGCAACTGCTTGCAGCGCTGACCGGAACGTGGGACACCCGCGTCGGGATGTGGCTGACACAGGGACTGGTGCTCGGCATGACCGTCGGCTGCGTGGCCCTCTGGCGGCCGACGACCCAACCCCATCAGCGATCCTGGATGCTCCTCTCGCTGTCGCTCGTCTCGGTGATTCTGTTTTCTCCGGCACAGCACCAGAATCTGTTCTGGGGATTCCAATTCAGCTTCTACATTCCTGCCGCTTGTCTCCTCGCCGGCACCATTGTCGCCGCAACGCCAGGAATCGGGGTCGGCACAGCGCTGACCGTCATTGCGATCTTGTCCACTGTGGCGACCTTTTCGCTCTTCCCGGGCTTGGTGACCTGGCCCCTGGGTGCCGTCGCGGTGCTGCTCGTTCGAGGCCGCCCGCGTCGCGACGACTGGTGGAAATGGGTGGGCTGGGCGGCGTGTTGCGGCGGAGTCATGCTCGCATATTTCCTGAATTACGAGCCCCCTCCTGCAGTGCCTTCAGTCTGGTCGGCGTTGAGCGACCCTCTCACATTGGCCGGCGGCGTGGCGGCGTGCATCGGCGGTTTCATTGGAGTCGGGGCTCAGCCTGTAGCGCTCGCCATGGTAACGGGCGCCGCGATCGCGGGCACGTTCCTCTCATTGGTAGCCACAGTGTGGCGTCGCCGCGCTGACGCACGCTTAGTGGCTGCGGCGGCTCCCTGGATCGTGATGGGTAGTTTTGGGCTGCTGACTGCCATCGCCATCGCCATCGGTCGCGTCGGCTACGGGTATGTCGCACTATTGGAATCGCGATATGCCGCGTTCACAGGCTGGATCCTCATCGGCATCCTGATGGTCACGGCGACACTGCGCGATCATCTCGGTACGATCGCGGCCCGTCAGATGTGGCGTGGGGCCGCCGCACTGATACTGGCGCTGTCGGCCATCGGTCTTCCCTACCACCTCGCCTCGGTGCGGCGCGAGTACCATGAGCGGCTCCAGAGCCTGGCTCTGTACACATTCGCCGAAGCCGTTCCGAGAGCGGTGCCCATGCTTCCACCGTGGCTGGACTGGCCGGCGTTCCGGCAGACGCTGCTTCACATTGAGCGATCGGGTTGGCGCAAGACTCGCCCCGCTAGCGCAATCTGGATGGATGACGACCGGCTGCGGGCCTCGTGCGGTTTTGGGTCAGTCGAGTTTCTGACCGCGGCCGGTCACAAGACGATGGCAGGGGGCTGGGCTTACCTCCCGTCACTGGACCGTCCGGCAGACGCCATCCTCGTCACCAGAGGCGCTTCGAGGCGCATCGTCGTCGCACATCCCCCACTCATCGGCCGACGTGATATTGGCGAGAGGTTCCAGAGCGAAGGGGCTCTTGTCACAGGGTGGACTGTGGAGGCGCCAGGTGACGCCGAGGTCATCGAGTTCTGGGCACTGGACGTCTCGACGTTGCGCGCGTCCGCTCTCTGCCGGCCGGAATAACGCTTCGACTTCAACCGCGATGCGCTCCGACGAGGATGCGGCCCTGAAGCGACGCTCTGTCGGGGCCTTCTTCAATCGGAAGCTTGACGGCGAGCCGCATAGACGAGTGCCGCCACGACGATCAGTCCGAGACCGGAAAGGATCAGGCTGAGCATCCAGTGGGCTGGGCGGTAGACGAATTCGACGTGCCATTCTCCGGCGGAGGGAATGGTGACGGCCTTGAAGGCATGGTTCACGCGGAAGTACTCGGCTCGCTGGCCGTTCAGCGTCGCCTGAAAGTCGCCGGGGACAAAACTTTCGGTCAGCACCGCGACTCCAGGACCTCCGGTGGTCACGACGAAACTGGTGGAGTTGACGGTCAGTCTGTACTGCCGAGCAGGCACTACGATCCCGGGCGTGTTCGACAGCCCGCGCGTCGCATCGATCGCCTGGCGATCGCTCTCTTGGACCGCGGCGAAGGGTTTTTGAGACAACGCGACTCGCCCGAGCAGGTCGGCCGCGTCAGCGTACCTGATGACTCCGTCCACGAAGAAAGCGCGCGGCCAGAAGCTGGCTCGGCGGCCGGCCTTGAGTCGATCGGCGCCCACGACCGGGACATCCGAGAAACCCGGCGGAATCTCGTCGGGCCGGGCCAGTAGAAACCCTGTGTTCAGCAGATCGAGCAACGGCGACAGACGTGGGACATCAGCGACCGGCACTCTGGTGAACCAACCCCAACCGCGCCAGACCCCCGCTGTTCTGAAGAGCTCTTCGTAGTTGGCCAGCTGAAGGGCGTCTGGGCCGTTGAGCCCCTCGAGCTCGTACATGGCCTGACTGCCCGACGACATCACCCAATCGACCCCGAGTGTTCGAGCTGGCTCCAGTGCGTCACGGTGGACCGAGTCGACGGCTGGAGAATTCGCATCGAGCGCCACGCGCAAGCGTGGCTGCACCAGCAACGCATCGAGCGCGGGAAAGCCAGACCCGGCGTGCAGGCCACCTGGCAGAACCAAAACAATGATGACGGTCGCTGCGGCGACGATCGAGCGTGCGCTCCGTGGGGCGAGGCGAATCATTCTCAAACTTTGCGGCAACATGATTGCCGGCAGCAGGACGAAGCACGCGGCCCACGGTTCGAAGCCGAACGGTTGAGACAAATCGATGGCCCGAGCGACGAGCCACCAGCTGACGACGACGACCATCGCGGTCACGAGGAGGACCCGTATGCGGCTGGCCGCCAGCAGGGTACTGGCACCGGCAGCGCTTAAAACAAGGAGCATCGGCAGTGCGGCGGTCACAAACACATCGTGAACGTGGTAAATGTTCGCGATAAATGGCAGGCGGATGAGCAGGTGTTCAGGCACCACGCCAAACGCAACCGCCAGCAGGACCAGCACGACTGCGGCGCACGCCAGGACAGACCCCGAGCCGACGAGGCGAGAGCGATCGGTTAATGCCGCCAAAACCAGCACGAATCCCAACGCGTGAAAGCCGGGCATAACCGGGCCAGCCGTCAGTGGACCCAGGACAAAGGCGACTGTTGCCGAGAGACCGATTGGCTGGACAAACGCCGCCTGGTAGTTGGTCGCCGAGACTTTCAGCGTGTCGAGGAAGATCAGCCAGTGGGGCGCGGTAACGAGTAGCGTGGCGACACCCGCGAGCGCGGCGGCGAGCAACCGTCTGAATCGGCTGCCCCACGATCCCTCTGACAGCAACACGCACACCAACCCGGTCGCGCCCGTGCCGAGCAGCATAGCGGCAGCTTCCTTCGGCGGCGACGACACGAGCGCCAGCGACGTGGCGGGGACGAGCATCACCGTCGCTCGCGCGCGCTCCGACAAGCGCCCGGCCCTCGCCAACCGAAACCAGGCCAGCAAGATCCAAGGTGCGTAGGTCAATGCGAATGACGCAGGATGACTGACGCGATAGGCATAGACGCCGACAAATGGGGCCGCAAATGCCGCGAGCGCGGCGGGAAGCCAGGCGCCTGTCACCGCGAACGAAGCCAGCCCCACGCCCGCCGCGAACACGAGGCGGTGCGCGACGAACTTGAGATCCCACCCAAGGGAAGGATCAGGTGTAACCAGCGTGAACCAATGCAACGGATCGAGCAGAAACGTCTGCCCCTGTCCCCAAAGAGGCCTGCCTGACGCGTTGTAGCGATTCCAGAGTGGCCATTGGCCTTCCGCGATCGCCTCGCGCTGAACCTGCGAATAGGGGACGAATGCATACATCGCGGCAGCCGTATCGCTGCCGCGCGTGTCCTCCACCTGCAGATCGCTTGAGTGGGGCGTAAGAGGCACTGCGTCGTAAAGCATGCCTTTCGGTCCGTTGTTCGGCGACACAAGGCTTCGGCCAAACAACAACAGCGGGTATGTCGCGAGGATCGTCGCCACGAGAGCTGTAGCGACGACCGCCCTCTCCGGATGGAGATGGGCCCACGCCGTTACTCGTTGGAGCGTCTGCGATCCGCCGGGCCAGACACGCATCAAGAGCTGCTCGACGATCCAGACGACCAGCGTCGCGCCGGCCAAAATCAGTGCGAACCGAACGAGCAGCGCGGCAGGATTGCTGCGAGGAGCCACGGTCAGTGGCGAGGCCGGCGCGTAGAGAATCTGAGGATCGGTCGCGCCCGGCGCAGCCTCGAGCACGAGGCGGTTTGCAGTGCGTTCGACCGTTGTGAGCTGCTGAACAGGGGTCAAGTCTGCGAGCGGGAGAACCGTGATGGTCGAGCCGTCGGAGCCGATAATGGCGGCACGCTGAATCGAGTAACGGCCAGGCTCGGTGCCCGGATCCAACCGGAGCTGACGATATCGCCCAGCGGGGAGACTGAGCCGGTGCTCCCGCGGCTCGATCGACGGAACGACAGGCTCTGCTGATGACTGCGCCCCGGAGAACCCAGTACCGGTGTCGAAGAACACCTGCACCAACCCGGGCACAGACGACGACATCGTGATCTGCAGTGTGTAGCGCTCGGCGGGCAGCGCACTCGGCGTTAGACTGACAAACAGCGGGAGCGAAAGGACGTACGCAAGGACCAGGCGTGCGAACACCGGAAGATCTTACTTTCTTCTCGACAGGACGCCCATGCCCGCCAGCATGACAACGCCGAGACCCGCAAGCGCGAGAGAAAGCCGCCAATGGCGCGGCCGGTGCTCGAACTCGACGATCCACTCGCCGGCCGACGGAATCGCCAGTCCTTTGAACGTGTGATTCACTCGAAAGTACGGCACTGGAGCGCCGTTCAACGTCGCGCGAAACTCCCCGGGCAGGAAGGTTTCGCCGAGTACCGCGATTCCAGCACGAGGCGCAACGATGGTGAAGCGAGTCGTATTGACGCTCAGCCTGTAGTCACGAGCCGGAATCGTGACGCCGGACGGCGCCGGCAGAAATCCTGTGGCCTCGACCGCTTCCCGATCTGAAGACTGCACGGCGGCGAGCGGCCGGCCGGCGGTGCCCGCCTGCCGCAGAAAATCCTGAACGTCGTCATAGGGAGTGGCGCCGTCCGCAAAGAACGCCCTGGGCCAGGCGCTGTCCCTCCGCCCTATTCGCGCCCGGTCCGGCGGCGAGATCGGCAGGTCGTCGAAGCCAGGCGGCGCCTCTTTCGCGCCGGCGACCAGAAATCCAACGTTGAGCACGTCGAGTAATGGCGCGACTCGATCCACGTCCTTGATCGGGATGTTTGTCAGCCAGAGCCAGTACCGCGTAACGCCACCGGCATTGACGAGCTCCTCGTATGTCGCAACTTCGAGCGCATCCGGACCGCCAATCCCCTCGAGGTCGTACAGGCCCTGACTGCCGGAAAACAGCCACCAATCAACGCCAACGATCCTTCTAGGCTCCGCTGATGCGTCGCGCAGAGCCATGACGGCTGGCGGTGGGGCGTCCACGGGAGTTCGCGGACGTGGCTGAATGAGCAGCGGTTCGAGAAGCGGAAGGCGGGAGTTGAGATGCAGCCCGACTGGAAGGAGGAGCACTACGACAGTCGCGATCGCGGCCGCCTGCACTACCCGGTCCGCTCTACCCGCGCGGCCCGCCCGGAGGAGCCACGGAAAGAGGACCGCTGGCGCGAGGATCAGAGCCACCGCGAAGGGTTCGAAGCCGCCGGGCTTCGTGAGCCAGCCGACCTGCCTGAGAAGCCAGACACCGACGAGGGCGGTCGCCACGCTGACCACCATCCTGCGGAAGTAGCCGCACTCCAAAAGGACCGATGCTCCCCAGGACGCGACGACAAGTAGCAGCGGAACCGACGCGGTAATGAACACGTCGTCGATGTGGCCGATGTTGGCGAGAAACGGGATGCGAAGGAGCCAGCCGGAAGGCACAGCACCGAACGCAACGGCCACGAGGGCGAACCCCACCAGGCCGCAGGCAAACACCGGCGGAACGCGCAGCAACCGCCAGGGGGACGCGGCAGCGGCAATCAACAGGATCAGCAGGAGAACGTTCAGGCCAGGGCGCACGAGGCCTGGCACGAGCGGCGTCAGAAAAAGTCCAAGTGCGTGCTCACGGCCAGCAAGAACGGCGTACGGGTTGTCGTACGAGGTCATTGACAAGCGCAGGGTGTCGAGAAAGATGAGCCAGTGCGGCGCGGTCAGAAGCGCAAACGCGACTCCTCCCAGCAGGGCGGACACGATTCGCCTGCGACGATCCACCCAGACTCCCGGCGCGCATAGCACAGCAACCGCGCCAGCTGTTGCAAGGCCAATGAGCATCACGGCCGCTTCCTTTGGCGGCGACGACACCAGCACGAGCGACATGCTGACCGCCATGAGCGCCGTCGCACGGCTCAGCTCCTGCCGACGGGATGCACGAGCCAGCAGAAACCAGCCTGCGAGAGCCCACGGCGCATAAGACAAGCTGAACGCCGCCGGGTGGTTCAGGCGAAACAGGTAGACGCCGACAAACGGTGCCGCCGCCGTCACGATGACCGCCGGCACACTGGCGCCTGTTGCCAGGAGCGCCGCCACGCCGACTCCCGCCGCGAAGACGAACCGGTGCGCAGTGAACTTCAGATCCCATCCAAGCGTGAGATCGGGGGTCACGATCGTGAGCCAGTGGAGCGGATCGAGAAGAAACGTCTGCCCCTGACCCCACAACGGACGGCCGGCGCCGTTATAGCGATTCCACAGTGGCATCTCACCCTGCGAGAGCGCTTCGCGCTGAAGGCGGGAGTAGGGCATGAACGCGTACACCGTAGCCGCGACGTCGCTGCCGCGCGTCTCTTCTATCCGCTCGTCGTCAGAGCCCGGCGTAAAGGGCACGCTGTCGTAGAAGAGGCGCAGGTAGCCGTTCGTCGGCGCGACGAAGCTGCGGCCGAGCAGCACCGGATAGGTCGACACCATCGTCGCCACCACGGCGGCGGCCGCAATGGCGGCCGTCGGACGCGCCGCCCAGAACGTTCCGAACTTGATTAGAATGCGATCGCCACCGGCTCCCCGGCGTGCACTCGCCCGAGCGCCACCCCAGACAACCGCAACCGCGCCGAGCCACACCAAGCCCACCATGCCTGCCGTCCGCAGACTCCGAGACGTGAACAGAAGACTGGGGATGACGACGGGTGCGGCGGGTGAATAGAGCAACTGCGGATCGCTCGTGCCCGGCGGAGTCGTGACGACGAGACGGCGGTCGTTCTTCTCGACAACAGTGACCTGGTAGGCGGGTTCCAGAGCCGCGAGTGGGATCTCGGAATGGATCGATCCGTCCGGAGCGAGGACGGCGACGCGCTCGATTGCGTAGCGGCCGGGAAGCGTGCCGGGGTCGAGGCGGAACTTCCGGTAGGTACCGGCCGGAAGCCTGAGCCGATACTCGTGCGCGCCGGGCGCGGTCTCGAACCACGCGTTGCTCGACGCGACCTCACGAAAACCAGCGCCGGAGTCGAAGAACACTTGCACGTGCCCAGGCACGCTCGACTCCATCGTCACCGCGATGGTGTAGGTGCGTGAATCGCTGACTGCGCCCGCGAGCAACCCGACGATGAGTGGAAGCGCGACCACGTAGCCGAGCACGAGCCGGGCGAGCACGCGCAATTCTACTGTACACTCTTGACGATGTCGTTCGGGGGTCCAGCGCTGGCGCAGTGCCCAATCTGCGAAGGTGAGCGTCTCGACTATCAGTTCACGCATTCGACGACACCGATCGTGCGCTGCGATCGATGCGGGATCGTGATGCGCAATCCCCAGCCGTCGGACAGTGAACTGGCGGCGATCTATACCGAACAGTACTTTCTCGTCCCCGGCGCAGAAGCGGATCGCCTGAAACGGGGCACCGCCGCCGGCTACCTCGACGAGATTGAAGCGACACTCGGCCGGAACCGTTCAGGAACTGGACCGCGCCCAAAGTTGCTCGAAGTCGGCTCGGGACTGGGCAATCTGCTTCTCGAAGCGCGGGATCGCGGCTACGACGTCAGCGGCGTCGAATACTCGGAAAGTTCCGTGCGCGCCGCAAACGAGCGGCTGGGAACCGAGTGCGTGCGCCAGGGAACGATCGGCACGGTCGACCTGCCGGAAAACTCCTTCGACGTGGCCGTGCTGGCCGACGTCATCGAGCATACACGCCGCCCGCTGTCCGATCTCGCGCACCTGTGGCGCCTCCTGCGTCCTGGCGGCGCACTCTTCATCGCGCTGCCGAGCCTGGACAGCTGGTCGGCGCGGTTGATGCGCGAACGATGGATGGAGTTCAAACTCGAACACCTGTTCTACTTCGACAGCCAGACAGTGCAGACCGCGCTCTTGAGGGGCGGGTTCGAAGACATCGAGGTCACAACCGGCTGGAAGACCCTCAGCCCTGAGTACATCATTCAGCATTTCCGGAGATTCCCGGTCCCGGTGCTGACGCGGCTCACGCAACTCACGGGAGCCCTGCTGCCCGGGCCGCTACGCCGGCGCCATGTGCGCGTCGTCGCAAGCGGAATCAATGTCCTCGCCCGCCGTTCGACCGAACTGCCGTTGTCCGAACGGCGGCACCGGCTGACCGTGATCATGCCGGTGTTCAACGAGCGTTCCTCGTTTCCGGTCGTCATGGCCGAACTGCTGGCCAAGTCGATTCCGAACGTAGATATCGACGTCGTGGTGGTCGAGAGCAACTCCACCGACGGCACCCGCGACGAGGTCCGCAAGTTCGACGGACAGCCGCGGGTCAGGATTGAATACGAACAGTCGCCGCGGGGCAAGGGCCATGCGGTTCGCGCGGGCTTGCGGCACGCGACGGGCGACTACATCCTCATTCAGGATGCCGACCTCGAGTACGACTTGAATGACTACGAGCCGCTGCTGCAGCCGCTGATGACCGGCGCCTCCGCCTTTGTCCTCGGCTCGCGCCACGACAGCGACGGCCGTAACTGGAAGATCCGCCATTTCACCGACCAGGCCGGCGTGAGCCAGGTGATGAACCTGGGGCACGTCTTTTTCACGGCACTGTTCAACGTCGTCTATGGCACGCGGCTGCGCGATCCGTTCACGATGTTCAAAGTGTTCCGCCGCGATTGCCTGCACGGACTGACCTTCGAATCGAATCGGTTCGATTTCGATTGGGAACTCGTCGGCAAACTGGTGAGAGCCGGCTACCGCCCCCTGGAAATCCCGGTCAACTACCGATCACGGTCGTTCTCGGAGGGCAAGAAGGTTTCCTTCTTCCGCGACCCGTTGACGTGGATTCGCGCGTGCTTCAGGTACCGCTTCGTCAGGCTCGGGAAGAAATCCCGGTAATAGAGCAACCTTACCGACCAGCGACGATCGCGATACCAGACGGATAGCGAAACGTCACGAAGCCGCAGGTCCTGAAGCCACACTCGAGAACCGCCGTCCAGACATCCGCGCCAAACTCCGTATGAACGATGAAATCGGCGTCCCGGCACTCCGCGTGCCCGTGATAGCTCGGAGGCAGGCCAGCTCGGCTTCGCGTCATGCGGCCGAGGATAATCGGAACCGTGAACAGGCAGGCTCCGCCTGGAACCAGAACGCGGGCACACTCGACAAGGCCGGCACGGTAGTCCGCGACGTGCTCGAGCGTATCGGAATGCACGACGAGATCGAACGATGCTGAGGCGAACGGCATCCGCGTCATGTCGCATTCTGGATAGCGCGCCAGAACGTGGCCCGGAAACTTGGACAGCCACGGCGTCAACGCGCCTGCCTCGTTGATTTCGAGGACTCGGCACTCTTGCGGAGGAGAGGTCTCGAGAAAAGCGGCGAGCGAGGTCGTCGCGGCCAGACGAGCCAGCAAGGCACGCGCGAGCGCCTGCGAACGGACGTTCGCGGCACATCGCTCGCAGGAGGTCCCCTGCTGGACGTTGATATAGGCGGACTCGTCCGGCGTCAGTTGCCACGCGTCGACGAGTTCCGGCCACAGCACATCGACGTGGACGAACCCGGTGTGTCCGCACAACTGGCAGGTATCATCGGCGGGTGTCATGGGTCTCTCGTTCCGCCGGAATCGAGCCGATCAGGCCTTTTGCATGACGATGAGCGCCTGGGGCATCGCGCTTCGGTCGTCAACGAAGGCCACAAAGCGAAGAGACTTCGTCCAGTGGCGCCGCACGTAGGCCTCAGGAATGAGTGCCTCGCCGTAGAAGTCCGCCGGACGTGACGGCCCGCCGCCGGTCGCGGCGTAGAGGTAGTCGCCGGCGTCGTAGGCCGCATACGCGGCATCCGTATCGACAAACGCGTTGGCCAGCACCCGATGCCAGCCGAACTCGTGCTCCTGGCCTCTGAGTGATCGGCAATACTCGATGAAGTCACGCCGCTGCGTCGTCACGGCCATGATGCCGCCCGGGCGCAACAGACGGGAGAATTCCTGCACCCACGCCAGACTGGCATGTTCGGCGAGGTGGGAAAACACCGAGTAAGCGGTAATGAGATCGAACGAGCCGCCGCCGAACGAGGTCGGGGGGAACGCGTCGATACGATCGAATCGGCAGTACGGAAACGACGCCCGCGCGGCATCGATCAACGTCGGATCGACATCAACGCCCTGCAGGTGATCGGCTGGACAATCCTTCAGGAAGCACCGCAGGATGCGTCCCCACGCGCAGCCAAAATCGAGGACCCTGGTAGTGCCGTTGACCGGGTGGCCAAGCTCGCGTGCATGCTTCTTCACGAACGAGATGAACGTGAAGGCTTCTCGAAGCGCCTGCTCACCGGCAGAACCCACCGTGTTGCGCTGCAGCATGTCATCGGGGAAACCCGGCATGCGAATGCCGTCGATGACCGGTTCGGTGACGCTTCGGACCAGCAGCCCGAGCCACTCGTCGTCGGTCAGCTCGCCAAACCGTTCATGGGGTTCGGTCGGCGACTTCGAACGCTTGAAGAGGTTGAACACCGGCGGGGCTCGGAGCCTAGCGGTGCCCGGCCCGAGCTGGCGTCCCACTGGCCGCCGTCAGCCGCGCCAGATCCGCGTCGACCATCATCGTCACCAGCCGTGAGAAATCGACATCCGGGGTCCAGCCGAGCGTCGCGCGCGCCTTTGAGGCATCCCCGATCAGATGCTCGACCTCCGCCGGCCGCAAGAATTTCGGATCGAGGCGCACGTGCTTCTCCCAATCCAAGCCGACGTGTCCGAACGCGACCTCGACCAGCGACTTGACCGAATGGCTCTCCCCCGTCGCGATCACAAAATCGTCCGCCTTGTCCTGCTGCAGCATCATCCACATCGCTCGGACGTAGTCGCCGGCAAAACCCCAGTCGCGGTGGGCGTCGAGGTTGCCGAGACTCAGCGAATCAGCCAGCCCTAGTTTGATTCGGGCGACGCCGTCGGTCACCTTGCGGGTCACGAATTCGAGCCCACGGCGCGGCGATTCGTGATTGAACAGGATCCCCGAGACCGCAAACAGATCGTAGCTCTCACGATAGTTCACAGTGATGTAGTGCGCGTAGACTTTCGATACGCCATACGGACTGCGCGGATAGAACGGTGTCAACTCAGTCTGGGGTACCTCGCGAACCTTGCCGTACATTTCGCTGGACGACGCCTGGTAGAGACGGATCCGCGGGTTGACGTGCCGGACCGCTTCGAGTACCCGCGTCACGCCCTGCGCGTTGAACTCGCCGGTCAGCATCGGCTGATCCCAGGACGCTGGCACGAACGACATCGCCGCCAGGTTGTAGATTTCGTCGGGCTTGACGTCCTCGATCACGCGGATGAGCGAGAGCTGATCGAGCAGGTCCGCCGGCTTGAGGGTTATGCGATCGAGGAGGTGCTCGATCCGCCAGTAGTTGGTCGTGCTGGCACGGCGCACGCCGCCAACAACCTGGTAGCCCTTGTCGAGGAGCAGTTCTGCCAGGTACGAGCCATCCTGGCCGGTGATCCCGGTGATGAATGCAGTCTTGGCCATCTCAGTTGGTGCGAATCAACCCCGAAGTATATCGCGGTGCAGTCGGGGTCAGATCTCGATTTTTCTCGAGAGTCTGGCCACCCCATCAGGCAGCGCGCCGGAACGCGGCGTACGCCGCGACGTAACAAAGCCAGCCGACCCAGAACGCAGTCGAGATCGACCAGGTCAGCGCAATGCAGACACTCAGCACCGACGCCATGACCGACGCCGCACCGTTCAGGCCCCAGAACCATGCCGTCAGATCCGACGCGCGCCCGGCGGCGAGCTTCATGCCGAGCGGAAACGCCATCCCCATCATCAGCCCGGCTGGAAACAAGAGCGCGACGGCGGCCAGAATGCGGACGCTCGTCGTCATGGGCTCGATCCATCTCACGACCGTGGGCGTGATCAGTCCAAAGACCGCGAGTACGGCAACCGTCGCGAGCAAACGGCCCCGACCAAGCCGCGCCGCCGATGGCTCGGTGATGCCCGCCGTCAGGTAACTGCCAATGCCGCTCGACAAGAGCAGCGCGAACAGGACCACCGACAGACCGTAGGTCGGATGGCCGAGCGCGATGATCAGCCGCTGCATCTGCGACGTTTCGATCAGCATGAAACCCAGGCCGATCGAAATGAAATACACCAGCAGCGCGCCGGCACCAGAGAGGTTGACACGATCCCTCGTCAGCCAGAGCGGCAGAAGAATGCAGACCGCGGTCAGAAACGACACCGTGACGAGCAGCACGGCAAGCGTCACGACGGCCTTCATGTTGAGGCTCAGCTTGCCGAAGTCGAGGAGCTCTGGCCTGACGACATCACGCAGACGAAGCATGTTGAAAAAGAATGGGCTGTCGTCGGTCGGTGCCGCCACATTCACCGGATAGGCGCGCAGAAACTCGGCACGTCCCTCAGGCGTCGTGAGCCGAACGTAGGTCTCATCCGCCGCGCGCCGGGGGCTGAAGGGCACATCGAACCGCAGGCGGGCCGACTCACGGTCGAGCGTATCCAGCGCGCCGTCGCTCAGCGGCCGCCGGCTGACGAGAATCGTGCCGACACCATCAGGCGTGTCCGCCGGCCGGTTGGCCAGCTGCATGTTGCGGATCACGACGATGTGCCGGCGCGGGTCGGTCACCCCCACCGCGCGCAACGCTTCGACCGCCAGCGTCGTCGTGCGATACATCTCGGCGGGACGGTCCTGGAAGTACCACCGCGAGACACTCAGAATGCCGTCGTCGGTCAGATGCTGGAGAAACGTCGTCCAGGCCTCGACGGTGTAGAGCGAGTTCTCGCTCAGAACGAAGGCGCCGGCGGCCGTGGCCGCCCATGTATCGATGAGCGAGATCTGGATCGTATCGAATCGATCTTTCGATCTGGCGACATAACTCCGGGCCTCGTCGTTGACGAAGCGCACTCGGGGATCGCGGTCGAGATGGCCGGTGAAGTCGCCGAAGCGACCGTTCACCGTTCGGATGATGTCCTTGTTGATCTCGACAGCGGTCACCGACTTCGCGCCGAATGCCAGCGCCGACAGGATGTCACGTCCGCCGCCGGCGCCGATCACGAGGACGGATGGATCATGCTGAATGTAGTAACCGATGTTCGTGACGTCGTACTTCAGGTGCTGGACGGCCTGCAAATCGCCGGAAAACCCAGTCAGAACCGTCCCCGCCCCGACATCGATGTCCATTTGCATCTGCCGGACGCGTGACGACTCGGGAAGCACTGGGCTCAACCCCCAACCCTGGGGTGGCTCCTCAGTCGTCTGGCTGCCCCTGACGCGCACGCGCGAGTACGAGTTCCACTTTTCGTAAAGTGGACGCGCCTCGAACGAGCCTTTCATATAAAGGATTCGAAAGACCGGGAACTCCCGCCAGACCAGGATGTTGTGTCCCACTGCAGCCATCAGCAACACCAGGGTCGAAACGGTCGCGGCGCGACGAAGCGCTCGCGAGAGCGTGTCGAGGGCGAACATCATCGCGCCAATCGACGCGAGCACAGACACCCACAACACGGCAGTGGGGCCATCGGAATAGCCGATCACCACGATGAGGAGCATGCAGCCGAGCGCCGCCCCGGCAAGGTCTGCCGCGTACAGGCGGCTGACTCTTCTGGGGAAACCGGTGAGGGCCAGGCACACGACGACACCGCTGACGACAAACGGCACGGCGATCACGGCATACGTGAAGGCGATCGCGTAGATTGCTACGATCGACGGGTGCACCCTGAACGGGATGCTGAGCTGCGTCAGGAAGCTCAGCACGATCGCCGTGGGGAAACACACCGCGGCGAGCGCCAGCTGCCAGCGCAGGCGCGCGGGCGTGAACACCCGAGGTGCGAGATAGACGATGAGCGCCCCGGCGGTCATGCCGAACATCGCGAGCGACAGCGCGACGAAAGCAAAGTGATAGAGCATCGTCACGCTGAAGATTCGGGTCAGCAGGATCTCGTACATCAACGTCGCCAGCGCGACGAAGAAAAGGCCGAGATAGGTATAGGGACGCGGCTCAGGGTTCGCGGCGGGCGGCTCGTTACTCACGACCAGCGGCTCGCGGCTCGCGGGTTGCGGCTCGCGGTTTGATGGCCTCGGTGCTGGATCGATGGTCTGCGATTCGATGCTCAAGGGGTTTCATAGTATATCTGGCCAGCCGGCCGCATGAGCGTGGCGACCGTCTTACGACCAGGGACACTCATCCATGACTTCACGATCACGATGCATCGCTATCACGGCAACCCTGGTTTCAGCGCTTCTCGGGCCGCTCCTCGCACAGGGGCCGACCGCGGTTCCTGCTGCGGCGAAGGGCGCGCAGGAGTTGGCCAAGGCGTGGTCGGCGCTGGCCGGCGGGCGCGCGGCAGATGCCGAGCGCGCGAGCGATGCGCTCTTGAAAACCGCGCCGCGCAATCACGACGCACTGGCGCTCAAGGTCCGCGCGCGTCTGGCAGGCCCAGGGGTGTCTGCAGCGCTCGATACCTATGAAGCGTGGCTGCCGAACGTCCGGCAGCGCGACGATGTGTCTCTGCTCGAAACGATTGCGACCAACCTCGTCGAGTCCCTCGCGACCGCGCCAGACGGGTCCGACGATGCGGTCCGCCCGCGCGCCCTCGAAATCCTGGCGTTACTCGGCGATCGCAACGCCACCGCGCGCTTGAGCTCGATGGTGGCATCCAGTGGGACCGCGCAAAGCGACGCCGCGCTCGCCCGTCTCGGAGACGCAGCCGCCGTCACCCGCCTGGCCGGACGCGTGAAGAATGGTGCCGGCCGCGACGTCAGCGATGCCATCGATGCACTGGGTGATGGAGGTGTGAAAACCGCAGCCGGCGTCATCGCGGGAGCGCTCGATCCGACCCGCCCGCTCCCGACAAAGATGGCGGCCGCCCGGGCGCTCGGCAAGCTCGGCGATCCGGCCTTCGTGCCGCAACTGAAGTTGGCACTCAAGGATCCGGATCCGCCGGTCCGCGTCATGGCCGCGGCCGCACTGGCGCAGCTTGGCGACGACTCGACCGCAGACCTCATGCGTACCTACGCGAACAGCCCGGTCGGGGACCTGCGGCTGATCGCCGTCGAAGCTGGAGCTTCAGCCAATCCTTCTGGTGAGTGGGTCGGAGTCGCCAGCGGCGTGCTGCAGGACCCCGACCCGCTCGTGCGGCTGCGTGCGGCGGAGCTCCTTCTCCAGTACGCTGCAGACCCTGGGGCCGCGGGCGACGTCTTCGCTCAAGCGCTCGGGGACACCAACCCGGCCATGCGGCATGCGGCGGCACGGCGTCTGGACCGGCTACCAGCGGGCGCCCTCGAGCGAGACCTCCCAACTCTTCGCAAGCTACTCCGGGACCCCTCGCCGTTGGTGCAACTCGAGGCCGCGGGCGGAATTCTCCGCGTCGCAGGGGCTATCAAATAGTCGACACTCAGACACAAGCGACTCGGGAATCTCGCTCCGGCGCCCGACTGACGGGCTGGTTTTTCTTTACACAATTTCCCCCTTCGTTTACCCTATTGTCCGCTCCCCGTTCGGCCGAAAGCTTCACAGAAGAACACTCGATTTCCTACTGGACCCGAGGACTGCCCTGCGAACTGCCTCAAAGGACCAACGATGAAGATCTCCCGCACTTGGATTGCGCTGGCCGCCCTCCTGGCCATAGCGGCAATACCAAACCGCGCCGCCGCGCAGGCCTCTCGCACTGGTCCAACCTTCAGGATTGGCGGCACGACCAGCCCAGTCATTCTTCCTGACGTCGCTTACGACTCGCTCCACGACCGTTATCTGGTCGTCTCAGGAAACGGCTTCGTCGAGGGGCAGCTCCTCGATGCGAATGGCAACCGTCTCAACGCGTTTCCCGTCGCGATGGGCTTCCTCGCCGGCGGTCATTCGCAGACGCCTCGCGTGGCGTTCAGTCCCGACATGAACGGCGGCAACGGCGGATACCTGGTGACGTGGCACGAGAGCGTGGGGTCGATCGCTCAAGTCCGTGGCAAGCTGCTTTCCCACGACGGCGGTGCCCTTACCGGCGACATCGTGATCGCGCTCGAGGCCGGCGCGCCGGGAACCGGCTCGAACTGGACGATGGGTGCCGCCGTGGCTTACTCAACGGCCAGCCACGAATTTCTCGTAACCTGGATGGGTGGCTACTTCACCTCTCAGGATATCCGTTTCACAAGGGTCAATACGGCCGGCACGGTGCTGCAGACTCCCGTCGCCATAACCGGGGGACCGGACTGGGAGCGGGACCCATCGGTCGCCTACAACCCGCATCAGAACGAGTTCTACATCACTTACGCAGGCTACTTCGACGCTGGCGCATTCGGATACGTGAACGGTCAGCGTGTTCAGGCCGGTACCGGGAACCTGGTCGGTGGTCCGACGACCTTCCTTCGTTCGGCGGCCACCTTGATTCCGCATGTCGAATACAACTCGACTACCGGACAGTATGTGGTCGCGTGGTGGAACAATTCAGGCGCCGGGGCAGGGTTTTACGGGGTGACTGTGAATGGTGCGAGCGGCGCGCCCGTTGGCGGCGTTCGTGTCGTCTCGACGCGCTACTTCGCGTACGACGCGCTCGACTTCGCCTACAACGCAGGCTCGGGCGATTTCCTGCTGGTGACCCACGGCGCCGGCCTGCAGGACTACGAAGATGCCGCAATCCCAGTAAACGCTGACGGCTCGCCTTACGACAACGGATTCATTCTGACGCAAACCGGTGGAGTCAAGGGCAACTACAACCCTCGTATTGTCGCGAGTGCGGCCAAGGGTCGGTATCTCACCGTAACCTCCACCAACTTCGCGGTGATTCAAGGTCAGTTTGCAACGAGCGTCGCCAATGGAGGCGGTGGCCAGCAGCCACCGCCGTCGCCAACTCCGACGAACGTCTCGAATCCGAAAATGTTCCTCGACGTTCCCGGGAACGGCTCCCTCGTGCAGACCTCATTCGGCGTCTCAGGTTGGGCTCTTGATCTTGGGGCCTCTTCCGGTACCGGCGTAGCGACCGTGCACGTCTGGGCCTTCCCCACGACCGGAGCCGCGCCAATTTTTCTCGGCGCGGCGAACATGGGCGTGCAGCGGCCAGACATTGCCGCGTATTTCGGCAATCCCGCCCTCGCGGCAGCCGGCTTCGGGCTCTCGGCGACACTCCAGCCGGGCACGTACGACATCGCCGCGTATTCGTTCAGCACGGTGGCAAACGCGTTCAATCATTCGCACAGTTCGCGCGTCACCGTGGTCCAGCCTATTTCGATCCCGCGCATGTACATCGACGCGCCGGCTCCGAATCAGGTCGTCACGCAGTCCTTCTCGATCAGCGGGTGGGCTATCGATGCCGGCGCAGCGTCGGGATGCGGTGTTGCGGTGATCCACGCGTGGGCTTATCCGATCGCTGGCGGCAACGCCATCTTCGCGGGCGCAGCTGCCGTCGGCGGATACCGGCCAGACGTCGGCGGCGTCTTCGGACACGAGCGCTTCGCTTCGTCCGGGTATTTTTTGCAGAGTTCCTTACCCCCTGGCGAGTACAACCTTGTAGTTTTTGCCTTCAGCACGCAGACCGGGACCTTCAATCAGACGGTACTCGTCCGCATCAGGGTCGTCTGACCAGCGGCAGATTTTCCGCGGCCGGCGCCGGCCGGTCGCGGAATCGCGCAATACGGCCCAGTTTTTCATCCAGCCATGAAATCGAGCACGCACTTCTGTAATTTGGCGGTCCAGGTCGGCACACTCAACCACTAGAAAACAGGCCCAAAAGGCCGCGGCACGTCCTTTGCCATGGCCTCGGGGCATGACTCGACCGTTTCGCTTTCTTGGACTGTGGTGCCTTATTTTTGCGGCGCTCGCCGGGCGCGCGGAGGCGGCGGCCGTCACGTTGGCGTGGGATGCGAACTCCGAAACCGATCTCGCCCGATACTACGTCGGATATCGCACCACCCCCTCTGGTAGCGAAACGCTCGTCAACGTCGGCCTCGTGACTCAGTGGACGCTCACGACTGCCGTGGCCGGCAGCACCTACTATTTCAGGGTCTACGCCGAAAACAACGCGGGCTTGCGCAGCGCGCCGTCGGATGAAGTGTCGACCACGATCTCGACGATACCGACGCCGCCGAACGGCGGTGGACTGGCGCTCGAACGTGGCGCCCTCAATTTCGGCTCGGTCAACTCGAGCGGCACGACGCTCGGACCGAAGACGCCAGCGCAGCGGATGTTGGTCACGCAGACGGCGAGCGGCGCTCCTCTGGCGTGGACCGCGGCGAGCGTCGGCACGGGCAGCAACCGCATCACCGTCTCGCCCTCGAGCGGCAGCGGTACCGCTCCGCTGACGGTTACGCTGGCCTCGACCTCGCTGGCGGCCGGCACCTACACGAACACCGTCAGGGTCACGATTGGTTCCACGCAGCTCAACGTCCCGGTCACGACGCGCGTTTACGGGGCAGGCGGCACCACCGGGCCGGTTGGCTACTTCGATACGCCCGCTAACGGAACGGCCAACGTCGCTGGTGCCATCCCGGTGACCGGCTGGGCGATCGACGACGTCGGGATCTCGAGGATCGATATCTATCGTGATCCTGTGCCTGGTGAAGCCGGCATCGTGCTGCTCGGCAGCGCGTCGATAATCGCTGGCTCCCGGCCGGACGTCGAGAACCTGTATCCCAATCTGCCGTTGAATTATCGAGCCGGCTGGGGCTTCATGGTGCTGACCAACATGCTCCCGGATCGAAACAACGGACGGCCCGTTGGCGGCAACGGAGCCTTCAGGCTGCACGCCTACGCGATCGATGCAGAGGCTCGGGCGGTCTACCTCGGCGCAAAGAACATCACGATCAACAACACCGCGTCGGTGAAGCCGTTCGGTACAATCGATACCCCTGCCCAGGGCGCCACGATTTCCGGATCCGCCTACACGGTGTTCGGATGGGCGCTGTCGCCACGAGGGACTATCCCGACCAACGGTTCCACGATCACGGTGTATGTCGATGGCGTAGCGAAAGGGAGTCCCGTCTACAACAACAATCGCTCCGACATCGCGACGCTCTTCCCGGGGCACGCCAATTCGAATGGCGCGATCGGCTACTACGTGTTGAACACCACGTCGCTGTCGAACGGCACGCACACAATCGCCTGGACGGTGCGCGATAACTTGGGCAATACGGAAGGCATCGGCAGCCGATTCTTCACCGTGCAGAACGCTTCGAGCGCCCTGACGGCCGCAGCCGTGGAAGGAGCCACCGTGGCTGCCGCGTCAAGCTCCGCGATGGGAGAGACGGTTGAAGCAGTCGAAGAGGTCGCGGCGCCTGACTACTCGGCCGTGAAGGTCAGGAGAGCGGCGTCGGACGATAAGTCGAGCGAGCTGGTCTTCCCCGAGTGGAGCGGCGAGATTCGCGTCCGAGCACATGAGACCGAGCAGGTCGAGGTGCAGCTTGGCAACCAGTTCGACGGCAGCCAGGCAACCTACGAGGGCTACGTAGTGGTGAACAGCCGGATGCGGCCGCTCCCGATCGGTTCAACGCTGAACCCGACGACGGGCGTCTTCACCTGGCAGCCGGGCCCGGGCTTCCTGGGTCGCTACCGCTTCGTCTTCCTCCGCATCACGCCGGAAGGGTTCAAGACCCGCATCCCCGTCGACGTGAGAATCACGCCGAAGAAGCAGGACGGCGAGGAAGGGCGGTAGGACAGGATTCAGGGGCTCAGGGCTCGGGGCTCAATGGGCGCGCAAGCAAGACCTTCGAGATTGCTCTCGAGCGTTTTCCTTGAGCCCTGAGCACTGAGCCCTGAGCCTTTGCTATGATCCTGAAGTGAGCATCCGGCGGGAGGCGGCCCGCGTCGCGGTCGTCATCGTCAACTACCAGAGTTACGAAGAACTCAACGGGTGCCTGGAGTCGATCGATGCGGCGCGCGGCAGCGTCTCGGTCGTCGTGGTCGATCACGAGAGTAAGAGCGACGCGGCCGACCTTCTGAGCCAGCGGTTTCCAGACATCCAGCTCCGACGCGTCGAAGGTAACGACGGCTTCGCCGTCGGCGTCAACCATGGCGCCCGCGCGACTTCATCGCAGTTCATTCTGCTGCTCAATCCGGACTGCGCACTCGAACCTGATGCGTGTTGCCAGCTCGCGAACTGGCTCGACAGCCACCCGGACGTTGCGGTCGCCGGGCCTCGGATCCGGAATGCCGACGGGACCGTTCAGCCATCGGCGCGGCGCTTTCCAGACTTCACGACCGCCTTCGCCGGCCGGAGTTCCTGGCTGACGCGCGTGCTGCCGGGGAATCCGATGTCACGGCACAATCTTCCCGCGCGCAATCCAGCCGACTCGACACCAGTCGAAGTCGACTGGGTGTCGGGCGCCTGCATGTGCGTCCGCCGTGAGGCGTTCGACGCCGTCGGTGGGCTCGACGAGGGATTCTTCCTCTATTGGGAGGATGCGGACTTCTGTCGTCGGCTCAAGCACGCGGGTTGGCGAACGATGTACGTGCCGTCGGCCGGGGCCGTGCACGTCGGCGGGCGCAGCAGCCGGCATGCCGCGGACGCGTCGCTCGAAGCGTTCCACGACAGCGCGTTTCGGCTCTATTGCAAGCACGCCGGCCCCGCGGCCCGACTCCTGGCGCCGCTCGTCTATGCCGGCCTGCGCATTCGGCTGACGTTCATGAAGCGTCTCGTGCGCCGACGGAGGTAATGGTCGTGTCCAGTTCAGAGGTCGATGCAATCGTGATCGGTGCCGGAGTGGTGGGGCTCGCATGCGCATCGGAAATCGCCGCGTCGGGCCGTTCCGTGTGCGTACTCGAACGACACTCCAAACCTGGGCTCGACACGAGCACACACAACAGCGGCGTTATCCACGCCGGCATGTACTATCCGCCCGGCACCTTGAAAGCACAACTGTGCGTCGAAGGCAAGCGACTGATGTACGAGTTCTGCACGCGCCATGGCGTGCCGCACTCTCGAACCGGAAAATTGATCGTCGCGCCATCTTCAACGGGAGACACATCACAGCTCGAGGCGCTGCACGCGCGCGGGCTCGCGAATGGCGTTGAAGAGCTCGAGCTCGTCGATGCGAAGTTCGTTCGCGCCCGCGAACCGTTCGTGCGACCAACGCCTGCGCTGTGGTCAGGATCGACCGGGATTGTCGAACCAGAAGCGCTCGTCCGGGCGCTGAAGCACCTGTGCGACAGCCGAGACGTCATGCTCGTCGTCGGCAGCGCTGCAGTCGGCGGCGAGCAGAGCGGCGACCGACTGGTCGTCCACACGCCGCACGAAACGGTCACCGCGGCTACCGTCGTCAACTGCGGCGGTCTGTATGCCGACGATGTGTCGGCGATGTTCGGCGGCGAAGTGTTCCGGATTTATCCGTGCCGTGGAGAGTACGCCGAGCTCACGCCCGCAAAGCGGCACATGGTCAACGGCCCCGTCTATCCCCTACCGCACGCGTCAGGACACGGCCTCGGCGTCCACGCGACCAAAACGACGTGGGGATCGGTGCTGTTGGGGCCGACGATTCGCTTTCAGGAGCGCAAGGACGACTATGAGGTCGACCGTCTGGCGCTCGAGGACTTTCTGGAACCGACTCGCGAGCTGCTGCCGACCATCGAGCTCGCCGACCTTCGGCTGGCCGGCAGCGGCATTCGCGCGAAATTCCACCCGCCGGAGGAGTCGTTCGCCGATTTCATGATCAGGCGGGACAGCCGGGTCCCGGCGCTGGTCCAGGTCGCCGGCATCGACTCGCCCGGGCTGACGTCATCATTGGCGATCGGGCGATATGTCAACGGACTTGTCGCTGACTGATTGACAGTCGTTAGTCTTGAGTCGGTGGTCGGCAGTCACGGTCCTCAGTCGGAGTCGGCAGTCGTCAGTTCCGGTCGTCAGTCGGAGTCGTGAGTCCGATCGGCAGTCGCAAACAGATGATTGGGACGAGGACTTGAACTGGGGACTTGGACTGGGGACTTCGACTGGCGACTAGACTGACGACTCGAACTGCCGACTGACGACTCAGATTGACGACTGTGACTGCCGACTACCGACTGAAGACTAACGACTGTCACGTTTCTTACTTCAAATACCTCTCTAGCGCCTCCTGCCAGGTCGGCATTTCCACTCCGGCTTCCTGCAGCTTCTGGTTGGATAGCGCGCAGTACACCGGACGGCGAGCCTTGAGCTTGACCTCTGTCGACTTGACCGGGATGAGCTCCGCGTCTCGATCGAGGAGGGCGGCAACCTGTTTCGCGATACCGTCCCACGTGGTCACGCCGCTGTTGACGCAGTGGTAGACCCCGGGAGCCGGCCGTTCATTCATGACCCGCTCGGTCGCCAGGGCGACATCGTCCACGAAGCTTGGCGTCACGGTTCGGTCGGAAAACACGCGGACGGGTTGACCTGCACGGATGGTAGATAGAATCTTGTCGATGCTGCTCTTGGCTGGGTGCCCGCCGAAGAGGCTTTCGACTCGCAGCACATACGCGCCAGACGCCTCGAGCGCGAACCACTCGCCAAGAAGCTTCGACATGCCGTAGGTGCTCAGAGGTCGGCAGGCGTCGGTCTCGAGATAGGGCCGGTCGGCGGTGCCGTCGAAGACGAAGTCGGTGCTGTAATGGATCAGTGTGGCTCCGCTTGCGGTCGCGGCCCGCGCCAGCGCCTGCACCGCGAGAGCATTGCCAGTCAGCGCTGCCGCCGCGGCATCCTCTGCGGCTTCGACATCGTTGTAAGCCGCGCAGTTGATCACGACGTCCGGATTGCAGCTCGCCGTTTTCTCGAGAACCGCAGCCGGATCGGCGAGATCGAGATCTTTTCGCGTGCAGGCAATGACGTCGCACGTCTTCGACAACCTGGAGACGATGACCGAGCCGAGCTGGCCGGCCGCGCCGGTCACCATCACCCGCGTCATTTTTTCGATGCTTCCGACGCGTTCGGCGCCTGGGCCGCGTCCGTGCCAAGCGCCTCGCCGAGTGCCCGCACGACGAACTCCTGCTGAGCAACGGTGAGCTCACCGTAAATCGGAACGGCCAGCGTCGACTCGGAGGCGGCTTCCGCCGCAGGAAAATCGCCACGCCGGTAGCCGAGCGTCGCAAAACACTCTTGCAGGTGGAACGGAACGGGGTAGTAGACTTCGGTACCGACGCCACTCTCGGTCAGAAGCGCGCGCACTCGGTCGCGTCTTGGAACGCGAACGACGAACTGGTTGTAAATGTGAAATCTGCCGTCGGGCTCGATCGGCAGCACGATGCCCGGGTCGGTCAGGACCTCGGCGAAGAGACGGCGGTACCGCGCCGCATTCTCGCGCCGCATCGCCGTCCACCCCGGCAGGTGCGGCAGTTTCACGCGCAGGATCGCCGCCTGCAGCGCATCCAACCGGAAGTTGCCCCCGACCTTCTGGTGGTAGTACTTCGTCTCCGAACCGTGATTCCTGAGCCGCCTCAGCTCGCGGGCGAGCGACACATCCCCCGTCGTCACCAATCCACCATCGCCGAATGCGCCGAGGTTCTTGCTGGGAAAGAACGAAAAGCAGCCGGCCGTCCCCATCGATCCGGCCTGCCGCCCGTGATACGTCGCGCCGATGGCCTGACATGCGTCCTCGATGACAGGCACACCCGCCTCGGCGGCGATCGTCAACAGCGGATCCATGTCGGCACAGAGACCGTAGAGATGGACCGGGATGATCGCTTTGGTGCGGGAAGAGATCGCCGATCGGACGGCCGCCGGCAACAGATTGTAGGTCGCGGGATCAATGTCGACCAGCCGCGGGATGGCGCCCAGGCGCGCGATGCACCCCGCGGTCGCAAAGAACGAGTACGTGCTGGTGATGACCTCATCGCCCTCGCCAACCCCGAGCGCCATCATCGCGACGAGGAGGGCGTCGGTTCCCGAGGAGACGCCGATCGCCTCCGCCACGCCGAGGGCCGCCGCCAACTCGCGCTCGAGCGCTTCGACTTCGGGCCCCTGAATGAAACGCTGGCTGTCGCAGACGCGGATTACAGCCGCCAGCACGTCGTCTCGGATCGGGCGGTACTGGGCCTCCAGATCGAGGAGCGGAACCATGGCTGGTCCGGCCATCTTCAACGGGGTGGGCGACGCACGAGCGTCCGGAAGCCGCCGCAGCGGCTAGCGCACGACAATTTCCGGTGCTCCCCAGACGGCGAGGTCGTTACGCATGTCGCCTGCCTTCCCCGGCGTGCTGGCGTACGTGTTGAGCATCACATCGACCTCTTCGCCCGCGTAGGCCGACAAGTCGACCATGATGGGGATCCACTTGCGGTCGGATTGATTCACAAAGGGATTGACATCCTGAACGAAGAGCTCGTCCGACGCACGGCCGTCGGAGACGAGCGCCATGAAACGCACACCGTCGCCCTCCTGTGTCCAGGCTTCCGGTTTCAGGCCGACGGAGACCCGCAGCCACCCGTCGTCGGGGACGCGGAGTTTGAACGTGAGGCGAGTACCAGCCTGTGGCTTGACCGCGATGGATTTCTTGGTTTCGTTGTTGATCGTCACGTCCTCCAAGGCAAAGACACCAGGCTCGGCCGGCCGCTTGTCGGCGGCCGCGAAGCGGTCGATGAGCTCAACCGCACCTGACCCACCACCCCTGCCAAAGAGCCACCAGCCCAGAATTAGAATCGCCACGACGCCGACTGCAATAAACAGCGAACGATTGCCTTTCATCAGGCCAATTCCTCCACAGAAACATATCAATCTACCACAGAGCCCTGAGGCGATGGATCCGAGTTACCGCCGCCAAACTTGCAGCACCATTCTCCCGTGACTGGCGGTCCGCTCGAGCCGCAGTGGAGTCAGGGAGACCGCCGGCTCCGAATTGCGCGACACGAGAAGCGCGTCGGTCCGATGCTCGGCCAGGAGTGCACCGAGCCGGTTCCCTGATTCGACAGTGTCCGCGAGGAAAACGACCTTTCGATCGTAGAGCGGTAACAACAACTGCGCCGTAAACATGTCGTCGGCTACGACGACGCGCTCCGATGACGACGCCGCAGCGCGGATCGCTGTGGCATCGTCGGCGTTGCGCTGCCTGTAGGCGGGAATGGTACCACCGAGGTGGATCACTACTGCTGTCGCGACGAGCGCCACCCCCATCCAACCGACGGCGCGATCGACGGTGCCCGGCGAGTGGAGATACGAAGCCATAGTGACGATGGCCGAGACGGACAGGAGCGGCAACAGTGGGAGCAAGAGCCGCGGACCGAGTGACTTGCCTCCACTGGTATCCACACCTGCAAACGCAATCACCAGATACATGAGCGCCGTCATCCCAAAGGTAAAAGGCAGCCAGCGCTCCCCGCTGGTCGCTCCGGGCTCCTTCAGCGTCCGCGCGGCGGCAAACGGAAAGACGGCGAACACCACGAACGGAGAGACGCGAACGAGCCCTGCAAGCCATTTCGGGAGCGTCACGACTTCCCACAAATCGCCCGCCGCGGTGACACTGAACGCGAGCAACCAGATCAGGATTCCGATCGAGGATCGCCACTTCCACCGGACGAAAAGAGCGACGACCAGTGCGGTCGCAAAGCCAGCGACCTGGGTGTCAGTGCCACGCCCGAGCGTCCAATAGGTGACGACGGTGTCGTACCGCTCGCGGAGCGACATCGCGCGGAGCACCGGTAGTTCCGGGTTGGGCTCGTCGGTGACGTGCAGCGCCGCCTGCACGAGGTGGACGGCGTGCCTCAGGTGCGCGGCAGCCGGTCGGTCGAACCACCAGACCTCGATCACTGCGGCAATCGCGAGCGGCACAAGCAGCCCGACGACGCCGGCACCCATCCGCCGCCACCCACGCTCCCGAAACCAGAGCGTCAGAAGCAGCCCTGGTGCGAGGAGCATCACTTCGTCGCGCAGCGTGGCGCCCGCGCCCACCATTGCTCCCGCGATCCACGGCGCGGAGCGGGAACCTGGCGGAGACCTGAGCACCCATGCAAAGGCGGCTGTTCCCAATGCAACTGCGGGGGCATGCTCCCACCCGCTGACGGCGTAGAACCACAAGGGCCCGCCCAGCCCGACCGCGATCACAATCGCCAATGCGTACGTGGGGGGCGCCAGCAAGGAGGACGCGATCAAGACCACTGCAGCAGAGACGAGCGAAAGCGCGATTAGACCACGGAACCCACCGGCCGCAACCGCAACGGCCTGCAACACCGAGGACGCGGGCGGAAAGATGGCTTGAGTCGTGTTGCCGGTGATGATCACGAAGGGCGGCCGAAGAGGCATGAACTCCCGCGCGGGATCCAGGAACTCCCCGGGATAGGGCATATCGAGGCTCGTGAAGTGGTGATCGGCAAGCGCGCGCGCCTGCACGTACTTCACGCCGATGTCGCCAGAGTAGACCGATTCCGGTGACAGGATGACGAGGCCAAGCACCACGTAGAACCCGATGACTGCTGCCGCCGCCGTCATCGCGATCATTCGCGCCCTACCAAACGACTCCACAGGCTTCAAGGCGCGCATCGGGTCAGGCGGCAGGCCTAGCGGCTGCGGCGCTCCTTGACCGCGGCCCGCGTTTCTCGTTCGGTCTCACGTCGTTTGATGGTCTCGCGCTTGTCGTGGGCTTTCTTGCCCTTGGCGAGGCTGATCGCGACTTTGACGTGGCCGTTCTTGAAATACATTCGTGTCGGGACGAGCGTCATCCCTTTCTCGACGGTCTTGCCAATCAGCTTCCGGATCTCCTGCCGATGCAACAGAAGCTTGCGGCGCCGTGTCGGCTCGTGGTCCGAGTAGCCGCGGTGACTGTAGGGGCTGATGTGAACGTTGTAAATCCAGACCTCCCCCGCTTCGACGCGCGCGAAACTGTCGCGCAAGTTCACGTTGCCCTCGCGGATCGACTTGACCTCCGTCCCAAGCAGCGCCACGCCGGCCTCGAACGTCTCGACGATGTGATAGTCGTGGAACGCTTTTCGGTTCTCGGCAATGTTCTGCTGCGCGAGTTCACGTTCTGTCTTCATGCTCGTTGAGTATGCGTCATAGAGAGTCGACGGAGGTCACGGTTTTCACCACGGAGACACGGAGCCGAAAACAGTGGGAGACGCACGGAGGCTGTCACGCTGCACTCACGGCCACACTCTTCGTCGCTGACGGGCAGTAGATTGAGACTGCGTGGACCGCGCTACGCGCGGTCGGGTTGACGCGAGGGATCGGAATGGCAAGCACCGTGTGGTTGGTTGCGTGTTTGCGATTCCGATCCCTCGCATCAACCCCTACGCCGGCCTACGGCCGGCGTCCAAGCAGTCTTCAGTTCGACAGCCTCCGTGCGTCTCCGTGCGCTCCGTGGTGAAAACCGTGACCTCCGTCCGCGCCGAAAACAATTCACCCACGCGCGGCCGCCAGCCGGGCCGCGAGCAACACGGCGTGGACGAGGCTCGACGGGTCCGCCACTCCCCGACCGGCAATATCGAACGCCGTGCCATGGTCGACCGAGGTCCGGACGATGGGCAGACCCAGGGTGACGTTGACTGCGTGGCCGAACGCGACCAGCTTCACGGGAATCAAACCTTGATCGTGGTAGCACGCAATCACGGCGTCGAATTCGCCACGCATCGCCCGCACAAACACGGTGTCGGCTGGGAGTGGCCCGTCGATCGCAATCCCGCGCGCCTGAGCAGCCGCGACGGCTGGCGCGAGCACGGCGTCGTCTTCGAGCCCCATCAAGCCGTGCTCACCGGCGTGGGGATTGAGCCCGGCGAGGGCCAGCCGCGGCATCGGCCATCCAAATCGTGGCATCTCTAAAGCCGTCAACGCGATGGTCTCGTCGAGTCGCTCCCGGGTCAACGTTTGAGAGACGTCGGCAAGCGGGATATGCACGGTCGCCAGCACGACGCGCAGGACCTCCGAATAGAACATCATCGCGACGCGGTCGCTGCCGGTAAGGTGCGCCAGCAGCTCCGTGTGCCCGCGCCAGGGGACGCCCGCTGCGGCAAAGGCCTCCTTATTAATCGGCGCGGTAGCGATCCCGGCGATTCGGCCACGTTGGGTATCCTCGACGGCGGCGACGATCGCGTCGTACGCCGCCTTGCCAGCCCGGGCCGACACCTGTCCAATGGCGAACGACTCGTTCGCTCGCGGCCCATAGAGCATGGGCGTGCAAATCTCGAGGACGCGGGGATCCGCGGCCGCTTTGCTCGCTATCTCGGGACCGATTCCGGCGGGATCTCCGACGGTAATGCCGATTGCCGGCTTTGACCGAGTGGCCATCAGCGTCCGACGTCAGTCAGCGGGATCCTCGGGAACGCCATCAGTGCCCACAATTGCCGCAGCCGCCGCTTCCGCAGGAGCCACAGCCACCTGCGGCTCCGGTCGGGTTCGAGCAGCTGCCACAGCCGCCCTCATCGGCACAGCCGCCGTGCTTCACGCCCTTGCCGTTCGGCAGTTCATAGCGAAGGCAGCATTTGAGACGGCCGCACATGCCCGACAGCTTCGACGGATTGAGGCTCAGCTTCTGCTGCTTGGCCATCTTGATCGAGACGGGCTCGAACGATTGCAGCCACGTCGTGCAACAGAGCGGCCGGCCGCACGACCCGTACCCGCCAAGCATCTTCGCTTCGTCGCGGACGCCGATCTGCCGCATCTCGATCCGCGCCCGAAAATGCGCCGCCAGATCCCGCACGAGCTCGCGAAAGTCGACGCGTCCTTCAGCCGTGTAGTAGAAGATGAGCCGTGAGCCGTCGAAGATCTGCTCGACGCGCGCTAGCTTCATGGCCAGGCCACGCTCACGGATCTTCATCAGGCAGATGCGCTGCGCGTCCTGTTCGCGCTGCCGGTGTTTCAGGCGGGTGACGATGTCCTCGCGCGTGGCGCTCCGGACAACGTGGTCGGGCGAGTCATCTGCCGGCCGCTTGCGGGCCGCGATGCTCGGGATTGCGCGTATCACCGTTCCGACGGCTGGCCCCTCCGCAGTCTTGACCACTATCGCGTCGCCGGGGGCGAACGCAGGCGCTGGCGCCGACCCTTCGGCGCGCAGTTCCGCATCGAGATCGAGGTCTGGCAGGAGAAACGTGTAGGTGCGGCCAACCGGCGTAAACTTGACGCTGACGAACGGACGTTCCCGGCCTTCGTTCATAAGGCCTCTATGTTAACGAGCAGGGCGCGGGCCCGCTCGGCAGTGAAAATCCGCCCAAACGAAGAAGCCCACTATCTCACAAACGGATCCGCGTCATCCGCGTGATCCGCGTTCACAACTGAAACGCCAACCAGTCCGCCACAATCTTCGGGCTGGCGTTCTTGTCGATCGCTTCGAGCGCCCGGTCGATCGCCGCAAACGCCTGTGAAACGCGCGCTCGATCGAAGGATCCGGCCAGGCGCCGCAGCGGCTCGTCGAGGTCGGCATTTGCCAGGTACCGCGCATCTATTCCGGGAGCCTGCGCGCCGAGCACGCCGAGGTCGCGCACCATCGAGGCGAGCGCCCGAAGGCGCCGCCGCAGCTCATCGCGATCGCCGCCGCCCACCAGGACCCTCGCGGTGTCGAGCCGCCGCCGGACGTCGGTCGTCGTCGCGACGTGGTGCAATACTTCGCTCGCCGCGTCCCGCGCCTCGGAGAAACCTTCCGATCCGCTTTCGAGCGCCTGGCCAAGACTGCCGTCGGCCGCAGACGCCGCCGCCCGCGCGTCCGAGGGCGAATAACTGTGCGACTCCATCAGCACGCCGGCAATGTCCTCGGGAGTCAGTCTGCCGAACCGCAGCCGTTGGCAGCGCGAGCGAACCGTCGGCAGCAGCTCGTCGGAACGTGAAGTCACGAGCACGAACATCGACGCCGACGGTGGCTCTTCGAGCGTCTTGAGCAGCGCGTTCTGCGCCTCGGTCAGCATCGCGTCCGCCTCGTCGACGATCACCACACGGCGCCGCCCCTCGAAGGGCCGATAGCCCGTGCGCTCGACGACCTCGCGGACCTGATCAACTTTGATGACGCCAGTGTCGCCGGGTTCGACGAGGTGAACGTCGGCGTGGACGAGTCGTGCGATGCGGGTGCAGGACGGGCACGTGCCGCAGGCATCTGAACTGCCAGCGGGACCGCCGCCACGCGAGAGAACTGGCGCAGGGCAGTTCACTAGTTGCGCCAGCGCTACCGCCGCCGCGCGCTTGCCGACGCCATCGGGACCGACAAATATCAGGCTCGGCGGCAGCGATCCTCTAGCCGCCGCAGCGGCGACCAGATCGAGGAGATGCCGATGGCCGATGAGATCACGAAACGGCAACGTTAACCACCTTTAGCACGCCGCTCTTCTTCCCTCTTGCGCTCTTCCTCTTTCTTCCGCTCCTCTTCCTTCTTCTTGTCGTCGTCGGTGCGGCCGAAGACCCGCGACCAGAAACCGCGCTTCTTCTTGGGCTCCTCCACCTGGGGTGCCTTGGAGGCATCGGCAGAGGTGGCCGTCGGGGTGGCAGGCGCGCCCGATGTGGCGGCGGCCGGCGGCAGCCCAACATCCGCCGCCGAGACCGGAACGCCCACGTCTTTGCCGAAAACGCCTGCCAGACGATCCGTGAACGACGGACTGTGGAGCGGACAGATCTCGGCAGGCTGCGTGCCGCGGACGAAGTACTCGGTGTAGACCATCGAGCGCTTCTCGACCTGGCCGTCGCGGTTGACGACCGCGACATGGTCACAGCCGCCGGTCGGAAGCTTGCCCGACATCCGGCAGACATTGAGCCCAACGACGTTCGCCGGGCGCTCGAACCAATCGGGCTTGTCGCCGCGCGTGGCGGCCTTCATGAACGCGCCCCAGATCGGCACCGCGAGCTCGCCGGCATAACCGCCCGACGCAATCGACTTCGGCTGATCGAAACCGACCCACACGCCGGTCACCAGGTGGGGCGTAAAGCCAACGAACCACGCGTCGTTGTAATCATTGGTCGTGCCGGTCTTGCCGGCCGCCGGCAGGACGAATCCACTCTGGCGCGCGCGGTACGCCGTGCCGGCGTTGATGACGTCGGCGAGCATGCTCGCCATGAGGTACGCGGTCGCTTCGCTCACCGCGCGGTGCGATTTCTCTTCGTCCTTGTAGAGCACTGCCCCATCGCTGTCTTCCACGCGCCGGACCAGGATCGGCGTCCGGACAATGCCGCCGTCGGCGAAGGCACCGTATGCAGCCGTCAGCGCGGCAAGCGTAACGTCGCTCGCGCCGAGCGCCAGGGACGGGACGCTCGGCGGCTTGCCGACGTTGAGTTTCTCCGCATAGTCGACCGCTTTGGGAATCCCGACCGAGGCCAGCATCTGCACCGCCGCCCGGTTGCTCGACGTGCGTAGCGCCGCGCGCATCGTCATCTCATCGCCGGTCGAGTGATCGTCCTCAGGAAGCCAGGCGCCCTTGACGGTCAGAATTGGATCGTTGAGACCCGTGATGAGCGAGGCTGGCGAGTATCCTGCCTCGAGAGCCGCCGCATACACGAAGGGTTTGAACGCGGATCCAGACTGGCGCTTCGCCTGCGTCGCGCGGTTGAAGTGGCTGTCGCCGAAATCCCGTCCGCCGATGAGCACGCTGACGTGGCCGTTCGAGGGATCCATCGCCATCAGCGCGCCTTGAAGATACGCGGGCGGATCGGAGCCAGCGGGCGCCGCTCCAGTCGACGAGGCCCGCTTCGCGTGCTTGAAGCCACTCCGGCGCTCGATATCCTGCAGGCCTTCCTCGAGCACCGCCTCCGCGGCTTTCTGAAGATCGGTGTCGATCGTGGTGTAGACGCGCAAGCCACCTTGATAAACGCGCTGCCAGCCAAAGCGCTCGACCAGCTCGCGGCGCACTTGTTCCTTGAAATAGAGGCCGAAAGTTTCTTTGATCTCGAGCGCGTTGATGATCTTGACCGGCGCGGCCTTCGCGCGCTCGGCGGTCGCCGCATCGATCGCGCCAGAGCTGACCATCGTCTGAAGAACCACGTTTCTTCGCGCGATGGCGCGGTCGAGGTTGACCGTCGGCGCATAGCTCGACGGCGACTGGATGAGCCCGGCGAGGAGCGCCGCCTCGTCGACGTCGAGATTGGACGACGGCTTCCCGAAATAGCCTCGACTGGCCGCTTCGACGCCGTGCAGCCCGTCGCCGAAATATACCTTGTTGAGGTACATCTCGAGGATCTCCTGCTTCGAATACAGGTTCTCGAGATATGCCGCGACGATGATTTCCTTCAGCTTTCGCCGGTAGGTCTTCCCACGGCTCAGGAACATCAGGCGCGCGAGCTGCTGGGTGATGGTGCTGCCGCCCTCGGAGCGGCGGCCCGACTGCATGTTCTTCACGATCGCGCCGCCGATGCGTACGGCATCGATGCCGCTGTGATCGAAGAACCGCTGATCCTCGACCGAAATGACGGCATCGATCAGGTTCTTCGAGACCTTGTCGAGGGAGACCTCGATTCGCTGCTCTTTGAAGATGGTGAATGCCGGCCGGTCGCTGGCGTCGAAAATGGTCGTCGCCTGGACCATGTCCCCCATTTCGCGCAGCGCCTGGCGATTAGGCAATCCCGTCGTCAGGTCGTAGGCGAACCACGCGAGCCCGCCGGCTGAGGACAGCAACCCGATCGCGAGCACTCCATTCGTGGCGACGAGCGCCCGCGGCCGGCCCGTAAAGGTACGCGCGACGAGCGCGGCCACACGGTCCTGGAACCTGAGAAATGCCTGCTGGATCGGAATGAGACGGCGATGCATGGCGACTTGGAACCGCAACGCGAGAAACGTTCCCGGATCGATCGACCGAACCTCTTGATTATCCGTCGCTTGCCGCCCCGGGGGCAAGAAAAGCGTCAGGGTGACAGCTGACGGCTCAAGGCTCAGGGCTCAGGGCTCAGGGCTCAGGCAAACCTTCGACCTCCCACTCGAAGATCTTGCTTGAGCCTTGAGCCTTGAGCCCTGGGCCCCCTCCCCGCTAGACCCCGATACCCCTGCCGCGCTAGTATGCCGGCGCTGTGCGTTACGGTCGATTTTGGAAAACGGCGCTCGCATTGATCGGCAGCCTCGCATCCGGTCCGTGGGCCTCCGCGCAGACGCTTGAGCCGGCATCCCTGCCAACCCTGACGACGATTAAGTCCATTCGCGCCCTCTCTCAGGACGAGGGCGCCAGGGGCTACCGCGTTCGTGTGCGCGCTATCGTGACGCATTTTGACGAACAGGCCGACACCGGGCTGATCATTCACGACGGGCAGCTGGGCCAGTACCGTTTTATCCCCCGCCGCGAACGCACCGGTGCCAGCCTGGAGGGATCTGCGGCGGGGTGATCTGATCGAGCTCGAGGGGCAGACCGTCCGCGGTGGTTTCGCGCCGAACGTCGTACCCTCCGCCGTCCGGCGCTTGGGGGAGAGCGAACTGCCCATCCCGAAGCGCATCCCGTTTGCGTCGATGTTGACGGGTCGGCACGACTGCGATTTCGTTGAGATCGACGGTGTCGTCCTGCGCACGTGGCAATCGCCTGATCCTCAGATACGGACGCTATTCTCCGACGTCGCGTTCGAGGAAGGTGTGCTGCGCGTCACCTTTTGGGACCATACGCCCGGAGACCTGGAGCGCTTCATTGACGCGCGTGTCAGGCTGCGCGGCAATGTCGGGACACTTTTCGGTCCCTCCGAACAGCTGCGCGGCGTCTCGCTCTTTGTCGGCCGCACGAGCGACGTCGAAGTCCTGGAATCCCCGCCGGATCCTTTCTCGATGTCCGCCCGAACGATCGAGAGCATCTACAACTACTCGGCGGCGGGCGAGCTCAACCGCCGGATCCGGGTCCGCGGCGTGGTGACCGGATACATTCCAGGCCACCCGGTTGAGATCAGCGACTTCACGAGCACGGCGCGGTTCCGATTCGTGCGCCACGTGGTCTATGTCGACGACGGCAGCGGCGGCGCGCGGGTCGAGACCGAGCAGCCGCAGCGTGTGGCTCCGGGAACCATCCTGGATGTCGTGGGATTCCCGACCGCCACGGCGGGTCGCCCAATCCTGACCAACGCGATTTTTCGAGTGGTCGGCACGGCGGCTCAGCCCAAGCCGGTACCGGTCAACGCCGAGAACGTCCTCTCGCCGGAAAACGACGCCACTCTCATCCGGATGCAGGGGCATATGCTGAGCATCCTACGGAACCCGCGGGAACGGGTGCTCGTGCTGCGGGTGGGCGAATCTGTGTTCGACGCGAATCTCGAGGTAGGTTCAGAGGCCACAGTGCTCGAGCGAATCACGCCAGGCAGCATGGTCTCGGTGACTGGCGTCTACTCGTATCAACCCGGTCCGCCACCGACGTTTCATTTGTTCCTCCGCTCGGCTGACGACGTTTCCGTCGTCGCCGCCGCACCGTGGTGGACGCTCCAGCATTCCGCGGTCATGGTCGTGATGCTGGGCCTCGTAGCAGGGGGCGCCGGTGTCTGGGTACGGACGACCGCCAATCGCAAACGCCAGCAGTATCAGGCCGTGCTGAACGAGCGCAGCCGCGTCGGGCGCGAGCTGCACGATACGCTCGAGCAGGGGCTGGCAGGCATCGCGCTTCAGCTCGAGGCGGTCGCCGGCAGCCTCGAGACGTCGCCTGAGGCCGCCCGCCGGTCGCTCGATGTGGCCCGGCAGATGTTGAGGTACAGCGAGGAAGAGGCAAGACGCTCCGTCGAAGACCTCCGCTCGCAGGCGCTCGAGAGCTGCGACCTCGGCGGGGCGCTGACCAACATGGCTCGCCAGATGACGCACGGCACGAGAGCGCGCGCCGAGGTGCGCGTCGAAGGCTCGCCTCATCGGCTGGACGCGTCGCAAGAGCACCATCTGTTGCGCATTGGTCTAGAGGCGCTCACCAACGCGATCAAACATTCAGGCGCGCAGCAAATTACAATCACGTTACGCTTGCGCGGGCACGCAACGGATCTGTCGGTCGAGGACGATGGGTGTGGCCTCGGACATGGCGCACAGGACATGCCCGGCAGCCGGTTCGGCCTGCAGGGCATCCGCGAGCGCGTCGACAAGCTCGGGGGTGTGTTGCAGATTGATAGCAAGCCGGGGGCGGGCACCACGCTGTCGGTGACCATTCCGACCGGGCCACAACGGGCGGGCGATCTCACTGCCGCCAGACTGGATGAATCATGGCGGACAAGCTGAGAGTCATGCTGGTCGACGACCACTACCTGGTCCGCATGGGCCTGGCGAGCATCATTGCTCTCGAGCCCGACATGATGGTGTGCGCGGAGGCGTCAACCGGCGAACAGGCGCAAGCGCTCTTTCGTGCCCACCGTCCCGATGTTGCGCTCATGGATTTGCGCCTGCCCGGCATGAGCGGTACACAAACGACTCAAGCCATCCGCGATGAGTTTCCAGACGCCCGGATCGTGATGATTTCGACCTACGTCTGCGACGAGGAGATCTACGGGGCCCTCCAGGCTGGCGCCATGGCCTACCTTGTTAAGTCAGTGCAGCGCGAAGAGCTCATGCGCGCGATTCGAAAGGCTGCCGCCGGCCAGCGGCACATCCCGCCGGAAGTGGCGGCGCGCCTCGCGGAACGCGTGTACGGCTCGCAATTGTCAGCGCGCGAGGTCGAGGTGCTGCGCTTTCTCGTCAGCGGCCGCAGAAACCGCGAGATTGCCACAGCCCTCGACATTGCCGAGGGAACCGTGAAACTACATGTGAGCAGTATCCTGAGCAAGCTCGGAGCGGTCGATCGCACCGAGGCCGTCACACGCGCCCTTCAGCGAGGAATTGTTCAGCTGGAGATGTAGCGGCACGATTACATCCCGCTGCGGCGTCCCATGGCCTGCCCGTTCACCCCATCCAGATACGGACAACCACGCCGGGAGTTTCTGAGGCTGCTTTCGCTCGCCGGCGTGTCAACAATCAGCGGGCCGTCGTGGTTCAGGACCGGCGCAGCCGCGGCAGGGCCCCTGTTCGAGGAAATTCCAGCGAGCGCCAGCGGCATCACGTGGATCCATGAAAACGCGATGTCCGCGGACCGGCACCTGCCGGAAACGATGGGGCCCGGCGTCGCATTCGTCGACTACGACAACGACGGCTGGGTTGACATCTTCATGGTCAACAGTGGCGCGAGCGACTTCTACAAGCCGAAGGCGCCGTTGAAGAACGCGCTCTACAAGAACAACCGCGACGGCACGTTCACCGACGTAACCGACAAGGCCGGGGTCGCGGGCGGCCGCGAGTTCGGGATGGGCTGCGCCATTGCCGACTACGACAACGACGGCCACCCAGACATCCTGGTCACCGCATACGGGCGCTGCACGCTCTACCGGAACAACGGCAACGGCACGTTCGCCGATGTCACCGACCAGGCCGGTGTCGCCGCGCCTGGCTGGACGACGAGCGCCGTCTGGTTCGACTACGACAACGACGGCCGGCTCGACCTGATGCTGTGCAGCTTCGTCCAGTTCTCGCTGGCGAACAACGTGATCTGCGGCGACAACAAGCTCGGCAAGCGTTTCTACTGCATCCCGCGCGTCTTCAAGCCGACGCCCAGCCTCCTCTACCACAACAACGGCGACGGAACGTTCACCGAGGTCAGCGCCGGCACCGACATCCAGCGCGCACTCGGCAAAGCGCTCGGCGTCGTCGCCACCGACATCAACGGCGACGGATTGATGGATCTGTTCGTCGCCAACGACACGGTGCAGAACTTCCTGTTCGCGAACCGCGGCCAGGGCAAGTGGGAAGAAATCGGGCTCGTCTCGGAAGTCGGGTTCAGCGTCAACGGCCGGCCCAGGTCGGGCATGGGCGTCGACGCGGCCGACATCAACGGCGACGGCCGTCAGGATCTGTTCGTCGCCAACGTCGACCAGGAAATGTTCTCGCTCTATCAGAACGAGGGCAGCGAGTCGTTCTCCGACGTCGCCGCATTTCACGGTGTCGCCCAGGCAACGCGCCTCTTGAGCGGCTGGGGCCTCAAGTTCTTCGACTACGACAACGACGGCCTCGTCGATCTGTTCCTCGCCAACGGCCACCCCGACGACATGATCGAGAGCTATTCGCAGCAGGTCCGCTACAAAGAGCCGCTGCTGCTATTCCGGCATGACGGAAAGAAACTTCAGAACGTCAGCGCCCAGGCAGGGCCGGTGTTCACGAAAATGTTTCCGGCCCGCGGCCTCGCCACCGGTGATTTCAACAATGACGGGCGCGTCGATGTCCTCATCGGTAACAACGGCGAGGCGCCGGTGCTACTGAAAAACAACGCCGGAGAGGGCAACCATTGGCTCGGCGTGAAGCTCCAGGGCACGACCTGCAACCGCGATGGGATTGGCGCGACGATCACGTGGTCGGCCGGCGGCACGACGCGCAGCCGCTACAAGGCCAATGGCGGGAGCTATCTTTCCTCGCACGACTTGCGGGAGGTCCTCGGGGTTGGCGCGGCGACGAAACTCGACTTTATCGAAATCAAGTGGCCGCTGCCGAGCGGCCGCGTAGAGCGGATCTCCGATCTCCCGATTGACCGATACGTGACGATTGTCGAGGGTAAAGGCCGGGTGGAGGGGTGAGGTGCCTTCTCGTGCGTAGTCGTAGTGTCCGGCTGTAGCCGGACATCTCAAGGCCCGGCTGAAGCCGGACACTACGAATGCACCGCGGCTACAGAGTCTTCAGATACTCGATCAGAGCCTGCTTCTGCGCCGCCGTCAGCTCGACTCCGTAAAGATGACCCGCGTTGCTGTTGCCCGGAAGGCTCGTGTCGTACAGCATCCCTGCGCGCTTGACGCTATCCCCTTCCGACACGAAGCCGACGCGAATTGGATCGTAGACGTTGTAACCACGATAGAACGTCGAGCGACGCCCGGAAACCGGTTCGAAGAGCTCCTGCAGCGAGGGCACCGATCCATTGTGCAGATACGGCGCGCGGAGCCAGACGCCATCGAGTGGCACGGCCACGTAGCCGTTGGTCTTGCGGAATCCGGTGAAGTCGTAGGGGTAGCCGTTGGTGTAGTTGTTGTAGGCCACCGGGGCGGCGGGCGTCCACATGTCAAGGCGGTGTCGATCGGTGCCAACCTCCTCGACCGGCACAACCGTCCCCGTCCGCTTGCCACCAGGCGCGTGGCATTGCGCGCACTGCTGAACATAGATCGCGCTCCCTTCGGCGGCGAGCGCCTTGTCGACGTCGTACGGATAGGCCGGCGGCTGCACTTGCAGCAACCACTCCTCGATTCGGGCAAGGCCCGGCAACTGGATCGACTTGCGGCTCGCGCCGTCGCCGAGCGCGCTGCTGAGCACGACTTCGCGCAGCGACGCGCTCAGGCCGTCCCAGTGCAGCGACATCCCCTGCCGCGCCTTCATGTTCCAGATCGGGACCATGTCCGAGTTGCCGATGGTCTGATCCACAGGCAACTTCAAGATGCCGAACTTGACCGGGTTGAAGGGATCGATACGGCCCGGTCCCCACACGGGATTGCGGTACATCCAGTCGTAGTCCTGGCGCTGTCTTCGCAACGCCTTCTTCGCCGCGGGAATCAGTATGTAGCGATACTGCATGCGCTGCCGCCACGAGAGTGACGTCAGGCCGCCAATTGCGTCCAGCAACTCGCCTGAATCGAAGCGAGGATCCTCGGCCACCGCCTGGAGGAACTTCACGTAGGCCTGCGGGTTGATCTGGTTGCCGGGGCCGGCGGCAATGAGCCTGGGAGGCTCGAGCTCGCTCGTCCGGACAGACGCCGTGTGACAGAACGCGCAGTTGATCGCGACGCGCGGACCGCCGTAGAGGTCCACCTTGGAAAACCCGACCGGCAGTTCCTTTCCAGGCTCCCACTGGAACCCGAACGCCGCGTAGCCACCGGGTCGCGGCAGCTTGTCCGCGAACACGCGTGGCAAGACCTGCCAGATCCAGTACGGGAGACCCTCTTCGGACTCGATGCCGACGGAACCGTACTTGAACTGCTCCTCGACGCTGTCGAACTTCGGCAGCGACTCCGGCCGCATGCCACGGCTTGCGCACGCCAAAAGAAGCCCGCACCAGCAGGCGACAACGATGCGAAGGATGGCCCGTCCGGTCATAGAGTCTTGAGGTATTCGAGAAGCAACTCGCGATCCGGTCGCGACAGCGTGGCGCCATAGACATGTCCGGCGTTGCTGTTGCCTCTGAGGGATGTGTCGAAGCGAATGCCCCCGGCCTCGGCTTCCGGACCACTCGAGACGAACCCGACGTTGGTCCAGTCGTAGACGTCGTATCCGCGATAGAAGCTCGCCGGTCGCTCATCCGGAAACAGCAGCGCGCGCAACGTCGGCACCGAGCCGTTGTGGAGGTATGGGGCGCGCAGCCACAAGCCGTCGAGCGGCATGTTGGCGTAGCCGTTCGTCTTGCGGAAGTGCCTGAACCGCCACGGCTTCCCTTCGCCGATCGTGTTCATCCCCTTGGCCAGCTCTGGGGTAAACGAATTGAGCCGCTCGGCATCGGTCCCGACGTTGTCGAGGGTCGTCACCTGCCCGACCATCGGACTCTCAACGGAGTGGCAGCTGGCGCAGGCCTGTTCCCACACTTTCCGGCCGTCAGTCGCGCGCGCCTTGTCGATTCGCGCGGCAGGATACGGCGGCGGTTTCAGATCCAGGATCCAGTTCTCGATACGCGCCATCGACTCGAGATTCAGCGAATCCGGCGTCGCACCCGCACCAATTGCCGCGCTCTTGTTCCGTTCTTCCAATGAGTCGTTGTTGCCATCCCAGTGCAGCCACATCCTCGCCCGCATCCGCTGGTTCCAGAGCGACGGCAGATCGACGGTACCGACGACGTCGTCTACGGGGAGCCTGAGCATGACCTTGTAGGGATTAAAGGTGTCGACGCGGCCCGGACCGAAGGGCGGCCGACTGTCGAACCAGACGTTCTCCCGAGCGCGTTCGAGAATGCCGCGCTTCGTGGCACGGATCACGAACAACTTGTAGATCAGACGGTCGAACCACCCGATGTTCGGGTCTTCCTTACGGATGGCGGCCATCAACGTCGAGTAGTCGAACCGCGGATCGTTGGCGCAGGCGGTCAGGAAATTCGCATACCCCTGCAGGTCCATCTGGTTGGCGGGCATGCCCGACACGATTTGGCGCGGGCTCGATGCATTTTCCCGAACGGTGCCGACATGACACGTCGCGCAGTTGAGCCCGACCCTGGCGATTCGGTCATCTTTGTACGATGTGCCGATCGGGCGCGCATGGCGCTTGTCGTCCTGAAGAAACCCGATCCGCTCCCAGCCGACGCCCGGACGCTTCGGCAGCTTGTCCTCGAAGACGGTCGGCAGAACCTTCCAGATCCAGTACGGCAGGCCAACGCGCTCCTCGGTGCCAATCGAGCCGTATCTGAAGTGATCGTCGGCATCAGGAAACGTGTCCGAATCGGGAGTGGTCTGCGCCCTCAGGGCGATCGTGCAGACGAGCACGACGAGCGCGCCAGCGAACAACGCTTTGAGCAAACGAGACGGCAGCTGCAATCGACGCATCAGCAGTGTCCCGGCTGCGTGATACGTGGCGTAAATGCCGGAGCGCGGCGCCCCGATGGCAAGGCGCGACGAGTGAGAATATTCGGCATATTTGAACGAGCAGCAACGCCGCCAGCCCGGGGCCCCCGCCGCGCGGCTTGTGCGCGGTGGGGTGGAACGGGGATGCCCCGCCCGGCAGTTATGTCGCGTATCACGCGGCCGGGACACTATGCCCCTCCTGTGAACGGCGGCGGAACGAAGACCGACATGATCTGTCGCACCATCTCGTCGCGCGACGCGAAGCGCGACTCTTCATAGCAGCCGAGGGGATTCTCAACGGCGTTGACCAGGCACTTGTTGCAGTAAGTGCAGGGCTTCTCGGCGCGCGCGGCGCCGCCGGCAAACACCTTCACCAGATCGTTGTTGGCGATGAGCGGGCGGGCAATGGTCACGCCGTCGCACAGTTGGTCGGTCAGGGCCTGTTCGATGACGGTCGCGGTCTGAAATCCACCCGTGCACAACACAGGAATCTTGACCGCCTGCTTGATCCGCTGGGCATCGGCCAAGTTCATGCCTTCGATGCTCGCGAAGTCGCCACGGGCCCGCTCCCAGCGGCGCTTGAAGAAGTCACTCGTCAGGCGGCCCTTGAATAAGAGGTAATTGCGCCCGGTCAGGAGCCCGCTCGAGATGAGCGTGTCGTAGGTCTTGCGCAATTCGTCGATCGGCAACGTCCCTGCCGGGTTGCGGGGGTGTGGAAAAAAGCTTCCGCTCGAGACGTGGATCGCGTCGACGCCTTCGGCCTCGAGTAACTTGCAGACCTCGACCGAGTCTTCGAGCGTGTTGCCTTTGGGCTCGTCGTCGAGCAGCGCGTTGTTGTATTCGATGGCGCTGATCTTCATCTGCAGGTGGAAATCACGGCCGACTTCGGCGCGAATCGCCCGGACAACCTCGATGACGAATCGCGCCCGGTTCTTCAACTCGCCGCCGTAGGCGTCCTTGCGATCGTTGATCCCCGAGCTCAGAAACTGCGTGATGAGATACCCGTTCGCGCCATGCAGCTCGACGCCGTCGGCGCCCGCTTCGCGCGCGCGCCGCGCGCCCTGGCCGAATGCCTTGACGACGTCCTGGATCTGTTCGACCGTCATCCGCTCGCACTCGAAACCGTGCAGCGGGTCATCCTTGTCGGTCGAGCTCAGGCCCTTGGCGTATTCGATGCCGGGCACGTCCCGCTGCCGGCCGCCGTGGCTGAGCTGCAGGATGTACTTGCAATCGCTCTCGGCGTGGACTTGTTCGACCAGCTTCTTCCAGAAGGGCACGGTGGCGTCGCGGTCGATCGTCGCGTAGTTGGGCATGATCCGGCCGCGCATCGCCACCGGCACGAACGACGAAATGACGGCACCGACCCCGCCGCGCGCGAATTTGACCTCCCAGTTGATCCGCGCCTGGTTACCCGAGCCGTCGTAGTTGTCGAATCGCCCGGCGATGTTCGATCGGAACACGCGGTTCTTCACGGTCAGGTTTCTGAACTTGAGCGGCGAGAAGAGGTGCGGATAGAGGGCGAGCCCAGGACCAGGCTGTGTGCCTGTCTGGGCGGACGTCTGAGTCGCCGCCTCGGACCGAGCCGTTGCCCACGGCCGCGCGGCCGCGACCGCCGCCGCCATCGTCTCGAGCACGCGTCTACGAGAAATCATAAGAAGTGCCTCTGTTTGCTTCCCGCTGCCAGCTGCCAGCTTCCAGCTAAGGCCGCCAACGTAGCTTGATCGCCGTTCCGAGCTGGAAGCTGGCAGCTGGAAGCCGGAAGCTGTCTTAAAACGTCTTCAAGAACTCGATCAGCGCCCGCTTGTCTTCGTCAGAAAGCTCGGTACCAAACATGTGACCGCGGTCGAGCACGAAGTCTGGCGCCTGATTGCGCTCGATGAAGCCGTTGAACAGCTGGCGGTCCGAGAGCAGGTTGAGCACCAGGCGATTCTGGGCGAGCCGCGGCACCTCGCGCGGATCGACACGGGCGATGAGGTCGACCGGTGTTCCGGCGGGGATGCGCACTGGTTGATCGCGGTCCGGGATTCGCAGCTCAGTATCGATCGATGTCACGATGATTGATTGCACGCCGAGGCGGCGCTCCGGCCAGAGCAGCTTTTCGGTTGAGTCGTAGAACGACAGCATCCGGCCGCGAACCGACGGGTCCTTGACGTACATCCCGAGCGCGTTGTTGTGAAGATAGGGCGCCGTGGCCCACATCGAGATGAGCGTCGGCGTCCGGTAGTAGCCGCGTCCGCCGCCCTGGAGATCCCACTTGAGCGGCTCATCGGGATCGAGCGGGTTGTAGAGGCCCCAGATCTTGCCTATCGCGGGCAGTTGCTTGTACGTCTCGGACGAGAACTCGGCCCACACCTGCCCGGCCATCGCGTTGGTACCGGCGGCGCGCGCGATGTTGGTGCCAAGCTGATACACCGGATACCGGCGATCGTCGGAGAGGAAGTTCTTGTCGAGAAAGTCGGGGCTCAACACCGATTCGCGATACCAGGCGTCGACTTTGACGCGATCGGTCGCGATCTCGGCCGGCGGCTGCTTGCTCGAGTGGCAACGCGCGCACTTGTCGGCAAACGCGATCTTGCCCCGGCGCAGCGTGTCGTCGCTGGCCGTCTGGAATGACGGGCCGTCCGGCGCGGCCTTGAGATACATCGGACCACTGGTCTTGAGAAAGGCCTCGGCGTTCTCCATCCGGGCTTCGGTGTTACGCCAGTCCGCGCAGTTCTTTCTCGCCTCCGCAATCTGGAACGGCTGCTGAGGCTTGCGGCCGTTCACCGGATCGTGCAGCGTCAGCCACTGATCCGAGCACATCCCGATGTTGATGTAGACGCGGAGCGACGCCCCTGCGACGCCGATCGAATCGGCACCATCCTTGAGGATGTGATGCACTTGACGGGTCGTCCCGTCAGCCATCCGCTCCTCGACCGTCGGACGGTAGGCCAGGTTGAAAACGGCGTTGATGGCATTCGGATTGTTGATGTGATCCGTCGCAAAGCGCGACGTGTCCGACGTGCCCGGTGGTTGACGGTTGCCGACGTGCCAGCGGAAATCGGTCGACGGCATCCGGAGGTTGAACAGCCGGCCTTCTTCCCAATACTGGTTTCCGATGGCGCCAGCAAGGTTCGACCATTTCGGCGCTTCTGGATTCGGCGGCGGGTTGAGCGGATTGAAGCCAACGTGACAGAACCCGCAGGCCATGCCGATGAGGTACGGCGGCTCGGTTGTGCCCGGGTGTTTGAAGTACTCCTCAGCGTTCCAGTTGGCCTTGTCGAACTTGGGGTTGGCAAACCGACGAAGGCCGACAATGCCGGCGGGTGCGCCCGGCACGCCGGGCACCTCGGGCTGTTCGCATTTGTCCATCCACAGGCCGTACTCATCTGGGCCAGTCGCGGCCTGGCAGCCCGGCTGAGTGATCGCGCCGAGCGTGGCGAACCGCCGGCCGTGCAACCGCGAATCGACATACGCGAGCAGGTTGACGTTGCCTTCAGTAAGCGCCGCCATCTTCACCCAGAACTTTTCGTTGCCCCCGGTCCAGAAGTACCAGGTATCGCGTCCCGCGCGCTGCGCGTCGTTCAGATAGCGCGGACCGTACCCATAGTCCGCCTCCGCGTCCTGACTGGTGGCCGGCGTCTGTGCTCGCCCGCGGTCGTCAACGCCGCCATTGAGGACGATGACCGAGATAACGGCCATCAGCCAGACTGTGCCACTCGCCGCGATAGCAGCTACGCCTGGCAAGCCGGGGAGTGCCGTGGTCCTCGACTTCTTCGTCTTCGACATGTGTGACATGGTTGAGCTCCGGGGATTCACTTGGGCCCTCGACGCCTTCGTCCTGACGTGGCACGCGCACGGGACGGCCTGCCCGGCCGGCGCGATGCTCTGGCGCCGGCCGCCCCAGCCACTTGAAGACTAGAGTCGACGGCGCCTGCCGCCACGCTCGTGGCTGCGGCTACAGCCGCGGAGCGCATGCGCTCGCTCGGCACCGTGCCCTTCAAGGCGATCCGCCCCTTCGACACTTTCACCGTGATGCGAGACGCATCGAGGTAGGGATCGAGCAGCAGCCGTTCGCATACCTGCTCCTTCACGTGCGCGTCCGATCGCTGATAGCCCTTGGGCCCCACGCCGCGGAACGCCGCTGGCGCCCCAGCGGCGCGAGCCGCTGTCGCTGCGAGACCTGGTGTCGCAGGCCAGCCGCCGAGCGCGGTCGGCGCGGCAACCGGCACGCGCAGCCCCGCGCCGGTCACGACAAAGCCAGCCTGGCTGCGGCCGGCGTCATCCCACGGATCAGTCATGATGTCCTCCAGCACCCACCGGGCATCTCACGACGGCCACTGTGTTCCCGGGCGTCAATCGATCACATCCAGGTCCAGCGCGCGAACGTACGCGCCGGCCGCGTAGTTCACAGCCGCATCGAAGGTGCCGGGCGACACGCAAGCGATCTGCAGCAGCTTCGACTTGTCGTACACGCTGGGGTTGGTCAAACCTCGCGCCTTCAGCGCGGCCGTGAAGAACGCGTCGTTGGCAGCGAACAGTTCCGCGTCGTAGTCGAGCAGCTCCTGCAGCGTGAACGACCGGCCCGGGTGAAACCGGACGAATGTCTCGACGATGACGTCAGGATGGTAGTTTCCGTTCCACATCTACAGCCTCCTACCGATCACCAACGGCAAAGTTGACGCCGAAGCCGATGAGCCAGAAGTCGTCCTGGTTGCGCAGCTGTCCGTGTGGGTTCACGCCGTAGTAGTAGCGCAGGTAGATCTCTTTGATCGCGAACCGGAAGTTGCCTGGCTGCGAGCGGATCCCACCAAGCAGGTTGACTGACCACTGCGTGTCTTCCTTGACGTCCGCGCTCGCCTTGTTGAAATTGAGAACGATCCGCTGCCTGAGGTCCATCGACACGAAGGGCGCCCAGCGCACCGGGCGCTCGAACGCACCGGCACCGCTCTGGAGCGCTGGCCCTGGTACGGCGCCGGCGCTAGCCGTGCCGAACGGATCGACCGCGTTCTTGGTGCGGTGCGGCGCGAAGAACTGGTACTGAACGTAGGGTTCGAAGTTGCGCTTTGACTTGAAGACGTCACGCTGCTCTGGAAACTCGAGTGTGTGGTCGGAGTAGTAGCCGTGCGAAGGGTTGACGAGGCCGGTGGTGCCGCCGCGAACCGAATGCTTCAGGCCGTCGCCCCGCTCCCAGTTGAACGCGCCGGTCAGGTCCCAGAACTCGAAGCTGACATTCTGCCGCTCGAACTCGGGATGCGCGCCCTGGCCGTTGATGACGAACTCGTCACCGAGGTGCGTGCTCTCGTGATGGTAGAGGTCGGCGCGGAACGCGAGAGACTTCCACCGTCGGACGGGATTGGGCCCGGTGGTCGGTGGCGAGACCGAGATGACGCGGTAATACTTCAGCTTCGCCAGGCTGAAGCGATAGTCAGTATTGATAATCGGATTCGACGGGTCCTTGCCCATGTCTTCGAGCATGTGGAAGCTGACATCGACCCAGAATCCGAAGCCCTGCGATCCTTTGAGCCCGCGCGTGGCATCGTCGAAGTTGGCGCGCGTGAAGATCGGAATCTCGCGGCCGAGGCTGACTTCCCACGCAAGCCGGTTCCCTGGCTCGACCGAAAACTCCAATTCGGGAATCCACGCCGGAAAGGTGAAGGCAATCTGCGGCGCGCGCGGTTCGGCAATCAGTGGATCGAAGAAGTCGCGATCGCGAAACCACTCGTTTCGCCACTGCCGGACAACAGGTGCGGGCTGCACGCTCCCAGTCGCGGCGTCGACCGAGACCGCGCGATCGGCCGCACGAGTCGCTTGCGCGAGTGCAGGATTGGGCACCAGCAGCGGCGCGCCCGCCAGCGCGACAGTCGTGCAGAACACACGAACCGCGAAGCAGACCTGAGGCAAACAAACCTCCCACGAGAGGGTCGGGAGACCCGCGCGAGGGGCTGGTCACACCTCGCACGGTGTCACTGAGGATAACGCCGAGGCGGCGGAAACCGAACGGGGGCTTGCGCAAAAATGCCTAACGTTTTTGCGGCTGAGGTAGCACGGTGGGCAGTCGGCGGTCGAGAGTCTTCAGTCGCCGTCTGCAGTCGCAGTCTTTAAGTCTCAGTCGACGAGGGCGTCCCAGGATCCGCAACTCCAGTGTTGTCCGTGTTATCCGTGGCTCGTGTCGTCCGTGCCGGTGTCATCAGCGGTCGAGGCCGGCAAGATCGAACAGCACGGTTGCGAGCGCCGAGTAGTCGGTATCGGCGTGACCGGCCGCCACGAGTGCCGTCACGAGCTGCTGGACGACGGCCGCGACCGGGGCGGGCGTTTGGTATTCCGCCAGCGTATCCGCCGCGATGCCAAGATCCTTCGCAAAGAGTCGAGTTCGAAATCCCGGGACGTAGTTTGAGTTGAGAATCCGCTCGCCGTGCGCGTCGAGCACGCGGCTGCTGGCGAAGCCGCCGAGCAGAACCGTCCGAACGCGTGCCGGATCGACGCCCGCTTTACGCGCGAGCGCAAACGCTTCGCTGACCGCGGCGAGGGTGCCGCCGATCACCATCTGGTTGCAGACCTTGCAGAGCTGGCCCGATCCCGAAGGACCGATGTGCACGATGCGATCTTTGCTGCCCATCGCTTCGAGCACCGGGCGCGCGCGTTCGACCGCCGGTGCGTCGCCGCCGATCATGATCGACAGCGAGGCGCTCTTGGCGCCAACCTCGCCGCCGCTGACCGGCGCGTCGATCATCGCCGACCCGAGTTCAGCTGCGCGAGCCGCCAGCCGGCGAGCCACTGCCGGCGCGATCGTGCTGCAGTCGATGATCAGGCTGCCCTGCGCAAGCGCAGTGAACACTCCGTCGGCACCCTCGAGCACGGCTTCCACATCCGGCGAGTCCGGCACCATCGTCACGACCATGGCCGACTGTCTCGCGACTTCGGCAGGCGTCGTTGCGGCCTGCGCTCCGGCCGCGACCAGCTCGTCGACCGGGCCGCGGCTGCGGCTGTGCACGACGACACTGAAGCCGCGCGCGAGAAGATTCCGCGCCATGGGCCTCCCCATTACGCCAAGTCCGATGAACCCGATCCGTTCAGTCACGAAACCTCCTGGGCCTTCTCGTACGAAGCCGTCTCATACAATGCTGTCACGACGCCACGTTACAACACGATGCGCACGATGACACGATGTCCACGATGGAACCGTTGAGATTCCTTCGTGTTCATCGGGTCATCGTGTTCATCGCGAATCATGGCCGTCGGCGCGTTCAGCTGGTCGTGGTTTATGAGATAGGTTCATGGTCGGCCACAGCGTACTGCAAAAGAAAACGCCCGACATCCTGATGGATGCCGGGCGTTACGCCGTTTGCTCCGGGGGAGGAGCGCAGAAGCTGGCGGGGAGGGCAAGCTCCCCGCCAGGAACGTTATCGACCGGTTGCGAGCGGATGATCCGGGGGCACGCAGCCGCCGCTGACCGCCGCGACAAACCCTGGAGGACAGCTCGTCGGCGCCGGGCTCGATCCACCGCCCGTTCCGGCCGACGACGTGTCAGGAGGATTCACGAGATAGACCGGCTGCGGAACTTGTGAGGAGCCGCCGGCACGGAAGAACCGGCGCGCGATGACGCGGTTATCCTCGCAGAGGTACCACAGCATCACCGTCTCTTCATAGGTCGACGGCGTGATCGTGCGAATGGGCGTCGCGCCGCAAGGCGAGTCGCCGGGGACCACGTGATCGACGTATGCGCCGAACAGTGGAAAGAAGTAATCCTGGGCGGCAACCGTTCCCGCCGCGAGGGTCAGTGCGGCGGCAACCACGCCGGCAATCACGAGATTCTTTTTCCTGCTTTCCATGGGTTCGTCTGCTCCTTGTCGTCGCTATCAAATGGCAACTTCAAGGCCAGCCAATGCCGCCTATCGGACGGCCTCACTGGGAACGAGGCGATTACTGCAGAGGCGCTGCCGCTAAGTGCGTGAACTGCCAGCATCTGGGCGGCGGCAGACTTCCATGGCTAGAGGCCGGAATCTCAGCAACTCATTGCAGGAATAACACTTCCGTTGGCGACTTTTGAAGACGAAGTCAGCTGAAAGGCAGCCTTTTGTCATCGAACTAGTGGTCAACGGTCTGCCATTACTTACCATGGGTGGAGCGGCTATCGACTGCCACCAATCGCCCGCGCGGGCAGACGGATGACGGCACCCAGGAACTCGAATACGCCATCGACTACGATGCCGACGAGGCGGAAGGGAAGCAAGAGAAGCCAGACGACGGGATAGGCCACGAGCGCCAGCAGTGCCAGCGGCCAGCACACGACGAGCAGAACCAGCCAGATCAGAAACTTCACCATATTCACCTATACGATGGTCCAAGGCTCCGAGTGCCCGGCCCATGAAGACTCGAGATCTCGTCGCGATTGGCATTCCCGCCGGCCGCCCGGCCGAGGCCGCCAAGCAGATCCTGCAGAAGGCTCAGGGTGAAAAGCGCGGGGTGGCCGCGATTCTGGGAGAGCTCGGTCGCGTCGCCGCATCGCCAGCCGACTTCCTCGACGATCAACGATGGGCGGGACTCGCCCAGCTGCTGCTCGAGCGCACCACCGCGGAGGAGACGTTTGTTGCGCGAGATGCGCCATACCGAATCTGGGGCGACAACCTCGACTCGAACGCCGTCGATCAACTCAAGAACGCGTGCAAACTTCCGGTCGCCGTCGCGGCCGCGCTCATGGCGGATGCACACGTGGGCTACGGGCTGCCCATCGGCGGTGTACTGGCGACGAAAGATGCAGTCATCCCGTACGCGGTCGGCGTCGACATCGCCTGCAGGATGAAGCTGACGGTGCTCGACCTTCCCGTCGAGACACTGGCAATCGACCAGAGCCGCCTCACCCGGGCCATCGAGCGTGAGACACGCTTCGGAATGGGTGCGTCCTTTGAGATGCGCCGGCAGCACGACGTCATGGATGCCGACTGGCGGATCTCGAGCGTGACGGCACGGATGAAGGACCGCGCCTGGGAGCAACTCGGCACGAGTGGAAGCGGTAACCATTTCGTCGAGTTTGGCCAGCTTACCGTGCTCGACGCGGCCTCGGGCCTCGCGCCCGGCAACTACCTCGCGCTGCTGAGCCACTCCGGCAGCCGCGGCACCGGCGCGCAGGTCGCCGAGCACTACAGCCGGCTCGCGCGCGAGCAGCACCCGGAACTGCCGAAGGCGCTCTCACATCTGGCGTGGCTGGAACTGTCGTCAGAAGCGGGTCAGGAGTACTGGGCCGCGATGGAGCTGATGGGACAATATGCGGCCGCGAATCACGCGCTCATCCACGCGCACATCGCGCGCGAACTGGGTGTCGAGGTGCTGCTCGACATCGAAAACCACCATAACTTCGCGTGGCGCGAACGGCACCGGCTTCAGGATGGGACCGACGCCGACGTTATCGTGCATCGAAAGGGCGCGACGCCCGCTGGCGCAGGGGTAGTCGGCATCATCCCCGGATCGATGGGGACGCCGGGCTACGTCGTTCGCGGCAAGGGCGTTGCGGCGTCGCTCGATTCGGCGTCACATGGCGCCGGGCGCAAGATGAGCCGAACCAAGGCAAAAGAGATGTTCACGTGGGACATCGCGCAGCGATTCCTGCGCGCACGCGGCGTCACGCTGCTGTCCGCCGGACTGGACGAAGTCCCGATGGCCTATAAGGACATCGACGAGGTGATGGCAGCGCAGATCGATCTCGTCGAGCCGCTGGCCCGTTTCGAGCCGCGGCTCGTCAAAATGGCCCCGAGCGGCGAACCACCAGAGGACTAGGGTCACGCATCACACGGACGACACGGATGGCGCTTACGGGCGCGCGTAGTTTCGGATAAGCCACAGAACACACGGAGAACACGGATCCAAAAGACCGTGTTATCCGTGTTGTCCGTGGCGCAAAAGACCGTGTTATCCGTGTTGTCCGTGGCAACTGTCATGTTGTCATATCTCAAGAAACAGTGTTATCCGTGTCGTCCGTGGCTAGTAAAGACAGTGCCATCCGCGGTGTCTGGGCTGCGGCGTCACTCGTCACGGAGCGCGACGACCGGGTCCACCTGCGTGGCGCGACGCGCGGGAAGATAGCTGGCGAGGAGCGCAATCGTCGCCAGGATGACCGGCACGGCCGAGAAGGTCACGATGTCGGTGGCGCTGACGCCAAAGAGCAACGTGGACATCACGCGGGTGAGCAGCGCCGCGCCGATGAGCCCCGCAACGATGCCGGCACCCGTCAGTTCCATCGCCTGGCGCACGACCATCCACACGATACTGCCGCGTTGGGCGCCAAGGGCCATCCGCACGCCGATGTCATGCGTGCCCTGACTGACGAGATACGACATCACGCCGTACACGCCGACCGCAGCCAGAATCAGCGCAAACAGCGCGAACGCTCCCAGCATGATGGCCGCGAACCGCTGCCGGGCCATCGAGTCGCTCATGCGGTCGGTCATCGTTCGGACATCGAAAATCGGTATCGTTGGATCGAGCGCGTGAATCTCACGGACGATGGCCGCGGCCGCGGCCGCCGGATCGGAGGACGTCCTGGCGACCTGGTACGACAGCAGATTGAGCGCGGGCCGATACACGACGATCCGTCCGTCGACGTCGAGTCCGTATTGTTTCACCGTGCCGACGACGCCGACGATCGCCAGTTTGCGCTTGGGATCGTTCCAGACCTGCTTGCCGATTGGGTCCTCATTCGGCCAGAACCGCTGCGCGAACTTCTCGTCGACGATGGCAACCGGCTGCGCGTTGAGCATCGCATCGAAGTCCGCAAAAAAACGACCCCGCACCAGCGGAATCTCCATCGCCCGGAAGTAGTCCGGCGTCGCCGCGCGCTGATCGACCTGTAGTTCCTGGCCTGGTTGAGGGGTCCAGCCTTCGACATTGATCGACCCCCAGCCAACTGACGACGTGAACGGCAGCGCCGAGACGCCGCCCCGTGCCTTGACGCCGGGCAGCCCCGCAATCCTGTCGCCGACCTGCCGGAAAAATTCGATCGCTTCCTCGCGCTTCGGAAAGATGCGACCGCTCGCGCCAAGCCGCATCGAAATGACGTTGTCTGGTGTAAATCCCGGCGACACGCTCTGGAGCTTGACGAAACTCTTGATCAGCAATCCAGCGCCGGTGAGCAGCATCAGCGAGAATGCCACTTCGGAGACAACCAGCAGACTGCGCAACCGGCGTCGCGAACCGCCAAGACCGCCCTCGCCCTGAGGATTCCTTCCTCCGGCCTTGAGCCCGGTATGGAGATCGGCCCTCGCCGCGCGGACCGCTGGCGCCAGGCCAAATACGATACCGGTCAGGATTGAGACGGCGAACGTGAACGCGAGAACCGATCGGTCGATGGCCAGCACGTCGAGTCGTGGGATGTTGCCGGGATTGACCGTCCGGACGACATAGAGGCCCGCCAGCGCGATCAACACGCCAACCGCGCCGCCCATCAGGCCAAGCAGCACGCTCTCGAGCAGCAGCTGACGCACCAGGCGCTGCCAGGCTGCGCCGAGCGCGGTGCGAATCGCGACTTCCTTCTGGCGGCTGGTGGCGCGCGTCAGCAGCAGGTTGGCGACATTCGCGCAGGCGATGAGCAGCACGAGCGTGACCGATCCGAAGAGCACCAGCACCGCCCGACGCACGTTGCCGACGACCTGCTCGAGCAGCGGAACGACGCTGATGGTGAACGTCCGGTCGCGCTTGTCCTTGTCGCGAATCCTGGCGGCGATGACGCCCACATCGGCTTGCGCGTCGGCCATCGTCACGCCCGGCTTGAGGCGCGCCATGATGTTGTAGTTCTCGTCTCCCCTTCGAGTCACGGCATCGGCGCCGAGCGGCAGCGGAAGGAAGATGTCCATCCGCCTGATGCTCGCGACCGTCGGCATGATCTCGTCGTTCAACAGAAAGTCCGGCCCGAGCACGCCGGCGACCGTGAACTGGTTCTTGCTTTCCCCCGATCCCTCGACGACGCCGTTCATCGTGATGCTGCGGCCGATGACGTTCGGGTCGGAGTTGAACACACGCCTCCAGAAACCGTAACTGAGAATCACGACTGGCGGCTTGCCCGGCGTGTCCTCCTCGGGCAGGAGTAGCCGGCCGTAGAGCGGCCGCGCGCCCAGCAGGTGAAACAGGCTCGACGACGTGCGCAGCGCTTCGACACGCTCCGGCTGATCGAAGCCGAGCAACGTCCCGCTTCGACCCTGCGAGATCGACATCTCCTCGAACGACCGGTTTTCGGTCTGTACGTCGATGTACTGGCCGGGCGAGGGCCAATCCTGCGGAATGTTGATCCCAGGGGAGCGCAGCCAGAGGATCGCCAGACGGTCCGGGTCTGGATACGGAAGGGGCTTCAGCAGAAGCGCGTTGACGACGGTGAAAATCGCTGTGTTGGCGCCGATGCCAATGGCGAGCGAGGCCACGATGACCAGCGTTGAAGCCGGGCTTCTCCTCAGCGTGCGGATGGCGTAGCGGAGATCCTGCAGGAACGCGTTCATGTCTTCCCTCCGTGGGTCACGCCGGCCGTGAACCTGTGAAGTTTATACTGGCCATTCGGCACCAAGAGACCTCGCGTTCGTTCGAGTGTCTCAGGTGTAGTGTCCGGCTTCCGCCTTCGCCAAAGGCTTCGGCGGACCGCCGTAGCTTCAGCGGAGGCTGGTTAGCCGGACTCCCGCAGGTCCGCCTCAAGGCGGACACTACGAGCGTTTGAAGTGCGTTCCTGTTAGACGTCGGCAGAGACGATTTCGGGCCTCGAAATGTTCGTCAGCCTGATAGGATGTCGCGGTGATTTTCCGCTCTCCGGAGCCGGATCTCGTAATTCCAGAAGTGGCACTGACGCCGTTCCTCCTGGAACGCGCGGCGGCACGAGGCGACAAGCCGGCGTTCATCGACGGACCGACCGGCCGGACGCTCACCTACACCGGGTTGGTCGAGGCCGTCCACGGGACGGCAGCCGGACTGGCTGCGCGAGGCTTTCGCAAGGGGAATGTCTTCGCGATTTATAGCCCCAACCTGCCGGAGTACGCGGTCGCGTTCCACGCCGTCTCGTTGCTTGGCGGGATTGTCACCACAATCAATCCGTCCTACACGACGGCCGAACTCAGCCTGCAGCTCGCGGACGCTGGCGCGAGGGCGCTCGTCACGGTCCCGGCGTGTCTCGACAAAGCCAGCCACGCGGCTCGCGACGCCGGAGTACGTGAGGTATTCGTGTTCCCCGAGGCAAGCGGTGCCACAAACGGCGCGACGCCCTTTGCGTCGCTGTTCATTCGGGGCGGCACTCCGCCGCCAGTCGCCATCGACCCTCGGACTCACGTCGTCGCGCTGCCGTACTCGAGCGGAACGACCGGCCTGCCCAAGGGCGTGATGCTCACCCACCACAACCTCGTGGCCAACATCCTCCAGTCGGCGTGCGGGCTGAACGTCGACGAGCACGACACCATGCTGGGCGTGCTGCCGTTTTTTCACATCTACGGCATGGTGGTGATCATGAACCTGGGCCTGCACATGGGCGCAACGATCGTCACGCTGCCGCGCTTCGACATGGAGCAATGCCTGCAGATCATGCAGCAGTACCGGGTGACGTTCGCCAATGTGGTTCCGCCAATCGTGCTGGGCCTCGCCAAGCACCCGCTCGTCGACAAGTACGACCTGCGTCAGTTGCACACCCTCGTCTCGGGCGCTGCCCCGCTCTCCGAGCACGTGGCTGGAGCGGCGAGCGCTCGCCTCGGCTGCCGGGTCGTCCAGGGCTACGGGCTCACCGAGACATCGCCAGTCACCCACGCCACGCGCTTCGACCGAACGGCCGTACCTGGCACGGAGCGCATCAAGACGGCCGGCATCGGTCCGCCAATCGCGAACACCGAAGCCAAAGTGGTCGACGTGACGACCGGAGCAGAACTGGGACCCAACCAGGAAGGCGAAATCTGCGTGCGCGGCCCGCAGGTGATGAAGGGGTATCTAAATCGGCCCGAGGCCACGGCGGCCATGGTCGATCCGGAGGGATGGCTGCACACCGGCGACATCGGCTTTGCCGACGATGACAGTTGTTTCTTCATCGTCGACCGGCTGAAGGAGCTGATCAAATACAAGGGCATGCAGGTTGCCCCGGCAGAGCTCGAGGCGGTGTTGCTGTCACATCCGTCGATCGCCGACGCGGCGGTCATCCCGATCGCCGACGAGGAATGCGGTGAAGTACCGAAGGCGTTCGTGGTGCTGAAGGCCACTGTCACGTCGGAAGAAATCGCGAGCTTCGTCGCGGAACGAGTCGCGCCGTACCAAACGGCTGCGCGCCATTGAGACGATCGATCAGATTCCGAAATCGCCCTCGGGGAAGATTCTGCGACGCGTGCTCATCGAGCGGGAGAAGGCGAAACGGTAGATCCGCAGCAGGTGGCTCATTCCTGTCTGGCGTGGCCCGAACGGGAAGGGCGACTGGACAACCTCACCGTCCGTCACTCACTCGCCCGGTGAGTGAGCCCAGAAAGGCGCCGAGGTCTCGTTTGTCTTGCGACGTCAGGCCGAGCGGCCGCAGCCTGGAATCGAGTCCTGGACTCCTCTGCCCGCCCCGGTCGTAGTCCTTGATCACCTCATCGAGAGACGCAAAGCTGCCGTCGTGCATGTAGGGCGCAGTGCGCGTTACCTCACGCAGTGTTGGGGTCTTGAACGCGCCGCGATCTTCATCGAGGCCGGTGACGGCTGCGCGTCCGATGTCTCGCGGACCTGCCTGCCCTGAGCCTGTCGAAGGGGCTTGGCCTGAGCCACGTCGCCACGCCACGCCGGTGTTGTGGAAGTCTTCGTCAGTGAATGTCGGGCCGGAGTGACAACTGGCGCAACCCGCGCGGCCCAGGAAAAGCGTCAGGCCGCGTTGGCTCGATGAGTCGAGCGCCGATGGCCGGCCGGAGACGAAACGGTCGTACGGCGAGTCGCCCGACACGATGGTCCGCACGTAAGTCGCGAGCGCCCGTGCGACATCGTCGAGGTCGGGGTCAGCGCCGAAGGCGCGCCGGAACTCGTCACGATAGCGAACCGAGCGTGCGAGCACGACGGCAGCGGCCGGCGTGCCGCCAAGCTCGAGCGGATTCATGATCGGATGGAGCGCCTGCTGTTCGAGCGTTGATGTGCGGCCGTCCCAGAAGAAGTGCCGTCCCCAGGCACGGTTGATTATCGCTGGCACGTTCCGGCGTCCACGTGCCCCCCGGACGCCGACCGCCACGCGCCGATTGTCGGCGAAGGCACGTTGCGGATCGTGGCAGGTCGCGCAGCTGATGGACCCGTCGCGCGACAGCCGGCGGTCGTGAAACAACCGCCGGCCGAGCGCAATCCTTGCCGGCGTGATCGAATTCGCCTCAGGGACGGGTCGATAGAGGTCGAGGCCGAGGGGCAGGCGCAGTTCTCCGGCGTAGAGGACCACGCCCGCCGACAACACCGTGGCCAGCACGAGCGCATGGCGTGGGCGCACGGCTGTCTGCCTATCGAGTCGCGTGCGGTTTCAGCAGGTTCCTGACCAGCCAGAGCTCGTGATGCGGTCTGGTCAGCGACACAGCAATCCTGCCATCGGCCCGCGAGACGGAGACGTGATTAATATTGTCGGCCGAGATGTTCAGAGCCACGAGTGCCCCGCCGGCGACGGGAACGGCCCACAGGTGCTTGCGGTCGTTCTCGTCGCGAACGCCAAAAAGATACCGGCCGTCGCTGGTCCACGCGAACGGCTCCGGCGCCTCCTCTCCCTTTCGCAGCTCGCGTGGCGTTCCACCTGAGGTCGGCAGCAGCAATAACGTGGCAGTCGCGGTATCTTTCACCGCAATGTGTTCTCCATCCGGAGACACTGTCAGACCCGTCACTCCTACCGAGGTCCCTCGAGCGTGGTACAACTCCAGTTCACGCCCCGTCTCGAGGTCGCGCTTGATGACGTCGAACGTCGCTTGGCCTCCTGCGGTCGCGATCCGCCGCACATAGAACAGATACTGCCCGTCGGGCGAGAGGTCGAAGGATCTTCCCTGAGCGCCCAGCGGCGAGTCGAAAAGCACATGCTGGGACCCGGTCTGAGTGTCGACCTTCGCGAACCCACGGCGGCCGTTGGCCACTGACGGGATGAGCACCGAGCGACCGTCGGGAAACCAACGGCACCCGAGATTCTGTGCCGGCAGACCGTCGCCAAGCGTGGTGGGTACGACCCGCTCGCCTCCAGTCGCAACGGTCCGAATGACGAGCTTCGTCGAGGTGCGCTCTGTGCCGCGAGCGAAGACCACATACCGGCCGTCCGCGGACCATGCGCCCCCTCCGTTAGAACCGACGAATGCTTCGCTCAGCAGCGTCGGCTGATCCGCGTGTTGCCGAGCGGGATCGAACCGTGTGACGAGCACGTCCCGTCCATCGGTTCTCGTCTCGTAGAACAGGCTGCCGTCTTTGATGAATCCGTGATTGATGCGACCGATATTGGGTCTGAGGATGGTCGGGCTGCCCGTGGACTTTCCATTCGCGACCGGCACCATCCAAAGGTCACCTGTCCCGGAGCGTTCGCTGAAGAAGATCACCGCGCGGCCGTCGGGCGTCCAGGCCGGGGAAATCCCGTCGGCGAGTTTCGTCTCCGAGCTGCCATCGATGGCTAGTGCGAAGACACCGGGATTGGGCACGTCCGCGACAGCCGGCAAGGAGTACACGAGGTATTTGCCATCGGGTGAAAAACCGCCGACGGTGGCCTTCTGCCACCCTGTTGCCTTGAGAGGCACGATGGAACCATCAGCCACTGATAGAAGCGCCAGCCGACTCTGTCCGGTGGCGTAGATGTTTATTGCGAGCTGCCGCCCGTCCGGCGACCACGCATACACGGTGTCCATGTCGCCGCCAATCGAGCCGTGGGCCACGATTTGGAGGTTTGCGCCGTCCCTGTCAATGATTCGATGAGACGTTGCACCGCTTTCGAACCACGAGTAGGCGATTCGGTTGCCATCGGGCGAGAACTTCGGCGACCACGGCTGTGGAGTGCCCTTGGTACGCACTGCCGCATCGCGGGTGATCGGTCGAACCACGCCGGTCGTCACGTCCTTGACGAGCAGGTTGCCGTTCTTGGTCCACGACGAGTACACGAGATACCGTCCGTCAGGCGAAAGCGACGCGGCACCTTCGATGTCGTTGCCCGACCACAACTGAATCGCGTCCAGGCCGGTGCCTACTGGGGGCGCGTGAGACCGGGCGTTTGACTCGACAGACGCGTCCGCGCTTCAGCGACCATCGCGGTTTGGTCGGCGTAGTCACGCACGACCGCCTCGATTGATTGTCGCGCCTCCGGGCGTCCCAACTTCTCGAGACAGAAACCAATCCGCAGCTGCGCGCGTGCGGCAAGCGCGCGTTCCGGCTTGGCCCCGAGCACCTGTCGATAGAGCGCGATCGCCGCATCGAGATCCCCCACGGCATCTTCCTGATGCATCGCCTGTTGAAACAGATTCTTGGCGGACTCGGCGCTCGTCCCTTGCGGCTCGCGCGCTGCACTCAGCGACATCACACCCACACTGCACGCCAGCACGAACAGCGAACGTCCGCTCGCGCGCCGCCACCACGCACCGTGTCGATTGGCCACCCTCATCGTCGCACCCCCTCTATTTGGTCAACCCTCAGGGATGATGCGAACGTTAGCGCCCGACGGAAGCTGAGTTGTCAATGCCATGTCAACCCTTCGTGAAAGCTTTCACGGCACGAACTTGTAGCCCGCGCCGTAGACCGTCAGAAAGTGGACGGGAGTTCTTGGATCCGGCTCGATCTTCCGCCGCAGCCGCAGCATGAACGTATCGACCGTTCTCGTCGTCGGAAACGCCTGGACGCCCCAGATCTCGTTGAGCAGCCGCTCCCGGGTGATCACCTCGCCGGGATGCCCCAGAAAAAGACGCAGGAGGGACAGCTCGAGGGGCGTCAGCGCCGTGCGTGTCCGGCCGCTGGTCACGGCGTACTCCTTGAAATCGACCGTAACGCTTCCGATACGAACGCGATCCGACCCGGTACACGCCGGCGACACTCCGCGCCGCAAAACGGCGCGGGCTCTGGCGACCAGTTCACGAATGCTGAACGGCTTGGTCACGTAGTCGTCGGCGCCCGCGTCGAAGCCGCCGACGCGGTCCGACTCCTCCGACCGCGCGGTCAGCATGATTATGGGAGTGTGCATGTTCCGGCCGCGCAGATCGCGACACACCTCCATGCCGTTCTTCTTCGGGAGCATCAGGTCGAGGATGACGAGCGATGGCCGCGCCGTGACCGCCAGCTCGAAGCCAGCCTCGCCGTCGGCAGCCGTGACTACGGCGAACCCGTGGTGCTCGAACGCATCGCGCAGCCCGCGTGCGAGAGTGGGCTCGTCCTCGATGATGAGCACCGTGTCGACCGGCGGCGCTGAGCCAGCGGTCACGAGTCGGCCCCTTCGGTCGCGAGCGGCAGCGAGATCGCGAACGTGCTCCCCTGTCCGGGCGCGCTGTCCACGGCAATCGTCCCGGCGTGGGCCTCGACGTGCGCCTTGACGAGCGTCAGGCCGAGGCCGCTCCCCGCCACGCCCCGCACCCGCTCGTCGTCGGCGCGATAGAACCGCTCGAAGATGTGCGGGCGATGCTCCTCGGACATCCCCATTCCAGTGTCCGACACCCGAAGAACAAGATGGTCGGCGCTTCTGTCCAGCGACACCCGAACACGGCGGGGCTGTCCCGCCGGGTCGCCCATGTACTTCACGGCATTCGAGAGCAGGTTCACGATGACCTGCTCGATGGCATCGCGGTCGACTCGCGCCCAGGCAGATTCGGCGGGCATCTCCGTTGCCAGTTCGACATTGGCCGCCCGCAAATGGAATGCGTAGCGCTCCAGCAGGTCGACGACCAGTCGCCGGAGATCGACGACGGCGAACTGATACTGACGCGTCCCCGACTCGATCCGCGAGAAGTCGAGGACGTTGTTGATGAGGCCCGTCAGCCGCTCGCTCTCCCTCGTGATGACCTCGTAGTACTCCTGCTTCTGCGGCTCCGCCACCCAACCTTCGCGCAGGCTCTCGGCAAACATGCGGATCAGCGAGAGCGGGGTCTTCAGTTCGTGCGACACACTCGCCACGAAATCGGCGCGGAGGCGCGAGAACCTCAGCTCGCGCGAGACACTTCGTGCGGCGAGCGCGAGCGCCGCCACGACCGTGCCGAACACCAGCACCAGCCAGACGGCGTAGCGGTTCACGTCGCGAGCCACCTGCGCGTCGAGCGATCCCGACAGCGGAAACGCGACCACGCGGAGGTTTCGCCCCGAGGCGACGACGGTCGTCGCGGCCGTAGCGTCGGCCGGAACTGGCTCATGCGACGACGATGACACCGTGCGGCCGGCCGAGTCGACCAGGCCGATCGCCAGCTCCGACCATGGACCCCGGTCGCGAAGCGTTCGGTCCAGGAGCGTTTGCAGACTGCCAGACTCCAGGGAGTAGGCCACCGAGACCGTTGACTTGCCACTCGCCGCGCTGGAGCGACCAACAGGAACCAACGCCACGGCGGGAATGGCTGTACCTGGCAACGACTGCCCCTCGCGCACCGCTTCGGGAATCGCATCGTCGAGACTCAGCACTTGTGCCTCGCGATCGCGAAGGTGCTGCCACAACGCCTGTTGCGAAGCGTCCAACCTTGTCTGACCGAGGGTTGCGGTGATTCGCCGCGCGTAGAAGTCGGCGAGGTCACGGTCGAGCACGTAGCGATGGCGGATGAGAAACCGATAGACGCTCGAGTGCGTAGCCCGCCACGGCCGTCCGGTCGCCAGTTTCGAGGTCGCATCGGATCCGCTGGTCGTGCGCCAGCACTGCCCATCTGGCTTGCACGGGATCGAAGCTGTCGGCAGAGGCGACAATCCTGTCGTAGGCAGCAATGGCACGAGCCAACCGCCCTGCCTTGAATTCGGTCCGGGCCAACCCGTTCAGCGCCTCCAGTCGACGAGCAGGCGTCGGCGCCACGGCCGCAGCCTTCGAGTAAAGTCCGGCTGCCGCAGCCAGATTCCGCAGTATCAGCTCTTCGCGTTCGGCGGCGGCCAGGAGCGACGCGAACGACGCCGCTGCCAACGACGGTCCCGCGAGCTCTTCGTTCGCAGGAGCTTGAACCTTCTGGGCAGCGACGACTACCACCGGACCGAGCCAGGGTCTCGCCCGTTCGATCTCGTCGAGCGCGTCGAGAATCGCATCGGGCGACCGATCGCCAGCTTGAGCGGCGCCGGCAATCGACCGCTCCCCCTCGGCAATCGCGTCGCTCAGCCTGGCGCTCACCAAGTTGGCAACGGCGCGGTGCGTGTCGACGACAAGGTTCCTGCGAACGATCGCCTCGCGTCGAACGGACTGGATGCTGAGGACAGCCAGCGTCACGGTGACCAGCGCGAGCGCCGCCAGGACGTGCCACGCCCGGCGCGACGACAACAGCGTCGCGACGGCTCGACGACCGGCGTGGGCCCGGCGCCCGTGCACCACGCTATTGTCTGCGCCCGGCACAAGTCGATTGTCAACGGAATGTCAAAGGTCGGAAAGCGGTCATTGAGAATTTCTGCAGCACCCGGGGTTCCGTCCGATTGCAGAATCTGTGCACCAGACACGAGTCACGGACCATCAAACCATCGAAAACCACAGGGATTCGCCTCCGACAGGCTCATCGCTCCACTGGCCGCCTCGTTGCAGCACGGGCTTATAATCGGTTCGTGAGCGAGGACCACGCGATGCAGGGCGCCGAGGACCGCGTCAGGATGACCTACGAGGATCTTCTCGCGCTTCCCGACGATGGGATGCGACACGAGCTCATCGACGGGGAGCACTTCGTGACGCCTGCGCCGTCGTGGCCGCATCAGATCATCGTTGGCAATCTGCATCGCCTGATCGCCACCCATGTCCACGCACTTCGTCTCGGCGTGATCTTCGTTGCGCCGCTCGACGTCGTGTTCACCAGGCACGACGTGGTGGAACCGGACGTCCTCTTCTTCACGCCTGAGGGGTTCAAGACACACGTCGGCAAACGCAACGCCGAGGGCCCGCCCGACCTGGCCGTCGAGGTGCTGTCGCCATCCACGCGACGCCGGGACGAGATGAGCAAACGCCGGCTGTACGAACGGATGGGAGTCGGCGAGTACTGGATCGTCGATCCTGAGATCGAGGCGGTGAAGGTCTTTCGCTTGAACGCCGGCAGGTACGACCGGACCGAGCTGAGGCTGGAGGATGGCGACGTCCTCACCTCTTCATTGTTTCCCGGCCTGCAGTTGCCACTGAAGACCGTGTTCGAGATGCCGTAGCCGGAAACCCGGCCTCACCGACCGACGGGAGCCTGGTAGAGCCGCAGGCGCTCGATCGCCCACATCGCACCATTCTCGACCGTTGCGGTTTGGGTGATACGCACGACGCTCGCTCGCACCGGCGCAAACGCAATGACTGTCGTCCGGCCGCTTCCTTGACCCTCGGCGACCGGCGCGCTCCATGGCGTCCCGTCAGTGGACACCTCGACACGGTAGGCCCGTGGGAATGTTTGCGTCGGCTGGGCTCCTCTCCCGCCGCCGATCGGCGGAGAATCGAACTGAATCTCGGTCAGCATCACGGGGGCAGGCAGCGCAATCTGAATCCACATGCCCGGCTGCTGCGGCGCGTCGCTGGTCCAACGCGTGTAATCGAGCGCGCCGGCCGCGCGCGCGGAATTGTGGCTCGCCGTCGCCGACCACGTTGCATCAGGAATCAATAGCCGGGGCAGGGACAGTTCCAGTTCGGCGAGCGTCCACGGGCTCGTTCGCCCACTCGTCGAGGCTCGAACCCGGGCCACGTCGGTGGCGGTCACCCACGTCGCGACGTTTCCAAAACTGTTACGGACGAAGCTCGCGATGTCGGCGATCCACTGGTCGCGGTTCGAACCGAGCGGCGCCATGACCTGAGGATAGGTCCTGCCCTCGATCGGCCCGGACATCCCGTGCAGCAGCGGCTTGATCACGTAGTCAGGATGTCCCGTGACGCGGGTCGAGCCTGAGAGCGACGGCGCCATGACACTGCCAGCGCGTCCACCTGGAACAGGCGTCCCCCGCCCGTCGTCTCCGTGACACGAAAAGCACAGCTCCGCATAGATTGCACCACCTCGCTCCATTGTGCTCAGCTCATCGGCCGTCAGCGCAACGCTGCGGCCAGCGGATACTGCGCTGGCGGGCGGGTTCACAATGCGATCGCCGACAAACTGAACGCCGCGCGCTTTGTGGCTCGCCATGGCTGACGTGACAGTCTTGGAGACGTCGGCCACCTCTTGCCCGCCGTAGCCTTGGCGAGGGCGGGTCAGCAGATTCAGTGTCAGCATCGCCTGAATGACGACGTCAGTGTCGGTGTCGTTGGCAAGGGCGCGCCAGTCGTCGGCAAACGACCTGTCGCCAGCCTTGTAGAGCGACTCGCTGGCGCGGATCGCCTGGATCCGCATCCTTGGGTCCTGGTCCCGCAGCGCAGCGCGGGTGAGTTCTGCGTCGAGGGCGCCCAAACCTTCGAGGGTCCAGAGCGCATGGAAGCGGGCCAGCAGCCGCTCGTGCGCGCGAGCCATGCGTTGCAGGGCCGGGACGACCGAACGATCCTGTTTGAGGACCAGCAGCTGCTGCGCCGTGTCGCGCCACCAGCCGTTGGGGTGGGCCAGGTGCGCAACCAGTTGCGCCGCCGTTTCGTTGAGCATCCGCGGCTTTGTCTGATCGCGCGCGATGCCGTCGTAGGTCAGGCGCCAGACGCGGCCGTGGCCGAGGATTTTGTCCAGTTGGTACTGCTCGATCTTCTGCCGCAGGTACGTGCCCTTCATCGCCCACGGCGCGCCTTCGATGATGCCGCGGTACATATCCGCGATGTAGAGCACGCCGTCAGGCGCGGCGGCAATGTCGACGGGCCTAAAGAGCGGATCGAGCGACCGAATGAATTCGGAACGTGGGTAGACGTTCCGCAGGGTCGTGAGCCCCTCGGTTTTGACGGGTCGCAGCCGGCGAACAATGCGGGCCACGGTTTCACCGTAGAGGTAGTCGCCGAGCAGATCCTTGGGCAGTCGATCTCCTCGGTAGATCTCATTGCCGGCCGACGCCGTCGCGTAAATCAACGAGCCGTCCGGCATCCGCGTCCCAGGCAGCCCGGCCTGAATGTCGCCGATGAGGATCGGCGCGCCCCACGTGATGTTGAGGTTCGACTCGAACTGCTCGGACGCCGGCGGCGCGAAGTTGCCATAGTGAACCGGAAACTGGAAGTAGGCCGGCATGCCGCTCGCGCCATGCTGGAACCACGCCTTGCCGTCGTCATCTTGAGTGACGCTCCACTGTGCGCCGTTCGGCCCCGTGGCCTCGCGGAGAATGCCAGTCGGCGTCCAGCGAATGCGAAACGCGTTGACGGTGCTGTACATCCAGTTGTCCAGCGCCCAGAACAACCCGGCCTGCTGCGACTCGAGGTGGCCGCCACGACCGAAGTTCGTCGTGAAGAGTTCCTTCTTGTCCGCCACGCCATCGCCGTTGGTATCTGTGTACTTCCACACTTCGTCGGCGTTGGTCTCCATGGTCAGGACTGCGTTGGCGCCGAATGGCATCGCAAAGCGTGGAAACAACAACTTGTCGACGAAGACCGTGTGGTGTTCAAAGGTGCCGTCGTTGTTCCGATCCTCGTGCGTCGAGATCCTGCCGACCGGAGCGATGGCGTCGGTGCCGTCCAGGGTCTGCTCGTAGCCCCGCAGTTCGACGACGAACATACGCCCGTTGCCGTCGAACGTGATCTGGGCGGGCGAATCGATGATCGGGTCAGCGAGGACGGGCTCGAGCCGATAGCCCGCAGGCAACCAGAAACGCGTCACCTGTTCGGCTGGAGAGAGCGGCAAGACCGGCGGCTTCGGCGAGAGGTCGGCGTCGGCATTTGCCGGGTTCCCGGCATCGGGCGCCGCCCCAGGGCCCTGACCGCCTGAAGCCGTCTGGATGGCGCCGCGTCCAGACCCTTGCGCTGGCGTGACCTGTGCTCCGGCCGTCTGCGGCGCGTGCCGCGCCCCCACGACGAGCAGAAAGCAGATCGAGATGATGGGAGCTACTCGAGCGATGCCTGCCATACGGTTGGTTTTCTCTGCGCCCTCGGCGCTCTCAGCGGTGAAATGCTTTCCCAGTGAAGGTTGCTGGGGTGAACTCCTCTTCAGCGACCCTTTGCCGCAAGAGACACCAATTCATCGTTCGTCCACGGCCGAGTCCGGCTCGAGGTCAATGCGCGCACGGATCTGATCGTTTCAGGATCGACGGCCGTGCCGGTCTGACCCCACTCGCGACGGACATAAGTGAGGACGCTCGCGAGCTCGTCGTCGGTCAGCGTCGAGCCAATCGGTGGCATCAGCCCGACTGCACCCTCTTTGCCATTCAGGAGAATGCGTGCTGTGATGCCTGGGGCCGCCAGCGCAAGCGGTGACTCGATGAGGCTCGGCGCGAGCTTGTCCTGACCCCGGCCATCCGGCTGATGGCAGGCCTGGCAGATGTTCCTGTAGATCTCGCGGCCGGCGTCGTAACGCTGCTGTTCCTGCACGGTCAGCGGCACAATCGGTGAGGCGGCGCCAGGCCTACCGGGCCAGTTCGCTCGATCCAGCAACGCCGCAACCCGCAGGCCGAGCGCATCTCCTCCAGCGGCCATCGCCAAAAGCTCGATCGGTTCGCGGGGCAGCTGCAATGAACGCGCGCTGCCGCGGGCTCCCGCGCGCCCTGAAGCCACAACAAAGTCCTCGGGCGTCGAGTACGCGTACGCGCCGCCTGGACCAGCGCGACCGCCCGGACACGTCGGACATGGCAATGAAGCAGACGGCGCCGCGCCCCGTTGTCCCACCGGAGTTCCCGGGATGGGAGCGCCGAGCCACGCAACCTCGGCCCCTCGGAGGAGCGCCGCGCGTTGCCAGCTCGCCCGGCGAGCGTCGGCGATCCACTCGAGGAGGGCCTGCACCGGAGCGTCCTGCGCGCTTCGCGCGATCGTGGCGGCGAACATCGTCACGACAGCTTCTCGATCGGGTGTTGCTGGCTGGGAATCGCCACGAATCAGCCGTTCGAGGACGACCGCTTCGCTTCCCCGCAACCCGCTCAGTACTGCGTCGACTGCAATCGGATCGCCCGCGTGGCGCTCGAGCATGGCCACTGCCGCGCCATCCCGCACGGCTGGCGGGAGGGCGCCAAGCGATGCGGCCAGTTGGTACCGCACCATCCAATCGCCGTCATCCAGGCGTTTCAACACCGCCGCTTGAACCGGATGATTCTCCTCGCCAAGCCACCGCTCGGCGATGCGGACTGCGGAGGCGCGCACATCTCTGGAAGGATCATCCAGCGCGCGGATGACGGTCGTCGGCTCAATCGCATCGAGCCCATCGAGCGTCCACAGCGCGCGGACGCGCGTGCGCGCCAGCTCTGCCCCCTGCGCCAACTTCACCAGCAAGGGAGCGACGGTCGCGCCGGCGGTAGCGCTCCGCTCGATGAGTACGCGCTGCGCGGTGTCGCGCCACCAGCCGTTCGGATGCGAGAGGGTCTCGACCAGCTGCGCGTCCGACGACTTCCCGTCTCGCTGCGAAACCGTATCGCGCCGGGTCGTCTCGTGCACGACCCGGTAGATGCGGCCAAACCCGGTCGACTGGTCGAGCTTTCGCCGGAGGATGTAGTCACGCAGATAGACCGTCAGGGATAACCGGTGCTCGATAATCCCGCGATACATGTCGACGACGTAGAGCGTGCCGTCGGGAGCATTCGCAAGAAAGACCGGCCGGAAACGCTCGTCGCTCGATGCGAGGAATTCGCCGCGTTCGTACGCCTTGCGCGCGCGTATCGTCGCGCCGTCATCGGACACGACGATACGGCTGACGAGGTTGGCGGCAGGCTCGGCGACGAAGACATTCCCGTACAGATCGGGAGGCAGCCGATCGCCACGATAGACGAGCGGCGCGCACACGGAGGTAAACCTTTCGAGCGAACCGTCAGCGCGATCGATGCCGGTCTGATAGGCGCGATTGGTTCCCGGATTCGGTCGCACCGGCCAGATGACGTTCAGTGCATCGCCGCCGGCGCTGTTGGCTTCGGCGCGCAGCCGTTCGTAGCTGCCGCGCGTGCGCAGGAGATTCGGGTTGCGCGCGAAGTAGGCGGTCGGGACGAGATCGACATGCAGCGCTGATTCGTTCGTATTGCGATACACGTGCCCCGCATCGTCTTCGGTGACGCCCCATTCGCCGCGTTGCAACGTCCGACGCACTTCGAAAGCGCCGTTTTTCAGACGAAGCTGCACGTCTGACTGACCGGCGGTGTACATCTGATTGTCGAGCGCCCAGTGGAAGCCGTTCGCATTGTTCTGCGGGTCGCCATCGCGGCGCCCGTACTGGCTGGTGACAAGCTCCTTGGTATCCATGCGCAAGTCGCCATCGGAGTCGCGCATCAGCCAGACGTTCGGCGGCTCCGCAACCAGGACGCCGCGATCGAGAATCTTGATCGACCGTGCCAGAACCAGGCCCTCCGCGAACACCGTTCGACGGTCCATGCGGCCGTCACCGTCGGTGTCTTCGAGGACGACGACGCGGCCGATCGGATCGAGCTCGTTCGAGCCGGTGATGTTGGCCATGAAGCCGGGCATCTCGACCACCCAGAGCCGGCCGTCGACATCCCAGTCGATCGCGACCGGCTCCTGAATCAACGGTTCGCTCGCGACGAGCTCCATCCGGTAACCAGGAGGCATGTAGAAGGTCTTCAGCGCGTCCTGCGGTGACAACGGTTTGGAGCCACCGGAGGGCTTCTGGAGGTCGGGGGGCCAGGCACGATTGGGGGACGAACTTTGTTGATAGCCGTGGCCGGTGACGGCCATGGTCACCATCAGGAGGGCGACGCTGAACTTGGCTCGCAACATGTACGAGGCTGCTGATCGTGCAGAATACCTACCGTGCCGCCAATGCTGCCAATGAACGAGGCGCCCATTCTATCCCGTCGCGAGGTCCTCGCCGGCTTGATCGGATGGGCCGCGACCGGCCGACGACCGGCGCGTGCTGCCGCCAAGGACCAAACCGCGCCGGTGGCCGCTGAGTCCGATGCGATCATCGACATCCATCAGCACCTCGGATACAGCGGCCGCCCCAATGACGTCCTGCTGACCCATCAGCGCGCCTTGGGCGTCACGACAACCGTTCTTCTTCCGGCCGGCCGGGCTGTGAATCGCGCCTCCACTCATGCCGGCGTGGCAAACGGGCTTCAGGCGCAGGCCCTCGGTAACGAAGCCTGCCATCGCTTCGCACGAGCGCATGCGAAAACATTCCGCTTCGGCGCCAACGAGGTCCCGGATGTCCCCGACTCGATCCGAGAGATCGAACGCTATCTGAAGCGTGGCGCCGTCGTCATCGCCGAACAGAAGTTCGGGGTGGAATGCGACGCCCCGGAGATGCAGCGGATCTACGAGGTCGCGCGCGCCCACGACGTTCCGGTGCTGATGCACTGGCAATTCGAGATGTACAACTACGGGTTCGAGCGGTTCCACCGAATGCTCGACAAGTTCCCGAAAGTGAACTTCCTCGGCCACGCGCAAACCTGGTGGGCGAACATCGACAAAAACCACGGCGACCAGTCGGTGCTCTATCCAAAGGGTTTGGTCACGCCAGGCGGCATGACTGATCGCTATTTGACCGACTACGCGAACATGTACGGCGATCTCTCTGCTGGCTCAGGGCTGAATGCGCTGACCCGGGACGAGGCGTTCACGCGCGACTTCCTGACCCGCCATCAAGACAAACTGCTCTTTGGCAGCGACTGCAGCGACCAGGAGGGCGCCGGGCCGAAGTGCCAGGGGGCGCAAACGATCGGCGTCGTTCGACGGCTGTCAGCCAGCCGGGCGATTGAGCGGAAGCTTCTGTATGGGAACGCGAGGAGGTTGTTGCGTCTCTAGCCGCGGATCACACTCTAGCCGCGGATCACACGGAACACACGGAACAGCTACCTCAGACCCATCCGTGTTGTCCGTGTAATCCGTGGCTGAAGCTTTCTCACAAACCCGATCCGTGTCATCCGTGTCATCCGTGTTATCCGTGGCTCGAGATTGGTCAGCGGATCGTGGCGTCCCCGCCAGCAGGCCGCTCGCCGTACTTCACCCACCGAACCAGGTCGTCGAACGCCGTCAGTACTTCCTGTTGATTAATGTTGCAGTGACCGAAGCTGTTGACGGTGCGCTGAACCAGCCACGCGTCTGGCGCGAGCGCCGCATAACCCGTTTCATGGAACAGCGGCACGACCGGATCGCGGGTGCTGTGAACCGTCATCACTGGAAACGAAATATCTCCTGATGGCGAGTAGAAGCGGTCGAGGTAGTTCAGGCCGCGACGCTCGGCGGTGAATCGCCCGACGATAGCGTCAACGGCAGGCGGGTAGATCGTGTCGAGGTTGTCGTAGAAGGATTTCCCGTTGGTGCGGGCAAGCAGATCAGCCGTAAAGCGGAGATTGAACCCGATTGCGTTCATCGCGGCGGCGATGAGCTCCTGCACGGAGAGGAATGGGAGCTTTGCGGCGGCGGCAAACGCGAGCGTTGGCGTGCCCGGCGTGACGAGCCCCTGCTGCAGGGCACTCAGCACCCCCATGAACAGGGCCTCGGGCGGCTGAAAGAGCACTGGCGGAGTTGGCACCTCCAGCACGTTTCCGGGCAGCACGCCGGGGAAGTACGCGTCGAAGAGTACCCGAACGTCGCCAAGGTATTGCACTTCTGGCACTCCCCCGCTGACGAAGCCGCACATCGCCAACGCGCCGTTGTATTTGGCCGGATGCCGCTCGGCCAGCATCTGCACTGCGACTGCGCCGAGCGAGTGGCCCACCAGGTAGACGCGATCCGGCCGACGATGGACTCGATCCTTGAAGAGCGCCGGAAGCTCGTGCAGCCGATGGAATGCGTCCTTCAGCGCGTAGCCGTTCTCCGAGTAGCTGGAGTACGCAACTGCGAATCCGCGCTCGAGGAGCGCTTCCTTGAGAACGGTGAACCCGTCCTGGGTGGTCGGCAGGGCAATCGGCGCTGCCGGATCGACAATGCCGTGACCGTAGATGATGAGATCGCCGTTCCAGTCGTCGGGAACGGCAAAGGCGTACAACGCACCCGTGGGTGTGGTGCCCTGGACAAGCTGCTGGGCATCCACCCGCAGAGCGAACAGGGCGGCGAAGAACAGCGCCAGACTGATTCGAAACATAGACCGTGCCATATGCGACCTCCTGGTTGCGGCTCGGTGATGTATGAAGCAGCAGGGCTGCAAACGTTACAGCGAGTCAGCGTACCCGAGGCGGTGGCGGGACCCGGCACTCGAAGTTCGCCGCGTCGTTGGTGTCCCCCTGTCCCTTGTAGACCGCGACCTGGGGATACGAACAGAGTGGTCGCAGCCGGTCGATTACGCCGTTGACACCGCGCGTCGCCACGATGCGCTCCGGCGCGGCGCCACGCTCCACCCATTGCTCGAGCGCTGTCTGCATGTCGAACGTGTTCGGGCCGGCCCCGCCACCGCAATGCGCCATGCCAGGAGCCATGAACAAACGGTAGAAGGTCTGCACGTCTTGCAGCGTCTTCTCTCGCTCCTGACTACTGCCGAAAAACGACAGCACGCTCTCGTAGTAGTTGATGCTGTTGAGCGGCGTGATCAGCTGGTCGTTCCAACCGTGATATTGCAGCAGCTTGCCGCCGCGCTGCCGGAACGCTTTGAGGTTCGGATCGGTCGCGTTCAGGATCGGCGCATACTTCGCTTCGGCCTTCTGGTGCGCCTGATAGTCAGCGGGGTCGCTGAAGTCGAACGACGTCCAGTCCCAATTCGGATCGGCAAACACGAGCCACTTGTAGTGCGCGATCGGTATCGGGAATGGATTCGCAATATCGCGATTCGGCCAGAACTGCTCGCTGCCCGGCACGAGACCCGGATAGAGTTGCGTGCCGGTCGTCGGATCCTTGAGGCCGCCATATACACGCTTGGCGGCGTCGACTTGGGCAGCTGAGAGGCAGGTGTCCATCGACTGACCAGCCGTGCAGGACAAGGTTGCCGGATCGAACGCGCATTGACGCGGGTCATCGAGCACGCCGTCGACGACGCCGTCTTTGCTGTCGCAGGCGGCGAGCGCGCTTCGATGCAGGAGTCCCAGCGCTGTCGTCGGAAGGTTGTTGACGCCGCCTTTGAAAACGGCCAACGTGGCGTCGAAGTCTCCTGCCATCAGCCGTGTCCAGTTGTTTGCCGGCATGCCGGCAACGATGCCGTCGTAGTCGTCAGGGAACCGCTGCGCTTCCATCAGCCCCTCGTAGCCTCCCGACGAGCAGCCGATGAAGTACGAGCGTTCCGGAGCTTTGGCGTAGAACGCCTCCGTGATCGCCTTCGCCTTGAGCGCGGTCTCGTGGTGGGAGCGATACGCGAAATCAATCAGCCGCTCGGGTTTCTCGAACGCGAACCGGGCCGCGTTCGTGCCACCTGCGGCCTCATGGCCGGTGTTGGTCGAGGCAGCGGCGTAGCCGCGCCTCAGCTGGTCCGCAAGCTGGGGGAACGAGACCAATCCGGCCCACCCGCCGTTGCCGACGCCGGCGAACTTGCCGTTCCACTTCTCGAGCGGCAGCCAGACCTCGAAGAGAATCTGCGAGTCGCTGGTCGGCGCAATCACGCCCGCGACGCGGCAGAATGCCGGCAGGTTCGCAATCGGATTGGTCGAGCCGGTAGGCGTGAACGTGCCGGTCGTCACGGGCTCGGCGGCGGTAATCGTCGTGTTGGGCAGCTTCTGTTCGGCCAGAGAGGCGCAGGCGGCGCTCGACGCCGTCTGCGCCGACGCGCGCGTGCTGAAGGCGCAACAAGCCAGGGCCAGCAACAGGACCAGGCGGGCCGGCGATCTCATGATTCAACCTCCGTGGGCGTCGGGAGCGTCTGTGCGGGCGGATCCCGAGCGCACGGTATCAAAACACGGAAGGACGCGCCAAGTTGCATCGGTGCGGCCCTTGACGCTGGCGGTGGTCGCGAGGGAACCAAGGAGCTTCCTGCCAGTCAGCGCTGGCGTCCCTTGGGAGAAACGTGGACCTCTGGGGTTGCGACTCGGTGATGTATGAAGGCGGGAATGCTGGATCGTGACGTCCGGGTCAGCGCCAGCCCGACCGAACGGGCACGTAACCGCTGGCCTCGCGACGCCGTCCGGCATTCCAGACTTCCCCACACCCCCCGCAACGCCAGTAGCTCTCCGCGCTGACCACCTTGCTCGCAGTGGTGACCTCGCGCGAACGGCACTTCGGACAATGAGCGGGGACGATGATGGCAGGTGGCGCGGATGTCTCATTCATGGCGGTTCTCTGTGATTATCGCCGGCGCTGGTCGCGTTACGTCAATGTGCGGCACGACGTGGGCGACGGTGCGCCGGGGTTGGTCCTTCCAAAGGACGAGCATCGCGGCCGGACCGATGAGCGCCGCCATCAGCAGCAGCACGCTCATGGCAGCCGACGGCGGGGACCACTGCAGTCCTACCAGCCCGACGGTGATGAACCAGGCAGTAGAGAGGACGATGCGGTCGAATGCAATGAACAGGGTGCTCACCACGGGTTGGCCTAAGGAGAGCGACCAGATGACCTGACTTAGTTCAGGGGTCTGAAGACTGAGCGGAGCTTGCCGACAATCTGTCATCCACTATGGAGGACAAACTCCGTCCTGTCAAGCGATTAGACAGCGCTGCCAATCGAGCGCGTCGGCGGAAGGAGCATACAGATAGGCCCTTTCCAGAACCAATCTGGCTGGATCACTTCGCGGCTCCCAGCACCTCTCCAAGCAGATCGAAATCGCCGTCGAGTACCAGGTCCTGACGTCCGGTACGCCATCCATGGACGTCGCGGATGAGCGGCGAGGCACCCAATTTGTAACGCCGGACGACGGAGGGCACCGCCGGAGCTCGGTCGAGTTCGGCGGTAAGCGCGGAGAATCGTTGGGCCGGTGCATCGGGCAGCGTCGAGGGTGTCGGCGCGATCTTGACGCGCGCCACCGCACGCGCGGCCTCCTCTCGCGCGTCCTCGTACTCCAGGAGGTGCAAGCCGGCATCGCGGCCGAGGATCCGCGCCGCGCCAAACCCGGAGACCACTACGAGTGCCGGGACCTGCGGCGCCGGCCTGGGTAGATCGTCCCACTGCATGTGCCGCCGGGACACCCAGCGGCGGTACATCTCGAGCACGCGCTCGCACCATCGAGCGCTCGCCACGTGATCGGGATCCGCATCGAGGGCCGGTTGAACGGTCAGCACGATCTCGACTGGCGAATGAGTCAGCACATCGTCGACACCGTGCTGAATCAGATAGATCTGCGAAGCGAGGCGCGACACGAGGTCGCGTGAGTACCGCCCGCCTCGCCCGGCCGATCGGCTCAGGCGCGCTTCGAGGCCACGTGCCGTACCCACGGCAGCCTTGACTCGATCGATCAGCGCATAGCGCTCCAGCACATCGAATCGCTCCGGCCGGTTCCAGAAGTCCTGCTGGTGCATGCCGGCCACCAGCGACTCCTCGAGCGTCGCCCACGTGCTTCCGGTGAGCTTGTGCTCGATCCGATCCTGATTCGCCGTCGCTGGCTGGTGCTGCCGAGCGCTGCGATCGCGCACCCGCGACAGGATGAGGAAGAGCGCGACCCCGATGGCCAGCGCGATGAGGAACCCTGACATGGGGGCAGATGGTAGCCTGTTTTCCTCGCGCTGCGACGCCGGGCCGATCGGTTGGATGCGTCAGAGCCCCACTCGGCGCCGTGGCGTGGCCACGGCGCCGAGATGGATGAGTGAGGGTGACGGTCTAGTCGTCGGTAAACCGAACACAGAGATAGCGTGTCGACGCATTGGCCGGATAGTTCGTTGGCGTCGCGCCCTGTTCCGTGGTGATAGCTACCTGCTGCAGTTTGACCTTGCGCTCCTGGTTCTGAGCCTGGGACCCGAAGACCAGCCTGTGTTTGTACTGCCTGAACACGAAGCGCCATTGATCAGGCATATGGAATTTCAGCTTCTTCAGGATGAACCCGTCGTTTTCGCCGACGATGAGTACGGGTAGGTTATTGTCCTGATCCATGATCTTCAGTTCGACCTTCACGAACTTCACTGGCTCGTTCAGCTTGGTCGTGCACGCCTCAGCCGAACCGTCATCTTCGAACACTTGTACTCGGTCGGCCTTCTTAGTCCACTTCTGCCGCCCATCTGCCTGCTTTTCCTCGAAGCTCGAGTTGATTGAGTAGACCTCGACCGAGCCGTCTCTGACGATCAGAATCTTGTCCTGAGCTGCACCCAACCTCACGACAAAGCCGACGACCGCCAGCCCCAGGGTTGCCAACATCACACGATTGCGGATCGACATGACCATTCACTCCTGCCTTGACTGACGTTGCCGGGGGATCAGAGCTCGAACGCCAACTACAATCGCAATTTCACGTCCGCTCGCGACTCGTACAGACGCAACGCGTTCGGGTCGAACTGCGCGATGAAGCGGGTGCGCTGCTCATCTGCCACCGCCTGCCAGCGCGACGCCACCGCGGCTTGGCCGAGGCCGGTCGCCGCCTGCGCCGCCAGCCGCGCGGCCATCCACGCGGATTCGTGCAGTCCGGCGGCGGCAAACTTTTCGGCCAGTGGGCCCGCGGCCGAGAGTGCCTCCTCGTAGCGCCGAAGGCGGAACAGCACTTCATTTCTCGAGAGCGCCGTTCGCGAGATTGGTATCGGATCGGTCGATTCGCCGCCCGCGCCCTTCGCAGCGTCAAGACGCGACAGGGCCTCAGCCGCGCGGCCACTTCGAGCCAGCGCGAGCGTGAGCGTCCGTTCGAGTCCGCCACGCGTTCCATCTGGCACGTCCGCGGGCAAGGCGGCGAGCGCACGTCGGGCAACGGCGACGGCGCGCTGATTCTCGTTGCGCGCTAACAGCACGTGCGCACGGCGCAATGCACGGGCGTGCTCGTCCTCTGGCGTCGGCTTGCTCATGCCGGAGTTCGGCGTGAACATCGCATCCAGCTCACGGTCAGCCTCGTCCAGCCGGCCCAGCCGCCACAGGATGTCAGCGCGCAGAAGCGTTCCGTGCATGACGTCGTAGGGTGCTTTGAGCGTTCTGAAGCGCGTTAGGCTCTCGTCCGCATGCCGCAACGCAGCGACATACTGCTCGCGCTGAAGCAGCACCGTGCTGAGGGAATCATGCTGGTCGGCGATTTGACTCTGATTGCCGCCGTCGACCGCTGTTTTGAGCAGCACTTCGTAGCTCGTCTGGGCTCCAGCCAGATCGCCCGTGCGCTCTTGAGCCTGTGCGAGAACAGTCAGTGCCCGTGATCGCTGGACGATAAAGCCCGTTCGGTCGTAGTAGTCGAATGCTGACTTCGCCTGGGCCATGGCGTCCGTCACCGAGCCAACCCGCACCAGCAGGGCGCCCAGCGCGAGGTTGGCGCGTGCTTCGGACCGGCTTGCCCCGGCGCGAACAGAGATGTCGAGGGCTTGCCGAAAATGCTGCTCGGCCGTCTTGAGTTGCTTTCGATAGAGGAACGCATTGCCAAGATCGACGAGCCCGAAGGCCTTCAGCCCGTCAAACTCTTCACCGAGCCGGAGCGCCTCGCGCGCGTGGCTCTCCGCCTCCTCAACGCGGCCCGCATAGCCGGCCACACTGCTCAACTTGAACAGTGCCGCCGCCCGCAGATACGAACTTTCCACAGACGTGGCGAGTTGCAGGGCTCGCTGCAGCGCCACAACGGCCTCAGCAGAGCGGTCAGCGCGATCGAGCATCACGCCTCGCTCCAGCGAGACCGACGCGACGCCTTCGACGCGGCCGCGCGCCAAATAAAGCTCCTCGGCACGCTTGAAGGCGACTTCCGACGCTGCCGTATCACCCGCCCGACCGTAGAGGATCCCCATCCGCAGAAACGGCGCGGGATTTTCGGCATCGAGTTGTCCCGCCTGTTGGTAACTCTCGAGCGCCTTGGGGACTGCGCCCATCGCTTCGTGCACGCGGCCAAGATCGACCAGCACAGGCGCGGACTTCAGGTTCCGGCTCGCGAGCGTCGAGTACGCGCGCAGCGCGGCTGGATTGTCGCGACGCGCCATCCCCATGGCCGCTTCCAGGAAGAGCCGCTGATCGTCGGGAAGGCGCGACCGGTCTGGCACGAGCGACGAGGCGTGGAGAACCGACTGTTGCGCGCGGCGTTCTTGATCGAGTTCGAGCTGCGCTTCGCCAAGGCGCGCCCAGGACATCGCGTCACCGGGATCGATCTGGAGCGCTCGGTCGAAGGCGCGAGACGCCTGCAGGTATGCGCCCTCCTGAAGCGCGCTGACGCCGTCGTCGAACCACTGCTTGGCCCTCGGATCGATGATCAGGGGATCCTTCGCCCAACCCAAACGCCAGGCCGCTCCTCCGAGTCCAACGACGGCGAGAAGTGCGACCGCCACGCCAATCAGGGCACGACGGCTGGGGCGAGGTAGCTGTGGCGGAGCCGGAACCGGGACAGGCGTCGGTTCGACCTCGTGGAGCACTTCGGTCAGCGCCTGTTGGAACTCGCCCGCATCCTGAAAGCGCGCCGCGGGGTCCCACTGAAGCACGCGAGTGATCACCTCGCGCAGAGCAGCCGGTGCGTTCGGACCCAGCCGGGAATAGTCCGGCGTGTTTCCCAGCAGCGCGTAGACGGCATCGAACCATCGGGGACCGCCACCGACATCGAATGCGCGCTTGCCGGCCAGCATCTCGAAGAGGACGACCCCGAGGGAGAAGAGATCGCTGCGCTGATCCAGCGTCCGGCCGAGTGCCTGCTCCGGCGACATATACCCTGGCGTGCCCGCCACGCCGCCCTGTGCCTCGGTCGTCTGCGACGGCCGCGCCGCGAAGCGCCGCGCGATCCCAAAATCCAGAATCTTGACGGCGCCCGATGGCAGCAGCTGAATGTTCGCAGGCTTGATGTCGCAGTGCACGACGCCAGCCGCGTGCGCCTGCCCGAGCGCATCGGCAACCGTCAGGCAGATCCGGATCGATTCTGTCACTCCGCAGGGACCTTGCTCGAGGCGATCGCGAAGCGACACGCCTTCGACGTATTCCATGACGATCACGAGCGCGCCGCTGTCGTCGATGACGTCGTACACCTGCGCGATGCCCGGGTGGGTGAGGCTACCGGCGGCGCGAGCCTCCCGAAGGACGCGTGCGCGCGCGACCGGGTCGTCCGCGACGCCGCGGACGACTCGCTTCAGCGCGACGACCCGCTCGAGCCGGGCATCCCGGGCCAGGTAGACCTGCCCCATCCCGCCGGCGCCGAGCAGTCGCACGATCTCGTAGGGCCCGATGCGGGTGCCGGCCGCCAGAAGTGCAACATCGGAGGGCCGTTCGGCAGTATCGCCAGCGCGAACAAGCGTCGCCAGGGTCGGCGCCATCGGCACTTCGAAAAGGCGGCGGAGGTCGCCCCCGGGGGGAAGCAGACCGTTGATCGTGGACCGCAGCTCCGGATCGTCAGAGCAGGCGGTATCGAGGACGGCGACCCGATCGGCGGGTGCGACGTCGAGCACATTGGCGATGACGTCTTGCACCTGAAGCCAACGGTCTGGTTGCATTGATCCCTCGGCGTTCAATCAACGCGGGGAACGGCAAGGCTTGAGAGCTCAGCCATTCTACTCCTCGGGCCGTACGTACTGCGTCACAATCCTTAACGTGGGGTCTGGGCTCTTCCGTACACCTTTGGTGGACGTCCGTCCGGGAATCGAGCGGACTTTGGCAGGTAGGTCAGTCGCCGGCAGTCTGTCACGCCGGCCGACAAGGCTAAACAAGCACGCGGCGCACCCTGATCACTGGCCTGATCACTGACCGGCGACCGGGCCGGCCATGATGCCATACGACTGGAGAAATTCCACAATCCCGTTGAAAAAGAGCCCCATCCCCATGGCCGACACGAAGAAACCGGTGATCCGCGTCGCAGCGTCGATCCCTTTCGGCCCCATCCTTTTCAATATGGGCTCGGCGGAGGCCAGGGACAGATAAGTCGCCGCCATTGTCGCCACGATCGCCAAAATACTGGCGGCGTAGGTCTCCAGCTCTCCTCGCGTTAAGTGCATCGTCGAGGCCATGCCGATGACGGTCGCGATCCCCCCGGGACCGAACATGATCGGCATCGCCATCGGGATAAAAGCGATGTCCATTCCGTCGGCCCTTCCGCTGCCGTTGGCAGGGACGATGCTGCCAGACGGCGACGGGTTGAATAACTGAAAGCCAATGCGCGTCAGGATAATCCCGCCGACGACCCGGATCATGCTGAGGGAGACACCAAAGACGTGGAGCAGGAGCGTTCCGAACAGCAGGAAGAACAACATCAGTCCCAGGGCGTAGAGACACGACGTTCGGGCGACGCTGCGGTGCACGTCCCGGCTCTTCCCCTCCAAGAGATTCAGGAAGACGGGAATAGCCTCGAGGGGATTGATGATCGCCAGCAGTGTCGCAAACAGGCTCACGAAGTGAACGATGGACGGTCTCACGTTCTCTACCGATCGAGTCTCGGAGTACAGCCGAATGACGTCAAACCAGCCATCACACGGTTGGAACGCGCAGACCCATTCGCGCCACGCATTGCTCGAATCGCGGATCGCCGCGCAGGCTGTCCCACTGCGGCCCGACCGCAAGTTCCATGAGTATAGGATCCCGGTCGAGAATGGCCCGATCGAGCAGGCCAAATGCCGTATCGAGCTCGCCGGCCATCCCTGCAAACAGCGCCACCGCTGCCGCAGGCACGTTCAGGTTACTCGACAATTGCTGGAGCCTGTGAACAGCCCCGACCCGCCCGCCGGCAGCATAGGCCTTCAGCAGCGGCTCGAGAGCCTCTGGGGCGACACCGGCACACGCGGCGTGCTCGGTCGTCTCCGCCAAGTATCGAGGGATGTCGTCCTTCTTCAGGTACGCGCCCGCCAGAAACTCCCGGGCGAGGAGGTGTTTCGGATCGAGTGCCAAGGCCTTGTTCGCCCATTCAATGGCATCGTCATAGCGACGTTGATTCCAGTAGCACAACGCGATCTGCACGTGCACGAGCGGCGACAGCGGGTCGCATTCGAACGCCCGGAGCTTCATCTCGAGCGCTTCCCTGGGCCGCCCGAGCGCATCGAGCAGCCGACCATAAATCAATTGACCCTGGAGGTGATTCGGGTTGATCTCGAGCGCACGCCGGAGACACCGCTCACCGCCCGGCCAGTCCCACTCAGCAAAGATCAGGACGTTGCCGAGAGCCACCTGGGCGTCGGCCGATCGGTCGTCCACGGCCAGGGCGCGCAGCGCGGCAGTCCTCGCGTCGCGATACGCCTCGAGCAGAGGCGCCACGCGCATCACCGCTCGAGCGCAATGCGCGAGCGCCAATCCTGCATGGGCAGGCGGATACGACGGATCCAATGCGACCGCGGCTTGATATGCCTCGACCGCCTTGGGCACCTCGACCATCGACGCGGACAGGAGATGCGCCCGGCCGCGGCCGCACAGTTCGTATACGACTGGACGTGTCCGCGCCGCGCCCGACCCAAAGACCCCCTTGTTAGAAACGTGTTCTGCCGCCTCGTGCGGCTTGGCTCCCAGGTGCGACGCCAATGCGTCCGCAGCTGCAGCCGCAGCGGCCGTGCCACCGGAGTCCGCAAATTCTCCCTGCCACAACGCTGCGCCATCCTCGGAGCGAACGAGCCGCGCCGACAGCCGAACGCCATCCGGCATCTGCTCGAATGAGGAGTCCACGACCGCGTCGCTCTGCAGCGTTCGACCGACCGCCGCGGGATCGTCGGTATGGTTTCTGTAGGAATGGACCGCCCCGGTCGGGCGCACGACGACTGGATGGAACTGTCCGAGGCGATCGATGAGCGAGTCGGTGATCGCCAGTCCGATGAGCGGCGCGCCTTCCCCACCCCCTGCAGGCGCTCGAGACGGCAGCACCGCGATCGACCAGCGGCCTGGAATCACGCGACGGTCCGTCGCGTGCTCGGTCACCGGGGCCATGGTGGCAATGAAACGATAGCCGGATCGAGCCACCGTCTCGATGTATCGCGGCGGACGGCTCGTATCACCGAGCGCCTTGCGCAGCGCCGACACATGAACAGTGAGAATGCCCTCTTCGACGAATGACTCCGGCCAGATGCTGTCGAGGAGCTCCTGCTTACTGATGAGCCGGCCGGCTCGCCGCACCAACGCCACGAGCAGGTCGAGTGCCTTGGGGGCAAGAGCGACGGCCTCACCACTTTGGGCTAGACGGCGCTCCCCGACTTCGAGGGTGAACCGGCCGAATGCGTACGTCTCGTGGATCGCCACCGACTTTAGGCGAATCTTAGCAAAACCTTCGGGACCACACGCGAGGGGGGGCGTATACCTGATCGCGGAGGTGACACCGTGAAATCAACACAGCATGATCCACTCGTCGGAACCTGGAGACTCAACCCGTCGCGATCGCAGTTTGACGCGAATCATCGCCCACAGGCGGCAACCCTGGTCATCGAGCGCGACGATCAGGGACGGTATTTCATCACCGCGGAAGGGATTGGCGAGAAGGGCCAGAAGGTCGCGGAGAAACCGCAGACGCTCGTCCCCGACGGTCAACCGCGCCCGCTTCCCGACTTTCCGGGCCTCGCGGTCACTTCCACGCGTCCCGACGAGCGCACGCTTCACACCGACTGCCGGCGTGAAGATGGCTCGATCGCCGGACAGGGAACTTACGCCGTGTCCGAGGATGGTCAGTCGCTCATCGCGACGACCGCAGGGTTCGATTCACAGCTTCGCCGGTTCGAGCAGCGTACGAGTTGGGACAAGCAGGTAGTAGTCGAATCGGCGGCAGCGGTATAGCTATGGATTGATGGGCAGAACCGGCGAGAGTTTCAGGGATGAATGACGGAGAGCTCGAGGAACTTCTCGAACGGATCGTAGTCCTTGTCGCAATGAATCAGCGAATACTGCTCGCGGATACAGAACGTTGCGATCAGGCAGTCGATCGTCTTGCGCATGGTGTGACCGCGGCTGCGAAGCGTCCGATAATTACGCGCAGCGTCACGCGCCAGTTCGGCGCCACACATGTCGAACACCTGGAGCTTTCGCAGCTGGCGCTCCACCGCCTTGGCGGCAACGTCATCGCGAACGCCCTGCAGAACCTCGCAGAGTATCAGGTCAGTGAGGCCAAGGCGTTGACGCTCCAGTTCCGCGTGAACCCAATCTGTCTCCGGATTCGAGACGCCCCGGAAGTAGTCGACCCAGACAGTGGTGTCGACGATCACCACGTCGCTACTCTGCGACCCGTCCCTGGCGCGATGTTTCGAGATCGCCTTCCCAGGCGACCTTCCCTCGCAGGCGGCGAATGCTCTTCTGGCCTCGAGTCCGAATCAAGAGGCGCAACCCTTCTTCGACAGCCGCGCGCTTGGTCCGCGCTCCGCTGCTGCGCATGGCCTGCCGCATCAGCCGATCGTCGATCTCGATGTTCGTCCGCATCAGTTTCCGATGTGTAAGATTGACAAATTTGTGTGTATCAGTCAAATATCTGAAGTCGGCCCGATGGCACCAAGGGCCCGTGACGCAGGGGTCGCCGAACGATTGGACTCGGGGACGCGTCTACGGGTCGACGCGGCGCAGCCGGGCCAGAAGCGGATGGCCATTGTCGGCGATCGCCAGCAGCTTGCGAACCTCCGCCGCAACCCGCGCCGCGTCCTCTCGGCGACCGGCTTCCTGGTACAGCTCCGCAAGCAATACTCGTGTTCGCAGCCAGTCGTCGACAGCCCAGCGATAAGTGACCACGGCTGCTCTCGTCGCGCCAAGGGGCTCCAGCGCTTCAATTGCGCCATTCAGGTTTCCAAGCGCGCGCCTGGATAAGGCGATGTTCTCGTGTGCGCGTTGATACAACCTGCCTTCGCCGTACGGACTGATCCTCATGATCGGTTCCAGCAGCGCGAGGCCCTCCGCGTATCTGCCCTGCGCAACGCGAAGCTGTCCTTCGTCCACCTTGCGGTAGGTCCATGAGGAACCTACGTTCCGCATCTGCCGGTCTGATATCACGGCGTCCGCTTCGTCGAGCAGCCACAGTCCTCTGGCGAGTGCCTAGTCGACGGTTGACTGGGTCCTCACCGGGTGAGATCATCAAATTCGATGCAAATTTGATGAGGACCCATGCTGGACATCGCCAACGACATTCGATCCCTCAGCGACTTCAAACGAAACACGTCGCAGCTTCTCGACCGCCTCAAGAAAACAGGCAACCCGTTGGTCCTGACGATCAACGGGAAAGCCGAGGTCGTCGTCCAGGACGCGGAAGCCTACCAGGAGCTTTTGGAGCGAGTAGAGACTATCGAGAGCCTTCAGCGGGGGCTGGCTGACGTGAAAGCCGGACGCACGAAGCCAGCACGGGAGGTGTTCAACCGACTGCGGCGCAAGCATGGCATACCGCGTTGAGATCGCGAAGAGCGCCGAAGCCCAGCTCGAAGAACTGTATCTGTGGGTCGTCGAGCGGGCGCCAAGCCAGGGCACTGCATGGTTCAACCGTCTCGAGAAAGCGATTCTCTCGCTGGACCTGAATCCGAGCGGTGCCCGATCGCGCCTGAAAGCTTCGATCCAGACCAGCCGGTTCGCGTCCTCAACTTCGGTCGCAGTCCGCACGTTTATCGCGTGTTCTTCACAGTCGATGAAAACGCTAACGTCGTTCGGGTCGTCCACGTCCGGCGTGGAGCGCGGCAGAGACCCACACCTGGTGAGCTCAAAGGCGAGTAGCGCAACTGTCGATTCCCCGTAGGCTTGAGTATCGGCCCGTCCGTACCGCCCTCGGCAGTGTGGTTGAACACGACGTCGAGGATCACTTCGATTCCCGCGCGGTGTAGGGCCTTGACCATGTTTCCTATTCAGATTCCCCCGCTCCGCGACCGCCGCGAGGACATTCCGCCGCTCGTCTGGGCCTTCATCAGGGATTTGGGCCGGCAGCTCGGCAAGGTCATCGAGACCGTCCCGCGTCGATCGATGGAGGCGCTACGGAACTAGCCGTCGTCGAAGTCCCCGTGTTCGATCGCGATCACGGCGTCGAACTGACGCAGGAGCGACGATCCTGATGACGCTTGGAGTTCCGGACCCGATCGTGCGCAAGGTCACAGGACACCGCTCGCGCGAGCTCGAGCGCTATCAGCACCTGACGCCGGAGTTGCGCGCGCTGACCGTCAACCTGATTGCAACCGAGCTATTTCGAGGGAAGCGGGACAGGAAGGCACGAGAAAGTGGCACACCTACCGGCACAGTGCGCGGTAGGCATGTCACTGAAAAACTCGAGGGGCGCCAACGTGCTGGAACTAAGCGAGATGTTGGCGGGGTCGACGGGACTCGAACCCGCGGCCTCCGGCGTGACAGGCCGGCGTTCTAACCAACTGAACTACGACCCCATTTGTACTTAACGCTTGCAATGCTGAGTGCTGAATGCTGAATGTCGAAGTGAATGCTGAATTCACTTCAGCACTCAGCATTCAGCATTTCTTGTTGGTGGGCGGTGAGGGTTTCGAACCCCCGACAGCCGGCGTGTAAAGCCGGTGCTCTACCACTGAGCTAACCGCCCTCCGCACGCGCCGACCGCTCACCCCAAACATCGGATTATAGAACCTTCCACACGAGCAGCGCAAGCACGAGGAGCAGCCCGGCGATTGCACGATGCTCGCGATTCCTGACTACGCGCCGCAGGCTGAAGCGACGATCCGCGTCGGGCGCGCGGCCTTGACTGTACTCCGGATACGCGGCACCGAACTTCTCAGTCAGGTGACTTTCCTCGCTGCGGATAGCCGCGCCGTATGTCAGGGCCAGATACAGCGCGACCAGGACCGCCACGGCCGGACGTGCGGACGCAATCGCAAACCCGAGCGCGATCAGCGCCGAGCCGACATACAGCGGGTGACGCGTCAGCCGGTACGGTCCAGACGCAGTGACCTCGCTTCCCTTTTCGAGGTGCCCGGCGGCCCAGATCCGCAAACCCTCGCCGACGACCGCAACCGCGGCGCCCACCGCCAAGCTCCGAGCCGTCGGGCGAGCAAGCCAGAATGCGAGCGCCGCGGCGACGAACCCGAGTCGAACGCGATACCGCGCCAGGCGCCGCGGCAGATCAGACATCACGATCCGGACCAATCCCCGTCAGCACCGGCGCCACGACCGAGACGCTGCTGGATCGCCGCCGTCACTTCCGCCACGCTGATGCTCTCGAGGCACCATCGGCTCTGGAGACACTTGCGCTCGTAGTGGCATACGCAGCCGTCGAACCTCGACACGCTGACATCCGCGGGCGCCCATGGGCCGTTGCGACGAGGATTGGTCGGACCGAAGAGTGCCACCACGGGCGTGCCGACCGCCGCGGCGATGTGCAGCGGACCGGTATCACCCGACACGATGAGCGTTGCGTTGCGACTGAGGGCAACCAGGTCGGGGACGTCGGTCGGCGGCGCCTGTCGCGCCGCGCCATTCGATGCGGCGACCACCGCCTGCGCGACCGCCTGCTCGCCAGGCCCCCACAACACGATCGACGGCAGCCCGCGGACCTCGCTGAGAAACGCCGCCACTTCCCCGAACCGTGAAGGCGGCCATCGCTTGTTGGGCCACGCGGCGCCGGGATTGAGGAGCGCGAATGCGCCAGGACCAATGTCGCGCCTGACCTCGTCGAGCGCGCGTGAAGCAACAGGAGCGAGCGGAAACTCGAGGCGCGGCGTCTGCACGCCGACCAGCTGCAGCAGGTGCAGGTTCTTCTGGATGACGTGTTCCGCCTCGTCGTCTCCCGCGTCGTCCGTTTCCGAGTAAAAGGGCCGCGCGGTTTTCTCGCGCAGGTGCCAGATCGAGAATCCCGCGACGCGCGACGCACCGGACGCTCTTGCCAGCACAGCCGACTTCATCAACCCCTGAAAGTCGAACGCCACGTCATATCGAGCCTGGCGCGCGCGGCGGACGACATCGGTCCAGGCGCGCAGCGTCCGTCCTTCCAGCGCGACGACGCGATCGAGAACCGTCACCAAATCCAGGATGGACCGGTGCTTGGCCTCGACCAGCCAGTCGATGCGGGCGCTCGGCAGCGCGGCGCGAAGCGCCGCGGCGGCTGGAATGGCGTGGACGATGTCGCCGAGCGCGCCCAGGCGCACGATCAGGACATTCATTGTCCGGCGGCTGCACGGCGCGCGGCGCCGAGAAAGCGTGGTCGCGTCATTCTGTGCGATCGGCGGCGATGCGGGCGAGGAGGTCTCGGGTTGAATGGTTCTTCGGATCGCCGACGATTGCTATCCGCCCGCCGTAGGCGCGGACGGTGTCTCTTTCTGGCACCGTGTCGACCGTGTAGTCGGTGCCCTTACAGTGGACGTCGGGCTGGACGAGCGCCAGTAGTGGCGTCACGGTTGGCTCAGGGAAGATCACCACGTAGTCGACGCCGCGGACGGCCGCGACGACCGCGGCGCGATCGACGGCCTTCATAATCGGACGCCCCGGCCCTTTCGTCGCCGCCACGCCATCGTCGTTGACCGCGACGATGAGCCGATCGGCTTCCGCCGCCGACGCCTGTAGGTAGCGGATGTGGCCGACGTGCAACAAGTCGAAGCAGCCGTTGGCAAAGGCAATGGTCCGCCCGGCGCGCCGATCCGCGCGGACGTGGTCAACGAGTTGTTCGCGCGTGACGATCATCCGAAGCCCTGTCTCCTGTTTGCATTTCTTAGCGCTCGCGGGGCCCCACCCCCGCTCGCTCCTCGCTCGGCGACTTCGCGCCTCACTCGCGCCGCAGGCGCTCTGCCAGCGCTCGCTCACGCTCGAGCCGGTGGTTAGAGACAGCCTACTTGGAGCACTTTTCTGTCTTCGGTCCTAGCTCCTAGCTCCTAGTCTCCTGTCACGTATCTGACAATACTGCTTGCCGGAGTTCATCGGCGGACACGGTCGCGGTCCCGCGCTTCATGACCACTATGCCGCCGGCGTAGTTGGCAAGACGCGCGGCCTCCAGGAATGTCGCACCCGCCGCGAGCGCGAGCGTCATCGTCGCGATCACCGTATCCCCGGCACCGGTGACGTCCGCGATTTGATCCGACCCGAAAATCGGGATGTGGGCGGTGGGCCGGTCACGCTCGAACAACGCCATTCCGCGGCTCCCCCGCGTCACGAGCACCGCGCGCCCGCGCGTCCGCGCCAGGATTTCGCGACCGGCCTTCTCCAGGACCTTGAGGTTGTCGGCAATCCGGATCCCGAGCAACTGTTCGACCTCGGATTCATTGGGCGTGCAGGCGGTCATCCCCCGGAAACCGACGAGCGCGTAACGCGAATCGACGAGCACGGGGGGACGGCCGTTGGAACGCCGGGAGAGTTTGCGGCTGGCGCGGGCGACCGCGGCGGGTGTCACGAGGCCAGTGCCGTAGTCCGAGACGAGCAGCGCGTCAGCGTGCACGCAGACCTGCCCGAGACGTGACTCAATGGCGCGCCGATCCGCGTCTGAAAACGACGGGCGCGTGCCGCGATCGATGCGGACGACCTGCTGTTTGGCGGAGTGCACGCCGCCAGCAAGGATCCGAGTCTTGGTGGGCGTCCGGTAACCGGCGGGCCGTGCCACTGCCGCGACGTTGACCCGTCTGCGCATCGCGTCGAGCAGCCGCCGGCCCGTCTCGTCACGGCCGGCAACACCAACGGCGGCAGGCGACCCGCCGAGGGCGGCAACATTGGTCGCGGCGTTTCCCGCGCCGCCCGGCACAATCTCCGTCGAGTCGTAGTCGAGAATCAGGACCGGCGCCTCACGCGATACGCGCGAGAGCTCACCATAGATGAACTCATCGACGATGAGATCGCCGAAGACGGCAACGCGGGTGCGGGCAAAGCTGTCGACGAGGGCCAGAAGGCGGCCGGGATCCACGAGTTCGTCGGGGTGGCGGCGTGGCTGGTGTCGTGTCGTCACGGTTGTCGCAGAATCCAGGAAACGGCGCCCATGAGGTTGTCGGTGACGGCTGCAGCGCCATGGTTTGAAGCTTCTACCCGGTCGCCGTATCCGGTGCGGACGAGCACGCCGCGGGCGCCGACCGCCGCACCAGCGGCGACGTCGTGCGCGCGATCCCCGACGACAAACGATCGATTCAGGTCGAGTTGAAGATCTGCGGCCGCGCGCCGGAGCAAGCCCGGCTGCGGCTTGCGGCAGTCGCAGCGTTGTCGATAGGCTCCGACGCCCTCTGGATGATGCGGACAGAAGTAGAAGCCATCGACTCGGGCGCCGCCCGCGGCGAGAGTCTCCGACAGCGATCGATGAGTCGACTCGACAAATTGCTCATTGAAGAAGCCGCGGGCAATTCCCGCCTGGTTCGTCGCCACGACGACGACGAAACCCGCGCGATTGAGGAGCCGGACGGCATCGATGCTGTACGGAAAGAATCGGATGCGTTCGAGCCGATCGAGATAGCCGACTTCTTCAATCAGCGTGCCGTCGCGATCCAGAAACACACCACGTTTCACGTCCGGACCTCGTCCTGAGGCGCTCCCAGGATTGTCGGCGCCAGCCGCCGCGACACAGCGCCCACAACCGTGTCAACAGTGATGCCTGTCATGCAGCGATGATCGATCGGACAGTCGCGCAGCATGCACGGCCGGCAGAGGACGGAATGGGTCAACACGTCGGGCATCACCACGTTACTCACCACCCTACCGCTGGCGAGTGGCGATGTGACGCGCTCGTCGGTTGGCCCGAAGATGGCGACGACCGGCACTCCCAGCGCGGCCGCCAGGTGCATGGCGCCGGAATCGTTCGACACGAACGCCGCGCATCTGCTGATGACGCCCGCGAGCAGGCGTAAATCGGTACGCCCGATCAGGTTCACCGCGCGGACGTCGGGCGGCAGCAACGATTCTATCTCACGGCCGGAATCGCGGTCGGCCGCCGCGCCGAAGATCACACAGGTGACGTGCGAGTCGCGCGACAACCTCACGATCGTGTCGGCCACCATGCGCGGTGGCCATCGCTTGGCGTGCCCATATGCGGCCCCCGGCGCAAAGCCGATGCAACGGCTGGCGCCTGCCGTCGCGCCGGCGAGGCCCTGGGCCGCGAGCAATGCGTCTGCACGCGCGAGCGTCGCCGGGCGAACGGCAACACGAGGGCGCGCGTCGGCCGGCAGCATGTCCAGTCCCTTCACCAAATCAAGGTAGTACGCGGACTGATGCTGACGCCCGCGCGGCCGGGAAATCGGTCGCGTCAGGAGCCATCGCCGAAACTCCGCCGCGTAGCCCCAGCGCTGCGGAATCGACGCGCGGCGGGCCGACCACGCCGACCGAAATGAGTTGGGCAGGAGCAGGATCGCATCGAAGCTGCCCGCGCGAAGCGCCTGCACTTCGGCGGCGGGATCGGGAACTGCGATCACGCTGTCCGGCCCGGCGCTGGTCTCTTCGGCAAAGAGCGGCGCGATCGACGGAATCGCCGCCACCGCGACGTGGGCGTCGCCGAAGGCTTGGCGCACCGCCTCCATCGCCGGCAGCGCCATCACCGCATCCCCGAGCCAGTTCGGGGCGCGGATGACGAGGCGGCGAACGGCGCTCTCGGCCACGCCACGAACGCGAGCCGTGTCGTCCGGGTCGCCAGTGTCGTCCATGTGATCCGTGTTATCCGTGGTTGCCCTCCTCGCTTGACGCGGCCGGAAACATTCCACCAATCCGGTCGTCCTTCGCCTCGAGGTCGCGCCAGCGGCGGTGCATCCACAACCACAGTTCCGGGTAGCGCCGCACGTACATCTCGAGGACGTCGGTGCAGCGCTGGGTGAACTCACGAACCGCGTCGGGATCGTCGGCCGCGGGCGGATCGACGGCGTGCTCGTAGACCATGCGAAACCGGCCGCCCGGAAGCGGCAGCGCAAACACCGGCACGACCGGCGCGCCGGTGCGCAACGCCAGCGCGGCGAGCGCCGAGGTGGTTGCGGCAGGCCGGTTGAAAAAGTCGACGTAGACGGCGTCAGCGGTGTGAATGTGCTGATCGATCAGCACCGCGACGGCCTCGTTCGATTCGAGCGCCCTCAGCACGCGCCGAATCGCCCCGCGCCGGTAGATCACGGCGTTGCCGGTCTTCCGCCGTGTCGATTCGAGCAACTGATGGAGCAACGGGTTGTCGAGCGGGCGCGCGAGCACCGACATCGGCTTGAGCGCGACCGCGTGCACGAGGGCGTTGATCTCCCAGAAGCCGAAGTGCCCAGTGAAGAGCAGCGCCCCCTTCCCCTGGGCGTGCGCGGCGCGGACGCGCTCCTCACCCTCGAATGAGACGCGCGCGAGCATCTGTTGCGGCGTCATCGTGCTGAACTTCAGGAAGACGGTGAGCAGCCGGCCGAAGTGCGAGAACATCCCTCGAGCGATCGCCAGGCACTCGGATCGGCTGCGGAGCGGAAAGGCCGCGTGCAGGTTCCGCATCGCGCGCCGCCGGTGCGGCCGGTCGAACCAATAGAACGCCCGGCCGATGAGCCACCCCACGGCCAGGACGACCGGCATCGGCATCAGGCGAACGCCGGCCACTACAGTGATGACCGCCAGATACTCGAGCCGGTGCCGGAGAGACGGAGGCTTTTCAGTCAACGGGCTGTGGCCAGAGGTCGCGGGCGCCGGCGAGCGCTACGGTCAGCCAGCGCCGGAACTCTGGCAGGGGTTCCGGTTCCATTGTAAGGGGCACCCACAGCACGGGCATCGGGAATGGCCGGAACGGCAGAAGGCGGACGTAGTCCTTTTCGGTGGTCAGCACCTGGTCGGCGCCAGCGGCACGTGCCTCCAGGAACATCCGATCGACGTCGGCCCGCGAATAGCGGTGATGGTCGCGAACGACCATCGTTCGCATCAGTTCGTGCCCGGCCGCCCGCAACCCTTCGAAGAACTGCTCCGGACACGCAATGCCAGCGACCGCCAGGGATTTGACGCCTGCCCCCTGCCCCGCGTCCACCCCAGCGGTGGGGGCCCCCATCGCGCGCCGCATGCGAAAGACCTCGAACGGCGCGTGGCGGGGCGTCGGGCCAAGGGAGAGCACCCTGTCGTCAGCCGCGAGCACGGCGTCGGCGGCGAGCAAGGTGTCGGGGGGTTCGCGCAGGCGGCCGCCGGGCAGCGTCCGCGCGCTTGTCTCGAGGTCGTCGCCGCTGACGATCACCAAGTCAATGTCCCGATCGAGCTGCAGGTGCTGAAACCCGTCGTCGAGGATGTGCACCGTCGCGCCGAGGTGATGTTCGGCCAAACGGCCAGCGAGATAACGATCGCTCGACGAGAGGATCGAGACCCCGTGCAGCTGTCGCGCCAGCATCAGTGGTTCGTCGCCGGAGCGATCGAGGTCGGCGCGGATACCGCCGGGGTCACGGACGACGACCACGCCGTCATCGGCCCGCCGGCGCGCATAGCCGCGGCTGAGGATCGCGGGGCGCTCACCGAGTGCAAGCAGCGACCGCGCAATCGACGCCACCGTCGGCGTCTTGCCGCGGCCGCCCACCGCGATGTTGCCGACGCTGATTACCGGTCGACGCAGCCGCCGGCGCAAATCCGGCCGAGCGGCATAGAACTCGCGACGGCGGCGCGCGAGCGCTGCGTAGAGCGTGCTCAGCACGACAACACGTTCGGGAGCGGCGGACCGATGGCCGTCAGAGGGCAGACGGCGTCCGCACGATGGACACGATGGCACGACGGACACGATGAACCTCTGTTGAGGACATCGTTCGTGCCCATCGTGTCATCGTGCCCATCGTGAAAACGCCGCAGGCCCGTATCACTCACACACACGCTCAGTGCACAATCCGGAACGGCCTGACATTGCTGGCCGTCTCGGGCGGCAGGAGCTCGGCGATCGCCGCGAGGCTCTTGGCGCGCGCGCCACGATTGGCCTCGACGAGCGCCCTCGCCGCCGCGCCAAGGCTCGCGCGGCGCACCGGGTCGCCGAGCAGTCCGAGGAGCGTAGACTCCAGCTCCCGCCCGGAATGCACCTGGACGGCAGCGCCGTTGTCGAGGAAAGTGCGCGCGATCTCGGCGAAGTTGTCCATGTGCGGACCAAAGACAATTGGCTTCCCGAACACCGCCGGTTCCAGGATATTGTGGCCGCCAGCGTCGACCAGGCTGCCGCCGACGAACACGACCGTCGCAACCTGGAAGACCTGGGCGAGCTCGCCCATCGTATCGAGAATGACGACGTCGTTGCGCGGTTCGGCGTCGACGCGCAGCTCCGTCCGTCGCGCCACGTTCCATCCCGCGCGCCGGACCAGACGCTCGACCTCGTCGAACCGCTCGGGCTTGCGCGGCGCCACGATCAGCAGTGTATTGGTCATCGTCGCGCGAATTCGCTGGAAGGCTTCGAGCACGTGCTCCTCCTCGCCCTTGAGCGTGCTGGCGGCGATGACGACCGGGCGCGTTGGGTTGATGCGGAAATAGCGCAGGACTCGGGTCCTGCCCCGCTGATGGACGTCGTGCACCGACGGCGCGGGCATGAACGACGGCGCGTGCGACGGACGCGAACCGCCGTCGGCCGCGGCCGGCACATCGAGCGAGTCGAACTTCAGCGAGCCCGTGACGCTGACGCGTTCGCGGGGGGCGCCCATCTCGATCACCCGGCGGGCGGACTCCTCGCTCTGCATGCAGAAGCGATCGACGTCGTCGAGGACGTGCCGGAAAAAGAATCGCGCGAGCCGGTAGCGCGGAAACGACCGGGTCGAGATGCGGCCGTTGACGAGCGCCGTCTTGACGCCGTCGCGCCGGCACGCGCGCAGCAGGTTCGGCCAGATTTCGGTTTCCATCATGATGAAGAGCCGCGGCCGCACCAGCCGCAGCGTCCGGTTCACAATGAAACCCAGATCGAAGGGAAAGTAGAACACCGCGTCGACAAACGGCAGATTGCTCCTGGCGACCTGCTGCCCGGCCATGGTGGTCGTCGAGACGAAGAGGCGCAGGCGAGGATAGCGTTCCCGGAGTTGAGGAAGGAGCGCACGAATCGTCAGAACCTCGCCGACCGACACGGCGTGAATCCAGATCGATTCGTCACCGTCGAGGTTGAAGGAGACCGGGAGATAGCCCATCCGTTGCGGCAGGCTGACGATGTATTTCCGGTAGCGAATCGCCTGGTACAGCAGGTACGGAGAAACGACGAGGAAGAACGCCACGATAAGGACGCTATAGGCCGCGTACATGCTTGGGACCGACATAAATGTAACATGGGACGTTTGACCGTTGTGCTTCCGGTTCACTAGAATCAACAGTTTACGTCTTGCGTGCGCGAACGAGCGGTAGCGAGTGAGCCTGGCGAGCCGGAGCGGGGCATCGGGCCCCCGCGAGCGAGCCAGTCGGGGAGTCCGAGGGGCGAAGCCCCTCGGCTAAGAACGAGCGGTAGCGAGTGAGCCTGGCGAGCCGGAGCGGGGCATCGGGCCCCCGCGAGCGAGCCAGTCGGGGAGTCCGAGGGGCGAAGCCCCTCGGTAAGAACTAGGAGAGACCTGAGAATGGCCGTCAAAGTAGGGATCAACGGGTTCGGCCGGATTGGCCGGAACATCATGCGCGCGGCGATGGATGACGACTCGATCGATATCGTCGCCGTCAACGATCTGACCAACGCGGAAACGCTCGCCCACTTGCTCAAGTACGACTCGATCCTGGGCAACCTCAAGGCCGCCATCTCGGCCAAGGGCGATCGGATTACCGTCGATGGCGATGAATTCCAGGTGCTCTCACTGAAGGATCCGGCACAGCTGCCGTGGAAGGCGCTCGGCGTCGACGTCGTGTTCGAGTCGACCGGCATCTTTACCAACCGCGAAGCGGCCGCCAAGCACCTCGAGGCGGGAGCGAAGAAGGTCGTCATCACCGCGCCGGCGAAGAGCCCAGATCTGACGCTCGTGCTCGGCGTCAACGAGGACAAGTACGACCCCAAGACGCATAACATCATCTCGAATGCGTCCTGCACGACGAACTGCCTGGCGCCGTTCGCCAAAGTGCTGCACGAGTCGTTCGGCATCAAGAAGGGCTGGATGACGACCATCCACTCCTACACGAACGACCAGCAGCTGCTCGATTTGCCGCACAAGGATCTGCGTCGCGCTCGCGCGGCGGCGTTGTCGATGATCCCGACGACGACGGGTGCCGCGTCTGCTGTCGGCGAGGTCCTGCCGCAGCTTAAAGGCAAGCTCGACGGCATCGCCATGCGCGTGCCGACAGCGAACGTTTCAGTGGTCGACCTCGCGGCGATCCTGGAAAAGAAGACGACGAAGGAAGAAGTGAATGCCGCCTTCAAGGCAGCGGCCAACGGACCGCTCAAGGGCATCCTGCAAGTCGAGGAGGCGCCGCTCGTCTCGATCGACTTCCGCGGCAATCCGCATTCGTCGATAGTCGACGCGGCCTACACCAGCGTGATGGACGGCGACTTCGTCAAGGTTCTGTCGTGGTACGACAACGAGTGGGGCTACTCGAGCCGCTGCGTGGACCTGCTGCGCTTCATGGTGAAGAAGGGACTGTAAGTTGGCCGCTCGCAGCGTCAAGGCCCTGAACCTCAAGGGCAAGAGAGTCTTCACCAGGGTCGACTTCAACGTCCCGATCAAGGACGGGAAGATTTCCGACGACACGCGGATTCGCGCGTCGCTGCCGACCATCCAATACGCGCTCGATCAAGGGGCGACGGTCATTCTGGCGTCGCACCTTGGAAGGCCGAAGGGGAAACCGAGCCCGGAGTACTCGCTTCGGCCGGTCGCGGCACGGTTGACCGAGCTCCTCGGCCGTCCGGTCACGTTCGCCGAGGACTCGGTCGGTGAGGCGGCAGCGAGCGCGATCGCGAAGGCGGGGCCAGGCGGCGTGGTCCTGCTCGAGAACTTGCGCTTTCACGCGGAGGAAGAAAAGAACGACGCCGTGTTCGCGCGGCAACTCGCCTCGCTCGCCGACGTTTACGTCAACGATGCGTTCGGCTCCGCTCACCGCGCGCACGCGTCCACCGAGGGCATCGTCCATCACACTGGCGAATCTGCGGCCGGGTTGCTGATGGCGAAGGAGGTCGAGTATCTCGGCCGGGTGCTCGAGCATCCCGACCGCCCGTTCGTGGCCATTCTTGGCGGCGCCAAGGTGTCGGACAAGCTCGAGGTGATCGAGAATCTGATTCCACGCGTCGACGCATTGCTGATTGGCGGCGCGATGGCATATACCTTCTTCAAGGCTCAGGGTCTACCCGTCGGCAAGTCACTCGTCGAGGCCGATCTCCTCGATACGGCGCGTGACGTCGAACGGCGCGCGAAAGAGCGCGGCCTGCGGCTCGAATTACCCACGGATCACGTGGTCGCGCCCAAGCTCGAAGCCGGCGCCCCGGCGGAAACGCTTGCGGTCGGCGATCCGGCCATCGGCGAGCGTATGGGACTCGACATCGGCCCACGGACGGTGCAGAGTTACCGGGAGGTGATCGCCGGCGCGAAGACGGTCATCTGGAACGGCCCGATGGGCGTGTTCGAGATTGACGCGTTCGCCAACGGCACGCTGGAGGTCGCCAGGGCCGTCGCCTCAGTGAAGGGGACAACGGTGATTGGCGGCGGCGACTCGATCGCGGCGGTGGCCAAGGCGGGAGTCACCGACCGCATCACCCATATCTCCACCGGCGGAGGCGCGTCGCTCGAGTTCCTGGGTGGACGCAAACTGCCGGGGGTGGAGGCGCTGAAGTAGGAGACAGAAGACAGGAGCTAGGAGCTAGGAGCTAGGAGCTAGGAGTTAGCTGGCACGACCTGAACCCTGAACCCTGAACCTTGAACCCTGAACCTTGAACCTTTAGCCATGCGTATCCCGTTCATCGCCGCGAATTGGAAGATGCACAAGACCGTGCACGAGTCGGTCGTGTTCGTCAAAGAGTTCCGCAGCATGGTGAAGGACATCGACGATGTCGAGATCGTCGTGGCGCCACCGTTCACGGCGGTGCATGCCGTCGCCGAAGCGGCGCGCAATTCAAACGTCGGCGTCGCCGCGCAGAACCTGCACTGGGAGCGTCAGGGCGCGTTCACCGGCGAGGTCAGCGCCGAGATGGTGCGTGAGGCAGGGGCCGAGTACGTGATCATCGGCCACTCGGAACGCCGCCGGTTGTTCGGCGACACAGACGAGCTCGTCAACCGCCGGCTCGTGGCAGCGCTCGGCGCCAAGCTGACGCCGATCGTCTGCATCGGCGAAACGCTCGAGGAGCGCGACGGAAACCTCACGATGAGCGTGCTCGATCGGCAGCTCAAGGTGGGGCTCGACCAGATGACCGGCGAGCAGATCGCCGGCCTCGTCCTCGCCTACGAGCCCGTCTGGGCGATCGGCACCGGACGCAACGCCACGCCGGACCAGGCCGGCGAGGCGCACGCGCATATTCGTCAGCGGGTACGGCAGTGGTTCGGGGGGAACGCCGCCGATCACTGCCATGTGATCTACGGCGGAAGCGTCAAGCCCGACAACATCCGCGAGCTCGTGGCGCTGCCCGACGTCGACGGCGCACTCATCGGTGGGGCGAGCCTCGAGATTAAGGCGTTCCTCGATATGGTGGCCAAAAGCCGCGGAACCGCCGTCTAGTAGCAGTCCCGAGCAAGAGCGCGGTATAATCACACGTTATGCTGTTTGTCTATTACTCGTTGGCGACCCTGTATGTCCTGAGCTGCCTGCTGCTGCTGCTCGTGGTGCTCCTGCAGCAGGGCAAGGGCGGCGACATGGCCAGCGCGTTCGGCGGCGGCGGAAGTCAGACCGCCTTCGGGGCGCGCGCAGGGGCAACCGTCCTGACCCGGGCGACGAGCGTCCTCGGCGTGCTGTTCATGCTCGGCGCGATCGTGCTCGGCATCTACGGTCGGCAGGGCCCCGGTTCGCTCATGCGTGGCGTCGCTGGGCCGGCGCCGGTGACCGCGCCCGCGCCTGCGCCAGCTCCTGTTGAATCATCGACACCGTCGGCGCCAGCAGCGTCGCCTGCGCCCTCGTCGTCAGCGCCGACGGGTCAACCGCCGGCCGCGCCGAAACTGGGCGGGCAGCCGCCGGCCGCGCCGACGACGCCCGGCCAGCCAGAGAAGAAGTAGGGCCGCGGATTACACGGGACACACGGAACGACGTCGGGCCACGGACTACAACGGAAGACACGGATTGGTAAGGCCGCGGCCGACGCGGAACCCACCCTCGCGAAAGTGGCGGAACTGGCAGACGCACCAGCTTGAGGGGCTGGCGCTCGCAAGAGCGTGAGAGTTCGAATCTCTCCTTTCGCACCAGATACAGAAAAGGCCCGCACACAGCGGGCCATTTGCTTGTACAGCTATCGGCTGCTAACGCCAAGTTTGCGGCCCAGGCAAGATCGCTGAGTCCCTTAAGCGCTTTCCCGCAGCGCGGCAGGTGGCCCGCCGCTTCGCAGTATTATGACGCCCGCTGTCCCTTCCGCCGATGACGGCCGAGCAGACCTGCAAGCCCGGTAGTGAAGAGGATCCAAGTGGAAGGCTCGGGGATAGGGGGCGCAGCGTCGTTCACTGTAATTGTGGCCGCCAGACCAGTACTATCGTTGAAGTGATTGCTATTTCTCCCAAAGCCAACCGCAAAATCGAGAGTATCACCGACTAGCATCATGATCTCGATATTCAACGACGCACTGCTGCCAAACCCTTCAATCAGACTGTCGAAAAGGTGAACATTGTTGTGCAGAATGTGTGCGTCGGTCGTCGTCCTGAATATATCTTGGCCGGAGAAAGTCGAGTCGATGGCGATTGTACCCGCGGCTGGAGCGGTCCAGCGCGCGATCGCATACTCTCCCCCTGGTCCTGGATGGAGACCGAACTGCCCTGCTTCATAGAGGGCAGTCCCCCCCAGTAGGATGGGGCTGCTCGTGCCATTGTGGAAAGCAAGCGGGGTTCCGTCGGACCCGCGATTGCCACGCCAGTGATCAGCGCCCTCGCGGACTCGATGGTCAGTGCTCAGGATGAAGGGTGACCCCAGATGAAGGGACCAACCGTAGCTCCAGACGCCGTTGGGGTTGTCGCTGCTGGAGAAGTCGGCAGCAACATCGAACACCGAGATCGAGGTGGCCTGAGCTTGAGGGACGTGCCAGCAAAAGCACGCTGCGATGACGAGCACTCCTGGAAACCTCATAGCGTTCTCCCTAAGAGCACGGGCGAATCAGAGAATCCCACCGAGCGTTCGATCGACGACGATGACGTACGCGCGCTATACAGAAGCGTAACGGCCAGTTGAGCCAACGTCAATTTATTTGTTCGCTTTCCCGGGAAAACGGAAGAAGCCCTCCATCAGGAATCGCCCCCGATAACGGATGAGTTGTTTTCCGCAGGAGCCTACAGTCATTCGATATCACGACGCAGTCGAAAAACATGGAACCTACCCGTACAGGATGGCGCCAAGCCTTCTCGAAGCATTCGTCATTGCGTAGGCTGCGACCCTGCTCATTACCAAGCCGGGGTTAGGAGCGTTTGGGGGTTTTTCGAACAGCGCGATCTCGAGCGCCAGTGACAGCGATTTGATTGGATGGAACGCGCAAACGGCGGTAGACTGCCGCGAACCGTTGTCATGAGACCAACGCACCTGAGCCGTTCCGCGCGGCTTGGCGGGTCGTCCCTTCGCAAGATGATGGAGGCGTCCAGTGGTTACGAACGCTCGGTCTCGTGTCTGGCCGGTACTGCTCCTCCTGCCCGCGCTCGTGCTCGTGTATCCCAACAACGCCCGCGCCGATCGCATCGATATCGACGACCCGTCAGAGCTGGGCTCGCTTGTGTTCAGCAGAGATGTTGGCGAAGCGGACTTCTTCATGGGTTTAATTACCGACGTCCGGTACACCGCCGGGATTTACTCCTACATCTACGCCATTCAGACGAGCCCGTACTTTCCTGGCGAGCACAATCATCTGGTGAGTTTCGCTGTCAGTGGCCACGCGCTCGAAGAGACGTGGGGTGCGATTCGTCACACTGACCCGGCTTGGAGACGGTACACGGGAGACCAACCCTTGAACCCCCAGGCCAACACCGTCGAGAGCATAACGCCGGTCTTCGATGGTTTCCTTGCTGTTCCCGGAGAGAATAGCCGCTACTCTTGGACAGTGGTCTATGTGCAGTCGCCCCGCCTGCCCTCACTACACGGGGATCTGACCTACACTGCTCGCGGCTGCATTCTTTTCCCAGACCCCTTTGGCGAGTGCAGCTTGCCGGAAAACATCGTCACAGACTCAACCCAATTCGACGGCTTCGCCGTGCCTACGCCTGAACCGGCCACGTTCGTCCTGTTCGGGCTTGGGTTGGCGACTCTGGCCGCGAAACGGCGCGCAAGCCGCCATCGTCGGGTTGCTCGAGCGCGTTAACGCCGCTGAGCGGCAGGACGTTACCCGCGATCGTACTGTTTTCCTAATCCGGGATCATCAGGTTTTGGCCAAAACGAGTATGGCCGAAGCGTGACTGACTTCTCGAAGTTGATGAATACGACGTTGACCTTGCCCTATCAATGAGAATCCGGCTTTTACGGAGGATAAACATGGAGACACTGTGGTACTGCCGTCATTCCTGTGCCTGGTTGATGGGACTGCTGGTTGCAGGCGCGATCGTAGTAACCGGAGCGGGACTGACCGCCGCCGATGATCGCTTTGTCCCTGTGGACCTCTCTGCAGTTACTATCCCCATCGAATTCGAGGAATATCGTGCGTTCGTCGGCCCGCTGCCCAATGGCCGTATCACATTCTTGAGTCATATACCGTTCGCGTTTTCCAACACCACCTATGTGCACGTGGTGAATAGCGCCATCACCGTTGAGACCAACATCACCCGCGTGAAAGCCGTTCACTTCCTCCTAAACTCGGGGGGCGCAAACCCAAGTAGGCAGGCGGGGGATATCATCGGGAGCATCACGCTTGCATTCGCGAACGGGCACAGCATCACTGAGCAACTGAAACTCGGCAGCAATATCCGCGAGTGGCGCCAGATGGGCGATTGTGGCGACACGATCAACACGATCACCAGCCGCGTGGCGTATGTGGAATTTGTCGGTCGTGCCCCGAATGTCTGTAGTGCGTCAAGCTCGGAGGGCATCGCGGTGATAGACCGATTGACCATAACTCTCCCTAGGAAATACGCAACGCTCGAAGCGATTACAGTGGTCAACGCGATCAGCGACCCTCCGAGCATATTGCTCAATGCCATTACAGTCGAACGAGAGAAGCGATTTCAGGAGTGAACGGTTTGCAAATCCCGCCTCAAAGCCGTGTCGCTCCGCCCGGCCCCGGGGAGAACGGCAGCACCGGGGTCGACGCGATCGAGGGCCTGGTTACCAGAGTGGGCGACCACAAACGCTGTTGATCCCGACTACAAAGCGTTGATCTCGCGGTTGCAGCAGCGCAACGAGCAGGGGCGCGCGAACACCGTGCGGAGGAGCCGCCAACCAGGATCTTTCCATCCGGCTGCACGACCAGCGTAAATACCCCACCGCTCACGCCGGGGTTGAAGTTCGCATCCAATGAACCGTCAGAATTGAATCGCCCGAGGTCGTTGCGGGGCGCGCCCCCCAGCTGTTCAAAGGATCACCCTACAAGGAGCTTCCCATCCGGCTGCACAGCCAGGACAGCAACAACTCCGTCCGTACCGGGATTGAAAGTGTCTACCGTTTGAGCATGCGCCGGAGCTGACGCACAAAACACCGCGCACGGGAGACTGAAAATGATCGCCCTTACAAGATGTCGCGGCATGGGCTTGTACTCGTCCGAATGGTTGTCAAAGTCCAGCGATTGCGAAGGCAGGGACTTTATCATCCGACTGCGTCAACGATGAAACAATGCCGGGATTGTTCGGACAGGACCGAGCCGCGGTACGGTAGAGTAGCGCTCTCGTTACCAATGCCCCCAACGCTGCGCAGCCTGGCGTTTCTCGCGATCCTGCTCGTGCCCGGGAGCCACGTCTCGACGCAGCCGTCGCGGCCGAACGTGTTGTTTCTCATCGCCGATGACCTGAACAACGATCTTGGAATTTACGGCGCGCCCGTCCGCTCCCCCAACATCGACAAGCTGGCGGCGCGCGGGGTGAGGTTCGAGAGGGCCTACGCGCAATTCCCGCTGTGCAGCCCTAGCCGCTCGTCGTTCCTCACGGGCCGCCGGCCGAACGCCACTGGCGTGCTGGTCAACCCAACCCCGGCGAAGAACCCGAATTCGCCTCACTTTCGCGAGCGCCTGCCGGACGCCGTCACGATGCCGCAGATCTTTCGCAATCAGGGGTGGTTCGCTGCGCGCGTCGGCAAGCTTTATCACTATGGCGTGCCGAACGACATCGGCACCTCGAGCCTCGACGACTATCGCTCGTGGGACCTGGCGATCAACCCGCGCGGACGCGATCGCGACATTCACGACAAGATCTTCTCCCTAAGACCTGGACAGTTCGGGGCCACACTGAGCTGGCTCGCCGACGAAGGTGAAGATGCGGACTACACGGACGGCATTGGCGCTGCCGAAGCGGTCAGGCTGCTGGAACGATTCAAGCGCACCAGTCAGCCGTTCTTTCTGGCCGTCGGTTTCTATCGCCCGCACACTCCGTACGTCGCGCCGAAACAATATTTCGACATGTATCCCGTCGAGCGGATTGACCTGCCCACTCTCTCAGAGGCCGATCGATCCAGAACTCCGGCTGCCGCGTATCGCAGCGCATTCAGCGAGCAGGACGCCGCCACCGATCATCAGCGAAAGGAGGCGATCCAGGCGTACCACGCATCAACTACGTTCATGGACGCACAGGTGGGACACGTGCTCGACGCCCTCGATCGCCTTGGCCTCGCCGCCAATACCTTCGTCGTTTTCACCAGCGACCACGGTTACCACCTCGGCGACCACGGCTTGTGGCAGAAACAGAGCCTGTTCGAGCGCAGCGCGCGGGTCCCGCTGGTCATCGCCGGGCCCACGGTGACCGCACGCGGGCAGGTGGCTCGGGGCGTAGTGGAACTCGTCGATCTCTATCCGACGCTGGCCGCCCTGGCCGGCCTGACGCCGCCGGCGCCACTCGACGGCGTGAGCCTTTCCCCGATGCTCACCAACCCCTCGGTCTCGGTAAAAGACGCGGCCTTCTCGCAAGTGCGAAACGGCTACGCCGTCCGCACCGACCGCTGGCGATACATCGAGTGGGATGGAGGGAAAGAAGGCGCGCAACTCTACGACCTGGAGAACGATCCCGCCGAGGCCACCAACCTCGCGACGGATCCCAAACATGCGTCGACGGTTGCCGACCTGCGGGCGCACCTGGCCGCATACCCGCGGTAGCTCACTCTTTCGCGGAGCCGATCATCACCGCGCGCCGACCGCCGGCCAACCCTCGACGCTCGTCGCCGCGCGAACGCCGCGGACGATGGCTTCAGCGACGAGGTCCGCCGCCAACGCGCCAAGAACCGTGAGTGACAAGTCCGTCCGCTGCAGCTTGCCGGTCGACACAGCAAACAGCTGGTCCCCATCACCAGTCGTGTGGTACGGACGAATCGCGCGCGAGGCGCCGCAGTTGGCCATCATGGCCACCTTGGTCAACGCGGTCTTCGTCAAATCCACGTTCGTGGCGACGACGGCCAGCGTCGTGCTGCGAAGTGCCGGATCGTCGAGCACTGCGCCCGGCGTCTTTGTAACGATCGCGCGCATCGCCTCGACGCTATCCGCAAAGCTTCCGTCCGGCCGCCGCGCGCCGGCCACGATTCGGCCGCTGCGCCAATCCAGAATGTCGCCCGCCGCGTTGACGACGGCGAGCGCGCCAATGACGACGTCGCCAAGTGTGAGGCTGGCGGTGCCCAGCCCGCCCTTCATCCCACCAAGGCCTCGGCCGCGGTGCATCTTGCCGACCGTCGCGCCAGCGCCTGCCCCGACGTTTCCTTCCGGAACGGGCGCAGTCGAGGCCACACCGCATGCGGCGTAGGCGGCCTCGCCGTCGGGCCGGATTCGTGGGTTGCCGACGGACAGATCGTCGATCACCGCGGAGACGACGATCGGAATCCTGAGGTCGGGTGTGCCCCAGTCGAAACCGATCTTCCGCTCATCGAGAAAGCGAAGGACGCCAGCGGCAGCTGGCAGCGCGAGGACGCCGCCGCCGGTCAAGAAGAGCCCGTGGATGCGCTCGACGGGACTGACCGGCTGAAGCATCACGACCTGCGACTCGCCCGGAGCGGAACCGTTGTAGTCGACGCCGGCAGCGGCAGCCGCGTCGAAGAGGATGGCCGTGCAACCGGTCGGGCGGCGTGGGTCTGTGAAGTGTCCGACCTTGAGCCCTGGCACGTCAGTGAGCGATCCGCGCGTCGCGGGCTGCGTCTGTTGCGCTTGTCGCCCGCCGGCGATGGCGACCGCCCCAGTCATCGCGTGCCCGAATTCCCGCCGCGTGTAGTCAGACATGATCAGTCCTCCAGCGAGACCGCGAGGAGTCTACATCGGATGCAAAACCCGCCGGACTTCCCGGCCTGAAGCCCAGCTCGTTCGTCTAAGCGACTATGACTTTCATGCAGTCCTCACGACTTACGTCCGCTCTGCTGCTCGTCACTCTTCTTGTCCCAGCCGCGGCGTCCGCGCAAGGATCCGGACCAATTACCAATGCCCAGATCTTCGATTCTTTAGGCGTCCGCGAAGGCGCGACAATCTGCGAGATGGGCGCAGGCGACGGCGAGCTGACGCTCGCGGCCGCCCGCCTCGTCGGATCGCAGGGACGCGTCTACGCGAGCGAGCTTGGCAACGATCGGGTGAAGGCGCTGCGCGCGAAGGTTACCGACAGTTCCCTCGCACCAATCACGGTCGTCGCTGGCGATCCGGTCAAGACGAACTTCCCGGATGCGGGATGCGACGCGTTGTTCATGCGGAACGTCTACCATCATTTCGCCGAGCCTGTCGCCGTCAACGCGTCGATTGCGGCGGCGCTCAAGCCAGGAGGGCGGCTGACAATCGTCGATTTCACGCCACCACCCGGAAACGAGGCTGCGTGTCCGGCCGATCGCGGCAAGGACGGAATGCACGGCATCACCGCCGACACATTGTCGCGTGAAATGAAAGACGCCGGCTTCGAACCCGTCTCGGCGCGCACCGCCCAACGAGCAATCATGATCGTCGTCTCGAAGCCGAGGAGCTGAATCCGCGATCCGTGTGATCCGTGCGATCCGTGGCTAGACCGGTCTGTGTGATCCGTGTGATCCGTGGCTAGACCGGTCCGTGTGATCCGTGTGATCCGTGGCTAGACCGGTCTGTGTGATCTGTGTGATCCGTGGCTAGACCGGTCTGTGTGATCTGTGTGATCCGTGGCTAGAGATCGATTTTCAGTCCAATCGAGATGACCGTCTCCGAGAACTTGTAGAACTCTCCCATCGTCGGCCGACCATCGCGCAGTTCCAGGAACAGGCGCATGGTCCGGCCGTTCGATCGCGTGACGAGGCCGCCCTGCAGGGTCGAGTCGAGGCGCCAGAGCCGTTCCTGCATGCTGGAGAGGTCCGCGGCGACGTAGGTCGCGAATCGGCCGGCCCATACATTCGGCTTGGATTCGTATTCGATCCCCACCTGCACCCGCCAGGGCTCCAGCTCTTCGTTCCCCTCGCGGTACGCGATCCCGGTTTCTCCGTAGCCGCGCCACCGCGGCGAGAATCGCCAGGCGGCGCCAAACGCCACCTCCTCGCGCGTGTAGTTGAGGCGATGCGCGCCGGTGCGATCCTGGTACTCGTCACCAAGATGGGCCGACACGTGTTGAACGGCCACTTTGAGAGCGAGAGGGCTGGCCGACGCGGTGGTGAAGGTGAGGCCGTAGTTGCCGTCCCAGCCAATCGCGTCGAGCTTGTTCTGTGAATCGAACACCGTGTCGAGGCCAGCTTCGATGCTGAGCTGCCATGACCGTCGAGTCGAACCGGCACTCTCGAATCGCAGAACCCCAAACCGACCGCCGGCGCTCAACAGGGTGCGAGGACTCCGTGTCGCGGGAATCTCGGGGTCTGGATAGAAGCCGTTCTGAATCGAGTTTGTCGGCCGGTGGGGGTCGGCGGCAAACACCGGAAAGACGTCGCCGGCGGGAAAGAGCTCGAATCGTGAGCCCGACGGCCTGGTCCACGTCAGTTCTCGCTGGCTCTCCGGTGGCGCACTCTGCGCATGAACATCTTGGGCGCTGAGAAGATTGGTGATCGAGGCAAGGGTAGCAATGGCGACCGCACGAATTATCAATCGATTCCTCACTCGTTCCGGAGCACGACAATCGGATCCACAGAGCTGGCACGGCGCGCAGGAACGAAGGCAGCGGCCGCGGACACCGCAAGGATGATGACGCCAGCTACGGCGATGAGACGTCCGTCCCAGGCTGGCGCGTCGGGCACCAGGCTTTGCGTCAGCCTTCCAATGACGAACGACGCCGCGAACCCAAGCGCGGCGCCGAGAGCCGCAAGCCGCAACGCCTGCGCCATGACCAGTCTCATCACCCGCTGGGTGTCTGCACCCAGGGCAAGGCGGACCCCGATGTCACGCATCTTCGACGAGACGGAATACGACAGCATGCCGTAGACACCAATCGCCGCAAGGATCAACGCCGCGCCCGCAAACGACGTTAGCAGCGTCGCGTTGAATCGCGGTCTCGACACGGCCAGGCCGATCCTGGCGTCGAGTGTCATCGCGTCGTAGATCGGCAACGATGGGTCCACCGATGCGACCGCTTTGCGCATCGCCGGCAGGAGCGCGGTCGCCTCGCCTCGGGCCTTCACGATCACCATCGTGTCGGGATAAGAGAACTGCAAATACGACGTGTAGAAATCCGCGCGGTCGGGCCGATCGGGCTGATCGACACCCTCGTACTTCACGTCGCCGGCGACGCCGACGATCTCCACCGCACGCGCCGGATCAGAAAACGGACCGGTCGTCGTGCCGAACCAGACGCGCTTGCCGAGCGGAGACTCGCCAGGCCAGAACCGGCGGGCCCCCGATTCGTTCACGATCGCCACTGGCGGACCGCCCGCACGATCGGCGTCGCTGATCGACCGGCCAGCAAGAATGGGAACGCTGAGCGACCGGAAATAGTCGGCGGACACGTAGTGGCGTCCAACGGTCGGCGCCGACGCCGGATCGATCGGACGGTCGGGCAGAAAAAGCACCGTCCGCGAGCAGCCGCTGAACGGCGTGCACCGGTTGACCGCCGCCGATTCGACGCCGGGCACCGACTGAATGCTCGTCAGCAGGCGATTGACCGTCGCCGGACCCGACGTCAACGGATATCGCGAACCGGCCGGCCGCACCCAGAACGTCAGGACGTCCTCTGAGTTAAAGCCGGTTCGCCGGCCCTGGATCCGCGCGAAGTTCTCGATCAACACGCCAGCTGCGGTCAGCAGCAAGCAGGCGATTGCTACTTCGCTCACGACCAGGATCGAAAGCGCGCGGCCGCGCCGGCCCCCGCCTCGACTGTCTTCCTTGAGCGCCGTGACGAGGTCGAGGCGCGACGCCGAGAGTGCCGGCACGAGCGCGCACAACAGCGGCGTACTCAGTGCGACTGCCAGCGCGAACAGCAACACGGCTGGATCGAGCGCCGGCGCGCCCAGACTGCCAATGGCAAGATAGTTGTTTCGCCCGCTTGGGATTACTGGAGGCGACAGGTACGCGAACAGGCTGACGCCCCACCAGGCGAGAACCGTTCCGCAGACGCCGGCCACGGCGGCCATCACCAAGGCTTCGGCAAGCAGCTGGCGCACGAGACGGCCGCGCCCTGAACCGATCGCCAGCCGCACTGCGATCTCGCGCCGCCGCATCCGCGCGCGAGCGAGCAGCAGGCTTGCCACATTGACGCAGCCAATCAGCAGGACGCACACGGCGGCGGCGAGCAACAACAGGGCCGATTGCCGTTCGGTCGCTTCAACTCGCGCGTCCCGCAGCGGGACGCTCGTGGCGCCCCAGATTGTGCCTGGCGCAGAGTCGCTGCGAGTAAAGCGCGAACCGATCGCCGCGAGCTCCGCATTTGCTTGCGACAGCGCCACGCCACCCTTCAGGCGAGCCACTACGCTGATGAAGTTCTGTGGTGTGGTCAGGTACTCGGAATAGGTCAGACGCGCCGCCATGGGCGGCGGGATCCACAGCTCGGCTTTGCCGGTGAGACCGGCGAAGCCGTCTGGCAAGATCCCGACGACCGTCATTGGCACGTCGTTGACGACGAGCCTCTCGCCGATCACCGCGGGATTTCCTGTGAACCGTCGCCTCCAGAGTCTGGCGCCGATCACGGCGACTGGCTGAGCGCCAGCCGCCGTGTCCTCAGAGCTCGTAAAAGTGCGTCCGGCTGCCGGCGTCACGCGCAGCGTCCGGAAATAGTCCGACGAGACAACCTCACCCTCGATGTGTTCCGGATCACCCTGGCCACTCATGGTCAGCAACGCGCCGGTGAACGACGCGACGCTCTCGAAGGACGCCGCTGACGACCGAAGCGCCGTCACGTTCGGCATCGACCAGCGCAGCCGCACGAGACCATCGGATGGCGTGACGCTGGTGTTGAACAGGATCACCAGTCGGTCGGGTTCGGCGAATGGCGCCGGCCGCAGCAGCCTGGCGTAGACGACGCTGAACATCGTCGTCGTCGCGCCAATCCCGAGCGCCAGCGTGACGATGGCCAGGAGGGCGACGCCGCGCATCCTCTGCAGGGCTCGAACGGCATATCGAAGATCGCGGGCGAGAGCGTACATGAGCGCAGCCGATCTCACCGCGGCACCAGTGCCACGGCGCGAAGTGGCCCGCCGGAACCGCCTTCAATCTTCATCGGCAGAGCGATGAGGACTGCGCCGCGGGGCGGCAGCCGATCTAGATTGGTCAGGTTTTCGAATCCCGGGACGTTCGCGGCGGCCGCAACGCGATGGACCTGAAAGTCCGTCGAACGGCCGTAGTCGATTGACGCGGTGTCGATACCAAGCGCAGCCACTCCCCTTTCCTCGACCAGCAAGCGGGCGGCCTCCACACCGTATGACGGGAACGACAGCTTCGACGCATCGCCAGGCGTATCGTCCCCGAGGTAGGCCTTCGCATTGGGCCAATGCCGGCTCCAGCCCGTCCGCAGCAACACGATCGTGCCGCGCGCGAGCCGGCCATGCTGCTTCTCGAACTGCAGAACATCATCAGGCGTCAGACGGTAGTCGCGATCCTTAGCCGCCTGCGCCGAGACATCGATGACGATCGCGGGCGCGACGAGCTGCTCGAGCGGCAGCTGGTCGGTCGTCCGACCGGATTCGGAGAAATGATGGGGCGCATCGAGGTGCGTGCCACCGTGCTCGGGAGTGCTGAGACTGTTGGCGGCATAGAAATAACCGCCAGCGGTCGGCCCGCTCGCCTCCCGGTTGAGCGTGAACTTCGAGGTCGACGTCGGCCAGTACAGCGTATTCGCGCCGTACGCGTGTGAAAGGTCGACGATCTGGTACTTCGCCAGGTCGAGCGTTTGCGCGGCTCCGATCGCCGACGCGGCGAGCGTCGCGGACAGGACGAATGGCAGAGTCTTCATGCTGGTCGCCTCACCATCTTGTCGAGCAACCGATCCAGGCTCGCGGCCGGATCGCCGGTGCGGCCGGTGTGCACCGGCGATACCTGAATGATCGTACTGCGCGGAGACACGAGCCACCGGAATCGGCCGCGGGGCGCCAGCTCGCCGATTGGCCCTGCCTCCGGACCGCCCCGACACACGGCAGGAATCGTCGCCAAGTTCGCGCGCGTCGTCTCGAGATCGACGGCCGGATCAAGCGCGAGCAAACGCGACTCGTCGAGCTCGATGCGGGCGTCGAGAAAGTCGAGATCGGGGCAGGACAGGATGACGCCCACATTCATCCGCTCGCCCCGCTCGACCCGCGGCACGATGCGAACGATGGCGTAGTCGTACGTGTATTCAGCTGGCACGTACGGCCTCCTCGAGGAACGGCCGCGGCCGCTCGAGCCTGTCCATCAGGTATCGGCAATACACACGGCGCACGTCGACCGGCAGTAACGACGCGTTCTCGCTGGACAGCCACGAATCCGGAACGAGATCGAGGATACCGCCGATCGCGTCGGTCGTGAGGGCACGCGATAAATGCTCGTCCACCTCGCTCAGCATTGTCGCGTAGCGCAGGAGGACGTGGTCCTTGAGTGCGGGAAATGGTCGGCGAGCGCGGTCTGGCTCCGACTCCCATCCAGGAGAATGGTGAAAGTACAGGGTGGCGCCGTGGTCGATCAACCAGAGCTGCCGATGCCAGATCAACATGTTGGTGTTCCGCGCCGTCCTGTCGACATTGGTCACGTACGCGTCAAACCAGACGATTCTGGAAGCAACGTCGGCGGGCGGTCTCTGCACCACCGGATCGTAGGTCACCGACCCAGGCAGAAAGTCGAGTGCCAGGTTGAGGCCGGCGCTGTCGTGAATGAGCGCGTGGATCTCAGGGTCCGGCTCGGTCCGCGCCAGGTCTGGATCAAGGTTCGCAAAGACGATCTCAGGAACTTCAAGGCCAAGTGCGCGGGCCAGCTCACCCGATACGAGCTCCGCAATGAGCGCTCTCGCCCCCTGCCCCGCGCCACGAAACTTCAGTACATACAACCCGTCGTCATCGGCTTCGACGATGGCGGGAAGCGAGCCGCCTTCGCGGAGCGGGGTGACGTAGCGGGTGACATTGATGGTCCGGGGCACGCGCACGGGACGTCATTGTGCCACGCATCACGGATCAGAACGAGACGCGGATCTACCTTCTACGGGACGCGGATCTCGCGGATCTCCATCTACGGGACGTCCCTTCCATACGCCGCACGCAGCTTCCCCTTGAAACCGCACTGGATGCTTCGTGTATCTGCGCCTGAGTTCGTCAGCCACCATGTAATCCGCGGAAATCTGCGTCCCGTGCCAATCCGCGGAAATCTGCGTCCCGTGAGGAAATCCGCGTCCCGTGCTCCCAATAAGATCCGCGTGATCCGCGTCCCGTGAGGAAATCCGCGTCCCGTGCTCCCAATAAGATCCGCGTGATCCGCGTCCCGTGAGGAAATCCGCGTCCCGTCGAGGAGATCCGCGCTTGCGCATCGGCCCGCCTTTGGCGTTCAATGTGGCTGTGTCAAAGATCATTCACGTTTCGCGTCGCACCTTCGTCAGGGACTGCGCCACGATCGCGGCTGCGACTGGCCTGCCGTTGTGGTTCGTCGAACGGGAGCTGTCAGCTTCCGGGCAGGCTCCAGCCGTCACCTCACCGAACGATCGTCCCGGCGTCGCCCTCATCGGCTGCGGCGGCATGGGTAGAAACGATGCGAACAGCGCCAGCCGGTTCGCTGACATCGTAGCGGTGTGCGACGCCGACGAAAGCCGTACCGCCGCCGCGGCGAAGCAGTTCACCAAAAACGAAAAGGTTCCGGTACAGCTGACGGACTTCCGGAAAGTGCTCGAACGGAAAGACGTCGACATCATTGTCCAGGCGACCCCGGATCACTGGCATACGTTGATCAATGTCGCCGCCGCGTCGGCGAAGAAGGACATTTACGCCGAGAAGCCACTCACGCTGACCATCGACGAAGGCAAGCGAACGATTAAAGCGGTGCGCAAGCACAAGGTCGTGCTGCAGACCGGCACACAGCAGCGGAGCCACAAGTTGTTCCGCCTCGCCTGTGAGCTCGCGCGAAACGGGCGGATCGGCAAGTTGACGCAGGTCTCCGTGTTCGTTCCGGCGGGCCTACGCGAGGGCCCGTTCGCCCCGGTGCCGGTGCCAGACGGACTTCATTGGGACGTCTGGCTCGGACAGGCGCCAAAGGTGGAGTATCTCAAGGAACGCTGTCACGCGAACTTCCGGTGGTGGTTCGATTACTCCGGAGGTCCGGTGACCGACTGGGGCGCACACCACAACGATATCGCGCGCTGGGCGATTGGCCTCGACGGGCCCACGGCGATCCAGGCGCGTGCGCCCATCGCGCCAATCCCTGGGGGATATACGACACCGCCAGAGTTCGAGGCGACGCTCCTGTGGGCCAATGGCGTCAGGCAGATCGTCAAGACGACGCCCGACGACACGCCGTACGGCGGGGTCATCAAACCTGACGGTCAGCGCAATGGTGTCAGGCTGGAAGGCACGGAGGGGTGGATCTGGGTGAACCGCAGCACTATCGAAGCGAGCGATCAGGCGATGCTGGACACGCCGCTGGAGAACCCGAAGGTTCGGCTCGATGTCAGCGACGACCACATGGCCAACTTCTTCGATGCGGTCCGGTCACGCAAAGATCCTGTCAGCCCGGTTGAAGCGGGCCATCAGTCGGCCGTCGTTGGACATCTGATCGTGATTGCGCTTCGAACGGGGCGCACGCTGACCTGGGATCCGTCGGTGGAAACATTCGTTGGGGTCGGTGCCGCAGAGGCGAACTCGCACATGGCGCGCGAGATGCGAAAGCCGTACGACTACAGTTTCGCGGGCTGACAGAACGCTAACGACGGGTTCGCGGCTTGAGCTTCAACATCGAAACGCCGTCACCCCCGAGGCGTCCGTTGTAGAGGTCAGGAGGTCCTCAACTGACCAGGGGTTTGAGCCCGCGCCGCGAACCCCACTAACGCTTCGGCAGTTGCAAGGGAGCGGCCAGCCTCGTACGAATTTCATACAACCTTTTGAAGAAGAGCTCGCGCTGACGCCGTCGCCCCGCCGACAGGATCGCTGTTTCTACACTGCAAATCAGCTCAGCGCTGCGACCTCGGCAAGGCGAACGCAACAATTCTCGAACCAGGCTCGGATCTGAGGATGCCACCTCCGCCGGCGGCAACGACGACATATTGCCGGCCGTCTCTTCCCTGGAACGTCATTGGCGTGGCGTGAGCGCTTGCTTCGAGCGTTGTCTCCCACAAGACCGCGCCGGTTTCCGCATCGAAGGCGCGGAAACGTCGGTCAATCGTGCCGCCGACAAAGATGAGACCGGCCGCGGTGGCGATTGTGCCTCCCATGTTCGGCGTCCCAGTCGCCCCGAATCCACGCGCTTTCAAATCTTCGAAAACACCAAGCGGCACGCGCCAGGCGATTGCGGCGGTGTTCACATCGACGGCCACGAGCTCGCCGAAGGGTGGTGCCGAACACGGAATTCTGCTCTCCAGATTCCAGAAGCGTCCGATCGGCCGTTTCCACGGCGTTGTCCGCTCATACTCCAGCGCGCCGGCTGGCCCTTGCTTCCGGCGCTCCATTCGCGCGACCTGACCGAGATTCATGATGTTCGAGAACACCAGACCTCGGGCAGGATCGTACGAGAGCCCGCTCCAATTCCCGCCGCCAAGCGTGCTCGGAAACGTCACCATCATCCCCTCGAGACCAGGCGGCGTGAACATGCCCTTTGTGTACATCTTGTTCGCGCTCCACAGCTCCTGGCAGTACGCCGCGTGCTCTGGCGTCAGCGTATAGAAGTCTCGAGCGGGATCGAATGTCGTTCGCGACAGCGGCGGGGGTTTGAGCGGGAACGGCTGCGTCGGCCACGTCGCTTCGCCCGGCACATCGCTCTGCGGCACCGATCGTTCCTCGAGCCCGAACAGGGGTTCGCCGGTCGCGCGATCGAAGATGAACAGCGTGCTCATCTTGGTGATTTGCGCGACGGCCGGCACGACGCGGCCGTTGCGCCTGACGTCGATCAGTATCGGCGCGGCCGGCAGGTCCCAGTCCCAGATGTCGTGATGCACGAGCTGCTGAAACCACTTGAGCGTGCCGGTCGTCGCATCGAGCGCGATCAGGCTGTTGCCGTAGAGGTTTTTGCCCCTGCGATCGGCGCCATAGAAATCAGACGTCGGCGATCCCGTTGGCGCAAAGACGAGACCGCGTTCGACGTCAACGGTCATGTACGACCAGGCATTCGTGCCCGAGCGATCCCTCCAGCTCTCGCCTTCCCACGTCTCGACGCCGGGCTCGCCGGCGCGCGGCACGGTATGAAACGACCACAGCAGTTTCCCGCTGACGGCGTCCCACCCCCGAATATCTCCGTAGAGGCCGCTGCTCGGCGAGCCCTCGCCGTTACTCCCACCCGTGATCAGAATGCGGCCGTAGACGACAGGCGGCGAATCCAACATGAACGGCCCGTCGACGCCACCTCGAACGCTGGCCTTGAGGTCGACGTAGCCCTTCTCACCAAACTCGGCGACCAGCGCCCCTGTCTCCGAGTCGAGCGCGGCCATCCGGCCACCGCCCACGCCAACGAACAGGCGCGGGCGCGCCTGGGCGCGGGCGCCCGGCCAGTAGGCCACGCCGCGGCGACCCACCGGGACGCCCGCATCAAATTTCCATTTCACCTCGCCTGACTCAGGAGTAAGCGCAAACACAGCGGATCCGGCGGTCAGGTACATGACGCCGTTGACGACGAGCGGAGTGACCTGGAGGTCGCGCGCGCCGGTATCGAACGACCACGCCTGCTGCAGTCTGCCGACGTTCTGCCTGTTGACTTGAGTCAGCGGCGAGTGGCGCTGCGCCCCGGCGTCGCGCCCGAACGAGGGCCAGTCGCGGACGGGGCCAACGGAAGGTTGCGGCGCGGCGCCCGCAATCGATGCGGCGAAGACCAGAAGGAGCACGAGCCTAGACCCGTCTGTCCTGTGAAGCGTCATGGCGATCAGGGAACTCTCACTCGAGCGGACGGACTCACGGCTTCGAACCGCTGGCCCACCGTACCGCGTTGACGAGCACGGTCTTGTATGCATCGAGGTCGTGCACGCGCTGATCGTGTCCGAGCGTGATGCCGACGATGCGGGCGGTCGGGTGGTTGGTGGTCCACACTGCTGGATGTGGCTTCATGAATTTGACGCTCGGCGACGTTTCCGCGAGCACCACGATTGCGGCCGTGCCCTGTGGAACCTTTTCCACTTCCGCATTCAGATAGTAGAGCTCGTCCTCGACCGTGAAGGACGCCGGCACGCCCTTCATGATCGGATGCGCCGGCTGCACGGCGTTGACGGAAAAGGCGGCAATGCGATCGTGGCCGCGTGCACCGCCGCCAACGATCTTTGCGTTCAACTCCGGCCACTCGGCGAATCCGTACCACGTGCCGGGATGGAGCATCACGAGGCCCTTCCCTGCCGCGGCAAAGTCGAAGAGCGCCTTTCGATAGGCCGGCGTATCGAAGAACTGACGGTTGACGCTGACCACAGCGACATCGGCATTGCCGATTTCGGCCGCAGCCTGGTCGCGATCCTCGGTGTAGTTCACGCTGAAACCAGCGGCGCTGAGCGTCGCGCCATCGGTCGTGCCGAAGAACTGTCCGAAGTTATGCGAGCTGCCACCGGCAATGATGAGAACTTTCGTCTTGCCGGGCGCCCACACGATCGGCTTCGTTTCCGGCAACGGCGCATCCCCGCGACCACCTTCCTTCGGCCCTGCCGCCTGGCCTGCGCCTGTCGAAGGACTCGAACCTGCCGAACCAGCGGTCGCCTGCCCTGCGCCTGTCGAAGGGGCCGGATCTGCACTCGCCGTGATCGCGACCGTGACCGGGACGATGTCGGTGTCGTAGCTCTCGAGAGCGATCTTCGTCAGCGCCGCCTTCTTGCCGAGATTCAGCGCGAAGTATCGCAGCTGTCCACGACGAGTGAAGTCGCCGGCATCGGTGCTGAGCGGCACCGCCGCGCGCCCGAAGGTGTCGGCAATGTGCTCGCCATTCTTGAGCACGTGTTCCTCGGTCGAGCCATCGGCGAAATGGACCACGACCTTCATCGCCGGAGCGCCGCGGCTCGCATCTCCGCCGGTTGGCCAGGCCCACCCGCCAACTCCGCCGAGAAAGTGGAGGCTCGCCGCGGTGACCGGGGCAGGGATCTCGACGCGTTTGGGGAACTCGTCCGCGATGCTGTTGGAGCCGGGCCCGCCCTTGAGGGCGACCAGATTCTCTCCATTCAACGATCGCGCCGGATCCATCACGAAGAATGGCACTCCAGCCACCGACACGTCGCCGAACCGGTGCAGCGTGACCGTCTCGTCGCGCTCGTCCTCGCGCCTGAGGCCTCGACGGCTGTCGGCTGTATATGCCTCGCGCAAGTCGAGGATGCGGAACTTCGAGTCGTCGCCGATTCCGGCGGACACGCCGGTCGAGACGATGAAGGTGAGGATGTCGCGCAACGACTCGGCGCCGAGCGCCTCCAGGCCCTCGGGCATCAGCGATCGGCGGGTGTTGTCGCGCGTCGCGATATCCTCCTTCTTCACCTCGACGTCACCGTTCGTATTGCGGAGCGTGATGCTGGCGGCGTTCTCGCCGGCGATCACGCCGGAGAGCGTCTCGCCGCTCTTGGTCGTCACGTTCCACTGCCAGAAGCTCGGATCGACCTCGCGGTTTGGATCGATCACGTGAACCAGCAGGGCGGCGCGCCCATGCGCGCCCATACCATTCAGGGGCGGCCCGACCTCGGTTTTCCCGAGCGCACCCAACCTGTGACAGGTGGCGCAGGCGCCAGTGAAGAGCGCTTTACCCTTCTCGGCATCGCCTGGCTTCTCGATCTCCGGCGTGAGCGCCGCGATGACCTCGCTCTTCGCCTTACCGGCTGGACTGAGCGTGTCGAGCAGGGCGTTCGCCTGCTGTGCGACCTGCCGGTTCGGATGTGAACGCAACCGCGCAACGTTGCCGGGGCCGAGACCAGCCGGCGTGACCTTTCCATCTTTCATCGCGGCGAGAAGCGCAAGTGTCGCCTCCGGCCGCCTCAAAATTTGATCGAAGATGGGCGTCGAGTTCGTTTGCGCCAGCGCAGCGATCAGCGTGGCATCCACATCGGGACCAGCCGCGTCACCGAGCGTGGCCACGAGACGCGGCGGTAGCGTGACGTGAGCGAGCATCGGCGCGATCGCGGCAAGCGCTGCCGGCCGGCTTTGGGGAACTGCGAGCAGGCTAGCGGCGAGCTCGATTCGTCGATCTTCGCTGGTCGTCGGAGCGCTGAGCTCAACGAGCAGCAGACCAGCCTGTCGATCGGCGCTCGCCTTGAGCGCCCCGGCCTTGTCCCACTTCGCGACGATCGGCAGCGCCGCCGCCGTCGTCGCCGGGTCGTCCATCAGCTTTTGCAATGCCGAGGTCGTCGTCGCGTCCAAGGCGAGCGAACCGCCCTCCATCCGGGCGACAGCCCACACAACCGCGGCCTTGAGTGAACTGGCCTGACTTGGCGCTCCGGCGGCAGCAGCGAGCAACCGGCTTGCATTTGCAGGCAGCGCGGCCGGAGCGACCGCGGACACGAACTCGGTCAGCGACTGAGGCCGCTCATATACGAACGCGCTGGCGATGAACTCGGACGCCTGGTCGGTGGCGCCGGCGGCGATGGCGGATCGCGTCCAGTTTTCGGTCGCCTGCGCGAACGCGCCGAGCACAGCCGTGCGCTCGGCCTCGGTCGTCGCGCCGCGCGCCCGCTCGTAGACCGCGAGCACGCTGCTCCCCATCGGCTTCTTGATGCGCGCGAGCCGTGGATCCGCCCCATAGTTCTCCTGCGCAAGCCGCCAGGCCGTCTGCCTGATGTGCGCGTTCGGGCTGGTCTCGATCGCGCGAATCAACCCGCCGAGATCGGCGCGATTCAATGCCGGCAGCGCGAGCTTCGTCGCCTGCTTGTGCTGCACGCGCCAGATCCTGCCGAAGTAGTGGTCGCGATCCGGCCGAACCGCGGCGTTGGCGGGACCGTGCAAAGGACCGCGGGTGTCGTTGTGAATGACGGCCTGGTTGTAGAAATCGACGATATAGAGAGCGCCGTCAGGGCCGATGCGCGTCTCGATCGGACGGAACCACATGTCGCCGCTGCGCATGAACTCGGTCTGCTCGCGGCCCTTCTCCTTTTCGGTCGTGTAGCTGACGCCATCAGCCTTCACGAATTGGTGATGGACGATGTTCAGCGTCGGCTCGCCGGTGAAGTAGCTGTATCGCCATTTCTCGGGCCACGCTCCGCCATCGTAGATCGCGCACCCCGCGGCGGCCGTGAATTGACCGACCAGATCGATCTGGACGTAGGCCTGCTCGGGCCGCGACATTCGAGGATAGGTGGCCTGCCCGGCAATCATGCCCTTCCACGAGTTGGTCGCGGGAACCCTGGCCTTCGCGAGTATCGACTCGGGAACCACCGTGTGGAACAGGACCGTGCCGCTCGTCGGCTGCGTCCAGAAGACCTGGCCGTCCCAGGTAATGTCGAGCCCCCACGTGTTGCCGCCGCGACTGCTGTACTGCTCGAATGCGCTGCCATCGGGCCGGAAGCGGACGACGCCGCTTCCGTCGCGGCCGAAATTCTTCGTCCCGTCGGGTGAGGTGACCGCGCCGACACTGTATCCGTGCGTGGCGTAGATCCAGCCGTCGAGACCCCAGCGAAGGTTGTTGATCACCGCGTGTGTGTCGAACGTCCCGAGGCCCGTGTACAACTTGGTTCGCTTGTCGGCAACCTCGTCGCCGTTGGTGTCCTCGAGGTACCAGATGTCTGGCGACGTCGCCGCGATCACGCCGGACTTGTAGAAGACAAAGCCGGTTACGAGCTCGAGCTTGTCGGCGAAGACGTGCTTGCGATCCATCAGTCCGTCGTTGTTCGTGTCCGACAGAATCGAGATCGTGTCCTCGGGATCGCGTTCCTGACGGGCTGGTCGGAGCGATCCCGTATCCCGCCATGGCGCCGCGTTCGGCACCCGCCGTCCGTTTGGATACTCGGGCGTCTCCGAGACCCACAGCCGGCCCTTCTCGTCCCAGTCGATGTTCATCGCCTTGGCAATGAGCGGCTCGGCCGCCACGAGCGACAGATCGAACTCCGGATGAACTTCGATCTTTGCCGCAGCCTTGGCGGGCGCGGTCGGCCCGCCTTCCGGGTAGCGCAGCGCGTCCCCGAGTTCATCCTTCTTCACGAGCTCGTCAACGTTCGCGCGCTTGCCTGCCCATGCGATTCCGCGGAGCAGGATGGTCCGGTAGTTCGAGCGATTGAAGTTCTCGTACAGGTGGCCGGGAATCGACACGAACGCTCGATAGGGCACGCGGCTGCCCTCGACGGTTCGCTCGTAGGTCCACATCTGCGGCTGTATATCGTAGATGCTGACTTTCTTGCCGCCGCCGGTGAGCTCGTCCGCACGGCGCTGGAAGTTGGCGTTGCGCGCGCCGGCTGAGAGCGGCGTATATGCAGCCGCGAGGATCCGTACCTCGGGCAGGATGTCCATGTCGTAATAGATCTCGTCGTCCATCTCCCAGTTGGACGCGCCGTTGGTAATCGGATTGTCGCGGTCTGTGAAATAGAGCTGCATCGGTCCTTCGAGCCATTTCGTCGTCCCGTTGCGCCACGAGCCGCCGACGATCCCGCGGAACCAGTCAGGGTCGCGCGACACGGTGCCGGCGTGGATCACCACGAGCCCACCTCCGCGCGCGAGGTATTCGTTCAGATTCTTGCGATCGGTCTCCTCGATATTTCCTGCTTCCTGCTTGTGGAGGATGACGACATCGGTCTCGTCGAGCTGCGACTTGGTCGGGAACGTCTCCGCGCCGGTCGCCTGCGCGCCACGTTCGTTGAGCAAGGGTACCCAGTCCTTCAGGTACCGCGGGTAGTCGTGCGCGCCCGGGCCATGGGATTTCGGGCCGGAACGGATGTAGACACGGAGCGGGGCACCTGGTTGACTCTGGGCGGCGGCAGTGACGAGCGTGCTCAAAGCTGCAGCCACCATCGAAAGCAGAAGCGAGCCGATTAGAAAGCGTTTGAGGTGGACCATTACAGCCTCCGCCTCCGCGCGGAGCGACGACTAAACTGAGCGGACTATATCGAGCCGCTCCATCCTCGGTCAACGCACCTCCCCTCTGGGGGTATTAGATATAGTGAGCGTCGACGTGCCCGCAGTTCTGCTGTTTGCGACACTCGACACGAAGGGCCACGAGGCCGCTTTCATCCGCGACCAGCTCCGCTCGTGGGGCATCGCCGTGACCGTCGTCGACGTCGGTGCCCTTGGAAGCCCGGCTGTTCCGCCGGACGTTCCACGGGAACACATCTTCGAGCTCGGGGGCACGACGCTCGAGCTCGTGCGCAGGAACGCCGACCGCGGTCAGGCCGTCACGATCGCGGCCGCAGGTGCGGCGCGCCTTGCGCGCGACGCGCACGCGAAGAACGAAGTCGCGGGCGTCCTCGCCCTCGGCGGCTCCGCCGGAACGACCATCGGCACGGCCGCGATGAAGGCGCTGCCACTCGGCGTGCCGAAAGTCATGGTGAGTACCCTGGCCTCCGGCATGGTGCGGCAGTTCGTCGGCGACAAAGACATCTTCATGCTCAACTCGGTCGTCGACATTGCGGGAATCAACCGAATCAGCCGAGCGGTCCTCTCCCAGGCCGCGCGCGCCATGGCCGGGCTCGTGCGCTACGCCGGCCCTGACTCGAAGGCTGGCGACAAGCCGCTGGTGGCTGCCACGATGTTCGGCGTCACCACGGCGTGCGTCGAGCGCGCCCGCCTGACACTCGAGCGCGCGGGCTGCGAGGTCCTGGTATTTCACGCAACCGGCAACGGCGGGCAGGCGATGGAGTCGCTGATCGACGAAGGTCTCATCGCGGGGGTCCTGGACATTACCACCACCGAGCTCGCCGACGATCACGTCGGCGGCTTCCTGAGCGCCGGACCCGATCGCCTCACGGCGGCAGGCCGGGCTGGCATCCCTCAGGTCGTCTCGACCGGAGCGCTGGACATGGTGAACTTCTACGGCCCGGAATCAGTGCCCGCGGCGTTCAAGGATCGGATGTTCTACAGGCACAACGCCAACGTCACGCTGATGCGCACGACGCCTGACGAAAGCGCCAAAATCGGCACCGCGATCGCGCGAAAGCTGGCGGCCGCCAGAGGCCCAGTCTCGGTGCTCCTGCCTGGTCGCGGCGTATCGGCGATCGACAAGGATGGCCAGCCGTTCAACGACCCGGTGGCTCGACGCGCGCTTCACGATGCGATCCGGTCAGGCTTGCCTGGGGTCGACGTCAGCGAGCTCGATCTCCACATCAACGATCTAGAATTCGCGGACGCAGCCGCCCTCAGACTGATCGACATGATGAAGAAGGTTCATTAGGTTCAGGAGGTTCAGGGGGTTCAGGGTTCACGGTTCAAGGTTCACGGTTCAGGGTTCAGGAGGGGTTCGTGACGGTGGACAATTCGAGGCAGGGCATTCTCACTCGATTCCGTGAGCAGATCGCGCGCGGCGAGCCGATCATCGGGGGCGGCGCCGGTACTGGCCTTTCGGCGAAGAGCGAAGAGGCCGGCGGAATCGATCTGCTGATCGTGTACAACTCGGGCCGCTACCGCATGGCAGGTCGCGGGAGCTCGGCGGGTCTGCTTGCGTACGGGAACGCGAACCAAATCGTCAAGGAGATGGCTTACGAAGTGCTCCCGGTCGTCAAGCACACGCCGGTGCTCGCCGGAGTCAACGGCACCGACCCGTTCATCATCCCGAAACTCTTCCTCGAAGAGCTCCGGGCGCTGGGGTTTGCCGGCGTTCAGAACTTCCCCACCGTCGCGCTCTTCGATGGCGACATGCGCCAGGCGTTTGAAGAGACCGGCATGAGCTACCAGCTCGAGGTCGACATCATCCGCCTCGCGCGGCAGCTCGAGATGCTGACGACGCCCTACGTGTTCAATCCATCTGAAGCCGAGCGCATGGCCGACGCTGGGGCCGACCTCATCGTCGCGCACATGGGCGTCACGACCGGCGGATCGATTGGCGCGAAGAGCTCGAAGACGCTTGACGACTGCGTCACGCGTATTCAAGCGATCGCCGATGCCGCCCGCAGCGTGAAGCCGGACGTGCTCGTCATCTGCCACGGCGGCCCGATCTCCGAGCCTCCCGACGCCGAGTACATCATCAAACACTGTCGAGGTGTCGACGGCTTCTACGGCGCGAGTTCTGTCGAGCGCCTGCCGGCCGAGCGGGCGATTGCCGAGCAGATCAGGACATTCAAGAGCATCCGGTTGTCCGCAAAGAGTGGTGCGCGATGAAGTCGCGGGCCAAAAAGGCGCTGCGCTTCGTCACGTCAAAGACCGCCCGCGTGGAGCGCGCCCCCTGGGGCAAGCACTGGTGGCTATCGGAACCGTCGCTGACCGGCACGAAGCTGCTGACCCTCGTGCGCGTCACGATGCGGCCAGGGACCGGCCACAACTTCCACCACCATCCGACTCGCGAAGAAATCATCTACATCGTCGACGGCGTCGCCGAGCAATGGGTGGATCGAAAGAAGCAGAAGCTGAAGGCCGGCGACTGCGCGTTCATCCCCAAGAAGGTCGTCCATGCGATCTTCAACTCGTCGAAGAAGCCGATGACCTTCCTGGCCATCCTGTCGCCGGCGAAGGCGAAGGGACCCTTCCTGATCGACTGCTACGACGAGGAGCCGTGGCGAAGACTGCGGCCTTCGCGGGGCAGGTCTTGAATTGTGCTGTAGACCATCGACAGCACAATTCAAGACCTGACCCCGAGATGGTGCTGGCTATCGCCCTCCCACGGTTGTAGGCTCATCCGGCTCCCTGACGAGAGCCGCCTGCCCTTTTGCAGGCAGAACTGGAGAGGTGCGATGAAACGCTTACGCAGTGCCGTTTGTGTGCTGACTCTAATGGCGGTCGCGACGTTAACTTCCGCTCAGACGTGGAACGCCGAGCAGCAGGAAATCTGGAAGCTCGAAGAACAGCAGTGGCAGATGTCGAAGGACAAGGACGTCAGCTGGATCGACAAGATGGTGCACCCCAATATCAGCTACTGGGATGTGGAGCAGCCAGCCCCACAGAACAAGGCCTCGCTGGCGCGTTGGAACCGCTACAACAACTCCAACGCAACTGTGCTTGAACAGGAGCTCTTCCCCATTTCCATGACCATCACCGGCAACATCGCCGTCGCCCAGTACCGCTATTCGATGGCGAGGGAAAACTACAAGAAGGAGCGCGAAACGGTGACGGGCCGGTACACGGACGTCCTCGTCAAGGAGGGCGGCCGCTGGCTGTTCATTGCCTGGGCGGGGGGCGACGACCCCAAGAAGTGACTCGCTGATCGGAACCGGTCGGCAGGCGGCACTGCCGCCTAGCCGGCTGACTTACCAGATCGCAGCGCGGCCTTGACCCTCGCCGCGGTGAACGGCACACGGCGCAGCCGCACACCGGTGGCGTCGAACATGGCGTTACCTAGCGCGGCTGCGACCGCGACAGTCGACGCTTCGCCGGCCCCCCAGAGTGGTTCCTCACGGCGTTCGACCAGGATCACCTCGACAGCTGGCGCCTCGGGGAAGCGGAGAATCGGATACGTTGCCCAGTCGACGCTCGTGACGCGCGACTCGTCGAACTGCACCTCTTCGTGGAGTGCGCGGCTGAGCGTCTGCACGATGCCACCCTCGATCTGGTTGCGCAAGGCATTGGGATTGACCACCAGGCCGCAATCGTGGGCGCAGACGACGCGCCGGACGATGATGTGGCCGGTTGAGGGCTCGACGGCCACGTCCATGAACAACGCGACGTAGTTCTCGGCGTTTTTGTATCGCGTGTAGGCAACCCCGCGGCCCACCAGCAACCCGTTCGCGAGCGCCGCCGGATTCGGTGACGGCCTGGCTTGCCAGCCGAATGCCTTCGAGGCGCGTGTCAACACTTCGAGTGCGCGCGGATCGGTCAGTCGAGCGACTCGGAATTCGAGCGCATCGACGTGAAGGCTGGCGGCGATCTCGTCGGTCAGGCCTTCGACCGCAAACACGTTGGCGGGCTTGCCCGGCGCGCGCAAGTTGGACGGGTTGAGCGGCGTGTCGCGCATCCAATGCGCAAGCACTCGGACGTGGTCGACCGCATACGGCGGATCGCCGTTCTCGAACACTGCGGCGGCATCGCGACCGCTGTCCTGCGGAATCCCGGCGGACTGCGCGGCCAGCAAGATGCGCGCGCCGCGACGGTTCGTGGGAATCCACATCTGCGTGTCCCACGCCACGATGCGGCCACTCGCGTCGACGCCGGCGCGCAGATCGAGTAACTGCTGCGGTCCCTTCGGATCCCAGCCGTGCTCGTCCTGACGCGACCACTGCACCCGCACAGGCTTGCCGATGGTTTTCGAGAGGAGCACGGCATCGGCTGCGGCATGGTCGGCGCCGTTGGTGCCGTACGATCCTGAGCCCTCCATGAAGATGACTCGAACTGTCTCCGGCACGAGTCCAAAGACCCGAGACAGCGTGGCCCGCATTCCGTAGGTCACTTGAGACGAGGTCCAGATCGTCGCGCCATCGGGACGGACGTCCGCAACAGCACAGGACGGCGCGAGCGACCCGTGGCTCTGACACGGCCAGAAATAGGTCGCTGCGACAGTCGTCTTCGCTGCCTTCAGAGCCCCTTCGAGCGCCACGCCTGCCTGATCGCTTTCGCCGAGCGGTCCGGACGGTCCGCGGTTTACAATTGCCTGGTCGCGATCGACGACTCCGTCGCGAAGATAGCGCTCGAGGTTGTCGTGCCCAGGCAGCCCGCGCCACTCCGTCCACGTCGCCTTGAGCTCGCGCGCCGCCCTCACCGTAGCCCACTCGTCGTCCGCGACAACCGCCAGGAAACTCTCGACACGAACCACTCGCACGCCGGGCAGGTGCGCAATCGATGTCTCGTCAACCGAGACGAGCGTGGCCCCGAGCGCCGGTGGCCGGATGACTCGCGCGTGCAACATGCCCGGAACGCTGAAGTCCTGAATGTACTGATAGCGGCCTGTGCATTTGGCTGGGACATCGGGACGAACAGGCGACTGTCCGACTTTCGAATAGCGCGACGGCGCAGCGAGGGGCGCCTTGGCGTCCACCTGCAGCGATAGTCGGCCACCGCCCACCAGGGTACCGATTCGCACGCCGCGGCCACCCGCCAGGGGTCGCACCTCGCCCGCGACGATCGTCAGGTCGGCAACCGACCGCTTCAATCGCGCGCCGCCGAGACCGAGGAGCGCCTGCCGAGCGGTTGCCGCAGCCTGACGAACGGCCGTGCCTCCGCGCGTCAGCCCCGTGCTCCCACCTGTACCGCCGGTGTTCGGACACCGCGCGGTGTCGCCATCGATGACGGTGATCCGAGCCGTCTCGACGCCCAGTTCTTCGGCCGCCATCTGCGCGATTGCGATGCGCATGCCGGTCCCGACGTCCACCTTGCTCGTGTAGACCGTCACCGTGCCGTCGGCGTTGATCGAGAGAAAGCTGTCGACTTCCCTGGGATCGAGAGGGCGGCCATCGCTGCTGAGCGGACTCGCCGGCGCCGCCTGGTCGCCGAACGCCGGCAGCCCGCTGAACGTAAAGCAGACGACCAGGCCCCCGGCCGTCTTCAGCCAATCGCGCCGGTTCAACAGTTCTGTGGCCGCGTTGTCGCGGCTGGCGTCGGTCGACATGTCCGCTGGCATCTTAAGCGAACTCGCCGCTCCACGAGACGGCAACAACGTTGAACCTTCACGCCTCTTGCTAATACTCTGTAGCTCGGCTCACGAAAAGAACTGCCCAGACATGACGAAGCAACTGATCGCGGCGATTGGCATCATCGGCCTCCTGGCCACAACGGCGGGCTGCCGCGCAACGGCCCCGACGGTCCACACACCGCAGCCCGCTACTTCCCCAGCCTCGACCCCAACGCTGCCCGACAGCATTCGGTGGGTCCGCGACAGCGCGGAGTACCAGGCCGTGGTGCTCCAAACCTACCGCGCGGCCACCACCGGCGTCGAGATTGCCGCACGCAGTCGCCAGCCCGGCTTATGGGCGGTCGTGCTCGACGCCGACGAGACAGTGATCAACAACGTGCAGTACCAGCTCGAACGGGCACAAGCCGGGCAGAAGTACACGCCGGAGAGCTGGCGCGCTTGGGTCGGACGGCGCGAAGCCACACCCATCCCCGGAGCCAGCGGGTTCCTCGCGCGCGTCCGCGATCTCGGCGGCCGCATCGCCATCGTCACCAACCGGTTGGAGTCCGAATGCCCCGACACCGAGGCCGTCTTCAGGACGCACGGCCTGGCGTACGACGTGATGCTCTGCCGCCCCGACGGCGGCTCCTCCGACAAGAACCCGCGCTTCGCGGCCGTGGCGGCCGGCACGACGAAAGCCGGCGGCCCGCGGCTCGACACAGTGATTTTTGTCGGGGACAACATCCTGGACTTCCCGAATCTCAACCAGGCAGCGGCGAAGAAAGACGACACAGCGCTCGTCCCATTCGGGATCAGATACTTCATGCTTCCCAACCCGATGTACGGAAGCTGGCAGTAGGGAAATGCCCGTTCCGCCGATCTCGGTCTTTCCCAAGTGTTACGTTGACGAGCTCATCGAGGGCCGGCGGGACTACGTCGCCTGGATCCACGACGCGGCGACGCTCGGCGGTGAAGGCGTCGAGCACTATGACGAGTTCTTCCGAAGCTACGACGAGCGCGACGTGGCGCCGGTGATGGACGCCATGGCCGCGACCGGGCAAGTCTCGTCGATGATGTGCTTCTCACCCGACTTCACTCATCCGGACAAGGACGAACGAGCCCGGCACGTCGACCGGCAGAAGCGGGCTATCGATCTCACGGTCCGGACCGGCGCGCGCCACTGCCGCACGCTCAGCGGCCAGAAGTACCCGGGCCTCTCGATCGCCGAGGGCGTCAGCCGCGCCGCCGAGTGCATCACGCGCTCGCTCGAATACGCCGTCAAGCGGGATGTCGTCCTCTGCCTCGAGAACCACTACAAAGTCGGCCAGTGGCTCTATCCGGAGTTCGCGCAGCAGGAAGAGCCGTTCCTCGCGCTCCTCGAGGCTCTTCCTCACTCGCCCCACTTCGGCGTCCAGTACGATCCGTCGAACGCCGTCGTCGGAGGATTCGATCCGGTTGCCTTTCTCGAGAAGATCAAGCACCGCGTCGTGACCGTGCACGCATCAGACCGATATCTGCTGCCTGGCGCCTCGCTCGACGACCTCCGGTCGCACGATGGCACGATCGGGTATCCCGACCACATGAAACACGGCGAGACGGGCAAGGGCAGCAACGACTACGACGCGATTTTCCGCATCCTTCAGTCGGTCAATTTCGCGGGATGGATATCGGTCGAGGACGGCATGGACGGACTCGACGAACTGCGCCGATCGGTCGACTTCCTCAAGCGAAAGCGCGCGCAATACTTCGGCACTGCTTGACTGTTCACGCATGACGAGCACACTACGGCGCGGCCTGTTCATGGTAACCATCGTTGTCGGCGACACCGCGCTAGGCGGCTGGATCGGGCGGGCGTCAGGCCAGGATGCCACCGCGCAGATCGCGGCGTCCACGCCGAACGGATCGTGCTTTTTACTCCACGAGGTCGGCGTGGGCGAGATCCGGCGGCAGCCGTCGGTCAGCTGCCGGATGCGTGTGTCGCCGCAGTCGACCTTCAAGATTCCCCACGCGCTCGCGGCCCTCGATGCCGGCGTCGTCACGGGACCCGACTCACAGTTCGCCTACGATGGCTCGCCACAACCATTCGACGCCTGGCGGCGCGATCACACGCTGCAGTCAGCCATGCGGTTCTCGGTCGTCTGGTGGTTCCAGCGTGTGGCAGAGAAACTCGGCGCCGGGCGGGAGCGCGAGTATCTTCGTCGTCTCGGCTACGGCAATGCCGACTCGTCCAGTGGCCTGACGACGTTCTGGCTCGGCGGATCACTGGTGATCTCACCAGACGAACAAATGCAGTTCCTCTTGCGGCTGTTCGCGAACGACTTGCCGGTCAGTCAGAACGCAATGAGCATCGTTCGAGCAGGTCCTCGCCCAACCCCACGGCATGGTCGTCAATGCCACCGGCGAACACACGTTCGGCGGCACTTGGCCCAGCGACACCACCCTCAGGGCCAAGACAGGCAGCGGCCGCGACAAAACCGGCCGGCAGGTCAGGTGGCTCGTCGGCCAGGTGACTGGGGCACGCCGCTCGTGGGTGTTCGTCAGTTGCGTCATCGGGGGCGATGAGACGCCGGCGCTGGCGGCGGTCGATCTGGCGGCCAGGTCACTACACCAGGCGGGCGTGATATGAAGAACGCCGCGATGCAACAAGTGCCGAACAGGAGATCAGGAGATCAGGAGATTCATTGGTTTCCAACCATTCCTCCTGGTCTCCTGACCTCCTGTTCAAGATCTTGACAGGTGATTTTTCTTTGCGAGAGCGGTAAGGGGGAATGAATGAGTAAGGTCCTGGCAGGGAAAGTCGCCGTCGTGACCGGCAGCACACAGGGATTGGGTGCCGCCATCGCGACACTCTATGTAAAGGAAGGCGCGAAGGTCGTCCTGACCGGTCGGTCAGCCGCCGACGGCAAGGCGGTGGCGAAAAGGCTCGGGAGAAACGCCATCTTCGAGGAGACGGATCTGGTCCGCGTCGACGATTGCAGGCGGCTGATCGACGTCGCTCTCAAGCGCTTCGGCAAAGTGGACATCCTCGTCAACAACGCCGTCGACGCCACGCGCGCGACGGTCGACGATGTCACGCCAGAGATCTTCGATGGCATCTTCGCGCTCAACCTGCGCGCTCCCCTCCTGCTCGCGCACCACGCGATCAAGTCGCTCCGAAAAGGGCGCGGCGTCATCATCAACATCGGGAGCATCAACGCGTTCATGGGCGAGCCGCGACTGCTGGTCTACGCGGCGTCGAAGGGCGCGCTCGTCACCGCGTCGCGCAGTCTCGCCAACTATCTCAAGTTCGACCGCGTGCGCGTCTACTGCGTGAACTGTGGCTGGATGGACACCGAGGGCGAGCGGGCGATGATGAAACACCTGGGTCACCCTCCGGACTTCATTGACCGGGCCGGAAAAGGCTGGCCGCTCGGGCGAATCCTGAAGCCGTCCGAAGTGGCGGAAGTCGTGCTGTTCCTGGCGACGGAACGCGCCGCGCCGTTCAGCGGCCAAGTCATCGAGCTCGAACAGTTCCCCACCGGCACACTCAGCGCGCCACAGAAGGCAGGGCTGACCTAAATGTCGGGGCCGCTGGACGGGACCCCAAAGGTTCAGCTCTCGCTCGACCTCCAGACGATGGCTGACGCGCTGCCGACGGCCGAAATCGCAGTTCGGGCGGGCGTTGACTGGCTCGAAGTCGGCACGCCACTCATCCTCGGCGAGGGGCTGCACGCCGTCGCTGCGCTTCACAAGAAATACCCCAGCCACCCGATCATTGCCGACTTGAAGACGATGGATGCCGGGTACCTCGAAGCCGAGATGATGTTCAAGAACGGCGCGTCGTTCGTCGTCGTGATGGGCCAGGCGCACGAACACACGGTCCGGGAGGCCGTTCGGGCGGCGAAGGATTACGGCGGCTACGTCATGGGCGACATCATGCTGTGCCCCGACAAGGTGGCGATGGCCAGGAAGATGGAGGCGATGGGTGTCGACGTCGTCATCGTCCACACCGGACTCGACGAGCGTCATGCCGAGAAAGGTAAGTCTCCGCTCGACGATCTGAAGAAAGTGCGGCCGGCGGTCACGATCCCGCTGCAGGCTGTCGGCGGACTGTCAATCGAGCAGGCGGCGCAATGCCCCGCGCTCGGAGCGTCGCTCGTCGTAATCGGCGCGCCATTGGCGGTCGCCGACTACGAGCTGAAACCAGGGGCGGACGACGAAACGCTCTACGCGACCATCAAGAGTTTCGTCGACCGGGTGAAAGCGGTTTGAGCAGTGCGAGCGAGCGCCGCGAGCGAGCCACGCGACCGGAGCGCGCCGGCGAAGCGGCGCGCGAGAGAGCGTGTCGGGGAGTCCGAGGGGCAAAGCCCCTCGGGAAGAAAAAGCTAAATCTCCTCGTAAACCGGCAAAACGCCCTCGACGACTCGCTTGAAGGTCCGGATTTGGTCGGTCATGCCGAGGACGCGGACGGCATGCAGAAACCCGGGGGGAATCGCCGGCACCTGGTACTCCTCAGGAACAGGCGGCTCGATCAGGCGTACGGCGAGATGATCTTCCTTGCTCACAAAGAGGCACGCGAGTGTCGTGACCTTGGTTTCCATGGGTTCACCTTTGCGCAGGCAATGTCCTTGTCTTGCACACCGAACCCGCGACATGACGTGACGGTGCACAAGCGGTGCCAGTGGAGAACCCCTCAATTTACCGATTAACTGCACTGTTGAGCCGGAGTAGTAGATCAGTGACACACAGATGTGGCCTATTTCGATTTCGTAATTACAATTTTGGCGCTGATGGGAGGGCGCCCAAGTTCTTGACCTTCAGCGCCTTGGCGACCGAACCACACAGCGGAAGCCCATGTGGCCCATCCCGGTATCAATCATCTGGGGCTGCCTCGCCGCCGGCCGGTAGCGGAAGCAGTAGTTCGGCGCGCAGAGATGCGAGCCGCCCTTGACGACCTTTCGCGGAATCGGAAACTGCGGCTGACGGTGGTCGTAGCTCTTTTCCGGCGAAGTGATGCGCGGGTTGACTGAGGACAGACAACAGGACTTCACCATCGGATTCGACCCGCGGGGCTCGTACCAATCGCTCGTCCACTCCCACACATTTCCAGCCATGTCGTAGAGACCATAGCCATTCGGTGGAAACGAGCCGACGGGAGCGATCCCTTCGTGGCCGTCGGTGAGGAGATTCTGCCAGGGGAATTCGCCCTGCCAGGAGTTCACCATGGCCTTGCCATCGGGAAATTCGTCGTTCCCCCACGTGAACGTGGCCCCATCCAGTCCGCCGCGCGCGGCAAATTCCCACTCGGCCTCGGTCGGCAGATCCTGGTCCGCCCAGCGCGCATACGCTTCGATGTCTTCGAGCGCAACGTGAACCACGGGATGCCGGCCAAGGCCTTCAAGCGAGCTGTCGGGTCCTGCCGGCTGCCGCCAACTCGCCCCCGGCACCCACGCCCACCAGTTGGCGTAGTTACGCAGGTCGACCGGACCCAGTCGCTTCTGGAAGACCATCGAGCCCGGGACGAGATTCTCCGGCGGGGCGCCGGGAAAATCCTCCGGCTTCGGGGCGCGTTCGGCGACCGTCACATGGTCGGTCTGCGCGACGAAGCGCGAGAACTGGTCGTTGGTGACAGCGTAGCGGTCCATCCAGAAGCCGTCGACGGTCACGTCGCGAACCGGGCGTTCCTCAGGGTAGAAGTCCGCCGATCCCATGCGGAATGTGCCGCCTGGAATCCAGACCAGGTCGGGGAGTTCTTGAGCCGGCGCGATCTCTGGCGGCATGGCTCACGCCAGCAGCTGCTTGGCGACCTCGCCGTGGACGTCAGTCAAGCGGTAATCGCGGCCCTGGAACCGGTAGGTGAGCCTGGTGTGATCGATTCCCATGAGGTGCAGGATCGTCGCCTGCAGGTCGAAGACGGAGATTGGATCGGAAGCGACGTTGTAACTGAAGTCGTCGGTCTCGCCCACCACTACGCCGCGCTTGGTTCCCGCGCCGGCCACCCACATGCAGAAGTTGCGCGGGTGGTGATCGCGACCGTAGTTCACGTCGGTCAGCTTGCCCTGGCTGAACACCGTTCGTCCAAACTCCCCGCCCCAGATGACGAGCGTGTCGTCGAGCAGTCCGCGCTGCTTGAGATCGGTGATGAGCGCGGCAGTCGGCTGATCCGTCCCGCGGCACTGCAGCGCGATATCGCGCGGGAGGTTGCCATGCTGATCCCAGCCGCGGTGGTACAGCTGAATGAACCGGACGTTGCGCTCGGCCAGACGACGCGCGAGCAGGCAGTTGGCGGCGTAGGTGCCGGGCTTTCGCGACTCCGGACCGTACAGCTCGAAGACCGACGCGGGCTCCTTCGAGAGATCCGTGAGATCCGGCACCGACGACTGCATCCGATACGCCATCTCGTACTGCGCGATCCGCGTTTCGATCTCCGGATCGCCGTAGGCGTCGTGCTGCATCACATTCAGTTTGGCCGCCGCGTCGAGCATCTGCCGCCGCGTCGTCCGCGTGATGCCGGGCGGGTCTTCGAGAAAGAGCACCGGCGCGCCGCCGGCGCGGAACCTGACGCCCTGATAGCTCGACGGCAGAAAGCCACTGGCCCAGAGCCGGGAGAAGAGCGGCTGATCAGTTGTGATCGCATGCGCCTGCGACAGCAACACCACGAAGGCGGGCAGATTCTGATTCTCGCTGCCCAGCCCATAGCTGAGCCACGCGCCCATGCTCGGACGCCCCGGCTGCTGAAATCCCGTCTGTATGAACGTAATCGCCGGGTCGTGATTGATCGCGTCCGTATACATGGTCTTGATGACGGTGATGTCATCGACGATCTTCGCGGTGTACGGCAGCAACTCGCTGACCCAGGTCCCGGCCTGCCCGTGCTGCGAGAACGTGAACGCCGACTTCGCGACTGGAAGCGTCGACTGCCCCATCGTCTGCGCGACGCGCTGTCCCTGGCGAATGGAGTCGGGAATCTGCGTGCCTTGAAACTTCGCGAGGCCTGGTTTGTAGTCGAACGTCTCGAGCTGCGATGGACCGCCGGACTGGTGCAAGAAGATGACGCGCTTGGCCTTCGGCGCGAAGTGGGGCAACGGCTCAGCCCACCTGTTTTCGGATCGCGCACGTCTTGGAATCCGGGGAGCCCGGCGCCGGCCGCCCACAGTTGCGGCGACAGCAGCGACCCGAGGGCCGCGGCCCCGATGCCGCGGGCGGTCAGGCCGAACAGCTGCCGGCGAGTGAAGTGGAGCTCGATGTCGCGTTCGGTCGTCATGTGAAGTCTCTTCCGACTGCAGCGCTCGGGCCGCAGGCGCTTATTGCCTGGTCACCGTTTCATCGAGGTTCAGAATCACACTCGTGACCGTCGTCCACGCCGCGAGCTCGGTCGGATCCAGGCGCTTGTCGCGCGTCGACTCGCCCACGTCCAGGAGCTTCGTCGCGGCCTGCGGGCTCTTCGTGAAGGCGGCCAACTCCGTCTCGAGCAGCTTGCGCAGAACGCCCGTCTCTTTGCCAGATGGCTTGCGTGCCGTCGCGAGGCGGAACGCATAGGCCATGCGGCTCTTCTCGTTGGTTCCGCCTTCGAGCAGTGTTCGCTGGGCGAGCGCGCGCGCGGCTTCTACATAGGTCGGATCGTTGAGCAGGACGAGCGCCTGAAGAGGCGTGTTGGTCAGCGCGCGACGGCCCGTGCACTTCTCGCGATCCGGCGCGTCGAAGGTCGCAAGCGATGCCGGTGGCGCGGTGCGCTTCCAGAACGTGTACATCCCGCGGCGGTACAGATCCTTTCCGTGGCTCTGCTCGTAGGTCTGCGCCGAGAAACCGTCGCCGAAGGCCAGCTCCTCCCAAATCCCTTTCGGCTGATACGGCAGCACGCTCGGACCGCCGATCTCGTCGTTGAGGAGGCCGCTCGCGGCAAGAGCCGTGTCGCGGATCATCTCCGCTGGCATCCGGAACCGGGGCCCGCGAGCCAGCAGTCGGTTGTCGGGATCCTTTTCGAGCAGTGCCTCCGTGACCTTCGACGATTGGCGATACGTCGCGGACGTCACAATGAGCCGCTGCATCGCACGAGTGTCCCAGCCCGTCCGCACGAACTCCGTCGCCAACCAGTCGAGGAGTTCTGGATGAACCGGCGGCTCGCCTTGTACGCCAAAATCCTCTTGCGTCTTCACGATGCCGTGACCGAAATACATCAGCCAGAAGCGATTCACCGCGACGCGGGACGTGAGGGGGTGGCCAGGTTGCACGAGCCATTTCGCCAGCGTGAGCCGATTGGGCGGCGTGCCGGCCCCGGCATCACGCTCGAGCGGCGGGAGCATCGCCGGCACGCCCGGCTGCACCTTCTCGGTGTGGTTGCGATAGTCGCCGCGCGCCAGGACGAACGTCTCGCGCGGCTTCTTCAGCTCCCCCATCACCATCGCCGTCGGAATCGGCTTCTGCGCGGCATCCTTCTGTTTCTGCAGCGCTTCGAGCTCGCTCTGGGCGGTGCGCAACGCGGCCGGGGCTGCGTAGTCGAGGAAGTATTCGCGCAGGTACTCCGCCTGTTCCTTGGAGCGCTTGCCGTTGACGCCGGAGAGGATCGCGTGCGCCTTGTAGTGAATCGCCAGACCTTCGACTTCGCCCGCGGTCAGGACACGGCTGTAGAGACGAAGATCGTCGATCTGACCGGTGAACGACGGCCCGAGCGCTGCGCGACCGAGCGTCAGCGGCGCGTCGGTGCGGATCGTGCCGGCGAGCGCGTCCTGTACGACGTCGACGGCCAGTCGCTCGCCGTTCACGTAGATTGCGAGACCGCGAGCCTTCCCCGACCCGTCGTACGACATCACGACGTGATTCCACTCGCCGAACTTGATCCGCTCGCGAGTGCGGACCTTGATGGCGTTGGCTGGCGGGTCGGACGCGATCGTGACCGTCAGGCGTCCCGCCCATCGCTGAATGTCGAACAGGGCGAAGTCGTCGAATCGCCATTCGAATCCGCGACGGTGCTCGGGACCGTCGAGTTTTTGGAAGCCGGCGATTGGCAGGTTTCCGCGCGGCCGGATCCAGACCGCCAGGCTGAACGGGTCGGCTCGCTCGAAGGAGGCGACGTTGCCGAAGCTGACCTCCGTATCGCCGTCGAAGGTCGCGCCGCGACCGATCTGACCCGGGTCGAAGGTCGGATCACCACTCACCGTGCGGCCGTGCTGATAGCCTCCGGAGATGTCCGAGAAGCTCCCGTCGAGCTCGTAATGCGCGATCAGCCCTTTCCGATCGACATCATCGCCCTGGGGGCGGGAATCGTCGGGGCGGGCGCTCACGGCTTGCGCCTGCTCCCACTCGCGCTGCGCCGGCTCGACCTTCTCAGGCTCGAGTAAGGCTTCGCGGGCTTCGATCTGGGCGTCGAGATCGTCGAGCAGTTTCTGTTGTGCCGGCGTCGTCAGCAGGATCGTCGGCGCTGCGTTTCCCCGCCTGCCGTCAAGCCCCTGCTCGGGCACGTTATTGAAGAACGCAAAGAACTGGTAGAACTCCTTGTGGCTGATCGGATCGAACTTGTGCGCGTGGCAACGCGCACAGGCCATGGTCAGGCCCATGAACGCCGACGACGTCGCCTCGACGCGGTCCATGACGTACTCGACCTGGTACTCGTCGGCGATCGCGCCGCCTTCGAAATTGATCATGTGGTTGCGGTTGAATCCGGATGCCACCTTTTGATCGCGAGTTGCATTCGGGAGCAGATCGCCGGCAAGTTGCTCGATCACGAACTGGTCGAACGGCAGATTCCGGTTGAACGCCCCGATCACCCAGTCGCGCCACGGCCACATACCGCGGTAGCTGTCGATGTGGTAGCCGTGCGTGTCGGCATACCGGGCGGCGTCGAGCCACGGCACGGCCATCCGCTCGCCATAGTGCGGCGACTGCAGTAGTCCGATCGACGCGCCGTTCGTAGGCGTCGGGGGAACGGTCCGCGAGAAAGGCGTCGAGCTCGGCCGGCGTCGGCGGCAACCCCGTCAGGTCGTAGGTGACGCGGCGCAGGAGAGTCGCCTTGTCGGCCTCGTCCGACGGCTTAAGGCCCTCGGCCTCGAGCCGGGCGAGGATGAAGCGGTCGATCGGGTTCCTGACCCAATCGTCGTTCTTGCCACGCTTGAGCCGATCGGCCGACGGCGGTTCCGGGCGCACCGGCGGCGTGTAGGCCCAGTGCGTATCCCATTTGGCGCCTTCGTCAATCCAGCGCCGCAGCAACGCGATTTGTTTGGCCGTCAACGCGTGGCCGGAATCGGGCGGCGGCATCCGCTTCTTGGGATCAGGGTTGGTGATCCGCTTGACCAGCATGCTCCCGGCTGCGCTCCCGGGCACGATGATGCCGTCCTCCGCAAACGCGCCTTCCTTCGTGTCGAAGTGGAATTCGGTCTCGCGTTTGGTCGCGTCAGGACCGTGGCAGGCGAAGCAGTTGTTGGAAAGGATCGGCCGAATGTCGCGATTGAAGCTGAGGGGCTGCGAGCCGGCCTGGCCCGTACGCGCAGCGGGACTCGCCGCGCTGGCCAGAGCCAGGCCAAGTGAGCACGCCACCAAGACGCACGCGTGGGTCCCGTGAAACCGCATGCGGTGTCAGTCTACCCCACCTCACGCCCGAGGTCAGGCCTTCAGCCTTCCCCAAGGCGACCGTCCCCCGCCGCCAGGCAATTACCGCGACGGCCTGGCCTCGACTGGCTTGCTCAGTTCGTCCAGCATCGCGCTGAACATCGTCCACCGCGACTGCTCCTCGGCGATCAGGTTCGTGAGTTGCGTCTGCTGCGACTGAAGATCGCGATCTGATCGTTCCAGCTGCTGGAGCTGGGCCTTGAGCGGACCAAGGACGACGTCGAAGCCATCTCGCTCCTCGGCCGATTGTTGGTTCTCATCCCTCGTGAACATCGCCAACGGCGCCGCCATGGCACCGCGCGCGCGCTCGTTGTCACTCAGTTGACGCTGAGTCTCGACGAGTTGCCGGGTGAGCGAATTGATGCGCTGCTCCTGGAGCTGCAGCCGGGCAACGAGGAGTTGCGCTCGGATACTCGTGTCGGCGGCGCGGCGGACTTCAGCACGCAGGCTGCGGACCTCGGCCAGAAGCTCCTCCATCGGGCCACGCGGTGCGCTCGGTGGCGTATTCGTCTGGGCGGAGGCGACGGCGACGATGCCGAGCGCGAGCACGATTGCGACAGCGAAATGTCGGACAGTCAGTCGCGTAAACATGATGGACATCCTTTCTCAATGTGAGACTCAACGAACTTCTGAAGGCGGCACGAGCACGACACGCGTCTTCGAGAGAAGCTCGAAGGCCCGCTGGCTCTTTTCAGTGAAGAGCGCGAACAACGCATCGATCCAGAACACCTGCAGAACCACTGGCAGGTGGCGGACGACCGCCTGTCCGATGCCGACCCGCGCGCCCGACTCACGCACGGCTCGAACCGCGAGCAGATACTTGCCGACCGTCTGTCCCCACTGCCACTCCGAGACGGCCGTGTAGACCAGGAACAGCAGGCTCACGGTCAGGATGACGAGAAGCGGCATGAACGCGAGGAGCATGTGGTGCTCGTTGTACCAAAGCAGCCAGCACCCCGGGGGCGAAGATCACGAAGGCGGCGACGGTGAGCAGCACTACGTCGAGGATCTTCGCCGCCGCGCGACGCCAGAAGGGGGCGCTCACTAGCGGCACAGCCGACAGGTACGACTCGGCCAGCGCCACGGGATCGCCGAGCTGCCGGACGACGTCATCGAGGGACAGGCCGTTGGCAGTGCGCTCGGCGATGTGGCCACGCAGCTCCAGAGCAATCTGCGATCGCAACGGTGTCGCGCCGGGCATTTGCCGGAGCACGCTGTCGATGTAGTCTTCCGCGGTCCTCATGTTCCCTCCGAGGTTGGCGTCAGGAGCGCCGCCATGGCTTTCGCAAACGAGGTCCATTCCTGGGTGAGCTGGGCGAGTTCCTCCCGACCTGCGTCCGTCAACCGGTAGTACTTGCGCGGCACGCCGCGCTCGGGCGTTTCCCATCGAACGCTGACAAAGCCGGCGCGCTCCAACCGGTAGAGCACGGGATAGAGCGTGCCGTCAGTGACTTCAAGCGCGCCGTCCGTGTTGGCGACGAGCTTCGACACGATCTCGTAGCCGTAGGCCTCGCCGGCCGAGAGCAGGTGCAGGACGATCAACTCGAGCGACCCGCGTCTCAGCTCACGCGCGATGCTCTTCCGGTCCTCCCCGCGTCCGCCTTCGGCTGTCATGTTCACAATGGTATCGCAAGCTATCTTGTTACGCAAGGTAGTATACGCGGCCAATATGTGGAGAGTTCCGCAATTCGTCCCGCCCAACAGTTCAGCTTAGGAAGAACTGCCGAGAGGTGGCTGGCACTTTGTCAGGGAAGGTGCCAGCCACCTTGGGGGTCTCTATTCGGACGGGCGGGCGTAGTAGTAGCCACCTGCCTCATCAACGGCGATCGGGAGGCCGAAAAGCACGCTCAGACGGTTGCGCGTCAGTATCGACGCTTTCGCCCCGTCAGCGACGATCTGGCCATCCTGGAGGAGGATGACCCGCTGGACTTCAGGAACGATCTCCTCGCTGTGGTGCGTGATGAGCACGAGCGTGGTGCCGGCCCGCGCGATACCGCGCACCAGCTCCATGAAGCTGTGCCTGGTCGCCAGATCCAGTCCGGTCGTCGGCTCGTCGAGGACGAGTGCTCTCGGCGACGTCGCCAGGACCCGGGCGAGCATCACGCGGCGCGCCTCCCCGCTGGACATCCGATCGAGGGTGCGCGAGCTAAGGTGGGTCGCTCCCACGGCATCCAGTGCCTCCGCCGCGCGACTACGCATCTCGTCGGTCACAACACCGTAGCGAAGGATGCCGTGCGACACCAGGAACGCCGACAGCACGGCCGCCTCACCCGTGATGCTCCCTTCGCTGTTGCCCGCGACAAAGCGCTGATGCAGGTCGGACGACACGATGCCGAGCTGCGCGCGCAGCTCCGACACGTTCCATCGATCCTCGCCGAACACGCGCACGGCCGATGTGCCGTCAGCGGGAACGAGCGCGCGTTCGTGGTGGGTCAACAGGCTCACGAGGACAGACTTTCCGGCGCCATTGGGACCAAGGATCGCCGTGTGCTCGCCCTCGCGAATTGTCAGTCGGATGCCGTTCAGAACTCGGCGCTCGCCCTTGACGACTGTCGCATCGAGCAGTTCGAGAATGGGTGGGTTCATTGTTCCAGCTTCCAGCTTCCGGCTTCCGGCTTCAACGGTCCAGCTTCCGGCTCCGGCTTCCAGCAAACTGGGAGCCGACTGATAAAGCTGGAAGCTGGAAGCGGGCCGCTGGAAGCATAGCCTTGTCTTGAAAGCAGTATCATTGCCCGAGCTCTGCTTTCGTTGCCCAATCGTCGAGGTGAGTCGATGCGACCGAAGACATTCCTGATGCCGGCAGCGTTTCTTCTGCTGGCATCTCTCGCCGTCCGGCTTGGAGCCCAGGCCGCGCCGCCAGCAAATCCGCAAACGCCCCCTGCGACACCAGCAGGCGCGGCCGGTCGAGGCGCCCCGCAGGGCGCAGGAGCCCCGCCGCAAGGCCGGGGCCGCGGACAGGCGACGTTTCCCGCGCAGCAACGGCCGCCCGGCGATCCGGACGTGATCAAGCGCGGCAACGGACTTTATGGCGTCTACTGCCGCGCGTGCCATGGCACTGACTTGCGCGGTGGCGACCAGGGTGGACCGAATCTGCTGCGCTCGCAGCTCGGTACTGAACGACCAGGACGGCGAGCTGATTTTGCCGGTGGTTCAGCAGGGACGTCAAAACCCGGGGATGCCGGTGATGCCACCGCTCAATATTCCACCCGACGACGTCAAGGCGATTGCCACCTACATCCACAGCGTGACTGCCAGCGCGAGGGGACAAGGCGCGCCTCCCGAGGGCCCGCCGGTCGAACTGAACATCGTCGTAGGCGACGCGAAAGCGGGACAGGCTTACTTCGCGACGAAATGCGCGACCTGCCATACCGCTTCCGACATGCAGGGCATCGCGACGCGTGTGTCGGATTCGATGGCGCTCCAGAACTACTGGGTGGGCGGCGGCGGCGGACGGGGACGAGGGGGCGCGCCTCCCACGCCGGTCACCGCGATCGTCGTCGATGCCTCGGGCCAGAAAACGGAAGGCCGGCTGATCCGCCTCGACGACTTCAGCGTGGTGGTGGCACTGGCTGACGGAACGTCGCGCTCGTTCCGCCGCGATGGCGACGTTCCCAAGATTGAGGTCCGCGATCCGCGGGAAGCGCACCGCAAGCTGCTGCCCACCTACGCCGACAAGGATATTCACGACGTGACTGCTTACCTGGTGACACTGAAATGACGATCAAAAAAGCGATCTTCACGAGTTCGGTTGCCGCTGCCACCGCGGTGATGCTGTCCCCCGCGTTTCTTGCGGGCCAGGCACAGGGCGGTCTCGACCCGGCGGCGATTCGCAAGCCGCTCGCCGATACCTGGCCGACCTACTCGGGCGACTACACCGGCAGACGCTACAGCTCGCTCAAGCAGATCAACCAGACGACCGTCAAGAACCTCACGCTCGCATGGACCGGCCGCCTGACCGCCGGCGATCCCGCGGCGGCCGTCGGCGGCCGTGGCGGATTTGGCGGACGTGGCGGCTTCGGCGGCGCGGCCCCGGCGCCGGTCATCGTCGGCGGTGAGGGCACCGGGGAGTTCGCCGGCGGGAACAACGCACAGGTGAAGGGGGCGATCCTGCAGGTCGACGGTGTCCTCTACGTCACGGCGCCCGACAACGTCTGGGCGCTCGACGCCCGCGACGGACGCGAGCTGTGGCGCTACTACTGGAAGACCAAGGGCGGAACGCACATCGGCAACCGCGGCGCCGCCATCTGGCGAAACTACCTGTTCTTCGAAACGCCGGACAACTACCTCGTGTCGCTCGATGCGCGCACGGGCAAGGAACGCTGGCACGTCGAGATCGCCGACTTCGATCAGCAGTACTTCTCGACGATGGCGCCGATCGTCGTCGACAACCACGTGCTCGTTGGAACGGGCAACGACCTCGATGCCCCGGGTTTCCTCCAGTCGTACGATCCCGAAACCGGCAAGCGCAACTGGATCTTCTACACCGTGCCGATGAAGCCGGGCGATCCCGGTCTCGACACGTGGCCGAATCTCGATACGGCCAGGCATGGTGGCGGTCAGGTCTGGATCCCCGGCTCGTACGATCCCGAGACGAAGTACTACATCTTCGGCACGGGCAATCCGACGCCGGGCTACACCGGCGCGGGCCGCAAGGGCGACAACCTGTTCACCTGTACCCTGATCGCGCTGCACGTCGACACCGGAAAGATGGCGTGGTACTTCCAAACATCAGTGCACGACACGCACGACTGGGACTCCGCGCAGACCCCGATCCTCATCGACACGACGATCGACGGCAAGCCGAGAAAGCTCGTCTCGACCGCGGCCAGGAATGGCTACTTCTACACGCTGGATCGAGTCACGGGCAAGCATCTCGTGACCAGCAAGTACGGCTCGACGACCAACTGGGCGCTCAGCCAGCGGCCCACGGGAGAGATCGATCCCAACCCGGCGAAGGAAGCGACGATCCCTGGCTCGCTCGTGTCGCCCGTGGAAGGCGGGGTGACCAACTGGCCACCGCCCGCGTACTCCGAGGACACGGGGCTCTTCTACGTGCAGGAACACAACGGCTTCAACCTTCTCTATCTGACCGATCCGGATCCCCGTGGTTCGATGGGCCTCGGCGGCAAAGCGGTGGCGCAGCTCGGCTCGCTCGGCGACTACCTCACCGCGATCGATCCCAAGACCGGAAAAGTGGCGTGGCGCCACTCGTTCCCTGGCGGCGGTGGCGGCGGTTTGCTGACCACCGCGGGGCGAGTGGTTTTTTCCGGTGACGGCGCCGGTAACTTTGCGGCGTTCGATGCGACCAACGGCAAGCCGCTATGGCATTCGCGAATCGGCAACATCTCGAACGCGCCTCAGACCTATGCCGTCGACGGACGGCAGCACGTCCTGGTCGCGGTCGGCGATACGTTGTACGCGTTTGCGATGTACTGACCGAAAGACCGGACGCCTGAAATGGATCATCGCCCCCGTCCGTACGATCGAGACGACGAGGACAGGCTCGACCTCGCAGCCGCGAAGCTTGGACTCGGACGCTACAGACCCTTCCGTCCGCCGTCGGCACTGGTCGAAGTGGAGTACGGTGCCGCCACCGATCCTGGCCGGCGTCGCGCAACCAGTGACGACCACTACTGGATCATGCGGATGGGCCGCGACCAGGAAACGATCAAGTCCAGCCTCCCCGATGGCTGCGTGCCCGACCGGTTCGAGGAGCACGCCTACGGCATGGTCGTCGCTGACGGCATGGGCCCCGACGGGCCGGAAGTCGCCAGCCGGCACGCGATTGCAACGCTCGCGCAGCTGGTGCTGCATTTCGGCAAATGGAACCTCCGCGTCAACGAACGGACCGTGTGGGAGATCGTTCAGCGCGCCGAGCGGTTCTATGAAAAGGTCGGTGAAGAAGTGACCGACGCGTCACGCCAGCACCCGGGGCTGGCGGGCATGAGCACGACGCTCACGGCAGCCTTGAGCGCTGGCGACGAGCTCTTCGTCGTGCACGTCGGACACTCCCGAGCGTACCTTTATCGCGGCGGACTTCTGACCCGCCTGACGAGAGATCAAACGCTCGCGCAACGGATCGCAGAAACAGGTCGGACGACGCCGATCGAGCTGGCTGCGCACGACCTCCGCCATCGGCTGACCGACGCCATCGGCGGGCAGAATGGCACACCAGATATCGAGATCCAGAATTATCAGTTGCTCGACGGCGACGTCGTGATGCTCAGCACGAACGGTTTGACCGATCTAGTCGACGACGACCAGATCGCCAACGTGCTGGGCACCGGCGAGGGACTGGAACTCGACGCGCAGTGTCAGAGGCTGGTGGATCTGGCGCTCGAGCGAGGAGGGCCGGACAACATTACGGCTCTGCTCGCCCGCTACAAGATTCCATAGGACGGGTTCAGGGTTCAGGGAAGAGCTTCCTGCTTTTCTTGTCCTCGCTGCGCCCTGTATTCAGAACCGCGCGTCCCTTCCGCAATCCTCCTGACGAAGGGCAGCGCTCTCGCGCGCATCGACGGTTGCTCGACCAGCAAATACAGCAGCGTCGCGCCGGCAAACGACATCGCGAGCGCAATCACGGCCGCGACGGCCATCGTGGCGTGAGCTCCAAGCGTCGGACCAAAGAGCTGCGCGGTCTTTGGAAACAACCAAAGCATGAACATCTCGTGGACGAGATAGAGCGAGTACGAGATCTGAGCGATCGGAAACAGCACTTTCCACGAGAGCGCGTGACGGAGTTGCTGCCCGACGAAACCGGCCGAATGCGTCGCCGCGAGCACCAGGAACATGACGCACAGCGCGAACACGTCGCGGTGGTGCGAGTAGTAGAGCATCCGCGCCGAAACCGAGACCTGGTTGAAGAGCGGCGACGACATCGCGAAGTAGCCGGTGGGGATGATGATGGCGATGCACGCCACCGCAAGCACGTTGACCAGGCGGGTTCGCGAGAAGAACTGCCGCACGCGCGGCTGGTGAAACACCATCAAGTAGGCGCCGATCACTCCGGCAAGCAGGGCGCCATATCGCGTGTAAAGGTTCTGGTACTCAATCGTGAAGCGATCGACCCAGGACTGCATGTTGGGAAGGTCGAGGAATGGCGGCACGAACCCATGCCGGTCGATCACTACCCAGCGGATGACGCCGGCCAGCACCATCAGGCTTCCCAGCACGCGCATCGGCCGGCCGAACCGCATGACGATGAGGATGAAGCCTGGGAGGATCAGGTAGAACTGTTCTTCGATTGCGAGCGACCAGCACCATCCCATGTATTGGCGGTTGATCGGCAGGAAGTTGTTGACGTAGAGGAAATTCGCCCAGATGTGATTGGCGTTCATGAAGGGCGGGAATTCCATGAGCACCGCCTCGCGCGGGATGTTGTGGACGAAGTACAGCCCGACGATCATCGCGACGGTGTAGACGGGAATCAGGCGCAGGAAGCGCCGGACGTAGAACCGCTTGACCTGGATGCTCCCTGAGGCGCGGTACTCGGTGAACAGGATCGTCCCAATCAGGTAGCCGCTGATCACGAAGAAGAGGTCGACCCCCATGTCGCCGCGGCTGGTCCACTGAGTCCATCGGCCGGTCGCCAGCCCAATGGCCTCGGTCGTGAACGACCCGAGATGGAACAGCACGAGGTGATACGAGATCACCCAGAGGATCGCGATCGCCCGCACGCCGTCGATGACCGGGTCGTGAAAGGCGGGCCGTTCGGTGAGGGCTCTCCAGTTGCGGCGTAGATCGAACAGACGGACGTCATCCCGGGACCCGACGGGGCTGGGCACTGCCTTGGCCAAAATGGTGTACGTCAATTATACGGGCGCGGGTGGCTGGGTGTCGAGAACGTTGAGCCGATCCTGGTCGCGCGAGACCGTCAGCGTCACGGTCCCCGAGCAGCGCTTGAACAGGAGATTAGGAGTTCAGGAGACGATTTTCCCGTAAACGTCTTACGCGGAACTTACGAGCCAGGTGTTCTTCATCTGATCTCCTGGCCTCCTGTTTGAGATTCTGGAGCTTGAGAGGGTCGTTTCTTGACGCACCTGTTTGGGTGATCCACTCGCCTGAGGCCTGCTCGCAGGGTTGTTGCGTTGAAATTCAAGAGCAGTCCCGCGGGACAACCGGTTCGTTTCAGGTAGGTGATCGTCAGCGCGACATGAACCGGATGCAGTCGCTCGACGGACTTCAACTCAACGACCACGCAGTCCTCGACAATGAGATCCACTTTCAGCTCGGTTCGGATTCGGCGGGCCCTTGTAGTCGAGCGGCACGTGGCGGTCCGTTTCGAAATGGAGCTGATGCGCCGCAAGTTCAATCCGCAAGCATTCGTGATAGACGGATTCGAGCAACCCAGGCCCGAGTGTTCTGTGAACTTCGATCGCACAACCAATCACCGCTTCCGTCAGCGTTTCGATTTCAGCAGGAGTTTGCTCCACGCTCGAGCGTGAGCACAAAGAGCGCCAAGGGGTTTTGAAAGAGTTTCCGACTGGAGTGTCAAGAAAAGTGGCAGAAACTTCGAGCGGAGGAGGCGTCGCGAGTTCAAGAAAATGAGCAGTTCGCCTCCTTACCTCCTGGTCTCCTGTTCAAATGGACCTGGAACTCTGAGGCAACAAGCGGCGCGGTGTAGATGTATAGTGCTCGCGGGCGCTGCAAACCCCATCCAGGTGATGATACCGACCTCTTTCGGGCACTACCGCGTCGATGGCCGCATCGGCGGCGGCGGCATGGGGGATGTCTTCCGCGCCTTCGATACCCGGCTGAACCGCCCGGTTGCCGTGAAACTGATGCGGGATGCGCGGACCGAGGAGACGGGACCCGTCCAGCGATTCCTTCGTGAGGCGCGGGCCGCCTCTGCCCTCAACCACCCCAACATCGTCACCATCCACGAAGTCGGCGAAACGGCGGCCGGCGAGCTGTTCATCGTCCAGGAGTTGATCGATGGACAGACGTTGCGGGCGCTCATCGAGAGTCCGCAGGCACAGACGACGATACTGGAGATCGGTCGACAGGTCGCGCGAGCGCTCGCGGCCGCGCACGCAGCCGGCATCGTCCACCGTGACGTCAAGCCCGAAAACATCATGGTTCGGGCCGATGGCTACGTGAAGGTCCTCGATTTCGGCCTGGCGCGGATCGTCGACCACCAGGCCGCCGAACGATCCACGATCGTCCAGGACACCCAACCCGGAATGGTACTCGGCACGACGGCTTACATGGCACCCGAGCAGGCCCGCGGAGAGCAGGCCGGGCCGGCGGCAGACATTTTCGCGTTCGGCGTCGTGTTGTACGAGCTTGCCGCGGGTCGTCGTCCGTTCGTGGCCCCATCGGCCGCGGCCGTGATCGCAGCGATTCTCTTTGAGCAGCCAGTGCCACTCGTCAGGCTCAACCCGACGACACCCCCCGCGCTCGACGCGCTGGTGCACCGGATGCTCGCCAAGGAAGCCGAGCGCCGGCCGTCAGCCCGCGAAGTGGACGAAGAGCTGGCGGCAATCCTCGGGCGCGAGACTCCGTTCGAAGGGCCGCGCACGGCGACGGCCGGCGTCCGGAAGACGGTTGGCCGGGAGACTGAGCGTGGCGAATTGCGGCGGGCATATGCGCGGGTCAAGGACGGTCACAGCCTCATCGTTGGCGTGGCGGGCGAAGCCGGCATCGGCAAGAGCAGCCTCATTGAGGACGTCCTCGCCGAGCTGGGGGCGCGGCCAGAGCGCCCGATCGTCGCGCGCGGCCGGTGTTCCGAGCGGCTGGCTGGCGCGGAAGCCTATCTGCCTATTCTCGAAGCGCTCGACAGCCTGTTGCACCGGGCCGGCGGCGAATCCCTCCAGACCCTGATGAAGACCGTGGCTCCAACCTGGTACCTGCAGGTGGCGACGAGATCCATCGAGGAATCGTCGATGGCCGACCTTCGCGTCGAGGCGTTGACCGCCTCGCAGGAGCGCATGAAGCGCGAGGTCGGCGCGTACTTTCAGGACATCTCACGGACGCGGCCGGTCGTGCTCTTCCTCGACGACCTGCACTGGGCCGACGTGTCGACGATCGATATCCTGAACTACCTCGCCGGCCGATTTGCCGACATGCGCGTGCTCGTCCTGGCCACCTACCGGCCGGCAGAAATGGCGCTGGTGCAGCACCCGTTCCTGAACATCGCCAACAACCTGCGCGCCCGCGGTCTCTTCGAGGAGATCTCGCTGGCGTTTCTCGAGCCCGCGGACGTGGACCGGTATCTCGCGCTCGAATTTCCCGAGCATCGATTCCCGCCGGATTTCTCAACTCTCATTCACGCGAAGACAGAGGGCAGCCCGCTCTTCATGGCCGATCTCGTCCGCTATCTACGCGACTCGGGCGGAATCGTCGAGCAGAACGGCAGCTGGACGCTGACCCGTTCGATGTCGGACTTGCCGCGCGACCTGCCCGAATCGGTCCGCAGCATGATCGCCCGCAAGATCGAGCAGGTGGACGAGCGCGATCGATCGCTCCTCCTCGCCGCCAGCGTCCAGGGTCCCAAGTTTGATTCGACGGTGGTCAGCGAAGCTATCGACATGGAACCGGCAGCCGTCGAGGAACGGCTCGACATCCTCGAACGGGTCCACGTGTTCGTGAAACGCGGAAACGAATATGAGTTCCCGGATCTGACGCTGACGCTGCAGTACCAGTTCGTGCACGTGCTCTACCAGAACATGCTCTACGCGTCGCTGCAGCCGACCCGACGGACCGCCCTCAGCGGCCGGGTCGCCCGGTCGCTTGCCGCGCACGGCGAAACCACGCCAGGCGGCGCGGCCCGCCTGGCGGTCCTCTTCGAAGCGGCGCGCGACTTCCCCACGAGCGCGCAGTATTACTTTGCCGCGGCCCAACACTCGGTCGGGCTCTTTGGATTTCGCGAGGCGCTCTCGCTGGCCGAACGCGGCCTGAAAGCGCTGCGCGGCATGCCTGATGGCTCGGCGCGCACGCAGCAGGAACTTGGCCTCCAGATGATCCGAGGGCTGGCGCTGCGAATGATGAAGGGGTGGGCAGCCGCCGAGCTCGAGCCGATCTTCGCCAGAGCGCGCGAGCTGTGCCACCAACTCGATGATCCACCGGAAGTGTTCCCCGTTCGCTGGGCGCTGACGCTCTTCCATGCCATCCGTGGCGATCTGCGCGTCTACCGCGAACGTGCCGCCGAGCTGATGATCCAGGCCGAGCAATCGGGTAACCCAGCTTACCTGGTGGCAGCTCACCATCTCGTCGGCGTCTCGCTCGAGTTCCTCGGGAACATGGTCGAGTCCAGTCAGGTGCTCGACCGCGCGAGGGAGTTGCACAGGCCGGCCGACCACACGACTTACATCGCGATGTTTGGCTTGGATCCGGGCATGATCGGACGCGCCATGTCGAGCCGCCCCCTGTGGGCCCTCGGCTATCCGGACCGCGCCGATGCGCGCGCCCGCGAGAGCCTGGCGCTGGCTCGATCGCAACGCCAACCGATCACGCTCGCCTTCGCTCTCGTCGTTGCTCAGGGCATCCATCTCTATCGTGGTGAGGCGCAGGAAGCCATCAGCATGGGCGACGAGATCGTCGCGCTGTCGCGCGAGTACGAACTGAAGCAGGAAACCGAGTGGGGGCGCTCGTTCCAGGGGGCGGCACTGGCGGCGGTCGGCCGCACGACCGAAGGCATCGATCAGTTGAAGGACAGCCTGGCTGTGCAGCAGGCGATCGGCTCCGGCCTCGTTCGGACGGCGTTTCTCGCGCTCCTTGCCGAGATGCTCGCCGTCGCCGGCCGCGTCGACGAGGGGTTGCGCGCCGTTGACGAAGGATTCGTGCACGCCGAGACAACGCTCGAAGGCGGGTACCTCGCCGAGCTGCACAGGACGCGCGGAGAGCTCCTCGTCGCGTCCGGAAATCTGTCGGGGGCTGAAGACAGTTTTCGGCGGGCGATCGAGGTCGCGCGCGAACAGCAGGCGAAATCCTTCGAATTGCGCGCGGCGACGAGTCTTGCCAGGCTGTTGCTTGACGCCGGGCGCCGGGATGACGCGCGCGGCGTGCTCGCGCCGGTGTACGACTGGTTCACCGAGGGTCACACGACCCGAGATTTCATCGCCGCCCGCACCACGCTCTCTGCAGTGGAATCGTGAACGAGACCGCTCCGCCGCCTCTCTCCATCGACCGCGCCCTCGAGGCTGAGGTACTCCTACCTGCACGGAACGACGACCGCGACCGACGAAGCGCTGACGCCAGCTGAGGTGTTCGAGCGCCACGGCCGGGCCGGGCACTCGGCACTCTGCCTGTCGGGCGGTGGCGTACGCAGCGCCAGCTTCGCCCTTGGCATCCTGCAAGGGCTCGCCCGCGCTGGCGTGCTCGGCAAGTTCGACTATCTCTCGACCGTGTCGGGCGGCGGCTACATCGGCGGTTGGCTCACATCGTGGCGTCTGCACGCGCAAGGCCGGGGCGAGGCTGACCCGTGCGAGCAACTCGCGCGCGATGTCGAGCCCGAGCCGCTGACCCGACTGCGCCGCGTCATCAAGTTCCTCGACCCTCGAACCGGAACGCTGTCCGCCGATGTCTGGACCCTCGGCGGCACGATGTTCCGCAACCTGCTCGTCAATTGGATGGTGCTCATCCCGCTCATCGCCACGGCCGCGATGCTGCCCCGGATGTATCTCGGTGTGCTCGGCCTCCCGTCGCAACCCGAGCTCGTCAGCCGTGCCACGCTCGACTGGTGGTATCTCCACGACTGGATACCGATCGTCATCTTGATTGCCATCGGCACCACCTTTGCCGCGGTGCAGCTTCCGAGCCTCGGACATCGGGCCGCGGGCTCCAGGAGCTTCGTCCTCTGGTTTCTGGCACCAGTGCTTCTGGTGTTGTTCCTGTTCTCGGTGCATCGCTTCTGGGCGTGGCGCTTCGGCGACGATGTCTCGCTCGGCGTCGAGCTGCTGGTCTCGGCAGCGGCGATGGTCGTCCCCTGGATCGTGGGCGGGGCCTTCAGCAGTCGCTGGTGGCGTCCATGGACCTGGATCGCCGCGGCAGCGGCCGGCCTCGTCGGCCGCCTGGTCGCGTCCTGGGTACACCATTTTCTGACCGCGCTGGCGCAGCACGATCCGCAGGTATTCGTGGTGATCGACCTGCCGACTTCGCTGGTGCTCCTCTTTCTGCAGATCACCGTCTTCATCGGTCTCGCGAGCAGAGACATGTCCGACGATGATCGCGAGTGGTGGGCTCGCGCCGGCGCCTGGATCCTGATCGTCGGATTATCGTGGCTGGTCGCGAGCGCCATTGTGATACTCGGCCCGCTGGCACTCGACGCCGGACTCGCGGCCCTCGGGTTCTCCCACGGCGGCGGTCGGGCCGGAGTGGGCCTCCTGACGGTGCTGTCTGGCGGTCTGGCCTACCGGATGATTGCCGCGCTCGCCTCCCAGGCCAAACGATGGCGCCTCGCGATCGGTTTGGCCCTGTGCATCGCAGCCCCGGCCACGACGGTGCTCCTCGTCGTGCTCGTCTCGGACGGCAACCGCCTGCTGCTGCAATGGATTCACGCCCTCAACCTGTTCCAGGAACAACCGCATCCCGTTGGCGCGTCCTTGCCCGAGGACCTGCTGGCATTCGGCGGCCTCCTCGCGATCGGCGTCGGCCTCGGTCGCGTGATCTCGATCAACCAGTTCTCGTTGCACGGAATGTATCGCACGCGGCTCGTCCGAACGTTCCTCGGCGTCACGCGTCCAAAGGCAGACCGTCATCCCAGTGCGTTCACGGGGTTCGACTCGGCCGATGACATGCCGTTCGAGCGCATGCGGGAAATCGGACGGCCCCTGCATGTCGTGAACACGACGCTGAATCTGGTCGCCGACAACCGGCTGGCAGTCGCTGAGCGCAAGGCCGCCTCGCTCACGATGAGCCCGCTCCATGTCGGGTCGCAACAGCTCGGCTACCGGCCATCGGCAGCCTACGCATCAGGGATCACGCTGGGCGAGGCGCTGACGACATCGGGCGCGGCGGTAAGCTCGAACATGGGTGCGGACGCGTCGCGGGCGTTGACCTTTCTGTTGACGGTGTTCAACGCGCGGCTGGGCGTCTGGCTCGGTAATCCCGGCCTGCCCGGCGAAGCAACCTGGACTCGCGCAGCGCCTGCATTCGGCGTCGAGCCACTCGCCAACGAACTGCTCGCGAGAACGACCGACACGAACCCGTACGTCTACCTGTCGGACGGCGGCCATTTCGAGAACCTGGGGCTGTACGAGATGGTGCTCCGCAGATGCCGCTGTATCATCCTCAGCGACGCCGGCTGCGACGGCGCGTACGCGTTCGGGGATTTGGCGAACGCCGTCCGGAAAATCCGCGTCGACTTCGGCGTCGACATCGAGTTCCCGGAGGGGATTCGGATTGGCCCTGGCGACAAGGCACGGTTCGCGATTGGCACCATCCGCTATTCAGCAGTCGATTCGGCCCTCGACGATGGTGTGCTCCTCTATCTCAAACCAACAGTGACCGGAGATGAACCCGTCGACGTGGCCAACTACGCGCGCGCCCACGCCACGTTCCCGCATGAATCGACCGCCGAACAGTGGTTCAACGAGGCGCAATTCGAGAGCTATCGCATGCTCGGGCTACACACGGTCACGACTCTGTGCGGGGGCCGGCAGTTTGCAGGCCCGGCGGACCTCTGTCACGCGGCGCGTCAAGGACCCATATGAGCAAGAGGAACGCGGCAATCCTGGCCGGTGTCTTTCTCGCCGGTCTCGTCGGCGGGTGGATGCTCAGATCCGGCGGATTCCGCCCGCAGGACGTCCGGGAGGCGGCCGCGCTGCCGCCACCGCCGAGCCCCGGCGGCCGGAATGGTCTCTCTGACACCGACCGCGCCAGCTTTTACCATCTGTCGGAGGGCGGCGAGCTCTATCCGCTCGACTGGCTGCTCGCGCTCGACGTCGAGGTGCCGGCAAGCGACGGCAGCGTGCACGTGCGACCGTTTCTCGACAACATCGAGCGTTTCGGACTGCTCCGCGACGCCCGGCATGCCGGCAACCCGTACGGGCTGCCGGTCGGCGTGTCGGTGGCGCGTTCGAAGATCAGCGGCGGCGAGATGATCGGGCTGAATTGCGCGGCCTGCCACGTTGGGCAGGTGCAATATCGGGGGCAGGCGGTCAGGATCGACGGCGCGGGGAACATGGCCTACATCAACAAGTTCCTCATACACCTTGCGACCGAGACCGAGGCAACGGTCAAGGCGCCGCACCGGCTGGCGCGCTTCTGGGACCGTCTGCGCGCAGTGCGCCGCGAACGGCGCTCGAGCAGCGAGACCCGCGACAACACCGACGTCGCTGAAGACGAAACGTTCACGCGGCGCGTGACGCAACTCTTCACGAGCAATCGCGGTCTGCTCGAAGCGCAGGTCAGGGCGCTCCGCAACGTGCCGACGCTCGCCCGCTCGCTCGCGATCAGCACCGAAGAAGGATATGGTCGGCTCGACGCCTTCGGCATCGGCCGCGACGAGTTGTTTGGCGCCATCGGCGCAAATAGCCTCCCGGCTGACGCGCCGGTCAGCCTTCCCCACATCTGGGGGCTCGAGTACACAGGTTGGCTGCAGTGGGGCGCCAACACGAACTCAGTCATGGAGCGAAACATCGGACAAGCGCTCGGCGTCGGGGCGCTCTTCGATCCGAAGACCTTCGAAAGCACGGTGCGTCTCGAGAATCTTCATCAGATGGAAGAACTGGCCTATAAGATCACGCCGCCGACGTGGCCCGACAGCTTCCCCCCGATTGACACCGCGCGGGCCGAGCGGGGACGCGCGCTCTTCTATCAGCACTGCGCCGGCTGCCACGAGACATTCAAGATGGATGGGCGCATGCGCACCTACCAGCTCTTCTCGCTCGACGAGGTCGGAACCGATCCGATGACGGCGATCAACTTCGAGCGGCAGGTCATGCTTGCCGATGGCACGGTGCAGCCGTTTCCGGCAGCCGCCCTCGGCCTGATTACGCGAATCAAACAGAAGGGCTATCAGGAGCTCAACCTCGACGCGCAGACGATCGCGCAGTGGGAGCAGCGCGAGACGCGCGCCGGGCCACAGATGGACCCGACGTTCCGGGCGCCGCTGCTCGATTCGGACAAGTGGGACGATACGCGCGGCCGCAAGATCTATCGAGCCAAGACGCTCGTGGGCATTTGGGCGACGGCCCCGTTCCTACACAACGGCTCCGTCCCTACACTCCACGATCTCCTACGGCCTGCATCTGAACGACCGGTAACGTTCCCGACCGGCCAGCGCGAGTATGACCCGGTCAAGCTCGGGATCGAGACCGATCGCGCGAAATACGCGCTGCCACCGGGTCTTCCAGGATTCCTGATGGACACGCGGCTGCGCGGGAACTGGAATACGGGCCATGAGTGGTCGTTCTATCCGACGTTGACCGAGGACATGCGCTATGCGCTCATCGAGTTCTTGAAGACTTACACGACCGATCCCCCGAACCCCGGTTCGCCGCCCAAGCTCCCGGCGGCCAGGTAGAACTACATGGGACGCCGCCTGCTCATTGCGTTCGGTCTCGTGCTGGTGCTCGTGGCGGTGCTCGTCTGGATGACAATACCGAACCTCGAACGCGTCAGTCCAAGCGAGCCTGCAGACATCGCCACGATCGTCGACGGCATCCTGAAGCTGCAGGTTCGGGACGCGGCTGCCCAGACCCGGCCGCTCGCTCGTGGAACACACGCGAAGGGCGTCTGCGCGCGGGCTGAGTTCGAGGTGCTCGACGTAATGTCCGCGGTCGCAGATCGGACGCTCGCCGCCAGGCTCGCCAGGGGACTCTACGCCACTCCCGGCCGGTATCCTGCGACCCTCCGGTTCGCCAACGCTGACTCCAACATCAACAACGACTCCAAGCCCGACGTGCGCGCGCTGTCGTTTGCGGTCGAGGCGCCAGGCAAACCGCGCCAGGACTTCTCGACCAACGATCGGACTACGTTCCCGATCAACGACGCGCACGCGTTTGCGACAACGATCAAGGTCGTGACGGCGCCGACGATGGCCGCTGGGGTCTGGTCGTTGCCATTCAAGGACAAGCTGTCGTTTGCCAGGACAGCCGTCCTCGGGCAGCTCCAGGAGCATCAGTCGATGCTTCCTTACCAGCGGCGTCGCTACTGGAGCACTGTGCCGTTCCGTCATGGCCCGTCCGACGTCATCAAGTACTCCGCTACCCCGTGCATAGGGAATCCCGCGGGCGACCTGGCGCGCTACGATCCGAACACGCTCCAGGACGAGCTGATTCGGCACCTCGAAACCGACAGCGCGATGAGCTGCTTCGAGTTCGGACTCCAGTTCCTCGATACCCAGGCGATGACGTACTGGGGGCGGCGTCGGGAGGCGAATTTCTGGATTGAAAACGCCAGCGTCGAGTGGAAGGAGTCCCAGGCGGCCTTCCACACGGTCGCGCGGCTCACGCTCGTCCCGAAGTCGGAGATTCCTGCCGCGACCTGCGAGGCGTGGCACATCGACGTCACCGAGAATTCAACGCCAGACTCGGCGCCGCTCGGCAGTATCAACCGCGCCCGCTGGAGCGCCGAAGCCGCCAGCCGCAAGGCGAGGCTGGGCCAGTAGTGGGATCGCTCGCGCTCGTCCTGGCGGTCTGCCTGACCGGACCGCCCCTGGTCGTCGGCCTCGCGGCACTCGGCGTGCCGTGGCGGCTCTCGACCGCGCTCATTGCCGCGGCCGGCACCGTGGTCGTCTGGCGAACCGGTGCGCAGGCGCGCGCGATCGGATATCACCGGTTGAATTGGCCTGCGCTTGTCGCCGCGCTGATGGTGCTCGCCGCGGCGACGATCTACACCTCGCGCCTGAGCGTCTTCATGCTCGACGAGACGCGCGTCGATCTGTCGGTTGTACCCAATCGGGCGTTCTTCCGCACGCACAGTTGCCTGAGCTCCTATACCGAGGCGGCGCGCCTCGCACCCGCGGGCGTGAACATCTTCGATCCCGCTCGGTACTCCGACCCGGCGCCTCCAGGCGAGATCAAGCCGCGCTTCATTGGATCCTTTGAGGTCGATCTCTACCAGTATCCGCCGGCCTTCCTCGCGTTGCCACGACCAGCCGTTGCCGCGGGCCTCGACTTCCTCACCATCCGTCGCCTGTGGTTCGCCGTTCAGAGCGTCGTCCTCTTCATGGCGGTCGCCTTCCTGGCCCGCTGGATTGGGGGGCCGAGCGGCCTGCTCGCGTTGCTGCTCGCGCCTGTGCTGTGGCTGGCCGTGACCACGAGGCTTGGACTTCAGATTGGCAACTTCCAGCTGACCGCGTTTGCGATGGCAGTATTGGCGATGATCGCGTTCGACCGCGGGCACGTCGCGCGCGGGGGCTTTGCGCTCGGGTTTCCTGCGGTCAGCAAGGTGTATCCGGGGGTGCTCGGAGTGCTTCTTCTCGTCGACCGTCGTTGGGGCGCCGTCGCATGGACGCTGGCGTGGGGCCTGACGTTGACGGTCGCCGCCTGGTTCATGGTAGGTAGCGTACCTTTCCTGGACTTCTTCCGGTATCAGCTGCCGCGGGTGGCATCCGCTCAGGCATTTCCCTGGATAGAAAACTCCGATGCCGCAGCCATCAACTATGGCGTGCACGGCCTGGTGATCAAGCTTCGGTTCCTTGGCGTGCCGTGGACCGGACCGGTGGCCGCGAGCCGAGCCGCCAGCCTGTATGGGGTGCTCCTCCTCCCAGTCGCGCTGCTATCGGCGTGGCACTTGCGCCGGCTCGCGGCCGGGCCAATGGACGCTGGGCGTCTCCGCCTCCGCACGGCGCAAGTCTGGCTCGGCCTCCTGAGCCTGGCGTCGTTCCGAAGCCCCTTCGTGCCAGACGCCTACGCGCTCATCGGCACGCTCTGGCTGCTGACGCTCATTGCTGCTGAGGGGCATTGGCAGGCACCTGGGCGCATCGCCCTCGTCATCAGCGGCGCGATCACCATGTTGGTGCTGGACGGCGGTGCTATTCCCATTCCCGTCCCGGCGTGGATCATGGCGGCGACCCTGGCGCTGCAGGTTGCGGCGTTCGGGCTCAACCTGGCGGTTGTGCTGACTCCGGGACGAGCGCCTGTCTCCAGCCTGGGACTGCGCCGTCCTGTGGCGCAGTCCGGATGGCTCAAGGCTCAGGGCTCAAGCAAAAGCATCGAGAGCACACCCGATGAACTGGCCTGAGCCCTGAGCCCTGAGCCTTGAGCCCAGTGTGGCCCTACGCGACGTTGGGCACGCCGAAGTGCTGCTGCACCACGAGCGTGACCGCGCCGCGCAACCGTGGCTGCGTTGCGTGGTCGGTCGCAATGATGCGAGTCGGGGTTTCGCGAAGCGCGCGGCGTTCCAGCACCTGAGAGACGATCGGGCCGACTCGATCCCAGACGCTCGTCACTTCCCCGATCACGACAATGACCTGAGGGGCAAGGCCAGTGACGATCGTCGCGAGCCCGGCGCCAAGAAACGTGGCCATGCGCTCCAGGGTCTCGACGGCCCGCCGGTCGCCGGTCCCGGCCAGCCGCATGATGTCCTCGAACCGGAGGCCGGGCGCCGGCTGGCCTGGTCTGGCTGCGGTGCCGCTCGCGTAGTAGTCGACGGCCGCAGAATTGGAGGCAAACCGCTCCCAGCACCCCCGCTTGCCGCAGCAGCACGGTGGACCGTTTTCATCGAGCGTCATGTGGCCGAACTCGCCGGCCATCGCGTGTGCGCCGTGGACCAGCTGTCCGTTCAACAGCACGCCGACACCGATGCCCTCAGACACCGTTACGGCGACGAGGTGACGGAGGTGCTCGTCGTGCCGGCCGAACCACACTTCGCCGAGCGCGCACGCATTTGCGGCATTCTCGACGTTGACTGGCAACCCGGTGGCCGTTTCGAGCATCTGTTTCAGGTCGACGTCGCGCCAGCCGAGATTTGGCGCAAACACGAGCCGTCCGCTTTCGTCGACCCTGCCGGGCAGGCTCACGCCAATGCCCTCGCAGACCATGGCGGGGTGGGCCGCCCGCATGCTCGCGATCGTCCGAGCGACCGTCGGAACGAAGATGGAAGGGTTCCCCGGCGTCGGAAACGATCGCTGTTCCTCGAAGCGCGCGTCGACGTTCGCCAGGCCCACGGTGGTCGTCTCCGGCCGGAGGTTCACTCCGATGATGCCGGTGCGCTCGACGTTGAGGTGCAGGAATCTGGGCCGTCGCCCCCGCGGCAGCCGGCCGATGGCCCCCTCGGTGACCCAGCCTTCCTCAATCAGTTGATCGACAATGGCCGAGACCGTGCTACGCTGCAGCCCCGAACGGCGCGACAGATCGGCCCGCGACATCGGCTGGTGGTGCCGGAGGAAGTTCAAGGTAATCCGCCGGTTGATTTGACGGGCCGTCTCGCTCGTCGCGACCTGGAAATTCGTCAGATCGATCTTACGCATGCGATGGGGGAACTGTATCAGACTCGATCTGCCGGATCGAGTTTTGGTGTTGGCTGTCGTGGTCCGTCAGAATGAGCTGACGCACCTAGACCTGGAGGAGCACATATGGCGTCGACAATCGGACGTTTCTCTCTCTGGTCCACGGCGATCGTCGTCGCAATTGCATTGATCGCGGTCATATTAGGTTTGGTCAGGTAAGTCCATCGATTCCCGGCTGACCGTCGACTGTTAGTATCTTTCCTGCATGAATCTCCTTCGGTGGTTGAGGGTACGACGGTCAACTGGGGGCAACGCGGAACTCGAGGAATGGCGGCGGCGGTGGCAGTCGGCAGCTGCCACGCCGCAGCCTGATGCGCTCGCCTCCCTCCTGGCGGATTTGAACGGCCTGTCCCTGCCAGAGGAGGAGATCGAAGTCGAGCGCGAGATGCTCGAGGGGTTGGAGCAGCTGTCGCGTCTGCACGCCGTGATTTCGTCCGAAGGGCTGCCGATCGTCGAAACCGGCCATCGCGTCGTCGGCGCAGAGACGTGTCATTTCTCCGCGCCCTCGTCGATGCCCGATGATCCCGCGCAGCCGAGCGGACGGCTGATCTTCACCGGGCTCCGCGCGATCTTCGCCGGTGGTGCCAGAGCGATGACGCTTCCCTGGCACGCCGTGGCCGACGTCATCCGGCAGGATCGCGATGTCATCCTCGTCCGCCACAATCGGGAAGTCTTCCACCGATTCCGATGCAACGTCTTTGCGGATGCCCTCTGCGCTGGCCTGCTTGCAGAGACGCTGGCCAAGGAGATGCGCTCGGGCGCTCGAAGCCGGCAAGCCCGGTAGTTCCACGGATTACGCGGGCAACACCGATCGGTGTTGATAGGTTCCCAAGGTCCGTAGCCGCCCAACGGTGTCGGGCGCTACAATCTGCCTATGCCTGTCTCCTCTCCCGTTCGCCAGGGGCTCGTCACGCCCGGCATCGATCGCCTGCTCACCGTCGATCGTCACCTGGTCGCCGGACGCCGTGTCGGGCTCGTCTGCAACCCGGCGTCTGTTGACGCGCGCTTTACGCATACCGCCGATCGCCTGTTCGAGGATCCCGACGTCACGCTCGCAGCGCTCTTCGGTCCGCAGCATGGGTTTCGCTCGGACCTGCAGGACAACATGATCGAGACGCCGCACGCCAAAGACTGCCGCCGGCGCGTGCCGGTGTTTTCGCTCTATAGCGACACACGGGAACCAACGGCGGATATGCTCCAGGGTCTCGACCTGCTCGTCGTCGATCTTCAGGATGTGGGCACGCGCGTCTACACCTACATCTACACCATGGCCAACTGCATGCGCGCCGCGGCGCGCCACTCGCTTCCGGTCGTGGTCTGCGATCGGCCAAATCCGATCGGCGGCGACGCGGTCGAAGGCGCGTGCCTGGAAGAGTCCTGCAGCTCGTTTGTCGGACAGTTTCCGATTCCGATGCGTCACGGCATGACGATCGGAGAACTCGCCCGGCTGTTCAACGACGCCTTTCGCATCGGCGCCAGGCTCGACGTCGTTCCGCTCGACGGCTGGCGTCGATCGATGTACTTCGACGAGACAGGCCTTCCGTTCATCATCCCGTCGCCGAACCTCCCGACGCTCGACAGCGTCATCGTCTATCCGGGCGCCGTCCTCGTCGAGGGGACGCGGCTCTCCGAGGGCCGCGGCACGACACGACCGTTCGAACTCATCGGAGCGCCATGGATCGACGGGGACCGGCTGGCGGACGCCATGAACGCCCGGAGCCTGCCCGGCGTCCACTTCCGGGCGGCGTTCTTCGAGCCGACATTCCAGAAGCACGCGCGGCAGTCGTGCGGCGGCTGCCAGATTCACGTGCTCGATCGCTCGTCGTTTCAGCCCCTTCGGACGACGGTCGAGCTCCTCGATGAATTCCGCAAACAAGACCCTGCGCGTTTCGCCTGGCGCGAACCACCCTACGAGTACGAGAACGACAAGCAGCCGATCGACATCCTCTCGGGATCGGATCGCCTGCGCCGCACGCTCGACGAGAACCTGAGCGTGTCCGCTCTGGTGGACTCATGGCGGGGCGACGAAGAGCGTTTCAGGCGTCAGAGGGACGAGTACTTGCTGTACTCGTAAGAAGTCTGACTTCACACGTTCACCCGCGCGTCTTGGCGATTCCCGGCGCGCGCGTCTCCTGCTTCGTCGCCGGAACCATGTGGTACTTGAGCAGATGGTCCTTGAGCGCCTCGAACGCCGCCTCCGGCGTGTCGACGCGGCAGAGTAGCCCGAGATCGCGCTCGGCGATCGCTCCCCATTCGACGAGCGGTTTGACGTCGAGCACGGCATCCCAGTATTCGCTACCGTAGAGCACGACCAGCAGCTTCTTGGAGAGCTTTTTCGTCTGCGAGAGCGTCAGGATCTCGAACATCTCGTCGAGTGTGCCGAACCCGCCCGGAAAAATCACCAGCGCTTTCGCAAGGTACGCGAACCAGAACTTCCGCATGAAGAAGTAGTGGAACTCGAAGTGGAGGCCCTTGGTGATGTAGCGGTTCGGCCCCTGCTCGAACGGCAGGCGGATGTTGAGACCGATCGACTTGCCGCCGGCCTCATACGCGCCGCGGTTAGCAGCCTCCATGATCCCTGGCCCGCCGCCCGAGCACACCACAAATCGATGCCGGGCTTCCACGAGCGACATGCTCCATTCCGTCAGGCGGTGTGCGAGCTGCCGCGCGTCCTCGTAGTAGCGCGACCACTGCACGGCCTTGCGGCTTCGCTTGAGCGCCGCGGCGTGGCCGTCACGGCGCCGAGTCTTTGGGTTGGTCAGCCGCAACAGCGCCCGTTCGGCGGCCTTCCGGCTGTCGACACGTGCCGAACCGAAAAAGACGACGGTGTCCTGGATGTTCTCTTCGCGAAATCGCCTGAGCGGGTCAAGATATTCGGCCAGGATCCGGATCGGCCGAGCGTCCGTGCTCTCGAGAAATGTTTCGTCGTGGTAGGCAAGCGGTTGTTTGTGCGGCGGCATGTGAAAAAACTCTTCCACAGATCAGTACGTGAACGCAAACGATGCGTACGCGTCCTCGGCCTCGGAGTCGACGCAGTTCACGGTTTTCACTCCCCTCCGCCTTCCGCCGTCTCCTATCGCTCCCCGACCTGTGGTATCTCTGTGGTGAGCTCCAAAGCTCGACACCACATGAGCTGTCATGTGATGAGGGGGGAGTATGTGATGATTCGACGGCTGTTAATCGTTGGGTGTGCAGTGATCGCAGCGGCTGTGGCCATCCTGCAAATGCCAACCGCCGCGATGGTCTCGAACGGCGCGCGGCAAGGCGGTACGAACAGCGGATGGCAATTGCCGCCCGACGCGGAGACGAAGAAGAGCCCGCTTGAAGCCGATGCAAAGACCCTGGCGACTGGCAAGGCGGTGTTCAAGGACAAATGTACGAAGTGTCATGGTCCGGCGGGCCTTGGCGACGGCCCCGATGCGGATCCGGAGCACCGCGAGCACATGGACCTCACGAACCCGAAGCGCGCCGAAAACAACGCGGACGGCGTTATCTTCTACAAGGTCTGGAATGGCCGCAGGAAGCCGAAGATGCCGGTCTTCAAGGAAGAGCTGCAGCGAGCAGCAGGTGTGGTCGGTCGTTGCCTACGTCCAGACGCTGCGAAAGAAATAGCCCGCGGGCGATGCCGACCAATCGGTCAGCGATCGCGAACATCTCAGAGGAACTTGGTCACCAGCTCACCGATGCCGTAACCGACGGCCGCGACGCCAAACCCGACGAGGAACATGTCGCGGCCGCTGGCCCACAGGCTCCGGCCGGTGAAGAAGCTGCGCGCGGCCCCGATGGCGAAGTGCGCGAGCATGCTGATCGCGAGCGACACCCACACCGCGGCACCAAACTCCATCGTGACGAACGGGACGATGGGAATGAAGGCGCCGATTGCGGTCGACGTTCCCGTGACGATGCCATCCTTGAGCGGCGCCAGTTCCGCCGGGTGAATATTCAGTTCCTCGCGCACCATCGCGTCGAGCGCCTGGGCCGGGTCCTGCATCACGGCATGCGCCGTTTCGCGGGCGCGATCGGGCGGTAACCCCTTCGCCTCGTAGATGACTGCCAGCTCGTCTTCCTCGAGATCCGGCATCAGCCGCATCTCGTGCTGTTCCATCTCGATCTGGTGCGCCTGCACCTCCGCTTCGCTCTTCGCGGCGAGGTAGCCGCTCGCGCCCATCGACAGCGCGTCGGCGATCGCCCCGGCGATGCCGCTCACGATGACAACGTGCGGCGCGACGCTCGCGCCGATGACGCCCGCGACCAGGCCAAAATTCGCGGTCAGCCCGTCGTTGAATCCATACACCACGCTACGCAGGTAACCGCCTGCCCCGCCGTTGTGCCACGGCTCGCCGACCCGGCCCATCACGGCCGACAACTCGCGCGCGTGCATCGCCGAGTCCGCGGCGATGTCGACCGCCGCCGCGTGCGTCAGCCGATCGGTCGAGTGCCGTGCCAGCCCGAGATACGCCTGCACTTCTCGGCCTTCCTCAGCCAAGAGCAGCGGCAGGATGAGCGACGTCCCGAAGCGTCGTGCGGCCCACGCCAGCACTCGCGTGCGCAGCGCCGGCTTATAGAGTGGCAGGGGCCGGCCGCATGTCTTGAACAGCTGCGTCCACCGGTCGACGTGCCGATCTTCAACCCGCGCAAGCCGATCGAACAGCTGCCGGCGCTCGCCGTTGCCCTCAGCGGCAGCCATGGCGCGATAGAGATAGGCGGCATCGCGCTCATCGCGGTAGTGCGAATCCCACTGCGCATCGGGCTGAGGCGCTGGCGGGACAGACGAGGTGCCGGCCGTCATGGAACCATTCTAGGCCACGGACCACACGGAACAACGGTGATCTGGAGCCACGGACCACACGGATCGCACTGATCGAAGCTCTACATCTTTCCCAGCAACCCCAGCAGTGAAGTCGTCATCCAGGGAACGTAAGTGATGAGCACGACGCCGAGGCCAAGGACTCCCAGCATCGGCATGGCGGCCGCGGTCACTTCCAGAAGCGGCTTTTTGAAGCGGTAGGACGCGAGAAACAGGTTCATGCCAACCGGCGGCGTGAGGTACCCGAGTTCGAGGTTGGCCACGAAGATGATGCCAAGGTGGACGGGATGGATGCCGAAATGCTGGCCGAGCGGGACGATGAGCGGGACGACGACGAAGGTGGCCGAATAGATGTCCATCAGGCAGCCGACGACGAGCAGGAACAGGTTCAGCATCAGCAGGAAGACCATCGGCGAGCTGATGTAGGCCTGCGTCCATTCGAGCAGCCGGCCAGGTACGTCCGCGCCAATCAGGTAACTCGTCAGGCCAACGGCAACCCCGAGGATCACCAGCACTCCGCCCACCGTGGCCACACACTCCGCGAAGACCCGCCGCAGCGTGTCGAAGTGGCGAACGTCGCGGTGGACGAAGACCTGGACGATGAACGCGTAGAGCGCCGCCAGTGCGGCAGCCTCGACGATCGTCGCAAACCCGCCGAAGAGCGCGATCAGCACCACGACTGGCAGCGCTACTTCCCACTTGCCCTGCCCACAACGCGCGGATCGCCCCGGCCGGTGAAAACGGAGTGCGGCCGGTCGCATGCGTGGCGCCTTCACGCACGCCCCAAGCGGCTGTCAGCGCGAGCAGCAAAACACCTGGGAGGATGCCGCCGATGAACAAATCCTCCACCGGGATCTGCGCCACGATCGCGTAGAGAATCAGCGGCAACGACGGCGGGAGCAGCAGGCCGAGCGAGCCAGACGCCGTGAGCAGCCCCACAGAGAACTTCTCGCGATAGCCGTCCTTGATGAGTGCCGGCAGCAACAGGCCGCCGAGGGCGAGGATGGTGACTCCGGATCCGCCAGTGAAGATCGTGAAGAACGCCGAGAGCATCGCGCAGACGACCGCCGTCCCGCCCGGAAACCACCCGAACAGTGCCCGGAACACGTTCAGCAGCCGCTCAGGGGCTTTCCCCTCGGCAAGCAGGAATCCGCAGAGCGTAAACAACGGGATCGATGCCAGCGTGGGCTTCACGGCCAGCTGGTAGGTTTCGATGAGGATCGCCGACGGCCCGACGCCGTCAGTGAGAAACAGGACGATCGCCAACCCTCCGAGCACGACGAAGATCGGAGTTCCGCAGCCGGCCGCGACGAGAAGCGTGGCGACGAGCGGCCAGTGAAGGCCCGCCGGAAGGATCGCGGTCGTATTCCACACCAGCCATCCACCGGCGACCATGCCGCACGCCGCGATCGCCCGTGACGTCCAGCCACCCTTCGTTCGCCACACCGTGCGCAGGGCAATCAGTCCGAATGCAAACGGCAGCACTGTTTGCGCCACCCAGGTGGTGACGCCGGCAGCGATCACCGTGCCCGCCTCGCGCTCGCTCATCATCAGCTCGAACGCGCCGACGCACAGCATCGTCGACACCGCGGCGGCAACCGTGGCGGCAAGTGTGTCGGCCCAGTCACGGGCGCGACCTGCTGGAAGGAACGTGCCGGTCGCGAGCGCCAGCATCGTGCCCTCGCGCGCGGCGAGCGCCGCGCCGAGAAACCCGACCCAGAGCACCAGGTGCTGGACGAACGGGATGGACCCGGGAATGCCTGTGCCGGCGAAGCGGCGAAGCAGGATCTCCACGAGCGGCAGGACGACCATGACGCCGAGCGCGACAGCCGCGAGCGCGTCCTCGAAGCGATGAAGCACCCGGACGACTGGCGAGCCGGTCCGCGGCGACTCGACCGGAACGACGCTCGTCACTTGGCGATCGGCCGCGCCTTCCGGTAGGCATCGCGCTCGCGGACTGCGAGCTCGAAGACATCGCGCGGCACCAGGCCGTCGCGCATCGTCTTGGTGAAACCGTCAGCGACCGTGCGGAACTCGGCCAGCGCGGCCGGGTCCGTCTTGACGACGGTCAGGCCGCTCTTCTGCATCACGGCGATCGACTCGGCGTCGGTGCGGGGGACTTCGGCGCGGAAACGCGCCTCGGTCTTGCGGGCCGCCGCCGTCAGCAGCGCGCGGTCGGCATCGCTGATCGCCTCCCACGTCTTCTTGTTGACGATCGTCGCGCCGACGAGCGGCGAGATGCCGACGTCGAGCATGTACGGCGTGTACTTGTACCACTGGAACGAGAGCGCCGAGAGTGGCGTCACCGGGACGGCCTCGATCATGCCGGTCGTCAGAGACGACAACATGTCTGCCGACGACAGCGGCACCGGCTGGAACCCGTTGTCCTTGTACCACTGCACGGTCACGTCGTCACCCGCGGAGGTGAAGAGCTTCATGCTCTTCAGGTCGCGCAGGTTCTTCGCCGGCTTCTTGCTGAACACCTGAACCCAGCCACCGCTGCCCCAGTTGACGAAAACGAAACCCTTGTCCGCGAGCCGCTGGGTGATGACCGGCTCGAGCCTGGCCATGACGTGGTCGAGCTCGGCGTAGTCCTGGAAGAACATCGGGATGAAGAAGACGTTGAAGGACTGATCGATCGACATCGCCAGGCTGACCGCCGAAAGAGAGGCGGCCTGCAATTGTCCGGACGTGCGCATCTTGCGGATGATGGCGTCCTCGTCGCCCTGCGTGCCCGCCATGACCGTGAGGCGCACCCGGCCGCTCGTCAGTCGCGCCCATTCCGAGGCCTGTTCCTTGAGGATGTTGTTCCAGATCGTACCGGCCGGAATCACGGTGCCGAGCCGCACCTGCGTAACGCCCTGCGCGCGCGGATATCCCGCAGCCAGAAGCCCGATTGCCACCAACGACGCCAACACTCTCATCGCGCTACTCCCAACATTCGATCGGCCAACGAGTCCAATCCGGTCAAACCGACCATCGTGGTCTGCGGCTGCGGAGACTTGTCTGGCGTGAACAGATCGTCGGCGCGCGCTAGAAGCGCGCGCGCTCTTCGTTGATAAATGACGTTCGACAGCCGCAGGCGGGGCACCTGGTCGACGTCGATCGCCAGCGCCTTCGCGAGCAGGTCCTCGAACTCCTTGCGATGCTGCTCAGCGACGCTGATGCCCGACGCCAGTGAAACGTGCGGACTGGCCGATGCCCCTTTCGAGAGCTCCACCGAGCGCGCGTAGTGCATTCGAGCGTCCTTGACCGACCCACCCATCGCCTCGGGCAGCGAGTCGAGCGAGATCAGGACGTCGTGGATGGCGCCAAGCTCGTACGCTTCGTCGAGTTCGAGCGCGCGGCCGATAATCGCGCGGACGATCGGCAGCTGATTGAGCAACTCGGGCTTCTCGGATCCCGCCGAGACGACCGCTCCCCAGGTTGCGCCGGTCCAATAGAGTACCGGCACTTCCTCCTTCGAGAACGCCTTCATCGTCCCCACCGGATCTTTCTCGACCGCCGCCCGAAATCCTTTGTGGGTGAGCTCGACGCGACGCAGGCAGTAGCCAAGCGCTCGTTGATACATCTTGAGCGCCCGTTCACGACCGGCGACCGATGCCTCATAGTCCTTGGGCTCGATGAGTTCCGCATCGGTCTGAACAAACGCGTAGGCGTACTGGGTGAAACCGCTGCAGGCGGTTAACAGCAAGCCCTTGTGCTCGGGCACTTCGACCAGAAGGGCCTCAATCGTCTTCAGCGAGAAAGGCACCGCATCACGAATCAGGTCCGGATCTTCGTCGGAAGAAAAACCGTCGCCGCTGGCAGCGAGCGTATCGGCCAGCCCGTTGATCGCCATCTTCTTGATCGAACACGCGGCTGTGACCGAGGTGGCGAGGGCCAGGGTCAACAGGCCCGTGATTGTTCGATACATGCGATGTGCCATCTTATTGCGGCGGGGCCCCCGAGCGCCACCTCGGTCGAGCGATGGCTGGGCCCACGCCAGAAGCCATCTCATTACTGGCGCGAACGAGCGTCGCGAGTGAGCCACGCGATCGGCCCGCCTTCGCGCCGTAGGCGCTTCGGCGAGGTCTCGCCGTAGCCTTAGCGAAGGCGGACGCGTGTCGGGGAGTCCGAGGGGCGAAGCCCCTCGGGTAAAATGACGGCGTGCCGACGACCGGCGACGGGTCCCCGCCTACACATTTCGAGCAGACGCTGCTCATCCGCTGTGCGCCAACCCGGGTGATGGCGGCGTTTTTCGACCCGTCGGCGCTCTCCGAATGGTGGCAGGCGATCAGGTCGGTGACCACACCACGGCCGCTCGGTGTCTACGCCATCGAATGGGCGCCAACGTCCGAGCGCGACGACATGCTCGGACGCCTGGGCGGCGTGTTCCACGGAACCGTGATGGAGTATTTGCCAGGTCGGGAACTGTTCATCGCCGACGCGTGGTGGGTGCCACCAGACGACGAGCCAATCGGGCCGATGGCGCTCGAGGTGAGCTGCATGCTCGAGGGCGCGTCGTGCCGGCTGCGAGTGCGCCAGAGCGGGTTCGACGACAGCCCCCGGTGGCGGCGCTACTACGCCGTCATCGCCCGCGGGTGGCAATCGTCGTTGGCATCGCTCAAGGCGCATCTGGAGCGCTAGTGTGTCCACTCTCATGAACCACGGCCAGACTGAACGCGCCGACGGCCATGGTTCACGATGAACACGATGACCCGATGAACACGAAGGAAACCTCCTGAAATCCATCGTGCACTTCGTGTCTTCGTGTGCATCGTGATGTAACGTGGTCTCGTGACAGCATGGTGAGGCGGTTTCGAGACTACAGCCGTCGGACGTGAAGGAAGTTGGCGTCGGTCCGATCCTGTTCGGGACTGACGTTGATGAATACGACGACCGCGCCAGCTGACAAAAGGCCGCGGTCGACCAGCTCGGGCGTCAGACGGTCGATGTTGCGCTCCGCCGTGACGACCGGCGAGACTCCCCATAGCAAAGAGAGCGCGCCGGCGATCTCCCCGTTAGGGGTCGCTGCCAGGATCGGCGCCGCCGGCCGACACGCCGACAAAAGCCGGGCCGTACGTCCCTCTGTCGTTACCGCCACGATCGCATCAGCCTGACCGGTCGTCGCAAGCGTAACGGCGGCCTGCGCCAACGCCAGGCCGTGCCGGCTCCCCTCCGCGTCTATCAACGGCAGACCGTTTCCGAAGCCCGCCGACGACTGCACCGGCGGCATCGACTCGGCATCGCGGATGATCGCGTCGAGTGTCTGCACCGCCTTGACCGGAAACGCGCCGGCCGCCGTCTCGCCGGCCAGCATGATCGCATCGGCGCCCTCGTCGACGCTATTCGCCGCGTCGCTGACCTCCGCGCGCGTCGGCCGTGGATCGACGCGCATCGACTCGAGCACCTGTGTCGCCACGATCGCGGGCAGGCCCAGCGATCGCGCGGATCGGATGATGGCCTTCTGGACGCGCGGCACCTGCTCGAGCGGCATCTCGAGGCCCAGATCCCCGCGCGCCACCATCACGCCTTGCACCATCCGCAGAATCGCGTCGAGGTTCCCGATCGCCGCCGGACGCTCGATCTTGGCGATGATTGGCGTGGCGCGACCAGCCTCGCCGATGATCGCGCGGGCAGGAGCCACGTCGTCAGCCGTCTGCACGAAGCTCAGAGCGACGACGTCGACGCCCAGCTTCAGGCCGAAGCGCAGGTCCTCGACGTCCTTGTCGGTGAGTGCCGATGCCGGTAGCGCGACGCCTGGAGCGTTGATGCCCTTGTGGCCGCCGAGATCGCCGCCATGAACGACCACCAGGTCCAGACCTGCCTCGGAACTCCTGACTACCCTGAGCTCGATGCGGCCATCGTCGAGCAGAAGCCGGTCGCCGGGTTTCGCTGAACGGACGAGCTCGGCGTATGGCGTGAAGATCCGGCCCGGTTGGCTGGACGCAAGGCCAGCGGCGAGCACGAGCGTGTCGCCGACCCTCAGCGGAAGCGGCCGATCGCCGGCGAGCGGCCCCGTGCGAATCTTCGGACCACTCAAATCCTGCATGATGCCGACTGGCCGGCCCACAGTCGACGTGATCTCCCGAATGCGCGCAAAACATTCGGCGTGAGAGGCGTGCGTCCCATGGGAGAAGTTGAGCCGGAACACGTCGACGCCCGCCTCAACGAGCGCGCCGAGCATTTCGCGACTCGCGCTCGCCGGGCCAACGGTGGCGATGATCTTGGTGTGACGCATCATGGAGTGAGTTCGGGCGTTGGGCGTTCGGCGGTCGGCGTTCGAGCCGCGTGGTTCAGTCGACCCACGATGGATCAGCCATCGGGCACTCCGAGCGCCGAGCGCCGAACGCCGAACGCCGAGTATGTCACGCCCACGGATCCACGAGCGCTTTCGTGATCCGCATGGCTTCGGCGTCGGCGAGCGCCTGGTTGAGTGCCGACAGTGGATACGTGCGGGCGCCGATGGCGCGCCACGGAACATCGCGGTGCTCGTCGAGGATTGCCAGCGCGTCGAGAAAATGCCTGGGCTCGCTACCCCAGCACCCGCGAATCTCGAGATGTTTGCGGTTGATGTGCTGATGCGCGTTGATGGTGCTCGGACCGACGTCGGTGTAGTGGCCCGCGACGACGTAGCGGCCGCCGTCGCGAACGAGCGTGACACCTTCCTCGATCGCCCGCGCCGAACCGGCGGCTTCGATCACGACATCGACGCCCTCTCCGCTGGTGCGCTCGCGAACCGCCTGCAACCGTTCCTCCGCCGTCGACGAGCTGAGTGCAAACACCTCGTCGGCGCCCATCTGCCGCGCGAGGGCCAGTCGCGGCGCGGGATCGCCCACCGCAAACACCGTGGAAGCCCCGGCCAATCGGCAGAGCGCGATCGCGCACAGGCCAACGGCGCCGACGCCCTGGACGAGGACGCTGTCGCCGGAGCGAAGCCCGGCCCGTTCGCGGATGTGCACTGCCGTCAGGAGGCCGCAGCCGCCGCCGATGTAGTCGTCGACGGCGACCGCGTCTGGAAGGCGCGCAACGCCGACGCCAGGCTCGAGGTAGATGTATTGCGACCAACCGCCGTAGAGACCTTCTGTCGCCGAATCAGTGATTCCGTAAACACGCCTGGCCGGACAACGTGTCGGCGTGTGGTGAACGGTGCACGCTCGGCACGCGCCGCAGGTCCGGTGTACGTCGAAGAACACGGCGCGGTCGCCTTCCTGCAGCACCGAGCCGTCGAGACCCCGAAGCGGGCCACGGATCGATTCGAGTACTCCGGCGGACACGTGGCCGGGGATGATCGGATAGGGAACGCCCGCCAGTCGGCCATGCCAGAGATGCACGTCGGTGCCGCAGACTTCCGACCGCGCGGTGCGGAGAAGAGAGGCGCCAGGTGCCAAATCGGGTCGCGGGAATTCGCGGATCTCGATCGGTTGTCGCGGCGACGTCATCACCGCCGCAAGGATTCCAGTCGTCACTTGAGTTACATTGTAGATTCGGTGAGTGACGAAGGACGCAGATTACGCGGATCTCGCGGAAACGAGTCCACGGGACAGTGGCGACCGGCAGCCTGGCAGAGCCAGGCTGCCGAGACGAAGGATCGCTTGGATCCGCACGCCAATGTCGTCGGCGGCAGCGTGCTGATCCTGGCGATCCCCCGTCTCATCCGCGCCTGCGGCGCGGCCGGTCGCCCAGCATGAATCGGTCGTAACGACAACGATCCGGGTGATGCGCGTCCCGTGTCGTGGATCCGCGTAATCCGCATCCCGTCAGAAAATAGATCCGAGTTGGAGACGGAGCGCTATTGAATAGGACCCGCAAACCCGCGAGCTGGCGTATCGTAACGATAGCGCTGACGGCGTCAGCGCTCTGCCCGCTGGCCGCCGACGCCCAAACCTACGTCGCGCCCACGGCGCGGCGCCAGTTCATCACCATCAGTTACAACTGGCTCTACACGTTGCCGCTCCACTTCGCCGATCATCCGCTCGAGGATCTGCTCGGCACAAGAGTCGTCGAGACGGATCCGCCGTACGATTATCGGACGAGCGACGGAAGTACCCTCATCCGCGTACTGGAATTCAAGCGCCCCGGTCAGGGCGTCGGTGTTACCGTCTATCCGCTCGGCTTGCGCGACGGCCCGACGCTGGGGCTCCGCGGCTACATCGAGAACGTGCCCGACATCCGCGTCGTCTTCGACGGCCCGGGCCCGCTCGATTCCTACACCTTGACGAATGCGCTTGCCTACGATGTCGGCGCGGGACTCTACGTGGCCGATCGCGCGCCGGGATGGGGTCTCGGCGCCTACGCGTTCATCGTCGGCGGCGTGGGCAAGATCACGAGCGATCTCGGCAACGGCAGCCGCTACTTCGGCGAAGGTGGGGGCGGTGTCCAAACAGGGCCGATCGGATTCGAGATTTCCGCCAAGTTCGCCTGGAACTACCTCAGCGAACCGGTCGAACACCGCTTCTTTACCGTGCCGATCAATATGCGCGCGACGGTGAGCTTCTGATGTCGGAACGTGTCAACGCGTGGCTGACGGCGGCGTGCGCGGACGCCGAGCGGCGGGGCCTGCCCGAGCTGAAGCCGTTGCTCGAAGGGCTCGCGCGATCGACCGAGGGCCTGAGGATCGCCGACGCGGAGCTCGACGAGCGAGTGCAGCCGACCGTGCAAGACCGCTCGGAACCCGGGGCGGCCACGCCGGGCCGTCACGAACCATGAGTAGCCCTGACCTCCGGCAGATCGTCGACGTTGCGCCGCTCGTGCAGTCGGGCGCTGTCTCGCCGGTCACGCTGGTTGAGGCGTGTCTGGAGCAAATCGGGGCCCGGCCAGAGATCAACGCTTTCATCGGGCGATTCGACTCTCTGGCGCTGGCCGAGGCGCGGACAGCCGAACGCGAGATTCGGGCCGGTGGTTACCGCGGGCCCCTGCACGGCATTCCGCTGTCCGTCAAGGACTTGATCGACGTCGCTGGAGCAAAGACGACGGCGGGGTCGGCCCTGCCCGCGACCGTGGCGCATGCGGACGCGCCAGCCGTCGCCAATCTCCGCGCCGCTGGCGCGATCATCATCGGCAAGACCAACCTCCACGAGTTCGCGTTCGGCACGACGAGCGAAGAATCTGCCTTCGGACCGGTGCGCAATCCGATCGACCCGTCGCGGTCGGCAGGCGGATCGAGCGGCGGTGCCGCCGCCGCCCTGGCGGCGGGCATGTGCTTTGGCGCGCTCGGCACCGACACTGGCGGGTCGATCCGCATCCCCTCGGCAGCGTGCGGTACGGTTGGGCTGAAAGCAACGATCGGCGAGATCTCGTGCGAAGGCGTCGTTCCGCTCAGCACGTCGTTCGACCACCTCGGACCGATGGCGCGAACCGTGGCAGACGTCGCACTTCTTTTCGACGTGCTCATTGCCCGCCAGGGCCGCCCGCCTCGAGCGACTGATCCGAAGGCTCCGCTGAGCAGTGGGCGGCTCGTCTTTGGCGTTCCCCGCCCCTATTTCTGCGATCGTGTCGACGCCGGTACGGGTCAGGCCCTCGAACAGGCGTGCCGGCGGTTGCGTGACGCTGGACATACCATCCGGGACCTTGCCATCGATCATGCCCGGTCGACGCCGGATGTCTACCTGCACATCGTGCTGCCCGAGGCATCGCGGTATCACGCGCGCTTGCTCGAGCGATACGCCGCCTTGTACTCCCCAGGCGTCCGCATCCGGCTGGAAATGGGACGTTACCTCCTCGCGGAGGACTACGCGCGGGCGATGCGTTTGCGGGCAGCGCTGACGCGCGCGGTCGATCGCGCGCTCGACGACTGCGACGCGCTGCTGCTGCCGACGCTGCCAATCGCTGCGCCGCCTCTAGGCGCGACTACGGTTGACGTCGCCGGCACCGCAGAACCGACCCGGGGCGCGATGCTGCGACTGACTCAACTCTTCAACATGACCGGGCATCCGTCTCTGGCGCTCCCGGCGCCCCAGGACGTCGACGCGCTGCCACGTAGCGTGCAAATCGTCGGGCGCCGTCACCACACCGACCGTCTGCTCGCGATCGGATGCAGCGTCGCGCGCGATCTCGGGCACCACGGAGAATGAGGATCTCGGCGTGTTGAGCCGGGCGTTTCACGCGTGGGAACGGCGGCTGGCTTCGGTCGCGACCGATCGCATCGTGCGCCCGTTCGAGTGGGGACTCGAGTGGGTGAACGGGACGGACGGCTCGGCCACGCCGGGCTCGGATCTCGAGCGATGGGCTGACCGGATGGTCGCCTCGAGCGAACAGTTCTTCGAGCTCCCCGATTGCGACGATTATTCGCTCGATGGGGAGTGGCTGTCGTATCCAAGCGCCGTCGAGACCCCACACCTCGAGAACAACACGGTTCAGGGCCGCTACTTCCCGGACCACTCGCCGGCCGGTCGGAAACGCGCGGTGATCGTGCTGCCTCAGTGGAACGCGGATGCCGACGGGCACGTCGGCCTCTGCCGTCTCCTGAACCGATTCGGCATCAGCGCGCTTCGCCTCAGCCTTCCCTATCACGACAAGCGGCGGCTGCCCGAACTCCGCCGTGCGGACTACATCGTCAGCTCGAATGTCGGGCGGACGGCGCAGGTGTGCCGGCAGGCAGTCCTCGACGCTCGGAGAGGCATCGCGTGGCTCGAATCCCAGGGCCACGAGTCCATTGGCATCCTGGGGACGAGCCTGGGGTCCTGTCTGGCGATGCTGACGGCCGCCCACGAGCCGAGGTTGAAGGCGGCCGCCCTGAACCACATCTCGCCGTACTTCGCCGATGTCGTGTGGTCGGGTCTCTCGACGCTTCATGTCCGGCGGGGGCTCGAGGGCCACATCGACCTGGAGCGTCTGCGGCGCATCTGGATGCCGATCTCGCCCTACCCCTACCTCGACCGCTTGCGGGACAAGCGGCTACTGCTCGTCTACGCCCGCTACGACCTGACCTTTCCGGTTGGCCTCTCGAGAATGCTCGTCGACGAGTTCAGGCGTCGCGGAATCGAACACCAGCTGACGGTGCTTCCCTGCGGCCACTACAGCACAGGCGTGACGCCTTTCAAGTGGCTCGACGGGCTGACGTTGTGCCGCTTTCTCTCGAGAAACCTCTGAAAATTATCGGCAGACGGCGGTCTCCTTCCGGCAGGCGGCGGAGACCGGCAGGAACTGAGACGGTTTGCTGAGCGTCCAAACTCTGGAACTCGACGGTTCCCTGCGACGACCGTTGTACACTTGCTCGAGCATCCGGGACCGATCCGATGAACTTTGCCAGAGTCAGCTTGAGCCTGGTCGGGATCGCCGGCGTGGTGGCCGTAGCGCTCGCAGCGGGCGTCATCTGGCTGATGATCACTCAGCCGGTCATGGTCGCCGACTCGGTTGCCAAGGGCGAGTACTCGCCTCTCGCGAAGGCGATCGCCTCAGCCCTGTACGATGCACTGGCGGGGTTGTTGAAGTACTTGTAGCCGTCAAAGCCTTTCACCGCGGAGCGCGCAGAGCACGCAGAAGACCCTGAGTCGGCTCTGCGGCCTCAGCGTCCTCAGCGGTGAGAGGCTCTTGAGGTGAACACTGCTGAACCGAAGGAAGGCCCCCTAGTTCGGCTCCATCGCGATCGTTTCCCCAAAGCCCAATTCCCCGACAGCCCCTATTTTGTCCCGGTCGCCGACGATGATCCCGACGAAGCGTGAGGGATCGATGTGTGCCGCAGCGGCGCGCGTCAAATCTCCCGGCGTCAACGCGAGGACCTTGGGGACAAAGGTCGTGAAGTAGTCATCGGGCAGGTCGTAGAGCGCCAGTTGGGCCGCAGCCCGCGCGATCTGCTCGGCGGTCTCGAACCCCCGCGGGTATCCACGGGTCAGCGGCGCCCGTCCCAATTCCAGCTCCTCGGCCGTGACTGGTCGCTCGTCGCGTATCGCTCGCAGCTCACCGAGCGCCTCTCGCAAGGCGTCGGCGGTGGCGTCCGCCTGGACGCTCGCCTGAAGCGAGAAGGGACCGCGACCGCGCCTGAACTCGAAGCTCGTGCGCGCGCCGTAGGTGTACCCCCTGCGCTCGCGCAGGTTCGAGTTGATCCGGCTGACGAACTGGCCACCGAGCACCAGATTGAGGGCGACGAGCGCGTGATAGTCGGGCGACCGTCGTGCCACAGCGACATGACCAATCCGCAGCTCGGACTGCGGCGCACCGGCCCGCGGCACGATCACCAGCTCGCTCTTCGCGGGTGCGATGAACAGGTCCGCGGGGTCGCTCTGGTTGCCCTCTGACGTGTCGCACGTCCAGCTGCCGAACGCCGCTTCGATCGAATCAGCGAGCGCGGCGTGGCCGCCGCCGTTGGCTGCGGAGACGCTCGCGTTCCCGACGGCGATGACGGTCACCTGTGGCGGGCGATATTGCTGTTGGTGAAACGCTCGCACCTCGCCGAGATCCATCGCACGCAGCGACGCTTCGGTGCCAATCGGCAGATGGCCATAAGGGTGCGCGCCGTAGAGGCGTTCCGTGAACACTCGCTCGGCGATGGCCGGTGGCATATCGCGGAGCTGCAGCAGCCGGTTCAGCCGCAAGTCGCGCACGCGGTCGAAGTCGGAGGCCCCGAGGCTGGGGCGCGTAATCATCTCCGCCAGCAGGGTCAGCGCCGGCGTCGCCGACCGCTCGAGCGTCGTGAGACCGACGAGTGTCGCATCGGCGCCGACCTCGGTCTCGAGCTGCGCGCCGAGCCGGCCGAGGGTCTCGTGTAGCGCCAGCGCGTCGAGCGCGCCGCAGCCTTCATCGAGGAGGTCTCCGGTGACCGCCGCGAGGCCGGGACGATCCGCGGGATCGAGCGCCGCCCCGGCGCGAATGACGACCAGCACCGAAACGAGCGGCACTTCTCGGTGGAGTGCCGTCCAGGCGTCAAGGCCGTTCGACAGCCTCCGGCGCCGGATCTCGGGAAACGCGAAGTGCGGCTCTGGGCCGGGAGGAGGCAGGCGCGAACGGTTGACAGGCATCAGGACACGGACACCGGAAGCGAACCCTCGAGCGCCAATGCCGCGCGGCCACGGGGCACGACGCTCAGCGCGACGCGGCCGGTTGACAGCCAGCGCGTCGCGGCGAGCTTCAGACCTGGCGCATCGGCTGCGCGATATCGCGACAGATCCTGCTCGAAATATCCAGGGGTCCCCAGATACACGTTATAGGCGTTCAGCTGATCCGACTTGCCTCCGAAACCACCGACAGTCTGCAGGCGATGCAGGAAATGCGCCTCGGCTTGCGCCAGGCACCGTTCCAACTCGTCGGCTGTCGGACCGTTCTCGAGAAATCGCGCCAGCTCTGTGGCAATCGCCTGCTCGACTTCGGCCAGCGATCGGCCCGGCGCCGCAGTAGCGACGATCTGAAAGAAGCTTCCGAGCTCGCGCGACCCCTGCGATGCCGCGATCTCGGTCGCGATGCGCTGGTCGTAGACCAGGCTGCGGTACAACCTCGACGTCTTTCCGCCGCCGAGCACCTCTGACACCAGATCCAGCTCGGCGTCGTCTTCGGCGAAAAGCGCCGGCGAGTGCCACGCGAGGTAGAGCCTCGATAACTCGACACGGTCTTCGAGAACGAGTCGAGTCTCGCCAGCGAGCGCCGCCTTGGGCGCCACGACGGGCGGAGGCTCCGGGCCCGGCTCGAGACCGCCGAAGTAGTCGGTCGCCAGCGCCACGGCCCGGTCGGCGTCGATGTCGCCGGCGATCGACAGCGACGCGTTCCGCGGGCGGTAGTAGGTCTGGAAGAATGCCCGGACATCCTCGAGGCGAGCCGCTTTCAGATCTTCGGCGGCGCCGATCGTCATCCAGTGATACGGATGTTCCAGGGGGTAGAGGGCAGCGACGATCGACATGCCGGCAAAGCCATACGGCCGGTTCTCGTAGTTCTGCCGGCGCTCGTTGAGCACGACGTTGCGCTGGTTCTCGAACTTGGCCTCAGTCAGCGCCGGAAGGAGAAAGCCCATGCGATCGGACTCCATCCAGAGCGCCAGCTCCACGGCGTTCGACGGCACGACTTCCCAGTAGTTGGTCCGATCGGCATTGGTCGATCCGTTGAGGACGCCGCCGATTTCCTGGAGCGGCCGAAAATAACCGGCGTCGTGGTGCTGGGAGCCCTCGAACATCAGGTGCTCGAACAGGTGCGCAAACCCAGTGCGCCCGGGCTGCTCGTTCTTCGAGCCGACGTGGTACCACACGTTGACCGCGACGATCGGACAATCGCGATCCTCATGGACGATGACGTCGAGACCGTTGGCCAGTCGCTGATGGACGAAGGGAATGTTCATTCGATCCGTGTGAGGCGTAATCCGTGTTATCCGTGTGATCCGTGGCTAGAATTGTACCCTTCAAATGCCGCGAGTCATGCTGACGCTCGTCGCCCTCGGGCTTTTTCTTGGCATGACACTCTGGTTCTCGGCCACGGCTGCCGCACCGAATATCGCCGCGGAATTCTCGATCACGGGCGCAGGGCTGCCGTGGTTGACGATGGCGGTTCAGGGCGGATTCGTTGCCGGGACACTCGTCAGCGCGCTTCTCAACCTTGCCGACGTCGTCAATGCGCGGCATCTGTTCGCCTGGGGGTGCCTTGCAGGAGCCATCGCCAACGCGGCGATCCCCTTCGCCCCGTCTGGCGCGGTCATCGTCCTCTTGAGAACTGCGACTGGTGTGGCGCTGGCATTCGTCTACCCGCCCGGTCTCAAAATTGCCGCCGGATGGTTCCTCAATCGACGCGGCACGGCGCTCGGGATCGTGGTCGGCGCGCTGACGCTCGGTTCGGCATTCCCTCACCTCATCGCGTGGGCAGCTGCGGACGTGCCATGGCGGAGCATGCTGTGGGTCTCGTCCACCCTGGCGATCGCCGGCGGAGCGATCGTCGCGCTGGGCGCGCGCGACGGGCCCTATGTCAGCGCGTCCGCGCCATTCGATCCACGGGCGGTTGGACAGGTCGTGAGCAACCGCGGCGTCCGCCTCGCCACCCTTGGCTACCTCGGTCACATGTGGGAGCTCTACGCAATGTGGGCGTGGATGCCCGCGTTCGCCGCGGCGTCGATCGCCGCCGCCGGCGGCGTCGGAAGCGTCGGTAGGACGAGCGCCGCAACCAGCTCGCTCGTTGCGTTTGTCGCAATCGCCAGCGGTGCGGTGGGGTGCGTGATGGCCGGTCGCACCGCCGACGCCTGGGGAAAGGCGAGAATTGCCGGCGCGGCGATGGTCGTCAGCGGCTCATGCGCGCTCTTGGCCGGCTTCGCCTTCGGACGGCCCCTGCCCGTGCTGCTGATATTCGCGGTCTGCTGGGGATTCTCGATCGTCGCCGATTCGGCGCAATTCTCTGCGCTCGTCGCCGAACACAGTCCGCGGACGCACGTCGGCACGGCGCTCACGCTTCAGATTTGTCTTGGATTCCTGTTGACGATGATCAGCATGCGGCTGCTGCCGATCGTCGCGTCGGCAACTGGGTGGCAGTGGGCATTTCTCTTGCTCGTCCCAGGCCCCGTCCTGGGGGCTGTGGCCATGCAGCGATTGACTCGTCTTACCCCGAATTCGTAGTGTCCGGCTTTAGCCGGACTCGTGATCGTCCGCCTGAAGGCGGACACGACGTGTGAGACGCTAGGGTTTCTTGAACTCGCCGCATTCGAGCATGGTCGTGCCGTAGTACGGATTGCGGATTTTTTCGTCCTTCTGCAGCCACGATTGCTTGACCATCGGACAATACGCGATTTTCACGCCGCCCAGGTCCTTGTACCCCTCGGCTTTTGCCGCCGCTAGAACTGCGTCGCTCAATGGGCCAAACGCGTCGCGCGCGGCCTTGAGGTCGGGCGCGTCTGCAACTGTTTTGGCGGCCTTCGCCATGGCCGCACCTTGTTCCCCCATCTCTGCCGCGCGCGTCCCGAGCGCAAGCGCCGGCGCCTTGACGCCGTCGAGTTTGTCGGTCGCGAGCTGCGCGTGGATCTCCAGGTACGACGCGACGATCGCCTTCAGAGCCTCGGACGCGTGCAACCCCGCCGACCCAAGCACCAGACACCCGCAAACCAGACTCACGGCAAGCGCGCCAATCTTCATCACGACTCTCCTACTGCTCCAACAGAACCCTGAACCCTGAACCCTGAACCGTTTTTAAACCGGCATCAACGGGATGGGCCGCTTGTAGCTCGCGATCGACAGCTGCGCGGCGAGCTGCTCGGCCGCTGAACGGAACGCGCGCGCCGCGGGCGACTGCGGTTCGCCGATGGTAATCGGCACTCCCGTATCCCCGCCCACCCGAATCGGTTCGTAAATTGGGATTCGGCCGATGAAGGGCAGCGACAGATCCCCGGCGAGCGTCTCGCCTCCGCCTTTTCCAAAGATGTCACTTTCCATCTGGCAGCCGGGGCAGATGAAATGGCTCATGTTCTCGACGAGGCCGAGCATCGGCACGTTGAGCTTCTGATACATGCGAACCGCACGACGCGTGTCTGCAAGCGACACCGTTTGAGGCGTCGTCACCACGACCGCGCCGGATACCGGCACTGTCTGGCTGAGGCTCAACGCGACGTCACCGGTGCCCGGTGGCATGTCGACGATGAGGTAATCGATGCGATCCCAGCGAACCTCGCGGAAAAACTGTTGGACGACGCCGTGGAGCATCGGCCCGCGCCAGATCACCGGCGCGTCGTCGCCGGTCAGGAATCCCATCGAAACGATCTGAATGCCGTACTGCTCGGCCGGAACGATCTTCTGACCGTCCGTCGAGAGCTGCGTCTGCAGGCCGAGCATGATGGGCACGTTGGGGCCGTAGATATCGCCGTCGATCATGCCGACCCGGCCGCCCGCCTGGCTCAGGGCGATCGCCAGGTTGACCGCGACCGTCGTCTTGCCGACGCCGCCTTTCCCTGCGCCAACGGCGATGATGTTCTTGACCCCCGGCACCGCGGCCTTCGCGCCATCGGGCGACACGGCCGCGCGAACCTGGGCCGTCATCTCGATGGAAACGCTCGTCACGCCCGGAATGGCGCCGACCACCGCGCGGGCCTGATCGCGCATCTGCTCCTTGACTGGACAGGCCGGCGTCGTCAGCTCAATCGAAAAGGAAACCGCGCCCTCCTCGATTCGCAGGTTCTTGATGAACTTGAGGGAGACGATGTCGCGATTGAGGTCCGGATCGCGTACGGCCTTGAGCGCTTCGAGGACAGCAGCTTCGGTGATGGGCACGACGTTATCTTATCAGGCTTATCCGAGGGGCTTCGCCCCCCGGACTCCCCTGCACGCTCCCTCGCCGCGCTCGCTCGCACAGCTACGACGGCCCTCGCGATAAACCCGATCCGTGTTGTCCGTGTGATGAGTGGCACTACAAGCTGTCTGATAAGCAGCGCGAACGAGCGGAAGCGAGTGAGCCACGCGAGCGGAGCGGGGCGTCGGGGTCCCCGCGAGCGAGCGTGTCAGCGGGTCCGGGGGACAACGTCCCCCGGATGAGCCTAGTCAGGAGCGCTCCTCGGCGATATCACCCGCAAACGGCAGCTTGAATCGCTCGCCCTGATAGGCCTTGAACATGAGCAGCAGCCAGAGGACTGCGGAAAGAGGCGGGATGAGGATGAATGAGATCAGCCAGCCGAGCAGTGGAATCGAGAGCCCGACGAACCACAGCGCGCAAAGGACGCCAAAGACGATGGTGGACTGGAGGGCGTGGAAGCGGACAAACCGATTTTCACGCTCGGTCAGCAGGAACGCCAAACCCGTGATCCAACCCAGCCCGTAGGCAAGCGCTCCGGCGACATTCTCGTCAAGGCCGAGCACAGTCTTTTTCAGATCGTCCACAGGCCTGGCGCTCCTAACCCGTCGCTTCGAGTTCCTTGACGAACATCCTTCGAGACTCGTCGTGCAAGAGCACCCACATTGCGTAGATGCCAAGGGCAGTACCGAAGGGGAGCACGAACAGGTTCGGCACAGCGAGCCCGAGGGCGGCCAGGCGGCCGGGCGCGTGCCGGCGGTGGATTGCCGATCCCGCCCAGGCGTTCGCTGCGCCGGCAACGAGAAGCACGGCGGCGCACACGCCGAACGCGACCGCGGTCACGCCGGCCGGCATTTCGCGGTCCACCGAGGTCATGCCGATCGCGACGGCACCGACAGCTAGCATCAAAGTGGAGACGCCGAGGAGCAGGCCGATGCCACCCCAGGCTATTTGCAGGATGCCGAGCAGCTTGACGTGGGACGTCACTGCGAGGCTCGGATACTGATGAGAATGTCGACCCGGGTCAGCGGCGCGCCGGGCGGCATCACCGAGAAACGAAAACGCTCGCCGCCGCGCACGCCCGCCGGGACGCGCAGCTCGACGTCGTGGAAGGAACGCACATCGCCGCAGCCGCCGCACTGGCCGCACCACTCCTCCCACGTTTCGCCGCGGCCGCCGCAGTCGCTGCAGATCTGCCGCACGGGGATGCCGATCGGAATCGTCGTCCCGGCGAAGGCCTCGAGGGGACTCAGGATGATCTCGGCAGACAGGTCTTCGAGGGCATTGGCGCCGAAAAACGCGTGGCGCATGCGGTCGAGGAGGTCGGACACCGACGGGAAATCGATCGCCACTTCGTCGGCAAAGCAGTCGCCGCGGCCCGATCCTGTCAGGCTTGACGCCGGGGCAGATCGCTCGACGTCGTACGAGCGGCGCCGCCGCGGGTCAGTAAGGATCTCGTAGGCGTGGGCGGCTTCGAGGAACGCAACCGCGCGGTCGTCCCCCGAGATGTCGGGATGGTACCGGCGAGCCAGCTGCCTATAGGCACGCTTGATCTCGTCAGCGCCGGCATCAGGCGAAACGCCCAGAACGTCGTAGTAGTCCCGCATCGCGCTGCTGGCGAATCCTGTGGGCTAACTCTGCGGCCCCTGTTGGTTACGATAGGGGGTCGCTTACCCCAAGTCAAGAAACCAGCCGACACGGATCTTGAGATCTGGCCCCGGAGTCAAGGCCAAAACATCGCCGCCACCCGCTGTTAAGATCAGTGGAATGAAAGAGTGCCCACTCTGCGGGACGCCAATGCGCATCTACGCTCGCGACGTCCGCCAGCGCTCGGGCGTTGACACCACCGTTCGGCAGCTGCGTGAGTGGATCTGCCCGGAATGCGACTACTTCGAGGAGGCCGAAGCGGGCGAGGAATAGCGCCCGATCAGCGGGCGCCGAGGGTCAGCAGGAGCTCGTTGCGAACGCTCTCGTCAAAATCTGAGAAATTCAGTTCCTTTTCGCACTCGTCGCAGAGCACTTCGATCACCGCCGGGCGACCTTCTTCGTTCGCTTCCACTCGGGTATCGTCGCGCACCTGCACGACATGCATCTGCAGGGTTTTGACCAGAAAATTCCGGTCGTTCCCGCAGCTCGGACAGGTCAAGGCCATCTAGTTGGGCTCCTCTTCAAACCTTCGAATTGTACGGGGAACTGTTTCCAAGACGCAACGAAGATCTTTCGATCTTTCGCAGGTTTCGAGGAGTAGCGTTCGGGCCGAACCGCTCGGGGGGACCTATTCGTCGTCTTCTTCCTCGTCAAACTCCGATATGTCGCCGAGGCGAAGAACCTGGCCGTTGGTGTGGCCAGCCAAGGTGCAATGGGGCCCCTTCGCTTCCAGGGAAACGACGGCGACGTCCCACGGACGAGCACGGAAGGCGGCAGCTACGCAGCCACACGGAAGTCCCTCGAGCGCTTCGAGCTCAAAGACCGTCGGCGTCGGCTTGACGTAATTCAGATTCAGCGCGCCAGCAGGAACTGCCATTCCGCACCTCCCGTCGCTGGTCGACCATGCAATCTGGACGCCAGCTACTTAGGTTAGACAAAGCGTTGTGGGAAATGGTTCCTGCTTTTTGTAACACGCTTGAAATAAGTCGGTTAAGCGACGAAGCCCGCCGCCAGGCTCTGCCAGCCGCTGTGACATCCAGCGGCGACACTGCGTACCCTCGGACTCCCTGTTGAGGTGGCAAGAGATACCTAAACTATTGCGTTCCGCTGACTTATCTTCGCGACGTGTGCTTCTGCGGACAGGAGCGGGATCGACAATTAGTGTCACCATGTGACAACCAACGGTACCCTCTCAAGAAGATCCGACGGCGGGCTTTCCGAGTGTGCCAGCGCACGTTCGCCATTCGAAAACGCTCCCCGAGGCGCTAATCCATTTCACCGAACCATGAGAACCATCCGCCGTGGAGACACCTGCCTGGGCAAACAGGTCTTTTATCGATTGCGGGAACACTTCGGCCAGACTTCCCCGGCCGGGAGCCAGCGCCCCATCCTTCAGGGCTGAAGCCAGGTACAGCCGGTCGCGCGCGCGAGTGAGGGCCACATAGAGCAGCCGTTTCGTTTCGTGCTTCTCGCGCTGCCGTTCCGACTCTTCCATTTCAGATACAAACGGGCCGACCGTGATCGACGCCTGCGGCTCTCCCTCACCATCGGCATCGACGGTCAGGCGCACCGGACGCGGCGGACCGCTCGCGCCCTTCGACATATTGACGACGAACACGATCGGAAACTCGAGCCCCTTCGAGGCGTGCACGGTCATCAGGTTGACGGCATCTTGCGCTTCGAGCACGGCGTTGGACTCGTCGCCCGCGGTGAGCGAGTCGAGGTGGTCCGCGATCCGGCCCATCGTGGCGTAGCCACGGTTTTGAAGGCGACGGACGAGGCTCCGCATCTTCTTGACGTTTTCCCAGGCCTGCCGCCGCCGCGGTCCCCTGAGCTCATAAGCGTACGCGCTCTCGGCGAGGACCGTCTCGAAGAGCTCCGCCGGCGGCACCCGATCGACGCGGGCAATCCAGGTCGGCACAAATTGCCGGGCCAACGTCAGCACGCGGCGGTCCTCTTGATCATCCAGTTCGGGCAGCCCGGGCGTGACCCCCGGTTGATCCGCGTCCCTGTCGCCCATCAACGCACTGGCCAGGCGCGGCGCCAACCTCGACAGCCCGGCGTCGGAGAGACGGATGAAGCGCGAGCGCAGAAACGCCGCCGCCCGCAGGTCGGACACAGGATTGGCGAGAAACCGGATGAGGGCCATCGCATCTTTGGTTTCGTCGGCGTCAAAGAAGCCCAGACCCTTGTACACGTAGACTGGAACACCTCGCCGCTCGAGCTCGCGCTCGAACTCACGATGGCTGGCGCGCGACCGGAACAGTACGCCGATATCCCCCGCCAGAGCCCGCCGCGGCACGCCGGTCCGTCGATCGCGAACACTGTCCTCGCGCAGGATCCTCGCGATCTCGTCCGCCACCAGCCCCGCGCATACGACCGGATCGTTTGCCGCCGCAATCCCGAGCTCGAAGCGCGGACCAGTCGGATTCGTTACGGGACGCGGATCACGCGGATCACTCCGGGTGTTGTCCTCCTGGCCCAAACCATCCGCGTGATCCGCGTCCCGTACTTGATCCGTGTAATCCGTGTGATCCGTGGCCGTGGCCGTAGCCGGGGCCGTGGCCGTGGCCGTGGCCGGGCCGGGCCGTGGCCGGGAAACGATCGCGCTCGGTGTAGGTAAATCGCCCTCCGCCCGGCTGCAGGTCGGCCACGTCTGTAAAGAGTTCGTTGACGAACGCGAGCAGGGCCGGCAGGGCTCGAAAGCTCCTCGTAATGGAACGGCGTGGGTTCCCGGCGGGCCGAAGGGCCTGAATATGACGCGCGGCCTCCTGGAGCACCGCTGCCTCTGCGTCTCGAAATCGATAGATCGACTGCTTGCGATCCCCGACCACGAAGATCGACGGGCTTGTCGTCGCGCCGGCGCCCTCGCCCCAAGACTGGATGAGCAGCGCGACGAGCTCCCATTGCGCGCGGCTCGTATCCTGAAACTCGTCGACGAGCACGTGATGAAAGCGCGCCTCGAGCCGAAAACGGCTCTGGGAGAATTCGTCCATCCGCCGCAGCAGCTCGAGCGCGCGGTCGAGGATGTCGGCAAAATCGACGAGCGAACGTTCGTCGAGAATCAGGCGGTACTGGGCCAGCGCGACCGCGAACATCCGCTTCAGCCCGCGCGCCAGCACGACGTTGAGGTCACGGTTAAACGCGAAGATGGCGTCGGCCACGCCGGGGGCCAGCGCAAACACTGCCGATCGGTGGCGCTTGGCGGCTCCCTCCGATTGATAGTGGTGCGCTCGATAAGGGTTGATGACACCGCCGCTGCGAGCTCGACCATCTGCAGTCAGAAAGTGAGCCGCGATGCGATCGAGCACGCCGCGGAACCGGGCGTCTCCCTCGCGCGCCCGCTCGGGCAGACGCCGAATCTCGCGAACGAGCATCTGGTAGCGCTGGTGACTGACCGGGCCGTCATCGAGACAGCGCGAGAGACCGCCCGGCGCTCCACCCAGGACTGCTCGCAATCGATCCGCGGACTCGAAACAGACCCGCTCGGCCGTCAGGTCGGCAGGGCCGCTGGCGAGGAAACGGTCGAGCGCCGACCACGCGACCAGGCGCCGTTCGAGGAGCATTGCCAAGCCTTCGCGCGTCCGCGAGATGCCAAGCTGCGCAAAGACCAGCGCGATATCCGCGTCGGTGCGCGCCTGTCGCGTCAGGATGCGGAGCGCTTGATCGAGCGCGTCTTCGACGAGTCGCGGGACTTCGGTCTCGTCCGCCAGGTCAAAACCCGGGTCGAGATCCGCTTCGAGCGGAAACTCCCGCAGGAGCGACAGGCAGAACGCATCAATCGTGCTGATGGCGATGTCGCCCAGGTGATCGCGGAGCTCGATCCATCGCGACCGATCGAATTCAGAACGCGCAGCCGCCTCGGCCAGTTCGTTGACGATCCGCTCGCGCATCTCGGCGGCGGCTTTCCTGGTGAATGTGATCGCGAGAATGTTGGCCGGATCGACGCCGCGCTTGAGCAGGTTGACATAGCGAGCGACAAGGACCGAGGTCTTGCCCGTCCCCGCCGACGCCTCGAGAACGACGTTGTTCGCGGGATCCACCGCGAACGCGCGCGCGCTCGTGTCGGGATCGGGCTCGGCCACGTCGAAGAGCGAGAGCTGCGGCGACGACGCCGCGTTACCTGATGACATCCGTCGTATCCGTGTGATCCGTGTGATCCGTGGCTCTACTCGTCGCCAACGTAGTCCTTTCGGCAAACGCCCGCGTAGCCGCACCGGGTGCAAAAGAATGGCTCTTCTGGCGCCACCGGAAACTCGCCGCGCTCGATGCCCTCGATCGCGGCCACGAAGCGCTCAGCGCCGTCGTCGAGCGCTTCCTGCAATGAGGTCGAACCGCCGAGCGCGACAAACGGGTTCTTCTCCTTGAAGGCGACGTAGCCCGCGCTCGACACGGTCCACTTGCGCGAGTGACGTCCGTTCAGGTGCTGCTCCGCGCACAGGCCGTAGATCGGAAGCTGGAGAGCGCGCGCGTTCTTGGGCGCCCGGCCCAACTTGTAGTCGATGACGCGGAGTGTTCCATCCTCGAGAAGATCGATTCGATCCGCCTTGGCGCGAATGCTGATCGTCTTGGGCCCCTCCGCGCCCTTGAATTCGAATGCGCCCTCCAGGGGATGCTCGAGTAGACGCTCGAGGACCGGCACTTCCTGTTCGATCTCGAAGTTGAAGGCACGCTCGCCGAGACCGGCCGCGACCGCAGATCCGAGGAGATATGTACGCTCGAGCGCGCGGTCCGCCTCGGGCAGGTGCGCAAGGGTGGACTCCGCGACTGACTCGAAGAGTTCGAGCGCATCGGCGAGCGAGTCGGCGGTGATGGCACGACCGCCGCGCTCGTGCCACCGGGCGAAGAACGTCTCGAAGACCGCGTGGAGCAGCTGCCCTCGCTCCTGCGGGCTCAACCCCGACTCGTCATCGCGTTCCTCGTCCAGCCGCAGCACTCTCGCGGCGAAGTACTTGAACGGGCAGTCGAGATAGCGCTCGACATGGCTGACTCCGTACGCGGCCGGCGCGCGAGGGCCCGCCGCGCCGTGGTAGGCCGGGTCATCCCCGGGCGACCGGCTGGTCCGTAGCGCCAGCCACGCTGCGGCTTGAGGACTCGCGGAAGTCGCTCGTGGCGGATCGGCGAGAAGCGCCTCGTGCGCAAATTCGACGAGCGGCTCGACGGCGGCCGCCGTCGCGCGCTCGATCGACAGCCCGCTCGTCTCGAGCTCCTGAAGAAACGTCGAGCCGGCCACGATGGCATCGTCTTCGAGCGTAAACGTCGAGACCGACACTCGCCGGCCGGCCAGTCGGAGGAGATCCTGAAAACGCGCCCGAGCCGACGCCAGGCGGTCGGTTTCGTTCGGCCAGCCCAAGTGTGCCAGGAGCGACACCGGATAAAAGATGCTGCGGCGGACGCGCTCGGGCCAGTCCTGTTCGACGAGCCCCACGATGCGCATCTCGTCCACATCCGCATAGGCGGCCGCGGGCGCGTCGAGGAGCAGTACACCGTCCATGCCGGTCCGGGGAGAGAACGTCTGACCGTCGATCCAACGACGGACTGCGCCGGCCAGTCGATCGACCGGAAGCGGTGCGTCGTCGTGACGTGCGTGGGCATCAGCCAGCGCCTCGAGCGCGCCGATGACGGCCGCCCGCGCGCGCAGGTGGCGCGCCGTGGAAACCGAGTCGTCGATCGGGAGCCGCTCGTGTGCGAGGACGAAATCGAGTAACGCGCGCAGTTGACTCGACGCCGCCGTGGCCTCTCGCACCGGCCGCAGGCCTTCTGCCGCGGCCACAGCAGCCTGCAGCGCCTCGGCGGCACCAACTCGCCTGCCGCGCCGGTCCGCATCGTCGTTCCGTGCAGTCGGAGTACTCGCGGCGAAGGTGGCGTGATCGGCGAGCGCGCCGAGGCGGTCCCACCCTCCGAGGTACTTCAACTCCCGCAACCGCGCGTCGAGCGCGCCGACGCGCGCGCGTATCGACAGCGGTGTGCCACTGAGGGCTGGGAACTGCCAATGCGGCGAGCTCAATAAGTCGATGGTGGACGCGCGATTGGCGGCCGCGATGACAAAGGCGAACACCACGTCGAGCGCCGCCGCGAACGGTTCCCCGGCGAGCGGCAGCGAGTCCAGGGCCTGATAGGGCTGACCGGCACTGTCGAACACAGATCGCGCGAGGTACAGATACGGAAGGGGTCGCTGGAACACGATCGCCGAGCGGCTATTCGGGTCCGGAGGAGTACTACGCAGAAATCCGGCGAGCTCTTCCTCCCGGTCCCGGCTCACGAACCAGAGTGTCGGCGCGATCCCAACGACCTCCGGCGGCGTTACGAGAACCGGCATGGACTGCGAGACAGTTGGCCCTGAGCTGCGTTTCCTTGGCGCAGTCGAGACCGACTGCTCAGGAAATGCCTCCTCGATACCTGGAAGCAGATCATGCACGCGCTGGTGAAATCCCGCAGCGAGGACGTTCTCCGTCGCGATGACGTCGAGCGCCTCGATGCCCGGCAACCGGGCCAGCATGTCGTAATCGGCGGTCCACAAGCCGCGCGGGTCAGCTGCCTGATCGGCGACGCTCACCACGACTCGCGCATACGCTGGCGGCCCAGCGTGCGCCAGCAACATCCGGCGCAGCGCATGTTCGTCCAGACGCCCGCTCGCTTCGACGAGCGACTCGAATCGGCTGAAGGCCTGGGCGAGGAACTGGGTCTGCCGGAACAGCCGCTCGGCGCCGCGATCGATGTCAACGCTTGCCTGGAGGCTGTCCGTCATCAACCGGTCGAAATCGGCGACCTCCTTGTCGCGGCGCCGGAGCTCGTCGTAGAAGGCCAGGATCTCGACGATGAGGCCGGGACGAAGTTTGAAGGGCGCGGGAGTGCCGGCCGCAATCGTGGCCGAGGCGGCGCGCGTCAGGATGACTTCGCGTTCGAACGGAGAGAGCATCGGCGGCGCCAGTGGGAGCCGTTCGTGCAACCGAGCGTAGAAATCCTCGCGGCTGACGGACTCGAATCGCCCAGCCGGAACCGAAAGGCTCTCGAACGTTCGATGCAGCGCTTCGGCGGCGCCAGACGTGGGGACGATGACCGCTGCCTTCGAAGCGGGGGCCGTCACGACGCAACTGGCGATAGCGCGGTGCATTGCCCGCAGATCGGGCACGCGAAGCAGTCGTGTCGTACGCGGAGTGATCACGATCCCGGAGGCGTCGTCAGCTTACGCAGGTCTTCCTCGGCCCGCTCGAACATGAGCAAGGCGCCAGCCGCCGCAGCCGAAGCTTCCCACGCTGTGTTCATGTCGGTGCCGGCAATTGCCTGACGCCGCGACGCGGCTGCGCGAATCGCCAGCTGAAGGGCGCTGACGAGCAGGCTGTGCACCGCCTCGGCTTCTGCTGGCGGCCGAACGGTCTTCAACTCACGCCAACCGTCCGTCAGCCGGGCGGCGAGCGGATTCAGTGCATCTGGCGCCGGGCCCGAGAGCTGCCGGATTTGCTCGAGGCCGGAAGATGAGCGTCTGAGCCGGTCAATGGCCGGCCGGATTTTCCGCTGGTAGCTGACCAACCCGTCGCGGCGGATCGCCCAGGCATCGCGTGCCAACCGGAGCCGGCGCGCAGAGTCGAGCCGTCCGTCGAGTGTCGCAAGGAGCGAGGCGGTCATCTGCGGGCGGCGGCGGCCAAGGCGATCGTCCGCCTTGAGCACTGCCTTGACCAGCCTCTCGATCCCGCTGACGTCGGCGCGGCGGGCCCTCTCGTCTGCCGCGGTGACCGTTCGGGTTACGAGGTCCCGGTAACTCTTGTCGGTCTTGAGCTCCAGCATAAGCGCGGCGGAGGCACGAGCGTGAAGCGTCGCCGACCAGCCCGTCGAGTCCGCCTTTCCTGCCGTCTCGTCGTCGGGCCGTTCCAGCCCGCTGACAATCGACTCCAGCAGCGACACACGTTCGGCCGGATCCGGTGCGACTGACGCGACGGTAAACGCCTGTTCGATGCTCTCCCGCAGCGTCGGCGGCGGGAGCTCTGGCACTTGCGGAGGCAGTGGGCTCGCAGTAGCGACGAGCGTCAAGTCGAATCGAGGCAGGCCGGCCGCCACGCGGAGCTCGCCGACGGCTTCGTCGAGGAGCGCCGACAACTGCGCGACGTCAGAGGCGCGATAGCCATGATGGGCGGCGGGCCAAGCCGACAGCATGCGGCTGGCCTCGGTCGCGAGCGCGAGCCGCCGCGCCGGATCCTTCGTCACCGCCACGTCATGCAGCGCTCGCGCCACGTCGGTGCTCAAGGCATCAAAGTCGACCTCTCCCTGAGTCGCTGCGTACTGCCGCGCCCTGGTGGCTTGCGCATATCGATCCGTCCGATCCCAATCGACCGACGACTCCGAGATGCTGACGAGGTGCAGCGTCGGCGCGGGACCATCCAGGCCGCCGATTGGGATTGAGAAGACGACGCGATCGGCCACGCGCGCGAAGTCGCCGTAGCTGACGAGCGTCGAGCCATCCTGGAGAAAGATTCGGTACAGGAGCGCTTCGGCAGCCAGAACCTCCGAGGATAATATCGGCGATGTGGCAAACGCGGCCGATACGAGTATGGCCAGCAGCACGACAGGACGCCGGCCGCGGCTGGCACGATCTCGCTGTGGCATTGAAGATCTCAGACTATGGGACGCTGCCGACCCCGTCAAGCGCCCAGGGGTCAGGTCTCGATTTTTTCCTGGTAGAAAATCGAGATCTGCCCCCGACGCCGCTTAACGCCGGCGAGATGTGGAAAAGCTGTGGAAGACTCGTGGATAGCCTGTGGAATCACCGATTGATCAAGTTTTTTTCGCATCAGGATCAGCGCAGATCCGCCGCGACGCCCGATGTGAGTGCGCCTTCGTCAGTTCTTTCGCTTGAAGCGTTCAACGCAGCCGCTAGAATGCTCTTCGCCTTCAACGCCTTTCATTCCATTTTCGGCATTCACAATCGGCGGCGCAGATAACGTGAACGTGCATCGGTTTGCAGAGAATATCAACGGCCGCGACTACCTCATCGAGGTGTCTAGCGTCGGCGCCGACAAATGGCGCGCACAAATCGCCCGAGTGCCTGGCGGATCAGCCGCGCTCATGCCGTTCTACGGAAAGACCCCTGACGAGGCCGCCGGGCAACTGAGCCGCTGGCTCGCGATCGCACACGGCGTCAAGCAGCGCTAAGGCGTTTCGATCTCGCCAAAGCTTCACTGCACATGAGTCGCGGGTGGACTGCGCTATATTGACGACGTGCCCAGCCGCGTTTGCACGCGCCCGTTCACGGTGAAAGCCACAGCCCACGCCGCGGTTCTCCTGACGACGCTCACCACGCTATTCACATGCGCGGCAGCGCTTCACCTCGACGCCAGGCAAAGCGCGCGCCCGGCATCTTCGCTCCCCAAAGTCAGGCTGATCGCCACGGGGGGCACCATCTCGAACCGCACCGGCAGCCGGCTGACGGCCGCAGAGCTCCTGGCATCGATGCCCGGGATTGAACGGTACGCCCGCGCCGAATCGGAACAATTCGCCAACACCTCGAGCAGCGCGCTGACGCTTGACCAGTGGCTCGCACTCGCGAAACGCATCAACGCGCTGCTCGCCGACGACCCAGAGCTCGCCGGCGTGGTCGTCTCGAGCGGAACCGACACGCTCGAAGAGACGGCCTACTTCCTCAACCTGACCGTTCGCAGCGACAGGCCTGTCGTGGTCGTGGGCTCGATGCGCAACCCGAGCACCCTCGGATACGAAGGCGCGGCCAACCTGCTCGATGGGTTTCGCGTCGCCGCCGAACCACAGTCCCGCGGCAAAGGTGTCCTGGTCGTGCTCAACGACGAAATCAACGCGGCTCGTGAGGTGACAAAAACCGACGCGCTTCGTCTCCAGACGTTCCAGACTCGCGGCTATGGCGTACTCGGCGTGGTCGACAGTGATCGCGTCGTCTACTACCGGGATGTCGTCAAGCGGCACACGAACAAGTCCGAGTTCGATGTGACTGCGATCGAGGCGCTTCCGCGCGTGGACGTCGTGATGGTTTATCAGGGCGCGAGCGGAGACCTCATCAAGGCACTCGTCGATCAGGGCGCCAAGGGGATCGTGATTGCCTCGGCTGGCGCGGGAGCGACGAGCGGCACCCAGAGCGAAGGAATTCGCTATGCCGTCGACAAGGGGGTCGTCGTCGTCACGAGCAGTCGCGCCGGCGCTGGCCGCATCGCGTCTCGACGCGGTGGAACCGCTCTAGCGCCAGGAACCGACGCAGACGCCGTCCCACAGGGTGCACCGACTGTTTCCGGACGACGCCGGATTGCCGCGGAAGACCTCGCGCCGCTCAAGGCGCGGATTCTCCTGATGCTCGCCCTGACCGCAACGAACGAGGACGCGGAGATTCAGCGGATGTTTACCGAGTACTAAAGAAGGTAGGAGTGAAGTGGCGGGGCGGCAGGACGCCCCGCCCGAAGAAGGGTGCGGCGCTCAGCCTTCGATCAGCCGCACGTCACCGGCGCGTGGTCCCTTGCTCGACTCTTCCGGTGTAAATTCAACGCGTTGCCCCTCGCGCAGGAGCTCGAAAACGGCGCCTCGGACCGAGCTGCGGTGGAAGAAATGCTCGATTCCGCTCTCATCCCGGATGAACCCGAAGCCCTTGTCAATCAACAGGCGTGCGATCGTCCCGGTCGGCATAACCCGTGTCCTCCGATGAACGACACCCCGGACATTCCGGGGAGCCTGACAAGCTCAGTGCAGGAACAGATGGGCCGGGAGGACGCGGCCCGCCAAAAAGCTCCCGGGAAGCGCCGACAACCTGCCAATCTACCTCGCCAAACACGCGCCAGCGTTGGACCCCCAAAGCAGACGCTGAGCTTGAAAACGCGGCCAGTGTAGGGAGTTCTACCGTGGAAGTCAAGAAAAGCGGCAGGTAGAATTCCCACGTGATTCCGGGAGTTATCCTCGCCGCGGGCCTGTCGAGTCGGATGGGCCGCTCCAAAGCGCTCCTGCCGACCAGTGACGGCGGACCGACTTTCGTTCGCCGGCTCGCCGCGTCGCTCCTCGAGGGCGGGGTGGTGGATGTGCTAATTGTGGCTCGACCCGAGGATACGGCGTTGAGAACCGAAGTGGAGAGCCTCGGTACCGAAGTGCGGCTGGTCATCAACGCTGACGCCGACCGAGGGCAGTTGTCGTCAGTGATTACCGGTCTCAACGCCGCCGACCATCCTGGTGTTCATGGCGTCCTGATGACCCCGGTCGACATGCCCTTCGTGAAGCCTGCAACCGTGCGCGAGCTCCTGACGGCGTTCGCGTCCCGTCACGCGCTGCTCCTCCGCGCGTCGTACCAGGGGCGTCACGGGCACCCGATCATCTTTGGCCGCGGAATCTTCGACGAGTTGAGACACGCCGATCCAGAGGTGGGAGCGAAGGCCGTCGTCAAGGCCCACGCGCACGAAGGGATCGACGTCGACGTCGACGATCCCGCGGTCTTGCACGACATCGACAACCCTGACGATTACGCCCGCGTTTTCAATCAGTCGACCTGACGACGGTCATCGCTCGGACGGAGGCATCGTCACCGGGACGTCGTTAATCGATTCGTACTCGTAGTCCATCGTGAACGTCGACTGCCCGGCAAAGAGGATGTCGGCAGTCGATCCCATGGTGATTGGCACTCGCACACCGTGGACGCGTCCGTAGTCGCGGACGATCTCAACCTTACGCGTCCAGAACGACGGCCGCTTCACCAGCAGACCTTCCATCCGGACCAGGTCGGCCGCCTCAGAGGTCAGGAAGATGCTGCCTTCCATCAGAAGTGAGTCCTTGCGCTTGGGATGGATCGCGACGCGCAGCAAGCCGTCAGAGGTCCAGTCCTCGACCTCGAAGTCGTAGTTGGCCACCGACAGCGACCCATGTGCGCCTTTCTGCCGGCGTTTTGCTTCGCTCTCGGCTTCGAGCGCGGCGTGCAGCACGCGCGAGCGAAGCAGGCCCGATCCGCTTTCGTCGAGAACTTCGTAGGTGAAACCGTTCACAGGATCGAGTGAGGTCCGGGCGGTGAGCCACGCTTTCATCTTGCCACCGCGCGCCACGACTGAAAGCCGGCGGACGGCCCGATAGCTGACAAGCGAGCTGAACGACTCGGTGTCGGCCAGGAAGCGCTCGAGCGTGCTTCGTGACCGCGCCGCAGAAGCGCTTACCGACGTGCTCGACGAGGCGACGGCCTGCGGGGCGCTCTGAGCTGCATGCAGCACAAACGAACGTGCGGCACTGCCCGGTAGAAACGCGAGAGCGAAGGTCGTTACCGCGACAAAGCAGAGTGCACATGCGAAACGAGTCGTCATGACCCCTCCGTTGTCTTCCTCGCCTCCGGCCCGGCCTGAACCTTGTGAACCCTTGAACCTTTATTGAACCTCTTGACCCCCCATACTACGCCGGCCGCTGGGCAATGAGCCGCGGCACCGGCACCTGGAGATCGGGCATTGGTTCGGCAATGAACAGCTTGCGCGCGAATTTGGCGAGCACGCGCGCGCGGCGTGCCGAGCGCGCGACTCGGGCGCTGTCAGTCGCGATCCCGGTATTCGCATACATCTGGCGATACAGTTTCGAGATCATCACGAACATGACGCGGGCTTTCACCGACTTGACGCACCCCTTCGACCGCTGCCAGATGAGCGGCAGGCTATAGAACTCGTCCCACGTCGCCTGCGTGCGCTGGCGGATCTCGTCGGCCGACATCGCCGGATGCGCCGCGTAGATTCGCGGGCGGTCGGCGTGCGGAATCAGCCAGTACCGGGACACCGGGGTCGACCCGACCAGCGCCGCGGCGGATTCTTCCTTTTCCCACTTCGCGAAATCGACGGTGCCGGGAAACGGCTGGAGCAGGATGAACTGCGCGAACGCGACACCGGCCCGCTGTGCCAGGTCCGCGGTCGCCTTGAACGTGTCCGGCTTGTCGGTGGGCAGCCCGAAGATGAAGGACCCGAGCACATGCACGCCGTGATGACCAAACGCCTGCAGCCGCGTCACGAGCGCCTCGCCGGCCATGTTGAAGTCCTTGTACACGGCTTTCAACCCCTCAGGCGTCACCGACTCGATGCCGACGAGCGCGCCGCGAATCTTCGCCTTGCGCATGGCCTTGAGGAAGTCAGGATCCTCGGCCGCCTCCATCGTAATCTGCGTGTAGAACACGAGGTCGTCCGGCAGTCGCGCGAGCTCGGCCATCAGCTCGAACCGCTCGGCGCGAATCGCCTTGAGATTCTCGAGATGGGCTTTGTCCGAGCGGCGGCCCGCCGCGGCGAGATCCGCGAGCGTCACGGGATAGAAATTGTCGTCGGAGAGCAGGATGAATCTGAAGCCGCGTCGTCTGAGCGCTACGATTTCACTGACCACGTCATCGACGCCACGCTGTCGCGGCTTCTGCCCGTCGGTGCGCCACACCGAGCAAAACGAGCAATGCTTCGGACAGCCGCGAATCGTCTGCACCGATCCCCACATATATTTGTCGGCGGGCAGCAAATCCCATCGCGCGGAAATGAACGACCGGCCTTCGACCCGCCCGCCGTCATAGAGTGGCTTGAGCGTCCCCGCTGCATAGTCGTCGAGCACGGTCGACCACACCACGTCGCCGTCACCCTTGACGACGGCATGGGCCGCGCCGTGTTCCCGTGCCTCGTCGGGATAGAGAGTCGAATGAATTCCCCCGAAGACGACCGTCGCGCCCCGCTCCCGCGCGAGACGTCCGAGCTGATATCCCCGCAGGGCGTTGGCGGTGTGAATGCCAATGCCCACGACATCACCCGTCGTGACACTGTCCGGGTCAAACGGTTCGAGCGTCTCATCGACGATCACCGGCGTCCCATAGTGCGTTGGCGTCGCTGCGGCCAGCACGTACAGCCAACGCGGTGTGATGACGGCGGTCCCGAACGATATGTCAGAAGGATTGACGATGTGTATGCGCATTGATGCGGGACTCTATCAGAAGACTCCGGAGATCGACTTGCTAACTCTCGTAAAAAATCCCGCCGTAGCGACTGCGGCCTTCTGCGAATGACTCCCAACCGTTACCCCTGCCTGGGCGGCCGTGGCCCAGGGAGTGGCATTCTTCGACGATCCTGCCGCGACGACCGCATCGGTTGGCGCGAACACGATCTCGCTTGAAACTGGCGTACCCGGCAATTCCTCTGGTCTTACCTGCCCCTCGCCAGTCGCGCGAGCAGCAATGTCCGTGGCCCGCTGGTCTCCCTGATGCCGCGGGAGGATGGCACTCGCTGCAGCCGCCTGCAAGCGCGACGGCCTGCCCTGCGCAGCATCTTTGGGAGCAGCCTGCGCCGACGCCCGAAGCCTTGGCGGCACGGGTTGAGACAAGGCGCTTCGACCGGTCGCCAGCTCGCGCGGAGACTGCAGGCTCGGAGTAACGACGGCGGATGAGACCACGCTCGTCGGGGCCGACGTCGCCCCGGCCCGGGCATCCGGGATGCCACTTGACGTCACCACGAGCTCCACGCTCGCAACGGTCAGCGCCAGCGCGGCCAGGACGGGCACAACGAGCATTGGCGGGCCGAACGTCCGCATCGTCGACGTGTTGCGGCGTCGATCGAGCAGCCGGACCACTCGCGCTGTCAGCTCCGAAGACACGAGCGCCGCCGGGACCAGCAGCGAATGTGATGGTCGGGCCGGCAGGGCGGCGAGTTTGGTCAGGCAGACCGCAAGGCCCCTGGCGGAACCGGTCGCCTGCACCGCCCAGTCGTCGCAAGCGGTCTCGCGCTCGAGATGCAGCTGACGATTGATCCACCAGACCGCGGGATGAAGGCCGGCGAAGGCGACGATGATCCGCTGTGCGAGGCGCGCCAGATCGTCACGTCGTTGCACGTGCGCCCACTCGTGGACGACGATCTGATCGAGCTCGTGGTCGTCGAGCGCCTCGAGCGCCGGCGGCGCGACCGCGATCGAAGGCGAGGTCAGCCCGAGCACCGCCGCCGCATGGATGTGATCCGAAATAACCAGTCTCGCCGGCCGGCCGAGGGAGCGCAGCAACAGCCATGTGTGGAGCCGGGCCTCGCAGGCTTCCGGAAATGGGCGCGCCGTGCGCTTGACTCGCCCGAGCGCGATGAAAGCGATTGCCGTCCGTGAGAGAGAAACCGCTGCGATCGCTAGCCACAGGATTGCCACCAGCGCGCCGGTCCAAGGGGGAAGCTTCCAGTTTCCAGCGTCCAGCTTCCAGCTTCCAGCTCCCAGCTCCGAGCTTGCAGATTCTGGCCCCGAGCCTGCACCCGCGCCAGCGGAGAACTCGCTGGACTGCGAGGTTGCCGGCGGCGGCTGGAAGCCGGAAGCTGGACGCTGGAAGCTGAGAATCGGCAAGGCCAGCACGATCAACAGGGTGATCCACCAGATCTGATAGCGCGTGGTGGCGCTGATCCGGCGCGACGGGCGAAGTATCGCCGTCGCGGCGAGCGCAATCGCGGATCCCTGCCACAGCCAGTTGACGAGCGCGGGCAGTGCGCTCTCCACTATTGGCTCTCCATGATTAACTGGCGGAGCCGGTCGAAGCTCGCCCCGATCGATCCGCTCGTCTTCGAGCACGTTGAGCACGAGCAGGCTCGGCGAGTTGTCGAAGAGTCCCGAGACCAGATGACTGAGGGCGCTGCGGCGCGCTTGCTTCTGGTCAATCAGAGGCCTGTAGGCAAAGGCGCGGCCGGCCTTTTCATGCGCGACGTAGCCCTTCCTCTCGAGGATCCGCAGCATCGTCTGCACGGTGCTGTAGTTCGACTTGAGTCGCGAGACCACATCCGCGACCGTCGCCGATTGGAGATCCCAGAGCACCTGCATCAGCCGTGCCTCGCCGTCAGTGAGTGTCTTGGATCGTCGTCTGGCCATGATAAAACTTAATAAATTAAAACTACGCACGGACTCTAACCGATGCCGGGCGGGGTGTCAATGAAAGAATTAAAAGTTCGCCGCGCCCGGCGGAAGGCACGCCAATTCATTCAAAAGGGCTGGTGATGTTGGTCCGAAGATGGGTAGGATTGAGGCCACCATGCCACTGACTTCACGCGTGCTGCGCCCTCTCTCGGGATTGCTGCTGGCGTTGGCAGCGATCTCAGCCGTCTCGAACCTTCAACTTCGAGGGGCCGACAAGCGGATCGTCCTCGTCGCCGGCAAGCCGAGCCATCCCCCAGGCATGCACGAATTCAGGGCGGGCTGCCTGCTTTTGCAGAAAGCTCTCGCGTCGGTTCCAGGCATCACCGTGCAGGTGTATGACGGCGGCTGGCCCGCAAAGGAAGTGGATGGCGTTCGCGTCGACGACAGTGCCGCCCTGGACAACGCCGACGCCGTCCTGATCTACTCGGACGGCGAAAAAGGCCACCCGGCGTTTCAGGGAGATCGCGCGAAGGTGCTCGATGCGCTCGCGGCGAAAGGCGTCGGCCTCGGCTTTGCGCACTATGCGGTCGATGTGGCGCCGGGCGTCCCCGGGGAAACCATGCAGCGCTGGATCGGGGGCTTCTACGAAAGGAACTTCTCGGTCAACCCGATGTGGAAGCCGGCGTTCGACAAGTTCCCGAGCCATCCGGTCACCCGCGGCGTCGGTCCCTTTGCGACGCACGACGAGTGGTACTTCAACATGCGGTGGACGGCCGACCCGGCCGCAAAGGCAAAAATCACACCGCTACTGGTCTCGACCCCGAGCGACGAGGTGCGCAAGGGTCCGTACGTCAGCCCGAAGGGTCCCTACGACCACATCATCGCGGAGAGTGGCAGGGCCGAGACGATGATGTGGGTGTACGAGCGGCCGGACGGTGGCCGCAGCTTCGGCTTCACCGGCGGACACACGCACGCCAATTGGGGCGACGTCAACCAGCGGCGCATCATGCTGAACGCACTGCTCTGGCTGGCGAAGGTCGACGTACCCGCCAAGGGCGTCGTCGACACGATCACCGATGCCGACCTGACGATGAACCTGGACGAAAAGCCGCCGAGAAAGTAGGGCGGGGACCAGACCGGGGTTCAGACCCGACCGCCACGCCGGCCGCGGCTGGCCGGCGGGTCGCTCGGCTTCATGGCCAGGTCGAACGTCGCCTGATAGCCACCGGCCGCCGCATCGGCGACTGCGAGCGTCAGCTGCGGCCCGCCATCCTTGTATATCCCGTCCCTCTCGTTTCGCGTTCGCTGGCCAACGTGTGTGGCATACGGCTGGCCGGCGTGGACGCGGTCGGTGAACGTTTCGTCGAAATAGAACTGCGACGTGAACTCGTAAGCCTGCGTCCCCGCCGAGCTCGTACGAATCTTGAAATGAATGTGCACGGCGCGCCCCGGATACCACCCGGGATAGATGGTGACGAACTTCACGCCACCATCCGCGTCCGTGATTTGATGACCGCGCAAGAATTTCTGGCCCTTCGTGTCGAACAGCTTGTCGGTGACGTCAGAGTAAGCGCCCATCGCGTCGCACTGCCAGAGATCGACCATCGCGTCAGATAGCGGAGCGCACGCTCCATCGGGTGTCACCTGCGAGACTCTGATCGCCATCGCCAGCGGAGCGCCGGCCTTGGCCGCCCCCGTCGACGGGTCAGCACGAATGTCCGATCGCAGCAGCTTCTCATCGACAAAGTACGGTCCTTCGGTCTGCTGCGGCACGACGACGCAGGCCGGCAGTCCCGCCGACGCGGCGCCGGCTTGCGCCGCTTGGCCGGAGACACGATGAGCCATCGCCGCGACGGCCGATGCGCCAAAGAGCGCGACGAGCTCGCGGCGGGTCAACAGCCGTCCGATCATGCTGTCGTCGTTGTGCACTGCGCTCTCCTCGTAGCCTCCGAAATGGACATCTACACCAAGTGTGAACAGGAAATCGGGAGACCAGGAGGACTCTTGGGACGTTTCAAGCTCCTGACCTCCTGTAGGCCCTCTCTGCCCTTTTGTAACTGCCACTCTATACGGAAACCCCAACCTGAAACGTCGCTGAGTACCCTCCCGAGCTGTCGCCAGTCGGGGTAATCAACTCCGACGAGAGGCTGTCGGCAAAGATCCCGTCCGACGCGTTCGACATCGGGTTCGAGCCGCGCGACGCATAGGCCCCGGTTGCGTGGACAGTGTTGTTGATCGACTCGGGGAACGCGATCTGCGTCACTTTGACCGATCGGCCGTTCATTGTCACCTCGAGATGGATATGCGTGGCCCGGCCCTGATACCAACCCGGGTAAATCGTGGTGAACGTCACCTCGCCGTTGCTGTTCGTCGTCTGGATGCCGCGAAGATAGGTCTGCGTCGTCTGCGAGCCGTACTGAGAGTAGTTGCCGGCCGCATCGACGTGCCAGATCTCGACGTTGGCGCCAGAGACAGCGGCGCAGCTGCTGTTCACGTTGACGACCTTGACGGTCAGCGTCAGCTGGGCACCGCTCTTCCCTTCCCGAATATCGCTCCGGAAAAGATCCGTCAGGGAAGGATAGGGCCCGACGGTCTCGGTCGGCGTGACTGCACAGGCGGAGTTGGTGCCGGTCGTGGTCGTCGTGGTGGCGGACGTCGCGGTCGGACTGGTCGGCGAACTGCCGCATCCGAACGCGACCGCCGCGCCTGCCGCAGCGCCCATCGCGCCAATCAGCTCGCGGCGATTGATCTTCCTGCTTTGCATTTCGATTTCCTCGTGTAACGACCCCAATCGTTCGCCGGATCGGCGGCCGTTCTGGTCCTCAGTCGCTGGCAGCGACGGCTTCGAGTAAACCACGTGGTTGTGGCACCGGTGTGGCAGTTGTGTGCGAAGTCTGTGATTTGCACCACGGACCACACTGATTACACGGACAACACGGCTTAAACGCCACGGATCACACGGAATACACAGACAGCACAGCACGGATAACACGTCACGGAATACACGGGCAGCCGTGATGACACAGGTGAGATAGATTCCAACGGCTCCTTGTGAAAGACTTACCGCCGTCGTATTTGCGTTCCGTCGTTTCCGTGTATTCCGTGTGATCCGTGGCGTGTGTGGTTTCTGTAATCCGTGTCATCTGTGGCGTGTGATCCGTGGCGGCGTTCCGTGTATTCCGTGTATTCCGTGTAGTCCGTGGCGTGTGATCCGTGGCGGCGTTCCGTGTATTCCGTGTATTCCGTGTAGTCCGTGGCGTGGGATCCGTGGCGTCAATTCGTTGGAGGATTCTCCATGACGATCAGCTTCGGCATCATGGTCGGCTTCATCGCGTGGTTCATAGTCCGGTATCTACTGGCTGGCCTCTACACTGTCGACCAGAATGAACGGGCGGTAAAGACCGTGCTCGGCCGCGCCCAGCGGCTCGGCGACGAGACCACGCTGGACGATCCAATCTCGCAGGGCCTGCGTCCCGACGAGCGTGAGCGGTACCGATATCCGCAGCTGCGAGTCATCCCGCCCGGCGGACCGTACTTCAGATGGCCGTGGGAACGCGTCCACAAGGTCTCGATTGCCACGCGCACGCTCAACATGGCCTACGACCCGGAGACGCCGCAGGCAAACAACGGCGGGACGATTCTCGAGGCCGTCACCAAAGACCAATTGAACACCGGCCTGACCGGCCAGATCCGTTACCAGGTGTCGGAGCGCAACCTCTACGCGTATCTGTTCGGTGTCAAAAACCCGATCGCGCACGTGATGGGGTACTTCGTGTCGATCCTGCGCGAGCGGATCGCGAACTTCGAAGCGCCGGCCGCGACCAATCCACGCGACAGTCAGCCGATCGACGCGACCCTGGTGAGCGGCATCTCGATCAACGACCTGCGAAAGAACCTGCGCGACCTCAACGATCACATGGATCAGGAGTGCCGATCGTCAGCGGCGCGCTACGGCGTCACGCTCGACGCTTCGCTCATCACCGAGATCGATCCGCCGCCGGAGGTCGAGTCGGCGCTCGCGGCGATCAACACCGCCCATAACCATGTGTCTTCGGAAATCAGCCTGGCGCACGCCGGGGCGGATCAGAAGATCGTCCAGTCGAAGCGTGCCGTGGAAATCGAAACGTTGAAGGCCGAGGGCGAAGTCGAGCCGCTGCTGCGGCTTGCCGAGCAACTGAGCGACCTCAAACGCAACGGGCCGCGAGCGCTCCCCGCGTATCTTCGCAACGTTCGTCTTGGCCTCTTCAATCAGGCCAACGACGTGATCCTGGAGATCGAACGATGATCGATGTGATCCTGGAATTCCTGCCGGCGGCGCTCATCACGTTCGGCGTGATGTTCCTGCTGATGCCGGTGGCGCTGTTCCTCGTTCGCGTGATCGGGCTGTACACGATCGTCTTCGAGCGGACCTGCCACGTCTACGTGCTCTTCGGCAAGGTGGTTGGCACGATCGAAGAGCCTGGCTTGCACATCCTGCCCTTCCGGCTCGGAGTGTCGGCGTTCCTGGTCAATTGGCTGGGACAGCGCCACGTGCTCGACATGCGCCTCGATCAGGAGTACCTGCGCAGCCAACCGGTGAACTCCGAGGAGGGCGCGCCGATGGGGATCGGCATGTGGTACGAGATGTACATCAGCGATCCCGTCGCGTTTCTCTTCAAGAACACCGACCCGCGCGGCTCGCTCCGGGCCAACGTCAGTAACGCCACCGTGCGCTGCCTGAGCAACATGCGCCTCGCCGACATGCTCGAAACGCGTCACACGATGAGCCAGGCCGTCCGCGCCGAGGTGTCGGACAAGTCGCATGACTGGGGCTACCGGCTGGGGTCCGTGTACATCCGGAAGGTCCACTTCAGGGACGGCGACATGATCCGGCAGATCGAGGAAAAGGTCGTGAACCGCCTCAGGCAGGTGACCTCGGCCATCCGCCAGGACGGCGCGAACCAGGTCAGCATCATCACCAACACTGCCGAACGGACCGCGGCGGTGGAATTCGCCAAGGCCGCCGCGATGCGTCCGCAGATCGTTGGCGGCGCCCTCAACAAGATCAGCGAGGATCCAGAAATCGAAGCGGCACTCTTCGAGGTGCTCGAGACGCAGAAACTGATTGATGGCGAGGCGCGCCTGACACTCATGCCGCGCGGAAACGAACTGCTCGCGCAGCTGCTCGCAGCGACGAAGAGCCGGCGAGGCGACCCGCCGCCTGCTCCGCGCTGAGCGCCGCGACAATTCTTATCCGAGGGGCTTCGCCCCTCGGACTCCCCGACACGCGCCCTCGCGCGCCGGTTCGCCGGCGCGCTCCGGTCGCGTGGCTCGCTCGCCTGGCTCGCTCGCCGTTGAAAACCAGCGGCAGGTTTATGAGACAGCTCTTACAGCCAGGTCTTGCAGCCGGGCCGACAAGTGCAGGGAATCGTGTGATCGCCTTCTGTCCGGTAGTCGTAGGTCAACTCTTCGCCGGCACGTATGGCCCGCGACGCCCGAATCCAGATCGTCTTGTCGACGACCTCGAACCAGCAGTTCGGTGTGCAGGAATGATTGATGAACCGCGCGATGTTGCCGTTCACCGCGGCATCGCGGCTCCACGTGCGGTCGACTCGAAAGATCCAGATGCACCCTTCGGCGAGATAGCGGGCTTCGCGCGCGCCACTCCGGCTATTGCGGACGAGCTCGCCGGCGTAATCGACGATCCGTTTGTTCTTGTTGATTGGTTCGGCCGCGAATACGCCGTAGCCGTGCAGCTTCGAGCGCTTGCGGACGATCTTCGGTAAGTTCGACGCCTGGCGCATGCCCCAACAGCGTACACTGCGAATGTGAACAGGAGGTCAGGAGGTCAGGAGGTTTTGGGGTTCGAGATCGGCCTCCCAGCCTCCTGATCTCCTGTTCTAGGCCAGGAACCGCCGCGCGAATGCGAGATCGCGCTTCGCCGCGTCGAGCGTGTTCCGCGTCCCCGGCGGAATCTCGTACTCGAGGTGGAGAGAGATCGGACCGGCGAATTGCGCGTCGCGGAGCGTCTTTCCAACAAACGTCCAATCGACGAGCCCGTCCCCGAGCGGACAATTCTCGATGACCCAGCCCTTCGGTGACTTCACCCACAGGCAGTCTTTGATCGCCACCATCTTCAGACGTGGCGCAACCAAATAGGTCGCAGCTTTCCACGCGCCGCCGCCGCCCTCGGCAACTGCATGCCGCGGATCGAAGTAGTAGCCGGCCCATCGCGTGTCGAGACGATCCATGAAGGGCGCGATGTCCCAGAGCGCGGCGCCGATGTAGGCCTGGTGGTTGTGGAAGCCCAGTTCGATCCCGCACTCGCGGGCGAGCGCGGTCAGGCCCTCCAACGCCTTGCCCGTCTCGGCCACTTGCGCGCGGACGTCGGGTGACGCCGAGTAGCGCCAATACCCGGTCTTGAAAAACCGCACTCCGCTCTTCGCCGCCGCCTGCAACAGCGGCCTGGCCACAGGTGCGCTGGCGGAGGTCAGCTCGGTCGTAATCATCGGCACCTGCACGCCTCGCGCCTTGATGGCCTCGATCGCGCGCGGCAGATCGTCGGCCGCCCGCTCCGGGAGCACGTGCCCACCAGCCCTGACGGTGAGGTCGACGCCCTCGAATCCAGCGTCCTTCACTGCCTGGCCAAGGTCGGCCCAGCCGAGCTCCGGCAGATGCTTGGAGAAGAGACAGAAGATCCGAGCGGGCTCGAAAGCCATCGTCGTGTGCCGGGCGGCGGCGGCGACGAGCGCGGCTTGACCCGCGGCGCGCATCAACTCACGTCGAGTAAGCATGTCGGCTCCCACCTGAAACGATCACGAAACGACCCGCGGCGGCACCGCCCCAAGCCCGGGGCCGGTCAATTGGCCGGTTCGCATCACGCCATCGTGAATGGTGAACACACCGGGGAAGCGCGCCTCCCACATCGCGTTCGCGCTCGGCACAAACTGCCTCGCGTTCGCCTCGATGCCGGCGTTGCCGGGCACGCGGGCGGCGATTCCGGCAGAGTGGATGAGCGACGCGCCGGGGCACGTCAGATCCTGCACACAGAGAAACATCCCGTACTTCTGCGCCGCGGCCGCCATCAGCATCGCCTGCGTCTGACCCTTGCACGCCTTGAGCGCAACGCCGGTATAGCCCATCTCCCGCGCGAGCAGCAGCGTTTCGAGATCGGTCAATGACTCGTCGATGACGATGGGCCGGAGACGCGACGCCTCGTGCATGACGTTGGCGCGATCCTTCCTGAGATCGCGGGCGGTTGGCTGCTCGATGTAGAGAATGCGTTCGAAGCCGCTCGGCGTCGCCTGCCGAACACGCCGGAGGCAGTCCAGCAGGTACGCCACATTCGGACAGCCTTCGTTGAAATCGAGCAGGTACTTCCAATCGGCGACGTGTCGCTCCTGGCGCATATTGAGCACACGGGTAACGACCCGGTCGGTTCGAACGATTCGCTCCACGTCCGCATCCAGATTGCCGCCATTGAGCTTGATCTTGAATCGCGTCAGGCCATCGCGGGGAATCCACTCTTCCAGCGTGTTGGGCAACCCATCCTCGACCTTCGTGCGCACGTCGGCGGCCTCGAGCGCGTCGCTCGCCCCGACTGAGTGGAAGACGGGTGTCACGTCTCGCGGCGCGACCGGCACGTAGCGGTCGAGGTACTCGCCCTTGAACTCCGGACCGAGATCGCGAGAGAGATCCTCACGCATGAACGAGGCGCGGTAGGTGTCATAGACGCTGACGCCGAACGCCTTGCCGTACGCGTCGTGAATCGCTGCGTCGAACGCGCTCGCGACGACGAGCGTGCACAGCTTTGGCACTGGCGTCGGGAGAGTCAACGCGGCAGAAACCGTAGCGGCCGCGTGCAGATATTCGGGCTCGAGCGCGCGAAAAAGATCGATGGGATGGCCACGCTCGTCGCAGGCCGCCGTCACGGGCTGCAGCGCGTCGGCCAGGGCTTTCATCGCGGCCAGGCCTGGCTCGTGCGACGCGGCCGGAAACGCCCAGGCGTTGCCGAGCGTCATCGACCCGAAACCCCACGCGTCTTTCCCACCGGTCGTCTGCACGCGGCAATTGACGTTGAGGACCGTCACCCGATCGACCGTCCGTCCGCCGAACTGATACGGCGCGCGATAGCGAAACTCCTCGAAGTGGTGGTCGACCGAGACGATACGAATGTCGGTGGGTCGCGCGACGATGACGGCTGGCGCCGCATTGCTGCGGCAGGCTGCCAGCGGCAGGATCGGGGCCGCACAGACGGCTCCCGCCGCTTTGAGCAACGCTCGTCGAGAGATAACGGGTGCGGGCTGTCGAGGCACGGCGGTCGATTATAGAATGCGCGGATGAGATCCTGGCGGGCGGCAACGATCGTGACTGCGGTGGCATTGGTGCACGGGCTCGTGCCCAGTGCCTCCATGGTCCAGCAGACGCCCGCGACTCCGGCGATCAGCCCCTGGGCCGAATGGATCGAACCGGACTTTCCTTTCTTCTCGTCGGTCCTGGACGCGGGACGCGCAGGACCCGGCCTGCCGACGAGAAACCTCACGCCGCGCGGGCTCATCGTGAACCTCGGGCAGGGCCACTGGGTCGGTTTCGATACCGACCTGCTGCGTGTCGCCGCCGTCTGGCGCGGCAACGCCGTGACCCCGAAGGCCTTGGCGCCGGGGTCGTATCACGAGCCCGACCGCAAGACGCAGGGCGGGCAATCGCCACCCGAACCAGACGGCAAAGTCTGGGCGGCTAACGGTATTTACCCGGGATGGCAGGTCGGGGCGCGTCCCTCGCTCGACGATCCGCGCGAACCGGCGCCGACGGTCGAGGAAGTCGGCCGCGGTCCGGTGTCCGATCAGATTGGCCGCTTCAAAGCCGTCCGTCTCGTGCGCGGTGGCGTCGTGCTCGAGTACACCGTGCGTGGTTCGGACGTGCGCGAGTGGATGACCGTCGCCTCGGCCGGCGGACACTCGGCGATCGTTCGCAACGTACAGATCGGGCCGGCAGCCGAGCCGTTGTGGCTCATGGCGGGATACAAATCGAAAGGGGGATCGATTGCGGTCTGCCCCGGAACGGGCGCTGCTCCGGCCCTCGAGTCGATTGCGGCGAGCGGCGGATCCGGGGAACCTGCGTTGGCGGTCAAGGTCCCACCCCATCCACAACCCATACAGTTCTGCGTCGCGATGTCGGACGCACCGTTCACGGACAGCATCGCGTTCCAGCCGATTCCAACCGCCACGCCATCTATCCGCTGGGCACAGGACGTCAAGACGACGGTCACGGCGTCTAGCGCTAAAGACGCGTTCGTCGTCGACGACTTTTCGCTGCCGGTTGGCAATCCGTGGCGCCGAAACGTGCGCCCCGGCGACATCCAGTTCTTGAAGGACGGAACCGGCGCGGTGGTGACCCTCGACGGCGACATCTGGCTGGTTCGCGGACTCCATCAACCTGGCGCGCCAATCAAATGGAAGCGATTTACGTCAGGCCTGCACGAACCGCTGTCGCTCGCCATCAAGGGCGAACAGATTCACGTCTTCGATCGCAACGGGATCTGGCGCCTGCGCGACACGAACGGTGATGGCGAGGCCGACGTCCACGAACTCTTCTCCAACGCCTTTGCGCAAACGGCCGACAACCGAGAGTTTCCGAGCACGCTGCGTCTTGCGCCGAACGGCGAGTTCGTCATCGCCAAGGGCGGACAGGAGGCGACGACCATCGGCAAGCACAACGGCAGCGTGCTGCGCGTCTCGGCCGACGGTCGCACAAGCACCGTGCTCGGTTATGGTTTCCGGCAGCCGCAAATCGGCGTCAACGTCCGCACCGGCCTCGTCACCTCGAGCGACCAGCAGGGGCACTACATCCCGACCACGCCGCTGCACATCGTGCGAGACCGGCAGTTCTACGGCTTCCTGAGCGACAAGCTGCCGCGAGAGGTCTACCCCGCGCCGATTGCCGATCCGCTCACGTGGATTCCGCATGCCGTCAACGCCTCGGCGATGTCTCAGGTCTGGCTGTTCGACGCCAAAATGGGACCGCTCAACGACGGGCTCGTGCACATCGGGTTCAACAAGCCCGAGCTCTTTCGCGTGATGCTCAACGAACGCGGCGCCAAACCGCAGGCCGCCGTGGTCAGCGTCACCCAGACCTTCGAGTTCCCTCCGCTGAATGGCTCCGTCAACCCGGCGGATGGCCAGCTCTACCTCACCGGCTTTCAGGTACTTGGTTGGGGGACGACCTCCCCACGCCTCGCCGGCCTCGGACGTGTTCGCTACACTGGCGCACCATCGACGCTCCCGAGCGCAGTCGTGCCGATGGACAAGGGGCTGTTGATCCGGTTCGACACCGCGCTCGACGCGAAGCAGGCGACCAATCCGAGCAACTACACCGTGGCGAGCTGGCACTACGTGCGCACTTACAAGTACGGATCGCCGCAGCTCAAAGCCGACGATACCCCGGGCGTCGATCGACTCGAACCGACGAGCGCGTACCTCTCGACGGATGGGAGAAGCGTGTTCATCGGACTACCCGGAATCAAGCCCGTGATGCAGATGCGTGTCGGCTGGACCTTGGCTACGGCCGATGGCGTGCCCTTTCAAGAGAGTGCGGCTTTCACTCCCTATGAACTTGCGACGTTCACCCCCGAGAAGGAAGGCTTCGGCGCCCTGACAGTCGATCTCGCGCCGAAGACGGTCGCCGCTCCCGCGGCGACAGGACCAGTCAGCGCCGAAGAGGGACGGCTCGTGTACGAGCGTTTTGGCTGCGTCGCCTGCCACGCGCGTGAATCGTCGGCGATCTCGAAGCTCGGTCCAAACTTCAGGGGCCTCTACGGATCGGACCGCACGTTCAACGACGGTCTCGTCAGAGTGACGGCGAACGAGGCGTACCTTCGCGAGTCGATCCTCGAGCCGACGGCGAAGGTCGTGTCCGGGTTCAATCGGACCGGCATGGGCATGCCGAGCTTTTCAGGCGTGCTCACCGAACAGCAACTCGAGTCGGTGATCCTATATATCAAGAGCCTCAAATAAGGCCGCGGCGCGTCGAAAGTTAGCCACGGACAACACGGACAACACGGATTTGATCCGTGTGCTGATCCGCTCGCGCGTGGCCCCATGGGCCACGCGTTGACGACCATCCGCGCTGTGCGCGGTGGCCAGCGGATCAGCCGGTGTGTTCCGTGGCTAAGCTGGCCGATCCAACGTCACTCGGCGCGGAGGGCGGTGAGCGGATCGACCTGGGTCGCGCGCCGCGCGGGAAGCAGACAGGCCGCCAGGGAGACCATCGTCAGGAGCGTCGTAATCGTCGCGAAGGTCATCGGATCGCCGGGCGTGATGCCGACGAGCATCGAATCCATCACCGAGCCCACCAGCATCGCGCCGGCAAGACCGAGCGAGAGCCCCACCGCGAGCTGTATCAGGCCGAGACGGAGAATCATCCACTCCACCTGTCGCGCCTGAGCGCCCAGCGCCATCCTCAGGCCGATCTCTGATGTGCGCTGTGTCACCGAGTACGCCATCACCGCGTACAACCCGACCGAAGACAACACCAGCGCGATGATGGCGAATGCCGCGAACATCACGCCGAACACCCGGAACGGCCAGCGGTCCTCGTCGAGCATGCGATCGAGGGTCTGGATCGAGAAGACCGGCTGGTCCGCGTCGACAGACTGGACGGCCTGCCGCAACGGGTCGATCAGGGCGCCTGACGGCAGCCTGCTGCGGACGACGAGCGCCGCGCCTGCCGGCGGTTCTTGCCGCTGCGGAATGTAGACGACCGCGTTCAATTCGACCTGCCTCGTCTCGCTGTGCCGAAGCGACGGGCTGATGCCGACGATCGTCCGCCACGGCGGGGCCGGCTGGTCTGGAGCGGGCTGACGTGGCACGAACCGGATCCGCCGGCCAAGCGGATCCTCTCCTGGGAAGTACTGCGAGGCCATCCGCTCGTTGATGATGACGGTCTCGGAACCAGCGGAGCCGTCAGCGTCCCCGAAGCCGCGGCCCCGAAGCAGGTTCACGCCAACGACCTCGAAGAATCGGGGACTGATGGTCACGGCCGCGACCTCGAGCGCGTCGTTGTGTTGCGCGACCGGACGTCCGTCGATTTCGAACACCCGCTCTCCGGCGCGGAGTGGCGGCACCGTTGTCGTCACCGCGACCGCGTCTACGCCAGCGATCGCCGCGAGGCGTGGCTCCAACTGGTCGTAGAACGCGCGCCGCTCACCGACAGTCCCATACTTGGCCTCTGGCAGCTGCAGCCTCATCGTCAGCAGATGCTCGATCGAGAACCCGGCGTCGAGGCGCTCGAGGTTCATGAAGCTGCGCACCATCAATCCAGCGCCCGCGAGCAAAACGACTGTCAACGCCAGCTCGGTAACGACCATCGTCCCGCTGAGCCAGCGCGCGCGGCGGTTACCGGTCGTGCCGCGGCCGCCTTCCTTCAGGACTTCGTTGTTGTTCGTTTTCGACACATTCGTAACATGGAGCGCCGGCGCGAGGCCGAAGAGAATGGCGGTCAGGCCGCAAATCCCGGCGACGTATCCGAACACGACGTAGTCGACTCGGAAATCGATCCAGTACGGCTTCCCAGGATCGCTGACCGCGGCATCGAACGCCTGAACGCCGAAGTTAGCAAGCAATAAGCCGAGGCTTCCGCCGATGAACGCCAGCGCCAGGCTCTCGACCAGCAGTTGGCGCACTATGCGCCAACGCGTCGCGCCGAGGGCCGCGCGCACAGCCACTTCGCGCGCCCGATTCGCCGACCGCGACAGCAGGAGGTTGGCGACGTTCGCGCAGGCGATGAGCAGCACGAAGCCAACGGCGCCCATGATCACGAGGAACATGGTCCTCGCAGCACCGCCGACATAGCGTTCGGTGAACGTCTCGACGCGGATGCCAATGAGGCCCTTGTTGATGTCTGGGTACGCAGCCGTCAGACGCTCCGCGATGCCATTCATCTCGGTCTGCGCCTCGACGCGGGCGAGGTTGGATTTGAGTCGGCCGAATACGTTGAGCGAGCGCCGATCGCGAGGCTCGCCGGCTGCCGGAATCGCCGGCAGCCAGACTTCGGTGTTGTCCGGGAACCGCATGCCGGCGGGCATGACGCCGACGATCGTTGCCGGTTGTCCGTCGACGCGAATGGGTGTGCCGACGACGTCGGGGCTGGCTCCGTACCGGTTTTTCCAAAAGGTATAGCTGATCACTGCGACCGGCTCGGCGCCAATCCGGTCGTCGCCATTCGTAAACCCGCGCCCCAAGAGCGGCGCCTGCCTTAATAGCTCGAACGAATTGGCGCTCATCCGAGTCCCTCGCGCCTGTTCAGGCAGGGCGCGCGAGTCGCTGACGTTCATCGAGTCGCTGCGGTACGCCGCCAGGCCTTCGAAGCTACGGTTCTGCTCACGCCAATCGCGGAATTCGGCGTGGGATACGTTGCGACGTCCGGCGCGGCTCTGCCACGTCAGGACGAAGAGCCGATCGGCGCCGTCGAAGGGCAACCCGCGGAGGAACGCAGCGTGGACGAGGGTGAACCCGACTGCGTTGACGCCGATACCGAGGGCCAGGGCAACGATGGCCGCCGCCGAAAACCAACGTTCTTTTAGCAGAAGGCGGAGCGTGAAACGCAGATCCTGGAGCATGGAGGATGAGACTCTCAGGAGCGACGAAATGTTTCGTAAATTGCGCTCAGAGACAGGCTCACATGCCGTCGGCGTCTTGAGCGGCTTTCAGCTCACGGGCCAGCCAGGCGCGGGCAAACGCGAAATCGCGTTTGACCGTTCCGACGCTGAGGCTCAGCTCTTTCGCCACCGCTTCATTCGACAGGTCCCCAAAGAACCGGAGCTGCACGACCCGCGCTGCCCGGGGATAGTCCACGGCAAGCCGTCCCAGCGCCTCCTCCATCTGCTGAAACGAGTGTTCGGAGGATTCCTGTGAGACCGACGGAATCTGCTCAATGAATTCATCCAGGTCGACCTTCGCCACACCTGCCCCACGCTTGACGGCATTGCGCCGCCTGGCGTGATCGATGAGCTGCCGCCGCATCTGCGCGGCAATCAGGCGGAAGAAGGCCTCTCGGGACTCGACGTCGACTGGTTGGTCGCGGCAGAGACGGAGAAACGCGTCGTGCACGAGCGCGGTCGGCTGAAGCGTGTGGTTGGCGCGTTCGTAGCGGAAGAATCCCCGGGCCACACGGCGCAGTTCCTGATAGGTGGCAGCGACCAGTCGGTCGCCGGCGTCTTGATCACCTGCGCGCCAGCGGTGCAGCAGCCTCGTAACGTCGGGAGCGTCGCTCATGGGAACCTCGGGCCCGGAATTATAGTCAGTTCTTTATGCTAGACTGCCCACCTTTCCAAGGCAGCTTCGAGTGGCTCATTACTCGCCAGGGCGTGTGCAGGAAGTCTTCAGCGCCGTGCTGGAGAGGCCGGCGCACGCACGCGAGGCGTTCTTGCGGGACGCGTGCGGCACCGATACGGCTCTCTTCCGCGAAGTACGCGAACTGCTCCAGGCGTACCAGGAGATGGACCCTCGAACGGGATTGGCCGGAGAGCCAACCGAGGGCGACCTCCTGGGCGCCAGCGTTGGCTCCTACCGCATCCTCCGGCTGCTCGGCTCGGGCGGTATGGGGCAGGTGTACCTGGCCAGCCGGGACGATGGAGCGTTCGAACGTTACGTGGCGGTCAAGGTCGTCAATCCGGCCCTGGCTCCAGCGGATCTGTTCGAGCGCTTCGAGGACGAGTGCCGGATCCTCGCCCTCCTGAACCACCCGTTCATCGCCAAACTCCTCGACGCCGGCCGTCTCCCTGATCACCGGATGTATCTCGTCATGGAGTATGTCGACGGGGTACCGCTGACAACCCACTGCCAGCGTCACTCGCTGAAACTGCCGGATCGGCTGTCGCTCTTCCGAGAAGTCTGCGACGCTGTTTCGGCCGCGCACCGCAACTTCGTCGTCCACCGGGACCTCAAGCCCTCGAATATCCTCGTCGATGCCGACGGGAAGCCGAAACTGCTCGATTTCGGGATCGCCAAGGCCATGACCCGCGCAGGGCTCGAGGCAGGTCCAGCGACCGACCCGATCCTCAAACGAGCCACACCGGCCTACGCGAGTCCTGAGCAAGTCCAGGGCGAAGCCGCACATGCCGGCATGGACGTCTTCGCGCTCGGGGTGATTCTTCACGAGTTGCTCACGGGCGTCCGGCCACAGACGCTGCCGAATGCTGAAGTGACGACCACCGACCGGGGCGTGTTCCAAAAGCCGAGCGAAGTTGCCAGTGGGACGTTTGACGCGACCGACGCCGTCTCCCCGTTCGACATCGATCCAGACCTCGACGCGATCGTGCTCAAGGCCATTCATCCCGACCCACGACGGCGCTACGCCACCGTGGACACGCTCACGCGGGATCTGGTCGCATGGCAAGCGCACTATCCAGTGGACGCGCGTCAGGGGTCGGTGGCCTACCGTGCACGGAAGTTCGTCCGTCGAAATCGAATCCTGACGACGGCGGCCGTGATTGTCGTCGCAGCGGTCGCGGTGGCCGGCGTCAGCCTCGTCCGGTCCTGGCAGTCGGCGCGCCGTGAGCGCACGATGGCAATCGAACGTTTCGACGCGTCACGGACTCTCGCCGCGTCGCTGTCGAGCGTCGACGACGCGCTGATGAAGGTTCCAGGCACGACAGTGTCGCGTCAGGCGCTGGTCCAGACCCTCAGCGACTACCTGCAGAAACTCCGTCAATACGCCCAGGGGGATGCCGCGCTGATGCTGGACATCGCGGAAGGCTACCGCCGCCTGGGTGACGTGCTGGGTAACCCCAACACGTCAAATCTCGGCGACAGACCGCGCGCGCTGGCGATGTACGGCGAGGCCACTGGCATTCTCCGGCAGCTGCAGGGTGCCGACTCGCCTTCGGCAGGGATCGCCGTGGCGCTGACGCGGACCCTGGGCAGTACCGGAGACGTCCTCGCCGCGCAAGGCCAATACGCTTCCGCCCTCGCCGCCTATGAAGAGGCGCGAGGGATAGCAGAACGCCTGGCCCAGTCGCATCCCATGGATGCTCAGTATCCAGCACTCGCGGCCGCCATCTATCGTCCAATCGGAGATGTCGCCCTGACGACCGGCGACGCGGCAACTGCACTCGCCAGCTACGGCAAGGCGGTTGGCATCGAACTGGCGTTGGCACAGAAGCACGGCACGACTCCCGAGCGTCAACGGCTTGTCGCGCTCAGTCGACTGCGCGAGTCCTCTGCGCGGGCGATTCAAGGCGCCTGGGTCGATGCGCGCGCCGAGTCAGAAATCGCAATCGGCATCCTGCAGGGGTTGAGAAGCAGTGGACAGCGGCTGCCCGGCCTCGAGCGCGACATCGCTGTGGCGCACCTGCAGATAGCAAGGTTCAGCCGAGCGAAGAATCCACACGACGCGGAGCAGCAGTGCGCCCAAGGTATTGCGCTCTTGCGAGAACTCGTCGCCGCCGACCCGGCAGACGCTCGCCTCCGGCGCGACCTCGTGGCCGGCCTTGTCCAGTTCGGCGACGCCGTACGCGTGAAGGACTTCGACCGGGCCCGAACGGCCTATCGGGAAGCGCAGGTCCTTGCTCAGGCCCTGCACGCAGAATCGGCGGGGGATGCGCAAAGCGAACGTGACCTGCTCGCCATCAAACAGCGCCTGGCGGCTGGGCCGGAGCTCGCGCTGCCGCGATTTGCCTTGTCGGCCATCGTCGGGGGACGTCGTCTCACGCTCGGGCCTGGCGATTCGCTGCCGCCAAACGCGAATCAACTCGCAATTGCCGCCACAGCCCCTGCCGGGTGGTCGCGCTACCTCGTGACGTTCGGGGCGGAAGGGCCGGCGTCGGTTCTGGATGAATCCCAGCTGGCGAAAACCTCATGGACGCTGCCGATTGATGGCCCACCGCCAGCCCAGACCGTCATCCTCGTCGTCGTTCCTCGCCCGATGTCGAATCCGGACCGCGAGCGACTCGCGAACGAAATCGGCGCGATTCCCGGGCCGCGAACCGTCGATTGGGATTCACAGGTCGTCTGGACGAGCGATGCCGAGCCTGCCATCGTCAGCCTTGCTTCGACCCGTGGCGAGAAACCGAGCACCGACTGGATCAAGCGGGTTCGGTCGACCCTGGACAAAGTGGACGGCGCAGAATTCGCCGGCCGGACCATACCCATAGCCGCAATTCGCTGACGTTCAGCGAATCACGTGAATCTCGATCGGCCCGCTTAGCCTGGGTGTGAACCAGAGAGATTCGCCCGATCTTCCCTCAGCAAGAACTCCGAGACCGTCGCGGACCACAACGAGACGCTCCTCGTCGTCGCAATCGAGCATCAGGCTGACAGGTAAGCCAGCAGTGACCCAGATCCGCCAGTCGTTCGATCCGGTCGGGATCCTGTTTGACGGGCTCGACTGCTCGCACGGCCGCTGAATCTGATCGGTTCGACCCGGTTGCGCCACCATCAGCCGGCATTCCGCCGGCAACGTGAAGCAGATGACCGACAAACCAGAAAACGCGGTCATGGGTCTGACGTTGGCCGAGAGTGCCAGAACTATCGCCGTCGCTGCCATCAATCGTCGTCTCATGTGCCGTCTCCTCGCCTTTCAGGCGCAGGAATCGACGAAGAGGATCATCGTGCCGTCAGAGCGCCGAATTTTGATGCGTCCTGTACACACGACCAGCCGGTCCGCGTAAGGCAAGACCGGCTGGAGTGTTGGCCCGCCAACGCGCTAGCGGACCGTGATGACGTACCGGTTGTAAACCGAACCCAGGTTTCTGATTCGAACGTCGATGTACCCCGTCGTCCGTGCGCGAAACCGCACCACGCAGTAATCCGTCCGGTCGTCGTCGACCCCGAGCCAGCCGTAGGGGTCGCTCACAAACAAGTCCAGGTCGGTGTCGCCGTCGCCATTGACCACCACCGAGTAGACTTGGCCTGCGACGACCCAAATCCGCCAGGTGTCCGTCGCGAACGCCCTCACGTCCGACACCCGCGGCGCCATCTGGGCAAACGCGGCCTGCGGTCCAGCCACCAACGCGCCCAATACCAGGAATCCCGCCACCATCTGTCGAACCGTCTTGGTCAGTCTCATTGTCGTAACCTCCTTGCCCTTACAGGCGCAGGAGTTTCGAAATCGGATCATCCGGGGGAAGACCGCCCCATTACTTGGACTTGAGGAGCGCGGTCAGCCTCTGAGCCAGCCGCGGATCCGTCAGGTATGTGCTGGACGGGAAAGTCAGCGTCACGTTCTGCGCGGTCTGCCACTTGCCGTCCGCCGATCTGGAGAACTGGACGTTCCGTGAGTGGCTGCGATCCTCGACGGTGTGAATCAAGTCGACGGTGCCGTCGTTGTTGGTGTCGTAGAAGGCGGATGACGTTGGCTCGTCGGCCGCCACCCTCAGGGCAAACTCGAAATCCCACTTGCGGTCGCGAACGAGACCTGACAGGTCCTTCGACGCGGCCGCCGGCGTATCGTTGTCGAGGTCGAAGAGGAACTCCTCCGGCCGCTCTGTCCCGGCCATCAGAACGTCCGGACGGCCGTCGCCGTCAAGGTCCTTGAGGGCAACCTGCGGCCCGATCTGCCACGGGTCAGGAATGCTGATGGTTGGCGACTTTGGAACGGCCGCGAGGAAGGCCTTCACCTCGTCGAGCGCGACGTGATAGCTGAATTTCGCGCGCGACGGATCTGCGGGCACTGCGAACGTGACTGCGATGACGCGACCCAGGCTGTCGACTACCGGCCCACCGGAGTCCCCTGGATTCGCCCCAGCCGAGGTCAAGATGATCTGTCGGGCAGGCGCCTGCTTCAGTTGCTCGAGGAGTTGCGAGCGCTCTCCCTGGCCGGCCGATAGTTGGAGCATCACAACGTCGACGAGATCTGCGGGCATCATCCCGGCGGACGCGACCTCGCCCGACCGCAGTGTCCACAACATCCCAGAGGCTGGATGGCCGACGATGGTCGCGCCCATGCCGGGCCGCGGCGGGCTTGGAGCCATCACCAGGAACGGCAGCGGCTTCACATCCGGCGGAATCGGCTCGATCCGCAGTAGCGCCAAGTCCACGGCAGGATCGGACTTGAGCAACAACCCCCTGACGGGTTCGGGTCGTAGCGTCATCGTGCCATTCGCACCCAACCGGCCCATATGCAGCAGCGCGTACGACGCTCCCTTTTGTCCGTCATGACGCAGACCATTTGCCACCACATGGTGGTTAGTCAGCACGAGGCCATCGGCGCTGACGATGAAACCGGTGCCATGACCGGTGTCGGTCCTGACGACAACGACCGCCGGTGCGACCTTCGAATAGACTTCGACGCCTCCCCGCGGACGGTCCGGGTTGACGACTGGCTGCCAGGTCGCGTTGTCGATATGGCGTGCGACTTCAGAGGCGGCTCCGGGCGTCCAGATCAGGCGGGCATCCGCGTCGAATTGCATCTGCGACAGCGGTTTCGTGTCGCGCGGGGCTGACTGACTGGTGATCTCGACAACCGCCGACAAAACTAGACCGGCCCCAACAATCAGCACTGCTCGGGTCATTCGACGGCTCCTCTGTGATGAGAGGTGCGGATTATACGTGATCAAATGTCGAATGCGCCGCAGGCGTGATAGGCTTCCGGCCTCGCATCCGGAGGCTTCATGCACAATCTGCGATTCGTGCAACGCTGCTCTCGCAGGGTTCTCTTTATCCTGGTGTGTTCCGCAACACTGTTCGCCGGCGCGGGCGCGTTCGCGGCCGGTCAGTCTCAAGCCGTCGATCCTCGCGTGCAGGAAGCCGGTCGACTCATCGAACAGGCGCGATCGCTGCAGAAAGAAGGCAAGCTGCGGGATGCCATCGCGAGCGCTGAAAAGGCGGTGGCGCTCGTCGAACAAGTGAAGGGTCCCTCCGATCTGGAGACTGCGTCCGTGCTGAACCAGCTTGGAACCATTCACTTCGCCGCGCTGGATTACGCGCAGGCCGCGAAAGTCTTTGAGCGCGCACTGGCCATCCAGGAAAAGCTGCTGCCCGCCGACGCCCCCCAAATCGGAGCATCGCTGAACAACCTGGCCAACGCCTACAGGGGTGTCGGCGACCTTGCGAAGGCGGCGACGCTGATGGAACGCTCCATGGCGATTCAGCAGAAAAGACTCGGCGACAACGATCGCGCCGTGTTTTCGACGATGCACAACATGGGCAGCCTCTATCAGGCCCTCGGTAACTATGAGCGAGCGCAAACGCTACTCGAGCGATCGGTGGACCTGGCGGAAAAGAACCTCGGGGAAAGTCTGGTCGTCGGACAGTTCCTTAACAATCTTGGTCTTCTCTACGTAGCGCAGGGCGAATTTGCGAAGGCCGAAGCGCCTTACTCGCGTAGCCTTGCCATTCTGGAGAAGGTGCTCACTCCCAATCATCCAGAAGTCGGCCGCGTTCTCGGGAACATCGGCGCGATGTACCAAGAGCAGGCGGATCTCGTCCGCGCGGAAGCCAACTACAGCCGTGCCCTGGATGTCTACAGGAAGAGCGTCGGCGAGAACGATCCCCTCGTTGCGTCGACCCTGCATAACCTCGCGGTGCTGCATGTGCTGCAGCGCGACTTCGATGGCGCCGAGCCTATTTTCCGGCGGGCGCTCGAGATCCGCCGCGCCGGGCTCGGGCCGTCGCACCCCGCCGTCGCTTCCACGCTCGAGGCGATGACCATCCTGTATTGGTTGCAAGGCCGTGCCGCCGACGCCGCTGCCACTCAACGAGAGGCCAACGATATCCAGGATCGCCAGCTCGCCAACATCCTTGCCATCGGCTCGGAGCAGCAAAAGCTGCTCTTCATGGACACGCTCCGCGAGGGGACGGATCTGACCATCACCTTGCGCTCGTCAATCCACGATGCCGCGCTCGACGAGCTCGCCGCAACCACGATACTTCGCAGGAAGGCTCGAGTCCTCGATGCCATGGTCGATACGATGAGCGCGCTCAGCCGAGGCGCCAGCGACGCCGATCGCGCACGGCTCGAACGTCTGAGTTCGCTGCGCGCAGAGATCGCCCGCGTGGCGCTCCGGCCGCAGCCGGGGCTGACGGCTGCCGATCGGCAGAGTCGACTCAAGACCCTCGACGAGGAGACACAAGCAATCGAGGCACAACTCAGCTTGAAGAATGCGGTACGGGCGGAGAGCCGTGAGCTGGCGCTGGGCGACGTTTCAGGTCACGTACCCGCCGGTAGTGTGCTCGTGGAGTACGTGGAGTACCGGCCATTCAATCTCAAAGCGGTCGGGCGGAGCGGCCGCTTCGGTCAGCCGTTGTACGCCGCGTTGGTCCTCAAACCGAACGCACCGCCCAAATGGGTTGAGCTCGGAGCCGGCGCGGCCATCGATAAGGCCGTCGGCGCATGGCGGGCAGCGCTCGGCCGGCCGAATCGCGACGACGTGAATACGTTGGGACGGGAGCTCGATCGCCTGGTGGTCGAACCGGTGATTCAAGCCATCGGCCAGGCACAGCGTCTGTTGATCGCTCCGGACGGTGCCTTGGCGCTGGTGCCGTTTGCCGCGCTCGTCGACCCGGAGCAGCAGCACCGAATCAAGAAATTCGAGATTGTTCTCTTGTCGAGCGGGCGCGACACGCTGCGGCTGTCGAGTTCAGCCGCAGCCTTGAACCCCGCGCTGGTAGTGGCGAATCCGTTCTTCGATTCGGGCGCAGCCACCGGTCAAGTTTCTTCCGGCGCCGGGACGGCTCGCTTCGCGCCCCTTCCCGGCACCGCGCAAGAGGCCCGCGCGCTCGCCCAGCTCATGCCGAAAGCGACGGTGATCACTGGGGCAGACGCGACTGAGGCCCGACTCAAGGCGGTTGTGTCTCCCGGCGTTCTCCATGTCGCCACGCACGGCTTCTTCCTTGGCCGCCGTGCCCTGGACGCTCCGCCGGCGGATGCTCGCAGCCTCAAGCCGACGGGACAGCCGCCACCAACCGCGCCAGTGACTGCTGTCGACGCGCTGGCACGGTCAGGGCTGGCGCTCGCGGGCGCCAATCACCCACAGCCTGGCAGCGCCGACGATGGCCTCCTGACAGCTGTAGAGGCCGCCAGCCTCAATCTCGCGGGCACTCCTCTGGTGGTGCTCTCAGCTTGCGAAACTGGTGTAGGAGAGGTTCGCGCGGGCGAGGGCGTCCAAGGGCTGCGGCGGGCATTCACGATGGCAGGGGCCGCCAGTCAGGTCATGAGCCTGTGGCAGGTGAGCGACGAAGCCACGCGCGACCTGATGACCGCGTACTACAAGGAACTGCTCGCGGGAAAGGGAAGGGCGGCGGCCCTGCGCGACGTGCAGCTCTCGATGCAACGTCGCGCCGGACGCGCCCACCCGTTCTACTGGGCTGCGTTCATCTTCGCCGGCAACTGGGAGCCGTTGCCGGACCTATCGCAGTTACGCTAGCGGCGCGCTCGCTTCCGCGCGGTCGCCATGCTGGCGAGACCGATGCCGAGGAGCGCGAGAGTGCCAGGCTCCGGAACTGGGTTCGCCGTCGTCGGTTGACCTTGCTTCAGAAGGATATCTATTGATTCTTCACCCGGAGTGAGCAGCCGACTTGGGAAGGCCACCAGACCAATCCTCATAATGTCGTTATTGAGACCCGGCACGACGATGGTATTGAAGGCGGTGGTATTCGTCGTGAGGAGATAGTTAGTGGAGTCGGTTGTCGTCAGCAACTCAAAGAAAGCTACGCGTTTTTCTGTTTCGAGAAATGCGATCCGAGCATCCGGCTCCGGAAACTGATTTTCGAGGGTGCTGTTCTCAAATGCTCTCTCCAGCGCAGGACAGTACACGTCTCCAGAAACCTGCCCTGGGCACAGGGCCCCCTGAAGCGTGCGGCTTCCCCCATTAGGGTCCGAAGTTGTGGCGAGTAAGTAGAGCTGCAATCCGATATCGAGCGAGGCGGGAGATTTCGTCACCTCATAGAACAGATCGGTCGAACTCAATGGAAGGAACTTCTCGAACGACGCGGCATTGTCGGCGTTCATCGATGTCACGTCACCATTGCCGCTCCAGATGACGATGCCCTGATCGTCGGCTGTCAGAGTGATCCGCGCCGCCTCCGCCGGTGAGTTCCATGCACAAGCTACGGCGAACAACGCGGTGGCAATACCAGGCCGATTCCTCAACATGGACCCCTCCGGATCAGAAATTAGCCATGTGACTTGCGGGGTGAGGACGCGAATATTGCCGCAGCTGATCCTTTGTGTCAAGGGCGATTTCGCTAAAAACAGGCGCGTTTTCAAAGATTTTGTCGAGGCTGGCGTCGCGAACGCGACGTTGGTCTTCCCGTTGGATGACTTCAAATCAACGGAGCCGACTTGTACCTTGAACGGCTGACATTCTTCAAAGAATCCCAGTCGTCTGGCCCGATGATCCGATCTCGAACTTCCTGCGCCTTTCAGGGCAAGGAGGTTAGGACAATGACGAAATCAATCGTTCGGACACTGACGGCGGTGGTGGCGGCGGTAGCAATCCTGGTGACGAGCACGACGGCATTCGCAGGCCCGATGCGGCGGCTCTCGGCGGGCAACGCTCACGTGTGGAGGGTGCAGGTGTTTGCCGGCACGCCGGTCGACATCACGGTCAACGGCGATGGAGACCGCAACGCGGATCTGGACCTCTTCGTCTACGACCAGTGGGGTCGGCTCGTGGCCGTCGACGACGACTACACCGACTACTGCGTGGCGGGCCTGGTTCCGCCCCAGGGCGGCATCATCACCATCCGCATCGTCAACGTCGGTTCGGTCTACAACGACTACGAGCTCCGCGTCCGAGGCGGACAGGTCCTCTAGAGATCCGATCGCCGCGCGGGGCGCGCCCAAGCGCCTCCAACGACCCACCAATTGCCGGCCGGCTTCGTTCGAGAAGCCGGCCGCACGCCTTTCAGGCGCGACACGACAGACCAATGCGACTACCTTGGGGCAACTGATTGGCGTACGGTCCGCCACGAGATCATCTGGAAGGCATGCGGCAGGTCGGACCGCGCATGAAAGCCACTCCTCGTTCCGCTGCCGTAGAGCGCCTGTTCGAGCAAGTCGCCAAGCCCGGACGACGTTCCCGCGCCTCTCGTACGAAACGCTGCAATCGACGGCTGCTCCAGAAGCGCGAAGGAAACGCGCGGGCCCGCCCCGCCGGGCACGCCAATCGCTACGACGTGCTCCTGGCCGAGCGTGTCGTCCCCCACTTTGAACTTCATCGTGAACACTGTCTGGCCCGGCGCAACGCGGTTGTCGATTTCCTGATCTGTGGATGGGTAGAGGGCCTCGATCCCGTATTGACTGCTGATGAAAAGCAGGGTTACGTCCAGCGGCATCGAGCTCGTGTTCGAGATTTCAAAACTCGCGTATTCGCCAACTGTCAGACTCGGACCGGACGCTTCGTAGCGAAGGGGGCGTCCGACAGTCGACGATTCGCTGTCGTACCGGAGCAGCTGCACCTTCAGGCTGATGTCGGCCTGCGACGGGCCTTGGGCGAGACGCATCAGGTTTCGGGCGCGGGCAACATTCTGAACCGCAACCGCGAGCTTCTGCGCGAGGGCAGGATCCGTCAGTGTGCCGATCCTGAACTGAGACGGCACATCGGCTTCGACCGCTGATCCTCCGGCAGCGATCCAGCCGGACGCGGGAACCAGCACCACGTCGTCAGCGATCGCCCGGACCAGCCAATCGGCCTCGGCGAGAGACTCAGTCCGCAGCGCGAGACCCGATGTGCGCTTCGACAACTCCGTCAGTGATCGCTCGAGTGGCTCGGGGCCAGCGCCCGTCTTTACGGCGGCGAGGTCCGCGAACGGTCCGCCGGAATCTTTCTGCCACTGCACGGCGACGCGCAGGCTGGCGCTGCCGTAGTCGTAGTCCACGACTCGCGCTCGCGCCTGCTCGACCAACCGGTTCGGGCCTGGCGGTGCACTGCCGTTGAACGCCACCGGTTCGACCAGCGCCGTGCTCGCTCGCGTCGAAACGACTTTCACGTGGCCGATCGGCATGTCGGCGTTCGCCGCACCGGCTGGCGGAAAGAGTTGGAGAATGCTGTTGGGAGTCAGCCCGTGGATGCTGCCCGCCAGCAGTTCCCAGGCGTTTCCCGCCCTGGCGCCAAGGAGAAGACGAGGGCGGTCTGGAAATGATTCCTGGCCGAGCACGAGGCGGTCTAGTCCTCCGCCTTCGAGTGCGGGCGTCGGACCGGGCCGTCCCATGCTCCGATAGCGCTCGAGCACACGATCCGCGAGTTCCCGATACGTCAGCGGTGTGGAACTCCGGGCCAGGACGTCAGCGAGCGTGTAGGTAAACAACCCGTGAACCTGCCCTTTCGCGTCAGGCAGCGGCCGCTCGGGTGTGGTTTCGTGCATTTGAGCGGCATAGAGCGCGGCCAGTCCGCCCTGGGGGTCGAGCAAGTCCATCGGCCCGCCCTCAACTCCACCGGCGCCTGCGCGAGTCGTCTCACGTTGCCGCGCCTGTTCGATGATGGGCGCGGGAATGAGCGCTTCAACTGGAATCTGCCGCTCCCGCTCGATGGCTGACGGAAGCCCCCGGACCATGGTCCCCGAGTGACACGAGTCGAAGACGACCCAGACAAACGCGCCCCTGTTGCGTAAAGCGGTTACCCAGCGGCGAATGTCATCGTCGACAATTGCGTTCTCCACGCGCCCGATTTGCCCGTTCCAGCCGGCTGCATCGGCCGGCAGGAAGATCTCGTCGAGCCCATCGGGCTCCGGATCTCCCGATTCCTCGTTTGCAGGCTGCTGACTGCCGTGCCCCGCCATCAGCACCAGGATCTGATCGCCTTTCTCCACGGACGAGGCCAAACGAAGGAACTCGCGTTCGATATTCGTCCGAGTCGGGCGCACGTCGGCAACATCTGGCCAACCCGCCAACGCCACTATGTTCGACGGCCTGACGCTGAATGGTGGAGCTTCCAGCAGTCCTCGAATCAACCGGACATCGTTCGACGGACCCTGCAAGCGGTATTTTGTCCCGAGACGAGGGTAGTCAGTGACGCCGATCAGGAGAGCGTGGCGCGTGCTGTCCCGCTCGGCATTCTTCCCGGCGAGATAAGGCGTGGCGCGCGCGTAGGACAAGACGAGCGCAACGACTCCTGCGAACGTGACGAGGCGGGTCGTGAGCACTGTCCGGCTACTCAGTGTCATTCCAGTTCCGAGAAGTGATGTCTTGGCGGGGCTATAATGCACCAACCCGGGCATTCAGTGAAGGATGGCGATTTCTCGACGGCAGTTCTGCGAAGGCCTGATGATCGGCGGACGTTTCGCCGGGTCGCCCGCTCTCGGCGGCGCGAACTCACCCTCATGGCCGCAGACGGCGGCAGCGACGCCGACCGGCGCAGATCTCGGGAGCCTGTATCCCTTCGTACAGGCACAAGCCGACCGTTCGCGGTTTGAGCTGTCGCTGCTGCACCCTGAGTTCTCCGATCTTCGGCGGTGGCAGAAGACCGTGAGGGCAAAGGTCTTCGAACATCTCTTCTGTGCGCCTCCGCGCGTTCCCGCGCTGCCGCAGGTGATCCGGCGTACAGACAAGGGCGACTACGTCGAGGAAATCAGGACCCTCGACTACCTGGCGGCGCGCCCGGACGTCGACCGGAACAGACTCGGCTGTGTCGGCCTGTCAGTCGGCGGGTACCGGAGTTTTCTGTTGGCCGCGCTCGACGAGCGGATCAAGGCCGCTGTGGACGTCGGCTGGATGACATCCTTCGGGTCGCAGATCAAGGACCACGTCGTACACACCATGGGCCTGTCGTTTCACATCAACGGGCTGTATCGCTACGTGGACCTACCCGATATCGCTGGGTTGATTGCGCCTCGCGCCGTCCTTGTCGTCAACGGATCGCAGGATCGCCTCTTCGCACTGGAGGGGGTCAAGATGGCGTTCGACAAAATCGCGCGCTGTTATGCCAAAGCGGGTGCGCCCGACCGCTCCCGCTGCCGGCTGTACGACGCGCCACACGAGTTCAACCTCGACATGCAGGCGGAAGCGTGGGAGTGGTTCCGACGATGGCTGTAGAGCAGCCTAGCTGTCTCATAAACAGCGCGAACGAGCGGAAGCGAGTGAGCCACGCGAGCGGAGCGGGGCGTCGGGGTCCCCGCGAGCGAGCGTGTAAGGGGGTCCGGGGGACAAAGTCCCCCGGATGAGACCAGTCACCGTTGCGGCTTTGCGGGCGCGGTGTCGAGCTTCCCCACCAACTCCGTTACTCGAGCGTCGGCCGGCCCGACGTTCTGCTCGATCTTCACGAACACCTGATCGCCCGAGAAACGCAGCTGGTAGTTCGTCGCAAACGGGGTCCGATAGCGGACGACGTCCAGCGTGTAGGTGTCCTCAGCTGTCCACGCGCCGCTTGACGCCACTGGAGTCGGCGTGCCGGACACGCTGAACGTACCCTTCGTCCACGCGTTGTGGTCGGCCGCGAGGCGCTGGTCCGCCCCGCCGCTTCGGATGGTCACAGACGTGCCGTGTGCGGAGGGCTCGAGCGCGATCGATTCGATCGACTGCTTGTTCGAGTCGAACGTATAGCGCTTCCCCGCCACGGTTCGCGCCGTCGCTGACGTGGCGGTCCCTGCCGGACTTCGGAGCGTGAGCGTCGCGAGCTTGTCGGTGAGCTTCCGATGGGACGTCGCATCGGCCGGCAGCGGTCCGGCCTTCAACGCCGGCACGAGGCGCTCCCACACCAGGTTCATGACCGACGCCATGTCACGAGTGCCGCTCGTGATCGCAATGACCGCGTCGTACTGAGGCAGCACCAGGCAGAACTGCCCGTGGGCGCCGTCGCCACGATAGAAGCCGTGGCGGCTCCGCCAGAACTGGTAGCCGTACCCCTGCTCCCAGTCGCTCGAGGGCGAGCTGCCGTTCGACATCATCCGCGAAGTGGCCGTCTCGACCCAGGCGGCGGGAAGCAGTTGCTTGCCCTGCCACATCCCTTTTTGCAGGTAGAGCTGTCCAAACCGCGCAATGTCTTCGGTGCGAACGTTCAAGCCAAACCCGCCGAGCGAGACGCCTTGCTTGCTCGCGTCCCAGGTGGGGTGTTCGATCCCGAGCGGATCGAAGAGACGTGGGCGCAGGTACTCGACGACCGGCTGCCCCGTGACCTTCTGCACGATCGCCGACAGCATGTAGCTTGCCGGCGTGTTGTAAAAGAAGAACGTGCCCGGTTTGTGCGAAACGGGACGCGCCAGAAATACCTTCACCACGCTGTCGTCCGACTGATACGGAAAGTCCTTCACGTCATCTTCATGGTGCCCGGTCGACATCGTCAGCAGATCGCGGACGCGCATGGCTTTCAGATTCGCGCTGGGCTCGGCCGGCGCTTCGGCGGGAAAGAAACCCAGCACTGGATCGTCGACCTTGAGCTTTCCTTCAGCGACCGCCAGTCCGACGGCCGTTGACGTGAAGCTCTTGCTGAGCGAATACAACATATGCGGCTCGTCGGCGGCGTAAGGCTTCCACCAGCCTTCGGCGACCACCTGCCCGTGTCGAACCAGCATGAAGCTGTGCACCGCGTTGAGCTTCTGCTCGGCGTCGTTGACGAATCCGAGCAGATCCGCAGACGAGATCCCCTGCGCCTCTGGAGCGCTGCGCGGAAACGAGAACGGCGCTTCCCTGGCTGCGCCAAGAGCAACCCCAAAAAGGAGGACCAGGCCGAGCGCGTGGAGTCGTCGCATGTTCATGACCTCAGGGTTTTCCAAACGCATAGAGCGCCGCCGTCGTGCGCACGTAGATACGGCCATCAGCGAATGCAGGCGTCGCGTACGTGTCCTCCGCAAGATCGTTGACGGCAACCGGCGTCAGGTCGCCGCCCGGCGAGACGACGACGACGGCGCCCGGTTCGCTCGTGAAGAAGATGTGGCCGTCGGCGGCCGTCGGTGACGCGAAATGCGGCCCCGGCGCGCCGGTCAACCGGCCCTGCTTGATGAGCTCCCCGGTCTCTGGATTGAGCGTGGTAATGATCCCGTTGTCGTTCACCATGTAGAGGACGCCGCCAAAGAGCAGCGGCGACGGGAGCTGCGGCACGCTGCGCTGATACTTCCACCGGATCGCCTTGTCGCTCATGTCTCCCGAACCGCCGAGTCGAATCGCCAGCATGCCGTTCTCGGAATCGAGCGCCGCCCGGTAGTACGCCCACTCGTCGCGGGTCAGCGAGCCGTTGACGTCGAGATCGGCGACGTCGAACCAGAACGCCGCCGTGTATTTGGGAAACTCGGTCTTCGACAGCAGACCGTCGCCATCAGCGTCGGCCGTCTTCCAGACCTCGTCCGCGGTCGGCACCGTGACCTTCTTGCCGGGATCGTTCACTGGCGCGCCGTAGCCATTGACGTAGATCGTGTCGCCGCCGATGACCGGCGTCGACTTCATCTCGAAGGACAGTCCACCCACCCACCAGAGTTTCCGACCCGTGGCGGCGTCGTAGGCGGTGAGCAGAAACGACCCCGGCACCAGGATCTGATCCTTGCCGTCAGGCCCGCGCCAGACGATTGGCGTCGAGTGGCCGCTCTTGGCTTCGGGCCGATCGACCTTCCACTGCACATGGCCGGTGCGCTTGTTCACGCCCATCACGAAGGAGCCAAGGCTCTGATCGCACGCCAGGACGACGAGGTCGTCGACGATGACCGGCGAGGCGCCCATACCGTAGATGTTGTTGAAGGGGCCGAGCGGCATCGACCACCGCTCCTTGCCAGCGCCATCGTAGGCAATGAGGCCGTAGTCAGGGAAGAAGACATAGACGCCGTTCTCTTCGACCGCCGGGCTCGGGGATGCGGGATTGTTCCGCTTGTCGACGATCTTCGTTTTGACCTGCGGCGCTGCGCGTTCCCAGAGAATGCTTCCCTTCAGCCGATCGACGGCGATCGTGACGAGCGTATCGCCGCGGAAAGCCGTCAGGTAAATCCGATCTTTGAAGAGGATGGGCGACGAGTGCCCGCCGGGAAGGGCCAACCGCCAGACCAGGTTCTTTTGCGGCCCGAACTCGGTCGGGACGCTGGTCGCGGTCGAGATTCCCGAGCCATTCGGGCCGCGAAATCTGGACCAGTCGGGCTCGGCACGGGCTCCGGACGTGAGACCGAGGCAAAGGACGAAGACGCACGCGGCCAGTGAGCGCATTCGCGGAGTATAGGCGTCGCCGCGCAGACACTCAAGGCCGAGGGATCGTGGGAGCGGTTCGCGCGGCCAGCAAGTGCCAGCCGAAGAGTACGACCATGACTGAGTCGACGACCAGGGCAACGCCCGCCTGGTGGCCAAGGTACCGACCACCGTAAGAGAGCACCAAGCCGATGAAGAACACCTTGCTGGCGGCCGCGACGATGAGCACGAGCGGGCGCGTCGGTGGATCGAAGGCTCCATAGATCAGCATTGCGCCAACGATCGCGATGAGCGCGCCCCAGCTGCGCACGATGATGTCCGCCAACGGCCCTTCGAGCGTCTCGCCAAACATGGAATTCAGGGCAGCCTCAGGTGCCAGGGCGGCATGGATCATCGTGAACGTCAGGACACCTGCGAGAATCATGATCCAACGAATGTTCGACACAATGGTCGCCATCTGACTTCCCTTCCGGACGCTAGCGTGCTTTCGGCGCGATCAATCCGTGTCCGCCGACTGGCGTGGTAATGAAACGTTCGCCGAAGCCGGCAATCAACGGCCGGCCCTTGGCGATGGCTTCCTTCACGTGCGGCAGCGACAGCGACGCGGCGTGACTCGCCTCGCTGTCCCACACTTCGGTGATCCAGATGGCGTTCGCGTCGCCGGGATCCGTCGCGACGATGTAGCTGAGACAGCCAGGCATGTTGCCAATACCTTCGACGAGGATGGCGATGAACTCGTCGCGCTTGCCTGGCGCGGCCATCATCTTTCCGATCAGTCCGAACATCGGGCCTCCCGTTTGCGCGAATGGGACGGCATCGATTACCGCCACGGTCGCGATGGTTGCCGCCAGAAACTCCCGGCGCTTCATCATCATGGCTTCATTCTACGGCTGAGGCGCGCGGGACGCGCGGGGGCCGTTGGGATGGGAACGGGACGCTTTGGGATGTGCGAGGATCGTTCTTGCGACCTTCGCCAGCTGTCGTTCATTTCTGGAGGACGTCAACGATGGGTTCGATGCACGCCTCGCTGGCGCGGCTGTTCGGCGAGTTGATTGACGGTCCGTCGCCTGACGCGGCGTACATGCTGAACGGCGGTGATCCGGGGCTGCTGCGATCGCTCGACCGCCTGTCGGCGTCCGCCGCATCGACGCCGCCGGCGCCCGGCGCGGCCACGATCGCGGCCCACGTCGATCATCTTTGTTTTGGCCTCGAGCTGATGCTGCGCTGGAGCAACGGCGAGGCTGATCCGTGGACCGGCGCGGACTGGGCGGGGAGTTGGCGTCGCACGATGGTGAACGAACAGGAATGGACCGCGCTCCGCGAGCGCCTGGGTCAGGCCACGCGACCCTGGCAAGCGGCGCTCCAGATGCCACGTGAGATGTCCGACCTGGAGCTGAACGGGGTCATCGCCAGCGTGGCGCACCTCGCCTATCATCTCGGCGCCATCAGGCAGATCGACCGATCGATCCAGGGGCCAAAGGCCGAGTGATCGTCCCGCGGGCCGCCGTTCAGCGCTTTGACCGAAGGATGTATAGCCGCTACAATAGGAAGTTCTCACCCAAGGGGCCAGTGGCGCAGCTGGGAGCGCGCGTGAATGGCATTCACGAGGTCACCGGTTCGATCCCGGTCTGGTCCACCAAACCTTCATTCCCTGCCTCAATCGGCCGCAAATAGCTGAAAGCGGGTGCGGTTACGGCGGTTCGAACAAAGCCCTTTCCGTCGAACGAAATTCCCTCCGGAAAGAACAGCTGTTGGAACCGCTGGCGCTGCTCGAGCGACGCGTGCACCCACAGATCGGCGGCGCGCGGTAGAACGCGTTCGGCGAACGCCATGCCCTCTACGTCGAGTTCATCGAGCTGCCCGGAGTGACGGTCGATCCGAGCGAGCGTGAGCTCCTCGCGCAATTTCTCGGCGTGACGGTCGTAGGTCTCGATGTCGATCGAGCGCTCGAAGAGGAACGCTTCGTCCTGACGGTTCAGCTTGTCCTGGATCGCCTTGGCGGCCCGCTGCGCGATTGCAATCTCCTCGCTGACCGCCGGCTTCCTCGCCTTCCAGATCTGCAGCACGGATTCCTTGAGCAGCCGCGTGTAGCCCGGTGACGGCTGCAGCCGCCCGCCGGCTTGAAGTTCCAGTGCCCATACGGATCGAGCGCGAGCAGACGCACCATGACCCCTGTTGGTTTGAGAGTTCCGCGATCGTCGCTCACCGACCGGCAAGGGCGCTCCATCCCGGCCCCTCGAAGACGAGGCCCGTTCGCGGTAGCCGATGGTATGACCCGCGTCTCGGTGTAGAGGACAGGATCCGGTACCGACTCGCGGTTCATGAGCATCTCCCGAGGCGCGGCGAATGGAGCCCGCGAGCGCCCATCCTCACAGCGAACCACTGAGGGGCTCTGTTTTACATGATGGAACGTCCCGCTGATCGCCTGTCCCGTTTTCTCAGCACTTTGCTCGCTGTCCTGAGGCGCTTCGGTTTGACAATGCAACACTACCGTCGCTCGTGAACTGCTCCTCGACTATCCGACCCTGTAGGAACACACTGCCTGCGGATAACGGACGTGCCGACCTCAGTTGGAGGGAACATCATGCGAGTTGGAGCACTCGTACTTCGCGCCTTCGCGGGGGCGCTCGCTGTGCTGGTATGCATCAGTCACGTGGTCGAGACGCGGCAAGCACCCGCGAGCCGGTTGCGGGCCGCCGCCGCCAGGATGGAGATCACGCCGAGACCAGGCGACCTGACGATTGCCACCGATTCGATTCGCGATCCGCTGTTCGCCCGCGTCGTCCTGGTGGACGACGGCAGCGCGTGTGCGGTGCTGGTCGGATTGGATCTGGGAGGTGCGTCGACGGCCCTCGTGACCGACGCGGTCGCCCGAGCCTCTGCGGTCACTGGGTGTCCGCCTGACAACTTCCTCGTCTCGGCGACGCACACGCACAGCTCGAGCCCGCAGGGACTTGGACAAGGAGCCGCGACGGCCGGGATGGTCGCCGACGCAATTGTCGAAGCGGCTCGGACAGCGAAGGCGAGGCTTGCGCCCGCGCGTATTGGTTACGGCCACACGAACCTCGATCTCAGCGTCAATCGCGATCTGTTCAACAGCAAGCTCGAATGGCGGCAGGAGCCGAATCCCGCCGGGTCCTCCGACAAGACGCTGGCGGTGGTGGAGTTTCTCGGCGCCGACAACGTGCCGATCGCCGTGTACATGAATTATGCGATGCACCCGATCAACTTCTACTTGAGCGGCGTCATCAGCGCTGATTTCCCGGGGGAGGCCTCCCGATACATCGAGGAGCTGTTCGACAACCGGACCGTCGCCATCTTCAGTCAGGGCGCGTCCGGCGATCAGAACCCGCGCGACTTCAGATCGCCGACGACGTTCATGGGCCAGCGCGCCGCGCTGTCGCAGGGACGCGGGCCGTTCGTCCAGACGATCGGCGCACCGACGGTTGCCTCCGGCACCTTGCCGCAAGGCTTCAACGCGCAGCAGGCGTCGGCGGAACGACGGCCGATTCCCGCCGAGAACCTGGACGCTTACAAGAAAATCATCCAACGGACCGGCGAGTACGTTCACATGCTGGGTTCGATGCTCGGCTCGAGCGCGGTCCGCGTCATGCGGGAGTCGATAGAGCCTGTCGACAGCGCACGGATCTGGGCCGGACACCAGTCGTTCGCCTGCCCTGGGCGGGTCCGCAACGACGCCGACAATCCGGCGCGCGAGAACGTGTTTCCTGGATACAAGGACGGGCCCGACGTCAACTTGAGAGTGGGCGTGCTGCGGATTGGCGACATCCACTTCGTGAGCGTGAACGGCGAGGTCTACAGCCAGATTGGCATGCGCATCAAGGCTGAAGCACCAGCCAGCAAGACCATCGTCGTCACCCTGGCGAACGGATCGGCCGGCTCCGGCTACATCTATTCAGACCAAGCGTACAGTCACCTCACGTTCCAGGTGATTGGCTCGCGCCTCAAGCCGGGTTGCGCCGAAGGCAAGATCGTGTCGACCGCCGTAAACCTCATGCGTCGAGCTGGAGGGGGCCTGCAATGACGAGCGACGTCGTAACTTCATCCCTTCGGCGCAGCGCGGCTGCACTGGCCGGGTTTGCGCTCGCGTTCGCAGTGACGCACGGTGCCGGCGCGAGAAACGAAGGGTCGCCGCAGTCGTCGGCCGGAGGCGCGCACGCGCCGGCGGCGGCATCGTCGCCGGCGCAAGGGCGTGGCCGCGGCCTGCAGTTCACCGAGCCGAGCCCGCTCGACTTCGACGATCACGAAGGCTACGTCTCGATCTTCGACGGCAAGACGCTCGACGGCTGGGATGGCAATCCAAAGTTCTGGCGCGTCGAGGGCGGCGCGATCGTCGGAGAGTCTACGCCGGAGCGTCCAAGCGGGAACAACTACATCGTGTACCGGCGGATGGAAGCCAACAGCTCCCACTTGACAACATTTCGATTGTTAGCTAAATATAGATTGTGAACAAGGTGTTCAAAGCGCTGTCGGATCCGACGCGCCGTCGCGTGCTGCAATTGCTTCGGGAGCGGCCGATGTCAGCGGGAGAACTGTCCGATCACTTCGCTGTATCGAAGCCGACCATGTCGGCCCATTTCGCCGTGCTGCAGGAGGCGGGGCTCATCGAAGCGGAGAAATCCGGACGAACGATCATCTACCGGCTGGTGATGTCGGTCTTGGAGGAGGCGCTGCTCGGTTTTGCCCAGACCTTCGGCTGGGGCTTGGAATCGAAGGGGGCGACTCGCGTCACTCACCACAAGTTGGCTAAGCGACCCGCCAAAGGAGAAGCCTGACATGGCACTCAACTGGATCTCGCCGCGGATCGGGTCGGTTTTGTCCCTCATTGCTATCGGGCTGGCGCTCGCCAACTGGAACGCCAAACCCGCCGCGGCGTGGGCGTGGGCGGCAGTCATCGTGATTTCCGCAATCATGGTCGCCGTGCAGCGCCTCTCGCAGCTCGTCTTGAGCCGATCGCCGGGAGATACCGCGTCGGTCCGGGGCCTCGCCTCGGTTGCCGGCGCCGTCGTGTTCGGCGCGTTGATGATGATCATTCCGCTGGCGCTGACACTCGCGCACGCGTACGGCCTCGTGGACGACCCAGACAGCGGGATGCGACGTACGACCATGATCCTGGTCGGAGCGTACTTGGCCGTGACCGGCAACGCCATGCCCAGGATGCTCCCGCCGACATCGTCAATGCCGTGCGGCGGCGCCCGAGTACAGGCGTTTCAGCGGCATGCTGGCTGGACGTGGGTGCTCTGCGGTCTTGGATTCGCGATGGCGGGGCTGGCGCTGCCAATCGACGCGCAGACGCCCATATCGTTGGCACTGGTAGCTACCGCCATGATCGTGACGATCGTGCAGCTCCTGCGCCTTCGCAAGCCACAGCCACACGCTCCGCGCCTGAACTAACCACACAGCCGCTGTGACCGAACGGACGGCGGCGAGTCCGTCGTTGCCGCCGCCCACAGGAACCTCTGCGCTCACGAAGGAATTGAACCATGCGCCGCCGCTGCTGCGGCGACGCTCTCGCAGGTTCACATACCCGTCCTGGCTGTGAACGGCTCGCTGGATCGCCAGGTGCGGCCGACGAGAACTTGACGACGATCAGGGCGCGCTTTCGCACAATTCCGACGGGGCGATGGCGTCAAGGCTAGTAACCACAAAGGTCGCGAGTGGCTTCAGAAGGCTGCTCGCACCGGACATGCTCCGGCGCGTGAGGTCCTGACGGGGATGCTTTGACCAGCCGAATCGCTCGACCGACCCAAAGAACATCGTTGATCCGCAGCCGACGAGGTCAGAGCCCATTTTCAGGAGCGACGCCTCGAACTGCATCCTGAGGCGCGTGCCGAGCTGCGCAGCGCCGCACTTTGGTACGACGAGCGACGGCCAGGGCTGGGCGAGAGTTCATCGCCGAGGTTTCGGCTGCCCTCGATCGAATTGGCGACGCTCCAGAATCCTACCCGGCATTGGCCGGGCACGCGGGCAGCAGGCTCGCTGATCCGCAAGACGACCATCCAACGGTTCCCCTACGTGATCGCGTTCGAAAAGCACGAGCACCACGTGCTCGTCCTCGCGAATCTCTCGTGGCGGGAATGCTCAGCCGCTGAGATCCTTACTTCAGCTTCAAGTAATGATCCGGAACCGTGGACCCCCAGGCTTGGAGCTGGCGAGCCCACGTGCCGAGGTTGTCCTTTGTGACCCGTACCACCTCCATCGGGGGAATGATCGTCGGAACGTCCTGCTTGAGGTGCACCTTGTCGACGATTCTCTGGACCGAGACGTAACCCCAGTTGTAGGTCGGCAGGGCGAGCAGCACCGGGGCCAGTCCGTTCTCGACGAAGGGAAGTTGCGCAGGCAGCGCACTGACGGCGACGACTTTGACCTTCTTTGGATCGAGCTCCTTCATCAGCCGTGGCGTGAAGAGCGCCCATCCGCCAATCATCGCCCACCCCTGGATCTGCGGGTTGGCCGTTTGGGCGCGGATCACCTCTGCGGCTGCGTCCGCCGGGGTTTCGACGTGGTTGAAAGTGCCGACAATCTGGATACCCGGATACAGCGCCGCTTCCTTCTTGACCCCGTCCACCCGCTTGCGCAGGTTCGGGGCGTCCGCGTTGCCCGCCAGGATCGCCACGGAGCCCTTCTTGCGCATCTGTGCCGCAAGCTCGCGCATCACCTCCCGCCCCAGCTTCTCGTCGTCAACCCCGTAGAAGGCGAACCGCTTCGACTCGGCCGCGTCGCTGTCGAAGGTCATCACCGGAACGCCCCGTTCGACGGCGTTGTTGATTGCGCCGGTCGTTCTTGCGGGGTCGGAACAGGAAATCAGGATGGCGCTCGCACGGTCCCTCACGGCCTGTGCGACGGCTACCGCCTGGAGCTGCCCGTCTTCGCGGTCCGGCGTCATCCAGACAATCTCGATGGGGATGCCGTGCTTCTCCACGAGCTCCTTCGCAGCCACTTCAGCCCCCTTGCGTGCCGACACGAAGATGGGGTTGGTCGTATTCTTTGCGATCATCACAATTTTCAAGCCCGACGGGCGCACTGGCACAGAGGCGGTCGCCGGCGCGCTCGGCTGCTCGCCACCGCAACCGCTCAGCCACCCCGCCATCAGCGTCACGATGAGCGCCGTCCCCGTTCTGGTTTTCATGGTTGCCTCCCGTGAACCGCGATTCTCGCTTTTATAGCTCTGTTCCGTCGCCCTCGGTGAGATATTGTGTGGCGCCATGATTTTCCCCCGACGCTCTGCCGACTGGCGCGCGCGTCGCAGCCGGCGCGGTCTGAGTGTTCACCACGCGCTGCGTTGTGACCGCGACACAAATCTGGGGATTGCTCGCAGAGCCTATCTTCGAGAGAATCACGGTCAACGGCCGGACGGCCTCCGCCGATGGTCCCATCAAGACCTTCCCGTTGCGTCGCATCAAGGATTCGCCACCTAATCTACACGACGATCGGCCGCTGACGCTCCAATGACAGGTAAGGCTCTTCAGTCTCGTGCTCGGGCTGAAGCTGCTCCCGCAGGAGAAGCGAGCGCATTTCTTCGCACCCTGTGACCAGAGATTCGAGATCAGCCTCGCCGCCGCCTCGTCAAGCTTGAGGCTGAGTTGTCCCTGCGTTGGGACTCGTGACTGTTTTCCTTGGCGATCCCGAGGGTGGGGGGCATCACCTCACAACGAGCCTTGGCATGGCTCGAAAGCTGGGCGACGAGGCACTCGCGGTATGGGCACTGCGAATGGTGACTCATGGACTCGTTGAAGAAGGACGGATCGCCGAAGGACAGACCTTTGCGACCGAGGCCTTCGAGACCGCCACCCGGTTGGGCACGCCGTTCGAGACTGGCACTGCGTTTGGGGCACTGGGCATCGTCAGACGCGCCGAAGGCGACTACGCGGCTGCAGCGCAGCACTTCGACAATCAAGCCGCGCAGCACCGCGCATCTGGGGAGCGCTGGTTCCGCGCGGCAGTGTTGGCGGACGCTGCTGAGGCCGAGGAGCGGCGCGGCAATCTGGTGAGAGCCGAAACACTTCTGGGCCACCAACCTTCGCTCAGCTTCCATGCGAAGGTTGTCCACCGCAGCCAGGCAACCGCATTTGCGGGTGTGATCGGTGGGAAAACCCCTCCGTGGCAAAGCGGCGGCGACGCGGCTCGTCGTCGCCGCGGCCGACGGCTCAGGTTCATCTGCGTCGGATAACGCCAAACGCCAACAGTTGACAGCCTCTCCCCAAAGGGAGGAAACTTCTCACTCCCATAGTTCGTCTATGCAAAGAGAAGCTGATGAAAGAAGCGAAAACGAAGAGCAAGAACGAGCTGCTTCCGGGCACGCTCGAGATGTTGATCCTGAAGACGCTGTCGATCGAGTCGATGCACGGCTACGGCATCGCGCAGCACATCCAGATGCTGTCGGCGGACGTGCTGACGATCGAAGAGGGATCGCTCTATCCGGCGCTGCAGCGGATGCTCGTCAAGAGATGGGTGTTGGCCGAGTGGAAGATTTCGGCGAACAACCGGCGAGCGCGCTTCTACACGCTCACGACTGCCGGGAAGACGCAGCTCGGCGTCGAGGAATCGCGATTCTCCCAGATGTTCGGCGCGATCATGCGCGTGATGAAGACGACGTAGTGTCCTGACTCTCAGGAGGGTGCCGTGGGTTCTGTGCTCCGACGTCTGCTGTTCTTCTTCCAGCGGAATCAGTTCGATCGGGATCTGGAAGACGAGCTGCGCTTTCACGAGGAGATGAAGGCGCACGCCCTCGCCGACGCGGATGGCATGAGCGGCCCGCCAAGTGACGCCGCGCGGGCGGCCGCGCGGCGGCGGATTGGCAATCCGCTGCGGCTGCGCGAACAGTCGCGCCAACCGTGGATCTTCCCGACGGTCGAAACGTTCGCGCAGGACGTGCGCCACGCGCTGCGATTGATGCGGCGCGATCCGGCGTTCACCTTCACCGCCCTCGCCACGCTCGCGCTCGGCATCGGCCTCAACACCGCGATGTTCTCCGTCGCCTACGGCGTGCTCTGGCGTCCGCTGCCGTATCCCAATCCCGATCGTCTCGTTATGGCCCTGTCAGCGCAGCAGACCGAGAAGGGCGTCAGGACGTTCTCGACCTGGGCGCCCATCACGTACGAGGCGCTGCGCCCGCGCGTCACCGCGTTCGATTCTCTCGCGGCCTACAACTCGATCGACGCGCAGCTCACCGGACGCGGCGAGCCGCGGCAGTTGGCCGCGCTCGACGTGAGTCCGAATTTCTTCGCCACGCTGGGCGTCACTCCTGCGCGCGGCCGCGCGTTCCTGACCGGCGCCGCGGCGCCAGATGACGATGGCGCCGCGATCGTCAGCGATCGGCTGTGGCGCACGTCGCTCAACGCCGATCCGGCGATCGTCGGACAGTCCATCACCCTCGACGGCCTCCCCCGTACCATCGTCGGCGTGCTGCCGCCGGACTTCAGCTTCAGGCCGGTGATCCCCCGGCTCGGCGCGCTGCCGGAAGCGGACATCTTTCTGCTCAATCGCTGGCCCGGCGACACCGGCAGGAACGCGTTTCTCTTGCTGCTGGGCCGCATGAAGTCTGGCGTGACGCAGGAACGCGCGGAAGCGGAATTGACGGCGCTGGTCAACGATCCGTCGATCGCGCCCGCCGGCGCACTCGGGACCGCCGGCGTGCTCGCGCCGAACGTCCGCACGCTCGCGCGCACGGTCGGCTTGCAGGAGTACGGCACGGAGTCGGTGCGCACGCTGCTGCTGATCCTGCTCGGGGCGGTGTCGTTCGTGCTGCTGATCGCCTGCGTCAACGTCGCGAACCTGCAGATGGCGCGCCTCACCGCGCGCCGCGGCGAACTGTCCGTCCGCATGGCCCTCGGCGCGGGACGCCGGCGGATCGTGCGTCAGCTGCTGACGGAAGCGGTCGTGTTGTCGCTGCTCGGCGCGTCGCTCGGCGTGATGCTCGCGTAGCATCGCGATCGACGTCACGCTGCCGCTCGTGCCGCAATTCGCGCTTCCACGCCTCGGCGGCATCGTGATCGACGCGCGCGTGATGGTGTTCTGCCTCGGCTTGTCGCTCGTCTCGACTCTGGTGATCGGCCTCCTGCCGGCGCTGCGCGTCAGCGGGGCCGCGTTTGGCGAAGGCCTCGCGCTGCACGCCGGCGGAGCGCGCACGACGGGCGACCGTCAGGGCGAGCGGCTGCGGACGCTGCTGGTCGCCGGGCAGATCGCGATGACGCTCGTCCTCCTGATCGGCGCCGGCCTGCTGATTCACAGCTTCGTGCGTCTCACGTCGGTGTCGACCGGCTTCGAATCGAGCGGGCGCGACGGCGTCGTGCAGACCGTCAAGGTGACGCTGCCGCGAACGCCTCTACGACGAGCCCGAGCGCATCCATGCGTTCGCGCGCGGCGTGCTCGAGCGCATCCAGTCCCTGCCGGGCGTGACGTCCGCGAGCCTGATCAACTCGGCGCCGTTCGGCATGATGTTCATCCAGACCGACTTCGACATCGAGGGTCAGCCGAAGCCGACGCTCTTTGCCGGCACGCCGAAGATCGACGCGGGCTATTTCACGACGATGGGGATTCCGCTGCTGGCGGGACGCGACTTCACCCCACGGGACACGGCGGACGCGCCGAAGGTGGCGATCGTCAGCGAGCGCATCGTGCGCGAATGCTTTCCCGGTGGTCCGACCGAGGCACTCGGCCGGCGCGTGCGGTTGGACGATCGCGGCGAGTGGCTGACGGTGGTCGGCGTGGTCGCGGACATCCGTCACCGGGGACTCGATCAGGACGTGAAGCCGATGATCTACGCGCCGTTCCAGCAGGAGCGCGGCGGGTTCGTGCGGTTCGTGTCGTTCGTCGCGCGGACAGCCATACCCGCCAGCGTGGCCGACGGCATCCGCGCGGAAATTCGCCGCGCCGCGCCCGATCTGCCGATCGAGAGCACGGTGACGATGGACGAAGCGGTGGCGGCGTCGGTGGCGCAGCCGCGCTTCCGGACGTTGCTGCTGGTGCTGTTCGCGACGGCCGCGACGCTGATCGCGACGTGCGGCCTCTACGGATTGATGGCCTACGCGGTGACGCAGCGCCGCCGCGAGATCGGCGTGCGCATGGCGCTCGGCGCCGACCGCCGCGACGTGCTCCGCCTCGTGCTCACGCGCGCGCTCCGCATCGTCGCCGCCGGCCTGATCGTCGGCCTCGCCGGGGCCGTCGGCGTGACTCGCGTGCTGCAGACGTTCCTGTTCGGGGTGACGCCGACCGATCCGATCGCGTTCACGATCGTCACGCTGCTGCTGATGGCGGTGGGACTGATGGCGGCATGGCTGCCCGCGCGCCGCGCGACAAGGATCGACCCGTGCGCCGCGCTGCGCGCGGAATAGCCGTCAACGGAACAACTGGCGAGTGTCAGCGCCTTTCCGGTGCAGGCACGCCCGGCTTCACATCGACATTGTGATAGACCACGATCTTCCATTCGCCGGCGTCCTTTTTCAGGACCTGCAACAGACGGGTACGAAGCTGTCCGTTCGCGTCCAGCTGTGTGCCAGGTGGCGGTCCGGCTTTGGGAAACCCCGACACCCAGGTAAATGTTTCCGCAATCGCCACGTCAGGTCGAACGAACCTGAGTGAAACGACTTCCTGTTTCAGCGTGGTTCCGCGGAATTCGCCCTTGAAGATGGCGTCGTGACGGTCTCGAAACTCCTGATGTCCCGTGAAGAACATCCCGCGGATATTCGTGAATGTCCCATCCGCCGCGAAATGGCTCGAGTAACCGTCAGTATCACCTTTGTTCCACGTTGCGACTTCGTTGTCGAGAATCTGACGAATCGCCGTCTCGTCCGGACTGATCTGGGCGCCGACGATTCTCCCGAACAACAGCAGACCGAGAATGGCTGCCGCGATGAGCGCTGCTCGGTTGATGAGTCTGTCGCGTCTTCTCAGAAGCATCTCCATTTTGTTCTCCGATTCGACCACACGCGCGCCCGGTCGCACCGTTCCCAAATCTACTGCAGACCGCATCGCTGGAGGCGAGCGTTGTTCATGTCACCATCGAACGGCACCACTCCCATTCGCTCCGACGACGCGACGTGAGGATGAGACTTCGGTTCAGCGCGGTGGATCAGCGAGGCTGTGGCGCCGTAATCATCTGGTAGACGTAGTCGGTGAGATCGCGCAGTCGAACAGCGGCAGTATCCCTCGACCAGTCCCCACTTGTCGGAATGGCCGGTACCTCTACTGCACGTGTCACGATCAGCGCCGCAGCGATGGTCGCTCTTGCTTGAATTTCAGTCGGTTCCATGTCAGCTCCCTCTCTAGCCCGCTCAAGCCGCCATTCCGCGATGACCCGCCAAAGCGCTGGCAAGTCAAGTCGAGATGGTTAGAAGACGTCGCTCCGCCAATACAACACCTCCTCGCGGGAAAGCCGCAGTTGTTTTCCCGCGCCTGTGAGGAACCGCCCCAACATGACCTCTGTCGAAGGCCGCGCCGATGTGATCGAGATCTGGGGAGGCACGAAGCCAGGCGGCAGCCACCCGCGGATGATCGGCCGTTGTTCCACTGGTTCGCGCGCGATGAGTGCTTGAAGGATGGCGCCGACACGTGCGCCAGAGGGGTCACGGTCGCCGCATTCTTCAATCGTCCACGTGCCGTCGACGACGCTGGCGACCAAGTAGGCGGCGGCGGTGATGCCTTCTTCAGCGATGACGAATTGGAGCTGGCGAACACCGGCGGATCCCAACCCCGCCAGCAGTCGCTTCTTCGTAATGACATATTTCACAAGATCGACGCCTCGATCGAGGTGGAATCGGAATTGGCTGGCACGGGCCTGACCCATGGCGGCGATCGCCGCCAGATCTCGGTCCTCGCCACTGCGTACCAGCGTCATCGGCGCGCCGTACCGCGACGATTCCGCCACCTTCAGCTCGACATCCACCGTAGGGATCACCTCGAAGGACTCCGGCGCATAGCACGTCCGGTCCGTTGTGATAAAGAGGAGCGCAAGATCCGCTCCGTCCCGCCTCGCGTCGTCGATCAACCGCTCGAGCAACACCCGCGCATGACAGCCGTCGTGGCGCGCCGGGTCGGTGCACACCGCGCCAATTCCGCAGATGCTCACACGTTGCCGATCGATGGTCCCCGAGAAGTCGTATCGCTGCGCGCTGGCCAGCAGGTCAGCCCCCTCCACTAGCGCAAATCGACGCTGATGACACAGTGCCCAGGCGGTCTTCCTCTGGGCCGCGTCAAATTTGGCGAAGGCTTGGCGACTCAGGCCTTGGTGCAAGACGGGGTACGTCGTATCCAGGATCCGTTCGAGAATGGCGCCTTCAGCCGCCACAACGGTGGGCATCTACACATTATCGGGTGAGCCCCACATGAATGGCCGTTCTTTTCGAGCGCGATCGACCTCAAGCGCCGATGTGGGATTCAAAGTTCAGCGAGCGGACGCGCCGTAAACAGATGTCGACATGGCCTGGCAATCAGACGTGCCCACCGGTTCGCGCGGCTTACACGCGCGCTGTCGGTGGCGATCCCGGTGTTCGCGTACATCTGCCTGTATAACTTCGAGATCAACACGAACGCGAGCCGCGCTCGCAAGTTCGGCGTGCACCGCGATCGCCCCCAGATCCGCCGCAGGCTGTAGAACCGGTCCCACACGGCCTGTGTCCTCGCGCGGATCTCGTCTGGAGACATCACGGGATGGGGTGCGTACACCTTGGGACGCTGGGCTTGTGGGATCAGCCAGTGGCGCGTGACCGGGACGCCGGCAATGTGGGTGGCGTCCTCACCGAGACCCTTCTCCCACGCCGCGAAGTCGACCGTGCCCGGATAGGGCGTAAGCATCACGAACTGCGCAAACGCCAGCCCCGCGCGATCAGCAATGTCGGCGGTGGCCTCGAACGTGGACGGGCGATCGCTCGGAAGCCCGAAGATGAACGAGCCGAGGACATGCACGCCATGATCGCGGAACGTGCGCAGGCGCGTGACCAATGCCTCGCCAACGTCGTTGAAGCTCTTGTACACGTCCTTGAGGCCTTCCGGCGTGACCGCCTCTACGCCGACGAGTGCCCCCTTGATATTGGCCCGCCGCATGGCCGTCAGAAACGCAGCATCCTCCGCGGCCTCCATGGTGATCTGGGTGAAGAACACCATGTCCGACGGCAGTTGCGCCAGCCGGTCCATCAGCTCGAACCGCTCCGCGCGTAACGCTCGCAGTTGCTCGAGCCGCACCACATTGCCCTGGCGCTCCGCCATCGCGAGGTCGGTCAACGTCACCGGATAGAAGTTGTCGTCGGCCAGCGCCACGAAACGGAACCCTCGTCGGCGGAGGTCGAGGATCTCCTCGACGACGACGTCCACTCGACGCTGTCGCGGCGCCTGGCCGTCGGTGCGCCAGACCGAGCAGAACGAGCAGTGCTTCGGACAACCGCGCACCGTCTGGACTGAACCCCACATGTAGCGTCCTTGAGGCAGCAGCTCCCAGCGCGCGGAGACGAATCGATCGGCATCGACACGTCCGGCCTCATAGACGGGCTTCAGCGTACCGCGCGTCGCATCGCCGAGTACGAGCGGCCAGATGACGTCGCCGTCACCCTTGACCACGGCATGGGCGCCGCCCAGACTGAGCGCCTCGTCTGGGTAGAGCGTGGCGTGGATGCCGCCGAAGATCACGACTGCCCCTCGGGCCCTCGCGAGGCTGCCGAGTTCGTATCCGCGAAGTGCATTGCCGGTGTGAATACCGACGCCGACGACATCGCCGGGTTGAACGGTGCCCAGATCGAAGGGCTCCAGGGTTTCGTCGGTGATGAGCGGAGTCCCATACGACGCCGGAGTCGCCGCACCCAGGACGAACAACCACCGAGGCGTGATCACGCCGACGCCAAATGACAGATGACTGGGATTCACCAGATGAACAGTCATATCGCTCGGCAACAGATGCGCTGACGGTCTGATGGCAGGGGCGTTAGACATGTTGAACGAACCGCGCGACGCCCGCCAGATGGCCAGCAGTGACCAATTGCCGCGACAGGCTAACCGTTCTGGTGCGTTTCGCAGCGATATTCATGGAGCCATTGCGCGCTGACCGTGCCGAGATCGTCTTCGCGACGCGCCCGATAGCCGTACATCCAGATCATGACTGTAGCCACTCCAGACAGCCAGAGGAGGTGAATCAAGAGGCACCGTCTTGCGGGCCAGCCGGAGTTTGACGATTACACAGGAGCAGCGCGGCGGCGCGCGCCGGTCGCCGTCCGCCCCACACGGCAGCGAGAGCGAGACTGACCCCCAACGCACCTAGCGTAGCCGTTGTTTCCACCAACGTGTTGTGAGGTCTAAAGCCGGGCGACAACAGAGATACCGCGATGCACAGCCCAGCGACTATTAGCATTGCGTAGCCCAGCATCTGAAAGAGGTTTCCCACGACAACTCCTTTGACCTTTCAGCCCGAGATGGCGGACTAGCTGGTGTAGCGCAGTCCCAGGGAAGCCCAGATGATCAGTCCGATCGTCAACGTGATCGCCGCGATCAGGCGCATGTTCCGTGCGACACGGACGTCATGGCGCGCCCCATTCGCTTGCCACTGTGCCCACCGCTGGTCAGAAGTGAGGGTTGGCGCCGTCTCTGCGAGGGACGGGCTGACTACGACGGCGTCTCTGTATTCATTCATCATTCAATCTCCCACGATGAAGAACTTGCCTCGCACATGCCGGATCAATCCATCGGCACAACGGGCATTAGACGGCCGCCGTACCTGTTCCTGACCGAGCTTCTCAGTACATTCCTGCGCCCATGCCGCCGCCCGGCATCGCGGCGTCCATGTTCTTTTCCGGAATCTGTGTAATGACCGCTTCCATGGTCAGCAACAGAGATGCGATCGACGCGGCGTGCTGCAGTGCGGAACGGACCACTTTCGTGGGATCGATCACGCCCGCCTGCACGAGGTTCCCGAACTTCTCGGTCTGCGCGTTGAAGCCTTCCTCGGGACCCATCTCCCGTACCTTCTGCACGACGATTGAGCCCTCGTGGCCCGCGTTCGTTGCAATCCAGCGCAGCGGCTCCTCGATCGCGCGAGCGATAATCTTGACGCCGATTTGCTCATCGTCGTCGAGCTTGAGTTCTTGGAGCAGCTTCGAGGCCCGCAGGAGTGCCACACCGCCGCCGGGCACGATGCCCTCTTCGACGGCCGCCTTGGTCGCGTGCATCGCGTCCTCGACGCGAGCCTTTTTCTCTTTCATCTCGGTCTCGGTGGCCGCCCCGACCTTGATGATCGCCACGCCACCGACCAGCTTGGCGAGCCGCTCCTGCAGCTTCTCCCGGTCGTACTCGGACGTCGTGTCCTCGACTTGCGCGCGAAGTTGTTTGACGCGGCCCTCGATCGACGCCGGGCTGCCGGCGCCATCGACGATCGTGGTGTTATCCTTGTCGATCGTGACTTTCTTCGCCTGGCCGAGGTCCTCAACCTTGAGAGAGTCGAGCTTGATCCCCAGGTCCTCAGTAACGGCGCGGCCGTTGGTCAGAATAGCGACGTCTTCGAGCATGGCCTTGCGACGGTCGCCGTAGCCGGGCGCCTTCACCGCGGCCACCTGAAGTGTGCCGCGCAACTTGTTGACGACGAGCGTCGCCAGCGCCTCTCCCTCGATATCCTCCGCGATGATCAGCAGCGGGCGGCTGAGGCCCGCGACCTGCTCCAGGACCGGCAGCAGATCCTTCATCGAGCTGATCTTCTTCTCATGGATCAGGATGAACGGGTTCTCCAGCACAACTTCCATCCGCTCGGGGTTGGTCACGAAGTACGGTGAGAGATAGCCGCGATCGAACTGCATGCCTTCCACGACCTCGAGCGACGTATCGAGCGTCCGCGCCTCTTCGACGGTGATGACGCCGTCGTTACCGACCTTCTCCATCGCTTCGGCGATGATCCGGCCGATCGTCTCGTCGTGGTTCGCCGAAATAGTGCCGACCTGGGCGATCATCGGACCCGTCACGGGCTTGGACTGTGCCTTCAGCGACGCCACGATGGTCTCTACGGCCCTTTCAATGCCGCGCTTGATCGCCATCGGGTTTGCGCCCGCTGCGACGTTCTTCGCACCCTCGCGATAGATCGCCTGGGCCAAGACCGTGGCCGTGGTGGTGCCGTCCCCGGCGACGTCCGACGTCTTGCTGGCCACCTCGCGCACCATCTGCGCGCCCATATTTTCGAGCGGATTCTTCAGCTCGATTTCCTTGGCGACCGTGACGCCGTCCTTCGTAATCGTGGGCGAACCGAATTTCTTGTCCAAGATGACGTTGCGCCCCTGGGGACCGAGCGTCACCTTCACGGCGTCGGCCAGCTGGTTGACGCCGCGGAGGATCGCCTGCCGCGACTGCTCGCCGTACACAATCTGTTTGGCCATTGCGCTTGTGCTCCTGATGCTTCAAAGATCCGATGGGTCTGCCGGAGCAGAGCCCTACTTCTTCGTCTTCGTCGTCTTTTTCTTGATGTCGCCTTCTCCGACCACGGCCAGGACGTCGTCTTCACGCATGATGAGGTATTCGTCCCCATCGAGCTTGATCTCCTGGCCGGAGTACTTGCCGAACAGAATGCTGTCGCCCGCTTTCACGTCGAGCGGGACGCGCTTGCCATCGTCTTTGAACTTACCATTACCCGCCGCGATGACTTTGCCCTGTTGCGGCTTTTCCTTCGCGCTGTCGGGGATAATGATTCCGCCGACTCTCTGTTCGCCTTCGTCGATGCGCTGAACAACGATGCGGTCGTGTATGGGTCTGATAGTCATAGATGTCGACTCCAACGTGGCGCGAATGGGTGAATCAGCTCGGACGTCATCAGCTCACAACATCGGGGACCGCCCTCGCGCGCGCCCTCGTAAGCCCAGCCCGCGCGAGATGCCTGCCCGGGTGACCTGTTGCCGAGATCGGACGGCACCATCGTGCGAGTCCGATGCTGCGCGCGTCGTGGACATGCGGCTCACATCCGATTCGTGATTTCAATCAGCAGCCGTACCAGCAGTGCCACAGGCGCGCCAACCAGGAGAATCACGAGCGGGAACAGCCAGATCACAAGCAGCACCATCAGCGCGTCGTCGAGTAGCCCACGGAGCTTGTGGAAAGGACTCCTTGCGTTGCCGCGTCCAGCCTGTCCGCCGACGCGCGTCTCGTGACCAACTGGCGTCTCCGCCGTCGCAACGGTCCAGCGTCCGTACGACGTGCTCGATGTGGTCACGATGGCTCATCCACCTGACGCAGCACCTCGGCGATTGTGGAAGGCGGTGGCTTCCACAGCATGAGCATGATGGTCAAAGCCAGGGTTCCGAGGAGGAGCACGAACACGCCCGTGGCAAAGGTCATTGACGGCCCGAACAGCGCGAACAGCCCGAACACGACCAACCACACGGGAATGACTGCCTTGCGTCGGAATAGCATCAACATGGTCGTCACATTTTTCTTTCTGCTATGCAATCGATGAGGAGCCAGAGCGGCGGTGGCCACCAGGAGCGACCCAAGAGTGTCGGCTTCAGGCGCCTGGCTGCTTGAACATGCGACCCCCGTAAAAAAAGAGGCGGGGTTCCTCGACCCGCCTCCACTGCAGTCACTTACGCAGCTACCGCGACCTTGATCTTGTTGGGCTTGGCTTCCTCGCGCAGCGGCAGCCGGACGGTCAGCACGCCGGCCTTGTACTCGGCGCTGACCTTGCCAGCGTCGACCGTCGGCGGCAGCGCGAACGTCCGTGCGAACGAGCCATAACTGCGCTCGATGCGATGGAACTGCTCCTCCTTGACTTCCGTGTCGAGCTTCTTCTCGCCACGCAGCGTGAGTGTGTTGTCTTCGACCGTCAGCTCGATCTCCTCCTCCTTCATGTCGGGCAGCTCGGCCTTCAGCACGAGCTCGTGCTGGCCGTTGCTGTAAATGTCGACCGCCGGCACCCACGCGCCGCGGGTGAGGTCTTCCTGAGGACGGGCGTAGAAGCCTGCGAGCATCCGGCTCAGCTGCTCCTCGCGCGCGGCCATGTCACGCAACGCATCCCAACGAACGATAGTCATGATGATTCTCCTGTCCTGCGTCATACAGTTGCGGTGGGACTTCTCCGCCGAACTCACGGGGCGGCCGTGGCCGCCACCGGACGAACCGACGTATCAGCTTCAGGCGCTCGCGCGAGCGGCGATCTTGTGGAAGGTGGAGTTGGACACCTCATACGTTTGCACCTGAGGCGTCCCCTCTACCACGCGCTCGAGCGCCTTGAGCACGCCGGGATACGCGCCGCGTGCATACGTCTCCGCGTTTTCCTTCACGTCCCACACGCTGATACCGACCGCCTCCACTCCGCCGGCGGCGACGAGCGAGATTTCGTCCAGGAAGCCCTTCTGCTTTCTGAGCACGGGGATGATGTCCTGGTCGAGGAGCCGGGTGAACTCTCCAGCGCGACCGGGCTTGAGATGGAAGGAAACACTGCGAGCAAACATGTCAACCTCCTGGGTTGGCGTGCCTAAGAGGAGGGACCAGATAACCTGACTTAGTTCAGAACATCTGAAGGATCGAGGGGTAGGCTGCAATCCTGTTAATCATTTTCGGTTAATTAACCTTATCTGTCAAGCTTAATATGCGATAATCTCGAAATCGTCCAAGTTACTTAATCAATAAAGTTAATTGACTAACGGAGGAATTCCTGTGGATTTCCCGCTCCTCATCCGCCAGCGGCTCAAGGAACTGGGGACCGAGCAAAGGGACTTGGCGGCGGCGGCCCAGGTGACCGAGTCCTACATTTCCCAACTACTGACAGGAAAGAAGGCGCCACCGGCGCCCGAGCGGACCGACATCTACGACAGGATGGAGACATTCTTGAGGCTTCCCGCCGGGAAGTTAGCCACACTGGCAGATCTCAGCCGCATGGACGGCCTGAAGAGAAAGCTGGCGGACCCTCCGTCGCCCTTGTTCAAGGAAGTACGGGAGTTGATTCTTCGCAAGTACGCTTCCGGAAACGCGCAACCCATCCGTGCGATGTTCGAGAAGGAGCCCTTCGGCGCCCTCGAACGACTCGTCACCCAGAAGCTGCTGGACGTTGCCAAGCGACTGACGAAACAGGAGTTGAACGATGAGAACTGGCTCCGTCTCGTCGCTCGACTCAGCGACAGCACCTACGAGCAGATGCGCGTCATGGTGCTTGAGTTCCTGGAAACGGATGTCTTCAACGTTTCGCCCGAGAATTGCGTCACGTTTTTGGATCCGCTGATCGAATCGTGGGACATCGACCTCACGACGTTCGCGATGGAGATCGTCCTGAACCGCCGCCTGGCGCCCGGGCACCCGAAAAAATTCGAGTTCGTGGAACGGGAACCCGTCCCACCCGTCAACGAAGAGCCCGGGCTCCAGGCCTTCCTGCAGGATCCGTCTCTGGCGGGAGATGCGACCGCAGAAGAAATCGAGTTTCTCAAGAAGCTGAAATTCACACGAAAGCGGCCAACCCCGCTCTACTACTACCGGGAGCTGCAAAACCTGCGGGACCCACTTCATTTTCGCCGCGCCCCGGGGGATGTGGCATCTGGTGGATGAGTCGTTGGCCGTGCACCGGGAGATGCGTGGGTGTGCAATTCAGCACAGCCACCTCTCTTGAACTGGAAAACACTAGTCGTCTTTGGTGCTGTTTCAAGGCTTTCTAGAACTGGGGTACATGTGATCTTCTCGAGCCGACCACCGCCCATGATCCTCGTCATCTATGCCGATGGCGATGGGGACGCGTACGTGCGGTACCTGACGACCGCCGGATTCCGCGCGGCCTCAGCGTCAACGAATTCTGCCGTCGACATCGTCGACCGCACGTTGGCCACGATGCCCGACATGATCGTCCTTGACTATGACTGCGACGGTGAGACTGTCGACCAACTGAAGTCGGATAAGCGCACGGCCCCCATTCCCGTAATTGTTCTCGCCGAGTTCCCAGGGCCTCCGGGCCGGACGGGATTCTCGCCTGGTGTGCGAATAGGCACGGACGAACCCTCGACGCTTCCACAGTGAGCTTTATGGTCTCGGACGAGCCTGTACCGCCGCGTCTTCTAATCGTCGACCCGCGTGCCATCCTCCATCTCGAGTACGCGGCGTGCACCGTCGCGGTCGGCTTCGATGTGGAACAGGCCGACAACACCGAGCAGGGGATGGCGAAAGCCATGCTCCTCGCTCCCGACATTGTCCTGACCGATTGTTCGGCAGACACGGGGGGAGCAGGGGTTGAATTCTGCCGGCGTCTCAAGGCGGGAGTGGCGACCAGAGGGATTCCGGTGCTGGGGCTTATCGGCGCGGGCGACCGGCTGAACACCAAAGCCGCGGTTGTGGCTGGGTGCACGGTGCTTGCGAAACCGTGCTCGCCGGAACGGCTGCTCGTCGAAATCGTGCGCGTTCTCGGGGTATGGCCGCCGGGCCCCGCCGCCGGCGCAGGCTCTACCACGGTCGACCAACTGACGCTGATGCTCGGGCGAGTGCTGCGCGAGAATGCGCAGCTCATGGAGCGAAACAACACGTTGTCGGATGCGGCGCAACTCTGGGCGACGTGGTACGAGCGTACGCTCAAACGCGCGAACCAGGCGTCGGTCGATGGCCGCCACAGCGATCGGTCGCTGCGCCAGACGGGACCAGTCACTCCTGGGGTGGATGCGACGCTCGAGCCACCGCGCCGCGGAAAGCCGCGGACAGCGCTGACCGACCGCTGACCGACCGCTCCAATGACGGGGGGACGCCCAGCTACCGTTGGTGGAGGCGCGTTGTTCGGCCTGCCACCGTTCGCTCATCCAGCCGAGGTCGCGGCCGCGCACCTGTGCGGATCGTCGCAGTCGAGAGAAGAGCGACACGGTCATCACCGCGCCGAAGAGACCACCAATAGGAGCATGTGCGTGGCACATCCCCCTCTTGTCGAGGCGCGGTTTGTGCCATGATGTACCGTCATGCCCGTGAAGAAGGGGAGAGCCGGGCCGCCGCTTCCCTTCGATCTGGATGCGTTTCTCGAGTCTGCCGCCGTCTCCAGGCGAATCGTCCGCTTTGCCCGCGGCGCCGTCGTGTTCGCACAGGGGGACGACGCGAACAGCGTGTTCTACGTGCAGACTGGCGGCGTGAAGCTCTCGGTCCTCTCCTTGACAGGAAAAGAAGCCGTGGTCGCGATGCTGGGTCCCGGCGATTTCTTCGGCGAAGGATGCCTCGCTGGACAGCAGATCCGCATGGGCACGGCGGAGGCGGTTGTGCTGACCACCGCGCTCAGCATCCCCAAGCAGGAGATGACTCGAACGCTCCACGAACAACCGGCCTTCTCGGATCGGTTCATCGCCCATATGCTCTCGCGCAACATCCGCATCGAGGAAGATCTGGTCGATCAGCTCTTCAACTCGAGCGAGAAGCGGCTCGCGCGCACGCTGCTCCTGCTTGCACGTTACGGGAAAGAGGATGCGTCCCACCGAGTCCTTCCGATGCTCTCGCAGGAAACACTCGCCGAGATGGTCGGGACGACCAGGTCTCGTGTGAACTTCTTCATGAACAAGTTCCGGAAGCTCGGGTTCATCGAATACAACGGCGGTCTGAAGATTCACACGTCCCTTCTCAGCGTCGTCCTGCACGACTGACCGTCCCAGAGGGCGGTGTGCCCTTCCGAACATCTTCGGTGGCGGAAAGCCCGTACGCTCAACTCAAGTCGCGGCGTCTCGACGTCGAGCCGGCGACGGCTGAAAGGCCGTCACGCGATGTGGAAGGTGCATCATGCCGAAGGGAAATATGCCGCGACCACAGCGGCACGAAGTGGAACGGGCGCGCGCGGAGGCGGAACGTCTCCGTCAGCGGGCTGAAGAAGCGCGGGAAGCAAGCGAGCGCAATCGAGAATCGCTGGAACGCATCCGGCAAGAGGAGGAGCGGACACGTCACCTTGGCGAGGTTGATCGCGCGGCAGCTGAGCTCGCGCGCGGCGCTGCCGAACATGGCCGCGGGGCCGCGATTGTAGCCGTGCGCGATACGACGCTGCTGCTACAGGCGACGCTCAAACAGATGAAAGTTGTGGAGGACTTGCGGCGCGGCTACCGTGCGCCAGCGGGTAGGAAGCGCAAGCCCAGCTAGGCGCTGACGTAGGCCGCCGCCGAGCCGTCGAACAGCCAGACACGCCGATCATCGTGCCGCACGATGTGCCCTCCCGATGCCGACGCACGACCGCTGGTTGCTAGGGGGTCGCGCAGCATCAGCTGCCCGGGCGTTCCGGACTCCACGGTGCCGATGACATAGAGGTCGCGCCTCCCGTTCACCCGAGACACGACGACATCGCCGGGTCCCTACACCGCCACAACCTCCACGTTGACGGACCGGTGAGTGACGACTACGATGTCGAGTCCACACCGCACCCATGCTTGGCACGCGCGTCTCGCACTACGACGTCATTCGGCCGCTCGGCAGCGGCGGTATGGGCGTGGTGTACGAAGCGGAAGACACGCGACTGGGCCGGCGCGTCGCCCTCAAATTCCTGCTGCCTGCGCTGGGGCGTGATCTGAAGGCGCTAGAGCGGTTCCAACGCGAAGCGCGCGCGGCGTCAGCCCTGAACCACCCGAATATCTGCACGGTCTACGGGATCGAGCAGCACGAGGGGTCGTGCTCACCGCCGGACTGTCCAAGCGAGCACTTCATCGTCATGGAGCTGCTCGAAGGCCAAACTCTGGCGCAGATGATTGACCGCCACCATCGGTTCGACCTGACGCACTTGCTCGACATCGCGATGCAGATCACCGATGCGCTGGAGTCGGCACACGCCAAGGGCATCGTCCACCGCGACATCAAGCCGGCCCACATCTTTCTCAGTCCACGAGGCCAGGTGAAAATCCTCGACTTTGGGATCGCCCAGATCGAAGGCGCGCGAGCCATCGCGGACGCTTGGGGACCGGAGGCAGAGACGACCGGAGGCCAGGATCTGACGGTCGCCGGTACGGCGATTGGCACGGTGGCGTATATGTCGCCGGAACAGGCGCGCGGGTGGCTCACTGACGCGCGCACCGACTTGTTCTCCCTCGGCACCGTGCTCTATCAGGCCGCCACTGGCGGCCTCCCGTTCCAGGGGGAAACGTCCGCGACGGTGTTCGACGCCATCTTCAACCGCGATCCAGTGCCCGTCACGCAGGCAAACGCGGAGCTGCCTGCCGAGTTCGGGCGAATTCTCAGCAAGGCGCTCGAGAAAGACCGTAACCTCCGTTACCAGACCGCCACCGATCTGAAAACCGATCTAATCCGGCTTCGGCGCGACACTGACCCCAGCAGGAAGACGACCGCTGAAGCCACTGGCCCCGATACGTCGGCTGAGCGATCGGTCGCCGTGCTGTTCTTCGAGAACCTGAGCGGCGTGAAGGAGGACGAGTACTTCCGGGACGGCATCACCGAAGACATCATCACGGAGCTGTCCAAGATCAAGGGCCTGAACATCTTCTCGCGCGCCACGGTGCTCGCCTACCGCGATCGACCCGTGACCCCCGCCCAGATCAGCCAGCAACTCCGCGCCACATGCGTGCTCACCGGCAGTTTGCGGCGGGCCGGCAACCGGCTGCGCATCAACGCCCAGCTCGTCGACACGCGGACGGACTTTCCGCTCTGGTCCGAGCGGTACGACCGCGAGATGCAGGACGCCTTCGAAGTCCAGGACGAGATCGCGCGCAAGATCGCCGAAGCGCTGCGCGTCACCCTCGCGCCTCGGGGCCAGGTGGCGCTCGCGGCCAAACCCGCTGAGAACCTGCCGGCCCACAATCTTTGACTTACCCGAGCGGACCGACGATTTCGTCGACGCTCCACGTGATTTGCCACGCCCGCCTCCATCGCTGGCGTTCACCCGCAGCGTCTGATGCACTCTCCCGGGGATTGTCCCGTCCGCTGTTGAAATTCGGCGGCGGCTCAGGCGATCTAGTGACCTGAGCAGTCGGATTGCTCGGCGAGACCAATGTCACGATGAAGCCCATGTCCATCGCTTCCTCCAAACCCAGGACATCAACATAGAACTCTCGGCTGGCCTCGAGGTGCCGCGATCTGATGTCCGGCACGATCCTTCTCACACTCATCTGATTACTCCGTTCGTCAAAGGGGCACGATGTCTGGAATGTTGATGCGATCCTGGGACGATGTGCGGCTCACTGCCGGACCGTCACGAGACCGAGTTGCTGCGACATTCCCAGATCATCTCTGCTCGTTGAGTGGTCGGTAATCTTGCCGTCGCGAATCTTGTACCAGTGGATGTGCTGTACTTGGAAGTGCTTACCCGTGGGCTGCACGCCGACCAGGAGCCCGCCGTTGACGGCACGAGTAGCGACGCCTCTGTGGGTTCCGCTCACGCGGCAGCAAACGATCACCGAGTCACCCTCGGCGGCGATCTCGACGATCTCCATCTTCCAATCGGGAAAAGTTCGAAAGATGTCTTCCAAATGGTCCGTGAGGACTTGCTTGCCACGCACGATGGCTTCTGTGCCGTTCTGCCAGTTTCCGCGGTGATGTTGCACATCTTCCGCGAAGGACTGGTTGCTGACCGCTGCGTGATGCTCCCGATTGACTCAGACCTATTCGCGGGCTTTTGGAAAAGCCTACACCGAGCGCATGGCCACCATCGGCTGGACCGACGCGGCGCGGCGTGCAGGGGCGAGGCTGGCAAGGACCGCGACGAGCACGGCAATCGCCGGACCGACGACGTAGGCGATCGGCTCAGCGTTGCTGAGCGAAATGCCCATGTTCTCAGCGTTGAGGCGATTCAGCACGATCGTGAGAACCACGCCAACGATGGTGCCGGGCAGCACGAGCTTCACGACATCACGGATGATCATGACCAGCACGCGCCACCGGGTGGCGCCGAGCGCGGCACGCACGGCAATCTCGCGCGTGCGCGTCGCGACCATCAGGCCGATGACGCCGTAGATGCCGAGCGCGGCCAGCAGCAAGATCACGCCGCCGGCGACGGCAGCGACCGCCGACTGGGTCAGGAAATCGTTCATGCTGAACTCCCGGAGCCCCACCCCGGTGACGATGGCCGTGGGCTGAAACTCGGGATCGAGCTCGCGGGCGACGTTCTCGAGGGCCGTCGTCAACTTCTTCGCCGGTTCGCCGGGCGCGCTGCGCGCAATCAGCATCACGTGCGCCGCACTGCTCATGTCGTCAACCACGGCAACCGAATCCCAATTCACCCCCGGATGCTGGGCCAGCGGCAACAGCAACTGCTCGCGCGTCGTGCTCATCTGCGCCGTGGGGAAATCCGCGGTGACACCAACGATCGTCAGCGCCTGCTGCGTCTTCGGGTCTGCACCGAACATCAAGGTCTTGCCGATCACGTCGCCGCCGGGCACGAGACGATCGGCGAGCGGTTTCGACACGATGGTCACCGGCTCAGCGCCCGCACCATCCTCGGCGGTAAATCCGCGCCCGCGCACCAGCGGAATGCCCATCGTCTTCAGATATTCGTCGCCGACGCGCGTCACTTGCACGGCAACCGGCCTCGGAGCGGTGTTCGCATCCACCTGAAGCGACACCCGAGTGCTGCGACCCCGGAAGTCGAGGGGCAAGCCGTCCGCCACAGTAACGGACGCCACACCGCTGGCGTGCGCGAGCGTGTCGCTGGCCTTCCGGATCTGGAAGCCAGCTTGATCGACGGCCAGGCCGTCGAGCTTCAACGGCACGGCGTACAAGAGATCGGACGTGAAGCCGAGATCGTTGGTGGCGGTCGCGCGGAGCCGATCGAGCGACTGCCCGCTCATTACGATGAGCGGCACCGCGATCGCGACCTGCAGCGCGGCCGTCATGCGATGCACGCGTCCCACCCGCATCCCACCACCGCCGCCCGCATCGTCCTTGAGCGAAGAAAGGATCACCGGACGACTGAACCGCATGGCCGGCAGCCACCCGAAGACAAGGCTCGTGAGGAGGCAGAGGCCAAGACAGATGGCCACCATCGGCACATCCACCCGGAGCGCCTCCAGAATCTGCGGCGGAATCGGATCGTCGGTCAGCCAGGGCAGCAGCGACGGAATGTTGAAGAGTACAATCGAGGCAAGCGCCCCACCCGCGCACGCGAGCACAATCGACTCGGACAAGAGGTACTGCGCAAGCCGTAGGCGGCTCGCACCGATCGCCTGGCGGATCGAAAGCTCGCGCTCACGCATCGCGCCGCGAACCTGCATCATGCCAGAGATATTCAGCGAGACGACGAGCAGCACCATGCCGGTGAGCGTGAACCCCACTGTCTGAATGATTCTGAGTTGCGGACGCTGGAGAACGCCGAGCGGGTCGTACGCCCCGGCGATCCCGGCCTTGAACTCGTTGGTCGCCGGATACGCCATGGCCAACTGCGCGGTGACCGCGGCAACCGCTGCACTCGCCTGCTGAACGCTGACGCCAGGCGACAGCCGGCCGTGAATGTTCAGCCACTCCTTCGAGCGGTCGGCGCGAAAGTTCTCGACGTCACCAGTGGGCGGCGGCGGTGCGGGCGAGAAGGCGCGGATGCCGTTCGAGCGGAACAAAGAGGTCCCAGCCTGTAAACCCCAGGTGACCACCAAATTGATCCGGCGCAACACCCACCACGACATGCGGAATGCCATCCATCGTGAGCGTCTTGCCAACGATGTCGGGGTCGGCGCTCAGACGGTTCTGCCAGAACTGGTAGTTCAGGATGACGACGGGTTCTGCTCTCAGCGGATCGTCCGCTGATGCGTCGAACCCCGCGCCGCGCGCCAGCGCCACGCCGAGCGTCTTGAAGTAGTTCGCCGGCACGAACATCGTGGACGCGCGCATCTTCGATCCGCCGGTGGCTTGAAACGTGATCTCGCTCTGCGCGCCGACCCAGCCGATCAGTGTTATGCCGGTATTGGCGTCGCGAAGATCCACGTAGTCCGGATAGGACCACTGCTGGGTCTGCTGATGCGGGCCCACGGACGTCGTGACGAGCTCGACCAGCTCCTCGGTGTTCACGCCCGGCGGCGTCAGCGTCGTCAGGCGCGAGACGTACGGAATGGCAATGACCGGCGCCATGCCGATTCCCAGCGACACAACACACACAAACGTGAACGCTCGAGCCTTCGCCAGCGACCGGCTGGCATACACGAGATCACGCCAGATGCCCTCGAACATATCCGACGATTTAATCACGGATAGCTTTGCTGCGCAAAGTAGTTCATGCCGGCCGGTCCTTTTTCTCGGAGCTCGCGGATGAAGGTACGGAGAAGTCGTGGCTGGACGGGGATTTGCCTCTGAGAATTTTGCGGTTGTGAAGAATGTTGCCGGAACCTGCGCGCGCGAATTGACGCACCGTGGCGGCACTCGTGAGGGACGAGTTCGAAAACGGCCGCAAGCGACTTCAGAAACGCTGGTTGCGAGCCGGACGTTGATTTGGCTGGGTGTTCGGGACGATTTCCGCAACTGGCTCATCCGTGCGGCGTGATCGGAGCCGGACATCTCTCTTGTCCGTTCGCCCTGGCAGTGACGAGTACACTGCACCCTGAGGTGATGCGTGCACTCAAGAACCGTTTCGACTGTCGGGACAGCGATCGCAATCATCGCAGGGGTGGTCGGCACAGCGGTATCCCAGGCGGATCAATCCGCTGGAGCTGGGAGTTCGGAGATCACCGCTCGGCCTCTCATGCTCGACGCCGATGAAGGGGAGCTGCGGACTCGCCGCATTCACACCGACAGCAGTTCACCCGCCTCGTCTCAATTCATCCTCAAGGTGAGCCCGAAGAACAATGGCTCTCAGCATCTGGTGGCCGGGACGGAACTGCTCGCGCCGGGAGCGACACTACCGAAGCACAGACACCTGGTTCAGGATGAAATCCTGCTGATCCAAGGCGGAACGGCCCACGTGTGGCTCGGCGATCAGGAGCGCGACCTCCATGCTGGAGGGCTGGTGTTCATCCCGGCGAACACCTGGATAAGTGGGAAGAACATTGGCGCCACTCCGATCGCGTTGACGTTCGTCTTCTCGGCGCCGGGGTTCGAGGAGACGATGCGATGCAATTCGGTGCCGGCCGGCGAAACGCCGACCCCGATCACGCCTGAGCAGCAGAAAGACTGCGCACACCTCGGGCACTCCGAGAGTGCGGGCCGGCTGGGCAACCCGAAGAAGTGAGCGCGTTCATGAAGATCCTGGTCTTGGTCCTCACGCTCTCGGTTGCCGGTTTCGCGCCGCAGCAGCACGCGCCGATTTCTGCAGACGAAGTGACACTGCGCCACAGAATCTACGGGGACGGACGGGTCACCATCTTTTTGCTCGACATCCCGCCAGGCCAGGCCACACTGCTGCACCGGCACGATCGGGACATGCTGTCGGTGTTCGTCAATGGTGGTCGGACACGCGCATCATTCAACGGCGCTGCGCCCGTGGAAGACTCGTTCACGCCGGGCGATGTTCGTTTCCGATCCGCCGGCTTCACCCACTCGACGGAGAACATTGGCACCGACCGTTTCCTCAGTGTGATCTTTGAATTCGTTGATTCGCAGGGCCCGCGCGAATCGGCTACTCGGCCCGCCACGCACATCTGCAATCCGGGCAGCCAGACGGCCTGCGTCGATGAGAAGCCGCTGTTCTGCACGAGCAAGTTCTGTGTCGACGACCTGACCATGGGTCCGCGCGCGGTCAGACCTGCGGGCGGAGCGACGAACGATCGGATCCTCGTTGCGGTATCCGACTACACATTCAGCGAGGACATTCCAGGAACCGCGGCCGCGGTCCATACGAGGAAGAGTGGCGAGATAGAACCCATGGCAGCAGGTCCGGCGAGGCGCTGGACGAACGCGGGCGATCCGGGCCACCTCGTCGTCGTGACGGTTCGATAGAGGGCGCGCCTGGCCGACGACCCGCCCGGCGCGTTCCCTAGGGCTTCCAGTTCAAGAGGAGCGTGATGGGTGTCGCGCTCAACTCGGCGTCAACGTTGATCAGGAATCGGCCATCGGCAGCGACATCATACTGGTGACTGCGGCCGATCACGTTCGAGCCGCCTCCCAGACGGCGAGTTTGGAACAGCATCGCCGGCACGCCGGCGTCGAGCGTCGTCGCCGTGGCGCGAATCGAGACGGCCATCATCTTCGCGTCGGGCGCGATGAAGTACAGCTCTTTCCCGTCACGAGACCATCGCGGATAGACGCCGCCGGCCGTCGAGATAGGGGTTGGCCCGCCTCGCGAGGGAAACGGGCGGACGTAGATCTCGTATCTGCCGGTTTCATTCGATTGATACGCCATCCAGTGTCCGTCCGGCGAGAACTGGCCCCACAGTTCGTTCGCCTCGGTCCTCAGGAATATGAATGGCACCCGTGTATCGCTTGGCAGCACCCAGAGATCGGTACCCGACTTCGGATTGGGGACGTAATACGCGAGGAATCGCCCGTCGGTCGACCAGTCGCACGGGATCTTGACGTCCGGCGACGCCAACAGCACCTCTTCGGGGCCGTCTTCCCCGGACGGCTTCGCGGACAGCGTCACCGTGCCGGCGCGGACCGACTCGAACGCGATCCGGCTGCCGTCGGGTGACCAGAGAGGAAGGCGCGCGAGCGTCCCGTCGGACCCATGGGTGAACCGCGTCTGGCGCGAGAAATCAAGCAGCCACACGTCCGTTTCGCCCTGAAGCGAGCGTTCCACAGCCACGCGACGGCCGTCCGGCGACAAACGGAGGCTCGTCAGCCCAATCTGTTCGGACGATCCAAGCGTGCCGAGCGGATTCCCGGACCGATCGAACCACGACAGCCGTGTCATCGTCGGACGGCCCGCCCGATAGGTCAGCACTCCGGCATCCGACGTCGAAAACGCACCGATACCGTCGATGGGCTCGAAGGCAACCGAGTCCGCGACGGCGGTCGGCTCGCCGCTCATCATTCGTTGTCCGAGATCGACGTGTTGCGCCCAGAGCGTTCCCTGGCGGACGAACAGCAGCCAGCCTGGCGCGACGTATGCGCCTTGCGTGTCGGACGCCACCAGCCGCGTCACGTCCGACGATCCGAGCGCGCCCAGATACACGCCGCGCACGGCGTCCGGTCCGCCCACGAAGAACAGGAACTGCCGTGCTCCGGGCAGGAACTGCGGATGTCGGTGCCCGGTCGATTCCGCCGCTGGTATCGTCTCCACCGTCACGGCCCCTCCCGCTGCGTTGACGCGGCGCAGCGAGGGCGAGGCCGTGCTCGGAGAACAGGATCGTTCCATCCGATCCCCAGGTTCCTGTCGTGCCGGCCAGAAGGTACGTGATCGTCTGAGGCGCACCGCCGCGGGCCTCGATGCGCCTCAGCTCGCTGTTCATGAAGAACCCGATCGAGCGGCTGTCCGGCGACCAGAACGGCCGGCGTGCGCCTTCCGTGCCGGGGAGGGCGCGGCCGTTCGCGGAGTCGAAGATCTCGCACCGACAGCATCGGCTGCCCTTCGCGTTCGGCGACAAACGCCAGACGCCGCCCATCGGGTGATATCGCAAAGGACGCAGGATCGGCCGTCCGCGGCGTTGTGATCTCGACCACGCGCAACTCCGGCGCGTTCAGCGGCCTGCGCAGGAACCACGCGGTCAGCATGGCAACCAGCGCCAGCGCCAGCAGTGCGGTCGACCGTCCGAGCACGCGCGCCCTGCGGCGGTTCGCCGCCGCCCGCAGCGCGGCGGCCTTCGCATCGGGATCGTCGATCGCCTCCTCCAGCTCGATGCGCACGTCGGCGATGTGATGAAGCCGCTGCCTGATGTCAGGCTGGAGGCACCGGCGCAACACACGACGCACGCCGACTGGTACCGGGACGGGCAGGCGGTCCCAGTCTGGCTCCGGAATTGCGGCCGGCGTCTCGGAGATGGTTGTTCCGCCGAACGCCTGATGTCCCGTGAGCATTTCGTACAACACGCACGCGAAGGCCCACACATCGCTGCGCGTATCGACCCGCTGACCGCTGACTTGCTCCGGGCTCATGTATCCCGGCGTTCCGGCCACCAGACCTTCCCGGCTGCCCGCTCCGGCAGTCGTCAGGGTCACGGGCACCTCGCCCTCGTCCGACAACGTGGCCTTCGCGAGGCCGAAGTCGAGCACCTTCACCGTGCCGGCGGCAGTGAGCTTGATGTTCGCCGGCTTCAGATCGCGATGGATGATCCCCTTCTCGTGCGCGGCCTCCAGCGCCTCGGCGATCTGGCGCGCGAGTTCGAGTGCCACGTCGAGCGGCAACGGTCCGCTGGAAAGACGATCGGCCAGGGTAGGGCCGTCGACCATTTCCATCACAATGGCGTGCCGGCCATCAGTGATTTCGAGGCCGTGGATGGTGGCAATGTACGGATGGTTCAGCGCCGCGAGCAGCCGCGCCTCGCGCTCCAGCCGGGCGACCCGATTAGGATCATCAGACAACGCCGCCGGCAGAACCTTGACGGCGACTTCACGATGCAGCCGCGTGTCGAGCGCACGATAGACCTCGCCCATGCCACCGGCGTCCAGCGGTCCGAGGATGCGATACGTTCCGAGCTCGAATCCGGTCGCCATCGCCGGCGCTCGGCCAGCCGTTGTCGAGGCGCCGAGCGCTGCCTCCCTGTCGATCGCCGGCTGCTCGGCGAACGATCCGGCAGCGGCGTGCGCCGCAAGCAACGACAACACGTCATCGGCGAGCGCGAAGTCGTCGCTGCACTCGTCGCGCACGAACACTGCACGCCGATCGGCCGGACGCGCCAACGCCTCGGCGAAGATCTCCTTGACGCGCGGCCACTGGCGATTGACGTCGCTCATGATTGCGGCGTGCGCCCGACGGTCAGGCGTCGGTACAGCCAGGCGCGAGCGGACTGCCACTCCCGCGTGATCGTGGTGCGCGACAACGACAGGATGGCCGCCACCTCCTCCTCCGACAGCCCGCCGAAGTACTTCATCTCGACGATTCGAGCCTGACGCTGGTCGATCACGGCGAGTTCCTGCAGCACCGAGTCGAGCATGAGCAGTTCGCAATCGATCGGCGGCACGCTGCGGATGCCTTCGTCGAGCGACACCCGGATGCCGCCTGGACGCTTGGCCGCTTCACGCTCGCGCGCGTGATCGACCAGGATCCGCCGCATGGCTTGCGCTGCCACGCCAAAGAACTGCGCCCGGTTGATCCACGTCACGCGCTCCTGGCCCATCAAGCGTCCGTACGCCTCGTTCACGAGCGCGGTCGGCTGCAACGTGTGATCGCGGCGCTCGCGCCGCAGGTACGCAGCGGCCCGTTTGCGAAGCTCCTGGTAGACGAGAGGGACCAGGTCCTCTCGCGCCTGAGGATCGCCACCCGCCCATTGCTGCAGCAAATGACTGATCCGGCCTGTCTCTGCGGACTTCATTGCGTCTAGTGTCCCGGATCAGAAATACGTTGCCAAATTTTTCGGAGCGCGGCGCCCCGAGGGCAAGGCGCGACGACCGCGAATATTCGGCATATTCAAGGGAGGAGCAACGCCGCCATCGGGGATGCCCCGCCCGAACGATGGTGACGTATTTCTGATTCGGGACACTAGTGTCCTGTAACTGTGGTTCGTGAAATTGTTTGTGCGGCCCGCGCGTCCGCTGTCCGCTGAGCAAAGCGCGCGATGCTCGCCAAGATTTCGTCCGCCGACTTGGTCCACACGAAGGGCCTTGGGTCGGCTTGATGGGCCTCGATGAATTCCTGGATGCCGGCTTTGAGCTGCGCGACGCTGCGATAGGCGCCGCGCCGGATCTGTTTCATGGTCAGCTCGGCAAACCACCGCTCGACGAGGCTCAGCCACGAGCCGTACGTGGGGGTGAAGTGCACGTGGAATCGTGGCCGTTTGAGGAACCAGTTGCGAATCAACGCCGTTTTGTGAGGGCTGTAGTTATCCATGATGATGTGCACGTCGAGTCGGCGCGGCACGTGCGCCTCGATCAGATCCAGGAATTCCCGAAACTGCGCCGAGCGGTGGCGTTGATGGAACTGGGTGATCACCTCGCTGGTCTTCGCATTGAGCGCCGCAAACAGCGTCGTCGTGCCATGCCGTTTGTAATCGTGGGTCCGGCGCTCAATCTGCCCCGGTTGCATCGGCAGCAGCGGCTGCGTCCGATCGAGGGCTTGAATTTGCGGCTTCTCATCGACGCAAAACACCGCGGCATGCGCCGGCGGATCGAGATAGAGCCCGACGATATCCCGGACCTTTTCGACGAGCCGCGGATCGTTCGACAACTTGAACGTCTCGGTCCGATGCGGCTGCAACCCAAAGGTGTGCCAGATCCGACTGATCGCCATGTGACTCAACCCGACCGCTTTCGCCATCTCGCGCGTACTCCAATGCGTGGCGCCGCGCGGCGTGCTTTCCAACGTGCGAACGATCACCTGCTCCACCTGGTCGTCCGTGATCGTGCGTTTGGCGCCGGGCCGCGGCTCATCGTACAGCCCGTCCAAGCGACCCGTGATAAATCGACTGCGCCACTTGCCGACGGTCCCGGGCGTGACGTGCAATCGGCGCGCGACCCCCTTGCTGTCGCTCCCGTCGGCGCACGCCAGAATGATTCGCGCGCGCCGGGCGACGTGGGGCGCCGTGCGCGATCGATGCGCCAGCGAATCCAATCGTCGCCGTTCGTCCTCGGTCAAGATCAGCGCAATCTTGGGGCGTCCCTTTCGCATGCTCGCCTCCTTGTAAAGGAGTACGAGCGGGCCGCGCCATTTGTTTCAGCTTCTACAGTTACAGGACACTCAGCTCGTAGCGTAACAGGAACCATGACGCAGTTTCTCCCCCGTTTACGCGTCACATAGCAGCGCCGTCCAGTCTCAATCCGAGGGGCTTCGCCCCTCGGACTCCCCTGCACGCGCTCTCGCGCGCCGCTTCGACGGCGCGCTCCGCTCGCGTGGCTCGCTCGCACTGCTCGCTCGCATCTTGGAGCGAGCGTCAGGTTTATGAGACAGCTTCTAGTGTCCCGAATCAGAAATACGTTGCCAAATTTTTCGGAGCGCGGCGCCCCGAGGGCAAGGCGCGACGACCGCGAATATTCAACATATTCAAGGGAGGAGCAACGCCGCCATCGGGGATGCCCCGCCCGAAAAATGGCGACGTATTTCTGATTCGGGACCTAGTGCCCGGTCCGCACAACGTCGTCCATGGAGTGTCACGCCGTGAAAACACCATCATTGCTGCTCGCCGCCTGTGCCGTGCTCTGCTCGACGGTGTGGACGGGGCCGATCGCCGGCACCGCGTCACCGACAACGCTCAGCCTGCAGCCATGCGTGCCGCCACTCAGCCATCGAGGATGCCGTGACTGATTCCATGACCGCCAAGCAACCGGCGCGAGAAACGCTCGTTCTACGTATACATGGCCGCGACCTGCCTCGTCGTTGCCTTCGTGGGATTTGCCCCGACCTATTGGCTGCAGCTGGCGCCGGTGACGTTCATCGGCACGCCGCTCCTGCATCTCCACGCCGCCCTGTTCTCCGCCTGGCCGCTCTATCTGCTCCTGCAAACGACGTTGGCGGCGCGAGGCCGCGTCGGCCGTCATCGCGCGTGGGGACTGCTTGGCATCTCGCTCGCGACCGCCATGGTGTTTGTCGGGTTCGCCGTCGCGAATGGCGTATTGGCGACGAGGTTGGCGGCGGGTTACGGCGATGCCGCGCGCGCATTCCACATCGCGTCGATCTCGATGATTACTCTGTTCGGCGGGTTCGTCTTCATCGCCATCCTTTACGTGTCACGGCCCGAGATCCACAAGCGGTTGATGCTGCTCGCGACCGTCTCGATGCTTCCTCCCGCGATTGCGCGGCTGTTCTTCGCCGTGAGTGTGGGGATCGGCCCTGGCCTTCGACCGGGCCTCGGGCCGCCCAGAACGGTCGAGAGCGTGCTAGCGCCGGCGCTGGTCGCTGACGCGTTGATTCTCGCAGGCGTGATCTACGACATGCGCACGCGCGGACGCCCGCACCCAGCGTACCTCATTGGCGGCGCGATCGTGCTCGCCGTCCAGGTTCTGCGCATACCGCTCAGCACGACGCCATTGTGGTACGCGGTCGCGGACTTCCTCGCGCGGTTCAGCGGCTGAGCCCTGCCTCGCGGAACAACAGTCTGGGATTCGAACTGCGTTAGTCGCGCCAACGTCTCGATGGCGCACGTAGTTACGAAGCGTGGCTGTTCGACATGTCTGCCGGTCTGGACGAAGTGATCAGGGTCAGAACGGACAAGGCATTGATCTGCAGAGAGTTGGTGTCGCGCGCCGGAATTGGCTGGGAGTTAGGGACGGAATTCGCAACTGGCTCCTCACGGCCGCATGACGTTCATAGCGCCGCAAGTCGATACGTATCCGTATTTCGGCTCCGGCGATGACGAGTACGCTGTCCGAAATTTGTATACAAATTTCGGACAGAAGACCGTCACGCCTCGCGCGCTCGTCGAAAGGTGGTCGAGATCGAGCGGATCGCTCTCGACGTAGTCTCTTGCGGTCATGTCTTGCAAGACGACGACTTGGCCGTCGACAGCCTTGAAACGTCCGGAGGCTGGAACGAGCTTGAGCCACGAGTTCAAGAGATTCGGCCAGCTCTTCCCCTCGAAGATGACCTCTTCCTCTTCACGCAGAACCAGAAAAGGATCTCCACCTCGGCAGCATCCCAAGGCGAAACTCTCGGGAATCCGAAACTCGATTCGCCGTGCGTAAGGAGACGGAGACTCCGAATCCTTCCGGGCGGATGGTCGCGATGTCCGCCTTTCCCCTGCTTGACAGAGGATGGCCTTCGACCGAATTTGGAACCTATTTAGACGGCGGGGTATGCGGTTCAACGTTGGTGAAGCTGACGGCTACCCATGCACCGTTCCGCTTCTCGAGAACGTACCGTCCCCAGAGTCGGTCCGGCCTGGCTCAACGCTGAAACCTGAGTGGTGGATACTTGCACCACCGCAACGTCCGGTCTCAGTAACCTGATCTTTTCAACGACGGGCTTTCTTTGACTGTTGCGGCCCGGGCCTGTGTGAACCATCGTCAGGTCCTTGCGGATGTCAGCCTTTCCCTTGTGCCACTGCCCGAACACGTTGATGTGGTCGATGTCTTCGGCGTAAATGGAAACCATCTTGTCAACATCGTGCGCGTTCCAGCCTTCGTAAAATTGCGCCAGGAAGTCTCGGATCGCCTGCTCTTCGTCGCGTGGACCAGTGGGACCATCTCGTCGAACCTGCGCTTTGACGCAGACGACGGCAACGAGGGCAACGACGCCCGTGATGAGGAAGAGGCGACGCATCGTGTGGGTTCCTTTCTGGTGCACCGACTGAACGCGGTCCGCCACGGAGCGCCTATTCTGAGCGAAACGGTGCGAACGACTGGCCGTGGTGAGCTTCGCGCGATGTCGGAGCTCGAGTCCCGGTGCGTGGATGCGGCTGATCTCACTGCGTCAGTGCGTCGAACGTCGCATTGGGCGGCATTGACACAACCGGGATCACTTCCACGGCTTTGGATGCGGGGCAACGTTGGTGAAGCTGACCGCCACCCATCTGCCGTTCTGCTTCTGCATGACGTAGGTCCCGAGATTGCCGCGCGTGATGACGCGAAGGCGCTCGTCGGACGTCGGGTGTAGACCGGCGCCTGCGTCCTTCGGGTCGACCGATGAGACCTGAACCACCGCGATCTCGGCGGACAACCATCGGATCTTCTCGACGACATGCCGCTTCGCGCTGTTGCGCAATGGACCCTTGTGGATCGTCGCAAGCTCGTCGCTCATGCGGGCCTTGCCCATTTGCCACTCTCCGAAGACATCGATGTGGTCGATGTCATCAGCGTACGCGGACACCATCATGTCAGCATCGTGGGTATTCCACCCCTCGTAGAACGTCGCGAGCGTTTGCCTGATCGCCCGCTCCTCGTCCGCCGCGGCGCTTTGTCCATTGCTCCAGACCGCCGTGACGACGAGCAGCACCGGGATGAGCACTAGCCGTTTCATCCTCAACACCTCCGCACACAGGTACAAGCGTCGTTCGAGCTCGGATTGCATCATCTCGGTTTCAGTCCGCCACGGTCCGTGGTGCGTGGCACAATGACCTCGCTCGAATGACGACCGGCGATACCTCACAGATCACTGATCTCCTCGTCGCCTGGAGCGACGGCGATGCCGGTGCGCTGGAGCAGCTGATCCCGCTCGTGGACCACGAACTGCAGCAACTGGCTCATCACTACATGGCCGGGGAACCTGCCGGCCATCCGCTGCAGACGACGGCGCTCGTGAACGAGGCGTTCGTGCGGCTGATCGACGGCGGCCGGGTGCGCTGGCAGAGCCGGGCCCACTTCTTCGCGGTGTCGGCCCGCTTGATGCGGCGCATCCTCGTCGACGTGGCGCGGGCCCGAAAGAAGCTGAAACGCGGCGGCGATGCGGTGTGGATTTCGCTCGACGACGCGCCGGAGATCCCGCGTACAACGGACGCCGAGCTGATTGCCCTCGACGACGCCTTGACCGCGCTTGCGGCGTTCGACGAGCGCAAGAGCCGGGTCGTGGAACTGCGATTCTTCGGAGGCCTCACCATCGCCGAAACCGCTAGCGTGCTGCGCGTGTCGCCCATCACGGTCACCCGCGACTGGGATCTCGCCAGGGCATGGCTCGCGCGAGAGCTGCGGGGCACCGATGACGCCTGACCGGTGGCAGACGATCGAGCGCCTGTATCACGCGACGCTCGAACGGAGTCCGAGCGAGCGCGACGCCTTTCTCGCGGCCGCGTGCCAGGGCGACGAGACGCTGCGAACGGAGGTGGAGTCGCTGATCGCGCATGGCCTGGACGCACCAGCAATTCTGGACGCTCAACCGGGCCGGGAGCTTCGCGCGGCCCTGACCAGGCGATTCGACGAACAGCCTTCAGTGCCGGGCCGCTATCGCGGACAAATGTTTGGACCGTACGCGGTGCAGGCATTGCTGGCCGCGGGCGGAATGGGAGAGGTCTACCGCGCGACCGACACGCGCCTCAACCGGACTGTGGCTATCAAGATCCTGCTGCACGACTGTCATGCCGGTCCGGAGCGCCACGAGCTCACACGCGAAGCGGAAATCGTCTCGAGCCTCAATCATCCGCACATCTGCACCATCCACGACATCGGCCGCGAGGACGACGTCGACTACATCGTTATGGAGTACCTCGAAGGCGAGACGCTGCAACAGCGTCTGACGCGCGGCGCGCTCCCGCTAGGGAAAGCGATCGAGTACTGCATACAGATTGTCGATGCGTTGGACAAGTCACATCGCCGCGGCATCATTCATCGGGACATCAAGCCTGCCAATGTGATGCTCACGGCGGTCGGCGTCAAGGTGCTCGACTTCGGGATTGCCACGCGCCTGGGGGGCAGCGATCCGCTGCCGGTCATGGCCACGCCTCCGTATGGCTCGCCCGAGCAACTCGCCGGCCACCACGTGGATGCGCGGACGGATATCTTTTCGTTCGGGGCAGTCGCGTACGAAATGATTACCGGCCGGCGTGCGTTTCATGGGGACACGCCGGCAGCGCTTGTCGCCAGCGTCCGCCAGGACGAGCCGCTGCCGCTGCGCGATCTCGTTCCGGCCATTCCCGAACCGCTGGCGCGAACGCTGTCGCGTTGTCTGGCGAAGGCGCCTGATGAGCGCTGGCAGACGGCGAACGATCTGCTCTTCGAGCTGCAGTCCCTCGCTACGGCGACGATGATGGATCCCGCTGTTACCGATCGCCCGTTACGGATGCGGTCTTGGATAGAGCGCGCCGTATGGGCTGTGGCGCTGGTCACCGCGCTGATCCTCTACGCATTCGCGCGTACCGAGCCGGCACAGGTCGCCGAATCACCGGCACCCGATCTTCGCTTTGACTTGTGGCCGGAGCGCGATACGTCGTATGCCTCCGGCTTCGATGTGCCATTCGCACTCGCTCCAGACGGGCGCAGCCTTGCGTACGTCGCAGTCGGGCGTGACGACATCAAGCGACTGTGGATTCGAACGCTCGGTGCGACCCCCAGAGGAGCCGTCGAAATCGCGGGCACCGAGGACGCCAACACTCCCTTCTGGTCGCCCGACGGCGCGTGGGTCGGCTTCTTCAGTCGCCACCGACTCCTCAAGGTGCGCGTGTCGGATCGTCGCGTCCAGACCATCGCGACGCGTGTCTCGACGATGGCCGGGGCAACCTGGAACGCCGACGGCGTCATCCTCTTCACGGGCGGCCCAGGCGGACTCTCGCGGGTCTCGGCCGAGGGTGGTGCCGTGGTTCCGGTGACGATGGACGAGGGCAGCCACTTTTGGCCGCAATTCATCGGTGACGGACGTCACTTTCTCTATGCGGCCGCGATTACCAGCGAGATTCGCCTCGGCTCGCTCACCGGTGAACCATCCCGTGTCTTGATGAAGGTGCCGCTCAACCCGTCGTCGCTCGTGTACACGCGCGGGCATCTATTCTTCGGGAAGGACTCGAAGCTGTTCGCTCGTGCGTTCGATGAAGCCACGCTCGAATTCGTCGGTGAACCAATCGAGCTGCTCGCGGGCATTCCGGTCACGCAGTTGGGCCGCATGCCGTTCTCGGTGTCGGCCGCCGGTCCGCTCGCCGTGTGGCCGTACCCTGGTGGCACGCCGGCTACGCTGAGGTGGTTCACGGAGACCGGCGCGTCGGTGCCCGTTGTGGAGACGCCCGCGCGGTACGCTGGCATCGCGCTGGCACCCGACGCCAAGCGGCTGGCCGTCTCACGACGCAAGGTTACTGGCGGGGCGGACGTGTGGATCCGGGATCTCATTGGATCCACGGAGAGACAGCTGACATTCGATGGGCTCGCCTTCGCACCACGATGGTCGGCGGACGGCGCCCGTCTCGTGTTCACCTCGACGACCACAGTGCCGCCCAGACTCCTGATCAAAAACCTGCAGCGACCAACCGGCGACGTAGAGCTCGGCGGCTCACGCCTCCCGGCATTTGCGTCGAGCTGGAGCGACAATGGGCCACGGATCGTGACCGTGCGCATCGATCCGGCCACACGCGATGACCTCTACATCGATTACCTGCAGGACGGTCGAGCCGAGCCGCTGTCGATGAACACCGCGGCCAACGAGTATCAAGCGGTCGTGTCCCCTGACGATCGCTGGCTCGCCTATGTCACGGACGAATCGGGCCGCGATGAGGTGTGGGTCGCGAGCTTTCCGTCAGGGCAGGTGAAGAGACAGGTCTCGATCAACGGGGGGACGTCACCGCAGTGGACCGACCGCGGCCGTGAGCTCGCGTACCTGTCCGAGCGCAAGTGGCTGACGATCCGGTCGTTCACCGGTACGGACAGCGAGATCGCGCTAGGCACGGCGCGCGAGCTCTTCGACGCCGCCGCATTCGTTGAAACGACGCCGCTGCTCACGCCGACGGCGAACGCGTACACCGCCGCCGTCGATGGGCGCCGGTTTCTCGCTGCGGTTCGCGCCAACGATCCTGCCGTCCCCCCGATCCAGCTGATTGTGAACTGGCGCGCGCTGCTCCGCGAACGCTGACCGCTCTTGGTTAGGGCGTCCTTTTACCCCGCTCGAAAATCTGGCGAGAGCCGGCCTTTCGCCGAGACAGCGTGGGATTCGAACCCGCACAACCGCTCAAGTATTTCTGAATCTGCAACTTGCGGAGACGCGGAAGAGCTGGCTGGGTGTTAGGGACGGAATTCGCAACTTCCTGATCACTGCGGCCTGAAGCCACGCTCTGCCCTTGATAGGCAGTCGCGTCGGACCCCTCCGGCGTGCCCGCCGGTCCGAAGTCTGTATACAAATATCGGACAGATCTTTGGGCCGCTCGGCGACCACGGTACCCGAAACGGCCTCTTGTCATTCTATATTCTAGATTCTAGAATATAGAATGACTCAAGGCCTTCTGTCTCAGGACGTGGTCGTGCTCGCCAAGCTGGTGAGCTACGGCGGCGGGCGTCCGCCGATTGCCCAGGTGGCCGGCGACCTAGTGTTGAGCCCGTCCCAGGTGCATGCGTCCCTCAAGCGCCTCGAGCGCTCGCGCCTGATCGATGCGCAGACGGGCAGACCACTCTTGAAGGCAGTCGAAGAGTTCCTGATCCATGGCGTCAAGTACACGTTTCCAGTGCAACGCGGTGAAGACCACGCGCGGCATGCCGACGGCGCACGCGGCTCCTCCGCTGAGCGACCAGATCGCGGAGAACGGCGACCTCCCGCCGGTGTGGCCCGATGCGGAAGGCGAGGTACGCGGCGTGACGCTCGAGCCACTACACAAGGCCGTCCCGAAGGCCGCCCGGAAGGACCCCGTGCTCCACGAGCTTGCTGGCGTTGATCGACGCGCTGCGCGACGGACGCGTGCGCGAGCGGCAACTGGCGGAGAAGGAGCTGAGCGCCCGGCTTCGGAGACTCCTCCGTGGCTGATCCGAATCGCGCGCTCTTCGAGTCGGTCGTTCGCCTGCTCGCACCGGTGCTCGACGAGCTCGTCTTCGTCGGCGGATGCACGACGGGCTTGTTCATCACCGACCCAGCGGCGGGCGGCATCCGCCCGACGAAGGATGTCGACGCGATCGTCGACGTGACCTCCTACGCGAAGTACACCGCTCTCTCGGAACGGCTGCGCACGCTGGGACTCGCCGAGGACACCACGCCCGGCGCGCCACTCTGCCGGTGGCGACGCGACGATCTCATCGTCGACGTCATGCCGACGGACGCCACTGTGCTCGGCTTCAGCAACCGGTGGTATCCGACCGCGATCGAAACGGCCCAGACGTTCCACATCGCCGGACACGACGTACGAGTCGTCACGCCGGCTCTGTTCATCGCCACCAAGCTGGAGGCGTTTCACGGACGCGGTGGCGATGACATCGTCGCGAGCCATGACCTCGAGGACATCATCGCCGTCGTCGATGGCCGTCCTGAGATCGTCGGTGATGTCGCCGCCGCGTCGGACGACGTGCGCGCATACATCGGCGCCGAGATCCGGGCGCTGCTCGACAATCGGGACTTCAACGAGGCGCTTGCTGGCTTCCTCCTCCCGGATCCGGCCAGTCAGGCGCGACGCTCGCTCCTTGAAGTTCGGCTTCGTTCGCTGTCCGTTCCCTGAACACATATCCTGCTTCACTCGAAGGGCTTGCCCTCCGGCCGCTACACCTGAGCCAGCAGGTCGATACGCGCTGAAATAGACTCTGAAGCGACGGTGCTTCCGAGCTCTTCAGAGCTCGGCGCGGTGCGTGCTGAGCAGGAAGGAAGGGACGTGACGAGGCATGACAACCGGAACCACCAGGCACGGAAGGCGTCCGCGCCTCCCCGGATCCCGACAGCACGTCTCGATGCCATGATCGAGGAAGCCATCGTCGATGCGTACACCGAAGCCGAGCAAGCCGTCGGATTCCACGCGACCATCGAGCAACACCTCGCGCTTCCGTTCGAGACCGTCGTGCTGGGAGCGCCAGTCACCGCGAAGAAGGTCGATGTGACCGCGGAAGGCGAGCTCGTCGTGATCTGTTACCGCGGGCGCGAGCGACAGGCCATACCGATTCTCGAGCTTCCATTGCCGGATCCACCACCAGCCGGATGGGAATGGATCGAGGCGTATCGCCGATGGGCCAGAGGACGGTGGTAGGGGAACCTCGAGCTGATGAGCGAGTATCAGTACTACGAGTTTCGAGCCATCGACCGTCCGCTGACTGACCGGCAGATGCGTGAGCTGCGGGCCATCTCGACGCGAGCGGCGATCTCGCGCACGTCGTTCAGCAACCACTACGAATACGGCGACCTGAAGGCGAACCCACGCGATCTCCTGGTGAAGTACTTCGACGCCTCGCTCTACTTCGCCAACTGGTTATTCCTCGAGGTCGCGTTCCGCTATCCGAAAGGCGCGGTGGACACGAAGGCGTTGCGCCGCTACGCGGCGGGCCACACGGTCGAGATTCGCTCCACAGACCGTAGTGTCATCGTCGCCATCTCGCTCGAGAGTGACGGGGAGAGCTTCGATACTGCAGACGACGGCAGCAGCTGGTTGTCGTCGTTGATCGCTCTTCGGGCCGACATCGCGAGCGGCGACGAGCGGGCTCTCTATCTGGCATGGCTGCTGGATCTCCAGTGCGGCGAGATCGATGACGACGCCGTCGAGCCCGGCCGTCCGGACGGTCTCGGTCGTCTCTCCCCGACGCTCGATAGCTTCGTCGACATCATGGGCATCGATCGTGATCTGATTGCCGCGGCGGCGGAAGGTGCGTCGAGGGCGTCGGCGGTGCCCTCGGCGCAGCGGGTCGAGCGGTGGATTGCGGCTCTCGACACCGATGAGCACGTGGCGCTGCTCGCCCGCGTGGCACGTGGCGACGGGAGCGTGGGCGCCGAGATCATGCGTCGGTCTCGACGGCATGTGCCACAACAACTGTCTGGCCCGTTGCGAACGGCTGGCGCATTGCGGGCACGCGCGGAGTCGATTGCTGAAGCGAGACGTTACGCCGCCCGGCAACGCGAGATCCGCGAACGCGCGCGGCGTGAACGCGAGCAGCAAGTAGCGCGCGATCGCTATCTGACGGGCTTGGCGAAACGAGAACACCAGGCGTGGCAGCGGGTCGACGCGCTGGTTGGGACGAAGCGTCCGCCCGACTACGCTGCGGCGGTGGAACTCCTCGTGGACCTGCGCGATGTGAGCGGACGGACAGCACGCGGCGCAGCGTTCGCGCGTCGCATCGCCGCGCTGCGACAGACGCACGCGAAAAAGCCCAGTCTGCTGGCGCGGCTCAGGAAGGTCGGCCTGTAAGGGTTGCCTGCGTCACTGCTACCGGGGACAACCTGCCTGGGATTCGAACTTTGCAGATTCGAGGCAACGCGTTGAGAACGCAGGGGTTGACCTGCGCTCCGCTGCCGGTCAGTGTCGACCTGCAAGGAGCTGTGTGAAAATCGAACCCGGCAACTTACCGCAGGGGAACGACTTCAAACCTCAGATGGGGATTGGCTGGGTGTTAGGGATTCGAACTAGGCCGCGGAGCCGAGCCGCTCGACCAGCCCCAACCAACGCGTCAGCGGTCCCAACTGGCGCTATTCTGGTCCACCATCTCCAAGTCGTTGATTCTACACGACTGAAATCGTCAACCCACTTCATCGATCGAACCTGACGGTTGGCAGCGGTCTCCCTGAACCGGACCAGTAGTAAATCGCGCTCCTCTCCCTCGACGACGCTAGACTGGAAACGACGGCGCTGGCGTCTCACCGGAAGTTATCGACGAGGATCAACTCGTCGGTCGACGAGTCGACACGCGAGAAGAATACGGTCCGACCGTCGCGGGTCGCGCTCAGGCCGAGCCCTATCGTGCCTAGATTCGCTGGCCACCGTCGTCGATCGCGACGTGGCGAAATCGAAGTATCGCAGCCGTGTCTCGCCATCGGGCCTGTCGCTGAAGGACCCCGCCTCACCCGACACGCGATCGATATAGTAGAGGCCCTCTTCAACGACGTCGAAATTGCCGAGCACCACGCCTTCGACGACCTTGACGGCTGGAACACCGCCCTGCGGCAAGCGCCACACCGAACCTGGCCCGTTTGACGTTGTCGACGTAGAAGAGGTCACCGCCGTACGATTCGATGGCGATGGCACCGGCGTTGTTTGTCACCTGGACTGGTGCGCCGCCGGCTGACCGGCATCTTCCAGATGCGCGACTCTCCACGTTCGAGACCTGCCGCAAAGTAGATCCATTGGCCGTCGCGAGAGAAGCTTGGATAGGCGCCGCCAGGCGTGCCTTTGGTGATGTTTCGCGGCTGGCCACCACGGGCCGGCACAACCAGCACGTCGGGCCGCCCGTCCGGATCGCCGTGGAACGCAATCATCGTCTGGTCGGGCGACCACTTCGGGTATCCGGGAAGGATCGCCATCGACGTCAGCTGGAACGCGTTCGACCCGTCCGGGATCGGCAACCCAGAATTCGGATTCGCCAGAACGGTCCGACAGGAAGACAACCCGGCGGCCATCGGGTGTCAGGTTGGGAGTCAGGTCACCTCGCGTTGACGCGATCGCGGCAACTGGCGGCGAGGCGGCTGGAGCCCCGGGCCGCGCCGTGTCGACGCGCCACACGTTCGAGTCGGCGAAGCTCCGCGCGTAGACGAGCCGCCGCCCTCCTCCCGGCACTCGCGACACGACGGGCGTGTTACCGTCCTGACCGACGAATGGCAGCCGGCTTGGCGTGCCGCCCGTCGAGGTATCCAGCCTCCACAGCCCGCCTCGGGCCGAGAACAGAATTTCACGGCTGTCGGGGATCCACACGGGCTTGCCTGCGTAGAGGGTCGACGTCAGGCGCACGGATCGCCTTCGGAATCGTTCGTGTCCTTCAACGCGAGCCGGTAGAACTCACCGCTCAGTGGCGTGGCGTCCCTGCGAAAGACCAGCACGGCCCCGTCAGGTGAGATGGCTGGATCGGCATCTCTGACGCGGTCCCTGCGGATGGGTCAGCTGTCGCTTCTCACCCGTTTCCAGAGCAATCCGAAACAGTGCGTCTGGTTTGTCAGCGCCAAGCGTATCGGTGACGAGCAGGCACGTGGAATCCGGGCACCAGGCGAGCGAGGCTGGTCGAAACGAGGCCAGCCGGGGCTGAATCTCTGCCACTTTGCGTTCGGGCCCTCCGAGCGGCGCAATCCGCCACATCTCGCTCCTGCCTCCGGCAGGCCCGCGACGAAGAAATGCGATCGTGCGCCCGTCAGGTGACCAACTCGGGCTGTAGTCGTTGGCTGGGTCAGTGGTCAGCCGGTGGAGGAGGAGCCGTGACGCCGATCTGCTGGACGTACAAATCCGGGTTGTCTTTCCTGGGGCCGTTCCAGCTGAACACGACGTAGGTGCCGTCCGGGGATAACGAGGGGGACCGAACGACTCCCGGCAGAGCCGTCAGAGGGATCGCACGTGGCGGCGTGGCGTCGCGGGAATTCCACCTCGACTGGACCGACTGGACGACGTAGAGTCCTGCAGCGACCAGAACGGCCGCGGCGGCCAACCACACCCAAGGCCGGCGGAAGGCGAAGCGCCGTCGTGGACCGGCGTCGGGCACCGCAGGCGAGTTCGACAGCAGGACTATATGGCTCGGCTTGCCACTCCAACGCGACCTGAGACTGGGCCGGTCCCTTGCGGAATGGCAGGATCGTGACCTCGCCATCACGGGTCTCGCCAGTGAACGGGGTACGACCGGGTTCTGCACCGAACTCGGATGCCGGATGCGCGCTTCGGGGCGGGCTCGCCGGGCTGACGCTCGCCTTGAACCGGTAGCCTTTCTTCGGGACGGTTTCGATGTAGCGGCTGTTGTCGGCCGTATCACCAAGCGCTTTCCGAAGCGCAAAGATGTTGTAGGCCAGGTTCGATTCCTCGACGAAAGTCTCCGGCCAGACTTTCCGAAGCAACTCGTCCTTGGTGATCAGCTGCCCAGGTTTCTCGAGCAAGGCCGCGAGCACATCGAACGCCTTGGGTGTGAGCGGAACGGGTTCGCCGTCGCGCCGCAGGATCCGTTCGCCGACATCGATCAGAAAAGGTCCGAATTGGCTGCTGGCCGGATGACCCACGGGTGCGCTCCAGTCAATGCACGCGTCGCGGCCGAAGGTTAGCACGGGTCGACCGTAACTAGTGGTCCCGAACCGGGCGAATCTCCCATGAATCAAGGATCAAATTGGAATCAAAGGCGAATTCAAAGGGACTCTAAAGACCTCGCAACCGACGCCGAATGATCCTCCGGTCCTGGACGGCGGACCATCCGCCCCGGAATTCCCAGAAGTCCTGGAGGACGACATGGAGACAAGACAGATCGTGGCACGTGCAGCTGGTGTGATCGTGGCGGTGGCCCTGCTCGGAGCGGGAAACGTCGCGCGGGCTAATGAACGATCGGGGGATAACGGGGCCAAAACGCAGGCCCGCGCGATCGAAGGTGTCTGGCTACCCATCGTGACCATCACGGACTGTCAAACGCAAGCCGTGATCGCGACTTTCCCATCGATGGAGATTTATGTTCGCGGGGGAGGCTACGTCGGGTTTGGCGCCGTCACGCAGTCGGACCAAATCGGCATGGGCGCCTGGCGGCACGCCGGCGGCCGGAAGTACACGGCCCAATACCAGTTCTTCAACTACACTCCGTTCGGCGCGCCGGACGGCACGCCAGACGGGACGCTGCTCAGGGTCTCGGCAACGATCCGGCTCAATGCCGCCGGTACGGCGTTCACCAGCTCCACGACCGCAGAGGTGGTCGACGCCGCCGGCAATGTGCTCTTCCAAACCTGCGGCACCCGAACAGCGACGCGGTTGCAATAGTCGACATCGGCGTCGATGTGGGCGTCGGAGAGACGGCGCGCTTGAGCCGTCTCTCCGCAGCGCTGTGCGTTGGAAGAGCGCCGCGGTGAATGCCGGGGACGGCATGGCGTTCCCGCCATCGCGAAAACGAGTGGCGCTGCACCCCGAGAACCGCGACGCCACTTAACAGAGCATTAACACGAGACTGAGAATCTGACTTACGCCGCCGTCGAAAAGCGCTCCGCCTCCCTGAGCCAATGCGCCACCCGGTTCCATCTGGGAAAAATCTGGTCCACCAAATCTTCAGGCCCTGCCTCAATCGGCCGCGAGCATCTCACGGCGGACCGGCTGTGAGCCGAACGCCTGCTGCCGCCGTTCGCTTCACCAGCAACACGGTGACATCGTCCTCGTTGAATCGGGGATCCACCAGCGCCTTGAGGTTGGACATCGTGCGAGCCAGATCGTGGTCGAGGGCCCGGTACAGACTGTCCTCCGGACTGTTGCCCGGAATCGAATCCGGCAGTCCGTCGGTGTAGATCAGAAGTCCACCGTCGGGCGGAATGGTCATCCGACCGACGTCGTAGGTCGTGTCGTCGAACCAGCCCAGGGCCGTTCCTGTTGCCTCGAGGAAATTCGTCTGCCCCGCACGCCACACGATCGGAGGATTATGGCCAGCGTTGACGTAAACCAGCTCACCCGAATCCCTGTCGAGCACGATGAAGGCTGCGGTGGCAAATCGGTTGCCGGGCGTGTACCGGAACAGATGCCGGTTGATCTGCGACGCCAGCGCCGCCACGTCCGGTGCTATCGTCGACAGGCTCCGCACCAGCGCCTGAATGTTGGCGGCCAACAGCGCCGCCGCCATGCCCTTGCCGGACACGTCGGCCACCACGAAGAGCGTACGATGGCCCGGCAGGTCGACGACATCGAAGTAGTCGCCGCCCACGGCACGCAGCGGCTTGTAGAACGCGTCGACTTCGTAACCCGGGATCTCGTCTATCGTGGTTGGTTGCAAGGTCTTCTGAATCTTCTGAGCCGCGAACTGCTCGGACTCGAGCTGCGTCTTGCGGATCAGTTCAGAGGCGAGGGTGGCGTTCTGCATGCAGAAGCCGATGTAGTAGATCAGCAGAATCGTCGCGTAGAGGATCACACCCGATGGCCACATGATCGGCCAAATGAGAGACCGGGAGAGGGCGGCCCAGATGGCGTAGCCCTGAATGCCCATACCGATCATCGTGATCACGCGCAGCGACAATGGCAATTCGCGCGTCCAGTCGTAGGTGGCGAAGCGGATTGCTCTCTTCAGCCCACTGCCTGCCAACCAGAGCCGCGACTGTCTATCGGAAGGAGACACGGCGGGAGTCTAGCGCGTCGGTAGCCGAAGCGCACTAGTGAGAGCCCCTCTCCTCTTGACATCCCACATGACGACTGCGATACTCCTCTGTACATCCCAGAGGTGATCGGCATGTCGGATGCTCAGTCGTCCATTCTTCAAGGCACCCTCGACCTGATGGTCCTCAAAACGTTGGAGCACCTCGGGCCGCTGCACGGCTACGGTATCGCTCGTCGCATCGAGCAGGTCGGGGAACGCGCCTTGATCGTGAACCAGGGGACCGTCTACCTGTGCCTGGTCCGCCTGGTTCAGAAGAAGTGGATCAAGGCAGAGTGGGGCGTGTCCGACAACAACCGCAAGGCCAAGTTCTACGCCCTGACGAAGGCCGGTCGGAAACAGCTGCAGGCCGAGACCGCGAATTGGGAGCGCGTCGCTGGCGTGATGGGCCGGGTGTTGCACCCGCAGACTGGGAGCTGAATCGTGCTGGCGTTCTTCCATACGATCGCAGCCCGCATTCGCGGATTCCTCCGCCCGGGCGACCTCGAGTCGGACTTCGACCAGGAAATGGCTGCCCACCTCCAGATGGCGGAAGAAGACGGCCTACGCCGGGGGCTCACCGTCGAGGAGGCGCGCCGGGCCGCCCGCGTGCAATTGGGCGGCATCACGCAGCTGCGCGAGTCGTGGCGCGCGGCGTGGGGCCTGCCGTGGCTCGACGGCTTCGCGCTCGACGCCAAGCTCGGGCTCCGCATGTTGCGTCGATCCTGGGGCCTCACGCTCGCCGGGGGGCTGGCGATGACGATCGTGATCACCATCGCCGCGGTCGTCTTCGTCTTTCTCGACGAATTCATGGGGCGCACCGCGCCGCCGCTTGATGAGGGCGAGCGCGTGGTCGCCCTTCAGAGCTGGGACGCGGAGGCGCATCGCCGGCGTGATATGTCCCGGCGCGATCTCGAGCGGTGGGGCGCGACGCTGCAGTCGGTGGAGGATCTCGGCGGGTTTCAGACCATCGAGCGCCGACTGATGGTCGAGAGCCGCCCGGCCGAGTGGGTGCGCGTCGCCGAGATCACCGCCTCGGGCTTCCGGCTGGCGCGCGTCCCGCCGCTCTTGGGGCGGTGGATCGCCGAGGCCGACGAGCACGTCGCTGCGGCGCCTGTGGTGGTGATCGGGTACGACGTGTGGCAGTCACGGTTCGCGTCCGATCGTGCGGTCATCGGCCAAACGGTGCGGCTCGGCGAGATCCTCCACACCGTGGTCGGCGTGATGCCCGAGGGCTTCGCGTTCCCGGTGAACCACCGCTACTGGATCCCGCTCCGATCGGATCCCTCTGGCTCGCTGAAGCCCGCGCCCGAAGGCGTCGTGTTCGCCCGGCTCGCGCCCGGCGTCTCGCTGGACGGCGCCCAGGCGGAGCTGACGACCATAGGGCTGCTGCCGCCAGCGACCGGGCCGACGAGCGGCGACGCGCGCCGCCCACGCGTCGTGCCTTATACGTTTGCGTTTACCGATGATGTCGAGCGCGGGGAGCTGGCGTGGCAGCAGCGGATCATCCTGCTTCTCGTCACCCTGCTCCTCGTGCCACCATGCCTGAACATCGCCATCCTCATCTACGCACGAACGGTCACGCGCCAGGAGGAGTTCGCCGCGCGCTTCGCGCTCGGCGCGAGCCGCGGTCGCATCGTGGTGCAACTGTGCGTGGAGGTGCTCGTGCTCTCCTCGGCGGCGGGAGCCATGGCGCTCGCCCTTACACGCCCGATCCTCACCCAGATAGGGGAGATCATCAGGCGGTTCCCGGAGCTGGACGGCTCGCTCCCGTTCTGGGTGGACTTCGACTTCTCGTGGCGCGCCGCCCTCTTCGTCGCCGGCCTCACCGTGCTGGCCGCGCTGATCGCCGGCCTGGTACCTGCGCTGCAGGCCACCGGCCGAGTCCTGCCCACCGCACTCCGCTCGTTGGGCAGCCGGACGGGAATACCGCTCGGCGCGACGTGGACCGCCTTGATCGTCGCGCAGGTTGGCCTGGCTCTGGCGGGGCTGCCGTCCACGATGGAGTTGGCGTGGGGGCACCTGCGGCCCGCCGTCCTTGGACCCGGATTTGCCGCAAGGGAATTCCTTACCGCGCGGCTCGCAGTCGATTCCCAGAGCGTGCCGGCCGCGGAGGCGGACCTGCCTGCGTTCGCCTCTCGCGTCCGAAGCCTCCAGGCCGAGGTCATTCGCCAGATCGAAGCGGAGCCCGGCGTATCTGCAGTGACGTTCGCCGCGGCATTGCCCGGCGCGGAGCCTCTGACGTTCGTCGAGATGGACGAGGGGGCCGCCGGCGGCCGACGCGTCAGGCGTTACGTCAGAGCGAATCAGGTCGACCGGGCCTTCTTCGCGGTATTCGACGTCTCGGCCCTGGCGGGCCGCACGTTCGACGGCAGGGATTTCGGCGCGGCGGCAACGGCGATCGTGGACCAGACGTTCGTGCGACAGGTGGTCGGCGACGACAATGCCCTCGGCCGCCGGGTCAGGCCGGTTCCTGCCCCAGGATCGGAGGCCGGCCCCTGGTACGAGATCGTCGGGATCGTTCCCGACCGTCCCGCGAACACGTCCCAGGGACGAATGTATGTTCCGGCGCTGCCTGGTGCGCGTGGACCTGCCAGCCCAATCCATCTGGCCCTGCATGCCGGGCCCGATCCGGCCGCGATGTCGCGTCGCCTTCAGGAGATCGGCACGAGCCTCGATCCGACTCTGCGCCTGGATGATGTACGCCGTCTCGATGAGGTCCACGGCGAGACGCAGATGTCCAGCAACCTGACGTCCTACGCCCTTGCCATCGTGACGCTGAGTGTGCTCCTTCTGTCAGCGGCTGGACTGTACGCCCTCATGTCCTTTACGGTCACCCGGCGGCGCCGCGAGATCGGCATTCGGACGGCGCTCGGCGCGCGGCCGGGGCGAATGCTGGCGAGCATCTTCGCCCGCGCGCTGTGGCAGATCGCCGCCGGCGTTGCTGTCGGCGTCACGGCCGCGCTCGTCCTTCATCGCAGGCTGAACATCGAAGTCGAAGGCGGGTGGCACATCCCGGGGATCCTCCCGGCGGCCGCCATCTTCATCATGACCATCGGCCTGTTGTCCGCGGCCGGACCGGCCCGTCGCGCTGTTCGGGTCGACCCGACGGAGGCCCTGCGGGACGGGTAGCTTGCGCTCGAAGACCGTCCGTTCAAGTTACTCATTGTTGGATTTACAAGGCTGGCTCGCCTTTACAAGGCTGGCTCGCCGCACTGGACGATTTCCGCAGCTGGTTGATCCGAGAGGCAGCGTAAATGGCCTGTTATTGATAGGTTCGCCAAGGTTTCGCGAGGTGAGCCTCGAAGAACGACGCAGCCTTTGCCGGCTCAAAGCAGTCTGCGGCCGCTGACACCGACGCTCCCGCCGCGTGCCCAGCGAATGCTATCGGGCCGCGACGGATTTGCTAAAGCGCGTAACGGACGGAATGAAGTCACGCTGAGCATCGGGCCGCCGCTGCGCATTTACTTCCGAACTCACTCCTTCGAGCTGCTCGCCTCAGTTAATTCAACTTCACAAAGTGCGTGCCCGCTGCCGTTCCGCGCCGGCATCGGTGTTCATCGCGAGGCGAGGCGCGCGCCGCGTTGATCGAACGCCAAGGCGACCTGGCTTTGTGCGAACAGTCGAAATCGCTGCACGACTAAGAAGGTCGAAGCAGGCACTTGGTGAATTCGGCAACGTGAGCAGCCGAGAGACGCGTCATGACGAGTTTCGCGGCGACGGCGATCGGTAAGGTGGAATCCGCCAATCCGGATGTTATATACTGAACCACATGGTTCGGTATGCGCGGACCCGCTTCGATGCCTCGTTTGCCGCGCTCTCGGACGCCACCCGACGCGGTGTTCTGGAGCAGCTCGGGCGTGCAGACGCTTCGATCACGGACCTTGCCGACAAGTTCCACATGACCCTCACCGGCATGAAGAAGCATGTCGGCGTCTTGGAGCAGGCGGGGCTCGTCACCACGGCGAAGGTCGGGCGCGTGCGGACCTGCAGGCTCGGCCTGAGCCGACTGGAGGAAGAGGCGGCATGGATCGAGAGGTACCGGCAGCTCTGGGATGCACGGTTCGACGAGCTGGACAAGGTTGTCGAGGAACTGAAACGGAAGGAGAAGGTCGATGGACGCAAAAAGAGAGAGTGAGCCTACCCTCATGAAGAACCGCACGACGGTGGAGCGGAAGTCCGAGCGTGAGCTCGTCGTTACCCGAACCTTCAACGGCCCGGCCCGCCTCGTGTTCGAGGCGTGGACCACGCCCGAGCTGTTCAGGCGGTGGTGGGTGCCGAAGTCGATGGGCATGTCCCTGCGTTCCTGTGAGATGGATGTTCGTGTCGGGGGCAAGTACCGTCTCGAGTTCGAACCCGATGCTGTGGCGTTCTTCGGCACGTACCTCGAAGTGACACCGCACTCGCGCCTCGTGTGGACCAACGAGGAAGGTGGTGAGGGTGGGCCTGTCACCACGGTGACCTTCGAGGAAAAGCGTGGCAAGACGCTGCTGGTCATGCACGAGCTCTATTCCTCGAAGGAAGCGCTCGACGCTGCCGGCACCGGGGCGGCGGATGCGATGGTCGAGACGTTCGCGCAACTGGACGAGCTTCTCCTCACCCTGGGCGCGAGCGTGGGACGGTCATGAAGTCGTCGATTGCGCGATTTCCGCTCACAAGGAGGCAGACGATGAGCGAATCTTTCGGCCGCTGGGGATGAAGGACACCGCGTACTCTCGTGCCGCCGGCCAAGATCGAACGGCTGGCGCACGCCTATCGCAGCGAAGGCGATAGGCTCGTCCTCTTCGATGAGCCGGCGACCGGAAAGTGGAGCCGGCCGCCCACGTTTGAGCACGGCGCTGCCGGGTTGGTATCGACAGTCGACGACTATCTCGCGTTCGCGCGCATGTTGCTCGCCGACGGCCGGAATCGGGGACAGCCCCTGCTCACGCCCGCGTCAGCCAAGGCGATGAAGACCAATCACCTGACTGCGTGACAGCGAGCGGGCGGGGAAATCGGCGCGAGCAGGCCGAACTCGTGGATGGAGATCGTCGGCGTGGTGCCGGTGTTTTCGTCCACCTTCACGCCCGCGTCGAGCCTCGGACCTCCGCCACCGAGCCTCTATAGAGCCGTCGCTCCGGGCGGGTCACATCCCGTCACTCTCGTCGTCCAGCTCGTAGCCCTTCAACCCGCCCGCCTGAGCATGCACTGAGCCAGCACGACGGCGACAGCTGCTACAGGGTGTTATGCTTTGACCGTTGCGATATGCCGCAGTACGTCATCGAACGCGACATGCCTGGAGCCGGCCGGATGACCGAAACCGAGATCCGGGATGTGTCCCTGCGCTCGCTGGAGGTCCTGAAGAGAATGGGACCCCAGATTCAGTGGCTCTACAGCTACGTCACGGACGAGAAAGTCTACTGCGTGTACCTCGCACCGGACGAATCCGCGATTCGCGAACACGCGCGCCAGCTCGGCGTCCCGGCGAGCCGGATCTCAGCCGTCAGGCACCTGATCGACCCGCAGAAGTATCAGTAGGGCCGGGCTCGGACCGCACGCGCAGCTCCGCATCGAGAATCGATTCGAGCGTCGCCGTGCGCGCCTCGCGCCAGGCCACGGCATAGGCCTCGGGATCGAGGCGCGCTCTGGCGTGCGCAAGCGTCTCGTCGATCCTCGCCCGCTCGGAGAGTTTGATCGGCGCTCCTATCCGCTGGCGTATCGCCGCCGCGGCGCTCGCCAGCCTCACGGCCGCCTCGTCGCGGCGCTGGCAGCCGGTACACCAGGACAGCCGCTCGAGTTGCCGAGCGACGCCGCGCTGATGCCCGAGCTCGCGGAAGATTCCCAGCGCCTCGAGGAGCGCGCCGCTCGCGGCGGTATAGTTCTCCGCGCGGAGATCGACGTCCGCCACGTCGGTCAGCACCTGGGCGACACCCCAGCGATCGTCAATCTGCCGGAAGGCTTCGAGACTGCGGTGATGGTAGCGCCGCGCGCTCGCATAGTCGTCCTGAGCCACCGCGAGATCGCCGAGGCCGTTCAGCGCGCACGCGACCGCCCGAAGATCGTGGCGGGCCTCGGATGAGGTGAGGAGATCGTCGAAGGTGCTGCGAGCCAGGGCGACATCGCCTTGAGCTCGCGCGGCGTTCGCCATGTTGAATCGCGCCAGATCCAATGCGGTCGGGTCGCCCAACTCCTGCCACAGCGACACCGTCTCTGCATGCAGCCGAGTGGCCTCGGCGTAACGGCCGCCGTGCTGCGCCTGCCACGCCATGGCGGCCATGGTTGTCGCGACGCCCTTGGTATCGCCGAACCGCCGATAGATCTCGCAGGCCTCGCGACTGTAGGCTTCGGCCGTGCTGAGATCTCCCTGGACGTCGGCGAGCACTGACGCGCCGTACAGGGCGCGCGCACGCAGCGGCGTCAGCTGCTCTGCGCCGGACATGGCGAGCACGCGGGCGAGCGTCTCGCGGCCCTCCGTCACCTGCTCGCGTTGCTCCCAGAATCTGAACAGCGCCGCGGCGAGGCGGAGGGCCCACTCCACGTTCCGACTGCCGATCAGAAAGTGAAACGCCGCGTGGATGTTGTCCTGCTCCGCGTCGCATGTGCGTAGCCAGGGCTCACGCTCTGGCGGATTCAGCGTGAGCGGGACTTCCTCGGCCAGCACGAGCATGTAGGCCGCGTGCGCACGCGCGGCCTCGTCCGCGTCCCCGCTCTGCTCCAACCGCTCCCGCGCGTACTCGCGGAATGTCTCGAGCATGAAGAATCGCGGCACGGAGTCGTCCGGTACGGGCCGGACGAGCAGGCTGTTGTCGACGAGCGAGGCCACACCCTCGAGGACGTCGACGCCGAGATCTTCGCGCGTGTTGCAGACGGCCTCAACGGCTTCCAGCGTGCAGCCGCCGACGAAGACCGACAATCGTCGGAACAGCTTCTGCTCTGCCGGCGTGAGCAGGTCGAAGCTCCAGGTAATCGTGCGGCGGAGCGTCTGCTGGCGCTCCGGAAGGTCCCTCGCCCCACCGGTGAGCACCTCGAGTCGGCGTTCCAGACGTGCATGCAGCTCGGGCGGCGGCAGAATCTTGACGCGCGCCGCGGCGAGCTCGATGGCCAGCGGAAGCCCGTCCAACTGCCGGCAGATGTCGACCACGGCCTGTGCGTTCCTGGCCGTGAGCGTGAAGTCGGGCCGCACGGCCGCTGCCCGTTGAACGAACAGCGCAACAGACGCACACTCGATTAATGCCGCCGGCGAGAGCGCGACTCTGGGCTCCGGAAGTGGCAGTGGCGAGACCGGGAGTTCCTGCTCGCCGTAGATGCGAAGCGCGTGACGGCTGGTCACGAGGACGGTGAGTCCGGGGCTCGCGTCGAGCAGCTCTCGGACGATCGCGGCGGCGGCGGAGACCTGCTCGAAATTGTCCATGAGCAGAAGTGTCGGTCCGCGCGCATTCAGGTGCTCGCACAGAATGCTCACGAGCGGACGTTCACTGCTCGCGGACACACCAAGCGCGCGCGCCACCGTCGACACGACAAGATTCGGCTCGGTGATCGGCGCCAGGTCCACGAACGGCACGCCGCCCTCGAAGCACGGCGCGAGATCGGCGGCGACCTGGATGGCGAGTCGCGTCTTCCCGGTGCCGCCCGGCCCTGTGAGCGTCAGCAGCCGAACAGCGGGGTCGAGCAACCGTCCCTTCACGTCGGCGATCTCGGCAGCCCGTCCAATCAGCGGCGTGCGCTGCGGCGGAAGAGTGTGACCGCGTGGCTCACTCCTGGCGGTCAGCGCGCCGAGTTCGATAGACTGCGAAGCGGCAACCGCCAGCTTCGTCAGCTCCACCGCGACATCGCCGACGCTCGGGCGCGCCGCTTCGTGCGTCTCGAGCATCCGGAGAAGGAGTCGCTCGAGCGCTGGCATGTCCGGTATGCGTGGTCGCGGGATCGACGCGGCATGCGACTTGACCGTACTGGCGGCGCGCGTTGATGCCGCCTCGAACGGGTGAGCACCCTCGGCGAGCTCGAAGAGCACCACGCCGAGCGAGAACACGTCGCTGGCGCCCGTGACGGTCTCGCCGCGGGCCTGCTCGGGCGACATGTAACGTGGCGTGCCGAGAATCGTGCGCACCTGCGTCGCCGTGTCGTCGGGCAGCCGCGTCGTGGCCGGCTGCGGGACGAGGCGCGCCAGCCCGAAGTCGAGGAGCTTCACGTAACCATCGGCACGCACCATGATGTTCTCGGGCTTGATGTCACGATGAACGATGCCGGCGGCGTGCGCGACGGAAAGCGCCCTCGCGAGCTGCGCGCCCATACGCGCGACCGCGTCGGGTCCGACGGGGCGGCGGGCGAGCGCCGAGAGCGAATGGCCTTCCACCAGCTCCATGGCCAGGAAGCGCCGGCCGTCCATGTCACCGATCTCGTAGATGGTGACGATATTCGGGTGGTTGAGCGACGAAGCGGCGCGCGCCTCCTGCTCGAAACGTCGAACGGCTTCAGCGTTGCCGGTGAGCGCGGGCCGAAGCAGCTTCAAGGCAACCTTGCGGTCAAGCCGCGTGTCGTGCGCCTCGTACACCTCGCCCATTCCGCCCCGCCCGATGAGCGAGACGATGTCATAGGCGCCGACGCGGCCCGCCAGCAAGCCCGCGTCCTCTTCGTGGGCTATCGATTGGGCCTCCGCGCTCATCGCCGACGTGAGGATGAAATCCCCGGCGGCTTCGTTTGCGGCGAGCAGCGATTCCACCTCCATCCGCAGCGACTCGTCACCGGCGCAAGCGCCGGCAAGAAACGAGGAGCGCCGCTCGCGCGGCAGGTCCAGTGCCGCGTGATACAGGTGCGCGACCTTTTCGTACCTCTCCGGGGTCATCCTCTCCGGGGTCATCCGTGGCCGCTTGGTCCGGGTCCCCCACCACGCGGACTTTGCGTGGTGGGGTGGAGTTCGCGATACAACCAGGCACGCGCCAGGCTCCAGTCTCGTCTCACGGTTCCCACCGACACGCCGAGCACGTGCGCAGTTTCCTCCAGGTCCAGCCCGCCAAAGAAGCGCAGCTCGACAACGCGGCTCTGGCGCGCGTGCAGCCCCTCGAGGCCTTTGAGTGCGTCGTCCAGAGCCACGAGAATCGACGCTCTTGCCGAGCGGCACCTGCGCGGCCTCCGACAACGACACCTGGAGCGGAGCGGCGCCACGCTTGGCCCGGGCGCGCGCCCGGGCCTTGTCAACGAGGATGTGGCGCATGATCTGCGCCGCCATGGCGAAGAAGTGCGCGCGATTCTGCCAGCGGACGCCCTTCCAGTCCACCAGCCGCAGGTAGGCCTCATTGACGAGCGCCGTCGCCTGGAGCATGTGTCCGGGCCGCTCGCCCGCCATATAGCGCGTAGCGAGCCGATGCAGCTCCTGCTGGACGAGCGGCGCGAGGACGTCGAGCGCGCCCTGGTCGCCGCGGCCCCACGCGACGAGCAACTCCGTGACATTCCCAGCAGGATTCATCCGAGCTCGAACCGTATCCGGAAGGTCAGGTTAGCACTTTCGGCGCTGGCTGGCGCCTTTACTCATAAGGAGAAACGCGCATGCCCAGACACATAAGGAAGATTGTCGGCAGCACGCTGGTCTTCGCCATGGTGGCGGCAACCGGCTTCGAGGCCGGAGCGACACATTCGAGCCGGGCCGTCGTGCTGAAATGGAACCAGGTTCTTCAGGACACCCTCGCGGCGCCGGGTAATCCGCTGACGCCCCGCTTTTACGCGATGATGCACATCGCGATGTTCGACGCGATCAATGCGATCGAGCGCGAGTTCGAACCGTATCGCGTCCGTCTGAGGCCTTGGGCCGGCGGATCGCCGGATGCGGCGGCTTCGCAGGCCGCTCACGATGTGCTCGTCGCCATCAACCAGTCCGCGTCTGCCACCTACGACGCGGCGCTCGCGGCGGATCTCGGTGATCGCAATTCCGGCTTCGTCCGCCGCGGTAGGGAGATTGGCGCCCGCGTCGCGAAAGAGATTCTCGCGTGGCGCCAGAACGATGGCTGGGTTGTCTCGCAGTTTCCGCCCTACTCCGAGCCGCCCCTCCCGGGACGGTGGCAGCCGACTCCTCCGGCCAGCGCAGCTGCCGTCTTTACGCACCTCCAGAACGCAGCGCCGATGGCGGTGGTGTCGTCGACGCACTTTCTGCCGTTGCCCCCGCCGTCACTCACGAGCGCGCGGTACGCGCTCGACCTCAATGAGATAAAGCTCCTGGGCAAGTCCGACAGCACCGCGCGGACCGACGAGCAGACGACCATCGCGCGGCTCTGGTCGGGCGTCGGCACCACGACCGGCTTCTTCTCGGTCTGGAACAACGTGACCCGCGACGCGGTCGAGGCGCGCAATCTGTCGCTCGTCGAGACCGCCCGCGTGTTCGTGCTGGTGAATGTCTCGATTCACGATGCCCTCCAGACCACTCAGGCGAGCAAGTTCGTTTACGGCGTTTGGAGGCCGGTGACCGCGATTCGCGCAGCCGACACGGATTTGAACGCCGCGACCGATCCGGATCCTGCGTGGCTGCCGCTGATTGTTACGCCCGCATATCCCTCGTACGCCGGCAATCTGGCGACGATCGGGGCAAGCGCGGCGCGCGCGCTCCAACTGGCCTGCGGGACCAACGATATGCCGGTGGCCATAACCTGGAAGGGGTCCGGCGGGCTGCCCGACGTCACGCGGCAGTTCGAAGGGTTCTGGGCGGCCGCCGACGAGGAGTTCATGGCCCGTATCTACGGCGGCGTTCACTACCGGTTCGACCAGGAAGCCGGTCAACAGGTGGGACGCTCGGTCGCCGAGTTCGTGTTCGCGAACTTCATGTCCACGCGCAGCCGCTCGGATGATTGACGCCTCATGATTGCGATTTGAAGCGAGGTCACAGCGATGGCGACCATCGAGAGTGCACGACGATGATCTCGTTCCCGATGAAACGCCGAGGTGACAGTCCATGCATTGCGTGGCTGTCCCTCGGCCGAGAGATGTGAGACTGAAGCATCGACGTCTGGAGGGTTTCAGTTGCTACTGCCGTCTCGCCGACGCATAATTCCGCGCATGGCAAAAGCTCGGCAATCACGCAAGGTTTCCAGACGCGGCGTACGGGCACGGGCGTTCGAAGCGATTCCTTTCACGCGGGTCACGCCACGCGAGCAGCGCCTGGGGCGCACGTTCGACAACCTGGTGACCAGCGCCACCGTCAAGGACCGGCAGATCAAGGCCCTGCAGCCGAAGATCATCGGTGCCGCCGTTCGAGGCGGCTCGAAGATCGCTGGGAAGGGGTTCCTGGATTTTGGCGTAGCTGGCTTCACCTGGCCGGATGCGCTTTACGTTCCGCGCGATCAGCAGGCGTCGAGCCGCCCGAAGCCACCCAACAGCCGGCTCTACAGCCATGACTGGACGGCTGGGACCGGCGTCGGAACGGCGAGCCGGGATTCCGGCGGCATGATGGCCTATGCCGCCGCGGCGACGACCGATTCGTTCAAGATCGAAGATGCCGGCGTCGCGATCACCTACACGCCGACGAGCCGGTTGAGCTACGTGACATACGAGCCCGACGTCTATTGCTCGGTGGCGTACCGGATGTTCGTAGATTTCTGGCCTCAGTTGATCGCTGGCCAGGTGCACCTCGGCACCAGTTTGCTCGTGGCGCAATGGGTCCGCAGCCCTGTGCTCTCCGGATCGTACGAGCTGCTGCGCCTGAACGAGGTGACCGTCTTCGACTCGTTCGCGCAGGATGCCGGGACGACTGGGTTTGCAAACATCCGCCATACGCTCACGCGAAGCTACGTGAATTCGGCGCTCGGCACGAGGTTTCTCGTGGAAGGAGGCCGGACGTATGCCTTCGGCGTCGGCGCTCGCGTCTGGGTCCAGCACAACGTCACCTCCAACTTCGGGAAACAGATTCCTCAGGACGCTACCAGGTTTCGGCTATACGCCGAGATGACGTGCGCGGTACCGTTCATGGCGGTCACCGTTCAACAGGTTCTGGTTCCCTGAACGGACGAACCCCGGACTTCGCGGTGCTCCGCGGACACAATCCTTCGAGGCGAGCCTTTGTAACGTTCACCCGCGGCACTTCGGACGGCAATGGTCGTAGGCGTAACGACCGTGACGACCTTTCGATCAGCTGCCGCTAAGCCCCCTGCCGCAGACCGGGCAGCGGATGAAGCCTCGAAGCGGAAACTCTGGCCGATTGCGCTGGCCTGGCGCGGTGGGCAGCACTCGTCCTGCCAGGATCGCCTGGACTCTGTAGAACAGCTCTTCGCTGATCAGTGGCTCGAAGTCTCCTCGTTTACCCCTCACCCCATAGTCCGGACGCGACCGTACCGGCAGCCTGCAGAACGTGGACGTCTATGGTGAAGGACACAAGAGGTTCGCGGACAATGGCGGATGGGCCGTGTTCTATTACCACGCCGCGTCCGATACGTTCACGCCCGCACCACCGCTGAGCCCGCCGCAGGGGAACGACGCCAAGTGCGGGTTCGCGTGCCACACGAGAGTGAAGACGAGAGACTACGTTTTTGCGGAGCACGGGAAGCGGTGAACCGATACACCCTCCGCCGGCCAACTCCTACTCGTGTCCGAGGCAAACGCGGCCGCATCCCGGCGATGGCGAGCTCCCCGACATCTTTTGTTCCGAGCGGGTTCATCGGATCGGGTTGTCCCACGAACCGCACGTCGACCTCACGCACATCCGCGTTCACCGCCACAACATACTCGGCGAGCGACGTGTTCACCAGACGGCCGGTACGGTCCGACACGTCTTCCTTGAGGAGAGTCATGCCCGCCGGCTGCCATGCGACAATCTTGGGGACCACGGCGTCGCCAAGATGAGACTCTGCCGGACGAACCAGACGCGCGTCTATTCGCTGGCGGTGGCTGAGTGGATGGACATGACAAATCCGGTGATCGAGGAAGGGCACTGAACATGATCGTGATCATCCGCCAACCACTGGCGGCCTCGACCACCGCAGCTCGCCGCTATGAGTGAGAGTCCGCCCACAACGACTGGCGCCGAACGCCTGTTCGTGGCGGCTGTCCTGGTGGCGAGCCTGATGCAGGGGCTGATCGGCATCGCGAAGTACGGCTACTGCGGGCAGGATTTTGAGTACCACCACGCCCAGTTAGTGAGCTTTCCACTGGGGTTCAGCTACGCGTTCACGAATCCCCCGGGCCTCTACGCGCTCGGTCAGTTGGTCAGCAGGTTCGTCAGCCAAGAGTTTGTTCTCGAAGCAACGGCATTCATCCTGCTCTCCGCCAACGTCCTTTCCCTTTGGCTGCTCTATTTCATTCTCAGACGGCTCATTCGACTCCCGGAATTGAGGTGGGCGGCACTTCTCGTCGTGGCCTTCGTGCCATTTCGTGTCGTCCACTCCATCGTGTTCTCGGCGGATGCCGTGTCGCTGCCGGTGTTTGTGCTCGTCGCGTGGCTGTCCATCCAGTTGTTCGAAAAGGACCGGTGCGCGAGCTGCCTCTGGGTCATCATTGGCGGTGTGATGACGCTCGGGATGCTCTTCAAATACACGTTCGTGGGCCTGCTGCCCGTGCTGACGCTCCTCGCCCTCCACCAGCTCGTATACGTCCTCCAGGGCCGGGTGAGACTCGCAGTCGCGGCGGCCGCGGCGATCAGCCTGGCCGTGCCTAGCCTCACCTTCTGGATGCAGATGGAGCTGAGTCGACGGACGGGCGGCATGGCCGCGGTCAGCCAGTGGTTGCAACCCGAGGATCCGCGCCAGATGCGCATCAGGGACATCGTCTCCGTCAAGTCGGCAGATGTCGACCTGCTCGGAGCGCCTCAGTACTTTCAGGATAAGGTGTATACGCCGCAACGATACAGTTATCCGGGACTGCTCCACCTGGCGATGTTCACAGACCTGCTGAATTACTTTCAGCGGCCGCCCTCGCTTCAGGCGCACCTCACCGAACACCGCCAGAACAGCGTTGGGATACCCCGACGTCCGCTCGCTCGGGCCCTGAGTCCGCTTGCCGTCGTGGCGTCGCTTCCGCTCTCGTTGGCGGCACTCGCAGGCACGGTGGTGGTGTTTGCCGCCAGCATGCGCCGGCTGCTGATCAACAGCGGGCCGGCGCCGCTGTCGCTCGCCATTGTCACGACGCTGGCCCTCGGGTTCTACGCGCCCATCATCCTCAACATCACGAGCATGAAGTGGGCCTATGAGGGCGGATATTGGCTGCCTCGCCTCGTCATGCCAACGCTGATCACGTTGTTCATTCTCGCATTCGTACAGCTGGACCGGATGCTGGTTAGGCGCCAGGACAAGGAATCGACTATCCTGATCAAACTGTGTCTCGCTTACGCCGCCATCATGTCCGTGGTCTATGTGGCTATCACCTGAGGGGCAGCGGTCGCTGGGCCACGCGTGGGCAATTGTGCTGAAAGCGGCTGATGGTGACGCAGGATGCGCCTTGAGATGCCGGCCGAAGGTGTGCTGCAGCCCAACGACGCTGACGATCCCCTCCCGTACTACTATCACCCGTGCGTGGGCTGGCTCTATCGCCACCGGCTGCAGATGGGTCTCGATTTGCTCCCTCCGGGAGGCACGAGAGTGCTGGAAGTCGGCGTGGGAAGCGGCGTGCTGGTTCGGACCCTCAGCCGGCACTTTGCGGAATACACCGGAACCGACCTCACGCTGGCAACCGGCCTCGAGAGCTTGGTGGCACCGGGCTGCCGCGCCGAATTCCGGCGAGCCGACTTGCTGGCCGACGGCGACCTGCCCGCCGACTACTACGATGCCATCGTCTGCTTCTCGGTGCTCGAACATATTCGCGATGCGCCCGCCGCGGCACGGAGCCTGGCGCGCGCGCTCGCGCCCGGCGGCACTCTGGTGACCGGCTATCCGATGGTGAGCCGCCTCATGGCCCGCGCGTTCGACGCCATCGGCTTCCGCGGCATCGACGACCATCATGTCAGTCGCCCGGTGCGCATTGCCGCGGCCCTTCGCGCCGTGCTTGCACCGGCGCGGCGCTCGGCGTTTCCGCCGGCGGCGCCCGTCGGCGCCGCGCTCTACCAGTGCACGTCATGGACAAAACCGCCGCGACGGTTGTGACGGGCAACGGTGCCTCTGCCGACGAGGCGCAGCGCTCGTTTCAGGCCGCCAGGCAGAGTCACTGGGATTCAGTTGCCAGACGGCCCGACAGTTGGTGGGATCTGAGCCGGGACCATCACCGGCGGCTGGTCGATGTGTATCGATTCCTGGTGCCGCCCTGGCAGTCGGTGCTCGAACTGGGTTGTGGTCAGGGCGACCTGCTGGCGGCGCTTAAGCCGCTCTCGGGCGTGGGCGTGGACTTCTCCGCCGAGATGATCGCGGGGGCACGCGCCCGTCACCCATCGCTCGAATTCGTTCACGCCGACGTCCATGACCTGCGCCTCGACCGCACGTTCGACGTCATCATTGTCTCGGACCTCATCAACGATCTCTGGGATGTTCAGACGGTCCTCGAACGAATCGGAGCGCTGACCCACCCGCGCACGCGCATCATCGTCAATTCGTACAGCCGGCTCTGGCAATGGCCTCTGGGACTCGCCCGCCGCCTGAACCTGGCCAGACCCACCCTGAATCAGAACTGGCTGACGGTCGAGGACGTGTCCAATCTCCTCAGCTTGACCGATTTCGACGTCATCAAAAGCTGGCCGGAAATCATCTGGCCGGTCTCGACTCCCGTGGTGGCCGATGCGTGCAACCGCGTGCTGCCACGGTTGTGGCCGTTCAGGCATCTGGCCTTGTGCAACTTCATCGTGGCACGCCCTCTGCCACGCCCCGCCGTGACGGCGCCCACCGTCTCGGTGGTCGTGCCGGCCCGAAACGAGTCCGGAAACATCCAGGCGATCTTCGACCGCCTGCCGCGACTCGGGTCGGGCACGGAGCTGATCTTCGTGGAGGGGCATTCCAGGGACGATACGTACGAAGCCGTCGAGAAGGCAATCGCCGATCATCCGCGGCAAGCCGCCCGTCTCCTGAAGCAGACCGGGGTCGGGAAGGGAAACGCGGTCCGCGAGGGCTTCGATCGCGCAAGCTGCGACATCCTGATGATTCTGGACGCTGACCTGACCGTTCCGCCGGAGGACTTGTCACGATTCTATGCGGCGTTGTGCTCGCGAAAAGGGGAATTCATCAACGGCGTGCGGCTCGTGTACCCGATGGAGAAGCGGGCCATGCGGTTCGCGAATCTAGTCGCCAACAAGTTTTTCGGGCTCGCGTTTTCCTGGCTGCTCGGGCAGCGCGTCAAGGACACGTTGTGCGGGACCAAGGTCCTGTGGCGGTCGGACTACCAGCTCATCGCCGCCAACCGAAGCTACTTCGGCGACTTCGATCCGTTCGGCGACTTCGACCTCCTGTTCGGCGCCGCCAAACTCAACTTGAAGATCGCCGACTTGCCGATTCACTATCGCGAGCGCAGATACGGCGCGACCAACATCCAGCGCTGGCGACACGGCTGGCTGCTGCTCAGGATGGTCGTCTTCGCTGCCAGACGGTTAAAGTTCAGGTAAGCGCATGATCAAGGCGCTGATCGCCCACCCGCTCACGCGCGGGCTGGACCTCGACGATCCCGCCACCACCGGGCTGCGGCGGCGGATAATCGAGGACAAGCAGCTTCTGCGAGAGATCTACACCGAGTGGTATGGGATGATCGCGCGAGCGATTCCCGAGGGGCCCGGACACGTGCTCGAGCTCGGCTCCGGTCCTGGCTTCCTGGCGGACTTCGTGTCCGGCCTGATCAGCTCGGACACGTTTCGATGTCCGGGCATCCGGATCGTCGCCGATGGCCTGCATCTGCCGTTGGCGCCAGGCACGCTGCGCGGCATAGCGATGACCAACGTCCTCCATCACCTGCCAGACGCCCGCCGGTTTTTTTCCGAGGCCGCGGCCTCCGTCCGGCCGGATGGTGTAATCGTGATGGTCGAGCCATGGGTCACTCCTTGGTCGCGGCTAATCTACACGAGGCTGCACCACGAGCCGTTCGAGCCCGATGCGTCGGACTGGGAGTTTCCATCGACAGGCCCCCTCTCGGGCGCCAACGGCGCGCTGCCCTGGATCCTGTTCGAACGGGACCGCCAGCAGTTCGAGCGCGAGTTCCCGCAGTGGTCCATCGAATCGATTGCGCCATTGATGCCGTTTCGATATCTGGTCAGCGGGGGCATCTCGCTGCGGAGCCTGATGCCGGCCTGGAGCTCGGCACCCTGGCGGGCGCTCGAAGGAGCGATGGGCGGCTGGTCAGCCAGGATGGCGATGTTCGCCTGCATCCGATTGAGACGGGGCGAGAACGAAGCCGATGGCAACGGTAACGGGGCTCCCGTCGCGGCGTGATGAGCGCGTCGGCACAAGAAACGAGAAGCGAATGAGTATGCGATCGACCTCCAGGATTTTCGTGGCCGGTCATCGCGGCCTGGTCGGCTCGGCCATCGTCAGGTCGTTGCAAGAGACCGGCTATCAGAGGCTGATGACGGCGACCCGCGACGAGCTCGATCTGCGGGACCAGGCCGCGGTCAACTACTGGTTCCGCGCCAACCGGCCGGAGTACGTGTTTCTCGTCGCGGGCACGGTGGGGGGCATTCTCGCCAACGCGACCCGCCCGGCCGAATTCATCTACGACAACCTGATGATCCACGCCACGGTTGTGCACGCTGCGCACATCTTCGGCGCACACAAGCTTCTGTACCTCGGGAGCTCGTGCATCTACCCCCGCGACTGCGTGCAGCCGATGACCGAAGAACAACTCCTGACAGGGCCGCTCGAACCCACCAACGAGCCGTACACGCTGGCGAAGATTGCCGGCATCAAGCTATGTCAGGCCTACCGCCGGCAGTACGGCTGCAATTTCATCTCGGCGATGCCCACCAACCTCTACGGGCCGAACGACAACTTCGACTTGACGAGCTCCCACGTCCTGCCCGCGCTCATTCGGAAGTTCGATGACGCCAGGGTTGCGGGCACACGAGAGGTCGTCGTCTGGGGCACGGGGACGGCCAAGCGCGAGTTTCTCCACGTCGCGGATCTTGCCGAGGCGTGTTTCTTCCTGATGAGTCACTATCAAGATGAAGGGCACATCAATGTTGGAACGGGCGAAGAGTTGACGATCCGCGAGCTCGCTGAGGTGATCCGCGACATCGTGCATCCGTCAGCGATCATCGCCTTCGACACGTCGAAGCCCGACGGCACCCCACGCAAGCTCCTCGACGTCGCCCGCCTCCATCGTCTCGGGTGGCGGCACAAGCTCGACCTGCGGGCAGGCATCGAGCACACCTACCGGTGGTTCGTCGACCACCAGCGGGAAGCCCGTCTCGACACGACATCGGCGGCCGGTTAGCTTAACGCTTGAGCTCGGTCCCGCGGGGTCCTCCCTCAACGGTCACGCATCCTTTATTGGCAATTGAACAGACATGCCCGGGTGCCCGATTGACAGCGTGGAGCATTTGATCCACGAGCGCGGCTGGGCGGGTGCCGGAGTCAGCCTGTCAACGCGGACGGCAACGACGCCATGAACTCGCGAACGGCTGCGATCTGGCTGTTCTGGGAAATGAACGCGAAGTCTGCCGGATTGATTGTCCGACGTCGCTGGCGTGGTGCGTCAAGAGCGGCGTGGATGACAGGACATTCATCGATCAGCGCAAGCAGCGCGGCCCAGGACGGCGCGTCCAGCATGAGGATGGCATCGAGAGCATCGCGCGCGCGCCACGGTTCACGATTCCTGACGCCTTGCATCAGTTCGTGCCGGAGCCCATCCAGCCGGAGCTGGATGTCGCGGTCGCTGCAACGGACTCCCGCCAGAACCTCGATCAAGTGTTGCGCGACGTACATGCCGACGTCGCGCTGAAGGACTGTCCACCCGACCTGAAAGGCGGTGACCAGATCGGGGTCGGACCAGTGCGGCGGCCAGTTTTCCAGGCCGAGGTTGCAGATCGCCACGGCACCGTCCCCTGCTTCCTGAATCGTGAAGGCCCGTCCCTGAATGGAGCACCCGGCCACGAGTGCATTCGCCAGGTAGGTGAGCTCTTGCGCACTGAACGCATGGGACGCGACGTGCACCTCGATCCACGAGAGACGTGAGGCCTGCTGATCCGCCGCGCCGAGCAGGGCTCGCGGCTGCGCCCCGAGAACACCGGCGTCGCGAAGAACCTCGACTACTCCCGACGGCTCGAGGGACGACGGCGCAGCGGGGCTGAATTCGATGAGAGCCTGGAAGGCTTCGTGACCGGCATCGGCCTTCGTGGTGAGCGTCGACTCGATCGTGTGGAAATACGCGTGCGCGATCACGCTCGGCGCAGGCCGATCACCGCCGAGCCGAAGGTCTCGGCCGCCCTTCAGAAAGGCATGGGCCTGCGCCGGTGTAACGTATCCCTGCCGTTCCCGGCGTTCTTCGCGGTCGGCCGCCAGATCGAACATGTCCTGTTCATCGTCGTCCAGCAGGTCGTCGCACCCGTCTTCTACACGCGGGTCGTCCGACAATCGAACCCACCCGCGCATCAGGCGATGGAAATACCCGGGATGCTTCGCGTACAGGAAAGCGAGGAGCTCCACGATGGAGTCCCATGCTGAAGAAGTCCGCCGCGCTTCGAGCACGTAGCCGCCGACTTCGGACACCGGACCGCGATTCATCGCGCGCCCCGGCATGTCGTCGCCGTCCAGCGTCGTGTACGACGAGACCGCCGCGCGATCGAACGCAGCGGCGTGCTGCACGAGTCCCGCGATGACGAGCTCGATGTCGAGGCCAAGAACCTTCTCGGCCGCGACGTCAGCACCGGCCTCCATCAGCACCGCTATCCACAGGCCAAAACGATCGGTGTCGAACTGTTCGTTGTTGCCCCGGGTGCCTGGCGTGCGAACGCGCCAGATGTCGAGGTCGAGGATGCGCGCCAGCTGCCCGGGCGTGGCCAGCGCCACGAACTCCGCGCAGTCCTCGAGGCCGCAGGTCTGAATCACCCGATGCAGGACGTCGGGCTGCAGCTGAGGTACCATCTTCGTGAGGTCGGGCGCGTTCAGCAGCCGCTGGAGCAGGGTCTCTGACTTCGCCATGGCACCAGCGATACTACCGGTCCTCGCGGCGACGAAACAGTCTTGAAACTGCGAGCTACGTGGAGGAAAATATAGTCAGGAAGAAATGATGCGGTGATGAGTCGCCGCCGTTGGATTCCGCGCCCTCCCTCCCACCAAACGATCGGCAAGAACGCTCCGCAAATACTCGCCGCAGCCGGTAGAACCTTCAGACCCTCCGCTCCTCTGCAGCCGCGAGCGAGCTACGGTTGGCAAGCTGCGCGAAGGATGCCTGCTATTGGGCAGTTTTAGCGGGCGTGATCACGATGTTGCGGTAGTCCACGGGACCGTGATCGCCCTGGAGCAGCAGCGGCCCGGGGTCAGCTTCGGCGCTGTCGAGCGCGCCGCCGGTAATTCCAGGAATCTCCCGGTTGCAGATGACGGTCGTGCCGTTCAGCTCGTAGGTGAGCATCCGGCCCACGAGCGTGACATCCATCGATTGCCACTCGCCGGCAGCTCTGGCCACGTTCTCGCTCGGCGCAACGAAGCCGTAGAGCCCGCCGAGATGATGTGACGATGGGTCGAGGCCGGCGGCGTCGTCGATCTGGAGCTCGTAGCGGCCCCGCAGGTACACGCCGCTGTTCGCGTCTTTGGGCACGCGGAACTCCAGGTGCAGCCTGAAGTCGTCGAATTTCTGAACCGTGACGAGATTGGCGCCGCTGCTCGCGTTCTGCAGGATGCCGCCGAGCGCACGCCACTGGTTGTCGCGACGACCAACCGGCTGCCACCCGTCTAGTGATTTGCCGTTGAAGAGCGTGATGGGTTTGCCCCAGGCCGGTCGTCCCGTCCGCCGCAGCGACGGCGCCCGCGTGCCGGACCACGTCACCTTCTGCCCGTCACCCATCGTCGTCGAACCCGTGATGCGGTCGCCCTCGAGCCGTCCCTCGAAGGTGATGTCACGGGGATTGCTTTCCCACTGTGGCGGGATGGCGAAGCGGAACATGCCGTCGGTAAGCTCGATCTTGGCGATCGGCCGCGCGCTGCCGCCGGATCCCACGAATTGTCCGACCAGGGTGGCCGTGCCGGACCGTTCCACCTCGAGCCACGACGGCGACGTCTGCGTACCGCGCTGTACGACGAGATCCCATCGGCCCAGCAGCGCGTCGGATGCGGCGCGCGACTGTGCGAAAGTTCCCGAGTACCTCGCAGCCGCGAGCATCAACACTACACCGATTGCGACGCGACCAATCATGATCCCTCCTCGAGCCCACTTCTGCACACGTGGGTGCATCCTACAATAAGCGCATTCTGCCCAGTCGCAATTGGACTACGGGATAGCAGTTTTCCCAGGGTCACGCGGCGCGTCGGACGGCATCGACTCTGACCAGCAATGCCCGTGATGAAGTCGGTCGAGAGCGGCAAGGTCCGCCGCGCGTCGATCCGGCAGGCTTGGTGCGGGTTGCGCGAAGGCCTGAAACACGAAGACGGCGAGAACGAGCACGGCGAGGCACTGAAACCTGCGCATCACGATTCGGTTCACAGGATGCGGATTCCGCCGCACCAGGCTCGCATTTCGCATGATCTGTCCCATGGGTATGGTGGCGCAACTGATGTGCCAATGCGGCGGCGCCGTCCTCGAGGGTGCCGCTGCCCCCAAGCGTACACACGGGTGTCGTGGTCTGCGCGTTACCGAACGCCGTCCGTTCGGTTCCGGGACCAGGGGCCGACCTCGACCGGCCACGGACGGCACAACGCTGAGGTCGCATGAATCGCCTCCTACTCGGACAAGGAGGCGCTCGCGGAGGACGTCGTCGCGCTCCTCCGCGCGGAGCTCGAGGAGCTGCGATCGGCCGGCGCGGAGTTCGTACAGTTCGACGAGCCGGTCCTGACGGAGGTCGCCTTCGCGCCCGGGCGGACGCGGACGTTCATGTGTGCGGCGCTCGCCGCGCGCAGAGATCCGGTCGAGGAGCTCGAGTTCGCCGTCTCGCTGATCAATAGAGTGGTGGCGGACATCGACGACCTGCGGCTCGGCCTCCACGTCTGCCGCGGCAACTGGAGCCGCGACGAGACGACGCTCTTGAGCGGCGGCTACCAGGCGCTTCGACCGTATCTCGACCAACTGCAGATCACGCAGCTCGTCCTGGAATATGCCACCGAGCGGGCCGGCACACTCGTCGGGTTCGAGGGCAAGGAGCTCGGGCTGGGCGTCGTCAACCCCCGCACCGACCAGGTCGAGACGCCGGAGCAGATTCGGGCGGCCGTGGAAGAGGCGCTCCGTCTCTATCCCGCCGAACGCGTGTTCCTGAATCCTGACTGCGGGTTCGGCACCTTCTCGAACCGTCCGATGAACACGCTCGAGATCGCGTCCGCCAAGGTTGCGGCCATGGCCGCCGCGGCCCGCGATCTGCGCCGCCGTTCGTGAGTATGATCGACGGGTGTCAGGAGCCAGGAATCGCCTTTGGCAACTGGCGCGTCGGTATCCCGCTCATCAGGGGACGCGTCCGACCGGCCCCTGGTCCGATTCCTGGGGGAATCGAGCTGGCACCAGGGGTCGTCATTCACGTCTTTGGTGCTGGCGATCCTGCCGTGACCCTTCCGTTCACGGGGGTCACACTCCAGGGCCTCGATGTCGAACCCACGACGATTACCGACTTCAATGGGGCGAGTGCTCTTGCCTACCATGTCGGTACCGCGCGCGCGAGCGACGGCAAGACCTACAACCTCGAGACCGACATCCGCGCCTTCGAGGGGGAGTACATGTCGGACGGCGCCGTCCGACATGGATCGTTTGCCCTGATATGAATCGATCTCGTTCGACCCCGGTTCGGGGTCGCAGATGCACGACTTCAACGGCGGTATCCTGCCGTCGGGCCTCTTCTGGACGCTCGACCTTCACAAGACCGCCATCGACTTCAAGATGAACAACCGGCGAGCCGTCCTGCACGTGAGGCGCCTGCCGGTGATCGACACGTTCCAGTTTTTCGGGCCAAATGATACCCCGGGTCTTGTTGACTTCCGCGTGGAGTGGGAAGCGACAGGCCCGGCCGTCGCACGCGGCATGGGCTCGGCGGTTGATCCGACCGACCCTGCCGCATTCCTCGGCGAGTTCGCCCCAGCCGTCTCGAGCGGGTCGTTCTCGGGCGAGGAGATCGGGTTCGAATTCGAAACGAGAAGAGACGCGAGCACCTCCCCGCGCGGGTACGCGCAACTCGGAAGAGAGCGGAACGGCGCGTTCCTGTAACACCGGACCGGTGGGCCCCGGCCGAAAGACTGTCCTTCAGCCTAAGCCTACCGGAAGGCGGGGCCCTGCCCCCAACGCGGCCCGAAGGGCTGATCGACCTTCGCCACGACGCCGGAAGCGAGGCGGTGTAACGAGGTCGCGGGTCATGACACTTCCTGAGCAGACGCGCAGAGAGGCGCGGCAAGGAGGCGTCATGAGCCCGCGGATCGACGAAGTTGCCCCGGACTTGTACCGAATCAGTGTCTACGTCCCGCAGTTCGACCTTCAGTTCAACCACTTCCTCGTCCGGGACGACGAACCGTTGTTGTTCCACACCGGAATGCGCGGGATGTTCCCGGCGCTGCGTGAGGCGGTCGCCGCGCTGATCCCACCGGAGAGCCTGCGCTGGATCAGCTGGAGCCACTTCGAGGTGGACGAGTGCGGCGCGCTCAACGAATGGCTGGCAATCGCCCCGAACGCCCTGCCCGTCTGCGGTGAGCTCGGCGCGATGGTCAATATCGGGGACTTCTCCAACCGGCCGCCGCGTGCCCTCAAGCCCGAAGAGATCCTCGAAACGGGACGCCATCGGTTCCGCTTCGTTCCGACGCCGCATCTGCCGCACGGATGGGATGCAGGCGTGCTGTTTGAGGAGGGCGATAAGGTGCTGCTCTGCTCCGATCTTTTGCACCAGATCGGCGATGTCGAGCCGCTGACGAGCACGGACATCACGGACCGGTATCGTCATGCGCTGCAGACGTATCAGGCGTCGCCGGTGCTGATGGACTACGTGCCCTACACCGACAACACGCGCCGGCAGCTCGAGCGGCTGGCGTCGCTGAAGCCGCGCACCCTCGCGGCGATGCACGGTTCGACCTTCGTCGGCGACGGGGCCGCGCTGCTGACCGCGAGCATCAACGTGATTCGTGACGTCAGCGCGGCGGCGACGCCGCTGCAGGTCACGGGATGAACCGACGCTCGACAGCGACGGCGTTTGACGTCTGCGGCAGCCGGCTGCTACGGTTACCGCGCGATGGCGCAGGGTGTGGAATCCAACGATGGCGATGTGGCGCGGGCGGTGGCGGCGAAGGTGCCCGGGCTGGCCGAACAGGCGGAGACCGAGCTCTATCGCCGCTTCGCGCCGCGCGTGCGCCTTTATGGGCTTCGTCATCTGCGTGACGAAGAGGCGGCGCGCGACCTCGTCCAGCAGGTCATGCTGCTGACCATCGAGAAGCTGCGCGCCGGCTCGATCCGCGAGGTCGATCACATCGGCTCGTTCATACTCGGCGTCAGCCGGACGATGTCGGTGGATCTCAAGCGGCGGGATCGGCGGCGCGAGCGCCTGCTCGAGACATTTCCCGCGGCATGGTCATCGTCGGATCCGCACGACAGTGCAGCTCTCGACTCCGAACGCCTGGAGAGCTGCCTCGGCCGGCTGGGCGAGCGCGAGCGGATGGTCGTGCTGCTGACGTTCTACGCCGAGCGATCGGCCCGGCATGTCGCCGACGAACTGACGATGACCGAGGGAAACGTCCGGGTGATTCGCCACCGCGCGATCGGCAAGCTGCGCACGTGCATGACGGCATCGGGGACGCTTCAATGACGCCGCAGTGCCACACACCGCTCTCGGAAGAGGCGCTGCTCGATTACTGGATCCATGCGACCCCCGCGAACGAGGTCGACGGCATCGAGGAGCACCTCTTCTCGTGCGACGACTGCTCGGCGCGGCTTGAAGCAATGTCGTCGCTCGGCGCCGGGCTGTCGGCGCTAGTGCGACGCGGCCACGTCTCGGGCGTCGTTTCCCGCTCCCTGCTCAACCGCATCCAGCGTGACGGCGTGCAGGTGCGGCTCTATTCCCTGTCACCAGGCGAACGGGTGCCCTGTGCCGCGTTTCCCGGCGACGATCTGATGGTGCTGGCATTGCGCGCCGACCTGTCGGGATCGGAGAGCGTCACCATCCGCCTGACGGATGCAGATGACGCGCTGGTCGGACAGGCGGCGGACGCTCCGGTCGGCCGCGATGACGGCGAGATTCTGTGGACGGTACCCGCTGATGCGGTGCGGCGGATACCCTCCTCCCGTCTCCGCGTCAAGTTGTCATCGTCGGCGCCAGACAGGACGGTGCTTGCCGAGTACCAGCTCGAGCACACGTCGCTCGGCTGATCCAACCAGCTCAGCACGAGTCGCCGGAACAAATCTGTTCACGATCCTTCTCCCGTGATACAAAAACTGCAGGTTTCACGGGACGACCCATGGCTGACGAGTATCCGAACTTCGCCACGCTGGAGCAGCACGAGCGATCCGGCATCGACTATGGTGTGCTGGTTCGTCGAGCGGAGCCGGCGTTCGCGATCGTCGCACCGCACGGGGGCGGAATCGAACCCGGAACTTCCGAGATCGCGGACGCCATCGCGTGCCCGAGATGGTCTTTCTACGCGTTCGAGGGACTTAAGCGATCGGGAAACAGCGTCCTGCATATCACGAGCACTAGCTTCGACGAACCCATGTGCCTGACCCTGCTGGGCGATACAAGTCGTGTCGTGACAATCCACGGGGAGGAAAGCGACGACGATGGCGAGGGAGTTTTCGTTGGAGGCCTGGATGTAGCGCTGGGAACAAGCATTGGGGCCTGGCTGAGGGCGCAGGGTTTCGACGTACGAAAACATCCGGATTGCAACCTGCAGGGTCTGGATCCTCGAAATATCTGCAATCGAGGCACGGCGGGTGCGGGTGTCCAGCTGGAGCTCTCGCGGGCGGTGCGGGAGACGCTGTTCGAATCACTCACACGCGAGGGGCGCAAGCATCCGAAACCGCGATTCACGGTGTTCGTCGACGCGGTCGCTCGGGCTCTTGAAGAGATGTGATGTTGCCGACGATCTTCTCATGATGCGGCCAGCTGCCAACGCACCAATCCACGTGCAAGTCGCACTCGACTGGCTCTCCGAGGTGCGCGCGAGGCTCGCAACCCCGATCCTGCCATCCTGAGATTGACAGATCCAACGGGCGGAACGCAGAATCAGCCGACATGCTGCCCGGATCAAGGGTAGGTCCGTACGAGATCATCGAGCCTATCGGCCGCGGCGGAATGGGCGAGGTGTATCGCGCGCACGACGTGCGTCTGCGCCGGAACGTTGCAATCAAGACCGTGGCGTCCGGCGCGCTCGACGACCCAGCGATGCGCGAGCGGTTCGCGCGCGAAGCCCGCGCCGTCGCCGCACTGTCGCACCCCAACATCCTCGCGATTTACGACGTCGGCGAATACGACGGTATCCCATACGTCGCCGTCGAGCTCCTCGAAGGGGACACGCTCCGACCACACCTCGGGACGTCGCCGCTACCGCTCTCGACCGCGCTGGACTACGCGGTGCAGATCGGCCGTGGCCTCGCGGCGGCACACGAGCGCGGCATCGTTCATCGCGATCTGAAGCCAGAGAACATCTTCGTCACCCGCGACGGGCAGGTGAAGCTCCTCGATTTCGGACTGGCCACCGAACCCGCGGGAGAGATTGGAGACGAGGCGACACGGGCCGCAAGAACCGAAGCCGGCCTGGTGCTCGGGACGGCAGGCTACATGTCGCCGGAACAGGCCCGCGGTGAGCCCACCGGCACGCACTCCGATATCTTCTCGTTCGGGTGCGTGCTCTACGAGATGCTCGCCGGACGACGCGCCTTCGCGGGCGACAGCCGGATCGACACGCTCCACGCCGTGCTCAAGGAGCATCCGCCGGATCTCACCAACCTGCGGAGCGACGTGCCGCAGCCGCTCAACCGCGTGGTCCGGCGCTGCCTGGAGAAAGCGCCGGAGAGCCGGTTCCAGACGGCGCGCGATCTCGTGTTCGCGCTCGAGAACCTGGCTGCGGGACCGGAAGCGGCGCCGGTGCCCTCGCGGGCGGCCCCTGCGCGCCGGGCCAGCGGAACGGCGGTCGCGATCGTCGCTACGGTTGTGCTTCTGGCGGTGGGAGCGGCGTGGTGGTGGACGGTACTGCGCGAACCAACGCCTCAGGAGGCCGCTTCGCAAGTCCAGGTGGCCGAGGCCCCCCGGCTGCTGGCCGTGCTGCCGTTCGAGAACATCTCTGGTAGCAGCGAGGGATATTTTGCACAGGGCATGACGCAAGAGGTCACCAGCCAGCTGTCAAAGCTCAGCGCGCTGCGCGTGATCGGCAGTACCGCGGTAGCCCAGTTCAAGGATCCGCGCAGTCAACTGTCTGCGCTCGCCAAGGAGCTCGGGATCGGGAGCGTGGTAACCGGCACCGTTCGCGAGCAAGGCACTCGCGTGCGAGTCAACGTCGAGCTCATCGACGCGCAGTCTGGACAGGTGATCTGGTCTGAGCAATACGACCAGGAAGGCGTCGATGTCTTCGCGGCGCAGAGCGACATTGCGGTGCAGGTCGGCCGGGCGCTCAATGCCAGCGTGACGCTCGAAGAACAGGCGCGCATCGGCAAACGCCCGACCTCGTCGGTCGCGGCGTATGAGCTGTTCGTCCGGCTCACGAACCGCCCCTGGCAAGACAACTGAGGACCGCCTGCGCGCCAAAATCGATCTCCTGAACCGTGCCGTCGCGGTCGACCCGCAATTTGCGGAAGCGTACAGTGAAATCGCCAACATCTATTACTTTCTGGGCGCGTACGGCGACCGCGCTGCCCTCGCTCGCGGCGTCGAGGCCGCGAACAGGGCGCTCCAGATCGACCCGGAACTGGCGTCCGGCTATCGCGGCCTCGCCTTGAACCTGAACGAGATAGGCCGGCTGCACGAAGCGCTGCCCGCCTATCTCAAGGCCGTCTCCCTCAATCCAAGCTACGAGCTATGGTTTGCTGGATTTCGCCCATGGTCTGGCGACCGCCGGGCGGTACGACGAGTCGCTCGAGTACGCCCAGCGGGCTCGTCAGCTCAATCCCAACGGCGGGGCCGTAGGCTATCACCTGGGTGCAGCCCTCGTGCAACTTGACGACGACGCGCGATCAGAGCGCTTTCTCACGGCAGCGGCGGCGCGCTCTCCGAGCGCGATGCGCCTGCAGGCTCTGCTGGCGTTGCTGGACTTGCGTCGGGAACGGCCGCAGGCGGCGGTCGACCGAATCCGCGCCGCCGCGGAGAAGACGCCGGACAACATCGAGGTCCTGCTCACGCGCGCGGAGATCGAGACGTTTGCCGGTGCGCCAGATGCACCGGACCATGTCGCCTCGCTGTTCGAGCGCGCAGCCGACGGTATGTTGCATACCGCGCCCTACCCGGTCAAGCTCGCCCACGCCTATCATCTGCACCGTCGCGGCGCATCCGCGGGCGCGCGAAAGATCCTCGACCAAATTCTCGCGACCAACCGCAGGGCTCTTGCTGACGGCGCGGACTGGCCCGCTGTGTTCATGCAGAATGCGGCCGTGGCACGCGCTCCAGGGTGACGGGCCAGCGGCGCTGGACGAACTGGACCGTGCCTACGCCGCGGGATGGCGAGACTGGCGCACGCTCGCGATCGACCCGTTCTTCTCCTCGGTTCGCTCGGAGCCACGATTCACCCAGCTCCTGTCGCGCATCGAGTCGGACGTGGCGGCGATGCGTGCGCGGGCCGACTACTCCGGGTTGCCGTGAGGCCCGTGGGCTCGGGATGGCGCTCGTACGCCTTAATGTCGATCGATCGGGGAACTCCCCGTTGCCGGCGCTGCCTGTGAAAGACCCGACTACGCCTCAGCCCGCAGGGCGACCACGGGATCGACACGCGAGGCGCGCTCCGCAGGAAGAGGCCGCCCGTGAGCGCCAGCACCACGCTCTCCGACAGCAGCGCGCGGGCGATCCGCCCGCGGCTGGCGCCGAGCGTGGCACGCACTGCGAGCTCCTGATGGCGCCCTTCCGCGCGCACGAGGAACAGGTTCGCGACGTTGCCGCAGGCAATCAGCAGGACGACGCCGACTGCTGCCAGCAGAATCCAGAGAATCTGTCCGACGTTGCCGACTACTTCGGTCGCGAGCGGACGCACGTTCGGCCGCAGCTCCAGTCGCGCGAACGTGGGCGGCAATAGCGAGATCATGCGTGCGACATCGGCGTTCGCCTGGGCGAGCGAGACGCCCGGCTTCATCCGCGCGAGTGCCTGAAACCCAAAGCTGATAAAGCGCGGCGCGTTCACATCCAGTGGCATCGGCAGCACGATCGCGGGGCGCGTCCGAAGGAACTTGAACGACGCCGGCAGCACGCCGATCACTTCAGTCGGCCTGCCGTCGATGACCAGTTGCTGGCCGACGACGTTGCCCGCGCCTCCGAAACGGCGCTGCCAGTAGCGACGACGATGCGCCGTGTGCTCGACACCGCGATCGGCCCGGCCCGTCAGGTCGTCACGTTGCTCTCGCTCATGACGGCGCTTTCTCTCATATTGGGTGCCATTGGCGTGTACGGAGTGATTGCACACTATGCTGCGCGGCGCCGACGGGACTGGGCGATTCGCGTAGCCCTTGGACTTCCAGGCTCACGCGTCATCTCTCATGTGGTGGGGCACGGAGCGCTGCTCGTCATGGCCGGGATCGTCGTCGGGATCGCGGGCGCGGCGATGCTCGCGCGGCTGCTGTCGTCATTTCTTTATGGCGTGAGCGCGATCGACCCCATCGCGTTTGTCACCGCGGGAGCGGCCTTGCTCGCCGTCGGGACTGTCCCGCCCTGCTTCCGGCGCGGCGTGCGGGGATGGCCAACCCTTTGATTGCTCTTCGCGAGCAGTAGAGGAGATTTGGCGTCGCTTCGACCGATAGCCGCACTGCGGTCGCTGCCCAACGCTTCTTCCTCGACGCTATTCCAGCGGACGAACTTCAAATCCTGGCGTCCTTGACCGATTTGCACCAGGATGGATGTTTTCCAGACCGATGCGCAGGTCAGTCGCGATAGGATGTCGCCCCATGGTGCGCGCGTCCACGGCTGTCATCACCGGTGCCGCAGGTGGGATCGGCGGCGCGCTTGTTGTCGCATTCCGCGAGGCCGGCTATCAGACCATCGGGGTCGACTGCGCGCCCGCAACGGGAGTGACAAGGCTGGACGTGACTGACGCGGCAGCAGTCACCGCTTTTGCCGCGAACCTCGACGCGCTGGGCGCGCTGGTCAACGCCGCCGGCGTGCTCAGATTGGGTGAAGAGTACGATCCGGCCGAGTTTGCCCGCGTTGTCGAGATCAACCTGACGGGAACCATGCGGATGGCGGTTGCCTGCCACGCCGCGCTGGCGAGCGCAAAAGGAACGATCGTCAACATCGCTTCGATGCACGCGATCTTCGGCGCGCCGCTCTCGCCTGGGTATGCGGCGTCGAAAGCGGGCGTCGTGCAGCTGACGAAGTCGTTAGCGGTCGCCTGGGCGCACGAAGGTGTCCGCGTCAACGCGATCGCACCGGGCTGGATCGAGACACCGATGACGGCACCGGCGCGCTCCGACGCCGCGCGCAACCGCGCGATCCTGGACCGCACGCCGCTGGGCCGCTGGGGCACGCCGGATGACATCGTCGGGCCGGCGCTGTTCCTCGCAAGCGATGGGGCCCGCTTCATCACCGGCGCGGTGCTCGTCGTCGATGGCGGCTATTCAGCGAAATGAGGAGGAGAGACATGCCCGTCCCCGAGGCTGATTCCAGTTCCCGCGTGGCCTACCGCCGGCCGCAGCCCGCCGAGATGGCACCCGATCTTCTGGTGGCGCCGGTGCTGCCGCAGGATCATCGCATCTGGGTCCCACAGGCCCCGAACGTGTGGTTCCGGCCGATCTGCCTCTCAGTGTCGCAGGGTTACTGGGTCAATCTTCTGAAGGTTACGCGCGCCGGCCTGCTGTCCCGGCACCGCCACACGAATGCCGTCCACGGCTATGTACTGAAGGGCCGCTGGCACTACCTGGAGCACGAGTGGGTCGCGGAAGAGGGAGGTTATGTGTACGAGCCGCCCGGCGAGACACATACGCTGGTGGTGCCAGAGGATGTAGAGGAGATGATCACGCTGTTCCAAGTCAACGGCATCATGCTCTACGTTGATCCCGACGGGAAAGCGCTGGGTTACGAGGACGTGTTCACCAAAATCAGCATGTGTCGCGCGCATTACCAGGAGTGCGGCCTTGGCGCTGACTATGTGGACCGGTTCATTCGTTGACCGTGCGTGCGACATCCAACCGGCCGGTTACTTCTTCTTCTGAGTGACTTGTCGGACGACGCGAAGAAGGCTGCCGCCGAGGAACTTCCTGATCCGCTGTTCCGACCACCCTCGCTTCAGCATCGCCTCCGTGAGCAGCGGCAGGTCGGAGACGTCGCGCATGCCCCTGGGCAGCGTCGCGCCGCCGTCGAAATCGGATCCGAGCATGACGTGATCCTCGCCGACCATTTCGATCGCACGATCGACAACTGCGAGCCATTCGTAGGGCGTGAACTTGATCTCGTGCCGGGTAGGTACTGTTCGGTCACGAACAAACTGAAGAACATCGCGTCGAGACCGCCCTCACGCGCCCGCGGCAGATCGAACTGACCGTCTTCAACTCGCTGTCCCATGTTGCCGCCGTGGTAGAACTGGCGATTGACCACGTGCACGGGGGCGTCGAAGACGAGCGCATCCTGATGAAGTGCCCTGGTCCGATCGGACACCTGATCACACGCTGACGCGGTCGAAAGGGCCAGCAATGCCGCGATCGCGGAGACGTACACCTTCATCACGTTGCGCACATCATCCTCGGGATCGAAGCGGGACGCCAGACTCCAATGCGCACCGAAGAGCGTGGCTGTTCCCACGCCCATCGCTTCCGTCTACTGCGTCGGTACGCGGCCCGGTCAGCGGACCGAGGGCCCACCTGACAGAGATTCAGGATTCACGTGCCAGCTGCGGAGAATGGCGGATTCATCGTCGGAGCTGATCGCCTTCTTGAACCGCGCGCCGGATTGGCCCTTGACGCGACGTTCGCACTCGGCCCATGTCGCGTGGCGCATCGGCGTGCCGTCGACCAGGCTGAGGTACGAGTAGGCGGAACCCGCTGACGCGCGCCCGCCGCCAGACGCGCGGCGCCGTTTGGGAACCGTCGTATCCTCGGGGCGATCGAAGATTGCCAAGCCGTAGTCCTCGAGCGGACCGCGATAGAGCGCGACGGGCATCCCGCGCGCAAGACCATCGGCGATGGCGTCGACGCGCTCGTTGCCGGGGATGCCGGCGTGTCCGCGGACGTAGTGCCACGCGATGCCCTCCCTGCCGCGCGCGCTCGCGAGTCGGTCCAGTTCCATCCACAAGTCGCGATTCAGGACGTCGGTGCCCTCGGCAGTCTTCCACCCGCGGCGCCGCCAGCCCCAGATCCATTCGGTGATGCCTTTGATGACATACGTCGAATCGGTGTGGACGTCCATCGCCTGACCGGCGTCGCGCGTGGCGGTCAGCGCGTGAATTGCCGCCGTCAGTTCCATTTTGTTGTTCGTCGTGTGCTCGGCAGCCCCGCCCAGCTCGGTGACGTGCCCCTCCGGCGTCGCGATCACGACGCCCCAGCCACCCGGCCCTGGGTTTCCTTTGGCCGCCCCGTCACAGAACACCACGATTCGATTCGCGCGCATCGTTCAACTGTATCAGGCGTTTGCGCTATCCTACGCGAGGCCTCACGCGGTACTCCTCAGTGCAGACTCAGAGGCGTGACCGCCGTCAGCCGCGCCGGCCAATACGTCGTACCACTTCCGACCCTCGGAAGTCACCGCGCATGCCCTCGTCCGGCAACGCATCGTGCACGAGATCGGACAGCGCACGCGCCCGCTGGGCCAAGTCATCTGAGCCGTCAAGTTCGAGCAGTACATCGAACGCGACAAGGAGAAGCGCCGGGTCGCCGGTAGTCCCGGCGACGTCAACCGCACATCGCGCATCGGCGATCGCGCTGTGGGTTCGAGCCATGGCGTGCAGGCCGCGGGCCCTCACGGTCAGCCCGAGCGCTTCGTACTGGGGGCGTCCTCGTGTGCGGCTCTGTTCGATGGACTCGGTGGCGTTCGCGATGGCCTCACCAAAGTTGTTTTCGAGGTGCACATGGACGTGCATCGTCGCTTCGAGCTCGGAGAGCCCGTGATAGAGCGCACGGAACGTCCCGCACGCCCAGAGCGGGACGACGTAGCCGCCGGTGATTTCGCGGAGCTCCGACCGCACGCGGCCGGCCCGGTCGTGTTCGTGCGCCATGACGCCGACCGGGGCTGAGATTGGCATTCCCTGATGTGCTCCCCCTTCAATCGCGCGAATCGCGGGAAACAGCACCCACTCCTCCTTCTGCATGTGCAGGCGGAGGTCGGCGGCCAGCTCCATCAGCAATGCCTCGACCCGACCCAGGTAAGGCGCCTTCGAGCCGTGCACCCGCAAGACTTTCGAGGCCATCGACTCGAGCCGCGGCAGCTCGTCGCGCAGCGGCTCGTGGTAGGTCGCAACGATGTGGTCGACCAGGACGTGCAGCGGCTCGCGGGTCCAGTCCCGCTCGTCCCGATCGAGTGGTGCATCGGGGCGATGAGCGGCACCGCCTTCTGCTGGTTGGCAGCCGCGAGCTGCTGCAGGAACGGGGCGTCGGACTTGTCGGGCTGCGTCACGGACACCCGGTCGGACGAACGGTTCCGCAGCGTGAAGTTGATGCGATCGCCCTCGCGCACGTGAATCACTGGACCGGGAACGCTGCCGCCGAACGTCCACGCCTGGAAGCGCACCTCGGGCGCGATCTCGATTTCCTGCGCGACGATGTCGAGCCGGACGTTGTGCGTCCGGTTGCCGGGCTTCAGCTCGGCGACGAAGGGCAGGTACGTCACGGTATCGCCTTCGGCCAGCGGTCCGCTCATATTCGGCGAGTCGAATATTTCCGCTCGCGGCGTGCCCCAGACCTTGTCAGCAATGGATTCCCCGCGCGCCCGGATCGCGAGCGGGACAGTGGCGACAGCGGTAAGGGTCAGGATCCTCCACGGCAGAGAGGACGCCGGCCATCCGCCGGGTCACTTCTTCGAAGAGATTGAGCCGGATCTGCGGAATGCGCTCGGCGAGGCCGACGATGACCATCCGCGGCCAGACCAGCACTCTCGAGGCCTCTACGGCAACCGCGGACACGGGAAAGCGCTTGCCGGGTGAGAGCGCGATCGCACCGTAACAGTCTCCCGGGCCGATGAAGCGGACCAGCGTCTCGGCGCCGTCAGCGTTGACCTGTCCGAGCTTCAGGTGTCCGACCTGCACCAGGGCGATTGACTCGGCCGGTTTGCCCTGGGCGCCCAGGACGTCGCGCGGCTTCAGTGACCGCGGGGATCCGGCGGCCAGCAGCTCGCGCTGCTGATCCCCCGAGAGGCCGTTCAGTAGCAGCGTCATCACCATCACGTTTACCTTCACGCGCTCGTTTTCAAAGCGGAATCGCGAGGTGGCGGCGACCGCACCGGATCATGTACTGGTCGAGATCGTCGACGAGGTGTACCTCCCGCTGGTCCGCGGACGCGGCATCCATCCGAGTGGCCCTGATTCCGCTGCGCGCCCATCATTCCCCGCCCCATAGACGTGGCGCGGTTTTGCTACTATTTGTAACGGTATGTTCCAGAAAACCGATGATCTCCGGATCCGGCAGGTACGGCCGCTCATCCCCCCGGCGATCCTTCACGAGGAGATCCCGCTCAGCGAACGGGCGTCAAATGTCGTCGCGGCATCGCGTACGGCGATTGCCAACGCGCTGAAGGGACAGGACCCGAGGCTCGTCGTGATCGCCGGGCCCTGCTCCATCCACGACACCGCAGCAGCGCTCGAGTATGGCGAACAACTGACGCGCCTGGCTTCGCGTTATGCCGACCACCTGATCGTGGTCATGCGCACCTACTTCGAGAAGCCGCGCACCTCTGTTGGCTGGAAGGGGCTCATCAACGATCCGGATCTGGACGAGAGCTTCCATATCAACAAGGGGCTCCGCCTTGCGCGCAAGCTGCTGCTCGACATCAACGATCTGGGGCTGCCAACGGCCTCCGAGTTCCTCGACATCCAGATTCCGCAGCACATCGCCGACCTGACATCATGGGTTGCGATTGGCGCGCGCACGACCGAGAGCCAGGTCCACCGCGAGCTCGCCTCGGGGTTGTCGATGCCGGTCGGGTTCAAGAACAGCACGGACGGCAGCGTGAACACCGCGATCGATGCGGTGCTGGCGGCGCGCTCCGCGCACTGGTTCCCGTCGGTGACCAAGCAGGGCGTATCAGCGATCTTCCAGACCTCGGGCAATGACGCCTGTCACGTGATCCTTCGCGGCGGGAAGCAGTCGGGTCCGAACTTCGACGCGCGACACGTGGACGATGTGTCCGGGCAGCTCGCCAGGCAGGGACTGGCCACGCGCGTGATGGTCGATTGTTCGCACGGCAACAGCGAAAAGGATCATCGCCGTCAACCACTCGTGGCCGCATCGATTTGTGAGCAGATTCGGGAAGGATCGGACCGGATCTTCGGGGTGATGCTGGAGAGCCACCTGGTTGAAGGCCGTCAGGACTACGTGCCTGGGCGCCCCGCGGTTTACGGGCAGAGCATCACGGATGCGTGCATCTCGCTCGTTCAGACCGAGGGTGTGCTCGAGCAGCTGGCGCATGCGCAGCAAGCCAGCGACGGGCGCGTCAATCGCTGATGGCATCCCGTCATTGACAGGGCTGTCGCATCGCGAGATTGTAGGAACGGAGTGAAGGCTCGCCTATTCGTCTTCGTTGCCGCCCTTCTGACAACCACCTGTGCGGCGCCAGGCGAGACTCAGAATACTGCGCCGCCCGCCCAACCGCGCCGCCCGAACATCGTCATGGTGCTCGTCGACGACATGCGTTGGGATGAGATGCGGGTCGCCGGCCATCCGTTCATCGAAACGCCCAACATGGATCGCCTCGCGCGCGAAGGGGCCCGCTTCACGAACGCATTCGCGACAACGCCGCTCTGTTCTCCCAGCCGAGCGTCCCTTCTTACGGGCCAGTATGCCCACACCAACGGCATCATCGACAACACCGCTCGACCAAGCCATCGCCTGCAGGTGTTCCCGTTGGAGCTGCAGCGCGCCGGCTACCGTACTGGATTCTTCGGCAAGTGGCACATGGGTAACGACGACAGTCCTCGCCCGGGATTCGACCACTGGGTCGCCATGCCGGGACAAGGCGAAGCGATCGACCCGCCACTCAATGTCGACGGCGAGCGGGTCCACGCGAAGGGTTACACGACCGACGTGCTCACAGACTATGCCGAGCGGTTCATGGACCGTCCTTCGGATCGTCCGTTCCTGGTGTACCTGGCTCACAAGGCCGTCCATCCCAACGTGGTTCAGCGAGACGATGGGAGTCTCGGTGCAGTCTCAAATCAGCCGGGAGGATTCGTGGCCGCCGAGCGCCACCGGGGTCGCTACGTTGGCCGCACCATGCCTCGTCGCGCGAATGCGTTCAGGCCGCCGCTTGGGAAACCCGCGCTCCTTCGCCAGATTGACCAGCTGCCTCCACTCGGCCCGAAAACCGCCACATCCGATGAGGACATCAGGGGCCGCCTGGAGATGTTGCTTGCCGTCGACGACAGCTTGGGGCGGATCCTCGCGGCCCTCGAGCGCAAGGCCATACTGAATGACACGATGATCGTGTTGACCAGCGACCACGGATACTTCTACGGCGAACACGGACTCAATGAAGAGCGGCGGCTGGCCTACGAAGAAACGATCCGTGTTCCGCTCGTCATCCGCTATCCACCGTTGACGAAGGCGGGCTCCACACCGCCCGAGATGGCCCTAGGTCTCGACGTGGCTCCGACTCTACTCGAGGTGGCCGGACTCAAACCTGGTGCTGGTCTACAAGGCCGGTCCCTTGTGCCGGTGCTCAAGAACGAGGCACGGGACTGGCGTACGTCGTTCCTGATCGAGTACTTCACCGATACGGTGTTCCCCCGCATTCGGAACATGGGCTACGTGGCGGCGCGCACCTCGCGGTACAAGTACATCAGCTACCGAGAGCTTCAGGGGATGGACGAGCTCTACGATCTCGACAGAGATCCCTACGAGGAAACCAACATCATTGACCGTTCGGACGCGCGGGAGACTCTTCAGAAGATGCAGGCTGAACTGCAACGACTAATCGAAGAGACGCGGTACGCGGCGCCCGCGGCGGCCAGCAGGCCATAGTGTTGACAGTCGACACCAACGGCGTTAATGTCGTCTATCGACATCATGGCGCGAACCACCCCTGATCTCCTGCCCGGCACGCTCGATCTCCTCATCTTGCGGACGCTGCAGACGGACGCCCAGCACGGCTGGGCGATCGCCGAGCGCATCCAGCAAGTCTCGGAAGACGTGCTGCAGATCAACCAGGGCTCGCTCTATCCGGCCCTGCACCGGCTGGAGCACCAGGGCTGGATCGAGGCCGAATGGGCAGTCTCAGAGCTGGGCCGCCGCGCCAAGTACTACCGGCTGACGGCGTCAGGGCGGCGGCAACTGGCCGTCGAAACCCGGGAGTGGGAACGCATGTCGGCGGCAATCGGGCGCGTCATGAAGCTCGCCTAGGGCCGATGAATCTTCGCGACTGGCTGCTGCGCGCCCGCGCACTCGTTGCGCGCCATCGCGTCGAGCGCGAGCTCGACGAAGAGCTCTCTTTCCATGTCGAGCGGGAAACCCACAAGCTCGTGGCACACGGCATGGACCGGGATGAGGCGCGGCTGAAAGCGCGCGCGCGCTTCGGTTCGACGGCGCTCGCCGCCGACCGGTGCCGCGACGAGCGTGGCACGGCGTTTGTGGACAACACGGTTCACGACGTGCTCTACGCCTTCCGCATGTTCGGCCGCGCGCCGCTCGTCGGCGCCACCATCGTCCTCACCGTCGCGCTCGGGCTCGGACTGATCACGGTGCTGTTCACCGTGTTCAACGTGTTCGTGTTCCGCGTCGATGCGGTACCCGACATTCACGAACTGTTCGCGGTCGAGCGGCCGCCGCTCGCCAACCACGAGCGCCCGCGCTTCACGCGTCCGCAATACGACGCGCTGCGCCGCGAGACCGGCGTCTTCAGCGACGCCTATGCCGAGCTTACCGACATCGACATTCGCGTCGACGGCCGCATGATGTCCATGACGCTCGTGACGGGCAACGCCTTCCAGGTGCTGCGCGTCAACGCCGCGCTTGGACGCGCCATCACGCCCGCCGACGACGAACGTTCGGCGCCGCAACCGGTCATCGTGCTGAGCGATCGAGGCTGGCAGCGGCTGTTTGCGAGCGATCCCGACGTCCTCGGCCGTCGCGTCATCGTCGGCGGCAACCCGTTCGAAATCATCGGCGTGATGCCGCCGGGCTTCAGGGGCCTTGCCATCGGTGCGCCGGATTTCTGGGCGCCGCTGTCGTTACTTGCCGAGTTTCGTCCCTTTCATCGCGGCCGCGAGGACCGCGTTGCGCTCGACGTCATCGGCCGGTTGAAGTCCGGCACGCCTCCGGGAACGGCGCGGGCACAGCTCGCGGTCTGGGATGGACACCAGGCTCGCGGCGCCGCGACCGAGCGCCGCCCGGCGAACATCCTGCTGGTCCCGCGGCGAGGCACGATTCCGCAACCGCTCGAAGCAATCGCCGTGTTTTCGCCGCTGTTTCTTGCCTTCGGCTTGATCCTCATGATCGGCTGCGCCAATGTTGCGAACCTGCTGCTGGCGCGCGCCGTGTCCAGGCAGCGCGAAATTGGCATTCGCCTGTCGCTCGGCGCCACCAGGCGCCGCATCGTTCGACAACTGTTGACCGAAAGCCTGTTGCTGGCGCTGGCCGCGGCTGCGGTTGGGTTCGTGATCTCGCGCGTCGCGATCGAAGCGGCGATCGCGGCGGTGCTGAACAGCATGCCTGCGGAACTTGGCGACATTCGGCTGGCGGTGCCGGATTGGGATTGGCGCGTGGTGCTGTTCCTCGTCGCCGGATCAGTCGTCTCGACCGGCGTGTTTGGACTGATGCCGGCGTTGCAGGCGACCCGCATCGAGCCGATGCGAACGCTGCGTGGCGAAGTCATCAAGGACGCCAGGCCGCGACGATCGCGAAACATCCTCATCGGCCTCCAGGTGGGCGCCTCGGCGCTGCTGCTCATCTGCTCCGCCGTGTTCCTGCGAAGCGCGTGGGCGTCGGCGATGGTCGATCCGGGGATGCGCACGGCCGACACTGTCAGCGTCGAGGTCATCAACGAGCCGAAGCGCCAGATGATGGTGCAGGCCGTGACGACCGACCCTTCCGTCATGTCTGTGGCGGCGACCCGGCCCGACGTGCTCAGCGCGCCCCGTGCCGCCCTTGCCCATGCGAGCTCCACCAAGGTGAACGTTTCCTACAAATTCGTGTCGCCCGAGTACTTCGATGTGCTGGACATCCCGATCGTGCGCGGGCGCGGATTCACTGACGAAGAGCGTTCCGAGACTCTGCCGGTCGCGATCGTCAGCCAGAGCACCGCGCACACGCTCTGGCCAAACAGCGATCCAATCGCCCAGGTCCTGCAGCTCGAGCCCGATCCCAATCCGACGACGAGGCGGATCGACGAGCCGCCGCTCCTTTCGCGAACCTTGACCGTCGTCGGCGTGGCGCGCGATGTCGCGGGGTTTCGTCTTGCCGGTTTTGAGGAGGCCGGCATGTACGTGCCGACCAGCGCGGCGATGGCGAAGACGTCGCTCGTGGCGCGCGTACATGGCGATCCCGAGCAGGCGCGTCAGCGCCTGCTCGAGAAGCTGACGATCATCGATCCGAACATGGGCCAGGTCGTGACGATGAGAACGCTGGCCAGGATGGAGACCTACCTCCTGCAGATCGCGTTCTGGGTGACGCTCGTGCTCGGCGCCCTGGCGCTGGCGCTGACGCTGTCGGGATTGTTCAGCGTGCTCTCGTACCTCGTCGAGCAGCGCACCAAGGAGATCGGCGTGCGGATAGCGCTTGGCGCGACCTCGCGGAACGTGACTCGCATGGTGTTATCGCAGACGATGCGGCCGGTGGCCGTCGGGCTGTTGGCAGGTGCCGGCCTCGCCGCGGGTGTCGCCACGCTGTTGATCGCGACGCCAGCCGCCGCGACGATCGCCGAGATCGTGCGCGTCACCGACCCGGTCGCCTACGCAGCCAGCCTGGTCCTCATCGTCGGCGCGTGCATGGTCGCCGCCTTGATTCCCGCGCGCCGCGCGTCGCGCCTCGACCCGACGCTGACGCTGCGACACGATTAGCGGAAGCTTCCCGCGCGACGGTCGATCGGGCCGGTGTGCAACCCCGCACTCGGCGTCCACGATCATGCCGTCGAGGTTGCTCAGTTTCTCGTGGCCCATCAGACGATGGACAGGTGGTCGAGGTTGACCTCAGCCTCGAGTCACTTGCCGGCATCGACCAAGCGGATATCGTCATGTCGGCATCTGTCTTGCGTCCCATATCGGCAACCGTTGACGTAGTGGCGCTTCGTCGATTGCGAGAGCCCCGAGCTCATCCTGAACCCACATCGCGCAATTGAAAAACCTGCTGTGCGGTGTCGATCTCCCCCAGCCTCACTCGTCGCGTATGTAAGAGCACTGGCGTCAAAGCGCCGTAGCGAAAGGATACAAGCATGAAGGTCATGGTCATCGTGAAGGCCACGAAGGACAGTGAAGCGGGCGTCATGCCCAGCGAGAAGCTGCTGACGGAGATGGGCAACTACAATGAAGAACTCGTCAAGGCCGGTATCATGGTGGCCGGCGAAGGCCTTCAGCCGAGCTCGAAAGGGAAACGCATCAAGTTTTCTGGCCGCCAGCGCAGAGTCCTTGACGGCCCATTCTCCGAGACGAAAGAGCTCATCGCCGGCTATTGGGTGTGGCAGGTCCGGTCGATGGAGGAAGCAGTCGAGTGGGCGCGACGCTGCCCCGATCCGATGGCAGGTGAAGAGGCTGAGCTCGAGATTCGTCCGCTCTTCGAAGCCGAGGACTTCGGCAAGGAGTTCACGCCCGAGCTCCGCGCGCAGGAGGAACGCCTCCGCGAGGAGATCGAGCGGCAACAGCAGACGCGATAGAGTCTGGCCGCAGGGGGCGCAGCCGCCGCATCTCGCATCTCCGCATCTCGTCATGGGGGCGGCTGCCGCCACTTGTTTAGAACCTATCTCATAAACCCGATCCGTGTTGTCCGTGTGATCCGCGGCACTATTCCCGCCAACACACGACCACGTCCTTGGTGGTGAAGTCGTCGCCGCCCGTCCGCACGACCATGATCGAGTTCGTCCCTGAGCGCAGGAGTCCAGGCTGGATATGATCCATCCATGTCTGCCACCCAGGGTCATGGATGGGAATGTCCCAGCTGGGCAACTCCTGATTGTTGATGAAGATCTGGTGGCCTTGCGACGAAACGTTGTGCGCCGTAATGAGCAGGTAGGCATCGTCGATCGGATTGCCCTCAACCCGGAACTCCGCGGTGAAGGAGGGATCATTCGCTGAAAAGGTGTGAGTGAAGGGTATCCAGTTGAAATCGGCATTCGCCATAAAAGATCCGGCAGGGGCACGACAATGTGCGCTCTGCGGTCCTCCTACCTAACAAACGTTTGGCGACACAAGAACCCCTCCCGGTGGCAGACGGCCAACCCGATCGCGAGAGAGCGAGTACCGGCAGGCGTGAAGCCATCAGCTTGACCAGCACCAGCTCAGCTGAACCACACGCAACTTATCGCGCGCAACCCGCCCGGTACCGTCGATATAATTCCGACGCTCATGGTGCTCGAGAGTGGCGCGCAACTCGGCCCCTACGAGATTCTGTCGCCCGTTGGCGCCGGCGGCATGGGCGAGGTCTACCGCGCGCGCGATCGTCGGCTCGATCGGATCGTCGCGATCAAGGTGATTCGCTACGAGTTCGCCGACGATCCCCTGTTGCGGGAACGTCTCGTGCGCGAAGCGCGGGCCGCCGCCACCCTGACACATCCTCACGTCTGCAGCCTCCACGACGTCGGCCGCGAGGGCAACGTGGACTACCTGGTCTTCGAGTTCGTTCAGGGCGAGACGCTGGCGTCTCGACTGAATCGTGGGGCGCTGCCACCGAACGAAGCGTTGAGCCTTGCAATACAACTGGCCGACGCGCTCGATGCCGCTCATCGCCAGGGCGTCGTCCATCGCGACCTCAAGCCGGCCAACATCATGCTGACCGGCGCTGGGGCGAAGCTGCTCGACTTCGGACTGGCCAGACTGCGCGACGCCGTGGCGTTTGCCGCCAGAGGCTCAGTGACGGCGACGACGGAGGAGCGATTGACGGCACAAGGGACGTTCCTCGGCACGCTGAATTATGTGGCGCCGGAGCAGCTGCAGGGGCAGGAGACCGACGCCCGAGCGGATATCTTTGCCTTTGGCGCGGTCCTGTACGAGGCGTTGACTGCTCGGCGTGCGTTCGACGGCTCCAGTCCCGCCAGCATCATCGCCGCGATTCTCGAGAAACAGCCGCTTCCGCTCTCGACCTCACAGCCGCTCGTACCGCCTGCGCTCGAGCATCTCGTGCACCGCTGTCTGGTGAAGGACGTCGACAACCGCTGGCAGAGCGCGCGAGATTTGTTTCACGAGCTCACGTGGATCCAGCGCACGCTGGAGGGTCAACCGGGTGACGTCACGCTCGGGTCGGGCGGGATCGCCGCGTCGCGTCCTCCTCCGCGCTGGCTGCGGCTTGCTCCATGGGCGATTGCGGCGCTCGCAGCCGTCGTCGCCGCTACGACGCTATGGTTCTCCAATCGGACGGCGCGATCTTCTGCCGGCCCGGTTCGTCGTCTCGCCATCGAGTTGCCGGAAGGCGAGCGGCTCGCGCTGGCGCGGACGACGCCGGCTGGCCTGTCACGCGTGGCGCTCGCGATTTCACCCGATGGGACCACAGTGGTGTATGCCGGCCGCCGCCTCTACGTCCGCCGGCTAGACGAGTTCACGGCTCGGGAGCTGCCCCATACGGACGGAGCCTACGCGCCTGTCTTCTCTCCAGATGGCCGGTGGATTGCGTTTGTCAGCGGCGACAGGTTGAGGAAGGTGGCCCTTTCCGGCGGCGATCCGCTCGTGCTGTGCGAAGTGCAGGACGCGATGGCGCTCGGATGGGGAGAGCGTGGAATAGTGCTGCTCGATCAGTTCACTCAGAGGCTTGCCGTTGCCAACCCCGAAGGGGGAACGCCGAGGAAGATCGGCATGGGCGGCAACACACTGGGTCTTCTGCCTGGTGGCGACGCGGTGCTCGTGGCGGGAGGGCTACCCAATAACCCGGACCGATCGGTGGTCGAGATCGTCTCGCTCGAAACTGGTCAGCGGACTCCACTGCCAGTCTTTGGCGTGCAACCACGCTACATGTCCGAAGGGTTTCTGACGTTCGGTCGAGGCGGAACGTTGTTCGCCGTTCCGTTTGACGTGCGGTCGCGTCAGGTCGTGGGGCAGGAGATAGCGGTCGAGCATGGTGTGCGCATGGAGGTTCCCGCGACGGCGCAATACGTGATCGCTACGGACGGGACGCTGGCCTACGTGCCGGGAGGCGTTGGCTGGAATTCGCAGCTGGTGTGGGTTGACCCACGCGGCGGCGAAGTCCCCATCGGTCTTCCCATCCAGCCGTATGGAAGCTTCAGAATCTCGCCGGACGGGCGCCTTCTGGCGTTCGTACAGGGCGGCGCCACCGATGATATCTGGATCCTGGATCTGGAACGAGGAACCACGCGTCGCGTCACATTTCAAGGGAGCAACAGCTACCCCGTCTGGACTCCGGACGGCGCGCGCGTGGTTTTCAGGCGCGTCTCCGATGGCGGAGAGAGCCTGTGGTGGTCCGCGGTCGGCGAACACAGTTCGGAAGAGCGCCTGAGCGCCGACTCGCCTGAGGACAAGCGGCCGTATTCCGTATCGCCGGACGGCAGTCTGCTCGCCTACGCGAGCCGTGATGACATCCTCTTTCTGGAGCTATCCGGTACGCATGCGATTCATCCCATTCTGAACACGCCTCGTGTGGAGAACATGCCGATCTTTTCGCCGGACGGCCGCGCATTGGCGTATACGACGAACGAATCAGGGCGCATGGAGGTCTTCATCCGACAGCTGTCAGGCGCGACACACTCACAGATTTCCACCGACGGTGGCGAAGAGCCGGTCTGGTCACGCGACGGACGACGATTGTTCTATCGCAACGGCGATCGGTGGATGGTGTCCGAACTGGGTGGAGTCTCTCGGGCATCCTCGCCGACCCTCGTGGTCCAGGGACCATATCTCAACGTCCCGGGCCTGTCCTACGACGTCGCAGGTGACGGACGGTTGGTGCTCCTGCGCGGCATCGAGGGCCTGGTGGACGCGTCCACGATCTATGTGGTCTCGAACTTCGCCGGTGCCGTGCGGCAATCGCACCGTTAGTCGTCCGCGACCAGTGCTCGTTCGGCTGACCGGGGCCTGATCGCCGCCGTGCCGGCCTGCGGCAATACCGACCGATGGCGTGAAGCCATCAGCGTGACCCTACGAAATCAGATGTGATTTCGCTTGCGCTCGACGTGGGCCAGCGTTAGAACATGGAGCATCATGGAGCTCATCCGTGGCGGCTCGGATCGAGCCTGCGTCGTGATATCCGTCGCCATCGCCGGCGCCATCCTGCTCCAGCCAGCGGCGGTAGCCCAGCGCGCGCGCTCCGCCGCCGATGCGACAGTCTTCATCCGGCTGGTCGGGACCGTCCGCGCAGCCGTCGAAGGCACGCTCGAAAAGGCGCGCTGGGATCAGGTCGAGATCGGCAGCGGCAGCGGCTTCGTCATCTCCCAGGACGGTTACGTCCTGACCAACCATCACGTTGTCAGCAGCGACGACCTGACGTTCACGGTCGACGGCAAGCGCATCAAGCTCGCGTTCAAGATCGCCACGATCGACGTCTGCTTTCCTCCGGACGCGCCCACGTCTCGCGCGCTGCCGTCGCCCTGTGTGCCGGCGTCGGTCGCGGCGGCGGACCCCCAGCTGGATCTTGCCGTCCTGTACATCAGCGCCCCGGGCCTTCCATATGTCGGGTTCGGCGACTCCGATGCCGTCGACGTGGGACGTCCGGTCTCCGCCCTCGGCTATCCGTTCGGACGGCAGTTGAAGGTGGGACAGGCAACGGCCTCCGACATCGTTCCTGAAGTCAGCACCAGCGCAGGAACAATTTCGGCCGTGCGCGGCGGCGATGACGGCGATCGCCGGTTCCTGCAGGTCAGCAGCAACCTGAATCCTGGTAACAGCGGTGGACCAGTCGTCGATCAGGACGGATACGCGGTTGGCGTCACCAGGATGAGGCTCACGGGCGGCGACGGCATCGGGTTCGCCGTCCCCATCAACCAAGTCAAGAACTTCCTCGAGGCGAACGGGCTCGATCGCGCGCTGCCCACGCGCCGGCTGATCCTCGGACCGACGCAGAGTCTCGACGGCAAAGGCATCCGCCTGCCGCTTCCCGACGGCTACACCGACGTGTCCCCGTTCCGCTCGCGTGTTGAAACAGACGCAAAGGCGGGAGACATCGCGCTCAGGATCGACCGCGTCTTCTCGCCACTCGGACTGCTGCAACTCGATCAGGCGCTGGCGACGACCAGCGCGTTCGAGCCGCTGGCCATCGCGTCGAGCGAGCGCGACTTCGCTGCTCTGCCAGAGGGCAACCGCCTCGTGCTCGGCCGCGCCGCAGGCACGACGTCCGACAGCAAGCACGACGTCAGGATGTCGAGCGCGGTTCTCGACCTCGGCGCAGAGAAGCTGGTCGCTCGGTACGTCGGCTCCGCCGATGCGATGGCGTTCAACGAGTCGATCGTGCGCGCGTCGCTCGCCGGACTGGCAGGCGACCGGCTCCTCACCGCGGAACTGGCCTCGGCTGACGCGTTCGGCTGGTCGGAACGGCCCGACAGCCCGGTGCCGCTTCCCACCGGCTGGATCGTCGAGCCGGGCAGCCCCACCCGATGTTCAGGGGTGCCTGCACCCGCGACGGCCGCGTCGGCGTATCCCGCGACAGACTTCACGATGGTCCTCCGAGTGGCAGCGTGGCCGGCGGTCGATGTCTCGCTCGACAAGGCCGCATCCGCGTGCGGCACACGTCGCGGAACACTTGCCGGTGCCTCGTACGCACTGACCGCCGACTGGCTCGGCGTGTCCTATGCGATCGAAGGGGTCTTCATCCGGGTCGGCGCCAGGGCGCTCCAGCTCGAGGTGCTGTCGCCGGCGCGACAAACTGCCGTCGCGCGCGCCGTGCTCGCGGCCGCGACGGCGAAGGCCGCCGAGTAGCAAGCCGCCGCCCGGCCGGGCCGTGATATCTTCGGCCGACTCCGAGGAGACCCACGTCTCCGACAACAACTTGATGCGCATCGCGATCCTGCAATCCAGCTACATCCCGTGGAAGGGTTACTTCGATCTGATCAACTCCGTCGACGAGTTCGTCCTCTTCGACACTGTTCAGTTCACGCGGCGCGACTGGCGGAACCGCAATCGCATCAAGACACCGGCCGGACCTGCATGGCTGACGATTCCCGTCCACACCAAGGGTCACTACCTCGCGCCGATCAACGAGATCGAGGTCAGCGACGAATCGTGGGCTGCCCGGCACTGGCGAACGCTCGCCCGCAGTTATGCGAAGGCTCCGTACTTCCGGACGTATGCCGACAGGTTCGAGCGGCTCTATGTCGAGTGCCGAGAGACCCGGCTGAGCGCGATCAACTTCGCGTGGATCACGGCCATCTGCGAGATCCTCGAGATCCGCACCAGGCTGACGTGGTCGATGGATTACCAGCTCGTCGAGGGCAAGACCGAGCGGCTGGTCGAGATCTGCCGACAGGCGGGCGCGACGACATACCTCTCCGGACCTGCGGCGAGAAGCTACATCCAGCCCGAGATCTTTGAAGCGGCAGGCGTCGAGCTCGAGTATTTCAGTTACCAGGGTTACCGTGAATACTTGCAGCTGTTCCCGCCGTTCGATCACTTCGTGTCGATGCTGGATCTGCTCTTCAACGAGGGGCCGAACGCGACCAGGTTCATGTTGAGTTTCAACCCGTGACCCTCTCCATTGTCACGACGCTGTACTGCTCGGCGCCGCACCTCGAGGAGTTCTACCGGCGTGCCCGCGCCGCGGCGGAGGCGGTCACCAGCGACTACGAGATTGTCTTCGTCAATGACGGCTCGCCGGACGACTCGCTGTTGATTGCCCTCGAACTATTCGAACGCGATCCGCGGGTCCGCGTGGTCGATCTCGCGAGGAACTTCGGCCACCACAAGTCGATGATGACGGGGCTGCGCCATGCCCGTGGCCAGCTCGTATTCCTGGTCGACGCGGACCTCGAGGAGGATCCGGAGCTGCTGACGGCGTTTGCCGCCACCCTCGACGCAGAGGCGGCTGATGTCGTCTATGGCGTCCAGGCGGAGCGGCGCGGCAAATGGTTCGAGCGCTGGAGCGGCCGGATCTTTTTCAAGCTCTTCAACCTGATGTCGGACTACCCGATTCCAGAGAACCTCGTGACCGTGCGGCTGATGACCAGGCGCTACGTGTCGGCCCTGCTGTCACACGGCGAGCGCGAGATGGTGATTTCCGGTCTGTGGGCACTGACCGGCTTCCGGCAAGTGCCGATCGCCGTCACAAAGCACTCGCGGTCGAAGACGACCTACAGCCTGTGGCGCAAGATTGCCGTGCTGGTGAATTCCGTGACGTCGTTCAGCAGCCGTCCTTTGGTTTTCATCTTCTACCTGGGAGTGGCGATCGGGGCACTTGCGGCGGCGGCGGCGCTGTTCCTGGTGATCCGCCGGGTCTTCTTCGGCATCCTCCTCCCTGGCTGGCCATCGCTCATCGTGTCCATCTGGTTTCTCGGCGGCATGATCCTGGCCTGCCTGGGCATCATCGGTATCTACCTCTCGAAAATCTTCATCGAGACCAAGCAGCGTCCCTATACCATTGTTCGCAGTGTCCATGAGCGAACCGCGGATCAGGCTGAACCCCACAATCCTGGAGCCGGTCGACCGTTACTACTCTGAGAAGCTTCGGCAATTCGGGCCGACGCACCGTGGCGTGGACTGGAGCACGGCGTCGTCGCAGGAGTTGCGGTTCAGCCGCCTTCTGCAGCTGCTGAATGATGGCGATGAAGGCTCGATCATCGACTTTGGCTGCGGGTATGGCGCGCTGCTGGATTATGTCCGCGCCAGCCGACGGGGCGTCGCGTACTCGGGGTTCGACATCAGCGAGACGATGATCCAGGCGGCAGTCGGCAGGCACGGCGGCGAGGGCTCCTTCACGGCTGACGTGTCACAACTCGCGCCGGCCGACTACGTCGTGGCGAGCGGAATCTTCAACGTCAAGCTCGCGCACGCGCCAGACGCCTGGTGGGACCACGTGCTTCAGACGCTGACGCTGATGCGGTCACTCTGCCGCCGCGGGTTTGCGTTCAACATGCTGACGAGTCATTCCGATCCGGACAAGCAACGGGAGGATCTCTTCTACGCCGATCCGGCACGGGTCTTCGACACGTGCCTGCAGCGGTTTTCACCCCGCATCGCGCTCCTGCACGATTACCCACTCTATGAATTCACGATCATCGTGAGGCTGTGACACCGGCTGTGGCACAGATCGTCATCATCGGCGCCGGGGACATCGCGCGACTCGCGCACTACTATTTTTCGACCGACTCACCCCACGAGGTGGTCGGCTTTGCCGTCGATGCCGAATACCGACGCGAGGACACATTCCTCGAACTCCCGCTCCTGCCGATCGACGAGGTCGCGAGCCGCTATCCACCGACAGCGTTCAAGATGTTCGTCGCGCTCAGCTACGCCAAGATGAACCGCGTGCGCGCGGCGAAGTACCAGCAGATGAAGGCCATCGGCTACGAGCTCGTCAGCTATGTCAGCAGCCGTTGCTCGTTCCTGAGCGAGCACCCACCCGGAGACAACTGCTTCATCCTGGAGGACAACACGGTGCAGCCGTTCGTCAGGATCGGCAGCAACGTGACGATGTGGAGCGGCAACCACATCGGGCACGACTCGACCATCGGGGACCATTGCTTCATCAGCTCCCACGTTGTTGTCTCGGGCCACGTGAAGGTGGCGCAGGGGTGCTTCATCGGCGTCAACGCGACGCTGCGAGACTCGATCAGTATCGCGGAATACACCCTCATCGGCGCAGGTGCGCTGGTCGTCCGGGATACGGCACCCGGATCTGTCTACCTGGGCGCGCGCGGCGAGCGGTCCGTCAAAACCAGCGACGACGTGGATCTGTGAACGATGGTCTGGGTAAAGCGAGGCCTGATCATCCAACCGGCGCAGCAGGCGCCCTGGATCGGCACGCACGCCACGCTCCCGGCGGTCCGGCGGATCGATGATCGCGATCGCGTCTACTTCAGCTCGCGCGATGCCGCCGGCCGATCCCACATCGGGTACGCAGACGTGTCGCTCGAAAGGGCTGAACTACTCTCGGTCTCGCCGGCTCCTGTCCTCTCGCCGGGCCGGCTCGGTGCCTTCGACGACGCCGGCGTGACGAGCTCGTGCGTCGTCGATCACGGTCACCGCACGTATTGTTTCTACACAGGCTGGACACTGGGAACGAGCGTTCCTTTCTATCTCAGCGCGGGACTCGCGTGGAGCGACAATGGCGGCCTGACGTTTGAACGCGTGTCGGCGGCGCCCCTCCTCGACCGGAGCGCGGTCGACCCGTACCTGACGGCCTCGCCCTGGGTCATTGTCGAGGACGCCACCTGGCGAATGTGGTACGTCTCAGGCACGGAGTGGACTGCGACTTCTGAGGGGCCGCGTCATCACTATCTCATCAAGTACGCCGAGTCGCGAGATGGACTTCGCTGGGAACGAACCGGCATCGTCTGTCTCGACTACCGGTCGGAGGAGGAGTTCGCTTTCGGTCGTCCGTGCGTTCTACGCGACGGAAATCTCTATCGCATGTGGTATTCGTATCGTGGCCCCTACTACCGCATTGGCTACGCCGAATCAGCCGACGGCATTGTCTGGACCCGTCTGGATTCGACAAACATCGTGCCGCCGTCCAGCAGCGGGTGGGACTCGGAGATGACGACTTACCCTGCGGTCGTCCGGCGCGGAGATCGCCTCTACATGCTCTACAACGGGAACGGCTACGGCAGGACGGGCATCGGCCTGGCCCTGGGCGACTGAGGGTGGCACGCGCCAGCCACGCCGACGATGCCGACTACCGGCTGGCCGATCTGGTGGCCGCGGAGTCGTGGCACTTCTGGTTTCGCGCCAGGCGCCGGCTGGTGGAATGGATGATTGCCCGAACGTTCCCGTGCCTCGGCAGCCTGTTGGAAGTGGGCTGTGGGACAGGATTTCTGCTTGGGGATCTCCGTGATCGCTTTCCGGGGGCAGCGCTGGCAGGGTGTGACATCCTTTTCGATTCGCTACGCTACGCACAGCCACACCTGCCCCGAGTCCTGGTGTTCCAGGCCGATGCGTACAGGCTTCCAATCGAACGGCGCTTCGATGTCGTCATCGCCCTCGATGTCATCGAACACCTCGACGAGGACGCTGCGGCATTGCGGGAGATGTTCCGTGTGGTCGAGCCTGGTGGAGGTCTGGTGTTGAGCGTTCCCCAGCACCAGTGGTTATGGAGTACCACGGATGAGTTCAGCCGACACCGACGGCGCTACAGTCGAGCCGAACTACTGACCAAAACTCGCGCGGCCGGATTCGAGGTGTTGCGGTGTACGTCCCTCTTCATGGCAACACTTCCGTTGATGGCGCTACACCGCCTGACGCGGCGCGGCGCCGGTTCCTCACCTGTTTCGGAGGTGCGCATCTCAAGGGCCGCCAACGCCATGGCAACGATCGTCCTGAAGCCGGAGTGGTGGCTCATCAAGGTCGGCCTGTCGTTACCGATCGGCAGCTCGCTGATGGTCGTCGCGAGGCGGCCGATCGAATGACGACGTCATGACGCCGATTCCGTTCAACCGTCCCTATGCCACGGGCCGGGAATTCGACTACATCCGCGAAGCCATCGCGCGATCGCATCTCGCCGGCGGAGGGGTTTTTTCGCGACGCTGCGAAGCCTGGCTCGAGGAGCAGGTCGGCTGCGTCAAGGCGCTCCTGACCCACTCCTGCACCGGGGCGTTGGAGATGGCCGCGCTGCTGAGCGACATCCAGCCGGGCGACGAAGTGATCATGCCCTCGTTCACGTTTGTGTCGACGGCGAATGCGTTTGTGCTGCGAGGCGGCGTACCGGTCTTCGTCGACATCCGGCCCGACACGCTGAACCTGGACGAACGCGTCATTGCTGCCGCGGTGTCGCCACGCACGCGAGCCATCGTCGCGGTGCACTATGCGGGCGTGCCATGCGCGATGGACGAGATCGTCGCGCTCGCCCGTCGACACAACCTGCTGATTATCGAAGATGCGGCACAGGCTCTGGGGTCGAGGTACAAGAACCGGCCCGCCGGGCGACTCGGCGACCTCGCCGCAACGAGTTTCCACGAGACCAAGAACGTCACCTCGGGAGAAGGCGGGGCTCTCCTGGTCAATGCGGCTGAATTTGCGGCGCGCGCCGAAATCATCCGCGACAAGGGTACCAACCGCGGCCGGTTCCTGCGTGGCGAGATCGACAAGTACACGTGGATCGACGCGGGCTCTTCCTTCGTGCCGAGCGAGCTCGCCGCCGCGTTCCTATGGGCACAGATGGAAGCCGCGGCGGCGATCGCCGGGCGACGGCTGGAGATCTGGTCGTGGTACTACGCGGCGTTCGCGGCACTCGAGCAGCAAGGGCGGCTGCGACGCCCCATCGTCCCGGACTACTGCTGCCACAACGCCCACATGTTCTACGCAATCGTTGCCAACCACGAGACTCGAACGCGGCTGCTCGCGACTCTCAACGCCGCCGGGGTCAACGCGGTGTTTCACTACGTGCCGCTGCACTCGTCGGCAGCCGGTCGTCGATTCGGGCGAACCTCCGGCGATTTGCCTCAGACCGACAGCATCAGCGGCCGGGTGATCCGGTTTCCGTTGTGGATCGGGATCGAACAGTCCGACGTTGCCGGCATCGTGGAGATCGTCGAGCGGGCGCTCGAGTGAGCCGACGCATGCGCGTGCACGCCCGCCGCATGACGGGACTCGCAGTGCTCGACGGCATCCTACTGGGCGCGTTCGCCGGCGCGATGCTCACGATCGGCGGCGCGACGCTCGATCCTGGAACGTTTGCCGCATTGTGCTTCGGCGGCACAATCGTCGCGATTGCAGGCTCGGTGATCGTTACGTGGACGGTCGGCGATGCGCACCCCTCACCTCACGTGCTGGCCATTCTGCTCGGCAGCCTCGCCACGAGCCTGGTCCTCTACATTGGCTGCGTGAGTACTGGTGCGCTCGCAGCAAAGGTGTTTCTCGGATGGAGCGTCGTCGTGCTGTCCGTTGGCGCGTGGACGCTTCGCTCCGGTTCCGAAGCCTCGCGTCGCGACGGCCGCGACGTCCTGGCAATCGCCGCAATCGTCATTCTCGTCGGCGTCCAGTGCCACCACGCCGCGGGCACACTGCCCTCCATCCAGGCGACCGGCATCGTTCCGGTCTGGTCGGACTACTCGACTCACGGCACCGAGATCGCGCAGTTCGGAGACCCGCATATGCTGGGCCTGTCGTCGTTTCTCCTGGCCGGGCAGCCGCTCGTCTTCTATCACTATGCGGCGTACATGCTGCCGGCCGCCGCTGCCGGCGTTGTGAGCCTCCCTCCGTGGGGCCTGGCAACCAGCCTCCTGCTCCCTTACGGCGTCCTGCTCATGTCGCTTGCAGTCTATGCGTTCGCCAGGATGCAGCTCGGATCGGCGGCGGCGACGATCGCGCCGGCGGCTCTGCTTTTCGTTCCAGACGCCTCGACCTACGGCCTGCGCAACGGCTTTTTCGGATTTCACTGGTTGTTGTTCACAGCGCCCGGCAGCGCATATGGGATAGCCGCTGCGTTTACGGCACTTACGTTGTTGGCGATCTGGCGGTCGCGACAGCTGTCGAAGTGCTTTTGGGTGGCGATCCTGGTGACGGCGGCCGCATTCGAGTTCAGGGCGCAGATCTTTCTGGTGCTGGCTCCGGCCATGGCCGCGGCCCTGGTCAGCGAGACTGCGTTTGTACGGCGTCACAGGCGCCCTGCCACCGTGGCTGTTGCGGTGACGATCATCGCCGTCATCATCAGCCTAGCGACCTGGGACGGCGCCCGCGACGCCTGGCTGAGATTCTCTGCCCTCCGTCCGTTTCTCGAGGTGGTGCATTCGGGTATGGCGCCGACGGCGTACGATGGTGCTTACACGATGCTCGACAAGCGTCACGGGCCTCTGCTCGGGACGACGCTCGGCGTGCTCGCGCTCGTCCCAGCTGCGCTCGGCGCCTTCGCGCTTGCGTTGCCGATGGCCTGCGCCGCCGCAGTACGAAGGACTGGCTGGCAGGCTCTCGATACGTTTCCGATCTGGTCTGTCTTCGCGTGGCTTGGCGTCGTGCTGTTCGCGCCGATGGCCAGCCATGGTGACTACACCGACTTTCAACAGCGGCCATTCGTCCTCGTCTATGCATCGGCTGTCGTCTGGACGCTGCTTTTCGGTGAGCGGTTGCTCCCGGCGATCGGCAATTCAACTGCAGGTCTCCGTCTTGCAGTCACCTCGACGCTGGTCGCCGGACTCGCCACGGCTGCGGTGGTGCGCCGTCACGACGACCCGGCGCGGCCCCGCTTTGCCTGGGGCAGGCAGCACTTCGACACCAGGCTCGAACGCGGGTTCATCGACGCAGCGGCATTCATCAGAGCGCGCGCGGCGGCGGGCGACACTTTTGCCCTCATCCCGACGGACCCCACGAGCCGACTGGACGACGGTGCGACGAGGCTGGCGGCGTTGGCTGGAGTGCCGGCCTACCTGGCGCGGGCGAGCATCCAGGCGAGCAACAACCCAGCACGCCGGCTTGTCGTCGAGCAACGTCTATCAGAATTGCACCGTGTCGAGACGGCAAGCGATGCCAACGCCGCCTTCGACACGTTGCGGAGCGTCGGTGTGGATTTCCTCGTGACGCTCGGCGACAGCGGCCCGTCGTTCGATCCTTCAGGCTCGCGCGCGGCCTTTCGATCGGCGGGTGCATCGGTCTATCAGATCGGCCCAAAGCCGTGACTCGGATCTGCGTGGTCTGTGGCAACGCGCATTGGGTGGACTTACCGGAGGTCGGTCCGCAGTCAATGGCCAGCGACTGGCGGGTCCTGCCTGCCCCACTGAAGAAGCGCGCCTGCGCCGTTTGCGGATTGGTCTCGAATGCGATGCCAATGCGCCCCGACTTCTTCGAATGCGGCTACTCGCTCTATGCTCACGCGCCCTCTGCCTCGCCGCGGGAGCATCGACGGCAGCAACTGTACGCGCGCTGGATCGCTCAGGCTTACCGACGGACCGCACAGTTGCCCCAGCCACAATCTGTACTCGACGTCGGTTGCGGCAATGGATCGCTGCTTCTGGCGCTAAGCGACGAATGGCCGTCGGCAACGCTGGTCGGATGCGACCCATCGCCAGAGGCAGTCGCACACGCCAGCGCCGCGGGTTGCAGAGTCTGGCAAGGCACGGCGTCGAGCCTGCCGACAGAACTTGAGGTCGATGTCGTCGTCAGCGTGAACGTCATCGAACATCTCGACGACCCCCTGGCGTTTCTTCGCAACATCGTCAGCCGACTACACCAAGACGGGATGCTCGTCCTGATTTGCCCAGACGGCGCGCGCCCGGGCCTCGAGTTGCTGATTGCCGATCACAGCTACTCGTTCGCACCCAGCCATTTGGCGACGATCCTCGAGCGAGTGCAGCTCGGCCCGCGCCATCTCCAACCTGCTCCCACGGATCTCGGATCGTTTCAGATGATCATCGCCGGCAACCGTTCGGAGTCATCGACGCCGACCGTCAGGGCGGCGATCGACAGCAGTCGTCTGCGCGCGTACCTGCAGCGATGGTCGGCGCTCGACGACCAACTGGTTTCACGGCTCGGCGACGGAGGTGTAAGCTGTTTTGGCGTTGGAGAAGCCGCGGGCCTCCTTCGCGCCTACGCTCCGCGAACCTGGCAGCGCGTCCGCTCGTGCACTGCCGACGAGATCACCGAATCGTCGCGATTCGGCCTGATCCCGGCCGTGCCGCTCGATCAACTTGCCGACGACGAGCCGGTGATGCTGGGTGTGCGGCCGCAGGATCAGCCCGGACTGGTCGAGCGGTTGTCGTCGCGGTTCGCCCACGTTATCAGCTGGCACGATTTGATCGAGGCATAGCCCTGTGCGTGACGAGTCATCAGGCGCGGCATACGGCATTCGCGAACGCGAGCAGGACGGCGATGCGCTGGCCTTTCACGAGGAGCGTATCCGCACAATCGGATACTCGGTGGTTGACAGCGGCATCAGCCGACAGGAGATCGATCGGCTAAGCGCGTCCCTCGATGCGATCCTCGATCGTCAGGTCCAGGAGTTTGGCGGGATCGACCAGCTCGTCCGCATCGGTGACGCCTACACCGCCCGATGTCCGCTTGTTTATGACGATGGATTCGTCGAGCTGGTGAGACATCCACTGCTGCTGCGACTCTGCCGACGTCTACTGGGCGAGTACGTCCAGCTGATGCAACAGAACGGCGTCATCAACCCGCCCGGCGAGCACCACCCGCAAGGCGTCTATCACCGCGACCTGCCGTATCAGCATTTCGTATCGAGCCGGCCCCTGGCGGTGAGCGCGCTTTTCTGCATCGATCCGTTTCGAGTCGAGACCGGGGCCACGACCGCGCTACCGGCGTCGCACTTGAACGAACGTTTCCCGTCGGTCGAGGTGAGGGCCTCGATGGAGACGCCGATCGAGGCAACGCCGGGCGCCTTCATCGTGTTCGACTCGATGTTGTTTCATCGCGCCGGTGCGAACCGCTCCGGACGGCCGCGGCGGGCCGTCAACCACGTCTTCACGGTCCCGATCATCGCGCAGCAGATTGCACTGCCGGCGGCGCTGGAGGGACGGTTCGCCGACGATCCCGAGCTGGCGCGGCTTCTGGGCTATGAAGCGGCGCCAGCCGCTTCCGTAGCGGAATGGCGCAAGCGGAGGCTCGCGCGAACCACGGAACGGACCTGAGCGGGCGGGTCAGCTGAGAAACATCCCGAACAAGTTCTTCGTCATCAGCTGAACTCTGTGCATTTCCGTTGGATCAGGGCTGACGACGCCGCTCGGGCCGATGAAGAGCGGCTCGCCTCCCGCGGGAAAAGGCAGCGGGGTTCCGCCGTTCAAGAACTGCGGCCACCACATCGTCGAAGCGTTGAAGACCATGTTGCCCTTAGGTCCGGGAAAAATCGTCGCGGTGTACCGGTTGGCGGTGGGCAGTCCGTCTCCGCCAGTCAGGTTGTCTTCCGCCACGACCTCGAGCCCGGGCCGCCCGACCGGGTCCCCCGTGAACTCGTGGCCAATCAGGCCGCGGATCCCATCGCCGTCGTGAAGGTCGGTGCCGTTGTACAAGCGCGAGGCCAACGGGCCGCCTGTGTTCACGCACCGCCAGTTGGCGAGGCCGACGGCTGGCTCCACGAGACGCGCGCCCATCAGCTCTCCCGCATCGGCGAAATCACCGTCGGTGAAACCCGCCTGTTCGGGGGCGAGCGTCATCAGCCAGGGATGGATAGGTCCCCAGCGCCCTTTCCGGCGGATGATGCGATTCGGGCGGCCACCATCGAATGTCGAGGCGGCGAGCTCGAGCACACCGGTCATGCTCCCACCGCAGAAGAACGCGACGCTCAATCCGTTTTGCGGGATGTCGTCCGTCGCTTCCACCGCGTTCCGCAAGTTGTCGTGCATCGAGACGGAATAGTATTCGTCGTGTCCGGTGGCCAGGAGCGCTCTCGCCCTCTGTCGCAGGTTCACCGGTGAGCTCTCTCTGAGATCCAGGCAGCTCAGGTAGGAGACGTCGAATCCTTGGGATTCCATCCAGAAGAGCAACGGATACTCGAAGATCAGGAACTGACTTGCGCCGATCATCCAGTTGCAGCGTTCCGGCTCCTGCTGCATGTACCAGGGCTGCGTCATCGCGTACGGCCGGTCAAAGCTGACCCGCACACGCGGGCCCCAATAGCCGACCTTCGCCGGTTCGCCATGAAAGTCGTAGAGGGAGAAGTTGTCCGGCCAGCCGTTATACGCCGACCAGGTGGTTTCGCTGCATTTGAAGAGAAAATCGCATTGCCGATCGTCTCGAACCACGAAGATGACGTAGCTTCCGGTAGGCGACGACACGTTCACCTGGGTGAGCTTGCCGAGGTAGACGCCGCTCGGCCAGTCAAACGGGATGTTGAACTGCACGCTCACCGGCCAGTCGCATTCGCGCAGCTGAAGATCGCCCGTCGGCGGGTCGCCATGCTTCGTCCCGGGAGTCATGGGATGTTGACGCATCAAGCGCGCCCCGTTGCCGCCATAAAAACCCAGGCGGTAAAACTCGACGATGAAGGGCGCTGAGCTGCTGACCGAGATCTGCAGCAACTCGCCGGCGCGATAGCTGGTCTTCGAGCAGTAACCCTCGATATCCGTGCTCCGGCGGTTGCCGTCGACGCTTGCGTTGGTATTGATCCAGGATCGTGTTCCAGGCCGCTGGTTTTCAGTTGGTATCGGGTTCATGCTGCATCCTTCGGAGGAGAACGGCGTCGAGTGTAGCGTGCCGGTCATCCGGCTTCAACAGCCGTGTCGGCTCGTGGGCGACCCAACGTCGCACGGCACGAAGTGGAGTATTGTGCTTCGATAGAGCGAAGAGATGAAGCGAAGATTCACCTCGCGAGCACCGTCGGACGCGTTCGACACCGTCCGGGACGTGGGGCTCGCGCTGCCGAACGTCCAGGTGGGCACGAAATACGACGGATCGCCGGTCCTGAAAGTCGGGGGGGCCTTCATGGCCGGCGTGGCAACCCATCGATCGGCGGAACCAGCCACCATCGTGGTCAGGGTGGATCCCGAGGAACGGGAATGGCTCCTCGAGGAGGCGCCGGAGACCTACTACCTGACGGACTACTATTGGCCCCATCCCGTCGTGCTCGTGCGTTTGTCGAGAATCAATCGCGACGCGCTGCGCGACTTGTTGTCCGTATCCTGGCGCCTGACCTTGCAGAAGGCACGTCCGCCGAGCCGTGGGTCCACGCACGAGCGTGATGCGTAGGGACCTCCTCGTCACTGCGGCGACACTGGCGGCCCTTCTGCAGCCGGAGGGTGTCAACGCCGCTGAAATCCAGATCTGGACGGCACGGGCGATCGCGACAGTACTTGCCGAAATCGGCTCCGAGTTCGAGCGCGAGACGGGACACACGCTCACTGTCTCGAGCGATCTGCCACCCGCATTCGAACGACGCGTCACCGCCGGCGAATCGTTCGATCTCCTGATCAGCGGGTCGTCTCCCGTCGACGAGTGGATCGAACGCGGCAGGATCGTCGCAGCGACGCGCACCGAGATCGCGCGCTCAGGGATCGGCGTCGAAGTGAGGGCTGGCGCGCCGAGGCCTGACATCAGCTCGGTTGACGCATTCAAGCGTGCCCTGCTGAACGCCAGATCGATCGGCTACCTGAAAATTGGAAGCGGCATCTATCTCGGTGGCTTGCTGGAGCGGCTCGGGATTGCCGAGGCGATCAAGTCGAAAGTCACGCGGCCTGAATCCGATATCGTGTCCGAACTGGTCGCCAGGGGCGAAATCGAGATCGGAATGACGGTCATCACTCAGATCCTGACGACTCCAGGTGTCGACCTCGTCGGCCCTCTGCCACTCGAGATCCAGTCCTACGTCACGTTTACGGCGGGTGTCAGCTCACGAACAATGGTCCCTGACGCAGCTCGGCAATTGATCCAGTTTCTCAGGGGGCCGAAGGCGCGCGCGGTCATCAAAGCCCAGGGCATGGAACCAGCGGGTCAATAGGTTCTGGCAGGCGGAACGACTCAGGGGCAAGTGCCTACCTGCGCTGCACCTACTCCGCTCGCAGCGCCGAGAGGACGTCGATGCGCGTCGCCTGACGGGCAGGGACGATGCAGGCGAGCAGGGCCGTCGCCGCCAGGAGCCCGGCCACGCCGACGTAGGTCAGCGGGTCCCGCGGGGTCACGTCAAACAGCAGGTTCGCGATCAGGTGCGACAGGAGCAGCGCGGCGACGGCGCCGACCGCGATGCCCACAACGACCGGCTTCATGCCCTGGACGATGATGAAGCGGAAGACCCGGTCGTGGCTGGCGCCGAGTGCGAGGCGGACGCCGATCTCCGCGGTCTGCCGCGACACTGCATACGAGGTCACGCCGTAGATCCCGACGAGGGCCAGCGTAAGCGCGACCGCCGCAAATACGCTCAGCAGGAGGACTGTGAACCGCCTCGACGCGGTCGACGCCGACACGATCTCGTCGAGCGTCTGGAGGTTGGCGAGCGGGAGCTCCGGATCGATGGCGGCGAGCGTCGCGCGCAGCATTGGCGCGAGCGTCTCGGTGGGTGCGGTCGTGTGAATCGCGAAGAACATGTGATCCGAACCCGCGCCGTAAGCCGGCAGATATACGGCCAGCGTGGGCGGCTGCGACAGGCCCCGTTCACGCATGTTCCCCACGACGCCGATCACTTCCGCCTTCCGGTTGCCCTGCCCCTTCCAGAGAATCGCCTGCCGGCCGACGGGATCCTCTCCAGGCCACAGCAGGTCCGCGAGCCGCTGGCTGACGATAATCCTCCATGGCCTGGCAATGAGATCCTGCTCTCCGAACGTGCGGCCCTTGAGGAGCGGCACACCCATAGTCTTGAAATAGTCGCCAGTGATGCGCCGCCAACTCGCCCACGGGATGTCGCGCGACTCGTCCGGCCGCTCCGCGGCGACGATCCCCATGCCGGTGCTCCCGGGACTCATCGGCCGGCCGCTCACCGAGGCTACCGAGACGACCTGCGGCAGGGTGCGCACGCGCGCCTCGAAATCGAGCATGAATTGCTCCGCGGGCTTGCCGTCGTCGACGTTGTAGCGCTGCGGAAGATTCAGCTCGACGAGCAGGCGACGTTCTGTCTGGAACCCGCGATCGACGCGAAGGAGTGCCGAGAAACTTCGCAGCAACAGCCCCGCGCCAACGAGGAGCGCGAGCGTGAGCGCTACCTCCGCGGCGACGAGCACGGCCCGAAGGCGCTGCTGGCGGGGCGCACCCGACACGCCCCGCTCGCCTTCACGGAGCGCAGGCGCGAGGTCGCCTCGCGACGCCTGAACCGCCGGTACGACGCCGATCAGTATTCCAGTGGCGACAGCAACGACAGTGGTGAACGCCAAAACCCACCTGTTCATCTCGAGCTCGTTGAGGCGCGCGATGCCCCAGGCGTCGCTGGCGCGGAGTAGATCGATTGTCCAGACCGCCATTAGCAGTCCCAGCGCCGCGCCGGCCACTGACAGCAGGAGCGACTCGGCCAGGAGCAAGCCCAGCACGCGCCGGCGGGTCGCGCCGAGCGCCGCGCGTAGCGCAATCTCCCGCGTGCGTCCGGCAGCTTTGGCCAACAACAGGTTGGTTAGGTTCACGCAGGCGATGAGCAACAGGAAACCAACCGCGCCCAGCAACATCCAGAGGGCACGCCGCGTGCTCTCCCCCGCCACCAGGTCACTGACCGGACCGACATTGGCGCTCATGCCGCGATTCGTCTTAGGGTACCGCTCCGCGAGCACACCCGCGACACGCTGGAGGTCGGCGCGGGCTGCCTCGAGCGTGACCCCAGCCTTCAGGCGACCGACTCCAAACAGTTCCCAACTGCCGCGCTGCGCATCGGCGGCGCGAACGAGCGGCCGGAACGCGTCCGCATAATCGAGGAAGGGTGTTCCGGCAGGCAGGACGCCGATGACCTGATGGGCCTGGCCGTTGAGCATGAGGGTACGCCCGACGACTCCGGGATCGCCTCCGAACCGTCCAATCCAGAGGCGGTGGGAGAGGATGACCACGTTCGCGTCGGCGCCTGGGTCATCGTCGCCTTGCCGCAGCAACCGTCCGGCGACGGGCGACACGCCGAGCACGCGGAAGAATCCCGCGTTCACCCGAACGGCATCGAGCTTCACGGGATCGCCGTGCCCGGTGAGATTCACGTCACCGAACTCAACGCCGCCGAGATCCTCGAAGGCCTGCGTCATGTCGCGGGCATCCCAGAAGTTGCCATGCGACCATGACGTCTGGTTGATGCCCCGCTCGGGGAAGGCCATCCACACTTGCACGAGCCGCTCCGCCTCGGGAAAGACGAGCGGCTTGAGCAGCACGGAGTAGATGACGCTGAAAATGGCGGTGTTCGCCCCGATACCCAGGGCCAGGGTGACGACTGCAACGAGCACCAGTCCGGGAACGCGGCGGAGCGTCCGAAAGCCATGGCGGAGATCCTGAAAGAACATGTTCGATGTCTCCCTTGTGCCGGTAGCAAAGAGGCGGCCACGTCGACAAAGCCGTTGTGTCTCCGCAGATAACCTCCACCTGTGCGCTTCCGTGCAGAACCCGTCCCGGAAGCGAACACCGTTGCAATGACACCGCGATCGCCTTGGCAGAAGCGAACGACGTCGCGCCGGGCCTCGCTTGCGGTATGGGTGTCGCCAGTACCGGGGTCGTGACTGAAGTCGAAGAGGTCACGAAAGAGCCACTGCTGGCTCCATCCGCGATCGCCGCGGTTCGCGCGTGGCGATTCGAGCCGGGAGGCGCGCCGGCCGGCCCGTTCGAGATCACCATCCGGTTCCGCTTGCGGTGCCCGTGACCAGCACGCAAACTCCTTCGCCGCCGACTTCCAACGTTTCAGACGCTCCATGACTTTTCGGGCGGTGTTCAGCGCCGGAATGTTCATTGCCGCGGCCGCGGCTTTCCTGGCCGGCCAATCTCCCGCCAAATCGGGGCTCGAGCCAGACAACTTCGACCGCAACGTACGTCCCCAGGACGATCTCTTTCGCTACGCGAACGGACGATGGCTGGCCACGGCCGAAATCCCGACCGATCGGGTAACGCTTGGGACCTTCGCAGAGATGGCTGAACGCACCGACCTCAGCCTGCGGGCCATCGCGGAAGAGGCGGCACGCTCGTCTGCGCCAGCCGGCTCGCCGGTTCGTCAAATCGGCGATCTCTACCGAAGCGCGACCGACGAAGTGCGCCTGGCCCAATTAGGGGCCGAGCCCATTCTACGATGCGTTTGGGTTGACTCCGCAGGACAAGCTGTATCGACCACCGGCGACGCGCGTCCGCGTCTGGTGATCGGGCGGCAGAGATCTCGCTCCCCTTTCTCACCCTATTGGTCGACCTGATAACCAATCCCCGGTTCACGCGTAATAGGAGATTGCGACAGGCCCCGCGCGCTTGCAATGCACAGATATCTGAGTAAGATTACTAGGCATGGCTCGACAGGACGCTCTCCAGGGATCCTTGCCGCTGCTGGTCCTGAAGCTCCTGGCGCGGCGCGGTGCGTTGCACGGCTATGGCCTGGCGACCCAGATTGAACTGATGTCGGACGAGACGCTTCGCGTCGAGGAAGGGTCGCTCTACCCGGCCCTGCATCGACTCGAAGAAGCCGGCTGGATCAAGGCGCGCTGGACGACGACCGAGACCGGCCGGCGGGCGCGTGTCTACGAGATTACGGACGCCGGCCGCCGCCAGCTCGAGTCGGAGGAAGTTCGCTGGAAGGCTATCACCGCGGCAGTCGGCAGGATTCTGAAGCACGCATAGCGCAGCCGCGCCGTAGCCGCGGCTGCAGCCGCGCGAAGGCGGGAGGGGATAGGCATGTCGTGGTGGTCCCGACTGACGAACGTGTTCACGGCTGGACGGCTCGAGCGCGAGCTCGACGAGGAGCTCCAGTTCCACCGTGACGAGCGCATCCGCGAGCTGATGGAGAGCGGGCAGTCGCGCGAGGCCGCGACGAGCGCGGTGGCGCGCCGGTTTGGCAATCCCCTCCTCCTCCGCGAGGAGAGCCGAGACGTCAAGTTGTTCCCGTGGCTCGATTCGCTCCTTCGCGACGTTCGTTATGGCGCCAGGGCGCTCGGAAAACACGCCGGCGTGACTGGCGCCTCCGTGCTGTCGCTGGGGTTGGCGCTCGGCGCCTGCGTCGCGGCGTTCGCGCTCGTCGACGCGCTGATCCTCAGGCCGCTGCCGGTCCGTCAGCCTGAACGGCTCGTCTACCTGACGTTTCCAACCGACAACCCCGAGCGACCGGAAGGCGAGACCTACAGCGATCCGCTGTTTGTCCGCGTCCGTGACGGGTCACGGGAGCACGTGGCGCTCTTTGCGATGAGCACACAGGTGGTCCGGCCGACGATATTTTCCGACTCGGGCGGTGAAAAAGAACGGCTGCGCACGCAGTATCTCTCGGGAGACGCGTTCGAGCAGTTGGGTGTCAAGCCGGCCGCCGGCCGCCTGATCGGTATTCAAGACGACGATCAGCCGGGCGCGCATCCGGTGGCGGTCCTCAGCCACGCGTTCTGGCTTCGCCGATTCGGCGGCGATCCATCAGTCCTTGGACGCTGGCTGACGCTCGAGGGGCGCCAGCTCGAAATTGTCGGCGTCGCCGATCGCGCGTTCACTGGTGTCGAGCCAGGCCGCCCGACCGATCTGTGGCTGCCGGTAGACGATGTACAACCCCAGAGCATTTGGAAACCCGCAGTTCGGCTGGTTTCGCATCTTCGGACGCTTGAAGGACGGCGTTCAGGTCGAGCAAGCACAGAGCGTCGCGCATGCGGCCTTCAGCAGCTTCCGGCGCGAGTACGCGCCGCGGTTGTTCGGCGGGCCGGACCGCTCGCCGGAACGGATCGCACGCTTCCTCAGCACGCCGCTCTACCTGCGGCCCGCCGCCAATGGTCCGTCACCCCTGCGGCAGGAATTTGAGCGCTCGCTCTGGATCATCGGCGCAATTGCGGCGCTGGTCCTGCTGATCGCCGGTTCGAACGTCGCCAATCTGTTTCTTGCCAGGACCGCGGCCCGCGAGCGCGAGATGGCGCTCCGCCTGTCGATTGGCGCCAGCCGCCGGCGGCTCATTCAACAGATGCTCGTCGAGAGCGCGCTCGTCGCCGGCGCCGCCTGCCTGCTGGGCCTTCTCTTTGCCGAGTTTGCCGGGCCGGCCGTGGTCCAGACACTGTCGTCGGCTGATGATCCTGTCTCTCTCGATCTTCGCAGCGACTGGCGGCTGCTGACGTTCGCCGGCGTACTGGCGCTCGGCACGACCGCACTCTTCGGCATCGTCCCGGCCCTCCGCGCCTCGAGCGTGGCGCCGTTGACCGCGCTGAAATCTGGTGGAGGCCGTTCGAGCGGTCGCGCTGGTGTCATGCGCCCCTTCGTGGCGGCCCAGGTCGCATTCGGGCTGATGGTCCTCTTTGTCGGCAGCCTGCTGGTGTTGTCGTTCGCGAAGCTGACTCGTGTGGATCCTGGGTTCGCCACGTCGGATGTCCTCATCTTGTCTCTCGAAACACTCGAGCGCACGGAACCAAGGCAGCAGCGCACGGCGCTCTTCCAGGTGCTCGAGCGGCTCGCGGGCGTCCCGGGAGTCCAGGCCGTCAGCTCTGCCGAGGCGAATCCGCTCGGCCGGGCCTGGACGCACAACTTTCGAGTACCGGGCACCGAGCACGAAACGTTTGAAGCGACGGTCACACCCGTCACGGATGGATTTCTCGAAACAATGAGCATTCCCGTGCGCGCGGGACGGGCGTTCTCACGCAGCGATCTCAACCCTGAAGGGGCGAGCGCAGTCATCGTCAACGACACATTTGCCAGCCGATATTTCGGCCGCGAGCCAGCGGTGGGCCGGACGCTCGACACGCGCTTCGGCGACGACAACAGCCCGTCGGCTCACGAGATCGTCGGCGTGGTCGCAGACACGCGCTACGATCTGCGCAAGGCGGCGGTCCCGACGATCTATATCCCGCTTCAGCTGCGAACGAGCGGCAGGCTGCACGCGCGGGTCACGGGAGACCCCATGGCGATCGCGCCGCGGCTGCGTGAAGAAGTCCGGGCCGCCAGTCCGATGTTCCGCGTGACGTCGATCGTGTCTCAGGCGTCGCTCGTCGATCGAACGCTCTTGCGCGAGCGGCTGCTCGCGGTGCTGGCGGGATTTTTCGCGCTCGTCGGCCTGGTGCTCGCGGCGGTCGGACTCTACGGCGTGCTGAGTTACTCGGTCGTGCAGCGCACGCGCGAGATCGGCATTCGCGTCGCGCTCGGCGCCAGGCAACTTCGAGTGATGCGGACGGTTCTGGCCGACGTCGGCGCCGCGACGCTCGTCGGTGTCGCCTGCGGGTTGGCGGGCGCGCTGTATCTGTCGCGATTCGTGCAGGCGTTGCTATTTGAGGTGACGCCGCTCGACTTCTGGAGCCTGGCGCTGCCGCTCGGAACCTTGCTCGCGGCGGGACTCGTCGCGGCCGCGCACCCGGCGCGACGAGCGGCGCGGCTCGATCCCGTCGACGCACTCCGCTACGAATGAACACGAGGAAAACATCATGATACGCAGACGCTTTGCGCTGGCTAGCCTTCTCCTGCTCTCTGTCCTGCTGACAGGATCGTCCCCATTCGCGCAATCCACAGGTGGGAAGCCCAAGCCCGACGCGATCACAGGGACCTGGACGGGATCGCTCATTCGCCAGGGCGGATCGGGACCAATTGCCGTCACCATGGAACTGAAGTTCGACGGCAAGAGCGCGGTCTCGGGAACGGTCTCCGGGCTTCCGAATCCGGCCGACGTGAAGACCGGCACTTTCGACCCGAAGACCGGGGCGCTGAAGCTGCAATTAGGCAAGCAAGGGGACGGCGCCGTGCTCCTCGTTCTCGAGGGGGCGGTCGTCAAAGGCACGGCTACGGGTCGCTTCAGCGGCGACGAGAGCGGCGAGTTCAAGATCGCGAAGAAAGCATCGTCATCCTGAACGGCGCGAGGGGATCATTTCCGCGGCAGCGCGTAGGCCACGATTCCACTGGGCCCCGCGCCTGACGCCACATTGCCACCACGGCCGGCGGCGCCGCCGGCGGTCACGAGCAGGTACTGACGCCCGCCGAGCTCGTACATCGACGGCGAGCCGCTCGTCGGCGCTCCCAGTTGCAATTCCGACAACTGCTTGCCGTTGGTGCTGTCGTAGACATGCACCTTGCGGTCGGCAGCAGTGACAAACAGCAGCCCCGTCGCGGTGGAGATGATGCCGCCTTTGGTCGTTCCCGCCGTGCCGGTGCCCTTCACGCCCTGCCCCACCAGCCGCAGGTCGTCGCCGAGCCCGATCTGCCACTTGATCGTGCCTTGATTGAGATCGTACGCGGTCAACGTCGTATACGGTGGATTGACAATCGTCGGGAAGAGTCCGAAGCCTTCCGTAACGTACCGTCCCTCTTTCACGACTTCCGGCGGTCCGCCACGGCCGCCGGACCGGACTTCCCCCGGCTTGAGCAGCCGGATGATCGTCGGCACGTTGAATCCGATCACATAGACGCTGCCGTCCGCCGGATTGCCTGACGTGCTGCCCCAGTTCGATCCGCCTTGATTGCCGGGCATGTGAATCACGTCTTCGAAGCCAATCGGCGTAAACGGTCCGTCATTTCTGGCCTTCGAGATCCGCTGCTTGAACTGCTCGCGTTCTTCCGCCGTCAGGATGTGAGGATTCAGATCGTCGGCGGTGAACTTCTGCCGCGAGAATGGCGGCGGGCTGGTTGGAAAGGGCTGCGTCGGCCACAACGCTTCACCAGGAACCGAAGTTCCCTGCGGGACCGGACGCTCCTCAATCGGCCAGATCGGCTGACCGGTGACACGATCGAAGACGTAGAGGTAGCCGGTCTTGCTGGCCATGGCGACGACGTCGACGGTCTTCCCGTCGCGTCGGATCGTCGTCAACTGCGGCGCCGAATTGTTGTCGAGGTCCCAGATGTCGTGGTGGACCGTCTGGAAATGCCAGAGGCGCTTGCCGGTTCTGGCGTCGAGCGCAATCAGACAGTCGCCGAAGAGATTGGCGCCGTGCCGGTTCCCTCCATAGAAGTTGTACTTGGGACTTCCGGTCGGGATGTAGACGATGCCGCGTTTCTCGTCGATTGACTGCTCGGCCCAGTTGTTGGCGCCGCCGACCGTTTTCCATGCTTCGGGCGGCCACGTCTCGTACCCGAACTCGCCTGGCCGCGGCACGGTGTGAAAGGTCCAGACGAGGGCGCCGGTCCGCACGTTGAATGCCCTGATGTCGCCGGGCGCTGAGGCGTACTCCTGATTCGTCGCCGAGCCGAGAATGATCAGGTCCTCGAAGACGCGACCCGGAATGCGGCTCTGCTGATTCACCGTCGCGGGATCCCGGTCGAGTCCCACCCGGAGGTCGACGCGCCCGTCTACGCCGAACGACTGAATGGCCTGGCCAGTCTGGGCGTCAATCGCCTGGAGGATGTTGTTCGTGCTGAAGATCAGTCGGCGGTCTTGGCCATCCTTGCTCTCCCAGTAATTGATGCCACGACCGTTGAAATTCTGGACACCCTTGTGGGTCCAGAGCTCCTCGCCCGTGGCCGCGTCGAGCGCGACGAACACGCCGTTCGCGCCCAAGCCGTAAACGACGCCGCGCACAACGAGCGGATTGAAGTCGGTCTGCCCAGGCGGGTAGGTCCACGCCACTTGTAACTGGTGAACGTTCGACTTGTTGATCTCGGTTGAGGCCACGAACCGCGAGCTGTCAGGACCGCCGGCGTAGTCGCGCCACTCCCGAGGCGCCTGGCCGGAGAGCGATGGTTGTGGACCGCCGACGAGCGCCAGCAACGGTATCGTCGCCAGGGCGATGCACACCATCCGCCGTGTCCGTGAAATCTGTCTCTCGGCCATTCGACGCAACCTCTCGGTGCGCTCGTAGGGTCGAATACGGTCATTCTCAGCTCGAGCGCACGGCAAGGGTACACCAGGCGTCCCATGGCGAACGATCCGAATGTGCTAGCATCGCGACCTGGTGCTGGTCGCCCGGCGGTCCTGCATGAGAGGACCGTCTTCCTTACCGGCACCTCTTGACTGCTGCTCGGGCAACGCGGCTTAGTCGACGGCAATGTCGATCGTGCTGGCTCGGTCCAGGTTCCCTACGCTGCTGATAGTGTTCGTCGCCGGAGCGTGGCTGACGCGCTCGGCCGCGCCTCTGATCCCTTTCCCGCTCTCTTTCCCGCGAGCTGAAGTTTCTGTGAGTGCCCGCCAGACATCGCCCGCGAACAATCAGGCCGCAGGAGCGGCCGCTGCGCATGCTCAGTGCGCCACGTGCCACAAATGGCCGCCCCCCGACACACTGCCGAGAGACAGGTGGCGCGACGAAATTGCCAGGATGTTCCTGATTCAGAACAACCAGCCAGAACCAAGCGGTCCGCCGGGGACGGCGGCGCGTTTGGTGAAACTGCCGCTGGACTGGCAGTCAATCGTTGGGTACTACGAGGCGAACTCTCCCGAGCAGCTGGCCTCGCTGACTCCGTGGCCGGCACCGGATCTGACACACTCGTTTCGGAAGCGAGTGGTCTCGACCGCAAGCCGTCCAACCAACCAGGCGGTGGCGAACGTTCGACTGGTCGATCTCGACCGCGATGGACGGCTCGAGATCGTGTTGAGCGATCTACGCAACGGCATGGTGTACAAGGCCAACGCTCGAGACGAGCTGCTAACGTTCGTGGACATTGCGCGATTGTCGCACCCAGCACACATCGAGCCTGTCGATCTCGACGGCGATGGGATGGTCGACCTGCTCCTCGGCGATTTGGGGGGCGTCTCGCCGGCAGATCACGATCGCGGCGCTGTCGTAGCCCTGCGCGGGCGTAAGGATGGGGCCTTCCAGCCGATGACGCTCACGAGTTGGCCCCGCGTGTCGGACGTCGAAGCGGCGGATTTCGACGGCGACGGCCGTCTGGACCTCGCGGTGGCGGCGTTCGGGTGGCGGCGGACCGGCGCCTTCACGATCCTGAAGAACGAAACCGTCGACTATGCCAAGCCGGCGTTTGTGCCCCATCAGATCGACAAGCGCACGGGATCGATTCACGCAATTCCAGTAGATCTGAACGGGGACAAGCAGCCCGACGTGATCACGCTGTTCGCCCAGGAACACGAGACCGTGGTCGCATTCTTGAACCAGGGGCGTCTGCAGTTCGATCCGCAGGTCATTTACACCGCTCCTCATCCCGGCTGGGGTTCTTCGGGGATTCAGGTCGTTGATCTCGACAAGGACGGAGATGTCGACGTTCTGATGACAAACGGCGATACGTTCGATGACCAGCTCGTCAAGCCGTACCACGCGATCCAGTGGCTCGAAAACAGGGGCACGTACCCATTCGTCGAACACACGCTGGCGGCGATGCCGGCAGTGCACAGGGCACAGGCCGCGGATCTCGATGGCGATGGCGATCTGGACATCGCCGCATGCGCGCTCGTGTCATCGGCAGCCGTCGACACACGTGGCCTTCCCTCCGTAGTGTGGCTGGAGCAGACGCGGCCAGGCGTGTTCGAGCGGCATGTCCTGGAAGTGGGGCTGCCAGCGCACGCCACGCTGGATGTCGGAGACATCGACGGCGACGGTGACATGGACATCGTCGTCGGAAACTTCACGCTCGACACGCCGACGGAGGGACTGGTCGCGATTTTCGAGAATCTTCGCGTGTCGAGGACCGGTTCTCGTTAGAAACCGTCTCATGAATGCTGTCACAGGCCACGTTACAACACGATGCGCACGATGGCACGATGTCCACGATGGATCCGAAACAGGTTTCCTTCGTGTCCATCGGGTCATCGTGTTCATCGTGAACCACGGCCGTCGGCCCGTTCGGCCTGCTCTTGGTCGATGAGAGAGATGCTAGTGCGTTCGCAGACAGGTGGTCGGATCGACGCGCCAGGAGGGCGACATGGACGAATCCGCTGAACCGCATCTGGATTCAACGACACAGCCCACGTTCACGCGCCGCGAGGCGTTGGCCATCGCGGCGGCGGCGCTCCTGCCGGTGCAGGTGCGCCCTCCCGCGCCAAAGAAAATCATTGTCGCGGGCGCGGGCATCGGCGGGTTGAGTTGCGCGTGGGAGCTGGTGCGCCGCGGACACGACGTCACCGTCATCGAAGCCTCGGAACGGACCGGTGGCCACGTCAAGACGTTCCGTGACGGGCTCGACGATGCGCTCTATGCAGACGCCGGCGCCGAACACTTTACTCAGCCCGGATACGAGCGGTACTGGGGCTACGTTCGCGAGTTCAACCTGGCGCATGTCTACTACCCGCGCCGGGAGCACCTGTTGCGATGGATCGGCGGGCAAATGTACACGCCGGAAATGTTGGCCGATCGCAAGGTGCTCGAAACGCTTGGCTTGAACCGCCGCGAGGCCGATTACCTGGGGCAACATCCTTTCCCGGAACTCGCCTCGCTGTACTTTGCGCCCTATGTGGACAGCTTCACCGACGAGTATCGCCCCTTCGATGCCGGGCTCAACGAGCTCGACAAGGTGAGTACGACGGAGCTCTTTCGCAAAGACGGGGCGTCGGCCGCGGCGCTCGGCTTTATCGGCGGCAGTGGGTCGGCGTTGCAGGCGGTGTGGCACGCCGCGATCCTGAAACTGCGCGGCGTTCCGCTCTTCCCGCCACGGGTGTATCGGCTGGTGGGTGGGAATCAGACGCTCACCGACACCTTTGCTCAGCGTCTCGGCGCGCGCGTTCGGCTGCGCTCCCCGGTCACGGAGATCGAGCACGGCGAGACCGGCGTGCGGGTCAGTTATCGTGACGGCAAAGAGACCTCCCGGATCGAAGCGGACTACCTGGTGTGCGCGATGTCGGCCAGGATGCTGCGACTGCTGCCGGTCAAACCCGCGTGGCCCGCCAACAAGACGTTCGCGATCGCCAACGTGCCTTACTACCATGACACTCGAGTGATCTTTCAGACGCGCACGCGGTTCTGGGATCGCGACCGCCTCAGTCCGAACATGGATTTTGGCGAGGCCCCGCTCGACTCGGTGTGGGCCGCCTCACAAGAAGTACAGACGAGCCGCGGACTACTGGCGGGCACGGCGTCGGGCGCCGGCACGGCTGAACGGGCACTCGCGACGTATAAAAAGTTTTATCCGGGCAAATTCGAGGACATCGAGCACGCGCACGTCGTCGTGTGGGCCATCGATCCCTGGGCGTCAGCCTGCGAGCGGACGTCGTATGCTCCGGGCCAGCTGGCGATGTTCTGGCCCGTCCTCATCGAGCCGCAGGGGCGCATTCATTTCGTCGGAGCATATGCCGACAACCTGAATTGGGGGATGGAAGCCGCGACGCGATCTGCCAACCGCGTGGCCGAGGCGATCGATCGTGCGTGAGCAAGCTCAGGCGTAAGTCTAAAGTCATCAGTAGGTTCCGGCTCTTCCGTAGCTACCTAAAATATTGCGCGCTAGTATGTTCGTGTGATAAATCTCACATCGACTGACATTTCAGTCGAATGATCGGCTGACTTGGCGGCCCCTAGTCTCGGAAGGGGAGATCCCATGACGGTTCGTCGCTTCTTCGCCAGTGCGCTGTTGACCCTCCTGCTTTTCCCTGCGGCCGCTTCCAGCCAGACCGTCAATGGCGCCATTACTGGAGTCATCAAGGACGCGACTGGTGGCGTCGTCGCCGATGTCGCCGTCACCGTTCGCAACGTTGCCACTGACCAGACGATTGCGACAACGGTCAGCAATGCGAGCGGCGAGTATTCTTTCCGCAATTTGCCGCCAGGTAAGTACGCGGTCGAGGCCATCAAAAGCGGCTTCCAGCAGGTGACGCATCCCGACATCGACGTGACGTTGAGCTCGGTGCAGCGGGTGGAGATTACGTTGCCGATCGGGCAGCAGGACTCACGCGTGGAGGTGGTTGGCGGGTCGTCGATCCTGAGCGTCACCGGCACGCAGGAGCACGGCATCGCGCCGGAAACCCTCAACCAGCTTCCGCTGCTGATGAACAGCGGCCCGCGGGCGGCGGCAGCGTTTGCCACGCTGATGCCCGGCGTCAGCACGGGCGGCGGCAACAACGCCTTCGACGCGCGCATCAACGGTGGCCTCCAGTCCGGTGACGAGGCGTCGCTCGATGGCGTGAGCATGCAGCAGGGCTTCATGAGCCAGGGCGGGATGGTCTCCATCTTCCAGGACTTCCCGATGTCGCCCGACATGGTGAGTGAGGTCAAGGTGCTGACGTCCAACTACGCGCCCGAGTACGGGTCGTCGACCTCCGGGCAGATCATGGCCGTCACCAAGTCCGGCGGCAGTTCGTTTCACGGCGCGGGCTTCGAGTTCCACCGCAACGACTCGTTGAAGGCCACGCAGTGGGGCGCTTCGGAGAAGCCCGAGTTCAACCGTAACAACTACGGCGCCAACATCGGCGGCCCCGGCAAAGTGCCGTTTCTGTGGACAACCAACCTCAAGAGCTATTTCTATTTCAACTACGAAGGCTATCGGCAGACTGGCGGCTCGAACCAGCCCACGCTATCGATTCCATCGATGCTCGAGCGGGCCGGCGACTTCAGAGATTGGCGCGATGCCAGCGGCAACCTCATCCCGATCTACGACCCGGCGACGATCCGTCCCGATGGCCAGGGGGGCTACATCAAGGATCAGTTCAGGGGCTGCGACGGCAATACGCCGAACGTGATTTGTCCCAATCGCATCAGCTCGCTGGTCCGGCCGTGGTTGGCGGCGCTGCCCAATCCGACCACCGGCGGTCCGTTGAACAACTACCTCGGGCCGGCGATTCCGGACACGATCCTCGGCAACTCCGACTACTACATGGGCCGGTTCGACGTGCAGATCAAAAGCAGCGACCACATCTTCACCAGCGTGTGGCACCAGCGCGCGCCCGCGAAGTTCGTCTCGGTCCTGCCGCAGCCGATTGCCAGCGAGACGTATTCGGATCCGCAGAACTCGTGGGTCAGCCGGCTCAACTGGGACCGTACCTTCAGCAGCACCCTGCTGAACCACATGTCCATGGGCTACCTGAACCGCAACGAGGGGTACGGCTCGGTGAACCAGAGCTTCGTCAACGACTTCCCGAAGATCGCTGGCGTGGCTGGGTATAACGTGCCGCCAACGATGACGTTCAGCGACGGCTTCGCGCAGATCGGCCAGAACGCCGGCGTCAACATCGGCAACGTCACGACCCGCCCGACGTTCATCATCAACGACTCGGTGACGTGGACGAAAGGCGAGCACACGCTGAAGGCCGGGATGGAATACCGCAAGATCATGGGCAACATCCACGGCAATGACAACCAGGCCGGCACCTTTAACTTCGGGCGTGGCTCCACGGGCCTCGTGGGCGTCAACAGCGGCAGCCCCATCGCCAGTTTCCTGTTGGGTGCCGTCGACAACGCCGATTCGACATTTCGCGCAGTGGACTCCGCGTATCCCCGTCAGAACGCCTGGATCCTGTTCGCCGGTGACACTTGGACCGTGACCGACAAGCTCACGCTCGACTACGGGCTGCGCTGGGACTACTACTCGCCGTCCTCGGAGAAGTACGATCGTTTCTCGTTCTTCGATCCGGTTGGCCCCAATCCTGGCGCCGGTGGCCGGCCCGGACGCCTGGCCTTTGCGGGTGACGAATGGGGAGCGGCCAGCTATGGTGCCCGTTATCCCGAAGAGGATTTCTACGGCGGGTTCGCGCCGCGGTTCGGCGCCGTCTACAGATTTACTGACAAGACCGTCCTCCGCAGCGGCTGGGGTATCTTCTACACGCAGGCGTTCTATCCCGGCTGGGGCGGTGGCATTTCACAGGACGGTTTTTCGACCACGCCGTCGTTCAACACCAGTCTCGGCGGTATTCAGCCGGCGTTCTTCCTGGAGCAGGGCCTGCCCCAGAACTTCGAGCGGCCCCCGGTCATCCAGTCCGACTACAGGAACGGCCAAGGTATCTTGTACCGGCCGATCGACGCGAACAAGCGCCCGTACTCGCACCAATGGAACATCACCGTGGACCGCGAGCTCGGCCGCAACGTCGTCTTGAGCGTGGCCTATGTGGGCAGCGCGGGACGCCGCCTGCCGTCGAGCATCGATCCGATCAACGCGATCGACCCGAGCTACCTGTCGATGGGCGACAGGCTCTACGACCAGTTTACGCCTGGCATGACGAGCCTCAACGGCGTGCCACTCCCGTACAACGGCTGGGTGGAACAGATGACGGGTTGCGCGCCTTCAGTTGCCCAGGCGCTGCGTCCGTATCCGCAGTACTGCGACAACCTGCAGGGCCTCAACGAAAACGTCGGCTCGTCCCACTACAACTCACTGCAGGTCAAGCTCGAGAAGCGCTTCTCGAACGGCATCTACGGGCTCGTCTCCTACACGCTGTCGAAGACGATTTCGAGCGCGTCGGACAACACCCAGCGCGAAGCCATAACATGGAGTGGCGTTCAGGGTGTCATCTCGCCGTTCGAGGCCGAGCGGAACGAAGCCATTGCGGTGAACGATTCGCCGCATGTCTTGTCAGCCGCGTTCGTGTACGAACTGCCGGTTGGTCAGGGGAAGAAGTACATGGACCAGGGCGGCGTCACCAACGCGCTGCTCGGCGGGTGGCAGATGAGCACGATTTTCCGCTACTCGTCGGGATTCCCCATCTTCTTCCGCGTGCAGGGGACAGGGTGCAATGTCCCGGGAGCGTTCCGCGCGGGATGCATCCCCGGGATCATCAACCCCGACGCGGTCTTCGCTCAGGACAAGGGCAGTTTCGACCCGGGCAAGGGACCGCTGTTCAACAAGGACGCGTTCGAGCCCCTGAGCGCGTTCAACTTCTACTTCGGGAGCGGCAACCGGATCGAAGAGAGCGTCCGCGGATTCGGATACCACAACCAGGATCTCTCGTTCATCAAGAACACGAGGATGGCGGGCCACACGAACATCCAGGTCCGCTTCGAGATCTTCAACATGTGGAACTGGCACATGTTCAGCCCGGCCGGCTCGGCCAACAACGGCCTCGCGGCGTTCAACACCGACCTTGCGAGCCCGGACTTCGGCAGGTGGAACGGCACTGTCACCGACCCGCGCACGATGCAACTCGCCGTGCGGTTCGAGTTCTAGCGCGAATGCGCGCCCTCCGATCGGCGTGGGCAGCAGTGTTGCTGCTGTCGATGCCGATCGGAGCACACGCGCAAGACCTCTCACCCGTTCTCGCCAAACAGTTCACCGAGGGCGTCGCTGCGCTGTCGGCCGGCCAGCTCGACTCGGCCGAGGCGGCGTTTCGCGCCGTCATTCGCGACGGCGGCGACCGAGCCTTCGTTCGCCACAACCTCGGCATCGTGCTGCAGCAGCGTGGGCGGCACGCCGATGCCCTGGTTGAGTTTCGCGCCGCCACGCGTCTCGATCCCACCTTCGGACCATCTCGCTTGCTTGCAGGGACAAGTCTGCTGGCGCTCGGACAGCCCAAAGCAGCCGCGGCCGAGCTCGGGCGGGCATCTTCCCTGATGCCGCGGGAACCGGCGGTGCACCTGCAGCGCGCTGACGCCTGCGAGCGCATCGGCGATGTCCTCTGCCTGGCCGACGAGTATCGAACGCTGGTGGAGTTGTCACCGGCCAATCCCGAGTATGCCTACCGCCTGGGCAAGGCCTACCTGAGGCTGTCGCAGTGGGCTCACGAGCGGATCCAGGCGATCGATCCAGGGGCCGCGCGTCTCAGCCAGGCGCTCGGCCGCGAATACCTCGAGCAGGGTCGAGCGGACCTGGCTGAGGCGGCATTCCAGAAGGCGATCCGTCGCGACGCGACGCTTGCTGATGTCCACCTGTCTCTTGCGCGCATCTACCTGGCTGATGGACGATTGGACGAGGCGGCGCGCTCCGTCGCGCGCGCGCTGGCGCTCGTTCCAGACAGCAAGGAAGCGCGAGCGGTGCAAGCCAGCGTCGAGGCCGCGCGTACGCCGCGCCAACCTCGCTCGCACTGAAAGCTCGCTCGTACTGAAAGATGGAATCGATGCGGAGATCGGCGTGGCTGTTCGCGGCGTTGATTGCCGTTGGCCTGCCCGTGTCTGCGGCAGCTCAGCCGCCCGGCCCGCCCGGCCCGCCAGGCTGCGCCAGAAACGATGTCGACGCTCGAGCAGGCGATCAGGGCAACTCCGCCGCCCGGCAGCGTGGCGCCGCAATCAGAACTGGACCGGGCCTTGGCCGCTCGGGATTACGAGCGTGCCGCGCACCTGCTTGCTGCGGCCATTGAGAGGCAGCCGAAGTCCCGCCAACTGCTTCTGCAGATCGCCAGCGTCTTCATGATGGACCGCAAGCCGCTCAACGCGGCCATCGCGCTCAAGAAAGCCGAGGTGCTCGGCCCGCTCGACAATCACGCACGCCTGCAGCTTGCGCTGGCCTATATCGCGATGAAGCGGGGTGACTGGGCACGGCCCGAGCTGGAGCGCCTGGCCCTGGCCGAGCCCGCCAACGTCACCTACTCGTACTGGCTGGCTCGGTTGGACTACGATGCCAGCCAATACGCCGTTGCGATTCGCCGGCTGCAGGATGTGATCACCCGGGCACCAGCGTTTACTCGCGCGCACGACAACCTGGGCCTCTGCTACGAAGCACTCAACCAGACCGATGAGGCAATCCCTCATTACCGCGAGGCGGTGCGATTGAACCGGATCGATGCCGCGCCGACCGGCTGGCCTGCGCTCAACCTCGGCATCCTCCTCCGTACTCGCGGCAAACTGGAAGAGGCCGAAACCTTGTTCCGCGAAGCGTTGACCTACGATCAGCACTTCGCGCCCGGCTACTACCAGCTTGGTGCGCTACTCGAGGAACGTGGGAACATGAAGGAGGCGGTGAAAACGCTGCGGCAGGCCACGTCGGCCGACGCTACGTATCCAGAGCCACATTACGCGTTGTCACGCATCTACCGGCGGCAGGGTCAAGTCGCCGAAGCCGACGCGGCGCTATCCACCTTCACACGGCTACGCAACCAGAGAGATCAGGTCGCCAGGCAGGAGCCGGTGCGGTGAGCAGATCGCGTCGCCCTGCACACCGTGCGGCGCTCGCCCTCGTTCTGTGTCTCGTCGCATCACGTGGCCGAGCATCGCCGCCTCCGCAGGAGACCCTCGCGGCTCCGCCAACGCTGCAGCAAATCGCGGTTCTACTCGAACGCGGCGATTTCAGTGGGGCCAGCCGCCTCGTCGAACCGGCCTTGAAAGCGCATCCTGCCGATCCGGTGCTGCGCAACTTCGCGGGCGTCATTGCCGCCCAGCAGGGCGCCTTCGATTCGGCCGAGGCACACTTTGAGACGGCGATTCGCCTCGCCCCTAAAGGCGCTGCGGCGTACGAGAACCTCGGGCGTCTCTACCAGGAGCGCGCCGGCGACAACCCCGCCATGCGCGCCAAAGCCATTGCCGTCTACCGTCGACTGCTGACGGCAGAACCAGGCAATGTCGAAGGACTGTTTCAGGGCAGCTTTCTGCTGGCGCTCGACGGACAGTTTGCCACCAGTCGCGCGATGCTCGCGAAGCTGCCGGAAGACGTCCGACAACGTCCGCAGGCGCTTGCCGTTCTGGCCGCCGACCTCACCGGTATGGGCGACACGGCCGCCGCGCGCGTGGCCGTCGACGCCCTTGCGGCCCATCCGGAGCTGACCGAAGCCGATGTCCTCGCCGTGCTCCCGGCCCTGCCCCAAGGTTCGGCTGACGCCGTCGCCATCCTCATGCTGGACGCGCTCGACCGGCGCGGACTGGCGTCGCCTCGTGCGCTTCAGGCCCTGGCGACGGTTTACAGCCGTGAGTCCCGGTTTGCCGATGCGCGTCGAGTGCTCGAGAAGGCGGTGGCTGCAGAAGGCGCCTCGGCGCCGCTGCTGATGGATCTTGCAGGAGCCGCTGTCAAAGCAGAAGGACTATCAGGGGGCGCTTGGCTACCTGGCGCACGCACGATCGCTCGAGCCGAACAACGCCACCGTCCACTTTCTTTTTGGCATGGTCTGCGTCGAGGAGAACCTGGTCCGTGAAGCTTACGAGTCGATGAAGAAGGCAGTCGAGCTCGATCCCGACAATCCGCTCGTGAACTATGCGATGGGCGCCGTGTCCACCCACCGCCACGAACCCGCGGAGTCGCTGCCGTACTTTGAAAAATACGTCAGGCTCAAGCCCGACGATCCTCGCGGCTATTTCGCGCTCGGCACCGCGCGGTTCTACAGCAATCAGTTTGACGAAGCCAAGCCCGAGCTCGAACGCGCGACGCGCGCGCCTGAAACCGCGGCCGGCGCGCATTACTTTCTGGGGCGAATCGCCCGGCAGTCAAACGATCTCGCTTTGGCCCGCCGCGAGATCGAGCGTGCCCTCGAGCTCAACGCCGGCCTGGCCGACGCGTGGGCGGAGCTCGGGTTGATTCAAACCCGTTCGAAGGAGTACGAACGGGCGGAACAGTCGCTGACGAAGGCGCTCACGATCGCGCCGGACCACTACGAAGCATCGGTCAACCTGGCAACGCTGTACGCCAGGACGAAAGACCCGCGGCGGGAGGCACAGGCGGCCAAAGTCTCAGCACTCATCGAGCAGCGCGAGGCACGCGCCCAGCAGTTTCTGCGGATCATCGAGGCCGTGCCGTATGTGCGGTGAATCGGTCAGCGGGATCGCCGCCGGTCGACTCGCGCTCACGTCCGCGTTGATCGCCGTCTTGCTGGTGGTCGCGGCGACAGCTGATGCACAGCCCGCCCGCGCGGTTGTCGATCCCGACCTCGCCGAGTCATCGCGTGCCCTGGCTTCAGGGGATGTAGACCGCGCCCTGCTGCTCAGCAGAGATTACCTTAAGCGACATCCGGGGGATGCTCGCGCGCAAGTCCTGCTCGTCCGTATCCACATGGAACGTGAGGAAATTGACAGCGCATACCAGGTCATCAACCGGGCGGCCCGGGCGCATCCTGCCGATGTGGACGTCCTTTACTATCTGGGCCTAGTAACGCGACGGCTGGCCGCCGACGAATTCGATCGACTCGTCCGGATGGCGCCTGATTCCGCGCGCGTGCATCAGTTGCAGGCCGAGAGTCTCGAAGCGCAGGAACGCCGGGCCGATGCCGAAAAGGAGTACGCGGCAGCCCTCGACGCGAAACCGGATTTGCTCGAGGCGCTCCTGGCATTGGGGAAACTCAGGCGAATTCGCCTCTCCTGCGAGGAAGCCATCGGCCTCTACGATAAAGCCGAGGCAATCCGGCCCACGTTCGACGCCGCTTACGGGCTTGGCGTCTGCCACAGCTACTTGCAGAACGACGAGCTGGCCTTAAAGTCGTTCGAGCAGGCCGTGAAGCGGAACCCGTCGGCGGCAGTCGCGTGGGCCGGCCTGGGCACATCGCTCGTAAAGCTCCGCCGCAGCGCTGAAGGCATAGCCAAGCTGCAGCGCGCCATCGTCCTCGCGCCAGACATGGATGAAGCTCACTACATGCTCGGTATGGCGTACCAGGCCGCGGGCGACACCGTCCGCGCTCAGGAAGCCTTCAAGAAAGCCGAGCAACTTCGCGTGGCGCGATAGACCGTCCTCATGACGGCACCAAGGAAAGCGAAGCTGCCGACCGCCTGGATACTTGGCGGTGCCCTCCTCGGCAGTGTCGCGCTGGCGCAACAGGCAGTTCCGCCCACCCGCCAGATTCCCGCAGCCTCGCCGAACGCCGCCGCCAACGTGCGATTCGCCGACGTGACCGCGGAGGCAGGTCTGGCAGGATTCCGTCATGTGTCGGGCAGCGCCGAGAAGAACTACATCATCGAAACCACGGGCTCGGGCGTGGCGCTCTGGGATTTCGACAGCGACGGTCTCCTCGATGTTTATCTGATCAACGGTTCGACTCTGGAGGCTCGCGCCGGCGGACCGCCGCGTGCGGCACTCTTCCGCAACAACGGTGACCGGACTTTTCGTGACGTGACCGCCACGGCGGGGATCGCCAACGAGCGCTGGGGGCAAGGCGTCTGCGTCGGTGACATCGACAACGACGGCGCGTCAGACGTGTACGTCACCAACTATGGCCCCAACCGACTGTACCGAAACCTGGGCGATGGCCGATTCGACGACGTCGCCGTCCGCGCCGGTCTCGCAGTCGACAGCTGGTCGACGGGGTGTGCGTTTGGCGACTATGACGGCGACGGCTGGCTCGATCTGTATGTCGCGAGCTACGTCGCGTTCGACATCCAGAACCCGCCGCCGTCACCTCTGCGACGTCAGGCATCACCGGCCGACGCCGCTCCGCAGACGGCAGGCGGCATGGGCGCGGCATACTCCGCGGGCGCGGCCTACTGCTCCTACCGCGGGCTGCCGGTGATGTGCGGACCGCGCGGGCTCCGCGGCGCGGCAGATCACCTTTTCCGCAACAATCGCGATGGCACCTTCACCGATACCACACAGGCGGCGGGCGTGATGGACACCCGAGGCCTCTACGGCTTCGGCGTCGCCTGGTTCGATTTCGACGACGACAGTCGTCTCGACCTCCTCGTCGCCAACGACTCGGGGCCCAACTACGTGTATCGCAATCTCGGCCAGGGCCGATTTCAGAACATCAGCTACCCGTCCGGCGCCGCGCTCGACGGCAACGGCCGCGAGCAGGCACACATGGGTGTCGCCATCGGCGACTACGACAATGACGGGCGGAACGACATCCACATCACGAACTTCGCCGACGACTTCAACGTGCTCTACCACAACGACGACGGCACCACCGTCACTGACGTCAGTTTCAGAGCGGGGGTCGCGCAGGTATCGATTCCCTTTCTCGGCTGGGGCACGGACTTTCTCGACTACGACAATGACAGCTGGCTCGATCTGCTCGTCGTCAACGGCCACGTCTATCCGGCCGCGGACACGATGCCGTGGAACACCTCCTACGCGCAGCGCGCACTGCTCTTCCGCAACCTCGAAGGCAAGCGGTTCGAGGAGATCGGCGCGGCGGCTGGTGACGGGTTGACGACGGCGCGAGTGTCGCGCGGATCGGCGGTCGGCGATTTCGACAATGATGGTGGCGTCGACGTGGTCATCAACAATATCGATGGCGCGCCGACGGTGGCACGCAACGTCGGCGGCGGCTCGGCCGGCCATTGGTTGACGATTCGGCTCGTCGGCGACCCCGATCGCAAGTGTCCGCGCGATGCGATCGGCTCGGTGGTCTTCGTCACGGCAGGCGGCGTGCGGCGACGCGGCGAGGTGGCGAGCGGTCGCGGCCAGATCTCGCAGTCAGATCTCCGCGTGCACGTTGGGCTCGGCCGTCAGACGACCGTGTCGAAATTGGAGGTTCGGTGGGCCGGTGGCGACACAGTGTCGTACCCGATCGACCGCGTCGACGCGCTCGTCACGATCGATCAGAAAAGCGGACGTGTGTCCTACGGGCGTTAGCGGCGCACCGTGAACGGTTGCCGACCGCCTGCGCCGCCGATCATTCCGCTCGAAGGGCCACCATGGGATCCACGCGAGAGGCGCGGCGCGCGGGCAGGTAGGCCGCGATTGTGGCGACAGTGGCGAGTGCCAATGTGGCCGCAACAATGGTCAGCGGGTCGGTCGCTTCCAGCCGGAACAGGAGACCCGAAATCTGGCTCGTGGCGAGCCGCGCGACCACGATCGCCGCAGGGACTCCGACGGCGATGCCAATCGCCACGAGGAGCCACGCTTCGCGGACGACCATCCACACGACGTTGCGGCGCTGGGCCCCGAGCGCCATCCGAATCCCCAGCTCGCTCGTCCGCTGCACGAGCGCAAATGCGAGCAGCCCGTACAGTCCGACGCAGGCGAGCAGCAGCGCGAGCCCGCCGAAAAAGCTCGAGAGCAGGGCGACCAGGCGCTGCTGCACGAGAGCCGCGCCCATCTCTTCCTCGAGCGTATGAACGTCGAACATCGGCATCGACGGATCGACGGCGGCGACGCTTTCCCGGATGCGCTGCAGCACTTCGCCAGCATTCTCGCCAACCCGCGCGTGCAGAACCATCTGCCCACGGCCCGTAGCGGTTTGCAGAAAAGTCATATAGATGATCGGCTGGATCTCGCCGCGCGGGTTGCTGTACCGCGAGTCCTTGACCACGCCGACGATCGTAAACGGTTCCTCCGCGGCAGGCAGCGGCGTCGGCGACGAGTTGAGCAACCTCCCACGACGACCCGTGTAGCACGGCTTCCCGATCGGATCCTGCCCCGGGAGGACCTGACGGACGAATGACTCGTTGACGATGCAGACAGCGGGCGCGAATTCGACCAGGTCTCCCTGTCCGAAGTCACGGCCGCTCGAGATCGTCATACCAATCGTCGCGAAGTAGTCCGGGTAGACCATCAGCAGCGGCACGCGGGTCTGCTCGCCGGAAGGGAGCGTTATCAACGCACCCGCGCTCGACGTTGGCATGGTAGGCGTGCCGTTGGCCATGCTCGCGAAGCGGACGCCCGGAATCTCCTGCGTTCTTCGAATCAACTCCCGGTAGGTCCGATCGAGCCGTTCGCTGGTTCCGGGGATGTTCCGCTGGTCGCTACCCTTGGGTTCCACTCGCAGAATCACGACGCTCTGCCGGGCCACGCCCGCTTCGTCACCATACAGTTTCTGCAGGCTGCGCACGAAGAGACCCGCTCCGACCAGCAGGAGCAGCGACAGGGCAAGCTGCGCCACTGCGAGAATCCGCCCTGGTCCGAGGCCGCGGGTCAGCGAGCTGCGGACATTCTTCAGCGCCGGGATGAGGTCGATGCGTGTCGCACGCCATGCAGGCGCCAGGCCGAAGAGGACGCCGGTGACGATCGAGACGGCGGCCGTGAACATCATGATCCGGAGATTGGGTGCAAGGTCCAACGAGATCGGCGTACGTCCCGTCGACATGTACAGAACGAGCAGACGAGTTGTCCAACGCGCCAGCAGCAGACCGCATACGCCGCCCAATGCCGCTAGCAGGACGGCTTCGACCAGCAACTGCCGCATCAGGCGGTGGCGACCGGCGCCCAACGCCAGCCGCATCGCCAGCTCCGGACGCCGCGCCGAGGCCCGCGCCAGAAGCAGATTGGCGGTATTGGCGCAGGCGGTCAGCAGCACGACGCCAACCATCGCCAGGAGGATGAACAGGGGTCGCGAGAATTGCTGACGGAGTGAGGACACCGCAGCCGTCGGCGTCAGCACGAACTTCGCGGGAGGCCCCGTCGGCCCCTTGCCCTGAGGAGATTGTCGAGCGCGCCCCTGCAGGTCCTCTTGACTTTGCCGCGCAGCCTCCATCGCCGCAGCCGCCTGTTCCGGCGTGACACCGGGCCTGGTGCGCGCGATGGCCTGCACCCAGCTCCGGTTGACGATCGGCTGGTCGAGGAGATTCTCGAAAGACGGCATGACGGTGGGCTGCATCATGAGCGGCAGGAAGACGTCCGGCGCCGTGCCAGTCTCGACGCCGAAGAACTCCGCCGGGGTGACGCCGATGATGGTGAACGGCACGGCCGAGAGTCGGATCGTGCGACCGACGACCGATGGATCGCCGGCAAACCGCCGCTCCCAGTACCCGTGGCTGAGCATCACCACAGGATGTCCGTTCGGCACCCGGTCATCGTCGGGGTCGAGGGCTCTGCCGATCGCCGGGTTGACGCCCAACAGCGGGAAGTAGCCGCCCGAAACGAGCTGGCCCTGAATGCTCGGCTCGGGAGGTCCGTCAACGCTGACGTTGATGGGAGCGGTCGTATAACCAGCCACGTCAGCCAGACCATTATTCTCGTGCAGCAGTCGATACGCCGAATAGTTGAATCCTGTTCGCACGTTCGTACCCTGCTGCTGCCCGACGACGAGCAGATGTTCGGGGTCAGAGACCGGGAGCATCCGCCACAGGACGGAGTCGAGCAGGGTGAAAATGGCCGTGTTGGCTCCGATCCCAAGCCCAAGCGACACCACGACGGCTGCGGTAAAGCCCGGGTTCCGGCGCAATACCCGAAGGGCGTAGAGAATGTCCTTCGCAACGGATTCCATGCCGCCTCCTGGGACGCGGATCGCCCCTGGATGGGGCCGCACACTGCTTGGACGCAACCGACGGTGCTTTCGATGATCCAGTTTCTGCGGATTTCAATCCCCTGAAGGCGTCCGTGAGTGTTATCCGTGTTATCCGTGTTTTCCGTGGTCGGTGTTTCGTGCCCTCAAATGCGGCTTGAGAAACCGCCCCGTGTGCGACGTCTTGCACCGGGCCACATCCTCCGGCGTCCCGGTCACGACCACGTCCCCGCCAGCGTGACCGCCCTCCGGCCCAAGATCGATGACGTGATCGGCCACCTTGATGACGTCCATGTGGTGCTCGATGAGGAGCACCGTGTGCCCGGCATCGACCAGCTGATTGAGCGAGACGAGCAGTCGCTCGACGTCTGCCAGGTGCAGGCCGGTCGTCGGCTCGTCGAGGATGTAGAGCGTGTGTTTGGCGCGCTGCAGTTTGCCGAGCTCGGTCGCGATCTTGATTCGCTGCGCTTCGCCGCCCGACAGCGTCGTCGCCGATTGTCCCAGCGTCAGATAGCCAAGGCCGAGGCGATCCAGCACGTCGATCTTCCGCGCCAGTGCTGGTTCGGCCGCGAAAAAGGGCACGCTCTCCTCGACCGACATATTCAGCACGTCGTCGATCGTCTTGCCGCGGATGGTGACCTCGAGCGTGTCGGTGTTGAATCGAGCGCCCTTGCAGGCGCCGCACGTCACCTCGACGTCCGGCATGAAGTACAGCTGGGTCGTGATCACACCCTCGCCCTGACACTCTTCGCACCGACCGCCCTTGACGTTGAAGCTGAATCGCCCAGGCTTGTAGTCGCGCTCGATCGACAGCGGCGCGTTGGTGAAGAGGTCGCGGATGGTGTCGTAGAAACCGACGTAGGTCGCCGGGTTCGACCGGCTGTTACGTCCAATTGGCGTCTGGTCGATGCTGACCACCTTGTGCACGTGCTCGATGCCGTCGACGCCATCGTGCTCGCCTGGCAGCGTCCGTGTGTCTTCGAGCTTCTTCCAGAGCGCCTTGTAGAGGACGTCGCTGACGAGGGTGCTCTTGCCGGATCCCGAGGCACCGGTGATGGCGACCAGCTTGCCGAGTGGAACGGTCACGTCGATATTCTTCAGGTTGTTCTCGCGCGCGCCACGCACGACGACTGATTTGCCGTTGCCTTTGCGCCGAGTCTTGGGAACCGCGATCGACCGCCGGCCTGAAAAAAACTGACCTGTCAGTGACGCCTTGCACGCAAGCACATCGTCCAGGGTTCCCTGGACCACGACGCGGCCACCGTGGATGCCCGGGCCGGGCCCCATCTCGACGACGTGATCGGCCGCGCGAATCGTGTCCTCGTCGTGCTCGACGACAATGACGGTGTTCCCGATGTCGCGCAGGCTTTCGAGCGTCGCGATCATCTTGGAGTTGTCCTTCGGATGGAGTCCGATACTTGGCTCGTCGAGGACGTAGAGCATGCCCATCAGTCCCGAGCCAATCTGTGTGGACAGCCGGATGCGTTGCGATTCGCCGCCCGAGAGCGTTCCCGAACGACGGTTGAAGTTGAGGTAGTCGAGGCCGATGCCGAGCAGCAGCTTCAGCCGCGCGCGGATCTCTGACAGCACCTGGCGCCCGGCGTCCGCTCCACGACCTGCCGGTTTCAGGGCGCCGAGAAACGTTTGCAGCTCGGCAAAGTTGATCTGCCCAACGTCGTGAATGGTCTTTCCGCCCACAGTGAAGAGGAGCCGCGTAGGGCGGACCCGCGCCCCTTTGCAGTCCGGGCAGGTGTGCTCGACCATCACCTTGTCGAGCCATGCCTCCATCCTCGAGTTCGCCTCTCCGCGCTGCCGGTAGCGGCGGTAGTAGCGTTCGATGCGTCGAGCGATCCCGCCGAAGCCAACTTCCCGGCCCTCATGATCGGGGGCTTTCACCTTGGCGTCGGGCGGTGAAGTAATGGCGATCTTTCGCGGCTCGATGCCATAGAGGATGGCCTGACGGACCTTTTCGGGCAGCTGCTGCCAGGGCGCGTCGAGCGCAAATCCGAGCGCGTTCGACAAGCTGTACATCATCCGTCCGTCCCAGGTGTCCGGGTTGTACTTGAAGGCCTCGCGGACGAAGCACCCACCGAGAATGCTGCGCCGAGGATCGGGAATCAGGAGCTTCCGGATGCGTCAGCTTGTCGACGCCGAGCCCTCCGCACGTCCGGCAGGCGCTCTCGGGATTGTTGAAGACGAAATAATCAGGACCGATGTCGCCGTACACGAAATGATGCGTCGGGCTGCACAGTCCCTTGTAGAAGCGCGCGGCGGCCGCCATGTTCGCGCCTTTGGCCTTCCGCCTCGTCCAATCAACGACGTGCACCTGCAGCAGCCCGTCGCCAACGAGGAGCGTCGCCGCGATGCCGGCCTTGATGGCTTTCTCGTGCTGACGACCGACGACGAAGCGGTCGACAACGGCGTCCATGTGGTGGACGTCGGATACCTCGAGGGTGATTTTTTCGGAGAGGTCAACGCCCTTGCCGTCAACGATCAGGCGGCGGCAGCCTTTCTTGCGGATCTCGGTGAAGACGAAATCGAGATCCTCGCCATAGACCTTGAAGACCGGCGCCCGCAGCTCGATCTCGGAACCCTCGGGCAGCGACAGAATCGCCTCGAGAATCTGGCTCATGGTACGGCTGGGCGTGGGCTCGCCACTTCGAGGGCAATGGGCCTGCCCGATGGTAGCGAACAGCAGGTTGAGATAGCTCGCGATGTCGGTCATCGTCCCGACCGTCGAGCGCGGATTGTTCGCGAGGGTTTTCTGCTCGATCGAAATGACCGGCGACAGCCCGAAGACGAAGTCGACATCAGGCTTCGCGACATGCGCGATGAAGCGCTTCGCATAGGAGGAGAGCGACTCCATGTAACGGCGCTGGCCCTCGGCGTAGATGGTGTCGAACGCCAGGCTCGACTTGCCTGAGCCCGAGAGGCCAGTGACCACCACCAGGCTGTCTCGAGGGATCTCGACCGAGATGTTCTTGAGGTTGTGTACCCGCGCGCCCTGGACGGCGACCGTCGAACGCGGGGCGGGTCGGCGTGTCATTCGGGCTTCCACTCTTCGTCTTCGTCGGGGGCTTCGTCGAGCCGGGCCTCGTTCAAGGACACGAACGCGAGCTCCTGCACGTCGACGGTGCTTCGCTTGGTGAGCCGCGCGGTCACAGACACCTTGTTGATGAGCCCCTGATCCGCCAGGTACTCGCACGCCGTGGTCACCTGGGTGACGTCGAAATGCCGCTTGAAATGATCCTCGAGCTCAGTGCACGAGCGCGCTTCGCCGGCCTCGCGAAGGTACGCAATCACGGGAGCGAAGAGCGATGGGGCGCGCGCTGCAAGGTACCGATCAACTGTGTCGAGTGCGTCGACCACGCGTGCCTTGGTCTTCTTCGCATTGAGCAGCCGGACATAGATCGTATCGAAGAGCGCAGGATTGAGGCTCATCGCGCGCGGAATGACTTCCCGGTCGGCCACCATGCCGGCATCGATCACTTCAAGTGCCGCCAATCCCGTTGCGGCGTACAGGATCCAGAGGGCGGTGTAGTCGAGGTCGGCGCGGGTCACGAACCATTTGTGCGCCTTGTCGACGGCCGGAAGCGTCCCAATGGCGGCGCGCAGGAGCTGAATCTCCCTGTCGCGGGCGCCCAGATCGCGCAGGCCTTCGCACAGCCGGGCAATCGTGTCGTCGTGCGTATAGAGGAGCCGGCCCTTGGCGAGCAGCGAATGGATGAACGAGTTCTGCACGGCGCCTTCGACCGTCCGCCGGAACTCGGTGCGCGGTATGAGGAAGGCGTGGACGTTGACGCCCAGGGCATTGAGCGAAATCGATCCCGACGGCACCTTGCTGTCGTCGATCGTCACCAGCATGAGGTCGATGTCGGATTTCGCCCACACCGTGTCGTGGGCGAGGCTGCCGCACAGGAGCGCGGCAAGAATGGTCCGGTCCTGCCGGATTTGCTCGACGAGGGAGTCGAGGGCTGCCGAAAACTGCCGGGGTGCGTCGTGAGCCATGCGCGAAGGACTGCCCGGAATTATTCAGCGAAATAATCCTCAGGAAAATAAGTCTTGACTCCATATACCATGTGACATACAGTGTGTGTCAGACAGTGTATGGCACAAGGCACTCAGCCCGAGACGGCGCTCTTCGACAACCTCCGGCTCGAGGTCCGGCGGGGCTGCCTGACCGTTGCCGTCCTCGCGGCGCTTCGCACGGAACAGTACGGGTACACGCTGCGCAAACTCCTCGCCGAGCACGGACTCGTCGTCGACGAGGGGACGCTCTATCCGCTGCTCCGCCGGCTGGAAACACAAGGCCTGCTCGTCAGCGAGTGGCGCGAGGAAGCCAAGCGCAACAAGCGCTTCTACCGCCTCTCCAGCATGGGCCTGCAGATGCTGACGCTGCTCGTCGTCGAGTGGCGGAACATCGACGAATCACTCGACGGACTTCTTTCGGAGTCACACCATGAATCTGCTCGACCGGTATCTCCAGGCCGTTAGGTTTTTTCTCCCGCGCCGTCAGCAGGACGACATCGTCCGCGAGCTGAGGGAAAATCTGCTCTCGCAGATGGAAGACCGAGCCGAGGCGCTCGGCCGGCCGCTGAGCCCGCTAAGCGAGGACGAGCAGGCCGACATCCTGCGCCGGCATGGCCACCCGATGCTCGTCGCGGGACGCTATCGATCGCATCAGCGGTTGATCGGTCCTACTTTCTTCCCGATCTACGTCGTCGCCCTCCAGGCGGGGCTGGCGGTCGCCCTGATCGTAACGATCATCGCCGCGACGATCACGTCGATTGTTGACGGCGATCCGGTTCGAGCGTGTGTCGCGGCATTCCTGGCGTTCCCCGGCCGCGCGCTGATGGTGTTCGCATGGACGACGCTCGGCTTTGCGGCGCTTGACTTCGCTCAGAGCCGGCTGAAGCTGTCCCACCAATGGGATCCGCGAAGTCTGCCCAAGGTCGTCAAAGCCGCGGATCGGCTGTCTCGTGGCCGTTCTCTTTGTGAGTTCCATCTATCGGCCGCGAGCACAGTGTGGGTGCTGCTCGCGCCGTGGGCGCCGTGGCTTTTCTTGGGACCTGCAGCGGCCTTTCTCGAGCCCGCGCCCATCTGGCGCCTCGCCTATCTGCCAGTCCTCCTGCTGACAGTCGCTAGTACCATGCTCAGCTTCATCAATGTCGCGCGTCCGTACTGGACGCCTGCGCGGTCGCTGATGCGCGCCGGCATCCATGTCGGCACACTTCTTATCAGTGCCAACCTGCTCCGTGCTGGCGAGTGGGTCGTGGCTGCCGAAGGAGGCAGGCTGCCAAGCGGCGCGTCTCCGGATCAGCTGGTGCGCCTGATCAACACCGGCTTTCAGATCGGTTTGAGCGTCGCCATGGTCGTGAGCGTCATCGAGCTGCCTCCGCGAATTGCACCGGATGCGATCCGGACGTCAGAAACATGCAAACGGAACGACTGCGGCTCACGTCTAACCGAATCGACGCTTTCGAGGGGAGACTCGGTATGCGGCGATGGCTGGAGACGCTCGGTCGGGATCTCGGGTATGCGATACGGTCGTTTCGGCGTAGCCCGTCGTTCGTGCTGGTTGCCCTACTCTCCTTGACGCTGGGCATCGGCGCAACCTCGGCGATCTTCAGCGTGATTTACGGCGTGCTCATCGCGCCATATCCGTACGCAAAGCCCGGAGAAATCTGGGCGCCTGACGTCCGCGCGCGTGACGGCCGCGGCGGCCACGGCTACACCCTTGACGAGTATCGAGCCTTGAAAGAGCTGCCGGCGTTCGCCGATGTGATGGCGACGTCGATGGAGACCGTGCTCATGACGGGCGAGTTCGCGCCCGAGAGCTTCAACGGGGTCCTCCTGTCGGGCAACGCCTTCAACTTCCTCGGCGTCCCTCCGGTGATCGGCCGAACCATCCAGCCAACCGACATCCGGCCGGACGGACAGGCCGAGCCGATCGTGGTGCTGAGCCACAAGCTGTGGCTGCGACTGTTTGAGGGCAGCCCCACTGCCCTCGGCACGACGCTTCGGCTCAACAATCGCCCGCACACGATAGTCGGCGTGATGCCGCCGCGGTTCGGGTGGTACGGCAGCGAGGGCTTCTGGCTGCCGTTGTCGCCCCACCGGACCGACCTGCCATTTGTCGCTCCGATCGTGCGTCTGGCGCCGGGCGTCTCGAAGGCCGTCGCCGAAGAACAGCTCAGCGCGCTGATCAATCGTCTGGCACGCGAAAAACCTGCGACGTTCCCCGCTCAGGGCTTTACGACGACGCTGCGCAACTACCTGGATGTGACAGTCGCGAGCGGTGAGATGCGGAACAGCCTGCGGCTGCTGCTGGGCGCGGTCGCGTTCCTGCTGCTCATCGCCTGCGCCAACGTCGCCAATCTGCAGCTGGCCCGCGGCACGGCGCGCGCGCGCGAAATGGCGGTCCGGATGTCGATTGGCGCCGGACGCCGTCGGCTCATACGACAACTCCTCACCGAAAGCGTGCTGCTCTCCCTCGTCGGCGGAGTTCTGGGTGTCTTGTTCGCCTTCGGCGCGATCCGCTCGATCGTCAGCCTCATGCCCGAGTTCTACGTGCCGAACGAGTCACGTGTCACGATCAACATTCCCGTGCTCCTGTTTTCGTTCGGCATCTCCGTGCTTACGGGGATCGTGTTTGGCCTCGTCCCGGCGTTGCAGACATCCAAGGCTGATGTCAGCGACGCGCTCCGGGCAGGCCGAAGCACGGGCGCCGAAGCACACGGGGGTCGCACGCGCAACCTGCTGGTGGTCGTCGAGGTTGCGTTGGCGGTCGTGTTGCTGGTCAGCGCGGGCCTGACGGTTCGCACGTTTTTCGTGCTTCAAAACATGGATACCGGCATCAAGGCGGAACGCGTGCTGTTTGTCGGTGTGCCGCTGCCGCCGGCCAAATACACGACGCTCGACGAGCGCAATCGATTTGCCGGGGCACTGCTCGAGCGGGTCAGCTCCTTGCCAGGCGTTGAAGCGGCCTCATTCGGTGTCCCGCTCGGTGGCTGGCTGTCCCCGTTCACGATCGCCGGCCAACCGCCCGACGACTCGCGGAGACTGTTCGTGAATCTCGTTGGGTCCGAGCATCTTCGCGTCTTCGGTATTGCACTGCGTCGAGGGCGGATGTTCGATGCGTCAGAGGTCCAGCGGGGCGATCGCGTTGCGGTCATCAACGAGACCGCTGCGAAACTCTGGACCGGCGGTGAGAACCCGATCGGGGCTCGCGTGCGGCTGGACGTCCTCGAGCGGTTGCCGCCGCGTGTCGTGGGCGACACAAGCCGCCCTCCAGAAGTCACTATCATCGGCGTGATCGCCGATACGCGGAACTCCGGCCTGCGCGAAGATACGCGACCGGCGCTGGCCATTCCGTACTCGGTCGCCGCGCAGCTTCAGCGTATGCTCGCGGTGCGAAGCGCCGGCGATCCCAACCTGCTCGTGAACCCGATTCGCGCCGAGGTGCGCGCGATGGACTCGGATCAGCCACTTGGCCGTCCAATCACTCTCAGTGAAGTCCTGGGGCAGGACGTCGTCCAGCCGCGCTTTACGATGGCGTTGTTCAGCGCCTTTGCCGCGCTCGGACTGGCGCTTGCCGCCGCCGGCATCTACAGCGTGTTGTCGTTCCACGTCACTCGGCGCACTCACGAGCTGGGCGTGCGAATGGCGCTTGGCGCACCTCGCCGTCACGTGCTCGGGCTGATGCTGACCATGGGCGGCCGGCTCGTCCTCGTCGGCCTGATCCTCGGCGTAGTCGCGAGCGTCGCATCGACGCGGCTGCTGCGCAGCCAGCTGTTCGGTGTCCAGCCGGCCGATCCGCTCGCCTATGCGGCCGTCATTCTCATGCTTGGCCTCGTGACGCTCGTCGCCTGCTACATTCCCGCACGCCGCGCCGCCAGTGTCGATCCGATCGTGGCGCTGCGTCAGGAGTAGCCGGGCAGAACAAAAACCTGAACAGGAGCTCAGGAGATCAAGAGGCCATCGGGAAACCAAAAATCCTCCTGACCTCCTGGCCTCCTGTTGTCTTGGCTAGCCTTTCGTTTTGCCCAACCCATCCTGCAGTAGATCCACCGCTGCGCGTTCGGCTTCGGCAATGCGACCCACAACAGCCGCAATGTCGGCGTAGAGGGCGGTCGCAGCGCTCTTCGATAGCTTGCAGCCCTGGGCGAGCGCCTGCAAATCCTTCCAGCGGTCGGCACATGACCTCGATGCAACATCGCTTGCAGCGTCCTCGCCTTCGAGCCGCTCGTCCGCGAGCGCGCAGGCTTTGCGCACTGCTGGATCGTCGCAGGCTGCGACGATCTCGCCGATCGAGGCCCACAGGATGCCGGCTTCCCGATAGCTCGCTGCGGCTTTGGCAAGCGGTGGCACCGCCAGTGCTTGTGACGCGCCGTCGAGAAAGTCGGCGTAGAGAGCCCTTCCTGCCTGGGGTGCCGACTGGCACTCGATCGACTCGTGCAGACGCTGAAGGCCCGCGCACGCGCGCGCACCTTCGGAGAAGAGCGTCGGCCAGCCGCGCTCGTCTTTCGCGTCGACGAGCATCTGGCGCCACTTGTCCAGGCCTGAGAACCCGCAGTTGACCCGGAAGAATTTCGGGACTGCGGGCTCGACGTAGCGTTTGGCCGTATCCGCGATGGCGTCGCGAAGGGCTGCTTTCCCGTCGTGCTTCGGTTTCGGTCCCGCGAAGGTCGCAAGCCGATTCTTCGCCTGGCGGTAGGCGGCTCGAGCGGCCGACAACTGCTTGCCGCTGATTCGCCTCGGCTGCGCGGCGCGATCGTCCACCCAGTAATCGTCGCCGTCGCGGCCAGCCACCGCGACTACGAGCGGTCCGCCACCGACAAAAGCCAGCGGCAGCCCGGTCCACGGCAGTGACGCGGCGTCGACGACGCAGAGCGCCGCCTGGCCTTCGTCGAGTGCTCGGTCGAGCGCTTTCCGCGCCACCACCGGGCTCGTCGTCTCGCTGACCTTCACGTTCATCCCGACTCGTGACCACCCTTCGGCGATGTACGCGTCGGGCATCGAGCGGCTGCGCAACGCCAGCGAGAGCATCGGCGGCCATCCTTTGTACTCGAAGACGGCGTACAGGAATCCGGGACCTCCGCAGAGACCATTGATCAACGTTTCGGAAAACGGTGATGCGTCAAGCGAGGACGCTGCGCCTGATGAGGAAAGCGTGTTGGAGAGTGCTGCGGTGCCGCTCTGGATCCCACCGAACGTGCGGTAGCCAGGTAGCACGCCGGGAAACACTTGCACGGAGGGAGCGGCTGGCGCTTTGCCGAGGAGTTGCGCGCGAGCGGCAGTATATCGCTCGCCAGTCTTGTCCATGCGCTCGCGGACGAGCGCCTTGAAATCACGATGTCTGGTCATCTCGCGGTCCTTTCGGTCACACCAATGGCTTCAGTGCCCGCCCGCACTGTCCATTGGCCCGAATGGACGACCAAACCCACAAGATCCAGAGGGGACGGCCCCCCTTTGCTCCTCGAAAGGACCCTGGTGCGGTGGGTCGGCAGGAGTTGGGCGACGGATCGATCGCCGCGGCAAGGTTACCGGAGACCGCGCGACGAAGGCAAGGGCGGGCTACACTGCTCACCATGCCGAGCCAACTGGCAACGCTGCCGGACGATCGGCTCGGCAGGGAGACGTGAGCCATGATCCGACGACTGCTTGGTGCCGGTGCCGTGCTATGCATCCTGACGACGCTGCTGACCGCGCAGGTTCAGGAACCAACGCCGGCGCCGCTTCGGCTCGCGATCGCCGGCCTGGTGCACGGTCACGTCAGCGGATTTCTTCGTGGCGCTCAAGCTCGGACCGACGTGCAGATCGTCGGCATCTTTGACCCGGATGCCGTCCTCCTGCGCCAGTACGGCGAACGCTACAAGATCGCCGATACCGCGCTCTTCACGGATCTCAACGTCATGCTCGAGCGCGCGAAACCGGAGGCGGTCGCATCCTTTACCAACACGCTCGATCATCCGATGGTCGTCGAAGCTGCGGCGGCGCGCCGCATCGACGTCATGATGGAGAAACCGCTGGCCGTCAGCAATGTCGACGCGCAGCGAATCCGGCGGGCCGCCGATCGCGGTGGCATCAAGGTGCTCGTCAACTATGAGACGACGTGGTACCCGAGCCACGGCGCGATCTGGGCGCTCGTCAAGGAACAGCGCGCGGCTGGTGACATCCGGAAGATGGTGGCGCTCGATGGCCATGCCGGGCCCAAGGCCATCAACGTTCAGCCCGAGTTTCTTGCCTGGCTGTCTGACCCGGTGAAAAATGGCGGCGGCGCGCTCTTCGATTTCGGTTGCTACGGCGCGAACCTCATGACGTGGCTGATGGACAACCAGCGTCCGCTTGCCGTGACCGCGGTGACGCAGCAGTTTCAACCCGCGGTCTATCCGCGCGTTGACGACGAGGCGACGATCCTGCTGGAGTACGAAAAGGCTCAGGGCATTATCCAGGCGTCGTGGAACTGGCCCTTCAATCGCAAGGACTTCGAGGTTTACGGTGAACGGGGGCTGGCGATCGCGACCGGCGGCAGCGGCCTGCGCGTCGCCCTTCCGAAGGAGCCGGAGCATGCCGTGACCCCGGACCCGCGTCCCGCCGACGAACGCGACTCGATCTCGCACCTGATCGCCGTCGTTCGCGGAAAACGCGCGCCGAACGGGTTGTCTTCGCTCGACAACAACGTCATCGTGACGGAGATCCTCGAGGCCGCGCGCGAATCGGCTCGCACACGCGCACGGGTGCAGCTCGCGTCGTCAAAATGACAAACCGCAGAGCTTCACGTTTGACACGAGCCAGCCGAGGCGGCTACGCTGGCCTTGGTAGGGAGTAGCGACCCGCACGCGCGGGCGGTCCAGTCGCCAACACGGAGCTTTCGCTCCCGGCTGTAACCAGCAAAAGCCAGCGAGACTACCACGCTTCCCAGGAGGCCGTGGTGCTCGTGTGGATCGCTTTCCTGCTCTTCGTCTTCGTTCTGCTCGCCCTCGATCTGGGAGTCTTCCACCGCAAGGCGCACGTCGTCTCGGTGCGCGAAGCGCTGACCTGGACGGTCGTCTGGATCGCGACCGCGCTCGCGTTTTCAGCCTTCGTCTACTTCGGTTACGAGCATCATTGGCTTGGGCTGGGGCTCGAGCCGGATCCGGTCGATCGAAGCGCGGCCTACCCGGACGGCCGCGTCAACGATGCCCGGTCCGCCGTCCTCAAATTTCTCACCGGCTACATCGTCGAGCTCTCGCTAAGCGCCGACAACGTGTTCGTCATCGCGATGCTGTTCAGCTACTTCGCGATTCCGAGGATGTACCAGCACCGCGTGCTCTTCTGGGGCATTCTCGGCGCGCTCGCGATGCGCGGCGCGATGATCGCAGTGGGCGCCCGGCTGGTGGCAGAGTTCGCGTGGATTCTCCCGCTTTTTGGCGCCGTCCTCATCCTGACTGCGGTGAAGATGGCGTTCATGGGCATGGAGCACGGCGACCCAGGGCACAACATCATTGTTCGTCTGATGCGACGTTTCCTGCCCGTGACGAACCAGTTTCACGGCGAGCGCTTCTTCGTGCGGACGGCCGCGACTGAAGACGGTCAGACGAGGCCGGGTTGGCGCGGCGTGTGGCTGCTCACCCCGCTCGCGCCGGCACTGGTCATGGTCGAGACGACCGACCTCGTGTTCGCGGTGGACTCGATTCCGGCGATCTTCGCGATCACCGCCGACCCGTTTCTGGTCTTCACCAGCAACGTCTTCGCGATCCTCGGACTGCGCTCGCTCTACTTCGCCCTCGCCGGCGCGCTGCACATCTTTCGCTACCTGCAGCACGCGCTGGCCCTGGTGCTGCTAACCGTCGGCATCAAGATGCTCGCCCATTCCTGGTTCGAGCGGGTCCTGGGCCCGGACTTCAATTTGTATCTGCTGGCAGTGGTGCTCCTCATTCTTGGAACCGGCGTCATCGTCTCGCTCATCGAGGTCCGCTGGAACGATCCGATCGGGCGGGCGGCGAAGGGCACGGTCCGAACGCTGCAGGCGTGGATCGTGCCTGACCACCTGGTCACAACCATTGCGCGAGAAGGTCGGCGAACGCTGTCGCGGAACCGGGTCGCAGCGGCCCAGCGGCTCCGCGCTCGCCGAGCGGCGGCCCGACGTTCGGCCATCGGACGCTTCGTACCGAGGTTCCTTCGCAGCAAGGGGACCAACATCCCGCTGGTCCTGGTCCATAGCCTCATCGAAGGAGGCGAGAAGTACGTGGCATTCCTGTAGCAGCGGGAGCTACCATAACTGCATGTCCCTCGACGAGCGCGCGTTTTTCAACGACAAGCCCGAAACCCGACAGGGCCGATATCAATGTCCGAAGTGCCGTCGGACCAACGACTACGGAATTCGGTGGGTGCGGCGTTCCAAGAAGGACAGGTTGCCGGCCGGTGCCGATGAAGCCGACCGCGCCAAGTTTGCCAAACTCCGCGACTACCTGCTGCGGCTCGACGACGAGGTCACGTGCAAGACGTGCGGCAAGAAATTCGAGATCCCCTCGCAGCAATCGCTGCTCTTCGTCGACCAGTTCGCGGGTCTCCCCAACGACGACGACCTCGAACGGGAGATTGCCGCCGCGTCGGGCGACCAGGAGCCGGAACCTGAGAAGAAGCCGGCCCTGCCAGCCCGGTTCACAAGAAAGTCGACCGGCTGGAAATAGTGCCACGGATCACACGGACAACACGGATCGGGTCTATGAGATAGGTTCGAGAATCCGAAATCACAGTGATCGCACGGAGACCCGGCGGGCGCCGGGCCTCCGCCGTCGATCGGTTCACTGCGGTTACGCGGCGCTCGTCTCGAGGAGCCGCTTCATGTCGTTGAGGATGAAGTTCCATCCGCCGCCAGCTTCCGGAATCTTGCCCGACACCTGCGCTGCGGTCTTCGGCGCGCGGTCCAGTTCGTGGGTCACGGTCAACGTCGTGATGCCGTTCGGGCCAGGCTCGATCTCCCACGTGAGCCGCTTGAAGCCTTCCGCCTTCATGTCTGGATCCCAAAGCGCCCGCCAGGTCTGAACGAGCTTTCGCGGCGGGCGGGACTCGAGGACTTCCCCGTCGACGACCACCTCCGGGCCGCCGTGCGCCTTCATCTCGGCGGTGGCAAAGGCCCGGTAGGCGCCCCCGGGCCGCAGGTCGTATTCGGCGGGGCTGGCATAGCCGTACTTGCAGTTCCATTCCGGGCTGGTGATCGCCGTCCAGATTGCCTCGGGCGTTGCTTTGATCTCCACGCGATAGACCTGTGTTTCTTCGCTCTTGCTGATCGTCGTCATCGTCATTTCTCCAGTTTCTTTTTGAGGTCTGACAGCGCCGATACGTGCCGCTCCTTGTACTTGTCGATCCATCGATCGTGAATCAGGCGAATCGGCATCGGATTCAGAAAGTGAAGCTTTTCCCGGCCCGATCGGCGCGTGACGACGAGCCCCGCGTCCTCGAGGATGCGCAGGTGCTTCATGACGCCGAAACGGCTCATGTCCAGTTCGGACTCGAGCTCCGTGAGCGTGCGGCCGTCACGCACAAAGAGCCGGTCGAGCAGGAAGCGTCGCGTCGGGTCGGCGAGCGCCTTGAACACGCGGTCGTCGTCCACTGACGGACGGAGTATATGTGACCAAATGGTCACATGTCAAGGGTCAGGGATCAGAGATCAGGGATCAGGGATCGGAGATCAGGGATCGGGGCAAACCCCGAGGCCTGATGCCTGGCTCCTGATCCCTGATCCCTGATCCCCGGACGTCCCTACTGCGTGCCGGCAGGCACCGGCGTGAGGCCCATGTTGTAGAGCGTGAAGGCGTAGATGTCTGCGGTTGTCTCCAGCTGTTTCGTCAGGCTGCTGGCGCCGTGTCCCGACTTCGTTTCGATACGGATCAGAACGGGATTATCCCGGCTCGCCAGCGCCTGGAGCGTCGCCGCGTACTTGAACGAGTGCGCCGGCACGACACGATCGTCGTGATCCGCTGTGGTAATGAGGGTCGCGGGATACTTCGCTCCGGCTTTGATGTTGTGGAGCGGTGAATAGGCGTAGAGCGCCTTGAACTCGTCTGTGTTATCGCTCGAGCCGTAGTCGGCAATCCAGTTCCAGCCGATCGTGAACTTCTGGAAACGGAGCATGTCCATCACGCCGACCTGCGGGATGGCGACGCGGAACAGCTCCGGCCGCTGGTTCATCACGGCGCCGACGAGCAAGCCACCATTCGACCCGCCCTGAATCGCCAGGCGTGCCGACGAAGTGTACTTGTTGGCAATCAGCCATTCGGCCGCGGCGATGTAGTCGTCGAACACGTTCTGTTTCTTGAGCTTCATGCCCTGCTGGTGCCACGACTCGCCGTACTCGCCGCCGCCCCTCAGGTTCGCTGAGGCATACACGAATCCCTGTTCGAGCAGCGCGAGCCGCGCGGCGCTGAACGTCGGCGACTGCACGACGTTGAAGCCGCCGTACGCATAGAGCAGCGTCGGATTGTTGCCGTCGAGCTTGAGGCCCTTGCGGTGGACCAGGAACATCGGGATACGAGTGCCATCCTTGCTGTTGTAGAAGACCTGCCTGGTCTCAAATGCGTCGGCGTTATACCCCGGCACCTTGGGCTGTCGGAAGACGGTACTCGCCCGCTTGGCGATGTCGTAGCGGTAGATCGCGGGCGGGACGTTCAGAGAGTTGAACGAGTAGAAAACAAACTCGGCGCTGATCGGGCCGCCAAAACCAGCAGCCGTACCAAGACCCGGCAGCGCGATTTCGTTCTCGAGCGCGCCGGCAAGGCTGTAGACGTAGGCGCGGGTCGTGACATCCTTCAGATAGGTCACGAACAGTTTGCCGCCAGCGCTCGACACGATATCGATCGGCTCTGGCTTTTCTGGCAAAATCGCGTTCCAGTTCGCTTCGTCGGGACGCGCGGGATCGATCAGCACCACCTGCCAGTTCGGCGCCTTGCGATTGGTCTGCACGATCAACTTGTCGCCAGCGTTGTCGACGACGCCGTACGAATCGTCGCCGATGGTCGGCACGAGCGGCGAGAACTCGCCCTTGCCGCTCGAGAGATCGCGGACGAAGAGCGCGTTGCCGTCCTTCCCCTTGCCCCGTTCGGAGATCGTCAGAATCGCGAACCGCTCGTCTTCTGTGGTTTCAACCATGTGAAAACGCTGCGGGTTCTTTGGATCCTGGTAGACGAGCACGTCCTCGGCCTGCGTGGTTCCGACTTTGTGGAAATACACCTGGTGGTTCTGGTTGATTGAGGCTTTTTCCTGGCCCTTGGCCGGTGCCGGGTAGCGGCTGTAGTAGAAGCCGTCTCCATGCCAGGCGACGCCCGACACCTTGACCCATTCAACCGTGTCGGCGAGGGTCTTCTTCGTCGCGAGCTCCATCACCTTGTATTCCTGCCAGTCGGAGCCGCTGCGCGAGATGCCATAGACCGCGTATTTCGCGTCCTTGGACGGCGCGAACGCCCCGAGGCGCGCCGTCCCATCGGCCGACCAGCCGTTGGGATCGATCAGCACCTCTGGCAGCCCGTCGAGCCCCTTCTGGATGTACAACACGTTCTGGTTCTGCAGGCCATCGTTCTTGCTGAAGAAGAAATACTGACCCTTTCGCGACGGCGCCGAGTACCTCTCGTAGTTGCTGAGCGCCTTGACGCGATCCTGGAACTGCTGACGAAATGGAATCCGCTCGAGGTAAGGGAACGTTATTTTGTTTTCCGCCTCGACCCACGCGGCGGTCTCAGCCGACGCGTCATCCTCGAGCCAGCGGTACGGGTCGGCTACCTTCGTGCCGTGATAAGTGTCGGTGTGATCGACTTTTTTGGTGGTCGGATACTGCAGCGGCTGGGCGAACGTCATCGCCGACGCCACCAGGACCGCACTCATCACGCCAAACCGCGACACGCGCTTTTGCTGTTTCATCGTGCTCTCCAGACAAGTCTTTCCGAGGGGCTTTGCCCCTCGGACTCCCCGACACGCTCGCTCGCGGCGCTCGCTCGGCTCAAACCGCCCAAGCGGTTTATGAGATAGGTTCTAAGGCCAGGGCCGCATTATGCCACCTTGGCGAGTCTGGTGAGCAAAGGCGATGTGTTTCCTTCGAAGCGACGTCAGTGCCAGCGCAGCGTGTCGACAGGGTCGATGCGCAGAGCGCGGATTGCGGGTACGACGGCGGCCAGTAGCCCAATGGCGACGAGCAACGCGGTCGTCGCGGCATAGACCCAGGGATCGACGGGCTCAATGCCGAACAAGAAGCTCGAAAGCAGGGAACTGGAGAGGAACGAACCGGTCACACCGATGACGATTGCGAAGACGATGAGCGACACCGTCCCGCGGAGGATGAACCACATCAGGCCTGCCGGATTCGCGCCGAGGGCCATGCGCAGCCCGAGCTCGGCCGTCCGCTCGGTCACGGAATAGGTGACGACTCCATAAACGCCGACGGCCGCGAGGATCAGGGCGAGTCCGCCGAAGCAAGTGGACAGGACAGCCAGCAATCGTTCGTTGACGATCCGGTCGTCCCGCTGGCGAATGAGTGTTTTGACGCCGGACACGAGCATCGCCGGGGCAAGGCTCTGGATTTCGCTTTGAGCCGGCCGGATCCAGTTCGCGGGGTCGCCCGCCGTCCGTAACGCGAACACATTCTCTTCTTCAGCGTCCCGCTGAAGCGCGGACACGTAGACCATGCGTGGCGCCGGAGTGCGCAGATCCTTGTACCTGACGTCTGCGGCCACACCGACAATCTCAATCTGTCCGCCGCTGCGCCCCCTCCCGACGTCCATCCGTCTGCCGATCGGGTCGAGGCCAGGAAAATAATGCTCTGCCATGCTCTCGCTGAGTACCGGCGACCTGTGGCGCCGTCCGATTATCGGACGCCCTGATGCCCCGTCCTCTCATCAGACGCACTCCAAACGTGTCGAAGAAGTCCGGCCCCACCGTGTTCACCTGCAGCACGCCATCGTCGGGGGACGCGAACGCAAGCCCGGGAATAGCGATCGGCTTGCCATCTTCGTTGCCGCTGAGCGGAGGAATCGTCGCGAATGTCGCGTGCCGCACCCCGGGCAGCGCCTGCAGTTTCTGCAGGATCTGTTGCTGGAGCGCAGCGAGACGCTCCTCTTCGAAACCGCTGCCATCCGCGTCGAGCGTCAGCGTGAGCACGCCCTCGGCCACGAATCCAAGCGGTTGTGCCTTCAAGTTGCTCAAACTCACGGCAAAGAGCGTCGCCGCAACGACCAGCATGGTCGACAGCGCGACCTGAATGACGACCAGTGCGCCGAACGGGCGAGTCCCGAGCATCCGGGCTCGCCCCCCGGACTGGAGGGTGTCTCGGAGATCAATTCTCCCGGCGAGCCAGACCGGCGCGAGGCCGATGCTCACCCCGGTCAGTATCGACGCGACCAGGGTGAAAAGCAGCACGTTCGTATCCGGACGGATGTGCAACTCGGTCGGGATGCCGAAATCCGGGAGAAACGCGATCAGCGCGTCGATGCCCCAAAGAGCCACGAGCAGACCGAGCGCGCCGCCCGCGAGCGAGACGAGCAGCGTCTCTGAGAGAAGCTGCCGCGCAAGGCGAAATCGGCTCGCTCCGAGCGCAAGGCACACCGAGAGATCGCGCTGGCGCACAGCCGCCCGGGCGAGAAAGAGCGTCGCGAGATTCGCGCAGGCCAGGAGCAGCAACGCGAGCACGATCGCGAGCGTCGCCTGAACCGGTTTGCCATAGCGATCGCGGAACTCGGGAAGGCCGGATGCCGATGACGCGAGGTCCAACGATTTGAAGCCCTGTGCGCGAGCGCGCTCGGTCAGCGTCTGGTCGCCGGCGATGTATTGCTGAAAGAGGACGTTCAGTTCAGCCATCGCCGTCTCGCGCGACACACTGGCTGGCAGCCGCACTACCAGCGCGCGTGACTTCCAGAACGCGCGGTCGTCGGATCCGTCGAGCGGGACCGTCACATCGACCCGACGCCCAACCTGCAAACCAAAAAACTCCGGCCGCGTGATGCCGACAATGGTGTGCGGCACCTGGTCGACCGTCAGGGTCCGGCCGAGAACGCCTGGATCGCCGCCGAATCGCCGGAGCCAGTAAGAATGGCTCAGAACCGCAACGCGCTTTGGCGCCGATCCCCGCTCATCCTCTGCCCCAATCACAGCGCCGGCGAGGGGGGCCACCCCGAGGACATTGAAGTAATCGCCCGTAACTTGCTGAGCGACGACGGCCTCGGACTGACCATCGATCGACACCTTGACCATCGACGTCGGATCGACCTGGAAAAGGCCCGCGATCGTCTTCGCGTGGGCCTTCAGATACGCGTAGAACGCATAGCTGGAGCTCTCTGACGATCCGCCGTCGCCGGTATGAAGCACCTGGTAAAGCGACGCCGGATCGTGAACCGGGAGCGGGCGCAGCATCAGCACATTCAAGACGCTGAAGATCGCGGTGTTCGCGCCAATGCCAAACGCCAGCGACAAGAGAATCGCAGCCGTGAACACGGGCCGGCGCGCGTAGGTTCTGATCGCGTAGCGAAGATCTTTGAAACTGCTCATCGTGTGCCCTCTGGCGAAGCCTCCGACGAGCAAGGGCCATGCCCCGACCTACGGGCTCCGGACTGGGGGTTTTTCTGGCGTTCCAATCGGCTTCTGTCGCGCCACGTGGTCGGTCGCGGGAAAGGTTGTCCGCAACCGGACGGCTTCGAGCTGCCCTCGAGGGTGCCGTAAAACCGCAAGACCTTGAGGTCAACAAACCACCTCTCTTGCAGCATGAGTATAATGTATTTATACGATTTAAGTCGATTTTACTATCGTTTAAGTCCGATCTACAGTGTCCCAAATGAACGCTTGGCCATGGCGGGAATGGGGTGGACTGTTGCTGGTGTGTCTCTGGACGTGCGGCCTCGCGGCGCCGGCAGCGGCACAAGTCGGTGCCGGCGCGCTGACCGGTCAGGTTTCCGATCAAGCGGGGGCCGCCGTCCCCGGCGCGACCGTCACGATCACCGCGATCGGGACGAATCTGTCTCGCACGGCGTCGACCGATGCGGAAGGCCGGTACGTCGTCTCGGGTCTCGCGCCGGGCTCGTATCTCCTTCGACTGGAGCTCGGTGGCTTCCGTCCGCTGACACGCGACGGGATTCGTCTGACCACCGGTGAGACGATACGACTCGATCTCCGCCTCGAAGTCGGCCAGCAAACCGAAGCCGTTACGGTGACCGGTGATGCGCCGCTGCTTCGCAGCGAGTCCTCAGGGCTTGGTCAGGTCATCGACAACGGCAAGATCGTCGGCCTGCCGCTGAACGGCCGGAGCTTCATCACGCTGGCGGGTCTGGCGCCGGCCGTCGCTCTTCCCCCCGGCTCATCGCTGCCACGAATCAATGGGGGACGGCCGCGCACCAACGAGTATCTGTTCGACGGCATCTCGGTCCTGCAACCCGAACCTGGTCAGGTCGCCTTTTTCCCAAACATCGATGCTATTCAAGAGTTCAAAGTCGAAACCAACAGTCCGCCAGCCGAGTTCGGGCGCTTCAACGGCGGCGTCGTCAACCTGACGACCAGGTCCGGGAGCAACACGTTTCACGGAACGGCCTTCGAATTCTTCCGAAACGAAGCGCTGAACGCCCGGAACTACTTCGCCTCTACAAATCTGGTCAAGCCCAGATTCCGGCGGAATCAGTTCGGCGGGGTGCTGGGCGGTCCGATTCGGCAGGATCGAACTTTCTTTTTCACCGACTACCAGGGGCAGCGACAGTCGATCGGCCGAACCGTGATTTCGACGGTCCCAACAGTCCTGCAGCGACAGGGCATTTTCACCGAGGCTATCGCCGGGCGCGTCCCCACCGTCTACGATCCGGCGACAACGACGCCAGTTGCAACCGGCGGGGCGACGCGGAGCCAGTTCCCGGGAAATGCCATTCCGCTGCAACGCATGGATCCGGTCGCCATCGAGTTGTTGCAGAGATATCCCCTGCCGACCAGCGCCGGCGCGGCCAACAACTATCGACGGGTTGCCAATGAACAGGTCGATCAGGATCAGTTCAGCGCGCGGATCGATCACCGATTCGCCAGCAACCAGGACCACGTGTTCGGTCGCCTGACGGGGTTTCGAGAGTCGTTCATTCCGGTGACACCGCTGCCCGAAGGGAGCGGCGTCACCACCGGCACGCTCGGACCGCAGGACACCACGTCGTGGTCGTTTGCATCCAGTTATCAGCGGACGATTTCTCCCACGCTCGTCAACGAGCTTCGTGTCGGCGACACGAGACGGACCGTTGGCCGACTCGCGGCGCAGCTGAGCGGCTCGGCCTCGTCGACTCTTGGCATTCCAGGTATTCCGTCGACGGCCCGTTTTCCGGATACGCTTCCAACCTTTCTGATCTCCGGCTACCAGCAACTCGGCTCCCCGCCGAATACCGCCACCGACTTCGGCACCAGCGTGACGCAGATCGCCGATTCGCTGACGTGGCTGAAGGGCCGGCACACGATGAGACTTGGCGCGGACCTCCGCTGGGAGCGTCTGAACGTCGTGCAACCGCCATCGCCAAGCGGCTCATTCACCTTCAGCAGCCTCTTCACGGATCTTCCAGGCGTTGCGAATACGGGGACCCCAATCGCGAGCTTCCTGCTCGGGCAAGTCCAGCAGTTCTCAATCGATCTGCAGCAGGATCAGATTCGGAATCGCGCCTCCTTCCAGGAGTATTTCGCGCAGGACGACTGGCGAGTGCTTGATCGCCTGACGGTGAATGCGGGCCTGCGTTATACGTTGAATTTTCCATCGACGGAGGTGAACAACCAGGCTGCCGTGTTCAACCTGCAAACACAACAGCTCGAATACCTCGGGCAGAACGGGCAGCCGCGCGCGGCGCGCGAGCTCCACGCGCTCAATTTCGGACCGCGGTTGGGTATCGTCGGACTGGTGACCGACAAAACCGTGGTTCGAACAGGCTACGCGCTCGTATGGATCGAACAGGCGGGAATCACGACGCCTTTTACGACTCCGTCCTTTCCGTTTCTCCAGACCGTTTCCCAGCGCACGCTCGACAATATCGTGCCGGCCTTTATCCTCGCGACGGGTCCGCAGGTCGATCCGCTGCCCTTGACGCCGACGGCCGGCCTCGGTCAGGGCGTCTTCCCGGTCGACCGTGATCTGGGATCGGGCTACGTGCAGCAATGGAACGCATCCGTGCAACGCGAGCTCAGGCCGAACCTTTCGGTGGAGCTCGCCTATGTCGGTTCGAAGATCACGCACGTCGGCATCCCGGACACCAACCTGAATCAACTGACCGTCGAGCAGCTGGCGCTGGGCACGCCGCTGCTGCAGCGGGTGTCGAATCCGTTTTTCGGGACGATTCCTCGTTCATCGTCGCTCGGCGATCCGACCATCCCCGCGGCTCAACTGCTCAAGCCTTACCCGCAATACACCACCGTCAGCCTGTACCGGAACAACGTCGGGACGACAATCTACAACGGCTTCTACGTCAAGCTCGAACAGCGCTACTCGAAGGGCCTCTCCTATCTCGTGAGCTACACGCGGTCGAAGCTCGTCGACGACGCGTCGTCGGTGTTCGACGCGTCGATTCTGACCGGACCGATTGCGAACTACCCCGTCGCCGACAGCTTCAATCGCCGCCTCGAGCGCGACTACTCCACCGGTGACATCCCGCACGTGTTCGTCACCTCGGCGGTCTGGGACATCCCCGTCGGCACGAATCGGCGGTACCAGCCAAGAGGAATACTCGGCGCACTGGCGAGCGACTGGACACTGACCGGCCTCCTGACGCTGCAGTCAGGCATTCCGATTGCTGTCACGCAAACCACCAACAACAACGCATTCGCGGGATTTGGCACTCAGCGACCGAACCTGACCGGTGATCCGACGCTTCCCTCGGATGAGCGGACGGTCAGCCGCTGGTTCAATACCAGCGCGTTCACGACCGCACCGCAATTCACCCTCGGTACGAGCACGCGCAATCCGGTTCGCGGCCCCGGCTACAGGAACCTCGACCTGGCCCTGATGAAGCAGGTGTCGCTGCCCGCAGCGACGACGCTTCAGGTTCGCGCGGAGGTCTTCAACCTGACGAATACGCCGCCACTCGGAGCGCCAAACGGCACGTTCGGATCGGCGGCATTTGGAACCATCACTTCGGCCGCCGACCCTCGCGTCATTCAACTCGCCGTCAAGTTTCTCTTTTGATGCTCCCTCGGTTAACCGCCTGACAGTGACGACGAGCTCTGCCACGGTCCTCGATGTCCAGCTCACTCCAATCGCGACGGAGCCGTCTGCGCCGCAAAACCTGCGCATCGTCAGTTAATGCCGGGGATAATGCCTTGGGCATGAGTGCCAGACCCGAAGCGCCGCGTTGATGCGGACCCTCCTCGAAGTCATCGTCCAGAGCGTTGCGGACGCACGCGCGGCGGCGCTGGCCGGCGCCGATCGTCTTGAAGTCGTGCGCCGGATTGAGGACGGTGGATTGACGCCGCCGATTGCGCTGGTCCGCGAGATCGCAGCCGAGGTGTCGCTGCCGCTGCGTGTGATGGTCCGCGAGAACGCGGGATACACCACCAGCCCTGTCGAACTGCTGGCGTTGCAGCGCGCCGCAGCGGCGCTTGCCGAGCAGCAGGTCGACGGCCTCGTCGTCGGTTTCGCCGCGGCTGGCGAGATCGAGCTTGAACCCGTCTCCCGCGTGATGGCCGCGGCGCCGGGGATCAAGGTCACGTTTCATCGTGCATTCGACGAGCTGTGCGATCCGCTGTCGGCGATCGACGCGGTCGCAGGCGTTCCCGGCATCGATCGGATTCTCACAAGCGGCGGCGAAGGCCCGTCGACCATCCGATGTCAACGATTGCGCGCCTATCAGGAGCGCGCGGGCGCGCTGCTGACGATCATCGCGGGCGGTGGCATCGACGCCGCGATGCTCGCGTCGCTCGTGCAGGCCGGCGTGGTTCGCGAAGTCCATGTCGGCCGGGCCGCCCGTGTCGGTCACAATCCGGAAGCCGCAGTCGCAGCCGACGCGGTCAGGCGCCTCAGGGAAATCATCGACACCTGCGAGAGGACGGCGGCGATAGGCCCCGACGTGATATCGTAACTGGTTGGCCTGGCTCACGCTGGAAGCTATCTCATAAACAACAGCGCGAACGAGCGGCAGCGAGTGGAGCCTGGTGAGCGGCGCGGGGCGTGGGGGCCACGCGAACGAGCCAGCAGGGGGGTTCCGGGGGGCGAAGCCCCCCGGATGAGAATGGAGGTCAGATGTCCGAACGAAATGGTGACAAGTCGCGGTTCCAGATCAACCGGAAGCGCGCGGTGTTGCGGCGCGCGAAGCTTCGCGCCATGGTGGCGGCAGGTGCCCCAGCCGAAAAGCGTCCGACCCACGCCAGGCAGAAGCCGGCGAAAGGCTGAAGCGTAGCTGCCAGCTTCCGGCTGCCAGCTCCCAGCATAGGAACTCCGAAATCCATGGCTGGAAGCTGGAAGCGGTCAGCTGGAAGCTCCTACGCATGCACCCCCGGCGCCTCGTGGCCAGTGCGCTGCACGTACTCGACGTAGGAACCGGGATAGGCGTGAACCTTCGCGTCCGTCCCGCTCTCCCCTCCGAGTTCGAGGACACGATTGCTGAGCCCGCGCAGGAACATGCGGTCGTGCGACACGAAGATCATCGTGCCGTCGAACTGCGACAGCGAGTTCACGAGCATTTCCTTGGTGGCCAGATCCAGATGGTTCGTTGGCTCGTCAAGGACGAGAAAGTTCGGCGGATCGAGGAGCATCCGGGCCATCACCAGACGGGTCTTCTCGCCTCCGGAGAGCGCACGAATCTTCTTCTCGACGTCCTCGCCGGAGAACTGAAAAGCACCGAGCAGGTTGCGCAGCGCGCCAATCGGTTCGAGCGGAAAGTCCTTTTCGATCTGTTCCCAGATTGTCAGATCGGGGTCGAGGAGCTCGGTCGACTGCTGGGCGAAGTAGCCCATCTTGACGCTCGCGCCGATGCGCACACCGCCACGGTCTGGCGCGAGCGCGCCGGCGATCATCTTGAGCAGCGTCGTCTTGCCGGCGCCGTTCCTCCCCATCACCGACCAGCGTTCGCCGCGCCGGATCGTCAGGTCGACGCCGTCGTGAACCACGCGCCGGCCGTACGCTTTCGACACGCCCTCGAGCACTGCGACCTGCTCACCTGAACGCGACGGCTGACGAAAGTCAAAGTCGACGACGCGCCGCTTCTTCGGCAGCTCGATCCGCTCGATCTTGTCGAGCGCCTTGACGCGGCTCTGGACTTGTGCGGCCTTGGCGGCGTGCGCCGCGAAGCGCTCGATGAAGCGCTGTTCTTTGGCTAGCATCGCCTGCTGGCGCGCGTACGCGGCTTCGCGATTGGCTTCGCGGATACCGCGCTCGCGCTCGTAAAAGTCGTAGTTGCCGGAGTAGATCGTGATCTCGCCGCCGTCGATCTCGGCGATGCGGTTGACGATCCGGTTCATGAAATCCCGATCGTGGGAAGTCATGAGCAAGGCGCCTGGCAGCGACTTGAGGAACGCCTCGAGCCAGATGATCGACTCGATGTCGAGGTGGTTCGTCGGCTCGTCGAGGAGCAGGACATCGGGCCGGCCAAGGAGGACGCGTGCCATCGCCACGCGCATTTTCCAGCCCCCGGAGAGCGCGCCAACGTCGCCGTCGATTCGCTCATCGTCGAACCCCAGACCGTGCAGAACTTCGCGCGCCTGGCTCTCGAGCGCGTAGCCGCCGAGATGCTCGTATTCCTCCTGGACCTCCCCGAAGCGCGCCAGGACGCGATCCATGTCATCGGCCCGGGCCGGGTCCGACATCGCCTGATTCAACGCCTCGAGCTCGTGGTGTAATGCGCCAACGCGACCGCTGCCGGCAATGGCCTCGTCGAGGACGCTGCGGCCCGACATCTCCTCGACGTCCTGCCGGAAGTATCCGATCGTCAGTCGTTTGGGGACCGAGACATCTCCCTCGTCAGCCGTCTCCTCGCCGGTGATCATCCGGAACAGCGTGGTCTTCCCCGCCCCGTTCGGTCCGACGAGCCCGATTTTTTCACCAGGATTGAGCTGGAACGACGCGTCGACGAAGAGCACTTGCCGGCCGTACTGCTTGCTGATCCGTGAGAACGCAATCATCTATCACTATGGTACCTCGGGACCCGCTGGGGCGACGCGCGCTTGGGGTAATAGCGAAGGCGCAGCCCCCGCGGCATTCACCGGGAAAGCTTTTCACCGCTGAGTGCGCAGAGCACGCGGAGCAAGCCAATTGTTTTCTCTGCGGACTCAGCGTTCTCGGCGGTGAAAGGCTTTGCAGGCGCGGCCAATTTGTGCACGTTCGCTCAGTTCGCGAGAAAGAGCGCCGTTGCGAGGACGAGGACGATGACGATGATCCACGCGAGGCCGAACCCGACGAGATCTTCGCGAAACACTCGCCAGCCGCGGCCAGCGGTCGCCTGTTTGAGTCGGAGCAGATTCACGAGCAGCAGCGGCCGGCGGTCCGGGGCTCCGGCTCGGGCGCGATCTGGAGTATCGCTGCTGGTCTCCAGGCGCGTGAAGAAGTCGTCGATTTTTGACGCCGGTTCAGGACTCGTCAGCAGACTTACGACGACCAGCGCGAGGATGCCGACGACCAGCGCCGCGAGAAATACGTTGGCGTCCCAATGGTCGAGGCGCTGGCCCGTCATGTCATACAGGATGAAATTGGTCGCGAGCGAACTGACCAGGCTTGCCAGGGCGCCCCAGCGGTTCGCGCGGGGCCAGAGAATCCCGCCGAGCACGCTGATCCCGACAAACGTGGCGAGCGTTTCCGTGAGAAGAAAGGTATAGAGCACGCTCTCGATGAGGAACATGGCGTAGAGAACGCCCGCCATCGTGATCACGAACCCGCTGACGCGCCCCACCCAGAGATAGTGACGGTCGGGGCGACCGGTCACCAACCGCTGACGGTACAGTCCCTCGGTAAACAGGGCGCCGCTGTCGACCAGAAACGCTGAGCACGTCGACATGTTGGCTGCGAGAATCGACGCGATCATCAGGCCGAGCGCACCGGGGAAGAGTAACTGCCGGCACGCAAACCCGAACGCATTCTCCGGATCGCCCAAGGCTGCCGCCGTCGCGTGCCCTTGCGCCACCATCGCCGCGACGATCAGGCCCACCAGCGCCCAGCCGACAGTGCAGACCCGCTTGACCATGTTGCCGGCGAGCATCCCGATCCGGCACGTCCGCTCGTCTTTGCCCGTGCCGACGGTAGCGAGCTGATGCGGCTGGGCCATGATGCCGACCAGGCCGTTGAGCGTCAGCATCGCGATCACCCACGGCCCGATGCCCGACGGCGTCGCCAGAGAGAATCTGAACGGCTCGAGCGATGCCTGCATGCCGTCCAACCCCCCAACCACGCGCCAGCCGAGCGGAATCAGCATGAAGGACAGGACGATGATAAGGATGCCTTGAAAGAGGTCCGTCCAGGCGGCCGCGACGAGGCCGCCGACGAAACTGTAGAGGATGAACATGACCGTCATCGCCACGACGATCTCGTTCACACCAATCCCGCCTCCGGTTGCCTGGCTGATTACCTTACCGGCGCCCTTGAGCATGCTGCCGGTATTGATGATGAAGAAGCACACCGCAAAGACGATGTAAATCGCCGCCATCCAGGAGCCGTAGCGATCTTCGGTGAACTCGGCCATGGTCGTCCGGCGAATGCGCCGGAACACGGGGGCCATCAGCCAGTAGAACGGCGTGATGAAGAGGTTCTTCCACTGAAACCAGATCGCCGATGCGCCGACGCTGTAGACTGCTCCGGCGAGCGCCACCGGCATTTCGGCGTGCGTGCCGACGCCGAAGCTCTGACCGATCATCAGCCACGGACCGAACTTGCGGCCGCCGAGGAAGTACTCGCCGCTCTGGCGGACTCGGTATCCGACGATCAACCCGATCGCCGTGATGATAATCAAGTAGGCGACGAGCACTGCCCAGTCGAGGGCTGCAATGTCCATAGTCAGATCTCGCGTTCTTCCTTGTTGGAGTCCGCGCCAGCAGGTCTGACTCCGGTCTGACCCCGGTCTGACCCCCGTCTGACTTCGAGGATCTGGAGCTCGAATCTCTCGGGATCCCACTCGGCGCTCACCGTGTCAGCCGCCGACATGCCTAGCAAGCGTGCGGGAATCGTCGACGCCATCTGAATGACCGCATCGATGGAGAGCCCGGTGAAGCGCGCCGTGTTGGCCACCGCGCGGTCCAGCGTCAGGCTGGACCCCGCGAGGAACGGCGTTCCAGGCAGCGACACCCGGCCATCGGCGCCGAGCTCGCCTTCGACGGCGCCAATCCTGTATCGCCCGGGCGCGCTACCGGCGGCCGCGGTCGCGTCGGTCACGAGAATCGTTCGCTCCGCTCCCTTGGCGCGCACCAACGCGCGCACGGTCGACGCTGGCAGGTGGTGACCGTCGACGATCAGGCTCGCGTGGAGCGCGTCGGAGGCGAGCTGCTCCCAGATGACGTTCGGATGCCGCGGCAGCACGGACGCGCAGCCGTTGCCGAGATGTGTGGACAGCGTCGCTCCTGCGGCAATCGCGTTGGCAATCTGTCCCGGGCTCGCCGCCGTGTGCCCGATTGCTGCGCACACCCCGCGCGACACCAGCCATTCGATGAGCGGAACGGCGCCGGGAACCTCCGGCGCGAGCGTCACGAGCACGATGCGGCCGCCGGCCGCGTCCTGGCGGCGTTCGAAATCGTCGACGCTTGCCGCCCGGACGTGCTCCCGTGGATGCGCGCCGCGCGCTCCGTCTTCCGGTGAGATGTACGGGCCCTCCATGTGGATGCCGGCGACGGCCTGGTCCGCCATCCCAGCGATAACGCGCGCGCTTGCTGAGAAATCTTCAAGAGACGAGGTAATGACGGTTGGGAGCGCCCGAGTGACGCCGACGGCGCGCATGCGATCGAGTGCCGTGCTCAGGCTTTCGGCTGTCAGTTTCGGTGAATTGAAATCGACGCCGCCAAACCCGTTCACCTGAAGGTCAAAAAACCCCGGGAACTCGATCGTCACGACCGTTCGTCGTCACGCACGACGCCTCGCGTGGCTGGCGACAGGCGTGCCGCCGACAAACGATCGAGATACACCGTGGTGTCGGCGTGCCGCTGCAGAATCGACGCTGGTGCCATCGGTGAGACATCGCCTTCGAGACACGCATGAACGGCCTGGGCTTTCCGCGCGTCGGGCACGACGCAGAGAATCGTGCGCGACTTCATGATCTGAGTGACCGACATCGAGATCGCGCGGGATGGCACATCGTCAACTGACGCGAACCAGCCCTCACCCACCTGCTGGCGTCTGCACGCGTCGTCAAGGGCGACGACTAGGTACGGTTGCGCGTTCGTAAAATCGGCGGGGGGGTCATTGAAGGCCAGGTGGCCATTTTCGCCAATTCCGACGAACGCGGCATCGATAGCAGCCGACGAGATGACCTCACCGATCTTGTCGGCGACCTCCTGGGCATTCTCCTCGCCGTCGAGCAGGTGGTAGGCGCTCATGCCGGTTGGTCGAATCAGCCGATCGAGGAGATAGCGACGAAAACTTGCCGGATGGCTTGACGGGAGCCCGACATATTCGTCGAGGTGGAACATTTCTACCCGCGGCCAGTCGATTCCCGGTGCAGTCACCAGCGACTCGAGAAACTCAATCTGCGAGGCGCCGGTGGCCGCGATTATCCGCGCTCGGCCACGAGTCGCGATGGTGTCGCGCAAAAGCGACGCGGCGTGGCCGGCCGCAGCCGCACTCATGGTTTTTCGATCGACGTAGGTCTTCACCTGCATGGCTGGTCTCGGCGTCGCCTTCACGGAAAGGAAGGACAGGTGGCTGGAGTATAGGCGGCTGGCACCTTTCCAGGGAAGGTGCCAGCCACCCTGACAGAATTGCACCATCTGGTTGCAGAAAACTGCGATGGCAAGAGTTGCCTCAGGAATGAGCAAAGTTCGCCGGGACGACGACCTTTCCACGGCGCGTTCACAAATGCGCCGCTTTTCTCATTGTTTCAAGCTGGCACGGATCTGGTGTTCAGGGAGTTCGGCAGTAGTTAATCGGAGGCCCCTGTTGCGAAACATCGTCTGGGGCGGATAGGCCCCTCGGGGGGCTGGCCTGCAGGTATGCTGCAGCCCGGCCCCTCACGTTCTCCCTGCGCGCCACCCCCGCTCGATCTCACCCATTCGCAAGCCCTCGTTGATCCCCTCGGCCCTTTCTGGTTTGATCCGGTCATATCTGGAGGATCCAGTCGATGTACGCATTTTCAGCGAGCGCACTCTTCCTCGTCGTCGCCCTCAGCGGCGCCCTGACCGGGTCCAGGCAGGACTCGACCAGCCGCGCCAAGGACGAAGCGGCGATCCGCAATCTCGTCAAGGAATACGTCGGCGCTCGCGAACGCGGCGACCCGGCGGCCGTCGGCGCGCTCTTCACCAGCGACGCCGATCAGCTGGTCTCCTCCGGCGAATGGCGACGGGGACGTGACGCGCTCGTCAAGGGCACGCTCGCCTCGTCACAGCGCACCGGCGGGAACCGCACGATTACGCTCGAGACGATCCGCTTCCCGTCAAAGGACGTCGCCATCGCTGATGGTCGCTACGAAATCATCGGCGGCGCCGGCGGGGATCGCCGGATGTGGTCGACGTTCGTGATGACGCGTGAAGCCGACACCTGGCGCATCGCCGCCATTCGCAACATGCTGCCGGCACCCCCAGTCCAGTGATCGCCACCGCGACCCTTCCCTCGGCGTTGCTGCTCTGCCTGCTCGGCCTGACGGGCCTGGCGGGAGCGCAGGACTGGCCGGAGTTTCGCGGTCCTGGCGGACAGGGACATTCGTCCGAACGTGGGCTCCCGCTCGAGTGGAGCGAGGCACGCAACATCATCTGGAAGTCGGCCGTCCCGGGTCGTGGCTGGTCATCTCCCATCGTCTCGGCTGGCCGTGTCTGGCTGACGACGGCGGTCGAGGATCGAGGCATATCGCTGCGGCTGCTGGGGTATGACGCCGCGACCGGGCGAGAAGTCGTCAACGTCGAAGTCTTCAACGTCCGGTCGGGCGGCGCGCTCCACCCGAAGAACAATCGCGCGTCGCCTTCTCCAATCGTCGAGGGCGACCGCGTCTACGTACATTTCGGCACTGAGGGCACGGCTGCTCTGACGACGGATGGTCAGGTCCTGTGGAAGGAGCGATTCCGTTATGAGTCGCAGCACGGCGCCGGTGGCTCGCCGGTCCTTCATGGCGATCTGCTGATCATCAACTGCGACGGTGGGAGCGAGGCCTTCGTCGTCGCGCTCGACAAGCGCACCGGGAAGACGCGCTGGAAGACGTCGCGACGTCAGCCTTGGGACCAGGCTTACACGACACCGCTCGTGATTCGGGTCGGCGACCGGGATCAGATCGTCAGCGTTGGCGCGTTTCGCGCAGCGGCCTACGAGCCGGCGTCGGGGAAGGAAATCTGGCGCGTCAGCTATGGGGATGGTTTTTCCAACGTGCCGCGGCCGGTCTACGGGCACGGACTCGTCTACATCGCTACCGGATTCTTTCAGCCGGAGATCATGGCCGTCCGGCCCGACGGGTCCGGCGACGTGTCGAAGACGCACGTCGGCTGGACGAACCGGCGCGCCGCGCCGTTGACGCCCTCGCCGCTGCTTGTCGGAGACGAGCTGTACCTCGTGACTGACGCCGGCATCGCCAGTTGCCTCGACGCCAAGACGGGCGACATCTTGTGGCAGCAGCGGCTCAACGGGACGTTCTCGGCGTCGCCGGTCTTCGCCGATGGCCGGATCTACTTCCTTGCCGAAGACGGTGTCGCGACCGTTCTCGCACCAGGCCGACAGTATCGGCGCCTGGCGACCAACACGCTCGATGGCGCAACGCTGGCGTCGATGGCAATCGCAGGAGGGTCGATTTACGTTCGATCGGCAACTCACCTCTACCGAATCGGCGCGACTCAGTGATGTCACAATGGATCGGCTATGCTGCGCGCCGGCGGCTGGCGATTCTCGTGCTGACGTTCGACACGTTCCTTCTACCTGGTCGACCGCTCCTGGCGATTGTGGGCGCCGGACAGGATCGGGAGCAGACTGCGACCGGCCGCGCCAGGCAGGCGTACGAGCGCGCGATCGAGCTTGAAGAGCAGGGGAACTCCGCCGGCGCTCTCTCGCTCCTGTGGGAGGCCTCGGGGCTCGCGCCGCGCGATGCCGACGTGCAGAATCGGTTGGGTGAAGCCCTCGAGCGGATTGGCGCGCTCGACGCCGCGGTTGATTCCTACCGGCGTGCCCTCGACGTTCGACCGGCCTTTCGCAAGGCGTCCAGCAATCTGATCCTCGCGCTCGTCAAGACCGGGAAAGGGCCCGAGGCTGTCGAGCGGGCACGGGCGCTGATAGCGCAGTCACCGGGCGACACCGACCGCTACTTCACCCTCGGCCTCGCGCAGTCGGAACAGGATGTGGACGGGGCGATCCAGACCTTCCGCAAGGTGCTCCAGGTGGCTCCGCAACACACCCTCGCCAGGTACAACCTCGCGCTCGTCCTCCGGAGAGCGGATCGACTGCCCGAAGCACTCGCCGAACTCGAGCGCCTGGTGAAGACCGATCCGCGCCCGGAAGCCCACTACACCATGGGGATCATCTATTGGCACCAGGGTGACATGGATCGGGCGACGAACGCGCTGCGCGCGGCGATCGCGGATGACCCCAAGCACGCTGACGCCTTCTTCGCGCTGGGATCCGTGTTGAAGGCGAGACGAGACTGGCCCGGCTCGACCGCCGCGCTTCAGCGCGCCGTCGAGATCCGTCCCGATCCGGCGACCTACTACACGCTCTCCCAAGTGCGGCAGCTCGTTGGCGACGACGTCGCAGCGCGGGCGTACCTGGATGAGTCGGAACGACTTCGAACTCGTGCTCGGCTCGAGCACGAAGCGCTCGTCTGGACGTCAGTCGGTATTCAGAAGGCTGAGTCAGGAGACCTGCTGGCAGCTGTGGACAATTTCCGACGCGCGACCGCGGTTTTCGATTCGTATGCCCCCGCTCACTACCAACTGGGATTGGTCTTCGAGCGCCTCGGCGAAGGCGAGGCCTCGCGCTCGGCGTTCGAGCGAGCCCGGCAATTGAACCCCAGTCTCGTTTCGCCACGCAATACGCGCTAACCCAATACCCTCAACGATTTCGCGGGAATCAAAAGGTCACGGCTTCCGGCTTGAAACGCTTCAAAGTCGATAGTATAACCACCGCGTCTCAGGGAGAACGCATTGGGCAACCACTGAAGTCTCAGGTCAGGTTGCTGAGTCGCCAACCGCGCTGGGAGGACGCTGAAATGAGAATGAAGTCGTTTGTCTGCCTGTTGGGGGCCGTGCTGCTGCTGGCAACGGCCGGTGGCGCCGCCGCCCAGGAATTCCGCGCAACCGTTCGAGGCCAGGTCCTCGATTCGAGCAAGGGCGCTCTGCCGGGCGCTACGGTCACGCTGACAAACATCTGCACCAACGAAACGGCCACGGCCGTGACGAACGCCGAGGGCAGCTACTCGGTTCCGTTCCTCCGCCCTGGCTCCTACACGATGAGCGTCGAGCTATCGGGATTCCAGAAGTACACGCGCTCTGGGATGGTGCTCCAGGTCAACGAAACGGCCACCATCAACGTCGAGATGGGCGTTGGCGGCCTGACGGAGCAGGTGTCGGTCACCGCAGAATCGCCGCTCCTCGAGACCAGCAACGCGAGCCGCGGCACCGTCATCGACGCCGCCCGCATCGCCGAGCTGCCGCTGCAGTCGCGCAGCCCGATGGCGCTTGCCACGCTGGTCGCCGGCGTCAACTACAACGCGCAGGCCATCTACCTGCGGCCGTTCGACAACGGCGCGCTCGCCGACTGGTCGATGAACGGCGGGCAGAACCGCAACAACGAGTTCCTGCTCGACGGCGCGCCGAACAACGCCAACCAGAGCGGAAACAACATCGCCTACGTCCCGCCGGCGGAAGCCGTGCAGGAGTTCAAGGTCTCGACCAACTCGTACGACGCGCAGTACGGCCGTACGGCTGGCGGCGTCATCAACATGACGCTCAAGTCGGGGACGAACTCGTTCCACGGCGTCGGCTACGATTTCATGCGCCGGAAGGGACTCGCCGCGAACTCGTTCCTCCTCAACTCGCGTCAGTCACCCAAAACCGATCAGTACATCGATCAGTACGGGTTCAGCGTCGATGGCCCGATCATCAAGAACAAAACCTTCTTCCTGTTCGTGGGCGAGAAGTACCGGGAAGGCACCCCGGCCCCGCTCAACTCGACGACGCCAACACAGGCGATGAAAACCGGCGATTTCTCCGGACTCAGGGACGCGCAGGGGCGACCGATCATCATTTTCGATCCGAACACGGGCAGAGACGTCAACGGCGTATGGATCCGCGAGCCATTCCCCGGCAACCGCATTCCTGCCGATCGCATCTCCGCGACGGCGCGGTCGATCATGAATTACTACCCCGACCCGAACTACACCACAGCCGGCGCCGCACCATGGCAGAACAACCTGGACTACCCCGAGCACTTCAACAAAGACCTCTTCTGGAACTGGGTCGGCAAGGTCGATCACAATTTCAGTTCGAACAATCGCGTGTTCTTCCGCTGGGGCGAGAACGAGCGAAATGAGGTGCGCAATACCACCGCGATCCGCAGCGGCGTGGCGCAGGACGGTCAACTTCCTTTGTGGCGCGCCAACCGCGCGCTCGTCGCTGACTGGGTCAGTGTCTTCGGCGCCGGCACGGTATTCAACCTGCGCGGCAGCTACACGTACTACTTGGATTGGAGCTATTCCCAGGACGCCCTCGGTTTCGACGCGACGGAATTCTGGCCGTCGAGTCTCGTCGGACAGATGCCAAGTCAGGCCGTCGACGGGATTTTCCCCCGAGTCGAGCTCACTGACTTTGTCAGCCTGTCGCGCGGCTCGGCTCCGAACCGGAACCGAAACTACACGATACAGCCGAACGTGACGATGACCCGCGGCGCCCACAACATCCGCAGTGGTCTCGACCTGCGGTGGATCAACACCTATCACGAGAATTACAACAATTCTGGCGGGCTCCTGCAGTTCAACCAGCAATTCACGCGGAGCACCCTGAACAGCACGAGCGTGCTCGAAGGCAATTCGTTCGCCTCGTTCCTGCTCGGTGCGCCGGTCGGCGGCCAGGTGGACGTCAACCCCACGCCCCACTACAAGTGGTTTTTTGCAGCCCCGTGGATCCAGGACGACTGGCGCCTCAACAACAAGTGGACCCTGAACCTCGGCTTCCGTTGGGACTTCAACGGTGCGGTCGCTGAAGAAAACAACATGCTGAACTACGCGTTCGATCCGACGCTGGTCAATCCGGTGTCGGCGCGCGTTGGCCAGCAGGTGTTGGGCGGCATCCGGTTCGCCGGCGTAGACGGCGCTCCCGACAAGCCATGGAAGTTCGACAAGAACAACTATCAGTTCCGCGTCGGTACGGCCTACTCGATCAACGACAAGACCGTGCTCCGCGCCGGCTGGGGCAAGTACTTCCTCAACCCGACCAGTACGTCGTTCAACGCCGGATTCTTCCAGAGCACGCCGATCATCACGTCGCTCGACGGCGGCCGGACGCCGACCTATGCCCTGAACAACCCGTGGCCGAGCGGGATCCAGTCCCCGCCCGGAAGCGCGCTCGGTCCGCTCACGTTCCTTGGGCGCAATCCAAGCTTCTCGAACACTGACTTCATCGTACCGAACGTGTATCAGTTCTCGGTCGGTATCCAGCGCGAGTTGCCGTTCAGAATCTCGCTCGAAGCGACCTACGCCGGGAGCCGTAGCAACGACATCGAAGGCAACTTCGGCGGCTACAACGAGCCGTCGGCAGCATTCCAGGCGCAGTGCGACGTCACGCAGGGCGGGAGCCGCAGCCTCTGTGACCAGCAGGTCACCAACCCATACTTCAACGTCGCCGGTTTCGAGGGCACGACGCGGTTTACGAGTCCGACCCTTTCCCGGTTCGAGCTCGCCCGGCCGTTCCCCGCGTTCAGTGGCTGCAATATTGGTACAACGACCAATTGCTTCAGCATGAACCAGCAGAACCTCGGCAAGATGCAATACGACTCTCTCCAGTTAGTGGCCAACAAGCGGTTGGCGCGCGGCGTCACCATCAACGCCGGATACACCTGGGTGCCACGCTGGACTGAAATAGGCGCGAACACGACGACCCAAGTCAACGCCGCCTATGTCGACGAGGTGTCGCTGCTCGAGAACAACGGACCATACTTCTCGCACCGGGAGCACCGCATCACCGCCTCGGGCGTCTGGCAGCTGCCGTGGTACCTCGATCAGCGCAGCATCAAGGGCTACCTGCTCGGTGGCTGGTCGATCGCGCCGGCGTTCGTTTACCAGTCCGGACAGCCCTGGGACATGCCTGGTAACGTCGACCTGGCTCCGGGAGTTGATCTCAACAACGTCGCGCTCCCCGGGAAGAAGGACGGTCAGTTCATCTATGGCGTGAAGCCGTGCGTCGGCCAGCGCAACGCGGCGACGGGCCGTTACGATCTGATCTCCGTGTCCCAGGCGTACGGCTGCACCGAGCCCTACTTCCTGATCCGCGAAACGTTCCAGCGCCGCACGGCGATGTTCCGCTACGACGAGTTCCGCCGGCCGTCCTTCTGGCAGGTGGACGTGAACTTCGCAAAGACGACGCCGATCACGCAGAACGTGCGGTTCCAGGTGCGTCTGGAGGCGTTCAACCTCTTCAACAGTCCGATGTACGACGAGCGCAACTACAACCAGACCACCACGTCGGCAGATTTCGGCCGCATCAACCGGAACATCACGGGCCAGTCGAACTTCCAGCGGTTCATCCAGCTGGGATTCCGATTGATCTTCTAGTTGGGGACCGGGAACGCTGCTTCGGTGGCGTTCCCGGTTTCGAACGGCTCAAGGCTTAAGGCTCAGGGCTCAGGCAAAACCCTTCGAGAACACACTCGATGATCTAGCCTGAGCCTTGAGCCTTTAGCCCTGAGCCCCGTCCTCGGGCACAATAGGTCGGTGCGCGCTCGGATGCTCCTGCTCGTCGCGACTCCCTTCCTAATTGCCCGAGCGCTCACCGGTACGCCTCCGACTGTCAGCGTCCAACCGACCGCCAGCGCCACGCGGATCACGTGGGCGGACACCTCCCAGCTGCGCACGCAGCTCGAGTCCGGGGGCCTCAACGCAACGTCATTTCCGGCCTATGTCGAGCGCCTGAGTGAGGCTCACGCCACTCGGGTCCGACTGGGCGATCTCGACCACCTCGTCTTCTACGTGCTCCAGTCCAAGGGCTTCACGACGCTGCCCCCAATCGAGCCCGCCCTAAGCGCGAAGGCGCTCGTCGAGGGTCTCGGCGAGTCCGAGCGGGAATCGTTTCTGCGGACCGGCGAGGCCTCGCTCAGGCAGGTTCCGTCCGGCGTCCGCGATCGGATCGGCAGGCTGTTCGTCGCGCTTGGCGCGCCCACGCGCGACCCGCGCCTGATCTATTTTGGCGAGCTCATCAACGCGGCGTTTCCCGACCGCAAAGGCCGCGAAACGGGTCTCGCGCGCGAGTACTTTCGCGCGATGCGGTTCGTCTACGAAAAGGAATTCGTCGCCCAACGCTCAGCCAAGCCGGCCGACGCGGTCGCCGATCTCTACCGCTCGCGTGGGCTGAGCACAGACACTGCGGTCGAGGCTGGTTACGTCGTCTCAACGGGCCTGGGGATACTCAAGTCGCTCGAACCCGACCGATCCGTCCGGCGGGTGCTGATCGTCGGTCCGGGACTGGACCTTGCGCCCAGAACGGCGCTCCTCGAAGTCGGTCCGCCGGAAAGTTACCAGCCGTGGGCCGTCATGGACGCGCTCGTCTCGCACAACCTCGCGCGTTTAAGCGACCTCGAAGTCGTGGCCGCCGACATCAATCCGCGAGTGGTGGCACATCTGAAACGCGCGCAGACCGCGCCGCCAACGTTGACGCTTGTGAGCGAGATTCGCGACAGCGAGACCGTCACTCTCTCTGACGAATATCGAGACTACTTCGCGAGCCTGGGCCGCTCCATCGCCGACGCAAGTGCACCTCCAACCGCGAGCAAACCCCTCAACGGGCACCTGCGCAGCACTGTTCGAGTTGGCCCGGCGGCAGCGCGCGCGCTCTCGGCCGAGACGCTCGACATCGTGACCGAACGGCTGAGTGGCAAGCCATTCGACTTGGTCATTGCCACCAACATCCTGCCCTACTTCGACGACGGAGAGCTGACGCTGGCGATCAGTAATATCGCGGCGATGCTCACGCCCGGCGGTGTCTTCCTGCACAATGAAGCCCGACCCGTCGTCGGCGACCTGACGGCCGCCGTCGGCATGCCGTTCGAGCAGTCACGCCACGTCGTCATCGCGACGGTGCGGGGCGCGCAATCGCCGTTGTACGACAGCGTCTGGTTGCATCGGAAACGGAAGCAATAACCACGGATCACACGGACAACACGGATCGGGTTTTATGAGATGGCAATTCGGAACCTCTTGGATCAGCTCAGGCAGGATCGTCCCATGACCCAGTCGAGACTCTGGCTCAGTGCCCTGACGGTCGTCACTGCGGCAATCGCTGCCGGATCGGTTTCGCCGGGATGGTTGAGCGGCAAAGAACAGCCTGCGACTCAGAACAACCTGCTGATCCGGCAGGATCAAAAGGCTGGAACCCTGTCGATCTATCGCGCTGGCCGCCGTGACGCGATCCTCACCCAGAACGCGCGGCCCGACGAGCGACCTTACGTGCATCCGATTGCCGCGCCAGATGGGAAAGGCGTGGTCACCGAGTTCAGCCCCGAACACCACAAGCACCAGACCGGACTCTACTGGGGCTTCACGCGGGTGAACGGCCGCGACTTCTTTCACAACCCGGGGGGCGACTACTGGCGACGGGTGTCAACGACGATCACCACGCCGAACGGGCAGGAAGTCCGATGGCAGACGGTCTACGACCTGCTCGATGACGCCAAGAACACGCTCCTGACGGAGACCGCGCGCTGGTCGATGCGCGAAGAGAACGGCAGGTTCGTGCTCGACCTGGAATGGCGCGGCGAAGCCAGAACCGACCTGACGATCGGAAAGTACGACTACGGCGGGCTGTTCCTCCGGATGCCCTGGCGCCAGGGCATCCGTGGCGAGGTGGTCAACGCCGCGCGGCAGCGCAACGAGCGCGCCGAGGGTCAGCGCGCGATGTGGATTGACGTCGGCATGCAGGTCGAAGGCCGCGACGATCTGGCCCACGTCGCGATCTTCGATCATCCTGACAACTCCGGCTATCCCCAGGCCTGGCGGGTGGATGGCCAGCTTGGAGTCGGCTCGGCCAGGACCCGCGCGGCTGACTGGACCATAAAGTCGGGCGAGACCGAAGTCGTTCGCCATCGGTTCATCGTCTACACGGGCACGCTCAACGACATCGAGATGACGGCCGCGTGGTCCACCTACGGCGGCAACCGGTCGACGTCCGTGTTGTGGACGATCGCGCAGCGGGAAGGACGTGAAGAACGATTCCTGACGCCAGACCAGGCGGTGTCGGCAATGACGATGGTGCCTGGGTACTCGGTGAATGCCTGGGCCGCGGAGCCGATGATCGTTCAGCCCATGGCCTTCTGCTGGGACGACCGCGGGCGGCTCTGGGTCGCAGAGAACCTCGACTACGAGACGCGGGGGCGTGGTTTCTCGAATGCGGGAAACAGCCGCATCCTCATCCTCGAAGATACCAATCGTGACGGCGTCGCCGACAGCCGCAAGGTCTTCATGGAGGGCATCGTCTTTCCGTCAGCGATTGCGGTCGGCTTCGACGGAGTGTTCGTCGGCGCGCCGCCCAACTTGCTGTTCGTGCCGGACCGCGACGGTGACGACAAGGCGGACATGGCGGACATCGAAGTTCGTCTCACCGGGTGGGGCATTCGCGACCGTCACGAAGTCGTGAACAGCCTGCACTGGGGCCCCGATGGATGGCTGTACGGACTGCAGGGATTGTTCACGTCTTCGAAGATCAGAAAACCGACAGGCAAGGGCCGGATCTTCAAGCCTGGTGAGCCGTTCCCCGAGGACATCCTGGACGGTGACGGCGTCGAGATCAACGGCGGCGTCTGGCGGTATCATCCGACGAAAGATCGGTTCGAGGTCGTGGCTCACGGCTTCAGCAACCCGTGGGGCATCGACTACGACGCAAAGGGACAGCTCCTCATCAGCGCGTGCGTCATCCCCCACCTGTGGCACGTCATCCCGGGCGGCGTTTATCAGCGACAGGGTGGCCAGCACTTCAACCCGTACGTCTACGGCGATATCCAGACGATCGCCGATCATCGTCATCGGTCGGCACACGGAGGGGCCCGCGTCTATCAATCTGATGCCTTTCCGGATTCTCAGCAGGGGCGGCTCTTCATGGCCAACATCCATGAGCACGCCGTGCTGTCGGACATCCTGACGCGAAAAGGGTCGGGGTTCACCGCTCGTCACGGCGAGGACTTCCTGCTCGCGAACAACGCGCAGTGGGTAGGGTTCAGCCTGGAGATCGGGCCGGAGGGCGCGCTGTACGTGCTCGACTGGCACGACGCGGACATCTGCGGCGCTGACGTCCTGCACAAAGAGACCGGCCGCATCTTCAGAATCATGCCGAAGCAGTCGGCGGCCAACGAGTGGCCGGGCCGCTACGCGGATTTGCGGACCATGACCGACCGCGAGCTCGTCGCGTTACAGACGAGCAGAAGTGACTGGCATGCCCGGCGAGCGAGGGTCATCCTCCAGTCACGCGCGGCAAAGGGAGCGCTCAGCGCACAGACGCATGACGAACTCATGCAGATGTTCAGAACAAGTCCCAACGCGGACTGGCGGCTCCGCGCGATGTGGGCTCTGCACGTGACCGGCGGCTGGACGCCGGACGGACTTCTATCGACGCTCGCGGACTCCGACGAATATGTCCGGGCCTGGGCCGTGCAACTGCTCACGGAGGACCGCGCGCCGGCGCCGACTGCGGTTGAGGCCTTCACGCGGATGGCGCGTGAGGATCGCTCCCCGGTCGTGCGCCTCTACTTGGCGTCGGCCCTGCAGCGCCTGGATCCGCCGGTCCGCTGGAGCGTCGCCGGAGAGCTGCTAGCCCACCCCGAAGACGCCGCCGACGAAAACCTGCCGAAGATCATCTGGTTTGGCGTCGAACCGCTGGTCGCCGCGAATCCGGCCGTCGCACTCGACCGGGCCGGCAATGGCAGAATCCCGCTGGTCGCCCAGTTCGTCGCGCGTCGAGCAGTGGACGCGGACGCGCTCGAGCCGGTCGTTGCTGCAATTGGGGCGGCCATCGGCAAGGACCCGCGGCAGCTGGCGAGTCTGCTCGAGGGGCTCAGGGACGGGCTCGAAGGACGGGTCGATCTCGCTCCACCGTCGAACTGGGCCTCGACACTCGCCCGGCTGAAGCGGTCGCCGGACACGCGCATCCCGCGGCTCGCCGCGGAAGTCACGGAACAGTTCGGCGACGCTGAGGCGGCGGGACGAAATCTAACGGCAGTGCGGACCAGAACCGTCGCGGTCGATGATCGGCGGCGCGCACTGAGGACGCTCGCCGCCCAGCGCCGGCCTGAACTCGTGCCGGAGCTCGCGGGCGCCCTCGATGAGGAGCCGCTACGGATCGAAGCCATCCGGGCGATCGCCGCCTACGACGATGAGGGGCTCGGCAAGCTGCTGATCGCGCGGTTCCAGACGTTCAACAGCACTGAAAAGTACGAGGCGGTCCAGACGCTGGCGTCACGCGGTCGATACGGGCGCATGCTGACCGAAGCGCTGGCGTCCGGCGACATCTCGAAAACCGACGTGCCGCCGAACGTCGCGCGGCAGCTGCGGCGCGTGGTTGGTGTCAGGTTCGCGGAGGTGTGGGGTCCTGTCGAGCAAACGGCCCAGAGCGCCACCGAGGAGCGTGCCTACGCTCGATACCGCGGGCTTCTCAACGACGCGACGCTCAGCAGCGCGAACGCTGCCAACGGGCGCGCGCTCTTCCAGCGCACCTGCGGCGCCTGCCACAAGATGTACGGCGAGGGCGGAGTGATTGGGCCGGACATCACGGGATCGAATCGCGCTAATTTGGAGTACCTGCTCTCGAACGTGCTGACCCCGAACGCCGAGGTACAGGACGCGTACAAGATGGTCGTCGTCACCACCCGTGACGGTCGGACGCACAGCGGCAATGTCGTGTCAGAGACCGACCGTCAGCTCACGCTGCGCGTCGTCGGGCGCGACCCAGTCGTGCTGAGCAAGGCCGATATTCAGTCGCGTGAAACGACGGCCGCGTCGTTGATGCCACCGGGTCTGTTCGACGCGCTCACCGACCGCGAGGTCGCTGATTTGGTGGCGTATCTGCGCACCGTCGAGCAGGTAAAAGCTCCATAAAAACCGGGGACACTCAACCTTGACTGTCCCCGGGGACTGTCCCGGTTGAGTGTCCCCGGCGCAAGAATAGGGCCAACAGAGATGCTGACACGGATTGCGGTTCCGGGTGACGCGCGGGAGGTGGCCCGGCTGATCTCGCTGGCCTATCGCGTCGAAGACTTTTTCAAGATCGGCGATCGCACCAACGAAGCGGACGTGCTGGCGCGCATCAGGAAAAGCGCGTTTCTGCTGCTCGAAGACGACGCTGGCACGCTGCTCGGTTGCGTTTACGTCGACATTCGCGGCGAGACCGGGTACTTCGGCATGTTGTCGGTCGACCCGTCGCGTCAAGGCCAGGGCCTCGGCTCACGGCTGATCGCGGCAGCTGAGGACTACTGTCGCACCGCTGGCTGCCACCAGATGGAGCTCGAGGTCGTGAACCTGAGAACCGAACTTCCCCCTCTCTATCGCCGCTTCGGCTATGTCGAAAGCGGAACTCGCCCGTTTTTCGATCACGAGCAGGCCAAGCTTCCCTGCCACCTGATCGTGATGACGAAGTCGTTCGGCCCTGGCGCATGACCTGTTGCCATGACATCGGGAGGATGGATGGTTAGAGGTTGGACGATGGTGTGTGCGGGGATGATCCTGGCGGGACAGCAACTTTCCCCCGCCTGGTTGCTCGCCGGTGATCCCAACCGGCAGACGCTGAGGGCGGCCGAGTTCGAGCAAGCCGCGCTCGACAATACTGTGCCCGGTGACTTGCGCCCGCTGCTTGCTGCACCGCAAAGCGAGCTCGGCCTCGTCACCCAGCGGTACGGTGCCGATCGATTGACCCTCAACGGAAACTACGATGGCGGCCGAGGCCCAGGCCGTGGGAGAGGTCGAGTGGATCTCCCCGCGGACGGCCGGGCCGGTCGCGACGCGGATCCCGCTCCTGCTGCCAGCGTGCCGCCGTCGCTCTCTCTCAATCGCATTGCGCGCCTCAAGCGCTACGACATGAGCTGGCAGGCCGCGCTCGCCAAACTTGACGCCGGCAAACTCTCCGCCGCGGGAAAAACCGAAGCTCGAGACGCTCAAAACCAGCATTCAATCCAATCTCGCGGCGCTCGAGACCGACTCGGCGAAGGTCGCGGAGTTGATGCCGCTGGTCCCCTTTGCGCCAGCCATCATCAAGTTGAACGAGGAGCGGATCCGTATGGAGGACGTGAATTCGCAGCAGGCAGCGGGAGTGCTGACCGAGCTGACAAAGGACGTCGCGCGAGTGGAGGCGAGGGTTGAAGCAGGCCTGAATGGCGCCGCGAGCGCCGACGCGCTGAGGGTGAGCAAGGATCTGGCAACCCGAGGCGCGGATTCGGTCGACGGGCTCCGCAACAGCGTCACGACGTGGTTCAATTTCTACAACGGCTACGACCCGCTCTTTACGTGGTGGATGGGCATGCCCTACAAGCAGGTCGATGAGGCGCTGCAAGGTTATGCGGCGTTTCTGCGCGACAAGGTGGCGCCGGCCGACACGATCGCAGCGCCCACCTCAGCGACGCCAGCCGCGATTCCGCCCGCCGCCGCAACGAAGCTCAACGAAGTTCCGGACCTGAACGAACTCATCGCTCTGCCACAAGACGAAATGCGCGGCGTGGTGCTGCGGTTTATCGGTCCGAGTGGCGGGCGCGGCGGCCGAGGCGCCACCAACAGCCCTGGCGGTGGACGTCCTCGCCAGTATTACCTCGACTGGCTGGACGCCCTGAAGACGCTCGATTTCGACGGCCTCAGCCGCAACGCCCAGGTCGACTACTTGTTCATCAAGAAGACCTGCGAGCGTCAGATTGCGCGGATCGACTTCGTCCCCGAGGCCAATCCGCCGCGCAAGACCGACAACTCCGGCATTCCCGGCGCCGCCCGCGGCAGAATCGGCCTCATCTTCGATCTGGCCGACGAGATGATTCCCTACACGCCGGAGCAGCTCATCGCGCTCGCCAACAAGGAGTTCACCTGGCACGAGGAGGAGATGAAAAAAGCCTCGCGCCAGATGGGTTTCGGCGACGATTGGAAGAAGGCCGTCGAAAAAGTGAAAGGAATGTACGTTCCGCCGGGCGGGCAGCCAGCCGTCGTGCGCGACATGCTGTTCGAGGCGGTCGACTATCTCCGCGCCAAGGATCTGATCACGGTGCCCGAGATCGCCAGCGAGTCCTTCCACATGTCGATGATGTCGCCCGAGGCACAGCTGTCGAGTCCCTTCTTCCTTGGCGGTTCGCAGATCATCGTGTCCTACCCTACCAACACGATGGAGTACGAGGCCCGTCTACAGAGCATGCGCGGCAACAACATTCCGTTCTCGCATGCGGTCGCGTTCCACGAGATGATCCCCGGCCACAACCTCGTCGGATACATGGCATCGCGCTTCGCCAACTATCGCGCCCGCATCGGCGGGAACACGCCATTCTTCGGCGAGGGATGGCCGCTCTATTGGGAGCTGACACTCTACGACATGGACTTCCATGACACACCCGAGGAGCGCGTCGGCGCGCTTTTCTGGCGCATGCACCGGTGCGCCAGAATCATCTTCTCGCTCAACTTTCACTTGGGGATCTGGTCGCCACAGGACTCAATCGACTTCCTCGTCGACAGAGTGGGTCACGAGCGCGACAACGCCACGGCGGAAGTACGTCGCTCGTTCCAGGGCGGCTACGGTCCGCTCTACCAGGCGGCGTATCTGCTGGGTGGGCTGCAGCTACGTGGACTCCGCAAGGAACTGGTCGATTCGAGGCAGATGACCAACAAGCAGTTCCACGACGAGATCCTGCGTCAGGGCAGCATGCCGATCGCGCTCATCAGGCTTGGTCTCACGAAGCAGACGCTGACGCGCGACATGTCGATCGACTGGAAATTCTACGGGGACCTGCCGGCGCAGTAGATGATGGGTCCGCCTACGGCTGGGTGGCGGAAGCGCCTGGGAGTCGAACCCAGCCCGTCCACACAAGTGCGGGCGGCGACCGGTTTTGAAGACCGGGAGGGCCACCGGGCCCCATTCGCTTCCTCGGGCTAACGCCTTACAGGAGTTTAGGAGATCAGGAGGTTCACCAGGAAAGCCAACTAACTCCTGACCTCCTGGTCTCCTGTTGGGCTAATGACACGCAAACAATGCTGCTGTCCGATGCCTACAACAGTCGCGCGAATCCAGCCGCATCCTCGAGCGTCTCGAACACGACCTCCGCCCCGCACGCACGTAACTCGTCGGTCGTATAGTTCCCGGTCGCGACGCCGACGGGCACGGCGCCCACCACCTGGGCGCAGGCGACATCGTTCGGCGTATCGCCGACGACGATCACGTCGGCAGGCTGAAAAGGCGCCATCCCGCACGCGGCGGCGCGCTCGAGCGCCACCGGCACGAGCGCATTGCGATCCGGCGAGTCGTCGCCAAACGCGCCGCAAGGAAAATAGCGCCACAGATCGAATCGCTCGAGCTTGATCCGGGCGCCATCCCTGAAATTGCCAGTCAGCAGCCCGAGGAACACGTCTTCGCGCGCCTGCAGCGTCTCGAGCAGCGCGGGCACGCCCGGCAGCGTTCCATGGAAGCCTTTCCCTGGCTGCGTAATCTCATGGCCGAGATGTTTCACGTAACGCTCGCGCAGTCGGCGCAGGAGATCGTCGTCAAGCTCGCGGCCGACGCGCGCGAGCGTATCCTTGACGATGATCCAGTCGGTCCGGCCGGCGACAGGGATGCCGTTGAGGGCATCGCTCCGCTCTGCCCCGGTCAGGCCGGTCGGCGCCCCGACGATCTCCTCAAACGCGCGGTTCATCGCGCGCAGTCCAGCTCCGCCGGTCAGGACGAGCGTTCCATCGATGTCAAAAAGCACGAGCTTAGGCATGGGTTTAGAGCGTGCACTGAGCGGGCCCGCTTGACGCTGGGGACCGCGTGAATCAGAATCTGGCGCCAGGAGCATATCCCAGGAGTCATCAATGAGCCGTCGCATGAGCTGTGTTGTTGCCGTCATTCTTGGTCTGGCCGTGGCCGGCCTCGCATCATTGGTCGGACAGCCGCAGGTGCTGACGGCTGCCGGCCAGACGGCTCGACCCGACTTCGCGCTGCCCAGGGGACTCCAATCCCTGACCATCACAGTCCCGCCGGACAATGCGATGACGACGGGGCGAATTGCGCTCGGCAAGCAGCTCTTCTTCGACACGCGCCTGTCCAGGACGAAGAAGATGTCGTGCGAGACGTGTCACGTGCCGGAAAAAGGTTGGACCGACGGCCTGGCGCTGTCGCCCCGATTCGACGGCAGCATGAACACGCGACATACGCCGACGATGTACGGGGTCGCCTTCTATCCGGACCTCTACTGGGATGGCCGGGCGAAGGGACTCGAGGCGCAGATCGTGGCGGCGTGGCGCAGTCAAATGGGCGGCGATCCCGACGCCATGGCCAAGGAACTCGAGGCAGTCCCCCAGTACGTCGAGGCCTTCCAGAAAGAGTACGAGGGACCGCCGACCGGCGATCGGATCGTGAAAGCCCTCGCCAGCTACGTCCGAACGATTCACGCGGGCAATACCCCGTGGGATCGCGCGCCGCAGGATTCTGCCGAGGCGGCGAAGACAACGATCGGACGAGGGTTCCAGGTCTTCTCGACATCCGGGTGCGTCGTCTGTCATACGCCCCCTCTCTTCTCGGATGCGCAATTTCACAACATCGGCATCGGATCCGACAAACCAACGCCTGACATGGGCCGAGGCAAGATCCTGGCGGACGCCGCTGCCAAGAGCAATCAGCCGGTCACGCCTGATATGGAACGGCTGATGGGCGCGTTCAAGACTCCGAGCCTGCGCGGCGCGGCACTGAGCGGTCCGTACTTCCACGACGGGAGCGCCAAGACGCTCGACGAAGCCGTCGACCTGATGCTCAAGGGCGGAGTGGACAACAAGACCAAGGACGTCCTGCTCAAGCCCCAGACACTCACTCCCGAGCAGCGCAAGGACCTGATGGCCTTCCTCGCGGCCCTGACGCCGGACAACAGTCCGTATCCCCGGCCCAAGCCGTGGTGAGCTAGCCACCAGAACCACAGACTACACGGACAACACGGATCGAGTTTGTGAGATGGCTTCTAGCTGAACCATCCGCGCTTAATCGGCTTGAGCGCACCGGTCGCGGCCTCCAGACGGAGCGCCCGGTGCGCCGCTCTCTTGGCAAAATCGTCGTCTTTGGTAATCACGAGCGCCGCAACGCCGCCGGCTTCCGCCACTCCGGCAATGCAGTCGGCAAGCGCGAGCCGCTCGTCCGCCTCGAGTTCTGCGCCGGCATGTTCCAGGACTAGCAGCGCCGGCCGGAGCGCGATCGCTCGCGCCAGGTGCACACGCGCCCGGATCGCAGGAGCAGCCTCTCCAATGATCCGCTGCAGGCCATCTTCACCGCCAGTCAGGTCGAGAACGCCGCACTCGCGCGCCAATTCGACCACGCCGGCCGCGACCTCGGCCGGTACCGGGTCGATGTCGAGCGTGAGGGACATTGCCAGGTTTTGCTCAATCGTAAAGGTTTCGACCAGCACGCCTCGCGGACTGACGATTCCGAAGCGATCGAGTGACGCCAGCCAGTCATCGCCGCCGACGATGTCGGCCGTGCGATGGCCGAGGACGCGGACCTCGCCTTGATCGGGCAGGCTTGCGCCGGTCACGAGATTGACGAGCACTTCAGCGGCGCCGGCGTCGAAACCGCTGACCGCCACGCGGTCAGCGGGCGCGATCGTCAATTCCTGGATGCGCAGCGGTCGCAGGCTCTGATAGCGCTTCTGGACGCCGGTGATCTGCAGGACGGGCGTCATTGCGGCCTTGGCCGGCGCGCCTCGAGAGCGGCGAAGTCTTCCGCCCCGAGCGTTACCGATCCTGGACCGCAGATCAAATCCTCGCCCATCGCCTGCTCGACCCTCCCGACGTCGTCACCATGGAAGTCAGAGCCGCCTGACACGGCCAGGTCGAGTGTGGCGGCGAGCCGTCGGTAGTAGGCCTCGTCGAGTGCAGTGTGATCGCGGTGCCGCACCTCGATTGCCGAGAGGCCGCTTTCAGCGTATCCAGCGATCCGGTCGTCGACACCAAGCAGCCTCGGGTGCGCGAGCGATGTGACTCCCCCAGCCTGCGCGATGACGGCGATGACACCGGCTACGTCCGGGCCGCATCTCGGGACAAACGCCGGGCCGCCGTTTCCGAGCAGGCGATCGAACGCGTCGCGTCGATCACTGGCGTGACCGGCGGCGACCAGGGCATCTGCCACCAGCGGGCGGCCGACACTCCGGCCGCTCGCGGCGGGTGTTTCCGCCAGGATCGCCTCGACGTCGATCGGAACATTCAACCTGTGCAGGCGGGACGCGATTTCCCGCACGCGGTCGATGCGCGCGGCGCGCTGTCTCTCCAGGAACCGCGCCAGGGCGACGTCCTCGGGATCGAAGAAGTAACCCAGGACGTGAATGTCGCGGCCGGAGTCCACGGCCGTCATCTCGATGCCGTTGACGAGACGGAGGCCCTGCGTTCGGGCCGCTTCACGCGCCTCTGCCAGGCCGGCGACGGTATCGTGATCGGTCACGCTCATCACCCGCAGTCCGGCTTGCGCGGCGCGAGCGACGAGCGCCTCCGGGCGCAACCGCCCGTCGGAGGCAGTGGTGTGAAGATGGAGATCAATCACGGAGCATCAGGCGGTCGCGCGCTGCCGGGCCTTGCGCCTGGGCCGGGCGCGCCGCTTCTGACGCTGACGTTCAACGAGCAGGCGGTACTCGCGGATGAGGAGATCGAGATGCGTGCGCTCCTCGTCGGCGAACTCGAGAAAAATCCGCTTGCCTTCAGAGTCCTCGAACCGCTCGCCGTAGCGTTTGAAGAACTTGTGCGACCCGCGCTCGCAGCGGATGCCGATCATCAGCGCCTGGCGATCGTTGACGCCCTTGGTCAGCTGTTCGGCGCCAGCGGCAAAGAGACCATTGGCGGCCCCCTTGAAGAAGAGAAACGTCGGCCGGGACTCGAGTTGTGGATCCTGTTGGAGGAGCTCGCGGTATCGAGCTTCGAGCGTGCCGAGGTGCTCTCCCTCTTCCTCGGCAAGTTTCTGGAAAACGCGCCGGCCCCTCGCGTCTTTCGTAATCCGAGACGCGCGCGTGTAGAACTCGAGACCGCTGCGTTCGGTCGCAATCGCGATCCGTAACGCATCACGCGCGAACAGGAGTTCACTCGTCCAATCCTCGGTATCGGCCGGCCTCCCGGTGCGGCAGGATTCGCAGGTGCCGTGAATCTGCAGCACGCTCTGTCGCGGCGTGAAACCCCGCGCGGCTGCCACTTCCTCGACGAGCGCCTCGATGTCCGAACTGAGGAACTCGAAGCTCCGGTTGCAGGTCTTGCAGATCAGGTGGAAGTGTCGCGGGTGACGGTAGGAATGCTCGAAGCGAAAGCGGCCTTCGCCGAAATCGACCTTTCGGGCGATTCCGGCGTCGACCATCCACTGTAGCGTTCGGTAGATTGTGGCGCGGCTGATGCGCTGATCTTCGCGCCGGATGAGCGCGACGAGGTTGTCGGCCGTCAGGTGTCCTTCCTGGCGGAGAAAGACATTGACGATGAAGTCGCGCTTGCCGGAACGCTTGCTCCCGGCCGGCCGCAGACTGTCGACAAATGCGGTAGGAGTGGATTCCATCGGTGCACGACTCACCGCCCGGGGCTCCAGCTCACCACCTACTCACCACAGGGCGACCTCACCACAAACGGCGTGAAGTTCCTAGGCGCTGAACGACGACCCGCAGCCGCACGTCGACTTGGCGTTCGGGTTCTTGATGGTGAAGCCGCCGCCGGTAATATTGTCGACGAAGTCGACCTCGGCGCCGCGAAGATAGCGCGCGCTGATGGGATCGACGAGGAGCTTGACGCCGTTCGATTCGATCACCGCGTCTGTCGTCTCGTCGCCTTCGCCTTCGTCAATCATCAACCCATATTGAAAGCCCGAGCAGCCGCCGCCCTGGACGAACACTCGCAGGCCCGCACTCATCTTGTTTTCTTCAACGAGCAGCTCCGTGATTTTGGTAGCCGCTGCCGCTGTGACGTTGATCATCCGTGTTGTCTCCTCGCCTCGCTGGGCAGATACATGAATTATAGGGCTTTGCGGCGTTTCCAGCAAGGCGACAGCTGGACCGATATGTAACGACTGGCGGCCACAACCTGCTGCAGCCATGCAACTTAGAGGATGAAGGATGATAAGATTGCCGGCAATGTCGCTCTGGTATTCACCCGCTACTCGCCTCGTCGATCGGCTCCTGCACGAGCGCCTGGTGTCCAGAATCTGGGAGAGGGACCCTCGGGCCTGGGGAGCCGACGCCGGCAGCGCCGACCAACGATCGATTCGGACCCGGCTTGGCTGGCTCGACGTGCCTGAGACGATGAGCGCTGGTGTTCCGCGCGCGGCGCACCTGGCTCAGCAGATCGCTGCCGAGCAGTTCGACGCCGTCTACTTGCTAGGGATGGGAGGCAGCAGCCTCTGCGCGGAGGTGCTCCGGCTGGTCTGTGGGGTTGCGCCCGGGCATCCCGAGCTCTTCGTCCTCGACACCACCGACGAACTGACGATCACGACCGCGGCGGCCCGGCTCGACCCGGCGCGGACGTTGTTCGTCGTCGCCAGCAAGAGCGGTGGCACGGTGGAAGTCGCGTCCCTCGAACGTTTCTTCTGGGCGCGCCTGGTCGAGGCAGAAGGCAGCGCGGCGGGCCGGCACTTCATCGCGATCACCGACCCCGGAACGGCGCTCCAGGCGTTGGCCGAATCAAAGAATTACCGGGAAGTGTTCGTGAATCCCGCCGACATCGGTGGCCGCTTTTCGGCGCTGTCGCTTTTCGGTCTCGTGCCGTGCGCCCTCATCGGCGCAGACCCCGGTACGCTCCTCGCGGCTGGCGCAGCGATGGCCGAAGGCTGCAAACAGGAGAATCACGCGAACGCCGGGCTCTCGCTCGGCGCGTTCATCGGTGCGGCCGCGCTCGAGGGGAGGGACAAGCTCACACTCGCGCTGCCACCATCACTCGCGTCGCTGGGTCTGTGGATCGAACAGCTGGTTGCGGAGAGCACCGGCAAGCACGGCAAGGGCGCTTTGCCGGTCGTCGACGAGCGGCTCGGCAATCCCGACGAGTACGGAAGCGATCGTGCCTTTGTCGCCATCGCGACCGACCGCGATGCTCCGGACGAAGCTCGAATCGCGGCGCTCGAGGCCGCCGGGCACCCGGTCCTTCGTCTGAGCACGCGGATCGACGGGCTCGGAGCCGAGTTCTTCCGCTGGGAGTTTGCGACAGCGGTTGCGGGCGCCGCGCTCGGCATCAATCCGTTCGACGAGCCGAACGTCGCCGAGGCCAAGGAGAAAACCAAAGGACTCCTCAACACGTTCGCCTCGACGGGGCGGTTGCCAGAAACCAGCGCGACGGCCTCGGCTGACGGCGTCAGCGTCTTCTCTCTGACGTTCCAGGGAGATTCGCCGGCTGCGGTCGTCCGGGCAGCGCTCGGCTCGCTACAGGCGGGAGACTATGTCGCGATCCTGTGCTACTTCCCTGCCACGAGCGACGTCGAGCTCCTCTTCGGCGAAATCCGTGAGTCGATCCGCGCGACATACAAAGTAGCAAGCACCTTCGGTGTCGGGCCGCGGTACCTTCACTCGACGGGCCAGTACCACAAGGGTGGACCAAACACCGTGTTGGCCTTCGTCGTGACGACCGACGATGAGACCAGCACGGAGATTCCAGAGACAGGTTATTCCTTCTCGATTCTTAAGCGCGCGCAGGCGCTCGGTGACGCGGAGACCCTCGCGGCCCACAACCGACGCGTCGTGCGCCTCCATCTCGATGGGGGCACGTCGATTCGCGCGCTGCAGGACGTTTTCGCTCAGGCGCTCCGTTAGCACCATCTAAATAACACGTCGTGTCGGACTCTACGTATGCGAAGACAGGTCGACGCGCTACGCCAAGGTTTCGAGGACTTTTCCCGAGGCGTCCTCGACGTCCTTGTGCAGGCTCGATCCGTGCGCGTCCATGGTGACGATCGCCGGGAAATCACGAACCTCGAGGTGCCACATTGCCTCGGGCGTGCCGAACTCCATCAGCGACACGCCGACGACACGCTGGATGCAACGGGCATAAAACTGCGCTGCGCCGCCGATCGCGTTCAGGTAGACCGCCCCTGACGCCTGCAGCCCCGCGAGCGTTCGGGCGCCCATCCCGCCCTTGCCGATGACCACCCTCACGCCAAAGCGCTTGAGAATCTCTGCCTGATACGGTTCCTCGCGGATGCTCGTCGTCGGGCCGGCGGCCGTCACCCGCCACGTGTCACCATCTGGTCCCGGTTGCTTCACGACGACCGGGCCGCAGTGGTAGAGCACGCCACCAGTCAGGTCGACGGGAGGCGAGTTCTTCATCAAATGCGCATGCACGGCATCTCGACCGGTGAACACGCGTCCTGAGATCAGGACCACGTCCCCGACTTTGAGCGCCCGGACTTGCTCGTCTGAAATCGGCGCGCTGAGCGGAATCTCACGGCCGGTACGGGGGAAGCCTGCCGCCACGGCTTCAGGAGCGAGGAGCGGCGCCGACGGCACCTTCTCGTCCCGGTACAACCACGACGTGATGGCGCCGGTCGTCGCATCGAGTCTGACGCCGAGGCGGCGGAACGCCCAGCAGTCGTACGCAACCGACACGAAGAAGCTCGCGGGGAGGCGGTTCTGCACGCCGATCTTGCAGCCGATGAGCGAGGTCCGGCCACTGAAGCCCATCGGCCCGACCGACAGGCGATTGGCTTCTTCCATGATCGACTCTTCGAGCGCCGCCAGCCTCGCGTCGGCATTTCGATCGTCGAGGGTGCGGAACAGCTGTTCCTTTGCATAGGTGTACCCGGACGTCCGGTCGCCGCCAATACACACACCAACGGCGCCCGGACTGCAGCCCTTGCCCTGCGCTTTCCAGACGGCGTGGAGGATGCACTTCCGCACGCCCTCGAGCGTGCGATCGGCGCGGCCCAGATGGTCCAACTCGGCCGGCAGCGAGTACTGGGCGTTGGTGTTCTCGCAGCCACCACCCTTGAGAATCAGCTTGATCTCGAGGTCGGGCGCTTCCCACTGATCGAAGTGAATGATCGGCGTGCCGGGCCCGAGGTTGTTGCCAGAGTTCTCGCCGGTGATCGAGTCGACGGAATTGGGACGAAGCTTCCCCCGCCGCGTCGCGTCGGCAACCGCCTCGCGAATCTGCTGGCGCATCCAGATCTGGTTCGCGCCGACGGGCACTTTCACCTCGAAGGTCGGCATCCCCGTGTCCTGGCAGATCGGCCCGTCACAGGCGGCGGCTTGATCGATGTTCTGGGCAATGATCGTCATCGCCTGGCCTGCGCGTGTCGCCGGGGCCTCCGCGGCGAGCGCCTGGCTCATCGCCGCGCGCACGTCAGGCGGCAGATCGGTTGACGTTTTGGTGATGAGGTCCACGACGCTGTCGAGGAAGGCGGGGAGCATTTCAAGAGTATGTCAGGCTCAGGGCTCAGGGCTCAAGGCTCGGCTCAGGGCTCACGGCCCCGGACGCCCCGGCTCAGGGCTCAGGGCTCAGGGCTCAGGGCGGCTCAAGCTAGATCTGGAGCAAGTGGTCGAAGTTTTTGCCTGAGCCTTGAGCCCTAAGCCCTGAGCCTTCAAGCCGCTATACTTTCTTCATGCCCCGCGCGACTTTTCGCGTCGAACGCGATCCGCTGGGCGAAGTGCGTGTCCCTGTCAACGCCTACTATGGCGGCCAGACGGCGCGCGCCGTGGAGAACTTCCCGATTAGCGGTTTCACCGCACCGCCTTCGCTCGTCACGGCAACCATCCTGATCAAGAAGGCTGCGGCCGAGGCCAACCGAAGGCTCGGCCGCCTCTCGCCGGCACTCGCCCGCTCGATTGTCAGGGCCGCCGACGACGTGCTCCAGGGGCGGTTGCGCGACCAGTTTGTCGTCGACGTCTACCAGGCGGGCGCCGGGACCTCGCACAACATGAACGCGAACGAGGTGCTTGCCAACCGCGCCGCCGAGATCCTCGGGGACCGTCGTGGCACCTACAGGCGGGTGCACCCCAACGATCACGTCAACATGGGACAGTCGACCAATGACGTGTATCCGACGGCGACGCGGCTAGCGATCCTCTTCGAGCTGCGCGATCTCGTCGCGGCCGCGAGGGAACTGTCGAACGGCCTGAGGGAAAAGAGCCGCCGCTTTTCCGCCATCCTCAAGACTGGCCGCACGCATCTTCAGGACGCCGTGCCGATAACGCTTGGCCAGGAGTTCAGCGGCTACGCGGCGAACATCCGCCATGCCACCGACGAGCTCGTGCGAACAGCCGCGCAACTCCAGGAACTCAACCTGGGCGCGACAGCTGTCGGCACGGGGCTCAACGCCGGTGACGACTACACTCGCGCGGCAATCGCCTACCTGGCCCGCTACACACGGCTGCGGCTCCGCCCCGCCGCCAACCGCTTCAGGGTCACTCAGAGCATGGGCGATGTCCTGGCGTATTCAGGCGCGCTGCGACGGCTGTCGGTCGAGACAGCCAAGATCGCGTCGGACCTGCGGCTGCTGAGCATGGGACCACGGGCAGGGATTGCCGAGATCGTGTTGCCGGCGGTTCAACCCGGTTCTTCGATCATGCCGGGTAAGGTCAACCCGTCAGTGCCAGAGATGGTCAACCAGGTGTGTTGCCAGGTGATCGGATGCGACGCGGCGATCCTCGCGGCGGCAGATGCCGGGCAGCTCGAGCTGAACGTCATGATGCCGGTGATGGCGTGGAACGCGTTGCACGCCACGAGCATCCTCGGTCAAGCCATGCGCGTCTTTCAGACGCGATGCGTCAGCGGCATCGTGGCCGACGCCGCCCGCGCGCGCGAGCTGCTCGATCGGAGCACGGCGCTCGCGACGGCACTCAGCCCGCACATCGGCTACGCCGAGACCGCCGCGATCGCCAAGTTGTCGGTCGAGACCGGCCAGCCGATTCGCGAGATCGTCCGCGAACGCCGACTCGTTCCCGACCGGGCGCTCGATGCGATTCTCTCTGCGGAAGCAATGACATCGCCTGGCCGCCCGGGCGACCGGAACAGAACCAAACAGCATCACCGGAAGAATCAGAAGGCAGGACGCAAGGAAGGAAGACGCAGACGGTGAGCCATATTTTTCGGACGCTGCTGGCCCTGTTGATGCTCGCCGGGGGGACCGTCGCCGGCCAGCAGCGGCAGCAACACGGGAAACTGTTCCCGCCCGAGAACCTCGGTCAGCTCGAGGGTCCGGATCGCGACGTCTGGCAGCGTCCCGAGCAGGTCATGGACGCGCTCAAGATCGCCGAAGGCAGCGTCGTGGCCGATCTCGGCGCCGCCAGCGGTTGGTTCACCATCAGGCTCGCGAGCCGCGTCGGCCCGAACGGGCGGGTCTACGCGGAGGACATCCAGCCGCAAATGATCGAAGTGATCAAGCGGCGGTTGCCGCTCGAGAATCCTAACAACAATGTTGTCGTTCGACTCGGGACGGCGGCCGATCCCGGCCTGCCGGTCGGGGCGCTCGATGCAGTCCTGATTTCCGATGCGTATCACGAGATGTCGCAGCCGGTGGCGCTGCTCAGAAACGCCGCGAGGGCTCTCAAACCAGATGGGCGGATCGGCATCGTGGAGTTCAGCAAAGCCGGAGGCGGGCCGGGCCCGCCGATGGACGAGCGGGTCGACCCGGAACGCGTGATCCGCGAGGCGAATGAAGCCGGCCTGCGCCTGATCGCGCAGCCCGACATCCTCCGATACCAGTACATGCTGGTCTTTGCCAAGCCTGACGTGCCGGCCGACCGCAGCCGAAAGCCATCGAAACGATGAGCCGCGTCCCGGCATTTTTTGCCGGCTATCAGGCGCGTGTCGAAGAGGTGCTGCACGGACTCGTCGAGCCCGGGCGCGGGCCGATCGACCGATCGATGGCGTTCACGCTCTTTGCGCCGTCGAAACGGGTCCGTCCGGTGCTGACGCTGCTTTCAGCGGAGTTGTGCGGCGGAACGGCGGGCCTCGCGCTCGCGGCCGCGGCCGCGATGGAGCTCGTCCACACCAGCTCGCTCATCCTCGACGACCTGCCGGCAATGGACGATGCGGCGCTGAGGCGAGGGCGGCCTGCCAACCATCTCGAATTCGGTGAAGCGATTGCGATCCTGGCGGCGTTCGGGCTGCTGAACCTCGCGTTCGGCACGCTCGCGCGTCGTTACGAGGCGCCCCTGGCCGCACGCCTGGCGGCGCTCCTCGACGAGGCAGTGGGAAATGATGGCTTGATCGCCGGGCAGGCGGCCGACCTGCTCGCCACCGAACAGGAGATCGGGTTCGATTTGCTCGAGCGCATTCACCGCGGGAAAACCGGCGCGCTCTTCAACGCGTCGGCGGTCGCCGGCGCGATGACGGCCGGCGCCGACGCCGACTCAATCGCGGCGCTCTCCGCTTTTGCCAAGAACCTTGGGCTCGCGTTTCAGATCATCGACGACCTGCTCGACGTCGAGGGAAACCCTATAGAAACCGGCAAGGCGATTCGGAAAGATGCCAGAAAGACCACGTTCGTGTCGTTCAGCGGCGTGACGGGCGCACATCAGCTCGCCGCCGAGCTGTGCCAGACGGCCGAGCGAGCGCTGACGCCGTTCGGACGCCGCGCCGACAAGCTCCGCGGACTGTCGGCCTTCGTGGCGGCGCGGCGCCTGTAACGCTCATGACCTCCCATCAGGGCGACGATCCTCGCGTCGATGAGCTCAGGCAACGCCTTCGATCGCTCGGCTACCTCGACGCCGGCGTCGATCGTTTCGTGCTCGGCCCCGCGCGCGCGACTCGACGACCCTCCGCGATTGCTTTCCTCGCCAGCCTGCGTGTGGGAATCATCGCCGCACTTCTACTCGGCCCGGCTGCGGCCCTCGGCCTCAGCGCGCGCCTTCCAGGACTTGTCACGGGACCTCGCGACGCGGCCGTCGTCGCCATCTATCTCGGCGGGTTTTTCGGCGCCGCCATGACCGCGGCGGCGATTGCCGCGAGCCTGCTCGTCTGGTGGGCGTCGCGCCAGGCTGGTGCCGGTTACACGCGTGGTGGACGTTGGCTGGCGCGGGGCGCAGGAGGGCTTGTCACGCTGCTCTGCCTGATCTATCTGACGCTCTGGTGGCAAACCGTCATCGCTGGACTCGGATGGTCCGCGCCGATCTGGACCACTTCCGCGCTGGTTGTGGCGGCCGCGATGAGTCTGCTGCTGGGGCATGCCGTGTTCGTCGCCTCGTCGGCGGTGGTCCTTGCGGCGGATAGCACTACGGAGCGTGACGGGCGCCGGGGCGAGGTGTCGTCGTGGCGCGGTACCGTTGCGTCGGGCGCGATCGCGTTTGCCGGTGCGGCGCTGCTGTTGACGTGGTCGGCGGAACCGAGAGGCGGCGCGCCAGCGCGGGAGCCGTTGACGGTCGTGCCAACGGGCCTCCGCGTCCGCGTCATCGCCATCGATGGTTTCGACGCGCGGATCTTCGACTCGCTTTCGGCGACCGGCCGGCTCCCGGCGCTGACCGCGAGCCTGGGCGGTGCGCGCGTGCAGCTCGAGTCGCGGCCGGGAGACGCAGGTGATCCGGCGCGGGTCTGGACCACCGTCGCGACCGGGCAGCCGCCGAACGTGCATGGCGTGCAGGGCCTCGAAACGCGACGGCTCGCCGGCGTCCATGGCAGTGTCACGATCGCGCAACCTTCGCCGCTCGGCCGCGCGATTCGTGGCGCGACCGATCTCGTCCGCCTGACGAGCCCGGCCATTGCGAGCGGCAGCGAGCGTCGCGCGAAGACATTTTGGGAAGTGGCCGCGGAGGCTGGCCTTCGCACCGTGGTCGTCAACTGGTGGGCGACGTGGCCCGTGGCCACAGATGCCGGGATCGTGCTGACCGATCGAGTGACGCTCCGGCTCGAGCGAAACGGCCCGCTCGACGCCGAGCTGGCGCCGGCAAGCCTGTACGAACCCTTGCGTCAGCGTTGGCCCGAGATTAAGGCGCGCGCCACTGCGGAGGCCACACAGGCACTCGAACTGTCGAGCGATGACGCGACCCGCCGCATCCTTCTTCGCTCCGCTGAGCTCGACGCGATTCAGCTCGCGCTCGCCTCCGCAGTCGCGCCTCCCGCGACCGACCTGTCAGTGGTCTATCTTCCAGGTCTCGATATCGCGCAATTCGCGCTACTCAGTGATCCTCCAGCGGGGCTCTCGGATGGTCCAGCGGGGCTCTCGGATGCTCAGAAGGGACTCTCGCCTTCAGCGCTCGCGGCCCGCCTGGAAGGGCTGCAAGCGTACTATTCGGCGCTCGACCGGTTGCTCGCGCCACTGCTGACGCCAGGACCTGGCGAACTCGTGATGCTCGTCACCGAGCCTGGCCGGGTGGGCGGCGACGGGAGAGCGATGATGTCGGTCAACGGGCCCGCGGCGCGATTGCACCAGGGCAGTGTCAGCCTGGCGACGGCGGCCGCGCCGACGGTGTTGTATGCGCTCGGCGTTCCAGTCAGCCGCGATCTTCCAAGTGCTCCCCTGCTGGAGCTCTTCGATCCAGGGTTCGCCGCGCGCTACCCGCTGCGCTACGTGGCCACCTACGGCCGGCCGTCGGCGGCGCCTGCGCTCCGATCAGGACAGCCGCTCGATCAGGAGATGATCGATCGGTTGAAGAGCTTGGGATACGTCAGGTGAATTATCGCAATGCTGAATGCTGAGTGCTGAAGTGAAGCCGAAATGAGTGTGCAGAGAATGCTGAGCACGCAGCTGAAGCGAAAACGGCGATGCGCCGGAACAATTCGCCGCAAACTCAGCGTCGCGAGCGGCCGGTCAGGGTCCAGGCCGATGGCAGCACGGTCGCGGCGAGCAGGATCTTGAGGATGTCGACACCAATGAACGGATAGAGCGCAAGTTGAAGCGCCTTTGGTAGGCCGACGGGGGCTGGGGAGGCGAACCACGCGAACCAGGCGATGCCGAACGCGAAGATCACGCTGAGCCCTGCGGCCATCGCTACAACGGAGGTCAGATAGCGCCGGTCGAACCCGCGCTCACCGAGCCAGCCCGCAACGAACGCTGCGAGCGGATACGCCATCAGAAACCCGCCGGTTGGCCCAAGCAGCCGGAGAAACCCCTGGGGGAGTACGGGGCTGGCGGCAAAGACGGGCAGGCCCACGATGCCTGCGGTCAGGTAGAGGATCTGGCTCGCGAGCCCAAGCCGCGCGCCGAGCGCCGCGCCGCCGACCAGCACGATCATTGGCTGCAGCGTGAATGGCACCGGGGTGAACGGCAGGGGGATGCTGACCTGCGCCGCGACGGCCGTCAGCACGGCGACAAAAAAAACGGCCGCCGCCCGAGTAGCGACGGACACGTCACTACGTGAAGAAATGGTTGTCAGAAGCGTCGCCGAGACGGCCATGGGCTGAGATCTTACTTTATGCACACAGCACTGACAATTGCGGGCAGCGACTCGGGCGGTGGCGCCGGCATCCAGGCCGATCTCAAGACCTTCGCCGCACATCAGGTCTTCGGCACGTGCGCAATCACCGCGGTCACGGCTCAGAACACACTCGGCGTGACGATGTGGCGCGCGGTCGCGAGCGATCTCGTGACCGCGCAGATCGAAGCTGTCGCCGGCGACTTCGGCGTCGATGCCGTCAAGGTCGGCATGCTCGCCAACGCCGCCATCGTCGAGGCCGTTGCGGCGGCGATCGCCGAGCTCGACCTGCCGCATGTCGTCGTCGACCCAGTGATGATCGCCAAGGGCGGCGACCGTCTGCTCGAAGAGGAGGCCGTCGCGGCGATACGGGCGGAGCTCCTCCCGCTCGCGCATGTCGTGACGCCCAATGTCCCAGAGGCTGAGGTGCTGTCCGGGCGGACGATTCGTTCGATCGATGACATGCGGGCCGCCGGCGGACGGATCCTCGAGCTCGGCCCCCGCGTCGTACTCGTCAAGGGCGGGCACCTCGACGGTCCGGAGTCGATCGACGTCGTCTGCACGGCACACGAAGTGTTCGAGCTGCGCCGCCCGAGAATCGACACCAGGCATACCCATGGAACAGGCTGCACCTTGTCCTCGGCGATTGCCGCCAACCTCGCGCTCGGGCTCGACGATCGCTCGGCGCTCTCTCGCGCGCGGGACTACCTCGATGGCGCGATTCGACACGCCCCGGGCCTCGGTCGAGGGCATGGCCCGCTGGGGCATTTCTGGCAGCTATACTAGAGATTGGTTCAAGGTTCAGGGTTCACGGTTCAGGGTTCGGAGCCTTGAACTCTGAACCGTGAACCTTGAACCCTGAACCCTGAACCATGAACCGCTTCCACATCACCTCCGACCCCTTGAACGCCGAGGCCATCGTGGCGTCCGTCTCCTCGGCCGGGTGCGGGGCGGTCACATCGTTCATCGGGGTGGTACGCGATCACAATGCGGGCCGTCGAGTCGAATGGCTGGACTATGAGGCCTATCCCGGTCTCGCGGTGAAAACGTTCGAGAGGATCGGGACTGAAGCCGCAGCGCGCTGGCCCTCGGTGGCGCTCGCCATTCACCACCGGGTCGGTCGGGTGGCCATTGGCGAAGCGAGCGTGATCATTGCGGCAGCTTCGGCGCACCGGGCGGACGCGTTTGCGGCCTGCCGGTACGCGATCGAGCGGATCAAACAGATCGCGCCGATCTGGAAGCACGAGCATTTCGACGGGGGCGATGTCTGGATCGAAGGGGCGACGGCCGATCCGGATGATGAGGCGGCGAAGCAGGCCGCATTCGAGCGCGCATGTTCGTAACCGTCCGGCTCTTCGCACGGTTGCGCGAGCTCACGGGCACATCTGAGCTGCGACGCGAGCTGCCCGACGGCGCGATCGCGCAGACCGCGTGGGAATCGCTCGTTCGTGACCACGCGGCGCTCGCCGACTACGCGCCGGTGGTGTCGTGCGCGGTGAACGAAGAGTACGCGCGATTGTCGACGCCGCTCAAGCATGGCGACGAGGTCGCGTTCCTGCCGCCGGTGTCCGGCGGGTAGATTAGAGGAGTTCTCGGACCGCAGAAGAGTATCGACAGGTTGACCCATGCTCGACAAACTGACCGCTGCAGAATCGCGATACGAACAGTTGATGGCCGAAATGGCCGATCCGATCGTCCAGGCCGATACGGTCAAGTTCCGTACGCACTCCAAGGAACTCGCCGAGATGCAGCCGCTCATCGAGCACTTTCGTGAGTACAAGGACGTCGCTGCGCAATTCGCCGCGACCGAGGAACTAGTCAAGGACCCCGACATGCGCGAGCTCGCGCAGGAAGAGCTCAAGTCCCTTCAGGCACGCCGTGACACGCTCCTCGCCGAATTGAAGGTCCTGCTCATTCCGAAGGATCCGAACGACGCCAAGAACGTCGTGCTCGAAATCCGCGCCGGCGCCGGTGGCGACGAGGCCGCGCTCTTCGCGTCTGATCTCTTCCGCATGTACTCACGCTACGCAGAGCGCCAGGGTTGGCGCCTCGAAGTCCTCAACCTCAGCGACACCGGCGTCGGCGGAACGAAGGAAGTCACGGCGCTCATCGAGGGAAAAGACGTGTACGGCCGCCTCAAGTACCGAGAGCGGCGTCCACCGGGTGCAGCGCGTCCCGGCGACGGAGGCCAGCGGACGCATCCATACTTCGACGGCGACGGTGGCGGTTTTGCCGGAGGCCGAGGAAGTCGACATCCAAATCGACGCCAAGGACCTTCGCATCGACACGTTCTGTTCGAGCGGGCCCGGTGGCCAGAGCGTCAACACCACGTATTCCGCCGTCCGAATCACGCACATCCCGACCGGCCTCGTTGTTTCGCAGCAGGACGAGAAATCCCAGGTGAAGAATCGGGCCAAGGCGATGAAGGTCTTGCGGTCGCGACTCTACGACATCGAGATGCGGCGACAGCATGAGGCGATCGCCAAGGATCGCCGGACGCAGGTGGGCACCGGGGACCGCTCAGAAAAGATCCGCACTTACAACTTCAAAGAGAACCGTATTACCGATCATCGGTTCGGCTACAGCATGTATCAACTGAACTACGCGCTCGACGGGGATATCGGCGAGCTGATCGATCAGGCGGTCACGCACTATCAATCAGAACCATCCCATTGAGTGGACTTCGGCAATTCTGAATGCTGACTGCTGAATGCTGAAGTAAAGGCTAATACAGAACCAGTGACTTCTGTGCACGAACGAATCGCCGATGCCCGTCAGGCGCTCGTGCGCGCGGGCTTGACGATCGAGGACGCGCGGCTCGACGCCGAGGTCCTCGCACGCCATGCCCTTGGCTGGGACCGCGCGAGGCTGGTGGCGGACGGTCGCGGTCCAATGCCCGCCGACGTCGAGCGCGACTTCTCGGCGCTCATCGACCGGCGCGCCACGCGCGAACCCGTCGCCTTCATCATCGGCCGGCGCGAGTTCTGGGGGCTGGACTTCGACGTGTCGCGCGACGTGCTCATCCCCAGGCCAGAAACCGAGCTCATCGTCGAGGCCGTCTGCGAGCGGCGGGATCGCGGGCTGGACGTGCGCACCATTGTGGACGTCGGGACTGGCAGCGGTTGCCTGGCGGTCGCGCTCGCACGGGAGTGTCCGGATGCGCGGGTGCTGGCGACCGACGTCTCCCCGACCGCGCTGGCTGTCGCCGCAAGAAACGCGGCCCGGCATCAAGTCGATCAGCGAGTGACGTTGGTGCTCGGTGACCTGCTTGACCCGGTGAAAGGCCCCATCGACGTCATCGTCTCCAATCCGCCCTATGTGCCAAGCGGGGTGGAACTCTCGCCAGACATCGTCCGGTTCGAGCCGTCGGTTGCGCTCTACTCCGGGCATGACGGGCTGACGCTCGTGAAGAGGCTCGTGACGTCGGCTCGATCGCGCCTCGCCCCTGGCGGCTTGTTCGTGGTGGAATTCGGTCTTGGTCAGGACGACGAGGTGTGCGCGTTCGCGCTCGAAGCGGGTTGGAGCGACGTCAGCCTTAAACCCGATCTCCAGGGCATCGCTCGAGTGGCGGTGATGACGAACTGAGCGTCCGGCTTCCAGCTTCCGGTTTCCAGCTACACATTCTGAGCCTGGCCAGCTGCTTTGGATCGGAACTGGGAACTTGAAGCTGGAAGCTGGAAGCTGGAAGCTGGAAGCTGATTATGCCCGACTGCCTCTTCTGCAAAATCATCGGCGGACAGATTCCGGCCTCAATCGTCTACCAGGACGATCGGCTGGTTGCCTTCAAGGACATCAACCCGCAGGCGCCGATGCATGTTCTGGTGGTACCGCGCCGCCACATCGCGACCCTCAACGACGTTGCCGCGGAAGACGACGGCCTCGTTGGCGAGATGATCCGTCGCGGAGCGGCCCTGGCGCGCGAGCACGGCCACAGCGAGCGCGGTTTCCGCACCGTCTTCAACTGCAACGCCGACGCCGGCCAGACGGTCTTCCACATCCACCTGCACGTGCTCGGCGGACGTGGATTGGCGTGGCCGCCAGGATAGCGGTCCGCGCTCAGACGAGTCAGGGACGCGCCAACAGATACTGTCCTCTTTGCGCCTCGCGCGCGAGGAAGAAGTCCACGGCGCGGTAGCCTCGCCGAAAGTAGGTCTGAAAAATCTCGCGCGTCGACATCCGCCAATCGTGGGCCAGGCGGGAATCGCGTTCGAGCATCTCGGAAAAGCCGACAGGGATTTCCACCAGCAACCGCCGTGCGTCAATCGACAGGTCGGCCGGCCCTGGCTGCAGCCAGGGCTCCCAGGGCTGCGACGGGTTCACAACTGGCGCGCCGGCGACTGAGCTATCCCGCACCGAGGGGCCGCCGAGGGCCGCGATCCGACGCTCGACGTGCGGCTCAGAGAGCCGCCACTCCGCAACGAAGCGATCCGTCGACGTCCCGCTGTGCAGCGGGCTGCTCGATTCCCCGTAGATATTCTCTTCGTACTCCTCGACGACGACGCCCAGCTTGGCGAAGTTCAAATGAGCGTTCCCGGCCTGCAACGGATCGTAGGTCCATTCGATGAGGTCCAGGCCCATGTCGAGCGCGGCCTGCCGTTGGGCGAGCTTCAGCCTCGCGCCGAGCCCGGCAGCGCGCATTTCCGGCATCACCCCCAGCATGTGCGACCACTGCGTCGGGCGGCCGTCTTTGATCGCGGCCATCGAGTAGACGAACCCGCGGATCCTGCCGCCGTCGTCGAACGCTCCGAGCAGGATGCCGCCCCGCTTGATCGAGACGATGAGGACGGGCGGCGGGACGACGTCCTCGGCGTCGGCGTAGCCCCAAACGGTTTTTTCCAGGGCGGCGACCTGGCGGCATTCCTCGAGCGTCGTGAGCGGTCTGATCAGCATCAGAGCAGTGGCGGCAGCTCGCGCAGCGTCCGGATGACGGGCACGTCCTCCGGGCACTGGTCGACATGGCCGGGACGCCCGGAGCGCGAGACGAGCACGGCGCGCATTCCGAGGCCGCGCGCGCCCGCGATGTCGGCGGGCAGGCTGTCGCCAACCATGACGGCTTCGTGGGCCGCGACGCCGACCTGCTGGAGCGCCGATTCAAAGATGCTGCGATGAGGCTTCATGTAGCCGTGATCGTAAGAAGAGACCGCGGCGGCAAAGATGCCTTCAAGAGAGAAGTGCGTCTGAAATGCCGTCAGCGACCGCTGTGTGTTCGAGATCAGGCCGATCTTGAGGCCGGATGCGTGCAGCCCACGGAGGACCTCAGGTACCTCTTCGTACATCTCGAAGTGGTGGCACGATGACCATGCGTCATAGATCTCACGGGCGGCGCGCTCTACACCTTCTCCAGATCCGCCCATTTGTTCGATGATCCGCATCGTGTACTGAATGAAGATCTCGGGATCGTAGACGTCGCCGTTCGTGTCGAGCAGCGTCGCCGCGGCAGCGACCGCGCGCTCGAACGCGAGCGCGTCGATGGTGACGTCGTGCCGCGCGCAGAAGTCGCGATAGCCGGATCCCTGGAAGGTCGGGCCAGGGTAGATCAACGTGAAGTCCACGTCGAAGAACACAGCGCGCGTGGACATTACTCAGTTCTCGTTACTCAGCGGGGGACCCGCCACCGCGACGGCGGCGCGGTCGGGGTGGAGCAGCTCCGCCGCAGCCCTCCGAACCTGCTCGAGCGTCACCGCCCGGATGTCGTCGGCCAGGCGACGATCGTAGTCGAGTCCAAGACCGAACTGCTCTTCCGACTGCAAGAACGACGCGATGCCGCTGTTGGTCTCGAGCGTCCGTGGAATCGAGCCAATCAAGAACTGCTTGGTTTGCGCCAGCTCCTCCGCGGTCGGCCCCTCGGCGCCCATCGCCCGCACCTCCTGGTCAATCGCATCGAGCGTTCGAGTAACGTTGTCGGGATCGACGCCAGCGCGCACGATCAGCGGTCCGACTCCCACGCTGGGATCGAAGGCGCTAAAGGCGTAGTAGGCCATGCCCTGACGTTCCCGGATGTTGTCTGCGAGACGTCCACCCAGTCCGAACTGCCCGAGGATATTGTTCATCACGAAGTACGCATCGTATCGTGGGTCGAGGCGGCTGATCGCGGTGAACCCGTAGGCGATCTCCGACTGTGACTTCCCAGGCAGATCGATGCGCAGTTGCCGACGCTCGAGAGCGGCGGGCGGCAGTGGAAGCGACGGCTCGTCGAGGGCGCTACCAGACCACCCGTCGAGCTCCAGTTCGGCGCGGGCCAACGCATGATCCGGAGACACGTGACCGACGATGGCGAGCGATAGAGCCGCCGGATGGAATCGCGTGGCATGAAACGCCTGGAGATCCTGGCGGGTGATGCGTTGGACGCTTTCCAGGCTGCCCTTCGCGCGACGGCCATAGGGATGCGTCGCGCCATAGAGCAGTTCGAACAGCACTTCGACCGCGCGGACCGACGGGTTGTCCTCGTCCTGGCGGATGGCCGAGAGGCACTCGACCTGGCGCTTGGCGAATTCGTCCTCCGGAAAAAGCGGCCGGCGCACGATGTCGAGCACGATCGCGAGCACGCGATCGAAATCCTCCGACAGGCACGTGCAGCCGACCGCCGTCGCATGCCGCGACGTCGTCACGCGCAGCGAGACGCCACGGTCGTCCAGTTCTTCTGCGAGCACGTTGGCGGAGCGGGACTCTGTCCCGCGATCCAGGACACGGCCGAGCAGGTAGGCCAGGCCGGGCCGGTCTGACGGCTCGTGAACTCCACCCGCGCGAACGGTCGCGTTGATGGTGACGGCAGGCGTGGTCGACGTCTCCTGAACGATGGCGACCGCGCCGCTCGCGAGCACCGTTCGAACCGGCGACAGTCCTCGTACCGCGGCGATCGTCACGGGACCCCTGCCGTTAACGATACGGGCTGAAACCAGCCGACGGTGCGGTTCGCCGGCAGCAGCCTGCGGCGAGCGACGCCGGCGACCTCAGTCGCGGTGACCTTCGCAACCCGCGACTGCATGTCCTCGAAGAAGCCAGGCCCAGTCACGGTCTCGAAGTATCCGAGCTGATGCGCGATATTCGTCACGCTGTCGGTCTCGAAGACAAATCTGGCGCGCAGCTGACGGCACGCCCGCGCCACCTCTTCGTCGCTGACACCCCCCTCCCGGACTCGCTCGATCTCCTCGACGGCCGCTGCCTCGAGTGCGGAGAGCGACACGCCCTGCATCGCCGTCAGGGAAATCATGTAGAGGAACGGGTGGGCCGTCGGGACGAGGGCACCGGAGACGTTCGAGGCGAGCGATTGGTCGACCAGGCGCGTGTATAGCCTCGCTTTTCGTTGTGGCGGCGCGCCGCGGAAGCTCGACCAGAGATTCAGGCCCTTGGCGCCCGTCAGGATCGCGTCGAGCACCAGCATCGGAAAGAAATCCGGTTCCGTGGCGGCCGGGGCCAGCCACGCAACCTTCAAATACGCCGTCGTGCCGGGCCTCTCCACGACCACGCGTCGCTCGCCGATTTGCAGCGGTTCGGTGATCGAGAGCCGCGGTGGATCTGGCGCGGACGAAATGCCTCCCAGCGTCCGCTCGACGCGGCGAAGGACGTCACTCGTCTCAACGTCGCCAGCAACGACTAGCGTGGCGTTGTTAGGAATGTAGTAGCGGCGGTAGTGGTCAAACAGGTCGTCGCGCGTCATCGAGCGAAGGTCTGGCAGCCACCCGATGGTTGGATGACGGTACGGATGCGCGCGAAACGCCATCGCCGTCACCTCCTGGTCGAGCAACTGGTCGGGGTCGTTCTCGCCGCCTTGCAGCTCGGAAATGATGACGGTGCGCTCCGCCTCGCACTCGTCTGGCTCGTAGAGCCCATTAGCCATGCGCTCGGACTCAATGAACAGCAGCTGATCGAGCGCATCCCGGCCGGCGGTTTCGAGGTACGTCGTCTGGTCCAGCCATGTGTAGCCGTTCCACATGCCTCCGAAACGCTCGATGAGCCCCTTCATTTGCTCGCGCGGGATGTTGCGCGTGCCCTTGAAGTTCATGTGCTCGACCCAATGCGAGGCACCGGTCCGGCCCGCACTCTCGTCCCCGGAGCCGACGCGATACCAGCACCAGACCGAGACAAGTGGCGCCGTGTGGACCTCGTGCACGAGCACGTTCAGTCCGTTCTGCAGGCGCTCGCGCCTCGTGCCGGACAGCACAGGGACCTCTACCGGAGTCATGGCTCAATTATAGGGCGCGCCATCGCGCAGCCGGGCCTGCCTGGCGGCGTGATGGCGCAGTAAACTACGCCATTCGGCAGCTCGCCCGCGGCCGCATCTTTGCACTGACCCAGCCGTAGAGCGTAACCATGGCACGTCGATCACCTCGACGAGCCTGTTCAGGAGGAGTTGTTATGCGCCGGAGAACGAGATTGCCGTTTCTGCTGTCGTGTGCTGCCCTGCTGGCCGCTGGCGTGCCCAGCGCCGAAGCCCAGGTCACCGCGACTGCTGTCCTGAAATCCGGTCAGCGACACACTGGGTCGAACCTCGCCTACCGCGTCGACGGTCGACAGGTGATTGTGCGGACGAGCCAGGCGGAGGAGCCGAGGATTCCGGTGGATCAGGTGGCCTACATTGACTTTGGCGGGACTGCCGATCCCCCCAACCTGAACCTCAGCGGCTCACAGGAAGCCGTCGTGATGCGGGACGGCTCGGTGCAGAAAGGTCAAATCCTCGAGCTCGGACACGCTAACAAGGCAGACCTGTCGAGTCCCTTCCTGGTCATCTTCAGGACCGAGAGCGGTGAGGAACGCAGGCTCCCAGCGAGTCAGGTCGCTCGCGTGGTACTTCGCGGGCGGTCAACCGTCGTCCGGTTCGGGGTCGTCGGGCGGAGCGCCGATAGCTCCGCCAGCTCCAGCCCAGGGTTACACCGTCCCTTCGCAGCAGCACTGGACACCCACGGGCATCGTGCTGAACCGAGGGGAAGTGTTTGCGGTCAAGGCAAGTGGAGAGATCTCGATCCGTGGTGGAGATGGCTCCAAGTCCTCACCTGGCGGCACGGGACAAACCGACCCGGCCAATCCGATGCCGACTATGCAGACTGGCGCACTGATCGGACGGATCGGCACAGGCCAGCCATTCCTGATCGGGACGGCTTCGAGCATCGCGGCGCCAGCCGCCGGCCAGCTGTTCCTGGGCATCAACGACAGCAACGTCTCCGACAACCAAGGCTCGTATCAGGTCGACATTCAGCGCTCTGCGACGGGCCGACGCCGACGGTAGTTTCACAGGTTCACGGTTCAGGGTTCAGGGTTCATAGTTCAGGGTTCACGTTGAACCTTGAACCCTGAACCTTGAACCCTGAACCGTCTTCGTCCAGTCCATCCACTACAATAAAGGGATACATGGCGGACTGGAAAGACACGCTCAACCTCCCGCGAACTGATTTCCCGATGAAGGCGAACCTGCAGGCCGCAGAGCCGCAGGCCCTCGCCCGCTGGACCGAGATGGGGCTGTACGAACGCATTCGGGAGGCCCGTCGCGGCCGGCCGAAGTTCGTGCTCCACGACGGTCCGCCCTACGCGAACGGCAAGATTCACATCGGCACGGCGATGAACAAGATTCTCAAGGATCTTGTCGTCAAAACGCGCACCATGGAGGGCTTCGACGCGCCCTATGTCCTCGGATACGACTGCCACGGTCTGCCAATCGAACTGCAGGTCGACCGCGAGCTCGGGGCCAAAAAGCGCGAGATGTCGCTGGCCGATTTCCGGCGCGCCTGTCGCGCGTACGCGTCGCGCTTCATCGGCGTCATGAGCGAGGAATTCCAGCGCCTCTGCGTCTTCGGCGACTGGAACCATCTGTACCTGACGATGGATTTTCGCTACCAGGCGGCGATCGCCCGGGCGCTTGGTAAGTTCGTCGAGCAGGGGCTCGTCTACAAGGGCAAGAAGCCCGTCCATTGGTGCATCCACTGCCGCACGGCGCTCGCCGAAGCCGAAGTCGAGTACGAGGACCACTCGTCGCCGTCGATCTATGTGGAGTTCCATCTCGCGCCTGCGAGTGGCGAAGCAATGGCGGCGCGAGTGCCGGCGCTCGCCGGGCGGCCGGTGTCGGTCCTCATCTGGACGACGACACCGTGGACGATCCCGTCGAACCTGGCGATCGCCTTCCATCCTGATTTTGACTACGCCGCCTACGAGGTCGACGGCCGGGCGGTCATCCTCGCTGAAGCCCTCGCGCCCAGGGTGGCTCAGGCGACGGGCCGAACGTTCGGCGATCCGATAGCCAAGATGAAGGGATCAGAGCTCGAGCACCTCAGATTCGAACACCCGCTCTACACGCGGGACTCAGTTGGCGTGCTGGCGGAGTATGTGACCCTCGAACAGGGCACGGGCGCGGTCCATACCGCACCCGGGCACGGCAGCGACGACTTTGCCACGGGTGTGAAATACGGGCTGGAGATCTACGCGCCGGTTGGGCCGAGCGGACACTTCCTCGATACGGTGGAGCTCTTCAACGGCCAGCGCGTCTTCGACGCGAACCCGGTGATCGTCAAGACCCTCGAGTCGCGTGGACACCTGTGGCATCACGAGGCGTTTTCTCACTCGTATCCACACTGCTGGCGCTGCCACCACCCAGTGATCTTCCTAGCGACGTCGCAGTGGTTCATCAGAATGGATGGACCCCTGGCCGCGACCGGCTCGACATTGCGCGCCCGCGCCCTCCAGGCGGTCGACCGTGAAGTCGAATGGCTCCCGTCGTGGGGACGTGATCGCCTGTCGAACATGATCGCTCATCGTCCCGACTGGTGCATCTCGCGGCAGCGCGCGTGGGGCGTGCCAATCCCCGCGGTGGACTGCACGAAGTGCGGCGAGGCCATCCTGACTCCCGCACTGGTCGAGCGGGCCGCGTCCGTCTTCGACGTGCACGGGGCCGATGCCTGGTACGAACGGCCGATTGCCGAGTTCCTCCCTGAGGGCCTGACCTGCCCGTCATGCGGCGGCACAGAGTTCGAACGGGAGCGCGACATCCTCGATGTCTGGTTCGACTCGGGGTCGAGCCATGAGGCCGTGCTCCCATTCCGGCCCGAATTGACGTGGCCGGCCGACCTCTACCTCGAGGGCAGCGATCAACACCGGGGCTGGTTTCAGAGCTCGTTGCTTGTCGGCCTGGGCACGCGCGGTCGCGCGCCGTTCAATCAGGTCGTCACCCACGGTTTTGTCGTCGACGAAGACGGCAAGAAGATGTCGAAGTCGCTCGGCAACACGATCCTTCCGCAGGACATCATCAACCAAAGCGGCGCCGAGATCGTCCGGCTGTGGGTTGCGATGGTCGACTACCGTGAGGAAGTCCGCCTCGGCAAGCAGATCCTCGCGCGCGTCGTCGAAGCCTACCGAAAAATCCGGAACACGCTCAGGTACCTCGCGTCGAATCTGTACGATTTCAACCCGGTCGATCGAGTGGCTCTCGATCGCATGGAAGAGGTCGATCGCTACGCGCTCGCGCGCTACGCCGCCGTTGCCGGAACCGTCGTCGACGCGTATGGACGCTACGACTATCCGACGATCTTCCAGGCGATCAATCAGTTCACGACCGTCGATCTCAGCGCGTTCTACGCGGACGTCTCAAAAGATCGTCTCTATACGTTTGCCGCCGCCTCGCCTGAGCGCCGATCGGCACAGACGGCCATGTATGCAATTGCCGATGGGCTGGTCCGGCTACTGGCGCCGATCCTGCCAGTCACGACCGACGAGTTGTGGCGACACCTGCCGGGCACACGCGAGAAATCGGTTCACATCGCCGAGTTCCCAAAAGCCACCGATCTCGCCGCGTGGCGCGACGAGGGGCTGGAGCACCGGTGGGCTATCCTGCTCGAGGCGCGATCCGCGGTTAACGCGAAACTCGAAGCCTTGCGCGAACAGAAAGCGATCGGCAGCTCGTTGCAAGCCAGCGTGACCATCGATGTCGACGATGCGCCTGCGGCGGCGCTTCTGAGGCACTACGCCGACACACTGCCGATGTTGTTCATCGTGTCCAGCGTGACGCTCGGGCCGCGGGCGGCAAGCGCCGAAGGCGCGCGCACCCAGGCGCCGGGCGATGGCTCGGCCCGGCAGTGGACTATCGATGCGTCGCCCGCACGAGGCGAAAAGTGCCCACGATGCTGGCGGGTCGTACCGGCCGTGTCGTCCGCCGCCGACAGCCTTGGGCTGTGCGAGCGCTGCGTGGACGCGATGACCGCCGGAGGGGTCGCCGGATGATTCCAGATGGGCGCCCCCAGACAGGCTCCCAAGTGGTGAGCCCCGAAGTGAGTGATGTTCCGAGCACCGACCAGGTCCTGGCCGCGGCAAACACCTTCAGTGCTACCCCGCCGGCCGCGGAGGCGACGGACCCTCGCCCCTACGCGAAGCCGATCGAGCTCATCATCATCGCCGCCGTCGTCATCGTCGATCAACTGACGAAGGAGATCGTACGTCGAACCTTGCCGCTCCACGGCGAACCGGCTCAACTCATCCCCGGCTTTCTGGATCTGACGCACGTGCAGAATACCGGCGCCGCCTTTGGCTTGCTGAACGCGGCCGACTTCCCCTACAAGGCCGCGGTCATGATCGGGATTGCCTGTCTGGCCCTCGTTGCCATCGCGGCCTACGCGACGCAGCTTGGCTTTCATGAGCGACTCGCCCGTGTCGGCCTCGCCCTCATCCTGGGCGGAGCCTTTGGCAATTTGATCGACCGGGCGCTCTTCGGTCACGTCGTGGATTTCGTGGACGTTTACTGGGGAGCGGCACACTTCTGGGCGTTCAACGTTGCAGACGCTGCCATCACTGTTGGCGCGATCCTCGTGCTCCTCGATATGATCGGCCTCGGACGCAGACATGCATCCCATCCTGTTTGAGATTGGCGGGTTCCCGGTCTACACGTACGGGCTGCTGCTCGCAGCCGCGTACCTGCTTGGTCTCCAGTTCGCGGTCGTCAGGGGTCGAAAGCGCGGCCTCAACCCGAACCAGATCATGGATCTCGGCATCTGGATCATCGTCAGCGCTCTCGTCGGCGCCAAGCTGATGCTCGTCGTGGTCGAGCGCGACAAGTTCGGATGGAACTGGCAGGAGCTCCTCAACCTGTTTCGCTCCGCAGGTGTCTTCTATGGCGGACTGATCGCGGCAATCTCGGTCGCGCTCTGGTACATGTGGCGCCACAAGATGCCAACCTGGACGGTGACCGATGTCTTCGCGCCAGGAATCGCGCTCGGTCACGTGGTCGGCAGGCTCGGCTGCCTCTTCGCCGGCTGCTGCTTTGGCAAGCCGACGACGATGCCCTGGGGGATTACGTTTCACGACAAGTTCGCCGAACAGAACGCGGGCACGACGCTCGGCATTCCGCTCCACCCCACGCAGCTCTACGAAGCCGGTGCGGAGCTTCCTCATCCTGGCCGTGCTGCTTCTGACCGAGCGAAAGGGCCGTCCGTTTCCAGGTCGGACGTTCTGGAGCTACATGTTCCTCTACGGCGTCTCGCGCTTCGCGATCGAGTTCTATCGCGGCGATTCGCGCGGAACGATTGGCTTTCTGTCGATGTCGCTGTCGACCTCGCAGTTCATCTCGCTGTTGATCGTCCCGATCAGTCTCGTCATGTTGGTGGTGCTGGGGCGGCGCACCGGTCCGGTTCCGGCCGACTCGGCGACCAGACGCGCCAGAGCGGCGTAGTCCGGCGCTACGGCGGCCGAACACCATGAGCACGAACACCCGCACCGTCGAGGTCGACCCGGAGTACGACGGTGTCCGGCTCGACAGCTTTCTGACCGCGCTGCTGCCAGAACAGTCGCGCTCGCAGATTCAGCGGCTGATCAAAGACGGCAGCGTCACAGGCGCTGTCAAGACGCTTCGGCCGAGCATGGCCGTTCGCGCCGGACAGCACTACTCGATCGACATCCCCGCGCCAACGCCGGCCGCGCCGGCGCCCGAACCCCTGCCGCTGCGGATCCTCTTCGAGGATCCGGACATCGTCGTGCTCGACAAGCCCGCTGGCATGGTCGTGCACCCGGCAGCTGGCCACAGCAGCGGGACGCTGGTCAACGCGCTGTTGCACCACGTCACCGACCTGAGTGGGATAGGCGGCGAGCTGCGTCCGGGGATTGTCCATCGGCTCGACCGCGGCACGTCGGGATTGATGGTCGTGGCGAAGCACGACCGGGCCCACCAGGAACTGTCGCGGCAATTCCGCGACCGCGAGGTCGAGAAGGAATACATCGCGCTCGTCTGGGGCGTCGTCCATGCCGGGCGACGAATCGACGCGCCGATCGGCCGCGACGAGAAGGACCGACAGAAAATGTCGACGCGGGCGCGCCGGGCGCGTAGTGCCGTCACGCGCATCACCTGGTCGCGTCATTACAAGGGCGTCTCTCTGGCAAAGGTCGCAATCGCGACCGGGCGAACGCACCAGATCCGCGTGCACTTGCACGCGATCGGTCATCCGATCGTCGGGGATTCCGTCTATGGCGGGATCCACCGCCGCGTTCCGCCTGACCTCCGGGCGGTGATGCGCCTCGAGCGGCCGTTTCTGCACGCGGCCCGCCTCTGCTTCACGCACCCAAGCGACGGGCGACGTGTCGAATTCGATTCGCCTCTTCCACCCGACCTCGAGTCGGTGATTGATGAGATCGAGGAAGTGCAAGAAGGGGAGCTGGCATGAGTACCGTTGTCGATGTAGTGTCGAGCGAGCGAGTGTTTGACGGGAAGGTCTTCGAGATTGATCGCGATCGGGTCCGGATGCCGAACGGGCGTGAAGTCACCGTCGATGTCGTTCGGCACGCGCGGTCAGTGGTGCTGCTCCCGGTGCCCGAACCGGGACACATCGTGCTCATCCGCCAGTATCGCTACGCCGTGAACCGGTGGCTCTGGGAAGTGCCGGCTGGGAGCGTCGATCCGGGTGAGGAACCGGACGAGGCTGCCCGCCGCGAATGTCACGAGGAGATTGGACACGTCCCGGAGACTATCGTCCGCCTGGGCGCGTTTCTGCCCACACCGGGTTACTGCAACGAAGAAATGATCTTCTTCCGGTTGTCCGGCCTGACCGTGCCTGCCGAGCCCGCCACGGCGGACGAGGACGAGGACATCGAGCCTCGGACGTTCACGATTCCAGAAGCGCGGGAGATGATCAGGCGAGGCGAGATCGTCGACATGAAGACGATCGTCGGGCTCGGGCTGCTCTAGAAAAATCGTCTACTGAACAGTCTGCCGCAGATCGTTGTCGAGCGGCAGCCCGGTGTGAGTTTGCGCGGAGGAGGGCTGAAGTGCGATCGCCAGGACCTCTTCGATGTGGATGACGTAGTGAATCGTCAACTCGCGCCGAAGCTCGTCTGTCAAATCCTCTTTGATGTGCTTCTCGTTCTGGCGCGGCAGGATCACCTCGGTGATGCCGTGACGGCGCGCGGCGAGGACCTTCTCCTTGATACCACCAACCGGCAGGACCCTGCCCGACAGGGTAATTTCGCCGGTCATCGCAATGTCGCCCCGAACCGGCCGGCCCGTCAGTTGCGAGGCGAGCGCGGTCACCATCGTCACGCCTGCAGAGGGGCCGTCCTTGGGAATGGCGCCGGACGGGACGTGCAGGTGAATCTCCGAGTCCTTGTAGAACGTGGGATCGACGCCGTAGCGATTTGCGTTCGATCGGAACCAGGACAACGCCGTGCGGCCCGACTCTTTCATGACGTCGCCGAGCTGCCCGGTCAGCGTGAGGCTGCCGCCACCCTGCATTCGTGAGGCCTCGACAAAGAGGACCTCGCCGCCGGCGGGCGTCCAGGCCAGGCCCACGGCCACCCCTGGGTCCTTGGTGCGATTCTCGATTTCTTCGTCGAGAAACGTCGGCGCCCCAAGCATCTCGACCACTACCTCGGGTGTAATCGACACCTTCGACTCGTCGCCCTCGGCCCTTCGGCGGGCGACTTTGCGACAGAGCGCGCCGATCTCGCGCTCGAGGTTTCTGACGCCGGCCTCGCGCGTATAGCCTCGAATGACTTCCCGGATTGCCGCATCGCTGAACTCCATCTGCTCGGCGGTCAACCCATGGTTCACAATCTGTTTGCCGACGAGGTGTTCGACGGCAATCTTGAGCTTCTCTTCCTCGGTGTAGCCGGCGAGCTCGAGCACCTCCATGCGGTCGCGCAGCGCCGGCGGCACGGGATCGAGCACGTTCGCGGTCGTCAGAAAGAGGACTTCGGAGAGGTCGAATGGCACGTCGAGGTAGTGATCGCGAAAAGTATTGTTCTGTTCGGGATCGAGCACTTCGAGGAGCGCCGACGCCGGGTCGCCGCGGAAATCCGAGCCGAGCTTGTCGATTTCGTCCAGGATGAAGACCGGGTTCTTCGATTCGGCGCGGCGCAGCCCCTGAATGACCTGGCCCGGCAGCGCGCCAATGTAGGTGCGCCGGTGCCCGCGAATCTCGGCCTCGTCGCGCATGCCGCCGAGCGACACGCGCACGAACTTGCGGCCGAGAGAATTGGCGATGGACTTGGCGAGCGACGTCTTGCCGACCCCAGGAGGGCCGAGAAAACAGAGGATCGGTCCCTTCACGTCAGGATTCAGCTTGCGGACCGCCAGATACTCGAGCACGCGGTCCTTCACCTTCTCGAGGCCTGAATGGTCGGCGTCGAGCACGTCTTTCGTGCGCTTGAGATCGATCGAATCCTCGGTGCGCTTCGCCCAGGGGAGCGCGATGATCCAGTCGAGATACGTGCGCGAGACGGTGTACTCCGCCGCCGCCACCGGCATCTTGGAGAGCCGGTCGAGCTCTCGCATCGCTTCCTTCCTGACCGCGTCGGGCAGCCCGGCGGCGTCAAGCTTTTCCCGCAGCTCGTCGATCTCCTTGGCCTGCTCGTCACCCTCGCCGAGCTCCTTCTGGATCGCCTTCATCTGCTCGCGCAGGAAGTACTCCCGCTGGTTCTTGCCGACTTCGGACTGCACCTGCGACTGGATCTTGGAACCGAGCTCGAGGACCTCGAGCTCCTTGATGAGCAGACGGTTGAGCGAGTCCATCCGGGCGCGGATATCCAGCGTCTCGAGCACCTCCTGCTTGACCGGGGTCCCGATCGTCGTCAGGCTCGAGGCGATGAAGTCAGCGAGCTTGCCGGGATCAGTGATGTTGCCGGCGAGCGCCTGCAGATCATCGGACAGGAGCGGGGAGAGCGAGACGACTTGCTGAAAGTTGCTCTTGATGTTGCGCTGCAGGGCGTCGATTTCGAGGTGGTCTTCGTCGCGGAGGAGTTCGTCGGCGAGCGTTACCGCGGCGCGAAGGTAGGGTCGGGTCTGCAGCATCTTGTCGAGCCGCACGCGCGTCAAGCCCTGAACGATCAATCGCAGGCTGCCGTCAGGCAGCTTGAACATCTTGTGGATATGAGTGGCTGTGCCGATCGGGTAGAGGTCCTCCTGCAGGGGCTCCTCGACGGTTGCTTCGCGCTGCGTGAAGACGCCGATCATCCGCCCCGACGTGCTCGCTTCGTCGATCAGCCGGACCGACGCATCGCGGGCCACCGCCAGCGGCATGAAGGAATTGGGAAACAACACCGTGTCGCGGAGCGGCAACACCGGCATGTCGTCGGGAATCGTCAATCGTTCGGCGGAGGGCGCCTCTTCAACGACGATGGGTTCGTCACGATCGCTCATTGGTGATCCTCCACCACCAAAAGATCACTCCGCTGGTGGTGCCAGCGTTCGTCGGGACGGACAACGCCGAAATTCTGGTCTCTTGCGGTGGCGCAGTTCGGAGACGGGCGCAGGCCGCTCTGGAGCCTGCGAGACTGTAGCACGATCTCTTCGAGATGATGGGGGTTGCCGGCGCGCCCATGGGCGCGCCGGCGCGGTGAAATCCTAACCCTGCACGTCGAGGAAGAGTGCCGACGTGCCGCGGCGCGCCTGGAGACGCTCGCGCTGCTGAGCCAGTTCGCGCGCTTCTTCGCAATCCTTGCAGCGAAGCGCGAATGGCAACGCACGCAGGCGCCGCTCGGAGATCTCGTCGGCGCACTCGAAACAGTAACCAAACGTGCCCTCTTCGAGCCGGCGAAGCGCCTCTTCAATCTTGTTGAGGGTTTCCGCCTTCATCTGGATGAGCGCGAATTCGATGTCGTCCTGGATGTCGGACTCCGACGTCTCCGCCGCATCGAACACGCCGTGCGACGGGCTGTTGGCCCCTTCGGTCCGGACGTCGCGAATCTTCTCGTGCACTTCGCTCAGAATCTCGCGCCGGCGCTCCTCGAGAATCCGCTTCAGCTCCGCATAACGGTCACGGGCCATCTGTCCGCCCGGTGTCTTTTCAACCTTGGTATGAACCCTCATATGAATCCGCTCCTTTCCCCTGATCCTCGACCTGCCTCCTCTAACGTTGCAGGCCCTTGCAAACAAACTGCCACTATGAAAGCCCAATAGTTTACAGCAAAAGGGGACTGCTGAGGGGGAGTTTTGAACGGGAATCGCCGGAAGGTGGTCGTCGAAGTGGACGGTCTTTTCCGCTCGTTCAGGTTCCCCGGCGCATCCCGGCCGGCCTGGGCTTCTGACTGATATGCAAAGACTTACACTCCACTGTGCTCGCTTTCCTGGCGGCTGGCGACCGCTGATGCACATTTAGACGCCACACCTCCCCCTTCTGGTTCGTACCAAAATGGGCTGCCACAATAAAGTCACGGTTGGCCGCGAGCAGGTCGCGAGATGTGAGCACAGGCGTGAGCACAAGTGCGCAGAAGCTGAACAGTTCGCGCAGCTTTCGAACGTCGAGTCCAGCTTACTGCCAGCTACTGAATGAAGCGCCGGCCGATGGTCAGGTTGGGGACTATGCCGCGCTCGGCAAGGCGCTGTCCGTCCCGCTCGCTGCCCGTGCGGAGCCACTTTTCATAGATGCGCAGCACTTCGGTCGTCGAACCGAGCGAGGTGCGATCGTTGACGTCTGCCAGGACATCCATGAATCCGACGAACTTGCGCGACAACTCGGCAAATACCTCGGCGAATGCCTCATCCTCCGATCGGCTGAGCGACCCGTACGCGCATTCGCCCAGGCTCCGGTAATAGTCGACGTCAACCAACCGGCGAGCGAAGCTGTCGGAAAAGAACCCTGACATGAAGAGCGAGAAATCGCCAACGGCGCGAAGACGAACGCGCTGTTCGACCCCACCGCTGTCGAGCGCCCTCGCCAGACGCAACCCGAGCGGCTCTCCATCGTCGGCATGCGCTGCCGACGCGTCAATCCGGACGTACTTGCAGAGAAGGTTCACGAGGTAAAACTCGGTCAGGTCTCCCGCGCGTACGCGCTGGCGGGATAAAGACGATTCGACCAGATCCTTGAAGTACTCGACCGCGGTCTGTTCGTGGACAAGCGGATGATCCGTCATCGATCCTCCTCTCCGCCTTCGCGCGAAGCGCTCCGGCGCGACTTCGACGAAGCTCAAAGAGCGAAGTCGGGGCGCCCCGGCACCATGCGCCGCTTACCAGCCAGCGGTGCAACTCGCGTTCCTTCCGCCGGGCCGCGAATTTGCCGTGCATCTCGACAATGCCGCGCCGATTGTCCAGGTTTTTGGCGCCCATTGACGTCCTACGTCGCCGCCGCCTGACCCTTTTTGTCGGCATCACGCTGTCTGCCGTCTAGCATTTCTCGTCGCGAGTACAATTGCCCGTGAAGTTCTGTGCACCGCACAATCCTGTGTGGCGGCGGAAGGTTTTGTAACGTGGTCTGGTTCTGGCGTCACTGATGGGACAACAGAAATGTCCGTCTTGCCGGGAACGCCGTCCAAAACGGTCATGTCCGGCTCTCGGCGCGATGATCTGCACGGTGTGTTGCGCGACGAAGCGGCAGGTCGAGATCCAGTGTCCCGCCGATTGCGTCTATCTGTCCTCGGCGCGAGCGCATCCTCCGGCCGTCGTGCAACGCCGTCAGGAGCGGGACGTCTCGTTCATCCTCCCGATTGTTTCGGAGTTGACCGATACGCAGTACCGTCTGCTGCTGCTCTTCCAGTCGGCCACGGTCGCACACGCGGAAGGTGCGCTCCCGCGGTTGCGCGACGAAGACGTCGCCGAGGCCGCAGCCACCGGGGCCGCAACGCTCGAAACAGCGCGCAAGGGCATCATCTACGAGCATCAGGCGGTCAACGTGCCCGCCCAACGGCTGACGGCGGAGCTGGGAAGGATCGTTGCCGACCTCAGCGCTCGGGCCGGCTCCCAGCAAGCCAGGCTCGAACGGGACGCGGCGGTGGCGTTGCGGCGCCTCGAGCAGGGGGCGCGAACGGCCGGCAGGGCGCTCGAAGGAGACGAGCCGCCGGTCTACCTCAACCTGCTGGCGCGGATGCTCAAGGGCCAGGCTGCGCCATCGCAGTCGGGCGAATCCTCGCCGCCGGCAGGGGGCCTAATCATCACGCCCTGAACGCCTTGACCCCTTAAGCCCGGTGAACCTCCTGAACCGTCTCAACCTCCCGAACCCCCTGAACCTCTCGCCCTGCCGAACCCCCTGAACCCGTTGAACCCTGAACCTTTGCCCTACTTGGGCGTGCTATAATTCGATGTTTGTGCCGGCCTCTTCTGGCCGGCTCTATGGGTATCAATATGGCCAAACGCTGTGAACTCTGCGGAAAGGGCCCGGTTGTGGGCCGCAACGTCAGCCACGCGCACAACGTCACCGCGCGTCGCTTCGAACCCAACCTCCAGAAGGTTCGCGCGCTGGTGAATGGTGGCGTCAAGCGCCTGCGCGTCTGCACGCGCTGCCTGCGCTCGAACAAAGTCGTCAAGGCGGCCTGAACAGGGAAAGGACGCCCGCGTCGAAATAGACCTGATCGCTTCGCTCTGAAGATCGGTTCAGGGCTCAAGGCTCAGCCCTGAGCCCTGACCCCTGAGCCTTGACCCCTACCGTGCCGCCCGCTCGACGTCGACGACGCCCGCGACGCTCTTCAGCGACTTGATCACCTTCTGCAGATGCTTGACATCGCTGATCTCCACCGTCATGTCGATGCGGCCCATTTGCGAGTCCACTGTGGCTTCGACGTTGCGGATGTTGGTGTTGATCCCGGCAATCTTCGAGCTGACATCAGCCAGGATGCCCTTGCGATCCTCGACCTGAATGCTGAGCCGGACCGTGTACGGCGCCGCGTCCGTCCCCTTGTCCCACTCGACGTCGATTCGACGTTCGGGGTCGTAGAGCAGGTTCATGACGTTGGGGCACGATGACGAGTGCACCGACACGCCCTTGCCGCGCGTGATGTAGCCGACGATCTTTTCCCCGCGAATCGGATTGCAGCAGCGGGCCCGGAAGACCATCAGGTCGTCGAAGCCCCGCACCTTGATCTTCTCGTCGCCCGTACCGAGGACTCGCCGCACGACCGACGCGATGGCGGTCTCGGGTGTCTCCTTCAGCTCCTCTTGCGGGACCAGCTTGGCGAGGAGTGCCTTCGCCGAGAGCTTCCCGTAGCCGATCGCCGCAAAGAGCTCGTCCGGCTTCGACATGCCGAATTCGGTGGCGGCCCGCGCGAAGCCGTCGTTCTCGGCGAGAGTCTTCATGTTCAGCCCGAAGCGGCGCGCGTCCTTCTCGAACAGCTTTCGCCCGAGCTCGATGCTCTTGACCTTCTCCTCGGTATGAATGAAGTGCTTGATCTTGCTGCGCGCGCGCGAGGTGCCGACGATGTTCAGCCAGTCGCGGCTGGGCTTGTGCCCCGGCGTGGTGATGATCTCGACGATGTCGCCGTTGCGGAGGCGGGTGCGGAGCGGCACCATCTTGCCGTTGACCCGCGCGCCAACGCACTGATGGCCGACGTCGGTATGAATCGAGTAGGCGAAATCGATCGGCGTCGCGTCACGCGGCAGCGCCTTGACCTCGCCCTTGGGCGTAAAAATGTAGACTTCCTCGGCGTAGAGCTCGATCTTCAGGTTCTGCAGGAACTCCTGCGGATCGCGCACCTCCTGCTGCCACTCGAGCAGCTGGCGGAGCCACAGAAAGTGCTGCTCGTCACGATCGGCGCCAACCCGCCCTTCCTTGTATTTCCAGTGCGCGGCGATCCCCTCTTCGGCGATCTTGTGCATCTCGGCGGTACGAATCTGCACCTCGAACGGAAAGCCGCGCTCGCTCACGACCGACGTGTGCAGCGATTGATAGCCGTTCGGCCGCGGCATCGCGATGAAGTCCTTGATCCGTCCCGGCACTGGCGACCACGTCTGATGAATGATGCCGAGCGCGGCGTAGCAGTCCCGCACCGATTCGGTCACGATGCGGAGGGCGACCAGGTCGTAGACCTGATCGAGATCGATTTTCTGCCGCTTGAGCTTCTGATGGATGCTGAACAGCCGCTTGATCCGGCCGTCGATGGCGATCACTGGCACCTGCGCCTCGGCCAGTTTCGCCGACACGTTCTGCTTCAGGTCTTCAATCATGCCCTCGTTGGTTCGACGACGGCTCTCGACGCGCGCGCGGAGGGCTTCGAACGCCCGCGGCTCGAGGTGCTTGAACGCGAGCTCCTCGAGCTCGTTCTTGATCTTGCTCATGCCGAGCCGGTTGGCGATCGGTCCGTAGATATCGCGCGTCTCCTGCGCGATCTTGAGCCTACGCTCCTCGGGGAGGTGGTGCAGCGTCCGCATGTTGTGGAGACGGTCGGCTAGCTTGACCAGAATCACGCGGATGTCGTCGACCATCGCCAGCAGCATCTTGCGGAAATTCTCGGCCTGCCGTTCCTCGCTCGAGGAGAACTGGATGGCGCCCAGTTTGGTCACGCCCTCGACGACATGCGCGACATCGGCGCCGAAGAGCTCCTGAATGCGCTCGATCGGCGTCTGCGTATCCTCGACGATGTCGTGGAGCAGCCCGGCGGCGATGGCGACGACGTCGAGGTTCATGTCGGCGAGGAGGTCGGCCACCTCGAGCGGATGGACGAGATATGGCTCGCCGGAATGGCGGACCTGGCCCTTGTGCTCGAACGCGGAGAAGACGTACGCCCGCCTGAGCAGTTCGATGTCGGCCTCGGGGTTGGTCGCCCGGACCTTTTCGACGAGGTCCTCGAACCGAATCATGTTCCCGGTGTCTAACCTTTCAGGGTGCCTTCGTGGCTCAGATGCCCGCCGGGCCTTGTGGAAGGGGCCGCGCCAGCCATCGGTTCGCGCTGCCCCGCCAGAGTTGACGTGCTGTTTTTGGGTTCACTATACTGGCCCGGTTCGGGCGCCGGCAATCCTACCGGCTTTGGGCCGAGAATCCCGGATACTCGGTTAGACGCACCCGGAGCCATTCTAATACCGAGGTTTTCCGCGCGATGAAGGCTTAGCCGTCTGAGCGCACGATTCTGAGGGGATGCATGAGGACGCGATTTCGCTCCGTTTCTGCAGGGTCTCTGGCTGGCATCATGGCGCTCGCACTCGCCGTGTCCGGCTGCGGCCAGTATTCGTTCAGCTCTCTAGCCGCCAGGAAGTCGATCAGAGAGGCGCACGACGCATACAAAGGATCACGATGGCTGGAGGCCGCGAGGAAGTACGAGGCGACCGTCGCCGCCGATCCCTCGTTGTCAGGCGCACATTTTTTTCTCGCCAACAGCTACGATAACCTCTACAAGCCAACCAGAGCCGGCGAGCCTGAAAACGACGGCTACATGCAGAAGGCGATCGAGTGGTACAAGGTGGCCGCGGAAAAAGAGCCCGATCCCCTCTATCGCCAGCGCTCCATGCAGTACCTGGTGGCGGCCTATGGGCCCGAAAAGCTCAACAATCCGGCGGAAGCCGAGCCAATCGTCAAGCGCATGATCGAGCTCGACCCCAGCGAATACATCAACTACATCGAGCTGTCGAAGATCTACGAGAACGCCGGCCGGTACGACGAGGCCGAAGCGACCTTGCTCAAAGCCCGAGAGGTCAAGCCCAAGCAGCCCGAGGTCTACGCGGCGCTCTCGGCCTTCTACAACCGCCAGGGCGAGTTCGAGAAGACGGTCGAGGCCCTCAACACGGCGGCTGACCTCCAGCCGGAGAACCCTCAGGGCTTTCAGCTGGTGGCAGTCTTCTTCTGGGAGAAGGCCTTCAAGGACAAGAGGCTGACGCCGGCGCAGCAGAAGGAATACATCGCCAAGGGCATGGAGGCGACCGACAAGGCCCTCAAGCTCAACCCCGACTACATTGATGCCCTGACCTACAAGAACATCCTTCTGCGCATGCAGGCGAACCTGGAGACGGACGTCAAGAAGCGTCAGCCGCTCATCGAAGAGGCCGACAGGCTGCGGGACAAGGCCCAGGCGCTCAATAAGAAGAAGGCCAGCGGCAGCCTCCCGTAAGGGAGGCCCACCGGCGCGGACAAAACAAAAGGCCGTCCACGGTACCACCGTGGACGGCCTTTTCCGTTTCCTCGCAGGAAGCGGGCTGCTACTCGCCCCGCCGCATTCCTTCCGTCACGATTCCGACCTTCTCGACTCCGGCGCCACGGGCGGCGTCAATCACTTGGATGATCTCGCCATAACGCAACGTCGGATCGCCGACGATGAACATCGTCTTCTCGCGCCGCGTCTCGAAGACGTCGCGGAGCCTCTCCTGCAGGTTCGCGAGCGTGACCGGCTGCTTGTTGACGGCGATCGAGCGGTCGGCATTGTACTCGACGACGATCTGCTCGGACGGCGTGCTCTGGGTCGGCTTGTTGACCTCGAGCGGAAGGTTGACGTCAACGCCTTTCTGGCTGAGCGGCAGCGCCGCCATGAAGATGATGAGCAGGACGAGCAGCACGTCGATGAGCGGCGTAACGTTCATTTCGGAGCTGGCGTGCGGGGTTTCCCCCGTGACGACCCGCTCCGCGCCGAAGTGCTTGTGCGCGTGCTTCATGACCTACTTCCCTCCCACCGGCGGCTGCTGCGGGTTGTTGGGATCGACCTTCGGGTCGGTGATGAGGCCAATGTCCTCGATCCCCGCCTTCCGGAGGTCGTCCATCGCCGCCATGATTGCCCGGTACGAGGCGTCCGTATCGCCCTTGATGAGCACGACGCGTTCAGTCTTTTCCTCGAGGGCGAGCTTGACGCGATCGGCCATCTCTGCTCGGGGTACCTCGATGGAGTTGACGTAGAACTTGTCGCGGGCATCGACGGCGAGAACGGTCTGCTGATCGTTCTCGGGCTTGTCCGACGTGTTGGCCGCCAGCGGCAGCTTGACGTCGACGCCTCGCTGCAGCATCGGCGCCACGAGCATCATGATGATGAGCAGCACCAGCATGACGTCGACAAGCGGCGTGACGTTGATTTGAGACTTTGGGCCGCCCGATGATCCGCCAGTATCCATTGCCATGAGAGTGCTCCGTTACAGTCGACTGTCGTTAGTCTTCAATCGTGAATCACAGTCGTCAATCTGAGTCATCGGTCCGAGTCGCCAGTCCAAGTCGTGCCGTCCTCCGAATCCTCGACTGCCACTATCGACTCAGACTGCCGATTCAGACTGCCGACTGTGACTGACGACCGCCGACTCACGACTGTCGACTGCCTATGCCGTCTGCTTGATGAAGTAGTCGACCAACTCGGACGACGAGTTGTCCATTTCGACGTTGAAGTATTCGATGCGGCCGGTCAGGTAGTTGTAGAACCACACTGCCGGAATCGCAACGACGAGACCCAGCGCCGTTTCGACGAGCGCTTCCGAGATACCCGCCGAGACCGCGGCCAGGCCGGCCGAACCCTGCGACGAGATGCCCTGGAATGCCGTGATGATGCCGACGACGGTGCCGAGCAGTCCCACGAACGGCGCCGTCGAGCCGATCGTCGCGAGCGACGAAATGCCCTTCTTGAGGTCGTTGGCAGTCAGCGCCGAGGCGCGCTGAATCGCGCGGCGGACCGTATCGACCATGTCCTCGCGGCCCAGGCTGCCGCCACTATCAATCTGGAACTGGTATTCCTGCAGCCCGGCGAGGACGACTTTCGCCAGGTGACTGTAGCGGTAGTTCTTCGAGGAGGAAATCGCGATGGCATCCTTCAGCCGCTTCTCCTTCAGGTGCTTCGCCACCTGCGGCGCGTACAGCTTCGACTGCTTCTTGGCCTGCGAGAACGTGTAGATCCGTTCAATCGCCACGCCGAACGAAATCATGGACATGATGATCAGGATCACGCCGATTGCCTTCGCGACCCATCCCATCTGCTCCCACATGTGCATCAGATCCATTCGCCCATCCTCCGATATTGGAAAAAGCCAGTAATCCGTTCCTTGAACCTACCAAGCGCCGAACGACCTGCTCACTGCAGGGTGAAGTTGACCGTGACGGTCATGATGACTGGCACGGGCACGTTGTTGAGGAGTGTCGGGGTGAATTGCCACTGCTTGACTGCGTCGAGCGCGGCCTGGTCGAGCAGCGGCTGCCCGCGCAGCACTTTCGCTTCCTTGACGCGTCCGTCCGCGCCGATGGTCGCCTCGATGATCACGACGCCCTGGACGCGGGCAGACTGCGCGATCGGAGGATAGATCGGTTTGACGTCCCGCGTTTTGGTCGGGGGCTTGATGTTGCCGCCGACGCGAACCGGCGCCGTTGGTGGCGGCGGGGGGGGCGGAGGCGCTTCGGGAAGGCCGCCGACGACACCTCCCATGACTCCGCCGGGAATGCCACCCTCGACGCCGCCGGGGACGCCCGTTCCGACGGCGGGGGCCGCGGCCTCGGGGACGATTTCCTTGGGCGCCTCGATTGGCGCGGCATTGGGATTGACCACTTCCACCGGCTTCTGCACGACCGCTGGCGCCGGCGGCGGCGGCGGTGGTGGTGGGGGGGGTGGTGGCGCACCCACAAACGCCATCATCGTCGGCGGTGTAGGCAGCACGTCGGCTGCCATCAGGGGAATGATGATGACGCAGGCGAAGAGAACAATGTGGGCCAGGATGGAAACTGGCACCGTGTACCACGCCTGGGAACCCACCTTGACCGATGGATTCGTTACGTCGCCGAACATGTCACGCGGCACGGCTCACCACCCTCCTGCCTCCACGCTTCGCTCGTGCAGAGGACGCGAATTATAGTCAGACCCAAAAAGCGGTGTCAACGAAACTAACCCTTTGGTTCCCTTAGACACCAGCCAAATCGATTCGGCCACCCCGGTACGCGTCTCCCAAACCTCACTGACGAGCCCGGCCGGCTCTACGCATGGCCGGACCGGATGCGCATGGCGTAAAAGGAACGCCAGACAAACGTCGCTGATCCGAGCAAGAATGCCGCCGACAGGACGTGACTCAGCAACGAGCCGTACTGGGCCGACAACTGGACACCCAGCTCGACCGCGAGCAGCCCAAATAAGGTCGTGAACTTGATGACGGGGTTGAGGGCCACCGACGAGGTGTCCTTGAACGGGTCGCCCACCGTGTCGCCGACGACCGTCGCGGCGTGTAACGGAGTGCCCTTCTCCTTGAGCTCGACCTCGACGATTTTCTTCGCGTTGTCCCAGGCGCCACCGGCATTGGCCATGAAAATCGCCTGAAAGAGTCCGAAGAGCGCGATCGAGACCAGATACCCGATGAAGAAGTAAGGCTCGAGAAACGCAAAGCCCAGCGTGCCGAAGAACACGGCCAGGAAGATGTTGAACATCCCCTTCTGGGCATACTGGGTGCAAATCTCGACAACCTTCTTGCTGTCCTCGACCGAGGCCGGTCCCTCGCGGTCGAGCCGGATATTCGCTTTGATGAACTCGACCGCACGGTAAGCGCCAGTCGTGACCGCCTGTGTCGAGGCGCCCGTAAACCAGTAGATCATGCAGCCGCCGGTAATCAACCCGAGCAGGAACGGCGGATGGAGGATCGACAGGAACTGCAGGTACTCCGGCTTGAGCCGCTCAGTCAGCACCACGATGATCGAGAAGATCATGGTGGTCGCGCCGACCACCGCCGTCCCGATGAGCACGGGCTTGGCCGTGGCCTTGAACGTGTTGCCGGCGCCGTCGTTCTCCTCGAGGAGGTGCTTGGCGCGCTCGAAGTTGACGTCGAAGCCGTAGTCCTTCTTGAGCGTCTGCTTGATGTTGGGAATCGACTCGATTGTCGAGAGTTCGAAGACCGACTGGGCGTTGTCGGTCACCGGGCCATAGGAGTCGACCGCGATTGTGACCGGTCCCATGCCCAGGAACCCGAACGCGACCAGGCCGAAGGCGAAGACCGCGGGCGCGATCATCAGGTTGCTGCTCTGAAGATCGTAGGTGCTGACGCCGTAGGCAATCGACATCAGCGCGACGATGCTCGCGCCGAGCCAGTAGGCGCTGAAATTCCCCGCCACGAAGCCCGACAGAATGTTGAGCGACGCGCCCCCCTCTCGCGAAGACGTCACCACTTCCCTGACGTGGCTGGACTCGGTGGACGTGAAGACCTTGACGAGCTCGGGAATGATCGCCCCGGCGAGCGTGCCGCAGGTGATGACGGTGGAGAGTTGCCACCAGAGATTGGGGTTTCCGCCGAGGTTCGGGATGAGCCAGTACGAGGCGGCGTAGGTGAGGATGACCGACACAATCGAGGTCAGCCAGACCAGTCGCGTCAGCGGCACCTCGAAATTCATCGTCTTGGCATCGCCGAAGCTCGCTTTCGCCCACACGTCATTGAGCAGGTACGACGCCCCGCTCGCGATGATCATGACGACGCGCATCACGAAGATCCAGACGAGCAGCTGCACCTGGATCGTCGCCGCGGTCACCGCGACCAGGATGAACGAGATGAGCGCCACACCCGTGACGCCGTAAGTCTCGAAGCCGTCGGCGCTCGGCCCGACCGAGTCACCCGCGTTGTCGCCCGTGCAATCCGCGATGACGCCGGGATTCCTGACATCGTCTTCCTTGATGTTGAAGACGATCTTCATCAGGTCAGAGCCGATATCGGCGATCTTGGTGAAGATGCCGCCGGCGATTCTGAGCACGGAGGCGCCGAGCGACTCGCCAATCGCGAAACCGATGAAGCACGGCCCGGCGTAGTCGCCCGGAATGAAGAGCAGGATGCAGAGCATCAGCAGCAGCTCGACGCTGATGAGCAGCATGCCGATACTCATCCCGGCGCTGAGCGGGATGGCGTAGATCGGAAACGGCAGGCCGCGCAGGCCGGCGAACGCGGCGCGAGAGTTGGCGAACGTATTGACGCGGATCCCGAACCACGCCACGCCGTAGCTGCCAGCGATGCCGATGAGGCTGAAGAGCAGAATGATCGCGACCTTCAGCGCGTCCATGTGCTGGAGCACGCCGAAGTAGATCACCATGATCGCGCCGATGAAGAGCTCGAGAAGAAGGATGAACTTGCCCTGCGTGATGAGATACGTCTTGCAGGTCTCGTAAATAAGCTCGGAGATGTCCCGCATCGACTTGTGCACCGGCAGGTTCTTGAGCCGGGTGAAGATGACGAGGCCGAACGCGAGTCCGCCCATGCACACGATCAGGCCCGACATCAGCAGCGTGCGCGCATTGATGCCGTGGAACTCCACGGTCCCGAGATCCGGCAGGATCAGATTCGCCTCACCGCCCGCGTGACGCGGTGCTTCCTGTGAGACCGAGACGGCCGGCGCGGCGGCAGGCTGCAGCGCCGACGGCGCAGCCGCGCACACACCGAGCAGCAGCGCGCCAATGACCGCGCCAAGGCGCACCTGCCGTGAGCACAACATGTCGAACATTGATCTCCTCTTCTTTGTTGTCGTCTTCTCAATTGAGGCCTGCGCCATCAGCGGGTCTCAATTGGCTATGAGTTCAGGCGTTCCAGGGGCCATGAAAAGGGGGTGGACCGCCGGCCGAAAAGCACGCATCGTACCACACAACTCTGGCGCCCTTTCTACAGGTCGCCGAACACCGCGTATCGCTTGTTGTCTGGTCCCCGGCAGACTTCAGGTCCTCGCTGCCGTGCCTATCGCCGCTGGCTTGGCGAGCCTGCCGCCGGGCCGCTCGTCGATTCTTGATCGCCGGAATGAAGGGCCTTCTCCCCGGGATGAAGCCGCAGTCGGCCGGGGAGCGCCATCCCGCCCGTGAGAAAAATCCGGATGCCCTGCTCCACCGTGATGTCGGGATACGTCACTTTGTCGCTGGCGCAAATGATCACGTCCCCGAGATAGAGATGATTGGTCGGGACGTAGATTGCCAGCAACGTCTCGCTTCCCTGACCGCGATCGACGGTGAACTCCTTGGTCAGGAATCCGAGCGTGAAACCGCGCGCGGCATCCTCGACGAGCGCCACGCGCTTGAACCCGTATTCATTGTCCGGTGAAAAAGCGACGACCAGCTGCTTGACCGGCGCATAGATCGTGCGGAAGACGGGTACGCGGGTCAAGTAGCTCTCGGCGCGTTGCAGGAGACGCTTCCCGATCACATTGGTCGCGATTGTTCCGACCAGCAGCACTACCAGCGCGGTCGTCAGGATGCCAAGGCCGGGCACGGGAAACGGCAGCCACGCCTCGTAGACCGGCCTCACCAGTCCATCGATCAGCCGGAAGATCCACAGGAGTGCCCCGACGCTGATAACCAGCGGCACGGTCACGAAGAAGCCTGCGATGAAATTGCGCCGGAGAACGGCAAACATGAATCAGTCTTCAGTCGGCAGTCGTCAGTCGGTAGTTACCGAGAGAATAGCCACACCGCCGTCACCGCTGCGAGCGCCCAGCGATAGTACGCGAAAACGTCCAGCCGATGACCGGCCAGGAAGCGCAGGAAATACTTGATCGTGAGGTAGCCGACGATCCCCGAGATGAGCACACCGATGACCATCAGTTGGGCGTTGCCGGCCGACACGCCCATCCGGCCGAGTTCCAGCGACTCCTTCGCGGCCGCCGCGACTGTCGCCGGAATCGCCAGGAGGAACGTGAACCGCGCCGCCGCGTCCCGCCGAAAGCCCATGAACATGCCGAGGCTGATGGTCGCCCCGGAACGCGAGACGCCTGGCACGAGCGCGCAGGCCTGCGCGCAGCCAATCAACGCGGCCTCGAACCAGGTCAGCGACTCCTCCGTGCGCTGTCGGGGTCCCAGCCTCTCGGCGGCGAACATCACGACCGCGCCGAGAGCGAGCGCCCACGCCGCCACGCGTGGGGTTCTCAGCGTCTCCTCGATGAAGTCGTTGAAGAGGAGGCCCACCACGACGACTGGCACCGTTCCGATCGCGATCCGCTGCGCGAGCCTGGCCGACGGATCAGCGCCCGGCGACAGCACCGACGGAAGTGCGGCGACCATCGAGGCGAGCTCGCGCCGGAAGAACGTCAGGATGGCGGCCAGCGTGCCGATGTGCAGAGCCACGTCGAACGCCAGGCCGAAGTCGGCGGGCACGTCCCACCCGAAGAACGCGCGCGCCAGTATCAGATGGGCCGAGCTCGAAACCGGCAGGAACTCAGTAAGGCCCTGGAGAATCCCCAGGACAACCGCGGCTGCCGCACTCACGGAACGAGGCGGGGGTCACGGCGACGGCCCGGCTTGCGGCTCTCGGGCGTTGCGGCGACCTGTCCCTTAATCGGTTTCCGCCCCTGCCACATGATCGCGATCGCCGCGGCGATGAAGACCGTTGAGTAGGTGCCGCTGATGATGCCCACGAGCATCGTGAAGGCGAAGCCCTTGAGGACATCTCCGCCGAACAAGTACAGCGCGACGACGCTCAGCAGCGTCGCGCCGGCGGTGATCACCGTCCGGCCGAGCGTCTGGTTGACGGCGACGTTGACGATGTGCGCCAGGTTGTCGCGGCGCATGCCGCGCATGTTCTCGCGCACGCGGTCGAAGACGACGATCGTGTCGTTGACCGAATAGCCGGTGATCGTCAGGAGGCCCGCGATCACGTTGAGCGTCATGTCGTAGCGGAAGAAGGCCAGGAACGCCAGCGTCACGAGCAGATCGTGGAGGGTCGCGGCGACCGCGCCGACGGCAAAGCTGATCTGAAAGCGAAACGCGATGTAGGCCAGGATGCCGGCGAGCGCAAACACCGTCGCCAGCGTGCCCTGCCGTTTGAGCTGCTGGCCGACGACCGGCCCGACGATTTCCCTGCCAATGACGTCGAATGAACCGATCTTCGCCTGCTGGAGCGCCGCCACGACCGCATCGGCATCCCGACTGAGATTCTCCGAGCTCTGTGCGGCGGTCTGGGCCACCCGCACCAGCATCATGTGCTGACCCGACTCTCCATAATCCTGCACGACGGCGTCGTTGCCGGCCCCATTGGGCATCGCCGACACCGCGGCCCGGACCCGCTCGATCGGCGTGGCCTGCTGGAACTTGACGATGACGATGCTGCCGCCGGCGAAGTCGACGCCGAGCGGGAGGCCGCGAGTCCAGATGGTCGCGGCGCCGGCCAGGATCACCGCCAGGGACAGCGCGAGGGCGTGCCAGCGCCACTTCACGAAGTCATAATTTGCTGACTTGAAAATCTGCATGATCACCTAAATGCTGAGGGCTTGCGCGTTGGCCGGCCGGCGCGACAGGACGAACTCGAACAGCGTCCGTGACACGAAAATCGACGTGAAGAGGTTGCTGATCAAACCGACGAACAGCGTCGTCGCAAATCCGCGGATAGGGCCGGTGCCGAACTGGAACAGGAAGGCCGCTGCAATGAGCGACGTGACGTGCGTGTCGAACAGTGTCCAGAAGACGCGGTCGAAGCTCGCCGACACGGCGGCCCGGGCACCGCGGTTCGCTGCCAGCTCCTCCTTGATGCGCTCGAATATCAGCACGTTCGAGTCGACGCCCATCCCCATCGTCAGGATGAAGCCGGCGATGCCCGGCAGCGACATCGCCGCGCCGAAGTAGGCCATCATGCCGAGCAGGATGATCAGGTTGACGATCATCGCGAGAATCGCGTTGACGCCTGACAACTTGTAGAAGGCGAGCATGAAGAGCACGACCAGGACGAGGCCGGCGAGCGCCGCGCTCACGCCGGCGCGGATCGAATCGGCGCCAAGCGTCGGACCGATCACGCGCTCCTCGAGGTAGGTCATCGAGGCCGGCAGCGCGCCTGAGCGCAGCTTCAGCGCGAGGTCTGCTGCCTCCTCCTGGTTGAAGCCGCCGGCGATTCGCCCTTCGGCGCTGATCCGCGACTCAATCCGCGCGTAGGACTGCACCCGGTCGTCGAGCACGATGGCGAGGTACCGTCCCACGTTCGACCCTGTGACCTGGCCGAACTTTCGCGCGCCGTCGGGCTTGAGCGAGAACATGACCGCGGGCCGGCTGTTCTCGTCGAGACCGACGCTGGCCGTGCGCAGGTCGCTGCCGGTCACGGCCGCGACCTTCCGGACAAGATAGTACGAGGTCGAACCGTCGCCAGTGGTCGAGTCAGAGGCGCCCGTCACCACTTCCATGTCGGACGGCACCTGGCCGTTGTGAGCCTGCAGGAGCGCCTCACGGTTCGGCGCCGGGCCGCCTTCGACGAGCTTGATTTCGAGGAGGGCTGGCGACTGGATGAGGTTCTTGGCCCGCGCCACGTCGGTGACGCCGGGCAGCTGCACCAGCAGCTGATCGCCGTCGTCGCCGTGCGTCGCGATGTTGGGTTCGGTGACGCCGAACTCGTTCACGCGGCGATCGATGGTGTCCTGAGCCTGGATCATCGTCTGTTCGCGCAGGCCGCGGGCAATATTCGGGCGCATCGTGAAATCGTAGGCGCCGCCGACGCCCGACGACCGTTCGTAGTTCGTGGCCGTCTGTTCTTCGGCGATGCGACGGAACTCGACGTCTTTGTCCTGCGGCACGCCTTCAATCCGGAACGACGTCGGCGACGTGACGTTGATGGTTCCGACCGAGACGCCCGCGGTCGTCAGCGCCTCGCGCAGCTGCTCGCCGGTCCGTTCACTCGTGATCCGCAAGGCGTCGTCGCGGTTGACGCGCATCACGAGGTGGACGCCGCCCTTGAGATCGAGGCCGAGTTTAAGTTGCTTGGCCATCAGCCAGGCCGGCGTCGGGAGTCCCAAACGCGGCGCGACGAGTGGATAGACTCCGACCGCCGCGAAAAGGATGACGACCGCGACAATGATGAGGGTCTTCCAGCGGAGATTTTTGTATGCAGCCATGGATCAAACGTTTCCGGATTCCTGTACGACCGGCTCCTGGCCCTGATAGCCGCCGACCGCCGCCCGGGCCATCTCGATCCGGACCTTGGGGTTGTCGGCAATCTGGAGCTGGACGGAGTTGTCGTTGACGCGCGTGATGAGGCCGTAGATGCCACCGGTGGTGACGACCTTGTCGCCGACCTTGAGCCCCGTTTGAAAGTCCTGCACCTTCCTCCGCTGCTTCTTCATCGGCATGAGGATCATGAAGTACAGGATTGCCAGAACCATCGCAAAGGGGACGAAGTTCAGCCAGACAGGCTCCTGGCCCGTACTACCCATTGCGAACACGAGTGTCTGATTCAAATCTTCACGCATTCAGTTGTGATCGGCGGGAGAAGGTTTGATGGAACTCCGAGCGGAGCCTTTCAAACGTGCCTAACATTATAGCCTCCCTAATCGACCGCATAGTGTCAAGGTAAAAGTAGAGGTTGTGGACGGTGTTCAAGGTGGCCGCAGCCATCTCTCCGGCGACATAGAGATGCCGTAAATACGCACGGGAAAAGGTCCGGCAGGTGTAACACGCACAGTCAGGATCAGGGGGACTGGCGTCCTCGGCGTACCTCGCATTCTTGATCGAGATCGGGCCGCGCCGCGTGAGCAGCTGACCGTTGCGCGCGTTGCGCGTCGGCAGGACGCAGTCAAACAGGTCCACGCCGCGGGCCACGCACTCGACGAGATCATCCGGCATGCCGCTTCCCATCAGATATCGGGGGCGATCGGCCGGGAGCTGCGGGGCCGTATGGGCGACGACGTCGTAGGTGACCTCCGGGGTCTCTCCGACGCTGAGGCCGCCGATGGCGTAGGCCTCGAAGCCGAGCGCGACTGTCGCCTGAACGCTCTCGGTCCGCAGGCCGTGATGGACGCCCCCCTGGATGATGCCGAACTGGACCTGGCCTGGATTGATCGCCACCACATCTGTCAGTGCGGCGGGGTCGTCCCTGATCAGGCGCCACCGCGCCCGGGCGCGGCTGGCCCAGCGGACCGACCGCTCCATTGCTTCGCGAGCCGCCTCCTCGGACGCGGGCGAGGCAATACACTCGTCGAGCACCATGGCGATGTCGGACCCGAGTTGCGCTTGAATGTCGGTCGCGCGCTCAGGCGTCAGCAGGTGCAACGAGCCGTCGAGATGCGATCGGAACTCGGCGCCATCCTCGGCAATGCGCCGCCGCTCGGCGAGGCTGAACACCTGGTAGCCGCCACTGTCGGTCAGGATCGGCCCCGTCCATCCGATGAAGCGATGAAGGCCGCCGGCGCGCGCGATGAGCGCGTCGCCCGGCCGCAGATAAAGGTGGTAGGTATTGCCGAGAATGATCTCGGCGCCGAGCCCGCCGCCAAGGTCGCTCAGATCGCGGTGCGTGACACCTTTGACCGCGCCTTGCGTGCCCACGGGCATGAACGCCGGTGTCTGCACGACACCATGGCGCGTGCGCAGCTCTCCACGCCGGGCCGCGCCGTCACGAGCGAGGACATGAAACGCGAACCCGGCATCTGACACGCCCTTCAGAATACTTCGAGGGGGGTGGGTCTCCTGCTATCCTTGTCTCCTAATGAAACGAATGCGGGTCGGTGTGCTCTACGGCGGGCGATCGGGGGAACACGAAGTCTCTCTCGCCTCTGCGGCGGCCGTCTTTGCCAATCTCGATCGCCATCGCTATGAGCCTGTCGCGATTCGCATCGAAAAAGACGGGCGATGGGCGCTCGCCGACAAGCCGCCGAGCGCGACGTCGGCGGCCGAAGTCATCGAACAGTCGCGAGTCGAGGCCGCGCGTCAGATTCGCAGCGGCCGCGAGGTTCATCTCGTCTCGCGTCCGAGCGAAGAGACCATTCTGTCGATCAAGCGTGCCCCGGCGGCGTCGCCGGAGCCGACCGAGGCTTCGGTCACCGGGCTCCACCTCGATGTGATCTTCCCGGTGCTCCACGGGCCGTATGGCGAAGACGGCACGATTCAGGGCCTGCTCGAACTCGCCAACGTTGCCTACGTCGGCGCCGGCGTCGCGGCATCGGCGCTCGGCATGGACAAGGCCCTGATGAAGGTCCTCTTCTCGGCGCGCGGCCTCCCGGTCTGCGACTATCGCGTCGTCCTGCGGCGCGACTGGGAGCTGCGGCCCAGCGAGATCGCCGCAGAGCTCGAGCGCGGGCTGCGCTTCCCGATGTTCGTCAAGCCGGCCAATCTCGGATCCAGCGTGGGCATTTCGAAAGCCAAGGACGCCGACGGGCTGCGTGAGGCGATGGATCTCGCCGGCTCCTTCGACCGCAAGATCGTCGTCGAGGCGGCGGTGCCCGCGGCCCGTGAGATCGAGTGCGCGGTGCTGGGCAACGACGACCCGAAGACCTCGGTGCCGGGGGAGGTCATCCCGTCCCGCGAGTTCTACGACTACGAAGCCAAGTACCTCGACGAGGCGTCGAGGACCGTCATTCCCGCTGACCTGCCGCCAGCCGTCGTCGACGAGATTCAGCGGCTGTCGATTGCCGCGTTCCAGGCGATCGACTGCGCGGGGATGGCGCGCGTCGACTTTCTGCTGTCAGGAGAGAGCGGCACCGTCATCCTGAACGAAGTCAATACCATTCCCGGCTTCACGACGATCAGCATGTATTCGAAGATGTGGGAGGCCTCCGGCCTCAGCTACCCCGCGCTCATCGATCGCCTGATCGATCTCGCCCTGGAACGTCACGCCGCCAAGCAACTACTGCGCACCAGCCTCCCATGAGCCTCTCGGGCCTGCCCTGGCTCCTGGTCGCGCTGCTGGCCGCGGCCACCACGCAGATCCGGCCCGCCTCGCGGCCCACACAGGAAGCGCCGGCCCCGATCGTCCGCGGCGAGGCTGGGCTCATCCGCGCCTACAACCTCATCCTCGATGCGCGATTCGGCGAGCTCGAGGCCGAACTCCGTCGCGCCTGCGGGCCGGCTCCCATCGAGGCCTGTCACGTGCTCGACTCGACGGCGCTCTGGTGGCGCATCCAGCTCGATCCCGACAGCCGCTCCCTCGACGACGAGTTCTCGACGTCCGTCGAACGCGCCATCCGCACGACCGAAGCCTGGACGGTTCGCGCGCCTGATGATGCCGAAGCATGGTTCTACCTCGGCGGAGCGTACGCCGCGCGCGTCCAGTGGCGCGTGCTGCGTGAAGAGCGCCTGGCAGCGGCCCGCGACGGCAAGCGAATTAAGGATGCACTCGAACACGCCCTGACGCTCGATCCCGGGTTCGACGACGCCTACTTCGGGATTGGCATGTATCGCTACTATGCCGACGTCGCGCCGACGGCGGCGAAAGTCATCAGGTTTCTCCTCCTGCTGCCCGGCGGCGACCGTCGTGAAGGACTCGCGGAGATGCTCCGGGCCCGCGCCGAGGGTCGGCTGCTCCAGGGCGAGGCGGACTACCAGCTTCACATCATCTATCTCTGGTACGAGAACCAAACCGAACGCGCGCTCGATCTTCTGCGCGATCTGCGAAAGCGGTATTCAAGCAACCCGCTCTTCCTGACCCAGATCGCTGAGATTCAGGACGTCTACCAGCATGACGTCATGGCCAGCCTCGACAGCTGGCGCGTCCTCCTCGCCGAGGCGAGGGCGGATCGTGTAAACGCCGCCGACCTGGCCGAGGTGCGTGCGCGGCTGGGTCTCGCGCGTCATCTCGACGCGCTCGCGCTGACCGATGAAGCCATCTACCACCTCGAGCGGGTCATCGAGCTGGAACCGCTCGCGCCGTACGCGTCGCTCGCGCTGGCGTACCTCCGGCTCGGTGAGGCTCATGACCGCCTCAACGAACGAGCCAACGCCACAGCGGCCTACCACAGCGCCTCGCGCCTGGCGCCAACGCACGATCCATTCAGCATCCGTCGGCACGCCGCCGAGCGGCTCCGCAAGACGCCGAACCCGCAGCACGGAGACGCGTTCCGCCTCTCCCTCAAGGGCTGGCGTGAGCTCGAGCAGAAGGATGTTGTGGCCGCGGCGACGTCGCTCGAACGCGCGATTGACCTGAATCCGCGGGAGCCGGTGGCCCGCTATCGCTACGGCCGGACGCTGCAGGCCCGTCGCGACGACCGCGGCGCGTTGACGCAGTTCGAGCTGACGATCCGGGACGCGCGGCTGGCGCCGGCGCCGATCGTCGGAGAGGCCTACCTGGAGGCCGCCCGCATCCACGAGCGCGCCGGCCGGATCGACGAGGCCGTCGCCTCCTATCGCGTCGCCGCGATGCTCTTCGGCGCCGGCGACGACACGCAGCGCGTCGCGGCACGTGCGCTGGCCCGGTTGCTGAAGTGAGTGATTGAGCGGGAAGAGAGCGGAAGTGAGCGAGGCGACGGGCTCAGGTCAACATGACCCTCACGCGCGATGCTCGCTCGATCACCGATCGGTGATTCACGCGCCGCGATCGTGATCGCTGACTGCTAATGCGCGGTCGATCTCGAGCCGACAAGAAATATGGAGTGCAGGTTTTTGACTTTTCGTGCACTTTATGCTTGACAGTGAATTTTTCTCATCCATAATCTACATCTTGTATGAGGGTGGACCGCTCAGCCCACCTGTTGTAACGATGGTGACCCGGTAACGAAGCTGAGCTGCCACATTCCAAGGAGGAATAATGGCGAAGAAGACTGCGAAGGGCGGCAAGAAAAAGGGCGGAAAGAAGCGCTAGACCTGGCCGCCTACCGGTCCGGGGGTGTCACGCGTGACACCCCCTATTTTTTGGTGCACACCTTCCGCGACGCGGAAGTTATTGCAAAGAAGCGACGGGGTGCTGACAGAAGCAGGCCGGCGCGCCGGATGGCCGCGGCGCTGCAATGCAGTGGACAGCCCCTCGCGGGCAGAATCCCACGAGTGAAAGGGGGGATAACCACAATGGCGAAGAAAGCAGCCAAGGGCGCGAAGAAGAAGGGCGGCAAGAAGCGGTAGCCCTCGCACCCGCTGATTGACGGTGCACCGTGCTCTGCACGGTGCACCGTACAAACCTCGACCGCCTCACCCGTTCAATTCGATTCCTCACCCGGTCATTTCGAAGACAGCCAGTCCGTCCCATCCCACACGCGAATCCGCTGAATCACGTCGCCTGGCTTGATCCGGTCGACGATATCCATGCCATTGACGACGTGCCCGAACGCGGTGTACTTGCCGTCGAGGTGCGGTTGCGGAGAATGCGTAATGAAGAACTGGCTGCCGCCCGTGTCGCGCCACTCGTCGAGGGCCATGCCGACGGTCCCGCGAAGGTACGGCCGCTCGTTGACCTCGTCGCGGATGGTATAGCCTGGACCGCCTTCCCCATCTCCTCGAGGATCTCCGTCCTGGAGCACGAAGTTGGCGACCACCCGATGCACTTCGAGGCCGTTGAAGAACCCCTTGCGCGCCAGCTCGATGAAGTTGCGCGACGTCTGCGGCGCGTCGAGCACGGCCAGTTCGAACTCGATGGTCCCGAAGGCGGTTTCGATGAAGACGTGTGGCGAGGTCGCCGGGGCGAGGAGCTTCGGATCGTCATACGGCGCGAGCGGCTGTCCCGGCGCCGGCGCGATCGTCGCCGCCGCGGTGTTGGCGGGCTCGAGTTTGGCGAGGAGGTCAGCCGCACGGAGCCGCACCGCCCAATCCTTGTCCTCCAGCGCCTGTGCAAGCGTCGACGCCGCTTCTGTCGCACCGTAGGTGGCAAGCGCGTCGAGCGCCGCCGTTCGCGCCGCATACGCCGAGTCTGACTGCGCCGTCTTGAAGGCCTGCCGAAGTGCCTCGGCCCCGCCAGGCACCTTCAGGCGCCCAATCTCTCGCGCCGCAGTCGCCCGGACGACGAAATCCGGATCGTCGAGCCGCTGCACGAGGATGGTGCCGATGTCGCTCGCCTTCAGCCGCGCGAGCGAGGAGAGGGCCGGCGCAATCACCCGCTTGTCCTCATCCTGCAGCATCAAACGGACCCGCTCGGTGGCGAGATCCGCGGGGAAGCCACCGAGCGTCTCGGCCAGGGCGGCTCGGACCCGCCAGTGTCGGTCGGGTTCCATGCCCGCGACGACGAGAGTGAAGCTGTCCTGATCAATCGCGGCGGCCGCACGGATCGCCGCGGCCCGCATCTCGGGCCAGTCATCGGTCAAGAGGTCCTGAACGGTCGCCAACCCGGCCGCGGCTCGAAGCGCCCCGAGGGCGGCGACGGCTTCCAGCCTGACGTTGGGATGGGTCGTCGCGGCACTCGCCAGACGCGATAGCGCCGCGCCCGCGTCGGTCGCGCCCAGTTCGGCCAACGATCGAATCGCAGCGACTGTTGGTTCGAGTCCGGCCTTCGCTGCCGGGTCGATCAGCGCCAGCAGGGGCTTGATGGCAGAAGCGTCCTTGAGCGGGCCAAGCCCACGGGCGGCGAAGGCCCTCGTGTACTGGCCTTTGCTATTCAGCAGCTGAAGGAGCGCAGGAGCGGCTCGCGGATCTTCGACGCGCCGCAGGGCGTATGCCACTGGCCACCAGGCGGTCACCGCCTGACCGTTAGCCAGCACCGCCGCGGCCATCGGCTCGTACGCCTTGAGCCGGACCAGCGCGAAGAGTCCCAGCTTGAATGCCTCCGCCTCCGGGGCCACGGGGGCCGCTTCATCGTCTGGCTGCATGGCCGCCACAGGGGCGCTGGTTGCGTACTCAGCCACCATCTGCCCGATTGCCGGAGCGGAACCCTTGGCGCCGATGAGTCCGAGCGCCTCCGCGGCGCGCCCGCGCACGTGAGGCGACGTGTCGGTCAGGAGTGGAACGAGCGCGGACTCGGCCGAAGCGTCGCCAACGAGCCCGAGCGCGAACGCCGCCATCGCGCGCACGTCTGGGTCGGTGTCCGGCAGCGCGGCGACGAGCAGCGGAACGCCAGCCGTGGACTTGACTCGCCCGAGCGCGAGTGCCGCCCGGCGGCGGACCCGGGCGTCGCGGTCGCGCACGAGCACCGCCAGGTCCGGCGACGATGACGGCGGCGGCGGGACGGCGATCGGCACCGGCTTCTTCCCTTTCACGGGCGGTGGCGCCGGAGCTGGAGGCGTCGGAAGATCGAAGCGCAACAGGCGCTCGTTTTCGAGCCGGAGGATCCACGCCTGCTTCTGAGCCTCCGGGACCTGCGGGGCCTCAGGCAATTTGGGCGCCGGCGTACTGACACATGCCGAGAGCACGAGGAGAAACGCCGCGGCGATCGCGGTGGGCCTCGCTGCCGTCTCCTCAGTGGGCCTTCTCCTGCGAACGGCGGTCGTCAAACGCGCAACTCCATCTTTTCTTTGGTGGCTGCCGCGACGCGGTCAGCCACGATATGAACACCGATCCCGGGCCCGTCAGGCACGGCGATCGTTCCATCGGCCCGCACCTCGATTTCCGGGTCGATGAGGTCAGGGGCGTAGTAGCGGCGACTGGCCGCAATGTCGCCGGGGAGCGAGAAATTCGGCAGCGTCGACAAATGAATGTTGTGGGCGCGTCCGATCCCGCTTTCGAGCATGCCGCCATGCCAGACGGGTATGCCGTGCGCCGCTGCCAGATCGTGCAGGCGGCGCGCCTCGGCATGGCCGCCGACCCGGCCCGGCTTGATGTTGATCACTCGGCAGGCACCGAGCTCGATCGCCTCTGCCGCCGCCCGCACGGAAGTGATCGACTCATCGAGGCAAATCGCCGTGTCGAGATCGCGCTGCAGGCGCGCGTGGTCGCGGATGTCGTCGTAGTCCAACGGCTGTTCGATCATCGTCAGGTCGAACCGATCGAGCTCGGCAAGCCACGGCGCGTCCGCGATCGTATAGGCGGCGTTGGCGTCGACCATCAGCGGGATGTCACCGAACTCGGTGCGCACCCGTTCGACCGCCTGCACATCCCACCCTGGCTTGATCTTGATTTTGACACGGCGATAGCCGGCGGCGCGTTCGATCGCGACGCGCTCGACGAGCTCGTCGAGCGAATCCTGGATCCCGATCGAGACACCGGAGTCGATCGATGCCCGGTCCGCGCCGCCGAGCAGCGCCGACAGGCTGACCCCTCGCTGGCGAGCGGCGAGGTCCCAGGCGGCCATTTCGACAGCCGCTTTGGCCATCTGGTGGCCGCGAACGACGGCGAGGGCGCCGAAGATCTCGCGCGGATGATCGAACGACCGGCCCAGCACCAGAGGGGCGAGAAACTCGGTGATGATGTGCCACGCGGTCCTGGTCGTCTCGGCGCTGTAGAACGGGCTGGCGTCGGCCACGCACTCGCCTACGCCCGATGCGCCATCGTCATCGACGGTCACCACCAGGAATTCTCGGTCGTGCACACGACCGAAGCTCGTCTCGAAAAACCGCACGAGCGGCAGGCGCAGCAGACGCAGTTCGATGCGATCGATCCGCACGCGCCAATGGTACCGCAAGGCCCGCCCTCGCGTCGGAGCGGAGGTTTCGGGCTGCTATACTCGCTGCACCTTGGACTTCCGGTACATCGCCATCGAAGGTCCGCTGGGGGTCGGCAAATCGGCCCTGGCCGATCTGCTTGGCGGGCGGCTCGATGCGACGGTCGTGCTCGACGAGACCGACAATCCCTTTCTCGCCGATTTCTATGCCGAGCGCCCGGGCGCGGGATTCCAGACGCAGCTTTTTTACACGCTGGCGCGGCATCGGCAGCAGATGTCGTTGCGCCAGCGTGATCTCTTCAGCCAGCTGACGATCTGCGATTACCTCTTCGAGCGCGACAAGGTCTACGCGTACCTGAACCTCGACGACAACGAGCTGTTCATCTACCAGCGGCTCTACGAGCTCCTGGTCCCGGATCTGCTCGCCCCCGATCTGGTCATCTATCTGCAAGCCCCGACCGACGTCCTGCGGCGCCGGCTCCGCGAACGGCCCCGCGCCGAAGGCGACCCGCCGATCCCGGAGGATCGCTACGTTCGCGAGTTGAACGAGGCCTACAACCATTTTTTCTTCCACTACGCCGCCTCGCCGCTCCTCGTGATCGAGACGTCGAGGTACGACTTGACCTGGAGCGAGGAAGCGGTGGCCGACATTGAGCGTCAGATACGCGGGATGGGGCGAGGGACGCGATACTATGTTCCTCGGCAATGCTGAATGCTGAGTGCTGAATGCTGAAGTGAATGCCGAATTGTGAAGTTCAGAATTCAATGCTGAACTTCCGAATTTTGAAATTCACTTCAGCATTCAGCATTCAGCATTCAGAATTGCCCATGGTAATCTTCCCTGAATGGCTTGGTTCAAGAAGCAGCGCAAGCCCATTGAGCCGCCCGACAAGCAGAGCCGGGTCCCCGAAGGGCTCTGGGTCAAGTGCCCCTCCTGCGGGCAGGTCATCTACAACAAGGACCTCGCAGCCAGCCTGAGTGTCTGCACCAAGTGCAGCCATCACTTCCGGCTGAGCGCCGCTGAACGATTGCGGTCGCTCTACGACGGCGAGTGGCAGGAATTCGACCACGGCCTCACATCGACCGACCCGCTCAAGTTCAGCGATACCAAGCCGTATCACAAACGCCTCGACGCCAGCATCGCCGCAACTGGCCTCAACGACGCGGTCATCACCGCGACCGGACGAATCAACGGCATCGAGACCGTCGTCGCCGCGATGGAATATTCGTTCATCGGCGGCAGCATGGGCGTGGTCGTCGGCGAGAAGATCACGCGGGCGATCGAACGAGCGATCGCCGGGCGTCTGCCGGTCATCATCGTTTCGTGCTCTGGCGGGGCGCGGATGATGGAAGGGGCGTTGTCGCTGATGCAGATGGCGAAGATCAGCGCCGGGCTGGCCCGGCTCGATCGCGCCAGGCTTCCTTACATCTCGGTCCTCACCGATCCGACGACCGGCGGCGTGACTGCCAGCTTCGCGATGCTTGGCGACGTCAACATCGCGGAGCCGAAGGCGCTCATCGGCTTCGCGGGACCGCGGGTCATCGAGCAGACGATTCGTCAGACGCTTCCCGAGGGCTTTCAGCGCAGCGAGTTTCTACTCGAGCACGGCATGCTCGACGCCGTCGTCGATCGGCGCGAGATGAAGGACATGATCACCCGCGTCCTGCGCTTTGGCGCGCCTCCGCGAATCAGCGAGCCGGCGCCCGCTAGCCAGAACGCGTCCACACCCTAGACCCCGCCCACCAGCGCGGCACCGTGTTATCCGTGGCTCGAACCGATTTGCCTCTCAGCTTCCTCTTTTCGCTCGAACGTCTCGGGATGAAGTTCGGTCTCGAGAACATGCGGAGGATCTGCGCAGCGCTCGACCATCCCGAGCGAAGCTTCCAGTCGGTCATCGTCGCCGGCACCAACGGCAAGGGCTCGGTGACGGCCATGACGTCAGCGGCGCTTCACGCCGCCGGGAATCGCACGGCGCGGTACACCTCTCCCCATCTCGAACGGATCGAGGAACGCTTCGTGATCGGAGAGCGCGAGGTAGCGACGGCCGACCTCGAAGACGCGGCCGCGGCGGTCCAGGCGGCGGTCGAGCGGCTCGTGGCCGACGGCAGACTCGAATCGCTTCCGACCTTTTTCGAGTGCGCGACGGCGATTGCCTTCGAGCTCTTCCGGCGACAATCGGTCGAGATCGCGGTCGTCGAGGTGGGGTTGGGCGGCCGGCTCGACGCCACCAACGTCCTAATGCCGATGGCCGCCGTCATCACCTCGATCGATTTCGATCACCAGGATCTCCTGGGAGAGACCCTGGAATCGATCGCTCGAGAGAAGGCCGGCGTCATCAAGCCGGGGATACCGGTCGTCGTCGGACCGGTGGCCCCCGGCGCGCAGGCGGTGATTGAGGCGGTCTGTCGCGAGCGCGGCGCTCGACTGGTGAGCGTCCCGAGAGAGGTTCGCGTCAGCGCTGACGCGCCCGCTCACTCCGGCGCGACGATGGTGACGATCGGCGCCGGAGGGTATCGGCTCGAACATGTCGAATTGGCGTTGAGGGGACGGCATCAGATTGCCAACGCGGCGGTGGCATTCGGCCTGATGGCCGAGCTCACCTCCCTCGGCGTGCGGCTCGATCCATTGTCGATGCGCGCTGGACTTGCCGAAGCCCGTTGGCCTGGCCGCCTGGAACGGGTCACGTGGCGTGGCGCCGAGGTGCTGCTCGACGCGGCGCACAACCCGGCCGGTGCCCAGGCGCTGGCCGACTACCTCCGCGAAACAGGATGGACTGAGGTGACGCTCGTCCTCGGCGTGATGCGCGACAAGGATGCCGCAGCGATGCTGTCGGCAGTCCTCCCCTGCTGCGCCGTGCTCGTCTGTACGACACCACTCAGTCCACGCGCGCTGGCCGCCGAGGCACTCGCCGCGCTCGCGTCATCTCTTTGCGCGGGGTTGCGCGCGGCGCCAGATCGCATCGTCGCGATCTCGGACCCGGCGGAGGCCCTGGCGCATGCATGTCAGGACGCGAAGAGAGTCGTTGCCGCCGGTTCGATCTTTCTCATCGGTCCGCTGCGTGGTATTCTTCGTTGATTTTCCGCGCGTTCGAGCCTCAGCGCAACGCCTGCTGACATGCTGATGGCTCCAACCCCTGGCATGTATCGCCGTAGCCTCCTCACCGTCGGCCTCGTCATTCTCGGCACCCTCGGCCTGTTGCCCACGGCGGGTGTCTCGCGAGCGAGCGCCCAGACGCCACAAAGCGAGATTGCCGGCTGTCGCGTGTCGGAAATGACCGGCCAGACGCAAGACGTCATGTCGAAGGACGTCGCCGGCCGCGTCGAACGAGTGATGGTGCTGACCGGCGAGGGCGCGGTACCGGTCCAGGTGGACTGCGACGACACCCAGTTCTTCGCCGATTTTGCCGAGATCTATCCCGACAGCCACCGCATCGTCGCGACCGGCAACGTCAAGGTCGGATCGCCGACGAGCTTCATCACGGCGGAGCGGGTCGAGTTCGACACAAAGTCGCGGACGGGCATCTTCTACACGGCGCACGGCATGGCGTCGCTCGGCGACCGCGTCGATCGCAGCATGTTCGGCACGCAGGAGGCCGATGCCCTCTTTCGCGGCCGCGAGATCCACAAGCTCGGACCCAAGAAATACCGGATCGTGGACGGCGCGTTCAGCACATGCGTGCAGCCCACGCCACGCTGGGAGGTGGTCTCGGGTAATGCGACGATCAACCTCGACGACTATGCGCTCCTGAAGAACTCGGTCTTCCGGGTCAAGGGCGTGCCGGTGATGTATCTGCCGATCTTCTACTACCCGATCCAGGACGATGACCGGTCGACCGGCTTCCTCATTCCGACATACGGCGCCTCGTCGGTCAAAGGCCAGTCGCTCAGCAACGCGTTCTTCTGGGCGATCTCGCGCAGCCAGGATGCCATGTTCGTCCACGACTGGTTCACCAAGGCCGGTCAGCAGATGGGCGGCGAGTACCGCTACATCGTGAATGGCGGGTCACAGGGAAACGCGCGGGTGTCTTTTCTCGATGAGAAGGCGGTGGAAACCGCCACCGGATCCACGACCAGCTCGCGGCGCAGCTATCAGATCACTGGCGGGATGACGCAGGGGATCAGCTCCCGGATCCGGGCGCGCGCGAACGCCGACTACGTGTCGGATCTCGCGCCCGATCAGCTATACCAGCAGGACGTCTATCGCGCGACGCGGAGCACACGCAGCTTCGGCGGCAACGTCACCGGCAATTGGACGCAATTCGTTCTCAGCGGCACGCTCGACCGGACCGACGTCTTCTATCCCGATGGCACCTATACGACCTATGGCGGCCTGCCGCGCGTCAATTTCAATCGGGCCGAGCGCCGCCTCGGCAAGTCTCCATTCTATTTCGGCGCCGGCGGCGAATACGCGACGCTGCTCCGCAGTACGGTTCGTGACGAGATCACGATTCAGGATCAGGGGCTCACCCGCCTCGATTTCACGCCGACGCTGCGCATCCCGTTCACGCGCTGGCCGTTTCTCTCGATCAACTCGAGCATCGGCTGGCGCGCCACCTATTGGACCGAGAGCCTGGTCAACGGCCGACAGGTGGACGAGCCGATTGGCAGACAGTTCTTCGACCTGTATTCGCGGGTGACCGGACCCGTCTTCAGCCGGATCTTCAACTCGGGCGAGACTGACGGATTGAAGCTCAAGCACGTCATCGAACCGGTGTTCGCGATTCGCCGGCGCTCGGCCATTGACGTCTTCGATCGCATCGTTCAACTCGAGTCGCCCGATTACATTGTCGGCAACGTCTGGGAATTCAGCTACGGTCTCAACAACCGCCTCTACGCCAAGCGGACGTCGTCACGTGAAGTCCTCAACGTCGCGCTGAACCAGAGCTACTACACCGACGCGCGCGCGGCACAGTACGATCAGCAGTATCAGAGCAGCAGCTACAACGCCACGCCCCCGAGCAAGTACACCGCGCTCGCCCTCCTGGTACGCGCGGCGCCCACCGAACGGCTGCAGGGCGACTTCCGGACCGAGTGGGATCCGACGTTCAAGACGCTGAAGACCTTCGCCGGCAACGGCAGCATCAACACCGCGAAGTGGCAGGCGTCGGCCGGGTGGAGCCGGAAACGCTTCATCGAAGGGTTGCCGGGCTACGACAATCCGACACTTGCCAATCATTACCTGAATGCGTCAGCGAACTGGCACACGACGACTAACACCATCGGTGCGACCTACTCGTTCAACTACGATCTGAGAAACGACAGTTTCCTGCAGCAGCGCATCCTGACGTACTACAACGCGCAGTGCTGCGGCGTCGGTGTGGAATACCAGGTGTACAACTTTTCGGCGTTCTCCGGCTTCGCGGTGCCGCAGGATCGCCGCCTCAACGTGTCGTTCACCCTCGCCGGCATCGGCACGTTTTCGAATTTTCTAGGCGCGTTCGGCGGGCAAACCGGGAGATGATTCAACGATGACGAACGTGCTGGTCACCGGGGGCGCCGGTTTCATTGGGTCCAACTTCGTCCGTCATGCGCTGACGGTTCACCCGGACTGGAAGGTCACGACGCTCGACAAGCTGACCTACGCCGGACGGCTGGAAAATCTGAAGAGCGTCATGGACCACCCGCGGCATGAGTTCGTCAAAGGCGACGTCGCCGATCCTGCAGTCGCCGGTCCACTCGTCACCGCGTCCGACGTCGTCGTGCACTTCGCGGCCGAAACCCACGTCGATCGATCCATCATGAACGCCGGCGAGTTCATCACCACCGACGTGTTCGGCACGTTCGTCCTGCTCGAGGCGGCGCGTGAAGCGCCCAGGCTACGAAAGTTCGTTCAGATCTCGACCGACGAGGTCTACGGGAGCATCCCCGAAGGATCGAGCCGGGAAACCGACGAGTTGCGGCCGCGCAATCCCTACTCGGCCAGCAAAGCAGGCGCGGATCGGCTGGCCTACAGCTACTGGGCGACCTACCAGGTGCCGGTGGTCATTACTCGTGCGTCGAACAATTACGGGCCGAACCAGTTCCCCGAGAAGATCATCCCGTTGTTCATCACCAACGCGATGGACGATCGACAGGTGCCGCTCTACGGCGATGGCATGAACGTGCGCGATTGGCTGCACGTGTCCGACAATTGCCGGGCCCTCGACCTGATCGTCGACGCCGGAACGCCTGGAGAGGTTTACAACGTCGGCGGCGGTAACCACGTCAAGAACGTCGACCTGACGCGCCGCATCCTGCAACTGCTCGGCAAGCCCGAGTCGCTGATCCGTCCAGTGGCCGATCGTCCTGGACACGATCGCCGATACTCGGTGGACACGGCCAAGCTGCACGGTCTCGGCTGGAAGCCGCGAATCGCTTTCGAACAGGGACTCGCAGAAACCGTGTCGTGGTATCAGCAAAACGAGTGGTGGTGGCGTCCGATCAAGGAAGGTGACGCTGCCTTCCAGGCGTACTACAAGACGCAGTACGACGAACGACGGGGCTGAGATTAGCCCGTGACCGGTCCTCCACTCGTCACGGGCGCCACAGGCTTCGCCGGCAGTCACCTCGTCGATCAGTTGCTGACAAGCGAACCCGCTGTCGCCGCGTGGGCGAACCCGCGTGGCGCACCTGCAGGACACAGCAATCCGAAGATCGCATGGACCGCGGTCGATCTTCTCGACCGCGAGGCGGTCGGCGACGCAATCGCGGCACTGCAGCCGTCGATTGTCTATCACTGTGCGGGCGCCGCTGACGTCGGGACCTCGTGGGCCGATCCCGTCACGCCTCTCAAGGTTAACGCCGTCGGGACTCACCACCTCCTCGAAGCCGTTCGACTCGCCGCACCGACGGCAGGCGTTGTCGTAATCGGGTCGGCGTCGATTTATCGTGCCTCGCGGGCCGCCATTGACGAAGAGTCGCCGATCGGCCCGTCAAGCCCCTACGGCGTGAGCAAGCTCGCCCAGGAAATGCTCGCCGCGCGGGTCACACGTTTCCCGGTCTTTCTCGCGAGACCGTTCAATCATGCTGGCCCCGGGCAATCGTCGGCGTTTGTGACATCCAGCTTCGCGCGGCAGATCGCCGAGATCGAGTCCGGACTTTCGGCGCCGCTGCTGAGCGTTGGCAATCTCGACGCCAGTCGGGATCTCACCGATGTGCGCGACACCGTGCGCGCGTATCGGATGATGGCCAAGAACGGGATCGCGGGACGGCCCTACAACGTCTGCAGCGGACACGCGTACCGAATCGGCGACCTGCTGGAGATGTTGCTCGCGCTGGCCAGGACGAATATCCGCGTCGCGAGCGATCCGGCTCGGATGCGGCCATCGGACAATCCCGTGATGCTCGGCAATCCCTCGCGCATCGGCACCGACGTTGGGTGGCACCCGACGATTTCCATTGCAGACACGCTCAAGGACCTTCTCGAATATTGGCGACGGCGTGTTGCCGTCGCTCGTGCCTGATGGCTGTGCGCCAGCACGACGAATACGGCAGACAGATCGTCCATATCCTGATGGGCGGCTTCGCCCTGTCCTTGCGCTTTGTTCCATGGTGGCAGGCCGCGCTGCTCGCAGTTGCGGCGCTCGTCTTCAACCTGGCAGTCCTGCCGCGAGTCGCCGCGCAACTCTATCGCCCGGGTGAGCGCGGGCGTGGCGTCCGCTCCGGCATCGTCCTCTACCCGCTGTCGGTGCTCCTGCTCGTTTTGCTTTTCCCCCACCGCCTAGACATCGCCGCTGCCGCGTGGGGAATCCTGGCGGTTGGCGACGGGATGGCAACCATCGCAGGACGGCAGCTGGGCTGGGGCGCTGTGCCCTGGAACCGCGAGAAGTCATTCGCCGGTACCGGCGCGCTCTTTTTCTTCGGAGGTATGGCAGGCTCGATGCTCGCCTGGTGGTGCCGGCCGAACGTGACACCAGCGCCCGACACGTGGTTCTCGATCGCGGCACCCTTTGTTGCAGCGCTCGTCGCGGCGTTGGTCGAGACCATCCCGGTCAAGCTCGACGACAACGTTTCCGTGCCGGCTTCGGCAGCGGCCGTCCTCTGGTCGCTCAGTCTCGTCGGCGAGGACCTGGTAGGAGCCGCACTGGCGACCGCCGCGCACGCGATTCCCCTTGCCGCAGCAGTCAACGCGGTCGTTGCCGGACTCAGCTATCGCGCCTCAACCGTGACTTCGGCGGGAGCGATCGCGGGGGCGTGCATTGGAACTGTTATCGTCGTCACGGCGGGATGGCCTGGCTGGATGTTGCTGGCGGCAACGTTTCTCGCCGCCTCGCTCAGTTCACGACTGGGACTTCAGCGAAAGACGCTTCTTGGAATCGCCGAGGAACACGGCGGACGGCGGGGGGCTGGCAACGCGATCGCCAATACTGGTCTCGCCGGTGTCGCAGCGCTGCTCTCTGTCCTCACCTACGAGCGAGACCCGGCGCTGCTGGCGTTCGTCACGGCCCTCGCGGCCGGCGGCAGCGATACAGTCGCCAGCGAGATCGGCAAGGCATGGGGGCGGCACGCCTACATTGTGCCAACCTTCCGCGAAGTGGCGCCTGGGACGCCAGGGGCTGTTTCGCTCGAAGGGACCGTCGCTGGCGTCGCCGGGGCGTGCCTCTTGGCGGGCGTAGCGATCTCGGTCGGGTTGGTCCCCACCGCGGCGGTCCTGCCGATCGTTGCCGGCGCAACGATTGGAACGTTCGCCGAGAGCCTTCTGGGCGCGTCGCTCGAAGGCCCAGGTATTCTGAACAACGACTTGTTGAATTTCATCAACACTGGCGTTGCGGCCGCGGCAGCAATAACCGTCGCGAGGCTCGTGGCATGACGCCGAAGAGCGGTCTCTGGTTCGAGTTCGCGCGGCCGTTCACGCTCGTGGCACCCGCGCTCGGCTTTGCGTCAGGTGCCGTCACCGCCGCGGGCGCAGCGCCCCCGGAGGCGTGGAGCACCGACCTCCTTCAGTACCCCCTCATCGGCCTGACGATGGCGGCGGTACTCAACGCGGCGTCGAACGCAATCAACCAGATCTACGACCTCCAGATCGATCGGATCAACAAACCGCGGCGCCCGCTGCCGTCAGGGCGTTTGACGATGGCCAGCGCGTGGATCTTCACGCTAGTCGCGTACGCCGTCGCGCTCGTGCTTGCCTGGCTGGTTGCGCCCGGAGGCCGGCACGAGTGCTTCTGGATCGTGATCGTTGCGACAGCGATCACGATCCTCTACTCCGTGCCGCCCTTCCGCACCAAGCGGCTGGGCATCTGGGCCAACCTGACCATCGCGATCCCCCGCGGCGTCCTCTTGAAAGTCGCCGGATGGTCTGCCGTGAAAACAGTGATGGCCGTCGAGCCGTGGTTCATCGGTGGGATATTCGGCCTGTTCCTGCTCGGCGCGTCAACGACCAAGGACTTTGCCGACATGGAAGGCGACGCCTTGGGCGGGTGCCGAACGCTGCCGATCATCTACGGCGTTCGTCGCGCGGCATGGATGATTTCGCCATCGTTCGTCGTCCCGTTCCTGATGATCGCCGTTGGCGCATGGACCGGCATCCTGACCGGAAGCTTTCCTCTCCTGATGTTGCTTTCGGCCGGAATGACGGCTTATGGCCTTTACGTCTGCTACCTGATGCTGAGGCGGCCGGAAGAGCTGGCGGTCGAGGAGAACCACGTGTCGTGGGCCCATATGTACAGAATGATGTTCGTGGCCCAGGTCGGCTTCGCTCTCGCCTACCTTTTGTAGTGGGGCCAGGCAATGAATCGTGAATCGCCTGCCGGACGCCGGAATTCACGATTCACGGCCTGACCCCATTGACATCGCGAGGCGATGGGATGATGATGGCGAACAAAACGCGAATATCGCCATGGACGCGCCGCGCCTCTTCGATTCTCCAGCCCCGCCCCCGACGACCCGCACGATCGCCCTGACGATCGTCCGCGAAGGCGCGGACGGGCTGGATCAAGCGCAGCGACGCGCCGACAACGCCCGCTACCAGGAAGTGACGTGCCGCTCGGCGCTGAACGCCGTCAAAGGGATGCCCTTCCAGTGGACGCTCAATCCGTACCGTGGCTGCACGCATGCGTGCCATTACTGCTTCGCGCGTCGGTATCAGACGCAGTTCGGGCTCGGGCCGGACGACGAGTTCTCGTCGATCATCTTCGTCAAGATCAACTTCCCGGAGATATTGCGCCGGGAGCTCGAGAAGCCGTCGTGGAAGCGCGAGTTGGTTGCGCTTGGCACCGCGACCGACCCCTATCAACCGATCGAAGGTCATTACAAGCTGACACGCCGGGCGCTAGAAGCGCTGATCGCTGCGCGCACGCCGGTTGGGCTGGTCACGAAGGGACCGATGGTCGTTCGCGACGCCGATCTGCTCGCCGAATTGGGGAAACGAGCCAACTGCACGGTCGCTATCAGCGTCCCGACAGTCGACGAAAGCGCCTGGGCGGCACTCGAGCCGGGGACGGCTCACCCGATGCAGCGCCTGCGCGCGGTTCGCGCGCTGAGAAAAGCGGGAGTCAACGCCGGCGTGTTGATGGCGCCGATCGTCCCGGGCTTTACGACCGAACGCTCGCGCCTCGAAGCGACGATCCGAGCCGTCGCCGAGCACGATGCCGCCTTCATGGGCGCCAACGTCCTGCACCTGAAAGACGGCACCAAGGATCATTTCATGGGATTCCTTCGGCGTGAGTTCCCGCACCTCGTCGAAGGCTACGAGCGGTTGTATCCCGGCGCGTATGCTCCGGCCGACTACGTGCACGCGGTCAAGAACGTGATCGACGACCTGCGCCGGCGTCACGCCGTCGACGCGCGCGTGAGCCGAGCGACGCGCTCGAGCCTGACTCGTGAATTGGAGATCGAGGAACCCGTGGAAACGGCCCCTCTCAGCGAGACGCAGCCGGGGTTCGAGTGGGCCAAGCCTAGGGCTTAGCGGCCGCCCATGAGCGCCTGAATACGCGCCTCCGTGGGAGGATGCGTACTGAAGAGCGACATTAGCCCCGCGCCGGAGAAGGGTTTGACGATGAACATGTGTGCGGTCGCGGGGTTGGCGTCGAGCGGCAGACGTTTCGATGCTGCGTCAATCTTGCGAAGCGCGTCGGCCAAACCATAGGGGTTGCCCGCAATCGCCGCGCCGCCTGCGTCTGCGCTGAATTCGCGCGAGCGAGAAATCGCCGCCTGAATCAGCATCGCGGCCATCGGCGCGAGGATCATCATCGCCAGCATCGCAATCGGATTGGTGCCTTCGTCGCGATCGTCGAGGCGGCCACCACCGAACATGTTGGCGTACATCGCCATGCGGCCGACCATCATGATCGCGGCGGCAAGGGTCGCGGCGACAGAGCTAATCAGGATATCGCGGTGCCTGACGTGCGCCAGCTCGTGCGCAATCACGCCCTCGAGCTCGTGCTCGCTCAGGATCTTCATGATCCCTTCCGTCGCGGCGACCGCGGCGTGCTCGGGGTTGCGGCCGGTCGCAAAGGCGTTCGGCGAGGGGTCCGGAATGACGTAGACCTTCGGCATCGGCACGCCGCCCTGCCGCGCGAGCCGTTCCGTGATCCGATACAACGGGTGCTCGGGACCGACCTCTTGCGCGCGATACATCCGCAGCACGATTCTGTCGGAGAACCAGTACGAGCCGAGATTCATGACCGCCGCGGCGATGAGCCCGAACATCAGGCCGTTGGACCCCGCCAGCACCTCGCCGATGAGGAGCAGCAAGCCGCTCAACGCGCCGAGCAGTAGGACCGTTTTCACCCCATTCGACATGGCTCTATTTTATTCTCCTGTGGCGCCCCGAATATTCGTGCCTCTGGTCTCCGACTCTAGTGCAAGGTGCCCAGCCGGCTCAGCAAAGACGCGAGGAACGCTGCGCGCCATGCCAGATCGTCTAATTCGACGTGTTCGTGGAGGGCATGGGCGCCATCGCCCCGAGGGCCCAGCCCGTCTAAGGTAGGAACACCGATGGCGGCTGTAAAATTCCCGTCCGAGCCGCCGCCTGCCGCGCCTTCCTTCAGGTCCTGACCCAATTGGCGCGCAACGTCGCGGGCGACTTCGTACAGGCGCACCACGCCATCCGTGCGTTCGAGAGGAGGGCGGCCGACGCCACCCTGAAGTTCGAGGCGCGTGCCTGACAGGTATGGACGCAAGCCGCGAAGGGACCGTTCCATGATCGCCGCATCCGCCATCGTCGGCACGCGTAAGTCGATGCTGGCATGAGCAACATCGGCGACAACATTCGTGCGCGAGCCACCGGAGATGCGGCCGACGTTCAGCGTGACGCCGCGAGTGGGATCCTGGAGCGCAGTGATGGCGACGACCTGGTGCGCTAGCTCGTGGATTGCGCTGGCGCCTTTTCCCGGGTCGAGACCTGCATGAGCCGAGACGCCGTGCACGGTGAGCTCGTAGTCTCCGCAGCCTTTGCGGCTGGTTTTTGCAGCGCCACCCGGCAGCGATGGTTCGAGCACGAGTACCGCCCGGGTCTCTCTGGCGAAGGTCTCAATCGCGGCGCGGGATGTCTCGCTCCCGATCTCTTCATCCGTCGTCCAGAGCATCCCGACGTGCGGGGGGTCTGGAAGCTGCAACTCCCGCAGGGCCCAGACAGCCAACATCGACACCGCGATTCCCGCCTTCATGTCGAACACTCCCGGTCCGTGAAGACGTCCCCCCTCCTCGCGTAGCGGCATCCGCTCGAGTTGGCCGACCGGCCAGACCGTGTCGAAATGGCCAAGCAGCAGCACCGGCGCGGCCGAACCCGCGAAGTCAGCTCGGACGTGATCGCCGCGCTGGCCACCGTCGATCCGCTCGACCTTGCCGCCAAGCGCCATCAGCCGCGAGCGAAGTTCCTGCCCGCACCGATCAACCGCGGTCTTGTCAGTGCTGGGCGATTCGAGCTGAACGAGTGCCCCGACGGTGTCGCGCAACCAGCCGCGCCGAGCCTCACACCAGTTCAAGAGATCTGGAGGTCCTGTCGTCGTCACGAGAGTCTTATAATATCGGGATGCGCCATGTTGCCGTGCTCCTGGTGATCGCGCTGGGCGTCTGCCGACCTGTGCACGCGCAGGTGCCGCAGCCATTTCCCAAACCGGTGGATTCGCAGAAGACGCCGCCGAAGGTCGAGGCCCCGCAGAAGCCTGGCACAACGCCGTCGGGCGCTCCGGCCGCCCCCGCTCCGACCGATGCGTCGCTCGGCCTGCCGATTTTTCCATCGGCCGAGTTCATCGCGTCCTACGATGCTGGCCGCGGGCAGCGCTACTACCTCTTCGGGACGAACAATTCGTTCGCGCAGATCGTCGAGTACGACAAGAGCGTCCTCAAGCAGCGCGGCGAGCTTGTGTACGACGAACCGCCGGTCCACATGTTCGAAGTCGGTCGATTTCGCGAGGAGACGATGGCGTTTCCGCCGGGGGTTGCAGTGAAGGACTACAGCTGGGCCGGATCGCTCGGCTATCTCAACCCGAAGCCTGGCGCCGAACCGGCGCGGTTCAAGACGATCATCCAGATCGTGCCGGCGCCAGCAGCGACGCCGAAGTAAATTTTGAATGCTGAATGCTGAATGCTGAAGTGAAGGTTGAACGAGGAAGGGTTGACATAATTTCGAAGTTCTCAATTCCAAATTCACTTCAGCATTCAGCATTCAGCATTCAGAATTGCGGTGAATGTAGATTGCGCCGCCCCCGTCGCGGAATTCGCGCGACTTCTCGTCCATACCCTTCTGGACGTCCGCCGCCATTCCGCGCACCTGCTGCGTCAACTCCATCGAACAGAACTTCGGTCCGCACATCGAGCAGAAGTGCGCGACCTTCGCGCCGTCGGCTGGCAGCGTCTCGTCGTGATAGGCGCGCGCGGTCACGGGATCGAGCGACAGGTTGAACTGATCTTCCCACCGGAATTCGAACCGGGCCTTCGACAGCGCGTCGTCCCAGGCCTGCGCTCGTGGATGGCCCTTGGCAAGATCGGCGGCGTGCGCGGCGATCTTGTAGGCGATGACACCAGCCTTGACGTCGTTGCGGTCTGGGAGGCCCAGGTGCTCCTTCGGCGTGACGTAGCAGAGCATGGCCGTACCGTACCAGCCGATGACGGCAGCGCCAATGCCTGATGTGATGTGGTCGTAACCTGGCGCGATGTCGGTCGTCAGGGGACCAAGCGTGTAGAACGGGGCTTCGCTGCACCACTCGAGCTGCTTCTCCATGTTCTCGCGGATGAGGTGGAGCGGAACGTGCCCGGGTCCTTCGTTCATGACCTGGACGTCTGTACTCCCAGGCGATCCTCGTCAGCTCGCCCTGCGTCTGCAGCTCGGCGAACTGCGCCTGATCGTTCGCATCGGCAATCGATCCGGGCCGCAGACCGTCGCCAAGCGAGAAGGAGACGTCGTAGGCGCGCATGATCTCGCAGATTTCGCGGAAATGTGTGTAGGTGAAGTTTTCCTGGTGATGCGCGAGGCACCACTTCGCGAGGATCGACCCGCCACGAGAGACGATACCAGTCATGCGGCGGGCGGTCATCGGGATATAGCGTAGGAGCACGCCGGCGTGCACAGTAAAGTAGTCGACGCCCTGCTCAGCCTGTTCGATGAGCGTGTCACGGTAGATGTCCCACGTCAGGTCTTCAGGACGGCCGCCGACCTTCTCGAGGGCCTGGTAGATGGGGACAGTGCCGATTGGAACCGCGGCGTTGCGGAGAATCCACTCGCGCGTCTCGTGGATGTCCTTGCCGGTTGACAGGTCCATGACCGTATCCGCGCCCCACAGCGTCGCCCACCGCAGCTTGTCGACCTCCTCGTCGATCGACGAACTGACCGCGGAATTACCGATGTTCGCGTTGATCTTCACCGCGAAATGCCGGCCGATAATCATCGGCTCGAGCTCCGGATGGTTGACGTTGGCGGGAATGATCGCGCGTCCCCGCGCCACCTCGGACCGAACGAACTCGGCATCGAAACCCTCTCGGATCGCGATGAACTGCATCTCTGGCGTGATGATGCCGCGCCGCGCGTAGTGCAGCTGAGTCACCGGCCCGGTTCCCCGGAGCGCCGAAGCCGTGCGATCGGCAAGCGCCGCCGACATCGCTGGCGTGCGAGCCGGTACGATCGTCAGCGACCGGTCTTCTTGAGCAACGTCACCCCGGGACTCGATCCACGCCTGCCGGAGCCTCGGGAGACCGTCGCGGATGTCGTGACCTTGCGGTCCGCTCGTGTCGTAGACGCGAAGTGGAAGCTCGCCGCCGCCAAGCGCAATCTCCCGCATCGGCACGCGCAAATCGCCGGCCTCGACGTGAACTTTGCGCGAGTTGGGGAATGCGGAAGTGAAATCTGACGGCTGAAGGGCTGGGAGAGTGTGTCGTGTCGCCATAGGGAGCCCCGAAAATGTCCACTATAGCAAGGATAGTCCCGCCAGGGTCGCCGGACTGTGCGACGACGGACGCGCGGTGTCGATACTGGGACGGACGCACATCCTGCAGCCGTGCGATCTACTGAAAACGTGGACTTTCTGAGCCCTTGCTGGCACGCGTCTCGCTTAATGGTGAGCCGTGGATAGCCTCGTTCAGGATGTGCGGTACGCGCTGCGGATGATCGTCAAGTCGTCGGGGACCACGGCGATTGCCCTCCTGACCATCGGTATCGCGACCGGCGCTAACGCGACCGTGTTCGGGTTCGTGAGCGCGCTGCTGCTCCGACCTGCGCCGGGCGTAGCCGATCCCGGATCGCTCATCTCCATTTACACCAGCGACTACAGCAGCGGCCCTTACGGCAGCTCGTCGTACCCGGACTATCTGTCGCTCAAGTCGGGCGTGCCGGCCTTCGCGCAGATCGCTGCGCAGCTCGACGATTCCAGCGTCGTACAGGTGGACAAGACGGTCGCGCGCGTGCCCGTCGCGTCGGTCACCGGCGAGTACTTTGCGCTGCTCGGTGTCGGTCCGGCGCTCGGCCGCTTGCTGACGCCGGCCGATACCGCCGCCTCCGCACCGCCGGTCGTTGTCATTGGCCACGGCTTCTGGAGCCGTAGTCTCGCCGCCAACCCGTCTATCGCCGGCACACCGCTCACAGCCAATGGGCAAACGTTCACGATTGTCGGGGTCCTGCCGGAAGGATTCGGCGGACTCGACCTCGGCCAGCCGGTCGAGGTGTGGCGGCCGCTCATTGCGCCGCCGGCCACGCCAGGCGACCGCGGAAACCGTTCGCTGTCGATCGTTGCGCGCCTCGCCGCGACCAGCTCGCTCGTCGACGCACAGACGCAGGTCTCGGCGCTCGCCGCGACTCTCGCGCAAGCCTATCCGGAGACCAACCGCGGCACACTGGCCGCGCCGGCCGAGCCGCGGCCGATGATCGCCCTGCGGCATAGCCGCCTGCCTCCAGATTTCACGCCGATGGTTGCGGCGGTGGGCGCGATTCTTATGGCGGCCGTTGGACTGGTTCTCGTAATGGCGTGTGCAAACGTCGCGGGTCTCCTCGTCTCACGAGCGATCGCTCGCGACCGCGAAATGGCGGTGCGGCTGGCGCTTGGCGCGGGCCGGTCGCGCCTCGTTCGCCAGCTGCTCACAGAAAGCCTGCTCCTTGGCATCGGAGGGGGCGCCTGCGGCCTCCTGCTGGCCCTCTGGACGTCTGACGTGCTGCCGTCGTTCTTTCCAGCCGAGCAAGCCAGTCTGCTCGACACGTCGGTCGACACCGGCACAGTCGCTTTCATCGCGATCATTTCTATCGCCAGCAGTCTACTGTTCGGGCTCGCACCCGCGCTGCAGGCTTCGGACAGCACTGCGCTGTCGCTTCGGGCCGGCTCCGGACGAGGATCCGACGGGCGCGGAAGCGCGCGGCTGCGTCGTCTGCTGGTCGGCGCACAAGTAGCGGCGGCCGTCGTGCTACTCGTGTCGTCGGGACTCCTCGTGAAAAGCCTCACCAACGCCCTCGCCGCAGACATGGGGTTCGGGACGCGCGAGGGTGTGGTCGCGACAGTGGAGCTTCCGCCCACGCTCGACGAGAGCCAGGGTCTGCAGTTTTACGCGGCCGTGCTCGAACGGGTGCGCAGCATGCCAGGCGTTCGCGGGGCGGCGTTCGTGCGGACGCTGCCGCTCAGCCGCGCGGCACGAAGGAGGTTTCGGATCGAAGGCTACGAGGCGAAGCCGGGCGAAGACATGGAGCTCGTTTTCAACGTCGTCTCCGACGGCTATTTCGAGACAATGCAGATCGCGCTGCGCGCAGGACGGGCGTTCGATTCGCGCGACCGAGGCGGACGCGCCCCGGTGGCGATCGTCAACGACCTGTTCGCCAAGCGATTCTTTGCCGGAAACGCGCTCGGCCGGCGGATCACGGACTCAGGCGGTCGGGTGATGGAGATCGTCGGCGTGGTCCAGTCCCACAAATATCTGACGATACAGGAGCCCCCGGTCGCGACGGTTTACTATCCGCTCGAGCAGGACTACCGGGCGCGGATGACGCTCGCGGCCCGAGTCGATGGGCCGGCGCGCGGTATGGTCGAGCCGATCGTCCGGGCGATGTCCGCGGTCAACCCGCGCATTCCGGTTTACCGATCGATGTTGTTGTCGGCCCACCTCGATGAGTCGGTCGCCGCCGATCGGTTGACGACGTCGCTCGTGGCTCTGTGCGGCGGAATGGCGCTGTTGCTAGCCACGATCGGCGTATACGGCGTCATCGCTTACGCTGTGGTGCGGCGGTCGCGCGAAATCGGCATCCGCGTCGCCCTCGGCGCCAGGCCGCCGGATGTGGTGCGGTTGATCCTCGGCGAAGGTGTGCGCGTCATCGGTGGCGGGGTCGCGCTCGGACTCGTTGCGGCGGCCCTGACGGCCCGGGCTCTCGGATCGCTGATGCCCCTCTACGGCGTCGGTCCGACGGACCCGCTCACCTATGCAACCGTACCGGCGCTCCTCCTCGGCGTCGCGCTGCTGGCCGCGTTGGCCCCCGCCCGCCGGGCGCTGCGTCTGGATCCGAATGCGGTACTGCGGCAGGAGTAGGCGGGGACAAGATCCAGGACTCAAAGGCTCAAGGCTCAAGGCTCAAGGCTCAAGGAAGAGCATGTGATCTCATTTGATCAGGTATGCTCTTGTGATCAGTATGATCTTGCCTGAGGCCTGAGCCTTGAGCCTTGAGCCTTGAGCCTTTTTAACGGAGTTTCCTCAACACGAAGCACTTCAGGTAGTAGGTCTCCGGTACCGTCAGCAGCACCGGGTGGTCGCGCCCCTGCATTCGTTTCTCGACAACGACCACGTCGGCGTGGGCATCCACGGCCGCTGCCGCCAATACGTCAGCGAACATGGCTTCGCTGACGTTGTACGAACAGCTGCAGGTAATCAGGAATCCGCCAGGCTTGAGCAGCTTGAGCGCCCGCAGATTGATTTCCTTGTATCCTGACAGCGCTTTCGGCACGGCCGCCTTGTTCTTGGCAAACGCCGGTGGGTCGAGCACGATGGTGTCGAATCGTTCGCCTCGACGTTCGAGCTCGCGCAGCTCGTCGAACACGTTCATCGACCGGGCCTGCACGTTCGTGATGCCGTTTCTCGCGGTGTTCGCCACGATGCGGGCGACGGCGTCCTCCGAGATGTCGACGGCAATCACCTCGTCGCAGACGTGCGACAGCGCCAGCGCGAAGCCGCCGTTGTAGCTGAACGCGTCGAGCGCGCGACCGCGCGCGTAGGCGGCTGCGGCCACGCGGTTCTCACGCTGGTCGAGGAACAAACCGGTTTTCTGACCATGATGTGGATCGACCAGGTAGTCGACGCGACCCTCGCGCACTTCGATGACAGCGGGCACCGTCCCGTACAGCACCGCCACGTCTTGCTCCAGGCCCTCGAGCAACCGGACGCGTGGGTCATTGCGGGCCAGGATCCCGGTCGGCTTGAAGCGATCGACGAGCAGAGGGATGAGCTCGGGAAGCAGGCGATCGGTGCCCTGCACGAGCGCCTGGAGCACCAGATAGTCGCCATAGCGATCGACGACGAGTCCGGGCAGGCGGTCGGCCTCGCCGTGGATCACCCGATAGGCGGTAGCGTCGATGCCAAGCGTCTCGCGGTAACTGGCCGCCGCGTCCACTCGAGCGCGCCATAAATCGAGCGTCGGCGCCTCGCGCTCTCGCGTCAGCATCCGCAGCGCAATCTCCGATCGGTCGCTGTAGAGCCCATGGCCGAGCGTCACGTCGCGCGCGCCCGTGACCTGGACGACCGCGCCGGGACCCGCCGCGACCTTGCCGATGTCGCTGCGGTAGACCCAGGGGTGACCGTTCCGAATTCGCGCTTCGCCGCGGGGTTTGAGGGTGATGGACATTCCAGCTTCCAGCTGCCAGCTTCCGGCCTCCAGCTTACCTGCCAGTTTTCAACTTTGTCCCGAAAGCGTCGAACTGCCGTCCTTTTTTCGTGTTCGGACTGGAAGCGGGAAGCCGGAAGCGGGAAGCTCCGTCTATAATCTCATGTCATGCGCATTGCGATCGGCGGCGACCATGCCGGGTTTGCGCTCAAGCAGCACCTGATCGGAACGCTGGGCCGCCTGGGACACGACGTCGTGGACCTGGGCACGCACAACGAAGAGCCCGTGGACTATCCGCTCATCTGCGCCGAGGTCGGACGGCTCGTCGCGGAGCGACGGGCCGAGCGCGGGATCGTAGTGGGGGGCAGCGGCCAGGGAGAACAGATGGCTGCTAACAAAATTCCTGGCATCCGAGCGGCGCTTTGCAATGACCTCTACACGGCTCGCGTCTCCCGGCAACACAACGATGCCAATGTCCTGGCGATGGGCGGCCGTATCGTCGGCTTCGGCCTCGCCGACGAGATCGTCACGTTGTGGCTCGCGACGCCCTTCGAAGGTGGACGGCATCAGCGCCGAATCGACCAGATTGCCGCGATCGAGAAGTCGGCCCTGGATGTCTTGAGCCGGGAGCGATCTTCCGCCTGAACCCTTTGAACCTGCTGAACCTCTTGAACCTGTAATTGCCCATGCCCAAAACTGAATCCCCGTCCCGCTGGCGATCGCTGACCGAGACCGATCCTGAAATCGCCACGGCCATCGCCAACGAAGTGCACCGCCAGAACACCGGCCTGGAACTCATCGCCTCGGAGAACTTCGTCAGCCAGGCCGTGCTCGACGCCGCCGGGTCGGTGCTGACCAACAAGTACGCCGAAGGCTACCCCGGCAAGCGGTACTACGGCGGTTGCGAGTTTGTCGATGTCGCCGAGTCGCTGGCGATTGCGCGCGCGAAGGAGATTTTCGGCGCCGAACACGCCAACGTCCAGCCGCATTCCGGCGCGCAGGCGAACATGGCCGTGTACTTCACGCTCCTCAAGCCCGGCGACACCGTCCTGGGCATGAACCTCGCTCACGGCGGCCACCTGACGCACGGACATCCGCTGAACTTCTCTGGCAAGCTCTATAACATCGTTCCCTACGGCGTCCGCAAAGACGATGAGCGGATCGACTACGAGGAGTTCGAGCGGCTCGCTCACGAACACAAGCCAAGGATGATCATGGTCGGCGCCAGCGCCTACCCGCGCGTGTTCGACTTCGAACGTCTCGGCGCGGTCGCCCGCGCCGTCCAGGCGCCGATGGTCACCGACATGGCCCACTTTGCCGGACTGGTGGCCGCCAAGATTCACCCGAGTCCAGTACCACACTCCGACTTCGTCACGACGACGACGCATAAGACGCTTCGTGGTCCAAGAGGCGGGATGGTGCTCAGCCGCAACCAGTACGCCAAGGATCTCGACCGCTCGCTCTTTCCTGGCGTGCAGGGTGGTCCGCTCATGCACGTCATTGCGGCCAAGGCGGTGTGCTTCAAGGAAGCGATGGAGCCGGGATTTGCCGACTACCAGCGGCAGATCGTCGCCAACGCGCAGCGTCTGGCCAAGGGTCTCCAGAGCGCCGGCTTTCGTCTCGTGAGCGGCGGCACCGACAATCACCTGATGCTGGTCGACGTCTTCTCGAAGGGCCTTACAGGCAAGGTCGCTGAGGCGGCGCTCGGCAAGGCTGGAATCACCGTCAACAAGAACGCCATTCCCTTCGACCAGAACCCGCCGATGGTCGCGAGCGGTATCAGGATTGGCACGCCGGCGGTCACCAGCCGGGGAATGCGGGAGCCGGAGATGGATCTCATCGCTGGCTACATCGCCGAGGTGCTGGCCGGCCCCGAGGACGATTCGGTCGCGCGAGCCGTGCGCGAGCAGATTGAGGTGCTGTGCCGGAAGTTCCCGCTATACCACGAGCAGCGCAGCTAACCGACGCCACCGTCGAGGCCTTCGCGTCGGACGGCGCGCTGGCGCAGGCGCTCGAAGGGTTCGAGGCGCGCGCCGGTCAGGTGGAAATGGCCGAGGCCGTCGCCGCCGTCCTTGCTGACGGGGGCGTGTTGCTCGCGGAAGCGGGCACGGGCACCGGCAAAACCCTCGCCTATCTGGTGCCGGCGATCCTCAGCCGCAAGCGGGTCCTCGTCTCCACCGGTACCAAGAACCTTCAAGAGCAGATCTTTTTCAAGGACCTGCCGGTGCTTCGGGACGCGCTCGGCGTGCCGTTCACCGCGACCTGCATGAAGGGCCGCGGGAACTACCTGTGCCTCCATCGCTTCGAGACCTTTCGCGAGACGGCCGCGATCCGATCGTGGGACGAGACCCATCACATCCGCATCCTCGAACGATGGCTTGCCGACACCGAAACCGGCGATCGCGCCGAAGTCGAAGATCTGCCCGAGGACCTGCCGTTCTGGAACGACATCGCCGCGACCACCGAGAACTGTATCGGCGCCGACTGTCCGCGCTACGGCGACTGCTTCGTCGTCAAGATGCGCCAGCGCGCGGCCGAGTCCGATGTCGTGATTGTCAATCATCACCTGCTCTGCGCTGACGCCGCCGTCCGGCAGAGCAACTTCGGCGAAGTCATTCCGCGCTGCAGTACGGCGATCGTCGACGAGGCACACCAGCTCGAAGATGTCGCGACGCAGGTACTTCGGGCTGTCGGTGAGCAGCTATCGCGTCGACGACATGGTTCGAGACGTCGACGGCGCCGTCGGCGCGGGGCAAATCCCGGATGCCGAACGGCGCGATCAAATCGCCGTCGACGTCCGGCGGATTCGAGAGGACTCGCGGCGTTTCTTCGCGGCGCTGCAGATGCTCAGGTTCGAAGGGCCGGCGGCCCGCGGCTCCGAAACCCGCATCCGCGTAAAGAGAGCACATCTCGCGCCGCTCGGCGAGGACGGCGCGGCGCTCGTCGCGGCGCTCGAAGCGATCGAAGCCGACATCGCGCTCGCGAAGGACGTGCCCGAAGACGTGCTCGCGCTTGGGCGGAGAGCCGCCGAAATCAAGGACGATCTCCGCTTCCTGCTGCGCGCCGATGATGTCGGCTACGTCTACTTTCTCGAGACACGCGGGCGCGGCGTGTTCCTGCGCGCGTCTCCAATCGACGTCTCGTCGACCATCCGCGACTTGCTGCTCGACCGGATGGACGCGACGGTGCTGACCTCGGCGACGCTCACCGTCGACGGCGCGTTCGACTACGTCAAGGGCCGGCTCGGCGTCGGGCGCGCGACCGAGCTGAAGCTCGATTCGGAGTTTGACTACGCGCGGCAGTCGATCCTCTACCTGCCGTTGAGCATTCCGGATCCGCGGCGGCCCGAGTTTGTGACCACTGCCGCGCGTGAGATCGTCCGCATTCTGAAGCTGACCTCCGGGCGGGCGTTCGTGCTCTTCACGAGTTACGCCAACCTGCGCGAGGTCCATCGGCTGGCGGCCTCCGAGCTCGAATACCCGATCCTGGTGCAGGGATCCGCGCCGCGCTCGGCGTTGTTGCGCGATTTCAAAGCCACGCCGCACGCGGTGCTGCTGGCCACGTCCAGCTTCTGGCAGGGCGTCGACGTGGTCGGCGACGCCTTGAGTTGCGTCATTATCGACAAGCTGCCGTTTGCCTCTCCCGGCGATCCGATTACCGCAGCCCGGGTCGAGGCGATTGGCGCGCGCGGCGGCTCAGCGTTTGCCGAGTATCAGATTCCGCTGGCCATTCTGGCGCTCAAGCAAGGCCTCGGGCGGCTGCTGCGGCACCGCCAGGACCGGGGCGTGCTGGCCGTGCTCGACCCGCGCCTGAAGACGATGGGATACGGTCGGCGGTTTCTGGCGTCGCTGCCGCCTGCACCAGTGACGCACGATCTCTTCGACATCGCGCGCTTCTTCGGGGCCATGCCTGATGATGATGTCGATGATGCCGACAGTATCGACGACGGTGCGGATGGCATCTGACGCGCAGACGGAGACACCGACCGCGAAGGTTCGCCCGATTCTCAAATGGGCGGGCGGCAAGCGTCAGCTGCTGCCCACGCTGCGGCGGTACTACCCTGCCACGTTCAGCCGCTACGTGGAGCCATTCCTTGGCAGCGGGGCGGTCTTCCTCGACTGTCACAACCAGGGACTGCTCGACGGTCGGCAGGTCCAGCTGTCTGATATCAACGCGGACGTAATCGGTTGTTATCGAATGGTGCGCGACGACGTGGAGAGTGTCATCCAGGCGCTGTCGGCACTCGAAACGGGTCATCGCCTGGACGGCACCCGGCATTTCTACGCCGTCCGCGACGGTCAGTTCAACGCGCTGCGCCGCGACGTCCATGCCTCGGCCGAACCGGCGAAGGCATATACGCCGGGCCTCGCGGCAATGCTGATTTACCTCAATCGCACCGGTTACAACGGACTGTTCCGACTGAATTCGAGCGGCGGATTCAACGTCCCGGCAGGTCGTTATCCCAAGGTCACGATCTGCGATGCCATCAACCTCAGACGTCTCTCCGCGGCGTTGGGGCGTCCCGGTCTGACGGTCGAAGTCAGCGGGTTCGAGGACGCGCTTGGCGCCGGGCGGGCGGGAGACTTCGTCTACCTCGATCCTCCTTACGCGCCCGTCAGTCGAACGGCACACTTCACCTCATATACGGCGGCAAGGTTTGGACCCGGAGAACAGGCCCGGCTGCAGCAAGCTGTCGTGAGGCTGGCCAGGATCGGGGCGTCAGTGCTCCTCAGCAATTCCGTGGCGGCTGACATCCGCCGGCTGTATGCGACGAACCTCGAGGCGCGGGCGGTGGGGCTCAGAGCAAAGCAGGTCGAGGCGCGACGGGCCATCAACTCGCGAGCGTCCAGACGTGGCGCCGTGCGCGAGTACCTCATCACGAACATCGTGTAAACTGAGGCGATTATATGGAGGTTCGAATGACGAGGGCACGCATCTCCTTGACGCTCGGCGCGTTCGTGCTGGGCCTGACGGCGGTGTCGACGATCGGCTACGCGCAGACGGGGCGAATCAACGGCAGGGTCGTCGACGTTCAGAACAAGCCAGTCGAAGGCGCGCTCATCACGATGGAAAGCAAGGAGATGAACCGCAAGCTCACCGTGAAGACCGACAAGCGTGGTGAGTACACGCAGTTCCTGCCGCCAGGCGAGTACCTGGTGACGGCCAGCAAGGACAACCTCTCGCAGAGCTTCCCGGTCAAGGTCAGCATCGGAGAGAGCGTGCAGAACTTCACGCTGAAGCCGGGCGGCGGTGGCGGCGGCGCCGGTGCTCCGTCGGATGCCGACGTCAAGAAAAGGGAGGCCGAGACTGTCGCCATCAAGGGCGCGTTCGACCAGGGTGTCGCGCTCAGCAACGAGAGCAAGTACGACGAGGCGATCGCGAAGTTCAACGAAGTCCTGGTCAAAGTACCGAAGTGCGTCGAGTGCCAGACCAACATCGCGGCCGTTTACATGCGGAAGAAGGAATACGACCAGGCCGAGGCCGCCTACAAGAAGGCGCTCGAGATCAATCCGAGCTCGGCTGAATCGTATATGGGCCTCGCGAACGTTTACAACGCGCAGAAGAAGTTCGACCAGGCCGCAGAGGCCGGCGCACAGGCGCAGAAACTCCTTAGTGCTGCTGGTGGTGCCGGCGGGGGTGGTGTCAGCGCCTCGGCGACCTTCAACCAGGGCGTCATCGCCTGGAACGCGGGCAAGATCCCCGAGGCGCAGAAGCTCTTCGAACAGGCTGTCGCGGCCGACCCGAAGATGGCCGACGCGCACTACTGGCTGGGAATGGCCAACGTGAACCAGGGGAAGCTGCCCGAAGCCGTCAAGTCGTTCGAGGAATACCTCAAGCTCGACGCCAAGGGACAGTACGCTGAGCAGGCCAAAAGCATGCTTGGCGCTATCAAGAAGTAGTTCGGGGTTCGGGGTTCTTCGTTCGTCGTTCAGGGTTCGGGGTTCCTGGTTCAAGGTGCGCGGTTGCAGCGGCATCGAGCGCAAACGACGAAACCTTGAACCGCGACCTTGAATCAAGAACCACGAACGCCGAACCGCGAACTGACGAAATGTCCATTGCCGGCAACTTGGCCGAAGTTCGCGAGCGCATCGCCGAGTCCGCCCGGCGGGCCGGACGGGCGGCGACCAGCATCACGCTCGTTGCAGTATCGAAGACGTTCGGCGCCGATTGCGTCCGGGAAGCCTGGGACGCAGGGCAGCGGGAGTTTGGCGAAAACAAGGTGCAGGAAGGCCTGCAGAAGATCGCTGACACGGTCGATATCCCGGCAAGGTGGCATCTCATTGGCCATCTGCAGTCAAACAAGGCAAAGAAGGCTGCGGCAGGGTTCGGGTGCATCCAGTCCGTCGACTCGGTCGAGCTGCTCCAAAGGCTCGACGAAGCGGCGGCAGGGCGACCGACCGGAGTCGCTCCGCTCGACGTGCTGGTCCAGGTCGACTTTGCCGGTGAAGCGACGAAGTTCGGCGCGCCTCCCGATGAGGCGGCGCGAATCGTTCGGGCAGGTGTCGACGCCAGGCACGTCCGGCTCGCCGGGTTGATGCTGCTTCCGCCTTGGAGCGACGACCCGGAACAGACGCGGCCGTGGTTCGTCCGCCTTCGGCAGTTCCGGGATCGCCTGCTGGAGGACCTGACGCGCGATGGCCTGCCGGCGCCAGCGCTCCATCACCTGTCGATGGGCATGAGCCACGACTTCCAGGCCGCCGTCGAAGAAGGATCGACCATCGTTCGCGTCGGCACGGCGATTTTCGGCGCACGGCGTGCGCCACAGCTCACCACAAGCGAAGGCCAGTAAGGAGAACCTGATGTTCGACCGCACGAACCCGCCCGCCAGCACGTCCGCCGCGAGTGCCGGGTCATCACCAGCCGAACGCGTCATGCGGATCGCGCCGCTCGATCTGAAACAGCAGCGCTTCCGCACACAGCTCCGCGGTTTCGATCGCACTGAAGTCGTCGCGTTCCTGACTGAAGCCGCCGATGACTACGAGCATGCGCTGCGGGAAATCGACCGTCTTCGACAGGACCTCGTTCGCCAGGAAGCGCTCCTCGTCGAACACCGCGAGCGCGAGAACAACCTCCGCAACACGCTTCTGACCGCCCAGCGGCTGGCAGACGAGATCAAAGAGTCGGCGCAGGCCGAGTCCAAGCTGATTATCCGCGAGGCGCAGGGCCGCGCCGATCTGCTTCTTCAGAAGGCGCAGGGCCGACTCGAAGAAGTCGAGCGGGACATCAACGAACTGCGTCTCCGCCGCCGTGACGTCGAGGGATCGCTGGAAGGTTCGATTCAGGCGCTCTATCGCGCGCTCGAGTTCATTCGCGAGCAGGACCGCTCCGACGACAAAGTCCTGCTCCATCGTCCTCGCCAGGCCGACGCGTCTCAGCCCGCAGCGCCTGTGCAGTGGCCAACCGAAGCGACGCGCGCCGCCGACGAGCGAGGCTAGTCAAAGAGCCCGTTGCAAGACCCCCCTCCTTCCTTGCTGGTCCTGCGACACTGCCGTCAACTCATCACGTGCGCCGGGCCGGCGCCGCGGCGCGGGCCTGAGCAAGGGCGGCTCGATCTCATCAGGGACGGCGCGATCGCGGCCGCCGACGGCCGTATCGTCTTCGCCGGCCCGACGGCGGATCTCGAGCGTACGATTGCGCTGCCGAAGGACGCGAAGGTGATCGACGCCCGGGACTGGTCGATCCTGCCAGGGCTGGTCGATGCCCACACGCACGCGGTTTTTGCCGGCGACCGGCGATCTGAGCTGCACCGCCGGTTGTCCGGGGAGACCTACGCAAGCATCGCTGCCGCCGGCGGCGGCATCGTGTCGACAGTGGCGGCCACGCGTATCGCCACGGAAGAGGAGCTGACCGTTCAGTCACGGGCCAGGCTCGACGCCATGCTCGCCTGCGGGACGACGACCTGCGAAATCAAGAGCGGCTACGGGCTCGATCTCGACGCGGAGTTGAAGATGCTTCGGGTCATTCGACGCCTCGGCGACGTGCATCCGATCGACGTCGTCGCCACCTTCATGGGCGCCCATGAGCTCCCCTCCGAACATCGATCGAATCGAGCGCGCTACGTTGAGCTTGTCGTCAACGAGATGATTCCGGCCGTCACCGCGGCGGGCCTCGCTGACTTTTGCGACGTGTTCTGCGAGGAGGGCGTCTTCACCCCGGCTGAATCGCGACGGATTCTCGAAGTTGGCCAACGCGCGGGCCTGGGAGCGCGTATTCATGCCGACGAGCTTGGCCCGAGTGGCGGATCGCAAGTGGCCGCGGCCATCGGGGCGCGGTCTGCCGATCACCTCGTGCACGTGCCGGCCGACGGGATTGCGGCGATGGCGCGCGCCAATGTCACGGCGACGTTGCTCCCGACGGCCGCGTTCTACCTCAAGCTCGGCCGGTTCGCGCCGGCGCGCGCCTTGATCGACGCGGCGGTGCCAGTGGCGCTGGCCACCGACGTCAACCCCGGGGGCGGGTTTTCGCCGTCGATGCCCTTCGCGATGACGCTCGCCTGTTTTGCGATGGGCCTCACCTTCGAAGAGGCACTGACAGCCGCAACGGTCAACGCCGCGTGGTCGCTCGATCGCGCCCACGAGATTGGCAGCCTCGAGCCCGGCAAGCTCGCCGACGCGGTGATCGTGCGCGGCGACGGCACCGACCTGTTACACGTCGGAACCCCGGCCATCGCCGGCGTACTCAAGCGCGGAACCCTCGTAGTGGGTGATGTGGCGGGTGACATGGTGGCGCCATGACGCTGACCGAGAAGTCCGTGAAGTCGCTCCTCGAAGATTTCCGTTCGCCGGCACCCACTCCTGGCGGGGGTTCAGCAGCGGCCCTGGCCGGAGCCGTCGGCGCGTCGCTCCTCGCGATGGTTGCCGCTCTGCCGAAAACCCGCGCGGGACACGAGGAGCAACTTCGCGAAGCCGGCCGGCGCGCGGCCGCCCTGGCAACGGTGCTGGAAGCGCTCGTTGACCGCGACAGCGAGGCGTACGAGGTGGTTGTCGGCGCCTACCGCCTGCCCAAGAGCACCGAGGAGGAAAAAGGGGTACGGACGCTGCGGATTCAGGACGCGCTCAAAGCCGCGATCGCCGCTCCGCTCGAGGTGATGCGGGCCTGCCGCGAGGGAATGACGCTCGCCACTGTGCTGCTGGAACACGGCAACCCGAACGCTTCGAGTGATGTGCGGGTTGGGCTGGAGCTGCTCCGGGCCGGGCTGCGCGGCGCGCAGATGAACGTGGAGATCAACCTTGGCGGCTTGAAGGATCAGACCTACGCCGCCGCCGTGAGGGCCGAGCTCGCGGGGCTCAGTGAATCTGGTGCAGGAGGCGTTCCCAGCGCGTCTTCGTGAAGAAATGCGTCACGACTGAAAGCAGCCTGCCGATGGACGCGCCGAGACCGCTATCGACAAAGTCATCACGATCCGATTCGTACGACCAGTAGATCATCATCGCCTTGCCCTTGACGTAGTTCCTCGGCAGAAACCCCCAATAGCGGCTGTCCTGCGAGTTGTCGCGGTTGTCGCCCATCACGAAGTACTGCGTCGGCGGCACGGTCACGGGCCCGTAACGCTCGCGCACGTCCATCGACGTCACTTCGGACCCCTCGGAGGCGGGCGTCAGGAAGTGGACGTAAGGCTCGTCGAGCGCCTGACCATTGACATAGACCTTCTTCGCGCGGAGCTCCACCGTGTCGCCGGGTAGGCCGATGACCCGCTTGATGAAGTCGCGCTCCGGCTCCTCCGGATACTTGAAGACGACGATGTCGCCGCGGGCGATGTCGCGCACCGGCAGCACCGCCCGGTCGAGGGACGCCGTCGGACCGAACACGAACTTGTTGACCAGCAGGTGGTCGCCGATGAGGAGGTTGTTCTCCATCGAGCCGGTTGGGATCTTGAATGCCTGCACGACCCACGTGCGCACGAAGAGCGCGAGGATCACGGCAATGACGATGGATTCGAAGTACTCCCGGACCGTGGACTTACGAAAGTTAGCTGGCATCTATTCCTGCCCTACTTTACTCAATGCTCGCGCCTGCCGTCTGAGCTTCATTCCTGGCCAACTTTTAGTACTGCCAGAAACGCCTCTTGGGGGATTTCGACCCTGCCGACGCGTTTCATGCGCTTCTTTCCTTCCTTCTGTTTCTCGAGCAGCTTGCGCTTCCGGCTGATGTCGCCGCCGTAGCACTTCGCCAGGACGTTCTTGCGTAGCGCCTTGACGGACTCGCGCGCGATGATGCGGCTGCCGACGGCGGCCTGAATCGCGACCTCGAACATCTGACGGGGAATCAACTCGCGCATCTTCGAGGCCAGGGCACGCCCGCGCGTGTACGCCATGTCCCGGTGCACGATCGTCGACAGCGCGTCGACCGGCTCTTCGTTGACGAGGATGTCGAGCTTGACCAACGGCGACTCCCAGTAGCCCGTCACGTGGTAGTCGAGCGACGCGTAGCCGCGCGACAGGGTCTTCAGTCGATCGTAGAAATCGAGCACCACTTCGTTGAACGGCAGTTCGTAGGTGACGAGCACGCGGTCCGACGACAGGTACTCGATGCCCTTCTGGACGCCGCGTTTGTCCTGGCAGAGCGAGAGGATCCCGCCGACGTGTTCCGAGGGCGTTAGAATCAGCGCCGTGATCACCGGTTCCTCGAACTTGGCGATGCGACCCGTGTCCGGGAGCTTGGCCGGACTGTCGATCTCCTGAACTACGCCGTCCGTCGTCGTCACCCGATAGAGAACGCCCGGCGCCGTTGTAACGAGATCCTGGTTGAACTCGCGTTCCAGCCGCTCCTGGACGATCTCCATGTGGAGCAAGCCGAGAAAGCCGCAGCGGAAGCCGAAGCCGAGCGCCGCCGACGTCTCGGGCTCGAAGAAGAACGACGCGTCGTTCAGCCGCAGCTTCTCGAGCGCTTCACGCAGCTGTGCGTACTCGCTGCCCTCGACCGGATAGAGCCCGGCGAAGACCATCGGCTTGCTGACCTTGAATCCCGGGAACGGCTCGGCGGTCGGTCGTGCCGCCTCGGTGATCGTGTCGCCAATCTGCGCGTCGGTGACCGTCTTGATCGCTGCGAACACGAACCCCACTTCGCCGACGCCCAACTCCGTCGCCGCGGTGGGCTTGGGCGAGAAGGTTCCGACCTGCTCGACTTCGTACTCCTGCCCCTTGGCCATGAGCTTGATTTGCATGCCAGGCCGCAGGACCCCGTCGAGCACGCGCGTGAGGATGATGACCCCGCGGTAGGCGTCGTACCACGAGTCGAAGATGAGGGCCTTGAGCGGCGCGTCCGGACTGCCACTCGGCGGCGGCAACCGCGTCACGATCGCCTCGAGGATCTCGTGAACGCCGGTGCCTTCCTTGGCGCTGGCCAGAATCGCATGGCTCGCGTCGAGGCCGACGATGTCCTCGATCTGCCGCCTGGCCTCCTCGGGTTGAGCGCCAGGAAGATCGATCTTGTTGATGACCGGGATGATCTCGAGGTTGTTCTCCACCGCCAGGTAAGCGTTCGCGAGCGTCTGCGCTTCGACGCCCTGCGATGCATCGACGAGCAGGAGCGCGCCCTCGCAGGCGGCGAGCGAACGCGTGACCTCGTACGAGAAATCGACGTGGCCCGGCGTGTCGATCAGATTGAGCACGTAGACCTGACCATCATCGGCGTTGTAGGTCAGCCGGACGGCGTGGGCCTTAATCGTAATCCCCCGCTCGCGCTCGAGGTCCATGCTGTCGAGGACCTGCGCCTCCATTTCCCGCGCCTGGAGCGCTCCCGTCAGTTCGAGAAAGCGATCCGCGAGCGTCGACTTGCCATGGTCGATGTGCGCGATGACGGAAAAGTTGCGGATGTTGCGGGGATCCATGGAGTCGGGAACAGGTGATTATAGCTTGGGCTCGGCGTTCGGCGCTCGGTCTTCGGCGCTCGACAGAGATCGGCGTTGCGACCGCCAAACGCCGACCGCCGGCTCCTTGCGCTACCGTTGATCCAACGGCACGAACCGCTGCGGGTACGCCGGACCGATGTAGTCGGTACGGGGGCGAATCAAGCGGTTGTTGGCGTACTGCTCCAGGCAGTGTGCCGTCCAGCCGGAGATCCTGCTCACGGCGAAGATCGGCGTGAACAGATCGATGGGGATTCCTAGCGTGTAATAGGTCGACGCCGAGTAGAAGTCGACGTTCGGATAGAGCTTTTTCTCGCCCGTGACGAGCTGTTCGATGCGACGCGACATCTCGAACCAGCGCGTGTTGCCGGCGCGCTTGCCGAGCTCCTCCGACATGCGACGCAAATGCGTCGCGCGCGGATCCTCCGTGCGATACACCCGGTGCCCGAATCCGGGAATCTTGACCTTGCGCGCCAGCTTGCCGCGAATCGCCTCGTCGATGCGCTCGGGAGTCGCATCCTGGCCGATCTCCTGGAGCAACCGCATGACGTCGGCGTTCGCGCCGCCGTGCAGCGGTCCCTTGAGCGCGCCAATCGCGCCGACGATGGCCGAGTGCAGATCGGTGAGGGTCGCTGCCGCGACGCGAGCGGCGAACGTGGACGCGTTCAACTCGTGGTCCGCGTGTAGTACCAGCGCGACGTCGAAGGCGCGCGTCGACAGCGCGCTCGGTCGAGTCCCGGTCAACATGTAGAGAAAATTCGCCGCTTGCCCGAGCGCCGGATCCGGCTGGATGGGGCCGCCGCCGGCCTGTAACCGCCCGTAGGTCGCGACCAGGCTCGCCAGCTGCGCCGTCAGACGCACCGCCTTGCGGTAGTTGGCCTGCGGCGAGTTGTCGGACGCGTCAGGGTCGAAGTGGCCGAGGACAGAAGTCAAGGTTCTTAGCGCATCCATGCCGTCGCCCTGGGGCAGCTGCTTCATGAAGCGCAGGATCGGCTCGCCGAGCGGCCGGGCCGCCACGAGCTGCGATTGCAGATCGCCGAGCTCGGCTCGAGTCGGCAGGCGCCCGTGCCACAGCAAGTAGCAGACCTCCTCGAACGTCGCCCCCTGTGCCAGATCGTGGATGTCATAGCCGAAGTAGGCCAGGACGCCACGATCGCCGTCGAGGTAACAGATGGCGGACGTCGCGGCCACGACATCTTCGAGACCGGCCTTGGGCTTCGCGTCGGTGGTCATGTACTGATTCTATCAAGGAGTCACGAGAGAGGACGCAGGACGGGATCTAGGTCGCATCCCGTCAGACGCCAGCTGCTCGCTTTGTCAACGGCTTGTACAGCAAGCCGACAATCACGCCGTAAAGCGCGAACTCGACGATGAAATCGACCATCCAGGCGACGAGCAGCGTCCCGGAGACAGGCCAGACCATGTAATTCCAGATCGCCGCAAAGCAGCAAAGCAGGATGCCGACGAGCACGCCGAAGCGCAGACCCTCCTGCATGCGTCTGCCTCCCTCGTAGCCCTTCGCATACGCGTACGCAAACGCGAAGAACCCGACCAGCGCAAAGACGAAGCCGACCGGCAGAATCGCGCTGGCCTGCTCTTCGGGCCGCATCACCGCCCGATGCTGCATGTAAATGCCAGTGAGTAGTACGCCATGGACCAGGTAGGACACGCCCAGATACACGACCCAGGCGGCGACCGCCGCCAACGCGACGCGAGGGAAATTCATGGCCGCTCCTTCCGTGCAAAGCCTCAGTGGAGCGGCACTATACCTCAGTCAGGGCTCAGGGCTCAGGGCTCAAGGCGGCTCAAGCAAGATCTCGCTGATCCTAATCGACCGGCTAAGAGCTCAGGCTCTTGCCTGAGCCTTGAGCCCTGAGCCCTGAGCTTACTTGGCGATCTCCGGCTGCTGGATCATGTCCTCGTCGGTGAACTGCTGGAGGATCGACAGGAGGCCGGTGTAGAGGAAGCCGACCTGGAAGAGCATCAGGAACGGCAACGTGCCATAGATTTGGTTGGAGAGTGCGTAGAACACCGTGGCGGTGAAATACAACCCGAGCGCCAGCTCGACGAGCGGCTGCACGCCAACTGACTGGTGATACTTCTTGCCGACCCACTCGTCACCGCTTCGCTCGATAGCGTACTTCGGCGTGCGGACAAACTCGCTCTGTCTGCCGAACATTGCTTCGATCACGGCCCGCGTGTTGTTCACGCAGAGGCCAATGCCGATCGACATCAGGAAGGGCAGGTATCTGAGCCGCTGTTTCCAGTCCGTATACAGTTCGCGCTGCGAGACGATGTAGAAGTTGCCGACTGACGCTGTCGCCGCCAGGAAGAGCGGCACGTCGATCAGCATCATCTCGGACCATCCCATGCTGTAGCGCACGACCATCGCCGGAAACATCAACAGCGAGAGGAGCGACATCAGCAGGTAATTGAAATTGGCCGAGAGGTGAAAGAACGCCTCCGCCTTGACGGCCAGCGGCTGAGACGACCGGAGAATCCGCGGCATCAGCTTGATGCAGGTCTGGATGGACCCTTTGGCCCAGCGGTGCTGCTGCGACTTGAACGAGTTCATTTCAACCGGCACTTCCGCCGGCGAGACGAGGTTCGGGACGAAAATGAATCGCCAGCCCTTCAGCTGCGCGCGATAACTCAGGTCCAGATCCTCGGTCAGCGTGTCATGCTGCCAGCCGCCGGCATCACCAATCGTCTCGCGCCTCCAAACGCCGGCCGTGCCATTGAAGTTGAAGAAGCACCCGGATCTGTTCCGGCCGCCATGCTCGAGCACGAAATGGGCATCGAGCAGGATCGACTGGATCCGTGTCAGCAGCGAGTAGTCCCGGTTGAGGTGGCCCCAGCGCGCCTGGACCATTCCCACCTTGGGGTCGCGCTCGAAGTAGCCGAGCGTCCGGAGGAGGAAATCCTTTGGAGGAACGAAATCGGCGTCGAAAATCGCAATGAACTCGCCAGAGGCCTGCTGCAGGCCGGCTTCGAGAGCACCAGCCTTGTACCCGGTGCGGTCGACTCGGTGCAGGTATTTGATATCGAAGCCGCGAGCGGCGTGCCGGCGCACCGCCAGCTCAGCAATCTCGGTCGTCTCATCCGTCGAATCGTCGAGCACCTGAATTTCGAGCAGTTCGCGAGGGTAGTCGATCTCGCAGACGGCATCGATCAGGCGGTCCGCGACGTACATCTCGTTGAAGATGGGTAACTGGACGGTAACCCTCGGCAGCACTTCCGGCGGCGGCAGCGCTGGCGGCACGTTGTCCTTGTGTTTCATGTAAAGATACACAAGGTAATAGCGGTGCCAGCCGTAGATCGCCAGGATGCTCAGCACGAAGAAGTACAGGACGAGAATCAGCGTCTCAGTGAGCGACATAGATTAATGAATCCGCCAACCTGCACAATCCTTCATATTAATGTCGGGCTGGCTTCAAAGTCAAAGAAGTCCCGGTGAATGACCCGCGCCGAACTGCAGGCCTTTCTCGCTGAGGTCCGCTCCGGGGCACTTCCACTCGAGGTCGCCCAGGACCGCCTCCTTCAATTTCTACGCCAGGCGCCCTTCGAAGACTTGGGGTTCGCGCGCGTCGACCATCATCGGGCGCTACGCCAAGGGTGTCCCGAGGTCGTCTTTGGGCCTGGAAAGACGCCAGATCAGATTGCGGCCATCGCGGAACGCATCGTCGCGGCTGGCCACAGCCTGCTCGTCACGCGGACCGACCGAGTGTCGTTCGACGCCGTTTCCAAGCGCGTACCCAAGGCAGAATTTCACGAGCTGGCCAGAACCATTACGCTCGCGTATGGCGAACTGCCACCCGGCCGCGGCACGATTGTGGTGGCAGCGGCCGGCACGGCGGACCTCCCAGTCGCGGAAGAGGCGGCGGTTTCGGCCGAGCTAATGGGTAATGTGGTGGATCGGCTGTATGACGTCGGGGTCGCAGGCCTCCATCGGTTGCTCGCCGAGCACGACCGACTGATGGTCGCACGCGTCATCATCGTCGTGGCTGGGATGGAAGGCGCCCTGCCGAGCGTGATCGGGGGCCTCGTGAGCGCCCCTCTCATCGCGGTTCCCACCAGCGTCGGGTACGGCGCCAGTTTTGGTGGGCTCACGGCCCTGATGGCGATGCTCAATAGCTGCGCGAGCGGCGTCTCGGTCGTCAACATCGACAACGGCTTTGGCGCGGCGGCGGTCGCGAGCGCCATAAACCATCTGAATTGAGCGCGGCTCATGTGAGCGCGGCTCATGGCGGAGCCTATTTCCCAAATGCTCTTCGCAAGGGGTAGACGCACAAGCTCAACACCTCCTTCCGGAGCCCGCCTTGAGCCCTGAGCCGTGACGCGCTATACTCAGCGATTGCCCTGTCTAGCCTGACGCTCACTAGTATTTCTGAAATCTCATGTACGCCGGTGCCCTGCGGGCGCTCGAATACGATCGGATCGTCGAGGCGGTACGCCGCTTTGCACTGACGCCGCCTGGCGCGGCGCGTCTGGCGGAGCTGCAGCCGCTGACCGACAGCCGCGCCGTCGCAGCGGCCCTCGCAGCGACGCACGAGACGACCCGTTTCCTGCGCGACGGGACGATCGGACTGCAGGCGCCTGAAGACCTCGATACTCTCTTGATGTCGCTGGCGGTCGAAGGCCGTGTCCTCGAGCCGCAATCGCTCGTCAACCTCGCCACGTTTCTGGCGTCGGTCGACGCGACTTGCGCTGCCGTTCGCAAGGTTCGTGGGAGTTTTCCACTGCTCGGTGCGATCGTCGAGACGGCCGCCTCGTTCCAGCATGAGATCGCCGACATCCGCCGCAAGATCGGTCCGGCATTCGAGGTCCTCGATGACGCCAGCCCGGAGCTCGCGACGCTGCGCGATCGCCTGCGTAAGCAGCGGGCGCGGCTGCGTGGAACGCTCGAATCGTACCTGCGCGGTCGCGACACGGCCAAGTATCTCCAGCAGCAGATCGTGACCGACCGCAACGGCCGGTACGTCCTCGTGGTCCGCAGCGAGCATCGCGCGGCAATACCGGGAATCGTCCACGGCAGCTCGGGGAGCGGCGCCAGCCTGTTTCTCGAACCGCTCAGCACGGTCGAGATCAACAACGACATCGTCGCGCTCGAACAGCAGGAGGCGGAGGAAGTCCGCCGCATTCTGCTAGCGCTCGCCGACGCGCTCCGACGCCGCGCCGGAGACGTGCACCGAACCGTCGCGGCGGCGACCGAGCTCGATGTCCTGCATGCACGTGCGCGGTTCTCGACGCTCGTCGATGGTATCCAGCCGGCGCTCGCAAGCGACGGCCGGCTCGAGCTGCGCGCGGCACGCCACCCGCTGCTCATCCCGGCGGTCCGACGGCATCTCGGAACGGACGTGGACGGGGATCCAGGGTTCGGGACTCGGGATTCCGGGATGGCCGATCATGCTGAATCGGACGCGCGTTCCCGAGCCCCGAGCCCCGAATCCCGAGCCCCGATCCCGGTCGACGTGCTCCTGATTCCTCCGGTGCGCGTGCTCGTGGTGACAGGACCCAACACGGGCGGGAAGACAGTGGCGCTCAAGACGGCCGGGCTCCTTCCCTTGATGGCGCAAACGGGCCTGCTCGTGCCGGCGGCGGATGGGACGCAGGTGCCGGTGTTCCGTTCGGTCTTTGCCGACATCGGCGACGAGCAATCGATCGCCGCGAGCCTCAGCACGTTCTCTGGCCACATCGCCAACGTCGTCGCCATGGACCGTGCGCTGACGCTGCCAGCGCTGGTGCTGCTCGACGAGGCCGGTGGCGGGACCGACCCCAACGAAGGCGGCGCGCTGGCGATGGCGACGATCGATCATTTTCGCGGCCGCGGCGCCATGGTGGTGGCGACAACCCACTACGACGCGCTCAAGTCCTATGCGGTGACGACCGACGGCGTGACGCCGGCCGGCTTTGGGTTCGATCCGACCACTTTTGCGCCGACCTACCGCCTGAACTATGGCGCGCCGGGCAGCAGCCTTGCGCTCGAGATCGCGACCCGCCTCGGTCTGCCGGCGTCGATCATCGAGAACGCGCGCCAGCACCGGAGCGTTCGGGAGGCGCAGCTCGCCGAGCACCTGGCGAAAGTCGAGCGAGACCTCCAGTCGCTCGACCACGAGCGCCGCCTGGCGGCGCGCGAGCGGGCCGCGCTCGAAGAAACCACGACGAAAATGCAGGCGCGCGAGCAGGAGCTCCGGAACCGCGAAGAGACGTTCCGGCGCCGGCTCGACGAGCGAATCGAAGATCGCCTCCGAGACGCGCGCCGCGAGATAGACGCCGTTGTCAATGCATTGAAGGTGAAGACGGACGCGATGGTGGCGGACGCCGAACGCCGTTCGGCGCCACGACTGGTCATCCCCACTGGCGAGACCGGCGCGGCGCGAGCCGAGGCCAGAGCCGCCGTGGAGGCGATTGCCGGAAAGCTTCGCGTTCACGATTCGGAGCCTACAGCCCAGTCGAGGCAGCCGGTCGGCGTACCGGATGCTCCTGGCAAGCCGCCGGTCGTCGGGGACCGCGTCGCAGTGGGCGGGCTCGGCCTCGAGGGCATCGTGCAGGTCTTGCACGACCGCGAAGCGGAGATTGACGTGCGGGGCAAGCGCCTGCGCGCCCGGATCGACGAACTTCGAGTGCTCGTCCCGGCGGGTGCTCAAGCCCAATCGGGCAAGGTCCGGGTCCATGTCGAGCTTCAGCCGCGCGAAGGCTCCGTCACCGAATTGAACGTCATCGGCTGCAACGTCGACGAAGCGTTGTCGAGGGCTGAGAAGTTCCTCGACGAAGCGCTGCTCGCCGAGGTCGCGAGCGTTCGACTGATTCACGGCTATGGTACCGGCCAACTTCGGCGCGCGATTGCCGAGTTCCTGCAAGACCATAAGTTCGTCGCACATTTTCAGTCCGCTCCGCCCGAGCAGGGCGGCGGCGGCGTCACCGTCGTCGAATTCAAAGAGTAATGGCGCTCTTTCCTCCCAACTTCATCGAGGACCTCAAGTCGCACGCCGACATCGTGCAGGTCGTCCAGGAACGGGTGGCGCTGCGCCGCAGCGGGGCCACATGGAAGGGCCTCTGTCCGTTTCATGGAGAGAAAACGCCGTCGTTTCACGTCAACGGCGACAAGGGGTTCTTCCATTGCTTCGGGTGCGGCGCCAAGGGGGACGTCTTCGAGTTCGTCAAACTGCACGACAAAATCACGTTTCCTGAGGCCGTCCGGCAGGTTGCCGCGCGCGCGGGCGTGCCCGTGCCCGAACCAGAGGATGGCAACCAGGATCCGGAGAGCAAGCGGGACCGCGAGACCATTCTCCGCGCCCACGAAGTCGCAGCCGCGTGGTTTCGTGAGCAATTGGCGGGGCCACAAGGGGCCGTGGCGAAACGCCTGCTCGCCACGCGCGGAGTCACGCCAGCGACAGTTGAGCTCCTGGGCATAGGCTATGCACCTGCAGCGCGCGAGGGTCTCAAAACGAAGCTCCTCCGCGAAGGCGTTTCCGCGGAATCGCTCGCGCGGACCGGACTCGTCTCCGAACGGGAAGGCGGCATGCTCATCGATCGGTTTCGCAACCGGCTGATGATCCCGATTGCCAGGGACAACGGCGCGATCATCGCGTTTGGCGGCCGTGCCATGGACGAAGGGCAAGTACCGAAGTACCTGAACTCACCCGAGACGGCGATTTATGTCAAAGGGCGGACGCTTTATGGCCTGCATTTGAGCAAGGCGGCCATCACTAAGGCGAAGCATGCGGTCATGGTCGAGGGCTATTTCGACGTGGCGCAGGCGCTGCAAGGCGGCATCCCCAACGTCGTCGCCTCGTCCGGAACGGCCCTGACACCCGCCCAGGCTCGACTGTTGAAACGTTTTGCATCGAAAGTCGTCCTCAGTTTCGACCCCGACGCCGCGGGCAAGGGCGCTGCGGTGCGAAGCTCGGAACTTCTCGTGGCGGAAGGCTTTCAGGTGAACGTCGCGATGCTGCCGCCTGGTGTCGACCCCGATACGTTTATCAGGCGCGAAGGCGGGGCAGCTTATGCGGAAAAGCTCCGCTCGTCGCAGCCCTACCTCGAGTACCTGCTCGATCAAGCCGCGGCAGGGCAGGACTTCCAGCGCGACGAGGAACGCCGCGAGTTCCTGAGCCGGATGCTCGAAGTTGCCGCCCGGATTCCTGACGCCGCTGCCCGCGACCAATTCGCCGACAGGCTGGCGCACCGGGCGCGGATTACGGAAGAGGTGGTTCGGGCCGAAATCAAGAAGGCTGCCGCAAAGCGGGAAACGGCAGTCGCCGTGCTGGATCGGCCGAAAGTCGGGTTGGATCAGGTCAAGACGGCCGAAAAGGGCCTGATCTGGGCCCTCATTCACGATCCGGCGGCGGGAGCGGCGGCGATGGCCGAACTGGACCCGGAAGACCTGGTCGGGCTGGCGACCGAGCCGATTCTGGCCCAGGCCCGGGCACTCCATGAATGGCCGGCAGACTCCTTACCGCAAACGCTTCTGGAGCGTCTAAATGGTATGGAGGCGCGGCTGGTCGAGGACATCAGCCGCCAGCCCCACCCCCCGGGACCGCCGCTCGAGTGCGTGAAGGCAGTCAAACGCCTGCGCTACACACGGGAACGCGCCGCCGTCCAGCGCGAGATCGATCGGCTGCAAGAGGCCGGCGCCGCCACTCACGAAACCGAGATCGTGGCCTTGTGGGACAAGAAGAAAACGTTGCTACAGTTGATTGCGGAATCATAAGCGGCATAAGTTGTTACGCGCTGAACGAGGACTGAGGAGGACACGCCGTTGTCGATCGAAGAAAAATACGATGAAGTGAGGCAACTCATTGCCATCGGTAAAGAAAAGGGATACCTGCTGTACGACGAGGTCAATGAGCTTCTGCCCGCCGACATCACGTCGTCGGACGAGCTCGACGATCTGTTCAGCACGTTCGGCAGCGCCGGCATCGAAGTCGTCGATTCCGAACAGAAGTACCGCGAGGACAAGCTGCTCGACCGCACTGGCGAAGGGGCCGAGGAGCTCGAGCTCGACCTGACCCCCGGCGCGCTCGACAAGACCAACGACCCGGTCCGGATGTACCTCCGCGAGATGGGCACGGTACCCCTCCTCACCCGCGAGGGCGAGGTCGAGATCGCCAAGCGCATCGAGCGCGGCAAGCTGGCGGTGATCAAGTCGATCTCGCGCACGCCGACCGTCGCCCGCGCGATCATGACAATGGGCGATCAGCTCAAGAACGAGGAGCGGAGCATCCGCGAGCTCGTGACGTTTGTTGACGAGGAGCTGACCGACGACAAGATTGAGGATCGCAAGCGGCAGGTCTCGCGCCAGATCGAGGCGGTCAGGAAGTCGTGGATGGGCCTCGAGAAGTGCAAGGAGAAGCTCGAGAAGACCCCGCGCGGCACGATGACGCGCGACAAGCGGAAGTACCGCCGCGTCCGGTGGGAGGCGCTGCGCGCCCGCGTCGAGCTGTCGCAGCTCATCCGCAAGATCGAGTTCACCGAGGCGGTCAAGCGCCGACTCATCGATCAGATTAAGGAGTCGGTCGAGGCGGTGATGCGCGTGCGCCGCGAGATCGACCAGCTCGAGCGGCAGCTCAACCCGAAGAACAAGAAGAACAGCCGGCTCAAGGAAGAAGAAAAGAAGAACCTGCTCAGGCGCCAGAAGGAGCTCAAAGTCCAGGTCAAGACGATGGCCGACGAGCTCGAGGAAACGCCCGATCAGTTGATGCGGACCATCGAGACCATCTCGCGGGGCGAGATCCAGGCCGAGCAAGCCAAGAAGGAGCTCGTCGAGGCCAACCTCCGGCTGGTCGTCTCGATCGCCAAGAAGTACACCGAACCGCGGCCTGCAGTTCCTCGACCTGATCCAGGAAGGCAACATCGGCCTGATGAAGGCGGTCGACAAGTTCGAGTATCGCCGAGGCTACAAGTTCTCGACCTACGCGACCTGGTGGATCCGCCAGGCGATCACCCGCGCGATCGCGGACCAGGCGCGGACGATCCGCATCCCGGTTCACATGATCGAGACGATCAACAAACTGATTCGCACGTCGCGCGCGCTGGTGCAGGAGCTCGGCCGCGAGCCGACCTCGGAAGAGATCGCCAAGCGCATGGACATTCCGGTGTCGAAGGTCCGGAAGGTGCTGAAGATCGCGCAGGAGCCGATCTCGCTCGAAACGCCGATCGGGGAAGAGGAAGATTCACATCTTGGCGACTTCATCGAGGATCGCCAGGTCGTGTCGCCCTCCGACGCGGTCATCAACCTGAACCTCAAGGAGCAGACCGACTCGGTGCTCAAGACGCTGACGCCGCGCGAAGAGAAGGTCATCAAGATGCGGTTCGGCGTCGGAGACGGGAGCGAACACACGCTCGAAGAGGTGGGCCAGAGCTTTGCCGTGACCCGCGAGCGCATTCGCCAGATCGAGGCCAAGGCGCTGCGCAAGCTACGGCACCCGTCTCGGAGCCGCAAATTGCGGGCGTTCCTGGAAGGACGAACGTAAGGTCTCGGCTCGCGGGCCGGATGACTCCGACTGACGACTGTGAATGACGACTCAGACTGACGAGTGTGACTGGCGACTGTCGACCAACGACTGTAGACTGTTGTGGGCCCATAGCTCAGCGGTCAGAGCCGCCGGCTCATAACCGGCCCGTCCCAGGTTCGAATCCTGGTGGGCCCACTTCTAGAATTCTGAATTCTGAATGCTGAGTGCTGAAGTAAAGGTGAAAGGGAGAAGGGGAAAGGGTAGGCTTCAACGGCCTGACCATCCTTCCTTCCCTCCTCATCCCTCCCACTCCTTCGCAATTCACTTCAGCATTCAGCACTCAGCATTCAACATTTCTTTCGATGCTTCCTGATCTCAAACTTCTGATCCAGCTGCAAGAACTCGACTCGGCAGCCGAACGCCTGCGAAGACGAATGGCCGATATTCCTGGCGCGCAGGCGGCGCTTGATGCGCGACTGGCGGCACTGAAGGGCGCAGCGGCTGACGTGAAGGAACGCATCAGCGCCTCGCAGACCGCGCGGCGCGACATCGAGAAGGACCTCGCCGCAGTGCAGACTCGGCTCAGCAAGTACAAAGAATCAGCTGATGGAGGTCAAGACCAACAAGGAATATCACGCGATGCAGACCGAGATCGCCTCGGCCGAAACCGTGGTGCGTCGCGAAGAGGATCGACTGCTCGAGCGGATGGAGGAGGGCGAAACGCTGGCCACCGCCCTCAAGACCGCCGAGGCCGCGCTCAAATCGGGGGAAGCCGAAGTCACGCGGAGCCGGCAGGAAATGGACGCGGACCGGACGACGACCGAGCGAGACCTGTCGAGAACGCTCGACGAACGCGCGCAGGTCGCCGCCGGCGTGTCGGCTGGCGTGCTGGCCCTCTTCGAGCGTGTCTCACAGCATCGCAAAGGCCTGGCGATGTCCGAGGCCAGAGACGGCTTGTGCACGCAATGCCACGTGAGGCTGCGCCCGCAGGTCTATAACGAGCTTCGTCACAATCAAAGCGTGATGCAGTGCGAGAGCTGTTCGCGAATTCTCTTCTTCGTGCCGCCGCCCGTGTCCACCCCCGTCCCCGGGGAACAATCCGCGCCCGCCGAGCCGGGAAGCTAGCTCCGCCGTGATTCGCGCTTATATCGACGGCGGCGCCCGGGGTAACCCGGGGCCGGCGGGTTACGGCGTCCGCATCGAAGATCTCGACGGGAATCTGATCCAGGAGCTTTACGGACCACTCGGAATCGCGACCAACAATGTCGCCGAGTACAACGGCCTGCTGGCCGCTTTGAAGTGGGCCGTCGACAACGGCCAGCGCGACGTGCATATCCGAGCTGACTCGGAGCTGCTGGTCAGGCAGATGCGCGGGGAATACAAGATCAAGAATCCAGGTCTCCAGCCACTTGCGGCGCGCGCGCGCCTGCTGATGATGGAGATCGGGAAGGTCACGTTCGAGCACGTCCGCCGGGAACTGAACGAGGAAGCCGACCGGTTGTCCAACCTGGGGATGGACGAGGCGGAAGCGAAGTAGGGCTTTGCGGTCTGAACCCCATCCTCAGCGGAAGTTCTCGATTCGCAACAGGTCCTGACTGATTTCGGCGACGCCGGCGATGAGCACGGTCCTGCCGTCCGGCAGAACGCTCAGACCGGGAGAGACCGACGCCAGTCTGACGCTATAGAGCACCAGCTCCTTGCCGGAGGCGTCGTCGTGTACCCGGACTTCGTACGTGTAGGGCGGTTTCTGCCCGACACGCACCGACACATAGTAGAGGCCGTGTGCGGTAGGTACGAAGTTCCAAAACGGTGTCGTGATGTTGAGCGCGCGCTCGGGCCCGCCGGCCACGGGCATCGCAAACAGCATCCGCCCTCCCTGGCCCGGTCGCATGAAATACAGCGTGCGACCGTCCCATGACTCGAACGGAGCGCCTCCGCCAGCCGTGGTCACCTGCTGCGCATCTCCCCCAGCCACGGGCGCGCGCCAGACCTCAGTACGGCCAGTCCGGCCGGATTCGAAGTAGATCCATTTGCCATCGCGAGACCAACTTGGAAGGTTATCGTCGACGCCAGCTTTGCCCGCGATCCCGTGCACCTGCCCCCCGGCTTCATCCACTGCGTAGATGTGTTGGTGCCCGTCTTCTCCGAGGCCGTCGTACGCCAGTCGGCGACCATCGGGCGACCAGCGGGGACTGCCCTCCGGCTTGTGCGCTCCCTTCGTCACCGAACGCCGATTGGAGCCGTCTGCCGCATTCGCGATCCAGATCTGACTGCCGTCACTCTCACTCGTTCGGTCCGAGGCGAACGCAACCTTGGAACCATCGGGTGAGAACGACGCGTCCTGTTCGTTGAACGTCGACGCCAGGATCACCTCTGGCGCGCGTCCTTCACGGAGTTTGAACAAGTCGAGATTCATATTCCGGCGGCTGAATGCCAAGCGATGTCCCAACGCGGACACCGCCGGAGTCCCTGCCACGCCAGCGAGGTCGATAAGTTCCGGCGCCCCGTCTCCGGAGGCGGCCAGGCGCCACAGGTGGGAGGGGGGCGGCGCGGCCCACTGCGCTTGACCGAACACCAGTTCCTTCCCATCAACTGTCCAGGTCAGCCCGCCCACGAAGCCAAGGAACGAGGTCAGCCGTCGTGGCGCTTTGGTGACTGATGGCGGCTCGGTTGCATCCAGATCCACGACCTCGATGTAGCCGGATGTGGCGTAGGCCAACGCGTTACCCTTTGGCGAGAACGCGGTCACGCGGGGTTCGCCGGAGAGGTGCGATCGCAGCAGTAGCCGCGGCGTGCCGCCGTCCTGCGCAAGGATGAAGACGCCGAGCTCAGTTCCCAATGTCACGCGGCTGACGACAAGCCAGCGTCCATCGGGAGACCACGCCAGTCTGGGGTCGTTGACTCCGACGGGACAGTCAACACACGGGATCGTCGAAAACTCAGCGAGTTTATGTTCGGATTGTCCGAGCGGCGAGACTGTGTAGATAGAGGCGCGACTGCCGTCCACGCGGGCAAAGGCGATCTGACTGCCGTCGGGTTTCCACGCCGGGGAGACGTCTTGCGCAGCGTCCTTGGTCAACGGCACTGGCGTGTCCGAACCGACAATGACGACGTAAATGTCCTCGTTGTCCCCCGTCTCGCCGTTCCATGAAAACGTCACCTGCTTACCATCCGGCGAAAATGACGGCGTGGCCTCGATGCCGGGATAGGACGTCAACGGCAGTACCCGAGGGGCAGGAAGGTCCGCTGCCTGACGAGGAAGAAATTGCCAAACGGCAATGGCCAGCAGGACCGCAACCACACCGGCGACAATGGGCCATCGTCCGGTCCCGGCAGGCGCACGGGCGGAGGCAGTACCGGTTCCCGGCTTGCTCTCGACGAGCGCCTCATCGATTTCGAAATGCGCATCCGCGACGGCGTGGAGTCTGAGCCTCGGGTCCTTCTCGAGACACCGGGTCAGCAGTCGTCGGAGGCTGGATGGCGTCGAGGAGGGCAGCGCGTTCCAGTCTGGCTCACGTTCCAGAATCTTCGCGATTGTGTCCGAGGTCGTCGCCCCCGGGAACGCCCGACGGCGTGAGAGCATCTCGTAAAGCACACAGCCAAATGCCCAGATGTCCGTCCGCGCGTCGACCGCCTGTCCACGTGCTTGTTCCGGGCTCATGTAGGCGGGCGTGCCAAGGACTACCCCATGGGCAGTACCGGTGATCGTCGGCGCGGATCCTGCGTCTCCGGGGTCTGACCCCAGCGCTTTGGCGAGGCCAAAGTCGAGCACCTTCACGGCGCCGTCTGGCGTGACCCTGATGTTGGAAGGTTTCAGATCGCGGTGGATGATGCCGTGGTCGTGCGCGGAAGCGATCGCGTCGGCGATCTGTCGAGCGATGCGAATGACGTCCGCGATAGGCATCGGCCCTCGCGCGATTCGCTCCGCCAGATCCTCGCCCTCGACGAGCTCCATCACGAGGGCACGGGCAGATCCGGCGCCAGAGGGTGAGGCATCTTCGAGTCCGTAGACGTGGGCGATGTGCGGATGATTCAGCGAAGCGAGGGTCTTGGCCTCGCGCTCGAACCGCGCGAGCCGATCCGGATCGCTTGTGAACTCTCCCGGCAGTACTTTGATGGCCACATCGCGGTCGAGCCTCGTGTCGCGCGCGCGATACACCTCGCCCATGCCGCCGGCGCCAATAAGGCCGGTGATTTCGAACGGTCCGAATCTGGTCGCAGGTGGCAGCGGCATGGACGCGGGCATGAGAATCCTATCAGGGCTTCACGAGCTTCCTACCTCCGTCCCGCCCGAATCACGCCGATCATCCGCCCGGCCTTCTCGGCTTGTACCCGATAGGAGTGGAACGTGTTCGCGTGGGTCTTCGTGCACAACTCCGCGACGTGGATATTGCCGGGCATCACTCCGGCGCCCTCGAGCTGATCGCGCGTGGCGCGCCAGAGGTCGAGGTGAAAGGTTCCGGCAGAGCGGGGCTCGAACCATCGCGCGAGAATCGATGCGTGGTGGCCCATCTCGCGGAACGTCTGGTAGGTATTCTCGGACACTTCATAACAGCACGGGCCAATGGCCGGGCCCACCGCTGCGATGATTCGTTCGGGTCGCACGCCGTAGGTCGTCTGCAGTGCGCCTACGCCGGCGATCACCGCGCGTCGCGCCGTGCCGCGCCAGCCCGCATGAATCGCCCCCACCGCCCGGCCGCTCTCGTCCGCAAGCAGGATCGGTACGCAATCGGCGACACGGATCACTGGGGCGGCGGATGGGTCGTTGCTGACGACGACGTCCGCGTCAGGTCGCGGCCAGGGACGAGAGCGATCGGCTGACGCCACGGCCACCGTCGCCTCGTGCACCTGCCTCACGAGCAGCAAGTCCTCACGGGCCACGCCGATTTCGCCGGCGACGCCCACCCACTCGCCCGGATCGTCGCGAAGTGTGAGGTTGTTCGTCGTGAAGAAGTGATCGGCGGCAGCCGCGAGCGGTACGCAGCGCAGCACGATGCCCCAGGGCGCTTGCGTCCACTCGAAGGCACGGGTAGGCTGTGGAACGGTCATGAACATACTCGGCATCGGGCTCGACGCCACCGACATTCCCCGCCTTGCAGAGGTACTCGAACGGTACGGCGAGCGCTTCCTGCACCGGGTGTTCACCGCCGGCGAGATTGCCTATTGTACCAAGCGGCGGAACCCCGCTCCGCATCTGGCTGGACGATTCGCGGCGAAGGAGGCCGCGATGAAAGCGCTCGGTACCGGCCATTCGCGCGGGGTGCTGTGGAAGGACATCGAAGTCATCCGCGGTGGCGGACCACCGCGTCTGGAGCTCCACGGTGGCGCCGCCCGCCGCGCCGAAGGCATGCGGGTCCGGCGCTCGCTTCTGACAATCACCCACTCCGACACGCTCGCGATGGCGCAGGTCATGCTCCTCGGTGACTGACTGGCAGTCAACGCGGGTTGACTGATTTTGGTCCGCCGCCGCCACGCCCGCTGCCGCCCGCACACCAGTCGTCGCCACAAGCACTTTCCGCGCTGAGACTTCGCTCGACATGGCTGGCCAGCCCACCTGGCGGTCCGGCTCTTGCCCTGCCTCACGCCAGGCCCTGCCACTTTTTCAGAGGAGCGAAGCCGTGACAGTCAAGATCGTACCAAACGACAAAGGCAACCCGCCCGGCAAGCTCGCAGACGCGGAGGTGCATTTCATTTCAGGACCGCTCGAGGGCCTCAAGCTGATCGGCTTCGCAGTCTGGGAACGCAAGACCGGCAATGGACGCAACGTCACCTTTCCCGCGCGTGCGTATTCCGTCAACGGCGAGCGACGCAGCTTTGCGCTGCTCCGTCCGATTGGCGATACGACCGCGCAGAACCGGGTGAGAGATCTAATCCTGCAGGCGTACGGCGAGTACGAAACGGAATCGGCCCTGGCATCTGCCGGCTAGCAAGGCGACCGCGCGTCGAGCGAATGTGTGGCAGTTGTCTCGACGCTCCCTCGTGAACCGATCCGTGTTGTCCGTGTGATCCGTGGCTCGTGTCGTCCGTGTAATCCGTGGCCCGTGTCGTCCGTGTAATCCGTGGCCCGTGTTGTCCGTGTAATCCGTGGCCCGTGTCGTCCGTGTGATCCGTGGCCCGTGTCGTCCGTGTGATCCGTGGCCCGTGTCGTCCGTGTGATCCGTGGCTCGGGTCGTCCGTTTGATCCGCGGCGCTAGTCGAGCACAGGGAGCAGCTTGAGGTTTTCCTTCTGCCGCTTGGGCGGGAGTGTCCACTCTTCGCGGAGCGACTTCTGGAACTCCGACTGAAAAAAGGAGGCCTTCATGCCGCCGTCGATGATGTCCCAGGGCAGGACAGTGTCGTTCGAACGGTCGCGGAAGATGTAGAAATCGGCGTCGAGGCCCACTTCGGCAACCGCGGCCCGCCAATTGCCGCCGTTGCGCTCGGCCGCTTCGATCGCATCGGCGACACGCCGGTCGCCAAGCGAGAGCAGTGCCTGGTAGTAGGAATGCCGTTCGGACTTGATGTTGAAGTAGACGTTGTCGATGTCGGAGAGCAGATGCCGCAGCCGCTTCCCTTTCCGGTCCGTGATCGCGGGATCTTCCATCGGAAGCCACTGATACGCCGTCCCCGGCTTGGGAATCAGCGGATTGACGCTGCCGACAATGCGTCCGATGTGGCCGCGCGGACGGGCGTGCTTCATCATGATGTCGCGCATCGAAACCGTCAGGTCGCGAATTGCTTCGAGGTCCTCGTCTGTTTCGGTCGGGAGACCGATCATGTAGTACAGCTTCAGATTGTCGATCCCGTTGGCAAAAATCAGCTCGGTCGCCGCCAGGATCTCGTCGTTGGTTACCGTCTTGTTGATCACCCGGCGCAGGCGATCCGATCCAGTTTCTGGCGCGATCGTGATCGACTTCTCGCCGCTCTCGCGCAGTCGGCGCACGATGCTGTCGGTGAGGTCGTCGAGCCGCAGCGATGCAGGGCTGATCGAGTAGCCGAGCGCCAGCAGGCCGTCGAGGATGCGATCGATCTCGGGGTGGTCACAGAGCGCAATCGACACCAGGCCGGCGCGGCCGGCGTAGCGACGGGCATTGGCTGCAAGTTCGAGGATGCGGTCGGCGGAAAACGCGCGGACCGGCAGGTAGTTGTATCCCGCCCAGCAGAAGCGGCAAAGGTTGGCACAACCACGAACGACCTCGACGAGAAACCGGGAGCCGAACTCCGTGTCTGGCGTGAAGATGGACGTTGCCGGCGGGTCGAGGCGTTCCGCGCTTTTCACGGCCGCTTTCTTCACGACCGGTGGCGCGCCGCTGCCGGCGCGTGGCTCGAACGCCGCGATCGTCCCTTCGTTCGTGTAGTGGACATCGTAGAGCGACGGCACGTAGAAGCCCCTGAACGACGCCAGTCGCCGACTCCGATCCTCGCGGCTCAATCCTTCGCGGAGGACCGCGATCAGATCCGGGACGAGCATCTCGCCTTCGCCCGCCGCAATCACGTCCGCGAACGGCGCGAGCGGCTCGGGGTTCACGAACGTCACGGCACCGCCGATGACGACCAGTGGGTCGCGCGGCCGTCGCTGGCTCGCTCGCGTCGGTATGCTCGCCAACCGCAGCATCGTGACGACGTTGGTGTAGTCCCACTCGAAAGAGACGGAGAACGCCAGCACGTCGAAGTCCGCAACTGGCGTTTGCGTTTCGAGGGTCAGGAGCGGCGCGCCGCTGGCGAGCTGCGCGCGCAACTCCTGCTTGGGGGGCAGGAACACTCGCTCGCAGACCACGTCGTCGAGGTCGTTGAACAGACGGTAGACCGTCTGGAACCCCAGGCTCGACATGCCAACCCAGTATGTATTTGGAAACGCGAGCGCGACGCGCAGGCGGCCACCGTGCGGCTTCAGCACGTAGCCCGTTTCACGGGCCAGAACCTGCCGCGCGCGCTCGCGGTACTCCCACTGCTTCATGATCTTGTTGTACCGACCGGAGTCCGCGATGCGAGACGATGCGCGCCGTGAACATGGGCGGCGCTGCGGCCCACGACACCAAGCCGGCTGTCCGGCCCCGACGCGAGGACGAGGACGCCAACAGCACCCACGCCGCCATCGTCAGGCCACTTTGCCTGCGGAGACGGCGGTCCCGTGTACCGTGGCTCTATGCAGTGTACCACGCGCGAAACGGCCCGGCCGGCGCCGGGCCGACGAAGATGGCCGAACGCGCACGTCCGGCCCAGCTACGCCCGCGACTTGCCGAGCGAGCGCGATCTTTGAGCCCTGAACCTCTTGAACCCTGACCTTTGAACCGTGAACCTCCTGAACCCTGAACCTCGTGAACCTCGTGATCTCCTACGCTTCACTCTGCCGTCGGAGAAAAGCCGGCACGTCGAGCGGTGAAACAGGTTCGAACTCGGCGCCCGGGGCCAAGGTACCATCCGACTCGACGGCGGGAGGCATCAGAGGCAGATCGAGGGTCGGGCGACGCGAGATGCTGAGGCGTGCTCCGCCACCGCCGCCAGCCGCGGCGACCTTTTCTACCGACTCCTGCCGCCAGGTCGTGTAGTTCTGGAGATCGACCGGCGTCTGCACGGCCGATGGGCTGAGGCTCTTCGCCGCCGACGGGCGGTCAAAGCCAGTGGCGATGACCGTGATCTTCACCTTGCCTTCCATCTTCGGATCCACGACGGCGCCAAAGATGATGTTGCAGTCCTCGTGCGCGGCTTCCTGGATCACGATTGATGCTTCGCTGACCTCGACGAGCGAGAGATCGGGTCCGCCAGTGACGTTGATGATCACGCCGCGCGCGCCCTTCACCGACGCGTCTTCGAGCAGCGGGCTCGAGATCGCGAGGTTGGCGGCGGTCATCGCCCGGTTGGTACCCTCGGAAACGCCAGTCCCCATGATCGCGAAGCCCATGCCGGACATGATCGTTTTGACGTCGGCAAAATCCAGGTTGATCATCCCCGGAACCAGAATCAGGTCCGAGATTCCCTGGATCGCCTGCCTCAGCACGTCGTCGGCTGAGGTGAACGCCTCCCCGAGCGACGTATGGCGCGCGATCGTCGCCAGCAGCCGTTCGTTCGGGATGGTGATCACGGTGTCGACGCACTCGCGCAGCTCGTCGAGCCCGCGTGCGGCCTGCATCTGCCGCTTGTTGCCCTCAAAGCGGAACGGCTTGGTCACCACCGCGATCGTCAGCGCGCCGAGCTCGCTGGCGAGGCTGGCGATGACCGGCGCGGCGCCAGTGCCAGTGCCGCCGCCGAGGCCGGTCGTGACAAACACCATGTCGGCACCGTCGAGCGCTTCGATCAGCTTCTCGGTATCTTCGAGCGCCGCCTGCCGGCCGACGTTGGGATCGGCGCCGGCGCCGAGCCCCTTGGTCAGCTTGGCGCCGATCTGCAGCTTGACCGGCGCCTGATTGAGCTGCAGCGCCTGCAAGTCGGTATTGGCGACGATGAACTCGACGCCGTCGAGGCCGGCCTGCACCATCCGGTTGACGGCGTTGCTGCCGCCGCCGCCGACGCCGACGACCTTGATCCGCGCGCCGGTGCGCGCCTCCTCCGCCAGCTTCAGCCGCAACGTCGCCTGCTCGGTCTCGCTCGTCTTCCTGTGTCGTAAATCACCCATGGTCCGACCTCCTGTTGCTCGCAGTAGAAAACTCAGAAGAACTCTTTGAACAGCGTGCGCAGACGCCCGGCCACTCGTCCGAACGCTCCTGCGCCGACCGGCCGGGCCGGCTCACCCGCCTGATTCCGATGCGCGTACATCACGAGCCCGACGGCAGTGGCAAACGCCGGGTTGTTGACGTGGTCTGCCAGTCCACCGAGTCCGGCCGGCGCGCCGCGCCGGACCGGCAGATCGAATATCTGTTCGGCAACCTCACCGAGGCCCTCGAGCATCGCGCTGCCGCCAGTCAGCACGATGCCGGAATTGAGGGACTTCTCGAAGCCGGCGCGCCGGAACTCATCCCAGAGCAGATGGAAGATCTCCTCGGCGCGCGGCTGGAGAATTTCCGAGAGGATCCGCCGCGACATCACTCGTGGCTTGCGACCGCCGACGCTCGCCACCTCCATCGTCTCGTCCTCGTCGACCATCGCCGAGAGCGCGCAACCCGAGCGCCGCTTGATCTTCTCTGCGTCCGGGATGGGCGTCCGCAAGCCGACGGCAATGTCGTTGGTGAAGTGGTCGCCGCCGATTGCCACGACGCCGGTGTGCCAGAGGCTGCCGCGTTCGAAGATCGCAAAGTCGGTCGTGCCGCCGCCGATGTCGACCAGCGCGACCCCCAGCTCCTTCTCGTCGTTGGTCAGCACCGCGTCGCTTGCGGCGAGTTGCTCGAGCACGGTATCGAGCACGGCGACGCCAGAACGGTTCACGCACGCGACGATGTTCTGGGTCGACGAGGCGCTGCCGGTAACGACGTGGACGTTGACTTCGAGTCGCGCGCCGGTCATGCCAACCGGGGCACCGATGCCGTCCTGCTCATCGACGACGAAGTCCTGCGGGAGCACATGCAGAATCTCGCGACCGCTTGGCAAGACGACATTCTTGGCGGCGTCGATCGCGCGGCGAACGTCCTCCCGCGTGATCTCACGGTTCTTGCCGGCCACCGCCACGACACCGCGGCTGTTGAAGGCCTTGACGTGTGCGGCGGACAGGCCGAGGTGGACCGAATCGATCTCGACGCCGGCTGTCAATTCCGCTTCTTCGATCGCCTTCTTGATCGACTCGACTGCGGCCTCGAGATTGACCACCACGCCGCGCTTGATGCCGCGTGAGTCGGCGAGCCCCATGCCGATGATGTCCAGACCGCCATCGTCGGTCGCCTCGCCGACGATGGCCGTGACCTTCGCCGTGCCGACGTCCAGGCCCACGAGGTATCGTTCCCTGCGTGTCACGTCTCCCCCCTCAGAATGTCTTGCCAGCCGCTGGCAGTTGCATCGCCGTGCTGTCGGCACGGCCTCGTGGCTTCACGTAGACGCGCTGTTCGAATCGAAGATCGACATAGTCGATGTCTGGCACACGCTCGCGGAGCGCCTCGGCAATTTCGAGGTACGACTGGAGCCGTTCGCGGAAGCGATCCTCGCCGACGTGCAGCAGCGCCGGGTCGTGGTCGAGCAGGACCACGGCGTCGTGAGCGTCGGTGACGTCGATTTGCGACACCCGTCTGGTCAACTCCGGTGCGCTCTGAATCGCGTCGACGACGCGCGCGGCCAGTTCCGCTCGCGCGCGGTCGATGCGCGGCGTCGGAACGTCCCCCGATCGAGAGGCACGGGAGGCCCTGGACGCCGCAGGCCGGGCGGTTGGCGGCACCAGGCCATCGACAATGGGAAGATCGAAGTCGGCGTACCTCGGTCCGAACTCGTCCATCACGACACCGTCGCGCGACACGAGGTAGAGCTGATTCCCGTAGCGGCACAGCCCGAACGGCCGCCGTTCGGACACGTAGATGTCGATCGTCGACGGCAGCACCCGGCGCAGCGCCACCTCGGCGAGCCACGGTGACTCGAGCAGCTCGTTGCGCGACCTGGCGAGATCGGCTGTGAGGATGTGAGTGCCCTGAAGATCGCGGACGATCGCCTCCACTTCACCGCTCGAAACGAGCGCGTTGCCGAGGACCCGCACGTGGTTCACCCGCAACAGGCTCGAGCGGTACAGCAGCGTGGCCGCCTGATAGCCAGCCACCGTCGTGAGCACGGCGATGCACAACCCCACAACGACGCGCCACGTGAAGAGCGCACGGAGCCTTCGGCGCCGGGCCGGCTTCGCGCGGGCGCGGGCGCGGCGGTAGTTCTTTTCCGCGGGTGCCTTGACGCTCATCGCCCCTCTCTTCGCTCAACTGGGGGATCAACGGGGCGATCAACCGGGCGATCAGCAGGGCTTACGAGTTGTGGCCGTCGCTGCCGGATCGCGTCGAGGATCCGCTCGCCGGTACCGCCGATCGAGCCGGCGCCGAGCGTAATCACCAGATCGCCAGGCCGCGCCATCATCGCAACCGCCGACGGCAGGTCTTCGACTGCCGGCACGACGTACACGCCGCCGCGCGCGGCGGCGCGGACGACCGAGGCCAGCGCATCGAGCGTCACCCCCGGGATGGGCGGTTCGCCCGCCGCGTAGATTTCAGTGAGGACCACTTCGTCGGCGCGGCTCAACGCAGCGCCGAACTCCCTCATCAGTTGGCTCGTTCGGGTGTAGCGATGCGGCTGGAAGACCACCACCAACCGCCGGTCGATGCCGGCACGTGCCGCGGCCAGCACCGCCGCTATCTCGGTCGGGTGGTGCCCATAGTCGTCGACGACCATCACGCCGTCGACTTCGCCAAGCCGCTGGAATCGCCGTTCGGCACCCTGGAACTCGGCCAGCGCCGACGCGACCGTTTCGAATGGGATGCCGACCTCGAGACCCACGGCGACTGCCGCCAGCGCGTTGAGCAGGTTATGGCGGCCTGGCACCTGCAGCCGCAGTTCGCCGAGTTCGACTTCCTCGTGCCCCGGACGTTCCGGAGTCCAATAGCGCACGACCGCGCGCGACCCGAACGCCTCGAGCGTCATCCCGTGGGCCGTCACGCTCGCCGACGCGCCGCCATCGGCCGCCGCGAGCCCGTAGGTCAGAAGACGACGCGTGATCCGCGGCAGCACGGCCCTGACCGGCTCATCGTCCGCGCAGGCGATCACGGCTCCGTAGAACGGGACCTTGTTCGCGAACTCGATAAAGGCCTGTTGGAGGTCCGCCCAACTGCCGTAGCTCTCCATGTGCTCGTGATCGATGTTGGTAATCACGGCGATCGCCGGCGATAGCTTCAAGAATGACCGATCGCTCTCATCAGCCTCCACGACCATGTAGTCGCCGCGGCCGAGCCGCGCATTGCTGCCGAAGGCGCTGAGCCGCCCGCCGATGACGGCGGTTGGATCGAGCCCGGCACGTTCGAGCACCAGCGCGACCATCGATGTCGTCGACGTCTTGCCGTGGGCGCCGGCGATGGCAATGCCGTAGCGCAGGCGCATCAACTCGGCGAGCATCTCCGCTCGAGGAATGACGGGAATCTGACGTCGCATCGCTTCAGTGGTTTCAGGGTTGCCGCCTTTGATCGCCGACGACACCACCACGACGTCCGCACTGCCGACATTCCCGGCGTCGTGTCCCGCCGACACACGTACGCCCAGCCGTTCGAGACGATCGGTGACTGCTGAGCGCTTCGCGTCCGAACCGCTCACCTCGTAACCCAGATTCGCGAGTAATTCGGCGATCCCGCTCATGCCGATGCCCCCGATCCCGACGAAGTGAATCCGACGCGTACGCCCGAGCATCAGGGCTGCTCCATGGGCTCCATGGGCTCAATCGAGCTCGAGCGCGCGATCGACAATCGCTTTGGCGGCATCCGGCTTCGCCAACCCCCGCGCCGCTGCGGACATCGCAGCTCTCCGTGCCGAGTCGGTCACGAGGCCGGTGATCCGGTCCGCCAGCGTCGCACCGGTCATCCCAGATTGCTCGAGGAGCTCGGCCGCTCCCGCCGCGGCGAGGGCCTCGGCGTTCCGTCGCTGGTGATCGTCGGCCGCGGTCGGCAACGGGATGAGCACCGCCGGCTTTCCTGCCGCGGTCAATTCGGCCAGCGTGGTCGCGCCAGCCCGGCAGATCACCAGGTCCGCCTCTTTCATCTCGCGGTCCATGGCGAAGAGGAACGGCTCGACCCGGGCTTCGAGCCCGGCGTCGCGATACCCGTTCCGGACGAGGTCCAGATCGCGTTCTCCTGTCTGATGCGTGACTGCCAGCCCGCCTGCGTGGGCTGCCAGCCGCGGCGCCGCCTCCACCATGGCCACGTTGAGCGCGTGCGCCCCCTGGGAGCCCCCAAAAATCAAAACCCTCGGCGGGCCGTCGTGCGGCGCCGCGGCAGCCAGGTCAAAGAACTCGGGTCGAACCGGATTGCCTGTGACAAATCCCCTCCTCCCGAAGTACGACAGAGTCGACTCGAACGTGACAGCCGCGGCGCTGACAAACGGCGCCAACCGCCGATTCGTGAAACCCGGAACCGCGTTCTGCTCGAGCAGGAGCGTCGGGAGTCGGCGAAGCGCCGCCACCAGGACGACCGGACCCGAGCTGTACCCGCCAACACCGATCACGAGCTGCGGTCGGCGGCGCGACACGATCGTCCACGCGTCGACGCCGCTCAGCGGCAGCAGCGCCACCCCGCGCATCAGGGACGTGACCGACATACCTTTCAGCCCGGCACTGCGGAGTACGTCCAGCTCGAAACCTTCGCGCGGCACGACTCGGCTCTCGATGCCGCGCGCCGTTCCCGCAAAACTCACCGCGACCTCTGGCAGCCTGCGCCGCAACTCGCGGGCCACCGCGATCCCCGGGTACAGATGCCCGCCGGTCCCCCCTCCGGCGATGACGATGCGCGGTGGTGTCATGCATCCGGCTTTGCCATCGCCATCGTCACGACGTGAGGTCCGCCATGCGACGCCGCGTACGACCCACCATTGGATGACGATGCGTGCTGCGACACGTTGAGTAAGATGGCCATGCCGAGCAGGTTGATCAGCAGCGACGAACCACCGGCGCTGACAAACGGCAGCGGGATGCCCTTGGTCGGTGCGATGCCCGTGACGACGCTGATGTTGAGAAACGCCTGAAACGCAATCATGGTGGTGAGCCCGACGGCCAGGAACGTGCCGAATCGATCGGGCGCGCGAATCGCCGTTCGCAATCCACGCCACGTGATCACGCAGAAGCAGGCCAGCACGGTCGTCGCGCCAATCCAGCCGAGCTCCTCGGCGATGACGGCGTAGATGAAATCGTTGTGCGGCTCCGGCAAGTAGAAGAGCTTCTGGACGCCGCCCATCAGGCCGCGGCCGAAGAATCCGCCGGTGCCGACCGCGATCATCGACTGAATCATCTGGTAGCCGCTGCCTTGCGGGTCGCTCCACGGATCGAGGAACGCCATGACGCGCTGCACGCGGTACACCGAGGCCATCACGACGACGTAGAGCGCCGGGACGGCGACGAGGACAAGACCGAGGACGTAGCGGTAGCTGATGCCGGCGGCGAACACCATCGCGCTGGCGATGACCAGCACTGATACTGCCGTGCCAAGATCCGGCTCGACGAGGATCAGCCCGACGATCGCGCCGGTCGTCAGGCCGATCGGCAATAGCGCGTGCGACAGCTCATCGATTCGATCCATTCGCCGCTCGAGCAACGCCGCCGTGAACAGGATGATTGCGAGCTTCGCGAGCTCTGACGGCTGCACGCCCAGCGGGCCGACGTGTAGCCATCGACTGGCGCCGTTCACCGGAGTCGAGAAGAGGACCGCGACCAGGGCCACGGCGGCAAGCCCGAGCGCGCTCCAAATCACGAGCGGCTGCCGGTAGGACCGGTAGTCGATCCGCATCACGATCGGCACAAGCGACAGCCCGATGAGCACCCAGGCAGCCTGCTTGAACAGGAGAAGGTAGGGCTGTTGCCACTTCTCCCGGGCGATGACCGCCGAGGCGCTGTAGACCATCACGATGCTCGTACAGACGAGCAGGAGCGTGGCCGTGAAGAGCAACTTGTCCGATTTGAGCTTTCGCGCCATACTCCGCTGCCTAAAGGTCCCGGGGACTGCTACCGACAAGTAGCCTGAGCCGCGGAGGGGTGCCCCCTAACGCGCCTAGGCCGCGCGAACAATCAGCAGTCATCAGCCGGCCGCGGGCGAAGACACCACCCTCGCAGACCGGGGCAGCCTGCGTTCCCAGCGGGCGGTTCTTTACCGTGTCGACCGGCTGATGACTGCTCATTGTTCGCGCGTCACGTTTTCTCGCGGCCCGCTCCTCGCGGCTCGCGGTTGCTCAGAATTGCTCTCTCTACTGCTCTCTGGTCGTGCTCCACTCCGCATTGCTTGGCGTCGTGGACCACTCCCTACTGCTCTCTGGTCGTGCTCCACTCCTCCTGTAGCTTTCTCACCTCCTGCTTGAACACGCGCCCACGCTCTGCGTAGTCGCGGAACATGTCGAAACTGGAGCACGCCGGCGCGAGCACGACTGTTTGCCCTGGCGACGCGGACGCGAAGGCCTGTCGTACCGCCGCCGACATGTCGTCGGCTTCGTAGAGCTTCACGGCCGACCCCAGAGCCTCCCGGATGAGCGGTCGGGCCTCGCCAATCGACACGACGGTGGCGTGGCGTTCGAGCAACGCCGGAACCAGGTCGCGGAAGTCACCGCCCTTGAACCGGCCGCCGAGGACGAGGACGACGCCGTCGCCAAAGCTCTCGATGGCGCGGCGCGCCGACTCGATGTTGGTGGCCTTCGAATCGTTGACGAACTTCACGCCGCCGATCTCGCCGACTGGTTCGAGCGCATGCTCGAGCCCGGTGAATCCCTCGACGGCCCTGGTCATCGCCGCGGCGTCGACGGCGACAATCGAGGCGACCGCGGACGCCGCCAGCACGTCGGCGAGCAGGTGACGGCCGAGCAGCTTCACCGCCGTCAGCGGTACCAGCGACTCGTCGCCGCCAGGTGTCCGCCGCACGATCGCGTCGTGCGAGAGCACTACGCCCTCCGGCGCCACCTCGCTCATCGAGAACAGCAATCGGTGCGCGCGCGTGGCCGCGGCGAGCTCGAGTGTGCCGGGATCGTCGGCGTTGAGGACGGCCCAGTCCGTCGGCTGCTGCCTGGCAAAGATGCGCGCCTTTGCTCCGGCGTATTCCTCGACAGTCGCGTGCCGGTCGAGGTGATCGGGCGAGAAGTTCAGCAGCACCGCGATCCATGGCCGGAAGGTCTGCGCGCTCTCCAGCTGAAAGCTGCTCGCCTCGATCACGTGAATGGTTTCGTCGGTCGACGCTTCGACCTGGGCGCTCAACGCCAGCCCGATGTTGCCGCCGACCAGGACGCGGTAACCACCGGCTTCCAGCATCCGGCCGGTCAGCGTCGTCGTCGTCGACTTCCCTTTGGTGCCCGTGATGGCGACGATCCGGCCGCGCAACCAGCGCGAGGCCAGCTCGAGCTCGCCGGTGACCGGCACACCCGCGCGCCGCGCCGCCTCGACGGCGGGCAGTTGAGACGGCACGCCGGGACTGAGCACGACCAGATCGGCTGCTGAAAACGTCGACGCATGGTGCCCGCCGAGCTCGAGGGCGACACCAGCGGCGCGCAGGCGTTCCTCATCCTCGATCTGCTCGCGAACATCGGTCAGCGTGACGTTGGCGCCACGGCGGACCAGCAGCTCCGCCGCGGCCACACCGCTTCGCGCGGCGCCGACGACGACGACCCTCTTGCCACGCACGGAGAATGGCGTATCGCTCATCTGAGTTTCAGCGTCGTCAAACTGAAAAGGGCAAAGATGATCGCGAGGATCAGGAACCTGGTGATGACTTTGGGCTCGCTCCAGCCGATCAGCTCGAAGTGGTGGTGAATCGGCGCCATCTTGAAGACGCGCCGGCCGGTGAGCTTGAAGGAGCCCACCTGGATGATGACCGACATCGCTTCCATCACGAAGACGCCCCCGACGATCGCGAGAAGCGCCTCCTGCTTGATGAGGAGCGCGACCGTGCCAAGCGCGCCGCCGAGACCAAGCGAGCCGACGTCGCCCATGAAAATTTCGGCGGGGTACGAGTTGTACAAAGGAACGCGAGGCTCGCGCCGACGAGCGCGCCGCAGAAAATCGTCAACTCCGACGCCGCCGGCGGCACGGCCGTCAGCTGGAGGTAACTCGCGAACACGGCGTGCGTCGAGACGTAGGCGAGGGCGGTGAACGTCGCCGCGGCCACCGCGAAAACGCTGATGGCGAGGCCGTCCAGTCCGTCGGTCAGGTTGACGGCATTGGTCGAAAATGTGAGAACCAGCGCCGCGAACCCGACGTAGCCCAGACCAAGCGACGGGACCAGACGTTTGAAGAACGGAAAAATCAACTGGGAGTTGAACAGCGGCGGTTCGTGGGTCGCCAGCGCCATGAGGGCCGCGCCGACGCTCAGGCCGACTAGGAACTGCCAGAAGAGTTTGTAGCGTGGCAGCAGGCCGTGATGCGACCTGCGGACGATCTTCAGATAGTCATCGGCGAATCCGATGGCCCCGAATGCCGCCGTGGCGAGCACGGCAATCCAGATGAACGGGTTGCGAAGATCCGCCCAGAGCAGCGTCGGCACGAGCGTCGCGGTCAGGATCAGGAGTCCGCCCATCGTCGGCGTGCCGGCCTTGGTCCGGTGCGTCGCCGGACCTTCGTGGCGGATGATCTGCCCGATCTGGAACTCTTGCAGCTTGCGGATCATCCAGGGTCCGAGAACGAGCCCCAGAGCGAGCGCGGTCATGCTGGCCACGGCCGTCCGGAACGTGATGTAGCGCGTCACATTCAAGACGTTGAACCACGGTGTCAGCGGCGGCAGGAGGTAGTAGAGCATCAGGCAAACTCCGCCTTGAGGCGCTCAACCACCAGGTCGGTCCCGATGCCCCGCGAGCCTTTCACCAGCACGAGATCGCCGGGACGAATCCGCGCGAGCGCGACCTCGGCCGCCTCGTCACGGGTTGCGACCGGCACGACCGCGTCTGACCGCAGGCCGGCAGCGAGAGCGGCGTCTGCCAGTGCGCGTGCCGCAGGACCGCCGACCGTGATCAAGAGGTCGAGCCCGGCCGCGGCAGCCGCGCGACCAGACTCACGATGGAGCGCTTCGGCGTGCGCGCCGAGCTCGAGCATCTCGCCGAGCACGGCGACCTTGCGGGCGCATCCGCTCGCAGCCGCCACGGTGTCGAGCACCTGCTGCAGAGCCGCCGGACTGGAGTTGTACGAATCGTCGATGAGCGTGATGCCCCCGGGCAGTCGGAACAACTCGCCGCGATGCGTCGACGGCTGCAGACGACTCGCGGCCTCTACGATCTGAGACACCGGAATTTCGAACTGGATCGCTACGGCCGTCGCGGCCAGCACATTCGACAGGTTGCCCAGGCCGAGGAGCGGCGTGACCAGCGTGGCCGCACCAGCAGGCGTTTCGAGCTCGGCCGCCGTGCCGTCAAGGCCGCGGTGCTCGATCTGCGTAGCAGCGACATCGGCTGCGACATCGATGCCGAAAGTCACGACCTTGCCGAGAAACCACTCGGATCGGGCCATGATTCGCGCATCGTTGGCGTTGGCGATGAGCACGTCCTCGGCGTCAGCGGCCTCGAGAATCTCGGCTTTCGCTTCGGCGATCGCCTCGGCCGACTCGAAGAAACCGAGATGGGCGTCGCCAACATTGGTCCACACGCGGACGTCAGGTTCCGCGATGCCGACCAGCGTGCGAATCTCTCCCGGATGGTTCATGCCCAGCTCTACGACAGCAATCTCCGGCCTGGCCCGCAACTCGAGCAACGAGAGCGGCAGACCGACGTGGTTGTTGAAATTCCCCTTGTTCCTGAAGACCCGATAACGCGACGTCAGAAACTCCGCGGCGACTTCCTTGGTCGTCGTCTTTCCGGCACTTCCGGTGATCGCTACGACGCTGGCGCCCGACCGGCGTCGTACCTCGCGCGCAACGTCCTGCAGGCCGCGCGTCGTGTCCTCGACTCGAATCACCACCCCGGCCGGCGGCGGCAGTGGCTCCGGCTGGTCCCGCGACAGCACCACCGCCCCTGCCCCGCGGGCCACCGCTTCGGCGATGAAGTCGTGCCCATCAAACCGTTCGCCCCGGATCGCTACGAAACAATCTCCAGCGGCGAGCGTGCGCGAATCGATCACGATCCGTCCGATCGCCGCCCCCGGATCGCCGTGGACCACCCGTCCCTGCGCGGAGTTGGCGACGTCGGCCGCGGTCAGCGAGAGCGGCTCCACGGGCTATGGCACCCGAGACCGAGCCCGGCGCCGCGCCAGGGCGCTTCTCGCCACGTCCACGTCGTCGAAGGGCAGCACGCGATCGCCGATTTCCTGGTACTTCTCGTGGCCCTTGCCGGCGACCAACACGAGGTCGCCCGAACGCGCTTCCTGCACGGCTCGCTCGATCGCCGCCTTACGATCGGTAATCGCGAGATACGGCGTCGCCTTCGCTCCGCCCTGGGTCTTCGTCGAGGTCCGATCGGCCGGCATGACGATGCCGCGCTTGATCTCCTCGATGATCTGCTCCGGATTCTCCGAACGCGGATTGTCCGAGGTGACGACGACCAGGTCGCTCAGGCGCGCCGCCACCGCACCCATCAGGGAACGCTTCGGACGATCGCGATCGCCGCCGCATCCAAACACCGTGATCAGGCGGCCGGCCGAGAGTGGCCGCGCGGTCTCGAGCAGGTTCTTCAACGCGTCGTCGGTGTGCGCGTAGTCGACGACGACGCGGACGTCGTCGCCCGGATCGGACACGACCTCGAAGCGGCCCGGCACGCGGGTCAGGTTGGCCACGCCTTTTTGAATGGCGTTGAACGGAAGATCGAGGGCGACCGCGGCACCGACCGCGGCGAGGATGTTGTAGGCATTGGGACGGCCGACGAGCGACGACCTGAGCGCGAGCGATCCGCGCGGCGTGCGCACTTCGAAGGCCAGGCCGTCGAGCGAGAGGCTCAGTGGGCCCGGGCGCAGATCCGCAGGCGTGTCGATAGCGTACGTGACCGGACGCGGCGCGATGGCCGCGAGCGCTGCGCCACGCCGATCGTCGAGATTGACAACCCCCACTCCGCCCGGAGGCAGCAGCTCGAACAGCCGCCGCTTCGCCAGGAAGTACTCCTCCATGTCACGGTGAAAGTCGAGGTGGTCGCGCGTCAGGTTCGTGAAGATCGCGGCGCTGAAGTGCAGGTAATCGACACGACGGAGCGCAAGCGCGTGGGACGATGCCTCCAGGACGCAGGCGCCGCTGCCCTTCGCGACCATGTCGCGCAACAGCCGGTGCAGCGCGGGCGCTTCCGGCGTCGTCCGGGTCGCTTCCACTTCTCGATCCCCGACCTGATACCCGACCGTGCCGATTCGACCGCACCGGACCCCGGCCGCCTCGAAGATCGACTCGAGCACAAACGACGTCGTGGTCTTGCCGTTGGTACCCGTGATGCCGACGAGGACGAGCTCGCTGCTCGGGTGGCCGAAGAACTCCGCCGACAGCGCCGCCAACGCGAGCCGTGCGTCTGATACTTGAAGCCAGGGAACCGACGCGTCTGCCGGCGCCGCGACTTCGGAGACAACGGCGATGGCGCCACGCGTGATGGCTTCACGGGCGAAAGCCGCACCATCAGCCTTCAGGCCGCGCAACGCTACGAACACCGACGCGCGGACTACTTCCCGGGAGTCGCTTGTCACCGAAGCGACCGTCGCAGCGGCGCGATCGGCCTGCGCCGGAATCGCGCCGACGTCGAAAGGCGCGCGGCCAGTGACGGCGCTCAGGAGATCGCCGAGCGTCATTGAGTCGCTCCCGACCGAACCAGCGGCTGGCGGCCGAGCGTCAACAGGCAGGTATTGCCACGTACCAGGGCACTGCCCGCCGCGGGCGATTGCTCGACGACGAAGCCGTCGCCGGCGAGGCGGCCGGTCATGCCGATGAGCGTCAGGGCGCGATTCGCATCCCGAGCGCTGAGACCCCGCAGATCCGGCATCAATCCGGCGCGGGCCTGCTCGAGCGTGAGAGCGAAGTTGGTCCTCACGACTTCGGGACCACTTGGATCAGTGTCGCCGGAGGCCGCCGAGACCAGCACTGGCGGCGCGCCATTCACTGTCGGCGCGATGCCGAGATGACGCAGCGACGCCTCCGCGACGCGCTTGAAGATAGGCGCAGCGACGGCTCCGCCAAAATACCCTTTGCCATGTGGCGAATCGATGACCACGACGACGGCCAATGCCGGCTGCCGCGACGGCACGAACCCGACAAACGACGCGTTGTACTCAGACGGTGAGTACGCGCCGTTGACGACTTTGTGAGCAGTCCCGGTCTTGCCGGCGACCGTGTAGCCCGCGATCCGCGCGCTTTTGCCGGTACCTTCCTCGACGACCGCTTCCATGATCGCGGTCATCTGGCTCGTGGTCCGCTCCGAGACGGTCCGGCGCAGGGCCTTATGCGGCACTTCGATGCGCTGGCCGTCCTTGAGGGTGGCGCGCACGACGCGCGGTTCGTAGAGCGTACCGCCGTTGGCAATCGAGCTGACCGCTGCCGCCATCTGAATCGGAGTGACGCCGACCTGGTAGCCCATCGACACCGAGGCGACGGCGCCGGCATCGAGTTTGGCCGGACTCCAGACGATGCCGGGATTCTCACCACGGAAATCGGGGACCAGCGTTTGACCGAACCCGAATCGGCTGACGTAGCGGCCAAGCCGCTCGGGACCGAGCTTGAATCCGACTTTGATCGCGCCGACATTGCTCGACTTGACGATCACGTCGGTGAACGACAGTACGCCGTAGCGATGCACATCGTCGATCTGCCGTGAGCCGATCCGCACATAGCCCTGGCTGACGTCGATCTTGTCGTCCGGGCTGATCAGGCCCTCTTCGAGCGCGCCCGCAGCCGTGACCAGCTTAAAGGTCGATCCGGGTTCATACAGATCCTGAATGCCCCGATTGCGGCGCTCGCCCTCGGACGAACGCGCGTATGCGTTGGGGTTGAATGTGGGTGCGTTGGCGAGGGCGAGGATCTCGCCGCTCGCCGGATCCATGATGACAATCGAACCTCCGGCCGCGCCGTATTCCCTGACACCGTCCTGGAGGACTCGTTCGGCGATGTTCTGCAGGTACTGATCGATCGTCAGCTCGAGGGCGATGCCAGGGGTTGGCTCGCGTTCGACATAGCTCGTCAGCGCCTGCCGACGGGCGTCTCGCTGAATCAGGACGCGGCCGGCCCGGCCGCGGATCGGGAGGTCATAGGCTGACTCGAGCCCAGCCAGGCCGACGTCGTCGAGCCCGACGTATCCGAGCACGTGAGCCAGCAGCTCGCGCTTCGGATAGAAACGGCGGCTCTCCTTGAAGAACCCGATGCCCTTGATGTCGAGCGCGCGCACCCGCCGCTCCTCGTCGGGCGAGACTTTGCGGGCCACCCAGGCGAACTGTCCGGTCCGCCTCAGGTTCTTCGCGATCGTGAGCTTCTCAGCGGCATCGCAGTGATCGAGCGCCCTGCAGATCGTCGCTGCGACAGTATCGGGAGCCTCAATCTCGCCGGGGTCGGCGATGATCGAGTCTGCGTCGACGGTATACGCGAGCAGATTGCCGTGGCGATCGAAAATCTCTCCTCGCCGCGCCGGCGCCTCGATCGTGTTCTGCCGCTGCCGCGCGGCGCGCGCGACCATCTCACTGTGCTGGAAGACCTGCAGATACAGCAGTCGGGCCTCGATGGCGACAGTCCAGGCCGCGCAGAGCACGGCGCCGACGACGAGCCGTGAGCGCACGGTGCCGCGCCAGTCGGGCACGGTCGGGGGCTGGGTTCGCCGCGCCCGGGAGGTTGCGCGGCGCCGCCACCGAAACCAGTTGCTCCTGCCAGCGTGTTCGTCCGCCATCGATCCTCCTCGCGTGCCGATCGGCTACCGAGCCGCGACGATGGATTTCGCGGGAGGCGCAGGCGTCGCCACTCGCTCGATGATGACGACAGCGCCGGGATCCGGCTCGACCATGTGCAAGGTGCGAATGGCCATGTCCTCGATCCGCCGCGGCGCACGGAGCGTTTCGATCTCCAGCTTGAGATGGCGGTTGGTCTCTTCTTCCGCCGCTCGCTCCTGCTGCAAACGCTCCATCAGGTAGCCGTGCTGAACGAGCTCGAAATGCTGCCAGGCCGAGAAGAGCAACACCGCGACGAGCAGCGCGCCGATCCCAACAGCGCGCAGCAGCTGACGTTGGCGGGCTTCGTCGACCTCGCGGACGATCGGGTTGTTGCGCACGTCTTTCTTGATCGCGTATTCGAAGTCGGTCGCGCTCATGCGAGCCTCTCAATCGCGCGCAGCTTGGCGCTGCGTGCCCTGGGGTTGCTGGCCACTTCGTCGTCGCTGGCCTCGATCGGCCGCTTGGTGAGGATCCGGATTGCCGCCTCCGCGTGGGCGAGCGCCCGGAAGGTGTGCTTGACGATGCGATCTTCGAGCGAGTGAAACGCGATGACTGCGAGTCGCCCACCCGCCATCAGTCGGCGTGCCGCCGCGCCGAGGAACGTATCGAGGCCTTCGAGTTCACGATTCACTCGGATCCGGAGCGCTTGAAACGTGCGCGTCGCCGGATCGATGCGCTGGTGGCCGCGCACCGGAATTGCCCGCCGCACGATTCTGGCGAGCTCCCCGGTCGTCGTCACCGGTGACGCCGCGCGAGCCTGCACGATCGCGCGGGCGATGCGCCGCGAGTAACGTTCCTCGCCGTATTCGAAGATCAGGTTCGCCAGCTCCTCTTCGTCGACGTCGGCCAGCAAATCGGCTGCGGTCGGCGGACGCGAACGGTCCATCCGCATGTCCAGCGGCTCGTCGCGCTGAAAGCTGAACCCGCGGCCTTCGGCGCCCAGCTGCATCGACGACACGCCCAAGTCGGCGAGCGCGCCTGCGACCTGCTCGATGCCGCGCCCGTCGAGAACACGGTCGAGATCGCGGTAGTCGGCATGCACGAGCTCGACGCGATCGCCAAACGCCGCGAGCGCGTTGGCGGCGAGGGCAAGGGCGTCGGCATCGCGGTCGAGGCCGAGGACGCGACCCGCACCGTGTTCGAGGAGGGCCCGGCTGTGACCGCCCAAGCCGACGGTGCAATCGACGAAGAGACCACCGCGCGATGGATCGAGCTGCGCGAGCGTCTCAGCCACGAGCACCGGTGCGTGCAGCGGGGTCATCGATCAGATCCCGAACTCGGCGAGGGCGCGCGCGTCGTCGTCGCCGTAGGGCTCACGCTGGAGCTTGGACACGAACCGCTCGTGGTTCCAGACGTCGAGCGTGTCGTACTGACCGAATACGTCGACGTCGCCGGTCATGCCCGCCGAGTCGCGCAGCCGGGAGTGGATCACGACGCGTCCCTGGACGTCGATTTGCGCCGTCTGGCCGTAGTAATTGACGCGGTCGAAATACTTGAGGCGGGCCGGGTGAGACGAGGGAACGCGGGCGAGCTTCTCTTCAAGGGCCAGCCACACGGGCATGGGGTACAGGCGGACGTACTCCCCCGTCAGGCTCGTCACGAACACCTCCGTGCCGTGGTGCTTCTCGATGAGGGCACGAAAGGCGTTCGGGATCTTGAGCCGCCCCTTGTCATCAATTTTGGCGGCGTGGTTGCCCCGAAGCACGTCTGGTTACTCCACTTTGCTCCACAAAAGTCCACCGGGATACTAGAGAACCCCTGCCCCATCTGTCAACCGCAAAATCATGAACCGTCAGAGCTTACGCTTAATTTTCGCCCGGCGAAAAAAGAGCGAACGTCGCCGCTGGCGTGTTACGATGTGCAGATTTGGCTCAGCGTAAGGCGCACGTCGAGGCCACCCCGCGCGCTGAGCGACCGGTCACCAGAGCGGGGCCCCCGTTCACATGCTCAGAGCAGGCCTGTTTGGATTCCCGTCGTCGGGCAAGACGGCGCTCTTTCAATTGCTGACGAGCGCGCGCGAAGCGCCTCGGTCCGGAGGAAAGGCGGAAGCCAACGTTGGCGTTGCCCGCGTCCCCGATGCCCGCCTCGATCGCCTGACGGCGCTCTTCAATCCGCGCAAGCACGTACCTGCGACCGTGGAATTCGCCGACATCGCCGGCACCGGCAGCGCCCAGACTGGCGCCCAGGCGCTGCTCGATCTCGCGCCGTTCCGCAACGCCGATGCGCTGCTGCATGTCGTGCGCATGTTTCGCGATCCCTCGGTCCCACACCCCGCGGGCACGATCGATCCCGCGCGCGACGTGCGCGCGATGGAAGACGAGGTCATCCTCGCCGATCTCGGCGTGGTCGAGCGGCGGCTCGAGCGGCTCGAACGCGATCTGAAGAAAGGCAGCAACCCGGACCTGAGCAAGGAACGGGACGTGCTGCACCGGTGTAAGACCGCGCTCGAGGCCGGCCAGCCGCTTCGCGCGCTCGGCCTGTCGGCCGACGACGCCAGGCGGCTGCGCGGTTTCCAGCTTCTCTCCGCCAAGCCACTTCTGCTCGTTCTCAATCTGGACGAGGCCGATCTCGGGCAGGCCGACGACGCGGTGCGAATCGCAGGTCTTGAGTCGTTCATGGCCGGCGCCGCGACACGGGCGGTGCCCATATGCGCGAAGATCGAGCTCGAAATCGCTCAGCTCGACCCGGCCGACGCCGCGGCGTTCATGGCCGACCTCGGCCTGCGCGAATCAGGGCTCGATCGCGTCATTCGCGCCAGCTACGATCTGCTCGGCTACATTTCGTTCTTCACGGTTGGCGAGGACGAATGCCGGGCGTGGTCGATTCCGAGGCACACGTCGGCTGTTCTGGCCGCCGGCGAAATTCACAGCGACATTTCACGCGGCTTCATTCGGGCCGAAGTCGTCGGCTACGACCAGTTGATCGCGCGCGGCACGCTCGCCGCCTGCCGCGATCACGGCGAGCTCCGGCTCGAGGGCAAGGACTACGTGGTCGCCGACGGCGACGTGATCAATTTCCGCCACGCCACGTAGAATCACACTGGGAATCACACTGACCGTGAAGACGATTCTCGTTTGCGAAGCCCAGGTACCCTTCGTGCACGGCGGCGCGGAAGTGCACGTTCGCGAACTCGTGCGCGAGCTCCGGACGCGCGGCCACCAGGCCGAACTCGTCAGCGTCCCGTTCAAGTGGTACCCGAAGGAGGAAATCCTTCCGCACGCGGCGGCCTGGCGCTTGATCGACCTGAGCGAGTGCAACGGGCGGCCCGTCGATCTCGTGATTGCTTCGAAGTTTCCCACCTACTTCGTCAGGCATCCGAACAAAGTGGCGTGGTTGATCCACCAGTACCGCGCGGCCTACGAGCTTTGTGGAACTCCGTACAGCGACTTCGGGCACACGGAACAGGACGTCGGTCTGCGCGACACGCTGATGCGACTCGACACCGAGATGCTGGGCGAGTGCCGCGCCATCTTCGCGAACGCCAGGAACACCGCGGCGCGGCTGGCGACATTCAACGGTCTGTCGGCGACGGCGCTCTATCACCCGCCGCGTCTCGCGTCGCGGCTGACCTCCGGTCCGTACGGCGATTACGTCCTGTCGGTCGGTCGGATCGAGTCGGTGAAACGCGTCGACCTCATCGTCCGCGCGCTTGCCCAAACCAGCGCGGGGCTGCGCTTGATCGTCGCCGGCGACGGCACGCAGCGCGAGAACGTCGAGCGAGAGGCACGCTCGCTCGGTGTGTCGGATCGCGTGACGTTCCTCGGAAGTGTGCAAGACGACGCCCTCATCGAGCTCTACGCCGGCGCGCTCGCGGTCATCTATCCGCCGTATGACGAGGACTTCGGCTACGTGACGCTGGAGGCGTTCCTGGCCCGAAAGCCCGTCGTCACGTGCACCGATTCAGGCGGACCGAACGAGTTCGTGGTCGACGGCACCAACGGGTATGTCTGCGAGCCGGCGCCGCAGGCGTTGGCCGACGCGATTGAGCGCCTTTCCGATGACAGGCGCCATGCCGCCGCGCTCGGGAGCGCGGGGTATGCGGTCGCCCAGCGGATTACCTGGGATGGCGTCATCGAGGCGCTGGTGGCCTGATTGCCAAAACCTGCAGAATAGCCATAATTGCGAGGTTTCCTGGTCACCGAAGACCGTCAGGCCTGTTGTTGAACAAGCTCATCATCCAGATCCCGTGCCTCAACGAGGCAGAGACGCTGCCGGCCACTCTGGCGGAACTCCCGAGATCCATCCCCGGCATCGACCTCATCGAAGTCCTCGTCGTCGACGACGGGTCGCGGGATGGTACCGCGGATGTCGCGCGCGCCGCCGGCGTCGATCACGTCGTTCGGCTGCGGCGCAACAAGGGGCTCGCTGCTGCCTTCGCCGCCGGCATCGACGCCTCGCTCAAGCGCGGCGCCGACTTCATTGTCAATACCGACGCCGACAACCAGTATCCGGGCGGCCAGATCCCGGCGCTGCTCGCACCGTTGCTCAAGGGCGAGGCGGACATCGTCATCGGCGATCGAAACATTGCCGAGGTCCGGCACATGTCGTGGCGAAAGCGCCAGCTGCAGCGGCTGGGGAGCTGGGTGGTCCGCCAGGTCTCGAGCACGTCGGTCCCCGACACGACGAGCGGGTTCCGCGCGTATACCCGCGACGCGGCGCTGCGCATGACCATCGTGTCGGAGTTTTCTTACACGCTCGAGTCGATCATCCAGGCGGGCAAGAAGCGGATGGCGATCGCCCACGTGCCGATCGAGACCAACCCGCGAACGCGGCAGTCCCGGCTCTTCGACAGCGTGTTCTCCTACATCAAGCGATCGGCCGCGACAATCGTCCGCATCTACGCGATGTACGAGCCGCTGAAGATCTTCACTTACGTTGGCGTGGCCGTGATCTGCGTGGGCGTCCTGATCTCGTCGCGATTCGTCTACACGTTTCTCACTGAACCGGTGTCCTGGGCTCGGCATCTGCAATCGTTGCTGTTCGCCGGCGTCTTCCTCATCGTCGGCGTGCAGGTGCTGCTGATCGGTCTGCTGGCCGACGTCATCTCGGCCAACCGCAAACTGCTGGAAGATCTCTTGTATCGCGTCCGCTCGCTCGAGCTCCCCCCCGATGACGATGATGCCGATGCCGGCGTCAGTTCGGCGCGCGAGCTCTCGCGGACTGGCGTCGGGCGACGCTGGGACCGCTGACTCGCATGGCTGATCCCGCAGACGTCTCGGTCGTCATCCCGGCCTACAACGAAGGCTCGGCCATCGCTCATGTGGTCTCGGCTCTGGTCGCGGCCGGTCCCTGGCACGAGATCATCGTCGTCGACGACGGCTCGGACGACGACACCGGCGCGCATGCCGCAGGCGCCGGCGCCGCGGTCGTCAAACACCCGTACAACAAAGGGAACGGTGCCGCCGTCAAGACCGGGATCAGGCGCGCGACCGGCGAGCACGTGCTCATCATCGACGGCGACGGACAGCACTGCGCCGAGGATGCGCGGCGGCTGGTGTCGAAGCTCGGCGAGTTCGATCTCGTGATCGGCGCGCGCTCGGCGGCGACCCAGGCGAACCAGGCGAGACGGTTCGGCAACACCGCGCTCAATTCCTTCGCGAGCTACCTCACGGGACGGGAGATACCCGACCTCACCTCTGGGTTCCGCGGCGGACGCCGCGAGTGCCTCCGCGAGTTCCTGCACCTGCTGCCGAACGGATTCTCGACGCCAACGACGACAACGCTGGCCTTCATCAAGGCTGGTTACAACGTGACCTTCGAACCGACCGACGCACGGCAGCGTGCAGGACAGTCGAAGATCCGGTTAGCCCAGGATGGCGTCAAGTTTTTCATCATCATCCTGAAAATTGTCACGCTCTTCAGCCCGCTGCGGGTGTTTCTGCCGATCAGCCTCGCGGCATTCCTGATCGGCGCCGGCTACGCGGCGTGGACGATCGTGACGCAGAGCCACGTTACCAACTCCTCGGTTCTGCTCATCATGCTGGCCGTCATCGTTTTTCTCGTCGGCCTCGTCTCCGAGCAGATCTCGGCGATGCGCTTCGAGAGCCGGCAATAGTGCTTGCAGACGCCACCCGGGCTCGCCGCCTGCTCGCCGCGGCGGCCGCGGCCGCGCTCGTGCTGAGGCTTGCCTTTGGGTTCTTCTACTGGGTCGGTAAGCCCTTGACGCATGACGAGCACGAGTATCTCGCGCTCGCGCGCGGCGTCACCTCAGGGCTGGGGTTCGTTTACGACGATTCCCACACTACCGGCACCGCGCAGAAGTTTGGCCGGGCGCCGGGTTATCCGCTGTTTCTGGCCGCCCTCGACGCCGGACGGCCGGCACCGGACTCAACCCCAGCGCGCGTCAAGATCGCGCAGTCGCTCGTCGGCGCTGCAACGGTCTGGCTGATTGGCCTGATCGCGCTCTACTCCGCGGGACCGCGCGCCGGCGTGTGGGCGGCCTGGATTGCCGCGGTGTACCCGCCACTCGTTTCACTTCCGGCGTATACGTTGAGCGAAACGATCTACAGCGCCGTCGCGCTCGGCGCCGCGTTCGTGCTCCAGGTTGCCGTCGATCGCTCGGCCAGCGCCAGGACGCGGCCGAGCGAAATCGTTCTGGCCCTCCTTGCTGGCGCGCTCGTCGGCGCCGCCGCGCTCGTGCGGCCGGCGATGCTCCTCTTCGTGCCGATTGCCGCCAGCTGGCTGCTCGTTCGGCGGCGGTCCCTCCTGGCAATCGCAGTGCTCAGCGCCACGGTCGCGATCATCACGCCGTGGACGTTGCGCAACCTGCGTGTCTACGATCGCTTCGTGCTCATCGCCTCGGAAGGCGGCGTGACATTCTGGACGGGGAATCATCCTCTCGCCCGCGGAGAGGGCGATTTGGCCGCGAACCCTGATCTCAAGCGCGCGGAGCTGGCGTTCAGGCACGCGCGTCCCGGGCTGTCGCCCGAGGCGCTCGAGCCGCTTTACTACCGAGAGGCGTTCGGCTGGATTGCCGCGCATCCGCTCGACTGGACACAGCTTCTTGCCCGGAAAGCTTTCTACACGATCGTTCCAGTCGGGCCGTCGTATGCGGTACACTCCGCCAGATATCGCCTGGCGTCGGTCGTGCCGTATCTGCTGGTCCTGCCGTTCGCCGTCGCGGGCGCGCGACGGCTCTGGCGCTGCTCGCGACGGCCGGTGTCGCTGCTGCTTCTCGCGGCGTCGTCAGTCCTCGTGGGCCTCGTGTTCTTTCCGCAGGAGCGATTCCGGACGCCCGTGATCGACCCGGTACTCATCATCGCCGCCGCCGCGCTGGCCGGCGGCCGTAGCCAATCGTGAACACGCCACCGACTGTCCTCGTCGTCGTCCCGACCTATAACGAGCGCGACAACCTTCCGGTCCTCGTGCGCGGTGTGCTTGCGCACCCGGGCTACCGACTCCTGATTGTCGACGATGGTTCGCCCGACGGGACGGGGGCGATCGCGGATGCGCTGGCGAGCGAGCACGCCGGACGCATCGAGGTCCTGCACCGCACTGGACCGCGTGGTCTTGGGCGTTCCTATGTCGAGGGTTTGCAAAAGGCGATCACGCAGCCAGACGTCGATCTCGTCTGTCAGATGGATGCTGATTTATCTCACGGTCCCGAATACCTGCCGTCGCTGGCCGCCGCCACGACCGAGTACGACGTCGTCATCGGCTCGCGCTACCTCAACGGCGTCAGCGTCGTGAATTGGCCGCTCCATCGACTCTTTCTGAGCGCGTTCGCTAATCGCTACATCCGGCTGGTCACGAGCCTTACCCCGAACGACTGCACGAGCGGCTTCCGCTGCTGGAGACGGGAGTCCCTGGCGCGCCTGCCGCTCGGCGAGATGGTCTCCGACGGTTATGCCTTTCTGGTGGAAATGTTGTTCGAAGCCAGTCGTCGCGGCTGCCGAATCGGCGAGGTGCCGATCATTTTCATCGAACGCCGGCAGGGCCAGTCGAAAGTGTCGAGCGCGGTCCTCGTCGAATCGTTGATCACTCCCTGGCGGCTCCTGTTTCGCAAAGCACCGTGACACGCCACGTCGTCGTGATGGTGACCAGCTCGTACCCGCGGTTCCACGGGGACAGCGTCGGGACGTTCATGGAGCCGATCGCGACGTCGATCGCGGCGCGAGGTCACGAAGTGCACGTCGTGGCGCCGTGGCACCCGCTGGTCGCGCGGGCAGACGAGGAGCGCGGCGTTCACTTTCACTTCTACAAGTACGCGCCCAACGCGCGGCTCAACGTCTTCGGATATGCCGCGGCGTTGCGCGCCGACGTCAGCCTGAAAGCCGCGGCCTACATCGCTGCGCCGTTGGCGCTCGTGGCGGGCTGGCGCGCCGCCCGCGCTGTGGCGCGACGGTATCGAGCGACCATCATGCACGGTCACTGGGTGGTGCCTGGAGGAGTGGTCGCGTCGGCCGCCGCCGGCCATCTCCCGCTCGTCGTCAGCCTCCACGGCTCGGACGTCTACGTCGCCGAGACATTGTGGCCGGCGCGGCGCGCCGCAGAGAGGGTCTTCAGGCGCGCGGGAGCCGTCACGGCGTGCAGCGCAGACCTTCGACGACGGGCGATTGCCCTCGGCGCAGCGCCAGACCGAGTCGACGTGGTGCCCTACGGCGTGGATCCGGAACGCTTCCGGCCGGATCCGTTCGTCCGCGCGCGACGGCGCGCGAGCCTTGGCATCGCGACCCACACACCACTCCTCTTCACGGCGGGACGGCTCGTGCGCAAGAAAGGCTTCGAGTACCTGATCGATGCGTTGGCGAGGCTGCCGCGTGGAATGGATCTCCAGACGGCGATTGCCGGCGCCGGCGATCTCGAATCAGAACTGCGCCAGCAGGTTGACGCCGCGCGGATCGACTACCGCGTCCGATTCCTCGGCAACCTGTCGCAGGACGACGTCGCCGGGTGGCTCGCGACGGCCGACATGGTTGCGATTCCCTCAGTGCGGGACGAGAGCGGCAACGTCGACGGCCTGCCAAACATCGTGCTCGAGACGATGGCATCGGGAACGCCCCTGATCACGACACCCGCCGGCGGCATCGGATCGGTCGTCGATCACGGTCGCACCGGCCTCATCGTACCGGAACGAGATCCGGTGGCGCTCTCAGAAGCGATCCAGACGCTTGCCCGCGATCCCGAGAATCGGATCCGTCTCGGCGAAGCCGCGCGGGCGACCGTGATGGCCCGGTTCGGGTGGGAATTCGTCGCTGGACGCTACGAAGCCGCCTACGATCGGGCGCTTGCCATGACGGTGCCGCGCCGCTAACATGCATTCGTCGGTCCACGCTGTCGCTTCGCGGCAGGTTGGGGTCAGATCTCGATTTTCTTCCTCTGGCCCGGAGCGTTCGCGTCCGAGTGAGAAAATCGAGATCTGACCCCACCCTGGCCCAAGCACACATGACCACCGGATATCTTTCGTTCTACCGCGGCCGTCGCGTGATGGTCACCGGTGGACTCGGCTTCATCGGGAGCAACCTGGTCCGACATCTCGTCGATGCCGGCGCGGACGTGCTGATCGTCGACTCACTTGGTCCCGAGTACGGCGGCAACCGGTTCAACATTCACGGCCTCGAAGATCGAGTGCGCCTCAGCGTCGCCGACGTCCGCGACCAGACGTCGATTGACGTGCTCGTCGAGGACCGGGAGGTCATCTTCAATCTCGCCGGGCAAGTCAGTCACATCGACAGCATGCGCGATCCGTACACGGACTTAGACATCAACTGCCGCGCGCAACTGTCGATGCTCGAGGCATGTCGCAAATACAATCCCGAAGTCCGGGTCGTGTTTGCCGGCACGCGTCAGGTCTACGGCCGGCCGGATCGGCTGCCGGTTGACGAGACACACCTCGTCAGGCCTGCCGATATCAACGGTGTCAACAAAGCCGCCGGCGAGTACTACCATCTCCTCTACAACAACGTCTTCGGCGTCCGTGCCTGCTCGCTGCGCCTGACCAACGTTTACGGCCCTCGTCAGCTGATCCGCCACAATCGGCAGGGCTTCATCGGTTGGTTCATTCGCCTCGCCATTGAGGGCGCCGAGATCCAGATCTTCGGCGACGGCTCGCAGTTGCGTGATTTCGTCTACGTCGACGATGCCGCGACCGCGTTCCTCCAGGCCGGCGCGACCGATGCGTGCAATGGTGAGGTCTTCAACGTCGGCGGGGATCAGCCAATCAGCCACCGTGAGCTCGTCGCGCTGCTGATCGACGTCGCCGGGTCCGGATCGGTGCGGTTCGTCGATTGGCCGCCCGAGAAAAAACGCATCGACATCGGCAGCTTCTACTCGGACTCAACCAAGTTTCGCCAGACCGTTGGCTGGACGCCTCGTGTCGAGCTGCGCGAAGGTCTCGAGCGGACGATCGCCTTCTATCGGCAGCACATCCGTGAGTACGTCGATCAGCCCGTGCCGGCCGCGCCGGAGCCGCGGGCGTGATTCGATTCCTGCAGCTGACCCCCGGCGACGACGCCGCCGTCGTGCGGCAGGCGATCGAGCGCGTCGTGACGCGCGGCTGGTTCATCCTCGGCCCCGAGCTCGAGGCGTTCGAACGGGAGTTCGCCGCCGCCTGCCACGCCGAACATGCGGCCGGAGTCGGCACGGGCACCGATGCCCTTGCCATCGCGCTCCGGGCGCTTGGCATCGGCGCCGGCGATGAAGTCATCACGTCGCCGCTCTCGGCCGCCTATTCAGCGCTCGCAATCATGATGGCGGGCGCGCGGCCGGTATTTGCGGACATCGATCCCGATCGCCTGACGCTCGACCCGAGCGCCGCCGCTGCGGCCGTAACGCCCCGCACCGCGGCGATCATGCCTGTGCACCTCTACGGTCAGGCCGCCGACATGCCGGCGATCGCCGGCGTGGCGCGCCGACACAATCTCGCCATCGTCGAGGACTGCTGCCAGGCGCACCTCGCGAGCTGCCAGGGACGCCCGGTAGGGAGCGACGGCGCGGCCGCCGCTTACAGTTTCTATCCCACGAAGAATCTGGGAGCGCTGGGCGATGGCGGAGCGTTGACGACAAATGACGCGGCGCTCGCGGCTCGCGCAAGGCGGCTGCGCAACGGCGGGCAGACCGACAAGTACCGGCACGACGAGTTCGGCGTGAACTCCCGGCTGGATGAAATGCAGGCAGCGATTCTGCGTGCCCGCCTACCGCTCCTCGCAGGATGGACCGATCGTCGACGCGCGCTGGGACGACGATACCGCGAGGCGCTCGCGCGGCTCGACACCGTCGTGGTTCCGCCGGAGCTCGACGCCGGCCACGTCTACCACCTCTTCCCGGTTCGTAGCGGCGCGCGCGAGTCGATGCAAGCACATCTGCAGTCGGCCGGTATCGAAACCCTGATCCACTACCCGATTCCGATCCCTCGCCAGCCGGCGCTGTCACCTGAGCGGCCCGCGGATTGCCCGATCGCCACGCAGGTGTGCGGCGAGATTTTTTCACTGCCTCTCTACCCCGCGCTGACCGAGTCCGCCGTCGTCGACGTTGCCGCGGCGATTGCCAGTGGTCCGCGAACGCGGCGATGACGATCCGACAGATCGCGTGGCTCGCGTGCGTCGCGGCAGCGCAGTTCGGGGTGTTTGAAGTCGGACTGCGAACCTGGGGCAGTTCAGAGGCGGCGCCATCCTTTCAGGGACTGTTCGAGACGGATAAGGCGATCGGTTACCGGCTCAAGCCTCACGCGCGAACGCGGTTTACGACCAGCGAGTTCACCGCCGAGATCGCCATCAACGGTGCGGGCCTGAGAGACAACGAGGAAATCGGACCCAAACAGCCTCAAGAGCGGCGGATCATGCTTCTCGGCGACTCGCTCGTGTTGGCCGTGCAGGTGCCGTTTGACCAGACATTCGGCGAGCTTCTCGAGCAGCGGCTCAACCAGCGGTCTCCATCGTTGCGCTATCGCGTCGTGAACGCCGGTGTTCAGGGATACGGCCCGGTCGAGGAACAGCTCTTCTTCCGAGCGATCGCGAGCACGGTGCAGCCGGATCTCGTGTTGCCGATCGTCTTCGTCGGCAACGACGCCGAAGAGGCCCTGAGCTCGCGGTACAAGCTCGATGAAACCAGACGCACAACCGCGATCGTCGCCGAGTCCTTTTTGACGCGGCTGCGGCGGCTCGTTCGGCGCAGCATGGTCCTGCAGATTCTTCGGCTGCGATTCGTTGCAGCCACAGAAAGGCTCTCGCCGTCGTTAGCTCCGCCCGAACCACCTCTTCAGAGCTATGCCGCGAATCCCGCGCCGCGCATCGCTGATGGGTTGGCGATCGCCCGTGGATCAATTGACGACATCGTCAAAACCGCCGCCGCTGAGGGCGCAACGACGGCCGTCGTCCTGATGCCAGCGCGCTTCCAGGTGGACGACGCCGACTATGGGCGGTTGAAGGCGGTCGTGACTTCGGCTGGGGGATCGCTCGTCCGAGACGCGGCGACCGAACGGTTCGACGCGGCGCTGGCGCCGTTGCGAATCCCACGGCTCGACGTGCTGCCGGCGCTACGAGCGGCGCTTCCCGGGCCTGACCTCTTCTACCAGGAGACCGTTCATCTGACCCCACGCGGCCACGCCGTCGTCGCCGCGGCGCTCGAGCAATTCATCGAGGACCAGCGGCTGCTACCGCGCTGAGGCGCGAAGACGCCGCGTCGCCTATGGTCTTCAACTCCCTTCAGTTCATCTGGTTCTTCATCGTCGTCTATTGCGCCTACCGGCTGCTGCCGCATCGCGGCCAGAACTGGCTCCTCCTCGCAGCGAGCTACTACTTCTACGCCGCCTGGGACTGGCGATTCCTCGGTCTGCTCATCGCCTCGACCCTCGTCGACTTCACGTGCGGCCGGGCGCTGGCCCGGACGACTGCGCCGGGGCGGAGGCGCGCGATCCTGGTTCTCAGCCTCGGGTTCAACCTCAGCCTGCTGGGGTTTTTCAAGTATTTCAACTTCTTTGCCGACAGCCTGCACGACGTCTTTGGCGCCCTCGGCTGGAACCTCGACTTCGTGACGTTGCGGATCCTGCTGCCCGTGGGCATCTCCTTCTATACGTTCGTGACGATGAGCTACGTCATCGACGTCTATCGACGTGAGATCCCCGCGACCAGGGACTTGCTCGACTTCGCGGTCTTCGTCGCATTCTTCCCGCACCTTGTGGCTGGACCGATCCTGCGAGCATCCAGCCTGCTGGCGCAGATCGATTCTCCTCGCCGGATCACTGCCGCGCAGATGCGGGACGGCGCATGGCTCATCGCCTGGGGCTACTTCCAGAAGATCTATGTCGCCGACAACCTCGCCGGGTTGGTGAACGGCATCTTCGACCCGGGCGCGCCGCAGAGCGGCGTCAACATCCTCCTCGGCGTTTATGCGTTCGCCTTCCAGATCTACGGGGACTTTGCCGGCTACACGAACATTGCCAGGGGAACGTCGAAGTTGATGGGCATCGAGCTCATCGAGAACTTCCGCTTTCCGTATCTGGTGCGCTCTCCGCAAGCGTTCTGGCGGAACTGGCACATCAGCCTGTCGACATGGCTGCGCGACTATCTCTACATTCCGCTCGGCGGCAGCCGCGGATCGGAATGGCAGACTCGACGGAACTTGTTCATCACGATGGTGCTCGGAGGACTGTGGCACGGCGCTGCGTGGACGTTCGTGCTCTGGGGGATCTACCACGGCCTCTTGCTCATCGCATACCGTGCCGCCGAACGGGCGGCGTGGATCCGGCAGGTGGTCGCCGGCGCCCACCCGGTCAGTCGCGTCGTCTCCTGGGCGGTGATGTTCCACATCACGTGCTATGGCTGGTTGATTTTTCGCGCCCGATCGGCCGGGCAGATCCGAGATCTCACGACACGCCTCGTCGGCGACTTCGCGCCCGAAACGGTGAACGTTAATGGACTACTCGTCCCGCTCCTGCTCTACACGACGCCCCTCATCATCGTGCATGCATGCGAGGCGTGGTTCGACGACGGACTGATCGTGCCGCGGTTGCCCATCGGCGTGCGATACTCCATCTACGCGGCAACGTGCTACCTCACGTTGTTGTTTGGAAACTTCGGCGGGGCCGAATTCATCTATTTTCAGTTCTAGAGCCACGGATCACACGGACAACACGGATCGGGTTTCTGAAACAGCTTCTAGCGCTCACCGTCTGACCGACACTCTTTGACCGTCATCAAGTTACTCATCGTCGCCTGGCTACCCGGGGCCGTGATCTTCCGTTTGCCGATCGCCGATCGGGACCGGCGCGCGCGCCTCGACGCCGACGAACGGCTGTTCTGGGCGGTGGTGATCAGCGCGTCGGTGTCGGTCTCCGTTGTCTTGGCATTGGCGCTGCTCGATCGCTACACCTTTGAACGCCTGCTCCTCGCGGACATCGGCCTCGCGCTCGTCGCCGCCGCGGCTGGCCGCTTCAGGCTCCGGCTCGGCGCCAACGCCCGTTGGCCTGGTGCCGGCGCGCTGCTGCCCCTGTCCCTGATCGTGCTCGGGCTGTGGCGCTTCTTTCCGCCCTCGGAATACATCATCGGCGGCAAGGATCCGGGCGTGTACATGAACGAAGGGATTCAGATCGCGCAGCGGGAAACACTCGTCGTGCGGGATCCGGTCGTCTCGGCGGTGCCGGCGTTCGCGCGCGACCTCTTCTTCCCCTCGTATCAGCGCCCGGACTACTACAGCCTCCGGTTCATGGGGTTCCTGATCAAGAACCCGGACGCCGGCACGGTCGTCGGCCAATTTCCCCACTTGTTCCCGGCCTCCATCGCGATCGGCTACGGCCTCGATGGCCTCACCGGAGCGCGGCGCGCCGTCGGCGCGTGGGCTCTTCTCGGCGTACTGGCGTTGTACTTCGCGGGCCAACGCCTCGCGGGCTCTGCCGCCGCGTGGGCTGCCGCCGCCCTCCTGACGCTCAACGTCGTTCAGGTCTGGTTCTCGCGTTACCCAAACGCCGAAGTCGTGATGCAGGCACTGATGTTTTCGGCGTTGCTGGCAGTCGGCCGGGCGCAGGTCGACGACGATCCGTTCTTCGCGCCGATCGCGGGAGCCCTGCTCGGCCTGCTGCTCTTCCTCCGCTTCGACGCGGTGCTGGGTATAGCTGGTGTGCTCGCCGCGCTGGCGCTCGGAGTACTTGCCGGTCGCGCCCGCGTCCGCTGGTCCTTTCTGCTCTCGCTCGCGATGGTGGGCAGCCTTGCAGTCGCGTATCTCGTCGTCTTGATGCGGCACTACGCCGACCTTCCCATTGTTTTCTTGACTCACTTCTCCATGTGGCAGTACGCGTTGCTCGCGGTGGGCGCTGGTGCCGGCATGGGGGCGCTCGTCCTCGGCGCGCGATTCCCGACACTTGGCCGAAAGGTCGAGACCATCGCCCCGACGATCCTGGCGCTGGCGGTCGTGGGCGCGGCCATGTATGCCCTGCTGCTGCGGCAGCCTGTCCAAGGGTTACTGGCGGCTCGGGACGCGTATGCGCTGCGCACGTTCGCGAACTACTACCTGACCGTTCCAGGACTTCTCGCGGCGCTTCTCGGTTTTGCGCTCGTCGCGCGAAAGTTCTTCTGGCGCGCTCCGGAGATCTTCACGACCGTCGCGCTTTTCTCGTTTTTCTTCTTCTACAAGATTCGCATCGCCTCGGACCATTTCTGGATGGCGCGGCGGTTTCTGCCGGTGATCCTGCCGGGCGCACTGCTCTTTGCCGCAGCCGCGGCCCTGAGCGGGACACGCGGCGGCTGGGCGCCAACGAGGGTGGTGCGCGGCACCATTGGCGTCGCGTTTGTCGTCCTGCTGGCAACGCAGTACGTGCGAGCGGCCAAGCCGGTCCTGGGGCACGTCGAATATGCTGGCGTCATTGCCAAGCTCGAAGGCCTCGCGGCCAAGGCCACCGACCGCGACCTCCTCGTGGTCGAGTCCCGCAACGCGTCCGACACGCATGTCCTCGCGCTCCCCCTCGCCTACATTTACGCGCGCAACGTGCTCGTGCTGAACTCTCCCAGGCCGGACAAGACGGTGGTGGCCGCGTTTCTTGATTGGGCGCGGACTCGATACGACCGCGTACTCTTCATGGGCGGCGGAGGAACAGATCTGCTGTCGCCTGCCTGGCGGGCACGGCCAATCGCCAGCGATCGATTCCATGTGCCGGAGTACGACGCGCCAGCGGACGCGTACCCACGCTTTGTCCGGCAGAAGGAGTTCGACTACAGCCTGTACGAGCTGATGGCACCGGACACTTCCGCTGGGACGGAGGACTTCGACCTCGACGTGGGTGTGAACGATGATCTGCACGTCGTCCGTTTCTATGCGAAAGAACAAAGCGAGGGGCGTTCATTCCGCTGGTCACGGTGGCGGTCGCTCGTGGCGCTGACCGGGATCCGCTCGGACAGCCGCGAGGTCGTCCTCTGGTTGAGCGACGGCGGCCGGCCGCCCGCCGTTGAACGCGCCGACGTGACCGTCGCACTCGACAACGAGGTCCTGGGCACTGTTCGAGTGGCAACCGGCTTCCAGCCGTACGCCCTGCCGATTCCGCCGGAGCTGGCCAGACGGCTGAGCAGCAGCGGCCGCTCGATCGAGCTGACGCTCACGACGTCGGTTTGGAGGCCGGAGCTGGTCCTGGGCACGTCTGACGATCGCGAGCTGGGTGTGATGGTCGACCGGGTCAGCGTGAAATAGACTCGGCGTGAGATAGTTTGTGAGAGTCCGGGGGAAAGTCACTGCATCCGCAGTGCCCGGTTGATTGTGTTGCAGATTCCTGACGTCCGCGAACGCGCGCTCGTGCGAACGGTCGATGCCGCTCTGGCCATCGTGGCGGCGCTCGCCAGACCATTCACTCGCGGCGCGACCGAACCGCGACGCATCCTCCTGCTACGCCTCGAGCGCATCGGGGACTTGGTGATGGCCCTCGAAGCGATCCGCGACGTGCGCGCGCTCGCGCCCGCTGCGCAAATCGATCTGGTCGTCGGGAGCTGGAACGCGGCGCTCGCCCAAGCCGTGCCGAGCGTGACCCGGGTTGAGACGCTCGATCCCGAGTGGCAGTCACGCGACGATGGGGGGTTGGGAATGCTCGCGCTGCTGCGAGCTGCCTGGGGCTGGCGAACCCGGCGGTACGATCTCGCTATCAACTTTGAGCCGGACGTGCGGAGCAATCTTGTGGCGGCGGCGTCTGGCGCAGCCAGAATCGTCGGCTGGCGAAGTGGCGGTGGCGGCCCGGTCCTGGACGTCGCACTCGACTACGACCCGTCGGCTCACACGTCGACCAACGCGCGCAGGCTGGTCCAGGCAGCGTTTGGTCGCACGCCGCCGGAGTCCTCGGCGCCGCTCCTGAAGGTCCCCGAAGTCGCGATAGCGGCAGCCGCCGCAATTCTCCGCCCGGCAACTGGCCGACCGCTGGTTGGCGTGCACCTGAACGGGGGTCGGGCGATCAAGCAGTGGCCTCCTGAACGATTCGCTGACGTGGCGATGCGGCTCGCCGATTCGCGTGGCGCTGCGATTGTTGCGACCGGTGGGCCGGGGGATCGCGGCCTCATCGCGGATCTGCAGCGCGCGCTCGCGCCCCGGCTTGTGATCGATGCCTCGGTCGCCGACAGCCTGCTCTCGTCCGCCGCCCTCCTCGGGCAGCTCGACCTGCTGGTCACTGGTGACACGGGACCGATGCATCTTGCGGCGGCGGTCGGCACGCCGGTCGTCGCGGTCTTCGGCCCGTCGGACCCCGCTCGCTACTCGACCCGCGGATCCGTCGACCGTGTCGTTCGGATCGACCTGCCCTGCAGTCCCTGCAATCGCATCCGCCGCCCTCCAGCGCGCTGTGTCGGTCACACTCCGGACTGCCTCGCAGGCATCAGCGCCGACGACGTCTTCGCCGCGGCCAGCGGGGCGCTCGATGAATCTGCCGCCCGCCTCTCTTCCGCCGGTCGGGCATGACGGACGCGGTCTTCGCCATCGACTGCACCGGCGGGCGGCGCGAGGTGGCGCTCGGGGAGTATCTCGATGCGGCCGCCGCCGAACATGCCACGGTGGAGGCCATCGCCTGGATCAAGAGCCTGCGCGACGCCCACGTCGACGGCCAGCGTCTTCGGCAGCGATTCACGCTTCGCGGCGACTCACTGTGGTGGTTCGCCGAGCTTTACCTGCACAAGCAGCAAGTCATCCTGAATGTGTTTCGGGCGCTGCACGCGCTCGAAGCGCTCGTCGAGCGGGAGCGACCGCGCGCGCTTCACTTCATCCGGGGCGGGGCGATCGCGCGGGGCCTGGCACCACAGGTTGCCGCTGCGAGGCACGTCGCCTATCACGGTCCGCAGGGATTTGGACGGTCTTCAGCCCTGCGACTCGCGGCTATGAAAGCGAGAGCCGCAAGCCTCAACGCCGCGGCGCTCGCATCACGGCTCCGCGGAGGTTCGGTGCCGTCCGGTCAGCGGAAAGCAACGGCCGTGGCCTTCGTTCACCGCGCGTTCTGGCGGGCGGATGCCGGCGACGGCAGCGCAGAGGCGTACATCGGCCCAGTGCTGATGGCGCTCGAGCAGAAACTCGGCGCCGAATCACTCGAGTACATCAGCGTCGGCCCGGCAGTCAATTTTCGAGCGCGGCGCTGGTGGCATCCTCTGCGCGCGGGCCAATCAACCGAGACGGTGCGCCCGGTCGAGGCCTTTGCGCCACTCGCCGCCTTGACCGCATCGCGCGGTGTCTGGCGGGAACGCCACCAGACCCGCCGCGCGCTTTGGAAGAGTGCCGATCTTCGGGCAAGGTCGGTCATACGTCGGTGCGACTGCTGGCCGATCGTGCGCGAAGAACTGGCGGGGATCGCCCTGTTGCAGTGGCCGTGGTCGGCCCGCGCGATGGACGAGGCTGCTGCCGCGCTCGACGCGTGCCGCCCGCGCGTCGTCGTCACGTATGCCGAGGCCGGAGGGTGGGGCCGCGCGATCGTCCTCGAGAGCCGCCGGCGCGGCATTCCCTCAGTCGGCCTGCAGCACGGGTTCATCTACCGTCACTGGCTGAACTACCTGCATGAGCCGGACGAGATGGCTCCCGACGCCGAGCACCACGGCGACGTCGGTTTCCCAAACCCGACCCTTACCCTGCTCTTCGATGAGTATGCGGCGCAGCACTTGAGTCAGGAGGGCCGATTCCCAGCCCAGTCACTCTCGGTAACCGGTAGCCCTCGACTCGACCTGCTGGCAGACAGCGTGGCCAGGCTGACGCAGGCAGAGATTGACCAGGCACGCGCGGTTGCCGGCGCCGGCTCGCGGGCGCTGGTGCTCGTCACGACGAAGCACCGAGAAGCACGCGGCGTGCTCGAGGCGTTTCTCGACGCAACCGCGACACTGTCCGACGTGCACGTGGCGATCAAGACCCATCCAGCGGAAACACCGGACGTTTATGCGCCGCTGCTGGTGCGCCACGCTCACGTCACCGTGTTGCCCGCGTCCACGCCACTTGCACCGCTGCTCCGCGCGAGCCGCGCCATTGTCACCGTCAACTCGACGGTCGCGCTCGACGCCGCCGTGGTCGGCGTCCCCGCCCTCGTCATCGGGCTCCCCAATAATTTGAGCCCCTTCGTCGACGCAGGGATTTTGGCCGGCGCCGCGGGCGGGATCCTGCACGCCTTGAGACAAATCCTGTATGATGAGGAGTTTCGCCACGAGCTGGGACTCGCGCAGCGAGCGTTCCTGACCCGATACAGAATCGCCGCCGACGGCAAGGCCGCCGAGCGGGCCGCGGACGCAATCGTCGAACTGGCGCGCTGAACACTTCACACGGCAACTTCACACTTCTGACTTCACACTTGAACACTTCAGACGTCACACGTCAGGCTTCACACTTCTTATGCGCGTCTTAATCACCGGCGGCGCCGGCTTCGTGGGCTCCCATCTCGCCGAATCGTTGCTCGCGCGGGGCGACGAGGTCCATGCCCTCGACAATCTCTCAACCGGCTCGATTGACAACATCTCCCATCTCAAATCGCATCCCAAATTCCGATACACGATCGACAGCGTCACCAACGAACCGGTTCTCGCCGAGCTCGTCGACCGCGCCGACGTAATCGTGCACCTCGCGGCTGCGGTTGGTGTCAAGCTGATCGTCGAAGCGCCCGTCCACACGATTGAAACCAACGTCCACGGCACCGAGGTCGTCCTCAAGCTTGCCAACAAAAAGAAGAAGCTGGTCCTCATCGCCTCCACGTCGGAGGTCTACGGCAAGAGCGTCGACGTGCCGTTTCATGAGGACGCGGATCTCGTGCTCGGCCCGAGCCACAAGCATCGCTGGGCCTACGCCTGCAGCAAGCTCATCGACGAGTTCCTCGCGCTGGCCTACTGGAAAGAGCGCAAGCTGCCGGTCATCATCGTTCGCCTGTTCAACACGGTCGGACCGCGGCAGACGGGCCAATACGGAATGGTCATCCCGAACTTCGTCCGGCAGGCGCTCGCCGGCCAACCGATCACGGTCTTCGGAGACGGCCGGCAGTCTCGCAGCTTCACGTATGTCGGGGATGTCGTGCGGGCCGTGGTAGCCTTGATGGACGAACCGCGGGCTGTCGGACAGGTCTTCAACATCGGCAACGGTCACGAGATCACGATCGGCGATCTGGCCGAGCGGATTCGGACTCTCACGGGCAGCCAGTCTGAAATCGTCCGGATCCCCTACGATCAGGCGTACGAAGCCGGCTTCGAGGACATGCCACGACGCGTGCCGGATATTTCCAAGATCAAGGCGCTCGTCGGCTACGCGCCGACCGTCGAGCTCGACGAGATCCTGACCCGTGTGATCGAGCACTTCCGACAGCAATAGCTCAAGCATGCCAACACGCCCCACCGTCCGGACTCGCGCGCGTCAGGCCGCCGAGTCGCTGCTGCGGAAGCAGGCGAAGCCGGTGCGACGATTGATGCTCGCCACTGGCCGCGATCGCGCGCCCCGGCTGCCGGAGATTGTCCAGATCGAAAGCACCAACATCTGCAACGCCAAGTGCGTGTTCTGCCCGCGCGACGACATGCATCGCCGCCAGGGCATCATGACGTTTGAGCTGTTCCGCAAGGTCGTCGACGAGTGCGCCGAGCTCGGCATCACCCACGTGCGCGTCCACAACTATGGCGAACCGTTCGTCGATCGTCAGCTCGTCGAGAAAGTTCGCTACGCCAAGGACAGGGGCATCCAGGAAGTCGGGATGATCAGCAACGGCTCGCTCATCACCGACGACGTGGCCCGCGGGATGATCGAGGCGGGGCTAGACGCCATCAATATCAGCGTCGATGCCTCCGGCAAGGAGGTCTTCGAATCGACGCGAATCGGCCTGAAGTACGACAAGGTCATCGCCAACATCGAGCGGCTCGTCCGGATTCGCGCCGAGCTGGGGAAGCGTCGACCCAAGCTGATCCTGTCGTTCGTCCGTCAGAACAACTCGCTCGACGAACAGGCCTTCATCGAGCACTGGCGCGGCATTGCGGACAAGATCCACATCACTGATCTGCATAACTGGGCCGGGACGCTCAACACCGAGTCCGACGTCAACTATCCCTGCTACCGGCCATGGCTGACCTTCACGGTGCTCTGGGACGGACGCGTCTCCCTGTGCTGCGCGGATTTCGACGGCCGAACGGTGCTCGGTGATCTCAACACCTCATCCATCCGGGACATCTGGAACGCCGAGCCCTACCGCCGGGCGCGCCGCGACCACCTCGAGAGCGGCGGCCCCGAGATTTGCCGATCGTGCGACCTGCCGAAGAAGGACTCCCCGCTCTGGATTACGAAACTACTGTAACCACTTGAGCTCAACCGGGATAGACGCTCGCCGAGTTCGACCAAGCTCCAACCGCTAGGCAAGCCGATTCGTCCAATGAGGCGTATACTGGATCGGAATCATTGGGGTCCTGACCATGCACAAGCTTGCATTCGCTGTTTCCTCGGCGCTAATGTGCGCGCTGTCCACGACTGTCGGCGCCGGCGAGTTGCAGCTGTCGATCGCGAACGGCCGGGTGACCATCGTGGCGCAGGACGTCCCGGTTCGTCAGATCCTCGACGAGTGGGGCCGAGTCGGGCAGACGCAGGTCGTGGGCGCTGAGCGGTTGACGGGCGCGCCGGTCACGCTCGAACTCCGCGACGTGCCCGAGGGTCGTGCGCTCGAGACGCTTCTCCGTTCGGCGAGCGGCTATATCGCGAAGCCACGCTCCGGTACGGCAGGCACCTCGTCGTATGACCGAATTCTGATCATGCCGGCGAGCAAGGCACCCCCGATGTCGGCGGCGCCTCCTGCATTCAACGCTTCGAGGCCGCAGCCACAGGTCGTCATGCCGAACGTCGTTGTCGACGACGATGGCGAGCCGAATGGGATCATGCCGCCGGGCGCGGTGCCGCCGCAGCAGCAGTTCCCCGGTCAACCGCCGATGCAGCCCGGAATGCAGCCGGGCGCGCAGCCGCAACCGATGCCGATGCTGACGCGTCCCGGGCAGCTGCCGCCGCCGTCGCCGAATGTGCCAGGCAATCCGTACCAGACCGTCCCGCAGCAGGTTCGACCGCCTGGCATGCCTGGCGGACCCGGCGGGCCCGGTGGGCCTGGCGGCGGTGGCGCGTCGTAAGCGGAAGCGCCGCCCATTCGTCCAATCAAAGCCGGACGACAACCTCTCAAAGAAAGCCCGACGGACTCTCGGGCTTTTTTTATGCGCTAGAATCACTCCCATCATGAGCGCCAGCCCGCCGGTGGTGCGCGGGGGCGAGTATGCCGCGCGCGGAGACTACCATCGGGAGCCGGACCCGTCGTGGGACTACTATCCGACCTACCTTGCCAAGCTCGCGGCGGTCCGCAAGTGGCTGAACGCGCTTCCTCGCTCGACCCGTGTCCTCGACGCCGGCTGTGGCGAGGGCGTGCTCGTCAGCGAGTTCGCCGACCGCCTCGCGATTGAAGGCGTCGACGCGAACTACTCGTCGGAGCGCGTGCACGCCGGTTCGGTCACTGCCCTGCCCTATGCCGCAGGCGTGTTCGATCGCGCCCTGTGCCTCGACGTCCTCGAACACCTCACCTTCGAGGAACAGCCGCTCGCGCTCTCTGAATTGCACCGCGTCCTCAGGCCCGGAGGTGAGTTGCTGGTGTCGGTCCCGAACCTGGCCCACCTGCAGTCGCGCGTGCACTTCCTGTTTCAGGGCAGGCTCATCCGCACCGCATCCGAGTTCAAACATCCAGGCGATCGCCCGGTGGGGGAATACATCAGACTGGCCGAGCGGGCAGGACTGGTACTGATCGGACGGAGAGGTATTTTTCCAACGGTGCCGGTGCTGACCCGACTGATTCGGCGGCACCCGCGCGCTCTCCTGCCGCTGCACCGCTGGCTGACGCGCCTGCTGCCGATACCCGGTTGGTGCTTCCTGAACCTGTTGACGTTCCGGAAGCCCTGAGGTCCTTTGTTTCAGAAGATCCGCGAGCTCTCGAAGAACCTGGCGATCTACGGCCTTGGCGACGTGGCCATCCAGATCGTCAACTTCGCGCTGCTGGGTGTCTACGTCCAATATCTGTCGAAAGCGGACTACGGCATTCTCGCGCTGCTCGGCAGCGTGGAAGCAGTCACGAAGCTCTTCTTCCGCTGGGGCGTCGACGGATCGTTCATGCGGTTTTGGTACGACTGCGACAACGACCGCGCGCGTCAGCGGCTCGCCAGCACGCTGTTCTTCTTCCTGCTCGGTACCAACGGCGTGCTGCTCGCCGGTGCAGTCGCGCTCTCGCCCTGGCTCTCCACGTGGTTGGGCGCACCCGGCTACACGACCGCCCTTCAGCTGGTCCTGCTGAACACGTTCGCGATCGGCTTCACGTTCATCCCGTTTCACGTCCTGCGCATGCAGCAGCGGGCACGCGAATTCAGCCTGCTCGCGTTCGCGCGCTCGCTGTCGACGCTGGCGCTGCGCCTCGTGCTGGTCGTGGGGTTGGGATACGGCGTCATGGGTGTGGTCGTGGCCGACCTGGTCGTGACCGTTGTGCTGCTCGCGGTGATGGTGCGGTGGTTCGCGCCGCTGATCCGGCCGATGTTTTCGACGGTGGTGCTGCGCGAGTCGCTGTCGTTCGGCCTGCCACGGGTACCGCACGGTTTCGCGCAGCAGGTCATCGCCGTCGGAGACAAGTTCGTCCTCAGTTTCTTCGTCTCTTTGTCCGACATCGGCCTGTACGCGATGGGCGTCAGCGTCGGGTTGATCCAGAAAGTGTTTCTGGCGGCCTTCGAATATGCGTGGGCGCCTTTCTATTACGCGACGGTGAGAGAGCCCGGCGCACAGCGCATCTTCAGCGCCGTCACCACCTATGGGGTGGCAGTTCTCGCGTTGATGACGGCTGGCCTATCCGCCATCGCTGCAGACCTTCTGCACGTCGTGACGCACGGCCAATATACGGCCGCCGCGCCGGTCGTCGCCTGGACGTCGCTGGGGGTGTTCTTTCAGGGCGTCTATCTGATGACGTCGATCGGCTTGAACATCACTCGCCGGACCACGTACTACCCGGTCGCCACTGCTACGGCGGCCGCTGTCAACATCGGCCTGAACGTTCTGCTGATTCCCCGAGCAGGCATCATCGGCGCTGCCTACGCGAACGGCATCGCCTATGCGACGCAGGCAGCCATCGCCTACTACTTCTCCCAACGCTTCTACCCAGTCGAGTACGAGTCGGGTCGACTCGCGCGCGTCGCCGCGGCCGCGATCGTCGCCTACGTCGCCGGACGCGCGTTGCCGGCGATAGATCCCCTCGTTGGGATCCTGCTCCGTGGTACGACGGTGGTGGTCGTCATGGCTGGCGCGCTGTGGCTCGGCGGCTTCTTTCGCCCTGAGGAACTGCGGGTGCTCGAGAACGTGCGACGCGCTCGCGCCGTCGAGCGCGCGCCGGTGCCGCCACCAGCCGACACGACGGAGTTCGCCGGCGAGATCGTCGCCACCGATCTGCCCGACGAAGGAGTCATGGCGCCGCCAGTCAAGGAGCGGGTCAGGTGACCGCGGCCAGGCGATCGGCCTTGACGCTCGCCGCCGTTTGCCTGCTCGGGTTCGCCCTGCGCGTCGTCGGTCTGCAGTATGGACTCCCCGCGGTGTACAACCCCGACGAAGTATCGATCATGGCCCGGGCGCTCAGCTTCGCCCGAGGGACGCTGAACCCGCACAACTTCCTCTACCCGACGTTCTATTTCTACGTCCTGTTCGCCTGGGTGGGCGCGTACCTTGCCTGGGTCTGGTTGAGCGGCCGCGTGGCCTCAATCGGAGCGCTACAGCAGCTCTACTTCACCGACCCGACTGGCATCTATACGGCCGGGCGGGCGCTTGGCGTCGTCGCTGGGACCGCAACGATCGTCGGACTCTACCGGCTTGCGGCACGCCTGACCGATCATCGGACCGCAATGGCGGCCGCGATCTTCCTGGCCGTCTCGCCTCTCCACGTTCGCGACTCGCACTATGTGAAACACGACGTCCCTGCGACGCTTGCCGTCGTCCTGGCCTACGTTGCTATGACCACTATCTGGCCGTGCGCGCGTCCCGACGGTCCACGGCAACGTGACACGGTGCTCGCCGGAGCCGCCTGCGGCGTCGCGTTCTCGACGCACTATTACTGCGTCTTCCTGGCAATTCCGCTCGCGCTCGTGATCGTTCAGGGATGGAAGCCGCGCGGCTGGAGCGCTTGCCTGCGTCAGCTCACCGTGGGTGCCCTGACCAGTTTCGTCGTTTTCCTTGCGCTGTCGCCATTTCTCCTCATCGAGCCGCTGACGGCGTGGCGCGACATCACGGCGAATCGCCAGATCGTCATCGACCGCGCGGTTGCCTCAGGCGCATTTGGCCCAACCGGCCGATACCTCGAGATGCTCTGGCGCGACACCCTCGGTCAACCGATTGCGGTGCTCGCGGTCGTCGGAGTGGTGTGGATGCTGGCCTCGGCTCCGGCGCGCGCGATCCTGCTTCTGGCATTTCCGATCCCGTTTCTGCTGTTCATCGCGAACACCGCTCCGGCCAGCCGCTATCTCAACCCAGTGGTTCCGTTTCTCGCGCTGTTCGCAGCGTGGTCCTTGTCGAACCTGGCGGCCCGGATTCGAAGCACCTCGCCGGCGGCCTTCTGGATTGCGGTGGCGCTCGCCGCGGCGCCTGGCTTCCAGGCGAGCCTGCAATCGGACGCGTTTCTGAGGCGCGACGACACGCGGACGTTGGCGCAGCGCTACATCGAAGCCAACCTTCAGCAGGGATCGACTATCTTGACGCAGCCGTACTCGTCAGCGCTGACGCCGTCTCGCGAAGGTTTGACCGAGGCCCTCGGTCGCAACCTCGGCAGCCCAGGCGACGCGTCCATCAAGTTCCAGCTGCAACTCGCCCTCGATCCGTATCCCTCGCCCGCCTATCGGCTCATCTACCTGGGCCGTGGCGGCCTTGATGCCGACAAGATCTACGTCGATCCGGCGCGGCTTGGTGGGAACGAGGGGCTCGAGCCATTGAGACGGCTGGGCGTGACGTATGTCCTCCTCAAGCGTTACAATAGACCGGATCCGGAGACGTTGCCGTTCCTCGCTGCACTCTCTCGGGAAGGACGGCGGATCGCCGTGTTCTCGCCGTATCGCCCCGGAATCAGCGAGGCCGAGCAAGCGCGGATCGATCCATTCCTGCACAATACCGACGCTCGGATCGATGACGCGCTCGAGCGCCCCGGTCCACCACTGGAGATCTGGCAACTGAATGCCCCTGGGACCTAAGGCCGCCGCAACGGTCGCCAAACTGCGCGAGTCGATCGCCACGCGGGCGCGTGCCCTTCCGCTCGCGAGGCATGCCTGGGCGCGTTACCGGCGCCGACGCTACGAGCACCGGGTCGAGCGCTTTCTTCGCGAGAGGAACGGTCGCGCCGATCGCCTGCCAGAGGGCGCGGTCTACGAAGCGACGATGCGGTGCAATCTGCACTGCGAGTTCTGCTATGTGATCGATTTCCTCAATATCGAGGGCGAGTGGCGTCAGGAAATGACGCTCGACCGGTTGCGGCAGGCGTTCCCCGATCAGCCAGGATTTCAGGTCAGCTTGACCGGCGGCGAGATCTTCATGCGCAAGGACATCATGTCCGTGCTGGACCTCTTCCGCGAAAAGGGCTACTCCTGCGGCTACCTGACGACCAACGGGACCATCATCAGCGAAGAACGGGCCGAGGCGCTGGCGGACCTCGCTGCCGCGGGTTTTCTCAAGCACATCAGCGTGTCGGTCGACGGACCGGGCGAGCTGCACGACCGGGCGCGCGGGATGAAGGGCACCTTCGAGCGTACCTGCGCCGGCCTTCGGCGGCTGCAGGAGGCCGCGCGGCGCAAGCACGCACCGCTGCGCGTCAGCATCAACACAACCGTCGCGCAGGAGAGCCTCGAAGCCCTCGACGCGATGGTCGACGTCGCTGGCGAGCTGGGGGTCGACGCGATTGGGCTCAACCACCTGATGTACAGCACGCCAGAGGAAGTCGAAGAAACAGTGCGTCTGATCGGGGCTGCCGATGCGTCGGTGATCGCGACGTTCATCACGCCGGATCCGGGGCTGAACATCGCTCGCGTCAAGCAACAGGTCGCCGAGCTCGCCGAGAAGTGCCGGCAGCGCAACGTGCTCTTTGATTACCGACCGAAAGTCCACAGTCAGTTGATGGACAACTACTACACGCCGGGCGCGAAGCTCGCGGGGCGGTGCCTGTACCCGTTCCTGCACGCTCGCGTGGGATTCTCAGGCAAGGTGTACTTCTGCCCGTTCATCCGCGTCGAGGTCGGCGATCTCGCGACCTCGTCGCTTGAAGAAATCTGGAATGGACCGACATACGTCGAGATGAGACGACGACTTCTCGATCACGGCATCTTCCCGGTCTGCCGGCGCTGCTGCAAGGTCGAGCTGTCGCCGGAACCTGTGACCGATCCCTTTCCTCAGGGCGTCGCTCCGCGGCGCGCCATTCCTCTGACGGTCGTTCGCTGATGGCTGCTGACCTTCTCGGCCGGCGCACGCTCCTCATCAACCCGCCGCTCATCAACGGCGTGGCGTTCACGCGTCAGGGCCGCTGCCAGGAGCGCGAAGACGTGCTCGGCACCACCAAGCCGCCTTACACGCTCGCGCTGATGGCAGCGCTCCTGCGCCGGGCCGGATGCGAAGTACGACTGATCGACGCGACCGCCGAGCGTCTCTCCACCGACGACGTCGTCGCACGCCTGGATCGCGACGGCTTTCGGCCATCGCTGATTGTCTTTCCGAGCACGACGCCGACCCTCGACGCAGACGTCGTCGCGATGGCCACTCTGAAGCGCCATTTCGGCGCGCCGATCTTCTGCTTCGGCCCTCATGCCTCGACGACGCCTGCCGACGCCATGCAGCGCGCCCCCGAAGTCGATGGCATGTTCGTCGGCGAGCCGGAGGAGGCGCTGACCGCGGTCGCCGCCCTGGACTCGGTCGATCGCCTGCACGAGGTACCGAGCCTGACGTTTCGGTTGAACGGTAGCGGCGTGACACCCCATCGCGCTCACGGCCAATACAGGTCGTTTCAACAGACGCCGGGCCCGGCGTGGGACCTGCTGGCGCTCGAGCACTACGCGCTGCCGATGGTCAACAAGCCGTACGTGCTCGTCGAGACCAGCCGCGGCTGCCCGTACACGTGCGATTTTTGCGTCGCGCCGATCCACCAGGGCCACAAGTTCCGCGAGCGCAGCGCAAAAGCGCTGGTCGACGAAATCGAGCGGTCACACCGCGAACTGGGCGTGGACTTCTTCTATCTTTGGGGCGACACAGTCACGCTGAACGTCAAGTCGTTCACGGCGTTCTGCGACGAGCTGATCGCGCGCAAGCTGCCCATCCAGTGGTTTGGGAACGCGCGCGCCGATAACCTGACCGATCCCGCCTTCGTTCACCGCCTCAAGAAGGCCGGCTGCTGGATGCTCGCGCTCGGGATCGAATCGGAGTCGGAAGAGGTCCGCAAGGACATGACCAAACGCCTCGAGCGTCAGAAAATTCTGACCGCCTTCCAGAACATGCGGCAGGCTGGCGTCAAGTCGTTCGCCTTCTTCATCTTTGGCTATCCGGGCGAGACGCCTCAGACGATGGAGGCGACGACGCGTTACGCCATCGAGCTCGACCCCGACTTCGCCAACTTTTATCCGGCCGTCCCGTACCCGGGTACCGCGCTCTACGACAAGTGCGTCCGGGAAGGCTGGCTGACCTCGACCGACGCCGATTGGACGAAGATGGAGTATTCGTACTACCTGCTTCGCGGGAACGGCCTCGACGAACGAGTGGTCTTCGACGCCATCCATCGCGCGAAGCGCCGCTTCTTTCTGCGTCCGTCCTACATTGCCCGCCATCTCGGCGACGTCGCCCGCCTCGCCATGACCAAGCAGGCGATCGTCTGGCAGGTCCTGTCAAGGACGCTGTTCGGCGCGCGGACGGTGGATACCAGCCTCCCGGCGCGGCCGGCATCACTCCCCGTCGACAGCCTGACTCGCCAGTGACGCGAGCTCGGCGGCCGAGAGGCGCTGATGGCGCTGATTGAGCGGCGGGTGCTGTCGCGTGAACGCCCTGAGGTCGCGGAGCTGCTTCAGAAAGCCGCTTGCTTCCTTAACGTTCATCTTGCTTTCACCGGCGGTCCGGCCGACGAAGACGTAGGGCACCTCGACGATCGAGGTGGGACGCCCGCGCACGAGCAGCTCCAGACAGATCTTGAAACCACCGGCCGAGATCTTCACGCCGCGCGCGAGGTCCCGCCGGATCAGAAAGAAGCCCGAGGTCGCGTCACTCACCGGCGTCAGGCTGTGTGCCAGAATGCAGGCCAGCCGGGACAGGAACAGGCGGCCGATCGGCCAGTTCCTCGTGCCACCGCCGGGAATGTACCGGCTGCCGATGACGACGTCTGCCGACGCGCGGCGCATGGCCAACAACATCGACGGCAGCAGATCCGGCGGATGGCTGAGGTCCGCGTCGATGACCCCGACGATCGGCGACCGGGCCGCCTCGAAACCTTCGATAACAGCCGTCCCCAGCCCGAGCTTGCCACTACGGTGAATGACCTGGATGCGGTGCCGCGTGGCGAGGTCGTCGGCGAGTGCACCAGTACCGTCCGGCGACGCGTCGTCCACGATCACGAGCTCACCGTCGAGGCCCCGCTTTCGGTACGCCGCAAAGATCGCCTCGACGAGATCGCCGAGGCGATCGCGCTCGTTGTAGGTTGGGATGATGATGGACAGGGCTGGGACAGAGGCAACGGGCAAAGAATGCGGCTCCAGGGGACTAGAACTTATCTCATAAACCCGATCCGTGCTGTCCGTGTGATCCGTGGCTCTATTCTGACACGTCCGCAATGAGTGCCCGGCTGACTCTGGTTCTTGCCGCCGCGCTAATCGTCTTTCGCGCGCCATCGCTCGTGCAGCCGATGGGCGCCGATCAGGCGCTCTACGCCTACGTCGGCGAACGGATCCGCGCCGGCGGACTGCCCTACCGCGACGCCTGGGATCAGAAACCGCCGGCCATTCACTTCCTGTACGCGGGCCTGCGAACGCTCATGCCCAACGACGGCGTTGTGCCGGCGGCCGATCTCGTCGCCGCCGCGGCAATCGCGTGGCTACTTTATCGCCTGGCTGCGCAAGGATCGCCCGCGGGAACCGGCGCGGCCGCAGCGTTGGTGTTTCTGCTCCTGTCCAATCCTGCCTTCACGCGTGTGGCTGGCATTCGCCTGAGGTCTCAGTGCGAGACGTTTATCGCCGTCGCCGTTACTGCCGCCTTCGTTCTGCTACTGGGGCAAGGCAAGTTGCTCGGGCGGAAGGGGCCAGAGCGACGCTCCGGCGCCATGCTCGGCGCGGGGGTGCTCTTCGGCCTGGCCTTTGCGTTCAAATACAACGCCGCCGTCTTCGCGGCCGCCGGCGTCGCGTCCCTCTGGCTGTGCAGGAGGTTGACGATCGGTGATTTCGTCAGGGTCAGCGCAGGTTTTGCGATTCCGGCGCTCGCGATTCCCATCGTCTTTGCTCCGGGAGGGGGATTGCGGCCCCTTGTCGACGCGACGATTCTATACAACCTCGAGTACTCGGGCGAGACGTACCGAAGCCCCATCGACATGGCGTACTATCTCGTGACTTTTCCGATCGAGCGCGCGAGGTTTGACGCGCTTTGGACGGTCGGCGGCGCCGGCTGCCTCGTGCTTCTTGCAGGGGCACTCGCGAACAGGGAACGGCTCGTGCCGGTCGTGTGGGTCGCCGCCGCATGCCTGTCGATTGCCATCAACGGCAGCCGCGGTCTTCCGCAGTACTTCGTGCAGGCCAATCCGGCACTGGCGCTGGCCGCTGGGTGGGGCGGTGCGCTCGTCTGGAGCTGGCTGCGCGCAGGAACGGGCCGAGCCGCGAGATTCGTCGCAATTCCAGTCGCCCTCGTCGCGACCGTGGCCGTCTGGCACGTGAACCAGTTTGACAAGCTCGTCGAGCAGACGGTATTCGACGCGCGTTACGCGTTTGGCGCCATGCCGCGCGAGACCTACCTCGCGCGTTACGACGACGACCGGAAATATTCGGCACTCGCCGGCGACACGCTCGGCAGGTTCCTGGCGGCACACAGTCAACCGGCTGATCGCGTCTTCGTCTTCGGCTTTACCTGCGCCGCCTACGTCGAGGCCGGCCGGGCCAGCGCCTCACGGTTCTTCTGGAGCCGTCCGGTGATCGTGGGCTTCAAGGAGGGGCGCCCTGGGTATGGGATCGAGGGACTCCTGTCCGACCTCAGGGTGAACCGGCCTGCCGTCGTGGCGCTGCAGCAACGGGATTGGGCTCCGGACGTCGACGACTCGGCGACGTTCTTCATGAAGACACCGGCGCTGGCCGGCTGGCTGCGCGCCAACTACACGCAGTCGGCGGGACCCGACGGGTTTGACATCTGGCTGCGACGGGGCGGGACGCCATGACTAGCATGACTAGCATGACTAGCATGAGCACGCCCGGTACTCTCACCGCGCGAGGTTTTGCGGGCTGGATCCTCGCAATTGCAGTCGTGGGCCTCGCTCTTCGACTAGTGTTTCCAACCGCCGATCCACCCTGGGCCACCACGGTTGGTATCGTCTGGCACGATGAGGGCGCCTGGGTGCACAACGCCCGCAACATGGCGCTCTTCGGACGATGGAGCGAGGATGCGTGGAATCCGATGTACATCGCCCCCGTCTTCACCGGCCTCGAATACGTGTCGTTCGCGATCTTTGGGGTTGGATTGTGGCAGGCGCGGCTGCTTTCTGAGCTGGCCGGCGCAGCCTCGGTCGTGCTCCTCGCGTGTGGTGTGCGCCGGCTCGCCGGCCGCGAGGCCGGCGTCATCGCCGCAGCCCTCGTCGCCACCAACTATGTCTACGTGATGTGGAACCGCGCCGCGCTGATGGAAGCCTCGATGGTGGCGTTCATAGTGGCCGCATGGTACTGCTACGTCCGTGCGCAGGAGCGGCCGTTCTGGGGCGGAATTGCCGCCGCCTGCGCGCTTCTCGCTTATTTCACCAAGGCCGCCGCGATTTTCTTCGTCGCCGCGCTCGGCATTGAAGCGGTGCTGATCCTCGTCCGGCCAACCACCGCCGACTCGCAGGCCAGCCGCAAGGCGGCCATCGCTACGCTCGCCGGCCTCGTCCTCTGCGGCATCGTGGCGCTGGCGTTGTTTGTCATGCCCAATTGGACCGACTACCGCTTTTACAACTGGCAGATGTCGGTTACCAGAAAACCGAGCTACGACGTGCGGTCGTTGATGAATCGCGTGACGTGGTTCCCGATCGTCCACGACATCTTCACGCGCATGTGGTTCACGGTCGTGGTTGGAATCATGGGATTGCTCGCGTCGCTTGGACGTTGGCGCGTGGTGTCGCCGGCCGAGCGGCTGCTCTCTCTCTGGATCGTGTTAGGAGCCCTCGAACTGCTGCTGCACGACGTCGGCAACGAACGCCGGTTCGTGTTCTTCATTCCGGCGCTCATCGCCCTGACGGCGATCGTGCTCGGCAGGGACCGGCGTCTGGTTCCAGAGGCGGTCGCCTCAATCCCTCGCCCCAGGGCGCTCGTGGCGCTCCCGCTCGTCTTCTACGGTCTCTATGTGATATTCGGCGCGCTGACCCGGCTCACGGCGCTCTACGAGCCTAGACCTGGCGTCCGTTTCGGCGCTGCGGTCGCACTGGTCTGTACCGCGCTGATATACGCGACCTGGCCGAGGATTCCGAAGCTCCTGGCGGCGCGCCCGTGGAGCCTGACGGGGGCATTCATTGTCGCCGCCATGGTATCGGCCGGGCAGTTGGCGCAGTACGCTCAGTGGGCGCACGGGCGGACCTACAAGAACTACCTCGCATCAGTCGAGCTCGGCAAAGTGCTCCGACCGGGAACCCTCGTCCACGGCAAACTCGCCAACGGGCTTTCCCTCGAGAACGGCATCAAGCCCATCTTCGTGGGCCGCGGGTTCGGTAACTACGAGGACCGAAGGCAACGCGACGATGTGCGGTATATTTTGACTTACGTTGCTCCCTACGTCGGGTACGAAGGATCTGTTGTTCAGGACGTGCTAGAGGCCTACCCGAATCGCCTCATCATCAGGACGTTCGACGTCGCGGAAACACCCACCGGCCACGACCGGGCCGCGCTCATCGATAAGCTTGGCGATAAGTCTGGTGTTGCCGGCGCGGGCAGCCGGGTGAGCGTGCCGAATCGTACAGGAACAAGTGCGCAGGATAGATGAGCGCGCCATCAAGGCGCACGCCGACCTGAGGTTTCGGTCCGAGTACGACTACGCGCTGTTCGAGTACTACCGCAGCGCCAAGGTCATCGCGTTTCTGGAGCGCGCGGGAATCAGGATCCACGGCCGCGTCCTCGACGCGGGGTGCGGCGGCGGTGGCATGCCGCTTTCGCTCGCGGAAGAGGCGGCGTTTGTCGTCGGCATCGATCCCGCGGAGCGATTTCAGGGAGCAGGCGTCCGCCTGGGCAAGGAACGCGGGCAGCGCAACCTCACGTTCGCGCTCGCTGACGGGATGTTCCTGCCTTTTCGCGATGCCACGTTCGATATGGTGCTGTCGCACGCCGTGATTGAGCACGTGGTGGACGCCCCGCTGTACCTGAGGGAGTGCGCGCGCGTTCTAACACCTGGTGGGCACGTGTTCCTGTCGACGGCGCCGTATCTTTCGTTTGCTGGCGCACACCTGCCACGGTTGAAAGTGCAAGTGCCGTTGCACTTAATCGTCGGGCGGCGGGCGGCATTCAGCACGTTCCGGTTCCTCGCGCGGCACGCGCCGTGGACGCTGAAGGAGCCCGCGCATGAGAACTCCTTCATCAGGGCGGCGCGAAGGGGTGAGATCAAACACGACGACCTGCTCGAAAAGGTCCGGGTCTCCAGCCTCAGGCGCCAGATTGCCGAGGCCGGACTGCGCATCGTCCGCGAGGAGCTGCACGTCACGTCGACGGTTCGCAGATTTCCTGCAGCGATCGGGCGCTGGCTGCGTGAGAGTGCCCTGACGCAGGATGCATTGATCAGTAACATGGAGTACGTGCTGGCCCGGGGGCCGGGCCGCTGAGCAATGGCCGAGATCGATCGCTACCGCGCGGAGGATCGGCGCGTCGTCGACGCGCTGTATCGTCGTGTGTTCGGCCACGACGCGGCCGAGGCCAGCCGGCTGCGCTGGGACTGGCAGTACCTGCGCAACCCCAACAACCCGCGCGGCGAGCCCGAGATCTGGATCGCGCGCGAGGGGCCGGCGATCGTCGGCCAGTACGCCACGATGCCCGTGCAGGTGGCCGTGGCTGGGCAGCAGGTACGGGGCTCGTGGGGCATGGACGTGATGGTGGCGCCCGAACGGCAGCGCCAGGGGCTTGGCGAGGTGCTGTTCCGCACGTGGGACCGCAACGTCGGCGCGTCGCTCGGCCTGGGACTCTCGGAGTCGTCTCATCGCCTCTTCAACAAGCTGCGATGGCCGGACGTTGGGCCGCTGCCGTGTCTCGTCAAGCCGCTGACGCGCCGGGCGCTACGCATCCCGACCTGGCCAGTGGGCGTCAACCGCCTCGTCTCGGCCGTCACGCTGCCGATCGTCAAGGTTGTGGCGCGGACACGGCCGCTCGGTGCGGAGGTGCGACTCATCCAACGCTTCGACGACAGCTTCACCGAGCTCTGGGAATCGCTCGCGCCGAAGTTCGACTTCGCCGTCAGGCGCGACGCCGCCTATCTGAACTGGAAATTCGTGCTGGCGCCCCATGTCCGCTACGTCATCGCGACGCTCCGGCGCGACGACCGCAATGTCGGTTATGCCGTTTACCGGCACTTTGGCGAACCGCGCGGGCGAGTGACGGTACTGGTCGACTTTCTCGCCGATCCCGACGATCAGGCCGGTGTGGGCACGCTGCTTGGCTGGATCGACCGCGAGGCGCGGCAGGCCGATTCGGACAAAATCCGCACTTTCGCGATGCATGCCGGATTCCGCCGCGTCCTCAAGCGGGCCGGGTATTTCCAGGTCAAGTCGACAGTGCAATTCGTGGTCAAGGTCAATGGCATCGACGTGCCGGCGTCGTTCTACGAAAACACCGACCGCTGGCACGTGACGCTCGGTGACTCGGACCAGGACCGGTAGCGGCTGATCGATGAACCTCCTCGTTGGAATCGATACCGAAGGCGACAACCAGTGGGACGCGGCGGCTCGAACGCACCAGACGTTCGAGAACATCTACGCGCTGCCACGCCTGCACGATCTTTTCGCGCGGCACGGTGTACGCCCCACCTACGTCATCACGCACCCGGTTGCGACCGACCCGCGCGGCGCGGCCGTGCTGCGCGAGTTGCTCGCCGGCGGCGATTGCGAAATCGGGGCACATCACCACGTCTGGGAGACGCCGCCGTGCACGCTCGATGACATTCAACGCCACGCGTATGCGTCGACCCTGCCGCGGCAACAGTTCGAAGATCAGCTCGCGGCACTGACCGGCGCAATCGAATCCGCCGTCGGCGTCCGCCCCATCTCGTACCGATCCGGACGATTTGGCTTCTCTGCCGATCACGTCGCGGCGCTCGAGGCGCAGGGCTACCTGGTGGAATCGAGTGTAGCGCCGCTCTTCTACGAAGCGCACAAAGGCGGGCCGGAATTCGTCGAAGCGCCGCTCAGGCCGTATTTCCTCGCGTATGACAACGCGTCGCGAGCCGGGACGAGCAACCTGCTCGAAGTGCCGGTCAGTGCTGGCCTGAACCGGTGGTTGCCCAGGCGCCTCCAATACCTCTACGCGCGCGCACCACGCCCCTACACGACCAAGCGATTGCTTCGCGTCCTCGGGCTACTGCGGTTGCGCTGGCTGCGGCCCTCGTACTCGTCTCTCGAGGACATGACGGCGCTCGCGCGCGACCTTGCTCGGGCCGGTGAACCGGTGCTCAACCTGCTGTTCCACTCGAGCGAAGCGATTGTCGGCGGGAGTCCCTACAACCGAACCCAGGGACAGCTGGATGCGTTCTGTGATCGGTTGGAACGATTCCTGACGTTTGCCACTCGGGACCTCGGCGCAAGGCCGGTCACGTTCGCGGAGTTCCGCCAACGCTACTGCGCGTGAGTCTTCCAAGGTGCACATCGTCCACGTCACGCCGCATCTGCCGCCGGATCAAGCGGCCAACGCGCTCCTTCCCTGGCAACTCGGCCTGTGGGCGGTCGAGGCTGGGGACACGGTCGAGTACGTGGCCCATCCGCCACGGGCCGGTCAGCCGGCGACCATGCCTGGACCGGCGACATGGATCCCGCGACGCACCGACAGTGGCGTGGCGCGGACGTTGCGTCTCGGCGCGATTCTCGCCGCCAACCATATCCGCCAGGCCCTCCGGCCCGCGATCGAGCGCGCCGACGTCGTGCACGTCCACAGCAACGGTCTACTCGCCGAGCTGGCCGTGCTGCTCGCGCGACGTTGTGCCACGCCGGTCGTTTTGACGCTCTACGGGACGGAAATCTGGCACTATGCGCCGAAGCGGTTTGGACCCGATCTCTTTACGCGCGCGTACCATGAAGCATCGGCGGTGACCTTTTACAGCGAGCGTCTTCTCGGGCGGGCGCGCGAGCTCGGCCTGACGCGCCGGCGAATGCAGACCGTATATCCACCCGTAGGGCCGCAGTTCGCCTGGCACGATGAGGCCGCGCAGGCCACGGCCCGCGAATCGCTCAGCATCGCCAACCGCCATCTGCTGGTCAACGTGAAGCGGCTGCATCCGCTGGCCGGCCAGCGCTTTCTGATCGAGGCGATGAACGAAGTGGTCCGCACACATCCCGACACCCGGCTGGTGATCTGCGGGACCGGTCCGTTGCTCGACGAGCTGCAAGCCGTCGCGCGATCAGCTGGCGTCGAGCGTCACGTGACGTTTGCCGGGCTGGTGGACAATGCCGTCGTGGCGCGTTACTGCGCGGCGGCAGATCTCTTCGTCCTTCCATCAATTCTCGAGGCGCTGCCGACCGTGGCCGTCGAAGCGCTGGCCTGCGGCACCCCCGTCATCTCGGCCGACAACCCCGGCGGGTTCGAGCTCAACGATGTCTTCGACCGCGATGTGTCGCTGGTCCCGCGGGAGCAACCGCTGCCGCTCGCGCAAGCCATCGTTGCGTTCCTGACGAACAAGCACCGAACGAGCGCTGAAACGCGGGACTCGATCGAACGCCTGTTCCGTCCCGGCGGCGTCGCCACCCAATACCGCGCCCTCTACCACGACGTGATCGCGAGGGCCGAGGCGTGATGCAGGTCGCCGCTCGGGCCCTAGCGGCGGCGCTGCTCGCCGCCTTCGGCGGCGCCATAGGCCTGGCACTCGCCTACGACCGATCGCCAGCGCTGCGCATCGACTTCGATGTCACACCGCCGCGGGGGATCGTCGACGGGGTCTATCCAGTCGAGATCGACGCCAACACCGGGCGGACGTTTGCGTGGACAGGTGAAACACTGACAATCGATCTCGCTGACATCGACCGCCAGGTGCAGTGGGACCTCGATGTCCGCGTGCGGGGCGCCCGGGCCGGCGGCGCGCCGAACCCCGAACTCCTGTTCTACGTCGACGGGACGCTCGTGCTGACGCACCCGTCGAGCGTCGACTACGAGGACGTGAAGGTCACAATCGCGGCGCGTCCTGACCGTCAGGGACTGGCCATCTCGATGCGTGTATCGTCCACCTTCGTACCCGGACCCACTGATCCCAGAGCGCTCGGCGTGATGCTGGACTCGTTGACGCTGACGCCGAAAGGGATCGTGATCCCTCCTCGCGCGGCCCTGTCCGGCGTCGCCCTGGCCGCGGCGGTGCTCGGAGCAGCAGTGTCTCTCATCGGGATCACTCCGGCGTCGGCGGTGGGGACGGCCGTTCTCCTCAGCGCCGCGCTGGCGGCGCTCGTCGCCAGGGGCTTCGGCCCCTACACCGACTATGCGGACGCAGTGGCGAGGACGACGCTGTGGACCGGGGTGGTGACGACGATCCTGTGCATGTTTGCCCGCTGGCGACGGGGCGAGGGCTTCAGGAACACGGCGAAGTTTGCCATTGTCTTTACGGCCGCCGCGTTTCTCCTCGAGTTGCTCGTGCTGCTTCATCCGGACATGCCGATTGGCGACGCGCTTTTTCACGCGCACCGCTTCCAGGACGTGCTCGCCGGCCGCTACTACTTCACATCGGTCGCGCCGGGGAATTATCAGTTTCCGTATGCGCCTGGCTTGTACGTCTTCGCCATCCCTTTTGCGGGCCTCGTCCGGCGTGGAGCGGCCGACATGACGCTCCTTCGTACGATCGTCTGCTCGGCTGATGCACTGGCCGGGCTCCTGCTCTACCCGATGGCCGTGCGAGTGCGGGGCGATCGGCTCGCAGGGGCGCTCGCCGTAGCGCTGTACCACCTCATCCCCCTCGGCTTCGGCGTGGTCGTCGTCGGCAACCTGACGAATGCGTTCGCTCAATCGATTTCAGTGGCTGCCCTGGCGCTGATCGCGGCGGCCAGCGTACGCCTGGAACACCGAGCGGCAGTCATCGCATTGACCGCCACGCTCAGCGCCGCCTTTCTCTCGCATACCGGCACGTTCGCGATCGGTGCGGTTGCGGGCTGCGTCATCGCCTTGCTGTTCTGGTGGCGTGGTGGCCCCGCGCTCCGGTCGCCAGCGGCCGCGGTGCTCCTCGCCGCAATCGCGGCGGCCGTCATCGCCGTCGTCGTTTACTATGCGCACTTCGTCGACGTCTATCGAACCGAACTGGCGCGGATCGGCGGGGAAACGGCCGCGGCGGCTCCTGATGCGGGGGGCCGCGGCATCCTGGACCGGCTGACATCAATTCCTCGATACCTGCAGCTGTATTTTGGCGTCCCATCGCTCGCGCTGGCGGCGTGGGGCGCAGCATTGCTCTGGCGTCGAGGCGCGCGCGATCGCACCAGCCTGACCGCTACCGGCTGGCTCCTGACCTGCGGGCTCTTTCTCGTGCTCGGTGTCCTCACGCCAGTCGACATGCGCTACTACCTGGCGGCGATCCCCGCGATCGCGATCTTTGGGGCCGCAGGCGCCGCCATTGCCTGGACGACAAGTGGCCGGCCCCGTGCAGTCGCAATCGCTCTCCTGGCGGGGACCGTTTTTCTCGCGCTCCGGTCGTGGTGGAGTACGCTGGGATGAATCGCAGTTCATGGTTCAGGGTTCAGGGTTCAGGGTTCTCGGAAGTGCCAACCGTGAGCTCTGAACCCTGAACTCTGAACCATGAACCTTGAACCCTGAACCCTGAACCTTGAACCAACAAATGACTTTCATCGACCGTATCAGTCAGGACATCGCCAACGCCATGCGCGCGAAAGAGCCGGTGCGCCTCGGCGCGCTGAGGATGGCCAAAGCCGCGCTGATGAATCAGGAAGTCCAGAAGGGCCGTCCGCTCGACGAGGCCGAATCCCAGCAGGTGATGACTTCGCTCATCAAGCAGCGCCGCGATTCGATCGAGCAATTCCGCAAGGGCGGTCGTGACGATCTCGCCGACAAAGAGGCCGCCGAGATCACCACGCTCGAGAGCTACCTGCCCCCACCAATTGACGCCGCCGGGCTCGAACGGCTGGTCGACGAGGTCGTCAGCGAGCTCGGCGCCAGCGGCCCCAAGGATCTTGGTCGCGTCATGAAGGCAGTCATGCCGAGACTGGCCGGACAGGCCGTTGACGGAAAGACGGTCACCGAGCTGGTCAAGCGACGGTTGGGATGACATGCCCCAAACTTTTTCCGCTGGCCGCCGTCTAATAACAGTGAAAGGCACGCACAAGCCTCTCATCCATCCTCCATCAGGCTTCTGCCGCAAGGCAGAAGCCTTTTTTTGTACGCCTGAGTCATTTCCGACATGTCAGGTGTTCAAAACGTCCGCATCCGAACGGCTGTGGTACTCTGACCGGCTCATGCGTGCCTGGTTCTCCCGCAGAACGTCCGCCCTGCTGAATCGATGAGCTCTCGTCTGGCCCGCTCGGCAGGGTCGATTGGCATCGCCACGATGGCGAGCCGCCTCCTGGGCGTCGTCCGCGAAATGGTGTTGGCGCGTTTTTTTGGGGCTTCGGCGACCCCGGCCATGGATGCCTTCAACGTGGCCTTTCGGGTGCCCAACCTCGTCCGTGACCTGTTCGCGGAGGGGGCGATGACCGCGGCCTTCGTGCCGACGTTCACCCGTACGCTCCAGAATCGCGGGCACGATGCCGCCTGGAGACTTGGCAACCTCGTCATCAATTCGCTTCTGGTCGTGACCGGCGCGATCGTGATCCTGGCGATCGTGTTCGCTGATCCCATCACACGCGCGATTGCCTCGGGCGAGGAGTTCGCGTCGGTTCCCGGAAAACTCGCGCTCACGACGCAGCTGACCCGGATCATGATGCCGTTCCTGACAACAGTGGCCGTTGCGGTCGCCGTGATGGGAATGTTGAACGCGCTGCATCGGTTTTTTCTCCCCGCGCTCTCGCCAGCGATGTTCAACGTCGCGACCATCCTGGGCGCGTTCCTGCTGGTTCCGCTGATGGAGCCGATCGGGCTGCCGCGGATTGCCGGTATCGCCATCGCAACCGTCCTCGGCGGCATCGGCCAGATTGCGATCCAGTGGCCCGCCCTAAGGAAGGAAGGCTTCCGCTACCAACCCATCCTCAACTTCCGCGATCCGGGCGTTCTGGAAATCCTGCGCCTCATGGGGCCGGCAACTCTCGGCCTCGCGGCTGTCCAGATCAACGTGCTGGTGAACACGTCGCTCGCCACGACCGAGCCACAGGGCGCGGTGACGTGGCTTCAGGTCGCGTTCCGCCTGATGTATTTGCCGATCGGGCTGTTCGGCGTGTCGGTGGCAACTGCCGCGTTGCCGGACCTCTCGAAGCATGCTGCCGCCGACGATCATGACGCGATGCGTCGGACGATCTCAACTAGCCTGCGGATGATGCTGATGCTGAACGTACCAGCGACGATTGGACTGGTCGTGCTGGCCCAGCCGATTGTAGAGTTGCTGCTCCAGTATGACCGGTTCACGGCCCACGACACGGCCTCGACGGCGGCAGCCTTGATGTTCTACGCACCCGGCCTGGTGGGCTACTCCGCGGTCAAGATCGCCTCCCCGAGCTTCTACTCACTCGGCAATAGCCGGATACCCGCGACCGTCAGCGTCGCGAGCGTCGGGGTGAATCTCGTGCTCAACATCATGCTGGTACGGGTCATGGGATACCGTGGGCTGGCGCTCGGAACGGCGATCGCCGCGATCTTCAACGCCAGCACGCTGCTCGTCCTGTTGAGCCGGCGTCTCGATGGCCTGGACGAGCGACGGCTGTTCGTCGCGTTCGCGAAGATCCTCGTCGCCTCCGCGTTGATGGGCGCCACGTCGTTTTACACGGCGCAGTGGCTCGCCGGCACGCTGCCCTCGCCGGAATGGTACTGGAGGGCGGTGCGCGTGTTCAGTGCGATCGCCGCCGGTGTGCTCGTACTCATGGCATCCGCCCGACTCCTCGCGATTGCCGAATTCAACGACGCCGTGAGCGGGGTCACCCGGCGTCTCGTGCGACGCTGAAACGTGTCACGCTTCCGCCTGCATCCGACCATTCTCCTGATGGCCTGCGCCCATGTCATGGTCGATGGCTACGGCAACATCTACGCCCCATTGCTGCCGCTCCTCATCCCCAAGCTCGGTCTCTCGCTGGCCGCGGCCGGCACGCTGACGATGTGCTTCCAGCTGGCGGCGTCGGTGGCGCAGATAGGATTCGGCAGGCTCGCGGACCGGTGGCGTCCGCGCCTTCTCGTGATGGCTGGCCCGGTCGTCTCCGTGTCCGTGCTCAGCTTCATCGGCGTCGCGACGACACCGCAGATGCTGGCGGTGATACTCATCGCCGGCGGATTTGGCGCGGCAGCCTTTCATCCGCCGGCGGCGGCGCTCGCCCATCGATTAGGCGGCGACCATCCGGGCTTCGCGATGTCGGTGTACATTACCGGCGGCACGCTCGGGTTCTCCTTCGGGCCTCTGATGTTCGCCCCGTTTGCCGAGCGCTTCGGGCTGACGTGGACGCCGCTCCTCGCCCTGCCGGGACTGCTGGTGGTCGCATTCTTTCTCTCGCGAGTCCCGGCAATGCCGCTTCATCCCTCATCGAGCGGTGGGTTCCGCACGCTGCGACCGTATACGAAGCCGCTCGGCCTCCTCTATCTGATTGTCGTGCTGAGGACGCTGACCGCGATCTCGTTCGCCACGTTCGTTCCGGTCATGCTGACCAGACGTGGCTTGAGCGTCAGTCAGGCGGGATCGGCAGTGGCGATATACCTGTTTGCGAGTGGCCTTGGTGGATTTTTCGGCGGCCCGACTGCCGATCGCTTCGGGCCCAGGAAGGTCATCGCGCTCTCGCTGGTTCTCGCGACGCCGTTTCTTGTCGTCGCGCCATTCCTCGAGGGATGGCCGTTTGTCGCGATGCTCGCGATCGGGGGGCTCTTTCTCCAGTCGACGCTTCCCGTGAACGTCACGTTCGCCCAATCGCTCGCGCCGGTCAGCGCCGCGACCGTCTCATCGATCATGATGGGCTTCGGCTGGGGAACCGGCGGCCTCAGCGTGCCGTTTGTCGGGATGATTGCCGATCGCGTCGGCATCGAGCCAACGCTGTCAGGGCTGGCGCTCGTGCCGCTCCTCGCGGCCGCGTGCGCCATCCCGTTGCCCGCACGCGGGCCCCTGGCGACGAGCGTCGCGTCGCCGGTCAGGCCCGCCGACCTGGCGGTGGCGGAGGCGGACCCCTGAAAGCCCTGTGGTACGATAGCCCGAGGAACGCGAGCTGATGTCCCGCTACGCCCCATCCTCGATCAGCTACTCCTTCGGCCCCGGGCCGATTACCTTCGCCGTCAAGTGGATCATCATCATCAACGTCGCGGCCTTCGTGCTGACGAGCACGGTCTGGCGCGCGGCGTTCGAGTACTTCGGGCTCGTCCCCGAGTTCGTGATCGAGCGGGGCTGGATCTGGCAACTCGTCACCTACATGTTCCTGCATGGAGGTGCGATGCACATCCTGATCAACATGCTGGGCATCTGGATGTTCGGCGTCGAGCTCGAGCGGCGATGGGGCACGTCCTTCTTCCTCAAGTACTACGCCGCGAGCGGCATCGGTGGCGGGCTCACGATGATGCTCGTCTCGCTTCTGCCCTTCGCCGCCACCGCGCCGGCGTATGTCACGCCCACGATCGGCGCCTCGGGCGCCCTCTTCGGCCTGCTTCTCGCGTTTGCTATCTACTATCCCGAGCGTCCGATCCTGCTGCTCTTCGTCTTCGTCCCGGCGCGGGTCTTCGTGATGATCTACGGCGGCCTGGCCCTCCTCAACACGTTCCAGCCAAGCCGTGGCGTCGCCGACGCGGCACACCTCGGCGGCATGATCTTCGGCTACATCTACCTGCAAGGGGGCCGCGGCGGCCTCATCGCCGAGGTCAAGTATCGCTATCTGAAGTGGAAGATGAATCGGCTCCGCCGCAAGTTCGACGTGTACTCAGGCGGACGATCGGACTCGAAAGGAAGAATTCACTAGGACGGCGGAAGCTTCGACTTTTCACAGGAGACCAGGAGATCAGGAGGCCCCGAAGATGGGGCACACAAAACACAGGAACTCCTGACCTTCTAATCTCCTGTGCTCCGTGGACACGCGAACTGGCTATTTGTGAAAGTACGTGTCGGTGTGATCGAGCCAGTCCTGCCGGATTGGGCTGAACACGTCGAGTTCGAACGTGTCGTCGAGTGCCTCAGCCTGATGCTCGACCCACGAGGGGATGTGCAGCACTTCACCTTCGCGCAGCGTGATTTCCTCTCCGCCGACCAGAAACTTCATCGCGCCCTGGAGCACGTAGGTCATCTGCTCACTCTCGTGCGAGTGCATCGGGACGAGCGCCCCTTTCTTCAGATAGATTTGCGCCACCATCTCCCGGTCGCCGGTGACGATTTTCCGCGAGATCATCTCGGTGACCTTCTCGAGCGCGATTTCGTCCCATCGATGCAATCGAACCGTCGGCGTGCTCATCTCGGGATCCTTCCGGGTGGGATCGGCTGAAAGAACCGGGATTATAGCACCCGTAATCGATTGCATCTGGCGCACCGGACAGCGGCGATCGGGGCGTGCCTCCGGTCTTTAGGGGAGGCGTTGCGGCAGCGGCAAGCCAAGGACCGGATGCTATAATCTGGCGTTGCACGGGCAAGGAAACAGAGGGAAGGGGATGCTCGAGGCATGAAAGGTTCGGCCGTTTCGAACGGCAGGAGCACAGAACAAGAGCGCGCAGCGGCCAGCCCACTCGACACCCACGGGCTCAGCCGCGAGGACCTCCTCCGAGCCTATCGGACGATGGTCCTGTCCCGGCGCCTTGACGACAAGGAAATCCAGCTCAAGAACCAGAGCCTGATCTTCTTTCAGATCAGTGGCGCCGGACACGAAGCCGTGCTGGTCGCCGCCGGCATGCAACTGAAGCCATCGTACGACTGGTTCTATCCCTACTATCGCGATCGGGCTTTCTGCCTGGCCGTCGGGATGACGCCGCTCGACATGCTGCTCGCGGCCGTCGGCTCGAAAGACGACCCGGCGTCCGGCGGTCGCCAGATGCCGTCGCACTGGGGACACAAGCAGCTCAACATCGTCTCGTCGTCGAGTCCGACGGGCACACAGTGCCTGCAGGCGATCGGCTGCGCCGAGGCCTCGCTCCTCTATGAAAAGAACACGGCGATCGACGGTCGTGAATCGCGATTCCATCGCGACGAGGTGACCTACGTGTCGACTGGCGAGGGCGCGACGAGCGAAGGCGAGTTCTGGGAATCGCTCAACTCCGCGTGTCTCGGCCGGGTGCCAGCCGTCTACCTCGTCGAGGACAACGGCTACGCGATTTCGGTGCCCGTCGAAGTGCAAACCGCCGGCGGCGATATCTCGAAGCTCGTCTCCTCGTTTCCCGGCCTGTTCGTGCAGAGCATCGACGGCACCGATTTCCTGGCGAGCTATCGCGCGATGTCGGACGCCATCGCCTACGCGCGCGCGCGGAAGGGGCCGGCGCTCGTGCACGCCAAGGTCATTCGTCCGTACTCGCACTCATTGTCCGACGACGAGAAGTTTTACAAGACGTCGGTCGAGCGCGCCGAGGAGTCGACGCGGGATCCAATCGTCAAGCTCGCCGAGTTCCTGAAGGCGGAGCAATTCGCCACCGACGACGAGCTCGCGACGATTCGCCAGGACGTCGACCGCGAAGTGAATGACGCCGCAGACCGCGCCGTGCGGGCGCCGAAGCCGTCGCCCGATACTGTTGCGCTCTACGTCTACTCGCCCGACATTGACCCGACCGTCGCCGCGTTTTCGACGCCACTAGCGCCCGAAGGGCGGCCGGACACGATGGTCGCGGCGATCAATCGCACGCTCAAGGACGAGATGGCACGGGATCCGCGCATCGTCGTGTTCGGCGAAGACGTGGCCGACTGCAGCCGAGCCGACGCGCTGGCATCGGTCTCGGGCAAGGGCGGCGTCTTCAAGGTCACCCACGGTCTGCAACGGACCTTCGGTAGCGACCGCGTCTTCAACTCGCCGCTCGCCGAAGCGAACATCATCGGCCGCGCCACCGGCATGGCCACTCGCGGCCTCAAGCCAGTCGTCGAGATCCAGTTCTTCGACTACATCTGGCCGGCGATGATGCAGATCCGCGACGAGCTGACGATGCTGCGGTACCGGTCAAACAATGCGTTCTCGTGCCCGATCGTCATCCGCGTGCCGATCGGCGGGTACTCAGAGGCGGCGCGCCCTACCACAGCCAGTCCGGCGAGAGCATCTTCGCGCACTGTCCCGGCATCCGGATCGCCTTTCCCTCGAACGCGCAGGACGCCGCCGGCCTGTTGCGGACGTCGATCAGGTGCGACGACCCGGTGCTGTTTCTCGAGCACAAGCATCTCTACCGCCAGACCTACAACAAGGGCGAGTACCCCGGCGCCAACTACATGGTCCCATTCGGGAAAGCGGCCGTACACCGCGAGGGCGAGGACGTCGTCGTCCTCACGTGGGGCGCGCTGGTGCAGCGGTCGCTCCTCGCCGCGCAACAGGCCGAGAAAGACGGGACGAGCGTCATGGTCATCGACCTGCGAACGATCATGCCGTTCGATTGGCAGACGATCGCGTCGGCCGTCACAAGGACCAACCGCGTCGTGATCGCTCACGAAGACCAACTGACGTGCGGTTTCGGCGCCGAGCTCGCGGCGCGAATCGCCGGCGAGCTCTTTCCGCACCTCGACGCACCGGTCAGGCGCGTCGCGGCGCTCGACACGCCGGTTGCGTACCATCCGGACCTCGAGGAAACCATCCTCCCGCAATCGGCTGACATCCTCAAGGCCATCAGGGAAACGGCCGCTTATTAATGCTGAGTGTTGAATGCTGAAGTAAATGCTGATTCCTACTTCACTTCAGCATTCAGCACTCAGCATTCAGCATTGCACCATCACCATCACCATCGTGGTCGCGTTTGTTGCCGCCGCGACCACGATTCAGACAGAGACACTGAGGTCGTTGGGGGGCCTTCCGGCGCACGTTGCCGGACGCTTCACGGAGCAGATGGTTTGCCGCCAGTCGGCCGACGGCACGTTCTTCATCTTCGACCGCAGATCGCACTCCGTCTTCGCGCTCGCGCGCGGAGACGACGAGCCGCGTGAAATCGTCAAGATCGGGGCGGAGCCGGGGCGGATTCTTCGGCCGTATGCATTTGACGTCGCACCCGACGGCAGCTTCGTTGTCGCCGACGCACCCGAGGGCCGTGGCCGTGTCCAGTTCTTCATGCCGAGCGGATCGCGTCTCGGCGGCTTCGCCCTGCCTGGCCGCACTGCCTCGCTCGTCGCCTTCGATGGCCTGGTGATTGGCGGACTCGGATCGGTCGTCTTCAACGGGCGTTCGATCTTCCTCAGCCAGCCGGAGAGCCGATCGCTTGTGACCGAGCTCGGCGTCGATGGTGTTTCGGCTCGCAGCTTCGGCGACCTGCGCGCCACCGGCCACGAGCAGGATCGCGATCTGCACCTCGCACTCAACAGCGGGCTTGTGGTGATCAACCCGGAGGGCGGTTTTTATTTCGTCTTCGTCGCTGGCGTCCCGGCGTTTCGCAAGTACGACGCATCGGGAACGCTGATCTTCGAGCGCCACATCGAAGGGGCGGAGCTCGACGAGTATATGCGCGAGCGTCCGACCACCTGGCCGAGGCGGAAGACCTCTGAAGGAGAGCTGCCGATTGTGCGACCCATCGTCCGTGCCGCGGCGGCCGACGCAGGGGGCAACCTCTGGATCTCGCTGAGCGTGCCCTACACCCATGTGTACGACCGTGCGGGCGACAAGCAGCGTGTCGTACAATTCCGCGCCGCCGGTGTCATCGGTCCGACCAGCTTGTCATTGACGCGTGCCGGGCGGATCATCGCGACGCCCGGGTGCTTCATGTTCGACGCTCGTAGTTAGAGCGTTCTCACTCCGTGCGACAAGGTAGTGACAATCGCCCTAGCGGCACGTAGTGCGAGGATTCGGGTGTGCCGAGGATTACGTGAGGTCTGAGCCGCTCGAGAGGGGAGACGTTGGCCGCGGTGTCGTCGTCTCGGCTCGGGCCGAGAGCATCCGTTGAATCTCGGCGACGAGCACGTCCGGCAGGCACGGCTTCGTCACAAACGCATCGCACCCGGCTTGACGCGCACCTTCTGCGTGGCCTGCGAGAGCGTGTCCGGTCAGCGCCACAATCGGGATATTGCGAGTTCGCTCATCGGCCTTCAGCAGGCGGGTCGCTTCCCAGCCGTCCATCTTGGGGAGCGCGAGGTCCATCAGGATGATCGCCGGCAACAATTCACGCGCCTTTTCGACCGCCTCCAGGCCATTGGAGGCCTCTGCGACGCGATAGCCGGAGAACTGCAGGTACGCCGCATACATCTCACGGGCATCCTGATAGTCCTCAACCACGAGCACGAGTGGATCCGTTGAAACCGCCATGCGCCTCATCAACGCACCGGCGAGTGGCGTTGACGGCCTGCAACAATCGGTGGCATCCGGCGGTGGGATGCAAGGTCAGGGCCAGCCGGCAGGTCGAGATTTACAGGCGCTCGGCAATTCCGGCTGGTCGACTGTGAATGATGTCCCTGTCCGCTGTGAATGATGTCGATGCAGTGACTGTCAGCCGGAAGGCGGTGTCAGAGGCCCTCAAGTGGCGGCTGATGGCTGACGAGCGGACACCAGATAGAGCAAAGCGCGCTCGAAGGCCGCATCGCGCGCGCGGATTTTGAGCTCCTCCGTTATGAGACCAGTCACTGACTGGTCGCCGAGCGGCACCAACCGGGACGAGCTTCGGTGGCCGCGAACAGCGACCTCGGTCTCGAGGCAGGTCCGGTGAGCGGCCAGACGGACCACCAGTTCCTGGGCAGGCGCCATTCCCCGGTCGCCCAGTCGAATCTCATCGATTGGCGTCCCCTGGGCGCCTTCTGAAAGGTCAACCGTAAAGCCTTCGTGGAACCGAATGGACGATCTGAGCCATGCCGCGAACAAGCGCGCAGACTGTCGGTCCGAGCCCGCAATTCTGAGTCGTGAAAAATCGGCCGCAGCCGCAAGCACCTCCGGGATGTCGAAGAAATGCGCCATGAGCGCCCGCCACTGGGTGAGTCGCGCCCAGCGCAGGTCGCTGAACGCGCAATCGTTGAAGAGCGTCGCGGCGCGCGACCAGATCGGATCGGCGGTGTCGTCGGATGAGGCTGTCGGCGGCCGGTCGTAATCGAGCACGATCCGATCGGCAAGCTCGGCCAGGCCGTCGAGCGTGTCGGCACGGCCGCCACGCCACCAGACGAGGGTGGGCAAACTCGAGAGGCGGAGCGCGGCGACGGCGTTGTTGAAGAACGACGGCTTCAAGCCGTGGAGAGCTACCGTGTTCCCGGCAACGCGCGCGGGCGGAGCCGCGTTGTCGCCCTCGGAGATGAGGATGCCACGCACGGTGCCGGCGTCGCCGAGCATCTGCAGGGCCTCAGCCGCGGCGGCCAACCGTTCGGATGGGCCAACGGCTACAACCGTCGCGACGAGCGCACGCATCGGCGTCGCGCCGCTCGCATGACAGGTCCCGCGCGCCATTGCGTCACCAATCTTGGTGAATGGCACATCCTCGCCAGCCGGGAGCAACTCTGAGATTAACGCGTTCACGAGGTCCTCATTTCACTTGAGTGTTCGCCTGAAACGGAGATGACGGAGGTCACGGTTTTCACCACGGAGGCACGCCGCGCGCTCACAAACTTCTCCACCGTCGACCGTCCTGAGCCATCAGGTCGTCCGCCTCTGGCGGTCCCCACTCGCCCGCTTCGTAGCTCGGAATGTCACCAGACTGCGCGCGCCAGGCGTCGAGCACCGGCTCGATGAGCGCCCATGATGTCTCGACGAAGTCGTGACGCGCGAAGAGCGTCGCATCGCCGAGCATCGCGTCGAGAAGCAGCGTCTCGTACGCTTCCGGCACCTCGCCGCCAAATGTCGTCCCGTACCTGAAGTTCATCATCACCGGCGCAATCTGCATCCGCGTGCCGGGCAGCTTGGTTTCGAAGCGCAAAGAAATCCCTTCGTCGGGCTGGACGTTGACGATGAGGAGATTTGGCGCAACCGACGCCTGGCTGGCGCGCTTGAAGATCTCGAGCGGCGGCCGCCGGAACTGAATGGAGATCTCCGTCGTCCGCTTCGGCAGACGTTTGCCTGTTCTGAGATAGAAGGGCACGCCGGCCCAGCGCCAGTTGTCGAGGTTCAGCCGGGCGGCTGCGTAGGTCTCGGTCGTCGATGTCGGCGCGACGTCTTTCTCGTCGCGGTAACCCGGCACCTCGACACCGTTCACCCATCCCGCCCGGTACCGCGCCCGGATCACACGGGCGCCTGGAACCTGCGCGCCCGCACCATCGGTCACGAGCGGCTGGACGGCCAGGATGGCATCCATCTTTCGATCGCGAACGCTCTCGGCCGTAAACGCGATCGGCGGCTCCATCGCGATGAGCGACAACACCTGCAGCAGGTGGTTCTGTAGCATGTCGCGCAGCGCGCCGGCGCCTTCGTAGTATGCCGCCCGATGCTCGACCCCGACAGTCTCCGCGGCGGTGATCTGCACGTGGTCGATGTAGCGGCGGTTCCAGACCGGCTCGAACATGCCGTTGCCGAAGCGAAAGACCAGGAGGTTCTGGACCGTCTCCTTCCCGAGATAGTGATCGATCCGGTAGACCTGTTCTTCATCGAAATGCTCGTGCGCCAGGCGATTGAGGGCGCGCGCGCTGTCAAGGTCGGTTCCGAACGGCTTTTCGACGACGATGCGCCGCCACCCACGCGCCGGCGGATCGGCGAGCCCGGACGATCCCAGCTGCTCGATGACAGTCGAATAGACGGTCGGCGGAATCGCGAGATAGTAGAGGACGCCTTCGGCGCCGTCGATCTCCGTCAGGCACGCCTGGAGGCGTTGGTACAGCTGAGGATCGTTGGTTTCGCCAGCGAGGTAATACATCCGGCTCGCAAGGGATTCGGCGATCTCATCTATACCGCCGCCGGCGCCGGCAAACTCCTTCAGACTCTCCCGGAACTGCGTCCTGAACGCCTCGTCGTCCATCGGGCTGCGGCCGATGCCGATGACGGCGAACCGCGCTGGCAGGCGGCCACGTCGCGTCAAGCGGTAGATCGCTGGCAGCAGTTTCCGGCGCGTGAGATCGCCCGACGCCCCGAAGATGACGAACGTCGTGGGGCCGGGCGTCGGCTCGATCCGCAAGCCGTCGTGAAGCGGGTTGCCAAACATCTCCCGCGATCATACGTCGGTTGCTCTCACAAAGCCTTCCACCGCCGCGAGCGCTGGAACGACGCGCTCACTTGCGCGAGGCGAGGTAGCCCGCAATCGCGTCGAGCTGTTCGCGGGACAGACGCTTTCCGAACGACGGCATGTCGGCCAGCGGGTCAATGGCTTCAGGATCTTCGATCCACGTGCGGAGCGTCGCCACGTCCTGCGGCTTACCGTCCTTGATGCCCGCGTGCGAGAGGTCGGGACCATCCTTGCCGCCATCGCCCTCGATCTTGTGGCAACCGACGCAGTAGCGGGCCCACACAGTCGCGGCCGTTTCCACGTTCGGTGGATACCCCGGATACGCCTGGCGCGACACGCGGCGGACGTAGGCGAGAATCGCTGCGACCTCACGTTCGCTCCGCGCCGCGGGCGGTTCGCGCAAACCGGGGGCGATCATTTCTGGATCGATCACATGCCCCGACACCCATTCGGCCCCGCGCGAGAGCGCGAGCGATTCGAGCGGATCGGCCAGGCTTGTGTCGGCGTGGCACTTCGCGCAACCGCTGTAGCCGGCAATCGAGCGCCCGCCAATCTCGCGGAGCGACCACTGATCCGCAGAGGTTGATATCGGCCGATCGCGCCATCCAAGCGCCGTCAACCCGACGACGGCCACGAGGCCCACGGCAACCAGCGCCATGACGAGCGGCCGGCGGCGTGGATCGCGCTCACGACCGCGATCGATCCAGGGCAGGAGCGCGAGGAACGCGGCCACGACGCCGGGAATGACGACCGCGCCGACCACTTCCCACTTGCCCGGGAAATATTTCAGCAACTGGAACAACCCGAGGAAGTACCACTCCGGCCGTGGGATGTAGTTGGCGTCGGTCGGGTCTGCCGGGCCTTCGAGCGGCGGCATGCCGCGCCACGCCATCGCAACGACAGCGAGCAGCACGACCGACACGACAACCGTGTCGCGGAAAGCCTGGTAGGGGTAGAAGGGAAACGACGCGCCGCGTTTCGGGCGCACGGGACCGGAACTCCCCTGGAGACGCATCAGGACGAGATGCGCGACGACCAGCCCAACGAGCACAGCTGGCAGGAAAATCACATGAGCGGAGTACCAGCGCGTGAGCGTCAGCGCACCGATCGTCGACCCGCCCTGGAGCACTGCCGCCATCGCGTCGCCGGCGATCGGCGCGAGCCGCGAGATATTGATCGTGACCACTGTCGCCCAATAGGCGCGCTGATCCCAGGGCAGGAGGTATCCCGTCAGCGCAAAGCCCAGCACCAGACCCAGCAGGGCCAGACCGGAAAGCCAGGTGATCTCGCGCGGCGGCTTGTACGAACCGAAGACGACGACCCGCAAGAGATGCAGGACCATGAAGACGACCAGAAAGCTGGCGCCGAAGTGATGAAGTCCACGGACGAGCCGTCCCGACGGAGTACTGCTGATGAAGCGGACGCTCTCGTACGCATGATCCGGCGTTGGCGCGTAGTAGAGCGTCAGGAAGGCGCCGGTCAGCAGCTGAACTGAGATCAGCGCGAGGAGCACGCTACCGAGTGTGAAGACCCAGCCGGTGCCGGCGGGAATCTCCTCGTCGAGCAGAGCATGCTGCGCGGTGCGGAAGCGGGTTCGCGCATCGAGCCATCGCAGCAACCGATCTTTGACGCCCTCGCCGCTCACACCCGCACCAGTACGGTCTGGTCCGTACCTTCGACGCGCGCGTCAATCGTCGTCAGCGGTCGCGGTGGCGGACCTTCGATGACCCGACCGCTCGGGTCGTACACGCCGCCGTGGCAAGGGCACCGGAACTTCTTCGCTTCGCCATCCCAGAGTACCTGGCACCCGAGGTGTGTGCAGGTGGCCGAGAACACTTTCACCTGCTTAGCGCCGTCCCAGACGAGAAACACCGTCTCGCGGGCGCGAGCCCGATACCACCCGTCGGCCCGAGGCACGGCGAGCACGCGCGGCACCGGCACGTTTGGCGTCAAGTCGCCGAGCGTGCCGGCCCGTATCCAGCGTTCGGCCGTCGCGCCTCTCGCAGGACGCACGGCAAAGATGCCGAGCAGCGCCGAGAACGCCCCGCCGATCAGCGCGACGGTCGTATTGACGAGAAGGGCGAGAGTCTTGCGCCGGCCAGGTTCGGGGGGGGATTGATCGGGTGTTCGCATGGGCTCCGAAAGTCTGTCTGCGAACCCGAGGCCATACCGCACTGTTCCGCTAACAGGTGTCGGCACCGTGGGTTACACGTCCACGGTTCGGCGCAGGTGCTTCGGGATTCGTAAAACGCTTTCGGATGTTACCGCTTTTCGCTGACCTTCTGAAGGTACTCCTTCGCTTTCGGCGTGCCGAGGAGCCGGAGTCGTTCGAGTGCTTCGGTACGCAGGCCCGGGTCGGGCTCGGCGTCGCAGATTTGGATCAGCTCGACATCCGCGCGCGCCCTGAACAGGCCGACGATAATCGGACGCTTCCGAGGCAGGCTGGCGGTCTTGTACATTCGAGCGAGCTGTTCGGCGCCTCCGGCCTGGCCGAGTACGGCGATCGCGCTGAACCTGAGCGTCCCGTCCTTCTCGGATTCGACAATCCGCAGCAGCGCGACGCCGTCGGCACGCTCTCCGAGCGCCTTCACGATCTGGAGCCTGACCGGTTCGTTCGCGGTCGTATACACGCTCAGCAGGTCCTTCGACGTTTCGGGTCCGCCGAAGCGGCCGAGATCCCGAACGGCGGCGATCCGAACCGGCTCGGACCCCGTCATCGCCACCCGCACGACCGTCTCGCGCGCCGTTGGGAGCGAGGACTGCGCCAGCATGAACACGGCGCGCATCGCCGGGCCAGGATTGTCACTCTCGAAGGCAATCTGCCCGAGGATCGGCACCACCTTTTCGGCGTCGGTCTTCATCAGCGCGCCAAGGGCCTGGATGCGCAGGTCCGCGTCAGGGTCGAACTTGTCTGGATACCAGAGCTTCGGCGGCGGCGGCACTGCCGGCTCCTTGGGTATGCGCACCTGGACTCGCGGCGTGACTGTGACCGGAACCGCAGGAGGCGACGGCGGCAGCGCGGTCCACCACAACACATCACTCCGATTGAGCCGAACGGCAATCTCGATTCGCAGGGACCGGGCCGGCTTGACCCACATGCTCGAGGGAAAGTCACGCTCGAGCCGACCGATCGTCTCGACTGCGGCAGCCTGATCACCGGACTGGTTGAGGCTGTGCGCGAGCCAGTAGAGCGCCTCGTCGCGCCTCGGTTCTTTGGTATCGGCCACCGACAGCCGCAGCTCGTCGATGGCGCGCGCCCATTGCTCGTCGGCGATGAAGTCCTTCGCGCGGCCAAGCCGCTTCGACTCGGGTGCGCCGGCTTCAATGCTCGACGGCGCAACGAATCCCCGCGCAGCGGCCGCCCATCCCAGCGCGAGCGTCACCAGCACCAACATTCGTGTGATCTGTCGCCGTTCCATGTGCGCCCTCTAGACTCTCTTGAACCTTGAACCTTGAACCCTGAACCCTGAACCCCGAACCCTATGAACCAGCCACTTCCATCTTCGTGACGAGATCGCGCTTATGAATGAGCCGCTGGATTTGTTCGAGTGCCTGGGCATCGGGCGCATCGGCAAGCGAAGTCTGCAACAGCACCAGCTCGAGATCGCCCATGACTCCGGCGAGCGACTTCATCCCGCGTGCCTCGGCGGCCTGACGATAGAGGCGCGTATCGCTCAGGAGGCTGGAAGCGAGCCCGCGCTCGTAGGCCCAATCCGCCTCGCGAACGTGATGCGGATCCTTGTTGGCCAGACCTAGGACGACGAGCTTCGAGCGCTCGAAGTGCTGCTCGCTGAGCGCGGTGAATGCGGCCTCTGGCGACGGCGCGTGGGCGAAAGACTCGACCGCCGCCCGCTGCAGCGGCGGCTGGGAAGGCACGCTCGCCTGCGACTCGACGGGAGCAGGTGAGGCCGGGCGAAATGTCGACCGGGCCACGTAGGTTATGCCGGACGTCACGAGTGCCAGGAGCGCCGCCATCGCCAGATACGTCGTCCACGGGGGTCCTTGGCGAACGGCCGCGACTGGTGGACCTCCTCGCGACTCGAGGTGCACCGCGCGCTCCAGCCGCCGCATGAACCCGGTCCAGTCGGCGTCGGCGGGTTCGTCCACGAGCGGGCTCGCGGCAAGCGCCGCGCGAATTGTCGACAGCTCTTCGAGCGCCTGCCGGCAGTCGCTGCACGAACGCAGATGGCGTTCGACAGCAGAACGCTCCGCTGCCTCCAACTCGCCATAGAAGTACAGCTCGATGTCACTCGAACTCTGACGTTGGCACCGAGTCATATCCGTTCCCCCACGGTCACGTTGGCGTGCACGAGCGCGCCACGCAGCCGGTACACCGCAGCGTGCAGCTGGCGCTTGACCGTCCCCTCGGCAAGCCCCAACGCCTCGGCGATCTCCGACAGCTTGAGACCTTGATGATGCCGCATGATGAACACGATCCGCTGGCCCTGGGGCAACCGCGTGATTTCAGCCTCGAGCACCTGACCGAGCTCGCCGGCGTAGGCACGGTCCTCCGGGTCTGGCCGTTCCTCGGGCGTATTCAGAAGCTGCCGTTCCGCCTCCTCGCCAAAAGGCGCGGACGTGGCCGGGGACTGTCGGCGCCGGAAGTCGATGCAGGCATTCATGGCGATCCGGTAGAGCCAGGAGGTGAGCTGGGCGTCCTGACGAAAGCGATCGAGCGACCTGTAGACCTTGATGAAAACTTCCTGGGCGATATCCTCGGCGTCGTGGTGATTGCCGGCAAATTGGTAGGCCACCCGATAGACCATGGACCGATGGCGCTCGACGAGCGTCTGGAAGGCGGTCGGATCGCCGGCCGCTGCGCGGGTAACCAGGTCCGAGTCAGCCATTCAGGCCCGTGTCATACCTATGACGTAGGTTCCCGCTCCATGGTTGATCGGCCCAGAGATCGCGCCGATTTCAGGCTCTTACGTCGGACTTCAGGCTTTCCCCGGTATACTGTATAGATGCCTTCGCTCCAAAAAACCGCTCCTTCTGTAGCCAACGCCCTGCGCCGAAACGTCGCCATCATCGCGCACGTCGACCATGGCAAGACGACTCTTGTCGATGCGATGCTCAACCAGAGTGGGCTCTTCAGGGCCAACGAGCGCGTCGCCGAGCGGATGATGGACAACACCGACCTCGAGCGGGAACGGGGCATCACGATCCTGGCCAAGAATACGGCCGTCCACTACCACGACATCCTCATCAACATCGTCGACACCCCGGGCCACGCCGACTTCGGCGGCGAGGTGGAGCGGACGCTGGCGATGGTCGATGGCGTGCTGCTGCTCGTGGACGCGTCCGAAGGACCTCTGCCGCAGACGCGGTTCGTCCTTCGCAAGGCGCTCGAGCGGCGGCTGACGCCGCTCGTCGTGATCAACAAGATCGATCGGCCGGATGCGCGGCCGCAGGAAGTGCTCAACGAAGTCTACGATCTCTTCATCGACCTCGACGCCGACGAGGAGCAGGTCGAGTTTCCGGTTGTTTACGCCAGCGCCCGCGCGGGGACGTCGAGCATGTCGATCGGCGATCCCGGCGAGGACCTTCGGCCGCTCTTCGACGCCATCATCAACAGCGTCCCGCCGCCCCGCGGTGATGCCGACGCGCCACTGCAGATGCTGGTGGCGAACCTCGATTCGAGCGACTATCTTGGCCGCATCGCGATCGGCCGCGTATTCAACGGACAAGTCAAGGTCGGTGACCCGATCGCGGTCTGCAAGCTCGACGGACGGGTCCAGGAGACGCGCGTCACGAAACTGTTCGCGTTCGAGGGGCTGCGCCGCGTCGACATCACCGAGGCTGCCGCCGGCGACATCGTCTGCCTCGCCGGTATCGAAGACATCACGATCGGCGAAACGATCGCGGACATCGAGCACCGCCTTGCGCTGACGCCGATAGCAGTAGACGAGCCGACGGTGTCGATGATCTTCGGCGTCAACACGTCGCCGATGGCCGGGCGTGAGGGGCAGTACGTGACTTCACGCCAGATCAAGGATCGGCTCGACCGTGAGCTGCTCGGCAACGTGTCGATCCGCGTTGAGCCGACGGACTCGCCCGAGCAGATGAAGGTGCTCGGGAGAGGCGAGCTGCAGCTCTCGATCCTCATCGAGATGATGCGGCGCGAAGGATTCGAGCTGCAGGTGTCCCGGCCGGACATCGTGACGAAAGAGGTCAACGGCAAGGTGATGGAGCCGATCGAGGAGCTCGTCATCGACGTCGCCGAGGAGTTTCAGGGCGTCGTCATCGCCCAGGTCGGGATGCGCCGCGGCACGATGACGAAGATGGTGAACCACGGGAGCGGCCGCGTCCGCATGGAATTCCGGATTCCGGCCCGCGGCCTGATCGGGTTCCGGTCGCAATTCCTGACCGAGACGAAGGGCACCGGCATCATGAATCACCTGTTCTCCAGCTGGGAGCCCTGGCACGGCGCCATCCCGGCGCGCGCGACCGGCGCGCTCGTCGCGGACCGCACCGGCCCGGCCACCGCGTACGCGATCTACAACCTGCAGGAACGTGGTGAGATCTTCATCGAGCCTGCCGTCATCGTTTACGAAGGCATGATCATCGGCGAGAACGCGCGCGCGAGCGACATGGATGTCAACGTCACCAAGGAAAAGAAGCAGACGAACATGCGAGCCTCGACGGCCGACGAGGCGATCCGCCTGATCCCGCCGCGAAAACTCGGGCTCGAACAGGCGATCGAGTTCATCAACGACGACGAGCTCGTCGAGGTGACGCCGACGAGCATCCGCCTCCGCAAGCGGGTCCTCGCCGCCAATCAGCGGCCGAAGGCGAGAAGCCCCGAAGCCTGACTCGAAGCCTAGGTCAGACCTTCACCCATCGCACCGGATTCCCCATCGACGCGAGAAACCGTTCCAGGTCCGCCACGGTGATCGTCACGCTCGCCGTGTTGATATTGGGGTGAAAAATCAGGCGCTCCGCCTGCCGCAGATTGTCGTCGACGATGACGCGCACGCCGTGCCCGCGGTCGTGAATGAGCCCAAACGGAGAGACCGACCCCGGCGTGAGGCCGAGCGTCGCCATCAGCCGATCCGCTGAACCAAAGCTCAGCCGATCGTCGCCGACGATCTTCACCAATTGCCGGAGATCCGCCTGCCTGGATACCTCCAGGATTACGAGATAGTGACGATCGCCCCGCTTGTTGCGCAGAAACAGGTTCTTGACCCTCGTCGCCGGGATGGGCGCCCAGTGCTCATCGGCTTCCTCGCCAGTGAAAACTGGCGGATGAGAGTACTTCTCGTAGGTAATGCCGAGCGCATCGAGAGTGGCATAAACTGGCACGGCGGGGTCGGGAATCATGGTTCAGGGTTCAAGGTTCAGGGTTCAGGGTTCAGGGTTCTTCGAATAAGTCTTACCAGCTTCGGGAGATCCCGCAAGGCTGCCAATCGACTTGGAACATGATCACTCTCACTGCTCGATTCGACGAAGCCGTCAGATACGCGCACGAGGTCCATCGGGAGCAGACCCGAAAGGGGACCGGAGCACCCTACGTTGGGCACCTCATGGGTGTGACCTCGATCGTGCTCGACGATGGAGGGGGCGAGGACGAAGCGATTGGCGCGCTGCTCCATGACGCGGCCGAAGATCATGGGGGCCGTGCGCGCCTCGAGGACATCAGAACCCGGTTCGGAGACGCGGTCGCGCGCATCGTCGAGGACTGCACCGATTCGTGGTCCCAGCCCAAGGAACCGTGGCTCGAGCGCAAGCAGGCCTATATCCAACACGCCAGGCGGTTGTCCGGTCCCAGCCTGCGTGTATCGGCGGCCGATAAGGTCCACAATTCATACGCGATCCTTCGCGATCTTCGGAATAGCGGCGAGCGCGTCTGGGAACGCTTCAAGGCAACGCCGGACGATGTGGTGGCGTATTACGAATCGCTGGTGCGCGCGTATCGGGAGGCCGGCGGCGGGTTGCTCGTGGACGAGCTCGACCGAATCGTCCGCGGGATTCAGCGCGAGATGGGGTATTGAGGTATAACGTAAGACCGCACGTCGGAAAGCGTGAACACCAGAAAGTAGAACAATGAGCGGGCAGAAAAGAGAGGAAGAGAGGAGCTGAATGGAAATGCGAGTTCGATCTACGGCGTACGCGATTCTGTTGGCCGTCGTCGCCCTGGCCGTGTCGAGCCCGGCACTGGCTCAGACGGCGCCGGCTTTGAGGGAACCGGATGTCATCTTTGTCCCGACGCCGGCCGCCACCGTGGACGCGATGCTGAAGCTGGTGGGCGTAACGGCGAAAGACGTCGTCTACGATTTGGGCTGTGGTGATGGAATGATTGTGACCGCCGCCGCGAAGGATTTTGGCGCTCGCGCCGTCGGCATCGACATCAATCCGGTCCGCGTCAAGGAAGCGAACGAGCGCGTCTCCAAGGCCGGCGTCACTGACAAGGTGACCATCCGCAACGAAGATCTCTTCACCACGAATATCAGCGAAGCGACGGTCGTAACGCTCTACCTGCTGCAGTCGCTCAATGAGAAGCTGATCCCCAAGCTCAACAAGGAACTGAAGCCTGGCACGCGGATCGTGTCGCAGACGTTTTCGATGGGCGAGAAGTATCCGGCGGAGAAAACTACTGAAGCCGGCGGCCACACAATCTATATGTGGACCGTGCCGATGAAAGAGAAGAAATAGCCGCGCGTGGATTGGGAAGGACGAGGGCTGGAGACGCAGGTGGTCTTCAGCCCTCAATTTTTTCTGCCGTCAGACGAGTCAGCGCGCGGTCGATCATGTGAAATCCCTCGCGAAGCTGTTCTTCGGTGATGCAGAGCGGCGGGTTCGTGAAGAACGTGTGCCACCGCACGAACGTGTATAGACCCTCTTCTCGCAACAAGGTCGTCAGGCGTCTGGTCGCCGCCGACGATTGTCCGAACGGCGCGAGCGGCTCCTTCGTTCGCGGATCCTTGACGAGCTCGACGAGACCGAACAACCCAATCGAGCGGTGCGCGCCGATACACGAATGCTTCCCGGCCAGCTCCTCGAGCAACTGCGCCATGACCGGCCCGAGTCGCTTCGCGTTGCCGATCAGATCATCCTCTTCATAGACGCGAAGCGTGGCCAGCGCTGCTGCGCAGCCCAGCGGGTGGCTGTTGTAGGTCAGCCCTCCTTGAAAGACCGTGTCCCGAAAGTGGTCGGCTATCGGCTGACGCACCCCGACCGCACCCATCGCCACGTACGCGCTCGTCAGTCCCTTGGCCAACGTGATGATGTCGGGCACGACGTTCCAGTGGTTGACGGCGAACCACTCCCCCGTCCGTCCGAATCCCGCCATGACCTCGTCGCAGACCATCAGGATGCCGTGTTTCGTGCAGAGCTCGCGCACGCCCTCGAGATACCCGGGCGGCGGCACCAGCACACCGTTCGTGCCGCTGACGGTTTCAAGGAAAAAAGCGGCGATGGTTTGCGGGCCCTCGAGCTGGATCACCTCTTCGAGCATGGCCAGCGACTCTGCCGCGCTGTCCGAGCCGCGCGCCATCCCATGGTACGGGTCGAGGACGTGCACGACGCCGGGCATGCCCGGTTCGGTGCTCCAGCGCCGCGGATCGCCGGTCAACGCGATCGCCCCATGCGTCCCGCCATGGTACGAACGATAGCGCGCGAGGATCTTGTGGCGGCCCGTGAAGGCGCGCGCCAGCTTGATCGCGTTCTCGTTGGCGTCGGCGCCACCGTTGGTGAAGAAGAACACGTCGATGTCGCCAGGCGCGAGTTCGGCGAGCTTCGCGCCTAACCGCCCACGGACCTCGGTCGCCATGAACGGATTCGCGTAGGCCATCGTGGCGGCCTGCTCCTGAATCGCCGCGACGATCCGCGGGTCGCCGTGACCAGCGTTGACGCACATGAGTTGGCTGTTGAAGTCGAGATAGCGCTTGCCGTCAGCGGTCCAGAAGTACACGCCCTTCGACCTGGCCATCGCAATCGGGTCCACCGACCCCTGAGCCGACCATTCGAACAGCGTGTGCTTCCGACAGAGATCGATGACGTCACGGTCCGACAGCGTGGGATTGATGGTAGGCATCGTGCTCATCGTTTTTAGCGGGCCGGCGTGTTCGTCACCGTGAATGCGGCGTCGGGTTCGGGATGGTACGGCCTGGAGTCGAACTGGGGCGACTCCAATCAGTATGCGGCGCGCGGTTTTCCACGAGCCATCCGTAGACGAGCCGGCCGTAGGTCATCCAGCGCATCTGCTTGCGCTCGAAAAACGGCGTGAGCGCGCGCTGCAGTGCCGGCAGCCGGTAGAACGGCACTCCTGGAAAATAGTGGTGCTCGAGATGATAGTTCGAGTTCAGGTAGACGAAATCCCAGAACCAGTGGCCCTTCATCAGCGTGCCCCACTTGGCCGGATCGGTCGGATCGATGTCGTAGTGCTGGCCGAGCCGGTTGAGCGTGAACGCGATCGGAAAGATGAAGAAGACCGGAATGATGCTCGTTCGAAGCGCCGCGTAGAAACCAAAGAAATACCACAGCGCCGCGATCGCCAGCAGATGCGCGCCAATCGACACTTTCCGCTCGGCGGCGATGGCCCGCTGGAGCGCGGGCGGATAGGTCGAGGACTCGCGCCTGGCGGCGCGGAAGTAGATCGGGAAGAGCGCAGGCGTAGCGTAAAGCAGCTTGTACCAGCGCGCGTTCACCTTGGGTGACAGGTGATGGCGCTTCGGATCGTCGTCCTCCGACCCGAGCTCGGCGTGATGATCGAGATGCCAACGAGTGAACTGACTCGCAGAAATCCCGCTCGGGGTCGCATACAGCAGGCCCAGGATACGCGTCGCCAGCGGCCGCGTGCGCTCGAACACGTTGTGGTGCAGTACCTCGTGCAGCAGGATCGTGAAGTTGAAGATTGTAAAGCCCTGCACGAAGGCCAGAGGAATCCAGATGGACGGGTTTTCGAAGCGGATGAGGCCCCAGGTCGCAACCGCGAGGATGAGGAACTGCCGAATGCCAACGATGAAATGCCGGACCGCCGACTTCTGATGGAATGCCCGCAACAGATCACGGGGAATTGCCTGGCTCAGCTCAGCCTTCAGCGCCACCGCGTGCTCGGCGTAGAAGTGGGACATTTCAGAATGATCTTAGCAGGTTCAAGGGTCAAGGTTCAGGGTTCACGTTTCACGGTTCACGGTTCAGGGTTCGGCGTTCAGGGCTCAGGGCTCAGGGCTCAGGGCTCAGGGCTCAGGATTCACGTTTGCGGTTCTCAACCCGTGTTGTCCGTGTCATCCGTGGTTGTTCTTGTGATCCGGGGCTATGGTTCGCACGGCTCGGCGGGGACCGCCTGTGGGGCGGTTCGCGTGAGCGCGACGCCAACGAGCACCGCGGTCGCGCCAATCACGTTGACCAGGCGCAGCGGCTCACCGAGAAAAAGCACCGCGGTGAGCATCGCGACAATCGGAATGACGTTCGAGTAGACCGACGTTCTGGCGCTGCCAATCTGACGCACGGCGGCGTACCAGATCGTGTAGGCCACACCGAGCGCGAAGATCGACGAGTAGACGATCGAGGCCCAGGTCCGCAGCGTCACGTCGCCCCACGAGACCGCTCGAACGTAGGGCCACATCACGGGCACGTAGACGAGGGTCCCGATTGACATCGAGAGGCCCGTGACGCCGACCGGCGAGTGGCGTGAGATCAGGCGGCGCGAGCTGAGCGTGTACACCGCCCAACACAACACGGCCGCGACCATCATCAAATCCCCCGTGAGGCCCCGTCCGCCGAGCGCGACGCCGCGGCCGACGACGATGTAGATGCCGAGAAGAGAGAGCGCCGCGCCTGCCCAGTGGCGCGCTCCGACCCGCTCGTAGCCGAGTACGGCGCTGATCAGCGCGATCACAACCGGCGTCGTCGCGAGCATCAACGAACTGTTGGCGACAGTGGTGAGCGCCAGGCCGCCAATAAAAAAGTACTGATAGAGAAAGTGCCCGACGAAGCCGAGCACGGCAAGTTCGAGCCAGTCGCGTCGAGTCATGCGCGTCGGCGTGCGAAAGACGCTGCCGAGGTCGTGGACGGGCGCCGGCACTCGCCTGAGGCGCAGGAAACCAATGATCGCCAGAAACGCCCCGGAGGCAATCGCCATTCGCGCCGCGTTGAACGCGTGGGGATCGAGCTGCTGGAAGGCGGACTTGATGATCGCGTAATTGGTGCCCCAGATGACCGACATCAGGAGCAGCAGGACGTCGATGCGCGACAGCCCTGCTCGTTGGTCCCCCGAGGAAGAAGAGGAAGAAAACGAGGCAGCTGAAGACGCGGACGACACTGGCTGGACTTACCGCGAGAAGGCGGGACACACCACGAACCAGATCTTCGTCGTGTGTCCCCGGCGGAGCCGTGCCCGGTCGTTCTGCGTCGCCGTCCTCTTACTTGAACGGGTTGAAGAAGAACAGCAGCAGCGAGATCAGCAGAACGTAGATGACGAGCGACTCGATCAGCACGAGGCCGAGGAGCAGCGCGCCGCGGATATCGCCGGTGGCGCCTGGATTCCTCGCGATCGCTTCAGCCGCAGACGCGACCGCCCTGCCCTGGCCGAGCGCCCCGAGACCAGCGGCGAACGCCAGCGCGAACCCGGCGGTGATAATCGACCAGCGGGCGACTTCGGTACTGGCCGCCGCGGCCCCTTCGGCGCCCTGCTGCGCGAAGAGCACGACCTCCGGGCTGAACGCACCGACCACGAGAACGAGCGCACCTGTCATCAGAACCGAACGTTTACTCACGATCCAAGCCTCCTAGAAAGAAATGCTGAATTCTGAATGCTGAATGCTGATTCGAAATCGATGCTACGCCGCCGCCGGCGCACGATGCCCGTGCGGGGCATCATGCCCATGCTCGTCGTGCTCGTGCTCGACCGCCACGGCACCCTGCAGATAGATGATCGATAGCAAGACGAAGATAAAGGCCTGCAGGCCACCGGTAATCAGGCCGAGGAACATCATCGGTATGGGAATAATGAACGGGACGAGACCAAAGAGGATCGCGATGACCAGCTCTTCGCCGAAGATGTTGCCAAAGAGCCGTAGCGACAGCGACATGACGCGCGACAAATGGCTGATGATCTCGATGATGAACATCAGCGGCGCCATCCACACTGGCGATCCCGGAGGCAGCGCAAAGTGCTTGATGTAGTTGATGACACCCTGCTCTTTGAAGCCGTGGAAGTGGTAGTAAATCCAGATTGTGAGGGCGCAGCCGAGCGTCACATTGATGCTCGCTGTCGGCGCCATGAAGCCGGGAACCAGCCCTAGGTAGTTGCTGCAGAGAATGAACACGAACAACGTGCCGACGAGCGGCAGGTAGCGTGGCCCCTTCGGGCCAATCCACTGCTCCATCATGGCGACGAGCGCCTGAATCCCATCTTCCATCAGGATCTGCAGCTTCCCGGGATTCTCCACGCTCAGCCGCGACCGGACGAACAGGCAGAGCCCGGTCAAGCCCAACACGATGATCAGGATCATCACCATGAACGGCGGAATCGGATGCACGGGATCGAGGTGAAAGCCGAGCGCGCCCAGCGCCGCGCTGACAGGAGGGCCCAGGACGGCGTTGAACACGTCGACGATGAGGAGCGGCGTTTCGTGCATTCAGGTTCGGGACTTCGTCAGGAAGAGGCGGCACGCCTCTATGGAGGCCGCTGCCACAACCGAGGACGCGCCCGCCAGTAGCCCTAATGGGTGCAGGCGCAAACGAGCAATCATAACGTACGCCAGAAGACCGAGTAAAGCGTACCGGAGCACCACGCGAGCCAGCGTCCAGGGCACTTTCTCTCCGTAAACAGCGAGACTGATCGTCCAGTAACTGACCCCGATCAGCAGTCCGCCGGCCAGCACGCCAACGGCCGGACCCGGCCGGCCGCGCGCGACGACGAGCGCCAGCGCCGTCATCGCGAGACAGACGACGATCGCGGTGCGCTCGAGTCGCCGCCGGAACGGGTCCACACCCGTCACCGAGCCTCCTACTTGATGTACCGGGTCGCGGTCCGGTAGACGTTGAGTCCGCCGGCCACCATGCCCAGCACGAAGAAGACGAGAAAGCACACCGGCCCAGTGCCGAACCACGAATCGAGCAGGTATCCGAACCACGCGCCGAGGACGATGGCCAGGACGAACGACAGGCCCACGCTGCTCAACGCACCAATCGACTGCGCCTTTTCTCTCGTCGTTTCCGGGGGCGGTGGCTTGTCTTCCATGGGCTTCGAGTCCTCACGTCCCTCGTTTGCGTAGGGAGAGTCTACCTGAGTCGCGGAGCGCTCACCGCTTCGGCGGCGTGCCTGACGTGGCTCCGTCGGCACACGGCGCGGCAACCACGATGCCCGCTGGCAACCCTGTCTCGGCCGGTGATGGGGGCGGTTGCGTCAGGCAATCGACGACCTCCTGGGCGTACTCGGGGCTTACCCGCAGAACGACGCGCGCGACCGATGTTTCGACTCTCGCCAGGAGCTGCCCCGGCGAGAGACCAATCCAGACGGCCAGCAGCACCAGCGGCATGATCGCCAGCGCCTCGCGGAGGCGGAGGTCCTTCAACCGGTGACCGCCCGGCGTCTTCAACTCGCCGAGCATCGTTCGTGAGAACAACCATAGCAACGCGACGCCGCTCAGGACCATTCCGCCGGCGGCCACAATCGACCACGGCTTGCTCACCGGCCAGAGACCTTCGAACGCCAGGCGGGTGCCAACATAGCCGTTGAGTTTTGGCACACCGACGAGCGACAGCGTCATGATCAGCCACACCGCGGCGACCTTCGGCATCGCGTTCAGCAGGCCGCCGAACTCGCCGATCCTTGTCGCCTCCAGCATCTCGCTTGCGCGCCCGGACGTACCGACAGCAGACCCTCCCCCGCTACCCGCCTCGCCGCCGCGCTCGACTACAAGGCCTGCAAGCAAGAAAAGCGCGGCGATCGAGAGGCCGTGGTTGATCTGGTGGACGGCGCTGCCGGTCAGCCCGTCAGGAGTGAGCGCGAAGGCGCTGAGCATCACCAGGCAGAGGTGACCAAGACTCGCGTAGGCGAGGACGCGATTCCAGTTGGTCTGCCCGAATGCCGCAACGGCGCTCAACACGATACCGATCGAGGCCAGTCCGACGATGGCTGGCGCCAGGGAGCGAGACGCATCGGGCAGGAGCGGCAGGGTCAGTTTGAGAAACGCGTAAGTGCCCATCTTCAGAAAGAGCGCCGACAGCAAGAGAGGAACGGCAAACGCCCGGGTGTCGGCCGCCACCGTCAACCACCAGCGGAACACGCCGACCAACCCGCCGCCACATCCCATGAAAAAGGCGACAAACACCCACCGCTGCACATGCGGTGGCAGCGCAAGCTGCCGGAATACGCGCATGTCGAATGTTCCCGCGCCGGTGATCGCCTGGCCCTGGACGTGAATCAGGAGAAGCCCGAGCAGCATGACGACGCCCGGAACGAGCGTGATGACGCCAATGCGGGTCGCGACGCGGGTCCGTCCTCCAGCCGCGCCGATGAGGACGCACATCGACGCGGTGGCGACCATCCAGGCCAACCAGAACAACAGCAGATCGAGCGCCACGTAGACGCCGAGCAAGCCGCTTTCGAGGAGCAGCGCCGAAATGTAGAACTCGCGCCCGCGCGGTGTTTTCACCAGCACAGCGATCAGGCACACGAGCGTCGTCAGCAGGACGAGCAGAGCGCTCAGGCCGTCGACGCCAAGCGCGTAGCTCGCGCCGATCGACGGCAGGATGTCGAGGCGCTCGGTAAACTGCCACTCCGCGCCCCGAACCTCGAACGTGAACCAGAGTGGCAGGGATGTGGCGAAGCTGACGGCGGTCGCGCCGCACGTGAGCGCGCGAAGCAAGCCGTCGCGGCCGTCGACAAAGCGGCCGGCCCGGTCAGCGATGAAGACCACCAGCGCGGTGGCCGCGGGCACGAGCACGACGATCGACAGGAGGTAACGTTCCACGTTCTCTCGACTCTATTCTGGCCCGAGCGGGTGAACGCCGGCCGTCTGGCGTGTGTGCAGAGGCCCTCATGTGACCGGAACTCCCTTATTTCACAATGGTTTTGCTCACCTGCGTTTTCTTGACGCTTTCTTCAGGCGCGGCCTATACTGCGGGTATGGCGCACGTTTTCGCGGCGCTCTCTGTCCCTGCAGCTCTGGCGTTCTCGATCCTCGCCTCAGATGCACAGGCCCCCCAACGGCCGCCGAGCGAGCGGCGCAACCGCGAGGTGTACGTCAGCGTCCTCGACGGCAAAGGCAACCCGGTTGAGGGCTTGACCGCTGCGGACTTCACCGTACGGGAAGACAACGTTGTGCGCGAAGTGCTCGCGGCGGGCCCGGCCACCGAACCGTTGGCCATCGCGGTCACCATCGACGACAGCCAGGCCGCGACCTCGGCAATCCAATTCATCCGGGATGGACTCAAGCGCTTCGTCACGAAACTCCAGGGCAAGGCTCAAATTGCGCTGTCGACGTATGGCGAGCGTCCCACTCCCCTGGTCGAGTACACGGACAATGTCGCGCAGCTGCAGAAGGGCATCGAGCGGCTGTTTGCCAGATCGGGCGCCGGCGCCTATCTGCTCGAAGCGCTGCTGGAGCTCTCGAACGGAATCAGTAAGCGCGAGGCCAAGCGGCCGGTGATTGTCGTCGTCGCGGTCGAAAGCGACAACGAGTTCAGCAATCTCTATCACACGAAGGTCGTCGACGCGGTGAGACGAAGCGGCGCGACGCTCCACGTCCTCTCGATCGGTTCGCCCGCTCCATCGATGACCGACGAGATGCGCAACCGCAACATCGTCATCGCAGATGCGACGTCCCAGACCGGCGGCCGTCGCGATCAGATCCTGGCGGAGAGCGGCCTCGCCGACCGCCTGTCGCAACTGGCCGACGAGATGACCCATCAGTACGTCGTGTCGTACTCGCGGCCCGAGACGCTGATTCCGCCAGAGAAAATTGACGTCTCCGTTACCAAGCCCGGACTGACGGTCAGGGCGCCCAAGCGTCTCCCGGCTCGCTGAACGTTCCAATGTCCAACTTCCGTCACCCACGCACGCTCGTCGGCGGCACCGTGCTGGCGGGGATGTGCCTCGCGCTCGCGTCAATGTCCGAGCGACCGCCGGCAGTCGCCGTCGCCGCTGCTCAACAGGAGAAACCGCCCGCCACTACGCCGGCGCCGGAGCCCAAGCAGCCACAGACACGATTGCGCAGCGGCGTCGATCTGGTGTCGTTGAGCGTCACGGTGATGGACGGCGCCAAGTATGTCGGCGATCTGTCGGAGTCCGACTTCGAGGTCTTCGAGGACGGCGCCAAGCAGGCGCTGACGTTCTTCTCACGCGTCCAGCAGCCGATTGCGCTCGCCGTGCTCCTCGACACGAGTGCCAGCATGAACGAGCGCCTGGCGACGGCACAGGAAGCGGCGGTCGGGTTCGCGAAGAGAATGCGGCGCGAAGACGTCATGGAGGTCATCGACTTCGACAGCCAGGCGCGGATTCTCCAGACCTTCACCAACGACGTCGCGGCGCTCGAGAAAGCGATCCGCAGCACCGACGTCAACGGATCGACCTCGCTCTACAACGCGATCTACGTCTCGCTGAAGGAGCTGAAGCGGGCCAAGGCGACCTCCGAGGAGGAGATCCGGCGTCAGGCGATCGTCGTGCTTTCCGACGGCGACGACACCTCGAGCCTCGTGGCGTACGAAGAAGTCCTCGATCTCGCCAAACGATCGGAAACCGCTATCTATGCGATCGGACTCCGGCCGACCGGGACCTATCGGTCCGAGTTCAAGGAAGCCGAGTTCGTGCTCAAGCAGCTCGCGCAGGAAACCGGCGGCCGCGCCTATTTCGTGCTCACGGCGGCGGAGCTGCCGAAGATCTACGATCAGATCTCAGAGGAACTCGCGAACCAGTACAGCCTCGCGTATTCGTCGAGGAATCCGATGCGCAACGGCGCCTGGCGCCGGGTCGTTGTCCGGGTCACAACGCCGGGCCTGACCGCACGCACCCGCCAGGGCTACTACGGACCAGCATCCGGCCGGTAGGTGTCATGCACCTCGTTCCGCTCGTCTTCTACGCTGCGGCGGCTGCCGCCTACTTCACCCACTTCGCGTGGCGGGATCCGCGCGCCGGACGTTTGGCGACGGCGATCCTCGGTGGCGGAGTGCTCGCCCACACCTTCCTCATCGGCATGCAGACCATGCACGTCGGGCACGCGCCGCTCGTCGGAACGACCGCGGCGCTCTCGGCGTTCGTGTGGCTGCTCGGCCTGTCGTATCTCTACGTCGAACTGACGACCGACGAGCGGGCGATGGGCGTGTTCGTGGCGCCGCTCATCGTCGCGTTGTACCTGATTCCGGCGCTCGATCCGGTGGCCAGCCCGCGACCACCACTGCTCCGCAGCCCGCTCTTCACCCTGCACGTGGTGTCGATGTTGTTTGCTTATGCCAGTTTCGCGCTCGCCTGCGTGATCGGCGTGACCTACGTGCTGCTGTTCAACGAGATCAAGGCCAAGCACCTCGGCTTCTTCTACACGCGCCTGCCGTCGCTGCAGGTGCTCGATTCGATGAACGGCCGCGTCGTGACCATCGGCTGGCTGTTCCTCACCCTCGGCATCGCGGTCGGTGGGCTCTGGGCGACACAGATCCAGTCCTCCACGGATCCGCGCGCGCAAGCGATGTCGATCCAGGATCCGAAAATTCTCGTCGCAATCATCTGCTGGGGCGTGTATTCGTTTGCGCTCTTTGCGCGCCGCGCTATCGGCTGGAGTGGGCGACGCGCCGCCTGGCTGTCGGCGCTGGCGTTCGTGATCGTCCTGTTGAACTTCGTGCCGATCGGCTATTTCCTGACCAAGAGTCACAATTTCTAGCGAGGCTGCGCCTCAGACCATCGAGGCTCCGCCTCGCTAGAAGGCATTGTTTGATTAACGGCCTTGACCGAAAAACTTGGCTCACAAACGCAGAATCGTGTCGGTCAAGGCCTTTAGGGAGTGATGCGCCTTCTCGCAGTTGGCCTCAGCCATCGCACGGCGCCCGTGGAGTTGCGCGAATCCGTCGACTTCACACGGGCCGGGCTCGATGCGGCGCTCCACGCGCTCGCCGCGCGCGGCGTCAGCCCCGAAACCGTCGTCCTCTCGACCTGCAATCGGGCCGAGATCTACGCCGTCGGCGATTCCGACGCGATCGCCGATGCGCTCAAGCGGTTCTTCAGCGAGTATCACAGCCTCGAACCGGCGCGCCTTGCCGAGCACTTCTATAGCCACCGCGGCGTGGACGCGGCGCGCCACCTGTTCAGGGTCGCCGCCGGGCTCGATTCGCTGGTCGTCGGCGAGCCGCAGATCCTCGGTCAGGTAAAGACCGCCTACGCCACGGCGAGCGACCTCCATTTCACCGGCACCGTCACCCATCGCCTGTTCCATGCCGCGTTTGGCGTCGGTAAGCGGGTCAGAAACGAAACCGGGCTGGCTGAAGGCGCGGTCTCGGTCAGCTACGCCGCGATCGAGTTGGCCAAGAAGATTTTTGGGGACCTCTCGGGCCTCAACGTCCTCATCCTTGGCGCTGGGGAAATGGCCGAGCTCACGGGTGTTCATCTGCGGTCGCAGCGTGCCACGCAGATCACGATCGCGAGCCGGACGTTCGCGTCCGCTGACGGCCTCGCGCGCCGGCTCGAGGGCCGGGCGGTAGCGTGGCAGGATCTTCGCAGCTCGCTCGCCGACGCCGACATCGTCGTCACCGCCACCGGCGCGGCAGATCCAGTCCTGACCAGGGCAACCGTCGAGGAGGCGATGCGATCGCGGCGAGACCGGCCACTCTTCATCATCGACATCGCCGTGCCGCGGGATGTCGAGTCGACTGCGGGCGATCTCGATCAGGTGTTCCTGTACCACATGGACGATCTGCAGTCGATCGTCAACGAGAACCTGGCGCGGCGATCGACCGAGTTGGCGGGAGCCGAAGCGATCGTCGATCAGGAAGTCGCGCGATTCGCCTCATGGCTCCAGTCCCGCGAGATTGTCCCGACGATTGTGGCACTGCGTCAGCGCTTCGAGAGCATCCGCCAGGGCGAGCTCAACCGCCTCGATGCCAAGCTCGCCGGCCTGCCGCCGGAGGCCCGCGCGCGCGTCGACGAAGTCACGCGCCTCCTCGTCGAGAAGCTGCTGCTGACCCCAACCGAGCATCTGAAGACCTTGGGCGACGACAGCCTCGTCGTCGACTACGCCGAAGCGCTTCACCGGCTCTTCGCGCTCGCGCCCGACACCGACACGGTCAAGGACGACCAGCCGGCCGCGCCGCGCGAACCGCTCCTCCGTGGCGGGCGGCGCCGTTGAGCGGGGGCCCGACGCCGAAGGCGGCCAGCTTTGAATAACGTACTCCGGATCGCCACCCGCGGCAGCCGGCTGGCACTCTGGCAGGCGCACGCCGTCGCGGATCGGCTGCGTGCTGTTGGCGTCGGCAGCGAGATCGTCGTGATCACGACAACCGGTGATCGATCGCAGCACGGGCCGGTTGCGGGCGGTGACGACAGCAAGCGTCAGTTCGTGAAGGAGCTCGAAGACGCGCTCCTGAAAGGAGACGCGGATCTCGCAGTGCACAGCGCAAAGGACCTGCCGGTGCTCCTGCCGGACGGGCTGAGCGTAGCGGCGTGCCTGCCGCGGGAAGATGCGCGCGACGGGATCGTGCTTCGCGACGTGGCGTTTCGCGAGCGGGCCGGCCTGACCGTCGCCGAGGCCCTGGCCAGCCTGCGTCCGGGAGCGACGATCGGCACGGGCAGCGTGAGGCGTGCCGCGCAACTCGCGCCGCTCATCCCGGCAGCGACGTTCGCGCCGATCCGTGGCAACGTGGATACGCGACTGGGCAAGCTCGACGCGGGCGGCTTCGACGCGCTGGTGCTCGCCTGCGCCGGCCTCCGCCGCCTCGGGTTCGGCGATCGGATCTCGGTCCCCATTCCCGTCGAGCAGTGCGTTCCGGCCCCGGGTCAGGGTATTGTTGCCATTGAGATTCGCCACGACGATGAGGCTGCTCGCGGGATGCTCGGGCCGATTCATGACGAGTCAGCCAGCCGGGCCCTTGCTGCCGAGCGGGCGGTCGTGGCCGCGCTCGGCGGCGGGTGCCAGCTGCCGCTCGGCGCCTTCGCCTGCGAGCAGGATGGGACGCTCGTGATGGAAGCCATCGTCACATCGCTCGACGGAACGCGATCGGCACGGCGTTCGATGAGTGGCCGAACCAGTGATCCGGATGAGCTCGGCCGCCGGCTGGCCGCTGCATTGGATGCAGAGGGCGCTGGCGAGCTGCTGAAGGCGATCCGGTCGTAGTCGACATGCAAGCGCAGGCGCTATGAATACTCCGTGTGTCTACATCGTCGGTGCAGGCCCGGGCGATCCGTCGCTCGTCAGCGTCCGCGGGCAGCGCTGTCTTCAAGCAGCGGACGTCGTCGTCTACGACCATCGCGTCCACCGACGGCTGCTGCGCCTCGCAAGGTCCGGCGCGGAGTTGATCGACGTGGGACCGGCGGCGCCAAAGTCGCTCGACCAGGATGCGATCTGTTTTCTGCTGGCTGAGAAAGCCCGCGAGGGACGGACTGTCGTCCGGCTGAAGTGGGGCGACCCGTTCGTGTTCGACAGCGGCGGCAAGGAAGCGCTCTTTCTGCACGAACAACGAATACCTTTCGAGGTCGTGCCAGGAATCCCCGCCGCGATCGGGTGCCTGGCCTACGCGGGCGTCCCCGTGACCTATCCCGGCGCCGGCGACGCGCTGACCTTCGTGAGGGGCCACGAGGGTGAAGTCGACACACCGCCTGACGTCGACTGGTCGCGGCTGGCGGGGCTGACGGGGACGCTGGTCTGCTTTGCCGGGTCGCGGCAGATTGGCGCAATCACCAACGCTCTGCTGTCGCACGGCCGGCCGGCCGACGAGAGCGCCGCGCTCATCTACGATGGCACTCTGCCCTCGCAGGAAACCATTCAGGGGACTCTCGGCGACATCGCGTCCAGGGCCCGCGACGGCGTGGCCGCGTTGCTGGTGGTCGGCGCCGTCGCCGGGCTGCGGCAACATCTACGCTGGTTCGACGAGCGGCCGCTCTTCGGCAAGCGGATTGTCGTGACGCGTTCGATCGAGCAGGCCGGCGAGCTCATCGAGATGCTCGAGGAGCGCGGCGCCGAGGCGATTCCGGCGCCGACGATTCAGATTGCGCCGCCGGAGGATGCTGACGCGCTCGGCCGTGCCTGCGACGAGGCGTCGAGCTTCGACTGGATCGTGTTCACCAGTGGCAACGGCGTCGAATATTTCATGGAGCGCTTGCTGGCCACGAGCGACGTCCGCGAGTTGAAGGGCGTGCGGATCTGCACCATCGGGCCGTCGACCGCGTCTCGCGTCGCGCGATACGGGATTCGCGTCGAGTTGACGCCGGCCGAGTTCCGGGCCGAGGCCGTGGTCGACGCGCTCAAGGCGACCGGCGGCGACCTCAGAGGCAAGCGCTTTCTCCTGCCGCGCGCCGACATCGCCCGCGACCTCCTCGCAGAAGCGCTCCGCGAGGCTGGCGCCTTCGTCCTCGACGTCGCCGCCTACCGCACGACGCCGGCCCGCGCCGACCGTGACGGCGGACCGGATATCTATCGGATGCTGCTCGATCGGCAAATCGACGCCGTGACGTTCACCAGCGCGTCGACCGTCAGGAACTTCGTCGCGAGGCTGGGCCTCGATCAGGCGGTCGACCTGCTCGGATCGACCGTCGTCGCCGCGATCGGTCCGGTGACGGCCGAGGCGGCGCAGCAGTTGAACATCGCGACCCACGTGATGCCACGACGCTACACGATTCCCGATCTCGTCGACGCGCTCGTCGAGCATTTTGCCACCAGCGCGATTGCCGAAACCGACACGATCAAGAGCCGATAAATCATGTCGAGAACACCAGTATCGATACCTGCCTCCGTTCCAGGCGCCTCGGATCGCGCCCAGCTCGATCTCCCACGTCGGCTTCGCCGGCTCCGCCGGTCGGCAGCGCTCCGCTCGATGGTGCGCGAGACCCGGCTCAGCCCGGACATGTTTCTCTATCCCCTGTTCGTGTGCACTGGCGCGGGCCAGCGGCGTGAGGTGCCCTCGATGCCCGGGGTCTACCAGCTGTCGGTCGACGAAGTCGTGAAGGAGGCGGCAGCGGCACAGGCCGACGGCGTCCCTGGAGTACTGCTCTTTGGCTTACCCGACAGCAAGGACCCGACCGGGTCGGCAGCCTGGGATGCGGACGCGCCGGTGCAGTCCGCTGTCCGCGCGCTCAAGCGCGAGGTGCCGGACCTGCTCGTCATCACCGACGTGTGTCTCTGCGAATACACCTCGCACGGCCACTGTGGCCTGCTCGTCGATGGTGAAGTCGTCAACGACGCGACCGTCGAGCTCCTGGCACGTTCGGCACTGTCGCACGCGGCGGCTGGCGCCGATATCGTCGCGCCCTCCGACATGATGGATGGCCGGGTCGGCCGCATCCGTCGGGCCCTCGACGAGGCGGGGTTCCCGGATGTCGCGATCATGTCGTATGCGGCGAAGTACTGCTCGGCATTTTATGGGCCGTTCCGGGACGCGGCCGATTCGGCGCCGGCATTTGGTGACCGCCGCTCGCACCAGATGGATCCGGCAAACGTCGAGGAAGCGCTGCGCGAAGTCGCGCTCGACATCGAGGAAGGCGCAGACATCGTGATGGTGAAGCCGGCGATGACATACTTGGATGTCATCGCCCGAGTCAAGGCCGAGTTCGGCATGCCCACCGCCGCCTATCACGTCAGCGGCGAGTACGCGATGCTCAAGGCGGCGGCGCGGAACGGCTGGATCGACGAGCCTCGAGCGATGATTGAGACGCTGACCGCCATCCGCCGCGCAGGCGCCGACATCATCGTCACCTACTACGCCCGCGAAGCGGCCCGGTTGCTGCAGTCACCCGTCCGATCGCCGAAAGGATGATCCCATGCCTGTCCGACTCTGCCTGACGCTCGTCGCCCTTTGCATCGCGCTCGCGACACCGGCCGCCGCCGGACCGCAGCCGCCGGCCGGATGGACCGACGGTTATGTGATGGCTAACGGGATCCGCATTCACTACTGGCGCAGTGGCGGGAACCGGCCACCGATGGTCATGGCTCACGGCTCGTCCGACGACGGGTTGTGCTGGACGAATCTGGCCAAGGAAATCCAGGATAGCTACGACATCATCATGTTCGACGCGCGCGGGCACGGGTTGTCGGATCCCCCGACACCGTCCGACCCGGCCGACGTGCAGGTCGAGGACCTCGCCGCCCTGATCAGGGCGCTGAAACTGGAACGACCGATCCTGATGGGCCATTCGATGGGAAGCGCATCCGTGGCGCAGTTCGCTGCCAGGTATCCCGACGTGCCACGCGCGGTCATCCTCGAGGACCCGGCGCTTGTCAGGCCAGCGACACCCGCGACGGGCGCTACGCCGCCGACCGTGGAGCAGCGACAGGCCACCATCCTCGCGCGCAACAACATGAGCGAGCAGGAGCTGGTCGCCGGCTGCATGAAGAACTCTCCCAAGTGGGGGCAATCGGAGTGTGAATTCTGGGCGCCGTCGAAACGGCGGCATCATCCCGGCACGGCGGCAATCGGGACCGGAGCGCGGCCGCCGATCACGGAGCTCTTCGTGAAGATCACCGCGCCTACGCTGGTCCTGAAGGCAGACGCGCAGGGCGATCTCCGAAAACAGAACGAGGAGGTCGCCGCGAAGCTGCCGAAGGGGAAGATCGTCCACATCGAGGGTGCTGGGCACAACGTGCGTCGCGAGAACAAGACGCAGACGCTCGACGTCTTGCGGGCGTTTCTGAGCACCACGTAGGGTCGACGGCGGACCGCGGTGTCACCGGACAGCGCAACAGTTTATGTTGCGCAACAGTTTTTGTTGCGCTATCATGAGCCATGCCGGTGGCATTTGCCCAGAAGATCGAGGCGCTTCGAGCGGATTTCCGCTCGGCGGCGCAATTGGCCGATCTGCTCGGGGTCAGCCGTTCTCAGGTGACGCGCTGGCTGCAGGGGGCCGGGATCGACCCACTCAACGCGGAGAAGGTCGACCTGCTCGAGCTCGTCTGGTCGAACGTACTTCGTCTGTACGAGCGCGACGCGGCACTCGCCTGGCTCTTCGGTGTGAACCCGCTGCTCGGAGACCGCCGCCCGATTGATCTCATTCGCCTGGGCCGCGCTGAGGAGCTGATGCGCGCGATTCGGGCCGAGCGCTCGGACAGCTTCGCGTGATCCTCTATCGCTGCTTCGCGTGGGACGCCCGCGCGGACGATCGGGACCCTGACGGGACGCTCTGGTTTCCGCGGGTGTTCCAGGGTGAGGGCCGGCACGACAACCCTGAGCTCTTCGGCTGTCTGTATCTCTCCACTCGCGCCCTCTCGTCGGTCGCCGAACAGCTCGCGCGGTTCCGCGGGCAGCGACTGCTACCTTCGTTGCTGCGCCGCCGCGGGCTCCCGCTCGGTCTGGCCGAGTTGGAACTGGCCGATCCTGTCGAGCTCATCGATCTCGACGATCCGGTGGTCCTTCGCCGTGAGCGTTTGCGGCCATCCGTCGTCGCCACCCGTGAGCGAGAGATGACGCAGCCCCAGGCACGTCGTCTGCACGCAGGTCATCCGGCCGCGGCTGGCTTGCAGTGGTGGTCGACCTATGAGGCGCTGTGGATGAACGTCACGCTGTTCGATCGAGCCGCGGCGAGGCTGCGCGTGCGGTCGGTGCGGGCGCTCACCCTAGACGATCCGGCGGTGATTGAAGCGGCTGATTGGTTTGGTCTCCGGGTCGTGCGGTGAAGCCTTCTAGGGATCACCAGGGCTCCTCACGAAAGCCGTGACCGCCGCGACGACCTGCTGGCCATCGGCCAGCGCCTCATCGTTGTGATCCGCGCCTTCGACAATCAGGAGGCGTTTCGGTTCATGCGCGGCCTCGAACACGCGGCGACTCTGCGCGGCCGGGACCAGCGTGTCGTTGGCGCCTGCGACCACGAGCACTGGACAGGTGACCTGCGCGATGCGATCGATCGAGGGATATCTATCCCGCAACAGCCAGGCGACCGGCAGGTAGGGAAAGTGCACGCGCCCCATGTCCACGAACGATGTGAAAGGCGAACGCAGGACGAGCGCGCGGGGTGGGTACTCGACCGCCAGCCGGACAGCCACACCCGATCCCAGGGACTCACCGAAGTACACGAGCCGGCGCGCTTCGACGTCGTGGCGTGATATGACGTAGCGTCGGGCCGCGCGAGCGTCCAGCGCCAGGCCTTCCTCCGACGGCGAGCCGGGATTCTCGGCGTAGCCACGGTAGTCGAAGAGCAGGACGGCCATCCCGGCCATGGCCATCCAGGCGGCCAGATCGGATCGATAGGCGCGATTCCCGGCATTGCCGTTGAAAACGATGACGGTATCCGCACCGGGCCGCTCGGCCGGGACGAACCATCCGTTGAGCGTCAATCCATCGTCGGTGGCAAAGCGCACTTGCTCGGCGCGGAAGAGACCGACGTCGCCAGGGTCTCTCACCGTGCCGGACGGAAAATAGATCATCCGGCGCTGCCCTATCCATATCAAGAGCAGCAGGATTCCGACGCCGGCGGCGGCCAACGCGAGCACGCGTGCCGCGGCATGAATCGTCATCACTCCTCATTCCTCCAACGGGCGCAGTTCGCGCGGTCCGTATGCTATCTTCGTCGATCTATGGTCCGGCGAAAGCGGTCAAGGTACACGCGTTCGGAAAGGCTCTTCGCCGACGCTCGTCGTTTTCTTCCCGGCGGCGTCGACAGCCCGGTGCGCGCCTTCAAGGCGGTTGGTGGATCCCCAATCTTCGTGGCGAGAGCGCTGGGGTCGCGGCTCGAGGACGTCGACGGCAACACCTACATTGACTACGTGATGTCCTGGGGTCCGCTCATCCACGGGCACGCGCCGGTGCGCTTGCGCAAGGCCCTCGCTGCGGCGGCCGCTCGCGGCACCAGCTTCGGCGCGCCGACCGCGCTCGAAACCGAGCTCGCCGTGCGCGTGACGCACGTCATGCCTTCGATGGAGCGGATCCGTTTCGTCAGCTCGGGCACTGAGGCGGCCATGAGTGCGCTGCGCGTCGCCCGCGCGGCCACCGGCTGCGATCGCGTCATCAAATTCGAAGGCTGCTACCACGGGCATGCCGACGCGTTTCTCGTGCAGGCCGGCTCCGGGGCCATGACGCTCGGCGTGCCGACCAGCCCTGGTGTTTCGTCTGGAGCGGCGCGAGACACGCTGATCGCACGTTACAACGATCTGTCCTCGGTCGAAGCCGTCTTCGCAAAGAACCCGAAACAGATCGCCGCAGTCTTCGTCGAGCCGGTTGCCGGCAACATGGGCGTGGTACCGCCCAAGCGCGGATTTCTCGAGGGGCTGCGCGAGCTGTGCGATCGCGAACACGCGCTGCTCGTCTTTGACGAGGTGATATCCGGATTTCGCGCGTCGATTGGCGGCGCGCAGCAACTCGCCGGGATTCGTCCGGACCTGACGTGCCTGGGCAAAATCATCGGTGGAGGCCTGCCGGTCGGTGCGTATGGCGGCCGCGCGGACATCATGGACCTCGTCGCGCCGGCAGGCCCCGTCTACCAGGCTGGCACCCTCTCGGGCAACCCACTGGCGATGACAGCGGGCGTGTGGTCGTTGAAGGAACTCTCGGCGAAGCTCTATCGCGACCTGGCGAAACGCGGGTTGATGTTGGCGGCCGGGCTCGCAGATGCCGCGAGGAAAGCGGGCGTACCGCTGCAAGTGAACGCCTTCGGATCGATGCTTACTCCGTTTTTCACGAGAGGGGCCGTCGTCGACTACCAGTCGGCGCTAACTGCCGACACCCGGGCCTACGGGCGCTTCTTCCACGCGATGCTCGACCGGGGCATCTATCCGCCCCCGTCGCAGTTCGAAGCCTGGTTCCTGTCGGCGGCGCACACCGAGCGCGATGTCCAGCGGACAATCAAAGCCGCGCGCGAGGCGATGCGGGTGGTTTCGGGGCTATCTAACAAATCAAAGCCAGGCTGAACGCGCCGACGGCCATGGTTCACGATGAACACGAAGAACACCTTAGGGAGTCCATCGTGAACATCGTGTCATCGTGCGCATCGTGTCGTCACGTGGTGTCGTAACAGATTCACCACACGGGTTCTTAGCTTCCGGCTCCAATCTCTGGCGGCGTGTCCATCCGCACGCGCAGGATCGTGCCGGCCGGCAAGGTCACATCTTTCCCCTCAGTCGCCACCATCGTGCCGCCGCCGCCAATCAGGACGCCAATCAGCGCGCCTTTGGCGCCACCGATGATGCCTCCGATGATGGCGCCGACGGCTGAGCCCGCACCGATCCGGCCGATCTCGCCTTTGATCCCAGAGCTCTCGATGGCCTCCGTCACGGTGCCGCGCATTGGATAATTGCGGCCGCGAACGGTGATCTGATTGAAGGCGACTGTGAGGCTTCCCTTTCGATCGGTGCGCGACGCCCGATTCACCGACGTGACCAGCCCACGCATCACCGAGCCGGCTGGGATGATCACGCGATCGCCTTGATACAGGTCCACCAGGGTCGTCGCCTCGAACCGATCCTCGACTTGAGCCGTGTCCGACGTCAGCTCCGTCTGAATCCGCACGTCGATTTCCTGGCCTACAGGAATCCCGCTTTGCCCGGCACGGGTCGTGGTGGCGCGGGGCCGATCATCGTAGACCGGCGTCGACCCTGAAGAGCCACCGCTGACACCCGTGGAGGTCGGATCGTTACCCACGGAGGTCGGTGAACGCGTTTCCCCTCGTGCGCGTGACCGGAGCTCCAGGAGGTCGTCGCGAACCTGGTTGTACTCTGAGCGGCTCACACTGCTCTCTTTGCGCAGCTTGACCTTGAGATAGATCACGTCTTCGCGCAGCCTGTCGAGATCATCCTGCAGACGGCCGGCCTGAAGTGCATCGGTGGTCCTCAACCGCGACACGTCGGCGTTGGCCTGGTACACCTCGTCCTGCAAACGCTGAATGTCGCCGCTCGAGACAGCAGTTTGCGCCAGGGTCGGCACCGACATACACAGCATCCAGCTCAGGGCCAGTAGAGCAATTGCCGCGCGATTCCATCTCTGTACGGTCATCGAATCCTCACCTGTTTGCTGAGGCGCCCCACTGCCATAGACGTCCGCGCCTCCTGTTCAGCCGGTGCGGGGCACGCGGCCCCGACTTGGCCTGGTGGTGCAAAAGTGACGCCGGGCTGTTGGGCGCAAGCCCAACCGCAAACCGAAGAACTTGCTATGATCAATGAGTTATCGACATGGCAGTCCTCAAACTTCATAGGACGATCGGTGTTCGGGTCGGGCCCGTTCAGGTCGGCGGCGGCGCACCAGTCGTCGTCCAGTCGATGACGATGACCGACACGGCCGATGCGGAAAGCACGGCTCGCCAGTGCATCGAGCTCGCGGAGGCTGGCTCCGAGATGGTGCGGGTGACGGTCAACCTGCCCGAAGCCGCGGCGGCAGTGCCGGAAATCAAGCAACGCATGATCGGCGCCGGCGTGACGGCGCCGCTCATCGGCGACTTTCACTACAACGGGCACCTGCTCCTCACTCGCTATCCCGGCTGCGCCCAGGCGCTCGACAAGTACCGCATCAATCCGGGCAACGTCGGGACCGGACGACGGCGCGACGAGCAGTTTGCGACCATCTGCGCAGTGGCGCGGGACAACGGCAAGCCCGTCCGCATCGGCGTCAACGGCGGCTCGCTCAACCAGGAGCTCGTCCTCGCCAAGATGCAGGAGAACACCGACCGCGATCTCGGGCACTCCTCCGAGGAGATCATCAACGAGTGCATGGTCCTGTCGGCGCTGCAGTCGACGGAGCTGGCGATCGAATCCGGACTGCGCAAGGACCAGATCATCATCTCGTGCAAAACATCACGTCCGCGCGACCTGATTGCCGTCTATCGCGACCTGGCGCGACAGACCGATCAGCCGTTGCATCTCGGGCTCACCGAGGCGGGCATGGGCATGAAGGGGCTCGTCTGGTCGGCATCGGCGATGGGCGTCCTTCTGAACGAGGGAATCGGCGACACGATCCGCATGTCGCTCACGCCACGACCAGGAGGCGACCGCCGCGATGAGGTGTACGCCGCATGCGAGCTCCTGCAATCGCTCGGGCTGCGCTCGTTTGCACCGAGCGTGACGGCCTGCCCCGGCTGCGGGCGCACCACGAGCTCGACGTTCCAGCAACTGGCTGAGCGCACGCAGGACTACATCCGCGAGCGCATGCCAGCCTGGAAGACTCAGTATGAGGGCGTTGAGGCGATGACCCTCGCCGTCATGGGCTGCGTCGTCAACGGCCCTGGTGAATCGAAGGCGGCAAACATCGGGATCAGCTTACCCGGCACTGGCGAAGCGCCGAACTGTCCCGTCTACATCGATGGTCAGCACCAGACGACCCTGCGCGGCACCTACGACGAACTTGCGACCGCCTTTCGCGAGCTCGTCGACAACTACGTCGAGACGAGGTATTCGAAGAAGGGGTAACGCTCGTTCAGGGTTCACGGTTCACGGTTCAAGGTTCGGGTTCAAGGTTCAGGGTTCGGCTTTCAGCGCGCGGATCCGGCGTGACCACACCACCAGCAATACAGCGCCGCAGATGATGAGGCCGAGCGACAGACCCCACCAGAGACCCACCACGCCTCGCCCGAGGCCGAAGCACAGGAAATAACCGGTCGGCAGGCCGACGAACCAGTGGCCGATCAAATTCCAGATCATGGGCGTGCGCGTGTCGCCGAGGCCGCGGAGAATGCCGGTCGCAACGCCCTGAATGCCGTCGAAGAGCTGAAAGACGGCCGCGACGGCGAGCAGCGACACACCCAGCTGGACCACCCCTTCGTTGCGCGTGAACGCGCCCATCAGTGCCCTGGGGATTACGAGGAATAACGCGGCGGTACACGCCATGAAGCCCGCGCCGAGGAGGAGCGCCGTCCAGCCCGCGCGCTCCGCGGCAACCGGGTCGCGACGGCCCAACGCATGACCGACACGCACGGCGCCGGCTGACGACACGCCGAGCGGGACCATGAACGAGAGCGCGGCAATGTGGATCGCAATCTGGTGCGCGGCGAGCGCGATCGGCGCCAAGCGGCCAGCGAGCGCCGTCGCCGCCGCAAACACACCGACCTCGAGGGTAATCTGGGACGCGGCTGGCACGCCGAGCGTCAGCAGGCGGCGCATCCACGACCAATCGATCGACGGCGACGTCTCGAAGAGGCCGGGGCGGCGTCCGCGTTCCCGTTGGACGATGACCACGCCCAAGTACCCCGCCATCACGATGCGCGCAAGCACCGTAGCCCAGGCAGAGCCGCGCACGCCCATCACCGGCGCGCCAAGCTTGCCGTGAATCAGCACCCAGTTGACGAACACGTTGACGACGTTGGCCGAGACGAGGGCGATCATGACCGGCCGCACGACACCCATGCCCTGCAGATAGCGGCGAAACGTTGCATAGAGCAGCAGCGGTAGAACGCTCCACGCAAGAACGTCGAGGTACGGCCGCGTCAGCGCGAGCACAGTCGGATCGAGTCCCCATCGGCCGAGAAGACTCGACAAGCCAAACAGCAGCAGCGTCACCGGGAGGGCGACCAGCAGGCTCAGCACCGTGCCGTGCACGAGCCATCGGTGGCACTCGGCGACGCGGCTCGCGCCGTAGGCCTGCGACACCAGTGTGTCGAGGCCGAGCAAGATCCCCATCGCGAAGATCACCACGCCGATGAAGAGCGAACTGCCGACACCCACGGCGCCGATGGCTTCCGGCCCAAGAGGCCCGACCATCAGCGTGTCGACCAAACCCATCGCGACCCAGCCGATCTCCGCGACGACCACTGGGACCGCGAGCGTGACCATCGGCCGCAATTCCTGTTTGAGATCGCGAACGGAGGGAAGCATGCGGAAAGCCTGAATGATGTCACAGATGAATGGTGGCAAGCCGTCGCGACGACGGACATGCCCCGGCGGCGACCGAGCGATGGAGAAGTCGAAGCCGGCCCAGGAAGTCTATCGAGGAGCGAACCGCTTCGCGTGGATCTCGACGAGGCGGCGAAGTTCTTTGAGAGGCTCGGGGCTGTCGTCAACCTGCAAGCGCAGGACAACGTCGTTGTGAAGCCACACGCCGCCGTCTTTCTTGACGATCAGCATGGCCGCCGATTGCATGCCGCGCGTGTCGCCGCCGCCGGCCTGGCCGACGTCGAGCGCCGCCATCAGCCGCAGGGAAAGGGGCCCGGTGGCTTTTTCGAACGCGTCCACCATGTGGGTGACGACCATCTCTCCGGCGAGGATGTTGCCCTGCGCGGTGCAGAACGTTCCGCTTTTGTTTCCCGCCCAAGCGGTCGCCTTCGGACCGGTGAAGGCGGCGTAGTTTCCCTTGGCATCCATGACGGCGAACTGCCGACCCGCCTTCGGCCAGGGATTGTTGCGGAGCCCGGGATCGGGATCACCCTCCCAGATGGTCTTGACGATGTCGGCTGGCGTCTGCCCCTTTTTCAGGAGCTGCAGCGCCTGCGGTCCGTAGCTGACGTCGACGATCGCCTGGGTCGCGACGACGCCGACGTCGGCCTCGGCCCAGAGGACGCCATTACCAACCGAGAAGACGCGCGATTGGACGGCGCCTCCGACCTCTCCAGTCTGCGGGTCGTAACCGAGGATCGAGAATGTGGCGACGGGGTCCGGTGGACGCTCGTTCTGAGCCGCCAGCGGATGGATTGTGAGAATAGCGAGGATCGACAGGAAAAGGAGCGCCGTGCGGCGAGCGACCTCTCCTAGCGCCAAGGCACGAGTCTTTCGATCCATTGAATGCGCATCAGGTCGTTGTAGATCACCGTGACCATCAGCATCAGGAGCAGGACGAACCCGGCGAGCAGCATCTTCTCCTTGACCTTCATGCTGAAGTCACGGCGCGAGACGCTTTCGAGCGCCAGGATGGCGATATGCCCGCCGTCAAGCACCGGAATCGGCATGAGGTTGAGGAGCCCGAGGTTGAGGCTGATCATGGCCATCAGCTGGAAGAGAGGGATCCAGCTGTCTTGTTGCGCTGCCGTCCCGGACAAGTCCGCAATCGCAACCGGCCCCATGAGTTGCTTGACGGAGGTCTGCCGCGTGAACAGGCCACCGAGCGTCTCGAATATCAGCGTCGTCCATTCCCAGTTCTGCTTGAGACTGAGCTTGAACGCTTCCACGGGACCGGGTTCGACCGTTTTGAGCTCTGCACTCGTAATCGTCGCGCCGATGAGAACTTTGCCATCGATCATGCGCGGCACGAGGGTCAACGTTTGCGGCTTCCCACCGCGAAGAATGTCGAGCGGCAACTGCTTGCCGTCGTGTTCCTGAATGAGCTCAATCAGCCGTTCGCGCGTGGGGTTGGCCTCGCCCGCGGCCGCGACGACGACGTCGCCGCCGCGCAACCCGCCCTCGGCGCCGGGCTGCCCGCTGCGAACCTCGGCAATCTGCGGATGCGTGACCGGTAACACACCGATCGCCCCGGTCTCGAACCTGTCGATCGCGGCAGGCGTGACTTGACGCTCGATCCGCTTTCCGTCGCGCTCGATCGTCAGGCGCACTGGACGGTTGGCTCGCGTCGCGACTGCGATGAAGAAGTTCTTCCAGGTCGGAACCTCTTTGTCGTCGACGCTGGTGATGCGGTCGCCGATCTGCAGGCCCGCCGCCGCGGCGACCGAATTCTGCTCGAATCCGCCGATCACGACGGCGTTGTCTTCGAAAGCCGGAAGCCGCGCGCCCTGCAACAGGACGAACGTCATGACGACGACCGCCAATGCCAGGTTCATCACCGGCCCCATCACCAGTACCTGGAACCGCTGCCATTTCGACTTCGAGAGAAACTCGTCCGACGATCCCGTCCGCGCGTCTTCCGGCGTCTCGCCCGCCATCTTGACGTAGCCACCGAGCGGAATCGCGCTGATGCAGGTACTCGGTGTCACCTCGCTTGAAGGACAGCAGCTTCGGACCGAAGCCGAGCGAGAACGTGATGACACGGACACCAATCCGCCGGGCCATCAGGAAATGGCCGAGCTCATGCACGAAAATTAGTACTCCGAGTACAAAAAGGAAAGCGAGAATACTCGTCACGCTGTTGATTTTACCTTACTGGCCAATCCGGCCGCGACTTTCAACTGGCACTCAGGTCTCGCCGCGCCCGTCGAAAGGAGAAGTCTCGAGCCCACCGATCGATGGCCCGCACGTCATCCAGACCCGAAACCGGCGACGGGCCACTTCGCTCGTAGGCTTCCATCGCTTGCTCGATGACGTCGGGGATCGAGGTAAAACCCAGACGCGATTGCAGAAACTCTGCCACTGCCACCTCGTTGGCCGCGTTCAAGACGATCGGCAGCCCGACGTTACCGTCGAGCGCCCGAAACGCCAGCGCCAGGCACGGGAAGCGGGCCGCGTCGGGTGGTTCGAACTCGAGCCGGCCGGCCCGCGTCAGGTCGAGCGGCTCGAGGGGCGCGCTCCAGCGCTCCGGATAGGAAAACGCGTACTGAATGGGCAGGCGCATGTCGGTCACGCCGAGCTGCGCGATGATCGAGCCGTCGACGAGCTCAACCATCGAATGGACGATCGATTGCGGGTGGACGACCACATCGATCTGACGCGGCCCGACGCCAAACAGCCAGTGCGCCTCGATGACCTCGAGTCCCTTGTTCATCAGTGTCGCCGAATCGATGGTGATCTTCGGACCCATCCGCCACGTCGGGTGACGTAGCGCATCTTCCGGCGTGACGTGTTGGAGCCGATCGGCCTGGTACTCCCGGAACGGACCTCCGGACGCCGTGAGGATGAGCCGGCGGATCTCGCCCGACGCCCGCCCATGAACGCACTGGTGAATCGCGTTGTGTTCGCTGTCCACCGGCAGCACCGTGACGCCTCGCCTCCGGGCATGATCCATCACGATCGAGCCGGCCATGACCAGGATCTCTTTGTTGGCGAGCGCAATGGACTTCCCGCAGGCAATGGCTTCGAGGACCGCGTCGAGCGCTGCGGTACCCGACGACGCGAAGAGTACGACGTCGGCGTCCGGATGCGTCGCCACGGCAATCAGCCCCTCCGCTCCGCACGCCGTCCTCGCCGGAAGCGGCGCGCCGGCGCTCCGGAGTCCCGCCTCGAGCTCGGCAAGGCCGGCAGCCGTCGCCATGGCGACCGTGTCGGGCGCGTACCGGGCAGCCTGCTCGACAAGCCTGGGAACATTCTCTCCAGCCGACAGAGCCACGATCCGCAGCCGATCGGGATGCGCGTCCACGACCGCGAGGGCGCTCTGTCCGATCGAGCCGGTGGATCCGACGATCGCGACTCGCTTCATGAGGTCTGGAGATACATGACGAAGACGTAGAAAACGGGCGCCGCAAAGAGCCAGCTGTCGATCCGATCGAGGACACCGCCGTGCCCGGGAATCAGCGTCGAGGAATCCTTCACGCCAGCGCTGCGCTTCAGGAGCGACTCGAACAGGTCGCCAACCATGCCGAGCGCCACGACCGCCACCGACGTCGCGAGCAGCAACCAGGGATTGACGCCCTTGAAAACCGCAAGGCCGCCGAAGGTCATTGCCGCCGACCCCAGGACGAGTCCGCCAATCGCACCTTCAACGGTCTTGGCGGGACTAATCGCCGGCGCAAGCCGGTGCCGGCCGAGCGCTCGCCCGGTGTAGTACTGCGCCGAATCGCTGACCACAATCGTCCCAATCAGCAGCAGCGTTGCATCACGTCCGCCGATGAATCGGACGGCCGCCAGCGCCCCGAGCGGGATGCCGATGTAGAGGATCGGAAAGAGCGAGGCCGAGGCGTCGCGCAGAACTTCGGGACCTGGCCGCCCGCGCGCCACGGTCCAGATCCCGATCACGATAGCGGCGGCAAGGCAGACGAGCTCGAGTGGCGGGCCGTCACCGCCCACCGACACGCATGCCGCGGCCACGGCCGCGCCGCTTGGGATGATCGGAATCCGCGCGCCGACCGCGGCGGCGAGGTCGACGTACTCGGCAAACGCCACCGACGAGGCGAGCACGGCCAGGAGCAGCGTCGCGTGCGGGGGCAGCAGGCTGACGATCGCCAGAACGAGCGCCGCGAGAGCCACGGCGCTGAGAACGCGGGTCATCAGCGACCGGCGACCACTGGCTTGTTGATGCCGCCGTAGCGGCGGTCGCGCTTCTGGTAGGCGAGAACGGCCTCGAGCAGATCCCGTTTCCGGAAATCCGGCCACAGTGTATCGGTAACCCAGATCTCGGCGTAGGCAATCTGCCAGAGCAGAAAATTGCTGATCCGCATCTCGCCGCTCGTCCGAATCAACAAATCGGGATCAGGTTGCCCGGAGGTATAGAGGAAACCCGCGAAGCGCTGCTCGTCGAGCTCTTCGGGCGGAACCTGCGCGGCCAGCAGCCGCTTCGTCGCTTCGACAATCTCGGCCCGGCCCCCATAGTTGAGGGCGATGTTGAAGAGCATGCCGGTGTTGCCCGCGGTCTTGCTTTCGGCCGCCTTCAACTCGTCACGGATGTCCCGGGCCAGTTCCTCTTCCCTGCCGATAACGCGAAAGCGAATGTTGTTGCGCAGCAGCGTGTTCAGCTCGAGGCGCAGATAGCGCTTGAGGAGCGACATCAGCGTCGAGACTTCCGTCGCCGGACGCTTCCAATTCTCGAGCGAGAATGCATAGAGCGTGAGCACCTGGATGCCGAGCCGGGCCGAGCTTTCAACGACCTCGCGGACCGAATCGATCCCCGCGCGGTGGCCTTCGACACGCGGCAGATGGCGCTGCGCGGCCCAGCGGCCGTTGCCGTCCATGATGACGGCGACGTGCCGCGGCAGACGGTCGAAGTCGACCTGGCGGGCGAGCGCCTCTTCAGGGGAGCCGGAGGTCAGTGCGGAAAGGAAGTCGTCAAGCGCCATCGGACAAGCGTGGCAAATAAATCCTGATAATACAGAGTCTTACGGGGCCATTCAAGACGCGCGCGCCTAGCTTTGCATTATAAAGCAAAACCGCTACACATAGTCGACGCGGACGAGAAAGAGTCCCGAGGCTGGGGCGGCGCGGCCCGCGCGCGAGCGATCCCGGCCCGCCAGAATCCTGCCGACCTCGCTCGGTTGCCATCGGCCGAGGCCGACGTCAACGAGCGTGCCCGCGATCGAGCGAACCATGTGCCGCAGAAAGCCGTCGCCGGTCACGCGAATGACGAGTGGGGTCTGACCCTGGTCTGACCCCGGACTGACCCCGGTCTGACCCCGCTCCGGCTCCACGGCAATCGACAGGATCGTGCGCTCCGTGGTGTGGACGTCCCCGCCGCTGGACTGGAACGCCGCGAAGTCATGACGGCCGAGCAGCGCCTGCGCGCCCTGATGCATCGCCTCGACGTTGAGCGCGCCCGGCACGTGCCAGATAAAGCGATGCTCGAAAGCCGAGACCACCGGGCCGGTGGCGATCCGATAGGCGTAAGTCTTTGAAACCGCATCGAAGCGCGCATGAAACTCGGGAAGCGCGTCTTCGACAGAAACGACGCGCACGTCAGTGGGGAGCACTGCGTTCAATGCGCGCCGCAGCGTGCGGACATCATGAAGGGTACGCGTCCGGACGCTGGCCACCTGGGCCAGGGCGTGGACTCCCGCATCGGTTCGGCCCGCGCCGTGCACCGTCAGCGGCTCGCCTTCGAAAGGCTGCAGCGCCTCCTCGAGCAATCCCTGAATCGATACGCCTTGGGCCTGACGCTGCCAGCCAACGTAGTTTGTGCCGTCGTATTCGACCGTCAGCCTCAGAGTGCGCTGGCTCACAGCTCATCCAGTCTCATCCCGTGGGACTTCGTCCCCCGGACCCCCTTACACGCTTCCGCCTCCGCCAAGGCTACGGCGAGACCTCGCCGTAGCGCCTGCGGCGCGAAGGCGGGCGCTCGCGGGGACCCCGACGCCCCGCTCCGCTCCCGTGGCTCACTCGCTTCCGCTCGTTCGCGCTGCTTGTTTATCAGATGGCTTCTAGTCTCACGGCACGCAGGGTCGAGGGAGATTACGACGCCCTCGAGCCGGGCTTGACGATCGCGATTCCCTTGACACAAAGCGGGCAGGACTCGGGCGCATAGGTCGGCACTTCGAGCCGGACGAGCGATTGGGTCGGCATGTTGAGCCGCGCCGGATCCGAGCCACGATCGATGATCGCTGCGGCACCGGTGACGAGGGCCCCGAACGACTCCGCCACCGCCGCGGTTTCGCGCGTCGAGCCACCGGTCGTAATCACGTCCTCGACGACGAGCACGCGGTCCGACGCATCGAGCGTGAATCCTCGCCGCAGGACGAGCGTGCCGTCCTGACGCTCGGCAAAGATCGACCGCACCCCCAGTGCCCGCCCCACTTCCTGGCCGATGACAATGCCCCCGAGCGCGGGGGAGAGGACAACCGTCGGCTGCAGGTGGCGCGTGCGCGCCGCCAGCGCCTGGCCGAGGGCATCGGCGAACTCCGGAAACTGGAGCACAAGCGCGCTCTGCAGGTAGTGACCGCTGTGCAGTCCGGATGAGAGGCGGAAATGGCCCTCGAGCAGCGCGCCGGACTTCCGAAAGAGATCGAGCACCGCGTCCTGGTCCATTAGCTGGTCGCCTTCCCGTTCCTGGTCCGGAGCGTCTCGTCGAATAGCCTCAGGATGCGCTTGTATTCGTCCGCCCAGCTCGTCTCTTCCGTGAACCCATGGTTCTCGACCGGGTAGACGGCGAGCTCCCAGTTTTCCTTCCGCAGCTCGATCAGGCGTTGCGCGAGCCGTACCGAATCCTGGAAATGAACGTTGGTATCCACCATGCCATGGCAGATGAGGAGCGCCCCTTTCAAACCTTCCGCAAAGTAGATTGGCGAGCTCTTGCGATACGCCTCCGCGTCCCGCTGCGGACTGTTGAGGATGTTCGACGTGTAGCCGTGGTTGTAGTGCGCCCAGTCTGTCACCGGCCTCAACGCCGCTCCGGCAGCGAAGACGTCCGGCGTCGTGAACATTCCCATGAGCGTGATGAAGCCGCCGTAGCTGCCGCCGTACACTCCGATGCGCTTCGGATCCACCTTCTCGGCAGTCGTCAGATACTTCGCCCCATCGACGATGTCTTCGAGATCTTTGCCGCCCATGAACCTGTAGATGGCGGTCCGCCAGTCGCGGCCGTAGCCCGAGCTCGCGCGGTAATCGACGTCGAGCACGACATACCCTCGAGCCGCCAGCAGGTTATGGAACATGTATTCGCGGAAATAGGTCGACCAGTACCTGTGCGCGTTCTGAAGATAGCCAGCGCCGTGCACGAACACCACCCCCGGTCGGGCCGGGTCGCGCCGGGCGCCGATCATCTCTGGCGTGAAGAGCCTCGCGTAGACATCAGCGCCGTCCCGCGCCTTGAAGGTGATGACCTTCGGATCGATCCACTTGAACGAGCGCCAGGCCTCGGTTGGCGTCGACGTAATCTGGACGGCTTGCGCTCCCACGGTGTTCGGCATCACGAATACTTCGGGCGGCTTGTTACTGTAGGAAAAGACCAGGCCCAGCGTCGATTCATCTGGCGAGATCTCCGCCTGATTCGAGCCAGCCATCGACGTGATTCTTGTTCGCGGGCCACCCTCGACCGGAAGCCGATAGAGATGCCGCTCGCCAGGATGGACTTCGCTGGTCGTGATGTAGAACTGCTTGCCGTCCCGCGCCAGCTCCGCCGACGTCACCTCCCATTTGCCCGACGTCAGCTGCGTTGCTTTAGCCGACTCGACCGACACGTCGAGCGTGTAGAGATGCATCCAGCCATCACGTTCGGAAAGAAACCAGATCTGCTTGCCGCCAGGCAGAAACTCGACGGCGGGAGCGGCAATCCCTCCACCGAACCCTTCGCGAACCCAGGCATCATCGTGCAGCAGGTCGATGACCCGCGTGCTGCCGGTTTCCGGGTCGAGGACCACGTGCCAGCGATCCTTGTTGTCCGCAGAACGAGCTGTCGCAATCACACGCGTGCCGTCGTCGGAGACCACCGGCATGGACCACCGAAGCTCTCGCCCGGGCCGGCGCACGGGCCGTTCGGACGCGCGGATATCTGGAGGGAGCGGCGTCTCGTCGTCGGCTGGGCCCGGCCGAGCAAAGCTCCCGTCCGCCCAGGCGGTCTTCCCTGTTTTGACATTCAACACAGCGAGCAGCCGGCGCTCCTGCGAGTCGCCGACGTTGGATCGCGCCGCGATATCCTCGGTATATCCGGTCTCGGTGACATAGTTTGGAACGATCGTCGGCTTGCCGCCGAACGGGCGCTCGGCAATCACCACGAACACGTGCGTATCGTCGGGTGAGAGCATCAGATCGACGGCCGATTGCCGTTCCTGGAGCTCGAGATTCGGAAGCCGGTCTTTCTTCTGCTCGTCCTCGGTCTTCTTCTTTTCGGCCTTCTGTTTTTCGACAAAGTCGATGAGCTTCTCTTCTTCGTCGCGAATGAAGCGCTGGCTGTCCGTCAGTCGGGGCTCGGGCCGGCGGGGCGCGACGTCGGTCAATTGAGTCAGGAGTGTCGAGGGTCCTGGATCCACCGGCGCGATAAAGAGGTTGCCGTCGCGCGTCCAGGCAACGTGCGTGTCGTTACGCGCCCAGCGGGGATTCGATTCGGCGCCTGCCGTTTTCGTCAACTGACGGCGGGCGCCCGCGACCGCGTCAACTATGACAATGTCGCCGCCGTCTACAAAGACGACGCGACGGCGCGCCTTGTCCCAACGGCCTCCGGCCGAGGGCGGAATGCTCTTCGCCTCGTCCTCGGACAATTTGCGCGGCGAGCCGCCCGTCCGCCCGACGACGTAGGGGTGTGCCTTGTCCTCGCCTGGTTTACGCCAATCGAAGTAGAGCTTCTGGGAGTCGGCGGCCCATCGGAGCCCGGTTGGCGGATAACCGACGAGGTCGGGCCCGCGCATGATGCTGTCGACGGTCAGCTCGAGGCGACCGTTGGCTGGCTCGCTCGATCCGCTGCTGGGAGCCGCGAGCCCCGACGCTCGTTGCCCCTGCAGCACCGGACCGGCCATGGGCAGCATGAGCAGAAGGGCTGCCGCAAAACCAACACTATTTGGTCGCATCAACGTCTAATCCTTGGAAACCTGGGCGGCAGGGGGTCGTGCTCGAGCGGTTTGCCGCTCGAACCAGCAGTATACACTCCGGAAAACGCTCGTTTTTGGAGCCGCGCCCAGTTCTTGCAACGCCTTCAGGGCGGTCCCTTCTACTACTTCTTGGAGAGAGTGTAATGCGCGTGAAAGCCCTAGTAACAGCGTGTGCCCGGGTAACAACGGCAGGCGCGATGACGGTATCGATGTTCGCTTTCGGGCCGGCACTGTCCGCTTCCGAACAGGCCCAGCCTGCAGCGCAAACGGGTCAGCCAACGAGGCCGCTCAATGCCTCGGCGGCGCCGACGACGCTCAAGATCACGCCGGATGAAGCCGTCAGGATGGCCCTCGAGAACAACCTTGGTGTCCAGGCCGACCGGTTGGGCCCTCAGATCGGGACCTTCGGTGTTGCGGAGGCCCGTGCGGCGTACGCCCTCAACCTGACGTCGACGACGACGACCAGGAGTGCTACTGCACCGCCAACCGATTTTCTCGCGACTGGCGCCGAGAGCAGCGTCCTGTCAAATGACAGCTTCAGGACAGGCGCGGGCATCAACCAGTTCGTACCTTGGGGCGGCGGGCGCTACACGCTCGGCCTCGATGCCTCGCGGGTGACGACGAACAATCCGACCAACCCGTTCAACCCGCAGCTCGATTCGAGCCTTGCGGCCATCTACACGCAGCCGCTGCTTCGCAACTTCAAGATTGATGCGCAGCGGCAGAACCTGCTTCAGAGCCAGAAGAATCTGGAAATCGCCGACGTGCAGCTTCGTCAGAGCCTGACCCAGACCTCACGAGTCGTCCGCAACTCCTATTTCAACCTGGTCAACGCGATCGGCTCGCTGGAGGTTGCGCAGAAGTCGTATGAGCTGGCGCAGACTTCGCTGAGGAACAACCAGAAGAAAGTGGAGCTCGGCACGATCGCGCCGATCGACATCGTGCAGGCTGAGGCCGAAGTCGCACGAACCGAAGAACAGGTGATCGTCGCTGAGGGCCAGATTCAGACCGCCGAGGACAACCTGCGCGTCCTCATCATGAACCCGTCGCAGCCCGATTTCTGGACCACCAAGCTGGAACCGGCCGAGCGACCGACCCTGGCCCCGCAGCCGCTCGACCTCGACGCCGCGATCAAAAACGCTCTCGAGAACCGGACCGATCTGGCTCAGAACCGCAAGCAGCTCGACCAGACCGACATCAGCATGAAGTACCTGCGCAACCAGAAGCTCCCCGCGCTCGATGTCATCGGCTCGTACAACGTCCAGGGCGTCGCCGGCACCCAGTTCGCTTTCGATCGCGCAGCCGGCGTGTTCCCGCCGCCAATCATCGGGCAGTCGCAGCGGAGCTTCGGCGACTCGCTGAGCGACGTCTTCGGCAACGACTTCAGGACGTGGAGTGTCGCCTTCGCGTTGAGCTACCCGATTGGCACGAGCGCCGCGGACGCCGGCCTCGCGCAGGCGCGGCTCCAGCGTGACCAGCAGACGACGAACCTTCGCGACCTCGAGACGATCGTCGTCGCGCAGGTACGCGATGCTGCGCGGCAAGTAACGACGGCGCTCAAGCGGGTGGAAACCACGAAGAAAGCCCGCGAGCTCGCCGAACAGAACCTGCAGGCGTACGAGAAGCGGCTGGCCGTTGGCCTGTCAGACACGTTTCTCGTCATCCAGGCGCAGCGCGATCTGACGACTCAGCTGAACAACGAGCTGTCCGCGATCATTGCCTACAACCGCGCGCTGATTAACTTCGAGGCCGTGCAGGTTGTGCCGCCGGGAGGGGGATTCTAACCAGCGCTTCCGGCTGCCAGCCCCCAGCTTCCAGCGACGAAGAACGTCTTCGGCCGCTGGAGGCTGGCAGCTGGTCGCTGGTAGCTGTACACTCCCCGTGTGAAGCTGACCGTCACGGTCATCACCAGGAACGAGGCCGCCAACATTGAGGGCGCCCTCGAATCCGTCAGGTGGGCCGACGAAATCGTTGTCGTCGACTCTCATAGCGCGGATGAAACCGTCGCTCTCGCCGAGAAGTACAACGCACGGATCGTCATCCACGACTGGGCCGGCTACAGCGCGCAGCGCAACTACGCCGCCGAGATCGCCTCGAACGACTGGATCCTCGCGCTCGACGCTGACGAGCGCGTGCCACCCGAGCTCGCCGTCGAGATTCAGCGAATCATGCGGGAGGGGTCAGTGCACGGCGGCTACCGCATGCCGCGCATCTCCTTCTACCTGGGGCGCTGGATTCGCGGCACCGACTGGTATCCCGATTATCAGTTGCGGCTCTACAACCGGCGCGTGGGGCGCTTCAACGGCAAGCGGGTCCACGAATCGGTGGAACTGACCTACGGCCGGCCGGGACAGCTTCAGCACGATCTCCAGCATTACCCCTACCGGGACATCTCGGATCACGTCACGAGCATCGATCACTACACGACGCTCGCCGCCGAGGAGTGGTTTGCCGAGGGACGCCGGACCAACGCCATCGAGTTTGCCGTGCATCCTCCCGTGGCGTTCCTGCGGAACTACGTCGCTCGCCGCGGCTTTCGCGACGGTGCCGCGGGCTTCCTGATTTCGATCCTCAACTCCTACTACGTCTTCCTGAAAGTCTTGAAGCTCTGGGAGCTGCAGCGCGGATATCGATCGCTCGGTCCCGACGATACGCCTGGCACCAGCAACTCGCGTCGGCGACCGAAGTTCGCCCGGACGCCGAATGTCGAGGGTGGTGCGCTGTCGGAATCCGACTCCCGACCGCACTAGAGGTCTTGAGCCCTCAGAACTTGTACAAATGAGTCAAGTTTCGCGGGGTCAAGACCGTGATCAAGCAATGCCACCTAGCGAGGCGGAGCCTCTTGCACGGCCTCAGGCGGAGCGTCGCTAGATGTTTTCTCTCCACATCGACACGGCGCGCACGTGGCGTGGTGGTCAGAACCAGGTCCTCGTGACCGTGCTAGGCCTGCGCGGCCTCGGTCATCGGACGATGCTCGTCGCGCATCCCGGCGGCGAGCTGCGGCAGCGCGCGCAGGAAGGTCTGGACCTCATCCCGCTAGCACCCAAGACCGAAATGGATCTCGGCGCGGCCTGGCGTTTGTCGCGCCTGCTCAAGACGCTCAAGCCTGACGTGGTCCACGCCCACGACCCGCACGGCGTCGCGATGGCCGGGCTGGCGTTGTCGATGAGCACCCAACTCGCCAAACCGCCGCTCATCGCCTCGCGGCGGGTCGACTTTCACCTGCGCAACGGCGCGCTCTCGCGATGGAAGTATCGACAAGTGGATTGCTTCATCTGCGCCTCTGAAGCGATTCGGGCGATGCTGGTCGCCGATGGCGTGCCGGCGGCGCGAACGGTCACCGTGCACGAGGGCATCGACCTCGAGCGCATCTCGATGGCCCCGCCCGCCAATCTTCACGAACAGCTGTTTCTGCCACATCAGGCGCCGATCGTCGGGAACGTCGCGGCGCTCGTCCCGCACAAGGGACAGCGGCACCTCATCGAAGCGGCAGCGCTCGTCGTCCGCAAAGTGCCCGACGCGCGCTTCGTCATCGCCGGCGAGGGCGAGCTGCGCGCGGCGCTCGAGCGGCAGATTCGGGAACATCGCCTGGAGAAACACGTCCTGCTCGCCGGTTTCCGGCCCGACGTGCTCTCGCTCCACAAGGCGTTCGACATTTTCGCGATGAGCTCTATCACTGAGGGCCTGGGCACGTCGCTCCTCGATGCGATGGCCGCCGGGAAGCCGATCGTGGCGACCGCGACCGGTGGCATCCCGGAAGTCGTGGTCGACGGCGACACCGGCATCCTCGTTCCCGCAAGGAACGACGCGGCGCTGGCTGACGCCATCGTGCGCCTCTTGAAAGACCCCGCGCTTCGCGAACGGATGGGAAAGGCCGGGCGCGCACGCGCCGGACAGCTGTTCAGCGCCGAGCGTATGCTGAAGGAGACGTTACGCGTCTACCAGCGCGTCGCGCTGAGCCCGCATGTGGAAGATCAGGAGACAGAAGACAGGAGCTAGGAGCTAGGAGCTAGGAGCTAGGAAAAAAGCGTTCTGTCTTCTGTCTTCTATTCACTGTGGCACTCCCACCACGCCAGCACGACAGCCTGACTGCGTCCGTGGGCAGTCATCGAACGTCGCAGCGCGGCCGTTCTCGGAGAACGTCACGCCCCGCGCGATGCGGGTCAGCGCCGCCTCCGATGTCAGGAGCCGGACGGTTCCCGCGAGTTTGGCGGTCTGCACGTCGTACACCGCCATCTCTGAGCCGTCGATCACGAACGCCACTCTCTTGCCGTCGGGTGTCCAGGCAATCTCGCCGCACGTTCTGTTGGTGAGCGACGAGACCACCTGACTCGCGTCCTGAGAAGTGCCGAGCCGCAGTTCCTGGCAGAAGCCCTCCGCGCATGGCGCCTCGAGCGCCACTGCCACTCGTGACTTGTCGGGGGAGTAGATCCGGGCCATCACGCGGCGGCGCGCCGGTTCCGTTGTCCGCGCGGTCAGCAGGAATGCGCCGGCGGCCCCGAGCACGACCCCGAGGATCAGCGCCGCGATCAGCCGGAACGTCGCGCCCGACGCGGTCGTGGATGGCATAGCCCTTTGAGCGGACATTGCAAATCTCCCTGCTTCCGGCCGAAGCCGCAGGCGTTCATCATGCCGACGTGACAGATCGAATAATCGAACCGCACCGGATCCGTCGCGTCGAGGTCGCGGAGTGAGTGAGTGATGTCGGATGCCATCCGCCAGCCAGGGCTGACGTACTGCGTCAGCCTCAGGCAGCGGCCCAACCGGATGACGTGCGTGTCGAGCGGCACAACGAGTCGCGCTGGCGAGAGTCGCGTCCAGACACCCAGGTCGACCTCGTCGTGGCGCACCATCCAGCGGAGGAACAGGTTCAGACGCTTGCAGGCGCTGCCCGCGGAGGGACGCGGGAAGAAATAGCACACCCCCGGACGTTTCGGCACGCGGCCGTAGGCGCGCCGGATGTCGAGCGCGAGCGCCCTCGTCGAGAAGCTGTCGAGCGCCGCACCGACATCAGGGGTTGCTGCGGAATCGCCTTCGAGGAAAAAAGCCTCGATCGACCCGGATTGCTCGAGCATCTGCCGCAACAGCCAGAGGAGGGCGGCGATGTCGACGCCTCGAGTCCATCGATGGACCATCGCTCGCAGTTCAGGATGACGGCCGGCCGGATCGAACCGTCTGACGTAGTCTGCCGGCCGAGGACCCAGAATCGCGAACAAAGTGTCGATCGTGTTCAACACGCTCGCGACCCGACCGAAGGCGAGCGCCGCCGCGCAAAAACCCGCCACTTCCCGATCGCGAGGGTCCGGGAACGGCCGGACGCGGTGGACGGGATCGCTCGCCGATTCCTCGCGGTTGTAGTCGCGATAGAGCGCGTCGAGTGAGGAGGCGAGAGAAGGCTCGGGGCTCATGGCTCAGGGCTCAAGGAAAGCTTCCAGATCTTAGCCGCGCGACTGAGAGTTCAAGGCTCTTCCATGAGCCCTGAGCCTTGAGCCCTGAGCCTAGAATTCCGTCACCGGCTCACCAGCCGCGCACATCGGGCACTCGGCCTCGCGATAGTTCTCTGGAGCGCGGTACTCGACGAGAGCGTAGTTAGGAACGTCGAGGTCGACGATCGCTTCCATCCGATCGCAGATTTCGACGGTTGCGAGCACCGTGCCTCCGGCCTCTGCGACAAGCTTCGCGCAGCGTTGAAACGTCTTCCCGGTATTCCGCACGTCGTCGGCCAGCAGCACGCGTTTGCCTCGCATCACGTGCGCATAGAAGCTCCGCAGCGTGAACTTGCCCTCACCCGGCGTGAAGGGGGCAAAGCTGCAGGCCGGATGGCTCAAGGCACGACGCCCATCGATCAGCCCCGCCAGCGTATGCGCGACGAGCGCGCCGCCGGTGGCTGGTCCGGCAACAATGTCGGTCTGTTCGATAAGGGGCTGCGGCAGCGTGTCGAGCAGATCCTGCGCCAGGCGCCAAATCGTCGATGGATGCTGCAGCAGCTGGTGGGGATTCAGGTAGACACGACCGTGGAATCCGTTGTGGTAGTCGAAATGCCCGTCGGTCATGAGCACCTCGAAGGTCTGAAGCTTCTTGAGTGCCTGATCCCGCAGGTCTTCGAGACGATTGACCATCATTTGCCCGTGGTTCTCCGAATCAGAACGCGGTGTTGCGGTAGACGACGCGACCCCCGACGAGCGTCGCCACGATGGCGCCGCGCAGCTCCCAGCCGTCAAACGGGGTGTTCTTGGACTTCGACCGCAGCGCGGCCGCGCTGATCGTGACCCGCGCGTCCGGGGCAATCACCGTGATGTCGGCGGCGGCGCCCTCGGCCAGCGACCCGCCGGGCAATCGAAAGACCCTGGCAGGATTGACCGAGAGGAGCTCGACGAATCGGCTCCAGGAGATCTTTCCGGGGTGCAACAGCCGATCGCAAACGATCGGCACTGCCGTTTCGAGCCCCACGATGCCGAAGGGCGCGCGGTCGAATTCGAGCATTTTCTCGTCGGCGTGATGCGGGGCGTGGTCGGTGGCAATCACGTCGACGCTGCCGTCAGCGATACCCTCGAGCATGGCGTCGCGGTCCGCGTCCTCGCGGAGGGGTGGGTTCATTTTGAGGTTCGTGTCGTATTTCGGGGGGCCCTCGAGCGCCGCGTCAGTCAGCGTGAAATGGTGCGGGGCGACCTCGCAGGTGACGTGGACGCCGCGTTCCTTGCCCGCCCGCACGGCTCGGAGCGACTGCCGCGCGCTCATATGCGCGATGTGCACGTGGCCGCCGGTCAACTCAGCCAGCGACACGTCGCGCTCCACCATCAGCGATTCGGCGACGCCAGGAATCCCGCGCAGCCCGAGCGCCGAGGCATGGTAACCCTCGTGCGCGACGCCGTCTCCCTTGAGCGAAGGGTCTTCGCAATGGTTGACGATGGGCACACCGAGCATGCCGGCGTACTCGAGCGCACGGCGCATCAGAAGCGCCGTGGCCACGGGACGGCCATCGTCGGTGAACGCCACGCAGCCGGCAGCCTTCTGCTCGCCGAGCTCGGCGAGCTGCTCCCCCTTCGAGCCGAGCGACACTGCGCCGATCGGATAGACGCGCGCCAGTTTCGCTTCGGCGGCTTTCTTGAGGATGAACTCGGTGATGCCGGCGTGGTCGTTGACCGGCTCGGTGTTCGGCATGCAGGCGACGGCGGTGATTCCGCCGGCGACGGCCGAAGCCGCGCCGGTGGCGACGGTCTCCTTGTGTTCCTGACCAGGCTCGCGCAGGTGCACGTGAATATCGATCAGCCCCGGCGTGACCACCCAACCGCGCGCGACCTCGAACACCTCGGCGCCATTGACAGGAAGGTTCTTGCCGACGCGCCGGATCACGCCGTCTTCGATCAACACATCGAATTCGCCGTCACGGCCGCTCGCGGGATCGACCACCCGCCCGTTCTTCAACAGTAAGTTCATCGTGGCCTACCGGCCCTCCCCGAGCGACTCGTCGTCGCGTCCTTCTCTTCCTGACAGCAGATAGAGCACGGCCATCCGCACGGCCACGCCGTTCGAGACCTGCTCGAGAATGACCGAGTGCGGACCGTCGGCCACCGCGGAATCGATCTCAACGCCGCGATTCATCGGCCCGGGATGCATGATGATGGCGTCCTCTCGCGCGAGGCGGACGCGCTCGGGGGTCATGCCAAAGAGCGTGAAGTATTCGCGCACCGACGGGATGAAATGGCTCTCCATGCGTTCGTGCTGGATGCGCAGCAGCATCACGACGTCGGCGTCGGTCACCGCCTCGTCGACCGACGTGGTCGGCTGCACGCCGAGCCGCTCGAGGCCTGGCGGAATCAGCGTCGCCGGGCCGCAGGCCCAGACGTCGGCGCCCATCGTCTTGAGCAGGAGGACGTTCGAACGAAACACGCGGCTGTGGAGCAGGTCGCCGACAATCGCGACTTTGAGGCCCGCGAGCCGTCCCTTGTGCGCCCTGATGGTGAAGGCATCGAGGAGCGCCTGCGTCGGATGCTCGTGCATGCCGTCGCCGGCGTTGATGATCGCCGAGCGGCAGATCCGCGCCAGCAGCTCTGGCGCGCCTGACGACGCGTGGCGCATGACGATCATGTCGGGTGACATCGCCTCGAGATTTCGGACCGTGTCGACGAGGGTTTCGCCTTTGGTCACGCTCGAGGTCGCCGTCGCGATGCTGAGTGTGTCGGCGCTCAAACGCTTTTCTGCGATTTCGAACGAGGTCCGCGTGCGCGTGCTCGGCTCGAAGAAAAGATTGACGACCGTGCGGCCGCGGAGCGTCGGCACCTTTTTGATGGCGCGGCCGCCGATCTCTTTCATCGCCTCGGCGGTGTCCAGGACGAGCGTGATCTCGTCGGCGCCGAGACCCGCGATCCCCAGCAGGTGGCGCGACTTCAGCGCCGCCGCGGCCGGTTCCGGGACGAGGTCCGGCTCGGAAATGTCCGGTCGATCCGCGGTTCGCGTAGTCATGGCTCACCCTCGATGACGATCTCGTCGGTTCCGTCAATCTCCAGGAGGCGGACCTGGACGCTCTGCTTGAGCGACGTCGGCAGGTTCTTCCCCACGTAGTCGGCCTTGATCGGCAGCTCGCGATGCCCGCGGTCGACCAGCGCGATCAGCTGGATGACGCGAGGACGCCCAAAATCGATCAGCGCGTCGAGTGCGGCGCGGATCGTCCGGCCGGTGTACAGCACGTCGTCGACGAGCATGATTTTTCGATCGTCGATCGAAAACGGGATTTCGGTGCGCCGGACGAGGGGCTGCGGCCCGACCGGATGGCGCATCAGGTCATCGCGATAGAGCGTGATGTCGAGCGCGCCGGTCGGCACCTCGTCGCCGTTGATTTCCTTGAGGGCCCGCGCCAGCCGCCGGGCGATCGGCACGCCGCGCGTCCGGATGCCGACGAGTGCCAGCTCGTCGAGCCCGCGGTTCCGCTCGAGAATCTCGTGGGCGATCCGCGTCAACGCGCGCGACATCCGATCCGCGTCCATTACCTGCGGCATCTGGACCTCCGGCGGTAGATCCGGAAACGTGTGGAGCGGAATCGTGCAGAGGCCGAACGGACAGTTGAAGGCGTGGGCGGAGTATTCAAACGTGGCACCTCTTGGCGACCTCACAGGGACGCACTTAAAGAGCGGACACAGTGTAGCACGACGACTGTCGACTGACACAGTCGGGAGTCGGGGGTCGGGAGTCGGGAGTCACAGTCGTCAATCTGAGTCGTCAGTCCGACTCGGCAGTCCCGGTCGTCAGTCGAGTCGACAGGCCGAGTCGACAATCCAACTGGCGACTGACGACTTGGACTGATGACTGCGACTGATGACTGCGACTGATGACTGCGAGTGACGACTCAGACTGACGATTGTGACTCCCGACTCCCGACTCCCGACTGAAGACTGTCAGTCAGTCAGTCAGTCAGTTCACCGATTATGTGTCGGCACGAACGCAATCGGCCGTTCGGCGGTGAACGTGCTCCGGAACAAGTCCGCGCGCGCGTATCCGTCCATGTCACGGCCGACAGGAAGGCCCAGGAAATAGAGGACGGTCGGCGCGACATCGACAATCGATCCGCGCTGGTGCCGGCCCGGCTCGACCGTAGTCCCATACGCGAGCAGAAAGCCGTCGGGCGCGCGTTCATGCGTGCCGCTCATCGGATCGCCAATCAAGCGGCCGAGCAGGCGCTTGACGGCATTCGGCGGTTGCATGCCGAAACCCGAAACGACCAGCAGCAGATCCCCGGGCAGCAATTCAGACATGGCCGCGCCGATCTCGCTGTCGATGTAGCCGTAGTACCGATCGATCACCTGGAGGCGACGGCGACGTTCATCTTCGCTGGCGCCAGCAGGGTCCCGAGGTTCCGTGTACCGCAAGTTGTAGTGGCCGACGGTGTCGAGTCCCTGGTATCGCACTGCCGACAACTGCACTGGCCATTGCGCTCGCAAATCGTGGATGGCACGACTGTAGAACTGGTCGCGCAAGCCAGCGGACGCCTCCGGCGAGAGCGAACCGGTGTCGGTCACCGTCGACGGCAGCCAGTCGGGTGTTGGTCCTGCGTCGGCAAACGCGCTGCGGGCCACCGGCAGCACATCGGGCGGATACGCCGCACTCTGGTCGAACTCCTGGAACGATCCCAGGAGTTGATGGAAACGGTCGCTCACCACGAAACCGTGAACCTGCTGTGCCGGAAAGGTCAGCGGCCAGCGCACGACGCCGGCGGTAATGCCGGCGTCGGCCAGAATGCTCCAGAGGGGCCGGGCGCGGAGCGATCGCGAGGTATTCGGTTCGCGGCGCAGAAGCCCGAGATGCACGAGCACGTGCGAGAAGCAATGGTCCGGCAAGAGGGAAAGCGGACGCGTGTCGTTGCGCACGTAGTAGACAGATGGCGACCGCACGCCGTTTTTGGCGGGGTACATCCCGGTGGCGACTGCACCCCACACGGGATCGGGGCCGGTAGGCCGGACCGTCGCCAGATCCATCGACGCCCCAGTCTCGAGGATTCGCGCGAAGTTCGGGAGCCGACCGCCAGCCACGCCCGGCCAGATGTATTCGAGAGACGCGCCGTCGAGCAGGAGCATGACGATCCGCGGGCCTGACACCGGCGTAGCGCGGTCCGCCATCGTCATCGCGAGCGATCCATCGAGCTCGGCGACGGCGGGCCCGCGGGCAGCGACCGGCAGCGCCAGCGACCCGAATACCGCAATCGCCAGCAACCCGGCGCCAACACGACTCCCCCGCCGTCCGAACGAGTAGTGCGCGCCCGCGAGGCCCAGGAGCACGATGGCGGTCGCTGCCGTCGCGGCCGCACCGGCGGTCATCCGCCGGGCCGCGGTTTCGTCGAGCGCCACCGAGAATCCGCTGACGTTCAGCCACATCAATACGGCCGCACCCGCCGCCGATGCAGCCGCGAGCCACGCGAGCACGCGAACGCTCACCCACCCGGGCGAGAGCGCGTACACGCCGATGAACTCGCCACCAACCATCAGCAGGTAGAAAAGCACTGCCAGGTGAACCCCATAAAAGAGCGCGAGCGTGACAAACAAACGCCACGTTGTCCCCGACACGAGCGGCACGCTCGGATTGAGCTGGAGGACGATGATGGTGAGGAATGCCGCACCAAGCGCGCCTGCGAGCAGCGAGTTGGTCAGCATCCGGAGGAACCGCATCACCCGAAGTGTATACTTCGGGTGTGCCCTGCGATATCGATGCGGCGGTCCTGTCGAACACGCGCCTGTCCGACGACTACAGCGTCCTTGCACTTGACGCGGCGGAGATCGCCGGGCTCGTGCGCCCGGGTCAGTTCGTGATGGTCAAACCCTCGCGAACGACCGATCCGCTGCTGCGTCGACCGTTTTCCATCTTCGAAATTCTTCGCGATAGCAACGGACATCCACTGGGGCTGTCGATCCTCAACAAGCGCATCGGAGTCGGCACGCGTTTGATCTACGACGCCGAACCGGGCGCCCGGCTCTCGTGCCTCGGGCCTTTGGGCCGGCCGTTCGAGCCGGTCGAAGCGCCGGTTCAGGCGTGGATGGTGGCAGGAGGCGTGGGCCTGGCGCCATTCTTGACGCTCGCCGACGCGCTCGCGCGCCGTGGAACACCGGCAACGCTTTTCTATGGGGCGCGACGCGCGTGCGACCTTTACTACATTGATGCGTTCGAGCGCCTTGGCGTTCGCATTGTCGCCTCGACAGAGGACGGCAGCCTCGGCGCCAAGGGCTTCATCACCGGCCCGCTGAACGATGCGCTCGCGGCGCTGCGGCCGGGCGGCCGGGTGAAGCTCTACGTCTGCGGACCGACGCCGATGATGCGCGCGGTCGCGACCATCGCGGAATTCCACGGCCAGCCCTGCGATGTCTCGCTGGAGCAGGTCATGGGTTGCGCCCTTGGTGGTTGCTACAGCTGCGTCGTTCTGACGCGACAGGTCGGCGCGCCACCACACTTTGTTCGTTCCTGCCTCGAAGGCCCGGTCTTCGACGCCGAGCGTATCGTTTGGGAAGCATTGGCGCATTGACGATGGACCTGTCGGTTTCAATCGGATCGCTTCGACTGCCGAACCCGCTGATCGCGGCGAGCGGGTGTTTCGGCTACGGCGTCGAGTACAGCGATATCGTCGACCTCTCGACGCTCGGCGGGGTGGCGGTCAAGGGGTTGTTCCTCGCCGAACGCCAGGGACATCCACCGCCGCGTATCGTCGAGACGCCATCGGGGATGCTCAACGCGATCGGTCTGCAGGGCATCGGCGTCCACCGTTTCGTGCGCGAGAAGCTGCCCGAGTTGCGCGATCGTCGCGCCATTGTCTTCGTCAACATCTGCGGGACGACCATCGATGAGTACGTCGAGCTCGCGCGAATCCTGAGTGATGCCGAGGGTGTTGCCGCCCTCGAGCTCAACATTTCGTGCCCCAACATCAAGGAAGGCGGCATCACGTTCGGCTGCAGTCTGACCGGCACTCATAGCGTCGTCAGCGCGGTCCGCAAGGTCACCCGCCTGCCGGTGATCCCGAAACTCACCCCGAACGTGACCGACGTCGCGTCGTTCGCGCGCGCCGCGGAAGAGGCCGGCGCGGATGCCGTGTCCCTTGTGAACACATTTCTCGCGATGGCGATCGACGTCGAAACCAGGCGCCCAAAGCTGTCGAACATTGTCGGCGGGCTGAGCGGCCCGGCCATCCGGCCGATTGCGGTGCGAATGGTCTACGAGTGCCGGCGGGCGGTGAAGCTGCCGATCATCGGCATGGGCGGTATCAACACCGCCGCCGATGTCCTCGAGTTCATGATTGCCGGCGCGACCGCCGTCCAGGTCGGCACGGCCAACTTCGTCGACCCATTCATCTGGCGCTCGCTCGTCGAGGGACTGACCGCCTACATGGAACGGCAGGGACTCACGCGCCTCGCCGATCTGACGGGCAGCCTCGATCTGGCGCGGCGGGAACAGGCATGGATCAGCTCGTAGTCGCCCTGGACGTGCAGGACGGCGTTGCGGCGCTGGCACTCGGGAACAACCTCCGCGACGTCGCCGGCGCCTTCAAAGTCGGCAGCCGTCTTTTCACCACAGAAGGGCCAGATATCGTCCGCACGCTCGCGGCCAACGGCACCCGCGTTTTCCTCGACCTGAAGTTTCACGACATTCCCAACACGGTGGCGACCGCGGTCGCGGCCGCGACGTCGCTCGGCGTGTGGATGGTCAACGTGCACGCCTCGGGCGGCACGCGGATGATGCAGGCGGCGCGCGATGCGGCGCGCGAGACCGCCGCGCACGAGCGGCGCGATCCGCCGCTCGTGATCGCGGTGACCGTGCTCACCAGCATGAACGAAGCCATGCTCGAGGAAACCGGCGTCCACACGCCGGTCCTCGATCAGGTGCTGCGGCTTGCCGATCTCTCGCAGGCGGCCGGCCTCGACGGTGTCGTGGCCTCACCTCTCGAGACGCCGTTGATTCGGAAACGTTGCGGACCGGATTTCACGATCGTGACACCGGGTATTCGTGGCGGAGCGGCCGCCGACGTGGCGGCCGGAACGGCCGCGAAAAAGGACGATCAAGAGCGAACGCTGGGGCCGGCCGAAGCCATCGCCGCCGGCGCCAACTACATCGTCGTCGGGAGACCGATCATCGCTGCCCCCAACGCGCGACGGGCCGCAGAGGAAATTGCTCGTTCCCTGCGGCCCTGAACCCGGGGCGACGGCTCAGGGCTTAGGGCTCAAGGCTCAGGCAAGATCTTCGAGAGAACACTCGAAGGGTTTTGCTTGAGCCCTGGGCCTTGAGCCTTGAGCCTTGAGCCTTGAGCCTTGAGCCGTTTTTGACTACTTCGCGGTGAACACGAAATAGCCGACGCGGTTCTGCTGCCAGCAGGCTTCGGTTTCTTCCCTGCAGAATGGCTGTTCCTCACCCTTGGCCACGGTGGTCACACGATCCGCCGCCACGCCGAGGCTGACCAGATACGCTTTCACTGCCGCGGCGCGGCGCTCGGTCAGGGCGAGGTTGTACTCGTTTGTTCCACGCGAGTCGGCGTGGCCCTCAACCATGACCTTCGTGCTCGGCCGTTTCTTCAAATACTCGACATCCTTCTGCAGGATGCCGCGGGCGGCTTCGGTCAGGACGATTGAGTCGTAATCGAAGTAGACCGGCTTCAGCACGCCGCTCTTGGTGAGGTCATCTGGAGTCGCCTTGGCGAAGATCTCGTCCTCTGTCAGCGGCTTGTCAGGCGCGGTGACCGGGGGCGGCGGCGGCGTCGGCGATGGCGGCGGAGGTGGTGTCGTGGGCTTCTCCGCGGGTGGCGGAGGCGGCGGCATGGGTTTCACTTCGGGTGCCTTCTTGCCGCACGCGCTGACCGCGAGCGCGCAGACGAGCACCGCCGTGGCAGCAGTTCGAACGCTGAGAATCATCACCGTCGTCTCTCCTCGGAGTAAGATGTCACTGACCGTCCTACGGGCACGCACACTCGATTTCTTCTCGCACACACACATTCATGGACCGATTGCTCGAAGCCACGGCCCGCGCCGAGCGTGACCATTTCTGGTTCCGCGGGTTTCGCCGTTTCGTCGGCCCCTTGCTCGAACGCGCGACCGCCGACCGACAGGATCCACTCATCCTCGACTGCGGTTGCGGCACCGGCAACAACCTGACGATGCTCCGCCGCTACGGCCGCACCTGCGGCATCGATATCACCTGGAGTGGTCTCGCCTACGCGCGCCGCCGCGGAGAGGTCCAGGTGGCACGTGCATCCGCCACCCGACTGCCGTTCCCGGCCGGCCAGTTCGACCTCGTCACCTCGTTCGACGTCCTCTACGCGTTCGACGACGAGATGGAGCGGGACGCGCTCAATGAGATGTATCGGGTGTTGCGGCCCGGAGGACAGATCATCATCAACGTCGCGGCCCTAAATTTTTTGCGCGGCAACCATTCCGTCCTTGGCGGGGAGGTCCGCCGGTATCATCGCGACGAGCTGCGCGACCACTTGATGAAGACCGGTTTCACGGTATTGCGCATCAGTTACACGAATTTCACACTTCTGCCCATCGTTGCCGGCGTCCGCTTCGCTCAGCGCCTCGCTGGGCACCAGGAGTCAACCGCCGAGATGACGGTCCCGGCAAAACCGCTCAATGCCGCCCTCTCCGGGGCGCTCGCCGTCGAAGCCGCGGCGCTGAAGGCGGTCAACATGCCGCTTGGCAGCTCGCTGCTGGCGTTGGCAAGAAAGCCGGACTGAGTCGGGTCTAGCGACTCCCCGCCTCGACGCTCAGCGAATACACTCGGATCGCCAGCTTGCGCCGGTCGGCGGTGCCCTCTTTCTCGCCCGCAACGAAGCTGCGGTCCGAGGTGAGCACGATCCGGCCGTCGGCCCCCGTGAGGGCGTCGACGGGGATAGATACCTCGGCAATGAAGTCCGCGGAAGGAGTCAGCTCGGCGACCACACGGTCGCCGACGTTGATCTTGATTCGCGGCGGCTCGTCGAAGTAGCGAAGCGGCGACTCGCCGGCGAGTCGAAGCACGACCGCCCTGCCTGCGGGATGTACCCTGACGACGGCTCGCTCGCTCATCCAGCGCCACGATCGACCGCTTTGCGGGTTGTATTCCGGCTCGTACCACCCCTGGTCGAAGCCGTATTGCACCCGGTCGGGCGGCTGGAGGTTGAACTGCTCGATCGCGACCGGTGGCACCGCGCCACCACCCTGCACCGTCGCGCTCACCGTCAACTTCGCGTACCTGCCCTTGCCCGCCAGCGCCGCCGGGGGAACGTTCACAAAATCGAGGAAATAGCCGGGGCGTATCACCAGCGTCGTGACTGGACGCTCATCCAGATTCACGTGAAGGTTGACCGGCGGATCGCCGCCAAGTTGGCGACCGCCAATCATCATCAGCAATTCCGTGGAGCGACGGCGCACCCAGCCGATGCTCGGTTTGCGGTGCGGCCCCCACCCGTCCCGTTCGGCGATCCCAGCCGTCTCAGGCGTCAGCGCCCAGCCCTGCTCGAGAAACCATCCCGGCTCGGTCACGACATGCCAGTCGAGTTCGTCCGGCCTGGCGCCGCCGACGTAAACGGCGGCGTTGAAGGGCCAGCGATACTGGCGGGTCCTGGCGTGGTCACGATCGATCAATGCAAGGTCGGTCCGGCGCGGATCGGCGACAAACCACGTCTCGCCGTCGTGACCCTCGCGCCACGCGCGAGTCAGTTCGAGCCACTCGTAGTCCCGAGGCGCTGGCAACAGCCTGCCAGGAACCTCACCGGCATAGAGTCTGGCGCGCTTCGATTCGGTCGACACACGACGGTGCATGCCGACGAGTGGCCTGGCGCCGCGGTCCTGGACCAGGCGCATTTCGGAAAGTAGAGCGAACGTCGGATTTGGCGTCTTGCCAAAAGCCGCAGCAGCGGGCACCACGAAGGTGAGACTGGCGACGGCCAACCCGGACGCCACGATGCCGCCAACACGTGAATCTGCTTCAGTCAGCACGACCGCCGCGAGATACGCCACGAGAGGAACGAGCGGCAACGCGTAACGAATGGCCGGCGTGTCCTGGAAGAGCAGATGGAACACGGCATAGGGGCCGAAGGTCACCACGAGGATGGCCAGCACCCGCGGAGACCGCCGCTGGAGGACGACGATGCCGGCGGCGGCGAAGGCCAGCACGATGCCAGCGAGCGTTGGCGAGTCCCATGGGCGAACGAAGGTCTGGAGGACGGCGGTCAAGATGGCACGCGGCGTCGGATGCGTCCACAGCATCTCAACACCGGCAAAATCCTCGCCAGCCTGACTGCCGAGCGCCGCAATATATCGCCGCGGGCCGCCGCTGAACCAAATGAGCGGTACTGCCCACGCGATAACGCCGGCGATGGCGGCCGCGACGGCGGCCATCCTGACACGCGGACGCATCAGGACCACCCAGAGAAGCAGCGGCATCGTCAGAATCGCCATCTGCGACCGGAACCCGATCGACAGCCCCGCGAGAAACGCTCCGACCACCAGCCACCGCGGGGTCAGATCTCGATTTTCTAGTCGGGCGAGAAAACCGAGATCTGACCCCAGGGCGGCGAGCGCAGCCCAGGCGGCGGCGAGACCGGCCATGTCCGACAGGGGCCGCGTCGCGGTGAACCAGAAGAGCGGATTGCAGACGACGAGCAGGGTCGCGATAGCAGCGCGTCGATCGGCACTTTCGCCTGGCACGTCGCCGCCGAGCCGCCGGAAGAACGCGAAAAAGAAAAACGGCAGCGCGCCAGCGGCCAAGGCGCTCCAGATTGCCAGGCCGCGCACATCGGGGCTCGCGATGCCGGCCCGGGCGAGCGCGGACGTACCGAGCTTTCCGAGAGCGATGAAGATCGGATAGCCGGGCGGGTGTGGTTGATGCTGGGCGACGTCGAAGTGGCGCACACCCAACGCGAAATTGACCGAGTCGGAATCTTCGAGCGTGGGGGGGAGCGTGGTCAGGTGCGCCGCGAACGAGACAACCGCGATCAGGCCAACGAGAATGCGCGCCAAGTCAGACGGGGCGGAGTCGCAGCGCGTCGTTGAGGCTGCCCAAGCGGTAGCCACGCAGATCGACCGTCACATGCCGGTAACCGAGCTCGCGCAGCGCGAGGTCGATGGCATCTGCGACCTCCGGCTCGAGCGCGCGGGCCATCTCGTCGCGGCCGATCTCGAGCCGCGCGATTGGATTCTCCTCGCCATGGTGACGGACCCGGCACACTCGAAAGCCAAGCTGCCTCAGGACGGCCTCAGCCTGCTCGATCATCCGCAGCTTGCTCTCCGTCACTTCGCTGAAATACGGGATCCGGGACGACAGGCAGGCGGAAGCGGGCTCGTCCCATGTCGGCAGGCCGGCGCGGTGCGACAGCTCGCGAATCTCGGCTTTCGTCAGACCGACAGCATCGAGGGGGCTGACGACACTGAACTCTCGGGCTGCCTGACGGCCGGGACGGTAGTCACCGCGGTCGTCGGCATTGCTGCCGTCGGCGATCGTCGGGATGCCGCGCTCCCGCGCGATCTGAGACAGGTGCGTATAGAGCTCGTGTTTGCAGAAATAGCACCGGTTCGCGGGATTCGCGCGGTAATCCGGGCTCGCCATCTCGTTGGTGCGGATGATTTCGTGGTGAAACGCGAAATCGGCAGCAATCCGCAGCGCGAGCGCGCGATGCCGTTCGGGATAACTGGGGCTGTCGGCGGTAATGCAGAGTGCCTGGCGGCCGAGGACCTGTGTCGCCGCCCAGGCGAGGTAGGCGCTATCAACTCCACCGCTGTAGGCGATGATGACCGCTGGCCAAGCGGCCAGGAGGTCGAGCAGGGCGGCTTCTTTTTCGTTGGACTGCTGACTTCCGCCGAGGGCTCGAGTGCCCGCAGGATCGAGCGCCGACGGGGACTGGTTCACTCTTCCCAGTCCTCCCCGTTCGCGTCGTCGTCTACCTCATCTTCGTCGTCGAGTTCGGCGTCGTCATCCTCCACTTCGTCGTCGTCCTCGTCGTCATCGTCGTCGTCGTCTTCATCGACTGCTTCGAGCTCGACCGGAGAAGTGGTGGTCACTTCGAGATTGGAGCCGCACTCGGGGCAACTAATCAGGTCGCCCTTGTCGACGTCGAATTCGTCGATCTCGATTTCGGCATCACATTCGGGACAGGTGGCCATACTAACTCCTCACACTCCTCAGCGCACAGGTTCGAGCTCAATGTTCGTCGATCTACGCGATCACGCCTCAATTTACGCGATCGACGCCTCGTTGCCAATCGCTGTAAGGCTTCGAATTATAACGAGAACCTGATAGATTCTGCAACGAGCCTAACGCCTGGAAACGCGTCGACCGATACCTCCGAGCGTGACGGCTAGCGCTGTGACGACCAACAAGACCGTCATCGTTGCCGACGACACCGCCTTCGTGCGCGACCGTTTCGCTACGGCGCTGCTCGGCGCCGGTCACACTGCGCTCACCGTCAAGAGCGCCGTGGAGCTGCTCGCCCGAGTGCGCGCCGATCTCGCGCGCATCGATCTGATTGTCCTCGATCTTCGACTGCCGCATGCTGGTGGAGTGGACCTCGTGCGGTCGATTCGCAAGCTCGACGGCGGCAAGTTGCCGATTCTCGTCTTCAGCGGCACGATCGCGACTGCGGAAGAGGTTCGCGACCTCGCGGCCCTTGGCGTCTCCGGCTACGTCAACGAGTACAGCGCCGTCCAGCACATCCTGCCGTCGCTCGCGCCGCATCTCTTCCCCGACAACTTCAATCGTCGTGGCAGTCCGCGCGTCGTCCTCGGGATACCGATCAACTATCGCTTCGGCAACACTATCGCCGCAGCGCTGACGCTGAACATCAGCAAGGGCGGGCTGGCAATCCGCACGATGAGCCCGCTCCAGCAGGATGCCAAGATGCGCGTGCGCTTCCGTCTGCCAGGGTCCAAACGAGACATCGAAGCCGAGTCACGCGTCGCGTGGAGCGACCGCCGGGTCGGCATGGGCCTGCAGTTCGAAAAGGTCGACCCCGCCGATCAGGCCAAGGTCGACGAGTTCGTCGATCAGCACTTTTTTTCGAATAGAAAAGCCTAGGCAGGTTCAGGGTTCAAGGTTCAGAGTTCTCTACTCCCGCAAGAGCCTCAACGCATTGCCGATCACGACGAGCGACGCGCCCATGTCGGCGACGACAGCCATCCAAAGTGTGGCGTTGCCAGTCAACGCGAGCGCCAGGAACGCCGCCTTCAGGACGATCGAGAACCCGACATTGACGCGAATGTTGCGGACGGTGGCCCGGCTGAGCCGGAGAGCGTAGGGAATCTTCGCCAGCTCATCGGCCATGAGCGCAACGTCGGCCGTTTCGAGCGCGGCGTCCGTACCAGCCACCCCCATCGCAATCCCGACGTCCGCGGCGGCGAGCGCCGGCGCGTCGTTGATGCCATCTCCGACCATCGCGAGAGCGCCAAAACGCGCGCGGAGTTCTTCGACGGCGACGAGTTTCTGCTCCGGTAATAGCGCCGCCCGGTAATCTGAGATCCCGATGTTCTCCGCAAGCGCACGCGCCGCCAGCTCGTGATCGCCCGTCAGGAGCACCACGTGCTCGATCCCGTTCTCGCTCAGCATCCCCACGGTATCGCGCGCGTTCGCTCGAATCTCATCAGCCACACCGATTACGCCGATAGCCGTGCCATCGGCGGCGACCACGACGGTACTTTTCCCGAGGGCAGCGAGGGCTTGTGCAGCGCCATCGACTGCCGTCCCGGCCCACCCGCGCTCGGCGACCAGACGATGACTGCCGACCACGACCATGCGGCCAGCGACCCGTCCCTCGGCCCCGAGCCCGGGCAACGCTTCGACGCGATCAGCCCTGGTCAGCGGTACATCGTCGGCAATCGCTCGCGCGACGATCGCTTGTGCAATTGGGTGTTCGGATCGCGATTCGAGGGAAGCCGCGAGGGTGAGGATCTCGATCGGCGCGGCGCCGTTGAGCGGCACGACGTCAGTGACGCGCAAGCGTCCTCTTGTCAGAGTGCCGGTCTTGTCGAACGCGATGCAGCGCACGGCCGCCAGCTGCTCGAGACGAGCGCCGCCCTTGATGAGCACCCCCTTGCGCGCCGCTGCCGCCAGCGCCGACACAATCGAGACCGGCGTGGAGATGACAAGTGCGCACGGGCACGAGATGACGAGCAGCACGAGCGAGCGATAGATCCACGTGCTCCAGTCGGCGCCTGCCCCCCCACCAAGAACAAGGGGCGGCACCAGGGCGATGGCACACGCCAACGCCAGCACGATCGGTGTGTACACGCGCGCGAAGCGATCGACGAACGTCTGGCTTGGAGCGCGCTGCGCTTGAGCGCGCTCGACCAGGTGAATGATCCGGGCCAGGGTCGAGTCCCGGCGCAGGCGCGTGACGGTCACCTCGAGCGCGCCGCGACCGTTGATGGCTCCTCCGAACACTTCGTCGCCCGGCTCTTTCAAGACCGGTAGCGATTCGCCGGTGATCGGCGCCTGGTTGACGTGGCTCTGGCCGGCGTCGACGAGCCCGTCCAGTGGAATCTTTTCGCCAGGTCGTACGATCACGAGATCGCCGACGGCGATCTCGTCGACCGGGACGATGGACTCGGAACCGGCCCGGCGGACGAGCGCGTCAGCCGGTGCGAGATCCATCAGCGCACGAATCGCGCCGCGGGCCCGTTCCATCGCGCGTGCTTCGAGCATCTGCGCCAGCGCGAAGAGAAACACGACCGATGCGCCCTCGGCCCATTCGCCGAGGGCGATCGCCCCGGCAACAGCCACCATCATCAGCATGTGTATATCGAGATGCCCCGCCCGAATCGACATCCAGGCGCGCCGCGCCGTTTGGCTGCCGGCCAACGCAACAGCGACGACGTACGAGGACAGCCATGTGACCGTCGGCGCACTCGAGAGCTGGGTCACCAGACCGAAGGCGAGGAAGGCGCCCGAGAGGAGGACCAGCCGCTCGCGCCAGATTGACGACGACGCCGGACGAGGTTCTTCATGCTCCAGCCAGGCACGCATCCCGGTTTGCGCGACCGCTTCGGCGATGCCGGAGGTCGTCAGTTTCGCCGCGTCGTACTGAATCCGCAGGCGTTGCCCAACCACGTCGGCATCGAACATCTCGAGGCCGGTGAGCGTCTTCAGGCGGTGCTCCAGGATGGCGACCTCTTCATGACAGTCCATCCCCTCGATCCTGAAGACCGACTCGGCGTGCAGTTCGCAAACAGGACAGTCGGCCATAGTCGCTTTCGTTACGTCGCTCGAACCGCTACTCCTCGACGTGTGTCAGCCCTTGTCTCAGCAGCTCGATGATGTGGTGGTCGTCGAGCGCGTAGAAGACCAGCCGCCCGGAACGGCGGTGACGGACGAGCCGCATCCCGCGCAGGAGGCGCAGCTGATGTGAGACGGCCGACTCGCTGATCCCTGCGAGCGACGCGATGTCGCAGACGCACAACTCACCACCCGACAGCGCGTCGAGGATGCGGACTCGCGTCGGGTCGCCGAGGACGCGAAACGTCTCGGCCAGCGCCTCGACCGCGCCAGCTGACATCAGCACGCCTCGCCGCGCCTCGCTTCCCCCGAGATGCGGCGCGCTGCAAGGCGCTTCTGCAACCGGGACCCCTCTCGTGGAGTCTGAAAGGGACGACGGCTGATGTTTTTTTAGGGTGCGCAACATATGAATATCTGAACAGATGCTCATATATACTGTAGCGCACTTCTTGACACGTTTTTCCGCGTGTCGATAGGATCCCAAGGATCGGTCAGTAATCGTCTCTCTAACTACATGTTACGAAAGGCGACCGGGGCGGCGAGCTCTACGGTCCCGGTCCCCCTACGCTGGAGCAATCTGTGATTGAGGTCCAACACGTCTCGAAGCGGTACGGTCGCGTGACCGCCGTCGACGATGTCAGTTTCAAGGTAGAACGAGGCGAGATTCTCGGCTTTCTCGGTCCGAACGGCGCTGGCAAGACCACAACCATGCGCATTCTCACCGGCTACATGCCGGCGTCGGAGGGAAAAGCCATGGTCGCGGGCTTCGATGTGTTCGAGCACCCGCTCGACGCGAAGCGCCGCACCGGCTACTTGCCGGAATCCCCACCGCTCTATCCAGACATGACGGTACGCGAGTACCTCGATTTCGTCGCGCGCATCAAGGGCGTCCCGCCGGGTGAACGCAAGTCGCGGGTGACGGACGTGATGAAGCGGACCCATGTCAGCGACATGGCTGACCGGCATTGCTCGAAGCTGTCCAAGGGATACAAGCAGCGCGTTGGCCTGGCGCAGGCTTTGATCCACAATCCCGAGGTCCTGATCCTCGACGAACCGACCGCCGGCCTCGACCCCAAGCAGATCATCGAGACCCGCCAACTCATTCGCAGCCTGGCCGGCAGCCACACGATCGTCTTGAGCACGCACATCCTTCCTGAAGTCGCCCAGACCTGCCAACGCGTTGTCATCATCAACAAGGGCCGGGTCGTCGCCGTCGACACGCCCGAGAACCTGACCGCGCGGCTGACCGGCGCTGAAACGATGTTCATCCAGATTGACGCAGCCGGCGCGGAGCCGGGCCCAGCGCTGGCCGCCATCCCCGGCGTGTCGCGCGTGGTCGAGTCGGAAAGCGGCGGCTTCGAAGTCGAGAGCGAGCGAGGGACCGATGTGCGCCGGGAACTCGCGAAGACCGTCGTCAATAAAGGGTGGGGATTGCTGGAGCTTCGGCCGATGCGGATGAGCCTCGAGGAGGTCTTCCTCCAGGTGACGACCGACGAAACTGCGTCAGACCCCACCGCTCCGGCAATCCCGGCGACAGACGATTCAGATGGACCTGCAGAGGTATTCCAGGAGGCGCCGCGTGACGAGCGTTCGTAACATTCTGGCCATCGCGGGCAAGGAGCTGCGCGGGTACTTTGCCTCGCCGATGGGCTACATCCTCGTCGGGCTGTTCGCGTTGCTCTTCGGCGCGTTCTTCCGCGTCTACTTGACGGGCTTTGCCGATCAAAGCCAGCGCATGGCGATGGGTGGCGGCGGAAACATCAACGTCAACGAGTACCTGATTCGTGGCGTGCTGCACAACGTCGCCATCATCATTCTCTTCGTCATGCCGCTCGTCACGATGCGGACCTACGCCGAAGAGAAACGATCGGGGACGATGGAGCTGCTACTGACCTCGCCGATCACCGACGTCCAGATCATCGTTGGCAAGTTCTTGGGCGCGATGGGCCTGTTTGGAGCGATGCTGCTCGTCACCGCGATCGATATCGCCATCCTGTTCAGGCTGGGCAACCCCGAGCTCAGGCCGGTGCTTGCCGGCTATCTCGGACTGCTCCTCCTCGGCGGCTGCTTCCTGTCGGTCGGGCTGTTTCTCTCGAGCCTGACCAAGAATCAAATCGTCGCCGGAGTGATGACTTTCGCGGTGTTCCTGATGCTCTGGATCATCAACTGGTTTGCCGATTCGGTCGGACCGACCGGACGCGTGATCGTCGGCTTCCTGTCGATTACCGAGCACCTCGACGATTTCACCAAGGGCATCATCGACACGAAACACATCGTCTACTACCTGAGCTTCATCACGTTCGGACTGTTTCTGACCGCCAAGTCGGTCGACTCCGAACGCTGGCGCGGATAAGCGAACTAAAACGACATCATGTTGAAACGACTTCTCGGACTGTTGGGATGGCTGGGCGTCATACTCGTGTTCGCCTCGGTCGCGGTGTCGAACCTGCGGCCCGAATGGGGATGGTGGAGAGGCCTTTCCATCGCCGGCCTGGTCTGCGTCTTGCTCTACGTGCTGAGCCAATGGCGCGAGATCGCGCGTGACTTTTCAGGCAGGCAGGCGCGGTACGGCACGCTCGCGGGCGCGAGTGTCCTCATCGTTCTGGCCATCCTGGCCGCCATCAATTACCTCGCCGAGCGCCACAACAAGCGCTGGGACCTGACCGCCGCGAGCCAGTACACGCTGTCGGATCAAACCAAGAAGGTCCTGCAAGGACTGACCAAACCGGTCAAGGTGACGGTCTTCGCGCGGACCGACGACTTCGAGCGATTTCGATCGCGCCTCGAGGAATACCAGTATCAGACCAAGCAGCTGCAGGTCGAATACGTCGATCCGGAGAAGCGCCCGTCTTTGGCCGAGCGGCTCAAGGAGAACGCCCTCGGAACCATCGTCCTCGAGTACGACGGGCGCGTGCAGCGCGTCACCTCGGATGCCGAACAGGACCTCACCAACGGGCTGATCAAAGTCGTCCAGGGCCAGCAGCCCAAGGTCTATTTCGTCACCGGCCACGGCGAGCGTGACATCGCGGGATCGGACGGCGGTGGGTACAGTGGAATTGTCGGAGCGCTGAAGGCGGACAACTTCGTCACCGAGCCACTGGTGCTGCTCCAGCAGGACATTCCTGCCGACGCCGCCGTCGTCGTCGACGCCGGCCCCAAGTCTGATCTCCTCGAGCCCGAGGTTGGCAAGCTCAAAGCGTACCTGGCGAAGGGCGGGAAGCTGATGGTCCTCATTGACCCGCCGCAGAAGGCAGATGCGCCGCCGATGACCAACCTGATCGCGCTCTTGAAGGATTGGTCGGTCGACGTTGGCACTAATGCCGTACTCGATCCGATGAGTCAGCTCCGCGGCACTCAGGCTGACGTGCCGGTGGCCGCTCAGTATCCCTTTCACGCGATCACGAGCACGTTCCGACTGCTGACCGCCTATCCGTATGTCCGCTCGGTCAAGCCGATCGAGGGGGCGCCGGCGGGACGCACAGCGACGTCGATTGTCATGAGCGGCCGAAACAGCTGGGCCGAAAGCGATCTCAAACGGATGACGACTGAGGGCAGCGCCGAACCGAACTTCGACCAGGGCGATATCCAGGGACCAATTTCGCTCGCCGTCGCGGTCAGTGCGCCGGTCGAAGGAGCGACCCCGCCTCCTGCGCCCGACGTGAAAGATGACGGGCCTGATGCCAATCCGAACAAGCCCGAGACGCGGCTGGTCGTCGTCGGCGACTCCGACTTCGCCGCTAACTCGGTCGCGGGAATCCCTGGCAACCAGGACATGTTCCTCAACATGGTCAACTGGCTGGCGCAGCAGGAGAATCTGATTTCGGTGCGGCCGCGCAACCCCGAGGATCGTCGCATCACGATGACGGCCGGCCAGGACCGGATGATCTTCTGGTTCACGATTGCGGTTCTGCCCGGGCTGATCTTCCTCGCCGGCATTCAGACCTGGTGGCGGAGGCGTTAACGATGCGGGGCATCCGATCGTTTCTCCTCCTGTTTGTCGTGGCCGCCGGCCTCGGGGCCTATCTGTATTTCGTCGAGTCGAAGCGCGACCCGTCGGACGCGGAAAAGAAAGAGAAGGTCTTTACCGTCGAGGCGGACAAGATCGACGAGATGAGCATCAAGTCGGAGTCCGGCGAGCGCACGACACTCAAGAAGACCGGCACCGACTGGCAAATCGTCGAACCCGTAACCGCGCCAGCCGACGGCGCCGCGGTGTCGGGGTTGACGAGCAACCTCTCCACGCTCGAGCTCCAGCGGGTCATCGACGACAACCCGCAGGACGTCGGGGAGTACGGGCTGACGCAGCCGCGCATCGAGGTCACCTTCAAGGCCGCGGGCAAGGAGCAGCGGCTCCAAATTGGCCGGAAGACCCCCGCGGCGACTGAACTGTACGCAAGGATCGCCGACCAAAAGCGCGTGTTCCTGATCCCCAGCTTCGTCGACGCGACGTTCAACAAGACCACCTTCGATCTGCGTGACAAGACCGTCCTCAAAGTCGAGCGCGACAAGATCGACACCCTCTCGATCACTACACCGAAACGGGTCCTGCAATTCACCAAGGCCGATGGCGAGTGGAAGATGGCTCTGCCCGTGAAGGGACGCGCGGATTTCACGACCGTGGATGGTCTCGTCAGCCGCCTCACAACGCTCCAGACCAAATCGATCGTCGCGCCGCAGGCGGCAGCGCTGGGCGAATACGGGCTCGACAAGCCTGCCACGACAATTCAGCTCGGATCAGGCTCCTCACAGGCCACGCTCCTCCTCGGCAAGAGCGCCGGGGAAGGCGTTGTCTACGCCAAGGATCAATCGCGGCCGGCGATCATCACGATCGAGTCGACCCTGGCCGACGATGCCAGCAAGGACACCGGCGAGTATCGGCAGAAAGATCTCTTCGACGGCCGCGCCTTCAACGCGACGCGCCTCGAGGTGACGCGCGGCGGCCAGACCTCGACATTCGAGAAGACCAAAACGAAGAACAAGGAAGGCCAGGACGAAGAGAAGTGGAAGCAGACAGCGCCGGCGGCAAAAGACGTCGAGCAGTCCACTGTCGACAACCTGATCTCGGCGATTACGGCGGCGCGCGCGAGCAGCTTCGTCGAGGGCGCGGCCAAGACCGGGCTGGACAAGCCGGAACTTTCGATCACATTCACCTCGGATGAGGGCAAGCGTGTCGAGAAGGTCAGCTTTGCTCGCAGCGGCGCCGATGGCTACGCAAGCCGCGACGGCGAGCCAGCCACCGCAAAAGTCGATGTCGCCACGATCGACAACATCGTCAAATCGCTCGACGGCATCAAGTAGAACCACCAGCAACGCCAGTTCCACGAGCCGCGGATAACACGGATTACACGGACTGACCGAGACAGTCACGAGGCACGGGACCACCCCGACGATGCGGATCCTCAGGGCCACGATCGCGTGGGTCGCTGTCACGTTCTCGGCCGGTTGCGCGACTGCACCGGTTGCTGCGCTTCCCGCTGGTACCAGACCTCCCACTTCCTCTCCCGAGGCACCCAAAGCCTCGGCTGCAGTAGCACGACTTCGTGCAGATCTGACACAGGTCTTCACCGCTCCGATCATGGCGCGTGGCGTATGGGGCGTCGACATTCGGTCCCTCGACACCGGCGAACCGTTGTTCGAGCTCAATGCCGGCCGGCTCATGATGCCGGCGTCGAACATGAAGATCGTGACGCTCGCGGCGGCCGCCGACGCGCTCGGCTGGGACTACGTCTTCACGACGACGCTGGAGACGTCCGCGCCGGTGCAACACGGCGTCTTGATGGGCGACCTGATCGTGGGCGGCGGGGGCGATCCGACCATCAACTCGCGCGACCAGCGCGCCGCAGCCGTCCTCGACGAATGGGTCGCGGCGCTGCGCTCAGCGGGTATCCAGAAGATCGATGGCCGAATCATCGGTGACGACCAGCGTTTTGACGACGAGGGCATCGGGCCTGGGTGGGCCTGGGATTATCTGCAGTTTGGTTACGCGGCACCGGTTGGCGCGCTGCAGTTCAACGAGAATCTCGCGACCCTGACGATCCGTCCTGGGGTGGTCGGCCAGCCTGCTCAGGTGACGCTGACTCCCGGCGCCGGTTTCACGCTCATCAACCGCGTCGCCACGGTCGCCGGCGGCGCTACTCCCAGCATCGACTACCGCCGCCGACTCGACCAGCCGGTGCTCGAAGTCACGGGTTCGGTCGGCGCGGACTCTGCCACGCTCGAGCGCGCAGTGGCGGTCCTCAACCCGACGATCTTTTTCGCTCAGTCACTCAAGGATGGATTGATCGAGCGAGGGATTGCGGTCACAGGCAGTGCGGTCGACCAGGACGACGTGGCCGCCGAGCTTTCGCAATCGACCGTCGACAGGCGCACCATCGTCACGACCAGCTCGCCCCCGCTACGCCAGATCGCGACCGTCCTGATGAAAGTCAGCCAGAACCTCTACGCCGAAACCCTCATCAAAGCGATCGGCGGAGCGAAAGACGGCCTCGGGACGTTCGACGGCGGCCTGAACGCGGTCCGCGCCACGCTCACGTCCTGGGGAATACCTACCGACAGCTACGTGAACGCCGACGGCTCGGGGCTCTCACGCTACAACTACCTTGCCGCCTCGACGGTGACGGCCATCCTCGAGCGCATCTACAAGGACGATCGCCACCGCGCTCCTTTCATCGCGACGCTGCCGATCGCCGGCAAGGAGGGCGAAGGCACGATGGCGACGCGCATGCGGCGGACGCGCGCCGCGGGAAACGCGGCCGCTAAGACGGGATCGATCTCGAACGTGCGGGCGCTGTCCGGCTACGTGCGAACGCGCGATGGTGAAATGCTGGTCTTCTCGATTCTCGCCAACGACTTCGTCATTCCGGCGGCGACGGTGAACTGGATCGCGGACCTCGCGGTCGAGCACCTTGCCAACTTCACGCGGAAATAACCGTTCGCGCTGCGGCGAGGATCGCGTTCGCGTCGCCCTTTAGCCCGCCACCCTGCGCGAGCTCCGCACGGCCGCCACCCTTCCCGCCGAACGTCGCCGTCAACTGCTTGAGGACCGTGGCGCTATCGAGCCCGACATCCGGCGCCCGTGCGATGACGATCGCCGACGGCTCGGGAACGCTGATGAGGACTGCGGCGTGCCCTGGCCGCGCTGCAATCGCCGTCGCAATGGACTTGAGACCGTTGGCATCCCACGCCTCGAGCGCAGCGAGGACCACCCGGGCCACCCCCACCGGCTCCGCGCGCTGTGCCAGCGCGTCGGCTTCGTGTTCAGCGAGTTGTGCCTGAAGATCTTTGACTTGCCGCCGGAGGTCGCGGGCGTCGGTCTGTCCGCGATCGATCGCCGCTGGCAACTCAGATGGCAACACTGACAGGAGTCGAACGCTCGCCGCGACAGCATCGCGGAGCGCGTGATAGCCGGCCAGGGCGCGCCCACCGCACAGAAACTCGAGTCGGGTCCCACCCTTGAACTTCTCGAACGCGGCGACCGCGATGATGCCGATGGCACCGGTCCGCGCGACGTGCGTCCCGCCACACGCCGACACGTCGAAGTCCTCGACGTCAATCACTCGCAGCACGCCTTCGCGGGTCGTTTCCTTGCGCAAATCGAGCGTCGCGGCATCAGCGGCGTCGGCAAAACGAATGGCAACCGGCCGATTGTCCCAGACGACACGGTTGGCTTCACGTTCGGCGCGCACGATCTCGTCGGCGCTCACCTCTCGCGCAAGATCGATCGTCGAAGCCGTTGAACCCAGGTGAAAGCTGACGGTGCGCACGCTCAGCAGCCGATCGAACGCCGCCGACAGCACGTGCTGCCCCGTGTGCTGCTGCATGTGGTCGAAGCGACGCGTCCAATCGATGACCCCGTGCACTGGCCCAGTCGCGATCTCTCCCTCCACCACATGCAGGATGCCACCGTCGTCCCGGTCGATGACCTCAACGATGTTCGCTCTTCCGATCGTGCCGGTGTCAAAGGGTTGGCCACCGGAGGTCGGATAGAAGGCTGTGCGATCGAGCACCACGGCGTGACGTGTCGCGTTGTCAGCAATGGGCTCGACGCTGAGCACCGTCGCGTCGAACTCGACGGCGTAGGGATCGGTGTAGTAGATGCGGTCTGTCACGTCACCCGTTCCGGGTCAGAGAGCAGCGGATCTGTGACGCCGGCCTCTTCGAAGCCCTTCGCTCGCAGACGACAGCTGTCACAACGGCCGCAAGGCGCGCCAGACAGCGGCGGGTCGTAGCAACTGTGGGTGACACCGTAGTCGAGCCCGAGCGCGAGGCCGCGTCGAATGATGTCGGCCTTCGACAAACGCACGAGCGGTGCGAGGATCTGCAGGGGTCGGCCTTCGACGCCCGCCTTGGTAGCGAGCGTGGCCATTCGTTCGAAGGCTTCCAGGTACTCAGGCCGGCAGTCTGGGTACCCCGAATAATCGAGCGCGTTCACGCCGATGACGATGGTGGTTGCGCCGACGACCTCGGCCCAGGCGAGCGCCAGCGATAGAAAGATAGTGTTGCGCGCAGGGACGTACATCGACGGGATGCTGTGATCGCTCTCGAGCGCGCGATCCTTCGGAATCGTGCCGTCACCGACGAGGGCCGAACCACCAAATGCCGCGAGGTCGACCGCGAGGTCGAGATGCCGGGTAACGCCGAGCGCGCGCGCTACGGCGCGCGCCGCCTCAATCTCGCGCGCATGGATCTGGCCGTAGCGGATACTGAGGGCGTAGAGTTCATAGCCCTCGGCCTGCGTCATCGCCGCGGCAGTGAACGAGTCGAGACCGCCGCTGAGCAGCACGATGGCTCGCCGACCGCTCTGGTCCTCGCTGTGACTCATCTGATTCTGTGTAATCCGTGTGGTCCGCGGCGAGTTCCGACTAGTCCGCGGCGAGTTCCGACTAATCCGCGGCGATGTTCCGACTAATCCGCGGCGATGTTCCGATTGATCCGTGGCGTCAGACCCCTCGGGCATCCGCGCTCCAGATGTACTTGTGCGCCTGCAGCTGCAGCCTGACCGGCAGGCGGTCGGCCAGGATCCACGCGGCCAGCTCCCGCCCCGGCAACACGCCGTGCACGGGAGAAAGTAGAATCGCGGCGCAACGACCGAAAAGCGCGTGCCGCGCAATGACGTCCTTTGCGAACTCGTAGTCCTGCCGATCCTGCACCACGAACTTGACTTCGTCGGTCGGCGTCAGGAGATCCAGGTTCGACCAGTCGTTCTTCGCTGACTCGCCGCTCGCCGGACACTTCACGTCGATGATCCGGATGACCCCAGCGGGAACCTGCGCGACGCTGCGGTGACCACCGGTCTCGAGGAGGACCGTATGGCCCCGCTGCAGGAGTTCGCTCATCAGGGGATAGACGTCCGGCTGCAGCAGCGGCTCGCCACCGGTAATCTCGACCACTGGACATTCGAACGCGGCGACATCGGCGACCACCTGATCGATGCTCATCTTCCGGCCTTCATGAAACGCGTACGGCGTGTCACACCACGTGCAGCGCAGGTCGCACGCGGTCAGGCGGACGAAGACGCAGGGCCGGCCGGTATGGGTCGACTCTCCCTGAATCGAGTGGAAAATCTCGTTGATCGTCAGCATCGGGACCAAACAACGATTGTACCGCGTCCGAGGCGTACAATACGGTTATGGCCAAGCCGATCCTCTACCTCAAGCCCACGTGAACGACCTGCAGAAACGCCAGAAGTTTTCTGGAGCAGCAGAAGATCGACGTCGAGGAGCGGGACATCAACAAGAACCCACCGGATCGCGCGTTCCTTGAGAAGCACATCGACGCCGACCGCTTCCTCGATTTCGTCAGCACGCGGAGCCCGGTGTTCAAGGAGCGGCCTTTACCGAGGTCCAAGAGGGAGGCGATCGCCTTGATGATGCAGCAGCCAAACCTCATCAAGCGGCCGATTCTGATCCAGGGCTCGAAGGTGACCTTCGGATTCAACAAGGATGCCTACAAGTAGCACGGCGCTAGTCAAAATCGGCACCTCGGGCTGGCACTACCCGTCCGGCCAGGGCACCTGGAACGGGATCTTCTACCCGGCGCAGCCACGCGCGCGCCGTCGCGGCAAGTTCGACGAGCTCGCGTACTACGCCGAGCACTTCGACACGGTCGAGATCAACTCGACGTTCTACGGCGTGCCAGCTGCATCGACCACGAAGGGCTGGGCTGACCGCACGCCCAAGGGCTTTGACTTCTCGCTGAAGCTCTTTCAGAAGTTCACCCACCCTGAGATGTTCCACAAGGCCGTGGGCAGCGATCCGCACGACCTCGGCGAGCGCGACGTCGAGGAGTTTCGTCGCGCGATCGACCCGCTGGCATCAGCCGGCAAGCTGGGCGCGCTCCTCGCCCAGTTTCCAGCCAGCTTCACAAATGAGCCTGACGCGCGCGGATACCTGGAATGGCTGTTGGAGCAGTTCAGGGAGTACAGCGTCGCCGTCGAACTGCGCCATCGGAGCTGGAGTGATGACCCGCGTTCGACGTTCGATCTGCTCGAAGCGTTCGGCGCCGCCTGGACGCAGATCGACGAGCCCAAGTTCAGAACGTCGATTCGGCAGGACCTGCGGCCCAACGTACGATCGTTCTACTACCTCCGCCTACATGGCCGTAACACCGCTCAGTGGTGGACGCACGAGAAAGCCGAAGACCGCTACAACTATCTCTACTCGGCCGACGAGCTCGAGCCTTTCGCCGCGGCGGCAGGCGAGGCGGCACGGGCCGTGAAAAAGGCGTATCTCTACACCAACAATCACTTCTCGGCAAAGGCGGTGGCCAACGCGGCGATCCTCAAGCACCAGCTGGGCCAGACGCTTCCGGGCGACTACCCGGAAGCGTTCGTCGAGCGCTATCCGGATCTGAAGGGCCTCGTCAGGATTCTGCAGCCGGCGCTCATTCCTTCACCGAAGCCTTCTTGAGCACATCGGCTTTCTGGATCTTGGCGGCGACGTCCAGCCCTTTGATCACCTTGCCGAACACCACAAACTTTCCGTCGAGCGTCGGTGCGGCGCGCAGCGTGATGTAGAACTGGCTCGACGCGTCTTTGGCCGAACCGCTGTGAGCCATGCCGACGGCGCCAGGGCCATTCCGCCGCTTCTTGGTGATCTCGGCGACGCCGATCGGCGTGCCGCTGCTTCCCGTGCCCCACGACGACTGCTTCGTCATGTCACGCGTCTGCGGATCGCCGACCTGAATCACGAATCCCGCTTCAGCGCGGTGAAACCTCAGGCCGTTGTAGAATCCTTTCTTGATGAGCGCGAGCACGTGCGCGACGGTCTTCGGGGCCTCCTCCGGGTAGGTCTCGATCTCGATGACACCCTTGGCGGTGTCGAGCACGATGATCGGCCCGGCGCCTGGAGATATCTGTTCAGAGTTGACGGTCGATGGCATCAACAACAACACGCCCAATGCGCACGCAATCAGCTTCATAGGTCCTCGCAACACAGTCGATACTGGTTCACATCTCGCACAGGAGATCAGGAGATTAGGAGAAATTGATCCTAAAACCCAAGTAACTCCTGATCTCCTGATCTCCTGTTGCCCGTGGCGCGCGAACCAACCCGATAGTCTTGCTTGTGGGCGGATCGGCAACGAGCGGTCAGGACGTGATTGTCTTCCCCGTTTTCGTGACGCCGATTCTGGGGCATAGATCGGCAATCGCGCAACTCCCGCACAGGGGATACACCGGCCGACAGACGTTCTGTCCCCAAGTCACGAGGTACAAATTCACGACCGGCCACCAGCGCTGCTCGACCACTCGATAGAGCGCGCGCTCGGTCTCTTCCGGCGTCCGCGTCCGCACCCAGCCAAGCCGATTCGAGATGCGATGCACGTGCGTGTCGACGCAGATGTTGTCGGCGCTGCGGTGCGCGAGAATGAGGACCAAGTTCGCCGTTTTGCGGCCGACCCCCGGCAACGTCAGCAGGTCGTTCATCGTCGGCGGCACGCGGCCGTCAAAGCGTTCGAGGAGCTGTTTGCAGGTCTCGACGACGTGAACGGCCTTGTTTCGATAGAAGCTCACCGGGTAGATGAGCGCCTCGACGCGCGCCGTCGGCAGCCTGGCGATCGTGCGCGGCGTACGGGCGGCCCGGAACAAACGCCTCGAAGCCGAGGCCGTAACGGCATCTCGCGTTTGCGCCGACAGCATGGTCGCGATCAGCACCTGAAACGGATCGTCCTGCCGCTCGGCGGCGATCTTCTCGACCGCCGGCTCGTCGAGCCCATCGATCGCTTTCGCGAGGCGGCGCATCACCGCAGCGATGCGCCCGCGCGGAACCTTCGGCTGCGGCGGCAGGGGCACCTGGTTTACCGCGGCGCGACAGGCGTCAGCGCCGGACGGCCGTGAAGGACGGCGAGCACGTTCGACACGGCAAGATCGGCCATCGCCGTCCGCGTCTCGCGCGTGGCGCTGCCAAGATGCGGCGCCAGCACGACGTTCTCGAGGCCGAGGAGCCCGGCGAAGACTTCAGGTTCCTTCTCGTAGACGTCGAGCGCGGCGCCGGCAATCAAGTGTTCGTTGAGCGCCCAGGCGAGCGCCTCTTCGTCGACGACCGGTCCGCGCGCCGTGTTGACGAGATACGCCGACCGTTTCATCCGGGCCAGCGCTCGCTTGTCGATCAGGTGTCGAGTCGACGGCGTCAGCGGCGTGTGGATTGAGATGACGTCCGAGCTGACCAGCAGCTCGTCGAGCGACATCTCTGGCAGGTCGAGGGCAGGTCGTCCCTCTCTCGCCATGAATACCGGCGTCATGCCAAATGCCGGCGCACGGGCCGCGACCGCGCGACCGATCCGTCCACGGCCGATGAGCCCGAGCTGCTTGCCGCCGAGCTCCATGCCGAGCATGAAGTCGAGCGCCCAGCCCTTCCAGCCACCCTTGCGTACCAGCCGCTCGCCTTCGACGAGCCGGCGGGTCACCGCCAGAATCAGCGCCCACGTGAACTCGGCGGTCGACTGGGTTAGCACGTCAGGTGTGTTGGTCACGACGATCTGTCGCGCGTGAGCGGCCGCGACGTTGATGTTGTCGTAACCAACGGCGATGTTGGCGACGACCTTCAGATCCAGCGCCGCCGCCAGCACCTCTGCATTCACGGGATCGGTCAGGACGCACACCAGCCCCTGCTTGCCCTGCAGCCGGCTGACGAGCTCGGCGGCCGTCAGCGGCGCCCCGCCGTCATACAGCTCGACGTCGCAGCCAGCTTGGAGCTTCGACAGGACCGACGCGGGGATCCGGCGGGTCAGGAGGACGCGAGGGCGCGAATCAGTGTCCGTGCGATTCGCAGTAGCCACAGTGGTTGCAGGAAACGGTCGGTTCGATGAGGCACGGCCCATCGGACTTCGGCAGCACGTAGCGGACGTGGCTTACATGCGCCGAGTAGCCCGCCGGAGCGGCGGGCGGAACCGGCTGGGGCGTCTGCAGGCGTTTCGCCACCGCCTCGCGGACCATCGCGCGTAGGGCCTGTTCATCCATTGGCTGATCCTTGCAATGCTGAGTGCTGAATGCTGAAGTGAAGGCTGAATTCAACATTTACTTCAGCATTCAGCACTCAGCATTCAGCATTGCAAGTAACTGTATCGATGATTCCAATGATCGCGGCATCGACTGCTGCGGCTTTCTTGCCGAGCGCGTCGCCAGCGGCCTTGCCCTCGATCACCACCAGCACCTTTTCGCCGATGCCGGCGCCCACCGAATCGATCGCGATGAGCGGGACGCCGCGTGGTGTGTCATCGATCGACAGCGGCTGGACGAGCAGCAGCTTGGCGCCCTCAAGCTTCCGGTTCTTCTGCGTCGAGACCACAGTACCGACCACGCGCGCGATTTGCATCGGCCTAAAGGTAGCTCACAACTGGGTCGTGTCCGCCTTCAGGCGGACCTAAAGTGTCCGGCTAAAGCCGGACACTGACGTACTCTCGGTGTGCCAGTAGTCGACGATCCCGATGATCGACGCGTCGGTCGGCGGCTCGGCAGGGTAGAACGGAAAGGCGGCCTCCCGGCCGCGGACGAAGAAGACGTTCTCGCCAACGCCCGCACCGACTGAATCGAGCGCCACGAGCGTGCGGCCGACCGGCTCGCCGGCGGCACCGAGCGGCTGCAGTAACAGCAGTTTCGACGCGGCCAGATTCGCGTCCTTCATCGTTGCGACGACCTCACCGATGACACGAGCGAGCTGCACTACGTTTCCCTGACTTCGATCTCATCGACGATGCCGACAATGGCGGCATCGACCGGACAATCCTTGAGGCCGGCGGCCATGCGCGCAGAGCTGCCGCTGACGATGAGCACCGTCTCGCCGACGCCCGCGTCAACCGTGTCGACGGCTACCAGGTAGCTGCCTTCGGGCTTCCCTCGGGGATCCATCGGGCGCGCGACGAGCAACTTGCTGCTCAGCAGCCGGTCGTCTTTGCGCGTGGCGACCACGGTGCCGACAATCTTCGCCAGAATCATTTCGCGCTTGCGGTCGCCTTTCCGATCGGCAGCGCGTCCTCGAGGTTGGCATGCGGACGCGGGATGACGTGCACCGACACGAGTTCTCCGACGCGCCGCGCCGCGGCGGCCCCGGCGTCAGTCGCCGCCTTCACTGCGGCGACGTCGCCGCGCACGATTGCCGTCACATAGCCCGCGCCGATCTTTTCCCAGCCGACGAGCGTGACTTTGGCGGCCTTGACCATCGCGTCCGCGGCCTCGATCATCGCGACGAGACCTTTGGTCTCGACCATCCCGAGCGCCTCACCCATGTGCTGCCTCCACAAAAAGCTCTCAGCCATCAGCTCTCAGCTGTCAGCTTGCCGCTGTTAGTGATTATGTCTTGTCGTCCGACTGTCGCCAGCTGAGAGCTGAGAGCTGACAGCTGATGGCTGATAGCTACTTGAGACTTCGTACGGCGTCCTCGATGAGCGCCGTCAACTCGCTGTATGTTAGCCGAATTTCCTCATTAGGACCTACGCCGGATCCGGGCCGCACCGAGGGCGACCGGGGAACCAGTCGCTCGCCTGGCGTCGACGATGGCGCCTGAACGACCTGGCAATCGAGCGGGTCGGCGGCGGAAGGCTCGGGACAGATCGGAGCGGGCGCGGCGATCCCGTAGGAGCCGCGCAATTTCTCGAGCCGCGCGACCTCCTCGCGCGACAGCAGGCGCTCACCGCCGAGCATTCGCGCCACCAGGCTGATCTTGGCGAAGTGCTCGATCGTCTCCATCTTGTAGTAGGCCGCGAACACATCGGCGCCGAGCGTCAGCGCGCCGTGGTTGGCGAGGAGCATGCCATCGTGCGCCTTGACGTACTTGCGCACGGCCTCAGGCAACTCGCGGGTCGACGGCGTCGCGTACTCGGCGATCGGCACGCTTCCGAGCGTGGTCACGACCTCGGCAAGCACGGCACGATCAAGCGGGATACCGGCGACCGCGAAGCCCGTGGCGATGGGCGGGTGCGCGTGGACCACCGCCTGGATGTCGGGACGCTGGCGGTAGACCTCGAGGTGCATCTGCATTTCGGAGGACGGATTGCGCTCGCCGGCAATCTTCTTCCCGTCGAGATCGGTGATGCACATCATCTCGACGGTCATGAACCCCTTGCAGACGTTGGTCGGCGTCATCAGCAGCCGCGACGCGTCGAGTCGGAGGCTGATGTTGCCGTCGTTCGAGGCGGTGTAGCCGCGCGCATAAAGACGGCGGCCGACTTCGACGATGTCGGCGCGGTGCTGGGCTTCTGAGCGGTCAGCCATGCATCACCGGCGTTCCCATTCGCGGCGGCACCGGTCCGAACAGAAGTACAGCGTCTCTCCACCGATCCGGAGGACGGGCGCCTTGGCCGGCGAGACGTACGTGCCGCAGACGGGATCGCGCTCGAGCTTCACGCCAACTTTCACGGGGCCATCGACGCGTCGATACCCCGCACCTTCGAGGACACCCCTGGCGAGTCGCCAGACCGCTCGCGCGACAGCCAGGAGCAAGAGGAGCTGAAGGAGGCGGAGCACCATGGCTATCCTGGAGGTTTGCCGCTCCCGCCACCGCCCGGCAGGTTGGGATGCGCGCTGCGAAGGCTGTCGAGAGCTTGTTTCGCGCGCTTGCCTTCGGGCGAGTCCGGCGCATACTCCACGACCCGCTGCCACGCTTTCGCGGCCCCCTCCAGATCGTCTTTCCCGAACGCGCGCACGATGCCGACGTTGAGTAACGTCTTGGAATGACGCGGGTCAATGGCCAGCGACCGGTCGAACTGCTGGAGCGCGCGATCGGGCTCGTTCATGTAGTAGTAGCTGATGCCGAGATCCGTGCTGGCGCTGACGTTGCGTGGCTCGATGGCGATCGCCTGCTCGTACCAGCGCGCGGCATCTGCGAAGCGCTCCGAGTCGAAATAGAGGTTGCCGAGCTCGAGTCGCACCGCGGCATCCTGCGGGTTGCTTTTTGCCGTCTGGGCCAGCGCGACCGCGCGCGACTCGTCGAACGGCGCCGCCGTCGACTGCCCTGACGTGGCCGCGCGTTCGGCCGCCGGAGTGGCGACGCGCGGCGCGGCGTTCTGCTGGCTGCCGATGATCCAGCCGACGAGAATGCCGAAGAACACGCCGGCGAGGCCGAAGATGACTGAGTCTCGTGACACGAAAAGCTATCTCACAACCGATCCGTGTTGTCCGTGTGATACGTGGCTCTAGAGGATCCCTAGAATGACCGCGTTTCGATCATAGCAGCGTTCGTCGGAACCACTCCAGAAGGCGCTGGCCAAGCGCCGAATCGCCCGTCAACATTGCGGTACCATGGCCGGCACGGCTGAGCACGACGACCTCGCGACTGCCGCCACCCGCCTTTTGCAGCTCACGAACGGACCGCGCGCCATATCCATCATCGTCGCTCGCCACGAGGAGTGCCGGGCGCGCGCCGTACTTCTTGATCGCGCTCTCCAGGCGGAGGCCGCGATAGTCGAGCGACGGTGAGAGAAGCGCGAGGCTGGCGACCGACGGATCGTCAGCCGCCGCCAGCACCGCGAGCGACGCGCCAATCGACGCGCCAGCGATCCCGATGCGCGAGGGCGTCACCTCGGTGCGCGCCGAGAGAAAGCGACGAGCGGCGCGCACGTCCTGGACCATGCCCGAATAGTCCTGCGGGCTGCCGGCCGACTCGCCATGACCACGAAGATCAATGGCCAGTCCGCCGATGCCGTCGGCCGCGAACTGTGCGGCAAGGCCTTCCCAGTCGTTGCGGGATTTCTGCAGCATGTGCACGAAAATGACTGCCGGGGCCGGCCGGGTGGATGGCTCGAACCACGTCGCGGCGAGAGTAAGACCGTCGTCGGTCCTGAAGGTAACCTTTTGTGATCGAACTCCGGCCACCGGAATCTGGAGCAGGGCCACGACTACGGCCGCGACGAGCCACGGCGCGCGCCTCCGGAGGCATGGCCAGTGGAGCGTCGAGGCGGAGATCCTGTGAGCCGGCCCGGTCAAGGATGTCAGTATACAGGGCGACTTCTTTGATATAGTCCCTCCGGCATGCTCGATGAGATCACCCAGGCGGTGCTGGCGCGGGAAGACGTCGGCCGCTACTTGCGGGGGGGCCACGGGCAGTCGGAGCTGGAAGCTCGCGAGCGAATCCACGCCTACCTTGATGAGCTGCGAACGACGCAGCGCTACCCCATCTACCGGGCCCTGAAACATCCGCTCTATCCGATCCTGCGCAAGATCGACCGGATCGAAGAGCATGTTCGAATCGCACAGGACGCCACCCGCAGGGGCCGCACGATCTACATCTCGAATCACAAGAGCCACCTCGACTATCTCGTCGAGCCCCTGGTCATCGACGACAACGGCATCCGGCCGCCGGTGATTGCCGCGGGGATCAACCTGTTCGGCGGCCCGCTCGGGCTCATTCACCGGCACGTCACCGGGGCGATCCCGATTCGCCGCAACGCCAAGGATCCGGCGTATCTGGTGACGCTGAAGGCGTACGTCGCGGAGCTGCTGCAGCGTCACGATTTGCTGTTCTATATCGAGGGCGGCCGCAGCTACACGGGCGAGCTCAAATCACCGAAGACGGGCCTGCTCCATGCCGCGGTTCGGGCCGAGCGCGCTGATTCGTCGATCGTTCCGATGGCCGTCTCGTACGATCTCGTGCTCGAGGACCATATCCTCGCGCATCAGGGATCGAAGCGGCGCCAGCGGCCGTTCGCCCGCGAAGTCGCCGAAATGGTCCGCTTCGCTGTCGGATATCAGTCGCGCGCGTTTGTGACCTTCGGCGCGCCGATTTCACTCGATGGCTACGATCCCGAGTCCCGACGCGACGTCATGACGCTCGCCCACCAGATTCGAGACTCGATCGGGCGCCTCTACAAAGTCCTGCCCACCGCTGTCGTGGCCGCGGCGATGCGGCCGTCGATTACGCGCCGGGAGCTCGAATCGCGAGCCGACGAATTGATTGAGACGCTTCAAGCCGCCGGCGCAAATCTCGGTGTCGACGACGGCCGCCAGGCCGTCGAGGAAGGGATTGAGCCACTCGCCGCGCGCAACATCATCTTCGTGGAGCGTGGCGGCCGGCTTCGGGTCCGCGAACGGACGGTGCTCCGATACTACGCGCGCACCCTTCAGCACCTGCTTCCCGGTCCGCGGCGCCCGTCGCGGACTCACTAATCGGGCCCTACCGCAGAGCTCAAAAGTCATCCGTAACGCAGACATATGACTGCGTCCAGGACGCCCATAGTCTTGCTACGAAGGGTGTGTATTTCCCGTCAGCTTCAGGGTTTGCAAGTTCTCCGGCCGGCCGGAGAACTTGCCAATGACAGAAGTGCATGCAGGGCAGATTTTTTCTCTAAAACACTGATAGGACTACCGATAGTTGGATAGCCCGACCGTGGCACACCTATTGAACTCCCGTGGATGCCCGAGGACGTTGGATCGGCTCGCAGCGGGCCAGAGTCTTAGATAAAGGGCAAACCGGAGGCTACAGGGAGACCCCATGGTTACCAATTATCCCCAGCAACTCACGGCGGCGGCGGAAGTTACGAGCAAGACAACTCAAGGGGCCGGACTGATGTCGCGGATGGCCAGCCGACTCGGCCAGGTGGTTTGCGGACTTCACGGCCACGACGCGGTGCTACATTTCGAGGGCAACCGCGTGATGATGCGGTGCACCTCGTGCGGGCATGACACACCCGGTTGGGAGATTTCCGGTCAGGGTCCCCGGATGCGTTTCGAGGGCGATGCCCGTCGGCATGCGCTCAAGCCGCGTATCGCGCTGGCGAAGGGTCGACGCACGCACGACGCCGCTTAGCGGCTGGATTCAGCACCAGCTGCGCGCCAGGCGGCTGAGGACGTCGCGGCACGTCACCACATCGTCAGTGGTGACGTATTCCTCGCGGCTGTGAAGGCCCGCGCCGCCCGGTCCGAAAAGAACCGTCGGGATGCCTACCGCGCCAAGCACCGCGGCGTCGGTCCAGAAGCTCATACCTACGGCAGCGGGGCCTCTGCCGAGCGATTGCATCGCGTCGACCAGATGCCGCGGCAGCTCATGGTCGGACGCCAGCTCGTAGGGCGGCCGCGAAAACGCGAGGACCGCCGACGCTTCGAACTCCGCATCCTCGCGCGAGAGCCCATCGAGGATGCCGAGTACTTCCTCAAGCGCAGAATCCCCGCTTTCGGCTCCGATCGTGCGTCGCTCCATCTGCAACCGGCACCGATCCGGATACGAGCTCAGCTCTCGCCCTCCACTGACAATCGACGCGTGCAGTGAACCGGAGCCCATCAACGGGTGAGGTGGTCTGGCCTGGAGCTCGCGGTCGAGCGTCTCCAGCTGGCGAAGGACTCGGCCCATGCGCATGATGGCGTCTCGCCCGTCGCGCGGACGGCTGCCATGCGCCGCTCGGCCGCGTGTTTCGATATCGATCCAGGCGAAGCCTTTGTGGCCGATGCCGACCTGCAGGTCGGTGGGTTCGGTGACCACCGCGCCGTCGGCCGACCATTCTTTGACGAGCGCGTCGGCACCGATGCTCGCAAACTCCTCATCGACGACCGCCGCCACGATCAGCCGCCCGCGACTGAGGCCGCGTTCCGCTGTCAGGCGCGCCGCATCGATCATCGCGGCCACGCCTCCCTTCATGTCCTGGGATCCACGGCCATAGAGGCGCCCGGAACGAACGGCTGGCGCAAACGGGGCGTCCATTCCCTCGACGCCGACTGTGTCCATGTGTCCGCAGAACATCAGCGATCGTCCGGGAGCCTGCCCTTCGAGCACGCCGATCACGTTCGGTCGGCCGGGTGCGACCTCCTGAACGTGCACTTCGAGCCCGATCTGTCGCAGATGCGCCGCGATCGCCGACGCGATCTGCGCTTCTCCGGCAGCGCCAGGAACCAGTGACGGGTTCACCGAATCGATCGCCACGAGGTCGCGGAGGAGATCGATGGCAGGGTCGTAGGACATTGGCCCCTTCGGGGACAGTCAAGGTTGAGTGTCCCCGCCGTTAGACGGCACGGATCGTGCGCGCGAGCCGGCTCGACGGCTACAGTATCATGCCGCGATGGACTTGAAGGGAACGGTCGCGGCGATCACCGGCGCGTCTTCAGGGATCGGGCTTGCTGTTGCCGAACACCTCGCGCACGAAGGCGTGTCGGTCGTGCTCGGCGCGCGGCGGGGTGATCGCCTCGAGGTCGCCGTGCAGCGGATCCGCGGTGGCGGGGGACGCGCCGAGTCGGTGATCATGGACGTGACGAAGGAGGCTGAGGTCGTGAGGCTCGTCACGCGCGCTCAGGAGGCGTTCGGGCGGCTGGATATCGTGGTCTGCAACGCCGGCTTCGGCTACTACGGCACCGTCGACGAGATGGACGGCGGCGTGATGGAACGGATGATGGACGTCAATTTCATGGGAACGTTCTACGGCACGCGCGCTGCGCTGCCGATCTTCCGCCGGCAAGGGCACGGCCACCTGATTTTTGTCTCGTCGATCGTCGGCAAGCGCGGCATCCCGTTGATGAGCGGCTACAGCGCGACAAAAGCCGCGCAGGCAGTCTTCGCGGAGTCGTTGCGGTCAGAATTCTCCGGTACTGACATTCACGTCAGCGCGGTCTTTCCTGTGTCGACAACGACCGAATTCCGGGAAGCGATCGAGCGGGACTTTGGCCACCAGGTGTCTGGGCTTGGCCCCAAGCAGCCGGTCGAGGACGTCGCCCGCGCGATTGTGCAGTGCATCCAGCGGCCGGCGGCAGAAGTGTATCCGCATCGTTTGTCGCGCGGGCTCGCGATCCTGAATTCGCTCGCGCCAGCATTCACCGATCGGCTGGTCCGGAAGTACGGTCGGCGTCGCGTTGTCGAGCCCAGCGCACCGGATCCTTCGCGATCACGCGCGCGATGAGCATCGAGGCGGCAACGACCATCGCCGATCTCGTCAGGCAGCACGGCGGGCGCGCGCTGGTGGTCGGTGGCTGGGTGCGCGATCGGCTCCTCGGTCGAACCGGCAAAGACGTCGACGTCGAGGTCTACGGACTGGCGGCGCCGCAGCTGAAGGCCCTGCTCGAAACGCTCGGGCCCGTCAATACCGTCGGCGAGAGCTTCACCGTCTACAAGGTGCTCGACGTCGACGTGTCGCTGCCTCGCCGGGAATCGAAGACCGGCCGCGGACACCGCGGGTTCGAGGTGACGGGCGATCCACACCTGCCGCCGGAAGAAGCGGCGCGGCGCCGGGACTTCACTGTCAATGCCATCGCCTGGGACCCACTCCAGGACAGTTACCTCGATCCGTATGAAGGCCGTCGTGACCTGCTCGAGCGCCGAGTGCTCCGTGCCGTCGACGCCCGAACCTTTGGTGACGACAGCCTGCGCGTGCTGCGCGGGATTCAGTTTGCCGCGCGTTTCGCGCTCGAGATGGATTCGGGCACGAAGGCGCTGTGTGAACGCATTCCGCTGGACGATCTTCCCGCCGAACGCGTCTGGGGCGAGGTCGAGAAGCTGCTGCTCCTCGCGGAACGGCCGTCGCTCGGTTTCGCGCTCGCACTCGAGCTCGGCGTGATCGATCGGTTGTTTCCAGAGTTGAGGACGCTCGTCGATTGTCCACAGGAACCGGAGTGGCACCCGGAGGGAGACGTCTGGGTGCACACGCTGCTCGTCATCGACGAGGCCCGCCACAGGATTGCCGACCTCGACCGCCCGCAGCAGGTGACCGTCATGCTCGGCGCCGTGTGTCACGATCTCGGTAAGCCCCTCACGACGGCCTTCATCGACGGCCGGATACGGTCGATGGACCACGAGCAGGCCGGAGTGGCTCCGGCGGACGCGTTTCTCGCCCGCTTGAACGTCCAGACGATCGGCGGCTACGACGTTGCTCGTCAGGTCAAAGGGATTGTTGCGCACCACCTGAAGCCACACGCGTTCTCCAAGTCGGCAACCCCAGTCGGCGACGGTGCCTACCGCCGTCTCGCGGAGAAAGTGGACCTCGAGCTGCTCGCGCGCGTGGCCATGTCGGACTGCCGCGGACGGACGGGAGAATTCGACTGCTCGGCGATCGAACACTTTCTCGAACGGGCGCGCGCGCTCGGCGTCGAACATCGCCCCCCGGCGCCGATCGTCCTTGGCCGCCATCTGCTCGATCTCGGTGTCAAACCAGGACCACGAATGGGCGAAATTCTCCGACGCTTGTACGAACTGCAACTGGACGGACGCCTGCAAACGCTCGACGAGGGGCTGACACTGGCCCGACGGATCGTCGACGACATGCAGGCCCAGTCGTCATGATGAACATGATGAACATGATGAACATGGTGAACATGGTGAACATGGTGAACATGGTGAACACGATGGAAAGGTTCAACTTCAAATGAATCGTGTGGGTCCCGCAGTTCTCGTGGCGATGGCGATGGCGCTTGGCGTACTTCGAGCCGCCGCGCAAGAGCCCGAGAAAGAACCCATCGGCAGGTTTGCGGCTGATGTGCGCATCGCCTTGCCGCGATTCCCGGATGATGGAGCGACGGCCGCCGCGCTCGGTGTGACAACCGAGCACCTGCCGAGCCACGGCATGGGATTGGCCGCAGGCCTCAACTTCTATCCAACGCGCCTGGGCAAGGTGGCGCTTGGCATCGGTGGAGAGTGGCTGGTCTTCAGCCGCGGCAGCAAGACGCTCGACCCGGAGACCGACGGCGTCACCAGCGGTCCGACAGTCAGAACTGAGTTTTCGGTCCTTTCACCACAGATCTCGCTCAACTTCGGCAGCCGAAACGGGTGGAGCTACCTGAGCGGCGGCATCGGGTGGGCGGCATTCACGACCGAGCTGAAAGAATTGCCCGTCGAAGACTCGGACGGGAGCACGCGGTCCATCAACTATGGCGGCGGCGCGCGATGGTTCGCGAAGGAGCACCTCGCCTTTGCGTTCGACCTGCGCTTCTACAAGATCAATGCGCAGGATGCCACCCTTGGACGACCTGCGTACGGTGGCAGACGCATGATGGTCTTCAGCGCGGGCATCAGCATGAAGTAGTGTCCGGCTTCAGCCCGACCAGGCAGGTCCGCCTAAAGGCGGACACTACGCCCGAGACTCATGCCGCTTCTTTGCCGTTCCGCCACTCTTCGAACAAGCGCGCGGCGTTCCTTGACACGGCGTGCAGCGACGGCGCCCAGCCGAGCTCGCGCGCGCGAGTGGACCGCACAATCTGATCGAGCGCCAGCGCGTCCGCGTAGACACCCATTTTCTTCCTGGCTTCCGTCAGAGGGACCTTGCGGATGCTCGGACTGATCGACACGTGACCGGTAATCGCGGCGACGAGGTCGTTGACGCGCTCATCACATTCGTCGTTGGCATGGAAAACACCCGACGCGGTCGGGTTGGTGGCCAGCAGCACGTACAACTCACCGAGATCCCGGTCATAGACGAGCGGCCAGTGGTTTTCGCCCGTGCCAATCACGCGGACGAGGCCGTTGGCGGCCGATTTGAACATGTCGCCGACGATCCCGCGGCAGCCGCCGTAGACAATGCCGGGGCGGACGACGAGAGTGCGGAGGTTCGGCCCGGCGGCGGCAAGCACACGTTGTTCATGCGGCACGCGCCAGGCAGACTGCTCGACTGGATTGACGGCAACTGTCTCGTCCACTGGCGTCGGGGCCGGGCCAAGGACCCACACGCCCGATGTGTAGATGAAGAATCGTTTGGCGCGTGCCGGCGACAGCAGCGTGTCGAGCGCCAGGGCGTCGAGTGCATGCCCGCGGGAGGCATCGTCGAGCGCGGCGTGAATCACGCCATCGGCCGCCGCGGCCAGGCCCGCGTAGGTCTCGGGCCGCGAGAGGTCACCGAGCACCGGATGGCCGCCGCGCGCCTGCACCGCGGCCGCCTTTTCACGATTGCGGACGAGCGCCTCGACCTGGTGACCGGCGCGAACCAGCGCGTCGAGAACCGCCGATCCGATGTACCCCGTGCCGCCGGTCAGAAGGACTCGCATAAGGCTCGCAGCACCCCGCTCGTCGAAAGAGCCTGAATCTTACTTCACTCTTCTCCAATTCTGCATTTAGCCCTCAGCATTCAGCATTTCTTCAAATGTCCCAGATCTTCTCCTGCCGATCGTAGAAGGTGATCAGCCCATCTTCGCTGACCTTGAGGACCGCGGCGTAGCGGCCGGCTGCCATCGCGGCGGTGGTGCGGGCGCCTTCGACGGCGAGCATCGAGTGCGGTTCGACCGGTTCGGAGTGCATCAGAATCGCGCCGACGGCGAGGAGCCGCCCCGTGCCGTCCATGACCGTCGCGCCGTCCGTCTTGGCAAGGCCAGCCAGCACGGCGGGGTCGAGATTTACGGCGCTGCGGCCGCGCAGCATGTGGAGCAGCTGGACGCGGTCGGGCGCGTCGCCCGGTTTGCTGCGCGGCGAGTCAAGGCGATCGCCAGGCGCCACGAGCATCGGCAAAGAGGCGGCCGCATCGCGCAGGACGACGAACAGCGCGCCCTGTCGCGCGTCAGCCAAATCGAGCGCCGTCTGAAACAAGCGGGTGGCGAGCCCGGCATCCCCGATTGCGCGTTCCCACATTTCGTATTTCGCCTGCACGTCGAGGAGGTGCCAGCGTGCGTTCCGGAAGCTGAAGACCTCGACGCCTTGCGCAAACACTTTGATCTCGTGCGAGGGGCTGAGTACCAGGCAGATACTCTGGTTCCTGCCGGTCGCGGTCGCGTGCGCGCGGTAGGCGGTCGGGCACGCGACGTCGAGGGTCACCGGACCAGTGCGGCTCGCCGCGGACACATATCGGGCGATCTCGACGATGTCGAGCACGGTGCCGTCGCGATTGACGAGGAAGAGCGTCTCGAGACCGTCACTGAGGCGGTAGAAACTCTTGATACCGGTCAACGCCGGAGAATACTTGTAGGACAGTCCGGCGAGACCCGTCGCACCCGTGGAATGACGGCCGTCGTCGTGATCCACGAGCAGCACGCCGCTCGAGATCGCCTTGTTCTCGTAGCTCGAGAGCGCGGCCACGCGGAGGATTTCGAGCGCGTTGGCGACGAGATCGGCGCGGGCATGCGCGGCTTCGTGCTGTTCCTGCGCGTTCAGAAACGCGCTGATGTAGCGGTCTTCGATCGCCCCGCGAAAGAGATCGCCGCGCTCGAGCATCTGCTTGGGGTCGAAGATCGCGCGATAGCGCAACGCCAGCACGCTGCCGATCGCCTTCGCGAGCCGCACTTCATGCGGGGTGAAGGGTCGGCGGGCCGGCACGTGCAGCACATGGCGGGAACCAAACCACCGGATCGACAACACTGACGGATCGTTGGTTGGCTCGATCGCCAGCCGCCCGTCCGACGACAGCGACGGGATCGGCTCGGTCTCGAACGTGGCGCGCCCGAAGAACTGCCGCAGCGCAGACTGCAGGAGGCTGTCGTAGAGCGCGCTGGCCGCGAAGACGGGCGGAAGCGCCATCAGGTTTTAGATCATAATTCATCTCGCATGCCGCGGCGCACGCTCATCGACTTCTTCGACGATCTCGCCGCCCTCCCCGGCGAATTCCTCGTCTACGACGACGGCTATCGCACGTGGTCGCTGACCTATGGCGAGGTCGCGAGCGCGGCGCGGGCGTTTGCCGGACATCTGCGCGAAGCCGGCATCGGCAAGGGCCAGGCCGTCGCGATTTGGAGCGAGAACCGGCCGGAGTGGATCGTCGCGCTCTGGGGGTGTGTGCTCGAGGGTGTCGTCCTCGTCCCGATTGACTATCGCGCCTCGGCGACGTTTCTCCTCAGGGTCGCGGAGATCGTCAGCGCCCGCGCCATCCTCGCCGGCGACGTCGTCGAGACCGAGGCGCTGGCCGGTTCTGAGCGTGCGGTGTGGCCGTTGTCCGACCTGAGATCGCAGTCTCTTCGTATCGACACAACGGTGCAGGAGCCGACCGCTGCACAAAAGAACCCAGACCTGACGCCGGACGATACCGCAGAGATCATCTTCACCTCCGGCGCCACCGCAGATCCCAAGGGCGTCGTCATCACCCACCGGAACATATTGGCCAATATCGTTCCCATCGAAAAGGAGATCACCAAGTACCGTCAGTGGGCAAAGCCGTTTCTGCCAATCCGCTTTCTCAACCTGCTGCCGCTCAGCCACATGTTCGGGCAGGCGATGGGGACGTTCGTGCCGCCGATGCTGCCGGGCCTGGTCCTCTTCACGCGCAGCTACTCGCCCGACGACATCATTCGCCAGATCCGCGAGCGTCGCGTCTCCGTCCTGGTATGCGTGCCGAAGATCCTCGAGGTCCTCAAAGATCACGTCGTGCGAGTGGCGCCGGAAACGGCCGAACCGCCGGCGCCAAGGATGCGCTGGTGGGCGCGCTGGTGGAAGTACCGGAGCGTGCACCGGATGTTCGGATTCAAGTTCTGGGCAATTGTCGTCGGCGCGGCGCCGCTTGATCAGGAAGCTCGAAGCGTTCTGGGGACGGCTGGGCTTCGTCGTCGTCCAGGGATACGGCCTGACGGAAACGGCGCCAATCGTCACGCTCAATCATCCGTTCCACGCCACCAAGGGCGCTGTCGGAAAGCCCATCGCCGGCGTCGAAATCCGGATTGCCGACGACGGCGAGATTCTGGTGCGCGGCGAAAACGTCACGCGCGGCTATTTCAACGCGCCGGAAGAAACCCGCGTAGCGTTTCGGAACGGCTGGTTTCATACCGGAGATGTCGGCGAGATCGACAGCACCGGCCAACTGCGTATCCGGGGCCGCAAGAAAGAGATGATCGTCACTCCGGAGGGTCTCAACGTCTTTCCCGAAGACGTGGAGCAGGCGCTGAACGCTCAGCCGGGTGTTCGTGAGTCCGCGGTCATCGGTGCAACAACCGCCGGTTCCACCGCCGAGCGCGTGCATGCGGTGCTGGTGCTCGAGCCGGGCGCCGACGTCGACGAAGTCGTGCGCGGCGCTAACCTGCAGCTCGGCGATCACCAGAAAGTGCGCGGCGCGGCCGTCTGGCCCGATGGCGACCTGCCGCGCACGGAAGGCACACAGAAACTGAAACGACGAGAGCTGAAGTCGTGGCTTGCAGGAGAGCGGGACCACCAGAAGCCAACCACGGCCGAGCCGGGACGGTCCGTCGCCTCGATCCTCGAGAGGTTCGCGCCTGGACGAACCATCGGCCCGGAGACCACGATCGACGCGCTCGGTTTGAGCTCGCTGGAGCGTGTCGAGCTCATGATGGCCCTCGAGGAGGCCTTTCAGGTCACGGTCGACGAAGGGCGCTTCAGCGCGGCGCGAACCGTCGCGGACCTCGACGCGCTGACTCGGCCGCTCGAAGCCGCCGGACCGGCGACGATCGCCGCAACCGAATCGATCGAGTTTCCGTCGTGGAACCGATCGCTCGCAGCCAGAGGCCTCCGGCGCGCCAGCCTTCCTACCTGGATTCTTCCGCTCGGCCGAATCTTCGCCAACGTCGATGTGCGCGGACTCGAGCACCTGGAGTCGATCGAAGGCCCGGTGATCTTCGCCGCCAACCATCAGAGCCATCTGGACACGCCGGTGATTCTCGATGCGCTGCCCGCCCGTTGGCGCTACCGGGTTGCGCCGGCGATGGCCAAGGAGTTCTTCAAGGCGCATTTCTATCCCGATCAATTCGGCCGTCGGGCCTACCTCCAGAACAGCGCGAACTACTACCTCGCCTCGCTTTTCTTCAATGCTTTTCCTCTGCCGCAGCGTGAAAGCGGCACGCGTCAGACCCTCCGATACATCGGAGATCTCGTGACTCAGGGGTATTCCATCCTCATCTACCCCGAGGGCAGGCGCACGCAGGAGGGTGAAATCGGAAAATTCCAGCCCGGAGCGGCGATGATCGCCGCTCGCCTCGAAGTGCCGGTCGTTCCAGTTAGGCTGGTGGGACTCGATCGGGTCCTCCACCAGTCGTGGAAGTTCCCAAAACGTGGTCCCGTGCGCGTGACTTTCGGAGCCCCTATGTCGTTGAAAGGAAACAACTACGCCGAGATGGCCGGCCGTCTCGAGGCAGCTGTGGAGACCTTGGATCGTGTCGATTGACGTTCCGCAGTCCCAGCCGGCCCATCCGTCCTATCCGCGTGGAGTCGACCTTTTCCATCAGTAGATGAGTTTGCGGAACTACGCTCAGATATGGCACAATCTTTGATTGAAAGGATTCAAAAATAGTTGAGTAAGGACGATCTCATAGATGTTCAGGGAACGGTCGTGGCGGTCCACAGCGGCGGACTCTACCGCGTGCAGTGCGACCAGGGCCACGAGGTTCTGGCACAGCTCAGTGGCCGCATGCGCCGCTTTCGCATCAAAGTGGTGCCGGGCGACCGTGTCACCGTCGGCGTTTCACCCTACGATCCGGTGCGGGGCATCATTACCTTCCGCGCCCGCTAAGAAATCACTGTTTTGAGTTCCCATACAAGTCAATCGCATCAATCGCGTGGACGACGGAGACAGCCAGGCGGTCGTGGCGGCGCGCCACGCCCGAGTGGTCATCGCAGCCACCACGCGGCACCAACCGTCGCGCCGGCACCGGCGCCGATCAGGAAGCAGGCCGAGTACGACCCGCGTCCGGTCGGATTCGAGACGCTCGGGCTCGATTCGCAGCTGATCGAAGGCATTCGCGTGCGCGGCTTCACGAGCACGACGCCGATCCAGAGCGCAGTCATCCCGATCATGATGGACGGCAGCGACCTCATTGGCTGCGCCGAAACCGGAACCGGCAAGACTGCCGCGTATCTCCTGCCGATTCTGAACCGCATGCTCCGGGCGCGCGCCACCGCTCCCGAAGAGCGCGGGTTCACCCGTGTTTTGATCCTCGCCCCGACGCGACGAGCTCTGCGGACAGATCGAAGACGACGTTCAGGGGTTCACCTATCACACCGATCTGACGAGCATCGCGGTCTACGGCGGCGTGCCGATGGATCCACAGGAACGCGCCCTCAAGTCGGGCGTCGACATCGTCGTCGCCACGCCGGGCCGTCTGATGGATCACATGCGCAATGGCGCGGTGAAGTTCGACAAGCTCGACACGCTGGTGCTCGACGAAGCGGACCGGATGATGGACATGGGCTTCTGGCCTGACGTCCGCCGCATCGTTGCGGCGTTGCCAGACGCCGCCGCTCGGCAGACGCTGCTGTTCTCGGCGACGATGCCCGACGACGTGATGCGGCTAGCCGACGAAGTCGTGCGGGACGCGAAGTTCGTGCAGGTCGGTTCGGCCGGCGGACCCGCCAAGAGCATCACCCACACGATCGAGAACGTCGCCGCCGCGCAGAAGGCAGAGTGGCTCGCGAAGTTCCTGCGTCGGGCCGATGGTCCGGTGCTGGTGTTTGTCCGCACGAAGTCCGGCGCCGAACGGCTGGCGCGCCGGCTGGCTGCAGGTGGTCTCAAGGCTGCGGCGCTCCACGCCGACCGGACGCAGGCACAGCGCACCCAGGCAGTCGAAGGGTTCCGCAGCGGCCGCTATCGCGTGCTGGTTGCGACCGACGTCGCTGCCCGCGGCCTCGACATCGACGGCATCACCCACGTCGTCAACTACGAGGTCCCGTCGAATCGCGAAACGTATGTGCACCGTGTTGGCCGCACCGGCCGCGCTGAGGCGACCGGCACCGCGCTCACGCTCGTCGCTCCCGAGGAGCTCCGGGCGCTGCAGGCACTACAGCGTTCGTTCGGAATGGAACTGCAGGGCTGACGCCCGCGCTCTCGCTCGGAAAATGAAGCTTTCACTTAAGAAGTGATGGACGACACCAAATTCGGACCGGGGTATGGACCAGGATCTGGTTCCGGCTTCGCGCCCGGCTACGCTCCGGCGTCGGGGCCGGCCGCGTCGCTTCCGGCGCCTGTCGACGATGTGACCGGTCCAGCCGGTGACGCCGCAGCCACCGAGCCGGCGGGCGAACAGCAGGCCGCGGATCCGGCAGTCGAAAAGTTTCAATCGTGCCGCTGGCGCGCCACGCCAGATTCCGGCGACTTCTGCACGCATCGCGACGTGCTGCCGTTTGCCGGCAAGGAAGGCTTCAAGCCCGAGTCGTGGTGCCCGGAGTGCGCGTTCTACAAGCTCCGACGAACACCCAAGAAGCGGGATCGTAACGACTACATGTACTGAACGTGAGCGGGCCTCGGGGTTCGTGACTCGGGGCTCGAGTTTTCCCCGCAGCCGTGCGCAAGTTCGAATCCCGAGCCCGAGACCCGAACCCCGACGACTCCCCTACTCGCTGAACTCCCTCGCCAGATCCGCCCACTCGCCGTTCGGCGCGAGATCTTGATACGCCTTCCAGTGCGGCTTGGCCTCGGGCGAATGCCCGGTCTTTTCAAGGGTAACCGCCAGGTAGAAGTGTGCGTCCGGGTAAGCGGCATTGAGCCTGACCGCACCGCGGTAGCAGCGCAATGCATCTTCGTATCGGCTCAGGTCGTGATGAATGTTGCCGAGGTTGAAGTAGGCCTCGAAGCAGTCCGGGTCGAGGCCGATCGCCCGCTCGTAAAGAGCCTGGGCTTCGATCATTTCGTCACGCGCGTAGTGGATGTTGGCGAGATTGACGATGGCCGGGACGAGATCGGGATCGATGACGAGCGCCTTCCGATACGCTGCAGCCGCCCCCTCCATGTTTCTCTCCTCGCCATCGTCCAGGCGGGAGCCTTCGATGAAGTACTTCGCGGCGAGCGCGGTTTGAGGATCGGTGAAGGGGAACGACTGGTACGCGGTGTCGCGCACCATTGATGCATCGGCCTGCAGCGGCGCGCCGCTGGTGACGGCGGGCGGCACGGTGCGCCGTCCCTGAAGCGCGACGACCTTGGCCCTGGGGGCATCGGCAGCGGCGTGAAAATCCAACTCGAGCTGACCCTGCCGCTCGGCGAGTAGTCCGCGCAGTATGCCCTTGAGAGGGGTCCCCTTCTCGAGTTCGCTGGCGACCTGCTTGATCGCGAGGAGGTCCGTGAAGGAGTACTCGCGCTCGGCGCGAGGGCGGCCGCTCTGGCGAAGCAGCCCCCACTTCTCCAGATAGCGCAGATGATTCTCGCTGACGGTTGGGTAGAGGCTGCGGACATCCCGCAGGCCATAAGGCCCGCCGGCCCCGTCGAGACCTCTCGCGGATGTTGGCGACGACGGCATCGTCTCCGCGAAGATGCGCGAGATGGCGACGAATGTCAAGCGTGATTCGTTGGAGGTTGGTGCAGCGGAGCCGTAACCTCGCTAGAATACTGCGCCATGTTACTCGCCAGCGACATCGGCGGCACCAAGACGCTGCTCGGGCTGTTCTCGTCGGATCCCGATCGGCCATCGCCGATTGAAGTCGGCGAGTTTTCGACGCTCGACTACGACGGGATCGAGCCGATGGTCCGGGAGTTCCTGGGCGTGTGGAAGGTCGACCCGCGGACGATTACCGCGACCTGTATCGGCGTCGCTGGCGCCGTGACGGATCAGGTCGCGCGGCTGACGAACGTGCCGTGGCTCGTCGACGCGGAAGCGGTCGCCACGACGCTGGGGCTCAAGCGCGTCGAAGTCATCAACGACCTCGAGGCGCTCGCGTATGCGGTCCCGGTGCTCGAGCCGACCGAGCTGGCGGTACTGCAGCAGGGGATCGCCCTGCCCCGCGGCAACGCCGCCGTCATCGCCGCTGGAACCGGACTGGGCGAGGCTATGTTGCATAACGTCGATGGCCGCTTCGTCCCGTTTGCTTCTGAGGGTGGCCACGCGGACTTTGCCGCGCGCACTCCGCGCGAGCTCGAGCTCGTGGCCGAGCTGACCCGGGTATTTGGCAGAGTGGAAGCGGAGTTCGTGATCTCGGGACCCGGGCTGGTCAACATTTATCAGTTCACCCACCAGACGTTCGGCACCGGACCGATGATCACCCCGAGCAGCATTGCGCCGGCGCGCCTGTGCGCGGGGGTCGGCGCGAACCGGCGCTACAGCGATCTGGCTGGAGACATCTACGAGTCCGCGCGCGAGGGCCGCTGCCGGCACTGCGCAGAGGCCTTCGACATGTTCGTGTCGGCCTACGGGTCCGAGGCCGGGAACCTGGCGCTGCGAGCCTTCGCGACCGCCGGCGTCTACATCGGCGGCGGCATCGCGCCCAAGATCATGCCGGCCCTCGAATCCGGCCTCTTCCTCGAAGCGTTCCGCGCGAAAGAACCGATGGCGGATCTCGTCGCCACGATTCCGGTGTCGGTCATCCTCAATCCTGATGCCGGCCTCCTCGGAGCCGCCGTACGTGCGGTCGCGATGACGGAGGGACGGTAGCCGATCCCAAGGCTCAGGGCTCAGGGCTCAGGGCTCAGGCAAAACCTTTGACCGATCACTCGAAGATCTTGCTTGAGCCTTGAGCCCTGAGCCTTGACCTAATTCACGATTCACGGCCTGACCCCGGCTGAAGCAGGGCCACGCCGAATTCCTGCGCGGTTTCGAAGCGGTCCGTCGGCGACGGGCGCAGGGCCCTGAGCACCGCCGCGCTGGCTGACGCCGGCATCGTTGGCTGACGCGTGCGCGGCGCGACGGGCTCGCCCCGCAGCATGTTACCGAGGAGCTCGGGCATCGAGCCGCCGTCGTAGGGGCGCGTGGCGGTTGCCAGTTCGTACGCCACTACCCCCATCGTGAAGACGTCCGACCGGACGTCGGCGTTACGTCCCGTCAGGAGCTCGGGCGCGGTGTAGCGCAGCTCCGCGTCGGCGAGGGCGACGCCGCGCAACGTCGCATCCTGCAGCGTTGCCAGCAGGTCCTGTGCCTGCCAGACGCCGGCGCTCGAAATCAGCAGCCGTTCTCCGTCGTCATCGGTCGTTACGCGCATGATCTCGGGACTCACGCCGCAGAGCAACCCCTTGCGGCGGTGAAGCATGCGCGTCGCTTCGACGAGCTGCGAGAGAAGCGGCGCCAGCCGCGTCCACGGCATCGGGCCTGAGGCGTCCATGACTTCGCGCAGACTTTGGCCCTCGATGTAGTCGGTGACGAGATACACGAAGTCGGACTCCTCACCGTAATCGCGCACCTGGATGATCGACGGGTGCGCCACCTGGAGCGCCTGTGCCTCGCGCATGAACCTCGCGCACGCGCCCTCCCAGTTGCGCTGGGTATCTCGGCGCAGCAACCGGATCGCGACCGGGTGGCCGAGCGCGCGATGGGTGCCGCGATAGACGACGCTCTCGAGCCGGCCGCGGCCGATTCGCTCGCCGAGATCGTAGGTCGCCAGCAGGCCGCCCTGCCCGGCGCCGCTGCGAATCACCGTCGTCGATCCGCCGTCTCCGGCGAGCAGCGCATGTCCGAAGTCGGCAATCGACGACCAGCGCTCTTCCGGATCCCTTGCGAGCGCGCGGCTGACGGCGATGTCGACCCAGGCTGGAATGTCGGCGAGGGTCTCCGAGAGTTTCGGCGCCGTCGCGTTGAGGTGCGCAGTCAACATCGCCATCGCGTCTGGCCCGCCAAACGGCACCCGGCCCGTCAGCATCTCGAAGACGACAGTGCCGAGGCTATAGACGTCGGACCGCGCGTCGACGACAGCACCGGTGAGCTGCTCGGGCGACGCGTAAGCGATCGTCCCGAGGAACTCATGCGGCCCGGTGAGGCGCGTTTCCTGCGTTTCGCGCAGGTTGGCAAGTCCGAAATCGACGACCTTGTAGACGCGCTGACCTGGCGCGAATTCGTGCGCGACGACGTTGGCCGGTTTCAGGTCGCGATGGACGATGCCGAGGTCGTGCGCGAACTGGAGGGCGGCGCAAAGCGACGGCACGATCGCTTGCACCTCCGCAAGACTCATTCGTCCCTTGGCCGCGAGCTCGTCCTTCAGCGACGGCCCGTTGAGCAGCTCCATCACCAGAAAGGGATGATCCTCATCGTCCACATTGAAGTCGAGAATTGAAACGATATGAGGATGGCGCAGCCGCGCGCTGGCTCGGCTCTCGCGGAAGAACCGGTCGCGTGGACCCGATCCACTGTGCTCGCCGCGGACGATCTTGATCGCGACCTCGTCGCCGAGGAGCGTCCGGCGGGCCCGGTAGACCGCACCCATTCCACCCTCGGCCAACAAGGCCAGAATCTCGTAGCGATCGTCGAGGACCTGGCCAGGAGAGAGCACGGGACAATTAGACCATTGATTCGGGATTCGGGGTTCGGCGGTCGGCGTTCGGAAAGACTCTGCGACTTGTCAAAGGTCTTTCCGAGTCCCGCACGCCGAACGCCGAACGCCGAGAGACATGCTACTGTACCCGCGATGTTCGCCCTGCTCCTGGCGCTATTCGTCCTCGCGCTGCCTCAGGCCCAGGCACCGGCGGTCGTCTGTTCCAACATCTGGCAGAACAAGACAACCGAGTTCGAGGAATATCTGCGCACGGCCAAGGTCGAGAAGGTCACCGACCTTCCTGTCGGCGTGACCCGGCCGAAACGGGCGCGGCTCGCGCCTGGCGGTCCGGTGTCGTCGTTTGCGTGGAAGCCGCTTCGCCCGGGCATGCAGAGCGGATACTTCGAGAGCTACAAATCGGAGGTCGCCGCCTACGAGCTCGACAAGCTGCTCGGTCTGAACATGGTGCCGGTCGTCGTCGAACGGCGTGTCGACAACGATCTTGGCGCTGCCGTGATGTGGATCGAGGGAGTGCGCTCATGGGAAACCGTCCTGCCGCTCCCAAAACCGGCGACATGGGAGTTCCAGCTCGCGCGAATGAAGCTGTTCGACGATCTGATCAGCAACAGCGATCGAAACAAGGGCAACCTGCTCGTCGACGCTGACTGGCACATCTTCCTGATCGATCACTCGCGCGCGTTTGTCACTGACGTGAAGCTGCCGCAGGAACTCCAGAATATTGACCGGCGTCTGTGGACCCGCATGCTCGCGCTCGACGAGGCCGGCCTCAAGACAACGATGGGCGCCTGGTTGGACAACCGTCAGATACAAGCGCTGTTGCGCCGTCGCGACGCAATGAAGAAGAAGATCGACGCGCTCGTCGCGAAGCACGGGGACACGATCTTTTTCTAGGGCTGGTACTTCCCCCCCGATCCGACTCAGCTTGGCGCCCTCTCCGACAAAACCCATCGCACGAACGCCTGCTGCAAACCTAACACCTGCAGTACCCGTCTAAGACATCGTTCATGAAGAGAGCTCTACTGCGGTTTTTGCTGGTGGTTTGGCCGTTGACTGCCACTCACTCCCTCGCTGCGGTCGACGATCCGCCTGTAACTGTCCGGAATCGGCCACTCGAGACATCTTCGGCCGTGGTCGACGCGGTGCCCGTCCTCGAAGCCACCGCGCTCAAACTCGATGGCGAGCTGACCGACGAAGTGTGGGCGCGCGCGCCGAAGATTGACGGGTTCGTCCAGCGGGACCCGAAGGAGGGTGCAGCGCCGACCTACGGCACTGAGGCGCGCGTCGCATACGACGCGCAACACCTCTACGTTGCGATCCTCGCCCACGATCCCGAGCCCGACAAGATTGCGAGCTTCCTGACGCGCCGCGATTCATACTCGCCATCCGACTGGGTGGCGGTGTTGATCGACTCCTATCACGACAAGCGGACCGCGTACGAGTTCTCGGTGAATCCGGCGGGAGTGAAGCAGGACAAGTACTACTTCAACGACGGCGACGAGGATCAGGGATGGGACGCGGTCTGGGACGTTGTCGTCGCGCGCCGGGCCGACGGGTGGAGCGCCGAATTCCGCATTCCGCTCTCACAGCTGCGTTTTCCGACGTCGACCAAGCCGATCTTCGGCCTGGCGCTCTCGCGACAGATTGCACGCCACAACGAGACGTCGACCTGGCCGCTCATCGCGAAGAGCACCAACGGCATCGTCTCGCAGTTCGGCGAGCTGCACGGCCTCGAGCTCTCGAGTTCTCCGAGGCGGCTCGAGCTCCTCCCGTACACCGTCGGCGATCTGTCGACCCAGCCGGAGGACGGCAACCCGCTCATCAAGGGCGTGAACCCTGGCGCGTCGGTTGGCCTCGACATGAAGTACGCGATCACGCCGGCGCTGACGCTGACCGCGACCGTCAACCCCGACTTCGGGCAAGTGGAAGCCGACCCGGCGGTCGTCAACCTCAGCGCCTTTGAAACGTTCTTTCCGGAGCGGCGTCCGTTCTTCGTCGAAGGCTCGGGCGTCTTCCGCTTCGATATGGACTGCAACGACGGCAGCTGCACGGGCCTTTTCTACACCCGGCGGATCGGGCGAACGCCGCAGCTCGGCGCCGACGTTCCTGACAACGGCTTCTTTGAATCGCCGTCCAACACGACAATCATTGGCGCGACGAAAGTCACCGGCAGGATCGGCGGCTTCTCGGTTGGTGTCCTCAATGCATTGACTGCGGAAGAAGAGGCCACCGTCGCGGTCGGGTCGCTGCAGTCGACGCAGCCGATCGAGCCGTTTGCCAGCTACACGGTGGGCCGCCTGCGCCGGGAGTTCGCCAATCAGTCGGCCGTTGGCGTCATGATGACGGCGACGAACCGCAACGTCGGAGACGAGCGCAGCCCGATGCGCGTCATCGCCAACTCCGCGTACGCCGGGGGCGTCGACTGGGATCTCCGAATGCTGCGCAAGCGGTACGCCGTGGCCGGCTACCTGGCGGGCTCGACGATCCACGGCACCGAGGCGGCGATCGCCCGCCTGCAGGAGAACAACGTCCACAGCTATCAGCGACCCGGCGCGACGCACGTCGAATTCGATCCGACGAGGACTTCGCTCAGCGGCCAGTCGGGATTTCTGGCGTTTCGCAAGATCTCCGGCGCGCGCGTCCGCTTCGAGTCGAACGTCGGCTTCAAGTCACCCGGCTTCGACAGCAACGATCTCGGGTTCATCAGGCGCGCCGACGAGATCACGCAAAGCAACTGGATGCAGTGGCGGCACGACAAGCCCGGCAAGTACATCCGCAGCTTCCGCTTCAACCTCAACCAGTGGAGCGGCCACAACTTCGATGGAGACCGTCTGCAACTCGGCGGCAACATCAACGCGCACTGGAGCTTCAAGAACAACTGGTCCACGGGCTTCGGCCTGAACGGATCGCCGGGCGGCTTCGACGACCGGGCGACGCGTGGCGGTCCAGGCGCGAACTTCGACAGCAGCTGGAGCATGTGGAGCTACGTCAACACCGACTCGCGAAAGCTGGTCGCGTTCGACACGTTTCTCGGCGGCGGCAACTCCGACTTCGGCCCGCATTTCTTTGACGCCAGCCCGTCGCTGACATTCCGGCCGATGCCCTCGCTGTCGGTGAGCGGCGGCCTCCGCTTTGGCATTTCGAACCAGGATGCGCAGTGGGTCACCAACGAGGAACGCCCCGGGCAGCCGACCCACTATGTCTTCGCGCGGCTCGATCAGACGACCGTGGCGCTGACGACGCGGGTCAACTACACGATGTCGCCGACGCTGTCGCTCCAGATCTACGCAGAACCGTTCGTCTCGGCCGGCGAATACACGAACTACAAGGAGCTCGTCGACGGCCGGGCCGACGACTGGCAGTCACGCTACGCGCCGTACGCGTACACCGGCAACGCCGACTTCAACTTTCGCTCGTTCAGGACCACGAACGTGCTGCGCTGGGAGTACCGCCCCGGCTCGAGCCTTTTCGTCGTCTGGCAGCAGGGGCGGGAAGAGAACGAATCGTTCGGCAAGTTCCGGTTCAGCCGCGACTTCGGCGGTGTCTTCGGCGTGCCAGCCAACAACGTCTTCCTCGTGAAGCTCTGGTACTGGCTGAATTACTAGAGCAGTTCCACAAGCCCGTAGTGTCCGCCTTTCCGCCTTCGCGAAGCGCTTCGCGGACGCGCCATAGCCTTGGCGGAGGCGGGCAGGCGGACCGACGCCAGGTCCGGCTAAAGCCGGACACCACGTGTTGCGAGGAGTGGCGACCTCACGACGCGAATGCGGTGCGCCTCGCTGTCGCCCACGTAGAGATTCCCGGCTGCATCCACGAACACACCATGCGGCCGAGCGAGCGCGCAGCGAAGCGGATCGGGCTCCGGTCCGTCTCCACGCTGACCGGTGCCGAGCACGGTCGTGATGATGCCGGTCTGGAGCTCGATGCGGCGAACGACGTGGTTCTCGGTGTCAGCGACGTAGAGATTGCCGCGGTCAAAGGCTAGCCCCTTGGGGCCTCCGAGCCTGGCAGAACGCGCCGGCCCACCGTCCCCCGAGTAACCCTGCTCGCCAGTGCCCGCGACGTGATGCAAGGTTCCGGTATCCGGCACGATCCGGAAAATCGCATTCCCCTCGCGGAGCGCAAGATAAAGAGTGCCGGCTGGGTCGATGGCAATGGTACGAGGCCCATTGAGTGGCGCGCTCTTCACCTGGGCGCCATCCGGCGTCGGTCGTCGCTCCCCCGTCCCTCCGTAGGTCCCGATGATTCCGGTCGTCAGATTCAACTCGCGAATCCGATGATTTCCGACGTCGCAGATGAGCAGCCGGCCGTTCGCCGCGACTGCAATGCTGTGAGGCTGGCGCAGCTGCGCGCGGACGGCGGGACCGCCGTCGCCGGAGAATCCCGGCTCGCCGGTGCCGGCAACGGTGGAGATGAGCCCCGTCCTCGCGTCGACGCGCCTCACGACGTGGTTGTCGCGCTCGGCAATGTAGAGGTTCCGCGCGGAATCGAATTGAATCTCGTGCGGCATGTTCAGCGACGCGCTGGCCGCGGGTCCGCCATCTCCGCGGAACGCTTTCTGACCGTCGCCGGCAATGGTGATCGTCTGGCGCGTCTCGAGGTCGAGTCGCCGAATCCGTTGATTGTCCAGGTCGCAAAAATACAACTGACGGTCTGGTCCGATCGTTACACCGTACGGATTGTTGACTTCGCGATCAGTGAATCCAGCTGAACCTGTCCCGATGAGCGTGTGCACTGCGGCACCGACCGCGCCGGCGCGCGCCGAGCCCAGCACGACGAGCAGCGTCTTGACAGCCTCACGTCGGTTCATGGTGAGTGGCAAGCTTATCGAAAGATCCCGCGAATCCGCTTGCCGAGGTCCGAGAACAATCCCTCAACAGCCCGGCGCACCTGCTGCTTGAGGGTTCCGCGGTGAATCGTGCAGAGCCCGCTCGGAACCTTGTCGTCAGGCTTGAGGTATTCGGTGTAGGTCGGGCATCCTTCGACCGGTCGCTGATAGGAAACCCGGCAGAGCGTCGTCTCCTTGAGGCCGACCGGGGCGTCGAAGGCCTCGGGCCTGCGAACGCGGGCGGCCCGTTTCATGAACTCGGTCCAGATCGGCGCGGCGTAGCGGGAGCCGTACGCCTCGCGACCGATCGGCTTGGGCTGATCGAAGCCCACCCACACGCCGACGACGAGATTCGACGAGAAGCCGACGAACCAGGCGTCCTTGAAATCGTTGGTCGTGCCGGTCTTCCCGGCCACCGGGAACGAGACGCCACTACGGCGCACGACCGCGCCGGTACCGCGGTCGACGACATCGCCGAGCATCGACACCATCTGAAACGCGGTCTGTACCGACAGGACCCGCTCGCTCGCCACCGGGTGATCGAGCGCGACGCCGCCGTCCGCGTCGAACACGCGCACGATCGCGCGAGGCGCAACCGCAAGACCGCCATTGGGAAACGCCGCAAACGCGGTCGTCAGCTCGAGCGGGGTCACGAGACCCGTGCCGAGCGACAGCGACGGCACGTCCGGCATGTCGCGGAGCCCCACATGGGAGGCCAGCCGCAGGATCGGGCGCGAGCCGACTCGCTGCTGCAACGCCGAAGCGGCACGATTGTTCGACTCGAGGAGCGCGGCGCGGATGGTCAGGACGTCTGGCGTCTCGCCGTCGGCGTTCCGCGGCGCCCATTCATCCGGTCCCTGCGGCTCGATGGTCGTCAACCCGTCGATGAGCGACACCGGCGAGTAGCCGTTTTCGAGCGCGGCGGCGTACAGGAACGGCTTGAAGGCCGACCCCGGCTGCCGGCGGCTGCGGCTGGCGCGGTTGAACTGCGACTGCGCGAAGTCTCGGCCCCCGACGATCGCCACCAGGTCGCCGGTTCGAGGATCGATCGCGACGAGCGCCGCCTGCAGTTCCGGATCGTTGAACCGCGCCAACCCGGCCCGCACGACCTGCTCGGCCGCGTCCTGCAGCGCCGGCACGAAGGTCGTGCGAACTTCCCAGTCGGGTGGATGATCGCCGCCGAATCGCTCGCGAAACGACTGGCGCAGGAACTCTTTCGCGTAGCCGGCCCGGGGGTCGCTCGTGCCCGGATACGGTCGAATGCGGATGCTCGTTGTGAGCGCTTCGCGTTCCTGCGATGCGGTGATGAAGCCTTCTTCACGCATCCTGGTCAGGACGACGTGACTGCGCGCGCGAGCGCCGTCGAGATTGGACCAGGGCGACAGCGTCGCCGGCGCGCGCGCCAGTCCGGCAATCAGCGCGCACTCGGCGAGGTTCAACTGCTTCGACGGCCGACCGAACAGCTGCCGCGACATCGTTTCCACGCCGTAGACGCCGGCGCTCAGGTAGATCCGGTTCAGATAGAGTTCGAGTACCTGATCCTTGCTGAGTTGCCCGTCGATCATCATCGCCAGCGCCGCTTCGCGCACCTTCCGGCCGTACGTTTTCTTGTTGGACAGGAACAGCGTCCTGGCGAGCTGCTGCGTCATCGTGCTTCCGCCCTCCACCGTTCCCGGCGAGCGCAGGTTCCGGACCACGGCGCGGCCGAGCGCGATCGGATCGACGCCGGGGTGCGCGTAAAAGCGGTGGTCCTCGATCGCGATGAAGGCATGTTGGAGGTGCTCGGGGATCTCGCTCAACGGGACATCGCGCCGATGCTCGTCCATCCGGAACCAGCGCCGCCCATCGGCGGCGAGAAACCAGGTGTCCCCGACGCCCCGCGTCAATCGGTGCACGGCGTAACCCTGGCGGACAAGCCAGGTCACGGTGAAGGCCGCCATCACGATGAGCACGGCATAAACCGTCGCCGCGGCCCGGTCGCGCCAGCTCTTTGGTGACGTCAAGGATGGCTCCCGATACGCGTGTGCGCTGCCTGGACCGGCCGGCGCGCATGGAGCACGAACGAAAGCACCGTGTAGTAGATCGGAAACACGAATGACGCCGCGAAGAGCGCTGCCGGCACTTGTGGAAGGGCCAGGATCATCGCCACCACGAGAACCCCCCAACACGCCCCGAGGCCGATCGTCAGGCGCCGAAGGGTCGGCGTGCGTGACGGATAGACATAGCCGATACGCCAGAACACGAGCGCGCTCAACACCAAGAGGATGACCGCGTTCCAGGCGGCCGGCAGCGCCGCGATATGCAGGTAGAGCGCGACGATGTTCCAGTAGGAGGGAAAGCCGGTGAAGAAATGGTCATTCGATTTGGCGTCGCTGGCGGCAAACCCATAGGCGCTGCTGAGGAGCACCACCGAAGCGATCGCGCCGCTCCACCCCTCGGGCAGTGCCCTGGACATATACAGGAACAGCACCGGCAGAAACACGAACGTCAGGTAGTCCACCACGTCGTCGAGGCGGGCACCATCGAAGGCCGGGAGCCGTTCCTTGACGCGGACCTTCCTCGCCAGCAGGCCATCGGTGGCGTCGACCAGGGTGGCGCCAACCATCCACAGCAACGCCGCGCGATAGTTACCGCTGAAGACCGCCAGCGTGCCGAAAAACGCCGCAACCGCTCCGGTGGCGGTATAGAGGTGGACGAGCCAGGCCGAAAAAAGGTTCATGCGGCTTGCCGGCTCGGGTTGGCTCGTGTAAGATGGAATGAGCATTCCAATCCCCAGCGGAGTGTCCTTTACCTCAATCTAAATCAGTGTTGCGGCCCAGAGCGCCGGGCAGGTGTCTGCGCGCGTCGGGTCGCTTTGTGAAACGGACAGACCGTTGGAGTTCTCGCGCTTTCGTCGACCACGCAGTCTACTCGCCGCCGCCGTCCTCCTCGTGACGGCGGTTGGCGGATTTTTTGTCGCCAGCCGCACGGTCCCACCCCCGACCCTGGCTTTCTCGGATTTTCTCAAAGCCGTCGATGCGGGCAAGGTCACCGGCGTCACCTTCTCGGACCATACCATCGACGTCGTGCTGCGTGATGGCACCACCGCGCAAACCGTGGCGCCGCCGGAGTTCCTCGGGACCAACTCGACGTTTGTGACAGATCTCTACCGCCGCGAGATTCGCGTCGAGGTGATTCCCGCCCCGGCGCCCGGATCGCTCAGTTGGGGCGCGACGGCGACCGTCGCAGCGTTTCTCGCGCTCCTCGCGTTCACAGTCTATCGGACCACGGCGGGGCGCATTCCGTCCATCTCGGGCCGCGCGCGGGTTGCCGAACAGGGCGATCGCGTCATCACGTTCAAAGACGTGGCGGGTGTCGACGAGGCCAAAGACGAGGTCAAGGAAATCGTCGATTTCCTTCGCGAGCCGGGTCGCTTTGTGACCATCGGCGGACGCATCCCCAAGGGCATCCTCCTGGTCGGCCCCCCGGGCACGGGCAAAACGCTTCTGGCGCGGTCAATCGCGGGGGAGGCGGGCGTCCCGTTCCTGTTCGCGAGTGGTTCGGACTTCGTCGAGATGTATGCCGGCGTGGGAGCGTCCCGCGTGCGGCGCCTCTTCAAGGATGCCCGCCGCCACCCGTCGTGCATCGTCTTCATCGACGAGCTCGACGCCGTCGGCCGAAGCCGCGGCGGCAGTTCGCTCAGCCACGAAGAACGCGAGCAGACCCTCAATCAGCTGCTGGTCGAAATGGACGGCTTCGAGGCGCACGCGGGGATCGTCGTCATCGCCGCAACCAACCGGCCCGACATCCTCGACCCGGCGCTCCTCCGCCCGGGACGATTCGATCGGCAAGTCACGGTCGGCAATCCTGATCTGAAAGGCCGCGAGGCCATTTTGCGCGTCCACACCCGGCGCATTCCGGTCGATCCGGAAACGGACCTGCGGATCATCGCGCGTGGCACACCCGGGTTCTCGGGCGCGGATCTGGCGAACCTCGTCAACGAAGCTGCGCTGCTCGCGGGGCGCGCCGGCCGAACGACGGTCACCGGCATCGATTTGAACGCGGCACGCGACAAGGTGCTGATGGGCGTCGAACGGCGCTCCGTGGTCCTGAGCGACATGGACCGCGTCAACTGCGCGTATCACGAAGCCGGCCACGCCGTCGTCGCGGCCCTGCTGCCCGAGGCCGATCCTCTGCACAAGGTCACCATCATCCCGCGCGGCCGCGCCATGGGCGTGACGATGCAGCTGCCCGAGGCGGACCGGCACACCTACACGAAAGGCTTTCTCGAAACGCAGGTCGCCGTGCTGATGGGCGGCCGTGTCGCCGAAGAGCTCTTCATGAATCACATGACGAGCGGCGCGTCGAACGACATCGAACGCGCCACCGACATCGCCCAGCACATGGTGTGCGAGTGGGGCATGTCCGAGCTCGGGCCGCTCGCCTATCGCAAGCCGGGGAACGCATTCGAAGCCGATCGCGCGCACGGAATCAGCGAAGCGACCGCGCAGCGCGTCGACGAAGAGATCCGCCGGGTCATCATGACTGGTTACGATCGGGCGCGCGGCCTGATCGAAGACAACCGAGACGCCGTGCGGCTGTTAGCGGAAGAACTCCTGAGGGTCGAATCGCTCGAAGCCGACGAGATTCGCGCGATCCTCGACCAGGCCGCTGGCCTGCGCTCTTCGAGCTCCGGCGTAGTCACAGCGTAGCGCCTCGCGCGGAGGCGGACCCGCCTGCGCTCTCACAGCTTGGCGAAGTCTCGCCGTAGCGCTCCGCGCGAAGGCGGACACATAATACGGGGCGCATGCCCCCTGCCCCGGAACCCGTTCGGCTCGAGCGGCTGCCTCGCTTCGCCTGGGCGATCATCGCGATCGTCGCGCTCTCGGTTCTCTACACCGTCATTCAAGTGGGGCTCGTGCGGCCGTACCTCTGGCCTGCTGGCACGGGCGCAACTCTCGCCGGCGATCCAAAGGCTCACCTTCCGCTCAAAGCTCGCCCACCCAACGTCGTCAGGGACTTTATCGCTGCGCCACAGATCACGCGGGTTGCGCCGGGGAGTCCGGCCGATGCCGCCGGAATCGTCGCGGGTAACCGGCTGCGTGCCGAGCATCGGGCCGACGGGTCCCGAAGCGTGACCTTTGACGAACGGCTGTCGACCAACGCCGGACGCGTGGAAGTGTGGCGTGAGCTTTACCGCGTGGGGGTGAGAGGAGCCGTCAACTGGGAAGTCGAAGCGCACGACGGTGCGACTCGCACGCTCCTGCTCGAGCGGCCGTCGGCCCTCGGTTCGGACACCGACGGGTGGGCACGACGTCACCTCGGGATGATCGTCCAGATGTCGGTGTTCACCGGCGCGGCAGTCCTGCTTCTGCTGATGCGCAGCTACGACATCACCGCAGGGCTCTGCGTACTGGCGCTCGCGTTCAGCGCCGTCGGCGGTGGTGGACCGCTCCTCGACGCCGAGCGGGTGCTGCCGCAGCCGCTCCGGCAGGTGATGACCGTCTTCGCGTGGATTGCCAGCCCTCTGGCGTTTCCGTCGATTGCGCTCGCGATCCTTTACTTCCCGACGCGATCAAAGACCCTCGATCGACAGCCCTGGCTCCACGCCGTTCCGCTCCTGGCCGCAGCGCCGCTCGTCGGCCCGGCGCTCATGTCGGGACTCTACCTGGCTGGCGTAGAGTCCGCGCGCGGCCTCGCGGTCTGGGACGCGACGCATGAATATGTTTATTACGCAGCGTTTGCCACCGCGCTCGGCATCAATGTCCTCGCGGTCGCAGAGGGTGCCCTTCGTTACCGGTTCAATCACAACGCCAACGAGCGGCGCCGCATCCGCATGGCGCTCTACACGGCAGTGCCGGGCGTCCTCGCGTACGCCATCCGCGACGGCATTCCCATTGTCGCCACGTTGCTCGACACCGAAAGCCCGCGGTATCCCGGGGCCGTGGCCGTGCTCCTTGACGCGCTCGTTCTGCTGCCAGCCTTTGGTCTGGTCTACGCCGTCGGCGTGGCGCACGTCCTCGGGCCGCGCGTGGTGTTGCGGCGCAGTCTTCAGTACGCGCTCGCCAACCGCTCGCTGACTTTGCTGATCTTCCTGCCTGCCATTGCGCTCGCGTTCTCGCTGGTGCAGGAGCGCAATCGCACGCTCGCCGACATCGCGACCAGCAGCTCCGCTCTCTACGCAGTCCTGATCATTGCCTCGGTGGCGACGTTCATGAATCGCGATCGCGCTCGACAATGGCTCGATGAGCGATTCTTCCGCGAAGAGTACGATGCGCGGAAGATCCTGCTCTCGCTCGCGAGCCGGGTGCGCTTCGAGACCGACCCGGCCGACCTCGCGACGATGGTCGTCAATCAGCTGGACGAGGCGCTGCACCCGCTGATGACGGCGATCCTGGTAAGCGGGATTGACGAAGGTCAGTTATCGCCGGTCACGGTGCTGCACGGTAGCGCCGAGCCGTTGCCGCTCGAGGGCGGTCTGGCCTCGATGCTCCGGTGGTCCGACGAGCCGCTCGAGATCGTCTTGAGCGACCCGCGCTCGCCCGCGCGCCGGCTGCCTGCCGACGAACGCGAATGGCTCGAATGCACCGGCGCAGTGCTGCTCGTGCCGGTCGTCGGCCAGGATCGCTCGCTCATCGCCGTGATCGCGCTCGGCGAGCGTCGTTCGGAGGAAGCCTACACCGCGGAAGATCGTGAGCTCCTGGCCAGCATCGCGGCACAGATGGCGCTCGGCTTCGACGTCGTGCGGCTCCGTCGCCGCGTCGGCGCGAGCGCGCAGGACGACGCCGATCGGACGCGAATCGTGAGCGCCGCGGCGCAACCGATCGAGTCGATGATGGAGTGTCCCCGCTGCGGCCGGTGCGACGAAGCCAACGTCGAGCGCTGTCCGACGGATGGCGCCACGATGCGGCCCGTGCCCTCAGTGCCGCGGACAGTCGATAACAAGTACCGCATCGAGCAGCTCCTTGGGCGAGGCGGCATGGGCGCCGTCTATCGGGCTCGAGACATGCGCCTCGATCGACTCGTGGCATTGAAGGTCGTGCGCGCCGAGCTGCTTGGCGATCTCGAGGCGCGGCGCCGGTTCAGGCGCGAGGCGCAGATCGTCGCGCGGCTCCAACACCCCTCGATCGTCGCGGTTTACGACTATGGCACGTTCCCCGACGGCGGCGCCTACCTCGTCATGGAGCTCGTCCGCGGCGAGGATCTCCGGCACGTGCTCCAACGCGAGGGCCGGCTGGACTCGGCCGAATCGATGCAGATCCTGACCGCGGTGTGCGCCGCGATCGGCGCCGCGCACCGCGAGGGCGTGTTGCACCGCGATTTGAAACCCGAAAACATCCTGCTGCCAGGCGGTGGCGCCCCGGCAAAAGTGCTCGACTTCGGGGTCGCGAAGCTGGTCCTCGACAGCCCGCCGAAAGAGAATGATGAGGGCCCGAGTGAGGCCCCGACTGCCCTGACGGCCGCGGGCATGATCATCGGCACGCCCGCCTACATGGCGCCGGAGCAGTTCCACGCCGTCGAGGCCGACGCCCGCACGGACGTGTTCAGTCTGGGAGTGGTCGCCTATGAAATGCTCTCTGGCGAGCTGCCGTTCGGCCGCGGCACGCTCGCCGATGTCGTGCTCGCGCAGGCCCGCGGCATCCCGACCATGCCGCCCGACCTGATCCCGGCGACGGCCGAACGCGCCATCCGTTCCGCGCTCGACGCCGATCCCGATCGCCGGCCCCCGACACCGCAGGCGTTTTCGACGATGCTCTCGGCGGCGCTGGAGACCGATCGCTGAGTTGCCTGATTCGACACCGCGCCGATTTCCGTCCAGGGATTCCGGGTGCGACCTCAGTTGATTCGCCAGGTGATGAACCCGAGGAGACTACCGCCACCCTCCGCGATGATCCGCTGCGGGACGGGCACGACGGTTCGCCACTTGTCGAACTCTGAATTATTCGTGGAGAACAGCTTCGAGCTGTTCGTTGAAAAAGTGGCGCCCTTGCTCACGAGAAACGCCTTCACTTCGGCCGAGACTTCTGGAGCGACGTTCTCGCCGAAGTTGATATCGCCCCTGCCGTCGGGTGTCTGCAAGAACGTCGTTCGCAAATCTCCATTGCCGGCGTTGTTCAGGAGCAGCTGAAACGCCATCCCAAGTCCCAGAGCCTTGTACCAGGGCAAGGCCACCTGCAGCCCAAACCGCATCTCCGCGGGATGTACGAGACGCTCCACGGGAACGCCATGGCCGATGTAACGTGTGTAGTCGAACTCGGTCAACAGCCACACCTGCTGCCGCACAATCACGAACGCCGGGAACGATGCCCCGACCGAGAAATTGAGCCGGTCGTGAAGGTCCAGCTTGGCCTCCGTCGGTTGGCCGACCAGAAAACCGGCATCGGTCCGGGACGAATCGACGAGCTGAAGGCGTATCCCGCGGTCTGGATCGCCCACATGCATGTATCCGACGTTCACCAGGAGCTCGGTGATCGGGAATCTCTTGGCTGCGAGCAGATCGAGACCCATGTCCGTCTCTCCCGAAACCCCGGCGCGCTCGACGTACGAGGGTATGTTGTACCTTGGCGTCTCCGTCGGGATTTCCACGTACGCCCGCACGCCGAGCCCGAGCCGATTCTTTCGATCCTCCGACAGGAGATTCGCCTTGGCGCCGAAAGCGATGTCGCCGGACGATTTCGAGAACGCTCCGTGCCCTGGCGGGTCGATGACCACCGTCGGGAAGTCGTAGGACTTGAACGGCGCTTCCTGGGGAAATAGGAACATCGGACCGAGGCGAACCGCCGGTGTCGGATACGTATCCACGAACAGATCCAGCGGCGGGAATGGAAACCCGAGGGGATCCTGTCCCACGCTGTTGGTCCGGAGTACTGGCGAGACGCGCAGGAACACTTCCGTGCGCCCGGGCAGCCCGACGGCCACCTGCAAGCCATAATCGATGAAGTCGATGTCCCCAGGGTTACGATCGAAATTCCACGCCGACGCGCCGACGCCGACTTTGCCGGGCCCGAGCGCGTATGGGGACATCGTCCGAATCAGCCCGCGACCACCCTTTATCGACAGGTTGAAGACATTCGGCGAAAGGGGATTCGGTGTCTTCGGTGTCGCTGTCGCTGGCTTTTGCTGTCTGGGTGGCGCTGGGTCTTCCTGACCACCGGACTGGCCGAAGGTGGGTGCCGCCGAAACGAATACTGCCAGGACTAGAGTGACACACACCCTGAATCGGGTGATCCTCTGCCGGTCGGTCATCAATCTCGCCTATCGCTGTCGGTCTGGATGGCCGCCGACGCAGGCACAGCAGTTACAAACCACATGCCGTGTGCATTGCCCGCGATGGCACATTCGTCCACCCGCCGAGCGCAGGTTGGGCACGAAAGGCCGTGGGGCCACGGTGTCACGTGGGGTCGGTAGAAGACTATCAGCCCGCGCGTCGACTCGGGCGTCTCACGAGCCGGGCACTCGGCTTGCACGAATAGCCCTCCTTGAAGAGTCTACTTGGCACGATCATCCTGATTCTCACGTCCGCCACTCCCGCGCTCGCCCGGCAAGGGGACCAACCGCCTGATTATGCCTTCCGGAGAGGCCAGACCGAGTTAGGACTTCTGGTCGGCGTCGACTCCGCCATGGACATCTGGGGGGGCCTGCCCGACAGCGAGTTCGTGTCGTTCGGTTTCCGATTGAGCCGCGTCGTCACAGGACCCATTTTCGCCGGGCCCTGCAGGGGCAACCTGCTCGTCTCCGGGGAAGTGGTTCCGGCCATGTCGTTCCACGATGACTGGGGGACGACGTATGCGTTCTCGAGTGCGCTGATTCTTCGCTACTACTTCGCGCCGGGCGCCAGGACGCGACCGTTCATCTCGGCGGGCGCCGGAGTCGTGCTGTCGGCAGAGCCAATTCCACACGATATTTCGCGGGTGAACTTCACGCCGCAAGGCGGCGGAGGCCTCGCCGTGACGCTCGGCGAGCGCACCATCCTCTCGATGGAATATCGCATCCATCACATGTCCGACGGCATCCTGACCACATTCAACCCGGGAGTGAACTCGAGCCAGCTCCTGGTGGACGTCAGCTGGCTCTGGTAGTTGCACGCACGGACGGCCCGGCGGCCTCGAGGAACGTCCCAGGTCCACTCTACGGCCGCAGTGCTTTTGCGCGGGCGGCGATTGATATATGATGTGCCCACATATGGGCATAGATGCTCTTGCGCGGGAATTGAAGCGCGGCAGCACCGAGCTGTTGATTCTGGCGCTGCTCGAGGAACGTGACCGCCACGGCTACGAGCTCGCCCGGCTCATCGATGAACGGTCGCGTGGCGCGATCTCCTTTCACGCTGCGTCGCTCTACCCCACTCTGTATCGCATGGAAGACAAGGACCTCATCGAAGGGCGATGGGTCGAGAAGGCAGGTCAGCGGCGACGGCGCTATTACAAGGTGACGAGCGCGGGCAGAAAGACGCTGGCCAGCCAGAGGAGCGTGTGGGATGGTTTCTTCGAGGCGCTGAACCGCGTCGCCCGCATCCGACACGCGTAAAGCTCATGGATTGGACGACACGGGTTCGACTGACTTTCGCGAACGCCTCGCACCAGCCCGACGAGGGCGTCATCGAGGAGCTGGCCCAGCATGTCGGTGCGCTCTACGAGGCCGCGCGGGCGGACGGCTGCTCGCATGACGAGGCCGAGCGTCGCGTGGCCGACCACCTCGAGCGGTGGCGCGGCGATGCGGCACGGCTTCGACATCGATCGCGCCACGTCCCGGTTGTGGTGCCGCCGCCGGCCACATCGGGATCCCGATGGGCCGGCCTCGCGCAGGATCTTCGCTACGCCGTGCGTCTGCTCCGACGGCAGCCGCGCCACGCGCTGCTGACCATCCTCACGATGGCCCTCGGCATTGGCGCAACCACGGTGCTGTTCAGCGTGACCTACGGTGTGCTGATGAAGCCGCTGCCCTGGCCGAACGCCAACAGGATCGTGGTCCTGAAGGAAACACGGGGCGGCAGCGCGCCCCGCTTTGGCGAGTTCACCAACGCCGCGTATCTCGCGTGGCGCGGCGAGCCATCGACGGACCAGCCATCGACGATCGAGCACATTGCCGCCTGGTCCCAGCGTCTCGTCACGCTCTCGGGCGCGGGTGAGTCAGAACGCATTCGCGTCACCGCGGCGACCGCCAGCGTGTTTCCGGCGCTCGGCGCGCAGCCGCTCCTTGGAACGTTCTTCGAACCAAAGGACGAAGCGGCGCAGGTCGTCGTGCCCCTCGAGCAGCGCCTGCTGACGACGCTTGCGCGGCCGCGACTGTATGCGATGCTGCTCGGCGGCTTCGCGACATTCGCGCTGGTGGTCGCCGTTGTGGGCCTGTTCGGCCTCTTGTCGTACTCCGTCTCGCTCCGCTCGCGCGAGATCGCCATACGAACAGCCCTCGGGGCACGTCGGGCGGACATTCTCAGGCTAGTGCTCCGCCAAGGCCTTGGCGTGACGCTCGGTGGGGTCGCCGCCGGCATGCTGGCGTCAGCATGGCTCAGCGAGGCCGTCTCAACCCAGCTCTACGGTGTGACGACACACGACGCCCCCACCTTCGTGCTGGTTCCAGTGCTGCTCGTCGCCGTCGGGATGCTTGCGTGCCTGCTCCCCGCGCGCCGTGCTGCAACGCAGGACTCGCAACGGATCCTGCGGGGCGGCTAATACGCCAGCACTAGCTGGCGGCGAGCCGCTTGTCGATCTCGGCGAGGGCCGCCTGAATCTGCTGCTTGCGCACGGGATGCGTCGTTGTCGTCGATTGACGCTCGAGCTCGGCGCGAGCCAGCCGTAGAGATTCGATCGCGCGGGTCCGTTCGGGGTCCGGCGCCGGCTGCGAGTTTGCTCGGCGGCGCCGTTCGGCTTCCCGCTCTTCCATCTGCTCCTGGATCCTCGCGTCTGCGTCGACCAGGCCTTCTCCAGAGTCACCCATAGTCAAATTCTTGATACTGAATGCCGAATGCTGACGTGAATAGGGTCGAAGAGCTAATTTTGCACAAATCCGACGCGAGCAGCAATCATCATTCGTGCAAACGAAAAGAAATAGCGTGCAAAACGAACAAAATCGCCGTGCAAACGCGAAATATGGGCGCGCGAACGCAAAATGAGGGCGCGAACGTAGAATAGAGTGTGGCGTCCACGGGTGATGCGGTCGAGCTCTTTCATCCCGCCGTGGCGGAGTGGTTCCGCCACTCTTTTCCTGAACCCACGCCACCTCAAGCGCAGGGATGGCCGCCGATCGCACAGGGTCGATCGACGCTGATCCTGGCGCCCACCGGCAGCGGCAAGACGCTCACGGCATTTCTCTGGTGCATCAACCGGCTGATGTTCGAGGCTGCGCCCGACCGCGGCCGGCGGTGTCGTGTCCTGTACGTCTCGCCGCTGAAGGCGCTCGCGGTCGATATCGAGCGGAATCTTCGGGCGCCACTGGCCGGAATCGCGAACCGGGCGGATGCGCGTGGCGACGTCTACCAGCCGCCGGCGATCGCGGTCAGGACTGGCGACACGCCAGCGATCGAGCGTGCGCGCTTCCAGAGGGATCCGTCAGACATCCTCATCACCACCCCGGAGTCGCTGTACCTTCTCCTGACGTCGAATGCCCGGGAGGCGCTCCGCAGCGTCGATACCGTGATCATCGACGAGATCCACGCGCTCGTTCCGACCAAGCGGGGCGCTCATCTCGCCCTGTCGCTCGAGCGCCTGGAGTCGATTCGTCTGACCGGGGCCTCGGCACTTCAGCGCATCGGCCTCTCGGCCACTCAGCGGCCGCTCGATGAAGTGGCTCGCTTTCTGGGCGGCGCAACACCGGACTCTTCTGCGTCCTCGACTGTTTCCTATCGAGATGTCGCCATCATCGATACCTCTCAGAAAAAGCGCCTCGACCTCACCATCGAGGTGCCGGTCGAAGACATGGCACGCATCGGACAGGCCGAGGCGATCCCGAGCGGCCCCGCAACGCAGGGACAGGTGCGCTCGACCATCTGGTCGGCGATCCACCCGCGGCTCCTCGAGCTCATCAGGGCCCATCGTTCGACGCTCATCTTCGTGAACAGCCGCCGGATCGCCGAGCGGCTGGCAAGCGCGATCAACGAGCTCGCCGGCGAGACGCTGGTGCGGTCGCACCATGGTTCGGTCGCGCGCGCGCAGCGAATCGAAGTTGAAGATCGGCTCAAGGCCGGGCTCATCCGCGGCCTGGTGGCAACGTCGTCGCTCGAGCTCGGCATCGATATGGGGGCAATCGACCTGGTGATCCAGATCGAAGCGCCGCCGTCGGTCGCGAGCGGCATGCAGCGGATCGGCCGGTCGGGACACACGATCGGCGAGGCGAGCCGCGGCATCATCGTGCCGAAATTCCGCGGCGACCTGGTCGCGTGCGCTGCCGTGACCAAAGCGATGCACGACGCGCAGGTCGAGAGCACGAGATATCCGCGCAATCCGCTGGATGTCCTCGCGCAACAGATCGTCGCGATGGTGTCGGCCGAACCGTGGAGAGTGGACGACCTTTTCGATGCTGTGCGACGCGCCGCTCCATTCGCCGAGCTCGGCCGGAGCGTGTTCGAGGGCGTCCTCGACATGCTGTCCGGACGGTATCCGTCCGACGACTTCGCCGATCTTCGGCCGCGGCTGACCTGGGATCGGATCGACAACACAGTCACCGCCCGCGACGGCGCGAAGCGCATCGCCGTGACCAACGGCGGCACGATTCCCGATCGCGGCCTCTACGGCGTCTTCCTCGTGGGCCAGCACGGACCAGGCGCGCGCGTCGGCGAGCTCGACGAAGAGATGGTGTTCGAGAGCCGCGTCGGTGAGACGTTCCTGCTCGGCGCGTCGAGTTGGCGCATCGAGCAAATCAACCATGACCGGGTGCTGGTGTCGGCGGCCCCTGGCGAGCCCGGCAAGATGCCGTTCTGGAAGGCCGATAGCATCGGCCGGCCGCCCGAGCTCGGACGCGCGGTCGGCGCGCTCGTGCGCACGCTCGTGGCCATGCCGCCGTCAACGGCGATTGAGCGCCTCGTCGGCGAGCACGACCTCGACGCACAGGCCGCTGAAAACCTCCTGCGCTACCTCTCGGATCAGATCGCGGCCGCCGGCGTCGTGCCAGACGACCGCACAGTTCTCATCGAGCGCTGCCGGGACGAGCTCGGCGATTGGCGTGTCTGCGTCCTCTCGCCCTTTGGCAGCCGCATCCACGCCCCATGGGCAATGGCCGTCGTCGAACGCGTCCGCGCCGAAGCGGGACTCGACGTCGAAACGATGTGGACAGACGATGGGTTCGTGGTCAGGTTCCCGGAGACCGACGACCCACCGGATCCGCGGCTGATGGTGCCGGCCTCCGAGGAAGTCGAGGCCCTCGTCCTCAACCAGCTGGGCGGCACCGCGATGTTCGCGGCCAAGTTCCGCGAAGCCGCGGGACGCGCGCTGCTGCTTCCCAAACGCAGGGCCGGCGGGCGCACCCCGCTCTGGCAACTGCGAAAGCGGTCCGCCGACCTCCTCGCCGTGGCATCCCGCTTCGGGTCCTTCCCGATCGTGCTCGAGACGTATCGAGAGTGCTTGCGGGACGTCTTCGACATGCCGGCGCTCGTCGAGACGCTCGGCAAGATGGAGCGCCGGGAGATCCGGGTGGCGACCGTGGACTCGACCGTTGCCTCACCGTTCGCAGCCGCGCTCCTCTTTGGGTACGTCGCCAACTACCTGTACGACGGCGATGCGCCGCTCGCCGAGCGTCGCGCGCAAGCGCTGTCGATCGATCAGGCACAGCTGAGAGAGCTTCTCGGACAGATCGAGTTGCGCGAGCTGCTCGACGCGGCCGCAATTGCGGAGGTCGAGTCCGAGCTTCAGCACCTGCACGAGGATCGGCGTGCCCGGACCGTGGACGGCGTGCACGATCTCCTGCTTCGGCTCGGCGACTTGTCGGTCGATGAGATCGACGCGCGCGCCAACGTCGACGGGCGGCGAGCAGCTGACGAATTGACGAAGGCGCGACGGGCGATCTCCGTGCCGCTGCGCGGCCAGCCACGGCTAGTCCCGGTCGAGTACGCGAGCCGGTATCGGGACGGCCTCGGTGCGCCACTGCCAACGGGGCTGCCAGACGCGCATCTCGAGGCGGCGCCTCACGCCGCACTGGACCTCGTGCGCCGGTACGCGCGAACCCATGCGCCGTTCACCAGCATGGAACTCGCTGAGCGTTATGGCCTCGGACGATCGACGGTTGAGGCGCTTCTAAAAGAGCTCGCCGCGAGCGGAAAAGTGGTCGAAGGAGAGTTCCGCCCGGGTGCCACCGGCCGCGAATGGTGCGACCCGGATGTGCTGCAGTCGATTCGACGGCGATCGCTCGCGAAGCTCCGGCACCAGGTCGAGCCGGTCGAGCCCGCCGTGCTTGGCCGGCTCGTCACGCACTGGCAGGGCGTCGTCCGCCGTCGCCGGGGGCTCGACGCGGTCCTCGATGCCGTCGAAAACTTGCAGGGCGCGCCACTCATCGCGTCGATTCTCGAGACGGAGATCCTGCCGGCTCGGGTCGAGGGGTATCAACCGTCCGACCTCGATGCCCTGACGACTGCCGGCGAGGTTGTCTGGGGTGGCCTCGAGCCGCTCGGCGAACACGATGGGCGCCTCGCGCTCTACCTGACCGACCACGTCGCGAAGCTTCGGCAACCTCGTGCGCCGGCCGATCTGCCCGAGCGCGAGCGCCTGATCGTCGACCATCTCGCACGAAACGGGGCTTCGTTCTTTGCAGCGCTGCATGAGGCGGCGGGCGGCGGATACCCCGGCGAAACGGTCGATGCCATCTGGACTCTCGTCTGGAACGGTGTCGTGACGAACGACAGCCTGAATGCCGTGCGAGCGTTCGTTCGGCCGCCCGAGCGCAGCCGTCGCAAGGCCGCCCAGACGGCCCGAGCCGCTCGCAGCTTCCGAAGCCGCCGCGTCGCCCCACCGACTGCCGAGGGCCGCTGGTCCCTCATCGCGGCACGGCTCGGCGCAGCAATAACGCCGACCGAGTCGGCAACGGCGCTCGCCCAGCAGCTTCTCGCCCGGTACGGCGTCCTGACGCGCGAGGTGGCTGCCGCCGAAAACGTTTCGGGCGGATTCGGCGCGGTCTACGACATCCTCAAGGCACTCGAGGACGCAGGCCGGATTCGCCGCGGTTACTTTGCGGGTGGCGTCGGCGCGACGCAGTTTGCGCTGCCCGCGGCGCTCGACCTGCTTCGATCGCTCAAGGACGAGCCCGAGGAGCCGGAAGTCGTCGTGCTGGCGGCAACGGATCCAGCCAATCCGTACGGTACCATCCTTCGGTGGCCTGAAGCGTCTCGAAGCGCGGCTGCCGAAAACGTTCCTGAAGCGCGAGCCGACGAGGGCTTGCCGCGCCGAAGCGCGTCCGAAGGACGCGCGAAGGCGGGGCCCACACGATCAGCCGGATCGCTCGTGGTGATCGTCAACGGCGCGCTCACCGCCTACATCAGCCGGGGAGCGCGCCAGCTACTCGCGTTCCTGCCCGACGATGAAGCGTCGCAATCTTCGATCGCGCGCGCGCTTGCTTCGACGTTGGCGCGAATCGGCCTGCTGGTGCACGAAGTCAACGGCCTCCCCGCCAGCGAGCACCCCTTGGCGCCCTACCTCGTTGAGGCTGGATTCAGCCCTTCAGCAATGGGCTTCCAGATCCGTCACGCTGGCCTGGGACGTGGCGCGTAGCGAGTCGATTCCGTGCCTGAAGGCGACACCATCTATCGCGCCGCGGCGACCTTGCACCGCGCGCTCGCGGGTCAGCCTGTCGTCCGATTCGAGTCGGTGTTTCCGGCGCTGACGCGCGTGCACGACGATCAGCCGCTGACGGCGATGACGGTCGCCAAGGTCGAGTCGATTGGCAAGCACATCCTGATGCATTTCTCTGGCGGCCTTGTCCTCAGGACGCACATGCGGATGCACGGAAGCTGGCACATCTACCGGCCGGGCGAACGGTGGCGCCAGCGCGCGGGCAACATGCGAGTGCTCGTCGCGACATCCATTTTCGAAGCCGTGGGCTTCAGCATTCCCGTCGCCGAATTCATCAAAGTGCGCGACCTCGAGAAACACACAGTTCTGGCCAGGCTCGGTCCAGACGCGCTCGGCACCAGCTTCGATCGGGAGGAAGCCGTTCGGCGCCTTCGTACGCAATCGTCTTCACCAGTTGGTGAGGCCTTGCTGAATCAGCGCCTGCTGGCGGGACTCGGGAACGTTCTCAAGTCGGAAGTGCTGTACTCGTGCGGCATCGACCCTTTCGTCAGCATTGCAACGCTCGACGATCCTCAACTCGAAGATGTGGTCGACACCAGCCGGCGCCTGCTCCAGGCCAACGTGGTCGTCTCGACGACCGGACACCGCCGGACGACCGGACGGGACAATCCGAGCGAGCGCCTGTGGGTGTACGGGCGCGCGCGTCTTCCCTGCCGTCGATGCGGCACTCCGATCGACGTCCGAAAACATGGCCCTGACGCCGCCAGGCGTGGGTTATGGGAAGATGCGAGAACGACCTATTGGTGCCCGGCGTGTCAGACCTCGTAGTCTGGCTCGCGCTCGCGGGCGGCACGGCGGCGGCAGCGGCCGCGCTGTACGGCCACTACTACATCCTTCCAGGCTGGTTGACTGGACCAGAAATCTGCAGGCTCGAAGACGGAGGCTGCGCGGTGCTCTTCCGCAGCCCGCGCTCGGCCTTGCTTGGTGTGCCCAACGCGACGCTGGGGCTCGCGCTTTACGCGTTATTGGCGCTTGGCCTGCTGATGAAGGCGCCGTCCTGGCTGCTCCTGGCCATGACGGTGCCAGCCGTCGCGATGAGCGCATTCCTCGGTCGGAGCCTGATCGTCAACGGGCATCAGTGCCGTATCTGCTGGACCGGCCACGTGTCGAATGCGTTGCTGTTCGTGATGCTGCTCGCTCGCACGGCCAGTTGGAGTCAGTGACCGCCGCCCTTGATTCCGATAGCCGTCGTTCCGTCGCTGCGGAGGACGCGCTCGATCACAATCGGACGCGGGGGATACGAAACAACGCCGGACGTGCCCACGGCGGCTTCGGCGACCGCGCCGTGCAGGGGGCACAGCTCGGGCGAGATCGCGCCAAGCGGAAAGTAATCCTCGTAGACGTTCGGCTCGGGCGGCGGGCTTGGCAGCGACGCCACCGGAGGCGGCCACGACTCAACGCCTGGCAAAGCAGAAGCCTCGCCTAAATCGGTGCCCTCCGGAATCGCGTGTCGACATCCGTCGGTCGCGCGGGCGCCGCTCAGCCGGCAGATCGCCACTTTTTCGACATCGGCGGGCACTGCATACCAGTCCGGCCTGGCGCCTGTCGTCGCCGCCTTCATGAAGCGCGCCCAGGCAGGAACCGCCACCGTGCTGGCGAAGCCACGGGTCATGATGGGTGCAGGCGTATCGAAGCCGAACCAGACGCCAGCGACGAGGTGCGGCGTATATCCGACGAACCAGGCGTCCGCGTAGTCGTCGGTCGTGCCGGTCTTACCGCCAGCAGGAAGGTTGAAGCCGGCGACGCGCGCCCCGGCCGCCGTCCCGCTCGCCACGACATCGGCCAGCATGCTCGACATCAAAAAGGCGGTTGTCTGGCTGATGGCGCGGGTCGTCGTGACAGGCGCGGACCAGATGACCCGCCCTTCGGCATCCTCCACGCGACTGACGAGCCGCGGCGCCGCGAGCAGGCCCTGGTTGGCAAAGACGCCGTAGGCCGCAGTGAGCTCCAGCAACGTCACTTCACCGGTGCCGAGCGCGAGGGATGGGACGCTGGGCAGATCCGAATCGATCCCGAAGCGATGCGCATAGTCGACGGCGGTGCCGACGCCGACGTGCTGCAGGAGCTGTGCTGCGGCGCGGTTGCTCGACACCTTGAGGGCCTTGCGCAGCGTGTATTGACTCGCCTCGTGCTCGCCGACCGGCAGCCACATCTTCCCTGAGGCGTAGATGGGAGTATCGAGCTCGGTCAGGACCGATCCCGGCGCATATCCACGCTCGAGCGCCGCCGCGTAGATGATCGGCTTGAACGCGGAGCCGGCCTGACGTCTGGCCTGCGTCGCCCGGTTGAATGAGCTCTCGACGAAGTCCCGGCCGCCGACGAGCGCGAGGACATCACCGCTGGCAGGGTCGATTGCCACGAGACTGCCTTGGAGGTCCTGGGCGCGGCGACGTGCCTTGGCAATTTCAGCCACACGCGTCCGAACGGCCTGCTCGGCGGCACGCTGCAAAAGTGGCTCGTAGGTCGAGTACACCCGCAGGCCACCGCGAAGAACGCGCTCCGGTCCAAACAGGGAGACGAGCTGGCGGCGAATCTCTTCCTGGAAGTACCCCCGCTTCCGCCGTGAGCCGCAATGAGCAACGGCTCACGCGTGTGTGAACCGTCGGGCAACGGCGCCCGAATTCCCTCGCTGCGCTCGGCGGCGGTAATGAAGCCCTGCTGCTCCATGAGCAAAAGCACCAGGTTGCGACGTCGCGTCGCACGGTCGATCGAAACACATGGCGCGTCGCGAGACGGGGCCCGGACGAGAGCCGCCAGGAGTGCCGCCTCGGCCGGCGCCAACTCTGCGGCCGGCTTGCCGAAATAGCCGCGTGAGGCCGCTTCGACGCCGTAAAAACCTTCCCCGAAGTAGACCGTGTTCAGGTATTCCTGGAGAATCTGGGCTTTTGAATAGCGCTCTTCCAGCCGCAGCGCGAGCATCGCCTCGCGCAGTTTCCTTTCGAAGGTACGGGCTGGCGACAGCCGCACGGCTCTGGCGAGCTGCTGCGTGATGGTGCTTCCGCCCTCGACGACTCTCCCTGCGTGGACATTGCGAAGAGCCGCCCCCACAATCCGAATCGGATCGAGGCCGTAGTGCGAATGGAAGCGCCGATCCTCGACGGCCACGACCGCGTGCAGCATGTGCGGAGAAACCTGGTCGATGGTGACGTCGATTCGGCGTTCCGAGTGGAAGGCAAAGGCCGGCTGCCCGTGACGATCCAGGACGATCGTCGTCTGGGCACGCGCGGCAAGGCTCGTGAGGGTGGTCGCTCGGTCGAGCTCGGTGGCCACCCCGATCGTGAAGCTCACGGTTCGGTAGACGGCATACGCGCTGAGCGCCGTCATCGCCGCAACTGCCCCAATGAGCAACCGTTGTCGCATTCAAGATTCCAACGAAACCTCACAGCAACGCCAGTGCCAGCTGCAACGCCGAGCTTCAAACTGATCGATGGAGAATTAGGTAGCGCGCCTCACAGTTCCGGCAGCCGAGCTGGATGGGTATAGACGTTGAACCCGCCGTCACGGGCAAACCCCAGCAGCGTGATGCCGGCCTCTTGTGCGAGTTCAATCGCCAGGCTCGACGGCGCGGAGACGGCGCAGACGAACCCAATGCCGCCGAGCCACGCCTTTTGCACAATCTCGAACGAGGTGCGGCCGCTCACTGCCAGCGCGTGCGAGTCGAGCGGCAGGCGATCGTCGAGCAACATTGTACCGATTACCTTGTCCACAGCGTTGTGACGGCCGACATCTTCCGCCGATGCCTCACACATCCCGTCAGGCGTGAAGAGGCCTGCGGCGTGGAGCCCGCCCGTGCCGTCGAAGATGCGCTGACGCTCCCGCAGGCGAGCCGGAAGTTCCGTGGCGACCTTCGTCGACATCGTCCACGTCATCGGCAGCGTCGCCGCGCGCGCCTTGAGTGAATCGATGGTCAGGCGGCCACAGAGCCCGCAAGACGAGTTGGTCAGAACCTCGCGACGCTCGGCGAGGATCGTGTCGAGCGATGACCGGGACTCGCCGAAGAGGTAGACGTCGACGACGTTGTGACCGTTGGGACGATTGGGATGTCGGCAGTGTTCGACCGCGCCGATATCGTCGGCGCTCCGCACGACGCCTTCCGAGAGCAGGAATCCCGCCGCGAGCGTGCGATCGTCGCCGGGTGTCCGCATGATGACCGCGAAGGGCTTCCCGTGCAGCCGGACTTCGAGCGGCTCTTCGACAGCCGCGAGATCGTGAGTCGTACTCTGAGGAGTTCGTCCAGCCCGTCCAACGATTCGGACGGGGACGCTGATGTGCGTCCGACGCTCCGGCTGAGGCGGCTGTTCAGACATGTTTCGCCCGGCGCGCCCGACTCACACCACTTCCACTATAGCGGAGCATCAGCTCACGAGGATCTGGCGTGAGGTAGGTCTGGCCCGCAAGATACTGCACGCCATGGACGCGGACGTGATGGCGCAGCAGCGTGAGCGGTACGACGAGAGGAATGCGGACGCGACGATAGTCCTCGATTGCCTGCGCCAGTTCCTGCTTCGATGCTGAATCCAGATGCTTCTTCAGGTGGCCCCGCATGTGGCTCAGCACGTTGGTGTGCCGCCGGATCGTCGCGGCGATCGCCAGGGTGGACATGAAGGCCGTTTCGTAGTCGGACCGCAACTCACGTTTGGCCATCTCCCGGCCCCTGGCGACCAGGCGGCCCAGGTGATTGTATCGAGTCGTCGAGTGCGCGAGGAGCGACATCTTGTGCGCCGTGTGGAACTTCACGAGCGCGCCGAGCGACCATCCAGGCGCGAAGAGATCCTTCAGTCGGCGAAACGCGAAGATCCGCTCGATGAAGTTCTCACGGAGCGCAGGGTCGTTCAGCCGCCCCTCCTCCTCCACTGGCAGCGTCGGGAACTGTCGCAGCAGAGCCGAAGCAAACAGGCCGCGGCCGTTGCGCTCGGGCATCCCGGCCTCGCTGCTGTAGGTCTTGACTCGCTCCATGCCGCAGCTCGGTGAGTCCTTCTTCAGGACGTATCCACACAGATCCGGTTCGTCTCGCACAAGTTCATCGAGACGCCGGGCCGCCCAACGGTTCATCCCATCGGTGTGATCGATACCGGTCCTGGTCGTCACCATGCGGAAGGAGTCGTGCCGGCCTTCCGCTGTCACGAGCCGCAACGTCTCGCGCGGGGTTCCGAGACCCATCTCGACTTCCGGGCACACCGGGATCCACTCGACCTGTTGTCCCAGTGTGTCGACCAGGAACTGATCGCGCTTGTGACCGCCATCGAAGCGCACCTCTTGCCCAAGCAGGCACGAGGAAATACCGATGCGGATGGGGTTGGGGGCGTGGTCCAACTAGAACCTATCTCATGAACCAAACCAAGGCTGAACACGCCGACGGCAATGATTCACGATGAACACGATGACCCGATGAACACGAAGAGACCCTGTGTATTAGGATCCATCGTGATCATCGTGTCATCGTGCGCATCGTGTTGCAACGTGGGTTCGTGACAGCATTCAATGACGGCTTCTAATTCCAGCGCAACCCGCGGAGCTGGTCGAGGTTGACGTTGCCGCCGCTCAGCACGCAGACGACGTTCGCGCCGGCCCGAACGCCAGCTCGATCCCCGCCTCGATCCCCGCCTCGATCTTGGATGAGCCCGTCGAGCAGCGCCGCAACCGGTGCGGCGGCGGCGCCTTCGACGACCAGCTTCGCGTGCGACATCGTCCAGAGCATCGCCTCGAAAATCCGCTCGTCGGGGAGGGTCACGATCTCGTCGACCATCTTGCGCACGATCGCGAAGGTCGTTTCGCCGACCCGCTTCACGCGCAGGCCGTCGATCACACAGTCGACGCGGTCGAGGGTCACAACCGATCCGGCACGAACGCTGTCGCGCATGCCCGGCGCACCCGATGATTCGACGCCAATGACCTTGATAGACGGCTTGATCGCCTTGGCCGCCATGGCGACGCCCGAAATCAGGCCGCCTCCGCCAATCGGCACGATGATGACGTCAACGTCGTCCCAGTCGCGAACGATCTCGAGACCGAGCGTGCCTTGTCCGGCGATGAGCTGCAGGTCATCGAACGGATGCACATAGGTCAGGCCGCGGTCGCGAACGAGCTCTTTAGCTTTCTCGTTCGCATCGTCCCAGATCGCGCCGTGCAGAACGACCTCGGCGCCGTAGCCGCGCGTGGCGGCGACTTTCGAGGGCGTCGCATTCTCGGCCATGACGACCACCGCCTTGAGGCCGTGGATGCGAGCGGCTAGCGCGACTCCCTGCGCATGATTCCCCGCCGAGGAGCAGACCACGCCGCGGCGGCGTTCGTCCTCGGAGAGCAGCATGAACTTGTTGAGCGGACCGCGAATCTTATAGGACCCGGTCCGCTGGAACATCTCCGCCTTGAGGCGGACGTTGAAGCCGGTCCGTTCGCTCAGCGTCCGCGACGTCAGCAGCGGCGTGCGGTGAGTGTGTGGCGCGACATGGCGGTACGCCGCCTCGAACGCCTCCACTCCGAGGGGCACGGTGGCCACCGTCATTTGCCCGGGCATCTCGCGGTCAGCATGATCTCGACGAGGCCGTCTGCCGCCACGAGTCCGGTTTGCACCGTTGCCCTGGCCGGGAACTCGCTGCCGAAGAAAGAACGGTAGGCATCGTTCATTGCGGCAAAAGTTTTGCCGTCGGTCAAATAGACGACGCTGTCGACAACGTCGGCCGGTGCGCAACCAGCGGCGGTGAGCGCACCACGGATTCGCGACAACGTTTCCTTAGTCTGGGCGCCAACGTCACCCGTGGTGTCGGCCGTGTTACCGAGCATTCCCGAAAGATATACGCGATCCCCGGCGCGTATCGCGGCGCTCAAGTTGGGATTGGACGGACGGCCGTCATCGATCACGCGCTTCTGGGCCGACGAGGCGACAAGCGTAATCTCGACGACATACTGAGGGCCAGCCAGGCCCGCCACGACCGTCGCGCGTGCCGGGGGCGCCGACGCGAAATACTTCCGGTAGACGGCGTTCATCGCCTGAAACGATCCGCCGTCAGGCAAGTACACACGCGAGCTGACGACATTGTCGAAGCTCATGCCGGCGGCCTTCAAGAGCTCCGCCGCATTGTCGAGAACGACCGCCGTTTGCGCGTTGATGTCTCCGCCGACGACCGAGTTGTCGCGGCCATTGCGCGAGACCAGACCCGAGAGAAAGAGCGTGTCGCCGGTGCGGATGGCATAGCTATACGGGCTCGGCGACTTGATCCAGCCCGACGGGTGAATCACGACGCGCTCGGCGCCAGTCGGCACGGCGATCATCGAGATCTCGACGAGCGCGTCAGGCACGACGAAGTCGGCCACAACGGTCGTCCGCGTCGGCGGGTCTTTCGTCCAGAACCCGCTGTAGGCGTCGTTCATCGCGGCAAAGTCGCTGGCGGACTTCAAATAGACGGTAACTGCGACGACTTGGTCGAGCGACGAGCCGGCAGCGGCCAGCACCGCGCGCATCCGCTCGATGACTCGCGTCGTCTGGCCTTTGATATCGCCCGTCGGCGCGATCGCGCCTGCCTGGTCCTGCGATACGACGCCGGCCAGGTAGATGAGGCCACCTGCCTTGACGGCCTGGCTGTAGGGAAAGCTGGGCGGCGTGCCCACGGTGACGATTGTCTTGTTGGGAGATTGTGTTGACATGGCAAGGCTGCTCACGAGCACGAGAAGAAAGGCACGCATGAACGCATTCTACAGTCTTCGAATCCTGGCGGCGGCCGTGTAAAATTGAACAGCCCCCCGGGAGGCCCAGAATGAAATCGTTCGAGTTGTTCGGCTCGCGGAAGCTCTGTTCCTGCGCAATCAGCTGTTTACTCCTCACCTTGTCGGCCGCGCCGGCCCTCGCCGATGTCAAGACACGCGACAAGGGACAGGTGAAGTTCGAAGGCATGCTCGGCACGATGATGCGGATGTTCGGCGGCAAGCCCTTGAGCGAGGGAATTGTCTCGACCAACGCCGTCAAAGGCAACCGGAAGGCCACGCTGAACGACATGACGGGCAGGATTGTCGACCTCGACGAGCAGAAGGTCTACGACCTCGACATCAAGAAGAAGACCTACACGGTGGCGACCTTCGAGCAGCTCCGACAGAAGCTTCGCGAGGCCCAGGAACAAGCCGCCAAGGAAGCCAAGGACGCGCCGAAGGAACCTGGACAGCCGACGCAGCCCTCCGGCAGTGACAAGCAATTCGAGTTCGATTTCGACGTCAAGGAAACCGGGCAGACACGCGCGATTGCGGGACACGACGCCAGGCAGGTCGTCATGACCGTCACCGTGCGCGAGAAGGGCAAAACTCTCGAGGAGAGCGGTGGCGCCGTTTTGACCACCGATTCATGGCTCGGACCCGATATTCCGGCCTTGAAGGAGCTCGCAGAGTTCGAGATGAAGTACTGGAAGGCGATTGCCCCGGAGACCGCGCTCGTCTCGGCCGAACAAATGGCCACCATCGCCGCCTTGTACCCGATGATCAAGCCGGCCATGGATCGTATCAATCAGGAGAAGGTCAACCTCAAAGGCACGCCGCTCGCGACCTCGATGACATTCGAGGGCGTGAAGAGCAAAGCGCAGGTCGAGGAACAGAGCAAGAGCAGCAGCGGCGGCGGCCTGAGCGGCATGCTGGCCCGAAAGATGGTCAAGAAGGACGACAAGCCGCGCGCCACCATCTTCACGATGAATAGCGAGACGCTCGAGATTGCGACAGAGGTCGGGGCCACGGACCTCGATATTCCAGCCGGGTTCAAACTGAAAAACTAGCACGCGTCGAAGGCTTACAGGAGATCAGGAGTTATCTTTGGTTTTTTCGATTCACCTCCTGACCTCCTAGTCTCCTGTGAAGATCTTGGTAGCGCTGACGCCGGGCTGGGCTGCGGAGAAGCGATGAAGCAGTTGCGCAAAGATGGAGCTCGTCGGCGGCGGTTCCTCAAAGCTGTCCCGGCTGCGGTTGCCGGCGGTCTGACGCTGCCGGCGCTGGCGCAGCCACCCGCCCAGGAACAGCGAATCAGCAAGGACATCCTCGAGTGCGGCGAGAAACTGTTCGGCGTCGATTTCACCGATGCCGAAGAGGAACAGGCGCTCGCGGGCGTGAACCGCAATCTCAACGCCTACGAGCAGCTTCGCGCGATCGATGTTCCGCTCGATACGGAGCCGGCGATCACGTTCCGCCCGTACCTCCCAGGCAACAAGCCAAAGCCTGGGGCAACGCCCGGCGCAAAGATCAACGTCACGCTCAAGCTTCCGACCGCTCCGGCCGCGTCGAGGTCCTCGCTCGACGATCTCGCCTTCCTGCCAGTCACGGCGCTTGCGCCACTCATCCAGCGCAAGGACGTGTCGTCTACGGACCTCACGAAGATGTATCTCGCGCGGCTCAAGAAGTTCGGACCGAAGCTGAACTGCGTCGTCACGCTCACCGAAGAGTTGGCGCTTGCGCAAGCGGCGCAGGCCGACAAGGAGATTCGCGCCGGACGGTACAGAGGACCGCTGCACGGAATCCCCTGGGGCGGAAAGGACCTCTTCGCCACGAAAGGGATCCTGACGACCTGGGGGGCCGGGCCGTTTCAGAATCAGGTGTTTGACTACGACGCGACGATCGTCGAGCGACTCAAGGCAGCCGGCGCAGTGCTGGTGGCCAAGCTGTCGATGGGCGCGCTCGCGCAGGGCGACCGATGGTTCCGCGGTCAGACCAAGACGCCGTGGAACCTCGAGAACGGTTCGAGCGGGTCCTCGGCCGGACCCGGATCGGCGACTGCCGCCGGCCTCGTCGGCTTTTCAATCGGCACCGAGACGCGCGGCTCGATCATTTCGCCGTCCGCAGTCAACGGGGTCACGGGTCTCCGCCCCACCTACGGTCGTGTCAGCCGTCACGGCGCCATGGCTCTCAGCTGGACGATGGACAAGATCGGTCCAATGTGCCGGTCGGTCGAGGATTGCGTGCTGGCGTTCAACGCGATCTACGGTCCAGACGGCCGGGACGACACCGTCGTCGACGCGCCCTTCGCCTGGAACCCGGACGTGCCGCTCGCGAAGCTGAGAATCGGATACATCAAGACCGAGTTCGAGGCTCCGCCAGTTGATGGACGCGAAGCCCGAGGCGAAGCCCGAGGCGAAGGACGGGGACGCGGCGGCCTGTCGCCGGAGGAGCAGCGGCAGCGCGCCGAGGAGCGGCTGAAGCTCCTGAACGGAGCGCTTGACGTCTATCGGAAAGCTGGCGCGGCCCTGCAGCCAATCGAGCTTCCCGAAACCCTGACCCGGTATTCCACAGCCTTGAACTTTGTGCTGAGCACGGAGGCGGCCGCGGCCTTTGACGATCTCACGCGCGGCCCTGGCATCAAGGACGAGAGCCTCGGCGCCTGGCCGAACTCGTTCCGGACGCACCGCTTCGTCCCCGCAGTCGAGTACATCAGGGCCCAGCGCATCCGGACGCTGCTGATGCGCGAGATGGCCAAGCTGATGTCGGAGTACGACGTGTTCCTGTCGCCGACCAACAGCTCGACCCTGGGTCTCACCAACCTGACCGGGCATCCGGCCGTGGCCGTGCGCGCCGGGTTCGTCGCCAACGCGCCGGTGATGCTGATGGTGACCGGCCGGCTCTACGAGGAGGCGACGCTGCTGCGCGTCGCGCTCGCGCACGAACGCGCGACGACGTGGAACGATAAGAACCCAATGCTGAGTGCTGAATGATGAATGCTGAAGTAAGGGCCGAATTCAGCATTCAGCATTCAGCATTCAGAATTGCCTACGCTCGGCCTTGACGAGCGCCGTGAGCGTCCGTCCCTGCTCGTAGTCGCCGAGCCGCTCGGCCGTGCTCACGTACAGATCGCGCGCCTCGCCGGAGAGCTTCTGGGTCGCGGCGACAGTCAGAAGCACTTGCGACGCCTCGTGACCACTCGTCATCGACGCCGTCGAGCGGAGCACGGCGACGAGCGTCTCCTGCGGCAACGTCCCGCCTTTCACCACGGCCTCCAGGACACGCCCGCGTTCGAACGAGGAACTGAGCGTCTCGACACCCTTGAAAAATGGCGCGCGCAGGGCTCCGTCGATCGACTGGGACTTGGCCACGTCGATCAGGAACGCTGCCTGTTCGTAGTCGGAGTCGATCGCCAGCGATGGGTCGAGCATCGTCGCGAGCGTGTCGGGGCTGGGGTCCGCTTTGACCACGGCGCTTACGACTCTGCGGCATTCATAATCGCTCGCGACCGATGAGAGCGCTTTCAGGAACGGCGCGCGGGTGCGAGCATCGAGCGGCTGGAGCTGTGCAACCTGAACGAGGAGCTCGGCGAGCTCGTAGTCCGACTCGATTGCGGTGCTGGCGTCGAGCACGCCTGCGAGGAGATCGGGCGCGACCGGCCCACGCTTCAGCGCGGACGAGAAGACCCGGCGCATCTCGTAGTCGGACTGGATCGTCCGAGCTGCGTCGAAGTACGCCCGTCGCGTCGCGTCGTCAACGAGCAGCCGGTCGGAAGCGATTAGCAGGCTCGCCAGTTCGTAGTCCGAGTCGATCTCGCGGCCGGCTTGTTCCAGGGCCTGTCGCACTGTCGCCGAATCCAGCCCCGGCGACTTGAGGAACTCGGTGAAATACACGCGCTTCGCCCAGCTGCCCTCGATGAGGGTGATTTCGCCGAGAACGCCCGCCGCGCCCTTGGCCTTGAGGATCCGCGCGACACGGGCCGGCGCGCCAATCGCGGTCTGGCGGATGATGCGCGGCAAGATCTGCGACAGCCACGCCTTGCCCTGCGGATCGAAGGGCTTCTCCGAACTCCCTTCCCAGTAGCGTCGGCGGATAACGCCAGACCCGTCGGCCTCAAACTCGACCGTGTGTGAACTGGTCCACCCGCCTTCCCGAATCTTCAGATATCCGCCAGATGACAGACTCTTCACATCGCTGTCGTCGTCTGTGAACTCGACCGCACCGTCGTACTTGATCTCGAGCTTCTGCTTGCCGTCCGACCAGCTCATGTTGCCGCGGCTCTGGCCGGTACCGGCAAAGAATCCGGGAGGCTCTGGAGGCGACGGTGGCGTGGGCGGCGTCGGCGGTGTGGGCGGCGTCGGCCCGGCGACGGGCGTCGGCGGTGTTGGCGGCGTTGGCGGCGTTGGAGGTGTCGGCGGCGCGGGTGGTGTTGGCGGCGTGGGCGGTACCGGGTACGACCACGTGAACTGCTCGAGCACCTCCGCGACGAACGCGGCAACGCTCTCGCCGACGAACGATTCGGCGACGACCGGCGCTGCCTGAGTCGCTGCGTGGACCGGCGCGCTCGCGACGACAGGCGCCGCGGCTTTCGCGGGCGCTGTCCTCCTCGGTGACTCCAACGGGACGATTACTGGCGCGAGTACCGGCGCGAGCGTCGCTTCCTGGGGCGTGACCGCGGCCTCTTCGGCTTCAGCGCTGAGCGCGTTCTTTCCCACGGCGCCCGCGGCGATGCCCGCAATCAGCACCACGGCCGTCGTCCCCGCCAGCCAGCCAGGACCGCGGCCGGCGTGAGAAGGCGCGCCGATCAGCCGACGAATGCGGTTGAGCAGTGATCCGCCCGTCGCCGCAAGAACGAGCCGGCTCGAATCAGCGCGGAGCTCCTCGAGATCAGCGAGCGCCCTCGCATAGGTATACGGATCCCCACACAGGCTCACCGCGAGGTCGTCGCAGCAGTTCTCGCGCTCGATCCGGATACGTCGAGAAAGCCACCAGACGGCCGGATGGTAAAAGAGCAGCGTCTCGACCAGCGTCTGTAACAGGTTCACGAGGTAGTCGTGGCGGCGAATATGCGCGAGCTCGTGCGCCAGGATCGCCTCGAGCTGCGCGGGGCCCATTCCGGCCAAGGCGCTCGCCGGCATGAGCACAACTGGGCGCAGCCACCCGATGACCGTCGGCACTTCGACCATCGCGGACTCGACAAGCCGGATCGGCCGCGAGATGTGCAGGCGTTTCGACAGCCGGACGACCATCTGCTGCCACCCAAGCGGTGCGGGTGCGGTGCCGCGAGTACGGAGGCGCTGGACCCAGAGCCAGCCGGTGAAGAGCCGTAAGGTCAGGAGGGCTACGCCGGACAGCCAGGTCAGGAGGATGATGCGGACCCAGCGGACGTCTGAGAAGTTGGGACGGTCCAGCGCCGGCAGGATTTCGCCGGCTACCGGGTCGGCGGTCGATTGCGCAGCTGGCGTCATCACCTGTGGCGTGGAGGCTTCGCTAGGCTGAGGTAGCGCATTCGAGACTGATTGCGTGCTGACGGCGGATGCCCCATCGGTCATGGCTCGCCACGCTTGAAGCGCAGTGACCGTCGGCATCGTCAGCATCAGCGACAGGCCGACGGCCGCAACCACGTAGCGAACATCGGCGGCGCTGCGCCGAAGCGCGTAGAGCGCGGCGGCGAAGAGGAGACCCACGAGCGCGCCCTGCCAGACAAACTGCAGCAAGGCCCATCCGATCGCCTGCGCGGCAGGCTGTTGAATCAGGTGCTCAATCGCGGTCATCACGAACCTCCGAGGTGATCTCGTCGCCACCTTCGCTCGCCCGTTCTTTCCCCCGCTCGAGCATGCGGCGAATTTCCGTGAGCTCGTCGGTCGAGGCGCGCTTGCTGGCGAGTGCCTGCATCACGAGCTTCGACGAGGACCCGCCGAACGCACGATCCATCAGATCGCGGATGAGCTGCCGCTGCGTCTGCTCTTCGGTCAACCGCGATTGGTAGACGTGCGTGCGATCCGACTCGTCGCGACGAACGAGGCCTTTCTCCGTCATGATCTGCAGCAGCTTGAGCGCGGTCGTATACGCCGTCGGCCGATCGCGCATCAGCACGTCATGCACTTGCCGGACCGTGCTCGGGCCGAGCTGCCAGAGCACGCGCAAAATCGCGAGCTCGGCGTCTGTGGGGCGAGGTGTCTTGGACATCTGTCGTAGGAGTCTACGAACATCTTCGTAAATGTCAACGAAGATCTTCGTAGACCGGCCGCCGAAAAAGGGCCTGCCCCGACGGTTGGGCGAAAAAACGGGCGAAAGCACCCAGTCCAGGAACAGGGAGAAGGGATATCCCTGGATCGAGTGGGTCCACCCGCCTGCCGCACGTCCGGAAGGATCAGGCCCTTGCACCTTAGACGACGGGTGCCCGCATTTTGTTGGCTATAATCCTTGGCTGATTGCAGAAACACGAAGGAGTTTATGGAGCCAGGAATCTACGCCACGTTCGATACGACCGAGGGGTCGTTCACGATCCGCCTCTTTGACAAGGAAGCGCCAAATACCGTCGCCAACTTCGTCGGTCTCGCTGAAGGGACCAAGGAATGGAAGCATCCCGGAACGGGCGAAAAGAAGAAGGCGCCGTATTACGACGGCATCATCTTTCATCGCGTGATTCAGGGCTTCATGATCCAGGGCGGCGACCCGCTCGGGCAGGGGACGGGCGGGCCCGGCTACAACTTCGGCGACGAGTTCCACCCGAGCCGTCGCCACGACAAGGCCGGGATCCTGTCGATGGCCAACGCGGGTCCTGGTACCAACGGCAGCCAGTTCTTCATCACGCTGGGACCAACGCCGCACCTCGACAACCGCCACTCGGTGTTTGGCGAAGTCGTCTCGGGCCTCGACATCGTAAAGAAGATCGGCTCGGTCCCGACCGGCCGGCAGGACCGGCCGGTCACGCCGGTCGTCATGAACAAGGTGACGATCGAGCGGGTGGCCTGACATTGGCCGCCGACGACCGGCAGTCGCTCGATTCGCTGCTGCCGGTCGTCTATCAGGAACTGCGGCGCCTCGCGGCCAACTACCTTCGACGCGAGCGTCCGGGGCAGACACTGCAACCGACCGGTCTCGTCCACGAGGCCTATCTGCGTCTGATGAAGGACCGGCCGGACCGCTGGCAGAACCGCGCGCACTTTTGCGCGATTGCGGCGCACTCCATGCGCCAGATCCTCATCGAGCGTGCCCGCGCCCGTGGCGCGCTCAAGCGCGGCGGTGTGCAGGCGCGCGTCACCCTCGACGAGGCGCTGGTTGCCGGCGGCGAGCGCTCCTTCGACCTCATCGCCCTCGACGATGCGCTCGAGAAACTGGCGGCGCTCGATCCCGAACAGGCTCGCCTCGTCGAATTGCGGTTCTTCGGTGGCTTGACCGTTGAAGAGACTGCCGAGGCGATGTCGATCTCCCCCGCAACCGTCAAACGGCACTGGGCGATCGCGCGCGCATGGCTGGCGCGCGAGCTCGAGGGTCAATCGCAGACGTGAACGCGGAGCGCTGGCAGCAGGTCAACGCGCTCTTCCACGCGGCCCTCGAGGTCGAGGGGCCGGAGCGCGAAGCTTTGCTCCAGCGGACTGCCGCCACCGATCCCGAACTTGTGCGCGAGGTGCAATCGTTGCTCGCGCGTCATCGGCCCGACGAGGGCTTTCTCGACTCGCCGGTGTGGACCGTCGCGGCAGACCTGATCGTGGAAGACGGGGCGTCGCTCGTCGGTAAGCAGATCGGATCCTACCGAATCCTCGAGGAGATCGGCCGCGGCGGCATGGGGGTTGTGTACGCCGCGCGCGACGAGCGGCTTGGCCGGATGGTTGCGCTCAAGGCCCTGCCACCAGAGTTCACGCGCGATCGACGGCGGCGCGATCGGCTGGCGCGCGAGGCTCGCGCCGCCGCCGCGTTCACCCATGAATCGATCGCGACGATCTTCGCGCTCGAGGAAATCGACGGCGAGCTCTTCATCGCCGCCGAGCTCGTACCCGGGCAGACGTTGCGCAGCGAGCTCGCGCTCGGCCCGGTGCCGCTCGATCGGTTGATCCCGACGCTCATCGAAATCGCGTCAGGGCTCTCAGCCGCTCACTCTCACAAAATCATCCACCGGGATCTCAAGCCGGAGAACTTGATCCGGCGCACGGACGGCCACGTCAAGATCCTCGACTTTGGCCTCGCGCGCATCGAGGACCCTGACCTTTCGACGGTAACGCGGCTGACCGAAGAGGGAACGGCACCGGGCACGCCCGGATACATGGCCCCCGAACAAATGGCCGGAGGCGAGGTCGATGGGCGCACCGATATCTTTGCCTTTGGCGTCGTCGCATGGGAGCTGGCGACGGGAGAGCATCCCTTCGGATCCAACCCCGCCCTCAGGCTCGCGCAAATGATGGAACGACGGCAGGGGACGTTGCCGCGGCAGTTGGCCATCCCGGCCCTCGATGCGATCGTCCGTCGCTGCCTGCGCGTCCTGCCCGCCGAGCGCTACGCCTCGGCTGACGATCTGCTCGCCGATTTGCGAAAGCTCGCTACTCCATCCGGTCCCGCACTCCCGCTCGAAGGTGCCGAAACCGATCGAGCGGGCGTCTGGTGGTGGCAGTTTCATCAGGGCATCATGACGAGCGTCGACGTGATCACGCCGGTGCTGGCATGGTTTGCGAGACCCGCGCCTGGCCAGCCATTCAGGACACAGTTGTTTCTCGCGGTGCTGGCGCTCGCGACGGCCGCAGTGACGCTGCGCCTGAACCTTCTCTTCACTGCTCGTGTGCATCCAGCGATGCTCCCGGCGCACCGGTCGAAACTCTTTCGATGGATTGCGGGCGCGGAAGCCGGCATCGCCGTCCTCCTGCTCGGGTCCGCGGCGATGATTGCCGAGGCGCGGCCGGTGCTTGCGGCGGTGCTCGTCAGCCTGGCGATCGTAATGATCGCGTCCCTTGCAGTGATCGAACCGGCGACAGCAGGCGGCGCCAGCCTCGACACCTAGCCGGGGTCAGAACTCGATTTTCTCGCGCCGCGCTTCGATCCGCGTCGAGAGAAATCGAGATCTGACCCCAGCAAAGGCCTGTAGAATGTGAAGAGATGCTGCGTCTTTCCACGCTGGCGGCGGTGGTACTGCTTTCGTGGACAGGCGTCGTGCACACGCAAGACCTGCCGGCGGCACCCCCGCAGCCGTTCGATGCCTGGCTCGCGGAGCTCCGAACTGAAGCGCTGACCCGCGGCATTCGCCCTGAAGTGCTCGATGCCGCGTTCGCCGAGGTCACCCCGGTCGAACAGATTCTCGAGCGCGATCGCACGCAGGCCGAGTTCGCGCTCGACCTGACTGCCTACCTCAAACGCCGCCTGACACGCCGCACCGTGCAGACCGCGCAGCAGATGCACACGCAGTATCACGACCTGCTGCGCGCGGTCGGCACGAAGTACGGCGTGCAACCCCGGATCATCACGGCCGTCTGGGGGCTCGAGTCGAACTTCGGCCGTTTCGCCGGCGTCCGTCCGACGATTCCGGCGCTGGCCACGCTCGCCTACGACCCGCGTCGCGCGACACTTTTTCGCAACGAGCTGTTCAGCGCGCTCGAGATCGTCAATCGCGGCGATATCGAGCTCGAACGCCTGAAAGGCTCGTGGGCCGGCGCCCTCGGCCAGCCGCAGTTCATGCCGTCGACGTACCTGGAGTTCGCGCAGGACTTCGACGGCGACGGACGCCGCGACATCTGGACCTCGCAGGGCGATGTCTTCGCCTCGGTCGCTCACTACTTGAAGGAACACGGCTGGTCCGACAAAGGCACGTGGGGGCGCGAAGTCAGGATCTCGAAGGCTGCGAAGGCAAAGCTCGATGCCGTTCCGCGCCGAACGGAGGGCTGCCGCGCGGAGCGCGCGCTGACAAGGCCGCTACCTCTCAAGGAATGGTCGACCCTCGGCGTGCGCACCACCGCCGGGACGGCGCTGCCGGGCGGCGCGATCGACGCCTCGATCGTGACCGACGGCGCGCGATACTTCCTCGTCTACCGCAACTACGAAGCGCTACTCAAGTACAACTGCGCCACGAGCTACGCAATCAGCATCGGGATGTTGTCGGATCGATTGAAGTAGGCTCGCAACTCGTCGCTCGCAGGTCTTGCCATCAGCGCGACAACGAGCGGATGAGCTCGCGTGATCCACATCACTGGTTGAGCTTGCAAGAAACCCTTCCCTGCCTCCCGGACGCGAGTTAGAGTGTGACCTCTTCTCTCGCACCGATTTCGATTTTCTTCAATCGCCAGCAATCTCCAGCGCTCGGCGAGTCGACTCGGAGAGCAACATCGCTCGGAGAGTACCACTCGGAGAGCAAGATCGCTCGGAGAGTACCACTCGGAGAGCAAGATCAATGAAGCGCCCCGGCGATAAAACTCCAGACCCACCCGGCGGCCGCGCCGCCGAACGGCTGCGGATGTTCGAGGACGCGCGGCGCCCACCCGACGAGCCCTGCGAACCTGATTCCCAGACTGCCGCGAGCAAGAAGACTACGCCCCAAAAAACACAAGAGCAGAAGGGAAGGCGTCCCAATGCGAAGCAGGCTCGACGAAGGAAGTGAGCGCCGTGGAAAAAGCAAAGCCAGGGTCCGCCGCAAAGCCAAATCGCCCAAGGGCGGCAAGGCACTGCAGCGGCTGCTGAACTACCTGTCGGAGCGCGATCCGCTGCTGGTGGCCGACGTCGTCGGCCCGATCGGCCTGCCCAGGGCCGCCCAGCCAAAGGTTGCGCCTGCGCCGTCGGTCGGGCGCGCCAGGCCGGCGCCAGCCGCCCGCGCCAGAGCGTCGCGCACGTCACATCCAGCGGCGCGATCGCTGGCGGCCGCCATGACGAGGGCCACGCGCAAGATCGCCAGACCCAGCCGCCGAACGAAGAAAACGAGCCGGCGACGTGGCTCGAACCTGATCTCTCGCGTCAACTCGTCGGCGTGGCTCGATATTGGCCCGTCGCTCGTTCCCGAAGGGCAGACGTATGGCACCAATCGCGTCGATGTGATCGGTCGAGTGTCGAGCGTTGCGGTCGATCCAGGTAACGTGAAGCATCTCTTGTGCGGATCCGCGAACGGTGGCATCTGGGAAAGCAAGGACGCCGGGGCCACGTGGGCCGCGCGAACCGATCAGATGCCGACGCTCGCGATAGGCGCCGTGACCTTCGATCCTGGCGACCGAAAGCGCGTCTACGCCGGCAGCGGCGAGGGCAACTTCTACGCGAACCTGGGCGCAGGAGTGTATCGGTCGACTGATGGCGGCACGACGTGGACGGTCATCGCGACCGCGCCATTCGTCGGCGTCGGCTTCTACGATCTCGTCGTCGATCCGGTAAACACCAAAGTGCTCTACGCCGCAACCACCGTCGGGTTCTACGTGTCGACCAATTCGGGCGTCAACTGGAGCTTGAAGCGCGCCGGGCGGTGCTGGGACATCACGCTCCACCCTGGCGGCGGCACAGTCGAACTCCTGGCGGCATTCGTCGATGGATTGTTCGTCTCGTCGAACGCCGGCAGCAGCTTCACGCCCGTTGTGCTGCCCTCACCTCCCGCCGCTGCCTGGGACCGGCTCGCCGTAGATCGGGTGCAAGCGGCGCCGGCGATCGCGTATCTCTTCGGCGCGGCGGGTGGAACGCCACACCTGTGGCGGCGAACCGGATCCACCTGGTCGAAGGTAACCGGCCTCCCGGCGCTGAGCGTCAACCAGGCTTGGTACGACTGGTACGTGGCCGCGTCGCCCACCAATCGCGGCCGCGTGTTCCTCGGAGCCATCGATACCTTCCGCGGGGATCTCTCCGGGACCACATGGACCTGGACCAACATCACGTCTCAGGGCGGCAACAGCATTCACCCGGACCAGCACAGCCTGACCTTCGCGCCCGGCAACGCGAACGTGATCTACGCTGGCAACGACGGCGGCGTGTATCGATCGGCGTCGAGCGGCAACACGTGGAAAGCGCTCAATCGCGGTCTCGGCATCACCGAGGTCGAGTATCTCGGCAGCGATCCCACCACCTGGCAATGGCTGATGGCCGGCACGCAGGACAACGGGACGATCCGCTTCACGGGCTCGACGATCTGGGAGCACATCGCCGACGGCGATGGCGGCGATTGCGGGGTCAACCAGCTCAATCCGAACGAGGTCTATCACTCGTACTACAACGTTTCGCTCGAAGGTTCGAACAACAAGGGCGATACCTGGACATGGCTCGCGCCGCCCGCCGTGTCATCCCTCTTCTATCCGCCGGTGGAGGTGTCAGGGGCGACAGTCGCGATCGGCGGCGTGTCGTTTGTCGTGACGCGCACGGGCGGTCCACCCTGGAGCACCGTCTCGCTCGGCCTGCCGTCCGGCGAGGGCGCCTCGGCAATGCGCGCCGTCGACGCCAATACGTTCCTGGTCGGCACGACCAAGGGCCGGATGCAGCGCGTGAGCTGGAACGGGTCGAACTGGATCGTCAAGAACCTTACCTCACCCGCGCCGCGCTACATCAGTTGCGTCGCCATCGACCCGAGCAACCCGATGCGCATCTGGGTCACGTTGTCGCAGCTCGGCGGCGGACGAGTGTTTCGATCAGACGACGCGGGCGCGTCGTGGACGGACTGCACGGCTGGCCTGCCGCCGATCCCAATCAATTCGGTCGTGGTCGATCCCGCCAACTACCTGCGTGTCTGGGCGTCGGCCGACGTTGGCGTGTACGAGACTCACGACCTCGGCGCGAGCTGGTCGCCCTTCTCCACCGGCCTGCCGAACGCGATGGCGGTCGACCTGTTGTTTCACAAACAGGATCGAATCCTCTTTTGCGGCACGCGCAATCGTGGCGTCTGGGCTATCCACGTGCCGTAACGCTTCCGGAGCGAGCGACACCCGTGAATCGCACGTCCCAAGGCGGACAGACAGAAAGGATGACACCATGGATTTCATCGAGCGGCTCTTTGGCGTCTCCCCGGACGCCGGCACCGGCGCAACGGAAGCGGCGCTTCTGATTGGCCTGGCGATGGTCGTCTTCTACTTCGTGAAGCGGCGTCAGTCGGCATTCACGTGGGGACGACGGCTCGATCGCTGATGCCTCTCGACAAAGGAGTGATGGATGCGCAAGGCCAGTTTCTTCCTTCTTGCGGTGTGCCTGGGTGTGACCACGACGGTATTCGCTCAAGCCCCGCCACCGCCACCGACGCTGGACATCGCCGGGTCCTTGAAGCTGCAGCATCAGAACATCCGTCGCAACCTGGCGGCCGCGGCCGAGAAACTGCCAGAGGCCGAGTACAACTTCAAGCCGCAGGGCACAGCGCCAGAAGTCAGGACTTTTGGCCAGATGATTGCGCATCTGGTGGGCGCCAACTACAGCATCTGCGCGGCGGCGAAGCCTGAAACACCACCAAAACACACGGCTGACGAGAAGGCGTCGCAGCCGAAGGCTGACCTCGTGAAAATGCTGAACGACGCCCTGACCTATTGCGACGCCATCTACGACGCCCAGACCAGTACGTCCATCAACGAGATGCTCAAGCGCACCGGGCCAAACAACACGACCCTTGAACGGGCGCGCGGCAACTCGCTCATCAGCAACATCGCCCACAATAACGAGCACTACGGCAATCTGGTGACCTACCTGCGCGCCAAGGGCATCGTGCCGCCCTCGAGCGAAGGCCGCTGAGACCCTGCCCGATCGCGCGGGCTGACCCGGCTGAAAGCTGATAGCTGAAAGCTGACAGCTGGAGTACAGTGTCGCGCCATGGTCCTCGCCCCTCTCGACTGGGTGATTGTCGCTGCGACGCTGCTGATTTGCTTCGTTCCGGCCTTGTTCTTCGCCCGGCGGGCCGGGCGAAGCACCTCCGAGTTCTTCGCCTCTGGACGCGCGGTGCCGTGGTGGCTTGCCGGCCTTTCAATGGTCGCCACCACCTTCAGCAGCGACACCCCCAACCTCGTCACCGACATCGTCCGGCGCAACGGCGTCGCCGGCAACTGGGTCTGGTGGGCGTTCGTGCTCACTGGCGTCTCGACCGTGTTCTTCTACGCCAGGCTGTGGCGGCGCTCCGGCGTTCTGACTGACCTCGAGTTCTACGAGATCCGCTATTCGGGGACGGCGGCGAGCGTCGTCCGCGGCTTTCGCGCCGTCTACCTCGGCCTGTTGTTCAACTGCATGATCATGGCGACGGTCAACCTGGCCGCCTGCAAGATCGCGGGAATCCTCTTCGGTCTCGAGCGCTGGCAGACGCTACTCGGCGTCGGAATCCTCAACGTGGTCTTTGCCGCGCACTCCGGGCTCTGGGGCGTGCTCGTCATCGACATGATTCAGTTCTTCATCAAGATGACCGCAGTCGTCGCGGCGGCCTGGTTCGCCCTGAAGGCGCCGCAAGTCGGCGGCCTGACCGGGCTCATCGACAAGCTGTCGGTCGCGCGCGGCCCCGACGGCATCGACTATCTGGCGGTGCTGCCTGATTTCTCCAACCACTGGGATATGGCCGTGGCGGTGTTCATCATGCCGGTGGCCGTGCAGTGGTGGGCAGTCTGGTACCCCGGAGCCGAGCCGGGCGGCGGCAGCTACATCGCGCAACGGATGCTGGCGTCGAAGTCCGAAAAGGATGCGCTTGGCGCGGTGCTGTTCTTCAACGTCGCGCACTACGTGCTGCGGCCGTGGCCGTGGATTCTCGTGGCGCTCTGCTCCATCCTTGTCTACCCTGAGCTGTCGGACATCCAGCGCGCGTTTCCGAATCTCGATCCAAGCCTGCTTGGGGATGACATCGCCTACCCCGCGATGCTGAAGTTTCTGCCGGTTGGCTTCGTCGGCCTGATGGTTGGCGGGCTCGTCGCAGCGAATTCATCGACCATCCTGACGCATCTCAACTGGGGCGCGTCGTACCTCGTGCACGATTTCTACCGACGCTTCATCCGCCGCGACGCCGCCGAGGCGCACTACGTCATGGCTGGCCGGCTCGCGACGATCGGCCTGTTCGTCTGCTCCTCGCTGGTCGTCTATCTCCTCGATACGGCGAAGGACACCTTCGACATCATCCTGCAGGTTGGTGCCGGCACGGGACTCTGTACCTCGTGCGATGGTTCTGGTGGCGCGTCAACGCCTGGTGCGAGGTCGCCGCGATGATCAGCTCGTTCTTGGTCTCAGTGCTGCTGCTCGTACTGGCGAAAAACGGCTACGCGATCAGCACGCATCGGGCGCTCCTCATCACGATCGCCGTGACGACGGCATGCTGGGTCACGACCGCCTGGCTTGGACCGGAAACGGATCGAGCGGTGCTCGTCGAGTTTTACAAAAAGGTCCGGCCGTCAGGGGCAGGCTGGGAGCCGATCCGCAAGGCCGCGGGACTTCCGAAGACGAGCGCGAGCGCCGACAACATCCCGATGGCGCTTCTCGGTTGGACCGCTGGCTGCACATCAATCTGGTCGGCGCTCTTCACCGTGGGCAACGTCCTCTATATGCGACCGATGGCTGCTGGCGTCCTGTTCGCGGTGTTTGTCGTCAGCACGCTCGTCCTGGTGAACGTCACGCGGACGCTCTGGGCCCAGGCTGAGTAGCGCCGCGGATCCACGGATCACACGCCACGGATCACACGGTGCGCCCGTGCTACCGCGCGCCGGTGCGGACGGTAAACGTGCGCGAAAAAACCTGACCGTCGCGCCCCGGCACACCCAGATCCTGGCCGTCGACGACCAGTCTGATCGCGCCTGCGTTCCCTGCCCGGATGGCGATCGTGGTGTCGGCGCCAAACGAGAGCCGCTCGTTGGCGGCAAATTCTTTCTCGACCGTGCGGCGGCCATCGACGGTGACACGCGCCCAAACCGGCTGGAGCGTCAGGAACTCGACGTTAAGAGGACGCGGCGGACCCGCATTCGCCGCGGGCCGTGACGCCGGCGCCGCCGCCTGAGCTACTGGCTCGGCAGGCGCAGGCGATGTGGCGGGTAACGATCGAGCATCCGGCTGAGCCGCCGGCCCGACTGGTGCAGTCGCCGATCGCCACAACAGTACGCCGACCGCCAGCAACGCGAGGGCGGCGAGCACGACGCCAACGTATGCTGCGCGCGGCCGCACGGACCGCGCGACGGCAACCGGAGCGATCGGCTCCCGAGCCGTCGCCGCGCTCCAGGGCGCGGTCTCCGGAATTTCCGCCATTTCCAGTGCCGTCGCATCATTCACCGGCACGGCCGCCTGTGCCGCGTGAGTCGCGGCGTTTACCACGGACGGCCGATCCTCGGCCCGGCGCAGCTCTCGCTCTGTAGCGGCGATCGACTGGGCACGCTGATCCTGCCGGAATGTGCGAACGAACGCGTCGAATTCGGCAACCTTCTGCTCGCGCTGTCGTCTGGAGAGCTGGATCTTGTCCGCGAGCTGCTCGAGCTCCGCGAGAGCAGACTGCTCGTCGAAGGTTTGGGACAACGGTTGAGGTTCGGTCGAGTCGGTCACAATGATTGAGTAGTTGACCAAGGTTGCCGCGGCGCGGTCAAGGAATATCGTCGAAACTGGACAAAGTTGCACGGCGTGCCGCCCAGCGCCGCGCGGATCAGTGCGGCCGAGCCGGTTTTTAGCGTCGCGCTGAAGGGTCCCCCTCTTGCAATGCATGAGGCTCTCGTCCATTTCAGATGGAGGGTACGTGTTCCAGCTCAGCCTGGTCGATCACATCCGTCTCAGTTTTGGGAGCGTGGCCACGAGCTATCGCGCGCACGCGCGAGCGGCGGAACGCTTGAACGCCCGCGCCCGCCAATCGCGCATCTTTCTCATCGTCGTCTTGGGACTGGGCGCGGGCGCGAGTTTTCTGGCACTGACCGGAGCCCGACCCTTTCTGATCGCGGCCGCGGTACTCTCGGCGGTGGCGCTCGTTGTCGCGGCTGTCGTGCAGTCATTCGAGTTCGAGGGCCGCGCCTTCGCGCATCGAGCCTGCGCCGCGCAGCTGTGGCTGCTGTGCGAAAAATACAGGGCACTTCTCGCCGAAGTTCATGATGGTCTGATCGATCTTGGGCAGACGACCGCAAGGCGAGACGCGCTAATGCGCGAAGTGCAGAACGTCTACGAGCATGCGCTGCCGGCCGATCGGGCGGCGTATCAGATCGCCAGGGAGGCGCTCGGCACTGGTGCCGGCGCCCCCTCCGACCAGGATATCGATGCGCTCCTGCCCGCCTCGCTGCGCCAGCCAGCCAGGGTCTCTCCCACCTAAGGTCTCAAACGCTGGACAGCCCGGGGCACGCTGGGCGTACAATGTGAAGGGCCACGAGGGCGTTTGGGCGTGCCAGCCTGTGAAAGCGGCTCCCAATCCGACCTCAGGCTTCACGCGTAAAAGAAAGAATGGCGATCTGCTGGTTCGGCTGCGACTGGCCACGCGATCGACCTACGCAAGCACGACTGGCTGACCGACGTCGGGCGTTGGTCGGCCTACCCCCGGATCATTCGCATCGGAGGAGGCGCAGTGGTCGAACCGGAGGCATCTAGATCGCTCGAAGACTGCCTGGTCCGCATCCGGCAGCTCGAGGAGGAAAACGCACACCTGCGGGAAGCGGCCAAGACGTTCGGCGATCTGGCCGAACGCCTCAAACGCGCCCTCGACGCCGAGCTGAGACGGACCGGATATGTCGGCCGTGCCGTGCTTTCCGGCGAGCGTGCGGTCGTGGAGGCCGGCCGGGCTGGGCTGGCGAAATAGCCGTCGGGCTGCTACTCTAGAAGAGCGGCTCCCCTGGCGAGCTGATTTTCGGTGAGAATCCTTAACGAAATGCGGTTTCCTGTCGCATTTGCGCTCTCTCTTGGCATGGCTGGGTCCGTGGCTGGGCTCGTCGGCCGGGCGAGCTCACCTCCTGTCGCCAGCGCGGCGAAGCGCGCCGCGTTTGCGGACTCCCGCTCCCTCGACCGCAATGTGCTCCGGCTGGCGCTGAATGCCGCCGCATGCGCCCGGGAGGTTGGCGCGGTCTCAGCCGACCGCCTGCTCACGGTCATTGATTACTCCAAGGCCTCGACCCAACCCCGCCTCTGGGTCCTCGACCTCGAGCGCGAGCAGGTCTTGTTCGAGGAGCTCGTGGCGCACGGCCGGGGCAGCGGCGAGAACTACGCTACTCGCTTCTCGAATGCCGAAGGCAGCCACCAGACAAGCCTCGGGCTCTTTCGCACCGCCGACACCTACGTCGGCAGCAACGGGTACTCACTTCGCCTCGATGGGCTCGAAGCCGGGATCAACGACCGCGCTCGGGATCGCGCCATCGTGATGCACGGCGCCCCCTACGTGAGTGAGGATCACCTGCGCGCAGTGGGCCGGCTCGGTCGCAGCCACGGCTGCCCCGCCCTCCGCGCCGCGATCGCCCGCACCGTGATCGACACGATCAAAGACGGCTCGCTCGTCTTCGCTTACTACCCCGACCAGCGATGGTTGCGCGGGTCGCGCTTCCTCAACGGCTGCTCCTGACGCAGACGGCATCCGCACCTTCCAGCAACAGCGCGTTGAACAGGAGACAAGGAGGTCAGGAGCCACTCCTTGAAAGCAAAGTCACTCTGATCTCCTGATCTCTTGTTAAGAAGTCACACACCACGGATTTCACGGACAGCACGGATCGGCCCTTAGGGCTAGAATGCGGTCCATGCCCCTCGCACCACAAACCGCATGACCGAGATGCGCCAGAGCTACGCTCGCGTGCTCATCGTGTGGGTGATCACTCTCCTCGCGCTGTACGCGTTCCAGGAGTATTTCTCCTGATGCCGTCGGGGACCTGCTGAATGCACGCCCTCGACTGGGCCGTGGTCCTCGGCTTTTCCGCCTGGATCGTCTACGACGGCCTCAAGCGCACCAAGGACAGCCACGAAATCGAAGGGTATTTTCTCGCCAACCGCTCGATCCCGTGGTGGGCTGCCGGAATCTCGGTGATGGCCACGCAGCTGAGCGCGATCACGATGATCGGCACAACCGGGCAGGGATATACCGACGGTCTTCGTTTCATCCAGTTCTATTTCGCGCTGCCGCTGGCGATGGTGATCCTGTCGCTGACGCTCGTACCGTTTTTCTACAAGTCCGGCGTCTACACCGCCTACGAGTTTCTCGAGCGGCGTTTCGACGCGAAGACGCGCAGCCTGACGAGCGCGCTCTTTCTCGTGTCGCGCGGCATGTCGTGCGGCGCGGTGATTTCCGCGCCGGCGGTCGTGCTATCGCTGGTGCTCGGCTGGGACCTGACGGCCACGGCGCTGGCAATCGCCTTGCCGGCGGTCGTCTATACGATGTTCGGCGGCGTTCAGGCCGTGACGTGGACCGACGTGAAGATCATGGTCCTCATCGTCTTTGGTCTCTTCGCCGTGATCGCGACGGCTCTCCTCGGCCTGCCCTCCGGTGTCGGGCTGGGCGACGGCCTGAGCGTTGCGGCGGCGACCGGCCGACTGCGGACATTCGACTTTTCGTTCGATCTCACCAATCAATACACGTTCTGGTCCGGAACGATTGCGGCGCTTTTCCTGTTCTGCTCCTACTTCGGCACCGATCAAAGCCAGGTACAGCGGTACCTGACGGCACGATCGGTCGACGAGGCCCGCCACTCGCTGCTGATGAGCGCGTACTGGAAAATCCCGCTGCAGCTCGTCGTGCTCCTCCTGGGCGTGCTCGTGTTCGTCTTCTATGTGTTCACGCCGCCGCCGCTCCTCTTCAGCTCGGCCGACGTGGCGCGGCTTCGTGCCGGCAACTCTGCTCCGGCGTATGCGGCGCTCGAGGGCGAGTTCGCAGCCGCGGCTGCCGCCAGACGTGCCGCCGCAACCGAGCTCGTCGCCGCCCGCCGGTCTGGGGTCGCCGCTCGAGTGGACGCCGGGCGGGAGAGCGTCAGGCAATCCGAGGCAGCGCTCAACGAGATCCGCAGCCGCGCCGCCGTCCTTGTCCGTCAGAACAACGGCGGTCGATCGTTCTCCGACGTCAACTACATCACCCCCACGTTCATCCTGACCCAGCTCCCCGTCGGCCTGGTCGGGCTGCTCATCCTGGCGATCATCATGGCCGCCACCGATACCATCGCCGGCGAGCTCAACTCGCTGTCGACCGCGACCGTGATCGACTTCTACAAGCGCTGGCTGCGACCAGTCGCGAGCGACGCGCACTACTTGACGATCTCGAAGGCCATCACCGGCCTCTGGGGACTCTTCGCGTGCGCTATCGCGGTCTGGGCCGCCGAACTCGGATCGCTCATTGAAGTCGTGAACCGGTTCGGGTCGTTTTTCTACGGATCGATTCTGGGAGTCTTCATCCTGGCCATCGCTGTCCCGCTGGCCACCGGTACCGGCGCCTTCGTCGGCCTCATCGCCGGCATGGCGTCGGTGGCCTGGGTGACGCGATTCACCAACATCGCCTTTCTCTGGCACAACGTCGTCGGCGCAGTCGTCGTCGTGGCCGTTGGGCTGCTGGTGAGCCTGATGACCCGCGCGGCTCACAGGAGCAGAGCGTGAGACTGCCGGCCTCACCCTCAGGCGCAGTGCTCATCGCGATCGCGGGCGCGATGCTTCTTCATCCTGTTGGCGCGCCGCGGACGGCAGGCCAGACGCCGCCGCCCAATATCGTCTTCGTGCTCGCCGATGATCTTGGCGTCAACGATCTTGGCGTCTACGGACGGACGGATCATCGCACGCCACACCTGGACAAGCTCGCTGCCGAAGGCCTCAGGTTCACCACGGCGTACGTCGCGTCGTCGATCTGCTCCCCCTCCCGGGCGGCGATCATGACCGGGCGAGCGCCGGCACGGCTGCACCTGACGACCTTCATTCCCGGCCGCCCCGACGCGTCCTCGCAGCGGCTTCTGCACCCGCCGATGCGACAGCAACTGCCCCTGGAGGAAATCACCCTCGCGGAGCAACTGCGCGCGGCCGGCTACGCGACCGCGATGATCGGAAAGTGGCATCTCGGCGGCACGGGTTTCAATCCGGACGATCAGGGCTTCGATCTGTACCACCCTGGTCAGGCGACGACCAAGCCAAGCGACACGGAGGGCGGCAAAGGTGAGTACGATCTCACGCGCGAGGCCGAGCGCTTCATCGACGCGAATCGGAACCGGCCGTTTTTCCTCTACCTCGCGCACAACAATCCTCACATCCCGTTTCAGTCGGCACGGCCGAGCCTCGTCAACGCCAACCGCACGGCGTTCGAGCCGGCCTATGCGGCGACGATCCAGACGCTCGACGACTCGGTCGGGCGCCTGCTCGCGCATCTCGACGCAGCTGGCCTGCGCGATCGCACGATCGTCGTCTTCACCAGCGACAACGGCGGCCTGCACATGCCCGAAGGGCCGCACCCGCGCGTCACCTACAACGCGCCCTTTCGGGCCGGCAAGGGTTATCTCTACGAAGGCGGGCTGCGCGTTCCGCTGATCGTACGAGGGCCGGGTCTGGCCCGTCAGCGAATCATCGAGACTCCGTTCGTTAACAGTGACTGGCTGCCGACACTCCTCGAGCTCGCCGGCGCAGCACCTGCGACCCGCGAACTCGACGGCGTGAGCCAGGCGCAGCTGCTTCGAACCGGCACACCGGCCACGCCGCGGGCGTTCTACTGGCATTTGCCGCACTATACGAACCAGGGAAGCCGGCCGGCCGGAGCCATGCGCGACGGCAAGTGGAAGCTGGTTGAGCACTATGATGATGAGCGCGTCGAGCTGTTCGACCTCGACGTGGACGTCGGCGAACGGCATGACCTCTCGGCGTCTGATCCTGCACGCGCGGCCGCGATGCGCAAGCAGTTGCGCAGTTGGCGCGCGGCCGTGGGCGCGCAGGAGAACACTCCCAACCCCGCCGTCGACCAGAATCTCTACCGGCAGTTGTACGTGGACTTCGATCCGACAATGTTCGATCCGATTCGGGCAGACGCTGCGGCGTGGACGGCAGTGGGGATTTGGCGCGAGCGGATGAACGCGGCAGTCAAACGGCCGCCGCAATAGGGCGCATCCGGCGGCCTGAGCGCAGCTCCATAGAGCGCTCGATCAACTGGTAAGAGCGCCACCAGCGAGGATGTCTACGACACGTCGGCTCTCACTTGTAGTGGCGCCAGCCTACGCGATCCGTGTTGTCCGTGTAATCCGCGGCCCGTGCCGTCCGTGTCATCCGCGGCTCTAGAATCGATACAGGTAAGACGCTTTGAAGAACAGGCCGCGCTGGCTCGCCGCGAATACGCCTTCGCCGATGATCCATTCTCCATCGACGAATCCGCGCCGCTCGATGAGCGACCCGTACCCGGCATAGACGACCGTGCCCGGACGCAACTCGTACGAGGCGAGAAAATCGGTGAGGACACGAGAGCGTGAGCTGTCGTACTGCGCGATGCCGCGCACGAAGAACTGGCGCGAGAACTGATAGGTCGTGCGGCTGTAGAGCAGATCGATGTCGTAGACGTGCTCGCCAGTCAGCGCGTGATCGAACGAGATCCGCCGGTAGTTGAAGGCCTGCGACAGTCGCCCGCTCGGCTGCAGGTTGACGCCGAAGCCGCCCTCGTAGCTCGTGCCTGGATACGGATCGACCGGATCGTAGAACACCGCGTCGCCGAAAAAGTACTGCCCGTCGAGGTTCAGCCAGCGATAGAGCTGCACACCGCCGAACATCCGCCATCGCGCCCGATCGAAGCGGCGGCCGGCCCAAGCCTCGAAGCCATCGAACCGATCGAACCGGAAGAAGCCCTGGCGGCTGAACTGCATCCGCACGCCCGTCACCTGCAGCAGCTCGTTGCCACCGGCTTTTTCATCGTGTCCGCCCTGCGTGAACGAGAACGGCGCCACCTTCAAGAGCCACTGTTTGGTTTTGGGTGGATAGAAGTCTGTACTCGACGTATCCCCACCCGGCCGTGATGCCGACCCGGTTGATGAACGCCGTGTCCATCCGGAAGTCCGGGTCGTAGTGCTCGGCATAGCCGACCACGTTGAGGCGGCGCGTATTGTACTCGTAGCCGGCCTGCGCCCCGATGCCTGTGGTCCTCGCGTCCCCGCGAAGATCTCGAGAGGCCGAGCCAAGAACGAAGCCGCTGACGCGCTGCGTCGAGTTCACCCGCCACGACAGATCCGCGCCGACAACGCGGTTGTAGCCGCCGGCGAACTCGGTGTCCATGGCAAGCGCGCCGACGTAGTTGCTCGGACCTAAGCTGTACTGGGCGCGCACGATGTTGAAGAGCCGATCCTTATCGGCGTCGGGATGCCCTTCCGGCAGGTTGTGCCCTGGGGCCTGGTCGGCCGCCGACAGCGACCCGAACGCCCATCGTCCGAGACTGCCGGTGACCTTCGCGCCAAAGACGGGATCGATGATGCGCCGAGTGTGAACCGCGGCCTGGAGGCTGTTGTCGTTCCCCTGTCCGGCGAGCGTGAAAATTCCAGAGCCTTCCATGAAGAACGGACGCTTCTCCGAATAGAACGTCGGGAAGCGCTGGTTCACCTCGACCTGGAACGCGTCGCTTTCGACCTGGCTGAAATCGGGATTGACGGTCGCGTCGAGCGTGACCGTAGACGTGATGCCGTACTTTCCGCTGATGCCGACGTCGCCCTGATTGTCCGCGCCGCCCCACTGCGACGGCGCCTGGCGCTGCTCGCTGCGTGCATAGGTCGTGGACGGGATCACTTCGCGGATGAGCCGCGGCTGGAGCTCGCCGAAGGCCAGCGGGGCCTGCTTCTCGAATACCCATTTGCCGGGTTCGAGAGGTGGCCAGGCGACCGAGATGCCGGCGCGGCTCACCCGCCGCCAGAAGAGAATTCCCATGTGCACGTCAGCGCCGCCCTTGAAGCGAATCGTCTGAAGGGGCACGCGCATCTCTACGGCGTAACCTTGCGCGTTCCTGCGGCCGGCGCTGTCCCACACGTAGTCCACGGCCTGATCCTCGCCGCCCGACACCGTGTTCAGCATGTCGAGCTGCACGCCGTTGGGGTTGACCATCAGGTGGTAGGAGATCTGCCCGGTCCCAAGTGCGTCGAGGCTGATGCCCACCCAGTCATCCGCCCAGATATTGTCGCGGCGCGTGATGGACGTCTTGATGGCGGACGGATCGGGGTCCTCGCACTGGAACGCGAAATAGAGAAAGTTGGTGTCGTGGCCAAGCCACACTCTTGTTTTCTGTGGAATGGTCGAGCCGTACAGCGGATTGTAAGACAGCCACTCGCCCGTCTCGACGGGCCCCTCTCGCCACGCATCCTCATCGAGCACACCGTCGATGATTGGCGGCTGAGACATGAAACGAGATCGTAACGAGGGTTTTGACGTGGGCGGCTCAGCCGGTTTGGGGACGTCCTGTGGCGCGGCCTGGACAGGCGATGCGATCACAACGGCCAGGATGGCCGCTGCGCTTGAGACTCCTGCTCGACTGAAACGGGACGAAGCCCGCGCACGCGAACCCATACGCCGTTTAGACGGAACGACGTGCGGGTCTGTTGCTATGGACTTCGCATCCTGTCCAGTTTCAGTCCTTCTCGGCCATCAGCACCTTTCGGGCCTCGAGCAGCTCGTTCTTCTTTTCCTTGGTCAGGGTGGGGTACTTCAGGTTCAGGTCATCCAGCGTCTGATAGGCAATGGCCGCGACGGCCAGGCGCATGAACCACTTGTTGTCGGCGGGGATGATGTACCAAGGCGCCTCCTTGGTGCTCGTATGAGTGAAGACCTCCTCGTACGCATGCATGTAGTCTTTCCAGAACGTTCGTTCCTTCGCGTCATTGACCGAGAACTTCCAGTTCTTCTCGTCGAGGTCGATCCGCTCCAGGAATCGTTTCTTCTGCTCTTTCTTCGACACGTTCAGGAAGAATTTCAAGACGACGATGCCGTTGTTGACGAGATAGCGCTCGAAGTTGTTGATCTCGTGGAAGCGCCGTTTCCAGACGCCGTCCTTCTTGCGATCCTCGGGAAGCTGCTGTGACGCCAGGATCTCCGGATGGACACGTGCGACGAGCACTTCCTCGTAATACGAACGATTGTGGATGCCGATCCGGCCGCGCTCGGGCAGCGCCTTCGTGGTTCGCCAGAGGTAATCGTGGTCGCGCTCCTCGGCGGAGGGCGCCTTGAAGCTGAATACCTGGCAACCCTGCGGGTTGATGCCAGACATGACGTGCCGAATCGTGCCGTCCTTGCCCGCGGCATCCATCGCCTGGAAGACCATCAAGAGCGAGTAGGTGTCCTGCGCGTACAGCCTGTCCTGGTGCTTCGCGAGCTGCCTGACACCGTCCGCGAGCAACGTTTCTGCCTCCTTCTTGTCCTTGATCGACCCGGTCCAACCCGGATCGTAGTCTTTCAGCGAGATCTTCTTTCCCGGTTTCGCGATCACGCGGTCCATCAGTTTTCTAATTCTCTTCATCTGTGTTCTCAGTGGGATTTGCGGAGGCACGGGTCCTTAGCTTTGACCAGCTGCCGCGCGGAGAGACGCGACAACGCCTTCAGGAACGGCGACGGCACGCATCGAGCCGTCGTCCTGACGCGTCGCACAAGCTGTCGTCAGCCAGCCAGTGCCGATCGGGGTATCGCCTCGCGTGCACACAAACGAGTACTTGATCGTGCCTCTGGTGACGGCATGCACTCGCGCGACAATCGTCAACTCGTCTTCGAAAAAGAGCGGGCTCTTGTAGTCGAACGTCGCCGAGACACGTGGATAGCCGATGTCGGCGCCGGCGCGATCGACGGTGAGGCCGGCCGCTCGCCATAGTGCGTGCTCGGCTTCTTCCATGTAGCGGAAATAGCAGCTGAAGTGGACGACTCCGGCGAGGTCGGTCTCGTAGAAAAACACCTTGCGCGTGTAGCGAAAGCCCGGCTCGGCGGGATCGACCTTGTCGGGGATCATCCGGGACATTGTAGCAATGCTGAATGCTGAGTGCTGAATGCTGAAGTAAATTCTGAATTCACTTCGGCATTCAGCATTCAGCACTCAGCATTGCTATTCGCGTAGCGCCACGACCGGGTCGACGCGGGCGGCGCGTCTGGCGGGAACGAACGCCGCGACCGCTGCCGTCGCGAGCACGATGGCGGCGGTCACCGCGCCAACGAGCGGGTCGAGCGGCTGCACGCCGTAAAGGAGATGCGCGAACGATTTCGTTGCGGCGTAGGCCAGCGGTAACCCCAGCATCAGGCCAGTGCCGGCGACGAGCAGGCTCCGTGCGACGACCAACGCCCGCAGCGACCGTGGCCAGGCGCCGAGCGCGAGACGAATCCCGATCTCGCGCCGGCTGCGCATCACGGCGGCCGCCATCGTGCCATAGAGCCCGATCACGAGCAGTATCAGTGCAGCGGCGCCGAGGAGTGAGCCGATCGACGCCAACATCCGTTCCTGACTCAGCGCGCCGTTGGCTTCCTCGTCGAACGTCATGATCTTGTCGACGAAGAGCTCTGGATCGAACTGCAGCACGTGCTGCAGGAGCCGGTCTCTGGTCACTACCGCACCCGGCGCCGCGCCCGTGCGCCCGCCCGCGTGCGCCCGCAGAATGAGCGTCAGGCTGATTGGCTCGTGATCGCCGCTGGCTGTCGGCGTTTCCTCCTCACCGCGCGGGATCTGCGCGAGCGGAAAAAAGATGCCGTCGGGAGCGGCTTCACGCAGGTGCTCATAGCGGAGGTCACGCACGACCCCGACGATCTCGATGTCGAACGCTCCGGGCACCCCGAACGAGACGCGGCGACCGATCGGGTTCGACTTGCCGAATGCGCGGGCCGCCAGCGTTTCGTTGACGATCGCCACGCGCGGCGCACCGGCGCCGTCGGCGCTCGTGAAATCCCGTCCCTGTCGCATCGGCAGTGCCAGCGCTGCAAAGTAGCCCGGCGTCACGAAGTTCTGGCTGACGATCCATTGCTTGTCGAGCCGGACCCCGCGAGGTGGCGGTGGCGGCGGCGGGCCCCATGGCATCGGCCTGCTACTGGGGACGGCCGTCAGGCCCTCGACGTGCAGCGGACCGCGGCGAATCGACGAAAGCGGGCGTCCAGAGCTCAGGCCCACGGCCTCGATACCGGGCAGCGCTTGAAGGTGCAGACGAAGTTGCTCCCGGACGTCCGTGAGACGCGACGATCCTTGCCGGGCCTCGAAGTCGACATCGGCAAACCACACGCGCTCGGGCGCCGATCCCTGAATACCGAGCTTCAATTCCTGTACCGTTCTCGCGAGCAGCCCCGCCGACGCGAGGAGGACGGTCCCGAGCGCCACTTGCCACGGGATGAGCCACCACAACCCGCGCGAGCGAAAGAGCCGCGTGAGCCCTCCGGTCTGGCCCTGCAGCGCCGGCAGGGTATCGACGCGTGACCATCTGAGCGCCGGCATCACGCCAATCGCCGCAGCCGCCGCAAGTGAAACGGCGAGCGTAAAGACCAGCACGTTCAGATCCGGCGACACGTCGAGATCGCCCGGTGTAAACCGGCTGGCCATGAGCGGAGCGAGCCCTCGCGCCATCCAGGCCCCGAGCAGTCCGCCGGCGGCGCCGCCGAGTGCGGCGAGCAGCAGGTGCTCGGCGAGCAGTTGCCGCAGCAATCGCAATCGCCCTGCGCCAAGCGAAGCGCGGATAGCCAGCTCTTTCTGCCGTGCGTGCACGGCCGTGCTGAGCAGCGTCGACACGTTGAGGCAGGCGATGGAGAGGATCAGGACCGAAAAGAGGCCAATGAGTCGCAGCCGGCTCTCGGGCGCTGGAGAGTACCACCTGAGACCCCGCGGGATCGGCCGGATCACTGCGGTGTCACCACTTCGGTCCGCCTTCCATCGGCCATCGATCGCCGCACGCGCCATGTTCAGCGTGTCCGGCCGCTCGAGCACGCCGCTCAGTCCGAGCCATGCGGACGCGGCACCAAGCATCGCGGTGTTGCCGTCGATGAGTGGCGCGTGCGTCAGCGGCACCCAGACGTCAGGGCTGTAGCCGATCTGGGTACCCGTGAAGCCGTCGGGGGCCACGCCGGCGATCGTGAAGATCCCGCGATGGAGGCGGACCGTTCGCCCGATGACGCCGACGTCCGATCCGAAGTGCTTGCGCCAGGCCGCGTGGCTCAGCACGACGACCGGTGGCATCGAGGGACCGCCGTCGGCCTCGGTGAAGAGCCGACCGCGCGTTCCCCGACGCGGGCCCAGGGCGTCGAAGTAGTTCGCCGTCACGATGTCGATGACCACGCGCTGGCGCAGCCGCCCCTCCCCCACCGCCGAATCGAGCGTCGTCGATGTTCGGCCTCCCGCGATGACCGCCATCAGCCCCGGCACGTCCTTGAGCGCCAGGTACTCGGGATAGGTGAACGCGCCGCCGTTCCTGGACTGGATCTGGACGAACCGGTCTGCGGCCGCTATCGGCAGCGTCTTGAGGTAGGTGGCGTTCAGTACCGAGAACACCGCCGCGTTGACGCCGATACCCACCGCGAGCGTCAGCACGACCGTCAGCGACATCAACGGGCGCCGCGCGCAAAATCGAATCGCCGACCGGAGGTCCGTTCTGAAGCCTCGTCGATCCTGCATGACCGCGCTCCTGACTGTAATGCGTTCAGCCGCTTCGATGTCCTGGACCGGCGGCTCGCGGAGGCAAGCGGCGAGCGACAGGAGCGTCTGCCGCCAGTACCATCGACGCGCCGCGCGCGCTCCGAGTCGCGGCACCATGAGGCAGGAGAACTCCTCGTCGAGGTCGCCGAGGATGGCCGAGCGGACAGGCCCGGCGAGGAGCCGGCGCAGCAACCACCGCGCGAGACGAGGCGGGTCGGTCGCGGGGCCGGACATCACGTGCGCCCGAGATGATCGCCAGCAGCGCGGGAGAGCGCCGTCAGGGCGGCTTCGGCCTTCCCGAGCGCCTTCTTTCCCGCAGCCAACACGCGATAGTGACGTTTGGCCTTGCCACCGCGCTCCGGCGTCGGCTCGCCGAGCCACGATTGCACGAGGCCCCGACGCTCGAGGCGCGCGAGCGCGGTGTAGATGGCGCCGACCGCGATATCGCGTCCCGTGTGGTCGGCAAGCTCGCGCCGGATGGTCATGCCATAGGCATCCTCCCCCAGCCGCATGACGGCCAGGAGCAGGAAGTGTTCGAACCGTCCGAGGTGGTCACCCATTGCTACTTCTTTGTAGTAAATATCAACACCGCTGTCAACACCTTTGTTCATTCGTCCTTCACTTCCGCATTCAGCACTCAGAATTCAGAATTGCCTTCTACGGCCTCCGCCCGTCCGGCAACACCAGCTCGTTGGCCTTGTGAGCGGCCTCCTCCGGTGTCTTGCCTTGCTGCCAGGAGGGAATGTCGCGATGCTCCGGCCCGTAGAGCGACGCCATGGGCTCCCAGACCTTGTCGACACGCGAGGTAAAGAGATCGCCGATGAGCAGATCGGTGACGGTGCCGCGCAGTTCGGGATACTTGCGCACGAAGGCGCCGAAGCTGAAACCGTTGTAGTACTCGCACACCAGCCGGCGCATGCGATCGACGCCTTCGTTAAAGCCCTGCCCCCATTTTCCGAGCTGGGCCGCGCTCACGTCGCCACTCTTCAATCCTTCGGCAATGGCATCGGCCGCTATCTCTCCAGAGCGGAGCGCCAGCAGCACACCGGATGAATAGAGCGGATCGAGGAATCCAAATGCATCACCAACCAGGACCCAGCCGTTCCCCGCCACCTCTTTCGCGCGGTACGAATAGTCGCGCGTCGCGAAATACCCGGTGGCGCGCGTGGCCTTCGAGACGCGGTCCTTGACGGCCGGACAACTCTCGACTTCCTCGTGATACGTCTGCTCGTGCCCGTTGCGTCCCTTGAACAGGTAGTCGAACGGCGCCACCACGCCGACGCTGACGGTGTCGTCGTGAAGCGGGATGTACCAGAACCAGCCGTTTTTCGTGACGGTCTGCAGCACCATCGTCGCGCCCTCGTCGCGGCCGGTATCGCGATAGGCCCCCTTCCAATAGGTCCAGATCGCGCCCTTGTTGAGGATCGGATCCCAGAGGCGGAGCTTGAACCGGTTTTGCAACATCGCGGCCTGACCACTCGCGTCGACCACCACCTTGGCGCCGATGTCGCGACGCCCGTCCTGGTCCTGAATGCGAACGCCCGTGGCGCGATCGCCCTCGAAGAGCACCTCGACCACATGCACGCCGTCAAAGGCCTCGACGCCATGTTCGCGCGCGTTGTCGAGCATCATCTGATCGAACTCGCTGCGCACGACCTGCCAGGTCTGCGAACACTCGTGCGGTTTGTTATCCCGGAAGTAAAACGGCGCCGAGAGCTTGCCGCTCGCGTTGACGAACTGCACGCTGTGCTTCTTGATGAAATGGCTCCGCTGCATCTTCGGCAGCATGTTGAGCCGCTTGAGCACCCAGTACGTCTCGGGGATGAGGGACTCGCCGATATGGAAGCGCGGGAACTTCTCGCGCTCGAAAAGCCCGACTTTCAGGCCGTGCTGGGCCAGAAGCGTAGAGGTGGTCGACCCGGCGGGTCCGCCGCCAATCACAACGACATCGTAGGTGGATGAAGACATAGACATGGACACACGCTGATGTTTTTGAAGGCCCAGGGCTCAAGGCTCAGGCAAGAGCCCGGATTACGCTCGAAGGTTTGGCCTTGAGCCCTAAGCCTTGAGCCCTGAGCCTTACGTATACCGGATCCCCGTGTGCTGCGGGAGAAAGAACCGCGGCAGGAGGGTGTCGACACGTAAGAGCGCGTCCCGCGTAATCGCGATGACGTCGTTGCCGGCTGACGCAAGAAGGCCAGCCGCCTGGAGCGAGGCCAGTTGATCGCGGAAGCGCTCGAGGACGTTCACGCCGTACTTGTCGCTGAAATAAGGAGGCCGGACGGACCCGCGCTTGAGTTGCAGCACGAACTCGCGAATCATCCGCTCTTCCGAGGTCGGCCGATACGCGCGACCGAGCGGAATCTCGCCGCGCTCGATTGCCGCGCTGTAGGTTTCCCACGTGTCGACATTCTGCAGGTGCACGCCGTTGATGTGTCCGAAGGACGCAACGCCGAGTCCAACCATGTCCGCGCCCTGCCACAGGCGATCCCGATAGAGGAACTTCGCGGTCGCCGGGTCCTTCACTGCCGTATAGGCGCTGCCAATCGTGTAGCCGGCGCGCTCGAGTGCCTCGAACGCCTCGGCAACCCACCGCCGCTTGACCGACCACTGCGCCACGGGCTCGTCGAACTGGCCGCCATGCTTCAGCAGATCGCGGCTGATCGTCGTGTTGTACGGCAGCTCCATCTGGTAAATCGTGACGCTGTCTGGCGCGAGATCGACCGTCCGCTTGACGCACTCGGTCCAGTTGGCGTCGGTCTCTCCGAGCATTCCCGCGATCAGATCGATGTTGATCTGCGGGAAGCCGAGGTCGCGCGCCTCACGGTAGACTCGGCCAATTTCCGGCGAGCGGTGCGCGCGGCCGTTCAGTTCGAGAATCCGATCGCTGAAGTTCTCGACCCCAAGGCTCAGCCGCGTGACACCAATGCCGCGAATCGCGGCGAGCTTGGGACGAGTGATGGTACCTGGCTCGCACTCGAAGGTGATTTCCTCGGCGGTCTGCCATGACCGGCCGGCCGTCACCCGCTTGACGAGGGTCTCGAGTTGCCGGGTCGACAGAAACGATGGCGTCCCGCCACCGAAGTAGACAAAGTTGAACGGCCGGCCCTCGAGCGCCGGCTGCCCGGCGTAGAGCTCCCATTCGCGGCCCAGCAGGTCCAGGTACTGCTCGACTTCACGCGCGTTCTTGTCCGTATAAACCCGGAAGTAACAGAAATGACAGCGTTTACGGCAAAAAGGAATGTGCAGGTAGAGGCCCAGCGGCGTCTCCGGTGCTGCCGGAGACGCCAGCGCGACCTTGGCATCGGTGGCGACGGCGTCAGGGGTCCAGACCGAAAACGGCGGGTAATTCGCGACAAAGTAACTGCCGACCTCGGTCTGCTCGAGGTCGGCCAGCTGCGACGTATCGGGCATGCCTGTACTATACCGGACCCAGGACTGATCGCTTACCGGTGCGGCGCGGGTTCAGGAGGTTCAGCGAACCTTGAACCTCCTGAACCCCCTGAACTTCTTGGACCCCTTGAACCTCACTGTTTGAACATCTTCCCCACAAACCCCATCACATCGTCGGCGATCGAGCCGTCGCGGTTGATGTCGAGGAACCCGGTGAGGGAACTGATGTTATCGGTCATCTGCGCGCGGCCGAGTTGACCGGGCTGCGATGCGTCGCTGTGCTTGGCCAGCGCGCCCATCGCGAGCGTGGCGACGACCGGGAGCATCTTCTTCAGCACGTCCGGACCAATGCCGGTGGCCGACGAGGCGTTGGTCGACCACGGCGCGGCTCACGTCGGGCGAGCCGAGGATGTGGCCCAGGATCGCGTTTCCGTCGTTCACCGTGTCGACCGATCGCAAGCCGGCCGACATCGTCAATGTACCGGCCGTGCTGGCCGGTCGTCAGCGCCGACATCAACTGCTCCAGGCCACCCTGGTTCGACACGTTCCGCTGCAACCCGCCGGCGAGCGCCGGAAGGAGCGCGCCGAGGGCCGAGACGGTCTGATCCTGTGACAATCCGAACTGCTGCGACAGTGCGCCCACCGTTTGTCCGTCCTGCGCGCCAAGGATGGCATTCAGAATACTCATTGACGATCCTCCTTGCGACGCGCCCGCTCGCGTCTCGCGACGCCAATCTTCAACGTCTGTGCCGTGGACCGAGCGCATCACGTGTTGCACTCTTGCTTCGTCGACGTTGCTGCTCCGCGACATGTCGTGAGGCGAGTCACGGACGAACAGATACGGTTCAGGGTTCAGGGTTCAGGGTTCAAAGTTAAGGTTCAGGTTCAAGTTCAAGGCTCGGCACTCGCCAGCGCATACTAGGAGTTTCAGAAAAGGAGAAACACATGGCTGCCCCACCGACCATCAGCGCCGACGGCTACTACGTCGCGACGCGAGCGGGTGCCGTCGTCGGAGAAGCGACGCTTCGAATGAAAACCGCCACGCGAGGGACGCTCGCCTTCGGTGGGCTGGATTGGAAAATCACTGGAGATCCGTCAAAGAAGAAACTCCGGGGCACCGCGACGGGCTCGGTCGCCGATCTGAAGATTGTGAATCGCCGCGTCCTCAGCGGCACCGTCGACGGGGAGAAAGTTGAGATGACGCGCGTCATGCTGCGGCCGATTCCTCCGGGCGAGATGGCCCAATCGGATCCCGGACCGACCGGGGCGATGAAGGCCGTGATGGATGGCACGCCTGACTACCAGGTTGCGGTGGGGGATGAAATCACGTTCTGGTATGCGTTCGGTCCCGTTCTTTATCGTGGCCGCCTCGATGGCACTGCCCGAGTGTTGGGGATCGCGTCGGACCCCGGTCCTGCCGAGTGCCTGCCGTTCGCGCGGCGCGCGCTCATCGGTGACTCGGGCCAGAAGACGCAGGGCTTTCTCGCCAAGCTTGGACTCACTCGCTCGTACGCGCTGGTGAACGGATTCGCGGTTGCGCTACGCCCAAGCCAAAAGACGAAGGGGATGAAGGTACTCGAGGAACACCCGGCGATCCGGGCGGCCCGCCACGCGCTTTACGATGGGCTGCTGGCCGGCGGCGCCCTCCAGGCGATCGTCGCCTTTGGCGGTGTGGCGCACCGGGCCTACGACCTGTGGGCCGCGACGAATCCTGCAGTCAAGTCGGTTCCGCACTTCAAGCTGGCGCATCCCGCTGGGGTCGACCGAGAGGGAACTGGCGACGATGCGGCTCTGAAGGCCTGGGCGGGAGCGGTGACCAAGCTTCGAGGGATTGTGACCTCGGATCCAGACGGCAACGCGAATGGGCCGAACTTCGGCAGCTATTTCACCGAGACAGACTACGCGCGCATTCCTCGATGGGACTTGCCGGCCGTGGCGCCAGCCTACGTCGGTGACGACTCCTGGGGCCGTGGCGCCACGCCACGGCACAACAACTGTTGTGAACGTCCGTCGCCCGACGACATGGTGAGCCTGCTTCTCTCTCCGCCAGCCGGGCAGGGCGAGTTCCTGCAGTATCGCTATCAGGATGGAAAACTGGCTGGAGCGAAGAGGAAGGATGGTACGAACGTGACGGTGGACACGTTCGGAATCCCTGTGTGAGTTCCGCCACGCCGGTAGTCGAACGCCGACCGCCGAGCGCCTGACTCACTCTGCCAGCTCGTAACACGCCGCTTCCGTATCCGTGCGGACGAGCAGGAATCGACCGGCGAGCGCCGGTGGGTTCCAGGTCTTCTGATCGAAGACCCTGAATCGGGCGAGCTCGTGGTGCGCATCGGCACGTGGATCGACGAGCACGATCTCTCCGTCCTCGGTCTGCACGAGCAGGCGATTGCCAGCGAGGATCGTCTGACCGTGGCCGTATCTTCCACCCTTCCATCGACGTTCACCGTTCGCCGGATCCAGACAGACGAGCACGCCGTCGTCGAGCCCGTAGACGAATCCGTCGTGGACGATCGGATTGGTGAACTTGGCCTTGAGCCGCGTGCTCTCCCAGACGAGCGACTGCGTCACCACGTCACCGTCCCGCGAAACCTCTAGAAGCCTGCTGCCTATGCCATATCCCGCCGACAGGAGGACGCGGTTTTCAGAAACCACGAGCGGCGCCGCGACGCTTGGCGCGTCTCGACGCCAGGGGTGGCTCCAAAGCACCCGGCCCGACGCCGGATCGTGCCCGGCGATGCTCGAAAAGTTGAGTACGACGATCTGCCGCACGCCGCCGAGCGTCGCGACGATCGGCGAGCTGTAGCTCGCGATGTCGTCTCCGGCGTGCCACACCGGTTCTCCAGAGTCGCGGGAATACGCGACGAGCGAACGACCCTCGGCGCCACCGACGCTCACGACGATCAGATCGTCGACGGCGAGCGGCGAACTGCTCCTGCCCCACTCGGGTTGCGGCGACTGGTTGTCGGCCTGGACGTCCCGCTTCCAAAGGGCGCGGCCGGTTTCGAGGTCGAGGCAGTTGAGGAGTCCCGTCGACCCAAGGGTGAAGACGCGCCCGCGCGAGATGGTTGGGGTCGCGCGGGGGCCCTCGCCGGCAATCGTCGACTCGTAGTGCGCCTCGTCGCCGTGCGACCATTTCGGGACGCCAGTGGCAAGGTCGTAGGCAACCACCATTTCCCGGTTGCCCCGCTGTTCCTGCGTCACCGCCAGACCTCGAGCAACCGCGAACCCGGACCACCCCGCGCCGACTGGCCGACGCCAGACGAGCCGAGGCGGTCGCTTTGCCCAGTCGTCGGCCATGCGAACGCCGGAAACAGTGCCATTGCGGTCTGCGCCGAGGAATTGCGGGTAGTCGCCTGCCGCTCGAATCGATGGCGTCGTCTCGCTCGGTGCCGAAGCCGCAGGAGCGGTAGAAGGCACCGCGTTGGGGGATGGCGAGACGGGTACGGGTTTCGGCAGGGCCGGAGTCGATCGCGGCGGCTCGGGTACCGACTCCGCCGGCAGCGCCGATGGTGGACGAGACGCCCACCGCCACTCGAGGATCGGGACGAGGTCCCCCGTCACGCCGCGAATCCTGGTGGCCGCCACCGTCACCGCAATCACCGCGGCCGCCGCGCCAATCGCCCACCGTCGTCGACTCCAGGGCATGCGAGAAAGGAAGATCAGCCAGATCGCAAGAAGCAACACCGTCCCGAATGCAATCGGGATCGTGAGCATGACGCGATCCTGCCCGTCACGGCTATCGTCTACGAGCCATACCCAGCCAACCGCGGCGGCAGCCGCCATCAGCACGAGGAGCGCCGGCCACCAGCGAATACGAGGGGTCACGATTTAGATGTTACTCGGGGGTTCGGCGTTCGGCGTTCGGGGTTCGGGGTTCGGGGTTCATTGTTCAGCGTTCAAGGTTCACGGTTGGGGCAACGTTCAAGTGTGGGTTCAGATTCGACTGTCGACTCCGACTGACGACTGAGACTGTCGACTGCGACTGATGACTGAAGACTGCCGACTGCCGACTGAGCTAGCGCCTCGCCGAGTCGCTCGACGCGCGCTTGACCACCGTAACGGTCACCTTCGACGGATACTGCTTCGAGTGGTGGACGCTGTTGTGGGCGACGACGCCCGTGACCTCGTCGTAGTTGTTGCCGCCGGTGTTGAGGTTGCGATCGAAGCGCGGGAAGTTGCTGCTCGACACCTCGATCCGCAGCCGGTGACCCGGCGCGAAATAGTTGCTCGTCGTCAACGGCTGGAGCGTGACCTTGACGACCTTGCCGGGTTCCATCCACACGAGCGGCTTGTCGTAGCCATCGCGATACCGCATCCGCTGGATCGACTCGTCGAGATTGTAGGCGCGTCCGTCTGGATAGACGTCGAGGACCTTCACCGTGAAATCAGTGTCCTTCGCGTCTGAGGATACGTAGAGGGTCGGCTCGATCGGTCCGCTGATCTCGACTCCTTCAGCGAACGGCGTCGACGTGTAGACCAGAACATCCTGCCGCGTCTCCATTTTCCGCTGGTCGAAGGCGCCCGCGGTAATGGCGGTGCCCGTGCAGCAGACGTTGCCGCCGTACGACGTCGCGGGGTTCATCGGATCGTAAGTGAACGAGTCGGGTTTGTTCTCAGCCGGCGGCGACGTCATCAGGATGCCATCGCCATCGAGCGTATTCGCCTTGCCACCGCTCGCGAGGTAGAAGGTCATCGGCTGCGCGCCCTGCGGCGGCCAGGTGTTTGACGACTGCCACTTGTTCGAACCCATCGTGAAGTACGTCACCTTCGGTCGCGTGTCGAGCGCGTCGCTCTTTTCTCCTCTCTTCTCTCCTTTGAGGAATCGATCGAAGAAACCATAGGTGAGCTCGGCGTAGTCGAGTCGCGCGTCGCCCATCGAGCGCTCCCCCACAACGGTGTTATCGGTCGCGCGCGTGTAGGCGCAATGCCCGACTGGCGCGATCACCGCCCATTGCTGATTGGCAACATCCGGACTCGCGGTCTTCCGCACGTGATTGAAGAGCGCGAGGTTGGGACCGACCGACACGTCGTACCACGACATGTACCAGAGCCCCGGCACGTTCAGGGGCATGTTGTCGTGATAGAGACCGCCCTTGTACCAAGCCGGATCGTTCGGCGCGCGTTGAATCATCCGGCCACCGGTCGAGACCGGCATCGCGTCGGCAAAAATGCCGCGCGGGCCGTCCACGGCCTTCAGGATGTCCTGGACCGGAAGGTGCCACAGCGCCTTGGACCAGTCCACCGGCGGCAGCTGTTGCGCCAGATCGAAGGCCTTCGCGGCGCGGATCAAATCCTCCTGCGACGTCTCGCGCGGAAACATCGGCCGAACCTGATTCTGCTGGCCGTAGATCCAGGTAATGAAAAGCATCTGAACGGCGCCACCTCTGTACCAGTTGCCCTGCTCGAAATACGGGGCGACCCGGCCGACGCCGGCGCCGAAACCCTGCACGTTCATCGCTGCATACGCGGGGTGCCCGAGCGCCGCGACGCCCATCTGATACTCGGCGGTCGACGAACATCCGGTCGTCCCGACCTTGCCGTTCGACCACGGCTGCTTCGACAGCCACTCGAGCGCGTCATAGCCGTCGGTCGGAGAGCCGAGGATGTCGTAGTTGCCCTCCGAAAAGAAATGGCCGCGCTCGTTCTGGACGACGTAGGCGTAGCCCCGCTTCACCGCGGTCAGCGCCGCTGTCAGGTCGCTCGGCACGCCGTTGCGCACGTCCCAGTAGTTGAAGTCGTAGGGCGTCCGCACCCAGACAATCGGAACTTTCGTCGACGCATCCTTCGGGCGGTAGATGTCGGTCGCCAACCGGACGCCGTCTCGCATCGGCATCATCACCTTGCGCTCGACGACGGCAATCGATTGAAGCTCCTTCTCGATTTCCCAGCGCCGCTCTGCCGCATCCGGCGCGAGTGTCGTCCCGCGCTGGGCCAGCCCAATCGCGGTCGCGCCAGAAGGGCGCCGCTGCAAACGCAGGCGAGCAGTGCCGCAGACTGCGACCGAATTCAACTGCCGATTCTTTCACCATAGAGTTCGCTGAGAACGCCGAGCCGGGCTCTGCGCGCTCGCTCGGCGGTGAGAAGCTTTCGTGCAGCGTGCCTACTCCGCCCTGAGCTTCAGAGCACAATCGGATCGATTCTCGACCGCTCGGCGCCTGGGCCGGCACGAAGCACGCGACCAGCGCGACGAATGTCAACGTCGCCGCCAATCGCGGCGAACGTCACCGGATCGCTGGCCTGCACGCCGTAGAGCAGCGTCCGCATGAAGCGCGTCAGCGCAAATGCGCCCGCCAGCCCGAGCACCATGCCGACGACGGCGATCGACATGCCGTGGCGGACGACGAGGACCAGGAGATCCCGTGGCGCAGCGCCGAGTGCCAGGCGGATGCCGAATTCTCGGGTTCCCTGGCTGACGAGATAGGACATCACGCCGTAGATCCCGATCGCGGCGAGGCCGAGCGCCAGTACCGCAAACAGCGTCAGCAGCAGCATCGAGAAGCGTCGCTCCGCGAGCGACGCTTCGACGCGCTCCTCCATCGTCCGCATCTTGTAGATCGGCAGGTCCGGATCGAGCGTCCGAATCTCCTTGGTTATCGCACCGCTCAGACCCGACGGGTCGGTTGCGCTGCGCACGACGACGTTCATGGCCCGCGAGGGAGTCTGCCCCTGAAATCGGTAGTAGGCGATGCGTGACTCCGCATCGAGGGCGTCCTGCTTCACGCTGTTGACGACACCAACAATCGTCATCCAGGGTGTGTCGGGCGTGACATCGAAGCCGCCGGTGCGGATGCGCCGGCCGATCGGGTTCTCACCCGGCCAGAACTGGCGAGCCATGCGCTCGTCGATGATGACGACGCGAGGCGACGCGCGCGTGTCGAGCTCTTGTGAAAACACTCTGCCCTGGATGAGCGGTATGTCCATCGCCTTGAAATAGTCGCCGCCCACGATCCGGATGTCGGCGTTGATGAACTTCTCGCCCTCGGGCGCCGTGCGGCCTTCGACGGTGATGGGTCCCCACGCCATCATCTGACTCAACGGCAATGCGGAGACACCCCCGGCGGCGGTCACGCCCGGCAGCGTCGCGAGCCGTTCCCAGAGCTGCTTGTAGGCCTGCAGGATCGCGTCTGCGTCGTTGTACTTCCGGCCGGTCATGGTCAGCTCGAGCGTCAGCACGTTGCTCGGACTGAATCCCGGAGAGACGTTCTGGAGATGGGTGAAGCTTCTGATCAGCAGACCCGCGCCGATGAGGAGCGTGACCGAGAGCGCGAGTTCCGCCACGACCAGGAGCTGGCGCAAGTTCTGTCCACGGCCCCAGATGGCGCTCGCGCCAGCCGATCCGCGGCTCGCATCTTTCAGGTTGGCGTGAAGATCGAGGCTGGACAGTCGAATGGCCGGCGCCAGGCCAAAGATCACGCCGGCCATCGCGGAGACTGCGAACGTGAAGAGAAGCACGCGCCGGTCGATGGCAATTTCGTGGAGCCGAGGCACGCTGGCCTCGCCGAGCGACCGAATTCCTTCCAGGCACACGTAGGACAACACCAGGCCGAGGAGGCCGCCAAGAGCCGCAAGCACGAGGCTCTCGGTAAGCAGCTGGCGAACGACGCGCCAGCGGCTGGCGCCGAGCGCGGCACGAACCGCGACTTCTCTCTGTCGTGCGAGCGCCCGCGACAGCAGCAGGTTCGCCACGTTCGCGCACGCAATTAACAACACGAACGCGACCGACGCTACCAGCACGAGCAGCGCCAATCGCGCGCGGCCCACGGTCTGTTCCTGGAGCGGCAGGACCCGGAACCTCAGGCCGCCGTTCGGCGGATAGAAATCAGGGTGCTCGCGTCTGAGGCGTGCGGTCAGGATATCGAGCTCGGCTCGCGCCTGTTCGACCGTCGCGCCGGGCTTCAGCGTGGCAATGACGTTGTAGTCCTCGCGGTTGCGGACATCGGCCGCGTTCGCGGCCATTGGGAGCGGCAGGACCACCTCTGCATCTTCGACTACGCCAAGCGTCGGCATGACCTCTCGGGGCAACGAGAAAAACGCCGGTAGAACGCCAACGACCTCGTGCGGTTGACCGTTGAGCGTCAACGATCGGCCGATGACGCCGCGATCACCACCGTACCGGCGCATCCAGGTACCGTAACCCAGCAAGGCCTTGCCGGTCTTTCCCGGGCGGTCATCGTCCGCGCCAAAGAGATCGCCGAGGAGCGGACGCGCGCCAAGCATCGGGAGCAGGTTCGACGACACCCGAATTGTGCCGACCCGTTCCGGATCGCCGTCGCCGGTCAGATTCGCATTGGCGCCGATCGCAATCGCGACATCCTCGAAGCTTTGTTGTCCATTCCGGATGTCGAAGTACTGCGCCGTGGAAAACCAATCCTCCGTGATGCCGAGGCCGGGTGACGTATTCCAGAGGATGACCTGGCGATCGGCGTTTTTGTATGGCAGTGGACGCAGGAGGAGCGCGTTCGCAACGCTGAAGATCGCGGTGTTCGCGCCGATGCCAATCGCGAGCGACAGCACGGCGACGGCCGTAAACCCCGGATTGGCCAGCAGCGCGCGGATCGCGTAGTGAAGGTCCCGCGACAACGTGCTCATGAAGGGACAGCTTACCTCACGCGGCCCCACACGATCTTCGCAGTGGAAGGTGGACCGAAGACGGTCAAGAAAGACGTTCGGCAGTAGTAAGCGCTACCGCCGTTTCTTGCCCTCCCTGCGCCGCAGCTGCGAGACGTCGGGAACCTCCTCACCGAGCGCCGTCGCCAGATCGATCTGATGTTCCTGCTCCTGGCGCAGGATCTCGCGAATGTCTTCCGCGATCGCATACTCCTGCAACGCTTCACACTGCTTGAGCCGCTCGCGATAATTCTTGACCGTGTCGTTCTCGTTTTCGAGGTCGGCCCGCAGCATGACTTTTGCCTTCTCGCTGAGCACGACCGGCCGCGCCGTAGCGGTCGGCATGCCGCCAAGGTAATCGATGTGGCGCGCGATCGTGATCGCGTGCTGAAGCTCCTCGCCGGCGTGCACTTCGAGCTCCGCGGCGATATTCATGTACTCGGCGCCCTTGAGCACTTGCGAGTAGACGACGTAAGCAATGATCGCCTGGTATTCGCGGGCAAGGTCCTCGTTCAAGAGATCGATCAACTGTTTTCGCGTGACTGCCGCCTCTTCAGCCATGTAGGCATCTCCCTTCCATCTACGGTCTTTCAAAGTGTAAGTCAGTGCTCTCAGGTACTAGCTCAGCCGCGTCGGCGCTTCATCAAGTAGAGTATTCCGGCCATCACTATGCAAAGGCGTGTCCTCGTCTACGCCGTGGTGATCGCCGCTTCCGTAGCGGCGCTCGCCGGATTGCTCCACCTTGGAGGCAGATGGTTTCCGGCGACGGGGTCGACGGCGGTCGGTAACGCGTCTGCCGCGGCGGCAGTGACGGCCACGGACGCGCTGCGACGCCCGCTCGCGCTCCTCATCATTCAGCTGCTCGTCATCGTTCTCGCGACGCGGACGGTTGGCAGCCTGGCCAGCTTCTTCAGGCAACCGACCGTCGTTGGAGAACTTGCCGCTGGTCTCCTGCTCGGGCCCTCAGTCGTCGGCCACTTCTGGCCGGGCGCCTACACGTTCCTCTTTCCGGAGTCGTCGCTCGACATCCTGCGGCTGCTGAGCCAGGTTGGCGTCATCCTCTTCATGTTCAGCGTCGGGCTCGATCTTGATGCGGCGCATCTCATTCAGCGCGCACCGACCGCGATCGCCGTCAGCCACTTCAGCATCGTCGTTCCGTTCCTGCTCGGCGTCGGAACTTCGCTGGCGCTCTTCCCGCAGCACGCCCCACCCGGTGTGCCGTTTCACGCGTTCGCGCTCTTCATGGGGATCGCGCTGAGCATCACGGCGTTTCCAGTGCTCGCCCGCGTCCTCGAGGAGCGTGGGCTGACCCGGACGCCGCTTGGAACCACTGCCCTCGCCTGCGCGGCCGTCGGCGACGTGACCGCGTGGGTCTTGCTGGCGATGGTCGTCACGCTCGTGACGGCGGGTGGGATTGGCGGGACGCTGGCGTTCATGGTGGGCGCGCTCGCAATCTTCGTGTCCGCGATGGTCTGGATGGTGCGGCCATGGCTCGAACGCGCGTTCGAACTCGCGCGAGGCGCCCTCAACCGCCCGCAGATTGGGCAGGTGCTCATCGTGCTGCTGGCCTCGGCGCTCCTGACCGAGATCATCGGCATCCACGCGTTGTTTGGGGCCTTTCTGGCGGGCGTGATCATGCCGCCGAATCTCGAGTTGCGCCAGCAGCTGCGTGAGCGGCTGGAGAGCTTCAGCTCGGTGTTCCTGCTGCCGATCTTTTTCGCCTACACGGGGCTTCGCACCGAAATCGGGTTGCTGAACGACGCTGCAGGCTGGGCCGTGTGCGTGGGGATCATCCTGACGGCCGTCGCCGGCAAGCTGCTCGGCAGCATGCTCGCGGCCCGCTGGTCGGGATCGAGCTGGCACGACGCGTTCGTGCTCGGCGCGTTGATGAACACGCGCGGCCTGATGGAGCTCGTCGCGCTCAACGTCGGCTACGACCTCGGGATTCTGTCGCCGCAGATGTTCACCATGCTGGTCCTGATGGCGCTCGTCACAACCGCCATGACCGGGCCACTCATCGATCTCGCATCGCGACGCGATGCAAGGGAAGCGGGCAGGATTGCAAGGCGATAAGCGCAATGCTGAATGCTGAATGCTGAGTGCTGAGTGCTGAGTGCTGAGTGCTGAAGTGAATTCGGAATTGCTAACTTCCGAATTCAATTCCGAACTTGCCAATTCTGAATTCACTTCAGCATTCAGCACTCAGCATTCAGCATTGCCAAGAAGTCCTCGCTCACGCAGACAATAGACTGCGAGCCTGTCGACAGAAATGCGAGATTCCCTCAATGAAACCGACAATTTGCTGTCAGTATGTGGCGACGTTCTTGCGTCTCAGTAGAGCACGATGGGTATCGATCTTCTGATCGGACGTGGCCTGGCGTTCTGCGTTCACCCGCGAGCGGCGTGGCGCGTGCTCTCGACTCCCGGACGCGCGTTTGTCGTAGCGGCTTACGCCGGCGCCGGATACGTGGCGGTCCTCGGCGTCCTCCTGCTCTCCTGAACGAACCTATCTCGACGTATTCGCTGGCAGAAAGCCTTTACCGCTGAGGGCGCCGAGGACGCAGACATCCAGTAATTCTCTGCGCGCTCTATGATCTCTGCGATGAAAACTTTGGTGTGCAGCGGTGGGGTCGACCCCGACCTCGACGCAAACTTTGCGAGATAGGTTCTAGCGCTGCGCGCCCGGCCGCAGCAGTGCGCTGACGGCGGCGATCTCGTCGCTGTTGACGGTGTGCCCCATCCCCCGATAAATCCGTTCGTCGACGATCGCCTTCATCGTGCGGAGAACAGCGGTTGATTCCCGGACGCGCTCGACCGGAATGTGCGCATCGACGTCGCTGCATCCGACGAACACGGGCGTGCCATCGAGCGACCCGGGGTAGGTGCGCGGTGTGCCAGGCGGACCGATCAAGCCACCGCTCAGGCCGATGATGGCCGCGTATCGCCTGGGATTGCGCGCGGCAAACTCGAGCGTCAGACAGGCCCCCTGGGAAAACCCCAGAATCGCCACGCGATCAGCCGGAACACCCTGTTCCCCCAGCGTCAGCGCCAGCCGGCCGACGACGTTGAGCGCGGATGTGAGCCAGGGCTCGTTCTGTTCAATCGGCGCGAGAAACGAGTAGGGATACCAGGTGTTGCCGGCGGCCTGGGGCGCAAGGTAGGCGACGTCACTGGTGGCGGAGCCAGCGGTGCCTGAGTCGAACTCGCGCGCGAGTGCGAGGATGTCTTCCGCGGACGCGCCGCGGCCGTGAATGAGAATCGCAGTCAGTCGCGCACGGCCCGGGCTGGGGCCGAGACGAAGCACCGGTTGACCGGCGTGCGGGTCTGGAACGGGAGTGGTCATGCCTAGCCTCTCAACGCCTTCACGGTCTCAGTCGCCTTGTCGAGTAGAAACCCGAGATCGCTGTTGCAGCTGAATAGTCGCAGGCCGCGGCCATTCCACCGCTTCGCGAGATCGAGCGATCGCATATGAATACCGGGCGCGATGCCGGCGCGATCGCAATGGTCACGAATGGTTTCGACGGCGGAGACGAACTGCGGGTGGTCGAACTGTCCAGGCACGCCGAGAGAGACCGACAAGTCGCCAGGCCCGATGAGTACGGCGTCGATGTGTGGCACCGCAAGCAGCTCATCGATCCTCTCGAGCGCGGTCCGCGTCTCGATCTGCAGCACGACCAGGACATTGGCGTTCACGTGCGCGATCGCGTCGCTCATCGACACCGCCTCGTAGTCGAGTTGCGGTGGACCGAGGCCGAAACCGCGCGTGCCGAGCGGCGGAAAGCGGGTCCAGCTCACCGCCGTTGCGAGCAACTCCGGTGATTCAACGCGAGGAAGGAGGACACCCTGGGCGCCGCAATCGAGCGCCCGGGCAATCAGAGCGTATTGAAGATCGGCGACGCGCACGATCGGGCACAGTCCGGCGGTGACCGCGACGCGCATCAGATCCTGCAGCGTCTCCAGATCGAACGCCCCATGCTCGGCGTCGAAGAATACCCAATCGAGACCCGCCGCTGCGAGCGCCCGAACCGCATCCGGCGAACGAAGCTGAAAACAGCTGCAGCCGAGTTGCACCCGGCCTTCCCTCAACGCCTGCTTGACCGTGTTGACGCGCACAGGGGGATGATACAGGCAATGCTGAATGCTGACTGCTGAATGCTGAAGTGAAGGTTGAAGGTAAAATACAGTCCATGAAACATCTGCGAACGCTTCTGATTGGAACGCTGGTCGGTGTCGGCCTGCTTGGCGTCGCGGTGCGCGCGGACTGGCCGAATTGGCGAGGGCCAAACGCGACCGGCGTCGCGCCTGACGGCACCCTGCCGACTCGCTGGAGCGCGACCGACAACGTCGCCTGGAAAGCGCGCATCGCCGGCGCCGGCGTCTCGACGCCGATCGTCAGCGGCGACCATGTCTACGTCACCTCTCAGATCGGCGCCGGGATCAGGCGCGAGGGCAACCACCCGCGCCTGGTGCAGGGCGCCGATGCGGCGGCGCAGGGCGAGCGAGCCCTTGGCGTCGAGGCCGCGGCCGGCACCGACCCGACGAAAACCTACTTCGTCGTCGAAGCCTTCGGCCGCTCCGACGGAAAACGCGTCTGGGAACGCCGGATTGAAGCGACGGGCGACCTGACACCCGTGCACGACAAGCACAACCTCGCGACGCCCAGCCCGGTCACCGACGGCACACTGGTCTATGCCTGGTTCGGCACCGGCCAGATCGTCGCGCTCGATCGCAGCGGTGCCGTGGTCTGGCAGCGACACCTTGCAACCGAGAACGGCGCCTTCGACATCCAGTGGGGCCATGGGAGCTCCCCCGTCATTCACGGCGACCAGCTCATCCTCCTCTGCGATCAGCCCGCGCGCTCGTACCTCCTCGCCATCGACAAGAAGACCGGCAAGGATCGGTGGAAGGCTGATCGCGGCCAGGGCCGCTCCTCCTACAGCACGCCGCTCGTCGTCGACGGCGCGTTCGGCAGCGAGGTCATCGTCAACTCGACCGAACGGATCGACGCCTACGACGCGAAGACCGGTGAGTTTCTCTGGCACGCCGGCGAGGCCAGTCGCTTTGCGGTGCCGACACCCGTGTTTCACAACGGCGTGATCTATGCCAGCCGCGGCTATCGCAGCGGACCATACATGGCGATCAGGCCCGGCGGGCGCGGCGACGTGACGTCGAAGTCGATTGTCTGGCGCATCGCCACCGGCGCGCCATACTGCTCGTCACTGCTCTACTTCGACGGCGTCGTCTACATGGCGAACGATGTTGGCGTGCTCACAGCCGTCGATGCGACGAGCGGCGAGCGGATCTGGCAGGAACGCGTCGACGGCGTCTTCTCGGCATCGCCGGTTGCGGGCGGGGGGCATATCTACTTCGTCAGCGAGAACGGCGAGACCGTCGTGCTGAAAGCCGGACGGGCGCCGCAGGTGGTGGCGAGAAACGCCCTCGGTGAGCGCGCCGTCGCATCGCCGGCAATCTCAAAGGGGCAGATCTTCATCCGAACCGACAATCACGTCTTCGCGATCGGACGATAACACGGGGATTTCACGAAGGCGCAACCGAAACCGCGAGCTGCGACCTTTCAGGACGCCTCGGCGGCCCGGCGCGAATCGCCGTGGTTCACCGAGTTGGCGATCGCTTCGAGATCGCGCGCGAATGGCGAGCCGCTGTCGCTGTCGATGACGACCGAGATCCGATCGTCGAAGAGCGTTGCCGCGGCCGCGCCCTCGAGCGACGCGCGCTGCGCGTAGAGCTGGCGCGCGCACTCGATCGTGTCCTTCAGCCTCGACCGGCGCTCGTCGTCGCTCTTCTCGGCCTCCAAGTCGGCGCTGTGCATCTCCTGCGCTTCCTGGAGCAGCATCGCGGCGTAGTCGCGCAGCTCGTTGAGCATCTTGAGCTCCTGCGACAGACGCATCACCAGCACGCCCGCCGTGCGCACCATCAGCTTCGCAAAGACGATGCTCGCATCGTGGCCGGCCGGGCCTCGATCGGACACCGGCTGATCGGAGTCGGCGTAGACGACGGCCAGCGTTTCGCCCTGGAATGCGATCGGCATCGCCAGGGCCACGGTCGGGGTTCCCCCAAACGGGGCGCGGCTGTTGTCGTCGAGCTCGCCGCCGATCAGCTGTTCGAAGCTGCCTGAGCTCGCAGCGCGCGTGATGAGGGAATCGACGTTGAGCGGCAGGACCAGCTTGGTCACGTCAGTTGTCTCGTCGAACCCGATCTGGTCCTCGCCCTCGAGTCGATTGGCCTTGACACGGAACAGCGCCACGCGTGAGAACTCAGCCGCGAGGTGCCTCACGAGCGCGGCGAAGAGGTCTGTGAGCGTCGTCTTTTCAGCAAGCTCGTCGACCGCCTGTGACGAGGTGTCGAGCAACGAGCCCATTCGCGCGACGTCGTCCCTGAGGGCACTGGCGTCGGCAAGGGCCTCGTGATAGCTGCTCGTATCGACGTCAGCCGCCGCCGGTCGGGCGCCAGCTTCGGCTCTGAGTGCATCGTAGGCGTCGGTGGCGTCGCTCAGCGCGCTTTCGAGGTGCCGCAGTTGTTCTTCTTGAGCGGTCTGGTTCCGCTCGAGTGTCTGAATCCTGGCGCGGCTCGCGTCGAGTTGCGCGGAAATCGCTTCCCGCTGCAGCCTGGCGGACTCGAGCTCGGCATGCGCCGCGCTCAAGTCGGCCGTCAGGGTGCCATTCTCGGCGGCGTTGGCGTCGAGCTGCATCCCCAGGCGCGAGGCCTGCGCGACTGAGGCGTCGAGGAGTGCCCTCACCTCGGCCAGCTCCTTCGCCGCAGCAGCCGCCGCCGTCGTCTGGCGGCGGCACTCGACCTCGGACTCCATCCGGGTGGCGTCGACATTCGCGTACGCCTCGATCGCCGCGTCGAGATCGCGATCGAGCCCGTCCGCGCGATCGGTCTCGCGCTGCACGTCACCTCGCAGTGTGGCGGCATCGGCACGCGCGTCGTGAAGCTCGTTCTGAAGGCCGTCAACCCGACCCTGGATCTCTGCAACCTCGTGACGGAGCGAATCGGCCTGCGCGCGAGCATCGGTGACTTCGCCACGCAGCGTCTCGGCCTGGCCGTGCGCGTCCGCAAGTTCGGCGCGCATCGCATCGGCCTGCGTCTCCGCCTCCGCGAAGTCGGCCAGGAGGATGTCGGCCTGCGCCTGCACTTCAGCCAGCGATGTCGTCAGCCGTTCGCCGCGCTCGCGTTCACCTCGCAGCTCCGCGTGCGCGGACTCGAGCGCGCTCTGTGCCTCGGCGCGTGAATGCTCGGCAGCCGCCTCGACCGTCGAAAGGTGCTCCCGCAGCGACACGGTCTCGGCCCGCGCGCTGTCGAGCTCGCCAGACAGCCGCGCGGCATCGGCGACCGTCGCGTCGAGCAACCCGCGACTCTCGGCCAGGTCCTTTTCTGCGGACGCCCGTGCGCCCGCCTGCTTCCGCGTTTCCGCCTCGGCCTCGAGGCGGGCGGCGTCGACGTGGGCGTGAGCCTCGATGGCGGCATCGAGGTCACGGTCGAGCGACTCGGCGCGCTCCGTCTCTTTCTGAATCTGCTCGCGCAGTGACTCGGCATGAGCCTGCAGCTCGGTCAGCGAGCCCGTCAGCCGCTCGTTCTCGGCGCGCTGCACGTTGAGGTCGTCCTGAACCGCCTCGAGTGCCGTCTGCGCTTCCTTCTGGACTTTCTGGGCGGCCACGCGCGCCGCCGTCCCGGCGGCCGTGTTCAGCCGTCGAATGAGCTCCTGGACCTCGTCAGGTGTGCTCGTCGCGCCCTCTTCTATCCCGCGCGAGGCGGCGTCAAGGGCATCGCGAAGATTGCGGAGATGCTGTACAGACGCCTCGGCCTGGCTGGCCAGCAGCCGGCTGAACAGGGCGGCCGTTTCCTTTGCGGCGTAGTCGCGGAATTCCATCGGGTACGGTTGATGTGGAGTGGGCCTGCACGGTCTGCAACCGTAGGACCGGGCCAAAATGGCAAAAACTCAAGTGTTTTGCCGGCTGGGTGGCCGAACTCATGACAATTCAGTCATTAGTTGCGACTGTTTTGTAAGCGTAACAGTCGTAAGTCGGCAGTCTTCAGTCGGGAGTCGCAGTCGTCAGTCTGAGTCGGCAGTCCGAGTCGATAGTCGCAGGGGCAAACGTGCCGGGCGGTCCCGAGGTTGCTGGCGGGAGGAGCGGGTCGACGACTCGAGGACCAGCCCCAGACTGAGGAGTCTGACTGAGGACTGGACTCTGACTGAAGACTGGGAACTGTCGACTCAGACTGCCGACTGCGACTCCCGACTGAAGACTGCCGACTTACGACTGTCAGTCACTGATAGTAGTACAATTCGCCAACTCTGACGCCCCAATGAATCGAGTCGATTCCCCCAGCGTCCTCAACATCGCCGACCTTCGCCGGCTGGCCAAACGCCGGTTGCCGCGCGTTGCGTTCGACTACATCGATGGTGGCGCGGATGGCGAGGTGACGCTCCGCGAAAACTGCCGGATCTTCGATGATGCGCTGTTCCGGCCGCGGTGTGCCGTGTCGACCCCGGCGTGCGATCTCCGGACGAAGGTGCTCGGCGCGGACCTCGCCCTTCCTTTTGCGCTCGCGCCGGTCGGCAGCAGTCGCATGTTCTACCCGCGCGGCGAAGTCGTCGCGGCCGGCGCCGCGGGCGACGCCGGGACGGCTTACACGCTCTCGACCCTATCGGGCTGCCGCGTCGACGAGGTCGGCGCCGGAACGAAGGGACCGCTGTGGTACCAGCTCTATCTGGTCGGTGGGCGTGACATTGCCACCGCCGGCCTCGAGCGCGCGAAGAAAGCCGGCGCCACGGCGCTCTTTGTCACCATCGACACGGCAGTGGCCGGACTGCGCGAGCGCGACTTCAGGAACGGAACGAAAGAGCTCCTGACGCGCAACCCGTGGACGATGCTGCCCTACGTGCATCAGTTTCTGCTTCGTCCACGATGGCTGGCCGGCTTTATCGGTGACGGTGGGCTGATGGACTTTCCCAACGTTGTCCTGCCAGATGGACCGATGTCGTACGCCGACGTCGGCGCGGCGCTCGAACAGTCGACGGTCTGCTGGGCTGACCTGCGCTGGATACGCGAGGTCTGGAAGGGCCCGATCGTCATCAAGGGCCTGATGATCGGCGACGATGCCCGGCGGGCCGTGGACGCGGGCGCCGACGGCGTCGTCGTCTCGAATCACGGCGGGCGGCAGCTCGACTGCGTCTACCCGACCCTGCGCGCGCTGCCCGAGGTGGTGGCGGCCGTGAACGGCCAGTGCGAGGTGTTGCTCGACGGCGGCATCCGTCGTGGCAGCGACATCGCCAAGGCGCTCTGCCTTGGCGCGAAGGCGGTGCTCATCGGCCGCGCGTATGCTTACGGGCTGGGTGCTGGTGGCGGGGCGGGAGTCGCGAGAGCGATCCAGATTCTGCGCGCAGACCTGATTCGCACACTCAAGCTGCTTGGATGCCCGTCAGTCGCCGAACTCGACGAGTCCTACGTGACCTATCCCGCCGACTGGCGCAGCCAGCCAACGCCGGCCCGAGCTTTCGCCAGCGTGAAGTAGTCCGAAAAGGTCCGGCTAAAGCCGGCTTTTAGCCGGACCATCTCCTACTAGCCGGACCATCTCCTACTTGAACAGCGGTCCGAGGGAAACGTAGAAGCGCCCCCCGCCGTCGAAGCCGACACTGCCGCCGAGGAACACCGGGCCGAGCAGGGTTTCGAGAATGAGACCGCCGGTCGCGTCGCTCTTCCAGTCCGAGTTGTCCCAGTCGTTGAACGCCGACCCCGCCTCAGCCCACACGCCGAGAAAGATGCTGCCGCCGAGCACATCAGGCATTCTGCCGATGCCGCGAAGATACCCCACCACGCCGAGCAGGTAGTTGTCGCCACGCAGCTGGTCAGTGTTGACCGAACCGATGCGCAAAGGACCGCCGAGCGCGAAGTTGTCGACGAGGGGATGCGCGCCAAACGAAGTCCCGCCTTCGCCGATGAGGAAAACACGGTCGTCGCGGTTGCGGACGCGCGTGAACCAGGACGCCCGCACCTCACCGCTCGTGAACGACTGGGGGCTGGGAGGGATGACTCCATCGATGGGGCCGCTGGCCGTCGGCGCCGAAAAGAACTGACGAAGCGCCGAGCGCAGGCGGAATCCGCGCGTCGGCACGAGCGGGCTCGTCTGTGTGTCGACGAAGACGTCCAGGTGCAGGAATTCTTCTGTGCCGTCGACTTCAGGCAGATCCGGCGATCCGACACGACGCCGCCCCGTGAAGTCTGTGATGTCGTAGCCGAGGCGGATTTCGGCATCACGGCTGATATCGGTGCCGATGTCGGCACCCAAACCCAGGCGCGTGATTCGGTACTCGGCGACAAAGACATCGTCCGAGTACAGGTTCCGCCCTCGCCGATCGAAGTAGGCGCGTCCCGCAACGAAAACCGGGTTGTCGCCGAGCGGCTTGACGAACTCGCCCGCGAGTCTCTGGTTGGTGCCGAGCGCGAAATCCAGTCTCGTCTCAGACCCTACGCCCAGGAGGCCGTATTGCAGGACGCGGCCCAGCATGTTCACGGCGAAGTTCGATGAGTCGATGTTGCCGAGATCGAGCCCCAGCATCAGAAATGGTGGGCCGTACGTCTTTTCACGCACGCCAATCTGCAATGACGTCGGCTTGGGACGATCCGTCACCTCGTAGGTCAGGTACTCGTAGCGGTCGGTCCCGGTGATCTCGAGAATGCTCGTGGCGAGCTTGTCGGGGTTGACTGGCGTGTTCAGCGAGGGGCTGAGGGCGTGCCGGATCTCGGCCTCGACCCGCGGCGATATTGGCGAGCCGATCACCTCGAATGTGATTTCAGTTGGGACTGCGACCTCGCGGCGGCGTTTCGCCTCACGAGCGGCCTGAAACGCCTGGTGCACCTCGGGGCTGACGGCGTAGGCCTGAAGCTTGCTGTCGAGCGCTGCCGCCGCTTTATAGCCGCGGTCCGCAAGTTCATCGCTCAATCGCCAGGACGTCGACGTCAAGCCCTTCAAATCGGGGTCGATGATGAGGTCGGCCGATTCGAGCGAGCGGCGGGTGCTCGTCGTCATCATCGTGTCGATCGTCTTTCCGAGCAGCGCGAACAGCGATTGCATCTGTTCTTTCTCGTCACCGGGATCAGCCCCGACATTGACGGCAATGACGATGTCAGCGCCGAGCTTGCGCGCAACGTTGGCCGGAACGTTATCGAGCACGCCGCCATCGACGAGCAGCCAGTCGTCCCAGTTCACCGGTGCGAAGACGCCCGGAATCGACATCGTCGCGCGCATCGCCCTCGCCAGCGGTGGCTTGCCGAGGACGATGGTCTCGCCCTTGCGCAGATCAGTCGCGACCGCGCGATACGGCGTCGGAAGATCGTCGAAGCTCGTGAGATCGCCGTAGGGCAGCGCGATGCGATCGAGCATGAGCGCGACCTGCTGCCCGGGATTGAGCGCGCCGGGCAGCGTGAAGCCGTGTTTCAAGCCGAACTCGAGCTGCGACGGAAACTGGCGCTTGTCTACTTTCCTCCTGAAGGTCTTGTACTTGTAGGGAGAATCGGACAGGAACATCAGGTCCCAGTCCGCGGTTTTCATCAGCTCCCTGATTTCAGCCGGAGTCATGCCCGACGCATAGGCGCCGGCGACCAGGCCGCCCATGCTGGTGCCAACGATGTAGTCGATCGGAATGTGATGTTCTTCGAACCACTCGAGTACGCCAACGTGGGCGATGCCCCGCGCACTGCCGCCGCCGAGCGCCAGCCCGATTTTCGGCCGCGCCGGGGCCTGGGGAGCGGCCGACTGGGCGATCGCCGACGACGCGCCCGCGAGAACCGACATGGCAAGAACGAGCAGAACGACAGTTCGACTCACGCAAATCCGCATATGGCTCTACTCGGCGCGCAAGGCAATGATCGGATCGATGCGGCTGGCCCGACGCGCGGGCAGCCACACGGCAAGAAGCGCAACCGCGCTCAGAACGAGGGGTACGGCGACGAAGATCAGCGGGTCGGTGGCGGTGACGCCAAAGAGAAAGCTCGACACAAAGCGCGACAGGAGATACGCCGACCCCACGCCCACGATGACGCCGACGAGCGTGAGCGTCATCCCCTGGCGCACGATCATGTTTTTCACCGACGTCGCCGGCGCTCCGAGCGCGAGCCGGATGCCGATCTCCTGCGTCCGCTGCTCGACCGAATACGCCATCAGCCCGTAGATGCCGATCGCGGCGAGGAGCAGTGCTGAGGCGCCAAACACCGTCATCAGCCACATGTTGAACTTCTGCTGTGATGTCGAGGTCGACACGACGTCGCTCATCGTCCGCACATTGGACACGGGGAGGCCACTGGCCTGTCGCAGTTGTTCCTGAACCGCGTCGGTGACCGAGTGCGGTTCGACCTGAGTCCGAACTACCCATGCGATCGGCGTCAGGCCGACGTTGAGCGCGTTGGCGGCGTCGGGCACCTGCGCCTGGGGAATGTACATCATCGGCCCTGGATCGTTGTCGAGGCCACCATTACGGATGTCGCCTACGATCCCGATGATCTGACGATCGGGATCGGTCGCAAACTCGCGCATGGCGCGACCAATGGCGAGCCGATCGTTAAGCGGATCGCCCTTCTCCCAGAACCGCCGCGCCATGGTCTCGTTGATGATCACGACGCCGGGTGATTGCTGCGTGTCGCGCTCGTTAAAGTCACGCCCGCGCTTGATGGGAATCCTGAAGACGTCGAAGTAACCAGGCGAGATCGTGACCCAGGCGCCGCCGCCATGCGACGGACTATCCGGTGGCAGCGGACGGCCGGCGACGATAAACCCCAGTCCGTAGCCGCCCTGCAGCGGCACGCAGCACGTCGCGCTCGCGGCGACGACGCCGGGCACCGAGCGCAACCGTTCGACGCCATCGCGCACCATCTGCTCGACGCCCTCGGCCTTCTGGAATCGCGGCCCGGTCAACGACATTCGCATCGTCAGCACATTGCTTGCATCGAAGCCAGGATCGACCCGGCCGAGCGCAACGGCCGTGCGAATAAGTAGAGCGGAGCCGATGAGCAGGATCAGCGCGAGGGCCACTTCGATGACGACGAGCAGCGAGCGGGCCTTGTTCTGCCGGAATCCGGTGCCGGAACGTCCCGCGCTCTCCTTGAGCGTGGAACTGAGGTCCGCCCGCGATCCCTGAATTGCGGGAATAAGGCCGAAAAGGATTCCCGTACCGAGCGATACGCCGAGCGTGAACAGGAGCACACGCCAATCGATGCCGACGAGCGACCCGTCCTGCCCAATCCTCGGCAGGCCGGCGGTGTTGACGGTGAGCAGCGCGCGGATGCCAATGAAACCGAGCATCGTCCCGAGAATCCCGCCGGCCAGCGACAGCACGACGCTCTCCGTCAGCAACTGCCGCATGATTCGGCCTCGGCCCGCGCCGATGGCGGAACGAACCGCAATTTCACGCCGCCGCCCGGTCGCGCGCACCAGCAGCAGGTTGGCGACGTTCGCGCAGGCGATCAGGAGGACAAAACTGACTGCGCCGATAAGAACCAGAAGCGACGAACGGACGTTGCGGACGAGTGCTTCGCGCATCGGCACTGCCGCGAAGACGGCGCCCTGGCCGAGCGATTTGGGGAACTTGGTGGTGTACTCCTTCGAGGAGAGTCCCAGCCGCGCGTTGGCCTGCTCGAGCGACACGCCGGGCGCGAGGCGAGCGGCTACCCTGAAATAGTGGCCCTGGTCCTTGGTGTTCGGATCGAACTGGAAGGCCAGCCAGACCTCCGGGTTCGGCGCCAGCTCCTGGAAGTCGACACTCGGGTCGATGATGCCAATCACGGTGTGCGGATTGCCGCTGAGCGAGATCGTCTTCCCGATGACGTCGGGGTCGCTGTCGAAACGCCTGACCCACACACCGTAGCTCAGCACGACGACCTTGTCGCCGTCAGGGCGGTCTTCCTGGGGGCTGAAGGTGCGGCCGCGCAGGACCGGCGCGCCGAACAGCCGGAAGAAATCGGCGGACACCCGCCCCGACCGAAGCTGTTCTGGGAAGGCCCCGCCGGTGAAGTTCACGACACCGGTGTTGAACGCCGCGACGTCGCGAAGCACCTCCGACTGTTCGCGGTAGTGCATGAACTTGGCGGGCGAGCCGCCGCCGTTGACGCCCTGAGGCGTCGTCACCTGTAGCATCACCAGCCGGTCGGGGTCTGGGAACGGCACCGGCTTGAGGAGGACGGCGTTGACTACGGAGAAGATCGCCGTGTTGGCCCCGATGCCGAGCGCCAGCGCCGCAACCGCCGCGGCGGTAAAGCCCCGACTCTGCCAGAACATCCGCAGCGACTGGCGCAAGTCTTGGAAGAAACTCTCGATCATGACGGCCCCAATTATGTGTCGAGTTAGCGTTGGATCCTAACTGGTCAGACGGCGGCAAGTCCGACGAGGTTGTGTGACTGAGGGTATTATGCCGGTGCGACCGACGCCGGCGCAGGAGGAGAAACGACCATGAGGCGAGTAATTGTTCTTGGGGCGCTGCTGGCGGTGGGCTTGCTGTCGGTGGCGTTGTCAGCGTATCAACAGGCGGCCGGCGCGCAGCCCACGCCCATGGTGGTCGAAGTTGAGAAGCTCAAAGACAACCTGTTCGTTCTCAAGGGCGGAGGTGGCAACACGGGCGTCTTCGTGACGACCGCGGGCGTGGTCGTTGTCGACACCAAGAACCCGGGATGGGGCAAGCCGATCCTCGACAAGATTCGTGAGCTCACCGACAAGCCGGTCACGCTGATCATCAACACCCACACTCACGGCGACCACGTGAGCGGCAACGTGGAGTTCCCTGCCACGGTCGACGTCGTGACGCACGAGAACACCAAAGCCAACATGGCGAAGATGCTCGCGCCGAGCGGTTTCCCTCCGTCGACGGCGACCCAGACGATCTTCGAAGCCAATGGCGGCCGCGGCCTGCCGAAACGGACGTTCACGGACAAGATGACGATCGGCAGCGGCAACGATCAAATCGATCTGTGGTACTTCGGTCGCGGCCATACGAATGGCGACGCGTGGGTCGTTTTCCCGACCCTGAAGGTCATGCACGCGGGCGACATCTTTTCGGGGAAGAACATCCCGCTCCTCGACGCCATCAACGGCGGGAGCGGCGTCGACATGCCAGATACGTTGTCGAAGGCGGCCGACTTCGCGACGAGCGCGCAGATCGAGATGATCATCACTGGTCACAGCACTCAGATGACCGTCGCCGACTTGCGCGAGTACTCGGCGTTCAACGGCGATTTCCTCAATGCCGTCCGGGAAGCGAAGACGGCCGGCATCTCCGCAGACGGCCTGGCGGCGAGCTGGAAAGTGCCCGAGAAGTACACTGGGTATGCGACGCCTCCAGCCCCACGTCTGAAGAGCAATATCGAGGTGGTCCTCGCGGAGTTGAAGTGAGTCGGTCCGGCTTCAGCCGGACCCCTACACCCTACCTGAATCCCAGCTGCAGCTTCTCCAACTCTGCGCGGCCGGGACACAGCTGGGCGTAGGGAACCTGGGCGAGTGGCGTCTCGACGGTGTTGTTCTGCTCGTGGACGTCCCGCGAGTCTTGCGAGAGGTAGAGAAGGCCGGTGACGACCTCGCCCTCCTCCTGACGTTCGCGGATGTAGGTAAACGACCGATCGCGATCGGTGGGGTCGTAGTCCTCCGACACCTTCCTCAGCCGGACCCAGCTGCCGTCGTGCATCATCACGGAACTGACCGTCCCTGGATCGTAGGCGGTCGTAATCGCCGCCGTCGGCAACACGAAATCCGCCTGCACGACCTCGACGTTCTTCTCGCGCGTGTAGGCGTAGCTCTTGGTCGAGCCCTCATGGTCGTTGAAGGTCACGCACGGCGAGATCACGTCGACAAACGCGAAGCCCTTGTGGGCGAGCCCGGCCTTGAGGATCGGCACGAGCTGGCCCTTGTCGCCGGAGAAGCTGCGCGCCACGAACGTCGCGCCGAGGGTCAAGGCCAGCAGGCAGCCGTCGATCGCGCCCATGGTATTGGCCTCGCCCTTCTTGCTGAGCGAACCGGGATCGGCCGATGCCGAGAACTGGCCTTTGGTCAGGCCGTAGACGCCGTTGTTTTCGAGCACATAGAGCACGTTCACGTTGCGGCGAATGGCGTGGCACAACTGCCCGAGGCCGATCGAGAGCGAGTCGCCGTCGCCCGAGATGCCGATGTAGATCAGGTCGCGATTGGCCGCGTTGGCGCCGGTCACGAGCGCGGGCATGCGTCCGTGCACGCCGTTGAGGCCGTGCGCCTCGCGCAGGAAGTAGGCGGGCGTCTTCGACGAGCAACCAATCCCCGACAGCTTCGCTACCTTGTAGGGCGAGATCGACAGGTCCCAGAATGCCTGGATGATCGCCGCGGTAATTGAGTCGTGCCCGCAGCCGGCGCAGAGCGTCGTGATCGCGCCCTCGTAGTCGCGCCTGGTCAGTCCGAGCGCATTCTTCTGGAGCGCAGGATGGCGCGGGGAGGGCTTCGTGATGTAGGTCATGCCGCCTTCTCCAGCTTGGCCTTGACACCCGAGATGACGTGGTGCGCGCTCATCGGAAAGCCAGCATAGTAGCGCACCGACTCGAGCTTCTCGGGAGCGATGGCGGTTTCGAGCAGCAGCAGGCTGCGCAACTGCGCGTCGCGGTTCTGCTCAACGACAAACGTCACGTCGTGCGACTCCAGGAAGGCGCGGATCTCGTCGCCGAACGGGAACCCTCGCACGCGCATGTAGTCCACCAGGATGCCGTCCCGCGCGAGCACGTCCAGCGCCTCGGTGCAGGCGGCGTGGCAGCCGCCGATCGTCAGGAGCCCGAGCCTCGCCCCCGGCGTCGTGCGCACGATTGGCGCCGGCACGAAGCGCGCCGCGCGCTGGATCTTCCGGTCGATGCGATCCAGCACATCGACATACTCGTCGCCGTCCTCGGTATACGCGCCATACCGGTTGTGGCCCGAGCCGCGGGTGAAATAGGCCCCCTTTGGGTGCACGCCTGGCAGCGTCCGGTACGTGATCCCGTCGCCGTCGACATCCAGATAGCGCGAGAAGCCCTTCGCCTCTTCGAGCTCCTCCGCCGAGAGCACCTTGCCGCGATCGGGCCGGTAGGCGTCGTCCCAGGTGAGCTTCGGGACCATCCAGTCGTTCATGCCGATGTCGAGATCGCTCAGCACGAACACCGGCGTCTGGAACCGCTCGGCCAGATCGAAGGCGATTGTCGCCGTCTCGAAGGCCTCGCGCGGATCCGCTGGATAGAGGCAGATGTGGCGCGTGTCGCCGTGCGAGGCGTACGCGCAGAGCATCAAATCGCCCTGCTGGGTCCGGGTCGGCATGCCGGTCGAAGGACCGGCCCGCTGGACGTCGAAAATCACCGCCGGCACCTCGGCGTAGTACGCCAGACCGATGAACTCGCTCATCAGCGAGATGCCGGGTCCGGCGGTCGACGTGAAGGCCCGGGCGCCCGCCCAGCTGGCGCCAATCACCATCCCGACCGCGGCGATCTCATCCTCGGCTTGCAGGATCGTGAACTTGTTCTTGTTCGTCTCGGGGTCGCGGCGGAACTTGCGACAAAACGTCGTGAAGGCTTCCATCAGCGAGGTCGCCGGCGTGATGGGATACCAGGCACCGACGGTAGCGCCAGCATAGACGCACCCCAGCCCCGCCGCCGTGTTGCCGTCGATCAGAATCGAATCCTTCGTCTTGTCCATCGCCTCGAGCCTGATCGGCAGCGGACAGGCGAAGTGCTTGCGGACGTAGTCGTAGCCGAGATCCACCGCCTGCCGGTTCGAGTCCATCAGCGACTGCTTGCGCGAGTACTTCTCGGTCAGCAGGGTGCGAATGATCTCGGTGTCCATGTCGAGGAGCCCGGCGAGCGCGCCCGCATAGGCAATGTTCTTCATCAGGATGCGCTCGCGCGGTCCCTTGAACTGCGCGTTGCACAGCTCCGCGAGGGGAATCCCGAGGTAGGTGACGTCGGGCCGCGTCAGCCGCTGGTCGAGCGGCCAGGTCGAGTCGTAGAGCAGCCAGCCGCCCGATCGCACCTCCTGAACGTCCTTCTGGTAGGTCGCCGGGTTGAGCGCCACCATCAGATCGAACGTCGGCGTCCGGGCGGTGTAACCGTGCTTGTCGACCCGTATCTCGTACCAAGTCGGCAGTCCCTGGATGTTCGACGGGAAGACGTTCTTTCCCGTCACCGGGATGCCCATGCGGAAGATGGCCTGCATGATCAAGCCGTTGGCCGACGCCGAACCAGTGCCGTTGGCCGTGGCGATCTTGAAGGCGAATTCGTTGGTCTGGGGCATAAATAAAGGCAGCTTCCAGTTTCGAGCTTCCAGCTTCCAGCGCTTGCTCCTAGCCGTCCGATGAAGCCAGAGAGCAGGATGCCCTTCGGCTGGCAGCTGGAAGCCGGCAGCTGGAAGCTGACGTGTTCACACCGAGGTCAGCCGAATCACCGTCGCGCCGGCGTAGGGAATCTGCAACATGAACTTCCGCATGTCCCACGCGTAGGTCGGGCAGCGTTCGGCGCACAAACCGCAGTGCAGGCAGACGTTCTCGTCCTTGATCATCACGCGTCCGGTCTGCTTGAGCGCGGTCGAGACAAACAGCGGCTGATCGAGATTCTCGGCCGGCGCGGCAAAGCGCGTCCGCAACTCCGGCTCTTCGGCGTTTGGCGTAATCGTCAGACAGTCGACTGGACAAATGTCGATGCACGCGTCGCACTCGATGCACAACGAGTCGATGAAGTGCGTCTCCATGTCGCAGTTCAGGCACCGTTCGACCTCGGCGCGCGTCTGCTCGGCCGTGAACCCCTTCTCCACTTCCGTCGACATGCTCGCAAAACGAACCGGCAGGTCGACGTGCATCATCTTCTGACGTTGAGCGGAGTTGTAGTTGTTGCTGTAGGCCCATTCGTGCAGGCCCATCTTCGTGCTCGTCAGCGTCATCCCTGCGGCGGGCCGCTCCGTCAGCGGCAGGCCCTGGCAATAGTTGTGAATCGAGATCGCAGCCTGATGACCGTGCTCCACCGCCCAGATGATGTTGGCCGGGCCGAACGCGGCGTCGCCCCCGAAGAACACCCCCGGCCTGGTTGACATGAACGTCGTCTTATCGACGACCGGCATGTCCCACTTGCCGAACTCGAGCCCGATCTCGCGTTCGATGAACGGGAACGCGTTGTCCTGCCCGATCGCGAGGACGACCGTGTCGCACGGGAGGATTTCCCGCCCGATGATTTCCTGCTCAAGGCCCTTGGCCGTCTCGACCGACCGGAACTTGTCGAACTCCATTCCGGTCAGCACGCCGTTCTCGATGATGAAGCGGACCGGCTGCAGGTTCTCGATGATTTCGACGCCTTCTTCTTCGGCGTCCTCGAGCTCCCAGGGAGAAGCCTTGAAGTATTTCCTCGTCTTGCGCGCGATGACTTTCACGTCAGTCGCGCCGAGCCGCTTCGACGACCGGCAGCAGTCCATCGCCGTGTTGCCGACGCCGATGATGAGCACGCGCTTGCCGACCGAGTCCACGTGGCCGAAATGAATCGACTCGAGCCACTCGATGCCGATGAAGATCTGATCCGTGTCGTGCCGGCCCGGAATGTCGAGCTCTTTTCCCTTGGGCGCGCCGCTCCCGACAAACACCGCGTCGAACTCGCTGCCGTCGAGCAGCGCCTTCAGGCTGTTGACCGGCGAGTTGTACCGAACCTCGACCCCCATGTCGACGATGTAGGCAATTTCCTCGTCGAGGACGGATTCCGGAAGGCGGAACGCCGGGATGTTGATGCGCATCAGCCCGCCCGGCCGCGGCAGCTTCTCGAGAATCGTGACTTCGTAGCCCAGCGGCACGAGGTCGTTGGCGACCGTGAGCGAGGCCGGACCAGCGCCGATGAGCCCGATTTTCTTGCCGTTGGTCGTCGCGGGCGCCGTTGGCAGGAGATGCCTGACCTCGTCGCGGTTGTCTGCAGCGACCCGCTTCAACCGGCAGATTGCGACCGGTTTTCCATCGACGCGCGTCCGGCGGCAGGCCGGCTCGCAGGGCCGGTCGCAGGTGCGTCCGAGAATGCCGGGGAAGACGTTGGACTCGCGGTTGAGGAGATACGCCTCGGTGAATCGTCCCTGGGCGATGAGACGGATGTACTCAGGGACGTTCGTGTGCGCGGGGCACGCCCACTGACAGTCCACCACACGGTGGTAGTAGTTGGGGTCACCAACGTTGGTCGGCTTCATCAACGCGTAATTATAGGGTATCCCATGAAACGGCTAAGTGCGGCTGATTTATGGGCTTCATCGGACGAGCGGACGCGGTCTCACGAACCCGGAGAAACGTCGCAAACCTGCGTGACGGGCATCACCCGCCCTGGATCATCTAGCAGCCGGTGGTGGCAGCCGGCGGACTCAACGCGGTAGGTCATTACCAGTCTTACCCGAGGCGCATCGCCCTCGGACTCCCAGACCCGCGCTCTCGCACCCGATTGCCGCTGCGCGTGCGCGAGGCGAGTGGACGCATATATCGCGTGGCGACTCGGTCCGGACCGGGTGGCACTCGAAGAACTGCCAGCAAGTGGCACAGAACTCCGACTTCGTGTACCGCATCTACGGACTTAGCACCCTTAATGGAGAGACGCGGTTCAGTGTAGCTGAGACTCGCCCTCAACAAAGGTGCGGATGCGGTCCACTTGGTCCCGGCGGGCGCCTCTCTTCTCGCCATGTCTGCCGATGCGTCGCGCGGCCAGCTATCCCATGGTGGTGAGAACAGAGCAGCGAGTGCTTAATCGGACGCAGCACCCCCGCTCGAACGAACCCCGAGAAACGTCGCCGCGCCGGGGAGGATGCTGTAAGCGCATCGTTCGGCTTCGAATACCTGACCGTCGGTATTGACCTTGATCGGCCGGTCGAACGCGAGCTCGATCTCGGTCGTCTGGACGTAGGTGACGCGGGGATCGTCGATGTGCTCGCCGCTCGAGACGCGGCGCAGCAGGGCCAGAAACTCGACCGTCGGCATCGACTCGATCAGGCACACATCCAGCCGCCCATCGTCGACGACTGCGTCCGGGGCGATCAGGCGGCCGCCCCCAACCAGCCGCGAGTTGCAGACGGCGAATGTGTGGAGGAGCCGCGACTCCTGTGTGCCAGACAGGTGGACGGTCGAGGCCATCGGCTCGAAGTTGAGGACCACCTGCGCGCCGCCGAGAAGGTAGGCGAATTTCCCGGCGAGCGTCTTCAACTGCGGATTGACGGCGTCGGAGACTTCAGCGATGAAGCCGCCAGCCGACACGTTGATGAAATAGCGGTCGTTGACCTTGCCGACGTCGAGCGCTCGCGGCGCGCTCCGGGCGTCGAAGAGCTGCGCGATCGCCTGATCGATGTCGTCGGAAATGCCGAGGGCCGTGGCGAAGTCGTTGCCCGTTCCGAGCGGAATAACGCCGAACCTGACCGCTTCGAGGCCGCCGGGGATGCTCGCGACGCCGTTGAGGACCTCGTTGAGCGTGCCGTCGCCGCCGCCGACGAAGAGATGATCGACTCCGTCGTCGACGGCGCGGGACGCCGCGGCCGCGGCGTCGCCTTCGTCGACCGTCATCACGATCTCCATCATTCCCACGCGCTCGCGCAGGAGGCGATTGATGGTCTCGAGAGCGTCAGGAGCCGAGTCCGTTCCCGATCGGGGATTGACGATGAGCCGGGACTTCAAGGACGACTCGCAGTAACGACTAGAGACACGGATCACACTGATAACACGGATCGGGTTTAGCCACGGATCACACGGATAACACGGATCGAGTTTACGAGATAGGTTCCAGACTAGGCTCGGCGGCGGGTGCGGGCGGGCGCGGATTCGGACGCCGGGGGGTGCTGATCGATCCACTTCTCGGCCCAGTCTGCGATTGCATCCATCGCGGCGGCGAGCGCCCGGCCCTTTTTCGTCAGCGAATACTCGACGCGGACCGGCGTATCCGGCACGACCGTTCGGTCGACGATCCCTTCCTGCTCAAGTTCCTGCAGCCGTTCGCTGAGCATCCGGTCGGTGATCTCGGGGATCGCATCGCGAAGCGTCGCGAACCGGCACCGGGACTTCAGCAGGACAAAGATGATCGCGCCGGTCCAGCGGCGGCCGATGAGTTCGCTGGCGCGGTGGAAGCGCCCGCAGAGCGCCGGGGTTTCAGCCTGAGCCTTGGGCATGATGCGACCAGTTGAGCATAGCAAAGAACCGGACCATATTCAAGTAACAACTTGATTTATAGTCACTACTTTTTGTATAGTTAATGGAGTTCATTTGAAGGAGTGACAGACCCATGGATGCAGGCTTGCTTCTCGCTCGGCTCGTGATTGGTCCCCTGATGGCAGCCCACGGGGCGCAGAAACTGTTCGGGTGGTTCGGCGGGTATGGATTGACCGGCACAGCGGGGTTCTTCGAAGGGTTGGGCTTCCGGCCCGGGCGCCTGTTCGCGGCCACCGCCGCCACGACCGAGATTGTCAGTGGCGTGCTTGTCGCCCTTGGCCTGCTCGGCCCGATCGGCCCGGCGCTGATGGTGTCGGTGATGGTCGTGGCCGCGCTGACCGTCCACTGGCCGAACGTCTTCGCCCAGTCAAACGGCATCGAAGTGCCGCTCTTGTACGCGACGGCTGCCAGCGCGCTCGCGCTCACGGGTTACGGCGCCTACTCGGCCGACACCGTGCTCGGTCTCAGTTCACTGTGGACTCCGGCGCTGACCTGGGCGGCGCTGGCCGTCGGCGTGCTGGGAGGCCTGGCCAATCTGGGCTTGCGGCGTCCCGCAGCTCAGTCGCCGGCGCATGCGTAAGTCCACCGGCTCAAGGCTCAAGGCTCAGGGCCCAAGCAAGATCTTCGAATGTGCTCTCGAAGGTTTGGCCTGAGCCTTGAGCCCTAAGCCTTGAGCCGATCTCCCTGCGGCGGCGTTACAATCCGCCGCATGGGGCACCCTCTTTCCCGCCGCGGGTTCCTGCAGGTCACGACGGGCGCTGGAGCATTCGCCTCCCTGGGCCGTCCGCCCGAACTCCAGGCCATCAGCCTGCCAGCGCAGGCCGCCGGCACGGCGCTCGAGCCCCTGTCCGGCTGGTTCGACCGGCCGATGCGCTGGGTGCAGTTGACGCTCGTCGAGAACGACCCCGGCCGATTCGACCCGCAGTTCTGGCTCGACTACTTCCGCCGCCTCCACGCCGATGCCGCCACGCTCAGCGCCGGCGGAATCGTCGCGTACTATCCGACCGAGGTGCCGCTGCACCACCGCAGCGCGTGGCTCGGGCAGTCCGATCCCTTCGGCCAGCTCGTGGTCGGATGCCGTGCCCTCGGCATGCGCGTCGTCGCTCGCACGGATCCGCACGCGGTGCGGGACGAGGTGCGCGTCGCGCATCCCGACTGGATCGCGGTCACGACCGCAGGCAACCCGCTGCGGCATTGGGCCAACCCGGATCTCTGGGTCACCTGCGCGCTCGGGCCCTACAACTTCGACTTCATGAATCAGGTCCACCGCGAAATCGTCGCGAAATACAAGGTGGACGGCATCTTTGCGAACCGCTGGGCACCGCAGGGGGGAGACTGCTTCTGCGTTCACTGCCAGCAGAACTATCGCGACGCCACCGGCGCGGAGCTGCCGCGCACGACCGATCCCCGCGATCCGCTCCGCCGGCAATTCCTCGAGTGGAAGAAGGCGCGACTGACGGCACTCTGGCGGGAGTGGGATCAGACGGTTCGCGCGGGCAACCCCGAGGCGCGGTTCATCCCGAATGGGCCGCCGGACCTCAAGACCGCCGGCGAGCTGGCGGCGATTCAGTTCACCGACAATCAGGCGCGCCGGGGCCTGACGCCGCCGTGGGCCAACGGTCGCCGGGCGAAGGAGTACCGGGCGGTAATGGGCAGGAAGCCCATCGGCGGCATCTTCAGCGTCGGCCTGGAAGAGCCGTATCGCTGGAAGGACTCGGTGCAGAGCGAGCCCGAGATCCGGCTGTGGGTGGCCGAAGGCACGGCCAACGGCATGCGGCCGTGGGTCACGAAGTTCTCCGGCGTCCTCTACGACCGCCGCTGGCTGCCCGCCGTCGAGCGGATCTACCAGTGGCATTTCGAGAACGAACGCTACCTCCGCAACGAAGCGCCACTTGCACGCGTCGCCCTCCTTCACTCCGAGCAGACCGAGACGTACCATTCCGGGGTAGCGCAAGGCGACCGCGCCGAGGATCACGTCCTCGGCATGTATCACGCGCTCATCGAAGCGCGCGTCCCGTTCGAGCTGGTGCACGAAGCCTTCCTGACCCCTGACCGCCTCGATCAGTTCAGGCTGCTCATCCTCGCCGATGCGGCGGCGCTGTCCGACGCCCAGTGCGACGCAATCCGAGGCTACGTCAAGCGCGGTGGAAGCCTGCTCGCGACCTTCGCGTCCACGCTCTTCGACGAATTCGGCCAACGCCGGACTGACTTCGGCCTTGCTGATGTCTTCGGCGTGTCGTTCGATGGCCGCATCCAAGGCCCGATGCAGAACTCGTATCTGACGCTCGAAACCGATCCGGCCACCGGTCGGCGTCATCCGGTCCTCGACGGACTCGACGACACACCGCGCATCATCAACGGCGTGTTCCGTATCGGTGTGAAGCCGACCGAGATCTTTCCCTCTCCGCTCACGCTCATCCCGTCGTATCCGGATCTGCCAATGGAGGACGTGTATCCGCGGGTCACGCACACCGAGGTCCGGGAGCTCTACCTGCGCACGGTCGGCGGCAGCCGCATCGTCTACATCCCGTGGGATATCGACCGCACGTTCTGGGACGTCCTGTGCGTCGACCACGGACGGCTGTTGCGAAACACGATCCGTTGGGCCACCAACGAAGCCCCGCCGGTCGAGGTCGAGGGCCACGGCATCCTGGACGTGACGCTCTGGCGCCAGCGCGACTCGATGACCGTTCATCTCGTGAACCTGACGAACCCGATGATGATGAAGGGGCCGCTCCGCGAGCTCGTCCCCGTCGGACCCGAACGCGTGCGGATCCGGCTGCCCGCCGGCACGCGCGCCCGGCGCGTCCAGCTGCTGACGGCGAAGACGACGCCGCGAGTCGACGACGAGAAAGGCGCGCTGGTCGTGACCGTGCCGTCAATCGACGTGCACGAGGTGGTGGCGGTGGATCTGTAACGGTTCAGGGTTCAAGGTTCAAGGTTCAGGGTCAGGGTTCAGGGTTCGGTTCAGGAAGACCATTCTGATCTCAGTTGGGCAGTATGCTTTTCTTCAAACCTGAACCGTGAACCGTGAACCGTGAACCGTGAACCCTGAACCATGATCTATGATCACCCCATGACTCGACCCTACCAGGCCGCGTGTGTAATCGCCGCCGTCGTCGCGCTCGGCGCGTCGTCTGCCTTTCAGGCGCCGAAGCCGGCGCCACAAAAACCAGCTGCGACCAAGCCTGCTGCGGTCGGCGCGCAGGTGTACTTGACGCCGACGTGCGGCTGTTGCAGCAAGTGGGTGGACCACATGAGCGCGGCGGGCTTCGCTACCGAACGCTCGGTGATGAATCAGACTGAGCTGGACAAGATGGCGCCGCGGCAGAAAGTGCCGGCGAACCTGCGTTCGTGCCACACCGCGGTCGTCGGCAAGTACGTCATCGAGGGGCACGTGCCTGCCGACGTGGTGCGACAGCTGCTCAAGGAAGCGCCGGCCGGAGTGGTCGGGCTCTCGGCTCCGAACATGCCCGTCGGATCTCCCGGCATGGAAGGCCCGAACGCCCAGCCCTATCCGATCATGGCGTTCAAGGCAGACGGCACGTTTTACGAATACGCCCGCCGGTAGGCCGAACTGGGGTCAGATCTCGGCTCAGGGCTCAAGGCTCAGGCAAGATCTTCGAACGATGAGTCGAAGGTTTTGCTTGAGCCCTGAGCCCTGAGCCTTGAGCCCCGAGCCTCGATCTGATCCTAGCGGTTGACGGCGCGCATGCCGCCCTCCGCATAGCGATCGCCCGCGACCGTCGGCCCGAGCGCATCGAGCGACCGGATGTCCTCCGGGGACAGTTGCACGCGCGTGGCGCCCGCGTTTTCCTCGACCCGCTCGATTCGCGTCGAACCGGGAATTGGAATGATGTCATTGCCCCGCGCCAGCAGCCACGCGAGCGCAAGCTGGGCTGGCGTGCTCCCCTTCGCTCTGGCCAGCTCTCCGACCGTGTCCACGAGATCGAGATTTTTCTGAAAGTTCGCGCCCTGGAAGCGTGGATTGTTTCGCCGCCAGTCGTCGGCGGCAAAGTCATCGATCGAGCGATACCGGCCGGTCAGAAACCCGCGGCCGAGTGGGCTATACGCGACAAAGGCGATCCCGAGCGCCCGGCAGGTATCGAGCAGCTCGCCCTCGGGATCGCGGCTCCACAAGGAGTACTCCGTCTGGAGCGCCGCAATCGGATGGACGGCAGCGGCTCTGCGAATCGTGGCAGGCGCAGCCTCCGACAGTCCAAGGTGGCGAACCTTGCCGGCCTTGACCAACTCGGCCATCGCGCCGACCGTGTCCTCGATCGGCGTCTCGGCATCGACTCGATGCTGATAGTAGAGATCGATCGAGTCGACGCCGAGCCGCTTCAGCGACGCGTCGCATGCCTGCCGCACGTACTCGGGCCGGCCGTTGATCCCCAACCACTTGCCATCGGCAGAACGCATGTTTCCGAACTTGGTGGCCAGCACGACGCGGTCTCGGCGATCGCGAATCGCCCGCCCGACGAGCTCTTCATTCGTAAACGGCCCGTAGATGTCCGCGGTGTCGAGGAAGTCCACGCCGAGATCGATCGCCCGGTGCAGTGTCTCGATCGATCGCGTATCGTCGGCCGCTCCATAGAAATCGGACATCCCCATGCAGCCAAGGCCAATGGCCGACACTGACACGCCGCTCCGGCCGAGCTGACGCCTCGGTATTCCTGTGCTCATCTCTCTACTCCTCGCACGTAATGCTTCGCCAATTCGACTCCGCGCCACAAGCCGAAGGTTCCGCGTCTACAATAGCGCCCGTGCCGGCACTTTATGACCTGCAGATGCTCGGCACGGCGGTATTCGCCGTGACCGGCGTCCTCGCGGTCAACCGAAGAGGCCTCGACGTCTTCGGAGGAATGGTGCTGGGAACGGTGACGTCGCTTGGCGGGGGCACAATTCGCGATCTGATCATCCGTGCGCCGGTCTTCTGGCTGGGGGACACGAACTATTTAGTCGTCGCAATAGCCGCCGCGCTCATCGCATTCTTCGCGAGCCGCCTGGTCCGGACCACCTTCACATTGCTTCTCTATCTTGACGCACTCGGCGCGGCGCTCTTCGGCATCCAGGCGACCGAAAAAGTTCTCGGGCTGGGGCACGCACCAGCCATCGCGGTGTCGATGGGAGTGCTGACCAGTATCGGGGGCGGCCTCCTCCGAGACGTGTTGGCAGGACGACCGACACTCCTGATGTCGCGCGAGATCTACGCGACGCCGATTCTCTTCGGCTGCACCCTCTACGCCGTCCTGCGCAACACCAGGCCTGGCGTGCCGACGCTGGCCGTCGCTGTAGCCGTCATCTTCAGCATCCGAGCCGCCGCCATCCGCTGGCACGTCGAAATGCCAGGGTGGCTCACCAGCCGCCATCTCGAGTAGGCCTGGCAAATACCGGGGAAGGCACGGCTGCGAAGCGACGGCTGAGACGCCACTACCTCGTGTTGGCCTGCGCGTACTCGATCGCGAACGCCCTCAGCGGCTCGCTCGTCTGTCCGAGCGCGGTCGCCTCCTTGACGGCGCGATCGACGTCCCAATGGTCGACGGCAATTCGCTTGATCAACCACATCGTCGCGGCGCGATTTCCACCGGCGCAGTGAATGAACGCCGGCTCGGCGCCCTTCGAAGTGATCGCGTCAAGGAATGCGGAGGCCGCCTTCGGGTCGGGCTTGCCGTCGAACGGGACGTGAAAGTACTTCAGGCCGGCGGTCTTGGCCGCGGCCTCTTCCTTGTCGACTTGGGCCTCGGGCTCGCTCGCCAGACGCAGGTTGACGATCGACACGAAGCCCATCTTCCTGATGTCTGCCACTGCCTCGGGCGTGATCGCGCCGGCGCAGGCCACGGTCGTCTGAAGCCTGGCCAGATTGCGGATGCCCGGTACCGACTCCTTGGTGACGTCCTGGGCGGACCCTATGCCAGCGGCCGCGCACACAACCATCGCGATTCCTAGCAATGCACGCACACGCATTCCCTCTCCTCCTTGACGTCGATCCAATGGGTCGAGGATATCGCGAGCGCGGCCGGCCGGCATTACAAACCTCGTCATGCGCATCCGAGTCCTGCAATCAGGGCAGCCTGCTGAGGTAGAAGAGGGCAGAAATCATTGACGTTTTCGCCGGTCCCCTGGCACAGGTCTTGACCATCTGACGAGGCTGCTACCCTGCGGAATTGGTTGCAATTCATGATCATTTTGCTCGTGATTCTCGTCCTCGGCGGCTACGCGCTCTACACGATGAGCCCGGATGAACGCACGCGCCTGAAGGAGCGCCTGGTGGACACGGCGCACCGCGCGAAGGACGAAGCGGCGCGGCGCCAGGCCGAGCCCGAACCGTTTCGCGACGCGCTTCGGCAACGGACCCCCTGGCCGATCGTGATGCCAGCTTTCGTCGCGCTGAATGTCATCGTGTTCCTGATGATGGGCGGAGGCGGCAGCGTCGAGAAACTGGTCGAGTGGGGCGCCAGCTTCGGACCGCGCACGACCAATGGCGAGTGGTGGCGGCTGGCCGCATCGATGTTCGTGCACACGGGCTTTCTGCAGCTCCTCGTCAACTGCGCCGCACTCGTGCAGCTGGGGCTGATCCTCGAGCGCCTCGTCGGACACATCACGTTCGGCGCGGTGTACCTCGCCGCCGGCATTCTTGCGAGTCTCGTCACGCTGTCGGACTATCCGATGGCCATTACTACCGGCGCCTCAGGCGCCATCTTCGGTCTGTATGGGCTTCTTGCGGCCTCGTCCGCGTGGACGGTCATCCAGCGCGGTCCTCGCCAGGCAGTCGAGCCGCAACCGGCCACCATCGGCACCTTCGGGTTCAATCAGCTGGCGATTGAGGAGGTCGAGGCCGAGCCCGAGCAAGCCGAGTCGAGTGACGCCAGCACCGAGCTGCAACCGTCGGTTGCGATGACTTTGACCGCCGCCAAACGGCTGGCGCCCGTTGCGGCGGTCTTCGTGCTCTACAACCTGGCCAGCGGCAGTCTCGGAATCGCGGCCGAGCTCGCCGGATTCTCCGCCGGATTCATTTGCGGCGTCGTGCTGACGAACGGCGTGAGCGTCAGAACACCGCCTGTCCCGCGGGTGGCGATCACCATGGCGGTCACCGTCGCCGTGGCGGTGGCGTCGGCGGTCCCGCTACGCGGGCTCGCTGACGTTCGGCCCGAGATCTCACGGGTCATCGAAGTTGAGGGCAGCACGACGACTGCCTATCAAACCGCGGTGAAACAGTTCAAGCTCGGAACGCTGACGGCTGAAGCCCTGGCCCAGACGATCGAACGAAAGATCACGCCGGAGCTTCAGGCGGCTCAGGCTCGACTGAAGACGCTCGGACGCGTGCCGCCGGAACATCAGCCGCTCCTGGCGAGCGCCGAGGAGTACCTCCGGCTGCGGGACGAGAGCTGGCGGCTGCGCGCCGCGGCGCTGCACAAATCGAGCATGTCCGCGCTTCGCAAGGCCGAAGGCGCGGAACGCGCGTCGCTCGAAGCGTTCGAGAAGATCAAGCCCGTCGAAACCCCGGACACCAAGTAGAGGCGTCAGAAGAGAGCGGTACGTGTTTGACCCGGGCAGCCCGAAAAAATGGGCTCACCGGGATAGACTGTGCCCAGAGATGAGCGCCTTTAGCCTCGCTACGCTGACTTTTGTCTTCGCCTTTGGCGGCGCGCTCGTTGGTGGCTACGTTCGGTCACTGTTGCCCCCGACGCACCTGAGTAAGGAATCGCAGGACGTCATGCGGCTCGGCATGGGGCTGGTCGCGACGATGACAGCGCTCTTGCTCGGACTGGTGACGGCCTCCGCGCGAAGCGCGTTCGACAGCCAGGACGCAGCCATCCGCACCAGCGCCGCGAACATCCTGACGCTCGACCGGCTGCTCGCGCGCTACGGTCCGGAGACCGTACCGATCAGGGACGGCCTGAAGAAAGGCCTCGCGTTCCGGATCGAAATGACCTGGCCCGCGGACGGATCCTCTAACTTGGACCTCCAACCCACAGAGGCCACGTCGGCGATCGAGAACATCGAGAACGGCATCCTCCAGCTCACGCCGGCGACCGAGACGCAGCGATGGTTCAAGTCCGAGGCGCTCAAGCTGAGCGAAGATGTCACGAAAACGCGCTGGCGAGTGCTCGGCAGCATGGGCGGGTCCGTGCCCGTGGTCTTTCTTGCCGTCGTCATGTTCTGGTTGACGGTCACGTTCACGAGCTTCGGTCTCTATACCCAGTCGAACGCGTCGGTCGTCGCGGTTCTGTTCGTCGCCGCGTTCTCGGTCGCGGCGGCGGTATTCCTCATCATGGAACTGGATGGTCCGTTCGAGGGTGTGATCAAGGTGTCGAGTGCGCCGCTTCGTTACGCGCTGTCCCAGCTCGGACAGTAAACAATCAACCGCTTGTTCGCATGTCTCTTGAACAGGAGGCCAGGAGTTCAGGAGAAAAACTGGTTTGCGTTCCAATTGTTCTCGCTCCTGATCTCCTGATCTCCTGTTCAAAGGGATCTGACAGTTCCGAGGGCCCAAGGCGGGCGCTTCGCCAACCGCTGGATTTCGTTACATAATCTGAAGAGTGCCACTCGCCTGCTGTTCGTTGTTCTTGGAGCCCGTGTGACTCTCCTACGTCTTTTCGTGTCGAAGCTGGGCCCGGCCCGGCTCTATCTGCCGATACTCGTGCTCGTGGCCGCCGTCGCCGGTTGCAGCGACTCGCCCACGACCCCCTCGAACTTTGCGCCGTACAGTCAGACCGACTTGACGGTGGGAACCGGTGGTGACGCTGTCATCGGCACAGTCCTGACCGTCAACTACACCGGCTGGTTCTACGGCGAGACGCGGCCGGACAAGAAGGGCCCGGTCTTTGACAGCTCCGCCGGCGGCGACCCGCTCGTCTTCACGCTCGGTATCGGTCAGGTGATCGAAGGGTGGGATCAGGGGGTCGTGGGGATGCGGGTCGGCGGCGTGCGCCGGCTGGTCATTCCGCCGTCGCTCGCGTACGGCTCGTTCCGCAACGGGCCCATCCCCCCGAACGCGACGCTGGTCTTCGAGATCGAGCTCCTGGGAGTGCAGTAGAGCTATTTCAGACGTAGTGTCCGGCCTCAGCCGGACCATCCAGCGTCCGGCTAAAGCCGGACGCTACGTACGAGGGTGAGATTCTACCCGCCGAGGCGCACGCGGGCGCCGAAGAGAACGTAGGTGGCCCGGTCGTTGACCACTCCTTCCTCATCATCCTTCGCGGTGCCCTTGATCGACGCCGTACCAAACTCGCCGTAGAAGCCGAACACCGACGACAGCCAGACCTCCATCCCGCCGCCGAAGACCCAGCCCCAACCGTCGGTTTGCAGCTCGTAGCTCAGCGTATTCGGCTGGGCCGCTCCGGTCATCGTCTGGTTGGTCCGAAACTTTGACTGATGGTAGCTCGCTCCGACCTGCCCGTACGGTCGCATGGGCCCGAGCGGGATGCCTGCCTTGCCGACAATCGTGAGGATCTGCGCGTCGAACACACTGTTGAACGTCGCGTTGTCGAGGGTGCCGGTCACCGTCGCGTTGGGCGGCTTGATGTAGGTCCCTTCGGCGGCCACGAATGGCAGGACCCAGTAAGCGGCGCCAAACGTGTAACCGAGACCCGACTGATCGCCCGAACAGGTCGACACGTCTCCGCACCCGACCGTGGTCACGTTCCCGAACTTGTTGAACGCGCCGCCGCCGAACAACACGAGGCCCGTTGGCGCAGGCTTCCAGACGCGGGGCGGTTCGAGGCTCACCTTCCCCTGCCGGAGCATCAAGGTCGGGCTCGCGCCGCCGACATCGATGACGAGAGAGCTCACCTGCCTGACGACGAAGATGCCCCCCATGTCGCGCCGCGTGCAACCGGCGTCCGGCAGCGGCACTTGAACAGAGCGCTCGACGATGAGGACCCGACGGACGTCCGGGCACACGTCGACGAAGACTTGCGCGTCGGTTTCGGTCTTCATCAGGCGCTCGGACAGGCCGAACGTCACCAGCGCATCGCCCTTCTCGTTGGTCTTGCCCGAACCAACCGCCTCATCGTTGAGGACGACTTCTACCGGCGAGTCCGGGGGCGCGTTGCGAACGATCACCGTCTGCGCCGTTGCGGCGCCGACACACACAATCAGATTGAGCGCGGCTGCAAGAGCCAGCAGCCGCCGGGGTTCCATCATGCTCGCCTCGTGAACAAGTGACGACAGGCCTACACTAAATTATGGTTCAGAAAGGCGCTGGCAACGAAACTCGGCGGGGGGCGGGCGTAAGACGACCGTCGTAAGGAAAGCGATCCGCCGGCGATTCATGCACGCGAGTGACCGGAGGATTCTATCCCACGTCGACGCCGTCCAGGCGGCTCGAGCGAGCTACTTGGTGGCGTTCATGTCCTGTCCCTGCTTGAGGCGTGCCACCGCGTCGGTCAGGCTCTTGCGGTTGATGTCGTCGGGGGCCTGAGGGAGGGCGAGCTCCGCATGCTTGAGGGCGGTCTTGTAGTCGCCGGTCGCCGAGTAGCCGCGCGCCAGGCCAACATGAACGGGCCACGTATCGCCAAACCGCTTTGCATTCTTCTCGAAGACAGCCAGCGCCTCTTGGGGCTTGCCCTGAGCGAGCAGCTGCCGCCCGTATTGATGGATCTCGAAGACGGTGGTCCCCGGCAGGTCGAGCGCCTTCGCCATCACCGCCGCGGACTCCTCGGTCCGCGACATCTTCGCGAGGATCTGCGCCTTGGTCGAGAGCGTCGAGAAGTTGGTCTGGCCGATCCCGGGCAGCGTGATCGCCGTCTCGGCCCAGGTCAGGGCTTCGGGCAGGTTTCGATTCTGCTGGAGGCAGTATTGCGCCGCCGCCTGCCAGGACTGCCAGCGGAATCCGGCCGCGTTGCGCAGCTCGAGGCGCATATTGTCGATGTAGAGTCCCGCCGGGTCTGGAACCGTGATCGTGAACGGCACGCGCAGTTCCTCCCAGAGGAGCGCCACGGTGGCGCGATCGGGCCGACGATCGGTGAAGTCGTAGGTCAGCCACTCGCGATAGGGTGCCTTCTCGGGCTTCACGGTCACGCGAAGCGCATCTTCTGCCTGATCGTAGGAGAAGCTCCCCCACGACGAGGAATTCTTCGAGAAGATGATCGTCCACTCACCCTCGCCGGCAAGCATGTGCAGGCCGTATCTCCCGGCAGCCAGCGGTTTCCCTTCGATCAACACCGGATGCGAGACGCTGAACACGGTGTTCTCGTTCGCCCCCGCGCGCCAGGGCCCCTTGCGACTGTTGAACCCGAGATCGTGAATCCCCCACGGCACCAGCCCGCCCCAGATTTTGCCGCGGCGATCTTCACCGTTGGGGCCGTGTACGTCCGGGCTGTGGTACTCGACCGCGGCGCGAACCATGCCGATTTGCTGCGCGACATCAGAACGCTCGTTGTCGGCGTCTGGCGGCAGCGTGATCGATTGTCCGTACGTCGCAACGCTCGACGCGAGCAGCGTCGCCGACGCGAGCAACATCGTGCGTGTCATGTGGTGTCCCTTTCATGCAGGCGTAGCCTGATGGTCCGGCTAAAGCCGGACACTACTGGGGAAAACGCTAGCACCTAGCGCTGAAGGGAGAGCGGGTGAAGTGACGAACGTGCCGGGCGGCGCTTCGAGTGGTGGCGGAGAAGGGGCCGCGGCCTTCCTTACTTGTAGCCGCGGCTGAGCAAATGCCTGGCGCCGGCGTCGAACGACGCCCGTGATCCGACCTCGAACTCGAACGTGTCAGCCAGCCGCGTGATCACGTTGAAGGCGAAGCCGACGTTCAGCGCATCTTCGATCTGCGCGCGCGTGACGCCGAGCGCCAGCAGCGCGCGGACATCGTCAGAAGTGACCGACTGGTGCTCGCGCGTCACTTTGCGCAGGAACGCTAGGGTCGCGCGCAGCGGTTCGCCGATCGGCGCGTGGTCGAGATCCGACAGCACCGCCTGCACCGTAGCCTCTCCGAGAATCGTCGACGCGACCGCGCCGTGGGCTTCGGTTCAAAACTCGCAGGCGTTGGTTTTTGAGACGAACGCCGCCATCAGTTCCCGGTCGGCCACCGACCATGATGACGGACCGCGCATGATTTCCTGAAACACGTCGCTCATCCGCGCGCCGAAGAAGTCGGGACGATACCTGAGCGTCTTGACGACGTCGGGGGCGCGGTGTCGCGAGATCAGATGAATCAGCGCAAACAGCGCCTTGGTCTTGAGCGGGTGACCACGGTCGAGCACAGCGAGCCTCATCGCGCAACTCCTGTCTTATCCGAGGGGCTTCGCCCCTCGGACTCCCCTACACGCTCGCCTTGCTCGCTCGCAGTTGGAAACGAGCGGCGGTTTATGAGACCGCTTGTAGAGTCGATGCGTTGGTGCGTGTCGACAGCTACCGTCGCCTCATCGAGCGCGGCAAGCGCGGCGTTCAGCTGACGGGTGGCCTGACCGTAGGCTGCGCACACCGTCAACTCGAAGATTTCGTCCTCGGACACGCCCTCTGCTTTCGCAGCCGCGACGTCCGCATCGGTGACGGTCCACGCGCGACACGCGATCTTGTCGACGAGCGCGCTCACCGCCGCGCCAGCGCCCTGATTCTCGAAGGCTGCGAGGCGGGCCTCCGGGCGCGATCTCCCCGGACCTTTCAGCGCGCGGTCAACGGCAATCTCCCGGAAACGTGTCGCGGTCTCGCTCACGCGTTCACCTCTTCAGCGCTTCGGCTGAGCCTTCTGCCATTCCTCATGCGTCACCGTCTTTTTCTGGTGCAGGTGGACGAACGTTCCCCGCTTGTTGCCGACGACGATATCGGGGAGATTGTCGCCGTTGATGTCGCCGGCGACGACCTGCGTACCGACGCCAGACTCGCTGTCGACGAGATACGGGATGAAGTCGACAGTCTTGTCGGGCCGGCGCGCCAGCTTGAACCAGTAGAGGACCGCCGCGTCGTTGCGATCCGGATCGCCGGTCCGGCCGTGCGACCAGAAGCGCTTGCCGGTGACGAGGTCCTTGAGGCCGTCGCCGTCCATGTCGACGAGCGCGATCGCGTGGATCTCGGAGAACTTCACGCCGTAAGCGTTGTCGCGCGGCTCCTTGTTCATGAAAATGTGCTCGCGGAACCTGATCTCGCTGCCCTCGCGATACTGCTCGTACCACGCGAGGCCGAACTCGTGGGCCGTGAGCGCCGTGATGATGTCGTTCAAGCCGTCGCCGTTGACGTCGTACGCGAACATCTGCGACCCGCCGGTGCCCATTGGCTGAGCATGGAACTTCCACACCGGATCACCCGCGAGCGCGGCCGGCTGCTCCCACCAGCCGTTCTTCTCAAGCAGATCGAGCCGTCCATCGCCGTTGATGTCTCCCACGCCCATCCCGTGCGTGAAGTTGCCGTATTTGTTGTTCGGCGAGATCGGATGAAAGGTCCACGGCTTTGCGGGATCGCGCCAGTCCGGCTCGGCATAGCCGTACTGTCCCTTGGTAATGCAGACGAGCTCCGGCTTTCCGTCGCCAGTCAGGTCAGTAAAGGTCGGCGACTCGTTGTCGGTCTGGTCGAAGATCTTGTGGCGAGTCCACTGGGTCTCTTGGCCCTTCGGGTTCTCGAACCAGGAGGTGTCCTGGCCGGGAAAGCCGATGATCAGGATGTCGTTCCAGTTGTCCTTGTTGAAGTCGTACGCGAACGCAAAGAAGTTGTTCGAGTACTTGTTGTCCTTGCCCAGTGTGCCCTCGAATCCCGGCACGGTCACGCTCGTCATCGGCCCGAGCTTCAGCTGGAACGTCGTCGTCGCCGGATAGTACTCGTGGCGCGTCTTGAAGTCCGGCCCTTCCCACCACCAGGGCCCCGAGATGATGTCGTTCACGCGATCGTTGTTCAGATCGCCATAGGTGGCGCCCTCGCTCCAGAACTGATCGCTCAGCTGAATGCGGGTGAACGTGTGCAGCTCCTGGGCGGTGGCAGGGCTGGGTGCCGACATGGCGGTGAAAACTACCAATGAGGCGACGATTGAGCGCTTCATACCATGGCCTTCGGGGATGAATATACCTTACATGCCAGCGCGCTGGCGGTTCGTGTATCGTCTGCTCTCAACAGTCGGGATGGTACGCTTGTGCAGTCACGGGGCACGTCTCGCAGTGCGCATGAAGTTACAGCGTTCGAGGAGCGCCCGGAATCGTGGGTCCTTGCGGTAGGGGTCCCACTTGGGATCGTGCACGAGCCAGGAAAGGTGCACGTCCCGCTCGTTGGCGGCCTTGTCGAGCCACTGGAACGCCTGATCCGTCTGGCCAAGGCCGGCGTGGACGAGCGCCATCGCATAGGGCGGAACATATCGGTCGCCAGCAATGCCATTCAACGTGTTCAGCACTTGCTCGGCGTCAGTCGTGCGTCCCATCTTTGCCAGGATGTAGCCTCGCAGCGACAGCATCTTGCTGTTCCCTGAAGATCTCTCGGCTTCCCGCAGAGCGTCGAGCGCCAACTCGTAGTTCCCCAAGCGCTCGTGTATCGTTCCGATCTGGAAAAGGCCGATCCAGAATGTCGCATCAATGGTCTTGGCCTGTTGTGCAAGTTCAAGCCCTGCCGCGTAGTTGCGCGCGATGAATTCCACGGCTGAGGAGAGCGCATGCTCGACCGGATTGAAAGGGTCCAGTTCGCGCGCCTGCGACATCTGCCTGCGGGCCTCTTCGGGTCGACCAGCGGATGCGAGTACGAGGCCGAGCACGCGGTGCGCCTGCGAGTAGCTGTAGTCGAAGGCGATCGCCTTTCGGTACTCCGCTTCCGCCGCGGGCCAGTCCCAATCGAGCCAGCTCCTGACCGTTCCAAGCGCCGTATGCGTCTCGGCGAGGTCTGGACCCGAGGCGACCGCGCGCTCGCCCGCGTCTCGAGCACGATCCGCGATGTCCCGCGGACGCGCATCGCTGTTGATCGGCATCGCGGAGTAGACGTCGGCCAGACCGGCCCACGCGAGGGCGTAGTCAGGATCGAGTTTGGTCGCGCTCACGTAGGTACTCGACGGCGAGTCTGTTCGTCCTCGGCGTCAACTGATTCCAGTAGTAGCGGCCGCGAAGGTAGAGGTCGTAGGCTTCGCGATTCTGCGTCTGCCGGCGGGCGAGGGCGCTGAGCCGCTCCGGAGAGAGCTGCCGTCGAATCTGCCGGGCGATACTGGTGCTCAACGTACGTTGCAGCTCCAGCAGGCTTTCCGGCTTGTCGTCGTAGGACTCTGCCCAGATCTGAACCTGGTCGCCCACGCGAATCAGCTTCGCGGTCACGCGCAATCGACTGCTCTCCGCCTGAACGGACCCTTCCACCAGATAGTCGACGCCGAGCTCCCGCCCGATCTCCGCCAATGACTTCCGGGTTCCCTTGTAACCCCTGGTCGATGTGCGACCCTTCACACTGAAATGCTCGGGATCGATCTGTCCGAGGGAGGCGCTGGTTTCTTCGGTCAGGCCCGCCGTCAGATACTCGCGCTCGGGATCGCCTCCGAGGTGTTCGAACGGGAGCACGGCGATCGTGATTCGCGGCGCCGGCGCCAGCCAGCCCCACGCCAGTCCACCTGCCGCAATCACAGCCAACAAGCTGATCGCCCACAGTCCCAGCTTCCATGCGCGCCCGGATGTTGGGACGTCGCGGCTGGCCCCACCCATTTCGGGAAAGGGCACAACGACGCGTTCGTCGCCCCTGTTCGCAATCCCAACGCGGGCGGATTGTCCCGCGGTGGCCACGACCTTTTCCGCATCGTCGGACGACACACGAGCAATCAACCGATAGCCGCTCTTCAGGATGGTCTGAATGAAGCGCGGCTCCTTGGCATCATCACCAAAGACTCGGCGCAGTTCCGAAATCGATCGCGTCAGCACGTCGTCGGTGACGAACGTGTCTGGCCAGACCGTCCGAATCAGGTGTTCCTTGGCGACAACGTCACCTGCGTGCGCGGCGAGGCACACCAGCACCTGCATCACCTTGGGCTCCAGGCGAACAGTGCCGGCCGGTCCGGTCACGCTGTTCAGGGATGGCTCGACCAGGTGAGACTCGCCGACGCGGAAGGCGTTCTGCATGGCCGGTGCTCTCTGCGGAACTATAGCACCGCGCCCGAGGCGGCCGAGACTGTGCGGCAACCGATTCACCGGCGTGAACGAAGCCCCATTGACTTGGCGTCCGATCCGCTTTGCCGCCCGCCGATGAGCGCCCGGGCGAAGCTCTCGCGCTGTGCTATGGTCGGATAGGAGGCTGCGTTGGCGGTGGCGCCCACGCGTTCGTTGAACCGGGTCAGCTTCTTCACCGCGCGGCCCAGGTCATGAGCGTCCAGATCCAATGCGAGCCCCGTCAACACCGCGACCGCGTCACAGCGCAGCTCGATCTCGTGAAGCGAGGCGAGGTCGGTCGCCTCTCGAGCGCGATCGTAGTCCGCCGAGAAGTACTCGTGTCCAATCTCGTGTGCGACGGCCGCCTGAAGCTCTGGAGCGCTCAGGAGATTCAACGCTCGGCGCGAAATCACGAGCGCCGTCCCGGCGTGGAGACCCAGGTACGCTTGCGGCACGTCGATCACCTTGATCGTGAACACCCGGTCGCGCTCATGCAACTCGAGCACCGGGCGAAGCGCGTCCAGTTTGACCTGCTCCTTCCTGTCAGGCTGCACGTCTCCTTCGAGCGGCAGACTGGCCAGGGCCAACTGGCGTGCTGCAAGCGTCGCAGGTGATGGTCGCAACGCGCTCAGCACTTCAGCCGGACTGCCGGGCGCGCGGGCATCGAAGAATGCGAGCGCCCGCACAGCTGGCGAGTCGAACGATTGCGATCCGGTTCCAAGCGCGAAACCCATGCGCGCCCTATCCGCAGGCGTGAACCGGAGGCGCGATCGCCTCCGGTCGAGGTCGGCACCATCCAGGGTTTCGTGAACGGTGACGCGGAGAATCACGCCGCGTCTAACCTCAGCAGTTGTGTTGGTGGGCCAGGCGACGACCACCGACACCACGAGCGCTGACAGGCACGCCTTTCCAAATCCCATGACCCCTCCTCCGCGCGTTTGCGCGCGGATCGAGGGTCACGTCGCGGAGGAGAAGTTGTCCTGTGACGATCCCGAGGTTTGGCTGGAGTTGTGACGAGCTTGCGACGATGGGCGGGATTTGCTGGCGTTTCCGACGAGTCAGGTCCTCGGTCAACTCCTCAACGGCGTAGGGTGAACTGCGTGCCCCACTGCCGCGGATCGCCGGGCCGGCCGGTGATCGCGGGTATCGGGACGTTCGCCGTGCCGGTGATGTAGTCCTGATTGCCCAGGTTGCGCACGTAGACGGCCATTTCCCAACGTCGGCTCTGCGGCTCGAAGCCGGCGCGCACGTGGAGGAGCCCATAGGCACGCTGGGTCTCGATGGCGTCGTTGACCGGCGTGAAGAAGACGCGGCTCTGCCACGACACGTCAGCCCGCACGGAGGCGGTGCCCGCCCGGCCGGTCGGGAATTCGTAGATCGCGGAGCCGCCGCCAGACCATTGAGGCGCGTTGTTCAGTCGGTTGCCCGCCGCGTCGAGAGTCTTGCCGCCCGGTTCAGCGGCAACGTAATGATCGTAGGTCGCGTCGAGCCACGAGACGTTGCCCGCGAGCTGCACTCCATGCCCCGCAGCCGCAGCCACTTCGACCTCCATGCCTTTGATGGTCGCCGATCCGGCATTGCGGATGTCGATCACGCCTGGTCCTACAAACGACTGCACCTGCAAGTCCCGATAATCGTTGTAGAACACCGCTGTGTTCGCTCGGACTCGCCCGCCGGCCGTCGTCAGCTTCAGGCCAGTTTCATAACTCCAGGCGGACTCGGGGCGGAAGGCCAGGCCCGGCTGCCTGGCGGTCGGGTTGAATCCGCCGCTCTTGAAGCCGTTGGTGGCTGAGACATAGACGAAGGTGTCGCGCGATGCCTGGACTTGAAAACTGGCTTTGGGCGTCCACGCCCGGAAAGTGGCGTGGTCCACGTACTCGTAGAACGATCCGGGAACCGCGACAGCCGTGCCGAGCCGGTACACCCCACCAGTGTTGTCGAGATCCTTCTCCTCGTCCGTGTACCGGATCCCGCCCGTCAGCGTCACGCGGCGTGACAGGCTATACTTCGCCTGGCCGAACAACGCCCGGGCCTTCGTTCCAATCTTCGCGAAAGGCCGAATCTGAACTGGATAAACCGTGATTTCGACCTGCCCTTCGTTGTGATCGTCGAAAAGGAACACGCCGCCGATCCAGGTGACCTTCGGCGTGCGCTGCACGATCGTCAGCTCCTGCGAGAACTGGTGCTGGAGGTCGGGCGCGTCGGCCGTCTGCAACGTCAGTTCGGTGGCGTCGGTGTCGACGAAGAAGCGATAGTTAGATTTTCGGTACGCCGTCAGGCTGTTCAGCGTCGTCGTGGCGTTCAAACGAAGCGTCAGCCTGGCCAAGGCGCCCTGCTGGGTGTTCTTCCCCGACGCCAGGTGGCTGGTGCGCACCTCCCACAGGCTGGTGGGGCTGTCGAAAGGAACCACGAAGTTCGGCTTGGCCGCGATCGGCTTCGCGTACGTGAGGGGCACCCCGTCGAATCGACCATAGTCCCCCGACAGTAGCAACTCGCTCCGCGTGCCGAGGACGATACGCAGCTGTCCTCGGCCGGCCCAGGTATCCTCGCTGCCGAGCGGGTGGTCGGGATGATCGACATCGTTCACGAAGCCCTCGCGCGAGCTTCGGAGAAACGCGAAGTTGCCCATCACCTTGTTCTTGATCAAAGGGCCGCTGACGGCGCCTTCGACACGGAGCTTCTCGTGGTTGCCGGCGGTGAGCCGGGCGTTCGCTTCGAGGGTGTTGGTCGGCTGCCTGGTGACGATGTTGATCGTGCCGCCGACCGAGTTGCGCCCGTAGAGCGTTCCTTGCGGCCCCCGCAGGACTTCGACGCGTTCCACGTTCATGAAGCTCTGCTAGGACCATCACGGAGCGTCCGAGGTAGACGCCGTCGAGGTGGACGGTGGAGCTCGGGTCGGCGCCGCCTGTGCTGTTGGTGCCGATACCGCGAATGGTGACCTGCGCCGCTCCGTTCTGCGGCGAGACGATGAGAGTCGGCACGAAACCGGCGAGCCCCTCGACCGTCTGGATCCCCAACTGCTCGAGCGTCCTGCCGGGAAGCGCGGTCACCGCAATGGGCGTCGTTTGGACATCGGCGGCGCCCGTCTTCGTGGCGGTCACCGTCACTCTGTCGGAGAACGAGCTGACGTCAAGAGTGAGATCCCGCGTCGCCGGGCCTGCCTCAACATCGACCCAGGCGGTCCGCGTTGCAAACCCGCTGAGCGAAGCACTGACCAAGTAACGGCCTGCGGGCAGCGCATCGAACTCGTATCTGCCTTGCTCGTTGGTGACGAAAGTTCGGGGAGCAACCAGTGCTGCGCTGGTGATGGTCACCGTGACACCTGGCAACGCGCTGCCAGTCATGTCCCGAACAACGCCGGACAGCTGCGACACTGGTTGGGCCATCGCTGTGACCGGAAGCGAGAGCACACAAGCGCTCCACAGCAGGGTCCGCAGCGGCTTCAGCAAATAGGCCAGGGCGATTATCACTGCTTCCTATCGCGAGGCCACTGAGCCCTCGTCGACGATCAGAACCCGACAACCAGCGCAGCGGTGAATTCCGCCTGCCAGACAATGTTGGCGTTGAACGCGACCAGGCAGATCCCCGGGGAGCAGGCGATCGCGCGGCCCTCGACCTCGACAAACGTCGCAAACAGCCGGCCGTCGAGGCGCAGCCCGAAACGCGGCACGGGCATCAATTTCACGCCACCTCCGGCGCTGGCGGTGAATCGAATCTCGTTGTCGCCGTCGGCCGCGTAACGCGTCAAGCCCAGGAGACCGGTCAGGAACGGCCGCGCACGCACGCCGCGCCCGAACTCCTGCAGCCCGCCCGCCTGGAAATGATCGACGTCTATGCGCCAGCGCGTCGACGGGGCTGTCGCGCTGTCGGGAACGGTCACGCTTCCCTGCTGGTGGCTCGCGAACACTTCGACGAACAGGCCGTCGTGAAGCGGCACGTTGACGACGATCCCGAAGACGGGTGCGCCGTCGAGATCGACCTGCTGCTGGGTCACTTGTTCGAAGAAGCCGCCGCCGAACCGGTAGCCGCCCACCGGCGCAATCTCCACCGGCTGGGCGCTGGCGGGAATTGAAAAGGCGGCCGTCGCCATGACAATCCCGAGCGCGATCGGAATCGCGCGATGAAGCGTCGTCGACCGCGCGTTCCGGCGTCGAGCCATCCTATTTGAGCCTGAGGGTGTTGTAGACGATCGCAACGAAATCGTCAGCCTTCATGAAACCGGCGCCCCACGTCGCGTCGAGGTCGGCGGTCGGCTTGGCTGCCGTGACTTGCGCCAGGGTTCGGCCGCTGGCCTTCAGTTTCTGCACCCGGTCCCGGACGGTCACGAGCATGTCGCGGTAGGCCGTCAGCGCGGTACGGTCCGCGACCGGGCCGTGACCGGGCACAATCCTGGTCGACTTGTCCGAGAGCTTCAACCCGAGCGTGGCGCCGGCGATCTGGCCGTTGATGCTGCCGCCGGTGCTGGCGTCGATGAACGGGTAGACGCCGTTGAAGTAGACGTCGCCCATGTGCAGCGCGTTGACGCGCGTGAAGTGCACGTAGGCATCCGTGTCGGTGTGCGCCGGCGGAATCCGGCCCGCTTCGACGCGCTCGCCGTTCATCCGCAGCGTGTGTTTGTCGACGAAGGTCTGCGTGGGAAGAGCGCGAGCCGGCGACGGCGTAAAGTGCATGCCGAGCAAATCGTGCGTCTGCGACATCCGCTTCTTGGTGTTCACGTGCGACAGGATCGCGGCGCCAAATTTACGGAAGTTCTCGTTGTTGTCGGTATGATCGAAATGCCAGTGGGTGTTGATCAGCAGCTTCACCGGAGCCGGGCCCATGCTGTCGACCAACTGCTTGAGCGGGCGCCATGCCGGCTGGAGGAACGAGTCGACGACGAGCTTCCCTTCTGGCCCGTAGAGCACGATGACGTTGCCGCCCGGACCGGACAACATCGAGAGGTTGTCGCCGAGCCGGGTCGTGACGATCGGTGTGGCGCCCGCCTGGGTGCGATATGTATCAATCGGGTCGGCGACCTGCTGCCAATCGGCCGCGAGGAGATCCACGAGGCTGGCGGAAGCGAAGGGCATCAGCGTGGCCGATCCGACGGCGGATCGAAGAAGCTGGCGGCGCGTCAGCGATGGCATGGGCGTCAATGTTAACAGGTTGGTTCAGGCAGGATCTCAGGACGGGCGGCGGGTGCTATGGTTCACGATTGAGGAGCAAGCCGTGCGCCGAATATTCATCTACTCGATGGCCCTGACCCTCGCGAGCGGCGCGGCCCGTGGGCAGACGACCGCGACACCGGCCGTCGCCGACCTTGTGCAGGGCCTGACGCGCGAGTCGGCCTGGAAGCTGGTCGAGACCGTTCCCATGAAGTTCACCACATATCATCCGCAGGGGATGGTGAAGATCGGCGATGTGCTCGTCGTGTCGTCCGTCGAGGTCCGGGTGCGAGCCCGCCGGTTCCCGCAACTCGTCGACGGCTACGATCGCGACGTGGGCGAGGGGGTCGGGCATCTGTTCAAGGTCAATCTGAAAGGCGACCTGCTCAGCGATCTGACGCTCGGTGAGGGAGCCATCTATCATCCCGGCGGAATCGACTACGACGGCCGCTACATCTGGGTGCCCGTCACCGAGTACCGCCCGAACAGCCGATCGATCATCTATCGGGTCGATCCGATCACCATGAAGGCCGAGGAGATGTTGCGGTTCGGCGATTCCATCGGCGCCATGGTTCACGACACTGACGACGACTCCCTTCACGGCGTCAGCTGGGGCTCACGCCGCTTTTATCGCTGGACACTCGACTCGGCCGGCAAGGTCACGAACGCCGCCGTGCCGCCGGAGACGTTGCGGACGCTGAACACTTCGCACTATGTCGACTATCAGGACTGCAAGTACGCTGGACGGCATCGCATGCTGTGCACGGGCGTGACCGAGTTGCGCCAGTCGCCCACCGCGCCGCCGTTCCGACTCGGCGGCCTGGATCTCGTGGATCTCCGCGACGGGCGCCCGCTGCACCAGGTGCCAGTTCCCCTCTGGACGCCCGGGGGACTCGACATGACGCATAACCCCGTCTGGCTCAGTTCGACCGCAACCGGCCTGCGCGCGTACTTCATGCCGGAGGACGACCAGTCGACCCTGTATGTGTATGACGTGGCGAAGTGAGACCGGGGTCTGACCCTGGTCTGCCCCCGTCTGACGATCCGTGTTGTCCGTGTGATCCGTGGCACTACTTGCAGACGCCGGCCGCCGGGGCGACGGAGGCGTACGCAAATGTCAGATTCCGCTCGATGGCTACCGCCTCATCGGCCGGGCTCGAAGCCAGGACGCGCGCGATAATCGGCCGCAGGAAGCGCGCGTGCCTCGCCAGCACGCCGCGATCCCTCCGCAAGACCGCCTCTTTCACTTCGTCGACAACCGACGGCGTGATGAGCTCGATTCGGCCGACGAACACCCGAGCCGTGCTCGCCGGCGCCGGATTGATCTCGAGCGGCAGAATCTCGTCGACCGCGGACCGCGGCACGATGTAGAAGAGCCGCAGGCCTTCTTCGAACCACGAGTCGCGCCAGGTGTCGACTGGCGGCGGCTTCCTTCTGATAGAGGCCCTGCGCCACCAGCATCCGCTCGAGCGCCGAGTGCACTGATGGTGTCGGTACGCGCGGGGCGGCCGGACGCTCGAGGCTGACGGTCTGCTTCGCGGAGCGGAGTGCCTGATAACCCGTCGTTCCACCAGTCTTCTCGAAGAGCATCACGTCGCCGACCGGCTGCCCGTTCGATGTCGAGACGACGACCTGACCCTCGGCGGATACGGTCGCCGTGAGCGGCAGAGGGAAATTGCCGATCCCGCGATAGAACAGGAACTTCTCGCGCTGACCATCGACCGCATTTCCCACTTCAGTTCGGATTTCGAGCGGGGATGCGTCGGTCTTGCGGGCGGCGTAGTAGTGATTCATGCCGCTCTCGACGGGATAGTCTTCGGCCGCTCGTGGCAGGACCCTGACTTGATTCCATCCAATCGTGCCGACGAGGCCGGATTTCTAAGGGTCGTCAGCTCGATCCTGGTAGGCGCGACCTCGGCACGCGGGAGCACCGCAAACCCGCCGGTTCTCTCAGACAGCGCTCGGAGACTGTTCCGCGTCGTCGCCCAATAGTTCTGCCACCAGACGCTGTCGTCGCCTGGCTCCACGGTCGAGGAACCCCCGAGCCTGCGTGGGTCAAGGAGGAGCGTTCGCAAGTGGCTGAACTCTTGAAGTCGATGTGCAGATCGTCGACCAGGATGAGCCAGAGATTCTGCCGGGGCGAGTCAGCGGGCGTTGACTGCGATGCCGTGATACAGGCTTCGACGGCTGTGCAGCGGCGTCACCGGACTGGACAGCACCAGCAAACGCAATGAAAACCACGACGGAGACGAACTCGATCCGCCGAGGGCTGGTGCGCATGAACGTAGGACGCCCAGCGCACGGAAACCGCCGGAGGGCCGGGGACACTCGGCAAGCGCCCGAGTGCCCCCAACTCCAACCTACTTCACGTACCAGTGACCCGAGATCGCGAAGCCGAGGCCCCCGAGCTCGAAGCCGGGGAACGGCTGCTCCGACCACTGATAACCGACGTCGGCGCTGATGGCGAACCGCGGGGCCCCGGGAAGCGTCAGCTCGGTGCCGCCGAACGCTCGAAGGCCGAAGCTGCTGTCCGAAACCGACGCGCTGACCTCGGGCGTGCCGCTACTCAGCTTCGACCGGGTCATCACGCCGCCGCCGCCAAAGTACGGCCGCAGCCAGAGACTGTCGCCGACGTAGTCGGTCAACGAGAAGATCAGGCTGGGCGCGAACTGCGTCGACCGGACACGCTCGGTGGACGTGTCGCTCGTCAGCCGCGACTGCGACAAATCGAGCTGGACGCCCAGACGACGGCGCGACCAGAGGCGCGAGGTGAACCCGAACCCAGGGGTAGCGCCGCTCATCTGCCCGCCGAGACCCACGAAATGCGTTGGCGGGGGCACGTAGATGGTCCGCGTCGAGGCCGACACATCGATCGACGGCGCGGACTGCGCGGCGGCCGCCGCCGGGGCCGCCTCCGGTTCGGGCGGCGGCAGGTTCGCGAACGCGGTCGTCAGCCGCTCTTCGCGGCTGGCGCGTTGCGCGATCGTTCCCATGCTCTGGTGCACGTAGCCCACACCGTCGGGCGCTTCCGGCCACGCGACCTTGACCCACGCGCCGATGTCGCGCGTGACTTCGAGCATCGCGCCTCGCGGCGCTTGCCCGACGATTGGACTGCCCGTGCTCGGGGCCTTGTGAATGGCCGCCGTCTGGACCTTGACCGTGAACTCCGTGCCCTGGGCACTAGCCAGTGACGGAGTCAGACACACGACGATGGCGACGAGTGAAAGATGACGAGTCACCGTACATACCTCCTGGTCCCAGGCCGCGATAAACCACGAAGCTGTGACCTCGATCACGGTTTTTGTCGTTCCGTGGCCGCGCGGCGCGGGAATCTGGCCGGTTTTCTGACCCGCCCTTCACCAAAGCAATTGGCGTGCTTCGACGGCCGAATGCAGGGGGATTAGAGGGAATTCATCATTCGAGGCGCGGATCGCGCCTACAGCGGCGACCGCGCCTGAACGGCCACAGGCCAGAGAACTTGGCGAGAGTAATCCGACAACGGCAGGACGGCCGTTCTGAGTGGACGAGGCCGCGGCGGGGGTTGGAGCGCATGGCCGCCGGGAAGGCGGCCACGTCCAGCGCTCGATGCTATTTCAAGTGCTTGCTCACCAGCTTCGTCATCTCGAACATATTGACTGTCGCCTTGCCGCCGAACACCGGCTTGAGCGCGTCGTCGGACTTGATCATCCGCTTGTTCTTCTTGTCCTGCAGCCCGTTCTTCTTGATATAGGCCCACAGTTTCTTGGTCACTTCGGTCCGCGGAATCGGTTTCGAGCCCACCACCTCCGAGAGCGCGGCGCTTGGCTGCACCGGCTTCATGAAGGCCGCACTTGGTTTCCGCTTCGCTGCTTTCTTCTTTGCCATGTCGTCTCCTTGTGAAGGACGCCCGCTCGACGCCCCTGGCCCGCTCGGGCTCGCGTCCTATTATGCCCTCACCACGCCGCTTGCTGAATCGAATTTCTCATCTTCTCCTATGGGCTCTCCCACGGACTCTCAAACGGGCCGGCGTAGCCAAGCCAACGCGCCAGCCAGAAGAGCACCGCGACATGACTCGTCAGGACCGCGGGAGTGAGCATGACGACGACGGCGAATCGAAGACCGATTGTGAACACGAGGGTACCAAGTCTTGTGGACGTCGCGGCGGCAGTATAGGGCACCGATCCCGCTGCCGCGCGAGACCTGGAGTACAGTGACGAGACCCCTTCAGGATGTAAACGATGAAGCGTATCGGTATCCTCACCGCCGGAGGCGACACGCCGGCGTTGAACGCAGCCATTCACGGCGCCGTCGAGCGGGCGAATCAGTTGAAGGTCGAGGTCTATGGACTCATCAAGGGCTTCAATTGCCTCTTCAACCCGCGCGTCCCGCACGTGCACCTCAATCCACTCTTTCAGGCCGTACCGGAGCTCGATCCGGCGAAAGGCGGCACACTCATTGGCTCGTCGCGCGACTACGTCGACCCGTCACGGAACGACGAGCTCGACCTGATTACCTCACGCCTCGCTCGGCTGGGCATCGAAGGCCTGATCGCGATCGGTGGCGATGGCACGCTCAACGGTCTCCAGCCGCTGACCGAACGACTGCCGACGGTCCTGGCGCCCAAGACCATCGACAACGACCTGGGATTGAACTATCCAAGCGAGCCTGATGAATGGTCGCGCCATCAGGACCCCCCGGGCAGTGGCAAGTATCGATACTCGCGCCCGCCGTCGACCGGCGTCTTCGATCTCAATCACATCGTCAACTACGTCACGCCAGGGTATGCCACGGCGGTCCTCGTCACCGCGCAAGGCGTCGAGCGCATTCGCACCACCGCTGAAAGCCATCGGCGCATCGCGATCATCGAGGTGATGGGGCGGCACTCCGGGTACATCGCGCTCGGCACGGCTTACGGTCAGCCCGACATCATCCTGGTGCCCGAGCATCCGCTCGACATCGGCCTGCTCGTCGAACGCGTCAAGCACCTCTACGATCTGCAGAAGAACGTCGTCATCGTCTGCGGCGAGGGGATCGTCGACGCCCACGGTGTCGAGCTCGGCGCGGAGTCATCGTCTACCGATCCGGCCGGCAACCTTCTCTTGAGCGGCGCGGCCGAAGCGCTGCGCGCGACGATGATCAAGACGCTTGGGGACGGATACTTCCAGCAGTATCGGCGTGGCAGCTCCGCCCGGGAGGCAATCTTCACCAGGAAAGTCGGCCACACCCAACGCGGCGGACGGCCGATCCTGTTCGACCGTTTCTATGCGGCCCAGCTCGGGTCGTCGGCGGTCGATCTCCTCGTCGAAGGACGAAACAACGCCGTGTCGGTGCTTCAATACGACGCCACCCAGGGCTTTCACGTCGAAGGCTACGACGCGAATCGCTTTCGCGATCGGTGGGGGCTGATTCACGCTCGCCAGATGCATCCATCGCTGTACGATCCGCAGCGGATGAAGCCGTCGCGGCTGGGCATCGACTACCTCCTGCCAATCTTTACCGGCGCCATCGGTTACGATGACGCCGAGCACATGCGGCAGACGTTGTTCGATGCGGGCAATCTGACTCAGCCGTATCACTCAATCAATACGGACGTCCATAAGCGCATCCGATATCTGGATGCCGACGGCGGCTGAACGGTTGTGTGGTCTGACCCTGGCCTGACCCCGGCTGCGGCGTTCGCTTCACGCCTGCGCCACGTTCTTCACCATTGTGACGTCCCGCCGACATGGAGGTGATGGCATGTCGATCGACAGGCACCGCAGGCATCTAGGCATTGTCTCGATGGCCTCGATCGCCTTGGTGTGCGCGTGCCGCGGGCCGGCCAACGAAAGCCGGCCGACTGGTGCCGAGCGGGCCGCGAACGAGAGCGGGCTCGTCAGCCCGTTGAAAAACGACACGAGCGATCAGATCGTGTCCTGGGTGGACGGACAGGTCGTCACCGACTGGGCTGCCGAAACTGCGAAGCGCCAGCGAGCCATCGACGGATATCTGGACGACAGCGATCCCGTCCGCGCCGAAAAATACGGCTTTCGCAGCGGACAGAACCCGCAACTCGCCTGGCACTGGTTCAGGAACAACCCGGTGGGGTTCAACGGCGTCCCCTTCGTCCTGTTCAAGACCATCCTGGATCTCGATCCCGATCACGAGAATCCGACGCTCAGAACGATCGCGCGGATCTGGAAGCGCGAGGCGGTCGTGCCGTCAACCGCCGGCACGGCGGCAACCGGGTGGACGCTCGATCACATCGGCATCGGGGCCGACCCGTCTGACTACGTCGACGGTGTCGTTCGGCCGGCCAATCTACGCCAGTCCCCGCTTCCATTCGGCTTTGCGTTCGAGAACCCCCGCACATTCGAACCGCTGTCCTCGGTCGAAACGACAGCCGTCGACGGGCGCCTGCTCGCGCGTCGCGTCTTTCAGAACACGACCCTGCTGATTGCGAAGCTGGAGCAAGCCGACAAGGAGGAGAACTGGGAAAAAGATCGGCCGGGCTTCGGCAGCCCGGGAAACATGGATCGTGTGTTCTTCTCGTGCGCGGCCTGCCACGTCGGGCGGGTGATGGTCGGCGGGAAGATGACGTTCCTGATCGGCATGCCCAACACCGAGATCGAAGCGCAGGACTACTCGAAGCTGCTCATGCTCACCAGCGCGGCGCTCGTTGAATCGGGATTCGATCCTGCGTCCACGACGCCGGTCGATCCGACGGCGATCAAGCCGAAGACGAGCGCCATCCGGGCGCTGTACACCGAGATGCTCAACAAGGCGCGGCTGCGGCCGGAAACGCTCTATGGCTCGTCGCCGGCCGACATCGCGCGGGGCAAACTTCAGGCGCTGGCGATTGCCGTCGAGTTCCCGAGCGTCATGCAGGACTTGATTGCCGTTGGCGTGAAGACGCACTTCATCTACCACGTCGTCGCGCGCAACAACGCCTACAAGCAGCCGCGTCCGGATATCTTCGAAGACCGCCCTGGCCAGATGGATGCGTTCGGCATCGCCTCGGGGCTGGTCGCGATCCACACTCGTCGACCAGACAACAGCTTTCTGGAGTTCGTGCGCCGCGACAATCCCGACAGCCCGTTCTTCTCGGGATTCTCCAAGGCGAACGGCATGCCCGTCGACATTGCCGGCATGACCGATCGGGTGACGGACGCAAAGGCCGCCGCCGACCGGGTCGTCAAGAACATTTCTGCGTGGGCGCCGCCAGTCCCCGCGCCAATCGACATCAAGAGCGTCAACTGGGCGACCGAGCGCTATCACGCCAACTGGGACGGCAATCAGGGCGCCTCATCGCGAACGCTGGCGTCCGGCGCGTCCGCGACCGGCGATCCACGAATGGTGAACGTGCGGATCCATGAGCCGCTCAATCCATTCATCGACAATCTGCCGCCGCCGCCGTACCCGTTTGCGAGCGTCGATCTGGCTCGCGCGCGGGAGGGCAAGGCGATTTTCAAGGCGAAGTGCGCCGGCTGCCACGCGCCTCAGAACCAGACGATCTATCCGATCTCGAAGCTTGGCGTGGACCCGAATCGCACGATGGTGAACACGAGCGTCTCGCGCTACGGTCTCGCGGCGCTCGTGACCGAGGCGTGCAGCATCTACGGCCTGAACCATCAGGGACAGCCCGGCGCCGACTGGTGTGTGCCGAAGGGCGATTGGCAGGCGCGGCTCGACGAATACTTCCGTGACACGCCGCGACGCGTCGCCGAGGGCACCAACGGCTACAAGGCCGACGCGTTGCGCGGTATTTGGGCCCAGGCGCCGTACTTGCACAACGGCTCGGTGCCAACGCTCGGGCAGCTGATGTGCCCGTCGACGCGGCCGGTTCGATTCCTGCGCGGCAATCTCTACTACGACGAAGCGCTGGTCGGCTTCGAGTGGTCGGAGCGGCCGCGGACCCGGTATGCGCCGGGCGAGACGATTCTAATCAAGGAGTACGACACGACGATTCCAGGCAAGGCGAATACCGGGCACGGCTTTGCCGCCGACCTCTGCCCTGACACGACCGGCCTCGATCCAGTTGCCGACCGCAAGGAGATTGAAACCCGCCTCCTCGGATCGCGCGTCGGCGCGCTGCTGGCGTACCTGAAGACGCTTTAAGCAAGGGGCGGGGACTCCTGAACTCCTGAGCTCCTGTTCAAGAACCTACTATTCGAGCGTGTACTCGAACTCGTAGGAGTGCTTCTTGCCCTCGATGATGATCGCCATCCTGCCCGACAGGCCGACCAGCTGCTCGGTCCCGGAATCCGGAACGACCGTGACCGTCAACGACGGCTCGCCTCTCTTCATCGTCCCCGCATGCTGAAGCATGAAGCTGCCGCGACGACCGGCGAGGGTGCCAGTGAAGAGCTCCAGAGCCACGTAGGCCGCCGAGCCTTCGACGGCGGTTCCCGCCCCGAGCATCTGACCGATGCTCCTGCCCTCGAGGCTCACCGTGAAACTGCTTGTCGAGAAAAAGCCGGCCGAACGGACCCGCCGCGGGGTCATCGGCGGCTTGCGGCGTCAGCTTCACGTCAAAGGTTCCTGTCGCGTTACTCGACACACTCGCCTCTCGATCCACGCTGCACGTCAGTTAAGACGTCGGGAATGGATTACGTTCCGCAAACCCGCGCTGGTGCCAATAAGGATAGATTGGCGTGACCGCGCTCGCCTCGTCCAGTCGGGCGACCTGTTCGGAGCTGAGGTTCCACCCGACGGCGGCGATATTCTGCCGGAGCTGCTCCTCGTTGCGGGCGCCAATCACAAGTGTCGACACGGTCGGTCGTTGCAGCAACCAGTTCAAGGCGATCTGCGGAACCGTCCGGCCAGTCTCGGCCGCGACGGCATCGAGGACGTCGACGACACTGTAAAGGTAGTCGTCGGGCACCTGGGGTCCCGCATCGACGTTGCGCTGGTCCTGGAGGCGTGACACGTCAGGACGTGGTTGGCCGCGACGGATCTTTCCGGTGAGGCGCGCCCAACCAAGCGGGCTCCACACGACAGCGCCGACCTTCTGATCGAGACCGAGGGGCATCAGCTCCCATTCATATTCGCGACCGACGAGCGAATAGTAGGCCTGGTGCGCGATGTAGCGAGCCAAGCCGGTACTTCTCGGAGACGCCCAGCGATTTCATCAGGTGCCAACCGGAAAAATTTGACGCGCCGATGTAGCGAATCTTGCCGGCTCGGACGAGGTCATCGAGAGCGCCGAGGACCTCCTCGACTGGTGTGAGGGCGTCGAACCCGTGAAGCTGGAAGAGATCAATGTAGTCGGTGCCCAGGCGCCGAAGGCTGGCGTCAACGGCGCGGATGAGATGAAACCGCGACGAGCCGACGTCGTTCGGATCCTGGCCAAGACGAAAACTTGCCTTGGTGGAGATGAGCACGCGATCGCGCCGGCCGGCGACGGCCGCGCCGAGGATCTCTTCCGCCTGCCCGTCCGAGTAGACGTCGGCGCTGTCGAACATGTTGAGTCCGGCGTCGAGGCACACGTCGACGAGACGAGTGGCCTCCGCGACGGCTACCGCGCCCCAGGGCTTGAAGAATTCGTTACCGCCGCCGAACGTGCCGGTGCCGAGCGTGAGCACTGGCACAAAGAGACCCGATCCGCCGAGTTGTCTGAATTCCATGTGCGTTTTTAGGGGAGCTGTCAGTTCGAGACGCGCAGCAGTCGCCAGGCCCACAGAGACAGACCAGCCGTGGCGAGCGTCAGGAGCACCCAGAGCGGTTCGGTCAGCAGCCGTGGCCCTTCCGCAATGACCCGCAAGATGTGCGCGAATGTGATCAGGGCAAAGACGACGCCGGTCGTGATGACGTAAGCCTTCATAGAAACGCCCCCGCGTTGGAACGATATTTCAGCGGGAGGCTGTCCGTCTACAGTGCGCTGCCGACGCTGGCGAGATTGTTGTGCGAAGGCTGACCTTGAGCCTTGAGCCTTGAGCCCTCCCTCGCGCGTCTCCGTGGATCTCAGTCCCTCCGCCAGCTCAGAACGACAGGCGCGCGCCGAGCTGAATCCGGCGCATGTCGCGGGCGGAGCGGATCTTTCCGAAGTTGGCCGGCGCATTGAGGGCCGTGCCTGGATTCACGAGATTGACGATGTTGAAGACGTTGGTGGTCTCGAGGCGGAACTGAAAGATGGTTCGGCCACCGAGCGGGATGTCGCGAAAGACGCCGAGATCGACGTTCGTATAGCCAGGCCCCTCGACGATGTTCCGGCCAGCCGTGCCGTCCAGCCCAATCGCGGGCTGCGCGAAGGCAGCCGTATTGAACCACTGCTCGATCAGTTCCTCGCGCGGCCGGCTGCTGTCGAGTTTTGGATCGCCGATGATATCGGCGCGATCGTTCGTGAGCCCGTCGAAGTTGCGGTCGATACCCGACGAAATCGTCAGCGGCTGCCCGCTCAGCCAGGTGACGATCGTTGAAATTGTCCAGTCATCGAGCAGCGCCTTGACGATCGCCTTCGAGCCGTCGAAGTAGTCGGGCCGCCACACGGCTGAGAGGACGAAGCTGTGCCGGCGGTCATTCGAGGTGCGGGCGCGCTCTAGATCGATCCGGTTCGAGTTCTGGACGGCAGGAAGCCCACCGCCCTGATAGTCGACATCCTCGAGGCCCTTGCCGAACGAGTAGTACGCCTTGGCGGTAAACGCAGCACCTCGGTGCTCGGCACTCAACTGCATGCCGTTGTAGTCGCTCTTGAAGATCGACTCCAGCACCCGCGCCTGTCCGATGACGCCCGGCATGTAGGGCCGCCGAGCGTTGACGTTGGCGGTGGTCGCGCCAGGCCCGAAAACCGGATAGTTCTGATCGATGCTCGCGGGAAGATTCCGTCCGAACGCCCCGACGTACGAGGCGCTCACGGCGAAGTGCGTGAAGAACTCTCTCTCAATCGTGAAGTTCGCCTGGTAGGAGTACGGCCACACGAAATCGAGCGACGGGCCGAACACCTGCGCAGGCAGCGTGAATCGTGGGCTGGCCGGATCGTAGATGAACGGAAACGGACCGACACCCCCCGGCAGGTTGCCGTACGGATCCGAGAGCGTCTTCACAGTCGGAAATGGCTGACGCACGGTGAAGGGCTGGTTGTCGGCCGTCGTATTCCACTCGTTGCCGGTAATGCTGCCGTAGAACACGCCTGCGGCAGCTCGAACCGACATCCGGCCGTCGCCCCGGGGATCCCAGGCAACCCCGACGCGCGGGGCAATGTTGTTGTAGTCGGTGTGGACGATGCCGCGGCTGATGCCGGGGTCGCCCGGGAAAAGCAGGCCGATCGGAGCGGTGGGCGACACTTGCGACTGCTCACCGGGAACATACGCGAGCTTCCGGTTCTGCGGATCGGTGTAGGGAAACTGCAAGTCGTAGCGCAGACCGAGGTTCAGTGTCACCTTCGAGCTGATGCGGAAGTCATCCTGGGCGAACAGGCTGATGTAGGCGCCGTTGTCGGTCTTTCGCACCGGTGCGTCCTGCGTCATCGTGCTCGGCAGACCGAGCAGGAAGTCCGCATAGGCGTTGCCGGTCTTGCTCGCGTTGAACGCGAACACGCCGTAGTTGTCGAGGAGCGTGTCGTGCACGATCTCCTCGTACGAGACCTCGCCGCCGAACTTGAACGAGTGGTTGCCTCGGCTCATGCTCACGGTGTCTTTCACCGAGAAATAGTCGCTCCCGGCGTCGGGCCCGGCAATCGACGTCTGGCCGGTGAAGTATCCCGACACACTCAGGCGTGGCAGCGTCGGGTCGCCCTGAATCGTGAACTTCGAGCTCAGATCGCCCAGCGACGTGGTTGGATTGTTCACGCGGCCACCGAACTGTCGCACGAAGGTGACGCGGAACTGGTTGATCACCGTCGGGCTGAGCGTCCACGTGTCAGCGAGGTTGACGTTGTGCTGGTTCCACTTGAAGTCGCGATCCACCCACGGGATGTTGCCCGACAACGACAACGGTTGGGTGTCGGTGCCGGTCAGGTAGAAGTAGCTGAAGGCAATGTTGTGAGTCGGCGAAATGTAGTGATCGAGCTTGAGAGTGGCCTCGTCGGTGTTCAGCGGGTCTGGCCGTTGTACTTCGTAGAAGTTGTTCGGCAGATTTGAGAGTGGCACGAATTGTTGCTGGATCGCCAGGGCTGCCGCGTCGAGGCGCGCGGTCGGAATGAGATCCCCGAGGAACGGCGCGTTGGTCTGGGGATCCCTGGGCTTGATCGCTGACTGCGAGAAGTCGCCGGCACGCTCACGTGCCGTCGGCACGACCGCCGTGTTCCGGTAGTAGGTCTCTTTCTGACGCAGCCCCGAATAACTGGCGAAGAAGAACGTCTTGTCTCGCCTGATCGGCCCACCGAGCGCGCCGCCGTACTGGTTGCGATCGAGCGGGTCCTTCGTGGCCGTGGTTCCCGGCGGCGCCCAGCGTTTGGCGTTCAGCGATTCGTTTCGGAAGAACTCGAAGAGCGCGCCGCGGAACTGGTTGCTCCCCGACTTGGTGACGACGTCGACGACACCTGCCGGATAGCGACCGTACTCGGCGGTGTAGCTGTTGGTGATGACGCGAAATTCCTGGACCGCTTCCGGGTTCGGCGCCGGGTTGCCAGTGCCGCGGAGGCCGGCGGTGTTGTTGCCGCCATCGAGCTGGAAGTTGACGCTGCCGATCTGCGCGTTCTGCGAGCCGTTGATGGTCGTCAGCTGTTCGGGCCCGCCGAGCGAGTTCGAGTTGGCGTTACTGCTCACGCCGCCGGTGATTGAGAGCAGCGAGTAAAGGTCACGATTGACGAGCGGCAGGTTGAGCACCTCGTTCTGCCCAACGGTGCGGGAGAGCGCGGCGGTGTTGGTCTCGACGAGCGGGGAATTGGCGACGACAGAGACCACTTCCTGCAGTTGACCGGGCTCGATCGTGGCATCGACGCGGGCGCTGCGGCCGACCTCGAGGAGAATGCCGGTCTGCTCGACGTTCTTGAAGCCGCTCAGCGTGATTTCGAGCTTGTAACGGCCGACCGGCATCAGCGGTAGCGCATAGTAGCCCTCCGCATCGCTCGTCGTCGTGCGCGAGACCTGCGTGTCGATATTGGTGGCGGTCACCGATGCCCCGGGGACCGCACTCCCCGAGTTGTCCTTGACGTTGCCGACAATCGTTCCAGTCGCGACCTGCGCGTCGATCGAAACGCTCAATGCCAAAGAGAGTGGAGCCGCGAGGGCCAATCCGAGCACCAGGGCCGCGGCCCCGGCTGCCAGTTCGCGAAGTGCCGCTACTCGTCCAGTCACCTTACCCTCCTCACCAAGGATGCTGATTCGGCACCGCCAGCGAATACGTGCGGGGCCGTCATATATGATCTATTATGCGGAAAAACAGGACGAGACACCGCTTGGGACCCGTTACGCTCCGTTACCAGCGAGTCCGGTCGGACGGTACCCATTAGTGACGACCAATCTTTAACCACTATCTCTAACCTCAATCTCTACCCTCGAAGGACAACCCATCTCATGCGCTTACTCGTCGTTGTTGCTGCCGGGCTTACTGCCGGACTTGCTGCCGGGACCTCCGCGCTGCTTGCAACTGGCCCGATCGCCACGGCGCGAGCGCAAGATCGTTTCGCCGAGTTTGACCGGACCGTTCAGGCGTTCCTCGATCGCCATCGCGGGAGCTGGCAGGATCTCAATGTCCCCGAGAGTGATGGTCGGGTTCTTCACAATCTGATCCTGAAGCACAAGTACACACGGGCCCTCGAGATCGGGACGTCCACCGGGCACTCCGGCGTGTGGATTGCGTGGGCACTCGCGAAAACCGGCGGCCGGCTGACGACTGTCGAAATCGATCCCGGACGGCATCAGACAGCGCTCGCGAACTTCAAGGAGGCCGGCCTGACGGCCTACATCGATGCGCGGCTCGGCGATGCGCACCAGATTGTTCCGGCGCTTCCGGGACCGTTCGATTTCGTCTTCTCGGACGCAGACAAGGATTGGTACAAGAACTATCTGATCGCGGTCTGGCCGAAGCTGGTGCCCGGCGGGTGCTTCACGGCCCACAACGTGTCGGCGCGCTTCTTTGGGGGCGGAGGCGCCCGCGAATTCCTCGCGCACCTGAAGACTCTGCCCGATGCAGAGACGACGATTGACACCTCGAGCAGCGAGGGGATTTCGATCAGTTACAAGCGCGGTCAGCCGCGGTCGTAAGCTCGTAGAGTGCGCCGAACGGGTAGAATGCCTCTGGCGTTTCCTACTGGGGCGCGAGCGAGACCTTGAGGTTCTTGACCGGCGCGCCGTCTTTCAGGAAGCGGGCGCAGGCCTGCCAGTTGTTCACTTCGTTGATGACCTTGAGCACCAGCACGTTCTGCCCCTTTGTGAGCGCGACCTCGACCTTGTCGGTGTCCTTCTCGAGCGTGCGCGTCTCGGCGAACTTGAACACCTGCTGACCGTTGAGCCACGCCTTTCCCTGGTCGTTGGTGCTGAGCGCCAACGTCACCTTCATGGGCTCGTCCGCCACGACATAGGCGACCGCGTACCCGGCCACGTATTCCCCACGCTCTTTACCAAATGACTGCAGGAAATCGATGAAGTAATCCGAGGTCTGATGCGCCTTCCAGGTCAGTTCCTTTCCTCCGACGGTCACCTTGTCGTCGGCCTTGGGCTTGATCGCGGCTTCGCCCTTGAGAAAATCCTTGTCGATCTCGGACGCACCCTGGTCCCCGTCGATGGCGATCGGCGCGAGCACCAGCCAGTTGCGGATGAATCCCTCGGCGTCGGGATTGGAGCTTTGCGACAGGGGAAGTAGGACGGCGCCGACCAGGGCAAGAATCAAGGAAGTTCTCATGGCATCTCCTTCACGCGCCAGCAGGGCGAGAAGCACCCGGGCTCACCCCTGCGAGCCGGCCGACATTATGGCATCAGACCATGTGCGGGCCGGCTTTTTCGGGCTAGAACCACGGAATTACACGGACAACACGGATGGGTGTCGAATAGCTCTACAAGCCATCCCATTGAGCGCCGTGTTATCCGTGTTATCCGTGTTATCCGTGGCCCATCCACTACGAGCTGTCTCATAAAACAGCGCGAACGAGCGGAAGCGAGTGAGCCACGCGAGCGGAGCGGGGCGTCGGGGTCCCCGCGAGCGAGCGTGTAAGGGGGTCCGGGGGACAAAGTCCCCCGGATGAGACTAGTGCCACGGATCACACGGACAACACAGATCGGGTTTATGAGATAGGTTCTAGACTAAGACTAGTACTACTTTGTCAGATCCGGAGTTGAACGGACCGCAGCGCCTCGATGCGGGTGAGGTAATGCGGTCGCTGGGCAAACAAGTATGCGGTGAAGATTTCCTGGACGATGCCACGCACCCTGGGAAACGTCAGACTGACTCGGGCCCGCTGTCGCTCGGCTTGGAGAAAGTTGTACGCGATCGCGGTGAGCACGACGTGGTGATGCCATCCGGCGAACGTGCGCCCCTCGAAATGATCGAGGCCGAGCTCGGTCTTGAGGTCTTGATATTGCTGCTCGATGGCCCAACGGTGATGCGCCAAGCGGACGATCTGGCCCAACGACGCCGTCGGGGGCAGATGGACGAAATAGTATTTGGTGCGCGGCGTGTCGCCGACATCGCGCTCGGCCAAGAGCCAGATTTCGGGCATGAGCCGCCGGTGCCGGCAGTCGACGGCCGGCGTGACGCGGATCGCCACGCAGTCCACCGTCCAGGCCCGCGCGTGGGGCCGATTCCGCCAGCGCAGGCGGCGCCAGCGGGCCCCGGCCGCCACGAGGGCCTCGCCGAGCGGGCGCGCCGAGGCGCCCCTGGCCAACGGCGGATGTTTGCGCGGCCGTCCGCGCGGCGCCGGTCGTCCCGTCTGCAGGCGCGGGGTGCCGAGAAAGACCGTGAGATGCGACGAGATCCCCAGCGCGTATGGCAGACGCAGTCGATGCAACAGGCCGCGAAACACGCGATTGTCGCCAAATTCCGCGTCGGCCAGCACCCCAGTGACGGTGAACCCGCTCGCCCGGACCTGTCGCAGCAGGGTCAGCGCCTGGCGCCATTTTTCTTGAAACCGGACCGGGGCGGGAATCCGGGCCCGACGGCGGGCGACGTCGGTGACCCAGGCCGTCGGCAAATACAGCGCCGCCCCGAGCAGATAGCCGCGGGCCCCCGTCCACAACGCCGCGGTGACGGCCACTTGGCAATTGGCGATCTTGCCCAGCGCGCCACGGTCCTGGCGCGCGACGCCCACCGAGTGCGGGCCCTGTTTGGGGAAACTCGTCCCATCGAAAATCAGCAGGCCTTCGCGTTCCGGCACGACCGCGCGCAGCCGCCGCCACACCGCGTCGGCACTCCACGGCGCATCGGTGATGAAGTGCTGGAAGGCTTGGTACGATCCCGGGTCGGTCACGCGCGCCAGCATCGCTTCCATGGATTTGCGCCCGCTGTCGCTGAGCAATCCCTGGACGTAGCGCCGCAACGCGAGCACCTGCGCGCGATGGCCGAAGCACACTTTGAAGACCTCGAGCCACGTCATCAGTCGACGCAACTGCGAGATCGCGCGGCGGTCGGGCACCACCACGCAGCGTACTCGACTCAGCGGATAAGTACAAGAGGCCTCCGACCGACGTGCGAACTAACGAAAGTGACAAAGTAGTACTAGAAGCGATCTCATAAACTCGATCCGTGTTCTCCGTGTGATCCGTGGCACCAGTGTCCGGCGTGGCGCGATATCATGCGGCCGCGGGAGTCAGTATGAGCGAATCGCGAGTGCTCGTCGTCGGCGCCACTGGTCAGCTCGGAGGGGCGATAGCTCGCCAACTCATGGCCTCTGGCGCCAGGGTCCGCGCGCTCGCTCGCAACCGCGACGCGCTCGCCTCGCTAGGACCTGCGGCCGAGATCGCCGCGGTCGATCTCCGCGACGTGCCCAAACTCACCGACGCGTGCCGCGGCGTCGAGCAGATCGTCACGACGGCAAACAACAACATGGGCAAGGGGGCCCTCAGCCCATCCCGTATCGATCTCTCCGGTTACCAGAACCTCTGCGCCGCCGCGCGCAACACCGGCGTGCGGCGCCTGATCTACGTCTCGTACCGCGGCGTCGCGCAGGACGCGCCGGTCGACATCTTTCGCATCAAGTGGTACATCGAGGATGCGATCCGCCGCAGCGGCGTGCCGCACGTCATGCTTCGGCCAACCGCGTTCATGGACATCTGGATCGATCAGATCGTCGCCAAGAGCATTCGCGACAAAGGCGTCGCCATGATCTTCGGCGACGGCACCAGCGTCGCCAACTACATCGCCGTCGACGATGTCGCGGAATTCGCGGTAAAGATTCTCGCGCGCCCCGAGATCGTCAACGAAGCCGTCGACGCGGGCGGCCCGTCGAACCTGTCGCAAAACGATCTGGCGACACTCGTCGAGCGGCGCCTGCAGTCCACGGGCAAACGCCGGCACATCCCGGTGGCGGCCCTGCGCCTGTTGCCGCCGGTTATCCGCCCCTTCAATGAAGTCGCGGCCAGAATGATGACGCTCGGCCTCTACCGGGCCACAGAATCGACCGGGTTTCCGGGATGGAAAACGTCCGCGGATAAGTTTGGCGTCGGACCACGTACCGTCGAGACCTACCTCAGTCAGATGTCGTGAGGGTGAGCACACCATTCGACCTCCCTGTTCTGGCCCATCAGTCCCTGGCGGCAGTTCGCTCATCCCAAACTTTCGCCGAGTATGAAGGCTGGTGCTAGCCTTCGCATGTGCCCTTCTTGAGGTCCTTCCGTCCTCCTACACTCCTGTTCAACCGACTGGTGATTGTCGCGATCCTCTCGGCAGGTGTCTCAGTCGAAGCGAACTGGCCGGCGTTCCGTGGTGAGCGCGCAAGCGGCATCGCTGAATCGACGCTCGCCACCTCCTGGAACGCCGCCAGCGGGGCCGGCATCCGCTGGCGCACCAGGATCGCCGGGCTGTCGCACGCGAGCCCGATCGTCTGGGAGAAGCGCGTGTATGTGTTGAGTGCCGTGTCGCCTGGCGCGGTGCTCGACACCAAAGTCGAAGGCGTCGTGTTCGCGAAGGACACGATCGAGCACGAGTGGCGCCTGCACTGCCTCGATGCGACCAGCGGACGCCAGCTCTGGACGCGCGTGCTGCACAAGGGCACGCCGCGGCAACCGCGTCACGTCAAGGGCACGTATGCCAACGCGACACCCGCGACCGACGGCACGCACATCGCTTTCGTGCTTGGAAACGAGGGGCTGTTCGTGACCGACATGGAGGGCCGCCTGCGGTGGCGGAAAGACATGGCGCCGGCGCAGCCGGACTTGAGCCTCGATGCGGCAAGCTCGCCGGTGATCGTCGGCGACCTGGTCGTGGTCCAAAACGACTGGCAGCGCGGTGGCTTCGTCGCCGCCTACGGGCTGGCCAACGGCGAGGAACGCTGGAGGGTAGCGCGCTCGGAAGGCCTGTCGTGGTCGACGCCGGGTGTCTGGTCCACGCCGCTCGGCGCCACGCAGGTCGTCCTCAACTCGCCGCGATGGATCCGCGCCCACGACCCACGCGACGGGCGCGAGCTGTGGCGCATGAACAACTCGACCGACGGCCCCTACGATCGCGTGCCCACGCCTGTCTCGGCCGGCGATCTGATGCTCGTCGCCGGCGGCGGTGGTCATCGGCCGATCTTCGCGGTGCGACCCTCGGCCACCGGCGACATCACGCCGAACGCGGACGGCTCCGGGAGCGCGATTGCCTGGGTCAGCGACCGCGCCTCGCCCTACCTGCCGACACCCCTCGTTCACGGCGCCTTCGTGTATGTCTGTGGCAACGCCGGCGTGCTCTCCGTCTACCGATTAGCGGACGGGTCGATGGCGTATCGTGCGCGGGTCGCGCCGGACGCCGGCGGGTTCTCCGCCTCGCCCATCGCCGCTGCGGGACGTGTCTATCTGTCGAGCGAGGATGGCGACGTCTTCGTCGTCGCTGCAGGTGAACGATTCGAGCTTCTGAGCAGAAATCCCATGGGCGCGCCGGTCTTCGCGACGCCGGCCGTCGCGGGAACGACGCTCATCGTCCGCACGGCCAGCGAAGTCTTTGGGATCTCCTGATTGAGCAACTGGCGTCGAGGGAGTCCAGTTCGAACGCCCGTCGACGCTGCGGGTCCCGGTGACCGCGCAGCGCCGTCCGAGCGAACACGCTAGGTCGCCTTCTTCGCGTGAAGCGAGAACGCGGCACCCTGCGGATCCATGGCGTTCACGATCCAATCGCCGCCAGGTACTTCCATCGGCCCGTTCAGAATCTGGCCGCCGTTCGCTTTGACGCGTTCCACCGCAGCGTTGATGTCCGGCACACGGAAGTAAATCTGCCAATTGGGCGGAACGGACGCCATTTCGGGCGGCTTGTTCATCATGCCGCCGATCATCCCGTGCGGGCGGTTGAACATGTGGTACTTGCCCATCGGCCCCATGTCCATCGCCTCGCTCGGCTGCCAGCCGAACACCTCGCTGTAGAACTTCAGCGCCGCCGGGGCGTCGGTCGTCATCAGCTCGATCCACGACACCTCGCCGACTTCCGCCGGGCCTTCCGGCTGCTGGTTGGTATTCGCCGGCTCGTAGATGTAGAAGGCGGCGCCCTGAGGGTCGGTCATCATCTGCATGCGGCCGATGGTCGGCACGTCGATCACTGGAGAACACTCTTTGCCGCCGAGTGTCTTGATGTGGGCCGCGGCCGGATCGAGTTTCGGCACGCCGACATACATGGACCAGAACGGCGGCGCCTTCACTTCGTCCGGCTTCGTCATGAGGCCGGCAACCGCCACCTCTCCGCTCCGATTGAACAAGGTGTAAGGCTGAGGGGAGCCTTCGAACGGCGCCGACTTCCAGCCCACGACCGTCCGGTAGAACGGCTCGGCGGCCTTCATGTCGGTCGTCATCAATTCGAACCACAAGGGACGTCCGAGCAGGGTCGAGACAGCAACACTCATAAAACCTCCCGCGCAAAACAGCTGAACTACCGACGAACACTCGCAGCGATTCGACGGTTCGCAGTCGACTAGTTTGCCACGATTGTCCTGTCCGTCGCACGGTCGGAGTGAGAGGTAATACTCGGCTGGAGCAGAGCCATACTTGTTTTCTCTGCGCGCTCGGCGCTCTCAGCGGTGAGCTGCCTTGGCAGTGAGCGCTGTCGGGGTACGCAGAATGGTTTCAAGAGGCTACGACAGACCGTCGCTGCCGGAGGTCCGCGATCAGGAGGTGCAAGCTCACGAGGAGCACCCATGCAGGAAACAGCAGCTCAATCCAGGCGAATTCCTTGATGACGAACAGCAGCACGTAGCCGATTGCGTAGCCGAGGTAGGTGAGCCATTTGGGCAGGAGCTCGGCGCGCCGCGCGAGGGCGGACGTCGCGAAGATGAACGCCGCGCCCATCCTGATGGCGAAGACGTTCACGATGGTATAAGTGACGCTCCGCCCGATGGTGTAGGTGTCACGCGAGGCGTGGAATCCGTCGGCGATAACCGTGTCCATCAGCCCTCGGCAGATCGCGGCCGCCGCGAAGATCGTCCCGACAAACAGCATCCCGCTTCCGAGAAACACCGTCGACTCGATCCGGCCAACGTCGGTGCCGATCCGATGGCGCAGTACGGCCATGAACCAGAGAAACGACAGGCCCATGAACGGGACCAGATGCAGCGCGAAATAGACCGAGCGCTGGTTTCCCGGGTCGGCGAGCCACGTGCCCGGCTCCGTGGGATTAGCGGGGATCGCCAGCCTAATGAGCACCATCGACACCAGGCACATCACCGCGAAATTGATCCCGCTGACGGCAACGGTGAGCTGCGACACCTGGTGCTGCAGCGCGAGTATCGAAGCAGGTTTGACTTTCACGGTGTTGTGGACTGAAGGATCAGGTGAATCATACTGCCCTGGAGCCAGGCCGCTTCAACGTCCGAAGAACTGAATGAGGTTGCCAGCGTTATCGCGGATCAGGAAGTTCGCCCTGATCTTGTCCCGGGCCGAAAACGGGCCGATGGCGATCGGCACACCGCGAGCCTCCAGGGCATTGAGCGTCCGGTCGAGATCGTCAACGACGAGACCCGCCTTGAAGATGCCATGAGTAAGTTGAGCCTCCCGCGCGTCAGCCGCGGCGGCGGCCAACTGAACCAGTTCGACTGTGAGCCCGCCGCCCTCGAGAACGACCACGGCGGCATTCTTCTCTCTGGGCGGTTGCAGCATGACCTGCAGTCCGAGCTTCTCGGTGTACCACTTCGTGCTGGCGCCGATATCCTGGACAGACACGGCAAAGAACGCACCGCTGACGGCAGAAAACGGCGGCTCGGTGTCCGGTTTGGACTGGCCTGGCACCAGCAGCGCCGCGGCGAAACTCAGTGCACACACCAGCATGATTCACCTCGGTAAGGGCGACCAGATCCGTGTGATCCGTGTACTCCGTGGCGTAAGATTACTCTGGCCGACCTCGAAGAAAGGAGCATCATGCTGACCCGCCGTTCGTTTCTGGCTCTGACCGCCGCTGGGGCGGCGTCCGTATCGGCGCGACCGGTCCAGGCGATCGAACCCATCGCGCGCCACGGCGCGGCGCGGATGAAGCTGAGCCTGGCCGCCTACTCGTTCCGCAATGTGCTGACTGGTCCGCAAAAGTCGATGACGCTCGACGATTTCATCGACCGCGCGGCGGCGTGGGACCTCGACGCGGTCGAGCCCACCTCCTACTACTTTCCTGAATCACCCACCCCGGAGTACTGCCGGAGTCTGCGCCGCCACGCGTTCCTGCTAGGCCTCGGCATCTCTGGCACGGCGGTGCGGAATACCTTCACCTATCCACCAGGCCCTCAGCTCCAGAAAGAAATCGCGCACGTCAAGCATTGGGTCGATCTGGCCGTCGAACTCGGCGCGCCGACGATCCGGATCTTTGCCGGCGATCTTCAGAAGGGCACGACCGAGGCCCAGGCGCGCGAATGGTGTATCCAGGCCATCCAGGCGTGCTGCGACTACGCCGGCACGCGCGGCATCATCCTCGCCCTCGAGAACCACGGCGGCATCGTGGCCCGCGTCGACGAGCTCCTGACGATCGTGAAGGCCGTCAAGTCCGATTGGTTCGGCGTCAACTGGGACAGCGGCAACTTCCAGGGCGCCGATCCCTACGGCGATCTCGCGAAGCTCGCGCCCTACGCTGTCGTGGCACAAATCAAAACCGAGTTCTCTCCGAACGGACAGCGCCAGGAGGCCGACCTTGGCCGCGTCATCGGCATCCTGCGGACAGCCGGGTATCGTGGGTACGTCGCGCTCGAATACGAAGCGAAGGAAGATCCGTTCGTCGCCGTGCCACGCTATCTGACGGAGTTGCGGCGCCTGATTGCAGCGGGCTGATTCGGCCGGACGTCAAAGATGTTTCAGGCCAGGAACAGATCGCCCGCCAGGTACTTCAGGCCGGTATCGACGGCGACGGTCGCGACCGTTTTGCCCGGCCCCAGTTCGCGAGCGATCCGAATGGCCGCCGCGATATTGAGGCCGCTGGATGTGCCTACGAGCAAGCCCTCCTCGCGCGCCAGTCGCTTTGCCATGTCCCGCGCGTCGGCTTCGTCGATGGCGCGCGCTTCGTGGTACGGCTGCTCGGCCATATGTGGTGGCACGGTCCCAATACCGATCCCCTCGACCCGATGGGCGCCGCCGTGCCCTTGCGTCAGAGCGGGCGAGGACAAAGGCTCGAGCGCAATGATTCGGGCGTGACAGCCTCCGTCCCGCAGCGCGCGCGACACGCCACGCAACATGCCTCCGGTACCGACCGCGCCGCAGAACGCGTCAATCGCTCCGCCAGTCTGGTCGAGCAGTTCGCGGCCGATACCCATGTAGCCGTGCACGGCATCCTCGTTGTGGAACTGATCGGTCCAGAAGGTGTTCGGCTCACTCGCCAGCACGGCAATCTCCGCCTTGAACCTGTCAAACAGGGCCGGCGTCACTTTTCCGCCGTCGCTCGGCACCAGTCGCAGCTCCGCGCCAAACGCCTCCATCGTCAGCAACTTCTCGCGGGCGAAGGCGTCGGAGGAGAGCACGACAAACCGGTACCCCTTGGCCGCGCAGACCATAGCCAGCGAGGAACCCGTACTGCCGCCCGTGAACTCCACGACGCGCATCCCTGGCCGCAGGACGCCGCGTGCTTCGGCGCCCTCGATCATGGCCAGCGCCATACGATCCTTGTAGGAACCGGTCGGGTTCACCGATTCCAGTTTGACGAGCACGTGGGCGCCGCCGGCCGGCGTGACACGATGCAGACGCACAAGGGGCGTGCCGCCGATGGCCCGCAGGATCGAGTCGGCCGTGGAAACTGCTGACATGGGTCGGAAGCATATCCCGGCCGAAAGCGACGGTGCATAGCCATTGAAAGGATGGCTGGCGTCCGCGGCTGCGGCAAAAGCTACTGACCCCGATCGTGTTGTCCGTGTAAGCCGTGGCTTTAGTCCGGCTGCCGAAGGGCTTGAATGTAGCGAGTGATCTGCGCCAGGTGTGACAGGTCGTGGCCGGCCATCAACGTAACATCACGGCCAGGGATTCCGAGATGATGCCAGCGACGAGCAACGTGCCACCAATGCCAAGTCACGGATGCTTCATGACGGGCATCCTAGCGGAGGAGGGCACGGCGATTTGCGACAGAGATCCGTCGAAATCCGCCATCGCCCTCGTTCCGCTTGCGCAACGCCGCAACGCGCCGGCATAGTGGCTCGAGATGGCCCCCACGTCGAAGAACGCCAGCTTGCGTCGCCACCCCGCGAGCCGCCGCATCATCGTCGTCGTCGTGCCTCCGGTCGATGAGCTCGATCTGGTCGGGCCCCTCCAGGTGTTCAATTCGGTCAATCGTCTTGCTGGCAGGTCCATCTACACGATTGAGGTCGTCACGAGCTCGGACGGTCTGACGGTCGAGGGCGAGGGCGGCGTCTTGACCTTCGTCGCCCGGCATCATTTCAGCCGCGTGGAAGGCCTGTGCGACTCGGTGCTCCTGGTCTGCGGCTTGAGCACTCGGTCCGTACGTGACGCTGCGCTGTCCCTCTGGTTGAACAGAATGGCTGCCGAGGTGCGGCGGCTCGGAGCCGTGTGTGTCGGGGTCTTTCTGCTCGCCGAGGCCGGACTGCTGAAAGGACGCCGGGCGACCACGCACTGGAAGTTCGGCCGCGAGCTGGCGGCTCGATATCCGGAGGTCCGCGTCGAACACGATCCTCTGTGGGTCAAGGACGGGAACGTCTACACGTCGGCTGGCATTTCAGCGGGCATTGACCTGGCGCTCGCGTGGGTGGAAGAAGACTGCGGCGCCGCGCTCGCCCACGAGGCTGCGCGCGAGCTGGTGCTGTTTCTGCGGCGGCCGGGAGGACAGCCGCAAGTCAGCGTCTCGCTCGCCTCACAGGCGTCCGAAATGGCGTCGATCCGCGAGCTGCAGATCTGGATTGCCGAGCATCTCGAGGCGAGACTATCGGTCGATGAGCTCGCCGATCGATTGGCGATGAGCGTGCGCAACTTCGAGCGTGTCTTTACTCGAGAGGTTGGCACCACGCCGTCCCAATACGTGCTTCAGATGCGCGTCGAGGCGGCGCGGCGGCTCCTCGAACGTACCGATGGAGGCCTGAAGCGCGTCGCCTCGACTGCCGGGTTCGGCAGCGTCGACGTGATGAGGCGCGCGTTTGTCCGGCTGTTGGGGATTACTCCGCGACGCTATCGGGAGCTCGCTGGGCAATCGATTCACGACTGACCGGCGACTCAGTTGGTCCTGAGGGCGCGAATTGGCGAGATCGATGCCGCGCGACGCGCTGGTATGACGGCCGCGAAGAACGCGCAGGCAGCCAGCGAGAGCGCGCTGACACCGAGCGCCAGCGGATCCCAGAACCGCACTCCGTAGAGCTGCGCCGATAGTAGATAACCAGCGCCGATCGCCAGCGGGAGGCCGAGTGCCAAACCGACGAGCACGCGGCGGAACGCGCCCTGCAGCACCATCCCGACCACGTTGCCGCGAGCGGCGCCAAGGGCCATTCGTATTCCGATCTCGTTGGTTCGCTGCGCGACCGTGTACGCCGTCACACCGTAGAGGCCGATCGCCGCGAGCACCAGCGCGACGATCCCGAAGAGTCCCGCCAGGCTCGCTACCGCGCGCTGTTGATCGAACGATCGATCCACTTGCTGCCGCAGCGTCCTGACGCTGGTGATCGTCAAGTTTCGATCGACAGCCGCCAGCGCCCGCCGAACTTCTGGTTCGAGGGCGGCGGGTGGCAGATCGGTGACGAGCAGAAGGCCACGCACAAAGTGGGACCCCAACTCGAGACGTTTCATGATCGGATGGGCGTAGTCGACGGTCTGCGCGAGCGCGACGTAGAACATCGGGCGGGCCGGCCGGTCGAGCTGAAAGCCGGCGAACTTCGCGTCGCGGACGATTCCCACAATCCTGTAGGTGTTGACGTACTCCGGCAGGTCCAGGCCGAAGTGCTGGTCGAGCGGATCTTCACCGTCCTTGAAGAATCGACGAACGAACGCTTCGTTCACGACCGCCACGTGCTCGGACGACTCGTTGTCGGCCGCGCTGAAATGACGGCCGCGCACCAGCTTGACCCCGAGATGTTGGAGGTAGTTGGCGCTGACCCGATCCCACGATGCGCCAGCCTGCTCGCCGGGTTTCGGCGCCGGATGCCCAGCCACCAGGACGAGTTCGCCCCAGTTGTCGGTGAGCGGATTGTAGAGGGCCAGTCCAGCGCCGCGAACACTAGGGAGCCGGTTGAGCCGTTCCTCCAGGGCTCGATTGAGTGCCGCGAGCTTTTCGGCGGTGTAGGTGGCAGGCGGCCGGTTCAGGGCCACGAGCACGCGACCCTGAACTTCATAGCCGAAGTCCTGATGCTCGAGTTTCCCGAGGCTGCGGGCCAGCATCATCGAGCCCGCGACCAGCACGACGGCAAGCGTGGCTTGAACGACGAGCAGCGCCTTGCGCGTCAGCGACGAGTGATCGCCGGTACTGCGGCCGGCGCCGCGCAGCGCGTCCATCGGATCTGTGCGCGTCGCAAACCACGCCGGCATGGCGCCAAACAGGATTCCCGTCAGGAGCGCCAGCGCAAACGCGAACCCGAGCACCATTGGCTCCGGATACGTGTCGATCGGCACGAACGCGGCCCCGGCAAAAGCCAGCGACAACAGCAGTCGTGCCGTGCCGATCGCGACGGCAAGCCCGACGACGCCGCCGGCGACCGAGAGGAGAATGCTCTCGACGAGCGCCTGCGTCACGATTTGACGGCGCGAGGCGCCGATCGCCAGTCGCAGCGCGGTCTCGCCGCGCCGCGCTACCGCTCGCGCGAGCAGCAGGTTGGCGACGTTGGCGCAGGCAATCAGTAGCACCAGCCCGCACACCGCGAGGAGAATCTGCAGGCTCCTCCCGTACTGCTCCTTCATGATGCCGACGCCGGCGCCCGCGGGTACCACTGCGATCACCTGCCGCTGCAGCGCCTGGACGATATCGGGCATCCAGTTCGCCGGATAGCCCGAGTCGTGCTGCATCCACTGACGCAGTATCGCCGTGAGCCGCGGCCCAACGCCGTCTGTCGTAGCGCCGGGCCGAAGCCGGCCGATCACCCGCAACCACGCAGAGATCGGCTGACGGAGGATTGAGGTGTCGCCGTTGATGAGCGGCTCCTGCTGCAGCGGAATCCACAGATCCGGCGGGTCGCCGCGCAACGTTTCCCCGAAGAATCCCGGAGGGGTCACGCCGACGACGGTGAATGGATGGCCTTCGACGACGAGCGTCGCGCCGACCATCGATGGGTCGGCGCCGTACGTGCCCTGCCACACATGGTGGCTCAACACCGCCACCGGCGGCGCCGCCGGCGCATCGTCTGTCGCGTTGAACACGCGGCCGCCAAACGCGCGGACGCCGAGGGTGGAGAAATAGGTCCCGGCGACGTACTGCGATCGCAGCGGCCTGGAAGTCGACTCAACGTTCTGTCGTCTCACGCTCAGACGAGGTCCGGCGGCCTGGAATGCGGTGACCTCTTCAAACTCCGGGAGCTCGGCCTTCAACCGCTCGTAAAGTGGAAACGAGAACATGCCCCATCGATCCTGCGGACCGCCCTGGACACAACATGAATCGCCGTCGCCGATGCGGTAGAGGCGCGAGGGGTCACTGACCGGCAGCGACCGCAGCATGACGGCGTGGATGAGCGTGAAAATGGCTGTGGTGCCGCCAATTCCGAGGGCGAGCGTCAAGACCGCCGTAATGGTGAAAATGCGCGCGACCCAGAACTGCCGTAGCGCATAGCGAAGTTCGCCGATGAGGTTCCCCAACGTGTGCTCCTGAACGTGTCAAGTGTCTCGTTCAGGCTTAGACGGGAACCAGGCGCGATTCGTTTGCAGTTGAGGCGTCGGCGTGGGGTCTCGGAGCGTCGGCCTACCAGACGCGCTTCATCGTCAGGTCGATGGCGTGATAGCTCGTGGTAAACGGCTCGTCAATCGTGTTACGCGTACGGTTCCAGACATACAGCGCCTCGAAGCGCCACGCGAAGTTGTGTCGATAGGAGATGCCGGTGCGGATGCGCTGACTGTTGGCGTACCGTTCAGCCGGCTCATCCGCCGGAATGAACCACTCCCAGTCGGCCGCCAGGGACGCCGCGCCGTTGTCGTTGATGTTGTGGCGGTTGAGTGGCCACTGTGTTTCGAAGCGATTGCGGAGCCGGAGCGTCGACGAGTCGGGCTTGTCGGTCGAGTAGTACAGGTTGCGCCATTCGAGACGAACCAGATCGCGCAGGACCAGCCGGCGCTTCGGCCGATGTTCCTTTTCGAGATCGTCGCGCAGATTCGACAGGAAGTGGAAACGGAAGCCAATCCGAGGAGACACCTCGGTGGTATTGAGGTCGTTGTTTTGCTTGGTATAAGCGACCAACAATTCGCCGATCATGTCGAACCATTCGCCGCGGCTGTATTCAAAAGACGGCGTGATGTCGAGCGTGGCCCACTCTGGATCCCCTGAAGGCTTCGACACGAGCACCTTGGGCTCGGCGTCGACGCCCATGGTGATGCGATGATCTTTGATCCAGTCGAAGTAGAAGTTCCCCCAGAGTTGCAGGTCGGTTTGCGCGTGCGCGGCGCAAGGGATCAGGAGCGCGACGACCGCTGCGCCGATCGTCGTCAGGTGTTGTCGAGCTGCCACGCGCCATTGCTCCTGGTTCGCTGTGCCGGGGGGCGAACATGCACTCTCCTCGATCGGGGGTTGCAGCAGCTATGCGGAAACGGCAATCGAGTGGAGGTGAGGTGCGATTACGAGCCGGTACCAGCGTCGAGCGACGCCGAGACGAACCGTCGGCCGTCCACCGCTGCGCGGATCGCCGGAATCAAGTCCGAGGCGAGATGTGACTTGCGCACGTAGCCCAGAGCCCCGGCCGCCCAGGCCGCTTCCAGGAACTCAGGCTCGTGGTGCACGGTCAGAAAGACGACCGCAGCAGTCGAACCCGCCTCCTTGGCGCGGACAGCGGCCTCGAGTCCGTTGACATCCGGCATCGAGATGTCGAGGACGAGCACATCGGGCTGCAGGCGCGCTGCAGCACTGACCGCTTCGCCACCATCGTTGACGGCGGCGACGACGGTGAACTCGCCGGAGACGAGTGCCGCGACCCGATCGAGCATCGGCTGATGATCGTCGGCGAGCAGAACCCGAACCGGACGCGCGCGGCCGGAGCCGTTCGAGGAATCGTTTGGAATCGCGGTGTCGAGATCGCCGAAGGGGGGCATCGGGTCCAAGCAAACCTTAACGCCGCAATGCTCATCTGTCGACGCGCAAAACTACCAGTTCGGCACTGGCAGCGGCGCGGGACCGGGCGATCGCGTGTGCCGGAAACGACTCAGACGAGATGTTCGCGGACGGCGAACTGCACCAGTTCGGCCGTGGTCTTGATATTGAGCTGTTCCATCATCCGGTATTTGTGGAAGGCGATCGTGCGCGCAGAGACGTTGAGGATGCTCGCGGCTTCCTTCATCGAGCGGCCCTCGGCCAGCAGCTGCAGCACCTCGCGCTGGCGAGGCGTCAGGGTGCGGCCGGTGGCGCCCTGCTCGATGTGGTTGATGAACGAGCCGACCAGTTCCTTGGTGACAAACGGGGTGACGTAGTGACGGCGCTGCATCACTTCGCGAATCGCCAGGAGCAGCTCGGAGGCCGCCGAACGTTTCAGCAGGTATCCTGACGCGCCGATCCGGAAGGCCTCAGCCGCCACGTCTGGATCCTCGTTCATGGTGACGTAGACGAGGCGGACGTCGGGCATCCGCTGCTTCAACTGACGCCCGGCGTCGAGCCCGTTGAGGAGCGGCATCGCGACGTCCAGGACGACGACGTCCGGCTTCAATCGCGACGCCGCGTCGAGCAAGGCGATGCCATCGCCGACGTGGCCCACGATCTCGCACTCCGGCTCCAGCAGCTTGGCAAACGCCTCTACCAGCAGCGTGTGGTCGTCCGCGAGAATGACGCGTGGCTTCGACATGCCCGGCCCATTCTCACATCACTCGCGGCGTGATGCCAGTCTCGTCAGACCGCACGCGACAGCGGTGACGACATCCGATGTCGCCGCAGCGTCTCCGACGGGGATTCCCCGAAGAGCGTCCGGTACTGCAGCGCAAAGCGACCGAGCTCGTAGAAACCGTAATCGGTCGCAACCGCGGTGACGGTGGCCGCCTTGCTGCCGGCATCGCAGAGCGCCTGCCGGGCGCTCTGCAGCCGCTGGTTCAGGAAATAGCGCTTCGGGCTCTCCCGGTGGACATCGGCGAAGGCGTTGCGCAGCGTCCGCTCGCTGACGCCGACCGTCTGACTCAAGGCCGCGATCGTGATCGGGTCGTCGAGGTGGCCCCGTAATACTTTTTCGGCGTCGCTCACGACCCGAAATCGAGAGGACAAGAAACTACCGTCTCGATGTGAAGGCATGCGGCGAACGATATCGGGTGATGGCCCGCCGCGGAACTGGAAGGACCTACAGATTCCCCGACAAAGACTGCCGGACGCCCTCTGGCAGAACTGACAGGTGGGAGGAGGCGTTCAGGACTTCCTCTCCGGTGCAACGTCGACACCAAGAGGTATCCGGATTTCGAGCCGCCAGCCGCCCGACACGGTCGACTCGATGCGCAGGTCGCCCCCGACGGCGCAAAGCCGTTCGTGCATGCTGGCCAAGCCAAGGCGTTCGTGCCCTGCGCCCTCCGACTCGAAACCGACACCATCGTCCTCGATGCTCAGGGACAGCTGTCGATCGTCGGCGACCAGGCGCACCTGCGCCTCGGTCGCGCCGCTGTGCTGGACGACGTTGTCCAGGGCTTCCTGCGTGACGCGGTAGACGCAGAGAGCCACGGCCATCGGAATGGCGTTGGTTCGGCCGTGGGCTTCGAACGTCACACTGACGTTGTACCGTTCCGACACCTCCTCGCAATAGCTCTGCAGCGTGGCGAAGAGGCCTAGCGCTTCCAGCTTTGCCGGACGCAGTTGATGTGACAGTCGGTAGACACGGCTCGAGATGCCGTTTGTCCGCTCCGACAATTCCTGGAGTCTCGACTTCAGCTCTGTCGGCGACGAAGGGGGCTGCAGGCGGAGCTGCTCGAGATCGATGGTCAGGAGCGCCAGCTCCTGGCTGAAGTCGTCGTGAAGCGCGCACGCCAGCCGGCGCCGCTCCTCCTCCTGCGAAGCGAGCAGGTGGCCAATGAGCTCACGTAACCGCCGTTCGACGGCGTTGTCCCCCATGACTCAGGAGCCTTCATAGTTTCTTCACGCGATGAGGTGTGCGCGTCCCCCGGCGAACCCCATGGTCCGCCGGGGAATGCTGTCGAGCCCTGGGCTACTTGTGGCTCTGCGCCTGCTGCAGCACCGAGTCCAGGTTGAACGATGCCGGCTTCTGGCGCGGTGGGAACTTGACGAAGTTCTCGATCTCGCTCGCCACCACGGCCTGCATCAGGTACATCTGGGGCACGTGATCGACCATCCAGTCCCAGTAGGTATTCGAGTTGAAATCAGCGCGCTCGAACGGATCGCGACGGAGGCTCACGATGTGCGGCACGCGCAACTTCACGAACGGTTCCGCCCACAGTTGCATCGTATGGGCGCGTTGGACTGCCAGGTTGAACTTGTAGTCGCCCACCCGGACCGCGATGACCTCGCCGTCATCGCTGAAGTACATGAGAGCGTTTCTCGGGCTCTCCTTCGCCTCGCCCTTGAGGTAGGGAATCATGTTGTAGCCGTCGAGATGGACGTTGAACTTCTGGCCACCGACCGTGGTGCCGTCCAGGAGTTGCTTGGTCACGTCCGGGTTGCCGGCGGCCGCCAGCAAGGTCGGGAACATGTCGATGTGCGAGACGATGCCGTTCAACTCCAAACCTGGCTTGATCACGCCGGGCCAGCGCATGAAGCACGGCACACGCCAGCCGCCTTCCCAGTTCGAGTCCTTCTGGCCGCGGAACGGGGTGTTGGCGCCGTCCGGCCAGGTGTCGTTCTCCGGGCCGTTGTCGGTCGAGTACTGGACGATGGTGTTGTCGGCGATCCCCAGCTCGTCGAGCTTGGCGAGTATCTGGCCGATCTGCTCGTCGTGGACGACCATGCGATCGCTGTAGGGATCCTGCCCGCTCTTGCCGAGATTCTTCTCGGCGACGTGGGTGCGGAAGTGCATTGCCGTGGCGTTGTACCAGAGGAAGAACGGCTTGTCCGCTTTGGCCTGCGCCTCCATCCACGCGATCGCCCGAGCAGTGATCTCTTCGTCGACGGTTTCCATCCGTTTCTTTGTGAGCGGGCCGGTGTCTGTGACCTTCTGTTTGCCCACCCGTCCCCATCGTGGATCGACGGTCGGATCGTCCTTGTCGGTGGCCAGGCAGTGGAGCACGCCTCTGGGTCCAAATCTCTCCTTGAAACCAGGATCCTTGGGATAGTCAGGCAGTTCCGGTTCTTCTTCCGCGTTCAGGTGATAGAGGTTGCCGAAAAACTCGTCGAACCCGTGCACCGTCGGCAGGTATTCATTCCGATCGCCGAGATGGTTCTTGCCGAACTGACCGGTGGCGTAGCCGAGCGGCTTGAGCATTTCGGCGATGGTCGGGTCTTCCTTATGGAGGCCGACGGTGGCGCCGGGCATCCCGACCTTGGTCAGGCCCGTGCGGATCGGATTCTGGCCGGCAATGAAACAGGCGCGGCCGGCGGTGCAGCTCTGCTGGGAGTAGTAATCGGTGAAGGTCACCCCTTCCTTGGCGACACGGTCAATGTTAGGCGTGCGATAGCCCATCTGGCCGCGGCTGAAGTGGCTGAGATTCCAGATGCCGATGTCGTCTCCCCAGAGGATCAGGATGTTGGGTTTTTTTGTAGCCATGGCTCTTCCTATGCTCCTTCTCGTGTTTCGGGTTCCTCGCTCGACATGTTTCGATAACGCTGCAGCGTGATCAGCAGCACCTCCACTCCAAGAATCGAATCGACACGCTCAATGAACGTCTCGACGAAAGTTCTTCGTAAGGCTGTGTCGTTCCTGGTCTGGCGGTGGTTGTGCCAAGCGGTGAACATGGCGCGCTCGTTGGCGTGATGCTATCGAGCGGCACCACCGGCTACTATGCAGATTCGGCAACCTCGGTATCACTTGATGTGACCCTTGAAAATCGGGGAGAACTCGAACCCGATGATCCAACCCGGACTCGGCGCCGTCGACGGCTTGGCCACCGCGCCTCCCACTTCGATTGAGGCGCTGAACGCCTGGTGGCCGACGTGAAACACCCTGCCGACCTGTGCGCCCAGAACAAAGGTCGCGGCCCCCCCGTGCTTCCAGTCCCACTCCCACTCGTAGTCGCTCAGGCCGGCAAACCAGCCATCCTCGAGGTTGTAGGTCAGCGTCGGCGTGATGATCAGGCCGTTGACGCCTGGCCGATCCGAGTCGCCGGCAAACGACATCGGGTTCTGAAACAAGGCGCCGAGCATCAGATTCTTGATACGGGTGTACATGAGCGCCGCGGCCGGGCCGGCCTGCCACTTGCCGTCACCGAGCGCCTGCTCAGATGCCGTCGGAAAAACCAGCGCTGGTCCAACGCCCCACTGTCCCCAGGATGCCTTGAAGACGAACACATCGAAGACCTGCAGGTCGCCGACGCCCGCAGCGCTGACGGGCGACGGCAGCGACGGGAACGGCAGAGTGATCTTGACGAGCTGCAGGTAACGGAATGACGCGAACGGACCAATCGGCAAGACCGGTTGAATCTCAAGCGCATTGGTAACCCCGTCGGTACCTTCCACCGACGGAAAGAGCAAGTTGCGAAACTGCAGCAGGGTGACAGGCGCTGCAGGATTGTTGACCTGGTTGGCCAGTTCGCGCGCGTCGGGCTTGCCACTTTGTGAGCCCGGTGGCGGTTTCTGCGCGGCGGGCTCCTGCGACGACAAGGTCGGCGGCTGCGCGCCGACGGTCGCGGGCGCGGTCGCGAGCAGAAGCAGTCCAATCGTGCAGAGTCTATGGAGCTCGTTGGCGCTCATCACGACTGCGCGATTTGCGGGTGGACCCAGATCCGTACGACAGTGAGCACCGCTACGGCCTCGACGAACGATCCTGCGACGCGAGCAAACTGGTCGACGAGTTCCTCCATGGCACCCTCTAATCTGTGGCATTCCGGCTGCAAGCACTATGCGGAAACGGAAACGCTGCAGCGTGCAAACCCGTCTAAACACAGGAAATAACTCATGTGCTCCCACGACATGTCGTGGAACGTGCCGCGTTGATGATTCGCGCGTGGCCGCGCGCCATCGGGCGCTATGATGGCACCCGCGCTTCAACACGACGTGACGGAGACGGTGTGAAGATTCCCCTCGTCTGGCTCGCACTTGTTTGCGCGCCCCTCATCCTTGCGGATTCGGCATTCGCTCAGGCCAGCGCGCAGAAACGGGTGCTCGTGTTCAACGCGCTGAGGAAACGATGCGCCAGTTCCGCTCGCCTCGACCGCGACCTTGCAGCGGATCATCGGTGGCGGTCTTTCTGGACGCCTCGACTACTACAGCGAGTCATCGATGTCGCACGCTTTCCCGACGACGACTATCAGGTGGCGTTGCGCGAGTTCCTCGCCCACAAGTACCAGGGACGACATTCGATCTGGTAATCGCGGTCATGAGACGTGCCTGACATTCGTCGAAAAGAACCGGGAGACCTGTTTCCTGACACGCCGATTGTGTCCCTGGTGCAGCCCCGGGCACACGCCGAGCCACGAACTCGACCGGTGTGTTCCTGGCCGCCTGACCTGGCCGGCACGATTGCACTCGCGACGAAGCTTCAGCCCGACGCCACCAATGTCTTTGTGGTCAGCGGCGCATCTGTCAACGACAGGTTCTACGAGGACCGCGTGCACGGACACAATCCGAGCGTTACGGGAAGAGGGTGACGTTCAACTATCTGATCCGGATTACCGATGGCCGACCTCGAGCAGAACTGGCCACCCTGCCACCGCAGTCGTTCGTCTATTATTTGTTGGTCACGCAGGACGGCGCCGGGAGAAACTATCCTCCGCTCGAGACGCTCGACCGTGTCGCCGCGGCCGCGAATGCCCCGCTCTACGTCTTTTGTCGAACTGTGGCTGGACCACGGGATCGTCGGCGGCAGCCTGATCAGCCTAGAGCGTCCCGCTCAACTCGTCGCCCAGCAGGCGCTGCGCGTGCTCCGCGGCGAGAGCGCCGACAGTATCCCGACAACCGAGATCGATCCGAACGTGGACCAGGTCGACTGGCGGCAGCTCCGTCGCTGGAACATCAGCCAGGCTCGCATCCCGGCCGGAACGACTATCAAGTTTCGTGAGCCGACCACCTGGGAGCGTTACAGGCTCTACATCATTGGCGCACTCTCGGTACTGCTCGTCCAGACGATGCTGATTGCTGGCCTGCTCGTCCATCGGCGACAACGGCGTCAGGCCGAAGAGGGCGTCCGCAAGAGCGAGGCGGAGCTTCGCAGCAGCTACGCCCGGATCCGCGATCTCGCACGCCGGCTGATCTCTGCGCAGGAAGCCGAGCGGACGCGCATCGCGCGTGAACTGCACGACGATGTCGGCCAGCAGCTGGCGCTGCTGTCGATCGAGCTCGAACAGTTGGGCGACTCCGTCCAGTCGGCTCGCGCTGACGCCCTGAAGCGCGCCCACGACGCCTCGGAGCGCGCGGCCGGGATTGCTTCCAGCGTTCACGATCTCTCGCACCAGTTGCACCCACCCAAGCTCGAGCTGATTGGTCTCGTCGCAGCCATCGAAGGCCTGCGGCGTGAACTGGCGTCGCAACACCAGATTACGATCGACTTTTCCCACCAGGGAGTGCCGGCCGGGCTTCCGCGCGAGGTCGCGCTGTGCCTGTTCCGCATCGCCCAGGAGGGCCTGCGCAACGCGATCAAACACAGCGCGGCACGCGAGGTCTCTGTGCAACTGGGCCCGGCAGCGGACGGGCTCGTACTCGTCGTCGCCGATCAAGGCGTGGGATTCGACATCAACGCCAATGGCCACGCCGGTCTCGGGCTGCTCAGCATGCGCGAGCGGCTGGAGCCGGTCGGCGGTACGCTCACGATTCGCTCTGCCGTTGGCGCCGGGACTCGGCTTGAAGCCGCGGTGCCGCTCGCACGGGCGCAGGCGGCCGGTTGACTCAGTTAGAGGTGTACTCATGGCATCAGAAGCAACGATCGCAAAATCGGCCGCCGCGGCTGACCACGGATGGTTCGGCAGCGAGGCCGTCAAAACGCGTCTTGGCACTTTCGAGTTCAAAGGCAGCTACCCAGCAGGAGACGCCGCGAAACAACTCCGGGAGGCGCTCGCCTTCAATCGCGCGGTCGAGGCGTACCTCGTGCAGATGCACGGCGTCTCATGGTATCGGGTCTGGAAAGGCGTCTCCGACGCCGGAGCGAAAACGCCGAATCAGATCGTCCTGTGGGAAAACCTCATGGACGGCGCAACGCTCCTGCTCACCGGCAACTGCGAAACCGTCTACGGCCTCAGCGCGATCGACCTCAAGCGCGACGGTCCGGTCGTAATCGAGGCGCCAGCTGGACTTCTCGGCGGTATCTCGGACCTATGGCAGCGCGAGATCATGGGCATCGGGGCGACCGGCCGCGACAAGGGCAAGGGCGGCAAGTTCCTGCTCCTGCCGCCGGATCATGACGGCGCGGTCCCCGATGGCTACATGGCTGCCAAGTCGCACACCTACAGCGTGGTGTTCGGTGTGCGCGGCTTTCAGTCGGGCGGTGGACCCGCGGCGGCGGTGGCGCTGATGAAGACGACGAAAGTCTATCCCCTGAGGCAAGCCGCCACCCCGCCGGGGACGACCTTCGTCAATGGCTCGCACAAGGAAATCGACACCATCTTTTCAGACTCTGGCCAGTACTTCGCCGATCTGGCCTGGATGATCGACCGTGAGCCGCAGGACACGATCCCGTCGCACGAGCGCTTCCAGCTCGCCGCGATCGGCATCGAGAAAGGCAAGCCGTTCACGCCCGATGCCACCCGCAAGGCGCTCCTCGATAACGCCGCGCGATTTGCGGCGGCGATCGCGCGCACCAACAGCTTCGATTCGAATGACCCGGCGCGGCTCGTCTACTCCGATCGCGTCTGGGAGTGGGCGTTCATCGGCGGTTCGGCCAGCTGGGACTCGCAAGGCTATGTCAACACCGACCGTCGCTCGAGCTTCGCCTACATCGCGATTGGCATGTCGCCGGCGATGGTCGAGAAACATGTCGGCACCGGGTCGCAGTATCTGTGGACGCCACGCGACGCGAGCGGCGCCTTCCTCGATGGCGGCAATTGCTATCGTCTGCACATCCCGGCGAACATCCCCGCGAAGAACTTCTGGTCGGTCGTGGCCTACGACGCCGACAGCCGCTCGATCCTGCGCAGCGGCCAGGCGTTCCCGTCAGTGAGCACCTACACCGGTCCCGTCGCGAATCCCGATGGCTCCATCGATATCGACTTCGGGCCCGACGCGCCGACGGGTGCCGGGAGCCACGCCAAGAACTGGATCCAGACCTCACCCGGCAAAGGCTGGTTCACGCTGTTCCGCTTCTACGGGCCGCTCGAACCCTTTTTCGACAAGACCTGGAAGCCCAACGACATCGTCGAGGTGAAGTAGCGGGGCCTGCTATTCGTGTCGAAGCGTGTACACCTTTACTTCTGATCGCCATCGCACTTGAAACCGCGGCCACTAATACGAAATGATGGAAACTCTGTGCCGGTACTCCACTGCCGAACACGTCCGATCTGCGCTCGACCGTCGGCTGACATTGGACTGACCCCTCAGTAGCGGTGCCTTCCGAATCAATCCTGGCTGAACTCGGCCTGGCAGCCGGAGCCTTGGGCTACGTGCTGAAAGATGCGGCCGGGGACGAACTCGTGGCAGCCGTTCGGGCCGCGCTCGAGGGCCACAGGTACGTCAGCGCGGCGCTCGGCGGTCCGGAACGCGGAGGGACCCAAGACTGAACGTTTTGCCGGTGACGTCTAAACCACACAGTGCCGGCGCGACCAACGTTGCCAGATGCCTTATCGGACAAGGAGAAACAGGAATGAGCTCGCAGGACACGATTCAACGGTCGATTCTTCCAATTCCTGACAAGCAGCACGTGGGAGTGACCACGTACGACGCGAAGGATCCGGACACGAAGTTCCCACCAATCATACCGTTGCGGCCGCCGAAGGGGGCACCCAATGTCCTGATCGTGCTGCTCGACGACGTCGGCTTCGCGGCGTCGAGCGCGTTTGGCGGCGTGATCAATACGCCGACTGCCGAGCGCCTCGCCAAGAACGGCCTCAAGTTCAACCGCTTTCACACGACCGCCTTGTGTTCGCCGACGCGACAGGCGTTGCTGACCGGTCGGAACCATCACTCCGTCAATATGGGTGGCATCTGCGAGATCGCGACCGCTGCTCCAGGCTACTCATCGGTGCTGCCGAAGAACAAGGCGCCGCTGGCGATGACCCTCAAGCTCAATGGCTACTCGACGGCGCAGTTCGGCAAGTGCCATGAAGTGCCGGTCTGGGAAACGAGCCCGATGGGCCCATTCGATCAGTGGCCGACGGGCGGCGGCGGTTTTGAGTACTTCTACGGCTTCATCGGCGGGGAAACCAATCAGTGGTACCCGGCGATCTACGAAGGCACGATCCCGATCGAGCCGGAGAAGACGCCCGAAGAGGGCTATCACTTCACCGAAGACATGACGAACAAGGCGATCAAGTGGACGCGCCAGCAGAAGGCGCTGATGCCCGACAAGCCGTTCTTCATGTACTTCGCGCCAGGTGCCTGCCACGCGCCGCATCACGTGCCACAAGGTTGGATCGACAAGTACAAGGGCAAGTTCGATCAGGGCTGGGACAAGCTGCGTGAAGAGATTTTTGCGCGCCAGAAGAAGCTCGGCGTGATTCCCGCCGACGCGTTGCTGACCGCGCGGCCGGCCGAGATCCCGGCGTGGGACGAGACGCCGCAGAACATGCGGCCGATCTTCGCCCGCGAGATGGAGGTCTATGCCGCATTCCTCGAACACACCGACCACCATCTCGGCCGGCTCGTCGACACGCTCAAGGATCTGGAAATCCTCGACGACACGCTGATCTACTTGATCATCGGCGACAACGGCGCGTCGGCCGAGGGCACGCCGAATGGCTGCTTCAACGAGATGGCGACGCTGAACGGCATGCCGGACATTGAAACGCCCGAGTTCCTCGCGTCGAAGATCGATCTCTTCGGCGGGACGGAAGCCTACAACCACTACGCGGTTGGCTGGGCGCACGCGATGGATACGCCCTACCAGTGGACCAAGCAGGTGGCGTCACACTGGGGCGGCACGCGCAACGGCACAATCGTGCACTGGCCCAACGGGGTCAAGGCCAAGGGCGAGGTGCGCAGCCAGTTCCATCACGTGATCGACGTCTCGCCGACGATCCTCGAAGCCGCCGGCCTGCCGCATCCGACCGTCGTCAACAGCGTGCAGCAGGCGCCGATCGAAGGCTTCAGCATGCTCTACGCGTTCAACGACGCCCAGGCGTCCGAGCGGCACGAGACGCAGTACTTCGAGATGTTCTGCAACCGCGGCATCTACCACCAGGGCTGGACGGCGGTGACGCGGCACGGCGTGCCCTGGCTCGGGGCCTACAAGCGCGCATTCGACGACGACGTGTGGGAGCTGTACGACACGAATACCGACTGGACACAGTCGAAGGACCTGGCGAAGGAGAACCCGAAGAAGCTCGCCGAGCTGCAGCGTCTCTTCATCATCGAGGCCGGCAAGTACAGCGCGCTGCCGCTCGACGATCGGACCTTCGAGCGTTTCAACCCGGACCTCGCCGGCCGCCCACAGTTGATCAAAGGCAAGACCCAGATCCTTTTCGGCGGCATGGGTCGGCTCAGCGAGAACTCGATCGTGTCGATCAAGAACAGGTCGTACGCGATCACAGCCGATGTGGACGTGCCGAAGTCCGGCGCCGAGGGCGTCATCATCGCCCAGGGCGGCAGCGTCAACGGCTGGAGCCTCTACGCCAAGGGCGGCAAGCTCAAGTACTGCTACAACTTCTTCGGCGTCGACGTGTCGTTCGTCGAGGCGACCCAGCCGATCCCGGCCGGGAATCACCAAGTGCGGCTGGAGTTCAAGTATGACGGCGGCGGTATCGCCAAGGGCGGCGGCGTGACGCTCTACGTCGACGGCAAATCAGTCGGCCAGGGTCGCATCGAGCGGACCGTGCCGATGGCGTTCTCCGCCGACGAGACGTGCGACGTCGGCAAGGAGACCGGTTCGCCAGTGTCGCCCGACTACGGGCCGACCGGCAACGAGTTCAGCGGCGAAGTGAACTGGGTGCAGATCGACCTCGAGAAGGACGATCACGATCACATGGTCTCGCCAGAGGAGCGATTCAAGGTCGCGATGGCACGGCAGTAGACGCGAGGATCCAAGCAGGAGATGCAGTATGAGCCTACAGGACCAGAAACATCGTTCTCATTTGCCGATGCCGAACACAGGGAAGAAGGGCTTAATTACCTTCGATGCGAAGGATCCGGCCTCGAAGTTCCCTCCGATCGAGCGATTGCGCCCACCCAAGGGCGCCCCCAACGTGCTGATTGTCCTCATCGACGATGTCGGCTTCGGCGCGACCAGTGCCTTTGGCGGGCCCTGTCAGACACCGACGGCGGAGAAACTGGCGGCGGGTGGGCTGAAGTTCAGCCGCTTTCATACGACCGCGCTGTGCTCGCCCACGCGCCAGGCGTTGCTGACCGGCCGCAACCACCACTCCGTCGGCATGGGCGGCATCACCGAGATTGCGACGGGCGCACCGGGCTACAACTCGGTGCTGCCCAACACCATGTCGCCGCTGGCGAAGACCCTGAAGCTGAATGGCTACTCCACCGCGCAGTTCGGCAAGTGCCATGAAGTGCCGGTCTGGGAGACCAGCCCGGCGGGACCGTTTGACGCCTGGCCGACCGGCGGCGGCGGCTTCGAGTACTTCTACGGATTCATCGGCGGCGAGGCCAACCAGTGGTACCCAACGCTCTACGAGGGGACTACGCCGGTCGAGCCGGAGAAGACGCCCGAGGAAGGCTACCACCTGGTCGAAGACATGACCGATAAGGCGATCGGCTGGATCGGGCAGCAGAAGAGTCTCGCCCCGGACAAGCCGTTCTTCGTCTACTTTGCGCCTGGCGCCACGCACGCCCCGCACCACGTGCCGAAGGAATGGGCCGACAAGTACAAGGGCAAGTTCGACAAGGGCTGGGATGCGCTGCGTGAAGACACCTTCGCTCGCCAGAAGAAGCTGGGGGTCATCCCGGCTGACTGCGCAGCTCACGGCACGGCACAAGGAGATCCCGAGCTGGGACGAGATGCCAGACGGGTTCAAGCCGGTCCTGCGCCGCGAGATGGAGGTGTACGCCGGCTTCATGGAGTACACCGATCACCATGTCGGCCGGTTGCTCGACTCATTGAAGAGCCTGGGCATCGCCGACGACACGCTCGTCTACTACATCATCGGCGACAACGGCGCCTCCGCCGAAGGGTCGCTGAACGGCTGCTACAACGAGATGAGCTACTTCAACGGCCTGCAGGCGCTCGAGACGCCCGAATACCTCACGGCGCGGATCGACAAGCTCGGCGGACCGGAGTCGTACAACCACTACGCCGTCGGCTGGGCGCACGCGATGAACACGCCCTACCAGTGGACCAAGCAGGTCGCCTCGCACTGGGGCGGCACCCGCAACGGCACCATCGTCCACTGGCCGAAGGGCATCAAGGCCAGGGGCGAGCTGCGATCGCAGTTCAGTCACGTCATCGACGTGGCGCCGACGATTCTCGAAGCGGCCGGCATTCCCGAACCGCTCTCGGTGGACGGTCAGGCGCAGTCTCCGATCGAAGGCGTCAGCATGCTGTACGCCTTCAATGACGCGAAGGCGGCGGAGCGACACGAGACGCAGTACTTCGAGATGTTCGGCAACCGCGGCATCTACCACCAGGGTTGGACCGCGGTGACGAGGCACACCTATCCCTGGTCGAAGGAAAAGCCCCCGGCCCTCGACGATGACGTGTGGGAGCTCTACGACACCAACAAGGACTGGAGTCAGTCGAAGAATCTCGCCAGGGAAATGCCGGAGAAGCTCCACGAGCTGCAGCGCCTCTGGCTGATCGAAGCGACGCGCTACAACGTGCTGCCGATCGACGATCGGCTGCTCGAGCGAGTCAACCCCGACCTCGCCGGCCGTCCTGTGCTCATCGAAGGGAAGACTCAGGTCCTCTTCGGCGGTATGGGGCATCTGTCCGAGAACTGCGTCCTGAGCATCAAGAACAAATCGCACTCCATCACAGCCGAGATCGTGGTGCCGGAGAAGGGGGCCGAGGGCGTAATCATTGCCCAGGGCGCGAACATCGGCGGCTGGAGCCTCTACGCCAAGAGCGGCAAACTCAAGTACTGCTACAACTGGGGTGGCTTCAAGCACTTCATGATCGAAGCGACTACTCCGATCCCTGCCGGCGAGCACCAGGTGCGGATGGAGTTTGCCTACGCCGGCGGCGGCTTGGGCAAGGGCGGCAACGTTACGCTCTATACCGACGGCAAGAAGGTCGGCGAGGGAAATATCGAAGCGACCCTCGCGAATGTCTTCTCTGCCGATGACGGCTGCGATGTCGGCGAGGACACCGGCGCTCCCGTTTCCCCGGACTACGGCCCGCACGGCAACGCGTTCAACGGCCGGGTGAAGGGCGTACAGCTCGCGATCGCCGACGCCGCGGAGGCCGCCGATCACTTGGTTGACCCAGAGACTGCCATCCGCGTTGCGATGGCGCGGCAGTAACTCTACTCACCACCGGTGCGGACAATCGCACCGGTGGTTCACTAACTTCCGGCCGAGACAAAGTGATTCGACTTCTTGTGACAGTTCCAGGCTGCGCGGCCGCCGCGCTCGCGCTTCTCCTGATGCCGGTGTCCGCATCGGCGCAGGAGCTCGAACCCGGTGCGTACTGGCCGCTCCCCAAAGGACTGAACATCTTCACCGTCGTCGACAGCTTCAACTTCGGCGATGTGGCGTTCGATCCGGCGGCGCCGATCGACGAAGCCAGCGCGAGGATCAACACGACGGCACTCTCGTTCACGCGGGCGTTCAACCTGGCTGGACGATCGGCGAACGCCGGCGTGGTCGTCCCGGTCGTCGCCGGTCACGTCGAAGGCCTGTATCTGGGCGAACCTGCAGAAGTCGACCGGTTCGGACTGGGCGATCCGCGATTTCGTGTGGCAGTGAACCTCTACGGGGCGCCGTCGATGACGCCAAAGGAGTTTGGCTCGTATCAGCAACGAGGCATCGTTGGCGTCAGCCTCACCGTCGCGCCGCCGCTCGGCCAGTACGATCCGACCAAGCTGATCAACCTGGGGACCAATCGCTGGTCGCTCAAGCCGGAGGTCGGCATCTCCCGCACCAACGGCAAGTGGGTGCTCGAGGCGATGGCCGGCGTCTGGCTCTTCACCGACAACACCGACTTCCTCGGCGGGCGCACGCGGGAGCAAGATCCGATTGTCGCCACGCAGGTCCACGTCACCTACCGGTTCACCCGCGGCATGTGGCTGGCCGCCGACGCCAATTACTTCACGGGCGGAACGACGACGATCGGGGGCAAGGTCGAACCTCGACCTCCAGCGCAACTCCCGCATCGGCGCCACGTTTTCGCGAGCGCTCGATCGCCACCAGGCGATCCGGATGTCGGTGAGCCGGGGCGCCTACACCACGATCGGCGCCGATTTCACCTCGATTGCCTTCGCCTACAACTACGCGTGGGCACGCCAATGAACACTGATCCACCCCTCACCGGCGTCCGATAAGACCCTTCCACCCCACTTGTGGCGGGCGCAGCCCATTCAAGATCCAGATATCCCCCGTCGCTCGCGAGACGGCAGTCACGAGTGCACTGGCGTCATGCAACAGGCTCAGTCGTCCTGCCCAACTCATGGCCGTGCCGATCTCGAAATCAGCTTTTCTCTGGCTTCACGTCGCGGTGCATGATGCCCTGCGCGTGTGCGGCACCGAGCGCGTCGGCAACCTGTGCCCCGATGTCGACGGCGCGCCGATAGCCGAGTGCCCCGTCGTCCTGGAGCAACTTGCGGAGGCTCACGCCCTCGACGAATTCGGTGACGAGATAGCTGGTGCCGTTCTCCTGGCCCGTGTCGTGGATGACGACGACTCCCGGATGATTGAGGGCCGCGACGATCGTCGCTTCGCGATGAAACGCTCGATTCGGTCCTCGTCCAACGCGATCTCGGCGTTGATGACCTTGATCGCGACGTCACGTCCCAGACGCGTATCGCGGGCACGAGACACCGTGCCCATTCCGCCCCGTCCGATTAGCTCCAGGACGTGATAGTGGGAAATCGTGGCGCCCGGCTGCAGCTCCGGTGACGTCACCCCGGAGGATGCGCTCGGCGTCCTGCCAGGCGGTTCCATTGGTGCGCGATCTTACTCCTTTGGCGTCGATCGCAGGCAGGTCACTTCACTTGCTGGCGAACGAGCTCGTCCACGAGCTGAAGCACACGTTCGCGAATCATTTCGTCAGCGCGCGCAAAGTCTTCGCTTGGCGCGGGCACGTCATCCCATTTGACCAGCGTCCCTGACGGCTTGGCCAGGATCTTGAGCTCGCAACCAATCGAGACGACGACGTCGGCCGTCAGAATGTCCTCGTCTGTCGCGCGGCGCGGCTTTGTCACCGGTACTTTGTAGCCCAGGTTCTTCAGGTGGCTGGCCACAGCTGGTGCGACGTCGGGATCCGGATCAGTGCCCGCGGACACGACCCGAACGTTCAAGCCGCGCTCCTTCGCGAGACGCTGAAAGTACGCTGATGCCAGCACGCTCTTGGCCGCGCCGTGCGGGCACATGAAAAGGACCGTCGGAGGTTTGCCAGCCGGACCGGCGTTCGCGCTGGCCTGCTGGTGTGCAGCTGTCAGCGGCGTGACTGCGCTGAGTCCGAGGAGCACCGCGGCCACGGTCGCCCGCGACGTCCGTCGGTGGCGGGTCTTGGCGTCTACTTCCATGTGACCTCCATGCCGAAGAAGTGCAGGAACACTTCGCGGGTCGGCCTGTTCTTCGGATTCTGCTGCGGGCTGCGGATGTAGAAGTCGATCTGCTGTGTCGCCGGATTCACCTCGCCGCCGGGCTGCTTCTTGTTGGCCATCGGATAGTTCACGCGAAGCGTCTTTCGATCGCGAATGCCCTGCGTGACCATGAAGTGCATCTCGTAGTTGTCGTAGAGCGGCTTGCCGTTCAACGTCGCGTGCCCGAATCCCCAACCGGCGAGGTAGACGAACGTCTTCGGCCAGTTGTTGTCGCCGCAGCCGGAGTCGGTCCCGTGCTCGTGCAGGAAGCCGACGATCCCGCCGTTCTGGCACGGATTGAACTCGTTGAACTTGTCGATCGCCAGGACGAGATCGCCGTCGGGAATCTTGAGGCGCGCCTCGAACGTGCCGGTGTTGGTGAGATCGTTCACGTCGATCTCCGCGGTGCCCGGCTACCGGCGTGACGGTCCTGGCCTCGTTGTCCAGGTGGTCCCAGCCCGCCGCGTCGTTCAGACCTCCGACCATGTAAATGCGGTTGGCAGAGAGGATGAAATGACCGTCGTAGAGGTCGTGCTGCTCGGGCGCGAACATGGTGATCGTCGCGCCAGGCTGCTGACGTGGATTGGCGGGCTGCTGGGCGGCGATGCCCGCACCAAGGACCAGGACCGGGATGACCAACAGATTGCCGGTGTGCATGGAACCCTCCGTGGAGACCGACGCGTCCCTTCGCGCCAGTTTGACTACTGTAACATGTTCTTATACTATGAAACGAACGTTACAACGTTAACATGGTCAACTGAACAGCTGGCAATCGCGATGAGAACAACCGCGCACGCAGATCAATCGCCGAACCCGACACGGTCCAGGCCGGCGGCGCGGCGATGGCTGTTGTTCGTTCATCAGCTGCCCTCGCATCCGTCAAACCTGCGCGTCAGCACCTGGCGGAGGCTCCAGCAGCTCGGCGCGATCCCCCTGAAGCAGGCGGTCTACGTGCTGCCCGACACCGCGAGCGCGCGTGAGGACTTCGAGTGGCTGAAGACGGAAGTGAAGGGCGCTGGCGGTGACGCCAGCGTGTTCGCGGCCGACAACGTCGATGCCTGGTCCGATGATGCGCTTGTCGAGGAGTTCCGGCGATCGCGCCAGGATGCCTATGCCGACCTGGCTCGAGACACGGAGGACGCCTTGAAGCGAGCCAGCGGCGCCCGGCGGCCGCGAGGCGCCCGGGCGCCGGCCATTCATCGGCTGCTCGACATCTTCAGGGAGCGGCTGACCGCCATCGACGGTATCGATTTCTTCGGGAGTGCCGGCCGGGATCGCGTCATCACCCTGCTCGAACAACTCGAGGGACACACGATGAATGCCAATCGCGTCACGACGACCTCGACACCAGCCACGTCCGGAGATCGCGCCGCTTACCAGGGCCGGCTGTGGGTCACCCGGCCTCGCCCGGCGTCGATCGGATGGCCTCCGCCTGGCTGATCCGACGTCTTCATCGATCCTCGCGCGCGCTTCGCGTTTGCCGAAGATCGACGCTCGGTGCCTGAAGAGGGCGTGCCGTTCGACATGTACGACGTCGAGTTCAGCCATCAGGGAGACGGCTGCACGTTCGAGACGCTCTGCTCGGTGTTTGGCATCCGTCAACCCGCACTCTCGCGCATCGCCGCCATCGTCCACGACCTCGATCTCAAGGACGGCCGGTTTGGAGCGCCCGAATGCGCGACCGTCGGGGCCATGATTGAGGGCCTTCAGCTCGCGATTCGCGACGATGACGCCCTGCTGGCACAGGGGATCACGCTCTTCGATTCGTTGTATCGCTCCTTCGAACTATCTGCGCGCGCCGACGGACCTCGGCCGCTCGCCCGGCCGAAGCGGCGCGACGCCCGGACAGGACAGGCGCGGCGGCTCAGAAAGAATCGCTGACGCGGGCAGAGCAATGACCGCCCCACCCGGCATTCCCAATCCGCCGAACAGGTAGATTGGACTTTGCACTCAGAGCGGGTCGCCGGAGCGGCGGCGCGGGCTTCCCTGCTACGCCTGTGTGCGGCGGCGTTCGTCGCCTACTCCAGCTACGCGATCTGCCGTTCGCCGCTGCTTCCCCTCTTTGCCCGTGAACTCGGCGCTGGCCCGTCGCTCGTCGGGTTCGTGATGGGCGCGTCGACCGTGACGGGCATCTTCGTGAAGTTGCCGGCAGGGACACTGTCGGACCTCTTCGGGCGGCGGCGTCTCCTCCTCGCCGGCGCGCTCGTGTTCGCCACTCTGCCCTTCACGTATCTCGCGGTCTCGACGCTGACGCTGCTGATCATGCTGCGCTTCCTGCACGGCAGCGCCACGGCGATCTTCGGGCCCGTCGCGTCAGCAAGCCTGTCTGACGTCGCGCCTCCCGCGCTCGCGCGGTGCGTGGCTCAGCATCTATTCGACCGCCCAGGGGGCCGGCCAGGCGATTGGTCCGGTCATCGCCGGGTACTTCATCGCCGCTGGACGATTCGATTTGGCGTTTGCGATCGCCGGATTGATCGGTCTCGGTGTCCCGCTGCTGGTGACAACTGGCCAGTTCGGCGGAATGAGTGGGTTTCGTGATCCAATCGGAGCGTCCCGTCGGTTCTCCTGGCCGGAGTTCACCCGAGGTGTCGGCGAAGTTGGACGTGATCGTCTCATCCTCGCCACGAGCGGCGCTCAGGCGGCCCAGTTCGTCTTGCATGGAATGCTGAGCGCGTTTCTGCCGCTCTACGGTCGCGACGTGCTGGGTCTCTCGCCGTTGCAACTGGGGTGGCTGTTCGGCGTGCAAACGGTCACAACGCTGGCGATGAGGCCGGGCATCGGTCTTCTGTCCGATCGCGTCGGGCGTCGGTGGGTCATCGTGTGCGGCTTGACGGTTTGCAGCCTTGCGGTGCTGTCGCTCTCGATGGCGCACACTGTTTCAGCCGTCGTCTTCGCGGTCATGATCTATGCCGCGGGCGTCGCGATGACCACGGCCGCGACCAGCGCCTTCATTACCGACGTGACCCGGCGCGCCCGATACGGGGCCGCTCATGGCGTCTTTGGCACCATCTACGATGTCGGTGATGCGCTCGGCCCGCTTGCGGGCGGCCTTCTCGTCGCCAGCGTGGGCTACGGGCGCATGTTCCAGATCATGGCGGGTCTGGCGCTGGCGATGGCGGCTGCGTTCTTTGTCGCGACTGCGCCAGACCAGACACGATCTCGGGCATCAGAGTCGTGAGCGGGCTATTGCCAGACGACCAATGAGCTGTCGCCCAGCCGACCGGTCCCAAATCCATTGGCGCCCTGCACGTTCGCTCTCACCGCAATCCGGTACGTGCCGGCGGGAATGTTGACAACTACGGCATTCACCGCGTTCATCGTCGGGCCATTGGCGAAGGGACCTCGATCCGACGTGCAGAAGATGTCCTGGTCGCCATTGGTCGGAGGCAACTCGATGGTGACGCCGTTGGCCTGATTGATGGCGACGATGTCAACGTTCAGTGTCACCTTGGTCCCCGTCGTCGGACTGGCGACCGCGCACTCGGCGGTGTAGGAGACGATGAATCGCGCATTGGCTGGGACAATCAGCGCCGCGGACTGCCCGAGGCCGGCGTTGTCGAGTGGCACGACCGTGTGTGTGTCGCCGTTATTGACGTCGATGGCGAAGGTGAAGTCTCCGTTGCGAGCGTGGGCGGTCAACACATCGGCGTGCACCGGTGCGGTCAGCCACAACGCCACGGCAACGGCGGCGCTGGCGGTTAGAGGTGCTGTTCTCGGCATGAGCGTGTCCTTTCAGGGTCGGGAATCGACCTCTGCTGTCTCTACGTTCTGCCGAGTGCCGCGGATTGGTGTCAGGGCGTTGCGATCGTCTCCTTAACCGCCGGGCGAGACCGCGCCGCCAGCAGCTGCTCGATGGCATCGGCGAGGTGCTCGTCGGCGATGTGATGATCGCCGCGCTCGACCCGCAAGGCGTAGGCCTTCATCAGCACATCGACGTCGCGGAAGCCTTCAGGGGTCTCGAACTTGTAGCACGCGAGTTCGACTTTCAGGCCGTTGGGATCATGGATGTAGATGGAATCCATGAAGCCACGGTCTCGCTGAATGAAGTCGATGCCACGCTCGCGCAGGCGGGCGGGAGCCATCGTGAAGGTCGCCCTCGAGACGTTGAAGGCGATGTGCTCCACGCAACCGATGTCGCGCGGGGCGTGGCGTCTGGCGTCCTCGCGTGATTCGTTGGTGAAGACCGTGAGCAGCCGACCGTCGCCGGGATCGAAGTACAAGTGGTTCTCATCCGGCTTGCCGAGGTTGGGCTGCTCGAACACGAACGGCATGCCCAACGCACCTTCCCAGAAATCCACCGCGCTTTGCTTGGTCGAGCCCACGAGGGTGATGTGATGGACGCCTTGCACCTGCAGCTTCTTCACGACGCGCTCCTGGAATTTAGGCCAATGACGTGGCCCGTCCAGTATCGGCGCATTCGCGCCACGCCGGCAAGCACACTGCGCGTCCCTACTGTGGTGTCCTGATGCCGATGACCAACAGATACTCGTAAGCAATCTCGACTGGCCCAGTCGATCGACCACGATTCCAGCGAATGACTGTTTCGAGGAACCGCCGATCGAGTTCGGTCCGCCGCTCCGGGTTATCGTCGAGACTCGCGCGGATCGCGACCAGAGGGCCGAATGCCTCCATGAACAGGCGGCAATAATCCTCGGGGCTCGGCGCGCGCTCGATGTAGGTTTCTCTACTGAGGGTGAGTGAGCTGACGCGGTTGCCGAAGAGCGTCCGGACGTGCCCTTCGCTCCCCCACAACACTGGAGGATTCGCACGTGGGGGCGCTGGCGGTGCGTAGGGAGCCAGCAGAGCGAAGAACTCACCTCCCGTGCCTTCCGGCGTGAAGCTGACAAGTCCGAGCGTTCCGCCCGGTCGGCAGACCCGCACGAGTTCATCAGCTACTGCTCGATGATCGGGCGCGAACATGGCGCCGAAGCACGAGGTCACCACGTCGAACGCGCTGTCGTCGAACGGGAGCGCTTCCGCGTCGCCTTCGATCCACTCCAGGCTCACGCCTGCCGCCGCGGCGCCGCGCCGGCCCTGCGCGAAGTGTTCCGGCGCCAAATCGCATGCGACCACCGACGCACCTTTCATCGCAGCGCGGATGGCGACGTTACCTGTGCCGGCGGCCACGTCGAGCACATGGTGGCCAGGGCTGATGCCACAGGCGTCCACCAGCGTGGGCCCCAGTTCCCAGACGGTTGCTCGCGCGAACCGATCGTAGTCGCCCATCGCCCACATCGCGCGATGGGCCGCCTTCACGGCGCCTTCGCCCTGCGCCAGTCTCGATGACATCATTCCTCCCTCGTTCCTGCAGGTGAGACAGCTTGTGCGCGGCGCGCCGGCCAGCGCCAGCCCTGAGCGTCCGGCTTGTTTGCCCGATCGTCCGGGTGTGTCTCAGAGAGGTGTAGGATGGCCAACATGGACGTCGACCACAGCAGCACGTCCGCTCTCGCGCAGGCGTCCGTGGAGCCGGAGCTGTCGCACAACCGATCGGACACGTTGTCGGATGTGCTCGAAGTCGTGCGGCTGACGGGAGCGCTCTTCTTCCTCGTCGATGCCCGCGCACCGTGGGTGGCGGAGGCTCCCTCGTCAACGCATCTCGTGCCCGTCATCCTTCCGTCTGCCCAGCATGTCGTGTCCTATCACGTCGTTACGGAGGGACCGTGCTGGTGTGAATCTCCAGGGCAGCCCCCGTTGCGACTCGAAACCGGCGACGTGCTCATCGTCCCGCACGGGCATGCGTATCAACTCGCGAGCCTGCCCGGCCTTCGCACTGGCTGGACGATGGATGATGCGCTCGGGTGGTTTCGGGCGATGGCCAATGGCGATCTCCCGTTCGTCGTCACCGAGGGCGGGAACGGGTCGGAACGCATCCAGCTCGTCTGCGGTTTTCTGGGTTGCGATGCGCTGCCGTTCAACCCGGTGCTGACAACGCTGCCCTCACTGTTGCGAGTGCGCGTCCACGGTGACTCCGGACCCCGGCTGAAGTCGCTGCTCGAATTCGCGGTCGCGGAGTCGAGCCAGGCCCGCGCTGGCAGCCGGTCGGTGTTGCTGCGCATCGCGGAGCTCGTGTTCGTCGAAGTGCTGCGCAGCTATCTCACGACGGCGTCGGAGGGCGAGACCAGTTGGCTGGGCGGATTACGAGACCCCGTCGTGGGCCGCGCGCTCGCGCGGCTGCACGCCGAGCCCGCGCGTGCCTGGACGTTGCCCGAACTCGCGCGCGAGATCGGCGCGTCACGCTCAGTCTTAGCCGAGCGTTTCACGTCCTTCGTCGGGCATCCCCCGATGCTGTACCTGACGCGCTGGCGGATACAGCTGGCGGCGAGCCGGCTCGCGGCCGGAGCGGCCCCGGTGAGCGCGGTCGCCGCGGGCGTCGGCTACGAGTCCGAAGCCGCGTTCTGCCGGGCGTTCAAGAAGGTGACCGGTGTGACGCCGGCATCATGGCGAGGTGGGCGAGGTGGGCGAGGTGGGCGAAGCGGCGACGGGCGGCCGGCTGAGCGCTCACAACGCGGAACGATTGACAGCTGACTGACGTAAGCCTTAGTGTCGATAGACGACACCATCCCGCCTTTCGTCGAGTGGTGTTACTCCCATGATTCTCCGCCGCCTGAAATTGCGAGCGCGCGCGTTGTTCGCTCCGCGCCGCGTCGAGCGCGACCTGGATGAGGAGCTTGCGTTCCATGTCGAACGCGAAACCCGGAAGCAGCTCGCCGACGGCCTAGCCCTTCATGCTTGGAAGTGCGCATGCGGTTAATCATCCGACGCGCGTCAGTGCAGACCCATCAGGAGCGTCGGGGTTTGCGCGATCGTTGAAGTATTCAGTTTCGTGTCGCGGGCGCGGTAGACCAAGCTCATCCCGCCTTCGCCAATGTGCGCAACGATTTCGTAGACGCCGAGTCGAGTGCCGGGTGCGAGTGCCAAGTCTTGTGGATTATATGGGCGCGACCGGGCGCACCGGATTACTGGTCTTGTTCCGGCGGTCACGCCAAGCCATGAGCCAGAGCGATACCTAGCACGGCCATTCACCGACGAAACATGGAGGTTCTTGGCCGTTCGTCCAGTAAGAACTGTCTCGCAAACTCCGTGTTATCCGTGTTATCAGTGGCACTAGAATGCCTTGCTCAGCGCTTTGCAATTCGGCCGGTCGTCCGGAGGGACGATGGACGCGTTCTCAGAGGTCTTGAACGGTGTTCGGTTGAAAGGGGCGTTGTTCTTCAGCGCGGCCTTCTCGGAGCCGTGGCGACTCTCCACCCCACATTGTCGCGAGTTGACGCTCGTGCCGGACCCGCCGCACATGGTGATCTATCACCTGGTCGTGGATGGCTCGGCGCGAACACGTCTAGAAGGCGGTCATGATGTCGAGCTCTCGCCCGGCGACATCGTGGTATTTCCGCACGGGGATCCGCACCACTTGAGCAGTGGCACCGGAGGAAGCCAGATTGAGAGCGCTGCGGTGCTTCGGAAGATCGCGACACGGGACCTTTCGCCGATGCACTCCGGTGGCGGTGGGGCGATGACACGGTTCGTGTGCGGGTACCTGACGTTTGATCCGCTCCTCTGCGGGCCGATTCTCGAGGGCTTGCCGCCAGTGTTCAAGGTGAACATCAGGACCGATCGTGCCGGCCACTGGCTGGAGCAGTCAATCCTGCACCTGGTCGAGGAGGCCTCGTCGGACCGCGCCGGTAGTGACGCGATGCTCGCCAAGCTCTCGGAAGCCCTGTTTGTGGATACGCTGCGGCGATACGTCGCCGGACTTCCCGATCAGGCGACGGGGTGGCTCGCGGGTGCGCGGGACCCGATTGTGGGCAAGAGCCTCGCGCTGCTTCACAGCCGCCCGAGTCATCCATGGACCATCGCCGAACTCGCCGGCGACGTCGGCCTCTCGCGCTCCTCGCTCGTGGAACGGTTCACGCGCTACCTCTCGGCTCCGCCGATGGCGTATTTAACAGGCTGGCGATTGCGTCTGGCGGCCCAGGCGTTGACGTCGACGCCGAAGGGGGTGGCTGATATCGCGGCCGACGTAGGCTACGAGTCTGAAGCGGCGTTCAATCGTGCCTTCGGCCGGGCATTCGGAATGCCTCCGGCCCGGTATCGGCGTCACAGCAGAAATCCACCGAGCTCGCTTCAATCGCCGAGGTCAGAAATGTGAACTCGGGACTCCGGAGCCATAGAGCTTCCGCAACTCCCGTTTCAGGATCTTGCCCGTGCCGGTCTTGGGAAGGCTGTCGAGAAAATCCACGGATTGCGGGCACTTGTAGTGCGCCAGCCGCGCACGGCAGAACTCCACCAGTTCCGGTTCGGTCACGTGCGTCCCCGGTTTTCGTACGACCAGAGCCTTTGGCACTTCTCCCCACTTCTCGTGCGGGACCGGAATCACCACGGCTTCGTACACGGCCGTGTGCGCGACCAGCACCCTCTCGACTTCGAGAGAAGAGATATTCTCGCCGCCGCTCACGATGATGTCCTTCTTCCGGTCCACGATCAGCACGTAGTGATCGCCGTCGACGGTCGCCAGATCACCGGTATGGAACCACCCGCCCTCCATGGCCTGCAGGCTGTCTGCCGGCCGGTTCCAGTAGCCGTCCATGACCACATCGCCGCGCGCCACGACTTCGCCGACCGACGCGCCGTCGCGGGGCACGTCGCGGCCGTCGGCATCGACGACGCGGATCTCGACGCCCGGAATCGCATAGCCGGCGCGGGCGCGCTTGTGATCGCGGGCCTCGCCGTCACACGGCACGCTTTTCTTGATTGGCGAGATGGTGAGCACCGGCGACGTTTCGGTGAGCCCGTATCCGGAAATACACGCGCACCCAAGCTTCTGCTCGACGTCGCGCACCAGCGTCGGCGACGAGGCCGCACCACCGATCATGACCGAGCGCAGGCTGCTGAGGTCGTGCAAACCGCGGTCGGGACAATTCACGAGCGCAATCGCCATCGTCGGCACCAGCGAACAGGTCGTGACCTTTTCCCGCTCGATGAGGCGGAGGACGTCGGCCGGGACGAATTGGTGAACCATGACGTGCGTCCCGCCGACCACTGTCACGGTGTGCGCCGATCCCCAGCCGTTGGCATGAAACAGCGGAATGGTGTGCAGGACGACGCTGTCGCAGCAGGTGTTCGCCGCGAGCTCGCGGGACGTGCGGCCCGACGCAATCACCAACAGGGCATGAAGGTAGATGTTCCGGTGGGTCAGCATGACGCCTCTGGGGGCATCACTGGTGCCGCTCGTGTAGAAGAGCTCCGCCAACGCGTTCTCGTCCACGGCCATCAGGTCGCGGTGCCACGGCGCCGCTGCCGCGATCAACTGGTCGTAGGTGTGAGGCGACAGCCAATCCGCCCGGGGCCCGTCATCGAGCAGGTAGACCCGTTCAATGCCAGGGACGTCGCGGCGGAACGCCTCCGCCAGCGGCAGTAACGCCCGCTCCACGAACAGAAACCTGGCTCCGGCGTCGTTGAGGACGTAGGACAGTTCTGGCGGCGCGAGCCGGACATTGAGGGGCAGCAGGACGCAGTCCGCTTCGAGCACCCCGTAGTACGCCTCGAGCAGGCGGTGGCAGTTGGTGCCGAGGAACGCCACGCGGTCGCCGCTGTGCGCCCCTTCGGCACGCAGTGCCCCGGCCAGGCGGGCTGCGCGATCGGCGAACTGGGCATAAGTGAAACGCTGGTCGCCGCAAACGATCGCCACGTCACCGGCGAACTGCTCGCCGGCGTAGCGAAGAAACCGAATCGGCGTAAGCGGAACGTTCATCTCTCGTCTCCTCGCGCTCTCTAAAACGGATACCGGGAGTGGGCGATCGCCAGGTCGCCGATCCGGCGCCGCGCGCTGACCGTGTCGGTGCCGGGATGTTCTCTCACTCGTGCGACCGCGGCGCCGAGCGGCTCGATCGCTTCAGCCTGCGCCGCGAGCGCATTGACGATCTGCTTGCCGGCGTGGGCCACGCGGTCCATGGCATCGCTCGCGTAAACGCGAGCGATGTCCACGGCAATCGCGGCGCGCTCGCTGCCGCGTGCGCTCAACTTCTCGGCCCGGCCGAGTGCACTCTCGATCGCGTAGCACTCGAGGACGACGTTCGCGGCGTGCGCCAGCACCTCCTGCTGGTCGCGGACCGCCGCCCCGAACGCCCTGGCCGCGGTCGCCAGCGCCGTCTGCCCCAATCGCTTGACGTCGACAAGGGCCTGACGCTCGGCTTCGAGGACGGAATTGGTGGCCTCGGCGGTCACCTCGTGCGTCAGCCACGACTCGGCGTGCTTCAGCAGACGCGTCGGGATGATGAGGCGATTGATCTCGTTCGTGCCCTCATAGATCCGCGTGATGCGAGCGTCGCGATACGCACGCTCCACCGGGAACTCGCGCGAGTAGCCGTTGCCCCCGAACACCTGCACGGCTTCGTCGACCGCATAGGCCAGCGCCTCGCTGGTAGCCACCTTGTTGATGGAGCACTCGACGGCAAACGCTTCGATGGTCTTGAGAACGCCCGCCGCGTCCGCCGGATCCACG
>CAVYZR010000002.1:0-149073 GCA_963773005.1 uncultured Acidobacteriota bacterium
CACAAGCGACTGTTTTCCCCCGGACGACGACGCCGGTTGGAAACAGCTCGCGCGGCCATCAGCGGTGATCTATAAGCCTGCATCGTTTTCTTTTGAGTGCAAAGGGCAGCCAGCGAGGAGTCGGCAGCCCCTTCCGAGCAGAGCGTTCGACGCATCCTGCAGTGCCGTGTTCCGAGAACCGTGAGCAAAGGAGAAATGAGCATGATTCAGGGACGGCTCCGGGCACCTTTCTGCATAGCCCTCCTCTCTATGGCACCGTGCCCAGCTCTCGCGGCGCCGTGCACTGATCAGGACGTTGTGTTTCCGCTCGTCTTTCAGTTTGCGGATTCCACGGCACAGCTCGATTGGATCTACGAAAGTCTGGAACCACAGCTGTCACGCAGCAGCGCCGAGTCGTTCACACCGGCATCGGCGCGAGTCGTCGATGGAACCTATCAATTGACGTTCTGCGTTCCAGCAGATCAGGCCCGCGACGCCTTTGTGGCCAATCTCGGCCCAATCAAGTTGCAGATCGCGGCTCGGCCGGTGTCAGTGATCACGTCGGAGCGGGCGGCGCGAGAACCAATCTTCGCGCCGGCGATCGTGCTATTCCGACAGTGTTTTTCTTTAACCAGCCGGGACCAAATTGGGTCATCGTCCGCAGCATCAGGCCCGTCTCTCTGGATAAACCGGCAGAGCGCTGGTTGCTGGAAGTGGAGATCATGAATTTCGGCCAGGAGCATCCAGGCGCATCAGTTGGCTTAGGCCTGCACGAGCGCGGCGTAGCCTGTGCACGCCCGAGCGGCGCCATCACGGTGCCGGTCGTTATTACCGTCAGCCGGTCCACCATTCGCGTGGCCTCTGCCGATCCTGAGTATCGTGAGTTAGAATCGCGCGAGGCACAACTCGGAAGTAACCCGTGCTCGGGCGGCACTACTCTCAGGGCATCACTAGGCAGTACGGGGGCATTGGCACCGGGTCTTACCCGACTTCGATTCTCGATCAACACGGTGATAGCGGCAGCGGACGCACGTCCGGCGCGATCGGGCTCTTTCGATTCTCTTTTTGCCCGAGAAATCCCCGCTGGCACCGAGCTGAAATCATTTTTTAGAGATGCAATCCCAGCTCTGTGGGTGACTGGCGACCGTGTCTTTGGCGGCCAGCAGTACAGGCGTGCGTTTGCGTTCAGTGTGTTACGCTGATCGTTCAAAGTAAGTGCTTCGAGCTGCTCCAGGCACTGGACCGCGGCTGAATGCGCTCGTATCGTGCGGATGGCCCGCCACGACAACGGCTAGCAGACCTACGCGATCGAACTACCGGATGGCACGTACGCCGCGTCGGCCGCCCCCGAGAGCGTCGCCTCTCGCCGACTACATCGAGATCAATCCCGAGACTCCGAAGACCGCCGCGCTGTTCGCGCTGAAACGGTGGACACGAGATCATGTGAACGTGACGCGCGCTTTTGCGACGCATCAAAGCTGGATGCGCCAAGCCAGTTCCTCATTGGAAACATCGGGATCCTAGTCGAGAGACTGTCGCGTGTTTCCGCGGCTGGCAACCTGGTGGAGAACCACACGGGGCCGGGACTTTGGGTGTCGAACCACATCTCGGTGCTCACGCTTGGAACCAACACCATTCAGAACAACGGTGTCGGTGTGGAATGGAGTGAGCGAGGGTTGCTGATCGTCAACGAGACGCAAATCCGTTCCACGGACACGACCGCAATCACCCCGAAATGCACGGTCGAATGCGCACCGATTCTCTGACCAAACAGGACAGCCAGCCAGAATCGAAATCGAAACGTCATAACCGCGGCCTTGGGAGCGTGTTCGCAGCTCTCTCCCTGGGCCTCGGTTCTGTCTGCACTTGGGTAATCAGTCACTTATGGATAGCGTGGCAGCCTGTTTCTTTTGTTGCCCACACACGCACACGTGGCCCCGAGCCGCCGCGTGTGGCACTCGCAGTCAAAATGCGCGTCCGTCATCATCTGTTCGTCCCGTGAGAGCGAGTCACAGAGCTTTACCGTAGCCTGGCCCGAGTTGGTTGGCCGGAAGGTCCACCTCGAATCGCAGGGTTCTACTAGTGTCGAGACGAGGGATTGTTCAGCACCGGTAAGTCTGAGTGCGGAATCGGATGTGAAGTAAAGGACAATCAAGCGAAGCTGCTACCAATCAACGATGCTCACGCGACGAGGCTCTACGAACGAAACGGCGCAGAGGCGGAGAGGAACGATCAGGCGCAAACGTTGGAACAAGGCATCGAATGGACCCGAGCGGCGCACAACGCGCCCGGATTTGGAGGGAGCTGCGAGGGACGATTATCCGCTCAGGCCTCCAGTTAATCCTATCGAGAAAGATGCGCTCCTCGGGGAACTAGCGCGTCAAGTCGTTGAGGCCGCCCGAACCGAATCCGCGGCCACCGGACGACCGTGCCGACTTCGGGACGGCGACGCTCTCTCTCGTTTCCTGGCGGCGTTGGCGGCGGGCTCGTCGCAGACGCGCGCAGCGAACGAGGCGGGCCTGAGTGAAGCGGTCGTGCGGCTATGGCTGAAGCGTCAGGATGGGGACGTCTACGGTCTGTTTAGACACGCGGTGGCTGAAGTCCTCGCCCGTCGAGCGGCGCGCCGGTTTCCGCAATTCTGCACATCCTGCGCCACCTGTCGTCGAGCAATCGACCACCATTCCCCTGGAAACCTCTCCGCTTGCGCCTTCGCCTGCACCCTCTCCCGAGACCCTGGTTCCCATCGCCCATCGGCGACGCTGGTGGAACCAGTGGATGGAGATGCAGGGCCTCGAGCGATTGGGCAATCGCCTGGCGAACGAGGAAGCCCACGCGCTTCGGCTGAATGTGACTGTCGAGATGTGGGTCTTTGGTTTGGTACCCCGCCGACACAGCCGGAACCCTAAGACATTCAATCCTCTGAGCCTTACCTACCTGTAGCAAAATCCAGACTGGCAGACGTCGTGGCCGCGTCGTGGCTGCTTGGTTGGCACGGCGACTCGGTGCTAGTAAAGAGTTCCTCGCACTTTTCGCACAGTGCAATCCGATGCGAGCCCCCTGGGCGGATAGGTCAACACTGGGCGACTAGAACGAAGCCGCTGGCGCGGCGGCCGACGGGCAGCCGGGTGATGCGTAGCAGGTATAGGAGTGGTCACAGGAGGTGTCTGTGACCAAGCTACTGCAATGCCTGCGCGACGAGTTGGTGCGTCGCGACTACGCCGCGTCGACCATCCGCAGCTACATCCAGATCGTTGAGGCATTCCGCCAGCACACGGGCGCGCGCCTCGATCGACTCACACCCGCCCAGCTCCGACGCTACCACCTGTATCTGCTCGAGGAGCGACGGCTCGCCGTCGGGACGGTGGTCACGCAGATCTGCGCGCTGCGGTTCTTCTGCCGCTACGTCCTGCAGCGGCGTGACGTGCGCGAGGACCTGCCGTATCCGAAGCAGCGGCTCCGCTTGCCGGTCGTGCTCAGTCCCGACGAGGTCCAGCGCCTGATTGCGGGCGCGAAGAATCTCTATCACCGCACGCTGCTGCTGACCCTCTACGGCGCCGGCTTGCGCCGCAGCGAAGCGTGCCAGCTCAAAGTCCGCGACATCGATAGCCAGCGCATGGTGCTCCGCGTCGAGCAGGGCAAGGGCGGCCGCGATCGCGAGATCCCCCTGAGTCCCACGCTGCTCGCCGCGCTCGCGTCAGTACTACCGCTGGATGCGACCGAAGACCTATCTCTTCCCGGGGACGCACCACGGCTGGCGGGCCGATGCGCCGATCACCACGAAGGTCATCTGGGAGGCGGTGCGCCTCGCCGCGCGGAAGGCGGGCATCGACAAACGCGTCACGCCCCACACGCTGCGGCACACGTACGCGACCCATCTCCTGGAAGCGGGCGCCGACCTGCGGACGATTCAGCTCCTGCTGGGCCATGCCGATCTGTCGCACACGACGGTGTATCTCCACCTCTCGCGACGGCACCTCCACGCGGCGCCGAATCCGCTCGAGCAACTGCACGTGACGCCGCCAGTGGTGCTGCCGCGGTCGCGACTCCTGCGGAAACCGCCGCTGTCGTGAGCCGGCCCGCCGTGGAGGTGGCCGATATCCTCCACGCGCAGGGCGACACCTTCGTCGAGCAGCATCCGTGGCTGAGCGTGCAGCAGCGATCGGTGCTCCGCGCGCATCGCGCGCTGTCGGACGGCTGCACTCGGCGGACACGTCGACACCTGTCGTGCGCCTGCGGACATCAGGCCATCTCCTATAACTCGTGTCGCAACCGGCACTGTCCGAAGTGTCAGGCGCAGGCGCGCGAGCGCTGGCTCCACGCGCGCGAGCGCGACCTGCTCGACGTCCCGTATGTGCACGTCGTCTTCACGCTGCCGCATGCGCTCCTGCCGCTCGGCTATCGGAATAGTGCCCGCCTGTACACCTGGCTGTTCCAGGCGAGCGCGACGACGCTCCGCGAGGTCGCGGCCGATCCCCGACATCTGGGCGCCGAGATCGGGGTGCTCAGCATTCTTCACACGTGGGGGCAGACGTTGGTCCGCCATCCCCACGTGCACTGCGTCGTGCCGGCCGGTGGCTTGTCTCCGGATCATCAGCGCTGGATTCATCCGAAGTACGCCGACTTCTTCCTCCCCGTGAAGGTGCTCAGTCGCGTCTTTCGCGGGAAGTTTGTCGAGGCGTTACGCCGGGCGTACGACCGGAACGAACTCGACCTCGCGGGCGCCACCGAGCCGCTCCGCGACCCGGCGCAGTGGCACGCCTTCGTCGATGCGCTCTTCGAAACCGACTGGGTGGTGTATGCGAAGCCGGCCTTCGGCGGCGCGTCAGCGGTCCTGCGCTATCTGGGGCGCTACACGCATCGGGTGGCGATCAGCAATCACCGACTGCTCGCCTTCGACGGCGACCGGGTTTCATTTCAGTGGAAGGACTACGCGCGCGCGAACCGGTCGTCGACGATGACGCTGTCGGCGATGGAGTTTCTGCGCCGCTTCGTCCAACACATTCTGCCGCGCGGCTTCGTTCGCATCCGACAGTCAGGGTTTCTCGCGAACACCTGTCGCGTGGCCCGCGTGGCACTCGCACGGACGCTGCCTCGCCACACCAGCTCCGGCGGTCGCATCGACGGACGTGCCCATGACGCTGACCACCGACACGTTACCCCGCGCCTCGTGGGCGTGTCCCCGATGCGGCGCCGCGATGATCATCGGGCCGATCCTCTCGGCGATCCACCTCGCGACCGTCACATGGAGTTTCGATACCTCATGAGCCCCTCCTCGCGTCGGAGTCAGCGCCTTCGACCACGTGATCGCCCACGTCTCGGGAGAGGTGTGCCTCGATCTGCCGCTCGAGTACCGCGCAACGGCACTCCCTGGCGCACGCACCACCACCCGGCTGGACGCCGCCGTCGCTCGCGCGCCGCCGGCCTCTCCATCGACATCGTTCCACGCGCGGGGATCCTGATTCCAGCTCCATAGCCGGCCGCCGCGCCAGCGGCTTCCTTCAAGTCTCGTTATCGAAGGTGTCTCGGCATCGGCATCGGGGTGCTCCTCCAGCCTCAAGCGCCGAGACACCTCCGATGAACGCTAACGACTACTCGCGACGATCGGGACAATCTGTCCGCGGAGGCTGGGCAATCTCGAGGACACACGGCGAGCGGGCGGTGCGTCGCCGGAATGCCCAGGAACTCACCTTGGTGCGTGCCGGACCAGACAAATCGGCTCAATACTTTGTCGCCCTCCGCAATCTGTTCTTCGACAGTCCAGTTCGAATCCGGAAACGCGGATCGAATGCGGGTTAACGTTTCCTTGAGACCATCGAGTCCCGGACCCTGGCCTGGGAAGGGCACCTCCTCCACCATGTCGCGCTCGAAGTAGTCGCCGGTCGCCTCGATGTCGCCACCGGTGAGGACACGGTCAAGGAATTCACCGACACGAGCCTTGTTCCTGTCGGACATGTGCACCTCAGTCAAGTCGAGTGGGCCGCAGTATATCCCGGCCATCGGCGGGCGTGTCTTGCGAACCGAACGATGGTCGAAACGCCGACCGAACCTGAAGCGTTGAAGATCTCGAGCGTTAGGGATAGTCATGGGTGACGCCGCAGTGGCTTCCATCCTTAGCCTTGCCCATCCAAAGCGACTTGGCGACAGATCGTTACTGGGCGGGCCGGCCCCGGTTCGACAACTGGCAGCGTCTTAAGGCAATCGACCCTCCGAGAGAATCGGTTGGTTCAGTGTGCGCTTGTGAACAGGTGACGGGAACATCGGCGAGATACGCTTGCTCGGAGGAGCATGATCATGAGTGCAAGCCATCACCCCACCGACATACATCTGCGTCAACATCGGTCGAAAAAGCGGGACAAGCTGCGCGCGCGGATTGCGGCAGCACCGGCGACCGAACGGGCTGCGCTCGAAGCAAGGGTGCAGCGAACTTATTCACCATTCCACTCGATGATGAGAGAGAAACTGCCTTGAGCGGTGGTCTAGCCGTGAGTGCTCAGTAGACTCATGACTGCGCGGTCGCTAGGCATCGCGTCGGCAGACCGACCCCGCAGAAATGACGCATTCGCGCCAATACCGTCGAGTCCCGACTAACGCCGTTCTGTCGACCGATCCGTTGGCGCTGAGGTCGCTCCACGCTTGGCGACTAGAACGAAGCCGCTGGCGCGGCGGCCGACGGGCAGCCGGGTGATTCGTAGCAGGATAGGGTGCGTGGTCACAGGAGGTGTCTGTGACCAAGCTACTGCAATGCCTGCGCGACGAGTTGGTGCGTCGCGACTACGCCGCCACCGACCATCCGCAGCTACATCCAGATCGTTGAGGCGTTTCGCCAGCACACGGGTGCGCGCCTCGATCGGATCACGCCAGCCCAGCTCCGACGCTACCACCTGTTCCTCCTCGAGGATCGCCGTCTGGCGATCGGGACGGTGGTCACGCAGATCTGCGCGCTGCGGTTCTTCTGCCGGTACGTGTTGAGACGTCGCGACGTGCGTGAGGACCTGCCGTATCCGAAGGAGCGGCACCGCTTACCGGTCGTGCTCAGTCCCGACGAGGTGCAACGCCTCATTGCGGGCGCGAAGAATCTTTATCACCGCACGCTGCTCCTCACCTTGTACGGCGCCGGCTTGCGGCGCAGCGAAGCGTGTCAGCTCAAAGTCCGCGACATCGATAGCCAGCGCATGGTGCTCCGCGTCGAGCAGGGCAAGGGCGGCCGCGATCGCGAGATCCCCCTCAGTCCCACACTCCTCGCTGCCCTGCGTGAGTACTACCGCTGGATGCGACCGAAGACCTACCTCTTCCCTGGGACGCGCAACGGTTGGCGGGCCGATGCACCGATCACGACGAAGGTGATCTGGGAGGCCGTGCGCCTGGCCGCGCGGAAGGCGGGGATCGACAAACGCGTCACACCGCACACGCTGCGGCACTCGTACGCGACACATCTGCTGGAAGCGGGGACCGATCTGCGCACGATTCAGCTGCTGCTCGGCCATGCCGACCTGTCGCACACGACGGTGTATCTCCACCTGTCGCGACGGCACCTGCACGCGGCGCCCATTCCGCTTGAGCAGTTGCACGTGACGCCGCCACCGGTGGTGCTGCGATCCCGTCTGCTGCGGAAACCGCCGCAGTCGTGAGCCGGCCTGCCGTGGAGGTGGCCGATATCCTCCACGCGCAGGGCCACACCTTCCTCGAGCAGCATCCGTGGCTGAGCGCGCAGCAGCGATCGGTCCTTCGGGCGATCGCGCGCTGTCGCACCGCCGCGCTGGGTGGGCATCTCGATCGGTGTGACGCCTGCGGACATCAGGCCATCTCCTATAACTCGTGCCGCAATCGGCACTGCCCGAAGTGCCAAGCGCAGGCGCGGGAGCGCTGGCTCCACGCCCGCGAGCGCGAGCTCCTCGACGTGCCATACGTCCACGTCGTCTTCACGCTCCCGCATGGGCTCCTGCCGCTGGCCTATCGGAACAGCACGCGTTTGTACACGTGGCTCTTCCAGGCCAGCGCGGCGACGCTCCGTGAGGTCGCCGCCGACCCCCGCCATCTCGGTGCGGAGATTGGCGTGCTCAGCATCCTCCACACGTGGGGGCAGACGCTGGTCCGTCATCCCCACGTCCACTGCGTCGTGCCGGCGGGCGGACTCTCACTCGATCACACGCGCTGGATCTACCCGAAGTACGCCGGCTTCTTCCTGCCCGTGAAGGTCCTCAGTCGAGTCTTCCGCGGGAAGTTTGTCGAGGCGCTCCGACGGGCGTACGACCGGAACGAGCTCGATCTCGCTGGAGGGAGCGAGCACCTCCGAGACCCCACGGCGTGGCGGGCCTTCGTCGACGCGCTCTTCGAGACCGACTGGGTCGTCTACGCCAAGCCGGCCTTCGGTGGGGCGTCCGCCGTCCTGCGCTACCTCGGGCGCTACACCCATCGCGTGGCGATCAGCAATCACCGCTTGCTCGCCTTCGATGGTGAGCACGTGACGTTTCACTGGAAGGATTACGCGCACGGCGACGCGCGGCGAACGATGACGCTGTCGGCGATGGAGTTTCTGCGCCGCTTCGTCCAACACATCCTGCCGCGCGGCTTCGTGCGCATCCGCCAGTCGGGATTCCTCGCGAACACGTGCCGGACCGCCCGCGTCGCTCTCGCGCGGACCGTGCTCGCCACACCACCGCCGGCACCGGCCCCGCGACGCGACGGCGGCGACGACCACGGCGACACCGACCCGTCGCGACGTGGGCGTGTCCGCGATGCGGCGCCGCGATGATCGTCGGGCCGATCCTCTCGGCGCTCCAGCTCGCGACCCGTCACGTGGGGTTTCGACACCTCATGAGCACGCGACACCGTCAGCAGTCGGCGCCTTCGACAACGTGGTCGCCCACGTCTCGGGAGGGGTGTGCGTCGACCCGCCGATCGCCAGCACCGCGCCCCGGCACTCAGCGGCGCACGCGCACGCCAGCCGGATGCGGCGCCGCCGTCGCTCGCGCGCCGCCGGCCTCTCGATCGACTCCGGCCCACGCTCGGGGATCCCGATTCCAGCTCCATAGCCGGCCGCCGCGCCAGCGGCTTCCTTCAAGTCTCGTTATCGAAGGTGTCTCGGCATCAGCATCGAGCTGCTCGTCGAGCCTCTAGCGCCGAGACACTTCCGATGAACGCTAACGACTTTTCAGGACTGACGGCGCCTTCCACTCGGCGCCGTGCACCGCGACACGCAAGCGCAATCGCGGCCGTCGGTGTATCGGCGGCGCGCCTGAATCTACAGTGCACCTCTTCACTGCCGCCCACGCAGTAAAGCAGTAAATACGTGGGCGTAGGCGGCTGCCTAACGGAGGCGCTGATCATGAAACGCCCAGACGTGGGTCGGCAGTGGCCCTACTGAGCTAAACTGGCCACACTCGTGGTCGCACACAGCATTTTTGGGGGTGTTCAATGGCAGACGGCTCCACGGATGACGGCGAAGACTTAGTCGCCGGACGGACCAACAGGGCCCAAAGCGGGACGGAGTTGCTTGCGGATGAGCGGAGCTCGGAGCAGGCAACGATTTCATTCTCCGAGTGAGGCATGAGGCCATCTCCGGAGGAGTCGGTGCTATCCGCGCGATCGCGGCAAAGTTTGGTGTCACAGGAGAGGCTGCGCAGGGTGAGGGTGGCGGCACGGGCCTTGTGGGGTCCGGCAGGACGGGTGTCGAGGGCCAGGGTCAAACGGGTGTCGAAGGCCGCGGCAGCGCCTTTGCGTGTACGTGCCTTCGGCGACGTGGTGGGGATACGCGCGACGGGTGGGGCCGAAGGGGTCATCGCGGAGGGCTCGACGATAGGGCTCTCGGCACACGGGATTGCGAGCGAAACTGGCACCGCACTCGCCGGGACCGGTGTGCGGGCCATTGGCCATATCGGCGTTGACGCGGAAAGTCCGACGGGCGTCGGCGTGCGCGGGCATGGCAGCGTCGATGACGGCGTCGTTGGCTTGTGTGACGGGAACGCGAAAAGTGGGGTCTTTGGGTTCAACTCGAAAACCGAGGGCGCAGCGTTCGGCGTCGTCGGACGATGCGAGTCACCGGGGGGCACCGGCGTCGGCGGCGGGTCTGGTCCTGGCGTCGGCGTGCAGGGTGACAGCAAAAAGAACAACGGCGTGATCGGACGGACGGAAGCCAGTGGCGTGAGCGGTGTGTTTGGTGAGAACCTGGGCAAGCCTTCGCAGATTGCGGGCCCAGGCGTCGAACCCCCGATACCCTTCGGCGTGACCGGCAAGGCTGACGGCGGTGTCGGCGTGAGCGGCATCAGCGCTGATGGTACCGGTGTATCGGGGGATGGTGGGACGTATGGCGGCGTACTTAAAGGAAGGCGAGCGCCCCTCCGGCTCGTGCCTTCTACGGCTGAGGGCGTCCCTACAGTCGGCCGACATGAGAGTGGCGAGTTCCTTGTTGATCGCGCTGGCAGTCTGTTTTTCTGCATCACCGGGGGAACGCCGGGAACATGGCGGAGGGTGCAGCTGGTGGCGCCATAGTCAACAGCACGCGCGAGCGTCCGCTGCCATCAAGCTGTCGGACGCCCGCAATGTTGTCGGCCGGCGCTCCTTTGGTGCCATGCGTGTCCCGAGACATCTTGAATGGTTGGGTTCTCGCGATGCCCCACAGATACGAAGGAGTCAGAGCAGCAGCCGTGGACCTCTGACGCGCGTGACGCCGATGTCGCTTGGGTCAGCTCCAGGATGACGCAGCGGTTGGGACTTATTGGTGAGCAGGACGGGAGTCGGGGTGAGAACCGTGGCTCACCTGTCACCCTGCTCCGGGCCCGGTGCCCCGAGCTTACGTCTCGCGAAAGTCTTTTCGAAGTCTAGCCCCTCTTCTTAGGCTGGCGCAGAACGTGGCCTTTGCCGACAGGAGCCCCCAAGGCGTCGACGACCGGCTCTGGAATTACGTCCGAGGTATCGTGAGGATTTTGGAAATGACTAACGCCGTAGTGTTTCCCAAATTGTGGGTCCAGAGTGTGCCTCGTCGAGATCCTTCTCGCTGGGATGGCCGTCCCGGCGACTCTTTGCAACCATTTTGACCATAGCCGGTTGAAGATCTTGTAACAGGCTGTAAAGGCTTGTTGGATCTCGATTACCCGGTAATGATGGTACACTCAGACAAGCATGGCGAAAGCGAAGCGCTATCTTCCCTTGGATCAAGTGAAAGCGTCGGTGTGGATCCGACCGGCGCTGCTCGAGGACTGCCGTAAAGCCGTCGCGTTCCTGGGTCCGCAGACGGAGGGGTATTCGTTCACCAGGTTGCTGGATGATGCATTGACGCGCGAGCTCCGCCGGCTCTCGGTGAAGCACCGGGGCGGGCGTCCGTTCCCTCCACGCCAGGGTGAGCTGAAGCGGGGCGCTCGCGCGCAGACGTCGTAGGTTTCATCCTTCAGCGGGCTAGGGTCGCTCCCAAAGAGCGCGTCTCCTGCGCGCCTGCCCGCTGAATCTCTCATTCAGGAGCAGGCGGTTAGCCAACCGTTAGCCAATAGCCGATCCACCTCGCAGCACAACGCTGTGAACATTGGTTGATTTGAGGATTGGGGTGGATGACGGGGTTCGAACCCGCGACTTCCGGAGCCACAGTCCGGCGCTCTACCGCTGAGCTACACCCACCGTAAGAAATGCTGAATGCTGAGTGTTGAATGCTGAAGTCAGCTCGATCGCACTGAGTTCAGACGGGCATTCAACCCATCGAGTAACTTTCCATTCTAGCACCCGCCCTCTCGGCCGGGCAAATCAGCGGTTCCTCTAGGCTACTTTCCGGTGAAGAAATCCCCACCGAAGTGATTGATTCTGCACGATCGGACGTCCGGCTGCGTGTCCGAACGACGCGTTTCTGACTGGTGCGGACGGATCGTTCGTACTACACTGCGCGACCATGATCGCTCACGAAAGGAGCGCGCATGGTACGTCGACGCAAGCAGGACCGCAGTCTGTTCGAAGTGTTGCTGCCCGACAGCGACAAACTCTGGCCCGACTGGTTGAAACGGATCGACACGCTGCTGGAGGACGAGGCCGTGATTGACACGGTGGCGTCGGCGCTCGAGCAGCGGTGGCCGCAGAGCCGCACGCGCGGGCGCGCGGGCACGCCGGCCGAGGTCGTGCTGCGGATGCTGATCTTGAAGCATCTGCACGACTGGAGCTTCGACGAGCTGGAGCAGGAAGTGCGCGCCAATCTCGTGTACCGCGCGTTCACGCGGATCGGCGTGGACGCGGTGCCGGATGCGAAGACGATCCTGAAGATTGCCAAGGCGCTGGGGCCGGAGGTGATCACGGACTTGCATCAACGGGTCGTCGACGTCGCGAAGCGGGCGGGGGTGACGCACGGCCGTCGATTTCGCATCGATACGACGGTCGTAGAAACCAATGTGCACTATCCGACCGACAGCACGTTGTTGCAGGACGGCGTGCGGGTGCTCACGCGGGCGATGCAGCGCGCGAGTGGCCGGGGGCTCCTCGGCCAGCCGCGTGCGCAATCGCCTGCGCAGTGTGACGCGGTTGGGCCTGGCCATCAGTCTGCAAGCGCGGACGCCGAAGACGCGCGACGCCATGATCAAGAGCTACCGCCGATTGATGGCGACGACGCGCGCGGTCCTCCGTGACGCCGCGACGATGATCCGGCGCACCGGACAGCAGCTCCGAACGGCGACGGGGAACGACCGCGCACATCGTGCGGCACGCGCGGCAGCAGGTGCAGCAGATGCGCCCGCTCGTCGCGCGCGTCCTCGCGCAAACGCGGGCGCGCCTGTTCGGCGGCGACACGCACGTGCCCGACAAAGTGCTCAGCGTCTTCGAGCCCCACACCGAAGCCATTCGCAAAGGCAAGATCGCGAAACCGACGGAGTTCGGCAAGCTCGTCACGATTCAAGAAGCGGAGCATCAGATCGTCACGGCCTTCGACGTCCACGCCGAACGGCCGCCGGATGTCACCCTCTGGGCGCCGGCGCTCGATCGCCATCAACAGATCTTTGCGCGCGCGCCGGATCTCGCCACCGGCGACAAAGGCTTTTCGTCGGCGACGCAATGAACGCGCCGCCCAGGACCGCGGCGTGCGACGCGTGGTCTTGCCCGCGCGAGGGCGGAAATCCCCGGCGCGCCAGACGCACGAACGCCAACGCTGGTTTCGGCGCGGCCAACGCTGGCGCACCGGCTGCGAAGGACGCATCAGTGTGTTGAAACGACGCCATGGACTTGCGGCGCTGTCGCTATCATGGCCACGACGGCATGCATCGCTGGGTCGGATTCGGCGTCATCGCCGACAACCTGATCAATATGGCGACATACTTGGACCGGCGAGCCGCCGCGTAACCGGCACCGATGGAACGAACCAAAATGAAGCGACCGACCACGTCCCTGAGTCCTCCAGGACGACGACTGCACGTCGCCAGAGGTCATTTCTTCACCGGAAAGTAGGCTAGGCTACTTTCTGGTGAAGAAATGACCGCTCACGGCCCGTTCTTCTGCCGATCGCGCGGCCGGCTTGGTGTCCGATTGGTGCATTCATCTGTTTTCGTTAGGCTGCAGCCCGCGCGTTCAAGAAGGTCGCGGTGCTCACCAGATTGTCTGCGATGACGCCGAGCCCAACCCAGCGAGCGGTGCCGTCCGCGCCACGATACCGACAGCGTCGCAGACCATGCCGTCGCTTGAGCACACTGATGCGGCCTTCGCAGCCGACGCGCCAGCGTTGTCCGCGACGAAACCAGCGCTGCCGCTCATGCGCGCGCCGGGCCGGCGATTTCCTACCCGGTCGAGGCAATACGACGCGCCGAACGCCACGCGCCAGCGCCGCCTCTTCATTTTTACGCGAGGCAAAGCCACGGTCCGCCGCGGCGAGATCCGGCGCGCGGCCGAAGATCGCGATGTGCCGATCGAGCGCCGGTGTCCACAGGGTCATGTCCGGGGGGCGTATGGCATGGACCTCGTAGGCGGTAATGATCTGATGCTCGCTTTCTTGGATGGTGACGAGCTTGCCGAATTCCGTCGGCTTCGCAATCTTGCCCTTCCGAATGGCTTCCGTGTGCGGCTCAAAGACGCTGAGCACTTTGTCACGCACGTGCGTATCCCCGCCAAGCAACCGTGCCCGCGTCTGCGCAAGGACGCGCGTCACGAGCGGCTGCATCTGCTGCAGGCGCGCGCGCGCCCCGGTCAACGTCGCCACCACCGACGACGACACATGTCGGAGGCGCTGGCTGATGCGGTGCACCATGGTGGTCGCATCGCGGACGACCGCGCGTGTCGTGGCCATCAGCTGGCGATAGCTGCGGACCAGCGCATCGCGGGTCTCGGGACTCCGTGCCTGTCGGCCAATGATCAACACGCGACGACCGACGCTGCGGTGCCGATCGCGGACGCAACCTGGCTGGTCCCCCAACGCGGCACTGGCGCGCAGCATCGTGCGCGTCAGCACACGCATGCTGTCTTGCAAGAGCGAGCTGTCGGTCGGGTAGTGGACATTCGTTTCTACGACCGTGGTGTCGATGCGAAATCGGCGGCCGTGCGTGACCCCGGCACGCTTCGCGACGTCGACGACCTGTCGATGCAACTGCTCGATGACGTCCGGGCCGAGCGCGCGCGCGATCTTCAGGATCGTCTTCGCGTCTGGCACCTCGTCGGCATCGATGCGGGTAAACATCCGATAGACCAAATTGGCGCGCACCTCGCGCTCCAGGTCGTCGTAGCTCCAATCGAACAGATGCTTCAGAATCAGCATCCGGATGACAACCTCGGCCGGCGTGCCCGGGCGGCCGCGGCGGCGACTCTGCGGCCAGCGCGCTTCGAGGGCTTTCGCGACGACCTCAATCACCGCGTCGTCCTCCAGCAATGCGTCGATTTTCCGCAGCCAATCCGGCCACAATTTGTGCCCGTCGGGCAACAAGACTTCGAACAGACTCCGATCTCGCTTTCGGCGCTGAACCATGCCCGCTCCTTTGATGGCATCCTCACGCGCGGGCAGTGTAGTACGACGGATCGATCGAGGCAATGCAGAACGAACCATTTGGTCACGGCCGGCCGCCGGCCACCCTTAGAACTCAGCCAGTTACGCGGTCATTTCTTCACCGGAAAGTAGGCTAAGGCTAGAACCTGTCTCATAAATCGCGAGGGCCGTCTGAGTAGTGCGAGCGAGCGCGGCGAGCGAGCCACGCGACCGGAGCGCGCCGGCGAAGCGGCGCGCGAGAGAGCGTGTTGGGGAGTCCGAGGGGCAAAGCCCCTCGGGAAAGACTAGAAACGCCTGGCGGCGCCGCCGGCAGCGGTGATGTCAACGAGCGCGCCGTTCTCGACCGCCACCGCCGTCGCGTGGACACGCCCCGACCGGTGGCTCTTCGCTTCGTACATCAACGTGTCCGCTCGTTGAATCAAGTCGGCCGCGAGTTGTCGCGCCACGGTCCGGCGCTCCGCGACGGGTCCCAGCCGCAGGCAGACGACGCCCACGTCGACGCTGACAGGATTGTCAGCCAGGCGGTCGTCCTCGGTTCCCCAGTCGTGCGCCGATACCGATTGCCGGAACCGCTCGGCGATCTCGGTCGCCTCGACGCAGCCGGGAAGCTGCGGAATGAGGAAGCAGAACTCGTCGCCGCCGAATCGAGCGTGCAGATCGCCCGCTTCGGAGCCGCGTTCGACGGCGAGGAAGTCGTCGGAGCGGATCTGATCCGAGAGGATGCGGGCGACGCGCTCGATGATCTGATCGCCGACCGCGTGGCCGAACGTGTCGTTGTAGCGCTTGAAGCTGGTGATGTCGACGACGCCGACGCCGCACCACCGAACGCGTTGCTCGACGGCGAGGTAGGACTCGACGCGCTCCATGAACCAGCTGAAGTTGAGGAGCTTGGTCTTGGGATCGCGGTGCGATTTGTCGGTCAGGTCCGCGACGACGTCCTCAAAATAGCGGGCGACGTTGCTGACGGTGACGTCCTTCTCGGAAAGCTGTGCCTGGAGACGGCTGAGTTTGGCCGTGAACCCTTCGGTGAGCGCCTGAATCGCGTCCGTCTTGGATTCCTCCACCATCTGGCGTTGACGTGCGATCACCTGTTCGATCGCCTCGAACAACTGCATTTCGGCCAGCAGATCTATCTTGAGATTCTGCCTGACCCAGTCGCGAAGATCGTCGAGTGTACGCGGCATGGACAGTTTGGCAAGGGGAATGGTCATTTCCTCGTGCTTTTGGCTAGAAACGGGACCTCCCGGTTCCCCTATCAACTCCCGTGCCGCTTCTAGCCAGCCCATCCGTTCCAGGTTTCCCACGTATTTCATCGTCCGATTACGAATTTCATCGTCCGACTACGAAACGCACGAGGAGTCCGACTAGGAACCCTACAGCCCACGCGACAAGCGCCGCTCCGCCGAGGACAAGGCCAATCGTTTGCCAAGGTATACGCTGAACGGTTGGATCTGGCTTCATTGCTGATGAGAGCGGAGACCGTTACCTGCCAGCTGACGGACCCAGGCATTCACGATTCACGGCCTGACCCCGTTTGGAACGCGGCTTGCGCGGCTTGGGTCCGAACCTTGGCCGCCGCGAGCGCGTCGGCGGTTTCGCGCACGCGCCGTGCCGCCGCATCCTTCTTGCGCGTCGCCACCTCGGCTTCGCGTTCGGCGGTCTCGACCGCCTCCTGGGCAGTCTCGAGTGCTTCGCGCGCCTTGGCGAGCGTGTTGACCGCACGTTCAGCTTCTCGCGTTGCACGAGCGGCCTCGAATTCCTCGCGGCGCGCTTTTTCGTCGGCGGCCCGCTCCGCGCGAACGGCGGCGGCGACGGCTTCCTTCGCCTTGGCCAGAGCCTTCGTCTGCGCGGCATTCCTGGTCGTCGGAGTCGCCGCAGCATTCGAAGTCTTCGATACATGCGGTGCCGACCGCGCCGGTGTCACGCCCGGAGCAGCGGAAAGTCCCGCGAGCAGTTCGAACCCTGTTGGTTGCAGGACTTGGGTGAGGCGGCCAGGTGGGTCCGACGAGGCGGGCAACGCGCGAAGCGTCGTAAGGATCGCCTGCTTGGTCGCGTCCGTGGCCGGCTGCCCGGCGTCGCGAAGGATGGCAAGCGCCGCCTTCGCGACGGCATCGAGCGCCTCTTCGTGGGCTTTGCCGGCGGCGTGCAAATCCGCGCGCTTTCCTGACACGACTCCGGTGTGCGCCGCCCGAAGTGCTGCCGCGGACGCGTTGAAGGCATGGAACGCCGGTCGCCCGCGCCAGTACACCTGGTTGATTGCCCAGGCGGCAAGCGGGGGCTTCTGCAACACACGAATCTCGGCGCCGGCGGCTCCCGACTCCTTCGCGAGCGCGTTCCGCGCGGCGGTGAACTCATCGAGCGGCAGTTGATAGAGGCGGTCGATCTGTCCGGCGAGCTGAGCATCGAGGGGCCGCGGCGCCATGCTCGAAAAGCATACAAGCTTCGTCGGCCCGGCCAAAGTCCTCGCGACCGGCTGCGTGTTCCGTGTGATCCGTGTGATCCGTGTGATCCGTGGCTAGCTTCCTGGTAGGCGCGCTTCAGCCAGCCGATCAGCTCCCCGTTCACCTGATCGATCGTCTCGACGCGAACCCGATGCGTGACCATCGCGTTGAAGCTTCCGGACGCCTCGAGCCGCCCTGCCGGGGCGACGCCCTTCAATACCAGCCCGACGTCGAAGCGAGTGGCGGTCGAAGGCTGGAGCAGCGCGAACTGCTTACTGCGCCGTACGCTCACATAGCCCTTCTTCGGCGCCAGCTCGACGTCGCTTCCGAATGTCCTCAGCTTGGCAACCAGGCGATCGTAGATTGGCCTGAGATTCGCCTTTGCGCCCGAGAATTGCGTCGCCACGAGCGTGTCCGGATTAGCCGAGCCGGCGTCAGACTCGAGCGCTTTGAGCGCCACGAGGTTGGCGTATCCATGGGTCAGATCGTGGGTCGCCTTGAGATAGTCGACGAGTCCCTTGTGCTTCGACTCGCCCCGGCTTCTGGCGATTGCCAGCCACTCGTCGAACGTCTTGCCGGTCTTTGTCTCCAGGCTCTGGATCATGCTGCGAGTCGCCTGGTCCACGTCTGCCATGCAGCGCTCCTTGTCGGGCGAAGTCTCGCCCTAGCGCGCCAGCGATGCAACGCGCGAAGGCAGACGAAGTCTCGCCCTAGCGCGCCAGCGAAGCACGCGCGAAGGCGGACGAAGTCGCGCCGAAGCGCCTGGCGCGAAGGCGGATATGATAGCCCCAGCTCACCATCCCCTTTACGCGACCGCATGAGAACCTGTACGCCGTGGCGACACGGTACAGACAGCGCCGGAGGCGGGTAATGGAACCGGATGACGTGCGCACCAGAGGCGGCTTTCCCCCAACCAGGTACTCGGCCATCGAACGGATTCGCGACGCCGATCCCGATACCCGGCGCGCGGCGTTCGGCGACCTCGTCGAGGGTTATTGGAAGCCGGTCTACAAATACCTTCGCCTGACCTGGCGCCTGGACACGGAGGACGCGCGCGATCTCACGCAGGGCTTCTTTGCCGACGCGTTTCAGAAAGCGTGGCTCGAGCGCTACGAGCCAGGGAAGGCGCGCTTCCGCACGTTTGTCCGCGTGTGCGCCGACCGCTTCGTGATGAACATGCGGCAGTCGTCGTCGCGATTGAAGCGCGGCGGTGGTGTCCAGACGCTGCCGCTCGACTTTGACGGCGCGGAGCGTGAGGTCGCGTCTCGCGGTCTCGTCTCGATGCCCGAACCCGACGAGTTTTTTCACCAGGAGTTCGTTCGGGCTCTCTTCGACAAGACAGTGCAGGACTTGCGCGCTGAGTACGTGGACAAGGAACGGCCCGTCCCGTTTGCCCTCTTCGAGCGCTACGATCTGGCGCCAGCCGAGGGCGTGAGCTATGCGCAGCTCGCGCAAGAGTTTCATTTGACGCAGGCACAGGTCACCAATCATCTGGCGCAGGTCCGCCGACGCTTTCGCGAGCGCGCGCTGGACGCCTTGCGCGGCCTGTGCGGCACCGACCAGGAGTTCCGCCGCGAGGCGCGCGATCTCTTCGGCCTGGAGATCGAATGAGTGCCACGGATTTCACGGACAACACGGAATAAATGAGTGCCACGGATTTCACGGACAACACGGAATAAATGAGTGCCACGGATTTCACGGACAACACGGAATAAATGAGCGCCACAGATTTCACGGATAACACGGAAAATGAGCGCCACAGATTTCACGGATAACACGGAATTAGGTTCGTGCAATGGCTGCTAGTCTCGCGAGCGGGTTATCGGATGCAGCGGTAACCCGGCTGCGAGCGCTGGGACGCTGGCCAGAGTTCGAGTCCGGCCGCTACGCGGTCGTCGAGGAGATCGGACGCGGCGGCATGGGTACGGTCTACCTTGCGCTCGACGAAGAGCTCGGGCGCGAGGTCGCGATCAAGATTCCCAACGCGCTCGCGAGCGCCAGCCTCGAAGGCCGGCTTCGCAACGAGGCGCGCGTCCTCGCCAGGCTCGAACACCCCGGCATCGTCCCGATTCACGACGCTGGCCGGCTCGCCGACGGTCGGCTGTTCTACGTCATGAAGCGCGTTCGTGGCCGGACGCTCGGAGAACACCTGCGCGACAATCCGGACCTGAACGAACGACTGCGGCTCTTCGAACGCATTTGCGAGCCGGTCGCGTTCGCGCACGCCCAAGGGTTCATCCACCGGGACCTGACGCCGGGGAATGTCATGGTCGGGGCGTTCGGCGAAGTCATGGTGATGGATTGGGGGGTGGCGAAGACAGTCGGCAGTCGGCAGTCGTCAGTCGACAGTCACAGTCTTCAGTCTGAGTCGGCAGTCCCAGTCGGCAGTCATCAAGAATCGGCAGTCCCAGCCGGCAGTCATCAAGAATCGGCAGTCTCAGTCGAGAGTTCGGCGAACTCGGCGCCCAAGACCGAGGCTGGCACCGTCGTTGGCACCGCAGGTTTCATGGCACCGGAACAAGCGCGTGGGGATGCTCAGGAGCTTGACGCGCGGGCGGACGTGTACGGGCTTGGGGCGATTCTGTTTCTTCTGCTGACTAACCGCGTGCCCGAAGGCGATCCGTCTGCCCGATTGCGAAACGCGAACGTTTCTCGACCGCTCGCGGCCATCTGCGCGCGCGCGCTCGCTTCCGAGCCCTCTCAGCGCTACCAGAACGTGACGGCGCTTGCCGACGATGTGGCGCGCTTCAGAGACAATCGGAAGGTCGACGCCTACGCGGAAACCGCGGTCGATCGCATCGGCAGATTCTGCCGAACCCATCGGACGGCGATTCTGCTGGTGCTCGCTTACATCGTGATGCGCGCCGCGGTGGCGTTCTTCGCCGGTCGTTAGCACGGATGTTGACTCCGAGCTGTCTCACAAATAGCGAACGAGCGGAAGCGAGTGAGCCACGCAAGCGGAGCGGGGCGTTCGGGGTCCCCGCGAGCGAGCGTGTAAGGGGGTCCGGGGGACAAAGTCCCCCGGATGAGACCATAGATTCGCGCTCAGGCGCGTAACAGGACTGGTGGAGGACATGGCATGAACAAACCGGTATTGGGACTGTTGCTCGGCGGCGTGCTCGGGATCTTCGACGGGCTGAGCGCGCTCATCTCGGCGCCCGAAGTGGCTCCGGACATCGTCGGGATCGTCATCGGCTCGACCGTCAAGGGAATCGTTGCCGGCGTGATCATCGGGTACATCGCCACCCGGGTGCAGTCACAGCAGACGCTCCTGCTCGCTGGCCTTGCCGTCGGCGCCTTCTTCGCATTTCTCATTGCCGCGATCCCGCAGCCCGATGGCACGCACTACTGGTGGCAGATCATGCTGCCGGGTAGCGTCCTGGGGCTGATTGTCGGATACGCGACGCAACGGTACGGCAAATCGGCCCGGGCCGCGGCCTGATGTGCTCGCGATCCTCGCGCTCGTGATTGCTGGCGCGGCGATGCTGTCGCATACCGCGCCGGCGCCATTTCTGTTCGAGGCCTTTCGGCCGCGAAAGTCGATCTGGCGTGTCCCTCCACGCGCCGGCACGCCCCCTACCCTTTATCTGACCTTCGACGACGGGCCGAATCCGGTGTGGACGCCGCCGCTCCTCGACGCGCTCGATCGAGAGGGCGTGCGGGCGACATTTTTTCTCATCGACGAGCACATCACGCCCGAAACTGCGCCGGTCGTCCGGCGGATTGCTGACGATGGGCATGCGATCGGCCTGCACAGCGGCACGCGACGCCTGATGCTCATGGAGCCGGAGGCGCTCGCGTTGCAATTGACGGGCGCGGCCAATCGTATTACCTCGATCACCGGGTACGCCCCGTGCCGGTTGTTCCGTCCACATGCAGGCTGGCGCAGCGCCTCTATGTACCAGGGGCTTGAACTTGCGGACTATCAGCTTGCCGGCTGGAGTTGGGGAATGTGGGACTGGAGCTGGTGGCAGACGCCGGAAGCCGAGCGCACGACCCGGCGGCTCGTCAAGAAAGCGTCGCCGGGCGACATCATCGTGATCCACGACGGTCACCACTCGAATCCCCGTTCCGACCGTCGTCACACGCCAGAGACCATCCGCCTCATGGTTCCGGCACTCAAGGCGAAAGGCTTTTCTTTCGAACGCCTGTGCGATCCGCTCAGCGTGTTGAGGGCCGAGCCGATGTGAGACGATTGCTCAATAGTGAAGAAGCCGAAGCCACTTGTGATCGCTGCCGCCGCGGCACTCGTGGTTGTAGCCGGGCTCGTGCTGGCGGTGCGCGTCCTGCTCGGGGGCGATCGCATCAAGGCCGCGGTCGAAGCGCAGGCGACGGCGGCGCTCGGCCGCCCTGTCAGGATCCGGGCGGCGGTGCCGCGACTGCTGCCGCGGCTTGGTCTCGAGCTGACTGGTATCACCATCGGCGAGGGACGTGAAGTCACGATCGATCAGGCACGGCTGACGACCGGACTCCGGGCGCTCTTCGGAGGCCGAGTCGAAGATGCCGAGGTCGTGGTGGAGCGGAGCCGAATCGATGTGCGGTGGGCGCTCACCCTGCTCGGCGCGCTCGTGGACTCCAGCAACACTGCGAGCACTGCGCCGTCGGCCCTCAAGATTGAATCAATCGGAAACCTGGCCTTGCGTGACGTGACTCTGGTTGCAGGGTCCCGCACGCTCCTGGCCGATCTGGATTCATCGCTGACCGGCGGCGATCGGTTCGTGGTCTCGCGCCTTCATGGCCGATCCGACGACTCGGAGCTCCAGGCATCGGGAGAGCTTTCGAGCGTGGCGCGGCGCACGGGAACCTTCACTGTCGACGCGCCCAGCCTCGACCTCGATGGGCTGATGGCGTTTCTTGCCGCCGCGACGCCTGCCGGCGCCCGGGAGAGTCCGCCGCCAGAGGGGACGCGGGCTCCGCCTGTCGCTGCTGTGCCACTTCACCTCGACATCGCGCTCCGCGCGCGCAAGGGTCGCGCGCTCGGCATCGCGTTCACCAATCTTGAAACGACTGGCCGGATGCGGGGCGGAACCGTCACCCTCGACGGGTTGAAGATGGAGGCGCTTGGCGGCCGCTTCGCTGGATCTGCCGGGTTCGATGGGTCCCAGCGCGAGCCTAACTACAACTGGCGCGGCAAGTTCGACAATCTCGACGTGCCCACGCTCGTGGCGTTTGCCGGTTCTCCAGGATCGATGACCGGGCGCCTGGCCGGCACGGTCGCGCTCACCGCCGCAGGCGTCGAGCCGCTCGAGGCCGTGAAGCGCGCGCGCGGAACGGCGCGGGTGACGATCACGGACGGACACATCCCCGGCCTCGACATCGTCCGGACCGTCGTGCTCGCATTCGGAAGGCCGTCGAGCGAGCGTCCCGCCGGGTCCGGCGAAGCTTTCACGCGCATCGCCGCCTCGCTCGAGATTGCCGGGCAGGTCATGTCAACCCGCGATTTGACGTTTGAGTCCCGCGACTTCGATATGACGGGGGAGGGCACGCTCTCGCTGGCCTCGCAGGCGGTCAACCTTCGCACCGACGTGACGCTGTCGCGCGAGTTGAGCGCGCAGGCGGGACGAGATCTCTACCGGCTCGCGCGGGAGGGCGAACGGATTGTGCTTCCCGCGCGGATCAGCGGTACCGTCGCTTCACCCACAGTGTTCATCGACGTCCAGTCCGCGTTGAAGCGCGCGCTTCGCAATCGAGCCGAGGACGAAGTGAGGTCGTTGTTCGAGCGGCTGATGAAGAAGCGGTGAGCAGACCAGGAGACGTCATCAAAGCTGTCACGGCGCCACGCTTGGACACGATGCCCACGATGAAACGATGTTCACGATGGATCCCGGAGTTCTCTTCGTGTTCATCGGGTCATCGTGCCCATCGTGAGTCATGGCCGTAGGCGCTACGCCGCCGGCGTGAGCTTCGGCAGGGCAGACTCGATACGACTGCGTGCTGACTCGAGCCAGGGCGGCAGCACGAGCGTCTCTCCAAGGTGCTCGCGATCCTCGTCGACGGCAAAGCCAGGACCGTCGGTGGCCAGCTCGAAGAGGACGCCCCCGGGTTCCTGAAAGTACACCGACTTGAACCAGAATCGATCGATGACCGGCGTCGGCTGACGCCCGGAGGACTCGACTTGCCTGCGCACGGCCAGCTGATGCGCCTCGTCGTCCACACGCCAGGCCAGATGATGGATACTCCCGACGCCCCAGGCTCCGCGCCGCGTGTCTGAGGCATCACGGATGTCAACGACGCCGGTGGCGTTGTCGAAGCCGTAGCGGGTCCAGCCGTTTTCTTCGGCGATTTTTCTGAAGCCCAGCACCGTGGTGAGGAAAGTGGATGTGGGCGCCAGATCTCGCTCCCACAGTTGCGCGCCGTAGAGACCCCGCACCTGATGCTCGGGCTTGACGGAGCTGTGATCCCAGGGGGCGAACGACCGGCTGGTCGAGCTGGCAGGCTCGATGAGCGCGACACGCAGTCCGTGAGGATCGACAAGCGACAGCGTTCGCTCGCCAAACCGGGTGTCGATCGCGTTCACGCGTGCGTCGTACTTCTCCAGGCGCGCGCCCCAGAACTCCAGGCTGTCCTTGGGCACTTCGAGCCCGACCTCGACCGCAAGCCCATGGCCGAGACGCGGCGGCGCCATGTGCGACCAGGGGAAGAACGTCAGATCCGTGCCGGGATGTCCGTCAGCGTCCGCATAGAAGAGGTGATAGGTACCGGGGTCATCCTGGTTGACGCTCTTCTTGACCAGTCGCATGCCGAGCACGCCGCTGTAGAAGTCGAGGTTCTCCTGCGCCGGGCCGGAGATGGCGGTGATGTGGTGCAGTCCGTTGACGGGTCTCATTTGGTGATTCTAGATCAAGGCTCAAGGCTCAGGGCTCAGGGCTCAGGCAAGATCGTCGAGTACACACTCGAAGGTTTTCCTTGAGCCCTGAGCCTTGAGCCTTGAGCCGGATTACAGTATCTCGTGCGTCGCGGCCCCGCTGTTCACCTGATCATCGCCATCGGTCTTTCAGTCTGGGCGCTCCATTCGTACTGGACCGCCGGCTTTGTCTACCTCCTCTTCACCGGCACATCCGATCAGGGCCCCTGGCTGGATCGGGTGCGGGAGGTCGTGGCCAGCTGGGGTCGGCTTGCGCCCGTGATCTACACGCTGGCTGTGGTAGTTGAAGTGATCGTCGCCCCGATTCCGGGGACGCTGCTCTACGCGCCCGCCGGCGCGATCTTCGGCGGGTTCGTCGGCGGGTCCTTGTCGCTCGTCGGCAACGTGGCCGGCGCTGCAGTCTGCTGCCGTTATCGGCCGGATGATTGGCGAACGGGTCCTGGCCAGGCGTGTCGACGGATCGCAACTCGGGCGCTACCGAACGCTGCTCGAGCAGCGCGGGATGTGGCTGGTCCTGCTGCTTCGCCTCAACCCTCTCACGACGTCAGACCTGGTGTCGTATGCCGCGGGAGTCGCCGGCGTGCCGGCGTGGAAAGTCGCGTTGGGCACGCTCTTCGGTCTGGCCCCCTGGTGCTACGCGCAAGCCTACTTCGCGGAACAGGTGTTCGAGGTCGTCCCTGGCAGATACCTGGTCCTGGGTGGCGTGGTGCTCATCATCATCGCGATGGGTGTCCTTTTCACTCAACGCGGACGCGGGGCGTCCGCCGAAGCGCTTCGCACGAAGGCTGACTCAACCGGGACAGCCCCTGGGGACACGCAGGAGGAGGAAAGCCGGGCGCGAGCGCCGCGGACGGGGCGCGGCCAGACGCGCGCGGATACAAGTCATCAGCTCGGGCCATGTCATAGTGCGGCTGAATGGATGCAAAACGCCGCGGTGCACGCACAGCGCAGAGCGCGACACGTCGACCGCCGCTCTCGGCAAATGCACGCGTGCGACATGCACCGCAGATCAACCGTCGACGTATCATCGAAAAAGAGATGGCGTCGGCATCGCGATATGAAACGCGACAGACGTGGGATGGGACACTGGTGGATGAAGTGAAACGGGCGAGGGATGCGCATCGGGCGAGTGGGGAGGAGAAACTAGCGCGACCGGAGGCGAGCCGCAATCTCGGCTGAAGACGACACATTCTTCCGCATCACCACGGCCGGACGCCGCGCGTGCGCCGCCGAAGCCGAGCGGCTCGCCGGATTCGTAGAGGTCGCCAGACGCAAGAGGCTGCTGAAAGCCTGACCCGATGCCGCACCCATCGTCCGCCTCGTTCGGCTGCTGCTCCGCGCGTATCCGCCGCACCTGCGTCAGCGCGAGGGAGACTTGCTGGAGGCGGCCTGCATGAATGCCTCGCGCGCGAGCGCCGGCGCCTGGCCGCTACGGTGCAACGTACGCGTGGGACGGTTGATCGCCGACACCCTCATCGCCGCGATCCTCCTGCGCGCCGACGAGCACCGTCGTCGCCGCGACGCGTGGGTTCACGTGCCACCGTCCGCTCCGAAGGAGATCCTGATGACTCGACTCTGGCAGGACACCCGCTACGCCGCGCGCCGTCTGCAGCGCGCGCCGATTTCAGCCTCGCGGTCATTGCCACGCTCGCCTTGACGATCGGTGCCACGACCGCCGTGTTCACCGTCGTCAACGCGGTGCTGTTGCGCGGGCTGCCGTACCGCGATCCGAGCCGGCTAGTGCTGGTGCAGCTCGCCTTCCCGCAGATGTCGTTGGGGTTTTCGCCGCCGATTACGTGGCGTTCGAGGCGCGCGCCGGGTTCTTCGAAACCATCGCGGCATACCGCAACCGCGAGTACCAGCAGTCGGGCGTCGAGCCGCCGGAGCGCGTGACCGTCACGCGGGCGTCGGCGGCGCTCTTCGAGACCTCGGCGTGCGGCAGCGCTCGGCCGTCCCTTCACGCGCGAAGACGACGAGGCAGAGCGGCTGGTCGCCGTCCTGAGTGACGCACTCTGGGAGCGGACATTTGCCCGTGATCCGGCCGCGATCGGACGTCCGATCCTGCTCGATCGCCAGCCCTTCACGATCGTCGGCGTCATGCCGCGGGGCTTTACGTTTCCGCAACGCAGCCCGATCATCAACAACGTTCCCGCCGATGTGTACGTGCCAATCGGGTTCACGGCGAGCGAACGTCGCGCGTTCGGCAGCATGTACAACAACAGCGTCATCGCGCGGCTGAAGGCTGGCGTGACACCGGTGCAGGCGGACGCCGACACACGCGCCCTGGTGCGGTCGAATGCGCGCGAGATGTATCCGGCGACGCTCAGCGGCCTGGCCGACGTGCTCGGCGGCTCCGTGGTGCCGCTCACCGACGAAGTTAGCGGGCGCTCGCGCACGCTGCTGTGGGTGGCGTTTGCGGCCGTTGGATTCGTCCTCCTGATTGCCTGCGCCGACATTGCCAGCCTGATGCTGGCGCGCGCCATGGGGCGGGAGCGCGAGATCGCGGTTCGCAGCGCGCTTGGCGCCGGCCGCGGACGGCTCATCCGGCAGTTGCTCGCCGAATCGGCGCTCCTGGCGGTGCTTGGCAGCATCCTCGGCCTGGTGCTCGCCGTGTGGCTGTCGCGCAGCGCTCGTGGCTCTCGCGCCGCCGACGCTGCCTCGCCTGCACGAGATCGGGATCGACGCGCGGATTTTGCTGTTCACGGCCGCCCTGACCGTCGTGACGGCGGCAACCGTGAGAGCGTGTCGTGAAGTCAACTGACACTCGTGGTTCGTGCCAGAATGGGTCATGCTGAAATCGTGGCGAGTGCCTGGTCACGATGTGCTCCGTAGCCCGTTGTTGTCGCAGCTTCGAATCTCCGGTTCGATTCCTGTGCGGCTCACCAGTTTCCGCTATTCGCTAAGGGCACGCCCCGGCAGATCGCGCTCCATCCGAACCTCGGCTTCCAAGTTCGCCCGATCGCGCCCGACAGTCGCGATCGCCAGAGTCCGCCCGCCGCGCCGGTATTCGACCGAGGCGTCGAGCGCCTCGAGCGAGCCGTCGATGAAGACCTCATCCCAGCGTTCTGCGTGACCAACGTACTTGATCGAGACGTCGTAGTGCTGACTCCAGAAGAACGGTACCGCGTCGAACCGCTCGCGCCCGCCGAGCATGTTGTGTGCGGCGACCTGTCCCTGGCGCTCGGCGACCACCCAGTGCTCGACGCGAATACGTTCGCCCGTATGAGCGTCGGGCCATCGGGCGATGTCGCCGGCGGCAAAGATGCCAGGCGCGCTCGTCTCCAAGTACTCGTTCACTGCGATGCCGCGGTCCATTGCCAGCCCGGCCTGTTCCGCGATCGCCAACGCCGGCCTGACGCCGACACCGATGACAAGGAAGTCGCTGTCGAGCGTGACGCCGCCGCTGAGCATCACCGTCCGCCCGTCAACCCGCGCCACCGTCTGACCCAGATGGAAGGTGACGCCGCGCGCCTCGTGCAGCGATCGGACGAACCGTCCCACCTCGACGCCCATCACCCGCTCGAGCGGCACGCTCTCTGGCGCGACAATATCGACGGAAATGCCGCGGGCCCGGAGTGACGCCGCGACCTCCAGACCGATGAAGCTGGCACCAACGACGACGACGCGCCGGCCCGTTGCGGCCCGTTGAACAATGGCGCGGCTGTCCGCGAACGAGCGCAGGTACCGCACTTGGTCGTCGGTCGCGCCCGGAATCGTCAGCCGCACGGGATCGGCGCCGGTCGCGAGGAGCAGCGAGCCGTACGGGCGATCAGATCCATCGTCGAGACGCACGGTCCGCCGGGCCGGATCGATTGACACCACACGACGGCCGAGAACCAGCTCGATGCGGTGCTCCACGTAGAAGTCATTCGGCCAGAGCGGGATCCAATCGTCCTGCGCTTCACCGGCGAGGAAGTCCTTCGACAAGTTCGGCCGATCGACGGGCGGATCGGCATCGGCACTGATCAGAGTAAGCGGACCGTCGTACCCCTGGCGCCTCAGCATCTCGGCCGCGGCCACGCCCGCCGCCCCCCCGCCGACGATGACGATCGATGATGGCAGCTGTCGGGCCGACATCGGCGCTGGTCGTGTCTCCCTCAACTTCTCCCGGACGACAATCCGGTCCCCCTCCCGCTCCACGCGCCAGCAGGCGATCGGATCCAGCGCGGGCGCGCGGAGCGCCTCGCCTGTGCGGAGGCTGAAGCACGCGTGGTGCAACGGACAGCGCACCGTGCCACCGACAACGAGCCCCTTCACGAGCGGCCCGCGGTAGTGCGAACAATGCGCCCTGATGGCGAAGAGTTCCGTGCCCGACTGCACCAATACCACCTCCTCGTCACCCACGCGCCCGAGGATCATGCCCTTGTCAGTCAGTGCCGAGGCGGCAACCCCTTTCGTCAAGTCGAGGGTCGATTGCTCCTTCGTCTCGCTCATGGTCACCTCCGTGCCGTGGGATCGTGAGACATCAGCGGCTCCACCTTGCTCGAGGCTGCCGAGCTGGTCCTATCGTGCTCACCGGCCAACTATACTCAGTCGCACCTCTGTGATGCACCGCAGGTCGAGTCGGTGAACGACGGCTCACACGCGCGCGGCAGCCGCAACCCGTTAACGGTGTTCCGCGCCGTTGCGACTCAACAGCTCTGGCGCGATGCGCGCAATTGTCAAAACAACGAGATTGTCAAAGGAATGTCCGGCGAGCATCGTCCCGTGGGCGCGTGACATCGTCGCGGCGGCAACTATTCATAACGCAACGCCACGATCGGATCGATCTTCGTCGCACGCCGCGCGGGCACGTATGACGCCAGGCCAGCAACTGCCGCCAGCGTCAACGCCACTGCTGTCATCGTCGCCGGATCGCGCGGGCTGACGTTGTAGAGCAGGTTGCCCATGAGTCCCGTGAGCGCCGAGGCGCCGGCCATCCCGAGCGCGAGGCCAACGGCCGTCAGCCACGCGGCGCGCTGGAAGACGAGGCGCAGCAGACTTGGCTCTTACGCAGCATCCGCAGCGCATATCGCAGATCTCTTGTGAACGACCCCATGTTCAGCCTCCCGATGCGCGAGCCCAGATGCCCAAGCGCGGTTTGTCACGACAGCCAGGCCACGGCGATTAGACGAGATGACGAGGTTGACAGGTTGGGGATCCACGCTGAACTCCCCCCTGTTGCCTCCGACGGGTATTCGAATCTCGACCAGCTGCGTGCTGCAGAAGGCGTGCCCAGATGGCCAGACAGGGACAACAGGTGATTTGCAGACTTAGCCGGCGAACCACCGGGCCGTGCGGTTGTCCGGTCCCGGGGAGATGGGTTCCGGAACCGAACGGAGGGCCCGGCCCACCATCGGAACCGAATAGGAATCGGGCGGTGGCTGATCCGCCGTCGCGCCGAAGATGCGAAGGCGGACAACTCCCTGTCAGGACTCCGCCGTCGCGTTAGTACCTGAATTGGCGACCCTCCGGGAAAGTCGGTGCGAATGCGGCCGCGCACGACCTGCGTGTCGTTGGTGACGTAGAGGTACCGGCCGGGCCCAAACGCGCAGTTCGAGACGCGGCCCGCGATTGGGGCGAAGCCGATGTGTTCGCCCTTCGGTGAGAAGACGTAAATCCCCCCGCGACCGCTCGTCCAGATGTTGCCGGCCGAGTCGGCCTTCATGCCGTCACCACGCGCGCCCCCGACACTCTCGCTGGCGACGAACTGTCGCTGTCCGGTCGGCATGCCGGAACCATCGAGATCGATGGCGACCCAACCCGAATTGTCCGTGGCGTAGAGAACGCGGTTATCCGGCGACAACGCAATGCCGTTCGGGAACAGGTTGTCGGCCATCAGGTGGACCTGATTGTCGGGCGTCACGCGGAATACGCCGGTGTAGGTCAACTCTCGAAGCGGTGACTTCTGCACGCCCGCCAGGCCGTAGGGAGGATCGGTGAAGTACACGGTGCCGTTGCGGGCGACCACGAGATCGTTGGGGCTGTTGAAGCGTTTCCCTTGGTAGGACTCAGCGAACACGGCCTTCTGACGCGTGGCGAGGTCCACCCGCGCCAGCGCGCGAGTTCCGCTGTCGGCGATGAGCAATCCACCACGGCCCAGCGCCAAGCCGTTCGAGCCGGCCTCGCGGAGCGAGTCGGGAATCGGGAAGCCTTGGTAGCCGGACGGGGCCAGGAAGACGGTGGTTCGTTTGGCATCCCAGCTGTAGATGGCGTTGCCGGGCACGTCGGAGAAGAGCAGGTGTCCCGCCTCGCCGCCCACCCACACGGGACCCTCGGTCCAGATGTAGCCCGTCGCGATGACGTCGACACCGCCTTCCAGTGGATTGGGGATGCCGGGAAAAGACACGGGCGAGGCCGGCGCCTGGGCGGCCGCCGACGCGCGCCACACACTTCCGGCACCAACGACCAGCGAACTGCCCGCCGCACGCAGGAAAGACCGTCGATCTGTCTCCATCCGTCTACCTCTGCGCCTGACGGAAGGCTCACCGGATGGCCTCCCTCGAAGTCGAGGCGCGCTTCTCGAGCGCTGCAGTTACTTCATGGGGCCACGGGCGTGTGCCGGGGGCCAGCGGCATCGGGTAGCAATGGTACAGCAGAGACAGCCTGCCAGCGAGAATCGCGTTTCGGAGGTCTTGCTACACACTCGACGTGTCGGCGCTATCAGTCGGCCTTCAACGCCACGACGGGATCGACTGCGGCGGCGCGTCGTGCCGGCAGCAGGCCCGCGAACGTCGCGACGGCGACCATCAGCGCGGCCGCCCCACCGAGCGACACCAGGTCGGTCGCTCTGACATCGATGAGCAGCGTTCCGACGTAACGTCCAAGTGCCAGCGAGCTCCCGGCTCCAATCGCAATGCCGATCGTCGAGATGACGAGGCAGTTCCTCAGGACCATCCAGACGACCGAACGGCGATCCGCGCCAAGCGCCAGCCTCAGGCCGATCTCCTTGGCCCGTCGCGACACCGCGTACGCCAGGAGTCCGTAGAGACCGGAGCACGCCAGGACGAGCGCCGAGACGCCAAGACCCGACGCCAGGAGGGCCATGACCCTTTCCTTGACGAGCGATTCGCGGATGCGATCGGTCACCGTCTCGATCCTCACCGGCACACCAGCATCGAGCGCCCGTACCTCACTGGCGACGCGCTCGCCGATCGATGACGAGCGACCGACCGCTCGGACGACCGCGAACAGGTTTTCGTTGTCCGAGTGCTGCGAGAGAGGGAGATACGCGATACGCCGGGCTGGCTCCTGGAGCAGTTGGTACTTCGCAGTTTTGACCAAGCCGACGATTTCCAGGTCGCGACGCCTGTCGCTCCGACCGATGGTGATTCGTCGTCCAATCGGGTTCTGATTCGGGAAGAACCGCTGCGCCAGCACCTGGTTGACGATCACGACGCGAGTACTCGCCGCTGAATCTGCAACGGTGAAGTCGCGTCCCTGCAGGAAGCGCATGCCCAGTGTCTCGAAGTAACGCGGTGAGACCGCATTGAAATAGACGTAGCGCGTCGACTCTTCCTCGATCGGCCCGCCATCGACGGCGATGCTCTGCGTCCAGTTGCCATCTTCGTTGCTGATCGGCGGCATCATCGTGAGGCCGGCTGCTTCCACGCCGGGGATTCCGGTGAGCCTGTCCGTCAGCTGCGTGTAGTAGCTGCTGCGCCTTTCGTCGGTCAGGCCGCCGACCCTCGTGTCAGTCGCAACGACGACGACTTTTTCACGGTCGAAGCCGGCATCTTTGGCGAGGGCGGTACCCAGGCTGCGGACAAAGAGCGCCGCCCCCACGAGCAGCACCATTGTCACCGTCACTTGAGAAACGACGAGGATCGTGCCGAGGGACCAGCGGCGAATGATCCCGGAGGCTGGCCCGGTTTCCTTGAGCGTTGCTCCGGGCGCCACGCGCGTCGCGCTGAGGGCGGGGAGCACCGAGCAGAGGACGACGGTGCAGACCGTCAGGGCGAGCGCGAACAGGGTCACGCGCCAGTTCAGGGTGACGTCGAGAACGATCGGCTCCTCCCGCGACGCCATTATCGCGACGAGGCCGCTCGCGGCCCAGATCGCGAGCAGCACGCCGAGGCCGGCAGCGATCGCCGCAGAGACGAGCGATTCGGTGAACAGTTGCCGCACGAGCCTCGCGCGGCTCGCACCCGTGGCGAGCCGGATCGCGATCTCCCGCTGGCGGGCGACGCCGCGCGACAACAGCAGGTTCGCAGCGCTGGCGCAGGCGACGACGAAGAGCAACACGACGAGCGCGAACAGGATTCGCAGGGGCTCGCCGAACTGGTTTCGGACGCGAGAAAAACCGCTCGATCCCGGTTCGAGCGACGTCCGCCGACTCAGGAACTTCGCTCGCCGGTCGGCTGGAGCATCAGGGTTGGTCGTCGCCTCGAGCACCGCTGGCCAGATGCGCTGGAGTGCGACATTGGCCTGCTCGCGAGTCAGCCCGTCGCGCAGTCGGCCCATCAGGTGGAGCCACGAGCTCGACGGTTGCGCGAGGGACCCGGCATTCTGGACGGTCGTCAGAGGGATCGTCACTTCCGGCGCTAGCCCCGGTGCGACGCCGAAGAATCCCGGCGGTGCGACGCCCACGATCGTGAACGGGTGACGTTCGATGCGCACGGTCCGGCCGATGATCGACGGATCGCCGCCGAAGCGGCGTTGCCAGCAGGAGTAGCTGACGACCGCGACCATCCCGTGCGGGCCTCCCCCGATCCGATCGTCTTCGGCGGTGAACGTGCGGCCGAGGGTGGCCTGAATACCGAGCGTCGAGTAGAAATCTCCTGTCGCCATCAGCACTTCGGTCTGCTCGAGCCGACCGGTCCAATCGACGTTGACCGACTCGAGGTTCCAGCCGAAGAAACTCGAGAAGATCTCGGGACTTCGGTCGCGCACTTCTGAAAAGATTCGATAGGAGAACGCGGGGCTCTTGAAATAGACGAGGCGATCGGGATCCCGCACTGGCAGCGGCTTCAGCAGCAGGCCATCGACCAGGCCGAACACACTCGTCGTGGCGCCGATGCCAAGCGACGTGACGAGAATCACCGAGGCCGAGAAGCCAGGGTTTCTGGCGAGCGAGCGAACGGCGTAGGCGACGTCCTGACGCACGCTATCGAGCCAGGGCCAAATCCAGACGGACCGCGCATCTTCGCGCGCCAACGTGACGTTGCCGAGCGTGCGCCGGCTGGCGTATCGCGCTTCGTTTACCGGGAGGCCTGATTGTTCCAGGCGTTCCTGCTTGAACGCCAGGTGCGTCTCGATCTCCTCGGCGAGGTCGGCTTCGACCTGACGGTGGCGGAGCCAGTAGCGCAGTCGTCGAAGGAGGTTACTCATTTGTGTCACGTTGCTCAGAACCGCGAGCTGCGAGCCGCGAACGCCGAGCTGCGAACGATTCGGGCCGGTCCGGCACTCTTAGCCCGTCTGCAACACTCTCTGAATCGCGAGCACCAGCCGTTCGAACTCATCGCGTTCCGCGCCGAGGCGCTTCCGGCCGGCGGCGGTCAGCGTGTAGTAGCGCGCGCGCCGGTTGTTATCCGATGCGCCCCATTCGGCTTTGACCCATCCGTTCAGCAGCAGGCGCTGGAGCGCCGGGTAGAGCGAACTCTCGCCGACCTGCAGCACGTCCTCGGACACCTGGCGCAGCCGCTCGGCGATGCCGTAGCCGTGCTTCGGGCCAGTCGAGAGGGTTCGGAGAATCAGCAGGTCGAGCGTGCCCGGCAGCAGATCCGGCGGCGGGTTGGTCCGTCCCATTCACCTTCTCCCATCGTTAGACGATGGGAAGCATGGATCGGTTGGCGGGAGGCTGTCAAGCCCCATCGACAGGCGATGGGAAGGCGGGAATCAGGAGGTTCAAGGTTCAAGGTTCAGGGTTCAAGGTTCAGGAAATCCGTAGCTGACAGCAGAGAGCTGAGAGCTAGAACGTAACCTTCGCCGCGAGCTGCATGATCCGCTCGCCGCTGCTCGAGAGTGGGCGTCCGAAGGTCGTCGAACTGGTCAGCGTCGTGCCGACGACGCTGTAGTAGGTCGTATCGACGCCGTTGATGTTGTCGCGGTTGAAGAGGTTGAACGCCTCCCAAATGAGTTGCAGCCGCGCCGGGCCGATCGGAATGTCACGCGCGATCCGCGGATCGAAGGTGACGAGCGACGACAGCCGGAACTGATTGCGCAGCGTGCCCGGCGCGATGTCGTTGCGCGTGTTGCCATCGCCGTTCAGGTCGACGGCGCCAACCCTCGCGGTGTACGGCTGGCCCGACTGCGCGGTGAAGATCATGCTGAACGACCAGTTCCTCACCAGAGTGCCCATGAATCCCTGCAGCCGATCGACGCCGATCGTGTCGTAGATGCCGCTCAGCACCAGCCGGTGACGCTGATCGTTATTGCCGGCCGTCCGGTCGGCGTCGAAGTTGACCGGGTTCGACGCGTACTTCACATCGTCGCCGGCGTTGCCGGGAACGACCGCCGTCGCGTCGGGCACGGTGTCCTCGACCTTGCCGAGCGTGTAGGCGGCGCGATACTGCAGATGGTTCGACATCCGCCGGTTGAGCTCGAACGTGATGCCGTGATACCGGGATTCGGCGCTCGCTTCGAACCCGATGACGCGCGTGAAATTGGTGAACGGCCGATCTGTTCCGAAAAAGTGATACGGGTAGGTCGCGCCGGAGCCGGCGACAGTGAACGTGCGCACCGACGGCGAGCCGAGGTTGCGATCGATCGACCGCGGCAGATCGGCGCCGTCCACGAAAAGGTAGGTCGCCGTCAGGCTCGTGTTGCGATGGACTTCCCACTCGAATGCCAGGTTGGCCTGCATCAGGCGCGAGTTCGCAAATTCATTGTCGACGTAGAAGATGCTCGGGCGCGCTGGCGTGCCGAGATTTGGGATCTCGCTGAAGTTGGCGGGATACTTCGGCACCGTGTCGCCGGTGAAGGTCAGCGATACGATATTGATGCCGTTGTTCGAGTGAGCCGTGCCGAGCATGATCGACGGCGTCCGGCCGTAGAAGAGTCCCCAGCCCCCACGCGCGACGTACTTTCCGGAGCTTCCCGGGCTCCATGCGATACCGAGACGCGGACCCCAGTTGTTGGTGTCGGGATCCAACCGGCTCGTGTCGATGTCCGCGGCGGCGAGCTGCGGGTCGGGGTTGCGCACCGGCGGTGGAGCCGTCTTCATCAAGTCGTAGCGCAGCCCGATGTTGATCGTGAGCTCGCTGCGCGGCCGCCACTCGTCCTGCACGAAGAACGAGTACTCGTGGATGTTCGGGTGCGTTTCGGGACCCGTCGTGCCGGCGCCCTGGAAATTCTGCTGGTAGAACTCGTTGGCGCCGTTCGGCTGGCCGCCGGCAAACGACGCGAGCGTGCGGAACGTGTACGAGCCACTGAAGAATCCCGGAAAGTTGTTCAGGATGTCGTCGAACTGGAAGTCGAATCCGCCCTTGAGTTTGTGTTGTCCTCTGAGCCAGGTCACCGTATCGGCGACCTGCCAGCGCCTGATCGTCGTTTCGCGCGGGCTGAAGTTGTTCCGTCCGATCGTCAGCACGGTCGTACCGGATTGCTGGACGACGGCTTCGGGGTTGACGCTGTTGGCGAGCCCCGGCTCCTTGTCGCGAGCCCACTGAAACCTGAGCTCGTTGAAGACGGTCGTGCCAAAAATGCTGGTCCAGCTGCCGTTGAACGTGTTGGTTTTGACGAGCGACGCGCCGGTGTGCTGACTCGAGTTCTGCGGGCCGCCGTTCTCAAAACCCTCGCCGGTGAAGTTCTGCTGGTTGTAACGGAAGGACAGGCGATTGGTGTCGGTCAGCTCGTGGTCGGTCTTGATCAGGAAGACATCCTGATTGAGCGCGCGATTCCAACTGTCTGCGAGCGGTTCGAGGAGCGCGATTCCTGCCTGGGTCGCGGCGTCGGTCGGCGTGTTCGAGGGCAGGTTCAGGAAAACGACGTTTGGCTGCGTGTTGCGCTGGCCGTCGTAGTTGAAGAAGAAGAAGTCGCGATTCGGCCGGATCGGCCCGCCGAGCGTGCCGCCGAACTGATTGTAGTGGTAGGGCGATTTCGGCCGATTGTTCAACACGTTGATGACGTTGTTCGCGTTGAGCGCCTGGTCGCGGTAGAACTCGAAGGCCGATCCGTGCAGGTCGTTGGTGCCGGACTTGGTGACGACGTTGATCACGGCGCCGCCGGCGCGGCCGTACTCGGCGGAGAACGAGTTCGAGTTGACCTGGAATTCCTTTACGGCGTCCTGGCTGAACTGGTAAGGGGCACGTCCGGAGCCGGTGCGGCCGACGGTCTGGCCGAAGAACGTGTTGTTGTTGTCCGCCCCGTCGACGACCAGGCTGTTCAGCGTGCCGCGCTGACCGGCGAAGCTGATATCGCCGGTGCGGACGTCGCGCGTGACGCCGGGCGTGAGCAGTGCGAAGTCGATGAAGTTGCGGCCATTGACCGGCAGGTTCTGCACCGACGATTCGGTGATCGTGGAGCTGACCTCCGAGCGGCTGGTCTCGAGGATCGGCGTGCCGCCCGAGACGTTGACGGTTTCCGCGACGCCCGAGACGGCCATCTGAATCCGCAGCGTCACGGTCTGCCCGACCGTCAGCATCAGTTCGGGAAGCTTTCGCGAGGAGAAGCCGGAGAGATCGGCCGTGACGTCATAGACGCCGACTGGCAGCAGCGGGATGTGGAACAATCCGTTATCGTCCGAGACCGCCGTTCGCGTCACACCGGTCGCCGCCTGGATGATCGTGACCGTGACGCCAGGCATGGCGGCTCCGGTCTGATCGACGATCGAGCCTTCAATCGAGCCAGTGGCGCTTTGTGCGAGGGCAGGCGTGACTGGCGTAGCGATGACCAGCGCGGCGAGGGCGCAGGTGATCAGCCAATGGAAGGCCGACGTGCGGCGGAACATGAACGAAACCTCCTCCCGAAGAGTCGAGTCTTTTCGACTGTATGTCGTGAGCTGGAGGGAGTCAACGAGATGGTGACCAGATCCCGGACCTGTAGAGCCGGCCCTTGAGGCCGCCCCAGCACATTCCGGAAAAGAGTCGTCCCGCCCGCAGCATCGAGAGCGGTTCGGTGCGGAGCTCGACGCGCCGCGCGCGAATCGCGTCGCAGATGGCATCGGCACTTGGTTCCGCGTCGACGAGCGAGTAGGTCGTGCCCATCTGATCGAGCAAATGGAGATCGGTGTTGCCAACGAGCGGCTTGTCATGCGCGCGTGCCCACGTGATCGCCCGCCGATTGAAATCGACGAGGCGCGTGTACATCGCATTGACCTCGACCGCGTCGAAGAGTGCCACGTGCCGGTCCAGCGACCGGCCGAGCGCGCTCGGGATCGGGTAGAACGGATGGGGAGCGACGACCAGTCCGCCGAACTGCTGCTTGAGCCTCGCGATGTCCTCGAAGCTGCGCACATCCTTGCAGGCAGCCGGGAAGTTGATGAGCAGGATGTGCGCCCGGCCGATCGTCCGTTCGATGCCCGGAAGGAGGACGAGCCCGCGTTCCCGCGCGTACGCCGCGTGCGGCGCCGGGTCGAAGTAGCGATCGTGCAGCGTCACGGCGAGCGCGCCGTAGCCGAGCGTGACCGCGCGGTCGACGAGCGCCCGCGTCGAGTGCGTGATGCGGTCCGCTGGGTCGTCGTCTGTGTGCGTGTGAAGTTCGAGCTTGATCAATTCGGCCAGTCTATCGGCACGCGCTTCCGGGGACAGTCAACCTTGAGTGTCCCCGGGGACTGTCCCGGTTGAGTGTCCCCGCCAGATGGTATTATTGTGGCATGCGAACAACCATTGACAAGGCAGGCCGGGTGGTCATTCCAGCGGCAGTTCGCGAACGCGCCGGGTTCGCGCCGGGCACGGCGTTGGAAGTGACGGTCGACGAGCTCGGCATTCGCCTCGAGCGCGTGGCCGCCGGCCCGCGGCTCGTCAAGGTCGGCCGCCGCCTTGTCGCGCGGCCCACGGTCGCGGCCGATGTGCGCCCGTCGATCGACGTCGCGGCGCTCGTGGAAGAGGAGCGGAATCGATGGCCGTAGACGTGTTTCTCGACACGAGCGTACTCCTGGCCGGCCTCGTCGACTTCGGTCCACAGAGCGGACCTGCGCAGTCGGTGATGCATGCGGTGGCCGAGAAGACCGCGCCCGCGTCCGCGACGGCGTGGCACTGTTGCCTCGAATTCTTTTCTGTCGCCACGCGACTCCCCGCTGAATACAGGCTTGCCCCGGCCGACGCGGCCCACCTCGTCCAGGAGGAGATCTTCGAACGGATGACAGTACACGATGTCCCGTCAGGCGATCGATTGGCGTTTCTCCGGACCGCCGGCCAGGATGGCACAACCGGTGGCCGTATCTACGATGCGCACATCGCCGAAGTCGCGCGTGCCGCCGGCGCCAAGGTCGTCGTGACCGACAACCGCCGACACTTTCTGGCCGCATTGCGATACGGCATTCGGGTTGAGACCCCTGCAGAGTTTCTCGCCGCACTCAAATCCCAACGCGGGTAGGTCACATTTTCTCGGTCCCGCCGTCTTTCGAAATGTGAGCCTTTCTGCCGCTCGTCAACGCCTTCCTTGGTACGGTGACCCGCCATAACCACAAGGATGAGCAAATGTTCCGCAACGCGCTGTGTTTTGGTCTCGCTGGATTGCTCCTGTGCCACGTGCCGCTTTCGGCCGACACGTCCGGTCCGTCTCCGAAACCTTCCAGTACGACACGAGTCGTCTGGACGCTCGTCGGCATCGGTGCCGGCTTCGGCGCCGGGATGTTTCTCGGGCTCAACGCCTTCGACGACTCGGTCAATAGCGATCGAAAAGTGTGGACGAGCGCGCTCGTCGGCGCCGCCGCCGGCGGCCTTGCTGGTAACCTTCTCAGCCGGAACGGCGGGCGGTCCCCCAATCAGGGCGTCAGGCGCGCGGACAAATTGCGATTGGACGTACCAACCGCATCGGCGTTTTCTGCTTCACCAGCCACCGTCAAAGAAGACGACGAGCTCCGCCGCCGCGTACGGGACCTGACCTCAGGCCGGTGACGCGCGTGTGGTCGCGAGCTCCGCTTTCGCGCGCTCTTTACGCTCCGCGCGAGTCAGGCGGGTGTGGGACACTAGTGCCACGGATCACACGAACAACACAGATCGGGTTTATGAGATAGGTTCTGGGAGCCAGATCCCGTGTGACGACTCCACGCAACCCCATCACGATGGCCACGATGGCACGATGAACACGAAGGCAACACTTTTGAGTTCATCGTGTCCCTCGTGTCCATCGCGGTCATCGTGAGTGGTTTCCGTGATCGCATTCCGGGCCACTCCGTCGTCATGAGTCAGCCCGGCGATTCGCACTCGAGCGGCCGCGCGCTCCTCTTCACTGGGTTTGTCGTCACGGGATTCGTTACGACCGTTCTCGGGCCCGTGCTGCCGTGGCTGACGGCGCGCTGGTCGCTGACGGATGCTTCCGCGGGCGCGCTCTTCACCATCCAGTTCACTGGCAGCATCGTGGCCGGCGCGTTGTCCGGGCTGATCGTGGCCCGCATCGGCAGCAGTCGCACGCTGGCGACGGGTTACGCACTGATGGCCACTGGCCTGGCCGGCCTGGCGCTCGGCGAGCGCGAGGTCGGCACTTTGGCGATTGGCGTCGCTGGCGTGGGCCTTGGATTCGTCGTCCCGACCACCAACCTGCTCGTTGCGAGGCTCACCCCGGAGCATGCCGCAGCGGCGCTCGGCGCTGTCAATTTCTGTTGGGGCATCGGCGCTGCGACGTGGCCGGTGGTCGTGGCGCGGTTCAATCCAGCGCCCGGCGTGCCTGTCGCGCTCCTTTTCGTGTCGACCTTGTTACTGCTCGTGGCCGCGCGAATGGCGGCGGCGCGGTTTCCAGCGCACGCCCTTCACGAGACTGCGGACTCGGCAGCGCCGCTGTCGTCGTGGCGGCGAGTGACGGTCTTTGGTCTCTGCATCGCGCTCTATTCGGGCGTGGAATCGGCGTTTGGCGGGTGGATCGCCGAGTACACGCGAAGGCTGACCGCCGATGTTTCGACAAACCCCCAGTGGGAGACGGCAGCGTCCGCTTTCTGGGGTGGACTGGCCGCTGGTCGTGGGCTGGTCGCAACAGGGTTGGCGCGGCGATTCGAGAATGCGGCCCTCTTCTCGGGGCTGGCGCTGGTCGGTGCCGCGATCGCGACGCTCCTGGTTGTATCCGAAACGGTGTCCGGGCTGTCGCCGGTCCTGGTTGTGGCGGTGACGTGCGGCGTCGGGCTGGCGCCGTCGTTCCCGGTGACGATGGCCGCGCTTTCCCGCGAGATGCCGCCGCGCGTCGCGCAACCAATGGTTGCGCTCGGCTCGCTCGGCGCGGCGACGGTGCCGTGGCTCGTCGGCGCGATCTCCAGCCGCACAGGATCACTTTCGAGTGGACTGAGCGCACTCCTGGTCCTTCTCGCCGTGCTCGTCGTCTTGCACGCGCTGCGGGTCCGGAGGATCGCGTAGACTGACCCGTGCTCAAGACCGTCTTTCTCGACGCCGGCGGCGTGCTTCTCTTCCCGAATTGGACGCGAATCGTCGAGGCGCTGGCCCGACAGGGTGTGCCAGTGACAGCCGCCGAACTGGCGCGTGCCGAGCCGCGCGCCCGCAAGCAGCTCGACGATCGTCGAACCATCGGCACGACGACGGATGCGAGCCGGGGCTGGCTGTTCTTCGACCTGATTCTGGAACGCGCCGGAATCCCTCGATCGCCGCAGACGTCGGCGGCCTTGACCGAGCTTCACGCTTACCATCAGGCGAACAATCTGTGGGAGCTCGTGCCGGACACTGTCCGGCCGGCGCTTACCGCTCTTCGCGACCACGGGCTCACGCTCGTCGTCGTCTCGAACGCCAATGGCACGCTGCGGGCGCACATGGACCGAATCGGCCTCGCCACGTTCGTTGACATCGTCATCGACTCGGCGGATGAGGGCGTAGAGAAACCGGACCCGCGCCTGTTCGAGATTGCGCTGTCGCGCGCGGGCGCGCAGGCGGACTCGACGATTCACGTCGGGGACATCTACCAGGTCGACGTCGTCGGCGCGCGAGCGGCCGGCATTCGCCCGGTGCTGCTCGATGAATCCGATCTGCATCCCGGGGTCGACTGCGACCGCGTCGCATCGCTCGACGAGCTCGTCGGCCGCATCAGGGGCGGGGAATTCTGATCTCGACGCACGCCCCGGCTACATTCTCTGTGAAGATCTAACAGGAGAGCAGGAGGTCAGGAGACTTCGGGCTTAGAAGAAAATCTGGGTCTCCTGGTCTCCTTATCTCCTGTTCAACGAGTCCGTCTATCGCTTCGTCGCGACGAGCGCGCTCCGGCCGACGGCGCTCGGCACTTCTCGAGGCGGCGAAAACCCCGTCTCGACGAGCCACCCCGACATCTCCTCGACGGAATAGCAGCGCCCCTGCGTGACGTGCATCAACAGAATTGAGTAGCCGGCGATCTGCAACGGTCCGGACTTGTCCGCGTTGAGAAACGCGTCATGGACGATGATCTCGCCCCCCGCCTGGAGCGCCAGGGCCGACGCGTGCAGCAACTGCTTCACGATGGGCACGTCCCAGTCGTGCAACACGTTCGACCACAAGTGCACGTCGTAGCCTTCGGGCAGCGGGTCAGTGAGCATGTCACCGGCGACGACGCTCACACGCTCGCTGTAGCCGCGCGCCTCAATCGCGCGCGCGGCGATCCGATCGACGGGCGGTTTTTCGAAGACGGAGGCGCGGAGCCCGGGAAAACGAGCGGCCAGCCCGCACGCGTAGATGCCGGAGCCGCCCGCCACGTCCAGCACGCGATGTCGGTTCTCCAGGGCGAGGCGCGTCGCCAGCGTCTGTGCGAGCAGGCGGCCGCGGCGGTCCATCGCCGCGGTAAACTCCTCGGCGACGTCCGGTGTCTCCATCGCCTTGTGCCAGTCGGCGACGTCCTTGCGGCTGGCAAAATTCGCCGGCCGGTCGGTGCGCAGGATCTCCAGCAGGTCGACGGCGATCGGCCGATCGGTGAGCTTCGGAAAATACGGCCCGAGAAACCACTCGGACGACGCGACGAGATGCTCGCGGGCCTCTGGCGTAAGCCGAAGCGTTCCTCCCGCGCGTTCGAGCAGTCCTCGCGCAACGAAATACGTCGTCATCACGTCCACGGGACGGGGATGAAAGCCAAAGTGCTGTGCGATCTCGTCGACCGTCGACGGATGCGTGTCGAGCCAGGTGAAAAAATCAGATCCCTGGAGCGCCGCGATCAGCATGTCGGTGGCGTAAAGTTCGTCCCGACTCCGGTAAAGAGCGGAAGGATCAGTCCTGGGAGCGTCAGTGAGGTCACTCATATTCTGCAGGAAGGGCGAACTCAATCGGGACAGGCTCAAGGACGCCGACCGATGCCGAACTGATCGCCGGTGGTTATCGGCTTGCCGTTCGACAACACGACTTCGACCATCTTCTCGCTCGAGAGGGGCAGACCGGCTTCATCCGAGAGCGTCGTGACGATCTGCTTCGTGGCCGCGTCGATGACTTCGCCGGTCGAGGGATAGGCGTACCTGCCGTCGAGACTGAACGTGATCCAGCCTGGCTGGTCGCGAACGCCGATCGTCGCGATTTGTTTCGGAGGCATGGCCGTCACATCGAAGACATGGACCTTGCTGTTGGCGCCGTCGGCGAGCCAGATCTCCTTTTCGTCGGGCGTCAGCCCGATGCCGTGGCTCGGACAGCCATGACGCTTGACCGGGCCCTTCTCGTAGCCTGTCACTTTGACCTGGTGCAGCACCTTGCCAGTCTTGATGTCGCCGATTTCGAAGCCGAGCAGGTCGTTGACGTTGACGAAGCACAGCGTCTGCTTCGCATTGATGGTGAACGGGCGGACGGACGCGCTGAATGGCCCGACGCCACCCACGACCGTGTGGGTAGCGGGATCGGCGATCGAGAGCGTTGGTGAACGGAGGCCCGCGAGGTAGACGTGGCGGCCGTCCGGCCCGTAGAGCGTATTGTGGGCGCCGGAGTTGAGCACCAGTTTCTTGAGCACGTCGCCGGTCATCGCATCGAGTGCGTGCCAGTGCGGGCCCTCGAACGACGGCAGGTAGAGGATCTTGCCGTCGGGCGAGAGGGCGATGCGATCGGCGCCGCCTTCGTAGTCGCGCACCCAGATCCGGTTGCCTGTCGTCAGATCGAACGCGCCGAGGCGCCGGTGTGTGGAGATGTAGACGCGGCCGGTGCGAGCGTTTGCCGCGATCCCCTTCACGTTCTCTGGATCCAGCCCGGGCGCGACGTCGAAGGTCGGGGTCCGCCTCACGAAGCGGTGGCCTTGGTCCATGTCGTAGACGACCAACCCGATCCCACCGTATTCGATGTAGTTGCGGATACCCGGCGTGGCGACATACAGAAGGTGCTGATCGCTCCTTCCGGAAATCGCGGCTGGCGGCCCGGCCAGTGCAATGATCGCTGCAGCGCCGCACCATGTGATGACGGTGAATTGTCGGCTCGTCACAGCTCCCCCCGATTGCGGCTCGCCGTACTCATTGAACGGTCATGACAAAGATGCCGTAGCCCACTCCGGCGGCGTCCTTGCTGCGCGCCGACTGGAATGCGATTCGGCGTCCGTCGCTGCTGACCACCGGGTTCGAGGCCTTGTAGCCCGCGTACTCGCCCCAGCGCGTCACGCGCGTGAAGTCCTGGCTGTTCGGTTCCAGCTTCAGCTTCCAGATGTCGATGTAGTTCGAATTCTGCTCGAGCTGATCGCGGCTCGACTCGACGAGCGTGTACTCGCCATCCGGAAAGATGCCCTCAACTTCGTTGTACTCGCCGCTGAGCTTCCTGTAGACCGTGACTTTTCCGCTGGCGAGGTCGATGCCGAAGACGTCCGCAAGCGGCGATCGGTAGCAGGTGTAGATGAGCTCAGTGTCGTTCCTGCGAAAGTCCTGCGCCTCGAGCGTGCATTCCGGCGCCTTCGCGCGAATGACTTCTTTCCGGTTGGCCAGCCGCGGCTGCGGCCCGTCGTAGACGATGTCGGCGGTAAAAATGACCGACTCATCCTGCGCCAGGAGGTCGGGGTATTGGCCGCGCGTGTTCGACCAGGCGATCTTCATCGATTTCTTCGAGATGGCGACGCCTTCGGAGATCTTGTGATCGAGCGCGAGCGGGCGATCGCCGGGCTTGGCGGAACCCTTGAGAACCCACATTTCCTGGTCACGCGACCGCGTCGTCTGGATGTCGGCAAACGTTCGCGCGCCAATCAGAAAGTAGTCACCGTTTGGCAGGAACTGGACGCGCAGAAAGCCGGCGTGCGGATAGTGCGTGAGGAGCCGGATCGTCCCGGTGGCGACGGCGACTTCGTAGGCGTCGCCGAAGCTCTTCTCCATGAAGGCGATGCGCGTGTCGTCGGGAGACCACGAGGCGCGCTCGCCAAAGTGGGTCAGGCGCGTGATGTTGGCCGGAAGATGCTCCTCCGGGCTGCCTTGCCGCGTCCCCTGGCCGACGAGAAGGGCCAGCGACACGATCGCGAGCGCTCGCATGGCGCCAAGATTGGAGCATTACCGTGCGGCTGTCAAACACCCGGCCGCGTAGTGTTCTCGTGCTTGCCCTCGGGAATGAGATCCATGATGATGCTGACGACAGCGGCACGCTTTTGAGACAGCCGCGTCCATCGAAAGGACCAGATAGCCATGGCTAGATCCGCCGGGATGATGCTGTGCGGAGTGTTGTCGGTCGCGGGATTCGTTGCCGCCGGTACGGGCGCCCATCCTGGGAGCCCGGTCGTGTCCGCGCAGTCGAAGCCCGCTCCTCCCGAGCCGTTGGCGATCGGGTCGGCCGCGCCGGACTTCAGCCTGCCAGGCGTCGACGGCAAGACCTACTCCCTGGCGAGCTTCAAGGCCAGCAAGGTGCTGGCGGTGATTTTTACCGCGGTGCACTGTCCGACCGCCGAGGTCTACGAGCAGCGTCTGAAGACACTCGTCGCCGACTACGAGAAGCGCGGCGTCGCGTTTGTGGCGATCCAGCCCAACAACGCGCTGGCCGTCCGGCTCGACGAGATGGGCTACACCGATCTCGGAGATTCGCTCGACGACATGAAGATTCGCGCCGACTACCGCCAGTTCAACTTCCCGTTCCTGTACGACGGCGAAACGCAGGCGGTCTCGAAGTTGTACGGTCCGGTAGCGACGCCCCACATCTTCGTGTTCGACGAGCAGCGCAAGCTGCGCTATCACGGCCGAATCGACAGCAATCCTCGCGAAGCGCTCGCGAAAGTTCCCGACGCGAGAAACGCCATCGCCGCGGTGCTCGCCGGGACGACGGTGGCAGTCGAGAAGACGCCGGCCATGGGGTGCTCGGTCAAGTGGCTCGACAAGAAGGCCTCGCGAGACGCCGAGCACGCCGGCTTCGCAAAAGAGCCCGTGCCGCTCGAAAAGATCACCGTCGCCGAGATGAAGGCCCTCGCCGCGAATACCACCGGCAAAACGCTACTCGTCAACTTCTGGGCGACGTGGTGCGCGCCGTGCGTCGAAGAGTTTCCCGAGCTGATGGACACCTGGCGGATGTATCGCCGCCGGCCGTTCCAGCTCGTCACCGTCAGCATCAACTACCCGGACGAAGAGAAGGCAGTCCGGGCGTTTCTCGAGACGCAGCAGGCCTCGTCGCGCAACCTGATGCCGGCGATCACGGAACCATCGGAGATTGTTGAGGCGCTCGACAAGGAATGGAACGGCGGCGTCCCGCATTCGATGGTGATCGCGCCGGGAGGAAAGGTGTTGTTCCGGAGCGGTGGCCGCGTCGACATCCTCAAGACGCGACGCATCATCCTCGGCAGTTTTCCAGACGACGATTACGTCGGGCAGAACGCGTACTGGAATAGCAAATAGCGCTGCACTAAGACAACCCGCTCTTTTTCAGCGCGTACGCGATCGACTCGGTCGGCGCAGGATAAGATCCCATCGCTGAATTGCCGCGATAGTCGATGTCCTTGATGCCGATCTCGCTCGTGTAGAAAGCGTCGACGGTCATGCGCCGGACGAGCGTGAAGAACTCGATCCCCGGCGACAGCTCCGGCGAGGCGTTGCGTCGATACGCGATCTCGTCGAGGAGCGCGATCTGGTCGGCCGGAGACGCGGTGACGAAGTCGGCGGCCCCGCGGGCTTTGATGGTGCTGTCGAGCCACGCGAAGCCTTTCGCGTAGCTCGCCTTGAGCTCGTCATTCTCGCTCGAGATCATGTCGATCCAGGCCGGCGCGCCGGCCGCCAGCGCACCCGGCGACCCATTCTCGACCGGGATGATGAGGTCGGCGAGGCGCTCGAGCGCGCGATACTGCGCAGCCGTAAACGTCTTGGGCGTGTACGTCCCGCCGGCGGCGGCCGCTGCCTGAAACGTCAACAGGTGGACTTCGGCGGCGGCCATCCGGTCGACGAGGCCGGTCGCTGTCAGTGCCATCGCCAACCGCCGCACGGCGTCCCGTCGTGTAATCTCAGACATTGGCCTTCCTCAATTCTTCCGCGAGGTACTCGGCCGTGCGCCACGCCAGCGCGATGATGGTGTGCGTCGGGTTCTTGTCGGGATTGCTGACAAACGGCGCGCCATCGGCCACAAACAGGTTCTTCACGTCGTGAGCCTGGCAGTACTTGTTGAGCGGGCTCGTCTTCGGATCGTCTCCCATTCGTACCGTGCCGACCTCGTGAATGATCGCGCCGCCGCGCGAGATCGGCGGGCGGTTGGGATCCGGCGCCGGGCCGCCGCGGCCGCCGCCACGCCCGCCCCCGCTCGCGACCTGCCCGCCCAGCCCCTCGAGGATCGCGCGGAACGTGGTCTGCATGTGGCGAACCTGATTCAGCTCGTGATCGCTCCAGCCCCAGTGGAAGCGGAGCACCGGGATGCCCCAGCGGTCTTTCACGTCGGGATCGATCTCGCAGAAGGACTGCTCGTTGGGGATCATCTCGCCCCGGCCAGACAAACCAATCGAGGTCCCGTACTCGTCGCGAATCGCCTGCTTCATCTTTACGCCGTAGCCTTCGGTCCGGTTGACGATGCCCGTGAACGAGCCAATACCCGGCATCCCGTACCCGCCGCCGACTTCGATGTGGTAGCCGCGCGGGAATCCGAGCTTCTGATGATCATCCCAGCCCCACCATGGCACGTAGAGGTGCGAGCCGTAGCCGTCGGAGTTGTAATGCGGCATCCCCGAGAGCGCTGGCACCGAAGCCGACATGCTCGAGCCGACGGTGTCCATCAGATATCGGCCGACCGTGCCGGACGAGTTCGCGAGCCCCTGCGGATGTCGCGGCGACTTCGAGTTGAGGAGCAGCCGCGACGATTCGCACGCGCTCGCCGCCAGGACGACCGTGCGGCACCGCACTTGTTTCTCGGTCCCGTCTGTCTTGTCGATGTACGAGACCGCGGTGACCTTGCCGGTCGCATCGGTGACGAGCTCGCGCGCCATCGCGTTGGCAAGGACCTGCACACGCCCCGTCTTAATCGCCGGGAAGATCTGCACGTAGCTCGAAGCGTAGTTGGACGCCGTCATGCAGCCGCGGCCGCACTGGCCGCAGTAGTGACAACCGGGCCGGCCGTTTCTCGCCGACGTCGTCACCGCTTGCCGCGCCGGGACGGCGCGGATGTTGAGCTTCGCGCACGAGCGTTGGACGAGCGTGTCATGCGCGCGAAGCGCCGCCGGCTTGTCGAAAACCCCGTCTGGCGCGCTGCGGATGTTTTCGACGGTGCCGACGACGCCGATGAATTGTTCCGCCTTGTCGTAGTACGGGGCCAGGTCCTCGTAAGCGATCGGCCAGTCGAAGCCAAGCCCGTCGCGCGATCGCGGCTTGAAGTCATAGTCGGCGAACCGCAGCGTGACGCGGCCGTAGTGGTTCGTGCGGCCGCCGAGAATCCGCGACCGGAACCAGGAGAAGTCGCTGCCAGGCGCGACGGTGTAGGGCTCGCCCGCCAGCTGCGCGCCGCCGTAGGTGGCGCTGTAGGTGAACCCGGTCGGACGGCCCGAGTAGGCTTCGCCTTTCGGACCCGCGCCGCGATGCGGCACGTTGTACGGCCACATGTGCTCCTTGAGGTCGGCCACGTTCAACATCGGACCGGCTTCCATGAGCAGCACCGAGACGCCGAGGTCGGCGAGAACCTTCGTGACCGTGCCGCCGCCAGCTCCGGACCCCACCACGACGACATCATGGACTGTTGAGGCGGTCGTAATCTGCGCCATGCGCTCCTCGTGTTCATCCGGGGGACTTCGTCCCCGGACCCCCTAACACGCTCGCTCGCGGGGACCCCCGACGCCCCGCTCCGCTCGCGTGGCTCACTCGCTTCCGCTCGTTCGCTATTTCTGAGATAACATCTAGCGGAATCCTCTCCACCGCACAAGCCACCACGGATCACCCACGCCACGGATCACACAAGCCACGGACAAAAAAGCCACGGATCACACGGACAACACGGAGCGTTCCTTTGAACCTCCTGAACCGGGAACCCTGAACCATGAACCTTGAACCCTGAACCGATTTGAAGTGCTATCCTCAACCCCATGTCATGCGATCTCAGTCGACGGGCGTTTCTCGAACGGACGGCCTGCGCCAGCGCGCTGCTGGCGCTGTCACGACCGATCTCCGCGGCCGACGGAATGTATGTCTCGCTCAATGGTTCGCTGACGCGCCAGATGCCCTGGCCCGATTTCGTCCGCCTGGCCGGAAAGGTTGGCTACGGTGGGGTAGACGTCAACCTGAATGCCGCCAAGACGGACGGCGTTGACGCAACGCTCGCGCTCCTCAAGGAGGCGAACGTCAAACCGGCGGTGGCGAATCTGCCGCTCCAGTTCCCGACGCCAGACGAGGCCGCGTTTCAGGCTGGACTCAAGGCGCTCCCGGAAAACGCGCAGTTCGCCGCCGCGATCGGCCTGCAGCGAATGATGGCCGTGTTGTCGCCGGCGAGCCCCGTGCCCAAGGACGAGCGGCGCAAGTTCGTCAAGGAGCGTGTGACGGCGATTGGCGAGGTGCTGCAGCGCTCGCAGATCAGGCTCGGCCTCGAGTTCCTGGGCCCGATGTATTTCAGGTCGAACGAGAAGAACCCGCACACGTTCATGTACACGCTGCCCGAGACAGCCGCGCTCGCCGCGGAGTGTGGTCCAAACATCGGCGTCGTGCTCGATGCCTGGCACTGGCATCTCTCAGGAGGGACGACCGCCGACATCCTCGCCGCCGGCAAGTCACGCATCGTCCATATCCACGTGTCGGATGCCAAGCCGGCGCCGCCAGAGGAAGTGCGCGACAACCAGCGTCACATGCCCGGTGAGGGCGTGATCGATCTGATCGGGTTTTTCCAGGCGCTGAAGAAGATCGGCTACGTGGACGGCATCAGCCCCGAGCCCCTCGGCCGCGTGCCAGCCGACATGTCCCCCGAAGAGGGAGCCCGATTGGGCCTCGAGACGACGCTGGCGATGATGAAAAAGGCTGGGATTTAGGCTCAAGGCTCAGGCAAAACCTTCGACCCCTACTCGAAGATCCTGCCTGAGCCCTGAGCCCTGAGCCTTGAGCCGACCGACTACGCGCGCAGCTTCTTGTAGTTATCGAGGCACCGTTTGACCATCGCGAGCTCGCCGTCGGCGCCGGCGTGCTCCTGTTCGATCAGGTAGTACTCGGCGCCGCCGACCGCTTCGGCCGCGGCGAGCAGCGGTTTCCACTGCACGTCGCCTTCGCCGAACGCCACAGCGTAGCCGCGGCCTTCGCCTTTGCTCCAGTCCTTGAGGTGAAGGCTCTTGATGCGCCCGGGATTGGCTTTGATCCACGCGACGGGATCGACGCCGACTTCGACGGCAGTGCCGCAGTCGAGCTGCAGGACCACGTCTTTCGGCGTCCCCGCTGCGAGCACGTCCATCGGCCGCGTGTCGCCAACGGGCTGCCACTCGGTTTGGTGGTTGTGGAAGCCGGTCGACATCCCCTGCGGCCGCAACTTGTCGGCTGCGGCGGCGAGCGTCGCTGCGAACGCCTTCCAGCCATCGACATCAGCGATCTTTCCGGGCGCGCTGGCGACGATGATCGCCTTGCTGCCGATGATCTGGTTGAGCTCAACGGTCTTCGACAGGTTCTCGGCGCTGAGCGCCTGCGCGCCGTTGTGCGTCGACAGGCACTTGATGCCCAGGTCGTCGAGGAGCTTGCGGTAGTCCTTGGCCTCGTCGACGGTCCAGGAGAGGTACGGTGAGTAGAACTCGACGACCTCGTATCCCATCTTGGCGACGGCAGTGACGGTGCCCTTCGGGTCCTTCTTGAGCTCGCCGCGGACCGAGTAGAGCTCGAGACCGATGGGAACTTTCTTCGTCTGCGCCAACGTAGGCATGAAGGACGCCGCGAACGGCATCGCGCCAGCCATGGCGAGAAACGTGCGTCGGGAAAGATCGTGGTTTTTCATGCCGGGACACTAGCACAAAACCGGGGTCCGGCGCTCGGCGCACGACGTTCGGGTTAGACTGCGACACGAGGTTGTGATGAGACGACGGTCATTGCTCGCAGTGTTCGTGGCAGTAGCAGCCGTTACAGGATCCTCGAGCGCCCAACAGGCGGCATATCGCACCCACAACGACCGGTTTGCGCCGCCGCGCCTGACGACGCTCGATGCGTGGACGTCGCGCGCGGGATACGTCCGCGAGCATGTGCTCGCGTCGGCTGGGTTGCTCCCGCTGCCCGAGAAAACCCCGCTCCACCCATCGATCTTCGGCGAGGTCAAGCGCGCCGACTATCGCGTCTCGAAGGTCTATTTCGAGAGCCTGCCCGGGTTCTTCGTGACCGGTAACCTGTACCGCCCGATTGGCGACGGTCCGTTTCCGGCGGTCCTCTCGCCGCACGGGCACTGGACCTACGGGCGCCTCGAGAATACTGCGCTGACCTCCGGTCCGGGCCGGGCGATCGGTCTTGCTCGTCTGGGCTTCGTCGTCTTCACCTACGACATGGTCGGCTACAACGACAGCCAGCAGCTGCCGCACACTTTCGGCGGCCGCACCGAGAACCTGTGGGGACTCAGCCTCGCCGGACTGCAGTTGTGGAACGGCATGCGCGCGCTCGACTTCCTCGAGACTCTGCCCGACGTTCGGCGCGACGCGATTGCCATGACCGGCGAGTCCGGTGGCGGTTCGCAGACATTTCTGCTCGCGTCCGTCGATCCGCGCGTCAGGGTGGCAGTGCCGGTCAACATGATCTCGCTCCACATGCAGGGCGGTTGCCTGTGCGAGAACCCGCCCGGTCTCCGGCTCGATCTGACCAACGTCGACATCGCGGCGACGATCGCGCCCCGGCCGATGCTGATGGTTTCGGCGACCGGCGATTGGACCAAGGAAACGATCGAGGTCGAGTACCCGGCCGTCCGAGCCGTCTACCACCTTTTTGGCGCCGGCGACAAGGTCCAAGCCGTGCGGATGACCGCCGAACACAACTACAACAAGGATAGCCGGGAAGCGATGTACGCGTGGATGGCGCGCTGGCTGCAGCGCGCGCCTGCCAGCGCCACGCTTCCCGAGCGGTCCTTCAGCGTCGAGCCACTTCAGGATCTCCTCGTGTTCCACCGCCGCGCGCTGCCATCCGAGGCCGTGACGCCGGCGCAGCTGACGGCCGGATGGATCGCGGCGGCATCAAAGCAACTGGGGACGTCGCCATCCGCTGACTCCGTATCCGCGCTGCGCCACGCGCTTGACGCTGGACCGGCATCCACAACCGCCGGCACGGCGTCACCCTTCAACAAGACGGTCGTGGTCTCGCACTCCGACCCCGCGGTGGCCAAAGCGTTGTCGAGCGCCGGCTTCATCGTTCGGCCTCTCTCGCTCACGCCGTTCGACCAGGCGGCGGCCGCCAAGGTAGCGCATTTCGACACCTACAACCGGACCGAAGCCGGTCAGCGGGTGGCCGATATCGTCGCTGCCGCACGCGCGAATCCTGGCGCTGCCATCGTCGCTGACGGCGACGTGGCGCTCGCCGCCATCCTGGCGGGCGCGATGGTGCCGCTGCCGATCGCCGTGCTCGATGTCGGCCGCTTCGATACGTCGAGCGACGCCCAGTATGTGGAGCGGTTGTACATTCCAGGTCTGCGGCGCGCCGGGGACCTGCAAACGGCAGCAGCAGTCGCGCGAGGCAAGGTGCTTCGTGCACAATGCGGGCGATCGGTTTGCCGTGAGCGGCGTCGAGGTGCAGGCGCGCCCGCTGACGCCCGACGAGATCGTGCGTACCCTGCGCCAGGTCGCGCCGGGCCGCCGCTGACCGCCCGACCATCGCGCCTCACGCGGTGGGGTGAACGCGCCGGCCGTGTTGCCTGGGCACTTGGCCCACCTCCGCCACCATCCGCGGAAGCAACTTCATATATAGTATTATTAATATATGTCGACACCGCTGCAGGCGCTCAAGAGCGAGTTCTTCCGGGCGCTGGCGCATCCGACGCGCATCCGTATCCTCGAGCGGCTCGTGCAGGGCGAACGGTCCGTCCAGGATCTGCAGAGCGCCCTCGTCCTCGATCAGCCTGTCGTGTCGCAGCATCTCGCGGCGTTGCGCGCGCGAAACGTCGTCACGGTACGCCGTGAGGGCACGCAGGCCTACTATGCTCTGCGTAGCCCGCTCGTGGCCGATCTGCTGCGCGTCGCACGTGAGTTCCTGAACCAACGTCTCTCCGAGAGCCAATCCGAGAGCCAATCGATGCTGCGCGAGCTCAAGCGCGAGGACCGCCAGGGATGACCGAATCCTGGCTTCCCAAGTCGATCCTCGCGCTTCGCGGCTACGACTGGATCACCTTCCGGCACGATCTCATCGCCGGGGTTACCGTCGGCCTGGTGGCTTTGCCCCTGGCGATGGCCTTTGCGATCGCTTCAGGGCTCACGCCGCAGGCCGGCATCTATTGCGCGATCGTTACTGGCTTCATCATCTCTGCGCTCGGCGGATCTCGCGTCCAAATCGGCGGGCCAACCGGCGCGTTCGTCGTCGTAGTGTCCGGGATTGTCGCCCAGCACGGCGTGCCGGGTCTTTTCATGTGCACGATGATGGCGGGCGTCATGCTCGTCATTCTGGGCGTGACTGGCACTGGAAACGCGGTTCGCTTCATCCCGCGTCCGGTCGTGATTGGATTCACGAACGGCATCGCGGTGCTTATCGCCAGCACGCAGATCCGCGACTTTCTCGGGCTTCGGCTGACCGAGAATCCAGGCGAGTTCATTGGCCGCCTTGCGGCGATCGGCCGCCATTTGGATACGGCCGCGCCTGCGGCCCTCGGTCTCGGCGCGATGACGCTGCTCCTCATGGCCGCCACCAACCGGTTCGTGAAGGTGATTCCAGGCACGCTGGTCGGCCTCGTCGCCGGCACGAGCGTCGTGTGGCTGGCCCAGCTGCCGGTTGAAACCGTGGCATCACGGTTCGGAGCGATACCGTCGGGGCTACCGGATTTTCACCTTCCCGCATTCCGGCCGTCGCTGCTGCTCCCGCTGCTGTCGCCGGCGCTGACAGTCGCCATGCTTGGCGCCATCGAGTCACTGATGTCAGCCGTCGTGGCCGACCGAATGAGCGGCGACCGTCACAATCCAAACGTCGAGCTCGTCGCGCAGGGGGTCGCCAATATTGTCTCGCCGATGTTCGGAGGCCTGCCGGCGACTGGTGCCATCGCCCGAACGGCAACGAACGTGCGATCGGGTGCGCGTTCGCCGGTGGCCGGGATGATCCACGCGCTGACGTTGCTGGCCGTGTTGCTCTTCGGCGCCCGCCTGGCGGGACACGTGCCGATGGCCGTCCTCGCCGCGATCCTCTTCGTCGTGGCGGCGAACATGGGCGAGTGGCACGAGATTCCGTCTCTGTTGAGACAGACGAAGACGGATATCGCGGTCTGGATCACGACGTTCGCGCTGACGGTCTTTGCCGATCTCACGGTCGCCGTGGAAGTGGGGATGATTCTCGCAGCGCTTCTCTACATACGGCGCGTATCGAGCACGACGACGGTGGATCAGGTGACGCCGGCCTATCTCGAGGAAGGCCGTGTGCACGTTCTTCAGGACAAGCACATTCCGGACTACGTGACGATTCTCCGGATCCATGGACCATTCCTCTTCGGAACGACCGACAAGCTGCACGGCGTGGTCGACCGGATTGACACGCTGACGCCGATCGTCGTCTTCCGGCTGCGGAACATGACGGCGATCGACGCGACCGGGCTCCGCGCGCTCGAGGAACTGACGTTGCGGCTGCGTGCGTCAGGTCGGACGGCGATCTTCTGTGGCGCGCGGGAACAGCCGCGGGCGGTGATGGAGCAGGCCGGGTTCAGTGAGATCGCGGGCGCCGAGAATCTCTGTCCGAATGTCGACGCCGCGCTGGTGAGGGCGAGAGCGATCCACGACCGGTTGCCGAGGGCAAGTTAGTCTCGCGGCCGCCGCGAATCACGAGGCCGGGACACTAGGCCAGCGAGGTCTTCACTCCTGCCGCAGGGCAATGACCGGATTGATGCGCGACGCTCTCCAGGCCGGGAGATATGCCGCCGCGGCCGCGATCGAAAGGCGACCTCGTCGTCCAGGTCGCGGTCGTCCTCGGGGCGCGGCGCCAGACACGTAGCCGCAGCCGTGTCCACGCGCGTTCGGGTTGAAGGGCATCGTTCCCTCCTCACGCGGGTTTCATGACCCGTCCAATGACTTCGACGATCCGGTTCCAGCGCGACTGCTCGGCGGCCAGCTGCTTCTTTCCAGCAGCGGTCAGCCGGTAGAACTTGGCGCGTTGCCGGTTCTCGCTCAGCTTCCAGTCCGCATCGATCCATCCCTGTTTCTCGAGTCGGTGGAGCGCGGGATAGAGCGACCCGTGGTCGACCTGCAGTGCATCCCCGGAGCTCGTCCGGATGGCGACCCCAATGCCGTGGCCATGTTGCGGTCCCCATTGGAGCGTTCGCATGATCAGCATGTCGAGCGTGCCTTGCACGAGCTCGATGCGATTCTCGTAACGTAACGGCTTCTTCATGTAGGAGTCACTCTACCACTATGGTGGTCGTGCGTCTACCACCATGGGGGCCGAACGCGTCAGTCGGTGGCACCGTGGCCAGCGACGGTCGGGTCCGTCGATATGCCTGTGTGGCTGCGATCGAGCGCCGATGTCGGGTCCCGAGCGATAGTGATATCGTCTGTGCCCATGCACAGGTCTCCATCCGCCGACACCCTGCCGGCCACTCACGGCGAGCTCCCGCGCTGGGACGTGGCCGATCTGCCGGCGCCGCCACCCTTTGGTGCGCGCAACCTCTTCAAGATCATCGGGCCGGGCGCGATCATGGCCGCGACGTCGATTGGCGGCGGCGAATGGCTCGTCGGCCCGGCCGCCGCGGTCAAGTATTCGTCGGCGATTTTCCTGATCGCGACGATTGCCATCCTGCTGCAGATCATCTTCAACCTCGAGGCGATTCGCTACACCCTCTACACCGGCGAGCCGATCTACGGCGGCATCATGCGGCTCAAGCCAGGGCCGAAGTTCTGGGCGGCCTTTTATACCGTGATCGGATTCTTTCAGCTCGGATGGCCGGCGCTCGCTGGCAGCGCGGCGGCGACGCTGCTCGGCGCCTGGATGGGGCGCATGCCGGGCGCGCCGGACCAGGCGGCGCAGGCCTGGGTCGCGACCGGCCTGATTCTCTTCGTCGTGCTCATCCTCTCGTTTGGCGGCACCATCGAGCGCATGCTCGAGTACTTCGCGTGGACGATGCTCGCCGTCGTCTTCCTGTTTCTGCTCGCCATCAACATTGCGTTCGTGCCGATGTCGCACTGGCTGCAGACGTTCCTGGGATTCTTCAGCTTCACCGGCTTACCGCAGCCGATCGATTGGGGGCTGATTGGCGCGCTCGCGGCAACGGCCGGGTCGGGCGGTATCGGCAACCTGACGGTGACCAACTGGATTCGCGACAAGGGCTTCGGGATGGGCGCCAAGGTTGGCGCGATCCCGAGCGCGGTCGGCGGGCACGCGATTCAGCTCACGCACGTCGGCACGGTGTTTCCCGCGACGCCAGACAACCTGGTTCGCTGGCGCGAGTGGATGAAATACGTCCACGCGGATCAGCTGTGGGTGTGGGGCCTCTTCTGTTTCCTGGGGATGTTTCTCAACGTCAACCTGGCGACCGCGATCATCCCGCACGGCACCGACCTGCAGGGGCTGGCGGCTGGCGCCTATCAAGCTGAGTACCTCAGCAAGATCTGGCCGGGGTTCTGGTTCCTCACCCTGTTCAACGGCTTCTGGATCTTGTTCAAGACGCAGCTCGGCAACACCGACATCCTGGTGCGGACGATCACCGACGCCGTCTGGATGTCGAGCAAGCGCGCGCGCGAATGGCAGATGGGGATTCGCGCGATCTATTACGGCATCCTGGTCGTCTTCTCAGTCTGGGGCGTCATCGTGATTCGTTCGGCGTCGCCGTTCCAGCTGTTCAAGATCCTCGCGAACATGGCCGGTATCGTGTTGCTGATCGCCGGCATCCAGATCTTCCTCGTCAACCGGCGGTTCCTGCCCAAGGCGGTTCGCGCCCCCCTCTGGCGCGAGATCGGGCTGCTCGCGTGCTCGGCCTTCTATGCGTTCTTCGCCTACTTCGTGGTGAGGGATTTGCTGCGGTCGATGTTCTAGGTTGGTTGTTGACGGAGGTGACGGAGGAAACGGCGTTCAACACGGAGGAACGGCGTGAACGGAGACGCACGGAGGCTGTCGCGCTGAAAACGGGTCGCACCGCGACCGTCTCACAATCGGTGCTGGACAGAAGCGCGCGGCTCGGACTGCTTGCGCCGCGCGTAGCGCGGCGGCGTGGGGTCGAGCGACGAGGATCGCAAACACGCCAAAGATGAACTCGTGTTTGCGATCCTCGTCGCTCGACCCCGCGCCAGCGCCGGCCTCTGGCCGGCGTGCAAGCAGTCCACAGTGTGACAGCCTCCGTGCGTCTCCGTGCGCTCCGTGTCTCCGTGTTGAAAACCGTTATCTCCGTCCGCTCCCATTGCTGTGGCGCATCCCGGGCGCTACTTACGCGTTGCGGCTCGAACGCAAAGAGTAGGGAAGCGGTGAAACTGCGATGACCCGCAAGGGCGACCATGTCGACCACTACCACGGCGTGGCCGTGCCCGATCCATATCGCTGGCTCGAAGACGACACCTCAGCCGAGACTGCCGCCTGGGTCGAGGCGCAGAACAACATCACGCTGCCGTACCTCGAGCGTATTCCGCTCCGCGCCGCGCTTCATGCGCGGGTCCTGCAGTTGAACGACTACGAGAAGTACTCGGCGCCCTTGCGCAAAGGGCCATACCTCTTCTTCACGAAGAACGCCGGGCTCCAGAATCAGAGTGTGTTGTTCATTCAGGCAGGCCGCGCTGGCGCGCCCGAGGTGCTCATTGATCCCAACTCCTGGTCGTCCGACGGCACGGTCAGCCTGAGTGTCTTCGCTCCCTCGAAGGACGCGACCTACGCGGTCTACGGCGTTTCTCAGAGCGGATCTGACTGGCACGTCTACAAGGTCATGGACCTGTCCAGTCGGAAGACGCTCGACGACACGCTCGAGTGGGTCAAGGTCTCGGGTGTGGCGTGGTGTGGCGACGGATTTTTCTACAGCCGGTATCCGGCGCCGCCGGCTGGCCAGGAGAAAGCTTCAATCAACGAGAACCACCAGGTGTGCTTTCACCGGATTGGCACGCCGCAGTCACAGGATCGGCTGATCTACGAGGACGCGGGCAACCCGCAGCGGTTTCATACGGTGCAGACCACCGAGGACGAGCGCTTCGCGATCCTCTCCATCTCCGACCGCGGCAAGGGCGCCGATGGCAATGCACTGCACGTCTGCGATCTCTCGACGCGGACGATCGAAGCCGTCGTGTTCACACCGCTCGTCGCAACGATTTCCGACGATTCGTTTGTCACCGTCGACAACGTCGGCGACCGGCTCCTGGTGCAGACCAACCGGAACGCGCCGAACTGGCGCGTCGTGCTGATCGACCCGGCGCGTCCGGACGAGACCGGCTGGATCGACGTGCTGCCGGAACGTTCGGGCCCGCTTCAAACCGCGACGGCCGCCGGGGGCAAGCTGTTTGCGACCTACCTCGAGGACGTCGCGACACGCGCCTACGTCCACGCCCTGGACGGCAGCCTCGAGAACGAAGTGTCCCTGCCAGGGCCAGGGGCGGCCGCCGGCTTCGACGGCTCGCGCGAGGACACGTCGGTCTTCTATACGTTCAACTCGCTGAGCGTTCCGCCGGCGATCTACGAATACGACATCGCTCCAGGCACGAGCGTAGTATTCCGGCGCTCGGAGGTTCCTGGCTACGATCCCGAGCGGTTCGAAACGACGCAGGTCTTCTACTCGAGCCGCGACGGCACCCGCGTACCGATGTTCCTGGTCCACCGCAAGGGCCTGACGCTCGACGGCAACAACCCAACCCTGCTTTACGGCTACGGTGGCTTCAACATCGTGGTCGCTCCGACGTTCAGCGCGGCTCGGCTCGCGATTCTCGAACGAGGGGTCGTCTTCGCGTCAGCAAACCTGCGCGGCGGCGGCGAATACGGCGAGTCCTGGCATCAGCAGGGCACCAAGCGCCGGAAACAGAACGTCTTCGACGACTTCATCGCGGCCGCCGAGTGGCTCATCGCCAACAACTACACGTCGCCGGCTCGACTGGCGATCCAGGGCGGATCGAACGGCGGGTTGCTCGTCGGCGCGGTCATCAACCAGCGGCCGGAGTTGTTTCGGGTCGCGATTGCGCAAGTCGGTGTGATGGACATGCTGCGCTTTCACAAGTTCACGATCGGCTGGAACTGGGTCGCCGACTACGGATCGAGCGACGATCCCGAGGAGTTCAAGACGCTCTTCGCGTATTCACCACTTCACAACATCAGGACCGGCGTGACCTATCCGGCGACGCTCGTCACGACGGCCGATCACGATGACCGCGTTGTGCCCGCGCACTCGTTCAAGTACGCGGCAGCACTCCAGGCGGCGGCAAGCGCCGATCACCCGGTGCTGATCAGAATCGAGGCCAGATCGGGCCACGGGCCGAGCAATCTCACCAAGCAGCTCGAAACGACCGCGGATGTCTACGCGTTCATGCTCTACAATCTGGGCGTGTCGTAGCGGTGGACGCACTAAGAAGCTATCTCACAAGCGGCGCGAACGAGCGAGAGCGAGCCAGAGGGGAGTCCGAGGGGCGAAGCCCCTCGGTGAAGGATTCGACGTATGACGACCGCACGTGCGTGTGTACTGTCGGCGATCCTCGGCGTTGGCGCATGGGCGGGCTGGGCCACGCTCGCCGCGGACTCGGTCGCCGCGCAAGCGCCGCAGCCGGCGGCGGGCGGCGCACGCCAGCCCGGCACGTATCCGCTCGGCCCGGATTCTCTCCCGCAAGACGGTGCGCCGAAGGGGAAGCTCGACGGGCCGTTCCTGTTCAAGAGTCAGATCATCGCCGGCACGGTTCGCCGCTACTGGATCTACGTGCCAGCGCAATATACGAGCGCGACTCCCGCCAACGTGCTCGTGTTTCAGGACGGGCAGCGGGCCACCAACCCGACCGGGTCGCTGCGCGTCCCGCAGGTGCTCGAGAATCTGATTCACAAGAAGGATATTCCCGTCACGATCGGCATATTCATCACGCCCGGCCAACGCGGCGAGACCTACCCGGAGGATCTCGGCACCGGAAACCCAAACAATCGTGCTGCCGAGTACGACTCGCTCACCGACACCTACGCCCGCTTCATCGTCGAGGAAATGCTGCCGGAGGTTGGCAAGACCTACAACCTGACGAAGGATCCGGCGGGGCGCGCGATTGGGGGCACGAGCAGCGGCGCGATCTGCGCCTTCACCGTCGCCTGGCACCGGCCGGACCAGTTCAGGAACGTCATTAGTATGATCGGCAGCTACACGTCGATCGCCTACCGGCCGGCGCAGGACGGACAGCCGATGGTGCCTGGCGGCGACCTGTATCCGACGCTGATCCGTAAGAATCCGATCAAGCCGATCAAGATTTTTCTTCAGGACGGTTCGGCAGATCTCGACAACCAGCATGGCAGCTGGTTCCTCGCCAACCAGCAGATGCTGGCCGCCTTGAACTATGCCAACACCATGGCCGACGCGAAGAAACTGCCCGGCCCGCGCTACGAGGTGAAACACGAGTGGGGCGATGGAGCGCACTCAGACGCGCACGGCGGATCGCTGCTGCCAGACATTCTTCGCTGGATCTATGAATAGTCGGCAGTCGTCAGTCGTCAGTCGGTAATCGCAGTCGACAGTCGCAGTCGACAGTCGCAGTCGCGGTCGGCAGTCGTTGGTTCGAGTCGTCGTCGCCAGCGCATTCCAGCGTTGCGCGCGGGCAGCATCGATCCGATGGTCGCGTTGAGAGTCGAGTAAGCCCTTCGAGCGGAAAAAGAATGGCCGGCGTTTCCGCCGGCCATTCGTCTTCCGTTGGGAGTGTCTACTGACGACTCCCGGTGGTGTTTTGCATGTGCGCACCTCCCGGCCGCGACCGTATGGTGTTGCCCCGGACAGCGGGACATGATCGCTCAGCCTTTATTTACGCGCCGTCTCAACGCGCGGCGCGTCCGACCCCTCAACGATAGCACGCTTATCGCTTCCTCGCGGAGACGATGTAGTACCCGAACTTCCGCCGGTTGGCACCGAGGAGCGAGCACATCATCGATCCCCGCAGGTTGGCTTTCGTGTGCTCGCTGAGCTTCTGCCCGCGTAGCAGCCGCCTCAGCACGAACGACGTCACGACATACGGCACATACATCACCGACGGCGCGACTCGCCACGAGACGTCTTCGACCGTGACATCCTCGAAGCCGCACGCGCCGAGCGCGGCGGCGAAGCTTTCGATCTGTGGCAGCTGCGGCAGCACGAAGCTGCGGTTGAGAAGCGCGTTGAGCCGGGCCGAGATGGGCCCGAGCTTCCGGTCCGGGTTCTTGAGGAATGCGTCGGCGACGACGAGACGTGCGCCGCGCCTGAGCAGGCGCGCGGCTTCCTGCAGGAACGGAACTTTGTCGGGCCCTTCGGCGTGACAGGCGCTTTCGATCGCGACCGCGCCGTCGGCTGACGAAGCCTGGAGGCCGGTGGACGTGTAGTCGCCGAGTTCGAGCCGCGCCCGCGGGAACAGCCCGAGCCGGCGGTTCCAGGCATTGCCGGTCTCCACCTGCCAGGGCACGATCGTGATGCCGAGAATGCGTGTTGACGGAAATTGCGACGCAGCCGTTCGTACCGTCGCGCCGACTCCACACCCGAGATCGAGCACCAGGCCATGGCCATCCCGATCGAGCGCCAGTCGCGCCAGAACCTGCCGGTTCATCTCGTCGAGCATCGATTCGCGCCGGAACGGACTCAGCCCCGGCCGGTAATAGCCGAAATGCATGTTGAAGCCGGAGCTCCACGCGCCGTAGTCGGGGCCGGCATTCTCGTAGTACGCGATCAGCCGCTCGTACTGCTGTCCGCTCGCGGGAGGAGGCGCGACCGGCGTCACGGGTTAGCTATGTCCCATGACGCGCGCCCGCTATTCCGAGTGGAATGCAGCAGGCAAACGCCGCGAGCGCCGTGGCAGCGGCAGCAAGGGTCGTCAGACGCTCTGCGAGTCTTGGCTGCATTCAGCGCTCACGCCGCACCGTGACCTTCAACCCGCGGATCTTCGTCGCGCGCAGCGCATCGATCACGTCGTCGGCCACCGTTTCGGGCACGTCGACGAGCGAGAACCCGTCGTTGATCTCGATAGCGCCGATCAATCGCGACTGGATCCCGACCTCGCCGGTGATGGCGCCGACGAGGTCGCCGGGGCGTATGCCGGCCCGTCGGCCCGCGCCGACAAAGAGGCGCGTGAGATCTCCCTCGATCGCGGGCCTCGATCGATCGCCGGGTAGCCGGCCGCGAGCCGGCTTCAACGGCCGCCGCGCGCGTCCTTCGCTGGCATGCGGTGTGGGTTGCGGCGCCGGAATCTCTCGATCGTCTCCATCTCCACCGGCCGCCGCGTGCGCGAGCTGAACCGCTGCCGCGGCAATATCCATGATGTCGAACTCATTCGCCAGCGATTCGACGACGACGCGGGTGTGGTCGAGGTTGCCGGCGATCAGCCGCTCGCGCAGCGACGCGCGCGTGATCTCCAGTCGACGCGCGCGGAGATCGGCGACCGTTGGGATCGGCGCGACCTCAATCTTCTGTTTCGTGGCGGCTTCCATGGCCCGGAGCAGGCGGTGCTCGCGCGGCTCGGCCAGCGTGATGGCGGTTCCGCCGCGGCCGGCGCGCCCCGTGCGGCCGATGCGGTGGACGTAGGTCTCGGCCGAGGCCGGCACATCGTAGTTGATGACGTGCGACAGCCGTTCGATGTCGAGGCCACGCGCCGCGACATCGGTCGCGACCAGGAGCTCGGCCGTTCCGTCGCGAAAGCGACCCATGACCCGGTCGCGCAGGCGCTGTTCCATGCCCCCGTGGAGCGCTTCCGCCCGATGGCCGTGCGCGTTGAGCATTTCCACGAGCGTGTCGACCTCGAGACGCGTGCGGCAGAAAACGAGCGCCGAGTCCGGATTCTCGGTTTCGAGGACGCGCTCGAGCGATGCCGGTTTGTGCGCCCTCGCCACGACGTACGCAATCTGACGGACGCGGGGCAGCTTGCCGGCCGCCGGTGTTTCGCGCGCGATCGCGAGCCGGGTGGGATCTCTCAGATGCCGTTCCGCAATCGACAGAATCCTCGCCGGCATCGTCGCGGAGAAGAGCGCCGTCTGCCGTTCAGGGGGCGTCGCATCGAGAATCGCGTCCAGATCTTCGGCGAAGCCCATGTCGAGCATCTCGTCCGCTTCGTCCAGAATCAGCACGTCGAGCCGGTCCAGCTTCAGCGTGCCGCGCCGGATGTGGTCGAGTGCGCGGCCTGGGGTGGCCACGACGATGTTGGCCCCACGCTCGAGTCCTCGTACTTGCTGAAGCATCGGCGCGCCGCCGTAGAGGGGCAGCACGCTCAGTCGGCCGCCGCGCGCGTACTTGTGCACCGCTTCGGCGACCTGCATCGCCAGCTCGCGCGTCGGGACGAGAACGAGCCCGTTGGTGCGCCGGCGATCGTCGGCGCCTAGGTTGGAGATGCGGTGCAGCATCGGCAGTGCGAACGCCGCCGTCTTGCCCGTGCCGGTTGCGGCCTGCGCGAGCAGGTCACGCCCTTCGAGCAGCAACGGAATCGTCTCGCGCTGAACCGGCGTTGGCTCCTCGTAGCCAAGCGACGTCACCGACGCGACGATCGCATCGTCCAGCCCGAGCGTGGCGAATCCGGTCGAGACGGCCTTCGATTTGGGAGCAGTACGGTCGGGCATGCCTCCGGGCATTGTACTGTTGTAACTGCGCGCGGGAGCAGCATGCGATGACCTTTCACGTGAATTACGACTCGATCGCGGCCACCTACGACCAGCGATACGTCGAGAACGACTACTCCGGTGTTGAGAGGACTTTGACGACCTTCGTCGGGTCAAACGTCACCGGGCGTGTGCTCGAAGTCGGCTGCGGCACTGGCCATTGGTTGCGGCTGTTGGGTGATAGGGGACTTCGCGTCGCAGGTGTGGACGCTTCTGGCAACATGCTGACTTATGCCCGCGAGCGAGCACCTGGCGCAGCGCTCGCGCACGGGAGGGCTGAGCATCTTCCATGGGGTAGTCAGACATTCGAGCGTGTCTTCTGTATCAACGCGTTTCACCACTTTGAAGACAAGGTAGGATTTCTCGCCGAAGCACGGCGAGTGCTTGTGCCGGGTGGCCAGATGATGACCGTCGGCCTGGATCCCCACACTGGTACTGATCGGTGGTACATCTACCAGTACTTCGAGCCTGTACTCGCAATCGACAGACGTCGCTATTCCTCATCGAGCCAGATTCGGGAATGGATGCGCGCACTTCAGTTCTCGAGCGTGCGCACATCCGAGGTGCAACACCTACCGGTTAGTCTTTCCGCGCGGGCAGCGATCGAAAAGGGACGTCTCCGCAAGGGCGCCACGTCCCAACTCGCTGTTCTGACAGATGAGGAATACCAACGAGGTGTCGAGCGGATCCGCAGGGCAGTCGAATCGGCGGAGGCGCTGGGTGAATCCTTGTGCCTGACCGCCGATCTGCGATTGCACGCAACGTTCTGTTCGGTGCCGAGTTAGTCGGACCGGGCAGGAAAGATGAACCAACCTGCCCTGGCGGGCCGATCTGGCTGACGCCACTCAGCTTTCAGGCGCGTGTTTAGCCGCTGTGCGGAGCGTGTGGTTCAGCCGATGGTACTGCCGGCGGAGCTGGCGCAGCACGTCGTGATCACCGCTCTCCACCGCCTTGGCCTTTTCGGCGTTGATTTCGCGCATCTTCGCCTTGACAGCGGCCTTCTCGGCGAGCGCCGCCGCGTGGTGCGCGTGCGAGTCGATTCCGAGCGCCTTGCAGACCGCCGGTAGCAGGTGTTCCTTGTTCAGCTGCGTGTAGCCCTGCACGGCCTCGTGCTGGATTTCCTTGGCGATCTCGCGCAGTTCCGCGATGGTCTTCTTCTTGAGCTCTTCGTAGGTATGCGTCATTGCCATCTCCTGGACTGGGTTTTGACGGGGCGCGATCTTAGTTCGAGGCGGCGGGGCGATTCAAGACCCTCATCCGACCGTCACAATGACTAGCGCTGCTATTGACAAGCTAACCGCCACGGGGCAGGATCCGACTAACGTTGTTAGTGAGCACGAGGGCTCAAGGCTCAAGGCTCAGGGCTCAAGCAAGAGCTTCGAGATTCTACTCAAAGGGTTTTGCCTGAGCCCTGAGCCCTGAGCCCTGAGCCAAAGGATTCCCATGGCTAAGCAGACGCTCCAGCACTTCGAATTGCACGTCCTCCTGGCCATGCTGCGCGAGGGCGGGGAAACCTACAGCGTGCCGCTCGTGGTGGCGCTCGAGAAGCGCATGGAGCGCCCCGTAGCGCAGGCCGCGGTCTTCATTGCGCTGAGCCGGCTCGAAAAGAAGGGCCTCGTGACCTCCCGCCTCGACGAGCGCGACGGCGGCCGGGCCCGCCGCTACTTCAGGCTGACCAGACCGGGGCTGGCCGCGGTCAAAGAGATCCGAATCGAACACGCCCGCCTCTGGCGCGGGCTCGGCCGTCTTCTTAGCACACATAAGGTGTGACATGCGCTGGCTGATGCGACTTCTCCTCAGCGATGACGACCGGCGGGCGGTCGAAAACGACCTGGCCGAACTGTTCGAGCTTCGCCGCCGGCAGGACGGCGACCGAGCGGCGGCGCGCTGGCTGAGGCGACAGCACCTGTGGTATCCGCTTCACCTCTTCGTGGAGCGCGTGCGCGCGGAGTGCAGCAGCGGAGTGGCCAACCTGCCTCACCTCTGGCGAGATGTCCTCTACAGTACGCGCAGCCTTGCTCGCACGCCCGCGTTGACGGCCACGATCATCCTCACGGTGGGCGTTGGTCTTGGCGCCACCACCGGAATGATTGGCGTCATACGCGCGGTGCTCGTCAATCCGCTCCCCTATGACGCGCCCGAGAATCTGTACTGGATTTACACGGACAATCCACCCTATCGGTTCCGGTTCTCGGTCGTCGACTATCGCGCGCTCGAGGCCGACCATCCCGCGTTCAGCGCCGTCGCGGCCTATCAGACGAGCAGCGTCACGGTTGCCGATGGCGGCGCGGCGGAGCGGGTGACGGCAAAGACCGTGACCGGCTCGTACTTTCCTCTGATGGGGCAGAAGGCCCTCGTCGGCCGACTCTTCGACGTGTCGGACGACACGCGCGGCGATCGCGTGGCGGTGTTGAGCGCCGGCTATTGGGCGCGGCGCTTCGCGAGCGATCCGGCGGTGCTCGGTCGAACCATGGCCATCGATGGCTCGAGCTACACCGTCGTGGGCGTCTTGCAGAAGACGGTCGGTCCGCTCGAGCGCGACGTCGCGCTGTTCACGGCCGCGCGCTGGCCACCGCCGAAGCGCAAGGGCCCGTTCTTCACCATGGTCCTGGGACGCCTGCGCTCCGGTGTGTCCCCGCCGGCAGCGCTCGACACCCTCCACGCGACAAACGCCCGGTTGTTCCCGATCTGGAAGTCGTCCTACCAGGACGAGAAGGCCACGTGGGGCATGCAGGATCTGAAGTCGCGCGTCGTCGGCGACGTGGGCTCGACACTCGTCGTCGTCCTGGCCGCGGTCGGGTGCGTGCTCCTCATCGCCTGCGCCAACGCGATCAACCTGCTCATCGCCCGGGCCCTCAACCGCAGCCGCGAGCTCGCCATCCGCAGCGCGCTCGGGGCGTCGCGGGTCCGGCTCCTGCAATACCTCATGGTCGAGAGCGGCGGGTTGACCGCCGGCGCCGCCGCCGTCGGTGCTGGTGTTGCGGCCCTGTCGATTCAACTGGTGACGGCCTACGGCGTGGGCTACATCCCGCGTGTCGATGAAATCCGGCTGTCGCCGCCGCTCGTCGCCTGGCTCGTGGCACTCGCTGCAGGAAGCGGCCTCCTCATTCTGGTCGGGGGACTCATCCCGGCGATCCATGGGACGTGGCGCATGGACCGCTCCCTGAGATCCGGTGGGCGTTCCGCGACCGACGGCCCCGCCGCGCGGCGGTTCCGTCGCGCGCTCGTCGCGGCCCAGTTCGCGTTGGCGACGCCGCTCATCGTCGCGGCCGTGCTCGTCATGTCGAGCCTCGATCGGCTCAGCCGCGTCAGTGTCGGCATCGAGACGGAGCGCATGCTGACGGCCGCGGTTTCTCTGTCAACCGGCCGGTACCCGCGAGAGGCGGACCGGAAGGCGTTCTGGGAGCGAGCGCTCGAACGCATGGCGGCGCTGCCTGGCGTGGAGGCTGTCGCGGTGGCAGACAGCCGGCCACCGAATGAGGCGGGGCAGAGCAACAACTTCGACCTCGAGGATCATCCGACTCCAGCCGGCCAGAATCAGCCGATCTGCACCTGGGTTGGCGTCTCGCCCGGCTTCTTCTCGACTGTCGGCCTGGGGCTGGAACGCGGTCGGCTTCTCGACGAGCGTTCGCTGCAGGACGACATCGTTGTCGTCGATCGCGCATGGGCCGACAGATTTTTTCCGGGGCAGGAGGTCCTGGGACGCCGGTTCAGAAACGGAGGATGCACGACGTGCCCATGGACGACCGTTGCCGGCGTCGTCGGGACCGTCAAATGGGCTGGTCTCGAGACCGTGGATCGCGGCACCGTCTACTTTCCATTCGTCGACATGCCCAATGCGTACTTCGTCATCCGTGCGACCGGCGATCCGGCATCTCTGGCGACGGCCGTGCGTCAGGCCGTCCACGAACTGGATGCCGGCCTCGCCGTCACGAACATCGCGACCGGCGGCGACCTCGTCGCGCGGTCACTCACGGCGCCGCGCTACCTGAGCGTGCTCGTCGGGATGTTCGCGGCGGCGGCGCTCCTGTTGTCGGTCGTGGGGATCTATGGGGTGATGGCGCATTTCGTCCAGCAGCACACGCGTGAGATTGGCATTCGCCTGGCGCTCGGCGGCGAGCCGTCGGATGTCCGGCGCATGGTCGTCCTGCAGGGCTTGCGACTGGTGGTGATCGGAGTTTGCGTCGGCGTAGGGGTTGCCCTGCTCACCGCGCGCTCTCTCACGACAGTGCTGTTTGGTGTGAGCCCTACGGATCTGCGGGCGATGGCGGGCGTGCCGATCGTGCTCGTGACGCTGGCGGCTCTCGCGTGCCTTGCCCCCGGCCGCCGCGCCGCGAAACTCGATCCTGCGGAGATCCTCAGGGAAGGCTGAATGCTGAGTGCTGAATGCTGAAGTGAATGCTGAATGTGGGAATGTGTGAATCGAATGTCGAAGGTGGCAATGAAGTGGTGACTTCAGCATTCAGGAATTAATTCGTCATTCACTTCAGCACTCAGCATTCAGCATTGTGTTACTCGGCCCGTAGCGCCACGGTCGGGTCGACGCTTGCCGCACGCCTTGCCGGGATGACGCTTGCAGCGATCGCCGCCAGCGACAGCGCCAGGCTAGCGGCGACAAACGCTCGCACGTCGTTTGGTTCGAGCTCATACAGGAACGCCTTCGCGGCGGCACTCAGATACCAGGCACCCACGCCGCCGCAGACCAGTCCGACGACGATCAGGAGGCAGGCGTTCGCGAGGATCATGCCCATGACCTGCGATCGCGTCGCGCCCAGCGCCATCCGGACGCCTATCTCGCGTGTGCGCTGCGACACGGCGTAGGCCATCACGCCGTAAACGCCAACTGCGGAAATCACGAGCCCGAGCAGCCCGAAGAGTCCGAGCATGAGCATGTTCAGCCGGCGCTGCGCCGTTTGCCGCGCCACGAGTTCGTCCATCGTCGCGACGTAACGCAGGGGAACGTCGGGCAAGGCGTCGAGAACCGCGGCCCTGATCGCGGGCAGGGCGGCGCGGGGATCATCGCCCGTGCGGATGACCAGATACCCGGTGCCGGGCTCAACCTGGGCCATCGGCAGGTACACCTCGGCCAGGCTGCTCTCCTCGAGGCTCCACTGCCGCACGTCTGCGACCACGCCGACAACTGTGCGATCAGCTCGCGCGACGACCACGGTTCGTCCGACCGGGTCTTCACCGGGAAAGAATGTCTTCGCCGCCGACTCGCTGATTACCACGACGTTGGGGCTTCCTTCACGGTCGGTCACGTCGAACAGCCGGCCGCTCGGAGCGGTATCCTGAGCGCCCGGTGATAGCCGGCGTCACGGTCTTGAGGCTGACGCGGCCTGGCCTTCGTTCGTGCCGTCCCGGGAACCGGCAGGCCATCAATGCGCGACCGGATGACCCGAAGCGGAATTCCCGGGAGACTGCAGCGGACGCTTCGACGATGCCGGGTGACTGGCCGAGCCGCTCGACAGATCTGAGCGAACACGAGGTCCACCAGTCGGGTGAGCGCTGCCCGGGCTGCGTCTGCGGAGTAGAGCTGCATCGTAATGACGCCGTCGGCCTTGAAATCCGGGGTCGATGCGCATCACGCGGACAAAACTGCCGATGAAGAGCGCCGCACCGACGAGCAGCACCACCGCCAATGCGACTTCCACGACGACGAGCGCGCTGCGCAAGCGCTGGCGTGCGCGTCCGGCGCTGGCCCCGCGCGTTCCGTCGTTCAGCGCATTGTTCAGGTTGGGCTTCGACATCTGCCACGCGGGGACGAGCCCGAACAGCAGTCCGGTGATGAGCGACACTCCCGCCGTGGCGGCAAGCACACGAACATCGAGCGCAATCGTCGCGACTCGCGGCACGCCCTCAGGCATCGCACCGCGCAGCGCCTGCACCATCCAGTAGGCGAGGATCACGCCGAGGATCGCTCCTGCCGCCGAGAGGGCGAGGCTCTCGACGATGAATTGACGGACGAGACGCCAGCGCCCGGCGCCGAGGGCGGCGCGGACCGCGATCTCGCGCTCGCGGCGACGTTGCGCGCGCCAGCAGCAGGTTGGCGACATTGGCACACGCGATGAGCAACACGATCCCGACCGATGCGAGCAGCATCAGCATCCACGAGCGCATGCTGGCGCCGACGAGATGGTCGCGAAGCGGCCGGACGCCGAATGCCTTGGAACCCCTCGATTCTGGATTGGCCTGCGCAATCGCTGCCGCGATCTGGTCCATGTGGGCCTGGGCCTGCTCGAGAGTTCCGCCCGGCTTCAGGCGGGCGATGCTCTGCAGATAGATGCTGATGCCGCGCCCTCGGACCCGTTCGTCCGGCGGGACGACATACGGAACCCAGAGATCAGTCGGGCGCAACGCGCCGACGGGGTACGTCACTTCAGGCGGCATGACGCCGAGGACCTCGTAGGTAGCGCCTTCCAACGCAATCGTCCGGCCGACGACATCGGGACTCGCGCCAAGGCGCTGGCGCCAAAAGGCGTCACTCACGATGGCCACGCGATGTCGTCCATCGACTTCGCTGTCGGCCGTGAAGACACGGCCAATGGCCGGCCGAATGCGGAGGACGTCAAAGAAACTGGCCGTCACACGGAGCGCGACCACATCCTCGGGTGGCGCGCCCGGCGTCTGGAGCGTGAATTCGCCGTCGGCAATCGCGGCCAGATCGACTCGAAGACCTGCTGCTGAACCGTCCAGTCGAGATAGTTCTGGGGCTGCACGCGCGCCAGAGCTTGCGGGTCGCCGGCGTCGAGTGACCAGGGCATTCTGGCGGGGGGCGCCTTGCCCACTCCGGCCGGGACGGGCTTGCCCACACCAGCTGGAACCGGCCCGCCCTTTGTTGGTGTGGAGCGCTCGCCAACCGCGACAAGCCGATCCGGCTCATCGAAGGGTAGTGGCCGAAGCACTACCGCGTCGACCACCGAGAAGATGGCGGTCGTCGCGCCGATGCCGAGCGTCAATACGATGAGTGCGATGACGGTGAAACCCGGCGCAGCGCGGAGCGCGCGCACGGCCGTTCGGAGGTCGGCCATCAAGCCATCCCACGAGAAACGGGCGGCTCGCAGCCGGCGGGGCAGGGTCGGCCCACCGAGCCTGCCGAAGCGGAGCAAGGTAGCGGCCGAGCACCTCAGTGCCGCGGAAGTCGCCGAGCGCCTGCTGCCTGGCGATCTCGCGGATCGGCACCTGCCGCGACCTGTTCCCTCCATCGATCCTCGAGATGCTGCGACAGCTCTTCGATGATCTCGGCTTCGCGCGCAGGCGACAGCCGCACGCTCGACAGCCGCGCGCGTATTTCCGGCGCCCAATCAGGCATGTTCGCCTCCCGTGATCCGCCGGACGGACTCGACGAAGGTCTCCCAGGTCTTGCGCTGCCGCGCGAGGACCCGCCGTCCCTCAGCCGTCACCTTATAGAAGCGCCGCCGCCGCTCGCCCTCCTTCTCGACCCACGTACCCTTGATCCATCCCCGTTCTTCGAGGCGATAGAGCAGCGGGTAGAGCGAATCGATGTGGAACGTGAGTTGGCCGTCCGAACGCGTGTGGATGAGCTTGCTCAACTCGTAGCCGTGTCGAGGCCGCGCCTCGAGCAACGACAGGATCAGGAGCTCAGCGGATCCTTTCTTCAATTCGCGGTCGAGGGCGCGGGTGTCTATATCTGCCATAAGCAGATAGTATATAGGCAGTGATGTGCTGTCAATCCGGCTGGTGGCGCCAGCTCGTAAATGTGTAAGCGAGATGTAGAGTGCCGATGGCGGGCCCGTTCGCGGCCACCCGCGAGCGGCACGTGACATGTTTCCGATACGCGCGCTCTGTCTAGACTTAGACTAGAGAGAGCGAGCAGTGGCGTTTGATTATCACGGGACGCAGATGACGCGGATCAAGCGAACTGCGCAGCCCCGTGCGCGACCGGCCGCGCGCCGCGCGGGTCGAGAAGACCAAGACGGTAGGATCAGAAGGCCCAGCATCATGTAGCCTTCTGATCCCTACCGTCTTGCTCTTCTCACCAGCCTGGCTCCGCCAGGCTGCCGGTCGCCCCAGTCCGAGTGGGGACCGTCAATCTGATCCTGTTTCGGTGATACGCGCGATCCGTGGGATTCGCGTCCCGTTGATCGGGAGCCCGATCCGTGTTGTCCGTGTAATCCGTGGCTCTAGAGTTTCCGATAGAGCACGTTGCGGTACTCGATCTTGAATGGCGGCCCGGTGTGCATCTGGAAACCGAGGACGCCTTCCGGTACGGCGTGCGCCGAGTCCTCGTCGATCGCGACGCTCATCAACTGACTGTTGAGGAACTGGAGGATCACCGGTCCGCGCGCGATGATGTGATACCGGTTCCAGCCGTTGACGTTCATGACGCCGCGCAGGAGCGTGGGATCGCCGATCTTGCCGAGCACCTTGTATTTCGGTCCGTCGACGATACGTGTCGCCTGGCCGCGCGGGGACAGGATCACGTGGCCTTCACCGCTTGGTGAGCGGCCGCGTTCGTCGTGGATGTTGCCGACGAATCCTTCCGTGAAATCCAAATCGGCCTGGTAGCCCTTCAGCACCCATTTGCCGATCGCCGGCAGCTCGACGCTCCGGTACTGGATGCCGCTGTTCGTGCCGCTCAGGCGGAATTCGACTTTGAGCTCGAAGTCCTTCACCTTTCCGCCGCGCCAGATGAGAAAGTTGTTGACCTTGACGACTTTCTCCGGCGTCGTCTCGCCGACGATGGCGCCGTTCTCGGCGCGCCAGAACGTCAGGTCTCCCTCCCAGCCTTCCAGCGTCTTTCCGTCGAAAATCGGCACGAACCCGGCCGCATCGTCTGGCTCGGTCTCTGGGAAGAGACCGCCACCACGGCCCTGTCCCGCCGGGGGCTGTGGTGCCGGCTGCTGACCAGCGACTGGCCACTGCAATACCGCCAAGCACACGATTGCCGTCGCACACGTCAGCCTTTTCACGCGGTCCTCCTTCGTTGTCGCTAGTCGCGGCATCCTACTCCTTGCCGAGATCGGTGTCGACCCGCGCGAGATCGGGCACGGTCGAACCGGCGCTTGAGTATTCGGGCAGAAGAGGGCCGGCTGAAGCGACAGTTGCGGAGTCGTGTCGGTCGTGATGGCTACTCGTCCCGGAGCACCGACGCGGGATCGATGCGCGCTGTGCGCACGGCCGGGACCGCGCACGCGACGAGCGCGGCTGTCCCGAGGAGCGCCGCAACAGTGACGAGCGAGACCGGATCGCGCGGGTCCACCCGAAAGAGCAGAGTCGCGAGGCTATGCGACAGCAGCAGGGCGCCAACCATCCCTAGGAAGATGCCTGAGCCGACGAGCGTAAGACCGGTGAGGACCACGCCGCCGACTACGCTGCTCGCCTGGGCGCCCAGCGCTCGGCGAATCGCCGTCTCGCGGCGGTGCTGATTCACGTGATATGCCATGACGCCGTAAATGCCCGTCACGGCCAGCGCGAGCCCGAGGCCTGCGATGAGCGCGAACAGCAGGCTCCGGAGGCGCGGCTCAGTCGTTGACCTCCGTAGCCGCTCGTTCATCGTCGCCGGGTCCCGGAGCGGGAGGTTCGGATCGATTGCCTTCACGGCCTCCCGGATTGCCGGGAGGAGGCGCGAGGGATCGACCTCCGACTTGACGATGACGTACGGGGACTGCATCCAAAGGTTCTGCGCGTACGAGACATAGACCGTCGGGTCGGCGCCGCCCCACAAGCCTTTGCCGTATGGAACATCCGACGCAATACCGACGATTGTCGTCCAGGGCCCTGTCGAATCCGAGTCGCCGCCTTTGATCCGCCGGCCGAGTGCCTGGCCGTCAGGATAGTGCCGGCGCACGAACGCTTCATTGACGATCGCGACTGGAGGCGACGATGTGCGGTCATTCCCTGTGAACGCGCGCCCGCGTAGTACGCCAATGCTCATGACCGAAAAGTAGTCGTGTGAGACGACGTTCCATTCGGCGACGCCACCCTTGCCGGGAGACTCCCGCGGCCCGTCCTCGACCGTGTAGTTGTTCGACATGACCAGAAGGTCGGGCGGGAGCGACAGCGCAAACGCGACGGACGATACGCCGGGTTCGTTGCGCAGGCGGTTCTCGAGGCTCCCGGCGAAGAGCGCGACGCGATCCTCGTTGTACGACTCGCCCGGCAGGCTGAGACGGAACGTCACGATTCCATCCGGTCGAAAGCCAGGGTCGATCGCCTGCAGCCGCAGCAAGCTCTTGGTCAGCAAGACCGCTCCGCTGAGAACGATGACCGTGAGGGCAATCTCAGCGATGACGAGCGCCTGGCGCGTGTGTCCGTGGAGCGAACCAGCGCTGCCGCCGCGCCCACCGTCGCGGAGCACGTTCACGAGTTGCGACCAGGGCAGCCGTAGAGCCGGCCACGTTCCGGCCGCCAGGCCGGCGCCGACGCCGCATGCCAAAGCGAAGAACACGAGGGCCGCGTCGACGCGGACGTCCTGGAGTCGGGGCACGGCGAGCGTGGCGCTGGCGCCGCAGACCTGCAGCAACGTCCAGGCGAGCCCGAGACCGGCAGCTCCGCCCACCGCGCCCAGGAGCGCAGATTCGGCAAGGAGCTGTCGCGCCAGCCGGCCGCGGCCTGCGCCAAGCGACGCGCGCACCGCGAGCTCGCGCGCTCGCACGGTGCCGCGCGCCAGGAACAGGTTCATGACGTTCACGACGGCGATCAGCAGGACGAGCGTCATCGTGCCGAAGAGCAGGAGGAGCGTTCGGCGGACGTCGCCGACGAGCGTCTCCCTGAGCGTCCGAAGGCCATATCGCCACGTCGGCTTGACTGCATACTTGTCGCGAAGCACTGGCGTGACCGCGGCGGTGAGCCTCGAGGCTGCGGCTTCGGCGGTCACGCCGGGCGCAAGCCGACTGATTGTGTTCAGGTAGAAAGGCCCGCGCCGGGTCGGCTGCCGGACAGTCGCCCTCTGCCATACCGCACCGTTGCGTTGCCCTGGCACGTTGAAGCCCGCCGGCATGACGCCGACGATCGTGAACGCCGTGTCCTCGAGCCTGATGCTCCGACCGATCACGTCGGGCGCTGCGCCGTAACGATCGCGCCACAGCGCTTCACCGATGAGCGCTTCGCGCGCATCGGGCGCCGTCGAGGTCCCCGTCGAAGTCCCCGTCGAAGTCCCCGTCGAAGTCCCCGTCGAAGTCCCCGTCGAAGTCCCCGTCGAAGTCCCCGTCGAAGTCAATGAGAAGCCCGCGCCGAGGAGGGGCCGGATGCCCAGCACCTGCGGGAGATCGGCTGTGAGGATGGCGCCTGTCACCAGCGCCGGACCGTCTGGCGTCGCCATGGTGAACGCATCGTCTTCGGGTACGAAATACGCGCCGACACTCATGATGCCGGTACTCTGCTCCTGAAGCGCCAGGAAGTCAGCCGGCGAGAGCGAGGCCGAGAACGAGTTCCACCAGACGCGCGTCATGAAGAGCCGGTTGGGGTCCGGGTAGGGCAGCGGCCGGACGAGGACGGCATTGACGATGCTGAAGACTGCCGTCGTGCCGCCGACACCAAGCGCCAGCGAGACGACGACGGTGGCAGTGAACCCGGGATTGCGGCGAGCCATCCGCGCCGACATGCGGAGATCGGTGAGCAGGTCCCGGAGGACGTGCCCGGTTCGCTCGTCGCGCACCGCCTCCTTCGCGGCCTGGAGGCCGCCGACGCGCAGGGCCGCGCGTCGCAAGGCTTCGCCTGGCGGCACATCGGCGGCCGACTGGCGAGCTACCTCACGCGCCAGATGATCGCGAAGCTCTTCGTCGAGGTCGCGATCAGCCCGTCCCGGGCGCAGCGCCTCGTGGAGGCGATGTCTCAACCCGCTGAACCAGGACATCGTCGGCCTCGCTTACACGGCGTCGAGAATCCGCTTGACCGCGACCGTCGCACGGAGCCATGAGTCGCGCTCGGCCTGGAGCCGCTTGCGGCCGGCGGCGGTCAGCGTGTAATACCTGGCCCGTCGAGTGTTCTCAGTCGTGCGCCACTCGGCGGCGATCCATCCCTTGCGGAGGAGGCGATGGAGCGCCGGATAGAGCGTGCCGGTCTGGAGTTGGAAGACTCCCTGAGAGAGCGTGTCGATTCGTTCGGCGACACCCCAGCCGTGAATCGGCGCGCGCTCCACCGCCTTGAGAATGAGCATATCGAGCGTGCCCTTGACCACATCGCGGGCGTTGTCGTCGGTCATCCTGCAGATTGTCCAGTTGCTTCGCTACTGTAGATTACATACATGAGGGACGTCAAGGCACCCCGTCCCCTCTTTGCCTCGACCTCGGCTTCGGGACCACTCCTGGCGCGCTCGAGCTTGTCGCGGTCGCGCTCGTCGCCAGCTGGATTCCCTCCCGGCGGGCGTCGCATTCTGATCCCGCCGCGACACTACGCAGCGAGTAGAGCCACGGATTACACGGACACCACGGAATTTAGAGCCACGGATTACCCGGACACCACGGAATTTAGAGCCACGGATTGCACGGACAACACGGATCGGGTTTGTAAAATGGCTTCTGAGTGCCCAGGTCGTATCACGCGGCCGGGACGCTCGCCTCGTTGTATGCTTCTTCCGTTCGCGGGCGCCCGCGTGCCCGCCGGAGGGAAGCGGACAATGAAGGCATCCATCGGCGCGCTCGTTCTCGCAGCCGTCGCTCTCGCAGTTCCGTCGACGCTGCCGATCGGCGCGCAGTCTGGATCGGGTACGGCCACGCCTGCCGCGCCGTCGACCGAGTGGCCGACCTACGGTCACGATCCGGGCGGGATGCGATTCTCTCCGCTCAAGCAGATCACTCCGGCCAATGTCGGCCAGTTACAGGTGGCATGGACTTACCACATGCGGCCCGCAACGCCGGCGACGCCGCCGGCGCCGGACGCTGACGCGCCAGCTGCCGCAGCGGGACGTGGTCGTGGCCGCGGCCGCGGTGGGTCTGGCTTCGTTGCGAGCGAGACCACTCCGATCGTCGTCGACGGCATCATGTACATCAGTACGCCGTACAACCGTGTCGTGGCGCTCGATCCGACCACCGGCAAGGAGGTCTGGGTATTTCAGCTTCCCGCGGGCAATCCCTCGACGCGCGGGGTCGAGTACTGGGCTGGTGACGCGCAGACGCCGCCGCAGATTGTCTTCGGCTCGAGCAACGCCCGGCTCCATTCGCTCGACGCCAAGACGGGCCTCCCCAACGAGAAGTTCGGCGACCGCGGCAGCATCGATCTGAATACGCCCGAAATCCTCCAGGGCCTGCCCGGCAGTAACTCCTTGAGCTCGCCGCCGCTGATGTACAAGAACCTGATCATCACTGGCGGCCGCACGCAAGAGAACCCGCCGCAGGGACCGGCGGGCGACGTGCGCGCGTGGGACATCCACACCGGCAAACTGGTCTGGACGTTCCGCTCGGTTCCGCGCGCGGGCGAGAAGTTCAACGACACCTGGGCGGGCGACAGCTGGAAGAATCGCTCGGGCGTCAACGTCTGGGGATTCTTCACCGTCGACGTCCCGCGCGGCATCGTTTACATGCCCTTCGGTGCGCCTTCGGTCGATCAGTACGGCGGCGACCGTCCCGGCGACAATCTCTTCGGCTCGAGCATCGTTGCCGCGGATGCGAACACCGGCAAGTACCTGTGGCACTTCCAAATCATCCACCACGACATCTGGGACGCCGACCTCTCCGCCGCGCCGGCCCTCATCGATGTGAAGCAGGGCGGTAAGACGCTTCCCGCCGTCGCGGTGATCAACAAACCGGGATTGTTGTTCCTGTTCGACCGCGTGACAGGTAAGCCAATCTACGGGGTCGAGGAACGGCCGGTGCCGGCGAGTGAGGTGCCGCTCGAGCGAGCCGCGAAGACCCAACCCTTCCCGCTCAAACCTCCGCCGCTCTCGCGCATGACGATGACGGCTGCGGATGTGGCAACCGTGACGCCCGAGCTCGAGGCGGCGTGCCGGAAACTCATGGAGGGTCTGCAACTGGGCGGCCCGTACCTCCCGCAAGGATACAAACGTCTTCGCGTGCAATTTCCTGGCAATCACGGCGGTGTCAACTGGGGCGGCACGTCATTCAATCCCGAGCTGGGCTACCTGTTTGTCAACACGAACGAGCTCGGGCAGCTGGCTGGCGTCACGGATCGCGATTCCGCTGCGACTGGTTCGGCGCAGGGCGCCGGTCAAGGCAACCGCGTTCATCCAGACGGTCCGTATGTGGGGATTCCCGGCGGCGGACGCTTCAAGGATGAGGCGTCGAACATGATGTGTCAGCAGCCGCCCTGGGGTCAGTTGACGGCGGTAAACGTTCACACTGGCGAGTTCGCCTGGCAAGTGCCGCTCGGCATCACCGAGAGCCTGCCGCCCGAGAAGCAGAAGACCGGCCGGCCGGGCAACGGCGGGCCGATCGCGACCGCGGGAGGACTCGTGTTCGTCGCGGCGACCGATGACGCGCGGTTCCGCGCCTTCGACGCGAAGACTGGCAAAGAGCTCTGGACGGTCAAGCTTGGCGGCGCCGCCAATGCGACTCCAAGTACCTATCTCGGCAAGGATGGCAAGCAGTACGTCGTCATCACCTCGGCCGGCGGCGGGTTTTTCGGCGCGCCGCTGACCGACGACAGCATCATGGCTTTTGCGGCCAGGTGCGAAATGATGTATAGGCGCGATAAATCGCGGGGACGGTTAAACGTGCGAGCGAGCGCGGCGGCGGTAGGGGGCCAAGCCCTCGGAATAGCCGCTGTCATGAACGGCGCGAACGAGCGGCTGAGCGAGCGGAGCGGGCGGGCCGCGAGAGAGCGTGTCGGGGAGTCCGAGGGGCAAAGCCCCTCGGGAAAGACTAGTTACGAAATCGAACGGCGCCTGTCGCCGGAATGTTACGGAAGCCTTTCACACTCGCCCCGTGCGGTACGGCGGGAACCCACCCCCCCGCACGGCGGAATCGTCCCTCCTCTAGCTGCGTATGAGGGTCTGGCCATGTCCAAACATCATCTGCTTCTCGTTCTGACACTGACGATTGCGTGCGGGCTGCAGCCGTCGGCTGCGCTCGCGCAACAGGAAACGGCAACCATCACCGGCACGGTCAGGGACGCGTCGGGCGCGGTTGTGCCTGGCGCCGCGGTCACCGTCACGAACATTCGGACGAACATTGCCACGCGCACGCAGTCGGGCGACGATGGCGGCTATGTGATCCCCAGCTTACGGCCGGGCGAATACACCCTCACCGTCGAGAACGCCGGTTTCCAGAAGACGGTGCGCTCAGGGATCACGCTGCAGGTCGCTCAGGTCGCGCGCGTAGACATCGCGCTGCAGGCCGGCCAGATTACCGAAGCCGTGGAAGTGGTCGGCGGGACGCCGCTGCTCGATACGATGACGTCGTCGCGCGGGTCGGTCATCGGCGAGAAGCAGATCGTCGAGCTGCCGCTGAACGGACGCGACTACAACCAGCTCGCGCTGCTCTCGCCAGGCGTCCTGTCGGGCACGCCGCGGCTGGCCAGCGTGAACTTCAAGGGTGTGCTCAATGTGAACGGGAACCGCACCTTCAACAACGTCTTCCTGCTGGATGGCGTGGACAATATTTCGTATTCGAACTCGTTTCGCGGCGAGAACGTCCAGCTGGTGCAGCCCTCGATCGAGGCGCTGCAGGAGTTCAAGATTCAGACCAATGCTTACTCGGCCGAATTCGGTCGCAGTTCCGGCGCGGTCGTCAACGCAACGATCAAGTCAGGAACCAATACGATTCGGGGAAGCGTCTACGAGTTTCTTCGCGACGACAATCTCGACGCGAACAATTTTTTCTCGAACGCGCTCGGCGCACCGAAGCCGAAGCGCGACCGCAATCAATTCGGCGGCGCTGCCGGCGGTCCGATAGTGAAGAACCGAACGTTCTGGTTCGCGGACTACGAAGGCCTGCGCGATCAAGAAGGCGTGCCGCGCGTGCGTCAGGTGCCGACGGCGGCGGAGAAGGCGGGCCTCTTCGCTACCGCGGTCGTCGATCCGTTTGCGGCCGGGCGTCCGGAGTTCAGTCGCAATGCGCTGGGGCTGTGGCAGATTCCACGCGACCGTTGGGATCCTGTCGGGGCGGCGATCGTCGCGTTGATCCCCGATCCAAACGTCGCGGGATCGACCATCTACGCCTCGACGCCGGTGACCGATACGCGGCAGGACCAGTTCGATGTCCGCATCGACCACCAGATCGGGAAGGCACTCACGCTGTTCGGGCGCTACAGCTTCGTCGATACGTTGACGTTCCGGCCGTCCCCGCTGCCAGGCCTCGGCGAAGGCTCGTTCAACGACGCGTTCGGGTCGAACGACAATCGGTCGCAGGGCCTGGCGCTCGGCTTGACGTGGATCGCTTCGCCGACGCTGGTCGGGGACTTTCGCTTCGGTTACGCGCAGGGAGACTACTACACGTATCCGCCAAATTTCGGCATCGATGGCGCGGCCGAGATCGGCTTGCGGGGGGTGCCAAACGATCCGTCAATCGTCGGCGGCGTGCCCAAGGTGAACATCCAGGGCTTCGACGCGGTTGGACGGCACACCTCGACGCCGCAGTTCCAGACACCGCGATCCTGGAATCCGCGCGCGACCTTCAGCCTGACCCGCGGCGCGCATTTCATCAAGTTTGGGGGGGAGTTTCTCAACGTTCAGACCCGCATCAACGATTTGAACGCCACGATCGGCCGGATGAACTTCGAGAACCGGTTCACCAACAGGGCGGTCGGCGATCTGCTGCTCGGTCTGCCATCGCAGCTCGCGCTGACGAGCTATACCGTCATGGACCAGGGGCAGAACATGCAGTTCTACTTCGTCCAGGACGACTACCGAGTCACGTCCAAGCTGACCGCCAACCTCGGTCTACGCTACGAGTACGCCAATCCGCCGATCGAACGAGACAACCAGTTTGCGAACTTCGATCCGGCGACTGCAACCATGGTGTTTGCCACCGACGGCAGCGTTTACGAGCGGGCGCTGATCCATCCCGATCGGAATAACTTTGCGCCGCGTATCGGCTTTGCGTACACCCCGGTCGACAAGTGGGTCATTCGCGCTGGTTACGGCGTGTTTTACACGCACACGGTGCGCCAGGGTCGCGAAGGCCTGCTCGGTTTCAACCCTCCTTATCTCGTGGACAATCTTCTGCAGACGGGCGTGACCGGGGCCGCAGCCGTCGCCTCCGCTGCGCCGTTTCAGCTGGTCAACGGATACCCGTCCGGGCTGCTCGATCCCAATTCGCTCTCGCCAACTGTCGGGCGCCGCGGCCAGGATTCCAACCAAAGGACGCCGTACATCCAGCAGTACAACGTCGGCGTGCAGTACGAGCTGATGCAGGACCTCGTGCTCGACGTCGCCTATGTCGGCAACAAGGGCACCAAGTTGCCCGGATTCCGCAACCTCAATCAGCGCGCGGTCATCACCAACCCGGATGGTTCGCAGTCCGCCGGCGCGCGTCCGTTCCCGGCCTTTGGCGACATTCAATGGATGGAGAACCGTGTCACCTCGACCTACAAGTCGCTGCAGATGCAGCTCGAGAAGCGCTTTACGGACGGGTTCACCGCAACCGTGAGCTATACGCTCGGAGAGGCGCTGAGCGGCGCGCCCGATCACATCTCGACGAGCGGTGGCGGCGCCGGCGTCGACACCGGAGTGTTCCGCGAGCCGCAGGATGGCAATAACCTCCGTGCCGAGATCGGACCGTCCGAGTTCGATGTGAGGCACCGCTTCGTGGCCAGCTACGTCTGGGAATTGCCGTTCGGACGCGGCCGCCGTTTCGGCAGTGGCTGGAACCGGGCGGTGGACCTGGCGTTCGGCGGGTGGCAGGTATCGGGAATCAACGTGCTTCAGAGTGGCTTGGCGCTGACGGCGACGCTCGGCGGATCGACCGTGCTCAATTTAGGTGGCGAGCGCCGCGCCCGTCCCAATCTGGTCGGCGATCCGGAGCTCGCCGAGTCGGAGCGCACGCTGGCTCGCTGGTTCAATACCGACGCGTTTGCGGCATTCAGTCCGTCGCCTCAGGCGTTCGGCAACGCCGGCGTCGGCATCATGCGTGGACCAGGGATGGTCAACTTCGATTTCACGTTTGCCAAGAACTTCCACGTGTCGGACCAGCGCTACGTGCAGTTTCGGACCGAGCTCTTCAACGCCTTCAATCATCCCAATTTCGGACCGCCGAACATCGCCAGGGACTCCAGTGGCTTCGGCCAGATTCTCACGGCGTCGAGCGCGAGAATCATCCAGTTCGGTTTGAAGTTCTATTTCTGATTCTGCTGCTGTCGCGATTATGACGTGGACGCCATCTTTCGCCACCTCCAGCGCAATCGCCGTCATATGCGTGGCAGTGGCAGTCGTGCCCACCCGGCAGGAGCGCGAGCCGGCCGCGGAACGCGCCAAAACGGGTGCGGCGGTCGCTGGCCGCGTTAGCTCCCGCTCGCTCGACGACTTCCGGCTGCCTCCGAAATCGATGTTCGATGCCTCGATGCCGCGGTACCCGAACGCCTGGTTCTATGTCGACGCGTCGCTGGCGCCGGCGTACGAAGCGGCCGTCAAGCTGGTGACTGATCGTCTGCGGGCGGTGATGCGGCTCCGCGAATCTTTTCCCCCCTTTAGCAATCCCGAAGGGTGCGACTTCGAGGCGGGGCTCGAGCACTTGCAGCCATGGCTGGACAGAGCAGCGCCACGCCTCCAGCACGCGCACGCGTTTCACATCCGCTACTACTATTCAGCGCTCGCACGACAGAAGTCCGCGGAGGTCGAGCTCAAGACGGCGTCGGGCAACCGCGTGTTCTATCGCTTTGCTGCCAGCGCGCACTACGAAGTCGAGCATTACAACCCGAATCACGCCGACGTCGAAAGCTGTCCAATCTGCGGGCGCACAGGCGCCTATCGCGAGCTGACGGGGAATCTGGTCGAGATGGTGCACGATCCGCTCGGCCTGGAACTGCTGACGACGGGAAAGATCCGCGGCGATGTCGTGCGGTTCGACGATCAGGCGCAAGCTCCGGTCGGCTCAGTCGCGGGGCTCGAGACACTGAAGGTTGAGCCGCACATCTTTGACGGTCTGACTGCCGATCGGAACACCCTCAAGATCGGCGTGGTCGTCATCACCGCTGCGGCGAGGTGAATGCCTCGGCGAATCGCGATCGGAGGAGCAGAATCGCTTCGACGCGGTCGCGGGCGAGAGGCTCGATCGTCTCCGATACCGCAGATCGTCGCGCGTCGTGTGATACACTGCGTCAAGCTCCCGCTCATCCGAGACGATGTCTGACCACGCCACTGGACTCCTCGACCACAAGACATCATGGATTCTGGTTCTAGCTCACCCCGGTCATGAGCTTCGCGCGTATCACGTGCTCGAACGCGTGCGGCCCACAGTTGTCGTACTGACGGACGGTTCCGGTTCGACTACTGATTCCCGTCTCGACGACTCGAGAGCGCTCCTGGCGCAGGCCGGCGCGCGCCCGGCGGCGACCTTCGGGGCCCTCACCGATCGCGAGGCGTACGCGGCGCTGATGGAAGCCGATGCCAGACCGTTTCTGACGCAGGTTCATGCGCTGGCCGATACGCTCGTGACGGAAGGCGTGCGCGCCGTGCTCGTCGACGCGGCCGAGGGGTACAACCCGGTCCATGACGTGTGCCACTGGATCGGGCGTGCCGCAACCATCCGCGCGCGCCGGTTCGGCGTCGCAATCGAGTTGTTCGAACTCGATTTGATCTCGCATCCTGATTCTCCAGGGGATGGGCTCCGCGTGGTGCTCGACGAGGATGCCTTCGCGCGAAAGCTCGACGCGACGTCTCGCTACGTCGCGCTCAAGGCCGAGGCCGAGGCTGCCTTCGATCGCTATGGGCGGGATGCCTTCCGAGTCGAGTTCTTGGGACGCGTGGTCGACGGGGATCCTCCGCCGCCGTCCTGGATTCCGTATTACGAGGAGGTCGGCGAAGCCCGCGTGCGCGAGGGCCGATACTCGTCGGTTCTTCGCTACGGTGCCCACGTGAAGCCCGTCATCGACCGGCTTCTCGACTCGGTGCGGCCGGTCTCCTATGCGACCGATATCCGTACTCTTTACCAATAACTCGCTCGGCGGGCGGGGTGGCTCCGAGAGCTACCTTCGCGACGTCGCGCTCGCCCTACTGCGCCGCGGACATCGGCCGGTGGCGTTCAGCCTGGTGCATGGCGAGACGGCCGCGGATCTGCGACAGGCAACAATCCCTGTCGTCGACGACCTCACGCGGCTCGGAGACGTGCCGGACGTCATCCACGGACATCACCACTTCGAAACGTTGATTGCAGCTCTCGCGTTTCCGGGTGTTCCAGTCGTGAACTTCTGCCACGGCTGGATTCCGTGGGAAGAAATGCCGCTCCACCATCCGGCCGTTCGCCGCTACGTGGCCGTCGACGAGGTCTGCGTCGACCGCCTCGTCCGCGAAGAGGGGATCTCGCCGGATCTGGTCGAGTTGCTGCTCAACTTCGTGGATCTCGATCGCTTTCGACCACGGCCGCCCCTTCCAGCACGGCCGGCGCGCGCGCTGGTTCTGAGCAACTACGCGACGAGCGCCGGCTACACGCGGGTGATAGCGGCTGCCTGTCACGCCGCCGGTGTCACGCTCGACGTGGTCGGGGCCTCCAATGGCAATCCGACCGACTGCCCTGCACAGCTTCTGGCAGACTACGATCTGGTCTTCGCAAAAGGCCGCACCGCTCTCGAGGCGCTGGCCTCCGGTTGCGCGACCGTGCTGGCGGATCGGCCCGGCGCAGGTCCGCTCGTCACCCCGGACAACTACCAGATGCTGCGACGCCGGAACTTCGGCATCCGCGAATTGGCGCATGGACACGACGTCGCCTGGTACGGCGAGCAGCTCTCGAAGTACTGCGCCCGCGCAGCGGCGGACGTTTCGGCGCGCGTGCGCGCGGAGGCCAGCATCGAGCCGGCGATCGGTCGGCTATTGGAGATTTACACGGCGGCGATCGCTGCGCCGCCTGCCTCGGGAGACGCCTCCCGCGCAGCAGCGCTGCACTGCTGCCGGATCGCCAGGCCGCTCAAGCAGTCGTACAAGCTCGGGGCGCGGCTGGAGACGCTCAAAGGCGATCTCGAACAGGCGCGCGCGGAGCTCGATGCGCACGCACGGGTGGACGCGGAACAGGCGACGGCGACGCACGCCCTCCAGGCACGGCTGCAGGCGCTGGAAGTGCCCTTGGTCGAGTCACGTCTGGTCGAAGAGCAGTTGCGCGCGCGCGAGCGCGAGCTGGTGTCGGCGGGCGAACGGATCCGGACCCTCGACCGTGAGCTGACCACGGCGCGACAGGAGTCGCACGCCCTGGACAGCGAGCTGGCAGCGTTCCGCGGGCTGACGTCGCTTCGTTTGCGTGATGCCGTGCTGAGGTCACCGATGGTGGGGTCGGTACTGCACGCGGGGGCGCGACGGGTGGCAAAGCTGCTGCGCGACTGACGGCGCTGATGGTCGTCCTCGATCCGGAGTCGAGCGACTAGCCTGCCTGGGCGCGTGCCGGTGACCTCCCGCACTCTACCGGCATTTCCGATCCTTACGGAGCGCCCACTGATGCTGATATCGTCATCGATGCGACGAGCACGAGTCCGAACGCGGCGGCTGAACAGATCCGTCAGTTCTGTCGGCCCAAGGTTATTGTGAATGCTCGTCAGCCCTCTCCGTTCAGGAGCGTGTGCATGATACTCGTCATGCGGTCCCACTCGGCTCTCCCGGTCGCGAGTTGCCGACGGCCTGCAGCGGTGATCGCGTAGAAGCGCGCCTTGCGGTTGGTGTCGGTCACGCCCCAGGCCGCCCGCAGGTAGCCGCGTTGCTCGAGGCGCATCAGCCCCGGATAGAGGGTGCCCATGTTGAGCTGCAGCGCGCCTTTCGAGACCTGCTCGAGGCGCGCGGCAATCGCGTAGCCGTGCAGCGGCCCGAGCGCGGCGACCGTCTGCAACACCATCAAGTCGAGCGTGCCCTGAAGGACGTCGGCCTTCGGCTGTTCTTTGTTAGACATGCTAATCGAGTATCACACTCTTGTTCCATTGGCGGGTCAAATGCAGGACTAAAACATGACAGTCGATAGTCGGCAGTCGATAGTCTTCAGTCACAGTCGACAGTCTGAGTCGGCAGTCCGAGTCGGCAGTCTGAGTCGTCAGCCCGAGTCGTCAGCCGGGGCAGGTCGACGGCCTGCGAGTGGCACCCAACTGCGACTAGAGAAGGGAACTTGGACTAACGACTGGAGCTGACGACTGAGACTGTCGATTGCGACTACCGACTGAAGACTGCCGACAGCCGACTGTCAGTCTCCGACTGTCATCTGCAGTAGACTCCCGTTGTGTCCCGCCTCCTGACCGACCTCCGATATGGCTTCCGTCAGCTGCGCCTCAATCCCGGATTCGCGTGTTTGGCCGTCGTCACGCTCGCGCTCGGGATCGGCGCGAACACTGCGCTTTTCAGCGTGGTGCGCAACGTCATCCTGAAGCCGCTGCCATACCACGACCCGGAGCGGCTCGCGCGCGTCTGGATGGATAACCACCGCCTGCAGATGCGCGAAGACTGGGCGTCCTACCCGAACTACCAGGACTACAAGCGTCTGGGCACCTCGTTCGAATCGTTCGCGGCATTCACCGAGCCGACGCTGAACCTCATCAGCGACGGCGAACCGGAGCGAGTTCGCGGCGTCTTTTCCGAGGCAGCGATGTTCGACGTGCTGGGCGTGACCCCCGTCGAAGGCCGCCTGTTCACCAAGGACGAAGAGACGGCGGGCAAGGAAAATGTCGTCGTCATCAGTTGGGGCCTGGCGCAGCGGTGCTTTGGCGGCGTCCGACAGGCTGATGACGCCGGCGTGATCGGCAAAACGCTGGACTTCGACGGACGCCGGATGACCGTCATCGGCATCATGCCCGCGGGCTTTGCGTTTCCTGCGAAGACGAGCGATTTCTGGGCACCGCTCGTCGTCGGAGGGCGCGCGAATAGCCGCGTCGGCTACTGGCTGCAGATGGTTGCGCGCCTCAAGCCGGGCGTCACCCCGGCGCAGGCCCAGGCCGAGATGGACATCGCCGGCAAACAACTCGAGCAACAGTACCCGGCTGAGAACGCCGGGTACGGGGTGTACGTGAACCCACTCGAAAATCACGTCGCCGGCAACGTCAAGACGCCGCTGTTCGTTCTGCTCGGCGCAGTCGGATTCGTGCTGCTGATTGCGTGCGTGAACGTCGCCGGGCTGTTCCTTGCACGGGCTGAATCTCGTGCCCGGGAGATTGTCGTACGCGCAGCCATCGGCGCCAGCAGGGAGAGTCTCGTCTGGCAGCTCCTGATGGAAGCCGGCGCGCTTGCAGCCTCCGCTGGAGCGGCTGGCGTACTCGCCGCCTACGCGGGGATTCGAGCGATCCTCTGGCTCGCGCCGCCCGATCTCCCGCGCATCGACGAGATCAGGCTCGACGGCACCGTGCTGGCCTTCGCCGTCGCCCTCACGACTGCCACTGCGCTCTTGTTTGGGCTCTGGCCCGCCTGGCGCCTGTCGCGAGTGAATCTGCAGGCAGCCCTGCGCGAGAGCGGCCGCGGCATGTCGAGCTCGCACGCGGCGGCACGCACGCGGTCGATCCTCCTCGTCGTGCAGTGCGCGCTCGCGATCATGCTGCTTGCCGGAGCGGGCCTCCTCCTGCGCTCGCTCGGCGCGCTGCGCGGCATGGACACCGGCTTCCGTACTGCCAATCTCCTGACGATGCGCGTCAATGCGTCGCGCACGACGTATCCCCAGCCGCCGCAGCTGCGTCAGTTCTACGATCAGGTGCTGCAACGTGTGCAGGCTCTCCCCGGAGTCGAGAGCGCGGCGATCACCACGGACCTGTTTCTGAGCAGCACGCCGAGCTCGGGCACCTTCACCCTCGAGGATCGTCCGCCGTTCCCACCGTCCGAGCAGATCGAAGCGACGACCGACGCCGTCTCGCCGGGATTCTTCGAGACGATGCAGGTGCGCCTCGTCAGCGGCCGTTTCCCAGGCGCAGAGGACCGGGATGGCGGCGTGCGCGGGGTGGCGATCAACGAAACGTTCGCGAAGCGGTACTGGCCTGACCAGAATCCGGTGGGCAAACAGATGGTGTTCGGCACGCCGGGGGAGCGCAATCCGTGGATGACGATTGTCGGCGTCGTTGGCGACATGCGGCGGCGGGGTCTGCATCAAGGCGCGCGGCTCGAAGCGTTCTTCTCGACGACGATGAACGTTGGTCGCAACATGGAGCTCATCGTCGCGACCAATTCCGATCCGATCGCTCTCGCCCCAGCCGTCCGCGCCGCCATCCGCGGTCTCGACCCGTCGAGTCCCGTGACGGCCATCAGCACCGTCGAGGCGCTGATCGGCGAATCGCTGGCGATGCGCCTCTTCCAGGCATGGCTGCTCGCGCTCTTCTCGATGCTGGCTGTGCTCCTCGCGGCCGTCGGCATCTTCGGGCTCATGGCCCAGATCGTGATGCGACGAACACCTGAAATCGGCGTCCGCATGGCGCTCGGCGCGAGTCCACGGAACGTGCTCACGCTCGTCGTGCGTGAAGGCGTGCTCCTCGCGGCTTCCGGGGCTCTCGTCGGTATCTGCGGCGCATTCGTCCTTGCTCGCGGGCTCCAGAGCCTGCTCTTCGGCGTCGGCGCTGCCGACCCCGTCAGCTATGGCGGGGCCGCCGCGGTGATGGCGATGTCTGTCGTGCTGGCGTGCGCGCTGCCGGCGTGGCGCGCGGCTCGAGTGGATCCAACAGTGGCGCTGCGAAGAGATGGATAAATCAGTCGACAGTCGGCAGTCGAGAGTCGGCAGTCGCAGTCGTTAGTCGGAGTCGACCGTCGGAGTCGGCAGTCGCGTGTTATGGATCGCGAACGGTGCTCAAGTCCTGCACGAGCGCCTGGCCTTCGGCGATGCGAAGGCGAATGGCACGTCGCGCCAGTTCGGCGAGTCGTTTCGGATCCTGCCAGCCGGGGAAGGTGTCCTCGGCGATTGCGACCACGTAGTACTCCCCTGGAGGGATGCTCGTCAGGGTGTACATTCCGGTCGTTGATGTTCTGACGCTGCGCATGCGGAAGATGCTGACCGTGGGCGTCCATGCGGATGGACTGGCGGGATAGATCAACTTTCTGGCCGTCGGCCAACACCAGCCGCTGGCGTGGCGCGCCAGGCCGGCGAGTGCCGAACCCTCCAGCGATGTAGCCGGGCTTGCTCGCGCCGATCGTGTAGCGACCGGCGCTGAGATCGCGAAAGACATAGCTCCCATCGGCCATTGAGACGACCGTCCGCGGCCGTGGGCTCGAGGAATCGAGCGCCACGGCGTCGTTGATGCGCGACAGCGTGACGAGCGCGCCACCAACGCCGTTGCCCGTGCTCGAGTCGATCACCTGCCCCACGATGAGGGCGCCTGCGCGGCGCTCGGACGAAATGGATTTTGAGGAGGCGGATGCCTGTGCCCCGATTGTGACCAACAGAAGAGCGGGCAGGAGAAAGGTCCGCGGGCTCATGATGTCCGCATGGGTGTCGTATGAAGAAGTGTAACGCCGCTGTGGCGACGCGTCAGTGGGACAGCGCACGGAGCGGTTCCGTGTCGTCCGTGTGATCCGTGGCTCATTCGGTCCAACCGAAGCCTGCCGGGACCCAGGTGAGCCGGTCGGCTTGGAGGTAGGATGAGGCATGACCCGTCTCGTTGCCCTGTTGCTCTTCGCTGCGGTTAGCGTTCTCGCCGACGCGCGCGAGCAGGAAGTACCGGACCGGCAAGCGCCGGGGCCGCGGCTCCACATCAGCGCGGTCGCGATTGACCGCGAGGGCCGGCCTGTAGGCGACCTCAAGGCCTCGGATCTCGAGGTCTGGATCGGCGGGTATCGCGTCCCAATCAGGACGCTGACGGTCGTCACCTCCAGCGATGCCCCGGCCGCGCGTTCGATCGTGCTACTTCTCGATGACCGGACCATTGCCCCCGACCTGATCCCGCGGGCCAGGGAGATCGCGCGCCTGTTCGTCAACCGGATGGCGCCTGGCGATCAGATCGCGATTGTGCCGCTGCACGGCGAGCGCACGGAGTTTTCTGGCGACCGGGCGCGCCTGCTCAGAAGCATCGACGACGCCAACCTGTTCCAACCGGCGGGCGTCGAGCGGCTGGAAGACATCGGGGCACATGTGTTCGAGATGATCGCCGCGTTGTCGCGGCAGCTCGTGGAACGCCAGGGCGGCCGCAAGATTATCGTCGGCATCGGCGCGGGGCGGCTCTTCGACACGCCGATCCCTCCCCCGACGGTGGCGAGAAGCCTCCGGCGAGAATGGACCGAGGCGATGCGCGCGACCGCGTCGGCGGGCGCTCACGTGTATGTCATCGATCCGGCCGGGCTCGGCGCGGCGCCGCTTCTCAACGGCGCGACGGGCTTCGCGCGTGAGACCGGCGGCCACGCGTTCCTGAACACGAATGATTACGACGGCGCCGTCGAGCGCATCATAGGTGAGGCGTCGAACTACTACGTGATCTCGGTTGACGATCCGCCGGTCCGGCGATCGGCGGGTCTGCGAGAGCTCGACGTTCGAGTAAAGCGGGATGGCATAACCGTCCGGGCGCGTCGCGCGATTCCGGGCCGGCCGTAGCCTCGCAGTCCGGCTTCAGCCGAACTCTTGAGCGTCCGCCTGAAGGCGGCTACTACTCAGAACGCCCACTCCACACCGAGCAGCGGCGCGATCCGGTCGCTCAAACCGGTCTGCCCGATGCTGAAACGCAGGTTGAAGTTCACCAGCACGCGCGTCGCGACGTTGGCCTTGAACCCGATCGCGCCGTCGGTGACCCAGTACGAGTCGGTCGCGAAGCGAATGTCCGGCAAAGCAACCGATCCGGCAGCGCCAGTGGCCTGGAACTCGTAGGTCGAGAGTCGCGACGCGTTCATCAGCCGCTGGCCGAGCACGTCGAAGACGATGCTGAAGCGATTGTTGACCTGGAGGTCAGTGCCGATCGCGTACTGGAACTGGTCGGGAAGGTCGGCCTCGATCTGGCTCTCGACGTCGCCGGCCAGCAGGCTCCGGCCGTTCCACTGATACGCGAGGTTGGCGTGCGGGTCGAACCGGCCGATCGTGGTGGAGAACGCCGCAAACGGCCGGATGCCGGCGGCGCCGGAGCCGAGCAGGTTGAGTTCGTCGCCGGTCGGCAGCCGTAGGTCAAGCCCGGCGGCAAAGGCGCGCGTGTTCTCCTTCATCAGTGTCGCTTTGGTCCGCAGTAGCAGATCGCCGAGGCCCGCCGCCGATCCTTCGACGAAGTACTGATTGGACGATCCATATCCGTTGATCGCGAGGTCGTCGCGGAAGTAGTGCACCTGCAGGCTTGTGCCGGTGCCGATCCGGTTGATCGTCGCGTTCGACAGCAGCGAGAGCCTGGTCCGTACCATCGGCACGGCCAGCGACACGTCGACGCGATCGGTGACGCCGTAGGTGAGCGCCCCGGTGAACTGGCTCACGGTCGCCTCGACCGTGTTCATCGTCGACACCACGTCGGAGCGCCCGCCTCCAGCTTCGAAGTTGTCGTGCCTGAACACGGCGGGAATGGCCGTCAGCGACACGCCGTCGAGATGATCGAACGAGAAAAACTGCTGCGTGAAACCGAACGCCACGCGACCGCGGCCGATCGTCTCAGCGCGATCGGCCAGGATCGGCCCGAAGCTGGTCGTCGACCTGACGAAGGTCCCAGTAGCGGCGTCGAACTTGTACGTGAAGCCCGACGCCGGCGAGGGCAGCGGCACCGCCGTGAGCTGACTCGTCAGCGCGATGTTCACGAGCCGGAAGTCGGACTGAAAGGCGCTGTTGAAATGCGCGGCGTGGTTGGTGCCATCCAGCTGGACGTCGTCGCTGTTCAACACCAGTCCGTTCGGACCGTAGACATCCTGAAACAGCGTCGCGAGCGTCGCGGGATGTTGGGCGGCCGCCTGACCGGATGACAGCAACCAGCAGAAGCAGAGCGTCACGGCAATTCTTGGCATGAGTCAATCCTTTGGCGAATGAAACGTGCTGGCTACCGTACCGGACCGAAACGGATTCGGTCGATCAGCCAGTCCCCCCCATTGCGACGAATGTCCATCGTCGTCCGCGACTCGACGCGCGGGGGCCGTAGTCCCTCGACCGTTACCACTTCGTAGCGGCGAATGAAGATCACCGTTCCTGTGGCACCTGACAAAGAGATCTGCGGATCGATGATATCGACGGTGATCTGGCGCGCCTGGCGGAACTGATCGCGGATGGCGTCCTGTTGGCCGCCGCTCAGGCTGGGCCACACACGTTTCAACGCGTCCAGGCTGCGCGCCTCGAGGGCCGCCTTGTATTGCACCAGCAACTCGCGCACGGCCGCCTCGGGAGCCGGCGCGGCTGGTGGTGGTGGTGTCTCGGCGCGCCCGGCTGGAGGAGGCGCTGGCGTCGGTGCTGGCGGCTTCGGCGCGGGGGGCGGCGGCAAGACGACCACTGGGGGGGCCGTGGGCACTCCTGGGATCTGGGTTGGATCGGTTTTGTCGGCCGGGACAGTCGTCGGTGGTGGCGTCGCGGCGGGAGCCGGACGCGCCGGTTCCGTCACTGCCGGTCGCTCGGACTTCTCGCGTGCCGCGCGATCTCGCGCCTCGCGCTCTCGGGCTTCGCGCGAGGCGAGCTCGTTCTGTGCGGCAATCTCGGCGCTGCGGAAAAGGCCGCTGGCTTCGTAGAACTTGACGGTGGCGTCGCCCGGGCGGCCGCCGTCCAGAAGGCGCTGCGCGTCGCGTTCGGCAGCCAGGGCTGCGCTATACGACGATGCCGCATACTGATGGGCGCCAGCCGATCGCGCCGACGCCTTCGCGCGCGCCACCTGGCTGCGGGCCTCCTCAGCGCCTCGACCCCTCGAGCGCGCCGCGCCCTCCGCCATGATCGCCGCCGCTTCGCGGTTGCCAGGCGCGACGCTGAGCACTTCGCCGGCCGCCCGCGAGGCTTCCTCGAACCGCCCGGCTGCGACGAGCTTGCGGGCCTTCTCGAGACCGCTAGCCACTGCCGCTTTGGATGCGCGTGCACGATCCCGAAGACTTCGCGCCGCCTCATTGCTCGGATCACGAGTGAGCACGGACTCCGCCTGCCGCTCGGCGCTTTCGTAGTCTTCGCCTTCAAACGCCGTCAGCGCCTTCTGCAGGACGTCACTCGTCGACGGCTCAGCTGGAGGAGTGGGCGCCGCTGCAGTGGTAGGTGGAGTTGGTGGCTGTGTGCCGCGGCTCGTCATCCAAATGGCGAGAATCGCCACACCCAGTGCGAGAACCGCTACGACGATGAGGCCGGTCGGAAGGGCCCGTTCACCAGGCGTGGATGCCGGCGCCGAAACCGGTGCAGGCAGTGGTGTTGGCGTGTAAACGGCCGGCACAGGCGCCGCCGGCGTCAGGGCCGTCGGCACGTCGGATGGCCGGCGCAGCTCCGAAGGCGTCGCGTGTCCCCCCGCCGGGGAATCGAGCACGGTGAGTTGCTGCCGGTAGAGCGTGAGCTCGCGGAGCATGTCGCTCGTGTGCTGGTAGCGGTCGTCGCGAGGTTTGGCCAGCGCGCGCTCGACGATCTGAACCAATTCGACGGGAAGCGTCGGGTCGAGCTCCCGCAGCGAAGTCGGCGATTCCTGAAGAATCTTGTAGAGGGTCGAGGCAAACGAGTCGCCCTCGAACGCCCGCTTTCCGCCGAACAGCTCGTAGAGCACGACGCCGGCCGAGAAGATGTCGACGCGATGATCGACGCGCTCGCCGCGGATCTGTTCCGGCGCCATGTAGTTGAGCGTCCCCATCATCATGTTGCTGCGGGTCAGCTCGGAGGTGACGAGGCGGGCAAGTCCAAAATCGAGGATCTTGACCATGCCGCCTTCAGTGACGAAGATGTTGGCGGGCTTGATGTCGCGGTGGATGACGCCGTGGACGTGCGCGTAGTCGAGCCCTTCGCAGATATCGATCGCGATGTCCAGCTTGCGGCGCACGCTCAGCTTCTGAGGGCCGACCATGCGCTCCTGCAGATCTTGGCCCTCGAGGAACTCCATCGCCAGGTAGGGCTGCCCCTCATGCTCGCCGAGGTCGTGGATGGTGATGATGTTGCGGTGCGACAGCTGACCGGCCGACCTGGCTTCGCGGAAGAACCGTTCGCGCAGGTCTGCGTTCTGGTCGATCGGCGCCGAGATCACCTTCACCGCGACCGTGCGCTGCAGCAGCGTGTCGTGCGCGCGATACACGACACCCATCCCGCCCTGTCCCAGTCTTTCGAGGAGCTGATAGCGGCCTATGGTGTGCATTGAGCGCAGACGCTCAACCCGGCATCTGCAGGCCAACCGGGTCGAGAAAGGCGTGAAGAATCGAATGATAACAGCGTAAAGCTCCGGTCACAAGCACGGCACGGTACCTGCACAAATCCTCACTGGACGGCTACTGAAGTCCCGTCACTAAGTACAACGTGCTAAGCATGCGAGTCGAACCGTAGATATAGGTTCGCGCGTCCCCGCTGAGGTAAAGCGCCGGGATCGTCAGCAGACCCGCGGGGTCATCCACGGTAATCTCCCGGATGGCCGTGCGGCGGCCGGTCGTGAGGTCGAGCGCGTCGATTCGTGCGGTCGGCCCGTTCCACGTGGCCACCTGGATGCGCGCGGGATCGGCGGACCAGCCGACGAATACCTCGTGCTGTCCGAGCGTCGCCAGTTCGCGGGACGGCCCCCCGGCAGGCAGCGGCCACGCCATCACCTTTCCATCGTCGGTCATGATCCCGAGGAGCGAACCGTCGGGCGCGACATACGCGCCGAGATGTCGACGCCGGCTGAATTCGCGCCCCCGAAGGTCCGCGAGCTCGAGCGGACTCCGCTTGCCTGACACGATGTCCACGACGACGGCCGCCGGAGTGCCGTTGCGGAGACCGCCGATGACGACGGTCTGGCCTGGCGGCACGAAGACACCTGCGTTCGGGACGAGATCGCCGACGTCAATCTGTCGCGGTTCGCCGGGTCCCGTAGGAAGCAACAGCACTCGGTTCGGTTCGGACGGTGTGATGGAAAGCGCCCACTTTCCGTCAGGCGACAACTCCTGCGCGCGCCCCCGGCCAATCTTTACCGGCGCGGAACCGTCCGTTCGACGAATGAGCACGCCGTAGTCGGGGTCGGTTCCGTCCTGCGACGAGACGAGCAACGTGCGGCCGTCGCGCGCGACATGGCCAGGCACGGTCCACCCATCGAAGGCGATGTTTCGATCGCGGGAATCGACGGTCGTCGACCCCACCGTGAGCCCCGTGGCCTCGTTGCCGGTCAGCAGGACCCGGCCGCTCGCGTCGATGTCGAGAACGAGCAGATTCGTGGGCACGTACCACACTGTCCGGCCGTCTCGCGGCTCGCGCACGTCCGGGTCGATCGCCTTGATCGGCCAGTTCGACTCAGTGGAGGCGGCGCTGTACCAGAGCTCGCGGCCGTTCCCGGACCACGCCAGCGCTTCGAGGCCGCCGTATTCTGGCGTGAGGCGGCGCACGCTCTTGCCATCGAACACCGCCACGTAGCCGCGGTTGTCGCCAAAGAGGGGGTGTTCCAGGAACCCGACACGTTGTCCGTCGGGCGAGACTCGGACGTGGCTGAGGTAGCCGGCCGTTTCGAAGATGACCGTGCCCTGAGGGACCTCGAGCCGGTCTCGTCCGTCGACGCGCCGGATGATGGCGAGGCGATCGCCGGGCAGGAAATCGGCGTCGCGGACGCGCTCGAGCAATTCTCGAGCGCTCGACCCGAACAAGCGCGCGCGGGCGAGCGTGCCTTCAGATGTCCATGACGTGAGATACCGCCGTCCGAGCGACAGGAGCATGTCGCCGGACTTCGAGACCGCGAGGAGGTCGCCGCTTGGAAGATCGAGCGGCTTCGATTCAGCCGTGTCTGCGCGCGCGACGAACAGCTTCAGCGGATCGCCGCCCCAGCGCGCGCCGTAGACAATCGTGCTCGAGTCCGGCGCAAACCGCGCGGTGCGAATCACGCCACGTTCGAACGTCAGCCGAGTAATCGTAGGCGTCTGATTCGCGCCACCCGGGGCCAGCGCGCGACCGAGCACGAACGCCGCGGCGAGGGCAGCGGCCAGTGCGGTGGCGACACCCGCGCCTCGCCACGGTCGCGGCGGGGCGCTGGCCGTCCGTCCGCTCGTCGGGCCGGTCGCGCCGAGCGTTAGCGCGTCGAGCGCGAAGGCCAGATCGCGCGCCGACTGGAACCGCTCGGCCGGATCTTTCTCGAGGCAGCGCTGTACGACGCGTTCGAGCGCCGGTGGCACCGTGAGGTTCAGACTCGAGAGCGGCGCCGGGTCCTCTTTCAAGATCGCCGACAATGTATCGGCCGCGCTGCCGCGGTCGAAGGCGCGCCGGCCGGCGATGAGCTCGTAGATCACGCAGCCAAACGCAAACACGTCGGCGCGGTGATCGACCGGCAGCCCGCGCGCCTGCTCCGGCGCCATGTAGCCCACCGTCCCCATCACCAGTCCCGGCGAGGTATTCGCGGTTGTCGCGGCATCGTCGGCGGCGGCGGTGCTGCGCGCCAGGCCGAAGTCGAGCACCTTGACGTGTCCGTTGCTCGTCACGACGACGTTCGCCGGCTTCAGATCGCGATGGACGATGCCGCGGTCGTGCGCCGCCGCGAGGCCCCGGGCGATTTGCGTGCCGTACTCAATTGCCTTGCGAATCGGCACCGGTCCGCGCCCGACGATCTCCGCCAACGTGTCGCCCTCGAGGAGCTCGGTCACGGCGTACGCGGTCTGGTCGTCGCGGCTGACATCGTAGATGGCCACGATGTGGGGATGTGAGAGGGCGGCAAGCGTTTTCATCTCGCGCTCGAACCGCGCGAGCGCCTCGGGATCGCTCGCGAACGCTGCCGGCAGGACTTTGATCGCGACCTCGCGGCCAAGCCGCGCGTCCCGCGCTCGATAAACCTCGCCCATGCCGCCGACGCCAAGGGGGGCGACGATCTCGTAGGCGCCGAGAGTGGTTCCCGGGCTGAGCGGCATGCTTCGATGATATCGCCCAATGGGCCGATCCGAAGCCCGACGTTCTGGGCTGAAGTTCAGCGGTTGAGAGGTGCGCTGAGCAAAAAAGAAGCGGGGGAGAATTCCCCCGCCTCCGTGTAATCCGTGTTTTCCGCGGGCCGCGAGCGGTCTGCAATTCGCGTGATCCGCGTGATCCGCGTGATCCGCGTCCCGTAACGTGAATCCGCGTCCCGTAAATAGATCCGCGTCCCGTGGCCGAGTACGATCCGCGGCCCTAGTCCGCCAGATCGGCCTGCGCCGCTTCCCGCGCGCGCGCCACTTCGGCCTTCGCGTCGAGATCGGGCTTGGCCTCGTGGATGGCGTCGGACAGCGTCCGTCCTTCGTTGAGGACGCGATGCTTGAGTACCACGAACGGCACGCTCGTATTCCGCGCCGCGTGCGCGACCGTCACGAACTCTTCCGCAGTCCTGAAGTCTTCCGCCGCCAGTTCCAGTTTCGTGCCCTTATTGAGGACCGACTGCACGCGTTCGCGCAGGTCCGGTTCCCAGACTGCGACCGCAACGCTCTGGACCGACCCTGGAGGTCCGGCCTTCACCAACGGTTCGGATGCGCTCGCGCGGCGATCCATGTCTTTGTCTTTGGCTGGCGCAGGTGCGACCGTGCGCCTGGTGGCGCGCGCCGCCGGCGCCGGCGTGGTTGGCGCAGGCGCGCTTTCGGTCACGGCCGTGTCCTCGGTCGACGTCTTCGACAATCTATCGTGCACCGTAGGACCGATCGCCACTCCAAGCGCGAGCGCTCCGACGAATCCGGCTGCTAGAGCTGAGGCTTTGCCAACCGTCATGAACAACCTCCTGGTTAAGCGCGGTGGTTCCATACCGCCGGGCTCGGTGGAACGATTCACGGTTCGCTCACCATTACATTGAAGTGCAAGCTACTCGCCACTTTCGCCATTTTATTCGCTGAGTCCGCGGTGAGTTGTTGAAGTGCAAAGGCTTAGAGGATCGCGTGATTGGGCTGAAGTGGCAGGGTCGGGTCGGCTGTGGGCACCCTCAGTAGGTAGGGAACAGCCACCAGTGATGAGGTCAAACGAACGACCGTACGATGTTGGACGTGGCAGCCGCTATCTACCACCCAGTGTCCTCGACGCGAATCAGTTCAGTCCTTCTGGCGCTGCACGTCGTCTCGGCACGCAGCGACGACCGTGGCTTCTTCGAGCTGCGCGAGCTGCCGCCCGGCCGATACGTCGCCGGGATCAACCTCCAGGACCTTCCCAACCAGTACCAGCCGTACGCTCGAACCATCTTTCCAGGCGGCAACGAGCCACCGATGACGATCGATCTCGGATTAGGCCAAGGCGTGGATCTGGGACGCTGGATGATCCCGGCTCCGCTGGCCGTGATCAAGGCGACGGGAACCATCACCTGGAAGGATGGCACGCCGGCCAGGGGCGTCCATGTCAGCCTGTTGGACGTCGGCCGGAATGCGGAGTCGCGTGCGTGCGGCGCCGGCGGAGCAATGTCCGGAACGGACGGACGCTTCGTTGTCGACGCACGGGAGGGTCGCGTCTATCGCCTGGTGGCCCACGCCGGCGGCACCGGATCATTCCTGACGATCGCCGCGCCGCGGATCGAGGCTCGTGCGAGCCTCGGTCCGATCACGATCGTCATGCAACAGGACCCGCCGCGTTGTCCGAATCCGGAATAGGGCCCACGGTCTTTGAGCCGCGGACAACACGGAGAACACGGTCTTTGAGCCGCGGACAACACGGATAGCACTAATTTTCTAAATCCGTGTCGTCCGCGTTTTCCGTGGCCGATCCGTCACTAGGGTTAACGCTCGATTCATGAGAGCGGTCGCCCGGCTCAACTCGCCTGAGTCGTCGCGGCTAGGACTGACGAATCGGTCGAATCAGAGCCGCTCTCGGCTTCTCCCGTTCCCCGCGGAATGAATAGCACGGTCAGGAAGGCCAGCGCCGTATAGACGGCCATCATCAGGAAGAGCGGACGATAACTGGTGTAGATATCGAAAATGCGGCCGTTCAGCGGATCGCCGATGCCGCCGCCGAGCGCCATCGATAGCAGGAAGAGCGCGGAGAGGACCCCGCGGCGCTGCGGCGGAACCGGCTCGACGAATAGCGGATACGCGTTGACCATCGGGAACGTCCACGTCGCCGACGCGAGCGCGAGCAGCGGCGCGGCGGCGGTGACCGACGTCACCCGATCGACTGCCAGCAGGCACCCGGCCATCATCGCAAAGCCGAGCAGCATGGCGTTCCGCCGGCCGATGCGCACGCCGATTGCGCCGGCTGGGAGAGCGCCGAGCGCGCCGCCGAGCGCCCAGGCGATGAAGCCGATGGTCACGTCTTCCGCCCGGATACCGAAGCGCTCGGTGCTGTGGAGCGCGAACCACGTGGTGAACGTCTGAAAGGTCAGTTGCAGAAGGAAGGTTGCGACGAAGACGGCGCGCATGCCCGGTACTGCGCCGCGCGTCGCCTCCCACGCCGCAGCGGCGAGCGATCGAAATGTCGCCTCGGCGGACTGCTCCGTCGAGCCGGGTTCGCGAAGTCCGACGACGAAGGCCGCCGCAATGGCGAGGATCGTGACCGCGGCGATCAGGAACGCCGGCCGCATGCCGAGCAACCGGCCGAGCATCAGAAACACAATCGCGCCGACGCACATCTGAAACATCACCGAACCGGTCGCGAGCGAGCGGTAGCGGGACGGCACGAGATCGGCGATCAGTGCCTGAAAGGGCGATCGCAGGATGTTGATGCCGGAATAGAGCAGGACGATCGCGCCGACGAGGCCGGCAATCCCAAACCTCACCGACCACGGGAACAGAGCCATGCCGGCCGACGCGAGGACGAGCCCGGTGAGGACGAGCGCGAGACGACCCCGGCCGCGCGCGACGGCGCGGTCCGAGACCGCTCCGGCCCACGGCACGAGCAGGAGCAGGAGCACGTTGTCGATGGCCATGACCGCCCCGATGGCGGTACGGTGGTCGCCGAGCGCATCGCGCACGAGCAGAGGGACGAAAGCGCTGAGGAGCGGTCCAGCGACGCCGAAGAAGAGTCCGCCAAGGCCGACGATCAACAAGGCGCCGTACGGCGGTCGGGGCGGCTGCGGCGGTGCGGCGATCACGAAGCGGGAATGCTAGGGTGTCGCATTGAGCTGGTCAATAGCCCGAATGCGCTATGCCCATGTTACTGGGCGCAGTCGCGGTTACTAGTGGCCGATGCAGAATCATCGGTCGGCCTTCGTGGCAAGTGGGAGCGTTTCCAGGCCAGACCGCGTCTCTCGCCTCTGCGCGTCTCGTGGCCGCGGCCGTGACGGCCTGAGCGACTCGGGCCTCCCGCTTCGCGCCGTGGAAAAACGCTGCCTCCGCGGAGGTCTTCCGATCCCGACGGCGCCTGCCGTACGTCCGACGACAGCCGGCATCGGTTCGGCCTCGGGGCGCGTCCGTACGTCTCGCGACGAATCAGCGGCGCCGTCGCTCGCAGCGCTCCGGCGCCATTTTTCGGCTCTGTGCGTCACGGCGCTCAAGGTCGGCCCAACTCGCTCAGGCCGCCACGGCCCCGGAGAAACGCTCCCGTCCCTCAGGCGATCGATGCGTTCGGCGGCCCCTGCGCCCCGTCTAAGCGAGCAGATTTCCAGGACAAGGATTCGAACTGGAGCGCATGAAACGACCCGGGGCGCCCTGGGATCCTCCTTGAGCTAATTAAGGGTCAATCGACAGAAAACAGTGATTCGTCGGCAAAAATCAGTGACAAATTGAGGCAAGACGTCGATACGGGTTTCCCCCAATAGCATCGCGTCCCCCACATCCGGGACACTTCCGGGTCGGCTGAGGCGGGGAGGCGGGTGCGGAATGAACACACATCAACCGAGTCAGATCCGTCACTGGACGCGCGACCTGGAGTTGGTTCGGCGTCGGGTCGGGCGCATCAACGTTCGCGAAAACGACGCCCTGGCGAGCCGGATGATGGCGGAGTGCCTGAGCAAATGCCACGTCCTGCTCGAGGAGCTGGCGCGGGGTGAAGAGGAATCGGATCGCCTGCGACGGTTGGCCACGGCCGAGCGCGAGAACTGGCAGCGCTTGTTCGACGTCATGCCGCTCGCCTGCGTGCTCACCGATGCCCAGGGGATCGTGCGCGGCGTCAACCGCGCCGGCGCACTTCTTCTCAACGTCAGTTCAAGTCGGCTGCAGGGCCAGATGTTCCTGCACTTCGTGATCGATCGGCAGCGTTTGTTTGACGCGCTCGACGAACACGGCGACGGCACGAGCCTGATGCGCGTCCAGGTCCGCGTCCGCCCGCGAGAGAAAGCGCTCATCGAAGTTGAGGTCGGCGTCATTGCCGATGCCGCCAACACTGGCGACCGGTTGTGGTTCCTGATGCCAACAACTGCCAGTCAATACGCTCAGTCTGGCCGGCGATCGCTCGAGTCGTCGCCGCCGCGATCGCCTGTTCGGGTCCAGTCGACGAGAATCTGAAGGTTTAGTCGGCTCCTGCCTGATTGGCACTCCGCGTGCTTCCTCATCGTCCTGAGGCAGAGACTTAGGACCAACTGACCGTACAGGACCCCGAAGGAGAACACCATGGCTCAGGCCGGAACACTGCACGACGCGTTCATCGACGAACTGCGCGATGCCTACGACGCCGAAAAACAGCTCACCAAGGCGCTGCCGAAGCTGGCGAAAGCGGCAACGTCGCAAGAGCTGAGAACCGCATTCGAATCGCACCTCGAGGAAACCCGCGGCCACGTCGAGCGCCTCGAACAGGTATTCGAAAGCCTCGACGAGAAGGTACGCGGCAAGCATTGCGACGGCATCGCCGGCATCATCGAAGAAGGTAAATCAATCATCGAAGAAGAGTTCGACGAGGCGACGATGGACGCGTGCCTGATTGCCGCCGGGCAGCGGGCCGAGCATTATGAGATGGCGGCCTACGGCACGCTCGTGGCGTGGGCGCGCGGGATGGGGCACGAGCAGGCGGCGAACCTCCTGCAGGAGACGCTCGACGAAGAGAAGGCGGCCGACGAAAAGCTGACCTCGATTGCCGAAGCTGGCATCAACCAGGAGGCTGCCGACGCCGCTCATCCTGAGAAGAGCGATCGCGACGACGAGGAGGAAGAAGACGAGCCAGCGATGCACGGCGGCGGCGGACGAAGAACGGCCGTGGCCGGGGCGAAGCGTCCTGGTCGTCGATAGCAGCGGATCAGTACGGGGCAGTATCGCGAGGGCGGAACCTACGCCCTCGCGTACCGTCCTTCGATCGAACGCCGCAAGCGACCATCCCTGACGAGATCCTCGAGCACGATCCGGCACGTGACGGACTGTAACCCGAACAGCCGAGCAGCCTGGTCGAGCGTGAGGTTGAGTCCCGGCATCTCGCGATAGGCGCCGATGATGTTCGAAGTCAGCTGAGCGCGAGGCGGCTCACCCTGGACAATATTGCGCGGCAGGTGACGTCGTTCGGCCGTTGGCATCTCATACTCCCTCGACTGCGGTCGGCTTGCCACCGAGGAATCGGTATTCGCGCAACACTTCCTCGATGCTCGTCGCGAGCACCTCCGGAAGGCACGGTTTGGTCAAGAAGCGATCGCAACCAGCCCGATTCGCCTGTTCGCGGTCCTGTTCGAATGCGCACCCAGTCAGGATCACGACAGGCAGGGCCTGCTTGGATATATCTTGCTTCAGCGTTTCGGTGAGGTCGAGCCCATCCATTTCACCGGGCAGCTTGATGTCGGTCACGACGATGTCGGGGGCGAGCTCGGTCGCGAGGCGAAGACCGTCGGAGGCCGTGGCCGCCTGCAATGTACAGTAGCCCTTCCGGCGGAAGCACTCGGCATACATTTCCCGTTCGTCCCGGGAATCGCTGACGAGCAGCACACGAACGTTGCGGCCCACATGGTCAGCTTTGCATGAGGCAAAAACTGCGCACAATTGGGTAAAACCCTTACCGTTTGGTCGAGCTATGGCGCGGACACCACAGACGTCTGGAAACCGCTCTACGGCTCCTGGAGCCACCCGTGCAGAATGGCAAAGCGGACGACGTCGATGCGCCCATGCAGGCCGAGTTTGCGCATGGCGTTTGCCTTGTGCACTTCGACCGTCTTGATGCTGATACTGAGATCCGCGGCAATCCCTTTGTTGCTGTGGCCAACCGCCATCATCCGCAGCACTGCTTTCTCGCGGTCGCTGATCGTTGCCGGACGCGGGCTGTATTTGGCCTCTTCGTCTTCGCTGGCGCGTCGCGCCAGCAAGGCATCGAGATACTGACCACCGGCGGCAACGGCGCGCACGGCGTTGAGGAGTTCCGTCGAGCGGCTCTGTTTGAGCACGTATCCGGATGCGCCGGCGGCCATCAACTCCTGCACGAACGCCTCGTCGTCGTGCCGGGTCAGCGCGACGATCGCCGTCTTCGGCAGCACGTGCCGGATCGCTTTGGTGGCGGCCAGGCCATTCATTTCCGGCATCGAGATATCGAGGATCACGACTTGCGGCTGCATCGTCTGACAGTGTTTGACGGCGTCCAGCCCATTGGCGGCTTCTGCGACGACCTCGATATCAGCCTGTGATTCGAGCAGCAGGCGCAGACCCTGCCTGACGGTTTCGTGATCTTCGGCGAGCAGGACCCGAATGGGCGTCATGGCTCGCGCTCGTCGATGTCGGCCGCCGGCGCGTAGCGCACGAAGATCGACGTGCCCTCGCCGGAACTCGATTCCAGCTCGAACTGCGCGCCGATCAGTCCGGCCCGCTCACGCATGCCGAGCAGTCCGATGCCGCGTTCGCGCGTCGAGGCCTGCTCCTGGTCAAAGCCGACGCCGTCATCCTCGACCACCAGGACGAGGCGCCCGTCGCGGTTCTCGAGGAAGACATCGACGCGGCTCGCATGGGCGTGCTTGGCGACGTTGGTCAGCGCCTCCTGGGCGATTCGGTAGAGCGCAATTTCCGCTTCGCGCGTGATCCCGTCGGAGGGGAAGCCGTCCCCTCCGTATTTCGCCTCGATGCCGTAGTGTTCCGACCATTCGCGCACGTAGCGCGGCAGGGCCACGGCGAGGCCCAGATGATCGAGGACGGCGGGGCGCAACTCCCAGGCCAGAAAGCCCACCTCGGAATCGATGGTCTGTACGAGCGCCAGCGTTCGGCTCAGCTCGTCGTCGGCTTCGGCCGGCAATCCGATCCGCGCCTGGGCGCGTTCGAGGGACAAGCGCAGCTCCGTCAGCCGCTGGCCGAGTTGATCGTGCAGGTTCCGGGCGATGCGGCCGCGCTCTTCCTCCTGGGCGGTGACGACCTTCCGCAGCAGGTTGACGATGTGCAATTGCGCTGTGTGATGGGACTTCACCTCGGCGGCCAGCGCGCGGGTGCGTTCGTCGACACGAACTTCGAGTGCTCCACTCGCGTCGTGCAACGCCTGGGCGGCCCGCTGCTGCCCGGTCAGGTCACGAGCGATCTTGGCAAACCCGAGCGAGCCGTCGCCGAGACGGGTCGTGACGCCGCTCGCGTAGAACAGGCTGCCGTCGCGCCGGACGTGATAGCGCTCGTCGAGCGCGCGCCCCTCGCGCCGCGCGATGGCGAGCTCCGCGTCGGGGATTGCGTTGGCGCGATCCCCGGCGGTGAACAGCACCTCGAAGCTGCGGCCGATGATCTGGTCGGATCGATAGCCGAACATCCGTTCGGCGCCGGTGTTCCAGGAATCAATCTGGCCGGTATCGGTCATCGTGAAGATCGCATAGTCGGTGGCGCTGTCGATGAGAATCCGCAGACGTTCTTCGCTTCGCTCGACATTCAATTCGGCGCTCCGGCGTGGCGTGATGTCCTGGAACATCAGGACCAACCCGTCGATGCGATCGTCGGTCGTGCGATACGGCCGAATCCGCGCCAGGTACGAGCGGCCCTCGAGCGATTCGACCTCCCGGTCGATGGCTTGCAGCGCGTCAAGGACCTGGTGCAGGTCGCGCTCGAGCTGGTCGTAACGCAATCGACTCGTGATATCCATCAGCGACCGGCCGCCATCGGACGGCAACAGGTTGAACACATCGCGGGCGCGCGGCGTCGTGAACTTCACGCGCAGGCCCCGATCCAGAAAGATCGTCGCGATCTCGGTCGAATTGATCAGATTCTGGAAGTCGTTGTTGCCAAGGCGCAGCTCCTCGATCTTGATTTTCAGTTCCTGGTTGACCGTGGTCAGTTCCTCGTTGACCGACTGCAATTCCTCCTTGCTGGTCTCGAGCTCTTCTGCCGACGAGCGGAGTTCCTCGTTGGTGGCCTGGTGCTCTTCGGCAGAGGCCTGCGCTTCCTCGACCTGGGCTTCGTACTGTTCCACCGTCATCCGAAGCTGCGCTTTGATTCGGGTCAGCTCTTCCTCGAGCTGTCGCGCGATGGGAAGCGAGCTCGAATCGAGCGGCCGCAGGTCGCGACGCGGATCCTCGACTGCCAGGTGATCGGTGAAGAGCACGAGGAAGAAACCGCGCGCCGGGTCATCGTCGCCCAGCACCGGCCGAACCACCAGATCGACCTGACGCGCGCTGCCGTCGAGCGTCACCGGGACGTTCTTGACTTCGACGCCTGTCCGCTGCCTGGCGCTCTGATAGAGGGCAGTGAGCAGATCGGTGCGCAGCTCCGGGAGGATCAGCCGGCTCAGGTCCCGTGATGGCTCGCCGGCGCCGATCTGAAGGTAGCGGCCCACCCGCGGCGACATGTGGACGATGGTGTGATCCTCGGTCAGGACGAGAGATGGCGCTGCATACTCCTCGAGCAGCCGGTGGTGTGCGTCGAGCGGCGCGAATCGTTCCGCGGCCCGCGGTTCGACTGTTCGCGGTCTGCGTGGTGTCGCGCCGGACGGCTCGGGCAGGGTCATACGGCTCGAGACTATCCGGCTCTGATAGAAGTGGCTCGAGCGGTCGACTGGGACGAACAGATCGCTCGAGCCATCTGGCGATTCGGACGGGCCGAGCATCAGGTAACCCCCAGGCCTCAGCGCGAAGTGAAAGGTTTCGATGACGCGATCCTGGGCGGCGCGATTCAAGTAAATCAGGAGGTTCCGGCACGACACGAGATCGAGGTGGGAGAAGGGCGGATCCCTGACCAGATTGTGGTGGGCGAACAGGATGAGTTCGCGCAACTCGCGTTTGACCCGGTAGCCGGAGGCCTCGCGGTGGAAGAAGCGCGCCAGCCGCGCTTCCGGGATGTCACTCACCTCGTTGTCACTGTAGAGTCCGTCGCGCGCGGTCGCGATCGCGTTCTCGTCGAGATCGGTGGCAAAAACCTGCACAAGCGGCTGGTCGAGGCGAGAGGCGGCATGTTCCGCAAGGAGCATGGCGATCGAATACGCCTCCTCGCCCGTGGCGCAGCCAGGGACCCAGACTCGTACCTGATCCTCCGGCGTCTTCGACTCGAAGAGTTGCCGAACAAGGCGCTGTTCGAGCTGTGCGAAGGCTTCGGGGTCCCTGAAGAAATGGGTCACGCTGATGAGCAGCTCTTTCATCAGCGCGAGTGGCTCCTCGGGCTGCCCCCGCGTCCACTGCGCGTAACTCGGCAGGGTCGTCGTACCGACGACGGTCATCCGCCGGTGAATCCGGCGAAGCATGGTCGCCGGCTTGTAGAACGAGAAATCGTGGCCGGTCCGAACCTTGAGCAGCATCAGGACGTCGCGTAGTGCACTCGCGTCGTCAAGGTCATCGGGCGGCTGCGCCCGATCAATCTCCCCCAACCGGGCGAGATACGCGGCGATCTTCGCCGGCATCTCCTGCACTGGCAGGACGGCATCAACAAGGCCGGTCGCGATGGCGTGGCCAGGCATATCGCTGTATTCGGCCTGGCCGGGATCCTGCGCGATTGCGAAGCCGCCATGTTCCTTGATGCGCTTGAGTCCAGCCGAACCGTTGGTACCAGTTCCGGACAGAATCACGCTGACCGCCCTCGAACCGTACGCCTCGGCAAGCGCACGAAAAAAGATGTCCACTGGTGATCGACGGTGTTCCGCGCGAGTGAATTCCGAGACGGTCAAGTGTCCGTCGAGGATCGCCAGGCTTCGGTTCGGCGGGATGACGTAGACGTGATCCGGCTCGAGAGGGGCGGCAGCCGCGACCTGGGTCACTGGAAACGGGAGCGTCACTTGCAGGACTTCAGCCAACTTACTGTCGTGGTCGGGCGACAAGTGCAGAATGACCACGTAGGCCACGGACCCGTTCGCCGACACATGAGAAAAGAACTGGCGCAGTGCAGGGATGCCACCCGCGGACGCACCCAGGCCCACGACCATGAGCCCGTCATTGCGCGCCCCGCTCGGCGACTCACCTCTGGACATCGCTACCTCGTTCGGCCGCCGACGGCGATAAGCATGAGCTTGAGGGGCGCCGCGCACAGCCACTCCTGACCTATGGCGGTTAGCCGCGTCGTCGTGATCGGGACCTCGGCCGGTGGCATCGAGGCGCTGCGTGAACTCGCCCGGGATTTACCGTCCGGGTTTCCCGCGCCAATCTGCATTGTGCTGCATATCGCGCCCCAATCACCAGGACTCCTTCCCGACATCCTGTCGAGAGTTGCCAGGATGCCAGTCATCCATCCACGTGACCGGCAGCGCCTCGAGGCCGGAACCGTCTACGTCGCACCGCCCGACCGGCATCTGATCATCGAACCGGGCTGCCTCCGGCTGACCACGGGGCCACGAGAGAATCGCTTTCGTCCAGCAATCGACCCGTTGTTCCGGTCTGCGGCCCAGATCTATGGGCCTGCTGCCATCGGTGTCATCCTGACAGGCAATCTCGGAGATGGGACGGAGGGGCTTCGTGCCTTGAAACAGCTAGGAGGAATCGCCATCGTCCAGGATGAGAACGACGCGCGCTTTCCTGCCATGCCGGCCCATGCCGCGCGCCACGTCCCGATCGACTACTGCGTACCGCTCAACGAGTTGGCGGGACTGCTCGGCAGACTCACGTCCTGCCGAGCAGCGCAAGAGGGGGAGCACCCGCCGGCTCGGTGAAGCTCCCGGTCGTCGTCCGTGTCGACTCGCCGCGGGCGCGCGTGCAATGCATGTTCCTTCTGGCCATCGTTGGGTAGCCGGCTAGCAAGGCCGATCGTGTGACGCGGTCCTGTCCGTATCTCGTACGCGCGCAGCGGGAATCAGTACGGGGCTAGTCCTGTGCGACGGTTGCCGTCAGCTCGGTGATCCGGCCGCGAAGGCCGGTGAGGTTCGCCCGGTGCCCTTCCCATCGGGAGCGCTCGCCGCGGACGAACCGCGCGTACGGGCCAATGGCGTCGGCAAAGCGCTGGGCGCTGCGTTCCTGCGCCTTCCGGAATTCGCCGCCGAGCGCGCTGCCAAGTTCGGCGATCAGGGTCGACACCCGTTCGCGGATCGCGATCCGCGCCTTGCGCCGGCGCGCTGGAATGATCAGGAATCCGACGACTGCCATCACGCTCGCCATCAGCAGGCCCGTCACATCCGCGGCGGCGGTCGTCGCGGCCAACGAGACGAGGGCCCCGAGGCCAACCGCGCCTGCGCCGACTGCGGCCGTCGCCGCGACGGCGGTGCGCGCGCCGTCGGCAATCTGCTGCGACTCGTGGCGCCGATCGTAGCCGTCGACGACCCGCTGCGCCTCGCGGCCCACCGACTGCAGAAGTCGTGTCCGGTCCTGGTTGAAGCTACCGACCTCGGGATGGGTGAGGATGCGGTCACCATGCTCCCGTTGCCGGTCGGCAAGGCGGCTCGAGATCGCCTGCCACTGCCGGTAGTCCTGATCGACCAGCCAGTCGATGAGCTCGGAGACACGGCGCTCGATCTCCTGCGGTGCGTCGGCGACCACCTTGTCTTCGAATTCGCGCTGGACGCGGGCGCGATTCACCAGGTCGAAGACGCGGCCGAGCCGCAGCGTATCGTCGAAATACTGGTGCCCGCGCGATTCCATCCGCACCAGGACCTGCTCGACCGCGCGCATGCGCAGCTCGAATCCGCTCGCCAGATCGGCGCGGTACTCGACAAGCTGCCGCTCGATATCGTCGAGGGCGCTCACATCACTCGCAAGCACGCCGAGACGCTCGTCGGCGACCGACAGGTAGCGCCGCGCCAGCACATCGCCGACGCCGAGCGGGCTCGTCAACTTCAGCCGGAAGCGGCCGCGCTCGTCGAGCGAGTCATGGAGATAACGCTCGAGCGCCGCGAACCCGCTGGCCTCCCACAGTGACGGCTCGCCGTGTTTCGCGCGATCGGCGAGCCGTGCGCTGACGGTAAAAATCGGCGGGCGCACCGACAACGACTGCTGCGCGGCGTCGCCGACAAACGCCATCACTTTCTCCAGATCGTCGGGACGGTCGAAGATATCGACCTTGTTGATGACGATGACGATCTTCTTGCCCCACTCGCGGATCGCATCGATGAACGCCCGTTCGGTCTCGGTGTAGGGTCGATCCGCCGAGGTCACGAACAGGACGACATCGGCCCGCGGCACGAACTCCGACGTCAGCCGCTCGTGCTCGCGCAGGATCGCGTTGGTCCCGGGAGTGTCGACGATGAGGATGTCCTTGAGGAACTCGACCGGAGCAGTCACCGTCCGCAGGCCGGACGCCGACACGTCGGTTCCGGACGTTTTGCCATAGCGCACGACATGTATCTGCGCCGTCGTCGGCGTGACACCTTCCTCGAGGAGACGCTGTCCGAGGAGCGCGTTGATGAACGCGCTCTTGCCGGCATTGAATTCGCCGACGACGACGAGGAGGAAGAGCTCGTCGAGCTGGACGAGGGCGGTCCCGAGCGTGGCCGCGTCGTCTGGCGTCGCGGGGACAGCCGCAAGCTCGGCTCTGAGATCGGAGAGCAGGTGGCGCGCGGCCTGTAGCTGGTCGTCCGCCGTCTGGTCGAGGACCCGTGCCGCCAACGCGTCAATCCTGGCTCATGAGAACGCTGGCGCCTTGGTCGTGATGGTGAAGTTCCGTTGCGGATCGAGATCGGATTTCTGCACCCGGGTTTCGCCCGGCTGCTGGGTCAGCACTTCGCCGGTCCGCAATTCGACCTCGACCTTGTAGGTCCCTTCCGGCACCTTGATCGTATAGCCGCCATTGACGCCAGTGATGGCCTCGAAGCGTTCGCCGGTCGCGACATTGGTGACCGTGACCTTGCGGCCTGGCTCTGGGGCCTTGCCGACGCTGGACACGATACCGGCGATGGTGCCGCCGACATTGCTCTTGGCAACGGGAAGGACCGGCCCGGGGTGGCACGCGGCGGACGCAAGCACGCCGCACACGCTGAAGATGAAGAACGCGGTGGGGAGCCTCATCATCTCTGTAGGGTAGCACCGGCCGTCGGCGCTCGATACAGAAGTATTACAGTCGCCGGCCCTGGACGCCTGCTATCGTCCTCACTCATACGGCTCGATTCCGCCGCCCTTCTTCGTGGAGGCCGCCCTGTCGTTGATGTACGGACGGAAGCATCAGAAAGGCCTGAACGTCCTGACCACGGGCGCGATGCTCGGGTTTCATGTCGGCGCGGCGCTTGCGTTCTTCTTCATCGACGCCGGCGCGATCCTCGCGGCGTTCATTCTCTACTGCGTGGCCGGCATGCTCGGCATCGGCATGGGGTATCACCGCCTGCTGACCCATCGCGGCTACAAGACCTACAAGCCGGTGGAGTACTTCCTCACGTGGTGCGGAACGCTGGCGCTCGAAGGCGGTCCGGTTTTCTGGGTCGCGACTCATCGAGTCCACCACCAGCACTCGGATCAGGAGGGCGATCCGCACACGCCGCGCGAAGGCACGTGGTGGGCGCACGCCGGATGGATCCTGAGCGGCCAGGGTCTCCATCACGATGCGTCGGTCCTGGCGCGCTACGTTCCCGATCTGGTGCGCGACCCGGTGCAGGTCTGGCTGTCGAAATGGCATTGGACGTCGAATGTGATTGTCGGCCTCGGTCTTCTGGCCTTCGGCGGTATTCCTTACGTGCTCTGGGGAATTTTTCTGCGCGTCACGCTCGGGCTGCACGCGACGTGGCTGGTCAACTCCGCGACCCACAAGTGGGGTTCGCGCCGATTCGCGACTCGCGACGACTCGACCAACAACTGGTGGGTCGCGCTCGTGACGTTTGGCGAAGGCTGGCACAACAACCATCATGCGCATCCCACGAGCGCGCGGCATGGGCTCGCGTGGTACGAGGTCGACTTCAACTGGATCGGCATCCGCACGCTCGAGTGGCTCGGCCTTGTTTGGGACATCAAGCGGGCGCGCCTGAAGGGGGCCATGCAGTAAACACTTGCGCTCGCCAGCCGGGACGCTTAGCTTAGTAGCCATCTCATTGTGCTGTCACGTGGGCACGTTACGACACGATGCCCACGATGACACGATGTTCACGATGTATCCACACAGGTTTCCTTCGTGGCCATCGCGTCATCGTGTTCATCGTGATCCATAGCCGTCGGCGTGTTCGGCCTGACCTTTTTGTGAGTTAGTGTCCACAAAGGATGACGCGATGGTGACATTTACTGTGAACGGATCGAGCCGTACGTTCAACGGCGAGCCCGACATGCCGCTGCTCTGGTATCTCCGCGACGAACTCGGCCTGACCGGCACCAAGTTCGGCTGCGGCGCCGGGCTCTGCGGCGCCTGCACGGTCCACGTCGATGGCCGGGCGGTCCGCTCGTGCCAGACGCCGATGTCGGCGGTCGCCGACCGCTCGATCGTCAGCATCGAGGGCCTGAGCCCCAATCAAAGCCACCCGGTGCAGCGCGCCTGGATCGCCGGCAACGTCGCGCAATGCGGCTACTGCCAGGTCGGGCAGATCATGCAGGCCTCAGCCCTCCTCGCCGAAAAGCCTCGCCCGACCGATGCCGAGATCGATGCGGCCATGGCCGGCAACATCTGCCGCTGTGGAACCTATCAACGCATCCGCGCGGCGATCAAAAGCGTGGCGGAGGGACGGCCATGACTCCCATGACAGTTTCGACGACGATCGCGACGGCAAACCTCAGCCGCCGGCACTTTCTGGAAGGCATCTTCGCGACCGGCGCCCTGGTCGTCGTCGCCCGCCTCGTGCCAGGGTCGCTCCACGCGCAGGCCGTGGCATCGTTCCGTACGCAGGCCGACGCCGCGGCGCTCCATCCGAGCGTTTACCTCGGCATCGATCCGGACGGCACCGTCCACATCGTGACGCACCGCTCCGAGATGGGCACTGGCATCCGGACGTCGCTGCCAATGGTCGCCGCCGACGAGCTCGACGCCGACTGGGCGCGGGTCAAGATCGAACAGGGGATTGGCGATCCGCGTTACGGCGATCAGAACACCGACGGCTCGAAATCGATTCGAGACTTCTTCGACGCGTTCCGCCAGGCCGGCGCGTCGGCGCGCGTGATGCTGGTGCAGGCGGCGGCGGCCCAATGGCAGGTGCCCGTCGGCGAGTGTCAGACCGCGCCTCACGAGGTCGTCCACCAGGCGACCGGACGGCGCGCGACGTACGCGTCGCTCGTGCCGGCCGCCGCGAAGCTGCCCGTGCCGGCGCGCGAGACGTTGCAGTTCAAGCCGCGCAGCGCGTGGCGCTACATCGGCAAGGACCAGCCCACCTACGACCTCCCCGACATCGTCAGCGGCAAGGCCGTGTTCGGGATGGATGCCAAAGTCGACGGCATGGTGTTCGCGTCGATCGAGCACCCGCCGGTCCTTGGCGCGACGCTCAAGTCGGTCGACGACAAGGCCGCCCTCGCGGTCAAGGGCGTTCGTCAGGTGGTGAGGCTGGATCCGTGGAAGCCGCCGATCATGTTCCAGCCGCTCGGCGGCGTCGCGGTGATTGCCGACAATACCTGGGCGGCGTTCCAGGGACGAAAGCAGCTGAAGCTCGAGTGGGATCTCGGCCCCAACGCCACCTACGACTCGGCCGCTTATAAGAAAGAGCTGCTGGCGGCCGTGCAGAAGCCCGGAAAGATCGCGCGGAATAGTGGCGACGTCGACGCGGTCTTCGCCAAGGGCGGGAAGGTCGTCGAGGCGAGTTACTACGTGCCTCATCACGCGCACGCGACCATGGAGCCGCCGGTGGCCGTGGCGGATTTCCGTGACGGCAAGGTGACCGCGTGGGCGCCGGTGCAGAATCCGCAGGCCGCGCAGGAAACCGTCGCCGCGGCGCTCGGCATCGACAAGAGCAACGTCGTCTGTCACGTCACGCTTCTCGGCGGAGGATTCGGCCGCAAGTCGAAGCCGGACTTCGTTGCCGAGGCGGCGCTCTTGTCGAAGAGCGTCGGCAAGCCCGTCAAGGTCGTGTGGAGCCGCGAGGACGACCTGCAATTCGACTTCTTTCACGCCGTCGCCGCGGTCTCTCACAAGGCGACCGTCGACGAGCGCGGCCGTCCGACGGCGTGGCTCGCGCGGTCCTCGTTCCCGCCGATCGCGTCGACGTTCACGGCCGGCGAGCGCTACGGCATGGACATCGAGCTCGGCATGGGCCTGACCGATCTGCCATTCGACGTGCCCGCCTACCGCGCCGAGAACTGTCCCGCCGCGGCGCACGTGCGGATCGGATGGTTCCGCTCGGTGGCGAACATCTATCAAGTGTTTGCGGCCTCGAGCTTCGTCGACGAGCTGGCTTATGCCGCCGGCCGCGATCCAGTCGAGTACCAGCTGGATCTCATCGGTCCCGGCCGCGTGCTCGATTTCAAGGCCGACGGCGTCAAGGACTACTGGAACTACGGCGTCCCCGCCGACAAGTACCCGTTCGACACGAGGCGGCTGCGCCGCGTGCTCGAGATCGCAGCCGAGCGCGCTGGGTGGAGCAAGCGCGCCAGGACCAAGGGGCGCGGGATGGGAATCGTGGCCGCGCGCAGCTTCACGAGCTACATCGCGTCGGTCGTCGAAGTAGAGGTGGACGGGCAGGGCCGCGTGCGCATCCCGCGCGTGATTCAGGTCGTCGATGCGGGCACGGTCATCAACCCCGACCGCGTGCGCTCGCAGTTCGAGGGAGCCGCGGTCATGGGCATTGGTCTCGCGATGACCGGCGAGATCTCAGCGGCGGCTGGCCGCATCACGCAGACCAACTTCCACACCTTCCAGGTGCCGCGCATCACCGACGCACCGGTGCAGGTCGACGTCCACATCGTCGAAAGCGACGCGCTGCCGGGCGGTGTCGGCGAGCCCGGGCTGCCGCCGATCGTTCCGGCGCTGACCAACGCTATCTTCGCGGCGACTGGAAAGCGGGTGAGGGAGTTGCCGATTTCGAAGACGAAGCTCGTATAGCTCTGCCTTACTCCTGAAGATCCGCTAAAGGCCGACACGACACGTTTGTGAGGGCGGCCGCGTCAGCGCGGACGGATGTTGACGTTGACGTGGAAGACGTTGTCGGGGTCGTACTTCGACTTGAGCTCCCGCAAGCGCGGATAGTTCGCGCCGTAGGCGATCGCAGCCGGATCACCCGCTTCGTCGTCTCCGATGTAGTTCACGTATCGTGCAGTGCCGAGAAACGGCGTGAGCGATGCGTACATGTCGCGGCACCAGGCAATGCACCGATCGTTGTCCCGTTGGTCCATCCACTGGGAGACGATCACGAGATTGAATCCGGTGATCCGCAGCGCGCAGGCCGTGTCTTGTACGGGGACGCGGCTGGCAGCGCCATGGAAATGTTCGACTATGACCTGGCACATCGGCGATGGGCAGCCGGCAAACGCGTCGACGATGACCGCGATGCAGTCGTCGGTGAGATCGGTCAAGAAGTGGGCTTTCCAGTAGTTCAGGGCGCCCCTGGGAATCGAGGCATCGAGCAAGCCGTTCATCTGGCAGTACGAGATCGGTCCCATCGCGTCCATGACAGGTGGCCCGAACGCCTTGATCGGTTTCACTGCGGCCTCGCCCTCAGCGAGTGGGCCGGCAGTGCGCCGCGAGCAATCCCACCAGCTTTTGACCCGACCCGTCAGGCGCGGTCAGCAGTCCAGCAGCCATCATCATCTCGTCGGGCAGCGTGGCGCAGGTCTCGCGGAAGAACCGGAGCACGTTCCGAGCGTTCTGGAACGGATGCGCCACGAGACCGCCGGCAATCACCGGTCCCACCGGGTGCAGCGCGTACTCGAGCGAGGCGGCGATCCCGAAGTTGCCGCCGCCACCGCGGATGGCCCAGAACAGGTCGGGATTCTCGTCGGCCGCGGCACGGCAGATGGTGCCGTCTGCCATCACCATCTCCGCCGATGTCAGGTTGTCGAGCGCCAGCCCGTACTTCGACATGAGCCAGCCGAGTCCGCCGCCGAGCGTCAGGCCGGCAATGCCGGTGGTCCCGACCACGCCGCCTGTGGTCGCGAGGCCGTGCAGCTGCGTTTCGCGGTTGAGTTCCTTCCAGAGGACGCCGCCCTGGGCGCGGGCTCTGCGTCGTGCTGCATCGACGTGAATTCCCTTCATCGGCGCGAGGTCGATCATCAGTCCGGCGTCGATCGTTCCACGGCCGCCGACGTTGTGGCCGCCGCCGCGGACCGCAATCTCGAGGTTCGAGGCGCGCGCGAGCTTTACTGCATCGGCCACGTCGGCCGTGCCGCAACACCGCGCGATGAGCGTGGGTCGCTTGTCAATCAGGCCGTTGTGCACGCGCCGGGCGTCGTCATATCCCGGATCGGACGGTTGCAGCAGATGGCCGGTGAATGTCGGTGAGAGCGCTTCGAGACCGGATGCGATAGACATCGTGACGCGATCCTCCTGGGCGACGGTTCGTGCAACGACAGCCGAGTAGCACGCCCACGCCATTTTCCCCGGCCATTCTATGAGGTGTGGACGCTGATGTCGCGACTATCCGCCTCGGCTACTGTCGCGGTGCAGTTGCAAACGCTGCCGCCGCGCGCTCTTGACGAGCGCCTGCTTCCTCGCCCGCGGCCACTGCTTCAGCTCGTACTCTCGCTTCAACGCTTCGGACAGGGTCGCGAAAGCCTCTGAGTAGACCAGCCGGACGGGTCGTCGTCCGCAGGTATAGCGCGCGCCTCGCCCGGCGTTGTGCGCGCGGGTCCGTGCCCGCGGATCGCGGGCGTAGCCGGTGTACAGAGATCCATCCGTGCAGCGAACGATATAGACGAAGTGCATAGAAGTCAGGCGAGAGTGCGACAGCCCTGTTTTGTACGTTGTGTCCGGCTCGAGCGGAATTCTCAGGCGCCGGACACTACATACAACGTTGCTGTGTTGTGCGGGCCTGCTATTTGTGACTGCCTGACCGTACCCGAATCTTCGACAACGTTCCTGGTCCGAAGACCGGGCCAGTCACATAGACCGTCTTGCTGCCATCGACGGCGACCCCGCCTGGAAGGTGAAGTTGGTCCTTGGCCAGCTCTTGCGGACGGCCGCCGCCGCGCGGAATCCTGTACAAACTGCCCACATCGGACCCCGTCGGATCCTGTTCCCACTGCAGCCAACTGCGTTTGACCAGCTCGACGACGTAGATGCTGCCGTCGTCGCCAGCGCCGAGAGCCACGATGGACGTGAACCCGTCAGCGTAGCGCTGGCAGGCACCCCGCCGAGGATGCTCTGGATCGCAGACCGCGCCAACCGAGTCGGGCCGGATTCGCCAGACCTGCGACTTGCCGGGTGTCGCGGGAAAGCCGCGAAGCTCGCCCACGTAGTAGTAGCCATCTGCGCCGACCGCTACGGATGTGGCCACGGCCTCGGACGGAATGGGCGTTCCCGCTGGCGGCTGGTTGCCGAGCAATTCCTCAGGCACTTCGACGACCCGCGGCTTGAGCCGCGCGACCGTGACGATCTTGCCGTTGCGGAACACGCGGAGCAGATCGTTTGCGGCCGCGTCAGAAACGAGGACGCTGCCGTCAGGCAGGAGCGCGACGTTGAAGGGATTGGATTCTTCAGGCGCATCGGCGAGGTTGTAAGGATCCGGGTCGGTGGCCTGGTAGGCTGCGATATCGGCGAACGGCCGTGGGTTGTCGCTGCCAGGCAGCCACTTATAGAGCGTCTGTGCTCCGGTGCCGGGAGGGCCACCGGGTGTCAGGACATACGTCTGTCCGAACCGGCCCATCGCGAGCGAGGGCGCGATAAAGCTGGGCGGCACCGAACCGAGCGGGAAAATCGTTCCTGCAAATGGACCCTTTGTAGCGAGCGCGCTGAACGAGCCGTCGCCTTCAGTGTAACTGACGAGGCCGAGCGGGCCGACGGAGACCCCGCGTGGCCCGTTTAGGTCGACGACCAGGGGCAGGGGTTCGCTAGGGTCTGATTCCGTTCCCGATGGGCTGCTGACGAACGCTCCGACTACGGTCAGGACGATCAGTCCCGTCGTGACCTTCCGCCATCTGTTTCGACTGCTCATAACGCACTCCTTTAATAGCATCGCTTCTCTGCCGGGCATGATTGTCCATTCGGCTGAGGACTTGTCAACGGCATACGGTGTAACGACCAACCACGCATTGTGGTACAGCAGCGACTAAGGCGCTCGCCAACCTCTCTTGGCTGGTAACCGCCTCTGACGACTGACGTGCAGCCCGTCGCATCGTGCTAGTCTGTGCCCACCATGCATCGCCGTCGTTTCCTGCAGTCAGCCGGGCTGGCAGTAGCCGGCGCCGCCGCACCGCTCGTCCTGCCGTCGCGTCTCTTCGGAGCACAGGCCCCGAGCAATCGCATCACGCTCGGCTTCGTCGGCACAGGCCGACAGGCTCAGTCCCTCAACCTGCCCGAATTCATGGCAGTGCCTGGCGTGCAGGTCGTGGCCGTGTGCGACGTCGACAGCTGGCGCGTCGATCAGGCCCGGATGTTGGTCGAGGAGACCTACGCGAAGGAGCGCGGTGTCGGTAGCTACCGCGGCTGTCAGACCTACCGCGACTTCCGCGAGCTGCTGGCGCGGCGCGACATCGACGCGGTGATGATCTCGACGCCCGATCATTGGCACGTGCCGATGGCGCTCGCGGCTCTCAACGCCGGCAAGGACGTCTCGCTGGAGAAGCCGATCACGCGATACATCAGCGAAGGCCGCCGCCTCGTCGAGGTCGTGGCGAAGCGGCAGCGTGTCTTCCGGGTCGACAGCGAGTTCCGTTCGCTCGACCGATTCCATCGCGCCGCGGAACTGGTGCGCAACGGACAGATCGGCACACTGCGAACGATTCGGGTGTCGTCGCCCAAGGAGCTCTTTCCCGATGAGGCGGCGGTCGTGGCGCCTGCACCGGCGGAACTCGACTACGACCTCTGGCTGGGGCCTGCCGACGCGGTTCCCTACATGCAGAAGCGCGTGCATGCGCCACGCGACTTGAAGAGCCGGCCGGGTTGGTTTCGCAGCCGCCTGTTCGCCGACGGCATGCTGACCAATTGGGGCGCGCATCTGGTCGACATCGCCCAGTGGGCCAACAACACCGAGCGCACCGGCCCGATTGAGGTGCAGGCGACCGGCACGTTCCACGACGACCCGGTGTGGAACGTGCTCGAAACCTTCAATGCGAAGTATCGGTTCGCCAGCGGCGTCGAGATGGTCTACACCATGGACCTGCCGCAGATCCGTTTCGAAGGGGACAAGGGCTGGCTGCAGGTGAACTACGCCGTGTCCGCGAATCATCCTGAGCTACTCGAGGCCAGCCGTCCTGACATCCTGCGCGCGCGACTCGGTCCGCGAGATGTCCGGTTCCCGCTGCGCAGCGAGCGCGTCGATTTCATCGATGCCGTCAAGAGCCGCGGTCAGACGATGGAGGACGCCGAGGTCGGCCAGCGGACGATTTCAATCTGTCACCTGGCGCTCATTGGCATCCTGCGTCACGGCGCGACGCTGAAATGGGATCCGGTCGCGGAGCGCTTCCCTGAGGATCCCGCGGCCAATGCGCTCTTGAGGGGCCCGGCGCTCCGCGCGCCGTGGAACACGACGGAACAATGATGCGCCTCGTGCTCGCGCTGTCGGTTCCTGTGCTAGTGGCCGTCGCCGGTCTGCAGCCATCGGGTTCGTTTACGGTTCAGAACTCATTGACCGCGCAAGAACAGGCCGCCGGCTGGACGCTCCTCTTCGACGGCCGGACCACCACTGGCTGGCGCGGATTCGGCACGAAGGCGTTTCCCGCAGCGGGATGGGTGGTCGAGGACGGGACGCTGAAGTCGCTCGGCCAGAAAGGCGGCGACATCGTCACGACCACCATGTATGGCGACTTCGAGTTCGCCTGGGAGTGGCGCTTGTCGCCGCAAGGCAACAGCGGCGTCAAGTACTTCGTCGACGAGACGCGGGGTGACTCGGGCGGCGCGATCGGGCACGAGTATCAGACCATCGACGATGACAACTACGCGGCGATGGCGCTGAGTGTCCGGCAGAAGACCGGGGCGTGGTACGACGTCCTGCCGCCGACTAGGGCCGCCGCCCGGCCGGTTGGCGAGTGGAACCGATCGCGGCTCGTCGTCAACGGCCAGATCGTCGAGCACTGGCTCAACGACACGCTGGTGCTGCGGTATGACATCACGAGTTCAGAAGCCGCCGCTGGCGTGGCTACGAGCAAGTTCAAGAACGTGGCGGGCTACGCCGACAAGATCCGCACGCCGATCCTGCTCCAGGACCACAACACCGTGGTCTGGTTTCGCAATCTGAAGATACGGGAGCAGCTTCCGGCTTCCCGCTTCCCGCTTCCAGATCCATGAATCCTGGAACCGAGAACCCTGAACCCTGAACCCCGAACGCCGAACGCCGAACCCTGAACCCTGAACCCGGGAATCAGAACTCATCCGCCGCGATGTCCTGGGGCGCCACGCCGAATTCGTGCAGCAGCATGTCGCGGGTGGCTTTGACCATCACCGGCGGGCCGCAGACGTAGTACTCGGCGGCCCTGGGATTGGCCTGCTGTAACAGCTGTTCGCGGCGGAGCACGTCGTGAACGAACCCCGTCTGGCCAGTCCATTCGTCGTCTGGCAGTGGCGCCGAGAGCGCGATGTGGAAGCGGAAGTTTGGAAATCGTGCTTCAAGATCGCGGAACTCGCCTTCGTAGAAAATCTCCTGCCGGGACCGCGCGCCGTACCAGTACGAGACCCTGCGGGTGGTCCGCGCGGTCTCGAACAAGTAGAGAAGATGAGAGCGGAGCGGCGCCATGCCGGCGCCGCCGCCGACGTAGACCATCTCGCGGTCGCCGTCACGGATCAGGAAATCGCCGAACGGACCACTGGCCGTGACCAGGTCGCCGGGCTTCAGGCGGTAGACATACGACGAGCCGGCGCCGGCGCCGCAGTCCTGCCCGTGCGGCGGCGTGGCGATGCGAACGTTGAAGCGCAGCTCGCGCGCACTCGCGGCCGGGTTGGTGGCGAGCGAATAGTTCCGCCGGAGCACCAGCGCGTTGCTGGCGGCCAGGTCGTAGAGATGATTGGCCTGCCAGACTGACGCGTGCGGCTGACAGACGTCGAAGTCACGGAACGAGATGTTGCCGTAGGCTGGAATCTGCAGTTGGAGGTACTGTCCCGGGAGGAACGCCGGCCAGTCGCGGTCCGTGACCGGCGCGAGCACCAGTTCCTTGATGAACGTCGCGATGTTCTGATTCGACACAACTCGTAACGAAAGGGTCTGTCCGGGAGCGACGCGCGCCTTCGATGACGCGACGTTGAGCCAGACGCGGCCGACACTTTCCCGCACGAGGTGTGTGCGCAAGGCGATGCACGCCGGGAGGCGACGGGGTTCGCCGGTCGTGACGTCGAAACGTCCGTTGTGCTTGGGACATTCGACCACCGTCCCGGCCACCATGCCGTCGGCCAGGTGCGTGTTGCCGTGCGTGCACATGCCATCGGTGGCGCGAATATCGCCGTCGGCCGTGCGGTAGATGGCGTAGGTGTGACGGTCGTGATCGAAGCGCAGCACGTCATTGGTCGTCAACGCCTCGCTGGCGCAGGCGTCGATCCAGCCGTCCACGTCCGGTCCGGCAGCAGTGAATGCGATCGCGGTTGGTCTCGTGCCTACGGGCCGCGCGGTTGGCGGCAATTTGCGGCGAACGAAGTAGCCGGGGTCCCTGACCTGACGAAGCATCGTTGGGACGATCTCCCGATAGGCGGCGGTCAGGCTCCGGTACGGCGCAGGACAGTCGTCTTTCACGATCGTGTGCAGACGCGGCAGCTGGTGGTACGGCACCAGCGGGAACATGTGATGTTCCAGGTGGTAGTTCATGTTCCAGTACAGGAACCGATGAATGCGGTTCATCGTGATGGTCCGGCAGTTGAGGCGGTGATCGAGCACGTTCTCGGCCAGCCCCGCATGCTGCGTCCACCCGTAGATCGCCATCAGCCACGCGCCGTAGAGGTTCGGCCCGAGCACGAACACGAGTGGCAGCCAGGTGCGGTAGTACGCGCACGACGCCAGCATCACGAGGTAGAGCGCCGCATAGATTCGTGCCCGCACGAAGACCTTCCCGTACTCGGAGGGCGGAATGAACGAGGCCTCCTCGCGAGTCACCAGGCCCACGCTGTGTCGCGCGACGTGGGTCACCAGGCGCTGGAAGGCGCGCGTGTTGAAGCATTTCAGCAGCATCGCGATGAGGTCTGGCGGCCGCGGCACGGCGATCTCCGGATCGCGGCCGACGATGATCGTGTCGCTGTGGTGGCGGGTGTGGCTCCAGCGCCAGGGCACAGATTCGCGCAACACCATGAATGACGCGACTTCATAGAGGGCGGCATTGAGCCAGTCGGTCTTGAAGGCAGTGCCGTGGCCGGCTTCGTGCCACCTGGCATCCGAGGCTGATGCGTACAGGACGCCGTAGATCATCATGGGAGCGAGTGCCCACCACGTGCCCCAGAGCTCGTAGGTCGCGTAGCCACTCGCGACGATCACCCCGAAGTACAAAGCGGTGTCGCGCAACGCGGGCCCGTCCCGGCGTTCGAGCAGTTCCCGCAGGACGTCTTTCGGGACCGGCGAGGTGTACCAGTCCGCGTCCGCCAGCCCACGTTCAACGGCCAGGGCCGTCTCGCGGCCGATCAGGCTGTAGTCCTTGAGGCGGGCGTCGTCGATGTGGGAAGTGGCCGTCAGCATGCCGAATCGCTTTCAGGGTAACGCGAGCCGTGCCTCGGACGCCCAAAAATTCTGCCGATTGGCCGGGCGTATACTGGTCACATGCGCTCCGTTGCCGACGATTTGCGTGACGACACGAGACGTCGCGACCTCGCCAAGACGCCGGCCGAGCGTGTCGACCAGGCGCTCCGACTGGGGGACGCCGACTGCCAGCTCGCCGCGGCCTCCCGTGGGCTGTCGCTCACCGAGGCGAGACGCGTCCTAGCCCGCAGCCGGCAACACCGCCGGACGCGGTCAGCCTGTCACGAGAGCCTGCTCGCGTGACGCTGCTCGCGTATGTCACGAGTCAGCTCCGCCGCGAACAGATCGAGTTCGCGATGATCGGCGCGGCGGCGTTGGCGGCTCACGGCGTCAGCCGTTCAACCGTCGATATCGACCTGCTCGTCGTCGATCCGCGGGCCCTGAGCCTCACCTCAACGGAGCCGAACGTCCGCGTGGACGTCCGCCGCGGCGCTGCTGACGATCCGCTGGCTGGAGTCGTTCGCTTCTCGCAACCAAAAGAGCGCGACGTCGATGTCGTGGTCGGACGATCGCGATGGCAGCAAGCCATTATTCGTCGTGCGCGAACGATCGACGTGGGAGGACTGACGGTCCCCGTCGTCGACGTCACCGGTTTGATTCTGCTGAAGTTATACGCCGGTGGGAGCCAGGACGCGTCGGACATCGAGCAACTGCTCGCCGTTGCCGATCAAGCGGAGGTCGTCGCCGCAGTGGATGCGCTCGTCCACGAGCTTCCTCACGACGCCCGAACGCTCTGGGAGCGGCTTCGCACCTAGAGAGAGAGCAGTGGTTTTTGATTTTCGCCGGATCGTCTGCAGCCCTTCAATGGACGGGCGTTCGCGCCGCCGACACTGGCGCGAGCACCTGTTGTTCGATCAAATCGAACAGCCGCCGGCGATGGCCGCGCCGTTCTTCGCTGACCGTTGTCGAGGATGTGGCGACCACGACGAGGTTGAGGTCGCGGAACACGAAGATGTATTGGCCGCCGTATCCCCACGCGAAGCAGGCTGTGTGTCGGCCGAACGTCTGGATCCACCATCCATATCCATAATGCCGGTCGCCATCCCACACTGAGGTCGTCCGCGGCACACAGGAGGTATCGACCCAGGCCGCCGGAACGATCTGGCGGCCCTTGAAGAGGCCTCGGTTCAGGTACAGCTCGCCGATCGCGGCCATTTGCAGCGGCGTGATCAGCATCTCGTTGCCGCCGAAATAGATTCCCTGCGGATCGCGCGGCCAGCGCGCGAGCCGGAAACCGAGCGGCGTGGCCAAGGTCTCCTGCGCGAACTGGAGCGTGCTCTTGCGGCTCACCTTCGTCAGGATTGCCGACAACACGTGCGAACTCCCGGTGCTGTATTCCATGGCCGTGCCGGGTTCGCTCACGATCGGCTGCCGTAGCGCGAAGCGCACCCAATTTGCGCTCTTGACCCATTCGCCGTAATTTGTCCCGCTCGTCGATTTCAGTCCCGAGCGCATCGTCAAGAGGTCTTCGATGGTGATCGAGCGCTTGCGAGTGTCGGGATCCTTGGCGAGCTCTGGAAAGTAGGCCGCGATCGGTTGGTCGACGGTCGGAATCAGGCGGCGCTCGATGGCTATGCCGACGAGGGTCGAGATGACGCTCTTCGATGCTGATTTGACGTTGACGAGCGAGCCCGGACGAACGCCGGCGCGATAGTAATCGGCGATTGGCTGACCGCGCCAGATGACGAGCAGGCTTTGCAACTCCGGCAACTCTGCCGCGGCCGTGCGGAGATCGCCGAGCACGATGCCTTGCGAAGTGAGGACCGGTGGGAATGCAACAGCGAGGGAGCTCGCGAGGACGAGAGCCGGCAGGATACGGGACGCGACGGTCACGGCCACACGATAGCAGGTCCCGTCGACTCGCCTCGGGCAGGTCAGGCCGTTAGAAACGTGAATCTCACGCTCTTCGCAGCCTGACCCGCGATCTCTGGCAGACGAGGCGACTCGTCTGCGTCGACAGCCTCGTCCTCGAGTTCCCGCCGCCGGAGATCCTCGTCTTCCACGGTATCGCCCAGGCTCGTCGTTTCACCGCCGCGCTCGATGCCGAGGACGTCGCCGGGCTGCGCGCGCTCCGTGTCGGGATCCGGCCAGTTTTCATTGGGGTTCGTCGGATTTGCCATACGTCATCTCCTGTCGTTGATTCCGCGTATCCCTTGTCGTCGGATTGGTCCACATCTACACATCTACACATCTACGCATCTACGCATCTACGCATCTATACGACGGCCTCGCAACAAATCCCGGCTATCTGCACTCGAACGACACCGCGTCGTCGTGCGAGCGCTTGTCGTGGCGTTCGAGCTTGCGGATTACTTCGCCAGTCACGCGAAGGTGGAACGCACGGACGCGCCCGAGCGCCCGGTGGCTCTGGGGAGGAATGCGCGACAGATACTCCTCTCCTCGCGTGTTCAGGGTCCAGTCGTTGCCCGGGAAGGCGGCACGTCCCTCAAAGAGCGACTCGATGCCGTCCACGATCGGTGTGTACTCGAGCTTGAAAAGCTTGGCCGCAGCCTTATAGCCATCGATGAACTGCTGATTCGGTACGTCGGATTGGAGCGAGAGATAGGCACGGCCGAACTGCGTGTAACCGCTCGTGTCGGTGCTGAAAAGATCGGGATCGATTCGGCCGACGGTCCTGAAGAACGCCGCCGAGATCCTGAGGGGTGGCGGTGCCGGGAAATTCACGACGACGTAGTTCGCCGTGAAATCCAGGCTTTCCGGATTCACGGTGTCGAGCAGAAAGGCACTGGCCTGCGACATGACGTAGCCCAGGCTGTCGGTCAGTATCTTGACGTCGTCAAGGCTCGCCGCGTTCGGGCCGGCATCGATCACCGTGTAGACGAACGAAGGATTCGTCTCGCCGGCAAAGCCGCCAGCGCCCACCGAGAATCGGGTGTTCAGGTCGTTGATCGTCGTGATGGAGCCGGTCGACGTCAGCACGTCCACGACCCGGCTCACGATGCCGCACTGGAGGAGCCGCGTGGCAAATTCCTCCCGGACTCGCAACGGCTGATCCCTGAGGGGCGTGGTGTCGATCACCGCGGGATTGGCGATCGGCTCGACCGACCCGAAGGTTTGTGCTCGCAGCGTGCAGGGCAGCGAGATGCTCAGGACGGCAATGGCAAGAGTGGCGCTGACTTTCATCTCCATGACCTCCGTCGGCTGATTGTGAAAGCGCAGAGTGTAGCGCAATCTGCAACGAGACTCGCGCTCACAGAAAATCTTCGCTTTGAAACCGCCAATGATTGTCCGTGTAATCCGTGTGTTCCGTGGCTCGAAGCTCATCCGTGTGCCCGTTTGGGCGAGTTCGCGACCGACGGGCAGCGCTTCTATTTCACAGTGGCACGCGACGAAAGCGACGTCTGGGCGATGGAGCTCCTGAAGAAGTAGAGCGCGAATCCGATGAGGTTCGTGACGACGATGAGGCCCGTGATCTTGAGCGCGAAGACCGTTCGGCTCCCGACTGGAATGATCGGCAGCACAGAGAGGCTGACGTAGAGCGCTGTCATCAGGAATCCCGACAAGGCGCAGAGCTTCACCCACCACGGCGGCCGGATCTGGGCGCGCCTGAGCCCGACAAGTGGCACCGCGAACATGACGAGATAGGTCAGCGCGTAAAAGATGCCGGCGGAGTTCCAGAGGAGCTGAAACGCCTCCTGTTTCCCGACGCCAATCAAGCCGAGCGTGCTCAGCCCGAACGTGGCGGCGCCCACGAAGAAGATCGAATTCACCGGCGTCCTGTACGTGTCGCTCAGCCGCGTGAACCAGGCCGGAAGCAGATCGTCCCATCCTGCGACCATCGGCAGGCGCGTGCTGCCGGCGAAGTTCACGCTCGCCTGCGCGAACCGAATCGCGATCATACCGCTCAATGTGATCGGTACAATCGCGGCGACACCGCCGAGTGGACCGAACCCAGTACTCAGCAGCTGCGGGATCGGCGCGATGAGGTCGATCTCGTCGTAGGGAATCAGGGCGAGCACGGCGCTCGTGCCGAGGATGAACATCAAGACGATGATCGGCGCGGCAATTACCGTGGCCCTCGTGATGCTCCTCACCGGGTCCCGGCACTCACCGGCGTGAATGGCGACATACTCGAACCCGCCGAAGGCGCCAAATCCCATCTTGCCGAGCAGGTTCAGGCTGAGCAGCGACACCACGGGTGTCGCCGTCTGGAACGGGTGATACCCCGCGAGCGTCCCGCTTGCGACGTTCAGCCAGGGCAGCGCGATGATCATGGCGAATGTCGCCAGCATCAGGACGCCCCCGACGGTGTGCACCCACTTGCCGACACGGAGCCCGACCACGGTGATCCACACCAGCGCGCCGATCACGATCGCCGTCGTCGTCGAAATCACCCAGTTCTGCGCCATGAGAGGGGCGACGCCCGGCCCGAAGATGTATCCGATGTACTGCGTGAGCTGAAGGCCGACGTTCGTCATGTTCAGGATGGCGAACAGCCAGAGGTTCCAGGCGACGATGAACCCCATCACCTCATTGAAGCCGAGCTTTGCCCATTGGTAGAGCCCGCCTTCGAGCGGCATCACGCGGTTGAGCCACACCGCGACTGTCGCGGAGGGCACGTAGAAGAGCGCGATGGCAATGAGCCAGAAGATGATGTGCGCCGGCCCCTGCTTTGCCGCGACGCCGACCCACTGCAGACCGACGATGAAGAGGATCTGCGCGAAGGCCAGGTCCCAGATCGAGAGTTCCTGACGGAGCTCGGCGCTCCGCGCCTGGACGGCAGCCTCCTCTCGCCCGAGCGTCACGGGTTCCTCGCGTTCGGCCATCGCATGCGCGGCGCGCCGGACTCTACCACGACTGCAAGGTCGCGCGCCGATCTATCAAGCTGGTGGCAGAATGGTCGCATGCCTCGCCGCGAGCTGCGCCAGCCGGACTCCGGTACGAGCGCGCGACGTCAGAAGCCGTCGCCTCGCTCGCGTCCCCGCCGCGCGGTGGCGACCGTGCCGGACGGCTTCGATCTCGTCAGGGAATTCGGACTCACCCTGCCGGGCGTGGAGGAGTCGACCACGTTCGGGAAGCCCACTTTGAAGGTTCGCGGGAAGATGTTTGCCTGCATCGCCAGCCACAAGTCAGCGGAGCCAGGCACGCTCGTCGTTCGGATGGACTTCGATCAGCGCGACGAGCTCATCGCTACCGATCCGTCCACTTACTATCTGAAGGACCATTACATCGGCTACGCGTGTGTGCTCGTGAGGTTGTCGCGCGTGCATCCAGACGCGCTGCGAGACCTGCTCCTGACAGCATGGCGCTTTGTGTCAGCGAGCGACCGCCGGCGCGCCCGACCGCGAGGGAGCGTGTAGGGGAGGCCGAGGGGCGAAGCCCCTCGAATAAGATTAGCGTCGAGGCGGCGCTGAGAAACGCTCACTCCCGCCGCGGTTCGATCGTCGACACGCGCGACCCGGAGAGCGTGAGGCGCATCAGATCGGAGCCCCACACCACTCGTCCCCCGTAGACCTGCTGGATTTCGTGGACGATTTGCTCGCGGATGCCCGGCTGATCGATCTGCGCGAGGACGTGCGTCAACACGAGCGTCTTGACGCCCGCGCGCTTGGCGATGATGGCGTTGTCGCGGTGGTTACCGCACGCCGCGCGGTAGGCCGGGCTGGGCTCGGTGCCGCTGAAGTAGTGGTTCATGTGAATGAGGATGTCGCAGCCCTTGGCCAGATCGACGATCGCATCGCTCGAACCACTGTCGCCCGTGTAGCACACCGACCCTTCCTTCGTATCGATGCGGAAGGCGAGGCACTCGAGATACGGCTGCACGTGCTGCGCGTGCCCGACGGTGATCTTCCAGCCGCTGCCGTCGATGACCGACCCCGCGTGGATCTCCGTCACCCGCGGCGCTGGTCGCTTGCGCGGCAGCGTGCCGCCGCGTGCCTCGAACACATCGAGGCTGCTTCGATGCTCGATACGGGCGCGGATATCAGGACCGTAGACACCGTCGACGCCAAACAGCTGCTCGGTCATCCGCGCGATCGGCGGTGGGCCGTAGACCTGCAGATCGGGGATCCGATCGGCGCCCTGGTCCCAGCGCTGAAGGACCAGGCGACCGTAGTCCATGCAGTGGTCGTAGTGAAGATGAGTGAAGAATGCGTGGGTGACGTCGATGGTGCGATGCCCGCCCTCGATCAAGCGGTGATGCGCGCCGGGTCCGTGATCCCAGACGATGAGGTCAGAGCCGGCTTCGAGGAGGTAGCCCGAGCTTTGCCGCTCCATCGACGGCGCCGGCGTTCCCGTTCCAAGCAGGGTGACGGTCAGCGGCTTGGCGGGCGAGGGCGCGGCCCCCGGCGGCCGCTCCTGACCGATTGCGGTCGTCGACGTCGCGGAGGAAGCGGCGAGAGCCGCGATGAAGTCTCTTCGTCTCACACCGGCACCTCGGCAGCGAGACGATACGGTCTGGGGCGGCGGATTTCAAGCTGATTCTGTCCATGATCCCAGATCGCAGGGATCGGGGATCGGGGATCCAGGGATCGGGGCAACGCCGGCGCTGCGGATTTCCCGTTATTCCCTGATCCCTGATCCCTGATCCCTGAGACGCGTTCCGTGTGATTCGTGTGCTCCGCGGCTCTAGTGGCGCGCCACGAGCGCATCGAAATCCGCGTAGCGCATCGCGATTCGTTGCTCGAAAGCGCTGGCAAACGGCGCGCCTCGCGCCAGATCTTTCAGCAGCGCGACGACGGCCGCCGCGCCACGCTGATCGATCAAGCGGCGCACGGCCAGCGCCGCCGATGCGTAGGCGATTTCGGCGTCGCGCCTGGAGAGGCCGCTGAAGCTCCGGTGCAGTGTCGAGAGCGCCGGCCGCGCATCGGTTCGGGCCAGCGTGGCTTCCGCATCTGCGATGCCCGCAGGTTCGAGCGCGGTGGCAAGCCCCTCGTTCACCCATGCCGGCACGGTGCGGCCGCCAAGCATGGCGACGACGGCATGCACGAATTCGTGTGACAGCACGCGATCGAGTTCATCCGGCTCGTCGAGCGCGGTGCGAAGCGGCACCCGAATGCGTCCGTCGTACGCCGCCACCGACCATGAGGCCAACCGCGTGATGTCTCCGAATTGCTCGCGGGTATAGAGCACGACGACAATCGGCTGTGACGGGTAGACGCCGAGGGTCTCGCCGACTCGCCGGTACGAGGCCTCGAGGCGCTCGACGACCTGACGCGCGCGCGGTTCGTCCGTTGAGACCTCGAAGAGCGCCGTGAAGTGCTCGGCGCGTAGTTCGTGAAAGCGGCTGTGCAGCTCCAGCTCCTTCCGCCAGTCAGCGAGCGGCTTCTGAAGCTCGCGTGCATCTGGTGAGCGCAGCCGCGCGGTTTCGTAAGTCGCGATCGCCTCGTGGAGGCGGCCGGCCCGATAGTGCAGGTCTCCCAGCCAGACTGCCGCTGGCAGGTAACTCGGATTCAGCGCCAGAGCGCACTCGAAGCGTGCCTGCGCGACGTCATTCTGCCCGAGCATGAACGCGGCGATACCGGCGCCGAAGCACAGGCTCGCGTCACCGGGTTGCATCGCCGACGCCCTGGTGAACGCCTCCAGGGCGTCGCCGAAGCGTTGCTTCTCAATAGCGGCCGTGCCGGCGCGCGCGAGGGCGTTCGGGTCGTCCTCCGTGCGAGGACCAGCGGTGGCGACGGAGGCCGCGAGCACTAGCACAGCCGGAACGATCAGAAGGAGCGTTGCCAGGGTACGGCGAGGTAGTGCAAGAAGGACACCCTGAATAGCCCCGGCGACTTACTGGTGTTCCCGATTCGAGGCTCCCAGCTTGTGTATCGGCGGGTCTACAAAAGTCGCCCCTACGGCAGCTGTCGGAAATGTAACCGCCCTAGTTCGCGTTGAGTGGCCGGTGCCTGCGCCAGCTCCACAGAAACAGCACGCCTGCCGTCAGCAGCGGACCGGAGATCGGCAGGGTCCAGTCGAGGCGAAAGTTGACGGTCGGTCCATACGCCGCGCCGAGCAGGACGAACGCCACTCCGCCAATCCACGGCCGGCGCCACGACAACGCGACGATTGCGAGAACCACGGCGGCAGGCACGAGATGAAGCGCGAAATCTGTCAGCACCGATGCGACTGGTTTGCCCCGCTCGAACGCGTCCAACGCGAACAGGCTCAGGAAGAGGCTCACGGCAATCCCCAGAATTCGCGGACTCCACAAGAGCAGCAGATCTTTTCGGGTCATGGCAGAGTCAGAATGCCCCCGCACGCCGGCCAAAGTCGTGAGCGCGACCTGAGTGAATCGTGAAATGACGGTGAATGTTACGCGTTGCCGATATGATCGGAGTTTACGTTCACCACGGAGAACCAACATGGCCGAAGTAGCTCATCAGACCTCACCGTCAACACAGAAACCACCAACGTTCGACGCCAGGGCGTACACAGCCAACAGCCCCACGTCCGGGATGTCGCCGTTTACTCTCAAGCGCCGCGCTCCAGGTCCCCAGGACGTCCAGATCGACATTCTCTTCTGCGGCGTCTGCCACTCAGACCTTCATCAGGTGCGCAACGAGTGGCACGAGGTCATGCCGACGGTCTATCCCTGCGTCCCCGGGCACGAAATCGTCGGCCGCGTTGTCGCGGTCGGAAGCGCCGTCAAGAAATTCAAGGAGGGCGACATCGCTGCCGTCGGGTGCCTGGTGGACTCCTGCCGTGTTTGCCCCAGCTGCCGTGCCGGTGAAGAGCAGGTACTGCGAAACTGGGTTCACCCTGACTTACAACTTCGAAGACAAGACACTCGGCGGAGTTACCTACGGCGGCTATTCGGACAGCATCGTGGTCGACCAGGCGTACGTGGTGCGAGTGCCGGCCGGCCTGGATCCTGCTGGCGCCGCCCCGCTGCTTTGTGCCGGCATCACAACTTATTCACCGCTGCGTCATTGGAAGGTCGGCAAGGGGCAGAAGGTCGGCGTCGTCGGTCTCGGGGGATTGGGCCACATGGCCGTGAAGTTTGCTCATGCGTTCGGCGCACATACCGTGCTCTTCACCACCTCGCCGGGCAAGACTGCCGATGCTCGCCGTCTTGGTGCGGATGAAGTCGTCGTCTCGAAGGACCCAGCCGAGATGGCGAAGCACGTCGGCAGCTTCCACTTCATCCTCGACGCGGTCTCCGCAGATCACGACCTGAACGCATACCTCCAGTTGCTGAAGCGCGATGGGACGATGACGCTGGTCGGCGCGCCCTCCAAGCCCGCTCCCATTGCCGCCTTCAACCTGTTGTTTGGGCGTCGGAGCCTGGCAGGCTCGGCCATCGGTGGTCTCCGCGAGACCCAGGAGATGCTGGATTTCTGCGGCGAGCACGGCATCGTCTCGGAAATCGAGATGATCCCGATCCAGCAGATCGACCAGGCCTACGATCGGCTCCTCAAGGGCGACGTGAAGTACCGCTTCGTGATTGACATGGCCTCATTGAAGGCGTAGTTGTAGCTCGTAGTGTCCGGCTTTAGCCGGACCAGCCAACGTCCGGCTCCTATGAGCCGGACACTACTGCTACAGGGAGAGGCGTAAAGGCCGCCTCTCCCTCAGGGTGCTCGATCGGCGACGACTACCAGCCCAAACGCACGCCGAACCGAATCTGGCGCTCGCTCCCGTCCTGCGTGCCGGTGATCACGGCGTAGCCATTCAGATTGTTGACGGTGCCGTCCGGATTCAACCGCAGGTTGGACACGTTCGCCCCGGGATTGGCGAACCGCGGCCGGTTCGTGACGTTGAACGCCTCCATGCGGATCGTGCAGGTTCATCTCGCGCGGCAGGTCGAACTGCCGGAAGATGCCGAGGTCCCACGACGCTACGCCCGGTCCGCGCAGCACGTTGAATGGGGCCGTGCCGAAGCGCGCCTCGGTCACCGGCGCGAAGGCCAGTGGATCGAAGTAGGCGCTGGTCGCGCCGATGCCGCCGAGGATCGCCACGTCGGACTTGACCTGGTCCGCGCGCTGATCGTTTTCCGGCGCGTTCAACGACGTTCCCGACGCCGTCACGCTGAAGGGCGTGCCGCTGTAGAAGCTGAGGATGTTGTTCACCTGCCAGCCGCCGACGATGTACGAGACCACGCCGCCATCGTTCAGCCAGCGCCGATTCGGCCCGAAGGGGAGCTCGACGATGCCGGTGATGTTCAGGTTGTGCGTGCGGTCGAAGTCGCTGAGGCTCTCGTTCAAGGCGTAGTACTCAGGGATGTTGATGCGAAGGGCTCCGTCGCTGTTCGCATTTCCTGCGATGCCCGTCGATTTGGACAGCGTGTAGCTGACGCCGACCTGGAAGCCGTTTTGGAAGCGGCGGTCGAGCCGCGCTTGCAACGCGTCGTACTGGCTGTCACCAATCGGCGCGATGAGGCGCGTCTGGCCGGTGCGGCCGAACTGCTGGTTCAGCTGGCGCCCCGCCTGCCCGCCACCAATCGGCGACCAGTTGAGCTCCTTGAAGCCCAGCTGATCGATCTGACGCGTGCCAACGTAGGCGACCTCGCCGACGAATCTCCACATCAGGTCCTTCTGGAAGGCGGCGTTCCACGAGCGGATCTGCCCGCGGTTGAATTCGTCGGGCAACGTGAAGACGGTGATCGGGCTCGGCACCGGGATGAGCCCGTTGCCGAGATCGGGATCAGGAATCAGGGGAATGCCATCGCTCGTGCGGCTGACGAATGCCAACGAGTTCGGCGCGTCCAGCAGCAGGTTCAGCACCGCGGGGTGATTCGTTCGCAAGGGTCGCGCGAGGGCGTACGGATCGTTGGTGACCCCGAAACCGGCGCGGAGCACCATGTCCTCCCTTGGGCGGAACGTCACGCCGAGGCGCGGCGCGAACAGCGTCTTACTGACCGTGACCCCCAGATCCTTCGGCACGGATCCGACGCCGCCGATCATCATCTGGTTCGTGTTCACGTTATAGCGCTCGAGGCCCCGGGTGGCGCGCGTCGGCACCGGGAAGTACTCCCAGCGCGTCCCGTACGACACCGTGATCCTCGATGACGCCTGCCACTGGTCGCGGATGTAGAGGCTGTATTGCCAGTTGCGGGTGGTGTACGGTTCGACGAGCTTCAGCCGGCCGACCCGGTTCGGCACGCCGAGCAAGAACGAGGCGAAGGCGTTGTAGAGATTGCCGGCTGGCCCCCCCTGGATCTGCGTCGGACCGGACTGGTAGCGGAATCCGCCGCGCGCGCCAAAACTGTCGCCACCGCTGATCTCGGGCTGCGTGTGGTTGAGCGCCTGGTAGTAGATGTCGGTCCCGAACCGGACATTGTGCCGGCCCTTGATCCAGTTGACGTTCACCACGGCCTGATACTGATCGTCGTTGCGGTAGTACGGCATGAACGTGTCGGTCGTGCCGAGATCCGCATACGTGTCCAGATCGAAAAGCGGCGTGCCTCCCTCATAGGCGTTCGGGCCGTTCGTGCCAGGGAGGTGAAGGAAATCCAGCCCCTTGTTCTCCCCGATATCCGACTGCGCGACGCCGGTGTTCATGCGGACGAAGCCGACGTGAGCGTCCATCAGGAGCGTTGGCTTGATCATGTAGGTCGCGCCAGCCGACACGTTGTAGGTGTTCCCGCTTCCGGTGCCGGGATTGCTCGTGCCGAGCGGCGCTCCCTGCAGCTCCCTGCCGAAGTTGGTCCCGTTCTCGGTGAAAAAGTCGAGCACGCTGAACCGCCCGAACAGGTTCACTCTCTCGTTGGCGGCCCAGTTGACCTTCGTGTCGAGGGTCCAGCGGTTCAGCACGAAGGGCGCCTGCACGAAGTAGTTGTTCGTTTCGGCGGTGGTGGGGAGGTTGGGCAGCGGCAGGAGCGCAAGCAGCTGTCGCGCGGTCGGGTCGAGGCGATCGGCGGGGATGATGTTCCCCGCAAAGGGGGTGCGTCCAGAGCCGTTCGGGTTGCCGGTCAACGGATCGTAGATGGGCGTCGGCGAGGCCGACAGGTCGCCGCGGCGCAGCGCTGCGGTAGGCACCGACAGCGTGCGCGTTAGCGACTGCTGGTCGCGCGTTCCTTCATAGCTCCCGAAGTAGAAAAGCTTGTTGTGGACGATGGGGCCGCCCATCGTGCCGCCGTACTGGTTGTACCGCCAATCTCCCTTCGGGGTGCCCGGGGGGGCGAAGTAGTTCTGCGTCCGCAGCTGTTCGTTCGTGTAGTACTCGAACGCCGATCCGTGGAAGTTGTTCGTGCCGCTCTTGATCATCGCGTTGATGGCCGATCCGCCCGCGAGACCCTGCTCCGCATCGAAGCTGCTCGTGACGATGTTGACCGTATCGAGCGACTCGAGCGCTGGCACATAGGCGGCGACGTGCGGCAGCCAGAGGTTGGTCGTGCTGACCCCGTCGATGCGGATGTTGTTGGAGCTGCGGCTCGCGCCGTTGACGTTGAAGACGAGCGCGCGCGAAGGATTCGAGGGTACCGAGTGTGCCTCCGCGGGCGGCGTGAAGCCCGGGAGCACCCGGAAGAGGTATTGGTAGTTGCGGTTGAGCGACACCGGCAGATTCACCAGTTGGCTCGAGGCGAGCTCGGATCGCACCTCGGCGCGATCGGTCTGCAGCAGCGGGCGTTCCGCCGACACTGTTACCGCCTCGCTGAGCTGGCCCACCTGCAGCGGCACGTCGACGCGCGCAACGCTGTTGAGCGTGACGGCCACATCCTGCCGTGTGAACGGCCTGAAGCCCTCGAGCTTCACCGTTACCGTGTAGGTGCCCGGCTGCACGGCCGTGAAGCGATACGCGCCCATCGAATCGGTGACCGTCTCGCGCGACTGGCCGCTCTCGTTGTGGAGGATAGTGATCGTCGCGCCAGGAAGGGTCCCGCGGGTCTCGTCGACGACGTTGCCGACGATCGAGCCATACAGCACTTGACCGACCGCCGGCGATGCAACTGCGCAGAGTGAAATGACCAACAGGGTCCAGGTGATGAAAGGAGCACGTTGAGGCCGCTGGCGGCTCATCGTGCTTGACGCGCTTGTCGGGCTTGTCGCAGCGGTCGTACTCGGCGTGCTCAGCATGCTTACCATGGCGGGGCTCCTCCTCAACAACAGAGTCGATGTGATCGACCAAAAACGCGCGAGGGAGAAGACGAGCGAGCTTGGGTCCGACAGCGCCACCGGCGGGAACTCACCAAAGGAGGCAAGTTTCACAGCACTTGGGGCGCTGCTCCGCGAGATGCGGCTACGGTAAGGAAAACGGCTTGCCGTGTCAAGGCGGTGTCCCTGCGACACCAGCCAGGCTCACCGGATACTCAGCCTCATCTCATTGGTCGGCACAAAGCCGAGGCGCTCGTACAGGCGCCGACCATCATCAGAGGCGTGCAGGACGATGCGCCGGATGCCGCGCAGAGCGAGTTCATCGAGGACCGCGCGCATCAAAGCCTCGGCGACGCCGCGGCGCCGCCGGTCGGGCTCCACGTAGACGTTGAGGACGATCGCTTCGGGCCCGAGTTCCAGGTGGTCGCCGTCAGCGCCGGGCCGAGGGAAGATCGGTCTCAGTTGCACGCCGGCACCCCCAATGACGGCTGGGCGCGCCTCCGTGTCTTCCGCGACCCAGGCCAGATACTCGCCACGTGGCAGCGCGTCTCGCAGGTACGAAGCGGTTGCCCGCTCCAATGCCTCCTCGTGGTGAGCGAGCAGTCGCCCCATATCCCGAAACATCGCCGCGCGATGATAGGCGAGGATCGGGATGTCGGTTGCTTCAGCCTGGCGCACGGCAAACGTTGGTTGAGAGCTCGACACGGCTGGATACGCGATGTTAGACCGCTGGCCGCGGTTGAAGGAAGGGAAGAACCTGGACGGTTCTAGTGCAGCAAGGGCCTCCGAGCCTATTGTCTCGGCATCCGTACTTCGCGCGGGTTCAGACTCTTTTTGCCGTGACGAATGACGACTCGCGCATTTTGCCCAATCGGAAGCTTGCGCAGGACCGGTTCCACGCGCGCGAACATGTCTTCAGCGTCTGAACCAAAAAAGAACATCCCGGTTTCTTCATTGCCTTGTGTGAAGCCATGGTAGCTCGCAGGCCCAGCGGCCGCTTCGATCGCGCTGAGCACGGCGTCGAAATCTAGCGTCTCATACACTTCATCGGGCAAGCTGGTTCCATCGAGGTAGATCGCGAGGCACTGGTAAGTTCCAAACTCGCGCAACACTCGAGAGTCCCCAAGGTTGATCAATTCAGAACCTTGGGGCGCCCCACACTTCTCGAGCGCCTCACTGACGATTCGCAACCCATCGTCGAGATTCGCGAGTTCGATTTCGATATCCGCGTAGTCGATGCCGCCGAGCTCGCTCATCTGCGACCCCCCACCAGTGACTTGGCCGATCTTGGCGTCCTCGAGAACTGCCTGAAGTGGGTCTTCGTATCTCTCGCCCCGATCGAGTGGCTCGATGTGCTCGTGCAGGCGTGCTAACACGACGTGAGGAAAACCCATGGCGTCCTTGATTGAGAGATTGGTCTGAGGGTTTCGTTTCGGTCTCGGCTGGTCATGTTGACATGTGCCCGCCGTCGGCTGCAAACGCCTTGATCTCCTCGCGCGCCGACACATAGACTTCCGTCATGAGGCGATGCGCAACCGGCCGCTCGACCAGGTTGGTTTTGTCTTGACGCAGAACCCGCACCGCCTGGAGTGCGCGGAAACATGGGCCAGTAACCAGAGCACCTCGAGCGTCGCAGATGTGCCGGGCTTGAGGGTCTGGGTCCATTCCAGGCCGTTCGGCGCTGGTGATGCCGGCGGCGACGTGCACTACGTCTCCGTTTGTCCAAGCTGCATCGTCTCTCGAGTCGCAGTGGCCGATGTGAGTGGCCACGGGCGGGGCGTGGTGGCGCTCGGTGCCGAGCTTCGGGAGTTGATGCAGAAGCACCTCGCGGCCCTCGAGCAGGTAAGCCTCATGAGGGATCTGAACGAGGCCGTTTTGACAGAACTCGATGGGGTCCATTACGCCACCATGGTCGCCGTCGGCTTTCATGCCCGCAGAGGACTGCTTGTAATGACGAATGCCGGCCATCCACCGGCATTTTGGTACCGGGCGAATCGCCACGAGTGGAAGTGGTTCGAACCGAAAGGTGCGGCGGCAGCGGGCGTCCGGGGCACTCCACTCGGCCTGCTGCCGGACGTCTCCTACGACCGGATGACCATCAAGCCGCAACCAGGCGATCTCATCGTGCTGTATTCCGACGGCGTCTCCGAAGCGACGAACCCTGCGGGAAGGGAGCTGGGCCGAGACGATCTCATGACGATGGCACGAGCGCTGAACTCGAGTTCGGCGGAGGCGTTCGGTGTGCAATTGGTCGATGCTATCGATACGTTTCGCGGAAGCGGTGTGCCGGAGGACGATGAAACGATCATCGTCTTGCAGGCAGTTCCAGAGCAGTCGAGCTGATTCCTCGTCTCGTATGGAAGTTCACGTGTAGTCTGTGGGTAGGACTACCATGGGCGAGCTTCGTCGAGTTCGGCCGAAATCTCGCAAGGCCTGGCGGGACTGGCTCGCGAAGAATCATGCTTCCTCTAAGGGGGTGTGGCTCGTCTATGCGAAGAAGCACACTGGACTCCCGTCGCTGACCTACAACGACGCCGTTGAGGAGGCGCTCTGCTTCGGATGGATCGACAGCAAGATCAATCCGATTGACGATGCGTTCTACATGCAGGTATTCACTCCACGGAAGCGGGAGAGCGCCTGGTCCGCGTTGAACAAAGCCCGTGTCGAACGACTGCTGGCCGCTCGGCTGATGGCCCCAGCCGGCCTGGCGATGGTCAAGGCGGCGAAGGACTCGGGCACCTGGAACACGTGGAAACACGTCGAGGAACTGACCATCCCGCCCGATCTGGAGCAAGCAATCAAGGCGAATCCAGACGCCAGCCGCAACTGGGTGTCTTACAGCGCAAGTCGGCGGCGAGGCGTTCTCTACCGCCTGGCCGGAGCCAAGCGGCCCGAGACCCGAGCCAGGTACGTTCGGGACATCATCGAGAATATGGCCCGGAATCTGTCCCACGCGGAACGCATGGAGAAGGCCGGCTTCAGACCGAAGCCGAAGTCCTCGCGACGGGCCGAATGACTATCGGCCATCGACTTTGGCTTCGCCTCCCCCTCGTCGGGCGCGCGGTTCTCATCGGCGTGGTTGCCGCCGCCGCAGGTACCCTCCCCTGGGCCGCTTTGGTGTCGGCCAACACCAGGCATCAATCAGGACTGCCGTGGGCCGTCCCGATCATGGCGATGTACCTGTGGTTGTATTGGCGTTACTTCGTGCAGGGAACGGGATGGCCGCGGTCGACGGCCGATGCGCGCCAGATGAACGCTCGTGCCAACGCACTGCCGCACGACGCCTGGGGACCAGCGCTGTTGGCGGGGCTGCTCGGCCTCGCATGCGTACTACTCCTCCAGGGAGTATTGAGCCGACTCGTTGCGCTCCCTCAACAACGAGACCTCGACGCGTCGCGGTACCCGGCTGTCACGGTTCTGATGTGGGTCGTGATGAGTGCCGTCGTCGCAGGCGTGGTGGAGGAGACCTCTTTCCGTGGTTACCTTCAGAGGCCGATTGAGCGCCGGCACGGGCCGGTGATCGCGATCCTGTTCACCGGAAGCCTGTTTGGGTTCACGCATTTTGCGCACCCGGAGGTGGGCGTCGTGCTGCTGCCGTTCTACATCGCCGTGGCGGCTGTCTACGGCGCCCTCGCTTACCTCACGGATTCCACATTGCCCGGCATGGTCCTCCATGCCGGCGGCAACATGTTCAGCGCGTTCGACCTCTTTACGCGTGGTCGCTCCGAGTGGCAGCTATCGGCCGAAGCCGCGCCTCTCATTTGGGAAACAGGCGGACCGGATGTGGCGTTCTGGGGCAATGTGGCGGCTCTCGTGATCGTCGCCGCCTTGACGGTGTGGGCGTACTCTGCGCTTGCGCGTGTCATGAGCAACGCTCGAGCATCGAGTGCTGTCTGAACGATGGGGTCAGACGCGTTCTCCGGAAACGGAGCTGAAAGATGGGAGGCGAAAACCTGCTTCGCGGTGTTGCCACGCTCGTAGGAGGCGGGTTCATTGTCTACGCTGCAGTCGCAATCGTGCGAGGAACGTTCTACGACTCAGACGACGGTCCGCTGGACCGGGCGACCCAGCCGATGGCTTTCTGGCTTTCGGTGGTCTCGATGACCCTCCTTGGCCTCTTTATTCTCGGCGTGGGATACCGGTGGGCGATCGTACGAGTGATCTTCGAGCTTGCCGGCCGACCCTTCTGAAACGGGTGTCACTGGCGCTCGGACACCTCTATGGTTTTGGAACGCGTTGCCTTGGGCGTCCACGCCCTTCACAACCCGCGTCAGTGTCTTGCCACGGACGACGCGGCGAACTTTGTCTGCCCTCTAGCGGACGCGGCTTGTCAGCGTGGAGCCTGGCTAGAGGTCTGACGGATCAACAGTCCGACCGAGTGTAGCGTCGGGCCGAGCCACGGCGGGAAAAATCGGCGCTTTCGGAACGCTGCGCTCTGTCCACCGCCGGTTGCTCTCGAGCCACCACCGAGACACGATGTCCAGTGCGGGCGCAGAGAAGATCGACAGGTTCTCGAGCGTGCAGTCCGAATTGGCCTCCGGTGACAACGCGTGTGGTGCGAGCGTGGCGCTGGCGCCACCGGGATTGCTTTGCTGAGCCATGTTGCTTCTTCTCCAGGGCGGACGAAAGCATCCGCAGGCAGACGTCGACCGTCCATCCGCCGTCCGCATTCGCGATCTCTGATTGGGAATTCCGACGACCTTGGCCCGTTACAACGACCGTACCAGAACAACAGAATTGCGCGATGGCGCTGATCAGCGTTCTCAGTGCGCCGCTAGGAGTGCACGGGAGGTGCGGACGTACTACAGAATCGTAGCTGACTTACAATTCTGCATTCTTGCCTTTGCTCGCAACAAAGCTCACGCAGTCGCCCTGGTTCTTGAACACGCCAAAGGTCTTCCAGCCGCCGTTCTTGCATTTGGTCCGTTGACGTGCCGCGACCTTGGCGGTCCCGAATCGGCGAGAGCTTGCTGTTCGGCATTTCCGCACGCGCCCCGCTAACGCCCGTGAGCGTGGCGCCGATCCTTGGCTGTGTGCCCTGATTGCGGCGCCATCCCCGCGTGGCGTGCCGCTGGCGTCAATCCTACGACGGCGGCTGTCGGAGATAGTCCTCGCCCAGGCGCCGCAGCTTTCCGGCGAGGTCTTTGGTGAGACTGCGCTGGAAGACAATCCGAGTCTCGGGATCGGCTTCGAGATATCGTCGCAGCGTTTCCACTTCCCAGCGCAACGCATGCAGCGGCTCCACTGTCACCGCGTCCACTTCGGCCGGGGCGCCGCTCAGCGCGAGAGCGGAGCCGACGATATCCCCGGCCCCCAGCTCACCCAGGACCCGTCCGTCCTTCGACACACGCACACTGCCGCGGACAATGAGTGCGATCGCCTCGGCAGGCATGCCGTGCTCGATCAGACGCTCGCCCGGAGCCGCGGTGGTCCAGGACCCGAGGCTGACAAGTTGCAGAACCTTGCGAGACGGCAGCTGCGAGAACGCCAGCCGGCGAACCTCTTCTTCGTCGGGTGTCAGCTTGACCGGACGCCGTTCGAGGTAGAGACGCCAGGATTGGAAGGAGTTGATTCCAGCGAAGACGACACTCCAGGCGATGGGTGGCCACTGGGGTGTAGGCTGAAGGACGAAGTATGGGAGCGAAATCAGCGACGCGGCCACCGCGAACAGCCGCAGCCACAGAATGTCGCGGACGCTGTACGCCACCAGCAGCAGGACGTTGGCCGCGTGAATGAAATAGTTTGGATTGAATGACGTCATGATGAGTCGTTAGGTGAGATAAAAGCGCCGCAGCGGCCCGGTCATCCCCTGACACACCGGACGGAGATAGCCATCTGCTTCTCGCCCTGGGGCTGACGATGGAGAGCTTGCCCGTTCTTGCCGAAGTTGTAATACGGGGCGCTGCCCGGATCGTTGTCTGAAGCCGTCCAGTAAAACCCGTGCGCCTCTAACCGTGCGTACTGTCCATCGGTGCGGTTGCCACCGAGCACAGCATTGAAGCCTGACGTGCCTCCGCTCAGGAGAGCCGTGAACGCCGCTTTACCTTTGTCCGCCGAATCGGAGCTGACGCCGCCATAGCGCTTCGCCATCTGCCGCCATTCGTCGTCGGTCGGCAAGCGCCAACCGTCTCCGAGCGACTGGCACACCCGCTGCGCCGACTCCCACGGATACAAACGGCCGTATCGACGGCAATTCGGTTCGGCATCGTCGTAACAATAAGATGGCGAGACGTTGACGCTCAGATTGGCAGTCGTCCACTCTTTGCCGTCCGCCATCGGTCTGGAAGAAACGATCGTGTCGGCCACATTCTGGTCTTTCGCTGAACGGTGCGTCGAGCCGGCGCCAACCGATCCGAAGGCAATACTCAGCGCGATTGCCACGATATGGATTCGAGTCGGCGTCATGTCGTCGTCGCCTCCGTGGGCGTAGTAGAGCTTAATCCTTGCTGGGGCCAGGCGCGCGCGCGCATGTGGCGGGCGAGGAACGGCGCCAGGACCTCGGCGATGCCGCGAGGGTCCCAACACCATCGTTGAGCGTGCATCTGATGGGCACCCAGACCGCCTTTCAGCCACAACGGCTTTCGATTGACCCCAGGTCCCATAAGTAGTTCTATCTACCCATGTTTGAGCCCGGCACAACGCTGGGACACTATGAAGTCCTCTCGCCGCTCGGAAAAGGCGGCATGGGAGAGGTGTATCGGGCGAAGGATTTGACGCTGGGACGCGAGGTGGCGATTAAGGTTCTGCCAGACGCGTTTGGTCACGATCCGGTCCGGGTGGCGCGATTCAAGCAGGAGGCCCGTGCCGCCGCCTCTCTGAATCATCCCAACATCTGCGCGATTCACGAAGTCGGCGATCACGACGGCCAGCCGTTCATCGTGATGGAACTGCTCAGGGGACAAACACTCGAGGCAAGACTGTCGAGTCAGGGGCGCCTCGAATGCGACGAAGTCCTGGAACTGAGCACGCAGCTGGCCGATGCCTTGGATGCCGCTCATAGCGCGGGGATCGTCCATCGGGACGTGAAGCCAGCGAACATCTTCATCACGGATCGCGGACAGGCGAAGATTCTGGATTTCGGTATCGCCAAGACCAATAGTCTCAGTGCTGCCGAGGCCTTGACGAACACGCGCGACGTCGAGCAGCTGACCGGCAATGGAACCACCTTGGGTACGTTGGCGTACATGTCGCCTGAGCAGGCGCTGGGCAAAGAGCTGGATCCTCGGACCGACCTGTTTTCACTGGGTGCTGTCATTTACGAAGCCTTGACGGGCAAGCCGCCTTTCATCGGCGCCACGCCTGCCGCGATCTTCGACCAGATCCTCAATCGAGCACCGACGGCACCCGTGCAGCTGAATCCCAAAGTCGCACCAGGACTGGAAGGTGTCGTCGAGAAGCTGTTGGATAAGGACGTCGATCTCCGCTATCAGCACGCCTCAGAGCTCCGTGCCGACCTGAAGCGGATGCGGCGCGACACCGACTCAGGCCACCGGCCACCAGCAGCGTCCCTGGGCGGTGCGGCACGATGGAGTGCCCTGAAGGTGACCACCGCGGCGCTTGGTGCTCTCGCGCTCGTAGCCGTGGTGTGGTCGGCGAGGAGCGTCGTTGGCCCGGCATCGGCCGGGACGAGCGCGCCGGCGCTGGCGATCAGCCCGCTGACAGATACGGAGGGGCTCTCGTTGTCAGGCAGCTGGTCCCCCGACGGAACCCAGGTTGTTTACGACTACACCTTGAACGGGTCAATGGACGTCGCCGTCATGTCGCTCGGCGGTGGAGAACCTCGTCTCGTTGCGGGCGGGCCCAACGACGAAACGATGCCTCGCTGGTCGCCAGATGGCTCCCGGATCGCCTTTCTGTCTGATGACGGCACCGGCATGAACGTCTATTGGGTGCCGCCGACTGGCGGAGCGCGCCGGAGGATCGCGCAGACCCACCTTCAGTATCTGGACCGGTTCACCTCGATCGGCGCCGTCGGCTCGCAACCGTGGTCTCCGGACGGACGGCGCCTGGTGTTCTCACGGCTGGAGCCGACCCATAGCGTGGCGTTGTGGACGGTTGACATCGAGAGCGGCCAGGAATCACGCCTCACAGCTCCACCGGCGGGCGCGAGCGACTGGCGGGGTGCATGGTCGCACGACGGCAAGTGGATCGCGTTCAGTCGTTCCGCGACCGGCTCGTCATCGAATCTGTTCATGGTGCCGGCGTCGGGCGGCGAATCGCGCGCGGTGATCCCGGACGAGACGGTCACCCGCGGTTCCGCAACCTGGTCGCTCGACGACCACCGCCTGCTGTTCGTTGTTCCCGCGGGAACGTTCGGTGGAGACGTCTCGGAGGTTGAAATCGACACAGGGAAGATCCGGCAGCTGACGGTAGGGGCGAGAGTCAGTACCCCGATCCTCTCCTCCAAAGGACGCATCGTCTTCTCGCAATGGAGCCATGAGACGTTCTTCTTCAAGATGCCTGTCGACAACCCGGCGGGCGAGCACCAGCAGATCTCACTCAGCGCGGGCAGCAACTTCGCCCAGCGCTTCTCGCCAGACGGCCGGCAGATCGTGTTTCAATCGAGTCGAGCCGGTCGGTCGGAGCTGTGGCTACACGACATGGAGACCGGTACGGAGCGCCAGCTCACGTATCCGGCAGTCGGACGGGAGGACCGGACACCGGACTGGTCGCCCGATGGCAAGCAGGTGGTATTCCTCTCGAATCGCAGCGGTGCTTTTCAATTGTGGGTCGGGGACGTGGATGGGGGAGCGACACGTCGCCTGTCCGAGCAGGCGATCCCGATGGATGGTGATTGGTGGGTGAACGCACGCGTCGCACCGAGGTGGTCGTCCGATGGCCGCGCAATCGCCTATCTTGCTCCTGGTGAACGCGGCTCGACGCTGTGGCTCATCAATCCCGATGGCAGCAACGCACGCCCGACAAAGGTGTCTGGTGTCTTGCGCTTCGACTGGTATCTGGACAGTCGACGAGTGATCTACACCCGCAATGGCTCGGATGGGCGAATCGAGATGGTCGGGGCCCACCTCGACACGGGCAAGGAAAGCTTGCTCCTGAAGGCCAACGTCACGGAGCTGAGCGTCGCCTCGGACGGGCGTTCCATCGCTTACAACAGCGCGGACGGACACTTCAGCATGAATCGGTACGTGCTACCGCTTGGTCCCTCAACGAGCGCCGAGGAATTCCCTTCCGCGGCGGGGGCGCCTCGGCAGGTCACGTTCGGCAAGGGGCTATGGCACGTGCACGGCGGCGCGTGGTCCCCGGACGGCCGGTGGATGGTGTACACGAGGGACTTCGATCGTGGAAACCTCAGCGTGATCGACAACTACCGTTGAAGAGGACAGCAGGAATCCGCCTGGGTGGAATCTATGTTGCGACGTTGGAGTTACAATCGACGATCTGAGAGGTAGACGATGGCGATACCGAAGTGGCAGGTCAGCGGCCAATACTACGAAACGTGCAGTTGCGACTTCGTGTGCCCGTGCGTCCCTGGAGGCCTGGCCGTCAGCCCGACCAAAGGTTGGTGCATGTTCGCAATGGCGTTTCAGGTTGACTCTGGGACTTACGGGACGGTGTCCCTCGACGGCCTGGGGTTCATCGTGCTGGGCTTCACGCCGGAGGCGATGGCGAAGGGCAACTGGTCGGTCGGGCTCATTGCCGACGAGACAGCAAGCGCCGAGCAGCGCGAGGCGATCACGGCTATCGCCAGCGGTGCCGCGGGCGGGCCGATGGCGGCACTGTCTGGACTGATCGGAAAGTTTCTGGGCGTGCAGCCAGCACCAATTCGCTTCGATCGTAGCGGCGCGAAATGGTCGGTGAAAGCCTCGGATTTCGTTGACATGGCTGCCGAGGGGGTGAAGGGAATCAACCCCGATGCCACCGAGCCGATGCACCTGGACAACACCGGGCATCCGGCCGCTGATCGTTTCGCTCTGGCGCGCGCCTCCAGGAGTCGCGTGCAGGCCTTCGATTTGGCCTGGCAAGATGACAGCGGCAAGAACAATGGGCAGTACGCGCCGTTTTCCTGGCGCAGCGCGTAGCGCCCTCATCGTCGGCGCATGTAAGCGGCGGCTCGATGCTGGTCCCTGAGGCTCCCTCGGAGCGTCCACCCACCATTCTCGAATCCGCATTGCAATGCGACGGGGCGCCTGCCGTCGTGCTGCTGGTCCTGCTGCCCGCGGTCTCCTGGATGTGGATCATCGTGATGGCACGGGACATGTACGGACCGATGACCGGAGCCAGCGCCTGGATGATGACCCTGAACTGGGATCTACCGCATCTGTTGCTGCTCTGGGCAATGTGGGCGGTGATGATGACGGGCATGATGCTTCCATCCGCCTCACCTCTGGTGCTGCTGTACGGCGCCGGCGCGCGACGATCAGCAGAGGGAACGTCCGGGCGTCGGATCTACGCGCTTGCCGCTGGCTATCTAGTCGTCTGGACCCTGTTCAGTCTTGGGGCGACCGCGCTTCAGCGTGCGCTCGCGGCGCTCCTGCTCGTCTCACCGATGATGGAGGTCACCAGTTCCCGGATGAGTGCGGCGCTGCTCCTTATCGCGGGCGCGTATCAATTGACCCCGCTCAAGCACGCGTGTCTCCGGACATGCCAGTCCCCCCTCGGATTCCTGATGAGCCGATGGCGCAGTGGCGTGTCTGGTGCGTTCCGTATGGGCCTCGAGCATGGTGCGTATTGCGTCGGCTGCTGCTGGGCACTGATGCTGCTCTTATTTGCCGGCGGCGTGATGAACCTGACCGTCATCGCGGCGCTGACGGTATTTGTCGGATTCGAAAAGCTGGCCCCGCTTGGTCTCTACGGCGCGCGAGTCAGCGGCGTTTTGTTGGTGGCAGCTGGATTCTGGACTCTGGTAGGCTGAACCCCGCGTTCAGCGCCTCGTGAATTTACGTGACTTAGCGCTCGTCGCGAGTGTCCGACCAGCGCTTTGCCCGCTGTTCCTCAGTGGTCTCCTCGATTCGTGACGCAACAGTCCATACATGGCCGGAGGGGTCCATGATCCGCGCCGTTCGGTCGCCCCAGAATTGATCCTGTGCGGGCATGAGAATACTGGCGCCCATCGCGACTGCGCGCTCCACGGCCTGATCTGCGTCCCCTACGTACACGAAGATGACTACCGGCGAGCTCCCGTCTCGGCTGGGTGTGCGGCTCGCGACCACGTCCGGGAACTCGGATTGAACAACCAGGAACGCCTCGTTGATGCGCATTGCGATGTGCATTGGCGAGCCATCCGGGCCCGGTCGTCGCACCTGCTCGACCGCCCCAAACGCCACCGCGCAGAAGTTCATCTCGGCTTCCGGGCTCTGGCAGACCAACATCGGAAAGACAGCCTGCACACCATCTGGGATCGATTTGGCCGTTGCCATCGCTTATCTCCGGAATGCCCATCTATCCGGCGGAATGACGCTCGCTACCGAAGACTCCAGGCCGCGAAGTCGCGCCACGCGGACGTCGGCACGATCACGGTGAACAACATCGTCAGCCAGGTAAACACGCCGATCGCGCCCGACACGACGTGGATGTGACGCACCGACACTCGGCCGACCACAGGTCGTAACCTCGCGGCCCCTTACGCCGTGCTTCCCCCGCTTCGGCCTGGCCAATTCGAGCCTATTGCTGCACGGTCCGCTGGGTCTGCCACGTACTGCTCCATGTACCCGCATGACATGCAGATGTGTCGCTCAGGAACGATGTTCTTCCAGAACGAGACCGCAAACTTGTTCATGGGACCCCGTGCGCCGGTACTTGGTGGTCCGACGCGAAGGTCGGTCGATTGGCACTTTGGGCACTTCCCGGATTTCATGTCATCCCCCCTGGGTCTGCGATTCAGACCCGACTGCCCAACGGCCGCGTTTCAGCCGCGGCGCTCATGATCGCACCAGCCTCCGCCAGCTGCAAACGCTTGCAGGATTCTTTTGGTGGCCGCGTGGTAGAAAGGAAAGGCGACGCGAGCCTCAGACTGCGTCGCCCGCCGCGGGTTTCAGAAAGGCGGCGCTGTGATCGATTGCCCACTGGCGAAAAGTTCGCGGCGGCGATCCGACGATGTCGGACACCGTGGAGGTCACGAACGCCGGTAGCCCGATGGTCGCTGCCCACGCGGCCAACAGCATGTCCACGACCGGGCGTGGCCAGGTATCCGCCGTCTCGTGCCGAAACTCTTCTGGCGACAACTCCTCGAATTGGATCCGGCGCCCGATCGCGGCGCCGATGAGACGCACCTGCTCTGCCTGACTCAATGACTCGGGGCCCGTGAGGACGTAATCGCCTCCGGCGAGCCCGTCCTCATGCAGCGCACGCGCCGCGACAGCCGCGATGTCGCGCACGTCGATCGGTGCTGTCTCGGCCGCGCCGTAGGGCCACCGCACGACGTCGCCGTCTCTAATCGAGGCCGCCCACCAGTTCAACGTGTTCGACGCGAACATCCCCGGCCGGATGATCGTCGACGCGAGGCCAGCGGCCGAGATCAGACGCTCGATATCGGCGTGCAAGGCCGCCATGGGATTCGGCTGTCGGAAGAACGGGTGCGGCGTTCGGTGCGGCGAGGAGAGAAAAACGACCCGCTGCGCGTGCGTCGCGAGACGCTCGACGACGGCCGGAGCGGTGGTCGGCGCGGCGGTCCAGACGAGGAAAACCGCACTTGCACCCTGCAGCGCGGGCTCGAGCGATTCCGGTACCGTGAGGTCACCCGGTACGATCTCGACCGTCGACGGCAACGCCGCCGCTGCCGCCCGTCGACGCGTGAGCGCGCGCACCGGCACGCCCGCACGCAGCAATTCGTCGACCACGACACGCCCAACCCGGCCGGTGGCTCCGGTCACGAGGACCGGACGCATGCTGGTTCGTGTCATGAGGGCTCGATGGCGTGCGCAGTACGGCGCGTGGGCTGACTCATGCCGCCTTCCTAGTAGCGACCGACACGGCGGGCTCACGCTTTTCGAATGAGCTGCGCGTTCTCCATCGTTTCAGCCGCGGCGGCTCATGACGGGCCGACGCCGGCTGCGAACGCTTGGTCGCCGTCCCCGCTGCATGCTAGCATTGTGCTTGCACTGGAGCAAGTACATGCCTACCCTGACCATTCGGAACGTGCCCGCCAAGGTGGTTCGGTCGCTGAAGGCACTCGCACGACGACGGCGACGCTCAATGGAGCAAGAGATCCGCGAGTTGCTCGAGGCTCACGTCGCTGAACGGCGGTCAGTGCTCGAGCAGATCGAGGCGGGATGGAGCCGTCAGGTGCGCCGCCCGACGGCTGCCGAGGTTGATGCATGGGTAGGAGTCGGTCGTCCGTGAACGCGGTGATCGACACCAACGTCATCGCGTATTTCCTGCTTGGCACGGATCGGTTTGTCGACGAAGCGCGAGACTTCATGACCGCGCTCGGGGAGGGGTGGGCGCCAGCCGTCTGGGAGGCCGAGCTCGCCAATGTGCTCTGGATGGCCACCCGCCACAAGGTGCTGAGTCTCGACGAGGCGGCGAAGCGGCTGAGGTTGGCTGATGGCTTGGGAGTTCACGCGGTATCCAACCGTTCCCTCTGGCAAGGAGCACTGGTCAGAGCTCACCATACGAACACGGCTGTCTACGACACGCTGTTCGTGGAGCTGGCTGTTCGTGAACAGCTTCCGCTGGCCACGTTCGATGCGGCGCTGCTGAAGGCCTTTCCAGACGTCGCCGCCCGTCCTGCCGATATAGCACGGAAGTAGCCCTGTCCGGCTAACGCCCGACTTGAGGCGCGCGCGCGGCGGTCTCGATAAACACTGTCGCTACTGGTCGCGACCGAGACTACCCAGAGATCCTTGAACACATCGCACGAGTCGTCCTGGCATTCTCAGCCTTGTCATCGCTGGTCTGTCATGGCCAATCCTCTCGACGATGGTCAAAGACGTGGGCATTAGCGTAGCGGTCGTCGTGGCAGGGTCAGCGCTGCTGATCGCAATGGTGCTGTTGGCCGCCTGGTTGCCCGCGCGCCGCGCCGCCGGCGTCGACCCGACGCTGGCGCTGAGAGGGCAGTGAGGGCCGCAGACTCGTGTCATCCTAAGCGTCGATGAACCGCATCCTCTGCGATTTCGCGACCATGTCGTAGTCCGTGACTGGAGGCGCCAGTGCCTTGTCGGATGACTGGCCGGCGGCTAGTTTTTCCCCTTCGGCGTGGCCGTCACGGGGTGCTCCGTTGGTGTGCCGCCTTTGGCTTTGGTTGCCTTCTCGGCATACGTCTCGACCAGCGTCACTCCCGATCCGTCGACCCAAAGGGTCTTCAGGACGTACGTGTCGCCGTAGCGCTGAAAGATGACGTCGCCCTTCGACGGCTTCTCCTTCAGGCCCGCCCTGACCTCCAACAACGCGCCGTGCGCATCTCCGGGGGGTGCTGTAGATTTCGACAACTCCTGCCTCCGACTGCTGTGGCCTGACCTCGTACGCACCGGCAGGGAATTTCGTGTTACCGGCCGTGAACGCGAAGGTCGTCTTGAACCTGATCGGGGAGGTGAGTTGCGCGCCCGTGTCGATTGCGAGCGGAACCAGCAGGACGACGACCACCAGTAAGAGCCTCATGTAATCTCTCATGCTTATCCTCCGTCTCGTCGTAGCGTCGGGTCGCCTCCGCGCGAGCCGTCGCGACTGGCCACCGGCAGGTCGATGGAAAGGCTCAGCAAAGGAAGCACCAGAACTGCGCTGCAGCCGCGTAGTCGCATTCGGCGCGTCTGCGGCAAGGATCAAACTACCGCCAGCAGCAACATCGCGTTTTTGACGTCCCCCATGTTCACGAAGTGAGCGTTCACTACGGCG
>CAVYZR010000003.1:0-1210280 GCA_963773005.1 uncultured Acidobacteriota bacterium
TCCCGATGCCTTCGCGCGAGACGCCGACCGTCTGGAACGTTTCAGACGGGAAGCCCGGGCCGTCGCCGCGCTCAACCACGCGCACATCGTCACCATCTTCTCCATTGAGGAACACGATGATGTTCCCTTCATGACGATGGAGCTCATTGAGGGGTGCACGCTGGACCAGGCGATTCTCGGTGGACTCTCACTGGCGCGGTTCTTCGACGTCGCGATTGCGCTGGCTGACGCGCTTTCGGCGGCGCATCGGAAACTCATCATCCACCGCGATCTGAAACCCGCGAACGTGATGGTGACTGACGACGGCCGTGTGAAGGTCCTCGACTTTGGACTGGCGCGGGCGGTTGACGCCGACGCCGTCCGCCTCGGGGAAGACGCCACCGTTACCGTCACACACCTCGGGACGAAGGTGGGGACCATCGTCGGCACCCTGCCCTACATGTCGCCCGAACAGATCGAAACCAAGCCTCTCGATCATCGCACCGACCTCTTCTCGCTCGGCATCATGCTGTACGAGCTGGCGGCGGGCGAACGGCCGTTTCGCGGGGATTCACCGGCGGCGCTCATGTCGTCCATTTTGAAAGATCACCCCAAGCCAGTTGGGGAAGGGCGCTCTGACCTGCCGGGAGACGTGTGTCGGCTGATCGATCGGTGTCTCGAGAAAGAACCGCGCGACCGCATCCAGACCGCTACTGAGGTCCTCGCCGAGTTGAAAGCTTATCGGCGGGCGTGGGAAACGGGAGCCGGCTGGCCAGCCAGGCCAGCGACGCCCGACAGCACCCCGCAGCCGGCCGAACGCGCGACGTCGATCGCCGTACTGGCCTTCACCGACATGAGCGCCGCAAAGGATCAGGACTGGTTCTGCGACGGGATCGCCGAAGAGATCCTCAATGCTCTGACGCCGCTCAAGGGTCTGAGGGTCGCCGCGCGCACGTCGGCGTTTTCATTCAAGGGCAAGGGCGACGACCTTCGGACCATCGGCGAGAAGCTGAACGTGACGACGGTGCTCGAAGGCAGCGTGCGGCGAGCCGGGGATCGCGTGCGCATCACCGTGCAGCTGAGCGACGTTGCCAATGGCTTTCAACTGTGGTCGGAGCGGTACGACCGTGAGCTGAAAGACATCTTCGACGTGCAGGATGAGATCGCGAAGGCGATCGCAGAGCGATTGCGGGTGACCCTCGCTGGTGGCGAAGACCATCGGCTGGTCGAACAGGCTACGACGAACATCGAGGCGTATCAGCTCTATCTGAAGGGCCGCGCGCTGGTCGATCGGCGGGGAGCCAGCGTCCCGGCTGGGCTCGACCTCCTTCGGAAGGCGGTCGAGCTCGACCCCGGCTATTCGCTGGCGTGGGCCGGCGTCGCGGATGCGTTGACCGTGATGGCGTATTCCGGGGCCGCGCGAGGCTCTGAGTCGAAGTCACAGGCGATGGCGGCGGCGAAACGGTCGATCGAGCTCGATCCCACATCCGAGACGGCCCACACGGCATTGGCGTGTGCGACCCTGCTGTACGAGAACAACCGCGCGCTGGCGAAGCGGGAGTTCGAGCGAGCGTTGGAGCTGAACCCGAGTTACGCGATGGGCCGCTGCTGGTACGCGCACTTCTATCTGAACTGGGCCTGCGGTGACTTCGAGCGGGGCATCGCAGAAGCCCGACACGCGCTCGACAGCGATCCGCTGTCCGCGTACATCACCATGACCCTCGGGGTCTCTTTGTTCACCGCCGGCCGGCTTGACGAGTCGATCGACACTTGCCGGCGGGCCATGCAACTGGACTCCAAATCGTTCGTGGCGCGCTGGGCGTTCGGCATAGCGGTCGGAATGGCTGGACGATGCGAAGAAGCGGTCTCCGCGCTCGAGGCTGCCGCAGAGATGTCGGGCCGCCACTCGCTCGCCCTGACCGCCTTGGCTGCGGTCTTCGGGCAAGGGGGGAGGCCGGCGGAGGCGCTCGCCCTGCATCGCGAACTGATGGACCGCGCCTCGCGAGTTTACGTCTCGCCTGCGCACCTTGCCCTCACGGCTGACGCGGCCGGGCAACGTGAAGACGCGATGGTGTTCGCGCGTCGTGCGTGGGATGAGCGCGAGCCATCTTTCATCCTCTGGGCGCGCCACTTTCCGCAATATCGCGCGCTGCACTCGGATCCGCGGTTTGCCGCGATCCTTCGCGAAATGGATTCACCTGAAGAGAACGAGGGAAGGCGGCCGTGAACCGTAAAAGCGAAGAGCTCCGCCGGAATCAGCCTCTCCTGGCAATTCTCGTTGTCGTCGCTTTCAGGCAAATCACGCACTTTGGTCACGGGCCGGCTCCCGCACTCAAGCCGCGACGACGGTAATCCGACCGGCCTTCCGCGAGCGGGGCTTTCGCCGAATCACGATCTCGACATCCTGATCGAGCGCCGTCAAAAGGTTCATTAGGCGTTCCACGGAGAAGCCCTCCAGCTTGTAGCGACGAAGCGCAGAAACCTTCGGTTGCGTCACTCCCAACACCTTGGCAGCATCGGCCTGCGAGATCTTGCGCGCTTCAAGCTCCTGATTCAACGCATACGCTAGGCGCAGCCTGGCCTGACGCTCAGCAGCATCGGGAAATCCGAGATCCGCGAACACGTTTCCGGTCCCACGGGTTACCGGTTCTTTCCGTTCAGCGCTTTTGCTTGCCATAGTGTTCCTCGTGATCCCTCTCAGCGGTTTTCAACCGCTCCGCGACAAGATCGACATCCCGTTTAGCCGTCCGGATGCCGGACGGAGACTTCTTCTGGAACGCATGCAGGACGTACACGGCTTTCTCGAACCGAACCGTGTAAACCGCTCGATAGGCGTTTCTGTCGTGCGCCTCGACAACCTCCAGGACGCCAGGACCGAGACCCTTCCAAGGCTTCGCCGTTGGGGCGGTACCGCCGAACTGCGCGATACCGAGAGCGTTGCCCATGTCCTCCTTGACCGCCGCAGGAAAGCTCAGGAAATCGCGCTTTGACGACCCGACCCAATGCAGCGGTTTCTCGTCGGCAGCCAGGACACGTCGCACCTTAACATTATCCCAGTTCTGGGATATTCAAACAAGTGTGTGATCTCGGCGATGACGATCTGTTGCTGTCATTGGATCGACGATCTATCGACATGGATCGAGGATTCCTCCTTGGCTGATCTGAGCCGCAATTGAAGCGCTGTGTCTCGGACGTTTAGGGCATAGCGTGAAGGCAGCCAGCAACCCTGCCTCCGGACCACATGGCACTCAGGTTGCGTGGTCTGACCCATATACGAAACGGAGCTACCGCCGATGCCGCAATTGAATGTGCTGAGTATGTGGCTGACCGCTTGGGCCCTGTGGTGCAGTGTCGCGTTCCCGCAGTCGACAGTCGCGCCGCCCGAAAACACCGGCGATCTCGTAGTTCAAATTTCGGGGAGAAACGGCGGCAGAATATCCGGTCTGATGGTGACGCTCACTGGCGGAGATGTTGACCGAGTCGTCGTACCGAGTGGTCGCCCTCCAGTTCGGTTTGAGTCTTTGCCCTTCGGCACGTCCGAACTGAAGGTAGTGGCCGAACACTTTTTGCCTCGCTCAAGAAAGGTAATAGTCAAGCGCAACGGGTGGACTGAGGAATATTTTGATCTGACCTTGGACGAAGCGAGTGTGGTGGAGGGTGAAGTATCAGACGTAAAAGGCAGCGTTGTAGTAGGAGCCAATGTTACGTTGAGCACTACGCCCGAACGACTTACTACGGTCGGTGACGACGGGCGCTTCCGCTTCGAAGAGGTGTCCCGTGGCACTTACAAACTGAAGGTGGAATTGGAGACGTTCAAAACAGCCGTTTGGACAATCGTCGTCGGAGAGAAGCCGCTCCGGCCGCTGCGACTGGTTCTTGAGGTCGATCCAGTGAAGAAACCCTTCACGGTGGTGGGCTTTTAAGAATCTCGTTGTCCATCCTGGCGGATCTCTGACGTCCCTCGACTCTGTCAGGGCCGCGTTGGAGGCGCCCCGTTCGCGTCGTTACGGCGGCCGTCGCTCAGGGATTGTGCGGATCGCAACTCGCGCGCTCAAGACGCTGCGCGCTTCCTCGATTTCGCTCCGCCCGCGCTGCGCGCGGCTGACGGCCTTGAGCGCGCGAGTATGCGACCCGTTCTGGGCAACTATCGACGGCCGCAGGGAAGTGCTTGACGACAGTCAGCGACGGCGCTACTGTCTGATCATCTCGTTGGTTCCACTTCGGAGCCCCCTCCACCTCGCCCGATGTGGAGCACGTCGAATCGGCGGTCTCAGGCCACGGTTCTTCCCGACCTTCTCAAGCCACTTCCAGGTTGTCTTTTCGCGCGACGTCACGTCCGCGATACCGATAACCGATTCGGACTGCGCGTCTGGGCCTCAGGCCCGGGCGCAGATCCGACCATGCACCGCACGATCGGATCATCACGCTGCCACGGCGGTACGCCTGTCAGAAGTCGATGCGTCGGGAGATGCGCTCAGCGCGCCCATTCACTTGAACAACAGCGCATCGACGCTGGGAATGGGCAGGCGTATCATGGCCGAAAGACGATCGCCACGAACGGGACGCGGCCGGAGGCATTGGGCTCGCGCTCCCGTGCAGGGCAACGGGCGCGATGACGACAGGGCCGACGTTTCGCTTCGCGCCTTCGTCCGGGCCTTGGCGCGACAAGCCGCGCGCGAGTGCTTCGTCCGCCTCCAAGGCTGCGGCGAGACAAGAGCGACCACGCAACAGCAGGATGACCAGAGGTGACCGGCAGTGAAAGTCGCCATCTACGCGCGTTACTCTTCGGACAACCAGCGGGACGCATCGATCGCCGATCAGCTGCGGGTGTGCCGCGCGTTCGCGGAGCGGCAAGGCTGGAAGATCTGCGACGAGTACACGGACCACGCCGTGTCGGGCGCAACGCTGTTGCGCGCGGGTTTCCAGGCGCTGATGCGCGATGCACTGAACCGTCGATTCGATGTGGTACTGGCTGAATCGCTGGACCGCTTCAGCCGCGACCAGGAAGACACTGCGGGACTGTTCAAGCGCCTCACCTTCGCCGGCGTGAACATCGTGACGCTCGCCGAGGGCGACATCACGCACCTGCACATCGGATTCAAGGGCACGATGAACGCCCTGTTCCTGAAAGATCTCGCGGAGAAGACACATCGCGGACTTCGCGGTCGCGTCGAGGACGGCAAATCCGCCGGCGGACTGAGCTACGGCTATCGCGTCGTGAAGACACTGAACGGCAGAACGCTCACGACGGGTGAGCGCGAGATCGTGGCGGACGAGGCCCGGATTGTCGAGCGGATCTTCCGAGAGTTTATCGCTGGCGTGTCGCCGAAGCAGATCGCCAAGAACCTGAATCGCGACCGGCGTCGCTGGTCCGTTCGGCGGCGCCTGGAGCCCGAGCACAATCTACGGCAACGGCAAGCGCGGTACTGGGATTCTGAACAACGAGCTGTACATCGGCCGTCTGGTGTGGAACCGACTGCGCTACGTGAAGAATCCCGACACGGAAAACGCGTGTCGCGCCTCAACCCATCGGCAGAGTGGATGAGCAGGGAAGTGCCGGATCTGCGAATCCTGTCCGACGAGCTGTGGGCTGCTGCAAGCAGCGTCAGGAGCACGGCCGCCGTGCATCCGAAAGGCCGGAAATCCGGTCGGTGCGAAGCGGCCGCAGTACCTGTTCTCAGGGCTGACGAAATGCGGCGTCTGCGGCGGCGGATTCATCATGACGAGCAAACACCGCCTCGGATGCTTTGGCGCGCGCGACCAGGGACGGTGCGACAACCATCTGACAATCCGCCGCGACGAGGTAGAAGCGCGCGTGCTGAAGGCGCTGCAGGAGAAGCTCCTGAACCAGGAACTCTTCGATGAGTTCTGCCAGGAGTTCACCCGCGAGATGAACCGGCTTCGCATGGAGCGGCGCGCGAGCCTGTCGTCAGCCAGGCGCGAGGTCGAGCGGATCGGCACGCGGATCAAGAAACTGCTGAACCTGCTGGTCGATGACGAGATTGCGGTTGACGAGGGGAAGGCCGAGATTAAAGCGCTCGATGCTCGCCGGAAGGAACTGCAGGCCCAGCTCGAGTCCGCTGACGAGCCGCCGCCACTCCTGCACCCCGAGATGGCCGCCTGTACCGCCAGAAGGTGACGACGCTCGCTCAGGCCCTCGAGGCCGCAGAAACGCGCACGGAGGCGACCGAGGCGCTCCGAGGCCTGATCGACGCCATCACCTGATCGCCGAGAGGGCGTCCTCAGAATCGAATTGAGGGGCAACCTGGCGGCAATGCTCGGCGCGACCGAAAAGCAAAAGGTCGCCGGAAACCGGAGACCTTTGCTGCAAGTATCGATGGTTGCGGGGGCGGGATTTGAACCCGCGACCTTTGGGTTATGAGCCCAACGAGCTACCGGACTGCTCCACCCCGCGTCAGGGAAACCTGATCGTAACACTGCGACGCAGGAATGCGCAACCGCGCGCTAGAACTTACCTGATAAACCCGATCCGGGTTGTCCGCGTGATCCGCGGCCCTAGTTCTTCTTCGGCTTGATGTCCTTCACGACGACCAGCACTTCGCCCTGATGGATGAGGCCCAGCGTCTCGCGGGCCAGCGATTCGATCGCCCTCGCGTCGCCCTCCAGCCGATTCGCCTCCTCCCGCAGTCGCGCGTTCTCAGCTCGCACCTGCGCGACCGCCGCCTCGAGCTCAGCTGCCTGCCGCCGCGCGCGCGTCGTCGCCACCAGGCCGCGTTCGCCGACCAGCGCATCGACGAGCAGCACGGCAGTTCCAAACACCAGTAGATAACTCAACGCTCGCCGCCACAAGGATCGGGCCGGGCGGAGAGGTGCCATACTCTTGCGCCGGAGTGGCTGGGTTCCTTCGGCCCACCGGAGATGGGGACGAGGCGGCTCTGGGGTCACAGGCATCGATTTCGGGACAACCTTTGTACAATACTTTCGTCCTGACGAGCAGCCGATAGTAGGGCGCGACGTCAGGGTCGCAGCTGATTGTGGGTGCAGTCGATGAGTGTTGAATATGTTGTGGTGATGACCACGCTGCCCGCCGACGCGGACGGGCCGGCTTTCGGCCGCGCCCTGCTCAGCGAGCGTCTCGCCGCGTGCGTCAACCTGCTCGCGCCGATGGAGTCGGTCTACCGCTGGGAAGGCCGCGTCGAGCAGGAAAGCGAACGGCAGGTCATCATTAAGACCACCCGCGACCGCCTCAACGCCCTCTGGGACCGCGTCCGCGAGCTGCACCCCTATGAGATCCCTGAGTTCATCGTCCTCGCCATCGCCGACGGCAACGAGGCTTATCTCAAGTGGGTCGGTGAGTCTACGAAGTAGCAATGCTGAATGCTGAGTGCTGAAGTGAATTCAGAATTGTGAGGTTCGGAATTGAACTTCGAAGTTGGCAATTCTGAATTCAAGGTGCCAATTTTGAATCCATTCAGCATTCAATTCAGAATTCAGCACTCAGCATTCAGAATTGCCTAATCGAGCGCCTGTGAGATGTCCTCGATTAGGTCGAGTGGGTCTTCGACGCCGGTTGAGATCCGGACGAGGCTGTCGGTGAGGCCAATCGCGGCGCGGCGTTCCGGCGGTACAGAGGCGTGGGTCATCGACGCGGGATGGCAGATGAGCGTTTCGACCCCACCCAGGCTCTCTGCCAGCGACATCAGCTTGACTCGGTTGCAGACCCGGCGCGCGTTGTCCTCGCTGCCCACATCGAACGACAGCATTCCCCCGAACCCGCGCATCTGACGCTTCGCCAGATCGTGCTGGGGATGGTCGGGCAGCCCGGGGTAGAGCACGCGCTTGACGGCAGGGTGTCCGGCCAGGAACTCGGCGAGAGCCTGCCCGTTGATGTTGTGCTGCGCCATGCGCAGCGCCAGCGTTTTGGTGCCGCGCAGCACCAGGAACGAATCGAACGGGCTCAGGATCGCGCCTTCCGCATTCTGAATGAACTTCAGCCACGCCAGGTCGTCTTCCTGCACGCCGACGACGATGCCGCCGACGCTGTCGCTGTGGCCGTTGAGGTACTTCGTCGTGCTGTGGACGACCAGGTCCGCGCCGAACTCGATCGGCCGTTGCACGCACGGGCTCGCGAACGTGTTGTCGACGATGACCTTGACGCCGCGACCGTGCGCTAGCGCGGACGCGGCCGCGAGGTCGGTCAGCCGCATGACCGGATTTGTCGGCGTCTCGATGAAGAGCATCCGCGTCTCGGGACCAATCGCCTGTTCGATGAGGGCAAGTGAGGACGTGTCGACGTAGCTGAACGACAGGCCATAGCGCGTGAGGACCTTGTCGAAGAGCCGAAAGGTGCCACCATACGTGTTGTCGGTCACGACGACGTGATCGCCGGACTTGAGCATGCTGGCGATGGCGCCGATGGCCGCCATGCCTGACGCAAACGCGAACGCGCCGCGGCCGCCTTCAATCGCGGCGATGTTCTGCTCGAGGGCCGCCCGAGTCGGGTTTTGCGTCCGCGCGTACTCGAAGCCTTTGTGGCGCCCGACTTCGTCCTGCACGTAGGTCGAGGTCTGGAAGATCGGCGTGATGATGGCGCCGGTCGAGGGGTCGGGCTCCTGGCCCGCGTGGACGCAAACAGTCGAGAAGCGCGCGTTTGCCGGGAGTTTCACTGAAGGCACCTGTCTTGGTCAGGGGATTGTCGGAGCGAGCGGGCAGACGCTGCGCGGGGCCCGACCACGACGCTCGGAGCAATTCGGGCCGTACGATAGTCTGATATTATTCGGTTTTCAATTGGCATGGCCAGCAGGCGACTCGCGGATACGCCCACACCGGCCCGGCGCCGGCAGGCGCAGCCGAGTCTCCCGATGCCGCCGGACGACTCGGGTCGGACGGCGCGCGACCTCCTGCTGAACTCCTGGCCGGGGCGGCTCTTCATCATTGCCGCCGTTCTCAAGGTCCTCGTCGCGCTCATCAGGCTGGTCGGTGACGTGCCGTCGTTCCTGCGCGTGCTCAGCACCGCCGCAACGGTCGCGCTCGCGTTCTCAGTCCTGTTCTTTCTCACCCGCCTTATTTTCCTCGTGCAGCGGCGGCTGCTCTGGCGCGTCCGCCGGAAGCTCATCCTGTCGTACATCTTCATCGGCGTCGTGCCGTCCCTCCTGATTCTGAGCTTCTTCCTGCTCGGCACGTCGTTCATGGCCGGCACCGTCGCAGCTCACCTGTTTCGAAACGGGTACGACGACGTGAGCCGCAACGCGCAGTTGCTGGCCGAGGCCGCGGCCGCCGAGATCGGGCGGTCACCGCGCACAACAGTCGAAACAGTCGACCGCGTTCAACGAAACGGTGCGCTCTCGCTCAAATATCCGGCATTGTCGATGGCGTTCGTTCCTGCCGCGACCGACTCCCCGGAAGCGGTGTCGCGCGGTCCCTGGGAACATCTGAGCGGACTGCCGAAGGCGGAACTGACCGTCCCGGACTGGGTGCGTCAGCAACGAGAGGGCTGGACAGGAACCGTTGCGGTCGTTTCCCCGGATGCTCCGAATGAGCCCGAGCTCGTCGTCAGGACGATCCGCGCGGCGCGGCGGACGGCCAGCGCGCTCGGCTGGGTGGTGGTGGACGTGCCACTCGATGACGCGATGCTCACCCGGTTGTACGAACGAACCGGCGTCAAGGTCTCCGGACCGATCGTGATCGCGAAGACCGACGACAGCGCAGTGCCGGTCGTCGGACCCTCACAATCCTCAGTGGCGAGCGGGCAACTGTTCGGTCGAACCGTGAGTACGTTCGACGTGGTCGACTGGCCGGCGCAGACCCCGAAGCGGGCGATGGTGGCGCTCAGCTTCAAGATGTCGGAGCTCTACGGGCGGCTCATCAGCACACAGACGATGGAGTATGAAAGTGGACGGCTGGGCGACATGATCAAGCTCGGCCTGGTCACCGTGGGCGTGCTGTTCCTCATCATCGAGCTCGTCGCCCTCGTCATGGGGTTGGCGCTCGCGCGCTCGATCACGAGCTCGATTCACGAGCTGTTCATGGGCACGGAGCGTGTGCGTCAGGGCGACTTCACGCACCGCATCGCCATCGACACCAAGGATCAGCTCGGAGAGCTCGCCGGTTCCTTCAACCAGATGACCGGCAGCATCGAGAATCTGCTCCAGACGGCCGCCGAGAAAAAGCGCATGGAGGAGGAGTTGCGCATCGCGCGCCAGATTCAGATGTCGCTCTTGCCGCGCGGTCAGCTCGACATGCCGGGCCTCGGCGTGACGGCGCTCTGCGTGCCGGCGCGCGAAGTCGGAGGCGACTATTACGACTTTTTCCCGCTGGGTCCGGGCCGCCTCGGCGTGCTCATCGCCGACGTGGCCGGCAAGGGCACGTCGGCGGCTCTCTACATGGCGGAGCTGAAGGGGCTCGTCATGGCGCTGAGCCAGATCTATCAGAGTCCGCGGCAGCTGATGATCGAAGCGAATCGCATTCTGTCGGAGAACCTCGACAGCCGCAGCTTCATCACGATGACCTACGCCGTCATCGACCTCGTCAACGGCATGATGACGTACGCGCGCGCAGGGCACTGTCCGCTCATCTACCTGCCCGGTCCCGCAGCGGCGATCCAAGGCGCGCAGGTCCTCGTTCCGGGCGGGATGGTTCTGGGTCTGCGCATCGACGGCGCCGTGACCAAGTTCAACGATCTACTTGAAGAAGTTCAGATTCCTCTCCATACCGGTGACGTCCTCGTCTTCTACACCGACGGCATCACCGAAGCCATGAACACCGACAGCGATCTGTTTGGCGACGCTCGGCTCAGCCGAATCGTCGAAGAACACGGCCACCTCGACTCCGGTGAGCTGCGCGAACGGATTCTTCGCGAGATCGAAGCGTTTGTCGGCACTGCCGACCAGCACGACGACATGACGATGATCCTGATCAAAGTCACGCAGGTCGTCGCGGAAGAGGTCGCCGTGTGAGCGTGCCCCCCGACGGCGTCATCGCCGACGTTATCGTTGTCAACGCCAACGTCCATACAGTGGACCCCGATCGGCCACGGGCCCAAGCGATCGCCATCTCCGGCGAGTTCATCATCAAGGTCGGCTCGAACGAGGACGTACGGAAGCTGGCTGGTCGCTCGACGCGGATCATCGATGCCGGCGGGCGGTTGGTTGTCCCCGGGTTCAACGACGCGCACGTGCACCTCATCATGGGCGCAGAGGAGCTGATTGGCGTCGATCTCCGGCCGTCGAGCGACGAAGGCGACTTGGCGCGCCGCGTCGAACGATATGCCGCCTCGCGGCCGGCAGGGGAGTGGATCACCGGCGGCTACTGGGATCACGAGGCCTGGCCGGGCAGGCGCCTTCCGACGCGCGATCTGCTCGATCGCGTCACGCCGAATCATCCGGTGTTCGTCAAGCGGCTCGATGGTCACATGGCCGTGGCGAACTCGCTCGCGATGCGGCTAGCTGGCATCGCTGACGACGTCGCCGTGCCGCCGGGCGGGGAAGCGATACGCGGCGTTGATGGCAAACTGACCGGGCTACTCAAGGACACGGCGATGGAGCTCGTGACGCGAGCGATGCCGCCGCCGACGCTCGATGGGATTCTTCGTCTCGCGCGCGCGGCGCTCGCGCACGCGGCGTCCCTGGGAGTGACGACGCTCCAGGACATTACGGCCAGGGCGCTGGAGTTCGAGGCTTATCGCAGACTGGACGAGGCGGGTGAGCTGACGGCGCGGATCTCGTCGATAGCCAACTACGAAGCCGACGACCAGCCGGGCGGAGAGGTCACCGGCGAGCGTGCCACCCCGTCCCTCTGGTTGCGCAGCGGCGGGCGGAAGTTCTTTGCCGACGGGTCGATGGGGTCGAGTACCGCGGCGTTCTTCGACCCGTACACCGACGACCCTGGCTCGAGAGGTCTGCTGATCCACGATCCTCACGAGCTCGAGCAGCTGGTCGGTGACGTTCTCGCCAGCGGTCAACAGCCCGTCGTCCACGCGATCGGCGATCGCGCCAACGCGCTCGTCCTCGATATCCTCGAGCGCCTCCATGGCCGGCATGGCCGTGTCGCCGCCGGTCGTCGCTGGCGGCCGCGCATCGAGCACGCGCAGGTCGTCAGGATCGGAGACCGCGCGAGGTTCAAGCCACTCGGCGTGGTGGCCTCCATTCAGCCCAGTCACTGCATCGACGACATGCGGTGGGCCGAAGCACGGATCGGCCGCGCGCGCAGCGCGCAGGCCTACAACGTCCGTTCGTTTGTCGACGCGGGCGTGCACGTGGCGTTTGGCACCGACTGGTTCGTCGCGCCGCTCAACCCCATGCTCGGCCTCTATGCCGCTGTCACGCGCCAGTTCCCCGATGGGACGCCAGCCGGCGGTTGGTTCCCTGAGGAACGCATCGCGCTGACCCAGGCGGTCGAGTGCTACACGCGCGGATCCGCATACGCCGAGGTCGCCGAGCATCACAAGGGTATGCTCAGAGCCGGCTATCTCGCGGATCTGGCCGTGCTGTCGCGCGACCTGTTTGCCATCCCGCCGCGCGATATCCTCGAGACGCGGCCGGTCCTGACGATGGCCGGCGGGCGCGTGGTGTTCGATGCCGGGGACCTGGAGGTTCCCGAATCGATGTCCGTGGCCGCGGCGAGCCGCGCGCAGCGCTGACTCGAATCGTATGCGCGATCTGACGATCATCTTCCGCACCTCGTCGCAAATCGAAGCCGACGTGATCAGCGGCCTCCTCGAGACGCACGGCATCGAGGTGCTCGTGAGCTTCCGACCTCTCGCGCACGGCATTTCCGTTCTCGTCGAACGAGCTGCGGCTGTCGGTCAGCGACGACGAGGCGGCGCGGGCGCAGCAGATCATCGAGAGCCACCGCGACGAGGTCGGCCCCTCGAGAGTCGTGCCGTTCGGCAGCGAGTTCGAGCCGCTCGAACGCATCCTTGGCTATCGCTTCCGCGACCGTGGGCTGCTCGAGCACGCCCTGACACACCGATCCCGCGTGCACGAGGACGCAAGCGGTGGCGTCATCGACAACGAATCGCTGGAGTTCCTCGGCGACTCGATCCTTGGATTCGTCATCGCGGATATGCTCTTCCGCGAGTTTCCGCAGCACAACGAAGGGCAGAAGTCGAAGCTGAAGGCCTCGATTGTCTCGGCGACGTCGCTCGGACGGCTGGGTGAACGAATCGGGCTTGGCGACTACCTGATTCTGGGTCGCGGCGAAGAGAAGACCGGCGGCCGCCAGAAGCTGGCCCTCGTCGCTGACGGTTACGAGGCGCTGATCGCAGCGATCTATCTCGACGGCGGTATTGATCCGGTGCGGGCCTTCATCGAGCGGCAGTTCGACGGCATGATCGACGAAGCACGCCGGATAGGGGCGCACGCGACGTTCACAGAGGACTACAAATCAGCGCTTCAGGAGTGGCTGCAGTCCCACGACCGCGGACTGCCGGTCTATCGATTGGCGGCGGAGGGCGGCCCGGCGCATCGCCGGCGGTTCGAAGTCGAAGTGCTCGTCAACGGCGAGCCGGTCGCGCGCGCTGAAGGGAAGAGCAAGAAAGAAGCGGCGCAGTCGGCAGCGAAAGAGGCGCTCACAATTTTGAATTCTGAATGCTGAAGTGAATTGCGAAGGCTGGAAGGACGGAAGACAAGGACGAATTGGGCAAGGGTGAATGAGACAAGTATTACGCGATAAAGAGCGTTTCAATCGATCGGCGGTTTCGTCAGGTTCGGGCGCGTGCGGTCTTTTGGGACTGAGTGATGATCGCGACTAGCTCACCGGCTTCAACTCTCAGTGGCTTCGCCGCGTCGGGACTCAGCAGCTGAGCCCGCACTGAGAGATCGAGCCAGAAGTCAGACTCGTCGGCTTCCTCGATCACCGTTCCCAACTTTGCGATGAAGTCAGCTCTCGATCGGCCACGGCAGGCCGCGCGATAGTTGAGGCGACTCCGGTGCCGGCCCGTAGGAGTTGGCCTCGGACGTGCCGATCCTCAGGACTGTCGGGTATGGATCGACAACTACCGCAGCACCGCTAGCCCAAACTCCATCGTCCTTTCGCGGAGGTCGCGCTCTTTTCCCATGCCGGCTGCGGAATGCAGCAGGTCTGCCAGGGAGTAGACGAGCGCAATTATTGGTGTTCTGAGGATTGCCTAGAAATCGAGTCGCAGATTCTGCGCAAGCGGGCGAAGTGCAGCGTGTTGGATTCTGCCACCTTACAAACTGGCTACTTGGCAATTCTCTTCAAAGTTAGACCTTCGCAATTCACTTCAGCATTCAGCACTCAGCATTCAGCATTGCGCTAGTCAATTTCAATGATTCCCCACGACTTGTCGCGCTCGGCAGCGGCGTCTCCGGTTGCGAGGGCCAGCGCGTGTGCGGGCTCGGCGCTCGGGAGTCGGCTGATCACGTACTTGTGTACCTCTCGAACGACGTCGTCGTCGGAGGGCGGCGTCGGTCGGCAGTGGAGCCGGACCCACAGACGCATCATCGGGTCGGCGAAGCTGTAGCGCTTCTGGCGCGACACGATCAGGTCGACGTCTTCGAGCCAGGAGAGATAGTCCTTCGTCGAGCCGGGCGTGCGGCGCAGGCGCAGGGCGATCTCTGTCAGCGTGAGCGGCTCCTCTTCGGCCAGCACCTCGAGGATCGCCTTGAGCGCGCCGTAGCCGCGGGCGCGGTGGAGGCGGAGCTCGTAACAGAAACGGCAATGGACGGCGAGGCCGCCGCCGGGCGCGAGCAGGGCGGCGAGCGCGCTGACCGGGTCGGCCGCGCCGCGTGTCGCCATGGCCGTCGCCGTATCGACGAGCATGCGCGCGTAGGCCGGCCGTCCTTCGGAGAGCGCCTGGACGAGCCGCGCCAGTTCGTCGCGCGCGTGGTCGTCTTCGGCCTCGGAGAGGCCGGTGGCAGTGCGGTCGACGTCAGATCCCGCGGGTAGCGTCGCCCGGATCTCGGCGGCGCTGAGCGGTGCCACCTGGATGATCTCGAACTGTTGCGGCGCGTCGCGCAGCACGCGCAGGGCGCGTGCCGAGTACCGTGACGTCAGCACGAACCGGTTGCCGGTGGCGGCAAGCGCTCCGATCAGATCGCGCAGCACCGAGCGCAGTCCCGGAAAACTCTCGAAGGTCCGCAGCTCGAGGAACTCGTCGAGCAGAAACGTCGCCGGCGCATCGCCGGGCGCGCGCGCGGTGGCGAGCCAGGCGAGCGTAGCGTCGAATGCCGAACGAGCGGTCGCGTCGACGCGCGCGGCGGCGGGACTTGTCTGGAACGCAAACGGCGAGACGTCCCGGATCGCCTGAAACAGCCGTTCCGGAGTCGTGGCGATCCGCTCGACATCGATGTACTGGCAGGCGCTGCGTCCCAGAAGGTCGCGGACGCGCAGGAGCAACGATGTCCGTCCGGTGCCACAGCCGCCGAGCACGACGGGAATGCGCGCGGCACCGTTCGCAGTACCTTCGAGCGCGGTCAGCACGCGCCGCTCGAGGGACGGACGCTCCGGAATCATCATTGTCCCGATCCTCCAGCCGCCGGCATGTCGATGCCCAGGCGGCGCGCCGTGTCGATTGCGTCCGGGTAACCAGCATCTGCGTGGCGCACGACCCCCAGCCCGGGGTCGCACGTCAGCACGCGCTGCAACTTCTCGTCGGCCTCGCGGGATCCATCAGCCACCACGACCATGCCGGCGTGCAGAGAGTAGCCGATCCCGACGCCGCCGCCGTGGTGCATCGAGACCCAGGTGGCGCCAGAAGCGGTATTGAGCAGAGCGTTCAGGACCGGCCAGTCGGCGATGGCATCGCTGCCATCGCGCATTGCCTCGGTTTCGCGATTTGGCGACGCGACCGAGCCGGCGTCGAGGTGATCGCGGCCGATGACGATCGGCGCCTTGACGACGCCGCGGCGGACCAGATCGTTGATGGCGAGGCCGAACCGCGCTCGCTCGCCGTACCCGAGCCAGAAGATTCGCGCCGGCAGCCCCTGAAACGCGACGCGCTCGCGCGCCAGCCGGATCCACCGGCACAGCGCCTCGTCGCTCTTGAACATGTCCAGGGCGAGAGTGTCGGTCGCCTCGATGTCGGCGGGATCGCCCGACAACGCCGCCCATCGGAACGGCCCCTTGCCGCGGCAGAAGAGCGGGCGGATGTATTCGGGCACGAAGCCAGGAATCTCGAACGCTTCGACGACGCCGCCGCGAACGGCTTGCGCGCGAATGTTATTGCCATAGTCGAAGACGATGGCGCCGTTGCGCTGAAACCGCAGCATCGCGCGCACGTGGTCGGCCATTGCGGCCACCGCGCGGCGGGTGTACTCGGCAGGATTCGCGCGGCGCAGCGCCTCGGCGTCACGCAGGCTCAGGCCGTTGGGTACGTATCCGTTGAGCGCGTCATGAGCCGAGGTCTGGTCGGTTACGACGTCGGGCGCCAGCCCCCGGGCCGCGAGCGCGGGGAGGACGTCGGCGGCATTCCCCTCGAGCGCCAGGGATCGCGCGACGCCGGACTCCTGCCACGCTGCGACGCGATCGAGCGCGTCATCGAGATCGGTCGCGCGTTCGTCAATGTAACGCGTGGCGATCCGCCGCTCGATCCGGGCCGGGTCCACCTCGACCACGAGCGCAATCCCGCCGTTCATCGTGACCGCCAGCGGCTGGGCTCCGCCCATGCCGCCAAGCCCTGCGGTCACGACCAGCCGGCCAGTCAGGCTGCCATTGAAATGACGCCGCGCCAGCTCGGCGAGCGTCTCGTAAGTGCCCTGCAGGATGCCCTGCGTGCCGATATAGATCCAGCTGCCAGCCGTCATCTGACCGTACATCGTCAGGCCGCGGTCCTCCAGATCGCGGAACGTCTCCCAGGTTGCCCAGGCCGGCACCAAGAGGGCGTTGGCGATGATGACTCGGGGCGCCCATGGATGCGTGCGGAAGACTGCAACTGGTTTTCCCGATTGCACCACCAGCGTTTCGTCGTGCTCGAGCCGCTGCAGCGTCGCGACGATGGCGTCGAAGGCGGTCCAGCTGCGCGCGGCGCGTCCCGATCCGCCGTAGACGACGAGATCTTCGGGACGTTCGGCGACCTCTGGGTCGAGGTTGTTCATCAGCATGCGAAGCGCGGCTTCCTGTGGCCATCCCTTGCAGGTGATCGTCGCGCCTCGTGGCGCGCTGACATGGCGGCTGAGGGTGCTCATCGTGCTGAAGCGTGTGTGGTTGTTTTCGCCGCGCCAAATTCGATCGACTGCCGTCGAACGCGCGCTGCAGGAAGCAATCTAAGAACGTACGCGCGCGTTGTCAATTTGAAACTGAAAAATTTCTTACTTGACTTCTGCGGCGATTGAGGCAAACAGCGAGCCGCTCTCGATGAGTTGAACGATCGCGTCGATATCGGGTGCCGGCGGCCGATCGACGGTGAGTCGCGGAACGACGTTGCGAACGTGCGCGTGGACGCGCGCGAGCCGCGGCGACGTCGTCAGCGGGGCGAGCAGGTCGATCGCCTGGCAGGCGCAGAGAAGTTCGATCGCAACGACACGAACGGCGAGCTCGAGCGCCTGCGCCGCCTTGAGCGCGGCGCCCATGCTCATACTGACGTGGTCTTCGCGGTTGGCCGAGGTCGGGATCGTGTCGACGCTGGCCGGATGCGCGAGCGTTTTGATCTCGGAGGTCAGCGCGGCGGCGGTCACCTGCGCCATCATGTAGCCCGACTGCAGGCCGCTGTCGGCAGTCAGGAACGGCGGGAGGTCGCTCAGGGCGGGATTGACCAGCCGATCCGATCGACGCTCGCTGATTGTGGCGAGCTGGGCCAGCGCGAGGACGATGACGTCGGCCGCAATGGCGACTGGCGCCCCATGGAAGTTTCCCCCGGAGATGATTTCGCCCGTTTCTTCGCTCAACTTGGAGCGTAGATCTGGGCTCAACTTGGAGCGTAGATCTGGGCTCGACTTGGAGCGCAGGTCTGGGCTGGGATTGGGGAATACCATCGGATTGTCGGTGGCAGCATTCGCCTCCGTGAGAAGGAGCGTGCGCGCGAAAGCCAGCGCCTCACGCGCCGCGCCGTGCACTTGCGCGGCGCAGCGCAGCGAGTACGCGTCCTGAACGCGGCCGCAGTGCTCGTGCGACTTGTTGATGGCGCTCTCGGCGAGCAGTGTGTAGATGTTCTGTGCCGAGGCGATCTGCCCGGGATACGGCCGCGCCGCGTGAATCCGGGGGTCGAACGGGCGCACCGACCCGCGGAGCCCGTCGATCGAGAGGGCGGCCGCGACGTCGGCCGCGCGAGCCAGTCGCTCGGCGCCGGCGATGGCCAGCGCTGCCACCGCGGTCGACGGCTGCGTGCCGTTGATGAGCGCGAGTCCTTCCTTGGGGCCCAACGTCACCGGCGTGAGCCCTGCGGCAGCGAGCGCCTCACGACCGGAAACCGGCGTCGTCGCGTCGCCGACCCAGGCCTCACCCTCGCCGATGAGGACGAGCGACAGGTGGGCTAGCGGCGCGAGATCGCCACTCGCGCCAACCGACCCGCGACTCGGCACCCGCGGGTGGACGCGGTGGTTGAGGAAGTCGAGCAGCCGCTCGAGCGTCGCGCGCCGGATGCCCGAGAAGCCCTTGGCCAGGACGTTCGCCCGCAGCGCCATCGAGGCACGGACGGCCCGAATCGGCAAGGGGTCACCAACACCGGCGGCGTGGCTGCGCAGGAGGTTCACCTGCAGCGCGCCGAGCGAGTCACGCGCGATGGCTGATTCCGCGAGCGCGCCGAATCCGGTATTGATCCCGTAGATCGGCGCATCGCCGAGCGCCTGCCGATCCACGACGGCGCGCGACGAGTCGACGCGTTCTGCGGCGTCCGGCGCGAGCCCGACCGTCTGATACTCGTCGGCGATCGCCAACAAAGCGTCGAGCGTGAGGTTGGAGCCGTTCAAGAGGATCATCGGCACGGGGCATTCTCACCAGGTACACGTGGAATCCCAGGCGGTGGCGCGGCGCAACCTCGTGGTGATTGAAGGTAGAATACAGCAGTCATGAACCTAGCAGTACTTGGAGCGCAGTGGGGCGATGAGGGCAAGGGCAAGATTGTCGACCTGTTGACGCCGAACTTTTCGATTGTCGCGCGCTATCAGGGCGGGCACAACGCCGGACACACCGTCTACGCGAACGGCCGCAAGTTCGTCCTGCGTCTTCTGCCGTCCGGCATTCTGCATCCTGGCGTCACCTGCGTGATCGGCAACGGCGTCGTCGTCGATCCGACGGCGCTCTTCGCGGAGATCGACGAGCTGGCGCAGGCCGGCATCGACATCGGGAGCCGGTTGCACGTCAGCGACAAGGCCCATCTGATCCTGCCGTACCACCGTGAGCTCGATCTCCTGAGCGAAGCGCGCCGCGGCGAACGGCGCATTGGCACGACCTCGCGCGGCATCGGTCCTGCCTACGAAGACAAGATCGCGCGGCGCGGCATCAGGGTCGGCGACCTGGCGAACCCTGCGGCACTCGCCGACGCCGTGCAGCACAACGTCGCCGCACGCAACCGCCTGATCGCCGAGTCGACGATGGATTGGCACGAGGTGCTCGATGACCTGGCTCGCGCCTGGCAGCGCATGGCGCCGTGGGTGACCGACGTGTCGCTCTTCCTGACGCGCGCGCGTCAGGCTGGCCGCGCCATCATGTTCGAGGGAGCGCAGGGGACGCTGCTCGACATCGATCACGGCACCTATCCCTACGTCACCTCGTCGAACGCGACGATCGGTGGCGTCTGCACCGGTCTGGGTGTGGGACCTCGCGCGATCGATACCGTGCTCGGCGTCGCCAAGGCCTATACAACGCGCGTTGGCGAAGGTCCGTTACCAACCGAGCTGACCGGCGCGATTGGCGATCGCCTTCGCGAGACCGGCAAGGAGTTCGGCGCCGTCACCGGACGGCCGCGCCGATGCGGGTGGTACGACGCCGTGGCGGTTCGCTATGCGGTGCGCGTCAACGGTCTCGATGCGCTCGCGCTGACCAAGCTCGATGTGCTCGATGACTTGCCTGAGCTGCAGGTGTGCACGGCGTATCGATGCAACGGCGCGACGCTGACCGAGATGCCGGGCGACACGGCGCAACTCGCGGCCTGCGAGCCTGTCTACGAAACGCTCCCCGGGTGGTCAACGCCGACGCAGGGCCGACGAAGTTACGACGAGCTGCCGCGCGAAGCGCGCGCGTATGTCGCGCGGCTCGAGGAGATCACTGGGGTGCCGGCGGCGATTGTGTCCACAGGCTCCGGGCGCGAGGAGACGATTCTGCGGGAGGGCGTGCTGAGTCCGGCGCTGGCGATTCGCTGAGCGGCGGAGCGCGTCTGCGAAGGTCTACAACTTGAATTTCGAGCAGGTACTCGTCCATCGCGGCCGCGTCGGCGTCGGCGAACTCGACGCCGGCTCGATAGCGCGGCGACTCGGCTGGTCGCGGCAGTTCGAACTTGGCCCACGCGACCGCGCCCCGGAATCGCATCACGAAGTCGTCGGTCGGGACGCTGATCCTGACGCGCTGGTTGGGGCGCAGAATCGTTGCCGAGATGACCTGCGCTCCCATCACCGAGAGGTCGACCAGGCTCGCTGGGTTCCCATCGAGCTGAATCTCGACCCCCTGGCGAATCCTGAACCGCGCCGCCCGCCGCGTGCCATGCCAATCGAGCTGGCGCGGCGTCTCGTCAAGGGTTGCCTGCACGCCGCTCTCATACTCGCGCGATTCGGTGGAACCGGCATATACGGGGGGTGCGACCACCGCTGGTTCGGCCACCGCGCCGCGCGAGACGACGCGCGTGTAGTCGCCGGTGTGCGACATCACGCGGATTTCGGCCTGCGATACCTGCGGGTCGGTTTTGATTCGGTTGATCAGCGCCGCGCCGCGTGGCGTGGCCGCGAACAGACGTTCGAGGACGATCAACCTCGGGTGCTGTTCGAGGATCGTCTGGAGCGCCTGAATCGGCTCCGTATCGGCAAACGTCAGAAGCTCTCCCTCGTCTGCCAGACGCTCACAGAGCGACGGCGTGAGGTTGAGGGCCGCAATGATCACTGAGGGCGAAGACACCATCTCAGTTTACCATGCAGCCAAGAGACGCTGTTTCTATAATGGGCATGGTGGACATGTGCAACACCGACACACCGTGAACGCCGTCCTGTTCGATCTCGACGACACGCTGTTCGATCACGAGCAGGCGGCGCGAGCGGCGTTGGGCAGTGTGCACCGGTCGCACAACACATTCACACTTTGGCCCTTCGAGGTGTTCGAGCAGGCGCACGCGCGGGCGCTCGAGGAGCTCCACGTCGACGTGCTGACCGGCGCTCGAACCATAGACGACGCCAGGGAGGAACGGTTCCGGAGACTGTTTGTCGCGTCGGGCGCGAACGAGGATGCCGATCGCGTGCGACGAACGGCGGCCGCATACCGAGCGGCCTATCTCGCGGCGAGGCGGCCTGTCGAAGGGGCGCTCGCCGTTCTCGCCGCCCTCAAGCCGCGCGTCCGCATTGCCATCGTGACAAACAACCTGCTCGACGAGCAGCGGGCCAAGATCACTCTCTGCGGGTTCGATTCCTATATAGATGCGCTCGTTGTGTCGGAAGTCGCCGGTGTCTCCAAGCCTCACCCGGCGATTTTCCGGCAAGCACTCGAGGCGGTTGCGTGTCAGGCGTGCGACGCGGTGATGGTGGGCGACTCGTGGGCCGCCGATATCGAGGGCGCGCGCGCTGCCGGGATTCGGGCGATCTGGTTCAACCGCTCCGGTCGTCCGTCGCCCGATGGATCGCGCGACGTGCGCGAGATCTCGACGCTGTCGCCGCTTGACGACATCATGCGCGCCATTTTCGACGCTGACGTTCCGTCAGATCGTGGGGCCGGGCTCCGGTGCGCATCGGCATAGATCTCGGCGGGACCAAGATCGAAGCGATCGCGCTTGACGCCGATGGTCAAGAGCGGTTCCGCCACCGCGTGCCGACACCCCGAGGTAACTATGTCGCGACCGTCGAAGCCGTTGCGTCCCTCGTCGCGCTGGGGGAGTCCGTGGTCGGCTCCTCAACCGTCGGTGTTGGCATGCCCGGCGTCGTGTCGCCCGCCACCGGCCTCGTCAAGAACGCCAACTCGACCTGGTTGAACGGGCGTCCGCTGTCGGAGGATCTGGCCGACCGGCTGGGCCGTCCGGTGCGGCTGGCGAACGACGCCAATTGCTTCGCGCTGTCCGAGGCCACCGATGGCGCGGCGGCGGGACTCCCGGTGGTCTTTGGCGTGATTCTCGGCACAGGCGTTGGCGGTGGCCTGGTTGTGCACGGGCGCGTGGTGACGGGCGCGAATGCGATCGCGGGAGAGTGGGGACATAACCCAATGCCCTGGCCTGAAGCGGGAGAGTGGCCAGGTCCACCCTGCTACTGCGGCCGCACCGGGTGCATTGAGACGCTCCTCTCGGGGCCCGGACTCGCGCGGGATCACCAGGGCCGCACCGGCCGCGAGCTCGACGCCGTGGAGATCGTGGCGGCGGCGGCTGAGGGTGACGCGGATGCGCGCGAGTCGGTCGCGACCTACGAGCGGCGTCTCGCGCGTGGGCTCGCGTCAGTCGTCAACGTCTTCGACCCTGACGCGATCGTGCTCGGTGGGGGCGTCTCGAATATTGCCCGGCTCTATGAGCGGGTGCCGCGCTTGTGGACCGAGTTTGTTTTCTCCGACGCGATCGTCACGCGGCTCGTGCGCGCCGTCCACGGCGACTCGAGCGGCGTCCGCGGCGCGGCCTGGCTCTGGGATTAGTCTCGAAGAGTGGCAGTCACGGGGCTCGGGGCTCGAGGTTCGGGGTTCGAAGAGCGTCTGATCTCATCGACCGTCGCTCGATGTCTGATCAGGATGTCTTCCGAGCCCCGAGCCCCGAGCTGCCGTTCTTGACGATCTGGTGGGCGGGCGAATAGTCTGGAGTTCGAGATGACCACCGATCACCGTTCGAGCGCAAGAGCGCAGGTCGAGGCCCTGATCGCGATGCTGCGCGCCGATCCAAGCCATGAGATCTTCCAACCAGTCGTCGACGAGTGCGAAGCCCTGGCTCGCGCGATCGGCGCCTTTCATATCGAAGGTATCCGCTTCCGCATGTTCAACGTCGACCGGCTGCTGACGCGCGGCGGGCTGCCCGTGCCAGCCGGCGCGTCACCGCTTTTCGCTGACGTTCGCCGCGAGCTCGAAGCCGCGGGGTTCCACACCCGTTCGCACCAGGCTCCGCCAACATCGTGACTTCCGATCCTTCGACAGACCGGTCAGGGCCGCCGACTGTGGTCGATCCAGCAACAAGCGCCGACACCGGTCGGGCCGACGTTCCGAAGGGCCGCGCCCGCCTCGAGCCGCCGGACCTCAGCGAACGCGGCGCTCTCAAGAACGGCGCGCCGCAGCGCTCCGACGACCGGCTGTTCATGCAACTGCTGGCGTTTGGCGGCTGCCGCGACGTCGGGGTCGTCACGCGCCGACTGGCGAGCGCAGCCGTGACTGGCGCGGTCTACGAGGACCTCAACGATCCCCTCGGCATCGCGGTCCTGACGGTTGCCGACGATCCGAACCACTTCGTGGACGTGGTCCGGCCGCTGCTCGCGCAGCCGCCATTCGAGTCGCTGACGCCGAAGCCGGACTACACGATGTTCGGGCGGACCTATTCGCTCGGATACGAACCCGATCTTCACGAAACGCTCATCGTGCGGCCGCGGCGGACCGTGCTCAATCCGGCCTGGCGGTGGGCGACGTGGTACCCCCTGCGCCGAAGCGGCAGGTTCTCGCAATTGACGCCGGAGGAGCAGCGCACGATCCTCGCGGAGCATGGCGCGCTCGGCATGACCTTCGGCGCCGCCGACTTCGCGCACGACGTTCGCCTCGCGTGTCACGGGCTCGACCGCGACGACAACGACTTTGTCATCGGCCTCATCGGCAAGGAGCTCTTCCCGCTCTCGGCCCTGGTCCAGGTCATGCGCAAGACCCAGCAGACCTCGCTCTACCTCGATCGACTGGGCCCATTTTTTGTCGGCCGCGCGGTCTGGCAGTCTGACATGTCCGCGTGACTGTGCAATACTCCGGTAATGACGAAAGGGTTTCGCGGCACCTGGCTCCGCGGCACCAAGGATCCGCTCCAGGCCGCCCTCGGGCCGCTCGAACGCGCCGTGATGGACACCATGTGGAGCATGTGGCGCGGCGGAGAGCTCACGGTCCGAGAGGTGCAGGCCGAGCTCTCGAGCCCCGTGGCCTACACGACCGTCATGACGACCCTCGATCGTCTCTATAAGAAGGACCTCGTGCAGCGCCGGCGCGACGGGCGCGCGTTTCTCTACAGCCCGGCCATCAAGCGGCACGAGCTCGAGACGAGGATGTCGACGGGGCTCCTCAACGGGATGCTGTCGGGCGGCCCTCAGGCGACCAGGCCGTTCCTTTCCAACCTCGTAGACGCGGTAGGCGACTGTGACGACGCGCTTCTCGACGATCTCGAACGGCTCGTTCGCGACAAGCGCGAGCGTCTGAGGAAAAAATGACGAGGACTGCGGGGCGGTGACCTTGCTCTTGTCGAGCGTGCTTCTGGGGCTGATGTGGTTCGCGGCGACTAACGCCGTGGCGTCGCTCCTCGCCTGGCTCATCGGGCGTTCGATGGTCACGCGAGCGCCCAAACGTCAATCGGTTCAGCTTCTGCTCGCGATCCGGCTCCTGCCGGCCGTCGCTTCCTCGCTCTTTGTCCTCGCCGTATTCCTTCCAGCGCATTGGCGCTTCGAGCCGCTTGACGCCGAAGAATCGTTCGGCGTCGTCCTCGCCGGTACGGCGACGTTGGGACTCTTGATCGTCCTGCACGCCGGCTGGCGCGCGGTTCGCGCGGTAGTGGCGGGTCATCGCTTTGAGGAGATCGCGCGGCGCGGAGCCAGGCAGGTGAACCCTGATTGTTTCGACCTCGATGTACTCGAGCTGAAAGGCTTGCGGGGTATCTCGCTTGCCGGCATCTGGCAGCCGAAGATCTTCATCGGATCGGAGGCCCTGGCGGCACTGACGCCGGCAGAACTGGATCTCGCCATCGCCCACGAGATCGCGCACCGCCGATCGAACGACAATCTCAAGCGCTTCGCGATGTGCTGCGCGCCCGACCTTTTTGGCTGGACATCAGTGGCGCGGCGGCTCGAGCAGCAGTGGCGGGCCGAATCAGAATGCGAGGCTGATGCGCACGCCGTCAGGGGTGACGGCGCCCGGGCAATCGCGCTCGCCTCGGCGCTCGTGAAAGTCGCCCGTCTCGAACGGGTTGGCGGGCTTCGACCGGCATCACCGGCCTTCAGCGCGTTTCATGTTCCGACCCTGCTCGAGGTGCGCGTGCGACGCCTGGTCGCGGATTCGGCGTTGCCTTCGGCCGCCCGCGGCTGGATGTTGCGGCTTGGCACCACCGCGAGCCTCGCCCTTGCCGCCGGGATCTGGTTTACCGATTTTTCACACGCTCTCCATCTGATCAGCGAGGCTCTGATAGCCGGCCTCCCGTAGATCGCCTGCCGACGCGGATTTCCGCCCTCCTCCAGCACCGCACCGCACATCACAGCCCAGCAATACGATCCGGGCGACAAAACTGCGCGCGGCAGCACAAAGCTGCTGTGCGGATGCGGGTGCGCCCGGATCTTCCTCGACCTTCAGACGTAAGCGGGTCAATCACTTAGCACCATTCGGATCTGCGGCCCGGATTCTGCACTGCGGCCCGCGGCTCCCGCTCATGACTGCTCCCCGTCTACCGCTCAGCCCGAGGATCCTTCATGATCGGAGACCGCTGCCTTCGCGTGGCGCACCACGCGTTCATCCTTGTCCTGGTCGTCGCGTCAGCTGCCGTGTTGTCGGCGCAAACCGTCGTCGACCCCCGCTTCGTCGAGTTCACGCCATCTGCCGATCACAATACGAACGCCAGTGACGGCAGACCGCTCGTGGAGCGGTACGATTTGTCCGTTTACGTCGCCGGGTCGTCGGCTCCGTTCGACACCATGGACCTCGGAAAGCCTGCGCCGAGCGGCGGCGTCATCCGCGTTGATTTTCTGCCGCTCTTGCACACGGTACCAACTCCCGGTGTGGTGTTCGAGGCGCGAGTGACGGCGGTTGGTCCCGGCGGTTCAACCGCCAGCTCCCTGTCGAACGGGTTTTCGTTCCCGCCAGCGTGCGCGCCGTCGATCAACCCGACCGGGCAGTCGGTGGTTGCAGCGGGCGACACGGGCTCGACGACCGTGACCGCCGGCGCAGGCTGCGCGTGGACGGCGGCCAGCAACGTCAGCTGGATCACGGTGACGAGCGGCGCGAGCGGCAGCGGCAACGGATCGGTTGGCTTCAACGTGGCTGCCAACCCCAATACGTCGGCTCGCCCTGGGACGCTGACGGTTGCCGGCCAGACGTTCACCGTGACGCAGGCCGCGGCGCCCTGCACGTTCGCGATTTCATCGAATAGCTTGTCGGTGGTTGCAGCGGGCGACACGGGCTCGACGACCGTGACCGCCGGCGCCGGCTGCGCGTGGACGGCGGCCAGCAACGTCAGCTGGATCACGGTGACGAGCGGCGCGAGCGGCAGCGGCAACGGCTCGGTTGGCTTCAGTGTGACTGCCAACCCCAATACGTCGGCTCGCCCCGGGACGCTGACGATTGCCGGCAAGACGTTCACCGTGACGCAGGCCGCGGCGCCCTGCACGTTCGCGATTTCATCGAATAGCTTGTCGGTGGTTGCAGCGGGCGACACGGGCTCGACGACCGTGACCGCCGCCGCAGGCTGCGCGTGGACGGCGGCCAGTAACGACAGCTGGATCACGGTGACGAGCGGCGCGAGCGGCAGCGGCAACGGATCGGTTGGCTTCAGTGTGGCTGCCAACCCGAATACGTCGGCTCGCCCCGGGACGCTGACGATTGCCGGCCAGACGTTCACCGTGACGCAGGCCGCGGCGCCCTGCACGTTCGCGATTTCATCGAATAGCTTGTCGGTTGGTTCCGGCGCCGAGCCGGGCAGCGTGGGCGTGACCGCCGGCGCGGCTGCGCCTGGACGGCGGCCAGTAACGTCAGCTGGATCACGGTGACGAGCGGCGCGAACGGCAGCGGCAACGGATCGGTTGGCTTCAGTGGCTGCCAACCCCAATACGTCGGCTGCGCACCGGGACGCTGACGGTTGCCGGCCAGACGTTCACCGTGACGCAGGCCGCGGCCGGATGCACGTTCGCGATTTCATCGAATAGCTTGTCGGTGGTTGCAGCGGGCGACACGGGCTCGACGACCGTGACCGCCGGCGCAGGCTGCGCGTGGACGGCGGCCAGTAACGTCAGCTGGATCACGGTGACGAGCGGCGCGAACGGCAGCGGCAACGGATCGGTTGGCTTCAGTGTGGCCGCCAACCCCAATACGTCGGCTCGCCCCGGGACGCTGACGATTGCCGGCCAGACGTTCACCGTGACGCAGGCCGCGGCGCCCTGCACGTTCGCGATTTCATCGAATAGCTTGTCGGTTGGTTCCGGCGCCGAGCCGGGCAGCGTGGGCGTGACCGCCGGCGCGGGCTGCGCCTGGACGGCGGCCAGTAACGTCAGCTGGATCACGGTGACGAGCGGCGCGAACGGCAGCGGCAACGGATCGGTTGGCTTCAATGTGGCTGCCAACCCCAATACGTCGGCTCGCCCCGGGACGCTGACGGTTGCCGGCCAGACGTTCACCGTGACGCAGGCCGCGGCCGGATGCACGTTCGCGATTTCATCGAATAGCTTGTCGGTGGTTGCAGCGGGCGACACGGGCTCGACGACCGTGACCGCCGGCGCAGGCTGCGCGTGGACGGCGGCCAGCAACGTCAGCTGGATCACGGTGACGAGCGGCGCGAACGGCAGCGGCAACGGATCGGTTGGCTTCAGTGTGGCCGCCAACCCCAATACGTCGGCTCGCCCCGGGACGCTGACGGTTGCCGGCAAGACGTTCACCGTGACGCAGGCCGCGGCGCCCTGCACGTTCGCGATTTCATCGAATAGCTTGTCGGTTGGTTCCGGCGGCGACACGGGCTCGACGACCGTGACCGCCGGCGCGGGCTGCGCCTGGACGGCGGCCAGTAACGTCAGCTGGATCACGGTGACGAGCGGCGCGAACGGCAGCGGCGACGGATCGGTTGGCTTCAGTGTGGCCGCCAACCCCAATACGTCGGCTCGCCCCGGGACGCTGACGGTTGCCGGCAAGACGTTCACCGTGACGCAGGCCGCGGCGCCCTGCACGTTCGCGATTTCATCGAATAGCTTGTCGGTTGGTTCCGGCGGCGACACGGGCTCGACGACCGTGACCGCCGGCGCAGGCTGCGCGTGGACGGCAGTCAGCCACAACAGCTGGATCACGGTGACGAGTGGCGCGAACGGCAGCGGCAACGGATCGGTTGGCTTCAGTGTGGCTGCCAACCCCAATACGTCGGCTCGCCCCGGGACGCTGACGGTTGCCGGCAAGACGTTCACCGTGACGCAGAATGCCGCGTCGTGCACGTTCACGGTTTCTCCCACGACCATGCAGGCGCCGTTCGCAGGCGCCAACGGATCAGCGACGGTAACGACCTCTGATGGGTGCGCATGGACGGCGGCGACCAACACGTCGTGGATCACCGTGACCTCTGGAGCTGAGGGCACGACCAGTGGTCAGGTCAATTTCACGGTGGCGCCGAGCACGGCGACGTCGCAGCGCCTCGGCAGCCTCACGATCGCAGGCCGGACGTTCGCGGTGACGCAGGCGGGGAACACCTGCAGCTACGTGCTGACGCCTGCGAACCGGACGATCGGCGGGGAGGGCGGCACGGGCAGCATCACGGTTGGCACCTCCAGCGGCTGTCCGTGGACGGCAACGACCAATCAGACATGGATCAGCGTCAGCGGGACCGGCACCGCGTCAGGGTCGGTGAGTTACACGGTGTCGGCCAATGCGACTGGGACATCCAGGGTCGGATTGATCAGCATCGGGACGCAATCCTTCACGATTACGCAGGGCGTGCCCACCGGCAGTGCGCCGGTGGCGCCAAGGGGTTTGCGAATCGTCGCGGTCACCGGCTCGGAGTAACGAACGAAGTCGACCTATCTGGAATCGGGGCACCCGAGATCCGCGCACGCCCGATCGAGCAGCAGCGTCGCGCCGGCGGCCGCCGACGCGGCGTTGCGTAGCGTTGCAGGGTCGGACGTGCGCACGGCCTCGAGCGTCAGCCTCATCGCCATCAGCGCCAACGTCGTCGACTGGAACAGCATGTCGTGCTGTGACCGCAGGCTCTCCGGGGGCGACTTGATTGCGACTAGTTCCTGCCGGAGCCTCTCGAACTCTTCCGCCGCAAGCTGTACGCGGTCCACGGTCTGCGGCTCCGACCCTTCAAGCGATACCAACAACGGCTGCTGAAGGCGCAGCCGGTCCAACGTCGGGGCGACCTGGCGTTTATACCGGTCCAAATCCCGAGCGGGCAGCGCTGACGGGGCCTCGCCCGGCGCTGACCGCGATGCGGGCGGCGGCGGTGTTTTCGGTCTCGCCGGCAGGTTCGCTACGGGCTGAGGCGGCGCCGCCGCCGCAGCCGGCGAAGGCGATGGCGACGGGAGCGGAGGTACTGTCGGCGCAGCCGCGGGATTCATAGGTTCCCGCGACTCCCGTGCCGCGGCGGGTGCCGGCGGGCGCTCGGGCAGCGGCGGCACCGGCGGAATTGCCGCCGCCACCTCCGGTCCCTCGAGAATCACGGTGATACGCCCTGTCGCCTGCTCCACGCGGTAGGCCTCGGCCGCCACGAGATCGAAGACTACGCGAGTGACGAGGGGCGCCGCGCTATGAACCGCGGCGCGGACGCGCCGGATGCGGGGATCTGGACTACTGGTCATCCGGGGCGCCGCCAGCGTCACCCCGGGAAAATCGAAAAAGATTCGAGGCGGTTCATCAGCGAATCCCGCCGTCGGGAGTGGCAGGTTGCCGCTTCCTTCAATTGTCACGACTACGGCTGGCCCGCGTGTCGCGATCGTGATGCGTCTGATGGCGGTCGTTCCACCCGCCTGCGCCGCGCCTGGCGCCGTTTCCACACCGGCGGCAATCAACCCTGATGCGGTCACTGTCACGACGGCCACGACGGCCACGAGGACCACGACGACCACGGTGGCCACGACGGGGCGCGAGACGCGAGCGCGCGAGCTGCAGAGGATGCGGCGGAGCATGCGATTCGAAGGTGCGGCGATCGTTGTCGGTGAGTTGATCGCGCGATTCTTTGGTCAAGGCTATCGAAGCGACGGCGCAGAGTCCACACAGCACTCAGCAATTTCACTAATCAGTGTCAAAGCGTGAAGGGCTTTTAGTCATCCTCAGAGTGAACTCTTGTCGCTGACGATGTCGTAATCGGGGGCAAAACATTAACAATTCAGCGAATATTTTTGTAATTTGGCGCGCGGCAGTGTCGTTGCGTACACGCCTTCCCGCGGAGGTCTTTTGATGAGACTCGGCGTGGTAAGGCTCCTGCTCGCCATAGCATCAGTCGTCGCTCGAATGGGCGGCGATATCGTCGCGGCAGACCTGCTGGCGTTTGCATTCCTCACTAGCGCGACCCTCAACCTCTACCGTTCGGCCGATCTGCAGAGCGCCGTTCGCACTCTGCGCCCCTGATCCAATCTCATTCGTCTGAACCTGCCATAATGTCGGGCGCATGATGCGCACGACCGCTGACGTCCGCGACGACGTGAGCACGACCGGGGTCATCAACTGCGCGGCCTACGCTGGCGGCCAGCGCGTCGCCGACCTGCCCATCTGCGACATCCACGAGGCGCTCGGGCACTCCGACCGGTTTGTCTGGATTGGCCTGAATGAGCCCCGCGAAGAAGTCCTCCGCGAGGTGCAACGCGAATTCGGCCTGCACGATCTCGCTATCGAAGACGCCCTGTCGGCGCATCAACGCCCAAAGCTCGAGCTGTACGAAGGCTCGCTCTTCGTCGTGCTGCGAACCGCCCAGCTCCTGCCCGGCGGCATCGGCCTGGAGTTCGGCGAAACGCACGTCTTTGTCGGCGACCGCTACATCATCTCGGTTCGGCACGGCTCGCTCAAGTCGCACGTCGGCCTGCGCGCGCGCTGCGAGGCGGCCCCGCAGCTCCTCAACAAGGGACCGGGGTTCGTCCTCTACGCGCTCATGGACTTCATCGTCGATCAGTACCTGCCGATCGTCGAAGCGCTCGAGGAGCAGCTGGAAGCGCTCGAGGAAGAGATTTTCGGAGAGCGCTTCGATCGAGAAACGACCGCGCGCATCTATCGCCTCAAACGCGACCTGCTCGCCCTCAAGCGCGCGGTGTCGCCGCTCGTCGACGTCTGCAACCGGCTGATGCGCTACGACATCAGCCTGATTCCGGAAGACACGCGGCCGTACTTTCGCGACGTCTACGACCACGTCGTCCGAATGAACGAAATGATCGACAACCTCAGAGAGTTGCTGACGACGGCGCTCGAGGCCAATTTGTCGCTGATTTCAGTGTCGCAGACCGAGCACACCAAGCGCCTCGCCGCCTGGGCCGCGATCATCGCCGTGCCGACAATGATTGCCGGCATTTACGGGATGAACTTCGACGCCATGCCCGAGCTGCACTGGCAGTTCGGCTATCCGCTGACTATGGCGATCATGCTGGGCGCCTGCGCGGCGCTGTTCTTGGGCTTCCGCCGATCGGGGTGGCTCTAAGAGAAGGGCCTCCACCATTTACCTGCCGCCGTCAGCGGTTCCGCTGGGCGGCTGGGTCTCGCAGTGAGTAGACGCGCGCCTCGCGGTCCTGGTATTCCAGTTTCAGCCAGGCATCGTATTGCCGGAGTCGTTCCTCGGTGGCCGGCCATTCGCCCGGCGCGTATTCACCAATGTGAACGACGACATACGTGACGTGGAGTTCGGCGAGGCTCTCGAGGCTGGCCTTGTCCGGGAAGCGCGTGAGCTCTCGGTTCAGCCGCTCGTGCAACGGCGGGCGCATGCCGCTATAACCATGCACGGTCCTCTGCCAGTGCGCTGTCGAGTGCAGCATGTAGGCGGTCTGATACCGCTCGTTCAGCACGACAGGAACTTCTGCGACGCTGAACGGCTTGGGCTGTCCGTTGAGCCATCGGTCAGCGGCAGGGTGCTTCAGCTGGTACGGGTCCAAGCCGAACGGAATGGCCGTGAACTCGATGACGAGCAGGGTCATTGCAATGACCGCGACGAGCCCTTGACGACGGTGAGAAAACAACGTGGCGGCGCGATCGAAGCCCAGCCCAGCGAGCACGGCGATCCCGAGCGTCGCCAGAATCATGAATCGCGACGGCACGCGGATGAAGTTCATGCCCGGCAGCCAATACACCAACGGCCACATCCCAAAGGGCGGGCCGGATGCCAGGAGAAGCGCGATGAGGGTGAGGAATGCGTAAAAGATCGCCGGATCGCGGCCAGTCGTCGTCCTGCTCGACCTTCGTAGGAATGCCAGGCACGCGAGCATGACCGGCAGGAAACCAGGGAAGAGAATCGCGCTCGCTCGGTCGTTGATTCGCCATCCGGGCACGAGTGAGGTGAGCCAGGTCTGCACGTGGGTGGGTGATGCAAGAAAGCTCTGCGCGGTCGGCGCCCAGTTCCCGAGCCCGCGCCGCAGGCCCATCTCAGCCTGCACGTCACGATACGGAAAGACGACGAGAACAGCTGGAAGAAGAGCAAGAATCCCCATCCAGCTGAGGTCGCGCACACGCCTGGCGAGGTCGAGGGAGTCGCCTGTGGCCAACCGATAGGCGAGAAAGGCGAGCGTCGCAACAATCAGGAATACAGCGCCGTGGCCGCTCGTCAGCGCCTGGAGCGTGAAGAATACGGCAGCGAGCCGCAGGTCGCGCGGCCGGCCGGTGTCGACGTAGGCGTGGAGCGACGCCAAGGCGAACGGAATCCACTGCACGGCCGTCAGGTGAAGCTGAGAGATGCGGAAGAAACGAGAGGGCGCAAATGCAAACACGACGCCCGCGACGATGGCGGCAGGGTAGCCAGCGCCGACCTGCCGTGCCAGCGCGAACGCTCCGAAGCCGCAGAGCACAATCGAGAGAAGCGTGACGAGATTGAGCGCGAGTACCGGATTACCGGTGATCCAGAGAACAGGCGCGGCAATGAGTCCGCTGCCAATCAGGTTCTCCGAGTAGGCGAGCGTGTTTCCGTAGGGATAGAAGATGTTCGCGTCGAAGATGGCGAGCGGCCGCGTCGTGAAAGCGTGCGTGTCCCAGGCGAGCGTCCAGATAAAGAGCTCAGTATCGGGATCTGCGCCGACGACCGCGCTTCCGGCGCGGAAGGCGAGGGGGTAGGTGAGGAAAACCGTGAGCGCGACGAACAGGACCGCGACCGCCGAGGCGCGGCGAGTTCTGGACGCGCCCTCGATCGCTCCGTCTTTCATCGGCGGCGCCTATGATAGTCTTGGCCGCAGGAGATTTGCCATGCCAGCCGAGCTTCTCTCCATTGTCCGGAACGTCGCCCGCGTCTCCGCGCTGCACCGGCTCGGCCTTCTCGACACGCCGCCTGAGGCGGCCTTCGACCGGCTGACACGCGTCGCCTGCCGGATCCTGCGCACGCCGGTCGGCCTCGTATCGCTCGTCGACCGGGACCGACAGTACTTCAAGAGCTGCATCGGTCTTCCCGAAGAGATTGCCTCGAAGCGAGAGACACCCGTGTCGCACTCCTTCTGCCAGCACGTCGTTGCCACAGGCAAGCCGCTGATTGTTGAAAATGCGCGCACGAACCCGCTCGTCAAGCTCAATCCCGCGGTCGAAGAGATGGGAATCGTCGCCTATGCCGGCATCCCGCTGATCACGAGCGACGGTCATGCCGTAGGCAGCTTCTGCGTGATCGACAGCCGTCCCCGCACCTGGAGCTTCGACGACATCGAGATGCTGCAGGAGCTGGCCGGATGCGTGATGCACGAGATCGAGGGGCGCCAGGTGCTCCAGGCGACCGTGGCACGTTGCCACGAGCTCGAAGCCAGGCTGCGCGACGCCGACCGCCCCGAGACCAGCCACTGACTCTCCACTGGCCGACATCCCCGACGACCTGCTAAAGTCACCCTCCGGTCGACCCGGGCGGATCCGCGCTCCATTGGTGCGCGCCTGTCTGGCTCGCTGTCTGGAGGGCGCATGGAGAAGATAGCCGCAGAAGCGATAGGCACGATGCTGCTCGTGCTGCTTGGAGACGGGGTGGTCGCCAACGTGCTGCTGGCCCGGTCCAAGGGCCAGAACTCGGGGTGGATCGTGATCACTCTGGGGTGGGGCGTGGCGGTCGCGCTTGCGGTCTACGCGGTCGGCCGGATCAGCGGCGCGCACCTCAACCCTGCGGTCACGGTTGGACTTGCCAGCATTGGCAGTTTCCCATGGGCGGACGTACCCGGCTACGTCGCCGCTCAACTCGTAGGGGCCTTCGTGGGCGCAGCCCTGGTCTGGGTGGCATATCTGCCGCACTGGGCCGTGACGTCCGACAAGGATGCCAAGCTCGGTGTCTTTGCGACTGGCCCCGCAATCCGGAATTCCGCTGCCAACGTCGTCACCGAAGTCATCGGTACCGCGGTGCTGGTTTTTGGCGTGCTGGCGATCGCCGAGAATGCGCAGACGCTGGCCCGCCCGGGTGCCATCGATCTGTCAGTCGTGTTCACGGGTGCCCTCCAGCCGCTGCTCGTCGGGATCCTCGTGCTCGGAATCGGACTTTCGCTCGGCGGACCGACAGGCTATGCGATTAACCCGGCCCGAGACTTCGGGCCCCGGCTCGCGCACGCGGTGCTGCCAATCGCCGGCAAGCGCGACTCGGATTGGAGCTACGCGTGGATTCCGATCGTCGGACCACTGATTGGCGGCGTCGTCGGTGCGATGTTGTTTCGGGCTGTCGGCTTCTAGAGAGCCACGGATTACAACGGACAAACACTGGAGCCACGGATTACGCCGACAATACTACAGCCACGGATTACACGGACCACACGGATCGGGGTTTGTGAGATAGCTTCTATCGCGTTTACTTCTCCACAGGAGTCCAAGAGCTCAGGAGACCTGAGTTCGTGAGACGAACTACTCCTGCTCTCTTGGTCTCCTGTTTTCTTGTGACACAACGCACAACTGTTCACACGGATCATCACTTATGACTCAGTATGTCGGGGCACTCGACCAGGGGACGACCAGCACGCGGTTCATGGTGTTCGACGCGGGCGGTAACGAGATTGCCCGCCATCAGCTCGAGCACGAGCAGATCATGACGCAGCCGGGATGGGTCGAGCACGATCCACTCGAGATCGCGGAGCGCACGAACACCGTCATCGCGAGCGCGCTCCGCCACGCCAATCTTTCGGCGCGCGATCTAACGGCGATCGGCGTCACAAATCAGCGCGAGACGACGGTCGTCTGGAATCCGAAGACCGGCCGGCCTTGGTACAACGCGATCGTCTGGCAGGATACGCGCACCGATCGCATCGTCAGCGCGCTCGATCGTACGCCGGCGGGACGGATCGTGCGTGAGCGCACCGGGCTCCCGCCGGCCACCTACTTTTCAGGTGCCAAGTTCCAGTGGATTCTGGATAACGTTGACGGCGTCCGCGCCGCTGCGGCGCGCGGCGAGGCGGTCTTCGGCACGATTGACAGCTGGGTGATCTGGAACCTGACCGGCGGCGTCGACGGTGGTGCGCATATCACGGACGTCACGAACGCCAGCCGCACGATGCTGATGGACCTTCGGACGCTGGCGTGGGACGACGAGCTGCTCGGCTTCTTCGGCATTCCCCGAAACTCGCTTCCCGAGATTCGCCCGTCGTCCGATCGGCGTTCCTATGGAATGACGCGGCAAAATGGACCGGTTGGTGGGGAAGTGCCGGTCTGCGGCGATCTGGGCGATCAGCAGGCGGCGACGGTTGGTCAGGTGTGCACGCGGCCCGGCGAAGCGAAGAACACCTACGGCACCGGCAACTTCATGTTGCTCAACACCGGGAAACAGGTGGTGCCGTCGAAAGCGGGGCTCCTGACGACGGTCTGTTACAAACTGGGCGACCACGACGCGATCTACGCGCTCGAAGGATCGATTGCGGTGACGGGCTCGGCCGTTCAATGGCTGCGCGATCAGCTCGGCATCATCAAGTCGGCGTCAGAGATCGAGGCGCTAGCCGCGAGCGTCGACGACACCGGCGGCGCGTATTTCGTGCCGGCGTTCTCGGGACTCTTCGCCCCGTACTGGCGCTCCGATGCCCGCGGCGCCATCGTCGGGTTGTCGAGATTTCACAACCGCGGACACCTCGCTCGCGCCACGCTCGAGTCAATATGTTTTCAAACGCGTGCCGTGCTCGACGCGATGGTAGACGATTCCGGTGTGCGACTGGAGCTGTTGAAAGTCGACGGCGGCGCGACGGTCAACGACATGTTGATGCAACTCCAGGCGGACGTCCTGGGCGTGCCCGTCGTGCGGCCGGTGGTTGCAGAGACGACCGCGCTGGGCGCGGCCTACGCCGCCGGCCTCGCGACCGGGTTCTGGAAGGACCTGGAAGATCTGCGCCAGAACTGGAAGGCCGATCGCCGCTGGGAACCGCGCTGGACAGAGGACCAGCGCCAGACAACCTACCGAGGTTGGCAGAAGGCCGTCGAGCGAACGCTGAATTGGGTCGATGTCGGATAGAGACGGTCCGGCTGAAGCCGGACCTGACTCGACTAGAGGCGCTTGATCAGTGCCGCGGCTTTCCGGAACCACGGCCGCTCCCGCCGGCGCAAATAGCTCGGCATCGTCAGCTTCTTGCGAAGGACTTTGTCCGCCCACTCCCGCGCCTCGGCCTTCCTGCCCTGGTCGGCGAGCAGCACCGCGTAGTTGTACTGCGTTTCAGACAGCGTCGAGACTTCGAGCGTTTCGGCGAAGAGCGCGAGCGCGCGCTCGGGCTGGCCGATCTTGCCGAGCGTATGCGCGAGCAGGCCTGCCGCGCGCTGATAGTCGTACTTGGGATCGCGCTTGACGACCTGTTCGAGGTCGGCCGCTGCGGCCTGTGCGTCGTCCAGCGCAAGCTCGGCGAGGGCCCGCCGATAGAACGGATCGGGCGACTGCGGCTGCGCGGCGATGACTTTGTCGAAGCATTCCCGCGCCTGCGCGAACTTCTGGTCCTCGAGAAACAGATCGCCGAGCTCCTCGTAGTTGCCAATCGACGGGTTGTCGATGATCGCTGCCTGCAGCTGCTTGATGTGCCGGCGGCGCGGAAAGACCTGAAACGACGAGCGGAGGAGACCCGCATCAGGAATGACTTCGATGAGGATGTAGGCGGCGGCCCCGAGGCCGCCGCCGATGATGATGATCCAGAGCCAGTACGTATCCGGCCGGCGGCGGGCGAAATGCGCGATCGCGATCGCCTGCAGGACGATGCCGTAGGGATAGAAAAGACCGAACATGCCCGGGCGCGTTACATCTCTTTGATCGAAATGTTGCGGAACTGGACGAGGCTCGGCGGGCTGACCCAGACGCCGCCTTTCTTGCTGCCGTGATGCTGCAGGGCGATCGGCCCGCGCGCCGGGACGTCGGGCAGCTGAGCGCTGCTGATGACTTCCTGGCCGTTGAGCACGACCGTCAGCCGATCACCGCGCATGGTGATCTCGAATGTGTTCCACGCGCCGATGTCACGATCGGCGATGCGCTTCGGCGTAACCCCGGCGCGGACCTCGGGCGGCAGCTTGTCGTCCATCCGGTACCCATAGACCTCGCCCGAGCCGATCGGCCAGCCCCAGATGTTGACCTGCGCCTTGCTGTGCCCTCGGAGGTAGATGCCAGAATCCGAGTCCGGCACGCTGGTTCGGATTTCCTTGCCGTCCGCGTCCTTCTTGTGGAGGCCGCTCGGAAGGATGATCGGCACGGCAGGATTGATGTAGGGCGTGCTCTTGATGCGCCAATCGACCCGCAGGACGAAGTTGGCGAATTCCCGCTCGCTCCACAGCGACTTGTCTTGAGCCGGTGCTTCGCTCTCGGCGTCGTAATCGATGACGCCGTCAACCACTTTCCAGTGGCCGTTATCGCCCGCGGGGACCTTCCAGCCCGTAAGGTCCTTTCCATTGAAGAGCGACGTGAAGCCGGCATCCTGCGTGGCGGCGGCGACGGTGAGGGTGAGGAGGGTCATGACGGTGACGATGGTGGGTTTTGCGCTCATAGCGCGTCTAGTCTAGGCTAAGCCGTGCCAACTCGTGACGGAAAACTGGGTGTCGCCGTGTCCGGCATCGGCTGGTGCGCAGCCCAGCACATTGCGGCGTTCCAGAAAAACCCCCACGTTCGTGTCACATGGCTGCACGGCCGGGACATCGCGCGCGCACGAGCGACCCTCGAGAAGCACGAACTGTCGCTGCCCGAGGCTCGCCTGACGACGAGGTACGAGGACCTGCTCGAGGCATCCGACGTCGACATTGTCTCGATCGCCACTCCGAACCATCTTCACGCCAGTCAGGCGATTGCGGCCGCGCGGGCCGGCAAGCACATCGTCCTCGAGAAGCCGACCGGGCTCGACGAGCCAGAGTTGATCGGCATCCGCGACGCGGTGCGTGCCGCCAGGGTTCGCTCGATCGTGTCCTTCGAGCTGCGCTACAACCCATTTCTGATGTTTGCGCACTGGTTACGCGCGTCGGGATGGCTGGGAGAACTGCGGTTCGCTCGCACGCAGTACCTGTCGCGGGTAACCGATTGGTACCCCGGATGGAGCTGGGTACGCACGCGCGCGAGCGGCCGAAGCCATCTGCTCGCCGCCGGTTGCCATGCCGTCGACGCGCTGCGCTGGTGCTCGGGCCGCGAAGTCGTCGAGGTCAGCGCGTTTCATACGCACTTCACTGAAGGGTACGAGTGGCCGACATCAATTCTCGTGAACGCGCGGCTCGACGGGGGGGCCCTCGGTCACGTGACGAGCTCGACGGACTTCATGCTGCCGTACAACTTTCAGGTCGAGTTGATGGGTGATCGCGCCACGCTGCGGCAGGAGCTGATCCAGTCGCTCGACGGAGCGGTCGACATCGAAGCGCTTCGCGCCGCCAATCCCGTTCCTGGCGTGACGCTCGTGCCGGCAGTCGATGGCCTGGGCCGGCCGGCGGTGAGGATCGAATGTCCGATGCCAGGCTCCGCTGACGTCAGCCATCACCCCTTCCAGGCCGAGATGGACGAGCTGATTACGTGTGTGCTGGAAGGCCGTGACACGTCACTCGACGTGTTCGATGCCCAGAAAACGATGGAAGTCTGTCTCGCAGCCGATCGGTCCGCCGAGCGTGGCGGCGCTCCGGTTGCGCTGCCACTGATCCATGAATGATGACCCGGGAGCTAGAGCGCGAATGACCGAACGTCTGAAAGTCGCAGTGGTGACCGGCGCGGGCAGCGGCATCGGCAAGGCGGTCGCGCTGGCGCTCGCCGGTGAAGGGTATGCGGTCGTGCTCGCGGGCCGTCGCGCCGAGAATCTCGAACGGGCAGCTCGGGAGGTGCCTTCCGGGAACTCCCGTGTGCTGGCGGTTCCGACTGACGTGACCGACCCCGAGTCGGTGCGGGCGCTCTTCGACAGGACGATCGACGCCTTCGGCAGAATCGATCTTCTCTTCAACAACGCCGGCGTCGGCGCCCCGGGTGTGCCGCTCGACGAGCTGACCGTCGAGCAGTGGCGGGCGGTGGTCGACACGAACCTCACCGGGGCGTTCCTCTGCACCCAACAGGCATTCAGGCTGATGAAGTCGCAGACGCCGAAGGGTGGGCGCATCATCAACAACGGCTCCATCTCGGCTTATGTGCCGCGACCTCAATCCGCCCCGTACACCGCGACGAAGCACGCGATCACCGGCCTGACGAGGTCGACGTCACTCGACGGCCGGCCTCACGATATCGCGTGCGGCCAGATCGACATCGGGAACGCCGAGACCGAGCTCGCCGCGAAGATGGCCCGCGGCGTGCCGCAGGCCAACGGCACGATCGCGGTCGAGCCGCTGATGGACGTACAGCACGTCGCGCGCGCGGTCGTCTACATGGCCGGCCTGCCGCTCGACGCGAACGTCCAGTTCATGACGGTGATGGCAACCAAGATGCCCTTTATAGGTCGCGGGTAACGGGCTCGCTGATTGGGTCTCACAGGAGGCCAGGAGACCAGGAGAAAAACAAAGGCAATTTCTCACTTCCTGAACTCCTGCCCTCCTGTTCAATTCAACCGCGAGCGGCGCCGGGGTGCGTTGGGTTAAAATCGTTCGAAGAGGCCAGACATGCAGCCACGCGAAACCGGCAGCCCACTCCTGCCCAAGCCGATTGACCAGTTCCGGGACTACGCGCACGCGCGGCCGCGCGTCGAGGAGTTCTACGCCCTCAACCACGCAAATCAGACGCTCGAGTTTGTGGTCGAGAAGAAGCGCGACTACCTGGCGCTCAACCGCAAAACACTGACCGTCTGGGAAGCGCTCGACTTCCTCAACACCCTCGTCGACGACAGTGATCCCGACATCGACTTCACACAGATTGAGCACGCGATGCAAACGGCCGAAGCCATTCGCGCCGCCAATCAGCCGCGGTGGTTCATCGTGACCGGCCTGGTCCACGATCTGGGGAAGATTCTCTGTCTGTTCGGGGAGCCGCAGTGGGCGGTCGTTGGCGACACGTTTCCGGTTGGCTGCCGCTGGTCGCCGAAGATCGTCTATAGCAATCTCTTCGCTGGCAACGCGGATGGCGCGGTTCCCGAGTATCAAACCGAAAACGGTATCTACGAGCCGGGCTGTGGCCTCGACCACGTGCACATGTCGTGGGGCCACGACGAATACGTCTACCACGTCGTCAAGGACCGCCTCCCGGAAGAGGCGCTCTACATGCTGCGGTATCACTCGTTCTATCCCTGGCACAAGGAAAACGAGTACACGCACCTGACCAACGAGACTGATCGCGCGATGCTGAAGTGGGTGCGCGCCTTCAATCGCTACGACCTCTATTCGAAGGGCTCGCCCAGGCCGGATGTGCCAGCGTTGATGCCGTACTACCAGGAGCTCGTCGAGGAGTTCTTCCCGGATCCTCTGCGCTGGTAGGGGTCGGGGCTCGGGACTCGGGGCTCGGAAGAGCCTCGAGAATCCCCGTCGCCCGACCGAGACCTGAATGCTCTTCGCGTCCCGAGCCCGAGATCTACCTCAGCCAGACCGACCGTCAATTCTGTAATCGACCCACACAATTGGGATCCACCCACCTGTAAATCGATCGGTAGCACAAGAAAAGCACGCAATTCCTCGGGAACGGTCTTTGCCTGACCGCGCGAGGGTCCACTTCACCCCGGGGACACTCAACCTTGAGTGTCCCCGGGGACTGTCCCGCTTGAGTGTCCCCGCTCCGTAGAATCGAGACATGGCGTCCCTCTGGAGGAAAAATGAGTAACGGGCAGTCGATCGTGATCAAAGGCGATATCACCGGCAGCGAAGATCTGGTCGTCGCCGGCCGGGTTGAAGGGAGCATCACGCTCAACGGCCGTGTCCTCACGCTTGCCGCCGGGTCCCATGTCGTCGGCGAAATCAAGGCAGGAACGGTCATCCTGTCGGGCACGATCGAAGGTACGGTCGAGGCAAAAGAGCGTCTCGACATCAAGAGCACGGCGCTCGTCGACGGCAAGCTGAATACTGCACGGTTGATCGTGGCTGATGGCTCACAGATCTCCGCCAAAGTTGAAATGCCGAAGCGCGAAGCCCAGCGCCCGAAGCTGGCTGTCGCCGGATAGTGCGCTGAACAGTTCAGCCAGCCGTCGTGTTGCAGTTCGACGCAGGCCTGATCTAACGTGACCCTCGTGCCGCCCCGTCGAGGAAACGAGGAGATCGCGAGAGTTACGTGCACGATGCCACCATCCTCGACGCGCTGACCGAGACGATCATTCCAGCCGACGAACATTCTCCTGGTCCGCCGGGTCAGACCGGGGTCAGACCGGGGTCAGACCCCGAACTTTTCAGGCCCAACGGCCGATAAGCAGGCCGCGAGGTGGACATGGCGGACGCCGGGAAGACGGATTATTACGAGATTCTGCAGGTCAGCGCGAACGCGGAGCCCGATACGATCCACCGGATCTATCGGCTCCTGGCCCAGCGTTTTCATCCCGACAACCAGGAAAGCGGCGACTCGGATCGGTTCCACCAGATTCACGAGGCGTACACGATCCTGAGTGACCCCGAGCGGCGCGCCAAGTACGACGTTTCCTACCATCAGATCCGCCAGGACCGCTGGCGGCTCGTTTCGAGCGGCGCCAATTCGGAGAACGACTTCGAGATCGAGCAGATCGGACGGCTGACGCTCCTCGAGGCGCTCTACACCCGGCGGCGCATGGAACCGACGGCGCCCTCGCTCATGACGAGCGATCTCGAGACACTCATCGGCCGCCCTCGCGAGCACCTGGAATTCACGATCTGGTACCTGGCGCAGAAGAAGTACGTGACGCGCGACGATCAGGCCCGCCTCCAGATCACCGCGGACGGCGTCGAGCACCTCGAGCAGAACTACCGCTCCAACCTGCAGCGCCGCCGGCTGGAGGCGCCCAAAGAAACTTAGCGGGCGCGCGCGTCGTGGGAGGGACCCATGGTCATGATTCCGATGCTGGGGTGGCGAGGGCTCGCACGGTGGGGAGCAGTCATCGGGTCGGTCGCGCTCCTCACGACACACATCGTTTCTGGGCGTCAGGCTTCGAAACCGCAGCAGACGCAGGTCGTACTCCTCGGCACTGGAACCCCTCCCGCTGACCCCGATCGCTCGGGCCCGGCGACCGCCGTCGTCGTGAACGGCACGCCGTACCTGGTCGACTTCGGCGCCGGGGTTGTCCGGCGCTCGAAGGCCGCGGCGGTCGATCGCGGCATCCCCGCGCTCGAACCAGTCAACTTGCGGGTCGTCTTCGTCACGCACCTGCATTCCGATCACACGGTTGGATACCCGGACCTCATCCTCACACCGTGGGTGCTTGGACGGCGGGTGCCCCTGGAGGTCTATGGTCCCGCTGGCATCACCGCGATGACCAATCATGTTTTCGAGGCCTACAGCGCTGACTTCGAGACGCGCACGAAGGACCGCGGCCTGTATACAGTCGGCGCGTTCCCCGAGGGGCACAAGGTGAACGCGCACGAAATCCGCGCCGGCGTGGTTTACAAGGACGCCAACGTCACCGTCACCGCGTTCGCGACCAAGCACACGATGGAAAGTTACGGCTACCGGTTCGACACGGCCGACCGGAGCATCGTGATCTCAGGCGACACCAATCCGACACAGGCGACGATCGACGCCTGTCGTGGCTGTGACGTCCTGATTCACGAAGTGTTGACCGAGGAGTGGCTCGCCAAGCGGCAGGACTTCCGGGCGTATGCGGCGCAATTTCACACGACGACGTCGCAGCTCGTCGAGCTGGCCACGCAGGCCAAGCCGCGATTGCTGATTCTCTACCACGCCTCACTATCCCTGCGACCCGCGGTCGACGCGGAACGCTCGACGCCGGCGACCTTCCTGAAAGAGATGTCGCGCTATCCGGGACAGGTCGTCGTCGGCCGTGACCTCGACGTGTACGAAGGGGAAAGAGGCCGGGGTCAGATCGAGATCTGACCCCGGCTTGCAGGCGCCTACGAGGACGACTTGGGAATTTCGAAGCCCTTGCGATACTCGCGCGTGAGCAGCGCGTCAGCCTTCTTGTCGTCGACGAATCGCTCCGACTTACCGTCGAACGCGAGCGAATGGCCGACGCGATACGAGATGTTGGCGAGGTGGGGAAGCGCCGACGACAGGTGGCCTTCCATGACGTCGCACGTGACCTTCTTCGGATCCCCGGCACGGATGGCGTCGATGAAGTTCTGGTAGTGCGGGAACTCCGTCGTCGTCAGCCCGACTGGCTCGGCACCCGCTTCAGGCGGCGCGTCGGCGCCCGGGCCCTTTTCATTCTTTGCGCCGAGCGCGCCCATATAGGACTGCCACCGGCGGCCGGTTTCGTCGAGCCACAGCCAGCCCTTCGAGCCATAGAAGAGGTTGCCGATCCGCTGGCCACCTTCGTCGTTGGTGTGCTCGCCGCGCGTGGCGAACTCGAGGATCATGCCGTCAGCGTATTCGAAAGAGGCGCTCTGCACGTCCGGCGTTTCCTGCTGCGACTCGGGGCCGAAGTAGCCGCCGACCGAGCTGATCTTGACCGGGTGCTCCTGCTTGCCAAGTCCCCAGCGCGCGATGTCGAACTGGTGCGGTCCCTGGTTGCCGGTGTCGCCGTTGCCGTAGTCCCACTGCCAGTGCCAGTTGTAGTGGAACCGGTTGCGGTTGAACGGGCGCTTCGCTGCTGGACCGAGCCAGAGGTCGTACTCGACCTTGGAGAGGTACTGCGCGTCGTATGGCGGCAGATAGTCGGTCGAGCCGACGGTCAGCGCGAACTTCTCGCCGGGCGCCATCGGACCGTCGGGATACTTGCCAATCGACGGGCGAGGTTTGAAGCACAGGCCGCGCGCCATGTAGATCTTGCCGATGCCGCCGTCCTGCATGAACTTGATCGCGTTGCGCACGGCCGGCCGGCTGCGGTTCATCGTGCCGACCTGGACGACCTTGCCGAAACGCGCCTGCGCCTCGACCATCTTTCGGCCTTCCCAGACCGTGTGAGACGCCGGCTTCTCGACGTAGACGTTCTTGCCGGCCTGGAGCGCCCAGATGGTCGCCAGCGCGTGCCAGTGATTCGGCGTCGCGATGATGACGGCGTCGATATCCTTGTCTTCGAGGACGCGGCGCATGTCCTGGACGAATCCGGGCTTGTAATCGGCGACGCTGGTCAGGCGCGGGTCGTTGATCCGCTCAGGGGCCAGGTTCGCGTCGATGTCGCAGAGCGTCTTCACCGTGACGTTCGGCAACTGCGCGAAGCCGCGCTTGACCGAGTTGCCCTGACCGCGGATGCCGATGCTGGCCACGACGACGCGATCGTTTGCGCCGAAGACGCGCATCTGAGAGGCCGCGCTCAGGCCCGGCCGGAGAAACTCACCGCCAATCGCCAGTCCTGCGGTGGCCGCGCCCAACCGCGCCGTGAAGTCCCGCCGCGAGATGCCGTTCTGTTCATGCCCGTCGTTGGCCACGTTGACCTCCTGTTGACTTACGCTGCATTACTTTGACTTACGCGACGCTCGTTTGAAGTTACCCGTGGCTCGTCTTGATTTACGCGTCGCTCGTACGAAGGCCCATCGAAAAAGGCCGATGCATGGTAACACGCCGAGTGCCTGGCAGCTCCGGTCGGCGCGATTTTACGCGCCTATTTTGGCGTTACCCCGGCCTCGGCGAGGAGCCGGCGCATGAGCCCGGCGTAGTGTGGAAACGCGACTTCCGGTTCCTCGATTTCCGGGTGCCACGCCTTTTCCCATTCGAAGCCGTAGTAGCCGCGGTAACCGCCCTTGGCGAGGACCATGACGGTTTCGCGTACCGGGACGGTGCCGGTCCCGGTCAGGACGTATTTGACACCGGTGCCGTCGGGCCGTGAGTCCTTGAGGTGCGTGTGGCGCACATACGATCCGAGCGCCTTGTAGGTCGCCGCCGGGTCTTCCTGGCTTGCGACGCAGGTGTGATGAGCATCCCAAAGAAGCGCGACGTTCGGCATCGCTGCGCCCTTGAGGATCTCGACGAGCGACGGCGAGTCGGTGAAATCGCCGTGCGACTCGATGATGACCGCGACGCCGCTGCCTTTCGCGTGTTCGCCGAGCGTTCGAAGTCCGTCGATGACTCGGGCGGTGACCGCCTGCCGCGGTTCTCCAGCCGGCACTCGATCGCCAAACACACGGACGTAGGGCGAGTTGAGCATGTGGGCGAGGTCGATGAAACGCTTGCCCTCGTCGAGCTGTGCGGCGCGTACCGTGGGATCCGCTTCATGCATCCGCGAAGACGCGCCGAGATCCGAAATCCTGATGTTGAGAGCAGAGAGATCTTTGACACTCTGATTGACACGCGTGCCGATGAACTCGGGGCGCTTCGTCAGATCCATCTCGCCTTCGATGCCACGCAATTCGACCGCGGCATAGCCAAGCGCCGACGCCTGTTCGAGAATCCGTGCCCAGGGCCACTTGGGGCAGCCGAGCGTCGAGAAGCTGATCGGGAAGGCGGGCTGGGGCTGGCGGGCGCGGAGCACGGCGGGCGCCGCGGCGGCGGCCGCGAGACCGTTCAGGAAGTCACGGCGTGAAATGGACGTCATGGGCGTCAAGAATAGCACCTGAAGAGCCGGCAGCCCGTGTCTGCGAGTTCGTCGTCCGGCCTGCGAATTCGTCGGGTCCGGCTTCAGCCGGACCCGGACTGACGCCGGCCATCGGTTCGCGTTGTACCATTGCCCCATGATCAAACTGGCACTTCTCTTGGTCGCGGGTCTGGTCCTCGCCGCCTCAGCGTCCGTCGCTGCAGAACCCGCGAAAGTCGAGGGCAAGTGGAACGTCGTCCTGCAGCTCGAATCGATCACGGGGCATCCCGTGCTCACGCTGAAGCAGGATGGCGAGAAGCTCACCGGCACCTACGAGGGGCGGTACGGCCCGTCGGCGCTCGAGGGAGAGGTCAAGGAAAACAAGATCGCGTTTGCCGTGACGTTCAACGCCGAGGGGACGCAGACCACGGGCGTGTTTCAGGGAACCGTGGATGGCGCGACAATGAGCGGAAGCGTGGAGTTCGAAGGGGCCGGAAGCGGCACGTGGAGCGCGGTTCGCGCCAAGCCCGAGCCTCCGAAATAGCCGTTTCCGTTTCAACGGATCCCGGGAGTTCTTGAACAGGAGATCAGAAGATCAGGAGGTACTTGGCTTGATCTCCTGACCTCTTGATCTCCTGTTCAAGGTTTTCACGGCAACCGCTCGATTCGCATCGTCGCGGCGTCGAGTCTATAGGCGGCGCGGTCGGGCGCGAGGGTCCGAAGATCGGCGTTCTCGGCGCCGCGATCGTAGACGATCCATTGGGCCGCCGACGCGAGGTCCGTCTCGTTGCGGGTCAGCGCCACATGCGGATTCTGAGACGGGGGATAGCTGACGAATACGATCGCTTTCCCAGCGGGCAAGCCCGCCAGCACGGCTTCCGCCGAGCGATTGAAGGCGTTCCGGGCGTCGACTGCAGCGCGAACCCGGCGGATGTCGTTCGCGCCGAGCGGAAGCAGCAGCACGGCGACCATCAACATGGCGTTGGCCCAGGCTGCTTCGTTCCCGGGACCTGCGGCCTTCTGCACCAGCCGACCGACCTCGCGCGCAGCCAGGAAGTAAAAGATCGGCAGCACTTCAAAGTAGTAGACGATCCACATCGGCGGATGCGCGAAAGACAGATACGCGAGTACCAGCAGCGCGACAGTCACAACGCCGGCGCGCGCCACTCCAGACGCGTGCCGCACTCCGGCGAGGATCAATACGCCGAGCGCCAGACGCCAGCCATCCGAACACCAGATGAGAATCGCGACCAGGCGCTCGACGAATGTCCGCGGCACCGACCGAAGCGTGTAGCGCGCATGCAGATCGCGAGACCATTCCCCAACCGCCGCGATCTCAGGTACCAACGGCCGCAGCGGCGGCGCTGGATCCACACCAAAGCCTGGCTTGTCGAACGGGAAGTAGGCGCGGGAATACTGAGGATACGGATCGCGCCGCCAGTCGCCGAGCGTCTGGTAATTCCATGCTGGCAAGATCATGAGAATGGCCACCCCGAGCGCCGCCGGGGCCGCGAGCGTCCTCCATTGCCGCCTCGTTAGGATGCGACGCAGGATCACGACCATCACCGGCACGGACAGAACGACCATCGTCAGCGGACGAGCCGCAAGTCCCCAGGCGAGCGTCGCCGAGACGCCAAGAAGATATGCATTCTCACCGCGATCGAGCCAGCGGAGCGTCGCCCACACGGCAGTCAGCCACATCGCCGCGCTCGTGGTCTCCGACAGGTACGACGCAGACCACAGCAATGTCGCCCACGCTGTCGTCCACAGCCACCACGTGATGAGCGCCGTCCATTCGTTGGCCAGCCGCCGCGCGAGAGCGAACACGAGCGCGCCGCAGAGTCCGGTCATCAGCGCAGGCATGAGTCCGGGGTGGCCAAGCCAGATGCCTGGCGCGAGCGTCAGAGCGTGCGCTGGCGGATATTTCGCAAACACCGCCGGTTCGATGAAGACGTGCATCTGCTCGAAGAACGAGGCGAGCGGTGGGGCAGGGGCAGTCCAGTGTCCACGAGCGAAGATCTCGGCCTGCAAGAGGTAGGCGCGCTCGTCGTGCACGGTTCCTGGCTCGTGAAAAGAGCCCCACACGATGCGGACGATGACGAGGGTGACGATCCCGGCGACAGCCGGCGCCCAGCGGTTGGACAGCATTGCCGAAGCACGGGTCGGATTCCTCGTCGACGTCCGGTTCCAGCGCCCGATGGCGATGATTGCACAAAGGACGAGGACGGCCTGCAGCGCCGTCAGGAGCGAGGCGGCGGGAGGACTCAGCATCTGTTCTTCCTGGTTGAGGCCTTCCGCGCGAGCACCATGTACTGCGCGCCTGCGGGAAGGCGAGCGAGCCTGGCTTCGAGCGGCCGCAGCGCCGCCAGGGCGCGCGGGAACAGGAAGAGGAAGTCTGTCTCGAGCACGTCGAATCCCGCGCGAGTCAGCAGGACACGCGCGCGGGGCGGTGAGATCAGCTTTGCGTCGCGATCGAACGGGATGCGCCGCATCACCAGACGGGTACCTGGATTCCAGGGATTGTTCTCCCAGAAGCCGAAGACACCGCCCTCAGCCAGCGAGCGATACACGTAGGCCAGGGCGTCGAGCCGCTCACCGGGCTCGACGTGATGAAAGACTCCGTTGCAGTAGGCGACGTCGAATTGTCCTGAAGGCGAGAGGTCGCTCATGGTGCTGAACTGCAGGCGCGGATCGACGTGCGTCCTGCGCGCGACGTCGAGGCTGTCGCGCGAGGCGTCGACGCCGAGGACGGTCTGCGCGCCCAGCCGCTCGAGCAACTCAGGGCTCGTGCTGCCAGTGCCGCACCCGTAGTCGAGCACGCGCGACGACCGTATGCCGAGGCCCGCCAGCCGACCAGCCAGCCACCGCACACGTTCCTGAGCGAAGTACTCCTTGGGCTCGCCCGACAGCGACAGGCCCTGATTGAGCGCGGTGTCGTAGCTCGCGGCGTAGTCGTCGAACTCGGACTTCATTTTTTGGGTTCAATCATGAGAGCGGCTTCAATCACGCCAGCAGGTTCATCGCCGCCGCATGCCCAGCAGGCTCAAGAGAAAGCAGGAAAGGATTGTCTGATAACCGAGCACGGCGAGGGTCACGCCCGGAACGACGACCCGCATCGTCTCTGCATAGTTCAAGCGGCCGAAATCGCGCACACGCCAGTCGTTGACTGCTGAGACGAGCATCAAGCTGCCAAAGAGAACCGTCGCGACCCCGACGAGCAGCCCGCGCTCGAGCGGAAGCAGGCGCGCGAACTTCTGGATGCGCGGATCGGGCGGGAGTACGCCTTCGGTTATTGCGAAGGTCTTCGCGATGAGCGCGAACTGCATGCTCTGGCTGCCGCAGATCACCGCCAGGCTGGCAAAGAGGAGCGTGTGCGCGTCGAACGTCATGTGTCCGATGGTCATGCCCGGCATCGCCACCGTGTATCCGGCAATGCCGACGACGACGAGAACGAGGCCCGGCAGCAGGAAGAGCCGGCGCGGCGTGCACATGAGGAAGAAGCGAAGCGTGCGCCAGCCGTCGCGGAACGTGTTGAGGTGCGGCGGGTGGCTCTTCCGCCCGTCAGGGTGCAGCGTGATCGGCACCTCGCTGATCTTTGCGCCCGACAGGCTGGCTTTGATGATCATCTCGGTCGCGAACTCCATCCCGGTGCATCGCTGATCGAGTTGGTGATAGAGCGTCTTCGTGAAGCCGCGCAGGCCGCAGTAGATGTCGTGGACGGGCGCGCGGAACCAGCGGCGCGCAAACCGCGAGAACATGGGGTTGCCGAACCAGCGGTGAAGCGGCGGCATCGCGCCTGGCAGCACGCGCCCCCCGCCAGACTCGAGGCGGCATCCCTGCACGAGGTCGTACCCTTCGCGAAGCCGTTCGACGAACTTCGGCAACTCGCCGAAGTCGTAGCTGTCGTCGGCGTCGCCCATGATGATGAAGCGGCCGCGCGCGGCGTCGATGCCGCCCATCAGGGCAGCGCCGTAGCCGCGATCGGCGACGGGCACGAGCCGCGCGCCTTCGGCCCTGGCGATCGCCTGGGAGTCGTCGGTGCTGCCGTTGTCGGCGACGACGACCTCGCCGGCGATACCGGCGGCACGCATCGCCGTCAGCGCCTTGCGGACGCACGTGGCCAGCGTGTCCGCTTCGTTGAGGCAAGGCATCACCACCGTGAGCTCGAGGGGCGAGTCGTCCTGAAGGGGCATGGGATGTCGGGCGAAATCCTCGTTTACATTTCGGCTCCAGAGTTCACCTTCGGTAGCGCCAGTGGGAAGGCCTTGGCCAGGCTCTTGCGCTGGCAGGGGTCTTGCGGAGGTCCCCGACGAGGTGAACAAACGTGGAACTTCAAGAGTCGCGAAAGTTCAGATTGGTGCTGGTGGGCCTATTTTTGGCAGCCGTGTGGTGTCTGGCGCCGGCGTCGGCTTCGGCGCAGGTTGACCTCGGACTGCGCGCCGGCGTCAGCGTGGACCCCGACCAATTCTACGTCGGCGGCCACCTCGAGACCGGGCCGCTCGTGGAACGGCTCGTCTTCAGACCGAACGCGGAAATCGGGTTCGGCGATGATGTCACGACGGTGGCGATTAATTTCGAGTTCGCCTGGAAGTTTCCCCGTCAGCGCGCGCCATGGGGCTTCTACGCGGGCGGTGGCCCGGCGATCAACCTGTATCAGTTCGACGGACCGGGCGACGAGACGGAGGCAGGATTCAACCTGCTTGCCGGCCTCGAAAACCGGAGCGGCCTGTTCTTCGAGTTCAAGGTCGGCGTAGCGGACAGTCCCGATTTCAAGTTCGGCGTCGGGTTCACGTTTCGATGATGTCGACGGTGGGGCGCCGTCCGGCGCCTCACCGTGTCAGGGCGTAGTAGATCACGTAGAACCAGGAAAGTACGCCGTGGATCATGGCCCAGAGGATCGAGTGCCATTTCGACCACGAGATGGTGATCGCGAGCGCGCTGCCGAAGCTGATACCTGATTTCACGCCTTCGTGCATCGTTGCCTCCTTGCGGTTCCGAATACTACATCGTTGATGGCGGTTCGTTGATGGTTCGGGGCGCCGGCTGATAGCATCCGTGTCGGCTCATGAACTGGACAGAAGCCGTAGCGGTCGTCTTCGGCGCCGCCGCGGTCGCGCTCACGATTCGGCAGAGCCTGTGGTGCTGGCCGCTCGGGCTCGTGCAGGTCGCGCTGTACGTATACGTGTTCTACCAGGCCCGCCTGTATTCCGATATGGTCCTGCACGTGATCTACGTCGTGCTGCAGGTCTACGGTTGGTACCGGTGGCGAAGCGGTGCGCGCGGCAGCGCGCTGCCGGTGTCGTACCTGTCGCTGACCGGGCGCGTGGGCTGGGCGATGGCTATTGCGCTTGCAGCGTACCTCTGGGGAGAGGCGATGCTGCGCTACACGGATGCCGCGGCACCTCGCGCCGACGCCTTCATCGCGACAGCCAGCCTCGCCGCTCAGTATCTGCTCGCGATCAAAAAGCTCGAGAACTGGATCCTCTGGATCGTCGTCGACGTGGTCGCGATTGCCGTGTACTGGGGCCGGGATCTGCGACTGACGTCGGGCCTCTACTGGGTGTTCCTCGGCTTGTGTGTGCTTGGCCTCCTCGAATGGCGCAAAGCCTACGAACGCGGGCGGTTGAGCGGAGCCGTCGCGGTTGCGCCCGTATGACCCCTCCATGATCAACGAGCGCGTCGGACTCACGCTCGGCAAGTTCGCGCCGCTCCATCGCGGTCATCAGCACCTGATCGAGACCGCGCTCGCCGAAACCGAGCGGCTGGTCGTGTTGATCTACGACTGCCCGGAGGTCATCGCCGTGCCGCTCGGCGTGCGCGCGGCATGGATTCGCAGGTTGTATCCGCAGGTCGAGGTGATCGAGGCCGCCGGCGGTCCGCAACTGGTTGGATCGGCGCCGGAGATCACGCGGGCGCATGACGCCTATATTCTTCGTGTCCTCGCCGGCCGGCGCGTGACCCATTTCTACTCGAGCGAGTTCTATGGCGCGCACGTCAGCCTCGCCCTTGGCGCCGAGGATCGCCGCGTCGACACCGACCGGGATCGGTTTCCAGTCTCAGGCACGGCTATTCGACAGGCTCCGTTCGAGCATCGGCATTGGCTGGCGCCTGGCGTGTACCGCGATTTAGTGCGCAACGTCGTCTTTCTCGGCGCGCCGTCGACGGGCAAGACCACGCTCTGTCAGCGGCTGGCCAGCCGGTACCGCACGCAGTGGATGCCGGAGTACGGCCGTGAGTACTGGGAAGCGCGTCAGCGCAACCGGAGGCTGGACCCCGAGGAGCTGGTCGAGATCGCCGAGGGACATCTCGAACGTGAGGAACGGTTACTGCTCGACTCCGACGGTTATCTCTTCACCGATACCAACGCGCTGACGACGTTGCTGTTCGCCCGCCACTATCACGGCCGCGCTCTGCCGCGGCTCGAGCAGCTGGCCGACGAAGCCAGCCAGCGGTATTCGACAGTCTTTCTGTGCGGAGATGAGATTCCCTACGAAGACACCTGGGACCGATCGGGCGAGGCCAATCGGCGCGAGTTTCAGCAGTGGACCCGCGAGGAGCTCGACGAGCGCGGGGTGGCGTTCACCGAGGTGACTGGATCGATCGATGAGCGTGTCGCCATCGTTGCGGGCGTGCTCCCTGAGCGGCCAGCGATCTAACCTTTCCCGAGGGGCTTTGCCCCTCGGACTGCCCGACACGCTCTCTCGCACGCCGCCTCGCCGGCGCGCTCCGGTCGCGTGGTTCGCTCGCAGCGCTCGCTCGCCCGGGTGTGAACGTCAGGCGCCGCTCCAGGACCCTTCAACGGGTCGCATGTCAAAATCAGAGAACCCCCGCGCTCGCGGACCTGCTGTCTTGGTCTTTCACCAAGGAAGGCTGGTTCTGTGACGCCCCCGTCGGGACGATTGGCAATTCGCTCGCTCGCCTTTCGCTTCCTTAACGTTGAAATCGATGGCGGTGGCACGTTCTTCTCGGGCCCGAATCGAAAACAGGATCCCTACCTCGAGGTGACGATCATCGCGGTGGCAGGTCAGGCGTTTGAGCAGTGCCGTACCGGCAAGTCGTGGAACCGCGCTACGCTCCCGGGGTCTAAGCACTCGGGAGGGAGAGCATGGCGATCTCCAACGACCAGCGTTCTCGTCGCGCGGCACACCCCTCGGCGGATCTCAACGTCACGCCGCTCATCGACGTGCTGCTGGTACTGCTCATCATCTTCATGGCGTCCCTGCCGCTCTCGCAACAAGGCCTCGACGTCACTCTGCCCACGAGCGACCCGCCGAAACCAAGCGTCGCGCATCCCGCCCGGATTCTTCTGGAATACACCGCCGACCATCGTCTGACGATCAACACTCAGCCTGTCGAGGCTCGCGGCCGTCGAAGCGCGGCTGCGCGACATCTTTGCGTCGAGGCACGATCGGACGCTCTGGGTCCGCGGCGATGGCAGTCTTCGCTACGGGGACATCGTCAAGGTCATCGACGCGGCGCGTGGCGCTGGGGTGAAACGTGTCGGCGTCGTGACCCCAGGCGCGCTCGCCGGCCGGTAGCGCCCCGAACGCCCGTCTGGCCCGGTTCGGCGTAGAATGCGATCCACTCGAGATTGTCATGCATCGCGTGGCGTTGTTCGTGATCGCCGTCCTGCTGCTTGTAGTCGCGGCCGAGATGCGCCTGTCGCGAGGCGAGCACATTTACAGCGAACCACCGCCACCAGACCTCTGGAAGGAAGCGCAGCCGCCTGGGCGGTGGTCGCCCTCACCGGTGGTCGTACACGCGGCCCGTGGAATGTCGATCACCTATCCGGATCCTTCGAGCAACTGCGCGCTCATCGTCTCGACGAATCCCCACAGTTCCTACACGCTGACCTCGGCCGATCGAGGCGTCAGGTTCGACGTCGACGCCGACGGCGATCTCGACCAGGTGGCCTGGACCGAGGCCCGCACAGACGTCGCCTTCCTCGCGCTCGACCGCGATGGCGACGGGCGCATCAGCAACGGACAGGAGCTGATTGGCGATCGAACAGTGCCTGGGGTACGAGTCGGCGTGAGGGCACTGACCGAATTGGCGGCGCAACCCGAACCGCTCTCCACGTTGCACAGTGCCATTCCGTTGTTCGAGACGTTGCGTCTCTGGACCGATGCGAATCACAACGGCGTGAGCGAGGCTGGCGAATTGAAACGCGCCGCGGACGAACTGGCCGCGATCGGCCTCGGCTACACGCCCCACAGGCGACTCGACAGCCACGGCAATCAGTCACGCTACCGCGGTTTCGTCCACCTGCGCACCGAACCCGGCAGGAACCGCGCACTGGAGCCTGAGGACGACCGGAGTCGCCGTCGCTACATCTACGAAGTCTGCCTGGTCACTCAGTAGGGCGCAGATGAGCAAGGCTCCAGTCTGGGAAAGGCAGCACTCGGTCGACGTCGATGTGCCAGCAGCGTTCGCCTGGCGATACATGACAGACGTCGGCAATTGGAGCGATCCTCCCGCCGAGTTCAGCCTCGACGGCCCCTTCACCTCGGGCGCGCAAGGGACGACCCGGATGCCAGGGCAGCCTCCCGCAGCCTGGACCGTTCGGGACGTTGATGATGGGCGGGCCTACACGATTGAGGGTGGCTCGTTCCTCGAGAACGCGCGGCTCCTGTTCCACTGGCGCTTCGACGCTGTCTCGAACGACTGCACCCGATTGACCCAGCACATGGAGCTCCGCGGCGACAACGCCGCGGACTACATTGAAGGCGTCAGGGACGGCTTTGGTCCGAACCTGGAACCGGGGATGAAGAGGATTGCCGACCTGATGGCTACGGCCTGGCGCGCTATTTCACCTTGATCACCTTGCCGTCGGCGACGAGCCGCAGGCCAAACTTATCGCCGCGGCGTGAGGATATCGAGAAGCCATCCACGATCGCGATCCATGTCCCCGCAACCGGATTGTCGATGCCAGCCAATTCGGGCACATTCAGGGACGAACCGTCGAAGTTCGGCGCACCACTGGGCGAAATGAGAAAGAGGTCGAGATCGTTTGTCGGATAGGAGCCCCAGTCCTTGTCCCACTCGAGCTGAGCGTCCAGCCGCGCGGTTCCTGGCGGCACGTCGAAGGAATACGCGAAGGTTTCTCCCTCCTCGATCTTGTGGTGTGCCGATTTTCCAGGCGTTCTCGTTCGCTCGGAACTGATCGCCACCGTCGCCCCGATTGGGCTGCCGTTGGTCCAGTCACCGTTCAAGGTGACACGCATCAGCCCGAGATCCGGATTCGAGACTGTAAAAGTGTCACCGCTCGTGAAGGCGAAGACAGGGTAGTCGCCGTTGCCGATCGAGCTCGTTTTCGCGCTGTGGACAGTCAGCAGGATATCGTCCCCGAACAACGCATTCGGCGTGGCGCCGGTGACGACGTCGGACACGGTGATCGTCACCGACGAGGTGTCCTTGCCGACGACATAGTAGGTTTCGAAGCGCTGTCCCGGCTTCAGGTTCGTGGCGCGCCGGGTCACGGTGCCGCGTTTTGAGATGACGCCGGCGAGGAGCACGTTCAGTTCCACGCTCGGGCTGCCAAGACCCGGTAGGCCGGCGACATCCGGCACGAGGCCGGACCTGAGCAACTCCAGGGCCTTGCCCGCGTCGACGTGGCCCCAGCCGCGATCGTTGGCTTTGGATCCGTCGGCAATCAACGCCCGGTTGCCGGCGAGCATGATCGCGTTTCGGACCTGCCGCGCCGTCGCGCTCGGCGCCGCTTGACGCAGCACGGCGGCAACCCCGGCGACGCTCGGTGTCGCGGCGCTCGTGCCGCTGGCCAAATCCAGCGAGTTGACGGTGCCCAAGCCCTGCCCAAGACTCGCGAACCCGTTTGCCATGATGTCCGGATCGATGCGGCCATCAGCGTTCGGGCCGCGCGAACTGAAGTACGCCGTTTGCACTCCAGCGAACGGCCGGAACAGCACCCCGAGTCCGAGGCCGAACTGTAAGTCGCGCAGGATCCGTTCGTGAATCGCCGAGGACGTGGCGCCGACGGTCAAGGCGTCGCGCCCGGTGCCGGGGCTGCCGACCGTCGATCCGCTCGGGCCGGCGTTGCCGGCGGCGACGACCAGGACGATGTCCCTGGCGAGGAAGGCCTCGGTCATTTCGCTCTCGAGATCCTGTCCAGCGAACAGCGTCGGGCCGCCCAGGCTCATGTTGCAGACGGTGATGTTCAGCGCCGAATAGCTGCCGTCAGGATTTGGCGTCTCTGCGATGCCGTTGTCGAAGTTTTCACGCAGCTGGAGCACGCGTTCCATCGCAGCGAGGACGCGCGACACGGGCGCGCCGCCGATCGGCGGAAGGACGCGGAGCGCGTAGATGCTCGATAGCGGCGCCGAGCCGGTGAGCGGTAGCAGGCTGAGCGTCTGATCGATTGGGAAGACGCACGTCGGGCAGTGCGTGGTCACGGCGCTTCGCAGCTCTCCGTCAACGGCGAACAGGACGTTGCCCGAGATCATCCCGGCGACGAACGTGCCGTGGCCGTCGTTGGCGCTGTTGCTGAAGCCAAGGCCATCCCGCACCAGGTCTTCGCCGCCGATGACCGATCCGTCGAGCGACAGGTGCGGGAAATAGGGCCTGATTCCCGAGTCGATCACCGCCACCTTCATTCCCTGCCCGAGCGTCCCGGTGCCATGCAGGGTTGTCAGGTTCATCGCGACGTTGTTGATGGTGTAGGCGTTTGGCGAGGCACTGGCCAGTGCAACGATTTGGGCTTCTGCCAACGGGCTCGTGCTCGTGGCGGCAACCTGCGCCCATCCCGGCGCGCCGCGCCGGTCGTTCGCCACGTTTGGGCGTTGAATCAGATGGTCTTTCCGCACGGCGCCGAGCTCGGCAATCGCACGCACGGCACCGAGCGCCGGCGTCGTCACGTCGGCGGCGATAGCGTCGACGTACTTGTAGCGGTAGGTGACGACGCCGCCGTTTTGTTCGACCGCTTGAACGATCGCGGTGCACGGCCGCTTGCATTTGATGATGACGGATTCCGCTGAAGCGGCTGAGGCGACAGCGAGGACAAACGCAACGATACAAGGGCCCGGCACGAATTTCCGCATGCACCCTCCAGCGACTCTCCGCAACAACGTCGGGCGAGTCTTCAGCGAGGCGGGAGCATACCGCAAGTCGTGCGGTGATGTACGAGTCGTTCTGAGGCCGTACGCGCGGCGGCGAAAAGTCTTCCTGGCGTTGACTTTTTGTGTGCGCTTGCGGCGCACGAGTTTGCCGCGATGGCAGATCGAGGAGAGCGAGATTCGTCGCAGACCCGTCTCGCGCGTCCGCCTATCGAACGGTGAGAGCGATGGTCGTGCTGGTGTTGAACCACATGATCTTGTTGTCTTCGCACTTGATGAATGCGCCACGGATCTCGGCGACGTTGCACTCGACAAAACGGTCGCCGACGTAGGTCAGGGTCAAGCGCTGACCGACCTTGAAGATCGGCGATTCCGTTTGTGCCTGAACCGGCCGTATCACCACGCCGACGACGATTCCGACGACCACCAGGATGAGTGCTCGAAGCATGAGTATCATTGGGACCTCCTTCTCGAGTCTAGCAAGTGACCGGTTGATGGCTGAAGACGGAACCTGCTCATGGTCGAGCTGCGTATGTATCCGATGGGGCAGAACTCAGCCTGAATTGATCGCATTCGCCAGAACCGACACACGAGGGAATCACGCCATGCGCTTGACGACTCTGTTGCTGCTTCTTCTGGGTGTGGGTGTTCGAGCGGCCTCGGCTCAGGCGCCGCAGGGAACGACCCCGGGCGGCGAGTCGCTCTACGTTGAACGCTGTGCCAAGTGTCATGAATCAGGGGTTCCACGTGCGGCGAACCGCGAGGGACTGCGGCGCCTGTCGCCAGACGCCATCAGACTGGCGCTGACCACCGGCACCATGCGCGCGCAGGGCGCGGAATTGACGCCGGCACAGATCGACAATCTGGCTCGACTACTGGGAACCGCGCCTCCGACTGCGGGCTCCGCGGCCGTCGACAACGGGTGCGCCGCGACCCCTGCTTCCTCCTTCGCGAATGCGCTCGATCGGCCCCGCTGGAACGGGTGGGGCGCCGATCCGTCCCAGCACCGATTCCAGCCGGCAGACGCAGCACGCCTGCCGGCTGATCAGGTTCCGCGGCTGAAACTGAAATGGGCGTTCGGATTCCCTGGCGTGAACCGCGCGTTTGCTCAGCCCACCGTCGTCGGGGGGCGCGTATTTGTCGGCAGCGCCAATGGCATCGTGTACTCGCTGAATACCGACCACGGGTGCCAGTACTGGTCGTTCAAGGCCGACGCTCCCGTCCGTACAGCGATTACGATCGGACGCGGCAGCGGCACCACGGCGGGAAGATGGATTGCCTACTTCGGCGATCAGAGCGCGACGGCGTATGCCGTCGACGCACTCACGGGAGAGCTGGTGTGGAAACGCCGCGTCGAGGCGTTCTTCGGAGCCATCATTACGGGTGCGCCGACGCTGGCCGACGACACGCTCTACGTGGCGACCTCGTCCGGCGAGGAAGTGATCGGCGCCAACCCGAAGTACGAGTGCTGCAAGTTCCGCGGAAATGTGTCCGCCTTGAACGCGGCAACTGGCGAGGTTCGGTGGAAGAGCTTCACCATTCCCGAAGAGCCGAGACCGGTCCGGAAGAACAAGGAGGGCGTTCAGCTCTGGGGACCCTCGGGTGCCGCGGTCTGGTCATCACCGACTGTTGATCTCAAGCGAGGTGCCGTCTATGTAACGACCGGAGACAGCTACTCGGATCCGCCAGCGAGCACCTCCGACGCGTTCGTGGCCTTCGATCTCAAGACCGGAAAGCTCCTCTGGTCACGTCAAACCACGGCCGGCGACGCGTTTACGGTTGATTGCGGGTTTCCCGACGCGATGCGCACGAACTGCCCCGAAGCCAAAGGCCCTGACTTCGACTTCGGATCGTCGCCAATCCTGGTTGAGTTGCCAAACGGTCGCGCGGCTTTGATTGCGGGACAGAAATCTGGCGTCGTACACGCCGTCGATCCGGATCGGAACGGCGCCATCTTGTGGCAAACACCGGTTGGAAAGGGCGGCGCCCTTGGCGGCGTGCAGTGGGGCTCCGCCTTCGATGGACGCCACGTGTATGTCTCGTTGTCCGACGTGCAAACGGAACCGGCGCAGGCAGGCACGCCGGGAGCGCAGCAGACAGCCTTTGGAGTGCCCATGCGGCTGAACCCGCAGGCCGGCGGCGGATTGTTCGCACTCAATCCTGGGACAGGACAAATCGTGTGGAAGAAGGCTCATCCAGGTTGTGGCGAGCGTGCCGCCTGCAGCCCGGCACAGTCAGCAGCGGTGACGGCAATTCCGGGAGTTGTGTTTTCCGGCGGGCTCGACGGCCACCTTCGCGCTTACGCCAGCCAGGACGGCGCCATCATCTGGGACATTGATACGGCACAAGCCTACAAGACCGTGAACGGCGTACCAGGCAATGGCGGCTCGCTCGACGGGCCCGGTCCAGTCGTGGTGGAGGGAATCGTCTTCGTCAATTCGGGATACGCGTTCTTCGGTGGTATGCCAGGGAACGTCCTGCTGGCGTTCTCGGTCGACGGCCGTTAGCGTCCGAAGACAATCCTCCGTGGTGTTCCTTTACGCATCGGGCGAGCCTATCCAAAAGGGCGATCGGATTCGCTATGCCGATGGAGACGGCGTCGTCGAATTTGTCGCCGATCGCGACGCCGCTGATCCCGAAACCGAATGGTTCGTCGAAGAACATGGCGGAGGCTGCATGATCCTGACGGAGAAATTCGGTCGTGTCTTTTTGAACGAGCCTCACGACGACGAAGACCTGGAGATCGTGTCGCGCGCGAGGCAGTGACGTTGCTGCCCAAGGCGTTCGCGGTGAACGATTCGCGAGGCGAACGGACCTCTACGAAGAATTGCTGTCGGAGATTCGATCTCTCCTCGGCATTTCGCGCTGCTTGTACTCGCCGATCATCCGCCCGAGCGCGTCGTCTGCGCGTGCGATGTCTTCGACGGCGGGTGGGTCGGCTTGTCGCAGCAGCTCCGGGATCAGGCGTCGCGCGCGCCAGGGCAACAGGATCTTGAAGAAGAAGACAGCCGCAGCCCCAGCGCCCAGCGGCGCGCCCGCCATCCCGCCGACGATTCCCAAGAGTTGATAACCTTGCGTCCCGCCGATCGTGGTCGCCAGTAACAGTAGCAGCGCGCCGGAGACCAACGTGGCCGGCGATCGAATGGCCGCGCTCAGCGCGCCCACGTAAACGATCGCCCGCGCGGATTCAGGAATGGCGCGAAGCTCTGGGATGTCCGGCGCGATCCGCGACATGTCTGGGTCCGGTGATCCTACCATCCGCGTTTTCACCACTCGAAGGAGACGTCCCTGGCGCGTCTGCCGCGCACAGTGACCCGCACACGGATTGGATATCGCGAGCCGCTCGGGTGCACGGCATTTCCCGTCTTATTTGCAGTAAACAGCTGCTAACTCATCCGGGCTGAGCGATAATGGACACACCCCGGCACGCTCGCGACCCCCAATACCAACGAATTGCGGAGTTGTTCTTCCATGACCAATCCGTACGCGCCCCCTCAGGCCATCGTCGCGGACATCGTCGATCCCCTCGACCGGCTCCTGCTCGCCGACCGTGGCACTCGGCTTGGCGCCGCGTTTCTCGACGGACTCATCTTCGCGGGCATGGTCTACCTCCCGCTCGTGCTGACGCTCCTGGCCGGCGGCGCGGCCGGACAGGAGGCCGACGGAGCCATCGCCCTGATTGGCTTTTCGCTGGCAGGGCTCGGGTTGGTCGCGTGGATCTGGCTCACGGTGCGCTATGTGCTGCGCAACGGCCAGTCCATCGCCAAGAAGGTGACGAAAATCAAGGTCGTCCGCCGCGACGGGTCCCCGGTCAATTTGGGCCGCATCTTCTGGATGCGCAATGTGGCGAACGCTATTCTCAGCATCATCCCGCTCTACGGGCTGATCGAAGTCCTCTTTATCTTCTCGGAATCGCGACAGTGCATCCACGACAAGCTCGCGGACACAATCGTCGTCAAGGAGTAGAGGGTCTCTGAGTTCGCGCGACGTTCTCGATACAGTCGTTTCGGCCGAAACACCGGAAGGCATCCTGCTCGAGTTGAGCCCCGCCGGCCTGAGTGCGCGGTTCTATGCATTCGCTCTCGACTGGGGAATTCGGCTGGTCGTCCTCTACGTGGCTGCTGTCGTCGCGGCGCTGATGTCGGGGCTCGGCGCGGCGCTGATGCTGATTCTCGTGTTCGTACTCGAGTGGTTTTATCCGGTCATCTTCGAGCTGACGCCCGCGGGCGCGACGCCCGGCAAGCGCGCGTTCGGCCTCAAGGTCGTGATGGACAATGGGCTGCCGATCACGCCGGCGGCGTCGATCACGCGCAATCTCCTGCGCACGGCGGACTTTCTTCCTTTCCTGTACGGCTTTGCCATCGTCAGCATGCTGGTCCGACGGGACTGCAAGCGTCTCGGCGACATTGCCGCGGCCACGATGGTCGTGCACGAGGCGCGAGCCGTGCCGCGAATCACGCTGAACCGGATCGTGCCCGTCGTTCCCGTCCGTCCGCTGACGCCAGAGAACGAGGCCGCCATCGTGGCGCTGGCGGCGCGCGCCAGTCGCATGACGGCGGAGCGGCTCGACGAGCTCGCCGCGCTGGCCGCGTCGGTGTCCGGTGACGCGGGCCGGTCAGGTCCCGAAGTGACGCGGCGCGTCCTCGGCGTTGCCCAATGGGTGCTGGGACAACGCTGATGCGGCCGCTGCATTTCGAACGCTTGCACGAGGATGAGTGGGCGGCGCTCGAGGCCGCTCTCGACGAGATCGCCGGCGCGAAATCGCGATCCGCATCGCCGGGAGGTATCTCGGGCGTGAGCGTGGCGGCGCTGTACCGCCGCGCCTGCGATCACCTCGCGCTCGCGCGCGCACGGTCCTATCCCTTCTACATCATCAACCGCCTCGAGCGCATGACGTCGAGGGCGCACCAGGCCATCTACTATCGCCGCGAGCTCGGGTTCAAGCGCCTCGTGCAGCTGGTTGCGCACGACTTTCCGGTCTCGGTCCGGGCGCATCGCGCGTACCTTGCGGTCGCGACCGCGACGTTTCTCCTGCCGACGGTTGTGATCGGCCTGCTTGTCTACTGGCGGCCAGAGCTGATCCTTTCGGTCGTCAGCTCCGACACTGCGGCCTCTTTCGAGGAGATGTATTCGCCGAAGACGCAGTCCATCGGGCGGCTGCGGACCGCGTCGACGGACTGGATGATGTTCGGGTACTACATCCGCAACAACATCGGCGTCTCGTTCCAGTGCTTCGCCGGCGGTCTGTTCGCGGGCGTCGGCAGCCTGTTCTTCCTGGCCTACAACGGCGCGTTTGGCGGGGCGCTTGCCGGGTATCTGACCGCGAGAGGCTTGTCATCGACGTTCTATTCGTTCGTGGCAACGCACTCGGCGTTCGAGCTGACGGCGATCGTGATCTCTGGAGCGGCGGGGCTGCGGATTGGGCAGGCTCTCCTGTCGCCCGGGCGACTGACACGGACGCAATCGCTCGTGACCGCGGCGCGCGATAGCGTCGTGCTGCTGTACGGCGTCATCGCCATGCTGCTCGTCGCTGCCGCCGTCGAGGCCTTCTGGTCATCGGCGACGTGGCTGCCACCGGCCGCAAAGTACGGCGTCGCCGCCGTCTGCTGGATTGCGGTCGTGAGTTACTTCATCTTCCAGGGGCGTCGTGCAGGTTGACGCGCTGGCGCTGCGGTTGCGGCCGCGCACGCCGCTCGAAGCCGCCGACCTCGGCGTCCGCCTGTGCCAGAGCGCGGCACGGTCGATTTACCTCTGCTACGCAATGGTCGCGCTGCCGTTGATCGCGGTGGCGTTCTCAACGTCCGCGATCGCATCGTGGCTGCCGACGACGATGATTTGGTGCGCCAAGCCGTGGCTCGATCGGACGATCCTGTTTGTTCTGTCGCGGGCGGCCTTTGGGCAGGCCACGACTGCAAAAGATCTGCTGAGCGCGCGAAGGCAGGTGTGGTGGAATCAGCTGCTGTTTACGCTGACGGTTCGGCGCCTGTCGCCGTGGCGGTCTCTCACACAACCGGTCTACCAGCTCGAGGGGCTCTCGCCATGGGCGGCACGGACGCGAGTTCGGCAGATCCGCATCCGCGGCGCCGGTTCGGCCCTCATGATGACGTCGGTGTTCAGCCTGGCTGAGACCGCCCTCAACGTGGGGTTGCTGTCGCTCGTCTTCTGGCTTGCGCCGTCCGGGTACCAGCCAGATATCACCGGTTGGCTTGCGGGCGAGCCGTCGCAGTTCCTGACGAGAATCTTTGCCGCCTCGTACGCAATCGCGGTGTTGTTCCTCGAGCCCTTTTATGTCGCCTCCGGATTCGCGATGTACCTCAACCGGCGTGCCGAGCTCGAGGCATGGGACATTGAACAGGAGTTCCGGCGTGCCTTCGCGCAGTGACGCGCGGCAGCGACGTGTGCGGTTCACGGCGGCTGCAGGCACGCTTGTTCTTGCCCTGACCTTCTCGATCGCCGCGTCCGCCGGCGTCGCGGCGCCACAGCCGGAACAGGCCGACATCGATCGCGCGCTCACGACCGTCAAGGCCGACCCCAATCTGGCGACGACGCGCAAAGTCGGGATGCTTCGATGGAAGACTCCCGCTCAGCAAACGCAGACCAGATCGGGATCGCTGAAATGGGTAGTCGGATTCTTCCGCTGGCTGGATCACACGTCTCGGGTGCTCATCTGGGTGATGGCGGCGCTCGTCCTGGGCCTGCTCGTCGTGTCTCTTGGCCGTCTTCTGCGGGCGCGTGATTACGACGGACCGACCGGAAGGGATACCTTTGTCGCGCCGAGTCACGTCTCGGATCTCGACATTCGCCCTGAGTCGCTCCCGGCCGACATCGGCGCCGCGGCGCGCGCTCTCTGGGATCGTGAAGAGCATCGGTCCGCACTCGCGCTGTTGTATCGGGGCATGCTGTCCCGCCTCGTACACGTCCACAGCGTGCCGATTCGCGATTCGAGTACTGAAGGCGATTGTCTCGCACTCACCGAGGCTCTGCTCGCGGGCGACAGGGCCGGCTACACGTCGCGGCTCGTGCGCGCGTGGCAGCGCGCGGTCTACGGCCGCGAGGACATCCAGACGGCCACGGTGCACGACCTTTGCGACGGTTTCTCGATGATGCTCGACACCGCGTCACCCGGACCGGCGGCGGGAGCCGCGTCGTGAAGCGCAAGTACGTCGCGCTTCTGTTCGTGATTGGCGTGGCGCTCCTCATGGCCTGGGTTGCGCGCAATACCTACTGGGACGAGGTCGATTTTCCGACGCCACCCAAAGGGGAAGCGGCGAGAAACCCCTTTTACGCCACCGAACGCTTTGCGGAGCAGCTGGGGGCGCACGCGTCGTGGGACCGCGTGCTCAGCATCCCGTCACCCGAGTCGGTCATCGTCTTGTCGTCGTGGAACTGGAACGTAAACCAGACGCGCCGCGCCGCACTCGAGCGCTGGGTAGAGTCAGGTGGCCGGCTGGTGATCGATTGGGCGCTCATGGGTGACGGCTCGGATTTCGAGCAGTGGTCCGGGATCGCCCGCGACTATCCCGAAGAGAAAGAGAATGTCGAGGCGGACACCGATCACGACACGGACGCGGCCCAACAGCAGGTGCCTCATCCCTGTCATAAGTTGAACGAGAAGAGAGGCGATTCGACGAGCGCTCGCCAGTACCTGGCTCTGCGACTTCGACGAGAACTCTTTTCTGACCAGCGAGAAGACTATCGACTGGAGTCTGTCGAACGAGGACGGCGCTCAGGCGATGCGCGTGTCGGTGGGGCGCGGCAGCGTGACGGTCGTCAACGCGGCGTCGTTCCGTGGACGCGGCATCTTCGACGGCGACCACGGTTGGCTCTTCGTTGCCGCGACGCAGTTGCGACGTGGCGATGATGTGCACTTCCTGTCGGAAGAGGAACAGCCGTCGCTCCTGGCGCTGGTATGGATCTACGGAGGTCCGGTTGTCGTTCTGGCGTTCGCACTCGTGGGGCTGTCATTGTGGCGCGGCGGTGTGCGTTTCGGTCCACTTGCGGCATCGCCGCCGTCCGGGCGCCGCTCGCTCGCCGAACAGATCCGCGGGACCGGGCAGTTCGTGATCCGGCACAACGGTGGCGAGGCGTTGCACTCGGCGGCGGTTCGGGCTCTCGACGAAGCGGCGCAGCGCCGCGTGTCGGGCTATGCGGGCCTCTCGGCACGGGAGCGCGCCGAGGCACTGGCCGATCTCACCGGCTTCGATCGCAACGCCCTCGCGGCGGCCATCTACCATCCCGGGTTACGCGGGCCACACGAATTGCGCAGCACGATTGGCCTGCTCGAGGCGGCCCGGAGGCTCGTTCAGCAGCCGCGTCCCGCGCGGTGACACCCACACTGCAGCAGAGAAGGTCAGCGCATGGAACCGACTGAAATGGAACCGACTGAAATGGACCAGCGTGAATCAGATGCCGTTACGAACGCCGCCGCCACGCTCAGCAATCTGCGGTCGGCCATCCACCAGGCGATGGTCGGGCAGGAGGCGGTGATCGACCAGGTCCTCATCGCCCTCGTCGCGTCGGGGCACGTCTTGATCGAGGGCGTCCCGGGACTCGGCAAGACGCTTCTCGTCAGGGCGCTTGCGCAGGCACTGGCGCTGGCGCATGCGCGCGTCCAGTTCACGCCCGACATGATGCCGTCGGACATCACCGGTCACGCCGTTCTCGATCCGGCCACGCGCGACCTGCGGATCCTGCGGGGCCCGGTATTCACCCATGTGCTGCTGGCGGACGAGATCAACCGGGCGCCGGCCAAAACGCAGAGCGCGCTGCTCGAGGTCATGCAGGAGTATCAAGTGACGCTCGAGGGCCAGACGCTCGCGCTGCCCAAGCCGTTCATGGTTTTGGCGACGCAGAATCCCATCGAGACCGAAGGCACGTATCCGCTGCCGGAAGCGCAGCTCGATCGATTTCTCTTCAAGATCGAGATCGGCTATCCATCGGTGACCGACGAAGTGGCGGTCGTCGTGCGCGCGACCGCCGGCCAGGCCGGCGACGAGCTTCCGCTCGGCGACGTCAAGCCGTGCGCTGACGCCGACGCGCTGGCCAACCTCCAGGATCTGGCCGCAAGACAACATGTGGACGAGCAGGTCGTCGACTATGCGGTGCGGATCGTCCGCGCGACAAGGGACAATGCCGCGCTCGCCATCGGCAGCGGTTCGCGCGGCGCGCTGGCGCTCGTGCGCGGCGCCCGCGCCGTCGCCCTTCTCGACGGGCGTCGGTATGTCACGCCGGATGACGTCAAGATGATTGCCTTGCCGTCGCTTCGCCATCGGGTGGCGCTGGCGCCGGACGCGCTGCTCGAAGGCCGTCATGTCAACGCGCTGCTGACCGAGGTGCTGGAGTCCGTCGCGGCGCCTCGTCTCTGAAGGAATCGCGCCCGTCGCGAGCGTCAAGATCATGAGGATTCGCATCATCCCCGCCCGGACCGCCTTCGTGGCGCTCGCCACGTTGGCCGTTGCCATGCTCGTTGCGCTCCTGGCGGGCGTGACGGTTGGCTTTGCCACATGGGCAGCGTTGATCGCGGTGGCTGCACTCCTGATCGTCGCGGTGGGCGACTACGTCGCGTCTCGGAGCGCCTGGCGTCGCGCCGCGCCGACGCTGACCCGGGCGCTGCCGCCGGCCTTTGCGATTGCCGTCAGGCGTCCGCTGCAGGTGGCGATCGAGACGCACGGCGGTCGCGCCGATGGGTGGCGCGGCTGGCTGTACGACCACGTCGACTCGACCTTTCGGACCGAGGGGCTGCCGATAGCGGTCGACGTCGCCGGTGCGACCCGGCTCGAGCTGACATATCTCGTGACACCGACATCGCGCGGGGAAGTGGCGTTCGCGCCCGCCGACGTGCGCGTGCGATCGCGTATGGGATTCTGCGAGATGCTCGAGCGCGTCGGGGAGCACCAGCGGCGCCGCGTCTATCCGGATTTTGCGCAGATCGCCCGCTATGCCTGGCTGGCCGGCGACCGGCGTCTGCAAGAGATCGGCGTCAAGACCTACCGGCGGCGCGGCGAGGGCACTGACTTCAAGCAGCTTTCGGAATACCGGGTCGGCGACTCCGTACGCCATATCGACTGGCGCGCCACGCAGCGCCTCGGCAAACCCATCGTCCGCCAGTTTCAGGACGAGCGCGATCAGTGCGTGATGCTCCTCATCGATTGTGGCCGTCGCATGCGCGCCGACGACAGGCAGCGGGGCAGCGGGACGACACACTTCGACCAGGTGTTGAACGCCACCATGCTCCTGACGTATGTCGCGCTGCGACAGGGCGACGCTGTCGGCGCGATGACCTTCGGGACACCTGCCGGCCAGGAGCGCTGGTTCGCGCCGGCCAAGGGCATCCGCACCCTCAACGCGTTGATGGGGCAGTTCTACGGTGTTCAACCGTCACCGAGTCACGCCGACTACGCCGCCGCTGCGCGCGATCTGCTGCGCCGGCAACGCAAGCGCGCGCTCGTGGTGCTCGTGACGAATTTCCGCGACGAGGCGAGCTCCGAGCTTGGCGATGCCCTGCGCCTGTTGCGTTCGCGGCACCTCGTCATGCTCGCCAGCCTCCGCGAGCGCATCGTCGACGAACTGGCCGCGCAGCCGCTCACCAGCGGTGACGCCGCGATCGAAGTGGCCAGCGCGCATCTCTTCGAGCAGGCCAGTCGTGACGCGTTCCGGCGGCTGGCGGCGCGCGATGCGTTAATGGTGTCGGCGGCGCCGGAGCGTCTCGGGATCGAGCTGGTGAATCGCTATCACGCGCTGAAGCGCGCCGGCACCATTTGAGCGCCCTCGCTGGACGAGAACTGGCGCGCCTCATAGCGATCAGTGTGCTTCAGCGTGGCGTTCAGCGGCCGTCGTGGCCATCGCCGTGGTTTTCGATCTGGCTGCGGATCTCACCGGCACCGATGACCGCGGTGTGCACGTTCACATAGGTCCGCCCGCCGCGGATCAGCGCCACAACTTCAGCCCAGTCCGCAGGACCGGCTATACCGTTCGCAGTTTGAGCAATGACGTCGGCCTCGGTCAGCGTCCCGGTGACGGTTCCATTCCGGAAGTCGTTCGGGTCGTTCTGGACGCACAGAGGCGTGGACTCCACTGGTGAGACCGGCAATGGCGCCGCCTCCGAATCGCACAGCCAGAGCACGATGTTTCCCGCGTTCTGCGGATACCCCAGGTGAATGTGCGCCTGCCTGACATCGCTTTCAAGATCCTTGAACGTCAGGACATAGTCGATTTCGGTCCCATTACGGCTGATCGCCGCGCGGAATGTGCCGGTGCCGGTTGTGGATACGATCGCGGGCGCCTCCTTGAGGCCGGTGAGGAACTCACTGAATCGGCGGTTGCCGCTCTCGTGAAATGCGAAGCCGGTTCCAGCAACCGCGAGCAGCACGCCCGCGACCATCAAGATTCTCTTCATCGCTACCTCCGATACGTTGAGTGACTGATCTCAGCCCGAACTCGCGTTCGACCTAGGACTTGTTGTGATAGGCACGGCTCGCGATCCGGGCAGCGGCGGCACTCTGGAAGCCCCGCTGGGAATGCATCGGGTATGCCCACCCCACTCCAGATACATCGGTCGAAAAACGAAGACAATCTGTTGTCGCACTTACTGCGAATGAAAGCGGGTTACGGTCACCGTAACGCCGCGGCGGAAAATGAAACACTGCATTGAATCGCGTGTGGCCGAGTGGTTACATGTCGACGGCTGTGGACGTGCCGAGAGGGAGGTGAGGGATAATGCCGGGCTCCGTGACGTCCTCGCCACGCTCAGCCAAGAGGGATGGGAACTCGTATCAGCCGTAGATGAGAGACACGACAGAGACTCGGTGTTCGGGCTGGCGACTGTGGTCAGAGACTCTCCACCGTTGTTCGATTCTTTGACGGAGTCTACCACTGGCAGTTTTCCCGACGCGCGAAAGTTGCCCGCCCGTGGTTTTGGATTCGAGCTCTTGCATTAAGCCCGTCGGTAGTTCTGACGTGGAGTCGTACGGCATGACGTTCGTAGCCGGAGCGGAACTCCACGTATATGCGGGGCGCGAACTGAGAGTCGGAAGGGAGCGTTCCTCGAGATGCCTCCGCCACTAGCGAAAGATCCGGCCCTGATGGTCCGGGCGGACATCACCGCGTCGGTCGTCAATGACGAAGAGAAAGGCGCACGCGCCACACCGCAGGTAAACGAAGTTGCTCGCGATGGCTACCGCTTTGACGTCGGCACGTCTGCATTTTGGGCAGGGTGTGACCGGGCGACCACCCTGGTCGCTGGGGCTCCGCATGTTGGGACCTCTGATCGTTTCTCACACGAAACATGCCAGCTCAGCCACAAGCGAATAGTGCCACCTTGCGGGCCGTCGCAGCGGGTTGTTACGCCGAAGTCGTGGGAAGCGATGCCTTTCGTCAGCCTTGGGGGATTCCGCACGGTCCTCGCCGGTGGACAGTTGGGCCTCCCTCTCTGGTGGTGGGTGTCCCGGACCCGTTCCAGCTATCGCAGTGTCGAGATCAGAGGCACGGACGGCCCTCGGTCACACTCACGCGCGACCTCGATCCGACCGAGGCCGATATGGAATTGGGAAAGACGGCGACGATGACTGGGCTGAAGATCTGTTGGTCCACGTCACGAATTGCCCGGACGAGCGACCGCTGGGGCCTCACGGTTGAGAGAATCAGAATCCTTCTGTCAGCCCCTGGCTCTCGCGGAGGAGAAAGGCCATGAGTATCAGACACAGAAACATGAGAACGGGTTCAGGATTTCCCTCCCAGTTCAACGCGGTGCGCCGCGCATTGCTCGTGAGCCCGTTGCCGCATTTTGGACAGTGCCGCGGCTCGGAGTTGTGCTCGTCGTAGTTAAGCCCCGGGGTCATAGACGGCGAGCGTAGCGCGGCGCATTCGCGATCGGCTACTAGGGAAAGCCCGTAAAGGTTTTCCCCAAGTGAGGATGGCCACTTTCGACGATGAATCTCAACCGTAAGCAACCGTTACTTGTTCAGGGCGCCGCGCGCGGCGTTGAACGATACTTCGACGCCAGCGCTCACTGCGACGCCGCCAGAGCCCGCTCCCCACAGCTCGCCTTCAAGCGAGAGATTCCATCGGCGATTCCTGGTCATGCGACGTCCTGCGCCTACTGTGAACGCGGCAGGCGGACCGAGGCCCCCCGAGCGCTCGGCCACCCCCGGACCGTCGGGCGAATCGAAGTGCGTCGTGTAGTGAAGCGCGAATCCCCCTGCGCACCCGATGGTCAGGTACCACGGGACGTATTCCGGATCCGGCGCGCAGCGAACACGGATGCCGTACAAGCCGTCGTAGATTGTGTCTGGAGGAACGCGCACGTCGAACTGGATCGCTAGCCGCCGCGAGATATTCCTGGTAATTCTTGCCCCGAATGACGACGAGGATTGCCTGACGTCCGGCACCGCCGAGTACCCGACGACTGTCGCTCCGATCTCCACTCTAGGGGAGAGATCCGGCGTTGGCGTTTGAGACGGCTCCGGAGCCTGAGCGAATGCGGCGACTGGAAACAGGGGGACGGCGAAGCAACTCACCCAGAGCGGATCCAACATCTCGGTCGGGGGCCGCAACTGGAACGATTGCATGTCGTCGCTGAAGGTCGCGCCCGGCTGGCGCGTCACCGTCTACCGTGACGGTGATTTCGACGGCGAGTCGTTCGATGCCACGACCGACCTGCCGAACCTGGCGCTCGTGCGCGGCTCCTGTGACAAGGGTGGGATGAACGACTGCATCACGTCGATCCGCATCGGGCGGCAGTGACCGTACGCTCGACCAACATTAGCCGAAGCGTAAGTTGGCGAAGACTCGAATGTCCCGAGGACGGCATGAACCAATGGTCTTCGCAGAGAGGACAGTTCACCGGCCGCGACCAGGGTCTCACCGGGCGTGGCTAAGGCACACGCTCAGTCGCACCAGACACGGTCAATCGAATCGGTGACGCCGGGCTCTCGATCACCTTGTCGCCATCGACGACAAACGATACGACCACGATCGTGTGCGTGCCGGCCGCCATTGCCGGCATCCGGCTGCTGCATGCCGACATGCCTCCGTTCGGCTCGCCGCAGGTCACGTCGGCGAGCTCGACGCGATTGCTGTCGACGTAGGCCGCAAAGCGCAACCTTACGAGCTGCCGCGCGTCGGCCGCCGCCTGGGTCCAACCCAGACGTTCGTTGCCCGAGATGCGGTCGCCGGTGCCTGATGGGTTTGCGCTCGCCGGCGAAGGCGTCTCACCACGGCCACATGACGAAAGCATCACCGTGAGCGCCGCCACAAGAGCGCCCGTGCTGTCCAGCCGTTTCATCTCATCATGATAACGCGCTAGGCTGGCGGCTTCGGGCCGACCGCCGTCTGGGTCTACCCCAGGCAGTCACTTAGCTAAGCTAGGCTGGTGGCAGATCGAGCACGGCAGAACAGTCGCCGTTGGCTGCGGAGACGCTCGCCGGTTTACTCCAAGGCCCGATGTTCAGGGATTGCGCCTTGAGCCCGCCCCTTAGAGTGGACGGGCCAACAGCCAGTCGGTTTGCGCGTCGGAGCCGAGCACAAACGCGTGCTCCCCCACGCGGCTGAACCCGTACTTGCCATAGAACGCCACTGCGCGATGGTTCCGTTCCCACACGCCGAGCCAGAGGGTCTTCGCACCACGGGCGCGTGCGGCGTCTAGGGCCGCGCCCATGAGCGCTTGGGCGACGCCTCTCCCATGCCACGAGCGGGTCACATAGAGGCGCTTCAGTTCCATCGGCGCGAGGCCGTGGACTGCGGGAGGCGCGAGACCTGACACCAAGTGCGCGTAGCCGACCAGTTTCTCCGCCTCGGGCGCGTCTGGGCGCTCTGCAAGCAGCACGACGCCGAAGGCGTCGGTGATCTCGGCGGCCTGCCGGTCCGGTGTGAACGCCTTCGCTAAGTAGCTCGCCATGTCGTCGGGCGTGTTCTCACCCTCGAAGGTCTCTCGGAAGGTGTTTGCCCCGAGTTGGCTGAGTCGTGGGGCATCGGCGATTGTCGCCGGTCGAACAATGGTCGTCATGTCAGCACCAACCAGTACCGGCTTCTTTCAGTTTCCCGGCGGCTTTGGACTTCTTCGGCCGCGCGCCGTCCTTCAGCACACGGGCCATCATGAAATCGCTCCTCCCGTCGCGAGAACTCGCGATCGAGGAAATCGCCCGCGAGTTCTCGCGCTGAGTGAAACAATCTCCGCCGGCCGCCAGTCTAATCCGCAAATGAGCGCCGACATCCGCTATGCCCTTCGTCTGCTCGCCCGCAGCCCGATCTTCACGCTGACGTCGGTGCTGTCACTAGCCATGGGTATCGCGGCCAGCGCCGCGATCTTCAGCCTGGCCGACGCATTCCTGCTGCGCACGCGCATCGGCGTCGCCGACCCGGCCACGCTGGTCGACATCGGCCGATCGGCCACGGACGGTCAGGGGTTCGACAATTTTGGCTACCCGCTCTTCAAGGAGATGCGCGAGCGCAACACGCACTTCGTCGCCCTCGCCGCGCTTCAGTTCGGGCCCGAGGTGATGAGCCTCGGCACCGCCCAGGCATCCGAACGCGTGTTCGCCGGGCTGGTGTCCGGCAACTTCTTCGAGGTCGTGGGCACACGTCCAGCCGCCGGGCGTTTCTTCCTGCCCGACGAGGACAGCACTCCCGACACGCATCCGGTCGTCGTCCTGAGCCACGAGTTCTGGCGCCGGCGCTTCGCCGCCAGCCCGGACGTGCTCGGCCAGGTCATCCGCCTCAACAATCGACCCTACACGGTGGTCGGCGTCGCCGAGGCCGGCTTCACCGGGACCACGATCATCAGTCCCGATTTCTGGGTGCCGATGGCGATGGAAATGCACGTGCACTCGCGCGACCGCTCGGCGCTGACGATGCACGGCTCGGTGTGGATGACGGCGATTGGCCGGCTCAAGCCCGGCGCCACGGCGCGGCAGGCGCGCGACCAGCTGCAGAGCATCATGCACGCCTACCTGACGGCGCAGGGTGACGACCGCGTGTCGCGCTGGGGGGTCAACGTCGCCTACTCGGAGCGCGTGCCGCCGCCCGCGGTCCTGCCGCTCATCGGCTTCATTGCGATGCTCGGAATCCTGACCGGCCTCGTACTCCTGATCGCGTGCAGCAACGTCGCCGGCATCCTGCTCGCGCGTGCGATCGAACGGCGGCGCGAGATCGCGACGCGCCTCGCGCTCGGAGCGACGCGGGGGCGGATCCTGAAGCAGCTGCTCGTCGAAGGGTTGATCCTCGCGCTCGCCGCCGGCCTCGCCAGCCTGCCTCTCGGGTGGGCGCTCGTCGGCCTGCTCGCGTCGTTCCAGCCGAGCCTGCCCGTGCCGATCCCGCTCGATCTTCAGCTCGACCCGCGCGTGGTCGCCTTCGCCATGTTGCTCTCGGCGCTCTGCGCCGTCCTCTTCGCGCTCCTGCCTGCCCTGCGCGCCTCGCGCGTGTCGCTCGCGCCGGCGCTGCACGGGGCGCACGCCACGGCAGATCGCAAGCGCAGCTGGCTGCGCCAGGGGCTCGTCGCCGCGCAGGTGGCGATGGCGCTGCTGCTGCTCGTCTCCGCCGGCCTCTTCATCCGCTCGCTGCAGAGAGCGGCATCGATCGATTCCGGCTTCAACGTCCGCAACGTCGACACGCTGCAGATCGACACGCACCTCGGCGGCTACCGCGCCGATGCCCAGGGTCTGGATGCCGTCGAAGCGCTGCTCGAGCGCTTCGGCAGCATGCCGGGCGTCACGGCCGTCGCCGCGTCGCGCATGGTGCCGCTGCAGGGCGGCGGCATGGGCCTGGGGCCGCTGCACGTGCCCGGCCGCGTCGGGCAGAACGGCAGCGACGACATCGACGCCGACTGGGACGTCGTGTCGCCGGGTTACTTCTCGACGATGGAACTGCGAATCGTGCAGGGGCGGGCGTTCTCCAGCCAGGATCGCTCCAGCGCGCCGCGCGTCGCGATCGTCAACGAACGGATGGCGGCCGACGCCTGGCCGGGACAGGACCCGATCGGCAAGCGCCTGAAGCACGGCGACGGCGCCGACGCGCAGATGCTGGAGATCGTCGGCGTGGCGAGGAACGCGAAGTACCGCGCCATCAACGAAGCGCCGCGCAACTTCATCTACGTCCCGATGGCGCAGCACTTCAGGTCCGAGGTCACCTTCTATGTCCGCCGCGCCGGACCGGAGTCGCGGATCAACGAGATGCGGCAGGTGGTGGTCGGCTTCAATCCACTGCTGCCGGTCATCCACACGCAGACGCTCGAGGTCGCGACGACGTTGAGCCTGTTGCCGCAGACCATCGCCGCCTGGGTGGCGGGCTCGGTCGGCACCATCGGGCTGCTGCTGGCGGCGTTCGGCCTCTACGGCATGACCGCGTTCTCGGTGGCGCAGCGGACGCGCGAAATCGCGATCCGCATCGCGCTCGGGTCGTCGAGCGAGGGTGTGGTGTGGCTGATCCTGCGCCAGGCGGCACGCCTCGGGATCATCGGCGGGACGATCGGTTTCGCTCTCGCGGTCGTCTGCAGCATGCTGCTTCAGAGCCTGCTGATCGATCTCCCGGCGGTCGATCCGCTGGCCTTCGGCGCGGCCGTGCTCGTCCTGGCCGCGGTCATGCTCACCGCGGCGGCGGTACCGGCGCGCCGCGCGACGCGCATGGATCCGATGCGCGCGCTCCGCTCGGAATAAATCGCGAGGACTGGTCCACAAAGTTGGCGTCCCCAGCGGCAACCGCGAGCCGCGCGTGGCTCGAGCTACTTGCGCGCGGCAGGAAGCTTCTTGAGCGGAACGTCCAGCGTTCCGTACCTCCCGGTCGTCATGTCGCGGACGATGATGCGAACCGACACCGAGTCCGGCGCCGGCTTCCACTGGCGTGAATAGCGAAGACCTTCCTGCTGAGCGGCGTCCCAATTGTGGGTTGGGATTGTGATCGTCGGGGCGTCGCTCATCAGTCGTGTTCCGCCGCTGGCGCCACGCTCGGCGAAGAGGACCTGGATGCGCGCCTGAAGATTCGCGCCTTCGGTCTGGAAGCGCAGCGACCCGGGTTCGATCTGCAGGTTGGCTACCAGGGTTCCCGCCGCGCCATCGGGAGACGGTCCGCAGAAGGCTGTCAGCTGCACTGCCGACGAACCGACGGGATCGGACACCGCCGCCATCGCCATCTCGTTGGTCCAAAGTGCCGGCGCAGGGGCGCTCGGCTCGGCCAGGTAACCCTTGCGATGGCGGAGCTGCACTCCGGAGCGTCTTACGCTCGCCTTGAGCGTGTGCCACTTGTTGTCGGGCTCGTCTGGTATGTAGAAGCCGAGCGTGTAGCTGCCCGCGAGATCCGCCGCTGCGCTCTTGAATCCCGCCGCCAGGTCGTTGCTGTTGCGCAGGTAGCGCCCGCCGGTGATCGACGACATCATGTCCATCGCCGGGAACGTGTCGTTGCTCAAACGCTCGGCGTCCTGCTGCGGCTCGAAGCGGCCGCGGCCCCGCACCGGCAGGCTGCCGGCCGACTCCGCGCTCTGCGACCCAGCCACCTCGAGCCCCTTCGCGTCGACGACATAGAGGACGACGCCCTGCTGAGCGAGCTTTTGCGAGGTCCGCTTCACCTTGTCTTCGAAGGTCTCGATGCTGCCGTGCGGTCCGCTGCCGAGCGCCCCAGTCACGCTGGAGATCGAAATCCCGCCGCCGATCCACACCAGGTTCTTGCGTCCTGGGATGCCGGACAGATGCTGTCCGAGACTGTCGATCGCGGCCAGGGTTTTAGCCAGCCGGAAGCTGCGTGCCTGCGCGTTGGCCAGCATGTCGGTTTCGAGCTGGCTGCGCGCGATCTCCACGGCCTCGGCCGCCATCTGCCGATCGTTCGCGAACATCTCGACGAACTGTTCGGCCTCCACCACCGCCTTGTCCATGTCGATTGTGGTCTCGAGCGGCATGGCGATGAGCGCCTTGTCGATGCGGCCCCGCAGCGAATTGGCGTCGTCTGTAAAGTCGTGCAGGACGCGCAGCCCACTGCTCATCTGGTAGACCGCCATCCGGCTTCGCGGCGCGAGTGCCTTGAGGAACTTCATCGCCATCGCGCGCACCCGCATGCTGTTCTGGACTGGCGTGTTCAGCTCGTCCAGCAGCAGCGCCGTGATGTTGCGCGGCGGTCCGGGCAGGAATTCCACGCGGTTGGTGAAAAGGCCGGCGGGGAGCGGCAAGGCGTTCGGCTCGGTTGACGGCCCGCCCTCGTATTTGAAGATCGAGATGGGGCGGACTTTTCCGCCCTCCTCGATCGTGAAGTCCTCGAGCTTCAGGTCGGTGACCGGCTGACCCCTTCTGTCGAGGGCCGATACGGACAGCTCCACCAGACGGGTTGTGGTGCGAAACATCGGGGCCGGGGTCTGGGCTTGCGCCATCAACGCCAGCAAGACCGCAGCCGTGGTTAGTGCGCTCATGGGCAACCGCTTTGAACTTCACTCGGCGGGGCCGCTTTTTGCTTCCCCACGCTCACTGCGCGCTCGCAGCCTTCTGCGTGAAGCAACACCGGCCGAGGAGTGCGTTGTAGCGGGGATACGGATCCCAATGTGGATCGACAGGCAAAAAGATATCACGTGGACGTCACGCGCAGCGTAGGCTTTGTCGCGCCAGTCGAACAGGGGTCTCGTTCCTAAGGGCCGCGTGCGCCTGCTCGGGCACGTCAAACTCGAACACACGGTTATCTACCTGCACTTGTCGCAGCGGCACCTCCAAGCGGTCGCCAACCCGCTTGACGCGATGCCAGTCTCCAGCGCCGACACGGTGCGCCGCACGCGCCGGCTGCACAGGCTGCACAAGCGGTGACGCGGCCACCCTTCGAGGTGGCCGACATCGTACGCCGACATGGCGATCGCGTCCTGGAGATGCACCAGGCCTGGGTCACGGGGGCGCATCGACGCGTCTTCCGGGCCATCGCGCAGTGCCGCACGGCGGCGCTCGGCGGGCACCGCGATCGCTGTGAGCAGTGTGCGCAGCCGGCTCTCTCGTACAACAGCTGCCGTGATCGGCATTGCCCGAAGTGTCTGACCGCGGCGCGGAACGCGTGGGTCGCGGCTCGCGAGCAGGTGTTGCTCCCGGTCGGCTACGTCCACGTCGTCTTCACGATGCCGGAGCCGCTCGCCCGTCTCGCGCTCGTCAACAAGCGCGTGGTGTACGATCGGCTGTTGCAGGCGGCCGCCGAAACCTTGCTCCAGGTCGCGAGGAATCCGAAGCGCCTGGGTGCCGCCATTGGCGGGCTGATGGTCCTCCACACGTGGGGCCAGCGGCTGCAGCACCATCCCCACATCCACTGCGTCGTGCCGGCGGGCGGCTTGTCGCCGGATGGCACCGAGTGGATCCACGCGGGGCCGCGGTTCTTCCTTCCGATTCCCGTGCTGCGGCAGGTCTTTCCGGGCAAGCTCGTCGCGGCTTTACGCGAGACTTTTCGGCAGGGTCACCTGTATTTCCCGGGCAGCCTCGCACCGCTCGCCACGGACGGGGCCTTCCGCGCCTTCCTGCGATCGCTCTATCGTCAGGCGTGGGTGGTCTACGCCAAGCCGCCCTTCGGCAGTCCCGCCCACGTGCTGCACTATCTCGCGCGCTACACCCACCGCGTCGCGATCTCGAACCACCGGCTCGTCGACGTGACCGACGACACCGTCTCCTTTCGCTGGAAGGACTATCGGCACGGCAGTCAGCGGCGGACGCTCACGCTCGACGTCGACGAGTTTCTCCGCTGTTTCCTGTTGCACGTCTTACCGAAACACTTCGTCCGCATCCGCTACTTCGGCTTCCTCGCCTCGCGCTGCCGCACCCGCGGTCTGCGTCAATGCCGTCAGGCGATCGGCGCCGCACCACTCCCACCCGTCGAACCGCCGCATCCGGCACGACCGCCGGCGACCTGGCCGTGTCCTCGCTGTGGGGGCCCGATGCGCCTCGTCGAGCGATTGACGGCCAGACAGCTCTTTCTCCACGCGCTCTTCACGAGTGTCATACATGACACGTCGTGACCCACGCCTCTGCCTCGCCAGCCGCCGCTGGTCGCGCCCGCACGCGCACCCGCCGGAGGTCTGCCCGGCCGTCGACATCGACGCCCACGCACGTGAGATTCGGCACGGCCGCGATGTCGTCATCGTCCTGATCAGCACGTCCGCACCGCGCAGCACGCCGCCACATTCGTGGTCCGCACGATCAGACACCCATAGCTGACGAGACCGCGTCCGCCGCAAACGCCAGCGGCTTGGTCCAAACGGCTCTATCGAAAGTGACCCGGCGATCGAACCTCGGGCTCGACGCACGCCTCCGTGCGCCGGGTCACTCCCGATAGAGTCCTAACGTTGCTCGTTACTTACGACGTTGCTCGTTACTAATGTCAGAGTTGAGCGCCGGCCGAGCTACAACCCAAGCTGCGAAGCCGCTTCCTGGGATCTCCGTCGGCTGCGACGAGTGTTAGGGCTGATGCCGCCTGCGCGCCGTGCGTTGGATGTGCTCTTTGCTTCCCTATCATCTCCAAGTCAACGAGGATCATCGCCGGCTCGGTTGCAGAAGGCGCTACGGGCTTTCGTTGGCACTTGGTCGAACACCCGTACGCCGACGCCGGAGAGCCTTCCGGGGAGGGAGGACAGTGCGGAGGCCACCGCGCCGTTGCGCTACACTGCGCGTGTCGTCTCCGCCGGGCACCGGTCGGAGTCTCAAGGAGGGGCGTTATGGCACCTGCCGCACAGTCGCTCGACGAGGCGCTGGTGCGGGCATTCGGAGCCGCCTTGCGCGGCGGGCTGCTGCGGCCGCGGGATCCCGCCTACGAGGCGGCGCGTTCGGTCTGGAACGCCGCGATCGACCGGCGGCCCGCCCTGATCGCCCGGTGTGCGGGAGCGGCCGATGTGATCCTGGCGGTCGACTTCGCGCGCGCCAACAACCTGCTGGTCTCCGTCCGCGGGGGCGGCCACGGCGTGGCGGGCTTCGCGGTGTGCGACGATGGGCTGATGATCGACCTGTCCGGGATGAAAGGGATCCGGGTGGACCCGGCGAGCCGAGCGGTGCGGGCCGAACCCGGCCTCACCTGGGGGGAGTTCGACCGCGAGACCCAGGCCTTCGGACTGGCGACCACCGGCGGCTTCGTGCCCTCGACGGGGATCGCCGGGCTCACCCTGGGCGGCGGCCTCGGCTACCTGATGCGTCGCTTCGGCCTGACCTGCGACAACCTCCTGTCGGCCGATCTGGTCACGGCCGACGGCCAGCTCCGCAAGGTCAGCGCGACAGAGAACGAGGACCTCTTCTGGGGCATCCGGGGCGGCGGGGGTAACTTCGGCGTCGTCACCTCCTTCGAGTACCGACTCCATCCGGTGGGGCCGACCGTCCTCGGGGGGCTCATCGTGCACCCGCTGTCGGCGGAGCAAGATGTCATGAGGTTCTACCGCGAGTTCGCGCCGACCGCGCCGGACGAGCTGACGACCCACCTCGCCTGGGTGACCACGCCCGGCGGTGACCCCGTCGTCGCCTTCCTCGTGTGCTACAGCGGGCCGCTGGAGCAGGGCGACGCGGTGATCCGGGCCCTGCGGGGATTCGGCTCACCGCTGGACGATACAGTCGGACCCATGCCGTACACCGCGGTCCAGGCGCTGGGCGGTCCCATGGCCCCACCCGGCCGGTTCAACTACTGGAAATCCAGCTTCATCCAAGACCTGAGCGATGCGGCGGTCGACACGATTGTCGGTCGCTTCACCGCCGGCCCGTCGCCGTACCGCGTGGTGTCCGTCGAACAGCTCGGCGGTGCCGTGAGCCGCGTGGGCCGGGACGAGACGGCGTTCGGTGAGCGGGGCGCACCGTACAGCCTGTTCGTCGCGAGCGCCTGGACGGAACAGGCCGAGGCCGACGAGAACGTGCGGTGGACGCGCGACTTCTGGGGGGCGATGCGGCCGTTCGAGAGCGAGGCGGCCTACGTCAACTACCTCGACGCCGACGAACAGGACCGAACCAGAGCAGTCTACGGCGGGAGGTACGAACGGCTCGCCGCGCTGAAGAAGAAGTACGACCCGACCAACTTCTTTCGCTTGAACCAGAACATCAAGCCGGCGGGCTGACGGTGACCATGTCCTCGCACCTCTGTCGAAGGGGGAGTCGTGCTCTCGCTCCACTGAACTATGGCACGAGGACTCTGAACACGGACGATAGCAATCTTGAAGGAGCAAGAGCCGAGCGACTGGATCACTCTCGAGTCGCCCAGTGTTTACCTAATCCGCCCGAGGGCCCTCGGATCCGGTGTCCGAAACGGTGGAACGACTCGCGCCGCTCGCATGGCCAGTTCCCCCACGGGAATGAACCGCTAACGGAGTCGTCCCACCGGTCGGCCACGCGATCCGTGGGGCCTCGAGCGATGGACCAATGGCCGCTTGACCCGCCAATGACGCCCGGTTACCCTCAGAGCTAGAGTGTCCAAAGCTCTGCGGCGCCCTGGTCGGTTTTCGCGAGGGCTAGCAGCCCTGCTGCTCTTGGCGTGGCTGTCGCCGCTCGTCGTTCCTCATGCGGCAGACGACGACCTGATATGTGCCCCGTTTGGCGTGTCGCAGGACGCTCCGGCCCGCTGGACGCCCGCGACCGGGGTTGATCGGCAGCCCCATCACTGCGTCATCTGCCACTCGATCCGCTCGTTCCGCACCGCGTTCGCGGACTGCGGGCCCGCGGCCGCCGGCCTCACGGCCGAACACGGTGTCGATGCGCTCGCCGACGCGTCGCACCGGGCTCCTGCGTTCGATCGGCTCCCCGCGCGCGCGCCTCCCGCCTGAACAGACCCTTTCTCGCTTGGTTTCTCGTGGAGCCGTCTCGGGCCCCGCTGCAGGCCTGTCGGCTGCGACCGGACGTTCTCCACGCACCTGTTCAGTGTGTTCGGTACTTTTCGGGAGGGACTATGTCTTTTCGTGCTCTTGCGCCACGCGCGTGCGCGCTGGCGCTCGTCAGCCTGTTCGGACTCGCCGCGACCGCGGCGGCCCAGGGCGTATCGGTGTCCGGCCGTCTTTATCATTCCGTTTCGTCAAAACCGATCGCGGGTGCAACCGTCGCAATCGAAGGCACCGCGCTCGAGACCACCTCGGGGCCAGACGGCTCCTATTCGATTCCCAACGTACCGACGGGTCCTCACCACCTGCTGGTAACGGCCAAGGGCTTCGTTCCGGCGCGATCCGAGCTCAATGTCGCCCAGACGGCGCTGACCCTGGACGTCGCGGTCGATCCCGAGCTGCACTACAGCGAAGTCGTCTCGGTCGGCCCCGACGCGAGGAATCAGTTCGATTCCTATCAACCGACGACCGTGCTCGCCGGCCAGGATCTGGCGAAACAGTTGGAAGGTACGCTGGGGGCGACAATCGCCACACAACCAGGGGTCGCCGAGCGGTCGTTCGGCCCTGGCCCATCTCGTCCCGTAATCCGTGGACTCGACGGCGATCGCGTGCTGATCCTCGATGACGGCCAGCGGGTCGGCGACCTCTCGAGTCAGTCGGGCGATCATGGAGTGGTCATCAACCCGACAGGCGCCTCGAAGATCGAGGTCGTCCGCGGTCCCGCGACGTTGCTCTATGGGTCGAATGCCATTGGTGGTCTGGTCAACGTGATTTCGGACACGATCCCCACGACGCAGATCAATGGCGTGCATGGCGGACTTACGGCTGACCTCGGGACCGCGGCCGCTGATGTGGGAGGCGCGGGCGACGTGCTGTATGGGAACAATAGATGGGCCGTCCACGCGTCGGGCAGCGGCCGCCGATCGGGTGACGTCGATACGCCGGAGGGCACCATCGACAACAGTCAGTCGCGCGGCGGGTTCGGATCGGTCGGCGTCGCGTGGACTGGCGAACACAGCTACGTCGGAGGGAGCTACGGTTACGACAACACCAAGTACGGTCTGCCCTACGTTGAAGAGGGACAGATTCAACTGACTCCGCGTCGCCAGATGTTCGGGCTACGAACGGGAGCGGACAACCTGCATGGAGCGTTCACCTCGTTTCGCGCGTTGTTTGGCTACCGGCAGTACAAACACGACGAGCTCGAGGGCGACGAGATCGGCACGCAGTTCGAGAACAACACCACGGACCTCAACGTTCAAGCCAAGCATCGGCAGTGGGGCCGGCTGACGGGAACAATCGGCGGGTCGTTCCTCGCACGCGCGTTCACGGCCACCGGCGCAGAGGCACTCTCTCCCCCGGTTGATGAAAACGCCTTGGCATTGTTCCTGTACGAAGAACTGACCTGGCCGCATGTGACCGTGCAGTTTGGCGGACGTGTCAACTGGGCCGGGTTCACGCCGGAGGGCGGCCGGCCCGACCGCGACTTCACCGACGGCTCGGGATCTGTCGGCATCCTGCTTCGACCGGCAGCAGCCAACGACAAGCTGACGTTCGCGTTCAACATTGCGCGAGCTGCGCGCAACCCTGCGCTGGAAGAGCTGTACTTCTTCGGCATTCATCCTGGCAACTTCGCGTTCGAGATTGGCAATCCGGAGCTCAATTCCGAGATCGCGCTCGGCCTCGATGCGTCGGTGAGGTGGCGCCATCGACGGTTCTCGGGCGAGCTCACGTACTTCTACAACCGAATCAATGACTACATCTTCCGCGATCCCGTGAGCGAGGGAGAGTTCGCGGAACTCTTTCCAGGTGTCGATCCGGAAGGATTCCCCATCGTCGCGGCGGTCGCGGCCGATAGTCTGTTCCAGGGCGTCGAAGCGCACTCAGACATCGACCTGGGGGTCGGTCTCATCGCCGAGCTCGGGTTCGATCTGGTGCGCGCTGAGCTGCGTGAGCGAAACGAGCCACTGCCGCGCATCCCGCCGACGCGCTTCCGCGGAGGGTTGCGCTATCAGCACAACGCATTCCAGGCAGGCGGCGAGATCATTGCCGTGTCGAAGCAGGACCGCGTGTTCTTCGAGGAGACGCCGACCGACGGCTACAACCTGCTGAAGCTCTTCGCGTCGTACTCGTTTGGCGGAGGGAATGGAGTCAACACCATCACGGCGCGGCTCGACAACGCCACCAACGAGCTCTATCGGAACCATCTGTCGTACGTCAAAGATTTCGTGCCGGAGATGGGGCGCAATTTCAAGTTGGTGTACTCGGTGCGTTTCTAGGCCAACTCGCGTCAGAATCAGGGATCGATAGTCTGGAGGAACCCAGACCGATCCCTGATCCCTGACAATGCCACGGAGCAGAGTACGGGCCGTCCAGCAGCCCAATCGCGAACGCTCGCATCCGCACAAACGCCGTCGTGTTTGCCAATCTCGGGTTACCTCCCAGCCAAGGCGCAACATCCATGGTTGGTTCCCCTCCGGGACACCACCATGCTTTATAAGGCAATACATCGAAATATACCCTCCCATCATGACACTCAGGCCCGCCACCTTCCGGATCGATGAGCGGCTACTTGACGGACTCGAGGAGGTGAAGCGTCGTAACGGTGTGCCGCAAAGCGAGCAGGTACGCCGCGCGCTGGAGGCGTGGTTAGAAGGGAAGGGTGTGTCGGAAAAGAAGGTGGACCGCCCACGCGCGCCAACGCGGAAGTAGTCCTGAATCGGTCAACCTGGTCGAAGCAGGTCAACGAGGGATTCGAATGATTGCTGCCATCTACGCCCGCAAGAGTACGGAGCAGAACGGCGTCGCCGACGAGCAGAAATCTGTCGCGCGGCAGATCGAGCACGCACGCCAATACGCCAAGACGAAGGGCTGGACGGTCGACGATGAGAGCGTGTTCGTCGACGACGGCATCTCCGGCGCCGAGTTCAGTACGCGCCCCGGTTTCGTGCGTCTCATGAATGCGGCTGCTGCAAAGCCCCGTCCCACGTTTCAAACGCTGATCCTGTCGGAACTGTCACGCCTCGGTCGTGAGCAGATCGAGACGGCGATGGCGTTGAAACAGCTCTCGACGGCCGGCGTGCGGTGCTTCGGCTACCTCGATGATCGCGAGCTGCTGATGGAATCGGCGACGGACAGGTTTCTTCTCTCGGCAGTGAACTTCGCAGCGGAGCTCGAGCGTGAGAAGGGCAGGCAGCGCACCCACGATGGCCTGCGGCAGAAGGCGCGGGCCGGGTATGTGACTGGGGGAACGGTCTTTGGCTACAGGAACGTCGAGATCCTTGACTCCACCGGTCGGCGGTCTCACGTCGATCGCGAAATCCTTGAAAAAGAAGCGGATGTGGTGAGGAGGATCTTTCAGTTGTGCGCCGACGGCTATCTGCAACTGATCGTGAGAGAGTGAGTACGCAGATATCCGCATAGCTATACCCAAAGCTACGCCAAGTCAGTATCAGGTTCAGTATCAGGATTAAAAACAGGAACAGGAACAGAAGAGCGGCGCTGCGCGCCGTGGGCAAAGAACGAAGAGCGTGAAGACGAGCAACGAGCCGTCACTACCAGCAACCGGGCCACTCGTGAAGGTCGCTCACGAAACACTAGAGATCATAAACCCAGACGGACCGATCGAGGAATTGGTCGATACCTGTCAGTGGTTGCTGAACCAGCGACACCCCACCGGGAACTATCCACGGGCTGACGTCGTGGCGGCATTGAATGTCGCCATCTCCGAACGGAGGGCGTCATGAGGCGGACAACTTGTCCGGACAACGCCGGACTTGTCCGGTTGGCAGAGATGGATCAGGCGGACGGACAACACCCCTCTGGTTTGTCCGCTGTCCGGCTGCTGCCCCGTCCTGGCAGAGAGGCAGCTATGCTGCGACGTCGACCGAGCTGCTCTGCTCGAAGATCCTATGCCCGCACATTCTGGAGGAAGGTCATCACGGTCGCATGGTTGATGTCGATCAGATTCGACAAGATGTCGTGGATTAGCCCCGTCGCCTCCATCGTTTCGAGTTTCTCTGGAGTCTGGAAGCTCGCGGCCTTCATGTGACGCTGCTGGAAGGTGACGTGCTCGCAATCGGCCCACGCGACGAGATTACCGACACCGATCGTGAAGCCATCCGACAATACCGCGACCACTTACAGGCGGTAGTGATGTTCTGCGAGCTGGAGCAATGAGGGAGAGGGTTACGGCTTCTGAGGACGTTGCGGGTTGTTCTTGTAGACACTCCAGACGTGTCCGCAAGGACAGCGATAGTACGAGACATCCGTTTGCTCGCTCGGGAACGGCATAAAGATGGCGGTCTTCTGCCCACACTTAGGACAGGGCGGACAAGGCCGACGCGGCATGTGGAAAGTCATTGTTTCCGCACGGAACGTGCCAGCTGAACTACAAGCGATTTGCCGCACGTTGTGCGCCGCGGACAGTTTTGTAAGGCCGAAGTCGTGGGAAGTGATCCTTTTCGTCAGCCGGGTTACCGGGTCTGGGCTTTTAGGAGGCACAGCGTAAATGCCTATGGCAGCGTTAGCGCAATGTCTCGAGCAGGGTTGTCACGTCAGAGTGACGCGCGGATATTGCGCAACGCATGGGCGGCCAGCGTGGGGACGATCAGAAGAAAAACCCAAGCGCATTCGAGGACGGGCGCTGCAAAAGAAACGGCGGCATCTGTTCGCACATGAGCCGCTGTGCAGGATGTGCAGACGAGCCTGGGCAACGACTGTACCGCGCACTTTACCGAGGCGAGATCGTGTGGGGTCAGACCGCAAAGCGTGACTCGTGGGGTCGGAGGCATCAGCGTGACAAGCCGGAGGCTGACTGGATTCGGCGGACGGCGCCGACCTTACAGATCGTGACGGATGACGAGTGGGCCGCAGCGCACGCACGGATGTCGGCGGCACGGGCGATCTACTTCAGGGCGACGGGCGGGCAGACGTTCGGACGGCCCGCGCTCGGCAACCCATCGAAGTACTTGCTGACGAATCTGGCGCTCTGTGGGTGCTGCGGCGGGTCGCTCAAGGTGCGATCGCGGGAGCATGGCATCGGGCGGAAGCAGTTCTATGGCTGCTCGGGGTATCACGAGCGCGGGCGCACGGTCTGTGCGAATAGCGCCGACGTGCCGATGGTGGACGCCGATGACATCGTGATTGAGGCGCTACTCGATGACGTGCTCGACGCCCAGTTGCTCGAGGACTCGGTCAGTGAAGCCCTGCGATTGCTCCAGGGCGAGAATCCGAAAGACCGGATCGCCGAAGTGGATCGTGAGCTCGCAACGGTGGAGCAGGAGCGGTCCAGACTCGTGGCGGCGATCGCCGCAGGAGGCCAGTTAGACGGGTTACTGAAGGCCCTCCAGACGCGGGAGACGCGCCGTGTGGCGCTCGAGGCCCGACGTGCCGACATGCACGCGGATCGGCGCCTGCGGGCTTCTGATGCGGATCGCGTGCGCGATGAGCTCCTGAAGCTGGCGAGTTCGTGGCGTCGGGTGCTGGCGGACGATCCCACGCATGCCAGACCGATCGTGTCGTCGTTGCTGAAGGGGCGCGTGACGATCACGCCGACGGACGTGCGGAAGCAGTGGACGTTGCGGGGGAGCGGCTCGCTGATCGGGCTATTCGAACGAGTCGTGATCCCGGGGATGGCTGATGTCGTTTCCCCTAGGTATGGCGTCCCCAGCGGGATTCGAACCCGCGTTTTGGCCTTGAAAGGGCCACGTCCTGGGCCTCTGGACGATGGGGACAGCAGGGAAGAGTGCTGCGACTCCGGTCAACACCGGAACATGTGAGTGTAGCAGCCCTCGGGCGCTCTCGCCAAATGTCGTCGAACGGCCGCGGTGCGCGGAGGAAAGATTCTGTACACCCCCACACGAATTCCTACACGGTCGTCCTTGCAGACTGTGTAACCTTGGGAACGCCTCTCAGGGCTGGGCGAGGGCCGCGGCGAGCACTCGGCGCGGCACGCGCCGCCCGGGGGACAGCCGGAAGATCGGGATGTGTGCGGTCACCGGGCAAGTCGCCAGCAGTCGCAAGGTGTCGGCCACTTCCAGCCCGCCGAGCAAACCGTCAAGCAGGATGAAATCGGGTACATGACAGGAAGCCTTCACGATCGCCTCGAACGACGTCCGCGCGCGTGACACCTTCAGGCCGGCAGCCAGGAGCTGCTCGGCGCGCGTCGCGAGTGTGCGCGCATTGGTGTCGGCGATGAGCACGTGAGTCGCTTTGGGGGACACGTCGGGCATCGCCGTCGCGATGGCACCCGCTGCCGATGATTGGTTCTTGTGGAGTGAGAGGCGCTGCACGTCCCAGAAATAGCAAGAAGCCTGCCCGGAAAAACGGTTCAGGTCCGGGAACAACGCCAAAAAGCGCACTTCTCGGGGGTTCACTGGAAAAACGCTGGTCAGCCGCGTAACCACCGATCGAGGCCGATGCCCGCGAGCGCTCCTCCGACGAGCAGGATGCCGTCGAACGCCATCTGCCCGTGAGGATCGACAAGCGACATCACGAGCAGCGCCGCGAGCCCCCCGCCAAGCGCGGCAAGCGAGATCTCGAACATCTTGCGCGCGGGGCTGCGCGGGCAACGATGGTTCTCGGTCAGATGCCCCTTGCAGCGTGGACAGGTCGCCATGGGCTGTTGTGCTGAGGTGTGCGGAACATAGCACAGAGGTGCATTGTCGAGAAGCAAGGACCGCCGATCGTGCGATGCCGCGATGGCCGTCGCGCGCGCCGCACGGCCTGATACACTGCTCGCCGAGTTCTCTCGGAGGATGACGTGGTTGCAGTTGTCTGGAACTTTGAGACCCTTCCGGATCAGGGCGACGAATTCGAGCGCTTCTATGGAGCCGACGGTGAGTGGACGAAGCTGTCGCGGCGCAGCCGATCGTTTCTCGGCAGCTCCTTCCTGAAAGACATCGCGCGTCCCGAGCGCTACCTGCTGGTCGAGTACTGGAGCGAGATGCTCGTCTACGAAAAGCACCTGGCGGATTTCGACGACGAGTTGCACCGGCTGGAAGAGCAGCGGCAGCGCTTTGTCGAGCGGATGGAAGCAATCGGCGTGTTCACCGCGCTCGATGTGCCGGACCGGATGGGCCCCACCTGGTCGCGCCGCTCGGGATAAGTCCGCCGGAGTGGTAGGATCGAATGTTCGAGGGCCGCTAGCTCAGTGGTAGAGCACCTGACTTTTAATCAGGGTGTCCCGGGTTCGATCCCCGGGCGGCCCACATCAGTCTTCAGTCGAGAGTCGGTAGTCGTCAGTCACAGTCGACAGTCACAGTCGACAGTCACAGTCGACAGTTCCAGTCGTCAGGCGGTCGGGGTTTATCGAGTCTCAGTGATCCACGCCGGTACTCGTGGCGGCGACGTGGACTCGATCTTCTTGCCCATCGCCGTCGCGCTGCGGCTCAGCCACGATCCGCCGGATCCTGCAAACGTGTCAGGCCTGGCATACGCTTCGTCCTGCATCGCCTCGGCCAGCGTGATGAACGTGTAGCCCCGCTGTCGCATCCTCGCGATCGTTGAGCGCACGGCCACCGCGTTCAGCTCGTTGCAGTGAATCAACAGAATCTGCGCGATCTCGCGACCGTAGACCTCGCTCGACGCCTTCTCGGCGTGATCGAACCCGACATCCACCTGCTCGATGTACGCGCTCTTGATGCGTTCGGCTACCTCGACTTTGCCGCTCCGCAGCGCGCGCGTGTAGGCGCCCGCGAAAGTGTAGTCGGCGTAGTCCACTGTCACGGGCGCCACTCGATAGTTTCGGGACTCCAGGAACGTCACGATCGCCTGATGTGCGTCGGCGGTGGTGCCCGAGTGGAGATACGGAAACCTGAACCACATTAGTTTCTGTCCACGCCGCTCGACGAGCGGCCGCATGATCACTTCGCCCTTCACGACGTCATCGGCGAACTGCTCGAGGGGGACCTGATTCGCGCTCCGGTGGGAGTAGGCGTGATTCCCCAGCTCGAACCCGGCGTCGAGCCATTGATCGAGGACCGCGGCGCGAGCGTCGCGCTGGCCTGGCACGTTGAGCTGCGCTTCGTTGACGAAGATCGTGACGGGGACCTTCTCGACTTGAAACGATCCGATCAGCCCGTTCGTGATGCGTTGGAAGTTCCCAAGGTCGGACATCTCGTTGACGACGGGACCATCGTCGATGGTGATGGCGACGCGCCGTCCACTTTGCGACTGCGCGCCGCCTTGAAGCGGCAGGGTAATGAGCGGTACGGCTGTGAGAACTGCCGCAAGCGCTGTAAGAGCCCGGCGCATGCCAACCTCGGGGAGCAGTATCAACGAACCACGTCCATCGCGCGCGGTGGGCTGGTGGTGGACGAAACGTTCCTCATCATGACGCCACAGGAACGATTCGACTCCCGCCCGGCCCTGCCGGGTCGATTGTTTCCCGATCACACGCACGATACGTGCGGCGGAGTTCAGCGTCGATGCTCAGCGTCAGGTGGTCTTGGGGACCGTCGCCGCCGGACGGCAGCGCGCCGGTGCGTCGTCTCATCGCAATGAGGACGAGCGCAAGCCCGGCCCCAAGCACCGCTGCGGCGATCGTGGCGAGGCGGATACGCGGATCCGCAACGGCGACCGCGACGACAGCGGCAACCATTCCCAGTCCGCCGAGGCCCTCGATGCGGATATTCGCCATATTGATCAGCGAGGGAGACGGGCTGTCCAAACGCCGGGACACGACGATGGTTGGGGTCCGCGGTCGGTTGACAGCCCCCTTGAAGGCAATGAGCAGCGCCAGCGCGAGACCGCCGACCAGGCCAGGGACCAGAATGATGAGCAGGGGTTCCATGGGTACCTCCTGTTGACTAGCTGGACCAGCCCAAAAAGCCACAACCAACGGCTTTGAGTGCGACCGCCCATGGCCTTTGGGCCCGTAGATGCCCATTGTACTAGAACAATGGTACAACGTCAACGCTCAATTTCGTCGACGGAGCCAGGAGCAAGACAGGTGGTCGCCGGTAGGCAGCTGCAAGACTGCCTACCGACGACTTGAACTGACGACTCAGACTGAAGACCGCGACTAACGACTCAGACTAACGACTGAGACTAGCGACTGCCGACCAACGACTGTCGACTGTGCTATCCCACCGTGAATGGCGCGGTCGCGCTCGCGCCGCCCCACTCGATGCGGAGCATTGCGCCCTTCGGCGTGTCGTCGATCGAGATCGTGAGCTGTTCGACCGGTGCCTTGGTCTTGCCGACGCTCATCGGCGTGCGGCCAATCTCGAGATCTTTCTGATAGGGAACTCCCCACTGACCGGGCTTTGAAAGCTTGCCGAAGATCAGCTGCCAGCCCTTGTCGCCGGGCTCGGTGTTGATCGTGTAGGTTCCGGCGGGGAGGCTGTAGGACCCGAACTTGAGCGCCTTGTCTGTAACGAGTACCGTTGCCTCGTCGGCGCCGGTTCTCCACGGCTGCCCGGCGGGCATGACCGCCGCGTCTGCGCGGCCCTTCAGTTGCGGCTGCCCGTACTCGATCGTGACGTTGGCGCCATCGATTACCCACGCGGTCTTGACGTGCGGGCTGCCACCCTTACCTGGGTGCACCGGCGTAGTCTTCTGCGCGCTGACCGAGAGTCCAAGAGCCATCACCGCGGCCGTCACGACGGCCGTACATCCACTCTGTCGCATGCTTAGTCCCTCCTGAGACAACTCAAACCCCGAACAGTTGTCCTTCATTCCCCCGAGGCCGCGCCGAATTTGCCGCGCCGCGGCCCATCCGACCAATCGTCACCTCCTGACCGGGCGATGCGATCAGATTATCTTCTGACCGAGTGCCGACAAGGCAAGCTCGGCGCCAAGGACGGCCGTCGCATTGCGGTCGTCGAGGATCGGGTTGACCTCCACGAGATCGAGCGCCCGCATGCGTCCCGAGTCGGCGATCATCTCCATCACCATGTGAGCTTCGCGGTAGTCGAGGCCGCCCTTCACTGGTGTGCCGACTCCAGGGGCGATCGCCGGATCGCAGACGTCGAGATCGAACGACACGTGGATGCCGTCGGTGCCATTGCCGGCGAGAGCAATCGCCTGTTCGACGATCGAGGCGATTCCCGATCGATCGATGTCCTTCATCGTAAACACGTGGACGCCGGCGGCGCGGACGATCTCCTTTTCGCGAGCGTCGAGGTTGCGAATGCCAATGAGGACGGTCTGCGCCGCGGCGATCTTTGGCGTCCACCCGCCAATCCGTGAGAGTTCAGCGGGCTCGGGGCCGAGGAGCGACGCGAGCGGCATCCCGTGCACGTTTCCGCTGCCTGAACTGGCGGGCGTGTTCATGTCGCCGTGGGCGTCGACCCAGATGAGGCCGAGCGCTTTGTCGCTGCGGCGCGCGAAGTCGGCCGTCGCCGCCACCGATCCAGCCGCCAGGCTGTGGTCGCCGCCAAGCACAAGTGGAAAGCCGCCTTTTTCGAGGGCCGAGAGCGACGTTTTGTAGAGCTTCTCGCAGACGCGCGCAATCTCGCGGATGTACTTCTTCCGTGGATCGCCGAACGACTTGACCTCGGGAATGGGCGCGACGACGTCGCCTTCGTCGACGACCGTGACGCCGAGCGAGGTCAGCCGCTCGGCGAGCCCCGCGATCCGAAACGCAGACGGCCCCATGTCGACGCCGCGGCGGTTGCCGCCCAGATCGAGCGAGACGCCGATGATGTGGACGGCCTGCGGGCTCACCACCGACGACTGTACTATACGCACCCTCGGGTTGACGACCGCGGTAAACATCAGATAATCTGAGGGTTCCGGCGGCCGACCCGTCCTGTGACGCGGCGCTGAACTGCCGCGCTACGAAGGAGCTCGTTCAATGAAGCGGTTCGAGGTTGGAGCCCGGGTCGTGGAACCGACCTACGGTCTGGGATCAGTCGTGGCGGTCGAAGACGCCTATACGCGCGTGCAGTTCGACGAACACGGTATCAAGAAGTTCCTGACCAGCATGTCGCGTCTCGAACCGAGCGACGAGCCGGTCCCGGCCGGTCTGCGTAGTGGCAAGCCACGCAAGAAGCGCGCGCCGAAGAAGACCGAAGCTCCGTCCTGAGCTCGCATTACCTTTTCACCGACACCGACATGCCCTCGCTCGATGGCGACACGATCGTCGTCCAGAGCGCGGGTGTCTTCCAGATCGCGTCGAGGAAGTCGCCCATCTCGCTGCGCTTGTTGACGACGTTGTGGGCGACGAAGAGACCGCCCTTGTTGAGCCGCGGCAGCATGAGGTCGAGGAAGCGCTTGTAGTCCTTCTTCCAGGCGTCGAGGAATACGAAGTCGAACGTTTCGGACGTCGTGGGCAGCTGCGCGAACGCATCGCCGGCGACGACTGTCACGATATCCGACAGCCCGGCGCGCTTCACGTTCTCGGCGAGCTCTTTCGCGCGGACCGCGTCGTATTCCATCGTGACGAGCGTGCCCCCCGTCTCACGCAGTCCCATCCCGATCCAGATCGCGCTGTAGCCGCTCGCACCGCCGATTTCGAGCGCGCGCTTCGCCTTGGATGTGGCGATGAGCACGCGGAGAAAGCGCCCGTCTTCCTCGGAGATGGCCAGCTGGCCCTTATCCTGCGCCTTGATCGTTGCGAGCACTCTTTGAACGTCTGGAACCGGTGACTGCGCCCCAAGGCTAGCGGCGCCGACCGCGGCGAGCAGGATCAGCAGGATCATGGTTGGTTTCGGATCAGCGTTCATGGTTCAAAAGGTTCACAGAGGTTCAGAAGGTTCAAGGTGTTCAATGGGTTCACACCCATCAGTTCGATTCTAGTTCAATGTGCCGCGCCGCCAGCGCTCCGGCAGCTCGTCCGTCGGCGATACAGTCGGGGACACCGATCGAGCGGAAGCCGCTTCCGGCGACGAAGAGCCCTGGCAGCCGCTCGAGCCGGCGGATCACGCGGTCGAGCCTCGCGGCATGGCCGACGTTGTGTTGGGCGCCGGCATTTCGCCACGGGTGGACCGTCACGAGCTGCGGTGGGCCGGAGATGCCCAGCACCGAGGACAGATCGCGCGTCGCGATGGCGACGAGCGCGTCATCGGTCTCGTCGAGCACCGAAGGATCAGTCGCGCCACCAAGAAAGGCGCGGAACAGCACCATGCCTGGCGGGGCGCGATCTTCCCACTTGGACGAGACCCACGTGCACGCGCTGATACGCAACTGACTGTGCTGGTGCGCCACGACGAAGCCGCTGCCGGCGAGGGGATGGCCGACGCTCGCGCGCGGCCATGCGAGCGCGATGCTGACGGTTGAGACGTAGGGGACCTCCGCGCAAAGGTCGGCCATCACCGGGTCAGTTCGCTCGAGGAGACGCGCGGCGACATGCGCGGGCGTCGCCACGATCACGGCGCGCGCGTCGAGTGTGCGGTCGTCAGTTGCGACGCGCCACGGTCCATCGGTGCGCGACACGGACTTCGCGCTGGTCAGCACGCGCACACTTCCCGCAGGCAACCTGCTTTCGATCGCCGCCACGAGCTCGCCCATACCGCCACGCAACGCCCTGAACATCCCGGGACCGTTGCTCCCGCTGGCGCCAGACGCCGGCGGAGTGAACAAGCTGCCGCTGCGCGCGGCCGACACGAGCCGAGGCGCCACGGCCCCGACCGAAAGCCGCTCGACGTCGCCGGCATGGATGCCGCCGAGCAGCGGCTGCGCAATGAGCCCGACGGTCTCGGGCCCGAAGTGCCGACGGTAGAAATCCGCGACCGACTCGTCTCCGGGGTCAGATCCTGTATTTGCACATGCGCTCGCGCCCACCGGTTCGGGGCGATGTTGAACAGCAAGATTGGACCCCGCCGCACGCGCGGCGAGCTCTCGGCGCGCAGGTTCGGGCAGCAGTTCGTAGTCGGCGATCGCGGACGGTGTAGTCGGAATGCCGAAGATCGACGGTGAAGCCAACGGATACAGGCGGCCGCGCGCGTGCACGTACGCCGTGCGCGGGGGAGTGGACGTCATCAAGCGGTGGCCAAGTCCGAGCTCCTCGCACAATTGCACGGCCGCAGGCTTGGCGGCGAGCATCGAATCGGCGCCAGAGTCGATGGTGAAGCCGTTCACGCGTTCGGTGCGGACGAGCCCGCCGGTTCGATCGGAGGCTTCGAGGAGGGTGAACGGCACGCGCCGCGTCGCAAGCTCAAAGGCAGCCGATAACCCCGAGATTCCACCACCGACGATCACTACCACGGGAGGCAATTCTGAATGTTGAATGCTGAATGCTGAAGTGAATTATGAAGAACTGAGACTGTTCAGGTGCGTGCATGCGTCTTCGCGTGCACGTGGTCAGCCAGCGCCTGCAGGCTCTCGACGGGCGTCGTCGGCAGCACGCCGTGGCCGAGATTGAAGATATGTCCGGGTCGGCCGCCGGCCTTGTCCAGGATGTCGTCGGCAGCGGCGAGCAGACGATCGCGTGGCCCGAACAGTCGCGCCGGATCGAGATTGCCTTGAATGCCGCGCGACGGGCCAATCGTCTTCCACGCGTCGTCGAGGCCCTGGCGCCAGTCGACGCCAATGACGTGTCCGCCGGCTTCGACCAGATCCGGAAGAATCGCGGTCGCGCCGACGCCGAAATGAATGAGCGGGACACCCGCGCTGGCGAGGCCATCGAAGATGCGCTTCGTGTGCGGGAGCACGAACTCACGATAATCGGCGCGGCCGAGTGCGCCGGCCCATGAATCGAAGATCTGGAGTGCCTGCGCGCCGGCTGCCGCCTGCGCGCGCAGGTAGGTCGTCATCGAATCGGCGAAGAGCGCGCAGAGCTGATGCCAGCTCGCGGGCTGCTCGTACATGAACCGCTTGGTGAGCAGATAGTCTCTCGACGGGCCGCCTTCGATCGCGTACGCGGCCAGCGTGAACGGCGCGCCACCGAAACCGATGAGCGGCATGCGCCCGTCGAGCTCGCGCCGCAAGAGCCGGATCGTCTGGAGCACGTGACCGAGCGCCTCGGGATCGAATGTAGTCAGTCGCGCGACGTCGGCCGCGGATCGAATCGGATTGGTGATCGACGGCCCCTCACCCTTGACAAAGTCGAAGTCGAGCCCCATCGGCGTGAAGGGCAGGAGGAGATCAGAGAAGAGGATCGCGGCATCGAGATCGATGACGTCGAGCGGCTGGAGCGTGACGATGACGGCCAGTTCCGGATGCCGGCAGAGTTCGAGCAGCGAGTGTTTCTCTCGCAGCGCCCGATATTGCGGTAGGTAACGGCCGGCCTGACGCATGAACCAGACCGGCGTGGCGTCCACCGGCTCGAGCCGGCAGGCCCTGAGAAACCGATCGGGCACGTCAGGGAACCACTCAGGAAACCATCGTGCGGGCGAGCGTCAACAGATCCTCGAGGTACATCGGCTTGAAGCGGATCGAGGCGCCAAGCGATCGCAGCTCGTTCTGTATGGCATCTGCCAGAAAGTAATCGCCCGTCACGATAGCGACCGGCACCTCAACAAGATGCGGCTTGGTCCGGATCAAACGGAGGAACTGCAGCCCGTTGGTAATCGGCATCCGCATATCGAGGATGATGGCGTCGGGCGCGACGCTGTCGGCGATCTCCATGCCCGCCTCGGCGGACATGGCGGTTGCGACCTCGAACCCCTCCAGCTTCAGAATCCGCGCAAACGTATCCGCGACCGAGCGGTCGTCGTCGACGATGAGGATCGTGCGTGTGGCAGATTCGGTGGGATGGTTTTCGAGCGACGAAATCACTGCATCATTCTCATGGGAAAAGACATCCACGTCAAGAAAAGGGTGACAAGCGTCGCCCGATCGCAGGTAACAACCGCTATACAATTTGCCGTTAACCTGTCTATAATTGGCCGCTTCTCTGCAGGTTTTTGTGCGGTGCTGCGCCTCCCGGAGGTCAAGTGAGCCCGATTCTCGTGCGTCCCGTTCGCGAACAGCTCGAACACGATCGCGTCATCCGGCTCCTCCTGGTCAAGTTGAAGCGAAAGCACGAGGTTATAGCCAACATCGGCGAGGACCAGAGCACCTCGGTCAAAATTGGTCAGCTGCAGATTTTCCCCGACCTCGTGCTGACGACCGCGGACCGCGCACGCAAGCTGCTGGGCACCGTTGAAGTGGAAACGTCCGAATCGGTCAACCACCTGGAGGCGCGTTCCCAATGGGCCCATCTGGGCCGCGCGCGGGCCCCCTTCCACCTGTATGTGCCGCTTGGCTCGGTGGATATCGCGCGCCGCCTCGCGAACGAAAACCAGGTCAACGTCAGCGAAATCTGGAGCTTCCACACGATCGGGGATCAGACCCACTTTCGCCTCGTGCATCGCGCGCCCGAGGACACCCGCCGATCGAACGAGCCGCGCGGCATTGTGACGACAGTGCCCGGTCGCGGCGACGTGCCCGCACTTCCGGCCCGGCCGGCTCCGCCGGTCAAAGCCGTCGCTCCTCCAGCGCCAGCACCCGTCAAAAAGCCGGCGATTGCTGCAGCGCGGCCTGCCAAGGCAGCCAAGCCCGTGAAGAAGCGTGTGTCGCCGCCGGTCCGAAAGGCCAAATCGGCGTCAGCCTCACGCAGTGCGGCCTCGTCTCGCAAGTCAGCTCCGGCTCGGTCGCAGAAAAGGAAGTAAGTCCTGCCGTACCTGCGGTTCAATCGCGACAAGCACGGCTACGAGAACACCTTTGTCGTCGAGAGCGATCGCCGGCGAGGGCGCTCGCGAACGCGCGTGCTCTACTGGTTCCGCACACCACCGGGCGTGAAAGTCGGTCGCGCGGCACTCGACGACGACGCGATTCGGCACATCGAAAAACTCAACCCCGAAATCACGTTCGACTGGCCGCGGATTCTCAAGGGCCAGGGAACGCCAGCAACGGAGGCACGGCCACCTGTCGAGGCTAGAAGGCAGCGTCCGGACACTCGTCGGCCTGCGGCCACGCAGCGAGCCGCGCCGACGCCGGCTGGGCCTGTCCAGCTACCTGAGGACGTGCTGCCCGCACAACCTGTTGAGAGTAGCTTCGACGGCGAGATTCACGTCGCCGATTCCAGCGATGTCTTTTTCACGACTCCGGCGACAGCCGAGGATCCGTCGACCATCGAGGAGCCGGTGGCCGCCGGTGAGCCGGCGGCCACCGGGGAAATAGTCGAGATTTCGGCCCCACCGGCCGCGCTCGCGAAACTCGGTGCCGAGGGTCTTCAGCGCCTTCGCTCGAGATATGCAGAGATCCTGGTACGGATTACCGAGCGCACCGCGGATCCTGAACGTCGGGAAGAGCTGAAATGGCAAGCGGATCGTCTAAACCCTGACTCGTGGGTCACGGCCGAGGATGTGGCGCAGGCGCTCGAGCAATACGAAACGGTGCTCGCGTCGCTCAGCGATGTGATTGGGCAGCGCCGGCGCCGGAAACGGCGAGGCGGCCGGCAGCGTCCAGTTGAGTCGGATGGATCTGGGCGCGAGATGGCAGCCACCGGGGAGTCGGCGATGGGCCCCCAGGCCGCGACGGAGTCGGCGGCCGTTGATCAGGACCCTGCCGCGGAACCGACAGGCGAGTCCGGGGACGCGATGGAGCCGGGGTCCGACACTCCTGATCAGGAAGGAGACATTGGTGACGACTAGCAGGTCTGCGGGTGAGTCCTGACGCCAACTCTCTGTATAATCGGAGTATGCACGTGAACACTCCGCCTCGATTGATGTGGCCCTGCGCGCTGGCGATCGCGCTGGTAACGGGTGCGGCGGTCCGCGCCCAGAATCCGCCCGCGAAGCCGCCGGCGCCCGGTCAGGCGCAGCCGGAACAGGTGATTCGCACGGGCGTCGAACTGATCACCACCGACGCGATCGTCCGCGACAGCCGCGGACAGTTCATCGCCGACCTGAAGAAAGACGAGTTCGAGATTTACGAGGACGGCGTCAAGCAGGAATTGGTATCGTTCACGCTGACCCACGGTGGCCGCGTGTACAACGTCGCGCAGCCGCCACCGCCGCCCCCGCAGGAAGGCATCATCCTGCCACCGGCGCGCCCGACCAACGACGCCGCCGGACGAATCTTCCTCATCTTTGTCGACGACCTCCACCTGGACTTCCGCAACACCGGGCGGATTCGAGAGCTCTTCAAGAAAATCTCGAAGGAGCTGATCCACGACGGCGATATGTTCGGGATCGTGTCGACGGGGCCCTCGTCGCTGTCGATCGACTTGACCTACGATCGGAAACGGCTCGATCAGGCGATCAACAAGATTACCGGGTCGGGACTCGCACCGAAGGACATCCTCGACGTGCCGGAGGGCGCGCAGGGACCGCCCGAAGTCCGGTATCGTGCCCACGTCGCGTTCTCGACCGCCAACGACATCATCGGCAACCTCGCCCAGGTGCACAACCGCCGGAAAGCCTTCATCTACGTCAGCAACGGATACGACTTCAATCCGTTCCAGGAGACGCGGAAGAAGCAGGACCAGGAAAAGTACAGCAGCATGCAGCCGTCGTCTGACTCCGGCGATGGCAGCAACAGTTCGGGCGAGAACCCGTTCCGGGACAACAACACGGGCAACAAGTTCTATCAGGCGGATCTCGTCTCGGAGCTGGCCTGGCTCACGCGTGCCGCGAACCGCGCGAACGTCACGATGTACACAATCGATCCGAGAGGCCTCGTCGGCATGCCCGATCTCGACGAGAAGGTCGACATGGTCGAATGGCAGGCGTACGTGCGGACCTCGCAGGACAGCCTGCGGACGATCGCCGAGCTCACGGGTGGCTATGCCGCCGTCAATCAGAACGACTTCGACAAGGCGCTGAAGCGGATCGACGCCGAGACGAGCGACTACTACGTCATCGGGTATTACTCCAATAATCCGGATCCAAGAAAGAAGAACCGGACGATCGAAGTCAAGGTCACCCGCGATGGCTTGACCGTCATGCATCGCAAGGCCTACACCTTACGGTCGCCGGGCAGCGGCACCTCTTCATCCAAATAGAAGGATCGGCCGCGTGCTCGCCGGGCACGCGGTCGCGTCTGTACCTTTTGTCCCTCCGAACGTTATAAATTCGTCGCGAGTCGTCTGCTATACTCCGCCCCCATAGCATCGCGATGTCGGCCGACCTCCTCCGCTTGGCTGGCGATTACCTTGAGAGTTACTGCTGAATCACGAGGCGCACTGATTGTCGGCCGCGATGATCGAGCCGAATTGTGTGTTGAGCAGGAAAGGTCGTCAACGCGAAATAGTTGGTGGGATTGAAGCAGAAGAGGCGAACCATGAAGGAGAACTTGAGTCGGAGTCTGGTGGCACTGGTGCTCGGATTTCTGGTGGCGCTTGGAGATCCGACAGCCGCGTGGGCTCAGTCGCAAGCGACGACCGGAGAGGTGGGCGGGCGCGTCGTCGACGCGCAGGGCGCTGTTGTGCCGGGCGTCACGGTCACCGTGAAGAGCCCCAACACCGGATTGCAACGGACCGCGGTGACGGATCAGGAGGGGCTCTTTTCAATCGCGCTGCTGCCCCCCGATTCCTATCAGCTCGTGTTCGAGTTGTCCGGATTTGCGGTGGTCACGCGAACGCTGCGCATCACGGTCGGCTCGAGTCTGACAGCGAACCAGACGATGCAGGTCAGCTCGGTTGCCGAAACTGTCACGGTCACGGCTTCGCCGGCCATCGAGAGCACCGCTACCGTCCGGACGACGACTGTCGACTCCGAGGCGATCGCGAACCTGCCGATCAACGGCCGGCGGTTTCAGGATTTCATCACGCTGACGCCGACGGTCCAGGTCGATCCGCAGCGCGGTCAATTGTCGTTCGCCGGACAGCGCGGCATCAATTCGAACGTGAGCATCGATGGGGCGGATTATAACCAGCCGTTCTTCGGCGGCATTCGCGGCGGAGAGCGTTCGAACAACGCGTTCACCGTGCCGCAGGAATCGGTGCAGGAATTTCAGGTCGTGGCGGCGGGTTACTCCGCGGAGTTCGGACGCTCGACGGGCGGGCTGGTTAACGCGATCACGAAATCCGGGACCAACTCGCTTCGCGGCTCGGCGTTCTATGTGAACCGCAATCGCGACTGGGCCGAGAAGAACGCCTTCGGACAAAACGCGGCGCCGACCCAGCAGCAGTACGGCGGCTCGATCGGTGGCCCGATCGCAAAGAATCGGCTGTTCTACTTCGGTGCCGCGGAGTCCCAAAATTTTGAGAACACGCGGGCCGTTGTCTTCAACCTCACCGGCATCGCGCGCACGCCGGACAACGCCGAGGCGTACGACTATTACCGCTCGCAGGAAACGCCGTTCGAGACGACGAACGATGCGCTGGCGCTGCTCGGCCGGATGGACTATCAGCTCACCGGCTCCGGCCGGTTGAGCCTGCGTTATAGCTTCAGCGACAACGACGCGAAGAACGCCAACGCGACCGGCAACGCCCTGGCGGACACGACGGTGAGCGCGCTTTCAAACAACGGCACTGAGAGGGACAGAACTAACACGTTTGTGGGCCAGTACACCAGCGCGATCCGCCCGAACGTACTGCTGGACACGCGCGCCCAGTTTTCAAAGGAGCGCCGGCCACGCGACGCCAACGCGCTGACCCCGCTCGTGACAAACGCCGTCGGGAATTACGGGACCGTAAGCTTCCTCGGCCAGAACGTTCAGGACGACTGGCGCTTTCAGGCGGCGAGCACCCTGACTGGCGTGATGGGCCGGCACACCTTGAAAGCCGGCCTCGAGTTCAATCATGTCGACGCCGCACAGACGTTTGGTTTCAATCAGTTCGGCACCTGGAATCTCAGCGGCGCCGCGGGGGCGGCGCTCGAACTGATGTCGACCGGAGGGCCGAACGCCAACCGTTTCGACTCGACGACCGCCACTTACCAGAAGCAGTTGGGCAACCTTCAACTGGCGTTGGCCAGCGACGAGTTGGCTTTTTTCGCGCAAGATTCCTGGCGGGTCAACAACTCGTTGACGCTGAACTACGGGCTCCGCTGGGAAGGGGCGTTCAACCCCACGCCGGAAGCCAACAACGAATTCATGCTGGGCGCGGTGCAGGGCTTCAATTTCCCATTAGGGCGCACCGTCGATCCGACGCAGATTCCGGACCAGCTCAGTCAGTTCGGTCCCCGAGTTGGCTTCGCTTGGAATCCTGGCGCCAGCGGCAACACGGTTGTCCGCGGCTTCGCGGGACTCTACTACGCCCGCACGCCCATGCTGCTCTGGGCGGCGCCGATGAACAACTTCCGCGTCCCGCCCGGTGACCTCTCGGTCCAGCTGCCGCTCTCGGCTCCGGGCAATCCGAACAACACCATCTACAAGCAGATGGCGCTCATCGGGATCGACCTGAACACATTTCCGCTGGACAGCCTGCCGATCCTGACGACCGAGCAGATGACACAGATTGGGTCCGCGCTCGGATTGGCCGTCAACCCGTATCTTGGGGCGCAGCCGATTGTCGTGGACCAGGAGTACAAGAACCCGCGCGCGACGCAGGCAGGCGCCGGCGTCGAGCATGAAATCATCTCCGGAGTGACGGTAGCCGCCGACGTGACCTACGTCAAGACCGATTACCTGCAACGCAACCGCGAGCTGAACCTGTTCCAACCCGCCCCTGTTGCCGGCGACCCTGCGCAGCGTCCGGTCTTTGCCACCCCCCGGCCGAACACGCTCTTGGGTTCGGTGCAGGTGCGCGAGGCGAGCGCCGAATCGGAATATACGGCGCTGACTCTGAGCAATCGGGTTCGTAAGTCTTGGGGCCTGGTCAGTGTGAACTACGTGCTCAGCAAGTCGATGTCTGACGACGACAACGAGCGCGACGCCGGCGGCGTGCAATATGAAAACACGTTCGATTTGGTCCCGGAGTGGGGCCCGGCCCGTCTCGATCGCCGTCACCAGTTCAACGGTTACGTAGTGTTCTTCATGCCTTACGGGTTTGATGTGTCGAGCGGCTTCCGGTTCCTGTCCGCCGTGCCGATCGATGCTTCGATGGGGCGGGACGCCAACAATAGCCGCGGTGGAGCCGATCGGCCGTACAGCGGCCCGGGCCAGCCCTTCGCACGCAACGGATTCCGCAACGAGGGCTTCAAAGACGTCAACTTCCGCGTGGCGTGGGGCCTCGAGTTCGCAGGCTCGCGCAAGATGATGGTGACCGCCGACTTCTTCAACATCTTCAACTGGGAGAACATCCAGCTCGCGGGAACGGCGGTGACCAACTATTGCGCCGGCACCGCGCCAGCCGACTGCGGGTTTGGTGCCCCGACCAATCCCAACTTCCTCTCGCTGACCGATCAGAATCCGACCTCGACGACGTTCGGGCAGCTGATTCGGACGAACAACCCCGGCGCGCCGCGGCAGGTACAGCTCGGCCTACGCTTCGACTTCTGATTTGATCAGAAATATGCTGAGTGCTGAAGTGGATTCAGCATTCACTTCAGCACTCAGCACTCAGCATTGCGAATCGCCCTCCTGGTCCGTTCGACCGCTTCCCCCAGATAGTGCTCGTCGATCTCGACGCCGACGAAGTTGACGCCGAGCTCGGCACAGGCCACGGCCGCGCTGCCGAGGCCCAGGAAGGGATCCATCACCAGGCGCAGCCGTGACAGGCCGTGGAGACGCAGGCAGTAGGCTGCGAGACGCGGGGGAAAGGTGGCCGGATGCGGCCGATCCTTGTCGCGGCTCTGGATGGTTTCGTAGGGGATGAACCAGGTGTTTCCACGGCAGCGCCGGTTGCTGCCGCCGGTCCGCCAGCGGGCGATGTTCGACTCGTCCTGGTACGCGACGCCAATCGCGCGGCGGTCGAGCGGCGTGCGGCCCTCCGGCGTGAACTGGAACACGAACTCGTGGCAGTCGTTCACGAAGCGATCGCTGTTGATTGGCTTGTAGTGACCGACCGCCAGGTCCCGGTCGAGCCGCGCCGACGCGCCGGCCGTGTCCTGGTCGATCGCGATGGATTTGATCCAGTGAATCGTGTTCTGAAGATGCAGGTGCCGTCGCGCCGTCTGCGCAACTTCCATCGCCGTCCACGGGTCGCTGGGCTTGGCGCCGACGTTGAGGAAAAGCGATCCGTGGGGCGAGAGCGTCCTGGCGGCCGCTTTGATCCACACGTCGCTCCACGCCAGGTAACTGTCCCGAGGCAGCGAATCGTTGTAGCTGCGATAGGACACACCGAGGTTGTAGGGCGGGGAGGTCACCATTGCCGAAACCGCGCCGGCATCGATGGCGCGCAGGAGCTCGACGCAGTCGCCGTGGTAGAAGCGCAGGGTCGCGCCGCCAGCCTCGAGCGTTGTGTGAGCTTTGGGGAGGCGCGCGGGCTTCCAGGCGAGGGGCATCGCGAGAGAGTGTACAGAAAAAAGGGCCGCGGGTCCTTTTGCCATACGCAAACAGAACCCACGGCCCCGGCGTACGCCAAGGCGAGTTCGAATGAAGCCCGACTACGAGGCTTTGGCCGTGACTGCGCTCATCCTGAACCGCGCCGGAGCCAGTGTGTGGTTCCGGCGGTGGTCGTGATGTTCGCAGGACGATCCCTTCTCCTCGACGTACGTGATCTCACGGTTGGTCGCGAGCTCCCGGTAGTGACCGGTGACGCAACCGCACGAGAGATTCGTAAAGCCGAGAAGGCGAACAAGGCTCATCATCCCAAAATCCTGTTGTTACACCAGCGAGGCGACGCCGCAAATGCTGCGGGCGCCGCCGCCGGTATTGCCCGTGCCGCAAATGTGAGCAATTCCTGTACCCGAAGCGCGCGGTTCGCTCTCGAGTGACGCGTACGTGCCTGGCACTCGATTAGACACTAGTCGTTTCTCGAAGGTTTCGACGAATCTCCGGAGTAAACCGTGTCAGGAATCGACAGCCCCGAGCGGCGTCCGCGCGAGTGGCTGGGCGTCGAGTTTTCGCGTGCCAGTTGAATTGCCTTGACCAACAGGTTGGATCGAGATCGCCAGGCGATTGCGGACGGAACAAGGCGTTACAGAAATCGCGGATCAAACAATTCGATACGGGACGCGGATCACGGATCAAAACCTTCGACGGGACGCGGATCACGCGGATCTCCGGATCACGACTGGCCGCGCCGCAGGCGCGGGCGCGACGGGTGACCGCCGGGACCAGCACGGCCCGATGACGCGAGTGGGGCCGCGCTGATCCCGGCGGTCACCCGCCGCGCCAGCCTGGCGCCGCCAGGCTGGCAGTCGTGATCCGAGATCCGCGCGATCCGCGTCCCGTCGATTCGCGTTGACCTGCGTCCCGCCGATGCGCTCCGGTCCGCGCGACAGACCTGCAGCCGGCGACCTGTTGGTTCGACATGATGTAAGTAGGCCGAGCGGTGGCATCGGCCCCAGTTCCAGCTCGAGCACAGGCTTCCTCTCCGAGGGACTTAATCGTCGAAACGTCGGACTTCTGTCGCGCATAGCGGCGACAGTTCGACTTTTGGTGGCAGGCATGGCGGCCGTTTTTTGGCACCCGATGAGGCCCGAGCGTCAGAAAATGTCAACTCAGACGGCCACGAAACTCGGTGGTGCAGCCACGAGCGGGCGCCAATTTCGTAACGCGTGAATGGCACTTGAATTGAACAGGTCGGCGCTACGGCAGGTACCAGAGACCGGCAGAGCCAGTTTTCTGATCGATTCTGTTGGATCGATTACATAAGTGGTTGCGAACTATGGAGTTTGCTGGTACACTCCTAAGCGTTCCACGGTCTCACCAGACATGGTTGCCCCCAGCCAGCCGGTATCGTGACGGAGGATTCGTGCGTTTGATCCGCCCGATAAACTTGGCCCGCGTATGCACGCTAGTGCTGGGCGTCGCTCTGGCGATGCCGGCGTTGGCGCAGGCCGCCCCTGCTGCGCAGAAGACGTCCGCCAAGACCTCCAACGCCAAGAAAACGACTTACTCGTCGAAATCGTCCAGTGCCCGCCGGGCCCGGTTGTCGCGCGCCCGCACCGCCGCGCGTGCCCGCGAGCAGTCGCGCATGCGCGCCCTGCAGGCCGCGATGACGCCCCGCTTCAAGATGGACGCGACCGGCGCGCTCGTTCCCGACATTCGGGCGGCGGCGGCGATCATCCTCGATCCGACGACCGGCCAGGTGCTCTGGGGCGAGAACGCCCAGGAAAAGCGATCGATTGCGAGCATCACGAAGGTCATGACGGCGGTGGTCTTCCTCGAAGATCAGCCGGACCTCTCGCAGACTGTGACGGTCGAACGCGTCGACACCTTCGCGGCGTCGACGACGTACTTCCGCGCGAACGAACGCATCACTCTCGACAATCTGTTGCACCTCACGCTCATCGCGTCGGACAACGCGGCCGCGCGCGCCCTCGCGCGCCTGTCGCACGGCGGGACCGCGACGTTCGTCGAGCGGATGAATTCAAAGGCGATCGAGCTCGGTCTCGAGAGCACCTCGTTCACCGACCCCTCCGGACTGAAAGCGGAAAACATTTCGTCGGCCTACGATCTCTCGCGGCTCATCACCTATGCCGCGACCGACGAGCGGATCGCGCCGATCATGCGGCAGGCTGAGTACCACGGTCCAAACCAGCCGGCGGACGATCAACATCCACAACACCAATCGCCTGGTGATCGACGGCGACGTTACGGTCATGGGCGGGAAGACCGGGTTCATCTCAAAGGCCGGGCACTGCCTGGCAACCTTGCTGCGCATGCCGCAGGGCAACCAGGTCGCGGTGGTCGTGCTCGGCGCGACGTCGAATCCCGGACGTTTCTGGGAGACTCGCCATCTCTTCAACTGGTTCTCGCAGAATACCGCGGCCCTCTCCCTCTTCAGCAAAGACCAGCAGCAGGAATAGCTCGCTCTATTTGTAGCCCTTCTGAATTGCGGCCGCGTCGAGCGGCAGCGTCGCCACTCCATCAACAACGGGCATGACCGGGCGAGACGCGCGCCGGGCGTCGTACGCCTTGACGTAGCGCTCGCAGACGTCGCAGGCGTAGAGGCGGTACTGCCCGTCGCGGCTGGCAAACGACGTGATGCGCGAGCGGTCGGCGTTGAGGCAGAACGGGCAGGTGAGCGATTCAAAACGCCAGCGCGCCGCGCAGCGGCCGCAGATGAGCAGTCGATCGGCGGCAGCGGTGATGACGGCCAGGTCTGGCTCGCCGCCGCAGAGGGGGCACGTTCCGTGCGTCCACGCCGCGAGATCGCTTCGCGCCATCACGGCGTCGCCCGCGCGCGTCAGGAACGGTCGCATCGCCTGCTGTAACACCGATTCGAGACCGCTCAGCTCCGGACCGACCGGCGCCGCGCCGGGGCGGACGGCTTCGTACCACGCGCGGACGATGCCTGGGAGGCGCTCCGATTGCCGCGCGAGCTCTTCCGCCCGGCGGTAATCCGTTTCGTCGAGCGCATCGTGATTGCGCATCGCCGTGGCGGTCGCCCGCATGAGAAACCGCAAGTCGCTCCAGTCGACAGGCAGATGCTCGAACTGCAGGATCGGACCGGATTTCAGAAGGCCGTTGAGATACTCGGCCTCGAGACGAATCGAGGGAAGGGGCACGCGCGTCTGGATGCGACGCTGGACCTGCAGGAGTTCAATCTGCAAATCGGCAGCGGCGGACAGGTCAGGCTGAGCCTCCTTCAAACGCCTCAGCTCGGCAATTTCCCGGGACTCTGGGCGAGCTGACGGAGATGGCGGGGGCGCCGACGATCCCTGCGGTTCACTCACGCCCGGATTCTAGCAGAGCTTGGCGGAGCGCCGGGCGCCGCCGGGCGTGCTAAACTGAGCGTTTGTGTAACCTTCGTTCTTGACGCCATAACTGCATGCCAGACGAGAAAAAACCCAGAAAGCGGACCCCCGCAAAACCGGACGCGCCACGGGCCAGGCGCACGATCGCCAAGCCAACGACCGAACCGACGCCTTCGATCCCGGAGCTCCAGAAGGCCCGGCCATCGCAACCAGCGGTCACACCGGCTGAGCCAGCGGCCGAGCCGGTCGAGCTCGACCCTCCTGTGCCGAAAAAGCGGGCTACGCGCCGGCCCGCGGTGAAAAAGACGGCGACGACTTCGACTGCCTCGACGCCCGACATCTCGATGGCGTCAGTTGCGGTGGCCGAAGCCCTGTCGGTGCTGATGGTGACCCCCGAGGCCCATCCCTTCGCCAAGACCGGAGGGCTGGCAGAAGTGTCGGCGTCGTTGACCGACGCGCTCGCGAAGCTGGGGCACGCCGTCACTCTCGTGCTGCCGCGCTATCAGGGGCTTGCCGTAGACGGCGCCGAGCGTCTGCAGACCCGCCTGCGGATGGGTGATCGGCTGCAGCCAGTGGCGTATCACGAGCGGCGCCTCTCCGACCGCGTCACGCTGGTACTCGTCGACGTCCCCGAATTCTTCGATCGCGAGGGACTCTACGGCACGTCCGACGGCGACTACCCCGACAACGCGTTGCGATACGCCGTGTTCGCTCGCGCGGCCCTCGAGTACCCGCGCCTTCGCGAACAGCGTCCGTCGGTCATCCACGCTCACGACTGGCAGTCCGGGCTCGTGCCCGTCTACCAGAAGATGCAGCTGTCGTCCGACCCGTACGTCGGGGGGGTGCCCGCAATCTTCACCATTCACAATCTCGCGTTCCAGGGTGTCTTTCCGGCGTCGGCGCTTTCGGCCGTCGGCCTCGGCGTCGATGTGCTGGACGTGCAGGGCCTCGAGTTCTGGGGCAACATCAGCTACCTGAAGGGCGGCATCAACTTCAGCGAGAAGATCACGACGGTCAGCCCCGGTTACGCCCGCGAGATCGTCCAGCCGGAGCTTGGCTTTGGCTTCGAAGGCGTGCTCGCCCGACGATCCGCAGACCTGGTGGGTATCCTCAACGGCATTGATACCTCGCGATGGACGCCAACGGGAGACCCGTTCGTCAAGGCCTCGTTCAGCGCCGACGACCTCGGCGGCAAGCGCGAGGCCAAGCGCGCGTTGCTATCGGTCGCCGGCCTGCCCTCAGACGAGGCTGCGCTCGCGAGGCCGCTCGTCGGACTGGTGTCCCGGCTGACGGACCAGAAGGGGTTTGACCTGATCGGCGCGTCGTTGACCGAGTTGATGTCGCTTGACGCCGCGTGGGTCATGCTCGGGAGCGGCGAGCGTCGCTACGAGGACGAGTGGCGGGCGCTCGCTGCCACGTATCCCGAGCGCGTGTCGACCACGATCGGCTTCGACGAACGGCTGGCGCACCACATCGAGGCCGGCGCTGACATGTTCCTGATGCCGTCCCGCTTCGAGCCCTGCGGCCTGAACCAGTTGTACAGCCTGCGCTACGGCACGGTGCCCATCGTTCGCGCGACCGGCGGTCTCAACGATACCGTCGAGGATGTGGCGGCGGGCGAGTCGGGGACCGGCTTCAAGTTCCGCGACTACACCCCCGAGGCGCTCGTCTCGACCGTCCGCCGCGCGCTGTTGGCCTATCGGGACGCGGCCGGGTGGACCGCAATCGAGCAGCGCGGAATGCGTCAGGATCATTCCTGGGACGCTTCGGCAGCCGAGTACGTCAAACTGTATATGGCAATGCTGAATGCTGAAGTCTGAATGCTGAAGTAAAGGCTGAATGCGGGAATTCTGAGGGCTGCAATAGAATACTGGCTGTTCCGCGACCTCAGCATTCACTTCAGCACTCAGCATTCAGCATTCAGCATTCAGCCTTGCCGATCGAGGACACCCTAATGGCCAGCGACAAAGTGCAGACTCTGACCGACACCAACTTCGAGCAGTCCGTGATCAAGGCGTCCCAGCCGGTCGTGGTGGATTTCTGGGCGGAGTGGTGCGGCCCATGCCGCCGGCTCGCGCCGACGATCGACGAACTGGCGACCGACTACGACGGCCGCGTTGTCATCGGCAAGCTGAACGTCGACGAGAACCCCGCGACCCAGTCGCGGTTCAGCATCATGGGCATTCCGACCGTGCTCATCTTCAAGGGCGGTGAGATTGTCGAGCAGATCGTCGGCCTGGCCGACAAGACAGCGCTCAAGAAGCTCATAGACAAACATGTCTGACGCAATGCTGAATGCTGAGTGCTGAATGCTGAAGTGAATTCGGAATTGCGAACTTCGGAATTGAATTTGGAAGTTGGTAAGGACCGAATGGACTTCACAATCCACCTCAGCATTCACTTCAGCACTCAGAATTCAGAATTCAGAATTGCATGACGCGCAGCGTGATCATCATCGGCTCCGGTCCCGCCGGCCTGACAGCAGCGCTCTATTCGGCGCGGGCGAACCTCAAGCCGCTGGTCATCGAGGGGCTCGAGGCTGGCGGGCAGTTGATGCTGACGACGCTCGTCGAGAACTGGCCGGGACATCGCGACGGCATCATGGGGCCGGATTTGATGGCCGAGATGCGGGCGCAGGCCGAGCGCTTCGGCGCGGAGTTCATCCAGGGCAACGTCGAGTCGGTCGGGCTCTCTGCACGGCCATTCACCGTCAAGACGACAGACGCCACCTATCAGTGCCGCGCGTTGATCGTGGCGACCGGGGCGACGGCGCGTCTGCTCGGCCTTCCATCGGAACGCGCGCTCATCGGGCACGGCGTCTCCACCTGCGCCACCTGCGACGGCTTCTTCTTCCGCGGCAAGCCGATCGCGGTCGTCGGCGGGGGTGACTCGGCCATGGAAGAAGCGATCTTCCTCACCAAGTTCGCGTCGCACGTCACCGTCGTTCACCGGCGCGACACGTTGCGCGCATCGAAGATCATGCAGGACAAGGCGTTCGCCAACCCGAAGATCTCGTTCGAGTGGAATAGCGAAGTGGAGGATCTCCGCGACGCCGGGCTCGGCTCGGTGACGGCGATCGGGCTGCACAATCGCGTGACCGGCGAGCGGAAGGCGATCACCGTCGACGGCGTATTTGTGGCGATCGGCCACACACCGAACACGTCGCTCTTTACCGGCAAGCTCGAGATGGACGCGAACGGCTATATCCACACCCAGACCGGGACGCGGACGAACATCCCCGGAGTCTTTGCCTGCGGCGACGTCCAGGATCACGTCTACCGGCAGGCCATTACGGCCGCCGGATCCGGTTGCATGGCGGCGATCGACGCCGAGAAGTACCTGGAAGGCCTGCCACAGCACCTCGGTGAAGCCGAGGGTCGTCTGGAAACGATCTAGAGCCACGGATCACACGGACAACACGGATCTCATCAGCCACGGATCACACGAACAACACGGATCTCATCAGCCACGGATCACACGAACAACACGGATCTCATCAGCCACGGATCACACGGACAACACGGATCTCACGAGCCGTATCCGTGTTATCCGCGCAATCCGTGGCGTGTTAATCCGTGGCGTGCAATCCGTGGCTCTCGTCGATCCAGCCCCGGCCGAGCACGACTTCTCCCTGATAGACCACGGCCTGGCCTGGCGCGACTGCATGCTGCGGCGCGTCAGTGGAAACGATCTAGAGCCACAGATCGCACGGACCACACGGATCTCGCAAGCTAGAGCGTTTTTCACTTGTACTGAGTACGCGGCCATGGTACTTCTGACGCCGAGGAGGTGGCGATGGCCGCGGCGTACTCGATGGATTTGCGGGCGCGGGTCTTGCAGCGATGCGGACGCGGGCCTGTCGTCGAAGGCGCTCGCCGCGCGGTATCACGTGAGTCGGGCGTGGGTCGACGCGCTGAAGCAGCGGCGGCGCGAGACCGGCTCGATCGCGCCCCGGAAACAAACCAAGTTTCGCGCGCGGGTGCTTGGCCGGCCAGGAGGATCGGTTGGCGGCGCTGATCACCGCGCCGCCCGGATGCGACGCTCGCGGAGTTACGCGACGCGCTTGCCGACGACGGCGGGCCTGAGCACGCTGTGGCGGGCGATCGATCGCTTGGGCTTCACCGTCAAAAAAAACGGTACACGCCGACGAACAACGTCGGCCTGATGTCGCCGCGGCGCGCCGCCAGTGGCGGACGTGGCAGCCGCTGCGCGACATGCGCCAGTACGTCTTCCTCGACGAATGCGGCGTGACGACCGATCTGTTGCGCCGCTACGGGCGCAGTCCCTGCGGCACGCGCCTCCGCGATCACACGCCCTGTAGCCATTGGCAGACGCACACCGTCGTGGCCGCGCTGCGCCTCGACGGCCTCGGGGCGCCGGCCGTGTTCGACGGCCCGATCGACACGCCGACGTTTCTCGCCTACGTCGAGCAGGTCTTGGTGCCCACGCTGCGCCCGGGCGATGTGGTCGTCCTCGACAACCTCGCGGTCCACAAACAACCCGAGGTCCGCGCCGCCATCGAAGCCGTCGGCGCCCAGCTCCGCTTTCTGCCGCCCTACAGTCCCGACTTCAATCCGATCGAACTGGCCTTCGCCAAACTGAAAGCGTTCCTCCGCGCCGCGCGCCCGCGGACCTTTGACCACGTCTGCGCGCTGATCGCCGCGGCGCTCGGGCTCTTCACCGCCACCGAATGTCGCAACTTCGTCCGGCACTGCGGCTATCGCGTCGCTACAGCGTTATGAAAAACGCTCTAGCGCCACAGATCACACAGATCTCATAAGCCGTATCCGTGTGATCCGTGCAATCCGTGGCGTGCGACCCGCGGCGTGCAATCCGTGGCTCTCTAGTCGATCCAGCCCCCGCCGAGCATGACTTCTCCCTGATGAAACACCACGACCTGGCCCGGCGCGGCTACATGCTGCGGCGCTGGGAACGATCGAGAGCCACGAATCACACAGACACCACGGATCTCACGAGCTAGAGCCACAGATCGCCAGACATCACGGATCTGATAAGCCGTATCCGTGTGATCCGTGCAATCCGTGGCGTGCGATCCGTGGCGTGCAATCCGTGGCCGTGCAACCCGCGGCGTGCGATTCGTGGCGTGCAGTCTGTGGCCGTGCAACCCGCGGCGTGCAATCCGTGGCTCTAGTCGATCCAGCCCCCGCCGAGAACGACTTCTCCCTGATAGAACACCACGGCCTGCCCCGGCGCCACCGCATGCTGCGGCTCGTCGAAGGTGACGTGGACGGTAGCGTCGGACCGCGGCTCGAGCGTGGCCGCGGCTTCGCGATGCCGATAGCGGATCTGCGCGGTGACGCGGCTGCCTGCCGCCGGCTGAACCCCGGCAATCCAGTTCACTCCCGACGCCTCGAGCGTCGTCCGCTCGAGCGCGGCGCGGGGACCGACGGTGACGGTCTGCGACTCGGCGTCGATGCCGACGACATACAGGCGCACGGGTGCGGAAAGGCCGAGGCCCTTGCGCTGGCCGACGGTGAAGTGGTGCACGCCGTCGTGCCGCCCGACGAGCTCGCCGTCGACGTTGCGAATCGTGCCCTCGGCGATGGTCGCTCCCTGCCGCTCGAGAAATGCGGCGTGGTCCCCATCAGGGACGAAGCAAATCTCATGGCTATCGGGCTTTTCGGCGACGGACAGACCGAGCTCGCGGGCGCAGTCGCGGACCGCGGCCTTTTCGAGCGCGCCGACAGGGAACATGGCGTGTGAGAGCTGTGCCTGATCCAACGTGAACAGGAAATACGACTGGTCCTTCGCCGCGTCCAAACCGCGGAGGAGCCTGTAGGTTCCCGTTCCGTCACGCTCCACCCGCGCGTAGTGGCCCGTCGCGACGTAGTCGGCGTCGAGCGCGCCGGCCCGCTCCGCCAGCGTCGCGAACTTCAGGTCGCCGTTGCAGTGAACGCAGGGAATCGGCGTCCGGCCACCGACGTACTCGCGCACGAAGTTCGAGATGACCTGATCGTGGAACTGCCGCTCGAAATTGACGATGTAGTGGGGAATGCCGATGCGTGCCGCGACCCGCCTGGCGTCGTGCAGGTCGTCGATCGTGCAGCAGGTGCCGAAGCGGATCTGTCCCTCGCGCTGGTCATACAGCTGCATCGAGAGGCCGATCACCTCGTGCCCCTGCCGCGCCAGAAGCGCAGCAGCCACAGAAGAGTCGACGCCGCCGGACATGGCCACTACTATTCGCATCTTGCAATGCTGAATGCTGAGTGCTGAATGCTGAAGTGAATGCTGAATTCACAATTTACTTCAGCATTCAGCACTCAGCATTGCGTTGCTATCGTCTCGCCCCGGTGAGCGCGCGGAGCTTTTCCACGATTGCCGGCAGCTTCGAGACCACGTAATCCACCTGCTCGTCCGTGTTGCCCGCGCCGAGGCTGAGGCGAATGGAGTTCTGCGTCCGGTGCGCGGGGAATCCCATGGCTCTCAGGACGTGCGAGGGCTCCAGCGTGCCCGAGGAGCACGCGGACCCGGTCGAGACTGCCACGCCTTCGAGGTCGAGTGCGATCAATAGCGATTCGGCTTCTACGCCGCCGAAACTGATGTTCGTCGTGTTCGGTACGCGCGCGTCGCGCGCGCCGTTGACGGCCGTATCCGGGATGGCGGCGAGGATCTCGTTCTCCAGGCGGTCGCGGAGCGCGGAGAGCCGGATGGCCTCTGCGGTCATCTTGCCGCTGGCGAGCGCGGCAGCTGCGCCGAGGCCGGCAATCGCCGCGACGTTCTCGGTCCCGGCACGCCGGTTCCGCTCGTGCTTGCCGCCGGTCAGGATCGCCGCGACCCTCGTGCCGCGCTTGATCCAGAGGGCGCCTGCGCCCTTCGGGCCGTTGAACTTGTGCGCCGAGAGCGACAGCAGGTCGACGCCGAGCGCGCGCGCGTCCACGGGAAGCTTGCCGACCGACTGCACCGCATCGGTGTGAACGAGCGCCCCATGCGCGTGCGCGATCCGCGCCAGCTCGGCCACTGGCTGGACGGTCCCGATTTCATTGTTGGCGTGCATCACCGAGACGAGCGCGGTCTGGTCGGTGATGGCGGCCTCGAGGGCCCCGGGCTCGACGATGCCGCTCGTGCCCACCGGCAGGAGGGTCGTCGTCCAGCCACGACGGGAGAGTGCCTTGAACGTATTGAGGACGGCCTCGTGCTCGATTGAGGTTGCGATCAGCTGGCGGCGGCCGGTCACCTCGAGGGCGTCGGCCACACCACGGATGGCAAAATTGTCAGACTCGGTCCCGCCGCTCGTGAACACGACCTCCGACACTTCGGCTTTCAGAAGGTCGGCCACAGCCGTTCGCGCGTCATCGAGGATTCCCTTGGCGCGCTGACCAAAGTGGTGGATGCTCGAAGCGTTGCCGAACTCCTGCTGAAGTACACGCGTCATCAGATCGATAACAGAGGAGTCGACTGGGGTCGTGGCGTTGTGATCGAAGTAGACGCGCATTGGTGAGCATTAATGTTACCATTCGCCCCTAACTCTCAGCAATAAAAGGAGTAGACAGGACCAGGCCCGTTTCGTATACTGGCTGGGCTGCCCAGCCGCAAGACCAGACGAGCACCCTGCGATAGGTCAACCTTTCGGTTAGTTGGAGATTACCCATGTGGAAACGGGATGAAGCGGTGAAGCCGACGGGACCGGCCGGCTCAGGAGCGTCGCCGGCCCCGACGGCCGTGCCGCCGTCTGCGGAAGTGGCGCGGACGCAAAGCGCCCCCAGTGAGCCCCAGCGAGGAATGGAGAGGACAACAGTGAACATTGGGAAATCGGTCGTCATCAAAGGGGAGCTCAGCGGCAGCGAGGACCTCACGATCGAAGGCCAGGTCGACGGCAAGATCGAGCTTCGGCAGAACGTGCTGACCATCGGGCCGAACGGCAAGATCAAGGCCCAGGTGTTCGCCAAGTCTGTCGTCATCCTTGGGGAGGTCACGGGCAACGTCACTGCCAGCGAGAAGGTCGACATCCGCGACAACGGTTCGGTCGACGGTGACATTGCCGCTCCAAGGGTTGCGATTGCCGAAGGGGCGCATTTCCGCGGCAGCATCGACATGCAGCGGGCCGGGGCGACCGCGAAACCGGCCGAGAAGAAGGAAGAGGCAAAGCCCGCCGTGGCGGCGAGCCAGCCTGCCTCCTCGACTGCGGGATCTGGTGGGGCTTCGGCCACGACCTCCGGCGCGACCGCCGGCGCGTCTCGGTAAGGACCCCGGAGCACATGACTGGTGATGATGTCGGGCGCGTTTGCGCGCCCGGCATGGTCGCCTGACGTCGTGTGGTCCAGATTCCCGGTCCTATGCTGAACGATCTCCTGAAGTGGGGCGGGAAGCGCCTGGAACCAACCCAGGCTGGCGGAACCAGTGGTGTGTCCGCTGGAGCTGGCGAGGAGCCCGTCGTCGGCTCGAAGGCCTTCCCCAAGTTTCTCGCCGCGCTCACGTCTCAGCCGTCGCCGGTCCTGCTCGACTTTGGACCTGTCATCGGCACCAACGTCGGATTTTTCGGCGAGCGGCTGGGCTGCAAGCTGTTCATCGAGGACATCGTGTCGGACCTCGATCGCCACACGCGCGCCGGCACGCTCGATAAGCTCCCCGGCGTCCTCGACACGCGGTTTCGGCATGCAGATGCCAGCGTCGACGGCATCCTGTGCTGGGACGTGTTCGATTTCCTCGACAAGGCTTCGACGCAGGCTCTCGCCCAGCAGGTGATCCGGATGCTCCGGCCCGGCGGCGCCGTCATGGGGCTCTTCTGCACGGCGGCGAGGACCGACCACGTGCCCTTCACCAAGTACGAAATCGTCGACGACGGCAGCTTCCGCCATCGCGTGCACCCAGGGGTGGGCGGCGTCAAGCGCACCCTGCAGAATCGCGACATCATCCGGATGTTCGAAGGTCTCGTCGTGTCGGATTCTTTCCTCCTGAAGAGCAACATCCGCGAAATGCTCTTGCGCCGCCGCTAGGCTGGCGCCCGCTAGTACGACCGCCGATGGCCGACGACAAGGCGCTGCGCGAACTTCTTCGACGAACGCTGGACTGGGAAGACGGGCACGCCGGCTTCGACACGGCAGTCGCTGGGATACCAGTGAGACTGAGGGGAAAGCGCCCTTCCGGAGCACCGCACTCTCCATGGCAGATCGTCGAGCATCTTCGGCTCGCGCAACACGACATCCTCGATTTCTGCATCAACCCCGACTACGAAGAACAGCGCTGGCCCGAGGACTACTGGCCGCCGTCCGAACGGCCGGGATCTGACGCGGCGTGGAACAAAAGCCTCGCGCAGTTCCGGCGCGATCGCAGGGCCCTGCAGCGTCTCGCGGCGAATCCGGAAATCGACCTGACGGCGCGGATTCCCCATGGATCGGGTCAAACCTACCTGCGCGAGATCATCCTCGTCGCCGATCACACCGCCTACCACGTCGGTCAGCTCGTGCTGGTGCGCCAATTACTTGGGATTTGGAAGCCAAAACGCCCTGCTGGTTCAGGCTGATTCGCCCTTGCGCTTCTCCTGTATCCTTCAGGTATGCGCCCCGTCATCGCGCTCCTCAGCGACTTCGGCACCCGGGATCACTACGCTGGCACGATGAAGGGCGTCATCCTCGGCATTTGCCCGGAGGCGACGCTCGTCGACATCACCCACGAGGTGGCCGCCCATGATGTCCTCGAGGGCGCGCTCCAGCTCGCCGCGACCTATCGCTATTTCCCGGCCGGCACCGTGTTTCTGGCCGTCGTCGACCCTGGCGTCGGGTCGGCACGGCGCGGCATCGCCGCCGAGGCTGGCGAGTATCGCTTCGTGGCGCCCGACAACGGCGTTCTGACCGAGGTCCTCCGCGAGACGCCGCCGCGGCGTCTCGTCGAGCTCTCGGAACGGCGGTATGCCAGGCCGACCGTGACGAAGACGTTCGAAGGCCGCGATCGATTCGCTCCCGCCGCGGCGTGGCTGGCCAAGGGCACGCAGTTGACCGCCCTCGGCCGGGCGGTGACCGACATTCAACGGATCGATATCCCGTTTCCTGTGGCCACGGCGACCAGCCTCGCTGGAGTTGTGCTGATGGTCGATCGCTTCGGCAACCTGGTCACCAACATCGATCGCCGGACATTCGAGGGCTTTGCCAAGCAGGGGGAGTTCCGGATCCTCGCCGCGGGCAGCCCCGTCGGGCGGCTGGTCTCGACGTATGCGGAGATTCCCCCGGGCGAGGTCTGCGCTCTTTTCGGCAGCTCGGATCACCTCGAGCTGGCCGCGAACGCAGTCAGCGCCGCTGAGCGCCTCGGCGTATCGAGACAGGCGGTTGTGGAAATCAGGCGGGACTAGGAATGCAATGCTGAATGCTGAAGGGAATTCAGAATTTTGGAAATTCAGAATTGAATTTCGAATTGACCAATTCTCGATTCACTTCAGCATTCAGCACTCAGCATTCAGAATTGCTGAGCCCCTGCTAAAGTACCCAGTTCTCATCTATCAAGGAATGGTTTGATGCTTGATTTCGACCTGACAGAGGAGCAGCGACTGCTCGAGCAGTCGGTGCGCGACTGGGCGGCGCGCGAGATCGCGCCGCGGATTCGCGAGCTCGATCGCCAGCATCGGTTCGATCCGGCGATTGTGCCGCAGATGGCAGACCTCGGCCTGCTTGGGTGTTCGGTCCCGCAGGAGTACGGCGGCGCCGGGATGGACTATGTCAGCCTCGGTCTTATCAGCGAGGAGCTCGAATACGTCGATACGTCGCTCCGCGTGATCATGTCGGTGCACGCCGGGCTCAACTGCCTGTCGCTCCTGACCTGGGGAACCGAGGAGCAGAAGCAGCGATACCTGGTGCCGCAGGCACAGGGACGGAAGCTGGCGACCTACGGCCTCACCGAGCCGGCCGCGGGAAGCGATGTTCGTGGCCTTCAGTCGGTCGCGGTGAAGAAGGGCGATCGGTATCTGCTGAGCGGCGAGAAGATGTGGATTTCGCTGGCCGACGTGGCCGACAACTTCCTGGTGTTCGCCTGGAGCGATCTCGAGAAGAAGAAGCAACGCGATCCGTCGGGGCTCAGCGCCTTCATCATCGAACGCGGCTTCAAGGGTTTCTCGAGCGGAACGCTCAAGGAGAAGTGGGGCATCCTGGCAGGCAATACCGGTTTCTTCAAAATGGAAGAGGTCGAGGTCCCCGAGGAAAACGTCGTCGGACGGCCGGGCGAGGGTTTCAAGATCGCGATGTTCGCGCTCGATCAGGGGCGCTACACGGTAGCGGCCGGCGCGACCGGCCTCATCCGGGCCTGCCGCGACGCCAGCGCGCGCTATGCGAAGGAGCGACACACTTTTGGCGTCGCGATCGCGGAGCATCAGCTCGTCAAGGAAATGATCGCCCAGATGGAGTCGGACTATCAGGTCGCGCGGCTCCTGTGGATGCGTTCGGGATGCCTCAAGAACCAGGGTCGACGCAACACCCGTGAGACCGGACTCGCGAAATGGTTTGCCACGGTGGCGTCCGAGCGTGCCGCCGGCGATGCGGTCCAGGTGCACGGAGCGAACGGCTACTCGGATGAGTACCCGGTCGGCCGGTTCTATCGCAACTGCAAGGGCGCGGTCATCTATGAAGGCACGCGCGAGATCCACAAGCTGATGCAGGCCGACTACGTGCTTGGTTTCAGGGAAGACAAACCTACACGGTGCGAGCTGCCGAAGTTTCAGTCATGAGCTCGGACCTGTCCCTCGAGTTTCTCCGCGTGGTCGAGCAGGCCGCCATCGCGTGCGCGCACACGATGGGACAGGGCAATGGTCACCAGTCGGATCAGGCGGCCGTCGAGGCGATGCGGCGCACGCTCGATACCGTGCCGATCCACGGAACGATCGTCATCGGAGAGGGCGAGCGCGACGAGGCGCCGATGTTGTACATCGGTGAAGCGGTCGGCACAGGCGCAAAGGAAGGAAGCGGCGGGCTCGGACTGCCCAGGGTCGATATCGCCGTCGACCCGCTCGAGGGGACCAACCTCTGTGCCACCGGCGCGCCGAATGCCCTGGCGGTGCTCGCGGCGTCGAGCCGCGGCGGCCTGTTGCACGCGCCCGACCTCTACATGGAAAAGCTCGTCGTCGGGGTGAGCTCGAAGAACAGCGTCAGCCTCGATGCGCCCGTGGCCGACAACCTCCGGGCGATTGCGGGATGCCTCAACCGCGACGTCGAAGACCTGGTCGTGATTGTGCTCGATCGCCCGCGACACGAGCGGCTCATCCGGGAGATTCGGGCAACGGGGGCGAGGATTCGCCTGATCTCTGATGGCGACTTGTCCGCGGGCATCGCCGCGGCCGTTGACGGAAGCGGCGTGCATGCCGTGATGGGCACCGGCGGTGCGCCCGAGGGCGTGATCACGGCAGCGGCCATGCGCTGCCTGAACGGTGAGATTTTCGCACGCCTGGTCATCACGAAACCTGAGCACGAAGAGCGCTCGAGAGCCATGGGCATCACCGATCTCCGCCGCACCTACACCTCGAAGGACCTGGCGTCTGGCGACGACCTCATCTTCGCCGCGACCGGCGTCACCGACGGGACACTCCTCAAAGGCGTGCGCTTCTTCGGTGACGGGATTCGCACGACATCGCTCGTGATGCAGACCAATCCTGCGCGCGTCAGGTTTGTCGACACCATCCATATCGAGCAATCGGGAGTGGTGAGGGTCCGATTCTGAGTCGCGGACCACACGTGTCGTGGCGCAAGAACCTCTTCGCCGTTACGGCAGCGACCTTCATTGGCTTCACCGGCTTCACGCTCGTGATGCCCTTCCTCCCGCTGTACTTTCAGCAGCTCGGCGTGACCGACGTCGGGGAGATTGCCCTGTGGTCCGGCCTGAGCCTCGGGGTTACACCGGCAATCACCGCCCTGATGTCGCCTTTCTGGGGGCGGCTTGCCGACCGGGCGGGTCGCAAGATCATGATCGAGCGATCGCTCGTGAGCTTCGTGATCGTCATGGCGGCAATGGCGTTCGTGACCGAGGCGTGGCACGTCTTCGCGCTGCGCGCGATCCAGGGATTGTTTGCCGGATACGGTGCCCTGGCCCTGACAATGGCCGCCGACGCCGCACCGAGAGATCGGATGGCGTTCGCGATCGGCACTGTTCAGACCGCGCAGCGTATCGGACCGGCCGTCGGGCCGATCATTGGCGGGACGGTCGCGCAGATCGTCGGTCTCAGGCGGGCGTTTCTGGTGACCGCAGGGTTTTTTCTGGTGGCGCTCGTGCTGGTGTTCACGATGTATCACGAGCGGCGAGCCCGCGTCCCTAGCGACGCCAAGGACGAAGAACGAATCACGTTTCGCAACGTTCTTGCGCTCGAGAACTTCGTGTTGCTCATCGCGGTCGTGTTTGGTCTGCAGTTCGTCGATCGCAGTTTCGGGCCCGTGCTCCCGCTCTACCTGGCGGAAATGGGCACATCGATGCAGACGGTTCCGATTCTGTCGGGCATCCTGTTTTCGATCTCGGCCGGAGCGGGCGCGATCGGCAACCACGTCGCGCGGGGCTTGCTGGTGCGCGCATCGACACGCGCCGTGATTGCAGGGTCGGCGGCGGTTGCGGCGGTCGGTTGTCTCGTCTACGTCCTCGCTGCCGGGACAACCGTGCTGATGATTGGCACCGCGTTCTTCGGCCTGGCCATAGGCGCCGCCAGCACGGCAGCGTATACGGCCGCAGGCGCCGTCATCCCGCCGGAGGCTCGGGGCGCAGGCTTCGGCCTGCTGACCACGGGGTCGCTCATCGGCCTGGCGACGAGCCCGATCATGTGCGGGCTGCTCGGCACGCTCAGCTTTCGAGCGGTGTTCGTTCTCGACTCGGTAGCGCTACTGTTTCTGGCGGCGCTCGTCCGACGGCTCATGGTGACACCCCCGTCGCCGACCACGTCGCCCCCGGCGACAGAAGAGGTTTAGGACCACGGATCACACGGATCACACGGATCAAAAAAACCAGTGTTATCCGTGTTATTCGTGGCTCAATAACGGTGCTATCCGTGGCGGTGGCTTTGGTAGCTTCGACGGGACCGCCTGAAGCCAGCAGTACGGTGATAGGTCGGGTAACGTGAGATGGAGCGAGTGTCAATTTTCGCTGAGGTCCCCGACGACGCGCTCATTTCGCGGGCGGCGGACGTCTTGCGCCGCGGCGGCATCGTCGCCTATCCCACCGACACGTTCTATGGCCTGGCGGTCGACCCTCGCCGGGACGACGCCGTCGCCCGACTTTACGCCGCGAAGAGTCGTGACGCGTCGATGGCGATCCCTCTGATTGCCGCATCGCTTGCTCAGGCACAAGAGGCGGCCGTTTTAGGCGACCGTGAGCTTCGGCTTGCGCGGGCCTTCTGGCCCGGCCCGTTGACGATCGTCATGCCACCCAGCGCGGCAATAGCGGCACGGACGCTCGGTGATGGCCCGACGGTCGCGCTGCGCGTTCCGTCGCACGTCGTCGCGCGCGCGCTGGCCGCGCGCTTCGGGTTCTGCATCACCGCCACCAGCGCCAACCGAGCCGGCGAGCCGCCAGCCAGCAATCCCGACGAAGTCGCCGAACGTTTTTCGGGTTCGGAGCTGGTGGATTTCCTTTTGGACGGAGGACCGACACGTGGAGGGCCGCCGTCAACCATTGTTGAGATGGTGCGGACGGGTCCTCGTTGCGTACGAGCGGGCGCGGTGGCGTGGGACCGCGTGCTAAGATCCCTCGAGTGATGCGTCCACCGGCCCGACTCCGCTCCCAAGAGCTGCGTCGAGGTACGCCGACACCGTCGGTGGAGTCGGTTCTGCAGTCGAAGACGTCAGACAGCCGCGAGCGCGCGGCGCTCGTCGGGCTGTTCAATCCTCCGCGAAGCCCGTCGCGTCAGGTCGATCCCGAACATTCTCTCGACGAGCTCGCAGGCCTTGCGACTGCGGCTGGCGCGACGGTCGTCCTGCGTGTTCTCCAGGACCGTCCGAGGCCGGACCCGGCGACGTTCCTTGGCAGCGGCAAGGTCAAAGCGCTGGCCGCGTCGTGTGACGAACTCGCTGCGGACGTGGTGATCTTCGACAACGAGCTGAGCCCCGCGCAATTGCGCAATCTGGAAGAGGCGCTCGGCAGGAAGGTCGTCGACCGGACACAGCTCATCCTCGACATCTTCGCGCGCCGGGCGCGCACTCGAGAGGGCAAGCTGCAAGTCGAGCTCGCGCAACTCAAATATCTCCTGCCCAGGCTGGTTGGTTCGAGCGCGGCGCTGTCGCGGCTGGGCGGCGGCATTGGCACGAGAGGTCCTGGTGAAACCAAGCTCGAAACGGATCGGCGTCGAATTCGTCACCGCATCAGCGTCCTCTCGAAGGAGATCGACGTCGTCCGGCGACGCCGGGCGCAGCTGCGCGAGAGGCGTCACAAAGGTGCGGTACCGACAGTAGCGCTCGTCGGCTACACCAACGCCGGAAAGACGACGCTCTTCAACGCCTTGACCGGCGATCAAGCCGTGGCATCGGACGCGTTGTTCGTGACACTCGACCCGCTCGTGCGAAAAGTGCGGCTCGGCGACCGCCGGGAGCTGCTGGTGTCGGACACAGTCGGGTTCATCGATCGGCTGCCGCATTCGCTGGTGGCGGCGTTTCGCGCCACGCTCGAGGAGGTCGCCGCCTCGGACCTGCTGGTGCACGTGATCGACGCGTCCAATTCCGATCGCGAACTGCAGATGTCAGCGGTCCGCAGCGTCCTCGCGGAGGTCGGAGCCGACGAGGTGCCATCGGTCGAAGTCTTCAACAAGCTCGATCGGCTGGACCCGGGCGAGCGCGCACGGCTTCAGGCGATCTACCCCGGGGCGATCGCCATCTCGGCGCTGACGGGCGAGGGCAGGGACGAGCTCGTGGCAGCGCTCGAAACCCGGCTGGCGCTCGACACCACGCTCGTTCAGCTGGCGTTCGACGCCTCGTCGGACCGGGACCGTTCCCGCATCGCCTATCTCTATCGAGTAGGTCGGATTCGCCGTCACGAGTCAGCCGACGGCCATATCCTCATCGAAGCGGAACTCCCGCGGCGCGTGCTAGAGCATTTTGTCGATCGAGAAGTCAGGGCCTCTTGATAGCCAAGCGTAAGGCCGTCGGCAGCGCCGCGTCGAAGACGATTGTCGCGGCCGTTTTGGGGATCGCCCTCTTCTCGTCGGCGTGCGGGGCAAAGACGCCCGACTTGCCTCCGCCGGTCACGGCCTCCGCGAAGTATCCCGATTACATTTTTCCCGCCGCCGTCGCAGGCCTGGGGACACCCGCGGCGGAGGAGCGTCACAAAGCCGGATGGCTGTGGCTCCAGGCTGGTGACCTCAAAGCTGCCGAGCGTAACTTCGACGCGGCGCTCAAGCTGTCAGCGAGGTTCTACCCTTCGGAGGTTGGCCTGGGTTACGTCGGGCTCGCCAAGAAGGATCTGAACGACGCCGCGACCCACTTCGATCGGGCGGTTGTCGCCAATCCTCGATACGTTCCAGCCCTCGTGGGCCGGGGCGAGGCACTTCTCGGACTGGGCGAACGGGACATGGCGCTCAAGAGCCTCGAGGCGGCCGTTGTTGCGGACCCGAGCCTCGGGGCCTTGCGCACGCGCATCGAAGTGCTCCGCGTCAGGGGTTTGCAGGACGATGTGGCGGACGCGCGCAAGGCGACGGAGGCCGGCCGGTTCGACGAGGCGCACCGCATCTACGATCGCGCAATCGCGGCATCACCCGACAGCCCATTTCTTTACAGGGAAGCCGCAGACGTCGCGCTGCGGCAGGGTGACTTCGATAGCGCCCTTCGACAGGCGCAGAAGGCTCTGGAGCTCGAACCGACCGACGTGCGAGCCCAGACCCTCATCGGCGAGGTCTACGAGGCACAGAAGGAAACCGCCAAGGCCGTTGCGGCGTACGAGGCCGCGCTCGCTCTCGAGCCGAACGAGGCGCTGACACGGAAGGTCGAGTTGTTGCGCGACGAGCTCGCCGTGGCGGCGATGCCGCCGGAGTTCCACACGATTGAGACGTCGACGATGCTGTCGCGAGAGCAACTGGCCGCGCTCGTCGGCGTGCGGCTGGACAGCCTGTTCAAGCGCGCCCCTCGACGCAACGCCGTCGTGATCACTGATGCACGGGGCAGCTGGGCCGTGCCGTGGATCATGTCGGTCACGCGCGCGGGCGTGATGGAGGTCTATCCGAACCATACGTTCCAGCCCACTGCAGTCGTCCGGCGCGGCGACTTGGCGGACGCGGCCAGTCGAGTGCTTTCACTGATTGCCGTCGAGAAACCCGCGCTCGCGTCGTCGTGGAAGAGCGGCAAACGTCAGTTCGCCGACGTGCCGCCGGCACACCTGAGCTATCCCGCCGCGTCGGTCAGCGTCGAAGCTGGCGTGATGCAGCCGCTCTCGGATGGCAGCTTTCAGCTCGCCAGGCCCGTGACCGGCGCCGAGGCCGTTGCGGCTGTCAAGAAGCTCGAAGAGCTCGCCGAGAGCGCCAGACGATGAACCTCACGGCAGCCAACCAACTCACGATCCTGCGGATGCTGATCATCCCGGCCTTCGTGATTCTGCTGCTGTACGAGTATCGCGGCTGGGCGCTGATCAGTTTCTTGATTGCCGGCGTGACGGATCTACTCGACGGCCTAATCGCCCGGCGCACGGGCCAGAAGACCACGCTCGGTGCCTGGCTCGATCCGATGGCCGACAAGCTGCTGCTCGTGACGATGTTCGTGATGCTCACGCTGCCAGGAATCGGCCTGTCGAACCGATTGCCGCTGTGGTTTACGGTACTGGTGATCAGCCGCGACGTCGCGATCGTGCTGACCGTCGCGGTCGTCAACCTGGCGGTGGGTCCGAGAACGTTCCGGCCCTCGATCTACGGAAAGATTGCGACGGCGACGTTTGTCTGCACCGGCGTCGTCACGCTGTATTTCAATTATCTCGAACGCCCGTCGGAGATCGTGACCGTGTTCGTCTACGCGTCGCTCGCGATCACCGTCATTTCCGCCTTCCACTACGGCCTGCAGGTCATCAAGCTCGGACACTAGAACCTATCTCATAAATCCGATCCGTGTTGTCCGTGTGATCCGTGGCACTAGTCTCATCCCGGGGGACTTCGTCCCCCGGACCCCCTTACACGCTCGCTCGCGGCGCTCGCTCACACTGCGGTGAATCGCAGGGCTGGCGCGGCTCGTCGGATCCTGCCGACCTTGAGCGGCGCGCGCAGGATGCCGCAAAACGTCCCGCAGCGATCGCTTGCGTCGGCGGCGCGGCTTTCGCCACCACGCGTCGAGTCGTCCGGGGGCCCAACCGATGCCGGCTGTCGCGGGGATCGTCCTAGCCGCCGACGGGCCGTCAGTGCTTGCGAGCGGAGGGACGTTTTGCCGCGTCGCGAAGCGGGAGGCAGGAGCCGACGAGCCGCGACGGCCCTAGCGCGGCGCCGATGACCCAATCTACTGTCGCGAGCTCGCCAAGGTGGAACAGCACGACCCGCGCTCACACGCGCTCGCGGAAGTAGGCGAGCGTCTTCGTCAGGCCTTCCTCCAACCCCACCTTTGGTTCCCATCCGAGCAGCGTGCGCGCGCGGGTGATGTCCGGTTGGCGCACCTTGGGGTCGTCTTCGGGTAGCGGCCGGTATACGAGCTTGCTCTTCGAGCCGGTGAGCCGGAGGATCTCCAGGGCGATCTGCTCGATCGTCATTTCGTGCGGGTTGCCGATGTTGACCGGATCGTTGAGGTCCGAGTCCATCAGCCGCAAGATGCCGTCGACGAGATCGGTAACGTAGCAGAAGCTGCGCGTCTGCTGACCCGACCCGAAAATGGTGATGTCTTCGCCGCGGAGCGCCTGGCCCATGAATGCCGGCACCGCGCGGCCGTCGTGGAGTCGCATCCGCGGCCCGTAAGTATTGAAGATCCTGACGATCTTTGCGTCGAGCCCGTGGTACCGGTGGTACGCAGTCGTGATAGCCTCGGCGAAGCGCTTGGCTTCGTCGTAGACACCGCGTGGGCCGATCGGATTCACGTTGCCCCAGTACGATTCCTTCTGCGGGTGCTCGAGCGGATCCCCGTACACCTCAGAAGTCGACGCCAGGACGAAGCGTGCCTTCTTTTCCTTGGCGAGCCCGAGTGCCTTGTGCGTGCCGAGCGCGCCGACCTTCAGCGTTGGGATCGGCAGCTCGAGATAGTCGATCGGACTTGCCGGGCTGGCCCAGTGCAGCACCACGTCGACCGGTCCCTCGACGTGCACGTAATTGGTGACATCGTGCTTGATGAACAGGAAGTCCCGGTTCGCCAGATGCGCGATGTTGGCCATGTTGCCGGTGAGCAGGTTGTCGATCCCGACGACGGAATAGCCACGGTCGAGGAGCGTCTCGGAGAGGTGGGAGCCGATGAAGCCGGCCGCACCGGTGATGACGATTCTGGGCATTTTGATAATTCTGAATGCTGAATTCTGAATGCTGAAGTGAAGTAGGAAGGGGAAGTGAGAACTTAGTGCTGAATTGTCAAATTCTGAATTGAAAAATTCGTCCTTGTATTCATCATTTCTGATTCAGCATTCAATTCAGCATTCAGCACTCAGAATTCAAAATTTCTAATAGGCGTGCTTCTGCAGTCCCTTGACGAGCGTCAGCCACATGATCTTCAGGTCGAGGGCAACCGACCAGTTCTCGATGTAGTAGAGATCATACTCGATTCGCTTCTCGAGGGACGTGTTGCCGCGCCAGCCATTGACTTGCGCCCAGCCGGTGATGCCTGCCTTGACCTTATGTCTCAGCATGTATTGCGGAATGCGGTGCTTGAACTGCTCGACGAAGTACGGCCGTTCGGGACGTGGACCGACAATTGACATGTCGCCGCGCAGGACGTTCCACAACTGCGGTAGCTCGTCGAAATCGAAGCGACGCAGCCAACGCCCGATGGGGGTGCACCGCGGGTCGTTTTCGCGCGCCCAGATCGGACCGGTGTCGTCTTCGGCGCCCTCGTACATCGACCGGAACTTGTAGACCTGGAAGGCGTGGCCGTCGAGCCCCATACGCTCCTGCGTGTAGAAGACGGGGCCAGGCGAGGTGCGCCGGATGACCGCCGCGATGACGAGCAGCGGGATGCTGAACAGGCCAAGCGCCGCGCCCGAGATCCCGACATCGATCGTGCGCTTGAGCAGGCTGTTGAACCCGCGCAGCGGCACGTCGTTGAGGCTGATGATCGGCACGCCGTCGAGGTTTTCGAGGCGCGCGCGGAGCGCGATGAACTGGAGAAGGTCCGGGACGACGTGGACGTCGACGCCTTCGCGGCTCGTTTCTTCTACGAGCCCGAGCATCTTGACGTGCTCTTCGAGCGCGAGCGCGACGTAAAGATGGTCGATCCGCTCCTGGCGGATGATCTCGCCGCCTTCAGCGAGCGTGCCGAGCAGCGGCAGCCCACGGTAGCCGATGTGGTCGCCGGAGGCGCGATCGTCGAGAAAGCCGACGACCTTGAAGCCGAGCTCGCGGTGTTCGAGCAATTTATCGGCGACCAGCCGTCCGAGGTCGCCTGCGCCGGCGATCAACACGCGCTTCAGCCCGATTCCGGCGCGCCATCGCCGCTCGAGCGCCTCGCGCACCATCTCTCGTGACGTGTAGGTGAGGATGACGTTGACGATCAGAAAGAGCAGCCAGACTGGCCGGGACACCTCGTAGACGCCCTGAGTGGCTGCAGAGACTTGGGGCGCGTGGTAGACCTGGTAGTACAGCGTGCCGATCAGCCCGAGCACGACCGCAAGGATGCTCCCCACGAACACGGCAAAGAAGTCGTCGACGCGCGTTCGGCCCCGCCGCAGGCGGTAGAGTCCCTGAACGTGGAACGCGAGCGGCACGAGCACGCCAAGCAGCGGCAGCACGTTGACGTACTGGCCAAAGGGGGGCTGGCCTTTGGTGACGGGGACGATCTCGGCAATCCAGGTTTCAAATCGCAGCAGGTAGGCGATGACGAAAGCGGCCATCCCCAGAAGCGCGTCCGTGATGACGTAGAACGCGACGAGCAGGCGGTTGTACCGCCGCATCATTGCTCATCCTCCCGGTCGGCAGGTGTCAAGGCCTCAGTACGACTTGCGGCAACCATCGCTCTCTCGCGGCCGGCTGCCTGAATCGGTCGGGCGCTCCGAGCGGCGGCGACCGCAGCCTGAAAACCGGTCGTGAAGCGTTCTCGAGAGAACGCCATCGCATGATGGCGAAGCGTCGCCTCGTCGACGTCGAGCGAGTGCACGCGGCTGAGGCCGTCCGTGAACGCCTCAACCGAAGAGTCGGCAACGAGGAGGCCTGTATCCCCGTCAACGACGGTTTCGGCGGCGCCGCCTTGACCGAGCGCCACGACCGGGCATCCGCAGGCTTGTGCCTCGACCGGGACCATTCCGAAGTCCTCGACGCCGGGCAGGAGTGCCGCGGAGGACCGCCGGTACAGCTCACGGATGTCCTCGTCCGACCGCCACCCCAGGAACGTGACGTCGGGGCCGGACATCGCCTCCAGACGAGGTCGCTCGGGCCCCGTGCCGACAATCGTCAGCGGAGCTGCCAGCCGCCGGCAGGCGTCGATAGCAACCTCGAGGCGTTTGTAGGGCACGAGGGCCGACACGATCAGGAAACCCGAGCGCGTCGCATGGCGATTGTCATCAGGACGATAAAAGGCTGTATCTACAGGAGGATACACGACGGTCGACTCGCGATTATAGTATCGGCGGATCCGCTCCGCAACATATCGCGAGTTGGCCACATAGCTGTCGACCCTGCCGGCGGTGGCCCGATCCCAGCGGGCGAGAGCCGCCATGACCGGGCGCAGCAGCCGGCTGCGCGTGGTTCCGACCTGAGCTGGTCCGAAATACGCCTCGAACTGATCCCATGCGTAGCGCATCGGGGAGTGACAGTAGCTGATGTGCACCGCCCGTCCTGGGCGAATCACCGATTTCACCGCGCAGTGGCTCGTGCTGATCACGAGATCGAACGCGTCTAGGTCGAAGAGCTCGACGGCGGCGGGGAAGAGCGGAAGGAACTGACGATAGTGCCGCGTTGCCGACGGGAATCGCTGGACGAACGAGGTCCGAATCCTGCGGCTCTCGATCGGGGCGGACACCTGCCCGCGGGAATGGACGAGGCTGTAGAGCGGGGCGTCCGGGTAGAGGTCGGCGATGGCCTCCAGGACCTTTTCCCCGCCTCGCATGCCGGTGAGCCAATCGTGAACCAGCGCGACTCGAGGCTGGCCCTGATCGGAGGTCGCGCGAGTGGCCGCGTTACTCGTCATTGTTCAAGCCGGGGCTAAGCGGGGGCTCACGTCGGGGCTCACGTCGCCAGGACTTCGCCGTAGATCTCACGGACGCGCCGGATCGAGCGCTCCCAGGAGAAATGACGCGCGCGGTCGAGCCCGCGCGCCCGAAGATCGTCTCTGAGCGCCGCATCACTCAGGACTCGCCGCATCGCGTCGGCAATGGCCTCGGGCTGAAGCGGGTCGACGAGAAGCGCCGCATCGCCGACGACCTCAGGGAGCGAAGAGACGTTCGACGTGATGACGGGAGTGCCGCTCGCCATGGCCTCGAGCGGCGGGAGGCCGAAGCCTTCATAGAGCGAGGGAAACACGAACACTGCCGCGAGGCGGTAGAGGATCGCGAGGGTCTGATTGGGCACGAATCCGAAGAACCGTACGTACTTGTGCAGCTTGTGCCGGTGTACTGCATGTCGGAGGGCCGCGTACTTCGCGATCTCGTCGCCGATGATCACGAGCTTGACCTCCGCGAACTCACCGCTGCGCCGGAGCAGATGGAACGCCTCGATAGTCCGCTCGAGGTTCTTGTGCGGCTTGATGTTGCCGGCATAGAGGATGAACGGATCGTCGAGCTGATAGCGCTCGCGAACGCGCGCGACATCGTCCTCCGGCGGCGGCGTGCTGAAGCGCTCGTCGATGCCGTTGTAGATGACGTCGATCTTCTCCGGCGGCACGTTGAAGTACCGCAGGATGTCGCGCTTCGACGCCTCCGACACCGTCAGGATGCGGCTCGACTGATGGGTCGCCATCCACATCGCGCCGCGCGCGTATGCGTAGCCGAGGCGGTTGGAGAGGTACTGCGGAAACCGCAGGTGGATGCAGTCATGAATCGTCACGACCGACTTGCAGGGTGTCAGCGGCGGCAGGACGTAATGCGGAGCGTGAAACAGGTCGGCGCGCTCGCGACGCAGGTCGCGAGGCACCGTGATCTGTTCGCGGACCGAGTAGCCAGGTGACGCCTCCGGAACCGCGCGAAAATTGTCGCCGAGTTCACCGACGAGCTGCCGGTCGGCCTCACGGCAGAGCACAACGTACTCAGAGGTCTGATCGATGCGCGTGAGGTGTCGAAGCAGGTTCCGGACGTAGGTGCCAATCCCGTAGTCGCGGAGCTTGCGGGCGTCGATAGCAATGCGGGCTATGCGCAAAGTGTCGAGATCTTATCAGGCAGCGCGCCTTTCAGGCGAAGGTACGCGCGCAGCAGCCAGGCCCAGCGCGGATGATGCTTCTCATAGAAGGCGATCTGGCTGCGACGGTAAGCGGCGTTCGCGCCAGCCGGGTCGCTGGCCCTCGAGCGCCCGCGCAGGTGCGTGACTTCCGCTGCCGGCGCAAACAGGATTCGTCGGCCCCGCGCGCGCAGCGCGGCGCAGAAATCGGCGTCCTCGGTGTAGAGGAAGAACCGCTCGTCGAGCAGCCCGACGCTCTCGGCGTCGCGTCGGGACACGAGCAGGCATGCTCCGCTGACCCAATCCACGTACTGCTCGCGTCTCGTCTGCCGCTCGACCCATCCCGCAATCGGAGCGATCGCCCGGTCATAGAGTGCGCCGACCGCCTTCTGACGGAGCTCGCCGAGTGGCGAGAGTGCCGGTCCAAAGGAGAGTTCGGCCCGCCCGCTGCGGTCGATCAATCGTGGCCCGGCCGCTGCGGCCAACGGATGAGCGAGGAGGCGCGAGATCAAGGTGTCGAGCGCGCCGGCAGGAACGACCGTGTCGCTGTTGAGCAGCAGGAGCCAGTCGCCGCGCGTCGCCCGAATCCCGGCGTTGTTGCCCGCGGCGAAGCCACGGTTGCGATCGAGTGCGATGAACTTGTCCTCCGGCCATCGAGACCGGATCGCCTCCAGCCCACGCACCGTCGACGCATTGTCGACGACCGTAATGTCGTGCGGGATCGCGGGTGGGGCCGTGTGAAGCGACTCCAGGCAGCGCTGAAGATCGTCGGGCGCGTTGTAGCTGACGATGATGATCGAAAGCGTCATCGCCGGACGATCCTCTCGATGTGCTCGAGCGTGCGGTCGGCGGCGGTGTCCCACGAATACCGGCCAAGGACAGTCTGCGCCGCCGCACGGATCGGCGCCGCGCTCGACGGCTCCATCAACAGCCGGCGCAACGCGGCGGCCGTACCGGCGACATCGCCGGGCGCCACAAAGACTGCCGCATCTCCATAGACCTCGCGCGCGACCTCTGTATCGAGCACGACCGACGGCACGCCGGCAGACAACGCCTCGAGCGGGGTCATCCCGAAGCCCTCGTACTCAGAAAGAAACGAGAACACCGAGGCGCGTGCGTACAACTCGTCGAGCTCGCGATCGGGAGCGTACCGCCGAAACTCGGTGCGCGCCTGGACGCCGTGAGCCCCCGCGATCGACGCCAGATCCTGGCGCGGCCAGGTACGGTCGCCACCGACAATGACGAGCCGCGCCTGGGGCAGGTCGGTCGTCGCCTGCGCGAACGCTGCGATCAAATCCGGTAGCCGCCGCCGGTTGAACAGGGACCCGACAAAGAGCACCATCGGCTCTCGAGTGCCACCGTCGCGAACCGACCCGCTCCGGCTCGTGACACCCGGCGGGATGACGACAATGCGCGACGGTTCGACGTCGAGGCGGCGTTCAATCTCCGACCGGGAGAACTGCGAGTCCGTGAAGACGACGGCCGCGACGTGCGCGGAGCGGCGCGTGAGCCAACGGCGGCGCAGCCCTTCGCGCCAGCGGAACCATTCAGGATGGGCGACAAACGAGATGTCGTGGATGGTGAGCGCGAGGGGCGCGACGATCCCGATGGGAGACGTGTAGGCCGGCGCAAAAAACACATCGAGCGCGTCGCCGCGGACCGCGCGGCGGAGATGCGCCTGCTCCCACCACGTGCCACGACCAGCGCCCTCGCCGACCACGCGCGCCTCAACCGCCCCGGGTGGGCAGGATGACAATGCCGTCGCCTGCAGGGGTTCGGGGGAGTAGAGCACGAGGCACCGGCGCAGGGCATCGGATCGCGCCACCCACCTCGCGAGCAGTTCGTTCAGATACCGTCCGACTCCTGTCGCCTCGCCCAGCAGCTCGCGGGCGTCGATGCCGATGCGCAACGGTTCGGTCACCTCCGTGCCCGGCGCCTTTCGATCGCCGAACCGTACGCCTCGATAAGCCGCGTCGCGCTGACGTCCCACGAAAACCGCCGGGACTGCTCCAACCCTTCGGCGACACACGTCCGTGCCAACGCCGGATCACTCAGGAGTCGGTTCATCGCGTCTGTCAGACCGGCGATGTCGTCAGGCTCGACGATCAGCCCGGCTCGGCCAACCACCTCCGGGAGTGCGCCTCGAGAGGAAACGACGACCGGGACGCCCATCGTCATCGCTTCGAGGGCCGGCAGCCCGAACCCTTCGTCGAACGAGGGCAGCACGACCATCGACGCTTGCCGGTAGAGTCGCTCCCGTTCTGAGGGCTCGACGTAGCCGAGATGGTGGACGTGACCGGCGAGCGGCGGGTGGGCGAGTTGATCGAGCAACGGCTGGCACGCTTGCGTAACCCGCCCGGCGAGGACGAGCGGCGGAGCATCCGGCCTTCGCTCCAAAAGCCCGGCGTAGGCGCGGAGCAGGGCGCCGACGTTCTTGCGGGGCTCGATGGTGCCCATGAAAAGGATGTGAAGCGCGTCGAGCACGTGGCCGGTCGGCAGTCTGGCGTGATCAGCGAGCGGTGTCCACCGAGGGGCGCCATTGGGGCAGATCGTGACTCGATCGGCGGCGACTCCGAGCTTCGAGAGGATCTGTCGCGCGGTGTAGTCCGAGACCGTGATGACCTGGTCGGCCCGCCTCGCGTGCGATCCAGCCAGAGCAGGGTAGTCACGCCGGATTTCCGCGCTGGTGTTCTCCGGCGCGTCGAGGAAGTACAGGTCATGGATCGTGACGACCTGCGCGGCGCGCTGAGCGGGCATCAAAAGCGGATGCATGGAGTGGACGACATCGACTTCGCCGGAAAAGGTTTCGATCGAGGGCCACTCGAGGCGATGCCACCCCAGGTTGAGGAAGGTGACTGGGACCCGCGCGTCGATGACCGGCACCCCGGGAATCGTCCCCGGCGACAGTCGATCCTTCCAGGAGCTCGAGAAGAGCACGAGATGGTCGTCGGGCGAGAGCTGGCGTGCCAATGCCGTCGCCAACTCATGCGCGTACTCCCCGACGCCTGTGCGCGCTCGCAGGGCGGGCCGATAGTCGAGGAGAATACGCACGCGCGCTCATGCTACACCGGGGAGTTATCAGCGCCGACAAATCCTTTCGACTCAATAGATTGACCAGTTTTTTCGGCTGTGTTAGCCTTAGAGTTTTGTATCGGTTGGAGGGAATGCGGAATGAAGATAGCGGTCATCGGGAGTGGCTACGTGGGACTTGTGGCGGGCGCCTGCCTCGCGGAGAACGGCAATGATGTCGTTTGCGTGGACAAGGACCCAGTCAAGGTCCGCTTGCTGCAACGAGGGCAGATCCCGATTTATGAGCCGGGCCTCGAAGAAATGGTCAAGCGCAACAAGGCCGAAAAGCGGCTGACGTTCACGACGGCGCTCGACCGTGGCGTCAGGCAGGCGCAAATCATCTTCATTGCGGTCGGCACGCCCACGGGAGAGGACGGGTCCGCCGATCTTCAGCACGTCCTGGGCGTCGCGCGTGAGATAGCCAAGGCGATGAACGGCTACAAGGTCGTCGTCAACAAGAGCACTGTCCCGGTGGGTACCGCCGTGAAAGTGCGTGACGTCATCCGCCGGGAGACGACCCACCCCTTTAGCGTCGTGAGCAATCCGGAGTTCTTGAAACAGGGCGCCGCCATCGATGACTTCATGAAGCCCGACCGCGTCGTTATCGGGGCCGAGGACCCGCGCTCCGCCGAGCTGATGAAGGAGCTCTATGCGCCGTTCACGCGGACGGGCGCGCCGATCATGATGATGGATTGTCCGAGCGCTGAGCTGAGCAAGTACGCCGCCAACGCCATGCTGGCGACGCGCATCTCGTTCATGAACGAAGTCGCGAATGTCTGCGAGGCGGTCGGGGCGAATGTCGATCAGGTTCGCAAGGCAGTGGCGTCCGATCGCCGCATCGGGCCGTCGTTCCTCTTTCCGGGCGTCGGTTACGGCGGGAGTTGTTTTCCCAAGGACGTCAAGGCGATGGTGCGATTCGCCGAGGACAAGGACTACGACTTCAGGATTCTTCGCGCCGTCGAGGAGGTCAACGAAGGCCAGAAGCTTCGTCTCGTGACGAAGATGGAAGCTCACTTCGGCGCGCTCAAGGGCAAGCGAATCGCGCTCTGGGGGCTGGCGTTCAAGCCGAAGACCGACGACATGCGGGAGGCTCCGGCCGTGCCACTCGTCAGGGGTCTGTTGGCCGCCGGCGCGACCGTCCACGCCTACGATCCTGAGGCGATGAAAGTCGCCAAGGGCATCTTCGGATCGAAGATTCAATACGCCGACACCAGCTATTCGGCCCTGACCGGCGCAGACGCCCTGGCGATCATCACCGAGTGGAACGAATTCCGGGAACCCGACTTCGTTCGCATGCGGAAGCTGATGCGCGGCCCGATCATTTTCGACGGACGCAACATCTACAATCCCGAAAGCCTGCGCGCGCTCGGGTTCACGTACATCTCGATGGGCCGTCCGTGAGCGCCATTCTGGTCACGGGCGGAGCCGGCTACATCGGCAGCCACGCCGTCAAGGCGCTCGCGGCGCGCGGCGAGACGGTCATCGTTTACGACAACTTCAGCCAGGGCCACCGCGCGGCCACCAGGCACGCGGCCGCGGTCGTCGAGGGCGATATCCAGGACACCGCGAAGCTGACCCAGGCGCTCTCGTCGCACGGCGTTGGCACGGTCATGCACTTCGCGGCCTGGCTGTCGGTCGGCGACTCGGTGAAAGATCCCGCCGGCTACTATCGCAACAACGTCGGTGGCGCCCTGTCGGTGCTCGAGGCGATGGTGGCGAGCGGCGTCCACCACCTGGTGTTCTCCTCGACGTGCGCTGTCTTCGGCACGCCTGACACGACGCCGATCCACGAGGATCTGCCGAAGCGTCCGATCAATGCCTACGGCGAAACAAAACTGGCGATCGAGCACGCGCTGCCGCATTTCGAGCACGCCTACGGCCTGCGCAGCATCGCGCTGCGCTACTTCAACGCCGCCGGCGCGGATCCCGACGGTCAGCTTGGCGAAGATCATCATCCCGAGATTCACGTCATTCCGCGGGCGCTCGACGCCGCCATGGGCCTGGGCTCGTTCCGTGTTTTTGGCGATGACTATCCGACCCCGGATGGGACATGCTTACGGGATTACGTGCACGTCAATGACCTGGCGTCGGCACACGCACTGGCGGTCGATGCGCTGCGCGCCGGGGCTCCCTCGAACGCCTACAACCTCGGGAACGGCCGGCCAACTTCGGTCCGTGACGTGCTCGCGTCGGTCGAACGGGTGACGGGCACGCGCGTGCCGTTCGAGTTGACGGCTCGCCGCGATGGAGATCCCGCGGCGCTGTTCGCGTCGAGCGACCGCGCCAAGCGGGAGCTTGGCTGGCGTCCCGGCTTCGAGGATCTCGACGTCATCGTCGAGACCGCGTGGCGGTGGCGCCTCGCGCACCCTCGCGGCTACGCCACGGAGACCGCCTGATGTCGCGTCTGAAAGGCCAGCTCACCGACCCGCTCCTGTCGGTCGTGATGCCGGCTTACAACGAAGAGGCGACGATCGAAGAGATCGTCCGCCGAGTCCTGGCCGTTCCGCTCCGCATCGAGCTCATCATCGTTGACGACGGGTCGAAGGATGGCACGCGGGCGATCCTCGACCGGCTGGCGCGTGAACTGCCGATCAAGGTGTTCCTGCAGCCGGCCAACGCCGGTAAGGGCGCGGCGCTTCGCCGCGGCTTCCAGGAGGTGACCGGCGATTTGATGATCATTCAGGACGCCGATCTGGAGGTACTCGCCGGAAGAGTTCCCGGACCTGATTTCGCTGATTTGCGAGGGCCGCGCCGACGTCGTCTACGGCTCGCGTTTCTTGGGCCGCCACCGCGTGTTCATGTTCACGCACTACGCCGGCAACCGGTTCCTGACGCTCGTCGCCAACGTGCTGTACAACACGATGCTGACGGACATGGAGACGTGCTACAAGGTGATGCGGACCGAAGTGCTGCGATCGATGACGCTCGAATCCGACGGCTTTGGCATCGAGCCGGAGATGACCGCCAAGATCTTCAAGCGGCGCTACCGGGTTTACGAGATTCCGATTACCTACGACGGTCGCGGATACGAGGAAGGAAAGAAGATTACATGGCTCGACGGTTTCGTCGCGCTCTGGGTGCTGCTGAAATACCGGTTCACTGAGTGAGCTCTTTCTCTCGGCTGCTCGCCTACGCGCGCCCCTATCGGGGGCGCCTCGCTGCGGCTGTCGCGGCGATGTTGTTCTATGCCGCGGCGTCGGCCGGCCTCGTTACCCTGATCAAGCCGCTGATGGATTCGGTGCTCAGCCGCCGACTCGACCTTACCTTCTGGGGAATTCCGGTCGACCTCCGCGCGTGGAGCGTCGCGGTCCTGGCGATTTACTTCTTCAAAGGGCTCGGGGCGTACTTCTCAACCTACCTCATGACCGACGTGGGACAGCGAGTCGTGCGCGACGTGCGCAATCAACTGTTCCGCCACATCCTGAATCAGTCGGCGAGCTTTTTCAGTCAGCGCACGAGCGGCCAGCTGATGTCTGGGATCACCAACGACGTCCAGCAGATCCAGGTCGCGGTGTCGGAGACCGTCGGAGACCTCCTGCGCGAGGGGCTCTCCGTGCTGGGATTTGCGTGCCTGATGTTCTACTACGATGCCCGGCTGGCGCTGGTCGTCGTTACCGGCGCGCCGATCGTCGTCTATCCTCTGGTGCGGCTCGGCCAGCGAGTGCGCCGCACGAGCCGGCGTGTGCAGGAAGAGCTGGCCTACCTGTCTCACATCACCATCGAAGCCTTCACGGGCCATCGGATCGTCAAGGCCTTCGGCGCCGAGGCGCATGAGGCGTCCCGCTTTCAAGGCGCGTCGCAGCGCCTTTATCGCACCAATCTCAAGGTGACGAGCACGGTATCGGTACTTCCGCCACTCATGGAGTTCCTCGGCGGGATCGCGGTCGTCGGACTGATCGCGTATGGCAGTCGAAAGATCGGCTCCGGCCTCATGACCCAGGGCGACTTTTTTGCGTTCGTCGTGGCGGCGTTCATGATGTACGGGCCGATCAAGAAGCTCAGCCGGGTCAACACGAACCTGCAGCAGGCGATCGCCGCTTCGGAACGGATCTTCGATCTTATGGACACCCACTCGGAGGTGGGCGAGCGGCCCGGCGCCATGGCACTCGCGCCGCTGCGACAGCACATCGAGTTCCGCGAGGTCAGCTTTCAGTATGAGGACGGCTCCGGAAAATACGTGCTGCGTGACGTCTCGTTTGGCGTCGAGGCCGGACAGGTCATTGCGATTGTCGGGTTGAGCGGCGCCGGTAAAACGACGCTCGTGAATCTGCTCCCGCGCTTCTTCGACGTGACGTCGGGTGCGATCCTGATGGACAGTGTCGACGTCCGCGACGTGACCTTGAGGTCACTGCGCGCGCAGATCGGTATCGTGACCCAGGAAACCGTCCTCTTCGACGAGAGTATCGCGAGCAACATCGCCTACGGGTCGCCCGGGGCGAACCGGGCGCAGATCGAGGCAGCGGCGCGCGCCGCGCACGCGCACGATTTCGTAGCCGCGTTGCCGAAGCAGTACGACACGTGGATCGGCGAACGCGGTCAGCGCTTGTCGGGAGGGCAGCGGCAACGCCTGGCGATCGCGCGCGCGCTCTTGAAGAACTCGCCGATCCTGATCCTGGACGAAGCCACCTCATCGCTCGACGCGGAGTCAGAACGTCTGGTGCAGGAGGCGCTCGCGAACTTGATGCGTGACCGCACGTCGTTCGTGATCGCGCACCGGCTCTCGACGGTCCGGCGAGCCGACAAGATCATCGCGCTCGAACGCGGACGGGTCGCGGAGGTCGGTCGCCACGAGGAGCTGCTGTCGCGACCGAACGGGGTCTATGCAAAGCTGTATGCGCAGCAGATCTTCGAGCGACAGCCCGAAGAGGCCACGGCGAATCAGCCATGATCAAGAGCATGACCGGCTTTGCCTCGCTGACGCGCGACGACGATCTCGCGACCATCACGGTGACGATCAAGGCGGTCAACCATCGCTTTCTCGATCTCCAGCTGCGAGTGCCGTCATCGCTGGCGCCGATCGAGACGCGGATTCGAAGCCTGGTGCAGAGCCGCGTGTCGAGAGGGCGGGTCGAGGTCACCGTCTCGCTTCAGCAGCGGCGGTCGACGGCCGTCGAGGTCGAGCTCAACGAACCGTTTCTCGATGCGTTGAAAGTTGCGCTCGAGCGCGCGCGCGAGCGCGGCTACGTCGAAGGCCGCGTCGGCGCGTCCGACCTGCTCAGGTTTCCCCAGGCGCTGTCGATCCGTGAAAAGCCCGACGACGCGTCCGGTAGTCCGGAAGAGCCGTCACCGCTCGCCGGGCGGGTGGAGGAGGCGATTTGCGCGGCGCTCGACGAACTCGACTCGATGCGTATCCGTGAAGGCGGATATTTGAAGGCCGATCTCGACGCCCGCCGCGTCCGGCTGGGCGAGCTCTTCGCGCAGGTCGCCGCCGCCGCCGAGGAAGGGATTGCCGGCCTTCAGGTCCGGTTGCAGGAGCGCGTGCGCGAGCTGCGGGCCGAGACACTGGCCGACGAGGCGCTGGTCGCGCAGGAAATTGCCAAATTCGTCGGACGCTCAGATATTACCGAGGAAGTCGTGCGGTTCCGCGGCCATCTCGACCACTGGCGGGCGCTCAGCGATTCGCCGGAACCGTGCGGCCGAAAGCTCGACTTCCTGCTGCAGGAGATGAACCGCGAGGTGAATACCGCAGGCTCGAAGGCCGAGGGGCCGGCCGTATCCGAGGTCATCGTCTCGCTCAAGGCCGACCTCGAGAAGATGCGGGAGCAAGTCCAGAATGTCGAGTAGAGGTCCCGCCAGGCGTGGCCTGCTGCTGGTCGTCTCGGCGCCCTCGGGCACCGGCAAGACGACGGTCGTGGAACGCCTGGTCCAGGTGATGCCGGACCTCGCGTTATCGCGGTCCTACACGTCCCGGAGCGTCAGACCGGGCGAAACCGACGGAATCGACTATAATTTCATTACACGGACACGCTTCGAGGCGATGGTTGCCGCGGACGCCTTTCTCGAGTGGGCGGACGTCTTTGGCAACTTGTACGGCACGTGCGCGGAGGACGCCGAGCGCGAGCTCGCGGCCGGGCGCGATCTGGTACTCGTGATCGATGTTCAGGGCGCGCGCCAGGTCCGGGCCCGCTGTCCAGGAACGGTCGGCGTGTTCGTGCTGCCGCCTTCGTACGAGGTCCTCGAGCGCCGCCTTCGTGGACGCAGCAAGGATTCCGAAGAAGCGATGCAGCGGCGGTTGCGCACCGCGCGGGAAGAGGTGGCCGCCTTCGTCGAATACGACTACGTGGTCGTGAACGACGAGCTCGAGCGCTGCGTCGAGCGAATTAGGGCCGTATTGACGGCAGAGCGGGCACGGCAGCGATCGATGCGGAGCGCCGCCGAGGAAATCGTCAAGACATTCGATCAAGGCGATCGAAGTTAGAAGTCATACCAGGAGAGCTGATCAGTGATTGATAGAAGCCGTACGAACGCGTTCGAATTCGTCGTGGTGGCCGGCGCGCGCGCCAAGCAGTTGATGCGGGGATGCACGCCGCGGACGACGGGCAGCGACAAGATCGTCAAGCTGGCGCAGAAGGAAGTCCGCGAAGGCAAAGTCGAGAAGGTCCGGCTCGAGTCCGACTGAACGAGCCCACGTGTCGCTGATAGCCCTCGGTGTCACCGGCGGAATCGGCGCCTACAAGGCCGTCGAGGTCGCGCGCGAACTGCAGAAGCGCGACCACGAAGTCGTCGCCCTGATGACCCGGTCGGCGCGGAAGTTCGTTGGCGAGGTGACCTTCGAGGCGATCACCCGGCGCCGCGTGATTTCCGACCAGTACGCCCGCGGCGCGAACGCGGACATCGAGCACATCGCCCTGGCCTCGAACATCGCGCTCCTTCTCGTCGCCCCCGCGACGGCTAACGTCATCGGCAAGTTCGCCAACGGCATCGCCGACGATTTCCTCACGTCGCTCTATCTCGCCACGCGGGCGCCGGTGTTGATGGCGCCGGCCATGAACACCAACATGCTCGAGCACGAGGCCGTTCGCAGCAACATGGAGACCCTCGCGACGCGCGGGGTGCGATTTGTCGATCCCGGCGCCGGCTACCTGGCCTGCGGATGGATCGGCAAAGGCCGCCTGGCAGAGCCCGAGGTCATCGCGGCCACGGCCGATGGGATGTTGCGGCAGAAGGGCACGCTGCTCGGCCGCTGTGTCGTCGTCACCGCCGGGCCGACCTACGAGGATATTGACGACGTCCGGTATATCGGGAACCGATCGAGTGGGAAGACTGGGTATGCGCTGGCCGCCGAGGCCGCCCGGCGCGGCGCGCGGGTCGTGCTGGTGTCAGGGCCGACGCGACTCGATCCGCCGACAGGCGTCGAAGTGGTCCGGGTCCGCCGTGCCGCCGAAATGCACAACGCAGTGCAAGCCGTCGCCAGCGATGCCGACGTGATCGTGATGGCTGCGGCGGTCGCCGACTACGCGCCCGCCGAGGGCGCGCAGGCCGGCAAGATCGAGAAGCACGACGGCCTCCTCGAACTTCGCCTGGTGCCGACCCGAGACATCCTTGCCGAGCTCGGGCACCGACGCGGCCGGGCGCCACGACCGGTGTTGATTGGCTTCGCGGCCGAGAGCGGCGATCCCGTGGCGCGCGGTCGCGAGAAACTCCACCGGAAGGCCGTCGACATGATCGTCGCCAACGACATCACGCGGCCAGACGCCGGCTTTGACAGCGAAACGAACGCCGCGACGCTCGTCAGCGCCGACGGCGACGAAGACTTTCCGCTCGGGCCGAAGACCGAACTCGCGTCGCGCATCCTCGACCACGCCGAACGCCTGCTCGCGGCGGCTGTCAAGCGCGCGTAAGGACCGAGACGTCCAGCGCGTCGTGTGGTACGCTTGCTGCCGCTCGTCGCTCGCACATGGACAACGCACACCTCGCGGAACACCTCAGATTCTTCCAGGAACTCGGCGTCACCGGTCTCAGCCTCGACGCGCGCTGGCGGCGTCGCGCGGCTGATGCCGGACCCGCCGCGCAATCGATCGAGCTTCTGCCGGTCATTGAGCCCATTGAGCCGACCCCTCTGGCAGAAGACAATCAGCTCCTGACCGTGTCGCGATCGCCAGAGGAAGCCCTTCAGGCGATTCGCGCCGAGATTGGCGACTGCACCAGATGTAAGCTTCACCGGCTCGGCCGGCGGCAGATCGTGTTTGGCGTCGGCAATCCATCGGCCGACTTGATGTTTGTCGGCGAGGCGCCTGGAGCTGACGAAGACATCCAGGGCATTCCGTTTGTCGGGCGCGCCGGCCAGTTGCTGACCAAGATCATCGAGGCTATCGGCCTCAGCCGAGACGACGTCTACATTGCGAACGTCATCAAATGCCGGCCGCCGGAGAATCGCAATCCCGAGCCCGACGAGGTCGAGACCTGCGAGCCGTTCCTCTTCCAGCAGATCGACCGCATACAGCCAAAGGTCATCGTCGCCCTGGGAACATTTGCCGCGAAGGCGCTGTTGAAGACGCAGGATCCGATCTCCCGGCTGCGCGGCCGCGCCTTCGGCTACCGCGGCGCGACGCTCATCCCGACGTTCCATCCAGCATTTCTGCTGCGCAGCCCGGAGCGCAAGCGGGACGTCTGGGAGGACATGAAGAAAGTACGCGCGCTCCTCCAGGAGTCATCGGGCGATCAGGAGTAGTGCCACGGATCACACGGACGACACGGATCGGATTTATGAAATTGCTTCTGGTCTGGCCTTGCCCGACGCCGTTCCAACGTCCAAGAAGCCTTCCACCGCGGAGTTCGCTGAGGACGCAGAGCGATGTGATCTTTCTCTGCGAGCTCGGCGCACTCTGCGGTGAAATGCTCTTGAGCAGTTCTTCTTGAGATCGTTTCTACTCTAGTGGCACTAAGCGCGCACGGCGAGCCGGGGTGTGGGGCGGGGCCCCACGTTAGAAAGATGCGATGCGATCGAACATGGGCAGTTAGGCGCGCACGGCGCGCCTGCGAGGGAGCGGCGCGGGGCATAGGGGTCCCCGCACGCGACCGAGCCGGGGTGTGGGGCGGAGCCCCACGTTAGGATGCGCCTCGTTCGCGTCGCGGTGCCGGTGCCCGCGCTCGACAGCCTGACCTACAGCCTGCCAGACAGCTTCGAGAAACCTGTCGTCGGCGCTCGCGTGCTCGTGCCGCTCGGGAATCGCGTGCTCACCGGCTGCGTCGTCGGCGACGCCGAAGCCGCGGACAAGCCCGCTTCGACGATCAAGCCGATTATCGAAGTCCTCGACGCGGAGCCGTTTCTGCCAGCTGATGTCGTTCGTCTTGCGACGTGGGTCGCCGACTACTATGCGTGCGGGATCGGCTCGGCTCTCGCCGCGGCGATGCCCCCGATGGCTGTCGTCGGGCCCGCCGGCGGTCGCCCGCGCGGATTCCGAACCGTGCGCGTAGCCTCGCTGACCGTTCAGGGTCTGGAGGTCGCTCGACAGGCCGACGCCACGGGACCGTCGCGGATCGGGCCGCGACAGCGAGAAGCGTTGACCCTGCTGGCCGCTGCCCCAGATGGGATCGAGACCGCCGAACTGGCGGCGCGGGGCATTGGCTCCGCGGCGATCTCGCGGTTGGCGGCGATGGCGTTGGTGGCGTTTACCAGGCGACAGGTCGACCGCGACCCGTTTCACGCGACTGTTCCCAGCGCGCTCGCCGATCGTCCGCCGATCATCCTGACGGCCGAACAGGACGCGGCCCTGAACCGACTCCGATCGCTATCGGCTTCAGGGACGTATCAGGCGGCGCTGCTGCACGGCGTCACTGGGAGCGGCAAGACCGAGCTCTACCTGCGGCTGGCGACCGAGGTCCGGCGTCAGGGCCGCGGTGTGCTGCTGCTCGTGCCGGAGATTGCCCTGACGCCGGCTGTGGCGGCCACGTTCCGCCAGGCGTTTGCCGATCGGCTGGCCATTCAGCATAGCGGTCTGTCCGACGGCGAGCGACACGACCAATGGCACCGCATCCGTCGCGGCGACGTCGACGTTGTCGTCGGCACGAGATCGGCCGTGTTCGCGCCGCTCGGCGCGATCGGACTCGTCATCGTCGATGAGGAGCACGACGGCTCCTACAAGCAAGAGGAGACACCGCGCTACAACGGTCGGGACGTGGCCGTCATGCGTGCTCGCGAGGCGGGCGCCCTGGCCATCCTGGGCTCGGCGACACCGTCGATGGAAAGCTACCAGAACGCGCAGAAGGGACGGTACACGCTGGTCACGCTGGAACGCCGCGTGCTCGATCGTCCGCTCGCCGACGTCCGGATCGTCGACATGCGCGAAGAGTACGCGGCCGCGGGGCCGGATGTCGTGTTGAGCGCCACGCTGTGCGACGCCGTGCGAGAGACGCTGTCCCGGGGCGAACAGGCGATCGTGCTCCTCAATCGTCGCGGGTTCGCGAGCTCGGTGTTCTGCCGCCAGTGCACGTCGACGCTCGAGTGCCCGAATTGCAGCTTGTCGCTGACGGTTCATCGGGCAGCGCACCGCGCGCGTTGCCACTACTGCAACTACTCAATCGCGCTGCCGAAGGTCTGCGCCAGCTGTTCGGGGAAATACATCGAGCTCGTCGGGTTCGGGACCGAGCGTGTAGAAGCCGAGATTCGCGAGAAGTTTCCCGCGGCGCGCGTCGCGCGCGTGGATCGGGACACGATTCGCCGGCGTGGCGCGATTGCGGGCCTCCTGTCCAGATTCGCCGCCCGGGAGCTCGACGTCCTCGTTGGCACACAGATGATTGCCAAGGGGCACGACTTTCCGCGCGTGACGCTCGTCGGGGTCATCTCGGCTGATGTCGGGCTGGGGCTCGCCGATTTCAGAGCCGGAGAGCGAACCTTTCAATTGCTCACGCAGGTGGCCGGCCGCGCCGGGCGTGGCGAGATCCGCGGCCAGGCGATCGTCCAGACGCTCTTCCCCAGCCACTACAGCATCCAGCATGCCTGCCGGCAGGACTACGCCGGCTTCTTTCAGCAGGAGCTGCAATTCCGGCAATCGATGCAGTACCCGCCAGCGGTCGCGCTCATCAATGCGGTCGTCAAAGGACGAACGGAGCAGGGCGCACGGCACGATGCTGCCGAGATCGTGCAAACGTTGCGGGCGACGCCTGCGCCCTATCGAATCCTCGGCCCCGCACCCGCGCCGCTCAGCCGGCTCAAGGGCGAACACCGGGCACAGTTTTTCATGAAGGGCAGCCACCGTGGCCCGATGCGACAGGCGCTCCTCGCCGCGCTGGCCGCAAGGCCGGACATCCGCCGGCGGACCATCGTCGACATCGATCCGATGACTGTTTTGTAGTCGTTCGTGGTTCGGGGTTCTAGGTTCGTCGTTCTGGGTTCGGGGTTCTGCGTTCCTGGTTCACGGTTCCTGGTTCACCGTTCGTGGTTTCGCGGGCGGGCCCGGTGACCGTGAACCAGGAACCCAGAACCCCGAACCCAGAACGACGAACCTAGAACGACGAACGCCGAACCGATTTTAGATTTCAATCGGGAACGGCGTAAAGCAGAGAATCAGCATCGCCAGCGCCAGGACGGCGACGATGCGGCGGTTGCGGTCGAGCGGCTCATATTCGTTCAGCACTGGAGGATGGCGAGGGCCGACGACGAACAGCATCACGAGCATCAGGAAGGTCATCAGCAGCCAGCTGAGTGAGAAGAACGTCATGATCACGGCTGCGCTGACGGTCACGAGTGAGATCCTCGTCGATACTTTTCCGAGTGTCGCGTAGGTGAGGTGCCCGCCGTCAAGCTGTCCGAACGGCAGCAGGTTGAGAGCCGTGGCGAGCATGCCGAACCACGCGGCCCAGACCATCGGATGCAGGTTGACGATCATCCCCGCCGGGATTGGGCCGAACACCAGCCACCGCACTGCCCGGAAGAGTGGCGGCTTGCCAATCAGCATCAGCGTTTCGGGTGGCGGCGAAACCGTCAGCTGCGACATGTACATCCCCGCGACGAGCGCCGGCACGAGCACGACAAATCCGGCGATCGGGCCCGCGACGCCGACGTCGAACAGAACCTTGCGGGTCGGGAACGCCTCGCGGATGCGAATCACCGCGCCAAGCGTGCCAATCTGGAGGCCGACGGGACCGAGATAGAGCGGCAGAAAATACGGCAGCGTCGCATCGAGCTGGTAGCGCCGGCACGCCAGGTAGTGGCCCATCTCGTGCGCCCCCAGGATGGCCAGAATCGTCGCGCTATACCAGAAGCCGTTGAGAAGTCCGCCCCACTCGGGCGGGGCCACGCGCACCCGGCCAAACTCAGACAGGAACGCGAGATAGCGAAACTCACCAACCAAGGTGGTAGTGACAAGCGTGACGAGGAAGAGCGCGATGTGTTTCCACCAGACGTGCTGGAAACGCCGGCGTGGCTCGGGTGAGAACACGACTGGCGTGACCGCAACGGGCGGCGCTTGGCTGACTATGTCGGGGTGGAACACCGGATCGTCGCCCGAAAACGGCGACCGGGTGGACGTGTCGTTCGACAAAATACCTGACGTTCGAGGGATCAGCCGCCGATGTTCTGAAGGTCCTTGCCGGGCTTGAACCGGATCGTTCGTCCCGGCGGAATTCGTACTTCCTTGCCCGTCCGCGGGTTACGGCCGATTCCTCGCTTGCGGGGCTTTACCTGAAAGACGCCAAAGCCTCGCAGCTCGATTCGTTCGCCGCGTTGCATTGAGAGTCGCATCGCATCGAAGACGGCATCCACCGCCACCTCGGCCTTGACCTTGGTGATGTCGGCGACCTTGGACACCTCGTTGACGATGTCAACCTTGATCATGCTTAGGCGCTCCTCAGGAGTAATAACTAGTATAAGATTGATATACTTACGCTGTCAATATCGGTCCTAAATAGAATTACACATGTCCATGAACGCCAGCCCGGCCGTCGTCCTGGTCGGACGGCCCAATGTGGGCAAATCCACGCTATTCAATCGAATTACGGGATCTAGAGGCGCGATCGTCTCGCCGGTGCCAGGGACCACCCGCGACACAAAGGCGCTTCCAGCGGAATGGCTGGGTACGCCGTTTACGCTCGTTGACACCGGAGGACTCTTCGGGGCGAGCGCCGATCCGCTGCACGCGCTCGTCGTCCAGCAAGGGCAGAAGGCTCTGGCGACCGCCGATCTCATTGTGTTCGTTGTGGATGGACGGGAAGGCCTCGTCTCCGCAGACGAAGAGATCGCCAACAGCCTGCGTGCGGCCAACGTTCCAGTCCTCGTCGCCGTCAACAAGACCGACGATCGCCGGTCGAAAGATGCCGCGACCGAGTTCTACCGCCTCGGCTTCGAGCCAATCATCGAGATTGCAGCCGAGCATGGGCTGGGAACCGGGGACCTGCTCGACGAGGTGATCAAGCGTCTGCCAGCCTGGCGTGAGCCCGGCCCGGACTCCGACCCCGAGGAAATCGCGGTCGCGATCGTCGGCCGCCCCAATGTCGGCAAATCCTCCCTTTTGAATCGATTGCTGCGTGAAGAGCGCGCAATCGTCAGCGACATGCCCGGGACCACCCGCGACAGCGTCGATGCGCTCCTCCGCTGGCATAAGCGGAAATTCCGGATTGTCGATACGGCGGGCATTCGGCGCGCGGGGCAGGTTGCCCGCTCCGGTCAACTGGAAAACGTCAGCGTCATCCTGGCCCGGCGGGCAATACAGAAGGCGGACGTAACCGTGATGGTCATCGACTCCGTGGAAGGCGCGACGGACCAGGATGCGACGATCGCCGGCGAAGCCGAGAAGGCCGGGACCGGCATCATCATCGCCGCGAACAAGTGGGACTTGATGAAAGGGCGCGAGGCGGACTTCTCGCGGAAGTTCGACGACCAGCTGCGACGGCAAATCAAGTTTCTCGACTACGCCCCGGTGCTGCATATTTCGGCAACTACCGGCGAGCGCACGTCCAAGGTGCTCGAGACGATCGACAAGGTCGCCGACGCGCGCATGAGCCGAGTCCCGACCGGAGAGCTCAACCGCTTTCTCAAGGGCGTGACCGCTGCACACCCGCCCGTCAGCCCCGGCAAGAGGCACGTGCGGATTCTTTACGCGGCACAGACGAGCGTCGCTCCACCGACGTTCGTGTTCTTCACGAACGTGGCGACTGAGTTTCACTTCTCGTACGTGCGGTTTCTGGCGAACCAGTTGCGTGAGTCGTTCGGGCTGATGGGGACGCCGATCCGCGTCCAGGTCAGGAAGTCGTGACGCGTTCCCCTTCGCCGTTGCGCGCGTAGTAGCAGGCGCCGAAGCCCAGGGCCAGCACGACGCCGGCATGCCACAGGCCGGTGGTGGCGTGCCAGCTCGAGAAATCCGTCGTGATTGGCGCGCGCAGCAGGACGAAGTGGGTGAAGAGCGCCGCCACGATTGACAGTAGACCCGCCCGCACAATCGTCACGACGTAGATCGTCGTGATGCCGGCGCAGATGGCGATGTCGAGGCGGGGCGTGCTGCCGGGGTACATCCCGTTGATGACGACCGGCGTAAAGCAGATGATTGCCGCCACCATGGCAAGGGCCCGGTTGCGAAGCAGCAGCACGAACCCGACCACGCCGGCCACGCCCAGCATTCCCGACTCGACTGCATCGGTCAGATGAAAGGCGATCGCCGAGAAGATATGCCGCAGTCCGTTCAGCGCTTGCGCGTTCGAGATGAGCGGCATTGGCTCGGCGAATCCGACGAGCGGCGGTAGCGCGTTGTGAACGGCATAGAGCAGGGTCATGGCGAGCCCTACGCTGACGCCGACGATCAGATCGACGCCGACACGGGGATCGCGCCAGTGGCCTGCCACGAGCTTGGTCCAGCCGAGGAGGCTGTCAGGCGAATAGCGGCGCACGTACGGCTCCAGGCCGAGATAAGTGAGCCACAGCAGCCCGGCATCGAAGAGGCCGCGGCCGGCGGCTTGGAAAATTCGTCGGATCTCGTTGTCAACCGCTGGAATGTGGCTCGTGCCGAGGACCCATGCGAGAAGGCTCGTCCAAAAGATGAACGTCGCCACACGGAAAGCACCGTCGCGATCGCCACGTCCGGCCTTCAGATTGATCCTGGCGAGCGCTGCGCCGAGCACCATCAATGCCGGCATGATGATGCTCGCCAGGCCGGAGACAATCTGCGAGAACAGCGATGCCGGAGGGCTCACGCTCCGCGCCGAGCGGCTCCATGGTCCGGCGAGAGTGAAGTAGACAGGTCGTCCCGCCGTTGCGGCCGCCTCGATGCGGACGGTGTGCTCCGGACGATCGGGGAGAGGCCCTTCCCACGCGCGCCGCTCGTCGGCGTAGTAGGGCGGCGTGATCTCGGATTTGGTCGGCGTGAACTGATCGAAGTGCAGCCCAGCCGCCGCAAAAAGAGCGTTCCAATCCGTCGGATTCGCAGGCGCGTCGGATGGTTGCGGGCTCGGGACCCTGTGGAACTCCGACAGTCGTCCGTTGGCGTCGACGGCGACGAGCGTCATGCCGGCCGTGGTCATCGGCGGGTTCGTCCGGCCGACGGGGAACTCGGTTCCCCACGGAACAAGCAGGATAGGGCTGGTGCGATACCAGAGGAAGAATGTTTCGGGCCGCACGGTGCGAAGGAGGCTCCACCGATCCGGTGCGGTGGAGGTTGCCTCGATGAACCGCGCATAGTCGAGCGAAAGGCCCAGTCCCGATGCAGTGTCGACCGCGGCGGCGGGATCGAACCCGAGCGACGCGAGCGCCTCCTGCGCGCGATCCTGCAGGGCCGCGGGGGGCTTCGGCAACGGCACCCGGTTGAGGAGGATTACACGTTGGTACAGCAACACGACTGCAAGGAGCGAGAGGACAATCCACGCGGCGGCAGCCATCGTCGCGCGAAGCGAAAGGACGTCGCGGCTTCCCGCCGCCGCCACCATCGCGGGTGAGGGCGTTTCGCCGGCCGCGAGAGCGGCCGCGAGCGGATCGCCACCCGGAAGCGCGGCGGCGACGGCGAGTGCCGACACTGGACGTTCATCAACCTCGGGTTTGAGGCATTTCGCGATCACGCGCTCGATCTTGGGATCGAGGCTCTTCACGATCGCGGTCGCCGGAGGAATGCCGGATTGCTCGCGCTTGTGAATGAGCTCGGCCAGATTGCTCGCCTCGAGCGCCCGCTGGCCCGTGAAGATCTCGTAGAGCACCAGCCCGAGCGCGTAGATGTCGCTGCGCGCCGTGACTTCGTGACCCGACAGCTGCTCGGGCGCCATGTAGGCGGGTGTTCCGGCGCGGATAGCCTCGCCTGACGCGCCCGCCAGTCCGAAGTCCGTAATGCGCACCTTCCCGGTACCGTCGAGCATCACGTTGGCCGGCTTGAGATCGCGGTGGATGACGTCCCGTTCGTGCGCGGCTGCGAGCCCGGCGCAGATCTGACGGGCGATCTCGAGTCCGCGCTCCTCGGGGAACCGGCCGACGCGCTTGAGCAGTGTGCCGAGGTCCTCGCCGTCGACATATTCCATCGACAGAAACGTCGTCCCATCGACTTCGTCGATGTCGTAGACGCGGCAGACGTTGGGGTGAGACACCTGACGTGCCATTCGCACTTCGGTGTGGAGCTGCGTCAGCCGAGCCGGATCCCTGTCGACGTCGGGCGGCAGAAACTTCAGCGCGACCGGCTGACCGAGCTTCAGATCGTCAGCACGAAACACTTCACCCATCCCGCCGCGCCCGAGTCGCTCGACGATCCGGTAGCGGCCGCCAAGGAGGGTCCCGGGCTCGAAGCGCCCGTGGTCGATCGCGCCAGAGGATGAGAGCCAGCCCGTCGACGGCGATGGCCGCGAGTCCCGGCCGTCGCGATGAGACGCGGGCCGCGAATTCGATTTCGAGGGCGCCGCGCTACTTCCCGGAGCAAGGCGTGTCGCGTCGTCCATGCCATGGAGATCCTGAGGGATGACGGTGTCGATTTCGGACTGCGGCAGGGGAGTCCGGCACTTCGGGCAGGCGCCGCCGGCGTCCTGCGGAACGATCACCGCAGCGCATGTCGGGCAGGAGTAGAGGTTCGGCACCGTTCTGACCCGCGATTATATGGCCAGCGCTGAGGTCCCCGCGGGAGGTCTCAAAGCAGGTCAGTCCGACCGCAGCAGCCGTCCGAAGAGAGGCTGACCGCCGCGCGACGTGTAGAAGCCGAACGCGGTCAGGCCGACGACGAGCAAGATGGCCCACAGCGCAGCTGGCGCGTAGGGGAGCGACCAGTCGAGCGTCAACGGCGAGTTGTTGAGCGCCTGGTTAACCAGAAACGCGATGACTACTGGGAGGAGTCCGAAATGGAGTAGCGCCGCGACCAGCGGAATGACGAAGGCCGCGACGAAGCCGAGCGTGACGAGCATCCGATTGCCCCCGGCTTCGCCGAGGATGAAGATTGAGAGGAGCCCGCCGGCGAGCAACGCGCCGCCCCACACGCGCTTCGTGAGCGCGCGGCCAACGCCGAACGCCACCGCGACGAACAAGCCGTTCTGCAGGTTGTTGGGAATCATCCGCAGAAGCGCGCCTAGCGCTGCGCGAGCGCCGAGCAACAATTGAAGGTTCGTGACACGCGGCTCACCAGGTGGCGCACCGAGCAGACCGGGCACGAGCAGGTAGCCCATCCCGAGGAGCGCGACCGCGACGCCAATCGCGACACCGATGAGGACGTCGCGCCCGACGCGTGGATCGACGATCTGGCCTGAGAGCACGCGCGTCCATGAAATCAGGATGGCGGGCGCGTATCGGCGCACGAAGGGTTCGAGCGCGATGTAGAGCAGCCAGACCGTGCCGGTGGTGAGCAGCGCGTGCGCCACGAACTCGAAGAAACGATCGTCTTCGATCTGGAGGGACGGATAGTGCCGGGCGCTGACGATCCAGGCCGCCACCATCGCGGTCAGCGCGAAGCAGAAGAGTCGCCAGGCGCCGCGCCGATCACCGCGGCCCGCGCGAAGGTTGCTGCGCGCGAGCAGCAGCGTCCCGAACATGACGATCGTGCCCATCGCGTTGGCAACGTTGGGCCAGAACTGCGACGATCGCGCCACGGGCGATGTCGTCCCGGGCACGATCGGCTCCCATGGCCCAGTCACCTTGAACGAAACCGCTTTGCCGCGATGGGCGGCGGCTTCGACGTGCAGTACACCACCTTCGACGCCGGAGAGTGGACCGTCCCACGCCGCGCGCTCCATCGCAAACGATCGAGGCACGACCTGTGGCGGCACCTCGCGAAACAGATTCATATCGAGGCCGGCGCCTGCAAAGAGCGCCGGCCACGGCGCAGCTGATGTCACTCCTGCAGCATCCTCGGCGCGGGGGGGCACCGCTTCGAACTCCACGAGCCTGCCCGTGTCGTCGAGGAACAGCTTCGTCATGCCAACGACGTTCATCGAAGGGTCACTGACGGTCGGCTTCCAGTTCGATCCGGCGGGCACGAGCGGTACGGGGCTCGATCGGTGCCAGAGCAGCATGACCGGCGCCGTCCGCCGGTCGAGTTGATTCCATCGGTCCGGCGCGTTGCTCGTCCTCGAGATGTGCGCGATGACGTCGAAGTTGATGGACAGGCCCGTGGCCGTATTGGTGCGCGTGGTTGGATAGCCCAGGGAGCCCAGGATGTCGCGCGCGCGGTCGTCGAGCGAATCGAGCGACTTCTGCATCGGCACCCGCTTGTAGAGGAGAAAGCGATCCGATATGGCGGCACACGCGATGAGCCCAACGACGATGGTGGCGACGAGGGCGAGGCCGACCGCCAGATGCAGCGCTTCGGTCTGGCCGGCGGCCGCGACCATGTCCGGAGATGGTGTTTCGCCAGCGGCGAGAGCCGCCGCCAGCGGGTCGCCGCCCGGCAGCGAAGCGGCGACGGCAAGAGCGGATGAAGGTCGTTCGTCCGGCTGCGGCTTCAAGCAGCGCATCACCGCCAGTTCGATCTGGGGATCCAGCGTCTTCACCACGCTCGTCGGCGCCGGGATGCCAGACTGCTCGCGCTTCTGGATCAACTCCGCGAGGTTCTTGCCTTCGAGCGCGCGCTGGCCGGTGAAGAGCTCGTAGAGGAGCAGTCCGAGCGAATAGATGTCGCTGCGCGCAGTGACCTCGTGACCAGCGAGCTGCTCTGGCGCCATGTAGGCGGGCGTCCCGGCGCGAATCGCTTCGCCCGAGGCGCCGGCAAGGCCGAAGTCGGTGATCCGGACCTTTCCCGCGCCGTCGAGCATCACGTTGGCGGGCTTGAGGTCACGGTGGATCACGTTGCGCTCGTGCGCGGCGGCGAGCCCCGCGCAGATCTGGCGGGCGATCTCGAGCGCTCGTCCTTCCCGGAAGCTACCTACCCGGCGCAGGAGCGACGCCAGATCTTCGCCGTCGACGTATTCCATCGACAGGAACGTCGATCCGTCGATCTCGTCGATGTCGTAGACGCGGCACACATTGGGGTGCGATACCTTTCGTGCCAGCCGGACCTCGGTGTGGAGCTGTGTGAGCCGCGCCGCGTCCTTGTCGACGTCAGGTGGCAGAAACTTGAGCGCCACCGGCTGGCCGAGCTTCAGGTCGTCGGCCCGATACACCTCGCCCATGCCGCCGCGGCCGAGGCGTCCAACAATCCGGTAGCGGGCGCCGAGCACGGTGCCCGGCTCGAAGCGTCCGTGGTCGATCGCGCCTGACGAAGTGAGCCACCCGGTCGTGGACGACCGCGAGTCCCTCGAGTCGCGATCCCGTGAGGCGGGTCTTGCGCCTGGCTGGGCGGGCGTCGGACTGAGATCCGAGGCCAACCGCGTCGCGTCGTCCAGATTGGCCATGGTGGGCACGTTCGGCAGGGCCGTGTGGCACTTCGGGCAGACATCGCCGGTCTCTTGCGGGACGATGACCGCCGCGCACGCCGGGCAGGAGAGGATCTCAGGCACGCGTTTGGGGGAGTAATTATATGACTTCACGTCTGTTATACTTCGGGAAGCGTCCTGATGGCCCAACTGGAGATTCCCAACCGATCGCTGTTCCGGCAGCCTGAGGTGTGTGAGATTGCCAGTATCCAGCCGTACGTGCTGCGGTCGTGGGAAGCGGAATTCCCCGACCTCGGTGTCACGAAGGCTGAGGGCGGGGCACGTGTTTACCGGCGGGCCGACCTCGAGCGGGTGCTGCGGATCAAGCAGCTGGTCTACGGCGACGGCCTGACGCTCGCGGGGGTCCGACGGAGGCTCGTCGAGGAGCGGCCGCCCGATTCGTCAACGGATCCGGCGCTGGCCAATATCGCTGAGCTCTTCGGCAAGGACGCGCGCGAGCGGATCCTGCACGTCAAGCGAGGGCTTCGCGAGCTGTCGGCGATGCTGTCCCGGCCGCCGGGCACACCAGCAGCCGCGAGTGACGGCGATTTTCAGCTGCGCGTTGGCGAAGCGCCGAGAACGAAGGCGAAGCCCAAGGCCGTCGCGACGCCGGTCAAGAAGAAGCGGTAGCCGGATCTCTCCGCACCAACCGAATACGGGATGTAGCGCAGCCTGGTAGCGCACCTGACTGGGGGTCAGGGGGTCGCTGGTTCGAATCCAGTCATCCCGACCAATGTTTACGGGCCGATTATGGGGTTTCCCGAGTCGGCCCGTCCGCTTGTAGGCACATCGTAGGCACATGCTATTCTGGCCGCGGGCGCCTTCCTTGATCTCGTCACGCGAGGCCTCGGGCACTCTTCCTTTGAGAGAGTGGGCCACAGAATTTGGACGTAATTGCCCCACCTCACCAAGCCGGCGCAAGTCTGCTTCGCCTGGGCGGCTGGATCTGCGAAGCGCAGCCAGACAAACCGTTTCCGCACGATGATTGCATCGGGCCGGGCATGGCCTGTCGACGTTGTTATCCCGACCACGCTTGTCCGCGACTTCGGTTAGGTTCGCAATCGATCACGCGCGTGGACCACGTCGGCCCAAAGTAACCCCGCGCATGGCTTCGCTCGCGCTTGTGGCCTGCCTCCCTCTCCAGCTCACTTCTGCACTAAGGGGCGCTTTAGCCGGCGTCGCACACACGCGCCGACCAAGCCACTGCCGAACAGGACGAAGGTAGCGGGTTCCGGAATCGCTGGCGGAATCGGTACATCACCCTCGAATCGAAAGTCATCGATGCCGAGAGCGCCGTTCGCAACGGTTGTGGTATCAAACACGATTCGATCGAATCCGCTGGCGAATTCGACTCCTGCGAAGGAGCCGCCAAAGCCAGCACCACCGGTATTGAAGAACTCGGAACCAACCAGGGTCGTTCCACGATAAGCGAAGAGAGTCAATCTTTACACCTATGTGCACACGGTGACCCCCAGCTTAGATAACAACAAAAGCTTCACCGTTCAGTAGAGGGACGACGGTTTCATCCACTCGGCCGGCTTTAGCTTCTCGGACGTTCTTCGGGCCGGGGCCGGAAGTAACCCGTTCGAGGGCCCGCACGCTCCGTCGGAAGCTTTCTCAATTGACGTCGACGAGGTCAATTTCAGGTTCACTTGGGCAGTGAAGTTCACAGAGCCTACGTGTTGTGAACCCTTCTCTCCGGGTTGGGATGCGCTCGAGCCGATCACCTTCTTCTTTGAATCCGACCATGCCGCGCCATTCGGCCCGCCAGGCGGTACCCGCTTGTCGAACCGCGTGTCCTCGGCGGATTACTAGACACTGGGCGTCTCGCGAGCTATTCCGGTTTCCGGGGACGGCGCGCGATCTCGGAGGTCAACTCTGCCGCAGCGCCTCGGTCGGGTGAATACGCAGCGCTCGGCGCGCCGGTGTGACGCACGCCAGCACGCCTACGGCCCCCATGATGACGGACGTGATGACCGACGAGACGAGGAGATCCGCGGTCAGGCTGTCGGTGCGCCACGCGAGGAGCAGGATGAGGCTGTTGCCGGCGACGATGCCGCCACCGAGCTGACGACCGGCACGGGCGAAAACGGTACGCAGCACGCGCCGGGGGTTGGCGCCGAGTGCGATACGGATACCGATCTCGCGGGTGCGACGCGCCACGGAGACGGCCATGAGCGCGTACAGACCGACCGCGGAGAAGACCACCGCCACGAGCAGAACGCTGCCGAAGACGACGCTGCCGCCCACCATCCGCGTGTGTTCCTGTGCGACGATGTCGTGGAGCGTGACGATATCCCGGAGGTGCAGGCCCGCATCGACCTGCCTCGCAAGGGCGGCGACGCGGGGCGCCAGCGGCGCGGCGTCGCCCGTGACGCGCACAGCGACCACGACCGGATCGAGCTCCGCCGCGGCGGCTGCGCGATAGATGTACGCCGCCCCACTCCAATCGGCGGGGAACGTCCACAGATCGGTGACCACGCCGACAATCTCGTGCCAGGGTCCCGGCTCGCGCTCGCTGCCCCGCTGGAGCGTTCGGATTCGCGTGCCCACGGGATTCCTGCCCACCACGCGCATGAACGCCTCGTTGACCACGACGGGCCCGTTCGGCGGCCCAGCGTCAGTGGCCCGCAAGGCGCGGCCGGCCACGATCCCGGCGCCGAACGCGTCGTGATAGCCGGCACCGACGGCAGCCATCGCGAAGCCGCCCTCGTAATTGCCGTGCAGGCGAGCCGGAGGTGCGGTCGAACGGCAGCCGTTTGTACAGCAGTTCGTCGGCGACTTCGATGCCGACCGCCCCAATCGCGATGGCACCCGCCAGCGAGAGGCCGCCGATGATCGTGAGCGCGGGATACTTCAGCAGCAGACGCGCGCCCAGCTTCCAGTCGAGCCACGAGACCGCCGTCATCGGGCCTCACCCCGCAGGCGCCCCTGAGCCTGCTGCCCCCAAACCAGGCCGGCATTCATACGCTCGATCCTCCAGTCAGCACATCTCGGTGCATGGGGCCATGCTCATCGAGCCGGCGGATGGAAGCGTACTCACCTTGTCGTATTTCGACGAGCGCTCGATCGACTGTACGCTCCTCGAAATTTGTGGATCATTCATGCGCTGTGAACAGCCCAAGCCTGACACGTTCAGTCGGGTCCCCTGGCAGGTGACCTGGTACAACATCGCCACCCTCAGGAGCGTCTACATCCGCGAGCCACGGTAGTGGAGATCGCGCATGCTACGACACACCGTGGCCTTCGTGCCGAGGCGAACAGGCAGGCGATGTCGAGCCAGAGATCGCGCCGTCATCCTCAATCAAATACCACGGTCTTGTCACGATAGCTGAGGATGCGATGATCGAGATGCCACTTGACAGCGCGTGACAGGACGATCCGTTCGAGATCTCGTCCTTTCTCGACCAAATCCTCCAGCTGGTCGCGATGCGAGATTCGCACCACGTCCTGCTCGATGATCGGCCCATCGTCGAGCGTCTCGGTGACGTAGTGGCTGGTCGCGCCGATCAGCTTGACGCCTCGCTCGAACGCCTGATGGTACGGGCGCGCGCCGACGAAGGCAGGCAGAAACGAATGATGAACGTTGATGATTCGCTGCGGATAACGCTCGACGAATTCGCGCGACAGAATGCGCATGTACCTGGCGAGAACGACGAGATTGACCTGGTAGCTCTCGAGGAGCTCGACGTGGCGCCGCTCGACGACCGAGCCGTTGGCGGCGTCGACCGGCACGTGGTGGAAATCGACGCCGTGAAACCGCGCCAGTTCTGCAGCATGAGGATGATTGCTGACGATCACGGCAATCGCGCCCCGCAGCTCGCGATCGTGATGTCGGTGAAGCAGGTCGGCGAGGCAGTGCAGCTGCTGCGACACAAAGATCGCCATCCGTGTTTCCGCCTGCGGCAGTTCGAGTCGCCAGCGCATCTCGAGCTCGACCGCAAGAGGGTCGAAACGCTCTCGAAACGTCGCCAGGTCGAAATCATCGAGCCGCCACTCGACCCGCATGAAGAACAAGCCAGCTTCGTGATCCTGATGCTGATCGGCGTGCACGATGTTGGCGCCACATTCGTACAGAAGCATCGACACGCGGGCGACGAGGCCCTTTCGATCGGGGCAGTCGATGAGGAGTGTCGCGGTGGAGATCAAGAAATGCTGAATTCTGAATGCTGAATGCTGAATCCGTGGCACTAGTCCACTGTCCGCGCTTCAGGCGGCAGGATACCTCATCCATGGGGCCGGGACCGTCGGGAAAGTCGCGCAGGTCCGTCAGGCGGACGCCGTGCCTCGATGAATCGTGACCCGGCTTCGCACCGCAGGTCATGGAACCGGAGCCCGGTGATCCCTGCCAGCTTGCACGTCAGCGTCCACGCGGCCAGCGGTCAGATCGGCTTGGTGAAGTTGTCGCTTCCGTATTCATAGGATCCGCCTCTGTGGGGGATCACTTGCAGCAATGTAGGCGGGGCTTGGCTCAGTCGAATGACTGCAGATCTCGCGACGCTGATCCGTACGGCCCGACAAAAGTCTCCCGATTCGTCAACTTAGGCAGAATGATGAGCATCTAATCACCGGATTGTTGTATGTATCTGACTGCGGGGATCGTACGACTCTTGCATCAAAGAACCTGCCTTCGACACGCGACAAGGCGGCTGGCGCGTAAGTACGGGAGAGTGGATGCGAAGAGTCTTGAAGGGTATGCTCACCATCGTCGTGCTGCTCTGGGCGCAGAGTGCCCAGGCGGCGCCGATCTTGTGGACGCTGGAGGACGTGACGTTCCTTGATGGCGGAGTGGCCAGCGGCTCGTTCGTCTTCGACGCCGATCTTTCGCTCTATTCGTCGATCAGCGTCAGAACCACACCCGGTTCGATGGTGCTCTTGGGAGCGCTCTACGAGGCTGAACACACTTTCTACGTCGGCAGCCCTCAGTTTCTGGTCATGACTGACAGACCCGTGGCGCATGGCACGCGTGTCCTGCAACTCCCTTTCCTGGTAAACCTAAGTAACGACGGAGGGACCGTTACGCTGGGCGGTCTATTTAACTTCGGCGAGGGTAGTTGCGGCGAAGCACTCTGCCAAGACGTGACCGTGTTGCTTCCGTATCGTTACATCGAGAATGGCCGGGTCGTTGGAATTCCCGTTCCGGCGCGCCCAGTTCCGGAACCGTCGACACTCCTCCTGGTGTCCGGTGGTCTCGCCGCGGCGTGGGCGAGGCGGTATGACGTGAGTCGTCGTGCCACGAAGTTGTTGACCGCCACCGCGGCTGAATGCCCCGCAGGTTGAAGCGCCTGAGGCAGTCTCTCCACCGCCACTGATGTCGTGGTCGCTGGTTCGACTCCAGTCATCCCGATCCAATTCTTTTAGGTTATTCCGGTCACATGGGCAACGGACTATGCCGACGGAATACCGTGCGCCTATCTCTCAGTAAGCACATGTTGACGGATTACTGCACGTTGGCGGTAACGGCTGCCGAAGCGGTCAGCGTGAAGGTACAGCTCTTTCTCTTGCTGCCACTGCTTGAACAGGCGCCGGACCAGATAGCGTCGCGGCCGTTCGATACGCTAAGAGTCACGCTCGTGCCGGAGGCGAAGGACGCGGCGCCACTCGTCCCGGTGTTGACGCTGATGCCAGCCGGCGCCGACGTCACACGCTCACCACTGCGCCCGGTGGCGGTGACCGTGAGCGTCGCGGCTTGGGGCGGCGGCGGTGGAGGAGTGGCCGGCGGGGTGACGGTCAGGACGGCGCTCTTGTTCGTGCCGTTGTAGGCCGGCCAGGATCGAGAGCGGGGTCGTCACCGTGACGGCGGAGGTGGCCGCGTTGAAGGTGGCCGTGCTGGCTCCCGCGAGAACCAGGACGCTGGCAGGGATGGAGGCCTAGTAGCGGACGCGCGAGTTGGTCTGACCGCGGTTCGCCACGAAGGCGGCCGGCAGCGTCGCATAAGCGCCAAGCACCTGCGGCGCTCTACCCTCGGATTGGGGGAGTCGCCTGGCTGATATTGGTGCCCGGCTGCTCCCGATTACCGCCGCGACAACCACGATGCCGATGACCACACGCGCAGGCACCAAACGGGCGTTGAACATGTTCCCTCCTCCCACTTGTTCTGCAGGCCAGCAAGGTGTTCGCCGTACGGATATCAGCGCGAAAATGGCCCGACTCCGGCGACATGCTGATCGAGGGGAAGTGCCGGACTTTCGCGCGGTGTAAATGCCTTCGTCCAACGTAGATTCGTGAGGCAGACGATTCCCGCGCCAGGACCTCACACGACAAGACATCTCATAAACCCGATCCGTGTTGTCCGTATGATCCGTGGCACTAGAATTGGGACCACGGATTGGGCAGTTCCAATCCGAGCGATCCCTATCACCTGAGGTAGCCCGTGATGCTCACGTCGGAACTCCGGCTCATGGCCGTGCTGGCGCATCCCGACGACGAGTCGCTGGGAACGGGAGGGGCGCTGGCGAAATACGCCGCCGAGGAAGTGGCGACCTATCTGGTGACGGCGACGAGAGGCGAGCGCGGCCGGTTCGGAGACAGTAAGGTATCGCCGGGACCGGAAATCGTCGGGAAGACGCGCGAAGCCGAGTTGTTGTCGGCCGCTGCAGAACTGGGCCTCAGAGAAGTCAAGTTCCTCGACTACCTGGATGGCGCGCTCGACAAGGTGGACCATGCCGAAGCGATCGAAAAAATTGCCGGTCACTTGCGCCGAGTCAGACCGCACGTCGTCATTACTTTCGCCCCGGATGGTGCGTATGGCCATCCCGATCACATCGCCATCAGCCAGCTGACGACAGCCGCGATTGTGTGTGCCGCGGATCCGCTGTTCGGCGGCAAATCGGCGCTCGGTGAGCCGCACCGCGTCGCCAAGCTGTATTTCATCGCGTGGAGCACGGGAAAATGGGCCGCGTATCAGGCGGCCCTCCGCAAGCTCGTCTTCAAGGTGGATGGTGAGGAGCGGCAAGCGGTGCCGTGGCCTGACTGGGCGGTCACTACCGTTGTCGATACGAGCAGTGTCTGGCCTGCCGTGTGGCGGGCCGTGAAGTGTCACAAGACCCAGATGACGATTTTCAGCAAACTCGAGGAGTTGTCGGAGGAGCACCAGCGGTCGCTTTTTGGCACGCAGGAGTTCTACCGCGCCTTCAGCATCGTCAATGGCGGTCGGGCGACAGAGTCGGATCTGTTCGAGGGGTTGCGATGAGTGATGTGCGGGCGCTCGAAGCGCTGAGGCAGCGGAAGGCGCCACTCGAGATGGCGCCTGACGAGTTCCGGGAGATCGGTCATTGCCTCGTCGACGAGATCGCCGATCGACTGGCGAGGCTGCCAGATGGGCCGGTCATGCGTGACGAGTCGCCGGCGGATCTCCGGCGGGCGCTCGGGGCGGAACTGACGCTTCCGCCGGCCGGGGCCGCCGCCGGGCGGCTGGTGAGCGAAGCGACCAAGCTGCTCTTCGACCATGCGCTATTCAACGCACACCCGCGCTTTTTTGGCTACATCACCGCCAGCCCCGCGCCGATCGGGATGTTCGGCGATTTTCTGGCGGCCGCTCTGAACCAGAACGTTGGCGCAGCGCGGCTGGCGCCGCTCGCGACCGAACTGGAAGGGCAGACAATGCGATGGATTGCCGAGCTGATTGGTTTTCCGTCGAGCTGCGGCGGGCTGCTGGTCAGCGGCGGCAACATGGCTAACTTCGTCTGCTTCGTCGCGGCCCGTGCGGCGAAGGCACCATGGGACGTTCGCAAGCAAGGGTTGTCTCGCGAAGGGCGGCAGCTGCTCGTCTACGCCTCGACCGAAACCCACACCTGGATCCAGAAGGCCGCTGATCTTTTTGGCCTCGGCACCGACGCAATCCGCTGGATTGCCACCGACGATCAGCAGCGAATGGACGTATCTCTCTTGCGCCGTCAGATCGAGGACGATCGTCGGCTCGGCCATCAGCCATTTCTTGTCGTCGGCACCGCAGGATCGGTCAGCACGGGCATCGTCGATCCCCTTTCGGAGATCTCCGGCATCTGCCGGGAACATGAATTGTGGTTCCACGTGGACGGCGCCTATGGCGCGCTCGCGGCGCTGGCGCCGGGATCGCCGGACAGCCTGCGGGCGCTCGATGAGGCCGACTCGGTCGCAGTCGATCCCCACAAGTGGCTTTACGCGCCGCTCGAAGCTGGCTGCGTGCTCGTTCGCGATGCTCAGAAACTGCGCAATGCCTTTTCGTATCACCCCGCCTACTACCATTTCGACGATCAGGTCGTGAACTACTTCGACTACGGGCCGCAGAACTCGCGGGGTTTCCGGGCGCTGAAAGTGTGGCTGGCATTGCGGCAGGTGGGCCGCGCCGGGTATCTGCAGATGATCGGGGACGATATTCTGCTCGCGCGGCATCTCCACCAGCTCGTAGCGGAGCATCCGGAGTTCGAGGCGGCGACGCAGAGTCTGAGCATCACGACGTTTCGCTATGTGCCGCCGGACCTGAGGCCGCAGCTGGGATCCGTCACTGTCGAGCCCTATCTCAATCAGTTGAATCAGAATCTACTGACGGCGGTCGAGAAGAGCGGCGCTGCGTTTCTGTCCAACGCGATCGTCGGAGGCAGGTATCTCTTGCGGGCGTGCATCGTGAACTTCCACACGTCGCTGGGGGACATCGAAGCGCTGCCGCCGCTGTTGTCGGGGTTGGGACGCGAGACCGATGCGGCCCTAAGGCGGAACGCCCAGCTGTAATTCGCAACCATCGAGCCGGGACCCGGGCTTCGGCAGCTGATACTGACACTCGTTACGAGTGACGATGGACCTCGGGCATGCCGAGTCGACGGACGGTATCACCCTCGAAGTCGAATTCGATCAGCACCACGGGCTCCCTGCCCACAACCCAACCGTCATGTCCCGGCTCGATCGCCACGATCTGGGGCGCTTTGTGTTCGACGACGCACCCGTCGGCGTACTCGACGTGGATTTCGCCACGCGCCAGAAAGCCCACGTGGGCGTGCATACACAAGTCAGTCCCAACGATCGGTTTCATGTGAACCGACCACCGGAATCCGGCGGGGTACACCATGCGCTTGACGCGTGCCGCTCCGGCTCGTCCAACTTCGAGGCGAACGCCGCCAATCTCCCGGCGTTCAGCGCCCTTCACAGCCGCGACGAGCGGATCCAGCTTTTTCTTCACCTTCTTGCGCGTGACCTTCTTTTTCGCCATGTGCCCTGGTCCCTCCTTAGCCGGAACGGCCGATGCTAGCACGCCCTTAATCTGCCCGGCTGGGCGTCCGACTGACGGTGTTTGCAGCCTGCAGCCGGTCGGTGCGATCATGAGCCGCTGCGGTTGAGACGGAGGGTGTGAGGAATCTGAGGCGAACATGGGGTACTCGATCGCAGGTCACTTCGTGAAGCAGCGGCCCGACGCAACCAGGCTTCGCGCGGCGCTGCCGGAGTCCATCGGCTTTACTGTGTACAGACACCTGAAACATCCAGTATTCGCAATCGACACGTACCGGGCAACGAAGCCCTCTCGGTTTCCATTCTCCGCGTCCACACCGGCGACGGACATTCCGCTCGACGTGTCACTCGAGCTGTCCGCGGTCTATGAGCAGCTGCGCAGCGAGAACGCCGCGAACGGGCTCAAGCGCTCGTACGTCAACTTGTCTCGCGCGCTGTCGAGCGCGGTGAGTCAAGACGTTCTGTCTGTGTACTCCGACGATGACGGAAATGATTTTGCGTGTCTCTCCCGCGGCGGGGAGGTCGTGTCGGGAATCGCGAGATGCGAAGGCTACATCGTCAGATTCGGACCCTCGCATGCGTCGAAATCGCCCGCATCGAGCGAGTCGGGACTTCATGAGCTGTCGTCCGAGGCGGTGACGTCGTTTCTTGGTGTCGCTGCCTCCGACCTCGGCTTCGGCTCGATTGATCCCCCTGACAACATGGGCTTCAAGGTGGCAGATGCCTGACCTCTACAGACCTTCTATCGCACGGTGACATGCAAGCTCTTCGGGGGAGCAAATGCACCGGTCACGTTGCTCCACGGGAAGAGCGCCAGATCATACGTACCTGGAGTCAAGCCCTGCACCGTGAGCCCGAAGCCAGCGTTACGGAATTGATCACCATGCACGGCCGCCACATCTGGACGTACGCCACCGAGTGTGGGAGTTCCCAGGAAGACCGGTGCGCCACCCGTCAATGGGTAAGCCCATACGTGCAGCGTGTCGATGCCCGTGCCCGTCGCCGCATCCAAATCGGCCGCCCAGCCTGCGAGCACGAACGGTTGCCCGACATCCTGCTGCGATCGCGGAGTATCGATCTCGACCTGCGTCCCGATGTGGCCGCGCCCTTTCGGCGCGAGAATGATGCGCACCTCATGCCGCGCCACCGCCCGCACGCCAGCCCACCGCACGAACACCAGGTCGTAGGCTCCCACGAAGCCTACGCCCGGCGCCCAGGTGAACCGTCCTGTCGCGCCGTCCAGCTGTGATCCCACAGGCAACGCCGACAGCTCCTCACCTACTCGCAGGTGTCCCGTGTAGTGCTCGCCGCCAGGCGTCCCGAACCACAATTCGAAGCGATCGATCTCTTCCCCGCGCACCGTCGCACGGCCCGCACCTCCCACGCCAAACCATCGCCAAGGCCCATCGAGATCCCAGCCGCGGCGTCCCAGCACTGATGCTTCATCGAGTGGTGCGGCAGCTATCACGGCCGCCGACGTCGCGGTCAAACGCCTTGACGCTGCAGCCTCTAGGGTCTCAGTCTGCGCGTTCACACCGTTCGAGACCGTGAAGAACCGGCTCCCGATTCCTTCAATCGCGCCCTGGTTGTCGATCACCGTCCACGAGATCGTGTGTAGTCCGTTTGTCAGGGTGGTCGTATCGATCACCCGGAACCCGACCGCGCCGTTTGTTCCGGCCGTGTTTTGGAGGCCGGGGAATTGGCTCTCGATGTCCGGCCGCTCGTGGTTATAGTTCACGGTCCCGACGGGCGAGCCATCCACAAGCACGGCGATCGTCGAGCCGTTGATTGGAATCATTTTCGGCTGCGGGGTCAGCGCCCACCCGAAGCTCACGAAGGCACTTCCCGACGCCACGCCACCCTGAGTCGGAGTATCGATGGCGCCGAACGGCTTCGTGGCGTGCGCGTTGTCGCACGTCAGGATCCGACTGCCCAAGAGCGTCACCCGGCCCTCGATGTCGTGAGCGTACGCGTGGAAATCGTACGGACCATTTCCTTGAGAGGGCAGCATGTTCGTGAGCACCATGAAGCCCCAGCCTGCACGCGTATGCTGAGGATAGGTCGAATACGCAGCGGCCACATCCCCGCGAGCTCCCTCGAGGAACATGGCGTCACCGAGGAAGACTTGTGCGTGGCCGCCACATCGGGCATCCAGCGCCACGATCTCAGGCCCTACTGGCCCACGACATAGCGTGGTTCGGCTGACGCCCTGATCGTCCAGTGCCCATCCCGTGAAGGCAACCGCGCCGGAGACTGGACCCCCGCCGACAACAGGGGTATCGAGATAACCAATCGGCCCAGATGGTCCGGCAGCCGTAAAGTTCGCCGTGAACTGCGTCGGCGCGGCGGGCGCGGTCACGTTGTGCGTCCGCGCACCTCCATCTGACCACGCGCCAAAATGAAAAGCTTGACCCCCGAACTGCGGAGATGGAGCGCTTATCGAGTGGCTCGAACCGACGATTACGGTGCGGGTGAAAGGCGCGGGACCATTGGAAGGACCAACCGCAAGCTGCAGACCGGCGGGACTCGTCTGGAACGTGAGCTGCACTGTTTGAGGGTTGAGCGGCAGGCTGACCGTGCTACGAAGCCCGCCGGAGTCCGTGGCCGACAATGTGAGCTCTATCCATGATGGATACTCGTGGTCGGGCGCGGCGAACGAGCCGCTCGCCACACCCGAAAAGTCCTGGACGGGATGGGTGTGACAGATCGACGGGCAGTGGTGCATGATCATGGACCAATTCAGCGCCGAGGGGGGCAAAGAGCCGTCCTCCCTGTCCGTCGCACTGCCGGAGAACGTAATGAGGTCGCCCACCTTCCATGGAAGCCCGGATGATGGCGAGTTGATGGTCGCGGTCGGCGCGCTGTTGTTCGTCGTGATGACGATCGATGCAAAGTCGGTCAGACCCTGACTGTCGGTGACGCGCAGCCGCACGTTGTAGACGGCAGGAGTCGAATAAACCCATGTGGGCTGCGCGATCGTCGAGTCGTCGAAGGCGCCATCGGCATCGAGGTCCCACGCATATGAGAGCGCCTGCCCTTCGGCATCGGTCGATCCCGTCGCGTCGAAGCTCACACTCAAAGGGGCGATGCCCGACGTCGGCGTCGCCGATGCCACTGCTGTTGGGGGCAGGTTGCCAGTGGAGTACTGGAGGCGATGAATCGTCCCGTCGTCCAATCCCACGTAGAAGATGTCTCCGCCGGGGCCGGCCGTCAGATGGACAGGTCCCTGCGCGCCACTGAGGATCGTCTGCCGGTTCGCCGGGTTGGGGCGATTGCCCGTCTGGCTCTTGAACATCGCCCATATACAACCCCGCGAGTAGTCAGCGAAGAAGAGCGCCCCGTTGTAGGCTGTGGGGTACGTGCCGCTCGTGTAGAAGGCCAGGCCCGTGATGGATGCGTTGCCGATGGGGCAGGCCTCGCCGGTCACGACCGTCGCGTCGTGGCGGTAGACGTAGAAGGGCGCCGTGACGACGCCCGGAGGACCGTAGTACAGCCCCTCGCACAGCGAAAGATCCAGCAGGTTATATCCATTCTGTATCGCTGAACCCTCGTAGCACGGCCACCCAAAATTCTCCGTGACTCCGTCGGCGCCGCTGGCAACGAGATTGATCTCCTCCGAATGGTTCCAGCCGACGTCTCCCACCCACAGCTCGTTCGTCCCGGGTCGGACCGTGAAGCGAAAGGGATTGCGAAGGCCCTCGGCAATAATGCGCCGGGCGTTCGGGTCAGGGTCACCCGCCCGCGGATTGTCCGGCAGCGCCGCCCCCGTGGCCGGGTCTATGCGAATGACTGCGCCGTTGAGTCCGACCGGATCGCCGCTCGAGCGCAGGTCCTGGCTCCGCAACGCCCCACCCTGATTCGCCGGATCGCCGCTCGGCGGGTCGGCGGCTGTCTGACCGTAGTCCACAGAGCTGAAGCTTGCGCCTTCGCCGCCAGTGGCATAGAGCGCACCGTCGGCGCCGAAGGCGATCGAACCGATGGAGTGGCTCGGAAACTGCTGATACCAGTCGTTGATCAAAGGCAGTTCCGGTCCGGACGCGATATTGCCCTTTGCCGTGAGGCGCGACAACCTGCCGCTGACGACACATCCGGCGATAGTGGCGCCGGGCGGACTGGGACACCCGTCGGATGTGCCCCCGACAGTTCCCCACCTTGGCGCGGCCCCTCCTATGACTGCGTCGTACGTATAGAGCACATAGACATAGGGCGTTGTCGGAAAGTTCGGGTGGAGTGCCATGCCCAGCAGGCCGCGATCCCAGAAGTTGTGAACATTGGTCCTGAGGTCGGCAAAGATGGTTGGGGTCTGATCCTCCAAATTATCGAAAACCTTGATGATGCCGCTTTTTTCAGCGACGAAGACCCGACCGTCGGACGCAAACTGGACGACCGTCGGCTGGACCAAGCCGCTGATGGTCGCCTTATCCTGGAATCCCGGCGCGGCCACGACTGGCGGTTGCGTTTCTCCAGCCTGAACGTTCGGGTCTGACCCGCCGGTCAACGCCAGCACCAGCGAGACCGCCGCTCCGAAGGCCACGCGCCATGCGAAGCCGGAACCTTCGGGCGCCGTGATCCTGCGGCAGCGTGGCCGCTCGCACCGCAGTTGGGCACGGCTGACAGACCGGCAGGGGTCGGATCGCACGTTCATCGGTCGGAATCGTTGCACACGGGATGCCGTTGCGGGACGAGCCCATTCTCGTTTCAAATTCCGCAGGCGTCAGCACCGAAATGAGCTTCGGTAGATGTTTGTCTGCCCTGGAGGGAGCATCACCGTGATAATGAATGAGCCGGCTCAGCTGTAGCGCGGTCACCTTCACGCTGATTGCTCGAATCGACCGACCCGTCAAAAGAAACTAGTGTCCCGAATCAGAAATACGTTGCCAAATTTTTCGGAGCGCGGCGCCCCGAGGGCAAGGCGCGACGACCGCGAATATTCAACATATTCAAGGGAGGAGCAACGCCGCCATCGGGGATGCCCCGCCCGAAAAATGGCGACGCATTTCTGATTCGGGACACTAGGTGCCGCCGATTGCGTGCCGTGTTAGAAAGTCGGCCAGGCCATTCGCAAAGCCACTCCGATTCTCCAAATGAAGCAGATGACCGGCGCTCGGCAGCACGAAAGATTCAGCGTGGGGCAACCACGAAACCAAAATCTCGTGCCGCTCGCGGAAACGTGAATCGCTGGCCTCGCCGAGAACGGCGAGAACAGGCTGGGTGATGCGACGCGCTTGGTCTGGCCCGAACGACCACTGCCGAAGCGCGGGCAACTCTTGGCCAAAGAAAGTCCCCGAGTCTGCCACGGCACGATTCAGCGCATCGGGAATGGTGTCGTCCAGGATGCTTCGGGCTTGTGGGCCACAGGTACCTCGGAGGAAGGTCTCGACAGCGGCTGCCCGATCGCCCGCCTGATACAGTCCGATCGCCTGAGGAATTTCAGGAGGGCTCGGTACGGCGAGCAGAGCCGGTTCCATGAGCGTCAGCGAATGGACGCTGCCTGCCACGTCAAGCGCGATCTGCAGCGCGATGCAGGCGCTGGCCGAATGACCGACAACGTGCGCGCGCCTTTCACCGAGATACCGCATCAACTCACGGAAGGTCGCCGCCTCCCGCGTAAATGACAGCTCGCCGACCAGCGGGCTGCTACCCGCGTAACCCGGCCGGTGATAGCGAAGCAGTCGAAAGCGACCGTTGAGGATCGGTTCGGAGAAGAGCGGCTGAAACCAGTCGGCGCCGGCGCCATGATGCACGAACACGACGAGGTCGCCATCGCCGCGGAGTTCATATTCGAGTTCGCCGCCATCCACGTGGGCGCGGTTCATGACGGATCATTCAAGATCACTGACGTTGCGCGGGCGATGCCAGTGCTGGTCGGTTGGTAGATTGCAATTGTACTGAAAGGTCTACAAATTGCGCGACGGAGAGTGGTATCTCATCTGTGGCGCCCCTCGTACCAGCGTCTCCAGGCCGTGGCATCGCGCGGCAGGGACTGGCCAGTAATGTCCCGCAAGGCCTGGAAGACCCACGAACGCGTCTGATCGTCGAGAGAGGAATCATCGGTCAGGTCGAGCAACGACGGGACCGCACTGAGGCGCTGCTTCGCGCTCAACATCCCCGATTGCGCGAGGCTGCAGGCTGCTCGTTCGCGGATCACTGGCGACGGGTCATCGCGGAAAACCGACAGAAGGGGCGCAATCGTGTCGTCGGTGCCGAGGTAGGCGAGCCCCTCGACGGCCCAGTGCCTCACGTTCACGTTTTCGTCATGAAGCGAGCCCATCAGGATCTGAAACGCGCGGTCCGGCTCGACGCCGCGATTGCCAAGGAGTCCAATCCGCCAGAGTGCGTTCACGCGAAGAACCTGCGCGCCGCCTCTCGCATCGGGCTCCAGCCCGTCGATCGTTGCTGATGTCTTCTTCAGATCGAGAGCGGCGAGGTTCAGTTCAATTGCGGCAGCGCGGACGCCCAGATCATCCGAGTTGAGAGCCGTGACGAACAATCCATTCAGCCGCTTGTTGAGCGTAATATTCCCGCGCCAGCGTTCAGCGCGCTTGGCAATCTGCTCGTTCGCACCCCGGTAGTGATTGATTGCGCGCTCCAGAAGAAACTCTGCCTGGGCCTGAAGCGTCATGTCGTCGAGCGCTTCGATGTGATGTTCCGAGAGAACGCTTGCCGAGGCCGGTGCCCGTTCCTGACGCTCAACCGGCTGCTGCGCCTGCCTCTGGGCGCCGCTCCCCACGGTGCCGGACAACGCGCCCAGCAAGCCGGCGACCGCAAGTCCGGCGCGAAAATGACGTCGCATGTGCGACCTCGGTCGCAAGAGGGATGCCGGAGCGCCGACGCCGCGGCATGCGCTCCAAACGGATGAACATGAGCACCTTAGGGCGAACGATGTGTTGTAAGAGGACTGGAGTCACTTACAGGTTTGGCGCCCTCCTGGGGCGTCTCGGCACACGACAGCGCCCGGTCGCCAGTTCCGTTACGATCGCGCGGTGAAGACCGCACGGTCGCACTGGACCGCCACAGACGCCGACGCCGGGGTCCGTCTCGACAAGTTCCTCGCTGCGCCCGACCGTCTCGCATCGCGCGGCAAGGCCGTGGCCGCGCTCGAGCGCGGCAAGATCTACGTCAACGACGAAGAAGTCGACATCAAAGAGGCGGCGCGGCGGCTGATCGCTGGCGACGTCGTGCGCGTATGGACCGACCGCCCGGGTAGCGCCAGGCCGCGCCCGCGCACGGGACCCACGGGAGAGGTCGACGTCGTCTACGAAGACGACGCACTGCTGGTGGTCAACAAGCCGTCCGGCATGCTCTCGGTCCCGCTCGAGCGCAACCCGGATGTTCTCTCGGTCTACGACCAGATTGCCCGGCGCTTTCGCTCACACGGCAAACGGCGGCCGTTCGTGGTCCACCGCATCGACCAGGACACCTCAGGCCTGGTCGTCTTTGCCAAGGATCCGACCTCGCAGCAGCGGCTGAAGACGCAATTCGCCCGTCGTCAGCCGCAACGCATCTATCTCGCGGTCGTCTACGGGCACCCCACGCCTCCAGAAGGAACCTGGCGGGATGTGCTCGTGTGGGATACGAAGGCCCTGATTCAAAAAGAGACTCACCGGCGTGACCCACGCGGGACCGAGGCCATCGCCGACTATCGCGTCGTCGAACGCTTTCACGAGACGTCACTCGTCGAAGTGCGGCTGCGCACTGGACGGCGGAATCAGATCCGCATTCAGGCGCGACTGCGCGGACATACGCTAGTTGGTGAAGAGCGGTATGTCTACGGACCGGACGAGCTACGACCGATTTCGTTCGGCCGGCAGGCGCTGCATGCGTTTCGTCTCGAGTTCGAGCACCCCACCGATGGGCGGGCAGTGGTGGTCGAGGCGCCTCCGCCTCCCGATTCTGGAAGACCTCCTCGCGCGACTTCGGCGTCGGGCGTGAGGGGAAGCGGCTGTTCGGTGTAGACTTTCAGGGCCAGCCTCTGCACCCTTCAGGAGTCCGAGCGTGCGCTACAGCTCGATTCGTGGTCTTCTCACGATAAGTGTGCTCGCGTGCGTCGTCGCCGGGCTCCCGGCGGCGCAGTCCCAGTCGCCCCCGCAGCCGCAGTCGCAGTCGGAGAAGCCTCAAGAGCAGCCGCAGCCGCCGCCACGGTTCCGCGCCGACGTCAACCTCGTCAGGGTCGACGCCTACCCGCTCAGGGACGGCAAGCCGGTCTTCGACCTCAAGGCCGAGGATTTCGAGGTCTTCGAAGACAGTGTGCTCCAGAAGATCGCGACCTTCGAGCACGTGGTCGTACGTCCCGCGGGGCCTCAGACCGAGCGGATGGAAGTGAGCTCGCAGCGCGAATCGATCCAGGCCGCCGCCAACCCAAGAAACCGCGTCTTCGTCATCTTCCTCGACACACCAAACGTGTCGGTGGAGAGCGCGCACGCCATCAACGAGCCGCTCATCCGTCTGATGGATCGGATCCTCGGGCCCGACGATCTTGTTGGCGTGATGACGCCCGCCATGGCGGCCTCGCAGGTCGTCCTGGGACGTAAGACCCAGGTCATCGAAGACAGCCTGCGGCGGAACTGGCCGTGGGGCACGCGGTTCTCGGTTATGAGAGATGTGCAGGAGGACTCCTACAACGCCTGCTATCCACCGTACGCAGGCGAGGGTTTGGAATCGCCGGTGGCCGCAGAGATGATCGCTCGTAAACGCGAACGCGCGACGCTCGAAGCGCTCGAAGATCTCGTCCGCTATCTTCGTACCGTTCGGGAAGAGCGGAAGGCGATTCTCACCGTCACCGAAGGGTGGTTGCTCTATCGTGAGAACCCGGGACTGACGAAGTTGCGCACGGACCCGCTCACCGGAACGACGGAGCCGATTCCCGGCGTCGATCCCGTTGGCGTAGGTCCGAACGGCAAGCTGACGACCAAAGACCCGCGCCGGAACATCGGCGGTTCCATGGCCAAGAGCGAGTGCGATAGCGATCGCATGCGCCTCGCGGCGATGGACAACCGCCAGTTCTTCCTCGATCTCCTGGCCGACGCGAATCGTGGCAACGCAAGCTTCTATCCAATCGATCCCCGCGGGCTTCCGGTTTTCGACAACCCGATCGGACCCGCGCCTCCGCCGCCGATCAACATCGACCGCGCCATGCTCAAGGACCGTATCGAAAGCCTGCGGACCCTCGCCGAGAACACCGACGGCATCGCCGTCGTGGACAGCAACGATCTCGACAAGGGGCTGAGGAGGATCTCTGAGGATCTGACGTCGTACTATCTCCTCGGCTACTACTCGACCAATTCCAAGCTCGATGGGCGCTACCGCGCGCTGAAAGTGCGGGTCAAGCAGCCCGGCGTTCAGGTTCGCGCGCGCCCTGGTTATCGTGCCTCGACAGAGGCGGAGGTCACGGCAGCGCGCAGCGCCGCCGACGCCCCGGTTCCCGAGGCCACGCGCGCCATCAACGCGGCCATCGATCGGCTCGGCCGGATCCGCCCCGACACGCGCTTCCTGATCAACGCTGTCGCCAGCACGGGCGCCAAGCGCTCGCTCTGGGTCGCCGGCGAACTGCAGCCACCGGCCGGACGCCCCGACGACTTCGCACAAGGCGCGACGGCTGACATCGAGGCGACCGCAGGCGGTGCGTCGACGACGACGCGCGTGACGTTGAAGGCGGGGGAGCGCACCTTCCTGACGACGATGACTCTGCCCGCGGGGTCTGGTGAGCTCAGTATCAGAGCCCGTCTCGTCGCCGTTGGGGGCGTGCTCCCAGTCTCCGACATGCTGCGCCTCGACACCTCATTAGGAATGCAGCCGCTGCTCTTCCGACGCGGGCTTACGACCGGCAATCGGCTCGTGCCGGCTGCAGATCTTCGGTTCAGTAGAACCGAGCGCGTCCGGCTCGAGCTTCCGGTCGAAGCCGACGCAAAACCTGGCGGTGGGCGCCTGCTCGACCGGACGGGCCAGCCAACGCAGGTGCCTGTGACGGTGGGAGAGCGGGTCGACGACGCGACGGGGCAGCGTTGGATAACCGCCGACGTCGCCCTGGCGGCGCTCAGTGGCGGCGACTACGCAATCGAGATCGAGGTCATCGGCGGCGACAAGTCGCAGCGCATTGTCAGCGCCATTCGGGTAGTGCGATAGACATGCGCGCAATCACGGTCTTCGCGCTCCTCACGGCTGGCGTGTCGGTGCTGGCCGCCCAATCTCAACAGCCGATCCGCGTTGGCACCAACTTCGTCCGGGTGGACGCGTATCCGACGCGCAACGGCCAGATTGTCGACGGACTCCAGGCCGCGGACTTCGAGGTTCTCGAAGAAGGCGTCGCACAGAAGATCGAAACGTTCGAGCAGGTCGTCGCTCTTCGAGGCCCCCAGACGGCACGAATCGAACCGAACAATCAGCGGGACATGAGGCAGGCGCTTACCAACCCGCGCAGCCGCGTGTTCCTGGTGTTTCTCGATGGCGCGTTCGTCGACGATCAAAGCGCGCGCTCGATCAACGCGCCGCTTGTCAGGTTCCTTACCACGCAGCTCGGCGACGATGACCTCGTCGGAATCATGACGCCGACGATGAGCGCCAAGGAAGTCACCTATGGGAGAAAGTTGGACGTGCTCGCGGGAGGGCTGCCAACACAGTGGTTGAGCTGGGGACGTAAGGACCGTGAGCTCGATCCGGTCCTCGACAAGAAGGAGATTCAATACACACTTTGCTACCCCGGCATGAACGACGTCCCGGGGAAGATGATCGAGCGGAGCAGGGAGCGGAAGACACTCGAATCCCTCCAGGACACCGTCAAGTACCTGGCGAGCGTTCGCGAAGAGCGAAAAGCGATTGTCGCGGTCACGGAAGGCTGGGTGCTCTTTCGCGAGGACCCAGGTTTGATGGAAAAGCGTCAGACTGAATCGCCGCTCGGGGTCGACAAGATCCGTGTCGGTCCGACTGGCAAGCTCACGCTCGAAGATACCAAGAACTCGGTCAACGCCCTCAGTCCGGCGGCATGCGCCGGCGATCGCGCCTACCTGGCTGGGATCGACAACGACAAGTTCCTCCGCGACATCATCGACGACGCCAACCGTGGCAACAGCACGTTCTACATGATCGATCCGGGCGGGCTGAAAGTGAAAGGTGCGGACCGCAACGGCGCGATGCGCACGCTGGCCGAAAACACCGACGGCATCGCGGTGCTGAACATCAACGACCTGGACAAAGGATTCGATCGAATCTCGAACGACATGTCGTCGTACTACCTCCTCGGCTACTACGCTTCGAATACGACTGCCGACGGCCGCTTTCGCAGTATCACGGTCCGAGTGAAGCAACCAGGCATCCAGGTTCGGGCTCGGAAGGGTTACCGCGCACCGAGCGAGAACGACATCAGACCTCCGGCCGCGATTACAAGTAAGGCGGCCGGCGCGCCAGGTCCGGTGCAAGGAGCGCTCGAACAGCTCTCCCGGATTCGGCCGGCCACACGGTTCCGCGCGGACGCCGTCGCCGGTCCGGGCCCCGTGCGGTCGTTGTGGGTAGTAGGGGAGCTTCCGGCGACTTCACGGCCTGACGAGTTTGCGCTGGGCGCCCGCGCCGCGATTCAGGCAGTGGCGGGCAGCGCGTCGACGACGAGCAATGTCGTACTCAAGCCCGGCCAGCGCGTGTTCGTCGCCAGGCTCGATCTCCCATCTGGCGCGACCGGCTCGCTCGACGTGCGCGTGCGGCTCACATCGGAAGAGGGCGGCGGCACCCCGATGCTGGACGTCGTCCGCGTCGACCTCGACGCGACGGAGCCCAGGCCCGTCATGTTGCGCCGCGGTCCGACGACCGGGACGCAGCTCGTTCCTGCGGCGGATCCGACGTTCAGCCGCACGGAACGCCTCAGGCTCGAGTTTCCGGTCGGTCCAGGACCGCGCGATGGCAAGGCAGGGAGCGGTCGAGTGCTCGATCGCGGTGGATCGGCGACGCAGGTTCCCGTGGCCGTATCCGAACGCACCGATTCCGAGACTGGCCAGCGATGGATTGTGGCCGACGTCGTGCTGGCCGCGCTGAGCCCCGCGGACTACGTTGTTGAGGTCGTCATCGCAAAGGAGTCCGGCGAGACTCGTCTCTTGACGCCGATTCGCGTGGGGAGGTGAGGTCGCTTTCAATGAGGACGTGGTCGATAGTGATTCCGGTCCTGGCCCTTGCGGTCGTCCAGCCCGCTGCCGTGCAGCCGCCGCGGCTGGCGCTCGAACTGCAAGAGTACGCGTCGATGCCGATCACCGGCGAGCTCGCCGGCGAGAATACGCGGGGACAACTGGCCAGGGTCAACTTCATGCGGGACGAGCCCGGCGGCCGCCGCTTCTTCGTGAACGACCTCAACGGGCCGCTTTACATCCTCGACAAGCAGAAGAAGACATTCACGACCTACCTCGATTTCAATGGTCTCGGCGGACGGCCCGGCCTGTTCCGGAAACTCACGTTCGAACGCAATTTCGCCACCGGTCTCATCAACTTCCTTTTCGATCCCGACTACGCGCGGAATGGCGTCTTCTACACGCTTCACATGGAGGATCCGGCCACTGCCGCCCCTCCGGAGCCAAAGGCCGGCGTCGTCGCCGGCCTCGACCTGTCGGGATATATGACGACGAAGACGATCGCGACGCCCACCGTGGAGGGTCAAGTCGAGCGCGAAGTGGTGTTGATCGAATGGAAGGACCGGAATCCGGCGAACACGACCTTCGAGGGCACGGCGCGGGAACTGTTACGCCTGCAGCACCCCAGCCCGATCCACCCGCTGGGAGAGATGACGTTCAATCCTGCCGCGCGGCCCGGCGATCCCGATTGGCGCGTCATGTATGTCGGGGCTGGCGACGCGGGCTCTGGCGAACAGCGCGACAGCCGCCGCATGAACCCGCAACGGCTCGACACCCTCGTTGGCAAGATCCTGCGGATCGTGCCCGACCTCGGCGCGCACAGGTCAACCAGCACCGTGAGCGAGAACGGGCGGTACCGGATCCCCAACGACAATCCCTTCACGGCGGTCGAGGGCGCGCGCAAGGAGATCTGGGCGTACGGCCTGCGCAATCCCCATCGGCTGATCTGGGCCAGTGATCCGGCCCGATCGACGGCGCCGCAACTGTTGGCGTTCAATATCGGCCTCGTCACCTGGGAGACGGTCGTCATCATCCGCAAGGGCGCGAACTACGGCTATCCGCTGCGCGAGGGAACGAACATGATGTCGTCGACGAACGGGATCGGCCCGATACCCGACGACGACACGATTCCGGTTCAGATCTCGGACACCGTCGCACGCGGCACGATCAAGCCGACCTACCCAGTATTTCAATACCGACACACCGCGGCGGAGGGCGGCGACGCCATCGCCAACGGGTTCGTCTACCGCGGCACGCTGGTCCCCGCCCTCAAAGACAAGCTCGTGTTCGGCGACATCACGACGGGCCGAGTCTGGTACGCCGAGCTTGCCGAGGTGCTCGCGGCCGACGATGGTGACGCGATGACCGTAGCGGCGATTCACGAGATGGACGCCGGGCTCCGACGGCTGACGGAAGACGCCTATCGCGCGCGCGGCGGCAGGGGCCAGGGACTCCCCGGCGTGGGCGCCGTCTCCGGCCGTGGCCGCGTGGACCTGCGGTTCGCGGCCGACAATGATGGCGAGCTGTACATCCTGACGAAGAGCGACGGCATGATCAGGAAGGTCGTGGGAGCACAAGTCACGACAGCACCAGCGCCCACGGCGATCGCTTCTGCACCGCGCGCCAGTCAGGACGTCGGCAATCAGCCAGCCGCGAGCCTCAGAAATCCCGTCGCGTCCACGCCCGAGTCGATCGCCACCGGCAAGCGCGCCTACGACCTCAACTGCGCCGCCTGTCACGGCAACGTTGCACAGGGTGCCGTGAAGGCCGGCATCGCCATCTCGATCATCGAGGAGCAAAAGGGAAGGCAGGCACCGGACCTCACCGACGGCCAGTGGGACCACGGCTCGACCGACGGCGAAATCTACGCTGCCATCAAGCGCGGCCTGCCGCCGACGATGATGGCGGGATTCGACGGCCGCATCTCTGACGATGAGATCTGGAGCATCGTCAACTACATTCGGTCGCTCGCGCCCCAGAAGTAGGAGGGGGCTGGGGATGAAGCCCCCAGGTCAATTGGAGAGCGCGTCGATCGCCCACGCCAGCACGACGCCGGCCGTGTAACAGGCCAGATCGGTCGCCACGAAGTCGTAGCCCAGAACGACGCCGACGCCCGGCTGCTGGCGGAAGGCGTCGAGCCAGGGCGGGTGCGCGAGCTGGCTGAATTCGATCGCGAATGCGATCGCCAGCGTGACCGCGGCAAGCGCGAGGCCCGACGCCTCCGGCCGGAACAGCCGCAACAGGAAGAACACGGCCGTCGCCCACAACGTGTCGCCTGCATATTCCGCGATTACAAACGGCAGGACGTCTCGATAGAGCCGCGACGCGAGCCCGAGCGCGATGGTGACAGCGAGCAGGACGATGGTCCAGCCGGTCTGATGGCGCGAGCGCGTCACTCCGTCGCCAGCGCCTTGACCGGATCGATCTTCGCTACGCGTCGTGCCGGGAGCAAGCTGGCCAGCAGGCTCACCACCACCAGCATTGCCACGACCCCGGCGAAGACCGTCGTGTCACGCGGATCGACGCGATACAACACGGGGCGTAGAGCCCCAGCGGCGAAGATCGCCAGTACAAGTCCCAGCCCCACGCCGATCGCGAGCTGGACGACACTCCTGCGCATGACGAGCGCGATGAGCTGCAGGCGCTTGGCGCCAAGCGCCGACCGCACACCCATTTCGCGGGTCCGCTGCGTCACCGCAAACGACATGACGCCGTAGAGGCCGGCCGCGGCGAGCAGCAGCGCGCAGATGCCGAACGCCATGAAGAACGTGCCGAAGGTTGTGTAGAACCAGGTCTGCCGGCCGATCACCTGGCGCATCGAGCTGACTTCGTACAGCGCCAGGTGTGGATCGAGCGAGGTAATGGCAGAGCGCAGCTGTGGGGTCAACGATACGGCATCTCCCCGTGTGCGGACCGCGAGGCGGACGCCGTTGGCGACATCGCTTTGCGCGATTGGGATGTAGTAGCCGACCGGGCTCGCGCCGTTGTTACCGATGCCCTCCATCAGCAGATCCGGCACCAGACCCACGATAGTCATCCACGGCTCCTTGTTGCCCGGACGTATGCGCTTGAACTGGCCTCCCAGGGGATCAACACCAGGGAAGTGAATCCGCCCGAACGACTCGTTGACGATCGCCACTGGCTGTCCGGCGGCGGTGTCGCTGGTATTGAACTCGCGGCCACTCGAGATCTTCGTCTGGAACGTCTCGAAGTAGCCGGGCGTGACGATGCCCTCGCGCGCCAGCGGGTAGTCGCTCTGCTGCGGGTAGGCCTTGCCCGGCAGTTGCACTGGGATGGTGCCGTTGCCCGCCGCCGGCAATCCATCTGACAACGTCGCCGCCTCGACACCCGGCACCGCGCGAAGCCGGGGCAGAAGCTGCTCGAAGAAGCGGATGCTCGCCGCAGAATCCGGATAGTCGTTGCGCGGCAGATCGACACGCGCGGTCAGCACGTTCTCGATCGCGAACGGCATCGGCACGGTGCGCAGCTGGACGACGCTCTTGATCATCAGACCGGCGGCGATCAACAGCCCGCAGGAGACGGCCAGCTCAGCGACGACGAGGGCGCCGCTGAAACGGCCGAAGGATCCGCTCGTCGACGAGCGGCTGTCGTCCTTCAGGGCCACCCCGGCGTTGACTTTGGCCGCTTGAAGCGCGGGCAACCCGCCCGCGACCAGGCTCGAGAGCACGATCGTCCCGAGCACGAAGAACATGATGCGGTGATCGAGCTCGAACGTGATCCAGAACGGCGGCGGGGTGTCCGAGAGCGCCGCCGTGAACCAGCGCATGCCGAAGATGCTGAGCACGATACCAATGACGGCGCCCGCCGATGCGAGCACCAGGACCTCGGTGAGATGCTGGCGGATGATGCGGCTCCGAGCCGCGCCGAGCGCCATACGCACGGCCACTTCCCGGCGCCGCAGCGACGCCCGCGCGACGAGAAGGTTCGACACATTGACGCAGGCGATGAGCAGCACGCCGATGCCCGCGCCGAGCATCGTGAAGAGCATCGCGTAGATTTCCGGGCCCTGAATGGTTTCGGGATACCCCATGGCGCCGGCGCTGACGCCGCGATTGGTGGCGGGGAAGTCGTGTTCGAGCTGCGCGGCGATCGTCGCGAGTTGTGCGGTCGCCTCCGACACGGACACGCCCGGCTTGAGCAAACCGATCACCGGATATCGAGGGCCCTCGCCTCGCGCCGTTGCCAGCGGATCCACGCGCAATGGCACCCACAGCGACTCGCGAATGGGGAAGGCGAACTTCGGCGGCATGACGCCAATCACGGTCAGCTGCGTGGTGTTGGCGCGAATCGTCCGGCCGACGATATCCGGAGCGCTGTCGTATCGATCGCGCCACAACTCGTACCCGAGCAGCACGACGCTCGCCCCCGGTGCGTCGTCTCCCTCCTGAAATCCGCGCCCGAGGATCGGCTGCACGCCAAGCGCACGCAACGCTTCCAGCGTCAGCTGGGCGCCCTGAAACCGCTCGGGCCTGCCCGCTTCGATCGAGAGGTTGTACGGGCCGGCACTGTACGCGCCGATGGCGTCGAACGACGTCTGCCGTGCCTGAAGAACGGTGAGATCGTGCACGTCGATCGGCAGGCGGGGCTGCCCCTGCGCGGGGTTGGACATGTAGACCGAGACGATGCGATCGGCGTTCGGAAGCGGAAGGCCCTTGAAGAGACCGGCATTGACGACGCAGAAGACGGTCGTACTGAGGCCGATGCCGACGCCGAGCGTGAGGACTGCGCCAAGAGAGAGGGTGGGGTACCGGACCAGCATCCGGATGCCCGAACTGAGATCACCGAAGAGGCGGTCCATCAATACTCCGGACGGTGCCGCTGCGGCCGACGTTCGCAGAAATGGTGCGGGGTTTCGATCATCGCCACGACTCGATTCTACTCCGCTACGCCTTCGCATCACTCCTTGCGACTGCGTTCCTGTTCCTCCTCGTACAACATCGCCGCCTGCCGAGCGACGTAGGCCCGGACGAGTTCCGCATCCGCGGGCGTCACGTACCGCTCGAACCGGGGCATCCCTTGCGCCGCGAGCTCGGCACCGACGACGGCCCGCTTCCACAAGTCGGCGTCGTGCAGCCGGCCGGATTTCCGCAGGTCGGGAAGCACGCCACCAGTGATCGCCGCGATGCCGTGACAGCCAAGGCAGTAGTCCTCGTACAGCTGTGCGCCGCGCCTGTAGTCGTCCGCGGTCACGCGCAGCACCGGGGGTGGCGGCGTCGGGATGCGGGCAAAGTCGATCTGCGGTTTCGTCGCCGCGCCCCCTAGCTTGAACGCGTAGACTCGCGCGCTCACGGGCGCGCCCTCCCTCGGCGCGAAGAAGCCGTTGATGAGGAAGAATGCCGTGCCGTAGCCTGCCGGCACGGCGATGTACTGTTCGCCCTCCACCTCGTAGCTGATCGGCCCGGCGAGCGTTGCGGCCTGGTTGTCGTACGACCACAGCTCCGCGCCCGTCTTCGCATCGAGCGCGAGGAAACGCCCGTCGACCGTGCCCTGGAACACCAGGCCGCCCGCCACGGCCAGCGTGCCTCCATTCCAAGGGCCAGGACGCGCCGCCCTCCACATCTCTTTCTGTGTCACGGGATCCCAGGCCAGCAGCGCCGCCTTGACGCTGTTCCGGATGGCCCGCCGCACCTGCGGATCGTCGGGGAACACCCCGATGAGGGCCCCGATATTGTTGAACCCCTCGCGCCGCCGGAACGCCGGATCGTGCGCGTAGTCAAGCGCCAAATCCTGCATGGGGAGGTACACCAGCCCGGTCTGTGGGCTGTAGGACATAGGGTGCCAGTTGTGTCCGCCGTCCGGGTTCGGGTGCATGAGGGCAGACCCGCTCTTGTATCGCGCCTCAGGGTTTTCGATGGGCCGGCCCGTCGCGCCGTCGATCGCGTAGGCCCACGCGAGGGGCGCACCCTTCGGCGTGTCGCTCGCGGGCAGCATCTCGAGAAAGGGACTCGCCGAGATGAGCCTCCCGTCGGTGCGATCGATGACGTAGAAGAAGCCGTTCTTCGGCGCCTGCATCGCCACCTTGCGCGGCCTCCCCTCGATCGTGAGGTCGGCGAGCATGATCGGCTGCGTGGCGGTGTAGTCCCAGGTCTCGCCCGGCGTGGTCTGATAGTGCCACCGGTATGCGCCGGTCTTCGCATCGAGCGCCACGATCGACGCGAGAAAGAGGTTGTCGCCGCCGCCGGGTGAGCGGATCTGCTGGTTCCACGGCGACCCGTTCCCGACCCCCACGAGCAGCTGGTCGAACTCCGGGTCGTAGACGATCGCGTCCCAGGCGGTGCCACCGCCGCCGCCGGCCCACCACTCGCCGGTCCACGTCGTGGCCGCGCGCGCCATCACCGGGTCGGAAGCCGCGCCGTCGGGGCCCTTCGCCGGGTCGCCTGGCACGGTGTAGAAGCGCCACTTGAGCGACCCCGTGTTCGCGTCGTACGCGGAGACGTAGCCGCGCACGCCGAACTCGGCGCCGCCGTTGCCAATGTAGACGAGGCCGTTGGCCGCGCGGGGTGCGCCGGTGATGGTGTAGGCCTGCGACTGATCCACGGTCACCGTCTCCCACGCGACCGACCCGGTCGCCGCGTCGAGCGCGACGAGGCGGCCGTCGATCACGCCGACGAACACCTTGCCGCCGTAGACCGCGACGCCGCGGTTCACGACGTCGCAGCAGGCCTTGGCGCCGACCGCGCGATCCACCTTCGGATCGTGCACCCACAGGCGGGCGCCCGATCGCGCGTCGATCGCGTGCACGATGCTCCAGGCCGACGTGACGTACATCACACCATCTACGACGAGCGGCGTAGCCTCGGCCCCCCGGTTCATCGCGAGGTCGTACGACCAGGCGAGACCGAGCCGCTTCACGCTCCCGGTGTCGATGGCGCGCAGCGGGCTGTAGCGCTGCTCGCCGTAGGTGCGGCCGTGCGTCAGCCAGTTCCCGGGCTCGTCGTCGGCGGCCACGATGCGAGCCGTATCCACGTCGCCCGGCGGCCGCGGCCGTTCGCTCCGTGTGCACGCCGCGACGGTCGTAAGAATTCCGATTGCGACAACGAGCAGCCTGAGCGACATGGCGGGTCTCCGATCGTATACGGGCCGCTGAACGCCGGCGCCGCTGGGTGCAGAACCGTGGTGACGTGAATCGAGAACGGATGAGGTTAGAGGATGGTAGCGGATTCAGGCCGCGGGCGGAAGCGCTACGAATATCTATCGCGGGTCTGGAGTCATTAGCGGGCGACGTTCGGATCGCTCGACGTATAGGTGAAGTCACCGCCCAGTGCGACGACGTTCCCCATCCAGTCGGTCGGGTTGCTCCAGACGACCGATCGGGGGCGAATCAGATCGCGCAGGTCGAGCAGGTCCCACTTCAACGCCAACCCGGGGATGGCGGCGTCATGAAGGTTCGTATGCACCGGAGCGTCGACGGCGGCACGGAGGCTGTGCGGCGTCCGATCCAGCGAGATGGAAGCGATCTGTTCGTTGACCGCCGCGGCGATGAGCAGCGCCACACCCGTGACGCCTGCTGCCCGCGCGGTGAGCTTGGACGCATCGACGTCGGGACGCCTGATCGCGTCGGACACTGCCGCATTGATCTCCGCGGCGTGCATGGCGGGCAGGTTGCGTCCGACGAGCCACGTCCGCGTGGCATTCATCCAGTTGCCGATTCGCGGCCGTTCCGGATCGTGGCCCTGTCCGCTCGGCGCCACGAGAACGACGACATTGCCCTCGGACAGCAACCTGTGCGCATCTTTGCCTGGCGTCAGGTTCTCCTGCACGATCACGACGGCAGGGCGCCGAACGGCACCTGGTTGCGCGGGAAGAATGGCAAAACGGCGAACCAGCGGCTGATTGGCGGCCACGAGATCCCGCACGAAGCTCGCCAGTTCGCCGGTCGATCCCTTCTTCCGCGGCGTCTCCGCGATGATCTGGTACAGCTCGCGCCCGTCCACCTGACCGTTCGGCGTCACGAGCAGTTCGCCATCGGGGAGGAGCGCGACCGGTTCCTCACCCGCGTCGCCTCGCCCATCGCGCAGCCATTTGATCATCCACTCGTAAATGGCCTCGCGCACTTCGAGGGGCGTGCCGTGACCGCCTGGCCCGACGACCCATTTCACGCGATTGGCGGCGTCGTGGAGCGTGTACCAGCGCTGCGCCTCCTCGAAGACCTGGCGCGCACCAGCAGGGCTAAAAAAATCATCTGTTGTGGACGTGATCAGCCAGGGCTTGGGCGCGAACACCTCGACATAGTCTGTCTGGTCGAGACCAGCTGAAAGGAACCCAGGTACGCTCTGCTCGGAATCGCCGATCGAACCAGAGAACAGTGTCTGGAACGAGTTCATGTAACACGCGACCGCGGCAACCTTGATTCTCTCGTCGAGTGCGGCGATGTATGTCGTCTGCGTGCCGCCCCCAGAGCATCCGGTGGCGCCGATGCGCTCCGGATCGACCTCGGGACGGCTGACCAGATAGTCGATGGCCCGCATGCCATCGTGGATGAAGTAGCGGGCGACCGACTGGCCCATGAGGATTGCCGCGGGGCCGTTCGTAAAGTGTTGATCCGTCGCTCCGCCTAGAAGCGAGCGTCCGACGCGCGCGTCATACGCCTGTTGCCGCTCGCCCTGGCCGACAGGATCGTACGCGAGCACGACGAACCCTTTCCGAGCGAGGTGGGTCGACAAGAGCTGCCCGGCCGCCTTCCCTGATTCCCAATGTCCCATCGACATCAGGATTGCGGGGTGCTTCCCCGGCACGTCGGGACGATACAGGTTTGCCGTGACGTAATAGCCCGGCAGGCTCTCGAAGAGCACATGATCGATGGAGAACCCATCCCGGCGAGTCGTTCTGGTTACCTTCGCGTTCAGCGGGCCGTGATAGTCAGGGAGACCACCGATCAACGTGAGGACGCGTTGCCGCACCTCCGCTTGCCTTTTGGCGGCGCTTGGAAGGTCGCGGATCGCCGCGATCGTGAGGGCGCGCCGCTCGAGGTGCTGCTGGGCGAGCGCGTTCAACTCCTGGAGGAGGGGCGTTGGCTGCGCCTCTGCCTGACCAGCCGATGCTGCAGCGGAAAAGCTGACTGCGATCACGAGCGTGAACCGTAGCGTGAGGAGCGTCATCCCTCTCTTGTGTACTGTCCGTGGTCGGGAACACTGTCAGGACGGCGACCAGAAGCCATCGCGACTCTCGCGCCCCGCGCGGACTCAACGGTGACGATGGGCGGTCCGATCAGTCGCGGCGCGCCGAGCGACGCGCGACGCCGGCGACGCTGACGGGCGACTGCGGACGCCCGACCTCAGCCTTCACCCTCGTCGCGAGACCGGTGAGGACCGGGATCGAGAGCCGGTCACCCAGCTCGATGGCACCCAAGACGACGATCACGAGCAGCAGCAGCGCGCGTAGTGTTCTGGTGGTGCTCATCACTGGCCTCCGAGGATGAAATTGCTCGGTAACTCGCCCATGTCCTTCACCTTCTTGAGCTCGTCGACGCTAATCTGCTTCGCACCGGACGGTGGCTTGAACGTGAAGTCCGCCTTGGCAACCTCGCGGCCCGTCTTCCAATTCCGAAGCTGGACGGTGTACTGCGGCGCGTCGGCGATTCCGGTGGACGTGATGACGTACCGGCACGGACGCGGTTTCGCGCCCTGCGTCACCCAGATCTGCCAATCCACGTCTTTGGCGCGGAAAGCGAAGTAGTCGCACTCGATGCCGCCGACGACGCCGCTGCCAAGGTCCTTGACGTTCGTGACGGCGGCCGTGATCTCGTCGTAGGCATGGGTGATGAACAGATCGGCAGCGGGGAGGGGCCGGTCGAACTTCTTTTGCAGTTCGTTTACCAGGTTGTCCAGCGAGCCGGGTACCTCGACGCGGGTGTAGAGGTTCTTGTTCTTGCCGAATAAGGTGAGCGTCTTGCCGTCGAACACGGTCTCCATGTCCACGAACCCGCCCGATCGCGTGGTGCGGATCTTGTCGGGCCGCGCCAGCGACACCGTTCCCGATGAGGCCAGTTGGAGCTTCTGCCGGTCCTTGGTGACGACCTCGAGGGTCGCGTCGTAGTCGAACGCGATGGACTGCTGCGCGCCGACATAGTCGGTCATGGCTTTGAGGAGACTCCGGGCCTGTGCCTCGTCGGCCACCGCCGGAGGCGAACTCACCATCCATGCCGTCAGCACCAGCAACAATGCCGACGCTGCCGAGAGCGTCAGTTTCGGCTGTCCTGCCATACCGTCCTCCAGCTTCATGTTTACGCCAACAGAGCGGGAAGGGCAGCCCGTTCCTCTGCCCCTCCTGCCCCGCGTTTCCCTAATTAGTCGGCTTCAGCACGTGACTGACCGCCCAGTCGGCGGATCGCCTGCCCGCCTTCGTCCGACCACGTCCGCTCGACGGAAATGGATGCCCTGATATACGCACACGTCCACGACATCATCGGCCATTTCGGAGAAGCGGTGATACTGAATCGGTGTCGTTCCCGCGATGAGGCTCGTCACCACGAAGTCGTTCTTGTCCCCGAATAGCCGCTATAGCAGCGATTTTCAGGCGCGATCCTAGCCCAAAAGGTGGCATCCGCTTGAAAAATATGTCTGTCGTTCGAAAATCGGATTCCTCAAATCTCCGCGATTTCTGGACAACACAGAAGAGGTTGCCGTCGGCGTCCTCTAATAAGGAGGGCTTGCTTGGACGTCGCTGATTGACATGCGCCCGACGCTACGGGTACTGTGAAGAAGCGCGCACGAAGGGCGCCCGCGGGTTCGCGCGAAGGGCCAAGCCCACCAACCGTCGTTCCTCTGAGCCAACGGCACCGACACCGCCGTGCTGCCTGCATGCGAACCACAGGTCCAGCATGGAGGTTGTACGATGCCGCGCCAGCTCCCTGACCGTCCAAATCTCGAGCAACTGAAGAAGCAAGCCAAGTCCCTGCTCCGTGCCGCGCAGGCGCGCGACACGGACGCGCTCCGCCGGTTCGCCGCGCTGCCCGCGTTTTCGAGCACGTCAATCGAACGACTCGATGTACGCGATCTGGCGCTCCACGACGCCCAGTCCGTCGTCGCCCGCGAGCACGGGTTCCCGTCCTGGACGGCGCTCGGTGATGAGGTCGAAGCACGAACGCTGTCGTTCGAGGCAGCGGTCGACGAATTCCTCCGCAGTGCGACCGGCGGCGCGTCCGGCCGCGCAAACCGCCTCCTCGCGCTCCATCCGAAGATCGCGCCGGCCACGTTGCAGACATCACTGGTACTCGGCGACGCCGAGGCGGTGGAGGCGCGGCTGCGAGACCATCCCGAGCTCGCGACACAGCCGGGCGGACCCCAGAACTGGGAGCCGCTGCTCTATGTGTGTCACACGTGCATGCACCTCGCCGAACCCGCCCGCGTGGCAAGACTGGTCACTATTGCGCAGCGGCTCTGCGCGCTTGGGGCGAATCCCAACGCGGAATACCACTGGAACTGGCACCCGGAGCTTCCGCGAACGGCGCTGTGGGGTGCGATCTGTGCGGTCAGGCATCTTCCGCTCGCGAGCGTGTTGCTCGAGGCCGGCGCAAATCCGACTGACGGCGTCTCAGTGCACATCGCAGGAGGTGGCGGCGACATCGATGCTCTCGAACTGCTGCACCGCTACGGCGTCAACGTGAACGGCATTCCTGGCGGCGTGCCGCCGCTCGTGTACATGATGACGTGGGGCGAGAATCCAGCCGGTCCGTACTGGCTGCTCGAGCACGGCGCCGACCCCAATCTCGCCTGGGGCGTGGACGGCGAGGCCCCGCTGCACGTCGCTGCTCGACGATGGGATGTCTCGATGGTCGAAGGGCTGGTACGGCACGGCGGAGATGTGTCGAGGCGCCGGGCGGACGGCAAGACGCCGCACACGCTGGCCGAGCTGCACGGCAACGCCGACATCGCGTCGTGGCTGCTCAATCATGGCGCGAAGGACGAGCTCTCCGCGCTCGATCGCTTTGTTGCTGCCTGCGCGCGCGCCGATCGCGCGGCCGCCGACGCGATGCTGGCGGCCCGCCCGTCACTCCGAATGGAGTTGGGCCCAGAGCACCACGTGATGCTCCACCGGCCAGCCGAAAGCGGCAACACCACGGTGCTGGAAACGATGCTCGCGTGCGGCTTCGAGACGGATGCGAAGGACAAGGACAACGTCACCCCGCTGCATCGCGCGGCGATGGGCGGTCACGCGGATGCGGTACGGGTGCTCCTGAAATACGGGGCGGACGTCGACGCGAAGGACGGAATGTTCTCGGCACCGCCGCTCGTGTGGGCCGTTGAAGGTCGAGCCAACACGACTGCTTCGGGCGCCAACCACGTCGAGGTCGCGCGCGAGTTGATCGCTGCGGGCTCGCCCCTCGAGTGGACACCCCCTGAGGGCGCGCCCGGACCCGAGCGAACGCTGGACGGCTTGGTCGAGCTGAAGCGGCTGGCGCAGCAGATGCGTTGACGTGGTAGGGAGACGTTAAGCACTGCGTCGAGCGATAATCGTACCTTCATCATGGCGACGTCATGAGGGTCAACTCGTGACGTCCATCCTCTGTGCACCCTGCATCGACAGGAGGCGTCTTCGCCGTTAGACTCATTTTCCACAGAAACCAACGTCGAGGGAGTGCTCAATGGCTCGAACCCCTCTGCTTGATGTCTTTGTGAGCTTGTTTCGCGAGTATCGCGCCGCCCATGCCGCCGGCCTGCCTCTCTCCGGGCTGCGGGAGCAACGCGTGGCCCACGCGGACACGGCGCGCGGTCTTTCACGTCGCGAGCTGCTCGCCAGCGGCGCCGCCGGCGCGACTCGCGCTCGCGTTGCCGCGGCGCGTGCGCGCCGTCGGCCAGCCCACCGTGGTCATCGTCGGCGCCGGAATCGCCGGCCTCACCTGCGCGCTCGAGCTGGCGGACCACGACATCGCGTCCACCGTGTACGAGGCCTCGGGTCGCATCGGCGGGCGGATGTTCACGAACACGAGCTACTTCGCCGCAGAACAGGTGGCCGAGTGGGGCGGCGAGCTGATCGACACTGGCCACAAGACGATCCGGAAGCTCGCCAATCGCTTCGGCCTGGCTCTCGACGACCTGCTCGACGCGCAGCCGCGCAGGTCCGAGGACACCTACCGCTTCTTCGGCCGTTACTACCCCAAGGCGCAGGCCGACGTGGACTTCGCGCCGGTGTTCGACGCGGTCGTGGCCGACGAGGCGTCGGCGCCGTTCCCGACGACCTTCGACAACTTCACGACGGAGGGCGCGGCGCTCGACGCCCTGAGCGTCTACGACTGGATCGAGTCGCGCGTGCCGGGCGGCCACGGCTCGCCGCTCGGGATGCTGCTCGACACGGCCTACGCGATCGAGTACGGCGCGGACACCACGCGAGCAGGCGTCGCTCAACCTGATTTACCTGCTGGCGTTCCAGCCCAAGGCCGTCCGGCTCTCGCGTCTTCGGCGAATCGGACGAGCGCTTCCACATCCGAGGCGGCAACCAGCAGCTCCCCGAGGCGATCGCCGACCATCTCGGAATCGGCGACGCGGTGGTGATCGGTCACCGGCTGGTCGAGTTCAAGCAGACTTCCTCGGGGCGCTATCGGCTGACCTTCGAGCATGGCTCGTCGACCAGCGACGTCACCGCCGACTACGTGGTGCTGGCCATTCCGTTCGCCGTGCTGCGCCACGTCGATCTGTCCGAGGCCGGGTTCGATCCGCTCAAGCTCCAGGCGATCGAGGAACAGGGGCGCGGCAACAACGGCAAGATCCAGCTCCAGTTCACCGATCGGCACTGGACGCAGACCGGGCCGTGGCCCGGCGTGTCCAACGGCTCGAGCTACGCCGACACCGGCTACCAGGCCTCGTGGGAGGCGACGCCGCGCGCAGCCGGGCGCCAAGGGGATCCTCGTCGGCTACTCGGGCGGCAGTGTCACCGACGCCTTGACCAGCGACAAGCCATTCGCGACCGCCTCGAACGCGGCGGTGCGGGCCGACGCGGTCAGCACACTCGCCCAGCTCGAGACGGTGTTCCCGGGGCTGCGCCCGAAGTGGAACGGCAGGGCGATCCTCTCGCTCCCCAACAAGAGCCCGTTCTTCAGGGCCTCCTATTCCTTCTACCGCATCGGCCAGTACACGACGTTCGCCGGCTACGAGGCCGAGCCGCCAGGGCGGCGTCCTGTTCTGCGGCGAGCACACGTCGATCGACTTCCAGGGGTTCATGGAGGGCGGCGCGTCGGAGGGGAAGCGCGCGGCCAAGGAGCTTCGGCGAATTATCCCCGGCGATTAGCGTGGCGCCGCGTGCTTCGTGGGAGGCGGGACCCGACGACGCAGCGCTACATGCACCTGAGTCCCGCGGCAACGGAAGACGCGATCGGGGCGTAATATTCGGACCATGGCCCTTCGCCCCATTGGACCCCTCACCGGACGCCCGCCCCAGGACCTGGGCTTCGGCTCAGTTGTCGCCGATGCCACGCGACGGCGGTTCCTCAATCGCGATGGCACATTCAACGTCAAGCGCACTGGCCTGAGCTTCGCCGAGTCGCGCTCCCCGTATCGTTACGTCCTCGACATGTCGTGGCCGTCGTTCGTATCGAACGTGGTGTACTGGTATCTCATCACCAACGCGATCTTTGCACTCGCCTATCTGGCGTGCGGCGCGGCAGCCCTGGACGGACCTGAGGACTACGGCGTTGGCTGGCTCGGCCATTTTCTGTCGGCGTACTTCTTCAGTGTGCAGACGCTCGCCACGATCGGGTACGGTCGCATCTCGCCCGTCGGCATTCCGGCGAATCTGATCGTTGCGATCGAATCGGTGGTCGGCCTGATCACCTTCGCGTTGATCACCGGCATCGCCTTTGCCCGGTTCTCCAGGCCGCGGCCCGGTATCCGCTTCAGCGCTTACGCCGTGGTTGCGCCGTACCAAGGTATCAATGCGTTCATGTTCCGGCTGGCCAATACGCGCGACAGCGAACTGTTCGACGTCAGCGCAGAGGTCGCAATCGCGCGACTGCGCACCGGCGGCGCCAAGGAACGGGTGTTCGAACGGTTGAGCCTCGAACGCCCGACGGTAACCTTCCTGCCGCTGTCATGGACGGTGGTGCACCCGATCGAGGCGTCGAGCCCGATGTCCGGTATGACCGCCGAAGACCTGACCGATACCGAAGCGGAGTTCGTCGTGCGGCTGACGGCCTACGACGAGACCACGGGCCAGACGGTGCATAGCCGCAGCAGCTACAAGGCTGACGAAGTGAAGTGGGGCGTGAAGTTCGTGAACATCATCGACCGGGACAGCGCCGACGGCATCATCCGAGTGGACGTGACGCGGCTCGACGAGATCGAGCCTGCTGCCTTGCCAGCCGGAGGCCACGCTGACGATCTCTCTACCGGCTGACGCTTCAGAGCGTCTTCAGAAACGCGATGAGCGCGCGCTTGTCTTTGGCCGCCAAGGTCAACCCGAACCGGTGGCCCGGGATGGGCCGCGCGCGTGTATCCGGCGGGTTCCAGCCTTTTGGGAAGTAGTCGTCGCGCAACCGCGCCGGATCGAACCACTCTTCGAGCGACGCAATCGAGCCCGAGTGCTCGAACGGTCCCCGATACCAGACGCCTTTGAGCGACGGCACCTTGTAGTAGCCGGTGCCTTTCCGCGTCTTCAGCGCGAGCCCCGGATCGAGGCCAACCTGCACGCTCATCACGTCCGAGGCCGGCGGCGACGACGGATGCACGAACGTGTTGAACCCAGCGACCGGCGCCAGCCGGTTGTTCGTGTAGAGCGGCGGCGTGTGGCAGTTGCCGCAGCGGGCACGCGCGAAGACCTGCTCGCCGCGGGCAGTGAGGTCGTTCGGCTGGTTCGGGTTCGGCGGCGGCTGCAGCGAGTAGATGTACTTTCCCAGCGCCAGCATGGCTTCGTCGCTGTAGCGATAACGCAGCGCGCGGTTCGCCGCCGGGAGGAACGTGTGGGGTCCGATCGCGCCGTCCTCCGCGCCGGTGACCAGGATGCCGTAGCGCGCGATATCCTCAGGTCCGCGATTGCGATGGGTCGCGGTCGCATCGAGATACCGCCGGTCTTTGACGCCGATCAGGTCCGCGATCCTGGTCGTGAACCACGGGCTCGCGTTGAATCTGACGAACGTGCCCAGGAACGGTTCGCCGTCGACATGGCCCACCTGTTCGGGCGTCATCGTCTTCAAAGTGGCGTTGATATCGTCCTTCAGCCACGGTACGCCATAGCTGGAGTACGCGATCTCGTTCGGTGGCCGGGTCCGGCCATCGCGCCGGCGGATCTCGTCGAGCGCATCGAAGCTGTACTGGGGCAGGGACCCCCACTGGAGGTTGCGCTGCGCGCCCCGGACGACCTAAGCTTCGCCGGTTCGATGAGAGGCTGCAGGCCCTGCTTCCGCATCCAGTCACGATATCCTTCCGGTTCGCGGCTCTTGATGTAGACCGGGTAGGTTCGGACTTCGTCGACCGGTGCGGCGTAGTACTCGGCTTCCGTATAGAACTTCGGTGTGGCCTTCACGCCCGCGACGGGAAGCGCCCAGCCCGCCAGTGCCACGTCGGTCCAGAGCCGCGGCACGCCGGTCCGCAAGGGCAGCTGGGCGACGAGCGACGTGACGGCCGCGATCGCAGCGGCCAGCAGCGCAAGTCGATGCACCACGCCCCTTAGTCTACTTTCCGGTGAAGAAATAAGCTTTGGCGACGTGCGGTCGCCGTCCTGGAGGACTCAGGGACGTGGTCGGCCGCCTCATTTTGGTTCGTTCCATCGGTGCCGGTTACGCGGCGGTGCGCCGATCCAAGTATGTCGCCATGTTGATCAAATTGTCGGCGATGACGCCGAGGCCGACCCAACGATGCATCCCATGATGCCCGTGGTAGCGACAGCGCCGCAAGCCATGGCGACGTTTCAGGACACTGATGCGTCCTTCACAGCCGGTGCGCCAGCGCTGACCGCGCCGAAACCAGCGTTGGCGTTCATGCGTCTGGCGCGCCGGGGTTTTCCGCCCTCGCGCCGGCAAGACCACGTGTCGCACACCGCGGTCCTGGGCGGCCCGTTCATTGGTCGCCGACGTGAAGCCTTTGTCGCCGGTGGCGAGGTCCGGCGCGCGCGCAAAGATCTGTCGATGGCGATCCAGGGCCGGCACCCAGAGGGTGACATCCGGCGGCCGTTCGGCGTGGACGTCGAAGGCCGTGACGATTTGATGTTCCGCTTCTTGAATCGTGACGAGCTTGCCGAATTCTGTGGGTTTGGCGATCTTGCCCTTTGCGAATGGCTTCGGTGTGGGGCTCGAAGACGCTGAGCACTTTGTCCGGGCACGTGCGTGTCGCCGCCGAGCAGGCGCGCCCGCGTTTGCGCGAGGACGCGCGCGACGAGTGGGCGCATCGGCTGCAGGCGCTGCTGCCGCGCCTCCCGCAAGATCTGCCGCGGCACGTTCCCCTCGCCGTTCGGAGCTGCTGCCCGATGCGCCGAATCATGGTCGCGGCGTCACGGAGGACCGCGCGCGTCGTCGCCATCAATCGGCGGTAGCTCTTGATCATGGCGTCGCGTGTCTTCGGCGTCCGCGCTTGCAGACTGATGGCCAGGCCCACCCGCGACGACACTGCGCAGGCGATTCCGCACGCGGCTGGCCGAGGAGCCCCCGGCACTCGCGCGCTGCATCGCCCGCGTCAGCACCCGCACCCCGTCCTGCAACAACGTGCTGTCGGTCGGATAGTGCACATTGGTTTCTACGACCGTCGTATCGATGCGAAATCGACGGCCGTGCGTCACCCCCGCCCGCTTCGCCACGTCGACGACCCGTTGATGCAAGTCGGTGATCACCTCGGGCCCCAGCGCCTTGGCGATCTTCAGGATCGTCTTCGCGTCCGGCACCGCGTCCACGCCGATCCGCGTGAACGCGCGGTAGACGAGATTGGCGCGCACTTCCTGCTCCAACTCGTCGAAGCTCCAGTCATGCAGATGCTTCAGGATCAACATGCGCAGCACGACCTCGGCCGGCGTGCCCGCTCGCCCGCGCGTGCGGCTCTTCGGCCATCGCGCCTCAAGGGCCGACGCCACCGTCTCAATCACGGCCTCGTCCTCGAGCAGCGTATCGATCCGTTTCAACCAGTCGGGCCAGAGTTTGTCGCTGTCCGGCAACAACACCTCGAAGAGGCTGCGAGTCTGCTTGCGTCGACGTACCATGCGCGCTCCTTTCGCGGGCGATCATGGTCGCGCAGTGTAGTACGAACGATCCGTCCGCACCAGTCAGAAATGAGTCGTTCAGACACGCAGCCGGACGTCCGATCGTGCAGAATCAATCACTTCGGTGGGGATTTCTTCACCGGAAAGTAGTCTAGCAAGCCGTTCACGCTGTGTTCCAGCAACGCCCTTGAAACGCGCTCGGGCGTCAATCCATTTTAGGGGCGAGGGTCAACGCCGCAGGGAACTGCTGCTCAAGGGCGAGGTCAAGGTATCAGGAGTCGACGCTTGACCAGGACGTCAAGAGTCCCGTCGGCGCCATCGGCGTGATGCAGGTCATGCCCCCGACCGGCAAGGAGCTGAAGGTCGGCGACATCGCCGAGATCGAGCCGAACATCCACGCCGGTGTGAAGTACATGCGGTTCATGATGGACCAGTACTTCAAGGACGAGCCGATGGACAATGTAAACAAGGCGCTGATGACGTTCGCGGCCTACAACGCCGGGCCGGGACGCCTGAGACAGCTGCGGCTCGAGACAGCAAAGAGGGGCCTCAATCCCAACCTCTGGTTCAACAATGTCGAGCGCGTCGCGTCGGAACGAATTGGCCGCGAAACGGTCACCTACGTCAGCAACATCTACAAGTACTACCTCACGTACCGCCTGCTCTCCGCTCAGAGGGAACGGCGCGAAGCGGCGAAGGCGGACGTCGGGAAGCGCAAGTGACCGTCGCGGGTTCGCCGAGCGCACGCCAACCAGCGATGGCGAACGAGCGAAGCGAGTGAGCCACCGAAGCGGAGCAGCGCCGCCCCATCGGGACGTCAGTTGGCATCTTCGTCACGATGGCGGTGGAGCCGTGCCGCCGCGACGCGTGTACTCGTTAAGGACGTAATCGATCGCCTCCGCTGATTCGGCATCGTCAATGAGGTTCCGCCACAGGCTCAGCAACGCCTGCTCCTTGGCGGCGCCATGTCCTACCGCCAGTACAGAGGGCGCCGGCCGGTCTCTGTCCAATAGCATGACGTGCGTCTGTCGATCAGGCTCGCGGGGCACGAGCCACTGCAGCGCGTAGCGACTCATCGTTCACCATCGCAGGCATTACTTCCCGAGTGTCTTCGTGACCGCCGTCAATGCCTTGGTCGCCTTGGGCCAGCCGGCATAGAAGGCGAGATGGGTCATCGCCTCGGCGATCTGAGCCCGAGTCAGACCGGTTTCAAAGCCACGGCGCAAGTAAAAGTCGAGCTGGTCGTCGTCACCCATGGCGGCGAGTGCAGCGATGGTGACAAGGCTGCGATCCCGCGGACTGAGATCGGACCGCCGCCAGAGGTCGTCGAAGACCACGTCGTTGGTGAGCTGCACGAACTTTGGCGCGACGGCACCGAGTTCCTCGTTCAACTCCGTTGCTCGTGGCGCATCGGAGGCCGGAGCTGGAAAACGCGGGCCGACGGCGCGCAGTGTCGTAGTGTCCACCTTCCGCGCTGTATAGACCTGGTCGTAGATATCGAGCGCTGAGACGGCGCTCGGCCAGCCGCAATAGATGGCCAGGTGCGCCAGAACACCGGAAGCCTCGCTTGGTTGTACGCCGTTGTCGAGCGCGCGGCCCAGGTGACCCGCAAGCTGCGCCGGCTTGCCCGTCGCGATGAGGATCGAGATGGTGACCAGAGTGCGGTCGCGTGGCGACAGCTCAGTCCGCCTCCACACATCGCCGAACAGCACGTCGTCGGTGAGCGTTGCGAGGCCGGGCGCGATCCGTGGCTGAACTGCTCCAGAAGGTCGGGCGGTAGGCTGCTGCTGGCTCGAAGGTTGACGCGGTTGCCCGATCGGAACCGCATCGTCGTACTGCTCCTGGCTAACTTGTTCCATCCACTTCACTGCGACACCATCGCGGGGCTCGGTGATCGCGATGTGCGTCATGGGCGCCTGAGGAGATGCCCCATGCCAGTGCTTCCCGCCGGCCTGAATCTTGACGACGTCTCCGGTTCGGATCTCCTCGACAGGGCCACCCCAGCCCTGCACGCGCCCGGTTCCTGCCGTGACGATCAGGATCTGCCCGGCAGGGTGAGTATGCCACGCCGTGCGCGCACCTGGTTCGAATGTGACGGACCCGCCACTCGCGTGCGATGGGGCAAGCGCTTCGAACAGCCTGTCTACACGAACCTCACCCGTGAAGTTCGTCGCTGGTCCCGTTGCGATGGCGCGAGACACGCCGCGCGTGACGACGATCGTCTGGGCGTCCGCGGATGCCGAGCCGATCAGAGCCAGCACTATGAGCGTCGCCGTGAAGTGGGCCATGTCTACTGTGACAACTGCGAGAAGAGAACGGCTGATGGCCCGGTTAACGATGCGCATCGTTTAGGTCCCCGAAACGGAATGTCCTGTCGAGCTATCGGCGGTAGCTGATACGGATCAGGCGATTGCCGCGGTCGTCGCTGATCAAGATCGAGCCGTCGGGCAGCTGCAGCACGTCCGCCGGACGGCCGAGGGCCGCCCCGGTCGCTCCACGCCCGCCTGGGGCGCCGGCGGCAGGCAGGAATCCCTCGACGAGCGGCTCATACGCCGTCACCTTGCGTCCATCCGTACGCGCCACCATGATGCGGTAGCCGCTTGGCGTCGATCGATTCCATGAACCGTGTTGCGCGATGATCGCCGCGTTCTTGTAGGCCGCCGGAAACATGTCGCCGGTGTAGAAGGTGAAACCGATGGCCGCCACGTGCGGGCCGAGCTTCTGGACGGGAGCTTCGGCCGTCGAACACGCGCGCTGTGCGCCGAACTCCGGATCGCTGACGTCCCCTTGATGGCAAAAGGGAAAACCGAAGTTGAGACCGGCCTTCGGCGCAATGTTCAACTCGTCGTTCGGCACGTCGTCGCCCATCATGTCGCGGCCGTTATCGGTGAACCACAACTCCTGCGTCACCGGGTGCCAATCGAACCCCACGCTGTTGCGCACGCCGTCGGCGAACACCTCCATGCCGGTTCCATCGGGCTTCATGCGCACGATCGCCGCGGTCATCGCCGCCGGCGCGCAGACGTTGCACGTCGAACCCACCGACATGTACAGCATGTCGTCCGGTCCGAAGGCGATGAACTTCCAGGTATGCCCGGCCTTCGGGTTCGGCAGGTCGTCGCGGACCGTGACTGGCGCGGGCGGCGCGTCGAGGTGTTTCTCGATGTCGTCGAGCCGCAGCAGCCGACTCGCCGTCGCGACGTACAGAGCGCCGTTTCCGCCCGCGATGTCATTTTCATGGACAGACTCCAACGCGTGGGTGTCATTTCTTTTCGCCAGTATGCTTGGTGACGCGGGCGTCGATCCATTCCAGGATCAGGTCGGCGATCTGCAGGTTGTTCTTGTCCTGCATGATCATGTGGCTGTTGCCGCGAATGCCGCGGTCCGGTGGCGCGAGCATCTCGGCCTGACCGCCGACCTCCTTGATGCGCGCGATCATGGCCTGACAGCCCTCGAAGCGGGCTTGCCATGTGGGCAGCGCGGGGAGGCCTGTGGGCGTGTCGCGGTGATCGCCGAACACGACCAGGATCGGCACCTTCGCCAACGTGGCGATCTGCTCGGGGGTGTACGTGGCCGGGCAGCTGCCAGGCTCGACGAGCACGAGGCCCTTCATGGCAGCGGGATTGAGCAGCGCCGCCGCCAACGGAAACGATCCCGATTGTGAGTGCCCCATCAGCACCGCGCCGCTCAATTGAGCGGCGAGATCGGCGAGCGCCTTGAACGTCGGGTTGGGGTTCGGGACGCCGCCCCCAAAGGTGACGTCGGGGACGCCCTGCTTCGAGAGTTCGTCGATCGCACTCACCGGGAACTGGCTGTCGGAGAACGGCTGGCCAGGCGCCAGGCCGAAGCGGAAGTTGGCCCAGACACTCTCATCGCTGAATCGCAGCCAGGCGGGTTGTTTGGCCGGCGGCGTCGAGCCCGCCCGCACATTGTTGAAGACGGCCTGATTGAAGCCCGATCGCCCGCGCCCGACCTGATCGGGGACGTACACCGGATGGCCCTGGCGGACGAAGTATTCATCCCAACCCATGCGTCCGTCCGGCGTCGTCTCCCACGACTTGCCCGTCAAGGCCGCGCCATGCAGCATGACGACAGGAACGTTGCCGTCGCCGCCCTGCGGCACCATGTACCGCACGTACATCTGGTTGACGGCGATGTGCCCCTCGGGAGCGAGATCTCCCACCTCACTCCGTGTCTGTTCGACCTTCTCGCCACCGACGAAGAAGCTGCCTTGCGCCTTCAGCACCAGCGGCGTGTCCGGGGTCTTCACATCCTTGAGGGCCTGCGCCCTCGCGCTGACGGCCGTGCCGAGTACGACCACAAGGGCAGCAGCCACGCAGACCGACGATCGGTACAGTTTCGAGACTCGCGCACTCCTCACGTGGCATCTCCTGTCGAGGTGCATGTGTTGCGTGCTCACTGCGCGACTTGCAGGACTTTCAACTCTTTCTGCCCGCGCACCAGCAGCTTGCCGTCCACGAGCGCCAGCGGCGCCCAGTTGTCACCCGGCTGGAGGATCTCCGCGCTCGCCAGCGGCTTGAATCCCGCCGGGTTCGGCTCGACGAGATACAGCTTCGTGTTGCCGTCCGTCATCAGCATCAGCCCATCGGCGAGAATCGAGCCGCCACGCACGAACGGCGGCTGTTGATCGGTCTTCCACTTGATCTGGCCGTCCATGCTCATCGCGACGAGCCCGTCGCTGCGTTCGTTGATGGTGTAGTGCGCGTAGAAATGGCCGTCGTGCAGGACCGGCGGCTGGGTGTGGGCGCCGAAGTCGGGATTCTTGAAGAGCTCGGAGACGGCGAAGGTGCCGTCACTCTTCTTCTCGACCTTGATCATCGCGGAGCCTGCCCCGTACGCACCCGTGATGAGCACGCGGCCTTCACCGGCATCAACCGCCTGCGGCACCGGGATGATGCACTGCCAGTCGGTGTAGGTCCAGAGCACTTTGCCGCTGCGGGGATCCAGGCCGTTGACGCTCCCGCCTTTGGCGTTGCGCCCGCGACCGGCGGCCGCGGTAATCATGACGAGATGGTCCTCGCCGGCGATCTTCGCGATCGAGGGCGTCACGTATCCCGGAATGCCGGAGAGCGCGGCAGACTTCCATTTGATGGTGCCGGTCAGCTTGTCGTAGGCCACGACCCCGGCCTCGGCGGTCTGCGTCGCCACGATCAACAGGTCACCGTAGATCAACGGATTCTGGACGATCGCCCACTGTGGCAGTTGGGCACCGCCGCCGAAATCCTTCCAGATGTTCGCGCGCCAGGTGGGCTTGCGGGTCTTCGTATTGAGGGCGTGCAGATCCCCCATGGGCCCGACGGTGTAGACGTGCTCGCCATCCACGGTGGGCGTCGTCCGTGAGCCGGCGAACATGAAGCTGCCGGGCGCGTCGTAGGCGAACGTCCACAGTTCCTTGCCGCTCGCGAGATCGAGGACGCGCAGTGTGTCGCCCACCTTTTCGTCGCGGTCCAGCAAGTAGACGTTTCCGCCAAGGACAGCGGGCCCGCCGAAACCGGCAGCCAACGGGAACGTCCAGAGCACTTTCGGACCTTCTTGCGGCCATGTCCGCAGGAGTCCCTTCTGCTCGGAGGTATGGTTTCTTCGCGGACCATACAGCCACGGCCAATCGGCCGCGACGACGGAGGTGAGCGACAACGCGATCAGGATCGGAACGAGCTTGGCGGTACGCTTCATCGATAGGACTCCAGCGCCCCGCAAAGACGAGGCCTCGGTGCGGTGCATTCAGTGGGGAACTTCATCAGACGATCAGCGTACTGGTCCGGGATCGGGAGCTTCTTGCCTATTCCTTCACGAATCGATGGCAATCTCGCGTTCGAGCCGGAGGTTTCGGCAAATGTCACATCCGGGTTGCCTGTACCATTGCTGCTCATGGCGACACCTTCTCAGCAAGCCCGTCCATACACACGACGCTTGCGAACCACACAGAGAGTGCAGTCCCGCCCCGCCCGCCCCGAGAGCTTCGCGAGGCCAGACGCGGCCCTCAGTGAGGACACCTCTCTCGCAACGCCCGGCGCATTGCCTCTACGACGGCTCGCCAACCGGCTCGCAGCATACGCCCCCCACGACGGGGCTTTTCAGCTCCGGCTGCCAGGCACGTGGGCCATCCGGCTCTCGCGGCTGACGACCGAGGCCGCCTATGCCACGCTGGGTCCCGCGCTGTGCGTCGCGGCGCAGGGCGCCAAGGTGGTGATGCTTGGCCGCGAAGTGCTCGAATACGATCCCGCGCACCTGCTCGTCTTCGCCGTGGATCTGCCGGTTTCCACCCAGGTGACTCGCGCCAGTCGGAAGGATCCCTATCTCGGCTTCGTGCTCGACCTCGATCCCGCGCGAGTAGCAGAGCTCGCCGCGCGCGTGTACCCGCGTGGCGTTCCTAAGGCGTCTGACAGTCGTGGCCTGTATGTCGGGCGCACGACCGATGACATCGTCGACGCGGTGACGCGCTTGCTCGACCTGATGGCCCAGCCTGAAGACGCGGAGTTTCTCGGCCCTCTGGTCATCGACGAGATCCTGATTCGCCTGCTGCGGACCTCCATCGGCAACCGGGTCGCTCAGATCGGCCACACAAAGTCGGGCGTGCAGCGGATGGGCGAAGCCGTTTCCTGGATCCGCGCGCATTTCGCGCAACCCGTGACGGTCGAGGAGATGGCCGCCTCGGTCCATATGAGCGCGTCATCTTTTCACCAGCGCTTCAAAGCGGTGACGTCGATGAGCCCGCTGCAATACCAGAAGGTGCTCCGGTTGCACGAGGCGCGGCGGCTGATGCTGTTTCAGAGCATGGACGCGACTCACGCCTGCCAGCGCGTCGGCTATCTGAGTCCGTCGCAGTTCAGCCGGGAGTACGCGCGTTTCTTCGGGAGCGCTCCGAGCAAAGATATCGCCCGGCTGCGCGAAGAGGGTCTCGGTCGCACAGAGGCCTGACGATCCGCGCGCCCCGCTTCATGCCGCCGGATCGGCCACGGCAGAGCCCTGAACGCCGAGACTACGCGACGACGATCCACCGGCCAATCGCGGCGCTTGCCTCTTTCTCCTGGATACAAGGCGTAAACGGTAAATCTTGCGGAGGGTTGGGCAAGCCGCACGCGCATGCCCCCGATATCATCCGTTCATGAATCGTCATAAAGGCAAGCATAGGCTCCGCTCGTTGCTTCTACCGTGCGCGCTGGCGGCCCTGGCCGCGATCGGTGTCGGCGCTGCTGCACTTTCGCAAACCCCGTCCCTCGTGCGTGTGGATGGCGGCGAGCTGCAAGGCGTGGTCGCCGACGGAGTCGTTTCCTTCAAGGGCATCCCGTTCGCCGCGCCTCCTGTAGGCGACCTGCGGTGGCGACCGCCGCAGCCGGCAGCGAAGTGGACCGGCGTGCGCCAGGCTGCGGAATTCGGAGCGGACTGCATGCAGGGACGATTCGGGCCGCCTCCGGGTGCGTCGCGCGGGTGCGCCTCCGGCTCAGGGCACGGCTGCTCCGGCGCCCGCTTCGCCACCGCCTGCGGCCGCGCCCGCCGTTCGGGCTCCGTCGGAAGACTGCCTGTATCTGAACGTGTGGCGTCCGGCCGATGCGGCCGCCCGCAATCTGCCCGTGATGGTTTGGATCTATGGGGGCGGGTTCACGGGCGGCTCGAGCGCGTCGCCCAACACGTCGGGCGCCGGGTTCGCGACGCAGGGCGTCGTCCTTGTCGCCATGAACTACCGCGTGGGGCGCTTCGGCTTTTTCGCATTCCCGGCGCTTGAGCAGCGAGCGCCCCGACGAGACGAAGGGTAACTACGCCTACATGGACCAGATCGCCGCCTTGCAGTGGGTGAAGCGGAACATCGCTGCCTTCGGCGGCAATCCGAACAACGTCACCATCTTTGGGTTTTCCGCGGGTGGCGTTTCCGTTCACAGCCTGCTGGCGTCGCCGCAGGCGCGCGGCTTGTTCCACAAGGCGATCGTCGAGTCCGGCGGCTCCCGCGACAGCGTGCTCACCGCCCGGCCGATCCGTGCAGGACGGGGTCGATCCGAACTATCCGGTGTCCGCCGAGACGATCGGTATCCAGCTTCGCGAAATCGATGGGGATCGAGAGCACGGACCCGCCGCTCTGGCCAGTCTGCGCGCGCTCAGCGCCGACCAGGTCCTTCGCGGCGCTCCGGCCCAGCCAGGGACCAACGCGCCGTCGTACGAAACGACGCCGATCCTCGACGGCAAACTGATCACCGAAACGGCCGAGACCGCTTACAAGGCCCGGCACCAGCCGAAGATGCCGTTGCTCCTTGGCAGCAACAGCGCTGATACCGCAGGCAATCGAGTTCGCGCTCGCACCAAGGACGAGTTCTTCGCGCGGTACGGCCAATGGAGCGCCGACGCGAAGGCGGCCTACGATCCTGACGGAACGACCGAGCTGCGCCACGATGGTGTCGCGGGCCAATGACGACTTCGGCCAGGCCGAGCCCGCTCGCTTTGCCGCGAACGCCTTCGCCGCCAGTGGTTCACCCGTCTATCTGTACCGGTTCTCCTATGTTCAGACCTCGATGCGAGAGCAGATGCGGGCGGGGGCCCCGCACGGCGGCGAAATCGCCTATGTGTTCGGCACGCTGTCGGGAGGCCGGGGCGGTGACGCCGACCGCCGAGGATCTGGCAGTGTCCCGAATGGCTCAGAGCTATTGGGTCAACTTCGCCAAGTCCGGCGACCCGAACGGAGCGGGTCTGCCAACGTGGCCACGCCATGTCGCCGGCAACGACCAAATCTTTGATTTCCGCCCGGATGGCACCGCCGGCGCCGGCCGCGATCCCCGGAAAGCACGACTTGATGTGACTCAGAAAGCCACCGAGTCGGGAAAGCGAGACGATTCAACTGTCGCTCGCCATTGATCACGCGCACGATCGTGCGAGGTGAGTGATACGTCGAGGGTAGCCATGAAGACACGAACACTCGGGAACAGCGGGGTCGCCGTTTCGGCGATCGGCTATGGGTGCATGGGCCTCGAGGCGGTGTACGGCCCGGCGACGAATCGACAGGAGGCCGTCGCCATCATTCGCGCGGCTGTTGACCGTGGGGTGACGTTGTTCGACACCGCCGAGGCGTATGGTCCGTTTACGAACGAGACGCTCGTCGGCGAAGCGCTAGGCCCTGTCCGCGATCAAGTCGTGATTGCCACCAAGTTCGGCTTCGGCATCAATCCTGATGGTACCCGCTATGGCTTAGACAGCCGGCCCGAGCACATTCGCGGGGTCGTTGACTCGATGCTGACGCGATTGCAGGTCGCCACGATTGACCTGTTGTATCAACACCGCGTCGATCCCAACGTGCCCATCGAGGACGTGGCCGGCACCGTTCAGCAACTGATTGCACAGGGCAAGGTGCGGCACTTCGGCCTGTCGGAAGCGAGTTCCGCGACGATTAGACGCGCCCACACTGTCCAGCCTGTCACCGCTGTGCAAAGCGAGTACTCCCTCTGGACGCGCGACGTCGAGCAGAACGGCGTCCTGGCGGCCTGCGAAGACCTGGGGATTGGCCTCGTGCCGTGGGGGCCGCTCGGGGCGGGCTTCCTGACCGGAAAGATCGACGCCTCGACGACCTTTGACGCCAAGGACTTCCGGAACGCGGTGCCGCGCTTCACGCCAGAAGCTCGCGCGGCAAATCTCGCGCTGGTTGATCTCTTGAAGCGTGTCGCCGAACGCAAGCACGCGACAGCCGCGCAGCTCGCGCTCGCGTGGCTGCTGGCACGCAAGCCGTGGATCGTGCCGATCCCAGGTACCACGAAGCTCCACCGCCTGGAGGAGAATCTCGGCGCCGCGGATGTGACGCTCACGGCAGCGGACATCCAGGAGATCGAGAGTGCCGCCGCACGAATCCCGATACAGGGCGCACGGCTGCCGGAGGCGGTGCTGAAATGGACCAACGGCTGACGCGAAGCAACCCTGCAGTTCCAGTGCTCTCGCCAACAGAAGACGCGATTCGGGCGCTTGACGCACGACTTGCACTCACGGCATTTTTACTTCAACGAGTTCTTTCAAAGAAGAAAGGACATCCGGACCCTCATCTCCACCAGTCGATTCATTCGGTGGGGAGGGGCGCGGGTCTTCCTGACGCACAAGCAGGGAAGTAACCTCTTCGCTCTCGGTCAACTCGTATGTCATGAAAAAGTAGTGCTCTGGAATGTCTTGCAGATCGGGGCGAGGGACGAACAGTGAGTACTTCAGGCGTGACTCCGGTAAAAACTCAAGAACGTTGCCTTTCTGTTCAAATACTCGCCCGTTCCATTCATTGCGGAAAACGATAGGAGTTCCGACCTCCCATGTTGTCAGCAGATCAGCGCCGTACTGCCATTGCTTGACTAGATCAGGCACGGTCAAGGCCAGCCACACTCTTCTTCTGGGTGCAACAATCTTGACAATTGAGTCGGATGTTTTCACTTCCACGTCTCCAAGATGGTCGTCGTTGACCTAACAACCGGTTGCATAGCTAGATGTGCCGGCGCCCGGGGCGGCATTCGTTATCGGTCGTCATCGAGTGCGAGGGAGGCGGACAGCTCGCGATGGGCCTGTGCCTGGGCGAGCAGCGTATTGGCCTTGGCCTCGAACGTCTGCACCGCATCGGCGCCGGCAGCAAAACGGGCTGGCGGCTCCTTCAGCCCGACGAGCGTCACGAGGGCCCTGGCGAGCTTGGCGGGGTCGCCACCTTGTTTGCCATCCATACTTTTCCAGGCGGCGACGATCTCCTTGGTCCGTTCCGCATAACCGTCGACGGCGGGCTGAGCGTACGTAGTCGAATCGTTGCTGAGTAGTTCGGTCCGAAAGAACCCAGGCTCGACCAGCATGGTGCGAATTCCGAAGGCGGCGATCTCCGGCGTAAGCGACTCCATCCACCCCTCTATCCCGAACTTCGCCGCTGCATATGCCGTGCAGAACAGTTGGCCGGCGATGCCGGCGGTCGAAGAGATCGCAACGATCAGACCAGAGCGCTGCTGACGCATCACTGGCAGTACGGCGCGAGTCACATTCATCGGACCGAACAGGAGCGTCTCGATCTGATCGCGAACTTGTTCTGGGCTGAGTTCCTCGAAGAAGCCGGCGAAAAAATTACCCGCGTTGTTGACCAGAATGTCGATTCGGCCAAACTTCGCGACGGTGGCCTCAACGGCTCCCTCCGCATCCTGGGGGCGCGTCACGTCGAGCTTGAGGGCCAGCAAGCTGTCGTGGCTGCCCACCGCGGCCGCGACCTTTTTAGCATCGCGTCCAGTGGCGGCAACGGAGTGCCCGGCCGTCAGGGCGGCCTTGGCGATGTCGACGCCCAGACCTCGACCTGCGCCCGTGATGAGCCACACTCTCTTTTCACTCACGGCATGTCCCTCATTTATTAGACGAACGACCACCTCTTGTTCGCGAAAGGCGAGACGCACGCTAGGTGCACAGACGCCTCGGCAGCTGACTCAGCGATCCGATTGCCAGCCTAACACTGAAGCGGATCGCGGATGAAGATTGGTCCCGCCTCGTCGTCAGGGATTAATCTCCCGCGATTCTCCCCGAGTTTTGGAGACACTCTGGAGACGGTGTGAATGCGTCCATGCCGTGGTCGCAACATACGATGCAACGTCCCGCATTGGGTGAACGAGGACGCGCCCAGTCGACCGTTGTGACCCCGGTTTCGCTCAAGGGTTCGCGCGGGTGAGCCAGTAGAGTGGTCGGCGCTGGACGTGGGCAACCGCAAGGACGAGTACGTGCGGCTCGTGCTTTTCGAACGCGATCACGTAAGGGAATCGGTGGACGGTCGCCTTCCGGATCATTGCCCCCGAGGCGCGTGTGCGCGGCCATGGCGGGTGGGATTCCGGGACCTCGGCAATCCGATCGAGGGCAGCAGAAACCTCGGCGACAAACTCGTCGCCCAATCCTGAGCGCCGCTCGTCGTACCACAGCGCAGCTCTGCGAAGTTCGGCACGCGCTTCAGGATGCAGTTCGAGACGCACGCCGCTGCTCGAGTTCCTTCAGGATCTCGGTTCGTGCCGTCGGCCAGCTGGTCGGCTGAACCCGGCCTTCAGCGACCTCGCGTGAACGCCGTTCCAACTCTGTCGCCCAGGCAGCAGCGACTTCGTCGTCCGGCTCCTCAAGGCTGGAAAGCAGTTCCTCCGCGACCCGAGCGCGGTCAACGCGAGTGAGGCGAAGGGCCTCGGCAAGCAGCTCGTCCGTCGACATGGGGTTAGTGTAGCACTGCCGCGGAACCTCCGAACGGACGTCAGAAGCGGTCGTGGCGGCAAGTGACTGCCCGCAGCGACGGACCTCAGGCAGGGAGACACGTATACTTCGTGGCCGAGCCGCCCGCGACAAGGAGAATGTGGACCAGCCCCGCTTCGCTGCGACGGGGTGGCGATCGGGAGATGCCATGCTGATCGATTTCGTCGCCGATGTCCGGTATTCCCTCCGCACGTTGGCGCGCACGCCAGAGAGCGATTCAGGAACTGGCCGGTCATGCGGACCTGACGACGCAGCGCCACATGCACGGAGTCCTGCGGCAACGGAAGACGCGATCGGGCTGCTTGACGGACGACAATCGAATGCGAACCGCCTCGAGAAGTGTGGACGAAGGCGGCGAGCGAAAGCGAGCCGCCCACGCGAACGGAGCGGGGCTCGGGGCCCCCGCGAGAGAGCGTGTAAGGGGGTTCGGGGGACGAAGTCCCCCGACTAAAAAAGAATGGAGCGGGCTACGGGGATCGAACCCGTCTAACTGGCTTGGGAAGCCAGGACATTACCACTATGCTAAGCCCGCCCGCCGAGAAGATCGTAGCACGGCTCAGGGCTCAAGGCTCAAGGCTCAGGGATGAGCTCTCAGATCCTAGTCGTGCGCCTGTGGCTCAAAAGGCTCTTGCCTGAGCCCTGAGCCTTGAGCCCTGAGCCAACTCCACCGATCGTCAGCTCCGGATAAACGCCAGCACCTCGTCCCGCTTTTCTTCCATCAGCTTCTGCGTCGTCGCTTCGAGATTCAACCTCAGCATCGGCTCGGTGTTCGAGCCGCGGACGTTGAAGTGCCACTCGGGGAACTCGGCCGAGAAGCCGTCGAGGGTGTAGGTCCGGCCGCCCTTCGAGTAAACCTCGTGCGCCGCGAGCGCGGCCAGCTTCTTCGGCACGAGCGTGATGTCGTTCAGCTTCGTATTGATCTCGCCCGAGATGAAATACTTCTCGCGCAGCGGCGCCAGCAGCTGGTTGAGCGTCTGCCCCTTGCGTGACATCAACTCGAGGATGAGCAACGCCGGGATGAAGCCGTTGTCGGCGTAGAAGTTATTGCGGAAGTAATAGTGCCCGGTCACCTCGCCGCCGAAGATCGCCTGCTCGTCGCGCATCCGGCGCTTGATGAAGGAGTGTCCGACCTTGTTCATCAGCGCCTTGCCGCCGTACTTGGCCGTGACGTCCTTGACCGCGTAGCTGGCGCGAACGTCGTAAATGATCGTCTCGCCAGGATGTTTCATCAGAAACGACTCGGCAAGGAGCGCCGTCACGAAGTCGCCGGCGATGAACTCCCCGGTGCCGTCGATGAAGAAGCACCGGTCGGCGTCGCCGTCCCAGGCGATGCCGATGTCGGCTTTCTCGGCGATGACGCGGTCGACGATGTCGCGGCGGTTCTCTTCGATGAGCGGATTGGACTCGTGATTGGGAAACCGGCCGTCCACTTCAAAGCAGAGCGTCGTCAACTTGCTGGTTGGAATCCGCGCAAATAGTTTCGGTCCGACCAGGCCGGCCATGCCGCTTCCGGCGTCGAGGACGACGTTGAATGGCTTGATGGCCTTCTCGTCGATGAACGACATGACGTGATCGACGTAGTCGTCGAGGACGTCCTGGTGGGTGAGCGAGCCCTTCGCCGACGCCACTGGCGGCAGGGCGTTGGTCGTGACCATGTCGCGAATCTCGCCAATGCCGGCGTCGCCGCTGAGCGGGAAGGCCTCGCGGCGGACCATCTTGATGCCGTTGTATTCCTTCGGATTGTGCGACGCGGTGATCTGGGCTCCGCCATCGTGCCGATCGCGGGCGACGGCGAAATACATCATGTCGGTCGCCATCATGCCGTAATCGACGACGTCCGCGCCCTGCTCGCGCGCGCCCTCGATGAACGCGCCGGCGACCGACGGCGAAGAGAGCCGCATATCGCGGCTGACGGCGATCCGCTTCGCGCCGAGGTAGCTGACAAACCCGCGTCCGATGAGGCGCGCCGCCTCCTCGTTGACTTCTGACGGGTAGAGCCCGCGGATGTCGTAGGCCTTGAAGATGTTGGCGTTGATGCTCATAGCCTGCTGTAGTCGGTGATGACGGTCTTGTCGCCGAGGATGACCGGCGTTTCGAGCGTGGCATTCCGGCCGACATGGCAGTTGCGCCCGAGGATCGATCCGCGCACGACCGCCTCGCGTCCGATCCATCCGTTCGGCCACACGATCGAGGCGTCGATCACGGCCGCCTCGTCGATGTGCGTGTGCCGCCCGATGACCGAATAGGGCAGGACCTTCGTGCCGCTCTTGATGACGACTCCTTCATCGACGAAGCAGGGACCATGGAGCTCGACGCCTTCCTCGAGCCGGGCCCCGGGGGAGATCCAGGATTTGCGCTCGGCGCCATCAAACGGCGGCGCCGAATAGAGACCGTCCATGATGTCGCGGTGCACCTGAAGATACTTCGCCGGCGTCCCGATATCGATCCAGTAGCCGTCGTAGACGTAGGCGACAAACGTCTCGCCGCGCTCGATGAGCGACGGGAAGAAACTCCGCTCGATCGACCAGGCCGTGTCCTTGGGAATGCGGTCGAAGGTGTCTGGCTCGAGGATATAGATGCCGGCGTTGATCGTGTTGCAGGTAATCTCGTCCTCGCCCGGCTTCTCGAGAAACCGTTGAATATTGCCTTTCGCGTCGGTTTCGACCAGGCCGTAGGCGCGTGGGTTTTCGACCGGCGTCAGGACAATCGTCGCCTTCGCCTTGCGCTCTCGATGGAGCGCCAGGACAGCCCGCAGGTCGACCTGCGTCAGCACGTCGCCATTGAAGACGACGACCGACTCGGTCAGCGAGTCCCCGGCATATCGCACCGCGCCCGCGGTGCCGAGCGGGATCGGCTCGACGACGTAGCGCAGCTTCAGGCCGAGGCCTTCGCCGTCGCCGAAGATCTCCTCGATGCGGCGCGGCTGGTAGTTGAGGCTCAGGATCGCCTCGTCGATTTCCGGCACCTGGCGCAGTTGATCGATCTGGTAGTAGAGAAACGGCCGGTTGAAAATCGGCACGATTGGCTTCGGCGTGTGGACGGTCAAGGGGCGAAGGCGCGTGCCTTTCCCCCCGGCAAGCAAGATGGCTTTCATGACAATCGACGATCTTATACTGATCCTTGCAATGCTGAGTGCTGAATTCTGAAGGCCTTGCATCTTCGCATCTTCAGCATTATCTTCACCCTTGGACCTTCTTCCTTCACTTCAGCATTCAGCACTCAGCATTCAGCATTGTTTGGATGAACCTTCCGAACGCCCTCACCCTCGCCCGCATTTTCCTGGTGCCCCTGCTGGTAGTGGTCCTCGTGACGAAGTTCGAGGGCCGGCTGATTTTCGGAATTCGCATGGAGCTCGTGGGCGCGGGTATCTTCGGGCTGGCGTCGTTGACCGACTGGCTGGACGGTTACCTGGCCCGCCGCCGCAAGCAGGTGACGACGCTCGGGCAGCTCCTGGACCCGCTGGCCGACAAGCTGTTGATCACCGCCGCGCTGCTGTCGCTCGTGCAGATGGACATCGCGCCGGCCTGGATGGTGCTGGTCATCCTGGGGCGGGAGTTTGCGGTGACGGTGCTGCGCGGCGTCGCCTACTCGCGCGGGGTCGTCATTGCCGCCTCACCGCTCGGCAAGTTCAAGATGGTCTCGCAGGTCGTCGCGATCCTGCTGCTGATCCTCGGCTACGACCATCTGCAGCAGTTCTTCGTGCTCGGCAAGATCGCGCTGTGGGTGGCCGTGATTACCGCCGTAGCGTCTGGCATCGACTACTACCGGCGGTTCAGCCACGTCCTCGCGGTGCAGAAGGTTCAGTCGGTTCAGAAGTTCACGGAACCTTCTTGACCTCAGCGTCCATCTTCGCCTTCAGTATCTCCACCTGTTTCTGCGCCTCGGCCAGGTGCTGGCTCTGCTCGAATTCCTTGATCAGGCGATCGAAATACGGGAGCGCCTCGGCCGACTGGCCGGCCTTCGCGTAACACTCTCCGAGGTAGAAATACACCGAATCGCGGCGAGTGAACTGCGGGTCGTTTTTGAGCAGCGCCTTGAAGCGGTCGACGGCTCCCGGACACCAGCGGGATCGATAGTAGTGGTAGCCGACGTTGTATTCGTACTGGCTGAGGCGGTCCTGCGCTTCGCGAAGCTTGGTTTTTCCCTCTTCAATCATCGGGTCGTCAGGGTAGCGCTGCACGAAGATCGTGAGCTCCTTGATCGCTTCGCGTGTCTCGGTCTGGTCCCGGTCGGCGCTGTGCATCTGACGGAAGTGGGTGATCCCCAGCTGCAACTGCGCGTAGCCGGCGCGGCGATGGGTCGGATAGAAGGCCAGAAACTCGCGGAATTCGTTGAGCGCCAGCACGTACGACTCCGCCGAGCCTTCGCCGAGATACGTGTCGCCGATGCCGAGCTTGGCGTCGGCGCGGTGAGGGGTCTGCGGGTAGGTGTCGATCAGCTCGCGAAAGTACTCGCGCGCGACCAGCCAGCGTTTCTTGGCGAGTGCCTCGTTGCCGCGCTCGAAGAGGAACTTGTCGGGTTCGGGCGTGCCCGTGGGCGGCCGGGTCGGGCCGCTGGCGCAGGCAGAGCCCAATGCAATCGCCATGGCTAAGAAGAAGAGGATCAGGCAGAGGCCTCGGGACGCCCCAGAAGTGATGTGTCGTGCCGGTGTCATTAAAGAAAGCATCAATTTAGGAAATCAGGAAACAGTTATTTTAGTCCGAACGGCTCGATTGCTCTATCTGCTCTAGTTACTCCATCTACTGAAGGAGCGCCGGCGTACTCGCCAGCCATCGATACTCGGCTTCCAGGCCTTGCTCGAGCGACACCTTCGGCGCGAACCCGAGATCGGCGCGGGCCCGGGTCGAGTCGGCGAACGTGTCGCGCATGTCACCCTTCTGTGCAGCTTCCCGCTGGATGTTGAGCGGGCGGCCGTGGATGCGGGCGATGATCTCGAAGAGCTGGTTGACCGACACCCGCGATCCGCCCCCGACGTTGTAGGCAAACCCCAGCGCTCCTCGATCGCCGGCCGCGACCGTCGCCGCGACGGCGTCTGTGACAAACGTGAAATCGCGCGTCTGCTCGCCATCGCCGTAGAGGGTGATGGCGTCGCCCCTCAGGGCAGCGCGAATGAACTTGTGAAACGCCATATCGGGCCGCTGCCGCGGGCCGTAGACGGTGAAGTAGCGCACCGACGTCGTCGGCACGCCGTAATTCGCGTGATACAGATAGCAGAGCTGCTCCGCCGCGAGCTTCGTGACGCCGTATGGCGAGACCGGCTGGGGAAGAGCGTCCTCCCGCATCGGGATGGTCACGTTGTCGCCGTACACCGACGAGCTCGACGCGTAGACGACGCGGTGCAGTGGCCGTCCGACGCAGGCTTCGAGCAACCGCTGGGTGGCGTCGACGTTGTTGTCCGTGTAAATCCGGAAGTCGCTGCCCCAGCTCTTGCGGACTCCGGCCTGCGCGGCGAGATGAAACACGTGTGTCTTGTCGGCGAGGAGCGCCGCGAGATCCGCCTGCTGCAGCGATCCCCCGATGAAGCGAAAGCCCGGCCGCGACGTGTTGACGGCGAGATTCATTTCCTTGATGAAGCGCGGATAGTAGTCAGTGAAGCAATCAATCCCCGTCACTTCGGCGCCGCGATCGAGCAGCGCCGCCGTGAGGTGTGAACCGATGAATCCCGCCGCGCCCGTGACCAGCGCCTTCATGCAAACGACTCTCTGACTCGCTGCGGCAACCGGCAGGGCCGACCGCCGGGATCGACCGATGCGTGCGTCGTTCGGCCGGTCGCGGCGATCGTTGCCTCCGCCGCGAGCCGCACTTCGTAGGTGAATTCCAGTCGCACCGGCGACAGCAGCCGGCCGACGGTTCGTATCTCGAGCTCGTCGTCGTATCGGGCCGGCCGCACGTACTCGCAGTGCGCGTCGATGACTGGCAGCGACACTCCAGCCAGTTCCATTTCCCGGTAGGTCCAGCCGAGGGTCCGCAGCAGATCGGTTCGCCCGACCTCGAACCACACGAAGTAGTTCGCGTAGTAGACGACCCCCATCTTGTCGGTCTCGGCGTAGCGGACGCGGACGGTTGACGTCGACGTTGGCGCGGCGCTCGCGTGCTTCACGAGCTTCATGACGCGCGCCCGCGGAGCGCCGCCGCGCGAAGATCGCGCGTGGCCCGTTCGGCATCGCCCTGACCGAAGATCGCCTGGCCGGCGACCAGAATCTCTGCGCCGGCGGCGACGACGCGGGCGGCGTTGGACTCGTCGATGCCCCCGTCGATCGCGATCGGCGCGCGGGAGCCGGCGCGGTCGAGCAACTCACGGATGACACGCACTTTAGACTCGCTTCGCGGGATAAAGGTCTGGCCGCCGAAGCCCGGATTGACCGACATCACCAGCACATAGTCGAGGTCGCCTGCGACCTCCTCGATCGCGTCGACGGGCGTTGACGGATTAATCGCCACGCCGGCAAGAGCGCCCATCTTCCGGATCACCTGGAGCGTCCGGTGGAGGTGGGGGAGCACCTCGCAATGGACCGCGATCCTGGCGGCGCCGGCGTCGACGAAGTCCTGGAGGTAGCGATCCGGTTCTTCAATCATCAGGTGCACGTCGAGCGGGATGGTCGCGACCTTGTGCACCGCCCGCACCACCAGCGCGCCGAACGTGATGTTCGGCACGAAGTGGCCGTCCATCACGTCGAGGTGCAGCAGGTCGGCGCCACCGCGCTGCACGCTCTCGACCTCGCTTGCTAGCGACCGGAAATCAGCGGAGAGCAGTGAGGGCGCGATCGACACGCTCACCGGCTGACCTCGATCGAGATCGGCTCGCCCGGCGCAATCTGGAACCCGGCCTGCGGGCTTTGTCGCAGCACCACTCCGCCAGGCACGCCTGGATAGGGGTGATCGCCGACCACCGCGACGCGAAACCCCTTGGTTCTGAGCAGGTCCGCTGCGCGGTCGCCATTGACTCCGATCAGATCCGGCATGACGTAGGTGGCCCCTCGCTCGCCCCGATTGACGAGCAGTGAAATCGTGTCGGACTTGCTCATGGCCGGTGGATTCTGCGCGACCACAGTGCCGGCGGTATAGTCGAGCGAGCGGATTTCCGCGACTGGTCCGATGGCAAAGCCATCCTGCTCCACCTTGAGCTGAGCCGTTCGTTCCGACTCACCGACGAGCCCTGGAACCGTCGTCGAGCGCGGTCCAGCGCTCAGCCAGACCCGGACACTGCGCTGCCTTCTCGTGCGAACGCCGGGCGCCGGGTCCTGCACGACGACCTGGCTCACCGGAATCTTGGGGTCCACCTTGCGGCCTTCCTCGACTTTCAGCGTCAGTCCCGACGCCGCCAGCGCCGCCAACGCGTCGTTGACGGTCTTGCCGCCGAGCTCCGGGACGACGACCTCGCGGGTCTTCAAGGCCATCCGCATCGACGCCGCGGCGAAGAGTACGTAGGTGAGGACCAACGCCCCGCACAGGAAGAGCACCTTGCCGGCTCCCCACACGCGCGTCGTCAGAGGCATGCAACCTCAAATTCTACCGCAAGTTGGACTTAGGCCACGGATAACACGGGCAATACGGATCTACAGCCACGGAATACACGGACAACACGGATCTACAGCCGCGGATCACACGGACGACACGGATCTAACAGCCGCGGAATACACGGACAACACGGATCTACGGCCGCGGATCACACGGACGACACGGATCTAACAGCCGCGGATCACACGGACGACACGGATCTAACAGCCGCGGAATACACGGACAACACGGATCTAACAGCCGCGGATCACATGGACAACACGGATCTAATCGGCTTTTGCGAGGACGGCGCCGAAGAACGCCTCGAGGCCGTCGCGGAATGGGTAGGTTCGCAGGTGGCCGGCGGCATCGACCAGCGTTTGCATCCGCGCAGGCAGATATTGCGCGGGGATCGGGCGGAACCCACCGCCGGACAGGAACCGCGCCACCACCTCCTCATTTTCCTCGGGTTCACTCGAGCACGTCGAGTAAACGAGACGTCCCCCGGGTCGAACCGCGCGCGCGGTTTCCGTCAGCATCTGCAGCTGGGCCGCCGCGAGCGTCGGAAGGTCGGCTTCGGACCGTCGCCAGCGGACGTCAGGGTCGCGACGGATGGTCCCAAGTCCTGAACACGGAACGTCGAGCAGTACCCAATCGAATGACGCGCCGAGTGGCAGCGCCGCGGCATCGGCCTGAACGATCCTGACCGAACGGGCGCCCGAGAGGCGCACCGTCGTGGCGAGCAAATCGACGCGCCGGCCGCGTACGTCGGTCGCCACGATCAGGCCGCGGTCACCGATGGCCGCGGCAATCGCGGTGGTCTTTCCGCCGGGAGACGCACACGCGTCGAGGACACGCTCGCCTGGTTCGGCAGCGACGAGCGACGCGACAACCTGCGACGCCTCGTCCTGGACGACGAAGAGCCCGGTGTCTGCGAGCGGCGTCAGCAGGGGATTGCCGGCGCGCACCACCAACGCATCAGCGGCAAAGCGGCCAGGGTCGACCTCCACGCCGTGTTCCTTCAGCGACTCTCCGAGCGCTGACGGTGTAGTGCGGAGCGTGTTGGCCCGGATCGTCAGCGGCGCGGGGCGATTGTTGAACTCGAGCCATGCCTCGGTTGCCGCGAAGCCGTAGCGGTGCAGCCACCGGGCCGCCAGCCACCGCGGATGGGAAAGCGTGATCGACAAGTAGTCGAGAGCGACAGCTGGATCATCGTCGCCGGCCGGACGGGGCGGCAGCGGCAGTTGGTGACGCTCACGACTGGCGCGCCGCAGCAGCGCGTTGACGAAGGGGCCAGCGCTCTTCTTGCCGGCCTTTCTGGTCATGTTGACCGCATCGCTGACGACAGCCGCCGCAGGAACACGATCCAGATGCAGAAGCTGGAACATCGAGCTGCGCAGGATATCGAGCACCTCAGGGTCCAGACGCGCGGTAGGGCGGCCGCTGAACGCGGCGATGACGTGGTCGAACGCTCCCTGCCACCGGAGCGTGCCGGCGACGATCTCACCCGCGAGCGCACGATCGCGTTCGTCGGGCAGGCGCGTGCGCGCGCGGGCGAGGGCATGGGGCAGGTCGGCAGCGTGCGTCGACACGGCTCGCAGGGCCTGATAAGCGGCCTCGCGGGCGGGTGCGATGCGCCTCCGCTCGGCTTCGGCGGGACGAGTCATGCTCGCTCAACCTTCGATCCTGGCAAGACGTGACGCCCGGTCAGGAATTCGCGCGCGGACATCGCGCGCTTGCCCTCTGGCTGAATCATGAGCACGCGGAGAACACGGCCATCACCTGCGACGATTTCCAGACGGTCCGCTTCCGCGCGCACAATCGTGCCGGGCGAATCGGGACTGACGGCCGGCGTCAGTGCGGTCCGATGGACGAGGCACCGCCCACCGGCGAAACGTCCCGACACGAGCGGCCACGGTTGGAGCCCTCGAACCAGGTTGTGAAGACGTTCGGCAGGCAGCGACCAGTCAACCGCTCCTTCCGCTTTTGTCAGCTTCGCGGCGTAGGTGGCCAGCGACCCGTCCTGTGGGGTCTCGGTCGCTCGTCCCTCAGCAATCTCCTGTAGCACCTCGAGGAGCAGCCCAGCTCCGAGCTCCGCGAGGTCGCGTTCGACGGCGACGCTGGTTTCCTCCGGATCGATGGAACGTCGTGTCATCTTGAACGACGCGCCGGCGTCGAGCTCTTTCACCACTCTCATGATCGTGACGCCGGTCTCCCGGTCGCCGGCGATGACGGCACGGTGCACTGGCGCTGCTCCACGCCACCGCGGCAGGAGCGACGCGTGCACGTTAATCATGCCGAGCGGCGGAATGCTGAGCAGCTCGTCGGGCAGGAGCTTGCCGTAGGCCGCAACGACCCCGAGATCCGGCGCGAATTGCGCGATCTGGCTGAGAAAGGCGGCGTCCTTCAATCGCTCCGGCTGCAGCACCGGGATGCCGCGCCTCAGCGCCAGCGCCTTTGTTGGGGTCGGTGCCAGTTGGTGGCCGCGACCCTTCGGCCGATCGGGCTGCGAGACGAGCGCGACGACTTCATGAGCCGCAGGCGCCTCATGCCCGCCAAGCCCGCCAGGCCGACCAAGCCCGCCAGGCCGACCACAATCGAGCAGCCGCTCGAACGTCGGCACCGCAAACTCCGGCGTGCCGAAGTAGACGATGCGCAGTCGCTGTCGCGAGCGGGTAGTCACCATCGTCCGTTGCGTTTGAGCTTCTGAATGCGACGGACGATGAGGTCCCGCTTGATTCCGCGGAGACGATCGATGAACAGGACGCCATCGAGATGATCCATCTCGTGCTGGAAGGCGCGCGCGAGAAGAGCCTTTCCTTCGACCGTATGCTCGACGCCATGCCGATCGAGGCCTTTGAGCACGGTGCGCTGTGGACGGACGACCGTGGCGTTGAACCCCGGCACACTCAGGCATCCCTCTTCTTCGAGTTGCATGCCTTCGCGTTCCACGAAACCCGGATTGACCATGACGATGAGGCCGTCGCGTTCGCGGCCGGCGCTGATATCGACGACGAAGACTCGCAGCGGCACCCCGATTTGAGTTGCCGCCAACCCGATGCCAGGCGCGGCGTACATCGTTTCGATCATGTCGTCGATCAGCCGCTGCAGGCCGTCGTCGAACGTCGCGACATCGGCCGCCGGGTCATGCAGCGGCCGCTCGCCGTAGCGGAGGATGGGGCGAATCATCGAGCGCGGAATCGCGCCCGGACGGCCTCCGTCGAGGCTGCGACGGCGCGCTCGAGATCGGCGATCGCGTCGCCGCCGAACCGCTCGACGAGGGCGTCGGCAAGAACGAGCGCGACCATCGCTTCTCCAACGACAGAGGCCGCGGGGACGGCACAGACGTCGCTGCGCTCGATTGCGGCCGACGACTCCAGCATCGTCGTCAGGTCGACTGAACGCAGCGGTTTCATGAGGGTCGAGATGGGCTTCATCCAGGCCGAGACGCGGAGATCCTCTCCGTTGGTGACGCCGCCCTCGAGCCCGCCGGCATTGTTGGTCGGACGTGACACACCGGTGGCGTGCAGCCCGGACGTATCGGGTACGATCTCGTCGTGCACACGAGAGCCAGGGCGCGCGGCGACCTCGGGCCCGAGCCCGATTCCAACAGCTTTGATCGCCGGAATCGACATCAGTGCCTGGGCCAGGCGGCCGTCGAGCTTGCGGTCCCACTGTGTATAGCTGCCAAGGCCGACCGGCAGGCCCTTGACGATGACCTCGAATGCGCCGCCCACCGTGTCGCCGGCTTCCTTCGCGCGATCGATGGCGCCAATCATCCGCCGTTCGACGTCGGCGTCGACGCAGCGGACGGGGCTGTCGTCTGGCAATGCGGCCGCGCGCTCGAAGCTCACGACCGTTCCGGCGGGCAGGGCCGCCTCGCCGAGCACGAAGACGTGACTGGTGATTGTTGCGCCCGCCCGCGCCAGCAGTTGCTTCGCGACAGCTCCGGCGGCGACGCGAGCAGCGGTCTCCCGTGCACTCGCGCGTTCGAGGACATCGCGCACGTCGGTGCGTCCGTACTTCGCCACGCCTGCCAGATCGGCGTGCCCCGGGCGCGGACGGGTGACGGGGGCGCGGCGCGCTCCGCCGCCTTCAACTTCCGGTGGGTCGTTGTTCTCGCTGCTGCCCGGGCTCTTGTCGGGAGCGACCCGCATCGTGTACTGCCAGTTTTTCCAGTCGCGGTTCTCGATCATCATCGCGATTGGACCACCGATCGTTTCACCGGCGCGCACGCCCGACAGTAGGTCTGCGCGGTCGGACTCGATGGCCATGCGGCGCCCGCGTCCGTAGCCGCCTTGACGTCGCCGCAGGTCGCGCGTAATCGCCTCGGGATCGAGGGCGAGGCCGGCTGGGATCCCTTCGAGGATGACTACGAGCGCGCGCCCGTGCGACTCGCCGGCTGTGAGAAATCGCACCATTCGATCGTCGATTGTATCTTAATTTCTGCGCGCCTTCGGGCGCCGACAGCGTGGATCTCCGAGGAAACGTGCCACTCGCGCAAGCGGCGGCGCCCTTGCAGTCGTCGTACAGCGATGCGCGAATTAGTGGCAGACCGTTTCGTCGCCGTCGGCGGCGCGTGGATCGATCTCGCTACCGGTTCGCCCGTGCGCTTGCACCGTGGGTACGTCGAACCGGTCTCGGCGGAGATCCTCTGGAATGATCAGTGCGCCGAACGCGCTCGCCTGCGGCACCCGCTGCTGAACGTGCTCGTCGACTACGGTCCGCTCAGCCGGGGCGGCACGTTCGAGGCGTATAACATCCGCGACCCTCTACGTGTGTCCAGTGCCGCCGCACCGGCACTGCTGCAACATGCCGGAAGGTTCCTGCAAACGCACGGACTGCCACTGTCTGCCGAGATCTCACGAATCGCGTTGCGCGATCTGATGGGGTTGCCTGGCACGCGCCTGGGGCAACGTGCTGGAGCGACAGTTCGGCTCGCTAACGATCGGCCGCTTGGACTGATGCTGCAGCGGCGCGCCATTCTCGAAGGCCTCGCGGAAGCAATCGAGGTCGCGGCTCCCGGCGGCGCCACGAGCATCGAGATCGCCGGTGGCAGAGGGTCGGGCATTCGAACGGCGCGCCTCTTCGCCGCGCGGACGGCCCGCGTCGCCGGTTTCGTGCCGATCGCGAGCTCCGTGCTCATCCGACTGCCCAGGGTCCGCGACTACCTGAAAGACAGACACCTCTGCGTATTCATCGACGATCACTCGGCCGACGACCGAGCCGCCCTCGCGGTCTTTTTGTCTCAGCTGGGCACGGCGAGCGCGCGCCGGCACATTCTGCTCCGATTCTCTCGAACGGAAGTACCCGGTCCGGCCGCGCGACGAATTGATTCGATGGGGATAACGGCCATGACCTCAATGGTGTTCGTCGACGGCGACAAGGGACCCTCACACGAAGAGCTGTTTGACGCCGCCCGAGGGGCAGGTGGCCGACCCGGCTTGTTCCTCGAGCGGCTGCGCGCCTCGCAGCTAACCGACGACGTCGCGCGCAGGGTGGTCGTCCACGAGTCGTCGCCTGCGTATGTGCTGGATGCGCCGGTTTCGACGCACGGTCGCCGTGGCATCGGACGCGTGCTACGCGACGCGCCGGAACGGGGCGCCAGGCTGGCATCGCGCGGCCGGCACGCGGCGGCCGCGCGCCTGTTGGCGCGGGCGTCGCGGGTTCTCGAGGCGCGTGGGGAACCGGCGGTTGCGGCAGCCTGTGCCGAGCAGCTGGCCTGGATCGAGCGCGACCGCGGTCATAGCGACCGCGCGCTGGACGAATTCGAGCGGGCGCGCGCACTCGCTGGCCAGGCCGGCTCATCGCCAGCAACCACAGCGGCCGGCGTCAGCGCGGTCGTGGGCGTCGGCGTCGTCTGGACCGACGAGCAGCGGTTCGGGGAGGCCGAAGCCTCGCTGCGGGCCGCTACCGCGGCAGCGGAACTCCTGCCGCGTGTCGATCTCAGATATCGCGCCGGTTGTGCCCTTGCCCGTTGTTTGCTGTGGCAGTCGCGCTACGAGGAAGCGGCTGTGATGTTGGATGCCCTCGTCGCGACGATGCCGGCCGAGGGCGCCGACTCGGCTGAGGCCCTCACACTCCTGACGCGGGCGCGAGTGGCCCTCGGCGACCTGCGGGGTGCGCTGGCGGCGGCGGGAAGGGCAGCCACGGGCGCGGGTCGTCTCGGCGTTCCACGCGTGCAGGCCGCCGCGTGCCGAGCCATGGCTATGGCGCAGCGTCTGGTCGGAGACAGCGAAGACGTTCGACGCTGGACCGAGCGCGCGATTCGCTCTGCCGCATCGGCGCATCTTCCGCTGGCCGGGCTTCGTGCGAGGTGCGTCTACCTGAGCGGCAGCGCCGTGGCAGACTCGGCACGTGACTCCCGGTGGTTAGGACATCTTCGCGCCGCATTAGCACGGCGTCAGCTGCCGGCGTTGCTCCGCCTCAGGATTGAAGAGGTCTCTGCCAAGGCCGCACAGCCCATTGAACCTGGTACTCCTGCGAGCAGCGCGGACAGAGCGTTGCTGGACCTCGAGGTCCTGCTGGAAATCGGGCACCGGGCGGCCGACGATGTGGCGTCGCTCGACGCTGTCGCGCAATTCGTGTGCGAGCGGCTGCGCGCGTCGAGTGTGCAAATCGTCACGGGGCCGCCTGAACCCCGAACGCTCGCGCGCGTCGGCCGGCCGTGGCAGATTGATCCGGCGCTGGTCGCGCGCGTGTTGGCGTCAGGCCCGTATCACAGCGGCGCGCACCGCGCGCCGGCTTCGTCGGTAGAGCCCCGGCAGGCTGTTGAACCGGTTCGCTTCGGTCAGGAGACCATCGCCATCGTCGGCTGCCGCTGGACGATCGATGCCGTGATTGACGGCGCCCGTGCCGCGGCGCTCCTTCGGGCCGCGGCTCTGGCGGTGTCGTCGCCGGTGAGAAGCCTGCTCGAGCGTCCACCTGTCGTCTTGCCCGATGCCGGCTTCAGCGATCTCCTCGGCTCGAGCGAGGCCGCGTCGACTTTGCGCGCGGCGATCGCTCGCGCGGCACGCGCGCCGTTCCCGGTTCTGGTCGAGGGAGAAAGCGGCAGCGGCAAGGAACTCGTGGCGCGCGGCGTGCATCGGCTTGGACCAAGGCGAGATCGCAAGTTGTGCACGGTCAATTGCGCCGCACTCTCGGACGAGTTGCTGGAGTCTGAACTCTTCGGTCACGCGCGCGGAGCGTTTACTGGTTCGGTCGGCGAGCGGCCGGGGCTCTTCGAGGAAGCCGATGGGGGCACGATCTTTCTCGACGAAGTGGGCGAGCTGTCGCCGCGGGCCCAAGCCAAGCTGCTTCGGGTGCTGCAAGATGGGGAAGTGCGGCGTGTCGGCGAGAACATGCCGCGCCGCGTCGACGCGCGCCTGGTTGCGGCCACGAATCGTCGGCTCGACGACGAGGTCGCCGCCAATCGTTTTCGCGCCGATCTCAAGTTTCGCCTCGACGTCGTGCGCATCGTCGTGCCACCCCTCCGCGAGCGTGCCACGGACATCCCGGCACTGGCAACGCACTTCTGGACCGAAGCAGCCGCGCGGGTAACGACTTCGGCGACGCTGACTGCTGAAACGCTCTCGACACTCGCCCGATACGACTGGCCTGGCAACATCCGTGAGCTGCAGAATGTGATCGCATCGCTGGCCGTGCACGCGCCGCGGCGCGGCCGGATTACGCCGGCGGCGCTTCCGGCGCACGTCGCGCGATCGGGTGTCTCGGCGGCAACCACTTTCGAAGCCGCGCGCCACGAGTTCGAACGCCGCTTTGTACGCGCCGCCCTCGCGCGCGCCGGCGGTCAGCAGTCGCGCGCCGCCCGGACGCTCGGTCTGTCGAGGCAGGGGCTGGCGAAGATGATGCGCCGGCTGGGGATGACGGCACGCGATCCGAGTAGCACGTAGTGTCCGGCTTCAGCCGGACTCTTGTCGGGTCCGCCTTTCTAAAGGCGGACACTACGTCCGAATGAGAGGATTGTAACGAGGCCTACTGCACCCGGCTGCGCAGATTGAGCGCGGCGACGTGCGCGGGATTCTTCTCGAGGATCTTGTCGAGCATCGCACGGGCGGCATCGAGCTGACCGGCGCGCCAGCGTGCCTCAGCCTGCCGGACGAGAACGCTGGCGTCGCCGCTGAAGCCTGGTGCTGCGCGCTCGTACCAGACGGCTGCAAATGGGTAGTCCTTGACGCGCATCGAGAGATCGGCCACGCGCAGAGCGAGTCCGGCGCGGCGGCGCGCGTCTGGTTCGTCGCCCGCGAGGGCGATGTAGTCGACGAGCGCCTGACGCGCGACGTCGAAGTGCGCGCGGCGTTCCGCGGCGTCGGCGAGGTAGTAGAAAGCCAGCGGATCGGCCGGCAGCTTTGCCGTAGCCTGCTGGAGCAAACGTTCGGCCGGTTCGGCCTCTGACGCGAGCAGGAGCGCGCGGCCGAGCAACATGCAGGACTCGCTCGTTTGTTCCGCGGCAACCGCTTTTTCGAGGGCTTCGAGGGCCTTGTTCAACTGGATTCGATCGGATTGGGCTTGTGCCACTTCCAGCCAGACGCGGCCGAGCGCGACGTAAGTGCGTCGGTGGCCGGGATAGCGCTCGGCAGCCTGGCGAAGCGTGACGACGGCGCGATCGGGTTGTCCCGCACGCGAATACGCGAGCCCGAGGCTGACGTCTCGAGCAGGCTTCGGATCGAGGGCCCGCAGCGCGTCGAGTTGAGCGATCCAATTCTCGGTGCGTCCGAGGAGGCCGTACAACTCGGCGAGCTCTTCACGCGCAGCGATCAGTGTCGGGGCGAGCGCGATCGCCCTGAGAAACGACCCCAGTGCCTCGGCAGGCTTCTGGGCGTCGCGTTGACAGAGCCCCATGAGGTACTGCGCCTCGGCAAAGCCTTCGTCGATGGAGAGGGACTTGCGCACTGCCTCCTCGCAAAGCGTGGGCTGTCCTGCCCGGTAGCGCGCGAGCGCCAGCTTGTACAAAACGCGAGGCGATCGGTCGTCGAGCTCGACGTAGGCCTGATAGTGATCGGCGGCCGGCGGAAACCGGTTCCGGGCATAGTTGACGTCACCCAGCAGCTCCCGGGGCCTCGGGGCACCCGGATCGATATCGGCAGCCCGCCTGAGGTCACGTACGGCCGCCTCGAGCTCGTCGCGGCGCCGGTAGGCTTCGCCGCGCATCAGGTAGCCGATCATCGAATCGCTCTTGAGAGCGATCGCGCCGCTGAAGGCCTCGATCGCGGTCGAGAGATCGCCCGCGGCCATCGCCGCGTCTCCCCGCCGGATCTCGTCGCGGTGGTCGTTCTCCCACCGAATGACGAAGTAGCCGTAGACTACAGCCCCCCCGCACACCAGGAGGAGCGCCAGCATGAGGCGTTTCACCCTGCAGATTCTAACACTTACCGCCAAGCTCCAGGGGACGGAACCTCTCGGCCCCGATGGGTTCTAATCTCTACAGAAGCGCCGTGAATCCCCAGCGGTGGAGTGCTAAGATGGCACAGGGACTGTCTGTGAAGCCGGTTCGAGCCATCACCTGGACCGAGGTCGGTGGGCGGGAAGCCGCCCTCATTCAGCGCTGCGCCGCACGCGACGAACAGGCCTGCGCCGAGCTCGTCAACGAGCACCAGCGGATGGTTTATCAGCTGTCGCTGAACCTCCTCGGTGATCACAACGAGGCCTTGGATCTCTCCCAGGAGGTGTTTCTCAGGGTCTTCCGCACCATTCACACGTTCCGCGGTCAGTCCGCCCTGCGGACCTGGATCTTCCGGATCGTGATCAATCAGGCGAGGAATCGCCAGCGCTGGTGGCGCCGTCGTCACCGTTCACAACAGGTTTCACTCGACGAGCACATCCGCGATCACGGCGATCCACCTGAGCGCAGTACCGACGGCTCTCCGGATCGCGTCCTCGGCCAGAAAGTGCTCGCCGACCGGATTCGCCGGGCGCTGGATGAGTTGCCCTTCGACCAGCGCACGGCGCTCGTTCTCAGGGAAATCGACGGGTTGAGTTACGACGAGATCGGTTTTTCGCTCGGGATTGCGGTAGGCACGGTGAAATCGCGCCTCGCGAGGGCTCGGGAAGCCCTTCGCGCGGAATTGAGGGATGCATGAGGTTGTTGACCTGCGCGGCGGTGCGGCGGCGTCTGGCAGCCTTTCACGATCGCGAGTTGCCCGTGGCCGAGATGATCTCGTTCGAAGGCCACATCAAGGATTGCCCGCCCTGCGCGGGCGAACTGGCGGAGCTCGAGGAGATCGGCAGCCTCCTGCGGACCGCGGCCGCCCCTGTGACAGCCGACGAGTGGGCGGGTTTGGCGCCCGGCGTCGTCGGGCGGATGTGCGCAGAGAACCACGAGTCGCTGCGCGCCCGGATCGGCCGCGTGTTTGAAGACATGCACCTGGTGTGGATTGCGCTGGCGTCCACGACGGCGACGTTCCTCTGCGGGGCGATCGCGCTCGGCACGCTGCAGTTTGCCTCACCCGAGCGCCACGATTCGATGGCGGCGGTGATTGCCGTGATGGCGGCGCCCTCAGGGTCCGACCTGAATCCGGCCAGGCTGGATGGGCGCTACCGATTTCCGAGCGTTCCCCAGGACGGCGTCGTTCAGCGGACGCTCGAGAGCACGGCGCTCGCCGATGGCGTGTCGGATATCGACACGATGCTGGCCGTCTCCGCAGTCGTCACCCGCGAAGGGCGCGTCTCGGACCTTGAAGTGCTTGGGAACGAGCGGCACGGCCGTCAGATCTCGAGCATCCTCGACGCCATCTCGCAGACGCGTCTGCAGCCGGCGGAGCTCGAAGGGTCGCCCGTCGCGGTAAACCTCGTCTGGCTCCTCGCCCAGACGACGGTCAAGCCGAAGAGCCGTTCCTGATTCGGCGTCGGCTCTCGTAGCCTACCGTTGGAGCGTGGCGACAGACGTCGCCACGTTGTTCATGGCATCTGTCGCGCGGATGATCACGCTCCGACCGGGTTCCGTGTCGTCGACTGTTACCTCGAATTCTTCGCGCCGCGAATCCGGGATGCCGTCCTTCGGGTAGACCATCCGCCAGCGGCTCGCGTCCAGGGAATACTCGACGCGCTGCACCGCCGATTGATCGTCGCGTACCGTGAACACGATGGTCGATCGCGTCCCGGCGCGAGTCGCAGGCTGGGCCTCGATGCGCGGCGCCGTGTTGTCGATATCGAAGCTTGCGCTCTCGGTGTCGCCGGCGAGCGCCGTTGCCGGCGCATTCGACGGCGAGTCGGATGCGGTGATCCGCACCACGTAAGTGCCGTCTGGAACCGACGTGGTGTCCCACACGAAAATCGGATCCCACATCCCGCGCTTCAGGATCTTCCAGGCGGTTTCGCCTTCACGCCGGTACGACACGTCGTACTGAAGGCGATCTCCGTTCGCATCTTCCGCCTTCCAGACGATCGTCTGGAGGCCCTTCTGGTAGATCCGGCGCCCCAGCGGTGGCGAGAGCGGGGGAGGGTTTCCTGGAGCGGTCTGCGCTTGCTGCGGCGGGCGCCCGTCGGAGGTGTTCTCTTCGAAACCGGCGATCTCGATTTCGCCGCCCGAGAACGGCCGCTGAAAGACTATGCCTGCGGGGTGAACCGTCACCGACGCAACTTCCGGACGGAGATTACGCGGCAAGTAAGCGGCCGTCACCGACGTCAGAATGGGTGAGGGCGCGTTCTCGGCGTTGAGGACGGCGCGCCACTGCAGATACCGCGCGTTTGGACTCGCGATTTGCTCGCCTTCAGCGCTCGAGTACGGTTTTGACCACGCGCTCCAGGTCTCGTCCGGATTTGCCGTGTTGCCGGACCGGGTCAGGAGCTGCACCTGACCTGCGCGCGCGGTGGCGCGCCAGCGGATGACGCCCCAGCTGGCAACCGTGCCCGCGTCGCGCACATCCGATTCGTAGCTGCCCTTTGCAGCGGGCCCTCCAGACAGCGCGAAGAGCTTGCCCGGGTTACTCGTGGCCCCGACAATGCGTCCGCCCGGGTCGCGGAGAAGGGCGGTAACCTGCCGGGCGGTAGCGCGGGAGAGCAGCGTGGCTCGCGCCGGGTCACCGTTGAGCCGGAAGATCTTGCCTTCCGGGCCAGTCCCCACGAGCAGGCTTCCTCCAGGTTCAATGAGCAAGTCGTATGGCGAGTCATCGCCGGCCTCCCAGTAGGTGTCCCAGAGGCCGTTGGGCCGGATCCGATAGATCGCGCCCCGGTTGCTTCGCCGCGAGGGTCCCGAGATGACCGGCGTGGGCGGCTGCACGGCCGCACTGTCGACAACAGAAATGGCCGTGATCTCGGTCGACACCGTCGGCACGGGCGGGCGGCCAGCATCGGCGCTCGGGGCCTGGACGGACCGATCCTCAGTTACCGACGTCGAGCCGCTCACCGCGGCCGCGTACAGCGTACCGTCCTCAGCGAGCCGCAGCGCGTGAATCTCCTTGAACGGCGAATCGAGCAGGACGAATGCCTTGCCGGTGGAGTCGATGCGGAAGACGCGGCCGGGCGACTCGGTTCCCGCGAGGAGATCGCCGGTCGGCGAAAACGCGAGCGAGACGACGTTGGTCGAGCTCGTCTTGTAGAAGCGCGTGCCCTTGCCGTCGGGTGTGATCTTGTAAATCACGCCCTTGTCACCAGTCGCGGCAAAGAGGTTGCCCGCGCGATCGAGCGCGAGCGCCCAGATGTACTTGTCGTCGGGATCGAAGAAGGTTCGCGCCGTTCCATCGGCGCTCACCTGATAGATCTTGCCGTCAGGCGATGTGGCGACGTACAACCCGTTGCCGGGGGCTGGCACAATCGCGTGAACTTCGAGCTCGGTTGCATCGAAAAACGTCGCGACCTCCTTGCCGTCCTTGCCGATCTTGAGGACCTTGCCTTCGTTGCCGGTACCCGCCCAGAGCGTTCCGTCCGTGCCGGCAACGACCGTCCATAGAAAAGGCGCAGCCGTCTCGGCGACCAGCGACGTGGATGGCCCCAGAAACACGCGGCCATCGTTGTCTATCGACAGGTCTTCGACGTCGCCTTTCAGGAAGTCGCTCTGCGTCGCGACCGTCCAGAACGTGGGAACGGCCGCAGCCAGACCGGTCCACGCCAGCACTACGAGTGCCGCCAGCGCGGCGCCCCGGAACCGGGGGTCAGATCTCGATTTTCTCGGGAGATCCATTCGAGAGGACGCGACAGTAGAAAATCGAGATCTGACCCCAATCTGCATAGTGAAAAATATCCGCGGGCGGTGTCAACGGCTCGACGCGCCGTCGACTTCGATAGTTAGTAGGCGCGAACCGGTCACGGCCGAGTCCATCGGCAGTTCCCACTCCCCGACCGTCGCGCTGCGCATCGGGGTAAAGCTGCCGCCGTTGCGGTCGCTTTCGAGCACGGACAACACCGACGGTGGCAGCGCCGACATGGCTTCGCCGTTGACGACGGCGCCGGGGGTGCCGCTGAGCAGCCGGATGTAGACCCGGTTGTTGCGACGCGTGTCGTTGAGAAGCCTCACGAGCTGTGTCACCGTCTGAGGTTCGAGCGTGCGCCGCACGTCGCGCTGCTCGATGGCGTTCAGCTGACGGCCGTCGCTGACGAGGATCGACAGACGGCCCGACGCATTTGACGGGATTTCGATTGGCACAGTCGAGATTTTCTCTTCGCCGCGATAGCTCCGCGTGAGGATCTTGAGCGGCGTCGTCCGCCCGGCGCGCGGTCGGATGTCGTCCAGCCAGACACGCTCGATCGTGACGCGTCGCGGCGTTTCAGCAGTGGTTATCGTGATGTCCAGGCCCTCGAGCGCGATCGGCTCGATGTTGTTCGAGAGAAGCATCGTCATCGGACCAGCAACCGCGGTCGCGGCGCCGAGGATCGGCGAGTCTCCGGCGAAGACATCTTCGACGCTCAGATCCGCGTGGCCCTTGATGCGGGCGCGGCTCTTGACGGCGATCGTCGAGGCGCCGAACTGACGCTCATATGCCGTCAGCGTATTGAACATCGACACGTAGGCGAGGAGCGGCGTGAACAGTTGGTCGTTGACCAGGGCGTACCTGAACGTGCGCCTTGACACGTCCTGAGCCGTGCCGGTCGACGATCCTTCAGCGGATCGTTCGAGCATGACCGTCATCGGGACGAGCGCGGGACCCTTGCCGAGCGTGCCGGCAATCGCCGTCGGGCGATCCTGAGTCATCGTCCCGATCGTTTCGCCCATCGAGGAAATTTTGAAGGACGTCAGGAGGCTCGGGAGAATCGTGTAGACATAGGCTCGAGTGATTGGGAACGCCGCAGGCCCAAGATTGTAGAAGGGATGTCCGAAGGCGTAGACGCGTTCGCCGTCGATGTGCGTCACGGTGCCGGTTGCGCCGAGGTCGATGTCTCCACTCGCCAGCGCGACGCCGATCGCGTCACCCTCGCGAAGCGGTCCCGCCGGTGCCGCCGGCTGGGTCCCACCCGACATGCCGGTCACCGTGGGCGCGAAGCCCGCGTCGCGAAACGCGCCCGACACGAGATCGACGGTTTCGGGTTCGAAGCCTCCCAGCAGGAGCGGCGTCGAGATCGGCCTGAGCATGGCACCGATCTGCGCGCCAGCAGAGTTGGGGAGTCCGATCGACTGCACGTCAGCCGGGCGCCTCGCAAACGGCGTCATGCGAGCCGAGACGCCCGCCAGGGCGGCCGCGAGGCCCTCACGAGTGATCGGCAGTTCCAGCCTCGCCTGTCCAGTGCCCGCGCGACGGGGCAGCGCCGTCGCGTCTTTCATCTCCGCGATGGGAGTAATGCCCGCGATCGGCTCCTTGGGAAACGCACCGATTGAATACGACACTGCGCCAACCAGCCGGCCATCGATAAACACCGGACTGCCACTCATCCCCTGGGCGACGCCCGACTGGGCCAGCCCGGCGCCTTCGAGGCGCGCGAGAATCAGGTCTCGCCGCGGCCCTTGCACGTTGCGAAGGACGCCAAGGATTTGCACCTTGAAATCTTTGAGCTCGGTTCCCTCGAAGACCGTTCGGCCCACGCCCACCATGCCCGCGCGCACTTCCTCGATCGGCATCAGCGGCGTCACGGCAGGTGCCGACGTCGTCGCGAGAAGAGATGTGGCCAGCAGGCCAATTACCGTCGCCGTGACTGGGGCCACGGATGACACGGATAACACTGCTCGAACGAATAACACTGCCCGAACGGCGGATGACCTGGACAGGGCTCGAGCTACGGACGACACCGACAACACGGGCAGTCGTAAGTTCATGAGTCTGTGGGGGAAACCTAGGGGCGCTCCTTCAGTTATAAGGAGCAACTGCTTGCAGGTCAAGGGGAAATGGTGTTATCGTTCGGTCCTCGCGATGACTCTCTTTAGCAGCGCGCGCCGGTACCCTGGGACGATGGCGTCCTATTGGTGGTGGTACGCGTGCGCTGAGGGGGCCATCCGCTAGCCTGCCAAACCGCAGGATACTGGATCTGAAAAGCCTTCTCAGCCCTTGCTGAGGAGGCTTTTTCCTTTTCAGGTGGGGAACTTTGCGAGCGACCGAGGCGATGAACGAACCACTCCTGTGCGTCACCGCTGCGGGTCCAACGATGGAGGACCTTCGGCGGAACCGCGACGCGGCGTCGAGCGCCGACTTGGTCGAGTTGCGGCTGGATCTCGTCGATCGTCCGGACGTCGCCGGCGCCCTCGAGGGCAGGCGCACACCTGTCATCGTCACCTGCCGCGCCCACTGGGAAGGGGGCCGCTTTTCTGGGAGCGAAGAGGAACGACGACGCATCCTCGATTCGGCAATCGCGCAAGGCGCCGAGTACGTCGACGTCGAGGCGGCCGCGGGGTTTGCTGGGGATATCATCGCTTTGCGCGGCGGGCGCGGCGTCGTTGTGTCGTCGCACGTGTTCGGCGATCCGCCGGCGGATCTGGTCGATCGCTACAACGCCTTGCGCGCGACCGGCGCCGAGGTGGCCAAGCTGGCGATCCAGGTGTCGACCCTCAAAGAGACATTGCCCCTCTTCGACCTCGCCGCCAAGAACACCAGCGGGCATGTCCTCATCGCGATGGGCAATCAAGGCCTGCCGACCCGCGTGCTCGCCGCCCGCCTGCGCAACCGCTGGACCTATGTCGGCGATGGGATCGCGCCCGGACAGTTGCCCGCGTCACGATTCATCAGGGACTTTCGGTTTCGCCGGATCGCCGCAGATGCCGCGCTCTACGCGGTCGTCGGGAATCCCGTGATCCATTCGAGGTCGCCGGTCATGCACAATGCCGGCTTTGCGGCCCTGGGCTTGAAGGCTGTCTACCTGCCGCTCGAAGCGCGTGACGTTGGCGATTTCGTCGCGTTTGCCCGAGAGATGCGGCTGGGAGGAGTGAGCATCACGGCGCCGTTCAAGATCGGGCTGATGCCTCATGTCGATGTGATTGACCCGCTCGCAAAACAAGTGGGTGCGATTAATACCATCACGGTACGCGATCGGCGCTGGTTTGGCGCCAACACCGACGTGGAGGGGTCCCTGGCGCCCCTCGTACGACGCATCTCTCTCGAAGGAGCCCGCGTGTCCGTGATCGGCGCGGGCGGAGCGGCGCGTGCGGTAGCCGTGGCGCTGGCCAGCCGCCGGGCCAAGGTGACAATCTGTGCGCGGAACGCTGAAGATGCACGCGCCATTGCCGACCTCGTTGACGGCTCAGCCGGTGACTTTCCGCCACGGCCGTCGAGTTGGGACGTTCTGGTCAACGCCACGCCGGTCGGTAGCGAGAAAACGCCGGGCACGCCGATGGGGAACGTTCCCCTCGACGGAGCGATCGTGTTCGACCTGGTGTATGCCCCGGCCGACACGGAGCTGCTGCGCAACGCCAGGGCCGCGGGTTGCCAGACGATTGGCGGCATCGAAATGTTGATTGCCCAGGCAGAGCGCCAGTTCGAGCTGTGGACCGGCCAGCGGCCGCCGGTGGGACTCTTCGAGGCTGCCGCGACCGGCCGCGATGAAGCGGCCGCGCTGGCCGACGGCCTGACACGATGATCTGATATGAAGCAAACCAGTTTTGAAGAGTTCGTCGAGCTGACCCGGCGCGGCACCTTTGTGCCGGTCGTCAAGGAGATCATCGCGGATCTGCTGACGCCGGTTTCGGCTTTCCTCAAGATCGCCGAGCATTCGGACTACGCGTTTCTGTTCGAAAGCGTCGAAGGCGGCGAGCGGGTCGCGCGCTACTCGTTCCTCGGCAAAGACCCGTTTCTGGTGCTCAGCGCGCGCGATGGCCGGACCACGCTCGAACGCTCGGGTGTGACGACCGAGACCGACGACGCGTTTGTGCCGGCGTTGCGGCGCTTGATGGCGGATTATCAGTCACCCTTCGTGCCTGGGTTGCCGCGCTTCACAGGCGGCGCGGTCGGATTCATCGGTTACGATGCGTCCCCGATCTTCGAGCCTGCGCTCAAGTCCGCCTGGGCCGCGGCCACGGCCGCACGTCAAGAACCCTCCGGGGCCGACGCCGAAGACGATGCCGGGTTCATGCTGTTCGACACCGTGCTCGCGTTCGATCACGTCAAGCATCGGATCCTGATCATCGCCAACGCGCGCATCACGCCCGATGAAGATCTGAGCGCCCTTTACCAATTCGCCTGCGCCAAAATTCAGTTTCTCGAGCGCGAGCTCGAACGAGGACTCTCGCAGGTCGAGTCCGACGGGCGGCCAGCGCCGGAAGTCCGCTCGAACCAGACGAAGGAGGTCTTTGAGGCCGGCGTCAGGTCGATTAAGGAGCGGATTGCTGCCGGTGACATCTATCAGGCCGTCCTGTCGCAACGCTTCGAGACCGACATTACCGCCGACCCATTCACGGTCTACCGGGCGCTCCGGCACGTGAACCCCTCACCGTACATGTATTTCATCCGGATGGGGGAGCTCGCCATCGTCGGGTCGTCGCCGGAGATGCTCGTGCGAGTAGAGGGCCGGCGGGCGGAGACGCACCCGATTGCCGGCACGCGTCCGCGAGGAACCAACGATGAGGAGGATCTCCGGCTCGCCGAGGAGCTGAAGCGCAATGAGAAAGAGCGCGCCGAGCACGTCATGCTCGTCGACCTGGGCCGCAACGATCTCGGACGGGTTTGCGAGTACGGATCGGTCCGCGTACCGCAATACATGGCGCTCGAACGCTATTCCCACGTGATGCACCTCGTTTCGACCGTCGACGGCCGTCTGGCCGAGGACTGCGATCACCTCGATGCGCTGGTGGCGTGCTTTCCAGCCGGGACGGTATCGGGCGCACCCAAGATTCGCGCGATGCAGATCCTGTCGGAGCTCGAGCCGACGCGCCGGGAGATCTACGCCGGCGCCGTCGGCTATCTCGATTTCGCCGGCAACCTCGATTTCTGCATCGCGATCCGCACGATTACGATCCGGCGGGGCCGGGCACACATCCAGGCGGGCGCGGGAATCGTCGCCGATTCGAACCCGGCGGCGGAGTACGAAGAGACGCGAGATAAGGCGCGGGCGATGCTGCAAGCCCTCGCGATGGCGGAAGCGGGACTGTGATTCTGCTCATCGACAACTACGATTCGTTCACCTTCAACCTCGCGCAGTACCTCGGGGAACTGGGCGCGCCGCCGCTCGTCCGTCGCAACGACCAGCTGTCGGCGGACGAGGTCGGCGAGATGCGACCGGATCGGATCGTCATCTCGCCAGGGCCGGGACGGCCGGAGGACGCCGGCATTTCCATCGAAGTAATTCGCCGGTTCGGCGATCGAGTGCCGATTCTCGGCGTGTGTCTCGGGCACCAGGGCATTGGGATCGCGTTTGGCGGGACGGTGGTTCGTGCTGGCGTGCTCATGCACGGCAAGACGTCGACGGTTCATCACGACGGCGCGGGCGTCTTCCGCGGCGTCACACAGCCATTCTCGGCCGGCCGCTATCACTCGCTGGTGGTCGCTCAGCCATTGCCGCCAGACCTCGAGCTCGCGGCATACACCGAGGATGGCACGGTCATGGCGGTCCGGCACCGCTCGTATCCGGTTCACGGCGTGCAATTTCACCCAGAGTCGGTCCTGACCGTCGAGGGGCGGACGCTGCTCCGCAACTTCCTGGAGATGTGATGTTCGCCGCCTTGATCGAAAAACTGCAGCGTCGACAGGATCTCACCGTCGAGGAGTCGGCGGCAGCGATGGACGAGATCATGGAAGGCCGCGCCCAACCGGCGCAGATCGCCGGCCTCCTGATTGCACTGGCGATGAAGGGCGAGCGCCCTCGGGAGGTTGTCGGGCTGGCGCGGACGATGCGCGCGCGATCGACGAAGCTGTCGCGCGTCTATCCTGACGTCTTCGACACCTGTGGAACCGGCGGCGACCGCGCCCACACCTTCAACGTCTCGACCGTGGCAGCACTCGTCGTCGCGGCGTCCGGCGTGACGGTGGCCAAGCACGGAAATCGCTCGGTCTCGAGCCGCTGCGGCAGCGCGGATCTCTTCGAAGCACTCGGCGTGAACATCGCCGCCCAGCCGGCCGTCGTCGAACGATGTCTGCAGGAGGCCGGAATCGCATTCTTCTTCGCGCCGACCTTCCATCCCTCGATGCGTCATGCGGCGCCGGCCCGGAAGGACCTCGGTGTGCGGACGGCCTTCAACCTGCTCGGCCCGCTCACCAACCCCGCAGGCGCCGCGCGTCAGCTGGTCGGCGTGCCACGGCCGGACTTGACCGAGCTCGTGGCGCGTTCGCTTGGGCTGCTCGGGTCGGCACGAGCCTGGGTGGTCCACGGCGCCGACGGCCTGGATGAGATTTCCACGACCGGCTACACCAAGGTCTCCGAATACCGCGATGGCGCGGTCAACACGTTCTACGTGCATCCGGCGGATCTCGGCATTCCGAAGGCCTCGCCCGAAGCGCTTCGAGGCGGCGATGCGGCGGAGAATGCCCGGATCGCTCGCGACGTGCTCAGCGGAGGCAAGGGAGCCCCCCGCGACATCGTGCTGCTCAACGCCGGCGTGTCCCTTCTCATCGCCGGCGTCGTTCCGGATATCGCACAGGGTATCAGCCGAGCCGCGAGCGCGCTGGATTCTGGTGCGGCTGCCGGTGCCCTCCGTCAGCTCATCGAACTGTCGAACACGGCGCCGGAGGCGGCGTGATGCCGATGACCTCGACGTTGCCCGGCAGAGTGGAGGGCGCAGCGGATCTCCTCGAGACGATTGTTGCGGCGACCCGTCACTCGGTTGAGTCGCGACGGCGCGCCATGCCGCTCGAGCGCCTGGAGCGAGAGGCCGTGCGGCGCCCGGACGGCCAGGCCTTCCGGGATGCGCTGACCGGTTCGCCGACGCCGAGGATCATCGCCGAATGCAAGCGCCGCTCGCCTTCGCGGGGTATCCTGCGCCGCGACTACCTTCCGGCCGCGCACGCCGCCGCGTATGCGCGCGGCGGAGCGGCGGCGATTTCCGTGCTGACGGAGCCGACATTCTTCGACGGCTGTCTCGATCACCTCGCGCAGGTGCGATCGGCAGTCGCGGTCCCGGTTCTGCGAAAGGACTTCATCGTCGGCGAGTATCAGCTCGTCGAAGCGGCGCGGTACGGTGCCGACGCCGTGCTGCTGATTGTCGGCGCGCTCGACGATCGCGAGTTGCGCGCACTGTCGATTCGCGCCGCCGGGCTCGGATTGGCGAGCCTCGTCGAAGTGCACGATTCGGCCGAGCTTGCGAGAGCCGTCGACGCGGGCGCGGACATCATCGGCGTCAACAGCCGCAACCTTCGGACGCTGTCGGTCGATCGCGACGTGCTCGAGCAGATTAGCGGGTCTCTGCCGAGCGGGGCAGTAGCGGTCGCCGAAAGCGGCATTCGCACACCCGACGACATTGCGCGCCTGTCGGCGCTCGGGTATTCGGCATTTCTCGTCGGCGAGCGGCTGATTACGGAACCCGACCCTGGAGAGGCCTTGCACGCCCTGCGCGGGGTCAGACCGGGGTCAGACCCCAACAAGTCATCTCATTATGGGCGCGAACGAGCGTAGCGAGCGAGCCACGCGAACGGAGAGCGCCGACGAAGCGGCGCGCGAGAGAGCGTGTAGGGGGGCTCCGGGGGGCGAAGCCCCCCGGATGAGTGTAATGACCAGCGTGAAGATCTGTGGGATTCGGCGGCTGGAGGATGCATTGCTTGCGACGGAACTTGGCGCCCGCGCGGTCGGGTTCGTTTTCTGGCCGCCGAGCCCGCGCTTCATCGATCCCTATCGTGCGCGGTCGATTGTCGCCGCGTTGCCGCCGTTTGTGACGACGGTTGGAGTGTTTGTCGACCAGCCGGATGAGTATGTATCTGGCGTCTGTCGCCTGTTGGGCCTGGCCGCCGTCCAGTTGCACGGACAGGAACGGCCCGAGTCCTATGCGGGCAGGGCTGAGCGCGTGATCAAGTCGGTGGCCGTGACTGACGATTGTGACTGCGTCGCCGCGGTGAGCGCCGTGCCCGCGCGCGCGACGGTGCTGCTCGACGCGCACGATCCGATCAAGCGCGGCGGCACGGGCCGGACGATCGACTGGAGCGTAGCCGCGGCGGCCGCGCACGTGAGACCGATCATTCTTTCTGGCGGCCTGACGGCGGACAACGTGCGCGAGGCCATCGAGACGGTGCAGCCATACGGTGTCGACGTGTCGTCAGGCGTCGAGTCGAACCCAGGCGTGAAAGATCACGGCAAGCTGCGGGCGTTCTTTGCGGCGGTCAATACACTGTCATGACTTCTTCCTGGCCAACCTTGATGCCTTCATTTGGCGAACGCGACCCGGATGCACGCGGGTATTACGGACCGTACGGCGGTCGCTTCGTGCCTGAAACCCTCGTTGCGCCGGTGGCCGAGCTCGAAACTGCGTACCTGACTGCCCGGGCCGATCCGGCGTTTCGTGACGAGCTCGCAGCATTGCTGCGTCACTACGTCGGACGGCCAACGCCGCTGTTCGAGGCGCGAAGGCTGTCAGCCTCGGTCGGTGGCGCACGCCTGCTCCTCAAGCGCGAAGACCTGGCCCATACCGGCGCGCACAAGATCAACAATGCGCTCGGACAGGCGCTGCTCGCCAAGCGGATGGGCAAGCGACGCGTCATTGCTGAGACCGGCGCCGGCCAGCATGGCGTCGCCACGGCGACCGCCTGCGCCCTGCTCGGCCTGGCGTGCGATGTCTACATGGGCGCCGACGACATGGAGCGCCAGGCGCTCAACGTCTTCCGCATGGAACTGCTCGGCGCGACCGTTCGCAAGGTCGACGGCGGCAGCCGCACGCTGAAGGACGCGATCAACGAGGCGATGCGCGACTGGGTCGCCACCGTCGCCGACAGCTACTATCTCCTCGGCTCTGTACTGGGCCCTCATCCATATCCGCTCATGGTTCGAGAGTTCCAGTCGGTCATCGGCCAGGAGGCCCGACAGCAGTGTCAGGAAATGCTCGGCCGGGCGCCCGATGTCATCGTCGCCTGCGTCGGCGGCGGCAGCAACGCGATGGGGATCTTCGACGCTTTTATCGCCGACACAGAGGTACGGTTGATCGGCGTTGAAGCCGGCGGTTACGGCATCACGCCTGGACAGCACGCCGCGCGCTTTGCGGGCGGTAGCTCCGGCGTCCTCCAGGGCACGCGAACTTATGTCCTGCAGGACGAGAACGGGAACATCGAGCTGACCCATTCGATCTCGGCCGGACTCGACTACGCGGCAGTGGGCCCAGAGCACGCCTGGCTCCACGACTCGCGCCGCGCCGAGTACGCGTGGATCGGCGACGACGACGCGTTTGAGGCGTTCCAGAGGCTGGCGCGAGAAGAGGGGATCATTCCCGCGCTCGAATCGGCGCACGCCGTCGCCCACGCCATCAAGATTGCCCAATGGCTGGGGCCTGAGGAGGTCGTGCTCATCAACCTGTCCGGACGCGGAGACAAGGACGTGATGAGCGTGCAGAAAAGACTCGCCGTCGCCTCCGATGCGGCTCCTGAGAAAGCCGGGTCCTGCTGATGTCGCGCCTGGCCGGCACGTTTTCACGGATTCGGGATGGCGGTCGTGGTGGCCTCGTAACCTACCTCACCGCCGGCGATCCCGACGCCGATCGCTCGGCGGCGCTGCTCGTCGCGGTGGCGCGCGCCGGCGCCGATGTCCTCGAAGTCGGCGTGCCGTTCTCGGATCCATTGGCCGATGGGCCTGTCATTCAACGGGCCAGCGAGCGAGCCCTGGCCGGCGGCATGTCGCTTCGCGGCGCGCTCGAGATCGTTCGACGGGTGCGCGCCGATGTCGATACGCCGATCGTTCTTTTCACCTATGCGAATCCGGTCGTCCGCATGGATCCGGTGGTGTTTGCCAGGACGGCGGCTGACGCGGGCGTCGACGGTGTGCTCATCCTCGACTATCCGATCGAGGAGGCCGCGCCGCTTCGAGCGCCGCTCGTCGACGCCGGTCTCGATCCGATTTTTCTGATCAGTCCGACGACCAGCGACGAACGGATTCGGAAGTCGGCAGCGCTCGGCGCCGGTTTCCTCTACGTGATCTCGCGCCTGGGGGTTACTGGAGCGCGCGACCGCCTTCCCGAGGACGTGGGGACACTGATGGCCCGGGTCCGAGCCTGCGCCGATTTGCCGGTGGCGCTGGGGTTTGGCATCGCGAACCCGGAACAGGTCGCTGAAGCATGCCGCGTCGCCGACGCGGCCGTCGTCGGCAGTGCCCTCGTCAACGTCGTCGCCGAGCACGCCGCGTCGTCGAACGTGTGCGCGCAGGCAAGCGAGTATGTGCAGTGGCTGAAGAAGAGTCTGTGATCGACGGTCTCGCCGAGTTGCGGAAGAAGATCGACGCGCTCGATGAAGCGCTGGTGCGCCTGCTGAACACTCGGGCGGCGTGCGCGCTCGAGATTGGCCGCGTGAAAAAACACGCCGGGCTGCCGATTTATCAGCCGTCGCGAGAAGCCGACGTGCTCGGCCACGTCCAGAAGATCAACCCCGGACCGCTCGACGATGGAGCGGTGCGGCGGTTATTCGAGCGGATTATCGACGAGGCCAGGCGCCTCGAACGAATTGCGGACACAGCGGGCGATCACCAGGGCGCGGATTCGGACGTGCCCCGATAGTGCGACCGATCACGCGGTCAACGCGGCTCGGTCTGAGATGGTTCTAGAGGCTATCTCAATACTGGCGCGAACGAGCGGAGCAAGTGAGCCACGCGATCGGAGCGCGCCGTCGTCAGCGGCGCGCGAGAGCGCGTGTAGGGGAGTCCGAGGGGCGAAGCCCCTCGGTTAACTATGAAACAATCGAGGATCTTATGGTTGTCGTCATGAAGGAACGCGCGAACGACGAGCAGGTCCAGCGCGTGATTGCGCAGCTCGTGGAGATGGGATTCGACGTGCACCGCTCGACCGGTGCTCTGAAGACCGTGATTGGGGCAGTGGGGGGCAACCGGCAGTTCGATTCAGCGCTGATCGAGGTGATGGACGGCGTCCAGGAAGTACACCGCATCACCGAGCCCTACAAGCTCGCCAGCCGAAGCTTCCGGCCCGAGAACACCGTCATCACGATCGGCGACCTGCGGATCGGCGGCGATGAAGTGATCGTCATGGCCGGACCGTGCTCCGCGGAGACCGAGGAACAGGTCGAGGCGACCACGGCCGCCGTCAAGAATGCCGGCGCCAAGGTTCTGCGCGGCGGCGCCTTCAAGCCGCGCAGCTCGCCGTACAGCTTCCAGGGTCTCGGTGAAGAAGGCCTCAAGATGCTGCGCGGCGCCGCCGACCGGCACAACCTCAAGCTCGTCTCGGAGGTGATGGACATCAGCCAGCTCGAGTTGATCGAGCGCTACGCGCACATCCTCCAGGTCGGCGCGCGCAACATGCAGAACTACACGCTTCTGCGCGAGCTCGGGCGCGCGCGCACGCCGGTCCTGCTGAAGCGCGGCATCTCGGCGACGATCGAAGAGTGGCTGCTCTCGGCCGAGTACATCCTCGCTGGCGGCAACATGAATGTCATGCTGTGTGAGCGCGGTATCCGGACCTTCGAGAGCTACACGCGAAACACGCTCGACATCTCCGCGATCCCGGTCGTGCAGCAGTTGTCGCACCTGCCCGTGCTCGCCGATCCCAGCCACGGGACCGGCCGTCGCGACAAGGTCAACTCGATGGCGCGCGCCGCTGTGGCCGCCGGCGCCGACGGGCTGATCATCGAAGTGCACAATGACCCGGATCACGCCCTCAGCGACGGCGCGCAGTCGTTGTTCCCGGCACAGTTCGACCGGCTGATGGCGGAACTCCGAATCATCGCGCCCGCTATTGGCCGCAGCATCTGCCTCGAGCCGGTGACCCGGCGGGGCTGGGGAAACTAGCAATTCTGAATGCTGAGTGCTGAATGCTGAAGTGATTCAGCATTCACTTCAGCATTCAGCACTCAACATTCAGCATTGTGTTTCAACAAGTAGCTATCGTCGGCTGTGGGCTGATCGGGGGATCAGTTGGGCTCGCGCTGCGCGAGGCCTGGCCGTCGTGCCGTATCATCGCGATCGATCGAAGCCAGGTCGTCGACACGGCGATCAACCGTAAGGCGGCCGATGCTGGCGGCCACGATCTCGGCCTGGCCAGTGGCGCCGATCTGATCGTGCTCGCGGCGCCGGTCCGGCAGAACATGGACGTGATTCGCGAGCTGGTGAAGCGCGTCCGCGGCAAAGCGGTCGTCACCGATGTCGGGAGCACCAAGCGCGCGATGGTCGAGGCAGCGCAGCACTTGCCTCACCGGCTGCGCTTCATCGGCGGTCACCCACTTGCCGGAGCCGCGACCGGCGGGATCGCGTCGGCACGGCCGGACCTCTTCCGCGGCAGGCCTTGGATTCTCACGCCGACCGCGCCCGATCGCGACGCCGCCGAGGTGGGGCAACTGAGCGCTCTGGCCGTCGCCGTCGGTGCAGTGCCGAGAGTCATGGATCCGATCGCGCACGATCGGCTGATGGCGTATCTGAGCCATCTACCGCAGCTCGCCGTCAGTGCCCTGATGCAGGTCGTGGGGGAGCGCGTCGGCCCAGAAGGGCTGAATCTCGCCGGCATGGGCCTGCGCGACACGACTCGACTCGCGTCCAGTCCGGCCGGCACATGGCGCGACGTCACCGCGACCAACGTCGACGCGGTCGGCGCGGCGATCGACGATCTGACCGTGGTGCTCCAGCGCCTGAAGGCTGATCTGACGGTCGGCCAGGAGCTGCAGCAGGTATTCGATGCGGCTGCCGCGTGGAAGCTGCAGCTCGATCAGTCCGAAGGCAGCGACGGCAGCGAATCATGACGACCGGGCAGGCCACCGCGACCCGCACCTACCTCGAATTGACCGACCGCGGCGCGCTGCGCCCGTGCGGCGTGCCGGACGGCGACGTGCGAGTGCTCCGCCGCGAGCCGTGCGAACCCGGGTTCTGGCGCCACCTGTATTCGATGGTGGGCGAGGCCTACCATTGGGTCGATCGACTGCCCTGGACTGACGATGACATTCGCGCCTACCTGGCGGATCCGGCGGTATCGCTCTGGATACTGACGGTCGGCGGCACCGTTGCCGGTTACTTCGAACTCCGTCGCGACGCGGCGACCACCGCGTCGAGTGTTGAGATTGCTTACTTCGGACTTTTTCCCGAGTTCATCGGACGTGGTCTCGGCGGCTACCTTCTCACCGAGGCGGTCGATCGTGCCTGGGCCGCCGGCGCGCACCGGGTCTGGCTCCACACCTGCAGCCTCGATCATCCATTCGCGATCCAGAACTACCTCGATCGCGGCTTCACTGTTTTCAAGACGGAGCAGTACCGTTACTCGCCGCCCCGCCCAGCTCCTTCTAATCGCGAACTGTTCCAAAAGCCTCTCACCGCAAAGGACGCCGAGAGCGCAGAGCTTTGAACAGATGCTCTGCGTCTTCTGCGCACTCCGCGGTGAAAGGCTCTACAGCACATCCTTGCGCACTTCCCCGGACCATCAAGTGATCGGCTGCAGCCGGATGTTTCGTACAAGGGAAGACTAGAATGGCGCATGGACACGCCGCTGTGGACGCCATCGCCGGACCGCGTTGCAGGGACCAGGCTGACGGCGTTCATGCAGGCCGCTCGGATTCGCTACGCAATCAAGACCGGCGACTACGCCGGTCTTTACGAGTTCTCGATCTCGCGTCCGGAGGACTTCTGGTCTCTGATGTGGGACTTCGGCACCGTGCGTGGCACGAAAGGGCATCGCGTTGCCGAACACCTCGATCGGATGCCCGGCGCGAAGTTCTTTCCCGACGCCGCGCTCAACTTTGCGTCCAATTTGCTCCGCGACGCCGGCAACGACATCGCCGTCATCTTCAAAGGTGAGGATCGGCCCGCTCGTTCGATGACGCGCGGCGAGCTTTATCGCGCGGTTGGGGCGTTCGCGGCCGGCCTCCGCCGTGAAGGCGTGCATCGTGGGGACCGTGTCGCTGGCTACCTGCCGAATCTGCCCGAAACAATTATCGCCGCGCTCGCGGCGGCAGCGATCGGAGCGGTGTGGTCGTCGAGCTCGCCTGACTTCGGCGCGCAGGGTGTTCTCGACCGATTCGGACAGATCGCGCCGAAGATACTCGTTGCCGCAGATGGATATGCATACGGCGGAAAGCGCCATGACTGCTGTCCGCGAATCGCCGAAGTCGTTCGCGCGCTGCCGTCGATCCAGCGGACCGTACTGGTTCGCTATCTGCAAAGCGGCGAGACGGCGGCCATTCGCGATCTCGTAACCTGGGATGACTTTCTGTCGGCGGGCGCTGATTCTGATCCCGAGTTCGAGCCATTGCCTTTCAACCATCCGCTCTACATCCTGTATTCATCTGGAACCACCGGCGTTCCGAAATGCATCGTGCACGGAGCCGGTGGAACGCTCATTCAGCATCTCAAAGAACACCAGCTTCATTGCGACATCCGCGCCGGCGATCGCGTCTTCTACTTCACGACGTGCGGCTGGATGATGTGGAACTGGCTGATCTCGGCGCTGGCGTCCGGCGCCACGCTCGTGCTCTACGACGGCTCGCCCTTCTACCCGGATGGCAATGTGCTGTTCGATCTGGCGGATGAGACGGGCGTGACGCTCTTCGGCACTTCGGCCAAGTACATCGATGCGGTGGCCAAGGCCGGCCTCGTCCCGATGCAGTCGCACCGGCTGGACACCGTGCGAACGATCACCTCGACCGGATCGCCCCTCCTGCCAGAGAGCTTCGATTTCGTCTACGAACGCATCAAGCGCGACGTCCACCTCGCCTCAATCTCCGGCGGCACCGACATCGTCGGTCTCTTCGCAGGCGGGAATCCCAATGGAAGCGTCTGGCGCGGCGAGATTCAAACCCGGGCGCTGGCGATGAACGTCGAAGTGTTCGACGAGTCCGGCCGCCCGGTCCGGGGTCAAAAGGGCGAACTGGTCTGCACGGCGCCCTTCCCGTCGATGCCGGTCGGTTTCTGGAACGATCCCGACGACCGAAAATATCGTGCGGCGTACTTCGAACGATTCCCCGGCGTCTGGTGTCACGGCGACTACGTCGAGCTGACTGCGCACGACGGCCTGATTATCTATGGGCGATCGGACGCTGTCCTCAATCCCGGTGGCGTGCGCATCGGCACGGCTGAAATCTATCGGCAGGTCGAGCAACTCGACGAGATCGTCGAAAGCCTGGTCGTCGGCCAGCAGTGGGACGGCGATGAGCGGGTGGTGCTGTTCGTGCGGCTGCGCGACGGCATCGGCCTCGGACCCGACCTCGAAGACCGAATCCGCAAACAGATCCGAGCCAACACCTCGCCACGACACGTGCCCGCGCGGATTGTCCAGGTCACCGACATTCCACGAACCAGGAGCGGCAAGCTGGTCGAGCTGGCCGTACGCGATGTTGTCCATGGACGCGACGCCCGGAACATGGACGCCCTCGCCAACCCGGAAGCGCTCGAGCAGTTCAGGAACAGGCCGGAGCTGGGGTCCTGATTTCGAAGATGTCTCGGTGCCAGACTAGAACAGGAGATCAAGAGATCAGGAGAAAAGCGGATTAGCTCCTGACCTCCTGAACTCTTGTTGAGAACCCTGGAACCGTGACGATCGAGCTATGCGTTGCCACTGGGAAGCGTTCACAGTGTGCGCAGAGAAGGCTAGGTCTTGCTCTGCGGCCTCTGCGTCTTCAGCGGTGGAAGGCTTTTTGGCGCGCGATAAGGGCCCGGCCTTACAGCAACCCCCGCCGCGCGAGGTTCTTCATCAATGCCACGGTGCCGAAGGTCCACGGCGCAATCTTGTCGCTGTGACTCACACGGTTGACGAGCGCTCCAAGCCGCGGCGTCGTGACCGTGACCGTGTCGCCGACGACGTGGGTGAAGCCCTTGCCCGGAGCGAATCGATCGAGTGTCGGCGCGAACATGGTGCCGAGAAACAGCATGAGCCCGTCAGGGTACTGGTGGTTGGGACCGATGGTGTGTCCGACGATCTCCAGCGGGTCACGGCTGATTTGCGACATCGAACTGCGTCCTGTGAAGGCGAACCCGTCCGGCCCCTGCACGTGGAGCGCGAGATCCGCCTGGCGGACATCGTCCATGCTGAAGTGCTCGTCACAGAGCCGGATGAACGGACCGATCGCGCACGACGCGTTGTTGTCTTTCGCCTTGCCCAGGAGCAGAGCGCTGCGGCCCTCGAAGTCGCGCAGGTTGACATCGTTTCCCAGTGTCGCGCCGACGACTTGTCCAGTGTGGCTGACGGCCAGAACGATCTCGGGTTCCGGATTGTTCCACTCCGACTTCGGGTGGATGCCGACATCCGCGCCGGTGCCCACCGCTGACATCGGCTGACCTTTCGAGAAGATCTCGGCGTCAGGTCCGATGCCAACCTCCAGGTACTGGGACCACACGCCCTGCTCAATCAGCACGACCTTGAGACGGCGCGCTTCGTCCGAACCGGGACGTACCTGCTGCAGGTTTGTGCCGATAACCGCGGTAATCGACGTCCGCAGGCCTTGCGCCTTCCCGGCGTCGCCGCGCGCCTGCTCCTCGATGATGCGCTCGAGGAGGCTCGCGACAAACGTGACACCGCTTGCCTTGATGGCCTGGAGGTCGCATGGCGCCAAGAGCCAGGGAATGTCGCCTTGCCTCGTGTCTGGACTGGAATTGGCCAGCACTTCAACAAGAGACCCCAGCAGCGGCAGTGGGCCGGCGCGACGTATTGCCGCGACCGGATCCTCCAGATTCAGCAACTGGCTCGCGGTCGCGGCGACGGCCGACAAGTCGTAAACGCCTCCGCCCTGGATGCGTACGAGCGTGGGCCCTTGCGCTCTCGGCCACCAGACGCGGCCGACGAGCTCGGCTCTGTCGTGATCGTCAGGCAGACATCGCGCGGCGCTGAGCCAGGTCGACATCTCCCGGCTCGGGGTGTTCTTTGTACCTTCTGTCATTTGAGAGTCTCGAGAGCCTTCTTGCCGGCGGCCAGCACTTTGAGGATCGCGTCGATATCGAAAACGGCCCCGCCCCAGGTTCCGCCACTGACGTCTTGCAGGGCCGCCCACAGCCGCGTGTCGTCTGGAAGCAGCGGATCCGCGGCGAGGTCCGGTCTTGCGGCCCGAGCCTGGAGCAGTCGCGCGCCGGCTTCGACGCCGACGAAGACTCCGTCTTCACCGACGAGATCGACCGTTCCCTCGAGCTTCGCCCGATCGACCATGATTTGGATCATGTCGCCGTCGCGCAGCCGGCCGATCGGCCCCCCGGCGAGCGCTTCCGGCGACACGTGACCGATGCACGCGCCAGTTGACACGCCGCTGAAGCGCGCGTCGGTGAGGATCGCGACGCGCTTGCCGAAGGGTAGGTACCGCAGAGCCGACGTAAGCTGATAGGTCTCTTCCATCCCCGCGCCCATCGGGCCTCGGCAAATGAGTACGAGGACGTCACCAGGCTGAATCCCCCCGTTCTTGATTGCAGCCATCGCCGATGGCTCGGTCAAGAACACCTTGGCTGGTCCTGTGAACCGGTAGACGCCGTCCTCCGAGAGAACCGACGGATCGATCGCGGTGCTTTTGATCACGGCTCCCTCGGGCGCGATGTTGCCAGCTGGGAAGCACACCGTCGACGTCAGCCCTCGCTTCGCGGCGATCTCCGGCGACAGAATCACGTCGTCGGGATCGACGCCATCGCGCGAGCGCAGTACGGCGCGGAGTCGCTGCCGGCGCTCTGAGGCTTCCCAGGCGTCAAGCTGATCGCCGAGCGTGGTGCCGCTGACCGTCAGGGCCTGGGTCTCGAGCAGACCGGCGCGCCGCAGGTGAAGCATGACCTCGGGGACGCCACCGGCGAGAAACACCTGAATCGTCGGATGGTGTCGAGGTCCGTTTGGCAGTGCGTCGACGATCCGCGGGACGCGCCGGTTGATGTCGGTCCAGTCGCGGGCGGTCGGCCGGCGCAACCCTGCCGCGTGAGCGATAGCCGGGAGGTGGAGGATGAGGTTCGTCGACCCGCCGAAGGCCGCGTGCGTCACCATGGCGTTCTGGATCGCTGCATCGGTAAGCAGATCCCGCGTCGTCACACCCCTTCGATCGAGCTCCATGAGCGCCCTGGCCGACCGTCGTGCCATGTCGAGCCAGATCGGGTGACCCGAGGGCGCGAGCGCGGAGTGGCCGAGCGACAGGCCGAGCGCTTCACCGATGACCTGCGCGGTGGCAGCGGTGCCGAGGAACTGACAGCCGCCGCCCGGCGACGCGCATGCGCGACACCCGAGTTCTGACGCTTGTTCGAGCGAAAGCTCGCCATGAACGAATCGCACACCAATGGTCTGCACGCGGCCGGCATCGTCGCCTTCGACCGGGAGCAGCGTCACGCCGCCGGGGACGAGAACGCAGGGAAGGTCGTGCGTCGCCGCGAGCGCCATCATCATGGCCGGGAGACCCTTGTCGCATGTGGCGACGCCGAGGACACCCGCCCGGGTTGGGAGCGATCGAATCAGGCGGCGGAAGATCGTCGCCGCATCGTTTCGGTAGGCGAGGCTGTCGAACATCGCCGGAGTGCCCTGCGAACGGCCATCGCAGGGATCCGTGCAAGCGGCCGCGAAAGGAACAGCGCCGGCGCCCTTGAACTCCCGGGCGGCAGCTTCCATCAGCAGGCCGACCTCCCAGTGGCCGGTATGGTAGCCAAGTGCGATCGGCGTTCCGTCGGGAGCGCGAATGCCACCGTGCGTCGAAAGGATCAGGAACTCCGCGCCGCCAATCGCCGAGGGCTCCCACCCCATGCCGGCGTTTTGCGTCCAGCCGAAGATGTCGCCTGACGGCCTGGAGCGCAGCATCTCCTCGGTGAGCGGCAACGCGCCGGTGGGGCCCGGCGCGCGGGAGACCACGTCGAAGAGTGCCGGGTCGTCACTGTCGAACTGATTGGAACTCGAGCGCATTCGTAGTACCCTTCGCGGCCATCTTGTTCGAGGCTGCAACAATATAATATCGACCGGGCGTTTCGTGCATCGCCCGAGGCTGAAGGAAGGTTCATGCGACCGGAACAGTGGGACACATTCAAAAGGGCGGCTCGGCTCGAAAAGCTCGACAAGGTACCGATGGCCTTGATCGTCGACAGCCCGTGGATACCGGGCTATCTCGGCATCAAGCACATGGATTACTACCTCGATCCCGAGCTCTGGTTCCAGTCGAACTTGAAGATCATGCGGGAATACCCCGACATCATCATGGTTCCGTCCTGGTGGATGGAGTACGGCATGGCCGCTGAGCCCTCAGTGCTCGGCGCCAAGATCAAGTTCTGGCAGGACAACACCCCGAGCGAATACCACACGCTCTACCGGCTCGAGGACATCGATCAGTTTCCTGAGTACGAAGTGGAGGCCGACGCCTTCGCCGCCATGACGCTCCACCGGATCGGGATGCACCGGCAGCGCATCCTCGATCATGGCTACATCCTGCCGATGGTGACGTCGCGCGGGCCGCTCTGCACGGCGGGCTTCGTCCGAAGTACGACCAACCTGATGATCGAGCTGGTCGAGAACCCGGAGGGGTGTCACAAGCTCATCGATCTGTGCACGCGCGTCATCATCGATTGGCTCAAGGCTCAGCACAAGGTGATGGGCGACACGGTCGAAGGAATATTCATCCTCGACGACATCGTGGGGTTCATCAACGAAGAGCACTACCAGGAGTTCGCCCACCCCTACTTGAAGCGCATCTGCGATGCGTTCCCGGACGACTGGGTCAAGGTGTATCACAACGACGCCGAGGTCGACGCCTGTCTGGACCATCTGCCGGACGCCGGCTTCAACGTGCTCAACTGGGGGAAGCAGAAAGACATTCGCGAGGTCAAGGCGCGAGTCGGGAAGCGGATGTGCCTGATGGGCAACGTCAACCCGCTCGAGATTGCCGTGCGCGGGACGCCCGCCGAAGTCCGCGCCGCAACGCTCGACGTCCTGGAAGGAGCCGGCGGGGAAGGGATCATCCTTTCGGTCGGCGGCGGGGTCAGCCCGGGCATGCCGCGCGAAAACGTGCTGGCCATGCTCGAGGCGCTGGAAACCTTCAACAGCCGCTCATGATGCGCGGCATCCGGGGCCTTCGCTGGTGGATGATCAGCCTGCTGATGCTGGGCGCGATCATCAATTACCTGACGCGCAGCACGCTGTCGGTTGCCGCGCCCACAGTCCTTGCGGACCTGCACATCTCCACACAGCAGTACTCGTGGATTCTCGGCGCGTTTCAGGGCGCCATCATGCTGCAGCCCATTTGCGGCTATGTGATGGACGTCATTGGCCTCAAGCTCGGGTTCGCCATTTTTGCCGTTGCCTGGTCGCTCATCAGCATGGCGCATGGCTTGGCCGGCAGCTGGACCGCGCTCTTCTGGCTGCGCGGACTCCTCGGACTCGCCGAGGGGTCGGCGAATCCCGCGGGGATGAAGGCCACATCCGAGTGGTTTCCGGCGCGGGAACGTGGCCTTGCCGGCGGCGTGTTCAACATCGGCGCATCGTTCGGCTCGATGCTCGCGCCGCCGCTCGTGGCCTGGGCAATCCTGTCCTACAACTGGCAGTCGGCGTTTGTACTGACCGGGGCGCTCGGGCTGATCTGGGTAGCGCTCTGGCTATGGTTCTACCATCCGCCCGCGAAACATCCAGCCCTTTCGGATGAGGAACGCCAGCATATCCTTGCCGGTCAAGAGCAATACCTTCAAGGTGACGGCAGACGTCCATCGATTGGCGGGATTCTGGCACAGCGCAACTTCTGGGGCATCGCTCTGCCGCGCTTCCTCGCAGACCCGACCTGGGGCACGCTGACTTTCTGGCTGCCGCTCTACCTGACGTCGGTTCGCCATTTCGATTTGAAACAGATCGCGCTCTTCGCGTGGCTGCCGTTCCTTGCCGCCGATGTCGGATGCCTGACGGGAGGAACCATCAGCCTCGCGCTTCAGAAGCGCTTCGGCATGAGCCTGATCAATGCGCGGCGAAGCGCGTTCACGGTGGGTGCGTTACTGATGGTCGGCGTCGCGTTCGTGGGTTTCGTCGAGAGCCCCTACGTGGCCATCGCGCTCCTCAGCCTTGCCGGCTTCGCGCATCAAACGCTGTCGGTCACCGTCATCACCATGTCGTCGGATCTCTTCAAGCGAAACGAAGTCGCTACGGTCGCTGGAATGGCCGGTACGTGCGGCAACGCGGGCGTGCTGTTGTTTTCGCTGCTCATCGGCACGCTGGTCTCGAGGATCGGCTACTCGCCGTTCTTCATCGGCCTCGCCGCGCTCGATCTCCTTGGCGCCGTGCTGCTGTGGACGCTTGTTCAGGAGCCGCGACGCGTTGGTCCGGAGCCGGGCTCCGCCGCGTCGCCGGCGTAGAGCCACGGATCACACGGACAACACGGACCGGGTATATGAGATAGGTTCTCGTGTCATGGCACAGGACGCCCTCCGAATTCGCAATCCTATTCTCCCCGGCTTCAATCCCGATCCGTCGATCGTGCGAGTCGGCGACGACTACTACATCGCGACGTCCACCTTCGAGTGGTTTCCTGGCGTGCAGATTCACCACTCTCGCGATCTGATGCACTGGCGCCTGCTGACACGGCCACTGAAGCGCGCGAGCCAGTTGAACATGCTCGGCGATCCCGACTCGTGCGGAATCTGGGCGCCGTGCCTGACGTATGCCGACGGTCTGTATCATCTCGTCTACACCGACGTGAAGCGCTACGGCCGAACGTCGCAGGCGGGCGCCGCGGGAGCGTCGCTTCGTGATTTTCATAACTACCTCGTTACGAGCCCGCGAATCGACGGCGACTGGTCAGACCCGACCTACTTGAACAGCAGTGGTTTCGACCCGTCGCTCTTCCACGACGACGACGGCCGCAAGTATCTGCTCAACATGTTGTGGGATCACCGACCGAGTCAGAACCGATTCGCCGGGATCGTTCTGCAGGAGTACTCGACCGCGTCGCACACGTTGATCGGCGAGCGACACCTGATCTTTCAAGGCACGGCGATTGGGTTCACCGAAGCTCCGCACTTGTACAAGCGCAACGGCTTCTACTATTTGATTACCGCCGAGGGTGGCACAGGCTGGGGCCACGCCGTCACCATGGCGCGGTCGCGTCAGTTGCTTGGTCCGTACGAACTCCACCCCGACACCTACATCCTCACCGCACGCGATCGCCCAGACGTCGAGCTCCAGCGCGCCGGGCATGCGGATCTCGTCGAGACGCAGACAGGGGAGACCTACATGGTCTACCTGTGCGGCCGGCCTCTCCGGAACCGCGGTCGGTGCACGCTCGGCCGGGAAACGGCATTACAGCAAATGGTCTGGTCAGACGATGGTTGGCTGAGAACGACCGACGGGGAGGGAATTCCGCAGGTGGAGGCGGTGGCACCCGCGCTGCCATCGCAATCGTATGGGCCCAGCCACATCCGGGAAGACTTCGACGGCACCGAGCTGCCCATGCAGTTTCAGTGGCTGCGATCTCCCTGGCCAGATGAACTCTTCAGCCTTCGCGCCCGCACGGGTCACTTGCGCCTCTACGGTCGTGAGACGATCGGGAGCCTCTTTCGGCAGGCGCTCGTTGCGCGTCGCCAGCAGTCCCATTGTTTCAGCGCCGGCACGGTGGTCGAGGTCGAGCCTCGACATTTTCAGCAGATGGCGGGTCTCGTCTGCTACTACAACAGCTCGAAGTTTCACTATCTCTACATCTCGCATGACGAAAGCGTTGGTAAGCACCTTCGAGTGATGACCTGCGTGCCCGATCAAGTCCAATCCGATGTCTTCACGCCTCCAGTAGCGCTACCGTCCGGCAGGCGCGTGCATCTCAAGGTCGAGGTGGATTACGAGCGCTTGCGCTTCGGCTACCAGGTCGAAGGTGCGGAGTGGCACTGGCTGCCACAGGTATTCGATGCGAGCATCCTCTCAGACGAGGCCACCGCGCCGGGTCAGCCGAACTTTACCGGCGCATTTGTCGGCGTCGCCTGTCAGGATCTTGCAGGATCTGCGATGCCCGCGGACTTCGACTACTTTGACTATCAGGAGCGCGGGTTTCGCCCACGCATCGAAAGGCCGGACGCATGAAAGCGAGCAGGCGGGAATTCGTAGCGACCGGCCTCGCGGCAGGTGTCTACGCGTCTCAGGCGCCGGTCCTGGGCCTGGCTGCGACAGCCGCTCAATCGCCCGCGCTGGCAAGCGAGGATGGTTACAAGCTGTGGCTGCGATTCGCGCCGCCGAGCGATGCGGTTCGACGCCAGTATTTCCGACAATTCGGGAGCGTCGTCGTTCAGGGGGATTCACCGACGTCTCGCATCATTCGCGACGAGATGACCGCGGCGATTGCGTCCATCGTTGGTAGTCCGCTGACCCGTGAAGGCCCGCGCCCGGGGGACGTGGCTGTTGGCACACCGACGAACTCGGAATTGATTCGCGGCCTCGGATGGGCCGCCGACCTCGACAAGGCTGGGCCAGAAGGATTCGTCATCCGGACCACCCTCATTGGCAAGCGCAATGGCATCGCCATCGCCTCGGCCGGCGAGATCGGCGCGCTCTACGGCGCCTATCATTTCCTGCGGCTGCTGCAGACCGGGCAGTCGACTGGTCGACTGGACATCACGGAGCGGCCGAAGGTGCAGCTCCGGATGATCAACCACTGGGACAACATGGACGGCTCGATCGAGCGCGGCTATGCCGGCCGCTCGCTGTGGCAGTGGAACGAGCTCGCCGGACACGATCAGCCCGCGTTACGTCGACTACGCGCGCGCGAACGCCTCGATCGGCATCAATGGCACGGTCATCAACAGCGTCAACGCCAACGTGCTCGTCCTGACGCCAGATTACCTGGCCAAAGTGGCCGCGCTCGCCGATCTCTGGCGGCCTGTACGGCCTCCGCATGTACCTGTCGGCGAACTTCGCGGCTCCGATACGTCTCGGTGGTCTGAAGACCGCCGATCCACTGGATCCGGGCGTGGCCGCCTGGTGGAAGACCAAGGCCGACGAGATCTACAAGCTCATTCCAGATTTTGGCGGGTTTCTCGTCAAGGCGAACTCCGAAGGGCAGCCGGGACCCAAGGACTACGGCCGCAATCACGCCGAGGGCGCCAACTGCCTAGCCGATGCAGTCGCCGGTCACGGCGGGAACGTCATTTGGCGCGCGTTCATTTACGACGAAGACGTGGATCCGGATCGCGCCAAGCGCGCCTACATCGAGTTCACGAAGCTCGATGGACAGTTCCGGCCAAACGTTCTCATCCAGGTCAAGAACGGCGCGATCGACTTCATGCCGCGCGAACCCTTCCATCCGTTGTTTGGCGCCCTGAACAAGACGCCGATCATCGCCGAGATTCAGGCGACTCAGGAGTACCTCGGGCAGGCGAAGCACCTCGTCTACCTCGGGACGATGTGGGAGGAGTTCCTCGATGCTGATACTTACGCGAAGGGGCAGGGCTCGACCGTCGGCAAGGTGATCGAAGGCGCGGTGATTCCGCAGCGTGTCACGGGCATGGTCTCGGTGCTCAACCCCGGACTCGACCGCAACTGGTGCGGGCATCATTTCTCGCAAGCCAACTGGTACGCCTCCGGCCGGCTGGCGTGGAATCCTGAATTGTCGGCCCAGCAGGTCGCCGACGAGTGGACGCGCCTGACCTTCACCAACGACGCGGCGACCGTCGAGACGATCCGCGCGTTGATGATGGGCTCGCGCGAGGCGTTCGTGAACTACACGATGCCTCTCGGGCTGCACCACCTGATCGGCGGAAATCACTACGCGCCGATGCCACATAACGCCAAAGCGCCGCGCGCCGACTGGACGGCCACTTACTATCATCAGGCGTCCGCGGACGGCATCGGCTTTGACCGCACCATGAAAGGCGACCAGGCTGTCGGTCAGTACTTTCCGCCGGTGCGCGACATGTTCGACAGCCTCGCGACGTGTCCCGAGATATTCCTGCTGTGGTTCCACCGCTGCGCGTGGGACTACAAGCTGAAGTCAGGACAGACCCTATGGGACGGCTTGTGTGAGAAATACCAAGAGGGCGCGAGGCAGGCCGTAGCGATGCAAGCGACGTGGCAATCGCTGTCTGGCCGAATCGATCCGCAGCGCCACAAGGAGGTTGCCGACAGCCTCGCCGTTCAAGTCGCCGATGCCACGAAGTGGAGCGACGAGGCGATTCGCTACTTCCAGGGTTTCAGTAAACGACGGGTCAAGTAAATGCTGAACGCTGAGTGCTGAATGCTGAAGTGAATACCCGGCACGCGGGCAACGGCGGGAGCCTGTCGCGCTTTGCTCCGTACGACCATACAATGAGCGCCACCCGGCCTCGCTAGGTTCGTAAATGGTTCTTGCTGCGGGCACTCGACTCGGTCCGTACGAAATCGTCGCGCCCCTCGGCGCTGGCGGGATGGGCGAGGTGTATCGCGGGCGCGATACCCGATTGAAACGAGACGTTGCAGTTAAAGTCCTGCCGGAGGCGTTCGCCCGCGATACCGACCGGTGCGTGCGCTTTCGACGAGAAGCGGAACTCCTGGCTACGCTGAATCACCCGCATATCGCGGCCCTCTACGGTCTCGAAGAAGCCGGCGACCTGACGGCGCTCGTGCTGGAACTGGTCGAGGGACCCACGCTGGCGGATCGTCTGACGGAGGGCACCATCCCGCTCGATGAAGCGCTGCCGATCGCGCGCCAGATCGCCGAGGCGCTCGAAGCCGCGCATGAGAAGGGCATCATCCACCGGGATCTCAAACCGGCGAATATCAAACTGCGGCCCGATGGCACCGTGAAGATATTGGATTTTGGGCTCGCGAAGTCGCTCGAGGCGACGGGAGTTCCAAGCATCCTGGCGGAGCCAACAACCGCATTGAGTCCCTCGCCCACGATCACCGGTGTCATCCTGGGGACGCCCTCGTACATGTCACCCGAACAGGCGCGTGGCAAAGCTGTGGACGAGCGGACCGACATCTGGGCGTTCGGCTGCGTGCTCTACGAGATGCTGACGGCCAGGAGGCCGTTTATGGGCGAGACCGTGACGGACACCGTCGCGGCGACACTCAGCCACGAGCCCGATTGGCAGGCGATTCCGCACCGCACACCGGAGCGTATCCGGTCGCTCATCGCGAGGTGCCTGAAGAAAGATCCGGCGCAGCGGCTTCGCGACATCGCCGACGGGCGGTTTCAGATTGAGGAGGCGTTGAACGATCCTGGTGCGGCGACAGCGGCAGTGACACCGGCGCGTACCTATCGCGAGTGGGCGGCATGGACGGCGGTGGCGCTGTTACTGGGGGCGACGCTGTTCTTCGCCACGCGTTCTTCGACCACCTCATCGTCTCCATCGTCTCGTGACTCGATCCGCTTCCCGGTCTTTCCGCCGGACAAAGCCGAGTTCTCCGCTCGACTCAACACCACGTTAAACATTCCCTCATTTGCGCTCTCACCTGACGGCCGTACCTTGGTGTTCAGTGCCGCGGTGCCTGGCGCCAGACCCATGCTCTTCCTTCGATCTCAGGATCACGTGGACGCGCGCGCGCTAGCCGGAACCGAGGACGCCATGGATCCATTCTGGTCTCCCGACAGCCGCTGGATCGGCTTCTTCGCCGACGGGATGCTGAAGAGGGTTCCGGCCGGCGGCGGAACCGTGGAAGTCATCAACAAGACCCTCAAAGACTTCCGCGGTGCCTCGTGGGGTGCACGAGAGACCATTCTCATAGCAAGCGGAGTAGGGGGGATCGGTTCGATGAACGCGGCAGGCGGAACACTCACGCCGGTCACGGTGGTCGATTCGTCCCTCCAGGAGAACACGCATCGCAATCCATCTTTCCTGCCTGACGGCCATCATTTTCTGTACTCCGTGATTGCCAACAGCGACAAAAGTGGTGTGTACGTCGGGTCGCTGGATGGCAAAACGAAGAGACTGCTGCTTCGCGTCCCGACGAGCGCGGTGTATGCGCAGCCAGGATACGTGTTGTTCGTGGAAGGAGACACGCTCCGCGGCCAGGCGTTTGACGCAGACAGCCTCGAGCTGACTGGCCAACCGTTTTTCGTCGCCGACCATGTCGGCCGCAGCACCTCCTTCATGAGCGCGGTGTCGGCCTCTCTGAGAGGAAGCATCGCGTACGCCCCGCCCCTCGCCCAGAATGGCCGCTTGGCGTGGACCGACCGCGGCGGAAACCAGCTCGGCTCGCCTGTCACTCCTGAAGGCGATTACACGGATTTCCGCGTGTCTCCCGATGAGACACGCTTGGCGGCGTCGTTGGCCGATCCACGAACCAACGTTGTCAGCATCTGGATCACGGATCTTGCGCGCGGCAGCAGCGCTCGCCTGACATCCGGCGGCGCCGTCACCGCCGCTGCAGTCTGGTCGCCTGATGGCACCCGGCTGGCCTTTCGAAGCAATCGAACCGGAGCCATTGATCTCTACGAGCGGAGCGCAGCCGGCGGTGGAGTCGATCGCGCGGTGCTGCCCCTGGACGCGCCCCGAGCGGCCAGTTTCATCCCGACAGACTGGTGGGGAAATCAGCTTCTCTACGTCGATGACGATTTGTGGCTGATGCCGCTCACGAGCGACGCGAAGCCGGCGAAGTTCATTTCCTCGCCGGCCTCAGAAATGCACGGTAACTTTTCCCCGGACGGTCGTCTGGTTGCGTACACGTCGAACGAGTCCGGCAGGTTCGAAATCTACGTCGAGACGGTTCCGCGATCCGATCGGAAATGGCCGGTGTCTACGAACGGCGGATACGAACCGCGCTGGCGAGCGGATGGACGCGAGATCTACTACCTCTCCGGAGATCGCACGCTGATGGCCGTCCCCGTCGGCGCCGGTCCGTCATTCGGCATCCCTGCACCGCTGTTCCAGACTCACGTGCCCCCGGGTGTCACCTCGCTCCGCACGCACTACGTGCCGAGCCGTGACGGCCGGCGGTTCCTCGTCAACGTCGCCACGGAGACCGTCGCTTCACCCATTACGGTCGTGGTCAACTGGACGGCGTCGCTGAACAAGTGACACAGCACTAAGAATTCAGAATTTACTTCAGCATTCAGCACTCAGCATTCAGCATTACCAAAAGGGTTCGCCCGCCCGTATCAATTCAATCGGAACCTGCGTGATGAAGGTCTTCAGCCACTCGGCGCAGATCTCCATTCCCGGTTCCTCTGATACGGCGTGTCCGAGCACGATCACGCCCTTGGCTCTGCCCGATGCCACGGCGTCGTGGGCATAGGTACAAGCCCTCCCACTCCCTCTGCTCGCCGGTGAAGACCAGATCAGCCTCGGCAAGGTTCCGCATCAACGCAGGCAGCTGTCCGTATCCAGGCATGAAAGCGACTCTCGTCACTTTCGTCGCGGGGTCGCCCATCACCCTCAGGGCCTTGATTCCGAGCCGTTCCTCTGCGCGCCGTGCCGCCGCACCGACCGTGGTCTCCGGGATCGTGATGATGCGAGTCGATTCCTGGAGATACTGCTCCCAGCCCATCGCCCGAAGGAACCCCTGTGTCATCGGTTCCGGCCGCCGCATGTGCCAGTGATCGTGGAAGCGCCAGACCACGAGATCGTGTTTCTTGATCAGTTCGGCCTTGCGCTGGTAGATCGGATCGCTCTCGAGCTCCGCTGTCGCGTCGGTATGGCCGTAGAACGTCGGTTCGTGGCTGATGACGAAGTTCCGCTCCGCCGCCGCCGCGCGCTCGAGAACGGACATCGTCGCCATGACGGTCGTCGCGATGCCGCGAACGGTCGTATCGGGATTGCCGGCCTTGAATGTGTCGACGGTCTCAGACCCCCAGGGGACGCCGAGCTTGGCCTGAATCATTTCGACGACTTGTCGCGGCGTCAGCGTGGGTTGCTGGCTGGCAGCGCTGGCGCCAGCGATCACGACGCCTGCGCCCGCGGCCATGAACTCTCGCCTGTTGATTTCGCCCATCACGGTTCGGAAGGATACACCGGCCACGCGCAAGCCATCATTTGTTCGCGACATGGACAAATGACGACAAAAGCTTAAAATGAGAGGCTTACGAACGCAACTGCCTGGGGCAGAGGAATCGGATGCCTGATTACGCGTTGATGAATCAGCACCTCTACGAAGGGAAGGCCAAGGAGGTGGAACAGATGACCCGGGATGCCCTCGCCGAGGGCCTCCCCGTGCAGGAAGTCCTCACCGAAGGACTCATTGCCGGCATGAGCGTGGTCGGCGAGGACTTCAAGCACAACGTGCTCTACGTCCCGGAGGTGCTCATCGCGGCGCGCGCAATGAAAGCCGGAATGGCGGTGCTCAAGCCGCTCCTGAGCGCGAAAGATGGCGGGACACCCGCGGTGGGCGTGCTCCTCATGGGAACCGTGCGCGGGGATCTGCACGACATCGGCAAGAACCTCGTCTGCATGATGGCGGAGGGCGCCGGCTTCGAAGTGCACGACATCGGCGTGGATCAAAGCGTGGAAAAGTTCATGGCCGCCGCCGACAAGTGCCAGCCAACGATCGTCGGCATGAGCGCCCTTCTGACAACGACGATGACCTACATGAAGACGGTCATCGACGGGTTCGAACAAGCCGGCAGGGGACACATCAAGATGGCGGTCGGCGGTGCGCCGATCAGCCAGATGTTTGCCGACGAGATCGGCGCCGACGGCTACGGCCAGAACGCCTCAGCCGCGGTCGATCTGTTTTTGCGGCTGGCCAAACAGGCTTCCGCCACCCGGGTTTCTTCGTGATGTTCGTGACTTGTCAAAGCCTTTCACCGCTGAGATCGCTGAGGCCGCAGAGCAATACTTGTCTTTTTCTGCGGGCTCTGCGCACTCAGCGGTGAGAAAGCTTTCACAGCGTTGACCACAACCTACAAGATCCTGTATTGGCAGGAAGTTCCCTCGCAGATCAAGGCCGAGGACGAACGTGACGAAGTCACGCTGGCGCTTCCCGATCGATTCATGGAGCGAATCGACCAACTGGCGGCCAGGCGCGGGCTGCAGAACGCCGACGACTACCTCGCGCAGTGGCAGTGGAGCGAGGAACAACTGCGGCCTGGGGCGGCGAACGACGTCGCGCAGGCCGTTCTGGCCGAGCTCGAAGCCGAGGCGGACTGGTAGGGCGCAACCTGAGCATGCCGTCAGTCACCATCAACGGGCAATCCATCGACGCTCCTGCGGGGTCCACGCTGTTCGAGGCGGCCGCCCAGGCAGGCGTCCGTGTTCCGACCTCTTGCGTCGCCCAAGGCAAATGCAAGGAGTGCATCGTCGAGATCACACACGGAATGGAAATGCTCGAGCAGAGAAGCTCGCACGAGCGGCATCTCAAGGGCAATTTTCGTCTTTCGTGTCAGTGCCGCATCGTTGGGAGCGACGGCGGGATTCACTGCCATACGATGCGGCGCGGCCATATGCGGATCGAGCGGCACGCGCTGAACCTGCCGACGAGCGGGTCGACCGTGTCCCTCGATCCTGCCGTCGTTCGGCAAGGATCGCGCGTCGTCGACCGAATCACTGGGAAGGTTTTCGGGGAATCGGCCGACCCGATTCACGGGCTCGCCATGGACCTCGGTACGACGACGGTCGTGGTTCGATTGATGAACCTCGAGACTGGCGAGCTCGTCGCCGACGCGTCGTTCGAGAACCCGCAGCGATTTGGCGGGTCCGACGTGATGTCGCGCATTCATTTCGACACGGAGCACAAGGGGAAACTGCTCCGGCGCACGTTAGCCGGCTACCTGACGCACGCGATCGAGGAGCTCCCGGTCGATCCCAGGACGATCTACGAGGTGGTGGTCGTCGGCAATTCGACGATGCGCGATCTCTTCTTTCGTCAGAATGTCTATTCGATCGGGCAGAATCCGTACCGTTCGATTACCGAGATCGAGATGGCGGCGGGGATGCGGACGACCACCAGCCTGATCGAAACGGGCCGGCGGTGCCTGCTGCCCGTGCACCCGGACGCTCGCGTCTACGGACTTCCGATCATCAGCGGTCACGTTGGCGCCGACGCAGCCGCGTGCATGCTGGCGGTCGGTATGGCCGAGGAGGAACGCCTCGTCGCGATCATGGACATCGGGACGAACACCGAGTTGATCCTCGGCAACAAGCACAAGATCCTCGCCGCATCGTGCCCGGCGGGGCCGGCCTTTGAAGGAGGTGCCATTGCCTGCGGGATGCCCGGACTCGAGGGCGCGGTCGAAGACGTCATGCTCGAGGATTCGGGGACGTTCACGCTCGGCGTGATTGGCGGCGGCGTTCCAGAGGGCATCTGTGGTTCCGGGCTCGTCGACCTGATGAGCGAGTTGCTGCGCACCGGCCGCATGAACGAGATGGGCCGCTTCGACGACGGCATCGAACGTTTCACCCTCGATCAGACGCGCGATCTCTTCTTCCTCGAGAGCGACGTCAACGAACTGGCCCAGGCGAAGGGAGCCAACGTCGCCGGTCTGCAGGTAGTGTTCAGCACCTATGGCCTCTCGTTCGACGATGTGGCGGTGTTTTATCTTGCCGGCGGATTTGGACGTCACCTGAAGAAGAACGCGTCCAAACGGATCGGCCTGATTCCGAACCTTCCTGATCAGAAGATCGTGCAGATCGGCAATGCGGCGATCGAAGGCGCGTGCATCGCGCTTCTTTCGGTGTCCGCGCGCGACACGCTCGAAGGCATGGTGAAGCGCGTCGATCACTGCCGCCTCGAGACCCATCCGGACTTCTTCGAGTTCTTTGTCGAAGGCTGCCAGTTCAAGCGCGTCCAGTCAACTACTCGGGTGATCAGATGATCGAACTGGTCGATACCTGTCCCGACGTCAACGTGCAACCGGCCGAGTACAAGCGGCTGCTCGGATACCCGCGGGACTGGGTGGTCAGGGATCGCGCCCGTGAGCTCGTGGACTGGGCGCGCCGCTGGTATTCGCAATTCGGGCAACCCTGGGTGTATGCACGCGAAGCCGACCGCCTGGAGATTCTCAAGGACGGAATCAGGCTGAACGGCTCGGCGTTCGTGAGCTCGCGGCTGTCGCAGACATTACGCGACGCAGGGGCGCACGGCGCGGTGGTGGTCGCGGTCGGCGCCGGCCCGGAACTCGAGGCCGAAGCACAGAGGCTGTGGCAGGAGGGAAAGCCAGACGAGTACTTCTTCCTTGAAGTCTATGGCTCCGCCGTCGTGGAACATCTCGTCACGATGACTGGCGCGCGCCTCTGTGCCTGGGCCGAAAGCCGGCAGATGGCCGTGCTGCCGCACTACAGCCCTGGCTATCCCGAATGGGCGATCGATGAGCAGCGCGGCCTCCTGGACCTCATCAACGGGGCGCGCCGTCAAATGTCGCCCCTCATGCTCGAAGTGCTGGAGTCGGGCATGCTGCGTCCGAAGAAGTCGCTGTTGGCCGTCTTCGGTCTGACGACACACATGGATCGTGTGCAGCGACTGACCGAGCTTGTCGCCTGCGAAAACTGCTCGTTCCTGACGTGTCAGTACCGGCGCAGTCCCTATCGCCGGGCGCCGCAGTCGGCCAATCCTGAGCTCGTCGCGATCGGCGCCGCGCGCGCGCCGGGTCCAGAGCCGACCGTGGTGCCGCTCGATCGGCAGGCCAACTACACGGTCAACGCCAAGGCGCTCCAGCGCTGGAGCGACGAGCGCCTGTCGATGGACCACCGACCGGACGGCAGCGTCGACGCAGTCTTCCGTTATGAAGGTACGACGTGCACGAACATGGGACGGCCGCTGCGCTTCCAGTACTGCGTCACGCTCGGACCGCCAGAGGAAGGGTTCCCGATTCGGGAGCAGCGCTGCGCACCGTCGGAAGGCGACGAAGGGTACACCTATATGTGCCGCTACATGAGCAACCGCGAACACTTGATGGTCGCCATCGAACAGGAGAAGCCGCTCGGCGGCCAGCCGCTCAACAACGTGCTCACCTGGGCACGACCGGCGTCCGGGGCGGGCTGCTATTGCGAGCCGGACAGCCGGCAACACAAGTGGGGCCTCGTGCTCGAGACGATCCATTTCGCACTTGCGCGGGGCCAGAAAGGGTAGAAGCCTTTTGGTGAAGCCACGCCTTCAAGACAAAGTTCGGGAGCGTCCCTTGCTGGGGGACGGCGCGATGGGTACACAGCTCATGATCGCGGGGCTCGAACAGGGAAACTGTGGCGAGGCGTGGAACCTGACGCACCCCGATCGCGTGCTGGCGATTCAACGGCGCTACGCCGACGCGGGTTCGGACTGCATCATTACGAATACGTTCGGCGGATCGCGCATCATGCTGAACCGGCACGGAAACCGCGACAGAGTCGTCGAGATCAATCGTGCCGGCGTGGAGATTGCGCGGGCCGCCTTCGGCGGGCGTGAGGGTTGGGTGCTCGGAGACATCGGCCCATTTGGCGGCCTGATGGAACCGTACGGCGAGTTCACCGAAGAGGAGGTTCGCGAAGCGTTCGCCGAGCAGGCCCGTGCGCTGGTCGATGCCGGGGCCGACGCGATCATCATCGAGACACAGACGTCGCTCGAGGAACTAGTGCTGGCAATCACGGCCTCAAAGGACGCTGGGGCCGCCTGCGTCATCGGGTCGATGGCCTACGACGTCACCCTCGACGGGTCGACGTTCCGCACGATGATGGGCGTCGATCCCGAGCGCGCGGCCGCCTTCATGGTCGAGCACGGCGCCGACATCGTGGCGCTCAACTGCGGCACTGGAATGGACATGGAACGGGCGCGGCAGGCCGTCGAGCGCTATAAGCGCACGACGGCGCTGCCGGTGATGGCCCAGCCGAATGCCGGTCAACCGAAGCTCGTCGACATGAAGGTCGTCTACGACGAAACGCCCGATCAGATGGTCCGGGGCGTCGTGCCGCTGCTCGAAAGCGGCGTCGAAATTCTTGGAGCGTGCTGCGGCAGCACGCCCGATCACGTGCGGGCGTTCCGGCAGGCTATCGATCGTTATCTCGATGAGCGTGGGCCGACGGCAGGCCCGAAAAGGACTGGCGCATGAAAACGAAGCTCTGTGACGTCAACGCGGTCGCGCTGGAGAAGCTGCCGCACCTGACCGACGACAAATCCGGCATCGGCGTGCACTACGTCGACGCCTATCTGAAGCCGATGAACGCGCAGCTGCCGGATGGCACATTCGTCAAATGCAAGCGTCGCGGACTGAAGGTCGCGCTGTCGGCGGGGAGCCGAAAGGGTGAGGGGCTGATGCGGCGACTCGATGTCGGCGCCAACCCCGTCGTGATGCTCGACGCGGCGCTCCAGGAGGCGGCTCGCGCCGCTGGAATCGGCTTGACGGTCGAGGACGGCGCAATTTTCATCGAGATGTGAAGCGGGGCCCTCTCAGTTCCCCATACTGGACCGGATTTCGACGACCGTCTGACCCGACCCGACAACCTTGTTCTTCTGCTTCAGCACGAACCGGATCCGGAACTGTTGCGGGCCGGTCGGCATACTGTTAGCCCCTGGCATGTCGGTCGTCAACGCGCGGAACGTGTGCTCCTGAACGTAGCGGCGCTTGATTTCGCTCTTGCCAGGTTCATACGGGTCGCAATCGGCCTTGTTTTCCGACTTGGTGTCGTCGCCCCAGTCCCACTCGACCGACGCGCAATAGAAGTCCTCGTAGTCGTCCGAACCGCCCCGGACCTCGGCCGTCACGACGACCCGCAGCGGCGAAAAACCTGCAGTGGGATTGGCGCGAAGGCTGATGGACGGCTTCTTTTTCTCGGGCGGTTTTTGAGCTGAAGGCGCGGCGGCGGGCGTGGTCGGCGCCGCAACGGCGGCGGCGACAATCGCCAGTAGCCACGCCCAGCGGTGAACCGAAGATCGTAAACGCATGACACGCTCCGAGGATGTGGTCGAATCAGGCGACGCTGCTTGTATTCTAGCAGGGGAGGCTCCGCCACGATTCACCCTTATAATCGATCGATGATTCGGTCGGCATTGCACGCGGTGAGTCTCGTGACGTCGGCGCCAGCCGATGTCGAGACGGATCTCATTATTCTTCCGTTCATCGAGGGCGAGCCGCTCCTTCAGTCGGTGCCCGGGCTTTCCGAGGCAACGGCCGGAGCCGTCGATCGCGCGCTGACGTCGCGCGAGATTCAGGGGACGCCGTACGAGCTCTTCCTGACACCGCTCCTCAAGGGTTGGCGCGCCACGCGCGTCGCGCTGATTGGCGCGGGTCGCGCCTCGGACCTCAACCTCGAGCGCATCCGTCGCGTCGCGACAGCCGCCGCGATGTCTGCCCGGCAGAGGCACGTCGCGCGGCTTGCCTTCGTGCATCGACTGCCAGCCCAGCCCCAGGGAGTTCAGCTCGACGCGGCAGATGCCGTGCAGGCCATCACAGAAGGGCTGATGCTCGCGGCGTTCAGCGGGGATCGCTACAAGAGCCAGGACCGGGGAGGCCCCGCGCCGGAGCAGATGCTGGTGGTCGCATCCGGTGGCGCAGCCGCGCTCGAGCGCGCGGTGGAACGCGGGCGCATCCTCGGCGAATCGTCGAACATGGCGCGGGATCTCTGCAACGAGCCTGCGAATATCCTGACGCCGTCTGTGTTTGCCGAGCGCGGCGCAGCAATCGCGCGGGAGGCCGGGCTCACGGTCGAGATCCTCGACGAGGACGAGATCGCCCGGTTGCACATGGGACTCCTGCTGGGCGTGTCTCGCGGCAGCGCCGAACCGCCGCGCGTCATCGTCATGACACACGAGCCTGCCGGAGCGCCGGCAGCGCCGGTGCTTGGGCTCGTCGGGAAGGGCATCACCTTCGACACCGGCGGAATCTCGATCAAGCCGGCCGATGGCATGGAGCGGATGAAAGACGACATGGCCGGCGGGGCGGCCGTCATCGGCGCCATGCGCGCAATCGCGCTGCTCCAGGCGCCGATCAAAGTCGTGGGGATCGTGCCAGCGTCCGAGAACATGCCAGGTGGTCGCGCGACCAAGCCTGGTGACGTCCTCACCGGCGCCGGCGGCAGGACGGTGGAAGTGCTCAACACAGATGCCGAGGGCCGACTGATTCTCGGCGATGGCCTTTGGTACGCGCAACGCCTTGGCGCGACGCATCTCGTCGACGTCGCGACCTTGACCGGCGCCTGCGTGGTCGCGCTCGGAAAGGTCGCGTCCGGGCTCTTCGGTCAGCCTGAGGGGTGGGTCGAGAGCGTTCGCCTCGCCTCGGCGCGCGCTGGCGACCGGGCATGGCCAATGCCGCTCTACGACGAGTACACCGAGCAGCTCCGAAGCGAGATCGCCGACATGGTGAACACCGGCGGCCGCCCAGCTGGCGCCTGCACGGCGGCAGTGTTTCTCAAGGAATTCGCCGGGGGCCTGCCGTGGGCCCACCTGGACATCGCCGGCACTGCCTGGGCAGACGAGGCTAAACCGTGGCAACCCAAGGGACCGACGGGCGTGGCCGTCCGCACGCTGGCGGAGCTCGCGTTCACCAGCGCGGAATGGAAATAACGGAACTTTGAAGTCCCTATCAGGATCTAAGCGAACAGCGCTCCATGCAACCCTCTGAGCCGATCATCGTTCGAGTGATTCAGGAGCCAGTGAAGTCGACGACCATCGTCGACGTGCTCCTGGGGTCGCTGGGCCTGGTCGGAGCGCTCCTGCTCGCAGCCGTGGTGCTGGGCGCGATCCTTGGCGGGACGATGATCGGAATCAAGCTGTTCCGGGCGCGCTACAACCTCGAACCCGTGCCTGACTCGGAGTCGCTTCGCGTGACGCCCACAGTGATTCCTTCCCTCAATTCTCCCGCGAAGCGATCGTCGTCTTTGCCTTGAGCGACTTCTGGTATTTGACGATGGCGTCGAAGAGCGCCTCGGCAATCTGCTGGCGATAGGGCGACGCCTTCAGCAGCACCCCTTCCTGCTTGTTACTCACGAACGAGATCTCGGCCAGGACGCTCGGCATGCCGGCGCCGATGAGGACGACAAACGGCGCCTGCTTGACGCCCCGGTCGAGCAGCTCACCGTTGCGCGTCGACAGTGTCCGAACCATCGCTTTTTGCACGGTGTCGGCAAAGTCGCGTGACTCGTCGATCTTGTTGTTCAACGTGATCGCCCGAACGATGTCCGGCAGGCGGTGCATCGTCTGGCCGGACGCCGAGTTCTCGCGCGCCGCAACCGCTTCGGCTTCGGGGTTGGCGGCGAAATTCAGGAAATAAGTTTCGACGCCGCGTGCCTTGAGGTTGCGGCTCGCGTTGGCGTGAATCGACAGGAACAGGTCCGCCCCCTCGCGGTTCGCGATGGCGGTGCGCTGTTCGAGTGGGATGAAGACGTCGCTGTCGCGCGTCATGACGACGTCCATGCCCGGCTGGTTCTCGAGCAGCTTCCTCAGCCGGAGCGATACATCCAGCACGAGCTCTGATTCGCTGATGCCGTTGCCACTCACGCCAGGATCGTGGCCGCCGTGGCCCGGGTCGAGGACGATGCGGGACACACCGAGACCGAGTTGCCTCGCCAGCGAAAACTGGCCGTTGGAGTTCGCGAGCGGCACCGTCGGCGCAGACAGGCCAGGCGACACGCCTCGCGACGGAAGAGGCGTCAGCGGCGGCGCCGTCACCGTCAAAGGCGGTGGAGGCGGAGGCGGCACCGGCTTGGGCTCGGCCCGAACGAAGCCCGTGGTCGGCACAGCAGCGGTCACCGGCGGCCCGGGGACGAGCGGGGGCGCCGCCGCCAGGCCTTTGCGGCGGAAGTCGACGATTACGCGATAGGGGTTGTAGAGCGTGAACACGCTGTACGAATCCACTCCTTCGGTGTCCATGACGACGCGCGTCGTGTTCTGTGGATGGCGGCCGAGGCGGATCTCACGCACGATGTCGTCGGTGAAACTGAGGGTCTTGTCCCGGAGCCCCGGAGAGAGATGCGCGCCGCGAAGATCGAAGAAGACGCGCCTGGGGTTATCGAGTTGCTCTTGCCTGAAGAGCAACTCGCGATCCATCTCGATGCTGACGCGAACGCCATCGGGGAGCGCCGTGCGCGAAATCCCGCGCACGGTGACGACTCCCGTCGGGACGGCCTCAGCGATCTCGACCGGCTTTGCGGCCGGACGAGTAGAAGCCGGTAAAACTTGTGGTGGCGCTGGAAGCGGTGCCGCCGGAGGCGCCGCCTTGATCGTCTCGAACCGCGCGAGCGCCTGTTCTGCGCCAGCGAGCAGCGAGCTCGATGGATAGCCGGACTCCAGCAGTCTGAGGAGACGCACGCCGGTCTTCCGATCGGCATCGTTGCCGAAGCGTTCCCAGGCCAGCCGTGAGAGCTCCGCGCCCTGCCACAGGGCGTTGTCGGCGTAGCCACTCGCCGGATAGCGGCGCACGACACGCTCGTAGGCGGCGACGGCGGCGCGTATCTGGCGGAGCGTCGGGGTCTGTCGCGCGTCACGGACGCCGCGATCGAGCCCGAGCGCGCGAGTATAAAGATCCCGCGGCGGTTGCGCATACGCCAACGGCGCGGCGCCGAGCAGCACCGCCACGAGCACGAACGTTACCCGGGTTTTGAACGTCATAGGTCACCTGAGCTGCGCGTCGACCTCTTCAAAGTAATCCTTCTTCACGAGCACTTCGCGCGCCTTGCCGCCGGCGCCGGGGGACACCAGGCCTTCGGCCTCCATCATGTCGACGAGCCGCGCGGCGCGGCTGAAGCCGATCCGCAGCCGGCGCTGCAGATACGAAATCGACGCCTGGCCGCTGCCAACGACGATCCGCGCCGCCTCGTCGTAGAGGTCGTCCTTCTCGAACTCGAGCTCGCCGGCTGCCTGCTTGTCCTCGGCCGTGATGGTTTCGTCGTAGGTCGGCTTGCCCTGCTTGCGCAGGAAGCTCGCCAGGCGGGCGCTTTCCTGTTCCGAGATGTAGGGACCATGCAGGCGCACGAATCGGGACGACGCGGGCGGGAGATAGAGCATGTCGCCGCGGCCGAGCAACTGCTCGGCGCCGTTGCCGTCGAGGATCGTGCGCGAGTCGATTTTCGACGACACGCGGAACGAGATGCGAGCCGGCAGGTTGGCCTTGATGAGTCCCGTGATGACGTCGACCGAGGGCCGCTGCGTGGCGAGGATCAGGTGAATTCCGACGGCGCGCGCCATCTGCGCGAGGCGGCAGATCGATTCCTCGACCTCGTTGCTCGCCACCATCATCAGGTCCGCCAGCTCGTCGATGAGGACGACGATGAATGGCAGCGTCTTGACCTCGAGGCCGTTCTTGTCGAGGAGCGGTCCCTGGCTCTCGGCCAGCGCCGTCTTGACGTTCCGGTTGTATTGCTCGATGTTGCGCACGCCGACGGCCGCGAGCGTCTTGTAGCGCTCTTCCATCTCGCGGACCGCCCATCGGAGGGCGTTCGCGGCCAGCTTGGGATCGACGACCACCGGCGTCAGTAGATGGGGGATCTCCTCGTACATCCCGAGCTCGAGGCGCTTGGGGTCGATCATGATGAGCCGGACTTCGTCCGGACTCGCGCGGAACAGGATGCTCGAGAGCATCGCGTTGACGCTGACCGATTTGCCAGTGCCCGTCGACCCGGCAATGAGCAGATGTGGCATCGTCGCCAGGTCGCTGACGAACGGTTCGCCGTGGATGGTCTTGCCGAGCGCCAGCGTCAGCCGAGAGGTCGAGCGGCGGTAGGCCTCCGACTCGAGCAGCTCGCGAAGCGAGATCTGCTCGCGGTTCGGGTTCGGGATCTGGATGCCGACAGTGGACTTCCCGGGGATGCGGTCGATCAGTACGGACTCGGCCTGCATGGCCAGGCAGAGATCATCGGCCAGCCCGGTGATCTTGCTGTACTTCACGCCGGCATCCGGCTTCAGCTCGTAGGTCGTCACGACCGGGCCAGGGTGGATCTGGACGACATTGCCTTCGACAGCGAACTCGCGGCATTTCTCTTCGAGCTGCTTGGCGCCGTCCATCAACTCCCGCTCGTCGACCTTGCGTTCACCACGCGGCGCGTCGAGTAGCGCCAGCGGTGGTTGGGCATAGGCGCCGTTGCGTTTCTTCTCGGCCGGGACCTTCTCGGCATCCGACAACGGAAGCGTCGGTTCGATCGCAGCCGTTGGACGTTTGATCGCTGGTGGAGTTGGCCGGGAGGCAGCCGCTCGGAGTGCCGCCGCGGCGGCGCCGACAACGGCGGCAGCGCGGGACGGCTTGGCAGCCTCCTCTGGCAGAGCCGGCTTTGTTGGAGCTGCCTTCGCTCTGGACGGCAGGGGAGTCCTGAGTGGCTGGTCCTCCTCCTCGTCATCTTCAGTCGAGGCTGCGCCGGCCCTTACAACCTTCGTGTCTTTGCCGGTCTTGTCGAGATGCTTCTTCAACACCTCCTGCCGCTGGCGTTCTCGGCGACTCTCTTCCTGTCGAGCTCTCCGGTTCTCGAGCATGGCAGCGACCCGATCCCGAGCCAGTTGGAACAACGCGCCGAAGAGTCGGCCGAACGAGAATTGCGTGGAAAGGACGATCGAGAGAAACAGCAGCGTCAGAATCAGGATGATCGATCCGGTCTTGTTGAGGTACTCGGCGAGGAAGGACGCCAGCCATTTTCCGAGCGAGCCGCCAGCGAGGATTTCTCGGTTCGCCACGCGAAGTGTGCCGAACGCGAGCGACAGAAACGACGAGACGCACGCAAAGAGGAGGCCCGCACCGACGAGCTTCGTGTAAGCCGCGTCGGGCACGCGGCACCAGAAGTAGTGCCAGCCGCTCACGACGAGCACGATGGGCAGCAGATAAGCGGAGTATCCGAGCAGCTGGTACGACAGCTCGGCGAGAAAGGCTCCGACACGACCGCCGAAGTTGACCGGCGGGAGATCCGACCCCGTGGTGAAGAACCAGACCGGGTCAGATGGGCTGTAGCTGGCGAGCGAAATCAGCGTCATGAGCGCCATCGCGAAGAGAGCGACGCCGATGAACTCGCTGAGGCGACGGGAGACAAACGATCCCGCCACGTCAGATCTCCATGATCACCGGCAGCACGAGCGGCCGGAGCCCTGAACGTTTGCGGAAGAACCGCTGCAAGTCCACGCGAATTTTCTCCTTGATGAGCCCAGGATCCGTTCGTTCCTCGACATTGGCGCTCTCGATCGTCGCCGCGAGCAGGGCCGGAATCTCTTTGAGCAGCCCCTCCGTGCGAGTGTCGAGCACGAACCCGCGCGTAATCACCTCCGGCGTCTCCTCGAGGCTGCCGGATTGGCGGCTGATCGCCACGACGGTCACCACCAGGCCGTCACCGGACAAGTGCCGGCGATCCCTCAGAACTTCGTCGCCAACCTCACCGCTGCGCGTACCATCGATGAGCAGACGTCCCGCCGGGACCTTGCCCGCCAGACGTCCGCCTTCCTGGTCGAATCGGATGACGTCGCCGTTCTCGGCCAGCAGCACTTTGGTCCCCCTGGACACACGTCCGGCAATCCGCGCATGCCGGGCAAGCTGGCGGTACTCCCCGTGTATCGGCACGAAGTAGCGCGGCCTGACCAGGGAGAGCATCAGTTTCAGCTCTTCCTCGCTGCCATGGCCGGAAACGTGGACGTGCTTCAGGCCCTCGTAGACCAGTTCGGCTCCGCGTTTGGCAATATGGTTCATGACCCGGCCAATCGCCTTCTCGTTGCCCGGAATTTCACGAGCCGAGAACACGACGACATCCTCGGGGTCGAGACGGACGTGGCGGTGGTCGTCGATGGCGATTCGGGGAAGCGCCGCCTGAGGTTCCCCCTGGGAGCCTGTGCACAGGCAGACCACGTCCTGGGAAGGGAAGTTCCGGACCTCGCTGTCCTTGATCTGCACGCCGGATGGAATGCGGAGGTAGCCGAGCCGCTGGGCAATCTCGGAGTTGTCGATCATCCCCCGGCCGACGAAGGCCACGCGGCGGTCGAACTGGGCCGCCAGATCGACGACGATCTGCATCCGGTAGATGCTCGACGCAAAGGCCGCGACCACGATTTTGCCGTCGGCGTTCGTGAAGATCTCTTCAAAGGCGTCCGTCACGTCGACTTCGGAGCCCGTGAAGCCCCGTCGATCGACGTTCGTGCTGTCTGCGAGGAGAGCCAGTACCCCCGACGCGCCGAGTTGTGCCAGGCGATGGACGTCGACCCCGTCACCGTCAATCGGGGTCTGATCGATCTTGAAGTCGCCGGTGTGAATGATCACGCCGTGGGGCGTCTCGATCGCGAGCGCGACGCAGTCTGGGATGCTGTGGGTGACGCGGAGGAACTCGATCGTGAACGCGCCAACCGTCACCCGGTCGCGCGGCCGGACCGTTTTCAGCCTTCCTCGAGCCTCCTGGTCGTTTTCATCGAGCTTGGACTCGACGAGCGCGAGAGTCAGTGGTGTGCCGTAAACCGGGCCCTGGACGGCTTTCAGCACGTGCGGCACGGCGCCGATGTGATCCTCGTGCCCGTGTGTGAGCACGATCGCCGAGATCTTGTACTGCTGAAGCTGGCGGAGGTCGGGGATGATGAGGTCCACCCCGAGCAACTCCGGTTCCGGAAACATCACGCCCGCATCGACGAGGATGGCCGTGTCGCCGCACGCGACAACCATCATGTTCATGCCGAACTCGCCGAGGCCACCCAGCGGTACGAGCTCGAGCGGGGAATCAGTTCCCATAAGAAAGAAGAGTGCTAGGGTGCCAGAGGGACCATGGGTGCCTAGGCAAGGTGCCAGTGCGTTGGCACGAGGTGCCAGAGGGCCAAGGCAGATGGACGTCGGCTACAAACAAATTGGAGTCTCGCGGATGCGCGTGCCCGCCCCGTCAGGAGGCACGACGACCAGGCGAGAGTCACACCCGGGAAGGTGCGGTCGCCAAGTGCTGCGCGGCAGGGCGCCGCGCGTCTCGTGCCCCACCTGCCGTCTGCTGGGACAGACAGTCAGGGACAGGGAAAAATCGTGCAGACTATAGCACAGCTCACGTCCGAGACGAAACGAAGACGTCCGCAAGCCGCGCCAATTCTGCAAGTTGCAGCGTCTCCGGGCGCCGGCTGCCGTCCACCCCGGCCGCGGTCACGGCTTCGCGAGGGGAGATCGCCCGCTCCTCTGCGAACGGCTTGAGGGCATTCAGCAGCGTCTTGCGTCGCTGCGTGAAGATCGAGCGGACGAGGCGTTCGAACGTGGCCTCATCCTTCATCGTCACCTCCGGCTCGCGGAAGTCCAGCCGCAGGACAGCCGAGTGCACCTTCGGGATCGGCCGGAATGCGCCAGGGGGCAGCGTCAGCACGCGGCGGACGGTGGCTCGAAGCTGAACGAAGATCGCCAGCGTGCCGTAGTCCTTCGTCCCCGGTCTTCCCTCGATGCGATCGGCGACCTCCCGCTGGACCATCAGGGTTGCGTCGGCGAGAGCCACGCCGTCCCGGCGCGCTCGCAACAGCTTGAACAGGATGGGGGACGAGACGTTGAAGGGCAAGTTACCTGCGACGCGAAGCTCCTGGCTGCCCGCATTGGAGAGGTTTAGATCGAGGAAGTCTTGCTCAACGAGCGACACGTTCGACGGCAGCCTCGGCCTGAGCGCCGCCACCATGTCACGATCGAGCTCGACGGCCGTCAGGTGAGCAACCCTCGGCGCCAGGCGTTCCGTCAGAACCCCAGGCCCCGGGCCGATTTCGAGAAAACGATCGGTTGAACGGGGATCGATGGCTTGCACCACCCGATCGGCCCATACCGGCTGGAGGAAGTGCTGTCCGAAGTGTTTCTTCGCGCGAGGGCTCGATCTCGTTGGCACTAGAAGCTATCTCATCAATCCGATCCGTGTGATCCGTGTGATCCGTGGCACTAGACGTCTTCCAGGGACTCGCCGCGCCAGTACCTTCTCTTCGATCTCTTCGATCTCCTCTTCGCTCATCCCAAAGTAGTGGCCGAACTCGTGGATCACTGTTTCGGCGACGCAGTCGCGGATCTCGTCGTCGTCCTCGCACGCGTCTTCGATGGGTATCTGGTAGATCGAAATGCGATCCGGGAGCGCGTTGCCATAGCTCCAGCCACGCTGTGGAAGCGGAATTCCCTGATAGAGGCCAAAGAGGTGGTCGTGCGGGCCGACGCCCATCTCGGTGAGGAGCGCTACTGAGGGCTCTTCTTCGACCACCACCGCCACGTTGGTCATCGCGTCACGAAATCGCCTGGGGATCTCGCGGAGGGCGTCTTCGACGAGGGCCGTGAAACGTTCCCGCGTCACGTCCGGCCTCGCGCCTTCGAAGGGCTGGGAGGACGCGTGCTAGTCGAACGCGTCAGGTGCGCGTAGAAGTTGCAATCGCCGCGGACCGCGCAGCGATCGCAGAGCGGGCGTGGCTTGCAGATACGACGACCGTGGAGGATCAAGGTGTCCGAGGTTCGCGTCCAGGCTGCTGCGGGCATTGCCGCGCACAACTGTTGCTCGACAACCTCAGGGTCGTCGGACTTCGCAATCCCGATCCGGTTCGCCACCCGCAGGACGTGGCGGTCGACGGGAAGCCCGGGAACGCCGAGCGCGTGTCCGAGCACGACATTGGCGGTCTTCCGGCCGACCCCAGGCAGCTTGACGAGCGCGTCCATCGTGCGCGGCACCTCGCCGCCGTGGCTCTCGACGACCTCGGTCGCCATGCCCACGAGCGATCGCGACTTGGCGCGAAAAAATCCCGTCGACTGAATCTGCGGCTCGAGTTCGTCGGTCGTGGCCCGCGCCAGCGCGCGCGCGTCGGGGTAACGGGCAAAGAGCGCCGGCGTGACCTGGTTGACGCGCTCGTCGGTGCACTGCGCCGAAAGGATCGTCGCGACCAGAAGTTCGTAGGCGGTGCGAAAGTTGAGCTCGGTGTCGGCGTTGGGATGCTGGGTGCCGAGACGCTTGAGGATTCGGCGCGTCTCGGCAGGCGACTTCGGTGGTGACGGGATGTTCCGGCGCGAGGGCGCGCGCTTGGCCATGCCGCCATTGTAGTCTCAGGGCTCAGGGCACAGGCTTTGGGCTCAAGGCTCAAGGCTCAGGCACAAAGGCTCAGGGCTCAGGCAAAACCCTTCGACCACGTACTCGAAGATCTGGCTTGAGCCCTGAGCCTTGAGCCTTGAGCCCTACTCTTTCCCCGTCGTCGCGCGCGGCGGTACGGCCGTGAGGAGGCCGATGAGCGCCTTGGCCCCGCCCTTGAGGCGAGACGTGCCGACGACAACCGTCTCGCCGACGTCCATGGTGAAGGTGGTGTCGATGATCGCGCTCTTCGCCCGCGGCTCGGCGGACGCACGAGCGCTCGATCGGTTTCCTTTCGTTTCGGCCAGACGCGCGTGCAGATCTTCGATCTCGCGATTCACTCTGCGAAGCTCCACCTCCAGTTTCGGCACGTCGCTGGCGGGAGCGACGCCAACTTCCGCTTTCCGCTTCGCCTCCTGGATTTGCTTTTCAAGCAGCGACGCCTGGTCCTTCAGATCGGCAATCTTCCGAGTTGTCGCGCGCAACCGGTCTGACGCCGCAGCCTCGACCGACACCTCACTCGCCGTGCCGCCACTAAAGAGCGAGAACCTGACAAAGACGCGGGCGTTTTCGGCGCGCGACGTACTGAGCTTCAGCTCATACTCCGATTCGTCCGGTCCGCGCAGCACCATCGACTGCGAGGAACCCCACCCCGAGTTCGACTGCTGGCCGCAGCACATCATCCATGCCGCATCCAGCAACCTGTAGGACTTGAAGGGAAGGAAATCACGCATGTCGACCAGTGCCTTGCGCGCCGCCGGCGGCACGTCGTCGGGCGTCGAGGCGCCTTGAATGTCGCCCAGCACGAGTACTACGCTGAATCCCTGGGGCATCGCGGCACGCCGCGAGTGGACACTCGGCGGCGACGGCGGTGGCGTTTCCGCTGGCACCTGCGCCGGCCGTGCCTCTGGGGTCGGCGGCGCTGGTTGGGCAGGACGCGGTGGCGTGGACTGGGCAAGACCGAGTGCGGGCAGCATCAGGGCCCAGACTGCGACGCAGGGCAGCATCCGAATCGACGAACGCATGGTCGGCTGTCGAGCGTAGTCCAGACGCGTCACGGCATTGACTCCTGAAGGCGAAGATTCTGATCGAAGATCCAGATGATGCGCGTGCCGCCGGGCGTCGCAAACTGTAGCTGACGGCGCTCATCGGCTATCGAGCCGCCGCCAATCGCCGCGAGCGGCTCGGTCGCTTGTGTGGGCGGCGCAGGGTCGACGATCCTCCGATGGCCGGCAATGGCGCCGACCACCGCGACGAGCGCCCCGATGGCCGCGATAGCGAACGGACGCTGCCACGGAGTTCGAGCGACCGACGGTTCCGGAGCGGCAGCCACGATCAGCCGTCGCATGCGTGACGCGTCCGCCGGCGACAGCTCTCCTTCCTTGCGAACCGGATCGCCGTCGGTCAACAGCGCTTTCAAGTCAGTCATGACTGCTCACCCGAGTGTTCCTGGCGCCGGCCGTTCACCGCGGCAGCCAGCTCGCGACGGCCAACCGACAGGTGCCAGCGCACCGTCACCGAAGCGACGCCGAGCAACCGCGCGATCGCGGGTATGCCGACGCCTTCGAGTTCATACAGGACGATAATCGCGCGGCGGCGGGGCGGCAGCCGATCGAGGGCCTGCCAGATAATCGATCGCGCCAGCAGAGCCGTTTCGCTGTCGGCCACGACCGGCGTCGTGCTGAGCGCCGCGTCATCGGCCCCGCGTTTGCGGACGGCCAGCTGGCGCCAGCGATCCCGCGCCAGATTGATCAGCACCCGTACCAGCCACGCCTCTTCATGCCCGGCGCCCTCCGGCACAGATGCGGTGTGCCGGGCGGCTCGAAGAAACGTCTCCTGCACCAGATCACTGGCGTCCTCGGCGCTTCTCGACAGACGACGAGCCAGGCGGTAGAGCCGCTGGTGGTGCGCGTCGAATAAAGTGCCCAGCCGCGCCGTCGTATCGTCGGTCGGCCGGTCCGCGGTCGCGCTCATCGCGATCGCCTGCCCGGTCATACCACTCCAGACGTCTATTGAGTGGAGTTTGTTGGTCGGCTCAGGGCTCAAGGCTCAGCGCTCAGGGAAGCCTAGTGAACCGGCCCCTTGTCCCAGCTGGCGCCGGTCGACTCGCTGTAGACCCGCATGTGTTCCTGGAGAGCGGCAATCAGGTTGGGCAGCACTTGGAGGGGCACGGCAATTTTCGCCCGGACTGGCGCGCGCACAACGTGATTGGTCTGCGCCTGCTGGATATCGCTCTCGGAGAGGGGGAGCACTTCGCAGAAGGACAGCGTGAAGTCGAACGGCGTGTGCGAAATGGCGCAGAAGTTGGCGTAGATTCTCGGCGAATCGCCCTGGTCGTCTGGAACGATGGTGAAGTTGATCTGCTTACGTTCATCCATGCGGATAGCTTACTCCGCATTGCGGAGACGTCGCGCGACACTCGAACCTGTCTGATGAACCGGATCCGTGCTGTCCGTGTAGTCCGTGGCTCTAGTACTTCCGCATCACACCGACGACGACTCCCTGCACCTGGACCTGCTCAGGTGACATGACGAGCGGCTGCATGGCGGGGTTCGCCGGCTGCAGGCGGATCCGGCCGTGCTCCCGATAGAGCGTCTTGAGGGTCACGTCCGAACCGTTGATCAACGCGATGACCATCTCGCCGTTGTCTGCCGTGCGACGATCCTCGACAATGACGTAATCACCATCGCGAATCTGCTCATCGATCATCGAGTCGCCCCTGACGCGCAGCACATAGCTGTCGCGCTTGCCCACCAGATCTTCGGGAACGGCGATGGTTTCGCTGCCGACGACCGCTTCGATCGGCGACCCCGCCGCGACATATCCGAGCAGGGGCAGTTCGAGGGCGCGGCTGCCGAGACGGGTCGGGACGAGTTCAACGGACCGGCTCCGGTTCCATGCTCTTTTGATAAAACCCTTTTCCTCGAGGTTGGTCAGATGCTTGTGAACGGTCGCCAGCGACGACAGCCCAAAGCGACGCCCGATTTCCTCGAGGCTGGGAGCGTAGCCGTGTTGCTGGATGAAATCGTTGAGGTAATCAAGGATTTCGCGCTGACGCTTCGTCAATGGCAGCATGGTGCGCGCACTATACGCAAAGGAAAAGCGAAAGTCAATCGGGGTGATGCTTTTACCACGCGGCGCGGTTCGCGGTCTAACCCCTCAGATGTGGTCGATGCGTTCTGTTGCCGTGGCGCCGGGTCTCGGCGGGCGATGGGGCTCTCAGGGTGATGGGTCATGCTAACCCGTGCCTGGATGGGCTACGTGTCGCCTGAGTGGACAATCCGCGTCGGCGGCCGTGGTGGTCAGGGTGGCGATGCCGAGGCGGGCGGCCTCGACCCGGCCTGGGCCGATGCCGACGACCGCGCGCTCGTTGACCTGTGCCTGTCGGGACGGCGCGACGCGTTCGGGGTGATCGTCGAACGCCACCGCCGTCAGGTCTATCAGCTCTGCTACCGCTATGTCGGCAACCACGAAGACGCAGCCGATCTCGCGCAGGACGCCTTCATCCGCGCGTTCAAGGGCCTCAACGGCTTCAAAGCCGAGGCGAGTCTCGGAACGTGGCTCTATCGGATTGCCGTCAACGTGTGTCTCAATCGGCTGGCGCTCAAGACTCCCCGCAGCGAGCCGCTCGAACCGGCTGAGCGAATCGATCTTCGCGCCGAGCGTCCCGACGCGGCTCTCCTGCGCGACGAACGGGCAGCGGAAGTGCGCGCCGCCATCAGGCAACTGCCGCCGAAGCAGCGTGCAACGCTGATCCTTCGGATTTATCATGATCTGCCGCACGAAGAGATCGCTGGCATCCTCGGAAGCTCCGTCGGCGCGGCGAAGGCGAATCTGTTTCACGCGCTCGCCAATCTCAAGAAGTTGCTGCGATGACCCACCTCACCGACGTCGAACTCGTCGACCTGGTAGACGGCACGCTCGCACCAGCGCGGGCGCGGCACCTCGACGCCTGCGAGACTTGTCGAGCGTCCGCTTCTGTCATTCGCGAGACGCTCTCGCGGGCGGCCGACGCGGAGATCCCCGAACCGTCGCCGCTCTTCTGGGAGCATTTCTCGGCGCGCGTGCAGGAGGGAGTGCGTGCCGAGTCGAGGGTGTCGTCCGGGTGGTTCGGCTGGGTACAGAGCGCTACGGTGAAATGGGCCATTTCTGGCGCGCTACTGACGATGGTGCTTGTCGCCCTCGTGTGGCGAGCGAGCGCGCCGCGTCCTTCGTCGACGGCTTCGGGAGCTGTCTCCACCGCCTCCAGCACCGGTCCCGCAGACCCCGACGCATTTGATCCGGACCTCGACGAGGCCTGGGCGCTTGTCCGTACGGTCGCCGACGACGTCGCGCGGGACACGCCGGCGTCGGACGAGATCGCGTGGGACGAGGTCGCGACGGAAGGCTTTGGCGTCCGGCCTGGCGCGGTCGAGCTCGCGATGGTGGCGCTGACCGGGGACGAGCGCTCGGAGCTGCTGCGACTACTGCAGGCCGAAACGAAACAGCCGGGCGCGTAGCGCGGCCAGAGGATTGCCTCAGGGGATTGATGATGGTGCGACAGCTTTTGCTCGCGTCGTTCATTGCCGGTATGGCAGGAAGCGTTGCCACGACCGCCGCGCAGCCTCCGGGGACCCCGGCCCAGCGCCCTGTCCCGCCGGCGGGCCGAAGCGAATTTGAGGGCGACGCGTTGCCTGACGCGGCGCTGGCCGACATGCTGGACACCTACGCCATCGTCCGCGCCCAGACCGAGCTGACGATTGCCGACGACAAATACGGGACCTTCGCGGCGCGTCTGAAGAAACTGCAGAACGTGCGCCGCAGGAACCAGCGGGAGCGCCAGCAGCTCGTCCGGGAACTGTTCAGGATGGCGGGGCCGAGAGCCCCGGTTCCTGCCGATGAGACCGCCATCCGCAATCAGCTCGCGGCCCTTCGGGACCATGACGAGCGGGCAGCCGTCGAGCTGCGACAGGCCTACGAGGCGCTCGATGAAGTCCTCGACACGCGTCAGCAGGCGCGGTTCCGGATGTTCGAGGAACAAATCGAACGGCGCAAGCTGGACCTGCTCGTCCGCGCCCGTGCCCGTGCGCTGCAGAACAAGCCACAGCAGTAGGCCCACGGCCTTCATCGCCGGAGGTTCGCTCCAGGCTGAGTCTGTGTACAATTGACCCATGGCTTTGAGACTGCGGTCAGTAGCTCTCTTCGGTCTCAGTCTGGCGGTGGTGGCGCCTTTGGTGCTGCCGCTCGCGGCTCAGCCGCTGGTGACGAAACAGGACGCCGATCGCTGCCAGGGCAAGTTCGGTCGCATCACAGGGTTCGCCAACGCGCCAAAGGCGCGCGCAGCAGCAAATGGGGCGTCGTCATCACAGACCACCCAGCTGACCGACGCGGAACTGAATTCCTATCTGCACTTTCATCTGAAAGAGCAGGTGCCAGCCGGCGTCGTCGAGCCGACGCTGAACGCGCTCGGTGACGGCCGCGTGCGTGGCGCGGCGACGATCGATCTCGACGCGGTCCGCACGCAGAAGCAGCGTGGTTGGACCGATCCGATGAGCTACATGACCGGCAGGCTCCCGTTGACCGCGTCAGGGCTGCTCATCACCCAAAATGGCGTTGGCCGGTTCCAGCTCGAGTCCGCCGAGATTTCCGGCATCTCGATTCCGAAGAGCCTGGTTCAGGAACTCCTCACGTTCTATTCAAAGTCGGCTGAGAACCCTTCAGGCATCAGCATGGACGACCCCTTCGAGCTGCCCGCCCGTATCAAGGAGATTCGCGTGGGGAAGGGGGAAGCGATGGTGGTGCAATAGATCCCCTGCAGTCGTCGCTGCAATACCTCAAGGGGGTCGGTCCCCGCCGCGCCGCCGATCTCGAACGGGTGGGTCTGCGCACGATTGAAGACCTGCTTTATCGTTTTCCGATCCGCTATGAGGATCGCGGTACATTTCAGACAATCGCTGCGCTCCGCCCGGGTGTTACTGCCTCGGTCATCGGCGACGTCGTCGGGTGCGGCATCCGTCCGACGCGGCGCCCGCGTTTCAAGATCTTCGAGCTGGTCGTCCGCGATCGCACCGGCGCTCTTCGTGCCATCTGGTTCAACCAGCCTTTTCTGAACGACGTCTTCAAGCCGCATCAGCGCGTCATCCTCTACGGCAAGCTCGAGCTGAGCTCCCACGGGCTGCAGCTCCAGAACCCGCAGTACGAAGTCCTGCCGCAGGCAGCTTCCGACCAGGCCGATGCCGGCGACGCGGCGCTGCACGAGTTGCACGAGTCGCACGGCGACGACACGCTCCACACCGGTCGAATCGTTCCGATCTACGAGAAGACCGGGACGGTCACGACCAAGATGCAGCGCGTCCTCGTGCACCATGCGCTGGCCCAGTTGCCCGACGTGCTGCCGGATCCTCTACCCGCGGAGCTCCGGACGCGGCATCACCTCGTTGACCGTCGCACCGCGCTTGGCGACGCGCATTTTCCGCCTGAGAGGACCAGCCTCGACGAGCTCAACGCGTTCCGCTCGCCGGCACAGCGGCGGCTCATCTTCGAAGAGTTCTTTCTCTTCCAGTGCGGTCTGGTCCTGCGCAAGCGCCGCGCGAGCGCGGAGATGAAGCCGCGACCCGTGATCATCACCGATGAGATGCGCGAATCAGCGCGAAAGGTGCTGCCGTTCAGGCTGACCGGGGATCAGAAGAAGGTCATTGCCGAGATCGTTGGCGACATGAAGCGCGCGCACCCGATGAACCGGCTGCTTCAGGGGGACGTCGGCTCGGGCAAGACGATCGTCGCGCTGATGGCCGCCCTCGTGGCGATGGAAAACGGCTTTCAGGTCGCGTTCATGGCGCCGACCGAGATCCTCGCCGAGCAGCACTACATCAACATCCGCCGGCTGCTCGAGTCGTCCCGATTCCGCATGGCGCTCTTGACCGGGACGACGCCTGCCAAGAAACGGCGGGAGACGCAGGCCGAGCTCGCCGGCGGCTCGCTGCACCTCGTCGTCGGCACGCACGCCCTCGTCGAAGAACCGGTCGAGTTCCGGGAGCTGGGCCTGGCGATCATCGACGAGCAGCACCGCTTCGGCGTCATGCAGCGCGCCGCGCTGCGCGCGAAGGGGATGCATCCGGACATCCTGGTGATGACGGCCACGCCGATTCCGCGCACGCTGGCGCTCACGACCTACGGCGATCTCGACGTCTCCGTGATGCGGGAGATGCCGCCGGGCCGAAAGCCGATCAAGACGATCGCCAAACCCGAATCGCGCCGGGACGAGATCTACGAGTTCATGCGGAAGGAGCTCGACCTCGGCCGGCAGGCCTACGTCATTTACCCGCTTGTCGAGGAATCGGCAAAGGTCGATCTCCGGGCGGCCACTGAAATGGCCGATCACCTGCAGCAGGACGTCTTCCCGTCATATCGAGTCGCGCTCCTGCACGGCCGGATGAAACCGGACGACAAAGATCGGGTCATGCAGGCCTTTGCGCGCGGGGAGTTCCACATCCTGGTCTCGACGACGGTCGTCGAAGTCGGCGTCGATGTCGCGAACGCGTCGGTCATGGTCGTCGAACACGCCGAGCGGTTCGGACTCTCCCAGCTGCACCAGCTGCGCGGTCGCGTCGGCCGCGCCGCGCATCAGTCGGTACTGCATCCTCTTGTACCAGGCGCCGCTCAGCGACGCAGGTCGCGAGCGGCTCAAGGCGCTGACCGACACCACCGACGGGTTCGAAATCGCCGAGCGCGACCTGGCGCTGCGGGGTCCTGGAGATTTTTTCGGCACACGACAATCGGGCATGCCAACGCTGCGCGTCGGCGACCTGCTGCGCGACCACCAGCTGATGGAAGAGGCCCGCCGAGAGGCCGTCGCTGCGCTCGACGACGCGAACGAAGCCGACCAGCTTGCGGCGTTCGTGCGCACGAGCTGGGAGCAGCGCTTCGGCCTCGTCGGAGTGGGATAGAGAGGGGCTCTCGTACGTAGTGTCCGGCCTTAGCCGGACACTACGGCTGAAAGACTAAAGCCGGACACTGCGGACAGATCACACCATGCGCGTGATTGCGGGGGAGCAGAAGGGCCGCCGGTTGGCGTCGCCCCACTGGGCCGGCGTGCGGCCGACGTCCGACAAGCTGCGCGAAACGCTCTTCAACGTGCTTGGACCACATGTGGGTGGTGCGCGCGTCCTCGATGGCTTTGCGGGGACCGGAGCAGTGGGGATCGAGGCGCTGAGCCGCGGCGCCCGGCACGTGACGTTTGTCGACAATGACCGTCGCGCGACGGCGCTCGTCGAGGCCAACCTGTCGCACTGCGGCCTCAAAGAGCGCTATGCTATTATCCGCGTGGATTTTGCCCGGCTCTCGTCGCGGCTCGAGGCTGCGACGCCGGATGGCTTCGACCTCATCTTTCTCGACCCTCCCTATGGAGCCGCGGAGATGGCGTCGGCGCTCGAAGCGGCCGCCGGACTGGCGTCGGCCAGCACGCGGGTAATCATCGAGCACGCGCGCCGCGACGCGCCGCCAGCGCAGGTCGGAAAGCTGATGCTGACACGGAACTTGTCGTCGGGAGATAGCGCCCTGGCGTTCTACGTCGTTCATTCTTGATTCATTCTTTACTTCAGCATTCAGCACTCAGCATTCAGCATTGCAAATATGCCCGCCCTGGCGATTTATCCCGGCTCGTTCGATCCGATGACGATGGGTCATGTGGACATCATCCAGCGTGGCTCGCGCCTGTTCGAGCGAATCGTCATCGCGGTGCTGATCAACGCCGACAAGGCGCCGCTCTTCACCGTGCACGAGCGGGTGGATATTGCCCGTGATGTGTTTCGCGACCGGGCCAACGTCGAAGTGGACACTTTCGACGGGCTCCTCGTGGACTACGCTCGGCGGCGGCAGGCGAGCGTGATCGTCCGCGGCCTGCGCGCCGTGTCGGATTTCGAGTACGAGATGCAGATGGCACTTATGAACCGCCGGCTCAACCCCGAGGTCGAGACCGTCTTCATGATGCCGGCTGAACCCTACACCTACGTCAGCTCGCGTCTCGTCAAGGAAGTTGTCGCCCTCGGCGGATCCGTCAAGGGCATCGTTCCAGACATCGTCGAACGCCGTTTGCGCGACAAGAAGCTCGCGCGCGAGACGTTGAGGGCCTGACACATGGGAAGCTCGAACACTCTGGCGGCGCGCGCGGCGCGCATTGCCATGTCTCCAACGATGAAAGTCACTGCCGAAGCGCTCGCGCTCAAGGCGAGAGGGATCGACGTCGTCGATCTCGGCGCCGGTGAGCCGGACTTTCCGACACCGAAGCACATCGGGGCAGCGGCGCACGCGGCGATCGACGCGAACTTCACCAAGTACACGACCAACTCGGGCACCGACGAGCTGAAGAAGGCGATCGTCGCCCGCTACAAGACCGACTACGGCGTCGAGTACGCGACCAACGAAGTAATCGTCACGGCCGGCGGGAAGCAGGCGCTCTTCAACGCCGTGATGGTCCTCTTTGGCGAGGGTGACGAGGTCATCACGCACATGCCGGGATGGCCGACGCTCGTCGAGCAGATCAAGCTCGCTGACGCGACGCCGGTGGTCGTCCATACCCACGCCGAGGACGGCTTCAACCTTCGCGCGGAGACGTTTCTCAACGCGCTGACGCCAAAGACACGCGGCATCATCATCAATTCGCCGGGGAACCCGACCGGAGCGCTGATTTCGGAACAGGATCTCGAAATTCTCGCGAAGGAGTCGGCGAAACGCGGCATCTGGATCCTGCTCGACCTCTGCTACGAAAAACTCATCTACGACCCGACACCACACAATCTGCCGGGCGTCCTGGCGCGAACGATGAGAGATCGGGCGATCCTCTGCGGCTCGGCATCGAAAGCGTACGCGATGACCGGGTGGCGCTGCGGCTGGACGGTGGGTCCCGCGGCGGTGGTCAGCGCCTGCAACGCGCTGCAGAGCCACTCGACGTCGAACGTCTGCTCGATTACGCAAAAGGCCGTAGTGGCGGGGCTCAACGGTCCGCAGGAATGTGTCACCGAGATGCTCGACGAGTATCGTCGTCGACGCGATCAGCTGTGCATCTGGCTGGGCGAAGAGCCGCGTCTCCGTCTCGTCAAGCCGGCGGGCGCGTTCTACCTCTTCCCGGACGTGTCGGATTTCCTGTCGCCCGATGGCATCCGTACCTCGGCCGAGCTGGCGCAGTCGCTGCTCGATGGTCCTCGTGTGGCGCTGACGCCGGGCGAGGCCTTCGACGCACCAGGCTTCGTCCGTCTGTCCTACGCCGCGTCGATGGAAGATCTGAAGCGCGGTGCGGACAAGATCATCGCGCATCTACGGTCGGTCGAGCGTCCGCGAACGACGACTACTGCTTAGACACGTCAGGCACTGATCGACAGATCGTCAAGAACGGACAGGAGACCAGGAGATCAAGAGTTTTTGTACGACTGAAAGCTCCTGACCTCCTGATCTCCTGTTCAGCTCTTCACAGGCATTGCCAACCACCGAGATCCTCGCGCAGCTCGAAACGGCACTCGGCTCGGAGTTTGTCCGCACTGACGATCAGTCGCGCGCCGCCTACGGCGTCGACGCCCTGAAAAAGGGGCATCCCGCCGACATCGTCGTCTTCCCGGCCACCACCGCGGAGGTTGCGGCGGTCGTGCGCCTCTGCGCGACGCACCGGATACCGATGGTTCCGCGCGGCGGCGGAACGGGCTACACCGGCGGGGCCGTGCCGACGCGCGGCGGAGTCGTGATCTCACTCGAGCGGATGAACCGCATCCTCGAGATCGACCAGGCCAACCTCCTCGCCGTCGTCGAGCCCAACGTCGTGACCGGCGATCTCCAGGATGCGGTGGAGAAGGTCGGCCTCTTCTATCCGCCCGATCCTGCCTCGCTTCGACAGTCCGTGATCGGCGGGAACGTGGCCGAGTGCGCCGGCGGCCCTCGCGCGTTCAAGTACGGAACCACCAAGCAGTACGTGCTCGGCCTCGAGGCCGTCCTGCCGACGGGGGAGATCGTCGAGACCGGCGGCAAGGTCGTCAAGAACGTCGTCGGCTACGACCTCACGCACCTGCTGGTCGGGTCCGAAGGCACGCTCGCGATCATCACCCGGATCACGCTGCGCCTGGTTCCGAAACCACCGGTGCAGGCGACGCTGCGCGCGACCTTCCCGACAATCGAGGCGGCGGTCGAAGCGGTCGGCGGCATCATCAGGGAACGTGTCGTGCCGGCGGCAATCGAGCTCATCGACGGCACCTCGCTCGAAGCGGTCGCTCGTTACCTGAAGGTGCGGTCGCTTGCGCCCGAAGGCACCGCCGCGATCCTGCTGGTCGAGGTCGACGGCGTGCCGGCCGCTGTGGCCGACGAAGCCCTCCGCGTCGACCGGGCGCTCCGCGCCGCCGGGGCGACTGAAGTGCTGCGCGCCAAAGACGAGGCAGAGAGGCAGGAGCTGTGGCGAGTTCGCCGCGAGCTGTCGATGTCGCTCAAGATGGTCGCCGGGCTCAAGTTCAACCACGACGTCGTCGTCCCCAAGGCGCGAATTCCCGCGCTCGTCGCCCTGGTCGGCCATATCGCCGGCGAATATCGCCTCCGGATCCCGTGCTTCGGCCACGCCGGAGACGGCAACATCCACGTCAACATCATGGTCGACCCGACCGACGCCGACGAGATCCGGCGCGCGCACGAGGCCGAGCGCTTGCTCTTCGAAGGGGTCGTGGCGATGGACGGATCGATCAGCGGCGAGCACGGTATCGGGTTCTCGAAAGCGCCGTTCCTCTCGATCGAGCTCTCGGCGGATGAAATCGCGCTGATGAAACGGGTGAAGGCGGCCTTCGACCCGCACAGCTTGCTCAATCCTGGGAAGATTTTTCCAACTTGACAGACTGGAGACCGGGCGGACCTGACGACTACAGTCGGGGGTCGGGAGTCGGGAGTCGCAGTCGACAGTCTGAGTCGACAGTCCGAGTCGACAGTTCACGCCCTCAGTCCGTCGTTAGTCACCGCCGACTCAGTCGCCGACTCGGATTGATGACTCGCACTGCCGACTCAGACTGCCGACTGGGATTCTCGACTCTCGACTCCCGACTGTAGACTGTCATTCCGACAATCGGACCCTTCGTCTGATACAGTTTCTATATGTTCTCCAAGCTCGCCACGGTCACGCTGGTGGCTCTCTTCTCGCTCTCGCCGCCCTACGAGCAGGATACCGCTGCGCTCAAGCGTGAGATCGAGGCGCTCAAAGCCCAGCAGGCCGAGATGCAGAAGGATCTCGACGCGATTCGCGCCTTTCTGCAGCAGATGATTATCGAGAAGGCCCAGGCGGCGATGGTCAACGCGCCGATCGCGGTGGCTGGCGAACCGGCAAAGGGCTCCACGGCCGCCAAGGTGATGATGGTCGAAGTGTCCGACTATCACTGCCCGTTCTGCCGCCGCCACACCTTGACCACCCAACCGCAGATCGACGCCGAATTCATCAACACCGGCAAGCTGCGCTACGTGTTCATCGACTACCCGATCGATCAACTGCATCCCGAAGCCTTCAAGGCGCACGAGGCCGCCAATTGCGCGGGCGACCAAGGCAAGTACTGGGAGATGCACGTCAAGCTGTTCGAGCAGCCGCCCCCACGCGACAGCGCTCAGCTGGTCCCGCTGCTCGTGTCGCAGGCGCAGGCCGTCGGGCTCGATGCGGCAAAGTTCCGCAGCTGCTTCGAGAGCGGGAAGTATGCGACGCAAGTCAAGGACAACGTGGCGCGCATGCAGGCGCTGGGCATCGACAGCACGCCGACGTTTCTCATCGGGATGACGCCGGCGCCAGGGCAACCAATGAAAGTCGTTCGTGTCGTCCGCGGCGCCGTGCCATTCTCGCAGTTCAAAGCCGCGATCGACGAAGTGCTCGCACAGTAGGCCGCCCCTCAGATCCGGCGCAGGCGGAAACTCCCAGGCAGGAATGGCATCGCGCTGATCTGGCCTTCGAAGGCTTTCGCCCAGCGCCCGGGAATCGCCGTCCCGCAATCCGGGCAGCACCCCGCCCGCGTCAGCCGGTACTGGAGCACCTGGTAACCGTCACGCTCGATGACGAGTGCGCCGCACGAATGGCAGCGCGTGTTCTCCAGGTCCCCGACCCGCCCGGGTGCATTTCCCGCATAGACGTAGCGCAAGCCATTTCGCTGACCGATCGCTACGGCGCCGACCAGCATCTCCGGCGTCGTGTTTTCCGGGTCGGTCATGCGGTAATCCTTGTGGAAGGCCGTGACGTGCCAGGGAATGTCCGGCGACACACTGGCCACGAAACTGGACAGGCGATCGAGCTCGTCGGCCGAGTCGTTGAAGCCTGGAATGAGGAGCGTCACAATCTCGAGCCAGATGCCCATCCCGTGAAGCGCGCGAATCGTCTCGAGGATTGGTTCCAGACGTCCGCCAAGCTGACGATAGTGCCGATCATCAAAGCTCTTGAGATCGACTTTGTAGAGATCCACCCACGGCCGAAGATAGCCGAGGACGCGCGGCGTGGCGTTACCGTTCGAGACAAACGCGGTCATCAGTCCCAGCGCGCGTGCCTCCTTGAAGATCGCGACCGCCCACTCGCTCGTGATCAACGGCTCGTTGTAGGTGCTGACGACGACCCGCGCGCCGAGACGTGATGCGTCGGCGACGAGCGTGGCAGGTGAGGTGTCCCGCGGCGGCGCCACCGCGTGCGGATCGCGGAGCGCCTGCGAGGTGACCCAGTTCTGGCAGTACGAACAGTGCAGATCGCAGCCGAGCATGCCGAAGCTGAACGCCAGCGCACCGGGATGGGCATGGAAGAACGGCTTCTTTTCAATCGGATCGCATTGCACGCCGCCGACATAGCCGTACGGCACCTGCAGCACGCCGCCACGATTGAAGCGAACCTTGCAGACGCCGGCGGCGCCGTCGGGAATGGGACACGCGTGACCGCACGCATGGCAGCGCAGCCGGCCGCGATCGATCTGTTCGACGAGCTCAGGCGCAGCCTCGACTGTTCGGGCTCCGAGCAGATCACCGAGAGTGGCCACGAATTTATTCTACGCCTCGCACCATTGTTCGTCGGTACTGACCTCTTACAGGAGATGAGGAGGTCAGGAGAACTTAACCAAAACACTCCTGATCTCCCGATCTCCTGTAATCTCTTGAGACAAACCATGGCAAAGGTCGTCGCCATCATCGGCGCCTCGAGTGACCGTCGAAAGTTCGGCAACAAGGCGCTGCGGGCCTTCGCGCACCAGGGCTACACCGTCGTGCCGATCAACCCGCACGAGCGCGAAATCGAAGGCCATCGCGCCTATGCGACGGTACTGGACGTGCCCGGGACGATCGACATGGCCACGGTTTACGTTCCGCCAGAGATTGGCGTCGGAGTGATGGGCGAGCTCGCCGAGAAGAAAATCGGGGAAGTCTGGCTCAACCCTGGCGCAGATGGATCAGAGGTCGTCGAGCGCGCGCGACAGCTTGGCCTGAAGGCGATTCAGGCCTGCAGCATCATCGGAATAGGGGAGAGTCCGGGCAGTTACTGAGTCAGCCGTGCGGTCCACACGTTGGCCGTCACGGTCGCGTGTTCGAAGACGATGCGGTCGTTCAGGGGCGACCACGCCGGATACCTGACGTAGCCGTTCGGCGTCGAGAAACGCGTCAGCTGCTGCTCATGTCCAGTCGACGCCGACACCGTCCACAGGTTCCAAACGCCCTTGCGATACGGACGGCAGGAAGCGATAGCCCTTCCGCGGCACGGTCTCGATTACGCGCGCCTCCTGCGCATCGTCACCGAGCGCCTTGCGCAGCTGCGCGATGACCCGTGTGAGCGCGTTCGGCGTGACGAACGTATCGTGCCAGACCCCCTCGAGCAGTTCTTCCTTGAGCACCAGGCGATCGCGTCTCTCGATGAGGAAGAGCAGCACGTCGAGCGCCTTGGGCTCCAAGGCGACTGGCGCGCCGGCTCTCAGCACCTGAAACCGGGCCGAATCGACGGTGACGTCCTCGAAGTGATACACACGGTCGCTCATCATCACGCCTGCGTTCATCATCACGCCTTCATCATCCGCCCGTCACGACATTTCAGCCGGCAGACGCGCATTCTCGACGCTGAGAGGTGCGGCGATGATACTCGTGACACTGTGGCTCTCGTCATTCGTCCTTCAACTCGTCCCACACGGCGACGCGGATCGCCTCGTCGCGCGCGGTCAGTGTCCCGATCGTCTGTGACGCCCAGAAAGCGCTTCTCGTTCCCGTCTCGATCCACGGAGCACCGCCGCGCCCATTCGTCCTCGATACCGGCAGTAGCATCACGGTGATCGATGATCACACGGCAGAGCAGTTCGGGCTGGCACCCGCGGGGAGGATAGCATCCCCATCAGGCTCGGACCCGCTTGTCATGGCGCAACTCACGATCGGCACGGTGGTCCTGCCCGAAGCTCCTGTCGCGACGATCGACACCGGAACACTCTCCCATTTGCTCGGCGACATCGGTGGGATCCTCGGCAGCGATGTTTTGCGGGCGATGGGCCCAACGACGATCGACTATGCCAAGTGCCAGCTGACTGTCGGCGGCACCATGGCGGAGACCGGAGAGTCCACCCGAATTCCACTAACGTGGCATCAGGGTCGCCCGGTGATCGTGGTCGGCGAGGGTGCGCGGCTGTTACTCGACTCGGGTGCCACAACGGTGACCGTATTCACTGACACGCCCGCCGCGGCCGGGCTGCGCTGGAGCAGCAGACTGGCATCGATCGTCCGGGTCGATCGCCTGGACGGCGCGAAGATGGGCCGCCTCGGTGAACTCGCGTGTCTCTCCATCGGAGGCCTGACCCTTAGAGGAATCCCGGCCGTCGCCGTCAACAGCTGGTATGACAAGCACGACGAGCGTGCCCCCGATGGGCTCCTGCCGCTCGCCCTCTTCACGAGGGTGCATATTTCCCACGCCGAGGGCTACATCGTTCTGATCCCCACGTCACGGAATTGACAACCCCTTCGGGGGCCGCCATTGACAACCCCTTCGGGGGCTGCCTATACTTTTCCCCACACACAAGCCAAGCGAACCTCTCTCGCCGCGGGGCCTCACGGGCGCACCACACGCTCGCTCCGATACAGCGCGAAGCCCAGACGTCGTTAACCGTCAGTCAAACAACAACCACTCGTTACAGATCGAGACCGATCGACTAGTAGAACGCCACCAGTCTCATGCCAACATCCAACAAGCGCACCGCCGCGCGCCAATCCGCCGCTGACGTCGACAAGCGCGCGGACGCGCTCGAACCTGCACCAACCACTACCGAGCCCGAAAACCCTGAACCGGAAGTTGCGCCGGCAGCCAGCAGCCCGCGACCGGAACAGAAACCTCGGCCCGACGCGCAGGCCAGTCCTGAAGGCCAGCCACGTGAGGCGCAGCCGCGTCCGGAGGGGCAACAGCGCCCGGAGGGTCAGCCTCGACAGGAAGGGCAGGCCCGACCCGAAGGCCAGGGCAGACCAGCCCATCAGGGAGGTGGAGAAGGTCGCCGGGGTCAGGGCCTCAACATCACGGAGCTGAAGGACAAGAGCATTCAGCAGCTCACGCAGATTGCGAAGGACCTTGCCGTCGCCGGCGCCACCGGCATGCGCAAGCAGGAGCTGATTCTTCAGATCCTCAAGGCGCAGACCGAGCAGAGCGGGTTCATCTTTTCCGAGGGCGTTCTCGAGGTGTTGCCGGACGGATTCGGTTTTCTTCGCGCTCCGGATTACAACTACCTGCCGGGTCCCGGACGACATCTACGTCTCGCCGTCGCAGATTCGCAAGTTCGACCTGCAGACCGGCGACACGGTGTCGGGACAAATCCGGCCGCCGAAGGAAGGCGAGCGCTACTTCGCGCTCATCAAGGTCGAGGCGGTCAATTTCGAGGCACCTGAGCAGGCTCGCGACAAGCTGTTCTTCGAAAACCTGACGCCGCTCTATCCGCAGACCCGCTTCGTGCTCGAGACCGCGCCGGATGCGCTCTCAGGCCGGGTCATGGACTTGATGACGCCAATCGGCCGGGGCCAGCGCGGCCTGATCGTGGCGCCGCCGCGTACCGGAAAGACGATGCTCCTTCAGAGCATCGCGCAGTCGGTGGCGAAAAATCACCCCGAAGTGTTCCTGATCGTCCTCCTCATCGACGAGCGCCCCGAGGAAGTCACCGACATGCAACGGTCGGTGCAGGGCGAGGTCATCTCCTCGACCTTCGACGAGCCCGCGCAGCGCCACGTCCAGGTCGCGGAAATGGTCATCGAGAAAGCCAAACGCCTGGTCGAGCACAAGAAGGACGTCCTGATTCTCCTCGACTCGATCACCAGGCTGGCGCGCGCCTACAACTCGGTGATTCCGCCGTCGGGCAAGGTCCTCTCGGGCGGTCTCGATTCGAACGCGCTGCAGAAGCCGAAGCGCTTCTTCGGCGCGGCGCGCAACATCGAGGAAGGCGGCTCGCTGACGATCATCGCCACCGCGCTCATCGACACGGGGTCGCGCATGGACGACGTGATCTTCGAGGAGTTCAAGGGCACCGGCAACATGGAAATCCACCTGGACCGGAAGCTCACCGACAAGCGTGTCTTCCCGTCGATCGACATGCAGAAGAGCGGCACCCGGAAAGAAGAGCTGCTGCTCGCGCGTGAAGATCTCAATCGCGTCTGGGTGCTGCGCAAGGTCCTGGCGCCGCTCTCGGCAGTGGAAGCGATGGAGCTCCTGCTCGACAAGATGGGCAAGACCAAATCGAACGGCGATTTCCTGTCGTCGATGCAGAAGATGGGCTGATCCACAGACCACACGGACAAGCGGGCCACGGATCGCACGCCACGGATCACACGGGAAACACGGATCACGACCTGGGAGATAGTTCTACTCGATCGATACCGTGCTTCGGCCGACTCTCATCGCTGTGGCGCTCACCTGCCTGCTCGTCGCGGCGGTGCGCGCCGTCGACGTCGGCGTCGAGGAAATTCGCGCGATGTCGTGGGACGGACAGCGCAAGCGGCTGTTCATCGCCGACAGCGGCCACGAAACCATCCTGGTGGAGTATCGCGTCAGCGGCGTCCACTGCGATAGGCAACGCCTGGATAGCGGCACGAACCTGTCCGAGGCTCTTCGGTTCCACGGATGAGTCGTGCGCCGGTGCGGCGTCTTGCAGTATCGCCAGCACGAGGCGGAGTTGCTGCGCATGCCCAAACGTCAGCTCTTGTTCGCTGGTCTTCAGTTCGGGATCGCCTTCGACGCTGCCGTCATCCCACAAGACGCTCTTGACGTCGAAGCGATCGAATCCCGGGGTCTCGCCGGTACCGATCTGCAGCAAGAACGTGTACTCGCCCGCGGCATCGACAATCGGCGTGCTCCGGTTCGTCTTTCGCCGTCCACTTAGAACTTCCTTCTCGCCGCGAAACATCCTGAACGACACGGCCATGACGGCGCGCGCGGCGCGGTTGCGAAACGTCACCTTGTAAGCGGGCACATCGTGGCGCATCAGGTCCACCGTGACGTCCAGCAGCGGCGACGCCGAAGTGACCGTTGGCTGCACGAGCGGTGCCGGCGAATAGTCGTCGAGCGACAGCACGATCGGATCGACTCCGTACTTCTCGAGATCGCTCACGCGGACCGGGTCTGTCCCGAGCCGGATGGTTGCCACCTGGACGGTTTTCTGATGGGGAGTACCGTACTTCAGCGACAAGTAACGACGACGTCTCGGTCGACCTCGAAGTCGACCTGGAGGGCGCTCAGCGGAAGACCATCATTCGGCGGCGGATTGGCTTGACGCGGGAACTTTGGCGTCCAGCTGCCGCCTCGAGGTCTGAGGAGGTGCGGGATGGTCCGACCGTCGCTGTAAGTGACGATCAGCCGTCGTGGCAGATCGGCACCGTCTGGCAGAGGAGCCTTTTGAGCTGTGTCCTGCGCTATGAGCACGAGTAAGGCGGTGATGATTGCCTGCACGTGGCTCCTTTACGAGCTGGAAGCTCTTTTGTTGGCCGCTCGTTCTCTTCCTTGTCGATCAGTGTAATCCGCGGTGCTAATCCGTCCTCAGCGCCACGAGCGGGCTGACTGTTGTCGCTCGCCGCGCCGGCAGATAGCAACCTGCGAGCGCGACCACGAGGAGCAGCGCGACCGTCGCGGCGAAGGTCAGTGGATCGGCGGCGGGGGTTTCGTAGAGCAGCCCGCTGATGAAATGCGACAGGAGCCATGCTCCGGCGGCACCGATGCAGAGGCTGGGGACGATGAGCCGCAGACCTTGGACCAGGATCGCGCTCCTGACACGCCTTGGACTCGCGCCGAGCGCCATGCGAATGCCGATTTCCCGCGTCCGCTGTCCAACCGAATACGAGATCACGCCGTAGACGCCGACGACGGCGAGCACGAGCGCTGCGACGCCGAACGCGGACATCAACGCGAGGTTGAGACGCGCCTGACCCAGACCATCTGCCACATACGCCGACATCGGCACGAGACGGTCGACCGCCACTTCCTTGTCGAGTTCTGCCATCAGCTGCCGGACCGCCGGGGCCAACTGCGACGGCTCGCGGTCGGTGCGAACAGCAACGTAAAAGGTGCCGCCCACGCCCAGCATCTGCCCCCAGATCTGAGGTCTCACGGCGTGCGTCAGATCGAGAATCCGCATGTGCTCGACGACGCCGATGACCTCGGAGTACAGGTCCCCATCGCTGCCGGTAGGGTTGACCTGAAGCCGCTTGCCGACCGCCGGTTGCCCGGGCCACGCTCGTGCCGCCAGGGTTTCGTCGATGACGATGAGCGACGGCGTGTTCCGGTCGTGGGTGTCGAACACGCGCCCGGCAAGGACGCGCGTGCCTATCGCCTTGAAGTAATCGGGAGAGACCAGGCGTCGATCGGATGTGGCGCTCTCCCAATTGCGCGCGGTGGCCTCGTCGTAGGCATACGGCTGCAGAGGGCCACTGCCGGTCAATGGCAGCTGAGACGTGAGACCGACCGCAGTCACGCCAGGAAGCGCCAGCAGTCGGCGTTCCATTTCATCGACGAAGGCGCGCCGATCGTCGGGACGTGGACGCACCGCCCTTGGCAGCGCGACGCGAAAAGTCAGCGTCTGTTCGGCGTCGAACCCAGGGCGCACCTGCTGCAACCGGACGAAGCTGCGCATCATCAGCCCCGCGCCGATCAGCAGGATGAGCGCCAGCGCGACTTCGGCAACCACCAGGGCATTGCGAAGCCTCAGCTGCGTCAGTGTCGGCGAAAGTGACGTGCTCGCGCGCAGCGTGCGGTTGAGATCCGGGCGCGCCGTTCTCAGTGCCGGCACGGTACCGAAAACGATGGCAGTCACCGCCGTCACGGCCAGCGTGAAAGCGAGAACCGCGCCGTCAATCCGGATCTCGGCCATCCGCGGCAGGTTCGCCGGATCGATGGCTCGCAGGATGACGAGTCCGCCTTCCGCGAGCACGAGCCCGACGAGACCGCCCGCCGCCGCAAGCACGAGGCTCTCGGTGACGAGCTGACGGACCAGCCGGAGCCCGCGCGCGCCGAGCGCCGCGCGCAGCGCCATCTCGTGCTGCCGGGCGGTCGAGCGGGCGAGCAGTAGATGCGCAACGTTGGCGCAGGCAATGAGCAGCACGAACGCCACCGCGCCGACGAGTGCCAGGAGTGCCGGGCGCGCGTGCTTGACGATGTCGTCCTGGAGCGGCACGACGCGGATGCGCATGTCCGACGACTCGTGTTCGGCATGCTCCTGCCTGAGCTGCCTGGCGATGCCGTCCATCTCGGCCTGCGCCTGATCGAAAGTCACGCCCGCCTTCAACCGTCCGAAAACGGTGAAGAAGGTGAAGTTTCTTGGCGGGGCCTGACGGTAGTCGAACTTGAGTGGCTTCCAGATCTCCGCGTCGGTGACGAGGAACGCCTCGACCGGAAGGAGCAGGCTGAACGCTTCGGGCAGAACGCCGACGACGGTGTGGTCGAGGCCGTCGAGCCGAATCTGGCGCCCGACGATCGTTGGGTCGCCCCCGTAGTGACGCTTCCAGAAGCTGTGCGACAGGATGGCGACCTGCGCTCCCCCTGGTGTCTCTTCTTCTGGAAGAAAGTGACGCCCGAGGATGGGATCGGCGCCCATCAGCGTGAAGAAGTTCGCCGAGACCGGCGTGACCTCGACGCGTTCGGTTTCGCTGCCATCGGCGGCCCGCAGCGCGCCGTTGACGCCCGCCAGCTGCGCGCCCGTGGCGGCGGCGAACGACTCGAACAGCCGGCTCCGTTGCTGGTAGTCACGAAAGTCGCCCGGCGAGACGGCCGGGAGCGACTGATTGCCCACACCGAGGTCGACCCAGATGTTGGCGAGCCGTCCGGAATCGCGGTACGGCAGGGGCTTCATGAGTACACCGTGCACGACGCTGAAGATGGCCGTCGTCGCGCCGATGCCGAGGCCGAGCGTCAGGACGGCGACGGCCGTAAAGCCCGGTGTCCTGGCAAACGCGCGAACGGCCCATTTCAGATCCGGCACGGCGGTCACCGCGTGTCGAGCTTTCGGCCGGCGTTGAGGTTGTCGTGGTTGAGGATCGCGTTCAGCACCAGGAAGTAGCTGCCGTGCGTCTCGCCACGCCAGATCGGATTGTTCGAGAAGAGCACGACATGTCCCTTCTCGACTGGTACGTCGACGACCATCGGACGCTGCGCGATCTCGGCGCCCCCATCGAGGAGACCCGAGACGAGCAGATCCCGCGCGTCGCCGTAGCGGAGCACGACGCGAGGCCGCTGCGCCGGAGGAATGATGGCAATGCCGTTGCGAAGCTGTTCTTCGCGAATCGGCGTCGCCTGCCAGGGTTCGACCTTCGGATCGGGCGGGAGGGGATCGGCGGGTGGACGGCCCTGTGGTTGATCGGCTTCGTCCGGTGTTCCCCGTCCGGTGGGACGCCGCGGTTCGGCGGAAGCGCCGCCGCCTCGACCGCCGCGCCCGCCGAGCGTATTGCTCACGCCCAAGATCGGTCCGTCGGCGGAATAAATCGACAGCGCGTCGTCATAACCGTAAGCGATCGGGCTCGCGCCGTCGACGACCTTCGAGCGAAGCACGGCGCCGGTGATCTTGAGCCGCTGCGCCGGCGTCACGGAGACACCCGGCGCAAAGCCAAACTGAACGGCGAAATTCGCCGTGTCGTCCACCGAGATGAGCACGCCGCCGTCGCGGACGAATTTCTGCAGGTGGGCGAGCCCCTGCCAGCCCAGGCCAGGGCGCATGTCATCGGTCGAGTCAATCTTGCCGATGTTCGGCGTCAGCTCGGTCGTCTTCCACGGCAGGGGATTCCCGTACATCGGCAGGCCTGAAACGATTTGCTGTGTCGAGCCGCGGCCGACAGGCGGGAACAGAATCACATCGTACTTCGAGGACAGGTTGGCCTCGGCGGCGACGTCCTGAGTGCTGATGTAGTCATAGGGAACGCCGATCTGATCGAGCGCAAGGCGCCACCATCCCTCGTCCTGCGTATTGATCCAGGTGTGCATCAAGCCGATGCGCGCCGCCCTGGCCGGATGCGTTTTGACGGAGGGAGAAGCTCGAGAGCGCCACCGCCTTCAGCCCGAGATCGGCGACCGCCTTGCCAAGGTCCGCGGCACTGACGCCGCCGCGAATGATGAACGAGCCGCGGTTGAACTTCTGACCGTCGGCTTCGAACGCCTCTTCGGCCACGTCGAACTGCGCGTCCTTGAACCGGTAGCGGAGGGTGGCGAGGGACGGGTCGGCGTTGTGGTTGACGGCAAAAAGGCTGCCGGAGCCGATGACGCCGCCGGTGGCGGTCACGTCGCCCTTGACCGGCTCGAGCGCGGCGTCGAAGCACCTTCACATCAGTGACCCGGACCACCTTGACGTTGAACAGCTCGCCGAAGGTCCAGCCGGTATCGTCGTACGGATTGCGCTGCGGATCGTCCGGCGCCCAGTACTGATAGTCGAGCAGCGTGTCGGCGATCCGGCTGTAGGGTTGATCCATGCGGAGCACATAGGTTCCGGCCGGAAACGTTCGCGGTTCTGGCTTGTCCGCAGGCTTGTCTGCAGGCTTGTCTGCGGGCTTGTCTGCGGGCTTCTCGTGGTCTTTGTCTTTCTCCTGCGTCGACACGGCCGACCCGTTCGCGCCACTCCCGTTGGTTGCAGGCGCGTCGTTGGTCGTTTCGCGAGCGGGAGGATGCTTGGCGCCGGGAATCGTCACGGTAAAGGGCGCCGTCGCCCGCGAGATCTCGCAGCCCTGCAATTGAAGGATGCGGAGCAAATCGGCCTGCGGCCCTGGCCGCGAATCGTCACCCGGAAACACGTACGCGGCCGGCCCCTCGGTCCTGGGCTTGAGAATCGATCGCTTGCTCTTCAGATAGAAGTTCTTGAGAAAGAGGTTCTTGTTGTCGGCAAAGTGGTTGAGCGTGACGAGCAATCCCGTTTGCTGATAGTTGTTGTTGTTTCTCTGCGACCACTTCGCTTTCGGCAGCGGCGGATTCTGCCTGTACCACGTCCGCGCCGTATCGCTCGGATCGAGCGTTCGCTCGAGCGTGTCCGCGCCGGCATTACCAAACGTCTCGTAGAGCCGGCTGATGCCGTTGTGTGTAGCGGCGATGAACATCAGGTAACCCGGCGTCCAGGTATCGAACGTGCCGTGTGTGAAGACGCCGGGCATGCCCATCTTGGTCATCTCGGAGACGTTGTGCCAGCCGATCATTTGCCATTCGTCGGTAAGGATCGGATCGAGCCACGCGTTGTACGGCCCATCGCCGACCGTGTTGTCGTAGAGATACGCCACCGACTCGTGCAAGTCGTGGAGCACCTGCGCCTTCCATTCGGTGTAGGTGTTCAACACGTTACGCGTCAGGTTGAGCGTCAAGGCCATGCCGTCGCGGTTGTTGTCGTGGGCGACGTACTTGCCCCAGTAGATGAGCGACGGCCAGTGCTTGTCGGGGTTCGCGAGGTGCCAGCGGTAGATATCCACCTGGCGGTCGCGCCCGTCGACCTCGACGATCGGCGTCACGAGCGTAATCATCCGGTTCCGGATTTTCTGGATATACGGGCTTTCGTCGACGGCAAGGCGATAGACCAGCTCCATGAGCGCAGTCGGCGACCCCGTTTCCGGCGAGTGAATGGCGCCGGTGATGTAGTACACCGGCACCGACTGATCGACGAGCTTGTCGGCTTCGGCGTCGTTCAAGCCGATCGTGCGCGGATCGGCGAGCTTGGCCAGCCGGGCGCGATTCTCGGCGAGCTTGCTCAGGTTCGCCTCGGACGACACCGCCACGGCCAGCATCTCCCGGCCTTCCTCGGTCTTCCCGATCGAGTACACCTTGACGCGCGGGCTCGCCTTCTCGACCATCCGGAGGTATTGGTAGACCTCGTGCGAATAGGGGAGCTTGCCCGGCGCGCCGGCGATGTCGCCGAGCACCGCTTGGGGCGTCGGCACGGTCTTCGAGGCCGGAAGATAGTCGACGAGCGGCGAGGTGAAGAACGGTTCCGTCGTGTATTCCTTGAGCTTCTTGGTATAGGCCTCGTCCACCGGCTGTTTCGGGTCGCGGACGTAGGGATTGGCGGGCGACTGCATCGTCCCGGTCGCGCCGGTCAGGGCGACGAGGGCGCTTGCCAGGGCAAGGGTGACGGTTCGTTTCATGAAACGGCCTCGAATTTGGGAGCAGCGGGCGAACGCGTTAGAAGACTGAGATTGTACAAGGGATTTCGGGAGCGCCGGGATACGAGAAAAGGGAGGGGCTGCCTCCCCTCCCCGCGACTGTGAGGGAAAAGAAGGCAGGCGGTTCAAAGGTGGGGTGTTGCTGTGGGGATGTGGGGACGCTTCAATTTGTCCGCTGGAATTTGGTCTCCATCACGTAGTTCGCGACGTTTCTGCCAAGCTCCTGTCCGACTTCACACGCCGTGTGAGACGATTACTGTGCCCGGAAAGCACCGCTAGGTCCTGTTCGAGCGCCCAGCGAACGTCCCCTCGAATCAAGGGAACGTTCGCTTCGGCGTCTCTTTTCTTGGCGGTTTAACGTCGGTTCTCGTGGAAGTCGCAGTCATCCTCGCGGTCGTGCTCGCGACTGTGGTCGCGGCCCAGGTTGTGACGGTAAACACTGCCAGCGACGGCGCGTCCGAGCCGGGCTCCCGCCTCCTGGTCGAATCGGAAATGGATGCCGCCGTACACCCGCGCGTCGTCGATATCGTGGGTGATCTGACTGAATCTGGTGTACTTGAGCGTCATCGGCGTTCCACCGACCGTGGCTGTCAGCGTGATGGCATGGCGGCCGGCTCCATAGATACGCTCGAGCACTTCGGCGCCCCCGTAACTCCCGCTCGCGTGGTTCGACGGATAGCTCGGAAAGCACGGCGTGAGGATCAGGGGTGCGAAGTTGGGGTCGCTCTCGGTTCTCTCGTTGTCGTCCGTGTCCCCCGCACGAATCGCTGTCTCTGGACGCCAGTAGTCATAGTGGTACTTCGTCGCGAACGACGCGATCAGGCTGTCGTTGATCGCCATGTTGGCCAGGGCAAGGGCGCGCGCTGTGTGAGAGAGCGAACGACGTTGCGCCATGGACACCTGTTGTGCGGCGGTGTTGAACACGAAAGCGGGCGAGGCCGCGGCATAGAACACTGCTACGTCTGTCCGATCCTGCGGCCGCTCCGTGCTGTCGATGGCGCCGACCGTCTTCACTTCCAGGTAGTCCTTCGCGTACTTGCGGCTGGTGATCGCCGGCGGAGGAGCCGATATGAACCGATCCACGCTGCGAACACCGAATGGCGTCACGGTGCGCCAGTCCAGGAACACTCCGCCGCCGGCAGTACAACTGGGCGTGAGCTGCCATTTCCCGGGCTCGGGCGGCCCCGGCGTGTAGAGCCCGGCTGGGGGTGGAGCCGAGTTATCGCCGATACGGTTCGCGATCATTGCCGCGGCCGCCGCTTCTCCGGTAGCGATGCCGCGGTCTTTCGCGGCGCCGTCCGGTATCGCGGCCAGGGAGTTCGCACGAGCCGGGTCGAGCGTAGTATTGGCCGGAAAGTACGTCTTGAGCACCCTGTATGCGGCAGCAATTGCCGCGGCTTCAGCCGATGCGCCCGGTGCTTCGAGGATCGTCCCGAGATAGGGCTCGTACTTGCCCGTGACGGCATTGACGGCTTCAAACACCGCGAGCTGCGTGATGGCCATGAAGCGCGCCTGGGTGAACGGGTTCCCAGTGGTCACACTCACCGCAATCGCGTTCCATTCCAGTACCACGCCGGGACCGTCGCCATGGGCTTCGACCATGGGCCGGGACCCACCGGCCAGCATCACCAGGAGCAGAACGGACAGCACTCTCTTCAACATGGTTCCTCCTTGGCAGGAACATCAGTGGCGCCAGGCCGGCTTTGGTCGCAGCAACCGCTGCCCGCGTGGCGCCGGGCAAGGCAGAGTCTGGTCGGGAGTGCGCGCGCGAGTCCTTTCGGAATTCTTCGGTTTTTCTGAAATTGCAGATGAGGCGGTCCGTGGTAAAGACAGCCGATGGTGAGCCCTCCCGGGAGTGCCCGCGTCCCTCTTCCACGACGGCGGGACAGTAGTTCGAGGGCGCGATCAGCCTACCGGAGGAATCTCAACGGGGGTGGAGTTCGGGTCCCCCGCCGGCGAACTGCCCATGATCGCCTTCAGCTCATCGGCCTCGATGACTTCCTTCTCGAGTAGCCGCGCCGACAGGCGATCGAGGACATCGCGGTGGTCCCGGAGTATCTGTCGGGCCTTCTCGTGCGCTTCGGTGAGGATGCGCTTGATTTCGGTGTCGATCTTGAGCGCCGTCTCTTCGGCGTAATTGCCCCGCTCCCGTCCGAACGGGTTCTCGATGAACGACGGCTGGCGATGGCCGTCGTAGTTGACGACGCCAAGGGCATCGCTCATCCCGAACTCCGTGACCATCGCGCGCGCGATGTCGGTCGCCCGCATCAGGTCGTTCTGCGCGCCGGTCGAGATCTCGTCGAAGGCGATTTCCTCCGCGCTCCGGCCGCCCAGCAATACCGAGAGCTGACTGAGGAGATCGCTGCGCGTCATCAGGTACTTGTCCTCGAGCGGCAGCTGCATCGTGTAGCCGAGCGCGCCGAATCCGCGCTGCACGATCGAGATTTTGTGCACGGGGTCGAGGCCCGGCAGCACGGTCGCGACAATCGCGTGGCCGGATTCGTGATAGGCGACGATCCGGCGCTCCTTGTCGCTCATCACGCGCTTCTTCTCGAGCCCGGCAATCACGCGATCGATCGCTTCGTCGAAGTCCTTCATCTCGACGGCGGTCTTGTCGCGGCGCGCGGCGAGGAGCGCGGCCTCGTTCACCAGGTTCGCAAGGTCGGCCCCGGCAAAGCCCGCCGTCCGCGCCGCGACGACTTTCAGGTCGACGTGCTCGGCGGTTTTCACGTTCTTGACGTGGATGCGAAGAATCTCCTCGCGTCCGCGCACGTCGGGCTTGTCGACGAGAACCTGACGGTCGAACCGGCCCGGCCGCAGCAGCGCCGGGTCGAGCACCTCTGGACGGTTGGTCGCGGCCATGATGATGACGCCTTTCCGCGCGTCGAAGCCGTCCATCTCCGCCAGCAGCTGGTTGAGCGTCTGCTCGCGTTCCTCGTGGCTCCCCATCGGCGACTGGATCCGGACCTTCCCGAGCGCGTCGAGCTCATCGATGAAGACGATGCAGGGGGCCTTGTTCTCGGCCTGGTTGAAGAGATCGCGGACTCGCGCGGCACCGACACCGACGAACATCTCGACAAACTCCGAGCCGCTCAGGCTGAAGAAAGGCACGCCTGCCTCGCCGGCGACGGCGCGCGCCAGCAGGGTCTTGCCGGTCCCCGGAGGGCCGACGAGGAGCACGCCCTTGGGAATCCGACCGCCGATGCTCGTGTACTTTTTGGGATTCTTGAGGAACTCGACAATCTCGCGCAGTTCCTCCTCGGCCTCGTCGACGCCTGCCACGTCGCCGAACTTGACCTTGACGTCGTCTTCTTCGGCGTAGATCTTGGCGCGGCTGCGCGCGAACGACATGACACCGCCTTCCGCGCCACCGATCCGGCGAAAGAAAAAGCTCCAGAGCGCGATCAAGAAGATCAGGGGAAGGACCCATCCCAGCACTTCGGCAACCCAGCGGTTGGCGACGGCGCCCGTATATTTGACGCCGTGCTTCTCGAGCTCTTCGACGAGCTTGGGATCCTCGATGCGGACCGCCACAAAGGCGCGGCCCTGGCCCTCATCGGCCTTCAGCATGCCTTGAACGCGGTCTTCAGCGACGGTGACTTCCTGGACTTTACCGTCGCGGACGCGCGTCTTGAACTCGCTGTACGAGATCTCTTTGCCGGCCCGCAGCGTGAAGAACACCGCATTGCCGACGGCGACGAGCAGCAGGACCCCCAGCACGAGCCACATGGTCGTGCCCGGCGCCGGGCGAGGCGGGAGACGCCGCCCGCGCGGGTTGGGCGCATTCGCGGGACGTTCGTCAGACATCGGCCACGGACAACACGGATAACACCGGTTTACGGAATGCTTCTAGGGCCACGGATAACTCGGATAACACGGACAACACGGTTGGGGTTTCCGAGATAGCCTCTAGTTCGATTGTACGCTCGTTGCGTCGGCCACGGGCCTCACAGCCCTGGTGAACTGCAGAGTGCCGCCGACCGCATCGATCCGGATGACGTCACCTTCCTTGAACTCGCCCTCAAGCACGCGCATGGCGAGCGGGTCCAGGATCTGGCGCTGAATGGTTCGTTTCAACGGACGCGCGCCATAGGTCGGGTCGTAGCCTTCGGCGATGATCAGGTCCTTCGCGCGATCGGAGAGCTCCACCCGGATCTTCCGATCCTCGAGCCGCTTCATCAGCCCCTTGAGCTGAATATTGACAATCGACCGCATCTCGGCGCGCGTCAGCGAGTGGAACACGATGATCTCGTCGACCCGGTTGAGGAATTCCGGCCGGAACTGCGAGCGCAGCGTATCGAGGACCTGTCGCTTGGTGCCCTCGTCGAGCGCGCCGTCGCCTTTTCCAGACACCTCTCGCGCGACCGCAGCTTCGGCGATGAAATGGCTGCCGACGTTGGAGGTCATGATGACCACGGTGTTCTTGAAGTCGACCGTGCGGCCCTTGCCATCTGTCAGCCGGCCGTCGTCGAGCAGCTGCAGCATGACGTTGAGCACTTCGGGGTGAGCCTTTTCAATTTCGTCGAACAGAATGACTGCGTACGGACGGCGTCGGACGGCCTCGGTGAGCTGGCCGGACTCCTCGTAGCCGACGTAGCCCGGAGGGGCGCCGATCAGCCGCGACACGGTGTGCTTCTCCTGATACTCCGACATATCGATCCGGACCATCGCCTGCTCGTCGTCGAACAGGAACTCGGCGAGCGCGCGCGCGAGCTCCGTCTTGCCGACGCCGGTGGGCCCGAGGAAGATGAAGCTGCCAAGCGGCCGGTTGGGATCCTGCAAACCCGCGCGCGCCCGCCGAATCGCGTTGGCGACCGCCGAGATGGCCTCCTCTTGGCCGATCACGCGATCGTGGAGTCGCGCTTCCATCCGGAGGAGCTTCTGGATTTCACCTTCCATCAGCCGGCTGACCGGAATGTGCGTCCAGCGGCTCACGACGTCGGCGATATCTTCCTCGTCGACTTCTTCCTTGAGCATCCGCTGGCCCTGCTGCAGGCCGCTCAGCTGCGCTTCCTGCTCCTTGATCTTCTGTTCGAGCGCCGGCAGCCGGCCGTACTGGAGCTCCGAGGCTTTCGTGTAGTCGCCGGCGCGCTGGGCGCGCTCGATTTCCAACCGTACCTGCTCGAGCTCTTCCTTCAGCTTGCGGCCAGCAAGGATGACCTCCTTTTCCTGCTGCCAGTGGCTGGTGAGCTGCGCCTTTTGTTCCTTGAGATCGGCGAGCTCCCGCTCGAGCTTCTGCAGGCGCTCCCTGGAAGGCTTGTCGGTTTCCTTCTTCAGGGCTTCGCGCTCGATCTCGAGCTGCATGATCCGGCGTTCGACCTCGTCGAGCGCGACGGGCATCGAATCGATCTCCATGCGAAGGCGTGAAGCCGCCTCGTCGATGAGGTCGATGGCCTTGTCGGGGAGAAACCGGTCTGTGATGTACCGGTTGGACAGCACGGCGGCCGCCACCAGCGCCGAGTCCTTGAACTTCACGCCGTGATGGACCTCGTATCGCTCACGAAGGCCGCGGAGGATGCTGATCGTGTCCTCAACCGTCGGCTCGCTGACCACGACCGGCTGGAATCTGCGCTCGAGCGCGGCATCCTTCTCGATGTGCTTCCGATACTCGTCGAGCGTCGTGGCGCCGACGGTGTGGAGCTCGCCGCGCGCCAGCATCGGCTTGAGCATGTTCGACGCATCCATCGCGCCTTCGCTGGCGCCCGCGCCCACGACCGTGTGCAGCTCGTCGATGAAAAGGATCACCGTGCCCGCCGAGTCGACGACTTCCTTGAGCACCGCTTTCAACCGCTCCTCGAACTCGCCACGGTACTTGGCTCCGGCGATGAGCGCGCCCATGTCGAGCGCGACAATCTTCTTGTGCTTGAGCCCTTCGGGCACGTCCTGCCGGACGATGCGCTGGGCGAGCCCCTCGACGACGGCGGTCTTGCCGACGCCGGGTTCGCCGATGAGCACCGGGTTGTTCTTGGTGCGGCGGGAGAGCACTTGAATCACGCGTCGGATTTCGTCGTCTCGCCCGATCACTGGATCGAGCTTGCCCTTGCGCGCGAGCTCGGTCAGGTCGCGTCCGTAGCGCTCGAGCGCCTGGTAGGTCGCTTCCGGATTCTGACTCGTCACGCGCTGCGATCCCCGGACACTCGTCATCGCCTGCAGGATCGTGTCCTTCGTGATCCCTCGCTGCTGGAGCAGGCGTGACGACGCCGACCGGCCGCCTTCGGCGGCGATCGCGACGAAGAGATGCTCCGTGCTGGTAAACTCGTCCTTGAGCCGCTCGGCCTCCTGCTCGGCCGCCGCGAGCACCTGCCGCAGCCTCGCGGAAAAGCCGATCTGTGATCCTCCGTGGGCCCGCGGCAGCCGGTTCAGCTCCGCGCGCACCGCTGAGGCGAGCCCCGCCGGATCGGGATTCATCTTGCGGACGATTTCTGGAACCACTCCCTCTTTTTGCTCGAGCAGCGTCAGCAGCAGATGCTCGGGGAGGATTTCCGCGTGGCCTTCACGATCGGCGAGCTGCTGCGCGGCGAGGATCGCTTCCTGGGCCTTCTCGGTGTATTTGTTCAGATTCATGACTTTTCTTTATGCTCGCAGGGCCCCACCCCGCTCGCTCTCGCGCGGCGACTACGCGCCGCGCTCGGGCCGCGGGCGCTGCTGAGCGAACAGCTGGGTGATGGTCACCATCATCTCAGCACGACCAACTACTTTTCCAATCGTGCCAGCGCCTCGTAGTGTTCCCGCTGCTCCTTCGTCAGCGAGCGGGGGAGTTGTACGTCGACGGTGGCGTAGAGATCTCCGCGCGTGTCGGGCTTGCCGACGACCGGCATGCCATGACCCTTGAGACGAAACACCTGCCCGCCTTGCGTAGTTTCCGGAATTTTCAGCCTGACCGAGCCTGTGATCGTCGGGACCTGCGCCTCGCCGCCGAGAACCGCGGTGGTTACCGGCAATGCGACCGTGGTATGTAAGTCGTCGCCCTTGCGCTCGAATACCGGGTGAGGACGAATCTGGACGCGCAAATACAAGTCGCCCGCTGACCCCCCATTCGAACCGGACTCACCCTCGCCGGCGGCGCGGACGCGCGATCCGTCCTTGACGCCTGGCGGAATTCGCACGTCGACGCTGCGCGCGTGGCCACTGTGCTTGATCGAAATGCGCCTGGTGGCGCCGTGGAAGGCCTCCTCGAGCGTGAGCTCCACCGGATGCTCGATATCGCGACCCTTCTGGACCCGCGTCGCGCGGCTCCCTCGCCCACGCCCGGTTTCGCGGGCGCCGCCGCCACCACCAAAGAACGTGTTGAAGAAGTCCGAAAACGGATCCTGATTTCCGAAGAGATCCCGCATTTCCTCTTCGGTCATCGTGCGATAGCCGCCGGGCCCCCCCATGTTGATGTTCCAGGCGCCTCCCTGCGGACCGGCGGCGTCGCCATACGGCGAACCCGGCCACTCTTGCCCTTGCTGACGCGCCTGCTCGTACATCTTCCAGTTGGCGCCAAGCTCGTCGTACTTCTTTCGCTTCTCGCTGTCTCCCAGGACTTCGTACGCCTCGTTGATCTCCTTGAACTTGGCCTCGGCGGACTTGTCCCCGGGATTGACGTCGGGATGGTGCTTGCGGGCGAGCTTTCGGAACGCCTGCTTCAGCTCCTTGTCCGACGCATTCTTGGCGACGCCGAGCGTCTGGTAATAGTCCTTGAATTCCATATTCAATGCGCGCGGGGCCCCACCCCCGCGCGCTCTCGCGCGGCGCCCGCCTCCGCTCTTCGAGCTTCGGCGAGGTCTCGCCGTAGCCTTGGCGAAGGCGGAACTTCGCGCCGCGCTCGGGCCGCAGGCGCTGCTGATTGAACGTCCGGGCTCACTTCAGATCAACTCCCAGCACGACCAACTGAAGGCCCGAACCTCCCTGAACCCCTTGAACCTATTGAACCCTGAACCTTGAACCCTGAACCCTGAACCCTGAACCTTCAGATCCCCACCACCCGTCCGATTCGCTCGACTTCCTGCGCGAGGCGTTTCCGGGCTTCGGGGCGGTGTGCGCCGTCCTGGACCAGCGGCCGGAGTCGCTGAACGGACTCGGCGATCGCCAGCAATCGCTTGACGCCAGCCAGGTTGATGCCGTCCTCTTCGACGAGCCGTTTGATCAGCCTGAGGCGGTCCAGCTCCTCGCGTGAATAGACACGCATGCTGCCGACCGTCCGCGTCGGCCGCACCAGTCCCAGCCGCTCGTACTTACGGAGCGTCTGCGGGTGCATGTCCAGCAGCCTGGCCGCCATGCTGATAAAGTAGATGTGATGTTCGACTGCCATGTGCTGCCGACCGTGTCTCGACCCGGCCACGCGCTCCGCGACCCGCGCTAGCGAACCTCGACTTGCGTCACTTCAAATATAGGCATTGATACGGACTGTGTCAAGGAGCCCTCAGCCCTAAATGGACGTCCAGTTCGCGGATCTCGTTACTGTTGCGCTTCTCGTCGTGATCGAGGGCCTGCTGAGCGCCGACAACGCGCTGGTCATGGCGATCATGATCCTCGGGCTGCCGCGGCCGGATCAACACAAAGCGCTGCGCTATGGGTTAATCGGCGCCTTCGTCTTTCGCATCATCGCGACGGCGCTCGCGGCGTATCTGATTCAGATCAGCTGGGTCAAGCTCTTCGGTGGGCTGTATCTGCTGTACCTGGCGCAGCACCACTTCTTTGCCGGCGGGAATGCGGACCAGCGCGGCCGGCCCAGGCCGGCGCGGCCGTGGCTTGGACTTTCGCCCCTCTGGGGAACCGTGGTCAAGGTCGAGCTCGTCAACCTGGCCTTTTCGATCGATTCGATTCTCGTCGCCGTGGCGATGTCACCCAAGTTCTGGGTCATCCTGACCGGCGGCCTCCTCGGCATCGTCGCCATGCGGCTCGTCGTCGGGCAACTGCTGACCATGGTCCGGCGCTATCCCGCGCTCGTCGACGGCGCATTCGTCATCATCGCGTGGATCGGCCTGAAGCTCCTGATCGAGTACCTGCACGTGCTCGGCCTCGTTCACTTCGAGATCAACAAGTGGTGGTCGTTCGCGCTCATCGGCGTCATCTTCGGCGTGTCGTACCTCTATGCGCGCAGCAAGGGGCCGGTCGACGACGATGGTGGGGATGAGGAGGCGGAGGCGCTGCTGAGAGAGTAAGGCTGGCGATCGGACCACGACGTCCACTCGGACAAAGCAGAACAGGAGATCAGGAGATCAGGAGCAAGATTGGTTTTCAACCAAATCTCCTGAACTCCTGAACTCCTGTTCAAACGTCTCGGGCGCGGCCTGTTCGGTACTCGCCGGTCAGTTTGAGGTCGAGGGTCTGGGTCGCGCCGTCGCCGAGCGTGAAGCGCTTGGCCTTGGACTTGAGACGGTCGAGAAGCTCCGGATCGCCCCATTCACCCTGCGGCACGTAGTCGACCGCGACAGCCAGATAGTTGCCCGCCGGCAGGCTCTCCACCTTGAAGCGTCCATCCTGATCGGGCCGCGTCCCGGTCACCCACCGCGTCATCGGAAAACGCCACTGCTCGGGTGTTTCCGAGAAGAGCACGACCGTGTAGTCCTTCAGGAGCGAGCCGTCGCTCGCCGTGACGCTGCCGTTCACCGACGTCGAGCGGTTGGTGAGCTCGACTTCCAATCCCGAGGTGGTCTCACCCGGCTTGAACTCTGCGCCGGTGTCGGTGATGTCGGTGCCGTTCAACTTCACGGATTTCAGCGTCCAGCCGGGTGGCGCGTTGCCGAGCCGAATGAGTCTCAGCCCGGTCAGTCCCTTGAGCTCGAACGAACCGTCGTCTTTCGCGCTCGCTGCGCCGAGCCCTCCGATCGTCGGCCCATCGCTGTCGGCAGAAACCGACGTGATGCGCATAGAGCCCAGAGACGTCGGCCGGGGGCCATCGAACGCGAGCTGGCCTGTGGCGGTTCCGCCCTTGCTCGTCGTCAGCAAGATGCCGGCGACGTCTTCGCCGGCGACGGTGAGCGGCGTCGATCCGGATTCGGAGTCGCCGCCGCCGATGCTTGCGGCGCGGAAGACCATGAGGTTGTCGCCCTGCGTGCTGGTGATGACCTGAACCGATCTGACCTGGAGCGTGTAGTCGCCAGGCGGCACGCTTGTCAGCGTGAAGCTGCCATCCTTCGCGGTCCGCGCGCTCGTTTGCATCATCAGTCCGCCGAATTCACGATTCGCCGGGACGGTCGACACGGCGGCGCCCTCGAGAGGCTTGCCGTCGGACCCAATCACGATCCCGGACACCTTCGCGAGGCGGACGGCGACGAGCGCAAAATCCGCGCTCGGTGACTCCTGGCCGGCGGCCAGCGTAACGCGCTGCGCCTCCGCAATGTTCGGCGTTCCGGGATAGTAGGTCGAGGAATAGCCGGACTTCGGCGCCGATGCCGTCGGCCCGGCGCTGTTCCATCCCGCCGTGCCACCCATCAAGTCCAGTTCGACCATCTCGAGCGGGCCGCTGCGCAGCGTCGCGCTGACGTAGTAGTCCCCCGGGGGCAGGCCGTAGATGCGGAAGTGACCGAGGTCGTTGGTTTGCGCGACGCGCCCTGGAGAGGGCACCAGGCGCCGGCGCCCGTTCTGCCACGTCTGACGCATGGCCGTCACCGACACGTCGGGGATCGCATCGCCGAATTCGTCGACGATCCGTCCAGCGATGACGCTGCCACGAGGCATGCTGATGTCGGCATTGTCGAGGCTCTGCTTGTCGGCCAGCTCGATCGGCTTGCCCGATTCGAACGGCCGCGCCTGTCCGTATTGCACGCTGACGAAACCCGACTTGCTGGCCTGCAGCGTAAAGCGGCCGGCGGGGAGTTCGCGAAACTCGAAGCGGCCCTCCGCATCAGTGAGTGCCGCCTTCGGCGCGACCTCCGACCCGGAGATGCGCACCTGCGCGCGACGGATTGGGCCTGTCCCGTCGCTGGCCAGCACGCGGCCGCGCAGACGGCCGGTGCCGGTCTTGAAAGTGCGTGGCCCACCCATCATGTTAGCCATGCCTGGGAGCTGGATCGGACCGCTGCCACCACTGCCTGGCATGATCTGAATCGTTTGTTCAACGGTCGTTTGCGCCGCGGCAAACGAAGGGGAGAGGGCGAGCGCGATCACTACTGCCAGGCAGGACGTCTCTATGCGCATATCCGACGATTCTCACACGGAGCTCGGCAGTGGCACCTGGTTTTCTTGTTAAGAATGTAAAAGATTGACTGTGTCCCTCGCTCTTGAACAAGAGATCTGGAGGTCAGGAGACATTTTCCAACAACAAGTCTCCTGGTCTCCTGGTCTCCTGTAACATCCAGCGCCAGGCACCAAATGACTAGTGCCACGGATCACACGGACAACACAGATCGGGTTTATGAGATAGGTCTAGAACCTGTCTCATAAATCGCCAGGGCGATTTGCGCAGTGCGAGCGAGCGCCGCGAGCGAGCCGCGCGACCGGAGCGCGCCGGCGAAGCGGCGCGCGAGAGAGCGTGTCGGGGAGTCCGAGGGGCAAAGCCCCTCGGGAAAGACTAGGAGCGTCGCCCCGCGATCGCAAACCCCAGCGCGCTCGCCATCACGCCGGACACGACCGGCGTCAACGCGCCGAATCCTGCGCCGGCAGTCGTGAAATGCACGACCGCCAGCACTGGCACACCAATCAACGAGGCCAGGCCGCGGCGCCGAGACGTCCCGCGCGAATACAACCCACCTAGCACCGGTACGAACAGCGTCACGACCATCACGGCGTAGAACGTGGTCAGCGCCTCGATGACCGAACGATGCATCATCGCCAACCCCAACCCGAGGAGCGCGCCGGCAATGGCCGACCACCGCGCCGCGTGAAGCAAGTCGCGATCGGTCGCGGCTGGCTTCAACCGTCGATACAGATCGCGCGAGCCTGAGGTCGCGAGCATGAAAAGTACGGCGTCGGCAGCGCTGGCTTCCGCCGAGAACACGGCCGCCAGCGCGAGCGCGCCAAACACCGGCGTCAGTTCGCTCGCCATCGTCGCAAACGCGAGGTCCCTGTTGATGTCGGGATGAAGTGCGCGCGCCGACATGCCGATGAGCATCGGGAGCGCCGCGAAGGCCATCAGCGCGACGCCGTTCAGGGCAATGCCGGTGGTCACCGCGCGCTCGTCGCGCGCGCCGTAGGCTTTCTGAATCAACCCCGGCGACACGACAAACGCCGGGCCGAGAAAGAACAGCAGCCGCCAGCCCGATTGCGGCGAGCCGCCGGCGAACAGATTCAGCCGCGACGGGTCGGCAGCGACCGCGTCCCAGCCACCGGCGAGCGCCAGCGCCATCGGGGTAACCAGCGCGAATCCGGCGAGCTTGACCGCCAGCTGCACGAGGTTCACATAGGCGGAGCTGAGCAGACCGCCCGCGATGAAATAGACGCTCACGAGGACTGCGCCGAGCAGGCAGCCCATGAAGGGCGATGCACCGGCGACGACCTGGAAGACCGTCGACATGCCGAGCAGCTGCGCCGCGAGGATCGAGAGCGTGCCTATCCAGATGAGGATCGCAACCGCGAGTCGCAGGTCCCGTCCGTAGTGGCGTTCGAGAAAATCGCCGACGGTCAGGTCACCATACCTGACCGACTGCCGCCACATCCTTGGGCCGACCGAACAGGCGAGCGCGAGGCAACCGATGCCAGCCGAGACGTTCCACCACACGGCGCTGACGCCGTCGCGATAGCCGAGTCCTGCCGCGCCGACGGTCGAGCCGGCGCCGATATTGCCGGCGAGGAACGTCGCGAAGATGAGCGTCGGACCGAGTGAACGACCGGCCACGAAGAAATCGCCGGTGGCGCGGACGCGCCAGCCGACCCACAAGCCGACGCCGGCCATCAGCAGGGAATAGACGAGGAGCAGGACGAGCGTCAGGCTCACCGGAGATCGCGGGCCGCGGGATAGCCCGGGATGCCGGTCGCCGCGCGAACCGCGCGGAGGATGGCTTCGGCCATGGCATCGGCCGCCAGCGCGCCGATGGTGTCGAGATCGGCTGGTCCCTGGCGCGTGCCGGTCGCGAGCGCGAAGATCGCGTCGCCGTCGGCCGAGGTATGCGCCGGCACGATCGCGCGGGCGAGGCCGTCATGAGCCATTTGAGCGATTCGCGTCGCCTGCGTTTTGGTCAGCGTTGCGTTGGTGGCGACGACGCCGATGGTCGTGTGCTGCAGAGCCTCGGGCAACGGCAGATCGAGCTCGCCGGATTTGAGGCGGCGGCGCACGTCCGCCAGCTCCTTACCGTCTTCCGTGCGCATGCCGGCGACGACCTGTCCCGTCGCGGGATCGACGACGTCGCCGCGGGCGTTGACGGCCACGAGCGCCGCGACCACCAAGCCGTTCGGGAGAGTGATGGCAGCGCTGCCGATCCCGCCCTTCATCGCGCGGTCACGTCCGCCCATCTTGCCGACCGTGGCACCAGCGCCGGCACCGACGTTCCCCTCAGCGACCGGACCATCTGTGGCGGCCTTCGCCGCCTGGAAGCCGCATTCGGCGCCAGGACGAATACGTCCGTCGCCGATCGGAAGGTCGAACAGGATGGCGGCCGGCACGATTGGCACGACTGAACCGCCGAACTTGAAGCCGATATTCCGCTCTTCGAGGTAGCGCATCACGCCGCCAGCCGCGTCCAGACCGAAGGCGCTGCCACCACTGAGCATGATCGCGTGCACTTGCTCGACGCTCGCCGTCGGCGCGAGCAAATCGGTCTCGCGGGTGCCTGGGGCGCTGCCGCGCACGTCGACGCCAGCGGTCGCGCCGTTCTCCGCGACCACGACCGTGCACCCGGTTGGCCGCTCGGTCAAGGTGTGATGACCGACCTTGAGGCCCGGTACGGCGGTCAGGCCGCGGGCCGGAGCCCCCTGCGCCGACAGCGACGGGCCGATGGCTGTCTGAATCGCCAGCGCCGCCATCGCCATCGCTCCGACCGCTGGAAGCGTTCTCATGTCGTTTTCATATCGTTCTCATATCGTTTTCTATGTGGGGCACCAGTTCGAGCGGGCGCGCGTGCTCGTAACGATTGCACACGCGAAGCACGACGTCCGCCATCATAGCGAGAAACCGTGGGTGGTCGTTGACCGTCTGCGCACGGACCATCGGCAACCCGATTTCGTCGCAGGCGCCACGGGCTTCGACGTCGAGGTCGTAGAGCACTTCGACGTGGTCGCAAACGAAGCCAATCGGGCTGAGGACCGCCGCGTCGATGCCGCGCGCACGCGCCTCGCGGAGGTGGTCGCAGACGTCAGGGCCGAGCCACGGATCGTCAGGGCGCCCGCTGCGACTCTGATAGACGGTGGCATAGCGACCCCCTGGCCATGCGCGTTCAGCCACCAACCGTGCGGTTTCCTCGAACTGCGCGCGGTAGGGATATCGCGCGGCCATCGATTCGGGAATGCTGTGCGCCGTGAACACGAGTTCCGCGCCGTCACGCAGCGTCGGCTCGACCCTGGCGAGTGCCGACGACACGCACTGGGCGTTGGCGTCGACGAAGAGCGCGTGGTTGTACCAGTCGGGTACGTAAGTGACCTCGACATCGGGCAGTCCGGCACGCGCCAGCGCGACGCGCGCCTCCTGGACGTTTTCGCGGTACTGCGTGCAGCTCGAATAGCTGCGGTGCGCGGCGGCGATGAAGCCCACCGCCCGGCGGACTCCGGCTCGGGACATCTGCGCGAGCGTATCGGTGAGGTACGGATGCCAGTTGCGCATCCCCACGAAGACGGGAAGGGGTGTTCCGGCCGCAGCAAGGCGGCGGGCGAGGCCCTCAGCCTGAGCAGTGGTCAGCTCCGTGAGGGGCGAGCGGCCGCCCACGGCGTCGTAGTGGTGCGCCACTTCCTCGATGCGTCCAGGGGCGACCCGCCGCCCGCGCAGCACGTTCTCGAGAAACGGACGAACGTCCGGCTGAGCCTGCGGACCGCCAAAGGCGATCATCAACACGGCATCGAAGGGCTTGGACACGTCTCGCCTCCGATTATACTGATTGGCCCCATCGCTTTGGCCTTCTCCAAACTCGGCCTGCCACGTCCTGTCTGGCTGCTCGGGTGGGTGAGTCTCGTTACGGACATGGCGTCCGAGATGATCTACCCGCTGCTCCCGGTATTCCTGACGCGTGTGCTGGGCGCAAGCGCGATGTCGCTCGGCATCATCGAAGGTGTCGCAGAGGCCGCCAACAGCGTCCTCAAGATCGCCGCCGGCCGCCTCGCCGACCGGACCGGAGCGCCAAAGCGGATCGTACTCGCGGGCTACGGGATCTCCGGCGCGGTACGGCCGCTGGTCGCGCTCGTGAGTTCGTGGACCCACGTCCTGGCCCTGCGCTTTGTCGATCGGCTCGGCAAGGGCATTCGCGGCGCGCCACGCGACGCCATGCTTGGCCACTTCGCGCCGCCACACCTGCGTGGTCGCGTCTATGGTTTCCACCGCGCGATGGATCACGCCGGCGCTGTCGTGGGCCCTCTGCTTGCCTCGCTGTTTCTCTTCGTTTACCCCGGCGCGTACCGATCGCTCTTCGCGCTCAGCATCATCCCAGGCATTGTCGTCATCCTCATCCTGCTCCGCGTCCCCGACACAGCCAAGGAACCTCTTGAACCGAACGCACCTCCGGAACCCACTGAACCTCCTGACCCTCTTGAACCGAAACTCTCCGTTCCTTTCTGGAAGGCAATTGCCGTCATCCTGGTCTTCAGTCTCGGCAATGCCAGCGACGCGTTCCTCCTGCTTCGCCTGAACGACCTCGGCGTCGCGACATTCTGGATTCCGCTCCTCTGGTCCGGTCTGCACGTGGTCAAAGTCCTGTCGTCGGTCGCCGGCGGCGACCTCTCCGATCAGTTTGGACGCCGGACACTCATCGCCGCCGGATGGATCGTCTACATGCTCGTCTACGCAAGCTTCGGCTACTTCGATTCAGCCGCGCCGGTCATCGTCATCTTTCTCTGCTACGGTCTCTACTTCGGGCTGACCGAAGGCGTGGAAAAGGCATGGGTCGCTGACCTCGCGCCGCCAGGCGCCCGCGGCACGGCGTTCGGCGTGTACAACGCCGCGCTCGGCGTTGGCGGCCTTGCCTCGAGCCTGATGGTCGGCGTGATCTGGACGCGCGTGTCGCCGCAGGCCGCGTTCCTCACCGGCGCCGCGGTGGCTCTCGTCGCAATCGGGCTGCTATACTCCTTGTTTTCCCTGCAGACAAATGAAGAAAATCCTCGTCACCAACGATGACGGCGTCCGCTCCGAAGGCATCCATGCCCTGGCCGAAGCACTGAAACCCCTTGGAGAGGTTATCGTCGTGGGCCCGCAGACCGAGGCGAGCGCGATCGGTCACGCGTTGACGCTGCGTCGCCCGCTTCGGATGGAGCTCCTCGAAGAGGGCGTCTACGAAGTCGATGGCACGCCGACCGACTGCGTCAATATCGCCATCACCCAGATTTATAAACCGAGCGGCGCGATGCCTGACCTCGTCGTGTCGGGAATCAACAAGGGTTACAACCTCGGCGACGATGTGACCTACTCGGGTACCGTGGCGGGAGCGCTCGAAGCCGCGCTACTCGGAATTCCTGGCATCGCGGTCTCGCTCGAACGGAGCCTCAACTCGTACGATTTCAGCGCAGCCGCGACGGCCGGCGCGCAAGTTGCTGCGCTCGTCCTTCCACACGGCCTGACGCCCCGCACGTTTCTGAACATCAACGTGCCGTCGGGGCAACCAAAAGGCATGCGCGTCACTTTCCAGGCCAAGCGCAACCACGTTACCGTCGTCGATGTCCGGGTCGATCCGCGCAGCAAGACGTACTACTGGATCGAGGAAGGCGAAGACGCCTGGGAACCACACGACCGGTCGGACTACCAGGCAGTCAAGGACGGCTACGTGTCGGTAACGCCGCTGCAGCCCGATTTGACCGCGTACGACGAGCTGACCAGCCTCGGAGCGCTGCTCAAGCTCTGACCGCCGCCGTCACGCAGGCGCATGATCGGGATCCAACGAGATTTCCCGAAGCTGGGACGACACCTCGAGAAACGCGGCAACCACATCCGGGTCGAAGTGAGCGCCGCTGCCTTTGACGATGAACGCGACGGCATCGTCGTGTGACAGCGGTGTCCGGTACAACTGCCGCGTCGTGCTGGCATCGTAGACGTCGACGATCGCCATCACACGTCCTGGGATCGGAATGTTCAAGCCGCTCAGGCCCTGGGGATAACCCGTACCGTTCCACTTTTCGTGGTGCGTGTAGACGATGTCTTTCGCCAGCGTGAGGATCGCGTCATCATGAACTCCGGCGTGATCCTCGGCGTGAACGATGACGTCACGACCGTACCCAGGGTGCTTGCGCATTTCCACGAGCTCGTCGGGCGTGAGCGCGCCGGGTTTGTGAAGGATGTGATCGGGCACGCCGACTTTGCCGATGTCGTGCAGCGGCGCCAGGCTGGCAAAGAGTTCGATTCGTTCCGGCGTGAGGTAGTCTCGGAATTGCGGATGAGTCGACAGCTGCTTGGCGAGCACGCGCGTGTAGGCCTGTGTCCGCCTCGAGTGCTTGCCCGTCTCGGCATCCCTGACCTCGGTCAGCGATAACAGCGACTGCACCATCAACCGCTGCGAGGTGGCCTTCTCCTCGCCGGCCTGATCGGCCCGCTGCCGCTCGCTCGTGAATCGCGCGACCGTCATCGCGGCCAGGGCCGATGTCAGGCCCATGATCGGAAAAAGCGGGGAGAGGTAGACGCCGCTCGTCGCCATCAGCCGGATCGTGCCAAACCAGACCAGCGTCAGAAATAGCGCCACGCTCGCGGCGCCGATCGCCAACCCGAAGCGCCGGACGAGCAGCGCCGAGACGAGGCCCAACCCGATGACGAGTTGCGTCTCGAGCGCGACCGCGTACGAGGGCCGCCGGATGAAGTCCTGCTGGAGGATGTTATCGGCGACGGTGGCCTGAACCTCGACGCCGGCAAAGAGCGTGTCGAGCGGCGTCGACACGACTTCGCGTGTCCCGAGGGCGGTCGTGCCCACCAGGACGATCTTGTCCTTGAAGGTGTCCGGGGCCGGCTGTCCGCGGAGCACGTCGACTGCCGACACGTAGGGAAACGTTCGTTTGGGGCCTCGATAGCGCAGTAGAAGATTGCTTTTGGCATCGAGCGGCACGCTTCGCTTGTCTAGCAGCAACGCCAAGGAGTTGACATTGTCAACGCGGAGCGTGGCGTCGCGTGTGCCGGTGATTGACATCACCGACGTGACGGCAAGGCTCGGATACACCCGGTCATCTTTCTCGATAAGCACCGGGATGCGTCTCAGCAGACCGTCTGGATCGGGGGCAGCGTTCATGAATCCCGACGCGTTGGCGGCTTTGGTGAGTACCGGGAGGTTACAGACGGTGCCAGTCGCATGGAAGTACGGCTCGTCGGTTGAATCGTCGCGTCGCAGCACCGCAAGCCCAAGCGGATGTAGGAGGCATGGACTGGCGGTGCCGCTCGCGCCGTCGAATGTCATGGCGTAGCCGAGCACGACGCGGCCGCCGGCAAGCGTTTCCGCCAGTTTCTCGTCGGGCGTCGTTCCGAATCCTTCGAAGCGGTCCGGCTCGGCGAACATGATGTCGAGCGCGACGATCGAGGCGCCGAGGTCCCGCAGGCGAGCGATGAGCTGAGCGATCACGTCGCGCCGCCAGGGCCACTGGCCGACCGTCGTCAGGCTGCGGTCGTCGATGTCGACGATGGTGATGCGGCCGCCTGGCGGCCGGGTCGGCGTCGCGCGGAGAATCGCGTCGTAAGCGCCGTATTCCCAGTTGCTGAGGAATGAAGGCCGAAAGAGAGAAAGGAGGGCGGCGATGATCGTCGGCACGAGGCCGGACAACACCACGAGACGGCCCGGCCGGAACTTCATCTGATCGTGATTTCGACGCGGCGATTGCGCGGCTCGTAGGTATCGTCGGCCGTCTTCACGAGCAGCACCGCCTCGCCGTGCGAGGTGACTTCAACCGAAGAGGGATTTAGGCCGGCGTCAGCGAGCAGCCCCCGGACGGTGGTTGCGCGCTTCATGCCGAGCTCGAAGTTACTGACTGGAGTGCCCGTCGTGTCGGTGTGGCCGGTTACGACGACCTCGGGGACCGGCCGTTCCTTCACTGCGCGCAGAATGTCGGGGACGAGCGCCTTGCTCTCAGCCGTCAGCTCGTCAGACTCGAACCTGAAGTAGAGCGTGAAGTGCTGGGGCGCAGGCGGAAGCGCCGAGAGGATGTCCCCGAACTGGCGCTTGATCTCAGCCTCATCGAGGACCGTGACCTTGGTCAGCGAGCCGTTGAGTCCGACGACGGTTGACTCGCGCGGCCCGGTCAGTTCAACCGCTGCCGGTTTTGTCGAGGTCTTGCTCGAGGCGGTCGCGCGGCCCGTCGCGCCGCCGTCGGGATCGGGCAGCAAGACGACGAGCGTGGCCGTTTTCGGGTCGGGTGCCGGCTCCGGTGCTCGAACCTGCTTCGGCGCACAGGCCGAGAGGAGCGCGGCGAGTGAGGTCGCCAACAGCAGGGCGACCAGTTGTTCCTTGTTCATTCTTGCGACGCGCGGATGACCACGGTGGTCCCGCGCACACCAACGATCGCGGCCGGCGATTCCAGTCGCACGGCGTCGGGCGCCAGCTTGGCGATGCGGCCCGAAACGTAGGCGGCCACGCCGCGGACCACGTTGAGGACGAAGCCGAGCCGGCCTTCGGCCGGAGCGTAGGCGAAGCGATCGAGGCGGATCTCGCTCGACGGCCCGAGCGACAACCGCGTGTCGTCTTTGAGCGTCAGGCCAAGACGGCCGTCAGCGCCGGTCTTGAGGGTGTCGGCTTCGAAGACCGCCTGACCGGCCTGCGCCGGAATGGTCGCGCCGGCGCGAACGATGAAAACCGAGCCCGAAGCGATCTTGATCCGTCCGGCAGCGGTTGGCTCCTGCTGGAAGCCAGCGGCAAACGCCGGCGCTGCCGCGAGCACCAAGGCCAGCACGGCGACCGAGCATTTAAGCTTCATCGTCGATCCTCCCTGCTTCCAAGATACCCCCGTTTCGGTTGAGTTGGCACGCGCTTCTCAAAATGGCACACCAACTTACGGAATTGTGGGCGGGGACACTCAACCGGGACAGTCCCCGGGGACAGTCAAGGTTGAATGTCCCCGACAGATCATCGGCTCGAGGGGTCGACTCGTTTACGCTTTCACTAACGCCCTTACTTACGCTTGAGCAGCTCCGGGAATTCCTGGTCGAGGAGCCTGAGCTTTGGGCGGTCGTTGGCGAGGATGTAGGGGTTCGAGGGGTTCCGACGCATGAAGTCCTGGTGTTCGGACTCGGCAGGGTTGAAGCCGTCGAGCGTCACAACCGTCGTCGCGATTCGGCGCGGGAAGATCTTCGCGTCGTTCAGTTGCTGAATGTAGCTTTCGGCGACGGCCTTCTGCTCGGGGCCGCTGAAGAAGATCGCCGATCGGTACTGCGGCCCCTCGTCGGGGCCCTGCCGATTCACCTGCGTCGGGTCGTGGGCAACCCCAAAAAACACCTTCAGCAGCTGACCGTAGGAGATCTTCGCCGCGTCGTAAGTGATCCGCACCGACTCGGCATGGCCGGTCGTCCCGGAGCTGACGACACGGTAGTTTGCCGAAGACTTGCTGCCGCCGGCGTAGCCGGACACGACATTGCTCACGCCGGCCAGCGCTTCGAACACCGCCTCCACGCCCCAGAAGCATCCGCCCGCCAGAACGGCGGTCTGCTCGCCGGTCATTTTGGGATCCAGCGCGGGGTTCGGGAATTGGGATGCACGGGCGGCCAGGATGGTGGACGCCAGCATCAGGCACAGGGCGGCGGCGGGCAGTCTCAGTTGCATGTCAGATACTCGGGGTTCGGAGTTTGGCGGGCGACGGGTGAGCCCGAGGGACCCCGAAACCGCCGGTTTTCAAAATGAGCCGGGCCAACGAACATTATGCGAGAGGTGGGACTTGAAGTAGAATGAGATTTCGGCGCGACGGTTCCCGGCCGTTGCTGGCAGTAGCCGCTTCTCACCGCCTTTGTCGGGGCGTGGCTCAGCCTGGTAGAGCACTCGGTTCGGGACCGAGGGGTCGGTGGTTCGAATCCACTCGCCCCGACCAAATTCAACAAATCGACGAGTGGTCAGATTTTCCAGAGAATCTGACCTCTTTGCTTTTTCGAACGACGTTTTGCGGTCAAGTCGGTGGGTCACTCGGTTCCCGACCGAGTGACCGATGCGTCCAATCCTGCCGAGGGATCGAAATCACCGAGATTTTTCGCCTCGTCAGTCGCGATCGCCCAGTTCCACGCACTCGTCGAACCAGACCGTTACCCCGTCACGCTACCGGGACGCCACTGGAGCCTTCAGCCGCTGGCGGCCTTTGCCTGCCGGAAGAAATCCGCGTCCCATCCTCTCGCCTCACTTTTCGCGGGTCGGTTCCGCCGGCCCCTCCGTCCGATAGGATGAAGATATGAACACTGTCCGCCTCAGGAACGCTGCGCGCGGCGTATTTGCCTTCCTGCTCGCCACTGTCATTCCCGTCGTGTCGGCGCAAACGCCGGCGCCCGGGCGCGAGACATCTGCCGCGTCGGTCGCTCCGTACGCCCTCGCCGACCAGATGCCGGTCGACCCGGAGGTCCTCGTCGGCGCGCTTCCCAACGGTCTGCGCTTCTACGTGCGGCCGAACGGGAAGCCGGCGCGCCAGGCCGAATTGCGGCTGGTCGTCAAGGCGGGCTCAGTCCTTGAAGACGACGATCAGCGAGGGCTGGCGCACTTCGTCGAGCACATGCAGTTCGAGGGCACCACGCATTTCCCCGGACAGGGCATCAACAACTTTCTCGGCTCGCTCGGACTGAGCATCGGCGCGGACGCGAACGCGGAAACGAGCTTCGACGAAACGCAGTACACGCTCCGCGTGCCAACCGATGTGCCAGGCGCCCTCGACCGCGCGCTGACGATCCTGGAGGACTGGGCGGGCGGCGCCACGTTCGACCCGAGCGGCATCGAACGCCAGCGTCCCATCGTCCTTGCCGAGTGGCGGATGAACCTGGGCGCCGACGAGCGCACCGCGGACAAGGTCCGCCGCGTCCAGCTCGAAGGGTCGCGCTATGCGGACCGGTCTCCGATCGGCACTCCCGAGATCATCCAGCGCGCCACACGTGAGCAGCTGATGCGGTTCTATCGCGATTGGTATCGTCCCGACCTCATGGCCGTGATCGTGGTGGGCGACGTCGATCGCAGCGCCGTCGGGCGGATGATCGCGCAGCACTTCCAGCCGCTCACCAATCCGTCGCCGGAGCGGCCGAGGCCGGTGTTCGACGTGCCGGAACATCCGGGCACGCGCTACGCGGTCGTGACCGACAAGGAAACCACCGCGACCGCCGTCCAGGTCTCGACTCTGCGGCCGGCGCGCAACCAGGGCTCGGTCGGCGGCTATCGCGAGATCATGACGGATCAGCTGTTCGGCGACATGCTCAGCGCGCGGCTCGACGAGCTCAGCTCAGAGCGAGAAGCCGCCATTCCTGCGGGCCGCCGCGAATCGGTCGCTCTTTCCGGCACCAAGGACGAAAGACCAGGCGGTTGTTCAGGCGCTCGTCTCGAACGACGGCGTGACGCGAGGCCTCGATGCCCTGGTGACCGAACTCCAGCGCGTCAGACGGTTCGGGTTCGCGGCCACCGAGCTCGACCGAGCGAAGCAGGCGAACATGGCCGGGTCCGAACGCGTGGTCGCGGAGAGTCCCGATCGTGAGTCGTCCAGCCGCGCAGACGAGTACACACGCAACTTTCTCCAGCGAGAAGCGCTGCCGACCATCTGGCAGGAGCTCGCGTTTCACCGGCGCTTCATCCCCGACATCACGTTGAGCGAAGTCAACGCGCTCGCCGACGATTGGTTCCCCGAGGGCAACCGGCTCGTCGTCGTGGCGGCGCCGGAACAGGCAGGTGTGGTGCTGCCAGCCGAGGCGCAGCTCGCTGCCGTCGTCAGAACCGCGTCCGAGAAGCCGGTCGAGCGGTATGTCGACGGCGGCGCGGGCCAGACGCTCATGGACGCGCCGCCGGCGCGCGGCAGCGTCGTGAAGACGGCAGTCCACGCCGAGGCCGGGATTACCGAGTGGACGCTGTCGAATGGCGCAACGGTCGTGCTCAAGCCGACGACGCTGAAATCGGATCAGATCCTCTTCCGGGCGGCGGCCCCGGGCGGCACATCGCTGGCGAGCGACGACGAATTCATTTCCGCCCGGGCCGCGGACGATGTGATCCCTGCCGGCGGCGTCGGCCGCTTCAACGCCGTGGCGCTCGACAGGGTCCTGAACGGCAAGGCGGTCAGCGTGCGGCCCTTCATCAACGACATCAACGAAGGAATGGGAGGCGGGGCGACGCCGCAGGACCTCGAGACGATGTTCCAGCTCCTGTACCTTCGCTTCACACAGCCGCGCGCCGATCCGGCGGCGTTCGCCGCGATGAAGTCGCAGGCGCTGGCGCTGCTGGCAAACCAGATGGCGAGCCCGGAGGCGGTATTCGATCAGGCCGTCAACACCGCGCTCACCGGCGGTAGTCCTCGACGACAGCCGGAGACGCCGGAAACCGTGGCGCGATGGAACCTCGAGAAGTCGCTGGCGTTCTACAAAGCGCGCTTCGCAGACGCGAGCCACTTCACCTTTGTGTTCGTCGGCAGCTTCACGCCCGAGAGCATCAGGCCGCTCGTCGAGACCTACGTCGCCAGCCTGCCCGCCACCGCATCGAAACGAGACGTGGCGCGACATCGGCGTCGCGCCGCCAAAAGGTGTGATCGAGAAAACAGTCGAGAAGGGAATCGCGCCGAAGAGCGAGGTCGCGATCGTCTTCGCCGGTCCGTTCGTGTACGACGATGCGAACAAGCTGGCGCTTCAGGTGGTGACGCTCCTGCTCCAGTCGCGCCTGAGCGATGCGATTCGTGAAGAACTCGGGGCGACCTACAGCATCACCGTCGAGTCGCAATCGGCCAGGATCCCGAGGCCCGAATACCGCTTGCGGATCGACTGGACCTGCGACCCGGCGCGCACGCAGAGTCTCGTCCAGCGCGTGATGACAGAGGTCGATTCTGTCAGGCAGACGCTGCTCATGCCGGAGCAGGTGTCCCGTGTGCGCGAGCCTTCTGACGCGCGACTTCGAGAAGAAGAGCGAGGAGAACGGCTACCTGCTCGGCCAGATCTCGCGCCGCTACGAGGACGGCGACGGGGCCAACGTCGGCGCCGCGGTCCACCCGGCGCAGCAGATTTCCGAGCTGAGCGGCGCCGCGATTCAGCAGGCCGCGCGGCGGTACCTCGATACCGACAATTACGTGCGAGTGACGCTCATGCCGGAAACGAAGTAGCTGCGGCGCTACTCGCCGTCGGTTCGTTCGCGTCCCGCTTCACGGCGTCATGCCATTCTCTTCGAGAGGAAGGTCATACAACATCTTACGGCTCGGCGCTCTGCGCCGGGCCATTCCTGTTTGCAACGGAACTGCAGCGCGAGGAAGAAACGCGGCGGTCGCACAATTCAACATCCAGAGCGTGCGCTCATGGTCTGGTTCTAGGCGTCCGCCAGGAAGTAAATCATGTCGTGAAGGCACAGCGCGCCAGCAGCGACTGGAAACGAGGATCGCTGCGATAGAGATCCCACTTCGGATCGATCCGCAATAACACGAGGTGGATGTCACGCACCGCGTAGGCCCGCTCCAACCATTCAAAGGTGGCCTCTCGATCGCCGAGGCCTGCGTGGATCAACGCGGCCGCGTACGGGGGCACGTAGGTGGTCGCTGCGGTAATCGCCATGTCCTCGAGCGCCGCGCGCGCCTCGTCCGTCAACCCAGTCTTCGCCAGGATATAGCCGCTGAGCGAAATCGTCTTGCTGTTGTTGCCGGACAGACGCCGGGCGTTGGCCAGCCTCTCGAGTGCGCGATCGTACTTCCCCAGCCGTTCGTATGCCTGCGCCGCCAACATGTATCCAATCCAGAACTGTGAATCGAGGTCGAGCGACCGCTCCGCATGGTTCGCGGCCCCGTCGTAGTCGCGGAGGCGAAATGCGACCTCGGAGGCCAAGGCGTGATGAATCGGGTTGAGCGGATCATGATCGACACAGCGTCGGGTCGCCGTCAGCGCATCGGCATCCCGGCCGATAATGGAACATAGGAAGCTCAGCATACGCAGCGCCATCGCGCACGCTGGGTCGAGCGCAAGGGCTCGTCGCGCGGTCGACTCGGCAGCCGCCCAGTCCCAGTCGAACCAGAACCGGACCCGCGCGATCGCAATGTGCGCCTCCGCGAGCTGCGGATCGGCGAGGACAGCGCGGTTCGCCGCATCGCGCGCGCGCGGCGCGATCACGCGCGGATCCCCATCGCCATTGATGCCGCTGGCGGAATAAATGTCGTTCAGTCCGCTCCACGCCAGTGCGAAGTTCGGGTCGAGGGCCGTGGCCTCTTCGAAGAGCCGAATCGCGGCCGCATTCGACGCTGGCGTTCGCTGGCGCTGGGTGAACAGACCGCGAAGGTAGCAGTCGTACGCGCGCGGGTTGGTCGTCTGATGGCGCCCGCCCCCAACGACGCTCCGAGGCGCGAGCCGCGAACGAATCTGCTCGGCGATCCCGGCGCTGAGCTCTCTCTGAAGCTCCAGCACACCGGTCAGTTCGCGATCGAATGAATGTGACCAGATCTGGACTTGATCGCGCGCGCGCACGAGACCGGTAATGACTCGCAGACGATCGTGCTCCGTGCGAATCGAGCTCTCGAGCAGATAGTCGGCGTCGAGATCGCGACCGATGTCAGCAAGCGACATGGTCGTGGCCTTATAGCGCATCATGGAGGTCCGGCCAATCACCACGAGGCCGATCGGATCGATCTGACCGAGTGTGGCGATCGTCTCGTCCGCGAGCCCGTCGGCCAGATAGTCGCGATTCGGGTCACCGGTGAGGTTCACGAACGGCAACACCGCGAGTCTCGCGACAGCATGGAGGTCAGGTGATGTGATACCGCCCGGTGGCGCGGCGGTGAGCGGGTTGACTTCGAAAACCGACGCGTAGCTTCCCTTTGGTACCGAGATCAATACGCCGTCGTGCGGGGCCGAAGCATAGTACTCCCGCAGTCGGTCACGCAGTCGCCGCGCGTCGACGCGCACAATTGGATCTGCGGCGGTGTTGAAGTCGGGTCCTTTACCGTACAGCGCGACGGCAATTACCTGTTCCTTGAGCGTATCGCCCTGATGGTCTAGCGTCCGTTCGACGATAAACTTCAGGAATGCCGAAAGTCGATCGGATCGGGAAAACAGCTCGCTCGCCAGGATCCTTGTGAGCTGGGCGCGCACGAGCCGAGCCGAAGGTTCACGACTCGCGGGAGGTCGCGGCTCGATCTGGGACATAGAGTGCTTCAGGGAGCAGCCAGTCTAGCACTCGAGTGGCAACACACTTAGGCCTGTGTATACGGGCCTTTCCTGCCGTCCGCGAACCTTTGGTCCAGCTCGTTTCGAACGACCGACCTGCCCAACTGGCGTTTCTTTGCGTTTCCTGAGCCGGTAGCACCAGAGGCTTATCGGCCCATCCCGCTCTGCGGCTACAGCGGCCCGTTCGAACCCGCCGGACGGCGACTCGCGATAAGACTCCGAACCAGCGCGACAGCAAGGGCAGCGTAACTACATAGGCCTATAGCGCTGACCGCCCAAAAGAACAATCCTCTCTCCGATACGGCTACGTCGAACTGACTCGGACCACCATTCGGCACAAGCCCCCGCGCAACGTCCCACCAAATAGAAAAGTCTCGCGATAGTGAAGACGCGCCAGGACAAAGGCAACGATCACGGACCCATGAATCCGCTCGCGACGGCTGGCGAGCCAAAGAACGCCTCCAGCAAGCAGCGGAAGAAAGTAGAGCGAGACGAGATTCACAGGCACAAGCAGATACGGCTCGGATAAGAAGCTGTGCTGAGCCCAGTGACCCACGGATGACATCAGGAGTGCGCCCACCCAAGCACCGACAATGAGAAGCGAATAGTCACGGAGGAGGCTCTTAGGCTGTTCCATGCCACACCTAATGGGACAGTTGCTTAACCAACTGCCGGTTCTGGCACTGAGCCTTTCTGGCGTATCTGCAACACAATCATCGACGCAGCCAAGCGCAGCGGACGGAATGGTCTCGGGGCGGCCTGGATACTAGCACGCTGAAAAACGGCCGCCGCCCACGACACCTCGACGCCGATACCCTCGAGCTGCCTGCCCGGAAACGTCAAGAATTTCAAGCCCGATGCTCGGTCTGAACCGAGTAGGGAGTCGCAGCCTCCCGCGCGAGCAGCGGCAGTGTCGTACGGAAGTACCGCTCGGCTTCGTGGATGTTGTGCGCACGGCAGCGGAGTTGAATGTTTTCGATGCTGGCGGGACCGCCGACGGCGAGTGGCTCGACGTGGTGGAACTCGAGGAACGCGCGCTCGACGCAGCGACCGTGCGTGCCAACGAAAGCGCACCGGCCTTGGTCGCGTCGCCACACGGTGCGGCGCACCGCGGCAGGAATGTGTCGCGCCCCGGCCGCGGCAGACTGGGCTGCGCGTGGATGCTCGACTGCGGCGGCCTTGACGCGTTCGAGATCGCCGACGAGCAGCGTGAGCGCGCGGTCGATGATCGTCGCCAGATCGCCGGTCGGGATCGCATGGCGCAGCAGGTCCTGGGCGCGGCGCAGCTTGTCGTGGGTGTGCCGCGAGATGGTCAACTGAATCTTGTAGCGCTCGGGTGCGAGGGGCGTGACAACCGTCGAGCGTGGCCCGGCAGTCGGGACACGTGGCGTCTCCACGCCGTCCTCGTCGCTCAAATTCATCGGCTGACACACCGGTGCGGACCTTGGCGCTGCGGTCAATGTGGCGGCCACCGCAGGCGCAGGCAACTTGCGAACCACCGTAGGCACGTCCGCCTGTGGCCGTAGTCGTGCGACGAGCGCTTCGATCGCACGTTTGCGTAAGTGTCGTGCCTCGGCCAGCACGGCGCGATGGTTTGCATCTGTGAGGTGCGGCGCCAGAAGCGTGACCGACGTTAGCGTCAGCGATCCGTCGGCCAGCCCCAGGAGAAGTATCGGAAATCGCCGGGACGCACGCGCCGCTTCGATGCGCCCGTAGGCCGCGTGCTCCGACAGGTGCAACACGTCGGTGCAGTACGTGAACAGCGACGCGCACCCGGCCCCGAGATAGAGCCGTCTCGCGTCGAGCTCGGCCAGTAGTGCGACGAGCCGCGCCGTGGCATGTCGCTCACGGCCGGCAGCGACCGCGATCTGGGCAAGCAACGCTTCATTGGACAGATGCCGAGCGGCGCCGATGGTATTGATTCCCTTTTGTAACATGTGATATTTCGACGCAGCAGAACGGCCCGACGAAAGCGTTCGCGACGTAATGCAGGGCCGGCGCAGCCTGAGTAACGATTCTCGCGGCTCAGAGAACACTGACGACTGAGGCGCGGTCCGTGGAGCTGCGGCATGACGCGAACCGCCTGGACACCGAAAAGTCTGTCAAGTACTTTCTTGCGCACACTGACGATTTCTCCGCCTCCCGCGCGCGCACCGTCTGCGCTCCTGGTAGGGAATGGCCCTGGATACCTGGTATTCGGTGAGTCTGGTGGCGCAAGGTCGCCGCGTATTCAACGCGCGAGGATCGTCCCATCGCCAAGAGCAGCGAACGGAGGCGCGAACTCTCCCCCTTGGCGAGAAGATGTGCACTTTTGTGCCGCAGGCGCGCTGTTCGTCAAAGCCTTCGAGACGACGTCGCTACAGGGGCAGCGGTCCGTCCCTGCAACAGCGAGGATAACCAGCAGCCACGAACGCGGGCTCGCCACTTTGTTTCTGCTTCACTCAACGGCCTGAATTCCCATGGCACGGCGAAAGCCCAGTAGAAGGAGGCGCGGCACGCGCGATCAGCATCGCAACAGCGACGAACGCCACCAGGTCCAAGACCGCACCCAGGCCATTCATCATCGGCCTGAAGCTGTCATCGTTAAGGATCACGTCACTCCAGCTTTGCCACGCGAACGGAAACCCGATCGTCGCGCACCAGCCCGGTTGGCATCGATTCACGGTATTCGACGCGGTGAAAAGCAGAACCCACGCGTAGTAGAGCAGCGCCGAACGGCTTGGCCGCCAGTCGTGGAACAAGCGCTGGCCGACCATCCACACGAAGCCGGCAAACATCACCGGTGCGAGATAGCCGAGAGGACTCGGGTCAACATGCGTCACGCTGACGTCAAGACGCCGCGCGGTTGCCCAAACCGTGCTTCGTATCGCAATGCCTGTGACGATGACCAGGAGGCTGAGCAGGGTGACGGCGGCAAGCTTAGTGGCTGTCGACCGATGACGCGTGATCGTCGAGGCCATCACGGCCGCGGCAAACAGCAACACGCTGGCAGACGCCATGACGCCCAGAACGATCGGGACTCGCCACACGTGCCAGTCCATGGCCCATTGGACACCGTTCCAAACGGAAAGTGCAGCGGCCCTAGGTGCGCTGATCGATGACGCACTTAGTACAGACGGCTGCCGATGCCGTTGACTGTTTCCGTAGAATTGCTACCCTTGATTCTCGGGACGAACATGGCGAGAACAGCGAGCAACCGCGGTCCGTCTCGACCAGGCGACAACGAGGAGTACACGCTCCGGCGGTACGCGGATTTTCGCGCAGCGGCGAACTATGTGGCGGAGGCGTTCGCGCAGGTGCCCGCGGTGCGACGTGTCGCCCTGTTCGGCTCGGTCGCTTCGACACCGAGAATCGAATCGGAGCGCCGGAGGCGAGGTTACCTCCACGACCCGAAGGACGTCGACCTGGCCGTATGGCTCGATCTCGATGACGTGGTGAACCTCGACGGTGTTCGAAAGCTATCGGCCCAGGCCGTCAATCGGCTCTGGCACGAGAAGGAGATCGGCGTCGCTCACCACCAGATCGACACCTTCCTGTTGGACGCGACCGGCAGGTATCTCGGACGCCTGTGCCACTTCAGCCAATGCCCGAAACACAAGCCAGAGTGTCGTGCTGAAGGTTGCGGGAACACCCCGTTTCTCCGGCAGCATGACGGCTTCGACTTCGATACGGCCCATTCACTGCACCCGGCCCGAATCCTGGTTCTCTACGAGCGGCCCTGATCGCGAGGCTTGAACCGCCTCAACGGAGTGGCGCCGGACGATGGCGCATCAACCGCCCGAATCGGTAACCGCTTTGTCGGCCATGACCGTCCGCCGACGTGCTACGATTCGCCACCGTTCAAGCTAACAACTTGGAGCTTCACCGCTCGTGAAGGAGCGCGTGCCCGCGCGATCTCCTTCGAACGCTACTCTGTAGCCCTGATTCGAAGGAGAGATGCAGTGGACATCGTCGGCGCACTATTCCTGGCACTCGGCGCGCTGTCGGTCGTCTACGTGGCGCGATGGGGGACCGCCCTCTATCGGTCCCGCTCGCTCGCGGACGGCGCGTCACAGCGTGTGGCCGCGCCGGGACTGACCCACATCGTCATCGGCTTCGTCACAAACTTCTTCGACACACTCGGCATCGGTTCGTTCGCGACCACGACCTCCACCTACAAACTTCTAGGGCTCGTGCCTGATGAACGGATCCCCGGCACGATGCTGGTTGGCCACACGCTGCCCGTAGTCGTGCAGGCGTTTGCATTCATCAGCATCGTCTCGGTCGATCGCACGCTGCTCGTCGCTCTCATCGTGGCGATGATGGCCGGGGGATGGCTCGGCGCTGGTGTGGTGTCGCGGCTCCCGCGGCGGGTCGTTCAGCTTGGAATGGCTGCGGGACTCCTGCTGGCCGGGTTTTTCATGACCGTGGGGCTGTTGGGACTCTATCCGACCGGTGGAGATGCGCTGGCGCTCGAACCGTTCCCGTTCGTCGTCGCGTGGCTTGCCAACTTCGTTTTTGGCGCGCTCGCGACGCTGGGGATCGGCAACTATGGGCCAAGTCTCGTCCTCTTCAGCCTGCTCGGGATGGATCCGCGGGCGGCCTTTCCAGTCATGATGGGATCAGGCGCCTTCACGGGTGTGGTGGCGGCCATGCGGTTCATCAGAAGCGGGTGCTACGCCGCTCCCGCGGCGATCGGGCTGACCGTCGGCGGCATTCCCGGGGTGCTGATCGCGGTCTGGCTCGTGAAGTCGCTACCGCTCGATGTCGTTCGATGGGGTGTCATTGTCGTCGTGCTCTACACCGCACTGACGCTCATTCGATCGGCGTTCGACGATCGCCGGGCGCTGGCGGCTGCGCGGGCGGACAGTCCGGCCTAAACGACGTCGGGCTGCTTCCGAGCGCTCAAGAATCTGGAACTGACCGCTCTCCTGGCGATCAGGCGCGCTCTCCTCACCGCCGCTCGACGACGTGCGCCCGCGTAATGTTCGGAACGGCGGGGGTTCCCGCGTAGCGCATCGCCAGCTGGAGTTCCCGCGTGAGGATGTCGAGGACGACCTCCACGCCTTCCTGGCCGAACGCCGCCAAGCCCCACACATACGGTCGCCCTACACAGATGGCAGTGGCGCCGAGCGCAAGCGCCGTGAAGATGTCCGTGCCACGACGGAAACCGCTATCGACGAGGACCGGCACGCGTCCAGCCGCGCCTTCCAGGACTTCCGGGAGGCTCTCGATCGACGACCGTCCGGTCTCCTCGGCGCGGCCGCCGTGATTTGAACAGACGATCCCGTCGGCGCCGTTAGAGACCGCGAGTGCCGCGTCCTCGCGGGTGACGATGCCTTTGATCACGAGGCGCATCGAGGTCGTGTCCTTGAGGCGCTTTACGTAGTCCCAGGTCACGGGCGGCTGAAAGGCGACACCCGCAAGTTCGAGCCCGTTGAACATCGGCCTCCTCGTGGTCCTGGTCTGCAGGGTGGTGCGATCGTGGCAGAGGCGGCAGTCGCGTGTGTCCTGGCGTTCGAACCGCCGCAATGTCTCGCGATTCGTGCCGCTGATCTGATCGACGGTGAAGACAAGCACCGGACAGCCGGCCGCCTCGACCCGCTTGACCATCGAACGCGTCACGTTCCAGTCGGTGGTGGCGTAGAGCTGGAACCAGACGGGTTCGCCGCGCGCCGCGTTCACATCCTCGACCGACGCGGTGGTCAACGTCGAGAGCACCTGCAGGTGCCTCTTCGATCGGGCGGCGCGCGCGACAGCGAGCTCTCCATCGGGGTGAAACGCCCGTTGGCCCGATACGGGTGCAAGGACAATAGGCGTATCCCAGTTGACACCCATCAGGCGGATGGACGTGTCGATACGAGAAACATCGATCAACCGGCGCGATCGGATCTGATACCTCGAGAAGCCAAGCCGATTGGCGCGCACCGTCGCATCGTCATCAACGCCGGTGGCGATATACCCGAAGTGCGCGGGTGGCAGCTTGTGGCGCGCGACGCCCTCGAAGTCGAAGACGTTGAGGGCGTCCTGGGCCGAGGCGATGACGTCTGCGCCCTGTTGCACTTGTCCCGCAGCGCCCAGGAGAGGGCTGGCGGCCAGAAATTTCAAGAACTCACGCCGATTCGGCCCGGACCTGCGGTTCATTGGCAACTCCTCACGAGATTCGGAAGCGTCGTCCCACAACGACCGGGTGACCTATCGGCATACGAAGTTCGCCGCGTGCAGGACGCCGGTATTGTGGCATGCTGAGCGGGCATGGATCGGCGAGAAACCGAACGGCTTCTCCAGGTGATTCGCGACACACGAGCCGCCGGCGAGTTTTGCGCGCTCGCGACGGTGGTCCGCATTCGGGGAAGCGCGTACCGGCGCGAGGGCGCGCGGATGGTGGTGCGCAAGAACGCGACCTACGAATGCACCCTGTCGGGCGGATGCCTGGAGCCGGCGGCTGCCGAGACCGCCGCGCGAGTGATCGCGACAGGCGAGCCGGTCGTCGTGACCTACGATCTCGCGGACGATTCGGTCTGGGGCCTGGGCATCGGCTGCAGTGGCGCCGTCGACATCCGCATCGAGCGGATCGGCGACGACGCGATCATGAACGACTGGTTGACGATTCTCGAACGCGGGGAGGCCGCCGTGCTCGTCACACCCCTCTCGGGCGTGTCGGGCCGGATGATCGTTCGCGGCACGGGGCCGATCGTAGGAGGATTGACCGATCCGATCGTCGAGCAGCGAGCGGTCGCAACTGCCCGCGCGCGCCTTGGGGCGCCGTATCCGGCCTCCGGTCCCGATCGCATCGGCAGCGCTGAAGTGTTCTGCGAAATCACGACGACGCCGCCTGATCTCGTGATCTTCGGCGCCGGCTATGACGCGGCGCCCGTCGCGCAGCTGGCCTGGACGCTCGGGTTCGCGGTGACCGTGGTCGATGTGCGCGAAAAGTTCCTGACGAAGGAGCGGTTCGGCAGCGCGACGCGAGTGTGTGCGCATTTCAGCCAGTTCGCCGAGCGTGTGACGCTCGGCCCCGGCAGCTTCGCGTTGATCATGAACCACCACCTCGAGCGTGACCAGGAGAGTCTTCGGTTCAGCCTCGACTCGGATGCGGCCTACATCGGCGTGCTGGGACCTCGGTCACGCTATGACAAGCTCCTGGCAGGCCTGGCGGCACAGGCGTACGTGCCGGACCCGACGAGGACCGCCTACGTGCGAAGCCCGGTGGGACTCTCGCTTGGGGCTGAGACACCAGAAGAAGTGGCGACGTCCATACTCGGAGAGCTTCTCGCGATTCGACGCGGTTTCGAAGGCGGGTTCCTCAGCGGCTGCGTTCGCAGCCTTCACACCCCGGAGGAGAGACGGCTCTTGGCCAGCTCGTAGTCTTCGGGCGTGTCGATATCCACCAGAAGGTCCGCCGGAAATCGCACGACCCTCGTCTGCGCGGCGTGTCGCTGCAGAACCGAGCGAGCGCCGTGCTGGAGCTGGGCGAGCTCGGGAAAGTACGCGCGCTCGAACAGATGAGGCGGCGCCATCACCTCACCGTAGCGGACGCTGACAATGGGCGTCCGGTGTTCTCGATAAGTCTCGAGCACGGTCCGGTACTCGTTGGTCGTCACGAACGGCTGATCGGCGAGCGCGAACATCGCGGCGTCGCTGTCGGGCAGATGCTCGACCGCCGTGCGGAACGAGCTGCCCATGCCGCTGGCGAACGCCAGGTTGATGGCATGTCGGATAGGCAGGCCCTCGAGCGCTGCCAGCGTGACCTCGTGCTCGCTGCCAAGAACGACCAGGACATCGTCGAAGCCCGCGGCCGCTACCTGCCGGACCGCGCGACGGAGGAGCGGCTCGTCGCCGAACGGCAGGAGGAGCTTTTGCGTTCCCATCCTCGTCGACGCGCCCGCCGCGAGCACCACGGCGCTAATCATCAGCGAGCAGTCTAGTCTCATTCGGGGGACTTCGTCCCCCGGACCCCTTACACGCTCGCTCGCGGGGACCCCGACGCCCCGCTGCGCTTGCGTGGCTCACTCGCTTCCGCTCGTTCGCTATCTCTGAGATAGCGTCTAGCAGCACCGACAATTCGTCGTGTAGTAGAATCGCGCTTTCTCAGGATCACCTTTGCGACGTCCGGCGTGGTCTCGCCACGTCAGGCATTGCCGGGGCAGGAGGTTGGCGACGTGATCCCTGCAGCCTTCGAGTATCTTCGCGCCCACTCGACAGACGAGGCGTTCGCGCATCTGCAGCAGTATGGCGCCGAGGCCCGCGTGCTGGCCGGTGGGCAGAGCCTCATTCCAGCCATGCGTTTCCGGCTGGCGCGTCCCGGCGTGCTGGTCGACATCAACGCGCTGTCGGAGCTAGGCGACCTGCGGATCAGCGATCACGTGCTGACGATCGGCGCGATCGCCCGGGACAGCGAGGTCGAGCGCGCGCCGTGGATCGGCGAGCGGCGATGGAGCCTCATTCACGACGCGTCGCGCCTCGTCGCGGACCCAGTCGTGCGCCAGATGGGCACGGTCGTCGGCAGCCTGTGCCACAACGACCCTTCGGGCGACTGGACGGCAGTCGCGCTCGCGTCTCGCGCCACCGTGGTCATTCGCGGCAAGGCCGGGCCGCGCCGCGTCCCGATCGACGACTTTCTTGTCGATAGCTTCGCGACCGCCGTCGAGGACGGCGAGATGGCGCTCGGCGCGGAATTCCCAGTGCCCGACGATCGCACGGCGGGGTCGTACCAGAAGGTGGAGCGCAAGGTCGGCGACTACGCGACCGCCGCGGCCGCGGTGCAGGTGTCGCTGAACGAAGACGGGACGATCCGATCGGCCGGCGTGGCGCTGTCGGCCGCGGGGGCGTGCGCGGTGCGCGTGGACAAGGCCGAGCAGCTGCTAGCTGGACAGAAGCCTTCTGCGGACCTGCTGCGCGCCGCGTCCGACGCCGCGTGGCACCGCAGCGGGCCGCAGGCCGACTTGCGAGGGAGCGTCGAGTTCAAGAAGCATCTGGCGGGCGTGCTCGTGGCGCGAGGTCTGCGCCTGGCGTTCTCGCGTCTGGGGGTGCAGGTATGAAAGTCCGTGTCACCGTGAATGGGATTGCCTATGAACGTGACGTCGAACCGCGTACGCTGCTCGCGCACTTCCTCCGCGAGGACTGTCGCCTGACCGGTACCCACGTCGGCTGCGACACGTCGAGCTGCGGCTGCTGCGTCGTCGTCATGGACGGCACGCGGGCGGTCAAATCCTGCTCGATGTTCGCCGCGCAAGCCGACGGCCACGAGATCCTCACGGTCGAGGGGCTCGCGCAAGGCGGCACGCTGCACCCGCTGCAGCAGGGTTTCTGGGATCAGCACGGCCTGCAGTGCGGCTTCTGCACGCCCGGCATGCTGCTGACGTCGTACGCGCTCCTCAAACATCAGCCGACTCCGAGCGAGGCCGACATCCGCGAGGGTCTCGCCGGAAACCTGTGCCGGTGCACCGGCTATCAGAACATCGTGAAGGCAGTCCAGCAGGCGGCCGGCACGCTCGCTCAACCCGCCGAAGCCAACAAGTAACGAGGCTCACGAGGGAACAAGACGATGAGCATCCAGGCGAAGCCCTTGCACTCGGTCGGCGTGCGGATGAAGCGCAAGGAAGATCCGCGCTTCATCCAAGGCAAAGGCAACTACGTCGACGACCTCTCGCTGCCGGGCATGCTCTATCTCTCCCTGGTGCGGAGCACCTACCCGCACGCCGAGATCAAGAGCATCGACATCAGCGAGGCGATGAAGGTGCCCGGGGTCAAGGCCGTGATCACCGGCAAGGACCTCGAGGCTGCCGGGCTCGGCTGGTTGCCGACCTTCCACGGCTTCGACAAGCAGATGGTGCTCGCCATCGGCAAGGTGCTCTTCCAGTATCAGGAAGTTGCCGCCGTGTTCGCCGAGACGCGCGCGGCGGCTGTCGACGGCGCCGAGGCGGTGCAGGTCGACTATGCGCCGTTGCCCGTCGTCGCCGATCCGTTCACCGCGAAGACCGACAAGGTGCTGCTCAGGCCGGACCGCGAGAGCAAGACGAACCACATCTTCCATTGGGAAGTCGGCGACAAGGAAGGCACCGCGCGCGCGATGGCGTCCAGCCCGAAGCGGATCAAGGAGCGCCTCTGGTTCCAGCGGTGTCATCCTGCGCCGCTCGAGCCGTGCGGGTGCGTGGCGCACTTCGACACGATGGGCCGGCTGCAATTCCACGTGACGTCCCAGGCGCCACACGTCTATCGCACGGCGCTGTCGCTCGTCACCGGCATCGCCGAAGACAAGATTCATGTGATCTCGCCGGATCTCGGCGGGGGTTTCGGCAACAAGGTGCCGGTCTATCCCGGATACGTGTGCGCGATCGTCGGCGCGCTCAAGATCGGGCGACCGGTCAAGTGGATCGAGACGCGCACGGAGAACCTGACGAGTACCGGCTTCGCCCGCGACTACCACATGGACGTGGAGATCGGCGCGACCGAAGACGGCAGGGTCACCGCCCTGCACGTCGCGACGACGGCAGATCACGGCGCGTTCGATGCGGCTGCCGATCCCACAAAGTACCCGGCGGGGATCTTTGGCATCGTCACGGGCAGCTACGCCTTCCCCGTCGCCCACGCGGAAGTCGACGCCTACTTCACGAACAAGGCGCCAGGCGGCATCGCCTACCGCTGTTCGTTCCGCGTCACCGAAGCGAGCTACGCGATCGAGCGCGGTATGGACATCCTGGCCGACGAGCTGGGCATGGACGCCGTGGAGCTGCGCCGGAAGAACTTCATCCCGAAGGACAAGTTCCCATATCCGTCGGCGCTGGGGTTCACCTACGACAGCGGCGACTATCACAAGACGCTCGATCTGGCGCTCGAGAAGATCGGCTACACGGCGCTCCTCAAAGAGCAAGCCGAGAAGCGCGCGCGTGGCGAGCTGATGGGGATCGGCGTCTCGACCTTCACCGAAGTGGTGGGCGCGGGGCCGTCGAAGCACTTCGACATCCTTGGCATCAAGATGTTCGATAGCGCCGAGATACGCATCCATCCGACGGGCGCAGGCATCGTGCGAACGGGGGCGAAATCGCAGGGGCAGGGGCACGAAACCACGTGGGCGCAGGTTGTCGCCGAGGAACTGGGGCTCGACCCGCAGACCATCATGGTCGAGGAGGGCGACACCGACACGGCACCCTACGGCCTGGGCACGTACGCGAGCCGCAGTACGCCGGTCGCCGGCGCCGCCATCGTGATGGCCGCGCGCCGCATCCGCGAGAAGGCACGCAAGATTGCCGCGCACCTCCTCGAAGTGGGCGAGGCCGACGTCGAGTGGACGGACTACAAGTTCCAGGTGAAAGGCGTGCCGGCCAAGACCGTGACGATGAAGGAGGTGGCGTTTGCCGCCTACACCAACATGGCGCAGAACGAGCCTGGGCTGGAAGCGACCTACTACTACGACCCGCCGAACATGACGTACCCGAACGGCGCGTACATAGCGGTCGTGGACATCGATCGAGAGACAGGCGAGACGAAGGTGCGGCGCTTCGTCGCGATCGACGACTGCGGCGTCGTCATCAACCCTATGGTCGTCGAAGGTCAGATCCACGGCGGGCTGACCGAAGGCTTCGCGATGGCGTTCATCCAGGAGATCCAGTACGACGCCGAGGGCAACAACCTGAACACCAACTTCACGGATTACCTCGTACCCACGTCTTTCGAGACGCCGCATTGGGAGACGGGGAATACCGTCACGCCGAGCCCGCACCACCCGATGGGTGCGAAAGGCGTGGGCGAAAGCCCGAACGTCGGCAGCCCGGCCGCGTTCGTCAACGCCGTCATCGACGCGCTGTCACCGCTCGGCGTCCGGCACATCGACATGCCGCTGACGCGCGACAAGGTGTGGCGCGCGATCCGCAACGCCGAAGCAAAGGCCTAGATGAACCTCCAGTACACCGGCGAGGAGAAGATTCCGGCCGGTCTCGACACCGTCTGGGCGTTCGTGACCGATCCCGAAAAGGTCGGACGCTGCTTCCCCGATGTGGTGGACGTCACGGTGCAGGACGCCACCCACTTCGAATCGATCGTGAAGGTCGGCGTCGGGCCGGTGCGCGGCAAGTTCAAGATGAAGGTCGAGCTCTTGCCCGGCGACTCGAAGCGCCGCATCGACATGAAGATCTCCGGCGGTGGGTTCGGCAGCACGGTGGACCTGACGTCCGGCGCCGATCTCGTGGACGGCGGCGACGGCACGACGCTCCTCAAATGGAGCGGCCAAGCCGAAGCGCGCGGTCCGATCGCGGCGGTCGGTGGACGCGTGCTCGACGCGCAGGCCGAGAAGCTGATTGCGCAGGCGTTCGGCAACGTCCGGCAGCAGTTGACCGCCTGAGCGCTGTGCGCAGATGTCGAGGGTCACGCTCCGCGAGCGGTTCTTCCCGCTGCATCAAGCCGACGACGTGGATGGGTTCCTCGAACGGAATCCGTGGTCAGTCGTCTTTAAGGCCGGCACGAGCGACAAAACCGTCGACGCGTGGCTGGTGGCGCAGAAAGTGCTGGAACCGCGAGTGGACGTGGCCGTGGGCTTCATCCGGCTTCCCGAGGATCGCGCGGCAAGCGATCGCGTGAGCGCGCTCACAGGCATCGTGCATCGCAGCCCCCAGCTCCTTCTGTTCCGGCACGCCGACGCGCTCTTTCACCTCGACGAGTTCGCGATCGTTCCCGACCAGCTCGTGCCGCTGCTGGACGGGGCGCTCCCGGCCAAGGTGGGACCGCCGGTCCGCAACGAGGCAGTGATCACGCTCGAGCCGTATCGGGCGCTGATCTCGCGGTTCCTCCAGGGCGAGCTGCCAGAAGAACGCTTCCAGTGGGGATACCTGGATCGGCTGGCGAAAGAGGCGCCGTGGCGTGATGATGAGACGTTCGCGCTGTTGAACAGCCTGTTCGAGAACGAATGGGGGCGCGACGTGAAGGCGGCGCGGCTCGTGGCGGTGGAGTTTCAGGGGCAGTTGGCCGGCCGTCTCGACCCGCTGACGACCCGGGCGGCACGGCTGCTCGAGCGCCTGTCGGAACGGTGAACACCCCTGTGGGCTGCCAGCCCTGAGCGACGGCCGGTTGTTTGACCTGAGTCGAAGGGCTAGCATGGCTAGCATGAAGAGTATGGACGTCTTCGAGCAGATGGCGGCGTTACGGCGCGAAGGGCAGTCGTTTGTCCTGGCCACCGTCGTCGCGCGTCGCGCGCCGGTCTCGGCGCACCTCGGCGATCGCGCGATCGTATTCGCTGATGGGCGCATGGAGGGATTCGTCGGCGGCGCGTGCTCGCGCGAGATCATCCGGCGGCAGGCGCTCGAGGCCCTGGCGACGCGGTGCAGCCGCCTGGTGTCGATTCGACCGGACGCGGGCGATGCGGAGTCGACGGGGGAGTACGTGGTCGTCCCGATGACGTGCGTCTCGGAAGGCGCGATCGACGTGTACGTCGAGCCGTTCGTCCAGCCGCGTCGGCTTGTCGTTGTCGGCGCCACGCCCGTCGCCGAGTCACTGACGCGCCTGGCGCGCAGCATGAACTACGACGTGGTGCGCGCGGTGGATGGTCGCGAGCTTCGTGACATCGAGCGAGAGGCTGCGACGCTCGGCGTGACGGTGGTCACGCTCGACGGGCTCGAGGCGATCCTGCGGGAGAGCGCCCCCGACAGTCCGGATCTGTCAGCCATTGTCGTCTCGCAGGGACACTACGACGAAGCGGCCCTCGAGTCGATCCTGACGTGCGGCGTGCCCTACGTCGGGCTCGTGGCGTCGCGGACGCGCGGGGCGGCGGTGCGCGCATTGCTCGAGGATCGCGGGGTGCCGGGCGTCGCGACGATCCGCAATCCAGCGGGGCTCGATTTGGGTGCGCGGACGCCGCCGGAGGTGGCGCTGTCCATCCTCGCCGAGATCGTCCAGGCGCGTCCGAGCGGCGTTCGCGCGACGGCCGCGACGCCGGCGGTGGTATCGCCGGCCGCTGGGCCGGCGCCGGGGACCGCCGTCGATCCGGTGTGCGGGATGAGCGTGACGATCGCCTCGGCGCGGCAGACCGCGGAGGTCGACGGCGTGCTGTACTACTTCTGCTGCGCGACCTGCCGCGCCAAGTTCCTCAAAGATCCCCAGGCACATCTGGTCCATTCATGACAGACGCGGCGGCCATCCACGACCGCTTCGGCGCGCGCGGCTTCATCGTCAGCGAGGAGTTCGCGACCGCGCTCCAGATCATGCTCGCGCTCGAGAAGCCATTGCTCATCGAGGGGCCGGCCGGCGTTGGCAAGACCGAAAGCGCGAAGGTGCTTGCCGAAGTGCTCGGCACCGAGCTCGTCCGCCTGCAATGCTACGAAGGACTCGACGCGATGGCGGCGCTCTACGAGTGGAACTATCCGCGTCAGATGCTTCACGCGCGTCTGAGCGAGAACGAAGGGTCGAGCCTCGAAGAGCGTGAAACGTACATGTTCAGCGATCGATTCCTGCTGAAGCGACCGCTGCTCGATGCGATCACGCGCGACCGGCCGCCGGTGCTGCTCATCGACGAAATCGATCGCGCCGACGAGGCGTTCGAGGCGTTTCTCCTCGAGGTGCTGGCGGAGTGGCAGGTCACCATTCCCGAGCTCGGCACCATCCGGGCGCGGCACAAGCCACGCGTCATCCTGACGAGCAACCGCACGCGCGAGCTGTCCGATGCGCTGCGGCGGCGCTGCCTGTTTATCTGGCTCCCGTATCCGTCGCTGGCGCAGGAGATTGAGATCCTGCACGCGCGCGTGACCGGCCTGTCGGACCGGCTCGCGCAGCAGATCGCGCGAGTCATGCAGGCGCTGCGAGCGCTTCCGCTCCAGAAGGCACCCGGGGTGGCTGAGAGCCTGGACTGGGCGCTGGCGTTGATGAGCCTGCACCGTGAGCACCTCGATGCCGCCACACTCGAGCAGACGCTGGGATGCGTCCTCAAGGTGCACGAGGACCGCGACGTCATGCACACGCATCACGCGGCGCTCGATCCGATTCTGGGCGACGCGCCCGCGACCCCGCAGCCCGGCGGCTACAGCCTCGAGACCGACTTCGGGTTCGGATCGGTGTCAGCACCGCGCCGCTGATGTACCCCTTCGCCAGCCTGCCGGAGAACCTCGCCGCGTTCTGTCAGGCGTTGCGACGCGAGCATGGCTTCCGCCTCGGGACGGGCGAGCTGCACGACGCCGCTCGTGCGCTCGACGTCGTAGATCTCGCAAACGAGCGCATCGTCCGCCACGCGCTTCGGCCCATCGTGGCGAGCACGCTGGACGACGTCGCGGCCTTCGACGCAGCGTTCACGCAGTTCTTCTTTCCCGGCCCCGCCGGCGTTCCACAGGATCAGATGCCCGCCACGCGGCGGGAGCCGGGGACCGGCGCAGACGGCACTGAAACCGCCGCTGCGCGGCCGGGCCGGACCTCTCCATCCGACGCCGACGCGGAAGACACGCTCGGGCCTGGTGGCGGACGGCTCACAGCGCTCGAGTCGGCCAGCGATGGGCTCGAAGAGGTCGCGCTCGTCGGGCGGTCGAGCTACAGCCCCCTCGAGGCCGACGGGGCCGAGGCACTCGAATTTCCGCGCGTCGAGCGCGCGTGGCGCGATGCCGCGCGGTCGTTCGTACGCCGGCTGCACCTCGGCCTGTCACGCCGCTGGCGGCCGGCGACCCGAGGACGCCGCTTCGACCTTCGGCGCACGTTGCGGGCCAGCCTGCAGACCGGGGGGGAGGCGCGGTCGCCACGCTGGCTCCGCCGGCCGCGACGGGCACCCCGAATCGTGCTGCTCGTCGACGGCAGCCGATCGATGGGCGCCTACGCCAGAACTTCGCTACAGATGGCGGTCGCCCTGGCGAGCGCCACGATGCGGATCGAGGTGTTCACGTTCTCAACCGAGCTCCGGCGCGTGACCGACGACGTGCGGCGTGCCGCGGCGGGAGAGCTGCGCCATCTCGATCACCTGCACCATGCCTGGGCGGGCGGCACCGCCATCGGCGCGTGCCTGCGCGACTTCCTGCGGCGGTTCGGGGAGCGAATGGTGGGACGCGATACAGTCGTGATGATCGCGAGCGACGGCCTCGACGTCGGCGTGCCGAACGTGTTGCGCGACGCGATGCGCGACCTGCACCGGCGTTCGGCCGGCGTCGTCTGGCTCAATCCGCTGCTCGAGACGGAGGGGTACGAGCCGACCGCGACCGGCATGCGCACCGCCAAGCCGTACGTGACCACGTTCACATGCGTCAACGATGCGTTGGTACTCGCGCGCCTGTCGCGCTCGGTCCGCGTCAGAGCGTGAGCCGCGGTTGCTATCTTCCGCCTTCCTTCGCGCGGAGCTTCGGCGAACGCGCCGTAGGCCTGGGCAGGGCGGTCAGGCGAGGCGATCGGGAGTCCGGCTAAAGCCGGACACCACGTCTGAGAGACTAAAAGCTATCTCAAAAACAGTGCGAACGAGCGGCAGCGAGTGAGCCTGGCGAGCGGAGCGGGGCGTCGGGGCCCCCGCGAGCGAGCCAGCAGGGGAGTCCGAGGGGCGAAGCCCCTCGGTTTGACTAATAGATCTGCTGCGTCTTCGCGACGACCTTGACCGGCGGCGTCACGCCGGCGGCGATCATCACCTCGCGGACGGCGGCTTCGGTGTCGGCGGAGGGCTTGAAGTTTCCGAACCGGTAGCCGACGGCGATGGCCAGCGGCGTCCATCCGAACTTGTTCGGGCGGTTCCAGACATCGATCCGGGCGCCTTTGGAGACGAGCAATTTCACGACTTTCGGCAGGTTCTTGTAGGCGGCCGCGTGCACCGCCGTCTCACCGTTGTTGTCGACGGCGTTCACGTCGGCGCCAAGCGACAGCGCGACCTGGACGGCGTCAAGGACTTCGCGCTCTGTTCCAGCATCCTCGCCAGGCGAGCGCGTCGCGAGGCCGGCCGCCATCATCAGCGCCGTACTGTTCTCGACGTTGGTCAGCGACGGATTGGCGCCGAGCGCGGCCAGCGTCGTCATCAACTCCGCATCGGCGGTCAGCGCGGCGAGAAGGAACGGGGTCGCGCCGATTTCGTTCATGCGGGTGTTGTTCAAGTTCACGCGCCTCGTCATCCTGGCGTTGACGTCGGCGCCACTCGCGACGAGTTTCTTGACCAGCTCGAGGCTGCTCATCGTGCCAGACCCCGGTGGCGCTGGATCGTTGTCGCCCACGCCCGGATTGCGAACCACGGTCATCGCGTGAAGGGGAGTGTAGCCCGTCAAATCGACGTTCGGGTTCGCGCCGGCGTCGAGTAATGCCGACGCTAACTCGAAATGCGCGTTCGTTACCGCCAGCAGCAGCGGGCTCGCGCCTGCCCGCGGCAGCGGTCCGCCATACCGCTTCCGGCCGCCATCGACGACCGTCTCGTTGACGTCAACGCCAGCTTTCAACAGCACGCGGACCACGTCGAGCCGTCCTTCTCGGACGGCGAAGAGCAGGGGAGTGAAGCCTGATGGGACCCGCGCCCGAACGTCCGCGCCAGCGTCGACGAGCGCTTGCACGACATCGGCGTGACCTTCCGCCGCGGCCCACATCAACGCCGTCTGGCCGCGCGCCTCGTCCTTGCCATCGACTGCCGCGCCGCGCGACAGCAGCGCCTTCACCGACGCGATCGATCCAGTCCGTGCCGCCGTCATCAGCGGGGTCTCGCCACCGGGAAGCGCGAGGCTCGGATCCGCGCCGGACTTCAGCAGGAGCTCCACCAGCCGGCTGCTGCCATTGGTGCAGGCCAGAGAGAGCGGCATCACACCGTATCGATTGGCAGCCTTGACACTCGCGCCGGCGGCCAGCAGCTGTTCCGCCATGTCCAGATCGTTGTGATAGACGGCCCAGTGAAGCGCGGTCATCCCATCCGCCTGCGGCGCATCCACATCGGCGCGCTGTTTCAGAAGCGCGCGGACCTTCGCTCGATCCAGCTTTTCCGCTGCATCCGCCAACCCCTCGATCGTTAGCTCAGCGGCTCCGGCCGGTATTGCATACATCGTCGCGAGCACCAATGCGACCGCTAAGAGCATTAATGGCGCGAACGAGCGTAGCGAGTGAGCCACGCGATCGGAGCGCGCCGTCGCCAGCGGCGCGCGAGAGCGCGTGTCGGGGAGTCCGAGGGGCGAAGCCCCTCGGGTAAGACTAGAGCGCGAGCAGTTCATCGACTCGACCTTTGCTGTCGGCGAACGCGTCCAGACGAACGCCCGCTCGTTCGAGCAGAGTGAGGTGAAGGTTCGCCAATGGCGTCGGCTCGGCGTACTGGATGTGGCGCGCTCCCTTGACTCTGCCGGCGGCGCCGCCGGCAACCAGAATCGGCAAGTTCACGTGGTCGTGCACATTGGGATTACCCATGCCACTGCCGTACAGGAACAGGCCGTGGTCAAGCAGCGACCCGTCGCCTTCTGGCGTTGCCTTCAGCTTCTCGAGGTAGTAGGCGAACAGCGACACATGGAAGGCATTGATCTTAGCCATCCGCGCGATCTTGTCCGGATCGTTGCCATGGTGGGTGAGCGGGTGATGTGGATCGGGGACGCCGATCTCGGCATAGGTGCGGTTGCTCGTTTCCCGCGCCAGCTGAAACGTGATGACCCGGGTCACATCGCCCTGCATCGCTAACACCTGCAGATCGAACATCAACTTTGCATGGTCGGCGTAGGCTGCCGGCACGCCTACCGGCCGATCGAGATCCGGGAGCGGCTGATCCGCCGTGCTCGCCTCCGCCTTCTGAATGCGTCGCTCCACTTCACGAACGGTCTCGAGATACTGGCCGACCCTGGTGCGATCCTCGGGCCCAAGCTGCGTCTGCAACCGGTTCATGTCGTCGCGGACTGAATCGAGCAGGCTGGCTCGTCTCCGCAGCTCCGCGCGACGATCCGCGGCGCTGCCGCCCTCGCCGAACAATCGCTCGAACACGATCCGCGGATGCGCCTCGGCCGGCAGCGGCGTGGTCGGCGACGACCACGACAGGTTGTTCTGGTAGACGCAGGCGTAGCCGTTGTCGCACTGGCCCACCATTTGAAGCAGGTCCATCGACAGCTCCAGCGACGGTAAGAGCGTCTGGTGGCCGATCTGTTTCGCGGCCACCTGATCGACGGTTGTCCCCAGGTGGTAATCCGTGCTCTCGGTCCACTTCGCCTTGGCGGCGCTCAGGAACGACGCGTTGGACGTGGCGTGGGTCCCGGGATAGGCATTCTTCAATTCGAGATTGCTGATGACAGTGAGCTCGTCGACGACCGGGCTCAGCGACTGAAGGGTCGGCGACAGCTCGACCAGCCGGCCGTCGGCACCCGTCGCCGGTGGTGTCCACCGAGGCAGGTCGCATCCCATCGGCATGTACACGAAGCCCAGACGCCTGACCGGATTGGCCGCCGTCTTCGCCACCGCAGTCAGCGATGGAATCATCGCGTCGAGCAACGGAAGCGCAACGCTCGCGCCCAGCCCGCGCAGGAAGGTCCGCCGCGGCAATGCCAGCTTGCTGATGATCATCGTGACATCCTCATCTGAAACGGCTCGCTCTTCACGATTCCAAGGACGATGGCGGAGATGCGGTAGCGCTGCGGTCGCGCGTCACGGACGATGGCGCGGATTGCCGGCGCGTCGTAGTACGCGACTCCGCGTCCCGACGCGTAGGTCAGCAGCTTTTCGGTGAAGGCGCCGACGAACAGCTCCGGCCGGCGCAGCAAGGCGGCCTCGAGGCCCTCGACATCGGCAAACGAGCTGCCGTCGGGGAGACCTCCAGAGACGTCAATCGGCACGCCGCCTTCGGTCGTCCGTCGCCGGCCGACCGCGTCGAACTTCTCGAGCGACAGGCCGATCGGATCCATCAAGTTGTGGCAGCTGGCGCATTGTGCATTGCTGCGGTGCTCGGCCAGCCGACGGCGAACTGACAGGTTCCCATCCACCGTGTTGTCCTTGAGCGCCGGCACATCGGGCAGCGGCGGCGGGGGAGGCGTGGCGAGCAGGTTGTCCAGCACCCATTTGCCGCGAACCACCGGAGAAGTGCGCGTCGCATACGAGGTGACGGTCAGGACGCTCCCCTGACGCAGGAGTCCGCCACGGTCGCTCTCCCTGTCGAGCGCAATCCTGCGGAACTGACTCCCATAGATGTGCGGAATGCCGTAGTGCTTGGCCAGGCGTTCGTTGACAAACGTGTAGTCCGCGCGCAGCAAGTCGAGCACGCTCCGATCCTCGCGGAGGACGCTGTCGAAGAAGAGCTCGGTTTCCTGCCGGAAGGCTCGACGCAGATTGTCGTCGAAGTCCGGAAACAGCCGCATGTCCGGCGTGATCGATGCGAGGTTGCGAAGATGCAGCCACTGGGCCGCGAAGTTGTCGACGAGCGCGCGCGATCGGGCGTCGGCCAGCATTCGGCGCACCTGCCGCTGGAGTATCGCCGGGTCGTGAAGCTTTCCGGCGATTGCCGTGTTCAGCAGCTCATCATCCGGGATGCTGCTCCAGAGAAAGAAGGAGAGTCGGGACGCGAGCTCGATGTCGTTGACCCGATACGGCGTCCTTGGCGGGATGCCGGCCGGGTCCGGTTCGAGCCGGAAGAGGAATTGCGGGCTCACCAGCACGCCAGCCACGGCCAGCTCGATCCCGGCGTCAAAGCCGGCCTCCTCGCGGCCCTTCTTGTACAGCGCGAACGGACCTTGAAGGTCCGACGGCGTGACCTGGCGGCGGTACGCCCGCTTCATCAGCGTCGTCAGAATCTCCTTCGCGTAACGATCGTCGTCATCCGCACCTGCCTGCCGCGGCAGAAAGAGCCGGCGCCGGCTCGGGCTATCGCCAGGCACGGCGGGGCCATACGGTCCGACAATCGAGATCGAGTAAATCGCCGGCTGGATCCGCGGGTGCCGGTAATAGTTGAAGCGCGCCTGGTAGGGCTGGCGCGAGGTTTCCGGCAGCAGTGAAGGTTTCTTGATGAATGTCACGCCGAGCGCGTGTGGACCGGCCTGCACCGGAATCCGTAGCTTGAGATGCTGATCGACGGTGGCATGTTCCGGTTCTCGTTCGGGCGGCTTCACCGTGAACAGCTGCACACGTGCCTTGTCGAGGAGCAGCTCGAGATCGTGTGGCTCGGTGAGGCCCTCGATGTGCTCGTCGCGGTCTCGCATCAGCCGAATCTGAATCTCGTACTCGCCGTCCATCGGAAACGTGTAGTCGATGACCGCGCCGCCGCGCGTACCGATGGGGAGGCCCTCGAGATGGGTCTCTTGTGTAAGGTCCGGCGGCATCCTGATGGTCTCGCCGCCGGGAGAACGGCTGGGACGGCCGACGGCCGCGCGGCTGATCTTTTCCGCCGCCGAGATGTAGCGGTCGAGCAGCGTCGGCGAGAGATCGCCAACCGTCACATTGTCGAAGCCGTAGCTGGATTCGTCAGCGGGCAAAAGCGAAGCGACATCGACGCGGAGCGCCAGGAGGTCGCGAATGGCGTTCTGGTACTCGGTTCGGGTCAGCCGCCGGATCGTCGCGGTCCGGCCCGGATTCGGGTGCGCTGCGGCGGCGCGATCGAGTGCCGTTTCGAGATAGCCGACCGTCGCGTCGTAGGTCGCTTCGTCGGGCCGTTCCTTCCGCCCCACGGGTGGCATTTGGCGGGCCCGGAGCTTCTTGACGACTCTTTCCCACTCGTCCTGATGCTCGGCCACGTCGGCGGAAATCAGGTCGAGCGCAAGGCCGCCCTTTTTCTCTTCCTGGTCATGGCACGTCACGCAGTACTCTTCAACGAGCGCGAGGTGCGGAGCTTTGGCGGAGAGAGCTGAGAGCGCTGAAGGCGCCGGCGTGGCGGCTGACGCGATCGGCGCCTGGTGGGCTTCGAGCGACAACACGACACCCATGGCCGCGAGCAGGGTCGCGACAACGGCCGAGATCAATGCCGTGCTGGGATTCCACGCACGCATCTGGCAGTCATAATACCCGCCGGACTGGCGGGAGTCGAGGCTTGCCGCGCCACAACCGCAAAGGCGAAGGCGGAGGCGCGCTTGCCTCGCCGTAGCCACGACGCGGAAGCGGGCTCCCGAACCCGGTGCGCAGTCAAAAGGGCAGAATAGCGATGTGTCGCCTGCCGGTACACGCCTCTTCCGGCGCGGTGCGCACGCCGAACAGAATGGCCAGCGTTCCAATCACTCCCATCCCGATCGTCCCAACGGCAAGGCCCCAATGGGCTCTGGCGAGAACGCCGGACGAGAGCAATACGGCGGTCCACATGGCCGCGAGCGCCGCCCGTTTGGCCCACTGCGGCATGCCACCGCCAGAGGCCCACCGCTGAAGCGATGGCCCGAGCCACCGATTGGCGCGCAGCCATCGCTCGAACCGAGGTGAACTCCGCGAGAAGCAATAAGACGCCGCCAGCACGAACACCGTCGTCGGCAACCCGGGCACAAAGATTCCGACGATGGCCAGCGCGACCGCGCACCAGCCGAGACCACCAAAAATCATTTTCGTCATTTTTCTTTGTCTCACGCACGACCGGCGCGAACGACCTCTGTTTGTGCGTGGTTCGAGCGCAACGCCGGCACGAGCATCGGTACGCGCCGGCGGTACTCCGCGTATTCCGGATGGGCGTTCATGAGATCACGTTCCTCGAGCTGGATCGCAACCAGGATGTAGGCCGTGGTCACAACCGCAAACAGCAGATGCGTCACGGTCATCGTGGGTGTGCCCCAGAAGGCGAAGAACCAGCCGACGTAGAGCGGGTGACGAACCAGGCGATAGAGTACCGGCGTCACGAAGTGAAGCTCTGCCTGCGGCTGCCCGTGAAAGGCTCGCCAGGACTGGCGAAGACCGAACAAGTCGAAGTGATTGATCACCACTGTCGCGCCGAGCACGAGCAGCCAGCCAAACGCGAAGCCGCCATACAGCAGGGCGCGGCCGGCAGGGTGCTGAACGTCCCAGATCACGCCGCCGAGCGGTCTCCACTGCCAGAAGAGAAGGATGAGCGCCAGGCTGCTCGCCAGCACGTAGGTGCTGCGTTCGGTGCCTTCCGGGATCAGCCTGTTCATGAAGCGCTTGAACCCTTGCCGCGCCATAACGCTGTGCTGAACTGCGAACACCGATAGGAGTGCCAGGTCGATCGTGAGCGCCGTCAGCCAGGGATCGGTCGGGCCAGAGTCGAGCGACTTGGGCACGACGACGTTGCCCAGAAACCCGATGGCATAGAGAAAGGTGAGAAAGAAAATCAGATAGCTCACAACACCGTACGCCAACGTCAGGATTCGGATCATGGTCTGTCTCCGTCTTGGTATTTGCCTCTGTCGCCGTGTTATGTCAGAAAGATACGGGGCGGATCGGCGCGAAGTCCCGGGAACGCGCCGGGATTTCTCCGGGATTACGGCTGGCCGGGCCGCAAGTGAGCACAAATGGAACAGGGCGTCAGCTTCGGCGACTATCGATTCGAGGTCGAGACGGGGAGGCTGTGGACCGGCTCCCAGGAAGTCCGCCTGACCCCGAAAGCGTCAGCCGTGCTGGCCATGCTGGTGGCTCGCGCCGGGCAGCCCGTCTCCAAGGAGGACCTGTTTGCGACAGTGTGGAGCGACGCCGCGGTCAGCGACGACGCGCTGACGTCGTGCATTCAGGAACTGCGCAAGGCTTTCGCGGATGATGCCAGGCAGCCGCGCTTCATCGAGACGAGGCATCGCCGTGGCTACCGGTTCGTCGCTGCGCTGTCCGAGGCGGCCGCCGACGCTGGGCCTGGTTCACCCTCACCAGCGCCCGATGTGTCGTCCATTGCCGTTCTTCCGTTCGCCGACATGAGCCCGGGACGCGATCAGGACTATCTCTGTGAGGGGCTCGCCGAAGAAGTCATCAACGCCCTCACGCACATCGAGGGCCTTCGCGTCGCGGCCCGGACCGCGTCGTTCCAGTTCAGGAGCAGTGGCGCCGACGTTCAAGCCGTCGGCCGGCAGCTCGGTGTGGCGACCTTGCTCGAAGGCAGCGTTCGCAAGGCAGACGCTCGCCTGCGCGTCACCGTCCAGCTCATCGAGGTCGCCACCGGTTATCACCGCTGGTCGCAGCGTTTCGACCGCATGCTCGACGACGTGTTCGCGATCGAGGACGAGATTGCAGAGAGCGTCGCGGCGTCGCTGCGCGGAAACGTCAACGGCTTGCGCGAAGGGCCGGCGCGGCCGCGCCCGCCGACCGGCGTGGCGGCCTACGAGTTCTACCTGCGCGGACGGCAGTACCTGCCCCGCATGACGCAGCCCGATCTGGCCCGAAGCGCCGAGATGTTCGAGCACGCGATCGAGCTCGATGTCGGCTACAGCCCTGCCTGGGCCTGTCTCGGGGCCGTGCATGCGACCCTCTACGAGTGGTTTGGCGGGCGGGAAGAGGACCTGATCAAGGCAGATCGCGTCAGCCGAAGGGCGCTCGAACTCTCGCCTGGTCAGGCCGAGCCACATGCGGCCCGGGGGTTTGTGTCGTCGCTGTCGGGCCATTACGACGAGGCTGCGCGCGAATTTGAAGAGGCGATCCGGCTCAATCCCAATTTCTTCGAGGCCTACTACTACTTCGCCCGATCCAGCTTCTCCAGCGGTGATATCGAGCGATCGGCGGAGCTCTTCGGCAAAGCCGCCGAAGTGCGGCACGAGGACTTTCAGAGCGCCATGCTGCAGGCGCAATCGCTGCGAATGATCGGACGAACTCACGAGGCGAAGGCGGCAGGTCGTGAGGGCATCCGCCGCGCCGAGCACATGCTCGCGCTGAATCCACTCGATGGGCGGGCTCTCTCCCTCGGCTCCGGCGCGCTGTGCGAAGACGGTCAAACCGAGCGCGCTATCGAATGGGCGCAGCGCGCCCTCGAGCTCTATCCCGACGACATGGGCGCGCTGCTGTGTGCCGCGTGCCTGCGCTCGAAGCTGGGCCAAAAAGAAGAAGCGCTGGCGTTGCTCGAGCGGGTCTTCTCGAAGGGCTGGGGAAAGCGCGACTGGGTGGAGCACGACCCTGACTACGACATCCTGCGCGACGACCCGCGGTTCAAGAAACTGCTGGCCCGACTCAAATGATTGTCCAGCGATTGCTGCTCGCGCTGTCGTTCCTTCTCGCTGGCGCGATCGGCCACGCGCCTGCGCAGACGAGCTTTCCCTGGCCCGATATGGCTCGACGCATCGTGACGGCGCTTCAGATCGACCGCGGCGAACGCGTCCTGTTACGGTTCGACCCGGAGACGATGCGCGAGCTCGAGCCGGAGCTGGCGAAGCAATTGCGCGCCGCAGGCGCCGTCGTGACCGCCCACCCGTTCGGACCTATGGACGGCTTCGCCCAAAGGCTGGAGGAGACCGACGTCTATGTCTGGCTTCCAGCGGGGCCGACGGCCCAGACGCCGCCAGACCAGGCGGCGGCCCTCGTGCGCTGGCTCGATGCGCGACCGGAGCGCCGGGAGCTGCACTTTCACTGGGTCGACGGCACTCGTGACGCCGACGGACTGCCGGTGGCGCATCGGCCCGCCTACGACCGGGTGTATCTCGACGCGCTCGACATCGACTACGCCGCGATGGCGGCGCAAATGGACGCCGTCATCACTCGGCTGCGCGCGGGCGATGTGCGGGTGACCACGCCCGCGGGCACCGACGTCAGGTTCCGGCTTGGCGATCGCCCGGTCAACCGCCAAACCGGCGACGCGTCGAAAACGAACGCCCGCAAGGGGCGGATCCGCATCGATCGTCATACTGAGCTGCCCGCCGGCGTCATGCGCGTCGCGCCCCTCGAACCGAGCGTGAACGGCGTCATCGTGTTGCCCGCCGCCCGATTCTTCGGCACCAGCGCCACCAATGTCCGGATGGAGATCCGGAGTGGCGTCGTGACCGAATCGTCGGCGACGACCGGCGCGGATGCGGTCAAGGCCTTCCTGGCCTCACAGCCCGGCGCCAGCCGCTTCCGAGAGTTCGCGCTCGGCTTCAACCCGAGATTGACGATCCCCGCGGGCGAGCAGGCCCTGCCGTACTACGGCTACGGCGCCGGCGTCGTCCGCATGAGCCTTGGCGACAACAACGAGCTTGGCGGCGACGTCCGCGGTGGCGGTATCCGCTGGCTGTTCTTCCCTGACGCCACCGTCGTTGCCGACGGCGTCACCATCGTCGACCACGGCCGCCTGGTGCAGCCTTCAGCGAGGTAGCCAGGCCCCGGCCACGACGTCGTTATGGGTTCTGTCCGCTGAACGCCTCGCACGACACCTTGGAGTGCCAGTTCACGAACATGCCGGTCGGGTTGTCCTTCCAGGCCCAGACGTGCAGCGTGTAGAACGGCGGGAGGCCGAATCGATTCGGGCTCTCGAAGTAGTGCATGAGCTGTCCTCCGAGCTCCGGCGTGCCTTTGTCTGGGTTCTTTGCGTGCCAGTCAGCGGCAAACACCAGATAATCCGCGCCGGTCAAGCGCAGGCGTCCGTTCGGGAGCGGCTCGTAGATGACGATTTCGGGACGAGTGGGATCCAGCTCGCCGTCCATCACGAGCTTCAGGTTCACGTAGTGCAGGCCCATCGCCCCACTGTCCGGACCGCTGACACAGCCAAACATGAGCGCGTATTCCTCAGAGATGGCGACCGAGACATCACGAAAGCGCTCGGTCGATTCGCGAACGAGTTTGACAAAAGCGCTCGCTTGACTCTTCTGATCCAGCGTCATGTCGTGGTTGTGCGGCGACTGCGAGCGCTGCTCATGCTGCGCCAGCGTGGGCGAAGACGAAGAACTCATGAGCACGAAGCTACCGATGAGGAGACCGCCGAGTTGCATCGCGAACCGTCGGACCTTCATACAAACCTCCTTCGGCGGGGGAGCGCGCAAGTTGTTTTGCGCTGTTCCGCCGTTCGGTCGATGAAGGTACGGGATGCGATGGTCCGAAGTCCCGGGACCGCGCCGGGATTTCTCCGGGATTGTGGTGGCGAACGACAATCCCGGGCTGTTTTTCGTCCAGATCACCTCATCCGCACAGTCAGGAGACTAGGAATGCCGGAACGGCTGCAGCAACAGGGCGATTCTCGAGGTGTCTGACACCTCCGGCACCGGTGTGAAGTCGAATCGGGTTAGTGCTTCCTCTCCCCAAAGCGTGGCTACTGTCACCAGCAGTTGAAGATCGGAGCGAATGGCATCAGGGAGACCTGGTTCGGTCAAGATCTCTCGACGCTGTTCATGAGTCATCTGGTGCAGATGCACGGGGCGGCGTCCATTCCGAATTGCATGGTCGGGGATGGTGACGTGTTCGACCAGCACACTCAGAATGCGGGCCTGCCACTCCCGTGACAGGCGTGGAAACACCGAGCGAAACCAGAAGGTCCCGAGAAGCTTTCTCAGCCCTCGTCCGTCCATGGAGATGCCGGACGGATCGCCATTCTCAGCCAGCCTGAGGGCGGCAGGATCGGACCGGTTGATGGCGAGAGCAAACTCCCAGAGCGTAGAGAACGACGGAGACGGCGCGACATCCGCGGCCGCCGCCACATTGGTCTCTGACGCGACATCCCTCTCCGCTGACGCGATCGCCGCTTCGTCTGCATCTGCATCCTCGTTTTCGAAGGGCGGGATGCTGTCCGTATCGGACACGGCGTTGTGACGCAGGGGCGCTCGTTTGTCCGCGCTCCAGTCGATGTCGATAGCGGGATGATTCCCGGTGTACTCGGCAAACAGAGTAGTCACGCCCCACGGACGCGGTACGTGAAACGCTCTCGCGTAGAGCGGGTTGTAGGGACTCTCCGTCGCATCGCGGAGAGCCAGCGCCGCGAGTTGCCCTTTGATCTTGCCGTCGACGACGTTCGACCAGTCCCCCTGGATGCACACGAGCGATGTCCCAGCCGGTCTGTTGAAAGCGCAGTACGGATTCTCCCAGCAACCTCGAACCGCCGCGTGAATCTGATCGTCCCCCGGTTCCTGGCCGACGGGGGGATTGAGCTCGGAGAAACCGATTCGCAGCCGTCCCTGACCGGCAAACAGGCTGGAAAGATCGGAGGGGTCGACCTGCGACAGATCCCACAGGACGTAGAGCAATCCACGGAGCCCTCGGGCTATCGGGAGGTTCATGCGCTCCCACACGACCGACTGCAGCTCGGGATGCGCGTCGATGTACCCGCGGTCGTTCAAGATCTCCATCAACCGTATTCCCGCGGAATCGAATCGCGCGGCGACGTGCAAAGCGTGATCGTAGCGCCGCTTTTCCACTTCATGGCGTTCGAACGACGGGCGAACGAACACTGGAATCACGAGCTTCTTCTGCTGCCGGGCCATCTCGGCGAGCGGGAAAATCGTCCCGGCGCCGGTCCCTTTGCCTCCCGTGCCAACGATGATGATCACCGAATGCCTGCTGAGAAGTGCCTCGATCTCGTTCCTTGATTCTTCCAAGGCTTGTCTGGCTAGCTCCGGGTTGTGCCTCGACCCCAGGCGTCGCGTGGTGGCAGCACCGATGACCACGCGCTCCTCTTCCGGCACATCGGCCAGCGAAAATTCATTCGTGTCGAGAAATCGAGTGGTCACGGCTCGTCTGAGACGCTCCGCGTACCTGGCATCGGTCTTCTGCGTTGCGATCAGGTCGCGACGGAACAGCGCCTTGAGGGAGCGCAGAATATTGCCGCCACCGCCGCCCGCGCTGAGAAGGAGAATGTTCACTGCACACCTTCCTGTCTGTCGGTTTCGAGGCGAAAGGGTATGACGACCCACGGGCCCTCCGCGTAGAGGGGACCAGTTTTGAACGGCGCGCTTCGCAGAAGTTGCAGCACGCGCTCCACGTCGTACTCCACGTTCTTTCTGTGGTCCGAGAGGTTGGGATAGGTCCGCCCATCGGCAGGCGCGAGAAGGACCTCAACCGTGTGGCGTCTCGGCGCAAGGCGCAGCCGCGATCTCACCGACCGCTCGTCAGCGCACCTGCGAAACAGCGGACGTTCGAACTCGGAAATGAACCTGTCGGCGAACCCCTTCATCGTTTCGAGGCATGCCTGTCTCCTGACGATGTACTTCCGGGCGACAATCCGCGCGAGCACCAGACCCGAAACCGCTAGTAGCGGTGTTGCCCACCAGAAGAAGCTGAGGTCGATCGCTGTTTGCGCTTGCCTGACACCGGGCTGCAGTAACGCGGGCGGACTGGACGAAGCGACCGCGTAATGCCGCCACGCTGATCCGTCTCTCAGCATCTCCGTCGCCATGCACACGTGCCACCCGGCCTGGATGCGGCCGTAGTGACTCTTCGGAATCAGGGTCGCCGTCGTCGGCTCGACGATATGGAACCAGGGCTGGTGCTGGTTGTGGGCGCTTCCGGTGAACCTCTGGGCGAGACGCGCCGCCGTATCACCGGGCCGGATGGGGTAGCACGTCAACCACCTCTCCGGTTGACGGACGGCGTACGTCGAGCCGGTTGTCATCACCAGGACAAACGGAAGGGCTCGTAGTCCTGCGGTCAAGGTTGCAGCCGTTCATCGGCGCGACCGCGCCACCTGCTGCGTCGTGGGCGCCGGCGCCATTCGCGACAGGCGGGCCTGGACCGGCGCGATCCCCGCCCGCGACCGTGACGGACGATCGATGCGCAGCATGGCCGCCTCGCGGTTGATCGCATCATACCGGTTGCCGGGGCTTGGATGATCGCTCAACCACTCCGGGCCGCCGCTGCCACCCCGGCGTGCGAGGGTCTCGAACATGTTGGCCATCTCGCGCGGATCGTAGCCGGCACGGGCCATGATCTGCGCGCCAAGAAGGTCCGCTTCGCGCTCGTACTCACGGCTGTATTTGAGGAAGTAGGTGCCAAGACCAAACTGAGAACCCTGCGCGATCACGCTGCCAGTACGGCCGCCCACAATCGATCCGAGTACCTGTCCGGCGATCGCGCCAAGTTGAAATTTCTGTCCCTTCGAGGCCTGAACCGTGCCGTGTCTGAGGATCACATGGCTCAATTCGTGCGCCATCACGCCTGCGACCTCGCCGTCGCTTCTGGCGGCTTCGAGCATCCCACGATGCAGGTACATCGGGCCGCCGGGGAGGGCGAACGCGTTGATCTCTTTCAGATTGACGACGTCAAACGTGTACCGGAAGGCCGGTTGGCGGAGTCCATGCGGAATCTCGGCGAGGAGTCGCTGACCGATTCGATCGACGAAGTCATCGGTCGGGCCGTCGTTCAGCATCGGCCACTGGCGCCGGACTTCAGTCGCCGCCTGCCTGCCGAGCCTCACATCCTCTTCTGGCGAGAAGCTGTTGCGGTGCGGCTCGATGCGCGTTTGCGCGGCCGCAGAGGGGCCGATCGAGAGGGCGGCTACCGACGCGATCAGTAGTCTGTAGACGTCTGAGCGACGAAGGAGTCGAGTCATGCACCGGAGGGGAGCAATGTCGACGCCAGATCGCTCTCCCTTGATCTCCGCGACTTGAGGCCAGAAAACGGGGTTTTCTCCCCAAGGAATGCTCGCGGTGTCCTCCTGGCGCGACACGCCTGGGAGCGAAATGCAGTCACCTCAGGCATGCCGTCAATGCCGCGGGAAAGACAGGCCGTTCGGCACTCTCCCGGAGGAGAGCTGGTGCCTCGATGAAAAAGGCCTGATGCCGGTGATACACTGTGCCCGCTTTTCCGGCAGGTACGGCGTGGTCCAGTCCTGCAGGCGTAGCAGGCAGATCATCACGAGAGGCGCTCTTATGACCAGGTACCGCTCCTTCGCAATCGGCATGATTTGGACTCTCGTTCTCGCGTGCAGCGCATGCGGGCCCTCGTCGAGTAGACAGGCCCCGGCGAAGCAAGAGCCGGAAGTCAAAATCGGCCTGCTCATGGACACCCTGGGTAAGGAGGAACGCTGGCAACGGGACCGCGATCTGTTCGTGGAGCGCGCAAAGGAGCTCGACGCCGAGGTGCTTGTCGAGGCCGCCGAGCGCGACGATGCGAAGCAGCTGCAGCAGGCCGAGTCACTGCTGGAGCGGGGCGTGCAGGCGTTGGTGGTGGTCCCGCACAACGCAGAGGCGGCGGGGAAAATTGTCGAAGCCGCGAAGAAGCGCTCCGTCCCGGTCATCAGCTACGACCGGTTGATTCTGAATGCCGACGTCGACCTGTATCTCTCGTATGACAATCGGCGTGTTGGCGAGCAGCAGGCGCAGTACCTCCGCAACCAGGCGCCGAAAGGCAACTACATCCTCCTCGGCGGCGCGCCCACCGACTACAACGCCAAGCTGATTCGCGAGGGCCAGATGGCCGCGCTCCAGGACGGCATCAAGCGCGGCGATATCAAGATCGTCGCCGACCCGTGGGCCGCGGACTGGCAGGCCGAGGCCGCGATGACCCTCACCGAGGCTGCACTCAAGAAAGCCAAGAATCAAGTCGTCGCCGTCGTCGCGTCCAACGACGTGACCGCGGGCGGCGCGATCCAGGCGCTCGAAAAGGCCGGGTTGGCAGGGAAGGTCTTCGTCTCGGGCCAGGACGCGAACCTGGACGCGGTGCGCCGAATCGTCGCCGGCACGCAAAGCATGACGGTCTACAAGCCGCTCAGACCTCTCGCCCGAGGCGCCGCGTCGGCGGCCGTGCAACTTGCAAAAAAGGAAAAATTCGAGGGCACCACGACGGTCAACAACGGACTGAAAGAGGTTCAGGCTCTGCTCCTGACGCCGATCAGCGTGCACAAGGACCTGATCGACCAGGTCATCATCAACGACAAGTTCCACACCCGCGCGCAGGTGTACGGCGCCAAATGAACCCGAGCGTGACGCGCGCTGAGCACTACCCGGGCTTGACCGGTCGGAGCTGCCTGATCGCGTCTAGTCGTTCACTGACCGTACGACGCTCCTCGTCTGTCAGCGGGGTCAGCGGCGAAGCCCCGCTGGCAGGTTGCGCCAGCAGCGCTTCATAAGCGCTGCGGAGGTTGGCAAGCAACCGGGCGTTGCCCGGGTCGGTGCCGAGCGCCTGAAGGAGATCGTCGGCCGTCCGCTTGGGTGACAAGCCCGGGTAGCTCGATCCGAACGCCAGCGACAATTGCATCACGGCCAGCAGGTTTCTCGCACTCCCGTCGCGCTGGAGCGTGGCGGCGGCGCGCTCGAACAGGTTCATCGCGTTCACGCGATCGTCGGCCGTGGCCTGAGGTTTCGTGGCGGCGAGAATCCCGCGCAGCTGCAGCTGCACTGCGCCAGAGAGGGCCGTCCGCCAGTTGGCGGACGTGGTCGAGAGCGACCCGGCCTCGGGTAGCGGCTTCGTCTGGGGATCGAGAGTTGCCTCGTACTCCGAGAATGCGCGCGTCGCGTTGGCTACCCACTCCGCACGGATCGGAGTCGATTGCTGCGCCGCAATCCGGAACCGGAGATAGCCGACAATCCCCTCGATATAGGTCAGCTCGGGCAGCCAGCGCGCCAGCGACCAGGAGTCGCGCGCGCCGCTGAGCCGAATCCACCCCTGAAAACCATCCTGCGCCGCGATCTTCATCCAGTCGCCCTGCGTGTCGGATATCCAATACGGCTGCGGTCCGGACGGCATCCGGTTCCCACTCGCGCTCTCCTGTGGCGCCGTTCGCACGATGGTCGAGCGGAGGAACTGTTCTTCGAAATTGGCCATGTCCGCGACGGTCACTTTGCGGGGCGCGCAGGCGAACGCCTGGGCGGAGATTTGTGCCGAGAACGGCCGGCCTCCGGCCACGAGCTCGAAGGTCTCGTCAATTCCCGATCGCAGCAGCCGGCAGAAAGTTTGAACGAAAACGTTGCCGCGCTCGCTATAGAAGCGGCCCCAGACGACGACCAGGCCGTGGCCTTTGCGTACGGTCGCTGCCGCGCCAGGGGTCCGTCCAAGCAGCTTGGCAACGACGAGATCCGCATCACAGTCGGCCGCTGAGCCGACCATCTGCACAGCTCCGACGCTGCCGAACTTCGCAATGGCCCGGAGCACTTCGAGTTGCAGGAGGCCGGAGAGGCGGTCGCCGATTCCCCCGGCGGTCGCCAGCCCGGGCGCCGGCGCATATGGAAGGACGACGACATTGACCGCCGCGCCCTGAAAAATGAACGGACGACTGCACGGGATGTTCTGGGCGCCGGCCATGGCCACGCCCGGCACGCAGGCGACGAGAATCGCGACGATCCCTGCACGAACGCTCACGGCGTGGTTGTGCCCAACCAATGAAAGGAATGTGCGGGTCATCGGCAGCCCCCTGTGCTGATGGGCAACGCCTTCAGGACGCCTGTATAGGCCGGATCCGCCTTGGCTTGAGTGACGACGTCCGCCGCCGTCCGCTGGACGTAGCCGATGAGCGTCTTGTCGCGCGCGCTTGGCGTCGGGCCGGCCGCTCGTGTCAGCAGTGCCTCGGATCGGCACAACTGCGCGCGCGCCTGGTCGTACTCCTTGGATCGCAGGAGCTTCACCCCGGTGCTGACGGCCACGTACGCCGCCAGCTCGCCGGCCTGATCCACCAGCCGCACGAGCTCGTCTACTGAGGTCACCGACTTGGCCTGCCTGGACAGGAGAAAGGCGCCGGATGGCTGTCCATCCGTGAACTCGTCGAAGCGCACCGGCACCAGCAGGTAGCCGACAGTGGCTTCATGGACCTCGGCGCCGGTCTGGTCGGTTGCCTTTGCGGTCGTGCCCCAGACTTCGAGGACGACCTGCCGCGCGTTGAGCTGTTCGACGAGGGGCCGTCTGAATTCTGACGGATCGGATGGGCGCCGTTTCGCGCACCGAACCACTTTGAGCGGCAGGCCGGACTCGACCTGCAGTTGCTCCAGGTTCGTCGACAGGCGGTAAATGAGCGACTGCATCAACGGGGATGCCGCACCACCAGCAGCATCGAAGATGTCGTCGAGCAGGATCTTGAATCCGCGGTCCTGGATCCCGCTGCAAGGGACGATCTGCGCGGCGGAGGGTACCGCGACCGCAAGAGACGCGAGAACGAGGAACGCGAGCCTGGCGTGTCGGTCGAGTGATCTTGACGCGCGTGGCCGACCGACTGGCGTGCTGGTGTTCATGATCGAAAAATCCTCAGCGTACGTGCGGCCTCGGCCTGCAATTGCTCGACCGCGGCGAAATCCAGGGGCGGATCCGCGTCGACGCGAGACGCGAACGCGCTCACGTCGCCGGGCGATTTGATTCGGTCCAGCGCTCGCGCGTACGCTTCCACTGAAGCCCTCGCGCGACGACATTCCAGATCGCCCAGCAGCCGGATTGCCGAAAGATGGGCGACCCAGGGAAAGCGCCCGGTGCGGTTGTCGAGCACTTTCCGAACAGGCTCGCAGACCGCGTCGGGCTCGTTGAGGCCGATCGCACGAAGCGCGCGCTCGGCGGCCGGCGCCCGCACCTCACCGCCGGCGAGGAGGGCGGCTACCAGGGCGGGCACCGCTGGCCGGCCGAATGCGGAGAGCGTAAACGCAGCCGCTTCGGCCTGATTGCTGTCGGCCGTATTGAGTTGCGCGAGCAGCTCCCGCATTTCCTTCACGTTCGACAGTTGCAGCTGCTGGCGCTGGATCGCGTTGTTGACCGAGCCGGTCAGGAAATAGCCGACGATCGCCACAAAAACCCCCGACACGAGGGGCGTCAGAGCCTGAAGTTTTTCCCAACCATCCTTCTGTTTCGGTTGGAGCTTTTTGACGCCCTCTTCGAGGCGGCTCAACCGTGCTTCGCGCGCGGCCGCGGCTTCCGCAACAGTGGCGCGCTCATCGTCGGGCATCATCATGCACCTGTGGTGCCGCGGGGGCCGGCAACTCAGCAGTTAGACAGGAAGGGACGCGGACCGATTGGAGTATCGGTCCGGGGCGGACGAGTCGTCAATCGCGCTGGCGACTGGGGTGTGCGCCGAAATGCCGGGCGCGGCAATCGAGCGCCCAGCGCACCGGCAGATGTGATTTATTCGATAACGATTCGGCCCTGGAAGGCGCCGTCAGTCTTGTTGGCGTGGTCGTGAAAGCCGCACGTACCGGGCAGGTTTAAGGTGCCCGTGTTTCGGCTCTCGCCGGGCTGCAGGATTCCGACGAGGTTGAGTGGCGGACACTGCGAGTGCACGTCGACGGGATCGGACACCATCGTGTGGGGCCGGCTGTCGTTGTTGACGAACCTGACTTGCCCCCAGGCTTTGATCCGCAGTTCCGCTGGAAACACGCCGGCCGCCCCAATGGTGATCGTGGCTGCTGGCTCCGACGGGGCCGCAGGGTTCGACCCGCACGCGGCCAGCGGGAGGATGAGCAACCACACGAGCCGGGCGCGATAAACGAGGGTCATCATCACCAGATAAGCGAGCGCGCACTCATTGTACGCGGTGGCCGTGGCGAACCAGGAACGCGGCGGCCCCGATGGCCGTATCATCGGTCGGAAAGGAGCGTCATCTTGCTCGAACAGTGCGGGCGTGACCTGTGCTACGCGTCGCGAGGGCTGAGACAGAGCCGCGCATTTGTCGCCACCACGGTGCTGACGCTGGCTGTCGGCATGGGGCTCGTGACAGTCGTCTTTGCGATCTTCAACGCCTACGTGCTCCGTCCATTCGCGGTGCACGATCCCTACAGCCTGTATGCGGTCCGCTGGCAGGCTCAGGAGGCCGGTGGCTCCACCTTCCGCTGGCGCGATTTTCAGGACCTGCAAGCGCGGCAGGATCTTTTCGAAGACGTCGTTGCCGAATCGACACGCGCCGTGTCCTCGAACGGCCGCCAGATGTCGATCGGGTTCGTGTCGGGCAATTACTTCAGCGCGCTCGGCCCGCGCTTCAGGCTCGGGCGCAGCTTCGTCGCCGATGATGCCCGAACGCCGAGCAGCGAGCCGGTCGCAATCCTGACCGACCAGGCATGGACCCGCTTCTTCGATCGCGATCCGGCGGTCCTCGGCCGCGAGCTCAAGGTCAACGGCCGGACGCTGACGGTCATCGGGGTCATGGCGCCGGAGTTCGTCGGCCTCGACGACGTGCCTCGGGACGCGTGGGTGCCGCTGACGATGTACGGCACGCTTGGCGGTGGCGATCCCTTCAGCGGCGAACAACCGCGCCAACTCCGCCTCACGGCGCGCCTGCGGCGAGACGTCACGCCACAGCAGGCGCAAGGCTCGGTCGCGCTCGAACCATTTGCCACCCGTGTTGCCGGCCGACTGGATGCCGTGCGCGCCGTGCTCCAGCCACAGACCACGCCGACGCGCCTCACCCTCACGAGCTACGCGCTCCTCTCACCGGTGTTTGCGGCATTTGGCCTGGTGCTGGTAGCGGCCTGCGCCAACGCCTCGAACGTCATGCTCGCCCGCGCGAATGCCCGTCACCGCGAGATCGGCATCCGCCTGTCGATCGGTGCCAGCCGTGGTCGAATCGTGCGCCAACTCGTGACCGAGGGATTGGTCATTACGACGCTCGCGGGACTGGTCGGCTTGACGCTTGCCGCCGCATTGCTGCGGCTGGCGACGTACGGCTTCGTCGTGATGCTGCCGCCAACCGTGGCCGCACGAGTCCGATTCGTGCCGCTCGACTTCGACTACCGGGTCTTTGGCTTTGCCTTCATCGTCGCCGGCGCCGCGACACTCCTGTTTGCGCTCCTGCCTGCGTTGCAGGCGACCCGCGTCTCGCTGACTGACGCCTTGCGCGGGCAGTTGAGCGGCAGTGTCTCGAGCGCCACGCTCCGCAAGGTCCTCGTCACCGGCCAGGTCGCCGTCTCGTTGCTCCTGCTCATCGTCGCCGCGACGCTCGTTCGCAACGGCCGCGCCATTCAGGCGACCGATCTCGGGCTCCACACCGGCGACATCATTTCGGTGCGCCCGACCGGCCGCGATCGCGAGCTCGTGAGGCGCACGCACGCCGACCTTGCGACCGACCCTCGCGTCGCGCAGATCGCGGTCGCGAGCCGGAGCCCGCTCTTTGGCGAGACAAGAAAGGTGCCGCTGCGGCGGCCGGGCGGTGTCGTGGCAGCGTCTTGCACGTTTGTGTCGCCCGAATACTTCTCGCTCCTGCAGATTCCGATTGTGCACGGTCGCTCGTTTTCACCGGAGGAGGCGGCCGCCCAGGCTTCGGTCGCGGTCGTCAGTGCCGCAGGGGCGAAAACCTTGTGGCCAGGGGAGGACCCGGTAGGAAAGACGCTCCGCGTCCAGATCGATCCGCCGGAATCTCGCGCGATGGTGGGAGACACCGTCATGTCGCTGCGCAGATTCACCGACGACGATGCGACCTCCCAGATCGTCACGGTCATTGGCGTTGCGGGCGACGTGGTGAGCGGCTTCGTCTATCAGGGGAAGGATTCAGCGCACCTCTATCTCCCGACCAGCCCGACCGGATCGCAGGCAGCGGCGCTCCTCGTCCGACTGCCCGCAGCCGATGTTCGCCTCGACACGTTGAGCGCCGCGTTGCGGCGAGTTCACTCGGACTCGATGGCCTTCGACGTGCTCGCGCTCGAGGAGATTGTCGCCCTCCAGCGGTTCCCGCTGCGCGCCGCGTCGTCTGTGGGCACGCTCCTCAGCGCAATCGCGCTTGCTTTGAGCATCTCCGGGCTGTACGGCGTTCTGACTTACACCTTCGGCCAGCGCATTCGTGAAATCGGGGTCCGGATGGCGCTCGGGGCAGGTCCGGGCGATGTGACTCGACTCGTGGTCGTGCATTCGGCGCGGCTGGCGTCGCTCGGCACAGCCATCGGATTGCTGTTCGGATTTACCGTGATGAAGCTTCTCAGCACAGTTGTGCGGCTCGACAATGTGTCGGTGATTGATCCTGGAGCCTTCGCAGTCAGCGTCGCCTTGGTCGTCGGCGCCGTCGCGCTCGCCTCGTATGGTCCGGCGCGCCGGGCAGCGCGCGTCGATCCGTCCCTGATGCTTCGGGCGGATTCCTAGCGAGCGTCAACCGCGACGTTCAGAAGCGAACAGACATCCTCAGGACACGCGTTCGAAAAGGACGGTCTGGGCCAACAGATTCGGTTTGGCCGTTCTGCTGGCCAGGGTCCATGCATCCGAGTATTGGGCTTCGGCCGTGCCGAGGTCTGTCGTCGTCCACCATTCCTGGTCGGTGCGCGCCACATCCGGCAGCGTGAAACCAAGGAGGTCTTCGATTTGCCCGAACGTGAGAACGACTGAAATCGCGTACCTGTGCTCCAGGTACTCGTAAAGCCACCGATATTTCCCCGCCGTTCGGGGCGCTTGCCGCGGCGTGGCCTTCACCTCTCGTGTGGCCTGGCTGGGCGCCGCCGATCCGCGCCTCTTCATCCACTCCAGCATGCGGCCCCTCATTCCCTTCCCCTTCCGACTCGCTTCATCGCCGCGTTGCACTCCGCGGAATCACTCGCTCGGCGATCAGTGGGGATTTGAGCTCACGCTCCGCTCGAAGCCAATCCTCACGATCAAAACCGTCCGCGCAGCCGCGCTCAAGATAGATCTCGTGAGCGCGCACGGCGATGACCTTGTCAGACACGATAACGAACTGCGGCGAAAAAATGTCAGTGGCCACAACAATCACCTTCCGGGCACGCAGTCCTCGGACGATCAGCGTGCCGTACCGATTCCAGAAGCTATGATCGTGCATGCCGCTCCCACTCGGTGTGCAAATGAGCACACTCGGCGACCACGGTAGGGAGCGGGCACCGATCCCGCTCGTCTATCTACACCGCTCCCATCAGACAGAACGAGGTCGCGAACCAGAGACAGGCCGCTCTAGTTGGAGGTGGGTGTGTTCAGATCCTTTATCTCGCGGAGGGTTCGCCTCATCCTTGACCCAGTCGAGGGCTCGTACGTGCGCTCTATTGAACAGATCTGACGTGAGTAACGCTCTAAGGTTGTTCCAGGTCAAGCAATGCGCTCGAGGTCTTCTTGAACGGCTCCGGCGCCACGAAGGACTGCGAAGTCGAACCATAAGAGCGAGTACGCCGGATCCGACCGCGTAACAGCCTTCGTCAGCCACTCCATGAACCGGCGCGGGGGGGGCGCGTCCATATGGTTTTCCACGAAACGTACTCAGCAGGGATGGAAGTGTTGCATGGTCATCGTCAATGCTCTCGCGGGAGTCATGGTCAGCGATCTCCCCACTGCCGAGGCCTGGTACGAGCAAGTGCTCGACCGTCCTGCGGACTCTCGACCGATGGAGGGCCTGGCCGAGTGGAAGCTCGCGAACGGTGGCTGGATTCAAGTGTTTGAAGACAGAGAGCGTGCAGGATCTTCTTCGGTCACATTCCTGGTCTCCGGTCTTGAGGATCAACTCGCCGAACTGAGGGCCAAGGGCATTTCGGTCGACCGGACCACCACTTCAGACTACGTGAAGACCGCCACCGTCACTGACCCCGCGGGCAATCGAGTCGTCTTTGCTGAGCTTGCCGCGCAGAATTGACATCCGCCTCTGTGCGGTGGCTGATTTCAGAGAAAGGGTATCGTGCCGCTTGAACACACGGAAATGCAGATGACCGCCGCGGCCGTCGCGCCGATACCACCACGTCCGCTGACGGTGAAGGCCTTTGGAATCACCGATAAGGGCAAGGTGCGCACGACCAATGAGGATCAGTTCCTAATCGCCGAACTCACGAAAGCGATGCGCGTCTGGCAGACGAGCCTACCCGAACCGAAACTGCAGTTCGGCGAGGAGCACGCCCATCTGTTCCTCGTGGCCGATGGGATGGGCGGGCACCGGGCGGGCGAACGGGCGAGCGCCCTCGCCGTGGTCGCGATCGAGCAGTTCACGCTCAATACGTTCAAGTGGTTCTTTGGCTCCAACGACGCCGACGCGCAGAAGGTCCTTGCGCAGTTCCAGTCCGCGCTGAGTCAAGCTGACGCCAGCATTCTCGAGGAGGCGGCGGAGCATCCCGAACTGACCGGCATGGGGACGACGGTGACGATGGCGTTCCACCTGGGTGCGCAGTTGTGCGTCGTGCACGTGGGCGATAGCCGTGCGTACTTGTACCGAGACGGCGTGCTGCACCAACTCACACAGGACCACACGCTGATGGCCGATATGGTGCGCCGGGGAGCCCTTCGACCGGACGAGATCGCCGGGCACCGTCTCCGCCACGTCATCACGAATGTCGTCGGCGGCCCGGAGTTGGGAGTCAGGGTCGAAGCCCGCTCGTTCGAAGTTCAGGCCGGCGATCGCCTTCTGCTGTGTTCGGACGGATTGACGGAGACGGTGACGAACGAGGCGATCGCGGCCACGCTTGACCGCGAGCCGGCACCAGAGGATGCCGCGAAACAGCTGCTCGCGCAGGCAACTGATGGCGGCGGCCCCGACAACATCACGCTGCTGATCGTGCGGTTCGATCCGGCCGACTCCGCCGCAGGGAACCCTGGCGATGCTCGGTGAGAAAGGGCGCAGATTCGCTTCGCGCCTCGCTGCTGAACACAAGGGATGCGGTTGACCGAGTCGTGGCCCGCACGATTTTCCCTCAAGGTCAGTCGCGCAGCACGACGGTCAGGAGAGAGTTGTGAATCATCAAGCCGCCGTTCGGATGTTCCCCGTCAGCATGTGAGTCAGGAACCGATCCGCGAACCGGGGCTCGGCGTGGAGCGTAAACGCAGATGACACAGTAGCTACACTTCGAGCGCACTGTTCTCTCTAGTGCCGTGTCACTCGAATCGACCTGACGCAATCGTTGAACGTACCGTCGCAGGGGCCAGACAGAATGCTCAGGTTGGGTGTGTCGGACGCGAGCGTCATGCTGCGGCCCTTGAAGTCTTCGTCACGATAGAAGGTCGCCGACCACCCCGGGAACACACGAACCGACGAGACGCACTCCCGCCAGCTCGGCTTTTCACCTTCCTCGCCTCGTGAACAGGGCCCTTCGGTCTTCGTTAAGTCGTGAACGTCAGCGACGATGCCCTGTGAGGATCCCCTGAAGTCCGCATGGATGTAAATGACGATGCCCTGATCGACCGGAGTGGGACCGAGCGTCGTCATCTCTGAGCCGCACCCGGCGAGCAGCAACGGAAGAACAACGACGTAGGTTCTTGCGACGCGTTCCATGGGCACCTGCCCGTTCCACCGGCTCCGCAGGCGCTGGCGCGAAGGGAATCCGGCAGGCCTCGATCGTGCTCTTCACGCCCGACCGCTGTCAACGGACGCGCACACGACCAGACGTAGTCACCATCGTCCGTCTCCGGGACCGGCGTTCCCAATGCCGAACAGGCAAGAACTCGAGGCCGGTGTCTAAACCGAACGCCATCAGGCCATTCCGTGTCGGTTTGAACAGGCACGGGCTTTGTAATGAGCGGCTGATTCCAGACGCGGCTTCGGAAAGGACCAAGGCGACATGGATCGACGCACCTTCCTCACCATCGCGCTGGCAGCGCCCGCCTTCAGCCAGACTGCGGCGGCATTCACTCAGACCCAGAAACCTGCCGCGAAAGCCCCGAACGCCGTCACTCAATGGACGCAATGGGGCGGACCGCACCGAAATTTTCAGACCGAAGCCTCCGGCCTGAAGGATGTGTGGCCGGCCGCCGGCCCGCGTGTCGTATGGAAGCGAGCGCTCGGCGAAGGCTATTCGTCGCCCGCGGTCGAAAACGGCATCCTCTACACGATGTACGGGAAACCGCGCGCTGAGGTCGTGCTCGCGGCCGACGCTGAAACCGGCGCGACTCTCTGGGAACACACGACCGAGATGGGGTTTCAGAGCGACGCGCCCGAGATGGGAAATGGCCCCTATTCCTCGCCCCTCATCGTCGGCGATCGTCTGTTCACGACTGGTGTTGCCGGCCGATTACAGTGCCTGGACAAGAAGACTGGCAAGGTCATCTGGATGCAGGATTTGTGGGCGAGCCATCAAGGATCGCGTCTTATGTACGGCTATTCCTCCAGTCCGCTCGCGTTTCGCGAGACGATCATCGTGCCGGTCGGAGGACCGGGAAAGTCCGTCATGGCGTTTCAGCAGGCGGATGGCAAGGTCGCCTGGGCCATGGGGGATCTCGGCAACGTCTACTCCTCGCCCCTCCTCATCAACGTCGGGGGTCTCGAACAAGCCGCGCTCCTGATGGACGGGGCGATGATCGCCGTCAATCCGCACAACGGCGATCTGCAGTGGCAGGTGCCGTTCAAGGCCGACTATTCGATCGCGATCGCTACGCCGGTGTGGGGACCCGACAATCTCCTCTTCATCTCTGCGGAATACAACGGCGGCGCCAAAGTCATCGAGCTGCAGCGCAGCAACCAGCAGACCAAAGCGACAGAACTCTGGAGCTCCAACCGGCTGCGGCTGCATCACGGCAACGCCATGCGGATCGGCGACGCCATCTACTTCTCGAGCGGTGGCAAGGGCAGCCAGGCGATCCTGAGCGCCGTCGACGCGCGCACCGGCACAATCCACTGGCAGGAACGCAGCATCGAGAAAGCGTCGTTCGTCTGGGCGGATAAAAAACTCATCACCATTGCGCAAGACGGTGTGCTGATGATTGCCTATCCGTCACCGCAGGGCTTCAAGATCGCCGCGAAGGCGCAGTTGCTGACCGAGCTGGCCTGGACACCCCCGGTACTCGTGGGCACTCGGCTCTACCTTCGCGACCGCCGGAGCATGATGGCCGTCGACCTCGGGTGACGACATCGACCGGCTTCAGTGGGGTCGCTATCCGTCGTCCGCTGAACTGATCAGTGACTACCGTGACCAGCGGTCAGGCTGACGACGTTGAGCCGGTAGAACAGCCCCTCGAAGAATCGCCCCTTCTTGACGAGTGGCCATAGCGGCACGGACGTTACAGAGATGACCTGAGCGACCGCACTGAAGCGCCCCAGCCAATCGTAGAGTTCGATCTGCTGCAAGAGCGTCAGCGTCGACACATCACCGATCAGAAGCGACGCGGGCTCTTCCTCGGGAAGGCGCAAGAGGCCGGGAAGCGCACAGACGCACAGCGGCCGCGCATACAGCTGACCGATCTCATCGAACGCCGATGCCACCGACACGCCCGAGCACTGAACGAGCACGTTGAGGTGCGGATCGCGAAACACCACGCCTCGGAGCCAAGAATCCTCAGCGCGAAGCAGACGAGCGGGGTGGATCGCGCTGCCCGCGACGTCCTCGCCCGATCTTTCTGCCGCGCTGTCTGCGAGCATCTCACCGTCTGAGATACACCTGACCGACGACTGCAACTGGATCACGATGGGCATCATGGCCGTCTCCTGCTTTACAAACGCGCGGAGCGCGCCTATCCCCTCACGGCTGGTGCAGGCTTGATACGGCCGAGGTCGCACAGGAACTTAGCGAGGCCGGTGACGACGGGCGATCAGCCAGATGAGAGCGCCCAGTGGCACGACAAGAAGCGGAAGGGCGTCGGGGGACCGTGGGCGCGGGGGTGCGGGGGGCCGGCCACCGGGAAACGGCCGAAAATCACCGTTGCCCAGAAGGACGATACTGGCCCACGCGGCGGCCGGACGATTCGCAGCGATCGCCGCAGCCTTGGCTGTCTTCAGCGCTTCCGACAGGGAGGCGCCGTCGCCGAGGCTCTGATAGAACGCATTGAAAAGCGCCGCGGCGTCGGCGTCTCGGATCGGCCAGCGGGTTCCGACGACGGCGTCGGCACCCGCTCCGAAAAACGCCCTCGCCAGGCTCAGCACGCCTTCGCCGCTCACGATCGCTCCGGCGGCGGTCTGGCACGCAGAGAGCACGACGATCCGGCCCTCGAGGTCGAGGCCTTGGATCTCGCGCGACTGCAGCAGGCCGTCCTCGTTCGCCGCGCCGGGCGCCAGCAGGACGGCCGAGCGCTCCGGACGCGCCTCATCCGCGATGGCGTGAACGGCGAAATGCAGGATGTCGTAGCGGCGGAGGTCTCGGTCTTTCAACGCTTTCTCGGACGCCCGCGAACCGACGAGCGCATCGACGCTTCCGAGATGCCGTCCGATCGCCCGGCTCTCGCGCCGCGCATGGGGAAGGCGGCCAAGGCGCAGTCCGCGCTCGAGCGTCGCGTTTCGTTCTGGTGCGTCTCCGCGTGCCGCCAGCGTCGAGCACCGGATCCGCGAAGGCGAGCGTCCGGTGCGTCACGGCGCGAGCGTCTTTCTCTCGCCAGTGTCGCCACACCGTTGCCGACGGTTCGACCATCAGCTCATACCGCGTCGCCAGCGCGGCGCCGTCTGGTCCTCCCTTCAGCGCATCGAACGGGAGTTGGTGCAGCGGGCCGTCGGGGATGATGATCAACCGGTCAATCCCGGGCGGAAGGGCGCTCACGGCCTCGGCCAGGAGCAGGTCGTATAATCGCCCCGCTGACCGCGCGTCGAGTCCGTCCGCCCGCGCGAGTAGTCCCGCGAACATCGGCACGATCGGCGCGAGCTCGGTCCGGTCGGGCAGGCGATGGACTGTGCGTTGTTGTTTCGTCAGCACGATCAGCCACGAGCCGCCGCCGAACTCCTTCTCGTAGGTCTCCCAGAGTCCAACTTGAAACGACAGCAGCGCCTCGTTGGCGGCGAGCGACTCCTGCAACCCGCGAACGCTGGCAAATGCTGGTGCGGACGTGTCGGTTGGAAAGGCGATCCCGATCAAGCGGCGCGCCTCGCGTTCGCGGAGTTCGAGATCCTCCAGTTCGTCGAGCGCTGCCCGACGCTGGTCGTCGCCAAGTCCCGGATCCATCAGACGCCTCTGCACCGCGGCGATTCGCTCGAGCACACCGCGCCGGTTCTTCACCGCCGGGTCCTTCGGGTTCAACAGCGCCTGCGAACGTTCCAGTTGGTCGAGCAGTGACCGGGCGCGCATGCGTTCGGTGATCGAGAACGCCAGGTCGACGTCGCCGTCCTGTGCGTCTTGCAGCAGGCGTCCGGAAAACCACACGTAGTCGGAGGTCCAAGTCGAGAACTGTTCAGCGCTGCCGTCGGAGTCGTCCTGCAGGCTCCTGAGAGTTTCGACCGAATCGATGGCGGCGAGCGAATCCGCGATCGCCTGCGGACGACTGCGAGTCTCCCAGCTCAGTAGCATCTGACGCCGCGCGCTGTAGGCCTGCGTGCGTGGATTGTGTGACCGTTCGGTCGCGTCGAGGGCACGACGCTCCGCTGCGCGAGCGTCCCTGGGAGCCGTATCGTGAAGGATCGACGCTTTCACCCATGAGCAGACGGCTTCGTCATGGGGCTGACGCAACGTCATGGCGAGTTCCAGACAACCTTCGACATGCTGAAGCGCCCTGGCCTGAGCCCCAGGTTCCTTCGTCAGGAGTTCGGCGAGCGCGCGGTGCGTTTTGAGCGTCATATCCCGATTCTGCGCGGCGATTGCGGTCGCCAGCGACCGCTCGGCGAGGCGCATCAGCCGGTCCTTCGCCCCGGCTGACGGTAGTAGTGTTTCTTTAAGTGACGAGGTGTTGAGGATGTTGTACTGGGCGTTGGCTTGCGCCAGCCCTTCGCCCTCGGCGGCGGCGAGGGCGTCCAGCTTGTGAAAGACCGACAGCGCCTCGTCCAGCCGGCCCAGCCGGAAGGCCACCAGGCCGAGCGAGTTCAGGGTGCTACGCTTCAGCCGGTACGGTCCGTCAGGAAAAATCTGGCCCTCAGTCTGTTTCAGCAGGCTGTATGCCAGGCTCAAGTCGCCGCCGCTGTCCTGCACCTGCGTCGCCTCGAGCGTCCAGGCGCGGGCCTTGAGCAACGGGTCACTCGAGGAGCGGCCGAGTTCGGCAACCCGGGCGGTTTCGCGGGCCGCATCCTCGACCCGGCCTTTCGGAAAAAGGAAGTTGCGCAGGTTGCTTCGCGCCAGGATCTCGCCTTCAACGTGACGCCTGCGTTGAAACCCGTCGGCCGACTGGCGGTACAGCGCCTCGGCGCGCTTGGGGTCACGGCTGCGATAGACGTGTCCGTAGGCGAGCGGTAGCCACAGGTTCTCTGGAGACTTTGCGATCAGGCCATCGAAGAGCCGAGCCCCTTCTTCCCACAAGCTCTTCTCGAGCGTCACCTGGTAGAAGCAGTAGGCTGACTCGTAGTCGTCAGGCTTCTGCGCAAACTGCTCTGCGCATTTCGCGAATGGATCCTGGGCGGCCGCGGCGACGGTGGTCAGCATGTGTGCTGCCATCGCCGCCGCGCCGAAACGCCGAACGAGCGAACGCAGTCTGATTGCCAAGTCCAGTTGCGCTGTTGTCGATGACGCGCGCGATTCGCGTATCCGTGTGATCCGTGTAATCCGTGGCGCTAGTCAGGCAGACGGCCGTTCCCGCCGCCGTCGTCGCTGCTGGGCACGAAGCGCCGCGGGGACAAGCCGTCGTCGAGCGACTGCACCGCAAAAGTTCCGGCGGCCGCGCCAGCGGCACCCCTTCCAAGAATTTCGACCGTGCCGGCGATGATCCTGCTGGCTCCAAACGGACCGTTGGAGAGATCCAGGATCTCCGCGTGCGCGCTGAACTCCCCTGGAAGGGCGTATCGAAGCGTCGCGGACTTACCTGGTCCGAGAGTCACGATTTGACGCGCGACGAGGGCGCCCGACCGATCAAACAACTGCTGGAGCACTTGAGCCTGTGGGCCGCGCGGCACCTCGCGGAGCGTCACATTGAAGTGCACTTCCTCATCGGCCGCCAGGGTAAAAAGGCCCCAGTTCAAGAAACTGGGGGGGCCGAAATTCTGGACGGCCTGCGCGCCGGCCGCGCCGGCAAGGATTCCAACCAGCAGCAGCCCTAATCCCATCGTGGTGGTCCTGGACATCTTCGATCCGTTCCTTTCTTGGTTAAGTACGCAGTCGCATCCGCTGGCGCTGCGCGTCTGGTGCGCTTCATTCACTGCACGCGGACGACGAAGGTTTCCGACGAGATGGTCTCGCCGCCGGGCATTGCGACCACGACCTGCCACAAGACCCGCGCGCCCGCCGCCAATTCTGAGATCCGCTCCGGCGGCACGGTCAGTTCCGGCGCAGTCAAGTCCGCCGCCGTCATGAGCACGCGCAGGTCGTCGTTAGTCACCGTGACCTTGTAGCGGGAACCCTCAGGTCCAGGTTTCCAGCGCAACACGAACCGATCTCGCGGCAGCGTCGCGTCCGAGGTCACGAGCGGCTCGACTACATAGCGCCCCGGATCGCGAAACGTGTCGGCCGGCTCGCGGCGCAACTGCAAGAGCCCCGCGCCAACGCTCAGCACGAGCAGCGCGGCCAAACCGATCCAGGCCGGCCTCCACGAGCGTGCCGCTGATTCGGCACCGTTCCCCAATCGTTCCTGCTGGGCCGCACGCAGCTCGTGCGCGATCCGCCACGCCTCAGCGACAGCTGGTTGGCTCGCCATCCGATCCACGATTTCATGGCGCCCGTCAGCAGGCAGCTCTCCGGACACGGCACGCCAGACGCGTTCGAGTTCCTCCCTGGAACAGTCGGTGCGCCCTTCCGCACTGAGCGATCGAAAGGCCGCCCTCAGTCTGTCGTCCGCATCTTGCGAGCTGGTCACGGCTCGATTCCTTTGCTCATCAGGCACTCTCGCAGGTCCGCCATGCCGCGGTAGACCAGATTCTCAGTTCGCTTCGCCGGCCAGTCGAGCACCCGCGCCGCGTCGGGAACGCTGTGGCCCTGAAGGTGGAGCGTGACCGCCAATCGCCTGTCACGTGGCATGCGAGACAAACAATCCTGAATGCCGCGTCCTATCTGCCGCGATGCGGCCACACGCTCCGGGTCTCTGAAGTTGACGGCGACCTGTTCCACCGCACTGTCGTCGAGTCCCGTCTCCTGGCGCCGCGTCGTCCGGCGAATCTCATCGACGAGCGCGCTGTGCGCGACTCTGTACAGATATGACGACGCGAATGTCGGGTCTCCCTCAGGATCGTCTGCCGACTTGCTGACGATGTGCACGACGCGCATCACGGCGGCCTGCACGAGATCGTCCCGCTGGTTGGACAGCCAGCCGGGGCAGAGTCGAGCCACCGCTCGCACGAAATCTTGACGCAGCTTCGTGTAGTCGATCGACTCGCTTGCGGTGGACACAGTCAGGTTCGGACGAGCTCGCAGATTCGGCGAGAGTCTAGCACGAACAATTGGCGCTTCCTGACTCGCCGCCGCGCAGCTCGTCTGTATGCACTCGAGCCTGGTGTCGATGCTTGTGTCCTCCCATCTTTCGTGAAACGACGGTCGCGGCCCGATCCCCTCACGTTGACGCTCGCGAGCGCAGAAGGCGTCGCGACTGCGATAGGCTCTGTGCCATGGCGAAGCCGAACGGCACGCACAACCGCGCAGACATTTCCCGACGCCGGTGGCTGACCGGATGCCTGATCCTGCTTGGCGGACCATTCCGACCAGCGGCGAACCGGCGCCTGCAATCGGCACCTGCGGCACAAGGAAACGATCGCATCGACAGCGTCACGGGACCGATCGCCGTTGACGAACTGGGCATCACGTTGATGCACGAGCACGTCCTCGTCGACTTCATCGGCGCGTCGAGCGTCAGCCCTGCCAGGTATGACGCCGCGGACGCGTTCAAGACCGTATCCCGCACCTACACCAACTGAAACAGCTCGGGTGCGGCACGCTGGTGGAATGCACACCGGCCTACCTTGGCCGCGATCCACGGCTATTGAAACGGCTGGCCGAAGCCTCTGGCCTGCACATCCTCTCGAACACGGGTTACTACGGCGCCGCCGAAGACAAGTTCGTGCCGGCGCACGCGTTTCGCGAGTCCGCCGAGCAACTGGCGGACCGCTGGATACGCGAGTGGGAACGCGGAATCGACGACACCGGGATCAAACCGGCGTTTATGAAGATTGGCGTCGATAGTGGGCCACTGTCGGAAATTGACGCCAAGCTCGTTCGCGCGGCCGCGCTAACGAATCGCGCCACGGGACTGCCGATTGCGTCACACACAGGCAACGGGATCGCCGCTCGCGAAGAGATCGATCTTCTCGAACACGCCGGTGTGCCCGCCTCCTCCTTCATCTGGGTGCACGCCCAGTCCGAACGCGACGACACGTTTCACCTCGACGCCGCAAAACGCGGTGCCTGGGTGGAGTTCGATGGCATCAGCGAGGCCAGTGTCATCCGCCACGTCGACCTGGTTCGTCGAATGAAGACGGAAGGATTGTTCGCGCGCACGCTCGTTTCGCACGACGCCGGTTGGTACCGCGTTGGCGAGGCTGGCGGAGGCGCGTTCCGCCCGTACGACACGCTGTTCACCAGGTTCGTTCCGGCTTTGAAAGCGGCCGGCTTCACGGACCTCGAGGTTCGGCAGCTCCTGGTCGACCACCCCAGCAGAGCGTTGCGGCGTCGCCCCAGACAACTCTGATGCCGATCTTACGATTCCGGCATCACCCGCCTGAGTGCGTGCGCTTCCGCACAGCTTCGCGCGCTGCGCATCAGCAAAACCGCTCCGCACGTCGATGATCGTCGAGCTCCGGCGCACGACAGGCGCACCGCTCTCCGCGAAGGTCGAGCTTCTCGGGGTGGCATTCTCGAACGGCGAGACCAACAGCAGCGGTGGGGCGTTCGGTAAGTCACTACCTCCTACCTGCGCGTCTCCATCATCGGCACGACGCAGGCCTCGGTGTTCCAGGAGCTCGGAGATACCAACGACGACGATGGCGTCTGGGCCACGGCGACGGTCGACCTGAGCGCCTTCGCAGGTCAGACGATCCGCATCTTGGTTGAAGCCGCCGACGCCGCAGGCGCGAGCCTCGTCGAGGCTGCGATCGACGATGTGAAGATCGTTCGACAGTAACGCAAGCCCGTCAGTGGGGGCACGGTCCGGGTGAGACGGCAGGCGTCCGCCCGGACCGTGATAACCTCGCGGGCATGAAGCACACCCTCCTCGCGGCCTTATTCGTACTCCTCGTCCTGCCGGTTGCTGCATCATTGCGGGCGCAGGATGCCACGCCCAATTTCACCGGTACGTGGAACCTCGACGCTTCCAAAAGCGACTTCGGGCCGATGCCGCCACCCGAGTCAATCGTCCATGTGATCGAGCACAAGGAACCCAGCGTCAAGGTCGTCACGACGCAGAAAGGAGCTCAGGGCGAGGTCACCACCGAACGCCAGCTCAGCACCGACGGCAAGGAGAACGTCAACAAGATGCGCGTCGGCCCCGCAGAGCAGGAGGTCAAGTCGACGACCAAGTGGAGCGGCAAGGCGCTGACGACGGCATTCAAGCTCGACATGCAGGGCAACGTCTTCGACGTCAATGATTCCTGGAAGCTGTCCGACGACGGGAAAGTCCTGACGATCGTGCGGGACATCAAGACGGCGCAAGGCGATTTCACGACCACGACGGTATACAACAAACAGTAGCGCCGCTCGCGTTCGCGTCGACGCGGTCGTTCATGGAAAGCATGTGGAGGGCCTCTATGGGTCGAGGTTCGTGGCCACGTCGCGGCGTTCGCACGCTGACGGGCGTGGCAATCGTGGCCGCAACTGCGGCAGTGGCAGTGGCGGCTCAGCAGTCGCTGCCGTTACCGGCCCCAGCACAGTCTTCCCAGGCAGGCCGAGAGCATCCGGAACCCACCGCCGATCAAAACCGCGCGCGCGAGCTTTACGTCAGCAACGACCCGGCCGACCACTCCCGCGGCTACGACTTCGCGCGCGACATCGAAGCCAAGGTGGCGGCCGACGAACGGTATGCCAAAGCCAGCCTTGGGGTGATGGATTTCAAGAAAGTGAGCTACCGGAGCAGCGTGGGGGACATGGACATCCCAGCCTATCTCTTTCAACCGCTGAAAAAGCGGGGACCGAAAGGACACGCCGCGATGGTCTGGGTTCACGGTGGCGTCCATGGCAACTGGGGTGTGGGGATGTTCCCGTTCGTCAAGGAGGCTGTCGAGCGCGGCTATGTCGTCATCTGCCCCGAGTATCGCGGCAGCACGGGCTACGGTGAAGCGCATCACAATGCCATCGACTACGGCGGATATGAGATCGATGACACGATGAGCGCAGTCGATTACCTGCGAACGTTGCCTCACGTCGACCAGGATCGGATCGGGATCATGGGCTGGAGCCACGGCGGCTACATCACGCTGTTGTCGGTCTTCCGCGAGAAACATCCGTTCAAGGCCGCGGCCGCGATGGTGCCGGTGACCAATCTCGTGTTCCGGCTCTCGTACAAGGGACCAGGCTACCAGCGCCAGTTCTCGACCCAGTCGAGGATTCGTGGCCTACCGTTCGAAAAGCGCAGCCTCTACATTGAGCGCTCGCCGCTCTATCACGTCGACAAACTGCAGATACCGCTTCTCGTCCACGTCGCCACCAACGACACCGACGTCGATTATGTCGAAGATCAGCAGATCGTCGACGCGCTGCGGTCGCGTAAGCCCGATCTCGCGGAGACCAAGGTCTACGTCGACCCCGTTCCCGGACCGGCAAGTGGCGGCCATACGTTCAACCGCCGCGTCAACCCGAAGACCCTCGAGCGCGACGATTCTCCCGATCAGCGCGATTCATGGAACCGGACATGGACCTTCTTCGAGTGGCAGTTGCGACCGTACGAAGACCGGAGTGTGGGAAAACAGCCGTAGTGGTGTCCCCATCTAGAATCAGCGTGAGCGTCCTCGCGATCCTGTGACTGCACGCGTCCCACGCGCGATCATCGTCCTGCTCCTCTTCGTGCCCGTGGCGGTTCTGCTGCGGGTGTTCGCCCCGGAGCGCCACATCGCGATCTTTCTTGCGTCTGCGCTCGCGATCCTGCCGCTTGCCGCCCTCATCGGCCACGCGACAGAAGTCCTCGCCGAGCATCTCGGCGGCGGCATCGGCGGCCTGCTGAATGCGACGTTCGGGAACGCCGCTGAGCTCATCATCGGTGTGATGGCGCTCCGCGAGGGACTCACGGACCTGGTCAAGGCCTCGCTGACAGGTTCGATCATCGGCAACGTCCTGCTCGTCTTCGGCGCTTCGGCGCTCGTCGGCGGGCTGCGCTTCCCGGTTCAGCGCTTCAATCGCACCGCCGCTGGTCTTGGAACGACCATGCTGCTGCTCAGCACGATTGGGCTCGTGGTCCCCGCGGTATTCCATTGGCTGTCCCGAGGCGTGGCAAACGCGCCCGAGCTGAAGCTGGATACCGAGATCGCAGTCGTCCTGTTTGTGAGCTACGGGTTGAGCCTCGTCTTCACGCTCAGGACACACCGGGAACTGTACGGCCGAGCGCGCACGAGCGATGAACCACCGCGCGAGCGGGGCAGTCTACGAGCGCCGGTGCTGCTGCTCGTGGCCGCGACGGCTGGCGTTGCCATCGTCAGCGAATTGCTGGTTGGTACCGTGACGGCTGCCGCGCGCGACCTCGGCATGACCGATCTCTTCGTCGGGGTCGTCGTCGTGGCGTTTGTCGGAAACGCGGCGGAACACTACTCGGCAATCGTGCTCGCGGCCAACGACCAGATGGATGCTGCGCTGGCGATTGCCGTGGGATCGTCGACCCAGATCGCGCTCTTCGTTGCGCCCGCGCTGGTGTTTCTGAGTTACGCCGTCGCGCCACAGCCGATGGACCTGCTGTTCACCGTGTTCGAGCTCGTCGCCATCGGTCTCGCACTCCTGAGCATCGCTTTCATCTCGCACGATGGCGAGACACACTGGATGGAAGGTGTGCAGCTGCTCGCGGTCTACGTCATTCTGGTGCTCGGCTTCTACTACCTGCCCGCGCTGGGTAAGTCCGGCTGAGGCGGAGCGAAGCTTCGCTTTCTACTTCCAGCGGAACAACTTGAGGGCGAGAACGAAACAGACGACCAGCCAGGCGCTCAGCACGCCCAGTTGCGGCGCCACCTGAGCGAGACCAGCGCCCTGGAGCATGTGCGCTCGGAGGGCGTCGATGAGCGCGGTCAGTGGCAGCACGCTGATGAACGGCTGGACGACGTCAGGGAAACGTTGGGCTGAGAAGAACACGCCTGAAAGAATCCACATCGGGACCTGGGCGAGGTTCATCAGCCCGGACACCGCTTCGATTGTCCGCGCGCGGCTCGCGATGAGAAGCGCCAGGGCGCTGAAGGCGAGCGACGAGAGCACACTGATGACCACCAGGTCGAGGAAGCTGCCGCGCACCGGCACGCCGAACGCCAGCGCGCCAAAGCCCACCGGAATGCCGACTTCGACGACCAGAATCATCATTCGCCAAAGCAGATATGAGAGCAGATAGGCGGCCTTCGACATCGGCGTCGCGATCAACCGCTTCGTCAGCTTGCGGCGCCGCGAGTCCACGATCGAGAAGCCGAGGCCCCAGAGGGTGTTGCTCATGATTCCGAGGCCGACCAGCCCCGGAACCAGAAAATCGACGTATCGGGACCCTGCCTCGCGGACGATCGCGTCCGAGGTGGTCACCGGGTCGGCCCGGCCGGCGGCGCGCTGCACGGCGCGGTCAGCGAACATTCGTGCCGCCCGACCCTCGGGATTCGTGTCGTCGTAGCGATACACGACGGCGCCCTCCGGACCCGCCTCGGCGAGCAACGCCACCTTGCCGACGCGAAGCTCTTGCGCGGCCGCGGGCTCGTCAAGCACGGCCACGTCGAGCGATGGTTCCTGCCGCAACGCCGCAGCGATGGCAGGCGACGACGTCGCCACTCTCAGAACCTCGGCCGGGCTGCTTCGAAAGGCGATGCCGAGCCCGGCGGTGATCAAGATCGGGAAGAACAGCCCCCAGAACACCGCCTCGGGCTCACGCGTGAACTCGCGGACGCGAACGAGCGTCAGTTGGACGAGCGGGTGATCGAGCAGAGAACCGCCTGACGTCCCCTGTCGAATGTGCCGGGGCGACGGCCGCTCACTCATCGCGCAAGTGACGCCCCGTCAGCGAGACGAACACGTCCTCCAACGTCGCCGAGTGCGTGCCGAGCTCGGTCAGGGGGATACCCTGACGCCTCAGCTCCTCGAGGACCGCTGGCACGGCCCGATGCAGCTCGGTCGCCTGAATTCGAATGGTGCCGTTCTCCGCCTGCGCGTCGCGCACGCCGACGACCTGCCGCAAGGCAGAGAGATCAACCGCTCGTCCCAAGTCGCCGGTCGAGAGCTCGACGAGGTGCTCGGCGCCGATCGATGCGATGAGTGCGCCCGGTGTGCCGCGCGCGATCACCTTGCCGTGATCCATGATGGCGAGCTCGTCGCACAAGCGCTCGGCTTCATCCATGTAGTGCGTCGTCAGCAGGATCGTCCGGCCGGCTTTCTTGAATTCCTCGATGAGGTCCCACAGCTGACGCCGCGCCTGCGGGTCGAGACCGGTCGTCGGTTCGTCGAGAAAGAGCAGATCGGGATCGCCGACGAGCGCGCAGGCGAGCGCCAGGCGCTGCTTCTGCCCGCCCGACAGATCGCTGACCCTGGCCGCGCGCTTCTCCTCGAGCTGCACGAGCCCGATGACGTCCTCGGGCGCCGGGCCGCGGTCGTAGAAACTCCGGAAGAGACGCAGGGTTTCCGCGACGGTCAGCTTGTCGGCGAGCTGCGTCTCTTGCAGCTGAATGCCGAGCCGCTGACGAAGCGCCTGCGCGTCGGACGCCCAGCGCCGTCCGAGGATTTCGACGTCTCCCGAGTCGGGCTCCGTCAGCCCTTCGCAGATCTCAATCGTGGTCGTCTTGCCGGCGCCGTTTGGCCCGAGCAGGCCGAAGCATTCGCCGGTACGAACAGAGAGGTCGATGCCATCGACCGCGACAACGTCCTTGTAGGCTTTTCGGAGATTGGCGACGCGCAGGGCAAGCGGCACCACTGTCTGAGACATCCGACTAGAATCTATCTCATAAATCGCCAAGGCGGTTTGAGCCGTGCGAGCGAGCGCCGCGAGCGAGCCACGCGACCGGAGCGCGCCGGCGAAGCGGCGCGCGAGAGAGCGTGTCGGGGAGTCCGAGGGGCAAAGCCCCTCGGGAAGACTAGTGTAGCAGTCAATCAACGCGCCATCGGCACCGACCACTCGACGGCCGTCGCCCGAGTCGCGCCCGGAGGGCGAATGCTCTCGGACGAGGCAAGGTCGCCCCACGTCAGCCGGCCATGGATACCGTAGGGTCGGAGCCGGATTTGGCGCGTGGACCGTTCGACGCGCACTTCGATAAAGCTCTGAAAGAACGGGGCGACGTTGTAGTCGAAGACCGCCGACAGCCATTCAGCCGAGAACGGCCAGGCGCCGAGCTGTCGAGTCCACCACCACGCTGGACGCTTCCACCACGGCGTGCCTGCTTCGATTTTCGCCATCACGGCTTTGGTATCCGGGTAGAACGCCCACTCGGACGTCGGGGGGCGAGTCGGCCACGCGAGCGACGTCCCGAAGCTCAGATACGCGCCGCCGCCGCCATTGACGAAGTGATGAACGGACGGCCCCGGTGGTTGCGGCTCCACGTAGTATTCCAAATCGTGCGTATCACCGGCCATGATGATGGGGACGTGGTGCTCGCGCAGCAGACGCCTGAGCTCGGCGAACTCCTCGTATCCGTCAGTCTGCAGGCTCCCACCGGCAAAGAACGGATGGCCCAGCACCGCCATGACGAGCTTGCCCCGTGCCCGCTCGAGCGCGGATTGCAGCCATGACCATTGCTCCGCGTCGACACGCTTGACGACGCCCGTGTCGACGCAGATGAGCGCGAAGTCATCGGTCTGAATCTCGAAAAACGGCGCGCGCTGGAATCCTGTGGGCACATCGTACTGTTGACGAAGCCATGCCGCCTGCCGAATCAATCCCTCGATGCGTTCGTCGGTCGTGCTCGTCAGCCGGAGGTCGGTTTCGACTCGCGCCCGCATCGACGCGCGCGCCGCGGCCGGCTCGAGAAACGTCGCGGCGAACGCCTCGAGGGCATCGTACCAGTCGTGATTGCCGGGGATCGCATACGTGGGTTTGGTCACGCCCTTGAAGGGCAGCCAGAACTTCGCCTCGTAGTCCCTCATCGCACCAACCGGGTAGACGACGTCGGACGAGATCACGACGAAGCGAACGTCGGACTGATTCGAGACGGCGAGCAGCTGATCGCGCAGGATATGCTGCGACGCATCGCCTTCACCAGTGTCCCCGATGACAATGAACGAGAAGTCCTGCCCGCCATCGATTCCCGGCGGGTGAACGGCGAATGGCAGCGACTCCGCGTGCAGCGCCGTGTCTGTCAGCACCGCGCGCACCATTGCCGCGCGCCAGGTGGTCGTTCGCGACTCCGCCCACGAGTTCCACATGCCGGCGGCCCAGTTCTCCGTATCGAAGTACCAGCTCATGCCCCACACCGGAACGGTCGCGGCGATGACGGCCGCGAGTGGAAGGCCGTGCTGCAGTGCCTGGGTCATCGCCGAGCGAAGTGAGTAACGCGCGGCGCGCATACGCACGGCGAAGCGCAGCCGGTGGCGCAACCACGCGGCAGCGAACCGCTCAATCCAGCCAGGTGGTGCTTCAGCATCCTGGGCGACGTACCAGCGCCACATCGGGCGCTCGATCCATCTCGTCGGCCAGCGCCAGAGGAGATAGAGCGGGTTGATCACCAACAGCGTGATGAGGGCAGCCACGAACATGTCGCCGGCGACGGCGACGGCGGGAGCGAGATAGCCGAGCAGCGTTCCGTCGGTGCCCATCCGGCCGACGTGAATCGCGAATAGCGTCGCGATGAAGGCGACGATCCAGCCGCGATCGACCGGGGCGCGCGCGGCCTCGCCGGCCTCCACTTCGGCGGTCATCGCGGCAATCCGAGAGTTGTGGAACAGCCCAAGCTCGGCGACAACGGTCTCGTTTGCGTCGGCGACGGTGTGGACCGGGGAGACGGCGATGTTCCACGCGATGCCGAAGATCCGAAGCGCCACGGCGACCGCGATCGTCCACGAGACGGCCCACTCCCGTCCGACGACCAGGAGCAACGCCACGGCGGCGTTCCCGACCATCGCGAGGGCCGCAAGCCAGCGGTCCGACAGATCTGTCGCACGCAGGGCCACCATCCCGTATCTGGCGGCGTCGAGAAGAATGAAGCCCGCCATCACGACCAGGAGAACCGTACTGGCGAGGAAGGGCGCGTTGATGAGGAGCACCGCAATCACCATGCTGATGACCGCCCCAGTCGACGCCTCACGCCGCGCCGCTGCCGTCGAACGGCGAATCCCGTGAAGAACTTCGAGCGCGGCGGCGATCGCCAGCAGGAAGCCGACCCGCGTTGCGGGCGACTGCGACTCGCCGAATGGGGTCAACAGCGCGAGCACTGCGAGGAGGGCGGTGGCACTGGTCAGAGCAACAATGGCAGGACCCCTACGCAAGAGTTGAACGGCGGAATCGGGAATCATCAGTGTCGTGAGCAGGGGCGGACCGACGCCAACACAGTATGCCGGCGACGCAGATTAATCCAGCCCCGTCATAGCCTGCCGCTGCCTTTCGGGTACACTCGCCTGGTGATCAACGGGTCATCACCCCTGGGAACGGTCCTCGTCTGCGACGATGAAGACATCAACCGCGCCCTCCTCGAGCGGTTGCTGAAAAAGTTTGGCTATGATGTCGTGCCGGTCGCATCTGGGGACGAGGCGGTGGCGACACTTCGCCATCGACATGTCGACCTGGTACTCCTGGATGTCCAGATGCCCGGCATCAACGGCTTCGAAGTGTGCGCTTATCTCAAGCATGCGCCCGAGACCCGGCTGATTCCGATCGCGCTCGTCACGGGACTGAACGCACGCGAGCACAAGATCCGCGGATTGCAGGCCGGTGCAGATGATTTCATCGGGAAGCCGTTCGATCCCGAGGAGCTGCAGGCCAGGGTCGCCTCGCTCGTTCGACTCAAGCAGTACACTGATGACCTGGACTCGACCGAAGGAATCCTGCGCAGCCTCGCGCTCATGATCGAGGCCCGGGACCAGTACACGGATGGACACTGCGAACGGCTGTCGCACTACGCCGTGGCCCTGGGCGCGGTCCTGAGCCAATCTGCCGAGGACCTCGCGGCGCTCGATCGCGGCGGCTATCTGCACGATATCGGCAAGATCGGCATTCCCGATGCGCTGCTGCTCAAGCCGTCGAGCCTCACGGCCGAGGAGTTCGAGATGATGAAGCAGCACACCGTGATCGGCGATCGCCTGTGCGGCGAGCTGCGGTCGCTGAGGTTGGTGCGCAGAATCGTCCGCCAGCATCACGAGCGCCTCGATGGCAGCGGTTATCCCGACGGCTTGCGCGGCGACGAAATCTCCGTGCTGGCACAAATCGTCAGCACCGTCGATCTCTACGATGCGGTCACGAGCGCGCGGCCGTATCGGCCCGCGCTGCCGCCAGAGTATGCCTTCACTGAGCTCAGGGACGAAGCCGCGCGCGGCCTGCGGAACCCCGAGATGGTCGAAGCCTTCATCGATCTCGCTCGAAGCGGAGACCTGGACAAAGCGCCTTCGTAACGACTCGATGCCCCAGGGTCAGACTATGATTCTCGCGTGACAGCACCGACGAGCTCGGATCAAGTCATTACTGGATTCTCACTTTGCCGAGGCGGCCCGTTGTACCGGCTCGGCCAGAGAATGGGTCTGCTCCACGGCCCCGGTGGTCTCGTCCGACCTGGTCTGGCCCTCGCGCTATTGACGTGGGTTCCCCTGGCGGTGTTGACCGCAGTCGAGGGCGCATTCAGCACCGGGCCGAGGATCGGGTTCTGGCAGAGCGTGGGCACGCATGTCCGGCTCCTGGTGGCGATCCCGCTCTTCTTTTCCGCCGAAGCCGTGTTCGACCGCAGAATCGCTGACGTGCTCCGCCGGATCCAGCAAGCGGGTCTGATACTCCCGCGCGAGGAGCCCAGGCTCATGGCCGCTGTGCAACAGGCCGTCCGGTGGCGCGACTCGTGGGGAATCGAGGCCGCGCTCGTGATCCTGACCGCCGTCTTGATGGTGGCCGGATTGCGCGCCGACTTACCGCTCGACGTCGCAACGTGGCGCACCAAGGCTGGTGGAGATCCCACCCCGGCCGGATGGTGGTACACCTTGGTGTGCATCCCGGTGTTCCAGTTCCTGTTCTGGCGCTGGTGCTGGCGCCTGCTGATCTGGACGCGGTTTTTGTGGCGCTTCTCGCGGCTAGATCTGCAACTCATTCCCACCCATCCCGACGCGGCGGGCGGGCTTGCGGGACTGGGCGTCGCCCATGTGGATTTGGCGCCGATCAGCCTGGCTATGAGCGCCGTCCTCTCCGCGAGCTATGCCGAGCAGATCCTTTTTGCCGGAGTACCGCTCACGAAGTTTGCCATCTCGCTAGCGGCCGCCATCATTGGCGGCACCCTCACGCTGATTGCGCCGCTGGCTTTCTTCACCCCGAAACTTATCGAGATCAAGCAACGTGCGCTGCTCGAGTATGGAACGCTGGCCGCGAGCTACACGCGCGCATTCGCCGCGAAGTGGCTCCGCACGGACCCGCCGCCGGACGAGCCGATCCTCGGAACTCCCGATCTGCAGTCCCTGGCGGATCTGGGGAGCAGCTTCGAGCTCATCAGGAAAATGTCGGTTCTGCCAATTGTCCCATCGCAGATTCTGCTGCTCGCCATTGCCGTCGCGCTTCCGTTCGTACCGCTCATCCTGCTCGTGATTCCCCTCGACCAGCTGATCATCGACAGCGCGAAAAAGCTGATGAATCTTTAGCCTGCCGGAGAGGATGGCCGGTCATCCTGAACCCATGCCACTACGTCGCCGACCTGGATCTCGCCGCCCTGTTCGACGAGCGCCCACGCGCCGCCGCCCCAGCGGCTCCGCATCGCGTCCTGCAGACCCTGATGGGCTTCCTCCATGCGTTCGCATGGACGCGTCTCGCCACCAATCAGCAGGCGACACGGACCGACCGAGAGCACGCGGTCGCGCGACTCGACGAGATCGATCCCCGACACGAGCAGGTTGGCGCGGCGCAGCCATGGATCGAAGGTGGCGCCGAGGATCGCCTCGAGCTCGGCCCAACGTTCCGCCGCGATGATCGTGACCTGACGCCGGCCGCCGTAGTTTGCGCTGCCGACGAGGCCCTTGCCGGCCTCGAGCCGGCCTTCGCTCGCGGGATCCATCACTCCGCGGTGCGCCCGCTTGATCCAGATTTGCTCGAGTCGTCCCATATCGTCCCAGCACAACTCAGTCGGAATTCAGTGTACTTCGACGGGGATCGTCTACGCTGTAGCGGGAGATGAGCACCTATGACAACGACCTCTGAAAGATGGTTCCAGCGTGTCGTGTGGGTGGGAATCATCGCGAACATGGCGCTGGCGGTGCCGACTCTGCTCTGGCCGTCAGAGATGTTGGCGTTCTCGAGACTTCCTGACGCCGTCCCGGTCGTCTGGGTGAGGTTTTCGAGTCTCCTGCTGATCCTGCTCAGCAGCTTTTACGTCCCGGCAGCCATCGACTGCCGCCGCCACCGGGTCAACGCGTGGCTTTCCACGGCGGGCCGTTTGGCGGGGGTCCTGTTCTTCGTGTTGCAGGCGCGCGAGTACTGGCTGTTCGCGGCGTTTGACTTCGCGTTCTTCCTGCCCCAGGCTCTGCTGCTGTTGCGAGCCGGACCCAGGGCAGGGGACTGACGGCGCCCACGTCGCCGGGACTACCGTACGGACACGATGCGGAGACCGGCCGGTGAGTTGGGAGCTGTGGCGGCGGACTGCGATATCGTGACGGGTTCTCCGGCGACCGTCAGGGTCCCGGTTCGAGACGAGGAACCGCCATTTGCCGACACCCGGTAGTTGACGGTGCCGTTGCCCGAGCCGCTCGAGCCGCTGGTAATCGTGATCCAGGATCCCGATCGTGTGGCCGTCCATGAGCAACCACTTCCGGCTGTCACCGTCACGGTTGCAGTACCACCCGAGGGATTGAAGCCGCGACTCGTTGGACTCACCTCGAAAGTGCACGCGCCGTTCTGCGTCAGCGTGAACGTCTCCGAACCAACCGTCAACGTCGCCGAGCGGGCCGTCGACCCGCTGTTGGCGGCGACGCTGTAGTTGACCGTCCCGTTCCCGCTGCCGCTTCCGCCACTCGTGACCGTCAGCCAGTTGGCCGAGCTCGTCGCTGTCCAGGAGCAGTTGCTTCCTGAGGAGACGCCCACGCTTCCTGTCGTTGAGGCCGTTCCGACGGTACGTGAGGTCGTCGTCAGCGTATAGTCGCAGGCGCCGTTCTGCGTCAGCGAGAGCGTCGCCGTGCCCACTGTGATCGTTGCCGATCGCGTTGAAGTCGAGGTGTTGGCCGACACGCTGTAGTTCACCGTGCCATTCCCGCTGCCGGCACCTGTGCCGCCTGTGATCGTCAGCCAGCTGCTCGAGCTCGCTGCCGTCCACGCGCAACCGTTGCCAGCAGTCACGCCGACGCTTCCGCTCGTTGTTCCCGTCCCGACACTGCGCGAGGTGGGCGAGAGCGAGTACGCGCACGCCGCTCCTGCCTGAGTGAACGTGAATGCAGCGCCGGCAATCGTCAGACGTCCGACGCGCTGGGATGTAGTCGAATTCGCCGAAACCGAGTAGCCGACCGTTCCTGCGCCGCTGCCGCTCGAGCCGCTGGTGATCGTCAACCATGCTGAATCGCTCGACGCGTTCCAGTCGCAGCCGGATCCCGCGTTCACTCCAACAGTGCCCGTCGTGGAAGCGGAATTTCCTGATCGCGACTGCGTCGACAAGCTGTACGAGCAAGTCGGTGGCGGCGGAGGGGGAGTCGTGCCTGGAAACACGAACTGGTTCGAGATGGCACTCTGCGACGATCCGCCGGGGCCAACCGCAGCGACACGTGCTTCGTAGACGACGCCGGCCACCGGCCACGCGCCGAGCAACGCCGCGAAGTTGAAACGAATCTTGCCGTCGCTCTGGACGCTCGGTTTGCCGAGCTCGATGACGTGTAGCTGCTGCGTACTTCCGACGGCGAAAAAGCGCAGCTCGTACTCGCTCACGATCGCGACGCCATTGACCGAGGCGTTGTGATCGGGAGACGGGTCGAATTCGACGATCTGCGGACTAACCGTCTGAGCCCAGAGCGGCGACGGAAAGCACGCGAGCGAACCAGCAATCAGTCCAAGGAACAGTGCGATGCGGGGGGCGCGCACACGCACGGACGAGACCGTCCATGCCATCGGCTACCTTAATCAATACAGTCACCCTCGCAGGGATTTGCCGAACCCACGGCTCAGCCAGGCGCCGTTGTGCACGATCCGCGCCCACGTGTGCGCGGTCAGCGGCTCAAGGAATTGTCGCGTGAATGGCAAGGTGTTGGCGCCGGCCGCCGACGAAGTGCCGGCGGCCAATCCAGGACGGTGAGCGTCGTGAAGTATTAAAGCCCTACAGTAATCTTTTCACTCTACACGGTGGCTTCTCACGACAGTCGCTAACCGCTGCTATTTCTTTGCGGTCGTCACTGCCGGCGGATTGGGCAACCGATCGACGCCAACCAGCTGCCACGCGCCCCCCACCCGCCTGAAGTAGACATCGACGGGCGTCGACCACGAGCGATGCGGCGCATCGACTGCGCTAATCGAGGCCTTGACGTAGGCGCCGTCGGCCTGTGGAAGCTCGCCTGGAGCCTGGAGGCGTTCACCAGCGGCATTCGCGGGCGAACCGATTGCCTGCGTCGTTCCCGCGGCGTTGTCGAAGCGAGACCACGCCACCTGGTAGCCGCCCTTGGGTGCGTCGGCGAGATGCGCCTTGACGGCCGGATTCTCGAACGTCAACTCGCCCGACGCCGACAGGCTGAATTTGGTCAGCGGGTTGATCTTGGCCAGGTAGACGCGAGCGATCCTGTCCCGTCGCGCGATGAGCACGTCGCTCAGAAGCTTCTCCGCGGCCGGGTCGCTGAATTGGCCAGTCTTGACGGTGGCGCGAATCTGATCGTCGGTGAACGCCATCACTCGGAGAGCCGCCCACAACTCGTCGTCGGCGCGAATCCTTAGCAGCGCAGCGGCGGGAACCCGTGGTGTCCACTTCTCCGGTTCGTAGATATCGGCGCCGAACAGGCCAATCTCTCGATTCTTGACGTAGTCGACCGTCTGCCACGGCTGAATGTAGAGACCCATCGTCACGAGACGTTTGGCGGTGGGTTTACCTTGGTAGACTCTTTCGTAGCCTTCGTCGGGGTCGCGCGGATCGAGCGACCCGGTCCCGAACGTCGATCCGACGTCCTGCAGATAATGCCGGACGACCGAGCGGCCGTTCTCGGTGATCACCGTGTCGAGCGTGTTGCCCGCTTTCATGTCGACCAGGTTGGTCCACCCACCGAAGACCTGCAGCGCGCGCAACTCGCGCCGGTGCTCATGCGGTACGACATCATTCGGATCGTCGGGACGAGTTCCGAAATACTTGAAGCCGCCGATGACACGGCCGGGCAGGCCGCTCTGTGCCATCACGCGATAAGAGCCATCGGCGCTCTTGTTCGAGCGGGCAAAGACATTCTTGAGATCACCATTGGTGAAGCGGCGGCGACGGCCGTGCGAGGGGATCGTCACGTCGTCTGCGATGACGACGTTTTCTGGCCGCACCGTCGTGAGGTAGCCCTCCGGGACGTAGTAGCCAAGCGCCCAGAACAGGCGCGTGGCGACCGAAATCGCGGCAGTCGCGGCGATCGGATAGCCGTCGGCGTCCATCGAGAGAAACCACACTTTGCCCGCGTCGTCGCGGACCGTGAACCCAGGGGCCGTGCCGGCGGTCTTTGCCCGAATGATCGTCCACTTGCCTGGAGCGGGACCGTTGCTCGTGTTGGGCCCGCGGGTCGCATCGTCGATCGACAGCGGCTTGGCGTAAATCCGGTTGGTGAACCAGTTCGAATCCGGCACCTCGTCAATCGTGTTGACGTTCTGCGCGCGGACGCCGAGGGTTGGGTCGCCGGGCTTGCCAAACACGTTGAGCGTCAGGTCGGCGATGAGGCCGATCTTCCATTCCTGGGTCTTCGACGCGTCCTGAGTGTCGGGCTCACGAACGATCGGATCGTCGGAAAGGAACTTTGGCCGGGACTGCGCGAAAGGCACCACGCTCGTCACACCGACTATGAGTGACAAGCCGATCGCCGACGCGACCGTGAACCGGCTGAGGCGCGACATACGCATGATGAGAATGCCTTCGTGGTTAGAACGCCGCATTGGTCGAGATGACCAGATGCCAGCCATCGGTGCCCTTGGCCGCTTCGATTCGAAGTACGGTCGCCGTCGGCCCGTGGAACCGGACGCCGACGCCCCAGTCGGATTTCATGTCATTGAAATCGAGGTCCTTGAATTGGCTGGCGACCTTGCCGGCGTCGTAGAAGATCGCCATGTCCAGCGCGAGGCGGCTCGGAATCCAGCGGAATTCGGCCGAGGTCAGAAGCGTGTTGCGATCGCGGAATCGCCCCGTGGAATACGCCCGCAGCGTTCTCCCACTTCCCAGGTACGGCATGAGGTAGTAGGGGACATTGTCATCGTCGTCGAGCACACTCTGCACTCGGCCGTGGAACGAGAGGACCCAGGTCTCGCGCAAGATGGGCAAGTGCTGAATCAACTCGCCGTCGACGCGCTGGAAGCTGTAGATGTTGTCCTGATCCGCAAAGTCGGTGAAGGTCACGCCGTAGAAGCCGCCAGTGCGGGAGTAGTCTGGCGACACGCGCCAATCGATCGCCGCGGCCCCCTGAGTGCGGATGTACTTCAAATGTTGAAACAACCCTGGCGCGGTGGTGGGCGTGTACACCGTTTCGATCGACGGCGCCGAGCCGGAACCACCCTCGTCCTTCATGTCGTCGTACGCCACCTCGGCCTCGAGGCGGGTCCACGACGACGGACGAAACGCGAGCTCGCCGACGAGGTAGCCCCACTGGATCCTGGCGTTCGCGCGGTCGTCCTTGGTCGTGTCCTCGCCGAGGCCGTAGTAGCCGACCTGCGTCGCGTCTCGCCAGCCCGCGCGGATCCCCGTTGTCCAGCGGCCAGCGTAGTTCCACGGCGTCCTGGTTCCGACCTCGATGTTCTTGTAATTCTTGATTGAGTACAGCCCCTTCACCTCCCATACCGCCTCTTTGGCGTAGAAGTGACGGTAGCCGGCGCCAAGCGTGAAGCCCCCGCCGGGATAGACGCTGCCGAAATAGGGGAAGATGCCGCTCGGAGGGCTGACGAAGCTGTTCTCCAGGTCGGTCATGACCTTCTCGAAGCGGGAGGGGGTATAGGGGTGGCTCGCCGCCGCCTTCTCCTCCTGTTTCTGAGCGACCTCGCCCGCGCGGGTGTCCTGGGCCGTCGCAAGCGCCGGCACTGACACCATCGTGGCCATCACGAGGCCATTCAAGACGTTTCCAGCCCTGCGTTTCCCACCTTCGCACACTATGACTCGTCGCACGGCGCACTCCAAAGGACGGGAGTATCCCACGTGCGCCCCCTGGCCGACAACCGCTGAGTCGGGCACGATGCTGGCATTCGGACCATCGGTTGCTCGTCATGAACGGGCTTTCATGGACACAATCGTCTTTTTGATTACGCTTTCAGCCGGTGCGCTGGCGGTCCATTACAAAGAGCGCCTCCGCTGCTTTGTACCGAAGCGCCAGGCTGGCGCTCGTGTGCTCGTCGATCAGTCGCTCGGGCTGGCTCGACTGGAACTGCCCGACGGCTGGCGCGAGGCGCAGGATCTCAACGAGACGGCGAGCATCGAGGCGATTCATGCGTTGCACGGCCGGCACGTCATCGTCATCAGCGACTCAATCGAGGACTTCGTGCCGGAGATGACGGTCTACGAGCACTCCGTCAATACCCGAACGGAGTTGACCGGCAGCATCCGGCTGATCTCATGCACCGGCCCGGAGCGCAGGACGATCGGCGGCCTCGATGCGCTGCAGTATGAAATCGAAGGCTTCTTTCAGCAGACCCGTATCAAATACCTTCACACCACCATTGCCGGCCGCCGCGCCTTTCATCAGGTCCTGGCCTGGGCGACCCACTCGCGTTACGACCGGGAATCGTTCGAGCGGGTGCTCAACGGTTTCACCGAGTTGCCCGATCTCCTGACGGCGGCGAAGGCCGCACCGACGGCGCCCGCCGAGCCCCTCCACGTCACGCCAGCGTCGCGCTACGAAGTCCACTGACGCAAATGCTCGCCGTTCTGGGTTCGGAGTTCTGGGTTCGACGTTCCAGGTTCCTTGTTCCAGGTTCTTCGTTCTCTTGAAACGGGAACGGGGAACCGAGAACCACGAACCGAGAACGACGAACCAAGAACCCCGAACCCCGAACCGGTACTGATCCATCACCACCAGAAAATGTGACCGGATGCTCGACTTCTGGGACCAACGCCATTGACCTTCACGATCCGGTCGCAGACGATCGGCAATGGAGGTTGGTGATGCAACGAGTCGGCGCGTGCGTAGCGTTGAGTGTCTTATTGGTAGCGCCGTTGGCCGGCGAGCCGATGAAAGCCGGCGACCGTCAGCGGCTTCTGGCGCACCTCGAGATGACGGAGAGCTGGCTGGTCAGCGAGCTGAACGGGCTCTCGCCCGCGCAGCTGACGTTCAGGATGACGCCCGAGAGCTGGAGCATCACCGACGTCACCGAACATCTGGCCATTGCCGAGCCGCAGTACTGGCAGCGCGTGCAGGATTCGATGAAGCAGCCGGCGACAACGGAGAAGCTCGAGGCGACAGACGCAGCGATCCTCTGGTACGGGATCGATCGGACCAACCGCCAGAAGACCGGTGAGGCACGTGTGCCGCACGGCACCTTCAAGACCGCCGCAGACGCCCTCGCCGCTTTCCGCAAATTGCGATCGACGATGCTCGACTACGCGCAATCGACGAGTGAGGACCTGCGATCGCGGAAGCTGCTCGAGGGGAACATGGACGTGTATCAGTGGTTCCTGATGATCTCGACGCACTCGCAGCGACACATCCTGCAGATCCGCGAGGTCAAAGCCCACTCGGGCTATCCAAAAGGGTAGGGGCAGAGATAGGCGAAGGCGGGCTTGACGCGACGAAGCCGATATGCGGAGTCGGGCCACAGCCGGCAGACAGCAGGGTCGAATAGTGCCAGCCCCGAAGCGCTGCGAGCTCGGGAGGGCGTTCCGGACCGGAGGAGACCAGAACTGCACCGATTGCCATCGGCCCTGCTGTCTGCTGTCTGGGCCCGAGTCGTGCCGGCAGATGCAGCAACCGTGCCTCACCGGTCTGTCAATCGATCGGCAAAATATCTAGAAAAAATCACAACGACTTCTTCTTGGGATTGCGAGATTCGGCCAATCCATTGGCTACCGGTTCAGATCTTGGCCAGTTGCCTCGTCACTCTTGTGACTGAGGACGCGCCTCGACTACCATCCGCCCATGCTCACTCGTCGGATGCGCTTGCGTATCGTTGCGGCCGTTGCGATCGGTGTCAGTGCCACCATCAATTTCAATGCAGTCCATTCGCTCCCTTCTTTCCGCTCTTCGATCACGCCGGCTCTGCAGGCGCAAGCCGCGCCGGCAATCGACGCGTCACTGCTGAGCGGTCTGCGCTGGCGATCGATTGGACCTTCACGGGGCGGCCGGTCGATTGCGGTGGCCGGGAGCGCCAGCCGACGGGACGAGTACTACTTCGGCGCGACGGGCGGCGGACTTTGGAAATCGGCCGATGGGGGAGTCACCTGGCGAGCGGTGTCGGACGGATTCTTCAAGTCGTCATCGGTCGGCGCGGTCGCGGTCTCCGAATCGCAGCCTGACGTGGTCTATGCCGGCATGGGCGAAGTCCAGCTGCGCGGCAACGTCATCCAGGGAGACGGCGTCTACAAATCTGCAGATGCCGGTCGCACCTGGACGCACGTCGGCCTGGCGCGAGGCATGGTCGTCAGCCGGCTGCGCGTTCATCCCACCAACCCGGACGTCGTCTACGCGGCCGTGTTGGGCGATCCCTACGGCCCGAGCGAGGAACGCGGCATCTTCAAGTCGATCGATGGCGGCAAGAGCTGGCAGAACGTGCTCTTCCGCAACCAGCAGACCGGCGCTGCAGATCTGTCGATGGATCCGGCCAATCCTGACGTCCTCTATGCCGGATTCTGGGAGGTTTTCCGGACGCCGCATTCGCTCTCGAGCGGCGGCCCCGGGAGCGGGCTCTTCAAGACGACCGACGCCGGCAAGACCTGGACGGAGCTGACGAAGGCGAGCGGCCTCCCGGCGCCACTGTGGGGCAAGGTGGGCGTCTCGGTTTCCGGAGCGGACCCCAGTCGGGTCTACGCGATCATCGAAGCCGCCGACGGCGGCGTCTTCCTTTCTAACGACGCCGGCGCCGCCTGGACGCGCGTCAACGAAGATCGACGGCTGCGCCAGCGCGCGTTCTATTACACCCGCATCTACGCCGACCCCAAGGCGCGCGACACGGTGTACATCCTCAACACCGGGATCTACCGCTCGACCGATGCGGCCAAAACGCTGGCGTCGATCCGCGTCCCACATGGTGATAACCACGATTTGTGGATCGATCGATCCGATCCGGCGAGGATGATCAACGGCAACGACGGCGGCGCCAACGTGTCGACCAACGCCGGCGAGAGCTGGACCGATCAGGACTATCCGACCGCGCAGTTCTACAACGTTTTCACGACCGCGCACGTTCCGTATCACGTGTGCGGCGCCCAGCAGGACAACACGACCGCATGCGTGCCCAGCACAGGTAGCGGCGAGTTGTACCCCGTCGGCGGCGGCGAGAGCGGTTACATCGCGCCGGATCCCAGAGATGTCGACGTCTTCTACGCGGGCAGCTACGGCGGGTTGCTGACCCGAATCAACCGCCGCACCGGCGAACGACGTGCGATCAACATCTGGCCGGACAATCCGATGGGCGCGTCGGCGTCGGACATCACCGAAAGGTTTCAATGGACCTTCCCGATCGTGATCGCGCCGACTGATCCACAGACGCTCTATGCGACGTCGCAGCACGTCTTCAAGTCCACCGACCAGGGCCAGAATTGGCAACGCATCAGTCCTGACCTGACGCGACACGATCCAGCGACGCTCGGCCCGTCGGGTGGCCCGATCACGCTCGATCAGACCGGCGTCGAGACCTACGCGACCGTCTTTACGCTTGCGCCGTCGCCCGTCGACGGCCGCGTCATCTGGGCCGGCTCCGACGATGGGCTCGTGCACGTCACACGTGACGCCGGACAGACGTGGACCACCGCCACGCCGGAGGGGCTGCCGCCATTTACGCGCATCAGCCTGATCGACGCGTCACCCCACGATGCCGCCAGCGCATACCTCGCCGGCAATCGCTATCAGCGCTCCGACCGCGCGCCCTACGTCTACAAGACGTCCGACTACGGCAAGACCTGGACGAAGATCGTCGGGGGCCTGCCGGCTGACGATTTTCCACGCGCCGTTCGTGAAGACCCGAAACGCAAAGGGCTGCTGTTTCTCGGGACCGAAACCGGCTTCTACGTCTCGTTCGACGATGGGGGCATCTGGCAGCCGCTCCAGAACGGGCTGCCGGTCACGCCGGTGCACGGCATCCAGGTCAAGAACGACGACCTCGTCATCGGCACGCATGGGCGATCCTTCTACGTGATGCCGAACATCGGCGTGCTCCGACAAGTCTCGCGCGAGACGGCCAACGGACCTGTCGTGCTCTTCGATCCTGCGGACGCGGTGCGATCGGTCGCTCCGGCCGTTACCATCGACTACTTCCTGAAGCAAGCCGCCGAACAAGTGACCGTCGACATTCTCGATGTGCAGAACTCTCGGATCACCAGCTTCAGCGGCAAGGCCGGCGAGCCGGAGGGGCGAGGCGGCCGCGGCGCGACCCCGCCCGGTGGCGAAGACGACGACGAAGGCGGCGGGCGGGGCGCGGGACCACCGCGGGTTGGCGTTGCGGCGGGCATGAACCGTTTCACCTGGGATTTGCGCTATCCGTCAGCACGGGACTTCCCCGGGCTCATTCTCTGGGCCGCGAGCACGCGCGGGCCGATCGCGCCTCCGGGACGCTATCAGGTCAAGCTGACGGCCAATGGCGTGTCGAAGACACAGGACTTCGCGATCGTGCGCAACGCGAACGTAGCGACGATTACCGATGCCGATCTGGTCGAGCAATTCACGCTGGCCAAGGCCATCAGCGACAAGGTGACGGTCGCGAACGAAGCCGTGCTGCGCATCCGCAGCCTCAAGGAACAGATCGCGGCACGCACCGGAGCAAACGCCGACCCGGCGATCAAAACTGCCGGCTCGGCGCTGACCGACAAGCTGTCGGCCGTGGAAGGCGAGATTTACCAGTACCGGAACCGCAGCAGCCAGGATCCGCTCAACTATCCGATCAGGCTGAACAACAAGCTGGCCGCGCTGCAGGGCATTGTCGAAAGCGGGGACGCGAAACCGACGGCCCAGGCCTACGCCGTGTTCAAGGATTTGTCCGGCCGGCTCGACAAGGAGCTCGCACGACTCGACGCGCTCGCGAAGTCGGATCTCGCTGGCTTCAACGCGCTGCTCTCCAAACGCAAGCTCGCGCCGGTCAAGGATGGTGTGCCGCCGCGGAGCGGGTGAGGCGATTGAGTGCCCGGATCACATGGACAACACGGCGAACGCCGAGCGCCGAACGCCGATTCCCCGTAGAATCGGGTTTCTGAGCGTCTAGCGTGTGTCGCGCTCGACGGTGATTTCGATGACGCCGACGGGCTCTTCGATCGCGACGAACAGATCGTCGGGGTTCTCGACACCGACTTTGAAAAGATCGACGGGCCGGTACGGCCGCTCATGCAGCGACAACGTAATGTCGCTGATTTCCTGATAGGAGGAGAGGACCACGTCGGCGATGCCGTAGAGCGTCTGCTGCACCGAGCGGCTGGCCTGGCAGCCGAAGGTCTCCGTGATCGCCGCGCGCACGCCCTGCCGGTAGGGATCAAAAGTGACGTCGCCGCTCGTGTAAGTCCAGCGGGCAGACAGGGTCGCGACGAGCAACCGTTGCAACCCATCGTCGAGGCCGCTGGGGTCTGGCTCATCCCCCGGACGCGAGCGTGCCGGCGCTAGTCCCGACGTCCGCATGATCGTCAGCTGGTCGATGCCCGAGACGACGGCGACCTGTGGGCCGTTACTCGTGACGGCGGCAGTCCGACGCTCGGGCGTGCCCGAGAGAAACACCTGTCCCTGGAGTTTTCCACCCACTTCGAGTCGATTCCACGGACGTTCGCTGATGTCGACGCGAGCGCGGGTGAGGCGCGGATGCCCGGTCAGCAGGCGTTCGCAGAGCGCCAGACCGAAGCGTTCGATCTCGGCGCCGGCATGTTGCCGGGCGGTCGCGTGCACGAGGCTCTTCAACGCCTCACCCGGGAGGAGTCCAGCCGATTTGCCTTCGACGAACGCATCGGCGAAGTCACCCTCGAAACGGCAGCCGACGGTCAGATCGCGAGCGTCGTGCCGATCGCCGCGGCGGACGACCCGCAGCATGCGGAGACGCGATTCACCATGACTGCTGGCGCCAATGCGGAGCATGCCGCGACAATAGCACAGGAGTTGCGGGACCCCCGATGGTCGGTCAACCGGCGGGTCCCGTATAATGTCTGATTGATGCTCGTCGCGCGGCGGTTTCTGATCAGCGGTCGCGTCCAAGGCGTCGGATTCCGGTTTTTTGTTGAAGCGCGTGCCGCGATCGAGGGCGTCCACGGGTGGGTGCGTAACCTCGCGGACGGCCGCGTGGAAACGCTCGTCGAAGGCGAACAAGCGTCGGTCGATCGAATCGAGGCGGCGCTCTGGCGAGGACCGTCGGGCGCCGTCGTCGATCAGGTCGTCAGCGAGGCGGCCGTACCGTCGGGGCGGGCTACCGGGTTCTCGATTCGGTAGCCTGACAACAACATCTTAGGGAGATTCGGAGATCACTTGAACGCGCTCAAATCAAAGATTCGACACGTCCCGGATTTTCCGAAGGCCGGCATCCTCTTTTACGACGTGACGACGCTCCTGCGCGATCCGGACGGATTCCGGATTGCGATCGACAGCCTGGCGAATCCGTACAAGGACCGCGGCATCAGCCTGGTCGTAGGCGTCGAGAGCCGCGGCTTTATTCTCGGGGCAGCGGTTGCCGATCGGATCGGCGCGGGATTCGTGCCGGTGCGCAAGGTCGGTAAGCTGCCATCGAAGACGGTCAAGGTCAGCTACGATCTCGAGTACGGCAGCGACAGCCTGGAGATGCACAACGACGCGATCGAGTCCGGCCAGCGCGTGCTGATCGTCGACGATCTGCTGGCGACAGGCGGCACGGCGCGAGCGACCGTCGACCTGGTCAAGCAGCTCGGCGGGCGCGTCGAAGGGATCGCGTTTCTGATCGAGCTCGTTGAGCTCGATGGCCGATCGAAGTTGCAGGGCGAGAACCTCTTTGCCGTGCTGCAATACTGATCTGACAGTTGGATCGACGCGCCCGTAGCTCAGGTGGATAGAGCATCGGTTTCCTAAACCGGGGGTCGCAGGTTCGAGTCCTGCCGGGCGCACCAGCCTTCGCTCGCGCTGCATTTCTGGGGAGAGTCCGGCTGAAGCCGGGCACTAGATACTGAGTCCAAATACTATCTGCTAGACAGGAACGACTATGAAAAGCCAGGAACGGCACAAGCTGAAGGAAAACGAGTTCGCGCGAACGGTCGTGCACGCGCGGGAGGTGCTCGCCACGCGCCAGCGCGATGTGATGTGGGCAGTCGCCGTCGTTGTCGCGTTGCTGGCGATCGTCGGCGGGTACGCGTGGTGGCGGCAGTCGACTGCCAGCCGCGGTACCGACCTCCTCGCAAGCGCGCTGGCCGTTTACGAGGCGCCCGTGGTGCCCGTCGCCCCACCCTCGCCGGGGAGCCCCGCTCCTGTGCAGCAGCCGGGTACCTATCGTACCGAGCAAGCCAAGCTCGAAGCGGCGCTTCCCAAGTTCCTCGTAGCCGCCGATCGCTACCCGTCGACTCAGGCCGGCATCGCCGCCAGGTATCACGCCGCCGGGATCCTCGCGACGCTCGGGCGCTTCAGCGAGGCGGAACAGCGATTTCAGGAAGTCGTGTCGACAGCCGGATCCAGCCTGTATGGACGCACCGGCCGCCTCGGACTCGCCCAGGCGCAGGTCGCCCAGAAGAAGTACGACAGCGCGATCACGCTCTACACGGAGTTGAGCCGGGACACGACCTCACAGCTGCCCGTCGACGGCGTGCTGATGCAGCTCGGGCGAGCGTGCGCGCTCGCGGGGCGAAAAGAAGAGGCGGTCCGCGCCTTCACGCGCGTCACCGAGGAGTTCCCGGCGTCGCTCTACTTCACGGATGCGAAGCGAGAGCTCGAAGACGTCAGAAAGTCGTAGCGCTCAGCTTCTCGCTAAAAAAACAGGCGTGAAGCACCGACTCAGAGCTGAAAGCTGAAAGCTGAGAGCTGGTAGCTGAGAGCTAGACCGCGTCCGACGAGCTCGAGAACGTGAACTCGCGTATCCGCGCGGCGGGGCAGACGAGCGCGAGCCCCGACCCGCCCGCGCCTTCACCACTCACCACCCGCTCGGGCGCTGTCATCGCCTCGATGTTGTTGAACGCGACAATCGGCGTCTCGTTCCAGCGCATGTTCTTGACCGGCCGGGTTACCTTGCCTTTTTCGATCAGATAGAGCCCGTCCCGGGTCAGCCCGGTCACGAGGATCGTCTGCGGATCGAGCGGCCTGATGTACCAGAACCTCGTCACGAGGACGCCGCGCTCGGTCCCTGCGATCAGGTCAGCCATCGTCGCGCTGCCGCCGTCCATGATCACGTTCGCCGGCCCGGCGGTCGGTGTCTTGCCCATTTTCTCCGCCCAGAATCGCGTGTAGATAAGGTCCTTCAGGACGCCGTTCTCCACCCAGACGTTTCTCGCAATCGGGAGGCCTTGGTTGTCGAACGAGATGCTCGGCGCCAGCGGATGCGCCGGATCCGAATAGATGCGGACCTTCTCACCGACGATTTGCTCGCCGACGCGATTCCCGCCGCCTTTTTTCGCGAAGAAGCTCCGTCCTTCGTCCGCCTGGCGGGCATTGGCCGAGAAAAGCATGAACACCAGCAGATCGGCGAGCGCGGCCGGCTCGAGGACGACGGTATATTTCCCCGGCTCGATGGCCGATGGATTCTTGGCTGTCGCGGCCTTGTCGATTGCCGTTTCAGCGAGCGTGCCTGGCTGCAGCAGCCGCAGTTCGTTGAAGGACTTCGACGCCCAGCCCGATCCCGACCCGTCTGGGGTACGCGCTGTGAGGTTGTAGTCGGCGGCCGTGAACCGGTCGTAGGCAAAGAGCCCGAGAGAGCTCGCCACCGACCGCATCGCCGCCTGCGTCTCGACGAAGCCGGCCGAGACAACGTCTGTCCTCTTGCTGAGCGCGATCGCCGTCTCAACCGACGACGCTCGCCACTCGGGGGATGCCGTGGACACATCGTCGAAGTATGCCTTGACGGGCGCGTAGATCTGCGGCCCGAGAACCGGCATCGCCTCGGGGTTCTCGGGCGACACCTTGGCGATCTCCTCAGCGCTTCTCAGTGCCCGTTGCAGGCTGGCGTCATCGAACTGCGAGGTCGTGACCGTGCCCGAGCGCTTGCCAAAGCTCGACGTGATCGCCAGGCTCGTGCCCGACGAGGCACCGGAGGTCGTCGCGCTATTCCGCGCGAAGCGCAGGCTCGCGCGCTCGCTGCCGTTGACCGCGACAAACGTCTGTTCCGCTTTGCTGAACGACAGCACGCGGTCGGTCAGCGCCTTGGTTTGATCCTTGGTCCAGATCATTGGATTTACCGTCCCGTGTTGAGAATGTTCACCCGCGCAAACCTCGCGATCGGGCAGCCGTGACTGACCGAGTTGCTCTGCGACGGCTGACCCTTGCCGTCGCTGAACGCGCCGCCGAGTTGATAGGTTGATTTGCCGCCAAGCATGTCGCACGACTTCCAGAACTCGGGTGTGTTCGACTGGTAGGCCAGGTCCCTCAGCTGCGTCGTAATCTTGCCGCTCTTGACTTCCCAGAACGTCTGGCCGCTGAACTGAAAGTTGTAGCGCTGGTGGTCGATGCTGTAGCTCGCATCGCCTTTCACGTAAACGCCATCGTCGGTCGCCGCGATGATGTCCGCTTCGGAGACGTCCTTCTCGCCGGGCTCGAGCGACACGTTCGGCATCCGCTGGAACGGAATCGATCCCCAGCTGTCGGCGTAGCTGCAGCCATGCGATTCCTTCTGGCCGATCAGGTGCGCCTGGTCGCGCGTCGTCTGATAGTCGACAAACGTCCCCGCCTTGACGAGGTGCCAGCGCGACGTTTTCACCCCATCGTCGTCGTAGCCGCAGGTTGCCATGGCATGCTCCTGCGTCTTGTCCGCGATCATGTTGACGATCTTCGATCCGAACTCGAACTTGCCGAGCTTGTCGGTCGTGAGGAAGCTCGTGCCGGCGTAGTTCGCCTCGTACCCGAGCGCGCGATCGAGCTCGGTTGAATGGCCGACTGATTCGTGAATCGTGAGCCACAAGTTGGTCGGGTGCAGGATGAGCGTCTTCTGCCCGGCGGGCGCCGGCTTGGCCTTGTGCATCGCCACCGCTTCCTCGGCGGCGACGCGGGCTTCCTTCAGCAGGGGATAGCCGTCCACGTACTCGTAGCCCATGCCCATTGGTGAGGTCAGCGAGGCGCGGGAGTAGAACTTGCCGGTCGCCTTGTCGACTGCAGTCACGGAGAACGACGGATACGAGCGGATGAGCGTCTGCTCGATGTGCGAGCCCTCGGTCGACGCAAAGTACTTGTGCTCGTTCACGAACTGCATGAACGCCGAGACGAAGCTGGCGCCGGGAACTTTGAGCGCTTCCTCATGAATCTGCAGCAGCAGATCCAGCTTGGGCTGCAGCGGCATCTCGAAGGGGTTCTTCTTCACCGGCGTATCCCACTCGGTGTTGTAGGCTTCGACAGGCGCGAGGCGAACCGGCTCGTCGTTGATTCTGCGGTTCGCCTTGGCGATGCCCGCCGCCTGCGCGGTGACGCGCGCAATTTCGTCCTTGGTGACGACGCTGCTGCTCGCGAAACCCCACGTGCCGTCGACGACCACGCGCACGCCAAACCCGAAGTCCTCGGTGTTGACGATGTTCTGGACACGACGGTCGCGGGTGAAGATGAACTGCACGCGGTAGCGGTTGATGCGGATATCCGCGTAGCTGGCGCCAACCTTGCGCGCGGTCGCGAGCGCCGCGTCGGCGAGGTCACGCAGGTCGGTCGAATTCTGGCTGGCGAGGAGCGCGCTCGGCCGAACGGAGCTCGCTGCGCCAAGAGCAATCATCGATTGGACGAACTGGCGACGGTCAATCATGGGGATCCTCGAAAAGGGGCTCAGCGCTCAAGGCGGTCAGCCTATCGCATATTTCGGTTTATTTGGACAGTGTTGGTACGAGTAGCGATGGGGGAGGGATGAAAAGAAAATGGCTTCCGCCCTTAAGCGGAAGCCACGTATCCATTCCTTAGAACCTTGAACCCTGAACCTTGAACCCTGAACCGCTCTTAAGCCGTCAGCGAACGCCCCGCTTCGCCGGAAATCGAGACATGCATTGGACGCACGGGCGTCGCCGTGACCTTGCGCTCCGGTTCGACGAGGAGGCGCAGCGCGTAATCGCTCGGTGCGCCGGTCGCCTGCTGACACGCGCCGACGCGAAAGATCGCCGAGAGGACACTGGACTTGCGGAGGGCGGCGGGGAGATCCGGCCGGTGACGCGCCTCGCGATCCACCTGAAAGTAGACGAGGCGATAGAGTGGAATCGGCGTGCCGCTCAGGCACTCGACGCGCACGCCCTGCTCGCTGACGTCGCGCGTAACCACCGACGCCATGCGAGTCGTGCCCTTCGCGTCCTTCCAGACAATCTGGCCGGGCACCGCGATGGCCAGGCGCTCCGCCTGTCGCTTGTCGGACCGGCCGTGTCCACCCTGAACGAGTCGAAGTCTCTGCTCCATGTCATCAGCCTCCCCGAAGAATCCCGCGCAACCTAGTATCAAGCGGCAGGCCGTCTCTGGACGCCCAGGTCCCGGAGTCACGATGCCACGATAACATCCATTGTTTCTGGTGTTTAGTAAGAAATACGTTTGATCTACGAAGTCCTCGCTGTGGCTACTTAGTAGCCAAACCGCGTGGGACGCTGGATACTTGGTATGCTGGCGGCGGCCCACGCCGTCGTGTGCGGTTCGTCTACACGCGGGCAGCGCTCACTCCGAGCCGCTGCATCTTGAGGTACAGACCACGCCGAGTCAGCCCGAGAAAGCGCGCCGTTTCAGAGATATTGCCGTCGGCACGTTCGAGCGCCCCTTCAATCATTTCACGCTCGAGGGACTCGACGGCCGACGCCAGGCTGGTTCGACGTCCGTGGATCCGCGGCGAGCCCTCCGTGTGCTTGTCCACTGCCGTCGCAAATACTGGCGAGAGGAGATCGGGAGTGATGAGCCCGCCCGGCAGGGCCATCGCGACTGCGCGTTGGACTTCGTTCCGGAGTTGCCGCACATTGCCGGGCCAGGCGAAAGCATCGAAGAGGTCGAGGGTCTCAGCGCCCAGGCGAACACCGGGCTTGCCGAGCCGTTCGGAGGCGTCCCGAAGGAAGAACATACTCAGGTGCGGAATCTCCTCGCGACGATCGCGCAGCGGCGGAACGTGGATGCCGATCACGCTCAGGCGGTAGAAGAGATCCTCCCGGAACTTGCCCTCTGCCACGCGCTGCTCGAGGTCTGCATTGGTCGCGGCGACCACACGGACGTCGACGCGCTGCGGCCGCGTGTCGCCGACTGGCAGGACTTCGCCCTGCTCGAGAAAACGCAGCAGTTTGGGCTGCACGTCGAGTGGAAGATCGCCGATTTCGTCGAGGAAAAGCGTCCCCCCTAGCGCCGTGCGCAGGACGCCCGGCTGGTCGGCAATCGCACCCGTAAAGCTGCCACGGCGGTGGCCAAAGAGCTGGCTGTCGGCGAGCTCGCGCGTCGCGCTCGTGCAGTTGTACGGCAAAAACATGTTGCCGCGCCGCGGCGAGCCGGCGTGAATGGCCCTCGCGACGAGATCCTTGCCGGTCCCGCTTTCGCCAGTGATGAGGACCGTCAGATCGTTGCCCTGCATACGCTGGATCTGTTCGGTCACGCGATGCATCGCGGTACTGGCGCACACGAAACCGGGGAGGAGGGGCTCGAGCGGTCGCTCGAGGGCGCCCCCGGCCGCCTCCGCCGGACGATCGCGGGCCGCGCAAAGATCGAATCCCTGCCTCAGGACCGCGCAGAGCGTCCGAAAGCGTTGGCGGGTGCTTCCAGGGAACGGCCGGGGGCTCGAGACGAGCGCGAACCGCGGGCCGTCGGCGTCCCGGCCAAGAGGCTCGATGGGGGCCGCGGAAGTGGCCCGCGCGGCCAGCGACCGCGTGGCCTCAATCGACAATTCCCGGGCCCGGGACGGGTCGCATCCCGCGGAAGCCGCGACCCTGACCTGGCCTGAGGAGGCGTGGACGAAGACGATGGCCGCCTGCGCATCGCAGGCTTCGAGGAGTGCGGTCGCCCCCTCGCGAGCGAGAAGGGCCGGCATGACCGCCGCATCAACGATTCGCCGGACGAGCGCGTCTTCGCCGTCCATTTGCACGCCGACATAGCCGCCCGTCGTCGCAGCCGGCGTCTCAGCCAGCGCCTGCCGCGCCTCGGCCAGGTCGGGAGCCGCGCCAAGCGCCTCGAAGATCGACACGGCATCGGTCAAGTACCGCGTCGCTCTCGATCGTGCACCAGCCGAGGCCGCCAGGCGACCGAGCTCGAGATAGCTCAAACCGGCCTGGTGCCGCTCGCCCAGCAACTCGAACACGCTGACGCTCTGGCCGAGGTCGTGATACGCCTCCGTCGATCGGCCGGCACTCCGATTGAGCCGTCCGCGCAAGCGCAGAAATTCGCCCCAGGTGCCGCTCATCGCGGTGGGGCTGATCCGACCTGCCACGGCGTCCAGCCTGCGCTGCGCCTCTTCGACGAGATTCGACGCGAGCAGCGCCTCAACCGCAATGAGCTCGGCTTGCAGCACGTATCCGGGCGGCGCGTCGACCGACTTCGCCACGTCGGATGCGAGGGCGACTGCCGGACCTGGCTGGCCCCGTCGCAACGCCACACGCGCCTGCAGGACCAGCAGCGACCATTGATACCAACGGGCGGTTTGCGATCCGTACTCGCCGTAGGCTTCGCGCGCCTTCAAGAGGCACCGATCGGCTTCCTCGTGCTGGCCGCGGATCAGATGGATTTGCGCCAGCGAGTCGAAGACCGCGCCGGTCGTCTCCCGCATGAATTGCAGGGGGCTGCGCACGTCGAGGGCACGGTTGAGCGCCTCTTCTGCGCGATTGAGGCTGCCGAGGCGGACGCAAATCTGTCCGAGCGAGGCGAGCGCCACACCCAGGCCGTGAGGCGTCCCGCCCTCCTGCTGCAATTCCACGCTGCGCTCGGCCAGCGTCAACGCCTGGTCGTGCCGGTGCTGCATCAGGGCGACGTTCGCCTGGTTGCCACAGACGGTCGCCAGCACGTCCCCGGCTTCGACGAGTACTGCCAGACGCTCCGCCTGCCCGAGCGCTGCCATGGCTTCGTCGAGGCGACCTTCCTGGGCAAGCGTGACGCCCGAGAGCGAATGCACCATCGCCAGGTGGCGCCGGTCGCCGACGGCGTGCAGGGCCGAAGCCGCCTGCGTCAAGTGCTCGCGGACAATAGCCGTGTCGCCGACCTGGCGATAGCACAGGCCCAATTCGAAGTGGGCGAGCCCGATGGCTCGTGAGTCGTGCGCGCGTTCGGCGGCCTGACGCGCTTTGGTGAGGAAGGCAATGCCGCGGGACGGCTCGCCGCGCGCCGCTGCGAGACGGCCGTGCATTCGCCAGAGATCGGAAAGACGGGCCGGGTCGAGTCGCTCACGCGCCTCGGGCGGACGCCCCAAGGCCTCGGTCGCCTGGCGGATGTCGTCCTGGAGCAGCCAGGCCTCGGCCAGGGCGCACCGGATCTGAATCTGCTCCTCGCGCCCCAGCCCCGGCCGCTTCAGTACCCGAACGAGCAGGGTCGTCGCATCCGCGCCGCGGCCCTGGTCGAGCGCCCGAACGGCCTGGCCATAGAGGTCCTGAGTCGCCATGGCGGCGACAGTATACCTCGTATACAGCTTCCGGCTTCCAGCTTCCAGCTGCCAGCCCGGCTCACGGTATCGGGATCGACTTGCTTGCAACCTTCAAGCTCGGGTCGGGGTCCTTTGGATTCGCGGAGTTTCTTGAAGCTGGAAGCTGGAAGCTGGAAGCTGGAAGCTGGAAGCTGTCTAGAACGCCCTCCCGATCCTGGCGAACCCAACAACCCCCCGGTCGTGGGACACCCAGGCACCGCCAGCCGTAAACGTCAGCGGCAGGACGTACCCAAGGACAGCGTCGAGCGAAAGTTCGCCGCCGAGCGAGACCGTCACCTCAGAGCGCCGGAACATGCTGTCCCACGCGTGCCCCGTGTCGACGAACACAGCACCGTGAAGGACGCGCGCGAAGGCCGGCCACGTCCCAACGCCCCGCTCAATCTGCAGCAACGGAAACCGGTAGTCCACGTTCACGACAGCCGCGCGCGTTCCGACGATGGCGTCCTCGCTAAGGCCGCGCAGGAGTCCGATAGCGTCCGAGCCGAAGTCGAATCCGAGAAGTTGGGGACCGCTGCCCGAGGCGCTGAACTGCCTGCGGACGACGAGGTCGCCCCACGACGCCGCGCCAGCGACTCTCGCCGCGACGACCGCATGTCGAGGAATGACGGGGAGGTAGCCCCGAAGATCAAGTGTCGCCGCGTCACCGTTGTCGTCGGCCCCGAGCGCCTCACGTGTGAACTCTGACGTGAGCGTGGCGTTCCAGCCATCCTCGCGGCTGATGGAATAGCCATAGGATCGCGAGTCGTCGACGAGCCAGCCTGCGCGCAGGGAGCGGCGAGTGACACGCGCGGCGGGGTCGTCGTCGCAGGCGCAGGAGAACTGCTCGACCGACGAGTGGAAGGCGCCAAGGATCGACTGGGACCATCGCACCCGCCGGAACGGGTAGAGAATACCGGCGTTGCCTTCGCGCGTGCGTATCTCGCCGTTTCGCCATGGGTCTGTGTCTTCGGCGACGTTGGCAAACAGCGTTGGCCGCCAGCGATCGTACGCGTAGGCAACCTGCCAGTCGGGCCGTCTCCGCTCGGTTGCCCAACCGACTTCTGCCGCGTAGACATGCCGGCCGAGCGCGTCGGTCCCACCTGTCGCCGCACCGATGACGAGCTCGTCCTGATCGGATTCGAGCGTCGGGGTCCAGAAGCGAGGCGCGATCGTGCGAAGGGGTGAATAGGACGCAGACGCGACGGCCGGCGGCGCCGCGGAAGCGGCTTCGACGCGCACCGGCGCGCGGGTCTCCGCCGCCGCGGGGCCAACCGGTGTCCAGCGCGCCGACTCCAGCGGCACCGAAAACAGGTCGTGGCCACCTGGGGTCAACCCCACGAACACGAGTGTGAGGCCATCGCGCGACGGCTCGGGCGAAGTCGCGTTGGCGCCCGAGTCCTCCAGCCTCGATGTCGCGCCCGTTTCGATCTCCGTCACAAAAATCCGAAAGCCGTCACCGTCCCGGTCTGACGCAAAAAACAGACGACCATCGGCGGCCCACGCCGGCGAGACGCTGCGGCTGCCGGGAGACGACGCCACCGTCCGCGCCACGAGCTTGGCAGCGGGATCGATCAGCACCACCTCCGATCGGCTCTCCATCGTGGTCCGCTCGGCTGCAATCCATCGACCGTCGGGGGACCACCGCGGCGAAAAGAAATGGATGCCCGCCTGCGAGACGAGCGGAGTGGGCACCGGCCGAGTTGAAGCGGTCGTGACATCGAGCAGCGCGAGTGCGCGTCGATCGACCTGCTGAGTCGTGCACACAATCACACGGCCGTCGGGCGAGACGTCCGGATCGGCCGCGCGCGCGCCGTGCGTCAGTCGACGCGAATGACCGCCGCTCACGGCGACGGCGTAGAGATCCGACTGGAGTCCGACCTGATGTTCGATCTCCATCTGATCGAAGACAATCTCGGATCCTGCAAACCCAAGATTCGTACCGAGGTATCGATTGGTGACCTTTCGCGACTCCGAGGCGCCTGGCTCGCGGACGAGCAGCGCCGGAAAGCCGTTGGGGTTCACGACCGAGTAGTACAAGCGGCCGTCGGGAGCAAGCCGCGGTCCAGCGACCCCGAAGCCGTCCTCGGTGAGTCGCTTCACTCTCACGCTGGCGGCGGCGACCGGCTCGCGCGAGGCGGCTTCGAACTCGCGCCACAGATCGCCCAGCGAGCGCTTGAAGATTTTCTTGAAGGCGCGCGAACCAAAATACGGAACGCGACCCGCCGTCGAGTCCGTCAGCAGCCGCAACGAGGCCTCGCCGTAGCGAGCGACCAGGAACTCGTGAAAGTAGGCCCCATAGACGTACTGCGCCTGGCCTGATGGCCAGTCGACAAGACCGCCGTTCGCGCGATCGATCGGCTCAAACCTGGACTCCGCCGACGCGACGTCGGCGATTGCGCGAAAATTTCGGTCCGGCACGCGTCCCTGTCCGGTCAGCGCGCTTTCTTCATGCACGGCGAGACCTTCGATCTGCCACAGCGGCAGATAGAGGTTGGGGTAGAGCAGCGGCATCCGGCCGAAGACGCGCCGCAACCCTCCAATCCAGCCTCGGCCTCGACTGAGGTGCACGACGTGCGTGTATTCGTGCACGAACACCAGGCGCAGCCAGTCATCGGTATTCCCGATCAAGCTCGAGCCCGGCGGGGAGGCGACGGCGATCTCGATGGTGTTGAACGGCAGCGGCGTGGCCCACCCGTTCGACAGGTCGCTCTGATCGACGAGGATAACCTGCACGCGCCCCGATGGCGGGCCGAGCGTCGCATCGAGCTCGGCCGCGACGATCTCGGCGAGGCGCGCCAGGCGACGGGCCTGCGGCTCCTCACCCTGGTGATAGTGAATGTCGAAGCGGGTCGTCGAAATCGTCTGAAAGCGAAGTCGTGGATCGGTACCGTCCGGATGCGGAGGCGCGGGAAGGAACGGCGGCCGCAACAATCGCAAGGGTGATGAGGAGCGCAAACCGCCGCGTCATCGAGCGCGTCCGGCCTCCTGGGCGCTCCTCGCGGCTGGTCGGACGCGCGCGCGCGCCGATGGTCCGGCGAGCACGGCGATCGAACCAAGCAAACAGAAAGCCGCGGCGCGGCGCCTCATCCGCCGGCCTCGCGCTTCAATTCGGCGAGGAGCGACAGCGCCTGCAATGGCGTCAGGTTGTCGACGTCGAGCGACTTGAGGCGTCGCTGTAGCGGATCCTCGGAAGCCACGGGCGCCTGGAAGAGACCGAGTTGACGACTGACGTCGCTCTCGACAGCGTTCCCCTCCGTCGTCAATGAGGGACGGCCGCCGCGCGACAGCTCATCGCGCTCGAGCCCGTTGAGGATCTCGCGGGCCCGCGCCACGACCGGCGGAGGCAGCCCGGCGAGGCGCGCCACCTGAATGCCGTAGCTCCGATCGGAGCGTCCCGGCACCACCTTGCGAAGAAACACGATGTCGTCCTGCCACTCGCGCACGACGACGTGGCAATTGGTGACGTTCGGCAGCGCGTCGGCCAGGTCGGTCAGCTCGTGATAGTGCGTGGCGAAGATCGTCTTGGGACGGGCGCGCGGGTTCGACGCCAGATGCTCGGCGACCGCCCACGCCAGGCTCAGTCCGTCGAACGTCGACGTGCCGCGGCCGATTTCATCGAGGATGAGCAGGCTTCGCGACGTGGCGCTGTGCAGGATGTTGGCGGTCTCCTGCATCTCGACCATGAAGGTCGACTGGCCGCGGGCGATGTTGTCCGACGCGCCGACGCGCGCGAAGATGCGATCGACGACCGGCAGCTTGGCGCTGCGCGCTGGCACGAACGACCCGGCCTGCGCCATCAGGCAGAGGAGCGCCGTTTGCCGGAGGTAGGTCGACTTGCCGCCCATGTTTGGTCCGGTCAGGACAATCAACTGCCGCGTCGATCCATCGAGCGTCACGTCGTTCGGCACGAAGGCCTCCGGCACGTGATGTTCGACCACGGGATGGCGCACGTCGACGGCCACGAGATCGTCGCCGGCATGCATCATCGGCTTGGTATAGTTGCCGGCCGCCGCCGTCTCTGCCAGCGCGGCGAGCACGTCGAGCGACGCCAGTCCTCTCGCCGTGTCCTGGATGCGCGGCGCTTCGCCGGCGACGCGCGCGCGAAGCCGTTCGAAGATCGCAATCTCGAGCTCGAGGCAGCGTTCGTCAGCGCCGAGGACCTTCTCTTCATAGTCCTTGAGCGCCGGCGTGATGAAGCGCTCGCCGCCGGCGATCGTTTGTTTGCGGTGATAGTCGGGAGGGACGCTCGCGAGGTTCGACTTCGAAATCTCGATGTAGTAGCCAAAGACCCGGTTGTAGCGGATCTTGAGCGACGCAATTCCGGTTCGCGTCCGCTCGGCGTCTTCCATGGCGGCGATATGCTGCTTGCCGGATCGGCTGACGCTTCGCAGATCGTCGAGCTCAGCGTCGAGGCCGTCGCGAATCAGGCTGCCGTCGCGGGCGACCGCCGGGGGCTCGTCGAGGAGCGTGCGATCCAGCTCGTCGCGAAGCTCCGCGAGATCGTCGAGCTCGGCGACCAGGCTCCGGATGAGCGGCGACTGCAGATCGCTCAGGAGCATCCGCACCCGCGGCACAGTCGCAATCGACTGCCGCAGCGCCACCAGATCGCGTGGTCCGGCGATCCCGAGCGAGGCGCGAGCGACGAGCCGCTCGACGTCATGAATCGTCTTGAGTGTCTCGCGCAACTTGGCCCGTTCGGTCGATCGAAAGGCCAGCTCTTCGACGGCGTCGAGCCGATCCTGAATCCGTTCGAGCGCGACGAGCGGCCTGAGCAGCCAGGCGCGGAGGAGCCGTCCTCCCATCGAGGTCATCGTCCGATCGATTTCGACCAGGAGCGAACCGGTCGGGCCGCCGTCGACGGCTTCGAGGACCTCGAGATTGCGCAGCGTGGTGGCATCGACGACCAGGCAGTCGGCGCCGGCGCGAAACGCGATCTCGCGGACGTGCGCCAGATCAGCCTTCTGCGTGTCGCGAAGATAGTGGACGAGCGCACCGGCGGCGCGCACCGCGGCCGGACGTTCCTCGAGGCCGAAGCCGGCGAGGCTCTGGGCGCGGAGCTGTTCGAGCAAGGTTTGCCGCGCCGACTCCTGATCGAACGTCCACGGCGGAGCATAGGTCACCCGCGCGTTCAAGCGAACCTCGGCGACCAGCGCGGCCGCGTCTTGATCGCCTTCGGGCGCGATGATTTCGCGCGGCTGGAGAATGGCCAGCTCGTCGGCGAGTGCCTGGCGACCTTCTGCGCCGTGATACTCCGCCGACGTGAATTCGCCGGTCGATACATCGAGCAGCGCGACGCCCCAGCCTCTGGCCTCTGCGAGCGGCGCGATCGCCATCAAAAAGGCGGGCTCCCGGGCCTCGAGATAGCCAGCGTCGGTCAGCGTGCCAGGCGAGACGACGCGCACGACCTCTCGACGAACGAGGCCCTTCGCCTTCCGCGGATCCTCGACCTGCTCGCAGACGGCGACGCGAAATCCCTTTTTGACGAGCCGCGCAATGTAGCCGTCGGCGGCATGGAACGGCACACCGCACATCGGAATCGCGCCGCCGCTCGAGTCCTTCGAGCGAGAGGTGAGCGTCAACTCGAGCGCGCGCGCCGCCGTCAGCGCGTCCTCGTAGAACATCTCGTAGAAATCACCCATCCGGAAAAAGACGATGGCGTCGCGGTACTGACGCTTGGCGTCGAAATACTGACGCATCGCCGGGGTCGCGCCGGCAGGTTCCAGAAAGGCAGGGGAGGACATCGCTCGTGCGCGGGTCGGTGGTGGAGTACCTGTGGGCGAGTATAACATTGAGCCGACACGTGTTAGTCCTCGCGCTCGACACCACCACTCGTTCCGGGAGCGTCGCTGTCGTCTCCGACGGCGAGCTGTTGTGCGAGATCGTCGGCGACGGCTCTCGCACGCACGGCGAGCGGTTGCCACGAGATCTCATGCGCATTCTCGAAGCCGCGTCGGTGGAGCTCGACGGCATCGACCTCCTGGCGGTGGCGGCCGGTCCTGGCTCGTTCACCGGATTGCGGGTCGGCATCGCCGCCATGCAGGGGCTGGCGATGTCGACAGGCCGTAAGATCGTTCCGATCTCGGCTCTCGACGCGCTCGCCGCGGCCGCCGGGAGCGGCAGCGCGCCGGTCGCGGCATGGATCGACGCGCAGCGCGGCGAAGTCTTCGCGGCTCTGTACGACAGTTCAGGCACACGCCTACTGATAGAACCGTCGTCGCTCGCGCCGATCCGTACGCTCGAACTGTGGGAAGACGCGCTCCGGGGCGAAGGGGTGCGGATCATCGGCGACGGGGTTGTTCGATACGAGGCCGCGATCCGCGAGCGGCTCGGCGGACGCGCCCAGGTCCTGACGACGCCACCGATTGCCGGCATCATCGGCAAGCTTGCCGCCGCCTCGCCCGCGCGCGCGGTGCCACCGCACGCGGTCGTGCCGATCTACATTCGACGGCCGGACGCCGAGCTCGCCCGGTCGCGGCAGAGCAAATGACGGCCCCGGACTCATCCAGGCTCATCATCGAGCGGATCTCGGATGACGCCGATCTCGACGCGGTTGCGGCGCTCGAAGCCGATACCTTCACCAACCCGTGGACCAGGGAGATGCTCGAACGCGAGCTGCGTCAGTCCGATGTGGCGCGCGTCTATGTCGTTCGATTGCCGGAGTATCGGGTCGCGGCGTTCTGTGCCTGCTGGCTCGTCTACGACGAACTGCACATCAACACCATCGCAGTCGACGCCAGGCTCAGGCGGCAAGGGCTGGCAACGGCGTTGATGACGCGCCTCCTTGCCGACGCGGCCGCCCAGGGCGCTCGTCGCACGTACCTTGAAGTTCGCCGCTCGAACCTGCCCGCACAGCGCCTCTACGAAAGCCTCGGCTTCACTGTCGCCGCGGTCCGTCGCAGTTACTATTCGCATCCCGAAGAAGACGCCTTGGTACTTTCGCTTGCAATGCTGAATGTTGAGTGCTGAATGCTGAAGTGAAGGAAAAAGTTCAGCATTTACTTCAGCATTCAGCCTTCAGAATTCAGAATTGCGCCCCGTCGACACCTGTGTTACCTTGCCGTCATGAACGGCCATAACTAGGCACCCCCTGAGTCCTTCCTACTGGAAAAGGAGGCGGAAATGCCGACAGACTTCGAAGAGCTGAAGCGCAAGCTGCTGCAGAGCGACGAGGAGTACCGCCAACTAGCAACGCAGCATCACGACCTCGACGAAAAGATTCACGACCTGACCGCCCGGCACTACCTCTCCGAACCCGAGCAAGTCGAAGAAACCACCCTCAAGAAGCGAAAGCTGCAACTCAAGGATCAGATGGAGTTGATTCTGCGCAGGCATCGCCTCGGCACCAACGCCGCGCAGGCCGCCCGCAGCTGAGCTTCGATCTCGACCGAAGTTTCCACGGCGAGACTTTCGAGCCAGAATCTTCAACGGGAGTAGTGTCCCGATCTGGCTCTTTTGCTGTTTCCTCGCCACCTCGGATAGCATTCCCCCTCACTGACTCGATGAGAATCGATCGCGCCGGTTTTCCTTTCGTCGCTGCCGCCGTCGTCCCGGCCGCTGGATTCGCCGCGGCCCGTCGATACGGCCTGGCCGCCTCGTTGGCGCTGCTTGGAGGGTTCCTCGCGTATTTCTTCCGCGATCCGGAACGAGTCGTTCCCTCAGGGGATCATCTGGTCGTGTCTCCGGCAGACGGCCGCGTCATGATCGCGGGACCAGCCGAAGAGGGTTCGGCTCCGCCGGGCGCGTGGACCCAGGTGGCGATCTTCCTCTCGCCGCTCGACGTCCACATCAACCGATCGCCCGTTGAAGGTCGCATCACCCGAGTCGAGTACCGACCCGGGCGCTTCCTTCCTGCCTACGACGCCCGCGCCAACGAGAATGAGCTCAACGAAATTTGGGTCGACGCGAACGGAACTCCGGTCGTTTTCCGGCAGGTCGTCGGTATCCTGGCGAGGCGCATCGTATGCAGGGTCGAGGAAGGGCAACGAGTCCGCCTCGGAGAACGGATTGGCCTGATGAAATTCGGCTCGCGGATGGACGTCTTCCTGCCGCCCGGTGTCGCGCTCAAGGTCGGCGTCGGCCAGACCGTCGTTGGCGGAGAAACCGTGCTCGCCTGCCTTAGGGGGAACGATGCTGCCTAGCCTCCCGCTTCGCCCGCTTCGCCGGCGCCGGGAAGATCGGCCACATCGCTTCAGGCGCGGCGTCTATCTCCTTCCGTCGCTGTTTACCGTCGCCAACCTTTTCTGCGGCTACGCGTGCATTGTCTACTCGACGCGAGCGGACTTCGATACGGCGGCGCTCTTCATCGGCGTCGCGATGATCCTCGACACGCTCGACGGCTTTTTCGCGCGCCTGACGAACTCGTCCACAGCGTTTGGCGTTCAGCTGGACTCGCTCGCCGACATGGTCTCGTTCGGTCTGGCGCCGGCCGTGCTCGCGTTCACCTGGGGTCTCTGGCCGTTGAAGCGACTCGGGTGGGCCGCGGGATTCATTTACGTCACGGCAACGGCAATGCGATTGGCGCGATTCAATATCCAAACCGGCACGGCCACCGACAAGCGCTACTTCGTCGGGATGCCCAGCCCGCCGGCAGCCGGCGTGATCGCCGCGACGGTCTACCTGTATCCGTACGGCCTGCAGGAACGCGAAACGGCCCTGCCGGCGCTGGCCATGGTGCTGGTGCCGGCATTTCTGATGGTGAGTACGTTCCGCTTCAGGAGCATCAAGGCGATCGACGTCGGCTGGCGCCGCTCGTATGTCGTGCTGTTCCTCGCCGCGGTCGGCCTCGCGCTCATCGCCACGCATCCGCGGCTGGCGCTGGTCGTGCTGGCGTACACCTACCTCGCGTCCGCCTTCATCGGACTGGCGTACTCGAGGATTCGGAACCGGAAGTCGCCCGCGCTACCGGCAGGCGAACCTTGACCGTCGTTCCCTGACCCTTCCGGCTCTCCACTTCAATTGAGCCGCCGCTCAACTCCACATTGCGGCGCGCGATCGGGAGGCCGAGACCGGTCCCCGACGTCTTGGTCGAGAAGTAGGGTTCGAAGACTCGCGCCAGCGCTTCTTCGTCCATCCCCACACCCGTGTCGCGGACGGTGACGACGACCGAGTCCGCTTCGACTGCTGCGCTGACATTGAGCTCACCTTGACCTGGCATGGCGTGCAGCGCGTTCTCCACGACATTGGCGAGCGCGCGCAGAACGAGCGTCCGGTCGACGAGCACCTCTGGCAGCGGCGCGTTGACCCCGCTCCTGATTTCGATCCGTCCGGCCAGCCCTGACCTGTATGGCTCGAGGATTTCGGAGAGGAGCTCCGGCACTGCGACCTGTCCCAGCTTGACTTGCGGCGACGACGCAAAGCTCGAGAACTCCGAGGCTATTTGCCGCAGCAGTCGCACCTGGCCGAGGATGGTGTGGATGCAGCCTTCGACGACCGCACCGAGTGGCCGCCCCTCGTCGGCGTGTACGCGCAGAAGATGCTCTGCGGACAGCTGAATCGGTGTGAGCGGGTTCTTGATCTCATGGGCGACCTGCCTCGCCATCTCGGCCCACGCCTCGAGCCGGTGCGTGCGCTCGAGCTCGATGCGCTGAGCCTTGAGCTCGCCAGCCATGCTGTTGAACGCGTCCACCAGGCGGCGCAGCTCGTCGACCGATCGCACGGCAATGCGGGCGTCGAAATCGCCGGTGCTAATGCGCTGCGTCGCTCGGGTCAGGCGCCGGATCGGGTCGGCAATGCGCTCGGCGAGGGACAGGCCGATGGCGGCGCCGAGGAGGATGAAACAGAGAACGGCGAGATGGACGCCGCGATCGAGGTCGTCGATTTCCCGCTCGATGTCTCGCTGCCGCAGCGCCGCAGGCACGGTCAGGATCCCTTCGCGCTCGCCGGCGCGCACCGGCGTGGCCGCGATGAGGTAGGGCGTCGCGCCGAGCTGGTCCACGTCGACAAAGCTCGGCAGCCGCTGCAGCACGATCGCTCGGTAGACATCTTCGGGCGTGCGTGTGGGGAGGAGGCCCGAAGAGAACAGGTCGCGCTCGCTCGTCGCGAGCAGCTTCGCACCCTCGAAAATGTTGACGTCCTGGTCGATGACCTGGCTGATCCAAACCATCACGTCGTCGTTCAGCGGCTCGAGCCCGTCCGGGCCGCGGTTCAAGAGCGCGTCCGACTCCTCGATGACGCGCTGAGCCACCGTGGCCGTCCTCGCCGCCTCCGCCTGAATATCCCTGCGCAGCAGATCCGCGAAATACGCGCGGATCACGAGCGCGAGAATCAGGACCGGGATAATCGACGCGAGGACGAAGGCCAAAAACAGTTTCCGATAAAAGCTGGCGCGAATCTCGCGGAGGAGCGCGCGGCCGACGCGCGGCCGCTCGCGGCTGAACCTGGTAAAGACCGCGGTACCGAACAGCACGAGGATAAACGCTGCGCTCGCGAGCGTACTCACCTCGGCCAGGTGGACCAGGTGGTCGAACAGCGTCAGCATCGGATACCCGATGGCATAGATGCGCGCGCGATCGTTGGTGAAGTAGACCTGATACGTCTCCGCGCCGAGCGGAATCACCTGCCAGAACGGCCGCCGATCTGGATCGTAGATGCGGAGAAAGAGCGCTTCGGTGATCGGCCAGGCTGAGAGGCCCGAAGTGTAGACGGGTTCGAGACCCCACCCGTAGACGGCGACGTGGACGTCGTTGCCTGGCGCCGCTTCACGAGCGGCCTCGTTCTGACTGGGCCGGAAGAGCTCGAAGTACGGGCTCTGCGAGGTGATGAAGGGCAGCGTTCGGTAATCATCCACTGCCAAATGGAGGACGATCGTGCCGACCGACCGCGTGCCGTCGCCGCTCCTTTCGCAGATGCCGCGCTCGGCGTGCAGCACGAGCCGTTTCTGCGAACCGATTGGCAGCGGCTCGCCGAAGACGTCCCACTGACAGGACGAGACCGCTTGCGGCTGCCGGCCGCTGCCGGTGTATTCGGGAAGGTTCAGGGCAAATCGGCTCGTGACCTGCGGGCACCGGCGGTCGTACAGCTCGACCGCCGACGTCAGCCGATTGCGCGCGAAGACCGTCTGGCTCCAGACGAAGAACGCGTTCTTGGGATCCGGCGGCGCGGAGCAATCCGACTCGCTGACGAGTCCGGCCAGTCCGGTGAGGGCGTCAATCTCACGTTGCGCTTCCTTCAACCGGTCGAGGAGCGTCGAGGAGTGGTTCTGGGCCTCAACCGCATAACTGGTGATGAGCCGCTGGATCGCGAGCTCGGCAAAGAAGTTGAGCGCCGGGTAGAGCAGCACCGCCGGCACGAGGAACGTGGCAAAGAGGCCAAAGATCCGCGCCGCGATGGTCGCGTGGCGATACCAGACGAGGACGCGTCGCGCCAGGAATGCGGCCACGGCGCAGGCAATCGCCGACAGGAACAGCCCGACGACTGGCAGGAGCGACCCGGCCCTCGCGGCGATGAAACCGGCCACGACAGTCGGGGTCACCCACATCGCCAGCAGCGCCAGGCGGACGCCGAACGTTCGCGATGGCAGCCGCCAGACGCCGCGGACGGCAATCAGGACGAGCGTCGCCGTCCAGAGCGCCGCCACCTGCAACGCGAGCATGCCGGCCAGCCGCAGCAATCGCGCGCCGTTCCAGGGATAGAGAGAAAAATGTCGAACATCGACGGTGGCGGGATCGACCGCGATCGCCAGAACGCGAGCGAAGACGAGCAGGAGGCCCGCCATCACGGCGCCGGCCAGAAGATTGAGCAGAACGAAGCGCACGAGCCCGTCGCCCGGAGCGCGACGCGAGTGGACGGCTGTGTGGAGCAGGGTCGCGGGTGAGGCCCAGAGCGCGGCCAGCGCGGCGAGGCTGATGCTGCTGAACGACAAGTTCAGCGGAAGTCCTGAGCGCCCGCCTGCCGACCAGGTGATCCCCCACCAGACGGCCGCCGCACCACCCGCCAGCAACACGCTACCGCCGAGGGTTGCCGCAACCGCCGTGGCCGGCGCGCCGGTGTGGCTCCGCGCGTCGAGCAACGGACCAATCAGCAGCAACTGGGTCACACCGAGGACCACGATCACCCAGCCGAGAACGGATCGACGCCATTCGGCGCGCGCCTTCTGCAGGTCGGCCGGCGCGACGTAACCTTCGACGAGCGGCCCCCCGGTGGGCGTGCGAAGTAGAAACGCGCCGTCGCGGGCCTTGTCGCCCGCGCCTTCGATACGCAAGGAGACGGGCGCGATCGAGGTCGGCAGCGAATCCTCGGCAGGCGCGATCGCGGCGCCAGCCGGTGCTCGCGACAGCACGTGCTCAGCGCCGACGGCGCCGAGCCGGCTGCCGCTGGTGTCGCCTTCGGTTCCGACAATCGGCTGGACGAGCACGAGTCTGAGGCCGAGCGCCGTGCGCGTCAGAAACAGCTGCTGCGGCCCGACCACGCGATCGCCTGGAATGTCGGACGGCCGCCCGCTCCAGGCACGCGCCTCGCTTAGCACCGCGTCGTAGACCGTCACCGCGATGTCGTCGGGGTGCGGACTGGCGAGCCGGGCGTTGGCCACCAGGTCGAAGAGCAGGCGCGTAGATTCAGGTTGCGCGGCTTGATCGCGCGCGGCGGGATCGCTCGCGATCCGGGTCGCAACCGCGGTCAGCGCCGCCGTCATCCCGTCGAACTCGCGGCGGACGAGCGACTCGACCCGAGCGGCGGCAGCGGCGTCGCTCGCGCCCAGCCACCAGCGTTCGATGGCGAGTCCGGACAGCCCGGTCACGGCCGCCGCCAGGAGGCCAGCGCTTAGCAATCGGCGCCAGCTCACGCGTTGTTGCAAGATCCGACCGCGAGGAAAGGGCAGAGCCACTCGTCAAGCAGGATACCGCAAAGGTAAACTGTCCTTGTCGATGTCTCCTGCGCCGGCACTCAAGACGGCCCTCAAGCGCGGCGCGCTCATCGCTGCCGCCAACTGGCCACTCGTCGTGGTGCAGTTCGTCGTCGAGTCAACGCTGAAGGTGATCCTTGGTGTGCCGGTCGTCGGCGGCATCTTTCTGGTCGTGCTGTTGCTCGACGCCAACGTCGAAGACCTGCTTCGCGGCGACGTTCGAGAGATTCTCGCGGCGGTGTTCTCGGCGCTCCGCGCCAATCCCGCGGCGCTCACCTCCGTCGCACTGGCCTTCCTGCTGGTCTTGATCGGCGGATCCCTCCTGACCTTCGTCGTCAAGGGCGGAACGGTCGCGGTGCTGGTCGACTCTGACGGGCGAGCCGGCGCGATCGAGCGGCCGCCGCTACGACTGCAGATGCTTCGCCGCGCCAACAGCACGGGCATCGACCCGTTCCTCAACGGCTGTCGTCGTTTGGGCGGGCGGTATATCAAGCTGGGATTGGGACTGCTCATGGTCTACGCGATCACTGCCGCGGCGTATTTCGGACTGCTTTTCGGCGTGTACGCCGTGGCTGACAACGTCGGCGTGTTGTTGTGGTGGACGGTGATTGCCGCCGCCGCCTCGAGCGCGGTGATCGTGTGGGTTACGCTCGTGAATTTTCTCTATCTGATCACCCAGGTCGTCATGGCCGTCGACGATGTCGGGCTGCGGACTGCGCTCGGGAGAGTCGTGCGCTTTCTGCGCTCGAGCGTCCGAGAGATCGCCGGTATCTTCGGAGTCGTGCTGCTGCTGGTGCTGCTGGCGACGGCTGCGTCCATCCTCGCGACGGCTGGACTGGGCCTCATCGGCTTCGTGCCGATCGTCGCCGTCGCCGTCATGCCGCTGCAGATTGCCGCCTGGCTCGTGCGCGGCGCCGTGTTCCAGTATCTGGCGCTCACGGCGCTCGGCGCCTACCTCACGCAATATCGTCACTATCTCGGCGGCAATGCCCTGACCGCCATTTCCGACAAACGTCTCGCATGATCAACTACGACGCGTTCTTCTCGCGCGCCGCCGGACACATGAAGGCGTCGGCGATCCGGAAGATGGGTGGAGTGGCGGCGCAGGGCCGGGACATTGTGTCGTTCGCCCCCGGCTTTCCCGCGCCCGAGACCTTTCCGTGGCAGGATTTTCAGGAGATCGCGCACGAGCTGCTGTCGGGACGCGATGGATCCGTCCTGCAATATGGGCCAACGCGCGGGTATCGTCCGCTCGTCGAGACGATTGCCGGCGTCATGGCTCGGCGCGACGCACCGACGTCGCCCGACCGTCTGCTCGTCACGACCGGCTCTCAGCAAGGTCTCGACCTGGTCGCCCGGGTACTGCTCGATCCGCACGACGTCATCCTCGTCGAGCTCCCGACCTACACCGGCGCGATCTCGGCGTTTCGCAGCGTTCAGGCCGATCTGGTCGGCGTCCGGCAGGATGCCGACGGGGTCGACCTGGTCGAACTGGATGAGATCTACGATCGCCTCCAGCGCGAGGGCCGTCGGGCTCGTCTTCTGTATCTCGTCCCCAACTTTCAGAACCCGACCGGGCTTTTGATCAGCCGCACCAAGCGCGCCGCGCTCCTCGATTGGGCCGAGCGCCGCGATGTCCTCCTCGTCGAAGACGATCCCTACCGGGATCTGTACTTCGAGGACTCGGCCAGCGAAACCGACGTCCGCCCGATCCGTGCTGACGACCGATCGGGACGAGTGGTGTATCTCAGCAGCTTCTCGAAAACGCTGGCCCCGGGGTATCGCGTGGCATGGATTGACGCGCCTCCGCCAATCGCGGCCAAGCTCGAGATCGCCAAACAGGCCTCCGACCTCTGCACCGGAGAACTCGACCAACGGATCGTCTACGAGGCCTGCCGGCGCGGCATTCTCGATCGGCAGGCTCCGTTACTGCGCGCTCACTACCGCCACAAGCGGGACGTGATGGTGGCTGCGCTCACGCGCGAATTTGGCGGTGAGGTCACATGGCCCGAGCCGCGCGGCGGGTTCTTCCTCTGGGCCTCGATCCCGTCGCCCGTCGACACCGACGCGATGGTCGTGCGCGCGATCGAACACGGCGTCGTGTACGTGGCGGGTCAGGCGTTTTTCGTGAACGGCAGTGGCGGTCAGTTCATCCGGTTGTCGTTTTCGGCGCCGTCCCCCGATCGCATCGAAGAGGGGATCAGGCGTCTGGGAGCAGCCGTCCGGGAGACGCAGGCGGCCAACCAATCGGGATCGCCCGCCCCGGCAACTCGGTGAGCGGCGCCGTGGGGATCGGCGAGGCGTCGGCGGGTGCCGGCCCGGCGAGCGTGACGGTCCACACCTTCGGCAAGCCCCCAGTCACCGCTGCAATCCGCGCCGGCATCTCCCCGGTCGGCTCAATCAGCAGGGGAAGCGTCGCGAGCGACGAGGCGAGGGTCAGCTGAATCGTCGGTGACCCGGTGCGCGCATCGAACACCTGGACGCGCGGCACTCTTCCAGGCGCCGCCACGCTCGCGCCGACCAGCAACGGTCCGGCCGACGGCCGGTAGCGGAGATCTCTCTTCCAGCGAAACGCGCCGTTCTTCCGGTCGTGCGCGCGAAGCAGGTTGTCGAATGCGACGTAGTAGACGTGCGCGTCATCCGCCACCGGACGCCCGACGACTGCGGCACCGACCCGAAAGCACCAGTCGACCTCACCGCTCGGCGCTTTCAGGCTGCAAAAGCGCTTGGCCGCCGCGCCAACGAACACGCGGCCTCCGTAGACCAGCGGCTCCGTCGGGTTGATCCCGACTTCGCGCTCCCAGGCCGGTTCGCCGGTCGTCAGTTCGAGCGCAATCACCCGGCCGTCGGCTGCCGGGACGTAGACGCGCGTGCCGTCGACGGCGGGTCGCTGCTCGACCTTTCCGATCTCGCGACTCCAGACTCTGACGCCGTCGGCGACGCGATAGCAGATGATCTGTTCCGCAGAGGCGACCAGCAGGAACTCGCCGTGGACGACCGGCGGCGCGGTCAAGGGTTCGCCGCGATCAGTCCACGCCACCGCACCCGTCGATGCCTCGAGAACGCGCAGTTCGCCCTTGACTGGAACGACGAGACGGTCCTCCGAGGCGGCCAGCGGCCCGACAACCTCGAGCGCCGCCTGCCAGACCTCGGCGCCGGTATCGAGGCGCCGCGCCGAGACGCCAGACTGCAGCGCGACAAACAGGCGAGTGGTCGAGGCGACGGGCGGCGCAACCGGGAGCGCCGACACTTCAATCGTCCAGATTGCCGACGTCGGGAATGACTGCGCCGATGCCGCGCGCGCGATCGCGCGCCGGTCGCCGGCGATCGACGCTGCCAGGAGCACCGGAAGGATCAATGTGGTGCACGCGCGAGCCACACTCTATAATAGCTTCTGAAATCGGCGCCTCGCGCGATCTTCGATTGCCGAGGCGGCCGAGTTCCCTCCACATCACCACACGTGACGCATCAAACCATCGTCGTCCTCGATTTCGGCTCGCAGTTCACTCAACTGATCGCGCGCCGGCTTCGCGAACTATCCGTCTACTCCGAGATTCTTCCGTTCGACACTCCACCCGCCGAGATTGCACGGCGCAATCCCGTCGGCATCATCTTGTCTGGTGGCCCGAAGAGCGTCTCTGAACCTGGCGCCCCGCGCTGCGAGCGCACGGTGCTCGAGAGCGGCGTGCCGGTGCTCGGCATCTGCTACGGCATGCAGTTGATGACGGATCTGATGGGTGGCGCCGTCGCGCCGGCGCCGCATCGCGAGTTCGGGCTGGCGACCATCCAGATCGAGCCCGGCGCGCCGCTCTTCGCGACGGTTCCCAGTGATCTGCGCGTCTGGGCCAGCCACGGCGACTTCGTCGCGGCCGCGCCGCCAGGCTTCACCGTCACTGCCACGAGCGCCAACGCACCGGTCGCGGCGATGGCGTCGCCGGCGCAACGCCTCTACGCGCTGCTTTTCCATCCGGAGGTCGCGCACACCGATCGCGGTCTCGACATCCTGCGGAATTTCGCCTGCGACGTGTGCGGCTGTACCGGCGACTGGACGATGGCGTCGTTTGTCGAGGAAGCGACGGCAAGAATCCGCGCGCAGGTGGGCGACGGCAGGGTCGTATGCGGCTTGAGCGGCGGCGTCGACTCGACGGTCGCGGCGCTGCTCATCCACCGCGCCATTGGCGATCGGCTGACGTGCATCTTCGTCGACAACGGCGTCATGCGGCTCGACGAAGCCGAACAGATTCAACGCCGCTTCGAGCGATTGCGCCTGCCGCTGGTGTTCGTGGACGCCGCGCGACTCTTCCTCGACCGCCTCGCGGGCGTGACCGACCCCGAGCGTAAGCGCAAGATCATCGGCGCGACGTTCATCGATGTCTTTGAAGCCGAAGCGGCGAAGCTCGGGAGCTTCGACTTCCTGGCCCAGGGCACACTCTATCCCGACGTCATCGAAAGCGTGTCGGTGATTGGCCCATCGCACGTCATCAAGAGCCATCACAACGTCGGCGGCCTGCCCGAGCGGATGCGCTTCACCCTCGTCGAGCCGCTGCGTCTGCTCTTCAAGGACGAGGTCCGGGAAGTCGGGAAGGAGCTCGGCCTCGACGACGAGTTCGTGTGGCGGCAGCCGTTCCCCGGTCCCGGGCTCGCCGTCCGCATCCTCGGCGAGGTGTCCGAGTCGCGCCTGAACCTGGTGCGCCGCGCCGACGCGATCGTTGCCGAAGAGGTAAAGCGCGCTGGGTGGTACCGGCGCCTCTGGCAATCCTTCGCGGTGCTGCTGCCGGTGCAGAGCGTTGGCGTGATGGGAGACGCGCGGACCTATGAGTACACGATTGCGATCCGCGCGGTCGACAGCCGTGACGGGATGACGGCCGACTGGGCGCGGCTCCCGCACGAACTGCTCGCGACCATCTCGTCGCGGATTGTCAACGAGGTCAAAGGCATCAACCGCGTGGTCTTCGACATCAGCTCGAAACCACCTTCGACGATTGAGTGGGAATAGGGGAAGAAATGCTGAATGCTGAGTGCTGAATGCTGAAGTAAAGGACGAATTCAGCATTCACTTCAGCATTCAGCACTCAGCATTCAGCATTGCAAATGTCAGACTTCGTTCATCTACACCTCCACTCGGAGTATCCCTCCTCGACGGCGCCTGCCGCATCGAAGAGCTCCTCGACCGCGCGGTCCAGCTGAACATGCCGGCGCTCGCCATCACCGAGCACGGCAACATGTTCTCGTCGATCATCTTTCACGACCAGGCGCGGAAGCGGGGCATCAACCCGATCCTCGGCTGCGAGGTCTACGTCGCGCCGGGGGATCGTCGAACGAAGAGCGGGACGCCGGGGGAGACGGCGAACCACCTCGTGCTCCTCGCCGAGACCCGCGTGGGGTATCACAACCTCATCAAGCTCGTCTCCGCGGGATACACCGAAGGGTTCTACTACAAGCCCCGCATCGACAAGGAGCTGCTGGCGACGCATGCCGCCGGTCTCATCGGGCTCAGCAGCTGCCTCAAGGGAGAAGTCGCGACCGGCATTCGCACGGAGCAGCAGGCGAAAGCGCGGCAGGCGGCGGCGACCTACCGCGACATCCTCGGGGCTGGCAATTTCTTCCTCGAGATGCAGTACCAGGGCATCGACGAACAGCGGGTGGTGAACACGGGCCTCGCCCCGATCGCGCGCGATCTCAACCTGCCGCTCGTCTGCACCAACGACGTCCACTACCTGCAGAATTCCGATCACCGGCCGCACGATGTCCTGCTGTGCATCGGCACTGGCAAGACGGTCACCGACACCGACCGGCTGCGCTACCACGGCGACCAGTTCTATTTGAAGACCGCCCAGGAGATGGCGGCCGTGTTCGGCGACTTTCCCGAGGCGATGGCCAACACCGTTCGAATCGCCGAGCGGTGTCACGTCGATCTGTCGGAAACGGTCAACCACCTGCCCAACTTCGAGGTGCCACCGGGCGTCACGCTCGACGGATACTTCGAGCGCGTGGTTCGCGAAGGTTTCGAGTACCGCCTGCCGCGGTTGCTCGATCTGCAGTCACGGGGCCTCCTCCGGCACACGGTCGACGAGTACGAGCGGCGGCTCACCTATGAAGTCGCGATGATCAAGCAGATGAAGTACCCGGGGTACTTCCTGATTGTCTGGGACTTCATTCGCTACGCGCGCGAGATGTCGATCCCCGTCGGGCCGGGCCGAGGATCCGCGGCCGGCAGCTTTGTCGCCTACTGCCTGCGAATCACCGACGTCGATCCGCTCGAGTACGATCTCATCTTCGAGCGCTTTCTCAACCCCGAGCGCGTCTCGCTGCCCGACATCGACATCGATTTCTGCGAACGGCGCCGCGGCGAAGTGATCGACTACGTGACTCGCAAGTACGGCCGCGAGAACGTCGCGCAAATCATCACCTTCGGGACGATGAAGGCGCGCGCTGTGGTCCGCGATGTCGCGCGCGTCATGGACATTCCCTACGCCGACGCCGACAAGGTCGCCAAGGCCGTGCCAGCCGCTCTGGACATGACGCTCGAGAAGGCCCTCGAGCAGAATCCCGTCCTCAAGGAGATGGAACAGAAGGACGAGCGCGTCCGGGAGCTGCTCGGCGTGGCGCGACGGCTGGAGGGCATGACTCGTCACGCCTCGGTGCACGCCGCCGGCGTCGTGATCGCGCCGAAGCCGCTGACCGAGTTCGTTCCGCTCTACAAGAGCCAGAAGGACGAAATCGTCACGCAATGGGCGATGAAGGAGGTCGAGCGCGTCGGCCTCCTGAAGATGGACTTCCTCGGTCTGAGCACGCTCACGCTCATCCGCGACGCCCTCGACGAAATCAAGCGGACCGAGAACATCGACGTCGACATCGACGCGATCTCGCTCGACGATCGGAAGACCTACGAGCTCTTCAGCGACGGCCAGACCTACGGGGTCTTCCAGTTCGAGAGCTCGGGCATGCGCGAGCTGCTGCGCAAGGCCAAGCCCGAGCGGCTCGACGACCTGATCGCGCTGAACGCGCTCTACCGGCCGGGGCCGCTCAAGAGCGGGATGGTCGACGATTTCGTCGCCCGCAAGCAGGGCCGCACGGAGGTGAAGTACGAACTCCCGCAGCTCGCGCCGATTCTGTCGGACACCTACGGGGTTATCGCCTACCAGGAACAGGTCATGCGGATCGCCGCCGTGCTGGCCGGCTTTTCGATGGGTCAGTCCGACGTCCTGCGCAAGGCGATGGGCAAGAAAGATCCGAAGGTCATGGCCAAGCAGCGCGCCGCCTTCATGGAGGGCGCGCGGGCCAACAGCATCAACGAGAAAAAGGCGGCGAAGATCTTCGACCTGATGGAGTTCTTCGCCGGCTACGGGTTCAACAAGTCCCACTCGACGACCTACGCGCTCCTCGCGTATCAGACCGCGTGGTTGAAGGCCAACTACCCGCGGCATTTCATCGCCGCGCTCCTGACCATCGAGGCCGCCAACACCGAGAAACTCGCGATGTACCTTGGCGAGTGCCGGGAGCTCGGTGTCCCGATCCTCCCGCCGGACATCAACTCGAGCGAGCTGGCGTTCTCGGTCGTCCCCGACGGCGTGCGATTCGGCCTCGGCGCCGTCAAGAACGTGGGGGAGGGCGCCGTGCAGTCGATGCTCGCCGTCCGCAAGGAGCGCGGCCGGATCGACTCGCTCTACACGTTGTGCGAGGACGTCGATCTTCGGCTGGTCAACAAGCGCGTTCTCGAGAGCCTCGTCAAGGCTGGAGCGCTCGACTCCGTCGTCGCCGGCAACGAGCCACCGTCAATTCGCCGCGCCAGGCTCTTTGCCGCCGTCGATCGCGCGCTGGAGCATGGCGGCCGTCATCAGCGCGATCGAGAAAAGGGCCAGTCGCAGCTGTTTGGCGCTCCCGCGGCGTTTGAAGACGCAGACTCCGGCGCATCCCTGGACGCGGTCCCGCTCCCCGATGTGCCGGCGTGGACCGAGAGCCAGCAACTGGCCGGAGAAAAGGAAGCACTCGGCTTCTACATGAGCGGCCACCCACTCGAGCGCTTCGCTCGTGACTTGACGCTGTTTGGCGCGAGGCGAGTCGCCGAGGTAGCCGGTTCCGAAGCGGACATCTGGATGGCGGGAATTGTCTCGGGCCTGCGTCCGCTCAAGACCCGCAAGGGCGATCGGATGGCGGTGTTCATGCTGGACGACGTCGATGGCAGCGTCGAGGTCGTCGTGTTTCCGGAAACGTTCGGCAAGCACGGCGGCCTGATCGAAGTCGACGCGATGCTGCTCGTCCGTGGCAAACTCGAAAAAGACGACGAGTCCGCGCGCCTGGTGGCCACTGAGCTTCTGCCGATCGCGGCGCTGATGGAGCGGACGACGCGCGAAGTGGCGATCCATCTGAAGGCGCCGAAGCACGGCCGGCCGACGTTCGAGGCGCTCGCCGAGCTGCTGTCGCGTCACCGCGGCGACCGGCGCGTTTCGATTGAGCTGGACGTCATGGACGTGCGCGGCCCCGATCGACCGCTCCGAGTCCGCGCTGACGTGACCCAGCGCGTCAAGCCGTCGGAGCGGCTCGTCGCCGAAGTAGAACAACTCTGCGGTACCGGTTCGGTGGAATTGAAGTAAGGTCGAGGTACTCGGCGGTAGCCTGGTCCCCTGTAACTTAACAGGAGATCAGGAGATCAGGAGTGTTTTTGGGATGAGCTTCTCCTGACCTCCTGGTCTCCTGTAGAGGAGCACATAGGAGACGAATGCCTCCAGATTTGCTCGAATTCGAAGAACCGATCGGCGTGCTGCTGAAGGAGATCGAAGCACTCAGCATGCTGCCGCGGACGCCGGAGCGCGAGAAGTCGATCGAGGCACTGCGCGCGCGGGCCGACGAGATTCGCGGCGAGATCTACAAGAGCCTGACGCCCTGGCAGCGGGTGCTCGTCGCCCGCCATTCCGCCCGGCCCAATACGCTCGACTACGTCGAACGCCTGTTCACCGGCTTCGACGAACTGCACGGCGACCGGCGTTTTGCCGACGACCACGCCATCGTCTGCGGCATGGCCGATTATCAGGGGCAGCCGGTCGCGATCGTCGGACATCAGAAGGGCCGCGACACCAAGCAGAAGATCTTTCGCAACTTCGGCTACGCGAGGCCTGAGGGCTACCGCAAGGCGCTGCGGGTGATGCTCCTGGCGCAGAAATTCCGCCGTCCGATCATCGTCTTCATCGACACACCTGCCGCCTACCCGGGCGTCGAATCGGAAGAACGCGGCGTCGCGGAGGCGATCGCCTTCAACCTCCGCGAAATGGTCATGCTCGAGGTCCCGATTGTCGTGATCGTGTGCGGCGAGGGCGGGAGCGGCGGCGCCCTGGGCATTGCCATCGGCGACCGCGTGCTGATGCAGGAGTATTCGGTGTACAGCGTCATCCCGCCTGAGGGGTGCGCGGCGATTCTCTGGCGCGACGCGAATCGCAAGGTCGAAGCCGCGGCAGCGCTCAAAATTACGTCTTCCGATCTACTGGCGCTTGGACTGATCGACGCCGTGGTGCCCGAACCGGCGGGCGGAGCCCACAACGATTACGACGCCGCCACCGCCCTCGTCGACCAGGCGCTCGCACAGGCACTCGCCGAGTTGTCACCGCTCAGCGTTGACGAGCTCCTGGCTGCTCGCTACGACAAGTTCCGGCGCATGGGACGCGAAGGCCAGGCGTTTGTCGACACCGCGATCCCGACGGGCGGCCCTCGGTCGTGAGCCGATGAAATCACTTCTCTGGCAGCATCTGCCGTGCGATGACGCCGACGCGTCGGCCCTCGCGGCGGCGCTGAACATCCATGGGACGGTCGCGCGTCTTCTGTGTCTTCGCGGGCTTGGCGATCCGGAGCGCGCGGAGCGGTTCCTGAACCCGTCACTCGACCATTTTCACGATCCGTTTCTCCTCGCCGACATGGAGCGAGCCGTCACCCGTCTCGAGCGGGCGCTGGCGAACGGTGAGCGGATCGCCGTTCACGGCGACTACGACGTCGATGGCATTACGTCGACGGTCATCCTCCGGCGCGCACTCGAGATGCTCGGCGGGAAAGTCGTCCACTTCATCCCGGAGCGTCTGCGGGACGGCTACGGGCTGCAGCCGGCCGCGATCGATCGGCTCCACGCCGACCAGGTCGACGTCATCGTGTCGGTCGACTGCGGGATCCGTGGGACGGAGGCGGCGCGCCGGGCGCGGGAACTCGGCATCGATCTGATCATCACCGACCACCACGAGCCCGAGGGCACGCTGCCTGACGCGGTCGCGGTGATCAATCCCAAACGCCACGACTGCACGTATCCCGACAAGCACCTGGCGGGGGTTGGTGTGGCGCTGAAGCTCGTGCAGGCGCTCTGCGCCCGCGCCGGCAAGAGCCGGTGGCTGCCGGGTTTCGTCAAGATTGCCTCGCTCGGCACGCTTGCGGACGTCGTGCCGCTCGTCGGCGAAAACCGCGTGATCGCGCGGCTGGGCCTGGAATCGCTGACGCGCGGCCCGCACACCATCGGCTTGAGATCGCTCCTCGAGGCATCCGGGCTGACCGGCAAGACCATCGACAGCTATCAGATCGCCTTTATCGTCGCGCCGCGCGTGAACGCCGCCGGTCGCATGAGCAGTCCTGATATCGCCACCAGGCTCCTGCTCGCGACCGATGAGGGGATGGCCGACGAGGCGCGCGGGCTCGCGCAGCAGCTGAACGACGAGAACCTGCGCCGGCAGCAGGAAGAAGCCGAGCTCGTCGGCCAGGCGAGGAAGGCCATTGAAACGGACCCGGCCGTCGGCGCGCACAACGTGTTGGTCGTCGGCGGGGAAGGATGGCATCGCGGCGTCATCGGCATCGCGGCGTCGAAACTCGTCGACGCCTACCACAAGCCCGCGATCGTACTCTCGGTCGACGGGGACATCGCCCACGGATCGTGCCGTAGCATCCCGGACTTCAACATGCTCGCGGCGCTCGAGCACTGCGCCGACGTGTTTGTCCGCTTCGGTGGCCACAAGCAGGCGGCCGGCCTGACGATGGAGGCGGCTCGCGTCCCGGAGTTCCGGTCACGGATCAACGCCTACGCCGACGACGTGCTCGAACCCGATCAACTGAGGCCGCGCCTGCGCATCGACGCGCCCCTGAGCCTCAAGGCAATTACACCGGATCTCGTCCGCGGCCTCGACGCGCTGGGCCCGTTCGGCATGGGCAATCCGCGGCCGATCTTTCACGCCAGCCCCGTGGAGATTGTCGAAGGCCCCCGTTCGATCAAGGAACGTCACCTGTCGATGACGTTCAACCAGGAGGGGCGCCGCTTCCGCGCAATCGCCTGGCGGGCCGCCGAACAGGCCGAGTTCCTCGATCGCCACCGTGCCGGCGTCAACCTCGCGTTCTCGCTGGAACGCAACGAATACCAGGGCGAGACCTACCTAGAGCTCAACGTCGCCGACATCAAGGCGCTCGGAGACGTACAATAGAAAAGGCTCAGGGCTCAAGGCTCAGGCCAGATCTTGGAATATGCCTTCGAAGGTTTCGCCTGAGCCCTGAGCCTTGAGCCCTGAGCCCTCTTATGCGCTGGCAGAAAATCGCGAGGTTGGCGATCGTCGTCTTCGTCGTCGGCTTCGCGATAGTCGTCTTCCTCGCGATGCGGCGGCGCCCGGCCGCGCCCACCGGCGAAGACATCGTCAGGTCCGATCCGGGGGCCATCCTCGAGAGCGGCGCCGGCGAACATAAAGCCTTCAACTTCGGAAAACTCGACTTCAACCTCAAGTACGACAAGGCCCTAACCTACAAGGACGGCCGGTCGAAGTTCGTCGGCGTCACGCTGACGCTGCCGGACCGCAACGGGCGAACCTTTGTCGTGACCGCCAACGAAGGGGAACTCGTCTCGCCGCCGGAGAAGCCCGCCGAGCTCACAGTCGCGAAGCTCACGGGCAACGTCAAGCTCACAACTGACAACGGGCTCGAGGTCGTCTCGGCGGACGCGAGCTACGACGGCAAGCTGGGCATCCTGACGATCCCTGGTCCAGTCACCTTCACCCGGGCGAGGATGAAGGGCTCAGGTGTGGGCGCCACTTATGACCGCAATCGGGATGTGCTCTGGTTGCTGGCCGACGCCCGCATCAACGTCGCACCTGATGCGACCGGCGGCGGCACGGTCGACGCCTCCGCGTCGAAGGCTGGTCTGGCCCGCGCCGACAACTTCATCAAGCTCGAGGGAACGGCGCGTATCACGACGGACGCGCGCACCGCGGAAGCTGACGTGATCACCGCGTATCTCGATGAGAAGGGCGAGAAGATCCAGCTGATGGAACTGCGCGAGCACAGCCGAATTATTGGAACGGGCACCGGCGCGCAGGTCATGACTGCCCGGCACATCGACATGCGGAACGCGCCCGACGGCCGCACGCTCCAGTCTTCCAAGCTCATGGAAGGTGCCGTCGTCGAGTTCCCGGGGGACGCCGGGGGGCCGGCGCGGCGAATCGCCGCCGCGACAATCGACAGCACGATGTCGCCCGACGGAGCCACGGTCACCAACCTGACCGCGCTCGAGAACGTGCAGGTCGACCTGCCGGCAGAAGGCGACACCCCCGCTCGCCGGATCCGTTCCGCGTCGCTGCGAGCCGCCGGAGCCGCCGGGCAGGGACTGCAGAACGCGGTCTTCGAAGGCGGCGTTGATTTCACCGAGAGCCGTCCGGCTGCCGGCAAAACGGCCGCGCTCGACAGGCACGCGGTCTCCGCGCGCCTGATTGTCGACACCAAGCCCGGCCTCGGCCCGCTCGAACGCGCCGACTTCCGCGGCAAGGTGCGGTTCGTCGACGGTGAGCTCACCGCCCAGGCCCCACGCGCGCTCTATGCCATCGACCGCGACATGCTCGATCTCTCGCCGTCGGATGGCGACGCGGGCATCGGACCGCTCCTGAACAATCGACAGCTAACCGTGCAGGCGCGCAACATTCACCTGGTTCCCTCGACACAGAGACTGACGGCAGATACCGACGTGCGCAGCACTATCAAGCCCCAGAAAGCTGCGGCCGGGCCGGCGCCGGGCGGCCGGAGCAGCGCCGCGCCGCCGAGTCAGACGCACGTCCCGGGAATCTTGAAGCAGGATCAGCAGGTGAACGTGACTTCCAACCGCCTGGACTACGATGGCGTCGCGGAGGCCACTTACAACGGCAGCGCGCTCTTGTGGCAGGACAAGTCGAGAATCGCCGGCGAAACCATCGTGATGAACGATAGCACCGGCAACCTGACCGCCAAGGGAAATGTGCGCTCGACGATGATGCTCGAGGACGAAGATCCGAAGACCAAGGTCCGCAAGTTGACGGAAACCCGAGGCAGCGCCGATATCCTCGTCTATGATGACGCGAAGCGGTTGGCGACTTACACGGCGACCGGCACCACATCGGCCCGGTTGACGAGCGTGCAGGGCGACATGAGCGGCAACCGCATCGATCTCTTCCTCAAGGAGAGCGGCAACGAAGTCGAACGGGCTGAAGTCGATGGCAACGTAGCAGTGACGCTCGAAACGCTCTACGCGACGTCGCGGCATCTCGTCTACACGGCGGATGAAGACAAGTATGTCCTCACCGGAGAACCGGTGGTCTCGATCACCAAAGACAAGGACGGGACCTGCAAGGAAACGCGTGGCAACACGGTCACCTACCGCCGGGCGGTCGACAGCACCAGCGTCGAAGCCATGGCTGGAGTCGCCACCGAAACCAAGCCCCTTCCGGCGTGTCCCGCCCAACTCCGTCACTGAATGGCGACGCTGCGGACCCGTGAACTGACGAAGTCTTACGGCGGACGCACCGTCGTGAAGGGCGTCAGCCTCGAGATTGCGTCAGGCGAGGTCGTGGGCCTGCTCGGCCCAAATGGCGCCGGAAAGACGACCACATTCTCGATGGTCGTCGGCCTGACGGCGCCCGACTCGGGACGCGTGCTCCTCGACGGAACGGATGTTACCGACGATCCGATGTATGTCCGGGCCCGCAAGGGCATCGGCTATCTGCCGCAGGAGGCGTCGATCTTCCGAGGGTTGACGGTCGAGCAGAACATCCTCGCCATCCTGGAAACCCTTGGGAAAAACGGCACCGACCGCCGGACCCGCCTGCGGGAACTTCTGTCGGAGCTGGGCCTGACGCCGCTCGCGAAATCGCCCGCGTACACGCTCTCTGGCGGCGAACGGCGCCGTGTCGAAATCACCCGGGCCCTGGTCATCTCCCCGCAGTTCATGCTGCTCGACGAGCCGTTCGCGGGCATTGACCCTATTGCCGTGACCGACATCCAGCAGATCATCTTTCATCTCAAGTCGCGCGGGATCGGCGTCCTCATCACCGACCACAACGTCCGCGAGACGTTGAAAATCACCGATCGGGCGTACATCGTTCACGACGGCGTGATTTTTCGGAGCGGCACTCCCGACAGTCTGGCGGCGGATGACGATGTGAAGCGGATTTACCTCGGCGCCGACTTCCGATTGGACTAAGATTGGGGGGAGAGAACCGTTAGCGTTCATGGCGATCCAGCAGAGGCTACACACCAAGCTCGTTCAGAAGCTCATTCTGACGCCCTCACTGCAGCAGGCGATCAAACTGCTGCCGATGTCGACGCTCGAGCTCTCCGACCTGCTGAACCAGGAGATGGTCGAGAACCCCCTGCTCGAGGAGGTACCGACCGAAGAGCTGCAACCGGCTGAACAGCAGCAGGCCGAAAAGCCCGAAGCGGACAAGCCGGCCGCCGAAAAGTCCGACTCCTGGGACGACGCCGACTACGAGGTACTTCTTCGGCGACTATCTCGACGACGGCTACCGCTCGCGTACTCCTTCGGAGGTCAAGGAGCTGCCGCCGATCGAGAACACGCTGTCGACCACGGGATCGCTCTCCGATCACCTGCTCTGGCAGCTGTCGCTGCAAACGAGCGACGACCGTCTCCGCGAGATCGGCCGGGCCATCATCGGCAACCTCGACGACGACGGCTACCTCGTCGCATCGGTCGAAGAAGTGGCCGCGATGGGCGAGTGGCTGGTCACCGACGTCGAGCGCGCGCTTCAACACATCCAGACGTTCGATCCGATTGGCGTCGCCGCCCGCGACCTCCAGGAGTGCCTGGGCCTGCAGATTCGCCATATCGGCCTCGATGGCACGCCGGCCGAGAAGATCGTCACCGAGCACCTGCGCCTGCTCCAGAATCATCAGGTTCCCGAGATAGCCCGGAAGCTCGGGATGAGCATCGACGATCTCCGGCCGCACATCGAGATCATCCGCAACCTCGATCCGAAGCCAGGCAGCCGCTACAACCCGACGCAGTCGCAGTACGTCATCCCCGACGTCTACATCGTCAAAGTCGAGGATCAATACGTGGCGGCGCTGAACGAGGAAGGGCTGCCGCAGCTGCGGATCAGTCCCGTCTATCGCCGGCTGCTCGACAAGAGCGGCCAGGAATCGAACGACGAGACGCGGGCCTACGTCAAGGACAAGTTCCGCTCGGCGCTCTGGCTGATCAAATCGGTCGACCAGCGACAGAAAACCATCCACAAGGTTGCCACGAGCATCATCAACTTCCAGCGCGAATTCCTCGATCACGGCATCGAGTACCTGAGGCCGCTGGTGCTCCGCGATGTCGCCAACGACATCGGGATGCACGAATCGACGGTCAGCCGCGTCGTCAACAACAAGTACATGCACACGCCGCAAGGCGTGTTCGAGATGAAGTACTTCTTCCACAGCGGGATCAGCAGCTCGTTCGGCGAGAGCGTCTCGTCGGTCACGATCAAGCAGCGGATCAGGAAGATCATCGAAAACGAGGACCCGCGCAAGCCGCTGAGCGATTCGAAGATCGTCAGCATCCTGCAGAAGGAAGGGCTGATGCTGGCACGGCGGACGATCGCCAAGTACCGCGAGGAGCTCAAGATCCCGACGTCGAACCAGCGGAAAGTCCTCTTCTAGCGGAAGGTGGTCCCAAGACTGCCGACTGCCGACTGAAGACTGCCGACTGTCTTATGCGCCTTGATGTCACCGGCCGCCACGTCGATATCACGACTGGGCTTCGTCAGCTCATCAGTCGCCGGCTCGCCAAGCTCGATCGACTGCTCAACGACAGCGCCATCTCGGCGCAGGTCATCCTGACCAAGGAGAAGTACCGCCACCGCACCGAGATCATCATTCATGCGCGCGGCGATCACATGCTGCGTGGCCTGGGTGAGGGAACCGGCTGGCCGGTGTCGGTGCGGGAAGCGGCCGCGAAGATCGAGCAGCAGGCGCAGAAGCTGAAAGGGAAGTGGCACGAACGAAAACGTCGCGGCGCAGGCACGCGCGCCGTCGTCGCTCCGCCAGCTCCGGACATCGGCCGGGGCCCGCGGATCGTGCGCGCGACGCGCTACGCCGTCAAGCCGATGTCGGTCGAGGACGCGGCGTTGCGGGTCGAATCCAGCGCCGATGCGTTCGTCGTCTTTCGCAACGCCGACAGCGACGCCGTGAGCATTCTCTACCGTCGCAGCGACGGCAACTACGGATTGATTGAGCCGGACTGACCGTGACAGCCGCCGCCGGTACCGCGCAGGAGAGGCCGCGGTGACCGCATCCAACCCGCCGGGCGTGACCGTTGCCACGGTGCTGCGCGATCTGGCCGATTCCCGCCAGCTCGATCTCGAATTGCTCGCGGGCGGCGATGGGCTCGGCCGTCATATCACGGTTCCCCACACGCAGAAGACGGGTCTGGCGTTGTCGGGCTTCGACGCCTATCTGCGGGGAGGCCGCGTCCTCGTCTTTGGCGAGAGTGAAGTCCGTTATCTCGAAGCCCTCGAGAGTTCGGAGAGGACGGCCGTGCTGCGCCGCGTCCTCGGCCACGACCTCCCGTGTATCCTCGTCACCGACGGGTTCACGCCACCGCCGGAGCTGCCGATCGAATCCGACCGCGCCCGCGTCCCCCTGCTGCGCACGCGCGCCGCCACACCAGAGGCTATGGCGCGATTATCGGCGGTGCTCGACACCTACCTCGCGGCGCGAGGCATCATTCACGGCGTCCTGATGGACATCCTCGGCCTCGGCGTCCTGGTCATCGGCGAAAGCGGCATCGGCAAGAGCGAATGCGCTCTCGATCTCGTCGTTCGCGGCCATCGCCTCGTCGCCGACGATGCTGTGGAACTCCGCAGCCGCGCTCAGTCGTTCGTCCTCGGGAGCTGCCCGGAGCTGACGCGGCACCACATGGAAATCCGCGGGCTCGGGTTGATCAACGTGCAGGACTTGTTCGGCGTGGCATCGACGCGGACGTCGAAGCGAGTCGAGCTGGTCGTCCAGCTCGAGCGCTGGGAGCATGGCCGCGAGTACGACCGGCTGGGCCTCGACGAAAGCTACTACGAGCTCCTCGGCACGCGAATCCCGATGATTCGAATGCCGGTCGCTCCTGGGCGCAACGTCGCGATCCTCGTCGAAGTCGCGGCCCGCAACCAGCTGCTTCGATCGCGCGGGCACCACGCCGCTCGGCGGCTGACCGAGCGCCTGAATGAGCAGCTCGAGAACCTGGCCACGCCAGGCGAGCCGGAGCTCGAGTATGGAGAGGATCTGTAGTGTGGCCATCGGTGTCATGAGCACTCGCAATCCCGCAGAGTTCACTGGCCCCTTGAACAGGAGACCAGGAGATCAGGAGAACGGTAGCCTTTCCTCTTACTTCGAATCTCCTGACCTCCTGATCTCCTGTGACGCATTTTGGAGCCTCACGAACGTGCACGAGCGCAACGATTCGACTGGAGACACAGTCCGGTGAAAGAGAAGCGGCATGCGGCACGGCGCGCGGCACGCACCGCCGTCAGGTCGCGGTTCGTCGTGCTGACCGGGCTGTCCGGTTCGGGAAAATCGCAGGCGATTCGCGCTCTCGAGGACCTCGGGTACTTCTGCGTCGATAACCTCCCGGTGGCGCTGCTGCCGCTGCTGGCAGAGCTGACGCTTCGCGCCGGCAGCGAGATCGCGCGCGCGGCCGTGGTCGTCGACGTCCGCGAAGGCAAGCTGCTCAAGGATTTTCCGAGCATTTACCGGCGGCTGAAGAACATGAAGGGCCTGAGCCCGGTCCTCATCTTCCTCGAAGCTGCAGAGCCGACGCTGGTGCGACGATTCAGCGAGACGCGCCGTCCGCATCCGCTGGCGCCCGATCGGTCGGCGATTGAGGGCATCCGCGAGGAACGCCAGGCGATGAAGGCGATGCGGCGAATGGCCGACCACGTGGTGGACACGTCGTCGATGAACGTTCACGAGCTGCGGCACGTCTTTACCGGCGTTGCGAGCGGCCGCGCGCCTGGCACGAGGCTGGTGGTCACGATCCTGAGCTTCGGGTTCAAACACGGCATTCCCGTTGACGCCGATCTCATGTTCGACGTCCGGTTTCTGCCTAACCCGCATTTCGTTCCGTCGCTGCGCCCGCACACCGGCCGCGATCGGGAGGTACGCCGCTTCCTGGACCGATCGGAGGCGACCGCCGACTTCCTGAAACACACGTTGAATCTTCTGAAGTTCCTGATCCCGCAGTACGCCGCCGAAGGAAAGTCCTATCTGACCATCGGCATCGGCTGTACCGGCGGACGGCACCGATCGGTCGCGATGGCGGAAGCCGTGAAAAAAGGGTTGAGCGGCCTCGGTGCGATCCGGCTGCGCGTCGCCCACCGGGACATCGCGATCGACTGATGACAGAAGCAGGTGCGCTCATGAAGATCGGCGTCGTCGTCGTCACCCACGGTCAACTGGCGACTGAACTGGTCAATTCCGCCGAGATGATCGTCGGCGACCTGCCGCATTTCACGGCCGTCTCGATCGGGTGGCACGACGACGTCGAGCATGCGAAGGGAGAAATCGGCCGCGCGATCGCGCGAGTGCAGAGCTCGGCGGGCGGAACCGCCGAGGACCCGGCGGGCGTGCTGGTGCTCACCGACATGTTCGGCGGGACGCCGGCCAACCTCGCCGTGACGTTCGTGAGCCCGCAGGTCGAGACGATTACGGGCGTCAACCTGCCGATGTTGATCAAGCTGGCGCGGACACCCAAGCGGAGTGATCTGCTGACGCTCGCGCGCGAGATGCGCGAAGACGGCCGCAACGCGATCTGGGTCGCGTCCGATCTGCTCCGCGGGGACAAGGCATGACGTCGTGCGCGGTCACGATTGTCAACCCACTCGGCCTGCACGCCCGGGCGGCGGCCAAGTTCGTGCATACCGCGAGCGGGTTCAGCGCGCGGATTCGCGTGGCCCGTGGAGAACGTGAAATGGATGGCAAGAGCATCATGGGTCTGCTGCTGCTGGCAGCGGCACAAGGCTGCATGATCACAATCTCGGCCAACGGCGTCGACGAAGAACAGGCGCTGGCGGCTCTGTGCGCGCTCGTGGCGCGCGGATTCGACGAGGTGGCGCCATGCGCATGACCGGTCTCGGCGTTTCGCCCGGCATCGGCGTCGGCAAGGCGCTGGTGCTCAAGCGCGGCACCCGCGATCTCCGCTTCCGGGTACCGGCGTGGCTGGTCGACCGCGAGCTCGAACGTCTCGACACCGCCAGGGTGCGGGCTCGCGAACAGCTTCAACAGATCAAGACCCGCATCGCGACGACGGCCGGCGCCGAACACGCTTACTTGTTTGACGCCCAGCTGCTCATGCTCGACGACGCGATGCTCGTCGGTCGCGCGGTCGAGACGATTCGAAGCGAACGGCTGAACGCCGAATCGGCGCTGCAGCGCGCGCTCGAGCACATTTCGACGTTCTTCGACCAGGCCCACGATCCATATCTTCGTGAGCGCAAGGGCGACGTCGCCGATGTCGTCGGCCGGCTGACGATGAACCTGCGCGAGGCCGGAGATCCGACGGACCTCTTCCGGGATCTCGAAGGACCGTTGGTCCTCGTCGCCCACGACGTCACGCCGTCGATCATCGCGCAGCTCGATTGGCAGCGGCTGGCGGCGCTCGTGACCGACGCCGGCAGCTGGACGAACCACACGGCGATCCTGGCGCGCTCGCTGCGCGTGCCGGCCGTCGCCGGGCTGCACAATGCCAGCGTCCTCGTTGCGCCCGGCTCGGTCGTCGCCGTCGATGGCACCACCGGAGAAGTGCTCGTCGACCCCGACGCCGAAACGCTCGAGCAAGTCGAGGCGAGACTGCGGCGGCGCCAGGCCCACGAGCAGACGCTCGACGAATACCGCGACCTGCCGGCCGTCACTGAAGACGGCGTGGAGATCCGGCTCGAGGCGAACATCGAGGCGCCCGACGATGCGGCGCGCGCCAGCGAACGAGGCGCGGTCGGGATCGGGCTCTTCCGGTCGGAGTTCCTGCTGGCTGGAGCGGGGCAGGCGGCGTTGACCGAAGAAGCGCAGTATCGCGCCTACCGCCGGCTGATCGAGTGCGCCGCCGGGCAGCGCGTCACCATTCGAACCTTCGACGTCAGCGAGCCGCAGCTGCGCATCGAGCACGCCGCAATCGAGGGGACGCGCTCGCCGCTCGGCATGCGCGGTGTCCGGTTGAGCCTGGCGATCGACGAGATTTTTCAGGCGCAGCTCCGCGCCCTGCTTCGCGCCGCGTCGCACGGCCCGCTCCGCGTGATGTTCCCGTTCGTGTCGAGCCTCGAAGAATTGCGGGCCGCGCGCGCCGCCGTCAAGCAGGCCGCTGACGGATTGCGGGCGCGAGGCGACCGCGTGCCGGACGTGCCGATTGGCGTAATGATCGAGCTGCCCTCAGCGGCGCTGACCGCCGACCTGCTGGCGAACGAGGCCGATTTCTTCAGCATCGGGACCAACGACCTGATCCAATACACTCTTGCCGTCGATCGCACCGACGATCGCGTCTCGCGCCTGTACGAGCCGCTGCATCCCGCTATCATCCGCGCGATTCGCCTGGTCGTCCGAGCCGGCCGGCACGCGCGGATTCCCGTGGCCGTCTGCGGCGAAATGGCGGCCGATCCGGTGGTGCTGGCGTTGCTGGTCGGACTTGGCCTCCGTGAATTCAGCATGACCCCAACCGCCATTCCGCTCGCCAAACGCGTGCTGCGGGGGCTGCGCGCCTGCGACGCGCGCGTGGCCGCCGGCCGCGCGCTTCGAGCGCGGACCGCCGCGGAAGTCGAAAAAGGCCTGAGTGAGTTAACGGAGCCGGCCGAGTCGAAGCGGTCGTAGATCTTGGGAGGACGTTTTGGCTGAGAACCTGACGCGAGTCGAGAAGCCATGGGGCTACGAACTGCACTGGGCGAAGACGGGCCGCTACGTGGGCAAGCTGATTCACGTCAACGCCGGCCACGCGCTCAGCCTGCAGTACCACAATCAGAAGGATGAGACGATCTTTCTCTGGTCCGGTCGGCTGCTATTCGAGATTGGCCCGGCCGGCGAGGCAGGCGCCGAGGGGGAAGCCCTCGTCAAACGAGAGATGAAGGTCGGCGAGTCCGTGCACATCACGCCGCGGACCGTGCACCGCATGACCGCCATCGATGACTGTGACATCTTCGAGGTCTCGACGCCCGAGTTGCACGACGTCGTGCGGCTCGAGGACCGCTACGGCCGACAGACCTAACTGCAGAAAACGCGCACTCGCGTAGACAGCGTGTCGGCAGCTTCTGCGCGGATCGCGACTGCAAATCCCGATTGACGCCCGAAAACACCGAGTTCAGAATGGCTGGACTCTTGAAAGGACTCCTGGCATGGGAAGCGTAAATAAAGTCATCCTCGTGGGAAATCTCGGGCGCGACGCCGAGCTCCGGTACACGCCCGGGGGCGCGCCGGTTGCGACGCTCAACATGGCGACAACCGAGATCTGGAACGACAAAGGCGGGCAGCGCCAGGAGAAGACCGAATGGCACCGGGTTGTGCTCTGGGGTAAGACCGCCGAGTCCCTCTCGGAATACCTGACCAAAGGCAAACAGATCTACGTAGAAGGGAAGCTGCAGACCCGGCAGTGGGACGACAAGGACGGCAACAAGCGCTACACGACCGAGGTCCGGGGCGATCGTGTGGTACTGCTCGGGGGAGGCGGCGGGGGAGCCGGACGCCAGCAACAGCGCACGGCTGGCCCGACAGGAATGGACGAACCGATGGGCGAGCCCGCAACCGAACTGACCGACGACGACATCCCGTTTTAGGCAGAAACCTGCAATGCTGAATGCTGAGTGCTAAGTGCTGAAGTAAATGCTGATTTCAGCATTCACTTCAGCATTCAGACTTCAGCACTCAGCATTGCAGGCATCATTTCTTGTCCTGCACTCTGACAAGCGCCTGTTGCGCGAGCGTCGCTTCGAATGCCTTGTTGTAGTTCTTGACGACGGTTTCGTACGCTTTTCGAGCGGCGTCGAACTGCTTCATCGCTTCGTACGCCGAGCCAAGCTTGTAATACGCCGTCGGCACGCTGTCGGACTGCGGATAGTTCGAGATCACCTTCTGTAGAGCCGTCACCGCCTCAGGATACTTGCCCGCGCTGAAGTACGAATGACCGATGTACAACTGGGCGTCATCGGCCTGCGGCGAGGTCGGGAACGTCCGGATGAACGACTGGAAACCCTCGACGGCCAGATCGAACTGGCCAGCCGTGTAGACCGCGTACACCTTGTCCCACATCTGCGTCGGCGATACGTTCGGCGGTGGAGTGCCGGGCGCGGGAGCGGCCGCCCCCGGCGCCGCCGCAGCCGGGTCACCTGTTGGTGGCTCTCCGCTCGGTACCAGCCCCACCGATGGCACGGGCGGCGGCATGGACGCCACCGTTTGGCGGAGGGACTGCAATTCCTGAGTCATCGACGAGAGGCGAACGTTCGTCTCGTCGGCCTTCTCGCGCAGGATCCGCGTGGTTTCGGCAACGCCCTCGACGATCAGCTTCTGGTCCGCTAACGATTTCTGCAGCCTGCCGGCGTCGGCATCCAGCCGAACGTTCAACGCCTTGAGGTTGTCGCCGAGGCCGAGGAGGGCGGCGCGGAGCTGCTGTTGTTCCTCCTGCAGCATCCGAATCTCCGCCAGGAGCAGCTTGTGCTCCTTGTCCGCATCGGCGCTCGCCGGCCGGGCGCCAATGAAGGCAATGAACACGACGGCCAGAACCGCCACCACACGTGTCTTTCTCATGTCGCAATCCTTTGGTTCGGGATCAGACCTCGATTTTCTGATCGGACCCGCGTCGCAGGCAAGATCCGATTACTTGCTGGTCAGCACGAAGTGGGCGCGGCGGTTCTTGGACCAGCCAGACTCGGTGTGCGTCGGATCGAATGGAAACTCCTTGCCATAGCTCACCGTTCTCAGCCGATCGGCCGGGATCCCGAGCGAGATGAGGTAGGCCTTGGCGGCAGTCGCGCGCCGGTTGCCGAGCGCCAGGTTGTACTCCGCCGTGCCGCGCTCGTCGGAATGCCCCTCAATCGTGATCACCCAGTCCGGATACTTCTTCAGGATTTCCGCGTTGGCCATCAGCGCCTTCTGCCCGTCGGCCTCGATCTCCGAGCTGTCATAGGCGAAGAATACCGGCGTGAACGGTGAATTCTGGTTGATCTTGTCGATGTCGCTCACCTTGAGTGGATCTTCAATCCGCGGCTCGGGTGGCACGCCAACCGGCTCGGCGACCGGTTCGGGTGGCTTCGGCGGCAACCCAGCGGGGGTCGCGGGATCAGCGGGCGGGGGTGGAAATGGCCGCGCGACCGGCGGTTTCGCTTTGGCACACGCGCCGAAGGTGACCGCCAGGGTCAGGATGACCACCGACGTCGCGACTCGTCCAATCTGCATGCTTGTCCTCACTTGATATTCTCGTTCGGCGTCCGTGAACCTCATGAACCCCTTGAAACTCGTGAACCTCATGAACCCATGTCTACTGCGACCAATTCGGATACCGATTGCCGCCCGGCTGCTTCGTAATCTGCCGCAGATCGGTTCCATCGCGCGCGATCGTGTAGATCTGCGGACGTCCCGTACGGTCCGACATGAAGGCGAGGTGCCGGCCATTGGGCGCAAACGCCGGGCTCTCGTTGCTGCCAATGCCGTCGGTGATCGCGCGCGACTCGCGCGCGCCGAAGCTGAAGATCCTGATCTCGTATCCGCCGCCGGCCTGCGAGGCGTAGGCGATCTCGTTCAGCGGGGCAGGGGACCACGTCGCGCGATCGCAGTACGACTCGCCGCTGATCCTGTCGAGGCCAGTGCCGTCCAGGTTCACGATATACACCTGCGGACGGCCGCTGCGATCCGAGGTGAACGCCAGTTGCGTGCCGGTCGGCGACCACGTCGGCGTCACGTCCGCGCTCGGGTGGTTCGTGATCCGGCGGAGGTTGCTGCCGTCGCGATTGACGACGTAGATCTCCGGATTGCCGTCGCGGTTCGACATGAAGGCCAGCTTGGTGCCATCGGGCGACCACGCCGGCAGGAAATTGTGATTCTCGAGCGACCCCTTCGCCGGGTACGTGGGCGGACGAAGCGAGCGAATCGACTGCAGGATGATGTCGGGATAGCCGCTTCTGTACGACGTGTAGGCGAGCGAATCGCCGTCGGGCGACCACGCCGGAGCGATGTCGAGCGAGCGCGTGGCCGTCAACCGCGTCTGGTTCGCGCCGTCGTAGTCGGCCATGTAGATGTTCGACACGTCGCGCTCGGCGACCGGCCCCTTCATGCGCGCCCCGTCCCGATCTGACGAGAACGCAAGCTTGGTGCGCGCGACGCCACGAAGATTGCGCTGCTGCTTGTGAATCTCGTCAGCGATGCCGTGCGCATAGACGCGGCCCCCGTCGGCCAGCGACCGTGCCGAGCCGGAGTACTGCTTGCCTAGCGCCATCGCGCCGTTCACCACGCGCAGCAATCGCGCTTCGACGACGATGCCGTCGGCGGTCTTGCGGACCGTGCCGACGACCAGGCCTTCGGCGCCGAGTTCCTTCCAGCGATCCATCGACACTGCCTCGACCGATGCCGGGGTCGGCACAGTGCGAAGGATGTCGCGCGGCAGCATGTAGAACTCTTTCTCGTACGCGAGGTCGTCCCACAGCACGTCGGCGATCGACTTGGCGGCGGCGACGACTTCGGGCTCTTTGCCGAGCGGGATGAACTCGGGCACCGCCATCTTCGGCGGCGCGCCATCATCCCGGCCGGAGATCATCACGCCGATTGCGCTCGGCTGCTGCCCCTGCGGCGGTGCAGCTGGCGGTGGCGGGTTCTGAGCGGAGAGCATCATCACGGTGCTCGCGACGAAGAGAGGCGTCAAAAGTTTCATGGATTTCATCAGCGCACGTAGTCGAATGTCAGATACACCGTCAGCGTTGGTTGGTCGAACGGAGCCGGAAGGGGAGGCAGCTGTCGTGTATTGAGGACCGCGCGGCGCGATTCCAGATCGAGCAGCGGGTTGCCGCTGGTCGTTTCGACCTCAACATTGGTCAGCATGCCGTCCCGCCGAATCGTGAACTTCACCACCGTCTGGCCGGCTGCGCCCTGCCGCTTGTCCCAATTTGATCGGATGCGCTGGCTCATCGTCTCGACATATTCAGGACAGCAGAAGTTGGCGACATTGAGCCTCGCCCCACCGGTACTGCTGGCGCCGGACCGCTCTGCCAGCCCCCCAAATGGCACCATCGCGGCGTTCGGCGTCTCGACCCGCGCCGCACCGCTCTTTACTTGGGCACCCGTCGATGGCTTGCGCGTCGACGACTTCTCGAGCGGCTTCTCGACCGGCTTCGGAGGCGGCTTGGGCTTCACCTCCGGCGCCTGGTCCGCCATCTCTGGCGTCTTCGCCGCAGGCGGCGCGGGCATCGGTTTGGCCTCGGTTGTCTCTTCCTGCACCGGCCGGCTCGTGATGGCGGTCATGCCGCCGGTGTCGGCGGTCCCTGACGGCCCGAGCGAGATCATCATTGGCGGCGCCTGCTCCTCCGGCTGGACGCGCAACCAGTCACGCGGGACAAGCACGAGCGCCGTCATCAGCACGCCGTGAATCACCAGCGAGATGACAATCATCCGATTGAGGCCGTCGGCCTCGCGGCTGCGTCCGATCAGAATGCTGCTGACGGCTTCCTGCATAGATCAGCGCTTCGACGCCGGCTGCGACATGAGCCCGACCTTGTCGACACCGGCCTCGCGCAACTTGTCGGTCACCGTCATCAGATCCTGCACGCTCGCGCCGCCGTCGGCGCGGATGTAGACCGACTTGTCGTCGCGCATCAGCAGGGCCTGCCGTACGAGCTCGTGCATGATGTCGATTCTGACTTCCTTCTTGTCCACCTGGACGACACGCGTTCGACTGAAGTCGGCGGGCACGCTCACGTAAACAGGCTGCGCGTTGACGGGTTTCGCTCGGGTTGCCTTGGGCAGGTTCACCTCGAGTCCCTGCTGCAGCATCGGTGCCGTCACCATGAAGATGATGAGCAGCACCAGCATCACGTCGACGAGCGGTACGACGTTGATCTCGGAGAGCGACGTCGCGACGTGCGCGCCGCGACCGCGTCGGCCCCGCCCGGAGGTTCCCGCGCCGTGCTGTTGAATCTTCGGCATCAGGTGAAATTCCGCTCGCAGATGTTCAGGAACTCGAGCGAGAAATCCTCCATCGCGCCAGCGAATTCCTTCACGCGCTGCGTAAAGAGATTGTAGAAATAGACGGCTGGAATAGCCGCGAAAAGGCCGGCCGCCGTTGCGATCAACGCTTCGGCGATCCCCGGCGCCACCACGCCGAGACTCGAAGAACCCGCCGCACCAATGTTGTGGAAGGAACCCATGATCCCCCAAACGGTACCGAACAGCCCGATGAACGGCGTGATGCTCGCGACCGTGGCCAGGAACGGCACGCGGCGTTCGAGCTTTGCGAGCTCGACCGTCGTCGCGCGCAGCAGCGCGCGGTCGACGGCGTCGAGGCTCCTGAGCGTTGGACGTCCGGCGGCCGCCGCCGGTTTTGTCGAGTCGGCTGGCGGCTGTCGCAGTTGCGAGTTCAGCTCTGAGTAGCCGGCTTGAAAAAGTCCGACGAGCGGGCTGTCCTTGAGCTGCGGGCACACCGCCTGCACTTCGGAGAATTTGCTGCTCTTGCGGAAGACATCGAGGAAGCTCGCGGTCTGTCCCGCCGCGCGGCGATAGACGGCGATCTTGTAGAGCGTGATTCCCCAGCTAATCGCGGAGAACGTGAGCAGGATTAATAAGACGCCCAGCGACAGCCACGAGCTGTCAAGAATCAACCGGACGATGTCGGTGCTCGAACTCAACCCACCGGACCCAGCATCCGGCTGCGCCGCTTGCGCTACAAGCGCAACGGCGGAGACTGGCATGTGCAAACAGCCCTCCGCGACTAAGAACCTTTCATCATGCGCCGCTGGGACAGCGCAAACTTCGCCAGAGTAACACGCTACCTGTAGGCTGTCAAACATCTGATAAGATGGAACTTCGCGTCACACTCCGATGCTGCGCTTTCTCTCCATTCGCCACCTCGCGGTCATCGATCGGATTGAGCTCGAATTCGGGCCGGGCCTGACCGTCCTCACAGGGGAAACCGGCGCCGGCAAGTCGATCCTCGTAGGCGCCGTCGGCCTGCTCGTTGGCGGGCGCGCCTCGGCCGAGCTCGTGCGCACGGGTGAAGAATCAGCGTCGGTTGAAGCGATCTTTGATGGACCCGACGGTCGAGAAATCATCGTCAAGCGTGAGGTCTCGGCGCAGGGCCGGAGCCGCGCCTTCGTCGACGGCGCACTCGTCACCAACGTCGCGCTCCGCGAGCTGTCGGGCGCGCTCGTCGATCTCCATGGTCAGCACGAACATCAGGTGCTGCTCGACGCAGCGACTCACCTCGACGTGCTCGACGCGTACGCAGGGCTCGAGCATGAACGCGCAGCCGTCGCGGCTGCGTATTCGACCTGGCAGGCGACGAGCGGTGAACGCGATCGCCTGCTGGCGAGCCAGCGTGAGAGCGCGGCGCGATCCGAGTTCGTCGCGTTTCAGCTGGCCGAAATCGAACGCGTCAACCCCAAGCCGGGTGAAGACGACGAGCTCGCCGCGACGCGGCAGGTGCTGGCCAACGCGGACAAGCTGCAGCGGCTCTGCAACGAGGCCTATCAAACGCTCTACGAGGGTGACGGCGCAGCGCTCTCGGCGCTCGGCGCGGTCTGGCGCAAAGTTGGGGAGCTCGCAGCCATCGACGAGCGGTTCGCGCCGCACCTGACCGCGCGCGACTCAATCAAGCCGGCGCTCGAAGACCTCGCCTATTTTCTTCGCTCGTACGTCGCGGACATCGATACCGCGCCGGCGCGGTTACAGGAAGTCGAGGACCGGCTCGCAGCCCTGGAGCGTCTCAAGAGAAAGCACGGCCTCACACTTGCGCAGGTCCTGGCGCGGAGCGAGGATCTGAAGCGGGAGATCGACGCACTGGCGCATGGGTCCGAACGAGTGGCCGAGCTCGACCGGTCGCTCAGTGTCGCGCGCGAAGCGTACGTCGAGTGCGGCGCACGGTTGTCGGCGGAGCGTGAATCGGCCGCGCCTGTTTTCAGCCGGACGCTGGAGAAATCGCTCGGTGATCTCGCGATGGCGCGCACGCGCTGCGAGGTGCGTTTTACGACCGCCCGCGCCGAGACCGACTGGACCGAGCGGGGACTTGAACACGCTGAGTTTTACATCTCGCCGAATCCGGGGGAGGATCTGAAGCCGCTGGCCCGGATCGCATCGGGCGGCGAGTTGTCGCGGATCATGCTCGCGTTGAAAACACTCGGATCGAGCGACGCCTTGGGGAAGACGCTGATCTTCGACGAGGTCGACACCGGAATTGGCGGGGCAGTCGCGGACGTCGTCGGGGTGAGGCTCCAGAACCTGGCGAAGCGATTTCAGGTGCTGTGCATCACACACCTCCCCCAGATTGCCGCCTACGGGGGGACGCACCTGTCGATTGCGAAGTCGGTCCGCCAGGGCAGGACCGTCACGCGAGTCGATCGACTGGCGGCGGGAGCGCGGCAGGAGGAGCTCGCACGCATGATTGGCGGCAACGAGGTGTCGGCCGCCGTTCTGGCGAGCGCGCGCGAAATGCTCGCCGCCCGCAACGCCGGGGCGAAAGGCGAATAAACAGCAAAAGGCGAAAGGGCGCGGATTTCAGCGGATTCTTGCATGAAGTACCTGATCGAAACGCACGGCTGCCAGATGAACGTCCACGATTCGGAAAGGATGGCCGGCCTCCTCGAGCAGGCCGGCTACGAATCGACACAGGACGACGGCGACGCCGACGTGATCGTCATCAACACGTGCAGCGTTCGAGAGCGCGCCGAGGAAAAGCTTTTCACCCGCCTCGGTGAGATTCGGCAAGCAGGAATCGAGCGCGGTGCTCGCCCAATCGTCGCCGTGGCCGGCTGCGTCGCACAGCAAGAAGGACGACAGATCCTGGCGCGCTCCTCGGCTGTCGACGTCATCATCGGAACACAGAATCTCAAGCGCCTGCCGATGCTCGTCGAGCAGGCGGCAGCGGCCGGCGCGGGGACGCGCACCATCGTCGATATCGATCCGCTCGACGACGTCTCGTTTCCTCTGGGTGTCGCGCGGCGCTCGGAACGATTCAAGGCGTACGTGACGATCATCGAAGGGTGCAACGAGTTCTGCGCGTTCTGCGTCGTGCCGTATACGCGCGGTCACGAGCGGATGCGTCCAGCCGCGGCGATCGTTACCGAGGCGCGACAAGCCGTGGACCAGGGCGCCCTCGAAATCCAGCTCCTTGGGCAGATCGTCAACCACTACCAGGCACCCGACGATCCCACCTGCGACTTCGCCGCGCTACTCGAACGCCTCAACGATATCGCGGGACTCGAACGCATCCGGTTTGCGAGCCCTCATCCACGGCATGTGACGCCGCGACTGATCGAAGCCATGCGCGCCTTGCCGAAGGTCTGCCGACACCTGCATCTTCCCGTGCAGTCCGGCTCGACGCGCATCCTCGCCGCGATGCGCAGACGCCACACGCGCGAGGCATATCTCGAGCTCGTCGCGTCGCTTCGCGGCGCCATGCCGGACATCGCCCTCTCGACCGATACGATTGTTGGATTCCCGGGAGAGACAGAAGCCGATTTCAACGACACGCTGTCGCTGACGGCGGCGGTGCGGTATCACAGCATGTTCTCGTTCAAGTACTCGCCGCGGCCGAACACGCTCGCCGAGAAGCGACTGCCAGACGACGTGCCGGATGACGAGAAGACCCGGCGCATCGTCGCGCTGCAGGGGCTTCAACGGGAGATTCAGGGCGAGCTGTATCGTCAGGCGATCGGACGCCACGAGCAGGTCCTCGTCGAGTCGCGGAGCCGTCGCCGCGACTGGGAGCTATCGGGCCGCACGAGCGGCAACACGGTCGTGAACTTCGCGGGGGAGCCGAACTGGATCGGACGCCTGGTGACGGTGCGCGTCACCGACGCGAACCCCAACAGCCTGCGCGCCGAAGCGCTCCGGCCGGCGTCTTAAGCAATAGGGTTAACCGGGGGACAACATGCAGATCGAGATGACCATCAAGGGCCTGATGGTGGATCCCATCACCAACATGCCGATCATCATCCTGCGCGACAAGGATGGTCAGCGGGTCCTGCCGATCTGGGTCGGCGTCTTCGAAGCCAACGCCATCGCGTTGCAGATGGAGAACGTCACGACGCCGCGACCGATGACGCACGACCTGCTGAAAAACGTCATCTGCGATCTCAAAGCCGACATCCAGAAGATCGTCGTGTCGGACCTTCGCGAAAACACGTTCTACGCGCTCATCTACCTGACGGTGAACGGTGAACCTGTCGCCGTCGACGCCCGCCCAAGCGATGCCATCGCCCTCGCACTGCGGGCCCAAGCGCCCATATTTGTCGAGGACCGCGTCATCGACCACGCGAAAACCGTGGATTTCGTTCCCGACAAGGAGAACTCCGAGCGCCTCCAGAAGTGGCTCGAGAGCCTCGACCCGGAGACCATGGGTCGCTACAAGATGTAGTAGGGGCGGCCCGAGCACCCGCCACCCCTTGGAATCGGGTGCGGTTTCCTGCAGTTTCGAGCACGGCTGTATCGTTTTGTTGACACCCCCGCACATGGTCCCTACAATGTCGGACAACTCTTGTCCGTACATTCAGTTGCGTCGCACGTCCGATGATCGTTGCCATCGCCAACCAAAAAGGCGGGGTGGGGAAGACAACCACCGCCATCAACCTGGCTGCCGCGCTTGCCCTGAGGGGTAAGCCCACACTCCTCATCGATCTCGACCCACAGGCCAACAGCTCGATGTCCTATCTGGACGTCACCGGGGTTTCCCGGAGCGTCTACGACGCGATTGCCGAGCCCAACGTCGGGTTCGCGGACGTCGTTCTGCCCTCGACGCTGCCGAACTTGTTCGTCGCGCCGTCGCGGATCGCGCTCGCCAAACTCGAGTCGAAGCTCGTGGGGGAGCTGGACGCGCACTTCCGGTTGAAAGATCGCCTCGAGCCGATCCGCGAGCAGTATCCCAACATCGTCATTGACTGTCCTCCCACGCTCGGGCTCTTGACCGTCAACGCGCTGGTGGCTGCGACGCACCTGCTGATTCCGATTCAGTCGTCGTATTTCGCCCTCGAGGGCACGGACGACCTCCTGGAAACGATCGAGAAAGTCAGGGCGCGGGCGAATCCCGGGCTCAGGATTCTGGGAGTCGTCATCACGATGCACGACAAGCGCACGGCGCTCGCGCGTGATATCCGAACACAGATTGACAAGGTGTTTGGAAGCAAGGTCTTCAACACCGTCATTACGAAGAGCGTCCGGCTCGAGGAGAGCCCGGCCTACAAGGAATCCATCTTTACGTTCGCACCCGAGTCGACCGGCGCCGCCGAGTACTACCGCCTGTGCGAGGAGGTCATGGACCGTGCCTAAGCGAGGACTGCCAGAAACAATCCGCATGCGCCACGATGAGCATTACGTCGAGGCGCTCACCAGCTCGGCTGGCAGCCCCATCGGGCGCATGATGGCGATCGACCAGATCGACCCTAATCCCAATCAGCCGCGCCAGGTGATGGGCGACCTTTCCGAGCTGATGGCCTCGATCGCCGAGAAAGGCATCATCGAGCCGGTCATCGTCCGACAGCGCGGTCCGCGTTTCCAGATCATCGCCGGCGAGCGCCGCTATCAGGCCGCCATCCAGGTAGGCCTGCGCGAGATTCCTATCGTGATTCGGGAGGTCGACGACGTCGAGATTATCGAGGTCGCGCTGGTTGAAAACCTCCAGCGAAAGGACCTGACCGCATTCGAAGAAGCCGAGGCGCTGTACTCGCTGGCAAGCAAATGCGACTACACCCACGAAGACATGGCGAGGCGCCTGGGGAAGTCGAGGACGTCGATTACCGAGTCCCTTTCCATCAACGGCATGCCCGAAGAGGTCAAAAACCTTTGTCGGCTGGCCGACATTCACTCCAAGTCATTGCTTTTACAGATAGTTAGGCTTGGAGATCCACAGAAAATGGTCGAATTGGTGGAGCGAATCACCCGGGATGGCGGCGCGACCCGCGAAGCGGTGCGAAAAGAAACCGCCAAACCCAAGGCCGGGCGCCCAAAGTCATATGTGTTCAGCTACAGAGCCCCAACCAAAGCCTTCAAGCTCTCGTTGAAGTTCAACAAGTCCCGAGTCGATCGGGACGAAATCATCACCGCCCTCGAGAACATCATCGCTGAACTGCGGAACCAGTAGCGCTACCACTGGCCGCTCGCTGGCAGCTGCTGGCTGCTCGCTGTTAGCAGGACGGGCTCGTCGCAAAGCCCGAGAATCACTGCAACAGCGAGCCGCGCGCAGCCGGGGGGGGCAGGCCGCCCCTCGAGCCCTGAGCCCGAGCCCTGAGCCCTGAGCCCTGAGCCCTGAGCCCTGAGCCCTGAGCCCTGAGCCGAAAGTTAACATAACACTCATTATCAGACCCTGAAGAAATCGCCTGTAAATAGGGCCTGTGCACGAATTGTGGACCGCCGGCTGGGTCCTTCGCCCTACCGACCGCCACCGCGCGAACTCGAGGATGCAGGCCGTGAACTGCGAGCCGCGAGGCGCGTCGACCCTGCTATGCTGTCAATCGAGTTCCCCTGATGCTCAGGACGATTGACCGCTACGTCATTCGCGAAGTCGTTCCGCCGTTTGTATTGTCGCTGCTGATTTTCACGTTCGTCCTGGAACTACCGCCCGTGATGCAGGAGCTCGAGCGGCTCCTCGCGAAGGGCGTTCCGTGGCCGACCGTCGGCCGGATCATCCTGCTTCTGAGCCCACAGGCCCTGGGCCTGACGATTCCGATGGCGCTACTGGTCGGGCTGCTGATTGGCCTGGGCCGACTGTCGACGGATCGTGAGGCAGTCGCGCTGCTGGCCTGTGGCGTCAGTCCGTACCGACTGCTGAGACCAGTGCTGACGCTCGCGGGCGTCGCGACGGCCGCGACGCTGTACGTGATGATTGCGGCAATCCCGGACGCCAACCAGAAGTACCGCGAAATCCTTTTTGCGACGCTCAGCAAGAAGGTCGAAAGCGACGTCAAACCCCGGGTGTTCTTTCAGGACTTTCCCAACTGGGTCCTGTACCCCAGGAATGACGCCGAGCCGGGCCAGCCGGGCTGGAACGACGTCATGCTCGCCAACACCCTCAAGCCCGAGGCAGTCGAAGTCCATATGGCCCGCCACGGAAGGATTGTCCTCGACCCGGCCAAGCGCACGGTCGAGCTCATCCTGAGCGACGGCGCCAAATACGCAACCGTTGGTCCTGGCGAGTCCAGCATCGATCACTTCAAGCAGATCATCATCCGCCTCGATCCGGATTCGGTCTTTCCACCCACCGATCTCGCCCGCGGGCTGACGGAGAAAACGATCGCCCAACTGAAGGTCGACATCGCCGACAAAATCCAGCGAAAGGAGTCGACGCACAACGAAGTCATGGCGATCCACGCCAAGTACTCCATTCCCGTGGCGTGCCTGGTCTTCGCTGTAATCGCCCTGGCCCTCGGGCTGCGCGTCTCGCGCGATGGCAAGCTCGGTGGGTTCGTCGTCGGCATTGGCGTCATCTTCGCCTACTACATCACGATGTTCCTCGCCGAATCGATGGCCAAGGGCCACCGGATTCCGGCTGAGTACGCGCGCTGGGTGCCGAACCTCCTGCTTGGACCCTTCGGCATCGTGGCGCTCGTCTGGCGCGCCCGACATGCGGAGGGTCGACTGCCCTTCGGAGTGCGTTTCTCGAAATGGCGCCCACCGGCGTGGGTGGCCTCGATAGCGAACGCCTCTGCTCGCCTCTGGCGCGGCCCAGTCGATTCGGCTCGGGGTGAGCGCCCCCCAGGCCCCGCAACATCGTTGAGACCTGGGCTGCGACGCGGCGTCGTCCTGGTGGTCCGGATCCCGCGCATCAACGCGCCGATGCCGAGCTTGATCGATCGCTATATCAGCCGGCTCTACGTGCGCGTCGCGGGCCTGTCGTTTCTTGCGCTTCTGGGCTTGTTCTACATTTCGACGTTCATCGATCGCTCCGACAAGATCTTCAAGGGACAGGCGACGACCGCCATGATCGGCGAGCTCCTGATCCTGATGACCCCTCAGTTCATCTACTACGTGATCCCCATCGCCGCCCTCCTGAGCGCGCTCGTCACCTACGGCCTGTTGGCACGCAGCAGTGAGCTGACCGTGATGAAGGCCTGCGGCATCAGCCTGTATCGCACCGCCCTCTCGGTCGTCGTGCTCTCGCTCGCCATGAGTGTCGTGCTGTTCGGGCTCGAGCAGCGGCTGATGGCCAGCGCCAACCGTCAGGCGGAAGCGCTGGACGCCAGGATCCGAGGCCGTCAACCCAGGACCCTGAACCTCCTCAACCGGCGATGGGTGGTCGGGTCCGACAAGGTCATCTATCATTACGGGCTGTTCGATCCGCAGCGGAACGAGATGTTCGGGCTGACCATGTTTGCGCCGCGCCGGGACCAGTGGGCGCTGAGCTCGGAGACGTTCGTGCGCCGCGCCATCTTCCGCGACAACGTCTGGACCGGAGAGAATGGGTGGAGCCAGGATTTCAGGACCGATCCTCCGAAGTGGACGACGATCGCGCGCAGTCCGCTCCCGGGGATGGAGTCCCCAGATTACTTCACGACCGAGCCCCCTGATGCCGAACTGATGAGCGTGGGGGAGCTGCAGCAGTACACCGTCGAACTCGAGCCCAGCGGATACAACACGACGCCCCTGAAAGTCGAGCTTCCAGCGAAAGCTGGCGTTCCCATTCGTGACGCTGGTCATGTCGCTGCTTGCGGTGCCGTTCGGAATCAGCGCCGGAAGACACGGCGCTCTGTACGGTATCGGCCTTGGGATTGTGATTGCGCTCTCGTATTGGATTCTGATCAGCGCCTTCGTCGCGATCGGCAAGGCGGGACTGCTGACGCCGGTACTTGCCGGATGGGCGCCGAACATCCTCGTCGTGGGACTCGCCGCATACCTGTTCCTTCGCGCCAAGACCTGACCTAGGACCCGGAGGATCTGGGGTTCCCCGGAGCGATTTCCTCTAGCGCCGCAATCAGGTCGCTCGCGAGAATCCCCTGTCGGTAGCCTTCGCGCAGCATCCGATCGGCAATCTGACGCGCCACACTCGCCCGCCGTCCCTTGACCTCGCGATCATGTGGCGCCGCCGCGATGAACGTCCCTATCCCCCGCTTGACGTAAACAGTCCCCTCCCGCTCGAGGGTGTGGTACGCATGCTGGACTGTGTTCGCGTTCACCTTTAGGTGACGCGCGAGGCCTCGAACCGCGGGGAGCGAATCGCCAGGTTTAAGGATGCCGACCGCAACCGACCGCTGAACTTCGTCAACCACTTGCTTATAGACCGGACGCGAATCCTGGGGGTCGATTTGAAGCGCTAGCATACGCGTATACTAGCACACTAGATAACTAGTGCACTGGTATCCTAGGGTTCGGTCCCGGTCGACGAAGCCCTGGGCGACGGAGCTGGCGATTTAGCGAGACTGATCCGAACTCGCGAGCCGAAGGTCAGAGATGCCGAACCGCCCCCGGGCGCCGGGAGCGGCGTTGGTCAAATCGACGACGAACAGGACGGACGAAGCCGCAGGAAACGGAGGGGGCTGCGGAACTTGGGCGGCCTGAGTGTCCGCGGGCAGCAGCTGGGCGATAGGAACGACGATTTGGCGAGGCTCCGGCGTCAGGTAGACCGAGCGAACCCAGCGGGCCCCGCCGGCTTGCTCGACCCGGAGTTGCACCGACACTCGCATCGGCGAGGCAGAGCGCCCGCTGAAGACGATGCGGTCGAAGCGCGGCAGGCCCTTGGGCAGGGGCACAGCGAGCGCGGCATACTGGCTCGCTCGATCCCCGCCTCGAAGCGCGTACGAGAGCCACCGCACCCCCGCCACCACTGTTAATGTCGCCGTCGACACCGGGTCGCGCTCGACGCTGCCCGTCTCAACGAGCGCGAGGGCCTCCAGCCCGGGAGACGTTATCAGCGGCGTTGTGCCAGATGCCGTATCCGCCGATCCTCCCAGATAGATTGGGTTGGTAACGATCCACGGCACTTCCCACAGTGGCGATCGAACTTCGACACGGTAGGCGCCCGGACCGGCAGCTCGGAACGTCAACTCCCCCGTTGCGGATTCGGCTATTTCAACGCCATCCCGCAGCAGCACGGCGCGTGCCTCGGACGGAAGCGTCGACCGGAAGACCAGTGTAGTCTGGTCCTCGAACGTCAACGTCTCCCCCATGTTCCGGCGCACTTCTCCGCGCGTCGCGTGATAGTCGACCCAGGCGGGCCCGGCGACGGCATCAATGGCGGTGAAGACGCGCCCGGCGCGAACGGCGTCGAGCAACCGGCGCGCATCGAGAACCGGGTCTCCTGTCAGGCGCTCGTCGAGTACGGCGCGGAGGGCAAACGTCGCAAAACTCGCGTCATACGACACCAGCCCTGGCGACAGGAACCGGGGAACGTTCCATGCACTCCCCTCCTCCAAACCTCGATTCAATCCGCCATGCGCGTCGTGGCCGGAGAGACCGACCACCGCGCGCGTCGCTGCGATCTGATCCCAGCGCGCGAGCGCCGTCGAGTTGCGACTGAGCAGCGACGCGAGCGCTGGGCCGGGCCGAAAGAACGAGTCCACGGCCACTCGCGCGAGCCGGGTCCTCGTCTCGTCGCGCCACCCGCTATCGAGGTTCAGCCACTCCAGCCCGCTGATTGGCGATGCCCAATCCTTCCAGGCGAGTTCTTCTTTTGGCGAGTCAGGGTGCGCGACGATGGGCATCCCGCCGAGGCGCGTCACGTCCTCCACGACGGCCGCGGGTTCGCCACCCAGCGGATACGGCGCGGCGGGCATGTCGAGCGCGATGAGATGCCCGCCGTTGGTGCTGATCTCGACCGCGTCGATGCACAGGACGCCTTCGACGTAGGCGGGCGGGTCAGGAGTCCGGGTCGCGTCCCCGTGGTCGGTCAGGATGACGAACTTGAGCCCCGCGCGCGCCGCCGCTCCCGCAATCGTGCTCTTGTCCCCCGCCCCGTCGGATCGCGTGCTGTGCACGTGAAACGCGCCGGCGACAGTTCTCGCCCTGATCGCGGCGGCAACATCGCCCGACGTAGTTGCGAATCGGGGCGGCTGGGTGACGACGAGCCAAAGAAAAACGGCGGCCACCAGGGCCGCCGTCAGGGTCGCCGTCTTTCTTAGCATTGATGACGAAGGGTCACACGCCCGCATCCTTGCGCAACGCGTCGGCCTTATCGGTCCGCTCCCACGTGAACTCCGGCTCGGTCCGGCCGAAGTGTCCGAAGGCAGCTGTCTTCTTGTAGATCGGGCGACGCAGGTTGAGCGTCTCGATGATGCCCTTGGGCGTCAGCTTGAAGTGCCCCCGGACGATCTCGCTCAACCGCTCGTCGTCCACCTTCCCGGTGCCGGACGTATCGACGAGGACAGACACCGGTTCGGCCACGCCAATCGCGTAAGCCAACTGCACGAGGCACTTGTCCGCGAGACCCGCGGCAACGACGTTCTTGGCGACGTAGCGGGCCATGTAGCACGCCGAGCGATCCACTTTCGTCGGGTCCTTGCCCGAGAATGCTCCGCCGCCGTGTGGCGCGGCGCCACCATAGGTGTCGACGATGATCTTCCGGCCGGTCACACCGGCATCACCGTGGGGACCGCCGACCACGAAGCGGCCCGTCGGGTTGATCAGCACCCGGGTTTCGCTGTCCATCATTTCACCGGGGATCACGCTCTTCACGATCTTCTGGGTGATGTCGGCGCGGAGCGTCTCGTTCGACACGAGATCGCTGTGCTGGGTCGACACGACCACGGTGTCCACGCGGACCGGCCGGCCCTTGTCGTATTCGACCGAGACCTGCGACTTGCCATCGGGACGCAGGTACTCGAGCAAGCCGTCACGCCGCGCGCACGACAAGCCTTTGACCAGCTTGTGCGCGAGCATGATCGGCAGCGGCATCAGCTCGTCGGTTTCCGTGCACGCGTAGCCGAACATCAGCCCCTGGTCGCCTGCGCCACCAGGATCGACACCGCGAGCGATGTCGGGTGACTGACCGTGGATCGACGACAGCACGGCGCACGTATCGGCGTCATAGCCGTATTCAGACTTGGTGTAGCCGACGTCGGTAATGGTGTCCCGCACGACCTTCTGGAAGTCGAACGTGCAGTTCGTGGTGATCTCGCCGGCGATAATCGCCAGGCCCGTCGTCACGAGCGTCTCGCACGCGACGCGCGCGGTCGGATCTTGGGCCAGAATCGTGTCCAGGACGGAGTCGGAAATCTGATCCGCGATCTTGTCGGGATGTCCCTCGGTGACGGACTCCGAGGTGAAGAGGTAACGGCCGTTTCGGCTCATTTCTGTTGGAGCTCCTACTTGTCTGGTGGTCAGGAATTTAGAAATCTTCCCAATTTACCAGTTTCCCAAAGCAGGAGCAAGGACCCGGGACCCGGGACCCGGCCCTCGGGGAACGCCTAGACAGCTCGCCGCATATCGTTTGTTCCCTCAGGCGGCGTGTCGTTCGAGAGCTCGGCGGCTGGCGGTTCCTTCCCCTCAGAAGAGGTGGGCGGGCTGGTCTTCTCCACCTCGATCGAGCAGTCCGCAAGAACGGCGGTGAGCGCGCCAATTGCGGCGGCTACGGGAGCGAGGACAGTGCCGACGACGCCGACGGTCAGCGGAAATTCGGCAATCACCTTGCCTTGCTGCTTCACGAGCACCCGACGGATGTTCCCCTCGTCGATGAGACGCTTGATCTGCGCCAGGATCTGGTCCGTGGTGCCTTCGATCTTCTCCCGCCAGGTGCGTTCCATCTGCTTCTCCCGTTGGATACGAGGCTGCCTGCGCGGCGGCCATTATGGTATTTGACGTTTTCCACGCCCGGGAGTTCGGAACGGCTTTTTCCCGAGGGGCTTCGCCCCTCGGACTCCCCGACACGCGATTTCAGTGCCTCGGATGGTACTTGTCGTACACGGCCCGAAGGCGCGCTTCGAGCACATGAGTGTAAATCTGCGTCGTCGACAGATCCGCATGCCCCAGCATGACCTGGATAGCTCGAAGGTCTGCGCCACGCTCGAGGAGATGGGTCGCGAACGAATGTCGAAGCACGTGCGGGCTGATCTCGCGGGTGATCCCGGCCTTCAGCCCGTAGGTCTTGAGTAGCTTCCAGACGCCAACACGGGACAGCGGTCCACCACGCCCGTTGACGAACAGCCACGGCGTCGAACGCTGTCGCGTCAGGCGCGAACGCCCATCGCTGATGTAACGCCGGAGCCAGTTGACGGCTTGATCGCCTAGCGGGACGATGCGCTCCTTGTCGCCCTTGCCGAGGCAGGTCAGGTACCCCTCGTCGAGCCGAAGCTCGCCTGGCTTGACGCCGACGAGCTCCGATACTCGCATCCCGCTCGCGTACAGCACTTCGATGAGCGCCTTGTCGCGCAGGCCGCGGGGCGTCGAGACGTCTGGCTGCGCGAGCAGGCGGTCAACTTCGTCGAGGTCGAGAAACTTCGGCAAGGCCGGCCATGCGCGCGGCGCCTTCAAGTCAGCGGCCGGGCTCTCGTCGAGCTTTCGCTCGAGTGAGAGGAATCGATAGAAACCTCGCACGCACGCGACCGAGCGAGCAACCGAGCGCGGTGATAACCCCTGAGTCATCAGGCTTCGGACAAACGCTTCGAGCGCTCGACGATCGAGCTCTTCGACGGGTGTTTCTCGCACCTCGGCAAAACCTGCCAGCGCCGCGAGGTCGCGCGCGTAGCTCTCCACGGTATTCGGTGACACGCGCCTCACGTCGCGGAGGTAGGTGATGTAGGTGTCGATCACGGTGCGTTCCTGTCGGGGTGCGGCGCTCGGCGTTCGGCGCTCGGGAAGATCTTGAGTCCTGGCACTCCGGCCACCGACCAACGAGCGCCGAGTGCCGAGCGCCGAGCGTCGAGCGTCAAGCCCTCCCCCTCCGCCTTCGAATTGTCCACTCCGCTGCGAGCAACCCGACGAAGAGTAGGAGCGTCGCTATCGACCGCGCCGGACGAACCGGGCGTTCGACCTCCCCCTTCGTCAGCCCACGCAAGTGGCGCTCGAGAAGGGTCAAGTCGGACGCCTCGACCGCCACTCCTCCGGTCGACGCCGCGATCAGTCGAAGCGTGTGTTCGCTCTCGCCTGGGTTCGCCCCGTCGCGAGTATCCGCGACAACAGTCACGACCGCGTCGGCGCTGGCGCCGGTCGTGGTAGTGATCTGCAGATCGTAGGTCCCCGGGGGCGGCGCGTCGAGGCGGCCTTCGAAAACACCAATCTCGGCCGTTGGCCACAGGCGGATAGACTCGTCCCGATTATCGCCGCCGACGAGGCGCGCGCGCACGGCAGGCGTCCGGGTCCCATCTGTCGAGTGCTCCAGCTCAGTTTGTCGGAGGCGCGCGCGAATAGTAACGTCCTGACCAGGACGAGGAACTCCTGGCGTGATGGACACCTCGATTCGCGCCGGTGCTGCGGCTGCTGCCTCGGCGATCCGGGACCGCCAGAACCGCCCGAACCCGTCGTCTGGCGCAGCGCGAAAGCGCCACGCGTCCATCGCTCCCGAGAAGACGATGCGACCTGCGCCAACGGGCCACTCGAGTACGACGGGTCTCTTGCCCCGATCGATGGAAAGCTCGATCGATGCCAGTACCGAGGCGCCTGGCAGGCTTCCCCGGTACACGGCGATTTCGGATGCACGCAGTGGTGCGCCCGAGATCGACTGGATAGCGATCGGATTGTCAACGAGGACTTCGTCGAATTTGGCTGAAGGAATGAGTTCTAGATATCGCCCGGCTGGACGGCGGTCGGGAAGGAACACCACGGCCCCTCCCCTGATCCGGACGAACGTCCGAAGGGCTTCGAGCTCCGATTGCCGAAGCTCTTCAGGTGCCCCGATGAGCACGACGTCGAACGGGCTCAAGGCGCCAGCCGTCAACGCGGCGGGCGGACTTCCAGCCCGGACCGCGAGGCCCCCTGACAACGACGTAGCCTGAACGATCGTCGACACTTCGAAGCTGGGGTCCTGCTCCAGCGCCCGACGAACGAATGCCGCGTTCCAGGAGGGCCTGGGCTCGTGCACGAGCACGTTCAGCCGACGCTCGCTTACTTCGAGACGCAGATCGACGGCATTGTCCGTGACCACCGCCTCTCCCTCGAACGGAAGCACCCGGAGAGTGACGGTCGACGTTCCGCTCGACGGGGGTGTGTAGTGAAGCCTGGCGTCGAACCGCTCGGCATTCTCTTTCCAACGGTGTTCCGCGCGAGCGATTTCCACGCCTCGCTGCTCGAGCACGATTTGGGAGGCCTCGCCAGCCATGCCCGCCCCCTCGACAACCGCGCCGACCGTTGCGGTCCAGCCAACTCGAACCGGATCGGGATCCTCCGCCGCGATGACTCGCACGTTAGGAGCGGCTGATCCAAGGGACACCGTCGAAATCGAGACGCCGTCACGATCGAGCGACGTCATCGATCCGGTACGCCCCACCAGCACGACTGCCGCCGGCTGGACATCCGAGTCGAACGTGATGCGATCTCTTAATTGGTTCCCCAGGTTGCGTCGTACGTCGCTGGCAACGCGCTGCAGATCGGCGGGTGCCTTCACCTCCACCGGCACGGGTGCGGGGCGGCGCGCTGACCACAATGGATCCATCAACCCGACGAGGCCGGTTGCGACAGCCGCGCTCCTTAACAGCGTGGTCGACGTCATCGCGCGGCCTCCGCCCACGCGCTCTTCAAAGACGGATTCCGATCCAGGGGCCGCATGGTCAGGGACGCCCGGTCGGCGATCGCAGCGACGCGCGCCACGACCTGGTTCAGCGTGGCCGATCGTCCGAGCTCACCTCCGCCAGACTCTCGGAGTTGAAGCAAGCCTTTTGACACTGCCTGCCAGTCCGCGGAGGCGGGATCGATGGCAAGCGCCTTTTCGGCGAGGGTCGTCAGCAGCAGCGGCGATGTCGACTCGGCCTTCAGGGACGGTGCGAGCTCCAGCAGCCGGGCGAGCAGACCCCTTGCGGCAATGACGCTGGCCTCGGGAACAGGTGGGAGTAGCTCGCGCCGCCAGTCCGACGCCGTCGAAATCTCACCGGTCAGGCGTCTGGAAGGATCGACGCGGCTGCGAACCGGCAGTGTGCGCAGGATGTAGCGATTCCTGCCGAACGCGCGCTGAAGCGCCTCGACCGCCGCCCGTGCCGATGGCAACGCCGCCGCCGTGTTCACCGCCGCGAGACCAGCCTCGACCTTTCCCATGTGCTGGATTGCGTCGGCAATTTCGCGTCTAGCCGTATTCTCGAGACGGCCCTCCTGGATTTCGTGGGAGTGTTCGGCCTCGGCTTCCTCGTCTTCGATTTCGCCGCCCATCAGAAACACGAAGTTCGCTCGGACGGCTCGCTGCTCGGCGGCGATGTTCCCCACTTCCTGTTCGAGCGTCGCGCGGTCGATCGTCTGTTCACGCGCCCGAAGCCGCTCGAGCTTGAGCACGATCATCTGCTGGCTGAGCGCGTAGCGCTCGCGATCGGGCGGCAATTCAAATCCCGCCAGTGCCACCTGTCCTGGTCCGGCCACTTCGATGAAGAAGGTGTCCGACGACGCAAGCCCGACGTCGCCTGCCCGTTCATCGCGTCCGACAAAGCGATAGATCATCGTGTCGCCAGGGGCAAGCCCAAGCCGGGACAGCGAGAGGTCGGTCCGGGCCTTCCAGTTGCGACTGCTCTCGCGCGCAATCGTCAGCGGTAACGAGCCTTCGTTGAACTCGAACTGCTCCCCCGACCCCGACACTTTCGTGTAGCGGAGCTCGAGCGACTGGAGCCCGTAGTCGTCCGCCGCGCTCGCGGAAACACCGATGACCGGCGACGCGTCTGGAAGCAGGAGATCCTTGCCGGGGGCCTCCACGCGGATAGCAGGAGCGCGATCTGGAGTCACCATCACCGGAAGAAGGCGCCGAGCCTTGCTCGCCTCGCGATCGACCGGTTCGATGGCCAGGTAGCCGCTCCGCACTAACGTCAGATCGACGGCCGTGGTCTCGCCGGACTCACGGGCCTCCAATGGATCGGCTGCGAAGCGAATGCGCCAGGGGCCGCCCTGCACTTCCAGACTGAGGCGGCTGCCCTGGAGCGCCTCGATACGATCGGGGTTCCCAATCGTCCGCGGAGGCTCGCGGGTATAGGGAGGCGGCGTGATGGTGGCCGAGATCATTGATGGGCCGCTCGAGCTGGCCGCCGCTTGTTTCAATGCTTCCTCACCCGCTCGTGCACCGCGCTGCGGGATGCCCGCGACGAGTGCGACGAGCAACCCGAACCCAGCCGCGGCGAAAGCCGCGGGACGCCCAAGCGATACGACGCGAGGTGCAGCGACGCCGCGGGCGATTTCCGCACCTTCATGGAGCACCCTCGCGCGAACAGCCGGTGTGGCGCGTTCGGGATGGCGAAGCAGTTCCTCCGCCGTGATGACAACATTACGGCTGGAGGGATGCGCGCCTTCCAACGCTCCGGCTGCCGCTCTCGCGGTCCAGCCCGAGCCGATGCGGGTAAGCCAAGCAGCCGTGACGCCCATCGTCACGACGACGACGATCAGAGCGGCGGTCGCTGCCGTCAGTCCGGCGCTCGTCAGGGCCATCCACGTCACGGCGCCGAGCGGCAGTGCGAGCGCGCTCGCGCGGAGAACCGCTGAAATCCACAACCGCCGGCTGATTGCGGACAGCGCCTCAGCGAGGCCGGCCTTCGGATCGAGTCGGCTACGCGGCACGTGCGACCTCCTGATCCGAGCGACGTGTCTTGTCGCGAAGCGATTGTTCGACCGCGAGCAGTACGAGGGCGAGGAACCAGAACCATCGCGCGTCGGTCGATTCGGCGGATCGCCATGCGTCCCGCGTTACTTCCGCCGAGGGTCGTGCGAACGCCATCAACCGTGCCTCATCGAGCCGCGCAACCTCGCGCTCGGCGTACACGTCGACGTCGATCCGCGCGGTCAGCGCCGCTCGCACGGCGGCCGCGGCCACAAGGCTGTCGGGGGGCGCGGCGATTTCGAGAAGAAGTTCGCGACCAGACGCGGCAGCCCGTACCAGTGGCGCGCCGTCGGCTGACCGTACAACGGTCGTCCAGGCATCAGACGTTCTCGCGTCACTGTCAGGATTCGGAGGCGACTGGGGGAACGTCGCATCTTCCCGGAGGCGTAACACCGTACGCAGCATCCATCCTGGCCCGACGATCGTCAGGCCAGTCGGAGGCGGTCCCGCGTTGGAGAACCGTATGGCGATCGGTTCGTCCGCTGATCCGAGCGGCGCGCCGGCTGCAGCAACGGCTTGCAAGAGCCGCTCGACGCTCGCCTCTGCGCCCTTCGGCGCCACGACTCGCAGCCCGGCGGTTCCACTCTCGGGACGTCGTTCGACAGCGACGGCGGTCGCATCGTTCGTGACTTCGATGACCTGGCTGCGGGCCACGACAGCGCCGCCGCCAAAGAGTCGCGCACCTTGGAAGACCTCCCGTCCGACCGGTCGGCCGACAGCAATCAGCCGCAAGCCAACGCCGTCGGGGACCGAAGTCGCGTCGGCAGATTGCCACACGCCATGATGAAAATCGGAGATCACGACGATCTCCCGCCGCGCTGGAGGACTCGCCGTCAACCACCGGGAAGCGCGGGTTAGCGCCCCTTCCATTTCATGCCGGCGTCGCACCTCGAACCGGCGGCTCGACGCGGCCGAGTCCAATTCAGCCTGGGCAGCCTCCGCGGCCGCCCGCTCGGGTGCCTGGCCACTGCCGTCGGGCGCCCGCATGCTGTCACTGACGTCGACCACGACGGCGCGGGCCGTTCTCGCATCCCACGCCTGGATCCGCGCGTCGGTCACGAGGATCGGCCCGGCCGCCGCGCCGACGGCGAGCGCGACGATTCCGACCCGCAGCAGCATCAGCCACACGTCGCTCGGCAGCCGCATCCGCACGGCCGCCGTTCGCGAGGACGGCACGAACCGGATACTGGGGAACGCAACGCGCCGAGCGCGGTGCATTCGCAGGAGGTGAATGATGACCGGCACCGCCGCAAGCGGAAGCGCCCACAAGGCGGCGGGGTTCTGCCAGCCGATCATCGTGCGCCGCCCCCACGGCGGCGAAGCAGGTAGCTCCTCAGCGAGGCGTCGAGCGGCTGGTCGGTCACGACGCGCGTATAGTCGATCCGATCGCGGGCGCATCGCGCGTGCCAGCGTTCGAGAAACTCCGCGAATGCGTGTCGATAGTCGGCCGCGGCGGCCGATCCCGTGAGCACTCTCCTACCCGACTCCAGGTCCTCCAGTTCGACGTCCGCGCCGAACGGGAATTCGACTCATCGCGCGTGAGCACATGGAAGAGCGCCACTTCATGCCCCATCCTGACGGCGCGGCGCAGTTCCGCCTCGACAGCCTCCTCCTCGTCATAGAGATCCGAGATCAGGATGAGCAGGCCGCGACGCGTCAGAAAGTCGACCGACCGCCGCACCGATTGGGCCGCCGAGGTCGTGCCCGATGGCTGCATGCCGGCCAGAGCCGCGAGCACAGTCCGCAGGTGAGATTGACCAATCCGGCTCGGCACGTAGTGCCGGACGCCCGTGTCATAGGTAACGAGCCCGATCGCATCGCCCTGACCGGCGATCAGGTACGCGAGTGCAGCGGCGGCGATCCGCGCGATTTCAATCTTCGCAACACCGGTCTGGCCGCGAAATCCCATCGACTGACTCGCATCGACCACGAGCTGCGCGACCAGGTTGGTGGTCTCGCGGTATTGCTTCGTGTAGATGCGATCGGTGCGGGCAAACAGCTTCCAATCGACATACTTCAGATCGTCGCCAGGCCGGTAGTGGCGGTACTGGCTGAATTCCGCGCTGTAACCGTGAAACGGGCTGTCGTGCAGGCCGGAGAGCGTGCCGTCGACCGTGACGCGGGCCACGAGCTCGAGGTCGCCGAGCGCCGTCAGCAGCACGGGATCGAGAGCGGTTGGGTGAGGCACGGCTAACGAATTGTCCGCGGCGCCGTCGCCTATGACTAGTGGCGCACAGCGTCGAGCAGGCGCGCGATGATCTGATCCGAGTCGACGCCGTCGGCCTCGGCCTGAAAGTTGACGAGAATGCGGTGCCGCAGCACCGGCAGCGCGACGTTGCGAATATCCTCGAACGAGACGACGCTCCGGCCCTCGAGGAGGGCGAGCGCCTTCGCGCCGAGGAGCAGCGCCTGTCCGGCACGAGGGCCCGCGCCCCAACGCACCCACGACCGAACGAACTCCGGCGCAGCGTCGGTTGCCAGCCCGGCCGGGCGGGTCGCGCGCACCAGCCGGGTCGCATAGTCGACGATGTTCTCCGCGGCGGGCACTTCGCGGACGAGCGAGTGCAGCCGTTCGATCTCCTCGCCGCTCGCGACCACCGCAATCTGCGGCGCGGCCAGCCCAGTGGTTGCCGTAAGAATCTTCCGCTCCTCCTCGGCCGACGGATACTCGATGACCACGTTGAACATGAACCGATCGAGCTGCGCTTCAGGCAGCGAGTAGGTGCCTTCCTGCTCGATCGGGTTCTGGGTCGCGAGCACGAACAACGGCCGGTCGAGGTCGAACCGTACCCCGTTGACGGTCACCTGGTATTCCTGCATCGCCTCGAGCAAGGCTGCCTGCGTCTTCGGCGGCGTGCGGTTGATCTCGTCGGCGAGGATGATGTTCGCGAAGATCGGCCCCTTGATGAACCGGAAGACACGCTTTCCAGTCGCGCGATCCTCTTCGATCACTTCGGCGCCGAGGATGTCGGAAGGCATCAGGTCGGGCGTGAATTGAATCCGATTGAACCGCAGGTCGACAGCCTCGGCCAGCTTCTTGATGAGCAACGTCTTGGCGAGGCCAGGCACGCCACGAAGCAGGCAGTGACCACCGGCGACAAACGCGATCAGGATCTCCCGAACCACGCGCTGCTGCCCGATGATCGCTTTCGCCAGCTCCCGCTCGAGCCGCCCCGCCACCTCGGCCACGCGCTCGAGGCTGACCGCGGCCTGAGAGTCGGTGAGACGAAGGGTCCGATCGGGCATAACGTGATCGGAGTGTCCTACGGCGTGTTGGTTCAGGGTTCAGGGTTCAGAGTTCAACGATCCGAAGCTCGAACCGAGCACTTCGAACCCTGGAACCGAACGTTGAACCCTGAACCGTGAACTTTGAACCAGTAGCGAAGCCGTCCGAGTTTGACACTCAGTGGTGTGCGGAGTAAGGTACGCGACTTGCCCGCCGGTGCGGGCGCCGACGGACGTCAGATGCCAACACAGTCCAAGTGGGAATCCCTTCCGACCGAAGCCATCAACCCGGTCACCCTCGCGATTGACAAGGCCCCGGTCTCCGAGATCGTCGACATGGTGATCAACGAGGACCGGAAAGTCATCGCCGCAGTCCAGAAAGAACGAGAACGGATCGCGCACGGCGTCGAGATCGTCACGCACGCGTTGCGCAAGGGCGGGCGGGTCATCTTCATCGGCGCCGGCACGAGCGGGCGACTCGGCGTCGTCGAAGCCTCGGAAATACCCCCGACGTTTGGCACGACCGCCAAGACCGTGCAAGCCATCATGGCCGGTGGGCAGGAAGCGGTGTTTCGCGCCAAGGAAGGCGTCGAGGACAACTACGAAGAAGGCGCGCGGAGCATCAGCCGGCTGCGCCTGACGCCCCGAGATGTGGTCATCGGTGTCTCCGCCAGCGGCATGACGCCGTTTGTCCGCGGCGGGCTGACGCGCGCGCGCAAGGCGGGCGGCAAGATCATCTTCGTCACTTGCTGGCCGGGCTCCGATCTGGAGAACTTCGTCGATCTGCAGATCGCGCCGGCGGTCGGCCCCGAGATCATCGCCGGCTCGACCCGGCTGAAGGCCGGAACCGCCACGAAGATGGTCCTCAACATGCTGACGACGATCTCGATGATCAAGCTTGGGAAGACCTACGGCAATCTGATGGTCGACGTGCAGACCGGATCCGAGAAGCTCAAGGACCGGGCCCGCCGCATCCTGGTCACGGTCACCGGGCTGACCTACGAAGAAGCCGACGCGCTCCTGAAGCGCGCCAGGTGGAACGTCAAGGCCGCGATCGTGATGCAGAAGACGACCCTGGCCCTGCCGCAGGCGCTTCGACGGTTGAAGAAGGCAGAGGACTCGGTGCGTGTGGCGATCGGCGAGGATGCGGCACCGAGACCGCGAACCCCAATCAAGACCCCCTGAGGTCGGCCGCTGCCGCTTCGTCGAGCAGGAACTCGACGTCGGAGTGGACCTGCAGGAACGACCCCGGCACGTCCGTCGTCACCGGTCCGTGCAGCAGCCGCTCGACAATAGACGCCTTCCCTTCGCCTGTCGCGATCAGCAATATCCGCCGCGCCTGGAGGATTGTCGCGATCCCCATCGACAACGCCTCGACTGGTACCGCCGCCGGGTCCCCGCCGAATAACCCCGCGTTGTCTCGCCGGGTGTCGGGCTCGAGCGTCACGCGATGAGTCCAGGCCTGCAGCGCGGGCGCCGGCTCGTTGAAGCCGATGTGGCCGTTGGTACCGACGCCGAGAATCTGCACATCGATTCCCCCGGCCCGAGCGATCGCGCGCTCGTAGCGGTCGCACTCCTCCACCGTGTCCGGGGCCGCGCCATCCAGGAAGTGAATGTGTTCGGCGGCGAGGTTGACGCGACCGAAGAGGTGCATGTTCATGAAGCTGCGAAAACTACCCGGGTGCGTCGACGGAATCCCGACGAATTCGTCGAGGTTGAACGTGGTCACGCGAGACAGATCGATCCTGCCGTGTTCGACACGCGCCGACAGCTCCTGGTAGAAGCGGATTGGCGTCCGGCCCGTCGGGAGGCCGAGCACCAGGGCCGGCCGCTCTGCCAACTCGGTGGCAACTCGGTCGGCCAGGGCTTGGGCGACGGCGTGTTCATCGGGGAAGATCGCAATGCGCGGGGGACCGGGGCTTCTCATCACGCAGATTGATACCTCGGGATCCGTGCGCCGCCCTTCGCTTCCTGAATCGCGAACGACACGGCGCCCGCAGCCGGCTCGCGATCGAGCAGACGCGCCGTGCTGCCCGGCACGGCGAGCGGAAGTCGCCGTTGCATTTCGTCGCGCAGCCAGGGGACCGCGCGAAAGATCCCTCCTGCCAGAATGAATGGAAAGGGCTGGTCGCCGAGGCCGAGGCGCTTCGCCACACTGACGCCCGACGACTCGAGCTGATCAGCCGCACCGCGCAGAATTCCCGACGAGGCCTCGTCGCCTTCGCTGAAGGCGGTCTGCACACTGCGGGCGAGCGAACCGATCGCTGACGGCTGCAGGTTGTTCTGGTAGACCTCATGGATCAGATTCTGGGCGGCAGGAACGCGGAAGTGCTCCAGGAGAAGTGGCGTCAGCGTCGTTCGGGGCCCGCGCTGATCGGCCTCACGCAGGACCGCACGAATGGCGGCGCGGCCGATCCAGAAACCGCTCCCCTCGTCGCCAAGGACGTATCCCCAGCCTCCAGAACGCGCGCCCTCGTTTCGAGCGTTCCGTCCGTACGAAATCGACCCGGTGCCCGAAATGATCACGACTCCCGGCTCCCCGGGAACACCGGCCTCGAGCGCCACGAGCGCATCGTTGACCACGACCGTGCGCGAATGCGCCCCGATGCGCCGCATGATGCCGCTCACGACGATCGAATCTTCCGGCCGATCGACGCCGGCAATCCCGAGACAGATCGCCGCCGGCACAATCCCGCGACTGCCGATCGCCTCGGCCATGACGTCGTGGATTACCTTCTCGACGTGCAGCTCGCCGGCGGCCTGAAGATTGGCACCGCCCGCGCGCGACTCCGCGATGAGGGTGCCGTGTTCGTCCGCGAGCTGGCACACGGTCTTCGTGCCGCCCGCATCAATGCCCAGAACATGCAACATGGCTACGACGGTTACGACGGTTACGACGGTTACAACGGTACGACAGTTACGACGGTCAGGTAACGACGAGCGCCGCAAAGTGCTCGTGAACGCGTCAGCTTATCAGTACATTTTCTCCGGTCATCAGTGCGCCGGATCATCGTAATGACGAACGGTGTGGCACCGCGGTGCAGTCAAAATGACGATAAATCCATTGACAGCGTTAGCGGCAAACTGTTAGATTCAGGACGTTTATGGGTCTTGTGCAAGTTCGCGCCACGCTCCGCTGGGGGCTTAGGGTCGCCGCGGCGCTGGTCGTCCTGGCCCTTGCTCCGACTCTGCCTCACGCGTCTTCTCCCGCGCCCGCCGAAACGCGCGCGTTCTGGGTTCTTCGCACGTCGCTCGGATCGCCTGAGTCGATCTCGGCGCTGGTCCGGACGGCGCGCGAGAATGGATTCAACACACTGCTCGTTCAGGTCCGGGGACGAGGCGATGCCTATTTCACAAGCAGCCTCGAGCCGCGCGCGGCCGATCTCCAGCGCCGGCCGGCGAGCTTCGATCCCCTGGCGAGCGTGCTTGCCGAGGGTCATGCGGCCGGACTTCGGGTTCACGCCTGGGTCAACGTCAATTTCGTGTCGAGCGCCGCGGAGCTGCCGATTGCGCCAACGCACGTCGTACATCGACATCCCGAGTGGTTGATGGTGCCGCGAGACCTCGTGCAGGAACTCTCGACAGTCCCTGAAATCAGTCCGGCGTATGTCGGCAAGCTGGCGCGGTGGACACGCGCCCAGCCGGCCGGGCTCGAAGGTCTCTATACCTCCCCTCTCCTCCCGGCGGCTGCGGATCACGTCAACGCAGTTATCCGCGATCTCGCCACGCGATACGCGATCGACGGAATTCATCTCGATTACGCGCGCTATCCCAACGATCGCTTCGACTACAGCCGCGGCGCGATCCGCGCGTTTCGCGAGGTCCTTCGGCCCGAGTTGACGGCGGCGGCACGTCGCGAAGTCGACAGCAGGGAGGCCGAAGACCCACTTGCCTATCCGGACACATTCCCCGACGAATGGAAAGCGTTTCGGATCTCTCGCCTGACCACGCTCGTCAGTCGCCTCAGTACAACCGTCAAGGCAGCCCGCCCCGGCGCGCTCGTCACGGTGGCGACGGCGCCAGACATTCAGGACGCACGCGACCATCGGCTGCAGGACTGGGCCGGCTGGCTGCAGGCCGGCCTCGTCGACGCGGTCTGCCCGATGGCCTATTCGCCCGAACCGGCGAAGTTTGCAGAACAGATTGCCGCGGCTCGCGACGTGAAAGGTGGTCGCGCGGTCTGGGCCGGTATTGGCGCATACCGCCTCCGCCCGGCTCAGACGATCGAAAACATCGAAACCGCGCGCCGCCTCGGGACGGCCGGCGTCGCTCTCTTCTCCTACGACAGCCTGATCGACCCGCGACAATCATCGCCCGACCATATTGCGGTCGTCGGCCGATCAGTATTCGCCAAGCCCGCAGCCGCGTCGACCGGCACTCGGTGACGGCCGCTGACGGCCCATGACGCTGACCTGGCTCGACTACACGGTCATCGCCGGGTACCTGGTCGCCATCACCATCTTCGGTTCGTGGTTCGCCCGGTTTCAAAAAACCACCCGGAACTACTTTCTGAACGACCGGTCCGTGCCGTGGTGGGCGATCTGCTTCACGATCGTCGCGACCGAGACGAGCACGCTCAGTTTCATCGGCGTGCCCGCACAGGCATTTGCCGGTAATATGACGTTCCTCCAGCTCGCGATCGGCTACGTCATCGGGCGTCTGCTCGTCAGCGTGCTGTTCATCCCGGCCTACTTCCGTGGCGACCTGTTCACGTCGTATGAACTGCTCCAGCGGCGTTTTGGCCCGGGCGTCAAGAACGTTGCCGCCGTAATCTTTGTCATCACCCGAACGCTCGCTGACGGCGTTCGTCTCTTCGCCACGGCCCTGGTCATCACCGTCGTCACGCAGGTGCCGGTCACGCTGGCGATCGTGATCATCGGCGTGGCGATGATCGTCTACACCACGCGAGGCGGCGTCTCGGCGGTCATCTGGACTGATGTCGTGCAGATGTTCATCTACGTGGCTGGCGCCCTGGTCGTGCTGGCGTCACTGCTGCAACAGATTGACGGCGGATGGCCGGCGGTCGTTGCCGCCGGCGAGGCTGCCGCCAAGTTTCGCGTCCTGGATTTGACGCTCGATCCGCGGCGCGTCTACACGCTGTGGGCAGGCCTTCTCGGCGGCATCGCCCTGACGCTCGCCACGCACGGCACCGATCAGTACCTGGTGCAGCGCCTGCTCTCGGCGAAATCCGCGAAGAGCGCGGCAACCGGGCTCATCCTGAGTGGGTTCATCGTCTTTGCACAGTTCACGCTCTTCCTGATCATCGGTGTCGCGCTCTACACGTTTTATCAGCACACGCCGCTCCCCCGTCCTCTCGCGACCAACGACGAAGTGCTGCCGCTGTTCGTCGTCACATCGCTCTCCCACGGCGCCGCAGGCTTCATCGTCGCCGCGATCGTGGCGGCTGCGCTGTCGCCGTCAATCAACGCGCTCGCCGCGACGACCGTCAACGACTTCTATCTGAAGTATGTGCGGCCGGACGCCGACCAGGCCACGCAGATGCGGGTGTCGAAGGCGGCAACGATCTTCTGGGGCGTGGCACAAATCGCTGTCGCGATTGGCGCGCAGTGGATTCGATCCGTGCTCGACACCGGCCTCGCGGTATTGTCGCTCGCGGCTGGCCCGGTTCTCGGCGCGTTCCTGGTTGGTGTCTTGAGCGTGCGGGTCGGCACACGAGCGATGATGACCGGGATGATCGCCGGCGTCGCCGTGCTGGCATGGGTCTGGGCGACTGGCGCAACCGCCTGGACGTGGTACGCGTTCATCGGCTCGTCGGTGACCTCGATCGTCGCGCTCGTCGCGTCGCTCGTCATCGCGGAGTCGATTCCCGCCTCACCCGACACGATTGCCAATGCCTGAACGTTTCCCGGCGGCCGCGGCGCTGCTGCGCCAGGCGATCGGCGCCGGCGCGTTCCCAGGCGCAGCGGTCGAAGTCGGGCGCGCGGACGAAGCGATCTGGCGCGACGCCACCGGACGGCTGACTTACGACAACGAGTCTCAGCCGGTCGATCGCGAAACCATCTTTGACCTGGCGTCGCTCACCAAGGTGATCGCCACGACGACGCTGGTCATGCGCGATGTCGACGATTCGCGGTTGCGTCTGGAGGATCCTGTCAGCCAGTGGCTCCGCGACTGGAAGGGGACGGACCGCGCCGGCGTCACGATTCGTGACCTGCTGGCGCATGCGTCAGGCCTGACCGCCTACTTGCCATTCTTCCGCGACTACACTGGACGCACTGAGTTCGAGCACGCCATCTGCTCATTGCCACTCGAGTATCCGCCGCGGTCACAATCGATCTACAGCGATCTCGGGTTCATGCTGCTCGGGTTCATCCTCGAGGACGCGCAGCCATCAGGGCCGGCGTTCAGTGGTGCTCCGAGGGCAAGCGATCCGTCGCGACGGCTCGCGACGCAGTTTCAGCGGCTGGCCTCCTTCTTCACGGCCGAGCCCCTTCGGTTCAACCCGCCGCGCAGTTGGCGGAGCCGCACGGCCCCGACCGAGCTCGATGAGTGGAGGGGACGCGTGCTGGTTGGCGAGGTGCACGACGAGAACACCTGGGCGCTTGGCGGCGCCGCCGGACATGCGGGACTGTTCGGTACGTCGGCGGCGGTTGGAGCATTCGCCCGAGCAACGCTGCGGACGATCGCCGGCGAGCCGATCCTCGCCGGCCCGGAGACGATGCGCTTGTTCATCACACGGACTGACGTGCCCGGCAGCTCACGTGCCTTGGGGTGGGACACGATGTTACCCACCTCGTCCTGCGGCTCGCACTTTTCCCCGACGTCGATCGGTCATACCGGCTTCACCGGCACGTCGCTGTGGATCGACTGGGAGCGCGACCTCTACGTCGTGTTCCTGACCAACCGCGTGCACCCCTCTCGGACGAACGAAGCGATCCGGCGGCTGCGGCCGCAGCTCCACGACGCGATCATCGCCGAACTGTAAGCAAAAAGAACGGGCCGGGCGCGGAGAGCACTCCGAGCCCGGCCCGTTCTTGTACCGTAGACGCCGGCGATTAGCGGATCGCTCCGCCGCCGCCAGTCTGCAGAGTGATGACCGTCGTGCCATCACCCGACGGACCCTGCGACTGGATGACTCTCACCTGAATGACTCTCGTGCCGGTACCAGTGAACGTGGCGGTCTGGCGGTTGCCGGTCGTCGTAGCCGATGCAGGCGTTCCGCCCTCGAAGAGCCACTCGTAGCGGAGAATGGTGGAGGTCGCGCCTGACACCACCGCCGTGAAGATAACCGTCTGTCCGGGCACCGGGTTGGCCGGTGCTGCCTGGATGATTATGCTCGGCGGCTGCTGCGGCAGGATCGTAACAAACGTCGCGACGGTTTCGGTGAAGCCGCTCGAGTCGATCGCGGTCGCTGACGCCCTGTAGGTGCCCTCCGCCAGGTAGACGTGCTGGACCGGCGTCGACGCGCTGAGGGATCCGAGCGAGCTTCGCGCGCCGTCGCCAAAGTCGACCGTGACATCTCGAATGATTGCCGGTGCTGCGCCGACCCCAACGGTGAAGGTCACAGGCGTGCCGGCCGAAATCGGTGTCGTCGGCCCGGTGATGCTCACGCCGGTCCGGGCGCTGAGATTGACCGTGACGGTTGCGGTTTTGCCCGCCACGTTCGCAGTCACGATCGTCGTGCGCGTCGCCTGGAGACTGGTCTTGGCTATACCGTTCGAATCGGTCAGCGCGGTCCCGGTGCCGAGAGACCCTTGATCTGCTGTGAACGTGACCGGAACGCCCGGCAGCCCGGCGCCAGTGGTGTCTTCAACCCGCGCGGCGATTTCGGTCGTGCCGCCCGACGGCGGTAGCACCGCCGGCGTGGCGCTCAGGAGCACGCGCTCGGCCGCAGCGGTACCGACGCGGAGATTTTCGAGCTTGGCTGACGCGCCGCCGGAGAACGCCGTGATCGTCGCGACGCCACTCTGGCCCGAGGAAATGAACCGCACCCGGACCTGACCGTTGTTGGTGCGCGCGTCAACCGGCTCAATCCGCCCGAGCGTCGTCGTAAAGGTAATGACCGTTCCGTTCTGCACCGGTGTTCCAGCGCCGGACGTCGACGTCGATGATGGCGTCGTGGGCGTCGTGGGCGTGGTTGGGGTTCCCGGCGTGGTTGGTGGGGTCGTCGGCGTCGTCGGCGTCGACGTCGTTCCGTTCTCGATCGCCGTGGCCACGATCTCGATCTCGCCGTTCACGGGCACGGTGTTCGACGTGGCAAAGATCGAGATGACGGTCCCGCCCGGCGCGAGGAGCGGGACCTTGTCACACGCCGAACTGAACGTGAGCGCGGCGGCAAGCGGCAGGGCGACGAGTCGACCCCTCGCGAATTTGGGTTGTGCTAGCATAGAAGCCACTAAGGATAGTAATTGCATGGGTTTACGCGGTCAAGACGACGAGCGCGGATACGCGATGGCGGCCCTGTTGGTCACCCTTGCGATCATGGGCATCCTGCTGACGATCCTGATGCCGGTCTGGCGCCACGAGGCGCAACGCGAAAAGGAAGCCGAGCTCGTGTTTCGCGGCGAGCAGTACGCGCGAGCCATAGCCCTCTTCAAGTTCAAGAACCAGCAGGTTCAGAACGCGCTTCCACCCAGCATCGACTTTCTGGTCGAGAACCGGTTCCTGCGCAAGAAATACAAGGACCCGATGACGAAGGACGGCGAGTTCGTGCCGCTTAGCTTCGGCTCCCAGCAACCCGGCATGCCGGGAGGCCAGACTCAACCGGGCCCCACGCAACCTGGCGCTGGTCAACGCGGCCTCACACCGCCGAACCCCATTCAGCCACCCGGCCGAAGTAACACGCCACTGCAACCAACCGGAGCGGGCGCTGTGGCTGGTGGCATTTCGGGCGTGCGCAGCAAGAGCGAGCAGACGTCGATCCGTTCGTATCGAGGCGCGACGCGATACGACCAGTGGCGGTTCACGTTCGATATCGCACCGCGTCCGGGCGGTTCGATGCCGCTCGCAAACTCGCCCGACGGCCGTGGAGGCGACCCGAACAACCCAATGGGGCCTGGCGGCCTTCCTCAGCGAGGCAATACGGGCCGGCGCGGCTTCGGCCAGGGCGGCGGTGCCGGTCAGGGCGGTGGCCCTGCCGGCGGGGCGCGCGGCGGATCTCAGCCACCGACGCAACCTCCACCCGGCGGCAGCCGCGGTGTCACGCCCGGAGGCCGCGGACCCGGCCGCTAGCGGCGGCGCCTTCACGAAATCAATCACCTTACCAGTCGGCATACGTGGTTCCGTCCAGGGCCGTGCCCTGGGCGCCGCTTTTGACGTCGTAGATCCCTGGCTCCGCCGCCGGATTGCTCGGGTCGGGCTCAGCCGCCACGGTCTGCCAGGTATCCGCCGAGTGCGTGATCGGATCCTCGGGGATCTTCCGCATGTATCCGTCGCTCACGAGCGTGTCGAGCGAGGCAGGATACTTGTTCTTGTCGGCATAGTACTGGTCGATCGCGTCCCGCATGCGAAAGAGGTCCGTGCGCAGCACGCTTTCCTGCGTGTGCACGACGCCGTTCTTGGACCGCACCACTCCCATCGCCGCCAGGATGGAAATCAGCGCAAGCACGATCAGGAAGCTCGATGAGCGTGAAGCCGGCAGAGTCCTTGGCCTTCGACATGACGCTTTCCTTCATCTGTCCGTAACGCGTAGCTACCAGTCCCGATATTTCGTGCCGTCGAGGGCAGTGCCCGTTGACTTCGTGTGGACGTCGTAAACGTTCTGGCCACCCCACGACATGGCATCGGGACGATCCTGATACGCGCGCAAACCCCACTCGGTCGAGTTCGTCAGGGGGTCGATCGGAATCCGCCGAAGAAACTTCAGCTTGCGGCCCGAAGCGTCGTTGGCGACCGTCACGCCCTCGACGAGCGTCTCGAGGCTCGGAGGATACCCCTCGCTGCCGGTGCGGATTTCAGTCGCGGGAATGAGGCCCATGTCGACCGCGTCCTTGAACTTGTCGATCGCGGTCCGCATCTCTCGCAACGAGCGGCGCAGCTCGGCTTCTTTCTGCCGCTGGTTCGTGACCTTGGCGAGCGGCATTACCGCCGAGGCGAGGATGATCAGGATCGTCGAGACGATCAGCAGCTCGATGAAGGTAAACCCGCTCGCCTCCCGAAACGCTCGACGTCTCACCGCCATCACCTCACCGTCACCGATACGGGCGAGAACTGAAGTGGCAGCGCGCCGCCCTCGGGGTTGCTGGCGACGCCGCTCACCTGAATCAGCGAATTGCCTGGGCCGACGGCGTCGAAGAGGAGCGCGGCCAGCAGTCCTGACCCGGACGCACCTGCCTGATCGCCGCTGCGCGCCACGGCTATGTCCACGCGTCCGGTCGCGACGTCGATCCGTGGCGTGAAATTCGCCGTGACCCCGCCCTGGCGCATGAACGTGCCTTCCTGGACGTTCCTGACGCGGAGCACGGCTGGATTGAACGTCACCGTCAACGTGATCATCGACAACCGCGACGCGTTCGAGACGGCGAGCGGGACGGTGTACGGCCCACCCGCAGTCCGGAACTCCTGTGGCGCCGTGATGGTGATCTGCGCAATCGAGGCCGCCGGGACGGGTGGCGTCGCTGGTGGCGGCGCAGTCGGATCGCGCGGAGGCACGGTCGCTGGTGTGACCGGCGCGGCAGCAGGCGGCAGCGTCGTCACCGGCGGCACGCCTGCCGGGGGCGTGACGGGCGTCGTCGGTGGCGCGGGCGGTGTTGTCGGTGGCACGCCCGTCGCTGGCACCGGTGTGCCCGATGGCGGCGGCAGGAACTGTGGCACCGGCGTCGTGATCGGCGCCGGTGGCGCAGGCATCTGCGCCGCTGCGGCATCGTCCGCGGCCGGCGGCTGAATCAGCGGCGGCGGCCCGCTCAAGCCGACATTCTGCTGCGTACCGATGTAGATCGGCGCCAGGTCGTCGACCGTCAACTCGTGCGTCCGGACGATATGCGGCGTCAGCAGCATCACGATGTCGGTCTGCTCGATGATGTCGCTCGTCGAACCAAAGAGAGACCGAAGACCTGGCACACGGATCAGCCCCGTAAAGCCGGATAGAATTTTCCGCTGGTCGTCCTTCAAGAGGCCGGCGAGCAGATTCGACTCGCCTTCGCGCAGCCGCAGCCGCGTCTTCACGCGGCGCGATCCGAATGAGGGCACATCCTGTCCCGCCACGCTGATGTTGGGGCCAAGGTTGCTGCTCTCGACCGTGAGGTCGAGAATGATCTCCCCTTCGTAGGTGACGCGGGGGGTCATCGTGATGTTGACGCCGACGTCCCGATATGTGAATGACGACTGCGGGATATTGGCGAAGCCGCCGGCTGCGGCCGCGCCAAATACGGTCGAGACCACGGGAATCTGGTCGCCGAGGTTGAGGGTCAGTTCCTGGCCCTCGGCGCCACGCAGCTGCGGCTTGGCGAGCTGCTTGGTCCGGGAGTCCGTCTCGAGGAACCTGAGTACGGCCGTGGGGACGGTCAGGTAGAAGTCCGCCGTACTGATGCCCGTCGAAATCGTATTCAGGTTGAAGGGCGGCGGCGGGGTTGGCGGGTTCGAGCCCGGCGTATTGGGCGGCGCCACTTCCGGCGAGAACGTCAGCCCGAGCGCGTACTCGCTGAGGTTGATGCCGTAGGACTTGGCCCGATTACGATTGACCTCCAGAATCTGCACCTCGATGATGACCTCGGCGCGCGGCTTGTCGAGCGACCGGATCAGCCGTTCTGCCACGGCCACGATCGGCGCCGTCGCGCGCACGGCGATGGTGTTCGAGGTCTTGTTCGGGTAAATCGCCGGCGCCACCTGCGCCTGGATGCGCATCATCTGGTTGAGCGCCTGCGAGACTTCCTGTGTATCCGCGTGCGACAGGTAGAACACCTGCATCACCAGCTCGTCGTACTTGAGGTGACCGGCCTGGTTGTCCATCGCCACGACGATCGTCGTCGGGTTGAGCACCTTGTAGAACAGGCCGTTGACCGACATGATCTGCTGGAGCGCTTCTTCAAGCGTGACGTCGGTCAGATTGACCGTGTACGCCCGGTCCTGATACTGCGCGTCGAACTGGATGTTGATGCCGGTCGTCGTGCCGATGAAGTTGAGGATGTCGCGGACGCTCGAGTTGTTGAAACTGAGCTTGAGAGGCGTCCGATCCGCCGGGTTGAGGACGGGCGTGCCCTGCGCCCGCGCCTGTTGCCGAAGCTTCTCGATCGCGGGGCGCGGACGGGATTTCTCAATCCGGTCGCGAATGATCCGCTCCAGTTCGGCTGCCCGTGTCGCCGCCAGGCGATTCGACGGGTCCATCTCGACAGCCTTCTTGTATTCGAGTAGCGCCGCATCGAGCTGGTCCTTCGCTTCGAGATCGCGCGCCTTGCTGATGTGATCGCGCGACGCGTTCTGCATCGCCCGCTCGAGCTCGATCTTGTATTCCGCGCTGTCGGGATTCGCCTGCAGCGCCTCCGTAAAATGCTGAACCGCCGTGTCCCAGTCGCCGGCACGCGCCGCGTCGCGTCCTTTGCGGAAGGCGCGACCCGCCGCGCATCCCGCCACCAGCACCGTCACGACCAGCAATGCGATAAGCCTTCGTCTCACGAACTTGGCTCCAATCATTCAGCGTCCAGCAGCCAGCTTCCCGCTTCCAGCTCTGAGCGTCTAGCTCCAAGCTTCCCGCTTCTAGCTCCTACTTCGGACAGTCTCCACTCTTTCGGACGGTGGTTCGGCCCGTGCCGTTGGAATATTCCAGAATCACCGACTCGAGGCCGACCTTCACCAGCCGGTACCGGCCGTCGACGATTTCACCTTCTCGCGCCGCGTACGAGAATCCCTTGCAATCGGTCAACGCTGCCAGCAGCAACCCGGGCCGTTCCACCGTGCCCATGAACTTCAAAGTAATCGGCGGAACCGGCGGCGGCTGTGGCGACGGCGGTGGTCCGACGGGCACGACCGGTTCCTCAACCGGCGGCAGCTTCGGTGGCGGCGGCGCCGGCGGCGGCTGAAACCGGAACGGGTTCCGATCGCCCGCGTCGAAGTCGGGCCGCTTTGCCTCCAGCGTCTCCAGCCTGACCTTCAGCTCGGCCGGGTCCAGTTCCTCGCGTGCGGCGGCGTTGGCTCTGCCGGCAGGCGCCCTCCGATTGGACGCCGGGGCCGGCAGCGCGGCCGAGTTGTCCGGCCACATCTGGTAGGCCACGAGCGCCACGAGCGCCACAGCCAGCACGCCGAGGAGCCACCCGCGCGCGCGCCGCCCGCCGGCCGGCGTCTCAGTTTCCATCGTTTCCGATCCGGAAGTACGTGGCGACCTTGACGACGACGGTCAAACCACTGTCGCGCTCCGAGGTTTGCGACAGCGCAACGTTCTCGAGAATCAGAAACTCCGGCGCTGTTTCCAGATCGTGGATGAACCGACGGATGTTGCGATATTCGCCCATCAGCACGACGGTGGCGGTCAACTTGCCGAGCTGGCTTCCCCGCTCCTGCGACGGCGCGAACGTCTCCTGTCCTGGCTTGACACTTGCCGTCGACGCGAGCTTGTCGATCTTCCCATAGATGATTCGCCGCGCTGCGCTCTGGTCGGGTGGCAGCACCGCGCTGTAAAACTTCTTCAACTCGGCGTCGGCCGAGGCTTTGCCGCTGACCGTGGCCCGCGCCCGATCGAACTCCGCCTGCGCGGTTGCGCGCGCGCGCGCGGCGGCCTGCGCGTCGCGCTCGCCGTTGGCAACCTTGAGCGACAGCGGGTAGACGACAGCAATGAAGACTGCGGCGTTGAGCAGGACCGCACCGATGAGCGGATAGATGAGCCCGCGCTTCTCCGTCAGCACCCGACGGAAGATCGTCATCGGGCGCCTCCCGCACCAGCCGCGGCCGCCTTCGCGGGCTGGGCCGGTGCCGTCGTGGGGGCGGGCGGCGCCTCGGGAACGTAGAGCGCCTCAATCGTCACCTGCGTCAGGCCGTCGTCGTTCAGGTTCTGCTGGAGCGGCAGCACATTCTCGAACGCGCCTGTGGCCTCGAGTTTTTCCATGAACTCGTCGAGGTCGGACGTGCGCCGGCCGAGAACGATCATCGTGATCGTCGTCGCCCCGTCGTCGATCTTCGGCCTGACCGACGCGAGCATGACCTCTGGCGGCAGCGTTGATTCGAGCTGATTGAACAGCGCCGTCCACGAAAACGTCCGCCCGTCGATCAGCGCATTGGCTTCCTGCGCGGCTGCGACGACCACCTTCAACTCGTTCTGGTCGATGCCCTGGCGGATCTGGCGGGCTCGTCGGCTGAGGTCGTCGGCCGCCGACCGATCGTCGCGGATGTGCGCGGCGAGCCCGGTGTTCTGCCGTGAGAGGCGTACGACGGCGACCAGGTTGACGACGGTCAGCGCGAGGACGACGAGCGCCACCAGGCCGAGCACGACGTGCACGGCGCGCTCGTTGTAGAACGGACGCGTCGACAGGTTGGTCCGCAGCATTACGCTACCTGCCCGGCGGAAGACGACGCCACCGCGCGTTCGCGCAGCAAGACCCCGACCGGTGCGGCGAGCGCGTCGAGAAGGCTCGCGCTCGCGCCGATGCGATCCGTCATCGTCGCGGCGGCTCGGACGTCGACGAGTTCGACCCGTCCACCGACACGCTGCTCGAAGCCGCGACGCAGACGCTCCGCCTGATCGGCACCGGCCATCGACGCGCCGGCCAGCACCACCCGCGAGAACCCGCCACCGCCGAGCCGATCCTCGTGGTACATCGCCGTCTGGTGGACGAGATCGGTGAGGTCGCTCTCGGCGCCCAACGCTCGATTGCGATAGAACACGAGGTCGCCGCCGCGCACGACGGCGAGCGTCACGTAGTCGGCGCCGACATGAACCAGCAACCAGTCCCCGCCGGCCGTCCCGGTCGCGGCCAGCTGCGCGTTGATCAGGCTGAAGCTGGCGATATCGACCAGGCCTGCATGCACGCCCGCGGCCGCGCAGGCATTCTCCAGACTCTGAATGACATCACGGCGCGCCATCGAGACGACGAACTCGCGACCACCGCCGTCGAGGGCGATCCCCGGGATCCACGAGATCTGCGCGTCCTCAACCCGAAAGGGCGCCGTCTTCCGGACCTGCCAGTGAATCAGCTGGTCGAGATCTTGCGCCCGTGCCGGCACTTTCTCGAATCTGATCAGCGACACTTTCGCTGAGGTGTCGGGCACGACCAGCGCGACTCGCCGGGCTCGGGCCGCGACTTTCTGGAGCGCGGTCTTGAGCGTCGCGACGAGCGCCGCGTGGTCGTGGACGTTCGGAGCGTTGAGCGCCGCCGTCACGACGCCCGCCGGCAGCGGTTCGACGGCGTAGCCGGAAATCACGCGCTCGCTGCCGGAGTCGGACAACGCCAGGACCGTGACGTGGCTCTGCGCAATCTCCACCGAGACCGACGGGGGCGGACTCGCCAGCCACCGGGCGCCAGGGTTCGTGCGCGTACGAACGACAGGATCGGTGCTCATTCGACGAAGGTGACCTTGTTGATTTCGCGCAGCGTGGTCGTGCCGTTGAGCACTCGCTCGACCGCCGACTCGCGGAGAAACCGCATCCCTTCATCCCGCGCGGCCTTCTTGATTTCCGACGTCGCACGACGGTCGAGAATCATCTCGCGGATGTGGTCCGACAGGTCGAGCAGTTCGCAGATCGCCGTCCGCCCCTTGAAGCCGGTGCCGCCGCACTCGATGCAGCCGGCCCCCTCGTAGAACACGCCGCTGTGCTCGAGGGCCGGATCGAGCGCCGATTCCTCGAGGAGCGCCCGCGTCACCTTCGCCGGCCGCTTGCAATGCGTGCAGATGTTTCGCACCAGCCGCTGCGCCAGCACGCAGTTGAGCGCCGACACGAACTGATAGGCCTCGACGCCCATGTTCAGGAACCGGCCGAGCACGTCGAGCACGTTATTGGCGTGGACCGTCGTAAACACCAGGTGCCCGGTCAACGCCGACTGGATGGCAATCTGCGCCGTCTCAGGGTCGCGGATTTCGCCGACCATGATCTTGTCGGGATCGTGGCGCAGAATCGAGCGCAGGCCACGCGCGAACGTCAAGCCCTTCTTCTCGTTGATCGGAATCTGCGTGATCCCGCGAAGCTGATATTCAACCGGATCCTCGATCGTCACGATCTTGTCTTCGATCGTCTTGATCTCGGAGAGGGCCGCATAGAGCGTCGTCGTCTTGCCGCTGCCGGTCGGGCCGGTGACGAGCACCATGCCATACGGTTCGGCGATGTACTTTCGAAAGCGCTTCAGCTCCAATTCCGGGAACCCGAGGATGTCGAGACGCAGTTCGTGGAACTGCTCGCTGATCGACTCCTTGTCGAGGATGCGGATGACCGCGTCCTCGCCGTGAACGCTCGGCATGATCGACACGCGGAAGTCGATGGTCTTGCCCGGCAGACGCAGCTTGAAGCGGCCGTCCTGAGGGACGCGCTTCTCGGCGATGTCGAGCTCCGCCATGACCTTCACACGCGAGATGATCGTGCTGTGAAAACGGCGATCGATCGGCCGCATCGCCGCCTGCAGCACGCCGTCGATCCGGTACTTCACGTGCACCGCATCGTCGCCGGTCTCGATGTGGATGTCGCTCGCCCGGCGCTGAATGGCGGTGTAGATTGTCGTGTCGACGAGACGGATGACTGGGCTCGAGTCTGCCGTCAGCTTGTCGACGGTCAGTTGCTCGTCGCCTGCTTCGTCCTCGCGGAGCAACTGCAGCTGGAAGCTCTCGGTCGCCTCTTCCAGCACGCGTGTCGAGCTCTCGCTCTTCTTCAGGATCGACTGAATCGCCGACGGCGTGCCCACCGTGACCCGGATCGGCGTCGCCAGCAGCACCGCCAGCTCGTCGATCATCGGCAGGTCGGTGGGATCCGACACCACGATCACGAGTGTGTTGCCGTCGCGATGCGACGGCACGAAGCCATACCGCAGCATCAGGTCGGCGGGAATGGTCCGGAAGAGATCGTGGTCGAGGTTGTAGTGAACCAGGTCGACGAACTCGAGCCGGTAGCGCTCGGCCAGCCGCTCGGCGAGCGCAGTTTCCGCCGCCCGCTCGGCGGCGCTCGCCTCAGGCACGCCAACGTAGAGATCGGTGTCCGGCGCGGGGCTGTTCGCAGTCGTCGCAGTTTTACCGTTCATACAGACTCGTGGATTCCGGAAAGGCCTCGCATCACCGCAACGCGTTCGACAAGTTGAACAGCGGCATGTAGAGGGCCAGCAGCAGCCCGGCGATGACGATGCCCATGATGATCAGGAGAATAGGCTCGACCAACGTGACGAAACGGTCGAGATTCGTCTCGATTTCCTCGTCGTAGAAATCCGACAGGCTGTTGAGCATTTCCTGCAACGCGCCTGTCTGCTCACCGACGTCGATCATCTTCAGCGCGACGTCAGGAAAGGCCCCGCTATCGGTCATCGCCGCCGCGAGCGCCCTTCCCTCGCGCACCTGCTGGGCGGCCTTCTGCAGTTCTCGCGCCATGTACCGGTTCTTGATCGAGCGCGCCGCGACGTCGATCGCATTCACCAGGGGAATACCGCCGCCAAGCAACGTCGCGAGTGTCCGGGACGCCTGCGAGGTCGCAAACTTTCTCGCGACCCCTCCGAGCAGCGGCACACTGAGCATCCAGCGGTCGACCCGTTCGCGATGACCTGGCCGCTGCAGCCACAGCCATACGGCTGTGGCGATCGCCGCCGCCACCAGCACGACCGCGCCCAGATAGGTGGTCGCGTAGGTCGAGATCGCGACAATCACGCGCGTCGAGAGCGGCAGCTCGCTACCGAACTGCTCGTAGTAGCCCCTGAATTGCGGCACGACCCTCAGCACAAGAATCCCAACCACAATCAGCGACAGCGTGAGGAGGACGGCCGGGTAGATCAGCGCCGAGGTCACCTTGCGACGGACGCTCTCCACTACCTTTACGTAGGCCACGTAACGGCGGATGACCTGCTCGAGATTGCCGCTCTTCTCTCCGGCGAGGAGCGACGCCGTGTAGACGCCGGGAAAGAGGGACCCGTGAGCTTCGAACGATTCTGAGAGCGAGCTGCCCGCGCGCACACGGTCGTAGACGTCGTTCAGGACTGATTTGAAGAAGACGTTGCTGACGCGCTTGCGCAGGATGTCGAGCGATTGCACCAGCGGCATGCCGGCTTTGAGCAGCGTGGCAAGTTCCTGGTTGAAGACCAGGAATTCGCGGGTCTTGATTCGAGATCGCGTCGGAAGAGCTAGCGATCCAAGCGCCATCCGTCCGGCGCGCTGAATCGCCAGGACGTACAGACCTTTTTCCTCGAATTCACGGCGCAGCCGGTCTTCGCTGTCGGCGACGTAGACGCCTTCAATGATTTCCCCACCCGGGGTGCCGAGCCTGCAGCGGAATTCCATGCCTACTCATCCACCCACGAATACTTTGAACGGTGCTGGGACCCGTCCGACGTCTCGGACGCAAGCTCTTGTCAGTGTGGACATTATCGGCCGATCGCCTCGGCGGATTATATACCAGCGCGGAGGCGCACGAGGGCACGCCCCCCCTCCGATTAGACAGGGGAACCAGCCGGTCGGCCGGGAAAACTGTCAGGGTGTCGGCTGACTACCGGCCGCTGGCGATCGAGAGGATGCGGGCTACGTAGTTGCGCGTCTCGCGGTAGGGCGGAATACCGTTGAACTTCGTCACGGCCCCCTCCCCTGCGTTATACGCCGCCAGGCCCAGCTCGACGCCAAACCGATCGATGAGCGACTTCAGGTGCTTGATTCCGGCTTCGATGTTCGCCCGGGGATCGAACGGGTTCCTGACCTTGTAGACGCGCGCCGTCGACGGCATCAGTTGCATCAGCCCCATCGCGCCCTTGCGCGATCGAGCCCGAGCCTGGTAGTTCGACTCGACCTGGATGAGAGCGCTGACGAGCAGCGGGTCCACGCCGTGGGTCTGCGACAGCGCCGAGATGATTTCGCTGTAAGGGGTCGCCGGCAAGAGCCCTCCTCCGGCTGGCGCTTGCTCCTCGTCATTCGTGTCGGGGAGGGTGCTCGGCGCGGGCTCAGGGTACGGCACTTCGTCGGGCACGATCTTCTCGACAAGCGTGCGGTCGCAGGCCACCTCGCCGCCCGTGCGGAGCGAGAGGATGATTCGATCGCCGTCGATGCGGTGCCCCTTGACCGAAACGGACCGCCCGGACGTCAGGAACACGATGTCGGCGCGAGCGTCCTCGACCCCGGCGGCGAGCACAAGCAGGACCGCCGCCGCTGTGAGAAATCGCTTTGTCATCGGAAGGCGTGATCCTACCACTGCGCCCGCGGCTGTGTCCAGAATCACTACAGTTTGGCACGATTCGACCGTGAATTGCTCATTCACGGCGGGCCGGGGATCCCGGCCCGAATTTGCGGCTACTTGGGTTCGATGAACGCGTGGAACACCCGGATGCCAAGATCCCTGACGTCCCCGCCACCGGGTGTGAAAGTCTGATCGACGTCGAGCGTCAACTCGGCCATGTCTCCAATGCCCAACTGGGCGGCGCTGACTGGCAGGACGACGAGCTTGGGCTCCTTGGAATCGGCGGCAAAGGCCCCGATTGTCTGATCACCAGAACGAACGACTACCTGCTGCGGCGCGCCGAACTTGTCAATGCGAGCGTCGTACTGCAGGTAAAAGGTCGAATCCTTCTTTGGATTCCTGAACGAGATGGTGGCGGCTTTCTTGGTCCACTGCCATTCGTTGGTCGGGTCGTCCGACGACACTTCGGCTGGGTGCCACCCGTCCTTGTAAATGAGGAAGATGTTTTCAGATTGGGGAAGCAGCTGAAACTTCGCGACTTCGTACTCACGGCGGGCGACGTCGGATGCGCACAACGGAAGCCGCTGACTGGCTGACGGCGAATACAAGCCGATCCGGACATGCGCGGGACCAATGTACGGGTAGTTCGGAATGAACACCGTCCGCGTGTACTCCACTTTCTGCCCCGACTGCCACTTCGATGTCGGTGGGACCGGTGGATGGTCGTCACCCCAGAGTCGCTCGCCCTGATCGTCGAGCACGTGGACGAAGACGACATAGTCCTGAGGAATAGAGGCGTTCTGCGCCACATCGAACTTGTAGGTCACCTTCACCGGGCTGCCAATGGCGGCGCGATCGCGTTCGAGGGTGACCGAGGGCGTGGCAACGCAGGGCGCGGTTTCCTGTTGGCGGCTGCAGCCCGCGGCGACGGCCGAAGCGACAAGGGCGCAGACGACAACGCTCAGACGACTGTACATAAACAACGATTCCACAAATCAATCGAGACGTGATGGTACCGCAGTTGTTCGAGGTACCGCAATATGTTAGCCTGCGCGGAAATCGTTCGGGGTTCGTGGTCCTTCGTTCGGGGTGCTCGGTTCCAGGTTCTCGGTTCATTGTTCTGGTTCTGGAGCGGAACCAAGAACCAGCAACGAAGAACCCAGAACGCCGAACCAAGAACCCCCGAACCAGGAACGAACATAGGACATCAATGTCAGAAGCGCTAGGACTGGTCGAAACCAAGGGTCTCATCGGCTCGATCGAAGCGGCCGACGCGATGGTCAAGGCGGCCAACGTCGTTCTGGTCGGCAAGGAATATATCGGCGCCGGATACGTGACGGTCATGGTTCGAGGCGACGTCGGCGCCGTCAAAGCGGCGACCGACGCTGGCGCGGCAGCGGCGCGACGCGTGGGCGAGCTCGTGTCGGTGCACGTGATTCCCAGGCCGCACGTCGAAGTCGAAAAGATCCTGCCAAAAGCAAAGGACGCCAAGGCGTCGTAGTTCGCCTTCTTCGCCCTCTTCGGGTCCCGCATGGCGCAGACCACGGCCCAGACCGATCGCGACCTCGCCTCGATTCATGAAGCGCGCACGCTTGCGCGTCGAGCAAAGGAAGCCGCAGGACTCCTCGCCGAGTTCTCCCAGGAACAGATTGACGCAATCGTCGACGCGATGGCGCAGGCCGCGACGTCCCAGGCGGAGCCCCTCGCCCGGCTGGCGCACGAGGAAACCGGCTACGGCGTCGTCGCCGATAAAGTCCAGAAGAATCTCTTCGCGTCGGACAAGGTCCATCGCTTCATCCGCCCGATGAAGACCGTCGGCGTCATCCAGAGACTCGAGGATCGAAAGGTCATCGAGATCGCGGAGCCGTTCGGCGTCGTCGCCGCAATCGTGCCCTCCACGAATCCGACGTCAACCGCGATCTACAAAATCCTGATCTCCCTCAAGGCGCGCTGTTCGATCGTCATCAGCCCGCACCCTGCCGCCGTGCGCTGCATCTCGCGCGTTGCGGAAGTGATGAACGAGGCCGCGCGAAAGGCGGGCGCGCCTGACGGGGCAATCAGCTGGATGTCGACGGTGACGATCGAAGGCACGCAGGAGCTGATGAAGGCGCGCGAGACGGCCGTCATCCTGGCCACGGGAGGCATGGGGCTCGTCCGAGCGGCGTACAGCGCCGGCAAGCCGGCCTACGGCGTTGGCCCGGGCAATGCGCCTGCGTACATCGAGCGATCGGCGGATGTCGTGAAAGCCGTTCGCGACATCGTGACGGGCAAGACGTTCGACAACGGCGTGCTCTGCTCGTCCGAAAACTCTGTCGTCGTCGATGCTCCGCTCGTCGAAGAGGTCAAGCGCCAGTTTGTCGCCAACGGCGCGCACTTTTTGAGCGCGGCAGAGATCGAGGCCGTTGGACGCGTGCTCGTCAGCCCGCAGCGCCTTCCCAACCCCGCGCTCGTCGGACGTCCTGCCACCTACATCGCCCAGCAAGCCGGGATCACTGTTTCGCCGACGACCAGGGTGCTCATCGCTGAACTGGCTGGCGTTGGACGCGACTACCCCCTGTCGATCGAGAAGCTGTGCCCTGTCCTGTCGTTTTACGTGGTTGCTGATTGGCGCGACGGCTGCGAACGCTGTAAGCAAATCCTCCGCTACGGCGGGATGGGCCATACCATGTCCATCCACTCGCGAAATGACGAGGTTATCCTGCAGTTTGGTCTCAAGAAACCGGCGTTCCGGATCGTCGTCAACACGCCGACGACGCACGGATCGATCGGGCTGTCGACCGGACTCGAGCCCGCCATGACACTCGGCTGCGGCGGCTTCGGCGGGAACATCACGTCGGACAATATCTCGCCGCGACATTTGCTGAACATCAAGCGGGTGGCCTATGAAGTCACGCCGGTCTCGGCCAGCCGTTCCCCAACGTCTACGGCGCCGGTAGACGCGCCGCGGTTACCCAAGGCGCCGGTAGCGCCCGCGCTTCCGGCGGGGATTGCCGCGGGTCCGCTTACCAGGCGGATCGACGAATTTCTTGCCTCGAGAGGCTACACGGCGCCCGGCGTCAGCCCGTCAGCCCCGGTGAAAGGCGAAAACGCTCCACCGTCGCAAGCTCCGGCCGGCCGGCTTGATACACCCGTTTCTGCGAGCCCGCCGGTCTCCAAGCCACTGGATTTTGTTTGCGAGGACGACGTGCGTCAGGCGTTGCGGCAGGGTCGTAAGCTCGTTATCGGCGAACGGACTATCGTAACGCCGGCTGCGCGGGACTTTGGAGAAGCGCACCACCTCTTTGTCGCGGCTGACTGGCCCCGCTGATTTTTCTAGTATTTTCGCGCTTCCTGTTGACCAGATTGGGGTTAGGGTTGACCGGTCCTGCTGGGCAATGCTATCCTTCCAGTCCCAGCAAGACGTAGGGTTTCCGGAGAGCGCCACGCATGGTCAATCGTGCATGGCTGCCGACGGTGGCAGCCGCCGGGCTGGTTTTTGTCGCGACCTTTACCACCGGCTGCGGATCCAGCAATCCGAAGCCCCAGGTCCCGGCGCCGCCGCCCGCCGCCCCCCCAGTTCATCCCGTTCCGCCGCCACCGCCGCCGGACCCCATTTCGGTCCTGATTGACGGCTCTCAGCAACGGTTTCTGGCAGGCGAACGAGAAGCTCAAACTGGGTCACCTCGATCGGGCGAGAGTCGAATTCGACCGCGCCATCGAAATGCTGCTCGAGTCGCCATACGGAGCGCGGACCGACGCCCGTCTTCGCGAGCACTTCGATCGGCTGGTCGATCGGATTAACGCCTACGAAGTCACGGCACTCGCGCAGGGCGACGGGTTCTCCGAGAAGCGATCCGAACCCGCCTCGATCGACGAGCTCCTGAAGATAGCGACCTTTCCCAAACCCACGCCCGGGGCCGACACCGAAAAGACGGTCAAGGCGGACCTTGCCACGACCGAGCACGACGTGCCGATCCCGCAGAACGACCGCGTGCTGGCGTACGTCGAACTTTTCCAGGGCCGACTGCGGGACTACATCCAGGAAAGCCTGACGAGGGGAACCCGATACCTCCCGATGATTCAGGAGGTCTTTCGAACCGAAGGATTGCCGCTTGATCTGGCTTACATTCCCGTGATCGAGAGCGGCTTCAAGACCAACGCGCTCTCGAAAGCCAGCGCGAGGGGGCCCTGGCAGTTCATGAGGGCTACCGCGACCGAACAGGGATTGAAGACGGATTGGTACGTCGACGAACGATCGGATCCGGAGAAGGCCACCGTGGCCGCTGCGCGCTACCTGAAGGTCCTGTACAACATGTTCGACGGCGACTGGCACCTCGTGCTTGCCGCGTACAACGGGGGCCTCGGCCGGGTGCAGCGCGCGATGAAGCGATCGGGACGGGATGACTTCTGGTCGCTGTCAAGCAGCTCGCGCTATCTCCCGCGCGAGACGCGAGAGTACGTGCCGCTCATCCTCGCCGCAATCATCGTCTCGAAAAATCCATCGCAGTACGGCTTTGACATCACGGCTGAAGAGCCGGTCGCTTACGAAAAAGTGCTCGTGCCGCGAGCCATCGACCTGCGCCGAGCCGCTGAGTGGACGGGCAGGAGCATCGACGATATTCAGGCGCTCAACCCGGAGCTCCGGCGCTGGACGACTCCGATCAAGGCCGAGTACGAACTGAAGGTGCCGGAGGGAACGGCAAGCCTCTTCAAGACGCGACTGGCGGCGGCTTCGCCAAACGAGCTCGTGGCGCTGACGTGGTACACCGTGAAGAAAGGCGAGACGATCGCCACCATTTCACGGAAGCTCAAGGTCAGTCGGGTCGACCTCGCGGAAGCCAACCAACTGTCGACGCGGTCGAAGATCAGGGCCGGTCAGACGCTCGTCGTGCCGCGCGCGCCGGCGTCGTTACTTGCGACCAACAGCCGCCCGGCTGCGCCCTCGGAGGTCGCGTCGCGCGCGATCTCGGGGCCGGCGCCGATGCGTGAGGTCGCGGAGCCGGCCCGAGCGGCGCAGCCCGTGGCTCGAGTGGCCGATCGTTCGGCGAAGGCCGTAACGACGTACCGAGTGAAGCGCGGCGACACGCTCTACACGATTGCGCAGCTGTTCGACACCACGGTCGCCAGGATCAAAAGCCTGAACCGCCTGACGTCCAACCGGATCAAGCCAGGCACGCAACTGAAAGTGGTTTCCGGCAACTAGGGCCGCGGACAACACAGATCGCACGGACCGCCGCTCCAGGGCCGCGGACAACCGCACGGACCGCCGCTCCAGGGCCGCGGACAACCGGACCGCACGGACCGCCGCTCCAAGGGCCGCGGACAACACGGATCGCACGGACCGCCGCTAGCCGCCGCCAGGGCCGCGGACAACACGGATCGCACGGACCGCCGCTCCAGGGCCGCGGACAACACAGATCGCACGGACCGCCGCTCTAGGGCCGCGGACAACACGGATCGCACGCGCGCGGCGAGTTGGCGTCCCGCCCGGGCTCTTCAGAATGTGCGCGTTTCACCTGCAGTCCCGATCGCAGTTGACGCGTACTTATCCCGCCTTCTGCTGGTTTTCCGCCCAATTCTGACAGTGCGTGGTGTTTGCATCCGGCGTGACCTGGGTCACCCGTGCTTGCCTGCGTACGAACAGCCGCGGTGTTTGGAATCGACGCCTGTCTCGTGCAGGTGGAGGTCGACGTCTCGTTTGGACTGCCGACGTTTCAAATGGTGGGCCTGCCGGATGCGAGCGTGCGGGAAAGCCGGGATCGCGTGCGGAGCGCTATTCGCAACTCCGGCTTCGAGTTTCCGCCTCACCGTGTCACGGTGAACCTGGCCCCGGCCGACATCCGAAAAGCGGGCTCGTCGTTCGATCTCCCAATCGCCTTGGGAGTCCTCGCGGCCGGCGGCCAGATTACCCGACGGGATATCGTCGACATCCTGCTCCTTGGCGAGCTGTCGCTCGACGGCGGCATTCAGCCGGCGCGGGGTGTGCTGCCGATTGCCGCCGCGGCACGTCGCCATGGCTGTAGTGCCCTCCTCCTACCGCACGCCAACAGCAGTGAAGCCGCAGTCGTCACCGGGCTCGAGCTCTATCCCGTGCGATCGCTGGGCGAAGCCGTCGGTGCCCTGAACGACCCGATGGGGTTCTGCCCGCCACCCCTCCTCCCGCCGCCCTCGGCCGCACCGAACGAGACGTTCGACGGCGATTTCGCGGACGTCCACGGCCAGGCGCTGGCGCGCCGCGCACTGGAGATCGCTGCCGCCGGCGGACACAACCTTCTTATGGTCGGCCCGCCCGGTGCGGGCAAAACGATGATGGCGCGCCGAGTCGCGACGATTCTGCCGCCGTTGACGTTCGAGGAGGCGCTCGAGGCGACGTCGATCCACTCGGTCGCTGGACTCCTGACGACGGGTACGCGGCTGCTGGCCGAGCGGCCGTTCCGCGCGCCCCACCACACGATCTCAGATGTCGCCCTCGTCGGCGGCGGCCAGCAGCCGCGCCCGGGTGAGATCAGCCTCGCTCACCACGGCGTGCTCTTTCTCGACGAGATGCCCGAGTTCAGCCGCCACGTTCTCGAAGTCCTGCGGCAGCCCCTGGAGGAGGGGTCGGTTCGCATCGCCAGGGCGGCGCGAACGGCTGTCTTCCCGGCCCGGTTCATGTTGATTGGCGCCATGAACCCATGCCCGTGCGGCTTCCTCGACGATGGTGCGCGCGCTTGCCGGTGCTCGCCGCCGCAGGTGGAACGATACGCGTCCCGCTTGTCGGGGCCGCTCCGCGATCGACTGGACCTCACAGTGCGAGTGGCCGGCGTACCGCCGCGAGCCTTGCAGGATGCGGAGCCCGGCGAATCGTCGCAGTTGATGCGGGGTCGTGTCGCGGCAGCTCGCGCGCGCCAGTTGACGCGCGATGGCCGGCTGAATGCCAGGCTCCAGGGCCGGGCGCTTCGGGCGAGCTCACGCTTGGATCCTGGGGCTAGAGCGCTTCTCGGCCGCGCGCTCAGTCGGCTGTCGTTGAGCGCGAGAGGCTACGATCGGGTGCTACGCGTCTCCCGCACGATTGCCGATCTCGCGGAAACCGAGCAAATCGAACTTGAGCATGTCGCTGAAGCTCTGCAGTATCGCGGGGACTGAACCAAGTTGGGGACTGAACCACGTTTTGTCACTTTCCCGTCGCGCGGGGTGCATGGTAAAGTTTCCCGTTCTACAAAACCAAGTTTTGGCCGCGCCGGGGGGGGGAAGGCGGCCGAGGAGAGCTGTGGCAACCAGGCGGTATTCCATTGTCATTGCGGATCGCACGAGCGGGGTCATGCGTCGGTTCACCCTCCCACTGGGGCCGACGGTCGCGACCATCGCCATCTCGCTCGCACTGCCGATCTTGATTGGACTCGGGGCCCGCTGGAGCGCGCTGGCCACGCTCGACGACCTCACGACGACGAACGCGAGGTTGACGGTCGAAAACCAGAACTACCGCGAAGCCACCGGCCAGCTTTCCGAGCAAATCTCCTCGCTTCAGGCAGCCGTCGACGAGATCGGCGCCACCGCCGCGGTTGACCCAGCGTCGAGTCGCGCGATGGAGCGACTGCCCGCTGCCGTCAGATCCCGGGCGATGGGAGGCGGAGCCGTCGCGGGCGCCGTGCTCGGCACTGCCCTCGCACCCGGCGATGCCGCCTTCACCGTGATGCGGGATGTCCTCGGCGCGATCGAAAACCGGCTCGACGCGGTGCGCACAGGTGTCGAGCGTCGCCGCTCGCTCGCCGACGCGACGCCGTCGATTTGGCCGGTCGCTGGATGGCTGACCTCGGCCTTCGGCAATCGCCGGGATCCGTTCACAGGAGGCAGCGACTTTCATCCCGGCCTGGATATTTCGGCCAGCCACGGTGAAGCGGTTCTCACGCCGGCCAGCGGCACGGTATCGATGGCTGGATGGAACGGCAGCTACGGCAACATGGTCGTCGTCGAGCACGGCTACGGCATCGTCACCAAGTTCGGTCACCTGTCTCGCTTCGGCGTGATGAACGGTCAACAGGTCAACCGCGGTGACGTGATCGGCTTTGTCGGGTCGACCGGTCGCTCGACGAGCTCTCACTTGCACTATGAGATCTGGGTCAACGGCAAGCTCACCAATCCCATGCGTCTGCTCGCCGCGAGATAGCGCACCTGCCCGATAGCGGCGCCCCCGTCGCTCGGCTCCGTGTGATCTGTGTGATCCGCGGTTCGAGCCGTATGTTTGTGATCCGCGGTTCGAGCAGGATCTCTGTGATCCGCGGTTCGAGACGACGCGCACTTCCCCGCTTCTCTTTAGAATTGGGGCGCTATAACGCGTCCCGAAGTTGACCCCAAGGGCAGCGTCCCGTACAATCGGTTGATACCCTGAGTGTTGCGGCCCTCACAGTGCAGGCGAGAGTGAGCCGACCCATCAGGGGATCGTCCCCCGCATGATTGTCGACACCCTCCTCGCGAAAGTCATCGGCACCGCGAACGATCGCGAGCTGAAACGGATTCGGCCGTTCGTCGCCGAAATCAACTCCAAGGAACCCGAGATCCAGCGTCTGTCCGATGACGCGCTGCGCTCGAAGACCGCCGAGTTCCGGCAGCGGCTCGCTGGGGGCGGTGGCGGCACCACGCTCGATGATCTGATTCCGGAAGCCTTTGCCGTCGTCCGCGAGGCCGGCCGCCGCGTGCTGAACATGCGGCACTTCGACGTGCAGCTGATCGGCGGCATCGTCCTCCATCGCGGCAAGATCGCCGAGATGAAGACCGGCGAGGGCAAGACGCTCGTCGCGACCCTTCCGGCCTACCTCAATGCGCTCGAGGGCAAGGGCGTCCATGTCGTCACCGTCAACGACTACCTCGCCCGTCGCGACTCGGAGTGGATGGGCCGCATCTACCGGTTCCTCGGGATGTCGGTTGGCGTCATTCAACATGACCTCAACGATCAGGAACGCCAGATCGCTTACGCCTGCGACATCACCTACGGCACGAACAACGAGTTTGGTTTCGACTACCTCCGCGACAACATGAAGTTCGACCTCGCGCATTACGTGCAGCGCGGTCACCGCTACGCGATCGTCGACGAGGTCGACAGCATCCTCATCGATGAAGCGCGAACACCCCTGATCATCTCCGGGCCAGCCGAGGAATCGACCGATCTCTATTACGAAGTTGACCGCATCATCCCGAAGCTGACACCCGGCGCCGTCACGCAGGGGAACGTCAAGGCCGAAGATCGCGACGAGCTCGAAAAGACCGGCGACTATATCGTCGATGAGAAGCACAAGACCGTCACGCTGACCGAAACTGGAATGGCCAAGGCCGAGCGGATGCTCAGCCACCGCCTCGTGGCGGGTTCGGGCGGGCTGTACGACCCGACCAACATGCCGCTGCTCCATCACGTGACGCAGGCACTCCGGGCGCACACGCTGTTCAAGCTCGACGTCGAGTACATGATCAAGGACAACGGCGTCGTGATCGTCGACGAGTTCACCGGACGGTTGATGCCCGGCCGCCGTTGGAGCGATGGTCTTCATCAGGCAGTCGAGGCCAAAGAGAAGGTCAAGATCGAGCGCGAGAACCAGACGCTCGCGACGGTGACCTTCCAGAATTACTTCCGCAAGTACGGCAAGCTGTCGGGGATGACCGGCACGGCCGACACCGAAGCCGAAGAGTTCCACAAGATCTACAAGCTCGAAGTGATGGTCATCCCGACCAACCGCGAGCTCAGGCGCATCGAGGAGCCCGACACCGTCTACCGGACCGAGAAAGAAAAATACGAGGCGATCGTCGCCGACATCATCGAACAGCAGCAGCAGGGCCGGCCGGCGCTCGTCGGCACTGTGTCGATCGAAAAGTCGGAGCGGCTGTCGAAGCTGCTGAAGCTGCGCGGCATCAAGCACGTCGTCTTGAACGCCAAATACCACGAGCAGGAGGCCGAGATCGTCGCGCAGGCGGGCAGGCGCGGAACGGTCACGATCGCGACCAACATGGCGGGCCGCGGCACGGACATCCTGCTTGGCGGAAACGCCGAGTTCATGGCACGCCAGCAGACGCTGGCCGACCAGATTGCCGAGAAGCTGCCGAAGGACCAGGCGAAGTTCGTCGACGACGAGGAGTTCGTCTACTTTTATCACCTGGGCAACTTCTATCGCGTGCCGCGACAAGCCTACGAGCACATCTTTCAATCATTCAAGTCGCAGACGGATCGCGAGCACGACGAGGTCGTCAACCTCGGGGGGCTTCATATCGTCGCCACCGAGCGGCACGAGGCCCGCCGCATCGACAACCAGCTGCGCGGCCGCGCCGGCCGCCAGGGCGACCCGGGATCGTCGCGCTTCTACTTGTCGCTCGAAGACGACCTGATGCGGATCTTCGGATCCGACCGCATCTCGGGCCTGATGCAGCGGCTCGGCATGGAAGAAGGCGTGCCGATCGAGCACAAGATGGTGACCAACGCCATCGCACGTGCGCAGAAGCAGGTCGAGGCGCAGAACTTCTCGGTCCGCAAGCACCTCCTCGAGTACGACGACGTCATGAACAAGCAGCGCGAGAGCGTCTATGCGCTGCGCCGCGAGCTGCTCGAGGGCAAGATCCACCTGACCGAAGACGAGGCGGTCGACAGCCGCGAATACCTGATCACGCTGGCCGAGGAGCTCCTCGATAACACCGTCGAACGCTACGCGGGCGAAGACATCGAGGCGGAAGAGCGCGATTACGGCGCCCTGACCACCGCCGTCGCCGAGATCTACGGGCTCGACGCCGACACCCTCGACGGCATCCCGCTCGACGGGCTGAATGCCGGCGCGATCAGCGATACCTTCTGGACACGGGTTCTTGAGAAATACGAAACCAAGGAAGCGCTGATTCCGACCGAGATCCTGCGTCGCGTCGAACGCGACATCATGCTGCAGATCGTCGACGCGCAGTGGAAGGACCACCTCTACAGCCTCGACCACCTCAAGGAAGGCATCGGTCTGCGCGGCTACGGGCAGCGCGATCCGCTCGTCGAATACAAAAAGGAGAGCTTCGCGCTCTTCCAGGCGATGAAGGACCGGATCGAGGAAGAAATCGTCCGGTACCTGTGGCGGCTGACGCCGGTCGGCAGCGAGGGGGCGACCGACGCCCCTATCCGCGCGCCGGCCCCGAGGCGCGCGCCTCAGATAACGATGAGCGCGCAGCAGGCTCCGCCGCCGTCACCGTTTGGCGCGATTGGCAGCGCCAACGCCGCCGCTGGCGTGCCCGCCGAAGCGCCAAAACCGGCCCGCACCGGCGGCGATGACGTCGTCAAGCAGGTGCGGCGCGACGAACCCAAAGTCGGGCGGAACGACCCCTGCCCGTGCGGCAGCGGGAAGAAATACAAGAAGTGCCACGGATCATGAAGAAAGGGTGCCAGGACTGAATGGAAACACGCACCGACGTTCTCAGCACCGACCAAATCTCCATCGGCCTCTCGACTGCCCTCACCTTCGACGACGTGCTGCTCGTGCCGCGGCACTCGACGGTCATTCCGAGCGAAGTCGACGTCACGTCGTGGGTCACTCGCAACATCCGAATCAAAGTGCCGCTGCTCAGTGCCGCGATGGACACGGTGACTGAATCTCGCCTGGCGATCGCCATGGCGCAGCAGGGCGGCATCGGCGTGATTCACAAAAACCTGTCGCCGGAAGAGCAGGCGTCAGAGGTCGACCGGGTGAAGCGGTCGGAAAGCGGGATGATCGTCAACCCGATCACGCTCTCTCCCGAGAACCGGATCTTCGAAGCGCTCGAGCTGATGAAGAAGTACCGGATCTCCGGCGTGCCGATCACCCAGGACGGCGCCAAGGAAGGGCGGCTCGTCGGTATCCTCACCAATCGCGACCTGCGCTTCGAGACGAACCTGGATCGACCGATTGCCGACATCATGACGCGGGATCCCCTCTTCACCGTACCGGTGGGGACCACGCTCGAGCAGGCCCGAGAGTTCCTGCACCGCCACAAGGTCGAAAAGCTCCTCGTCGTTGACGAACGGTTCATGCTCAAGGGCCTGATCACCGTCAAGGACATCCAGAAGCTGATCAAATACCCGAGCGCATCCAAAGACAGCCTCGGGCGACTGCGCGTCGGCGCCGCGATCGGAGTCGGACGGGATGCGATGCAGCGAGCCGAGGCGCTCGTCGCGGCGAACGTCGACATGCTGGTGATCGATACCGCCCATGGACACTCGCAGGGCGTCCTCGACATGGTCAAGCAGGTGCGGCGCGCCTACCCGAACGTCGATCTCGTTGCCGGCAACGTCGCGACGGCCGAGGCGACAGAAGCCTTGATCGAGCGCGGCGTCGATGCCGTCAAGGTGGGGATCGGCGCGGGCTCCATCTGCACCACGCGCGTCGTCGCCGGCATTGGCGTGCCGATGATCACGGCGGTCGCCGATTGCGCCAGGGCCGCAGCGCCACACAAGGTGCCGGTCATCGCCGACGGCGGAATCCGATACTCGGGCGACATCACCAAGGCGGTGGCCGTCGGCGCGAGTGCGATCATGATCGGCAGCCTGTTTGCGGGAACCGACGAAAGCCCTGGCGAGATGATTCTCTACCAGGGCCGGAGCTTCAAGGAATACCGCGGCATGGGTTCGCTCGGCGCGATGCGCCGCGGCAGCCGCGACCGCTACTTCCAGGACGAGTTCGATCTCGATGCCAACCCAGAGTCGAGCGAAAAGCTCGTGCCCGAGGGCATCGAAGGCCGCGTCGCCCACAAGGGCAGCGTCGCCGCGATGATCCATCAGCTGAGCGGCGGTCTGCGTGCCGGGATGGGCTACTGTGGCTGCAAGGACATTCCGACACTGCAGCGCGAGGCGAAGCTGATCCGGGTCAGCCCGGCTGGTCTGCGTGAAGGACACGTCCATGACGTGATCATCACGAAGGAAGCTCCGAACTATCGGGTGGAATAGGGTCAAGGCTCAGGGCTCAAGCAAGATCGTCGATTGTGCACTGGAAGGTTTAGCTTGAGCCCTGAGCCATGAGCCATGAGCCCTGAGTTTTCAGCCAGCGATTCTGATTGACCGACGATCCTCTCCACGATCTTCGATCGTCACTTCGATTGCGTCATCGGGCCGCTCCCGCCAGCGATCGGCCCATTCGATCGCGACTACTCCATCTCCGCTGACCAGCTCGTCGAGGCCGAGGTCGTCGACTTCAGCTGGCTCGAGGCGATAGAGATCAACGTGGTAGAGCGTCGCAGTTCGGCCGACGTATTCCTGGATAATCGTGAAGGTGGGACTGGACACGTCGTCCGCGGCCGCGCCGAGCCCGCGCGCCAGGCCGCGCACGAACGCCGTCTTGCCGGCGCCGAGTTGGCCATAGAGGAGCACGACCGCGCCGGGCTGCAACGTCGCGGCGAACTGCTGGCCGGCGGCGACCGTCTCCTCTTCCCCGGCCGTCAGAACATCTCGGCTCACGAGTCGCGCTTCACCTGCCGCCGGGCCGTCAGCTCGAGCACCGCGTCACCCAGGCGTGTGGCCAGGTCGCCGGCCACGAGCGCAACGTCGCCTTCGTCGGCCTCGGCCAAATCGCCTGCCGTACCGTGCAGGTACACCGCCAACTTGCAAGCGGCCTCGGCGTCGAGCAACTGCGCGAACCACGCGGCAATCATCCCCGTCAGGAGGTCACCTGTCCCGCCTGTCGCCATCCCCGAGTTGCCCGTCAGGTTGACGAACGTCCGGCCGTCAGGCGCCGCAATGACCGTGCGATGGCCCTTGAGGACGACGACGACACGGTGGGAGGCGGCGAACTCGCGCGCGTGTCGGAGTCGGTCGTGCTGGACGGCCTCGATCGAGGTGTTCAGAAGGCGCGCCATCTCTCCAGGGTGCGGCGTGATGACGACGCCGACCTCATCGCGGCCCATCAGCCGGTCGGGCTCGCCTGCGAAGGCGTTCAGCGCATCAGCGTCGAGGACAAGCGGCACGCCGGTGCGCTCGAGCAGCGCCTGGACGAACGCGGCCGTGCCAGGCGCCTGACCCAACCCCGGTCCGACGGCAATCACGTCCGCGTTCATCTCGAGCACGCGATCGATCGCGCTGAAGTCAACCGTGCCGGATGCCGTTTCGTCGAGTGGTTCGGTCATGTACTCCGGCGCCATTGCCGCCACGATCGGCAGGCACGAGCGCGGCGTCGCTACCGTGACGAGGCCTGCGCCCGACCGAAGCGCGCCGATCGCTGACAGATGCGCCGCGCCGGTTCGGCCCAGCGATCCGGCGATGACCAGGACACGGCCGAAATCCCCCTTATGCGAGTCTGCGGCGCGCGTCGGCACGATCTCGCGCATCCGCTCGCGCGTCAGCAGCTCCAGATGCGGCCCTTCGAGCTCGTCGAAGAGCGGCAGCGGTATCCCGATGTCGGCAATGACGAGATCGCCAGCGTGCGTGTCGGCCGGCGGGAAGATCAGGGGAATCTTCGGCGCGCCAAGGGTGACCGTCATCGACGCCTCGATCGCCGGACCATCGAGCGCCGCGCTGTCTGCCGACACGCCGGTCGGCAAATCGATCGCGACAATCGGAATCCCAAGCGCGTTGAGATCGGCAACCACCGTTTCCAGGAGTCCCGTCAGTGGACCGCGCACGCCGGTGCCGAGAATTGCGTCGACCACCAGCTCGCAATCCGAGAGGTCGCTGAAATGGAGCTCCCACTCCTGCGCGTTGGTGATCTCGATGACGGTCATGCCGATCCGGCCCAAGACCTCGAGGTTGGTCCGCGCATCGCCGCGCACGTCGGCGACGCTGCCGAGGAGGAAGACGGCCGTGTCGATGCCGCGCTGCACCAGAGTGCGCGCGATCACGAAGCCGTCGCCGCCATTGTTGCCGCGGCCACACACCACTCCGACGCGGCTGGTCGCAAGATCGTCGAACGCCGCTTCCATCGCGGCGACCGCCTGACGCCCGGCATTCTCCATCAGCACAATCGACGGAATACCGACGTCTTCGATCGTGCGGCGATCGGCTTCGCGCATCTGTTCGGTGTTGAGCACTCGCATGCGTTCCGGTCGAGCGTACTGCTTGTGCTAGACTGCGGTCAATCAGCTGCCGGCCTCCAGCTGCCAGCTTCCAGCTTGAAAAACCAAGAACGGAACCGTGAAGCTGCAGGCTTCACATGCTGGAAGCGGGAAGCTGGGAGCGGGAAGCTTCGGAGGGCGAGTGAAGGGCGCAGTCTACGTCAACGGCACGATCACTCCTGCGGATCAGGCGGTCATCCCGGTTTACGATCACGGCTTCGTCTACGGCGAGGGCGTCTACGAAACGCTCCGCACCTACAATCGCGTGCCGTTCCTCTACGATCGCCATCTGCGGCGACTTCGCTCGTCAGCCGCCGCGCTGCACCTCGACGTGCCCTTCGATGACGACACGCTCCTTGGCTGGATTCACGACACGATGGCCGTCGCCGAGCGATCGCCCGCGGCGCCGCCAACGCCAATGCCGCCTGTTCCGCCCATCCCGCCCGGCAACGAAGCGTACATCCGCATTCTGCTGACCCGCGGCGTCGGCGATCTCAGCTACGACCTGACCGCGACACCGGCGCCCTCGCTCGTGATCATCGTCAAGCCCTTTGATGAGCCGCCTGCCCGAATGTTCGACGAGGGCATCAAGATCGTTCTGGTTTCGATCCTGCGTAATCATCCCGGTTCGGTCAACCCGATCATCAAGTCGAACAACCTGCTCAACAACGCGCTGGCGATGCAGGAAGCGCGTCGCCAGGGCGGCGAAGAAGCGCTGATGTGCAATTACCGGGGCGAACTCTCGGAATGCGCGCAATCGAACTTTTTCCTGGTTCGCGACGGCGTCGCGCTCACGCCGCGTTCGGCGTCTGGCCTTCTCGAGGGACTGACGCGCGCGTTCCTGTTCGAGGTCGGCGGCGAGGTCGGCGTGCGGGTCGAGGAAGCCACGCTCACTCCTGCCGATCTCACCTCTGCGCAGGAAGCGTTCATCACCGGGTCGACACGCGAGCTCACGCCCGTCGTCCGGATCGACGACCAGATGATCGGCAACGGCCGCCCTGGGCCGGTGACGCGCGCGCTCCTGGCAGGCTTTAGAAAGAGAGCCTCGGAACTGACCGCGCAGGGGGCCGCAGCGCGATGACCAGAACGATGCGCAACACCTAACAGGAGATTAAGAGATCAGGAGAAATCCTATTAGTGCCTGTAATAAAAGCCTGACCGGCACGAATCGCTGCAACTCGTCGCCACTCGAATAGTGCGATTTGTGTCCTCAGCGGCCTACTAAACCCTGCGCGACTTGAACGCTAACGACTTATCGCGGGTAATCGGGGCGTTCGATTGTCTTCGAAGTCTGGGTCACTTCGTCGGCGCGAGGCGCTTCAGCTCCTCGAACCAGTTCAACACGACGTTGATCTGGTTTGCGGGGGGATCGGGGTGGATGTCCCGAATCCCAAGAAACCGCTGGCCGTCAGGCGCGACGTCATAGCTCGTGAGGTTATTGCCGAAAGAAACCAACGGCGCTTCAAAAAGGAGCCGGGGCGATCCGGCAACAAAACTCGGCGGCTGGTAATGTCCACGACCATCATCTTGTCCCCGATCCGATAAAACAGCTCCCGCCCGCTTCTCGACCATCTCGGTTGGCTCCCGCCGTCAGTCGAAATCGGCCATTGCCGACGAGGCCCCGGAAACGGTTGGACGTAGATCTCGTCGCGGCCAGACGCGTTCGAAACATACGCAAGCCAGCGGCCGTCGGGCGAGAATTGAGGACTCCGTTCACTCGACGACGTCTTGAGAAACACTTGTGGTTTCCGGTTGTCTTCCAGCGTCAGCGTCCAAATGTCTTGGCTGGTAGCTCCATCCGCTGTAAACGCCAACCACTTTCCATCTTGCGACCACGATCCCGGAGTCTGGAGTGCATTTTCTTCCGTCGTCAACCGTTCTTCTTCAGTTGCGGCATCTGCCGGCTTCCAGAACAGGTTGCGGACGCCAAGTCTGGTTCCTCGGTACACCACGCGCTTTCCGTCTGGCGTCCATAAGGGAAGTTGGCTGCTGCTGGTTCCGCTCGTGAGCGGAGTCAGGGTCCCGCGGGGAAAGTCGTAAATCCAAATAACGTACGTACCTTCGTCAATCTGGACCGCCGCCTGACGACCATCCGGCGAAAGGGCGACGGTGGAATAGTTACGCGCTGAAAGGGGAACAGCCTCAGCGGCACCTTTCCGGTCCAGCCAAACCAACTGGCGCTCGTATCGGTGAACGTTCCCCGGCACATAGACGAGCTGGCCCGAATTCGAGACAGCGTAGTGGGCGCCCTCACCTCCAACTCTTACTTGCTCAGTCAGTAGAACGGGAGCGTCACTCGCTGCCTCGAGTCGATCGAGATTCATCCGGACCGCCATCAACGCGTCAGCCCTGGCATAGACGAGATGACCGCTGGCAACATAACGACCGGTAGTCCCTCCTCGGACAAGCACACGGCGCTCACCGGTCTGCAATGACATTACCTCTGTGCGGTGTTCATCGAAGCCCGGACCTGTCCTCACGGTAAACAACACAGCTTTCCCGCCTGGCAGTACTTGTGGCCAGCGGTGGCTGGTTTCCCCGTTGCTGCGATCGAGCCTTGTGACTTCGGTGGGTATCCCCCCCGAAGCCGAGACCTTCCATAAACCTGAAATGCTAGCCGTCGAAAAGTAAATGCTGTTATCGGGTCCCCAACTTCCGCCCCGACCGGTCGTGCCTGCTGCATCGCACAAGATTTCGATAGCACCACCCTCCACCGAGACCTTCTTGAGCTTCTCGAGCGCGAAGAACCCAAGCCATTGGCCGTCTGGGGAGAAAAATGGACTAGTAGCCCCTTCTGTCCCTGAGATGGCTTTGGAATCCAGTCCGTCGAGGGACCTGAGGTAGAGATGCTCTTTGCCGTCTCTGAGCCCCACGTAGGCGAGTTGTGTGCCCCCCGGGGATACAGCTATGGCTGGTGTGTTCAAGTTTCCGAGTCGATCATCGGCAGGGAGCGCGACCGACAGCCGAGCCACCGCGGGACTACCCTGCGGTGCAGGAGCGCGGCGGAAATACAGTGTCGTCATCCCGACGACGACGATGAGCATTGCCGCGATCCACCACACCCGTTCTTGACTCTTCCGAACGCGCGCCGGGGCTGCGCCGGAAGGCGCAGCGTTCTGCACGTGTTCGCTTCGGAGGTCGACGTCGCCGATGTCGCGAAGCCGGCGCTTCGGATCTTTCTCCAGGCAGCGTTGGAGTAGCCGACGAATGCTTGCCGGCGTGCTGGCGGGCAACACAGCCCAATCCGGCTCCGTCATCAGCACGCGTGCCAGTGTGCCGCTCGAATCATCAGCAGCGAACACACGGCTGCCGGTCAGCATCTCGTAGAGCACGCAGCCGAACGCCCAGATGTCTGTGCGTTTGTCTACAGCCTTGCCGCGCGCCTGTTCCGGACTCATGTAGGCGGCGGTGCCGAGCAGCACGCCGGCACGTGTGGCCATCGCGGTTACCGTCGGGGAATTCGCCAAATCCGTGCCTGCTTCGTCGGCGATGGCTTTCGCCAAACCGAAGTCGAGGACCTTCACCGTGCCGTCTGGCCGCACTATGACGTTTGCCGGCTTGAGATCGCGATGGACGGTCCCCTGCTCGTGTGCGGCTTCGAGTGCCTGTGCGATCTGCTTCGCGATCGGCAGCGCCTCATCGACGGGAATCGGTCCCTGCGCAATCCGGTTCGCCAGCGTCGGCCCCTCGACCAGTTCCATCACGAGGGCCTTGATTCCGTCCGCTTCTTCGAAGCCGTGGATGATCGCGATGTTGGGGTGATTCAGGGAGGCGAGTGTCTTAGCTTCGCGCTCGAAGCGGGCGAGGCGCTCGGCGTCCTGCGCAAACGATTGTGGCAGGATTTTGAGCGCGACCGACCGATCGAGCTTCGTGTTCGCGGGCACGGTAGACTTCGCCCATCCCGCCCGCACCAATCTGGGCGGTCACCTTATAAGGGCCGAGGCAGGTGCCAAGCCTTAGCGACACGGCTTTAAGTGGAACTCCGTGATTATAGGGGATAGCGGGAATCAGGAGGATAGGGAACGGGAAACGCCGGTAGCGTAGACCGATGCCTGTTCACGCTACGTCGCCATGAGAATCAAGTTTCGGAGGTTTGTTACACGCTCTCAGCGATTCCTCCTGATCTCCTGGTCTCCTGTAAAAAATCTGACAGTGACACTCCTGATTCATGCCGAGAGTGCGGGCAGCCCACAGCCCATCGCTACCGCCCCGCCTCAACCCCATCTGCTTCGACGTAGGTTTCAATCGGTGGACAGGCGCAGACGAGGTTCCGATCGCCATACGGGTTATCGATTCGGCCGACGGCCGGCCAGAACTTGTTGGCGCGGACGAACGGCGCCGGATAGGCAGCCTGCTCGCGGCTGTAGGGATGGGACCAGGCATCCGACGACACTTCCTCAGCCGTGTGCGGCGCGTTCTTGAGCACGTTGTCTCGCGGATCGACCCGGCCATCGATGACGTCCTGGATTTCTCGGCGAATCGAGATCAGCGCGTCGCAGAATCGGTCCAGTTCCGCTTTTGACTCGCTCTCGGTCGGTTCGATCATCATCGTGCCGGCCACCGGAAACGAGACCGTCGGCGCGTGGAACCCGTAATCCATCAAACGCTTCGCGACGTCCTGTTCGTCGACCGACGGCCCTGATCCGTGCTTGAAGGGTCGCAGGTCGAAGATCAGCTCATGGGCCACGCGGCCGTTGTGGTTGGCGTAGAGCTCCTCGTAGTGCCCGTCGAGCCGCGCCTTGATGTAATTCGCGTTGAGAATCGCGACACGGGTCGCCTCGGTCATCCCTGAAGCGCCCAGCATCCTGATATAGCCGTACGAGATAAGGAGGATGCTGGCGCTGCCCCAGGGCGCCGCAGATACGGCGGCAATCGCCTTCTCGCCTCCAACCGGTACCAGCGGATGCCCAGGCAGATACGGGGCGAGATGCCTGGCGACGGCGATGGGGCCCATGCCGGGGCCGCCGCCCCCGTGAGGAATCGCAAAGGTCTTGTGCAGGTTCAGATGGCAGACGTCGGCACCAATCGCAGCGGGGCTGGTCAACCCGACCTGGGCGTTCATGTTGGCCCCGTCCATGTAGACCTGGCCGCCGTGCTCGTGCACGATCGCGCAAATCTCCCGAATGCCTTCCTCGAAGACGCCGTGCGTCGACGGGTAGGTCACCATCAGTGCCGCGAGCTCGTCGCGGTACTTCTCGGCGCGGACGCGCAAGTCGTTCAGATCGACGTTGCCATCGGCGTCACACGCCACGACGACGACCTTGAGGCCGGCCATCGCCGCGCTCGCCGGGTTCGTGCCATGCGCCGACGAGGGAATGAGCACGACCGTGCGTCCATGATCCCCTCGGTCGCGGTGGTAGGCGCGAATCGCCATCAGGCCAGCAAGCTCGCCCTGCGCGCCGGAGTTCGGCTGCAGGGACACGGCGGCGAACCCGGTGATCTTGCACAACGCCTCCTCGAGCTCCCGGAAGATCTGGACGTAGCCCTCGAGCTGCGACGGGGGCGCGAACGGATGGATGGCCGCAAACTCGGGCCACGAGACCGGAATCATCTCCGACGCGGCGTTGAGCTTCATCGTGCAGGAGCCGAGCGGAATCATCGACGTGTCGAGGCCGACGTCCTTCCGCTCGAGCGCGCGGATGTACCGCATCATCTGCGTCTCGGAGTGGTGGCTGTTGAAGACCGGATGCGTCAGAGTACTCGGACGATCGCCTGAGCGCCGCAGGGACCGGTCCGGCGGTGCCGGCGCCGATGACTGTCGTCGGAGACGCCTTCCCCGCCGCTTCGGCGAACACGTCAACCACGTCCTGAGCGTCGCCGCTCGAGACCGTCTCGTCGAACGCGATGCCGACAGCCGACTCCGCAAAGCGGAAGTTGATCGCTCGGGCTTCGGCCAGTTTCCTGATCGCGGCTCTATCGCCACCCTCGATCCACAGCGTGTCGAAGTATACGTCGTTCGTCTGGCGATACCCGAGCGATTCGAGAGAGCGCTCGACTGCGGCAGCCGTATCGCGAATCCCGGAGGCGATGGCCCGAAGCCCGGCTGGGCCGTGATAGACCGCGTACATGGCCGCGATGTTGGCGAGCAGTGCCTGCGCGGTGCAGATATTCGATGTCGCCTTCTCGCGCCGGATATGCTGCTCGCGCGTTTGCAGCGCCATCCGGTAGGCCTGCCGGCCGCGGGCGTCGATCGACAGCCCGATGATCCGCCCCGGGGCCTGCCGCACGTACGCCTCGCGCGTCGCCAGAAACGCCGCATGCGGCCCGCCGCAACCGAGCGGCACACCGAAGCGCTGCGAGTTGCCGACGACCGCATCCGCGCCCATCTCTCCCGGCGGCGTCACCAGCGTCAACGCGAGGAGATCCGTGGCCACCGCGACGAGCGCGCCAGCGGCATGCGCTCGCTCGATCACCGGCCGGAGATCGACGATCCCGCCGCGATCATCGGGGGTACTGCAGGAGCAGCCCGAACGCTCGCGAGAGTGTCTCGACGGAGAGCTGTGACGGGTCGATAATCTCGACGCGAATGTCGAGCGGCTCCGCGCGGCCGCGCAGCACGTCGAGGGTTTGTGGATAGCAGCCCTGGCCGACCAGGAACACGCTCTCACCACCTCCGGCTTTGCGCGCCTGGAGCCGATGGAACATCGCCATCGCTTCGGCGGCCGCGGTTCCTTCGTCGAGGAGCGAGGCCGTGGCAATATCCATCGCCGTCAGATCCCGGACGACGGTCTGGAAATTCAGAAGCGACTCGAGTCGGCCTTGTGCGATCTCCGCTTGGTACGGCGTGTACGGCGTATACCACCCGGGGTTCTCGAAGACGTTTCGGAGAATCACGCTGGGCGTAATGCAGCCGTAGTAACCCAGCCCGATGTACGAACGGGCCACCGTGTTTCTAGTCGCAATCCCACGCAGCCGGCGCAGATACGCGTGCTCGGTTTCAGCCTCCGGAAGATCGAGCGCCGCACCGCTGCGAATCCCCGGTGGAATGGTTTCGTCGATCAGAGCGGCGAGCGATGGCACACCGATCGCCTCGAGCATGGCGCCGCGCTCGGCCGGGCCTGGCCCGATGTGCCTGGATTGAAAGGAGCCTGTGATCTGTTGGGTCATTGAAACAATGCTGAATGCTGAGTGCTGAATGCTGAATTGAAGATAGAAGGCAGAAGGCGAAACTTACCGTCGAAGGTGGCAAGAGCTCAACACTCGAGACGCTGATCTACTTCGTCAACTCGGCGTACTGCGCGGCGTCGAGCAGATCGTCGGGTTCGCCGGTCACCTTGATCGTAATCATCCACGACTCGTGCGGGCTGACGTTGACCGCTTCCGGCTTCTCGCCGAGGACACGGTTCACCTCGGTGACTTCACCGCTCACGGGCGCGTAGAGCTCGGACACGGCTTTGACCGATTCAATCGTGCCAAAGACGTCACCTTTGTTCAGTTGACGCCCGACCTCAGGCAGCTCGAGGTAGACGACATCGCCGAGCTGCTTCTGCGCATAGTCCGTGATGCCAACACGCGCGGCGCCGGCGCTCACCTTCACCCACTCGTGGTCTTTGGTGTATTTGAAATCTGCGGGATACATGCGTGGTCTCTCGCGGCTGCTATAGCTCCGCGCTCCTTCTCTTCTTATGATGTTGCCTGGGGTGCGGGCCGCTTGTAGAACGGCAGCGGCACGACCGCGGCGCGCACCCGTCGGCCGCGGACATCAATCTCGAGCACGGTCCCCGGAGCCGTGCAGGCACTTGGCACGTACGCCATGCCAATCGCCTTCTTGAGGTAGGGCGTTTGCGTGCCGCTGGTGACGACACCTGCCTTCTCGTTCGCGACATAGACGTCGTAGCCCTGCCGCGCGATCGCGCGGTCGAGCACCTCGAACCCGACCAGCTTGCGGCTCACGCCTTCGTGCTTCTCGCGACGCAGCACTTCGTGGCCGATGAACTCGTCCTTCTTCCAGCCGATCGTCCAGCCGAGGTCCGCTTCGAGAACGGTCGTCGTCTCGTCGATATCGTTGCCGTAGAGCCGCATGGCGGCTTCCAGGCGAAGAGTGTCGCGTGCGCCAAGGCCCGCCGGTACCACGCCAGCCTGCCGTCCCGCCAGAAGGATCGCGTCCCAAACGCGCTCGGCCGAAGCCGGCGGCACGAATACTTCGTAGCCGTCCTCGCCGGTGTAGCCGGTGCGGGACACGGTGGCGCGCACGCCGGCGATCTCCCCGGTCGTAAACCAGTCGTACTTGAGGTCGGCGAGGTTGACGGCGGTGAGCGCCTGCAGCACCTCTCGGGCCGCCGGCCCCTGAACCGCCATCAGCGCGTAGCGCGAGCTGGTGTTGACTGCCACCGCGTCGCCGATCCCGGCGATCTGCGCCGCGATCCACTTGAAGTCCTTGATGATATTCGACGCGTTGACGACCAGCATGAAATGCTCGTCAGTCAGCTTGTAAGTCAGCACATCGTCCACAAACGTGCCTTGAGGCGTCGGAAGGGCCGAGTAATGCGCCTGCCCGATGGCCAGCCGCGACGCGTCGTTGCTTGTGATGTGCTGGACGGCCTTGAGGGCATCACGGCCGGCGATCTCGATCTCGCCCATGTGGCTGACGTCGAACAGGCCCGCGCGGGTCCGGACGGCCAGATGCTCGTCGACGATGCCGGAGTATTCGACTGGCATGTCCCAGCCACCGTACTCGACCATTCGCGCGCCAAGCGCTCGGTGGCGCGCGTTGAGCGGCGTTTTCTTGAGCGTGCCGGCGATTGTCTGAGGCATTCTTCGCGGTGAGTGGCGGAGGCCAACACTACAAGCCCGAAACGGTACTATGCCGCTCGTGGGTGGGTCAACTGGCGAAAGGTCGACTTGGACAGGGGTTCAGGAGTTTGGAGCTATTCGTTTAGGAAAATGGCTCCTGATCTCCTGGTCTCCTGTGAGAGCAAGGCTTTCGCCGCACCGCAAACACTCACGCGATCCCGAACGACTTGCGCACGGCGGCCGCGGTCTCGGGCTGCGCGAAGTAGTTGGTGTGATGGACCCGATCGGTGGTGCCAAAGTCGTGCGCCACGGCCACGAGGCGGTCGTCGGCCACCTCCGCCATCGAGCCGGTGTCGACGATGAGATCGTTGTGATCCGGGAAGATGATGTCGGCGCCCCAGTCGCCGATGCGCTGGAGGGGCTTGGAGAAGAAGCGGAGAAAATTCCAGCCCATCGCGTTTGGTTCGAAGTTGCCGCAGACAGCGAAGTAGCGAATGTGGCCCGCCGTGAAGTCGGTCGTTCCGCTGTTCGCGCGCAGCCGCAGCAGTTCCTGATTGTTGCCGGTACGGGACTGGCCATCGAGGCCTGGCACCAGCGCCATCGCTGCATCCAGCATCGGGGTCTTCGCGGCCATCCCGGTCACGGCGCCGACGACCCGCAGTAGACCGCTCGTTGCCAGAAACAGCGGATTGGCGGACACGAGGTCGCTGGCGGTACGCAACATGTCAGCGATATTGGTGAGGAGGTCCAGCGCGCTCTTTAACCGAGGTGCGGCCGCCAAGCTGGTGCCCGCGAGCGGCGCGCCGACAAAGACGACGCGCCGTTTGAGCGCGGCATCAGCGTAGGCCTCGCAATACCAGCGGGCCACCAACCCGCCGCGGCTGTGGCAGATGATATCGAGGCTGGCCGGGCTCGGCCTGAGCAGCGCCGCGAGATCGAAGGCGTTCAGCATCGGACTGACCGAGAGCGTCGGGTGATCGAACGCCAGGACCAGATCGTATTTCCTCTCCGCATCCGCGAGAAGCTTCGCGCCTGAAGGTGTCTTCTGGAATCCGTTGGTGATCACGGCTTCGTTGGTGCTGAAGGTGCCGTGGATGACGAGCAGGACCTTCTTCCCCGCGGCTTTCCGCGAATCGGCAAACGGTTCGAGCTGGCCGTTGCGGAACCGCCGGAGGCCGTTGCCAGGCGAGCCCGCGTACGCCGCCGCGGGCGTCAGTTTCTTGTCGAGTCCAACGAGCGCCGTGTAAACCTGCGAGGGCTCGAGGCGCTCGAACGCGAACTGCTTGACGACTTCACCAGGCGGCAGTGCCGCTCGCCCACCACCCCGGCGCCGGCTGGTCATCGCCGACGCGGCCCCGGCGCGCCACCGCAGCACGCCACTTTCGCGCACGAGCGACACGATCTCCTGGTGCGGTACATGGGTTACCGGCTCGCCCGGCGGACGTTGACGCCGATACGCTGGCCGCTGCCTCGACGCATGCGCAGTCATCGGCATCCGGTCGACCGGTCTCACACCATCCACCACCGGCAACGAGTCCAGCCATTCCCCGAGAGTGTTCCCGCGCTCACCCGGGACCGTCGAGGCCGTCCGCAATGCCATCGCAGCACTCCTTACCCTATGGCTTCTCGACGAGCGGCAGCGGGGTGACGCTCGCGGCTCGCGCCGACTGGATGTCGATCATGGCATCGAAGGTGTCGGGATGCAGTCGTCCCGATCCCTCTTCGAGCGACTGAAAGAAGCCCCGCTGCGCGGCGACAAACGTGCTCTCGAATGGCACCAGCGTCCCATCCTGAACGTAGCGCAGCAATTCAACGAGGTTGTCGACGCCGTCGAACATCCAGCCTTCCGACTGCCCGCTCGTAATCACTTCGCGCCGTGGCGCGATGGCTGGTTCAGGGGTGCGGCCGGTCTCCTCGAACCGGAATTGCTTCATTCGCCACCAGGCCTTATCGCTGCGCCAGTAGCCGGGAAAGGCATGGCCGGAAATCAGGAACACGACAGGATAGATCCCGACAAACTCGAGACACGACGCGAACAGCAGCGCCAGGTCGATGCACGTCGCGGCGTGACCACGGAACACCTCGGTCGGGCTGCGCAAGCGCTGCGACTGGCTGGTGTACGACGGCGGCGGGTTGATGTAGTTGATCGGCAAATCGTGCTGCAGCGCCGCCCAGATGGCCTGCACCTGGGGATCGACGACGTCGGGAGCGTTCGAGTCGTCATGGACCAGTTGCTGGTAGCCGTCGAATCCGGCCGAACAGTCGTCGAGGAGCGTCCGCAGGTACCGTTGCGCCGCGTCGATGACCTTCAATACCGCCGGATCGCGCGGCAGGACGAAGCTCGGGAGCCACCGGTGGTCCTCTCCATCGTCGCGCCATTCGTCGGCGGGAAGCACCGTCACGCGCTCGCTCGATTCACGGAGCAGGCGATCCCCGCACGAGACCTTGATGTATAGGTTCGTGCGGAGGCTTTCCGTGCATTGCCGCAACAGGCCCGCCACGAGCGGCAACCGCATGCGCGGCGCGAGCTCGATCGAGGCGGCGGTCTCGGGCAGCTCCTCGGAGAAACGACAACGGCAGAACTCGTTGCCGACCTCGAGCGCGACCTCAATCTGCAGTGGCGGCAGCCGCCCGGGTAGAGGTTTTTCCACGAAGAAGGTCTTGAACGGCGTTCGATCGTTGTGCAAGAGCGAGTAGTTCAGGCTGGTGCTGGTGCTCCGAGCTCCGGCGGGCGCGCGGTCGGGAATGAGCGCGACGTGCAGCTTGAGGTCACCGACCGTCGCCAGTGCTGGCGAAGGATCCGGCAAAGGCGTGGCGACTGACGCAGCGGCACGTGTTGTCGCCTCTGCCTCTGGCACGAGGAGCGAATGCCGGCTCCAGAGCACCACGCCGGTACTCTGCGGCGACGCCTGCGCCATCCATTCGGCACGCGCCTTGACAAACGCCGCCAGCATGTCCCACTCGCGCATCCAGGCACGATAGAAACAGCCGAAGAACAGAATCGCATCCGCGTCTGTGAGCGTGTCGAGAAAACCAATCGCATACCGCGCGCCATTCGCCACTGACAACGCCGCGATGCGGGAGGCGCTGAAGCATGAGGTCAGGGCCACCAGCAGTGGCTTGTCGGACGCAGCCGTGACGATGGCCGCGAGATCGTCGGGGTCGACGATGTCGTAGACGCCGTCGGCCTTGCGCAGCACGAATCCGTCGGGGTTTTCAGGATCGGCTTTAAGGATGCCCAGTGTCTCGAGCGCGTACGGATCGACGCCCGACAGGTGAACGATGGCCGGCGCGAGCGCCGTAATCTGGCTCTGGAGTGCGAGGCGATCGGGTTCGCGTAGCAGCGTGTCGCTGCCAGACGGCAGCGCCGGGCGCAGCGCGTCGGCCACCATCTGGCATTCACGATCCAGTTCGTACCGACTGCCGACCTCGCCTGGACCGCTTCGGACGATCAGCAACGAGCCCGGCCGTTTGTCCGCAAGCTGGGTCTTCTTTGCCGACAAGTGGCGAACCACTGTGAAGGGCGCGGTCTCCTCCCGAAACGGCCGTGTCAGCAGCCCGAGCGCGTTCTCCCAGGGGAACAGCCGCGCGGCCCAGCCAACCGACTCTCGAACGAACGGAACCGACACTTCGACGACTTCGGAGCGTGCCATCCACTTGACGCGCGTCTCGAACGAGCTCGGCTCGAGCTCGCACACGTCCGACATCCACACCGCGATCTCGTTGCTCAGCGAGTCGCGCGTCGCGCGCGTGATGCGGCGGCGATTCGCGACCACATAGCGCCACCGCTGGGCGACCGGATAGAACGACCGGTCGTCGGTGGTCAGCTGAAGGTCCTCGACTCGGCCATCGACGCGGTACCGAATCGCCACGGTGTAGCGTGACTCGTCGGTCGCTTTCTCGACTTTGCCAGCCCCACGCGCGGTCCCGCCAGATGCTCGCCGACCTTTCGACGACTTCCTCCTGCTCTCCGACGTGTCTCCCTTGCGGACCGTCGTCGCGACACGCGCCGGCATACGGGCCTCCCTGCGTTTGGGAAAGTGCGCCCGGATCGCTTCGTGTCCGCGCTCGAGGACCGGTTTCCAGTCGACCTCGGGAATTCGCTGACGCGCTCTGGCGCGACCTGATCGGGACGGGGCAACTACTCCGAGCACGGCGCAGGCCACGGCGTAGAACTGCTCGCGATCCTTCTGACCGTTCAAGCCCCCGTTGATGCGCTTGGTAATCAATCGAAACGCGTCGGCGTCGGCCCGGTCGGCAAGTTCGTTGAGCCCGTTTCTTTCCCAGAACAAGCCGGCAATTCTGAATCCGAGGTCGGACAACGCCGCGCGGCCCGGATCCGACACGAGGTCGATGCCGAGCAGCCCGCCGTAACGCCGATAGTTCGCTCGCCCCGTGATCTGAATAGGACCGCGGCCCTTGAACCGCTTGCCATCGCCCGGCTCGGTGTTGCCCAGCTTCCCCGCCAGCGCGCTAGGAGGTTCGTAGCGCCGCTGGGCCTCAGTCGGGCCCCAGATTTCTTGCATGAATCGCAGCTGGCCTGATTCGTGCGCCAGTTGGGCAAGAAATGCCGCCGCCCGAGCCGGCTTGTTGACGGCAAACTCGGTCATCGCGGCCTGCAAGAACGGCACGACTTCGTCCCGCTTCTTTGCAGGCACCCCCGGCATTATCGCGAGGAGTTCCTTACTCGTCAGCATGCGTGCGCCCCGTCACCCGTCCCTTCGGTACTTCAACGATTCACCGGGAATATGCGCGGCGGTTTTTGACCACGGGCAACCGGGGCGAGAGGCGGTGGAGGGGCGGCCGGCGGTGGCGCCGCGTCATCCCACGTGCATGGATTGAAGCTCGCGCTCTGGGCAACGGAGCGAGTCACGGTGTCGCCGAGCTGCAGTGAGTAATCCGCGGCCGTGAGCGTGATGCCGGTCGTAGACGTCTCACACACCCCCCCTTCCGGGTCGAAGCGGCCGAAGGCCTGCGTGCCGGGAAGGTTGCGGAACCAGTTCGACCGCAGGGGGAAGCACGCACTGCTGCTCGTCGGCGGTCGAATGTCGGCGAGCGAGGGCGCCTGTGCAGTGCTGTGGCACGACATGCAGGCTGACACCTGGTTGTCCACGGGTCCATTCAACCGTCCCTGGACGCCGAGATGAGCCTTCGCGTACGCGGGCGCCCCTGGATTGATCCAGGAGTCAACGATCGGTGGGCCGTTTGGATCGTTGCCCCACATCAGGCCGACCGGGACCATTTTTCGCCACACCGAGTTTCCCGCCACGGTCCGATCGTACGCAAACGTCGCGAAATACCAGCCGGTCGCACTCGCCCGCGCGTCCTTGACCGCGACATCGATTTGCAGCAGACGCACGCTGACCGGGCCGCCGTTGCGATTGGGGAGGATGTTGAGCGCGAGCGAGCCTGCGAGCAGATCCTGACCGGCCGGAAAGTCGGTCGGTCGCGCGGCGCTGAAGAGCAGTTTGTAGACGAACCCGCCCGCAGAAAAACGCATCTGCGCGCGATCGACCGCATCCAGCCCAGGCGTGCTCGTTCCCCAGACCCGCGCGAACGTGCGCGCGCCACGCGCATCGTAGTATGCGACGGCATAGTTCCGAAGCGGCGCGGTGTTTCCGCCGAGCTCGTCCTCGAGGACGGTTCGCTCCGCTGTCATGCCACGTGCAGCTTCACGCGAGGCGGAACCTGGTGAGTCGGGCTCGCCGTACATCATGCGGGGGGCTGGATACCACTTCTGCGACCGCTGATTCTGGGGGACCGTTCCCCCAATCGGATCGAAGTAGTCGCTGTCCGCCGTCAGTTGAGGCGTGATGCTTCGCACGGGTTCGCTCGCGAGCGCGTAGTTGCGAAGGGCGAGCACATAGGCCAGTCGCTGACTGTCCACGTCCGGATCGAAGCTTCGCCACGGCCGCGTACCGGACGGAATGCCAGTGTGCGCCTCTTCGATCGGATTGGGTTGAAACCACGGTCCGTTGTAATTCGCGGGAAGCGAGGTCCTCCGAACAATGAAGTCAGCGAACTCGCCGCGGCACTGAGCGATCCACGTGCCGTTTGGCCGCGGGCGACCGTTGTCCGACACGCGAATGCAGCGAGCTCCTGGGGCGCACCCCGTGCCGTTTGACGGCATCAGCTTGGCGAGCTGCCCTGCTGTCCGCACCTTGGGCGCCGCCACGGCATCGTCGGCGGGGTCGGCATCGTCGGACGGTCCGGGAGGCGGCTGGGGTGTTGTTGAAGGGGGAGGGGGTTGTGGTGCCGGCACGCCACAACCCCATAACACGGCACACGCCGCGAACAACATCGCATGTCGCGCGAACACAGTCTGCATGGCAGACGCCTCCTGGTGTCGAGTCTCGCGGCACCCTGCTCATCAGTAAAACGCCGAATCAGTAACGATCGAACACCGATGGAGAATGGCAGGACGCTTTGGCGTCGAAAGTCGATGCGCGATCCTACACGGACATCGACGGACGAGGCGATCCGAGGTGGATGATGAGCGGCGAAACGACTGCTGGCTCAGCCGTATCTATCAAGCAGCTGAACAGTGGGGCACGATTCACGGCCTGACCCCGTCGATGAGCGCGGACGACGTGGCAGGGCCAGGAGCACTGTCCTGGCCCTGCTGTAGATCTGCGCCCCGAACCGAAGTCAGCGCATCAGTCGCGCCACTGCAACCAGATGTCGTAAATGTGGTCGTACTGACCGTCCTTCCAGAGGACGCGTGAGCGCTGACGGAACTCGTTGCCATGCTTGTCGACGCGCCTGCTGTTCTTGTATTCGGTGCTGATCGCCTCGAGGCCCGATTCCGAGACTGGCTGCAGTTCGTCGGGCTCCGATAGGCCATTGTGATTGAGGTCTCGCCAGAGCACGAGCTGGGAGAAGGCGGCGTCGCGAGCGGTGATGACCTCGTTGCGCTCGCTTCGCCCGTAGGATGACGTTTCGACGAACTTGAGGGCCTCGAATCCGTTGGGCGTCGTGATCTCCGCCGTCTCAGGAGCCGCCGGCGTATGGTTGCCGAACAGCTCCGACCCGTCGTCTATTCGACCATTGCCGTTGCGGTCCAGCGCCAGAAACGCATCGTCCGACTCGCGCCGCGTCCAGGCCACCTGCTCCGGCACACCGTCCGCATTCAAATCGAACCGGACGCCGTTCTCCACGCTGGTGAGTTTGTACCCGTCACGCGCGGTGTCGACGATGAGCGGGCAGTTGGGAAGCTCGCACATCCCGCCAAGCCACCGGCCCTGCTGCATGACCTCGCATTCGAACACGGGGTCGAGGTCCTCACGGCGCGGCTCGATGTAGGCGATCGAGGAGGTCGAAGGGAGTGGTTGAGGGAACTCGGCGATCACGATTGGCGCCGGCATCCAGACCGAGAATTGGTGAATGCCCCGCGTCTGCCATGACCCCGGTCCCGGCACCATGATCTGCCGGCTCACGGATGCGGACCAAATTCCTTCTCGGGTGAGGCCGGATTCAGGCACGCCGGGCACGTGCGCCGTGACAGCTACTGTTACTGGACACGTATTGAGGTCCCGTATCGTGAACACGTCGTATTCCAGCCAGAGACCATATTGCCCGATCTGCGTCGAGCCATTGCCAATCCGCACCTGACCACACCCCGCGAACCACGAGCTTGGCATTGGAAACTGGGCGTATCCAAGCGATGGGAACGTACACACCACGACCGTCATGAGCACAAAACGCTTCATCTTCACACCTCGAATTCGGTGATTGCCTGCGGTTACTGGGGTTGCCGGTAGTACGCGAGTTCCTTCTTGGCCACGAACACGCGCATTCCAGCCTTCAGGGATTCGACGTAGCCGCTGAGGGCCACGCGCCCCGATGGATTGAGACCCGCAAGCACGCGGTCGCGAAGACCTAACACCTGCCAGCGAAACTCAAGATTGATGGCCTGGGTACGTTCGGTAACCAACTTCGCTTCGTCAGTCTGGAGTGTTGGAAACAGCTTGAGCACGCGCTCCTGCGCGAACTGATAATTTCTGGCATTCTCGCGGGCGGCGTCGCGGATTGACGCCGCTTCTTCCGTTGAGATGGTTTTGAGGACTTCGGTCGGCAGGTCCGACGCCCTCGACATCATCTCGAACGCCGCGTGCCAGACGTCCCACTGCGGGATCAGTTCGGGGTTCTTGCGCCCATCGATCTCGAGGCGCTCGGACACCGGCACGATCTCGTAGGCGACTTGGGGAGGATTCTTCTTGTCTTGCGCCGGTGGCGCGGCGCTTGCCGCCCGCACAGCCGGTGCGGCGGCAGCCAACCCGGCACCCGCCAGCACCATGGCCGACATCACACGTCCTGCCATACCGATCTCCCGTTGATGTAGCCCGTTTCCGGGACATGAGCGGTGTAACGCGCAACCTCCGCGGTCAATCATCGATCGATCGCGCTGCCTCGCCACACACGTCAATGCCGGAGGCGCCCGGCCTGCTTGCCACTCACCACGTGTCGACTCTCGCTGGTTCGACTCCCCTCCTTACGTCTGCGTGTTTTTCGTGTCGACCGGTCCGCAGCGCTCCGGGCGAAACCGTAAGTAGGCCCTCAGCGTGTGGTACGAGATGCCGAGCTCGCGACACGCCTGGCGCTTGTTGTTGCCGCAGCGTTCGTAGACGAGCCGGGCGTAGCGGCTCCCCCACGCGCGCATCGATTCGCGCGAACGCATCGAGGGCACGAGCACATCGGCATAGCCGCCAAGCAGCGCCGGCGGCAGATCGTCGAGCTCGAGCCAGTCGGACCCCGCGAGCGCAACGGCACGCTCGATTACGCGCTCCAGCTCGCGGACGTTCCCCGGCCAGTCGTACGCGAGCAACGCATCGGCCGCCGCTGTCGAGAGCTGCAGCTGCCGCACGAACCGGTGACGGTCCAGAAAATATCTGGCGAGCTCTGTGATGTCTTCGCGGCGCGCCCGAAGCGGTGGCACCTGCACGTCCACGCCGTGCAGCCGGTAGTAAAGGTCCAACCGGAATCGCCCCAACTCGACCAGCCCGGAGAGCGGGCGGTTGGTCGCCACGATGATCCGCGTATCGACCCGGCGTGCGCCAAAGCCGCCGACGCGCTCGACGGACAGATCCTGAATGGCGCGCAGGAGCTTGGCTTGTGCGGCCGGCGACAGATCGGACACTTCATCGAGAAAGAGCGTCCCCTCGTGGGCGTGCTCGAACTTCCCGCGGCGACCGCGCACGCCCGTCGCCGTCCGTTCCTCGATTCCAAAGAGCTCCGCCTCGAGCAGAGTCTCGACGATCGCGGCGCAGTTGACGGCGACGAAGGGGCCCTTGCGCCGGCGACTGAGCTCGTGAATCTGCCGGGCGACGAGCTCCTTGCCCGTACCCGATTCGCCCTCGATGAGAACGGTGAAATCTGTCGCGGCGACGCGCTCGATTCGATCGCGGACGGCCCGAATCGCGAGGCTCGAACCAATCAGCGGCGCCGCGCCGTCGCCACGATTGCGGCCGGCAAGGCTTCGTCCCTGAGCTCGCTCTATCTCGAGGATGAGCCCGGCGACGTGCGTCGCCGTGTCCAGCAACTGGCACGTCCACCCGTCGAGCATGCGCGGCGGTTCGAACACTGCCTCGATCCGCGCGCGATGGTGCGGGACGCCCCCCGGCACCGGAAACGTCATCACGTCGTCTCCCGGCACCCCGGTAGGGTCGTCGCAGAGCGCAATCGATCGCGCCTGGACGAGCGACCGAAGGACCTGCTCGAACCGTTCCCGTGCAAACACCGTGTCTCGTGCTGCCGCCAGCCCGCTCGTCACCGCCGCCAACAACGCCGCCGCACTTCTACGCCGGTCTGCAGCTCGCCTGTCGACGCGGTTCGGGCCGACGGAGGCGTACGCTGGTTCTGCCACCATGACCATCGTTCCTCCTCTGACCTCAGACGGAGGGCGTAACCAATTCGAGTGCCAAGGATTCGAGGGATACACCGGCGGCGCCCGGTGGCGATTTACGTGTTATTCGGGCTCAGATGCCCGATCGCTGTCGTTTGCGGGTCCGGAGCCGGGTATGCCATGCCCTTCGCCGCCAGCCTCGGGCGGTTCGGCAACGGGCACTAGATACCCGTCAAGGGTGCTCGCTTCCCAGAGCGCATCGCAGCGATAGTCGAACTTCAGGGCACCCCGATACTGAACACCCTGGCGCGAGTCGAGCGCAGCTACCGAGCAGCGGAGCACGTGCGCCGCGATACCCAGACGGCGCGTGCCGGTCAGCAACTGGAGATGCACCCTCGCGCCGGGGCGGAGCGGACGGGGCCCCTGGATGAGGGCTCCGCCTGAGCTCAGATCGATCAGGGACACGGCGTAGCCAGGACGCAGAATGGCCTGCGTGCCAGCAATCACGGGCTGGCCAAAGCGTGCGTCGGCTCGACGGTCTGCTAACGGCTGAGCCATGTTCTGTTTCCTGGCTGGTACTGTAGCATCCGCGTGCGTCCGGTGACACCTAGTACCCGGACCGCGTATTGACCCCGCCGCCCTCGAACATAGAGCGTTCCCGACGTCGCCGTTCCATCCGGGCTCATCGTCAGGATGCGCGCCGCGCCGATCCGGACACCGTCGCCGCCGGTTCCCCCCTGACCGTCCGCGTCCGGGACGCCCGCCGCCAGCTCGAAACGCACGCCTGGAAACTTGTCCGACAACCGCTCGAACGCTCCGACCGGCCGATCGATCCCTTCGCGAATCTCGGCCGTGCGCACGCCGTTCCCGTTGCCATCTTCATACGGCGCGTAGACGTAGTCGCCATCAACGGGCTCGAAACGGAGCGCGACCGCGCTCGCCTTCCGGACCGCATCGATCCGCGCGGACCCGATTCGACCTGCGATATACCTCGCGGCGACCGCGGTGCGCATCTCATCGATCGCCGCGGTCGTCGCCGCCATCGCGAGCGCGCCAACGGTCACCGACGTGGCGAGCGCGAACAGCAGTTCGACGACCGACAGTCCGCACTCCGCTCCGCGTGTGGTCGTCGAGTCGGTCGGGCTGGAAGGCCGGTCACCCGGTGCAACGTTCCGGGCGCCGGCACTCCCTTTTTGCGCGCTACCGCCCGGAGCCGCCGTCATCCTGGCGCTCGGCCTTCTGCGACGCAATCGTGACCATCGGCTTCAACTTCAGGAAGCTCTTTTCGCCGATGCCTTTGATATTCATCAGCTCCTCGACCTTCTTGAAGCCGCCGTTCTTGTCGCGATGCTCGATGATCAGCCGCGCCGTGGCGGCGCCCACTCCGGGCAACGCCTGAAGGTCCGCGGCGGTCGCTGTGTTGAGATTGATCGGGGTAGCTACGGCCGGCGCGGGCTTGGGTTTACCGGTTTTCTCCTGAGCCGAGACCGTCCCCGGCGCCAGCACCAGCGACGCGGCGATTGCACACGCGAGAATAGAAAACAATCGATACATCGATCCTCCTGACAGGGCTAACTCGCCCTCTGACATTGACGAAACGTCGTCCCCGCCCGCCGGATGACCACGAGGTGAGGTCGCGCCGCCGCGGACAGGTCCGACCGGCGAGGACATGCTCCGGCAAGGCAAGGATGTTGCCGCCTGCCGTCGGCGGCCGACCGTCCACCGAACTTCAAGTGCGCATGAGAGTTGTTGAGGCCACATGGATCAGGGCGCGGGGAGCGCAACGCGATGAGCCTACGTCGGTGTCAACTCTGGGAGCGCCAGGAGCGTCTTACTTGCTGCGCGGCGCAGCGCAGTGTCGCCTCCCCGACAGACGAATCTCATGAGACCGAAAGGGACTGCACATGTTCTCGACTCTCGTTCTCGTCCTGGCCGTCGCCGTCCAGGCTGGCGCACCGAAAGCCGCTTCCCTGCCCAGTACTCCGCAGGGACGCCAGGTTGAGGCGTATCTGAAGGCGTTCAACAGCGGCGACGAGAAGGCCTACCTCGCCGCCAGCGACAAGCTGATGACGCCCGAACTTCTGGCGAAGCGCCCGGCCGAGGAGCGGGCCAAGATGTTTCAGCGACTGCGGGGTGACTTCGGTACGTTGAAGATCGCGCGCGTCGTGACGTCGACGCCGGCGCAGATTTCGTTCATCGCGCCGCCGAAGGACGGCAACGAAGGGACGTTCACGTTCGGTTTCCAGCCGGAGGCGCCGTACAAGAATCTCGCGGCTGGCCGTCGAAGTCGAGGCGCGATGAGACCGTGCCAGAAGGGGAGCCGCAAGGATCAGGTCGTCGCGGCCAGCGTCCTGTACCACTCGACGGTTCGGCGCAGCCCCTCCTCGAACGGCACGATCGGCTTGTAGCCGAGGATCTCTTTCGCGAGCCGCAGGTCCGCGAGCGAGTCGCGAACGTCCCCGGCCCGAGGTCCGCCATACTCCGGCTTGACGGTCGCACCGATCAGCCGCCGCATCGCTTCAAAGAGCGCGTTGAGCGAGATGCTGCTGCCGGTGGCCACGTTGATGACGCGGCCGCTGGCGCCGGTGGCTTCGCAGGCCCGGAGCACGCCATCGACGACGTTGGCGACGTAGGTGAAATCGCGGCTCTGCTCGCCATCCCCATAGATCGTCGGGGCACGATTCTCGAGGAGCGCCGTGGCGAACAGCGAAATCACCCCAGAGTACGGCGACGAGGGATCCTGCCGCGGACCAAAGACATTGAAGTATCTGATCGTGACCGTCTCGAGGCCGTAGAGCGTCGTAAACATGTGGAGATACTGCTCCCCCACGACTTTCTGCAACGCGTAGGGAGAGAGCGGACTCGTCGGCATGTCCTCGTGCTTCGGCGACGTCAGCGTGTTGCCGTAGGCCGACGACGACCCGGCAAACACGACCCGGCGCACGCCGGCATCGCGGGCCGCGACGAGCACGTTCAGCGTCGCGTCCACGTTGGCGCGGTTCGACGTAATTGGATCCTTCACAGAGCGCGGCACCGATGGCAGCGCCGCCTGGTGCAGCACATAGTCGATCCCGGCGACGGCGTGTCGCGCGAACTCGAGATCGGCCAAATCGCCTTCGAGGAACTCGACAGCCGGCACGTGATCGAGGTTACTGCGCCTGCCGGTGACGAGTGAATCCGCCACGCGGACCTGGTGGCCGCGACGCGCCAGTTCTTCTGACAGGTGGGAACCGATGAATCCGGCCCCGCCGGTAACGAGATAGTGAGTCATATCAGTCTGGGAATCCCGCCGCCGGAAGCCCCGGCACTAGTTTCAGCGCGTTCTTGTAGTACAGCTTCTTCAGCACATCGTCGGGCAGGTTCATGCCATAGAGCTTCCAGAACGCGTGATAGTCGCGGTAGTAGTCGAAGTACTCGTCTGCAGTCTCGAACGTCCTCCAGTAGTACGGGTATTCGTCAGGCTGGTAGCTATCCTTGCCGAACAGCACGCGGTCCTGGTACTTCACGAAAAAGTCGTGCGCCGTGCGCGGCTGGCGACCGAGTTCAGCGAGGATTGCCGCCACTTCCGGATAGACGTTGGGAAGCCGGTCGAGGAGCTGCCCCATCCGTCCCAGGTCGTTCGCGTGGTACCCGAAATGAGCCGCGATGAAGTTCGTTTGCGGGTGCTTGGCGAACATCCGGTCGCGCTCCGCGATCAGCTCCTCGAAGCGCGGCGCCTGATCCGGCGGATAGCGGCGGGTCGAGTAGAGCGCCAGCTCCAGCCACCGCTCGTTCTGATAGTTGATCGGCTCGAAGAACTCCTGTGGCTCGGCGGTGTGAATCAGTACCGGGACGTTCAGCCGGCCGCACATCGCCCAGATCGGATCCAACTCGGGATCGTCGAGCTTCAGGCGTGTGCCGTCGGTTCGCCGGATGCGCAGGCCGAGGTCCTTGAAGATCTTCAATCCCTTGGCGCCGGCTTTGATGTCCCGCTCGAGCGCGTCAGCCGCCTTCGCACCAAATCCGGGACCGACGTCGCGAAAGTCGACATTCGCGAACAGCACCATGCGATCCGGATACTTGCTGGCCCGAATCGCCTCGAGCCCAGCTTGCAGGCGCTGACCAGACCCTCCACTCAGATTCACGAGCAGACGAAGGTTGTTCTGCTCCATCCCGTCCACGACCTTCGCAAAATCCGCCGCCGAAATCGGCGTCGGCTGGTGGCTGTGAATGTCGATGACCGGAAACTTCGCGCGCGGGCGCGGATGCGCGGGGACGACGAGCGTCGTGCGCGGCTTGTACTCGGTAATCCGAGGCGCCGGCCATTCAGGCTCGCGACCCTCGCCAGGACGCGGACGCTGACCCGGCCGGAGCTCGACTGGCGAGCCCGGTGGCAGCTGCGTCGTTTGCTGTTGCGCCCAGACAACACCGAGTGTCGTGGCAGCCAGCAGCGCCGCCAGCGACAGAACCGCACGCATGAGAACCCTCCAAGCAATGCTGAGTGCTGAATGCTGAAGTGAATGTTGCTTTTACTTCAGCACTCAGCATTCAGCATTCAGCATTCTAAAAGCGCCGCCGCAGCGGGCCGTAAGCCGAATTCTGTCCCCCGGCCTCGCGGCCGGGACGACGATCATTCCTCTAGCCCCATCATTGCTGATGGGATCAAGCGGCCTACCCGGAGGCTTCGGACGGGCAGTCCTGATAACGCCTCCCTATTTGGCCTTGCTCCGTGCGGGGTTTTGCCTGCCACCCGTGTTGCCACGAGCGCGGTGCGCTCTTACCGCACCTTTTCACCCTTACCTGCTTGCGCAGGCGGTATGTTTTCTGTGCCACTTTCCTTCAGGTTACCCTGACCGGGCGTTACCCGGCGCACTGCCCTGCGGAGTTCGGACTTTCCTCTCGCCTTGGAAAGGCGGGCGATCGTCTGGCCTGCTGCGGCGGCATCGAACTGATACTTGCAATTCTGAATGCTGAGTGCTGAATTCTGAATTGAATTCTGAATTCACTTCAAAATTCAGAATTCAGCATTCAGCATTTCTTATCCGTCTCCTTCCTGAGTGATGCCGTACTGCTCCAGCTTCTTGTACAAGTTGCTGCGCGGTGTTCCGATAACCTCGGCGGTCTTTGAAATATTCCAGGCGTTTTCCCGGAGCTTGTCGACGAGGAAGGCCCTCTCGGCAGACTCCTTGAATTCGCGCAGGGTTCCGGGACGTTCCTTGTCGCCCTCGGGCACGGCTGCGGGCTTGGACTCGAGGCGGACGATGTCGCGGAGATCGTCGACGTCGAGCGTGTCGCCCGGCGTCATGATGATCAAGCGCTCGACCGTGTTCTTCAGCTCACGAACGTTGCCTTTCCACCGTGCTTTCTGCAGGTACTCGAGCGCGGCGGGCGTGAATCGCGGCAACCGCCGATTGTTGTCGCGGCTGAACAGGTCCGCAAAATGACGGACGAGCGCCGGAATGTCGTCGCGCCGATCCCTGAGCGGCGGAACGCGAATCGGGATCACGCTCAGCCGAAAATAGAGATCCTCGCGGAACGTGCCCTTCTCGATCTCCTGCTCGAGATCCTTGTTCGTGGCCACGATGACCCGCACATCGACCTTGATTGTGCGCGCCGACCCGAGCCGCTCGACCTCGCCCTCCTGCAGCACGCGCAGCACTTTGGCCTGCGTTTTCGCGCTCATATCCCCGACTTCGTCGAGGAAAATCGTGCCGCGATCGGCCTGCTCGAACTTGCCGATCTGCTTCTCGGTCGCGCCGGTGAACGAACCCTTTTCGTGGCCGAAGAGCTCCGACTCGATCAACTCTTCGGGAATCGCAGCGCAGTTCACTTGAATGAACCGCTCGCGGCTCCTCAGGCTGTTGCGGTGGATCGAGCGCGCGACGAGCTCCTTGCCAACGCCGCTCTCCCCCTGCAGGAGGACGGTGGCATTGGTCGGGGCCGCGCGCTTGATCGCATCCCAGACCTGCCGGAGAGACGCGCTCTCGCCGACCATCTGGTGGCGTACTTCCGCCGCTCGCCTCAGCGACCGGTTTTCGTCCGACAACCGGGTCCGTTCGAGCGCGTTGCGAATCGATACGAGCAGCTTTTCGCTCGACGGCGGTTTCTCGATGAAATCGAACGCCCCTGCCTTGGTCGCCTCGACCGCGGTGCTGACCGTGCCGTGCCCAGAAATGATGACGACCGGCAGATTCTCGTTCGCCGCCCGCAGCCGCTGCAGAACCTCGAGGCCGTCCATGCCCGCCATCTTGATGTCCAGGAACACGAGATCCGGCGCCTCGCGCTCGGCCATCGCGATCCCCTCGGGTCCGCTCGACGCCTCGATGACCTCGTAGTCGTCGTAGCGCAGAATCATCCCGACCGAGCGGCGTACTTCCGCCTCGTCGTCGATAACCAGAATGCGTGCTTTCATCTGAATCGGCTCTCGCGCTCAGTCGACGACGACCGTCACCAGCGAGCGCAGGGCGAGCGTGGGATCGTAGTAGTAGATCGCGAGCACGTCGCCGGGCCGGGCGGCGTCCGCAATCTTCTGATAGTCGGCAACCGTTCGCGTCGGCTTCCGGTTGACTTCGAGAATGACGAACCCACGGCGCAGCGCCTGACGCGCGGCGCCAGCCGGGTCGACGCGCGACACAATCACGCCCTGGATGCCGTCGGGAATCTCCAGCCGGCCGATGAACGTGCGATCCATGTCCCGGACGGTCAGCCCAAGAGGCACTTGGGCATCGAACACTCGGGGCGACGTGACCGCCGGTCCTGGCCGCGTCGGCGCGGCACTGGACTCCTCACCCCGTCCGGGCCGCTCGGCCAATTTGACGCTCATCGTGTGGCGGCGGCCCTCGCGAAGCACATCGAGCGCGGCGACGGTCCCCGGTTGTCGTGCCGAAATATCCTGGATGAGCTCCTGGTTGGAGACGACCCGGCGCCCTTCCACTTCCACGATTACGTCGTAGGCGCGGAGGCCGGCCCGCTCCGCTGGCGATCGCGGCGTGACGTCCTGCACCATCGCCCCATCGGCAACCGTCAGGCCAAGCGCTTTCTGCAACGCGGGCGTCACATCGGTGAGCGTGACGCCGATGAACCCGCGCGTGACCCGGCCGGTCGCCTTCAACTGTGGCAGGACGGCGACCGCCTGGTTAATTGGCAGGGCGAAGCCGATACTCGAGGCCTTGGCGCTAATCGCCGAGTTGATCCCGACGACCTCCCCGCGTGAGTTGATCAGCGGGCCACCGCTGTTCCCAAAATTGATCGCAGCGTCAGTCTGAATGTAGTCGTCGAGGCTCTGGTCGAAAATCTTGCGGCCGATGAAGCTCACCACGCCGACGGTGACTGAGTGGACGTACCCGAGCGGGTTACCGATCGCACAGACCCACTCGCCTGCGCGCAGCTCGTCGGAATTTCCGAGCGGCGCCTCCGGCAGATTTGGGGCCTTGGGAATCCGCACCAGCGCCACGTCAATCGCCGGGTCCGATCCGACGACGGTCCCTCGAAACGCCCGGCCATCGGATAGCGTGACAGTAATCCGATCCGCGCCCTCCACCACGTGATGGTTCGTGAGGATGTAGCCTTCTCGATCGACGATGAAGCCGCTGCCAGCACCTTGGCGCGGCTGGTCCGGCTCGCGCGCGCCGTCCGAATCGTCAACACCCCGCTGAGAGCCTCGCGACCCGCTCCGTCCACCCGACCTCGAAGCCGCATCGATATTGACCACCGCTGGGTTGATCCGCTCGGCAACGTCTGCGAAATTCACAACGCCCGGCAGTGAGGCTGGACGCGGCCGATCGTTGGGGGGCGCCGAGTGGATGGGGGCGCTCGACACGACGGGCGTCCGGGCCACGCCGCCGCCGGCAAGAATGACCCCCACGAGGAAGGCGACCGTCGAGGACAGCGCCAGGGTAATGAACGTGAATCGTTTCGACATGGTGCGCAGGTCAGCAGCCCCGAAAACGGCCTACCAAGCCCTAAGACTCCACTATTATCGCCCGGAACTCGTCTTCCGTCAGCGTCTTAACGCCGAGCGCCTGGGCTTTCTCGAGTTTGCTCCCGGCCTCGGCGCCAACCACCAGATACGTCGTTTTTCGGCTGACGGCGCTTCCCACTTTGCCCCCGAGGCGCTCGATCGCCGCTGCCGCTTCGTCGCGGCTCATCGAGTCGAGTGTTCCGGTGACGACGAATGTCTTGCCAGACAGGGGTCCCTGGGCCGCGACGCTCGGCGGCGGCTGCTGGCTCGCCATGTTCACGCCCGCCGCTGCCAACTTGCCGACAAGGTCCTGATTCTTCGGCTCCTCGGTGAAACTGCGGATCGACGCTGCCACGACCGGCCCGATATCTGGAACGGCCTGGAGCTGCTCGACGGACGCCTCCATGATTGCGTCCATCGTTCGCAGGTGGCGCGCGAGCGTCGCCGCCGCCTTCTCGCCGACGTGTCTGATGCCCAGCGCGTAGACCAGGCGCCACAAGTCGTTCGTCTTCGAGCTCTCGATCTGCGTCGTCACGTTGCGTCCGACCTTGCCGAGCTTCCTCGGCACAGCCCGCTCCGAGCGTGGCTCCCGCGGGGTCACCACGAGATTCTCGAGCTGGGCCGGCTGCAGGCGGTAGAGATCGCCAAAATCCCGGACGATCCCCTGCTCGATCAGCTGATCGACGAGCGATTCGCCCAGCCCCTCGATGTTCATCGCGCCCCGGCCGGCAAAATGTTCGAGGCTCCGGCGCAGGCGCGCAGGACACGACGCGTTTTCACAGCGCCAGACGACCTCTTCCTCGTCGCGCTTGAGCGTGCTGCCGCACGCCTTGCACGTCGTCGGCATCGCCCACGGCTTGGAGTCGTCCGGACGCAGGCCGAGCACGGGTGCCACGACCCTGGGAATCACGTCGCCGGCCTTCTCGATGACGACGGTATCGCCTTCGCGCAGGTCTTTGCGGGCGATGTCGTCAGCGTTGTGCAAGGTGGCCATCGAGACCGTCGAGCCGGCGACGAAAATCGGCTCGAGAACGGCGTAGGGCGTATTGGCCCCAGTGCGACCGACGTTCACCTCGATTCGCAGCAGTTTCGTCTGCTGCTGCTGCGCGGCGAACTTGAACGCGGTCGCCCAGCGCGGAAACTTGGCAGTGCTGCCCAGCCGCTCGCGGAGCGCCAGGTCGGCAAGCTTTACGACGACGCCATCAGTGTCGAAATCAAGCTGCTGGCGCTTCGTGTCCCACTCGCGGCAGAAGGCGATGACGGCGTCGATGCCGTGGCACGCCGCGGCATGCGGCTCGACGGGAAGCCCCCACGCCGCCAACGCCGACAGCAGCTCGACGTGCTCCGTCGGTGCGCCGTCCGTGGGCCCCACGTACTGATAAACGAAGGCCTTGAGCCCCCGCCGCGCGACCAGCGCCGGGTCCAGGTTCCGCATCGTGCCGGCGGCGACGTTGCGCGGGTTCGCGTAGAGGGGCTCGCCGGCATCAGCTCTCTCCTGGTTGATTCGATCGAACGACGCGCGCGGCAGGAACACTTCGCCGCGCACTTCAAACCTGGACGGCGGTCCGCCGCGGAGGGTCAGCGGAATCGACCTGATGGTGCGAACGTTCGCGGTGACGTCCTCGCCGCGCATGCCGTCCCCGCGCGTGGCGCCGCGAACCAGGCGGTGGTTCTCGTAGGTCAGCGCAATGCTCAAGCCATCGATCTTCAACTCCGTTACATAGGGCACCGCGGCCTCGCCGAGCCCCGCACCCTTGCGCAGCCGTTCGTCGAAAGATCGCAGGTCGGCCTCGTCGTAGGCATTGTCCAGGCTGAGCATCTGCGAAAAGTGTTCGACCGTCGGAAACCCCTGCGTCGGCCGTCCGCCGACGCGCTGCGTCGGCGAATCCGGCGTAACGAGCTCGGGATGCTCCCCTTCGAGCGCCTGCAGCTCGTGCATCAACGCGTCGAACGCTGCGTCGGTGATCTCTGGATCGTTGAAAACGTAGTAGCGCTCTTCGTGGTAGCGAATCTGCTGCCGGAGCGCATCGAGGCGGGTGTGCGGATCCATCGACTACGCGATCCGATCCGCAGTGGGCGTCACCGCCATCGGGATCGCGATCGTCCTAGCGGTCTCGGGAGACGACGTAGTCGGGCAGGGCGATGAGGGCGTCACGTTCCTGGCTGGGCGGGAACGCGGACAGGCAGCTCTTGGCGCGCGCCGCGTACTCGAGCGCAGCTTCGTAGGCGAGCTCAGTCGACCGGTGCTCGTGCAAGAGGCGCAGAATGTCCCGCCACTGTTCCGGCGCGACGGTCCGATCCCGGACAGAGTCGCGGATGAGACGGTCAGCATCGGCGCCACCCCGCCGCAGCAGCAGGATGATCGGCAGCGTGACCTTGCCTTCGCGAAGATCCCCGCCGATGGGCTTGCCGAGCGCCGCCGCGTCGGCCGTGTAATCGAGCAGGTCGTCGACCAGCTGGAAGGCAATCCCGAGGTTGAATCCGTAGTCGCGGAGCGCCGTCTCCTGATCCGGAGTCACGCCGCCCAGCATCCCGCCAATCTGCGCGCAGCCACCGAACAGGAACGCCGTTTTGCGGCGGATGATCTCGAAGTGCTCTTCCTCGGTGATGTCGACGTCGCCAGTCTTGGTGAGCTGGTAGAGCTCGCCTTCGATCATGCGGAGCGTGACGTCGCAGAGCAGTCGGATGATCTCCAGCGAGTCGTGCGTCAGCGCCATCGCCATCGACTTGATGTAGAGGTAGTCGCCGAGGAGCACCGTGATGTCGTTGCCCCAGCGGGAATGGACCGCCAGCCGCCCGCGCCGCAGATCGGCGCCGTCGATGATGTCGTCGTGCACGAGCGTCGCGGTGTGGATGAATTCGACCACCGAGGCGTAGAGGACCGCCCGATCGCCCGTGTAGCCGCTGAGGCGCGCGGCCATCAGCAGGACGGCTGGTCGCACGCGCTTGCCACCGCTCTTCTGGATGTACCGGCCCATCTCGGGGATGAGCGCCACTCGTGACTGGATATGACGAACGAACTCCTGCTCAACGGCTTCGAGATCCTCGCGGATAGGGCCGAAGATCTGCGCCAGATCGGGGGAGACGACGGATTTCTGCGCGGTATCGCTCAAAGGGTGTGCCGTTTTTTAGCTTCCGGTCGTCTCAGAATAGTGGAGTTTTGCGCGGGGTGTCAACGCGCTAAGCCGTTTGATAGGAAACAGTTGGACCAAGGCCCGGCACTAACAATCGATCGAAGTTGCGGGCCACCTGCGCGCCCAATTGTGCCGCCGGGACCCCGCGCAGCGCAGCGACCGTCTCGGCAACGCGCGCGACGAAGGCCGGCTCGTTCCGCTTGCCCCGATGAGGTACCGGCGCGAGATACGGCGCGTCCGTTTCGATGAGGAGCCGGTCGTCGGGCACGAGCGCGGCGACCTCGCGCAGCGCGTCAGCTCGGGGAAACGTGACGATTCCGGCGAGCGAGACGTAAAACCCGATGTCCAGCGCGGCGCGGGCCATGTCTGCGTCGCCGGTGAAGCAATGAAAGACGCCTCGCAACGCGGGACCGGCATCGCGAAGGATGCCAAACGTATCCTCTGTTGCCTCGCGGGTGTGGATGATGACTGGCATCGCCAGCTCCAGCGCGAGCGAGACCTGCGCGCGAAACACGTCCTGCTGCACCTCCCGTGGTGAAAAGTCGTAGTGATAGTCGAGGCCAATCTCGCCGATCGCCACGGCGCCTTCACCGGAGATGCCGCGCCTGACGCCCTCGAGCGCGTCCTCGACGCGTCCGGCGAAAACTCCTGCCTTGTGCGGATGGATCCCCACCGAGAAACGGACAGCCGGCCACAGCGCTCGGACCCGCGTCGCAGCCCGTGATTCCGCCTCGTCGCCGGCCGACAAGATGCAGAGCGCGGAATGCAGGCCCGCAGCACGCGCCCGGTCGATGACGCCGTCGAGATCGTCAGCGAACGCGTCGTCTGCCAAGTGACAGTGTGAATCGATCATGAGCTCGCCGCTTCCCGCTTCCAGCTTCCAGCTGCCAGCCTTGCTGACGAGTCTGAGCCGGAAGCTGGAAGCTGGGAGCGGGAAGCTGAGATCATCTGACCCTCGCCCCAAGCGGGACGTCCTGGTCGAAGCTGACGAGGATCGGTTTACCGCCATCGGTACTCGCGGCCAGGACCATGCCGTTCGACTCGATGCCCATCAGCTTGGCTGGCTTGAGGTTGAAGACCATGACGATCGTGCGGCCCACAAGCTGCTCGGGCTCGTAGGCTTCGGCGATGCCGGCAACGAGGGTGCGCTGCTCGGTCCCGACGTCGATCGACAGCTTGACCAGCTTGCGCGAGTTGGGCACTTTTTCGGCCGCCAGGACCTTCGCGACGCGCAGATCGACTTTCATGAAGTCGTCGATCGAGATCTTGTCGGCGCCGGTGGCAGCAGCAGGCGCCGCCGGAGCGGCCGGCGCAGCAGGCGGCCCAGCCGGAGCCGGCGTGGTGTTCTTTGTCTCGTCCACTCGTGTTCTCCTGTTGGTTTCCTTCGTCTCTAGCCTGGCCGGGACCGGGCTGGCAGCACCTGCACGGTCCGTCTGACTCCGGGGCCACAGCGGATCGCCCTTGAGAAGCGTCCGCGCGCCCTCATTTCTCCACGCGGCGTCCACCAGGCGAATGTCCGCTGCCGGTTTGCTCTCTCCCACCCGTCGGAGAATCTCCTCAGCGGATTTCGGCATCACCGGCAGCAGCAGAATCGCCGCCACACGCACCGCCTCCGCAACGTCGAACAGCACTTGCGACAGCTCAGCGGCACGGGTCTCGTCGCGCGCAATCGCCCAGGGCTCGGAACTGGCAATGAACTCATTAGCGGCGTCGACTATCTGGAACGCCGCCGCGGTGCCGCGCTCGAGCGCGAACCCGTCCATCGCCTGACGATAGTCGTCCACGGCCTGCCGGGCCACAACATTCAGACGTCCGGCCTGACCGGAGGGCGCAAGACGTCCGCCGCGGTACTTCTCGGCCATCGCCGCAATCCGGCTGACGAGATTCCCCAGGTTGTTGGCGAGATCGACGTTGTAGCGATCCTCGTAGCGCTCCCACGAGAAGTCGCCGTCGCCGCCAAACGAGATCTCCTTGCTCAGATACAGCCGTAACGGATCTGCGCCAAACAGGTTGATGACCTCGAGCGGCTCGACCGCAGTGCCGAGCGACTTGCTCATCTTTTCGCCTTTGAGGTGCACCCAGCCATGGCCGAACACCTGACGCGGCAGCGCCACGCCGGCACTCATCAGCATCGCCGGCCAGATGACAGTGTGGAAGCGAGTGATGTCCTTCCCGATGATGTGCAGGTCAGCGGGCCACCACTGCGCGAGCAGGGCCTCGTCGGTTCCGAGGCCAACGGCGCTGATGTAATTGATCAGGGCGTCGAACCACACATAGACGACGCTCGACGGATCCTGAGGCATCGGGATGCCCCAGGACTGCCCCGCGCGGCTCACCGAAATGTCGTCGAGGCCACCCTCGATCAGCCGGAGGATCTCGTTACGGCGAATGTCTGGTGTCAGGAACTCCGGCTGCTCGGCAAAGTGTTTCAGCAGGCGGTCCTGATACTTCGACAGGCGGAAGAAATGATTCTTCTCGCGAATCCACTCCGGCTTGGTCCGATGAATCGGGCAGAGGCCCTCGACGAGATCCTTCTCCTGCTTGAAGGCTTCGCACGAAACGCAATACCAACCCTCGTAGTGGCCTTCATAGATATCCCCGGCCGCGGTGATCCGACGGATGAGCTCCTGGACGCCGGCTCGGTGCCGTGGCTCGGTCGTCCGGATGAAGTCGTCGAACGACAAGTCAAGGCGCCGCCACACATCGAGAAACTCGACGGCCATCCGATCGCAATACGCCAGCGGCTCTTCGCCGAGCTCCTTGGCTTTCCGGAAGACATTCTGCGAATGCTCGTCGTTCCCCATCACGAAATGGACATCGAACGCGGTGAGCCGCTTGTAGCGCGCGATGACGTCGGCGGCGATCTTCTCGTACGCCGTCCCGAGATGCGGACGGCTGTTGACGTAGTCGATGGCGGTGGTGAGGTAAAAGCGGTTCAAGGTTCAGGGTTCAGGGTTCAGGGTTCCAGGTTCAAGGTTCAGGGTTCGCAGCTCGCGTCTCGCGGCTAGCCAACCTGGGCGTCGAGCCAGGCCTTTGTCGCCATGGCCTGCACGTCTTTAATCGCCAGGGCGTGCTCGGCCGCGGCCTTCGCGCAATCCTCGAATTCCGGCGCCGCGTTGAGCACCTTCCCCGCGCGGCTGGCGATCTTGAAGCGAATCGGGCCCACTGGCGTCACGATGACGCGCACCTCACGTTCCAGGCACTCACGGTCCACTTCCTGATAGCGCACACCGATTGTCGTCGTCTCGGCAAAGAGCACGGCGGAAAGGGACTCGCGGGCGGCCGGACGTGCGATGACCGTTACGAGCGTGCCGGGTCGATTCTTCTTCATCTGCACCGGCGCGTAGAACACGTCGAGCGCCCCGGCCTGCTGCAGCCGCTCCATCAGCGGTCCGAACAGTTGCGGGTTCATGTCGTCGATCTCGCTTTCGAGCACGACGACACGGTCGACAGCCGCGGGCGTGCCTTCTTCGCCCGCCAGAATCCGGAGCACATTCGGATGGCCGGCGAAGTCCCCATCGCCCGCGCCGTAACCGATCGACTTGACGCGCATCATCGGCAGCCGATCGAAACTCGTCGCATAGTCGGTCACGATCAGAGCGCCGGTCGGCGTGACGAGTTCCTTGGCGATGGCGCCGGCGTAGACCGGTACGCCCTCGAGCAAGCGCGCCGTCGCAGGAGCCGGGACCGGAAACGTGCCATGCGCGCACACCACGGTCCCGCTCCCCACGTTGAGCGGCGATGCGACTACCCGCTCGGCGCCGAGCCACTCCATGCCGTACACCACGCCGACGATGTCGATGATGGAGTCGGGCGCGCCCACTTCGTGGAGATGAACCTTCTCGATCGGCAGGCCATGAATCGCAGCCTCAGCCTCGCCGAGTCGGTGAAACAGATGAATCGCGCGATCCTTTCCTTCACGTGTAAGGGCCGAGCGTTCGATGAAGCCAGCGATGGCCGTCAGGCTGTGATGTGGCCCGTGATCGTGTTTGGCCGCACCGTGACCGTGGTCGTGATCATGCGCGTGGTGATGGTCAGGCCCGTGCCCGTGATGCTGATGGGCGTGCTCGTGGTGCCCGGCGGCCACCGCCGTCGTGGCTCCTTCGTGGACACGAAACTTGGTCGCCGAGACACCGGCCCTGAGCACGCGAGCCGCCGACACCGAACCGTACTCGATCGCCAGGCTCCCGAGCGCGGCGCGCAGGCCATCGATCGGAAGTCCCAAATCGAGCAACGCCCCGAGAACCATGTCGCCCGAGGCGCCCGAAAAACAGTCGAAGTAAGCAATCTTTGACACGTCGAGTAACTGTCCCTGGATGATCCGTGTGACCCGTGTGATCTGTGGCCCGTGTTATCCCTGTGATCCGTGGCTCTTAGATGTAGCGGTCTTCCTTCATGCTGCAGTAGCGGACGTTGCCGAGAATCACGTGGTCGATCACGTCGATTCCCATCAGCACGCCAGCGGCGATCAAGCGGTGCGTCAGCTGAACGTCTTCGTCGCTCGGCTCCGGGTCACCCGACGGATGGTTGTGAAACACCACGATCGCGGCGGCACCGGCCGCAGCCGCTTCGCGGAAGACCTCTCGCGGGTGGACGATACTCGCATCGAGCGTGCCGATCGTGACGACGGTCGTGCGCATCACGCGGTGCTTCGTGTCGAGGAGCACCACGCCGAACTGCTCGACGGGTCGATTGCCGTAGAGAGGCAGCAGCAGCTCCGCCACCATCCGCGGACTGGTAATCTGCACCCGATGACGATCGGCCCGCGTCAGCGTCCGCCGACCCAGTTCAACCGCCGCCAGCACCTGCGCCGCCCGTGCCGACCCGATTCCGGGCAGCTGCGTCAGCTCGTCGTGCCGGGCGCGGGCCAGGCCATCGATGCCCCCAGTTCGTTCCAGCACCTGGTTTGCCAGGTCGAGCGCGCTCGTCGCGGCCTGACCCGATCCAAAGACGACCGCGACCAGCTCGTTGTCGCCCAGCGCCGCCGCGCCGAGCCGTTGCAGCTTCTCTCGCGGCCGATCGTGCAGCGCAACGCTCTTCATCGTACACCATCCTGGCTCGACAGACGGCCGTACCACCCGGGCGGCGTATGCGCGTTGCAAGAACCACGCGAGCCCGAAAACGCTCGCCGAGTGCGCGGAGTCGATCGGGAGTGCGCAGGAGCTTCACTGCGGACCGATGCGGCAGGTTGCAGGAATTGCGTGGGCCGAGTTCAGGGCTCAAGGCTCAAGCAAGAGCGTTTGACCACTTACTCAATGATCTTGCCTGAGCCCTGAGCCCTGAGCCCTGAGCCCTGAGCCGCGAGCCGCGAGCCGCGGTTCAGATCACCCACCCCAGCCCCGTCACGACCAGTACGATGAAGATGAAGCCGGCGATGTCGAGCACGATGCCGTGGCGCATCATGGCGGTGATGGGTACGTGCCCCGAGCTGTAGACGATGGCGTTTGGCGGCGTCGAAATCGGCATCATGAAGCCCATCGACGCCCCGAAGGTGGCACCGAGCGCAGGTTCGAGCGGATCGATGCCGGACGCCTGCGCGACGGCAATCGCGACCGGCACGATCATGTTCGCCGAGGCGGTGTTCGACGCGGTCTCCGACATCACGATGGCGACGGCCGTAAAAAGGATCGTGAGCGACAGCGACGAGCGGACCGGCAGCCACGCCGTGATGCCGCGACCGACCGATTCGGCGAGCCCCGTCGAAAACGCCAGCGATCCCATCGCGAGGCCACCGCCAAAGAGAAGGATGATGCCCCAGTCGATGCGGACGGCCTGATCCCAGCTCAAGGTGAAGCGACGGGCTCTCCAATTGACCGGCAGCAGGAACAGAAGGATGGCGCCGAGCATCGCCGCCACCGACTCCGGTACGGCCGTCTCATACGCCTTCGCGAATACGGTGTCGGCCTGGCCCACGATGGCGAGCAGGCCAGGAAACAGCCAGAGCGCGACAGTCACGCCGAACGCCACGAGCGTGTTGCGCTGGCCTGTCGAGATCGGGCCGAGCTTCCTCAATTCGTCCTGGATGTGCGCGGCCCGCGCCAGGTCGACAGTCAGCCCTTTGAGCAGCCTCCACCGGAAATAGATCACGAGGAACCCGAAGAGGAGCACGGTCAGCGGAACGCCGAGCACCATCCACTGAAAGAAGGAAATGCGCTGGTGGGCGATGCTCTCCAGCATGCCGATGCCGATGAGGTTTGGCGGCGTCCCGATCGGGGTTCCCATCCCTCCGATTGACGCGCCGAAGGCCGCCATGAGCATCATGGCCGTCGCGAAGTTGCGGCTCGCCACGTCTGACCCCTGGCCCTTGGTCAGGTGGGCGACAATCGACAATCCGATCGGAAACATCATCGCGGTGGTCGCGGTGTTGCTGATCCACATCGAAATCCCGGTCGCGACCGCCCCGTACACGAGCAGGATCCGGGTGGGGCTGCCGCCAACGGCGCGCGACGACATTGCGCCGAACGCAATCCGGCGATCGAGGCCGTGGGTGAACATCGCCTCGGCCAGCATGAAGCTGCCGATGAAGAGAAAGATGATCGGATCGGCAAACGGCGCGAAGACGACACGCGCGGGCGCGACGTGCAGGATGATCGCCAGCACTGGCCCGATGAGCGCCGTCACGGCCAGTGGTAGCGCCTCGGTAATCCAGAGAATCACCATCATCAGCAGGATGGCTGCAAGGCGGTGGGCTGGTGCAGGAATCGGGATCGGCGACGCCAGGAGAACGAAGAGTGCCAGCGGCCCGGCGACGAGACCGATCGTCCGGCGCCGTCGATTGAACAGTTCTTCCGCCGGTGAGTAAGTTTCGCCGGCCTCGCCGGCCTCATGGAGGCTACGCATCAGGCCTTCAGCCAGCGGCATTCGGCGATGAGTTCGGCCCACCCGGTCAGAAACAACCCCTCATCGTCCCACTCGACGCGCTGCGTGCCGCCCGGCGAGACGACCTGCAGGTCGCGCGACGCACCCCCGAATCGGATCGCCGCGACGGCCGCCGCGCAGGCGCCAGTGCCCGAGGCCTCGGTGGGCCCGACACCCCGCTCCCAGATCAGAATCCTGACCCGATCCGGCGCCTCGACGGTGGCGAGTTCGACGTTGGTCCCCTCAGGAAAGTGCGAATGAACCGCCAACGCCCGGCCGATCGTATGCAGCCGCTGTTCAGTCACCTCGCCGAGGACGACGCACTGCGGATTACCGACCCGCAACGTGACCGCCGTCACCGCTTCGCCGCCGACGTCGAGGACCTGCTGCTCGATCCGCTCGGGCTCTCCCATCGCCGCGCAAAACGTGTAGCGCCCGTCGCGCCTATCGAGCAACTCGAGCGACTTGAGGCCGGCGTCGGTCTCGATGTCGACGAACGCGCCGACTTCGAGTGACTGCGCGGAGACGATCCACGCGGCGAGGCAGCGCACGCCGTTGCCCGAGACCTCAGAGCGGCTGCCGTCGGCGTTGAACAGCTGCATCGATGCGCCGGCGTCACGGATCTCGAAGACGATGAGTCCATCGGCCCCAATACCGCGGTGGCGGTCGCACGCGTCACGAGCGACGCTCATTGGATGCGGGATTCCCGAGAAATCGTAGGCGTCGACGAGGAGAAAGTCGTTGCCAAAGGCGTGACTCTTGATGAGGTTCATGTATTTGTAGCTATCCGCTCTCAGCTCTCAGCAATCTGTGCGATCCACCAATTCATCATTTACTTCAGCATTCAGCACTCAGCATTCAGCATTGCAACGGCGCCCTACTATAAAATGAAATCCCTTCATGCGTCCGCGCAACCTCGATACGCTCGCCGCGACCACGTTCGACCTCCTCGTGGTCGGCGGCGGGATCCACGGCCTGGCGGCTGCCTACGACGCGGCGAGCCGCGGGCTTCAGACGGCCCTCATCGACGCCGGCGACTTTGGCAGCGGCGCCTCATTCAACCATCAGCGAACGGTGCACGGCGGACTGCGGTCGCTGCAGTACGGCCGGCTTCGCTACGCGCGTCATTCGATTTTCGAGCGGCGGGCGCTCGCGCGCATCGCGCCGTGGATGCTTCGCCCACTGCCGTTCCTGGTCGGCACGTATCGCTCGGTCACGCGCGGCCGCCCGGCGCTTCGCGTCGCGCTCAGAATCGACGAGTGGCTCGGCCGCGATCGGAACACCAGCGTCGAACCCGAGCTCCACCTGCCACGGCCGCGCCTGGTGTCGAAGGCGCTGACGCTTCGTCTCTTTCCCGGCGTCCGACCAGAGGGACTGACGGGCGGCGCGCAGTGGTACGACTACCAAATGGTCGAAGCCGATCGATTGACGTTTGCGTTTGCGGCCGCTGCCGACCGCGCCGGAGCGCACCTCGCCAACTACGTCGAGGCGACCTCGCCGCTCCGCGACGGCGCGCGGATCGGCGGCATGCAGGCGCGAGACACCCTGACCGGCCGTGAGCTGACGATCCGCGCGATGACAGTCGTCAACGCCGCCGGACCGCAGGCCGGCGCCATCATGAGCGGCTTCGGCGTCAAGCGTGACTATCCGCTCCTGAAGGCGATGAGCCTGCTGACCTCGAAGCCGGCCGCCGACATCGCCCTTGCCGCCCCGGCGTCCCACGGTCGCATGCTGACGCTGGTGCCCTGGCGAGGGCGGGCGCTCGTCGGGACCAGTCAGTCGCAGACCTTTGCCCAGCCCGGCGACACTGGTGCCTCCACTGCGGAGGTCGAGACGCTGGTCGCCGACGCCAACACGGCTTTCCCCGCGCTCAAGCTGTCGACGGCCGACATCACGCTCGTGCACCGCGGCCTCGTCCCAGCCGTCGCGGGACGAGCCGGTGTCCCGGAACTGCGGATGGTTCCCGAAGTGCTCGATCACGGTAAAGAGGGCGCGGAAGGGGCGTTTACGATCCTGAGCGCAAAGTACTCGAGCGCGCGTGGCGTCGGGGAACAGGTGACGAACCTTGTCGCCCGCCGTCTGAGAAAACGTGTCCGACCGTCGAGGACCGCGACGACGGTGCTCCCGGGCGCCGGTATCGCAGACCACGAGGCGCTTGCCATCGAGACCGCGCGGGCGCTCGGACTCGAGATCTCTATCGCGACGATCCGCCACCTGATCGCGCGCTACGCCGAGCGCGCGGCCGACGTGATCAGGCTCATGCACGACATGCCGGATCGGCGTGCGCCACTGGCGCCGTCGACGCCGACGATCGGTGCGGAGGTGGTCTACGTCATCCGGCAGGAAATGGCGTTCAAGCTCACTGACATCCTGCTGCGGCGGACAAGCGTTGGCGCATTGGGACCTCCGGGGGACGAAGCGGTGCACGAGTGCGCGCGCATCGCCGCCAATGAACTCGGCTGGGACGCGACAAGAACTTCCGAGGAAGTGTCAGCGCTGAATCTGTTCTACGCGATCAAGGACTGAACCACCTTTCCCGAGGGGCTTTGCCCCTCGGACTCCCCGACACGCTCTCTCGCGGCGCGCGCTCGCACGGCCAAACTGCCCCCGCGATTTATGAGATCGGTTCTACTACTACGACGTGGTTACGGCAGCGTGAACCCGTGGAACACGTAGGTCACGCCGGCGGTAAAACCGAAGCTGGGATCCCTCGAGGTCAGGCCGAAGATCAGGCCGCCATCGAAGCGAACCGCGGCGTGTGTGAAGCGGACCCCGGTTCGAATCGCCGACCGCGTCTCGGTGCCGGGCGGTGTGCGCTCGTTGCGAGTGCTCAGCCGCCCGTTGATCTCGCCGACAAACTCGAGGCCCGGCGACAGGGCCCGCGCAAACGACAACCCGTAGGTCACCACATCGTTCTGGCGGTCGCCCTCGACCGGATCCGAAAGAATCCCGAGTCCGAAGTTGCCAACGATACGAACCGAGGACACGGTCTTGCCAAACAGGCTCGAAACGTAGAAATCCATCGTGTCGAGCCCGAGTCCGCTCTCGTTGCTGGCGATCGGCAACTTCGTCGCCAGCCGCACGCCGATCCCGGGGCGGCCCGGCCCTTCGGAGACGACGCGGATCTTGGTTGCCACGACAACGTCCCCGACGTCGCTCGTTTCATCGCCGGTCAACTCGAGCTTGTCGGAAAGCGGCGCCGGCTCTATCGACGTGATGTTGAGACGGTTGTAGAGCCCGCCGTCGACTTGCAATTCCAGGATCGAGCTGAACCCGAAGCTGACGCCGAGCGTCGGCACGCGCAGCAGGTTGCCCGTCAGCCCGGATGCCGGATAGACCGCATCACGCTCGGAATCGAACCCACCCTCGATCAGAATGTTACCGGCGCCGATGGTCTCAGGATCCTCCGTCACGAGCGGTCGCTGCTGCGCCGATGCGACGCTCGCGACGGCGGTCAACGACACGACAAAGACCCACGTGTGCTTCATCGATGATCCCCTCGGCGGATTAGACGAGTCCCGCCGCGATTCGGCCGCCCGCGTCGGTGCAGGCAATGGGGAGGATTCCGGCGTCACCGCTTGACGAGCTGAAGCGGCACCGCGCCAGACTGCGCGACGAGGTCGCTCGACTCGGGCAACGGGTGCAGCCGCCGGTCGAGGAGGTGGCGCGACGCGACGTTGCCAATCGCGCGAATCATCGAGCTCTTGATATCCGGGTGCTCGACCTCGAGCTCGGCGATCAGGCGCTTCACGCGCTGGCGCTGCAGCCCAAGGTCGCCACACGCCGGACAGCAGCAACCGATGATCGGAAGCTCGGACGCCTTCGCGTAGTTGCGCGCCTCGGATTCGGTCACGCCCACGAGCGGGCGGATCACGACGTGTCGACCATCATCGGAGACCAGGCGAGCAGGCATCGCCTTGAGCGCGCCGGCGAAGAACAGATTGAGCAGGAGCGTCTCGATGAAGTCATCGAGGTGATGGCCGAGCGCGATCTTGGTCGCCTCGACTTCACTCGCCAGCCGGTAGAGCACGCCGCGACGGAACCTGGCGCACAGCGAGCACGGCGTCGCATCGGCGTCGAGCAACTCGTCGATGGTTGCCCCGATCTCGGTGTGAACAATGCGGTATTCCCAACCGCGCGCCTCGCAGGTCTTCGAGATGAGATCGTGACGATACCCGTCGTAACCGGAATCGACCGTGACTGCGACCAGGCTGAAGGTAATCGGCGCGCGCTGGCGGAGCACGTCGAGGATCTGAATGAGCGCCCAGCTGTCCTTGCCGCCTGACAGGCCGACCATGACCCGGTCCCCATCCTCGATGAGCCGATGATCGACGATCGCCTTGGTGACCTTCTTGGCGATTTTTGCTTCGAGTGGTGTGGCGTACGGCATAGGGCGAGGACGCGCTGAAAGTCTGAAGTCTGACGCTCGAAGTCTGACGCTCGAAGTCTGAAGCTCGAAGTTGAAGTGGAGCAGTGAACCGTGAACCCTGAACTGTCGTGAACCTAGTCTATCGCGGTCAGCGCCTTGACCGCCTCCGCCCAGCTCGAGTGCCCGGCCGAGACGAGCGCGGCAGCGCCCATTCTTTCGGCCAGGGATACATCACCCATCAGGCTGGCGAGCGCGCGGGCGACCGCGTCCGGGGTCGGCTCACACACCAGGCCGTTGACTCCAGGCTCGACGAGCTCCGCCGGCCCACCGCTGTCACGACAGGTGACAACCGGCTTGCCCGAGGCGAAGGCCTCGGCAGTGACGAACCCGTAGTCCTCGTCGAGCGGCGGAAAGCACACCGCGCGACAGCGCGCGAGATGATCGACCAGTTCGGCTTCGGTCAACGACCCGGCCAACGTCACGCGATCGACAACGCCGAGCTCTGCGGCGAGGGCGCTGAGGCGGGCGCGCTCCTCCCCTTCCCCACCGATCACCGCGCGGACGCACTTTCCTTCAGGGACAGCCAACGCGCGAATGAGGAGATCCGCGCGCTTGAGCGGAGTCAGCCTCGACACCATGAAGATGTAGTCGCCGTAGCCGTCGCGCCGATACGGACGTTGCGGCGCCGGCGGATAGAGGACCGTAGACGACAGCTCCGGCCACATCTGCAACCGTCCCTGGATGGTTCGAGACTGGACAAACAACCGTGACACGTTGTGGGTCAGCAGATACCGGTCGGCCGCGTGCAGCGCCCGTCGCCGGAGGCTTTCCTTGAACCGATTCTGAGGGCTGAGGCGAGCGCTGAAGCGATCCCACAGATCGTAATACTCGCGCATCGTGTGGTTGAGCCAGCAGACGTGGCGTGCATGCCGCACTGCGTAGCTCGGGTATCGAAGACTGATGACCTGGTCAATCGGATGGCCGGCGCTCTGACCGACATCGGTCAGCCAGGTCGCGAGGTAGGCCGAGGCTTGGCGGCCGAACCGGTTCTGCGGCGTGACGACGATGTCGGCCTCGTGCCCGGCGTCGCGCAGCGCCTGAGCGAGCGAACGCGCGATCACCATGTGGCCGCCCTCAACGAGTGGCGGGCTGGATGTGACGACGGCGATCCGGCTCACACGCTGCCCTCGAGCATGAAGACCGAGACCTCACCGCTGCGAAAGGCTTCGCGAAAGCGACTCGGGCGCGAGCGGAGGGTCGCCTCGAAGTCCGGAAACATCTTGCGCTCGGGCGGTCCGACGAGGAGGTAGTCGATGCCGAGGTGCGCCGCGCGACTGAACGCCGCGTCGGGGTCCCGTTCCTGGTAGAGCTCCATCACTTTCCTGCTCGCCGCTTCGTACTTGCTCAACGGCACCATCGAAATCGGCAGGCCTGCCGAAAGACGCCGTTCGGCAAACGCCGGCACGTCGGCCCAGCGCCGGCCTTCACGCGCATGAGGCTCGAACTGCACCACGGCATCCGGCGGTGTCGAGCCGCGGATCCAGGCGAGCGCAGCCACCTCGTCGTGCGTCAGCACGAGTGTCCAACTGTACGGGTCGGCCGGATTCTGGTTCGTGATGTCCTGCGTGTTGTAGAAGTCGATGGCAAAAGTGGGAAGCGCGAGCAGGGCCAGGACCGCCGTCGCTGCAACTGTTGCAGGGCGCGCGCGGCCGCCGAGTCGCCAGAGTTCCTGCAGAGCATAGGCGACGAGCACCGCAAACGCGATAAAGAGAAAGTGGCCGGCTCGCCATCCGACGTAGACGTATTGATGGTCGCGAACGTCGACGAAGAAGTAAAAGGCGAACGACACCAGGATAATGGCGCCGATCCCGAGAAACGCCGCCGCACGCCGTCGCAGGACGACCAGCACCCCGCCCACGGCGCCCAGAATCAACATCGGCCCGAAACTGAGCAGCAGCGAGATCCACACATTGCGTACAGCCATCGGGTTGACGAGCACGCGAACGAGCGAGGGACCCGAGAGATCCACATATCGAAGCGATCGCGCAACCATCACCGCGAGAGCCAGCGGAATGGCCCCCGCTACGGCACCGAGCACGAGGGCACCCCAGCGGCGCTCGGCGGCGAGCAAAATCGCCGCCGTCAACGCAACCATGAGCGTCAACATGATGGCCGCAAAGGTGCTGAAGAGAAGCGTCGCTCCAAGCAGGCAGCCGCAGAAAGCGAGAAGCCGTGGCGTCAACCTGCCTCGGCACTGGAAGAGCACCATCAGAGCCGACAGGCCCAGCGCGTATCCGGTCGAGTGATGCGGCTGATACCACAGCAACCGCTGCAGCCCGTCAATCGGCAGGCTCAGGTAAAACCAGCGCGTCACCGCGTCGATGTTCAGGTCCGTCACGATCGACCAGCGCCCACCCGTCCGCCACAGGAACACGAGCCGCTCGAAGCCCTCGAAACTCGTGAACACAAGAGCGCCAAGCGATCCGGCGGCCGCCGCAACGGGGCTCTCCACCCATTGCCGGACAAAGCCAAACAGAAACAAGACGAACGCCAATCCGAGCGCCACGGAGTTGACGAGCAGTACCTGCTCCATCGAGACCTGCCGCGGCACGTGGCGATACTGCGCGGCGGTCAGCAAGTGCGGTAGCCAGTAGTAGTGCAACGGCTCGCCACGCAGAAACGGATTCCGAGGGGGCACGTCGCCCTTGCTCACTTCGGCGACCACCGCCATCCGCCAGATCATGTCTGCCGTGAAGTAGGCGCGATAGGCGCGGCCCTCCGGCACGGGCTCGGCGACGTGGGCAAATGGCAAACCGACGATCGCCGGCACTGACACGAGCAGAAAGAGGGCGACGGTCAGATCCACCCGGCCGAAGACGGGGGCCGTGAGCGAGCCGCGCAGCAACCCACCCGCCAGCGCCGCGACTCCGCAACCGATCAGCGGAACGGCGAGGAGCACTGACCCGCGCACGCCCGCCGTCCACAGAGCGAGGAGCACGAGGCTGCTGAGCCCGTAGCCCCAGACCGGCCCCATCACGAAGGCCGCAAATCCCCGGCCAGGAGCGGGCTCGTAGATGAGCCACGCGAGGAGGAAGCCGGGGACGACGAACACTGCAGTGCTGCCGAAGAGAGCCAGACCTGACTGGATGGGAATGATTGCCTCGACGCAGAGGACGAGCGAGGCCAGCGCAACGAGCGCTGCCGCGATCGGCCAGCGACTCGAACGCCCCGCGCCGGAGGGTTCTGACCGGGTCAATCCGTCGATCTTCATCGACACTTATGGAGATCGTCAAGTAGCACGAACGTCGTGCGTCATTACGTCCGTCCAGAACTTGAACAGGAGATCAGGAGACCAGGAGGAACTTTGGGAAGAACCAATTAACCCTTGATCTCCTGCTCTCCTGTTCCAGGACGTCGAGGAACGGGACGCGAACCCGAGCGTGCTACGATACATGTTTCGAATCCGGAAGGAACAGACAGCAGGGCGTGCCGAACCAGGAAGAGAAACCGACCGTTGTCGCCGGCGCCGGCCCCGCTGGCCTCACGGCGGCCTGGATGCTCGCGCGGCGCGGTGTCCGCCCGCTCGTCCTCGAGCAGGACGCCCAAGTCGGCGGTCTCGCGCGCACGGTCGAGTACAAGGGCTTCCGCTTCGATATCGGCGGGCACCGGTTCTTCACCAAAGTCGGCTCCGTCCAGAAGCTCTGGCGCTCGATGATGGGCGCCGAGATGTTGCGACGGCCACGGCTCTCCCGGATCTACTACGGCGGCAAATTCTTCGACTACCCCCTCAAGCCGATGAACGCCCTGATGGGCCTCGGCATCGTCAATTCCTTCCTCGTGTTCTTGAGCTACCTCTGGATCCGAGTGAAGCCGATTCGACCGGAAGTCAGCTTCGAAGACTGGGTCTCCAACCGGTTCGGTCGGCGACTCTATCGAATCTTTTTCAAGACCTACACCGAGAAGGTGTGGGGCATTCCATGTAACCGCATTGGAGCGCAGTGGGCCGCGCAGCGCATCAAAGGCCTCTCGCTGTTCACGGCGATCACGAGCATGCTCTTCAAAGGGTTCCGGAAGCCCGGCGCCAAGCAGATCAAGACGCTCATCGAGGAGTTCGAGTATCCGCGACTCGGCCCGGGCATGATGTGGGAAGCGTTTCGCGCCGACCTCGAGCGCCTGGGCGGTCGCGTCGTGCTCGAGGCGTCAGTGCAGCGTATCGAGCATGATGGCTCCGCCATTGTCGCCATCGAATACGGAAAGCGAGAACGTCAACAAGTCAACGTAAAAGCCTTCGTCTCGACGATGCCGCTCCGCGAGCTGGTCCACAGGCTCGACCCGCCCGCGCCTGAACCTGTCCGGGCCGCTGCTTCGCGGCTCAACTATCGCGACTTTCTCACCGTCGCGCTCGTTATCGACACGCCGACGCTCTTCCCTGACAACTGGATTTACGTGCACGACTCGCGCGTTAAGCTCGGACGGATTCAGAACTTCAAGAACTGGAGCCCCGACATGGTCCCCGATCAGAGCCAGACCTGCCTGGGGCTCGAGTACTTCTGCTTCGAAGGGGACGGACTTTGGACGATGACCGACAGCGAACTCCTCGCGCTCGGCGCGCGGGAGCTCGAGACGATCGGCCTGCTCGGCAGCGCCCGAGTCGTCGACGGCACCGTCGTCAGGATGCCCAAGGCCTATCCAGTCTACGACGACGGCTTCATGGAGGCCTTGGCGGTCCTGCGTGACTATCTTGCGCGCTTCTCGAACCTGCAGGTCGCCGGCCGCAACGGCATGCACAAGTACAACAACCAGGATCACTCGATGGTCACGGCCCTTCTCGCCGTCGAGAATCTCCTAGGTGCGCGCCATGACGTCTGGGCTGTCAATGCCGACGACGAATATCACGAGGAGTCGGACGTAGATGTTGACGAGGTCGAGCTCGACGACGTCTACGAGAGTCTGCCGGGAATGGAATCCACGCAACCAAGGGTTCCAACAGCCATCAAAAGCAACAAATAGAAGCCGTACCCACGTTTACAACACGCTGCGCACGATGACACGATGTTCACGATGGATCCCTAGAGATTTCTTCGTGTCCATCGTGCCATCGTGTTCATCGTGAACCATGGCCGTCGGCGCGTTCAGTCTAGTTGAAGTAAATCGGCGTGATGCGGACGAGCGCGCCGAGATAGCGGCTGTCGGGGTTGCTCGAGTCCTGCAGGAACGGCACGAAGCCGGCGCTCGAGGAAATCGACAGGGCGTACACGAAGTTGGTGGGGTAGCGCGACGGCTTGTAGGGAACACCGGCCCCCGCCGTGATCTGAACAGCCCGGACTTCCCCTGGCGCCAGGTCGAACCGAACGCGTTCCCAGCCGGCGGAGAGAACGACGCGATTCGCCGTGCCACCGTTGGTGATTTCGATGCTCAGGGCGCGGATGCGGAGCGACACGTCACGGTTGTCCGCCGTCTGCGTGGCAGGCGCTCGCAGCAAAAGGTCGGCACGAGACTCCCCGCGCACCCAGAACCCATCCCCTTCCGGCGGGTACGCGTTGTCGTCCATGAAGTACGCCTGAACAGCGGGATTGCCGCCGAGCGAGCGGCGCGCGCGCGCGGCGTCGGCGCTCACGGGCAGATCGTTGAGGAGCGTGCGCTCGATCGGCAGTACGCGCAGCGGGCCCGCCTTCGCGTGTTCCCCGGGGTTGAACGATGAATAGAACGGGTTCAGCAGAATCTTGGCGGTGAAAAGCGCCCCAACGCCCAGGCCGATGACGGCCGGCCAGGCGCTGCGAACCGCCGGCATGAGAAACAAGAACAGCGGATAGAAGCTCACGAAGTAGCGGTTGCCGATCGGCCCGCCGCCGCCCGAGTAGGTGTACGGCATGTAGGCAATGAGCACAACTGCACCGGCGATCAGCCCGGCAGCTACCCAAAGTTGCCAATGGCGGCGCTCTGCCCGATGCACGAGGAAGAGCGCGACGGCGACGAGCCCAGGAAAAAAGTACGGGAGAAGGCCGCTGTAGCGGCCGACCGTGAAATAGAACAGGTTCCAGGCCAGCACCGGCGCGGTGTCGCGGTGCAGCAGGATGTCGAAGGGCAGCGTATCGGTCGCCACCGACACGCCTCGATTGTCGAACGTCTCCCAGGTGTTGGCGAACGGGAACCCCGTCGTTGCGCCGTAGAACGTCTTGCGCTCGCCGCCTTGATAGTTGAGTTCGCCGGTCGCGAGCGCGTTGGCGCCGAAGAGCCCCGCGACAACGATGGTGCAGCTCACGATCATCAGCGCCAACCGGCGCCATTCACGCGCGAACAGCGCCGCCGCGCCAAGCGGTAACGTCAGCAGGATGTGCGTCGGTTTTGAAAAAGTCGCGATGCCGAGAAGGGCGAGCGCGACGTAGTCAGAGCTCGGAGAACGAAGAAACCGTTCGAGCCGGCCAGAGCCTTCTCCTGGTGGGGCGACGCCCTTATAGCTCCAGAGAAAGAACGCGCAGAGAACGAGCGTGAAGTTGAACAGTTCCGGCGCCAGCCACACGAAGTACACCGGCGTCACCGAAGCAAATAGAAACACCGCGGCAAATCCCGCGGCGAGGCCGGGGCTCGATCCCCTGGCCGCGAGGTATCGATACGCCAGCGCGACATTGAGGGTCAGCAGCAGCGCGTGGAAGACCAGGAAACCCGTCGTGCCGATCAGCCATACGAACGGCGCGGCGAACAGTGGATAGATGTACGACTTGCCGTAGTAGAGCCGGCCGCGAGCGGCGTCCGGCGTCCGCTCCATCGTAAAGAAGGGAAAAGACGACGACCGCTTGAAGTCGACGTTGGCGCCGCGTTTGAGGAAAATGCCGTCGGGCCCCGAGAACTCCTCCCAGACTCTGATCAGATCCTGACGCTGGAACGTGATGTCGCGATCGCGTGCGAGACTGTAGGTGAGGCTGTAGTACGTCGCCTCATCGCCCTTGAATCCCTTGGCGGTGCGCGGAAAATCGACTGAGAGAGCAAATCCGAGCGAGACGAGCGCGACGACCGTCGTCACGAGAACGCCCGGGTGACGCACACCGGCGCGCGCGGCGGCGACAAATCCCGTCATTAGCGGGAGGCCCCGCTCGTCAGAAAGCTGAGATCGGCGCTGAGCACTCCGTTGCGCCGGGTCGCGCGTGAGGTTTCGTGAAGCAGCACATAGAGCCGTTCCATTTTCTTCACGAAAAGGTCGATGTCGTACTGCGCGCCGGTTCGTCTCGCGTTGTCGCCAAGCCGCGCGCGCTCGGCAGGACCGTTTGCCAGCTGCACGATCGCGTCGGCGAGCGCCGCCGCATCGCGTCGCGGCACCATGTGCGCGTCGTGGCCGTCGGTCAGCACGTCCTTGAGGCCGTCCGCATCGGTCGAGACGATCGCCTTCCCCATCGCCAGTGCCTCGAGCACGGTGAGCGGCGTGCCTTCCCAGAGCGACGGAAAGACCAGAAGGTCGAGCGCCGACAGGGCCTGCGCGACGTCGCGCCGAAAGCCCGAGAATACCACCCGGTCGCCAAGCCCGAGCGCTGCGGCCTGCGCTTCGAGCGCCGGCTGGAGTTCGCCCTCGCCGATGATGTAGATCCGAGCCGCCGGGAGTGCGTCGAGGACCCGCCGGCTCGCCTCGACCAGATATTCGTTGCCCTTTGACGGCATCAGTCGCGTGATCGTGCCGATCGCGAACGTGCCGGCTGGAACGCCGAGCGCGAGGCGAGCCTCGGCCACCTCTTCAGCGGTCCGCACGCGGCTGAATTCTTCGAGCGGCACGCCCAGATAGACCACCTTGGTGCGCTCGGCCGGAATCAGCCGCGCTCGTGTCGTGAAGTCCGCCGTCGATTGCGAGACGGCAATCGCGATGTCGGTCGCCGGCGCGAGCGCGCGATCGGCGACCTTCTGGAACCAGGGCGTATCGGTGAGGTTGGCGTGCTCGTGAACGACAACCGGGATGTGACGAATCGCCGCCGCGAGCCGCCCGAAGGTGCTCGCGCCATAACCGTGCAGGTGAACGACGTCGGCCTGTCGCCGATCGAGCTCCTTCAAGAGAGCCGGCAGTGTCGCAGGGTCGAACTTCGACCGGTGCATATAGGTGACGTCGATCCCCAATTCGTCGAGCGTATCGTTCGAGAGGTCGCGCTTGCGCAGGCTGATGAGCGACACGTTGAAGCGGGTGCGATCGAAGCGAGGAATCATCCACGCGAAGAGGCGCTTGACGCCGTGCATGCGCGACCCGGTCCAGCCAAGGTGATCGCAGATATGAACGACGTTGAGGGGACGGCTCACAACAACCCTTGGGCGCGGTACCAGGCCGCGGTGCGGTGAATGCCGGTCCGAAGATCGACGGTCGGATTGTAGCCCAGCTCTTCGCGAGCGCGCCGAGTATCGAACGCCCGGCTCTTGCGATAGAAGTCGACACGGCGGCGGAAGAGGGGCGGGTCGATGCCAAATGGCACGCAGACCAGCTCGCACAGCGCTCCCGCGATCCAGACTGGCCACACGGGTAGATGGAGCCGGGGCGGCTGGACGCCCAGTTCCGTGGCCATCAACCCGACTAGTTCGTTGAGCGTCGTGTATTCAGGCCCGGCGAGAATATATGTGCGGCCAGCGGCTGCCGGCACCTGCCCGCATAGCTCAAAACCGCGGACCAGATCGTCGATGTAGGTCAGGTGGTAGAAGACCTCCCCCGATCCCAACATGGGAAAGCGGCCGCGAGCGATGCCGCGAAACATCTTCAGGAAGCGCAAGTCCCCTGGCCCATAGATACCGATAGGCCTGGCGATCACGATCTCGAGCGGGTGTCGTGATCCGAACGACCTCGCCAGTTCTTCGGCCTCGAGCTTAGTCCGCTGATACACGTCGCCCGGCGCGTACGGCGCGGTCTCGTCTGCCGGCGGGTGCTCGATGTGACCGTGCACGCCACCCGTGCTGCAGTGCACCACGCGCCGCACGCCCGCCGAGTGCGCAGCCTCGAGAACGTGTCGGGTGCCCTCGACGTTGACGCGCGTGTACGCGGCGTCGCCCTGCCCCGCCTCGCGATACGTCGCCGCAATGTGGTAGACGACTTCACAGCCTTGCGCTGCCGCGGCCACTGCCGCGGCATCCGTAAGATCTGCGACGCGCACGGCCGCTCCGGCCTCTTTCAGGCCGGCGGCGCGCGCCTCGCTCGAAGGCCGAACGAGCACGGCCACACGCTCTCCCGCCTGCAGGAGATGATGCGCAAGGTGACCGCCAGTGAATCCGGTGGCGCCCGTGACGAGGACGTTCATGCGGGCGGTACGGCCGGGATGCGCGCCCGGAGGCCGGCAGCTGTCAGGCGATCGCATACCAGTCGCGTCCGCGAGACGTACATCTCTCGGCTGTAGCGCGTCCGCGCGCGCTCGGCGGCTGCGCGTGCGAGCGAACCCCCACGGGACGGATCATTCAACAGGCCTTCGAGCGCGGCCGCGAATGCTGCGGCATCAGGTTTGACGAGCAGCGCCGTGCTCCGATCGAGCACCTGTGTGTGCGTGAGCAGATCCGTCGCGACGATCGGCTTGCCGGCCCTGAGGTAGGAATAGATCTTCAGCGGCGTATTCGTCCCCGCGATCCGGGGCGACGTCAGGATGTCGGCCGCCTCGACAAACGCCGGAATGTCTCGCGCCGGCTGATGCCCGGTGAAGACTGCCGCGGCGCCGGATTTTGCCGCGTGAGCACGGGCGGCCTCAACCTGCTCGGGACGGCCGCCGACCACGAGGAGGCGCGCGTCCGGTCGCGTCCTGGCGAGGATCGCCATCGCGTCGAGCAGCATCTCGAGCCCCTGGTATGGCTCGAACGTACCCGTGTACAGCATGAGCGGCGCCGCGGGATCGATGGCCCAGTGACGGCGCACAAAAGCCGCCGATACCGACGGCGGATCTTCGACGTCGCCTCCCATGACGTTCTCGATCAGCACCGACCGCTCCCCCGCGCCCATCGCCTCGACATGATCCTGGAGGTCCTGGCAGATCGTGACGACGACGTCTGAGCCGTGGACAGAGGCGTCCTCGACCTTTTGAAACAACCAGCGGAGGATGCGACTCTTGGCGAACCGGAAGTTCGTGAGCTGTTGGGGCAGGCTCGAATGCATGTCGTACAGATGAGGCACACCAAGAGAGCGCGCCAGAAGCACGCCCAGAACGCCCGCCTCTTCGTGAGAATGCACGAAGTCGTAGGTCTCGCGTCGCGATTGACGCCAGGCCGTAACGGCAAGAAAGGCGTCGAGCACCAACTTCGTGACTGAAGGGCCGATCCGGACCCGAGTCGCAAATGGTGGCCGGACGGTACGCACGATGCGCAGGTTCGGCAGCGACACGTCGGTCCCGAAAGGATAGGTCACGAGGTCGACCGAATGGCCGAGCTCGGTCAGCGCCTTGATGCGATGGTATTCGCTGAATGGCGTGCCGCGCGGCTCGAAGAACGGCTCCGGGGCCAACATCAGGATGCGCAGCGGGCGCACCGGCGCCAGCGGTCCGCTGGTGGGATCTACCTGCAAGGTCAGTCGTTATGGTAACATTTGGGCGCCTTACCTCGAGGATCCAATCCCGATCTGATGACCCGACCAAAACTGAAGGACGTGCTGATCGTCCTCAAGCTAGTGGTGAGCACTGTCCTGCTCGTGATTCTGTTCCGCCGAGCGGACTTGGCCACGATGGCAGCACGCTTCCGGCAGATGGATCCGGCGTGGACCATCGCCGCGCTTGGCGTCTACGGCCTCATGCTTGCGGTCAGTGCCTGGCGCTGGCGGCTGCTGCTCCGGTTGCAGACGATCGACGTCAGCCTGGGCACGCTCACCAAGTCGTTTCTCGTCGCCACGTTTTTCAACAACTTCCTGCCGAGCAACATCGGGGGGGACGTGGTACGGGTCGCCGACACGGCGCCTTTCGCCGGCTCCAAGACGCTCGCGACGACGGTCGTCCTCATCGACCGGGTCATCGGCCTCATCGCCCTGCTCGTCCTGGCCGCAGCGGCGTCAGCGATGGCCTGGAACCTCGGCCTTCGGCTGAAGGGGATGGAATACGTCTGGATCGCCCTCGTGCTCTTCACCGGAGGCCTGCTCCTCTGCCTCCGCAACCCGGAACGGCTCGCCAGTACGGCTCGCTCGGTCCTGGCCGATCGACTGCTGGCAGTTCAGACGCGGCTGCAAAACCTGGTGAGCGCGATGGGCCGCTTCGCCCAGCAGCCACGGGGACTCTGGTCCGCGTTCGGCGGCGCGCTCATCGTTCAGGCGCTGTTGATCCTCTTCTACGTCTGCGCCGCGCACAGCCTCGCCGTACCCTTCCCCCTCCTCGCCGCCTCCGTCATCGTCCCTATCAGCCTGGCCGTCCAGATGGTGCCGGTGTCGATCAACGGGTTCGGGGTTCGCGAGGCGGTGTTTGCGTTCTTTTTTACGGGTCTCGGACTCAATGTCAGCTCAGCATTAACACTGTCACTCGGTAGCGCCGCGCTGATCATGCTCTTCTCGCTGAGTGGCGGGGCGGTGTTCATGCTCAGGCCAAAGACAGCTTCCGGCCCCCAGCTTCCAGCTTCCAGCTAGCCGAGCTCAGCCGAATAATTCGGTTCTGCCCTTGCGGGAAGCTGGAGGCGGGAAGCTGGAAGCTGCGCTATCATCACTCCCATCCGAACGGACTCTCGTTTGCACTCGGCCGGAGGTCCAGCGACCGTGTTATCCGTGTGATCCGTGGCTGTTCGCAATCCGTGTGACCCGTGGCTCTAATCGACATCCGCCAGCGACCGATAAGACTCGGGTAAGGACCAATCCGCCCATGATCGACGCGTGCCTGCGCGAGCGATCGGCCGGACCTGGTGGGAAGCCATGCGCAAAAGCGTTATCTCAATTACAAAATTGGCAGCTACTGCGGCTCTCGCGGCGGCAGCTGTCAGCGCATGTGAAGCGGAGAAAAGCCGCAATCCTCTCAGCCCGAACGTGGCCGGGCCGATTGCCGGCGTCTCGATCTCGCCGCCGACGCCGGTCAACCCGATCAACGGCGCCGAGGTTGCCAACACCGCGCCAGTGCGCCTGGTCTTCAACAACGGGTCCACGAACGGCCAGCGCCCGCTCTTTTACATCGTCGAGCTCGCCTCCGATGCCACGTTCACGAACAAGGTGTTTGCCCAGTCCAAGGTCACACCCGGCTCCGCGCAGACCAGCATCGTGGTCGATGCGGCGCTGACGGCCGACCGCACGTATTACTGGCGCGCCAAGGCCGATGACGGCGCGAACGAGAGCGTCTATTCGAGCGTCGCCAAGTTCGACATCGTCGTGCCCATTGTCATCGAGGCCCCTGTGCCGATGTCGCCGGTGAGTGGTCTGGTCGCCTCGTCGGCGCGACCGGCGCTCGTGGTCAACAACGCCGGCGTCCAGGGCCGCGCCGGTCGCGTGGAGTACTGGTTCGAGGTGTCCCTCGACCAGGCGTTCTCGAAGATCATTGTCCAACAGGGCGTCGAGCGCAGCAGCGGCGCGCAGACGAGCCTTCAGATGCCCGATCTGCCGTCGAGCACGCTGCTCTTCTGGCGCGTTGCGGGGTTCAACGGTACGATCGCGGGTCCCTGGTCGCTCACGCAGAGCTTCCGGACCCCCGCTGCCACTACCCCAGCGCCGGGGCCGTCGCCCTCGCCTTCGCCGGTCCCGCCGCCGCCTGCCGCAGGCTGCGGCGCCGCCGGATCTCCGGCAAACTGGTCCACCGATCAGTGGCGCGAGTGCTTCTTCGCGCTTGTCGCCGCGAGAGGGGTGGGACCGACCATCACGTCCTCGGCGATGGCCACTCTGCGACCAGACCTCGTCGCGCGCGGCGCGGACTGGCAGAACGGATGGCGCGGCGATTATCGTCCTCGGATCTTCCTGCCGGTACCGAATTGCCCCGCGCCCACCAGCCCCACTGTGCCGGACTGTTCGTACAGCCGCACCGTCGACCTGGGCGATGTGGGCCGTCCGTGGCAGTGGATCCCGCGATGATTGCCATCGTCATGACGAAGAGAAGATTGGCAATCGCGGCTCTCGCGGCGGTAGCGGTCAGCGCATGTGAAGCGGAGAAAAGCCGCAATCCTCTCAGTCCGAATGTGGCCGGGCCGATTGCCGGCGTTTCGATCTCGCCGCCGACGCCGGTCAACCCGATCAACGGCGCCGAGGTTCTCAACACCGCGCCAGTGCGCCTGGTCTTCAACAACGGGTCCACGAACGGCGAGCGCCCGCTCTTCTACATCGTCGAGCTCGCCACCGATGCCGCGTTCACGAACAAGGTGTTCGCCCAGTCCAAAGTGACGCCTGGCTCCACGCAGACCAGCATCGTGGTCGACGCGGCGCTGACGGCCGACCGCACGTATTACTGGCGCGCCAAGGCCGACGACGGCGCGAACGAGAGCGACTATTCGAGCGTCGCCAAGTTCGACATCGTCGTGCCGATCGTCATTGAGGCTCCTGTGCCGATGTCGCCGGTCAGCGGTCTGGTCGCCTCGTCGACGCGACCGGTGCTCGTCGTCAACAACGCTGGCGTCCAGGGGCGCGCCGGCCGCATCGAGTACTGGTTCGAGGTGTCCCTCGACCAGGCGTTCTCGAAGATCATCGTCCAGCAGGGCGTCGAGCGCAGCAGCGGCGCACAGACGACCCTCCAGATGCCCGATCTGCCGTCGAGCACATTGCTCTTCTGGCGCGTCGCAGGATTCAACGGCGCGATCGCGGGCCCCTGGTCGCTCACGCAGAGCTTCCGGACCCCCGCTGCCACCGCCCCAGCGCCTGGTCCGTCGCCCTCGCCTTCGCCGGTCCCGCCGCCGCCCGCGGGCGGCCGCACGCCAGACCCGCCCCCAGGGGGCCAGCTTCCGCTACCCGACATGTCGGCTGTGGTGTATCAAGTCGCCGCGCAGTTTCCGGGTGCGCTACAGAACTCGTGTCAGGACGGCGGCGGATCGTGGGAGTTCATGGATCGCGTCATCAACGCCCTCCGACAGCACGACACACGGTGGGGCTACAACGGCAAGCGCGGCAACGTGAACGATCCGTCGCACGACGTCGTCGACTATCACTGGGGCCGCGGCCCGGACCAGGGCAGCCCCGACGTCTACGCACTCGACATCATCGTCGGCCACTGTGGTTCCAACCCGCAGGCGGCATGGATCAACATCACCGACCCGAACGGGTCCGGCGCCGCCTGGACGGGACGGGGGCGGTTCTAGTCCAGTTCAGGGTTCAAGGTTCAGGGTTCCGAGTCGCACACCAATGTTTTGGTCGGAACCCTGAACCATGAACCCTGAACCATGAACCGCTTTCCAGTGCGCTATATTGAACGCGCATGTCCGGTTCCGCGGGCACCCGATCTGGTGCCGAGTCCTCAATCCAGTCCTACCTCGGTCGCATTGATCTCTGGTTGATCCTCGTGATCCTGGTCGGCTTTGCCTTGCGGTGGCAGTACGTCCACCTGCCGATGGCCGAAGCCCACAGCTGGCGGCAGATCACCAACGCCGACATCGCACGGAACTTCACGGAAGAGTCCGCCAATATCCTCTACCCGCAGGTCAGCTGGGGCGGGCCGAAAGACGCGTACGTGAGCATGGAGTTTCCGCTGCTGCAGTGGCTCGCGGGCATGCTCTTTCACGTCGTCCGCGACCGCGAGTTCGTCTGCCGAATCCTGAGCATCCTCTTTTCGTTGGGCACGCTGGTCGCGATCTACTTTCTGGGCGCCAGGCTGTTCGGCGCGCCGGCGGGACGTGCAGCGGCGTTTCTTCTAGCCATCTCCCCCTCGTTTGTGTTCTTCGGCCGAGCGTTCATTTCCGACACGCCGATGGTCTTCTTCTCGGTCGGCGCCCTCTGGGGTCTCGTCGTTTACGCTCAGACCCACAATCGTCGTGCGGCATGGTGGGGCATCGCCAGCGCGACGCTGGCGTGCATGGTCAAGATCCCGGCAGTCCTGATCTTTGCGCCAATTGCGTGGCTCGCGTGGAATGATGTCTCGGAAACGCCAACGCCCGCTACCTGGAGCAACCGCCTCACCGCGCACGTTCGCGCCCTGTTCAACCCCCTCTGGATCGCCGCCGTGGGTATTCCGTTTGTCGGCACGGCGTTGTGGTACTGGCACGGGGACCGGCTCTTCCACCGCACCGGACTCGGGCAGGCGATTTTCCACCCGTCAGGTGGCTACTCCCCCGACGTCGCGATCGCGATGGGGCCGGTGATGGGCGTGTCGCACTGGAGCACGCTCAATCAACTCGGAGACCCGGCGTTCTACTCGACGATCCTGGAGCGGACGTACGTACATGCACCTGACGCCCGCCGGGTTCGCGCTGGCTCTTTTCGGGCTCGTCGTCTGCTGGGCCCGCCCGGCTTCGCGAGTGGTGGTTGTCTGGCTGGCCGCCGTGCTGCTCTTCATCCTCGCGTCGGCCGAAGGCAACCGCTATCACGAGTTTCATCAGCTGCCGATGCTGCCGCCGGCGGCGTTACTCTTCGGCCTCGCGGCTTTTCCGGCCTTTAACGGCGCGTGGCTGCGCCGCATCACGGGCTCACGGCTCGTACCGATCGCTTCTGCCCTCGCGGTCACTGTCATCGGCCTGATGGGCTTTTCATACAGCAACGTCGTGCATGAATTCTTCAGGCCCGACCGGCTCGATCTGCGCTCGATCAACGCCGGCCGCGCGATCGAACGCCGTGTACCCGCAGGCGATACGCTCATCGTCGTCGAATACCCCCAGTACGGCGCGAACTCGCCGATTCTGCTGTACAGAGCTCACCGAAAAGGGTGGAGCTTCGACATGAGCTCGATCAGCCCGCACGTCGTGCAGCGGCTGCAACGGCAATTCGGGGCGACGTACTTCGCTACGACGATCTGGTCGCAGATCGAGGCGAAGCAGCCCGTGCTGGCGGAGTACCTGAAGCTGCAACAGCGCATCGACATCGGCATCGACGACGACACGGCGTTGTTCAGGTTGAACTGAATGGTCGATGGCTCAAGGCTCAGGGCTCAGGGCTCAGGGCTACTCGCAAAAGCTTCGACCTCTTACTCGAAGGTCTTGCTTGAGCCCTGAGCCTTGAGCCCTGAGCCGTTTGTCGACTAGAACCGTCCGCGCGACACCCAGAGCGTGCCGAGATCGCTGACGTCGATCCAGGCCGGCTGCGGATTCGTACCGCAGTGTCCGACCATGATGTCCCAGGCGTAGCTGTCGCGACTGCCTTCGTCGGGGCCGGGCCCCCAGTGGTAGGCCACTTCGTCTCGCGCGACGTCGCCGGCGACACCGCGGCGGGACTGGAATCCCCAGCGCGTATCTTTCAGGCGGAGGCGATCCACGATGTACTCCATGTACTCCCACGTCCCGGTACCGCCAGACTCAGGCTGGCACGACCTGGCCACGAGGTCCGGCCGCTCTGCGTGCAGTTGCACGATGAACGCGGCCTCGTTGGGCTTGGGGAGACGCTGGCCTGCGGGCGGATCGGGCGTCCGGAAGGCGTACTGGACGCGGACCTGAAGAGTCCCGCGCTGGCCGTCGACAGTGGCCGAAATCGTCGCCTGTCCTTCGTTGCCGACGGTCAGCATGCCGCTCGATGAGACCGTCGCTACGCCGGTGTTGTCCGAGGCCCAGGTCGCGCCGGACGAGCGATTCTCGACGAACCCGTTGGTCAAGGTGGCCATCGCGGCGAGCTGCTGCGTCTGTCCACTGGCAATGAAGCTGGTCGTCGACGAAGTGACGGCAACCGACGACACCCGCGGCGGTGTCGCCACTGCCGCGTTGCTCGGACCGGTGGGGGTCTCGCTCCCCCCGCATGCGGCCACTGCGGCTGTGGCCAAAAGCGCGCCGACCGCGACTAAACGTACTTGCATCCCTTACTTCTCCTGTTGGGGTGAAACGGTGCCGGTCCGACCTTGGCGGACCGGCGTCTAACGGGCACTGGAAGCTATCTCACAAGCCCGTGTTGTCCGTGTGATCTGTGGCTCTCTAAATTCCGTGGTATCTGTGTAATCCGTGGCCCTGGATTTCGTGGTATCCGTGTACTCTGCGGCTCTAGAACTTGAACCGGACGCCGCCGCCGATCTGAAATCCGCCGGCGGTCACATCGGCTGTCTGCGTATCCGACACGTTGAACTCGACGGTTCCATGGCTATATCGGATGAGCGCGCCCACGCCGATACTGGGGGTGAGGGCGTAAGTCATATCTGCGCCGATGTTGAAGCCCCACGCTGAATCGCGGAGCTCGACGACCTCGACCGAGTCGATTGTGACGCTCGTGAAATTTGGGGGAATCTCGCTGAACGTGACGCCGCGGATCAGCTCCTGCTTGACGTTGAAAACCGAGGGGCCTGCGGAAATCGTAAAGTCGACCTTATCGGTAAATGGTACGAACCAGACGGCCATAAAATGGAACGCGTTTTCGGAGTGCGCAAGATCATCGGCGGAGGCTGTGAAGGTGCGCGGCTGGTCGAAGAGTTCCGGGTGCGGCAACGACCCGGACACCGTGCCGTCCCCCGAGTTCGACACGAAGTCATACGCCATGCCGAAGCCGAGATTGTCGCGAAACTTGTAGGCGCCCGAAAAATCGAAGAACGCGCCGTTGTTGATGGTCTGGCTGATGTCGACGGTGGCAGTCTCTTCGTACAGGTCGAACGTCGAGGTCCGGTCCAGGCTGTTATCGCCGACCTGGATGCCGAAATTGACGCTGACGAACACTTTGCCGCCGAGGGGTCCCTGCTGGGCCAGCGCGGTTGACGGCCATGCCGCAAGACACACAATAGCGGCCACAGCGATGAGCAGGACGGACTTACGCATTCACACCTCGTCAGGAAAAAGGAGCGTTGAGTTTTCAAATAGTAGCATGCGCAACTGACCGATTCCCCGGGAGATCAGCGTGTCGGTGGTGATGGGATGGTTCGATCGAGCGGATTCGGTTACAATATGAGCGCTCTGCGGTAGCTCTCCCACCGCAGCTCTCAGCCCAACATGGAGTCTCTGATGTACCGGATGTTCAAAACACTTCCGAGCGTGGCCACTGCCTGTGCTCTCGCCGCGACACTCGCCGCTTGCAATGGATCGCCGAACGCCCCGTCGAGCAGCACCGCTGCCGGCGCGCCGACGTCTGAAGCCGGGCCCAACGGAGAAACGCTCAAAGCTCACGCGCCGACGCTCGTCTCGCCGGCCAACGACCTCAGGCTCGACAGCCGCAGGCCAACGCTTGTCGCCAACGCCGTCGCAGGCAAGTTCGTCGGCGGCAGCTACTCGTACGAGTTCGAATTGCTCACCGACGGCAATTCGCGCGTCGGCGGCACGACGATCTCACAGACCACGTGGGCGTACCCCACGGACCTCGAACGTGACACGGCCTACCGCTGGCGCGTGCGCGCCCGCAGGGGGGACGCGGTCGGCCCATGGTCTGCGACCTGGCGGTTCATCACCCTGCTCGAAAAGCGCACTCCTGATCCAGCGCCCGGTACACGGCTGCCGCTGCCCAACATGGCCCACATCGTCTTCCAGGTCGCGCAACAGTTCCCGACCGCGCTCGCGCACTCGTGCCAGGAGCACTACGGCGCGGCCGGCTGGGAGTTCATGGATTGGGTCATCGATGCACTGCGGCTCGAAGACACGCGCTGGGGCTACAACTGGAAGCGTGGCGTCGTCGGCGACCCGTCGCTCGACGTCATCGTCTACAACTACAGCGCCGGCCCGGACGAGGGGAATCCGAACGTTTACGGCGTCGACATCCTGCTCGGACACTGCGGCCCGTCGCCGTCGCCAGCCTTTATCAACATCACCGGCGCGGGCGGCTCGGGCGCTGCCTGGACCAGCCGCGGCCGCTGGTAAGAGCTGAAAGAGAGACCGCAGGGTGCCGGAGTCGAGGACCGCGACTCCTGGCACCCTGGCACCTTCGCACTCCGCCCCTGGCACCTTGGCCCTGTAGCACTCTGGCACGCTGCGGCTGCTGCTAGATGTCCAACAACTTCTACCGCGACTTTTCCGACCGACAGAAAACCGTCACCGACTTCGGCCGTGCCCGGCGCGGACGCACCGAGCGTTCGCGGCTCGGCCTGCTCATGCGCTCAACCCGGCCGCCGGGCGACATGCTCGAGATCGGCCCTGGCAAGGGATCGCTGGCACTGGCAGCCGTTGAAGCGGGATGGAGATACCGCGCAGTCGAGGCCAGCCCGATCCTGATCACGGAGCTGCGTGACGTTGGGCCTCGACGTCATCGAAGGCTGGGCGCCACCGATCCGAATCGCCGACGCCAGCTGCGATGTCGTCTATGCAGACCAGGTACTCGAGCACATGTCGGGCATCGACGCGGCGCGCGAATTCGTCTCGGAATCCTTGCGAGCTCTCCGTCCAGGAGGCGTCCTCTTTGTCGTCGTCCCGGACTATCTGAAGGAACGCAGCTTCTTCTGGGACGTCGACTACACGCACAACTTCGTCACCACCGAACGGCGAGTCCGCCAGCTCCTCTACGACGGCGGATTCCAGATCGAGCGCGTCGTCCGCAGCATCGGCGCGGCGACTGGCTTCAAACGCGATCTCCTCGCGGCCGGCGCAGTCTTCACCAATTTCCCCGGGCTCGATACGTTGTCACGCTACACCGGCACGGAGGATCTGCTCTTCCGCGTCCGCAAGAACTTGTTCGAGACCCTGGAGTTCGTCGCACGGAAGCCACCCGCGTAACGACGTGAGCGCGAACCTCGCTGGCTCGCTGTGGGTTCGAGGGCTGCTGACCCTGGCGGTGCTCACTGTGCTCGCGCTCAGGATCGACCTCGGCGCCACGGCAGAGGCGCTGCTCCGCTTGACGCCTGCGGCAGCGATCGGGGTGTTGGCGCTGCTCGCGCTGGACCGCGGCATCATGGTCTGGCGTTGGATCATCCTGCTGCGCGCCCGCGGTGCGGCTGTCACGACGAAGTCGGCGACGTGGATCTACCTGGTCAGTTCCTTTGTTGGGGGTTTTCTTCCGGCTGGCGTCGGCGCCGACGCGGCGCGCGCGTACACGCTATCGCAGCGGACGGCCCGCGGCAGCGAAGCGGTCGCCTCGGTCGCTGTCGACCGTCTCTTCGGTCTGCTGTCGATCGTGCTCATGGGCGTAGTCGGAGCGGTGATCGCTGGCAGGCAAATCGACGGCACGCCACCCTTCCTGCTCCCGGCGACGGCGCTCGTCGTCTTTTCGGGCAGTGTCGCGATGCTGTGGGCCGATCGCGTGCTGACCGCGCTCCTGCCGTCTGGCATCCGCGTGTCCGGCATCGGCAAGCGCGTCACCCGCCTGGCCGACGCCGTCAGCCAGTACCGCGGGCATCGGGGTGCCCTCGCCGGGGTCGCATTTCTCTCGCTCATCGTACAGGTCCTGCGCATTGTGCAGGCGTACCTCTTGGGCCGGGGGATCGGCATCGAAGTGCCGTTCAGTTACTACCTGCTCTTCATGCCGATCGGGCTCATCGCGCTGCTGCTGCCGATTTCGATCTCCGGCATCGGAGCGCCACAGGGCATCATCGTGTGGCTGCTTGCGCCGGCCGGCGTTCCAGGACCTCAGGCGCTGGCGCTCTCGACGCTGATCGTGCTGTCCGGGATCGTGGCAAACCTCCCGGGCGCCTGGCTGTACCTGCGGGCGGCACGGCAGACACCCGCGGCGGGTTCTCAATGACTGGAATCCATCTCATACACGAACAGGCACAACGCGCCGACGGCCACACCTCACGATGCGCACGATGACACGATGGACACGAAGGTCTTTCTAAGAATTCATCGTGATCATCATGTGCATCGTGCCCATCGTGTTGTTCCGTCGATTCGTGACAGTATTTTTGTGACAGTGACCAGTCGCGTAGCGTGGGGCCTCGCGATCGCGCTGCTGATCGTCACCGCCGCCTGCGCCCGCCAGCCGCACGAGAAGCAGCCGCTGCTCGAAGTCTACATGCCGTCGTTCTCGCGGGTGCCGCCGCGAGAGCCGGCGCTTCAGAGCATCGGGACGCTCGCAAGCGACTGGCGAAACGGCGGCCGCAAAACACTCGCGGCCGACCTGCTTTCCGCGCAGGGGGCTGCCGCGGCGCTGGCACTCTCCGTCATCCTCACCGTGGCCTGGGATTTTCGGCGACGCGGAAGATCCCGAAACATCGACCTCCTGCTGATGTTTACGTCGGGCGCGCTCTTCTTCGACGTCATGCGGTTCTTTCGGGTGATGCATTCACCCACGTACCTGAATCTTCTCGATTGGGTGTTCATCGCGGTTGTTGCCGTCAACCTTGCCGTGATCGCTCGAGTGGTCGTCAGGATCACACGACCCGACTCCGTGCCATGGGTGCCGAACCTTTCGCTGAATCTTCTGGCGCCGCTGGCCATCGCTCTCCTCGTCGTCGACATCGGCGTCGCCGTAATGCGTCCGCCGGACGATGCCGGCTGGTTCGTGAACCTTGGGGCGCAGCGGCTGCGCGAGCGCGGACGGCTTCCCTACGGGGATCCACTGCTGACTGGCACGCCCGGCGCCGCCTACGGGCCGCTGCTTTACGCGGCCCATGTGCCCTTTCAGATCGCGCTCTCACCCGAACCGGTGAACGCGGTGTCGCCGGCGCGCCCGAACCTGACATCGGGCACTCCCTACTACATGCCGCCGCTCCTGGCGACCCAGTTGTGCACGATCTTCTTTCACGTCGCCGGGGTGCTGGCGCTGTTTGCGGCCGCGCGCCACCTCGCCGATGCCAGGGTCGCATGGGGCCTCGTCTGCTTGTACTGTGGCAGCCTCGCGGTTCTGGGCATTGGCGGGCGCGAGGAGCAAGTGGCGGGGATCACCTTCGTTTCGCACATAGCGCCCGCGTCGATGACGCTCCTCGCATTTGCGGCGCTCGGCTCACCGGGAGTGTCCGGCGTGTTGCTCGCGATGAGTGTGGGCGTCGGCTTCTACCCTGCGTTCATGGCGCCTGCCTGGCTTGGCTTCTACTGGAACGATCGAACGAAGCGTCTACGCTTCATGATTGGATTCGGGCTCGCGGCCGTCGTCATCGCCGCTGGCGTGTACGCCATGTCCCGACCTGCCGGCGAGCGATCGCGCCTCGGCACGATCATGTACGACACGTTGGGCCATCACACCGACCCACAAGGGTACGGGTCGAGCGCCTTCGGGTTCTGGGGTCAGCGGGAAGGACTCCGGCGAGTGCTGAACACACCGCTCGTCGGTAGTTCGGGATTCACGTCGCCTGCGTGGCTGGCTTTCGCGACCTTCCTCGGCTCGAGCTTTTTCCTGGCGCGGGGCCGAAGACCGGCTGAGCTGGCGCTCCTCGTCGGCGCGATCGCGATCGGCGCGACGCTCGTCAAGCCACACGCGACGGGGACATATCTCGCGTGGTCTGTACCCGCTGCTGCTACTCGGGTGGCTGACGAATGGCTTTACTTTGCGGCCACAGAAGGTTTAAAATCAATACTTTATGGCACAAGTCTATGCGCTGAAGTATCTGGCCAAAGCGGCCGTCAGCGCCCCCCGCGACCTGGTCAACAGCTACGTTGCCCGACATCGCCCGATTCACCCAACGGTTCTGATTTTCCACTGCACGTTCGTCTGCGACGCGCGCTGCGAGATGTGTTGGAACTGGAAGCGCGGCGACCGTAAGACGGACATGTCGCTCGCCGAGATCGAGAAGGCGTTCAGCTCAGGTCTGTGGAAGAACATCGAGAACGCCAACGTTTCAGGCGGCGAGCCGACGACGCGTAACGACCTCGTCGATATCTGCCGGGTCATGCTGGACAAGCTGCCACGGCTGCGCAAGTTTGGTTTGAACACGACCGGCCTCACCCCCCATCGCGGCATCCCGATGCTCACGAAGATCGTCGAGATGTGCCACGAGCGGAACATCATCTTCAGCACGCGCGTGTCGATCGACGGCGTCGGCGACATGCACAACCAGGTGCGGCAGGTGAAGCGGGGATTCGAAAAGGCCAACGAGACCATCCGCGCGATGAAGGAGCTGCAGAAGAAGCACCCCTTCAACTTCGGGATTTCGACGACCATCTTTCACATGAACCTCGACGATGCGGAGAACATCCTCGCATGGGCGAAGAGTGAGGACCTGGACATCGTCTTCAACATGGTCCGGTTCACGGAGCCGATGCTCGGCAACACGGAGCTTGCCGCCACCGCCGGTGTCGTTGGCGAGGAAGAAGAGCGTATGCGCCAGTTCTTCCTCGATCGCGTCCGGAAGGATTCCGTGCTCGACGGTCAGAACTACGTCTACATGCACTATGCCGACATGATCGCCAACGGCTATCACCGTCTGGCGCCCTGCCCGTTCCAGACGCAGGGCATCATGCTGAATCCCGACGGCGGGCTGTTCTTCTGCGAGAATAGCGACGTCATCGGCAACGTCAAGGAGACCGATCCGGAAGAACTCTACTTCAGCGCCGCCGGGCAGGCCCACCGCGACTATATCCGCGACCAGAAGTGCCCGACCTGCCTCAGCCCCTGCCAGATGAACGTTGCGGCGATCAAGCAGGTCGCGCCTTACGCGAAGTTCCTCGTGCGCGCGGCTGTTGAGAAGCGCAAGTATCACAATCAGGCAGCGCTGGCCGCTGCGCGCTGAGCTCAGGGCTCAAGGCTCAGGGCTCAGGGCTCAGGGCTCAGGGCTCAGGGCTCAGGCAAAAACTTAGACTCTTACTCGGAGCTCTTGCTTGAGCCTGAGCCTTGAGCCCTGAGCCTACTTCCGACAAATCGCCATCAAGTGCCATCCGAACCGCCGGACGAGCGGTCGCGGAAGTGCGTTGAAGGCTCCCACGAACACGCCGTTATAGGCGACGGCTTTCCAGCCCTTGTGCAGGCGCGACCTCACTGGAAATCGTTCCGGCACGAGTGTCGTCTCGCTAAACCCCCGAATGAGGTCGCGGAACTCGGGGATCGAGTACAGCCGGAGCACCGGGGCATCCTCGTGCTCGAGTTCCACCTTCATCAGCTTCGACAGCGTGTGCAGCCACGACACACGGTTGTAGACCATGAAAATAGCCGTGCCTCCAGGTACCAGTACGCGCAGCGCCTCCTCGACGATGCGGCGAGGGTCGGCCGCGTACTGCAGCACGCCGTGCGCGTAGACGACGTCCCGGCTGTTGTCGGGGAGCGGCAGCGCACCCCCGTCGGCAACGAGGACGGCGCCCCGCTCGTCGTGAACAGCGAGGTTCCGCCTGGCGAGCGTGACGGCTGTTTCCGACAGGTCGACGCCGAGGACGCGCGCGCCGCCTTTGGCGAACCGCACGAGGTCGGTGCCGACGCCGCACCCGACCTCGACCAGACGTTTCCCCCTGTAGCCACCGAAGTCGATCACCTGGGGCAGATAGGCGAGCTTGTCGAACCGGTAGTCGTCGAGTTCCTCGAAAAACGCCCGCGTCCCGACCGGCTGAGTGGTCATCTCCAGATCGTGGATCCGCTCGTTCCAGTAGGTGCGAACGCGGGTGGTGAGGCCAGCGGTATCGCTGGATGAATCGCTGATGTTCATCGGGGCTCGGCGAGGCTGGCCTTGACGTAGAAGTTCGTCTTCAGCGCGAGGGGGAATTTATCGGGGTTGGCGATTTTGAGCATCGCGAGGCCCGGCCACCCCAGGTAGCGGCGGACCTTCCACCGGAAGAAGTCGGTCACGACCGGGATATCGAAGAACTCGGTGTCGAACCCGTGCTTCGCGAAGCGATGCTTGATCTCGCGGTAGCTGTGTAACGAGCAATGGTCGACGCGAAACGCGGTGAAGCTACGCCAGCGAATCGTTTCGAAGACCACGTTGGTCCACTTGTTTGGGGTCTGCAGGAAATAGGTCCCGCCCGGCGACAAGACGCGCCGGACCTCGTGCAAGTGCGCGTCGCTGTCGGGAATGTGTTCGAACACATCGAAACTCACGACGGTTGCGAACGCCCCGTCGCCAAACGGGAGCGCCGCGCCGTCGACCTTCTGAATCGGCAGATCGCCAAACAACCGGCGGCTCTCGTCGATCATCGCGGCATTGACCTCGACGCCACGCGCGTCGTAGCCCTCGCGCCGCAATAGGTCGAGCATCCGACCCTTGCCGCTGCCGATCTCGAGGAGCGGGCCGGCGCCCGGTGCGAGACCGGCCTCGCGCAGGAATCGAAGATTGGCTTCGTAATTCCCGTAGTCGTCGCGCTCTTCGAATCGTCGCTCTGGTGCCGCCTGTTCCATCAGCGCCGGAACCTGCCGACTGCCGGCTTCGATTCGTAGATCCGTTGGATTGCGTCGAAGTAGATCGTCGCCATGGCATCGTATCCGCGCACGGTCGGATGAAGGTCGTCGACACCGATGTAGCTCAGATCGTCTTTCATGCCGTCGAAGACTTCGACCAGGTCGGTCCCTTCCGCGGCTGCCAGCGATCGCACCCGGTCGTTGAAGGCCGGAATGCTCTTGGCCACGGCGTCGCGTCGCCCGCCCGGCCGTTGCGGTGGGATGGTTGCGAGCGCGACGCGGACGCCCTGGCTCCGCGCCTCGCCAATCATCGCCCGCAAGGAGTTGATCGCGGCGTTGGCGCCGTTCTGCCCGTTGAGCAGGTCGTTGGTGCCCTCCATGAGCAGCACGACCTCAGGCCGATGCTGCAGCAACTCGCCCCTGAATCGTTGCACGCCCGTGCCAGACGCCAGTTCGCCCGGGTTGCCGTCGTTCAGCACGACCGGCATCTGCTGGCGGTAACGCGACACGAGGCGACTCTGCAGCCCAGTCGGATACGAGTCGGGCACTGAGGCGATGAGCAGCGACACCGCGGGCGAGATCACGCCGTAGGTCAGGCTGTCGCCAAACGCCAGGTACTTGTTAGCGGTCAGCTGCGGAGGCCCCTGCACCATCACCGAAAAGCCACACGTCGCGGCTTGACTGCGTGAATCCCTGGCTTCGCAGGCAACCGCCGCCGTTCCGACGGGGAACTGGCTGCCGTTCTGCGGTGTGCAGGTAGACGTGATCGGCGCGGTGCCCCCGGACGTTCGCGGCGCCTCGAACGTCGCCGTCACAGCGTTCCCGTCAGGCGACTGCACGGTCATGTTGGCCGGGCACGTGATCGTCAGTGGGATGGGCGCCGGCGCATTCGGCGTGCTGCCGCACGCGCCCAGCCATCCGGCCACTGCAACCACGAGGAGGTGCCGCCATCCGGCTCGCCTCGTCACAGCGCGAATTCCTCGGCCCACCGCTCGAAGACCATCAGACTGAACAGCACATGCGCGTGGTTGGCACGTCCGGCACAATGCTCGTCGATGAGCCGGCGCACCTCGGCCGGCTCGATTAGTCCGCGCGCGGTGAGCCGCTCCGGCGCGAGCAGGCGCTCCATCAGCGGCTTGAGCTCCCGCTTCAACCACTGCTTCATCGGAATGCTGAAGCCTTCCTTCTTACGGTCGAGAATTCGATCGGGCACCAAGCCGCGCAGCGCCTGCTTGAGGATGAACTTGCGCGTGCCACCACGAATCTTCAGATCGCCGGGCATCGAGAACGCCAGCTCCATCACCCTCGCGTCCAGAAACGGCGCGCGCGTCTCGAGCGAGGTCGCCATACTCATCCGATCGACCTTCACCAGGATGTCGTCGGCGAGATAGATCGACAGGTCGGCGTACAGCTGCCGGTTCAACAGATCGTCGTTGCCGATTCGGGCCAGCGCTTCCCTGACCGGGCGATAGACATCGGCGGACGCGAGCGCGCCTCGGAACGCGGACGTATACAGACGCGCCTTGGCGTCCGCGCCAAGAAACGTCATCCAGCGATACTGCGCGATCGACGCCGGCGCATGCGCCAGGCCATCAACGAACCGGCGTGCCTTGTTGACCAGGCCCTTTTTCTTGTCGGTCGGCGGAACGAGCGCCAGCACCGCGTCTGCCGCCCGTGTGGCGGCCTCCGGCATCAGGCCGGCCCACTTCCCCGCCAACGCCTCCGCTTGATAGGCGTCATATCCCCCGAACAGCTCATCACCGCCGTCCCCCGTCAGCACAACCTTGACGTGCTCCCGCGCCATCTGGGAGACCAGAAACGTCGGGAAAAGCGACACATCGGCAAACGGTTCGTCGAGATGGACTACCAGGCGGTCGAAGAGTGATGCGACGTCTGGCGTCACAGTCCCTTCGTGATGCGCGGTCCCACACAACCGAGCGACTTCCCGCGCGTACGGCAATTCGTTGTAGCTGCCGTCGTCAAAGCCCATGCTGAAGCTCGATACCGTGGAGCTTCCCTGCGCGTCGCGCAGCATGATGCCGACCGCGCTCGAATCGATGCCGCCGGAGAGAAAGAGACCAATAGGCACGTCGGACATCATCTGGCTGCGCACCGCGGCGCCCAGCGTTTCCTTGAGCGCGTCGGCCGCTGCATCAACCGACCAGGCCCGCACCTCGACGTCAGCGGCATCCCAGTAGCGCTTGACGCTGAGCTGACCGTCCATGTAGACGAGGTAGTGCGCCGGCGGCAGTTTGTGAATGGCCTTGAAGATCGTTCGCGGCGCGATCACGTACTCGTAGGTCAGGAACTCATCGAGCGCCTCGTGATCGAGGGTCCGATCGACCTCGGGCCGCGACAGCAGCGCCTTGATTTCCGACGCGAGCCGCAATCCTTCGGGCGTCACCGTGTAGTACAGCGGCTTTTCACCAGCCCGATCTCGAGCGGCGATGAGCGCGCGGCGGCGGCCGTCCCACAGCGCCAGCGCGAACATCCCGTGAATCTTCTGGAGAAACGCCTCGCCGTATTCCTCGTAGGCATGGACGAGGACCTCGACGTCCGAACGCGAGCGGAACCGGTGCCCGCGCGCGGCGAGCGCATCCTTGACTTGATTGAAGTTGTAGATCTCGCCGTTGGCGACGACCTGCATCGAGCCGTCCTCGTTGGCGAACGGCTGCTGGCCGCCGGCAATGTCGACGATGGCGAGCCGGCGCATGGCGAGGCCGACGCCTGGCAGGAGAACGCTGCCTTCGTCGTCGGGACCCCGATGGTTCAGGGTCCGGACCATCCGCTGCACGTCGATCTCGGCCACAGGCCGAGTGAGATCCCGCTCGACAATCCCGACAATCCCGCACATGGTGTATGGAGCCGTCCTTACGATCGCCGTCCCGAACGATCGCACACGATGCGCACGATGGCACGATGCACACGATGAATTTCCTGGGAGATTCTCATCGTGTTCATCGAGTCATCGTGTCCATCGTGCAACATGGCCGTCGGCGCGTTCCGCGTATGCACTGCTGACACTGCTCGTCTGCTCGGTCGTAGAAGGCGGAGACTATGGGCTATTCCCTGAGTCCGCCCCGCGCCGATCACGAATGACGCGCGCGGGCACGCCAGCGGCAACATGAAACTCCGGCACGTCGGACGTCACCACAGCGCCTGCACCGACGACGGCGTCCCGCCCGATACGAACGCCGTCGGCCACGACGACGTGGGCTCCCAGCCAGACGTTGTCGCCAACGTCGATGCCGCGCGCGGTCCGCCCCTGGTCGAGGACCGGCACGTCCACCCGGTCGTACAGATGATCGCCGCCGACGAGATACGTATAGGCGGCGATCAGCACCTTCTTGCCAACCCTCACCGTTGCAGCCGAAAACACTTCGACGTTGAAGCCGACGTTGGCGTCTTCGTCGAGCACGATGTCGCCGTTCTTACAGCTCAGGATCGTGTTGCGGCCAATGAACACACCGCGTTTGATCGAAATGCCTCGGTTGGTCGTGCCCTTCGCGTCCAGACAGCACTGGTCGTCGATAACGACGTTGTCGTCGATGTCGATCTTGTGGGGATGCCGCAGCACGACATTGCAGCCGAAGGCGACGTTCCTGCCCACGCGACCGAGAATCAACGGATAGAGCTTCGAACGCAGAAACAGACCGAGCGCTCCCGGCACCCAGGCCGACAGCAGCAGCACGACTTCGTATTTCACGAGTGCCCAGAGACCGGGCTGGCCGACGACAAGGTCGGCATAGCGCTCGCGCCGCGAGCGGCCGGCACCGAACTCGCGCTGGATGTCGGTGATCCGGGCATCCGCCGCGCCAGGGATCTTGCCCAATCCGCCCGTGGCTTCGCCCCGCGGCTCAGTTGAACCGCTTGATATTGACACGGGCTTCGTCGTCTCCCGCCAGGCCTGCAGCGCTCGAGACATTGGTCGTGGCAGCAATTCCGGCGATCTGGCGGGGCTCGCTCTGGCGGATTTCCCGGATGACGTAGGTCGGCTTGTCCTGCGACTCGTGATAGGTCCGGGCCTGCATCTCGGCGAGCAGGCCGAGCGTCACTAACTGAACGCCCGTAAAGATCAACAGGATGCCGAGGAGCAGGATCGGCCGATCGGCAATGCCCTGCGTCGTCGTCAACCGGACATAGACGAGCCACGCGAGGATCACGGCACCGACGAGCCCCATGAGCAGCCCCCAAAGCCCGAAGATCTGCACCGGCCGCGTGCGGTAGCTGATCAGGAACTTGACCGTCAGCAGGTCGAGGATGACGCGTATCGTGCGCGAGATGCCGTACTTCGACGCGCCGTGCTGTCTCGGCCGATGGTTGACAACTGTCTCAACCGTGGTCACGCCAAACTCGCTGGCGATCGCCGGCAGGAACCGGTGCATTTCGCCGTAGAGCTTCATCGGCTTGACGACCTCCGCTCGAAAGACCTTGAGCGAGCACCCGTAGTCGTGCAGCTTCACGCCGGTGGCCTTCGAGATGATGCGATTGGCGACCATCGAAGGTAGACGGCGACTGAAGAACTTGTCCTTTCGATCCTTGCGCCATCCCGCGATGATGTCCGCCGGATGCTGCTCGAGCTTGGCCACCATCGCAAGGATGTCGCGCGGATCGTTCTGCAGATCGCCGTCCATCGTGACGATGTAGCGCCCGCGGGCGTGGGCAAAGCCTGCGGCAAAGGCGGCAGTCTGGCCGAAATTCCGGCGGAAGCGAATCACCCGGAGTCTGGCATCCGAGGTCTGCCGCTCGGCGAGCCGAGCGAAAGTGTCATCGGTGCTCCCGTCGTCGATGATCAGGATCTCGTACGGGCGGCCGCCGGCCTCGAGCGCCGCGGTCAGCTCGGCGTAGAGCTGTTCCACATTGGGCGCTTCGTTCTTCATCGGAACGACAACCGAGATGTCGGGCTGCATTGATAACTGATAAACGGTTGATTATACAGGCCTTCTGGCCCAATCGTCAAACCGCTGGGCGCTCGTTGCGACGCTGCCAGAGGATCCAGCCGACGCTGCCGACGACGACCGCCAGGGCGATGACCAGCGCGACCGTTCTGGCGTTCTGTCGCAGGAAGTCCGCGGCCTGATCGCCGTAATAGACAGCGAGCAGGCCCTCACCGAAATACCGAAAGCCTCGGCCGATGGCGATCGCCAGTATGAAATCGACCGGCCGGACCTTGGCGACCCCAGCCGCGAGCACGAAAATCTTGAAGGGTGTTGGCGGTGGAAGAATCGAGGGGACGAGGATCGCGAGCAGGCCGTAACGCCGAAAGGTCGCCATTGCGCGCTCGACGTACTGCGGGTTGAAGCGCTTGAGGAGAAACGCTTCGCCACCCTTACGCGCGAGCGCGTACAGCGCCAGGCAGCCGCTGACGGACCCGAGTGTGGTCATCAGCGCGTAGTAGACCATCCGCTCTTTGTGCTGCGTCGTCAGCCAGATGATCAGGAGATCGTTGACTTCGGGGAACGAGAGAAAAGACGAATCGAGAAACGCGATGATGAACAACCCGGGGCCGCCGAGGGAAACCGCAAAGGCCTTGATCCACTCTACGAAACCCGCCATTGTCCCAAAGTGTAGACTAGAAGCGCTCTGGCCACCACGAAGCACGATTCAGCCACGACGGCGCGTGTTGGTCCGGCTGAAGCCGGACACCACTACAACGGTCCGGCTGAAGCCAGTCACCACGACGGCGGTCGCACAGCCTGGCTTCGTAGTGTCCGGCCTCAGCCGGACGTCAGCAAACACATGGCGCGCTGGGCGCCACCGGTGATCGCGGCGGCCACGCTTCTTGCTGGCAGCGCCGCAGCCGTGTACTACGCTCGCGCCGGCCTGGCGCTGAGCCACTACGACGCGCGCGCGCATCTCGTCGTGGCGCGCCGTATCCTCGACAGCCTGATGCCTGGATGGCAGCAGGTTGGCGCCGTCTGGCTTCCCTTCCCGCATCTCCTGAACATGGTCCCGGTGCAGGTAGACGCGTGGTACCGATCCGGCGCGTCGGCGATCGCGATATCGGTAGTATCGATGGCGGCTGGCGCGTGGGCGCTGGCCTCGTTCATCATCCAGCGGACCGGCTCGATCGCGGCGGGCGCGGCAGCCGCGACACTACTCCTGGTGAACCCAAACGTCCTTTACCTGCAGAGCACGCCGATGACCGAGCCATTGCTTTTCGGCACGACGCTCGTCGCCGTGGCGCTGGTCGCAGACTGGGTCGATCGTGGCGCGCCGGATTGGCCCAAGGCGGCCGGGCTGGCTGTCGCGGCGGCATGCATGACGCGCTACGAGGCCTGGCCGGTGTGTGCCGCGCTGCTCGCTCTCGCGTTTGCGGTTCTTCTAAGACGCGGCACGACTCCCCGCGCGGCGACGATGGCGATCGCCCGGCTGGTGGCATACCCGGCGGTCGCGATTGCGCTCTTCCTGCTCAACAGCCGATGGACGGTCGGTGCCTGGTTTGTCAGCGCAGGGTTCTTTGTTGCGGAGAACGATGCGATCGGCCAGCCATTGCTGGCTTGGGATCAGGTACGAGAAGGTGTCTATCGACTCTCGGGTCCGGCTCTGGTGTGGCCGGCGTACGGCGGCGCAGCGTTGATCGCGTGGACCTTTGCGCGATCGCGCTCGCTCGCGTCGGTGGTGCTCGTTCTGGCGCTGGTGGGCGCAGCGGCCCTGCCCTGGTACGCATACTTCGAGGGCCACCCATTCCGCATCCGCTATGGGGTACCGCTCGTCGTCGCGTGCGCGGCGCTCGTCGGCGCCGGCATCAGCTTGCTTCCGCGCGTTCTGCGAGCCGGTGCCGCAATCGTCGCCGTGGCAGCGACTCTCTGGCAGGTCTCACCGCTCGATCGGACGGCGCCGGTCATCGTCGAGTCACAGCGCGATGCGCAGAACATGGTGGGCCGCCGCGCGGTCACCGCCTACTTGCGCACCCACTACGATGGGCACCCGATCATGATGAGCATGGGATCGCTCGCGCACTACATGCACGACCTGTCAGGCGAAGGATTCGACATCCACGATTTTCTGCAGGAAGGCAATGGCGAGATCTGGGTATCCGCCATACAGTACGGACCTGCCGCGTACGTGAAGTGGGTGGCGGTCGAGGAACGTGCTGAAGGCGGAGACGCCGTCTACCAACGATCGAAACAGTTCGCCGGTTTCCTGAAGGGCTTTGAACGAGTCGCCGAGGGAGGCGGCGTAGCCCTGTACCGGGCTACGCCTTGAATAAGGTTCAGAACCTGAAGTGCAGGTTCCAGCTGGTCGTCCAGCCACCGAGGTCAATTTTCGGCGCGATCAGACGGCTCTCGGCTGGATCGGTGTCCCCTTCGGCCTTCTGCCAGCGGAACTCCACGCCGGTCGTCATCGCGTCGCCAATCGGGAAACGGACGCCGCCGAGCACCACCGGACCGATGGCGGTGCCGTCTGCCGAGTACCGATCGCGGAAAATGGTGCCGTCGGAGAAGTCGACGAATTCTCCGGATTCGGTGTAGCGCCAGGTGAAGAACCCAATGCCTGCGCCGACGTATGGCTGAACCGGTGCGGCGCGGCCGATCGGAAGGAAGCGCACAGTGGCGGTGATCGGCAGGACACGCAGCTTCAGGTCCTGCAAAATCTCGGTGCCGTCGACGTCTACGAAGTCGCGATACAGGCTTGGAACCTCTTTCTGGTAGTAGCTGACGCCAACACCGGCTTCGAGGAAGTCTCCGATCCCGTAGAGCCATTCGCCGCCGAACGAAAACCCGCTGAAGTCGCCAATCTCGAAGGCGAGGTCGTCGAGGTTGGCGAGCAACACGTCGTCGTCGACGCGCACGTCTTCACCCCGAACCGCGAAGTAACCGAAGTTGAAGCCCACCGAGTTTCGCGCGTCGCCGCGGGATACCTGGACGATCTGCGCGCTTGCGGGCGATGGCAGCCCCGCGACGATCAGCGTGACTCCGGCGATAAGGCCCAGGCTCGAGCTCTTCACGCGATTCAGCCAGTAGCGATTCATCATGACAGGTCTCCGTATGCCGAACCGGACCACACGGCCGGGACGGCGTCTCGTCCATTGCCTGAGCATGAAAAGTGCCATCCCATGGAGGGCCCTGCCCGCTCCCACGCTCAAACAAAATCCTGAAAACGCCTTACGAGCTTCGAGCGACAGGGGCCGGACGGGTCCTGCCGCACCCAAAGGCCGTGCCGAAGGTGTCATGTCTGGGTGTCACTCGGGACATCTCGAGGGGTCAGATCTCGATTTTCTACGTCCAGTTGAAAATGGCGATCGAACCCCGGGCGAGCCTCAAATGGCGGCAATCGTCTCGAGCATCTGGGCGTGAATCAGGCCATTGGACGCAAGGACGCTGCCCTCGCGCGATCCGTACGGGCCGCCGGACATTGCTGTCACCTGTCCGCCAGCCTCGGCGACGATGAGTGCGCCTGCCGCGACGTCCCATGGCTGCAGCTTGCGTTCCCAGAATCCATCGAAGCGCCCGGCCGCCACGTAGCAGAGGTCGAGGGCGGCCGAGCCCAGTCGACGGACGGCGCGTGAACGGCTGATGAACGAGGCGAAGAGCTCGATGACTTCGCCGGGATCTTTCTGCACGTCGTAATGGAACCCGGTGACGAGCAGCGAGTTGATGAGTGATTCGGCGGAGGAGACTCGCAGCGGCGCCCCGTTCAGCCAGGCGCCCTGCCCACGCTCGGCCGTGAACAGCTCACGCCGCGTCGGATCGTAGATGGCGGCGACGACCGGCTGGCCGTCGACCTCGAACGCCAGCGACGAACAGAAGATCGGCAGACCGTGCGCGTAATTAGTGGTGCCGTCGATCGGATCGAACACCCAGCAGAGGGCCGGGATGCGACCGGTGGAGTCGCCGGCCCCGAACTCCTCGCCAAGGACCGCGTGATCGGGAAATCGCTCGGCAATCATCGCGCGGAAACCGCGCTCGATCTCGATATCGATCTCGGTGACCAGATCGATGACGCCCTTCTTGTCGACTCGGAACTCGCGCCCGAAGTGCGCCAGCTGCACTTCGCCGGCACGCATGACCGCCTCGACGGCCGTCGCCAGCAGGAGCGGCTGCGGAACGTCAGCCACCGGACGAGAGCTTTTTGACCATGCGCACTTCCATCCCGCCCTCGTCGCCGCGCCGGAGCGTGACGTCGTCCATGAAGCTGCGCATGAAGAAGATGCCCCGCCCGCTCGCCTTGAGCAGATTCTCCGGAGCCAGCGGATCGGCGATTTCTCCGGGATCGAATCCCTCGCCCTGATCGAGGACGCGAACGATGAGCTCGCTCGGCTGAGCGGTCGGCGCAAACGTGAACTCGACGGTGACGAGTTTCTGCGCGTCCTCGCGATTGCCGTGCTTCATCGCATTGATCACCGATTCGCGGACGGCGACGCCGATCCAGTGGACGGCATCATCATCCAGCCCGCCAAGGTGGGCCATGCGGTCGCTGACCAACTGGACGAAGTCCAGCATGTCGAAGTTGCTGTGTAGCTGGAGCTTGACCGTACCGCCGCGTGTCAGCATGCGGGGGCGGCGGCACCGGCGCCGAGAATTCCGGACGCGGCTTGGACGATGGAGTCGGCGGCCTGAACGTGCACGCTTGGTGCTTTTATTCTAAACCGGATTCGCCCGGGAATGGGAATCGGGGTTGGGGCCAATGTTATAGTGCGGAACATGCCTCACGCGCCAGCCGACGTGGCCCATGTGAAGCCCGCGGCACGAGTGGCCGGCCGAGTGCAAGTGCCAGGCGACAAGTCCATCTCCCACCGGTACGCCATGCTGGCGGCGCTCGCCGACGGTCGGTCGACCATCCGCGGCTACCTGACTGGCGCCGACTGCCTTTCGACCCTCGGCTGCCTGCAGGCACTTGGCGTCACGGTGCGCCGTGAACCCGATCGTTCGGACGGCAGCCCCGGAGACATTCAGATAGAAGGGCGCGGATTGAGAGGCCTCACGGCCGCGCCAACGGCACTAGACGCGGGCAACTCCGGAACCACGATGCGGCTCCTGTCGGGCATCGTGGCCGCACACCAGTTTCGCACTGTGCTGAGCGGCGACGCCTCACTCAACCGCCGCCCGATGCGACGCGTCATCCGGCCGCTCACCGAGATGGGTGCGGCGATCGGATCGGAGGACAGCCGGCCGCCGCTCACGATCGACGGCGCGCGGCTGCGCGGCATCACGCATCGGCCAGAAGTGCCGAGCGCCCAGATCAAGAGCGCGGTTCTTCTCGCTGGTCTCCAGGCCGACGGCGAAACGACTGTTCTCGAGCCCGTGTCGACACGCGATCATACGGAGCGCGCACTTCATGAATTTGGCGTGAGGGTCGAGAAGGCGGGCGAGGCAATTCGAATCACCGGCGGCCAACGCCTCAAAGCGCGCGAGCTGGTGGTCCCGGGCGACGTGTCGAGTGCGGCGTTCTGGATGGCCCTGGCCGCGGGCACGCCGGGAGGCGAGATCGAGATCGAAGGGGTGGGGCTGAATCCGACCCGCATCGCCATGCTCGAGATCGTTCGTCGCGCAGGCGCGCGCGTCGAGATCCAGATCGACAATGAAGACGCTGGCGAGCCGGTCGGGCGAATCCGCGTGATGTACGACTCGCCAGCCAGCTTCGTTATTGAACCAGACGAAGTGCCAGGCGTCATCGACGAGATTCCGGCACTGGCTGCACTCGGGGCAATGCTGCCCGCCGGCGCGGAAATGCGCGTCCACGGCGCCGGAGAGCTGCGGGTCAAGGAAAGTGACCGGATCAGCTGCCTGGCGACCGGCCTGCAGGCGCTCGGGGCGTCCGTCGAGGAGTATCCCGACGGCTTCCGCCTGGTGTCACGCCCGCTGGCAGGCGGCACAGTCGACGCTGCTGACGATCATCGGCTGGCGATGGCCTTCGCGGTCGCGGCCACAGGTGCCGCCCAGCCAACGACGATTCTCGGCGCGTCGTCGGTCGACGTATCGTATCCGGGGTTCTTCGACGCGCTCGAGCGCCTGACGCGGTGACCGCCGATAAGATCTATCTGGTCGGCTTCATGGCTGCTGGCAAGACGACGGTGGCACATGCGCTGGCGAGTCGGCTCGGCTGGCGTGCAGAAGACGTTGACGAGCTGATCGAGGCGCGGGAGCGGCGTCCGGTCGCCGAGATTTTCGCGCGGGCCGGTGAATCGTATTTCCGCAACGTGGAAAGGGACATCCTCAAGGTGCTGCTGCCGTTGCGTCACGTCGTGGTGGCCACCGGCGGCGGCACCTTCGTCGAGCCCGACAATCGCGGCGCGATCAATCTGGATGGGCTGTCGGTCTGGCTCGATGTGCCGATCGACGTCGTCTTCGCGCGGCTGCCTGCGGACGGCAGACGGCCGCTGGCGGCCGACCGCGTCCAGATGGAACGACTGTTCGCCGCCCGGCGCGTCGCCTACGCGCAGGCGCACGTGCGAATCGATGTCGGCGGCGCGTCGGCCGAAGCCATCGCCGAGCAGATCGCGGACCACGTCCGGCAGTAAGCCCCGATGCGCTATCTGATCATTGCGGACGTTCACGCGAACATCGAAGCGCTCACCGCCGTGCTGGACGCGGAGCGCAACTGGGATCACCTGCTCGTGCTCGGAGACCTCGTCGGCTATGGTGCGGCGCCGAATGAGGTGGTCGACCGCATCCGCGGCCTGGATCCAGTTGCGGTCATCCGCGGCAACCACGACAAGGCGGCGTGCGGCATCGAAGATGGGAGCAACTTCAACCAGGTCGCGCGCCTGGCCGCCGTCTGGACACACGAGACGCTCACAGTCGACAACCGCCAGTACCTCAAGGAACTTCCGGCTGGCCCGGAGGCCATCGACGAGCACCTCGAGATTTGCCACGGCTCGCCGTTTGACGAGGACCACTACATTTTCGATGGTGAAGATGCGCTGCGGGCGCTCAGTGCCAGCGTCCGTCCGCTCTGCATCTTCGCGCACACCCACCTTCCGGTCGTCTTTCACTACGAGAATGAATCGTTCGACGGGTTCGTCCCGCAGGCCGACGAGGAAACGACGGTCGCCCTCCGGCCGGACGCCCGCTATCTGATCAATGCCGGGTCCGTCGGGCAGCCTCGTGACGGCGACCCTCGAGCCGCGTACGGGATCTACGACTCTCACGCGCTTTCGCTGACCCTCAAGCGCATCGTCTATCCGGTCGATGCCGCTCAGCAGCGCATCCTGAGTGCCGGGTTGCCGGCGAGCCTGGCGAATCGATTGGCGGTGGGGCGGTAACTGGTTCAGGGTTCAGGGTTCAGGGTTCATCATTCAGGGTTCGGGCAGTCGGTGGAAGACTAGCTCCTGGCTACTTCCTACCCGCCCGCTCTTCTCGCCTCTTGAGCTCCATCGCGTAGGCGTCCGCCGCGGCGCGTGAGCCGAGCACCCATCCGATCACGATGCCAATCAGCAACACCGCGGGGATGAAGATGAAATGCGCCGCCGTCATGTTGCCGATCACCGGCGGTTCGCTCCTGGCACCCGCTGGGTGAGACTCGCCATCTCCTGCTCGACCTGACTCAGGCGACGCCAGATCGACCACACATACCCGAAGATCACCAGCCATGCCGCCGCGTACACCGCCATGACCAGCGGCGCTGCTGGCAGCTGCTCTTTCTGCTGGATTTGATCGATCGGCACGAACCCTTCCTGTGCCGGGCTCGGTGGTGGCTGGGCCTGGGCGACTGCCGGCGCCGCGCCCCAGCACGTAACGAGGACGACGATAATGAGCACTAGCTGCCGAACTTTTTTGATGCTGTTCATTTTCGAATCCGTGTGATCCGTGTGATCCGTGGCTGTTTGTCCGTGGCCGCTATCCGTGGTCAGTCGTCAAGCGCCAGATGAAGTGAATCGAGCTCGACTCGACGCCGCTCGAGCCGCGTCCGCATCGCGAACAACAACGTGAACAGGCCGATGAATGCTACTGTCGAGAACCAGAGTGGCACGCCCATCGACACCGGAAGCGTCGGGACGACTGACGTCTTGGGGTGGAGCGTCCGCCAGAGATTGACCGACCAGTACACAAATGGGACGTTGAACAGCCCGAACAACCCGACTGCCGCCGACAAACGCTCTGAGCCTGGCCCACCGAAACGCCGAAGCATCAGGGTTGACACGAAAATCAGCCAGAGCACCAGCGTCGACGTCCCCCGCGCGTCCCACGACCACCAGACGCCCCACGCCTTGCGCCCCCACAACGGTCCCGTGATGAGTCCAATCAGTCCGAATACCACCACGAGCTCGGCTGCGGCGACCACCGCGATGTCAGCGTCCTTCCGCCTCGTGAATAGCACTCGTGCCGAAGCGATGCCGCACACCGCCGTCGCGGCGAACATCCCCATCCAGGCTGAGAAGTGGAAGTAGAAGATCTTCTGCACGAGTCCCATCGACGACTCATACGGCGCGCCAACGATGAGCCACGGCGCGATGGCAAACATCGCGGCGGTGAGGAGGGCGAGGGGGAGGAAGACGGTATGCATGTGGTTGTGTCTGGCTCAGGGCTCAGGGCTCAGGGCTCAAGCAAAACCTTCGACCACTTACTCGAAGATCTCGCCTGAGCCTTGAGCCCTAAGCCCTAAGCCGCCTTGGCCCCTATTCTGTCATCACCGCCTCAAACGTCCACAGCGCAAGCGTCACGAACACGATATCGAAAAACACGAGCATCGAAAGCCACGCCCGCGCCATGGGCAAGTCGACATCTGGCTGCAGCAACGCGGCGGTACCGCGCACTCCGGCGATGATGACCGGCACGGTAATCGGATACAGAAGGATCGGCAGCAGCACGTCGCGGCTGCGCGTCCGCACCAGCATCGCCGCGAACAACGTGCCCACAGCCGCGAATCCGAGCGTGCCAGTCAGGAGCAGTCCTGCCATCATCGCAGGATACCGAAAGAGCGGCGCCTGAAACAGAAACGCGACCATCGGAACGACGACGACCTCGACCGCGGCGAGCAGGATCAGAATACCCGTGAGCTTGCCCAGGTAGAGAGCGGGGCGCTCGGCTGGAGACATCAGGAGTCCGCGGAGCGTTTCGTTCTGGCGCTCCCGTTCGAATGCCCGGCCCAGCGCAAGCGTCCCTGAGAACGCGATCGCCACCCAGAGGATCCCGCCCGCCGCGCCTTCGACGGCGATGCCTTCACGGACGAAGCTGAACGAGAACACCAGCATGACCGACACCGCGAAGAACAACGTCGTGTAGACGATCTCACGGCTGCGGAATTCAATCAGCAGGTCCTTGCGCATGATGAGCCAGACGGCTTCGAGCAGCTGCATTGAGTCCTTATCTCATACACACGGAGAGTCCGGCTTTAGCCGGACCTTGAGAGTCCGGCTAAAGCCGGACACTACGAAGAAGGCGACCCACTCGCCCGGCGGTAACGCTCTCTCAGCGAACCGCCGGTCGCTGGCAGCGCCACCAGCCGTCCATCGCGCAACAGCACCGCTCGATCGATCACGTCGTCGATGAGCTCCAGGTCGTGCGTCGCCACGAGGACAATGCACCCGCGCGCGCGCAATTCCCCGAGCCGTGCAACCAGCGACGACGAGGCGGCGTCATCCAGACCAGTAAACGGTTCGTCGAGCAGCACCAGCCGCGGATCGTGCAGCAGCGCGCGCTCGAGCGTCAGCCGCTGCCGCATCCCTCGCGAGAAGCCCTGCACGGCGTCGTCTCGCCGCGCCGTCAGGTGCGCGCGCTCGAGGGCGGCGTCGACGCGCCGCGCAACATCGGCGACCCGGTGTAGTCGGCCGTAGAACGTGAGGTTCTCGGCAGCAGTGAGATCAGGATAGAGGTAGAGGTCGTGGCCGACGAGACCAATCCGCCGCCGCAGGCCCGGCATCGCCCGCGCGTCGTGTTCACCGTAGCGGACCGAGCCGCCCGAGGGCGAGATGAGCGTCGCAGCGATGGCGAGCAACGTCGACTTGCCGGCGCCGTTTGGACCAATGAGCGCCACGATCTCGCCACTCTCGCAGCGAAGCGACACGCGGTTGAGCGCCCAACGCCGGCCGTAACTGCGGGAAACGTCGGTGAAGCTGAGGGAGGCGAAATCCATGCGCGCGCGCAATCACGCGGCCTGACGATCGATCTCCGCGTAGACGCGCTCGAGCGCGGCGACGAGCTCGGCGCGCCGCGACGCATAGACTGCCGCGTCGACTCGGCCGGCGCGCTGCTGCTCCTCGAGAGCCGTCAGCTGGTCGAAGAGCTGGCTCCGGCGCTTCTCCAGGCGGTCCTGACCGGACGTGGCGGTCCGAGCGCGCAGGCTTCCCCAAACGCCAGCCGCGAGGATCCCGACCGCGATCGCGACTGCCAGAGAGCGGGGCCAAAGCGGCTCGTGAGGCAGGTTGTCGAACTCGAACGACAGGCGCGCGCCCGTGCCCACGGCCGGCCCCTGACCGACGACGTACATCTGCCCCTCGGCAGGCATTTCGCGCTGTTCGGTCATCTGCGGCGACGTCAGGCGCATCTCGCCCACCTTCTGAGCGAGGACAATCACTCGGGCCAATGGAACCGGCATCGTCTGTTCAAGCGCCAGACTCCCGCCCGAGTACGGCATGGAGTAGGCGAACTGGATGTTGGTGACACCCGGCGCGAACGGCCCGGCCACCGAAATCTTCTTGCCCGCGACCGTCGCCTGCGGTGAAGAGTCTTTCAGGATGGTTGCGCCCGTCGCCCCAGCCGGCAGCTCGAACACGACCGGTCGCGGCGGCATCACCGGCGCGGCCGCGCTATTCGCGAGCTGCAGAATGTTGAACACTGAAAGGCTGCCGTCGCCAAACTCGAACACGAAACGTGATTGATCGCCGAGCACCACCGTGCCAGCCTGGGCCGGGACCGCGCGCGAATCTCCTGCGGGAGTGGCCGGCGCGTTGGCCTCGGTCGCCACCAGCAGCAGGCGCGTGCCTCCGCTCGCCGGCACGGCGAACTCCTGCGATTGCAGGCGCTCGCCCGCGACAGTGGCAACCGCCGAAACCCGAGCGCCGGGAGGCAGCCCGGCGAACTCGGCACGTCCGCTCGCGTCCGTCTTGACCGTTCGCGGCGCGCCCGCGCCGACGAGCTCGACCGGTTGCTCCGGCAGGTTGTTGGCGAGCGCGCCCTTGATGACACGGACGACGACGGTGCCGACCGCGACGTCAGCAACCGGCAGAGGGATGCCGGCAACCGCTTTCGGATCCATCTGGGCGCTGACCGACCGCGGGCCTGACAGTAGCGCCGCAGCGAGCAGCAGACCCAGCACCGGAAGCCGTCTCACAAACGCCGTCACGACACTACGGCACAACACGATGTGCACGATGCACACGATGTTCACGATGGATTCCTAGAGGTTTTCTTCGTGTTCATCGAGTCATCGTGTCCATCGTGAAACATGGCCGTCAGCCACTTAGTCCGCCGTCAGCTTCGCGCCGCACCGTTTGCAGAAGATCGCATCGCTGTCGTTCGATGTTCCACAGGCGCAGAGCCCCGCGACGACGGCGGCGGGCGGTGGCTCCGCCTCTGGCGGTGGGTCGATCGCCTGCGCTGCCGTGCGGCCAGCCAACCGCGCGCCGAGCTCGCGCTCGATGATCGTCTTGTAGCCGCTCGCGTCGTCGTCGAGCTGCTTCATGAGCGACATCGCCCGCGAGCGCAGGCGGGATGCCATCTCCTCGAAATCGGCCTGAGACACCTTTCCCATCGACCGATCGAACTCGAGATCCTTGAGCGCCCTGAGTACCAGCGTTTTCTCACGCGACAGTACCGCCCGGCCTCGCTCCGACAACGCTTCGCTGGCGACCGCAGAGCCGGCACTGACCAGGGGCGACATCGTGCGGTAAAGGCCAGCCGCGGCGAGACCGGCCGCGGCGATGGTCAGGCTGATGAGGACCAGCTGTTCCGGAGTGGACTGCCGGGACATGACGACCGCCGCCGTTGCAGCAATGAGCGAGGCGAGGACGAAAAAATGCGAAGGGCGGAACGTCGACGTCGTCTCGGGCGGACGTGCTGGCACCTCACTCGCCCGGGCGGTCGAAGCATCGCTAGACGCCATTCGCTATCCAGGAATGCATTCCGAGATCCGTGTAATCCGTGCAATCCGCGGCCCTAGTCGAGGTCGCGGAGCTCATCATCGAGTCTCACGTTGAGAGCCCCGTCGGCGGCCACCGCGTGCTCGGGCTGAGGCGCGGCGTCGTGCCGCGACCATCGCTTGGCGGCGAGCGCAATCGCGCCCGCGCCGGCGATTCCAACGACGTATGGGAACATCCACGCCAGCCGATTGAAACCGGAATCAATCGGTGCAGTCAGGATGTCCTGTCCGCCGTGGTCGGCAACGAGGGCGCGGCGAATCTGATCGCGGGTCAGGCCCTGCGCGAAATAGGTGTCGAGCTTGGCGTTCAGTGCCTCGAGGCCGTGGCAACTCGGCCCCATTGGACAGTTGTTCATGGGCGCGCGGCAGCCGCACGTGCACATGACGTCGTTTTCGACTTGCCGTCGCAGCTCGCTCTTCTCGAGAAGCGCGGTCGTGGCCTGCGCGAAGCCAGTCGATGGCAGCAGCAACACCAGTAGTAGCAACGCCGTCGTCGCCGCGCCTCCGGGAATCTTCGCGACGGCGAAGGCAAAGGCGCTTTCGGGCAAGAGCGCAATGCCGGTCCCGATCGCCATCACCGCAAAGCCGAACCAGATCCAGTTGACCAGCGGATTGACGGTCACCGTGTACGTGCCGGTCTGGGCCGAAGCGTCAAAGCCGGCCAGGACGATGTACAGATCCTCGGACGGCGAGCGGCGGATGGCCACTTCGGTCGTCGGTTCCTGCTCGCGCTTGTTGAAGTACCACTTCGCCGGCGTCATGGTGCCTAGAGACTTTCCGTCCTCGAACACGCTGACGTGCCCGGTGACCATCTGCTTCTGGCCGTCGGTCGTCACCCGCAACGCGTCGTGGCGAACCGTGAACGACCCGATGGTCACCTGCTCGCCGGGCTTGAGCAGCGCCTGTTGTTCTTTCTTGAATCCTTCGCCGGCGAAGCCGAGGAAGATCAGGACGATGCCGACATGAACGATGTAGCCGCCGTAGCGACGCTTCGATCGCCCGACGAGACCGACGAGCGCGGTGAAGATGTCGCTGCCGCTGGCGTCCCGGCGGACTTGAGCGCCGCGCACGAATTCCTGAACGATGGTCGTCATGACCATGGCGCAGAGCGCGAAGCAGATGCCCGAAGCCCAGACGCGTATCCCCAGGCCAAAGAGCGCCGTCGCGGTGACGACGAAGGCGACGACCGGCCACTTCAACTGGTAAACGAGATTCGAGACCGTTGACTTGCGCCACGCGAGCAACGGGCCGATGCCGGTTAGCGTGAGCAGGATCAAGCCGATCGGCAGCATCCAGCGGTTGAAGAACGGCGCCCCAACGGTCAGCCGCTCGCCGGTCACCGCTTCACTGAGTGTCGGGAACATCGTCGCGAAGAGCACGAAGAACGCCGAGAAGAGCAGGATCCAGTTGTTCGCGAGGAACGCCGCCTCGCGAGAGACGAATGAATCGAGCTCGTGGCGCGCGCGCAGCAACGGCAAACGGTGGATGACCCAGCCAAAGCTGAAGGTCAGGATGAGGACCATGAAGATCGCGAACAGCATCGCCAGCTCGCGATCCTCTCCGAACGCGTGGACCGACTGGACGACGCCCGAGCGGGTCATGAACGTCCCGAAGATCGTCAAAAAGAACGTGACGATGACCAGCGTGACGTTCCACACCCGCAGCATCCCGCGCTGCTCCTGGACGCGTATGCTGTGGAGAAACGCCGTTGCCGTGAACCATGGGAGGAGCCCGGCGTTTTCAACCGGATCCCACATCCAGTAGCCGCCCCAGCCGAGTTCCTCGTAGGCCCACAGCATCCCGAGCGTCAGCCCGAACGAGAGAAACAGCCAGCCAATCATCGTCCAGCGGCGCACCGCCCTCAGCCAGGCATCGTCGAGGTGCCCGGTCACGAGCGCGGCGATGCCAAAGGCAAACGGGATGGTCATCGACACGAAGCCGACGTACATCGACGGCGGGTGGATGGCCATGTAGAAATTCTGGAGCAGCGGTGTCAGGCCAGCGCCGTCCACCGGCGGCGTCGTCAAGAACGTCGAGAACGGGTTCTTGTGGATGACCATCAGGAAGATGAAGAACATCTCCGTGGCGGCGATGACCGAAACGACGTAGGGAATCAATTCGCGATGGCGGTCGCGGTTCGTGTAGATCGCTACTGACCCGAAGACCGACAGCAGCGAGACCCAGAACATGATCGAACCGTCGAGTCCGCCCCAATACGACGCGATCTTGTAGGCCAGCGGCAGCGCGGTGTCGGAGTAGCGCTGCACGTACTTGATCGAGTAATCACCGGTCACGAACGCGTGGATGAGCACCGCCGAGGCGACAATCATCAGCGCGGCCAGAAAGTAGAACGCGCCGATCCCACTCTCGACGAGTCGAGTGGAGCGACGACGCGCACCGGCGACAGACGCCGCAATCGCGTAGGCGCAGGTGACGAAGGCTGTGAGAAGAATGAAAGTACCGAGTGCCGGCATGGTTGGGGTGCCTGCGGTTCTACTCAGTCGCGAGCGCGGAGACCGCGCCATTGTGGTGCGTTCGGCGTCAGACGCCGGGCGTACCGGGACCCTTGGCTTCGTACTTCGACGGGCATTTGGCCATCACGCCGTTCGGTGACACGTCGAAACCGTGCGGACCCAGCTTTCCTTTCAACACGACCTCGGAGCCGTCCTTGAAGGTGTCGGGCATCACGCCGGTGTAGCGCGCCGGGATGACCTTGCCGTTGCTCTGAATCTCGAATCGGTACTCGAGCGTGTCGGGTTTGGCGAAGATCGATTTTTCGACGACGAAACCATGGAGGCTCATTCGCTTGCCGTGCCACGCTGTCGGATCGGTCATCACTTCGTCGACGTGCTTGTAGTATTCCGTCCCCTCGCTGAGCGTCGTATACATCAACCCGGACAACGCGGCCACGAGGACAGCAGCTGTCGCAACGACTTTAATGGTCTTTGCTTTCATGGTTCAGCTCTTCGTTCAGCTTGGGAGTCGACCTAACTCACGCTCAGAATACCGTTTACCGCTCAATGCGGTCAATCGGGCGGGGCCTGGCCCCAATTCACGATTCACGGCCTGACCCCAGCCCTCCGACCTGAGACAACAGCCGGTAGACCGTCGCGATCGGCAGTCCGACGACATTTGACCAGGAACCGTCGATCCCATCGATAAATCGCGCGGCACGGCCCTGGATGCCGTACCCACCGGCCTTACCCTCAAACTCACCCGTCGAGAGATACCAGCCAATCTCTGCGTCGCTCAGGCGGTTGAATCGGACCTCGGTCGTGACGACTTCCTCCGAATGCTCGGCGGGGCTCCGGACGACCACAGCGGTATGAACCTGATGCGGAACCCCCGACAACGCCTTGAGCATCGATTCGGCGTCCTTCGCATCGACGGGCTTCCCCATCAGCCGCTGGCCAGCGACGACGACCGTGTCTGCAGCAAGGATGATCCGGTCGGGTGACAATCGCCGCGAGACCTCTTCGGCCTTTGCCCTCGCGACACGAAGCGCATAGGTTCTCGCCGGCTCGCCGGTCAGAGGTGTTTCGTCAACGTCTGCCGGAACGATCTCGAAGAGAAAACCGGCGGCGGTGAGGAGCTCTGCCCGACGCAGCGAGGCCGAAGCCAGGATGAAGGACATGAGAGGGTCAATCATAGCTGGTTGTCGTACACTGAGGGCAAACGTGCACTCGATTCATCAGTTGACAGCGGGCGTGATCGCGGACATCGTCCGCCGCCAGCCGCCGTCGCCGGCGCGGACGACGTTCGCCTGGCAACTCGCCGTGGGCCCGGCGCTCGCCAAGTCGACATCGGTCGATCTGGTGGACGGCGTGCTGACGGTGCGATCGAGCGATCCGCGATGGACGCTCGAAATCAACCGCGCCCGCGGCATGGTGCTCTCGCGCCTTCAACACTTCCTGGGACCGCAGTCGGTCACGAAACTCCGCATCGAGCAGGAACCAGACCACAGGCGGAACCGGCGGCACCCATGAACACCCGTGAATCCGTCATCATCTCGGCCGTCCGCACGCCAACAGGCCGGTTTCTTGGCGTGCTGAAGGATTTCCCCGCCACCGAGCTCGGCGCCCAAGTCGTGCGCGAAGCGGTGCGGCGCTCGGGAATCGATCCCGCGACGGTCGACGAGTGCATCATGGGCAACGTCATCCAGGCCGGCAACGGACAGAATCCGGCGCGCCAGGCGGCGCTCAACGGCGGCCTCTCCGACCATGTTGCCGCGCTGACGATTAACAAGGTGTGCGGGTCGGGACTGAAAGCCGTCATGCTCGCGGCTCAGGGCATCGCGACCGGCGACATCGACATCGCAGTCGCCGGCGGAATGGAATCGATGAGCAACGCGCCCTACCTGTTGCCCCGCGTCCGTGAAGGACTCCGAATGGGGGACGGCAAGGTCGTCGACTCGCTGATCAACGACGGCTTGTGGTGCTCGTTCGAGAACTGCCACATGGGCATGTCCGGCGAAGTCGTCGCGGAGAAGTATGCGATTGGGCGCGAGGCGCAGGATCAGTACGCCGCGGAGAGCCACCGCAGGGCGGCGCATGCGACGCGGCAAGGCTGGTTCAAGGAAGAGATCCTGCCGATCAGCATCCCGCAGCGGAAGGGCGAGCCGATCGTGATCGACGTCGACGAACCGATCCGGGAGGACACGACTCTCGAGACGCTCTCGAAGCTGAAACCCGCGTTCAAGAAGGACGGATCCGTGACTGCCGGCAACGCTCCTGGCGTCAACGACGCCGCGGCTGCCGTCGTGATTATGGCGGCGACGACGGCCTCCGCGCTCAACCTGATGCCACTGGCGCGAGTGGTTGGCCAGGCCACGAGCGGGCTCGCGCCAAAGCTGGTAATGATGACTCCGGTCGAGGCGGTTCGGAAAGTAGCGTCGAAGGTCGGATGGGATCTGAAGGACGTTGACCTCTTCGAAATCAACGAGGCATTCTCGGTCCAGGCCGTGGCCGTCACACGCGAGCTCGGAATCGATCTCGCGCGCGTCAACATCCACGGCGGCGCGGTCGCGCTCGGACACGCGATTGGCGCGAGCGGCGCCCGCGTGCTGACGACGCTGCTCTACGCGTTGAAGCGGAAGGGCCTGAAGCGCGGAATTGCGGCGCTGTGCCTCGGCGGCGGCAACGGCGTGGCGCTGGCCATTGAGCGCATCTAGTCTTTCCCGAGGGGCGTTGCCCCTCGGACTCCCCGGCACGCTCTCTCGCGCGCCGCTTCGCCGGCGCGCTCCGGTCGCGTGGCTCGCTCGCGGCGCTCGCTCGCAGTGCTCAAACTGCCTTGGCGATTTGTGAATTGAGGCATCGTTGACGATTCAACGCATCGGAGTGGTGGGCGCGGGGACGATGGGCAACGGCATCGCCCAGGTGTTTGCGCAGGCCGGGTTCGACGTGCGGCTGGTGGACGCAGCCAGTGGCGCCCTCGATCGCGCACGCTCGTCCATCGAGAAGAGCGTGGCTAAACTCGTCGAGAAAGGTCGGCTGACGACGACCGAGCGTGACGGCGCGCTTCAGCGCCTGTCGACCGGCACCAACGTCGACCTGCTCACCGACAGCGATTACGTCGTCGAGGCGATCTTCGAGGACAAGCAGGCCAAACTGTCGCTCTTCGCGCGACTCGATCAGTTGACCAGGCCCGACGTCATTCTGGCATCGAACACGTCCTCTATCTCGATCACGACGCTTGGCGCGGCCACCAATCGGCCCGATCGTGTGCTCGGCATGCATTTCATGAATCCAGTGCCGCTGATGTCGCTCGTCGAGCTGATTCGCGGCCAGGCGACGTCGCCCGAATCGATGCTCACGGCCGCCGAGCTTCTGCATCCGGCTGAACAAGACGGCTGTCGAAGCGTCCGACTACCCCGGCTTCATCGCCAACCGCGTGTTGATGCCGATGGTGAACGAAGCGATTTTTGCGGTCATGGAAGGCGTCGGCACCCCGGATGCCATCGATACGGTCATGAAGCTCGGGATGAACCACCCGATGGGCCCGCTGACGCTCGCCGATTTCATCGGCCTCGACGTCTGCCTGGCGATCCTGGAGGTCCTCCACGAAGGTCTGGGCGATCCGAAGTACCGGCCGTGCCCGCTCCTGCGGCGGATGGTTGCTGCCGGTCATCTCGGCCGGAAGTCGGGCCAGGGCTTTTACCGCTACTAGTCCTGTGCTGCCGACCAACCCGACGGCGCGGCGGCTTGCAATGGTCGGCTGGACGCTGGCCGCTCTTCTCGGCAGCGTCGCGGTGTGGTGGCTGTCGTCGTACCTCGAGCAGTTGTCGCAGCTGGCCGCGACCGATCGCGACGCGGCGCTGGCGCTGTTCCGGACACGCGCGATGCCGGCCCTGCTCGTCGTCGTGGGTGTGGCCGTCGCGGCCGGCGCGGTGCTGCTGCGTCAGGGCTTGCAGCTCGCGCGTGGCGCCGAACGTCAGGCTCGGGCCGTTGGCAACACGATCGCAGTCGCAGGATTCGTCCTGGCTGCGGTCCCGCTGATGTTGATCTCGGTGGTGTTCTGGCTGCTGGCTCGCGCCTAAGTCAGGAAGGTCGCGCTCTATCACTTCGCAAAGTAGCCTCGCCGCGCGCGCACCTCACCTGACTGTCCGCGGAGCTTGACCTCGATCGTGTGCCAGCCGCCTTCGGCGACACCTGTGGCGGTGTAGGTAAGCACATACCGCTGCCTGAATTCGTCGAGCACTTTCAGGAACGTCGCGGCGAGCGCTGCCTCGTCGGTCGCATAAAAGACGCGGCCACCGGTTTCATCGGCGAGTGCGTCGAGGAAGCGCTCGGAAGACTCTTTCCGACGAGAAATCTCGTGCGGAATCGCGGCTCTCGACGGACTCTTGAAACTGAGAACCCTCGTGGCGGTTTCGGTGGTGACCGGGTAGACGACCACATCGGTTCGGCGCGCCGCGTCGACGAGCTTGCGCGCGCTCAGCCAGCTGGAGGTATCACGACCATCACTGAGAAGAATCAGCAGCGTCCGGCCCTCATCGGTTTCGCGCAGCGCCAGCGCACTGAAGACTGCGTCGAAAAGCGACGTGGTCCCGCCGGTTTTCAACTGTCCGACGAGCGCCCGCAGCCGCGCCCGGTCACCGGTCAACGCGGAGTGCAGTGCGATACGGTTCGCAAACGTCAGGAGGGCGGCGCGGTCTTCTTGTGACAGGGCGTCAATCAGCGCCAGATATCCGCGCTTCAGATCTTCGAGCGGCTCGCCCGCCACGCTGCTGCTGACGTCGAGCGCGCAGATGACGTTCAGCAGCAGGGTCTCGTGGTGGACGTCAGTGATCGTCTGGCGAACGCCGTTGTCACGCAGTTCGAAGCTCGCCGCGGTCAATCCCCGAACGGGGCGCCGACCGTCAGTCACCAATGCATCGACGCGAACAGCGGCCGTTCCACTCTTGAACTGGGGATTCTGCGCCGTCGCAGCTACCGTCCAGACGGTCGCGATCGAGACGCCAAGAAGCGTCGCCACGCACCTCACTTGAGCACCTGCGCATGGGCCGCCCTCCGGTTTGCCTCGAAGCGCCACGCCTGGCCGCGGACGTACGGCCACCAGGGGTCGGTCCCCTTGACGCTGCCAGACAAGACCGGCGCCACGGCCTGAGCCGCCTCCGCGCGGCGGCCGTCGAGGTGCGCGAGGTGCGCCTTGGCGACCAGCGCCGATTGCGGCGCGTCGACCAGCGCAATAGCGCGGTCGTACGCGGCCGCAGCGGCCGCACGGTCTCCCCTGCGCTCATGCAGATCCCCTTCGAAGAGCCTGGCGAGGTACTCGAAGGCTGGGCCATCCGGCGTCCAGTCGTGACCCGAAAGAATCGCGGGAACCGACGTCAGTTCGTTCAGCTCGAGCAGCATGTGGGCCAGGCGCAGCCGGGCCTCCGCCTCAGCTGGATCGGCCGCCAGACTGCGACGAAGATAGTCGCGCGCGCTTGTGAGGGACTTCGTCACCCCAAAGGGCTCACGTTCCAGTTCGCGCTGAGCGTTCTCGAGCGACATCCACCACACCAGTTCATGCCGCGATCCAGCCGCGAGTAGCACCTGCGGGTCGTTCGGAAACGCGGCCAGCGCCGCAGGCATGAAGTCGAAGTCCGCGGGAATCGGATGGTTGGCGTGAACGTGACGAAAGGATTCCCAAAGCAAGTACCAGGTTTTGAGGAACGGAGTCCTGGCGTCCATCTCCTTCAACTCGACGTGAAGGCGCTGGAAAGGGATCAGATATGGCGCCAGTCGCCCAAAGGGAAATGGCTCGTCGGAGGCCCAGATTTCCATTATCGCTTCGGTGATCAAGAGCAGCACGCCTTGCAGGTCGGCACGGCGTTTCGCAGCGCGGGCCCCATCGATCCATCGGGTGATCTGACGCTGACCGCCGCTGGCGGTCAGCAGCTTCCGGAGATCGGCAACCGCCGCGTCAATGGCTCCGCTTCGGTAACGATCCAGCACTCCGTCGTAGGCGCCCACGTCCTCTTCGAACTGCACCGGCCGGCGCTGGCCGCCAGGCTCAGTAGATGTCACTGTCACGCTGGCGAGCAGCGCGAGCGCTATTACCGCCGCCGTCGCGGTTGCCCGGCGCCGTCGCCTCAGGGCCGTGATGAGCACGAGGATCGGAATAAGAATGACGAGCTCCAGACAGACCGCGCGAACATTCTGATCGACGAACGTCCAACCTTGATAGTAGCGCCGGGAGATGGCCCCGAAGATATGGAGGTCGGACTCGTAATGCGCGTGGCTGAACGGCCAGAGCGCCATGATCCCGATCGGCGCCGTCGTGTCGCGAGCGAGCCAATCGAGGAGCACGTGGCTGGCGTAGGCCGCGGTGCAGGCTATGGCAAATTGTCCCCGTCCGACCCCCGCGGGGGGTCTGGCAAGCAGGTACGCCGTGAGGCCCACGATTCCCGCCGCGGCGAGGCTGTGCGTCGGTCCGCTGTGCATGCCGAATAGCAGATCGACGTCAGGCAACGCCGCCAGGGCCGCAAAGAGCCCGCACTCCCGCCAAAGGTGGCTGGCACCTTCCCCGGAAAGGTGCCAGCCACCTTTGACCGGAACGTGGGGGCGCCAGCGACGAGCCAGCCGGCGGTGACGCCGGCGATGGCGTGGCCGATCGGAGACGGCATGGGGCAACAAGCTATCAGCTGTCAGCTGTCAGCTCTCAGCTATCAGCCAGCCGATGGTAGGCTAGCAGGCACGGGCAGCGCCACCCCTACGCGGAAACTGCGATCACCGCGGCTCCAGGGTTGGATAGAAATTGCGAACCTTGAGTCAGGTGGGGCGAAAGTCCGAGAGCCTCGTAAGCCGCTATTCATCAATACGATAATAGGCTACTGTTCACAGATTTTCGCTTGACTTTCTCCCCGGCACAAACCTAGAATGCCGAGTCTTGGCAGCGGGCCAAATCGTTGGCCGCTGACAACACGCGAAGGAGACGCCGAATGCCGCAAGAGATCGACCGCGAACGCCTGAAAGCCATCGAAATGGCTGTCGGACAGATCGAGAAACAGTTTGGCAAGGGCTCGATCATGCGCCTCGGCCAGAAAGATGCCGTGGCCGCTATCCCAGCCATCTCGACCGGGTCCGTCAGCCTCGATTATGCCCTCGGAATCGGTGGCGTTCCCCGCGGACGCGTCGTCGAGATTTTCGGACCTGAGTCCTCCGGCAAGACGACGCTCTCGCTGCAAGTGATCGCCGAGGCGCAAAAGCTCGGAGGCATGGCGGCGTTTGTCGACGCGGAACACGCCCTCGACGCCCAGTACGCCAAGAAGCTCGGCGTCGACCTCGACAACCTGCTCGTCTCGCAGCCCGACAACGGTGAACAGGCGCTCGAAATCGTCGAAGTCCTGGTTCGTTCGAATGGCGTCGACGTCGTCGTTGTCGACTCGGTCGCGGCGCTCGTGCCACGCGCCGAAATCGAAGGCGAGATGGGCGAAGCGCAAATGGGGCTGCAGGCGCGCCTGATGTCGCAGGCGCTCCGGAAGCTCACCGGCGCGGTCTCGAAATCGAAGACGTGCCTGATCTTCATCAACCAGCTGCGCGAGAAGATTGGCGTCATGTTCGGCAACCCCGAAACCACGACCGGCGGGCGCGCGCTGAAGTTCTACTCGTCGGTCCGAATCGACATCCGCCGAATCGGTGCGATCAAGGATGGCGACGTGGTCGTTGGCGGCCGGACGCGGGTCAAGGTCGTGAAGAACAAGGTTGCGCCGCCGTTCCGCGAAGCGGAATTCGACGTCATGTACGGCGAGGGCATCTCGCGTGAAGGCGATCTCCTCGATCTGGCGGTGGATCGCAAGATCGTCGAGAAGAGCGGCACCTGGTTCGCGTTTGGCGGCGACCGGCTCGGTCAGGGTCGCGAAAACGTCAAGCAGTTCCTGAAGGACAATCCGGCCATATTCAAAACGATCGAAGAGAAGGTCCGGCGGGAGCTTGGGATGAGCCGCGAAGCGGAAGTGGCCGTCTAGAGCCACCGAGCATACGGAGAGTACGGATCAGATTCTCTAAGTTGCCACGGATCACACGGACAACACGGATCGGGTTTGTGAGATAAGGTCCGCGTGGCCCGCCCACGTGCCGTGTAATCCGTGTAATCCGTGGCTCGGGTGTGATCGCGTGTGATCCGTGTGATCCGTGTGATCCGTGGCTCTAGTTCTGGACCGTCGCCGGTTTCGTCGGCCTGACGACCACGAGTACTTCGCCAGGCTTGATCAGTCCGAGCTCGGCGCGCGCGACGCCCTCGATCGTGGGGGCGTCGTGCTGCAGTCGGCGAATCACCTCGGTTAGCATCCCGTTCTCATACTGCAGGCGCGAGAGATCCGCGACCGCGCGGTGGAACTCGCGGCGCGCACGCAGTGTTTCCGACAACCCACGTTCGCCAACCAGCGCGTTGACGGCAAGCACGCACGCAGCGAAGCACAACACGCGCCCCGTCCACGCCTGTCGACGCCGGCGGGCGGGAAGCTTGAGCGTGTCCAGACCGTTCAGGCTCATTGTTGGAAATGGAGAGTACCAGACTCGCCGCGAAAGTACAAGCCCTCGGTTCGTGCGAGCGCGCGATCAATCAGCGCGCGCTGACGATATCTCAACGCGACACAAAGTACAAGTGCTTCTTCGCGGAAGACCGGGCGAAGGTGCGCGCGAGTTGTCGCGACGCGGCAGCGGCCGCGGTTGAAGATCGAGCCGCAGCGCTGTTATGATGAGGGTTCTGCCTGAGGGATGCCGAGGTAGCTCAGTTGGTAGAGCACAGCACTGAAAATGCTGGTGTCACTGGTTCGATTCCAGTCCTCGGCACCATCCTTCGCTCGATGGCCTGAAGCGTGAGCCATCGGAGCTTCGGCTCGGCAAGCCAACCTTCGCTCGCTCTCCTTCGAACCTTCCATTCGTTCAGCATTCACTTCAGCATTCAGCACTCAGCATTCAGAATTGCCAGTAATACGCCCTCCCCTGCTTCCAGTTCACCACCACGACCAGATCCCCCTGACGCGATCGGTACGACTGGAGACCCGCGGCCTTCGCTTGTTCGGCATTCACCCTGCCCCGCAGGAGGACCGGCCACCATTCGATACGGGCCGGGATATCACAGTCGACGCCGGCGAGCGACATTTCCTCGGCTTGCAGCATGGCGCGGAGCCCGTCGGCATCCGCGGCGAGAAAGTTGAAGAGACCCCAGCGCCGGCGCGAACGCGCGTCGTTCGCCGTTCGAATGTCGTGTGCGCCCTCGGGTATCCCGCCGGAATGTCGGCGCCGCTCGCGCGCGCCTCGGCCATCGTCGCGTACGATTCAGTCACGACATCGTTGTTGCGGCAGCCCGACACTGTCACGGCCGTCGCGACCGTCGCAGCCGTCGCAACCGTCGCAACCATGACGGCCACGGCCATCCACGCGACGCTCGAGAACGGTGCTCTCGTCATCAGCACCGTCAGCGTCCGGCACTCGCCCACTCGGCGTAGAGTTCCGGACGGCGATGACGCAAGAACAACCGCCGTGCATGCGAGGTGGCGGCCTCCGAGAGATCGATGTCGGCCGTCAGGACGGAATCTTCGAGTCTTGGTGCGCGCGCCACGACCTGTCCGTCCGGCGCGCAGACGAACGACTCGCCGGCAAACGTCAGGCATTCTTCCCGGCCGACGCGATTGCAGAGCGCCACGAAGTAACCATGCTGAAAGGCGGCGACGCGCATCTCGGCTTCGTAGAGCCCTTCGGGCCACTCGTCGAGCGCCCCGGCCTGAGGCACGACCACGAGATCGGCGCCGCCGAGCGCGAGCGCGCGGAGGTATTCGGGATAGTGCCGGTCGTAGCAGATGGCGACGCCGATGGCGCCCGCCTGCGTCCGGTAGACCGGCGCACCAGTGTCGCCCGGCGTGTAGTAGCCCTGCTCGTGGAAACAGGGATATTCCGTGATGTGGATCATCCGCGTCCGGCCGAGGAGCGTCCCGTCCGCGTCGATGACCGGCGAGCAGTCGAACCCGCGCTCGCCATCGCGCTCGTACAGGTTGAGCACGACGACGACGCCAAGTTCGCGCGCGCGCAGGCAGAACGCATCCGTCGCCGGGCCCGGAACGGTTTCGGCACTTCGCCACGGGGCCCCTGCGGCGGGGCGCTGCGGGAAGAATCGCTCGAACGCGAGCTCAGGAAACACGACAACCGAGGCGCCGTCTCGAGCGGCCCGCTCGACGGCCTCGAGCCCGCGGCTGACGTTCGCGGCCTTGTCGAGCCCGGCTGACTGCTGAACCAGCGCAATCTTCACCGGGGTATCTTAGTCCGCTGTCGTGGTCCGGCTAAAGCCGGACACTACGGCTGGACGTCGATGCGCCGCTGTCGTCGTGTCCGGCTTCAGCCGAACCTACACCGTTTCCCACCGCCGCGCCAGGACGCGCGCTCCGGAGAGAAACACGACCGTCAGACCCGCCAGCACCGCCACCTGCGGCCACAGCTCCCAGATCGCGGCATCGCGCCAGAACACTTTCAGATACCCGTCGAGCGCCCACGCGTTGAACGTGACCAGCCCGACGCGCTGCATCGTCTCGCTCATGAGAAAGCGTGGAAACATGCTGCCGCCGAGCGCGGACATGGTCAGGATGAGGATCGTCGAGAAGCCCGAGAGCTGCGCCCGCGACTTGGCCACAGTGGCAAGAATCAGCGCGAGAGCCGCGGCCGCGGCCGAGGTAACCAGCGTCATGACCGCAAAGCCACCGAGATGCGAAAAGAGCGGCAAACCGAAGGCGACCTTTCCCCACAAGAACATGACGCTCAGCTGCGCGAAGCCGACAACGACCAGGAACAACCACTTGCCGCCAAGAATCCCGGACATCCCGATGCGCGTGCACAGGAGACGTTCGAGCGTGCCCGATTCCACTTCTTCGAGCAACACGCCGCCCGCGGCGCCAACCATGGAAAACAACAGGAACATCACACCGATGCCGGCCGCATAAAACGAGACGAGCGACGCGCGCTGGTCTCCGCTGCGCATGACGTCGACGACCTGCAGATTGACGCCCATCGCCGAGGCCCCGCCGCCGGGACTCGCCGACCCACCGCCCGACCCCGCCTCCGACTTGAGCATGGGAAGCCACGCGTCGACTGCTGCCTTCTGCTGAGGCGTCAGCTGTCCGGCGTGGGTTTCGAACTGACGGATGCCGCCCTGCATCATGAGATCCGGCGCGGCTGTCATCGTGACTTTCTGCAACAGCCCTCCGACCATGTTGGGGGCAACCGGATCGGACGGATCCGCGAGCAGCGCAATCGGTGGCCCGCCGCCGAATCCGGTTCGACCGAACGCCTCACCCAACCCGCGTGGGATCACGACAGCGATCGGGACATCACCGTTGCGCACCAACCGCTCGGCGCCGGAACGGTCGAGCGGCGGTGCAGCCTTCTCATCCTCGGGCGTGGTCCTGACCCGCAAGCCGCTTTCCTTCCGCAAGCCCTCGACGACGCGGCGGCTCAGCTCGGATTGATCTTCGTCGACCACGGCAACGCGGATCCGCGTCGTCTCCGGGCTGCCCTGGCGGCCAAAGACGGTCGCAAAGATCGAAAAGAAAATGATCGGCAGGAGAAACGTCAGCGCCTGGGCGACCCGATCGCGCGTCAGGTTGGTCGCGGCGATCCGCATCAACGTGAGCATTACTCTCTCAGCTCCCTTCCGGTCAGATGGATGAAGACCGCCTGGAGGCTCGGACCGCGGACGTCGAGATCCTCGACCAAACGACCGGCCTGGCGCAGGCGGTCGAGCAGCGGAGGCAACTCCGCGCCGACGTCTGTCAGTCGGACACGCCCGAGTCGCGAATCGTCGGGGTCGATCTCAATGCTGCCGGCGTGTTCCGGCGTTAGCGGCGCGTCGACTCGAAGCGTCACGAGCCGATGCCGGCCGACCGTCTGGTCGACGAGCTCCGGCAGGGTTCCCGAGGCGATCACTCTTCCGTGGTCGATGATGACCGTGCGCGAGCAGCGCGCCTCAGCTTCTTCGAGGTGATGCGTCGTCAGCAGCAGCGACACGCCGGCCGATCGCAAATCGGCGAGCACGTCGTAGATCCGATCGCGGCTCTGCGGATCGACGCCCACGGTTGGCTCGTCGAGCAGGACGATGCGCGGCTGGTGAACGATGCCGCAGGCGATATTCAGTCGACGGCGCATGCCTCCGGAAAACTGCTTGACCGGCTCGACCGCGCGATCGGCGAGCCCGGTCCGCTCCAGAACCCAGTTGACCCGATCAGCGAGCACGCGTCCCGACAGACCCTGGAGGCGGCCAAAGGCGTGGAGGTTCTCGCGGGCGGTGAGCAACGGATAGAGCGCGACTTCCTGCGGAACAACGCCGACATCCGCGGGGGTCGAGCCGCCCGCCACTGTGCGATCGAACAGACGGACTTCGCCCGCGTCGAGGCGCACGCGCCCGGTGATCGCGCGAATCAGCGTCGTCTTGCCGGCGCCGTTCGGTCCGAGCAGTGCCAGCAGCTCACCTTCGCCGAGATCGAACGATGCACCGTCGAGCGCCTTGACCTTGCCGAAGGACTTGGTGGCATTCGACACCGTCAGGACCGGCGTGGGCATGGACAACTCCAGCGAGCATAGGCGTGACCGTGATCGAGACTGTGTGAAACGTTACGCCTGAACCGCACGGTAAGATCGAAGCATCCGGCGAACGGAGGAGGAAGGGCGGTGGACGGCGGCTAGAGGCGGCCCTTGTCCTTGAGCCGCTTCTGGAGTGCCTTGCTGCCGATCTTGCCTCTTCTCTTTTCTTCGAGCCGCGCGCGTTCGTCGAGCTGCCGCGCCTGATAGGCCTGCTCACCGAGGAACTTGTGAAAGCTCTCCAGGCGGAAGGCGGGGGAGCTCACCGGCCTGCACGGCGGCCAGAACGGCGCAGCCGGGCTCGCTGCCGTGCTGGCAGTCCCGAAACCGGCACCCGGCGGCACGCTCCTCGATATCTGCGAACGTCCCGCCGACCGCGTCGCCAGCCTCCCAGAGTTGCAGCTCGCGCATTCCCGGCGTATCGATGAGCACTCCCTGGTCGGGCAGCATGACGAGCTGTCGCGCGGTGCTGACGTGTCGTCCCCTGCTGTCCGACGCACGGACCTCGCGCGTGCGCAGCAGCTCGTGGCCGATGAGCTGATTCACGATTGACGACTTGCCGACACCTGAGGAACCAAGGAGCGCACCCGTCTGGCCAGCCCCAAGATATCGCCGCAGCACGTCGAGACTGTCCGGACGGCGGCAGGATACCGGGTGCACGTCTACGCCACCCGCCAGTACGCGCACTTCTTCGACGATTGCCGAAATATCATCGACCAGATCCGCCTTGTTCAAGACGATGACCGGCGTCGCGCCGCTGTCCCACGCGACAACGAGGTAGCGTTCGATGCGGCGAGGATTGAAGTCGCCATCGAGACCGGACACCAGAAACACGGTGTCGATGTTGGCCGCAACGATTTGCTCTTCGGTGACATCCCCGGCGGCGCGGCGGGAAAACCGGCTGGAGCGCGGCAAGACGGCGCGAATCCGGGCGTCCGCGCCTTCGGCTGCCGGCTCGATCGCGACCCAGTCACCGACGCCAGGAAAATCCACGCGCGCGGTCGCGCGATGGCGGAGGCGCCCCGAGACCCTGGCCAGCCACTCACCCTCCGCGGCGAAGACCCGGTAGATGTGGGTGTGCTCGAGCGCGACACGCGCGGGGATTAGACCCTCGGATGCGTGCAGAGCAAACGCGTCAGCGCGCGCGTCTGTCCAGCCGAGGGCCGCAAGGTCAATCGCCATGCGATCTCGTCACGTCCTGGTCACGTCTTTTCTCGTCGGGCACGGGACGCTTCGCGACGGGAATCACGAACTTCTCTGCCGTGTGTGTCTCAGAAAAGCTGACGACCTTGACGTCGACCAGCCCGGCGCGTTTGCCGGCGGCCATTGTCTCGGCTTCCGTAACGTCCTTCCGGCCCTTTGGCCGGACAATCCAGACGGCGCCATCTGGCTTGATGAGTCCAGCGAGCGTCGACATCCTGGCGAGCGCATCCCGGTGTTCGACGCCGAAGAAGATGAGGTCGACGGGACGACTGGCCGCGGGAACCTTACTCGTGACCTTTTCCGCCCGTCCCGTCACGTCGGTCAGGAACGCGTCGTCGGTGACCCCGATCGAGACGATCGTCATCCCCGGTTTAACCCCCAGCTTATCGAGACGTGACGGCGGGCTCGTAATGCGCCTGGCCCACTTTTCGGCGGCACTCCCGATCGCGAACTCCGCCGACTTCTTGCCGAAGCGCACGTACAAGGTGCCGTCGCGTGCCGTCGCAGTACGGATCGTGGCCAACGGAATCGCCAGGCGCACCGGACCGCGAAACACGAGATCCTTGTGCTCCAGCCACGCCGTCCCGCGAGACGTCTTGCCGTCGACTGTCATCGTGCAGGTTGCGTCGTAGCCCATGGAAAGAAATGCTGAATGCTGAAGTCTGAATGCTGAAGTAAAGGACGACGTGTGAATCAATACGACTGCGCCAGCCTCGCTCCGGCATCCTTCAAGTAAGACGCCAGAGTACGCTCGTAGCCGAAGACGAAACGGGACAGGACGCGAAAAAGCGGATTATAGATGGCTCCGTCCTCAGTAATCGTCAGCGTGCTGCCACTCGATGCTGCCGACACGGCATAGGTCCAGGTGCCGCCAAAAGGCAGATCGGGATCCGCGATACGAACGACGAGCAAACGCGGCGCGTCAGTGCGCTCGACGGCGAATGTGATGCGGCCGTTACTTCCCTCCTCGACCCACACCGGCCGGCCGTCGCGATTGGGTAAACGCTCGACGGTCTTGACGTCGCTGCGCCACGACGGAAACTTCTCGACATCGGTTATCAACGCCCAGACTGTTTCAGGGGACGCCTGAAACGACTCGTGACGGGAAGCTGTGTGTTTCTCGGGCAGCAGCCAGCCGACGACCAGCGCGGCGACGACGAGGACCGCGATGACGCCGACTGCGATCCAGACCCATTTCATTGTTTCTCGCTTCTCGCTAGTCGCGGCTCGCCGCTCGCAGGTCGCGTCGGCGCGCGTTCCGCCATCTGCGCTTGCGCAGCACCGGCGAGGAGACGTAGCCCGTGGAGCGCCGCCTCCCGATCCTCACCTGACAATCGGCCCACCATCGCTTCGACCAGCGCCGGGTCGAGAACCGAGCTGGCGTCGCGGACGCGTACCCCTGCAGTGGTCAGCCGCACGTGCACCCGCCGCCGATCGGCGACATCCCGAAGCCGCACGACGTAGCCCTTCCGCTCGAGCCGATCGATCGTCAACGACATGGTTCCGGGCGTGACGCCCATGTGCCTGGCAAGCCCGTTCAGCGTAATCGGATCGACCTCGTCCAGATGATCCAGGACGCTCGCTTGGTGTCGACTCAGCAGGCGACCGGATTGAGGGTCGCGGACGTGGCGCGTGTGACACGCGAAATAGATGCGCGGATAAAGGCCCAGGACCTCACGCGCCGCAGCCACTTCCGACGTTGGCATCGCTGGAGTCTCCCAGAAGTATTTTGTATTGTCAAAGCAAATTACTTCCTGCAAATTGTTCTAAACCAGACCGTTGGCACTTCCGTCAAATCCACCGACCGATTACGAACCCCATGAGAACATGGTGTCCGGATCCGGGACGAAGGCATCTCGGATTCGGTCAGGACGTGGCCACTCAACGTTCGGTTCAGCAAAGCAATCATGAACGCCATCAATAACTTACAAGTTAGAGCGAGCGTGGCAATGGTTTGGCTTAGCCGAGACTGACGCCGGCGTCGTTCCACGTCCGGCACCAGGACAGAGGCAATGCAATGGTAGATATAGCGCGCTCCCCGGAAGTCAAACGTAAGAAGCAGATTCGCCGCATCATCTACGGCGCGGTCGCCCTGGTGGCGATCGTGCTCATTACCGTCGGCGTCTCGCGGCTCAGGCCCGCGGCGCCAGGCGTCGACCGGGCTACGGTGTGGATCGACACCGTCAAACGCGGCCCGATGATTCGACAGGTCAGAGGGTCCGGCATCCTGGTTCCCGAGAACATCCGCTGGATCACCGCCACGACCAACGGCCGTGTCGAGCGCCTTGTGCTGCGCCCCGGCGCGACGGTCACACCGACGTCGGTCATCCTCGAGATGAGCAACCCCGACCTGCAACAGTCGGTCATGGAGGCGGCGCTCGCCTTCCGCTCCGCGGAGGCAACATTTGAGAATCGCAAGGCCGAACTCCAGAGCCAGTTCCTGACTCAGGAGGCTGGCGTTACGACGATGGAGTCGCAATACCGTCAGGCGAGCCTCACACTGGCAGCGAACGAAGAGCTGTATAAGGAAAAACTCATCTCCGAGCTGCAGTTGAAGCAGTTCCGCGCTACCGAGCAGGACCTGAAGAATCAGCTGTCTGTTGCCCGGCAGCGCCTCGAAATTACCAAGGCGGGCATGAAGTCACAGCTCGCGCCGCAGGAAGCCGAGGTCAACCAGCGCCGGGCCGCCTACGAGCTGCGCCTGCGGCAGCTCGATGACTTGAAGGTCAAGGCGGGCATGACCGGCGTCCTGCAGGTGTTGCCGGTCGAAGTCGGCGCCAGCGTCGTCGCAGGTGCCCAGATCGCGCGTGTCGCTGACCCGAGCGTCCTCAAGGCCGAACTGAGGATTGCCGAGACCCAGACCAAAGACATCGCGATCGGCCAGGTCGCCGAAGTGGACACGAGGAACGGCTTGGTCGCCGGCAAGGTGTCGCGCATCGATCCCGCGTCCGCAAACGGTACTGTCGGCGTCGACATCACGCTCGAAGGCGCACTGCCCGCGGGCGCGCGACCTGATCTGAGCGTCGACGGCACCGTCCGCCTCCAGAAACTCGACGATGTGATCTTCGTTGGACGTCCGGCGTTCGGACAGGAGGAGAGCACCATCACGCTCTTCAAACTGTCGGCCGACGGCGAGGCCCATCGCACGAAGGTGGTCCTCGGCCGAAGCTCCGTCAACACCATCGAGATCAGAGAAGGTCTCCAGCCGGGGGACCAGGTGATTCTGTCCGACATGTCGTCGTACGACCAGTTCGACCGGGTCAAACTGAACTAGAGCCACGGATCACACGGATAACACCGTTGGGGGCCACGGATCACACGGAAAACACGGCTTGCGTTGCGAGATGACGTCCAAGCTGAGAGCTGAAGGCTGATAGCTGAGAGCTAACTATTAAGGAGCGATGATGAACACTGCCGCGCACACTCTTATCCACCTCGATGGCGTCACGAAGGTGTTCTTCACCGATGAAGTGGAGACGCACGCGCTTGCCGGTATCCACCTCGAGATCAAGAGCGGGGAGTACATTGCGATCGCTGGGCCGTCGGGCTGCGGCAAGTCCACGCTCCTCTCGATCCTCGGGCTCCTCGATTCGCCGACCGAGGGCAAGTACACCCTGAACGGGAAAGCCGTCGCTGACCTGCCGCTATCCGAGCGCGCGCGGGTGCGCAACCGGGAGATCGGCTTCATTTTCCAGAGCTTCAACCTGATTGGCGACCTCAACGTGTACGAAAACGTCGAGCTGCCGCTCACCTACCGCGGCATGAAGGCGGCCGAGCGCAAGGAGCGGGTAATGGGCGCCCTCGAGAAGGTCGGGATGGCCCACCGCGCGAAGCACCTCCCAAGTCAGCTCTCGGGCGGTCAGCAGCAGCGCGTGGCCGTCGCCCGGGCAGTCGGTGGCGCGCCGTCGATTCTCCTCGCCGACGAGCCGACGGGAAATCTCGACTCCAAGAACGGCGAGGCCGTGATGGAGCTGCTTCGCGAACTGCACCGCGAGGGCGCCACGATCTGCATGGTGACCCACGACCCGCGCTACGCGCGTCACGCTGACCGCAGCATCCACCTCTTCGACGGCCGCGTCGTCGAGGAGGACGGCAGCAAGCGGGGCGAGAAGGAGATGGAAGAGAGCGGCTTCCACATCGAGCACTAAGAAACGGACCCGCGGGAACCGCGTGCCGTCGCCTTTGGCGACGGCGGGCGGTTCCCGACGTGGCTTCGAGGACCCCGGACCATGCTTCAGGATCTGCGTTACGGCCTGCGCATGCTGGCCAAGAGCCCCGGGTTCACGGCAATCGCCGTGCTCTCGCTGGCGCTCGGGATCGGCGCCAACACCGCCATCTTCAGCCTCGTCAACACCGCGCTCCTTAAACCGATCCCGGTCGACGCCCCTGAGCGGCTCGCCGCGGTCTTCATGAACGACGAGCGCAACCCGGGGAATCTGCCGCTCTCGCACCTCAACTTCAAAGATCTGCGAGACCAGAATCAGGTCTTCACCGAGATGGCGGCGTTCACGTTCGCCCAGGTGAACTGGAGCACGGGCACCGAATCCGAACAGACGCCGCTGCAGGTCGTGAGCGGCAACTACTTCTCGGTACTCGGCGCGCAGACCGTACTCGGCCGCGCATTTCTGCCGGAAGAAGATGTGAAGCCGACGCCGGTCGTCGTGCTCAGCCACGGTTTCTGGGAACGCAGCCTCGGACGTGATCCGCAGATCATCGGCAAGACGCTGACGCTGAATCGCACGGCCTTTACCGTCATCGGCATCGCGCGACAGGGGTTCTCGGGCACGATTCTCGGCGGCAACCCGTCGGGCTGGGTGCCGATGGCAATGCACGACGTCGTTCAGCCGAATTTCGACTGGTACGAGCAGCGGCGTGGCCTCTTCCTCTTTACGTTCGGACGCCTGAAGCCCGAGGTCTCGATCGAGCAGGCGTCGGCTCAGCTGCGAACGGTCTTCGCCGGGCTCGAGCAGGCGTTCCCCGTCGACAACAAGGGACGGAGCGCGGGCGCTGTGCCGCTCGTCGAGGCCCGCTTGAACCCGCAGGGGCAGGCCGGCGCGCCGGTCGTGCGCCTCTCGATCATCCTCATGGCCGTCGTCGGGATCGTGCTGCTGATTGCGTGCGCAAACGTCGCCAATCTGCTGCTCGGGCGCGCGACCCGCCGGCGCAAGGAAATCGCTTTACGGCTCGCGCTCGGCGCCGGGAGATGGAGGCTCGTCCGGCAGCTCGTCACCGAGAGCACGCTGCTGTCGGTGGCTGGCGCCGGCCTCGGGCTGCTCCTCGCCTACTGGTTGCTCGACGCGCTCGTCGCCACGGATCTGGAGCTGCCGCTCCCGGTCGGGGACGAGCTCGCCATCGACGGGCGAGTGCTCGTCTTCACGACGACCCTCGCGGTTCTGACCGGCGTGCTGTTTGGGCTGGCGCCTGCGATCCAGACATCGAAGCCGGACGTCGTGCCGGTGCTCAAGAACGAGATCATCCCGGCCGGCACGACGCATCGCGGCCTACGCGGCTTCCTCGCGTTGCGGCAGGTGCTGGTCGTGTCGCAGATCGCACTGTCGCTCGTCTCCCTCGTTGCGGCTGCAGTTTTCCTTCGAAGCCTGACGCGCGCTGAACGCACCGACACCGGGTTCGAGACGCGTGGCGTGCTCGTCATGAACTTCAACCTCGGGCGTGAGGGCTATACGCCGGACCGCGGGCAGATTTTCTACGAACAGGCGGCCGAGCGGATTGCGGCGCTGCCTGGAGTCACGCGCGCCGCCATCGCGCAGAACGCGCCGCTCGCGGGCGGGCTGCTCCGCAGCGTCTTCCCGGAGGGAGTCGACACGACGACCCGCGATCGCATTCTTGTCCAGGTGAACTCGGTCAGCGGCGGCTACTTCGACACGATTGGCATCCCGCTGTTGCGCGGCCGCGACTTCACGCGCGCCGACACGACCGGGGCGCCGCTCGTGGTGGTCGTCAACGAGACCATGGCTGAACGGTTCTGGCCGAACCAGGACGCGATCGGCAAGCGGTTCAAGTTCTTCGGCGATACCGGCTTCACGACGATTATCGGCGTCGCCAGGAACAGCAAGTACAACGGGGTCGCCGAGGAGCCGATTCCGTTCATCTACCAGCCGCTCCTGCAGAACTACACGCCGCAAGCCACGCTCCTCGCTCGCGCCGAGACCCACGCGGCCGGGCTCGCCGGCGCCGTCCGCCGCGAAGTGCGAGAGATTGATCCGACGCTCTCACTCTTCAACGTCCGGACGCTGGAAGACCAGGTCTTCGAGTCGCTGGCGCCGCTCCGCACGAATGTCGTCATCATGGCCGCGTTCGGCTTGCTGGCGCTGACGCTCGCGTCGATCGGCCTCTATGGCGTCGCGAGCTACAACGTGACGCAGCGTACGCGCGAGATCGGCGTGCGGATGGCCCTCGGCGCCAGGCGCGCCAACGTGCTCCGCTTGATACTTCTGCACGCGGTCCTCCTCGTCGCCGTCGGTGTGGTCACGGGACTGCTCGCGGCGACGGCGCTCATGTCGTTCGTACCGGCGGCGCTTCTCCCGAACATCGGCGCACGCGATCCGATGACGTTTGCGGTCACGGCGGCGCTTCTGACCATCGTCGCCCTGACTGCGAGCTGTATTCCTGCCTACCGCGCGACGCGGATCGATCCGCTCGTCGCGCTGCGAGCCGACTAACCATGCTGATCACCGATCACCTCAAAAGCCGCACTGAGTCTCCGGAACAGCACGCCCGGCATCCGGTGCGTCCGACCGAGCCGCGCGTCCTGATTGCCGACGACCAGCCCGATGTCCTCGAAGCGCTCCGCCTGTTGCTCAAGGCCGAGGGATTTCAACTCGAGTCGGCGTCGTCGCCGGCCGGGGTGCTCGCGGCCGTCGAGGCCCGAGAGTTCGACGTAGCGCTCATCGATCTCAACTACACGCGCGATACCACCTCGGGCGAGGAAGGCCTCAACCTGCTCTCGCGAACCCAGGGACTCGACCCGACATTGCCCGTCGTCGTAATGACCGCCTGGGGCAGCGTCGAGATTGCCGTCGAGGCGATGCGCCGGGGCGCCCGCGATTTCATCCAGAAGCCCTGGGACAACGCGCGCCTCCTCGCCATCATCAGGACGCAGATAGAACTGAGCCAGGCGCTCCGCAAGGGTCAACGGCTCGAAGCGGAGAACTCCCTTCTTCGCAGCGAAGGGTTCCCCAAGATCGTCGCTGAATCTCCGACGATGCAGAATGTCCTGCAGGTTATCTCGCGCGTCGGGCCGTCGGACGCCAACGTCCTCGTGCTTGGCGAGAACGGCACGGGTAAGGGGGTCGTGGCTCGAGCCCTTCACTCGGTGTCCAGCCGCGCGTCCAGGCCGATGGTCGTCGTCAATTCCGGTGGCGTGTCGGAGGGGGTATTCGAGAGCGAGCTCTTCGGCCACGTCCGGGGCGCTTTTACGGACGCCAAGGCGGATCGCGTCGGCCGTTTCGAGCTCGCCGACCAGGGCACGCTGTTCCTCGACGAGATCGCCAACGTTCCGCTCAGCCAGCAGAACAAGCTGCTGCGCGTGATCGAAACCGGGGAGTTCGAGCGCCTCGGATCGTCGCGCACGCGCCGCGTCGACGTCCGGATCATTTCGGCCACCAACGCCACCATCCCCGAAGAGGTCACGACCGGGCGATTCCGGCAGGATCTGCTCTTCCGCCTCAACACGATCGAGATCCGCCTGCCGCCGCTGCGCGACCGGCGGGAAGACACGCCGCTGCTCGCCCAGCACTTCCTGCGGCAGCACGCGCAGCGCTATCGCAAGCGGCTGACCGGCTTCGAAAGCGGCGCAATGCAGGTCCTCCTCGAGCACCCGTGGCCGGGCAACGTCCGCGAGCTCGATCACGCGATCGAGCGCGCCGTGCTGATGGCGCAGGGGCCGCTCGTCAAGCCGGGCGATCTCGGCCTCCGGACGAGCCGCGAGGGCGGCGGCCGACTCGAGGACATGAGCCTCGAGGAAGTCGAGTGCTTCCTGATCAAGAAGGCCATGACACGTTTCGACGGCAACGTCAGTCAAGCCGCCAAGGCGCTCGGATTGAGCCGCAGCGCGCTCTACCGGCGGCTTCAAAGATATGGACTCTAGCTGGTTCAAGGTTCAGGGTTCAAGGTTCAGGGTTCACGGTTCACGGTTCAGAGTTCGGCGTTCAAGGTTCGGGTTCGTATTCAGCGTTACACTCAAGCCTGACCTCGATCGTGAACTTTGAAGCCTGAACTTTGAACCTGAACCGTGAACCCTGAACCTTGAACCTGTGAAACGTCTCAGTCACGATCGCCGCATCCTGTTGATGGCCTTCGCCTCGGCGTTGCCGGGTGCGATCATCTCCCTCATCTTTCTCTGGACCGGCGACTACACGCCAAAGGTTCAGTGGACGCTCACGGTTCTCATCACCACCTTCTGCCTCGGCTTTGCGCTGGCGCTGCGCGAGCGAGTTGTGCTCCCGCTCCAGACGCTCTCCAATCTGCTCGCAGCGCTCGGCGAAGGGGACTTTTCGATCCGCGCGCGCGGCGCCCGTGGGGGCGATCCGCTCGGCGAGGTCATGATCGAAGTCAACGCGCTTGTCGAAACGCTCCGCCACCAGCGCCTCGACGCGCTCGAGGCAACGACGCTCTTGAGAAAAGTGATGGCCGAGATCGACGTCGCCGTTTTCACCTTCGACGAAGAGCACGAACTGAAGTTCGTCAACCGGGCAGGCGCGCGACTTCTGAGTCAGCCATCGGAACGGCTTCTCGGGAGGCGAGCAACCGATCTGGACCTCGCCGATTGCCTGAGCGGTGAAGCGCCACGCGTCATCACGACCGCCTTTCCAGGCGGCGTCGGACGGTGGGAGATCAGGCGCAGCAGCTTTCGCCAGGGCGGCCGGCCCCATGAACTGCTGGTCTTGTCCGACCTCAGCCAACCGCTGCGCGAGGAAGAACGACAGGCGTGGCAACGGCTGATTCGCGTCATCGGCCACGAGATGAACAACTCGCTCGCCCCGATCAAGTCGATCGCCGGGAGCCTCGCGACGATCGTCGAACGCGAACCGCCCCCCCAGGACTGGCGCGAGGATGTGCAGCGCGGACTCGCCGTCATCGGATCCCGGTCCGAATCGCTCAGCCGCTTCATGAGCGCGTACGCCCGTCTCGCGAAACTGCCATCGCCGAAGCTGGCACCGCTCGACGTCGGCGCGTTCGTCGATCGCGTCGCGACGCTGGAAAAGGCCCACCACATCCGGGTCGTACCCGGGCCCCGAGTCACGATCCAGGGTGACGGCGATCAGCTCGAGCAGCTCCTCATCAATCTGATCCGCAACGCCGTCGACGCCGTCCGCGAAACCGGCGGCGGCGTACACGTCGGCTGGCAGCGCCTCCCTGGATCTTCGCCCCCGACCATGGAGCTGTGGGTCGAAGACGACGGCCCGGGTCTCTCGAACACGGGGAACCTGTTTGTGCCCTTCTTCACGACCAAGCCCGGAGGGTCGGGGATCGGACTGGTGCTCAGCCGGCAGATCGCTGAAGCCCACGGCGGCAGCTTGATCCTCGAGAACCGCGAGGATCGCCTTGGATGCCGCGCCAGCCTGCGCATTCCGATCCAGGCCTCAATCCCGGTGAGGCCCGAGGCCGCGGCCCTGACCCATGGCTGATCGTGACGATCGCCGCTCTCCGGTGCTCCCGGGGGCGGCGGCAACCGACTACGAGCGATACCTGCGCACCGACGAGCTCCTGGCGCTGCAGAAAACTGCCGCCGAGGTGGTGCACCGCGACGAGCATCTGTTCCAGGCCGTCCATCAAGCCTCTGAGCTGTGGTTGAAACTGGCCTGCCTCGAGATCGAGGCCGCAACGAGCCTCATCGACGCGGACAAGGCGGCGGGCGCGACGCGCCTCGTGCGGCGCGCCAGCGACGCGATGCTGCTCCTCACGAACCAGCTCGGGATGCTGGAACACATGTCTCCGTGCGACTACGCCATTGTCCGCACCGCGCTCGGCCACGGCGCGGGCTTCGACTCCCCTGGCTTTCGACGTGTCCATAAAGTCTCACCGATGCTCGGCGAGGCGTTCGAGGGTCTCTTGACTCGAGCCGGCCTCACCCTGCTCGAGGTCTACGAGCGGGGTCATGAGCGCGACGATGTTTATCAGCTCGCCGAACAGCTGACGACGTGGGACGAGCGGACGATCGTGTGGCGGTTTCAGCATCTGAAGACCGTGGAACGGATCATCGGCGGCAACGTGATTGGCACGCAGGGGACGCCCGTCGACGCGCTCGGCAAGCGGATTGACGTGCGTTTCTTTCCTGACCTGTGGCTAGTTCGCGACGAGATCACACGACGCTCGGCGCTCGGCACCGACGGCCACGGCCGCTGACTGTTTGGCAATACGATACGGCTCGAAAACGCGGGGACGTTACCTTTCGATCCACGCCAAGCCCCCATTCTTTCGGCACTTCCTGTAAACACCGCAACGGCCTCCGAACAAAACGCAGCGAGCCCTGGCGATCCCGCGGCAACCACCGTTGTTTCGCCAGGCGAAATTCAGCAGGTTCCTTGACAGCCACGGAAAGCGTCTTGTAACTTCCGCACAACTGTAATGTCAGTAGTCAGTTTCGGACACATTTGCGGAGGAGGCTAGGCAATGTCGACGCGCAGGTCTGGTCCGGGCAAGACTTTTTTGGTTGGCTTCACCTTGGCTGTCGCGGCAGCGACAGTCATCCTGCTCCCCCGCCTTACGGCCGCCCAGGCGGTCAGCGGCATCATCTCGGGCAACGTCGCCGACGCTCAGGGGCAGGTCATTCCCGGCGCGACGCTCACCATCGTCAGCCAGGCCACTAACGACGCGCGAGTAACCGTGAGCGACGGAAACGGCGCCTTTCAGGTCACCAACCTGCAGCCCGGCAGCTACACCGTTCGGGTCGAGATGCCCAGCTTCCGAACGCTCGAACGCAAGAATGTCGTTCTCAGCGCCGGCGAGCGGCTCTCGGTTGGCACGTTGACTCTCGACATCGGTAGCCTGGGCGAAACCGTCATTGTTGAGGCGAGGGGCACACAGGTCAACGTAGCAGAGACCCAGCACAGCGGGCTCATTACCTCCAAACAGATTGAGCAAGTGCAGGTGCTCGGTCGCGATGTGACCTCGATCATGCGGCTGCTCCCGGGCGTTCGTTACGAGAACACCGTCGACTCGCTGGGCATGAGCTTTGGCACGTCGGTGCCAAACGTGGGTGGCGCGCGCCGCGACTGGAGTAACGTCATCGTCGACGGCGTCGTCTCGAACGAAGTCGGCAACAGCGGATTGATGGCGCAGCAGATCAACCTCGACGCGATTGCCGAAGTCAGGGTACTGCTCAATTCGTACCGTGCCGAGTACGGACGGGCGGGCGGCGGCCAGGTGCAGATCGTCAGCAAGAGCGGCACGTCGAACTATCACGGCAACCTCTACTACTACGGCCGCAACGAGGCGCTCAACGCTACTGACTTCTTCGTCAACAGGGCGAACGCCCAGAAGCCGCGATACCGCTTCAACACCTATGGCGCAAACCTCGGTGGACCAGTTCCGAAGCTGGACAAGAAGCTGTTCTTCTTCTATTCAATCGAAGCGCCGCTCGTCAGCCGACCGGGACCGCTACGCAACTGGATGATGCCGACCGATCGAGAGATGCAGGGGGACTTTTCGCAGACGCTCGACAGTCAGGGGCGGCTCATCAACATCAAGGACCCGCTGCGGGAAGGTGCCTGCAATGCCGTCTCCGGCGGACCGGGGTGCTTCCCTGGCAACATCATCCCGGTAAACCGCATCAACTCGAACGGACGGGCGCTCCTGAACATGTTGCCGCGCGCCAACAACTTTGACCGGACGTTCACCCAGGGACAGTTCAACTACTCGACGCAGGAGAATGCCGACAACCCCAAGATGAACAACGTCGTCCGCGTCGACTGGAGACCGACGCCGAACGACAGCCTGTACTTTACGTTCAAGGATTGGTACTCCGACCAGCGTGGCAGCGAGATTACGGCCGGTCCGAACAAGTGGGGGTTCTTTAATACCCACTACTTGAATACGGATCGCGGCGTCAGCGCGAACTACGCCAAGATTCTCCGCGCCAACCTCGTCCTCGATTCCGACTTCGGCACTCGCCAGCAGACAGAGCAGTTCTACCCGCTGACCGAAGGCGACTGGGAGCGGATCAACCGCGCCAACGTCGGGTTCACGCTCGGCCAATTCCATCCCGAGCTGAACCCTCGCAACGTGGTCCCCAAAGTTTCCTTCGGTACGGCAGCGACGGCGCCAAACTTCACGTTCGACAATCGGCTGGTCGATCAGGGCGAAGCGTGGCTGACGTCATTTCGCACCAATCTGACGTGGATCAAGGGCAACCATTCGATCAAGACCGGGTACTGATTTCGAGCTCTCACAGAACTCTGAGGGCAACGGCGGCGTCGGCGCGGGACCATGGGCCGGGCAGTTCACGTTCAACACCGACACGAATAACCCGTGGGACACCAACTACAACTTCGCCAACGCCCTTATCGGCTCGTTCCAGAACTACACTGAGATCGACGCCTTCTCCGAGGTCATCGGAAAGCGCTACATCTCGGAGTTCTACGTGCAGGACACCTGGAAGGTCAACATGCGTCTGACGTTGGACTACGGCTTGCGCTTCCTCTGGTACACGCCGTGGTACTCGACGCAGCCCGCTGCCGTGTTCGTCCCCGAGCGGTACGATCCGGCGCGGGCGCCGAGGCTGTATCAGCCGGCGCGCATCAACAACGTCAACGTCGCGTTCGATCCGGTGACGGGTGTCACGCTACCCAACGTCTTCGTCGGGACGTTCGTGCCAGGCACTGGCGACCGTTACAACGGCATGGTCTCCAACACCGATCCCGATTACCCGAAGGGCTTCCGTGATAGCCAGGGTATCGAGCCTGAGCCACGTCTCGGTCTGGCCTGGGACCTCACTGGCGATGGCAAGACGGCGGTGCATTCGAGCGTGGGGCTCTACCACAACCCCCACGTCAACGCGAACGGCATGGATGCGATGGCGCGAAACCCACCTGCGCAGAACACTCCCAGCATCATTTACGGGACCATGGACACGCTCCTCGCCGCGGGCGCGCAGGGCGCGTTCTCGAATCGCCCCAGCGACGTTTTTGGCATCCAGCGGGACGCCAGGACGCCCAAGAGCTACAACTACTCGGTTGGCATTCAGCGCGACATTGGCTGGGGCACGGTCATCGATGTCACATACGCCGGGTTCCAGATGCGCAACGGTGAGATGGCGACCAGCATCAACACCGTGCCGGACCAGGCGCGGTTCGTCGACATCAACCCGCAGAACGCCAATCCACAGAACCCGACCACGGCCAAACCGAACGAGTTCCTGCGGCCGTATCTGGGTTACCAGAACATCACGCTCCGCCAACACTTCGGCGAAGCGTCTTACAACTCAGTGCAGGTGCAGGCGAATCGGCGCTACATCAACGGCCTGCAGTTCGCTGTGGCGTACACCTACGGGAAGACCGAGGGCGACGGCACGGGCGGTGATCCCCCTGCCTACAACACCGTTCGGCCCGGCGCCGCATGGAACGTAGGCCCTGTCAGCTCGACCCAGCAGCACGCGCTCGTCGTCAACTACACCTGGGACGTGCCCGACGGGAGCACAATGTGGAACAACTGGCTCACGCGCGGGCTCCTCGATGGCTGGCAGCTGTCCGGGGACACGGCCTGGGTCAGCGGCGACTGGTCCGGCGCCACGACGTCCACGACCGACAACTTCGACTTCACTGGCGGTGACGGCGGAGTCCGGCCGGACATCACCGGCAACACGCTGTGCACCAGCGGCAACTGTGACCCGACTCCGGGCGGAACTGGAAGCTACTTCAACGTCTCGGCGTTCAGCCGCCTGTCCGGTCGCGGCGATATCGGCAATGCGCCCGTGACCTTCTTCCGGCTCCCGAAGATCGTGCTGTCGAACATGTCCATCTTCAAGAACTTCGAGATCGGCGGCGGAAAGAAGATTCAGTTCCGGTGGGAGGCCTACAACGCGTTCAACCAGGTCAACTGGTCGACGTTGAACACGAACGCGCAGTTCAACCCTGCGGGACAGCAGGTCAATGCGAGCTTTGGCCAGGCTACGGCCTCTCGAAGCGCGCGGGTCATGCAGGGGGCGATCCGGTTCTCCTTCTGAGCCGCAGATACAAGCCACAGATAACACAGACAACACGGATAGACAGCACGGCGGGCATCGTGGGATTCAACCCAAGGTGCCCGCCGTGTTCCTCGTTTCACTCACGACGTTCGAGCTCACTCTGGCCGGTGTAGGATCGGCGAGTCGCGTGAAAGGACCAAACCGGATGAAGCGGTACGTAGGAATCTTGCTGATCGCCGCAGGAAGTCTGATCGACCCGGCAGCCGGCATGGCGCAGAACCCGCACCTGGTCGTCTACGAAGGTGACACGGGCCCGGGCCGGGGCAAGCACATCGTCTGGCTCGCCGGCGATCACGAATACCGCGGCGAAGAATCGCTCCCCGCGCTGGCCCGCATCATGGCAAAGCACTACGGCTTCAAGTGCAGCGTCTTCTTTACGACGGACCCGAAGACCGGTTTCATCGAACCGGGCAGCTCGAACATTTCAGGCCTCGAGGTGCTGAAGACGGCCGAACTCCTGGTCGTGTTTCTCCGGTTCCAGGATTTTCCCGACGACCAGATGCAACACATCGTCGACTACCTGGACCGCGGCGGCCCAGTCGTCGGTTTCCGCACATCGACGCATGCCTTTCAAATCAAGCGGCCGGACGCGAAGTTCCTGAAATACACCTGGAACAACCCGGCGCCGGACTACACCGGCGGCTTCGGTCGACAGGTGCTCGGAGAGACGTGGGTGTCGCACTACGGCCGCAACCACAAGCAGAGCTCGAGGCTGCTGCTGCAGCCCGATCAGTTGAGCCATCCCATTCTTCGAGGTGTCAAGGACGTCTGGGTGCAGTCCGGGGGATACACGGCGGAGCCAATCGCCGGCAGCACCATCCTGGCGCTTGGGGAAATACTCAACGGGATGACGGCAGAGTCCCCACCCGCACCGGACAAGAAGCAGGTGCCCGTCGCCTGGTTTCGAATGTACGAGCAGACTCCGGCAAAATCAGGCCGCGTCTTCACGACGACCCACGGCGCCTCCGAAGATTTGCTGAACGACGGCTTTCGGCGCATGGCGGTCAACGCAACGCTCTGGGCCGTCGGACTCGAGGCAGCGATCCGCGCTGACGACAACATCAGCTTCGTCGGGCCATTTCACCCGACGACGTTCGCGTTTGACGGCTACGTGAAAGGCATGAAGCCGTCGGATATGACTGGCTGGCAGTCGCCGATTCCGGCTATGAAGTAGACCGCCGATCACACGGCTCACAAGCCACGGATCACACGGATCACACGGACAGAGCGGGGCGCGATAAGCTCTATGGTTATGACAAAGACAGGATTGCGGGTCGCGGCGGTGGCGGCAGGGCTCCTCGCGCTGACAGCGCTGGCGGCGCGTGAGAACCGGGGCACAGTGCTCGCCCGTCAGCAGGCGTTCGCCCTGCAGCCCAAGGATCACATCAGCATCATTGGGAACACGCTGGCCGAGCGGATGCAGTACGACGGCTGGCTCGAGACAATGCTTCAGGCGAGATTCCCCAAGCACGAGCTCGTCGTGCGCAACCTGGGATTCAGCGGCGACGAAGTCTCCACGCGTCCACGCTCGAAGAACTTCGGCACGCCCGACGAATGGCTGAGCGGGCTGGCCCAGCCGATCGGAGGCTACGAAGACAACCGGCTCGCCGGCACCAACACCAGGGCCGACGTCGTCTTTGCCTTTTTCGGATACAACGAGTCGTTCGCCGGGCAGGCGGGTCTTGACGCCTTCAAGAAGGACCTGACCGCCTGGATCGCTCACACGATCACGCAGAAGTACAACGGCAAATCGGCCCCTCGTGTCGTGCTGTTCTCGCCGCTGGCGCACGAAGACCTCGGCAATTCCGACCTGCCCGACGGTAAAGAGAACAACCAGCGTTTGGCGCTCTATACCAAGGCGATGGCCGACGCGGCGAGCGCCGGAAACATCACGTTCGTGGATCTCTACACGCCGAGCGCGCGACTTTACGCCGACAACAAGGCGCCACTGACAATCCAGGGCATTCACCTCAACCCCGAAGGCAATCGGCAGGTCGCGCAGGTGATCGATCGGGCACTCTTCGGCGACACGCCGAAGTATCAGGAGGCCCTGCTGACAAAATTGCGGCAAGCGGTCGTCGACAAAGATCGGCTCTGGTTTCAGCGCTACCGCGTGACCGACGGCTATTCGACCTACGGCGACCGCGCGTTCCTCACCTTCGTTCGCGGGAACCCACGAAACGTCGATGCGAAGCAGATGGCGGGCGTCGCCAAGGAAGATGTCCTGCCCAGCAACTACGACGTGCTGCAGCGTGAGCTGCCGATCCTCGACCAGATGATCAGCAACCGTGACAGGCGCATCTGGGCGGTCGCCGGCGGCGGCGATCTGACCCTCGATGACTCGAACACGCTGCCGTTCGTCGATGCCAAGACCAACATGTCGAGCGTGTCTCCTTTCAAGAACGGCGATGAGACCATCAAGGCGATGACGATCGGCCAGGGGTTCAAGGTCGAGCTCTTCGCGTCCGAGAAAGAGTTTCCGGAGCTCGTCAAGCCAGTCCAGATGGCATTCGACACCAAGGGGCGGCTGTGGGTGGCGGCCTGGAAAAACTATCCCCATTGGCAGCCGAAGACGCCCATGGACGACAAGTTGCTCATCCTCGAGGACACCAATAGCGACGGCAAGGCCGACAAGTGTACGGTCTTCGCAGGCGATCTCCAGAATCCGACCGGCTTCGAGTTCTGGAACGGAGGTGTCCTGGTCGGGCAGCAGCCAAACCTCGTCTTTCTGAAGGATACAAACGGAGACGACAAGTACGACACCAAGGAGATCGTGCTGCACGGCTTCGACTCGGCCGATACGCATCACGCGCTCAACAGCTTCACCTTCGATGGGGGCGGCGCGCTGTATTTTCAGGAAGGCGTCTTTCACCGCACATCAGTCGAGTCGCCGTGGGGACCAGTGACGCGCCAGCACGACGGCGGTGTCTATCGGTTCGAGCCGCGAACCTGGAGGTTCGAGACCTACGTGCCCTTCAATTTCCCGAACCCTCATGGCCACGTCTTCGACCAGTGGAGCCGGGACATCGTGTTCGATGCGACCGGTGGTCAGCCGTACTACGGGCCATCGTTCTCGACCAAGAAGTACTTCCCCGCGATGGAGACCAAGCAGGCGCCAAAGCCAGGCGACGTCAGGACGCGGCCGATCGGCGGCGCGGAGCTGCTCTCGAGCCGGCACTTTCCCGAGGCTATGCAGGGCAATCTCATCGCGCTCAACACGATCGGGTTCAGAGGGCTGCTGAACTACAAGATCAGTGAAGATGGCGCCGGCCTGAAGATCACCGAGGTCGAGCCGATTCTGAGCTCGGCCGACGAGAACTTCCGGCCGGTGGATGCCGAGGTCGGTCCGGATGGAGCCCTCTACTTCACCGACTGGCACAACCCGATCGTCGGGCACATGCAGCACAACCTGCGCGACACGACGCGCGATCACCTCCACGGTCGCGTCTATCGAGTCACGTATTCAGGCAGGCCCTTGCTCAAACCGGCAGCGATCGCTGGCGCACCCATTCCACAACTGCTGGACCTCCTGAAGGAGCCGGAGAACCGCGTCCGCTACCGCGCCAAGATCGAGCTGAGCGCGCGAAACACGAAGGAGGTGGTGGCCGCCGTCCAGGCGTGGACCGCGAAGCTCGATCCGAAAGATCCGGCGTACGAGCACCACATGATGGAAGCTCTGTGGGTGCATCAGTGGCACAACCAGGTGAACCAGGAACTGTTGACGCGTATGCTCAAATCGAGCGATCCGTGGGCACGGGCCGCGGCCACTCGCGTGCTGTGTTATTGGAGAGACCGCGTCCCCAATCCGCTAGCTGTGCTGAAGACTCTGGCCACCGACCCGCATCCCGGTGTGCGGCTCGAGGCCGTGCGTGCCGCGAGCTTCTTCCAGACGCAGGAAGCGGCCGAGGTGGCGCTCGCATCGCTCGCCCAGCCGCAGGATCGCTTCCTCAAGTACACGCTGGACCAGACGATGAACACGCTCAAGCCGTTCGTCCGGTAAGATCGGAGCATGCTCGGACGGCGTGCATTAGCCAGCGTTTTACCGGCGACCCTGGCGGCGATGCTGACCTTGGCGTCGGGAAGTTACGCGCAGGACGCGCCCAGGATCCTCCTCGATCAGCCACCTCGTGCCGTCGAGTACCAGCTGGGCCGACTCTCGAACGAAGAGCTCGTCCTCGTCGAGCGTAAGGCAGGTGACGTTCGCTACCGGCCCGTGTACTTCGCGCTGCTGACGCGCAGGGGCGTCGCGCCTCAGTTCCGCGACGAAGCGCTGACAGCGCTGGTCGCGTTGGACAAGACCAGCCAGAGCCAGGTCCTCCTCGAGGCACTCTCCAAGGTCCCCATAGACGATGCCCTGACCGGCGAGAAACTGCTCGGCCTTCTCCTGGCGCAGCCGACCGACACGCTCCGTAAAGAGCGCGCCGTGTTCGTCCGCGCGGTCGATACCGCCTCCAGTCCGCCCTTCGTCCTTCGTGGCGCGTACGGCGCCATCATGATCGGGGATGGCAAACCGGACGAGGCATGGCAGACAGCGATCAAGCATCAGGCCCACCTCGTCGAGCTGCTGCTCAGCGTGCGCTATTTTCCGGCAGCGCCAGCGCCGGGCGGCGCAGACGTGCGCGATCAGCTCTTCGCGCCAATCGCCAAGCTCCTTGCCACAAACGAGGGACCCGTCACTCGGACGGCGGCCCTCGACGCGCTCGGCTGGATTCGACGCGACGCAGCCACCTTCGATCTCCTGGCGAAGGAAGTAAGGCCCGACGCCGAGCCGGCGTCCCGCGCCGCCGCGGTCGCCTCGCTTCAGCGCATCCCCGAGAGTGCCTGGCCCGATGCCTCAATCGAACCGCTGGCGCGCGCCATCGTCGCCTGCGTGGCGGCCACACCGGAGGACCGACGGACTGAGCCCGATGCGTTGGACGCTATCCAGTTCGGTGAGAAGCTGGCCGCGAAGCTCCCAGACGATCCGAAACGGGCCATCCGGCGCGACCTGCGCGCCCTTGGCGTGCAGGTGGTGCGCATCCAGACGATTCCCGAGAAGCTCAGCTTCGATCTGAAGTGGTTCGTCGTGGAAGCGGGTAAGGCGGTGCAGATCGTGCTGTTCAATCCCGACGCCATGCCACACAACCTGATCGTGAGCCAACCGGGGTCCCTCGAAGCGGTTGGAACGGCTGGAGCCGCGATGCCAATGCCCACGGACCCTGAGGCAAAGGCCTTCGTTCCAGACCTGCCGGCCGTCCTCTATTCGACGAGGCTGCTCAAGGAAGGCGAGACCGAGCGTCTGGCTTTCACGGCGCCAAAGACACCCGGCGAATACATCTACGTCTGCACGTTTCCCGGCCACTGGGTCCGCATGTACGGCGTCATGCTCGTCGTCGACAAACTCGACGCGTGGGACGCGAACCCGACCGTGCCGATCGACCCGATGACGAAGCAGCCTTTCACTGTCAAGCAGCAGTGACACTCGGAACCCCGGCGATCATTCACGCGCCGGCGCATCTGTTATCCTGCATCGCATGACACCATCCCTCTTCGAAGGGACCGTCAACCTGCACACAATTCTGCTGGCGGTCGTTCCGACGCTCGCCGTTGCCTGGCTGGCGGCGTTTGTCGCGGGCCGGCTGGCGCGGCGCGCCCTGCTGGCGGTCGTCGGTGACCTGTTGCCGTCGAGCCCGCTCGTCCGCGGTCCGTTGCGGCTCGTCAGCCTGGCTACGTTCGTCCTCTGCGCGATGCTGCTGCTTTTCCCGGCATTCGAGCTGGCTGGCGTGCGACCGCGCGCCGGCGTGCCGCTCAAAACCATTGCAGAGTGGTCCTTCGCCCACGGCCTCAAGATTCTGCTGATCGCGATCTTCGCCTACGCGCTCGTCCGCGCGACGGCTCTCCTCGTGCGGCGCTTCGAGCACGAAGTGAGCAAGGGAACGACTCTCGACGCGCTCGAGCGAGCCAAGCGTGCCCGAACGCTGGGATCGCTCATCAGCAACGTCTCGACCTTCGCGATCACGGCACTCGCCGTGCTGATGGCGCTCGACGAGTTCGGCGTGGACATCACGCCCGTCCTGACAGGTGCCGGAATCGCCGGCCTGGCCGTCGGCTTCGGCGCGCAAACGCTGGTGCGCGACATCATCAGTGGCTTTTTCATGATCCTCGAGGATCAGGTGCGCGTCGGCGACTCGGCGGCGATCAACGGCACTGGCGGGCTGGTCGAACAAATCAACCTCAGGACCATCGTTCTTCGTGACGAAGAAGGGACGCTGCACGTCTTCCCGAACGGATCGATCACGACGCTTGCAAACCGCAGCAAGGACTTCTCCTACTACGTGATCACGATGGGGATTGCCTATCACGAGGACGTCGACCGGGTCACGGAGATCCTCCGGGACGTCGGTGCCGAGCTCCAGAAAGACCCTCACTATGGAGTCTTCATCCTCGAACCGATCGAGATCCTGGGCGTAGATGCCTTTACCGAGTGGGCTGTCCAGATCAAACTGCGTATCAAGACGGTGCCGCAGAAGCAATGGGAGGTCGGGCGCGAACTCCGCAAGCGAATCCGCCGCGCCTTCGACGAGCACAAGGTCGCGGTGCCGTTTCCCGAGCGGCTGGTCGCGGTGCGGGAGGGATCAATCCTCGGAAGACAGAATCAGTGAACCTGCTTTCGAGACAAGCACACAGGAGATAAGGAGTTCAGGAGATCTTTTGGTTTTCCAGTTGAGTCTCCTGATCTCCTGACCTCCTGTTAAGACTCGACACATCAGTACCCGGGGGGTGCACCAACGGTAGACTTCTGTCCTCTCGATTCCTGCACGATTTTGACGCCCGCGCTCGCGCCGACGCGCGTCGCGCCAGCCGCGACCATCGCTTTCAGGCCCTCGAGATCGCGCACGCCACCGGCAGCCTTGACGCCCATCTCGGCGCCGACGACCCGGCGCATCAGTGCGACATCCGCCACGGTCGCACCGCCGGGACCGAAACCGGTAGAGGTCTTGACGAAGTCGGCACCGGCCGCCTTCGTCAGCGTCGACGCCGTGATCTTCTCCTCGTCGGTCAATAGCGCGGCCTCGATAATCACCTTGCTCGTCACGCCGCACTGGCGGCAGGGGTCGACCACCGCCTCGATGTCGCGCTCGACGGTCCGCAAATCGCCGGATTTGAGCGCGCCGACGTTGATGACCATGTCGATTTCGGTGGCGCCGTCGAAAATCGCCCGCCGCGTCTCGAAGTTCTTGACGTCGGCGGTCGTCGCCCCGAGAGGAAACCCGACCACCGAACAGACGCCGACACCGGTGCCGCGCAGGCGCGATGCAGCGACCGCGACCCACACCGGGTTGACGCAGACGGTGGCGAACTGGAACTCCGCCGCCTCGCCGCAGAGCTTCTCGATGTCGGCGCGTGTCGCGTCGGCCTTGAGCAGCGTGTGGTCGATCATCGCGGAGACACCGCCGGGCGCCCCACCGGTCGCGTGCAGGCCGAGGCGCGTCGCGCCGGCATCGAGCACTCCGCGGAGCCGAGTCGGGCAACAGTCGGATTGCACGGCGTGACAAGTGCACCGCGTCGGCGCACCTCCGGGTCCCTGCGCCGCGAGTAGCTCTTCGGCGATGATCTCGACCAGGCGTTGTAAGTCCTGTGGGTTCACGGGCGTTCTTCCAGCCGGCGGATTTTTATCAGGCGCCTGATGTAGCGCGCCTCACGCATGGGCGTTCCGAGCCACCGATCGACAATCCGAACGGCAGCCTCTGTGCCCGCCAAAAGGGACGCACCCAGCGCAAGGACGTTGGCGCCGTTGTGCTCTCTCGAATAGCGCGCGGTCGTCTCGTCTAAGCACATCGCGGCGCGGACGCCGCGGATCTTGTTGGCGGCGATCGCCGAGCCGATGCCCGCGCCGTCGATGACGATGCCGGCGTCGGCTTCCTTCCGCGTCACCGCCTGACCGACCGCGGCAGCGATGTCCGGGTAGTCCACGGGATCGGTTCCGTCCGTGCCGACGTCAGTGACCGCCAACCCGCGTCCGCGCAGGTGCAGCACGAGGGCGCGCTTGAGCGAAACGCCGCTGTGATCGCTGCCGATGACCACACGGCGAACGTCCGCAACCGGCACCAGGTCCGCCGGCAGCTCCGGATCAGTCGCCCCTGTTGCCACGACCGTGACCCGCCGTGCCGACAGGGTGTCGCGGGCAAGCGGCGTCACCAGGCCGCCGGGCGCAAGCTCGACCGTCGACCCGATATCAAGCACGCGGGCGTCGGTCTCGGTGATGATGTCGAATCGCTTCATTCCCCGTCCAGAACGGCAATGTGGCCAAGGTTGCGGTATTTCTCCGCGTAGTCGAGCCCGTACCCGACGACGAAGCGATCCTCGATCGTGAACCCCACGTAGTCGACGGTCACGTTGACCACCCGCCGGGACGGCTTGCTCAAGAGACACGCCGTCTTGAGCGACTTCGGCCCCCGCGCGCGCAGGATGTCCTGCAAGTAGGTCAGCGTCAGCCCTGTATCGACGATGTCTTCGACGATGATGACGTGGCGACCTTCGAGGCTGGCGTCCACGTCCTTGACCATTCGAACTTCACCGGTGGATTTGGTGCTCTTCCCGTAGCTCGAGACGGCGATAAAGTCCATTGTGACGCGGGGGCTCATCGCGCGCACCAAATCGGCCATGAACATGAAGCCACCCTTGAGCACCCCAACGAGGTGGATGCCCTCCCCTGGCGGATAGTCCTGCTCGATGCTCGCGGCCATCTCGGCGATGCGCGTTTGAATCTGTTCGCTGGTGAGCAGTGTTTCCATTATTTAGCACTCGCGGGGCCCCACCCCCGCTCGCTCTCGCGCGGCGACTTCGCGCCGCGCTCGGGCCGCAGGCGCTGCTGATAGAACGCTGGTGCGCATATCAAGGATTTACCAGCTCGAGCATCCGCCCTGTACACTCATTGACCCTATTGAACCTTCTGAACCTGAACTGAAGCCGTCACTTTTGCCGCCCACGCGTTCGCCTCGGCAAGAACCGTAGCCTCATCCAGGGTCAGTACCTTCCGGTTCTTCATGACGATCTTTCCATTGACGACCACCGTCTGCACATCATCCCCTCGCGTCACGTAGACGAGGTGCGACAGCGGATCGTACATCGGCGTCTGCCGCGCGCTGCGCATGGAAACGACCAACAGGTCCGCGCGCTTACCCGGTTCGAGCGAGCCGATCTCGCGATCCAGGCCGAGCGCGCGCGCGCCGTCGATTGTGGCCATCCGGAGCGCGGTTCTGGCCGGCAGCGCGCTCGGATCCTTGGTCGTCAGTTTGTGCAGGAACGCTGCTTGCCGCATCGCCTCGAACATGTCGAGGTCGTTGTTGCTGGCGGCCCCATCGGTGCCGAGTCCAACGACGACGCCAGCCTTTTGAAGCGCCGGAACAGGCGACGTGCCGCTCGCCAGCTTCATGTTGCTCTCGGGGTTGTGAGACAGGCCGACGTGACGCTTCGAGAGAATGGCAATGTCCGCGGGGGTGACGTGAACGCCGTGCGCCGCGAGCGTGCGGTCGCCCCAGAAGCCGATCGACTCGAGAAACTGCGTCGGCGTCGCCTTGTACTTGTCCCGAGCGACCTTGATCTCGTCGGTGGTCTCGGCAAGATGGATGATGACCGGGGCCCGCTCGCGCGTCGCCGTCGCCCGAATCTCCTTGAGCGTCGCGGTGTCGAGCGTGTACATCGAGTGGGGGGCAATCGCCGGAACGATCAGTTCGTCGCCGGACCACTGCCGGATGAACGCCGTCGCCCGTGCGATGCCAGCGGCCGGTGTCTTCGCGTCCGGCACCGGGAACTGGATGATCGTCTGCCCCAGAACTCCACGAATGCCAGCCTCTTTCGTCGCCTTGGCTATCTCCTCCTCGAAGTAGTACATGTCGGCGTAGGCCGTCGTGCCCGACTGGATCATTTCAAGGGCCGCCAGACGCGTCCCGGCGCGGACGAACTCCGGGCTGACGGTCTTTGCCTCCGCCGGAAAAATGTATTTCTGGAGCCAATCCATGAGCGCCAGATCATCCGCCAACCCCCGGTAGAGGACCATCGGAGCATGCGTATGGGTATTGATGAGGCCGGGCATGACGACGTGCCCAGTGGCATCGATGGTCTCGGCGCCGTTGAACCGCTGCGCGACGGCGTCGGCCGTGTCGACCGCAACGATGTCGCGACCGTCAACCGCAACCGCCCCCGGTCTCATCACCCTCCCGCTCTCGTCCATCGTCACCACTACCCCGCCAGTGACGACAAGCGAGACGCTGCGGCGGCCAGACGGCGGCTGACCGGACAGAACTGTCGCCGCCGTCGCTAACATGACCAAAAGCGCACACGGAGTCGAGACGGCCGGAAGCATGAGCAGGCGGAATTCTATCGCATGGGGAGCTTTGGAACTCGGATCTCGGGGCTCGGGACTCGAGTCTCGGCTTCGGGCTTCGGGCTTCGCTCCGAACATCGGACTGGACTGAGACTCGGACTGTCGACTGGGACTGCCGACTGAGACTGTCGACTGTGACTCACGACTGTCGACTGCCGACTGAGACTGTCGACTGTGACTCACGACTGTCGACTGCCGACTGCCGACTGCACTATATTGTGCCCGTGCCAGTGCATCTCGTGCACCATCCGCTCGTCCATGACGCCCTCGCGACGCTCCGGGACGCCTCGACGACGCCCGAGACGTTCCGGCATATGGCCGTGCGCATCAGCCTTCTGCTGGCGTCGGAAGCGACGCGCGACATCCCGAGCGTCGCCGCGCGTGTGCAGACACCAATCGGACCGGCGGACGCGCGACGCGTTCGTGATGGCGTGGTGGTCGTGCCTGTGCTCCGGGCCGGCCTTGGGATGCTCGATGCCGTGCTGGAACTGATCCCGACGGCACGTGTCGGGCACATTGGCCTACAGCGCGATGAAATGACCGCCGTCGCGTCCCGGTACTACTCGAAGCTGCCGCCTGCTTTGAGTGGGTCGTTCGTCCTGATGATCGACCCGATGCTGGCGACTGGGGGCAGCGCGGTCGCCGCACTCGACCTGATACGAGGCGCCGGCGGGCGCGACGTGCGCATGATCTGCATCGTCGCTGCGCCCGAAGGCATCGCGCTCGTCGAGAAACATCATCCCGACGCGCACATCTATACACCAGCGATCGATGAAGGACTCAACGAGCACAAGTACATCGTGCCGGGCCTGGGTGACTTCGGGGATCGGCTGTACGGGACCTAACCATCATGAAACCGCGACCCACTGAACTCGACACCGCTACAGGCATAACTCGCCGGACCGAGCGACGCGCGTCAACCTCTACCGGCGACGAGTGGCGCACCGCGCTGACGTGCATCGAACCAAACAAGATTCTCGTGCGCGGCTACCCGCTCGACGAGATCATGGGCCGCCTCACGTTCGGCGAAGCGATCTACCTGCTGCTCGTCGGCGAGATTCCAACGCCTGGCATGGGTCGGCTGATGGAGGCGCTCCTCGTCTCGTTCATCGATCACGGCGCCACGCCTCCGTCGACCATGGCCGCCCGCAATACCGCCACCACTGGCGCGCCGCTTCGGGCGTGCGTGGCCGCGGGCGTCCTGGGATTCGGCCGGTATCACGGCGGTGACATCGAAAGCTGCATGCAGTTTCTCGACAGCGGGCTGGCGCTCAAGCGCGAGGGCATGGGCCTTCGCGAGTCGGCCGAGCGCATCGTCCAGAAATGCGTCGACGCCAAAGAGGCGCCGCCAGGATTCGGCCATCGCTTCCACACCCGCGATCCGCGCGCGGCGCGCCTGTTTCAGATGGCGCTCGAGCTCGAGGTCGAATCCGATCACATCCAGATGATCCGTGCCGTCGAGCTCGTGCTCCACACGCATCCCGACGAACTGGGCCGCACGCTCCCGGTCAACATCGACGGGGCGATTGCCGCCGTCTGCGGCGACCTCGGCATCCCGCCGACAATCGCCGACGCGCTCTTCATCATTTCGCGCGTCCCGGGCATCGCGGCGCACGCCGACGAGGAGCGGCAGCGCCAGCAGCCGATGCGTCAGATCGACCCGAAGGATCATCGCTACGACGGCCCGTCGACGCGGCGGCTGCCGGAGCGGCGAAAGTAGGGAGGTGTTTGACCGTGCTGTCGGAACCCGTAGCTCGTTCGCGGTCCAGACGAGCAAGGTTAGTGGGCGCTAGTGGATTCGAACCACTGACCCCCGCCGTGTGAAGGCGGTGCTCTACCGCTGAGCCAAGCGCCCCCGGAGGGGAACCCTCAGGTCATCTTGAGGGGAACTCTCAGTTTATCTCAGGAGTCTGTCCTCGGCTACTGCTTCGCTTGGGCCATCAGCAGCGCCAGGATCTTCGCGTAGCGTTCGTCCGCACCTGAAAAGATTTTCTTGTAGGCGTCTTCGGTCAGCTTGGCCTTCCCCCACTCGCCGTCGAAGTTGACCTGCTGCGTCCCGGCATCCCAGCTATCTGCCGCGGTATCGCCACCGGGCTTCGCCACCAACCCATCGCAATTCATGTCGATGATGAAGACCTTGCTGCCCGCGATCGACGCGGAGCTCAGATCCATGTAGATGTCGCGATATTCCTTGGTCTTGAGCTTCGCCGTGAGGAGCGGCGGGGCCGCATACTTGGCCGAGACGACGAGCAGTTGGGACCCCTGGATGTAGAGCGCCGCGACAAAGGTGGCTGGGTCTGACGGGTCCGCGGCGGCGATGGCGTCAAGCTTTGCCGCGTCGAGCGCCTCGGTGAGCTGCTTGGCGGAAGCCGCCGACTTGGTGTCTTGGAGGGCCGCCAGCGCACTGTTGAGCGAAAAAACCAGCACAGCCGCCGTGACGTACAGACGCGTTCGGGTGATCATGCGCTACCTCAGCAGATGGGGAGTCTTCTTCTACCACCCATGCCCACTGGAGGTCAATCGGTCCCCCACCGAACGCCGCTTACCCAATAAAGAGGGGGTCTTCTTCGTCGGCCGTCCGGCCGTGACGGGGACCGTCGTGGGGACCGCGCAGGGCACCGAGCACTGCCTTGAGGGCGGCCACGATCGCCAGGCCTTCGCGCGCCGGAGTGATGATCGCCTGCTGAACGACGCCGGCGGTCTGATCGACGCGGACGGCCAGATCGGTCAGCAGTCGATCGATCTTTTCGGCCTGAATCGTCGCGATCGTCGCCGTTCGCGACGCCTCGTCGGCGATCGCCGTGGCCTTGGTCGCGACGACCGTGGCCTGCTCGATGAGCGGCCGAACGTCGCGGTGGACGTCGGCGATCGTCTGCTGCGTCATGCGGACGAGACGCAGGATCGCCACGATCGCTCCGACCTGAATCAGGGCCATCACGAGCGTGGCAGCGGCGATCACACCGAGGAAGAGCTCGCTCCGACTCACAGATTCTCCCCGGCCGGACCGGGCTGCGCCGCGCTGCGGGCCTGATTGTAAGCCTCGCGGCCGCGGTCGATCGCGGTGCCGAGCGTATCGCGTTGCCGATTAAGGAACTCCTTGCTCTGCCGCGCCGCGTCAGCGGCCTTTTCGCGGCCTTCCTTGGCCTTCTCGGTGAGGATGCGCCGGGTCTCCTCGCCCGTCGCCGGCGCGAGCAGGAGCGCGACTGCTGCCCCCGTGAGCGCGCCAAGCACGAAGGCTACGACGACTGTTCCTGCGGCTCCCCCGTCATCTCTGGCCATTGGCTGAGTCTCCTGCTGGAGGGACTAGAAGATGCTGACCCTCACGTTGAGGTATTTCTTCGGGTCCTTTTTGATCGCTTCGATCAGCGCCCGTGCCTCTTTGGCGGCGCCGTTAATGTTCTCATACAACTCTTTGTTGTGCAGCACCTGCTGCAGGGTTCCGTCCGACTTCTGGATGTCCGAGGCGAGCGCGTCGATGCGGGCAGCGACTGAATTGAACCGGTCGTAGAGTTCTTCCTCGGTGAGCAGCTTGCCCAATGTGTTGTCGTTCTTCCGGAGACGGCCGGTCACATCTTCGAGGTTCGCCGTCGTCCCGGTCAGAGACTTGGCAAACGCCTCGTCTTTGACGAGACGGCCGAGGCTGCCCTCGCCATTGTTGATCCGCCGAGTGATCACCTGGAGATCCGCGAGCGAGGCGTTGAGCGCATCGTACGCCGCCGGCTCCCGCAGCAATCGCCCGAGCGTGCCTCGTCCTTCGCGCAGGCTCGACGTCACACCCTCGGCGGCGGTTACAAACGCGGTGATCTCCTTGTAGAGCTGGTCGTCGCTGAACAGCTTGCCGACCGTGCCCTTGCCGCTGCGGATGTCCTGCAGCACGGCGGTGATCTGCGCGAGGGACTCCCGGGCGCCGTCGGCGACATCGGCCAGCTGTCCGGGCGCGCGCCCGGCTGGAACGTAGTCGCCATCCTTGAGCGGCGTCCCGGTCGTGGCCGGGCTGATGTCGATGACGGGCTCGCCGAGCAGGCTGAGCGATCCGAGCGACGCGCGAGAGTCAGTCGTGATGCGCGGCTCGTTTCCCTTCTTGACCTCCAGCAGCACCTCGACTTCGGCGCCCGAGAGCGCGACGTCGGAGACCTTGCCGACTTCGACGCCGGCGATGCGCACGACGGCGCCGCTCTTGAGGCCCTTCACGTCCCGAAACTTCGTCTTGAGCTGGTAGCGTTGCCAGGAAAACCCGGCGGCGCCCCCGACGGCGACGATGATCATCGCCGCGAGGACCATCGCCGCGACAGCGATGATGCCGATCTTGAGTTCCGACCAGGCGAGTGAACGAGTGCGCGGCATAAATTGTGTCCTGACCTGTCGTACTTACGATAGGAACGCCTGAATGTATTGATCCGTCTCGGACGCGGCGCGTAGTTCGGCGGCGTTGCCCTCGAACGCAATCCGCCCGTCGCGGAGCATGATGAACTCGGCCTCGTCGGCCTTGCGGCCCTCTGCGCGATCGAATCGGACATCCCGCCCGTCGCGCGCCGCCGAATGTTCTGCGACGAAGAAGGCGTCGCGCAGCTGATGGGTCACGAGGATCGAGCTGACGCCTTCGAGGTCGCGCAGCTTGATGATCTCCTCGTCAACCGTCAAGGCGGTAATCGGATCGAGCCCGGTGGTCGGCTCGTCGTAGAGAAGGATGCGCGGCTTGGCCGCCATCGCGCGCGCGATCGCGACGCGGCGCCGCTGCCCGCCTGACAGTTCCGACGGCATCCGATCGATGAACTCGGCCAGGCCGATGAAGCCGAGCACCTCTTCGACACGGGCGTTGGCCTTGTCGATCGGCCAATACAGCTCCTCGAACAGCTTGTAGCCGACGTTCTCGCGAACCGTCAGCGAGTCGAAGAGCGCGCCTTCCTGAAACACCATCCCGAGGTCGGCGCGGACCGCCATCAGTTGGTCTTCGTGCATCGAGTCGATCTCTTCGCCGTTGACGAAAATCCGTCCCTGATCCGGCTTCAACAGCCCGAGAATCAACCGAAGGATCGTTGATTTTCCCGCCCCGCTCGCGCCAAGAAAGATTTTCGTATGCGCGGTCTGCAGCGTAAAGCTGACGTCCCGGAGGATGACTTTGTCGTCAAACGCCAGCCACACGTTATCGAAGACGATGATCGGACCGCCTGGGCCGAGAGCCTCCTGGAGCAGCGCCGGACGGTGGCCCGTGTGTTCGCTCGCCATCAGTACATCAGCACGATCAGCAACTGCGTGACCAGGTAGTCTACCGCGATGACGGCGACCGAGCTGGCGACGACCGCGTTCGTCGTGGACCGGCCGACGCCCTGCGTGCCGCCGCGCGTGCGCAGACCGACGTGGCAGCCGATGCTGACGATCGTGAAGCCGAGAAAGAAGGGCTTGATCAGACCCATCCAGACGTCCTGGATGAACAGCCCCTGCACGACCGCATTCCAGTAGACCGACGAGGCCACGCGCAGCAGCGTCACCGTGACCAGCCAACCGCCGACCATGCCGATCGCGCTGGCGATCACCGTCAGGATCGGCACCATCACGATGCCGGCCAGGATACGAGGGACCACCAGTTTTCGAATCGGGTCGGTTCCGAGCGCACGCAGTGCCGCAATCTGATCGGTCACCATCATCGAACCGAGCTCTGCGGCGATGCCCGACCCGACGCGGCCCGCCACCATCAGCCCGGTCAGGACCGGCCCCAGTTCCTTGATGATCGACGCGCTGACCAGCCGGCCGACCATCGATCGGGCGCCGAACTGGTCGAGCGTGAAGCCCGACTGCAGCGCGAGCACCATCCCGGTGAACATGCCGGTGAGGAGCACGACCGTCAGCGAACCAACGCCGATCGCGTCGAACTGCTCAATCAGATCCCGAAAGTAAAAGGGCCGTGACACCACCCCGCGCAGGAACTTCCCGACCATCAGGACGTATTCCTGCACTTCCAGGAGGGCCGACTTGAGCCATTCGACAAAGCGGTCGATCACGTCAGCGCTGGCTCCCGACCAGGCCGAGATCCCGACTGCGCAGCTGCTTGATTCTGTCGCGAAGCGATGCCGCCTTCTCGAACTCGAGATTGGCGGCGGCCGCTTTCATCTGGGTTCGCAGTTCGGCGACGTGCGCCTCGAGCTCGGCCTGCGTGCGGAACGTATCGCGTTCGTCGGTGGCGACCGTCACGTAGTCTCTCTCATAGACGCTGCTCATTACCTCGTCGATGCTCTTCACGATGGACGCCGGAGTGATTCCGTGCTCACGGTTGTAGGCCTCCTGAATCGTGCGTCGGCGGTCGGTCTCGCCGATGGCGTATTTCATCGAGGCAGTCATCGCCTCGGCATACATGATCGCGCGCCCGCTCACGTGCCGCGCGGCGCGGCCAACCGTCTGGATGAGCGACCCGCCCGAGCGGAGGAACCCTTCCTTGTCCGCGTCGAGAATCGCGACCAGCGAGACTTCCGGCAGGTCCAGCCCCTCACGCAGCAGGTTGATCCCGACCAGCACGTCGAATTCTCCGCGCCTCAGGTCGCGAAGGATCTGGATCCGCTCGAGCGTCTCGATATCCGAGTGCAGGTACCGCACCTTGACGCCCAGCTCCTGGTAGTACTGGGTCAGGTCTTCGGCCATCCGCTTGGTGAGCGTCGTCACGAGCACCCGTTCGTGCCGTGACGCGCGCTCGCGAATCTCCGTGAGGAGGTCGTCGACCTGCCCGCGGACGGGCCGGACCTCGATGATCGGATCGACCAGTCCGGTCGGACGAATGATCTGCTCCACGACTGCCCCGCCCGAATGACTGAGCTCGTAGGGGCCTGGCGTCGCGGACACGAACATCAGCTGGTTGGTGCGCTTTTCCCACTCCTCAAAATTGAGCGGACGATTGTCGAGCGCTGATGGCAGCCGAAATCCGTACGCGACGAGGACTTCTTTGCGCGAACGATCGCCGTGGTACATCCCGCGCACCTGCGGAACAGTCTGGTGGCTTTCGTCAACGATGACCAGCGCATCCTCCGGCAGGTAGTCGAGGAGAGTCGGCGGCGGTTCGCCGGGAGCCCGCCCGGTCAAATGCCGGGCGTAGTTCTCGATGCCGTGGCAGTAGCCAATTTCCTTGATCATCTCGAGATCGAACATCGTCCGCTGATGCAGCCGGTGCGCTTCGAGGACCTTGCCCTCCGATTCGAGCTGCCCGCGGTACCACGCGAGCTCTGCCTTGATCGTCTCGACCGCCTGCTTCGTCCGGTCGCGCGAAGTAACGAAGTGCGTCTTCGGATAGACAGCGACCTTGTCGTGTTTCCGGATCGCCTTGCCGGTCAGCGGGTCGAACGTCGTCAACTCGTCGACTTCGTCTCCGAAGAGCTCGATCCGCAGCGCCTGATCCTCGTACGACGGGTAGACTTCCACGATGTCGCCGCGGACCCGAAACACGCCGCGGTTGAAATCGTGATCGTTGCGCTCGTACTGAATCTCGACCAGCTTGCGGAGGATCTGATCGCGGTCGATTCGCTGACCGCGCTCGAGCGGAAGCATCATCCCGTAGTACGCCTCGGGCGACCCCAACCCGTAGATGCACGAGACGCTGGCCACGATGATGACGTCGCGCCGTTCGAAGAGCGACCGCGTCGCCGAGAGCCGCATCCGATCGATCTCGTCGTTGATCGTCGCTTCTTTCTCGATGTAGGAATCCGTCGTCGGGACGTAGGCCTCTGGCTGGTAGTAGTCGTAGTAGCTGACAAAATACTCGACGGCGTTCTCGGGAAAGAATCGCCGGAACTCCTGATAGAGCTGCGCCGCGAGCGTCTTGTTGTGGGCCATCACGAGGGTGGGGCGATTCACCCGGGCGATGCACTGCGCCATCGTGAAGGTCTTGCCCGAACCAGTGACGCCGAGGAGCACCTGGGCCTTATCGCCGCGATTGAGGCCCTCGACGAGCTCGTCGATCGCCCGACCCTGATCGCCGCGGATCTCGAAGTCGGAAATCAGGTTGAAGTTGTCGTACTTGGAGGCCATGTCGTGGGAAGTACAGACGCGCCCCGCACAGAGGCGCTAAACCTCAAATCGTACCATAGGTTTGGGGGGAACTTGAGAACACGTAGTGTCCGCCTTCAGGCGGACCTTCAGGGTCCGGCTAAAGCCGGACACTACGCACGGAACGCGCTAGTAACTGCCTGGCTGGTAGGGCGCAAAATACCCGGTGCGCGTCCGAAGCTTGGCGTCCTTGAGATCCGGGCGCTTGACCTTGATCGTCACCTTGCGCCACGCCCCGTCCTTGCGAGTGTCGCTCGAGACAAACCCCAGGCTGTAGCGCGCGGCGATCTCGCGCTGAATTTTGTCGTAGATCTTGTCGAGTTCCTTGACGTTCGCCGGGAAGAACGCCTGCCCGCCGGTGATCTGGGCCATCCGGTTCAGCTGGTTTTGCGCCTGGGTCCGGGCGCTGCTGGACGTGTTCTCCAGGTAGCCGATCGCGTAGACGGTGACGTCCGACGACTTGAGCAAGTCGAGCAGGTCCGAGAAGGTCAGCTCGCTGCGCGTGTCGCCGCCGTCGGTATAAAGCAACATGATTTTCTGGCCGTCGAGCGGCCCGACCGAGTTCAGGTAGACGCCGACCGCATCGAAGAGCGCCGTCCAGCCGTCCGGCCGCCGCCGCCGGATCCGTTCGATCAGACGCTCGCTTTCGTCGGCGCTGTATCGCGCGACGCGAATCTCCGTGTCGAAGTCGACCAGGGTGAAGTCAATCGCGGACCGGTTGTTGTTGAGAAACTTGATGACCGCGGTCCGGACATCATGGATGTCGCGTTCCATGCTGCCGCTCAAGTCGAGCGTCAGTCCAAGATGGAGCGGAAGGGCCTCGCCCAGGTTGTCCCCATCCTCGGGATCGCCCGCGGCGAAATACGTGATCGTCTGCGGCTTGCCCTCTTCTACAACCTCGAAGTCGCCGACTTTCAGGCCGGTGATGGGCGCGCCCTGCTTGTCGGTAAGGGTAACCGAAAACTGAACGAGGTCGACGCTGGTCTTGAACCGTTGCTGCCCAGTCCAGCCAAGCACCAGCGGCGTAGTCACCGCCAGGACAGGCGTCACCGCCAGGGCGGTCGCGATCGCGAGGACGATGTGGCGACGATGGCCAGGCGCGCGACGTCGTGACCGCTGGGAAGGTGACATCTGCGGTGGACCCTCGTGCATAGGGGCGTCTTCCTGAGCGCCATTATGGCCATTTTGCGCGGTTTGGCAATCGCGAAGTGACGGCCCGGCCAACGCCGCCCATCGAGTCAGCAGGACGCCTCGCTAGAGTAAGCGTATAATCAAGGTTCCGGCATGAAGACCCTGCGGTTGGCGGAAGCGGGGAGGCTCGGCTGACGTGCGCGTCTTCGCGATCTGTCAGGACGAGTTAGTTATTCGCTCCCTGGACGACGTATTGTTGCCGAACTTCGACGTGGATTTCCTCGTCGAAAGCCGGCCCCTGGCGCGTCGGTTACACGACGCAGGCGTCCAGGTTACCGCGGGCGACCCGCGCAGGATAGATACCTACCTCAAGGCCGACATCACCCCAGGCACCTGCTTCATCGTCGAAGACAACTCCAGGCGAAGCACCAAGAAAGTCATCTCGGCGATTCGGGACGCCGGCGGCACACTGATTTACGTGCTGCACACTGGCCCGAAGACCGAGAAGACGCCGGAGCATTCGAGCTCGGCAGAACCTGACGTTACCCACATCAGCCTGGGCGAGCTCATCAGCCCGACGCTCGTCACCGAGTTGAGCCGCTCGATGACGCGGGCGCGAGTGCAGCAGTATCAGCGATGGTTCGCGGATGCCGATCGGGTCTTGATCCTGCTGCACAACGACCCGGATCCCGATGCGCTGGCGAGCGGCCTGGCCTTGCGCAACCTGCTGCGCCGGACCAAAACGACGGCAATCATCGGCGCCATCCAGGGAGTTACGCGGCCGGAGAACCTGCGAATGGCGAACATGCTCGACATCCACGTCGAGCAGATCACGCCGGCGTCGTTTCAGGAGTTCGAGCGGATCGCGACCGTCGACGTACAGCCGCATTACTTCGGCGGCATGCTGGACCGCGCCGACCTCGTTATCGACCATCACCCGGAGCAGCCAGGCTACAGCGCGGTTTTCAAGGACATTCGCGCCGACTACGGCTCGACGTGCACGATCCTGACCGAGCACTTGCGCGCCGTCGACGTCAACATCTCTGAGCGGACGGCCACGGCGATGCTCTACGCGATCAAGTCCGATACGCTCTTCTTCGCGCGTCACACCAACCGCGTTGACCTCGAGGCGTTCACGTTCCTCTATCCGCTGGCCGATGCCGCGCTTATCCGCAAGATGGAAGGGGCGGAAATCACGTTGGAACGCCTGATGTATGTCACGCGTGCCAGCCAGTCCGGGGTCATGCGCGATCAGGTGTTCAGCGCCTTTGTCGGCGACGCGCCGCGTGAGGACTTCATTCCCTACACCGCGGATTTCTTCCTGCAGCTCGAGGACGTGAAGTGGACGATCGTCGCCGGCGTCGTCAACGGCACGCTGATCGTGAGTGTCCGGAACCTCGGCTACTCGCGCAACGCTGGCGAGTTCGTGAAGCGCTGGTTTGGCGAAATCGGCAATGCCGGTGGGCACCGCGCCATGGCCAAGGCGGTCGTGCCGTGGGAGCGCTTCCGGGCCAAGTTTGGCGACCTGACCGGTAGCGACGTCAGCCGGCGCATCGCCGAGATGGCCGAGCAGTTCCTGCGCGAGCCGGCCGCTGAAAAAAGGAAAGAGACTGTCGCCAGATAGGTTCAAAGTTCAGGGTTCAGGGTTCCCTGACGCTCAACCTTGAACTCGAACCTTGAACCTAGAACCCTGAACTTTGAACCTACTCCGCCCTGAGTGCAGTGACTGGGTCGATCCGCATCGCGCGGCGCGCGGGTGCCCACGCCGCGGCGAGGCTCACGAGCAGGAGCAGCGCGGTCGTCCCCACGAACGTCATCGGATCGGTGGCGCTCAATCCCGACACGAGAAACATCGATAGCGGACTGGTGATGAACCACGCCGCCGTCAGGCCCATCGCACAGCCAACGCAGGCGATGACGATGGCGTCGCGAAGCACGAGACTCATCACGGCCGTCCGGGTCGCCCCGAGCGCCATCCGGATACCAATCTCGGACGTCCTGCGACTGACGGAGTAAGAGACGACCGCAAACAAGCCCACCATGGCGAGCGCCATGCCGAGCGTACCGAGGGCGCCCAACAGCACGGCCCCCACTCGACTCGGGAGGAAGGCAAACGCGAGCGCCCTTCGCATTACCTGGACGTCAATGGACGCGGATGTGTCGAGTTCCTGCAGCGCCTTCGCGACCTCCTGCGTCGTCGGTCCGGCCCCCTCCCCCGCCCTGACGAACACGTGCGCGACGCGGAGCTGGTTGACGCGCTGGGCAAAGACCTCGTAGATGGCCGGCCGTTGCTCCTCGCCGAGTGTGCGATATTTGCTGTTGCGCACGACCGCGACGACCTCCGCCAGATAGCCGGCCTCGGTCGGCCCCGGCAGACGAATCGACGCGCCAATCGGATCGCGGTGGGGAATGTAGCGCCGCGCGAACTCCTCGTTGACGGCAATCACCGGCGGCGCACCCCGGCGATCCGTTGAGCGAAACTCGCGGCCCTTCACGACGCCAATCCCCATCGTGCTGAAGTAGCCAGGACCGACAAAGTTGTTCTGGTACTCGGCCTGAACGCCGTCCGGCGCGCCATCGATCGTCAACTTGTAGCCGGTCGTCACACCGCTGCGCAGGGTCAAGGGTGCACCAAACGCGTAACTGGCGGCGGCGACCCCTGGCAGACCGCGCACGCGCTCCACCCCCGCCTCCAGCCAGTCCGTGCCGGTGGCGGGCGTGTACCGGCTCTGCACGAAGCCGACCTGCGCGACCAGAGTATGAGCAGTGTCAAACCCCGGATCGAGATCCTGTGCGCGGGCAAGGTTGCGGAGGAACAGCAGTCCCGTCACGAGAAGGACAAGGGCGGCAGCCACCTGTCCGACCACCAGCAGGTTGCGCATCGTCCAGCGACGACCGGCCACGTGCACCTCCTGCTGCTTGAGCGCGGGCACCTGCGAACGCTTCGTCGCCTGCAACGCCGGCGCGAGGGCGCCCAGGAGCGTTGCGACCAGAACCAGTGCGAACGAATAGGAAATGAGCCTGACGTCGAACCGGGGATGAATCTCGAGTGGTAGCGGCAGCGGAAGTGGCACACGCGAGATGAGGCTGATCAGCAGGACCATCAGCAGCAGTCCCCCGGCTGTGCCAACCAGCGAGATCCAGAATCCTTCAGTCAGGAGCTGTTGCACGAGGCGACGTCGGCTCGCGCCCAGCGCGACGCGCACGGCCATCTCCCGACTGCGGGCCGTCGCCCGCGCGAGCAGCAACCCAGCGACGTTGGCGCAGGCAATGGCCAGAATGAGGCCGACGACGATGAGCAGGACAGCAAAGAAAGCACCGACCGTGGCGAGGTTGCCGAACTGCTCGGTCGAGCCGACGGGCGCGAACAGCCAGATCTCGCCGAACTGTCTCTTTCCCGGCCCAGTCGACTCGAGGCGCTTGCCGGCAACGGCCATTGCCGCCCTGCCCGCGGCAACACTCTGCCCTTCGCGGAGACGGCCGACCAGTTGCAAGCCCGCGGCGTTGCCGGTCGAGTCGAAGTCAGGCATCACCGCCCGACCAATCGGCAGATACACCTCTGGCATCAATCCGAACCCGGCCATCGACTTTGCACCGTCGGCAAGAACCCCGAGAACCGCGAAGGGCTTGCCGCTGAACATGAGCGTCCTGCCAAGTACGTTGGGATCGCCACCCAGGCGGCGCTGCCAGAATCCGTAGCTGACGACGGCGACCGCGGGATCGCGCTCGGGCGCTGCTTCCGCAGCCGTGAATCCGCGTCCGAGGCTCATCGGCGGACCGATGACGTCAAAGAAATTAGCGGCAACGACCATGGGGTTCAGGCTGATGCTCTGCTCCGGTCCCTGCCAGTTGACGCTGAGCTCGACGTTGAAGCCGGTCAACGCTCCGAGCGCACCGCTCTCCTCGAGTTGACGCCACTGCAGATGCGAGACGTGGCTGCCACCCCCCATCTGAATGTGCACCAGCTGATCGGGACGAGTCGCGGACGGAACCGCGAACATCAACTCGTTGGCCAGGCTGAAGATCGTCGTGTTGGCACCAACCGCAACCGCAATCGACACCACCGCTGCGGCGAGGAGCATCGGCTGCCGAAGAAGCGATCGGAGCGTGTACCGCAGGTCTTGAGCGACGTTCTCGATGAAAGCGACGCGGCGGGTATCCCGGCACCGCTCTTCGATGAGGCCGACGGGACCGAATGCGCGAACCGCCGCCGCGCGCGCGTCCGCGGGACTCATCCCGGCCGCCATGTTCTCGTCCACTTGCTCCTGCAGGTGCAGCTCGATCTCGCTTTTCAGCGATGCCTCTACGCGGTCGCCGCTCAAAAGCGACGCGAGCCGGAGGCGCAGTCGATCAATCAATCGCGACATGGTGTGCTCCGCGTTCTATTCGGCCTCTCGGACAACGAGGCCAATGGCTGTGGACAGCCGATCCCAGCTCTCGAGCTCGCGGGTCAGCTGCTTCCGGCCAGCCGCCGTCAACGCATAGAACTTGGCCTCGCGGCCGGTATCCGTCATTCCGGATTGCGCCTTCAGCCAGCCCTGCTGCTCGAGACGATGGAGCGCCGGGTAGAGCGAGCCCTGCGTGACTTGTAGAACGTCGCGGCTGACCTGCTGGATGCGCTTGGCGATGGCCCACCCGTGCTTGGGCTCGAGCGCGACGGTCTTGAGAATCAGCAGATCGAGCGTGCCTTGAATGAGGTCAGAGGGTTTGCTCACAGCGTCTCCCCGGTGACACCTAAGTCTTCGACAATTATACCTAGGTTATCGACAATACGAGGCAGGATGGTTGAAAGTTTCGGCGCTCGGGAGAGACCTCAGGTTCTAATCCGAACAGAATGTTTTTTCGATTCCCGAACGCCGAACGCCGAACGCCGGGCGCCGAACCCTGTCTACGAGAGCGCCTGCTCGATGTCGGCGAGCAGATCGTCGGGATCTTCGAGGCCAATCGAGATGCGCGCCATGCTTGGGGTGACCCCAGCGCGGGCGAGTTCCTCGGCCGAATGACCCCACTGGGACGTCAGGATGGGAAGGCTGCAGAGGCTTTCGACGCCGCCCAGGCTGGCGGCGCGTTTAATCACTTTGAGCCGATCGAAAAAGCGTGCCGCGCGGTCGTAGCCGCCGCCGACATCCAGGCACACCATACCGCCAAATCCGCTCATCTGACGCTTCGCGATGGCGTGATCAGGATGTGACGCGAGGCCCGGGTAGAAGACACGCTCGACCCGGCCGCCGCGCTCGAGCGCGGTGGCCACCGCCAGCGCGCTCTCGTTCTGGCGGCCGACTCGCACCGCGAGCGTCTTGAGTCCCCTGCCGAGAGCGTAGGCGGCGTACGGATCGAGCACGGCGCCGACGAGCTTGCGAGCCTTGAGTATCTTCTCGATGACATCCGCCGGTCCGGCGAGGACTCCGGCCGTGACATCGCTGTGCCCGTTGAGATACTTGGTCGCGCTGTGCATCACGACGTCGACGCCGAGCGACAGCGGTTGCTGATTGATCGGGCTGGCAAACGTGTTGTCGACGACCGACACGACTCCTTGCGCGCGACAGGCCGCAGCCACCGCAGCAATGTCGACACACCGCAGCGTTGGATTGATCGGCGACTCGAACCAGACCATCTTCGTTTTTGCCGAGAAGATCGAGTCGGGGTGGCGCAGCTCGTCGATCGTCACGAATCGCGGCTGGATACCGAACTTGGGCAGCACGTCGGCGAGGAGGTGGAGGGTCCCGCCGTAGATGGCGCCACTGCAGACGATTTCATCGCCACCCGCAAGCATCGCCAGAAGGGCGGTGGTCGTAGCGGCCTGACCGCTGGCGAACACGAGCGCAGTCGCCGCCCCCTCGAGCGCGGCGATCTTCTCCTCCACCGCCACCACTGTCGGGTTCGCGTAGCGCGAGTACAGAAACTTGGTCGAGCGTCCTTCGTTGTAGTCGCGCACTTCCTGGGCGCTCTCGAAGACGTACGTGGTCGTCTCGTAGATCGGCGTCGTCAGCGGCGCGGCATCGGCGTTGACGCCATCGGCCAGGTGAATGAGTCGTGTCGCTGGTTTCATGCGTGTCGCGTCGGGTGAAATGTGTAGTGTCCGGCTCTAGCCGGACTTCAGCGGGTCCGCCTAAAGGCGGACACTACGCCTGCAAAAGGTACAGTTCGTGGCGCGGAGGACGCGGCACCAATTCACCGTTGGACTGCCTCGAGGAGATCGCCGCTCGCCGCGACGACCGGTTCGATGAACTGCCGGTAGGCGTCCTCGTAGCCGCGATCGACGAGCTCGGCGAGCCCGTGGACCCGGTCGGATCGCTCGTCGTAGACGCCCGCGAAATCGAGCGGACCAAGTGGATTGTGCGGCGGCCGGACGACGAAAAAGCCCAGGAACCGACCGCTCCAGTGCTCGAGTGCATCGCGCACGCCGGCGGTTTCGAACGCGGCCAGCGTGTCGGCGGCGTGCCCGCGGAGATCGCCGCGCTCGGCGCCGAGCTCATGCGGTCGGCCTTGTGGAGGAAGCGCCGTGACGAGAATGACCTGTTCGGCGCCCGCGGCCGCGACTTCCTCGAGCACGCGGACCAGGCTGCCAGGCCGATCGCACAGGCGATGGGTCTCGCCGCGCCATGGCCCTTCCGGGGCAAACGTCACCAGGTGTGGCTCGCTGGCCATGGGCATCGCGAGCGCGGCCGAAAGCGCGTCAATGGCGTGGTCGCGGGCCGCCCCGCCGAGGTCGAACGCTTCCGCTGTTCGTGCTGCCGACTCTCCGCCCGGCCGCGTGAAGAACCGCGACCGATGGTTCTGCGCCAGCAGCGCGAAGACGAGATCGCGACGCGTATCCATGTCGTGCGCGACCACGAGGAGCTCCCGGAAACCCGGTTGGCCGAGATTTTCAGCAACGAGCTCGACGTAGCGGCGGCCCAGTTCAACCGCGGGCGGCGACGCCAGTGGCGCGGCGCCACGAATCAGATTCCAGAGTTCCGTGCAGCAGCTCTCGACGAGCGCGGCTGCCGAGAGCGGGCCGCCGATCAACCGGCCAGCCAGCCCGTGCGCGGTGCGACGCTTCGCGCGGTGCGAGAACGTCGACGCGATGATTCCCGCGCCTGCGGCAACGACGGCGATGAGCGCCGCGAGCACCGCCAATCGCGGCACGTAGGTCGGCACAGCCGTGGGAGCGAAGAGCGTTTCCACAAAGCGGCTGTAGGCGGCGTTGGCGGTCGTGCCGGCAGCGTCCAGACCGATGAAGGTCAAGAGCATTCCAGTCAGCGCGATTGCCGCCGCCACGGCAAGGATCGCGATCGGCAGAGCCAGCACCGCGCCCGCGGCAGCCACTGCCCACCCGGCCACGCGGAGAGGGCGCCGCCACCGGTAGAACCGTCCCGCTGACGGCCGGCGCCAGACGCCGTTGTCGTCCCAGAGGCGCGCGCCGCCGTCCATGGCGGAGAACATCGCGCCGATGGCGCCAGTCCCCCGGCCGGCGACCAGGTCGATCTTGATGCCCGCTTCGTGCAGCGCGCGCAACACGCCGGCCTGGTAGGCGCCAGCCGTGCCAGAGCCCGCCAGCACCAGCGCCGTTCGGAGCCGGGTGGAATATTGACGGTCAGGAGGAGAGGAAGGAATCAAGACCCTTCAGCGTTCGGGCTTTCGTCGTGGATCGTCAACAGCTTGACAATCTCGAATCGCTTGCTGCCGTTCGGCGTGGTCACCGTCACTTCGTCGCCCTCTTCCTTGGCGAGCAGCGCGCGGCCGATCGGCGACGCGGTCGAGATCAATCCCTGCTCGACGTCGGCATCCTCGGGCATCACGAGCGAGTACATGATCGTCTGCCCGTTGGCGTCCTTGAGGTGAACGGTCGAACCAAAGCCGACCTTGTCGCGCGGCAGCTTGTCGAGGTTCATCAGTGAAATGTCGCTGACGCGCTTCTGGAGCAGGCTGATGCGCGCTTCGACCAGCCGCTGCCGCTCCTTGGCGGCGTGATACTCGGCGTTCTCGCGCAGATCGCCGAGCTCGCGCGCGCGCTGGATTTCCTTGGGCAGCTCGGCTTTCAGTTCCCGATCCAGACGATGGATCTCATCCTGGAACTTCTTCAGGAGTTCTGACTTCATCTGGTCTGAGATGGTAGCACGGCCGCGCGGCGGAGGCTTCTATAATGGGGCGGAGCCGTAGACGTGCGCAGTATCTCCAGCCGGTCCAATCCGATCGTCACGCGCTTCCGCGAGGTCGCGCGGGGGCGCGGACCTGGCGATCTGATCCTGCTCGACGGCGAACACCTCGTTGACGAGGCGTTGATGAGCGGCGTCGCGATCGACACCGTCGCGTTGAGCGACTCGCTCGTCGACGCCCTGGCTGATGCGATTGTCGATCGGGTCACGCGCGCTGGAGCAACCGTCGTCCGGGTCGCCGCGCCGGTCATGGCGGCCATCAGTCCCGTCCGTCAACCGTCGGGCATCGTTGCGCTCGCCCAGGCGAGGCCGGCATCGCTCGACGAGGCCCTCGCGGGCGCACCCCAACTGGTGTTGCTGCTCGATGGGATCCAGGATGCCGGCAATGTGGGAGCGATCATTCGCGCCGCCGAGGGATGTGGCGCCACCGGCATCATCACCGCCGACGGCACGGCTGATCCGTTTGGGTGGAAAGCCCTGCGGGGCGCGATGGGAAGCACGTTCCGAATGCCAATTGCTGTCGGTCACACCGCCGCGGTGGCCGTCAACGAGCTTCGCAGGCGAGGCATCGCGATCGTGGCCGCTGTGCCCAGGCAGGGCACGCTCCTGCCGGCGTGCCAGCTGAGCGGTCCCGTCGCGATTGCCCTTGGGCGCGAAGGCGCCGGCCTATCCGATGCTCTCGTCACGGCCGCCGATACGCGGCTCACGATCCCGATGCGCGCGCCGGTCGAGTCGTTCAACGTCGCCATCACCGCCGCGCTGATTCTCTACGAGGCAGCCAAACAGCGAAATGGACATGTCGCTCTTCCCTCCGCCTGACCCGGCGCCCGAGGCCGCTTTGGAGTCGCCGCCTGCCACGGCCTCTACGCCGCTCGCGGAACGGATGCGCCCGCAGACCCTCGACGAGTTCATCGGCCAGGAGGATCTCATCGGTCAGGGCCGCCCGCTCCGCCGCGCCATCGAGGGCGATCGGCTGCAATCGATCATCCTCTGGGGCCCCCCCGGAACCGGAAAGACGACGCTCGCGCGCGTCATCGCGCGCGTGACCCGCGCGCGATTCGTCGCCTTCAGCGCGGTTCTGTCAGGGATCAAGGAAATTCGCGCGGTGATGGCCGAGGCCGAAGACGATCGCCGCCGGCGAGGACGGCGGACGATCCTCTTCATCGACGAGATCCACCGCTTCAACAAATCACAACAGGACGCGTTTCTGCCCCGCGTCGAGGCCGGTGACATCGTCCTCATCGGCGCGACCACCGAGAACCCGTCGTTCGAAGTCAACTCGGCGCTGTTGTCGCGGTCGAAGGTCTACGTTCTCAAACCGCTGTCCGACGAGGCCATCGGCCGAATCGTGACGCGCGCGATCTCGGATCCGGAACGTGGACTCGGCGCGCAGCGGCTCTCGGTCGACGACGACGCGCGGGCGGCGATTGTGCGGTTCGCCAATGGCGACGCGCGAATCGCGTTGAATCTTCTCGATCTGGCCGCCGCCGGCCTGGGGCCAGACGAACGGATTGCGGCACCGCTCGTCGCAGATCTCGCGCAGAATCGCGCGCTGCTCTACGACAAGACCGGCGAGGAGCACTACAACCTGATCTCGGCGCTGCATAAGTCGATGCGGAACAGCGACCCGGATGCTTCGGTCTACTGGCTCGCGAGGATGCTCGAGGCCGGAGAGGATCCACTCTACGTCGCCCGTCGGCTGGTGCGGTTCGCGTCAGAGGACGTTGGGAACGCCGATCCCCAGGCGCTGAGCGTCGCAATGGCGGCCAAGGACGCCGTCCATTTCATCGGAATGCCTGAGGGAAACACCGCGCTGGCGCAGGCCGCGATCTACCTGGCGAACGCGCCGAAGAGCAACGCGGTCCTCGTAGCGTATATGGAAGCCGCCGAGGCCGCGGCCAGGGAGGTGGCAGAGCCGGTCCCGCTTCACCTCCGCAACGCCCCTACCGGGCTGATGAAGCAGCTCGATTACGGAAAGGGATATCGCTACGCCCACGACGAACCGGAGGGCGTAGCAGACATGGAATGCCTTCCGCCCGCACATCGCGGGCGGAAGTTCTATCGGCCCACGGATCGCGGCGAAGAGGCCAGGTTGAGAAAACCGAAGGGTCGCGATCAATGAAGGAATCGCCGTCCCAGTGAGCGAGCACCGCGAGCGAGCCACGAGAGCGGAGCGGGGCGGAGGGGCCCCGCGAGCGAGCGTGTAAGGGGGTCCGGGGGACGAAGTCCCCCGGTTGAAATCAGTTCAAGTGACCGACTTTCCGGAACATCTCCGCCCGAAGCGGAAGAATGAACGAGAACCGGTAGTCGCCTTGCATCCGGCCGATCGGAATCCCGACCAGTTCTCCGTCGCGATTGAGCACGCCACCGCCAGACACGCCAGGATGCCCGTCGGTCAGGCACGTCACCAGCTTGTTGGACGTCCGCTGCCCGACGTATCCCGTCGACAGGATGATGCCCTTCGAGTAGTCGTTGCCGAGGCGGAAGATCGGATCCGCGAATTCAAACCCGTACTCGAGGTTGAGATTGAGAGCCGGCATGTCGATCTTTTCTTTGACCTTCACGATCGCCCAGTCGCCGGGATCGACCTCGACGCGGGCGTCGCCGGAGTCGACGATGCGCGCATTGAGAGGCTTGCCGTTGTACATCAGCTTGACCGACGTGATCTTCCGCGGGTCGGCGTGCCCTTCCTGGTTGAGCGCGACGACTCCGTGCTTGACGGTGATGAAGTAGCCCTCGCCGAGATACCCCGCCGTGCCGTAGCTGCTCGATCCGTGATCGTCGTACGCGTAAAGCTCGACGAAGCTGGCGCTGCGTTCGCGCAGCAGGTTGAGCGGGAGCAGCCCCATCTCGTCCTGCAGCTGCCGTTTGACATCGGCGACGATCGACGCGCGCGTGGACTCGTCCCTCGAGAGCATCGTGGCGGGCGGAACCAGGAGGCGTCCCGCAGTCCCGGCGGCCTCGTTCGCGCGCCGTTTCAGCTGGGCAATTTCCGACCGCATCGACGCGAACTGTTCGTCGCTGTCGGCGGTGTTCCGCGCGCCGAGATAATTGCCCAATCCAAAGAAAAGAAGTGCGAACGCTGCGGCGAGAATGGCTGGAACTGCGCGACGGCTGCTAGACATGACTACTCCAAGTTCGGCAGCTAAACCGCCCCGCGCCGAGCGCGGAGCTTACAGCTTTGCGGACCCCGCCTGTAGGCGGAGTTGCCTTTTCGCTTGGAAAACAGGGACCCGGAAGCGCTGGGATATTTACACTGTAAAACCCCTTCACAATCCTGTCAAGCGTAAATCTTACGTAATCAGCAGTTTATGGTTGAGCCCTCGGCTGCGCAACCGAGACGGCGTGCGCGGAAGTGCGCTGAACGTCCCGGTTCCTCCTCACTTCAGGGGAGGCGTCGACGATGCGGGCGCGGAATCCGGATCGGGGGACGCCGCCGTGGGCGAAGGCGTCGCCGCCGAGGACAGTCCGAGCTGTTGAAGCATGGCGGGCACGTTCAAACCGAGTGCTTCGAGCTGCTGCAGCACGCCGAACACGACTGCCGGACTCGTCTTGGCGATTCTTCCAAGCGCCGCGCTTCCGCCTTCGGCGCTGCCATTGCCCTGATCGATCACGACCAGCTTGTCGATTCGTCCGAGCGGCGCCGCGACCGCGGCAAAGATCCCGCTCGACGACTCGAGAATCGCCGGCATCTTTTCGAGCACGGTCTGCAGGCGCGCCGAGTCGTTGAATTCCTTCCACGCCTCGGCTTTCCGCAGGATCGCCGCGGCCTCGGCGACGCCTTGGGCTTCGATCGCTTTCGCCTGGGCGAGACCGATCGCTTCAATCTTTGCGGCCTCGGCGCGGCCCTCCGCTTCGACTGCGGCCGCCCGGCCCGCGCCTTCCTTCCGCAGCTTCTCCTGCTCGGCCTCAGCGAGCGCAATCAGCGCCGCCCGCCGACCCTCGGCTTCGAGAATCGCCGCTTGCTTGGCGGCCTCGGCGCGAACGACTGCGGCGAGCCGATCGGCTTCGGCGGGCTTGATCACGGTGGCCTCGAGCTCCTTCTGCCGCCGAAGGACCTCTTGTTCCTGGACGGCGATCAGCTCCTGCGTCCGCGTGCGCTCGACGCGGACTTCTTCGGCAACGACCGCCTGCCGCGCCGTCGCTTCCGACAATGGCCCTGCCTGCCCGGCGCGGGCTTTCTGGGTCTCGATCTCCGCCTGATACTGCGCCTGGCGGATCATGAAGTCGCGCGAGGCCAGCGAAATCTCGGCGTCGGCCTTGAACTTCGCCTGCTCCCCTTCCTGTAGCGCCTGCGACGACTTGATCTTCGCGTCGCGGTGCGCCTCGGCTTCGCCGATCGTCGCATCGCGCTTCACTTCAGCCGTCCGGCGCTTCCCGAGCGCGTTGAGGTACTCCTCCTCGTCGGAGATTTCCTGAATCGTCAGAACGTCGACGCCGAGACCCATCTTTTCGAGATCTGTCGCCGCCTCACTCGTCAGCTTCTGGGCGAAGCTCTGACGATCGCTGTTCACTTCTTCCACCGTCAGCGTACCGAGGATGGACCGGAGGTGCCCCTCGAGCGTCTGAAACACGACCTTCTGAATCTGGTCGTGGGTCATCCCCAGGAATCGCTCGGCGGCCGCCTGGAGCGACGTGTCGTCGCCGCGGATCTTCACGTTGGCGACCGCCTTGACGGAGACGGGGACGCCTTTCAAGGTGTAGGCCCGCTTGATCTCGAGCGGGATCGTCATCACGTTGAGGTGCAGGTATTCGACTTTTTCGAGGAGCGGAATCCGCAGCGCCGCGCCGCCCTTGACCATGCGGTAGCCGACGACCCGACCGTCGGGCAGCTTGCGCTTTCGGCCGCTCAGCACGGCGACCGCGTTTGGCGACACCTTGAGGTAGTTGCGGCTGATGAGCCACATCGCCGCAAAAAAACCCAGCACGACCGCGATGACGGCCAGTGGCAACCAGAGATCGTTCGATGGCAGCCCAAACATGAATCACCTTCAGCGCCGTCTTACGACGACAGTTTCACCGAGCACTTCTTCGACGACGACCGACGTGTTTTCGGCAATCGCGTCCGGCTCGCGCCCCCTGGCGACCTTGTCGACCAGCTCTTCGCCGACCTTGCACCGCACCTGCCCGACGCCGCCCGCGGGAATGGCAATCACGACGCGGCCGATCTGGCCGACGAGATCCTGGGCCCGGCTCTCGGACGTCGCCTGCTGACCGTAAAGAAACCGCGCGAACAGGTAGATCGGCGTCGCCAGCACGACGCCGCTGAGCGCGCCAATACCTGACGACGCCAGCGGACCGAACCCGTAGTCGGACGCGATCGCGCCAGAAGCGCCGAACGCCGTGATGAAGACGCTAATCACCCGCGTACTGAAGAAGCCCGGCCCGCCGTGATCGAGGTCATGGTCGAGGCCCGAGTCAAAGTGCTCGAAGATCCCGCCAAAAAACAGCGACATCATCAGAAACAGAAAGCCCACCGCCGCAATCGCGAGAAAGACGGTGAAAGAGTTCAACTGGAATAAGAGGTCCATGTCAGGTGAGTGTGCTCACTCTAGGGAAGGACTTCGCCGAAGTCAAATGGACGAGAAGCGCGCACGGTCCGCGCAGATTGTGCAAGCGACAGCCTGCGCCGCGATGGCAGAAAGCGCAACGCGCTCGCCGTGTCGACGCTGCGAGGAACGCAAATCCGCAGCAAATACCACCGAGAGACGGCTTGGCAGACGGCCTGCATCGCTCCCCGCAGGAGCGACTGATGCATCTCAAAGTCCAGAACGGCACCGCGGCCAACAGCGACACGAACCTTTGCGTTACCTGCCGCCTCTCCACCATCGTCCGCGGCCGTTCACTCGACGAGGAGATCGTGCAGTGCCATGCGCGCGCGATGCGCACCATGCGCGTCACGTTCAAGGTCACGTTCTGTTCGGCCTACAGTGACGCGCGCCAGCCCACCTACATGCAGATGCTGGAGGACGCGTGGATTTTGCAGCCGGGCTCGAAGAAGCGCCCGGCGGGGTTCATCCGTGGCGCCGACCTGAAGCAGGAGGAGCTCTCGGCAATCATGGTCGATATCCACCAGCACGACGACCTCTGAAACCGCGCCTCGCCCGTCAGGTCGAGAGCGCATGGTCAATCGGGAACGGCTGGCCGGACCAGGCGCGCACCGACGTCCATGGCTCCGCGGGCGCCGACCAAAACGGGTCGGATGGCGCGAGGCCGAGCGGCAGCAAGCCGACGGCACACAAGTACAGGCTCCCGGTCGAAATATAGGTCTCACCGACGCCAGGTTGGTGCCCACAGAAGCCGATCTGGAGCCAGCCGTTGGCGTCGAAGGTGCCGGGCGCCTCGATCGATCGCCGAATGATCGCCGTCAGGGCGCCACGGACCTGCGCCGGCGAGACTTCTTCCGGAAGCGCCTTGCGCAGCGCCATCTGCGCGAGCAATTGAAAGGCGCCAAAACGGTAGGCGATCGAACGGCCGACCGGGGGGAACGTGCCGTCGGGCGCGACGAGCCGTTCGAGGACGGCCGCATATCGGCGCGCCCTCGGTTCGACGCGGCCGGCGAGCTCCTTCCATGCCGGCATCTCGTCGCGGACGACGTCGAGTACGTCGAGCAGCATCGGCTGGATGACGAAGCTGTTGTAGTAGTCCCAGTGAAAGGCCGGTCCGTCACCGTAGACGCCGTCGCCCTTGTACCACTGGTCGTGCTGCCGCAGCGCGTAGTCGACGCGCATCCGATCCCACGCGGAGCCGAGACGCGCCAGCGCGGCCTCGACCGTGGCCGAGAACAACAGCCAGTTGCTGAACACAGGCGTAATCGCGCGGCTCGACTCGAGCGCCGCAACAAGCTGCTTCGTCGTCGCCGCACCGAAAGAGTCTCTGAGTGCCCGCGGCGCCCGGAGAATCCCCTGGGCCAGGAACGCCGCGTCGACCAGCGGCTGCCGCTCGCGTGTGAAATTCAGGAAATCCGGCGACGACGGATCGACCGCGCGGGCGATGGCGCGGCGGGTCAGGTCGGCGTACTCGGCGCGCTGACGACCCTCGGTCGTCTCGTCGGCGGCAAGCTCGATCCACGGCGCGATGCCCGCCACCAGCCGTCCAAGCGCCTCGAGGTGGCTCACCGCCCTCCGATCGGCCTTCGGCGCCTGCTCGACCGGCATCCTCGCCTTCAGCGTGCCGTTCGCAAGGTTTTTCAGGACCGGATCCGCGAGGCGCGTCATCACGCCAACCCAGTAGGCACGGTCGCCTTGTGCCACTGTGGCGGGCTGCCCTGCCGGGTTAACGGCACCCACCAAAGGCGCCACGCCCACCGTCCCAGCCGCTGCCAAAAAGTCACGTCGATTCATGGCGCGAACTTAACTCACAAGCCACGGTTCCGCCAACAGTCCGGCGGGCAAACCACATCGCCCGTACCGCAGCAAAAAGCCTCTCACCGCAGAACGCTGAGCCCGCAGAGAAACCTAGGTATTTTCCGCTGCGTTCTCGGCGAGCTCCGCGGTGAAAGGCTTTTGCCGTGACCAGTGTGAAAGGGCGCTCCGAGGTTTCGAGAGACCCTAGATCCGCTGAAAGTTCTTTTCAATCTCCCGCCGCGACATCCGCAGCACGACCGGGCGGCCGTGGGGGCACACCGACGAATACGCCGTGCGCCGCAGCTCCTCGAGGATGAATCGCATCTTCTCCATCGTGAGCGGGTAGTTCGCCTTCACGGCCGCGTGGCACGCCATCGTCGCGGCGATGCGCCGCAGCGGTTCCTGGACGCCGGACGTGGTGCCGAGCCCCTCCAGGTCGGTGGCCAGCGCGCGCACGGTGGCTTCGCATTCCGCTGGATCGAGAATGGCGGGAACGGCCGACAGCCGGAGGCTATCGCCGCCGAACTCCTCGATCTCGAGCCCGAAGCGGTCGAGCGTTGCAGTGTGTTGGGCGAGGGCCTGCCGCTCGGCCGGCGACATCTCGATCAGGATTGGCGTCAGCAGCCGCTGACTCTCGAGGCGTCCGGAGGTCAACGCCTCCATCACGCGTTCGAACAGTACGCGCTCGTGCGCGACGTGCTGGTCGATGATCGCCACGCCCTCGTCGTCGATAGCGATGATGAAGGTGTCGCGGAACTGGCCGAGCGGGATCATCGGCCGGATCTCCGTAGCTCCCTGCGGGCTGGCCGTGGCTTCGCCCGACGGGGGACGTTCACTCCACGCTGCGCTCCCGGCGGACGCATCGAGCGTCGCGATCGGATCGGATGATCGAGGATCCCAGCGGCTGCCGACCGAGGCGCCGGCGAGCACGCCCGGGATACTCATCGGCCGCGGCTCGTCGGCTCGCGGCGTAAACGGCGTGAACTGGAGCTCCGGCGCCCGTCCCTGACCGAGCGCCTCGCCAAGCGCCCGACGCAACACCTCGTGGACGACGGACTGCTCGAGGAAACGCACTTCAGCCTTGGTCGGGTGGACGTTCACGTCGACACGGTCCGGGGGAATCTGCACGAACAGATGCACCTCAGGGCTGCGTTCCTTGATCGTCGCAACGCTGTAGGCCTCGGTGATCGCGTGAGCGATGGTGCGATCCTTGACGATGCGGCGGTTGACGAAGACGTTCTGCGAGCCGCGGACGGGCCCCTCGTCGCCGAGCGCCGCAACATAGCCGTGGATCACCATGCCCGCGGCCTCCTTGCGCACTTCGATCAGGTCGGCGCGCTCGCCGAACAACTGAAAGAACCGCTCGCGCAAGCCGGTCGCCGGCGGGCACTCGAGCAGGCGGCGCCCGCCGCTCGTCAGCGAGAAGCCGACCTCGGGGTAGCCGAGCGCCATCTGCGTGACGAGCCTGGAGATCTGCGTGGTTTCTGCGGTGTCCGACTTGAGGAACTTCCGTCGCGCGGGCAGGTTATAGAAGAGATCCTCGACGGTGATGGACGTGCCTTCTGGCGCACCGACCTCGCGTGCGGAGGACACCGTTCCACCATTGACGCGGATCTCGGTGCCGGTCGCGCTGCCCCGCGCCCGCGTGCGCAGCGTAAAGTGCGAGACCGAGGCGATGCTGGGCAGGGCTTCGCCGCGAAACCCGAGCGAGCGGATGGCCGAGAGGTCTTCCGCGCTGGCAATCTTGCTCGTGGCATGCCGCTCGATCGCGAGCCGCGCGTCCTCCGCCTCCATCCCTTCGCCATCGTCCTCGACCCGCAGCGACTTCTTGCCCCCGAGCTCGACGGCGATCGCGATCCGCGTGGCGCCCGCGTCGAGCGCGTTCTCGAGCAATTCCTTGACGACTGAGGCGGGACGCTCGACGACTTCGCCCGCGGCGATCTGATTGGCGAGATGCAGGGGCAGGCGGTGGATGCGGGGCATGAGGCTCAGTCGGTAGTCGGCAATCGGGGATCGGGAGTCACAGTCGGCAGTCACAGTCGGCAGGCGCACTCTGACGGCTCACGCGCCGCCAGACGGTCACAGCCAACTGCGGCGCCGGAAGAACCAGAGCATGACGGCGGTCACCGAGCCCATGATCGCCGCAATCCACCAGAACTGCGCCTTTACACCACCCGCAAACACCGGCAGTTCCACGTTCATGCCGAACATACCCGTCAGCACAGTCATCGGCATGAAGATAGTCGAGATAATCGTCAGGACTTTCATCACGCCGTTCAACTGGTTCGAGACGTTCGACAGGTGCGCGTCGAGCAGGCTCGAGATGCGGTCCTGGAAATACACGGCTTCATCCGACAGGCGCACGAGGTGGTCGTGCACGTCCCTGAACTTGTAGGACAGGGCTTCAGATATCTGCTCGAACTCGCGGCGCGCGAGCCGGCCCACCGCGTCGCGCTCGGGCATGATCACCCGCCGCAGCGACGAGACGTCACGCTTGAAATCGAGGATGCGCTTGACGAGCGTCGATTTGGGACGGGCAAAGACTTCTTTCTCGAGCGCGTCGAGCCGGTCGCCCAGTTTGTCAACTTCAGGCCGGTAGTTGTCGACCATGGTGTCGACGATGCGATAGAGGAGCGCCGCGGGACCCTCTCCGAGGACGCGCTCGTTGCGGATGCAGATCTCAGCGATGCGGCTAATCGAGCGCGACGTGCCGTTGTGGAACGTCACCAGGTACTGTTCTCCCAGGAAGAAATCGACCTCCTGGGTGCGAAACGCGTGTTCCTTGGCCTTGAAATCGATGCCGTGGAGGATGAGATAGAGATAGTCGCCGTAGGATTCGACTTTCGGGTGATGGATCTCGGCGAGGGCGTCTTCGACCGCGAGCTCGTGAAAGTGGAAGACGTCGCTGAGCACCCGGGCTTCCTCGGGCGTGGGGGCGCTCAGGTCGGCCCACACCCAGACGCCGCTGCCCGGCTGCAGCCAGGCCGGGTCCACCCGGTCGACAACCTGGGTGGACCCGTGCTCGTGTTTGCGGATCGTGATCAATCGACCTTACTCTGCAGCGCAGCCTGAGCCGCCGCCAGACGCGCGACCGGCACGCGATACGGTGAGCAGCTGACGTAGTCGAGTCCGACTTTCTCGAAGAACTGGATCGACGCAGGATCGCCGCCATGCTCGCCGCAGATCCCGAGCTTCAAATTGGGACGTGCAGCGCGGCCCTTCTTGACCGCGATGTCGACGAGCTGTCCGACGCCGGTCGCATCGATCGTCGCGAACGGGTTCTTCTTGACGATCTCGAGCTCCTGATACTGCGGCAAAAACGACCCCGAGTCGTCGCGCGACATGCCGAGCCCGGTCTGCGTCAGGTCGTTGGTGCCGAAGCTGAAGAACTCGGCCGACTGCGCGATCTCGTCGGCCGTCAGCGCGCCGCGCGGGACCTCGATCATCGTACCGACCATGTAGTTCAGCTTGACCTTCTTCTCGGCCTGCACCTCGCGCGCCACCTGGTGCACGACCTCGATCTGCAGGTCCAGCTCCTTCTTGAACCCGACGAGGGGGATCATGATCTCGGGCCGGACCTTGATGCCTTCCTTCTGGACCTCCGCCGCGGCTTCGAAGATGGCGCGCGCCTGCATCGCCGAGATTTCGGGATAGCCGATGCCGAGGCGGCAGCCGCGGAAGCCGAGCATCGGATTGAACTCGTGCAGCTGCTCGACGCGCTGGTGGATGCGCGCGGCCGGCACGCCGATCTTCTTTCCGAGCGCCTCCTGCTGATCCTTGGCGTGCGGCAGGAACTCGTGGAGCGGTGGGTCGAGGAAGCGAATCGTCGCCGGATAGCCCTTCAGCGCGCGGAAGATACCGGCAAAATCCTCACGCTGATACGGCAGCAACTTGGCCAGCGCCACCTTTCGGGCCTCCTCAGTCTCGGCCAGGATCATTTCTCGCATCGCATCGATGCGGTCGCCCTCGAAGAACATGTGCTCGGTGCGGGTCAGGCCGATGCCGACGGCGCCGAACGCAACGGCGTTGGCCGCCTGCTCCGGCGTGTCGGCGTTGGTGCGGACGCTCATCCTCGTCGCGTCGGAGCACCACTTCATCAGCTGCTGGAAGTGCTTGAACTTCTCGGTCTTCTTCGCCGCCTCGTCACCGTTGATCAGGCCGGCGACAATCTCCGAGGGCGCGGTCTTGACCTGGCCGGCGTAGACCTGGCCGACCGTCCCGTCGATCGACATCCAGTCGCCTTCCTTGAACGTCTTCCCCTCGACCTTGACCACCCGCGCCTGGTAGTCGACTTCGACCGCCGCGGCGCCGCACACGCAGACCTTGCCCATCTGCCGCGCGACGAGCGCCGCGTGCGACGACACGCCGCCGCGCGCGGTGAGGATGCCTTCGGCCGCGATCATGCCGCGCAGATCCTCGGGCGACGTCTCGATGCGGACCAGCAGCACCTTCTCGCCCTTGTCAGCCGCGACCACCGCACGATCGGCGTTGAAGTAGATCTGGCCCGACGCCGCGCCGGGACCCGCCGGCAGACCGGTCGCAATCACCTTCACCTTGGCCACTTCGCTGGCATCGAACACCGGGGCGAGCAGCTGCTCGAGCTGGTCGGCCGGGTTGCGCATCACCGCCGTCTTCCAGTCGATCAGCTTCTCCTTGTACATGTCCATTGAGAACTTCAGCGCCGCCATCGCGGTCCGCTTGCCGTTCCTCGTCTGGAGCATGTACACCTCGTCGTCTTCGATCGTGAACTCGAAGTCCTGCACGTCCTTGAAATGCTTCTCGAGCGTCTGACGGATCCGTTCGAGCTCGGCATAGGCGTGCGGCATCTGCTTCTTCAGCTCCGCCACCGGCTCCGGCGTGCGAACGCCGGCGACGACGTCCTCGCCCTGCGCGTTGATCAGGAACTCGCCGTAGAACTCCTTGACACCGTTGGCCGGGTTGCGCGTGAACGCGACGCCCGAGCCCGAGCGCTCACCCGTGTTGCCGTAGACCATCGCCTGCACGTTGACGGCGGTGCCCCACTCGGTCGGGATGTTGTACTTGCGACGGTAGACGATCGCGCGGTCATTCATCCACGAGCCGAAGACCGCGCCGACCGCGCCCATCAGCTGATCCCACGGCGACGCCGGGAAGTCCTTGCCGACGCGCTCCTTCACCAGCGCCTTGAACCGGCGCACGAGCTCCTTCAGGTCCTCGACCGAGAGCTTCGTGTCCTCGATATCCTGGTGATAACGGTCGTGCTTCAGCTTCTCGATGACGGTCTCGAACGGCTCGTGGTCCTCATCGGGGCGCTTCTGCACGCCGAGGACGACGTCGCCGTACATCTGGACGAAGCGGCGGTAGCAGTCCCACGCGAAGCGCGCGTTGCCAGTCTTGGTGGCCAGCGCCTCGACCGTCTGGTCATTGAGACCGAGGTTGAGGATCGTGTCCATCATGCCGGGCATCGAGTCGCGGGCGCCGGAGCGGACCGACACCAGCAGTGGGTTCTTCAGATCACCGAGCTTCTTGCCGGTCTGCTGCTCGATGGCCGCGATCCCGGCCTGCATCTGGCCCTTGAGCTGCGGTGGATACGTGCGCTTGTTAGCGTAATAGTAGGTACAGACGTCGGTCGTCACCGTGAAGCCGGGCGGCACCGGCAGGCCGATGCGGCACATCTCGGCAAGGTTTGCGCCCTTGCCGCCGAGTAACGGCTTCATCGATCCGTTGCCATCAGTCTTGATGCCGAAGTTGTAGACGTACTTCCCCGCCTTCGCGGTCGCGCTCTTCGCTGCCGACCGCTTCGGCGCGGTCTTCGACCCGTCCGCCTTCAGCCCCGACTTCCTATTCGCCTTCGACTGCTTCGGCGAGATCTTCCGAGCCTGCTTCTTTGCCATTTCTGCTGTCCTACTCCGTTTGAGGAACGATTTCCGAGATGTCTGCGAGGTCGAGAACGAGATTGCGAAGGTCTGCCATCAGCGTCAGGCGCGCCGTCCTCAAGCGCTGATCCTCGGCCATGACAAAGACTTCCGCAAAAAAACGATCGACCGCGGACCTCAGACCCGCCAGGTCGGTGAACGCCTGTCGATAGTCGGCCGCGCGCGCGGCCTGTTCGATTCGGGGCCGTCGCGCGTCGAGCTCGGCAAGCAACGCAAGTTCGGCCGGCTCGGTCAACGCTCCGCGATCGAGTTCGGCGTGAGACTTCAGCTCGCGCGCGATGTTCTTGACCCGCTTGAAGAGCACCGCCAGAGCCAGGAAGTCCTCGGAGCCGCGAATGGCTTTCAATGCCTCGGCAATGCGTTTTGCACGAAGCGGACTTCGACGCCAGTCCACGATGCCGGAAGCATCGCCAGGGGCCACCACTGCTCGGACAACTTCGATCGGCAGGCCTCTTTGGGCTAGAACCGACGCTATTCGTTCGTAAAGAAACGCTGGATATTTTTCCTCAGCGTCTGTCTGCCGGCCTAGGACACGGCGCGCTTGCTCAACAAAGGGTCCAAGCGAGAGTTCTTTGGTGATTCCAGTCAGCTCCGGTAGATCCATCAACACTCGAACGACGCCCTGCGCGTTGCGGCGAAGGGCGAACGGATCCCTTGAGCCGGTGACCTTCTCGCCGGCGTCATCGAGAGCGACCAACGTGTCGAGCTTGTCTGCGAGCGAAACTGCCGCCCACGCGATTGCTGCATCTCCGAGTTGTCCCTTTGAGGGCGGCGCGTCGGCCTCCACGCCAATCGGCAGGTAGTGGGAATAGATCGCCTTCCAGACCTGCTCGGGCAGCCCTTCTTCGCGGGCGTAGATACCGCCCATCGTGCCTTGTAGTTCGGGAAACTCGAACACCATGTCGCTCGTCAGATCGGCTTTGGCCAGGCGAGCGGCCTTCGCTGCATCCGGCGCAATCTCCGGGCGTCCGAACGCCTCGGTGGCAATCCACGCCGCGAGCTTCTCGATTCGTTCCGCCTTGTCCCTGTAGCTGCCGAGCTTCTTGTGAAAGAGCACCGTGTGGAGCCGGTCGAGGCGCGACTCCAGCGTCTGGACGCGGTCCGCTTCCCAGAAGAACTTCGCGTCGCGCAGCCGCGCGGCGACGACCCGTTCGGCGTTCTTGGCGATCACTCGCTCATCCGCAGGCTGCGTGTTGACGACGGCGAGGAAGGCCTCCTTGAGAGCCCCGGCTTCGGTCACCACCGGAAACCAATGCTGATGGTGCACGAGGGTCGTTGAAAGCACTTCCTCGGGAAGCACCAGGAATCCCCGATCGAAGAAACCGGCAACGACCGACGGATACTCGACGAGGTCCGCGACCTCATCGAGGAGGGCCTCGTGATCCTTCAGGTGCACGCGTCCACCGAGCCGGCGCGCGTGCATTTCCAGATCGCGCGCGATTCGATCGCGACGGTCGGCATGGTCGAGGACGACGAAATGCTCGGCGAGCTTCGCCTGGTACTCGTCGAAGCTGCGAACCTTGATCGACCGGCCTCCCCTGCCGCTCGTCGCCAGGAAGCGGTGCCCGTAGGTCAGCGCTGCCGACTCGACGTCCTGAACCTGTGGGCCGGCGGCGCCAGGCGCGCGGCCGATTGTGAACGGTACGACCCGCCCGCCGTACAAGAAGAGCAGCCAGCGGATCGGCCGGCCGAACAGCAGCTCGCCACGACCGTCGTCGAGCTTCGCGTCCCAATGCATCTGCTTCGGAAACGGCAGATCGCGCAGAAGACCAGTCAGCACGTCGGGCAGCGTGTCGACGGCGCTTCGCCCGCGTTCGTGCTTCTGGAACGCGAGGTACTCGCCCTTCGGCGTCTGGGCGCGCGTCAACTGCTCGAAGGCCACGCCCTGCTTCCTGGCGAAACCCAACGCCGCCGGCGACGGCTGGCCGTCTTTGCCGAACGCGGCCGAGACGGGCGGACCGGTGATCGTCTCGTCGAGATCGTCCTGCCGCTCCGCGATCCGCGCGATCCGCGCCGTCAGCCGCCGCGGCGTGCAGAAGGTCTCGATCGCCGCACCAGGAGCAATCCGGAATTCCTGGAGGCGCGCTTCGAGCCGCTCCCGCAGCTGTCGCGTCAGCGCAGGCATCCACGATGCGGGCAGCTCTTCGACGCCGATTTCGATCAGAAGCTCTCTATCCATCAGTCTTCACGATCACACTGCATCGATAATCACGGTTCTAGCCACGATGACCACGATGACACGATGGCCACGATGAAACACACACGAACCAGAAGACATCGTGTTCATCGTCTCATCGTGTTCATCGTGAATCCGGCTATGCCGGCGTCGTGTCAGTTTCTGTCGCTTCGTCCTTACCGTCACCCACCCACGCCTTTGCAATCGCCACCGCCAGCTGGCGCACGCGCAGGATGTACGCCATCCGCTCGGTGACGCCGATCCCACCGCTCGCGTCGAGCAGGTTGAACATGTGCGAGCACTTCAAGCAGTAGTCGTGCGCGGGCAGGACCAGATTCGAGCGCAGCAGCGTCTCGGACAGCAGGTAGTACTGATCGAACAACGTGCGATGCAGGGCGTGGAGCTCTGCCTTTGGCATGTCGACCTGACCAAAGGCGTACTTCGACTGCTCGACTTCGTCGCGGTGCCGCACGTCTCTATACTTCACGCCTGGCGCCCACTCGACATCGTAGACATTGTCGACATCCTGGAGCGTCATGGCGAGGCGTTCTATCCCGTAGGTCAACTCGACCGAGATCGGCGACAAATCGATGCCACCGGCCTGCTGGAAGTACGTGAACTGTGTAATCTCCTGACCGTCGAACAGGACCTGCCAGCCGATACCCCACGCGCCGAGCGTCGGAGATTCCCAGTTGTCTTCCTCGAACCTGACGTCGTGCGCGCGCAGATCAATCCCGCACGCCTCCAGGCTCTGAAGGTACAGTTGCTGGACATCGTCTGGCGCCGGCTTGAGAATGACCTGGAACTGCTGGTGCTTGAACAGGCGGTTCGGGTTCTCGCCAAAGCGGCCGTCCGCTGGCCGCCGCGACGGCTGGACGTAAGCGACGCTCCAATGGGACGGCCCGAGCACCCGGAGAAAGGTCTCGGGGCTCATCGTGCCGGCGCCCATCTCGATGTCGAGGGGTTGCTGCAGGAGACAGCCACGCGACGCCCAGAACTCGGACAGCTTGAAGATGACTTGTTGCAGCGTAACCATGCGGACCAACTAGCGGGTGTGGCGCATCTCGCGCAATACCCGAGCGGATTTCAGCTCCTTTTCGAGATGCAGGCTAATCAGGCGCCGGTGCGCGGTCTCGAGCTCCCGCGACGCCGCCGCCGACAACATCAGCGATTCAAGTTTCTCCGGGGCCGCCGATCCGGCGGCGGTCAGAAACGCCATCGCCACGGGCGACAGTTCTGTCCCTCCCCCTGACGGCGCGCACCTGCGACACACGAACATGAACTCCCGTGGCGGCATCACCGCGCCTGGCAGCAGCGTTGCCGAACAGCCGATGCAGGTCAACGCCGGGTAGACGCCCTGGAGACGCAGCAGCCAGTACTCGAAATAGCGCGCCAGCTTATCGATGGGCGCACCGACAGCAATCGCGTCCACCATCGACGCGCCGAGCCGGAACAGCCGTTCATCGGCGTGCGATTCCTGCGCCCACTCGTCGATGAGCTCGGCAAAATACCCGACGTGCCCCAGCGCCTCGCCCGACTGCGCCAGCAGCGGCGATCGCACCACATCGACGTAGTTGAGCTGGACCAGCTCCCGCTGCTCGCGCTCGAAGTACGCCACTTCCCCCCGCGTGAGCGGTTCGAGCGCTCCTACATATCGTGAACGCGGACGTCGCGCGCCCTTGGCCACGCCGCGCTTCTTGCCCCGATCACGGGTCAGAAAGACCACGATCCGATCGGCTTCCCCCAGCTTGTAGGTCCGCAGGATCAAGGCGTCGGACTTATAGACCATCGGGTAATTCTGACTTCTGAATGCTGAGTGCTGAAGTGAAGGGTGAATGTGGAAGTGGGAATATAAGGTCGAAGTTTGCAATTCAGAATTCAAATTCAAGGTTCAAATTCGGAATTCACTTCAGCATTCAGCGTTCAGCATTCAGCATTGCCCTTATCTTATCCCTATCCCGCGACACGCAAGTACTTGATGAACAAGGCCCCAAGCCCGAGAAACGACAGGAATCCGAAGACGTCCGTCAGCGTCGTGATGAAGACCGATGACGCGAGCGCCGGGTCGACCTTGAGCGCGCGCAGCGCCAGGGGGATCAACGTCCCTGCCGTCGCGGCCACGAACATGTTGATGATCATGGCCATGCCCAGGATCAGCCCGAGCCACGGCGTCCCCTGCATCAGCCACACCACGCCCGCTCCGACGATCCCGCAGGCGACGCCGTTGCCGAGTCCCACGAGCGCCTCCTTGATGAGCGCCTTACGCGTGTTGCTCCAGGTCAGCTCCCCGATGGCGATCCCGCGGACGATGACGGCAAGCGTCTGCGTCGCGGCGTTTCCGCCCATGCCGGCGACGACCGGCATGAAGACGGCGAGGGATGTGACGACGCCAATCGTGCCCTCGAAGAGCTTGACGACCGAAGCGGCGATGAAGGCCGTAACAAGGTTGACGAGTAGCCACGGCAGCCTCTTCCGAAGCGATTCGGTCGGCGTCGTAAAGACGCGATCGTCGCTCGCAAGACCGGCCAGCCGGTAGACGTCTTCGGTCGCCTCGTCCTTGATGACGTCGATGACGTCATCGACGGTAATCACGCCAACCAGCTTGTTCTCCTCGTCAACGACTGGTATCGCCAGCAGGTTATAGGTGGCAACCTGGCGCGCGACCTCCTCCTGATCCATGTCGACCCTCACGCTGATGAGGTCGGTCGTCATGATCCGCTTGAGCGGCGTTTCCGGCGGAACGAGCAACAGCCGTCGCAACGAGACGACGCCGACAAGGTGCCGGCGTCCGTCGATGACGTAGAGGTAAAAGACCATCTCGACGTCGCGGGAAGCCTGAAGCGCCGCAATTGCTTCGGCGGCGGTCATGTCTTCCGAAAGCGCGAAGACTTTCGGGTTCATGATGCGGCCGGCGGTTTTTTCCGGATATTCGAGCAGCTCGCCGACGTCGGCGCTGGCCGGCTTCTTCTGCATCAGCTCCAGCACGGCAGCCGACAGTTCTTCCGGCAGGTGATCGATGATCGCCGCCACGTCGTCGGAGGGAAGTTCCTGGGTGAGCTTGACGATCTCGTCGGCCGAGCGGCCGGAAAGAAGCGCCGCTCCCGCTTCAGGCCCGAGCTCGCTCAACGCCTCCATTGCGAGCCGGCTGTTGCGCTCGACGAGCAGCGAGAAGGCGGAGACTCGATCCTTGTCGGGAAGCTCGGCGAAGAGCTGAGCCAGGTCGGCGGGATACTGCTTCTGGAGCAGGTTAACGAGGTTCGCGGTCGCCCCCATGCGCTGGAGGCGCTTCACGGAGTCGAGTACCGACGTCGAGCTTACGCTGCGGCATAGGAACTGCCCAATGTAACACAAAACACTGGAGTTAGGGGCAGTTCTTCGCGGCAGAAAGGGTGCTAGCGTGCGAGGGACCAGAGTGCCAGGAGAGCCCAGAGACCACCGAACGCGGCGACCGCGGCGGAGGGTAAGCCAACCGCAGCGCTCACGTCCACTTGCCGCGGTTACTGCGGCAACATCGGCGATTGACGGCGAATGACCGAATCCTTGAGCGTGTAGTCGGCCGGAACTTCGAAGAGTGACCGCGCCGGCTCGGTCTGAGTGATGTTCGTCAAGCGATAGGTATTCTCGCCGCTGCGCGGGTCGCTGTGCTTCGTCATGACGAGCACCTTGAGATCGGGCGAGAACCACTGTTCAGACACGACAAGAATTGGCTGCTCGTTGCCGATCGAGCCTGCGGGGATCGTCGTCGTCATCCGCGTACCGGTCGCCAGAACGCCCTCGATCACCTGCTGCCCGAGATCTTCCTTGTTGACCGGACCGCCGGCGTAGCCGGGCGCCGCCATCCGAGGCACTACCATGGCCTCAGGCGGATAGGCGATTCCCCCGGCAACGGGAATCGCGACTGCGCCCGCGCTCGAGGTCACGCTCCCCACGGCCACACCCGCGCTGCCGCCGCCTGCTGCCTGGGCTTCAGTTTCGCGCCGACGTCCGGCTTCGTTAGACTCGGACGCCGAGACTCGCACGCCTCCGTCGGCGGTTCGGGCAGCGGTGACCGTGCCGCTCGAGCCTGGCGGGCCCGGCGCGACGCCGGCGACGCTAAACCCTCCACCCGGCCCCGCCATCATCACACCGTTCCGCTGGGCGGTCCGCTCTGACGGATTCAGCACGTACATCGATCCGGCGACCGGGTCGCTGATCGTCACGCTCTGCACGGTTCCCGTGCTCGTCAGCTGCTCGCGACGGGTGCGCCCCTCGCTGTCCCGATAGACGCGCGTCGTGATCTTGCGAGCAATGCGGTTGCCGTCGCTCAGCACCTGGAGCGACTCGGTGACGGCCTCGGCCGAGTACGGCGCACCGGTGGTAATGCGCGACTCGACTGCCGCCCGCGCTTCGATTCGCTCTTTGATGAGCGGCGCCTGCGCGACAGGGTATGCGACCATCACCTCCTGTGCCGCAACGGAGGTCGTCAGCGCCAGGGCGGTCATCGTCAACGTCAGCGTTCGTTTCATGTCGTAGCTCCTGAAGTCAATCTCAGGTCCGCCCAAGGGCGGACACTACGCCGGAATCGTTCGTAGCGTCCGGCTCAGGCGGACTTCTTCATCGCGACGCGCTCGTCGTCACCAATCGAATCGCCCTGGCCTGGCCATCCTGCCCCACCAGCAAATCGGCCTCGACAGGTGAGCCCTGCGCGTCTGGCAGAATCTCGATGCCGTAAGTTGGCAGCGAGGTCAACGGGATCTCGATGCGGACGATCTCGCCGCTCTCGAAATCTGGCAGGCCCGCCGCACCGGGCAAGGCCATAAAACCCACCGGTCGCACCACTGCGGGCAGAGCCCGTTGACGCGAGCGTCGAGGTTGCCGACTCGCATGAGCAGTCGGACTGCCCTGCCGGATGTCTGCCGCCGATTGCACGGAAGCCGCAGGCTGAACAGCTTCCGGCGTCCGAATTTCGGCCACCGAGGTGGACTCGCCCCGCGGTCTGTCATTCGCCGGCTTGTTGCCCGTACTCGACCAGAGCAGCACCCCTCCTGCAGCCACCACGACAGCAGCCGCCGCGCGCAGCCATCCATTCCCGGCCATCCGGCTCGCCCCTCGCGCGACGACGGGTTGAACGGGCTGCCGCTCCGCGAATGCGTCGAGCAACCTGCGACTCAGCGCTTCCGACGGCGCCGGGGGCGCTGCTGCGCTCAACGCGCGCAGGCCACGGCTCAACCGCCGCTCTCGCTCCAGGAGCGCCGCACACGCCGCACAGTGCTCCAGGTGACTCTCGATCGCGGCGAGTGTGCCCGATCCGGCGTGTTCGCCCCGGGCCATCTCGACGATCGCGTCTCGCAACGAGTGGCACTTCATGCGAGGTTCCTCACGCTCTGCAGTGTTTGATTCGACGGCCGGCTCGTCGCTCTGGAGCTCGTTGAAGCTGCTGTCCTACTCTCGCGAGTGCTGCCGGGCTCGTTCGGCTCGAAACCTGCGCCAGCGGAAAGCTTCACTGCAAGGAGCGCGCGCCCCCGATGCAGACGCGACCGGACCGTCCCAACAGCGCAACCGAGCGCGGCCGCCGCGTCGCGGTAGCTCATCTCTTCAAGGTCGCACACGACGACCGCCTCGCGATACCTGACCGGCAGCGACGAGACCGCGTCGCGCAAGGCCTGAATGCTCTCCGCCCTGGTCAATTCTCCGAGGGCGTCCGCGTCGATGGCCAGCGCTCCGTCAACGCTTTCGTCCTCGCCACCGTCGTCGAGCGGCTGGAGCCGGCGGTCTCGCTCGGCGCGCCGTCGGACGTGGTTCCGGGCAATTCCGCAGAGCCAGGCGGCGACCGACGCCCCCCCGGCCCGCCCGGCCCGCCCCGCATCGTAGCGCGCTGCATCACTCATGACCGCCAGAAATACGTCCTGGGTCACGTCCTCGGCAATCGAGGGCGAGGTGGTCATATGGAGCGCAAACCGGTAGATCCGCCCGTGGTGCCGCCGAAAGAGCCGAGTAAACGCCTCGGCGTCACCGGCAGCCACGCGGCCGATCAGGGCGACGTCCTCAACGTGGTCTGAAAGCATGTGCGCTTACCGGCCTCGACGTTACGACGCTTTCGACGCCGTCACTATGGTATTCAGTCGAGCGGCCGGGAAAGTTCCAGCAATTCCGCCGTGGGGCCTAGCGCTTTCGTCTGGGCTTCGTGGTCCGTTTCGGCACGCCGAGCTCGTCGAGCGTCCGCTCGTTGTTCCGCCAGTCGGCATTCACCTTGACGCGGAGGTCCAAAAATACTTTCGTCTCGAAGAACCGTTCGAGTTCCAGCCGTGCTTCGGTGCCGATGCGCTTGATCATCTCGCCGCCGCGGCCGATGACGATCGGCTTCTGGGACTCCTGCTCGACCCAAATCGTGCAGTAGATGCGCAGCAGCTGTTCGCGTTCCGACTCATCGAACTCATCGACCGCAACCGCAGTTGAAAACGGCAGCTCGGCTCGCGTGTGCACCAGTACCCTCTCCCGCACCATTTCGGCCGCCAGCGCGCGTTCCGGCTGGTCCGTCAGATAGTCGTCGGGGAAGATCGGATCGCCTTCGGGGAGCTGCTCGAGTAGGACGCGCTCGAGCCGGTCGACGCCGTCCCCGGTCGCGGCGGAGACGGGAACGATCGCGGCAAAGTCGTGCCATCGGCCGGCCTGCGCGATCAGCGGCAAGAGCGCCGATTTAGGCACCAGATCGATCTTGTTCAGGACGAGCACCACCGGTCGGGTGACGTGCGCGAGAAGTTTCGCGACGTAGTCGTCCCCGTGCCCAGGCTTGGTCGAGGCATCGAAGACGAGGGCAATCACGTCCATCTCGCGCAGCGTCTCGACGGCAGCGTCGACCATGCGGACGTTCAACCGGTGGAGCGGCCGATGGATTCCCGGCGTATCCACGAACACGATCTGACCATCGAAGCCGTCCTGGCCGGCTCGATCACTCGGCTCGATGTGCTTGACCGCAAGGATACGGTTGCGAGTCGTCTGAGGCTTGTCGGAAACGATCGCGATCTTGGTGCCGACGATCCGGTTGAGCAGCGTCGACTTGCCGGCGTTGGGCCGGCCGACAAGCGAGACAGAACCAGTGCGCGGCACTAGCGGACCGTCCTCGTCATTTGTAAAGCGGCTTTCGGGCGGGGCATCCCGGCTGGCTGCGTTGCTCCTCGCTCAAATACACTGAGTATTCTCACTCGTCGCGCCTTGCCATCCGGGCGCCGCGCTCCGAAATCCTCTTCACAAATGACGAGGGCGGTCCACTAGCGCCGCTCGACCGGCGCTTCCTGCGCGCGACGGAAGCGGACCTTGTGGATACGCCGCCGTTCGGCCTCGAGGACTTCGACGTGCAGGCCATCGAGCTCGAAGGTCTCCCCGACCGCCGGCACGCGGCCAATCCGAGTCAGCACGTAGCCGCCGACTGTCTCGAAGCCTTCCGGCTCGATCGCGACGTCGAGGCGGTCGCGCACCTCGTCGATGCTCGCCTTGGCGCTGAAGACCCACGACCCGTGCCCTTCGTCGACAACGGGCTCGCTCTCGACATCGTATTCATCCCTGATTTCGCCGACGATCTCCTCCAGCAGGTCTTCGAGGGTCACGAGACCCGCCGTGCCACCGGTACTCGTCGACGACGATCGCCATCTGCGCCTGCCGGCGCTGGAACTCCTTGAGGAGCTCCGGCACCCGCTTGGTCTCGGGAACGAACACCGCCGGACGGACGAGAGGTGTGATCGGCTGCTCGCCAGTGTTCGCCTCGGCAAGCACCACCAGATCTTTCACGAAGACGATACCCAGGATGTTGTCGAGGTTCTCTTTGAACACCGGGATCCTGGAATACTCCTGCTCGCGGAAGAGTGCGAGGAGCTCGGCCAGCGTCGCTTCAGCCGGAATCGCGACGATGTCGGGGCGCGGCGTCATCACTTCGCGAACGAGGGTTCCGCCAAAATCGACGATCGACTGCAGGAGCGCGCGTTCCTCGCGCTCGATGAGGTGCGGCTCTTCGCCTGTCTCGGTGCCTGGCGCAACCTCTCCACTGCTTTCTTCCGAACCGTTGGCGACAACGGGACTATCGCGTTCCCTCCGGCTGTCGACGGTCAGCCGGACCAGCGTCCCGGTCAGCGGATGCAGGAATCTGGCGGCGAAGTCAAACGGCGGCAGGAGCAGTTCGAGCGCCTTCTCCGGATTACGCCGGACGATGAGGAGCGGCAGCACGTGCTCGAAAACCAGGATGAACACCGCCACGAACAACAGCAGCATCCCGATCGATGAAAAACCCTCCGACCCGGTCAATACCGCGAGCACCACGGTCGCGAGCGAGAAGATCAGCCCGAGCATCAGCCGCGCGGGCATGAAGAGTTGGATGGGATCGTCGAGGTAGAACCCGAGCCGGTCGTCGCTGCCGCCGCGCTCCACCATCAGGCGAAGCGACAAACGCATCAGCGCGCTGAAGGCCGTCTCGATCGTGCCGACGTAGATCGCCGCGAGCGCGAGGAGGAGCAGCAGTGCAATCATGCGCCCACCCGCCGGGATTTCGCCAACGCGCGCGGCGCCGACGACCGCTCGATCAAACCGCTGGCCAATCGGCCCTTTCGCCTGAGCGCCGCTTCAATCCGCCCCATGCGGCCGTTGTCGCGCCGATTGTGATGGTCGTAGCCCAATAGATGCAGCAGTCCATGCAGTGCAAGCACGCGCAGCTCGGTCTGGTACGAATGGCCGGCGTCGCGAGCCTGACGGCGGGCCACGCCTGTCGCGATCGCCAGGTCACCCAGAGCGCCATTGCCACCGAACGCCAGAACGTCGGTGACCTTGTCCTTCCGAGAGTATTTGCGATTGAGGGCGCGCATCCGGAGGTCGCTGACGAGCGCGACGTTGACTTCGCCCGCGGCGCGCGGCGGCGCCACGGCAGCGAGCCACCGGGCCAGGCCGCCATCCCGAACGGCACGGCCCGTTCCATCGCTGACCGAGACTCGCAGGCGTTTACTGTCGGGATCCACCGTACGACTCGTAAGCCTTCACAATCTGCTGCACGAGCTGATGACGGACCACGTCGCGGTCGTCAAAATGCACGAACGAGATGCCGTCGATGCTGCCGACGACCTTCATTGCCTCGACCAGCCCGGACGGCCGGCCCGACGGCAGATCGATCTGCGTGATGTCGCCGGTAACGACCGCCTTCGATCCAAACCCCAGGCGGGTCAGGAACATCTTCATCTGCTCCGAGGTCGTATTCTGGGCCTCGTCGAGGATCACGAACGCGTCGTTGAGTGTGCGGCCGCGCATGAAGGCAATCGGCGCTACTTCGATCGTACCGCGTTCGAGCAGCCGTTCGACACGCTCGAGATCGATCATGTCGTAGAGCGCATCGTAGAGCGGCCGCAGGTACGGATTCACTTTTTCCTGCAGGTCACCCGGCAGGAACCCGAGCTTCTCGCCCGCCTCGACCGCCGGCCGCGCAAGGATGATCCGGGAAACGCGCTTCGACAGCAGATACGTCACCGCCTGCGCCATCGCCAGATAGGTCTTGCCCGTACCGGCGGGCCCGATCCCGAACACCACGTCGTGCTTGTCGATCGCGTCGAGGTACTTGCGCTGGTTGACGCTCTTGGGCAGCACCTGACGCTTGCCGGAGGACCGCGGCGCACCGCGGAGAAAGTAGTCCGCGAGCTCGACCTGATCGTCCTGCGCCACGAGCTGCGCGGCTGTCCGCACGTCGCCCTTGGCGAGTTTGTAGCCCCCCCTCAGCAGCCCTGCAAGCTGCTCCAGTACGCGCTCAGCGCGCGCGACGTCCGCCGCGTCGCCCTCAACGATTACCTCGTGCCCGCTGGTTCGCGTGCGGACGTTGAACAGCGTCTCGAGATGCTTGAGGTTCTCGTCGTAGCTTCCGAACACCGACTCAATCCCGTCGTCGGGGATCGAGATTTTTCGTGTGGCGGTCGTCGATGGTATGGCTGTAACTCCTTGATTTTGTTACAATTAAGTTACAAGAGAGGCTTCGATCTTAGCACGGCCGGGCGTCCTGTCATATCTCGTCGAATCCGAGTCAGCTCATCCATTCTGTTTAAGGTGCAGTTCGCGCAACTGTTTCGCGCTGACCGTCGACGGCGCGTCAGCCATCAGGTCTACTGCCTGGGCCGTTTTCGGAAACGCGATGACCTCACGAATCGAGCTCTCGCCACACAGGAGCGCGACGACGCGATCGAGGCCGAGGGCGATGCCGCCGTGCGGCGGAGTACCGTATTCGAGCGCTTCGAGGAAAAATCCGAATCGCGCCTTGGCTTCTTCATCCGAGATCTGCAGCAACTTGAAGATCAGGCGCTGCAACACCTGGTCGTGAATTCGGATGCTGCCACCCGCGATCTCGCTTCCGTTCAGCACGAGATCGTATGCGCGCGCACGGGCGCGGCCTGGATCGCTTTCGAGGAGCCCGGCGTCGCTCTCCAGCGGCGACGTGAACGGGTGATGCATGAACTCGTGACGCTGTTCCTCTTCGACCCACTCGAACATCGGAAAGTCGACCACCCATAGAAACGCAAACGCCGACGGATCGAGCAGATTCTCGCGTCGAGCCAGCTGCAGTCGCAGCGTTCCAAGGAGTTTCGACGTCGGCTCGTGCCGGCCCGCCGCCATCAGGAGCAGGTCGGCTGGCCCCGCCTTCGCAAGTTCGAGCGCGCGGCGAATGGCGTCCTCGCCCGCGGCCTTGAGCGCCGGGCTCTGCACGGCACCCTCGGGCGCGCGTGCCCACACCAGCCCTGCCGCCCCAAGCTGCTTGGCCTGTTCGACGACTTCGTCCAGCTCGCGGCGCGAATACCGCGCGGCGCCGGGCACGACGAATCCGCGGACCTCTCCGCCGGACTCGATCGCGTCGCGAAACACGGCGAACGACGACTCGGCGAAGGCGGCGGAGAGATCGCTGATTTCCATGCCGCAGCGCAGGTCAGGTTTGTCGGATCCATACGTGGCAATGGCCTCGGCATACGGCATCCGCAGGAACGGACGCGGCGCCTCACGACCGATGAGCGCCATCAGCCGGCCCATGAGCGGCTCGATCGTCGAAAAGACGAGGTTTTCGGTCGCGAACGACATTTCGAGGTCGACCTGCGTGAACTCCGGCTGGCGGTCGGCGCGCAAATCTTCGTCCCGAAAGCATTTGACGATCTGGAAATAGCGATCGAGCCCGGAAATCATCAGAATCTGCTTGAAGATCTGCGGCGACTGCGGCAGCGCGTAAAACTCCCCCGGATGGACGCGGCTCGGCACCAAGTAGTCGCGTGCGCCTTCAGGCGTCGATTTCGCCAGCATCGGCGTTTCGATTTCGAGAAAGCCCTGCTCGTCGAAATACTTGCGCACCTCCATCGTGACGCGATGCCGAAGCGTCAGGTTCTGCTGCATCCGGGACCGCCGGAGATCGAGATAGCGGTACTTCAGGCGCGTATCCTCGGAGACCGGCGACTCGTCGGCGATCGAGAACGGTGGGGTCTTGGCGTCGTTCAGCAGCCGGATCTCGCTCGCGCGCACTTCGATCGCGCCGGTGCTCACCTTCGGGTTGACCGTTTCAGGCGAGCGCGCCTCGACACGCCCCAGCGTGGCAATGACGTACTCGGCACGGAGTCGCCGGGCGGCGCCCACGAGCGCGTCGTTGTCGCGGACCACGACCTGCGTAATGCCGAGGCGATCGCGAATATCGATAAATACGAGCGAGCCGAGATCGCGGATGCGATGGACCCAACCGAGCAGGACGACGTCCTGTCCGACGTCGGCTGCGGTGAGAGCACCACAGGTATGAGTGCGGGCGAGTGATCCGAGGGGATGGTTCATAAATTGCGGTTCAAGGTTCAGGGTTCAGGGTTCAGGGTTCGGCGATCGTCGCGGCGAGCCACGCGGCCGCCTGATCGCGGGCCACGACCGTCTGTTCACCGCTCTGCATGTTCTTCACAGTCACTTGTCCGGCGGCGCGTTCGTCGCCGCCCACGACGGTCACGAACCCAAAGCCGCGCGCCGACGCGTACTTGAATTGCTTGCCGAGCTTGTCGACTTCCGGATACACCTCGGCGCGCACACCGGCGGCGCGGAGCTCGCCGGCCAGTCGCAGCGCGTCAGCCGTGCCTTCGTCGTCGAACAGCGTCACCAGCACGTCTGCAGCGGCCGCCTGCACGCGCGGCGGAAACATCTTCCGCTCGGCCATCACCACGAGGATCCGCTCGAGCCCGAGCGAAAACCCACAGGCCGGGAGGTCGTCGCCCGAGAACATCCCGATCAGCCCGTCGTAACGGCCCCCGCCACCGAGGCTGCCGGCGAGGTCTGGCACGGCAATCTCCATGATCGCGCCGGTGTAGTACGACAAGCCGCGCGCGAGGCTGGGATCGACGAGCAGGTGTGGACCGGCGCTGGTCGCCCCCGACAGTCCTACGATTCGCTCCAGGTTGGCCACAGCCGCTTCACCGGCCGCATGGCCGGCGACATGCGCGCGGGCGCGCGAGAGGCGATTCGCGTTGGCTGCCTCCGCATCGAGGCCGCCCGGCCCCGCCGGCGGCGTGTACGCGTCGAGCAGCCGGGCGATCGCTTCGCCCCCGATGCCGCGGCTCGACAGGTCGGCCGCGACGCCATCGCGTCCGATCTTGTCCAGTTTGTCGATCGCCACGAGCGCGTGGTTCTGTAACTCCGGGGGCACGCCCACGCTCTCGAGCATGCCGATCAGGAGTCCGCGATGGTTCAACCGGATCACGAAGTCGCTAAAGCCCAGCGCGCGCAGCACGTCGCTGACTGCCGCGCACACCTCCGCTTCGACCACCGGCGACCGCGATCCGATCGCGTCGACGTCACACTGGAAGAACTCGCGGAACCTTCCCCGCGCCGGACGATCCGCCCGCCACACCGGCTGAATCTGATACCGCTTGAAGAACCGCGGCAGCTTGCCGCGGTGCTCGGCGACCACCCGCGCGAGCGGCACCGTCAAGTCGTAACGCAGCGCCAAATCGGTTTCGCCAGACGCTTCGTGCTCGCCACGGCGGAGGACCTTGAAAATCAGCTTGGCGCCTTCGTCGCCGTACTTGCCGGTCAGCGTCTCGATGTTTTCGAGCGCCGGTGTCTCCAGCGGCTCGAACCCGTAGCGGCGGTACACGTCTTCGACCACGCCGATCACGTAGTCGCGCTGGCGCACCTCGTCGGGGAGAAAGTCACGCATGCCGCGCGCGGGGCGCGTCTGCTCTGGCATATGGTTCGGGCTATGTTCGATCGGGCACACTGGAGACCGAAAAGGCCGTTCTGGTATCCGGACATTATAGAGCGAACAGACGTGCGGCGAGTGCGTTAGCGCCGGGGAGCTGAGGACGGGCCGTCGACTGAATCGCTGCCCCGCAGGTAAGGAACGTGGCGTCCAAGCAGGATGTCCCACGCGCTCTTGTCTTCGGCGTAGGCCTTCCACTGCGCCCACTGACGTGGATGGGCCTTCGACTCGACAATCAAAAGTGCCGGCAACAAGAGCAGCAGCGCGGTGACGGGAGTCAGCCATCCTGGAGGCAGCTGCGGAAACGGCCAGCCATCGATCGCAAGAGCCGTCAGGAGCGCGGCGATGGCAGTAGCCAGAAACACTGCTGCCGTCGCAAACAGAAGGCCCGTGCGTCGCCAAAGGGTGATTCCACCCCATATACCGAAGATGGCGTAGCCACCCCACAGCACAACCGAGCCGGCGGGTTGTGGCGCGACCGTGCGGAGCAGGAACATCCAGACACCGCCGAGTAGACCGTAGACTGCAGCGCCCCACATGGCCATACCCTCCACCTTCAGGGGACTACCTCGAGCGATCGGCGTGCGCATGACGAACCATGGAATTCGAACCACGTCACGCCCTCCACCACCATGTCGTACCGCAATCCGTACTGACCCGCCGGCAGACATCCGGCGACCGTCATCTCGACCGCGATCTCTTCCCCTGGGCCGACGTCATACGGCAACGGGGTCCGACCCAGATCTTCCCGCAGCACTTCGTCGCGCGCGTCGCAGACTTTGAGCCCGAGCGTCACCTGCCCACCGAAGCGTCGGCCACGCGCCTTCCACGCCACGCTGCCGGTGTTCCTGATGCGCAGGCGATCCGTAAACGACTGCCCCGACGAAACGACAGCGGAGACCCGCTCCGGAACGATACGGGCCTCGAGTCGCCCGACGAGCTGGTGCGCTGGCAGGAGCGTGTCGGCGGGCGAATCATCGCCTTTGTGCAGAACAAAGCGGGCGTGCTCACCTGGACCGAGGCGCAGGGTCTCGTCCCACATCTGCCGGAACGGCAAGTCGTCGGCGGAGGTCGCCGAATAATCGAACGCGTACGCCGCGGAGGATCGCAGCGGCACCACACGCATCCGGCTGAAACCGGCGTCGATTGCCAGACGGCGGACCAACGGAAGCGAGACGCTCTTTTCAATCACGCTTTCTTCCCGCATACGGAATCGCGACAGCGGTTGAAGGGCATGCGCAGTGCCGGGCTCCGAGAAGACGGCTCGGCCGCCTGGTTTGAGCACCCGGTAGATTTCTCGTAGAGCTGACAAGTAGGAGGGAAGGTGGTGAAGGGCGTTCATGCACAGAACGCCGTCGAAGCTGTCGGCGATGAACGGCAGCGCCTGCCCTCGCGCCGTCACGAACGCCGCATCGTCGCGAAACACCAGCCGGCTGTCGGCGCTGAGGCGTGTCCGGCCGCGGCGCATCATCTCGACTGAGAGATCCACCGCGATCGTCCTGACTCCGAGGCGACTGAGAAGCTCGGATGCCCAGCAGGTGCCGGCGGCGAAATCCAGGACGAGATCGTCAGGACGTGGAGCCAGCAGCTCACACGCGACAGCGAAGTCGAACAGGTAGTTCCAGCTCTCGTTCGCGCTCGTCCAGTGAAGTGGAAAATTCAGGCTGGTTGTCAGATCCTGCTTTTCGTCGGCGCGAGCCTCGGACTCGTCAGAGACGCGGTCGATGCTCGGCACGTCCCGATTCTCGAGGGCGGTCAGGTCTTCGGCGCTCGTGGAGCCAAGAGGATCGTGGCTTGGGGAGACTGAAAAGCCGGCCGGCGTTTCAACCGACGGACGAGTCGACTCTGGCCGACGTGAGCGCAGAAAATCAATGGCCGCCCGTCGTAAATCGGCAAGACGAGTCATCGATGGAGGCTCACTGCCGATAGCTGCTCAGAATCAGACCATCCTTTTTCCGCTTCTCGTGGCAGGCGAAGCACTGCTGAGGCGTCGGTGTGGCCGCACGCTCGACCTTGCTGTCCTTGACGAACCGCTGGAATCCCCACCCGCCCGTCTTGCCGAAGCGCTGCGAGTCCTTGACCATCACGTCGACCTGGCGCCGCGCGGCCTCCTCGTATGCGCCGTTGTTGTCGCGCATTTCCAGCCAGTCGAAGACGACAATCGACCCTTCGGGAAACGTCCTGGTGCGGTAGCCGGTCATCGCTTCAGCGTTCGCGTAGATGTGCTGAAAGCCCCCGATGCTCGCGAACTGCTCGTGGCCGGGGCTGACGAGCGCGCTCTTCACGTGCACCCAGCTGCGATAACCATCGGGGTAGGCCACTGACGCATCGGCCGAAGGCGACTGCTGTCGGGCCGGGGTGCTTCCCGACAAGGCCAGCGCCAGGAGACTGATCGTGAGCTTCATGAACGCGCTCCACGCTACCTCACCTTACCGACCAATGAAACCCCGAGGCGGGCTGAGGTGGAGCGGCACTCGACCGTCAACGCTCGCTGAACCGCAGCGCCAAGCATCCTCGGGTCGTCGAGTCGCGTGCCACAGCCGTGCGCAGTGTGCAAACGCTACGACATCCGTCGACTGAAAGTCGACACGCGTGACGATTCGCTCCATCGGATAGGCACCTCCTGGCTGCACCAGCCATTGCGTGCCAACCGGGCTACCAGTCCGACCATCGAAGACGGCAAGCTGGCCGCCTTCACTCAGCGTCGCCACGACCTCGCCACCTGGTGACCACACAACGCTGCGGCAGCGGCCCATGGATTCCGTGCCGACTTGACCAAGGCGCCGTCCGAACTGGGCACCGCGGTCCCGAAGCCACAGATCGTACTCGGTCTGCTCAGGAAGCCGGCCGCGGCAGACGGCCTCAGTCTTCCCGTTGGGAGATGGCGCGACCGTGATGGCACGGCTGACATAGCCCAAGTGCCACGCCGCACCTAAGCCGATAGCCCCCGTCACCAACACGACCAGCGCGCCGCCGACGATCTTCAAGAACAGCATTTTGCAGCTCCGTCTCGGCCGAGCCGCCTTCCTCTAGTAGCCGGCCGACACGGCCAGTAGCTCGGCCCGGACCGACCTCAGTCGGGTGTGGAATCGGCGAGCCTCGTATTCTGACCCCAAGCAATCTTCCAGATGCCGTCGCGCTTCGTGACGACCAGTAGTTTACGACTCCTGACGACCTTGTCGGGGGACCGCTCGTCACCGGTCAGCGTGTCGAACGACCGGATGACGGCTGTCTCCTGCCCCGTGAAAGTCAACTCTTCGATCCGCTTGTGCTGCACGCTGTTTCTGAAAACCGTTTTGTGGACCTCGGCGTGGCCTATCTCGATGGCCGTCCGCCCCTTCCAGACCTGTCCGGTCCACAACACCCAGACGCCGTCCTCATGAAAGAGGTTCGCCAGGCCGCGCATGTCGTGCTCGTTCCACGCTTTTTCCATGCCGTTGACGATGGCAGTGACTTCTTCGCGATCGGCGGCGGCAATGCTGGGTGCGGTGGGTTGTGCCAGGGCGAAGGTATTTATCGCGAAGCAGAGCCCACCGACACCGAACGTGAGCGCGCGAATCCGCCGTATCGACGTTCCCACCATTGTCGACTCCTCGTTCATCCTCGTTTCAACAGCGGATGTCAAACGGATATCTGGCTCGATCGAACTATTCGGGCAGGCTCTCGCCGCGCACTTCGGCGGCGCCTCGCGGCCAAGGGGCTTTCCGGAACCGATCCAGTACAAGGCCGGACAACACTCGGCGGTGACCGATCGAACCTGAAAGCGTGAGAGCTCGAGCCTACTGCTTCACCGTCGGATAACTGATCCCGAGCTGCTCGAGATAGGTCTTGTACCGCGACGGATCGTAATAGAACTTTTTCAGCTCAGGACGATACTTGTCCATGATCTGCTTGTTCATCTCAATCGCCGGCTTGTCCTCGGGGCGGATGAGCGGCTGGTACTTCACCTCCTTGGTCTGCACGTTCTTGAAGTAGTCCCAGGCCTGCTCAACGAGCACCGGCTTCAACACCAGATCGAGTACTGTCATCGCCTGCACTTTCGCGCCGGCGGTGGCACCCTTGTGCGCGATGGGCGTGGCCATGGAAATCGCGTTCGCCCAGTTGTGGCCGGGGAGGCCCGGAATGTTCGATGGAAAACGGAGCGTCACCGTCGGCACGTTCCACGAGATGTCGCCGATGTCGTCGGAGCCGCCGCCCCGGTTGTCCTTCACTGGGCCTGCCAACTCGGCGCCGATCTTCAGCGACAGTCCCTGTTCGCGGCTGCCGAGCTCTTTCTGCAGTGCCTTGGCCAGCGTTTGATCCGCTTCACTCCACTGGGGCATCCCGACCTTCTGGATATTGGCCCACGTCGTTTCGGCGACGACCTTGTTGAAGTGCTGGGGCCAGGCGCTCCCGAGCACGCGCATCGGTTGCAGCTCGGTGTTGGTCATCATCGCGGCGCCCTTGGCGATCGATTCGCCGATGGCCCAGAGCTCCTTGATCTTCGGATAGGTCGTCTGCCGGAAGTAGTACCAGACCGACGCGTTCCTCGGAACCACGTTCGGCTGATCCCCGCCACGCGTGATCACGTAGTGGGAGCGATGCTCGAGCGGCAGATGCTCGCGGCGGAAGTTCCAGCCGATGTTCATCAGCTCGACGGCGTCCAGCGCGCTCCGTCCTCGCCAGGGCGCACCGGCCGAATGCGCGGTCTCGCCCGTGAATGTGAACTCGACCGAGACGAGTCCGGTGCCGTCGCGGTCGCCCCACGACACGTCGAGATCGTTGCCGACGTGGGTGAAGAGCGCGATATCGACATCCTTGAAGAATCCGTCGCGCACGAAATAGGCCTTGGTGCCGACCAATTCTTCGGCCGTGCCCGGCCAGATCCGAATCGTGCCGGATAGCTTTTCGCGCTCCATGATCTTCTTCACGGCGATCGCCGCCGTGATGTTCACGGCCTGGCCGGAATTGTGGCCTTCGCCGTGGCCGGGCGCGCCTTCGATCATCGGCGCGTGGTACGCGACACCAGGCTTCTGGGATGCCTGCGGAATGCCGTCGATATCGGAGCCCATCGCGATGACCGGCTTCCCCGATCCCCACGTCGCCATGAAGGCCGTCGGAATGCCGGCAATGCCTTCCTGGACCGTAAAGCCGTTCTTCTTCAGCACATCGATCAGATACCGGTGGGTCTCGGTCTCCTGGAACCCCAGTTCGGCAAAGCTGAAGATGGAATCGACCATTTGCTGGGTGAAGACGCTCATCGACTCGACGCTTTTGAGCGCCTCAGCCTTCAGGCGCTCCGCTCGCGCGTCATCTGGAACGACGTGCGCCGAGGCTGGCTCGGCAGACGAGGACGTGGGGCCCGACGGCTGTTGAGCCAGGGGCGCGGCAGTCAGCGACAGGGCGGCCGCGAGAACTGGAATGACTCGAATGCGATACATGGATGCTCCTGGAACGACCGGCTTCGGAATGCGGCGAGAATAACAGACTTCAAGGATAATTGAGGGAGCCGATGGCAATCCTCGACCGTTTTGGACGGCCGCTCCGAAGCCTGCGGGTGTCGGTGACCGACCGCTGCAACCTGCGGTGCCACTACTGCATGCCAGAGCCCGACTACGCGTGGCTGCCGAAAGACACCCTCCTCTCGTTCGAAGAGATCGGCGCGATTGCCGACGCGTTCTGCGACCTGGGCGTCGAACGCGTTCGGCTGACCGGCGGCGAGCCGCTCCTGCGACGCGACCTGACGACACTCATCCGATCGCTCGCGGGGCGACCGGCTATCCGCGACCTGGCGCTCACGACCAACGGCGTCTTGCTGGCCGCCCAGGCGGCCGCGCTGCGCGCCGCGGGCCTGCATCGGATCACGGTCAGCGTCGACACGCTCGATCGCCAGCGCTTCCGCGACATCACTCGCTTCGACAGCCTCGACGCCGTCCTCGACGGGATCGGCGCAGCGGCAGAGGCAGGGTTCGAGTCCCTCAAAATCGATACGGTCGTCATGCGCGGCGTCAACGACAACGAGCTGCCCGCGCTCATCGAATACGGCCGGCCGCTCGGTGCTGAAGTCCGATTCATCGAATACATGGACGTCGGAGGGGCGACGCGCTGGTCACGGGACTCGGTGGTGTCCCGGCGGGAGATACTCGAGGCCCTCGCCAACTACTACGGCACGATCACACCGGTTGACGAAGTGTCATCCGCGCCGGCCGACCGCTTCGCGCTGCCGGATGGCACGATCTTCGGCATCATCTCGTCGACGACGGAACCATTCTGCGACACGTGCGACCGCAGTCGGCTCACCGCCGACGGCGTCTGGCTGATGTGCCTCTATGCCAGCGCCGGTACGGACCTGCGCCGTCCACTGCGTGCCGGCGCGACACCGGACGAGCTGCGCCACCTCATCGCCACGGTCTGGGCGCTCCGCGCCGACCGCGGCGCCGAGGAGCGCGCCGCCACCGCCACGCGCGAACCATTGATCCCGGTCAGCGCCCTGAAGAAGGACGCCCACCTTGAAATGCACACAAGGGGGGGATGAATCAGTCGACAATCGGCAGTCGTCAGTCGATAGTCACAGTCGATAGTCACAGTCGATAGTCACAGTCGACAGTCATAGTCGACAGTCATAGTCGACAGTCACAGTCGGCAGTCACAGTCGGCAGTCCTAGTCGACAGTCACCGTCGGCAGTCCGAGTCGGCAGTCCTGGTCGGCAGTCCGAGTCGGCAGTCCTGGTCGGCAGTCCTATTTGTTCTCTGTCCTGAAGGCGAAATAGATGAGCGTCCCGGCGCGCTCGAGGTGCAGCACGGCGGCGGCGCCGGGCTTGAGTTCGGCTGCGGCAGCATTGAGGTCGGCGACGGTCTCGACCGTTTTCCCGTTGACCGAATAGATCACATCGCCCGGCTGCAGCCTTCCCTGCTGCGAGTACGGCGCTTGATGCGACACGCTCGCGACGACGACACCTTGCTGACGGCGCAGGTTGGGCAGGAGCTGTTTAATCTGGGGCGTCAGATTGAGGGCCAGGAACCCCAGCGCACGCACCGGCACCTGCTGGGCGACGAGATCCCGCAGTTGCCCCGCATCGCCGTCTCGCTCGCCCACGGGCACCCGGACGCTCAGCTTCCGCTCGCCGCGTTGCACGTCGAGCACGACGGTTTCGTTCACCCCGCGCGAATACAGATTGATGCGGAGTTGACGGCCGTTCTCAATCCGCTTGCCGTCAAGCGCCAGCACGAGATCGCCCGGCTGCAGCCCTGCGCGCGCAGCGGGACCAGCGGGCGCCACATCCGACAGCACGGTTCCCGCGTCGCCGGACACGCCAAGGGCGTCGGCCAGGATCGGCGTGATCGTTTGGGCGCGGACGCCGATGTCGCCGCGGCGGACGCGGCCGGTCTTGCGGATCTGCGCGAACACATTACGAACGATGTTGCTCGGCGCCGCGAAGCCGATGCCTTCGTTGCCGCCGGACTGCGAGTAGATGAGCGTGCTGATGCCGACCAGCCGGCCCTCGGTGTCGACTAGCGCTCCGCCGCTGTTGCCTGGATTGATGGGGGCGTCGGTCTGGATGTAGATCATCGGATCTTCGGGCGTCAATTGACGGGCGACGGCGCTCACGACACCCAGAGTGACGGAGGTCTCGAGCCCGAGCGGACTGCCGAACGCCAGCACGATTTGCCCGGGCTTCAACGACTCTGAATCGCCGAACGCCAGCACGGGCAGCCCTCTGTTTTCGACCTTGATGACAGCGATGTCGGTCTCGTGATCGATCGCGACGACCTGCGCGCCGACCATGCGACCGCGGCGCCGCAGGATTGAAGTCCCGGGCGAACCGCCTGTCGCCGCAAGCGCCAGCTCGACTTCGATCCGCGTGGCACGCTCCACGACGTGGGCGTTGGTTACGATGTAGCCATCGGCATCGACGATGACGCCGGACCCGCCGGTTCGCTCGAGTACGGGCTCGCTCGACGCCTGATCGTCTTCGTCAGGCTCTGCGTATCCCGTGACGAAGATCTGCACAACACTCGGGCTCACGCGTTCGGCGAGATCCTGCAGCGACTGCGACAGCTCCGTCAGGCCGCGGGCGGGCGCGGAACGTGTCTGAGCGCTCTGCGCCCCGAGCGTCGCAGGGAGCAGTACCAGGAGCGCCGTCACGAACTGACTCTTGAAAGCCATTCTGAGATTGTAGGGGAATGGAGGGATCGGAGGTAGCGGAGCTCACCGCGATCTCCGTCTCCTCCGCCAACAGTGAAACACCGACGTCAGCTCGCATCGATAATCTGCGCACCCTCGGTCGGATGGCACACGAACCCTGTCGTCGATCGCCCGGTGCGCTCGAGGTAGCCCGCCTCGACCGAAGACATCACACGCTCGACTGATCCGGCTTCGGCCAGAGCGATCGCGCAGCCCCCAAATCCAGCGCCGGTGAGCCGCGCGCCCGTGCAGCCCGGCTGGACGATCGCCAGATCAACAAGAGCGTCGAGCTCCGGCGATGAGACTTCGTAGAGGTCCCGCAGGCTGGCGTGCGAATGCATCATCAGACGCCCCGCCCGCTCGAGGTTCCCCGCGGCGAACGCGTCAGCGAGGGCCGCCGGCCGACGATTCTCGGCAATCACGTGCGACGCGCGCTTGACGTCAACGGGATCCAGCGTTCCCGCCACTTCAGCCAGTAACGCATCGTCGACGTCGCGCAGCGCATGCACCCACGCGTGCCGCGCGTGAAGCGCGGCAACCACACGCTCGCAAGCCGCCCGCCGGTCGTTGTAGGCGCTGGCCGCCAGCTCGCGGCGCACACCGCTGTCGAACACCAGGATCCGCGCAGCCGGGGGAATCGGCACATCGCGACTCTCGAGCGACCGACAGTCGATCAGCAGGGCGCAGCCTTCGCGAGCCGACGCGACCGACAGCTGGTCCATGATGCCGCAGGCGACACCAGCAAACTCGTGTTCAGCCTGCTGCCCGAAACGGGCCGCTTGACGTGGATCCCACGCGACGTTGGATAAGGCGGCGAGCGCGCGGGCGACGGCCATTTCGAGGGCCGCCGACGAGGACAGCCCTGCGCCGACCGGCACGTCGCCGCAAATCGCCAGGTCGGCACCCCTCAACGCCTGGCCGGTGCCGAGCATCGCCCACGCGACCCCCGCGACATAGCCGAACCACCCTCCGCGGGCGCTCCGTCGCTCGGGCTCAAAGGCTGACCGACGCTCGAAAGCGTCGAGCGCGAGCTCGCGTGTCTCTGTGAACTCCGATGCGTACGCGCGCAGGACACGATCGTTGCGAGGCGCGAAGGCGACGGCGACGTGACGATCGATGGCCATCGGCAACACGAAGCCATCGTTGTAGTCAGTATGCTCGCCGACCAGGTTGACACGGCCTGGCGCGACGGCAAGCCGAGGCCGGCGGCCACCGCCGAATGTCTGCTCGAACTCCTGAAGGGCTCGCTGAAGGAGACGGGGACCGGGCATGGATTGAGGCTCAGGGCTCAAGGCTCAAGGCTCAGGGACAGCGGCTCAAACAAAAAACGGGGAAAGCCGCGAAGGCCTTCCCCGTTCGATTTCTTTCCTGAGCCCTGAGCCATGCGCCCTGAGCCGCTCGCGCGCTCGTTACTGCTGCGGCTTGTGCAGGACTTCCTGAACCGGCTCCTTCTTCTTCGAGCCCAGTCCCTTGATCTGGATGACCGGTTCGGCCGGTGCTTCCTTGAGGACGTGCTGCCGGTAGAGCGCGGCCATCCGCTCGTTCTCGCCGTCGGCCTTCTTCGCTTCAGCGCGAGCGCGCAGCTTCTCCTCGCGCGCCGTCTTGGCGATGCCCTTCTCGTCGAGGTCCGTTTGCTTGCCGGCGGCGACCGCGACGGGGTCGAGCACCAGGTTGTGCGCCGTGGTTGGAAGATCGACGTGCTTGCCGCCGGCGACGATGTCGTGGCGACCGTGCTCTTCGTACCACTTCGTCAGCGTGGCGGTCATGTGCATCTTCTCGATGATGTTCCGCCAGCCGATGCCGGTGTTGTAGGCGCAGAAGGAAATCTCACCTTCCTGCGTCGCGTACGGGATGATGCAGCGCTCCGTGCGCCGAAAGTCGTAGTTGAAGAGGTCCTGGAACCACATGCCGGCGATGAACAGGAAGTTCCAGCGGTCGGCGCGACGCTTGGCGATGTCCTGCGCCGTGCGGTCGCCGGTGACCTTGCCGTAGTTCCTGCCGGTGGCACCGAACGTCTTGTCGAACTTCTTCATCAGGTCTGCGAGCTTGAAGTGCGTCGGGGCCTTGAAGGGGTCGTAGTTCTTCATCAGCGCGAGCGCCATACCGGTGGCCGACAGGAACCGGCCGCGCGCCGCGTCATTGACACGCTTGAGATCGGTCGCGAGCGCTGCCGCATCGAGGAATGCCGTGACCGGCACAGCCTCCTTCGTTTCCTTGTCGATCATGACGGCCATACCGATGCCGCAATTCGGGTGGCAGCCGCACGTCAGGTTGCCCCACTCCGCAGTCGGTCCGTGGACCAGATCAGCCCAGTCGGTGAACGTGCTCATGAACGAGATCGGGAACCAGTCGCGGACCGGCTGGCCGATGCCCGTCTGATCCTGCACGTCGTGCGCGAGATGCGACAGCGTGTAGCGCTGCGCGGCGCGGCGCTCGTCGGTGACCAGCTCGTCGCGGCCGGTGAACGACACCGGCTGGAACGACAGGAAGTTGATCTTCTTCGGGTTGTCGAGCGCGAACTGGACGATGCGGCCAACCTGCTCGTTGTTCACGCCGTTGACGATCGTCGTGACCGGCACGATGTCGACGCCCGCGGCGTGCAGGTTTTCAATCGCGCGCAGCTTGACGTCGAACAGGTTGCCGACGAGGCGGTGCGAGTTGGCAGCGTTGCCGATGCCGTCGAACTGGAGATACGCGTAGCGCAAACCGGCTTCGGCCGCGGCCTTGGCGAACTCAGGGCTCTTGGCGAACTCGATGCCGTTGGTCGCCGCCTGGACGCTGTTGTAGCCGACCTTCTTCGAGTAGCGCACTGCGTCGAGGAAGTATGGCGACATCGTCGGCTCGCCGCCCGAGAACTGCACCGACATCTGGCGCTTGGGCTTGATCGAGATCGCGTTGTCGAGCATCGTCTTGATGTCTTCCCACGAGAGCTCGTGGACGAACCCAACCTGGTTGGCGTCCATGAAGCATGGGTCGCACATCATGTTGCAGCGGTTGGTCAGGTCGATCGTCAGGACCGAGCCGCGGCCGTACTTGATCGTGCTGCTGCCGTGGTTGTGCAGCTTCTCGTCGTTGTGGGCGCGGATGTCGCTGCCCGGGAAGACGTCTTCGAGGTGCTTGAAGAACGCCGGGTCGTTCGACATGACGTCTTCGAAGTGGCCGTGCAGCGGGCAATCCTTGACCATCAGGATCTCGCCGTCGCGCTCGATGATGGTCGCCTTGATTTCGCCGACCTTCTCGGAGAGCAGAATCTTGTAGTCGCGCTTGCCGTCCAGGATCTCCTGGCGCGCCTCGCGCACACACACCGGGCAGAGCGAGTCGGTTTCGCGCGGCCAGCCGAGGGGCGGCTTCACCTTCTGGTGCGACTTCTGCAGCGGCAGGTCGGACCACTTCGGCGTGAACGTGTTTCCGGGCTTGATGCTGTTGAGCGCATCGAATGCGACCCAGGCGCCCTTGGCGACGTAGGTCAGGCCCTTTTCCACGTATTTGATCGGCTTGTGCATGGCACTGATCCTAACGATCTTGGTGAGGCAGAGCAGTCAATTTCAGGTCAACTGGCAGGGAGCGGGGGCCAACGGGCAGACCATGCGCCTAGTTGGCAGCCCGGGCCGTCACGGACTTCTCAGAATTGCGCTAAGACGCAGAGGCGCGGGCGGTTGCGCTCCGCGCGCCAGCCCCAGGACGGAACCGCCAAAGCAGGCGAAACGCCAGCAGCGTGGCCAGGATCGCAGCGTAGTACACCGGTTCCCCAATCGCGACTTTGACCTTCCACAGAAAATGCAGGCTGGCAGCCACGGCGCTGACGTAGACCAGCCGATGGAGGATCTGCCACTTCCGCCCGAGCCGCCGGATCCACCCTCTCGTCGACGTCACGGCTAGCGGGATCATCAGCGTGAAGGCGGTCATCCCCATGGTGATGTAGGGACGCTTGACGATGTCGGGGAGGATGAAATCGAAGGCCAGGCCCTGATCGAGGACGATGTAGGTGAGCAGGTGCAGCGTCGCGTAGAAGAACGCGAACAGACCAAACATGCGTCGGTATTGAATGACGCGCTGCCAGCCGGTCAGACGGCGCAGCGGCGTGATCGCCAGCGAGACCAGCAGCCACCGCAGCGCCCAGATCCCCGTGGTCAGCGTAATGTCTTCGATGGGATTGGCGCTGAGCCGCCCGGTCAGTACCCTGAACACGAGCCAGAGGCACGGCGTCAGGGCGGCGACAAAGACGACGGGTTTCGCGAAGCGCATCAAGTCAGCTTCCGGCCAGCTTCCCGCTTCCGGCTGGGAGCTGGAAGCCGGCCGCTGGAAGCTTCAGTAGTACTTCTTGAGGTCCATCCCTGCGTAGAGCGACGCCACTTGATCGCCGTAGCCGTTGAACATCAGCGTCGGCCGTCGCGAGAGCTCGCCGATCCTCCGCTCCCGGGCCTGCGTCCAACGCGGATGGTCGACCTGCGGATTGACGTTCGAGTAGAAGCCGTATTCACTCGGGTTGGCTTCGCTCCACGCCGTCGTCGGCATCTTGTCGACGAAGCGGATGCGGACGATTGACTTGATGCTCTTGAAGCCGTACTTCCACGGCACGACCAGCCGGAGGGGCGCGCCATTCTGGTTCATCAGCGTCTTGCCGTAGAGACCGACGGCCATGATGGTCAGCGGGTGCATCGCTTCGTCCATGCGCAGGCCTTCGACGTAGGGCCAGTGCAAGCTGGCCTCATTCTGTCCCGGCATCTCTGACCGTCGCAGGAGCGTGGTGAACTCGACGAATGTGGCCTTGGCCGTGGGTTCTGCACGTTTGAGAATGCTGCCGAGGGGAATGCCGACCCACGGAATGACCATGGACCAGGCCTCTACGCACCGCAAGCGGTAGACCCGTTCTTCGAGTTCGAAGGGCTTGATCAAATCCTCGAGGAGGTACTCGGCGGGCTTGGCGCAGTGCCCGTCCATCTTTACCTTCCACGGACTCGTCTTCAGCCGTCCGGCATAGCGTGCCGGGTCGTCTTTCCCGTACCAAACTCGTAGAAGTTGTTGTAGCTCGTGATGTCCGCGAAGCTGTTCTTTTTTTCGTCAGTGGTGACGACGTTTGGCTTGATGCCAGGGAGCTCGCTCTGCAGGGCACCCACCGAGCCTGCCGCGAGCGTGCCGTTCCCGTAAGCGGTAACGATCGGACTGGCTGCAGCTATTGCCGCTCCGCTGGCCAGCCGGATGAAGTCGCGTCGGCGCAGGTAGAGCTGCTCGTCAGTAATCTCGGACGATTGGACGCCTGGCCCCCGCTTGATAAGCATCACCGGTCCTTCCATCGAGGCGGGCAACCCCCGCCAGCTTCAACCATCGTACTCCCTGCTTCCATAACTCCCTAAACACCTCAGGTGCCGCCTGGCTTCCCGGCCGCCCGGCTGCTGGTGAAATACAATTCCTCGGATGAGCGACGGTTCCACGCCTCCCCGCTCGGATTCGACCATCGACCCACGCTGGCCGGCTGTGCTCTCGCTGGCGGCGCACGAGTTTCGATCGCCTCTCACCGTCGTTGCCGGCTACGTCCGGATGCTGTTGAAGGAGAGCGCGGGTCCGCTGAGCGACCAGCAGCGCCGGCTCCTCGACGAAGCCGAGAAGTCCTGTGCGCGACTCTCGGCTCTCCTCGCCGAGGTCAGCGAGCTCTCACAACTCGAGGCTGGCACGACCCGGTTCAACTCCTTCGCGGTCAATATGGAGTCGGTTCTGTCCGAGGCGATCGCGGCGCTGCCGGATCTGAAGGATCGCAACGTCTCCATCGATGTCACCGTTCAGAGTGACCTGGCCGTCCAGGGCGATGCGGCGAGGCTGAGAACAGCGCTGACATCGCTCCTTCATGCACTCCGCCGCGAAGCCGTCTCGAGCGATCAGCTGTCCGTTCGGGTCGATGCCCGAAATCACGACGGCCCGATCGTCCGCCTCTCCATCGCCGAGCCCAACCGGATTGAGGCCGTCGCGCAGCTGGAACGGTCGGACTTGTCGACCTTTGACGAGTGGCGTGGCGGGAACGGGCTCAGCCTGGCCAACGCCCGTCGCGTCATCGAAGCGCATGGTGGCCGTCTGTGGGCCCCGAACGCCAACGGCAAAGCTGCCGCGATCGTGATGCTCCCAGCCCTCAGCGATCGTAACCAGAAGCCCGCGAACGCGCGTAGCGAGTGAGCCAGGCGACCGGCCCGCCTTCGCGCCGTAGGCGCTTCGGCGAGGTCTCGCCGTAGCTTTAGCGGAGGCGGAAGCGTGCCGGGGAGTTTGAAGGCCCTCGGGAAAGAATAGTGTTCAGCTTACATCCACGGCCTACACGCTGTGTCTTGAATCACGTCACAAGTGCCAAGGCTCCGATTCAGAGTTGCGCATGTCTAGACCCTAGGATTTCTGCGCTTTTGTCCGCCTGATCGCTTCAACACAGATGAGGTACGCGTCTTGAATCGGGGCGATGGCAATCATGCCACTCGCTATTACCGATGAACGATCGCTCGGCGCACTGACCGGCTCGCGCGGCAGCGCCCCAGACAGAGCCATGACAAAGCCCTACATCGCGATCGTGGACGATGACGCCGCGTTCGCGTCCTACTTGCAGACGTTCCTGTCGCTGCGGGGCTACGACGCCAGGTGTTATGGCCGCGGCGACGAGCTGCTCGCGGCGATGAAGCAAAGCGAGGTCCCCGACGCCGTGCTCCTCGACGTGATGATGCCCGGCCTCGACGGCATGGCCACTTTACGCGCCCTCAAGGCCTCGCGCCCCGAAGCGCAGGTGATCATGCTGTCGGGTCGCACTCAGCCGTCGGTCATCGTCGAGGCTGTTCAGGCCGGGGCGACCGACTACGTGGTCAAGCCGGATGACCCCGAAGGTCTCGGAGAGATCGAGCTCGACGTCGCCATCAAGAACGCCATTGAGAAGACCCGGCTGGTCTCCGAGTTGAGCGAGCTGCGCCAGCAGCTCACCGACAACGAGGACCAGGCGGTATGGGGTAACAGCGACGGGATGCGCCGCATTACCACCGTCATCGAGCAGGTCGGCGACAGCGACGTGGCGGTGCTCATCCGCGGCGAAAGCGGCGTCGGCAAAGAGCTCGTCTCGAGAGCGATCCATCAACAATCGACGCGCCGGCAGCGGCCGTTCGTCAAGGTCAATTGCGCCGCCCTCCCGGCCGAGCTGCTCGAGAGCGAGCTCTTCGGGCACGAGAAAGGCGCTTTCACAGGCGCGGCCGCGACGCGCATCGGCAAGTTCGAGCAAGCCGACGGCGGCACGCTGATGCTCGACGAAATCGGCGAGCTGACACCGGCGCTCCAGGCCAAGCTGCTACACGTGCTCCAGGACGCGGAGTTCACCAAACTCGGCGGCAACAAACGCGTGGAGGTCGATGTCCGCGTCGTCGCGGCGACCAACCGCGATCTCGAGAAGATGATGACCAGCGGAACCTTCCGCGAGGATCTCTACTATCGCCTTCGGGTCATCGAGCTGGTGGTTCCGCCGCTTCGCGAGCGCCGCGACGAGATTCCAACGCTGACGGAGTCTTTCATCGCGCGGTACTCGCGCAAGTACAAGCGCCCGTCGCCGCGCCTCAGCCCCAAGCTGCGGCAGCTCTTCCACGAGTACGACTGGCCAGGGAACATCCGCGAGCTCGAAAACACCATCAAGCGCCTCGTGATCCTGCAGGACGAGCAGATCGCCTTCGCAGAAATCGAACGCAGCTCGCGTCGGGTCGCCGCCGGACCGGCGCCAGCCGCGGCCGAGCCGGCACCGGTCGCAGCCTCGGCGGACACGCCCACGACCCTCGAGCCTGCCGGCCCGCGCAGTGAGTCGATCTCAGACGCGGCAGAGACCGACGCGGGCGCACTCGAGGCGCCGGAGCCTGAAAACGGCAACGGCGGGTCGCTCGCCGCCGTCGCGAGGGCCGCCTCGATGAAGGCCGAGCGGGCGCTCATCGAGAAAACGTTGAACCAGGTGCACTGGAATCGCCGCAAGGCCTCCCAGATACTGGGAGTTAGCTACAAAACTCTCCTGAACAAGATCAAGGAGTGCTCGATCACCAGGGACTGATGCGCTAGGCCATTCCGGCGCCGTCGGCTATTCTGGTGAGTGGCGCCGGGGCCCATCAGTGGGCTTCGGCGAAGATCTCACCAGGAGTCACGTCGCATGTCAGCACTCGCCGCCGCTCTTCTCGAAAAGATCAGGACCCGTCGGGCGCGAACCGGCGTCGTCGGATTGGGATACGTCGGACTCCCCCTCGCCGTCGAGCTCGCCAAGGCCGGGTTCCACGCCACGGGTATCGATCTCGACGACCGGAAGATCCGGGCCGTCAACGAGGGACGCTCGTACATCCCTGACGTCTCGACCGCCGACGTCAAGAGCCTCAAAGACGCCGGCAAGCTCGACGCGACCACGGATTTTGCCGTCGTCAAGGAACTCGACACCATCAACATCTGCGTGCCGACGCCGCTGCGCAAGACGAAGGACCCGGACATGTCCTACATCGTCTCGGCCGTGGAGTCGATCGCCAGCCACCTGCACCCCGGCATGCTGGTATGCCTCGAGTCGACGACCTACCCGGGCACGACGGAAGAAGTCGTCCAGCCGCTGCTCGAAGCCACCGGGCTCAAGGCCGGCCGAGACTTCTTCCTGGCGTTCTCTCCCGAGCGCGTCGATCCCGGCAACCCGACGTTCCAGACGCACAACGTGCCAAAAGTCGTTGGCGGGCTGACCGCCGAATGCGTGGAGCTGGCGAGTGCGTTGTACGGCTCGGCGATTACGACGATCGTGCCGGTGAGCTCCACGCGGGTCGCCGAGATGGTCAAGCTGCTCGAGAACACGTTCCGCGCCGTGAACATCGGACTGGTGAACGAACTGGCGCTGATGTGCGACCGCATGGCCATCGATGTCTGGGAAGTCGTGGACGCCGCCAAGACGAAGCCGTTTGGCTTCATGGCGTTCTATCCAGGGCCCGGCCTGGGCGGACACTGCATCCCGATCGATCCGTTCTACCTGTCGTGGAAGGCCAAGCAGACCGGATTCGACCCGCGGTTCATCGAGCTGGCCGGCCACATCAACGGTGGCATGCCGCACTACGTGGTCGACAAGGTTGCCGAGGCGCTCAACACGAAGCGCAAGGCGATCAACGGGTCCACGATCCTGATTGCCGGCGTCGCCTACAAGCGCGACATCGACGACATGCGCGAGTCGCCCGCGCTCGACGTCATGGGCCTGCTCCACGCGCGCGGAGCGCAGGTCTCATATATCGATCCGTACGTGCCCGAGGTCCATGGCCGCGAGTGGTCCGGGCGATTCGATATCAAGGCGGTGAACGTCGGTCGCGGTTCATTCGGTCAGTACGACTGCGTCGTCGTGATCACCGATCACAAGTCGTTCGACTACGACGCAATAGTCGCCGAGTCGGACGTGGTCGTCGATACCAGGAACGCCATCAAGAGACCAGCCAAGAACGTCTTCAAGCTGGGGGCGCCCCGACCCGAGGGCGAAACCGTCGCAACGGCCTGACCCAATTCACGATTCACGGCCTGACCCCAGGAAGCGGGCGGTTTCGGTCCAGATGGCGTCGAGGCTGGCGTGGAGCCGGTGATCGTCATCAAAGAGGTGCAGCGTGCCTTGGGCCTGGGCTGTCGTCCAGCGCTCCACGGTTAGCGGATCGACGGCAGTGTCACGGCGTCCCTGGAACACCAAGACAGGCACGTCGAGCCTGAGGTTCAGCGGCTGGTAGTTCTGGGCGTCAGCGAAGAGCTCGTAGTGCACGGGAAGCACCCGGCCGTAGCCTGAGTGGAACACGTCGAGCCGATCGGTCGCGCGCCAGGCATCGAGGCTGCGGTCGCCCAGATCGGTGACGCGCTCGGCGCTGAAGTCGAGCGCCGGGGCAAGCAGCACGACGCGGTCAACACGCTGGCGAGCCGCGGTCTCCACCGCCGCAAAGCCCCCAAGGCTCGAGCCGATTAGCACGACCGGCCCGGGCGGCAGCTGAGCAATCGCGTCGCGCACCTGGCCGAGCATCCGGCTGATGGTCAGCGTGGAAAAATCGGGCGCGTTGAGGTCGGGGATCTGCACGCCCACACCCTCCGCCTCGAGCTTCGACCGGAAGAACGCCGCCTTGGAGGATTGCGGCGACGAGGCGAAACCGTGCAGATAGAGCGCGCGCATCAGAGCATGACCGTGCAGCCGGGCCGGCAGCGACACGCGATCGACCCGACGCCATCTGTGCAGTAGTCGTAGGTCAGTTCTTCGCCGCGACGAATGTTCCGCGCCGCGCGAATCCAGATCGTGTCGCCGATCACCTGCGAGTAGCAGTTTGGGTGGCACGAGTGGTTGATGAAACGGGCGACGTTGCCGCCAACCGCCGCATCGCGCGCGTACAGCCGGTTCAACTTGAAGCACCAGATGTGACCGGCGCGCAGATATCGATCCTCGCGCTTCAGGCTCTCGCGGTTGGAAATTTTCTCGCCGGCGTAGTCGATGATGCGTGTGTTCTTGGTGATCGGCCGGGTCGCAAAGACTCCCCAACCCTGGATCGCTGAACGGCGCTTCTCAATCATCTGCAGTGCTCATTACAACACGATCTTATTCATCCTTCAGCATTCCCTTCAGCATTCAGCACTCAGCATTCAGCATTTCTTGATATAGTTTGGTCATATGGAAGGCATCATCACGGCGTGGGGACGGATCCTCGCAGGCCACAAGCCCTCGCTGTCGATCGAAATTACTCGCGAGTGTCCGTTGCGGTGTCCGGGCTGCTACGCCTACGGTGACGAGCACCTCGGCGGTGGCGTGACGCTCCGGCAAGTCAGCGACTACAAGGGCGACGAACTCGTCGAGAACTTCTTCAAGCTCGTCGACGAGCACAATCCGTTGCACATCTCGATCGTCGGCGGCGAGCCGCTGGTGCGTTTCCGCGAGCTGAACACGATCCTGCCGCGCCTCGCCGAGCGTGGCATCTACTCGCAGCTGGTCACGAGCGCGGTCCGGCCGATCCCTGCGGAGTGGGCACAGCTGCGCCGCCTGCAGCTGGTCGTGTCGATCGACGGTCTGCAGCCCGAACATGACGTCCGCCGGACGCCAGCCACCTACGATCGCATCCTCAAGCACATCGTCGGCCACCAAATCACGGTGCACTGCACCGTGACGCGACAGCAGGTTCAACGCGACGGCTACCTCGAGGAGTTCATCCGCTTCTGGTCTGCGAACGAGAACGTGCGCACCATCTGGGTCAGCCTCTACACGCCGCAGATCGGCGAGGTGTCAGACGAACAGCTTCGACCCGAAGATCGCGCGCGCGTCGTCGCCGACCTGATGCACTTGCGGCTGGTCTTTCCCAAGCTGCAGATGCCTGAAGGGCTGATCAAGGTCTACGCGGATCCGCCCGCCAACCCCGACGAATGTGTGTTCGCGCTCACGACCACCTGCGTCTCGGCGGACTTCAAGCGGCCAATCTCGCCCTGCCAGTTCGGCGGCAACCCCGATTGCGCCAACTGCGGTTGCATCGCCTCGGCCGGTCTCGGCGCAATTGCCCGGCATCGCCTGCCCGGTGGCCTGCGCGTCGGCGCGATCTTCGAAAACTCTCTACGTTTGGGCCGCAAGGTTCATCAGTTGCGGGCGCGGGCTTCGTAGACGGTCCGATCGACACTTCATCGATCACAATGGCGACTCCCGTATCGTTCGACATTACGTCCGGCGTCGATCTCCAGGAAGTCGACAATGCCGTCAACCAGGCGCGGAAGGAAGTCGCGCAGCGGTACGATTTCAAGGGGTCGCGCGCGGCGATCGAGCTGCAATCGTACCGACAACACGATCGTGCTGACCGCCGACGACGACTACAAGATGACCGCGCTCTGGGAAATCCTGCAGGGCCGGCTGGTGCGACGCGGCGTGCCGACGAAAAATCTCACGCCCGGCGAGATCGAGCGGGCGGCCAACGACACCGTCCGGCGGGTGGTCACCTTGCAGCAGGGCATCCCGAGCGACGCCGCGCGCGAAATCGTCAAGTTCCTCAAGGACCGCAAGCTCAAGAAAGTGCAGGCCGCCATTCAGGCCGACCAGGTCCGGATCTCGTCGGCGTCAAAAGATGATCTGCAGGAGGCGATCCGCGTCCTGCGCGAGCACGACTTCGGCGTCGCGCTCCAGTTCGGCAACTACCGCGGCTGAGCCGCGGCCAACACCGACGACGCGTCGCCGGCCGCGTCGTCCGAGGAAACTGTGGCTCGACTGCAACGTCTCACCTGGCGCGCAGGGCTGACCGGCGCGCTAGCGGCGATCGCGCTGGCCGGTGCTGGCTCACCGCAACATGCCCTCCTAGCTGCGCCAGCCGCAATCGTCCAGACGGACAAGCAACGGGTCAACCCCAACGCCAAGGCCATCGCGGACTTTCAAGAAGAGGTCGCCGAATACATCAAGCTGCACCGCACACTCGACAGCACCCTGCCGGCGCTGTCGAAGGACGCTTCGGCGGAAGAGATCGATCAGCATCAGCGAGCGCTGGGCCGGTTGATTCAACAGGCGCGGAAAAACGAAAAGGCCGGTGACATCTTTGAACGGGACGTCCGTCCGGTTCTGCGCCGACTGCTGTACGGTCTCTTCACCGGCCGCGACGGCGAGAAGCTCCGCATGGCCGTCATGGAGGAAAACCCCGGCGAGGTGGTGAAGCTCGTCGTCAACGGCCGCTACCCGGACACCATCCCGCTTTCAAGCGTGCCGCCGCAAATCCTCCAGGCGCTGCCCCCGCTACCCCAGGAGCTCGAATACCGCTTCATCGAGACGTCGCTCATCCTCCTCGACGTTCGTGCGCACATCATCGTCGACTATCTAACGGGTGCCGTCCCCCGCTAGCTGCGGATTCCTGGACCATGGTTCTTCGCCGGTCTCTCGCCGTTGGCTTCGCCCTCGCCGCCCTCCTCTGCGCGATTGCTTCCTTCAGCCAGGTCACCGGCGGCGTCGCGATCATGGACGCGCAGGCGGTGCAGGGCCGGTCAATCGTCGCGCTCCCAAACCGCGACGGGTCATTCAAGTTCGCTGTCCTCGGCGACTTCGGCGACGGCAGCAGCGCTCAGATGCAGGTGGCCCAGCAGATGGTCAAGCTGCGCAGCACGTTCCCGTTCGAACTCGTGATTACCGTTGGAGACAATATCTACGGCGGCGAGCGGCCGCAGGACCTGAAGCGCAAGTTCGAAGTGCCGTACGGACCTCTGATGGAGAGCGGCGTGAAGTTCTACGCCTCGCTCGGCAACCATGACGACCGCGGACAAGCCCGCTACGCGCCGTTCAATATGGAGGGCCGCACGTTCTACACGTTCAAGGCGCCGAAGCAGGACGTGCGGTTTTATGCGCTCGAGACCGACTATCTCGGACCGCCGCAGGTCGCGTGGCTGCAGAAGGAGTTAGCGAGCGCCGGTGAGGACTGGAAAATCCCCTACTTCCACCATCCGCTCTACTCTTCCGGCGATCGGCACGGATCGCATCCCGACCTGGCGGCTGTGCTTGAACCGTTGTTCCTCAAAGCCGGGGTCAGCGTCGTCTTCGCGGGCCACGATCATTTTTACGAGCGGACGAAGCCGCAGAACGGCATCGTCTACTTCGTCACCGGATCCGGCGGAAAGCTTCGCAAGAACGGCATCGACAAGAGTAGCGCTCTGACGGCCGTCGGTTTCGACACGGACCAAGCGTTTCTCGCTGCGGAAATCGACGGCGACCAGCTCTACTTCAACGCCATCTCACGCACCGGCACCATCATCGACTCCGGAGTCATTGAGCGGCGGAAGCAGGAGTAGTCGCGCCTTCGACTGCGGGCTCGGCCTCGTCTCGGCCACCGCTCTCGCTCCAGTCGGTCTCGAAGACCGACTGAATCTTCCTGGCCGTTCGGCAATCGTTGACGATGAGGCCGACTTCCCGCCGGCCGTCCAACTCCAGCTTTCGAAGGCTCTGGCTTCCGACAAACGCGGTCGCCCCGTCGCGGACGATCGCGCGAACGTGAAGGCGGAGGCCCATCAGCTTTCGCGTTTCGGCGCCGGTCAGCCCCTTCTCCACCTTGCCGATGATCTTGATCTCCACTCCGGCCTTCTGGCGCTCCTCGAGCGCGCGGATCATCATCCGATCCGAGATCTTGACGTTGTAGATGAGCAGCTGTTTTTTTGCCCGGCTCAGATAATCAGTCAGCAGCTCTCGCGAGCTCTCCGGGCTGACGACAAACCGATCGTGACCAGGTTTGTATGGCTGGCGCGTGCAGTCGGCGGTAAAGAGCGCCGCGGCCTCTTTGACCAGGCGCTTGTCGCGAGTTGCGACGCCGAAGCTCCGGGTTCGCTCGATATCGAGCCGCGTGTAGTTGAAGCCAAGCACGAACAGCGTGTCGTCGACGATCATCATCTTGCCGTGATAGCGCGTCAGATCGTCGGCCGTTCGCGCGACGATCACGCCGGCGGCGAGCAGCCGCATCTCGAGTTTGCGAAGGTTCTTCTCCCCGCCTCGGTTGGTGTGCGCGATCAAGGCGCGGACCGCCACACCTCTCGACACCGCCGCGGCAAGTGCTTTCTCGAGCTCGGGACGGTCGAAGCGAAAAATTACGATGTCAATCGAGCGCTTCGCGTTCTTGACCGCTTGAACGAGCGGTCTGACGCCCTCGTCGGGTTGAATGATGAGCTTCACAGTTGGTTACTTCGCCTTGTTCTTTTTTTCCGACCAGTCGACCGCGGCATGTCCTTCCGGGTCGAGCTTCAGGATCGCATCGGTCACGCGATCCCGTTCGAGATCCAAGGGCACCTCGACCTCGTAGCAGAGTTCGGCGTCGGCCGAGGCGCGAAGGTCGTAGGGCAACTTGAAACGGCGCAGGATCGCCTCGATTTTTGGCCGACGCTCGTCGGTCTGATCGCCTGCCTTGATCGTCAGATCGAATTTCTTCACGCCCTTCTCGAACGATTCGATGATGCCGAGCGCGACTATCAAGAAAGCCGTCGAAAAAACCGACAGCGCATATAAACCGACGCCTGACGCCAGCCCGACGGCGAGCGCACAAAGCATCACCACGGCGTCCTTCGGATCATCGATCTTCGACCGGTAGCGGATCAGATTCGCCGCGCCGACGATGCCGAACGCGCGCGCGAGACTGGCGCCGACAACCAGCATGATGATCGCGCCGACGACGGCCAGGATGATCTGCGTCTGGACGACGGCCGGCATTCGCGGCGGTGTGCCCTTCCGTTTCGGCCGGAGCGCCAGCGCGGTGCCAAGCACCGCCGCCAGCGGCAGGCGTACGAGCGCGTCGCCGATTTCGCCAATCGCCGCAATGTCCTGGAACGGAGTCATCGATCCCTTACCCTTTGAGCGCCATGCCTTCGGCGATCTTTTGCTTCAGGCGGCGAATGAAACGCTCGGCGTCGACCGGAGGATAGCCCCCGGCGCGGAACGCGTCGCGCCATTGCGCGTCACGAATGCGCTGCAACCGACCGCAGATCCAGCGCACGTCCGCCGGCGTGATGTCCTCGAACAGCACGTCGTGCCGGCCGCGCCAGTCAAACGTCACACGGCCGTTGACGACACCCTTGATGAACGGCGTTTGCTCGAAGATCTCGACGTCGCCGCGCGGAGCGTCGACGACGCCGGTGCGTCCGAATGTATGTCCCAGGTCGCGGGCGACGTACCACATTCGCGCCCCCTCGAGCGGCTTGCCGAGCGCGTACTTCGCGTTGTTGTCGTCCTTGAGATCTGAGTTCCCGAGCATCGCCTGCAGGACGATCAGGCCTTTGAGTTCGCGAGTACCGACGAAGGGATTCTGATAGTACGACCAGGTGCCGGTATCTTCGAGGCCGCCGCCGAGTGGCGGAGTCTTTTCGCGGAAGCGGGCCGGCAACTGCGGATTGGGCTTCGTCGCTTTCTCGGCGAGCCATTTCTGCACGTAATAGATCGGCGGCTGGTGGTAGCCGACGGCCCAATGAATTCGTGACGCGACGACTTCGGTCGGCGCCTCGGGCGGAAACTTCGCGCTCCATTGACGGCCATTGGGTCCAGTGACGGTATAGCCCTCGCTGAAGCCCGTGCGTTTGATCTCGATGACCGTGTACGTCGCCGCCGGGTCGGGTGCGAGCGCTTTCCCGCCAACACCCCAAAAAAGGTCGCGTCCAGCCGGCGGCTCGATCCAGAGCTGCGCGAGATCGGCAGCCGTCGGCGGGCCGGGAAGTGTGGACTTGACCGGCGGATGGCACGCGCCGGTCAGAAACGCGCCGAGCACGGCGCCCGCTGCGACGAGCGTGGGCCATGACCTCGCGTCGCGGGCCCCGATCGCGCCGTTGGCGCGATCGGGAAGATGGGTCAGCGGTCGCGTGTGGAGTTGATTGCACACTCGCACGGCTCAGCCTCCAATTCGTGCCTCTAAACTGCTGGGCACGGTCTCGTGAGTGAACTGTGCAAGTGGCACGCCAGAAGCTCGACTGGAGCGGTCGGGAGGGTGGCGCTATAGAGGATCGCGAGTGACGGTTGAGCTTACCGCCGGTCTATAACCTATCTCGTGAATCGCCAGGGCGGTTTGAGCAGCGTGAGCGAACGCGGCGAGAGTGCGTGTCGGGGAGTCCGAGGGGCAAAGCCCCTCGGAAAGCTAGTGATAGTCGTGCGATTGGGGATCAGGCCCATTCGTGGCCAACGCGTAGAACCGTTCCGCCTTCACCGACGTCACGCCATCCTGAATCTGCAGCGTGCCTTCGACAAGCAGATACGGCGCACGGATGGCGGTCGTCCGTTCGTCCGTGAAAAGGTCGGGGCGCACGATGATGTTGGCAATACCGGTCTCATCCTCGAGGGTCAGAAACACGAATCCTTTTGCCGTGCCGGGCCGCTGCCGCGTGATGACGGCGCCAGCCACCCGTACCCGGCGGCCCGATCGGCCGCCGGCCAGATCACTTGCGCGCTGCACGCCGCGGAGCGCCAGCTCACGGCGGCAGAGCGCCATGGGATGGGGACCAATCGTCAGGCTCGTACCGTCGTAATCCGCCCGGACGCGTTCGGCCGGAGTCATCGACCGCAAAACCGGCGTCGATGATTCGTCATCGTCTTCGACGTCGTGCCCGTCGAGCCCGTCAAACTTGAAGAGCTTCTCCCGCGGGGCGGATCGCCCGTTCAATCTGCCAGAGCGCGCTGCGACGGTCGTGACCGAACGCATTGAGCGCGCCAATCTCAGCCAGCGTCGCCAGCTCGTCGCGGCGAAGACCGGTTCGAGAGATGAGATCGTCTATTGAATCGAAGCGCCTGGAGCCCGAGGAGCGCCCGCGGCTCGAGCGCGGCGCGCAGTCGCCGCGCGAGAGCGAGCGGGGGTGGGCCGCCTCCGCCCCGACTTCGCCCGGAGGGCTTCGTCGAGGTCTCGCCGTAGCGCTTTGCGCGGAGGCGGACAAGGCTCCGGCGAACTGCGCCGAAGCTTCGCGAAGGCGAGGCCCCGCGAGCTCTGATATATGCTGACCATCTGCAACTGGCAACCCGTCGTTTCGACTGTGCGCTCCCCACTCATGCGCACACACATTGCAGAACATGGTCGAATTCGGCGTCGGTTCGATCATCGACCGATCGTCGTTCCCACACTTGGGGCAATGGGGTGGTTCGTGCGATGGTCTGCTTTTATTAGTGCTCGCGGGGCCCCACCCCCGCTCGCTGGCGCCTCGCGCATTCGCGCTCGGCGCGGCCACAGGCGCTGCCGATAACAGGTCCGATCTCGATTCATCGGCATCGCCGCTCGATGCGTTCTGGCTCGACCGAGCGATGCGCTTTCCCACCTCCGCTCGCAAACCGTTCACGTACATCAGGCCCAGCCGCACCCGTCCGTCGGGATCGACGCGACATTCCCAATCCGATTCCTGCACATCGATCGACGCGAAGCGGACGCCGCGCCGCTGGGCATCCTTGACGAGCGTCGCCGGATGGTAAAACCCCATCGGCTGATTGTTGAGCAGCGCCGTATAGAACGCCGCGGGGTAATGCGCCTTGAGAAACGCGCTGGCATACACGAGCAACGCAAAGCTCGCGGCATGAGATTCGGGAAATCCGTAGAGCGCAAACGACGTAATCGAGCGAATGATGGCCTCAGCCGCTTCCCCGACGATGCCCTCTCGCGCCATGCCGCTGCGCAACCGGCCCTCGAGCTGCTGCATGCGCTTTTCGGATCGCTTGAATCCCATCGCGCGGCGGAGCTCTTCGGCCTCGCCACCGGAGAAGCCAGCGGCCACCATCGCCATGCGCAGCAGCTGTTCCTGAAAGAGCGGCACACCCAGCGTCCGGGCAAGGATCGGTTCCAGCGCCGGATGCGGGTAGACGACGTCCTCCGTGCCTTGTCGCCGCTTCAAGTAGGGATGCACCATCTGCCCGACGATCGGCCCCGGCCGGATAATCGCCACTTCGACCACGATGTCGTAGAAGCACTTCGGCCGCAGCCGCGGCAACGTGGCCATCTGGGCCCGCGACTCGACCTGAAAGATCCCAATCGTGTCGGCTTCTTGCAGCATCGTGTAGACCGCCGGGTCATTAGGGGGAAGGTGGGCAAGATCGACGATCTCGTTCGGCGGTCGGCGGTCGGCGGTCGGCGCTCGGGGCGAATCCGTGACTCCAATCGGCTCAGGATCATCGGCATCGTTCGTGTCACGATCGCCGAGCGCCGAACGCCGACCGCCGGCCCCATTTACCATCGCCAATGCATCTTGCAGTACCGCCATCATCCCTAATCCGAGCAGATCCACTTTGACGAGCCCCATATCGGCGCAATCGTCCTTGTCCCATTGGATGACGACGCGATCGGGCATGCTCGCGTTCTCGAGCGGCACGACCGCATCGAGCCGGTCCTGGCAGATGACCATGCCGCCGGAATGCTGACCGAGATGTCGCGGCAGATCCTGAATCCGCATCCAGAGCTCGGCAAAATGCTGCACGTGCGGCTGCTCGCCGTCGAGGCCGGCATCCCGCAAGTTGCGCTCGAGTGTTTCCCGCGGATCGATCCATTCGAAGCGGTTCATGATTTTCGCCAACCGATCGATCTCCATCGCGTCAATCGATAGGGCTTTTCCGACTTCGCGGGCGGCGCTCCGGCCACGATACGTAATCACGTTGGCGGTCATCGCCGCGCCATGTTTCCCGTATTTCTGGTAGACGTGCTGGATCACGCGCTCACGGCGATCGCCGCTCGGCAGGTCGAGATCGATATCGGGCCACTCGCCGCGCTCCTCCGACAGAAACCGTTCGAACAGCAGGTCCATGCCGACCGGATCCACCGCCGTGATGCCAAGGCTGTAGCAGACGGCGCTGTTGGCGGCCGAGCCGCGGCCTTGCACGAGGATGTCCTCCTGCCGGCAGAAATTGACAATGTCCCAGACAATCAGGAAATAACCAGCCAGATCGAGTTTCTCGATCAGGTTCAGCTCGCGCGAGACCTGGGCGCGGGCGCGATCGTGGTAGGGCCGGTAGCGCTCGCGGGCGCCAGCCTGCGCGATCTTTCGCAGAAACGACGCCATCGTTTCGCCAGGCGGCACCGGATATTGCGGAAAGCGGTAGCCAAGATCTGCCATCGTGAACTCGAGCCGATCCGCCAGCTCGTGAGTGCCGGCGATCGCCTCCGGCAGATCGTTGAACAGACGCGCCATCGCCTCGGCCGGCTTCAGATACCGTTCTGCGTTTGCACTCAGGCGTCGTCCGGCGTGCTCGAGCGTCGTCTTGTGGCGGATGCACGTGAGCACGTCATAGAGCGGCCGATCGGGCACATCGGCAAACCGCACGCCATTGGTCGCGATGACCGGCAGGTGAAACGCCGAGGCGAGATCGCGAAGCGTGTGATTATCGGCCTCTTCATCGCGCAGCAGGTGCCGTTGCAGCTCGATGCAGACATTCTGGCGGCCGAACGTCCCGACCAGACGATCGATCAATCCCCCGATGCCGAAGCGCGGCCCGTTGATGACGCCGCGGCCCGCCAGCACGACGAGTCCACCCACCGCGCCGTCGAGATCGTCGAGGGTCAGCGCCCCCTCGCCTTTGGGCGCCGACAGCTTCAAGCGTGTCACGAGCCGGCACAGATTCTGATATCCCTCGCGTGATGCGACCAGGACTGGCAGACGAAAGAGCCGGGGGTCGTGGCTCGGGGCACGGGACTCGAGGCTGTTCTTGCTTCGTTTCACGACATCCGCCCCTGAGCTCGAACTCCGAGCCCCGATAGCCATCGTCAACTCGGCGCCGACGATGGCTTTCAACCCGGCGCGCCGGGCGGCCTGATGAAATCGCGGAATCCCGTAGACCCCGTCGCGATCGAGCAAGGCCAGGGCCGGAGCGCCAAGCGAGGCGGCGCGCTCGATGAGCCGTTCCGGCAGCGACGCGCCGTCGAGAAAAGAAAATGCCGAAGATGCGTGGAGTTCGATGTACACCGACGCGGCGCCTTATCTCTAAATTTGGTCGTGAATGCTTCGAACAGCTTCGGAGGAGACCGAGGGAACGGGGTTCACCACGGAGGAACGGAGCTGGAACCAGTGGGAGACGCGCGGAGAGAACGCGCTTGCTCGACGGAATCGCAACTGGCCGCACCGTGCGTTGCGCGGTGGGATTGCGAGAGGTCGGCGGATCTCAAGCACCATGCGGATCGTGCGCGTGCTTGTGATCTGTCGACCTCTCGCAATCTCACGCCGGCCCACAGGCCGGCGTGCGCCCAGCATCGAAATCCTCTCCGTGCGTCTCCCACTGGTGCCATCTCATTTCCGCGGTGAATTCCGTTATCTCCGGCACTTCCCAAATGCCAAGGCGCGACATCGCAGCCCTGTCCTCAATCAACCACCCCGTCGAGAAACCATTGTTCGGTGTCCCGTGCCTGAAACAACCGGCACACCGAGCCATCGCCGAGAGCGACATCCCATTCGTCGCGATGCCACGGGCGGATAGCCCCACCGGGCAACCCCCGCCGGGCTTCTGCCCACTCTTTCCACCACGAGCCCGACGATCGCCAGGGCCCCGCGCATAGCTCGACGCGGCCGCCGGGCATCCCTCGACGATCGATGCAGACATGTCTGGGACGTCCATGTTCCACCAACACTCGAATCGCGATCGGCGGGCGGAATCGTCGCAGCACGCCATTCTCGAGTGCATCATTCCGCCCAAAGACGGAAGCGATGGGGTCATCAAGGTGGGATACGGGGTTATCTGGACGGACTCGTTCATCCGGCGCGAACCGGCGCATCTCGAACGCATCGGGGCGATGGGAATCGAGAAGCACCGGCTGGCCCACTCGCGACTCTCCAGCCAGGGCGCCAAGCCTGGCAATGAGCGTCGCGAGCGTTTCGTCTGACGGCCGCGCCCGCTCGAGCAGCGAATACTGGAGCACGCGGCCTGGCGCCGGATCGACTTCGATCGTGATGATATCGATCGCCGCCTGGGGCGGGTGCGATTCGAGGTCGAGCACCAGGAGCGTACGCAGGACTTTCGGATCGCGCATCGCGGCTGGCAATTGCAGCACTCGCGTGTGCTCGGTGCGATCGACCAGCCGCAAGTGGAGGTGGAGGGCAGCCGCGCCCCGATCGGCACGCTCGAGCGCCGCAGACAACGGGTCGAGCAGCCGCGCTAGCACGAATGCCAGCGGCTCGAGACCGTCGATCGGCCATTCGAGCTCGACTCGCTCGAGAAAACGCGGCACATCGGGATCGGGCACGAGCGGACTCGCATCGATGCCCCTCGCCATCCGCTGGAGAACGATCCCGAGTTGCCCGAGCCGCGCGGAAAGCGCTTCGGCCGGGAGCAGCGCCATCTCACCAAGCGTCGCCAACCCCCATCGCTGAAGCACCTCGAACTCGAAGCGCGGATCATTTTCACGGGACGCGGATCTCGCGGATCTCCACGGATCTTCACGGACCTTGATGCCGTTATGGATCTCGGAAAACACCTGCCGCAGCACCTCGAGGCGCACGGGCGCCAGCGCCGACGCCACCTCCTCGGCCGCAACCGTCAGACCGGGATACGCAAACGACAAGAGCATGGCCCCGACTTGCGTCGGGGCCACGGCGACACTGAACGCGCATCTCAGATCTTTTTCACGGGACGCAGATTTCGCGGATCCTTCCAGATCTTTTTCAAAGCTTGCCGACTCAACCATCCGCATAATCTGCGTCCCGTGAGAAGAATCCGAGATCCGCGATGCGAGCGCCTCGCCAATCGCCTGTGGTGCACCGAAGAGACGACCGAGCCCCGTCACGTCGAGCACCACGCCATCGCTGCCGTACCGCTGCAACCGTGGCGAAAACTCCTGGGCCACGACAACTGCCAGGTCGGGAGTTCGAGGCGATCGGAGACACGCGAACAGAGACGACATGTCCCGGTCAGCTCCTTGCTCCGACCACTCGCAGCTGCATTTCCAGGCCCTGCAACAGCCGCGAACGATCCGAGCGTCCTCTCCAGCGCGCGTGCGTCTGGCCCGGCACTGCATCCGATTGGGCAACGCGTGCGGTCATGTCCGTGCGCGCCAGATCAATCGTGGCGCCGCCGGATCCTCGAGCGACATGATCGGCGGCCACCAGCAAGGCCACCGTCTGGCTGCCTTCGATCACCCGCGCCAGGCGAAACCAGGTGGTGAACGGCAGCGCACGGACAACCGGTATGGCGACATCCGCCAGATCCAGCACGACGAATCCGAACCCGCCAGCTTGCAGAACCAGATTCATCGCCTTGAGGGCACGCGTCGCGTCACCCGTGTCGCGAATCCACAACAACCGCGTCAGGTCGAGGCCGAAGGCCGCCGCGGATGCCGGATCGAAGCGATCGCAGGTATCGATGAGAGCGACCAGTTCGCCACGAGCAGTGGCAGCGCTGAGCGCGCGGCAGACCGCCGTGGTCCGTCCCGACGAGCGTCGACCGACGATTTCCGACAAGTGCCCGCGCCGCAATCCCCCGCCTAGCGCCGCATCAATCGCCGGCACGCCGGTCACCGCAAGATCGTCCGCCTCGGCAACGGTGGACGCGTCGGACGCAGGTCCAGAGTCGATCAGGGTGACGTCGAGCTTCCTGGCTTTCAGCAGCTGTTCGAGCCGGGCGCGAGCGGCCATGCGGTAATTTTCGCTTTTTCTTCGCTATAGTCAAGCCTTGGCGTAAGTCGCACACAGACAAGCTGTTAAGATTGGTGGTCCGACACGTGTCTACGCCGCCTCCATCGACTGCACTTCGCTCTCCAATCCTTCAGCGAGCGTTTGCTGCCTTCACGTACCGCGACTTCCGCGTCCTCTGGTTCGGAGCCTTCGCCTCGACGGTCGGGACCTGGATGCAGAAGGTCGCGCAGAGCTGGCTCGTCCTCGACCTCACCAATTCATCGAGGTTTTACCTCGGGCTCGACGACTTCCTGGGGCAGCTGCCGATCCTCCTCTTCACGCTCGTGGGCGGCGTCATTGCCGATCGCCACGATCGGAAGCTGCTGCTCATCGGATCGCAGTTCGTGCAGATGGCCACCGCCTTCACGCTCGCCGCGCTCGTCTATCAAGGCCGCGTGCACATCGTCCACATCCTCGCCATGTCGTTCACGGCCGGCCTGGCGCAGGCCTTCGGAGGACCGGCCTACCAGGCGATGATCCCGTCGCTCATCCACAAGAAGGATCTTCCGAACGCGATTGCGCTCAACTCGATCCAGTTCAATCTCGCGCGCATTTTCGGGCCGCTGCTCGCCGGCGTGACGATGGCGACGCTCGGCGCGATCGGGTGCTTTACCGTCAACGGCGTGTCGTTCCTGATCGTGATCGTGGCGCTGATGTCGCTGTCGGTCGCCCACGTCCAACCAGCCGATCGCAAGCCGATGCTGGATGAATTCAAGGGCGGCCTCGCCTACGCGCGCAGCGAGCCCGCCATCCTCGCGCTGACGGTGCTCGCGTCGATGACAACGTTTCTGGGGCTACCGTTGTTGACGTTCCTGCCGATCTTCGCGCGCGAGATTTTTCACGGTGGAATCGGCCGCTACAGCTGGATGCTGGCGTTCTCGGGGATGGGCGCCGTGCTCGGCGCGCTCGTGATCGCGTGGCTGGGGCGCTTCACGCACATGGGCCGGGCGCTCCTCATCGTCCAGCTCATTGTCGGCGGGTTGATTGCGGCGTTTGCCGTCTCGCGGATCCTCTGGGTGAGCTGCGTGCTGCTCTTTCTGAGCGGCGCGGCGCTGATCATGGTCTTTTCGATGACCTCGTCGCTCGTGCAGCTCATCGTCCCCGACCACCTGCGCGGGCGGGTCGTCAGCATCTACATGGTGGCGTTCCGTGGCGGGATGCCGCTTGGCAGCCTCGCCAGCGGTTTTGCCGCGACGTTTGTCCCGATGCCAGTCGTCCTGGCAATCAACGGGCTACTCGTCTCGTTCGTCGCGATTTACTTTTTCGTGAAGAGCCATGGGGTGAGGGAGCTTTAAGAGCGGTTCAAGGTTCAAGGTTCAGGGTTCAGGGTTCGCTGGTTCAAGTTCCTGAACCCTGAACCTTGAACCGATTTACGCCCAAATAACCCAATACCCGCCAAGCAGGATTGATGCGCAGGCCATGATGATGGCGGCGGCTTGCCCGAGACGCGCCGCGATGGCGGCGGACATGATCCGTGCGAACGCGACGCCGAAGAGCGACATCGACAGCAGGATACCGACGCCGAAGACGGCAATCAGCAGCAACAGCGTGGAGAGCGGCGACGACGCCAGGCCGTTGCCGAATGGCGCGAGCATCGTCAGCGCCCGAAGGCTGCTGATGGCGAAAGCGGCGCCGATGATGGTCGGCAGATGCGAGTGCGCCGCGGGCGGTGGATGGTGATCCTGCCGGCCGATGTGCAGATGCCAGTGAGGCGCGGGCTCATGGCCGTGCCGGTGGGAGTGGCCATAGATCCTGCCGGCCGTCACCCCCCACAGGCCGACGGCGCCGAGGATGATGAGGATCAAGCCGCCAAGAACTTCCCCGCCGCGCTCGACGACGAGCGGCAGCGACCAGCCGAGCGCGACCAGGGCGCCGGCGCCAAGCGCCAGGAGCAGCGCGTGACCGATCGCGAAGCGAACGGCAACGCCGAGCGCGCGCGTCCGCTGCAGCGCCGGCGCCTCGCCCGCATTGCCGATCGACAACGCCGCGATCGCCATCAGATGATCAGCGCCGAGCCCGTGAAGGAAGCCGAGCGCGAGGGCGGATGAAATCAGGAGCACTGAGGGATTCTAGCATCGACTGAGGCGACGCTGTCGCTGGCTCCAACGCACGACCAGGGCGGATCCGCGGCGAACCCGCCCTGGTCATCTACCTCGATGAACTGACTATCGATCGCGGCGCGTAATCTGATCCCAGAGTGCCGCGCCGCCGCCACCGATCGCGGCGCCGATGAGCGCGCCCTTCTTGCCGCCGATCGTCGCGCCGACGCCCGCGCCGGCACCGGCCGAGGAGCCGATGATGATCGCGCTCTTTTTCACCGAGCGCGTCCTGCGCACCGGTCGGTCATCGCTATAGACGACCTGCCGCGCCGGAATCGGGCGCGCGACGGTCGCCGGCGGCGCCGCCAACACACGCGCGTCGCCGAGGTCGTCGGCACGATAGGCCACCCGTTGCTCCGGGAGGGCTTCTCGATACGCGGGCACAGCAAACGTAGCCGGGACAGGAACTGGCGCGTTCGTGATGCACTCGACCTGCGAAATCGTCGCGCCGTTGATCACAACGGGACGTACCAGTGTGCGTTGATTGGGCTCGCAGCTCACCACGACCGGCGCGCCGGGTTGCGTCGCCGTAATGTCGGGCAGCCCCGATTGCGCCTGCACGGCTGGAACGGTGTTCCCGCTGCAGCCAACCGTTGCGACGAACGCGCTAATGGCAAGCACGCCAAGCACGCCGAGAATCGGTTGTGCCAGTCTTGTCTGCGATCGTCGAGTGATCGTCATGTCTGTTCTCCCTCCGGCATGAACGACTGCCGGTTGTCGGGAGCAGTTCCAAGGGCGGTGCCAGACGTGAAATGGGCAGATCCACGGCTTTTGGGAGAATTCTGCAGCCGAGGTCGTACTTCGGACTGTCCTCTGGAGCGTTCACTGCCGGCCGGGGGAGGACATTAGCCACGGAAAACACGGACGGCACGGAGCCGTTCGCGCGCCGGTTTATACTCGACTTCGATTTTCGTGATCAGCCGACAGAATTCATCCTTATTCATCCTTCACTTCAGCATTCAGCATTCAGCATTCAGCATTTCTTCAAATGCCGCACATCCTGGTCGTCGAAGACGACGCCGACATTGCCGCGCTCATCGCCCATTACCTGGAAAGAGTCGGGCACCGTGTCGAACGGATCACGTCAGGCAACGACGTCCTGCCCAGACTCCGAAAAACGCCGGTCGATCTGGTGATCCTCGATCTGATGCTGCCTGGAATAGATGGCCTGATCGTCTGCCAGGCGATGCGTGCCGATCCATCGTTTGCCACCATCCCAATCATCATGTTGACGGCGCGCGGCGAGGAATCCGATCGCGTCTCGGGACTGGAGCACGGCGCCGACGACTACGTGACCAAGCCCTTCAGCCCGAAAGAACTCAGCCTGCGCGTCACAGCGCTCCTGCGCCGGGCCGGCCGCGCCAGCAGCGCCGGCACGCTGCTGCAGTACGGACCGATCACGATCGACGCCGACCGCCACACGATCGCGCTCGACGGCACCGAGGTGCGCCTGACCGCGAAGGAGTTTCTCCTCCTCCAGTACCTGGTGCAGCACAAGGGGCGGGTGCTCTCTCGTGACCTGCTCCTCAGCGACGTCTGGGGCTACAACTACACCGGCGGCACGCGCACGGTTGACGTCCACATCCGGCGCCTCCGCGAGAAGCTGCCACCACTCTCCGAAGCCATCGAGACGATCAAACAGTTCGGCTACAAGCTGATCGAGCGTCCGTGACGTTCCGCACCCGCCTTTTCCTGACCTCGCTCGTCACGACTGCGCTCGCGCTGGTGGTGTCAACCGCGCTCGTGTCGTGGTCGCTCCGCCGCGCCACGAGCGATCGCATCGAGCGTTCGCTCGTCAGCCAGGCACGACTGGCGGCCGAAACGATGTCTCACCGGCAGTTCGCGGCCGGTCCCGAGCCTCGACGCCGAGGCGGATGCGCTCGGCGGTCTCGTTGGTGGTCGTGTCACGCTGGTCGCCAAGGACGGCGTCGTGCTCGGCGATTCAGAGCTCGACGGCGACGCGCTCTCCACGATTGAAAACCACAGCGACCGACCGGAGATTCAGCGCGCGCGCCAGGACGGGCTCGGCGTCGCCCGCCGCTACAGCATTACCGTCCGGGCAGACCTGCTCTATGTCGCGGTGCCGATCGACAACCCGGCGTTGCCGAGCCTCGGATTCGTGCGCCTCGCGCTACCGCTGACCGACGTCGCCGAGCAGCTGCGGTCGGTCTGGCGATCCGCCCTGGTGGCGTTCGGCATCGCGCTCGTCGCTGCGCTCGCGCTCTCGTGGGCGACATCGGTGTTGCTCAGCCGGCGAGTCCTGGCGATTGCGGCCGTTGCGGAACGCTACGCGCGCGGCGACTGGTCGCGCCCGGCGCGAGACTACGGCAATGACGAAGTCGGCACGGTCGCGCGCGCACTCGACGCTGCGGCGCGGGAAATCGGCCAACGCGCCGCCGACCTCGCCTCGGACCGCGCCCGGATGGAAGCGATCCTCACCGGGATGATCGAGGGGGTCCTCGTCGTCAACGATCACGGCCGGGTCCAGCTGGTCAACGTGGCTGCACGGGCGATGCTGCAGTTGCAGGGTAACCCCGAGGGCCGCCATTACGTCGAGATCGTGCGGCAGCCCGATATCGCCGCCCAGCTCGATGCGGCGCTCCGCGGCACGGCCACCGAGGGTCTCGAGCTGACGCTTCCGCGGGAGCCCGAGCTCGTCCTCATCTCGCGCAGCTCGCCGGTGGCGGCCCCTGGAGCCGGCGGGGCCGTGCTCGTCCTGCACGACATCACCGATCTCCGCCGCGCCGATCGCATTCGCCGCGACTTCGTCGCCAATGTCTCCCACGAGTTGCGCACGCCGCTCACGGCCGTACGGGGCTACGTCGAAGCACTGCTGGATCAGACCGAGGAAGGATCGGAACCCACGGAAGTCCGCCGCTTCCTCGAGATCATCGGCCGGCACACGCTGCGTATGGAACGCCTGGTGCGCGACCTGCTTCGCCTCGCGCGGCTCGATGCGGGTCAGGAGCCGATCGAGCACATCCCCTGTTTGGTCGAATCGCTCTTTGACGGCGTGGAAGCCGAGCTGACGCCAGCGCTCGAGGCGCGCCACCAGCGTGTCGAGCGCCGCATTGGCAAGGATGCAACGACAGTGACCGGTGATCCGACGAAGCTCCACGACGCGCTGCGTAACTTGCTGGAGAACGCCACCAACTACGCGCCCGAGTCGAGCCGAATCGTCCTGGGCGCCGAACGGATCGGCGAACGCGTCCGCTTGACGGTCGTCGACGATGGACCAGGGATTCCTGAGGCCGATCTGCCGCGGATCTTCGAACGCTTCTACCGCGTCGATAAATCTCGCACTCGCGGCGCGCGAGATCCCGGCGGCACCGGTCTCGGACTCGCCATCGTCAAGCACCTGATCGAATTGCACGGCGGCCGGACCACCGCAGCGAACCGGCCCGAAGGCGGGGCGGTGTTTACGATCGAGCTGCCCTCAGAGCCTCCGGGCTCAGGGCTCAAGGCTTAGGGCTCAGGGCGGCTCAGGGCTCAGGGCTCAGGGCTCAGGGAAAATCTTCGAGTACCTGGTCGAAGGTTTTTGCCTGAGCCTTGAGCCCCTGAGCCTTGAGCCTTTCGTCAGGGCGCGATCGTCACTGCCGTCAGCCAATAGGTGACCGCGGCGATGAACGCTGAGGCGGGAATCGTCAGGATCCAGGCCCACACAATCCGGCCGGCCACGCCCCAGCGGACGGCCGACAGCCGCCGGATCGATCCGACGCCGATGATCGCGCCGGTGATCGTATGCGTCGTGCTGACAGGGACACCGAGGTGCGTCGCAGTGAAGAGTGAGATGGCGCCAGCCGTCTCGGCGGCGAAACCGCCCACGGGTGTCAGCTTGGTGATTTTCGAGCCCATCGTGTGAATGATGCGCCAGCCGCCCGAGAGCGTGCCGAGCGCGATCGCCGCGTGCGCGGAGAGCACGACCCATATGGGGATCGGCAAATGCCCGTCCTCGAGCCCGAGATAGCCACCGGCGACCAGCGCTCCGGCGATGATCCCCATCGTTTTCTGCGCGTCGTTGCCGCCGTGCCCGAGGCTGTAGGCCGCAGCCGACAGCAGCTGCAGCTTGCGGAACCACTGGTCGACGCGGCCCGGCGACGCGCGCCTGAAGATCCACAGGATTGCGACCATCAGCGCAAACCCCAGGCTCATCCCGATGAGCGGCGCCAGCACGATGAAGATCAGCGTCTTGGTCCAGCCCGACACAATGATCGCGCTCCACCCGGCCTTGGTCACGGCGGCGCCGGCGTAGCCACCGATCAGGGCGTGCGACGAGCTGGTCGGGAGCCCGTAGTACCACGTGATCAGGTCCCAGATGATCGCGCCCATGAGCCCGGCGAAAATCACCGAGAAGCTGACGATCGAGATATCGACGAGCCCAGCCCCGACCGTCTTGGCGACTGCGGTCCCGAAGGTGAAGGCGGCGATGAAATTGAAGAAGGCCGCCCAGATAACGGCCTTGCCGGGTGTCAGGACGCGCGTCGAGACGACGGTCGCGATCGAGTTCGCGGCGTCGTGAAAGCCGTTGATGAAGTCGAAGACGAGCGCAACGCCGATGAGCGCGACGACCGCGAGCAGGTTGGAATCCATCCGTAGACGTCAGGCGTGCTTGACGACAACGCCTTCGAGCACGTTGGCGACGTCTTCGCACCGATCGGTGGCCGCCTCGAGGAAGTCGAGGATCTCCTTCCATTTGATGATCACGATCGGATTCTGCTCTTCCTCGAATAGACGGCGCACGGCGTTCTGGTGCGCTCGATCGGCTTCGTTCTCGAGGCGATTAATCTCGACCGCGGGCTCGGCGACGCCGTGGCGCCGCTCGAGCGCTTTCATGGCAATCACGACCTGTTCGGTAGAGATCGCCACCAGGTGCGCCAGTTCGCGTGCATCCGGTCGCACCCGGTCGATCTGATAGAGCCGAACGACTGCCGCCGAGGCGTCGATCGCGTCCATGACGTCGTCGAGTGTCCTGGCGAGTGTGTGGATATCCTCGCGGTCGAGCGGCGTCACGAACGTGCGATGCAGGCGCTGGATCACTTCGTGGGTGATGAAGTCGCACTTGTGCTCGACTTCCTTGATCTCGTCGGCCTTGTCCCAGATCGGCCGCTCGGGCGCGAGCATCTCTTCGAGAAGGCCCGCGCCTTTGCGAATCTGCTCGGCCAGGGCCACGAAGTCATCGAAGAACCGCTCTTCTCTGGGAATGAGTCTGAACGCCACGTGACTGCTCCTGCCTCGCTCGACTCAGCTGCGTCGAGCCGGAGGATCTTAGCAGATTCAAATCAGATTTAACCGATTCGTCGCTGAATTGTCGTGTTGTCGTTACACGCGTGGATTCGCCCGTCCTTCGCCGTGTTTCTCGTGGCTGCGCGCGATTTAACGCCATTGAAACGGGAGCGTTGCATGCGGATCACAGCCCCTCACTACCTTATGGAGCGCGCGGTCGCGCGAGACGACTGCGAAACCCCATCGGCGCGAGCAATCTCCGAGCGCGAGCACTTCACTTAAGAGGGAGCACATGAGTCAGCATCGCCACCTTGCACGCTTCGTTTTGTACGGCGCCCTGGCGCTGGCGGCCGCTGCGCCGGTCGCGGCGCAACAAACAGAATCGCGGATCGTGGGCAGGGTCACCGACGCGAGCGGGGCTGTTCTCCCGGGCGCGACCGTCACGATCACGTCAGCCCAGACCGGTGCAGTGCGGACAGTCGTCACCGATGCTGAGGGACGATACGTCGTCACGAACCTGTCGCCAGGCCAGTACGAAGTCGCTGGGCAGCTCGACGGCTTCTCGCCCAATCGCGGGGCGGTGGCGGTGGGTGCCGGAGATGTCAAGCCGGTCGATCTGCTGCTCGCGGTCGCCAACGTGGCGGAGGCAGTCACCGTGATCGCTGACGCGACGGTGATCGACACGCAATCCGCAAAGATTGGCGTCAACGTGTCTCCGGAAGAGATCAAGAGCCTGCCGGTGAACGGGCGGAACTTCGCCAACCTGATGACGCTCTCGACCGGGGCCACGAGCGATGGCAACGGCGGCTGGGCGAGCGTGCGCTTCAACGGCAAGTCCAACCAGCAGAATTATCTGAACTACGACGGCGTCGACGGCAGCTATGTCTGGGACGCGAGCCCGGGCTATCTCAACGCGACCGGCTCGCAGTTCCGGCTGCAGACGTCGATGGAGTCGATAGCGGAGTTCAGGGTCAATTCGGGCCTTGCGCCCGCCGAGAGCGGCCTCGGCGCCGGTGGCAACATCACCGTCATCAGCAAGAGCGGCAGCAACCGGTTCAACGGCTCGCTCTTCAACTACTTCCGCAACGATGCGCTCGATGCCGCCAGCAAGTACGACGATCAGAAACAGCCCCTCGAGTTCAATCAATTCGGCGGTTCGCTCGGCGGCCCGATCGTGCGGAACAAGACCTTTTTCTTCGGCAGCTACGAGGGCCTGAAGCAGACGATTGGCCTGTCCTTCACCGAGGCGGTGCCGAGCGCCGAAGCGATTCGGCGGATTCAAGCGGGCGAGCCGACCGGTTTCCTCCAGGGCCAGAGCGCGGCACGCACGCAGGCGGTGGCGCCGCTACTTGCCGGCTTCCCCCAGGGCTCGGTCGCGACCGCGAACCCGTTCCTGGCGCTGGCCACGCTCAGCACCGAGGCCGACCAGACCGAGAACGCGATCGCCGCCAGGGTGGATCATCGCTTCACCAACAATCAGTCCTTCTACGCCCGCGTGCTCTACAGCGACGGCGAGGTCGACACGCCCGACCGAACGGTGACGCCGCGGCGCGTCCGCGCCACGCAGCAGCCGCTCAACGCCGTGTTCAGTCATCAGTCGCTCTTCGGCACGAGCGTCATCAACGAACTGAGAGTCGGTTATAACCGGCCGAAGTACGACGCGATTGCGTTCGGACCGTCCGGCTACGACGCCACTCAGACGTCGCTCTCCGGCACGGTCACGTCGCAGTCAATCGACGCTCGTGGCACCACAGGCGTTGCGCGCAGCGGCCTCCTCATCCGCGCGACCAGCAACGCGTCGACCAACGGTCAGGCCTACGACCCGCGCTCGATTGCAATCAGCGACTCGGTCACGATCTCGCGACAAGCGCACACCTTCAAGTTCGGCGGCGAATACCGCAGCATCACATCGCAGTTCCAATTCCTCGGCAGCACCGAAATCACCTACGGGGGGATCAACGAGTTCATCGACAACCGCCCGACGCAAGTCGCGGTCTCGCTCGAGTCACCGGTGTTCACGCCGGAGCAGTACTACCTGATCGGGTTCGCGCAGGACACATGGCGCATCGGCAACCGGCTGACGCTCGAGCTCGGGCTCCGCTACGACTTCTACTCGGTCGTCAGGGAAAAGGACCAGAAGGCCAAACCCTTCTTCATCGAGGAGAACGCCTTCGGGACTGACCCCGACAACTTCTACGATCCGGACAAGAACAACTTCTCACCGCGCCTGTCGGCGGTGTTCCAGCTGAACGACAAGACGGCACTGCGCGCCGGCTATGGACTCTTCTACGGCCCGGGACAGTTCGAGGACCGGATCCAGCCGATCGAGAATTTCATCGAGCGGCAGCGTGTGCAATCCACCGACATCCCCGGCGGCGCCCTCGCCTATCCCGTGGATCCCGCGACGTATCGCAATCTCCTCTCGGTGCGCGGCTACACGCACGAGCGGCCAGACGAGTACAACATCCAGTACGGTGCCAGCGTCTCCCGCGAGCTGCCCGGCCTCGTCAACCTGACGGTTGGCTACACGGGCAGCAGGGGCCGGGACATGTTCCTCCGCGGCGTCGCGAATACGTTCGACAACGCGACGCGCGTCCGGCCCGTGCCTTCGGTCGGCCAGGTCGACTATAAGACCTCGGGCTGCCTCGATGGCCTGGTGATTAACGGCAATGCGATCCGCGGCTGCGGCGAGGCGTCCTACGACGCGCTGCAGATCGGCGTGAGCCGCCGGTTCCGCTCAGGCTTTACGGGCGGACTGAACTACCAGTCCTCGCGCAATGAGGGCACGACCCAGGGGTCGAACGAGGCCGCCACCGCGGGCAATACGTTCGACTACAACACCGAGTTCGGTCCGAACCTGAGCGACATCCCGCACACCTTCAACGGGTCACTGGTCTACGTCCTGCCCGGAGAGGGCTTCTGGAAGGGCGGCTGGCGCGTCGGCGGGATCGTGAACGCCAGGAGCGGCGTGCCGATCAACGTGACCATCAATCGTCCCGATGCCATAACGGTCGGGGGCGTCACGGTCACCAACGTGCCCGGCGGCAACACGCGCGGCACGCTTCGCCCGGATCTCGTCCCCGGCGTGAACCCGTACTTGAAAGACGGCGTGCGGTGGCTCAACCCGGCGGCCTTCGCGGCGCCCCTGCCCGGCACGTTCGGCAACCTGCCGCGGAACTTTCTCCGCGGTCCGGAGTTCTGGCAGGTCGACTTGATGACCAGCAAGGAGTTCCGCTTCGCGCAGGATCAGGGCATCCAAATCAGGGTCGAACTCTTCAACATAACGAACCGCCTGAACTACGAGAATCCGGCGGCGGCCCTTCCCGCCGGCACGATCGGCCTGCCGTTCACCGACGCGGTCGCCGGAACCTTCGGATACATGCTGGGGCCGCTCAACCGCACGGTCGGTCTTGGTACCGCACGCCAGACGCAGATCGCTGTGCGCTATCTCTTCTAGTTCTCGCGTAAATTGCAGGGGCCCCGTCGTGGGCCCCTGTAACGGAAATCGTGTCCCGATTTTACGTCTCTGTAACATCGGTGTGACGGGGCGGAAATCGCCTCCACTTATCCTTTCTTCATATATGACGACTCCCGTACACGCGCGGAGGACGTACCTGTCTGCCGCCGTCGCGCTGCTTCTGCTGGCCGCCTCCGCTAACGCACAGGTGACGCCGGCAGCCGGTTATGTCCCGCCGGATGACACGCCGGCCATTCGCATCGGCGCAACGATCTTCGCCGACTACACCGTCCAGACCGAACCGAAGGGCACCGACGTCGACGGCAATACCTACACACCAAATGCTTTCCAGGTCGGCCGCGCATACCTGAATGTGACTGGCCAAATCAATCACATGATCCAGTTCCGCATCACGCCAGACATCGTGCGGGAAACCGGGACGGGCAGCTCGCTCGCCGGGAGCTACACCTACCGGCTGAAGTACGCCTACGCGCAGTTCAACATGGACGACTGGATGACGCGCGGATCCTATGCGCGATTCGGCATGCAGCAGACCCCGTGGGTCGACTTCATGGAGACGGTTTACCGCTACAGATTCCAGGGCACGATCTTCGAGGATCGGGAGCGGTACCTGTCGTCCTCCGACGTCGGCGCGACGTTTCGCTACAACTTCACGCAAAACTTCGGGGAAGTCCTCGGGGGCTTCTACAACGGCGAGAACTACAACGGCGTCGAGACCAACGACCAGAAGGCGTTCATGATCCGTGGCACGGTCCGACCCCTGCCGATGGGATCTCCAGTGATCCGCGGTCTGCGCATCACCGGTTTCTGGGATCACGACGCCTACGTGAAAAATGCGGAGCGACTGCGTACCGTCTTCGCCGTCACCTACGAGCACCCCTATGTGAATGCGGCGTTCGACTATCTCTGGGCCGAAGATCAGCCGCGCGCCACGAGCCCCAAGCTCGACTCCAACGGCTACTCGATGTGGGTGACGCCACGGACCACCAAGGGATGGGAAGGGCTGCTCCGCTTCGATCACCTGGACCGGGAGCAGGCGACGACGATGGTCAAGGGCGTGACCGATCGCACCATCGCCGGCGTCTCGTACTGGTTCCCTCGCCAGGGCAATGTGTCGACGGTGCTGATGTTCGACTACGAGCAGGTCGACTACAAGGACTTTGCCACCATTCGCAGCGACGAAAAGCGGTGGGCGGTACACATGCTGGTCAACTTCTGATCAGCTGATCGGACACGGCCATGCGACGAACCGCACGCTCAACACGCAAACGTGAGAGGAACAGAGGCATGAATATCAAGCAGCATGTGACAATAGCCGCGAGCGTTCTTGTGCTCGCAGGCGGCGTGCGCGCCGCCCAGACTATCCGGATAAACGGGGCGGGGGCCACCTTCCCCAACCCGATTTACTCGAAGTGGTTCAGCGAATACAACAAGCTCAAGCCGCAGGTCGAGATTAACTACCAGTCCATCGGCTCGGGCGGCGGAATAAGGCAAATCCAGCAGCGGACCGTGTTTTTCGGCGCGACCGATGGCCCCATGACCCCGGAGCAGATGCAAGCGGCGCCTGGCAAGATTCTGCATCTGCCAACAGTCCTCGGCGCCGTTGTCCCCGTCTACAACATCCCAGGCGTGAAGCAGGAACTCAAGTTCACAGGCCAGGTGCTCGCGAACATTACCCTTGGCAAGATCACCAAGTGGAATGACCCGGCCATCACCGCATTGAACACCGGCGTCACGTTGCCCGCGACTGACATCGTCGTCGCGCACCGTTCCGACGGCTCCGGCACCACCTACATCTGGGTCGACTATCTGTCGAAGGTTTCTCCGGAGTTCAAGAAAACCGTCGGCGTGTCGACCTCGGTCAAGTGGCCCGTCGGGGTCGGAGGCAAGGGAAACGAAGGCGTAGCCGGGCTCGTCAGCCAGACGCCTGGCGCCCTTGGTTACGTGGAGCTGATCTACGCCCTTCAGAACACGATCTCCTATGGATCGGTACAGAACTCGGCAGGAACGTTCGTTCGCGCCTCGGTTGACGCCGTGACTGCTGCCGCCGCCGCTGCCGCGGGCCAGATGCCGGAGGATTTCCGCGTCTCGATCACCAATCCTCCCGGCAAGGACGCATACCCGATCGCTTCGTTCACGTGGCTGCTGCTCTACGAGAGCCCTCAGGATAAGCAGCAGGGAAAGGTGATGGTCGAGTTCATGCGATGGGCATTGACTGACGGCCAGAAGCACGCCAAGGAGCTCGGCTACGCGCCCCTGCCCAAGAGCATCGTCGACATGGAACTGAAGGCGCTCGAGAAGATCAAGCTGTAGGCCCATGGCAATCCGACCTTTCGGCGCCCGTTCCGACGAGATCATCTTTCGCCTCGGAACGGGCGCTTTCGCCCTGTCGCTGATCGGGCTGGTCATCGCGATCGGCGTCGAGCTGTACCGGCAGTCACTTCTGTCGATCACCCAGTTCGGCTGGCACTTCTGGCAGACCGACACCTGGGATCCGGTTGCCGGGGAGTTTGGCGCGCGGCCATTCATCTGGGGCACGCTCTACTCGTCCATCCTGGCCCTGATTATTTCGACGCCTGTTGCGCTGGGCATCGCGATCTTTATTTCCGAGCTCGCGCCCAACCGTCTCCGAAAGCCGCTCGTTTTCGTCACGGAATTGCTCGCGGCCATTCCGTCGATCGTCTACGGCCTTTGGGGCATCTTCGTGCTCGTGCCGTTTGTACGACAGCTTCAGGTGGCCACGCCGGACTGGATGCGTAGCCTGCCCCTCTTCAGCGGCCCACCGCTCGGCGTCGGCATGCTCTCGGCAGCACTGATCCTGGCGATCATGGTCATTCCGTTCAGTTCGTCGGTTGCGCGCGAGGTGCTCAAGTCGGTGCCGCAATCACAACGTGAAGGCGCCTACGCACTGGGCGCAACGCGGTGGGAGGCCATTCGGATGGCGCTCTACTACGCACGCACGGGTATTGTCGGCGCCATCATGCTCGGTTTCGGACGGGCCCTCGGCGAAACCATGGCCGTGACGATGGTCATCGGCAACAATCCCCAAATCTCGTGGTCACTGTTTGCGCCGCAGTACACGATGGCGGCGGTACTCGCCAACGAGTTTACCGAAGCGGCCGATGACCTGTATCTCAACGCCCTGATCGAGATCGGGCTCGTGCTGTTCGTTATTACGCTCATCATCAACGTGATCTCGCGACTCTTCATCTGGTCGATGGGACGCCAGCGCAAGCCGCGGCTCGGCCGCGCAAATGTCGTAAAGGCGGCCGCGTGATGCGCAGTCGCTTTCGCAAAGCGCTCTCTCTCGTCATCGTCGTCCTCTGTGGGATGGCGGTCGTCCTGGCACTCGTGCCGCTCGCGTTTGTGCTCTTCTACGTCCTCTCGCAAGGCGTTGCGTCTCTCAGTTGGTCCTTTTTCACGCAGATGCCCAAGCCTGTCGGGGAGCCTGGTGGCGGCATGGCCAATGCCGTGGTGGGATCGCTGATGGTCGTGGGCATAGGCGGCCTGTTTGCGATCCCCATTGGAATCCTCAGCGGCATCTACGCGTCTGAATATGCCGGCTCACGGATGGCTTCGGCGGTGCGGTTTGCCGCCGACACTCTGAACGGTGTGCCATCAATCGTGATCGGCGTCTTCGTCTACGGCATCGCCGTTCTGCCGTTCCGTCGGTTTTCCGCTTTGGCGGGAGGCATCGCGCTGGGGATCATGATGATTCCGCTCATCATGCGCACTACCGAAGAGTTGCTGCTGCTCGTACCCGGCAGCCTGAAAGAAGGCGCCCTGGCGCTCGGCGCCACGCGGGCTCGGGCTGTTTTCACTGTTGTGCTCCCAGCCGCTTTGCCGGGAATCATGACTGGCATCCTGCTGGCGCTGGCGCGTATCGCCGGCGAAACGGCGCCGCTTCTTTTCACCGCGCTCAACAATCGCTTCTTCACGACGGATGTCACCCAACCGATCTCCACGCTGACGGTACAAGTGTTCACCTACGCTATCTCGCCCTACACGGACTGGCACCGCCAGGCGTGGTCTGGAGCGCTAGTACTTGTAGGCATCGTCGTCGTGTGCTCGCTGCTCGCGCGAATCGCCACGGCGCGGATGGAGCGTCTGCAGCGAGGCAGCTGATCTGTGGGTAGGACCGGCCGTAAAGCAGGAAGGTTGAACGATTAACCCAGACTTAACCGGGCCGTCACGACCCGGAAACGTTCGCGCCATATGCTCCGCTGGGGGTTCAAGTCATGGAGCCGGCTGTTGATGACAGAGACAACGCGCAGGCACGAGCCAAACAGGCAGGGCCAGCGCCGATGAATCGAGCGCCTCGAGTGCTCGTGGTCGAGGACGAACAGGATATCGCTGGCCTCATCAAGCACGCGCTCGAGCGATCGGGAGACGCGCGTGTCGAGATCGTCGGGAGCGGCGACGCCGCGCTTCGAGCGGTGACCGAACAGACACCCGATCTGGTCATCCTCGATCTCAACCTTCCGGGTACTGAGCGGCACCGAGGTCTGTCGCATTCTGCGCGGCCGCCCGGCTACCGCCAACGTGCCGATCATCATGCTGACTGCGCGGACTGGCGAAGCCGACCGCGTCACTGGCCTCGATCTCGGCGCCGACGACTATGTCACCAAGCCGTTCAGCCTGCGCGAGCTGGCGGCGCGCGTGCGCGCCGTGCTGCGCCGCCGGCAGGGCTCCGCGGTCGGCGCCAACGTCTACACCGGCGCACACCTCACGGCGGATTTCGATGCGGTGGCAATCGCAGTCGACGGCGCCGCTGTGCGTTTGACGCGACGAGAATTCGAGCTGCTCAAGTTCCTTGTGGAGAATCGCAATCGCGTGCTGTCGCGCGATCGGCTGCTCGAGCGGGTGTGGGGATACGACCGCTTCATCGAGACGCGGTCGGTCGACGTCCACGTCGGCCGCCTGCGCGCCAAACTGGGCACGGCCGGCCAGCAGATTGAAACCGTCGTCGGTCTGGGTTACCGCTTCGTGGAGTGAAGGCCCGGGGCAGGCTCGGACGGCATCGACGCCGAGCCTGAACAATGCTTCAGTTCGGCTGACTCTCCTGCCAACCGTTTTCCTGCAGCTCGGAGACCTGGAGGTTCATGAGGAGCGCCGCGCGCTCGACGCGGTGCCAATCCGTGTAGTGCACACGGCGCACGACCTGACTGTCCTGCTCGACGAGAACTTCCCAGCCCTCGTTTCCTGCTTCTGAAATAGAGAACCGCTTGGTGTGGCCAGCCTGCTTCAGTTCCTTGGCGAACATTTTTTCTCCCCTTCTCCGCTTGCGACCGCTCTGTCAAAGTCCTCTCTCTTGTACCCCAGTTAGACGTTGGAAGGGCTGTAAATTCCGTGTAAACAGATATTGGGCATTTGCACTCGCTTGTCTATCAACCACTTAGCGGCATCTGTCGATAAGAGGGAAGGCCGATCATGGCAGCACCAGGTTCCCGCCAGGACGTTCAGGACCTCCGCAACGAGGTCATGCGTCTGCTCGATCGCCATCGTGTCCTGACGTCCCTCGCGAGCCGCCAGCAGACCCCTCGCCACGAGCTGCTCGAGCAGATGCAGCACCGACAGAACCTGGTTGAGCTGCAGCGACACCTGAGAGCCCAGCACCCGGCCGACATTGCCGTCGTCCTCGATTCCTTGTCCGGCGACGATCGACGGCTGGTGTTCGGACAGCTCGACCCGGCGCAGGCGGGCGCGGCCCTGGTCGAATCGAGCGATGCGGTTCGCGCCTCGCTCATCGAGGAACTGGGTCGGGACGAACTTGTCCGGGCGCTCGGCACGCTCGACGCCGACGATCTGGCGTTTCTCTCGGGCGAAATCCCCGACGACGTGATGGAGGAGCTGTCGCAGGCGCTGGCGGCCCAGGACCGTTCCTGGCTGAAGGACGCGCAGCATCACGACCAGGACTCTGTCGGCCGCTTGATGACGCAGGACGTGGTGGTCGTACGCGACGTGCAAACAGTCGCCGAAGTTCTGCAGGACCTGCGGACGCGAGAGATTCCCGATCAGACCGATCGGTTGTTTGTCGTCGACACGCGACAGATCGTCAGGGGCGCGCTACCGCTGCACATGCTGGTGCGAGGCGACCCAGCGGCTGCGGTCAGGGATCTGATGCTCGCCGACGTCGAGACGTTCACGCCCGAGACGCCAGCAGCTCAGGCCGCCAAGGCGTTCGAGCGATACGATCTCGTGTCGGCGCCGGTTGCCGACGATCGCGGAAAGATCGTTGGCCGAATCACCATCGATCGCGTCATGGACTACGTGCGCGAGTCGTCGGAGCAGGTGGCGCTGACGCGCGCGGGTCTGCGCGGCGCTGAAGATTTGTTTGCCACCGTTCGGCAATCTGTCCACAACCGGTGGCCGTGGCTGGCGCTCAACCTTGTCACGGCGTTCCTCGCCTCACGCGTCATCTCACAGTTCGAAACCACTATCACCAGTGTCGTCGCGCTCGCGGCGCTAATGCCGATTGTCGCCAGCATCGGCGGCAACACCGGCAACCAGACGGTTGCGCTGGTCATCCGCGCGCTGGCGCTCGATCAGCTCCGCGATCAGCATCGTCAACTGGTGCGCAAGGAGCTCATCGTCAGCCTGGTCAACGGCTTGATGTGGGGCGCCATCACCGGAATCCTGGCGTTCGCGCTCTATCACGACGCAGCGCTCGGGGCGGTCATGATGACGGCGGTGCTCCTCAACCTCATCGTTGCGGCAGTGACCGGAATCGCAGTGCCCCTGATTCTGCATCGGGCGCGCAGGGATCCGGCGCAGGGCGCCAGCGTCATGCTGACCTTCATCACCGATAGCATGGGGTTCTTCCTGTTTCTTGGGCTCGCCCACCTGCTCTTGCTGTAAATGGCTGAGCCGGCTGGCCAAATCGGCGTCACGCCGTTGTTACGCTCAATTCATTCCGTCATTGCGCGCGTCGCCTAGCATGTTTGGGTATTGTCCCCAATTCGGACGATCGCTCTTCGCGAGGTGCCCAATGGCTGAATTCCATGCTCCTGCTCCCGATCGTGACGGCGTGCGTCGAAACATCGGCACGTTGTGGACGCTGACGCGCGCGGAATCGTCGGCCCGCTGTGCGCTCGTGTCCGTCGCCACTGGCCTGGAGCTTCGCGTCATGCTGGACGGCGCGATTCTGCGAGCAGAAGGGTGCAAGCAGTACAGCGAGGCGTTCGAGCTCGCGGAGCGTTGGCGCGCGCGCATGATGGATCGGGGCTGGGTGCCACTGCGCTCGTAGTCTGTTTTATCCGAGGGGCTTCGCCCCTCGGACTCCCCTGCACGCGCTCTCGCGCGCCGCTTCGCCGGCGCGCTCCGTTCGCGTGGCTCGCTCGCGATGCTCGCTCGCACCTTGGAACGAGCGTCAGGTTTATGCGATAGCTGTGTAGCGTTCGCGACTGGACGAAACGCCACGATTGCGAGAAGATGCCCGCCGAGCCACTCGGCAGCATGCTACACGCCTCACACCGTCTCGTTCGCCGCAATACCGTTTTCAGCGCGCTCGCCGGGCTCGCCGCCCTGGGGGCGCTCGCTGCAGCGGCGGCGACTGCGGCCGATCAGGGTGTCGCGACGCTCGACGATCCGTTCATCGTCAAGCCGTACCTGCAGCTCGGCGACCTGCCAAAGCTGTCACCGACGGAACCGGTGCGCGTGCTCTGGCAGGCGGCAAACGATGTCGACGCGAAATGGGTGGTTGATCTGCGCCAGCGTGACGGCGAGCCGTGGCGGTCCGCAATCGCAAGTAGCGGCCGGCTGATCACCGTGGCTGATGGCTCCTATAGGCTCTTCAGCGTGCCGTTGACGCGCCTCGAGCCCGGCCGCGAGTTCGAGTATCGCGTCACACGAAACGCGCAGGTCGTCTTCACCGCGAAAGGCAAGACGCGTGCGGCGGCAGACCAACCGTATCGCTTCGCCGTCACCGGCGACACCGGCGCCCACACTGATCAGGAGAAACGCGTCGTCTTCCAGATGCACCGCGCTCAGCCGGACTTCGTGGCCATTGCCGGCGACATCGTCTATTCGACCGGCCGGATGGTCGAGTATCGCGAGAAATACTTTCCCATCTACAACGCCAACACCGCGGGCCCGGAGAGCGGCGCGCCGCTGATTCGCTCGCGGCTCTCGTTTGGCGCCTACGGCAATCACGACGCCGGCACTGGCGACTACGACCGGGATCCCGACGGCCAGGCGTATTTCCTGAACTGGTCGTTTCCTTTGAACGGTCCCTACACGCAGCCCGGGCAGCCGAATACACCGGCCATCAAAGGGCCGCCCGATCGACTCAAGGTCCATCTGGCGAACATTCGATCGACCTACCCGCGGATGGCCAACTACTCGTTCGACTACGGCAATTCGCATTGGACGTTTCTCGATTCGAACGTCTACGTCGACTGGTCGGACGCGTATCTGCGCAACTGGCTGGCTCGGGATCTGGCGGCGGCGAAGGATGCCGCCTGGAAGTTCGTGGTCTTTCACCACCCGCCGTTCAACTCATCGCGGGCGCATTTTTCAGAGCAGCAGATGCGCCTGGTCAGCGACATCCTCGAGCATCGCGGCGTCGACATCGTCTTCAACGGTCACGTCCACAACTATCAGCGCAGCCGCCCGCTCAAGTTTCTGGCCAAGCCCGCTCTGGATCGGACCTTCAAGGCGGCAAGCTCCTACGTGATCGATGGCGACTTCGAGATCGACCAGAGTTTCGATGGGCTTGCCGACACAACGCCTGACGGTGTCCTCTACATCGTGACCGGCGCCGGCGGCGCCGGCGCTTACGATCCCGATCAGACCGACAACGTGCCGACGTGGCAGCCGTTCACTGTGAAGCTCGTGAGCGATGTGTACTCGTTCACCGTGGTCGACGTCGACGGCCCTCGGCTCACACTGAAGCAGATCTCCGAACAGGGCGAGGAGCTCGATCGGATCGTCGTCACCAAGCCGGCGTTTCGTCGAGAGACGAGCACAGGCTCAGGACGCTCACCCTAACCTGTCGCCGGGTGGGCAGCCGTCGCGTCGGCTGTCCTGGATCCAATATCATCGAGCTGGCGCTGGAGTGCCATCCGATCCAGCAAGTCGAGACGCAGGCTGGTAAATATCTTGATTCTCGCGTCGAGCTCGCGAAACGCCTTCGTGAACGCCCTGGCCTTGTCTTCGGCTGATCCGACGGCGGTCGCGGGATCTTCGATGCCCCAGTGCGCCGTCATCGGCTGACCCGGCCAGACCGGGCACACTTCCGCCGCAGCGTTGTCGCAGACGGTGAAGACGAACTGCATCGGCGGCGCATCCGCCGAGGAGAATTCGTTCCAGCTCTTGCTGCGCAGCTGGTCGGTCGCCAGCTTGCTTCGTTGGAGCGTGGCGATCGCGAGGGGATGGATCTCTCCTTTCGGGAAGCTGCCGGCGCTGAAGGCATGGAAGCGGCCCTTGCCCCAGTAATTCAAGAGCGCTTCCGCCATGATGCTGCGCGCCGAGTTGCCGGTGCAGAGGAAGAGCACGTTGTAGGAATCCATCGTCATTCTCCGACCACCACGATTGCTCGCATTCGCCTACGCGGATGCCAAAATCTAGGCCGGCCGTGCTATATTTGTCAACACACATATGAAACAACCACTCGACCGGATGGCGTCCCTCTTCCAGGCGCTCGGCGATCCGACGCGGCTGCGCATCCTCGGCTTGCTGCTCACCGGCGAGGTCTGCGTTTGCCACATCCACGAGAGCCTGCGCATTCCCCAGCCAAAGGCGTCCAGGCATCTGGCCTACTTGCGACGCTCGGGCCTCGTCGACACCCGCCGCGAGGGCCTGTGGGTGTACTACCGGCTCATTGACCTCGCCGATCCCGTTGTCGGCACCATCCGGCACGCCGTCACCGAGACCATTGGCCACCTCGAGAGCGTCCGCAAAGATACGACCCGTCTCCAAAAGAAGACCGGGTGCGCCCTTCCGAGTCCCGCCGCTCAGCTTCCTCCAGAAGTTGCGAGCCGGCTCTCGCGACGCCGCAGAGGCCTGCCGCCGATTGACTACGCCGAGCGCGCAAAAATCCAGCCGAGCGTCGCACCTCCCGCAACGAGCCAGGCCGGATTCAACGAGTAGCGCGTCAACAACAGCGCGCTGAGGCTCGCCAACGCAACCGGCACGGGCGCCCGGAGTGTCACCGACCCGAGTTGCCACGTCACGGCTGCCATCATCGCCAGCGACGCGACGTTCACACCATCGAGCACCGCCCCGGCCACTCGAGAACGTCTCAGCCGCGGGACAAGCCGGCCGCTCAACGCCACAAACACGAATGCGGGTAGGAAGATGCCCACTGTCGCGACTGCGGCGCCAGTGGCGCCACCGACGAGATACCCGACAAACGTCGCTGTGGTGAAGAGCGGGCCTGGCGTGACCTGCCCGACGGCCACGGCATCAAGCAGTTGACGCTCGGTGAGCCAGCCGAGTCGCTCAACGACATCGGCGCGCAGAAACGCCACGAGCACATAGCCGCTTCCGAAGAGGAGTGCGCCAATCCTGGCGAAGACCAGAAACAGCGACCAGAGCGTGAACGTGGCGGTCGGACCGGCCGCGCCAGCGATCGTCGCCGCCAGCACGCCAACCCGCCACGAAGTCCAGCCGCAGACAAGACTGAACAGCGCAGCGAATCGACGGCGCCACGTAACCGCGCCGACCGCAACGCCACTGGCCAGACCGGCGGCAAGCAGCACGACCATCTCATGCACGCCCGACAGAAGCGCCAGGAGCGCAGCCAGCCCCAGCAGTGCGAGATACGAAGACTTCACGGCGGTTCGACCCAGTTGCCACAGGGCAGAGACGACGATGGCGATGACGACCGGTGCGATCCCGGCAAGGATGCCGGCGACTTGCGGAAGCGCGCCGTATCGAACGTAGGCCCACGCGATCATCCCGACGATGAGCGCCGATGGGAGTATGAAGCACACGCCGCTGACGAACAGTCCCGGCCAGCCGTGCCGCGCCAAGCCGATGTGGATCGCCAACTCAGTCGAGTTCGGGCCTGGAATGAGGTTCGTCGCGCCAACGTAGTCCAGGAATTGCTCGCGCGACAACCATCGACGGCGGCGCACAATCTCGGCCTCCATCAACGCGACGTGCGCAGCCGGCCCGCCGAAGGCGGTCGTCCCGAGGCGAAGAAAGAGCAGGGCCAACTCGAGCATCTAGGGCGTCGCCGTCCATCGGACCATGGCATACGTTACGACTAGATCGTGTCGCTCAGGTAACAAGAGGTCACGAGAACGTCTCGATCTCTATCTTCCTGCAATCCGCAGTTCTGCAGTAGCCTTCAGCATGCGCCAACGACGAGTCTTCGCCTCGTGCATCGCCCTCATGGTCGTTCTGGGTGCGGTCTGGCAGCTTTCTCGGCCGGCTGCCGCCCAACCGGATCGTCAGTCGGTCATCCTGATCACACTCGACGGGGCCCGGACCGAGGAGATCTTTGGCGGCCTCGATGTCGACGTCTTCAAGTCGACGCTTCGCGAGAAGCAGCAGATTGAAGATCAGCCGGCCTACAAACGCTTCTGGGCCGACACGGCCGCCGCCCGCCGCGAGAAGCTGATGCCGTTTTTCTGGGGCACGCTGATGCGCGAGCACGGATCGATTGCTGGCAACAAGGACCTCGCCAGCTCCGTCACGCTGACCAACACTCACCGCTTTTCCTACCCGGGGTATTCCGAGATCCTCGTAGGCGAGGCGCACGACGATGTCATCAAGAGCAACGATGCGGTGCGGAATCCCTATTCGACCGTTCTCGAGGAGATCCGAACGCGATTGGGGCTGACCCAGGCGCAGGTCGGCGTCTTTGCGTCATGGGACGTCTTCGACGCGATCGTCGAACACACCAAGGGGTCGTTGACGGTCAACGCCGGCTACCAGCCGTTCGAGTCGCCGGACCCGGTCGTTCGCGATCTCAGCCGCCTGCAGATGGAGACCGTGACGCCATGGAACTCTGTCAGGAACGACGTCTACACCTTCCGTTTCGCGATGGATCATCTTCGGCGTGCGCGGCCGCGGGCCGTCTACCTCGCGCTCGGTGAAACCGACGACTGGGCGCACGATGGCCGCTACGACAGGGTCCTCGAGACCTACGCGCGGACCGACGCCTATCTGCGCGAGCTCTGGACCTGGCTGCAGGCGGACTCGGAATATCGCAACCGCACGCATCTCCTGATCACGACCGATCACGGGCGGGGACGCACGGCCAAGGACTGGCGCGACCACGGCGCCAAGGTGGACGGCGCCCAGGACGTGTGGATTGCGCTTGTCTCGCCATCAATGTCGAGGCAGGGCGAGTGGAAGGATCAGCCGGCGCTGCACACGAATCAGGTCGCAGCGACACTGGCCGGCTGGCTGGGCGTCGACTGGCGCGCCCTACGGCCGGCGGCTGGACTCCCGATTCCCCGGAACTGACCTGGACGGCGCGGCGGCGCGGGGTCCGTAACTACCGCGCGTCGCGCGCAGAATCTTCAGAAACACATCGCTGTTCTCGTAGACCCCGGTGAACTGCCACGCGCCTGGCCCGGAGGCCGACAGCGGCACGTCCGAGGCAGTGTGACCCGAGATCGTGTGTCCGAGCGAACCCGTGTCGCCCGGACAGCCAGCCGCGGAGGGACAGGGCATCTCGCCGTTCTCAATCGTGCCCCGCACGAGAAACCCCGGAATCGCCACACCGCGAATCGTCCGGTTGTCGCTCGTCTCGCCGCTGCCGTCGCGCGCCGGATTGGCGACGCTCACGGCCGGCTTCCCCACGCCAACGGCCGCTTCCAGCTGCAGCCGGTTCGAGATCCAGTTCTCGTTGTGATCGGGCCCCGCCGCCCACCCCAGCAGGATCTTCCGCGACGGATCCGGATCGATGGGATAGCCCTTCTCGTCGACCTGGTAGTTGGGAAAGAAGTTCAGATTCTGCTCCGGCACGAACCGAAAAACAGCGGCGTAGTCACGCACGGCCTTGTCGAGGGTTTCCGGCGCGTAGCGCTCGTTGCCAACGCCGACGATCCCGAGGCCGCCGGTTTCGTGGTCGGCCGCCACGATCACGAGTGTGTCGTTAGCGGGATCACGATCCGTATTGGTGCGCCGGGCGAAGTCGAGCGCAACCTGGACGGCCCGGTCGAACTCGATGACGTCCCAGATCATGCGCTCGGCATCGACGGCGTGCGCACGCTTGTCGATCGACGCGCCCTCGACCATCAGGTAGAACCCTCGTGGTGAATGCGCCGCGAGGCTGCCAAGCGCCAGCCGCGTCAAGTCTTCGAGCATCGGCGTATCTCGGTAGGCCGCGTTTGCCGGCCGGGCCAGCTCGTCGCTGTAGCGGCCGACGCCGACTTTGTCGAAGGCCACGGGCAGATGTGTCGCAGCGAACAGGCCGAGGATCTTCGTCGGCGGCGTCGGCAGGGCCGTCAGCCGGCTGACGTCGCTCGCGTTGGCAACCTTGGCATATCCCGCACGTTCGAAATCGTCGAGCAGTCGACGGTCGTCGGCTCGCTCGCCCCCGGCATCCTTCGGCAGGAAATGCTTCGCACCGCCCCCGAGGAGGACGCTGATGCCGTTGACCTCTCGCTCGTCAAAAAATCGCGCGGCGATGCCCGGGCCCGCGAACCGATCGGACGTGTGCACGGCGTTGGCGGCGGGCGTCGAATCGGTCACGTCCGAGGTCGTCACGATGCCTACGTTGAAGCCCGCTCCACGAGTGCGCCTCAGAAGCTCACCGATGTACTCCATCCGGGGATTGTCAAACGCGTCGGCCGTGTTGTCGGGAAACACGCCCGACTGGTTGTTGCTGTTTTTCTGCCCGGTCGAATAGGCGGCCATCCCTGGAGATGAATCGGTGATGGCCGAATTGAGTGACGACGTCATGACGAGCCCGGTCACCTCGAGCGTATCCATGGCCAGGTGACCGTTGGCCTTCCCGTTGTGCAGTCCGCGCGAGACGAGCCGCGCAGCCGTCCGATGGGCGATGCCCATGCCATCTCCGAGCAGCAGGATGACGTTCCGTGCCGACGCGGCCGTTCCGCGGGGTTGCCAGCGCTCGACGGTCAGGCGTACCCGTCCGGTCGAGCCGTCGGCCGTCCGCGCCTCGATCACGAGCGGTCCAGGTACCGAGACGTTGAGGTCGCGGAGCAGAAAATTTGACGTATTCGCCGGCGCCGTCCCTGACCGTTGGGTGGCGGGGACAGATGCATCTGTGCCGGTCCCCCCGATACCGCGCTCGCCTCCCGCACCGGCTGCGAGGAGGTTGCGCCGCGTGATGTCTGCAGCGTTGACGAGCACCGTCAGCCCCCGTGGAGGCTCCTTCCCGTCGGCAGTGGCTTCGACCCGAACGTCAACCCGCTGCCCCGCTGCCAGCACAGCGCCGTCGGGCGGCATGATCCGAATCTGCGTTTCCGCCTGAGCCGGCACGACGCCCAGACAAACGCACAGCACAGCCGCGGCACTCGTTCCCCTCATGTCTCACCATCAGTCGGTCAGGACGCGCCCCAGGCGCCATTGCGAAAGAGCGTCAACGCGATGTCGACATTGCTCCGCAGCGCCCGTTTGACGGCCGGCCAGGTCTTGTCACACTTCAGAAGCGTCTTCCACGAGTACAGGTGTTTCGGCTTGTGAAAGTCGCTGTTGGCGACATAAGGATAGTGCTTCAGGCTCGTCACGGAGAAGAGGTCGTCGCGATTGGCCGCCTCCCAGACGTCGACCAAATCGGACAGCTCCTGCCGATGGTCCCACAGATAGCAAGTGCTGATCTCGACCCGTCGCGTCGTCCGGTGATGCGGGTGACACGCGATGCTCAGCCCATCCTGCCGCCTGATCTCTCTCAACACGTCGATCGCCGGCTGATCGGCGCTGATGTACTGCTTGATACCGAGCGCAATGACGTGGGAGTTCTGCCTGGCACGGAAGCTGTTCTGAGTCACCTCCGCGCCAGGAATCACCAACATGCCGTACTTACGGAGCGCCCGCGATGCCTCAGAGCGGATTTCGGCGAGGTAGTCATCGAACGTCTCTTCGCGCAGCCCGAAATTACGCCGGCCGAGTGTCGCGACCCGACCGAGGCGAGCGAGCAGATCCTTCTTCATCAGGATGTGGTCGGTGATCGCGATCACGTCGAACTGGCCGGTCTCGCCGTAGAGGTCGACGACCTCGCGCAGCGTCAGTCGCCCGTCGCTCCAGCGGGTGTGGATGTGGAAATCGCAGAGAAGGAATGGCTCGTAACCTGGCACTACATGCGCACGTCGACGTGCGACGTGTCCTTCGGGCGGCGATGGAGCAACTCCGACGTGAAGTTACGCACGTAGAGGCGGAACACGGCGCCTTTTCCCAATGCCTTGTACCGGCGCGCCGACGTGTAGAGAAAGCAGTCGTACTTGAGCGAGACCTTGCCCACGCCAAACAGTCGCCGCCCGACATTGGTGTCTTCGCCATGAAACTCGATCGAGGTGTCGAATCCTCCGATCGCTTCCAAAGCGGCCCGGCGCACGGCGAAATTGCCCCCATAGAAGATACTGCCAAGGCGCAGGATGTGCTTGACCAGCACCTGCGTCGCGGGGGCGAGCGTGAAGTCATAAGCGAGGATGAGCGCCCGCCCCCACCAGTCCCAGTCGTAGAAGCGATAAGGGCCGGACAGCGCGACGAGACCGGGATCGCTGTCGAAATGCCGCTCGATGCGCTCCAGCCAGGTCAGCGGCGGGCGGCAATCCGCGTCGACATAGACCAGCAGGTTGCCTCGCGCTTCGATGCGGCCCGTTTCGCGCGCCACGACGAGGCCCTTGCGCGGTTCGTCCACCACACGGACGTCAACGAACTGACGCGCCAGGGCGCCGGTCTCATCGGTGCTCGCATTGTTGATGACCAGCAGCTCGTCTGGAGGCCGGGTTTGCGCCAGCAAGGAGTGTAGACAGGCCGGCAGCGTTCGCTCTTCGTTGTGCGCGCAAACGATGACGGTAATGCCGAGCGTCATCGCTGCACTCTCGCCGTGCGGACCGGCGTTCGCGCCGGCGACGTCCGCACACCGAGCACGCCCGGGCGAGTCGCGTCTCGATAGAGCGCATACACACGCTCGAGCGACGATGGCCACGACCGCGAATGGGCATAGCGGCGACCCGCTTCGCCCATGGCGCGGCGGCCGCCGGCATCGGTCAGCAACTCGGCCGCTCGCGCCGCGCTCCCGACAATGTCGCCTGGACGACACACGACGCCGGAGACCCCTGGCTTCATGTATTCACGGACACTGCCTTCGCTCATGACGAGCACGGGCAACCCCGACGCTTGCGCCTCGAGCAGGGTTAGCCCTCCAGTCATCGACGCATGCGGCAGGAAGAAGAGGTCTGCGGATGCCATCACCGTCGACAGGTCGCGATGCGACAACCTGCCCGGATACACGGCGTCCGGACAGCGATCCCGCGCGCCTGACAGTGCCGCCGCGTCACCGACAACGATGAAACGATGGGCGATGCCGCGCCGGTAGAGGAGCGAACCGAGTGATTCGACGTGATTGAGTCCGCTCTCACCCGCCGCCGGCAGCACGCACAGAATGGCCGGCCGTTTGTCGGAGACATGCCATTCGTTTCTCAGGCGGTCCGACCGTCGCGCCGGCGAAAACATGTCGCTGTCGGCCCCGCCGGGCCAGACGAGCAACCGATCGAAGCTCCAGCCATCGGCCCCCAGGCGATGCAGAGCATCTGCCGACGGCACGAGCACCCGCAGGCAGTCGCCGTAGAACCAGCGAAGATAACGAGAGGTTGACGACGCGCGCCACCGGCTGTGGATCGCGCCAATCGAGTGCGGCGAGGGTGAGGAAGACGCTCGGTCACGAGCGACCGATGGACGCTGCCGACGAGCGGTCGCCCCGTCAGGTGCCCGAGATATCGCCCGGCCAGGCCCATGGGTCCAGCCGTCGTGACATGAATCACACGTATGTCGTCGGCGACCAGACGTTTCTGCAGTTCGCGGAGTCGCGGCAGGTGGATCGGGGGCAAACCGTGGAATCGGAGCGGGACAAGCGGCGAGCGCAGCGTCAGGTATTCGGGCTCGTCCACTTCAAGGTCGGACAGCGAATAGATCCTTGGGCGCACATCCGGAGGCGCATGCCGCAAAAGCGCGGCGAGCGTCGTCGTGATGTTCGTGGCCCGATCGAAGTCGGCATCCGTGAAGACGGCAACCCGCATCCCGCGACCTCCTCATGTCGACACAGAGTTCGCACGGACTCTGGGCGAGAACCGTGCGCGAGGTCGCCTGCTGGGGAGGGCGACGAGGCTGGATGGCGAAAGAAGTAGGCGGCCGCCCGGTGGGCGGCGAGGGCGTCCGGCGCCTGCAGCGTGAGACTATCTGCTCACGGTCAGGCGCCCCCTCAGGACCGACCACCGGCCGACCGCCGTTGGTATCAGATTCCCACAGCCATGTGACGTTTCGACAACGCCGGGGTTTCTGTCTTGCAAGATAAGATGAGGGCCATGAATGACGTCTTGACCCTGATTCTTGGCGGCGGCCGTGGAACGAGGCTGTTTCCGTTAACGCATATGCGCTCGAAGCCTGCAGTGCCACTCGCTGGCAAGTACCGGTTGATCGACATTCCCAATCAGCAACTGCCTGCACGCCGGCCTCAAACGGATCCTCGTCCTGACGCAGTTCAATTCGGCGTCCCTCAACCGTCACATCGCGCAGACCTACCGCCTCGACATGTTCTCGGAAGGATTCGTCGAAGTGCTTGCCGCAGAGCAGACGCCGGACAGCTCGGCGTGGTATCAAGGCACGGCGGATGCCGTGCGCCAGGCGGCGCGTCACTTCAAGGGCATGGACGCCGAATACTTCCTGATCCTCGCCGGCGATCATCTCTACCGGATGGATTTCAACGAACTCCTCGAATCGCACATCGAAGGGAATGCCGACATCACCATCGCGGCACAGCCGGTCTCGGCCAGCGACGCCACGCAGATGGGCATCCTGAAATTCGACGACCTCGGCCAGATCTCCGGCTTCGAAGAAAAGCCTTCGGCCGAACGCCTGAGCGCACTCGGTGGCAGTATCCCGAAGGGCTCGATTGTCGGCGGTACTACGCACGAGAAGCCGTTTGTCGCGTCGATGGGCATTTACGTGTTCAATCGTGAGGTGCTGCTCGAAATGCTCGAGGCGCCGGGAGTCGACTTTGGCAAGGAGATCATTCCAAAGGCGATCTCGACCCACGAAGTTACGCCGTACATTTTCCGCGGCTATTGGGCGGACGTCGGGACCGTCGAGTCGTTCTACGAGGCCAACATCCAGCTGACCCGCCGCGGAGCGCCGTTCAACTTCTTTCACCCGCGCTGGCCGATCTACACGCACCCGCGATTCCTGCCGGCCACGCGCGCCTTCGACAGCCGACTGGAGTCGTCGATCGTGGCCGAGGGCTGCTATCTCGACCGCTGCGCGATCTCGAGCTCGGTCGTCGGCATCCGGATGAAGATCAACCCCGGCGCCAGCGTCACGCGGTCGGTGCTGCTCGGCGCGGACTACTACGAGGAAGACAGGGAGGCACAACCGATCCCGCTCGGGATCGGCCGGGACGTGATCCTCGACCGGGTCATCGTCGACAAGAACGCTCGAATCGGGGACGGCGTGCGGCTCGTCAACGAGTCCGGCCTGGAGCACGCGGACGGAGACGGCTACTACATTCGCAACGGCATCATCATCGTTCCCAAGAGTGCGCGCATCGGCCAAGGCGTCGTCGTCTGAGCATGCTCGCGTTCCTGGGATTTGCTTCGATCCTTCTGCTGCTGGCGCTCATCATGAGTCGCCGGCTCTCACCGCTGGTCGCCCTAATCGTGGTCCCCACCGCGGCCGCCCTGATCGGCGGCTTCGGCCTGCGCACCACGCAATTCATCGCGAGCGGACTGCAGCAGACCGCGCCTGTGGCGGCGATGTTCGTCTTTGCCATCCTCTACTTCGGCGTGATGACCGATGCGGGTCTCCTCGACCCGATCGTCAACCGCATTCTCAGAGTCGTTGGAACACGGCCGACGCGCATCGTGATGGGTACGGCGTTGCTGGCACTGCTGGTCCACCTCGACGGGTCTGGAGCGGTCACCTTCCTGGTCACCGTGCCAGCCATGCTGCCGTTGTACGACCGGCTTGGGATGGACAAGCGCATCCTGGCCTGCGCTGCCTCGATGGCCGCCGGCGTGAATTTCCTGCCCTGGACCGGCCCGACGCTCCGTGCGTCAGCGGCTCTGCACATTCCGACCACTGACCTTTTCCGCCCGCTGATTCCCGTCCAGATCGTTGGCCTGGCGTTCGTGTTCATCGTCGCCTACGCGCTCGGCAAGCGTGAAGAACGGCGGCTGGGACTGTCCCGTCTCGAAGGCGTCACGGCGCTCGACCGACCGCTGACTCAGGAACAACAGGGACTGCGACGTCCCGGCCGGTTCTGGATCAACCTCGTGTTGACGCTGCTGGTGATGGCCGCGATGGTGAGCGGCCTCGTCGATCCGGCCGTGATGTTCATGCTCGGTACGGCCGCCGCGCTGGTCATCAACTACGCCGACTCCGAGTTGCAGCGCGCGCGGATCGACGCCCACGCCAAGGCCGCGGTGATGATGGCCGCCATCCTGCTCGCCGCAGGGGCCTTCACCGGCATCATGACGGGATCCGGTATGCTCACGGCGATGGCCACCTCGGTCGTCAACGTCGTGCCACCCGCGATGGCGCGTCACATTCCCTTCGCGCTCGGCCTGGCGTCCATGCCGCTCAGCCTGTTGTTCGATCCCGACTCGTTCTACCTCGGCGCTCTGCCCGTCATCGCCGAGGTCGGGAAGACTGTCGGCGTCCAACCCCTCCACATCGGCCAGGCAGCCCTCCTTGGCCAGATGACGACGGGGTTTCCCGTCAGTCCGTTGACTCCAGCGACCTTTCTCGTCGTCGGCCTCGCCGGCATCGAGCTCGGCGACCATCAACGCTACACCGCCCCGTATTTATTCGCGGCCTCGGTGGTGATGACCTTCGCGTGCGTCCTGTTTGGAGTGTTCCCGCTGTGAAACACCTCCGGATCGGTTGCGGCGCGGGATTCTCGGGCGACCGGCTCGATCCAGCGATCGAGCTAGCGACACGTGGCAACCTCGACTACCTCGTGCTCGAGTGCCTGGCCGAACGCACCATTGCCCTCGCGCAGCAAGCCCGGGTACGCAGCCCCGAATCGGGCTACGACCCGCTCCTGACGCAGCGGATCGCTGCCCTGCTGCCCGCGTGCGTCGAGCACGACACCACCATCATCACGAACATGGGCGCCGCCAATCCGACTGCCGCCGCTGCCATCGTCAAGGACATCGCCCGGCAACTTGGGCTCAGTGGCCTCACGATCGCCACGGTGACCGGCGACGATGTATTGACGCTGGTGCGCGAACGCGATGCCGTTGTCGCCGAGACTGGCACGAGCGTGTCCGCACTCGGACGCCAACTGGTGTCGGCCAATGCGTACATCGGCGCCGAACCGATCGTCGAAGCCCTCGCCGCCGGCGCGAACGTCGTGATCGCCGGGCGCGTCGCCGATCCGTCGCTGTTTGTCGGCCCGCAGGTGCACGAGTTCGGCTGGTCGCTGGACGCATGGCCGCAACTTGGCCGGGCAACGCTCGTCGGCCACCTGCTCGAGTGCGCCGGTCAAATCACCGGCGGCTATTTCGCCGATCCGGGCTGCAAGGACGTCGACGGCCTGAGCCGTCTCGGGTTTCCGATTGCGGAAGTGACGGCGGAAGGCCCCGCCGTCATCACCAAGGTGCCGGGATCCGGCGGCCAGGTGACGCCGGCGACCTGCAAGGAGCAACTGCTCTACGAGATTCACGACCCGTCCGCGTACATCACACCTGACACGATCGCTGATTTCAGCCAGGTCCGGATGACCGAGATCGAGTTCGATCGCGTCGCGGTTGACGGCGCGACGGGACGACGACGGCCAGATACGCTGAAAGTCTCGCTTGGCTATCTCGACGGGTTCATCGGCGAGGGGCAGATCTCGTACGCCGGTTCCGGCGCGCTGGAGCGGGCGCGACTAGCGTTGATGGTCGTCAAGGACCGGCTCGGTCTAGCCGGCATACAGGACGCTGACGTGCGCTGCGATCTGATCGGCGTCGACGCGCTCCACGGTTCGACGCTGCCACACCGCGCCACTTCACCGTATGAGGTCCGACTACGGGTCGCGGCCCGGACGGTGACGCTCGAAAGCGCCAGCCGGATTGGTCATGAGGTAGAGGCGTTGTACACCAACGGCCCTGCCGGAGGCGGAGGCGTCGCGAAGTCGACCCGGGAAGTGCTGACAGTGGCCACGACGTTCCTGCCGAGGAGCCTCGTCCCGTGCAGAGTCGATCGAAAGGTCGTGTGACATGAAGCTGCGCGCGCTCGGGCACTCTCGGTGCGGCGACAAGGGTCAGGTTCTCAATATCTCGCTCATCGCTTTCGACGAGGGCGACTATCCACGTCTCGTCGGCTACGTGACGGCCGCCCGGGTCAAAGCGCATTTTGCGGGCCTCATCGATGGAGCGGTGATCCGCTACGAGCTACCGGCAATTGGCGCGCTGAACTTTGTCCTGCATGGCAGGGTGGGCGGCGGTGTCACCCAAACGCTCGCGCTCGACGCGCATGGCAAGTCGTTGAGCTCGGCGCTGCTCGAGATGGAGATTCCTGATGATGACGCGGATGACTCGTTCGAGTAGGGCTCGTCGGACGACGCGGATAGGTTTGCTGGCCCTTCTGTGCGCCACGGTGGCTCAGGCACAGGTCAGACGCTTGGAAATCCTGTCCCGCGCCTCAGCGGACGACGGCCAGCCGGTCGGCCGAGCCGGCCAATACGAAATCATTCGCGGCCGCGTCCACGGAGAGGTCGATCCGGCTGACGCTCGCAACGCAATCATTCACGATCTTCAGTTCGCCCCGCGCAACGCGCGAGGCAAGGTCGAGTACGTGGCGACTTTTGCGCTGGCCAAGCCGGTTGACTTGCAAAAAACCACTGGGATGCTCGTATACAACGTCGTGAACCGGGGCAACGGCGACGCGCTGCCCGACGCTGACGGACACATCACGCTCGTCAGCGGATGGCAGGGGGACGTCACGCCGACCGCGACCAACCAGACCCTGAGCGTCCCGGTCGCCAAACAGGCCGATGGATCTCCGCTGACCGGACTCGTGATCGCGCGTTTCCACAACGTCACGGCGGGCACCTCGACCGTCGCGATCCGCCTGAGCTCGATGGGGGCTGGTCCGCCAAGCTATCCGCCCGCGACGCTCGATCAGTCGACCGCACATTTGACGGTGCATGCATCGGAAAGCGCAACCGGCGTCAGAACGGGCAGTGCGTCCGTGCCAAGGGGTGCCTGGGCTTTCGCAGATTGCCGGAACACACCATTCCCCGGCACACCCGATCCCACGCGGTTGTGCGTGAAAGACGGCTTCGACCCCGCGAAGCTGTACCAGCTCGTCTACACTGCGAAAGACCCTCTGGTGCTCGGGCTGGGACTCGCGGCGACCCGCGACATCGTGTCGTTCTTCCGCTACGCGACCCAGGATGAATCGAGCGTGCCGAATCCTGTTGCCGGAGCCGTCAATTACGCGATCGGCATCGGCAATTCTCAGTCCGGCAACTTCATCAAGACGTTCATCCATCTGGGATTCAACCAGGATCTCTCCGCGCGCATCGTCTGGGACGGCGTCTTTCCGAGAATAGCGGCCCGTCAGACGCCAATCAATTTTCGATTCGCTCTTCCAGGCGGCGCGGCCACGCTGTACGAGCCCGGCAGCGAGCCGGTCGTCTGGTGGGGTCGATACGAAGACAAGGCGCGAGGTCGCCCAGCCGCGAGTCTTCTCGATCGCTGCAACGCGACCCGCTCGTGCCCGAAGGTCATCGAGGCCTTCGGATCTGCCGAGTTCTGGGGCCTGCGGATGTCGCCGGGCCTCATCGGCACCGATGCGGCACGCGACATCCCGCTGCCCGACAACGTACGCCGCTACTACTATCCGGGCACGACGCATGGCGGCGGCCGCGGGGGCTTTCGCGTCGAAGCTTCGGCCACACCGGGGCCCTGCGCACTGCCAGGGAACCCCAATCCTCAGGCTGACACCACTCGCGCGCTCACAAAGGCCCTCGTCGACTGGGTCGTAAGCGGCACATTGCCTCCGCCGAGCCAGTACCCGGAGCTCGGCAAGGATGACCTCGTTCCGCCAACACGCGCCGCCCTCGCGTTTCCCGAGGTACCTGGCTTGGTGTTCAAGGACTCCATCGTCAATCCCGTACTCGACTACGACTTCGGTCCCCAGCTGATTGCCAACGACCTGAGCGGGGTCATCACGCTTCAACCGCCGCAGATCAAGCAAGCCATCCCGACTTACGTCCCCAGGGTGAATGCGGACGGAAACGAGACGTCTGGTGTGCCGTCAGTGCTCCACCAGGCGCCGCTCGGCACCTACCTGGGCTGGAATCTGACCGCCTCTGGATTCTTTGCCGGTCAGGGTTGCGGATTCTCAGGCGGCTACGTCCCGTTTGCCAGGACCCGTGCCGAACGGATCCGAACAGCCGACCCCAGGCCGTCAATCGAAGAGCGGTACGGCACGCTCGAGGGCTACGTCTGCACCGTCGAGCGCGCCGCGCGGCAAGCAGTACGGAATCGGTTTCTACTTCAGGACGATGCCGATCGGCTGATCCGCGAAGCCAGGGAGAGCAGTGTTCTCCCGAACGCCGCCGCCAGCAGTCAGCTCAATCGCACCATTGCGCGGGACATTTGCGGTGTAAGTTGGGAGTGATCGCGAACGCCAACGGCGACTGCGGCGCGACGCCATAGACCCTGGCGGCAACGTCAGGGAAATCCGTGAATACGCCGTCCACGGCAAGGCTTCGCAGCTGCTCGAACTCGGCCTCGGGTTGGCCGCCGTAGCCCGCCGGCAGAAACTCTTTGTCGATCCGCACCGTCCAGACATGAACAAAGAGGCCCGCGGCGTGCGCGCGGGTCACCAGGTCCGTTGGCGTTCCGAGCGAACCGTCACGGTTGACTGGAACGACGAGTCGTTTCTCAGGACCGAGGCCGTCGGCATACTCGGCAATATTCTTCAGTCCGTTCCGGTCGACCATCGCCGCGGTGCTGACCAGCTGAACAAGCCGGACGTCGGTCTTCTTTCGAAGGTCGCGGAGGTTGCCCTGCTCGAACGACTGGATAAAGACCGGCGCCTCACGACTATTCCAGCCACGCTTTCGCAGCGATTCGAGGAGCGGCTCCTCGAGCGGCAGTTCGATGCTCCGAAAGTACGCCGGATGTTTGGTCTCAGGATAGACGCCGACGGGCCGACCGCGGGCGGCGCCCCTCTCCTGCGCGAGCGCGAGCACTTCCTCAAACGTCGGGATCTGAAACTGACCGTCGTAGGCGTGAGAACGGAATGCCAGCCGCTCGCGCGCGCGAAGCGTCTTGATTTCCGCCAGCGTGAAGTCCTCGCTGAACCAACCGCTCACCGACTGGCCGTCGATCACCCTGGTGCGCTTGCGATCCGGAAACCGTTCGGCGACGTCGGTCGTGCCGCTGAGTTCGTTCTCGTGCCGCGCGATCAGGACGCCGTCCTTCGTCGAGACGAGATCCGGCTCGATGAAATCCGCGCCCATCTCGACGGCAAGTTTATACGCCTCGAGCGTGTGTTCGGGTCGATGGCCGCTCGCGCCGCGATGGGCGATGATGATCGGCCGCGGCGGAGCGATTGCCGTCAGGGTCGGCCCGATTGCCCCGACAGTAAGGAGCACGACGCTAACAGAACGGATCACCACAGCAGCTTCAGCCCCAGCTGCAGCTGCCGCGGATCGTAGGTCGCGGTGATCGTCCCGAAACCGGCCTGGCTTCGGTTGCCGTTCGGCGCGCGGAAGTTCGTGCGGTTCAGCAGGTTGAATGCCTCGAACCTGAACTCGAACTGCGTCGTGCCAACCAGGTCGAACCGCTTGGCCAGCGACATGTCGAACTGCCAGAACATCGGGCCGCGAACCGAATTGCGCTGCGCATCCCCGAACGGCTGGCTCGGATCGGTCGGGAGAACAACACAGGCCCGGTTGAACCAGTTGGCAATCGTGCGATCGGCGCCCGATGCCATCGGATCGCAGGTGACATTCGGACGATAGTTGTTCGCGCCGCGGAAGTCCTGGACGATGCCGGAGACGACAAACGTCGCGCCGGGCGTATAGGTGAACGTGACAGGTTCGCCAGCAAACATCGAGTTGATCCCCGCGAGCTGCCAGCCGCCGATGAACGCCTCCATCAGCGGTGAGGCGTTCGAACCCCAGCGCCGCCCCACGCCGAATGGCAGCTCCCACACGAAGCTCGTCGTGCTGTTGTACGGCTGATGATAGTTCGACAGTCCGAAGTCCGCGTCCATGTTGCGGAAGTCCTGCGGCGCCGGAAAGTTGCCATTCGAGTTCTCGAGCGACTGCGCGCCGTTGTCCTCCGTCCGCGACAGCGTCAGCGAGCTCAGGAAACTGAGGGCGTTGTGGACGCGCCACTCGAACTTGGCCTGCAACGCCTGGTAACGGGATTTGCCGCCGTTGAACGCGTAAGTGATATCCGAATAGGTCGGATTCGGGCGGCGATCCTGCAGCTGAATCGTGCCGGCGGCGTTATTCGGGAACGCCTGGTTGTAGTTGGCAAACAGCAGCAGATCGTCTGCTTTATTACCGACGTAGGCGACGTCGATCATCATGTTGTGCACGATCTCGTGCTGCGCGGAGATGTACCAACTCTGCACCGGGCTCGAGTGGAAATCCGACGGCATGTAGGTGATGTTCGCCGTCAGCGGGTTGAACTTCGACGGATCCGCCAGGCCAACCGGGTAGCCTTGCTCCCCCGGCACGAACGATGGGGCCGTCGGCACGGTCTGGTTCACGACCGCGTTGACGACCTGAGGACCGTTGATCGGCAGGATGTCGCCGCCGCCGGCGCGGCTGAAGTGCACGTAGCTGATCCCGTAGCCTCCCCTGATGACGGTGCCTGGGGTCACGGTGTAGGCGAAGCCGAGGCGTGGTCCGAAATTGTTCGTGTCGGGGTTGATGAGCGCGCGATCGTAGGTCGAGCCGTCCCTCGCGATGATCATCGAATTGGTGGCGGGATCGAAATTCGACAGGATGTTGTTTTTCTCCCAGTACGGTGTCGAGTATTCGTAGCGCACGCCGAGGTTGAGGGTCAGATCGCTCGAGACCCGCCAATCGTCCTGCAGATAGGCGAAGTGCATGTTGCGGCGAAGGTCGGCGACGAGCACGCTGCTGAGCGCATACTGCGCCCGCAGACCGAGCATGAAGTCGGCAAGGTTGTAGAGGTTGCTCGACGCCGCGCCGGCCGGCCGGCTGAACTGACCGTTGTAGGTATCCCGGCCGTATAGCGGATTGACGTCCTGCACCTGCGTATCGATCTTCTGGAACTCGTAGCCGCTCTTGAACGAATGCGCGTTCATCGTCCAGGTGTAGTTCACCTTGGGGTTGTAGACGGTCGGATACTGCCATTGTGGGTTGGTCGCCTGACGCCCCAGATCGGAATACCCGTAATCAACTGCGTCGGCAGGCCCCCGGCGATGCGATCGTCAGTCGGCAGGCCGGGCAGCCCGAACTCGTCGAGCGCGCTCTCGGTGCCGAGCGCCGGTGGATTCTTGCCGGCCTCGGTCCACGAATAGCCGAACCGCACCTCGAGCACTGAATTGGGGTTGGGCACCCAGGTGCTGCCGAGCACGAACTGCCGGTTGTTGGCGTAGATGTGACCGTTGCCGGCGCCCCCGGACGGCAGCGGAATGTTCGGCTGATCGTCGGTGGTCAGATCGCGGAATCCGTAGCGTCCGAACATCGAGAGATTCGGGTTCACCTGAACGTCCACTTTGCCGCCGGCCTTGTTCGAGTTGGCGGTGAACGCCTGCAGCGTGCTGTAGTTGTTCGTGGCGCTCGGAAGGTTCGCGTCGGGCAACCCCGAGAGGACTTCTCGAGCGAAGTTCGTCATCGGCACGGCCGTACCGGCCGGGTAGGCGACGCCGCTGCGCGGATCGCGAATGTCGACCGCGAGGACACCCTGGCGCTGTGCCGGCGTGGCGATCGTCGAAAAGCCCGTGACCTTGCGCGTCTGGCGCAAGCCCTCGTAGTCGCCGAAGAAGAACGCCCTGTTCTTGATGATCGGGCCGCCAACGACGCCGCCGAACTGATTCCGGTCGAGCTCCGGCTTGCCGGTCGTCGGCTTGAAAAAGCCCGTCGCGTTCATACTAGTGTTGCGGTTGAACTCCCAGAGACTGCCGTGCAGGGCGTTGGTGCCGCTGCGATAATTGACGTTGATCGTCGCGCCGGCGGCCCGGCCGTACTCGGCGCTCAGGTTGTTGGTGACGACCTTGAATTCGCCAATCGCATCCGGCGACGGCTGCATCACCTGGTTCGAGAAGCCCTGGTTGCTGGTGCCGTAGGCGTTGTTGTCGACGCCATCAATCATGAAATTGTTGAAGGGGCTGCGCAGCCCGTTGACGTTCAGCGCGCCTTCGCGTGGCGTGTTCCCGGTCGTCAGCGACGACCCGGCGATCTTCACGCCGGTCGTCAGCAGGGCCAACGAGGAGTACTCGCGCGAGATGAGCGGCAAGGCTCGGGTCTGCTCGCCGGTGATCACCTGCCCGCGCTGGCTCGAGTCGGTTTCGATGAGTGGTGAAGAGGCGGTCACTTCGACTCTCTCGGTGACCTGGCCGACAGGCATCTGCAGGTCGACCCGCAGCCGGGCGCCAACCTGCACGAGCACGTTCTCGACGAGCGCGATGGCGAACCCGCTCTTCTCGGCGGTCACGACATAGAGACCCGGCTTAACCGCCGGAAACTCGAAACTTCCCGCGTCGCTCGACGTCCTGACGACGGAGATGCCGGTCTCGACACCGGTGAGCGTTACCTTGGCCCCTTCCACGATACCGAGCGACGCGTCGCGAACCGTACCGACAACGGTGGCCGAGTCGAACTGCGCCCGCGCCGGCGCGGCGGACAGGATCACTAGCAACGTACAGGCAAGACCGAATCGCATTGACACACCTCCAACCCCCGCGAACACGCTAGCGGCACCCTGCAACGGCTGCAACAACCACGTGCAACAACCACGCGACGCCGACATCACGCCTCTTCGTGCGACCATGGATGTGAGGAGGCACGCCGATGCCCGTCCGCCGGCCGCTGAACGTAGAACAGGAGATTGTCGAGGCCTTCGAACAATGCGGCCAGATCACCGAGTACCTCGTGACGGCGCTGCCGCGACGCCTCTGGCAACAACCGTCGCCGACCGGCCACGGACGGACAATAGCAGCGATGGTCGCGCACATCCACGGCGTCCGCAAGACATTTGCGAAGATGGGTGGCGCCGCGGTTCCGCCGTCGCTGGACCGCACGCGCGTCACTCAGACGCAGGCCCGTCGCGCCCTCCGCCAGACGAATGCGGCGCTGACGACGCTCTTCCGCGACTCGCTCGGCCGTAGCGAGGCGCGCCTGAGGGGCCTGCCGCGTCGATCAATCAACATGATGGCTTACCTGATTCAGCACGACGCGCACCATCGCGGCCAGATCATGCTCCGCGCACGCGAGCTCGGCCATACGTTCACCGGGGCCGACGTAATGCGGATCTGGGGCTGGAAACGCCTCCCCTAGCCGGTCGTCGCGCAGACGCCGATCAGTCACGGGACGCGGATCGCGCGGATCGGACTCATGGCTCAAGGATCATGCTCGGACTGCTGCTGAGAAAATAGGACGCACGGGAAGCTGTCGCACAGCACTGCTTGCACGCCGGCCAGAGGCCGCCAGAGGCCGGCGTAGCGCCAGGCGCGGTGCAAGCAGTGTCGTCTACTGTGAGGCTGCAAACCTCTGGAATCCGCGAGATCCGCGTCCCGTTGATCCAATCCGTGTAATCCGTGTGATCCGCGTCTCGTTGGTTCACGGGCGTGATCCGCGTCCCGTCGCCATCTCCAATCTGCGCTCCATCACACCGCTCGTCCCGTTCCTCATCACACGCTCATCACAAACCGTGTCCGTTCGTTTCACAGCCGCACATTTCCAAACGAGACGCAAGGTGCTCACGTCTAAGCAGCCGACAACCACAACGTGGCGCGCGCGACGGCGAATGGCGCGCGATCGAGAGGAGACGCGTCATGCTCTCACTGCTGTCTGTCGGACTCCTGGGCCTGGTGGCCCTCGCGGATCCTGTCGCGCCGGCGCCGTCGTCAACACGATCGCTCTCGCCGGCGCACGACCTGCTGCTCACGGCTCCCGACCGTCGCGTCCGTGTGACCGACGCGCGACTGTTCTCGATTCTCGCCGAAGGCATGACGCGCTCGCGCACGTTCGCCTCGCTCGTCACGTCGCTCAACCGAAGTGACGTGATCGTCTACATCGAAACCACGATGACCCTGCCGAAGGACACGATGGGACGCCTGTCGATGCTGCCGCTGGCTGGAGAGTATCGCTACCTTCGCGTCCAGATTCGCAATGACCTGACCAGAGGCGAAGCGATTGCGCTCATCGGTCACGAGCTCCAGCACGCATTGGAGATCGCCGATGCCATCGAAGTCCGAGACACGACGAGCCTGATCAAGCTGTACGAGCGAATTGGACACGCCGGCAGCGGCGAGCACGCCTACGACACGGATGCGGCACAGAGTATGGGGCGGTTGGTCCGGCGCGAGCTGGCGGGCTGAGCGACTGCTTCTGCAGTTCGCTGCGTCACGTCTCCGTTACGTTGCCGTTACGTGACAGTCACGGCAGGCCAGTACAACTGGCCTACCGTGATCGCGACTGCCACGTCCCTCGACTCCCCTTCGCTTTATCTCAATCGTGAGCTCAGTTGGCTGGCATTCAACGAGCGCGTCCTCGACCAGGCGCGGGATCGACGCCATCCCTTGCTCGAACGCGTCAAGTTCCTCGCCATCGTCGGGACCAATCTCGACGAGTTCTTCATGATTCGCGTTGCCGTCTTGCAGAAACAGATGCGGACCCAGCGCGAGCACGTCTCGCCCGACGGCCTGACGACCGAGCAGCAGCTGTCGCTGGTTCGAGCGCGGGCGCGGCAGATGCTCGATCAGCAGGCCAGATGCTGGACCGATGCGCTGCGCCCCGAGCTCGCGGCCCACGGCATCAAGTTCCTGGAGCCGACTGAGTACTCGGAGGAGCTGTCGGCGTTCCTGGCCGGCTATTTTCAACGCGAGATCGCACCGGTGCTGACACCGCTCGCGTTCGACCCCGGCCACCCCTTCCCGCACATCTCCAACCGGAGCAAGAACCTCGCGGTGGCGGTCAAGCATGAAGGCCGGACCAAGTTCGCGCGCATCAAGCTGCCACCGGTGCTGCCACGCTTTCTCCAGCTGCCGGCGAAGTTCGCCGCCGGCGGCGTGGCGTTCGTGTTCATCGAGGACGTCGTGTGCGCGAACGTCGAGGCGCTCTTCCCGGGCACGAGCATCAAGAGCGCGCACGTGTTCCGGGTGATTCGCGACACCGACATGGTGATCGAGGAGGACGAGGCCGACGATCTCCTGGAAACCATCGATCAGGGCTTGCGGCAACTCCGACATGGTGCACCGTCCTTGCTGCAGGTCGAAGAGCGGATGCCGCGACGCGTGCTCGACATCCTCGTCGAGAATTTCGAAATCGACGATGAGGTGCTGGTCCGCACGTCGCACCGGCTGGGATTCGGCGATTGGATGGAGCTCGTCGGCGCTGCACCGGCCGGAGCTCAAAGATGCGGGATTCGCGCCGCGGATCGTCTGGGGACGCAACGACGTCGACGAGGTCTTCGAGCTCGTCCGGCACCGCGACTACATGCTGCATCACCCGTTCGATTCGTTCCTGTCGGTCGAGACGTTTCTGAGGGCCGCGGTCCGCGACCCTCACGTCGTGACGATCAAGCTGACGCTCTATCGCATCGGCCACGACTCGCCGCTGATCGACTTGCTCGAGGAAGCGGCCGAGGCCGGCAAGCAGGTCGCGGTGCTCGTCGAGCTCAAGGCGCGCTTCGACGAGCGCAACAACATCACCTGGGCGACCCGGCTCGAAGCGGCGGGCGTGCACGTCGTCTACGGCCTCGTCAACCTGAAGACGCACTGCAAGTTGTGCCTGGTGATCCGGAAGGAACCGGATGGCATCCGGCGCTACGCGCACATCGGCACCGGCAACTACAACGCGTCGACGTCACGCGTCTACACGGATCTGGGCCTCGTCACGGCCCGGCCGACGATCGTCGACGACGTCACCAACGTCTTCAACTACCTGACTGGCTACTCGGGGATGACGGACTATCAGGAACTCCTCGTCGCCCCGGTGAGCCTCCGGCGGCGCCTGACGGACGTGATTGAGCGCGAGCGCGTGCATGCGTCGGAAGGCCGGCCCGCGAGGATCGTGATCAAGGTGAACAGCATCACCGATCCCGGAATCATCCAGGAGCTCTACCGCGCCTCGCAAGCCGGGGTCCGCGTCGATCTGATCGTCCGCGGCATCTGCTGCCTGCGCCCGGGGATCGCGGGCGTAAGCGAACGGGTCACCGTGCGCTCGATCGTCGGCCGGTTCCTCGAACACTCGCGCATCTACTCGTTCGAGAATGGCGGCGAGCCGCAGGCGTTCATCGGCAGCGCCGATCTCATGGAACGCAACCTTGATCGCCGGGTCGAAGTGCTCTGCCCGCTGCTCGATGCCAGCTTGCTCGAGTACGTGCGGGACACGGTGCTTGGAGCGTACTTGCGGGACACGGACCGCGCCGCCGTGCTCGGCCCTGATGGCGAGTACCGGGCGGCGGCCGGGTCGGACGCCGTCGACCGATTCAGCGCGCAGGACTTCCTGCTGTCGCGGCACACGACCGACTACGCGTGAGCAGTGGTCGGTTCTGGTCCGGCTAAAGCCGGACACGACGATCGACGCTGGAAGCTACCGATCCGTGTAGTCCGTGTTATCCGTGGTTCTAGACGAGTTTCCGGAGCATCTTGGGCGTGATGAACCAGCAGAGTTGGCCCTTGCCCTTTGGCGGGAAGACCGAGAAGTCGATCCGGCAGATCGCGCCCTTTTTGAATGGCAGGGGCACTTTGGCGCCGATGAGGAACGCGGCGAGCTCACCCATGTTCGGCTCGTGGCCGACGAGCGCGATGCGGGCCTTGCGCATGTGCTTGCCGAGCTCCTGAATCACCCCCGCGGGAGATCCCGCCGGCGTCAACGCATCGGCGTTGGCGATCGGCGGCTTCGACTTCATCTCCTCGGCAAAGACGTCCGCCGTCTGTCGCGCCCGAACGAGCGGACTCGACAGAATCTGATCGAAGCCAATGTCGAGGGCGCTCAGGGCCTTGGCCTCCTTGCGCAGTCGGGCGATACCGTCGCTCGTCAGCGGCCGCTTGGAGTCATCTGGGTAGTCTTCGCCGCGCACGGCGGCTACGCCGTGTCGAATCAGATAGAGCTCCAACGTCGCCATACGTGACTTTACCTCTGACCAGCGGCGCGGGCGATTGGCCGCGCTGGCGCGCGCCGTACGGCGGGCCGCGCCTTGAGCGTCATCTTGAGCGCACGCGCCCGGTGCGCCAGCTGCGGCACGACAACCGTGCGAATCGCGTCAACCACCTCGTTCAACCGGGGAATCGCGGCCACGTAGCGGGCATGCAGATGCCGGCATTCGTCTTCAAGCGCGCGACTGATGACGTCGAGGCCACCGTCGGGCAGCGTTCCGTTCGACGGCTGCTCCGCCTGGACGGCGGCGACATGCGACTGGAGCACCTGGAGATCATGAAGGCGACCGAGCGTGTCCTGCGCGCGCTTGACGGCCCGAACCGGCGCGGACGCCGACTTCACTCCGGCATCGTAGGCGAGTTCGGCCGCGTAGCGGAGCTTCTTGGCCGCGATCCGCACCTGGTGCAGTCGCTCCGGCGCATACATGTGTCCGGCCGCCGCGATTGCCGTCGCCAGCGCCTTGGCTCGCTTCACGAGCCGCGCGCCAAGCGCGTCGCGCCATCCTTCCGAGCCCGGTTCGGACAGCACCTGCCCTATGCCTTCCAACCGCCGATCGAGCTTTGACACGTTCACGTGATCGAGACGCTTGAGCATCGCGGCCCGGTGCGCGTCGCGTTCGACCACGACACGGCCGCGGACCGCTTCGAGCGCCGGACGCGGCAGCGTTTCGTTGGCGACGAGCTCGTCGAGGAGCTCGATCGTGACGTCGAGCTCGCGCACGGCCCCGAGCGCCGCCGTTAGTCGCCGAATCTTGCCACTCGCCTTGCGGCCTTTCGTGCCCTTGATGCCCGTTGTCAACACCGGCACCGCTTCCCGCAGACGTCGCGACGCGACCCGGGCCTGGTGCACACTATGGGTGTCGCCGTCGATCGCATGCGGGAGATGACGCTTGAGTGCCGCGGCGCGGCGCGCGAGCAGGCGGCTCGCGACAGAAGAGATTCGACGGTTCATGGTAGGATGACGGCTCAACTTGGAGAAAACGGCCAATAAAAGCGGCAAAACTCGGGCCGGTTCCGCCAGTATATAACGGCTATGTAACGGAACAAGCTCCTTCGGTGACCTCAGCCTAGCTGCCCCGCATGCGCATCGCCGCCATCGATATCGGCACCAACTCGATCCACATGATCGTGGTCCAGGTGCGTCCGGACCTGTCGTTCGAGGTCATCGATCGAGAAAAGGACATGGTCCGGCTCGGCGCCGGCGGTCTCGATGGCCGCAGCCTGACGCCGACCGCCATCAGCGCCGCGCTGCAAACGCTGTCGAAGTTCCGGCGGATTGCGCAATCGCACAAGGTCGACGAGATTGTCGCCTGCGCGACCAGCGCAACCCGCGAGGCAGACAACGGCGGCGACTTCATTGCCGAAGTCGACCGCCAGATCGGCATCCGCATCCGCGTCATTTCCGGCACCGAAGAAGCGCGTCTCATCCATCTCGCCGCAGGCTACGGCGTCGACATCGGCGCGACCACGGCCGTCGTTGTCGATATCGGCGGCGGCAGCGTCGAGATCACGCTCGGATCAGCGACACATCTGACCGTCGGCCGCAGCTTCAAGGTCGGTGTGATCCGACTCACCGAACGGTTCGTGAAGAGCGACCCGCTCAGCGGCGGCGACGAGCGCCGCCTGATCAAGCACCTCAACCGGGAAATGGGCAGCTACATCGACCAGATCGCCGGCAAGGGCTTCGATCGCGTGATCGGCACATCGGGCACGATCCTGAGCCTTGGCCTGATGGCGGCGACCGACGACGGCGAGCCACCCGAGGATGTGCGCAATCTCAAGGTCAGCGCGAAGGCGCTCCATCGTCTTCGCAAGCACCTGGTGGAATCGGACATCAAAGAGCGGCTCGCGACGCCCGGGATGGATCCCCGCCGCGCTGACCTGTCGGTCGCCGGATCGGTGCTCTTCGATACAATCATCCGCCGCCTCGGCACCGACGCGTTCACGCTCTGCGACCTCGCCCTGCGCGAGGGCATCGTGCTCGACTACATCCGCCGCAACAGCGCCCGCATTCGCAAGGTCGAACGCTACCCCGACGTCAGGCGGCGCAGCATCGTCGAGCTCGGCGAACGCTGCGGGTACTGGTCCGAGCACGCCCAGCAGGTGGCGAGGCTCGCCCTGAATATCTTCGATCAGACGCGGAGCGTCCACGGGCTGTCTGACCGCGAGCGGGAATGGCTCGAGTACGGCGCGCTCCTCCACGACGTCGGCGTGCATATCAGCTACGAACGTCACCATCGGCATTCGTACTATCTGATCAAGAACGGCGATCTGCGCGGGTTCGATCCGCAGGAAATCGAAGTCATCGCCCTCATCGCGCGCTACCACCGCCAGGCGACGCCGAAAAAGGCGCATGACGGCTATGGCGACTTGAAGGGGTCGGTGAGGAAAACGGTCAAGATCCTGTCGGCGATGGTACGGCTCGCCGAAGGCCTCGACCGCAGCCACGCCCAGGCGCTCGCGGGCATCGATCTCTACCCACGCGGCGACGACTACCTGGCCCGTCTCCGCGCGACCGGCGACGCGGAGCTCGAGCTGTGGGCCGCGCACCGTCACGTCTCCCCCCTCGAAGGGATTCTCGGTAAACCGATCCGCTTCGAGGTCGCCGGCAGCGACTACAAAGGACAGGTGGCCGACACGACCAGCCACTCTTCAGACAACGCTCATGCTCAACAACCTGACGACGCGCCACGAGTACCCGGGAAAACTGTTCGTGGTCGAAGGCATCGACGGGTCCGGAAAGACAACGCAGCTGGCGCTGCTGGCGAAGTGGCTTAGCTCCGCTGGCCACCCGGTGTTCGTCACCGAGTGGAACTCGTCGGCGCTCGTCAAGGCCGCGACCAAGTCGGGGAAGAAGAAGAACTCGCTGACGCCGATGACGTTCAGCCTGCTGCACGCCACCGACTTCGCCGACCGGTTGCTCTACAACATCATCCCGCCGCTCAAGGCCGGGATGATCGTGCTGGCCGATCGCTACGCCTACACGGCGTTTTCGCGCGACGCGGCGCGCGGGGTCGATCGCCGCTGGGTGCGGGAGCTTTACAGCTTCGCCGTCAGGCCTGACCTCGCGGTGTACTTTCGCGTGCCGATCGAGGTGTCTGCCGATCGGCTTCTGGCGCGGCGCGTCAAGCTGAAGTTCTACGAGGCCGGCATGGACATGGGCTGGAGCAACAACGCCGTCGAGAGCTTCAAAATGTTCCAGGGCAAGGTGCTCGAGGAATATGATCGGATCGTTGACGAGTTCGAGCTGAGCGTCATCACTGCAAGCGGGAGCATCACGGAGCAGCAACGAACCTTCCGCAAAATCGTTTCTCAGCATCTCGCGATCGAGGACACGAATGACGAGCTCGATGAGCTTGCCTGAGCCCGGCGCCAATGGCGGCGCCAAGCCCGGCAGCTACTATGGCAACGCGATCCCTTATCTGCCGATCGAAGGCTATCCGGGCAAAATCATCGCGATCGAGGGGACCGACGGCGTCGGCCGATCCACCCAGATCACGCTCCTTCGCGAATGGCTCGAAGTGCAAGGGTATGGCGTCATCGAAACCGGGTGGACGCGCTCGGAACTGATGCAGCCGACGATCGAGCTCGCCAAGTCGAGCAATACGCTGAACAAACTCACCTTCGTCCTGCTCTACGCCACCGACTTCGCGGATCGCCTCGAGAAGGAGATCGTTCCAGCCCTGAAGGCCGGCTTCATCGTCCTGTCGGATCGCTACATCTACACGGCGATGGCGCGCGCCGGCGTGCGCGGCGTCGACCGGACCTGGATCCGCAACCTGTACGGCTTTGCGATTGCGCCGCACCTGGTCTTCTACCTGAAAATCGACGAGAAGACGCTCATCCGCCGCGTCCTCCAGGCTCGCGGCATGGACTACTGGGAATCCGGCATGGACATGAAGCTCGGCGACGACATCTACGAGAGCTTCCGTGCCTATCAGAAGGCGCTCCTGCAAGGAGTATTCCTCGATGTCGGACGAGTTCGGCTTCCGAGTCCTCGACGCGCGGAGGAAAGTCGACGTCATCCAGGACGAACTGCGTCGCCAGATCGGCGCGTTCCTGGCCGAAAACGACAGCAGCCGCGTTGAGAGCACGCCGGCGACCGTCCCCACCACGCCATAGTCGCGGGCTGTTTACACGAAATTTACACCAGCGAAATTGCGCGGAAACTGGCCCGGGATAGGCTAACCGGGTTGGTATGGCTTCCGGACTGACCCCTGGCGCAACGGTCGTGCAGACCACTCCCCCATCGTTGACCGTCACCGTGAGGACCCCGTCCCAGCAGACGGTGGACCATCCGGTGTCGATCGACGTTCAGGCTCTGAATTTCTTCTACGGGGCGAAACGGGCGCTGGAGGATATCAGCATCGCCATCCCGGCAAAACTGGTCACCGCGTTCATCGGCCCATCGGGCTGTGGCAAGAGCACGTTTCTGAGAACGCTCAACCGGATGAACGACATCATCGCGGGGACGCGGGTCGAGGGACGCGTGCTCATCGACGGCGACGATATCTACCGCCCCGGCACCGACGTCGTGGCGTTGCGCCGTCGAGTGGGGATGGTGTTTCAGAAGTCGAATCCGTTCCCGAAGTCGATCTTCGACAACGTCGCGTATGGGTTGCGGATCAATGGCCTCGCGGCCAATCGGTCCGACTTGCATGGACGTGTTGAGGAGAGCCTGAAGCAGGCGGCGATCTGGGACGAAGTCAAGGACCGCCTTCACGATTCGGCCAATGCGCTCTCCGGCGGCCAGCAGCAGCGGCTGTGCATCGCGCGGGCGTTGGCCATCAAACCAGACATCGTGCTGATGGACGAGCCGGCGTCGGCACTCGACCCGATCGCCACCCAGCGTATCGAAGAGTTGATCTATCAGCTCAAAACGCAGTACACGATTGTGATCGTGACGCACAACATGCAGCAGGCGGCCCGCGTCTCGGACCGCACGGCGTTTTTCTGGCTGGGCCGTCTCATCGAGCACGGCCCGACCGACCGCATCTTTACCAACCCGGCGGAAAAGCTCACCGAAGACTACGTGACCGGGAGATTTGGATAGCAGCTGCGAGCTTCCAGCTGCCAGCTCCCAGCTCGGGCTATCACGGCTGAGACTTGGAACGGCGAGCGGGAAGGAGCTGGAAGCTGGAAGCTGGAAGCTGGAAGCTACTGACCATGCCCGATCGCATCGTTCCGCACTTTCAGGAAGAGCTCGAACAGCTCAAGACGCGCCTGCTCGAAATGGGGGGCCTCGCGGAGGACCGCGTGCGTTCCGCCGTCAAGGGTCTGGTCCAGCGTGACGCTCCGATTATCGATCGCGTGCTGGCCGGCGACGGCCCGATCAATCAGCTGCACATCGAGATTGACAGCCGGTGTTTCAAGCTGCTGGCCCTGCATCAGCCGATGGCCGTTGACTTGCGGGCGATTGTCGCCGCCGTCAAGATCAACACCGACCTCGAGCGCGTCGGCGACCTGGCGATCAACATCGCCGAGGCGGTGCGGCGTTACATGCGGCACCCGCCCGTCAAGGAGCTCATCGACATCCCGCGCATGGCCGACATCGCGCAGCGGATGCTGCGCAACGCCCTCGATGCGTTCGTGCGACGCGATCTCGACCTCGCCCAGAGCGTCCTCAACGAGGACGACACGCTCGATGCGCTGAAGACGCAGGTCTTTCGCGAGCTCCTGACCTACATGCTCCAGGACACGCACACGATCGAGCCGTCGCTCGACTTGATCCTCATCTCACGCCACCTCGAGCGGATCGGCGACCATGCCACCAACGTCGCCGAAGACGTCATCTTCATGGTGTCGGCCCGGGACGTGCGGCACCACGCAGGCGAAGTCGAGGCGTAAGTGCTCGGCTCAAGGCTCAGGGCTCACGGCTCAGGCAAGATCTTCGAGAGCTTACTCGAGGGTTTTGCTTGAGCCTTGAGCCCTGAGCCGTTTTCTGCATTTCCCCCCGCCGATTGATACAATGGCCGCGTTTGGCGGAGTCCGAATCCCTCTGCGTCTACTGCCGGCGCCAGCGGATCGATCCGGCGTGGCGGCCCTTCTGCAGCGAACGGTGCCGGATGGCAGACTTGGGCCGCTGGCTCAACGAGGACTACCGCGTGCCGGACGAGCCCGTGATGGACCAACCAAGAGATGACGAGCCCGAAGACGATCTCCAGTAACGCGACCGGACAGATATCGCGCATGGCCGACACGCTGACAATTACCGACAACCGTACCGGCAAGCAGTACCGAGATTCCTATTCAGGACGGTACGATTCGGGCCATGGACCTGCGCCAGATCAAGGTCGTCCCCGACGAGTTCGGGATGATGACCTACGACCCGGCGTTCATGAACACCGCCTCGTGCCGCAGCCGGATTACCTACATCGACGGCGATAAGGGAGTCCTCCTCTATCGGGGCTATCCGATCGAGCAGCTGGCCGAACGCAGCGACTTTCTCGAGACCGCCTTTCTCATCCTGTTCGGCGAGCTGCCCACTGAAGCTGAGCACCAGCAATGGACGCGCGACATCACGCAGCACACGATGCTGCACACCAACATCCACAAGCTGATGGAAGGTTTCCAGTACGACGCGCATCCGATGGGGATGTTCATCAGCACGGTCGGTGCACTGTCGACCTTCTACCTCGACGCCAAGAACATCTTCTCGAGCGAGTCCCGGCGGCTGCAGACGATCCGACTGATTGCCAAGGTCCCGACGATTGCCGCGTATGCCTACCGGCATTCGATCGGACGGCCCTACAACCTGCCCGACAACGACCTGAGCTACGCCGGCAACTTCCTGAACATGCTGTTCAGGATGACCGAGACGAAATACACGGTGAGCCCGGTGCTCGAGCGTGCGCTCGACGTCCTGTTCATCCTGCACGCCGATCACGAGCAGAATTGCAGCACCAGCACGATGCGAAACATCGGCAGCTCGCACGCCGACCCGTACTCGTCACTGGCCGGCGCCGCGGCGGCCCTGTACGGCCCGCTCCACGGGGGCGCGAACGAGGCCGTCCTGCGGATGCTGACCGAGATCGGCTCGCTCAAGAACGTGCCGGCCTTCATCAAGCGGGTCAAGGGTGGAGACGGCCGGCTGATGGGGTTCGGTCACCGTGTCTACAAGTCCTACGACCCGCGTGCGGCCATCATCAAGCGGATCGCCGATCTGGTGTTCGAGGTCACCGGCAAGAACCCGTTGCTCGAGATCGCTCTGGAGCTCGAACGAATCGCGCTCGAAGACGAATACTTCGTGGCCCGGAAGCTCTATCCGAACGTGGACTTCTACTCCGGGCTGATCTATCAGGCGATGGGCTTTCCAGTCGACATGTTCCCCGTGCTCTTCGCCATGCCGCGCACGGCAGGCTGGGTCGCACAGTATGAGGAGATGCTCCTCGACCCCGACCAGAAGATCGCGCGGCCCAGGCAGATTTACATCGGACCGGCCAAACGGGACTACGTCGCGCGCGAAAAGCGGCGCTGACCGGCCGCGCTGAGCGTTCCACACGCCCATGCCAGGCCTGACACGCCGAAGTAACTTCGCAGTGCCCGTCATCTCAGCGCTCGCCGTCGCGATCGCTCTGGTCGCCGGCCTGGGCTGCGTCCGGGCGCAAACACCCTCGGCGGCCGCGCCGTCGTTTGACGGCGCGCGTGCCTTCGAGCACGTCCGGCGCCTGGTCGACATCGGCCCGCGCGTCGCCGGAACGGCCGGCGCGCGTCAGGCGCGCGACTACATCACGACTCAACTCAAGACAATCGGCGTTACGGTCGACGAACAGCGGTTCGAGGCCACGACGCCGGCTGGCCCGGTGGAAATGGTGAACCTCCGCGCCACCATTCCCGGCGCCACGCCCGGACCCGACCGCCTCATCATCGCCGGCCACTACGACACGAAACGGTTCCAGGATTTCAAATTCGTGGGCGCCAACGACGCCGGTTCGAGCACCGCGTTCCTCATCGAGATGGCGCGCGTGCTCAAGCCGCGCGCCAACGCGCGGCCAATCGAGCTCCTCTTCCTCGACGGCGAGGAAGCAGTCGTCGAATGGCAGGGGACCGATCACACCTATGGGAGCCGATACTACGTCGATGCCGCTCGCAAGGCCGAAGCGCTCGGACAGATCCGCGCGCTCGTCCTGGTCGACATGATCGGCGATCGCGACCTCGCGATCTCCCGCGAGTCCAACTCCACAGCCTGGCTGACCGACATCATCTGGGCGGCGGCACGACGGCTCGGGCGGCGCGAGTTCCTGGACCGCGAGACGGCAATCGAAGATGACCACCTGCCGTTCCTTCAGGCGGGCGTGCCGGCCGTCGACATCATCGACCTCGACTACCCGGCCTGGCACACAGCCGGAGACACCCTCGACAAAGTCTCCGCGCAATCCCTACAGGCCGTCGGCGACGTGCTCCTGGCGGCGCTCCCGGCGATCGAAGCGCGGTTGCTCAAGCCGTAGAGCAGTTTTCACATGTCGTGGGGTCCGCCCTCCGCCTTCGCCAAGGCTTCGGCGGACCGCCGTAGCTTTAGCGGAGGCTGGTCAGGGAGACTCAATGAAGCCCGGCTAAAGCCGGACACTACGTAGTACAACGTAGCGACAGCCACCCGTCGTCCGCCTCGTACAAAAGCCTTTCACCGCAAGACGCCGAGGAGGCAGAGAAGACAAAAAGTCTCTGCGTCCTCTGCGGTAGAAGGCTTTTGGCAGGGAGGAGTGCGAATAGGACTCAGGGGCCTAGAAACAGAGCGCGCGGATCTCGGCTTCCTCGAGCACCGCCGTCGACGCCTTGGCCTTCGCAAAAATCCGCTCGACGAGGTCATCGGTGACCGGCAGGCCGCGCTTCTCGAGCCAGAACACCACGTTCGACTTGCCGGACATCGGACCAATCTCGATTTCCTGCTGGCGCCCGACCAGGCTCGCCGGCACTCCGGAATAGACGGCATCTACGAGCGCCTGATCCTTTTTCCGGAAGGCCTTGATCACGGCCGCGGCGTGGACGCCCGTGGCCGTCCGGAACGCGTCGCGTCCAACAACAGGATAGTTCGGCGGAATCGCGACGCCGGTCGCAGTCGAGACGGCCTCGCAGTACTCGACGAGGGCGGCGAGGTCGCGCTCGATGTAGCCCATCAGCACGAGGTTGACGAGCAGCATGTCCATCGGCGTATTGCCGACGCGCTCGCCGATCCCGATGCCCGCGCCGTGGAGCCGCGTCGCCCCGGCCTCGAGCGCCGCAAGCGAGTTGATGACGGCGAGGTCCCGGTCGCGATGGCCGTGCCAGTCGATCCCGACGCCGCCGCCGCACTCCTCGACCACGGTCGCGACGAAGCGGACGACCGCGGCGGCGCCCGCCGGCGTCGCGTGGCCGACGGTATCGGCAATGCACACCCGGGTCGCGCCTGCGCGAATCGCCGTCGAATAGAGCCGCCGCAACGTCTCGGGATCGGCGCGCGTCGTGTCTTCGGTTACATAGAGGACCGGCAGGCCTTCGCGAACCGCGAAGCCAATCGACTCTTCCGTCAGTTTGAGGAGCTGATCGATTCCCCACCCTTCGGCGTACTGTCGCAGCGGGCTCGATCCGATGAACGCGCCGCATTCAATCGGAATCCCGACCCGCTGCGAGATCTCGACGATCGGCTTGATATCGGCGACGAGCGTCCGCGCCGCGCAGTTGACCGCCAGGCCCAGCCGCTGGTCGACGATCTCGCGCGCCAGGCGTTCGACGTCGCGAACGACGTGCGGACCTGCCCCGGGCAAGCCGAGGTCCGCCGTGTCGATCCCCAGCGCGTCGATGAGATGCAGAATCCGCAGCTTCTCTTCGATCGTCGGACATTTCACTGACGGCGACTGCAGTCCATCCCTCAACGTCTCGTCGTCGAGGAGCACGGTCGCCGGCGCGGGAGCGCCAGTCGCGTTCCAGTCGTAGATCAGGGGGTGCATGGCGAACGGCGGTTCCACATGAGGCGAATCGTGATCAGGCCGGCGAGGAGCAGGATGCTGGCCCAAAGCGTCGACACCCAGGCCGCATCGCGGACGGCCACGTCCATCGCCGACGTCAGGTCGAGCCACGGTCCACGGCCGGCCTGGTGCAAGGCCTGCCTGAACAGGTAGGTCTGAGTGCTGCGCGCGAGCAGCAGGTCGTAGAGTCCGTTCCAGGCGACGACGGCGACCGCGAGCCAGAGGCAGACGGCGATCCGTTCACGCCGTCCGAGCCCGGTCATGATCCGTAGCGCAGCACCATCGCGGTGATGTCGTCGTTCTGCGGGGCGCCCTTGGCGAACTCACGGACGTCGCTGAACACCGCCTCGAGGAGCTGCTGCGGCTCGCGGGCCAGGTTGCGCTGGACGACCGCCAGGATCCGGCCCTCGCCGTATTCCTCCCCGCTGGCCGACAAGGCCTCCGACACACCGTCGCTGAAGACGATCAGCCAGTCGCCGGGTGACAACGTCACCGTTTCCTCTTCGTAGTTCGCGCTCTCGAACAACCCGACGATCGGGCCACCGCATTCCAGCCGGCGGAACCCGTTCTTGCCGACCACCAGCGGCGGGTTGTGCCCGGCGTTGCAGTACAGTAGCTGGCCGTTCGCGAAGAGCGACCCGTACATGAGCGTCACGAATCGGGATTCGATGCCGCGGCGATAGAGCGCGAGGTTCACCTTGCGAATCGTGCGCGACGGAGAGTCGCTGCCGGCGGCTTGCGCGGCGAACATGCCCTGCATCATCGCGCTCAGCAGGGCCGCGGGCGGCCCCTTGCCGGCGACATCGCCCAGCGCAAATCCGAATGAGCCGTCCGAGAGGTCGACGTAGTCGTAGAAATCGCCGCCGATTGACCGGCACGGAAGCGACGCGGCAGCGGCGCGGAAGTAGGCGCCGGAACGGCCGGCTTTCGGCAGCAGTGCCTGCTGGATCTCAGCCGCAATCCGCATTTCCTGTTCCATCCGCGCTTTCTCCATCGTTTCGCGATAGAGCCGCGCGTTTTCGATGGCGACGGCAGCCTCCGTCGCGAGCGTTTCGAGGGCGGCGCGCGTGGAGTTGGACAGGAGCGAGCCTTTCTCGCGGCTGTCGAGGTAAAGGACGCCGATGCGGCGTTCCTCGCCGACGGCCTCGGCGCGATCGAGATATCGGACCAGCCGTAGTGGGACACAGAGCACGTTGCGGATGCCGAGCGCGACCGTGCCCATGTGGACGTTCGCGAGATCGCCGTCGAGGAGGTCGGCGACAATCCTTGGCTCGCCAGTGCGGAAGACTTCCTCCGGGATCTTGCGGCTCGTGGCAAAGCTGCCACCGGGAATCGAGTTACGGCCGCGCGAACGTGCCATTTTGAACTCGAGCTCGTCGGTCGACGCCGCCAGCATGATGAAGCCGCGCTCGGCGCCGCTCACCTCGATCGCCGAGTCGAGCACCAGCGCCAGCACGTCGTCGAGGACGCGTCCCGAGCCGAGCGCGCGCAAGCCCTCGAGCAGCGCGGCAATCTGGCGAAGGTCGCCAATCGCCGTCGTCGTAGCCTTGTCTTGTGCCGGGGCGCTGTCGGCGAGCAGGAAGACCATCTCGGCACCGCCACTGCGGCCAAGACGGATGCGGTCGCCATGGACGAGCGGACGCTCGCTGACCTGCTCGCCATTGACGTAGGTGCCGTAACGGGAGTTCTTGTCGCGAATCAGGAACTGGTTGTCCTGAGAGTCGATCTCGGCGTGGTCGCGTGACACTTCGCTGCCGGCAAGCCGGAGATCGTTGGTTTCGCGCCGCCCGATTTCGAAATGTCCTTTCGAGATCGGGACGATGCGCCGGCCCAACGCGTCTGTCACCTCGAGGCGGGCATCGGACATGGGATCAGAAATTATTGCACTTTTTGCTGTTTCGCAACGGGAGTCGGCGAATCTGGCCCAAAACCTCAGCGCCGGCGAAGAATGCGGAGCAGTAGAACTACGACGGCCGCGCCGAGCGCCAGGCCGGCGGCAAGTTGCGGGAGTTCGGGGTTCGCGGCTGTCCGTGCCGCCTGCCCCATGTAAAGCGCCATCAGCACGAGCACGATGAGCACCCCTGCCGAGACGAACGGATTTCCTCGCGGCTTGACCGGAACGGCCTTCCGAACCGGATCAGTCGTCCCGGCTCCACATCGAAAGCAGACGATCGCCTTGTCGGCGATCTCGGTCCCACACTGACGGCACTGCATCGCTCTAACTTTACCCGTTTTCCAGTTCTCACTTCCTCACAGAGAGTGCTTCAGCCTTCTAATCAACGGCCGTGCCGCGGCCATCAGGACGAGCACCAGCCCGAACGTACAGACGATCGTCGCCCCAGTCGGCAGATCGAGGACGAGCGACAGATACACGCCAAGCGCCGACACAATCGTGCCCATCGTCCAGCCGATGGCGAGACGCCGGCCGATGCTCTCCGCGTAGAGCATCGCGGCCACGGACGGGACAATCAGGTAACAGAACACCAGCAGCACGCCGGCGATCGAGACCGATGAGGTCACGACGAATCCGAACGACGCGTAGAACAGGAAGTCCCAGAGCCGGACGTTGAGGCCAGTGGCCTCGGCGTGCTCGTGGCTCATGGAGATCGCCAGGAAGGGCTTGCGATAGACGTAGTGAAAGAGGCCAACCGCGCCGTACAACCCGGCGGTCTTGAACACGTCGTGCCAGGACACCGCGATGATGTTGCCGACCAGCATGTCCTTGAGGTGCTCGGCCTGCGATGTCGACTTGCTCATCGCGAGAATTGCCGCGGCCGATGCGACCGCGTACGAGATGCCGATGATCGCCTCCTGGGGGATGCGTGCGTGCTTGGTTCGGACGAACGAAAAGATCGCGGCGCCGATGAATGTGAAGGCGAGGCTGACCCAGTAGACCGATCGCGAGTGCGGATCGCCGTCGGAGAATGGCATCAGCATGGCGATCGTCGCGCCGAGCGCGGCGATCTGCGCGAGCGAGAGATCCACGAAAATGACGCCCCGCTCGACGACATGAACGCCCAGATAGGCGTGGATGCCGGTCAGGATGAGGCTGGCGGCAAACGGCGCCGCCAGGAACTCGGCGATTTGGAGCGCGGTCAGATCGCCCATTACCGTGTCGCGCCCGTCTCTTTGATGGCCGTCACCAGCAGGTTGACGTCATAGTCGAAGAGCTGCAGGTAGGTCTGGACCTCCCTGACACCGCCCACCGAAGGCGGCATCACGAGCACCTTCGCGCCGGTGTCGCGCGCGATCTTGTTTGGCGTCTGAAGGTCGAAATACGGCTCGACCAGGATGATCTTGATCCCCTGGCGCTTGATCTCCTGCGTGAGCTCGAGCTGGTGCGCTGGCGACGGAGGAATGCCGGGCTTGGGCTCGACGTAGCCGATCACGTCGAGGCCGAACACCTCGGCAAAGTTCGGCCACGAGCGGTGATAGGTCACGATCTTCAGGCCTTTATACGGAGCCATCGCGGCCTGCCAGCGCTTCTCCCCTTCGGCCAGGCGCCGATCGAAGTCGGCATACCGGCTGGCGAAGTACGCCGAGTCGGCAGCGCTGAGCGAAGTCAGCTTGTCCTGGATCGCCTTGGCCATCAGCCGGCCGTTGCGAGGGTCGAGCCAGTAGTGCGGATTGCCAAGCGGGTGGACGTCGCCCATCGCGCGCGTTACTTGACCTGTGGGCATGTCGAGAATCCGGGCCGACAACGAGGCATCGAGGTACGCCTGACCGCCGGGCTGGATCTTCGGGTTGCGGCTCTGCGTGATGAGCGGCGGCAGCCATCCCACTTCGAGCTCACGGCCGACGACGACGAGAAGGTCGGCATTGTGGAGCTTGATGACGAAGCTGGGCTTTGCCTCGACGAAATGTGGATCCTGGTAGCCCTTCGCCAGCGCCTCGACCGACACCTTGTCGCCGCCGACCTCCTTGACGAGCGCGGCCAGATCCTCGGTTGACGTGATGATGTTGATGCCCGCGCGGGCGTGGGCGCTTGATGACAGGGCGGTGAAAACGGCGATGAATGCCAGTATTAGTTGCTTCATGGTTATCTGTTTTCAGTTTGTCGTGGGGCCCCACCCCCACGACCTGCCAGCACTCGCTTCGCTCGTGCCGGAATTTAGAAGCCACAGCCTGCGTGGGGCACGTTCGGTTTCTGTCGGTATGGCTCCTTACTCCGACTGCCGACTCGGACTGCCGACTCCGACTGCCGACTGCGACTGACGACTACCGACTGCCGACCGCCGACTCAAAATACATGCGCCCCGTGGGCGCCGATTGAGAAAAGAAACTGGAACAGGGCTTCGTTTGCCGTCACGCCCTCGGCGTACCCGGTTCGGCGGTACTGGCCGCGGATCTGGCTGAACTCGCTCGGCCAGAACGTCAGCGTGAGCGATGGCCCCTTGTCGACGAGCGACGAGTCGTCGGCGCGTTCGGACCAGTCGTAGCGGGCGCCGCCGAACCACCGCCTCGCGAACTGATACTCGCCGCTCGCATACATGCCGAAGGCGTCGACGTTACCGCCTTCCTGACCGCGGCGGCTCCAGAAAAGCTCGGTGCGTCCCTGGAACCGCCGATAGATGGCACGACGCAGCGGACGATACCGGAACGTCGCGTCAATCCCGACCAGCCGCGTGGTGAAATCCGGCCCCGCGTCGTTGTGGCCGTACGCGACCGACCCGCCCACGTCGACGTTGGTCGATTCAGTCACGTCGCGATAGCCGCGAAGGCGCCCTGCCCAGCTCACGTCGCTTGGTTTGTACGACGTGAACAGGGCCGAGTTGCCCTGATAGACCTCACCAAAGGCCTCGAGGAACATGAAGGGGTTGAGGATCAACTTCGACACCGAGATGCCCGCGTCCGCCAGTCCTTCATCTCCACCGAACAGGTTTTGAATCATCAAGGGTTCGTCGACCCATGGCAGCGAATGCGCGTGGAGCGTGTTCACTTTGCCGACCTGCTCCTTGAGGATGCCGACCTTGGCGAGCAGCCCACCGGGAAGCGAGGTGAGGGTCAGGAACCCTTCCTCGATCTCCACGCCCTCGGGTGAAAAGGCGAGAAAGAAGTCGGCGCGCGCATAGGGATCGACAACCGCCTGGAACGAGGCCTCGGCTTCATCGAGCGCCAGCGCCGGGCTCGGGTTGACGGAGTTCTCCCCGGCCGCCCCGACGAAGTTCCCAATCACGGCGATGTCGGGGTTGAAGATCTTCGAGAGCGCGCTCGTGCTGCCGTAGACCGGAAGCGCGCCCGTCGGGCCACCGGCTCCTGCCGCGCCGGCCGGGACCTGCGCTTCGACCGGTACGGCCGCCTGGGCTGGCGCGGCCGGGGCCGCCGGCGCCCCCATTGCCGTCAGCTTCGCTTCGAGCGCCGCGAGCTTCGCGGCGTAGTCGTCGCGCACCGCCTCGAATTCTTTCTTGAGCTTGTCGAGCTCCGCCCGCACCTCCTGTGCCTGCGGCGCCGACGTCTGCGCGGCGGCCGGAAACGACACCGCTACCACACCACCAGCGCACATCAAGATGCGCGCGGCCCTAACGAACGAAGACGTCACTGCCACCTGTACCTCCTGAGATCGGAAACAGGACTCGCGCCTGAAAACGGCGAACGGATTTGCCCGGACGCGGTCCGGATTGTTTTGGGAAACGGCGAATCAGCCGAAGACGGGTGGCGATCGTCCGGACGATCCTCGGAGCGGCGCGGAGGGGCGGCGGTCGGCAGAGAGCAGGAAGGCGCGGCCGGCATCTCGCAGGCCGATGCCGTCGAGCGCCGCTGCCCCGCCCGCAGTTTCCCCTGTCGAGGCGACGACACAGGTCGTGCAGTGGGTCGAGGACTTGAGATGACAGAGAACGTCGTGGTGCGCCAGGGGCAGGAGTGCGGAGGCCAGTATGTACGCCGCGAGCAGCCCTCGCGCCAACATGCCGCACCTGGACGCAGTCATCTCACTTTCCAGTATACGGGGAACTGGTTCAGGGTTCAGGGTTCAGGGTTCAGGGTTCAGGGTTCAGGGTTCAGGGTTCAGGGTTCAGGGTCCAGGGTCACGGTTCAAGGTTCAGCGTTCAGGTTCAGGGTTCACAGTTGCTCACAGCACTGCACTAGCGTTCTCCGAACCTTGAACCGTGAGCCTTGAACCTTGAACCGGCGTGAAAGCTATACTCCGAACAAAGTGTTTCCGGTCACCGACGTCATTCCGTCCCGCACCACTCCCGTCGTTACCATCACGCTCATCGCGACCAACGCGCTCGTGTTCCTTTACGAGCTCACGCTGGACGATCGGCAGCTGCAGTCGCTGGTGCAGAGCTACGGCGTCGTCCCGGCGCACTTTTCGCTGGTCACACTCGTGACCAGCCTGTTTCTGCATGGCGGCTGGCTGCACTTTCTGGGCAACGTGTTGTATCTGTGGATTTTTGGCGACAACGTGGAAGACCGCCTCGGGCACTGGCGGTTCGCGATCTTCTATCTCGGCTGCGGGGCTTCGGCGGCCCTCGGCCAGATGGCAACGAGCCCACTGTCTTCTCTGCCGATGGTTGGCGCCAGCGGCGCGATCGCGGGCGTGATGGGCGCCTACTTCGTGTTCTTTCCACAGTCGCGCGTGCTGACGGCCGTGTTTATCGTGTTCTTCATGGACCTCATCGAGATTCCCGCGATCTTCTTCCTGGGGATCTGGTTCCTGATGCAGTTCTTCAGTGGCGTCGGCTCGCTTGGCGCCGATGCCGCCGCAGGCGGGGTCGCGTTCTGGGCCCACATCGTCGGATTCGCAGTCGGAGGGTTCGTGGGAGCGCTGTGGCGAGCGGCGGAACGGAGGGAGTGGGAGTACTGATGGTTCAAGGTTCAGGGTTCAAGGTTCAGGGTTCAGGGTTCAGGGAACTCCGAACCTTGAACCGTGAACCTTGAACCATGAACCGTCAGGATTTAATCCGTCTCCGAATGTCCTGATTGATCCTCGCGAGCTCGATCATCAGGCGTTCGAACTCCTGTTGATACTCCGCCGGCTGGAGAAAAGCGCGGCGGACCTTGAGCTCATCGAGGTCAGCCTCGAGCGCCGCGCGCTTCTGCAGCAGCTTCAGCAACACCTCGTCAGTCGGCCGAGCGCCGGGGAGTGGCGCATCGAGATAGACGTGGCTCGACAGCGACCCATCCTCGCCGTTGCCGCCGGCGTCCCGGCCGACGCCGTCGCCATTGTCGTCGAGTAGTGCCCGCTCAGTGGAGAGCTGCCCGCGGCGTTGGTAGTGTCGCCTCACTTCGCCGGTCGCCGCGGTGAACGCCTCCCAGATCGAGATTCGATCGTTCTTGTCGATGTCCGACGCGTCGCTCCTCAAGGCTTTGATGAAGTAGTCGGGAAACACCGTGTCAAACCGTTGCGCCACCGAGTCGGTCGCAGTGATGACCACACGGCGCTCGCCGGTCAGCCGCTCGATGAACGGAAAGCTTGCCGACGATGTGTTGACGACCACGACTCGGCCGGGCAGTCCCGCGACAAGCTCTGCCCACTGCGCCGATTCCAGATCGGCTCCGACCAAATTGAACTTGGCGTCGACGCCATCGTAAGTGCCGTGGCCGATGAGGACGATGAACAGGAGATCGTCGCGCGTCATGACGCGCCGGATGGTGCCGAGATGCTGGCGGACGTTGGCGGCGGTGGACGCGCCCGACTGGTCGGGCGTGTCGGTCAGCACCTTCAGGTTCGCGCGGTCGATCTTCATCCGCTCGACCAGCACGGCCGCAAGATCGCGCGTCCAGCTCGTGTACTGCGTGGCGTACTCCTCGCCACCGCTCGCGCCCGCGACGATGAGCGCGTAGCGCTCGTCCGCCGCAGCCGCGCCAGGCGATGACGTCAGAACCGCGACGAGCGTCGCGACGCCGAGGACGGGTATGAACTTCCGGCTAACGCCGGAAGCCACGCTGTAGGTCATGTGTTCTTATTCTTGAACCCTGAACCCTGAACCCTGAACCCGTGAACCCTGAACCCTGAACCGCGTTTCACCGAAGTCCCCACACCCGTCTCAGGATCCATTCCGCTCCAAGCAAGACTAGTATCGCCGCAAACGACCATCCCGTGTGCCACAGATCGCGCCGAACGACCATCGCGGCATCCGGCACGGCGCCTTTGAGGAGGTCCGGCAGCTCCGTCACCTGGTTGTCGGTCAGGAGCCGGCCACCTGACCGCGCGGCGAGCCGCTCGAGCAACGCTCGATTCAGCCGCGGATCGGTCATCTCGAGATCCGCGCCCCCGACCAGCACTGACGTGCTGGCCGTTCCAACGAGCGTGGCTCCCCGCCGCACCTCCGCGGACACTTTGAAAACGCCGGCATGGTCGGGGCGCGCGTTTGCGACGTAGCTGCCGCTGCTGCCGTCGCTGCGATGCGCGGAATCGGGGCCCCCGCGGAGCGACTCGATCCGGCCGTCGGGCGATGTGACCCGGAAATCGACGGCAACATCGGTGAGCGGCTCGAACGCGGCGGTGCGAGCCACCACGCGAAGCGGCAGTGGATCGCCGGGCGCGGTACCCGGTGCAACGCTCAGCTGAATCGGATCGCCGGCAGGAAGCGCGAGCCAGCGCAGCGCCTGCTTCCAGAAGGTGTCGTAGGCGCGATCCGTCGCCGGGAGGAGCATCCGCCACCGCCAGGCGGCTTCGCCGGTGAACACCATCGAGCGGCCTTCGCCGAATCGTTGCACCGCAACGAGCGCGCGCGGTGTCCCGCCGGGCCCGCCCGTGACCGCGAGCACGCTGGCACCAGGGCGAGGACCTCCGAGCGGCGCGATCGACGCGAGTGCCGGAACCGCCTCCCAGCGTTTTTTCGTGTCGTCTGCGCCAGCGGCCAGTTGCATGACGGGATGCGCCTCGCCGGCCGCGGTGAGAGAGACGCGATTGGCGCCACGCGCGTCAATCGCCGGCAGAGCCCCTCCGCCGCCCGCGCTGAGATCCAGCGGCAACACATCTTCGAGCGCAGTGCCGCCAAGCCCTTGCCGCATGAACGAGCGCGCGCCGAGCACGAGCAGTCCGCCGCCTCGGTCGCCGACAAAACTTCGGGTCGCTTCGAACGCGCTCTTTGAGAACTGGTGTCCCTCGACGTTGGCGAGCACCAGCGCGTCGTAACGAAAGAGCGCTTCCCGAGTCGCCGGGTATCCGTCGGCCAGGCTGTCGCTGCGCGACTGCGCGGCCTGAATGTAGAACGTGTCGGCGCCCTGCTCGTTCCTGCCTTTGCGCACGACCGAATCGATCTCGAGGCCCGGATCGGATGCCCAGGCGCGCTTGAGAAAGCTGTGCTCGAAACCCGGCGCGCCCTCGACGAGCAGAACGCGGCGGGATCTCGCCGGCGGCTGCACCAGCGTGCTTCGGGCATTGTTCTCCGGGACGATCTCGCCGGCGGCAACCGGAGTTTCGACGGTGTAGACGGTCGGCGCCTGCCGGCCGGGCGACACCTGAAAGACTTCCCTTACCGGCGAGCCCTCAGCCGCGGGCGTCACGCGCCTGACGTCGACCGGCCGGCCATTCTCGAGCAGCCTGAGCTCGATTGGCGCGTTCCCCAATCCATGACTCACCGCCGAGACGGCGAGGTCGACGCGCGAATCGTCCAGGATGGCTTCAGCCGCAGTCACGCTGAGGATCTCGCGATCGCGGCCGGCGGTGGGCGATCCCACACCGAGCGCGAAGATTGGCGGACCGCCGTCCGCCGCGCGCTCACCCGCGCCGCTCGTGTCCCCGCCGTCCGACAGCAGGACGACGCCCGCGACGCGGCGGTCCCGATAGCGCGCGCGAACCGCGCCGAGCGCACCCTCGACGTCGCTGCGCCGCGCCGCGGCGGCCAGGTCGCTGGGTGCCACCGGGGCCAGCCCATCCCCAAAGCCGAGGACCTCGACGTGAAATTGCGATCCGAGCGCGGGCAGCAACCGCTCCACGAGGATCCTGCGCGCGCGATCGATGCGCCGTACCGCCCCCTCGGCATCTTCGATGCTCATGCTCCGCGATGTATCGACGAGAATCGCAACCACGGCATCGCGGACGTTGGCGTCGGTGGCACGCGCGACCGGCCGCATCAGAAAGACGATGAGCGCGAGAAGAGTCACGAACCGGAGAGTCACGAGGACTGGACGTCTGGATGACGCCAATGGCTGGCGGCTGTAGGCCAGCCACGCGACGAGACCCGCCGCGCCGACGGCGAGGGCGAGAGCCCACCAGGGAAGAGGGTTCGCGAAGGACACGCCGGCCTGCTTCTACTTCTTCTTGTTCTGGGCCAGCGATTCGTAATACCTGGCAATCAACTGTCGATAGTCGTCCGGCACGCGATCGCTTCCGCCGGCACTCAGACGATCCTGCAGACTCCTGCGGGCCGCGCGCGCGATGACCGATGCTTCGTAACGCTCGAGGGCCGAATTTACGTCCTTGCGCAACGATTCCCACTGGGAGAAATCCTGCTTGAAGGCTTCGGTGCCCTTGTCGACGCCACTCCACTCGTGCTGCTCGGGGCTCGTCCCGCCAAGACCGGAGCCAGGTGCGGCGCGCTCGAGGCGCGAGAGTGACTGGCGCGCGGTCTGCAATTCCTTCGCGTACTGCTCGCGAAGGCGCTGCAGGGCGTCGCTGGCACCTTGTCCCGCGCCGCTCGCCCTCCCCTGACCTTGCCGGCCTGCGGCACTACTCGCGTCCGCCTTCTGCAGCTCACGTTCGGCGCGGTCGAGGCGCTCGCGGATAGCGCGCGCCTGATCGAGTTCGCGCGACAAATCTTCGGCCCCGCCGGCAGCGCCCCCCAGTTGATCGACGATTTGGTCGAGCGACCGCGCAATCTGCTGTTCTGCCTCGGCGGCTCCCTGGCGCGGCGCCGGGCTGCCCGAACGACCCGACGCGCTGTCGGCGCCTGCCGCGTCACGCATCTTCCGGGCGGTCTCGCGCATCCGCCCGGCTATCTGCTGGCGCGCCAGCTCTCGCGCGGCTGAGGCTGGTGTCGACTCTGGGCGCGAAGGCTGGCCCGACGGTCCCGGCGCCAGTGGCTTGCTACCGCCGGCGAGCTGCTCGACGGTCCGTTGGAGCGCATCGACGCGGTCGGCCAGCTTGTCTTTCTCGCCTGAGAGCCGTCGCCACCCATCGGCATTCGCCTGGTCAGTACCCTTCGCGAGCCGAGCCGCTTCGCTGGCGATGCGCCGTTGCTCGTCGGCAAGCTGTTGCGCCTCCAGGCGGACCTCGCCCGCGGCGCGCTGCTGCGCATCGGGATCGTCGCGACGCATTTGCTGTTCGAGCCGGCGCAGCCCGGCCGCGGCGCGCTCGCCGCGGTCGGCGGCGCTGCCCGGCGACTGTCGCTGCAGTTCACCGGCCGCGCCACCCATCTCGGACGCCGCATCGCGCATCGACCCACCGCCAGCAGCATTCTGCTGGGGCCCGGCGCCGCGCTCCGCTTGCGCGGGTTGACCGCCCATCCGACGCGCCAGCTCCTCGGTCTCTCGGCGGAGCGCCTCCTGCTCGCGCGTCAGCGTCTCGAGCTGACGTTTCAGCTCCTCTCCATCCGGTCGAGCGGCGGCGAGCTCGCGTTGCCGGCGATTCAGCTCTTCCTGCCGCCTGGCAAGCTCGCGAATCTTGTCGAGCGCGCTCTCGCCGGCTTCTTTATCGGCATGCGCCTCAGTTTGCGACCGCGTCTCGTAGTTGGTGCGCTGCTGCCGCTGCAGCTCCTTGTCGAAGAGCGCCGACAGATCCTGCCCCTGCCGTCCGAGGCCACCCATCGAGGCTCCGGCCTGCTGCGCCACCTCGCGCCTGCGGATTTCCGCCTGCGCCTGCAGCAAGCCCTGGAGCGCCGCCATCTCGTGCGGCAGCGCCTCGCCGGTCCGCTGGTCTTCGAGCTGGCCGATGGCCCGTGTCATCGCCGAAATCGCGCCCGCGACCGGATCCGGCGCTCCTGCGCCGCCACGAAGCTGGCGCGGACCCGGCACTTGCTGCGGAAAACGGATCAACCCGCGGCCACGGCCGGTGCGCGACGAAATCCGCTCTGCGCGACCTCGAAGCTCGGCCTGCGCTGCCGCGATGGCCGTCACGTCGGCGGCCGACCGGCCCGCGCCAGATGCGGCGCGCCGCTCGATGTTCCACGTGGCGTTGATGATCTCTTTCTGCGCGGCGACGAGGGTTTCGAGCTGCTCACTCGCCATCCCGGACATCGCCTGGCTTTGCGCCAGCACGAACTCTTCGGAGAACGGCCGAACCTCGAGGAAAAACATGTCGCTTTTCGTCTCGGTCGACCGCTTCCCGCGCCCGACATCGCGGGCGCGAGCGTAGTAGGTGATCACATCACCTGGCTGAACGCCAAGATCTTCGGCGGCAAGCGTCAGCGTGGCCGACCTCGAGAGCTCGCTGCCGCCGGCGCGCGGGAACGGAACGACCTTCGGTGCCCGCCCCGCCACGGCGTAGACGAGCTCAAAGCGCGAAATGCCGTGATCGTCTTCGGCCCGCGCCTCGATGGCGACCTCCTCGAGTGGCGTGATCTGCTGGTCGCCTGCCGGCCGCAGGATCCGGACATCCGGCGGGCGGTCGTCCATCACGCGAAGAAAGTACTCCGTGTCTCCGGCCGTCCGGAGACCGTCGAGGTCAGCGAGGCCGACCCGATAGGAATCGTCGCGCGCGAGCACGAGATCGCCTTCGACAACGCGATCGGCAGTCCTCCGCAAAACGACGTGCCGGTCGGCCGCCGCCCCGGCGGGGGCCATCCCGAGCACCATCTCGCCGGAAGCGACGGGCTTGTCGGTGTGGACGCGGACGTGAACCTTCGTGCCCGCCGGACCGTAGATGTCGCCGCCGTCTCGTTCCTCACGCGGCGGCAAGTTGGCGAAGGCTGGATACTCGTAGCGGAGATCGATCCGCTCGACCTGTGCGCCGACGAGCGCTGTCACGGTGTAGTCCGCCGAACGCCTCGATCCCGCTGTAACGCGATACCGGAACGTTCGGTCGATCGATTCGAACACGAACCGAAAGCCCGCGCCGTCGGCGGCCATCGCGACGGTGCGCAGCTCTCGTCCGGCCTCGACGGTCAGGCGCGGCGTGAAACGCGTCAGGAGCCGGCTGCTCGCGCGCACAGATGCCCGGATCGTCAGCGGTTGGCCCGCGGGCACACGGACATCGCCAGGAAGGACCTCGACGAGGATCGATTGAGGAAAGATCGTGATCCACGCCGTCTCCGAGGCTCTGGTCAGCATCGGCCAGGCGACCGCGACGGAGGCAGCAAGGACGATGAGGCCGGCGCCTGCCGACAGCGCAGCGCGACCGAGCGCACGCGTCGTCACGATGCTCGCGCCATTGACCGCTTCGAGGCGACGTATCGCCGATTCCATGACGAGGAGGCGAAAATCCCCGGCCTCGCCTGATGCCCCGGCGTCCACGGCGCTTACGAGCACGTCGTCAAGCGGCTGAACATCCGCGCGTGTGGCCACGCGCTCCTCGATGAAGCGGGCGATCTGCCGATCGCTCGGCCTGTGCCGGCTGTGCCACGCGGTCACGACGATCGCCGCAAGCCCAGCCAGGCAGGCAGCGAGCGCCAGGAGGGTCAGCGCTCCATCGTCTGGCGCCAGCCAGATCACGATGCCTGCAGCAGCAAGGACGGGCGCCGCCGCGAGGGCAGTGGATCGGCCGATCGCTCGCAAGACGACCTCGGCGCGCCATCGGCGGCGAACGCTCAGGAGCAGCGGGCGGAGCGGGTCGTGGAAAGTCACGCGCGTCCTACTACCGACTCTGCAACCAGTGTAGCAATCAACAGTGCCAGGCCGTACTGCCAATAACTCTGGCGGGACTCGGTTTGCTGGGACTGGATCTCGGCAGCTTGCGAGGCTTTTTGCTGCGATCGGGGCACCATGCCCTCAAACGCCGCGGTGTCCATCCGGTCGAGCGCGCTTTCGCGCGGGTCGACATTGACGGCAAACGGTCGATTGCCTGCGTCTCGATAGACACCTGGGACGGGTGGTGTTCCCGACGGCGCCTGGGCGACGGTGTAGTCACGCGTCTGCCGGCGATCCCCTGCCACATGTCCCACATGGCGCAGGGCTTCGAGCGCGAAAGGGACAAACGCCGGGTGCAGTGGAAAGTCGTTCCATTGCCGGTCGAGATCTGAAGCAAACAACACGACGCGCCCCGCTCCAAGCCCACGTTCGAGCAAGGCAGGCGAGCCATTCGAGAATCGCGCGACGATTGACCAGCCTTCGGGGGCGACGCGCCACACGCGGTCGAACCGCACTTGGCCAAGGTTCGCGGCAAGGGCGCCAAATGGACGGAAGATCGGGTGGCGGAGGTCAGTCGCGGCGAGTGTCAAAGGCCCGCTCTGCTCGATGGCGCTGAACGCCGGCTGCCATCCCGTCATCTCGGCGAGGACCGCGGGCTCGAGATCGGACCCCGCGGCGACAAACAATCCTCCACCCGCTCGCACGTACGTCATCAGTCGCTCGCGCGTCGCTCGCTCGAGGCCGCGGGTCGACAGTAGCGCGACTCCGCGACGAGCTGACAATTGGTCCGCCGTGACCCCGGCGAAGCGAGCGCCTGACACGACCTCGACGTCTTCGCCGGACGACGTGCTGAGCGCCCGCGACAGATAGAGCGCCGCCGGCCTCCCGCCGGCCTTGTAGACCGTCGGCTCGTCGGCGGCAACAATCAGCACCTTCGACGGTGATGCGCCGCCGAGCGCGACGAACCAGGCATTGTCGGCCGGCAGCCCCGCTGTATCGTCGATGACGACCTGGAGTGTCCCAGCTTCAGGGGCGCGCCACGCTATCGACGCTTCGACCGTCGCGCCCGGTGGTGCCGCATACTCCGCCGTCGCTACTTGATGCCCGTCAAGGAGCGCCCGGACGGTACCGGCCCGAGCGCGGGCGCCTCCATTTCGGATTGCTGCCACGATCCGGTCACCATCGACCCTTGCGGCAGTGACCGCGACGTTACTAACCCCGTCGGTCACGACGTCTTTGGCGTCTCGGTTCTGAACGTCGACGACAGTCAGGTCCCACCCTGCCGGAAGCGCCGACGATGAGGCCCCTTCCCAGCCTGCACGCTGCAGATCAGTGACGACCACGACCCGGCCAGGCGCGCCGGCTGCAAGCTCCACGGCCTGTTCGAAGACCGAAGCGTAGCGCGTCGCGCCGAATCCCGGTGTCAAACCCTCGAGTGCGGCGCGCGCGTCGCCGGCCCCACCCGGCGCGGACAGAACGGTGGCGCGATCGTCGAACCCCAGAAGGGCAACGCGCTCGCCACTGGCCGCCTGGCCGATCGCCTCACGCGCCAACGCCAGGGCGCGTGGAAAAACACCGGGCGCGCCCATGCTGTACGACCGGTCAATGGCGACGACCCGCACTGGCGCGGGCGCGGCGCCCTGCACGTACGGCCTGGCAAATGCGGCCGCGAGGAGCAGGAGCGCGGCGACGCGCGCGGCGAGCAGGATCAGATCACGGAGTCGGCGGCGCTCGGCGCGCTCGACCGGCGCACGCCGCAGCAGGCGCACGGCCGTGAACGGAACTTCCGGAGCCACCTCGCGCCGCAGGAGGTGCAGCACGACGGGAATCGCGATGGCCAGGGCGCCGATGAGAAACGCTGGATAGAGAAACGACATTCACTTGCGCCGGGCGCGCGCCGCGAGGTACCCAAGCAACGCGAAATCGAGCGGCTTCGAGGTGTCGAGCAGCCGGTAGTCGATGCCGGCACTCCGCAGCTCTCGCTCGTATCGTCCTCTCAACCCGTCGAGCGCCTCGAGGTATGCCGAGCGGATGCTCGCCGGTTCCGCGGTCACCTCGTCCGAGCTCTCCACATCCTTGAAACGCGATGAGCCGTGGAACGGAAAGGTCAGCTCGTTGGGATCGAGCACCTGAAACACGATGACGTCGTTGCCGCGGGACTTGAGGTGTCTGAGGCCCTTGATGATCGGCTCTGGATCGTCGAGTAAATCCGAGATGAGCACCACGAGGCTGCGCCTGACGAGCGCCTCCGCCAGCTGTTGCAGCGGCCGCGGGACATCCGATCGACTTCCGGGCTGCAGCTGCTCCAGGCCGATGAGCAGGCTATGCAGGTGTCCCCGACGCGCGCGGGCCGGCAGCCTGAGCCGAATCACGTCGTCGAACGCCATCAGACCTGTCGCGTCCCGCTGGCGGTTCATCAGAAACGCCAGCGAGCCGGCGAGCACCGAGCCGTAGGCGAGCTTGCTCATGGCCGCCGCGCCGCGGTAGGCCATCGACGCGCTGATGTCGAGGAGCAGGTGACATTCGAGATTGGTCTCCTCCTGGAACTGCTTCACGTAGTGCCGATCGCTGCGCGCGTAGACTTTCCAGTCGAGCGTGGACAGATCGTCGCCCGGGAGGTACTCGCGGTACTCGGCGAACTCGACGCTGAAGCCTTTGTAGGGACTCCGATGCAGTCCGGACAGGAATCCTTCGACGACCGTCCGCGCCTTCAGCTCCATCGTCCCCAGCCGCGCGATCACGGCCGGATCGAGAAACCGCAGCTCGCGCGCCCCGGGACTCGTGGGCATGGGGTTACAACCCGCTCTGTGGCAGGGGCACGGCCTCGAGCAGGCGCTCGACTATCGTGTCCGGCGTGACGCGCTCGGACTCGGCGTAGAAGTTGGGAATGACGCGGTGCCTGAGCACGGGCAGCGCCAGCGCCTGAATGTCGGCCACCGACACGTGATAGCGCCCGTGGATGAGCGCGCGGGCTTTTCCCGCCAGGATCAGAGCCTGTGATGCGCGCAAACCGGCGCCCCACTTGACCCATTCGATCACAAACGCATGACCGCCCTGCCGGCCAGGACGCGATGCGTCGACGAGCCTGACCGCATAACGCGCGATCTCCTCGGCGACGATGACCTGCCGCACCAGCTGCTGGATCTCGAGAATCTCGGCACCGCTCAACACACGTTCCGGCGTATGCGTCGTCACGCCGGTCGTTTCAGTGACAACGCGGACCTCTTCATCTTCGGCGAGGTAGGTCATGACGATGTTGAACATGAAGCGATCGAGCTGCGCCTCTGGCAGGGGGTAAGTGCCTTCGAGCTCAATGGGATTCTGCGTCGCGAGCACGAAGAACGGGCGCTCGAGCGGATACGTCCGGCCCGCCGCCGTGACGTGGTACTCCTGCATCGCTTCGAGAAGCGCCGCCTGCGTTTTCGGCGGCGTCCGGTTGATCTCGTCGGCGAGGATGATCTGCGCGAAGATCGGCCCGGTCACGAACCGGAGAGCGCGGTGTCCGTTGGCCTCGTCGAGCACCTCGGTGCCGGTGATGTCGGCGGGCATGAGGTCGGGCGTGAACTGAATCCGCTTGAACGACAGGTCGAGAATCTGCGCGACCGTCTTGATGAGCAGGGTCTTGGCGAGTCCCGGCACACCGGTGATCAGGCAGTGCCCGCCGGTGAAGAGCGCGATGAGGACCTGATCGATGACCGCATCCTGCCCGACGATGACCTTGCGGATCTCGGACAGTATCCGCTCGCGGCCGAGCGCGACGCGTTGGGCGACCGCCGCAATGTCTCCGGATGTCGTGTCTGTCGTCGCGGTTGGAGGCCTGGTGGTTGTCTGCGAATTCATCTCGTTTGTCAGCGGGGTCAGCCTGGGTCAGTGAGTCAGCGAGTACACGATTTCGTTGATCTGCATCCGATAAGCCTGGGCGGTGAAACGCACGTAGCCGGGGTACTCGGCCGCGTTCGACCATTCCCAGCCATCACCCATGTCGGTATTCCAGTTGATGAGGACCATCGCGCGCCCGCCGTCGTCCTCGATCGCGCGCAGGCGGGCCACAAAGCCGCCCTTCTCCCACGTGCGCCCAGCCAAGAACGACCCGAGCCCCGGGGTCTGCGGATATTCGTCAAACTTGTAGAAGCAGTTGAAAATCGGATGCTGCGGCGGCAGATCGACAATCGTCCGATCCGGGAAGATCCGCTTCATCTGGCGCTCGAGGTTCGCCCACTCAATCGGCCCGTGGAAATCATCGAATGTCATCGTGCCGCCGCGCAGCAGGAACTCGCGCAAAATGGCGACCTCGTTGTCCTTGGGAATCCAGGTGCCCGGTTCGACGAGATAGATCCATGGATACGTGAAGAGCGCCGGATCGTCGACTGAGACGACGACGGGCTCGTTGACCTGAATCGAGGTGACCGTCTTGACGCGTCTCGAGAGATTCTGCTCGGCTGCCGGGTAGTCGATCGTCCAGCACTCGTCGTAGGTGTCGCAGCCGGACAGGCCCGGCAACTTGGAGCCGTCGTAGCGAATGCGCGCGAAAGTCCACTGCAGTCCGGCGAACTGCGAATTCGGCCGCGTGGCCTCCTGGGCCACCGCATCGCCTGGCGTCACCGCTCCAGCCGTCACCCAGAGGAGCGCGGCGCCCGTCCCGAGCAGGACTCCGATTCGCCCCAGACTGGGCCGACGCGTCGTCATCGCAACCCGGGCCTGACTCCGGCTGGCGGCGGCTGGCCACCGTCGATGGCCTTCAGCAGGAGTTCCTGCGCCCGCTCGAAGCTCGGCGCGATCTCGAGCGCCGCGAGCGCTTCACGTTTCGCGTCTGTGGCCCGGTTCGCGAGCAGGTAGCTTTCGGCGAGGTCGCAGTGGGCGGAGGCGCGATCGGGGGGACCGGTCGCGAGCGCTTCCTTGAACTCGCGCATTGCAACGGTGGCGTCGCGCGACCGCATCGCCACCCGCCCCAGTCCCGTGTGGCCCGACGAGTCGAACGGATCGACCTCGACAATCCGATCGTAGGCAAAGGCGAGGTTGGGCTCGTCGTTGGCCGTCGCGGCCAGCTCGGCCAGCCGGCGCGCCGCGTCGATCGCGTTGTGATCGCTTGCCAGCAGGGCCCTGTACTCCTTGACGGCGCGCGCCTTGTCGCCCACCTGCTCGGCAAGGCGACCCATGATGGCGTGCGGGCTGTCGGCGCCGGTCGCCATCGGCACGAGCGCCGCCGCCTTCTCGAGTGGTTCGAAGGCGGCCTTGTCGCCCTGCTTGGCGAGCGCCGCGCCGAGCGCGAGTTGAGCGCGATAGCTCCCTGGCCGTTCCCCGGCCGCTGTCTTCAGGGAGGCAAGGTCGCCGCTCTGGCGTTCGTCGGCCGGGCCGCCTGGTTTGGCCGGCTTCGCGACGTCCCGCAGCGCTGCCCGGACGGAGCTGAAGCGTGCGTCGAGCATCTTGTCGAACGTCGCCTGCAGCTCGTCGAGCGAGATCCCAAGTCCCTTGCTAATCGCGGCGTCCCCCTCGGCACCCTCCCCGTAAACGCGTACGAGCGTGTTGAGCGCCGGCTGGCCGCGCGTGTCGACGATGTGCTCGACAAGCAGCGACGCCTGGTAGTACGAGAGCGCGATGGTGTCTGGCTTGGTGAAGCCGGAATTCAGGTCGCGCAGCTTGAGCACCTGATCGCGCTCGAGCGCCAGCGCGAAGGGAACTTCCATCTCGCTGCGCCAGGAGGGCTTCTCGCGGCCTTCTTCGTACACTGAGACGCCTTCGGTCAGCCACCGCGGCACTCGCTGATTCGACATCTGCAGCGTGATGACGTGGGCCAGTTCGTGCCAGAGCGTCGCCTGCCACGAGAAAGTGCCGGGCGGCTTGGCTCTCGGCGAGTCCATGCTCACGACGCGACCGAAGCAGGCGCCGAGCGCGCCGACAAGTCCAGGCAGACCGAGATTGCGAACCGCGAAGTCATCGTGGATCGGGAAAATCTCGATGAGGATCGGCCCCTTCGGCGTGAACTGATAGGTGGCCGACATTTTCTTGAGCGCTTCCTGAGCCAGCGGAACCGCGTACTCGCGCAGCACTCTCGTTTCGTTCGGATCGAACTTGAGCACGAGATCGCCGTCGCGCACGACGTCGAACTTCTCGAGCTTGTCGAGCAGCGCGAGCAGATTGACGGTGACGCGGTCGTACGGGAAGACCTTGAATGAGCTCTCGAGGAGGCGACGCGCCTCGGCTTCGTCGCCGGTCCGCATCAGGTGCAGTCCCAGCTCGGACTGCGCGCGCGTATTCGATGGCGACAGCTCGAGCGCGCGGCGCGTCAGCGCGACGGCCTCGTCGAAACGGTAGAGGCGCGCCGCCAGATTGCCGGCGACGCGATAGACCTCGCCGAAGTTCGGGTTGATAGCCAGCACGCGGGCCGTCTCGGCGTCGAACGTTGCCTTGTCGTCGCGGACGTAGGCGATCGCACCCAGGAGCGCCCTCGCGTCGAGATGCGACGGATTGGTTTTGAGGACGCGCTCGATCCGTTCGCGTGCCGCGTCGTAGCGGGTGTTGTCGAGGTCCAGCCCGGCGAGGAAGAGGTGCGCGTCCGCGAGGTCGGGGTCGATCTTGAGGGCTTCCTCGGCCGCAGCCGCGGCCATCGGCGGATTCTCGCCGGCAATCGTTTTGGCGACACCGACATGTGCCGGGGCCCAGTCTGCGGCAGCCTTGATGACGATCTGAAATGACTTCAACGCTTCGGGCAGGTTGTCGGTCTCGAGGAACAACTCGCCAAAGCCGATCTCGACCGCGGGATCACCGCTCCGCACCGCCGCCTTGTAGAGCGCCTCGGCGTCGCGAATCTGGTCGAGCGCCCGCGCCGCGCGGGCAGCACGAAACAGCGATTCGGCGTCGCCGGTTTGTAAACCGCCGAACACCCGGTTGAGATGCTCGACCGCCGCGCTCTGGCGTCCGAAGTGCCCCTGCAGCAGCAATCCAAGCTCGAGCGCCGCTTCACCCGTCGGCTTCGTCGCTGCGGCTGCCTCGAGCAGCTTCAACGCCTCGTCGTAATTGCCACGAGACGACGCCAGGCCCGCCAGCACAGCCGCACGGTCGGGATCACCGGCCGGCCGCGCTTTGGCCAGCGCCTCCGCCTCCGTCTGTCGGCCTCTGGCCGACAACCGCCGCGCCTGCTGGATGAACGTCTCTGGCGCCTGAACGGCTGCAAGAGACGTTTCCGCGCCAAAAACAGCGCCAAACGATGACGACACGCGCGCACGTACTGCGGGCACTGCCGCCAGTCCACAGACGAGCAGCACTGCCACCACCGACATCCGCCCCACACCTCGGAGGTGTCGCATCACACTGTTCGGATTATAGAACACGAGGCCTGATGGATCAGACGCGCGCCGCTCGACGAAAGTCGGGCGGGACCAACGGAGAGGACGGAGGTAACGGCACGATCTTCACCACGGAGCAACGGAGCTGAGATGAGCGGGAGACGCGCGGAGGCTGTCACGCTGCATTCACGCTCAACCTGTTTTTCGCTCGAAGTCGCGTCGCTGAGAGGCAGTACACAGAGACTGCTTGGACCGCGCGAAGCGCGGTTGGGATGATGCGAGGGATCGGGATCGCAAGCACCCGTGGTGTTTCAGAGAGTGTTTGCGATCCCGGTCCCTCGCATCATCCCTACGCCGGCCAAAGGCCGGCGTCCAAGCGGTCTGCAGCTCGACAGCCTCCGTGCGTCTCCGTGCGCCCCGTGCCTCCGCGGTGAAAACCGTGAACTCCTTCTCTTCCGTCAGCAGCCATCGTGGCGAATGACAATCACTGGCGCCTCAACTCGTACAACCGAACCGGCGCGCCTTGCCATCGGCCCGACGCCACGACGCGGAAGATCGGCAACGCATCGATGGCTTTGAGAAGCTCGTCACACCCTCCTCGATAGAGCGCGCAGTTGATGCTCACGTGTGTCGCGCCGCGCGAGCGCAGTAAATCGACTGCTGACTGATCCGGAAAACTCTTCAGCGCGGTTTCGAACTCGACCTGCCCCGGCGGAGAGTGGCCACTGTAGCCGTTGAGCATCTGCCCCCAGTGCCAGAGCGAGAAGTACATGTAGGGCACGTTCGGCGTGAAACGGGTCGGATTGCCCCCGAACGGAAACTCGGCGAGGACGACGTTGGGGGCGCCGGCGACGAGGCCGTAGATCGGCGGCGGCTCGAGCCACACCGGCTCGAGTCGCAGCAGCGGACGAAGGTCGAACGCGATGATGACGACCAACGCCGCCAGGGCTCCGCGCTGCAGCCACGCCGATCGTCCCTGCAGAAGACGCCGGACGCCGAACCCCGCAAGCAGGGCCAACGAGAGCCCGACGAGAATGCTGGCTCTCGCCGGGACGCGCAGTCCACGAATGAACGGCAGAAACTCGTAGAGGTACGGATAGAGCAGGCTGTTGAACCCGCGCGACAGCTCGAACGCGACGACGAGCGCGACGGCATAGGCTGCGCGGGTCACGCCGAGAGGCGGGACGAGCGCGAGCGCCGCGAGCACGAGAATCATCACACCAGGAAAGAGTGCCCGCTCGGGCATCCGGCCAGGCAGCGTCCGCTCTCCCCACGTGGCGCTCCGCGGATGGGCACGAAGGTAGTCCGCGGCCGTCGCGCTGTAGAACGCGACAGTCGGGGTGTCACGATCGCCGAGCTTCGCGGAGCTGTAGGTGCGCACGAGAGGCAGCGCGAGCACGAGCGCGAGACAACCGGCAAGCGCGGCCGGGCCGAGCATCCGCGCGAGCGGCGCTCGCGTCAGGACGGAGAGGACCGCAAAAAGCGCGGCAACATAGATCGTAAAAAAGACGGCGTAATACATCGAGCAATAGAGCTGCGCGGCGACAAGTACGCCAAACAGCACCGCGTCCCTGGTTCGCGCGGTGGTGGCAAACCGGTGGAGGGCCAAGAGCGCCAGCGGCATGCAATACGTCATCTGCAGCTCGAAGTGGCTGTAGTGCTCGAAGCGATACGGATAAAAACCAAAGAGGAGCCCAGCCACGAACGCGCCCGCGCGCGATCCGGTCAGTCGCTCGACCAGGAGATACATCGCGAAGGCCGAAGCGATGAAGCTCAGCACCATGACCAGGTTGTAGGCCGTCACCGGGTGAATCCCGACGAGCAGAAACGGGACGGTCGTCAGCGCCGGCAGGAGCATCGAATCCGAGTAGGTCAGCGTCAGTTGGTGCGGATGGAAGATGTTGGGGCTGAAGAGCGGCCGCGGATCCCCGCCAAGCTTGTGATACACCCAACCGAATCGCCAGATCGAAAATAGCGGATCGCCGAGGTCCGGCACAGAGTCCATATGGCGCAGCTGCGGCAACAGCAAGACGACGGCAAAGGCGCTGAAGCCGACGACCGCGGCCAATCGGGGCCGCCATCGCGAACGTGACGCGGATGGCGTGACGTCGGCGGGGACGGCATCCCGAACCGGGTCGTAGACCCAGTCGCGGAGTTGGCGATAGAGCCACGGCGCGTTCGCAAGCGGCCGCGTCCGGCGATCGATCGCGACGCGGCAGGCGACGACGGCGATCGCGGCAAGCACGGCGCGGTCCGGACTGCGCGCGGTCAGCCGGCTGCCGCCGAGCCGCACTGAGATGCCACCGGTCCAGGCGATCGCGACGGCCAGGATGACGAGCGCCAGCGTCAGCCAGTCGAGAGCGGTCGTCGCGCGGGATCGCTGCACTTTGATAGGAGCTGGGATATGAGCTCAGGATTAAGCCGGAATCAAAACGGGATTGAACCGGCCCAGATTCTATCGTGATCGCAGGCCGAGCGCGCGCTCCTCGACGCGCACGCGCGCGACGAGCAGCGCGCCAAACGCGGCGAGCGACAGCGCGCCAGCCACCGGCGCGCGCGCGAGCATCGCAAACCCGGCGAGTTCCCCAACGACGGCCACGTAGTTGGGATGCCGCAGGAGGCGGTAGGGCCCGCGCAGCGTCCGCGCCGACCCAGGCGGCACGAGCACGCGAAAGGTCCACCGTTCGCCGAGCGTCCCGATAGCCCAATACTTCAGCGCTTTGGCGCCGATGAAGACCAGGCCGCCCGAGAGAGCCGTCCAGCCAAAGCCCACGCCACGCGCCCAGGCCTCCACTACCATCGCCAGAAAGCAGAGCGGATAGGCAACCTGCATCAGCGCATAAACGTCGTCGGCCGGCTCGACCGCACCAACGGCGCGCAACGCGCGCTCATTCGCCGCCGAGCGGCGAGCTTCAAGGAGCATCGGAAGGAAGGCGATGGCCAACAGGACTGCGATCGAAATTGGTTCAGGGTTCATGGTTCACGGTTCACGGTTCATGGTTCGACGTTGTGAGAGGCGACTCGGAATTCTGAACCCTGAACCCTCGAACCGTGAACCGTGAACCCTGAACCCTGAACCCTGAACCATTAAGCGTCCCCCGCATACCGTATCGTCTGCTCGACCCAGCCCGGCGCCCAGTCGGCGCCACGCGACGCGACTCGCATCGCGAGCGGCGAGCCGGCAAGTGCCCGTAGCGCGCGGTTGAAACGCCACTTCGAGCGGAACGCCTGCCGACGCATCCGTTCGAGCTGGATGTGCGCATCCGCCCGGCCGTCCTCGAGCGCTAGAAGGGCGGCGTGGGCGGCCAGCTCACCGCCACGAAGCGCGAAGTGCAACCCGTCGCCGGTCATCGGATCGATGAAGCCTGCGGCGTCGCCGGCGAGGAGCAGTCCCGGCGCGCCGCAAGCGGCGGCCTCGACTGCGAGCGGGCCGAGGCAGACTGGCCGTGTGATCATTCTGGCCCCAGCGAAACGTTCGGCCAGCTGAGGGTCGGCGCGAAGCGTGTCCCCTAACAACCGGGCAGGTTCACGGAGCGCCGCTCGATCGCCGGTGACGACGCAGGCGTTCGTCACTCCGCCCGGCAACGGCGCGATGCCGATGTAGCGCCCGTTTCGCAGATGCATCTCGCCAAAGCGGCAGGCGCTCTCGACGAAGGCGACATCGTGAAGGTACGCGCCGACGGCCCATCGTCGCGGACGGCGCGCGTGGCGCGCGAGGTGGCGCGCGCGGGCGAGGCGGGATGCGGCGCCATCGGCGGCGATCACCAGAGACGCGCGCAGCGCCGCGGGGCGCGCGGCTCCGGCTGCCACGCCGGTCACGACCACGCCATCGACTGTGGGAGCCTGAACGAGAACGCCCTCCTCGACGGTAGCGCCAGCGGCGCAAGCGGAGGTCAACAGCGCGTGATCCAGCGCGTGCCGCGAAATCATGCGACCTTGCCGGCCGCCGCCGTATCGACCCTCCAGGCGTGTCCCGGACTGGCTCGTCACGACCATTCCATCGACAGGAAGTCCGCCATCGACGACGGCCGCGAGGCCCAGCCGAGCCAACAGATCGAGTGCGCCCGGGTTCACGGAGTCGCCACAGAGCTTGAACCGCGGAAACCGCGCCCGATCGAGCACGCGCACTCGCGCGCCCGCGCGCGCCAGGACCAGCGCCGCTACAGCGCCGGCCGGACCGGCGCCAACGATGATGACATCGTGCTTGAACACTACTCGCGGATCGCTCGCCGTACGATTCTGTCTTCTGTCTTCTAGCTCCTAACTCCTAACTCCTAGCTCCTGACCGCCCCCAGCACGATCGCGCTGTTCTTCGAGCCAAAGCCGAGGCAGTTGCAAAGCGCCGCCGCCACGTCGCTCGTGCGGCCCACGTTAGGAATGACGTCGAGGTCGCAGGCCGGGTCGGGCTCGGTCTGATTGATGGTCGGCGGCAGGTATCCGTGCCGCAAGGCGAGCGAGGCGGTCACGATCCCGGCCGCGCCGCTCGCCCCCTGCGGGTGGCCAATCATCGACTTGGTCGACGAACCGGGTACGCGATCTGCGAGCGATCCGAACACCTGGCGCACGCACCTCGACTCGACCGCGTCATTGAGGACCGTCGAGGTGCCGTGATAGTTCACATAGCCGATCTCTTCAAGCGGGCGGCCCGAACGCTCGATGGCGAGCCGCATGGCGCGGACGATCTGTGTGCCGTCGGGATCCATCTGGACGCGGTGGTACGCATCGCAGGTGGAACCATAGCCATCCACGGTCGCGTAGATCGAGGCGCCGCGCGCGCGGGCGCGGTCTTCGCGCTCCAGCACGATCATCCAGGCGCCCTCGCCAAGCACGAAGCCGTCACGCCCGGCGTCGAACGGCCGCGATGCGGCGGCCGGCATGTCGCTATACCGCGTCGACACGGCGCGCATCTTCGCAAAACCAAACATCATGCCGGGAGTGACGCACGCATCGGCACCGCCCGAGAGGATCACGTCGGCCTCGCCGCTGCGGATGACCGCCGCCGCGTACGAAATCGCGTCAGTAGAGCTCGTGCACCCGGTCGACAGCACGTGGCTCATGCCATGCAGTTCAAGCGCGATCGAGATTTCGCTCGACAGCATGCCGACGATCGACACGGGAATGGCGTAGGGGGTGACGCGTTTCCAGCCGTCGGTAAAGAACTCGTAGTATTGCCGCTCGGCCACGTCGATTCCGCCGGCGCCGCTCCCCACAATCACGCCCGCATCCGGCTCGCCGGCGCGCAGCCCGGCGTCCACCCAGGCCTCGGTCGCGGCGATGACGCCGATGAGCGACGCGCGCGAGTATCGCCGCGGATCCGGCCGGCCGTTCCGTTCGGCGCGCGCCCCTGGAACGCGCTCGTCCACCGTCAAGGCATCGTCCATCGACACAGGAGGCACCGGCGCGGCCACCGTGCAGCCGTAGAGAGACCCGTCGAAGTCAGTGATCGTTCGCGTCGCGCTGCAGCCGTTCCTGACGTGCTGCCAGAACCGCTCGCGGCCCACCCCATAGGGTGAGACCACTCCGATGCCCGTGATCGCGACGGAAGGCGGTTTCATAATCATGGCCGGCCCGGCCGTATTGGCCAAACCCTCACTCCTCCAAGCGTACGTGACATCCGGCTCGCCATCATTCCTGTTTGTGTCATCCGTGTGATCCGTGGCTAGAGTCTGTCCGTTGCACCACTGATTTGACAAGGGATCTACGTACCGAGCCCGTCAGCCGGCGTCGGCCACATCGTCTACACTCGCGTTTGCATCTGTCATGCCTACGACTCGGCGCTCAGCTCTCATCGTCGCGTGGATCGGTGCGGGGCTGTTCGCGTGGTCGCTCGGGTGGTTCTTGTATTGCTACCTGATCCGGTACGGACGCCCGGCGGCCCCCGACGCTGTCCTCTTCCCATTCCTCGTCGACGTCTTTCTCTTTTCGGCGTTCGCGCTGCACCACAGCCTACTGGCGAGAAGCGGAATCAAACGAATGATCCGGCGCGCGGTCCCCGCTGGCCTCGAGCGATCGCTCTACACCTGGACGGCCAGCCTGCTCTTCCTGGGCGTCTGCACCTGGTGGCGACCGGTGCCTGGAGTTCTCTATCAGCTGGACGGTGGATGGCGAGCTGGCGCGTGGGCGATTCAGGCGCTGGCGGTCGTGCTGACACTTCGGGCCTCGAGCGCGCTCGACATCCTTGACCTCGCCGGCGTGCGCGACGTCCAGCGCTCGGCGGGCAACCGGCCAGTCGAACGTGAAACACCCCAACTGACGACCCGCGGCGTCTACGGCCTCGTCCGACATCCTCTCTATTTCGCCTGGTCACTCTTTGTGTTCGCGAGCCCCACGATGACCGGCACACGCGCGGCCTTTGCGGCGATCAGTACCGCTTATCTCGTGCTCGCGATCCCATGGGAAGAACGAGGCCTCATCGAAACGTTTGGGCCCGCGTACGAGCGGTACCGACGCCAGGTCCCAAAACGGATGATTCCGTTTCTATACTGACTCACACGGTTCAGGGTTCACGGTTCAGGGTTCAGGGTTCAGCGTTCAAGTTCACCGAACCTGAACCGTGAACGTTGAACCGTGAACCTTGAACCAGTAGTGTTCCCTCTTTGCGCTACACTCTGAGGGTTCATGGCCGAACCTCTCACACCAGCGCTTCCCTCCGAACTTCCAGTCGTTCCGCTGCGCGGCACAGTCGTGCTGCCGCTCAGTGTGTCGCCGCTCGGCGTCAGCCGTCCGATGTCGATCGAAGCCGTGAACCGCGCGCTGGCGGGCGACCGCATGGTCCTCACGCTGCTTCAGACAAGCGACACCGACGAACCGGGAGCCGACGATCTGCATAAAGTCGGAACGGTCTGCGTCATCCGCCAGATGGCCAAGGCGGCCAGTGGCATGCGCGTCCTGGTCGAGGGCATCGCCCGCGCCCGCGCCGAATTCCTGCAAGTGGAACGTGGCGTGATGCAGGCGCTGCTGAAGCCGCTCAAGGAACCCGGCGACCGAACGGTCGCCGTCGATGCGCGCGTGCGACATCTCCAGGAGCTCGTCGATCGCGCGCTCTCGCTCGCCACCGGACTCTCGCCAGAGATCAAGGCGCTCGTGACCGGCATGGACGATCCGCTACGGATCGCCTACCTGCTGGCCAGCCTGCTCGACATGAAGCCGGAGGACAAGCAGAAGCTGCTCGAGGAGAACGACCTCGAGGTCAAGCTCGACGCCGTCGCCATGGCGCTGTCGCGCGAGATCGAGGTCCTCGAGCTGAAGGGCCGGATCGAATCGCGCGCCGAGCAGGAGATGACCGACGCCCAGCGGCAATACGTGCTGCGCCAGCAATTGAAAGCGATCCAGTCCGAGCTCGGTGAGGGCGACAGCGAAACGCAGGCGATCCGCACCCGCATCGCCGAGGCCAAGCTGCCCGAGCGGGTCGAGGCGGCGGTGATGCGCGAAGTCGACCGGCTCGAGCGCATGACCCCGGCGTCACCCGAATACCAGATGCTCCGCACCTACATCGACTGGGTGCTCGACATCCCGTGGGACAAGCCGACCGAGGATCGACTGGATCCTGTCGAGGCCCGCCGCGTCCTCGACGAAGACCACTACGATCTCGACAAGGTCAAGGAACGGATCGTCGAATACCTCGCCGTTCAGAAGCTTCGACAGCGCACCCAGGAGGCAAGCCAGGCGGCGGCGGAGACGGGCGCGGCTCCGGCCGCGACTGCTGCGCGAATGAAAGGCCCTATCCTCTGTTTCGTCGGTCCTCCCGGAGTCGGCAAGACTTCGCTCGGCCAGTCGATCGCCCGGGCGATGAATCGCAAGTTCGTGAGGATCTCACTCGGCGGCGTACGCGACGAGGCCGAGATTCGCGGACATCGCCGGACCTATATCGGATCGATGCCCGGACGCCTCGTCCAGGCGCTGAAGAGTGCCGGCTCGTCGAACCCTGTGTTGATGCTCGACGAGATCGACAAGATCTCGGTCGGCATCCAGGGCGATCCTGCAGCGGCTCTCCTCGAAGGTACTCGACCCGGCGCAGAACCACGCCTTCCGCGATCACTTCCTGGAGATCCCAATCGACCTCTCCCGTGTGCTCTTCATCGCCACCGCCAACCAGCTCGGCACGATCCACCCGGCACTGCTGGATCGCATGGAAATGATCGCGCTCAGCGGCTACACGGAGGACGAAAAGGTCCATATTGCGAGGAAATATCTCGTGCCGCGTCAGCTCGAGGAGCACGGGCTGGGCCCGGCGCAGATCGAGATCACCGATGGCGCCTTGCGCGCGGTGATTCGGGAATACACGCGTGAGGCCGGCGTGCGCACGCTCGAACGGCAGATCGGGGCGATCGCGCGGAAAGTCGCGGCGCGCGTAGCCGCCGACCCGGCCCACACCGCGAGCGTCGACGCGGAGCAAGTACAAGACTACCTCGGCCCGCCGAAGGTCCGCGGGGAAGCGCAGTTCCGCACGTCACGGCCGGGTGTCGCAACCGGCCTGGCGTGGACCGAAACCGGCGGCGACGTCCTCTACATCGAGGCGGCGCTCCTGCCGGGCGGCTCCGGCCAGGTGATCCTGACCGGACAGCTCGGCAGCGTGATGCAGGAATCGGCGCGCGCCGCCCTCTCCCACATCCGACAAAACGCACGCGACCTCGGCATCTCCCCCGAGTTCCTCAGCAAGCAGGACATCCACATTCACGTGCCAGCTGGCGCGATCCCGAAGGACGGGCCATCCGCGGGCGTCACGATGGCGACGGCCGTGGTCTCTGCGGCGCGAGGCGTGCCGGTGCGATCGGATGTCGCCATGACGGGCGAAATCACCCTGTCCGGACTCGTGCTCCCGGTCGGGGGCATCCGCGAGAAGACGCTCGCCGCGCGCCGCCTGGGCCTCCGGACGATCATCCTGCCGGCGATGAACGAAATCGACCTGGGCGAGCTCCCCGAAGATGCGCGGAAGGATATGACCTTCCATCCCGTTCAGACCCTCGACGAAGCGCTCGCGGTGGCCCTCCCGGTCGCAATCCCGCACGTCTGAGGCGACCGAGCCACGGTGCCTTCCGTCGCCTTCTACATTTCCGGTCACGGCTTCGGCCATGCGTCCCGGCAGATCGAGATCGTCAACGCGCTCGGTACCCGGCGGCCCGATCTCCGCATCGTCGTGCGAACGTCGGCGCCGCGCTGGCTGTTCGATCGCACCGTGCGCGTGCCGATCACCCTCGTTGACGGCGAGGTCGACACTGGCGTCGTCCAGATCGACAGCCTGCGCCTCGACGAAGCGCTGACGGTCGAGCGAGCGGACGAGTTCTATCGCAGCCTCGACGATCGCGCGCAAGCCGAAGCCGCGCTGCTCGCGGAGCACGACGCTCGCCTGCTCGTCTCGGATGCGCCACCGCTCGGATGCGCGGCCGCCGCGGCGGCCGGCATTCCGTCCGTCGTCGTGACCAACTTCACCTGGGACTGGATCTACGAGGGCTATCGCGACCAACTCGCAGGCGCTCCCACGCTGCTGCCGGCGATTCGCGACGCGTATCGCTGCGCCGAGGCAGCCTGGCGTTTGCCGATGCACGGCGGCTTCGCGACCTTCGATTCGATCATCGACGTACCATTCGTCGCGCGCCACGCGAAACGTCCGCGACACGAGGTCCGACGGGCGTTGGGCCTGCCACCCGATCGGCCGCTGGTCCTCTCGTCATTCGGAGGATATGGCGTGAGCGGCCTTGACCTGACGCGGCTCGACTGCCTCGCGGAGTACGGCGTCGTGCTGACACACTCAGGCGGCGACCAGTTACTCGAGGGTTTGCCGACGGGCGTCTGGCCGATCGATGAAGCGACGCTGTACGACTCAGGGTTTCGCTACGAAGATCTCGTGGCGGCCTGCGACATCGTGGCGACCAAGCCCGGCTACGGCATCATCGCGGAGTGTGTCGCCAATGGCGTCGCGCTCCTCTACACGTCACGAGGGAATTTCGTGGAGTACGAAGCGCTCGTCGCGTCTATCCCTCGCTACCTTCGACAGAGCTTCATCGATCATCAGGCGCTGTTCGCTGGTCGCTGGCGCTCGACGCTCGACCGGATTATCGCGGCGCCCCCACCACTCGAGCGGCCACCGACCAACGGCGCGGACGTCGTCGCGGACATGATTCAGGCAAGGTTCTGAACGAAGACCAACCGCCGGCCCTTACTTGATTCCCCGCGGATTCTTCGTTACTGTGCGTGCACCTCCGTGTCGCGGCGAATCGTCTACGGTCTCCTCCTCGCCAGTGTCTGCCTGGCAGTGCTTGGCACCCGGGTTTCTCCAGGGTTCGATCGGACTCGCTTCCTGGTCGTGACTGCGCCGCGTCTCGCGCAACAGCCGGTGTTGTCCGTCCCGCTCCCTGATCTCACTCGCCTTTCGGGCGCCCCGGCGGCGGTCGTCGTCCGGCTGCGCGGCACGACTGAACCGGCGACGGTCACGATCGCGCTCGACGCCACGCACGTGAAGACGGTCACCGTCCCTCCCGGTCGCGAGATTCGAGTCGACGCCCCGACGCTCGCCCCAGCCGGCGCGGGCCATCAGCTCATCCTGACTGGCGATCGCGCCGGATGGCAACTCGCCCATCTGGAAATCGCCAACGTCTACGGCTTCTCACACGGCACGCTGAAATTCGTGATCGTGCCGCGGGAACGCGCTCGCGTTCCGTCGCTGCCCTGGTGGGGCCTTCTGGTATTCGCAATTGTCGCGGTCGGCGCATACCCGGCGCTTGACTGGCCGCACAGACGTGGTCACAGGTGGCTGCATCGAGCCGTCGTCGGCCTGGTCTTGGCGCTCTTTGCGGTCTCGTTGCTCGCTGATCGGTTCACCGTCTATCGCGTGGTCTTCCTGCTCGAGACATTTCTCCTGCTCGCCGCGTTGCTGTACCTGGAGCCGCTCGTTCGGTTGTGGGGAGTCATGCGGCCGTACGTGTACGCGGTCTTCCCGCGCGTGGCGCCATATTTCCCTCACGTGGCGGTGCTCGGCATCGTCCTCTCTGGCGTGGGCCAGTTCTATAAACCCGACACCGGCTTTACCTCGTTGATCATGTTCGGCGAGCAGTTCGAGACCTCTGCGAGCGCGTACTTGCAGCGAACGCCGCACGCTGTCGATCGCGGATCCGGTTACGACGGTCAGTTCTACGCGCAAATCGCGCTCGATCCGCTGCTTCGCAGCCGCTCGACTTTGAACGCGCTCGACAGTGCTCCGTACCGCGGCCGGCGCATTCTGCTGCCGTGGGTGTCTCACCTCGCAGGATTCGGACAGCCCTGGTTCGTGTTGCAGGCGTACGCGCTCGTCAATGTCGCGTGCTGGATCGGCCTCGCGCTGCTCTTGCTGCGCTGGCTGCCAGCGGGCCACCTCCGAGCGGTGTTCGCCTGGGTCGCGTGCATGTTGAGTGACGGGCTGCTGAGCTCGATGCGCCAGTCACTCCCCGATGGCCCGAGCATGCTGCTGCTGGCGCTCGGCATCGCGGCGGCCGAGCAGCAGCGGCGAAACGCCTCCGCCGGCCTCCTGGGCCTCGCCGGTCTTGCCCGCGAAACCAACCTGCTCGGCGCCGTGATCCTCATTCCGGACCGGCTGACGATGGGGGAGGTCGCGCGATTCGCAGGACGACTGGTCATCGTCGCGGCGCCGCTCCTGCTGTGGGTCGGATACCTGTGGTACATGGGGATGCCACCCGACGATCGAGGGGCCCGCAACTTCGCCCCGGTCTTCTCGGGGTTTACTGATAAGTGGGTCACCACCGTCGCCATCCTCCGCGCCGACGGCTGGGACTCGTTCGCGCGCTTCAGCCTCGTCGCGCTCATCGGCCTGACGACCCAATTGGCAGTACTGCTGTGGCAACGCGACTGGCGCAATCTGTGGTGGCGCTTGGGTATCGCCTACGCGGCATTGATGGTCGTGCTCGGCCCTGCGGTCTGGGAAGGACAACCCGGAGCGGTCACTCGCGTCGCCGTGCCGATGGCCATCGCCTTCAACATCCTGGTGGTGAAGTCCCGGTGGTTCTGGCCGCTGTGGCTTCTCGGCAATGCAGGCATTATCCACGGCGTCGACTTCATGCGGCTGCCGTGGCTGTCAGGCTGGTAATGATCCGCACGTTCTTTACCCTAGCGCTGGCCGCCGCCACCCTGAGTGTCCTTGCCACGCGCGTACCGCTCGACTTCGGGCGGATCCGTTTCCGCGTCGTCACGTCGCCGATTCCCGCCAAGGACGGCTCGGTATCCGTATCGCTGCCCGATCTGAGTGCCCTTGCCGGCACGCCCGCCGCCATAGTCATCCGCCTCCAAGGCGCAACCGAACCAACCGAGCTCGCTCTTACACTCGACCGCGCGTCGATTGGCGCCGTCTCGCTCGCGGCCGGGCAAGAGACGCGCGTCGACGCGTCCACTTCGTCACTCGCCGGCCCAGGGCACCACCTGGTCGTCAACGGTGATCGTCCGCAGTGGCAGTTGTCGTATCTCGAGATCGCCAACGTTCACGGCTTTTCGAGGGGCATCATCGGCTTCGACATCGTCCCCCACCTAAATCGTCAGTTTCAGACGCTCCCGTGGTGGCTGCTGGTGCCGATTGGCATCGGCCTGCTGGCCTTGCGACCGAGACCAGACTGGCCGGTTCGCGTGGCCCATCGGCGGTTGTATCAGGCCGGCGTCGCGGTCGTGCTCGTGCTCTTCGTCGCTGTGCTCACGGCCGACCGGTTCACGCCATTCAAGATTCTTCTAAGTCTGAAGACAGCGCTCTTCTGCGTCGCCGTCCTGTACGCGGAGGGGGTTCGAGAGGCGTGGACTTGGATAACGCGCCTGGCGTCGGCGGTCGACGCGAGACTTGACCCGTGGCGGGCGACGACATCATCGATGGTCCGCGCCGCGACTCGACCGTGGATGCCGCCTGTGCTCGCCAGCGCGGTCGCGCTATCGGTCGTCGTGCTGGCGCTGACCCGTGGCGCGACCTACGCCGGCGGCTCCGATTCCTACGGCTACATCTTCCAGTCCGAGTTGCTTGCTCGAGGACAGCTGTACGTCGACCAGCCCCTCGTCGCCGACCTGCCTCCGGGCGTCGGCGATTCGGTCATCACGCCGCTCGGATTCAGACCGCAACCAGAATCGGGAGTGCCCGGTCGCATTGTCCCGGTCTACTCACCAGGTCTTCCGATTCTGATGGCTGGCCTTCGCCTGCTGTTCGGGCCGAACGGCGTCTACCTCGTGGTACCGGCGCTGGCCGGATTGACCGTGTGGCTGACGTTCGTGCTCGGGCGCGATTTCGCGGGCGCTGGGACGGGATTGTTTGCCGCGTTGTGGCTCGCTGCCAGCCCGGCGTTTGTGAACTCGTCGCTGACGCCGATGAGCGACGTGCCGGTCAGCGCCTGGTGGATGGCGGCGTTCGTTCCAGCGCTTCGAAAGGGGACTGGCCTCGCCGCTGTTGCCGGCATCGCGACGTCTCTCGCGGTGTTGACACGACCCAACCTCGCGCCGCTTGCCGTCATGGTCGCGCTCCCGTACGTCGTTCGTTGGCTGAGGCATCGCAGCCTGGCGCACGGCGTCGATCTCGGAATCTTCGCGGTGACGGCGGCGGTCGGACCTGCGATCGTCGCGTGGCTTTTCAACTACTGGTACGGTTCGCCGTTTCTGTCGGGCTACGGCTCGAGCGATTCGCTCTTCTCGTGGTCGTTCGTGCCACCAAACCTGGCGCGATACCCGCGCTGGTTCCTCGAATCACAGACGCCGGTGATTCTCGTCGGCCTTGCCGCGCCCTTCCTGTTGCGACGGGCGGGGCAAGTCGGCGGACGCCCCCCGCGCGTTGCACTGGCCTGGCTCATGCTCGCGCTCGCGGCTCTGGTATGGGGATGCTATTTGGGCTATCTGGTTTTCGAGGACTGGTGGTACCTGCGCTTCCTGTTGCCGTCGTACCCAGTGCTCATCGTGCTCGCCAGCGCGGCGCTACTGATTGTGCTGCAACGAACTCCGGCTCCTCGCTCGTTCGCCGCCGCGATCCTGGCCCTGCTCGTGGCTCACGGGTTCTCTTTCTGCCTGAACAAAGACGTGTTCAACCTTGCCGTCGGCGAGGCGCGCTACCAACGGGTCGGCGAGTTTGCCGGGCGCGAATTGCCCGAGCGCTCGCTGCTCCTCAGCATGCAGCACAGCGGCAGCTTGCGCTACTACTCGCGCCTGCCGACGCTTCGCTATGATCTCCTGGCCCCTGAGCGGCTCGACGAAGTGGTCGCGCACTTCCAGGCGCGTGGCTACAACGTTTTCATCGTGCTCGACGACTGGGAAAAGCGGGAGTTCCGCGGCCGCTTCGCGGGTGCGAGCGCGCTCGGCGTTCTGGACTGGACACCGCTGGCGGTTGCGCCTGGAGGACAGCCGGTGGCGATCTACGATCCGCGCGATCGGACGTCACCGAGCACCGCGGCGCCGCGGATTATTCCGTAGCCGGTCTCAGTCCTTCACGCAGGTGACGAGCGACCAGATCCGCGGCATGTTGACTTTCTCGATCGACACCGGCTCGAGCGCCGATTGCGCGAGGAATCCCGGAAGATCGAGGTCGGCTTTGAAACCGATGTGAACCGTGAACGGCGAGATCAGTCGTTCGACCCTCGAGACGAGCAGGTTCGGGCTGAGGAAATGATTCAGGAAGATGATGCGGCCGCCCGGCCGGCACACGCGCCGCATCTCGCACGCGACCTTGACCGGATCGGGAACCACGCTGATCAGGTACGGCGCGTAGACGATGTCGAACGAACCGTCGGCAAACTTCAGGTCGGCGGCGTCCATCTGGAGAAGCCGCAGCTGACGAAGTCCACCCCACGACGCGCGCTCCCGCGCTTTCTCCAGCATCGACGACGAGAAATCGATGCCTGTCATCTGGCAGGTGCGAGGGTAGAGCGACAGGTTGATCCCCGTGCCAACGCCGACTTCGAGCACGCGCTCGCCTGGCTGGATGTCCATCCGCTCGACCGCGCGGATCCGGCCCGGCTGGAGCGCCGGACCGAACGCCAGGTCGTAGACTGACGCGAGCTTCTCGTAGACACCCGCGACAAAGTCGTTTTCGACGGCCGCAACCGACAACTGCGCGGTACCGCTGGCCGACGTCACCAACTCGTCGTCCGGCTCGGGCGTGTCGTGCCTGCCATGGCTGAACAGCGTGATCAAGGATGTCTCCCTATCTATGCTTGCGCCAACGGAGCACCAGGGCCGGGGGCAGATTCCCGAGAACGAGCGCGCGGTCGGGTCGAGACCCCATCTCTCGTGTCAAGGTCTGCCGGACGCTCGCTGCCGAAGAGAACCCGTATGCGTGGACGTACTGAAACGTAGTGAAGCTGCCGCCCACTCGCAGCGACGACACGATCGCTTCGACGATCGCGCGCGCACTCGACGACGGCAGACTTGCAAACGGGAGGCCGGAAACGATGTGATCGACGGGTAAGAGGCGTCGCTCGCGGGCAATCTCGACCAGGCGTTCGGCCCGGTCACACACCGAGGCGATTCGAGGCCACCGCGCACCCACTCGTGAACTGAAGACGGGATCCACGTCGATGGCCAGGCACGTCGCGTTCTCCGGCAGTCGACGCGCGATCTCTCCGGTCACCGCGCCGGTCCCCGGCCCCAGCTCGACAAGACGGACACCTGGCTCGAGGGACAACCCGTCGAGCATGGCACGCGCGAGCCGCTGCGAGCTCGGCGCGATTGCTCCGACCGTCCGGGGGCTCTTCCTGAAATGGGTGAGGAACAGCCAGTGGTCGTGCCATCGCTCGCGACTCACATTCGTGTAATCCATCAATGAGTTTCCGGACTATAACCCGTTACCACAGGCGCGGCAAGCGTTTACGGACACCTCGGCCGTCACCACTCAGGCATGGATCGCTTCGAGGACCCGCAGGGCGGCATCCACCGCGCCGGACGCAGCGGTAATCTGCACGCCCTGCACGCGGCCGGCGAGCTCGCCGACGAGCTCCCGAGCGATCGTCAGCCCCTCCTCGCGCGCCTGCCCTGCCGCTTCTGCCCGTCGCATGCGATCAAGCACGGCTTCTGGCACGCTCACGCCCGGAACCTCGTTGGCCATGAACTCGGCGTGCCGCACGCTTTCAAGCGGCGTGATTCCCACCAGCACGGGAATCCTCACACGCTCGATGCGCGCGAGAAAACCGAGCATCGACGCCACGTCGAAGACGGGCTGGGTCACGGCGAACTCCGCCCCCGCTTCCACCTTGTACTCGAAGCGCCGGACTTCCTGGTCGAGATCGAACGCGCCAGGGTTGGCGGCAACACCGATGTGAAAGGTGGTCGCCTGGCCGATCGCCTGTCCGCCGATGTCGAGCCCCCGGTTCAGCTGCGCCGCCAGGTTCGTGAGCCCGATCGAATCGACTTCATACACGGCCGTCGCATCCGGATAATCCCCGACCCGCGGCGGATCGCCGGTCACGATCAACAGGTTCCTCAGATCCATCGCATGAGCCCCGAGCAGATCGGACTGCATCCCGATCATGTTGCGGTCGCGACACGCGTAGTGAAGGATCGTTTCGACGCCTGCCTGTTGCTGCACCATCACGGCCGCGGCGAGTGCGCTCATGCGGCCCGTGGCGCGCGGACCATCGGGAATGTTCACCAGGTCAACCCCGTGGATCCGCAGGTGGCGCGCCTGTTCGACGAGCGCCTCGGCGCGATAGCCTCGAGGCGGCACCAGTTCGACGCTCACGACGAAGGTGCCGCGCGCGAGCGCGTTGCTCATCCGGGACTTCTCTGATCGATCGATAACCGCCGGCGCCGGCTGACCAGCGAGAGTCGCAGCCGTCGCGCCCTCAGCCGGACGCGCTCCGCCGACGGCCACCTGCGGCGCGAGCGCCCGGACGGCCTGCTTGATCTGGCGGATGTGCTCCGGCGTCGTGCCACAGCACCCGCCGACCAGTCGAACGCCGTGTGCGATGAAGCGCCGGGCGTACGACGCCATGTACTCGGGCGAGCATAGATAGATGTTTCGGCCCTCGATCTCGCGCGGCTGACCGGCGTTCGGCTGTGCCGAGAGCTTCACGGTGGCCACGCGCGCCAACCGCTCGATCGTCTCGAGCATGGCTGCGGGACCGACACTGCAGTTGAGTCCGACGACATCTGCGCCCCACCGCTCCAGTTCAGGAACGAAGGTTTCTGGAGCGGCGCCGTCGCGGGTATTCCCATCCTCTTCGGTTGTCATCTGCGCGACGACGGGCAGATCGCAGACCGAGCGGACCCCGCGAATCGCAGCGCCAATCTCGTTGACGTCGCGAAACGTCTCGAGCACGAACAGGTCGACTCCGCCCTCGACGAGCGCCCGCGCCTGCTCGGCAAAGTATTCCTGCGCTTCGTCGACGCCGGTCTTCCCCCACGGCTCGATGCGGACGCCAAGTGGACCGATCGCGCCGGCGACCCAGGCCTGGTCCCGCGCCGCGTTGCGCGCGATGCGCGCGCCCTGGACGTTGACGGCATGCACCTGGTCGGCAAGACCGAAGTGGCTCAACTTGATGCGATTGGCGCCGAAGGTATTCGTCTCGATGACGTCGGCGCCGTGACGGACGTAGGTCTGGTGGACCTCGGCGACGAGATCCGGCTGCGTGAGGTTCAGCTCGTCGAAGGAGCGATTGAGGAAGATGCCCTTCGCGTAGAGCATCGTGCCCATTGCGCCGTCGCATACGAGCACGCGTCGATCGATCTCCGAGAGAAAGGATGGCTTGACCAAGACATCAGCCGCTAGGACTTGGCCGCCGCCGTCGGCGCCGCTGTCGTCGCTGGAACGAGCATGTCTTTCTTGTCCCAGATGAAGTCCTTGTTGCTGTAGACCGCGAGCTCGTAATCCTTGCCCATGAAAATGGCCGACACCGGGCAGGCCTCTTCACAGTAGCCGCAGAAAATGCACCGGGTCTTGTGAATCTGGTAGACCTTGGCGTACCGGGGACCCGCCTGCACCGTTCCGTCGTTCTCGGCCGCCTCGAGGTAGATCGCATCCGCCGGGCAGGCCACGGCGCACAGCCCGCAGGCGACACACTTCTCGAGGCCGTTCTCGTCCCGCATCAACACCTGTTTCCCGCGGTATTTCGGGAAGACAGGGATCTTCTCGTCAGGGTAATTGACCGTGATCTTCTTCTTGAAGAAGTGTTTGAGGGTCGTCGCGAAGCCGATAATGAACGGACGGATCATGGAAGAGCATCATATCAGACGCGACCGTCAAACGGGAGATACCAGCCCGTTCGACGCTCAACGCAACTAGCAGAAAATGCTATAGTTAGGTAGCTTCCTGCGCTTCAGGTCGCGCCGGTCATGCCGCACGAAACCAAGGTTCTCCTCCCCGAGCAGTTCCTGCTCGTCACCCTGATGGTGAAGCTCGCCGTCGTCGCGGTGCTCTCGACGATGCTGGTGCGGTTCCCGTGGTTCCGGCGCATCCTGCTGACCGAGAAGCGCGATTGGCCAGAGCGGCTCGTCTTTGCCGCGAGTCTCGGCGTGCCCCTCACAGCCGGGGTGCTCGCGCGACTACTGCTGAACTACGAAGCCGCCGACCTGACGCTCTCGGGCTCGTTCCTCGTCGGACTCCTGGCTGGACCGTATTCCGGTGCCATCGTTGGAGCCATGGTCGGCATTCCTGCGATGGTGGCCGGCGAGTGGATCGCGTTGCCCTTCGCGATTGGCTGTGGCTTTGCCGGGGGCGGTTTGCGAGAGCTCTGCCCCAAGGAGGCCATCTGGCACTTCTCGCCCCTCTTCTTCACCGATCTTCACCGCTACGTCTGGCGCCTCGTCCGCCGGTTGCAGATCGACTGGGTGGTCTTGCTGCTCGCGGCGCCGATCAGCCTGGAGCTGCTGCGGCAGTACCTCGGCCGTCGCTTCGGCTACATCTTCTTCCACAATCCCCCCGCGCACTGGCTGCTGGCGCTGGTCGTATTCGCGACGGTTCTTGGCGTGGCCATCCCGATCAAGATCTGGAACAGCGCCCGGATCGAGCACCGGCTCCAGGAACAGGAGAAGCTCCTGTTGGCCGCGCGGGTGGCGGCGCTCGCCAGTCAGATCAACCCGCATTTCCTCTTCAACACGCTGACATCGATCTCGTCGCTCATCCGCTCGCAGCCCGAGACGGCCCGCACGCTGATCGTCAAGCTTTCGGGTCTGCTACGCAGGCTCCTGCGCAGCCAGGAGCACTTCGTCACGCTTCGCGAGGAGCTGGAGGCTATCGACGAGTACCTGGACATCGAAGCGGTTCGCTTCGGACCGAAGCTGACGATCGAGAAATCAATCGATCCCGGCAGCCTCGACGTGGTCCTCCCGAGCATGCTGCTGCAGCCGCTCATCGAGAACTCGATCAAGCACGGTTTGTCGCCGAAAATCGGCGAGGGCCGTATCCTGATCCGTACGTCGCGCCAGGACGGACACTCGATCATCGACATCATTGACAACGGCGTGGGCATTCGTCACGCGGACAACGGCACCATCAGCGACGCGGAGGCTGGCTCGGGCAGCGCCAGCGCCGCGAGCGCTGACGGCCTCACGCGTGCGCCTGTGACGCTCGAGCGGTTGATGCCGGGGAGCGGCATCGGCCTCAAGAACGTCAACGAACGGCTGCGAGTTATCTACGGGGCGAACTATCAGCTGCAGCTCGACAGCGTTCCTGGCGGTGGCACGTGCGCGCGAATCGTGATTCCCGAGCTCGTGGTTCCGGCAAAGATTCCGGCCTGACGTGAACGCCATCGACAAACTGCGGACGGTCGTCGTGGATGACGAGGGGCTGGCGCGCGAAGAGCTGTGCTTCCTCCTCGGGCAAATTCCTGGCATCGAGGTCGTCGCCCAGGCGGGCGATGGTCCCGAAGCGCTCGAGGTCATCGCGGAGCACCAGCCGGATCTGGTGATGCTCGACGTGCAGATGCCAGGCCTCACCGGATTCGAGGTCGCGCGGCGCCTCCTGCACAGCGGCACTGAGGCACACCTCGTGTTCGTCACGGCTTACGATCGGCACGCGATCGAGGCGTTCGACGTCAATGCGGTGGACTATCTACTCAAGCCGGTGGAGGCGGAACGCCTGGCCACCGCCGTCGACCGTGTCCGCAGGAGGCTGTCAGCCGAGCGCGGAAACGGCCCCCCACCGGCTGCTGTCGAGCGCGTGCTGCAGCTTTTGGGCGACCGCCAGAACCGACCCGAGCAGTTAGCCGTCAAGGTCGGGGACCGGTTTCTCCTGCTCCAGACCGACGAGGTTGTACACGCGTCGGTCGAAGACGACGTAATCACGGTTGTAACGAACAGCTTGTCAGGAACGTCTAACTATCGGACACTGGATGAATTGCAGGCCCGGCTTGACCCTGGGGTATTCTGGAGAGTCCATCGGTCGCACCTGGTTAACATCAACAAGATACGGGAAATCGTCCCTTGGTTCAGTCGCAATTACATCCTGAAAATGAAGGATGCCAAGGGCAGCGAGATTCCGGTGAGCCGCTCCCAGACCAAGCGGCTCCGTGAGTATCTGAGGCTGTAAGCGCATGTCTGATTCGCACGATCCGTATTCGCCGCCACCGCCGCCCGCGCAGCCGGATGTGTTTCGCGCGCCGGACGCCGATGTGTTCCGAGCGCCGGAGTCCGCCCCCTACACGCCGCCGGAAGTCGAGGCGTTTCCGGCCGAACCGATCCTCGCGTCCGAATCGTTCCCGGCGTTGACCGCGTTGCCCGACGGACCTGCGGCGGCTCCGCTCGCCGCGCCACCACCAGAGGTGATGGCGCTCGAACCTCCGACCGTGGCGGGCCGGATCGCTGAAGAGGTCGTGGCCTGGCTCAAGACGCTGGCCTCGGCTGCCGTGTACGCGACGCTCATCGTCACGTTCGGCTTCCAGGTTGCGCGGGTCGAAGGACAGAGCATGGCGCCGACCCTCGCGGATCAGGATCGGTTAATCGTCAACAAGGCCGCCTACCGGTTCTTCGAAGAGCCGCAAATCGGCGACATCGTGATGCTGTACTACCCACTCAATCCGGACAAGTCGTTCGTCAAGCGCGTCATCGCCAAGGAAGGCGACCAGGTGCGCATCGTCGACGGGCGCGTCTATCGCAATGACGTGCCGATTAACGACGACTATGTGCCCACCGATTTCCGCAGCCACGACGACTGGGGCCCGGAAGTAGTGCCCGAGGGACAGTACTTCGTCATGGGCGACCACCGGAACAACAGTTCCGACAGCCGGCACTGGAAGTGGGTGCCGAAGAAGTACATCATCGGCAAGGTGCAGCTTCGCTGGTGGCCGCTCCCTCACGCGCGTCTGTTCTAACGCGCGTTCTCGTCCGCGTCCTCGCGCTGAACATCGCCGTCGCGGGCGCCAAACTTGCGTTGGGCTACGCGACCGGCGCCCTGAGCATCATCTCCGACGGCTTCCACTCGCTCACTGACGGCGCCTCGAACGTCATGGGCATCGTGGCGATGCGGGCGGCGCGGAAGCCGCCCGACGACGACCATCCGTACGGCCATCGCAAGTACGAGACGCTCGCCGCCGCCGGGATCTTCGTCTTCCTGCTCCTCGTGGTCATCGAGGTCGTTCAGGGGGCGCTCGGCCGCCTGCGCGGCGGCCACACGCCGGACGTGACGCCGGCGAGCTTCGTGGTGATGATCGTCACGCTCGGCGTCAATCTGCTGGTCGTGCGCTACGAGTCGGAGCGCGGGCGGGCGATGAAGAGCGAGCTGCTCCTGGCCGATGCCGCGCATACGCGCAGCGATGTCCTGACCTCCTGCGCCGTGCTCGTGTCGCTCGTCGGCGTGGGGTTGGGCTATCCCGCGCTCGACGCGATTGGCGCGGTCGTGATCGCAGTGTTCATCGCCCACACCGGACTCCAGATCGGCCGCGAGGCCTCAGGCATCCTGTCCGATCGCGTCGTCATGAACGAAGACGACATCCGCCGGGTCGTAATGAATGTGCCGGAAGTCAAAGGCTGCCACCAGATCCGCACGCGCGGCTCGGCAGATCATGTTTTCCTCGACCTGCACGTCTGGTTCCGCGGTGATACGACGCTCGTCGAAGCGCACCGCCTGTCGCACGTGGTCAAGGATCGGCTGATGCGCGAATATCCGCACATCCACGATGCCGTGATCCACATCGAGCCGCCGCCGGGGGAAATGGGCACTTCGCAATGCTGAATGCTGAGTGCTGAATGCTGAATGCTGAAGTGAATTGGGAATTCGGAAGTTCAGAATTCAGGTCGAATTCTGAAGTCACTTCAGCATTCAGCACTCAGCATTCAGAATTGTAAAGGTTCTCAATCGCCTGCCGCCAACGCTCTTCGACGACTCTCCGTTTGACTTTCAGCGTCGGCGTGAGCTCGCCGGATTCGATCGAGAATTCGGTCGGGAGGAGCGCGATCTTCTTGATGCGCTCGAACTGCGAGAGATCGCGGTTGAGCGCGTCGATGATTTCCTGGTAGAGCGCGAGGACGTCCGCGCGCGTGACCAGCTCGTGGCGCGATCCGGGCGGTCGGCCAAGGTCCTTGAGCCGGCGCTCGAGCGCCGGGAAGCTCGGCACGATCAGCGCCACGGCGAAATGGCGGCGATCACCGAGAAGCACCGCTTCGGTCACGAGCGGACTCCGCTTGATCGCGGCTTCGATCGGCTGAGGCGCGATTTTCTTGCCCCCGGACGTGACCAGCAGGTCCTTCTTGCGATCCGTAATCCGCAGATATCCTTCCTCGTCAATCGTGCCGATGTCGCCGGTGTGGAACCACCCGGCCTTGAGCGCTTCGGCGGTCGCATCGGGCTTGTTGTAGTAGCCCGACATGATGTTCGGGCCGCGCGCCAGGATTTCGCCGTCGTCGGCAATACGGAGCTCGACCCCCGGCAGGGCGCGGCCGACCGTGCCGACCCGCGGCGCATCGGGAGGGTTGACCGTCAGGATCGGCGAGGTTTCAGAGAGGCCGTAGCCCTCGATGATCGGCAGGCCGATGCCCTGGAAGAATTCGGCAATGCTCGCCGACAGGGGCGCGCTGCCGGAGACGAGGTAGCGAATGCGCCCGCCGAGACCGTCGCGAATCTTGGCGAACACGAGGTGATCGGCGACCGACGCCCGCAGTGACCCGAGCACGCCGACCGACTGGCCACGCAACACCGCTTCGCCGCGAGCGATGCCGGCGCCAACCGCCCAACGGAAAATCGCGCTCTTGAACCCGGGCTCGGCCTTGCCCTTGTCCATGATCCGTCCGTGCAGCTTCTCGAAGACGCGCGGAACGCCCGTGAGCAGCGTCGGCCGCACCTGCGCGAGGTCGCGCGCAATGGTATCGAACGACTCGGCAAAGACCACTCGTACCCCGGCAAGCATGTAAATGTAGGAAACCGTCCGCTCGAACGAGTGACTCAACGGCAGGAACGAGAGGGCGACGTCCTGCTCGGTCAACTGCAGGACCTGCGCGCCAGCCTTGACGTTCGAGACGAGGTTCGCGTGCGAGAGCATCACCCCCTTGGGCTCGCCGGTCGTGCCCGACGTATAGATGATCGTCGCCATCTGATCTGGTCGCACGGCGCGCGCCCGATCGCGGAACTCGCGGCCGGCGCCCCACTCCCCCGTCAATCGCGCGTGGCCACGTTCCCGCACCGCCTCGAACGAGATGACCGACGGGCTGTCGCTCGACTGCCATCCGTCGATCAGGATGACCGCTTCGAGCGCGGGCAGCTGGTGGCGGACCTCCTGGATCTTGTCGAGCTGCAATCTTGTCGAGACGATGGCCGCCTTCGCGCCGGCATCGTTCAGGATGTAGCGCACCAACGGCGAGGAGAGCGTCGGGTAGACCGGCACGGTGACCGCCCCGGCGGAGAGCACCGCCAGATCGGCCATCAGCCACTCGGGCCGGCTCTCGGACACAATCGCGACGCGATCGCCCGCCGCCACGCCGAGCGCGCCGAGGCCGAGCGAGAGGTCGCGAATGCGCTCGAAGAACTCCTTGCTCGACAGCGAGTCGATCCCATCAGCTCGGCATCGGCCGATGAGCTCGGGGTTCTGAAACCTGCCCGACAGGTGAAACGGGAGGTCCGCGATGGTGTCGACGTCTACGTCGGGAGCCTCTTCCGCAGGGGAGGCGCTCGCAGTGGTTGTCACGGCGCGATTATAGGGTGGAAGCTTTCGAAACGACCCACACGCGCTGCTACGCTGCTCAAAAAGCCTTCACCGCGGAGAACACAGCGCGGCCGAGGGCCGCAACCAAACATCAGAGTGATCGGCGGATGTGAAAAAAGCGAAACGCTCCGCAGTCGTTCGACGGATGATGAGGTTTCCACACACCCATTATCCGGAGAGGACCGATGGAGCGTTTCGTGACACGGCACCGTGACCGCATCGGGGGAATCCTATCAGGATTTGACCGGCTCCTGTTTCGCGGGACCTTGCGATCGATCGCGTATGTCGGCGGGCTGGATATCTTTCTGTCGAGTCAGCACGTCTTGTACAAGGATTTCGCCACGTTTGCCCTGGGCGTGTCCGACCGGTTGAAGGCGCACGCCGAAGCGATCGCCACCCACGCGGGCCGGCCCTTCCGGTATGTCGTGTCCTCTCGGCAATCGAAGGAGGACATTGCCCGAGAGATTCTGCGCACCGATCCCGTCGTCGAGGGCTTGATTTGTGTGCTGTCCTGTGTCGAGCCCTGTCAGTCGTTCACGATCCGCCGAGACCGGGCCACGCATCATCTCCAGCTCACGTCGCAAGCCCGCAAGTGCTTGCATCTGTACTTCTATTATCTCGACCGGGACTTTGGGCTGATGCATGTGCGATTGCAAACGTGGCTCCCGTGCACGATCCAGGTGTGTGTCAACGGGCGCGAGTGGCTGGCCCGCCAATTGACGCGCGCGCGGCTCGGATTTCAGCAGGCCGACAATGCCTTCGTGGCGCTCGAGGACCCGCCGCGCGCCCAAGCGCTGGCCGATCAGCTGATCGACTGGCCGTGGCAGACGTTTCTGCAACGGTTCGCCCGCCAGCTCAATCCGTGGGCGTGTGCCAAACGGACCGGCCTCAAGCCGTACTACTGGACGCTCCGCCAAGGCGAATACGCCACCGATGTGCTCTTTCACGAGGCCGCCACCCTCACGGACTGGTATCCGCGGCTGTGGCATCATGCGATCGAGCCCTTTGGCGCCGTCGACGTGCTGCGGTTTCTCGGGCGCCGGCTCACCGGCCGCTTTCTGGGCGAGCTCTGCACCGACCTGCGGCGGCGCCGGGAAGGGACGCGCATCAAACACTGGGTCGATGAAAACTCGATCAAGATGTACGACAAGGCGACGCGCCTGCTGCGCATCGAAACGACGCTCAATAATCCTCGGCGCTTCAGCGTGCGCCGCGCCGCTCACCGCCACGGGCGCCGCGTCGTCGCCTGGTTACCGCTGCGGAAAAGTATTGCGGATCTGCGGCGGTGGGTGGACACTGCCCGCGCCGCCAATGCGCGCTATTTAGACGCGCTCAGCGTGGTGGGTGAGGTCACGCCCTCGCATCACCTGCTTGACCCCGTCTCGCACCGGGTCACTCGCGACGGTCGGCCGTTTCGGCCGCTGCGACCCATCAGCCCGGACGACGCGGCGGTCTTTCGGCTGGTGCTCCAAGGGCAGTTCTGTATTCAAGGGATCCGCAATGCCGATCTCCGGCGTCATTGGTTGCCCGACGCGGAGACCACGCCGCTGACACGACGGCAAGCCTCGGGGCGCGTCAGTCGCCTGCTCCGACTCCTGCGGGCCCACCGCCTGCTCCGCAAAGTCTCCGGTACGCGCTACTATCGCGTCACCGCTCACGGACACGCGGTGATGACGACCGCCCTGACCTTCCGCGATACCGATATCGCCGTGCTGGCTGCTTGATTGCGTGTCAAGAAAACAAGAACCCAGACGTTTGCAGTGCAGAGCACGCTGAGAAGATATCGATGGCTCTGCGTTCTCCGCGAGCTCTGCGGTGAAGAGCTTTTGGTGTGGGAATGTGGATTAGTACCCAGCGCGCTTGTCCACCACGTTGACGAGTGGCTGGCCGGCGTTGAAGCGCTCGAGATTGTCGGCGAAGAGCGCGGTCGCCGCGTCCCAGTGATCGAGGCGGAAGCCGGACGTATGCGGTGTGATCAGGACATTTGGCAAGGTCCAGAAGGCGCTCTCCGGCGGCAGCGGCTCGTCCTCGAAGACGTCGAGCGCGGCGCCGCCGATTGCGCCGGCTCGAAGCGCGTCGATGAGCGCCGGTTCGTCGACGAGCGCTCCACGGCTCACGTTCACGAGTACCGCTTCGCGAGACATCAACGCCAGTTCACGACGGCCGATGACGCCGCGCGTTTCGCGAGTGTGCGGCGCCGCAACGACCACGACGTCTGCCGCCGGCAGCAGATCGTGCAGATGGCGGCTCGGAGCGGTCGTCCATTCGCCGTCGGTTACAGCTTCCGCTGTGCGCCGGAGACCGATCACGCGTGCGCCAAGGAGCGTCATGCGATGTGCCACGGCAGTGCCGATCGCACCCAGCCCCACGACCAGGACCTGCGCGCCAGCGATCAGGCGATTCCCCTCGGCGCCGATGGTGTCCTGTGCCCACTCGCGCTCCGCCTGGCACCGGAACGCGTGGGGGAGCCGTCGGAAGAACGCGAACGTGACCGCCAGGACGTGTTCGGCGATCGTGTCGGCCGACATCCCGCGCGAGTTCGTGATCACGACCGGACTGGCAACCATTTCGCGAAACAACATGCCGCCGACCCCGGCCGCCGGGCTGTGCAGCCAGCGCAGCCGCCGCGCCGCGGCAAGCTGATCACGGGTAATCTGCCCGGCAAACAGAACGTCGACCTCCGGCAGGAGTGAGAGGGCTTCGGCCTCGGTGCGCGCGTGGAGAAACGTCTGGTCAGCGAACCGGCGGCGAAGTCGCTCGACGTAGGCGTCGGGAATCGTCCACATCTCGACCGGACTGTGGATGGAGACGAGTACCTGTCACGCGCGATACTCACCGCTCCGACCACCACGCTTTTCGACGAGCCTGATCTCGCCGATCACCATCGCCCTGTCGACCGCCTTCACCATGTCGTAGATCGTCAGCGCCGCCACGGCGACCGCCGTCAGCGCCTCCATCTCGACGCCCGTGCGCTCCGTCGTGCGCACCCGCGCCTCGACAATGTATCCGTCGCGAACCGGCGTCAGCGCGACGTCAACGTGCGAGAGGTTGAGCGGGTGACAAAGAGGAATCAGCGACGCGGTCTGCTTCGCGGCCATGATGCCGGCGAGCCGCGCCGTCTGGAGCGGATCGCCCTTCTTGATAGCCCCGGAGCGGATCTGCCGGAGCGCCGTCCTCGACATCGTGACCTTCCCGCGAGCGACTGCCTCTCGCGCAGTCACACTCTTTTCGGATACGTCGACCATCCTGACGCGCCCATCAGGCCCGACATGTGACAGACGCACTGATCGCGCACGCTTACTCATGCTTACTCATGCTTACTCGTGCTTGTCGTGCTTGTCGTGCTTGTCGTGCCTACCATGGCCATCTCCCTGCGCGAGGAAGAACGAGAGCGACTCGAGCGAGACTGTCAAGTCGACGCTCTTCAACTTGACGTCGGGCGGCACCTGCAGCGCGCCGGGTGAAAAGTTGAGCACTGCCTTGATCCCTGCCGCGACGACGGCCGCGACGACGGCCTGCGCGGCATCAGCAGGGACGGCCACGACGGCGATCGTGATCTGCGCCCGGCGCGCGACGGTGCGAAGCTCGCGGATGTCGTAGATGGGCACGCCGCTTCGCGAGGACTTGCCAATCTTGTCGCGGGTGGCATCGAAGAGCGCGGCAATCTCAAACCCCTCGTCGCGAAACCCCGGGTAGTCTGCGAGCGCAAGGCCGAGGTTGCCGGCGCCCATGATCGCGACGCGAACGGCCTTCTCGATGCCGAGAATCTGCCGCAGGTGGCGCCGGAGTTCCTTGACATAGTAGCCGACGCCCCGAACGCCAAACTCGCCAAAATAGGCGAGATCCTTGCGAATCTGCGCCGCGTTGAGGTGGAACTGCTCGGCGAGCGCGCGTGACGAGACGGCACGGACGCCGGCGGTGTCGAGCGCATTGAGACAGCGCAGGTAGACCGACAACCGGTTGGTCGTCAGCTCCGAAATGGCGTCGGCGGCGGCCCGAGCCGCCGGGGCCGGGCCCTTGTTCCCTCTCTTCACAAGCTCAGGATCTTAACTCAGGCTCAAGGCTCAGAGTTCAAGGCTCAAGGCTCCGGGCTCGGGGGCTCAGAGCTCAAGCAAAAACCTTCGACCACGTACTCGAAAGATTCTGCTTGAGCCCTGAGCCTTGAGCCGGCTCTTCGCGAGCTGCGGCCTGCGCTAAGATGATGATCCGTGTCCCCTTCATGAGATTCGCGACCCTGGCCGCCGCGCTCGTCGTCTGCTCTACCCTGCCGGCGCCTGCCCAACCACCCGGCCGGACCGCCACGACAATCGCTGCGCTTCGCGCCTCCCCAGTCTTCTTTCACGGCAAGCAGTTCGCAGCACTTGTATCGGTCGTCGAAGCGCGAGGGCTCTATCGACTCGAGCCGATGGGCACTCCGGGCACCCCCGAGGCCACTCCTGATGCCAGCAGCAAGCCGATGTACGTGTTCTGGCGGGATCGCCCGACGCGGACCGAAGGAGAGCTGCGCGGCGAGTTCTGGGATCTCGGTCGGCTCACCGAAGGCGACAGCCGCTTCGCATCGGTCGATTTTCGCCCTCTACTCGAGGTCGCCACGCAGGGACGATGGCCGGGCCGCGATCAGGTGTTCGTCGTCTTGAACGCGAGTCTCGTCGAGGCGACCCTGCCGCAGTCGGCGACGTTGCGCGCGATTGCACTGGCGCCGGACCGCTACGAGAATCGCAGCGCGAGCATCTCTGGCCGGTTTCGAGGGCGGAATCTCTTCGGCGATATCGCTACACCGCTTCAGACTCCTGGCAAGTGGGACTTCGTCGTCCAATCCGCCGACGCGGCGGTGTGGGTGACGGGGCTCCGTCCGCGCGGACGTGGATTCGAGCTCGACCCCGGCGCCAGGGTCGACACCGGCCGGTGGGTGCAGGTCACCGGCACCGTGCGCAGCGACGGCAGCCGAGTCTGGGTGGAGGCACGCGAGATCGAGCTGTCCAAACCGGCTGAGGATACAGCAGTGGAAGTCGAGATGCCGGCGACCCCGGCGGAGCCACCTCCGACCGTTGTCTTCAGCACGCCGGTTCCGTCAGAAACCGACGTCGACAGTGCCGCCATCGTGCGGGTGCAGTTCTCGCGCGACATGGATGCGAGGTCGTTCAAGGATCATGTCCGGGTCAGCTACCAGCCGGCGCCCGGCGCGGCCGAACCCGGAGGGGCACCACCGACGTTCGCGTTCGCCTACAATGTCGGGACACGTGGCATCGAGCTCAAGTTCTCGAAGCCGCTCGAACGCTTTCAGACGATCAAGGTTGAACTGCTGGAAGGCATCAAGGCACTCGGCGGCGACCCGCTTCAGCCGTGGAGCCTGACATTCACGACGGGACGCTGAAGGATCCACCGGTCATGAAAACCGACGAAACGGGACGGCTGGCGGCCCTGCAGCGTTATCGCATCCTCGATACGGATCCTGAGCGCGCCTTCGACGACCTCACGCTCCTCGCCTCGCATATTTGCGAGACGCCGATTGCGCTCATCAGCCTGATCGACGCCGACCGGCAGTGGTTCAAGTCCCGGGTCGGAATCTCCGTCGCCGAAACCTCGAGAAGTGTGTCGTTCTGCACGCACGCGATTCTGCACCGCGAGCTTTACGTGGTGCCCGACGCCCTCGACAACGCGATGTTCCGCGACAATCCCTTCGTCGCGGCGGAGAATGGCATTCGTTTCTACGCGGGCGCGCCGCTCGTGACGCCACAGGGCTACGCGCTCGGCACGCTGTGCGTGGTCGACCGCGTGCCGCGCACGCTGACGCCCGAGCAGGTCGAGGCGCTCGACGCGCTGCGGCGCCAGGCTGAAGCGCAGCTCGAGCTCCGCGCCAACCTGATCGATCTCGAGCAGGCGCTTGGCGAGCGCGACCGTGCCGAAGCGCAGCAGACGACGCTCATCGGCGAGCTTCGCGAGTCGCTCGACAAGGTCAAGAAACTGAGTGGGCTCCTCCCCTACTGTTCCGCCTGCCAGTTCAACATGATCATTCCGGCCGAGCCGCGCGCGATTCCCACCGTCACCGACGGCGTCATGCAGATGCTGGTCGACAAGAAGTGGCCCGAGGAGCGGGTGATGGAGGTCGAACTGGCGCTGCAGGAAGCCCTCGCCAACGCCATCCGCCACGGGTGCAAGGGTGACCCGGCGCGCAAGGTCCAGTGCGTCGTCAACTGCGATACTGACGGCGAGATGCTGATCGTCGTCCGCGACCCCGGCTCCGGCTTCGACGCGACGAGAGTGCCGGACCCGCTCGCCGGTGACAACGTGCTGAAGTCCAGCGGCCGCGGGATCTTCCTGATCAACCAGCTGATGGACGAGGTCGCCTTCGAGGATGGTGGCCGCGAGCTGCGGATGCGCAAGCGGGCGGGCTAGCAGCGTTTTTCATCTGCCCGTAGTGTCCACCTTTGGGCGGACCGCTGAAGTCCGGCTAAAGCCGGACACTACCTGCTCAAACCGGGCACTACGTGCTCAAAGAAGTAGCAATCGCTCTACCCGGCTGCCGCCACCACCGGGCCCGTTCCCCACCGCCGCTTGAGCGCTCTGACGATCCACGTAGCCAGAGCGACGATCACAACCACGCCCAGGATCACGACGAGTGCCGCCGCGACGGGATACTTGAGCGCGAGCGCCGACAGCCCGATGACGAAGACATCCTCGGCCAGGCTGAGCGCCCAATTCGAGAACGGCTCAGGGCTCGCGTTGGCCGCCGCGCGCGTGCCGGCTTTGGTGAGATGTGTGCCTGTCGCCAGCGTTCCGCCGAGGAGCGCCGCCAGGCCCTTGATCGCCGGGCTGGCGTCGCCGAGCGTAGCGACCGCAATGACGGCTCCGCCAATCGGTCGGATGACCGTGTGGACCGCATCCCAGATCGAATCCACCCATGGAATCTTGTCAGCGACGAACTCGATGACGTAGAGGACGAGCGCGGCGCCGATCACGACATCGTTGTCGAAGACGCGGAACTGATCGGGGAGATCGACCCAGCCGAATCGCTTGGCGAGCCCGAGGATCGCGACCGTCGCGTACAGGTTGATGCCGGCGGCGAACGAGAACCCCATGGTCCGACCGAGGAGCGCGAGAGTCTCGAGCATGGCTTTCCAGATATATACGTAATCCAGTCCCTGGGGTGCCCTAGGGTCCCGGCCGCGTGATACGCGGCGTAAATGCCGGAGCGTGGCGCCGGGACACTAGCGGCTAACTGCCTCGTTCAGCATCGCTTCCACCCGTCGCCTGACCTCCCCGATCAACCGTTCACGATCCTCGAGCGGTAGTCCCGCTGTTTCGACCGGTTCGCCGAACCGGACCCGGACCTCGACGGGATAGATGATCGGGCTCCCCTTGCGCATGGCGTTGCGCGCCCCGCTGATGGCAACCGGCACGACCGGGGCCTGAGCCTTCAACGCCATGATGAACCCACCCTTCTTGAACGGCAAGAGGGCGCCAGTGCGACTGCGGGTCCCTTCGGGGAAAATCAGAAAGGAGTTGCCGGCGCGCAGCGCCTCTGCGGCGCCATCGATCGCCGGCAAGCTCTGCTCGGGATTGCCGCGCTCGAGCGGAACGAAGCCAGCCAGGTCGAAGGCGCGAACGAGCACCGGCAATTTGCGGAGCTCGGCCTTGTAGAGAATCCGCAACCGCGGAAAGAGTTGGTGCAAGGCGTCGAAAAGAATCGGCGGCTCGACGTTGCTGGCGTGGTTCACCGCGTAGACGGCGGCGCGCTGGCGCTGGATGTGCTCGCTCCCCTCGATGTGGCAGGTGATGCCGCTCAAGAACAAGCCAAGGCGTACTCCCAGCCGTCCAATTTGGTACAGAATCGCCGGGTTCCGGAACGCGATCGCCAGGAGCACGAACGGCGAACCGATCAGGACGACGTACAGCGCGACCGACACGTACGCGGCAAAAGAACGAATCGCTGGAACAATGGAGCGCACGGCTAATCAAACCACGGAGAGAGGGCGAATCAAGAAGACCGCTGCAAAGGACGGCGAAAGAAGCGGGCAACAAAAGAAAGGGCCGGAAGCGCTTCGGACGCTCCCGGCCCAAAATACTACGGTGTTCCTTCGCGACGTCAGGACGCTTTGGCAGTCCGGCGCGCAGGGATGCGCGTCGTGGTGGTCGCCTTGGCAGCCTTGGCGCGGGCGATCGAGCGATTCTTCATGGTGAAGCACCGCTCGAGCGCGCGGTCGACTTTCTCCTCCACCATGATCGTCACTTCGCGAGACACTTCGGAAATCTCTGAGACCACGAGGAATTTCGCGCGGTCGAGCATCCGCTTCTCGCGAAACGACAGGTTCTTCGAACGCGCGAGGAACGTCAGGCTCTTCAGCACTTCGACGACGTCATAGATCGAGCCCGTGCGCATCCGATCCGAGTTGTCCTTGAATCGTCCTTTCCAGTTCTGATGGTTGTCGATCTTGCCGTCGCCGAGCAGCGAGAACAGCCGCTCGATTTCCTGATCCTCGATAGCGCGGCGGAGACCCACGCCATCGACGTTGTCGACGGGAACGAGCACGGTCGTCTCGTTCGCAACCATTCGGAGGTGATAAAAACCGCAGGTGGTGCCGAGGATTGTCTTCGTCTCGATGCCTTGCACGACGCCGAGTCCATGATTTGGGTAAATGACCTTGTCACCAACCTGAAATGTCACATGTCCCCCACAGAGTAGCAGTTGAGTAGGTTAGGTGTGCGAGCGACGAGCAGTCCCTTGAGTATAGCGGATCACCGGCGCACCCGCAATGGAAAACAGGCCAAAAACGGCCACTTTTCGCCGATTTTTGCGATTTCGTGCACATCTGCCGGTTCGATGTCAAACACGCCCCGGATGCCCCGTTTAAGGCCATATGGGGGAACGGTTTGCGGTCAGACACCCTCGGGCCGACGCGGCTGCGCGCGTATGATCGGGCCCATGGCCCGCCCCTTCCCGCCGGCCGGTACCACCCTTTCGGTTCTCTGCCTCGGCACTTTGCTGGCGTGGGTCGCCACCGCGGGCCAGAGCCTGGCGCCATATGTTCCGACGCCCCCCGACGTGGTCGACCGCATGCTCGTCATGGCGGGAACGACCCGCGACGACGTCGTCTACGACCTCGGTAGCGGGGATGGCCGGATACCGATTGCAGCCGCGAAAACCTACGGCGCCCGCGGCGTCGGTATCGATATCGACCCCAGGCGCATCGAGGAGTCTCGCGCGAACGCCAAGGCCGAAGGCGTCGAGCACCTGGTGGAATTTCGCCTCGGCGACGCGCTGGCGGCCGACGTGTCGGCCGCGACGGTCGTTACCCTCTATATGTTAGGGTCCGGAAACGCGGCCCTGCGCCCGGTTCTGACTCGTCAGCTGCGACCGGGCGCGCGCGTGGTGTCGCACGCGTTCAGCATGGGGCCGAGCTGGCCGGCTGAGAGAATTGACCATTTCACCAGCGCCCGGGGTGACGAGGTGACGCTGTACTTATGGAAGGCTGACGGGAGAATCAGACCTTGACGCCGAGTTGGCGTGCGTTCCCCCTTCAAGAATGCGCTCGCAACTTTCGCCCTCCCGTCGACCGAGTTAATATTGAATCCAGCTCGACAGTTTCGCGCGAATGGCTCCCCCGGACAGGCGCAGATAGGAGGTCGAACGTTGACGCCCGAGGGCATGCGGCGGGTACGAGACGTCTTTCATCGCGCGCTGGAACTATCGCCGTTCGCACGCGCTGACTTTCTGCGCCGGGAGTGCCTCGACCCGTCGCTGTACGCCGAGGTCGCCTCCCTTCTCGACGCCCACAGAGAGGATAGCTTCCTCGAGCGCCCGGCCGTGGCACTGTTGCCGCTCGCGCCGTACGCAGTCGATACGGGCATCGCGGACCAGCCCTTCGTACCCGAGCGAATCGGCGCCTATTGCATCGTTCGCACTATCGCGCGCGGCGGGATGGGCACGGTATACCTCGCGCGGCGCGACAACGACTTCGATCGGTTCGTCGCGATCAAGGTCATTTCTCGAGGAGTGGACTCGGACGCGATCGTTCGGCGCTTCCGTATGGAGCGCCAGATTCTCGCGCAATTCGACCACGAGAGTGTCGCCCGGCTGCTCGACGGCGGCACGACCGCCGACGGCTTGCCCTACTTCGTGATGGAATACATCGAGGGCGAGCCGATCACGGCGTATTGCGACGTCCGCCACGCCAGCCTGCGCCAGCGGCTGTCGCTCTTTGTGACGGTCTGCGCGGCCGTCCAGTACGCGCACCGCAACCTCGTCATCCACCGCGACCTCAAACCGAGCAACATTCTCGTCACTGCCGATGGCCGGGTGAAGCTGCTCGATTTCGGCATCGCCAAAATCCTCGACCCGGAGCTATCAGCCGACGGCGGGGCGCCGACGATGACCGTCATGCGCATGCTCACACCCGAGTACGCGAGCCCCGAGCAGACACGGGGCGAGCTCGTCGGCACAGCCAGCGACGTGTATTCGCTGGGAGTGCTCCTGTATGAACTGCTGACGGACCGGCGGCCGTACCGGCTCACAGATCGAACGCCTGAGGCGGTGGCGCAGGCGGTCTGTGAGCAGGAGCCGGTGCGGCCGAGTGCAGCAGCCTCCACGCGGGAGCACCGCCGAACGCTCCAAGGTGACATCGACGCGATCGTCCTCAAGGCGCTCGAAAAGGAAGTCGGTCGACGGTACCTCACCGTCGATGCGCTCGCTGATGACGTGACACGATACCTGGCCGGTCGGCCGGTCACAGCACGGCCCGTTTCATCGATCGCCCGCGCGATCCGGTTTGCCCGCCGACATCGTCTTGGGGTAACCGCCGCGTGCGCGATCGCGCTGTCTTCGTTTGGCGGTCTCGTCGCTACAACGTGGCAAGCGCGCATCGCCCGCACCGAGCGGATGCGAGCTGAGACCGAGCGAAACCGAGCACAGCGCCGCTTCGACGACGTCCGCAAGCTGGCTGGCTCCTTTCTCTTCGAGTTCGGCGACGCAATCCAGGATCTCGAGGGGGCCCTTCCTGCGCGCCAGCTTGTCGTCGAGCGCGGCGCCGAGTACCTCGAGGGCCTCTGGCAGGAAGCTCGCGACAATCCGGAGCTCAGGCTCGAGCTGGCCCGAGCCTATCAGCGGCTCGGGCGAATGTTTGGCGATGGCTATTGGGCTGCGAACACCGGTCAGTTTCGGCGCGCGCTCGCGATGTACAACCGTGGCGTCGCGCTCGTCGATGCGAGTTTCGAGTGGCCCGCCGCCTCCCAGGCCGACCGCACCGGCGTCGAGTCGGACCTACTGGGCTTCGTCGGGCAAATACAAGGGCTCCTGGGAGACGCGCGGGCCGGACTTCAGGCCAATCAGCAGGCCCAGCGTGCCCATGCCGAGCACCTCAAGCAGTACGCGCGGCTCCATCCGGAGGGCGGCCCGGCGCCCTATGTCGGGCTGTGGTCTGAGCTCGCCCTCGACGAGGCCGATCTGCTGACGATGACCGGCGATCTCTCCGGCGCCCTCCGCGCAGTGGAAAAGATGGTCGATGGCCAACGCGTCTTCGGAGCGCTGCCGCCGTTGGCGAAGGGAACGTACCACTCTCGTGTCGGCGCAATCCAGCACATGCTGGCCGCATCGGCGCGCAGCCGGCTCGGAGACGTGGTGGCCGAGCGCAGCCTGTTGCTCGCAGCGCTCGACAACCAGCGCAAGGGATACGAGTGGCGCAAGCAGGCCTGGGATACGAGTCCCGAGTCGCAGCCCCTCCGTACTCTCGCGGGTCAGTGCCTGCTCTTCATGGCCAATGCCGCCTTCGCCCTCGGGCGGGACGCCGAGGCGCAACACTGGCTCGAACAGGGTATTGCGCTCACCGGCACCGACCAGGGGCAGGGCTCAGGTCCGGCAGATTGGGGCTATCACTACCGCGGCCGCCACCTGATTCGACAGCACCGGGGGAACGCCGCGATGGCTGACCTGTCACGGACTCGCGCCGGATACAGCCGCGCACGAGCGCAACAGCCAGAGAACATTTTCGCCCATATGAAACTGGCGGCAGTGACGGAGGACATCGGTGATGCGACGTGGCTGGGTGGGGATCGCGCAGGCGCTGAGGCCTCCTATCGCGAGGCTCTGCGAATTCGCGAGGACACGCTTGCGATTGGTTCATCGAATGGCCAGCACGCCTCCGAGCTCGTGTATGCCGTGTCGCGGTTGGCCGCGCGCCTGGTCGAAGTCGGACGTTCGGACGAGGCTCGCCTGGAAACCGGCCGAGTGCTGGACGCCCTCCGGCGCCAGGCGGATGCGCCCGACGCGGTGGCTAGCCGGCTAACGGAATATGCCTGGTGCGTGCTGACCGCCAATCCAGCGGATCTGCGCGATGCGTCAACCGCGCGGACCTACGCCGCGCGAGCCATCGGTCTGCCGAACGGCAATCATCCCGAATCGCTAGCCGTCCTCGCGGTGGCGGAGTATTTGTGCGGCGACGTTGAAGCGGCCGTCTCGACGGCCCTGCGCGCGTACGATCTGGTTCCGCTGATGCGGGCTGGCCGCGATGAACCAACCCTCCGACGCGACATCCGCTCGAACCTCAGTCGCCACCAGCTGCGGCCATTACCGCGGCCGCTATAGCCGATTCGCCACTCGGCTGAGGCCGAGCGCGAATGTCATCGGACGTGTGCAGACACGCGAAGCTGCGCTAGCCGCCATACCGGGCCATGGCCAGGTCCGTGATCTCCCCGATGAGCTGGGTGTAGGTCCTTCCCGATTTTCTCGCCGCCATCGCGAACTCGGCCTTGGACGCCAGCCAGGGATTGGGATTCGCTTCGATGACCGCCACGCGGCCGTCGGGACGCAGGCGCATGTCAATACGCGCGTAGTCGCGGAGCTCGAGCGCCTGAAAAACCGCGACCGCCGTCGTCTGGAGAAGGGTCGCCGTCTCTTCCGCCAGGTCTTCCGCAATCGCCGACTTCGTGTCCTTATAGGCCGCCGTGCCTTTGCCCCACTTGACCTCGGCGCCGGCGATGCGCGGCGTCCCTTCGGGCAGCTTCGACAGGTCGAGCTCGACGACTGGCAGGGCCACCGGGTTGTCGTTGCCAAGCACGCCGACATACATCTCGCGGCCTACGACGTACTCCTCGATCAGCACAGGCGAATCGAAATTGGCGTGGAGCCAGTCGATTCGTTCCATCAACTCGCGGATCGACGACACGACGGCATTGAACTCGATGCCGATCGACCCGTCCTCGCGCGCGGGTTTGACGATCACCGGAAACTCGAGGTCGTGCGAAAAATCGAGCCGCCCGCGAAACGATCGCGCGAAGACCGGCGTGTGGAGGCCGTGGAACTCGAGAATCTTCTTCGCGACCGCTTTGTCCTGCGCGTAGAGCAATCCGTGCGAGCCGGCGCCGGTGATCTTCTTGTCGACCAGTTCGAGATACGCCGCGATGGCGTAGTCAGCAGTGTCGTTGCCGGCGAAAGACTCGGCAAGATTGAAGACGAGGTCGCACTCCATGCGCGCCAGCGCATGCAGCCCTTTCGGCGAGCCATCGAGGACGTGGAGGGTCGCCTCGTGTCCAAGCTTGACGAGCGCCTCCGCGACTTCGTCCTCGACCTCTTTCTTGTCGAGCGTGCGCGTCAGCGGCGCCTTGTCGGAGGCGTTGGCGCCGTCTTCCGGCTCCTCCCAGCGGTCGTAGAGGACGACGACGTTCAGTGTGCCCACAGCGTGGCGAGATTATAAACGTGAATCGCTAACACTGTGCAATCGGAGCTGGAGACTTGAATCAGAGATCAGAGGATCAGGGATCAGGGATCAGGGATCAGGGATTAGGAATTAGGGATATCCCCGTCCGGCGATACGCACGAAGCGCTGGCGTCCTCGCCGCAACCCACGCCGTCGCGATGAGGCAACCGATGCCTCCGGTGACGACGGCCACGGTCGGGCCCATGGCGTTGGCCACGAGGCCGGCTTCGAGTTCTCCGAGTTGCGGTCCGCCCATGAAAAACACCATGTTGACCCCGACCATGCGGCCGCGCAGCCGATCCGGTGTCTCGAGCTGACGAATCAGGTTGCGGAAGACCATGCTCACCGTGTCGGCAGCGCCTGTCGCCGCCAGGCAGCCGAACGTCAGCCAGAACGCGCGCGACAATCCGAATGCCGTCGTGGCGGCGCCATAGATCGCAACGCTCGTCAGGAGCACCAAGCCGCGACGCTCGATCCAGTCGACGCCACGGACCATGACCGCGCTCGTGATGACGGCGCCAATCGCCGGCGCGGCGTACAGCCAGCCGTAGCCGCGCGCGCCAACGTGAAGCACGTCCTGGGCAAAGATCGGCAACAGCGCCGTGGCCGACGAGAAAAACGTCGCGAAGAAGTCCAGCAGCATCGTCGAGCGGATGAGCGGCGCGCGGAACACGAACCGCAACCCTTCGAGCGCGGCGGCCAGGCTGAAGTTGCTGCGGATCTCCGCCACTGCCGTGCCTCCCGTTGGCCCGACCGCCCTTTGAGGCATCCGCATCAGCAGCAGCGCGCCGATGACCATCAGGAACGACGCGGCGTTGATCGCGTAGACCCACGCGACACCGCCCATCGCGATCACGACACCGCCAAGCGCCGGTCCGGCAACCGACGCGATCTGCACCATGATCGTGTTGAGCGTGATCGCGTTTGGCAGATGCTCGCGCGGGACAAGGTTGGGCACGAGCGACTGGCGCGCTGGAAGGTCGAAAGCACCGGCGGCGGAACTGCAGGCGGCGAGCACGTAGATCGGCCACAGACTGGACAGGCCCCGGAAGGTCAACACGGCCAGGATGAGCGCCAGGCAGGCCATCATCGACTGCGTCAAAAGCATGAGGCGGCGGCGATCGAGCGCGTCGGCCGCCACGCCGCTCAGAAGTGAAAACGCAATCACCGGCACGACGCGGACGAGCCCGACGAGGCCGAGGGCGAGCGCCCGCGTGTCGTCGGGGGCGAGCAGCGAGACGTGCCACAGAATCGCGGCCGTCTGCATGAAGTTGCCGGAGAACGAGACGAGGAGGCCCAGCCAGAGCAGGCGAAAGTTTCGATGCTGGAGCGCGGGGAACACGGGGACCGCTCCATTATGGCGCGTTCGAGCTCGCCGGAGCCCGCGGCGATGCTTTTCGGCCGCTGCGGATACGGATATAGTGTCCGCGAGAGAAAGACAAAGAGGAAAGACCAGAGGAAGGAGCAGGAAGAGAGCCCGGCCCACTATGCGCGAACTCAAACCGCTCTCTCGCGACGCCGTCGATGCCGCTCTCGCCAAGGCCGAGCGCTATCGCTTCCTCAATGAACCGGGGGAGGCGGAGAGCATCTGCCTCGACATCCTGGGGGTCGATCCCTCCAATCAGGCGGCGCTCATCATCCTGTTGCTCGCGCTCACTGATCAGTTCGGTGAGTCGGCAGACGCCCACGAACGGGCTCGGGACACGCTCGGCTTACTCGAGAGCGAGTACGACAAGGCGTACTATGCCGGGATCATCGCCGAGCGACGCGCGAAAGCGCAGCTGGCACGGGCCGGCGCGGGATCGAGCGCTGGCGCGTACGACTGGATTGCCGAAGCCATGCGCTACTTCGAGCGCGCCGAGTGGCTGCGCCCGTCTGGCAATGACGATGCCCGGCTGCGATGGAATGCCTGCGCCCGATTCCTCGACCGTCACCCCCATCTGCGCCCGGCGGCCGAGGACGTTCGCGAAATCGAGATGCTCGAGTAAGCAGTGGCAGCCATCTCAGTAATGGCGCGAACGAGCGTGGCGAGTGAGCCACGCGATCGGCCCGCCTCCGCCAAGGCTTCGGCGAGGTCTCGCCGTAGCGCTTCGCGCGAACGCGGAAGCGCGCCGTCGCCAGCGGCGCGCGAGAGCCCGTGCCGGGGAGTTCCGCCTTCGCCAAGGCTACGGCGGACACCGCCGAAGCTTTAGCGGAGGCGTGCCGAGGGGCGAAGCCCCTCGGATAAGATCGGAGGAACACCATGCGTCGAGTGCTGCCGCTGACGATTGTCGTGCTGCTCGTGATCGGGATAGCCCCGTCCGCTCAGCGCACGGTCAAGCCGCCCCTCCACGGCCGGCACTGGGTGGCGATCACGGGCAAGCCGCTCGGCGCGACCGCCGGCGCGATGACTTTTCAGAAGGGCGGCAACGCCGTCGACGCCGCGTGCGCCATGCTTGGCGCGGTGGCCACGATGTGGGATTCGCTCGGCTGGGGCGGTGAGACGCAGGCCCTCATCTACAACCCGAAGACGAAGAAGGTCATCGGCATCAACGCGCTCGGCGTCGCCCCGACTGGCCACGCCGGAGTTCTTCCGGCAGAAAGGCATGCAGTACCCGCCTGAGTTCGGACCGCTCGCGGCGGTCACGCCGGGCACGCCTGGCGGGCTGCTGGTGATGCTGGCCGAGTTCGGCACGCTCAGCCTCGGTGACGTCCTCGCCCCTGCCATCGACATGGCCGACGGCTACGCGATCGAAGCGCAGGCCGCCGATGCCATGGAAGCGCAGAAGGCCGAGATCAAGAAGTGGTCTGTACTCGAAGGACGTCTTCCTTCCCCATGCCGGACAGGATCGCGAAGCGCCGCACGCCGGCGAGATTTTCAAGCAGGCCGATCTCGCGGCGATGTTGCGCAAGCTCGTCGACGCGGAACGCCAGGCGCTCAACGCCGGCAAGAGCCGCAAGGACGCGATCTACGCGGCCTACGACCGGTTCTACCGCGGCGACATCGCGCAGGAGTACGTCCGCGGCTCACGCGAGCTCGGCGGGCTGCACACCGTCGAGGATCTCGGCAAGTGGAAAGTGCACGTCGAAGAGCCGGTGATGACCGACTACAAGGGCGTGCAGGTCTACAAGCTCAACGCGTGGACCCAAGGCCCGGCGCTGCTCCAATCGCTCAATATTCTCGAGAACGTCGACGTCAAGTCGATGGGCTACAACAGCGCCAGGTACATCCATGCCGTCTACCAGGCGATGAACCTCGCGTTTGCGGATCGCGATTTCTACTACGGCGACACCTACGTCGCGCCCGAAGAACCAGTCAAGGGGCTGCTGTCGAAGGACTACGCGAAGGCCCGCGCGAAAGAGATCAACTGGGCGAAGAACGATCCCGGCGTGCGGCCGGGAGATCCGTACCCCTTCCAGGGAGGCACCAACCCGTTTCCGGTGCTCCTGGAGAAATGGGGCACGCCGGGCACCGACCAGCAGGCCCTCGCGCAGGAGCCGCCGAACCGCGCAGGCACTCGTTCGTTTGTCGAGGGCTTCACCGCCGGCACGACCTCGATTCAAACCGCCGACAAGGAAGGCTGGGTCGTGTCCGTGACGCCAAGCGGCGGATGGATTCCTGCGGCGATCGCCGGGCGCACCGGAATCGGCATGAGCCAGCGCATGCAAAGCTTCGTGCTCGATCGCGCCGATGGGCCCTTCAACGTGCTCGAGCCTGGCAAGCGGCCGCGCGTTACGCTCACGCCAAGCCTCGCCCTCAAGGACGGGCGGCCCTTCCTCAGCTTCTCCGTTCAGGGCGGTGACGGCCAGGACCAGAACCTCCTGCAGTTCTTCCTCAACGTCGTCGAATTCGGCATGACGGTGCAGCAGGCCGTCGAAGCCGCCAACTTCAACAGCTACCAGATGCGCAGCTCGTTCGACGACCATCGCTCGGAGCCTGGCCGCATCACGCTCAACGAAGCGATGCCCGCGTGGGTGCGCGACGAGTTGCGCCGGATGGGTTACCGCCTGGATTTCAGTCGACTGACCTCAGGACCGATCAACGCGATCTTCTTCGACTGGAAAAACGGCTCGATGTGGGGCGGATCCAGTAACCACGGGGAAGACTACGGGATTGCCTGGTAGGTTCAACAGGGTTCAGGGTTCAGGGTTCAGGGTTCAGGGTTCAGGGTTCAGGGTTCAAGGTTCACGGTTCAAGGTTCAGGGTTCAGGGTTCACGGTTCAATTTGAACCATGAACCGTGAACCTTGAACCCTGAACCTGTGAAACTATGATTGATCGATGCATTCGATCGATCTCATCCTTACACTGGCCGGCGGCCTCGGCGCGGCGCTGGTGTTCGGCTTTGCCACCTACCGCGTCGGGCTCTCCCCCATCGTCGGGTATCTGATTGCCGGGCTCCTCGTGGGCCCATACACGCCGGGCTTCGTGGCGGATCGCCACATGGCGGAGCAGCTCGCCGAAGTCGGCATCATCCTGCTGATGTTCGGCGTCGGGCTGCAGTTTCACATCGAGGAACTGGTCGCCGTCTGGCGGGTCGCTGTTCCCGGGGCGATGGCGCAGAGCGTCGTCGCCACGGGCCTGGGGATGGCGGTCGCATACGCATTCGGCTGGACGTCGACGGCGGGGCTGGTCTTCGGGATCGGCCTCTCGGTCGCCAGCACGGTTGTCCTCATCCGAGTCCTCTCCGACAATCGCGACCTGCACACGCGCGCCGGACACATCGCGGTCGGCTGGCTGGTCGTCGAAGATCTGCTGACCGTCCTCGTGCTGGTCATGATGCCGGCGATCTATGGTGGGCGCACGGGCGACTCGAGCGTGGCCGCCAGCCTGGGACTCGCGGCCGTCAAGGTCGCAATCCTGACGGCGCTCGTCCTGGTCGGCGGCAGGCGCGTCGTGCCATGGTTGCTGACGCGGATCGCGGCGACTCACTCGCGCGAGCTCTTCACGCTCACCGTCCTCGTGCTCGCGCTGGGCATCTCGGTCGCGTCGGCGGAGTTGTTCGGCGTCTCGATGGCACTCGGCGCGTTTCTCGCCGGTCTCGTCGTCGGCCGATCCGAGTTCAGCGTGCGCGCGGCGTCCGAGGCGCTGCCGATGCGCGACGCGTTCGCGGTCCTGTTCTTCGTCTCGGTCGGCATGCTCCTCGAGCCAGGCTTTGTGATGAACGCGCCGCTCCTCGTCCTCTCCGCCCTCGCCGTGGTCCTCATCGGCAAGCCGCTCGTGGCACTGGGACTCGTGCTCCTGTGGGGCTACCCGGCGGGTGTGGCGCTCCGGATCGCGGTCGCCCTGGCGCAGATCGGAGAGTTCTCGTTCATCGTCGCGGCCGTGGGCGCGCAGCTGGGTCTCGTGACAGATGACGTGCGGAACACGCTCATCGCGACGGCGATGGTCTCGATCGCGGTCAATCCACTGCTCTACCGGGCGGTCAAGCCACTCGAGCGATGGGTTCCCCAGCGACGAACCGCCGCCGACACGTTCGCCGAAGCGCCAAGGGAACGCAGCCCGGCCGACGACGACCCGCGTCATCGCGCAGTCGTGATCGGCTACGGCCCGGTCGGCAGGACCGTCGCTCGCCTTCTGCGTCAGAACGACATCACGCCGACCATTGTCGATCTCAACATCGATACGGTGCGAGCGCTGCGCGACGAAGGGCTCCCGGCCATCTACGGGGACGCCGGGCATCGCGATACGCTCGTGGCCGCGGGCGTGCCGATGGCTGGAGCGATCATTCTGAGCGTCGCGGGACTCCCCTCAACCCGCGAGGTGATCCGCACAGCCCGGGAGCTGAACCCCTCGATCCTGATCCTGGCGCGCACGGCGTACATCCGCGAACTGGTGACGCTCAAGCAGGCCGGCGCCAACGTCGTCTTCTCGGGCGAAGGCGAAGTCGCGCTGGCGTTCACGGAAACGATTCTCGGCCGGCTGGGCGCGACACCTGAGCAGATCGATCGCGAGCGCGCCCGGGTGCACGAGGAAATTGTGGCCGTCCAAGCCTGACCTGAACCTCCTGAACCTCTTGAACCTCTTGAACCTCCTGAACCGTGAACCATGAACCCTGAACCTTGAACCGCTAGAAATGCGTCCTAGGAGCCAGGACCATGGGACTGCCAGCCGCAAAACTTCAGACGCCCGACCACGAGCTCCTCGACGCCTATTCACGGGCAGTCATCCACGCCGTCGAGCGCGTGGCGCCGGCCGTCGTCAGCATCAACGTCAGCGCCCCCGGCACCGCTAAGCGATCGCGCGCCCAGGCGGGCAGCGGCTCCGGATTCGTCTTCGCGAGCGACGGGCTCATCCTCACGAACAGCCACGTCGTTGACGGCGCGTCCACCATCGACGTCACACTCCCCGACGGCCGCGAGTGCCCCGCCGATCTCATCGGCCAGGACCGCGACACCGACGTCGCCGTGATCCGTATCACGGCGTCCGATCTGTCCTCGGTCGAGTTCGGCAATTCGCAGACGCTCAAACCAGGTCAACTGGCGATTGCGATCGGAAACCCGTACGGCTTTCAGCACACCGTCACGAGCGGCGTCGTCAGCGCGCTCGGCCGGTCGCTTCGCGCCCGGACGGGACGCCTGATCGAGCATGTCATCCAGACCGACGCGGCGCTCAATCCCGGCAACTCCGGCGGACCGCTGGTCACGAGCGCCGGCACGGTCGTCGGCGTCAACACCGCGATCATCGCCGGCGGCCAAGGGCTGAGTTTTGCGGTTCCGATCAACACGGTCCACGCCCTGCTGCCCGCGCTCTTGCGCGACGGCCGCGTCCGGCGCGGCTATCTGGGCGTCGCCGGCCAGGATGTCCCGCTGCTCCGCCGAGTCTCCCGTTTCCACCACCTCGCTCAAGCGTCCGGCGTGCTCGTCATCTCGGTCGAAGCCGATGGGCCTGCGCGCAGCGCCGGCCTCCGCGACGGCGACATCATCGTGGCGCTCGACGCGCACCCGGTGACGAGCCTCGACGATCTGCATCGCCTGCTCACCGAAGATCGCATCGGCACGGCCGTCACGCTCGGCATCCTGCGCGGCGTCGAGCGGACCGACCTCCGTCTCACCGTTGCCGACCGCAGCTAACGGTTACACTCACACCATTCAGTGCTTAGTGTCTGCCTCTGGGCAGGCTTCAGTTGGGCCTTGAAGACTCGGAGTGCCGACTTCGACTGTGGACTGTGACAGTCGCGACTCGACAGTCGTCGGTCATCAGTCGCCAGCTCGAGTCGCCAGTCCGGTCGACAGTCTCAGTCGGTAGGCGTCGTCCGGCTGAAGCCGGATACTCCGAGTGCTCGCGCCTGCGCCAGTCGTGTCCGGCTTCAGCCGGACCTTGAAGCTCGGACCGCCGACTTCGACTGATGACTCACCCTGTCGACTGCCGACTGTGACTGTGGACTGTGACTACCGACTGACGACTGTCGACTAACGACTGTCGTCGTCCTCCGGCCAAGCACTCAACGACGTGACCCGCCGTCGCTACCTCAGCCTCCGCTCGTCCCATCGTCTCTCGATGGGTGAACCATCCGGCGCGATGGACCGTCCAAAGAGACGGTCGAATGGCCGATGGATCATCGTTCGTGATCGAGAAGGGACGTGCGCAAATGAACACTCCTCTCAGATCGATCGTCTTCGCAGCGTTCGTCAGTGTCTGCGGCGTCCCAGACGTATCGGGATTCACGCAATCGGACACTGCCAGTGAAGGTGATGAGCTCCGGTCGTCCCACGCGGCAGTGCGGATCTACGTGGCCACCGACAGCCCGCGCTTCGACACCTTCACGACGACACCGAATCTCACCGTCGCGGCGGTCTACGTTCCCGTCGTCGAGCGAATGCTGGCGCGCTCGTGGACCTTCCGCCGCCAGTGCGCGCGGATTGCCGCCGCCACCCACCTCTTCGTCTCGATTCGCAGCGAACCGTCACGCCGGACGCGGGCATCGGCGCTGACCGAAATCCAGCGGCACCCCGGCGGGCGCGTCGACGCCGTCGTCTGGATCGGTCCGTCGGCGCGGTTGACGGAGCTCATCGCGCACGAGATCGAGCACATCATCGAGCAGCTCGATGGCGTCGATCTCCGCGTCAGGGCACGCCTCCGCGACAGCGGCGTGCGGCAGACCGCCGAGAGCGACGCGTATGAAACGACGCGGGCAGTCGCCACCGGCCAGCGTGTCGCCCGCGAGCTCCAAGACCAGGTTCCCTGATGTGAACGGGATCCTTGGCCGTCCGTCGATTTTGCTCGCGGCGTGCGTCGCCGGCACCGGACTCCTTCCCGCGTCCTCGGGGTCGTTCATTACCGTCGCGCAACGCGACGTCTACTTCTCTGCCCGGGCCCCCCGAACCTCCGACATCAGCGCCGACGGGCGCTCAGTGGCGTTCGAGTCGCGAGCCCGGCTCGTCGCCGCCGACGAGGACGATCGGCCCGACGTCTACGTCCTCGATCGGACGACCGGCCTGGTCACGCTCGAAAGCGTCATGGTGACCATGCCCGACGACGGCAGCGAGTTCACGTTTCCCCGCATCAGCGGCGACGGCCGCTTCGTAGTGTTTGAATGGCGTCAGGCACAGTCACTAAACACACCGCGCGCCGACGTCGTCCTGCGCGACCGAGTGGCAGGTACGACTCGCACACTCACGATGACGCCGCGCAACCAGTCGGCCTTCGGGTGGACCCGAGGCCCGGACATCAGCGATGACGGTCGAGTCGTGGCATTTTCGTCAGCTTCGACGACTCTCGCCGACGGACCGGACGTCAATGGCTCACGCGAGGATGTCTACATCGTTCGGCTGCCGGAGGGGACAATCAGTCGCGTCAGCCTGAATTCGTCTGGCGTGCAACCCGATGTCGGCGACAGCATCCTGCCGAGCGTCAGCGCCGACGGTCGATGGATTGCGTTTGCCTCGACGGCTCCGCTCGACGACCCGCCTTCGCAGCGCTCCGGCGCGGCAGGCGAGGAGCCACAGTCACGATCACACCGCGAGAAACCGCTGCGGCACGTGTATCTGCGCGACGCGATTGCGGGTCGCACGACCCGCGTCACGCGGGCGCTGAATCGCGCCACTCCCAACGGCAACAGCTCTCTTCCCGCAATCAGCGCCGATGGCCGCCATGTGGTGTTCGTGTCTGAAGCCTCGAACCTCCTCGCTGGCGACGACAACAGCACCTCCGACGTCTTTCTCTACGATCGTGAAACCGGGGCCCTCAGTTGGGTCAGCCGTGGGGCCGACGGACAGGCCGCCGGCGGCGAGAGCACGTCGCCGGTCATCTCGGGTGACGGCCGTTTCGTCGCCTTCCAGTCGGATGCGGCCAATCTCGTGTGTACCAGGCGTCCCGGATGTGCCTCCCTCGCCAGCGACTTCGACGATATCAACCTGGTCTGGGATGTCTTCGTACTCGACCGCGAGCTCGGCCGCATCGTCCGCGTCAGCGAGGACGAGCTCGGCGGATGGATGGAAGTAAGTGCTGCCCCGGCGCTCGGCTCGAGTGGCCAACTGCTGGCGTTCTCGTCGCGTCACCCAGTCGACGCGACCGATCTCGCCGGCGACTTCGATCTGTTCGTTCGCTCCCTGACGCCTCCACCCGTCATCACACGCAAGTCCCCGTGACGGGGTCAGACCGGGGTCAGACCCCAGGTGCCCGCGGCCCACTTCTTGCCCATTTTCGTTCACGCTGGTGGGCGACAGCCGCGCACGGCTGCGCCCGTCATCACTCTGACGGAACTAAGTCACTCCATGGATTGAGCATCGGGGAGTTTCGGCAAGCGAGAACGATAGGCCGTGGCTGTCCACGCACGCGCAGGCGATTACAGTTCTGACGGGCCACCGACAACTTCGGGCGGCGGTCGTCCTGCCACGCCTGTCCGCGCCCAGAACCGCTCGATCGCGCGCCCCGGCGACGGGCCCGCGGTCGACGAGTTCCTGCTGCTGCTCGCGCGCGCGATCCAGCAGTTTCACACCTATCCGCCAACCAGCCAGATCTGCCAAACCGCGATTGATGCGTGTCAGCGTACGCTCGTCTCCCTCGAGGGTCGCGAGCAACTCGTCTTCCGCGTGATGCCCCGCGAGGTGATCGTCGACGAAGTGGGCGTCGGCAGCGGCACCATCGTCGAACAGGAGCTGGCGCGGCGCCTCCATGCCGCATCGGTCGCGCAGGTGACGATCGAGCGCAGCGCCTCTGGCCGTGAGCTCGGACGGTTCTGTTTCGACCTGATCCAGTGCGATACGCGTCACGGGCTACACCTCAGCCTGATCGACCTTCTCGAAGAGCACGGCGTCAGCCGGATTGCCCTTCGCGCCTCATACCGGCCACAGGTCCTCGAGATTAGCGCGCCAGCGGCGCCGGTGGCGACGCTGATCGAACATCAGCGCGCGCGCCGCGACGAGCTCTTCGCGTCCGGTGGACCAATCGATCACCTGTATCCTCCCGACAAGGGCTGGATCCGAATCGATCCAACCGCGCGCGTCGATCAAGTATCGCTCGTCGACCTTGCGCTGCTCGCCCAGGACCCCGCAACGCTCGCCGGAATGCTGCTCCGGCTCACCGAGGACGACATCGCCGAGGGCGAGGTCTCGAATGACGATGCGCTCAGCCGAAAGTTCAGCGACGTCGCCACGCTCTTTGCGGCGCTCGATCCGCATGTCTCGCGAGTCATGTTCGGCAAGCTCGCTCGCGCCGTCCTCGACCTCCAGCCGGAGACGCGGCAGACACTTCTGCGCAAGACGATTCTCCCGGGTCTTCTCGACGGCCGCATCGACGGAACGGTGCTGAAGGACTTTCCCGACATCGACCTCGCGGAATCCCTGTGCCTGCTGCTCGATCTCGAAACCGCGGCGCCGGAAGTGGTGACGACGGCGCTGGCGCGCCTCGACCTTCCGGCCGAACGTCACGCCTCGGTGTTGCCCCTGGTGCAGTCGCGTCTGGACGAGAAAGTAGGCGCCAAGGCCCAGGATGCTGGCCTCGACGCGCACGCCCGCAAGCTGACGCGGATCGATCGCGAGAAGGCGCGGAGCTTTGCGGAGTTCTCGTCCTTCGATTTGGCGCTGGATCCGGTCACTGTCGCGACGCTCGACGGCATCCGCGAGACGATTGGGCACAGCGACATTCCTGTCGTGCAGCTCGAGTGCCTCTTGCAGCTCGTCCGACTCGAACCCAACCCCGAGCTGGTGCAACGCTTCGTCGATCGCTCGACGCACCTGCTCGAAGCGCTCGAGGGCGAACGCCGATGGCCGGAGCTGGCCGTCTGGTTGTCGCGATTGCGCGCCGTGTCAGCCGGCTTCCACGAGTCGCGACCCGATGTGGCCGAAGTCGTCGCCGTGCACCTCTCCGGGTTCTGCACTGTCTACCGCGCCGCGCGCCTCGTTGAGCTGGCCGGCCGGGACGCCGATGGGCGCGCCGCCGCCGGCGCGATTCTCGAGGCCCTTGGACCTGGTGCCGGGCCGGCGCTCCTCGAGGCGGTCCGCTCGCAGGCCGGCGATTCGAAGGATAGCCGCGCTGCACTCCAGCTGCTCTGCGATCACGCGGTGCTGGTCGCACCCGCATTGGTGACCGCCCTCGATCGCGCCAGCGACGCAGATGGTCTGCAGCGAGCGATTGCGCGCGTTCTCGGCTTCGCTGGTCACGGCTACGAAGTCCCTCTCGGGAAGCTGCTCGAGAGCGGCGATGAGCAGACGGTGCGCGAAGCGCTGCGCAGCCTGGCCAGGGTCGGAACGCCGCGCGCCGCGGCCCTCGTCGGCGCGCAGGTCGGCAAGAGCCGGGGCTGGGTCGCCGGCGCGGCTGAGGAGACCCTGTGGCACTTCCCCCGGACTGAGTCGGACCGGCAGATTCGCGAGCTGCTCGGGCGGCGGGAGTTCGTGCTGAGCAATCCGCAGGCGGCAGGACGACTGCTTGATCGCGCGGCGCAAAGCGGCGCGACCAACCTGGCCCCGATTCTCCAGGGGCTCGTCCCGCTTCGCTATCGATTCTGGAACCCCGCGCTCGTCCGCGTCGCGCGGCAAGCGAAAACAATGTTGAGCCGATGACGACACCCCCGCCAGGACCGCGCCCGATCGGTAAAGCGGCTGACGCGGCCGAGCTGCACCGCGTCGACCCGGTCGCCCTCCTCAAGGGCCTCGTCAGCCTGCGTCGCCTGACCGGGCTCTATCCGGCCGGCCATCCGGCGATCGAACAAAAGCTGACCGAGCTCGACGACAGCGTGCAGCGACATATTCGCGCGTCGGCGGCCTTGCGCATCGACGTGATCCACGGCTCGGCGCATCTCGACGGCGTGCCCTTCCGCCAGGACAGCGACACGCAGGCCCAGATCCTGCGCGAGCTGACGGACCTCTCGATCGACAGCGTCCACTTCGGGCCAGGAGTATCACGAGCGGAGCTGCTGGCGCTGTCTGAGTTTCTCTGGCATCTCAAGGAAGCGCCGACCGGCGAGCCAATCGAGGCACAGCTCGCGGCGCGGCAGATTCAGCACATCAGCCTCGGCCGGCTGGTGCCGCTCGACACGCGCTGGAAAACAGTTCAGTGGCCCGACGCGCCGACGGGCACGCTCGATCCGTCGTACGAGCTGTCGCTCGCGCTGACCGAACGGACGTTCGATGATGTAATGTCCGGGAAGGGGATCGACCTCGGCACGATTCGCGACATCGTGACCCTGTTGATTCAGAAGGTCGCCGCAAGCAACGCTGCGCTCGGACAGATTCTTGCCGTCAAGCTGTACGAGAACCTCACCTACTGCCACTCGGTCAACGTCGCCACCCTCAGTTTGCTGATCGGCAAACAGATCGGATTCGATCAGGCCGCGACGGCGGCGCTTGCCGAAGCGGCGCTGCTCCACGACATCGGCAAGACGCGGATCCCGCTCGAGATCCTGAAAAAGCCGAGCGCCCTCGACAAGCGTGAGCGCCGGATGATGGAAGCGCACACGACGCACGGCGCGGAAATACTCGTCGAGGTCGATGGCCTGCGGCCACTGACGCCGACCGTCGCACTCGAGCACCATCGCGGTGTCGACGGGACGGGCTATCCCGATCTCGAGGGCGCGCTGCCGCACCTGATGAGCCAGGTCGTGGCGGTGGCCGACATCTACGAGGCAATGACCGGCGCACGGTCCTACCAGGAACCGGCGATGCCGGAGCAAGCCTGTCTCGTCCTGGCGCGGCTCGCCGGAACCAAACTCAACACCGCGCTCGTCAAAGCGTTCGTCAACGCGATCAGTTTCTTCCCGCTCGGATCGGTCGTGCGAACCGATCGGGACGAAGTCGGCGTCGTCGTCCGCACGACTCCGGGCGAGCCGCTGCATCCCGTGATCACGTTGATGGGCGTCGACCGACAGCCCCTGGACGGCGAGATCGATACGAGCCGCCGCCTTCTCTCCGGCCAGTACCAGCGCCACGTCGTCGAGACGCTGCGCCCGCAGGATGGCCTCGATCTCAACCAGTTCCTCCGAGCGTCTTAGTCGTTCCGAGGGGCTTTGCCCCTCGGACTCCCCAACACGCTCTCTCGCGCGCCGCTTCGCCGGCGCGCTCCGGTCGCGTGGCTCGCTCGCCGCGCTCGCTCGCACTGCTGAGACCGCCCTGAATTAATGAGATAGGTTCTACCTTAGGCTACTTTCCGGTGAAGAAATGACCGCGTAACTGGCTGAGTTCTAAGGGTGGCCGGCGGCCGGCCGTGACCAAATGGTTCGTTCTGCATTGCCTCGATCGATCCGTCGTACTACACTGCCCGCGCGTGAGGATGCCATCAAAGGAGCGGGCATGGTTCAGCGCCGAAAGCGAGATCGGAGTCTGTTCGAAGTCTTGTTGCCCGACGGGCACAAATTGTGGCCGGATTGGCTGCGGAAAATCGACGCATTGCTGGAGGACGACGCGGTGATTGAGGTCGTCGCGAAAGCCCTCGAAGCGCGCTGGCCGCAGAGTCGCCGCCGCGGCCGCCCGGGCACGCCGGCCGAGGTTGTCATCCGGATGCTGATTCTGAAGCATCTGTTCGATTGGAGCTACGACGACCTGGAGCGCGAGGTGCGCGCCAATTTGGTCTATCGGATGTTTACCCGCATCGATGCCGACGAGGTGCCAGACGCGAAGCCGATCCTGAAGATCGCGCGCGCGCTCGGCCCGGACGTCATCGAGCAGTTGCATCGACAGGTCGTCGACGTCGCGAAGCGTGCCGGGGTCACGCACGGCCGCCGATTTCGCATCGACACCACGGTCGTAGAAACGAATGTCCACTACCCGACCGACAGCTCGCTCTTGCAAGACAGCATGCGTGTGCTGACGCGCACGATGCTGCGCGCCAGTGCCGCGTTGGGGGACCAGCCAGGTTGCGTCCGCGATCGGCACCGCAGCGTCGGTCGTCGCGTGTTGATCATTGGCCGACAGGCACGGAGTCCCGAGACCCGCGATGCGCTGGTCCGCAGCTATCGCCAGCTGATGGCCACGACACGCGCGGTCGTCCGCGATGCGACCACCATGGTGCACCGCATCAGCCAGCGCCTCCGACATGTGTCGTCGTCGGTGGTGGCGACGTTGACCGGGGCGCGCGCGCGCCTGCAGCAGATGCAGCCGCTCGTGACGCGCGTCCTTGCGCAGACGCGGGCACGGTTGCTTGGCGGGGATACGCACGTGCGTGACAAAGTGCTCAGCGTCTTTGAGCCGCACACGGAAGCCATTCGGAAGGGCAAGATTGCGAAGCCGACGGAATTCGGCAAGCTCGTCACCATCCAAGAAAGCGAGCATCAGATCATTACCGCCTACGAGGTCCATGCCATACGCCCCCCGGACATGACCCTGTGGACACCGGCGCTCGATCGGCACATCGCGATCTTCGGCCGCGCGCCGGATCTCGCCGCGGCGGACCGTGGCTTTGCCTCGCGTAAAAATGAAGAGGCGGCGCTGGCGCGTGGCGTTCGGCGCGTCGTATTGCCTCGACCGGGTAGGAAATCGCCGGCCCGGCGCGCGCATGAGCGGCAGCGCTGGTTTCGTCGCGGACAACGCTGGCGCGTCGGCTGCGAAGGCCGCATCAGTGTGCTCAAGCGACGGCATGGTCTGCGACGCTGTCGGTATCGTGGCGCGGACGGCACCGCTCGCTGGGTTGGGCTCGGCGTCATCGCAGACAATCTGGTGAGCACCGCGACCTTCTTGAACGCGCGGGCTGCAGCCTAACGAAAACAGATGAATGCACCAATCGGACACCAAGCCGGCCGCGCGATCGGCAGAAGAACGGGCCGTGAGCGGTCATTTCTTCACCGGAAAGTAGGCTAGTGGTGTTTCACCGCCTTGCCGTCGTAGTGTCCGGCTTCAGCCTGACCTTCGGGTCGGGAGACGGAGACTACGGAGGGGAAACCGCTATTAGAGGATCGCCCGCGGCCGGCGAGGGCGCTTCCGCGCGACTGCGGCCTTGATCAGGAGGCGACGCGGCCGGCGAGGAAAGGGCGAGTCGGCGTCTGCCACGGCCGCCGCGATGAGCGACTTCACGGCCGGGCTGTCCAGGATCGCCGGATCCTCGAGCCGCAGCGTGCGCACGCGAGAGCCGCTGCCCTTCAGCAGCTTCCCCGGATCGGGTAGCGTCGCGCCGTCGAGGAAATAGAGATTCACCCACTTCGGATAGAGCGCGATCGAGATGATCGCCTCCGACGCGCGGTCGTTGGGACCAAAGCCTATGACGAGCGCGTTGTAGGTGTCGTAGACGATCTCGGTCGCGCCAGGGATCTGCGCGCGGATTTTTGCCAGCGCCGTCCGGGCGGACTTCTGGATCGCTGGCGCATAGGGCTCCATGAACGCGGCCAGTCGCGCCGCGGGCGACGCGCCTTTCTGCTTTGCCACGTGGCTGACGCTAGCCGAAATCGACCGACGCTGTCCAACAGGCCAACGCTTCGGCGCACGCTAGCGGCCGCCAAATTGACAGTCACTCGGATTCGGGTGTATTCGTCAGGCGGAGGGCCGAGCGATGAACGAGGGTTCAGCTGGATTGGCCGCGATTTCGGTCGGCGTCTCGCCCTGGCTTCTGCTGCTCGTGCTGGTCGTTGTCATCGTCGGCGGCGTGAAGCTCGTCAAGCTCTGGGCGATGTTCAGCTAGGCAGCTGATATACTGACGTTCACCCCTTCGAGCCGGAGTGGTGAAACTGGCAGACGCGCGGGACTCAAAATCCCGTGGGGTTCACTCCCCGTGTCGGTTCGATTCCGACCTCCGGCACCAAATTTCTTATGTAATTAGCGTATTTAGCGGTTCAGACTTGGGACCACGCTAGGGGCTGGGTGTCATGGGCTAGCGGTGGGCTAGCGGCGAACATTGCGTCAACTACACGACGATGCGGATACCACTAAGCCCCCTTGGGTGTGCGTGGTCTGACACCCAACGGAAAAACTCGTCCTGCGACATCTCACGGCTCCCCAACTGTTCGAGGACGACAGCCAGCGATTCCGGCTCGGTTTCGATGACGTCGTATCCGTTCAGATCGAGAAAGACCAGCATCGCGAGCGCGGCCGTCCGTTTGTTGCCGTCTATGAACGGCTGGTTCTCGGCGATGAAGAACGCATAGGCGGCCGCTTTGTCAGATGACGCCCTACCGATCCCCGTCCTCGTGGGGTGGTTCCTCGTAAACAGTACGGCGTTAGGGAGGACCTATTTGGTGAGCTAAACTTTCGTGAGCTGGAACCAAATGACCCACTGGTTGCTCGAACTGGACGCGCTCCGTTTTGGCCGCGTAGATGCTCGACGCGCGTCCGTTGGGGCTGACAGTATTGAATGTCGCGCACGATTTTGAATCCCGTGGTCGGTCACGCCTCGATCCAGACACGGGATAAGCTTCCAGTTCCGAGTCTGAACCGGCCAGACGGCCTGGCACGCATGTGGCTCGACGCTTCCCTATGTTCTCCCGTTTCGTCATCAGCTTGCCCCTGACGGCCGTCTTCGCCTTTGCAACGGTGTCAGCTCAGTCTCCCGCGACCACTGCAGCGATCCGCTGCGAGAGTTGCGCGCTGACCAGGCAGAAGCCGGAGCCGTTCGATCCGGCGAAGAACGACGTCGTCCCGCGCGTCGAGCCTGTGTTCTTGTCCGAAGCGCAGACCGGGAGCGCGCGGCCGGAGGCAACGCTCAGAGTGCTGTTTATCGCCCGTGTGCTCGGAACGTCGCCGTTGCGCCTCGAGATGCTCGACTCGCGCGCACAACACGTCGATCGCAAGATGGCCGTCGTCATGGACGACGTCAACGGCGGAAGGGATCCGGGCACGTGCGGTGTCGATGTGTGGCGAACGATGGGAACGATGGCTGTAGCCGCCGATGTGAAACCTCTCATGCCGACGCTCCGCTTCAACGATCTCGTGACGGGCGCGTGGATGCTGCAGCGAGATCGCCAGAAGCCAGAGAGCCTTCTCGACGGTCGCCAGGTGGTCAGTGAGCTGCGCAAAGTGACGGGGCGGGCGACTTGGTTTCATTCCGTACCGGTTACCCCGAATTGCCAGAACCGATCCGGCCGGCTGATCGTGTCTAACGAGTCCTCGGGCGGTCTGCTGACCATATACAACGACGGCGGCATTCAATACTCCACGCAACATGGCCAGGTGTTCGCGCGGGAAGGCCTGTCGCCGGGCGAGTTGACGGAGCTTCCTTGCGGCATTCGGCGAAGCATCGATCGACACCGCGCCGGCGTTTCCAGACACGGCGACCGGAATGTCGGGCTCGAGATTGTTGCTCGCGGCTGCTCGTTACCAGTTGGTGCTCACCGACTCGCCGCCGCCGGCACTCGCTCCGGTGATCGGGCGCCTGAACCTTCTAAAAGCGCGCGCGATGTCAAGCGCTCGACTGGTTCTGCGCACTGGCGCCGCACGCGCGATTCAACCCGGCGAGGGGGTAGACGTACAGGAGATTGCGACCGCGCTACGTGCGAGACAGGCGCGGGGCGTGCGGAGCGTCTTACGGCCCGACGGGACGCTCGGCTCAGAGCCGATGGATTTCGACAAGATGCCCGAGCGTGCGGCTCTCTCTCATCTCCTCAAGTACCTGTGGCCGCGTGATCTCGGTGTTCGGCTCGCTGATGTCCCGGCGGATGGCCTGATCGTGCGGTGGTCTGAATTCGAACAGCACAAGCTGGTCTACTACGGCCTGCTCAATGCCGGCTTCAAGGGAGTGACCCTTGTCGAAGGGGAGCGTCTCTACGAGGAGGTCCGCCTCTGCCAAGTGGGCCATGACGGGACCGATCGCTGCGCTCCGAAGTAGCGGAGCGCGCGCGGTGTCGACTAGCACGTTCTTCGACTGTCGCCCCTTCAGCGGCATCAATATTCCTTTCGAGCCGAACCTCGTGTGAGGTGAGGCGACGTGCACTGACCGACGATTCGATTCCTATTGGCGGTCGGCCCGTCGTTCTTCGATAGTGCCAGAAAAGACGAGGGTGTTTGGTGATGAGCCGCAGCGGAATCGAACCGACGGCGAGGCCCGGTGCGTTCCCAACATCGCGATTACTCGCGTGTAGTCGCGAAGTGGCGAGGAATCACGCGACCGCGGATTGATCGCCACAACGGCGTTAAGCGTTACTGATCGACACGCGGCATCCCGGGATAACATCGTCGAGCCTGGAACGATGAGGGGGGAAAGATGAAACTCGGACGTTGTCCTGCGGCGGGCCTCTGTGGGGTAATTCTGACCGTCTGGTGGCTGGTCGGCCCTTCGCCCACACGCGCGCAAACCACCGTCGGCTCCGCCGAGGTCCACCTGCCCATTCAGAACGCCGCTGGAGTTGATCCGATTCGGTGGACAGGTTGACTGCGTCGTTTAGCTCTTCGTTCTTCTCCGTCCGTTCCTCAATACGACAACAGGAAGCGGCTTGTGGGAATGTGGGAATCTCGCGTTCTGTGCGAGATTTCCAAGCCGGTGTGGAAATCGGTTTGTGATTCCATACCGGCGCCATTTCCACAGCCGTCCGCGATCCCGCCGCGACGTGCCCCCGTCCGGGGTATCCAGACATCGGGCCCGCTGACGATCGTTGCTCCTGCGGCCTCCAGTGCCGTCGGGTGTCTGACGATCACCTCACGATCGCCGACCGTGCCGTTCATGCGGCGCTCTTCGCCGCCGCCAGCCGTTCGAACGCCGCGGGGCTCATCCGCCCAACGGACGAATGCCGACGCCGCTGGTTATAGAACACTTCGAGGTAGTCGAACAACTGCATCTTCGCGTCACCGTTGCTGTCGAACCGTTCGCCGAGCTCACTCTTGACCGTCGAGAAGAACGCTTCCATCACGGCGTTGTCGTAACAATTGCCGCGGCGGCTCATGCTGCACACGATCCCGCGGGTCACCAGGAGGCGCTGATAGTCCTCGCTCGCGTACGTGCAGCCCTGGTCGGAATGATGCAGGAGACCGATCTCGGGACAGCGGCGTTTCAACGCCATCTCGAGCGCTCTAATCGTCAGGTGGCGATCATTGCAGGCGCTGACCGCCCAGCCGACGACGAATCGTGAAAACAGATCGAGGACGACGGCCAGGTACAGCTTGCCGTTCTCGCCGATCACGAGCTGGGTCGTGTCGCTGACCCAGCGCTGATTCGGCCGCTCGGCGGTGAACGTTTGCTGCAACAGATTGTCGGCAATCGGCTGATCATGATCGCTGTCCGTCGTGACCTTGTAGCGCTTGCGGACGCGGGCTTTCAGGCCGTCTTCCTGCATCAGCCGGATGATCCGCTTCCGGCTGATGCGTTCCTTCGCCTCGATCAGATCGTCGTGTACGCGCGGGCTACCGTAGTAGCCGCGACCTTCCTTGAACGAGGCCCCGATCAGGACCTTCAGGCGCCGGTCTTCCCGCGATCGCTTCGATTCCGGTCGGCGGCGCCAGGCGTAGAACCCGCTCGGCGTGACGCGCAGGCACCGGCACAAGATCATCACCGAGTGCTGGGCCTTCTCCGCCGCGACGAACCGGAATCTTACCGGCTCTGCTTCGCGAAGAAGGCCGCCGCTTTTTTTAGGATGTCGCGCTCCTCCTGCAGAATGCGATTCTCCTTACGCAGACGGGCGAGTTCTTCGCGTTCTTCCTTCATCAGCCCGCTCTTACCCTTCGTGCGTTCCGCGCGGGCCTGGTGGACCCACAGGCTGAGCGCCGAGGCGGTCAGGTCCAGCTCGCGGGCGACGGCGCCGACGGTCTTGCCCTCGTCCAGGACGAGCCGGACGGCACCTTCCTTGAATTCCTCAGAGAACTGCCGGCGGGCGCGCCGGCCACGGGCCTCTTTCGACATACGGGACATCGTATCCACCTTTCGGAAGATGTCCACGAAACCGGATCAAGCGCACGCTGGATTACAGTTGCTTGTGGCAACCGAGCACACATCGCCCGTTCTCCGCGTTGTCCTCCCTGGTCACTCAACGTCAGATCGGTCGATCGAGATCCTCTTCCCCGAACACGTCACCGTCGTCAAACAAGGCCAGCGCTCTAGCCAACAGCTCTATATGTTCAGTCCCGGACGGGGTGGCGACCGACCGCTGTGGCGTCGCTCCGCCGGCTCTCTCGAGTACGAGCGTGATCTGCGAGATGGGGTCCATCTGCTCGCGCGAGCCACGCTGGAGGGCGACGGCGTGCGCTTCCGTTATGAAGTTACAAACAACTCTCGGGTAGCATACGACATGATCTATGCCCCCACGGATCCACGACTCACGTCGATCTTCCACGACGAGCGCCTGGAGCGCACCTACGTCCATCACGCCGACGGCTTTGACCTGCTGGCGTCAGAGACGCCACGCCGGCTCACGATCCCACTTGATCAGTGGCTCCCTGCTCGCTATCTCGCGTCGTTCACCTGGCCAATCCCGGCGCAGCGGCTCGAGCGTCGCGACGACGGGATTCCGTACTACAACAAATCCCGAGCGGTCGACATGCCCTTCATCGCCACGTTGTCCACCGACAAGGCATGGGTGATCGCGAGCTTCGCCCGCACCGCGGGCAACGTGTGGAGTAATCCTGAGCTGACGTGTCAGCACGTCGACTCGCAGACGTCGCTCTCACCGGGACAGCGCGCGACAATCGAGCTGAAGATGCTAGTCATCCGCGGCTCGCTGGACGATGCGCTGGAGCGGGCGATCCGTCAACGTGAGTCGTTGAAATAGCCAGAACGGCTCAATAATCCAATATCGCCTATCGTCCAAGGGACTCGGGCGGGAGCCGGGCCAAGAGGTTGATTACGACAGCGCTTCGTCCAGAATCTTGAGGGCCAGCGGCCAGTTCTCCTTGTGTCCGTCGCGCGACTTCTCGGAGACGAAACCGGAGTGGGTCAAGCGGACTTCGGTAGCCCCGCCTTTGGGGACAAGCTCAATCCGAAGGACCGTCTCGGCTCCTTCTGTTCCCTCGGCGGTCCCGTTTCCCGTCATCCACGTCATTTCGACGAGCTGGTTTTCTTTTGCATCGAGGAATCGGCCGTAGTGAGGATGTCTGCCCCAGTCATCCCGGTTGTAGAAGAAGTATGGCCGCCCTGGCTCTGGCACCATGGCGAGCGTTCCGGCCTGGGCGAACCAGGTGTCGAAGCGTTTCGTCCAGGCGACGTAGACTTCTTCTGGCCTGGCGTTGACCGTGTATTCGCAGGTCATTTGCAGCGGTCGAGCGGAAAGATCGGGGCGGGGGATTGAGCTCACGGGAACCTCCTGACGAGACGTTGATCATCGCACACGAAATCACGCGGCGGCCATCGGTCGCATTCGTTTCAACCTCCGTATCGGCTACTCGCACAGCGGGCGCAAAGACAACCACCAGGTCTCGACCACTGTTCGAAACGAGCGGCTGCCGGGCGATTTCTGCACAGATCGCAAAGCAAGGGACGTCCCATACTCGGCTCTTCGTATACGTCTTCTGACGGTCGCGCGACTCGTGCGACTGGAATCCGGACTAACACACCTGTCATTGGCAATCATCTTCAAAAAACCGGATCGTGCGAAGAGGGCCGTCTTGGCAGCAGGCCTGGCCGCCACGATCCGGAAATAGTTTTCCGCGGCCCGAGAAATCTAAAACGTCATTCGGCGGGGTCAGCTCGCGCCCGGGTGAGCCTTGACCGGACGCGAGCGCCTCACCGCCTGGCCACTCGCCGGCACGAGACGCGGCAGCAGCGAGCAAGCCAACCTTACGAAGTCAGCGACTCATCAACGCGGCCACGCTATCCCGCCACCGCTGAACCGCCTCGGGATGCCATAAGCCTTCGTGGCCGATCGGGTAGCCGTCGCCGTCAAACAGGTCACGTCTGTGAGTCGATGGCGGGAACCCGCTTGCGACCGCGCTCTTAAGCTGCGCCGCGCTCCACCCCAGTAGACGGCACACAGCTTCAGCCGTCAGCAACGCCGGCGGCTTTTGCTCGACGCGAACCGCGTTGTCACGCAGGTACGCGGCGTGGCCCTGCTCGTCGTAATGAACGGCCCCATGCGGAATCTCGCCGGTGAACTCTGTCGAGTTCTGCTTGACCGCCTGCGGCATCGGCAGGTTTTCGGAGGAGTACCACACTGTTCCGGGCACACCCGCACCTAGACCCCGACCGACAAACGCTTCCGTAATGATCCGAACCCAACCGCCCTTACTCGTGAGTCTCATGTTCGTGAATCTCCTGACTGTTGTTTTCACCATGAGCGCTGCTGCGCTCGCAATGCCGCTTCCGCCTGCTGTAAGCGCTGGCGCCGTGACGTCATACTCGAGACCGATCGTCGTGGCGCACGTCGATCAGCGTTTTGGCAAGACGCGCACAACACTGCTGCGCCCGACTTCCGCCCCATCCTGGTCATCGCTCTGGTGAAGACCGTGGCCCAGCCGATCGCGTGTGCCGGTTTGGGCTGGTGACAGCGGTCGCAGCGCGTTGCCTTCGCTAACGCCATCTGCGCCGCGCCGCCCTCCCGCAGTGTTTCAAAAGATCCATTTGTTGATCGTTCGACTCCGTACTCCATCCGTCTCTACCGTTCCTCTCTGGGCCGCGTCTCGCGTGCCCGTCCACGAATCCCATCAAACGCGGGCCGAGTCTCGCCAGGCTCCGCCGCGTATCGCTTCTCGTTAGGCAGGTCATCACCGATCACGAGTAGACCGCGCCCGTCGTCGTACGTGGTGTGTCGTGGCCGCAGCCATCGAGCAAGGAGGCGCGCCAACCTTCGCGGCTTACTCATAACCTTCGTCCTCCTCGAGAAGCGATGTCGTGTCCCTCTGACTCTCACCCTCATCAGTCACGAAACTCAGGTCGAGCGACTGCCGCACGATTGCGCCATACGTGAACTGCGACCCAGCCGCTATCTGTCGGTAGTACCGGCGCGACGACAAGACATCACCAACACGCTCGCGCGCTCGGGATGCCGCGAGCGAATCCCATCGGGCTAGGCAGTGCAGCCAGAGGTCGAGGTACCCAGCGACCGCTTGAGAGCCACGCGGATCGGTCCGCTGAAAACGCGCCACGGCCGCCCTGTCCTCTGCGAGAGCCTCCCGCACGCGAGATTCGCAGAAGTCATGCTCCAGGCTGTGCCAGAACACTTCGCGGCCACTCCGGGTGAGCCCGTCAAACTGCTGGCTCCGCAACGGCAAATCCGAGAAGCGCGTCACGGCCCAGCTACCCGCACGGTCGCTTCGCCACACGCGCAGGGCGGCTCGAGGATCGTCCGACGTCTCCCGCCTTGCAAGGTTCCTTCGTTCTGGCACGCTTACCTCCCCCGGCCCGGCAACGCCGGCGGCCGCATCTCACTCACTGCAGCCAGGCCGAGCTCTCGGACCAGGCGCGAGAACAATCCGCGCATGTCGCGGATCGTCACGAGCGAGGGATTCTGTTTCCACTGGCCGAAGCGATCGACCACAAGGGCGCCCTTGCTGGCCACGTCAGCCTCGGCCCCCTCGATCGTGTCCAAGCACATGCAGGCCTGGCGCAAAAGTTCCCACTGATGGTCATCGAGCTTCCATTGCTTGCTGACGACCCGCCAATACTTCGCGCCTTCCAAGCCAAGATCCTCAGGTGTCGTCATTCACGCTCCACAATTTCTGTACGCCGGGTTATCCGGTAAAAGTCTCGTGACGGCACGGAGTGGTTTCCTCTCGCCAATCTGTAGAGAGTTGACCCCCCATTGGCCTTGGCATCTTTATTTCCGTGCCAATCCAGCCCGCATGCGCCCACGCAACGCTTCCTGTTGTGTCTTCGCATCTGAACAGGCACGGCAAGCGGGTTGTGTGTTTTCGGTCGCGTCGGTGCCGCCTTCTGCGAGCGGCACGATGTGGTCTCGGATCATGTCGCGCATATTCATGAACGGCCGTTTACAAATTCTGCAGCGTGTTTCGGTGTGGAACAAGTACGCCCGCTTTTTCTGCAGCGCCCGTCCGCGAATGCGTTTCGGTCTGTCTTCTGGTCTGCCCCACGCTGGCCGCGCATGTGCCGCGCAATATCCGCGCATAACGCGCACCTTACAATCACGCTCGAGACATTTCGCAAGTGGAGCCGTCGGCATCTCACATGACCTCGCAATAGGTGACTAACGCCAAGAGCTCGTCACGATGTTCCCGAATCTGTTGGCGGTCGTCGTCTGTAATCAGCGCCCTTGGGCCGACTGCGAGGACGTGGCCGCCGGCTTCGAGCGTCACCTGTAGGCCCCGGCCTTCCATGTCGAGGAGCAGTTGGACCGCATCAAGGCTGACGGTCAGTCCGCCCTTGAGCGTGATGGGGCTAGAAACGATCGAGATCAACGTGGGCCTCCTGTTCAGTCGTCTCACTCTCGCGGGGGGTCTGCGACAACTGAGATGACTGAGATGACTGGCCGTCAGTTGTCTCAGTTGTCTCAGTGGTAGCAGTCTCCCCAGCGGCGTGAGATGACTGGGACGACGACAGCATCCAGTGGGTGCGGCGGGGGAACCCGACACTAACGGTCGTGACCTTGAGTTTCGTCCTCGCTCGGTCGATCGCGTTCTTGCCGTGGCCGGCCTTCGCCCCATCCCGTTTCACGTCGCCGGAGTCTGCTGAGCCGTCTTTGCTGGCGAGATAGTCCTCGAGCCAATCGGCCGCCTCGCTGACGACGGTGCGGTTAGTGCCGCCGGTCTCGGCTGCCTGCTGCATCGCGTCCCGAATGGACCGATCGGTTTCACCTGTCCAGCGCAGCTTCCCGGTCCAGACTGGCCCCTCGACGGTGTCGGCCACTTTGGCCCCCTCTATTTGGAAAGCCAGTGTCGGTAGATCAGAGCGCCCCAGGTTGTTCTTTGGCTGCCCTAAGAGCCTGGTCGTCTCGTCATCCGGGTCGACCATCACAAACAGCACCGCCCGCGCCACGGCAGCGAACGCACGAGACGCCATCAACGTTGTGAGCGGGTCGCTCGACGTGGACTTGTTGACGTGAATCAATCCCAGGACACTGCAGCCCGTGCGCTCGGCAACGGCCACGAGCGGCTCGAGCGCCTGCCGCACCTCGCCGTCCTTGTGGCTGTCCAGCTCGGCATCCAGCCGGGACAGGATCGGGTCCAGCATCATCACGACGGCGCCCTGTTCGAGAATCAGGCGCTCGACGGCGGGAAGGTCTCGCGGTAGGGATAAGGCCGCATCGCCCCCGCCAGTTGTCTCAACGTCCACGCGAAACACCAACGAAAGGTCGGCGCCGGCAGCCATGAGGCGAGGCACAATCGTGTATTCCCAGCTGTCCTCCGTCGCCGCGATGATCACGGCGCGAGGCGTCCCGGCATACACGCCAGAGAGTCGGCCCCGTGTGATGTCGGCGGCGAGCGTGCACTCGACGATGCTTTTTCCGATGCCTTCACGACCCCCGAGCAGATTCAAGGTCCCGAGGGCCAGTCGGCCATCCCAGAGCCACCGCACGGGCCGAGGCGTGACGTCACTGGCGGGCGTCAGTCGAAGACGTCGACCTGATGGTGTGGTGTCGTCGGCTGCGTGTGGAGCTTGAGCCTTCGGCTCGTACAGCCCCGTCGCCTTCACGATCGCCACGAGCTCGTCTTTCGTGTGCCCAGCGTCGAGCCAATCGGACACGTCGCCCTTTACCTTCAGGCCCGGCAGGTTGACGACCTTCACTTTCAGGCCCGCCGCATGACAGTTCCGCGCCACCTGGTCGGCATGAGCCAGGCCAGGCTCGTCGTTGTCTGGCAGGATGACGACGTGCTCGATTGTGGCGGCCTTCAGTTGCGCGGTGTATTCCGGCTTCCACTTGCTCTCGCCCGATGTGGTCTTGCTTGCGCCGCCGGGGTTCGTCGTGGCGGTCAACCCAATGACCCGAAGGCGGTCAACGTCCTTCTCGCCTTCAGCGATGTAGACGACCGACTGACCCTGCAGGCTGGGCAGCTGATAGAGCAGCCGGCGCACGCCGTTCATGGACCACACACCATCTGCTCGACGTTGTCGGAAATCCTTCGGGTGCTTTCGCACGACGTCGTACCGATGCAGGCCGCCTTCGTCGTGGTAGTGGTAGGTGGCGACGATCGATGACTTCGTGCTCGAGGACTCGAGAAACAAGTCAGAGGCGACAAGTCCGGCGCCGGCCATGATGGCGTCCAGCGAGCATCCCGCGTGACACTTGAGAAGGGTGCGCCCGTCCGCTCCGTGCCCGATCGATAGACTTGCGCGTTGATCCTCGTGTCCTGGACACTTTGCCATCCAGCCATTACCAGCCGGCTTCGCCTGGAGTCGTGTGGCGAGTTCAGTGGTCGTCACGACCGACGGAACCCCGGCCAGATCACACGGACAACCCAAGCGAGCAGCGATTGCAACGAAAGGGACGGAATCGCTATGAGGCGGTCGACAATCCAACGCTTCAGGCTGGCATGTCTCATCGACGGGCCAGCCATTCGGCAATCGCTCGCTCTGACCAGGCGATACGGGTCGGTGTCAGTTGAACAGGTTTCGGGATGTCACCATCCCTCGCCATGCGCCAGAGCGTCGAGCGCGATAGCGTCGTCCGCTGCTGCAGTTCACGGGTTGTGATGAGGCGATCCGGCGCAGGCTGTTCGGCGTGCGCCACGGCGGTGCGGTGCTGCTTCATGACTCCCTTTATAGGGGCGTCATTCGGACACCTGCTGAGCGGACGTCCGGACTATTTGCGGCGAGTGGGTGTTTTTTGCCGTTTCCGCGCGTTGCGGGCGCGCTTGAGAAGCGCGTCAATCTTGTGCTGGTGTTCCGCGTCTGTGTAGGAATACCAATCGGGATCAGTGTTCTTCAAATGGTAACGAGCCGCTTGTGGATATGACCTCGTGCCGTCGCCCCTCAGCCTTTCCAATGCGGCCGCCTCTCCGATCGCGCGTGTGCGCTTGTTCTTTGCGGTGTTCCGGCCGGCACGACTGCGGGCGCGCCGCCGACCAATTCCGTCCTGAAGAACAACCGAATCATGGCGGAATGCGAATTCTGCGCAAAGAAAGCCGAGCCGCAAGGCTCCTGAGACGGCGAGCTGGCGGGACGGCTCGCCTGCGTAGGTCATCAACCTGCGAACCGCCTCGAGCTCGTGCAGGATCGTGGCAGCAAACCAGGCGCGAGACGGATACCGAGGAGAACGTCCGCGCGCGCGGGCCACAATCTTTAGGCACACCGCCTCCGCCCCAGCCATCCGGCCATCCAGAGTACCTGAGCTGGGCACTGCGCGTGAGCCCCTCTGTGACAGCCTCGCGCACCGCCTTCCGGTCGCGTGGCGTGATGGGGACGCGGGTATGGATCGTCGTGGTTGCCAGGGGGGCAAGACGCCGTCCGGGTCGCGAGCGATGACGCGCGTCAGCGGCCGCCGCATTTTAGCCGCGCCTCCTCGGCGCGTGCCGCAGGACCGCCGCGCTAGCCTTCGGCTCCTCCGCCAGGATGCGGGTCAGTTCACGATCCCACGCCTCTAGGGCCTGCCGTTTCTCTGTCGTGTAGGTGTGCTTGTTGTAGTGCTTGGCCGTTACCGTGTGGCGTGCGTGGTTGAGCGTCCGGCCGATCGTCGTCTCATCGAAACCGAGATCAGCAAGCCGGGTCGCGACCGTGCGGCGCAAATCTTTCCACTCATATGCCCCACCGTGAATCGTCGCGAGCGCCTTGTGCGCATCGCCTTGCAGCGTAAGGCCCGGAAATACGCGCAGCTCGTCTGCAGGCATCGCCTCCCGCCGCTGCTTGAGCAGTGCCAGAGCCAATTGGGGCAAGGGCACCGCGTGTGGCCGCCGGTTCTTCGATCGTCCGGGCAATTCCCACAGTGCCGCGACCAGATCAATCTCGCGCCACTCCATGCCGGCGATCTCGCCGCCGCGCTGGCCGAGCAGTGCCCGTAACCACACAGCATCAGCGGCCGCACTCGGCTGCGCATCGAGACCGACCCAGAGCGTTCGCAGCTCGTCGTCGGTCAGAACGCGGTCGCCGGCGTGCTCCGCAAACCGCTTGATCATGCGTGCCGCAGGATGAGCGTCGATTAGGGATCGATCGAGCGCCACGGTAAAGAGTCGGGAGATCAGGGCCTGAATACGGTTCACGCCGACGGTGAGGCCGTTGGCGACAAGTGTGTCCAGCAGTTCGTGGACATGCGTGCGGCTGATGCTGCGGAGCGGCATCGGTCCCCAGGCCGGCGTCAGATACTTGGCGATTTTCTGCATGTCGCCTTTCCACGTCTTCTTCCGGCCCTTTGCGAACGTCTCGTAAACCTTCACGAGATCAGCAAACGTGAACACTGGCGCGGTCGGTTCTGGTGGCGGCGTGCCTTTTGCCGCGCGGCGCTCGGCGGCCGGATCGCGACCGTCGACGTCGACAGCATGGCGATGATCAAGAGCGAGGCGCCGCGCTTCTGCGAGCTTGACGGCGGGCGGCTCACCGAGCCGCAGCCATTGCGTCGGTTGGCCGTTGAATCGGTAAACGAAGGACCACGACTTGACGCCGCGCGGTGTGACGCGCAGCGCGAGGCCGCGCACCTTGGTGTCGAAGTAAGTCGTGCGGGTGCGGACCTTCGCGCCCTTCACGAAACGATCGGTAAGATTCTTGGAAGGCATGTCGCGCGTCTCTGGGCTAGCGGTGGGCTAGCGGCGGGCTTAAACAACCCGCAACAGACGGAGACATCCTACACCATAAACACTTGAGAAATAAGGGGCGTTGTGTTTTGGGGTGTCGCTGGTTGTTTCAGTTGTGGGGACTCAAAATCCCGTGGGGTTCACTCCCCGTGTCGGTTCGATTCCGACCTCCGGCACCAGCTAACCTACGAAGCACCAACCGATTACAGCCGTACATAGTTCGGGCCCGTCGACGCGAGTTAGGCGTCAAACGGGCCCGACTTTAACTGTTCTTTAACCTTTCGCCGCGAACTGCTTCAACTGTCCCTTCCGCTCGGCCTCCTTGGCGACTTTCGTGCGCTGGTCCGTCGACCACGCGTCGAGCCGTTCGGCGGCCTCCTTGTGCATGGCCTCGTCGACGATGGCGTATCGCTTGTAGATCGATTCCGTCCTGTGACCGACACGCGCCATCGCGACCGAGCGCGGCACACCTGCACGTTCAAGGCTGCGAACCGCTGACCGCCTGAAGTCGTGAAACAGCGCCTTCGGGTAGCCTGCCGCTTCACGTGCGGTCTCCCACGAGCCCCGGCAGTCCTTGATGCGTCGACCGTTGGGATAGTGGAACACGAACGGCGTGATGACGTTGCGCGTCTTCAAGGCGTCAATCGCGTCGGGCTGCTGCTGCAGGATGGTCCGCAGTTCGCCGGTGACGACCTAGAACCAGCTGGCCGCCGTTGTCGTGACTGGTGACGGTTGTCGGTTAGGGATCGTCGGCACGTTCACGCGCGCTGACGGTCCCGCTTCTCAACTACCTTTCTCTTCCTGCCTCCTTTCTTCTCGCGTTGCGTGACGTCCGCTTTTCTTTCTCTGGGAGAGGCCATGCCACCCGCCGGTCGGCGAACCACGTCCGCAGCGCCGAGTCGACCTGCACCGCTTCGGGCGTGCCGGTCAGCCGCTTGTACTGCTTGAGTGCCGCATGGAGGTCAGGCGCGAGCTTGGTGTAGAACCCCAGCTTCTTGGAAGCCTTCGGTTTCCGCGGCGGCCTGAAATGCGCCCGAACCTCGATTTGCCTACTTGTCATGACGAATCACTCCTCTAGTATATACGTCAGAGCTAGAAAGTATATACTATTGCGTGCGCGATTTTCCCTTGGAGCGTGTAACAAAACCCAGACCGGCACGCGCGTGGGTGAGCGGCCGATGACTTCGTTGGCGCGGGGCGCTTCAGTGGTCCCACCGTTCGACCAACGCGACATAGAGCGCCAGTAACAGCGATTTTGATTTGAATGGAACGCGCAAACGGCAGTAAACTCACGCCGACCGTTGTCGAGACAAACCACCTGAGCCGTTCCGGCGCATGGCGGGTCGTCGCTTCGCAAGATGATGGAGGCGTCCAATGGTCACGAACGCTCGTTCTCGCTGCTGGCCGATCCTGCTCCTCCTAACAGCGATCATGCTGGTGCACCCGCCCAGCGCCCGCGCCGATCGCATCGACATCGACGAAGCGTCAGAGCTGGGCTCTCTTGTGTTCAGAGAAAGTTTTGGCTCGGCCGACTTCAACGCGGCTAGAATTGCTGACGTCCGGTACGCCGCCGGGATTTACTCCTACATCTACGCCGTTCAGACGAGCCCGTACTTTCCTGGCAGCGAGGACAATGAGCTGTTGAGTTTCGCTGTCCGAGGGCACTCGCTCGAAGAGACGTGGGGTGCGATTCGTCACGTTGACCCGACTTGGCCACGGCAAGAAGGAGCTCCCCCGGGCGGCCACGCCAGCATCGTCGAGAGCATCACGCCGGTCTTCGATGGTTTCCTTGTTGTTCCCGGACCGAATCGCGACGGCTCTTGGACAGCGGTCTATGTGCAGTCGCCCCGCCCCATCTCACAACACGGGATTCTGACCTACACTGCTCGCGGCTGCATTATTGATTTCCCAGTCTTTGACGAGTGCCGCTTGCCGGAAAACATCGTCACAGATTCATTCCAGCGCGACGGCCTCCCCGTGCCTACGCCTGAACCGGGCACCATCGGCCTATTCGGACTCGGGTTGGCGGGTCTGGCCGCGAAGCGGCGCGCAAGCCGGCATCGTCGGGTTGTTCAACGCGATAACGCTGCTGAGCGGAGGGCGCGTCGTTCCTTCGCAAGATGATGGAGGCGTCCAATGGTCACGAACGCTCGTTCTCGCTGCTGGCCGATCCTGCTCCTCCTAACAGCGATCATGCTGGTGCACCCGCCCAGCGCCCGCGCCGATCGCATCGACATCAACGACCCGACCGCGCTTGGCCCCGTGTTGCTCAGCGATGAAATTATCGGCTATAACCCGTACGAAACCATAGTTGCTGAGGTTCGATACCAAGGCGGGATCTACTCGTATATCTACGCTGTTTCGAGTACTCCCTACTTTCCTGGCACGTTGTGCTGTGAAGCCGGTATGGTGAGTTTCGCGGTGACCGGACATCCGCTCGAAGACACTTGGGGAGCCATTTACAGCAGTGATGTGTTTTGGAATGACGACGACCCTGATAACCCTTTTGTCCCACGGGACCCGTCTCGAGTATCTCGCCAATCTTCGATGGGTTCCGTGTTGTTTCTCAACCTGGAACCGGCAGCATGGCCGTGGTTTACATGCAGTCGCCTCTCCCGCCCTCGGGCCACGGGATTCTCACCTACACTGGCCGAGTGAGAGACTACGACCACGACCCTGAGGGAATCCTGAGAATCGAATCATTCCAGCTGGACAATGTGCTGGTGGCCACGCCTGAACCAGGCACCATCGGTCTATTCGGACTCGGGTTGGCGGGTCTGGCCGCGAAGCGGCGCGCAAGCCGCCAGTCGTCGGTTGCTCGAGCGCGTTGACGCCGCTGAGCGGCAAGCCGTTACCGGCGATATAGGCGCGCTGTTTCCTGATCCCGTTGCCGAGTGTTACCGGCTCACTGGAACCGCGCCGCCCTTGAGCGGCAATAACGCGATGGCCTCGATGGGCACACGGCATCATGCAGGTCAGGTCATTGCGAAAGAACGCCTGATCCAGACCGTCTGGCCAGACACCTTTGTCACCGACGACGTCCTGACGCGTGCCATCTCGGAACTGCGTCGAGTCTTCGGTGATGAGGTCAAAGAGTCACGCTTCATTCAGACGATCCCGAAAAGTGGCTATCGGTTGATCGCTCGCGTGTCCCCCAGTGGTGCGGACCAGGACATTGCCGCTCCCGAACAACCCGTGCACCTCGAGACTGCGGCCGCGGCCGACGACCACGACATCGCCGACGCGCTCATCGAGCTCGAGGACGCCAGCAAGCCGATCGCATCGACGAGACCCGCGGCTGATGGAGCGGCGGAACCGTCGGCCCGCCGTCGGGAGCGGCTCGCCTGGATGACTGCCGCTGCCCTCCTCCTGGGTGCGGCCGCCCTTCTTGCAATCGCCACGGGATGGGCTTCCTGGCTCGGAGGACACTGGCCGACCGCGCACAGGGAGAGCGCTGTCGCCCGCCTGTCCCTGAAGATCGAGGGGGACACGGCCGAGAATCTTCGACTTGCGGTGGACAGGTTCTTCACGCCGTTCGCCCTCTCGCCCGACGGCACGTGGCTCGTCTTCCGCGCCCGCGGCAACGGACGAGCCCAACTCTTTCTGCGAGAGCTGTCTGGGTTCGACACCAGACCCGTTCCTGGTACCGAGATGGCAACGACGCCGTTCTTCTCACCCGACGGCCACTGGATCGGCTTCTGGCGGGCGGAGGATCGTATCCTCCGCAAAGTCTCACTGGCGGGCGGTTCTCCGATCGAAATTGCTCAGACCAACGTACCGATCGTTGCGCTCTGGACATCGAACGACGAGATCGTGATCGAAAGCGGCGATCCACACGGTGAACTATGGTCGATCCCCGCGAGCGGCGGCACGCCCAAAGCGATCGCCGTCCGGGATCGCTCCGACGGCGAATTGATTTCACTGCGAGGGCGAGTACCTGGTAGCAATGACCTTCTCGTCGCAAGCCCTGGCGACGGCGGAACCTGGCTCGATGTGCTGTCGCGTGAGACGGGAAAGAGACGACGATTGCTGCGCGGCGGCAGCAACGTCGTGGCGCGCTACACCGGGACGGGCCATCTCGTGTTCTCGGACGGCGACGCGCTACGGGCCGTGCCTGTGAACCAGCGATTCGAGCCCGTTGGTGATCCCACGACCGTCCTGCATGGCATCGATCACGACTATCGGCACTCGAACGTGGCGCTGTCCGATAACGGCACGGTTATCTACGTCGCCGCCGATCGTGTCCAGGAGGCAGGACTCGTCTGGCTGGACCTCGACGGGAACGCCACTCCCGTACCCGGCGGGCGAGTGCCGTTTGAGACCGCTGCCCTCTCGCCGGACGGCCTGGAGGTAGCGGGTGATCTCGTGGAAGGAACGAAGGTGCAGGTGTGGGTGCGCGATCTGGAGCGCGGTGCAAAGCGCGTGCTCGTCTCCGAGGGCGACAGCTATCAGCCGATCTGGAGCCGGGACGGCAGATTCATCACCTACTGGTCGACGCCCGGCAACAGCTCGGTTTTTCGGAAGCGTGCGGATGGGACTGGCTCCGCGGAGTTGTTGATGCGTGGCCGACCGTCTCTGATACTCGAGGACTGGTCTCCGGATGGCCGAACGCTTCTGTTCAGCGAGTACACGAATCGCGGCGATACGGACGTCTGGGTTTACTCGGATGGCAAGGCGATGCCACTCCTCTCCAGTCCGTCCAACGAGGCGGAGGCGAGGTTTTCTCTTGATGGCCGATTCATCGCGTTCGACGCCGACGACGGCGGTGTCCGACACGTCTACGTGCAGCCTTTTCCGCGGCCCGGCCCTCGGACCGCTATCTCCGCGGAGGAAGGGGGCAGGCCGGTATGGATCAACGGCGGGCGGCTCCTGTTCATAAGCGCAGGTCGAATGATGGTCGCCGACGTCCAGACCCATCCGGAGCTGCGCGTGAGTCAAGCGCGGACGCTCAACGCACGACGTGATGTTCAGTGGAGGATCATGCCTTCGCCTGACGGACGTCGCTTTCTGATGCTCTCTCCAAGGGCAATGGAAGGGCCGATCGAGTTGCGCATCATCCTCAATTGGTTCCAGGAGCTCGAGCGGCTCGCCCCCCATCCGCCGCGCTAGTCGCCACGGCTCGCCGAACCGCCTCCAGACTTACCTCGCTCGCGGCGTCGCGTGGAGTGCAAGACTCGCCTCAGTGGCCGACTCGCGAGGCAGATGTTGGACGGAAGCTATCCGAGCAGGTTCCGACTGTCCCACCCTGGTGGATAGAAATCGCTGCGCGATTCTCAAGTAGTCGCCGTGTGCACATTGGTGCGACCAGAGTTCTGGCGGATTCTGTTCCACTACGGCGTTGTGTGTTAACTTGCTTAACGGCTCTGACGGACTGCGGTTGCGCTCAAAGAACAAACCTCGATGTGACGACGTTGGCTGCAGCCGGCCGCAGCTAACCAACGGGCGGATCGTGTGGCGCAGCCCGGTGCTATCATCCCGCCAGTGTTGGAGTTGCCAAAGGCGACATGGCTCCAGAGCAGCCGCCGTTGGCTGCGGAGACGCTCGCCGGTCTAGTCCAAGAGTAGTTAGGCGTCGAAAAGAAACCGTTCGGAGGCGCATGTGTCGGTACCCAAGACCAAACTCACAGAAGTCAGCGCCGAGAGTCATATCGCTGCCATTGCGAACGAGGAGCAACGGAATGACGCCCAGACTCTGGTTGCTCTAATGCGAAGAGTTACCAAGCAAGAACCAAGGATGTGGGGGCCAAGCATCGTCGGATTCGGGAGCTACCATTACAAGTACGCAAGCGGTCACGAAGGCGATTCCGCTCTCGCTGGGTTTGCCGCACGGGGAAGGGAGTTGGTTGTTTACGTCGCGGCGGGCTTCGAAGGTCGGGACGTCTTGTTAGCCAAGCTGGGAGAGCACAAGACTGGGAAGGTATGTGTCTACATCAGGCGCCTGGCCAACGTCGATCTGAAGGTCCTAGAGAACTTGGTAGCCCGATCGGTAGCAGACACGAAGAGTCGCTATCCGCAAACCAATGAAGACGATGCCCAACCCTGTCTTGCACCGGACTCGCCTGTGGCGAGCCGGTGAAGTCCACGTTGGGCCCCTGAACCTCGATGATGTCCAGCGAATCGATGGATCTCGTGTGGCCTGAAGCGCGATACCTTGCGGGATACGTTCACGCCCTTGAGCAGGGCTGGTCACCGGACAACCTCCGTCCGCAGGCTGCATTAGACGAGCTCGCGCGAATCGACGAGAATCCCGAACGGTTCGTCTCGGAACAAGTTGATAGAGAGGCCAAGGGGCCCGCGATTACGCTCCCGGACGGTTCGACGGTGCCACGGTTGCCTGGGTATCACATGTGGATGTGGGATGGTGAATTCTGTGGGTCAGTCGGTCTCCGATGGCAGATTGGCACGACCGAGCTGCCTCCGGTACTGCTTAGGGCATGTCGGATACTCCGTGGTGTCCTGGAAACGTTGCCGGGGCTACGCGACGCGGGCACTCGGGCTGCTGCTCCCGCACGCACGAGCCGAAGGGCTCGCCCATATTGAAGTGACTACAGATGCCGACAATGTCGCGTCTCGCCTCGTGATTGAGGCGAACGGAGGCATTCTTGTCGAACGGTTCCATAGGCCAAAGTGCGCTTGATCCGGTTTCGTGGACATCTTCCGAAAGGTGGATACGATGTCCCGAATGTCGAAAGAGGCCGTGGCCGGCGCGCCCGCCGGCAGTTCTCTGAGGAATTCAAGGAAGGGCCGTCCGGCTGGTCCTGGACGAGGGCAAGACGGTCGGCGCCGTCGCCCGCGAGCTGGACCTGACCGCCTCGGCGCTCAGCCTGTGGGTCCACCAGGCCCGCGCGGAGCGGACGAAGGGCAAGAGCGGGCTGATGAAGGAAGAACGCGAAGAACTCGCCCGTCTGCGTAAGGAGAATCGCATTCTGCAGGAGGAGCGCGACATCCTAAAAAAAGCGGCGGCCTTCTTCGCGAAGCAGAGCCGGTAAGATTCCGGTTCATCGCGGCGGAGAAGGCCCAGCACTCGGTGATGATCTTGTGCCGGTGCCTGCGCGTCACGCCGAGCGGGTTCTACGCCTGGCGCCGCCGACCGGAGTCGAAGCGATCGCGGGAAGACCGGCGGCTGAAGGTCCTGATCGGCGCCTCGTTCAAGGAAGGTCGCGGCTACTACGGCAGCCCGCGCGTACACGACGATCTGATCGAGGCGAAGGAACGCATCAGCCGGAAGCGGATCATCCGGCTGATGCAGGAAGACGGCCTGAAAGCCCGCGTCCGCAAGCGCTACAAGGTCACGACGGACAGCGATCATGATCAGCCGATTGCCGACAATCTGTTGCAGCAAACGTTCACCGCCGAGCGGCCGAATCAGCGCTGGGTCAGCGACACGACCCAGCTCGTGATTGGCGAGAACGGCAAGCTGTACCTGGCCGTGGTCCTCGATCTGTTTTCACGATTTGTCGTCGGCTGGGCGGTCAGCGCCTGCAATGATCGCCACCTGACGATTAGAGCGCTCGAGATGGCGTTGAAACGCCGCTGTCCCGAGATCGGTCTCCTGCATCATTCCGACCAGGGCTGCACGTACGCGAGCGAGGACTATCAGCGCCTCCTGGTGACCCGCGGGATCGTGTGCAGTATGAGCCGCCGCGGCAATTGCTACGACAACGCCGTGATGGAAGCGTTCTTCTCGACGGTCAAGAGCGAGCTCGGCGAACGGTTCGACAGCAACGGTGACGCGAAGATGCAGTTGTTCGACTACCTCGAAGTGTTCTATAACCAGCGGCGTCGGCATTCGTCCGTTGGGCGGATGAGCCCCGCGGCGTTCGAACGGCTGGCGGCGGCGAAGAGCGCCGCATGAACGGCACGGTCGGCGATCGTGAGGTGATCGTCAGACACCCGACGGCACTGGAGGCCGCAGGAGCAACGATCGTCAGCGGGCCCGATGTCTGGATACCCCGGACGGGGGCACGTCGCGGCGGGATCGCGGACGGCTGTGGAAATGGCGCCGGTATGGAATCACAAACCGATTTCCACACCGGCTTGGAAATCTCGCACAGAACGCGAGATTCCCACATTCCCACAAGCCGCTTCCTGTTGTCGTATTGAGGAACGGACGGAGAAGAACGAAGAGCTAAACGACGCAGTCAACCTGTCCACCGAATCGGATCAACTCCAAAGAGCTCCGGCGGAGCTGAGAGCCTCAGGTTTCGCATCGCTCTTACGCATCCAGGGGCCTAACACGCGCTGCAACCGCCCACCGACGCCTTCAACGCGCGTGATGATGACGTCGTTCATGCCGGACTGAGCCGGTTCGATTGCCACTTCCGGCACCAAAATCCCCAGGAAAACGAATCGAGAGCTGATTGCCGGGCGCATGGATCCCAGGTGAATCAAGAGCGGTTCATCACCCATTGCTCTGCCGCTTCAAGTTGTCCCGCAGGGAAATGCCTGATCTCGGCTGCCACAAAGTGTGACGCCAAATGCTGAGCGAGATTTCCCAGGGGGGAATCGGTTACAACGCCGATCTTCTTGATGTGCTTATGGTGATCTCGCACAAAACGAAAATGACTCGCCATAGCCCCGAGGCTCTCCCATCCTGGAAAGGAGGTGACCTCGATGATGAGACCGGCGAGATCTCCCTTTTCTTCGATGTGAGGGTCAACCGTTTTCGCGAGTTGCACAAAGTCGCCCTGCTCAAGCTTGGACTTGGCTCGCACATACAGAAGCGAATGCGCGGCGTCGAGCGTGTGTTCGATCATGCTAGTGGGAACAAGTGACAGGCGATGCGTCCGGTCGCAGCGCCAGCGGGAACGCGAATCGAACGGCAGCAACGGCCGACAGCGTTTCGGTCATGGTTGTCTATCGTAAACCTGAACGCTCGAGTACTCCGTGCCGTCAATGTTGCCTTTGGTCGTAACCGTCAATACCTTGCCGTTGCCTGAGACGGTTCGGGTTTCCGTCTCCACGACCTGCCCACGAATCTTGCCGGTCCGCTCGACCGTTTGGTCGTCCACGCGCTTCAGTGACACCGTGCTCAGAATGGAGTTCGAGATCGGATAGTCGTTGCCGTCGAATCGCGCGGTGTACTCGACGAGAACGCTTGGCTTGTTGGTGCTCATCGTGTAGATGGTTTCCTTGATGGCATCGCCAACCGCCTCGAACTTCATGACACGCCGATACGGCACGGCGCCGCCGAAGGTCGATTTCGCGTGATTCAGCGTCCATGCCCCGAGGGCCGAATCGCTCACGCTCTGGGCACCGATCACGCCCTGACCAACCGAGAGAACCGAAAGAAGCCCGAAGATGATGACGCGCTGCACCTGCCCTCCTCTCCGCCGTCGATCGTCTCGAACCGAGATTTCCGATTGACGGCGGTTGATCGGCCACATCCTACACCTACCAGCCCGTGCTTGTGTGAAACGTTCTGTGTCAGCTAGTGTCCCGAATCAGAAATACGTCACCATTTTTCGGGCGGGGCATCCCCGATGGCGGCGTTGCTCCTCCCTTGAATATGCCGAATATTCGCGGTCGTCGCGCCTTGCCCTCGGGGCGCCGCGCTCCGAAAAATTTGGCAACGTATTTCTGATCCGGGACACTAGACGACGTGAACGCTAGCTCTCACGGTCAACTGACGTGCCCTGGCTCACGGCCTAACAGCTCGAGCGTCTTGCCGTCACGCTCACCCCGATAGTACCTTGTGGAGCACGCGATCGAACACCGAGCCCGGCGGTGCGACGCATGAGAATAGCGTCGCGCACGACTTCAGTTTGAGGTCATCGGGAGAACCGAAGATCTCCATCGCAGATCGTCCTTCGACAGCGACGACCGCCTCTGCGCAGGTCAGCAGCCTCGGTCCGAGGATTGGGTGTTCGAGGTACGCCCTGGCTTCCTCGACGCTTTCGATCGAGTAGCGCTTCGCGGTTGGGCTGAATGCCAGCCCGTCGATCTGCGGGAAGATGTACCACATCCAGTGCGTGCGCTTCTGGCCGCTGGACATTTCCGCGAGCGCTCGTTCGTAATCGTCTTCCTGTGCCCGCACAAATCTGTTCAGGTCGTAGACGTCATTCATGCCCACGCTCTCCTGCTACCCGAGGGTCACCTTCTTGACGCCGCGCGCCTGCAGCAGCGCCGGCAGGCGTTTGCGCTGATCGCCCTGGAGCACGAGCCGCTCGTCTTCGACGGTGCCGCCGCAACCCAGTGCAGCCTTGAGCGCTTTGAGCCACTCGTCGCGCGCGGACGCGGCGATCGCCAAGTGCTCCACGACCGTAACTTCCTTGCCGCCGCGACCCGAGCGTTCGATGCGGACGACCGCCCGCGGGATAGGCTTCGACGCTCCGTCGGACGCCGGCGCGGATCTGTCTCGTCGTGCCGCTGCGTCCGCGGCCGGTGCGGACGTCACCTCAGCGTCGCCGATCGCCGGCGCGGGCCCGGCCAGCCCGCGCAAGGCAGCGAACGGGTTGTGAAACGGCTTTTCGTTGTCGCTCATGGCGTTTGGGTCCTCCCGAGCCGGAGGCGCAACGTTTTACGCCTTATGCGTCAGGAGGCAGCATGACCACATCATTATGGCTGACAGGTCTCACATCCCGGCGCAGGCGCGTAGCCAGCGCAGCATTCGCGTGCGTCCTGCTCTTCGGCGCCACCGGGTCGGCGCCGACCGACCGAGTGGCGCCGGTCGCAGGCGGACTCCGAGAGGCGCTCGAGCGGCCACTGCCTGCAGGGGCGTTCGACGCTCGCGACTCGAATCTCCTGCTGGGAATCGAACACCAGGCGGGGCACCAGTTGCTGGCGACGCGCGTCGAGCCGGCGTTGACCCAACCCCCGCGACAGATGGCGAGGCCCCCGGCGGCTCGCCATCGCAGTGTCCGGGCCAAGCAGGTGGGAGGAGCCGTGATCGGCGCGATCGGCGGATTCGTGATCGGCGGCAGGCTGGGCGGCTGGCTCGAAGGCGACAGCTGCCACTGCGACGACCCCGGCCTCCAGGGCTTTCTCATTGGCGCGCCGATCGGAGCGGGCATCGGCGCGTTCCTGGGCTCCCTCGTAGGCTCGAACTAAGGCGTGGGTCTCGACTGCGACGGGCGCGAAGAGTCGAGCCTGCGCCCCGCGAGACTTGCCGGTTGCTCCTGACGTCCCTATAGTGGGCCAGACGTGAGCGCGCCCGATGGTCCAAGCGATTCTTTTCGACCTGTTCGAGACGCTGATCACCGAATCCCTGGACCCACCGGGAGGTGTCTCGTCGCTCGCGCCGGAGTTCGGGTGTGCCAGGGAGGCGTTTCGCGCGCATTGGAAGACGCGCCGTCCCGAGGTGACGGCCGGACGCCTGTCGTTCCGCCAGGCGCTCAGCGACGTCGCGATCGCTCTCGGCAGCCACGTCGATGAGGCCCTGCTGCGGCGCGTCTGCGAGGACAGAGTGCGCGCCAAGGCGAGGCCCTTCGCCCAGATCCACCCTCACGTCCTCACGACGATCGATCACCTTCGCGGCCGGGGCTTGCGCCTTGGCGTCATCAGCAACTGCTTCGCGGAGGACGTCGCGGCGTGGCCGCAAAGTTCCCTCGCGTCGCGGTTCGACTGCACGCTGTTCTCGTTCGAGGTTGGCCTGGCGAAGCCCGACCCGGCGATCTACCTCGAGGCCTCGCGCCGGCTGGGCGCGAGCGCCTCGGACACGTGGTTCATCGGCGACGGCCAGGACGACGAACTCCCGGGTGCCGAACGGGCGGGGCTTCGTTCGTTCCAGGCCCAGTGGTTTCTGAAACGGTGGCCACACTTCCTGGAACCGCGGAGTTCCGCATCGACGCTGTCTCGCGTCGAACAAATCCTGCCTCTGATCGAACCCTCGCTCGCACCCGTGGACAGCGTGCTCACGCGCGCCAAGCCTCACTGAGGAGCATGACGGATGATGCGACACGTCGCTCTCGCGATTCTTCTGGTGATCGGCAGCGCCGCGGATCTCCTCGCGCAAGCCAAGTCGAATGTCATTACTCGCGAGAACGCCAATCGCGGCACGTTCGATTGGATTCTGACGAAGGTCGTGCGTGAAGAGAACGAACCCTACAGCCGTGGCTGGCATCGGCGAAAACTGGTCGAGGGGTTCGTGTCGACGACGAGCGCGAGTGCCGGCGACACCGTGGACATCTACGTCAGCACCGAACCCGCCGACAAGTACCGGCTCGACATCTATCGCATGGGCTACTACGGCGGCCGCGGCGGACGGTTGATGCGTTCGATCGGTCCCCTGCAGGGAGTCGTGCAGCCCACACCGTCCGACGGAGCGAAGAACCTCGTCGAGTGCAAGTGGACGAACGGCGCGAGCCTTCGCATCCCGAACGACTGGGTGAGCGGCGTGTATGTTGGCAAGCTTTCGACGGTGACGACCGACGGAGAGGCGTACATCGTTTTCGTCGTGCGAGACAACAGAAGCGCCGATCTGATGTTCCAGACGTCGGATACGACCTGGCTGGCGTACAACCGCTGGCCCAACTTTCGCTCACTCTACGACCTCGGCGACAACCCCTGGGGCGCCGGCGGCTCGAAGGTTGGCTACGATGTCAGCTTCGACAGGCCGTACGCTCTCTACTGGAACCTCCTGCCGACAGGCTTCGAGCCGCTGACCAACGGCGCTGGTGAATTCTTCCTGACCGAGTTCTCGCTCGCGTTCTGGCTCGAACGGGAAGGCTACGACGTCACCTACGTGTCAAACATCGACACCCACACAGACGGAAAAGGTCTGCTTCGAAGCAAGGCGTTCTTGTCGGTGGGCCACGACGAGGTACTGGACCGAGCAGATGTTCGAGAACGTCACCAAGGCGCGCGATGCGGGCGTCAGCCTGGCGTTCCTCTCCGGCAACAGCATCTCCGGGATCGTGGAGCTGCTGCCGAGCACCGACGGACGGCCGAACCGGGTGATGCGCAGGGTCAAGGGCTTCACGACCGAACCCGAGCTGATGGGATCGACGTCATACGGCGTCGGCCTGGGCGATTGGATCGCCGAGCTCCCGGATCACTGGGCCTTCGAGGGCACCGACATGAAGAAGGGCGATCGCGTTCGCGATCTCATCGGCTGGGAATATCACGGTCCGCCGCTCGGCAACCACAAGGACATCGTCGTACTGGCGGCGGGGCCGGTGGCTAACGGCCAGGGTCAGCCGATTGAAGGGCGCTCGTACGCGACCACGATCTACACGGCTCCCCGCGGGAACCTCGTCTTCAATGCGGCCACGTGCTGGTGGAACAAGGTGCTCGCGGCACCGCCGGCGTACGTGCACCCGATCCGGAAGTTTTTCAGCGAAGGAGACGCGCGCATCCAGCGGATGACCAGGAACGTGCTGAACCGGATGATTGCCGCGCCGGTCAGTCGATAGCCTTCAAAACCTGTCTCATAAATCGCGAGGGCCGTCTTAGTAGTGCGAGCGAGCGCCGCGAGCGAGCTACGCGACCGGAGCGCGCCGGCGAAGCGGCGCGCGAGAGAGCGTGTCGGGGAGTCCGAGGCGCAAAGCCCCTCGGGGAAGATTAGTCGGCGCCCCCGCGGCGGACCTCGGCAAGCGCTTGAGCGATGTCAGCTTGTGTCGGGTCGAGCCGCAGCGACTCGCGGAACGCCGCGGCCGCGCCTGACCTGTCCCCGACCGCGAGGCGCGTCAGACCCAAGCCGTTGAGGACCATCGTCGAGGCGGGATCCGCCTCGCGCGCCCGTTCGAAGTACGGCAACGCCTCAGCGGGACGTCCTCCAGATGCGAGCGCCCCCGCGAGATACAACAGCGCCTCGGTGTTCTTCGGCTCGTGGTCGATGGCCTGCCGAAAGAGCTGCATCCCCTCGTCGGCGCGTCCGCTTCGCACGCGAACCACGCCCAGCTTGGTCATGGCACTCACATCGCCGGCATCCAGCTCCACGATACGAGCGTAGCGTGCCGCCGCCGTGTTGAGATCGCCCTTGAGCAGAGCGAGATCGCCAAGCTGACGGAGGGCTTCGATGTGGTCGGGGACCAGCTTGAGTGCCCGATCGCAGGCCGCGGCCGCTTCATCGTATTTGCGTTCACGGATATGGACTTCGGCCAGCGAGATCAGGGGCTGTGGGAATGTCGGGTTCTCGCGTCCGGCGCGTTCGAGGATCAGAATCGCCTCCTCCAGCCGCCCCGCGAACCTGAGGTTGTCGCCGAGCACGACGGCGTCTTCGGGCGTGAGCTGTCCTGCTTTGTCGAGCAGGCGAAGATCGTCGACCGCGAGCTCATGCCGGCCAGCGGCAGCGTAGGCGACGGCGCGAGTGCGTCTGGCCATGACGAGACCTGGATCTTCCTTGAGCACCGCGGTCAGTTCTCGGATGGCGAGCTCGGGCTCCGTTCGCGCCGCGGACATGCCGCGATTGAGGCGCGGCAGAAAACGGACACCATCCTTTGGGTCGCGCAGGACAGCACCGCGCGGGCGCGGCGCTCGGCTTCCACTCGCGTAACCGAGCGCGCGCAACCGCTCTGCGGCCTCGGGATCGACTGCCGCTCCTGCGGCGGAGGGTACCGGATGCCGCAGCGCCGCATCCACCTTCCGGTCCAGGTCCTCAACTGTCGCACGCTCGTCCGCGACACGATTCGTCGTCTCCAGGGGATCTTTCTCCAGGTCGTACAACTCGGCGTGCGGAGCTTTGATGTATTTGAGGGCTTTCGTCCGCCATGCATGAAGCGGCGCCCAACCCAACTCGAGCTCGGGATAGAGCGACTCGGCGTAGGTGGGCTCATCCCTCATCTCGTGGCCCTCTGCAGCGGGCCGAAGCGACCGGCCGTCGACATCGCTGCGCGCGGGAAGGCCGGCGTAGTCGGCAAGCGTTGGCAGGACGTCGATCGATCGGGCGACCGTCTGGGACACGCGGCCCGCGGGGACTCGTGGTCCGGCCATGACCCAGGGCACTCGCAGCGTCGCGTCGTAGATGAAGATCCCGTGCGTGCCCTCGCCGTGCTCGCCCAAGCTCTCTCCATGGTCGGCCGTGACGAGCACGATCGTGCGCGCGCTCTCGCCGCCAGCGTCGATCGCTTGAATGAGGCGCGCGAGCTGGCGGTCTACGAACGCGATCTCTCCATCGTACGGCAATGCGCGAAAGCGCTCAGCCAGATCTGCCGGCGGTTCATACGGCGCATGGGGATCGTAGTAATGGACCCAGAGAAACCACGGCGCCGTGGACGGACCCGTTGCCGGTCGCCGGATAGGGAACCAGCGCAACGCGGCATCGGTTGTCGCATCGGCGAACCGCTCGACATAGGGCGTGCGCCGTCGATCATTCCCCTTGGGCAGGCGGTCGTCGTACACCTCGAATCCGCGATGGAAGCCAAACCGTCGATCGAGCGGAAACCCGGACACGAAAGCCGCGGTGCGGTATCCCGCCTGTCGAAAATCCTCAGCCGCCGTTTTTACCTGCGGTGCCAGCACGTAGCCGCTGTTGTTCCGAAACCCGTGGCCGAGCGGCGTGTGACCGGTAAGGATCGACGCGTGTGACGGCCCGGTCAGCGGCGTATGAACCACCGACGTTTCGAACCGCACACCTCGCGCCGCAAGTGCGTCGATGGTCGGGGTGAAGGCAGCCTGGTATCCGTAGCTGCCCACGTGGTCGGCGCGCAGCGTGTCGATCGTGACCAGCAGCACGTTCGGGCGATCTGCTGAGTCGGACCGCGGCGTGATCTGGCGGCAACTCGCGACCGCAACAGCGAGCGGCAAAGCGATCGCGAGATTGATGAGCGGCCGCATCGTGGACTCGTTCAGAAGCGTACCGGCAAACGTCGGCCAGCTCAAGCTATGCGGGAAAACTGTTGACAGCAGTCAAATCAAAGACTGAAAGTGGAAACGTTGTCGGATGTTGGAGGGGGGGATGAAGATGCCAATTCGCGCCCTCGCCAGGGCACTCGCCACGGTCCTCGCCATTACCACGTCAGCGTTCGCGTTCAGCACACCTGTATTCACGCAATCGTTCCTGGGAACCATCCGCGGCACCGTCGTCGATCCGCAAGGACAGGCTGTTCAAGGCGCGTCGGTTCTCGTCATTGATGCCGCGACGGGCGTACCGAGGACGCTCGAGACTGATGCGGAGGGCCGGTATGAGGCAACGAACCTCAGGCCGGGGACATATCGTGTCGAGGTCGTCACGACGAACTTCAAGAAGTTCGAGAGGACGGGCGTGCTCGTGGGAGCGGCCGGCACCGCGCTGGTGAACGTCACGCTCGAGCTCGGCGGCCTCAACGAGGTCGTCACGGTCGCCGGAGAATCGCGCAACAACATCACGCTCGAGAGCCAGGCCATTGTCCGCGGCCTCGACGAGCAGCAGCTCCACGACTTGCCGCGCAACAGCCGCGACATCCAGTCTTTCCTGTTGCTCAACCCGAACGTGGTCGGCGGCGCCGATGACATCCAGTTTCTGGGCGCCAAGACCTACGGTGTGTCGTACATCCAGGACGGACAGGCGTCGACCAACGCCATCTTCGGCACCATCGGCAACTCCGCGCCTGGCCTTGACGCCATCTCTGAGATTACGGTGCTCTCGAACTCCTACAGCGCCGAGTACGGGGGCTTGGCGGGCGTCGTCGTGACGACCAAGCGCGGCTTCAGCACGTACCGCGGCACCAGCTTCTACGACTTCAACAGCGACAGCCTGAACGCCCTGACGTACAACCAGACGCTCTCGGGCGTCCAGCGCGGCGATCCCCTGTCCGACACGCACGAGCAGCGGTGGGGCGGAAGCATCGGCGGGCCCCTCGCCGGAAGCAAGATGTTCTTCTATGCGAACTACGAAGGCTCGAACAACAAGGCGATCTTCGGTGGTGGACGAGCGACCGTTCCGACAGAAGCCATGCGCAACGGCGACTTCCGCGGCACGGCGATCGCGCCTCGAGACCCAACCACCGGGCAGCCCTTCGCAAATCAGGTCATTCCGAGCGGCAGGATCGATCCGGCAGCGCGGAACATCATGAACTTCTTCTACCCCCTGCCCAATCAGGGAACGATGGCGAATGGATACGGCGTCTATCAGCAGTTCGTGCCCCAGACCCGCGCACGCGAGCGCGGCGACATCAGAATCGACTACGAGCCGAGCAGCAACGATTCCGTGTTCGCCCGCGGGAGCTATCAACACCGCAATCCGAACAACATCATCTTCGAAGCGGGCAACGCGTTCACCAACTTGCCGGTCCTGGAGACGACCCTCAACACGGCGTCGGCGATCGGCGGGTGGACAAAGATCATCGCGCCGACGGTCGTCAACGAATTCCGCGCCGGCTACAACTACGACAATTCGGCACGGGAGAGCACCTACCTGGCCTCAGACGTCACGGCCCAGCTCGGCATCGAAGATGCGCCGAGCCTCGGACCCGACCGCCGCGGCTTCCCGTCGTTCCAGTTCACGGCGGGAACGAATCGGCCGACCAACATCGCCGATGCCGGACGCAACGTCGACCGCACGCTTCGACAGAACGCTTTTTCGCTGAGCGACAACGTCACGTGGATCAAGGGCGCTCACACGCTGAAGGGCGGCGGCCTCTGGACCTATAACAGCGCTCGTGACGGGTTCGGGTTCGGCGTCAATTTCCGCGGGCAGTATCGGTTTCGCGGCGCCTTCACCGGCAACGCGTTCACTGATTTCCTGCTCGGGATGCCTTCCGACGCTCGCGATCAAGTGACGAACCGTGGACCGCTCCAGGGCCACTCCAACGACATCGCGCTCTTCGCCCAGGACGACTGGCGGGTCAACCAGAGGCTGACAGTGTTTCTTGGCCTGCGCTACGAGGTCGTGGGCGCCTGGCACGAGCAAGACCTGACGCTTGCCAACTTCCAGCCCGTCGATGGCGGGTATCACGTGGTGGCGAACGAGACGGTCGCGGCGCTGCTGCCACCTGGCCTTCTGGCACTCGATCGCACGCGGACGGCAGACGAGGTCGGCCTGCCCGAAACGCTGATCAACACCGACAAGAACAACTTCAGCCCGCGAGTCGGCTTCGCCTGGCGCCTCGACGAGGGCAGCAAGACGGTGCTCCGCGGCGGCTTCGGGCTGTTCCACCCGACCGTCGCGGTCCAGGGCATCCGCGACCTGCTCGCGACCAACGAGTTCCGCTTCGTCAACACGACAACGCGGCGGCGGGCCTCCGGAACGGTTTCTCCGGCGGCACGCCGACAGTCGACCTCGCTGACTTCGGTAATCAGGGAATCGACCCCAACCTCCAGAGCCCCGACATCTATCAATACAACCTCACGCTCGAGCGCGAGTTGACCAGACTACATGGGGCTGCGCGTCAGCTACATCGGGTCGACGATGCGCAAGCTGCTCGTCGATCGGGACTACAACACGCTGCAGGCCAGCACCGTCCCGTTCGATCCGGAGAACCCGGCGGACTATGCGCGGCTGCCCTTCCCGCTTTACGGCTACTACATGGACATCGTCTCGAACGCGGGCAGCGGCCAGTTCCATTCGGCCCAGCTCGAGTTGCTGCGTCGCTGGCGGAACGGGCTGGCCTTCAATGTCGCGTATACGCTGGCCAACTCCGACAGCAATGCCCCGGACACCGGCAACAGCACGATCGGCCCGGTGCAGTTCGATCCCTACGACATCGAAAAGGATCGCGGTCCCGATCCCAACGTCGTCAAGCACCGCGTCGTCGCGAATGCGACGTGGGACATTCCCGTGGGCCGCGACCGCGCGCACGGCGCGAACATGGCGAAATGGGCGGACGCCCTGTTCGGCGGCTGGACGGTGTCGTCGATCGTTCCAGGCGCGGAGCGGCCAGAACCTGACGCCGTTCTTCAGCGGGTTCTACACTACCAGCCCGTGGAACACGGGAAAGCCGCTCGACGGCCTGGGCAACTTCTTCTGCTGCGCGTGGCGGCCGGATCAGATCGGCGATCCCAACAGCGGTGGGCCGCGCGATGCGTTCTTCAATCAGGCGGCGTACGCAATTCCCGCCCCGGGCCAACTTGGAAACGCCAAGAAAGGCAGCCTGAAGGGCCCGGGCACGTGGGTCGTGAACTTTGCGTTCTACAAGGACGTGATCCTGCATGGCGATTTCCGGCTGCAGTTCTCGGCTCTCCTCGACAATGCGTTCAACCATCCGCAGTTCTTCCCGACATACGGGAGCGGGTTCGTCGATCTCACGTCGTTCTTGATAGACGGCGATCCCGCCAACGGTACGACCGGTGTGCTGGGCGCGGGCGCTATAGGAAACGCCGAAGGGTTTTCACCTGGGCGAGTGGTCCGCCTGGGGCTGAGGGCCACGTTCTAGGCCACGGATTGCACGGACAACACGCAGGCCACGCAGTACACGGATAACACGGATCAGACGTTTTTGTGATGCTTCCCGTGTCGTGCGTCACGGGGCCGCCCTACCAGCTTCGATAGCGCGGCACGTCTACCCACTGTCCGCCGACCATGACGCGGCTCACGGTGCGGATGGCGCGAATATCGGCCGACGGGTCGCGCTCGAGGACGACCAAATCGGCGAGCTTCCCCGGCGTCACGGTACCGAGATCGGATGACCGGCGAAGCGACGCCGCGCCAGTCGACGTCGCCGCCGCCAGCGCCTCGAGCGGCGTCAGCCCGGAGTCGACCAGCAGTTCGAGCTCGCGCCACGGCGCCTCGCCGCGCTCGGCAAACGGGACGGCGCTATGCCCGCCCAGGGTGATGCGCGCCCCGTGCCGGAACGCCTCGAGCGTCAAGCGCTGCATCGCCGCAAACCCGCGCAGGTCGATGTCGCCTGCGTTCCGCGACTGCTCGCGCCTCCGCCCTGCCTGCACTTCGAACACGGCAAGCGTCGGGTTCACAAACGGACGCCGGGACGCCAGGACCTCATAAAGATTCCGGGCCTCTGGACCATCGAACCGAGCGTCTGCGAACAGCGCATAGCGACCGTCGCGCCGCGCATCGTTCTCGAGCAGGACCTGCTGCCGGTACTGCTCGGCCCGTCGCCGCGGCACTACGCTCGTGCCGAACGACGTGATGTGCTCAATCCCGTCGAGACCGGCCACCAGGATCTCGCGCGCGTCCAGGATCTCGAGGTGCGCCGTGCACGGAACGTCACGCGCACGGCAGACGTCGACGACGGCCCGGGCGCTGGCCAACGGTAGCCGGAAGTAGATCTTGATCGCGGCGGCGCCATCGGCGATGTTGCGCTCGGCCGCGCGCCGCGCTTCTTCGGGATCGCGCGCGACGACGGAATCTGCCGGGTAGGCTGGACGCTCGCCGTCGATGTGCGGTCCCGTGAGGGCCATCCGTGGTCCCGCCAGACGCTCGGCCGCGACGAGCGCGCGCAGTGACTCGTATTGCTCGATCCATTGCCCAGGGTCGCGGAAGCTGGTGACGCCGTTCGCGAGCTGCCGCAGCGCCAGCTTCGGATCGTTCTCGACGTGGAAGTGCAAATCGATGAGCCCCGGCATCAACGTGCGACCGGCCAGATCGAGCCGCTCCGCGCCGTCAGGAACTTCGCCCTGTCCGCTTGGTTGCACGCTCTCGATGCGATCGCCCCTGGTGGTCACGCGCATGTCGTTCTGCGCGGCCCCGCCCGTACCATCGATGACCCGCACATGGTCCAGGACGACGACCCGTGGCGGCTGGCCGCGAACGGCGACCACCTCGACAGACAGTGCGACTATGAGGGCCGCGAGACCGGTGCGCGCGCGACTGGCCATCAGCCCTTGATGCCGAGCACGCGCACGGCGTTGTCGTGGTAGACCTTCTTCAGAATCCCCTCCGGCAGGCCCAGGCCGTAGATCTGCCAGCGGCCCTGTGGCGGCATCGGCGCGGGCGCATAGTCGAAGTACTCGTCTTCGGTCTCGAGGAACCGGTAGTAGATCTCGTACAGCTCGTCTCCAAACACTTGCTGCGGCGTCTCGTGCCCGTTCGGCACCGCGTCGGTGCCGAAGAGGATCCGATCCTGGTAACTCTCGAAGAAGCGCCGCGAGGCGCGCGGCTGCCGGCCAAGCTCGCCGATCCTGGCGCCGAGCTCCACATGGACGTTCGGGAAGCGGTCAAGCATCCTCGACACGTCGTCGAGATCCTCCGCATGGTGCCCAACGTGAAGCGCGACCCACGTCGTCTTTGGATGCCGCGCGAAGACTCGATCGCGCGCGTCGAGAATCGCCCGGAACGTGGGGAAATCGCGGCCGTAGAACGACCAGTTGGGATGGTGCTGCAGTTCCTCGATGCGCTCGTTGAAGCGATCGATCGGCAGGAAGAACGCTTCAGGATCTGCGACGTGGATGCTCACTGGGAGGTTGAGCCCCGCACACATCTCCCACATCGGATCAAATCTGCGATCGTCGACCGCGACCAGGCGGCCGTTCGCGCCACCGTCGCGCAAGTACAAGCCGAGCGTCTTCAGAACCTTGACACCTCGCGCGCCGGCGCGATGGGCCCGCTGGATCTGATCTGCTTGAAACGCGGGATACCCCGGCTCGCTCGCTTTCGCCCACCACGGCTCGGTAAACGTGATGAACCGCCCCGGGTACGCTCGATCGAAGTCGCGCACGACCTGTTCGAGACCGGAGCCGCGGCCGCCCGTCAGGTTGACCATCGTCGCGATGCCCTTCCGGTCCATCGCGGCGACGACGTCGGACGCGGCGGCGGCATAGGACACCGCCTCCATATCTTCGGTGCCCTTCGGAGAACGTCCGCTTCTCGTCAGGTGTGTGTGCACGTCGATGACCGGAAACCGCGGTCGAGCGACCCGAGTTTCCGGCACGTGGAGCATGCTCTTAGGCTGAAACTGATCGAGCGGCAGGCTGCCGGCGGGAGGAGCGCCGCTCGGCGGGGCTTGCGCGGGCTGACCCTGAGGTACCGCCGGCGCCGCAGGGACCATCAGCCCTGCACCCATGAACGTCAGCCACTCTCGACGATTGTGCTTTTGCATCGTGTGAGCCAGGACGATTGTTGGTTGACCGAGGACTGCGGTTTTACTGCGCGCTCCGGCGCTTGTCAATTGGTTCGCACGCGCAGCGCCAATCATCCGGGAGAGTTGAGGATGAAGAGGAATGGTAAGGAGGGCCGAATTGACGCGACTGGTCCTTCTATCGAATCAGCAGGTAGATCACGATGGCTCCGAGAAGACCGAAACCTAACAGTTTTGCGAGGGCGTAGGCGCCTAGGAACTTAAGCATGCCTTCAGTCGTGCAAGTCTCGAGCCGTCGACCGGTCGCGCAACTTCCCACCGAGAACCGCGGAGACAGCGGCAACACGCGGGAATCGCCTCCTCGTAAGGCAACGGACGCACCTGCCGATGCTCAATTGCGGCGGGGCTGACAATCGGATGGGCAGTTTCTTACCGTGGAACAGTGAACCTGGTGGCGCATCGATAGCACTTGAAGGCCGCGGACGTCCCGGGAACCGCCTCGACGCGGCGCGTATCATGGACGCCACACGCTGGGCACTGCTTCGTCGTCGCCGGGTCGCTGACGTGGCCGTTGTGGCAGCGAAATGCGGCGTCGGCATGCGAGTCAAGAGGCCACACGTTTTGCGTCCAGAGCATTTCTTCGCCACAGTCAGGGCATCGCTCGGAGCGGATCAACGTGTTTTCCACGGCCTTCGACCTCGAAGTGGCTGCTCGAGCTTCAGTACTCGAGCGCGACCGCCGTCCGATCCTGCCAACGGCATGCCGGCCGGTCTCAGCGGTTGGGACCGGCGCGACGCTGAACCTCTTCGACATACTCCTTAGCGTCTCTGAGGCCGCCCCAGTCGCCGCCCGAGCACGGGCAGCAACAGCTCGTTCATGACAGGAATCTCTTCCCCTGCGTTTACCGCTTCGGTGGGCGTTTCACTGCTGCCGGCTTGACGCCGCAACCAGCTCCGTGGGCTGCGCCCGCAGGCTGACGCTCATCGCCCATCAGCGTTACGGACGTTTTGGTCGTTGCTGGATCCCACCCTTGTTGGCAGTAGATGGCCACGCAGTACTTCAAATCTGCCTCTCCCTGGTAGTTGCTCTTGAAATGGACCTCATAAGAGGCGTGGTGAGAGTCGCTGTTGATTCTGAAGTACGCAAATTGATACGTCCCCTGCGAAGGAACTTTGGCTGCTTCGCGTGCGGCGGCGTTCAAGGCGGCCTTCGGACAGCCAAAGGTCATGGCATCCAGATCGCCCAGGCCGTCATTCGCCGGAGCGCTGCGCGCGACGGGAGCAGGTTGTGCCTGAGGCGTGGGCACAGTCGGTGCGACGGCGGCCGTCCTCTGCGGGACAAGACCGTACTGGACCACTTTGTTGCTGAACGTCCCGACGTAGACTCTTCCGTTCGCCACGACCGGTGTCGAGTACTTGGCAAAGTTGCCCATGTTGCTGGCAGGATTCGCGTCGCTGTGAAAGAGCTGCTTCAGCTTGCCACCGTTGAGCACCGTCGTCGCGTGGTAGGCGACGAGCGCGCCGTGAACAACCTCTGAGTTCGCATTCCCTTGAGTCGGGTACACGCCCCAGACAACGCCTGTGCCTGCGGCCGTGCCGTTCGAGGAAACGACCAGGCGTCCGCCGGGCATCCCGCCAGGCGCGTCCATGTTGCCTGAGGCTATCTGCGTCCCCTGGGCGCGGAACGAAGCGATGCGTTTCGTGGCGAAGTCGAAGTTGTAAGCCTTGAGGCGCTCGTTCTCGCCCCAGACATACACGATTCCGCTTGTCGCCCGCTCCATATACACCGGGGTTCCGTGAATGTGATGGCTCTTCCCCATTGGCGTCTGTCCAGGCAGGTTGCGATCGCGATTGACGATCGGCCAGTTCGGATTGGGCACCGTGGTCGTCGCAAGTCCTGCGGCCCCGGTCGGCGCGTTGGGCAGGTAGGTCGCGACAAAGGGAAGGTTGAAGTGAGGATTCCAGCTGTCTTTCCCGAGATTGTTCTTGTCGAGGTTGTAGAGAATGCCGTCTTTGCCGCCGCCGATAAGATTGCCTCGCTCGGGGATCAGAAAGACGCCCGCGGCGCCTAGATCCTGATCCTCGTCCGCACGCCCAAAGTCGCTGAACGCGCCCCAATAGTCGGCGACAGCGAGCGTCGGCTTGCCACCGTCGACGCCGGAGACGCCGGCCGTATAGCGAAGCTTCACGAAGCTCTCGCCGAAGTTACCGGGCATCGTCGCAGGGTCCATTCCATTGCCCGCGGCGAGATAGATGTCGTTACCGTCGATCGCTGGCCCGGAGCCCGACATCCACACGCCGCCTGCCCCACCTCCCGGCGTGACATTCCAGATGGCAGGTGTCGGTGTGAACCCGGCTTCTCGATTGAGTCCGCGCACGTCGTACGCGACGACGAAGCCGTGTCCAGGGCCGCGCGGGTTCTCGCCGTTGATCGAGAACGAGACCACGACGGCTCGGGTCCCGCCAGCGTCGGTCAACAGCCCCAGGCCTGCGCGCATCTTCTGGTACGGCGTTGTGAAGCCGTTCGCGATCCCGCCGCCGCCGTTGTCAGCATTGCCTGCGATGAGGACCGGTGGCTGTCTATCGGCCAGCGTGCTTGCGTCAAGGATCCAGAGCATGTTGTTACGCTCTGTGTTCTGGCTGTTGGCGTTCGGCTTGCCGAACGTCGTGACATAGAGGGTATTGGTGGCCACGTCAATCACTGGAGTCGCCGTGATTCCCCAGTTGTGGTAGATCTTCCATCGGTCCATCTGGCCGGGGTCTGGACGCGGATCGAACGGCGCGGCAAGCTGGCGTGGTGTAGCGAGTTGGGCCCCCGTGTTGACGTCGAAGACATAAGCCGTGTTCGTCATGGTGAACACGTAAAGCTTGTCGCCCACGACGAGCGGTGAGACGTCGATTTTCTCGTCAACAGCGAATTCGCGAATCTTCTTTAGGTTGGGCACGTTGGCGGGCGTCAGGATTGTTTCGAACCTGTTCCAACCCTGACGCGTGTTGTTGACGCCAACGGTCCATATATCGACGGCCTGGGCCAACGACGCCGACGCCAGCGCGGTCAATACTCCAGCGCTCATGCGAGATCGCCACGTCACAGGCCTACTCCCGAGGGACATACCTGAGCATTCTAAGGTGCCAATAGCATTGCCGCTACCCGCCCGGTCGACTTTTGGACGACAATTCGGCTCAGGGCATCGGCAAGGTTCCGCCCTGCCCCACCGGAAGGAGCGACGACATGGCCGAAACCCTGCGTGCTGCAACGGACGATCCGCCGCGAAATGCCGTGCGGCCGTTCCGGCCGTTTTCCTCTCTCGTCCGCGTCGATATCGCGGCTCAGTCGCACCCGGGCCGCGTCCGGGCGAACAACGAAGACCAATTCCTCGTCACGAAGCTGGTGCGGTCGCATGAGACGATGCTCAGCAGCCTCCCGCCCGGCGACGTGCCCGAGCGGGCCGAGGAGGTCAATTACGTGATGATCGTCGCCGACGGCATGGGCGGCCACGCCGGCGGCGAGGTGGCGAGCCGCCTGGCGATCAGCACCCTCGTGAGCCTGGGCCTCGATCTTCCCGACTGGATCTTCAAGGTCAACGAGGAAGGCGCCCCCGAGATCGAGCGCCGCGCCCGCGAACTCGTGCAACAGGTCAGTACGCTTCTGGTCGAGCGCGGCCGCCAGGACAGCGCGCTGCGCGGCATGGGATCGACGCTCACGGCCGCCCGAAGCTATGGTCGTGACCTCCTCATCGTCCACGTCGGCGACTCGCGCGCGTATCTCTATCGAGGCGGACGCCTCAGCCATCTGACAAAGGATCACACCTACGCGCAACTGCTCGTCGACTGCGGGCGGCTGGAGGCGTGCGACGTCGCGAGCTCCGGTGTCGCGCACATCCTGACCAACGCGATCGGCGGCTCGACCGAGCAGGTAAATGTCGACGTCGATCTGTTACGACTCGAAAGCGGGGACCGGCTGGTGCTGTGCAGCGACGGGCTCACCGACCTCGTCGACGACGACACGATCACGAAGACGCTGGCCGACACCAACAACTCGACCGACGCCTGCGCGACACTCATGCAGCTCGCGCTCGACGGCGGCGGGCGCGACAACATCACCGTGATCGTGGCCGGCTATACGCTGCCCGACGAGCAGACGGAATCAACGTAGGAAATCGCGCGCAATACACTCGTGGTGTCCGGCTTTCGCCGGACTTCACACCGTCCGGCTGAAGCCGGACGCTACGAACGATACAAGCCGGACACGACGTACGAGACGAGCGTGGAGACACTCGATGACGATGCGAAGAGGCCCGCAGATGATGCTTCTGCTCGTGGCGGGCCTGGCCGCCGCAACGCTTCCCGTCGCTCACGGACAGGTGGCGTCAAACGCGGCCCAGTCGGTCTCTCTGAGCCAGGCCATTCCGGTCGATCCCGCGATCACCGTCGGATCGCTGTCGAATGGCCTGCGCTACTACGTGCGAGCCAACAAGAAGCCCGAGAAACGCGCCGAGCTTCGGCTCGTCGTCAAGGCGGGGTCGATCCTCGAAGACGACGACCAGCGCGGGCTGGCGCATTTCGCCGAGCACATGGCCTTCAACGGCACGCGCAACTTCCCGAAGCACGAGGTGGTGTCGTTCCTCGAATCGCTCGGCATGCGCTTCGGCGCCGACATCAACGCCTACACGAGCTTCGACGAAACGGTCTACACGCTCACCATCCCTACCGACAAGCCTGAGACGATGGATCGGGCGCTGCTCATCCTCGAGGACTGGGCGCAGTCCATCACCTTCGATCCCGTCGAGATCGACAAGGAGCGCGGGGTCGTGCTCGAAGAATGGCGCGTGCGCCGCGGCGCTGGCGCGCGCATGCAGGACAAGGTGTTCCCGATCTGGCTCAAGGGGTCGCGCTACCCGGATCGGCTGCCGATCGGCACGCCTGAAGTCCTCAAGACCTTCGCGCCGGATCGCCTGAAGAAGTTCTACACCGACTGGTACCGGCCGGATCTCATGGCGGTCGTCGCGGTGGGCGACTTCGACAAGACCGCGACCGAAGGCCTGATCAAGACGCACTTCTCCCGGCTGAAATCGCCAGCCGCGCCGCGAGCCCGGCCGATCTACGACATCCCTGATCAGCCAGGAACCAGGTACGTGCTCATGTCGGACAAGGAAATGACGACGACCAGCGTGCAGATCAGCACGCTCCTCCCTGCCCGACCGCAGGGAACGGTCGGTGTCTACCGGCAGGAGATGATCGATCGCCTCTTCTCGGCGATGCTCTCGGCGCGATTGTCCGAAATCAGCCAGAAAGCGGACGCGCCGTTCATTCAGGCGTTCACGGGACGGTCGATCTTCCTGGCACGAACGAAGGAAAGCACCGGCCTCAATGCGCTCGTCAAAGAGGACGGCACCGAGCGTGGTCTCGAGGCGCTCCTCGCAGAGGTGGAGCGGGCCTCGCGGTTTGGCTTCACCGCGACCGAGCTCGACCGGCAGAAGCAGGCGACGTTGCGGAGCTACGAGCGGATCGTGGCCGAGAAGGAGACGCGGGAGTCGCAGAGCCGCGCCAGCGAGTACATTCGCAACTTCCTCGAGAGCGAATCGCTGCCGACCGCGGACTACGAGTTCGCGCTGCACCAGCGCTTCCTGCCCGAGGTGACGCTCGCCGAGGTCAACAAGCTGCCGGCCGAGTGGTTTCCGGATCGCAATCGAATCGTCATCGCGTTCGGACCCGACAAGTCCGGGCTCGTGATGCCTGACGAAGCGAAGTTGGCGGCGATCGTCAAAGCCGCCCCGGGCAAGGACCTGAAACCGTATGAAGACACCGCCGCCGCCACGACACTGCTCGACCCGATCGCGGCCACCGGCACGATCGCGAGAACCTCGACGAAAGAGGCCGTCGGGATTACCGAGTGGGATCTGTCGAACGGCGTGAAGGTCGTGCTCAAGCCGACGAACTTCAAGGACGACGAGATCCTGTTCCGCGCGACGAGCCCGGGTGGCACCTCGCTCGCGACCGACAAGGACTACATTCCTGCCAGTACCGCGACGCAAGTGATCGCCGCTGGCGGCCTCGGCAAGTTCAGCGTGGTCGATCTGCGGCGAGTGCTCACCGGAAAAATCGCGGGCGCCACTCCTTTCATCGGCGAGCTCGACGAGGGCCTGAACGGCAGCAGCTCGCGGAAGGACCTGGAAACGCTGTTTCAGCTGATCTACATGCGCTTTACCCAGCCGCGGGCGGATGCGACAGCCTTCGCGGTGCAGCAGACGCAGATGAAAGCCCAGATCGCGAACCAGACAGCCGTTCCAGAATTCGCGTTCAGGGAGACGCTCTCGACGACGCTCTACCAGAACCACATCAGGAGGCGATTCCCGTCGCCTGCGACCCTGGACCAGTGGAACCTTGCCGCCTCGGAGGCGTTCTACAAAGAGCGGTTCGCCGACGCCAGCGACTTCACGTTCGTCTTCGTCGGCAGCTTCGATCTCGCGACGATGAAGCCCCTGGTCGAGAAGTACCTGGGCACGCTGCCATCCATCAAACGGAAGGAAACCTGGAAGGACGTCGGCGTGCGCACGGCCACGGGCGTCATCGACAAAAAAGTCGAGAAGGGCATCGAGCCCAAGAGCCAGGCAGCGATCGTCTTCAGCGGGCCCTTCGTCTACGACCAGGCGCAGCGAGTGGCCATCCGCGCGATGGCGGATATCCTCCGGACGAGGCTCCTCGACACGATCCGCGAGGATCTGGGCGGCACCTACAGCATCAGCGCAACGCCGAACTATCAGAAGATTCCCAATCCCGAGTACATGATTTCGATCCAGTTTGGCTGCGATCCCGCGCGGGCCGAGTCGCTCGTCGCGCGTGTGCTCCAGGAGATCGACCAGTTCAAGGCCAACGGCCCGACCGACAAGCAGGTCAACGACGAGCGGGAGGCGCTGCTGCGGGATTTCGAGACCAACGCCAAGCAGAACGGCTACTTGTTGACCCAGCTGGTAGTGAAGTATCAGTTCGCCGAGGACCCGGCCGGCGTATGGGACGTCCCCAATTACTACAAGAAGGTCGATGCGGCGATGATTCAGCAGGCGGCGCGGACCTATCTCGACGGCAAGAACCGCCTCACCGTGGTGCTGTTTCCGGAGAAGAAGTAGCGACGCCCGGCTAGATCAGCCGAAACGATGGGCGACCCGCACCTGATCGGCCCGGTCCCGCGCACCACCGCGGCGAAAACGAATGCCCCACGCGGCCCTCGGGCCCTTCCCGATGACCTGCTGAGGGATGCCTCGCGCCGGCTGGGAATCATCTCGCTCGTTGCCGGCGGGCTGTTGGCTGCTCGCAACAGCCCTCAGCCATGTCGCCACTCGAGAGATGAGTCACGGCGACCCGCAGTGGCTTCAGTTCGGGATGCCCGAGGCGATCGCCGCGTTCAGCATCGTGGTGTCCGTGCTGCTCTTCTTCTACACGCGCCGGGGCCAGCGCGATCCAAAGACGATGCCCCCCCGGTTAAGATTAACGTGGCGCGATGCGCGTCGCCGGCTGCGGCGGGCTCTTCCGGCTCAGCTCCGCGCCGGTAGTCGTGACGTAGTACTTCGCGAGCATGTTGGGACGTTCCCACGCGGGCAGCGCGCTTCGATCCCGCACGTACTTCAGGAAGCTCGACGCCACCTGCGCGAAGTGCGCCTCGTGGCCGACGCGCAGGGCGTCGGGAACCGTGATCTTGATCTCGGCGCCGCGATCCTCGACGGCGACGCCGGGAAATTCGGCCTGTACGGCCTTGATCCGGGCCTGCACGGCAGCGAGCACCTCGGCTTTCACGGCCGCGTTCGCCGGCACCACGTAGAGTTCCGGAAGGTAGCGGTCCGCCTTGGTCTGACGAATCTCCGCTCTGGACCTCGTGCCGCGGTAGACCGCAAAGTGCGTGTCGCCCGCGCCGGCCGGCGCTTCCCAGTCCCAGATGATGTTCAACTTCGCGTGCACGCCCTTGAGCGAGTACGACACGAGCGTGTTGCAGTAGGTACTCGAGCCGTCCGTCCTTGACGAGCGGCGCCAGCTCCTTCGGAAATCCCGGCGCGTTGGTGACGCGGCGGAAATCCGCCTCGGCAATCCACGTCGGCCACCGCTGCGCGGCGAGCACCTTGATATCGGCGCGATAGTCGATCGCGCGGTCCGGAAAGAGCGTCCACTGCACGAGGTCGACGAGATGGGTGCCGATGTCACTCGCCGCTTCGCCTTGTTCGTTCGTGTCGAAAAACCACGTCGGCCGGATGTTGGGCGCGCCGGAGACGACTTTCATGAGGTGGTGCACGCTCTCCATGTAGACCGACGGCTCGGCCTCGCTCCCAGTCACGATTTCGCCGAACGCCGCGCGATCGTTGACGAGCACTCGCTGCAGCATCGACGTCACTTCGAACCGCTCGGTCATGATGTCGTAGGCGACGAGCTTGCGGGCGTCGGCCTCGGCCAGCGCGGCGTCGACCTTCGACAGGTCCGCCGACTTCAGAATCCAGGGCTTATCGGCGAGGACGTGCAGACTGCTCTTGACCGAGGCCAGGATGCGATCCATCTTGACGGCGTTGCGGCCCGAGAGCACCACAACGTTGCCTGGGCGCTCCTTGAGCATGCGCTCGAAGTAGTCCGCGCTCGTGTGCACCTCGATGTCCCACGAGGTGGGGCGGTCAGCCCGCCGGTTGAACCCGGCGACCCGGTTGAGATGCTCGAAAAGGTCCCAGCCGAGCGGCGCGTAGACGTCGACGCGCGGCGCTACTCCCGGGTACATCTCTTTCTGAATCAGCGCGGCATGAAAGTGCCCCGGGTCGAGCGTCATCACCCGAACGTCAGGAGTCGCACTCTGCTGCTCAGCGCTCAACACGCCCCCAATGGCCACCGCGACCGCCGCTACACTCCACCACACAGGTTTTGTCGTCATCGACAGCACATCCGAAGCCGAAGGTCACCGAGGTTCCAAACAGGAGATCAGAAGACCAGGAGGATACTTTGACAAACACCCATGTCTCCTGATCTCTTGATCTCCTGTTCAGATGACAGTCTCTAACGCACGACATCAGCAAGATTGAACCGGCGAAGCGGGACCTCGATCGGCGCCTCATCGGTCAGCACGACGCGAATCGCGCTCGACGTCAGGCGCTCGAGCATGGCGGGATCCTGAGAATCCTCGCCCTCGATGTCATCGATCGCGATCACGTAGTACTCACCGGGCGGCAAGCCCGCGATGCGTTCCTGGGGAGACATCATCATCCCGCTCATTACGCCGCCGGACACGCCTCCGAAACCACCGGGCCCAATCGGCGTCAGCGTAGCGCTCGCGGCGACTCCCTGTGCTGGCGGTCGGGCTGACGCTTGTGACGCCATCGGTGGCGGCGTGTAGGTTCGAACCGGCCTGAACCGAGGGTCCCACTTCGCCTTATCGATCGGAAACGCCAGCACTACATACTCGCGCGTCGGCTGACCGTCGTCGCCGCTGACGTGGAGATCCATCTGGGTGCGCTTGTCGGTGACGACCACCTGCACATTGGAGTAGTAGGTAATCGCGAGCCCCCACCGCCGTCTGCTGGTCAGTCGATTCATGAGCACGCTCCTCATGATGTCGGTCATTAGACACCAGAATCGGCAAATCCCCCCAACCCCGCAGGTCTCGAGCGCTCGGTTTTCAGACGACGCCGGCTGCCTGCCGGTCGTCCCTGAGCCGATGGCAGTCGGGTTCGCACATTAGATGAAAGGAGGCAATATGCCGGAGGGCACCATGACACGGCATGTTTACGTTCTCGTCGCCGGCGTTGTGACCGCGATCCTGGCCACCGCACCCGCCACCGCGCAGTCCCGTTTTCATCCCTACGCGGGCGCCAGTGTGGGCAGCTTTTCGGTGAGAGCCGATGAAGTCGATGGCCGTTCCGTTGCCGGTGGACTGTTCGGGGGCGTGTCGCTGACAAAGTATGTGGACCTCGAGGGCGAGCTGGTACTCCCGTTCGACACGTTCACGCGATCGTACACGGGACCGAGCGTGTCATTTGCGGGACCGGGGGCGTCATATGACGAGATCGTTCGGCGAGCCGTAATCACCCGCTTCGACAAGTCGCGGGAAGTCAGCGCGACTCTCTCAGCTGTCGTCGTCCTTCGTCCGGCGCCCGGCAAGCGCCTCACGCCCGGCCTGATCCTCGGCGTGACCAATCATCGTGTCCGTGATCGAACGGTCTATACGCCGGTGTCGATCCCGGAGGGCATCGACGCGCAGCATCCATCAGTCGTCGGCAGGATCGAAACGCATTCGCGGAACATTGGCGGTCCAACGTTCGGAGCAAACCTCGCGATCGCCCTGACGCGGCGGCTGTCGATTGTCCCGGACGCGCGCTACGACTACGGATCGATCGGCGACGAGATCAACAACTCGTTCCGGACGTCGGTGCGGATGCAGTGGCGCTTCTAGTTCAGAAGCTATCTAAAACCGTCAAAAGCATTTCACCGCATGACCAAGGAAATCGGAACAACCCCCGCCCAGGCGAGCGGCGCGGCTGGCGCCTATTCGGCTTGGCGAAAACCCGTCTGAAGCCAGAGGAGTTTGCCAAGGTTGCCGGCGCTGTCCCTGGCATGGATTCGCTGCTCGCCGCCGCGCCGGCCGTGGCCGGAACAGCCGGCTCTGCCGCTGCCGGCGCCATCGCGACCGCCACCGGCGGAGCGAGCGCCCTTGGCGGTCTCGCTCCAGTCGCGCCGGCCTTTGAGAAGCTGGGCCTCAAGCCCGAGATGGCGATGAAGGCGGTGCCAGTTCTGGCCAATTACGTTACCAAGAGCGGAAGCGCAGAAGTCGCGTCACTCCTGCTGGGGGCACTGAAGTAGACATCGGGATTCGGGGCCGGGGGCTCGGGCTCGGCGAGGCGCCCGACTCCCACACCCCGGACGCCGAACTAAGATAGGCGCCGTGGCGTTTCGCGCCTTGATTGCGTCCTGCGTCCTCCTCTCCACGGCACCAGCCGAGGCCGCCGAGTGGACGCGCGTCGAGACGCCCAACTTCATCGTTTACGGGGAGACCGGCGAGCGCCGCGTCCGCGAAGTCGCTGAAGAATTCGAGCGGTTCCGCGACGCCCTCGCGCGCGTGATTCCGGGCGCGGGCACCCCCGCCGCCGTGCCGACGGTCGTCGTCGTGTTCGCGTCGGGGCGATCCTTCGAACCCTACATCCCCCGCTACAACGGCAAGCCGATCAGGCTGAGCGGCTACTTCTTCGCGAGCGACGACATGAATATCGTCGCGCTCGCCGACGGAGACCGCGAACACTCGCTGCGCACGATTTTTCACGAGTATGTCCACGTGGTGATCGACAACCTCTCACGAGCCATGCCGGTCTGGTTGAACGAAGGGCTGGCCGAGTACTACAGCACGTTCCAGGTGGACGAGGGCGGACGACGGGCGGTCGTCGGCCGACTCATTCCAGCGCACCTGCAGCTCCTGAACGAACGGCGCCACCTGTCAATCGCCGAGCTCCTCGCCGTTGAGACGAGCTCAGCCTCCTACAACGAAGGCGAGCGTCAGACACTCTTCTACGCCCAGTCCTGGGCACTCGTGCACATGCTCGTGTCGGGCGCGCCGAATCGCGCCTCTCTCCTGGCGAAGTACGGCCGCCTGGTCGCCGATGGAACGCCGTCGCTCGATGCATGGCAGCAGGTCTTCGCGGACCAGAACATCTCGCGCGAGCTCGAACGTTACGTGAGTCAAGAGGTCATGAAAGCCGTCGCGTTTCGCTTTGACCGGAATATTCCCCAGGTCAGGAGCTACTCGTCCCAAGTCTCTGCGGGGGATGCGGAGGCCCTGCTCGGAGACCTCCTGAGGCGTGCCGCGACGCCCCAGGAAGCAGCGGCGCGTTTCGACAAGGCGATTGCGCTGCAGCCGCCATCAGCTCGGGCGCGCGCGCTCTACGGGCTACTCCTGGTGGATAGCGATCAGCCGCTCAGGGCTCTCCCTCTGTTGCTCGAGGCGTCAAAGGAGATAAGCGACTGGCTGGTGCAGTATCACGTCGCCACTGGCATCACTCGAATCGTTGCGACCACCGACAATGCCGACGCAAGCGCGATCGCCACAGCCCGCGAGGCGCTGGCAATCGTCCTTTCCGCGCGGCCGGCACTCGCCAATGCTCTCGCCCTCAACGCGCGGCTCGATGCCGCAGAGGACGGCAGCACGACGCGCGCGCTCGAGAACATCCGGCGGGCGCGGACGGCCTCACCAGGGCGCGCGGACTACATCGTGCTCGAATCGTTCATCCTGATGCGCCGCGGTGAGTTTACGGCCGCGCGTCAGCTGCTCGCACCGCTGACCGGCCCGGGCTCCTCGCCCGCGGCGCGCAGCAATGCCCAGGCGATCCTCGATCAGGTCGCGCTCCTCGAACAGAACGCCGCCGACTATCTCGCGAAGCTCGAAGGCCAGCGATCGACAACGCCTCCCGCTGGCGTGAGTAGTCAAGGCCGGGGTAGTCAAGAAAGGCGGAGAACGGTCTACCGAACGGTCGAACCCGGCGAGGAGCGGGTGGAGGGGCTGCTCGCACGTATCAACTGCACGTCGGCAGGCATCGATCTCGAGATCAACGTGGCGGGCACCACGGAACATTTCGTCGCGCCGTCCATGAACAGTGTGTTGTTCATCAGCCATCGCAGCGACTTACGGGGCGCAATCCCCTGCGCCTCGCGCACACCGCCGGATCGCGTCTACCTGACATGGCGCCAGATCGACCCGGCCCCCAATCCTCGCACTGTGATCGCCGTGGAGTTCCTGCCAGACCAACGGTGATTGCTTTCGCGGCTCGCGGTTCGCGGTTGTGCGCCTGTATTCTCCGCAGCTACTCGGCCCCAACTCCCAGGTATGTCCTGATCTTCTCGTCCTCGAACATGTCCTCCGCCGTCGGCTCGCGCCGGAGGAGCGAGGCGACGATGCCGACGAGGAATGCGGCGGGCATCGAGACGATGGCAGGATTGCGCAGCGGGAAGATCGCGTGGGGGTTGTGGAACAAGTCGACCCAGACGGTCGGGCTGAGGACGATGAGCAGCAGGGAGAGCACCGCGCCTGTCACGATCGAGCTGACGGCGCCTGCAGTGGTGAAGCGCTTCCACACGATCGAGAGCAGCAGTGGCGGAAAGTTTGCGCTGCAGGCAATCGCAAACGCCAGGCCGACCATGAACGCCACGTTCTGGCCCTTGAAGACGACGCCGAGCAGAACCGCCAGCACGCCGAAGACGACCGTCGCCGCGCGCGCGACGCGGACCTGTTCGTGGTCCGGCGCGTGGCCGCGGCGCACGACGTGCACGAAGATGTCGTGCGAGAGCGCGCTCGCACCGGCCAGGGTCAGCCCGGCGACGACCGCCAGGATCGTCGCAAACGCGACCGCGGCGATGAAGCCGAGAAACGGCGTGCCGCCGAGGAGCTCCGCCGCCAGCGGCGCCGCCATGTTGCCGCCGACATCGACCTTCGCGATCAGCTCGCGGCCGACGAGCGCGGATGCGCCGAAACCGACGATCGGGATGATGAGATAGAAATACCCGATGAACCCGGTGGCGTAGAGTACGGACGCGCGCGCCGCGCGGGCGTCGGGCACCGTGTAGAAACGCATCAGGATGTGCGGAAGGCCGAGCAAACCGAGCATCAGCGCCAGCCCCAGCGAGATGGCGTCGAGCGGATCGGTCACGAGTCCCCCCGGCTCGAGCGCGGCCGGACCGTAGCGCTCCGCGACCGCCGCGTAGAGCCGCGCCGGCGAGAAGTCGAACTGCGCGAGCACGAGCGTCGTGAGGATCGACACGCCGAGCAGCAACAGCACGGCTTTGATGATCTGCACCCAGGTCGTCGCGATCATTCCGCCGAAGAGCACGTAGGCGAGCATCACAATGCCGACGCCCGTCACCGCCCACTCGTATGGAATGCCGAACAGCAACCGAATCAGGTTACCGGCCCCGACCATTTGCGCGATGGTGTAGAAGAGCACCGTCAGGATGCCGCCGAACGCCGAGGCGATGCGTACCGGCACCTGCCGAAGCCGGAACGCGACGACGTCGGCAAAGGTGAACTTGCCGAGATTGCGGACGGGCTCGGCGATCAAAAACATCAGGGCCGGCCAGCCGACCAGCCAGCCCGTGGCGTAGATCATGCCGTCGTAGCCACGCAAGGCGACCAAGCCCGCGATGCCCAGGAACGACGCCGCGCTCATGTAGTCGCCCGCGAGCGCGAGGCCGTTCTCGAGCGCCGTCACGGATCGCCCGGCAGCGTAGAACTCGCTCGTCGAGCGCGTCCGTCGCGCTGCCCACCAGGTGACAGCGAGCGTCAGCGCGACGATGACGAGAAAAAAGACGACGGCCGAGGCCGTTGGACTGCCCAGAGAGGTATCGAGGACTGGCGGCATGAGTAAGAACAGTTGGTCAGGAAGATTGCGGTCAGCGGCGTGTGAGGAGCGTATCCCGAAGCCGCTGTGCTTCCGGGTCTGTACTGGCGATTTGCCCAGACGATGTAGATCGCTGTCAGTACCCAGGATCCAATGATGACGGCCGCGCCGAGTGGAATGCCGATAGGCGTCGCGCCGCCCATCCGCTGGGCCAGCAGCGGCTTGTTGACGGCGATGAGCAAGATGTAGCCGTAGTAGAGAATGAACAGGCAGGCCGTCAATATGAGCGACACGCGCCAACGGCGCGCGACGAGATGATGAAATGCCGGCGAAGCCGTCAGCTGCGCTTTGGTATCAGCCATATGCGCGACATTCAATCACAAGAGCTTGGATTTCGCGCGGTTTTCGAGGTCAGGTCTTGAATTTCGACATCACAAAACCTGACCCGGCTGCGTAATTGGTGCACGAGATCGCGATTGCCGGACGGCAAGCTCGTCCGACTCGCGCGCCGATTCTTGAGGCTTTCCTGGGGTTTTGCCAATGTGGCACCGTGCTTGCTCATTCGCGACGGTATGAGCGAATTCAGCAAGGAATCACCCATGAGACTCATCTCTTTAAGAAACCGCATCCGTTCTGGCTGCCTCACGGTGCTGGCGACGGCAGCGGTCGTGGCGCTCGCCGCCCCTGGTAGCGCGCAAACCGTGCCGCCGACCCCGGCCAGTGCGGCGCCGAGCGCCGATCTGGCCCCAGCGCGAAGCGCAGACCTGGCCCCAGCGCGAAGCGCAGACCTGGCCCCAGCGCGAAGCGCAGACCTGGCCAAGGTGCACCTGACCGCCGCGCGCAACGCGTTGAGCGACGTCACGCAGTTGCCAGCCGCCGCACAGCTGACCGGCGAGACGCGCACCCGCGTGCAACAGCTGATCACAAGTTTCAACGAGCTGATTGGCAAGACCGACTGGCGCGGCCCCTATGCGAAGGTGGAGGCCAATCTCTCGACGCTACTCGGTAGCGAGACGCCGGCGCCTGCGACGGTAACGCCAGGAGCCGTGGGGACCAGCGGTGCGGCAGCGGGGCTCGACCCTGCTATCCGCGCAAAGCTCGTCGAGTTCCGCACGCACCTGGACATGTTCAAGACGGTGGCGAGCGCAGCCGCGCCAGAAACGGCTGCCCCGCCAGCGGCTACTGCGCCACCTCCAGCAGCCGCGCCACCAACTCCAACGCCAGCTCCAACGCCAGCACCCGCGACAACGACGCCACCTGCGACGCGGGCGGCCGCCCGCGACGATGCCGCCCGCGCCGACAGCGCCCACAGCAGCACCCACGCCGCCACCGACGGCAGAACCTCCGGCCTCGCCAGACCCGAGACCAGACGAGCAGCCGTCACCGGCAGTCGCCGTCAACGACGATGGGCAGGACGTTTCCGGTGTGGCCCGCGATCTGCTTCTTCACGTGGAGGCCCTTGAGGTGATCCTGGGCGCGCAGGCGAGAGTGCAGCAGGAAGCTACTGCTGCGGCCGGCGGCGCCGTCGTCTCGTCGGAAACACCCAGCGGATCGACTCGGACGACAGTGACGGGGCCAGACGTGACGCTCAACGGTCAGCAGCTCGAGCAAGTCAAGGCGCACCTCGCAGAGATGCGGCGGCTGCTCGAGAAGAAGTAAGCGTCGGGCGTGCTATGCTCCGGCCGAAACGCCGGAGCATAGCCTCGGATGACACGACGGTTCAGCGCTGTCCTCTTTTTCTCTTTCGCGCTCCTCGCCCCAGGCATCGGCCTGTCCGGTAACGCCGGCACGCATTCCGAGTCGCTCCTGCAGATCGCTGACCTCGCCTGGGAGCGGGGCGACTACCCCGCCGCGCTTCGCGAATATCTTCGGCTCCTCGAGTCCCCCGACGCTGATGCGGTCCTCGAGCCGATCGCGCTCCGCACCGGGGAGTGGTATCGATCAACCGAGCTCTCGCCAGACGGCGCGGGCCCGCAATTCTCCGCCAACGGCCGCCATTTCCTGTACGAAACGGGACCCGTCGCCACTCGCCGCACGCGCGTTGTCGCAACCGACGATCCAACACGCGTCGTGGTCGAGCTCGGTGGCAGCGGCGCGTCGTTCACACCTGACGCCGGGAAAGTCGCCTACTGGAAGGAGACGCGGGCCACGGTTCACGAGCTGGCCAGCGGTCGTGAAACCACGCTCGACACCGGAAAGCTTGGCGGCACGTCGCTCATCGCTGGCGCCGGCGACACGATCGTGTTCGTTGCCGCCGCAGACGAGACCAGTCCGGCTCAAATTCACAGAGTTGGCCCCTCGCGTCCGATCGAGACCCTGACGACCGACGCCACCGACAAAGTGATCGTTGCGATCAACTCGACCGGCACCGCCCTCCTCTTCACGACACGCGCGCCTGGCACGGGCCGGAGAGGTGGCGCAGCCCCGGCCGGAGGGCGCGGTACTGGCGGTCCCGCTCCGGCTCCCTCGTTCAGCGTGCTGTCCATCCCGGACGGCACGATCGTCACGATCGCCGGCAGCTCGCCATCGTTCTCCCCCGACGGCAGCACGATTGCCTACGTCCACCGGACGGCGGAGGGCACAAGCCTCCTGACGCTGCCTGCGTCGCACGCCTCAGCCGCCCCGACCGTCGTCCGCACTGGCACGGAGCGGCTCGACTTTCCGGCGATCTCCCCGGACGGCAGCCGCCTCGCGTTTCAGATGATGTCGCGGGAGGATTGGGATCTCTTCATCATCAACCGTGATGGCACGGGCGAGACGCGCCTCACTCGGGACATTCAGCACGACGTTCTCCCACAGTTCCTGAGCGACACGCGGCTTATCGGCGTCCTCGGTGAAGCGCGGCATCGGCGGGCGTTTCTCTACGACCTCGCCACGGGCTCGTATACGCGTCTGTTTCACAACAACACGGTCCGCACGATCGCGCCGGAATATTCGTGGAAGGTTGGCTCGAACGGTAATCCCAGCGCAAACAAGGTGCTGCTCGTCGCCGAGCGTGACGGCGACACCGTTTCAGTCGAACGCGGCGTCTATCTTGTCGATCTGGCGAGTCGGGTGACGCTTCCGGAAGTGCGGGCCCGCCTCGCCGCGAGCCTCGCCACCGAGGACGCGCTACGTGCCAAGGGCGCGCGGCTGTTCGCGCCGATTGCCGAAGCTGTCAAAGCGCTCGCCGCCGACGTGTCGGTCGAGAGAATCTACGGTTACGAGAAGGCCCTGTTCGACTTCGACTCGAAGCACATCAGCCGGCCGGGCAATCAGCTCGCCGCGACATACCTGTTCGAGACTTACAAGTCGTTCGGCTACTCGCCAGAGTTGCAGTGGTTCGAGCGCGCCAACGCCCTCGGTGGCAAGACGGCCAACGTCGTCGCGACGCTCAAGGGCACGGTCAACCCGGAGCTCGTTTACGTCGTCAGCAGCCACTACGACTCGGCCACCATCAGCCCGGGCGCAGACGACGACTCTTCGGGCACGGCGGTGCTCCTCGAGACGGCCCGGATCATGGCGCAGCGCCCGCAGCCGGCGACGATCGTCTTTGCGTCGTTCACGGGCGAGGAGGCGGGGCTCCTCGGCAGTCGCGAATTCGTCCGGCGCGCGGTCGCAGACAAGCTCGCCGTCGTCGGCGCGCTCAACAACGACATGGTCGGGTGGGCCAACGATCAACGCCTCGACAGCACGATTCGCTATTCCAATTCAGGCATTCGCGATATCCAACACGCGGCAGCCATTCAGTTCACCGACCTCATCACCTACGACGCGCTCTACTACAAGAACACCGACGCCGCCGCGTACTACGAGGCGTTCGGGGACATCGTTGGCGGCATCGGCTCATATCCAGTCCTGAGCAGCCCGCACTACCATCAAGCGCATGATGTCCTCGAGAACATCAACCATCGGCTCGTCGCGGAAGTCACCAAGACGACTGTGGCGACGGTGGCGCTGCTCGCCTCGAGTCCGTCCCGGCTGGTAGACGTGAAGAGCAGCCTCATTGGTGCGACTGGCACGACCGCCACCGTGTCGTGGAAGCCAAGCCCGGAACGTGGCGTCACGGCCTACCTCCTCTCGTATGGTCCACCAGACATGCCCGACGCGCATCAGCTGCGCGTGAGCACGCCGACCGCAACCCTGACCAACGTCGGTTCGGGCTGGGCGATCGCGGTCAAAGCAATCACTGCCAATGGCCTCGAAGGCTGGGACTGGGCGCGGGTGACCGTCAAGTAGAAATGCTGGGAGCCGTATCCAGAATGCTTCCACGAGACCACGTAACAGCACGATGGGCACGAAGACACGATGTTCACGATGGATCCCTGGAGATTCTTCGTGTTCATCGAGTCATCGTGTTCATCGTGAACCATAGCCGTCGGCGCCTCCGGCGTGATGTTGGTTGCGAGACTGGCTCTAAAACTGGAAGTAGATGAAGTCGAGCGACGTTCGGCTGCGGAAGACGAGGATTGCAGCGAATGCCAGCCCGCACGCCACGCCCTGCAGAGCCAGCCGCGGCCATGGCGCGAGGGCGGCTCTCTCCTGCTGCCCGGCGACGCTCGGGGCGCGTGGCGCTTCAACCCACAGGCTCTGGATCCACAACGGAACCGAGTAGCCGAATGCCAGCAGGAAAAGGTACATGCCCGTCTGTCGATCGAGCTCGCTGACGCCAAAAGGCGATAGTGTCAGGTCACGGACGATCGCGGTCAATTCGGTCTCACGAAAGAGCAGCCAGCCGACGTTGGTCAGCACGAACATCAGAACGATCTGGGGGACGACGAGCCATCGGCCAGGCCCTTGTCCGCGAAGCACAAATCGTCCGGCCAGCTGCGTCACGAGGAGCAGAATGCCGTGATACAGCCCCCACAACACGTAGTTCCAGCTCGCGCCATGCCAGAGCCCCGACAGGAGAAATGTGACCAGGACATTTCTCACCCACATCCCCGAGCCAAGACGCGAGCCGCCGAGCGGAATGTAGACGTAGTCGCGAAACCAGCTCGAGAGCGAGATATTCCACCGGCGCCAGAAGTCAGCGGGGCTCCGCGCCAGATAGGGATGGGCGAAGTTTTCGGTGAGCTCGAATCCGAGCCAGCGCGACGTCCCGCGCGCGATGTCGGTGTAGGCAGAGAAATCGGCGTAGATCTGGATAGCGAAGGCAAACACCCCCGCCCAGAGGATGTAGAACGTCGGATCGGACAGCGCGAAGACCTTGTTGGCAATCACGCCAACGTTGTCGGCGATGACGAGCTTCTTGAAGAACCCCCAGCAGATGAGGACGAAGCCGCTCCGCGCCTGCTCCGGCGCGAACCGGCGCGGCGACTCGACCTGCGGCAGCAGGAACGACGCGCGCTGAATCGGGCCCGCGACGAGATGCGGAAAGAACGACACGAAGACCGCCAGATCGAGGAGGCTGCGCCTGGCGCGGAGCTCGCCGCGGTAGACATCGATCGTGTAGCTCATCGCCTGGAAGGTGTAGAACGAGATACCGACCGGCAGGAGGATCCGGAGCGTCGACTCCGGAATCGTCAACCCGAAGAGGGCGAGCACGCCAGCGACGTTTTCCACGAAAAAGTTGAAATATTTGAAGAAGCCGAGCATCCCGAAATTCGAGATCACGCTCAGCCAGAGGAAACGGCGACGATGCCGCGGCCACGCTTCCATCCCGCGCGCGGCGCAGTAGTCGATGACCGTCGAGGTCGCGATGAGAATCAGGAACCAGGGGTGGACGTAGCCGTAAAAAAAGTAGCTGCCGGCAAGCAGCAGCAGATTCTGGCTGCGATGGGGCAGCGTCCAGTAGATCGCCGTGAACGCGACGAAGAACACGACGAAGTCGAGGCTGTGAAAGATCACTGAAAGTGCGGGCGCAGCCGGTTGTAGAGGTTCTCGGTATACCGTGGGCGGGCGTGGCGCGCCAGGTGATCGCCGTCTTCGTACATGTCGATCGTCAGAGCGGGGTCGCCAGTGTCGTCGTGAAAGATCGCGCCGCGCGCGGTCACGTACGCCCGCAGCTCGGCGATGTAGCGTCGCAGGGCCGGCGACTGCGCCGGCGGCCGGTTCGCGGTCGGCCGTCGCTGGACGCGCACGAAGGCAAGCGTCAGCCGCGCCCGCGATGCTTCCGCGAGCATCAGCGGCAAGACCGACTTGTCGATGTCGCTGGCGAAATCGAACGCCGGACCTTCGCCGATCTGAATGTCTGCGGCCTCCATCTTCCGCAGGTGATCGAACCCGAGCCGCTCGTTCATCCCCGTCATGAATTCCGATTGCCGGCGCCGTGACGACAGCATGGCGTTGACGGGCCACGCCGTGACGGCCGGTTCGACTCGCTGCCGCGCCTGCTCGGCACCGACGAGCCCGTCGACGAGCCGACGAGCCCGATGCAACAGGCCGAGGCGTCGCGCGACGACCGCATTGAGCTCCTCTTCTTTCTCGAGGGCCGCCAGGTCGAGCGACCACCGGAACTGCTCATCGAGGCGGAACATCACGTCAGTGAGGTTCGTGTCGCGGAAGAAGATCAGGATCAGCCGGGGCCGGACGCCGCTCGCAATCACCCAGTTCTTCAGGGCCAGATACCAGAAGGCGGAGCCCGAGCCCGGCTGGAGGAGCGGCGCCACCTGCGTGCCCGTGAGCTGGATGAGCCGCCGCTCGTCGATCCGGGTGCCGGCCATCGAGTCCCCGATCACGACGTAGCCGGGTTGCAGCACTTGAAGATCAGTGATCCGGACGCCGGCAAACGCCGCGCGCTCGCGCGGACCTTCGAGGGCCGGGAGGTAGGTGGGCGGCAGCGGCCGCGAGGCGTGCCGCGCATTCGACACCGGAATGATGCCGGGCACGACGAGGGTGATCAGGATGAGCGCCGAGAGGCCCGCTGTGGCGCGTGCGCGCGCGGAAAGCATCGAGCGCCTAGTGTCCCGGCCGCGTGATACGCGGCATGACTGCCGGGCGGGACACTAGCGGCAGCCTCTCCCCGAGCCGGCAAACACCTCGAGCACGTAGCGAGCCATCTTGGGACGAACCTCCACGACGTCGTACCATTCGGTCTCCCAGCCCGACAACTGAAAGACCCAATAGGTCTTGCTCCTGGGCCGAATGCGCCCGAATGGGAGCATGTAGGTGACGCCTACACGGTCGCAATAGCTAAGCCTGGCGCTCAGTTGCGAATCGTCGACGAGTTTGCCGTCGCGATGGTGCACCCAGCCGCTGACAAACGTCTCGAGGCCACAGCCCTTGTCCTCGGGACGGGGCGGATACTGTCGGACGACTTCAACGTACGACACGGTCCACCCAGGCTGGCCCGACGGCGATCGGTACCACGACTCCAGGCGGATCGGAATCGTCCGCCGTTGGCCCTCCACTACTGGATGCTTCCATCCGCGGGCCATTCGCACCTGGCTAATCGTGCGAAGCTCGAGGTCGTTGAACTTCTCGAGCAACGCGGTTGGAAGTGCCGTCCACTCGGACGACGTCGGGCTCACCGACTCAATCGGTGCGAGTGGAACCCCTCCGCTGATCGCCAGCCCGTCCTTGGGAAACGGGTTCACGGGCATCGGCGGGAGTGGCTGCTTCGAGCGGTACCCCGTTCGGACTCCGAGCATCCGTCCGCAGAACCCCCGGAACACCGCGGGATCCTCCAGCTTGAGAAACGTCTCGTCGCCGCTCGAGAGGTGCGCACGCCACTGGTCCGGCCAGCGCGTGCCCCACCACTTCATAGGAATGCCGGCGCGAGTCAATGGAATCTCAATCTGGGGAGCCAGGTGGACGGGCCACGTCACCCGCCACGAATCGTGGTCGAACGACGCGAACGGAACGAGCAGGCCGTCGCGGCGCAGGATCGCGATTGCCCCCCGCCCGTCGTGATCTGGTGACGCGTCGGCCGGCGACAGCTGGCCCTGCTGCGCGATGGCGCCGAGCACGAGGACCGAGAGGCAGACTACGAGGAGCGGCATCCGTGCTGTCCGTGTAATCCGTGGCTACTGTCTGTCCAGGACTTCTCGAATCTTCCTCAACATCTCGTCCCGCGAGAACGGCTTGGCGAGAAAGTCCGTCGACACCGCCGTCGCGACCGAGCCGCCGTAGCCCGAGATGCAAATCATCTTGAGGGTGTCTTTGCGCTCGCGAAGCTGCTTGGCAAGCTCGGCGCCGCCCATGTACGGCATCCGCAGATCGGTCAGCAGCAGGTCGATGGTAGCGCCGTGTTCATCGAAGATCTTCACGGCTTCCTCGCCGTTACGGGCCTCGAGGACGGCATAGCCGGCGCGCGACAGCGCGGTCGCAAAGAGCTGCCGGACCGCCGGTTCATCCTCGACGAGCAGAATCGTTTCCTGTGACATGGTTGTCGGTGTCGCGAGTCAAGTATGCACGTACCCGGCTTCTCTTTCGTAGTGTCCGGCTTTAGCCGGACCTCGCAACGGCCACCGTCATGCCCCGCGCGCCTGTTCGGCGCCCCGCCGCCGCTCGATCGCCCGTTCGACCAGCCAGCAGAAGAGCGCCCACGAGAACCCGACGAGCCAACCCGCCAGAACGTCGGTCGGGTAGTGCACACCAAGATAAACCCGCGACAGGCCGACCAGCACCGCGAGCAGAATCGCCACCGCCATGCAGTACATCTTCGTCGTATGGCGCGGGACGACCCGCATCAACAGCGCACCGAGCGTCAGGTAGACGCAGGCTGACGTCATCGCGTGACCGCTCGGGAAACTGAGCGACATCACCTCGCGCAGATGCGGCACGACGTCCGGGCGCGCGCGCTGAAAGATCTCCTTCAACCACCAGTTCAGCAGCGACCCACCGGTGCTGGCCACGCACACGAACAGGGCCGTGCGTCTCAGCCCTTGCAGGACCATGAATCCGGCAATCGAGACGACGACCAGTCCCAACACGGTGGCGCTCCCGAGCGCCGTGATGTCGAGCGCAGCCAAACGCAGCCAGAGCGGACCGATCGGGATCGCGGGATCGTCTGCACGCCGGAGCGCGCGAAGGACTCGATCGTCGAACCCCTGGGTCTCTCCGACGAGCACGAGATTCGCCACCACCGCGAACCCCAGCAGCAGAACGACCAGCAGCAGGCCGCCGAGGAGAAACGCCAGCTCCGTTCGATCGCGCGCGCGCGCAGCCAAATACGGCCTCAGCTCCCTTCGACCCCACTCCCTGCACGCGTCGGGCCGACCGCTTTATCGACCGGCAGCCAACCTGAGGCCAGAGGCTCGATCGTCGCCAATCTTACCGGACACGAAAGCGCTTACTGAAACGGTAAGTCCAAAACGCGCGAGCGCGTGCAGTTCTCCAGCGAATCGAGATGGACGGACCAATCGCGCCGTCTGGTACTGGGCATGGCGATTGCCATCCATCAATCGGCCATCGTCTGTGGCGTGGGTAGAACTACAAGCTCAGCCACGAATCGCGGCCTTGTTTTTCACTCGCACGCGAAGCAGTGCATTACAGTCTGGCAGGCGCGGAGGAGGACGAGCACTCTGCGCACGTCGTTAGGAGTGCTCGCCGCGTCTGTCAGTCAACGTAACGGGGGATATACTTACCCCCGGCCTTGGGGCATGTAGGAGGAGTTTTTATGCGACGACTTGCCATCTTCGTTCTCGCGCTGGCTTTTGGCGCACCCGCGTGCGACGACGACAACCCGGTCGGCCCGTCCAATTCCGGACCGATCGTGTTCACCGCGGAACTGCGGGCCTCGAACGAGGTGCCAGCGATCGCCGGCGCCGAGGCGAATGCCCAAGGGCGCGTCACCATTACGTTTAACGTTCCGCGCGACGGCTCCGGAAATATCACGGGCGACGGCACCTGGAACGTCCAGGCGGTCATCAGCGGGTTGACGGACGCGAGCGCGATCCGGGCGGCGCACATTCACAACGGCGCGGCCGGAGTAAACGCTGGCGTGTTTATCGATACGGGCCTGACCCCAGCCAACGCGATTCCCACGCCGGGCGGATCTGCCACGATCAATTTCGAGGGAGTCTTTCTCCTCGGCACTCGTGCCCAGAGCGTCCTCGACAACCCCGCCGGCAACTATTTCAACATGCACTCGCTCGTGAATACAGGCGGCGTCATCCGCGGCCAGTTGACTCGCGTTCAGTAGGCAGGCTCACGGCTCAGGGCTTAGGGCTCAAGGCTTAAAGCCGGCTCAGGGCTCATGGCTCAGGGCTCAAGCAAAACCTTCGATTACTTGGTCGAAGATCTTGCCTGAGCCTTGAGCCCTGAGCCCTGAGCCCTGAGCCGGGGCCTTGAGCCTTGAGCCCTGAGCCGGCTCATTTCAGCTTCCCCGTCACCGTCTTCCCCACCCTCGGCCCCTTGTTGTCGCGCAGCGGCGCGTGATCCAGGTTGGCAACCCTCCGGCCGGTCTCGTAGGCCAGCTGCGCGACGCGCTGAACCTTGTCGAAGATGATCTTGTCGACGCTGTCGCTCGCCGAGTGATAGTCGGGGTGCAGGCCCGTGAAGTAAAAAATGATCGGGATCCCCTTGGCCGCGTAGCTGTAGTGATCGCTGCGCGTGTAGATCGACTCGGTGTCCGCCGGGTCGTTCATCTCATAGTCCATCGTCATCGGCCGAGCAAGCGAGGCGTTGGCGTCCTCGTTGATATTGTGCAGCTCGGTGCTGATGCGATCGGACCCGACGACGTAGACCGTGTTCGACTGCTTGGGATCGTCGTTGCGATTGCGGCCGACCATGTCCATGTTCAGCTGCGTGACGATCGTGTCGATCGGGACGACCGGATGGTCGGCGTGGTAGAGCGACCCGAGCAGGCCCGCCTCTTCCCCGCTATGCCAGACGAAGAGCACCGAGCGCTTGGGCCGCGGGCCGAGCGCGAACGCGCGCGCGATCGCCATGATCGCCACCGTGCCCGATCCGTCGTCGTCGGCGCCGTTGTTGATCCGGTCCTCGGGATTGGTTGGCTGCCCGCCACGTCCGGCGCCGACCGCGCCCTCGCGATACCCGGTGTGGTCGTAATGGGCGCCGTAAGCCACGTAGGTGTCCCGCAGCTTCGGATCGCTGCCCTCAACGATGCCGACGACGTTGTGGGTGAAGCGAGTGCGTACGATCGTGTAGTCGGCGTCGACGTTGAACGTGACCTTGACGCCCGAGAGAAGATAGGGCGGGAGCGGTTCCTGCTTGGTCGCCTTCTCCTTGAGCTCGGCGTACTTCACCGGCGAGCCGCTGAAGAGGAACTCGAAGAACACGTCTTCGGCTGCGACGGCTGGCGGGACCTTGCCGTCAAACCGTTCGACGGTCGTGAAATCGCCATTATCCGCTGCCGCGCCCCGGCCGCGTCCCGAACCCAAAGCCGGAGGTGCAGCGGGAGTGGCGGGCGTGCTGCCAGCCGATGGCGCGGTGCCGCGACCGCCAAAACCGAGGCCAGGCGGCGCGATTGTGGCGATGGCGCCCTTTGAGATTGCGGCGCGGTTGCGCGCGTAGGGACTCAGCAGCCGGGCAAGGCCGCTTTCCGAGGTCCTGGGACCTGCAGGACCCAGCCAGACGACCACGGTGCCGCCGGGCAACTTGCCGCCCGGATCGATCTTCGCGTAGTCGTCATGGGTACCTGACGGCAGCGTCAACCCGTATCCCGCGAACTGCACGCGATCGGCGACGACGGTCTGCTTGCCGCCCATCTCCTTCGGAAACGTGATGCCGTCGCCGTCGTTGAACGTGCGCGTCTGGCCGTTCACCTCGACGGTCACCGTCGCGCGGCTGGTCGTGCGCACGCCCAGGACCTTGACGACCTGGAGGTAGGTGCGATTGTCGCCTGCCGGCCTTACGCCCCACTGCGCGAGATGACTGGAGATGTACCCGGCCGCAAGGCCAAGCCCCTCGCTGTAGGTAGCGCGTCCCTGCAGCTCGTCTGACGCGATGTAGGTGAGCCACTCTTTGAGCGGTTCCTGCTGGATTGAGGTGATGCCACCCTTGGTCGATTGCTGCGCGCGAGGAGCACCGATGGAGAATGAAACAACGAGAGCAAGAATTAGTTCGACACGTCTAAAAACACCCATCTGCAGGCTGCCTCTAAGAGTTATGACGATTGCTACCTGTGGCTCGGCCTCAGCAACAGGTCGTGAAAATCGAAGCTGAAATCGGTCTCGGACGACACCGCGCGCATTCTCACCTGATCGATCGTACCGTCAGGATTGAGCGCAAACGTGACGTACGCATCGGCCCGAAGCTCGCGGTCACGCCAGCGGACGATGAACGTATCGAACTGCCAGTGTTCCAGATCTCCGACTAGGGCTGGCGTTTTCGTGAAACGCATCGCCAGCCGATCCTGTTCCACGCTGATGACGACGTCACCGTACCAGGAGTCAGAGTAGCTGCCAGCGTAGTTCGAGAGCGCGAGCGAGGGGCGGGACGTCGCGGCGCGAGCACTCGCGGCTTTCTGTTGCTCGGCGGCGATCGACGCTTTCTGACGGTCCTGAAGCGCGCGGTAGGATGCGATCCAGTCGACCGCCGGAGCACCGAGGAACTGATCGGCCACGCGATACACAATCGAATCGAACGCGGCCGACGATTCTTGGTTCGTCAGCACCGCCACGCCGAGACTTGCGTCCGGCACCCAGAACACCTTCGAGACATATCCCGGCAACCCGCCGGTGTGCATCAGCACCTTGCGCCCACGGTAGTCGGTAACGTTCAGGCCGAGCGCGTAGCCCGCGAAGTTTGGCTGGCGCGCCGCCAGTTCCGCCGGCAGTTGCGGTACGTTCAGCGGCGTCACGATCGTCGTCAGCTGACGGTAGGTCGCTTCGGAGAAGAGCCGCGAGCCGTCGCCAAGCTGGCCTCTCGAGAGAAGTACCATCATCCACTTGGCCATGTCGTCGGCGTTCGAGTTGATGCCGCCGGCGGGATTGGTGTTATCCGAGGCGAACGGTTGCACGGGTACGACCTTGCCGTCGATCGGCGCGTGCGGAGCCGCGACATTCGCGCCGGCAACGGCCGCCGAATGCCGGACGTTACTCCCATTCATGCCGACTTTCTTCAAGATGCGGGCGCTGACGAAGTCCTCCCAGGACTGCCCGCTCATCGCCTCGATGAGTTCGCCGGCCACGAGATACAGCACGTTGTCGTAGGCATAAGCGCCACGAAAGCTCGTTGCCAGCGGAATGCTCTTCAGGCGCTCCGCGATTTCCCGGCGGGTGTAGGTCGACGAAGGCCACCACAGGAGATCACCGGCGCCGAGGCCGAGACCGCTGCGGTGGACGAGAAGATCGCGCACGGTCAGCTCTCGGGTCACGTATGGATCGGACAGCCGGAACCAGGGAAGGTAAGTAATGACCGGCGTGTCCCAGGCAATCTTGCGTTCCTCGACGAGCAGGCCGAGCGCGGCGGCGGTGACCACTTTCGTGTTCGAAGCAATGCCGAAAAGCGTCTGGGCATCCACTCGCGACGGCTCGCCCAGGCGCCGCACACCATAGCCCTTCGCAACGATGACTTTGCCGTCCTTGACGACCGACAGGGCCAGGCCCGGAACGTCGAACGTCGCCATCGCCCGCTCGACGTAGGTGTCGAGATCTGCCGGCGCCGATGCCGGCGAGGCCTGTTGGCTGGGAAGCGCGACTGGAGCTGCGGCCACCACCTCGGGGCGCGCCGACACGACGGCTGACGTCGCAACCACGAGCGCGAGCAATACCAGCTTGGTCAGGTTCTGCATGGGTGTCGTCGGGTCGCCGCCGTTACTTTCCGATCGCAAACAGATGCTTCTCGCCTCTCACGATCATCATTCCGCTGGCCAGCGCCGGCGTTGACATCAGCGGTTCTCCCATCGGGTTCTTGGCCAGCAGCTCGAACGTCCGGCCGCTTCGCACGACGAAGATGTCGCCGTCTTCGCTGGACAGATAGATGCGGCCGTCGGCGGCGACCGGCGATGCGCTGAAGCCGCTGCCGCCATGCGCGAGCCGCTGCCGGTAGATCTCGGCGCCGGTCGCCAGATCGTAGGCGTCGAACAGCCCGGCGTTGCCAAGAACGTAAACGATGTCCCCATAGATGAGCGGCGTCGGCATGTAAGAGCCGCGACCAGTCTTGCGCCAGGCGACATGCGCGCTCGACTCGGCGTCTCCCGCCGGAGTGATGTCGCCGCTTCCGCCAGGCTTGATCGCAAAGAGCGGCCGTTCAGGCGCGCGACCGCTGGCGACGATGACGAGGTCCTTCGAGAAGACGGGCGTCGGCGCAGTGATCTTCGAGCTGCCACCGAGCCTCCAGCGTTCGGCGCCGGTGTCGGGATCGTAGCCGCGGATGAAATTCGAGGCGTTGGTCACGAGCTCGCTTCGCCCGGCGCGCTCTGGCTGAAATACCGTCGGCGTTCCCCACGACGGTAGTTCCTTGCGGATCGTTTTCCACACCGTCTTCCCGGTCTTGATGTCCGACGCCATCACGAAGGATTCGTCCTGGGTATCGCATTGCACGATCACCAGGTCCTTGTAAATGATCGGCGAGCTGGCAGTCCCCCACTGGTACTCTGGGAGATCGTAGGCACCGGTATTGAGCACACCGAGATCCTTCTGCCAGGCGGGACGGCCGTCCATGGTGAAGGCGTAGAGCCCCTGCGATCCAAAGAAGGCCACGACGTAGCGCCCGTCGGTGAATGGGGTCGCGTTCGCGTAGGTCGCCTTGATGTGCCGCTTCTCCTTCGGCACGTCCTCGTGGGCCGTCTGCGTCCAGACGGTCTTCCCGGTGAGGCGGTCGAGCGACATCACCACCCACTTTTGCGGCGTACGATCCTCCGACGCGGTGCCCGCCCCGTAGAGTCCTGGCTTGAAGGTCGCGTCGGCGCGGCTGCTGATCGCCGTCGTGACGAAAATGCGATCGCCCCAGACGATCGGGCTCGAATGCGCGAGGCCCGGAACGTCGACCTTCCATTTGATGTGCGCGCCGCCCGCGCCGTTCCAGGCGCTGGGCAGATCCTGGCCGTCCGCCACGCCCGATGCTGACGGACCGCGGAAACCCGGCCAGGCCGTGGCTGCGGCTGACTGGAGCCGCGTGGCCGCTGAGGCTGCCGTCAGGCAGAGCGCCAGGAGAATCGCACGCAAGAGACGGCGTGACGTCATGCCGGGCCGATCTGGCGCAGATGGTGATGCAAATGGAGAACGTAGTCGCGCATAAAGTAATCGAGGGTCGTAGGCGTCTCGACGGGCACGGGCTGCCACGCGAGCTCGTGAAGATTGTGGCGGCGACGCTCTCGAAGGCGCGCCTCGGCCGGCATCGTTTCGATGATCCAGGCGATGTGTAGATTGTACGTCCGCCAGAGGGTCAGGAGGTCGGGCCAGGACGCGTCCTGGTACTTCTGCGCCGCCACCCAGTCGTCCTGAGCGTAGCCGGCGAACACGAGATCGTCCTGCAACTGGGCCCGCACGAAGCGCTGATGGTTGTTGGCTGCCGAGTCGATCAGGTGTCCGATGATTTCCTTGGGGGACCACTTGCCGGGCGACGGCCGGCGGGACGCGGCGGCCTCCGGCAGCGCCGCGAGCGATGCCGCAGCCGCGGCCACCGTGGCCTTCAAGTCGTCCGCGTAGTCGACCATCTGCGCCGATCATATACGGGACGCGGATCGCGCGGATTTCAGCCACGGGTTACACGGGCCGTTCGGCACACGGAGCGGATCCGCGTACTCCGTGGCGTCCGCGGCCGTTCGTCTTTTTCCTTGTCGTCCGTGGCACTCGTCCGAAGGTGCCCCGCGATTCTCAGCGCTTGGGGACTCCCAGGGCCGGGTAAGCGTCCTAAGTTCTTCGGGAGTATTATCTGTGGACTACGGAGGAGCAGAATGCGAACTGGAGTAATTCTCGGGGCAATGGTGCTGATGATGGCAACTGGAACGAATGGGCAAACACCGGCAGTTGAGCTGAAGGTCGGCGACCAGGCTCCGGATTTCAGCCTCGCGGCGTCGGACGGCAAGACCTACAAGCTATCGGACTTCAGGGGCAAGAAGGCGGTGGTCGTCGCCTGGTTCCCCAAGGTGTACACGAGCGGCTGCACCATCGAGTGCAAGTCACTCGCCGAAAACGGCGACAAGATTCGGAAATTCAACGTCGCTTACTTCATGGCCAGCGTCGACAGCCTCGAGGACAACAAGGGCTTCGCTGAAAAGGAGAAGGCGGATTTCCCGCTGCTGAGCGACCCGACCAAGGCCACGGCCACGGCCTACGGCGTGTTGAACACCAACGGCATGTCGAAGCGCTGGACCTTCTACATCGGCAAGGACGGCAAGATTCTGGGCATCGACAAGGAAGTTCAGCCCAAGAGCTCGGCCGAAGACATGGTCACCAAGCTCGGTCAGTACGGCGTCGAAGCGACCAAGTAACCCGCCTTCGCTCGCTTAGGGCGAGCTTCGGCGCGGCAGGCCCGTTCGGCGCGGCGGCTACGGTGCGGCAAATCCACTGGGCTTGTCGCGCCGAAGCCCGCCAGAGGCGGGCGCAGGCGGAACGAGCTTGATCTCAAACAGCTTCGGCCACCACTTCCCCGTCACAAACAGCCGGTCTCCCGCCGCGTCGTAGGCGATGCCGTTCAGGACGTCCGTGCCCACGGCCTCGCGAGGGTCGAGGAGCCCGGCCAGATCGACCCATCCGATGATCTCCCCGGTCTTCGGTGAAATCCGCGCGAGACGAGCCGTCGTCCAGATGTTCGCGAGGATCTCGCCCTTGACGTATTCGAGCTCGTTCAGATTCTTGACTGGTACGCCATTCTCCCGGACGGTCACGCGACCGACTTCCTTGAACGACGCGGGATCGAGAAAACGGATGACGGCCGATCCGTCACTCATGATCAACCGCGCGCCGTCGTGCGTGAGGCCCCACCCTTCGCCTGGATACGTGAACGTCTTCGTCTGCTTGAACGTCGCCTTGTCGTAGACGAAGCCGATCTCCGACTGCCAGGTGAGCTGCACGATCATGTTGTTCCAGACGGTGATCCCCTCTCCGAAGTACTTCGCGTCGAGCGGCTGATGCTGCATCACCTCGCCCGTCTCGAGCTTGACCTTCCGGATCCCCGACTGGCCGTTCTGTCCCGTCCCCTCGTAGAGCACGCCGTCGACGTACTGCAACCCCTGGGTGAAGGCCTGACGGTCGTGCGGATAGACCTTCACGACGCGATAGCCGGAGACGGGCGCCTTCTTCTGCTGAACGCTCATCGTATTCGCCATGACGGTGACCACCACCGTGGTGAACAGAGTGGAAATGAGAGTGGCGACGGCGGCAGGACGCGGCTTGATCGGGTTGGGCATACAAAGGCCAATGTACCACTACGGATATAATCGGATCACCGATTTTTCAGGAGACTTCATGAAGCGTGGGACGCTGGCAATCATTGTCGGAGTGTCTTTTCTGGTCGTGTTCACGGGCCCAACCTTTCTGGCGCAGGAGCACATCGACGCCGACATCAACGCGAGGATCCGGACCGAAGGTCAGGACAACTCGAAGATCCTGCGGACCATGCACTACCTCACCGATGTGTACGGGCCGCGGCTGACCGGCTCGCCGAATCTGAAGGCGGCCGGCGAGTGGGCGGTCAAAGAAATGGCGTCCTGGGGCTTCACCAATGGCCATCTCGAGCCGTGGGATTTCGCCAGGCCCGGCTGGACCAACGACGTCGCCGTCGGCGCGATTCTGTCGCCGGTCAAGGACAAGCTCGAGTTCGAGGTGCTGGCCTGGACGCCAGGCACGGACGGTACGGTCAGGGCCAAGGCGTTCAATTTCATTCCTCCCGATCGGCCGACGAAAGAGGAACTCGAGAAGTACCTCGAGAGCGTGAAACCGAGCGTCGAGAACGCCATCGTCCTCGTCGGGCGGTCCAACCCGGTGCCTGTCAACCTCGAACCGCCGGCCAAGCGAACGGCGGACGAGTCGCTGCGAGATCGATTCAACGGCGTGCCCGGCCGCGGTGGACGCGAGGGACGCGGCGGCCGCGGCCGCGGTGGCTTCACGGCGCCTCGGGAAGGTGCCTTGTCGACGAGCGAGGTGAACCTGCGACTGAACGAGTTCCTGCTGACGAGCAACGTGAAGCTGCGGATCAACGATGCGGCGCGCGAGCACGGGCAGATTCGGGCCTTCCAGAACAACACTTACGACATCACCAAGGTCGTGCCGACGGTCGTGATGCGCAACGAAGACTACGGACGCATCGCCCGGATCCTCGCGGACGGCACGCCGGTCGAATTGCAGTTCACCATCGTCAACACCATCTACCCCGACGGCCGGACGGCGTACAACACCATTTCGGAAATCGCCGGGTCCGACAGGAAAGACGAAGTCGTGATGCTCGGCGGACACCTCGACTCGTGGCATTCCGCTACCGGCGCCACCGACAATGCCATCGGCTGCGCCGTGATGATGGAGGCGGCACGTATTCTCAAGGCCATCGGCGTGCAGCCGCGCCGCACCATCCGCGTAGCGCTCTGGAGCGGCGAGGAGCAAGGCCTGCTCGGTTCGCTCGCCTACGTCAAGGAACACTTCGGAACGTTCGACGCGCAAAAGCCAGAATACGCGAGGCTCGTCGCCTACCTGAACATCGATTCTGGAACCGGACGAGCAAGAGGCGCGGGCGTCTTTGGACCGCCGGAGTCGGCCGCGATCATCCGAGAGCTGTTGAAGCCCTTCGAGGATTTGGGCGTAATCGGCGCGTCGGCCTCGAGCAGTCGCGCCATCGCCGGCACTGATTCGACGTCATTCAACAACGTGGGCTTGCCGGGGATCGGATTCGTGCAGGACCCGATCGAATACAACAGCCACACCTGGCACACCAACCTCGACACCTTCGAGCGGATTATCGAGCAGGACGCGAAGCAATCGGCGATCACGATCGCGTCGGTGCTCTACCACCTCGCGATGCGCGACGAGATGCTGCCGCGATTCCCCACGACCGAGATGCCGCCGCTCCCGCAGGGGCGGGGGAACCAATAGGTTCAAGGGGGTTCAAAAGGGTTCAGGAGGTTCACGGGTTCAGAGGGTTCAGACTCCTCGAGCCGAACCTCTTGAACCTCCTGAACCTTGAACCTCCTGAACCTCCTGAACCTCTTGAACCCTATGAACCTCCTGAACCCTGTCTCTATCCCCCGATTTTGTAGAGCTTCGACTCCGTCCTGATGTAGATCGCACCGCCGGCGATTGCGGGCGACGCCAGCGACATCTCGTCGACGTCGTTCCTGGCAATCTCTTTGTACTGATCCGCCCCTTCCAACACGAACGTCACGCCACCTTCGGTCAAGAAGAAGATGCGGTTACCGGCCGCGACGGGTGAGGCCGAGAACGTGTGACCGCCGCCGCCGAGCCTGACTTTGTAGATCTCCTGACCGGTTCGGGCGTTGAGGACCGCAAGGATCCCGGTGTCGTGGACGAGATACGCACGGCCGTCGTGCACGATCGCGGACGGTGTGTAGCCCGAGGCCCGCGGGTGGCGCCAGGCGATGAAATCGTTGCCGCTCGCACCGTCGGCGAGCGTGACGTCGCCCGACGCGCCGGGCTTGATCGCCAGGAACGGGCGGTTCGCGTCACCCTGCGAGCCGGATCCGACATACAGCCACCCGTTCGACGACACCGGCGATGCCGTCGGCATCGACATGCCGGTGACCCGCCACAGCTCTTTGCCGTCGAGGTCGTACGAGATCACCATCGCGTGCCCGAGCGTCACGATCTCCGTGCGCTTCTCGTTCGTCCACACGTACGGCGTCGTCCAGGAGGACCGCGGAAGGCCCGTCGCCGGCCGGGCGGTACGCCAGGTCTCCTGACCGGTTTTGGCGTCGAGCGCGGTGATGTACGACTCGGCCTCGCTGTCGTGGAGCAGGTAGACGCGGCCCGCGTGGACGGTCGGTGACGATGCCGTACCGAAGTCGAGATAGATCGGTTGGGCCGGCCATTGCTTCTTCCAGAGCAGCGTGCCGTCCAGCGTGTAGCAAAAGAGGCCGACGTTCTGACCGAACGACACGTAGAGCCGCTCGCCGTCGGTGAATGGTGTTTCGGACGCGTAGGTGTTCTTGCGATGCCTGCCGCCGGACGGCCTGCCCTTGTGGGCCTCGCGCTCCCATTTGATCTTGCCCGTGGCCGCGTCGAGCGCGTAGACCATGTACCTGATCTCCTCGGACTCTTCAGGCGATTCGTTATCGCGTTCGCGCACACGGCGCATGACGTCCTCGCCCGGAAGCCCCTGCCTCTGGAGCTCGGCGATGTATTCGTTGCCGTAAAGACCCGCTGTCGGCTGCTTGAACGGCTTGCCGCTGATGCCGGAGGTGATGAAGACCGTGTCGCCCCAGACGATCGGCGAAGACCAGCCCTGGCCTGGCACCGAGATCTTCCAGCGGACGTTCTCCGTGGCGGACCACTTGACGGGCACCTCGGCGCCTGGCGCGACGCCACTCATGGCGTGGCCGCGAAACCCCGGCCAGGTTTCCTCGGGTTTCGGATTCGCGGTCGCGATCGATGATGTGACGAACAGCGTGACGAGCAGCGGAAGCGCAGTACGAATCATGCTGTCGAGGATACCTCAGTGCACGCACTCCTGGCGCCAGCACGTCAGCGTCGGCGTTGGTACTGAGATTGTTCACTGCCAAAGCTTCTCACCGCCGAGGACGCAGAGGCCGCAGAGCCAAAAAACCTAGTTCTCTGCGCGCTCTGCGTCCTCGGCGGTGAGAGGCTTTACCAGTGAGTGGCAGTGAGGTTTGCCTAATCACCCGACGCCCTGATCTCGGCGAGGAACGTCTCGCCCAGATCCGCGGCCTTCCGCTCGCCCACCCCGTAGACGTTGCGCAACGCCTCGAGCGTCGTCGGCTTCAGGCGCGCCATGTCGCGCAGCGTGGTGTCGTGAAACACGACGTACGGCGGCACTCCCCGCGCCCGCGCAATCTCGAGGCGCACGGTTCGCAGCCGCTCGAACAGATCGCGATCGACGTCCTGCCACGATTCCGCCTCGACGCCGCCGGCGCGTCTGGGCGCGCGGTCCTTCGTTGGCCGCCGCTGGCGGGCCAGCACGAGACCCGGCTGCGCGTTCGCGTCCTTGAGGAGCGCAACCCCCTCGTCGGTCAACTCGAGCACGGGGAACTCTGAGTCGGTCTGGCGCAGCAGGCCGTTGCCGGCCAGTTGCTCGATGTAGCCGCGCACCTCTGGAACGCTCATGTCCTTGAGCAGGCCGAACGTGCTCAACTGGTCGTGGCGGCGGGCAGCAATCTGATCGCTCTCGCTGCCGCGCAGGACGTTGGTGACATGAGCCGCGCCGAAGCGTTGCCCGACGCGCGCCACACACGAGAGAATCTTGCGCGCCAGCACGATCGGTTCGGCGAGGGCCTCCAGCTCGTCGAGGCAGTAGTCGCACGCGCCGCAGTCGGGCTTCGAGTAGGTCTCGCCGAAGTATCCAATCAGATGGCGGTGGCGGCAACCGACGCTCGACGCGTACCGTTCGATATCGCGGAGGAGCGAACGGCGCGCGTCGGTGAGCTCTCCGTTGCGCTCGAGCATGACGCGCCATTTCAGGAAATCGGCCGTCGAGTAGATCAGCACGCACTCCGCTTCGAGGCCGTCACGCCCGGCGCGGCCGGACTCCTGCTGGTAATGCTCGAGGGACTGCGGGGCGCCGGCGTGAACGACGAAGCGCACGTCCGATCGGTCGATGCCCATGCCGAAGGCCACGGTTGCGACGATGACGTCGGCATGCTCGTCGAGAAACGCGTCCTGATTCCGGCTGCGCTCGTCGTCTGGGAGCCCGGCATGGTACGGCCGGGCGCGAACGCCGGTCTCGGTCAACCACGCCGCCAGCGCGTCGACTTCGCGACGCGAGGTGCAATAGATGATGCCGGACTGGCCGACACGCCGAGCCATGACGTCCAGGATTTGCCGCTTGAGGCTGGCACGAGCCAGCACGCGGTAGATGAGGTTCGGTCGATCGAACGACCCGACGAGGACCGCGGGGTCCTTCAGGTCGAGCTGCGCGGCAATGTCACGCCGGACGCGGGCTGTCGCCGTCGCCGTAAACGCGTGGAGGCTGACATTCGGAAACACGGTGCGCAGCCGGCCCAGCTGGCGATACTCCGGCCGGAAATCGTGCCCCCACTGGCTGATGCAGTGGGCCTCGTCGACGGCGACGAACTGCACGTCGCATCGCGACAAGCGTCCCAGGAATCCATCGCTCCCCTCGCCGGCAAGCCGCTCGGGCGAGACGTACAACAGGCGGTATCGACCCTCGCGGAGTCCCGCCGACACGGCGGTCTTCTGGTCGGCGGTGAGCGTGCTGTTGTAGAACGCTGCCGGGACACCGTTGCCAACCAGCGTGTCGACCTGATCCTTCATCAACGAGATGAGGGGCGACACGACCACGCCCAGTCCCGGACGCACCAACGCTGGCGCCTGAAAGCACAGCGACTTGCCTCCGCCGGTCGGAAGGACGACCACCGAGTCCCGACGGGAGAGGATCGCGTCCATCGCTTCGCGCTGAAGCGGGCGAAACGACGTGTAACCCCAGTAGCGCTCCAGAACGTGAATCAGGTCATCGCGCGACGCGTCCAGGGAGATCAACGTTGGGAACACCTAGTGTCCGGGCTGCGTAATACGTGGCGTAAATTCCGGAGCGCGGCGCCCCGGTGGCAAGGCGCGACGAGTGAGAATATTCAGCATATTTGAACGAGTCGCAACGCCGCCAGCGGGGATGCCCCGCCCGGCAGTTATGCCGCGTATAACGCGGCCAGGACACTAAACCCCTTCGATGACGACCAGCGTACCTTCCGATGTCGCCTGCCTGATGGCCCTGGCCTCAGCGTACTCGGGGGAACTCCACCACTCCTTCGCTCGTTCGACGCTCGGGAACTCGACGATGACCAACCGCCGCAACGGCCAGTCGCCTTCGAGGACTTCCGTTCTGCCCCCCCTGGCGACAAATCGGCCGCCAAATGCCGTGATGGTCGGCAACACGAGCCGGCGGTAGTCTTCGTAGCGGACGGGATCTTTCACGTCGACCATGGCGATGACATATGCGGGCATACAGCTTCCAGCTTCCGGCTTCCAGCTTCCGGCTCTTCACGAGCGGCTTAGCATTCCGATCCCAGTCGACCGGCTAACTCCGCAATTCTCCGGGCTGGAAGCCGGAAGCTGGAAGCTGGCAGCTGTCTATTATCACGCTACAACACGTGACGCCCGCCTCGGCTTTCGCCAGTTCCGACACGTCCACTTCGCACACGCTGTAGCCCAGCGCCCTCAGGGCGCTCGTCGTGCGCGGGTGACTGGCCGCGCAGACGATCGTCTGGCCGATGCGCAGCACGTTGGCAGCACGGGGCTCTGCCGGATCGACGTTCATGGCATGGAGGCCGACGCGCTCGAAAGCACTCGGATCGATCCACGCCGGATTGCACAAGACGCGGTTCGAGTCGAGGGCGGTGACCGCCGACTTCAGGTGGAGACATTCACGCGTCCGAACGCACTCGACTGAGTACCCGATCGGCGCGAGCTCGCTGGCGAGCTGACGGGCCCCATTCTCGTTCGTTCGAGTCGAGAGCCCAACGTAGAGCGTCCGTCCGACCCGGAGCACGTCTCCGCCGTCGAGTGTTCCTGGCGGGCCGATCGATCGAAGCGGCCGGTATTGCGAGAGAACCTCCGCCACCGCCTCGCACTCCTGCCGGCGCGATTCCGCGCCGGGGCGCGTGATGATGGCGACCTCGTCGACGACAATCGCCACGTCCTCCACGAAGACCGAATCCGCGAGATCAGGCGCGGCGGCGACGTGCACGAGGGTGCATCCGAGCGTTCGCAGCGCCTCCTCGGTACTGGTCGTGCTGCGCCGTCGCAACACCGACGTCAATCGGCACGCGCGCCAGGTGCGTCAGCTCGCAGCGCGCGAGGCTCTCGGGAACGGGGCGCGTCACGGCAATGCGCGGCATTATTTACCCGAGGGGCTTCGCCCCTCGGACTCCCCTACACGCGCTCTCCCGCGCCGCTGCGCCGGCGCGCTCCAATCGCGTGGCTCACTCGCTTCGCTCGTTCGCACCATAACCCGAGGGCCTTCGCCCCGCACTCCCCTACACGCGCTCTCCCGCGCCGCTGCGCCGGCGCGCTCCGATCGCGTGGCTCACTCGCTTCGCTCGTTCGCACCATAACCCGAGGGCCTTCGCCCCGCACTCCCCTACACGCGCTCTCCCGCGCCGCTGCGCCGGCGCGCTCCGATCGCGTGGCTCACTCGCTTCGCTCGTTCGCACCATAACCCGAGGGCCTTCGCCCCGCACTCCCCTACACGCGCTCTCCCGCGCCGCTGCGCCGGCGCGCTCCGATCGCGTGGCTCACTCGCTTCGCTCGTTCGCACCATAACCCGAGGGCCTTCGCCCCGCACTCCCCTACACGCGCTCTCCCGCGCCGCTGCGCCGGCGCGCTCCGATCGCGTGGCTCACTCGCTTCGCTCGTTCGCACCATAACCCGAGGGCCTTCGCCCCGCACTCCCCTACACGCGCTCTCCCGCGCCGCTGCGCCGGCGCGCTCCGATCGCGTGGCTCACTCGCTTCGCTCGTTCGCACCCATTAATCAGATGGCTTCTAGTTGTTCGGCGTTTCGCGTGTCGCGTGTCGCGGTTTCGCATTATGGGTATCGGCGTCGTGGTCGCGCTCGTCGGCGGACGCCGTGGTCACTGTGACACAATATCTTGATGCATGCGGCGATAGATTTCATCCTGAAGATCGACGAGCGCCTGTTCGCGCTGACTGAAACCTATGGAGCCTGGGTTTACGGCGTTATCTTTCTCACCGTCTTCGCGGAGACGGGTCTGGTCGTCGCGCCGATCCTGCCCGGCGATTCACTCCTCTTTGCCGCCGGCGCGCTCTGCGGCGCCGGTCTCCTGAACCCGTGGATCATGGCCACCGCGCTCGTCGCGGCCGCGATCATCGGCGACGCCGTCAACTACAGCGTCGGACGGTCCCTCGGGCCGAAGGTCTTCTCGGCGCATGATCAGGACAGCCGCCTGCACCGGCTCCTCAACCGGGAGCACCTCGACAAGGCGCATGCGTTCTTCGAGAAGCACGGCGGCAAGGCGATCGTGATTGCACGGTTCGTGCCGATCGTTCGGACCTTCGTGCCGTTCGTCGCCGGCGCCGGCTATATGAGCTACGGCGCGTTTGCGTTCTACAACGTCACCGGCGCTTTCCTGTGGGTGGCGTCGTGTTTTGGTCTCGGCTACGTTTTCGGCAACGTCCCGATCGTCAAGGAGAACTTCTCGCTCGTCGCGATCATCATCATCTTCATCTCGGTTCTGCCGGTCGTCTGGGAGTTCGTCAAAGCGCGGCGCGCGCGCTGATGCCGCAACTCCAGTTGCCCAAGTAAACCGCGGGTTGCGGCACCTCACGCCGATGCTGATTGACAGTCCTTCGGGTCTCTTCTGCCCTGCCGGCGGCTTCCACGTGGATCCCTGGGGTCCGGCCGAACGCGCGCTGATTACGCACGTCCACGGCGATCACGCGCGGCCGGGCAGCCGGGCCTACCTGTGCGCCGAACCGTCCCGGCGCCTCCTGGAGCGCAGGCTAGGGCCTGAGGCGTGCGTCGAAGCCCTGCCCTATGGCGAAGCGTTGACGCTTGGCGGCGCGCGCGTCTCTTTCCATCCCTCGGGTCACATCCTCGGATCGGCGCAGATCCGAATCGAGGATGCGGACGGCACCTGGGTCGTGGCTGGAGACTACAAGCGCGTCGCCGATCCCACCTGTGCGCCGTTCGAAGTCGTGCGGTGCGACACGTTCGTCACCGAGTCCACCTTTGGTCTGCCCATCTATCGATGGGATCGGACCGAGGCGATCCTGGCCGAAGTCGTCGAGTGGTGGGAAGACAACGAGCGCGCGCAGCGGACCTCTGCGCTCTTTTGCTACACCCTTGGCAAGGCGCAGCGCGTCCTCGCCGAGCTCGCGCGAGTTACGGATCGAACGATCTTCGTGCACGGCGCGATGTCGTCGATGATCGAGGCCTATCGGGAAGCCGGCGCACGCATGCTCCCGACGGCCTCCGTGACCGAGCAGGCCAAGGGCCGAAAGTTCTCCGGCGAACTCGTGCTGGCGCCGCTCTCGGCCCGGGGCACGCCGTGGATGCGGCGCCTCGGGGTGCACTCCGATGGGTTCGCTTCAGGCTTGATGCGGGTCAGGGGCGTGCGCAGGCAGCGCGCGTTCGACCGCGGCTTTGTCCTCTCGGACCACGCCGACTGGCCGGCGCTCCTCGAGACCATCGCCGACACGGGCGCTGGACGCGTCCTTGCCACCCATGGCCACGCCGAGCCGCTCGCGCGTCACCTGCGCGAGATCGGCGTCGACGCCGGCACCATACGGACGGCCTGGGAGGGAGAACCGGAAGACGACTGATGGAGCGCTTCGCTCGCCTCTATGACGCCATCGACCGCACGACGTCGACCAACGCCAAAGTCGATGCGATGGCGATGTACTTTCAGTCGGCACCCGCCGCGGACGCGGCGTGGGCAGTGTTCTTTCTCACCGGACGGCGGTTGAAGCGGCTTCTGCCGTACTCCTCCATTAACACCTGGACACTCTCGGCCACCGGTCTTGCGCCGTGGATCCTCGACGAGTGTTACGCGATCGTCGGCGACGGCGCCGAGACGGCCGCTCTCGTTCTCGATCAGCTGCCGTCAGCGCCGTCCGAGAACCTGCCGCTGTCGAAGTGGGTCGAAGATCGCATCCTGCCCCTCAAGGGCCTGGACCCGGCGGCGCAGGAGGCGCGCGTGACCGCGTGGTGGCGAACGCTCGACCGTTTGCAGCGCTACATCTTCCTCAAGCTCGTCACCGGCGAGCTGCGCGTCGGCGTCTCGCAGACCCTGGTCGTCCGCGCGCTGGGCCAGGCCGCACAACTGCCGCCTGCAACTATCGCGGCACGCATCATGGGCGAATGGTCGCCGACGCCCGACTGGTATGCCGCGCTGCTCTCGCACGAGCGAACAGACGACGATCGATCGCGCCCCTACCCGTTCTTTCTTGCCTCGCCGCTCGAGGATCCGATCGAGACGCTGGGTGATCCGAGCGGCTGGCTGGTCGAGTGGAAATGGGACGGCATCCGCGCGCAGCTCGTCAAACGTGGAGCGGTCGTGCATCTCTGGTCCCGAGGCGAGGAGCTCATCACGCATCGCTTTCCGGAGATCACCGCCGCCGCCAGCCGGCTTCCCGACGGCACGGTGCTCGACGGCGAAGTGCTGGCCTTTCGCGACGAGCGGCCACTCCCCTTCTCGGCCCTGCAGCAGCGCATTGGACGTCAGAAGCAGGTCGCGCAGCTCGCTCGGGCGGTCCCCGTCGTCTTCATGACGTACGACATTCTGGAGGATCAGGGCATCGACATCCGCGGCCTGGCGCAGGTCGAACGTCGGGCGCGGCTGGAGGTCCAGCTCAAGTGTGAGAATGACGGTGATCAGGTCCGGCTAAAGCCGGACACTACGACCGAGGCAGCGGCTACGACCGAGGCAGCTGCAGCCGTAGTGTCCGGCTTTAGCCGGACCTTAGGCGTCCTCCGCCCATCACCACTGATCAGGGCCGCAACATGGGCCGATCTGGCCGCGCTACGCGCGGAGTCGCGCGCGCGAGGAGTCGAGGGCTTGATGCTGAAGCGCGTCACCTCACAGTACGGCGTCGGACGAAAGCGCGGCGACTGGTGGAAGTGGAAGATCGATCCGTTCACGATCGATGCGGTCCTCATTTACGCGCAACCCGGAAGCGGTCGACGCGCGAGCCTCCTGACCGACTACACCTTTGGCGTCTGGCACCAGGGCGAACTTGTTCCGATCGCGAAGGCGTACTCCGGGCTGTCGAACGACGAAATCACGGAGATGGACCGCTGGATCAGGCGGCACACACGGGAACGCTTTGGACCAGTCCGGCACGTCGAGCCGGTCCATGTATTCGAGCTGGGGTTCGAGGCGATCGCGCGCTCGACACGACATCGATCCGGGATCGCCGTTCGGTTCCCGCGGATGCTGAAGTGGCGAACCGACAAGAAGGCTGAGGACGCCGACACGCTCGAAACCGTCCAGAAGCTGCTCGACGCCTGAACGTGAGGTCAGCGTCGCGCGCCGATCGCCTCCAGGTTGGCATCGAACGCACGAATCGCAGCCAGGATCGTGTTCGCCGCACCGATAAAGAATGCTTTGGTCACCGTCCCGGCATCGTCGGTCGCCCTATGGTGCTCCGCGTCGTCTTCGACGCCGAAATAGACAAACGGGATGCCGGCCTGGTGAAACGGATACTGGTCCGAATCCCTGGTCCAGTCAGCCTCTCCCTTCACGTTCGGCATGTCGTGACCGAGCCGCAGGACCACCGGCGGTTGCGCAACGTCCTTCAGGTAAGCCTTGAGAAACGGATAGTGTGAGGTGCCTACGGCGAACAGCACGTTCTTCGCGTCGCGCGCGACCATGTCCAGGTTGACGTTCATCACAATCGCGTCGCGCGCCACCGGCGGATCCTTGAGGAAGGCCTGCGAGCCGTTCAGCCCGCTTTCTTCGGCGTCGAGCGATGCCAATACCATCGAGTGCTCTGGCGGGTTGGCGCTGAGTCTTGCTGCCACCGCCAGCAGGGCCGCGACGCCTGACGCGTTGTCGTCCGCGCCATTGAAGACCTGCCCATCGCGCACGCCTAAATGGTCGAAGTGCGCGGTGATCACGATGTAACGGTCTGGTGCGCGGCGGCCGCGAACGACGCCGACGATGTTGACGCCGTTCTGGTCGGTTGCGGTACGCCGGCCGCCAAAAGAAAATGGCCGCTCGAACGAATCGCCGATTGGCTGAATCCCCGCTTCTTTGTAGCGTCGCAGTATGTAGGCGCGGGCCCTGGCGCCGCCGGCCGTTCCGGGAAGACGGCCCTCCATGTCGTCAGCGGACAGCGTTTCGAGGTCCTTGAGTAGCTGGGGGCCGTCCACCGTCGAGGGCTGGGCCCCGAGCGTCAGGGCCCAGAGGGCAACTGCAGCCGCGCAGACGGCGAACTGCGATGCTTTTCGCGTCATTCGAGCATTGTAGGCCCGGCTGCCCGGCAGCAGCCAACCCGGGGACACTCAACCTTGACTGTCCCCGGGGACACTCAACCTTGACTGTCCCCGACCCGACGGGCGGTCACCAGGACGGGACCATCCTCGACGGTCACCGTCGCCGCGCGCCCACCGGCGTCAAATCGAATTCGAACGGCCTCGGCGCCGGGTGGATGGAAGATCCTGCCGCCCAAGTGGAACAGATTCCGGGCTGCCCCACCCTCTCGCTGAATCGAGGGACCGCGCTCGCCGACGGTGACCGTCAGGCGATCTGTGGCGCCCGATCCGAAGGCGTAGATCCCGACGATCGCTGCGCGATCGGGCTCAGCGAGCGGCTCGTTCGTGTACTTCAAGTCGGCGTCGCCGACGGCCTCCAGATACTTAACGACTTCGACTGCGCCGGCGCCGCCGGCCCGGGCGTGCGACAGGAGGGTCAGTCCGTGCGGGCCCCGAGTCTTCTGGATTCCGGGTGAGGCGACGATGAAGGCCTTGACGGCGTCGAGGTGCCCGAGCATAGCCGCCGAAAAAATTGACGGCCGCGCACCGGCGGCGAGGAGCAGCCGCGCGATCTCCTGGTTGCCAACGTGCGACGCCGCGCCCAGGGCCGATTCCCAATCGCCAAACCCCCAATCCCACGAGGCGTTGGCGAGCGCGGGACGGCCCTTCAACAGCTCCCGCACCCGCGCGACGTTGCCGTGCGAGACCCCAACCATTTCGCGGGCAACCTCCGGCTCGTGGGCCGGGAACGTGGCGGGAACAGATGACGGCGCGACCGCGACCTGCTCGCGCCGCAGGGCCACGGCCAGGGGGACAAGAGACGTCAGGCTCAGAAAGGTTCGGCGCAAAACGGTCATGCTGGAACACCTCCGGCGACGAGGTGTACTCGACGCAGGCAGCAACAGCAACCCAGGCCCGCGTGAGTTTTATGTGAGGAGGTAACCCTCGCCTGCTCAGATGGTTCAGGCGCGGCGTGAGGAAGTCTTGGCGAGCGTCTTCGCGACCTGCGCGGCAATCGCCTCGGCGATTTCGGCCTGCGCGGCGAGCGTGAACCCCTCGGTCGCGTCTCCTTGGTCAGGCGATGGCACAGCTCGATCGTAGGTGTTCGCCCACAGGTGACTCTCGTCGCGCACGCGAATCAGGTGGGCAATCAGCCGCACGCCTGCGTCGTCGCGTTTCATCTGCGCCAGCACGATGTAGTCGGCGCCGAGCTCGGTGCCGATCCGCTTCAAGTCCCTGAAGGCCCGGGGCTGCTGGAGTGCCGCCGCGTTGCCGATGACGCTGAAGGCTGCGACCCGCTCGGGCGTCGACAGACGAGCCACCGTCGCGTCCGCCACACCCCGCGCGATGCGGTCGAACTCTTCCATCCCGGTTTCGTTGTCGAAGGGCACGACCGCGATTCTGACCCGGGCGTCTTCCGAAGCTGCTCGCCAGGCACCCGCGACCAGCGCAGCGGTGACGAGCGACAGCGCGATCAGGGCCGCGACGTAAACGCCTGTTGAGCGTGCCGCCCACGTCGCACGACGCGCGGGCTGCAGGCGCTGAATTGGCGCAATAAAGCGATAGCCGCGCCGCGGCAGGGTCTCGATGAACCGCGGCGAGTCGGCGGCATCGCCCAGCGCCGATCGGATCTGCGCGACGCAGAAGTTCAGGCCACGCTCGAAGTCGACGAAGGTGCCGTCGCTCCAGACTTCCTGGCGAAGCGCGTCGCGAGTGACGACGTCACCGGCATGCGTGACGAGGAGGGTCAGGACGCGTGCCGGCTGCGGCTGCAGCCGAACCGGCACACCTTCGCGGCTGAGCGCGCCAGTGTCCGGGTCGAATTCGAACAGGCCGAACCGCACGCGTACGCTCACGCTCTCACCTTAGCACCTTCTGGCGGCGCTTGCGTCGTGCGCGCCCGTCGCGTCAAGATTCGTGGCGTGCTGCCGCCGCGTCAAACGATTACTCCTGCCTATGCAAGAGTGGCTACCGCGTTCGCCCTCATCGGGTGCGTGATCCTCGGAGCACGGATTCTTGCTCACCCAGCTCCGTTCAGCTACCTCGACGCCCACGTGACGGCGAATGGCCTTACAGGGCGGCTCGTCCTGCACGATCTCGATGTCGCGCACGAGCTGAAGATCGAATCTCCGTCGCAACTTGCCGATCCGGCGTTCACGGCACCGCAGGCAGCGGCAGTCGCGGCGTTTCTGCAGCCGCGCCTGACGTTTTTCACCGACGGGCGCCCTATTCCCTGGACGATGACCGCGCTCAAACCCGTCGCCGACCAGGACGCCGTCGAAATGTTATGGCAGGCACCCTCGACGAGAGCCGCCGGCAAGCTGACGATCGGGGCGCATCTCTTTCCGTACGACCCCGATCACCAGACGTTCATCAACGTCTACGAAGGCGATGTGCTGGTGCGGCAGGAGATCCTCAACAGCGGCCGGACCAGCGTGGATTTCTTTACGGGGACGCGGCAAGGCCTCCTGGCCGTGTTCACGACGTTCACCGCCTCCGGCGTCCATCACATCGCCATTGGACCCGATCACATTCTGTTCATCATCGGACTGTTGCTGCTCGGCGGCAGCCTCACGCGGCTGCTGGCGATCGTGACTGCCTTCACGCTCGGGCACAGCGTGACGCTCGCGCTGGCGACGCTGCAGATCGTCGACCCTCCGGCCCGCATCATCGAACCGGCGATCGCGCTGAGCATCGTCTACGTCGGCGCCGACAACCTGCTGACGGGAACCAAGGGACGCGACGTCCGCGCCTGGGTGGCCCTCTTCTTTGGACTGGTCCACGGTTTCGGATTTGCGAGCGTGCTGCGCGAGACCGGGCTCCCGAATCGGGCGCTGGGCATGTCGCTCTTCTCGTTCAACCTCGGCGTCGAGATCGGGCAGGCGATGATCGTGGTCGTCGTCTCGGCTGCGCTCGCATTAGTGCGGCAGCGCGACCCTGTGCTCGCGCGCCGCATTGCGACCGTCGGGTCCGTCGGAGTTATGATGGCCGGCGCCTATTGGTTTTTCGAGCGGGTGTTCTGAGGAGGGACCATGCGACGCACGATGCTTCTGGGAGTGCTTCTCGCGATGGGTGCGGTCGGCATCCTTGCCGGACAGGCGCCCCCACAGCCGAACGTCGCCGAGATCGAGAAAGTTCGCGACAACCTGTTCATGATTAAAGGCGGCGGCGGCAATACGGCCGCGTTCGTCACCGCCAACCGTGGCGTCATTCTCGTCGACACCAAGGATCCAGGCTGGGGCCCGGCGATCATGGACAAGGTGCGGTCGGTAACCGACAAACCGATCACCTTCATCATCAATACCCACACCCATGCCGATCATGTTGGCAGCAATGACTTCTTTCCTGCGTCGGTTGAGGTCGTCGCCCACGAGAACGCCAAGGCGAGCATGGTGAAGATGAAGGAGTTTGAGGGCGAAAAGGCACAATTCCTGCCGGATCAGACTTACACGAGCACAATGACAGTCCTCCCCGGCGAAGGCGCAGACCGCGTCGAGCTCCATCACTACGGCGCCGGCCACACCAACGGCGACACGATCGTCGTCTTTCCTGCGCTTCGCGTCGCTCACACCGGCGATCTCTTCGCCAGGTCAGCGACGCCTGGCATCGACGTCGGCAACGGCGGCAGCGGCGTGGCCTATCCCGAGACGCTGCGAATAGCCGCGAAAGCCATCCAGGGCGTCGACACCGTCATTCCCGGTCACACGCCAACGACGACCACCTGGAAGGCGTTCGTGGAATTCGGCGAGTTCAACGCGGCGTTCCTGGCCGCGGTCCGGCAAGCCTTCGACGCTGGCAAGACGGTCGACGAGGCTGTCGCGGGGCTCACCCTTCCCGACCAGTTCAAGGACTACGGGATGCAGAACGCCAAGGACAACGTCGCGACGGTCTACGCCGAACTCAAGCTTGGGAAGCCTTCGAAGTAACGTGTCGACTGCTGGCCGATGATCCAACTTGCCAACGGAGCGGGCGCCGGTTTGCTCGTGGCGATCGCCGCGACGGCAGTGGCCTTGTCCGCCCCCCAGCAAACACCCTCAGGGCCTTTTCAACTGGAGGAAATGACCATCGCGCAGATTCACGCCGCCCTGAAGAGCCGTCAGCTCACGTGTCGCGCGCTGGTCGAGCAATACCTGAAGCGCATCGAGTCCTTCGACAAGGCCGGTCCCGCCATCAACGCCATCGTCGAGATCAACAAGAATGCGCTCGCAGACGCCGATGCGCTCGATCGCCGGGCCAGTCAGGGCGCTCTCTCAGGCCCGCTTCACTGCATCCCGGCCATCGTCAAGGACAACTTCGAAACAATTGGGCTGCAAAGCGCCGCCGGTTCTCTGTCGCTCAAAGGTTTCGTATCGAGCCGCGATGCGTTCCAGGTCAAGCGCATCAAGTCGGCTGGCGCGATTGTGATCGCGAAGTCGAACATGGCCGAGTTCGCATTTTCGCCGTACGAGACCGTCAGCTCGATCCTGCCTGGATACACGAAGAATCCTTACCTGCTCGACCGGGTGACCGCAGGTTCGAGCGGCGGCACCGCCGCCGCCGTTGCCGCGAACTTCGGCGCGATTGGCCTTGGCAGTGATACCGGCAACTCGATTCGTGGCCCGGCGTCACACCAGGCGCTAGCCGGCATACGTTCGACCATGGGCCTCACCAGCCGCGCCGGGGTCGTCCCGCTCAACCTGCTCGCCGACATCGCCGGTCCGATGACTCGAACGCTCGAGGATGCGGTCGCAGTGCTCCAGGTGATCGCCGGGCCCGATCCCGACGATCCAGTCACGGTCGGCGATACAGCGATCGCTCGCGCCTTCAGTCCAGGCGGGCATCCGACGGAGATCCCGAACTATCTCGCCTCTCTGCGGCAAGACGGCTTGAAGGGTCGCCGCATCGGCATCCTGAGGCAAGCCTACGAACGTGACACGACCGACACGGAGATCGTGGAGGTGTTCATGGCGGCAGTCGACGACATGAAGCGCGTCGGCGCAGTCATCGTCGATCCGGTGCGGGTGGACCTCGACGAGATCAAGCGACCGCAAGGCGCCGGCACCTGCGGTGGGTTCAAATACGACATGAACCGGTGGCTGGCGTCACACGGAGACCGGGTTCCGGTGAAAGATCTCGCGGCGATCATCCAGTCGCGCCAGTTCCACCCGAGCGTGCAGCGCCGCCTCGAGCAGTCGCAGGAAGCGACCGAGAACGGACCTGATACGCCGGCCTGCCAGGCGGAATCGGAATACCGTCGGCAGGTGCGCGCGGCCGTGCTGAAGACGATGGACGCCGAAAGGCTTGACGCGTTCGTGTATCCAACCTGGAGCAATCCTCCACGCCTGATTGGCGATCTCAATACGCCCCACGGCGACAACAGTCAGTTCTTCTCACCCGTGACGGGATTTCCGTCAATCAACGTGCCGATGGGCTATACGCGGGGCGGCACGCTACCGGCCGGGGTGACGTTCTTCGGCCGGGCATGGGACGAGGGCGGACTCATCGCCTTGGCGTACTCGTACGAGCAGGTGACAAAACATCGGAAGAAGCCGACTATTGACAGTCGGTAGTCGGGCGTCGGGAGTCGGGAGTCGCAGTCGATAGTCTGAGTCGGCAGCGCGAGTCAGTCGTCCGAGTCGGTGGATCTATCCAGACGACTGGAACTACCGACTGGAACTGCCGACTCAGACTCCCGACTGTGACTCCCGACCTCCGACTACCGACTACCGACTACCAACTGAAGACTGTTCCGCTCACCTGCGCTGAAAGCGCAGGTCCCAGACACGATCCTGCGTGACGCTGAGGCTGATGATCCGATTGCCGCTGTCGCGATGAAAGCGGACGAAGCCGATCGGCCCGCGGAATGCGTCTCGGTAGAGCGGCGACAGGCGAATGACGTCATCGGGTCGGCGCTTGAGAACCAGCGCGTTGCCGTCGGCGGCTGCAATCAGCGTTGCCTCAGCCTCGTCGCTGACGTAGGTGCCGGCGTACTCCGCGACCGGCCGAACGACCAGCTCGTCGCCTCGGACACGGGCGTAGACGTCGACGCTGCCGAACGAGTCAGTCACTTTCAGGCCGTCCACGCTGAAATCGTAGGCTGGGGACCCACCCGTCGCGGCAACAAAGCGCGCGGCAGACTGCGCCGTCAATTGCGGTCCGCCTTCGACGCGCAGATCGCTGCCGGCACGCGAGATGGTAATCGGCTCGCCGGTGTCGCTGCGCCGGTACATTCCTATGAGCGGCTCCAGCGCGGACGCGTTCTGCGACGCGCCGGCCCCGACAGGTCCTCCATTGCCGGTTGGTGACGTCGCGGCCGGTTTGGTGATCCCGAGATAGAGATCGGCGACGGCGTGAGCGTACTGCGGCGCGTTGCCGCTGCTGACGTTGCACAACACCGCCACGGCGACTTGTCGCTCGGGATACTCCGACAGCCAGGCCCGATAGCCGGCCGTCGCGCCGCTGTGCGCGACTTCCCGCAGCCCCTGATAGGTACCGATCATGAGCCCCAGCGCGTAACCGTGCGGTCGGCCGTCGTTGAATCGTCCCGGCGTCTGCATCTCCTTGACGAATTGCGCGTCGCCGACGACGGGCTGCGAGAAGTTGCGTGTCCAGCGCAGCAGGTCTGCCACGGTCGTCAGGAGCCCGCCGTTGCCGTGGATGTTCTCGAATGGCATCTCCGTCGAAAACCCGCCAGGGGCGCCCGAATAGGCGATCGCCCGGTCCTTGACGACCCGCGTGTAGTCGTCGCGCCACGAGGTGCGCGACATGCCGAGCGGGGTGAAGATGCGAGCGCGTGTGAACTCGGCAAACGGCTGTCCGCTGACCCGCGAGACGATGATCGCGGCCAGGTTATATCCGGTGTTGCAGTAGGAGTAGCAGGTGCCGGACGCAAAGTTCAACGACCGCTGACGGCTGACGACGTCGAGGACGTGGGCGTGGTTGTGCACGCGGGTGCCGCGCGGCCAGCCGGCGATAGCGACCACGCTGCCCCAGTCGCGCAAGCCGCTCGTGTGGTTCAGCATCTGCCGGATCGTCAGCGGCGCGCCGTAGTCGGGCAGCTCCGGAACGTACTTGCGCGCCTCATCGTCGAGCGAAAGCTTGCCTTCCCGCGCCAGCAACAGAATGGCAGCGGCCGTAAACTGCTTGGACACGGACCCAGCTTCGAAGATCGTGTCCGGCTTGATCGGAACGTCATGCTCGAGATCGGCCATCCCATAGGCCTTCTCGAGTACGCTTTTTCCTTGAAGGCTGACACCCACCGCGCACCCCGGTGTGGTCGTGTCCCACCGGGACAGCACAGCGTCGACGCGCGCCTCGGGCACGGCGCCCTGGCGCGCCGCGGCACCGACCGCGACCGTGGCCACCACGGCAATCGCGAGCACAGATCGTTTAATCATGAAGACAACCGTGCCTGGCGCAGGATCTCGGCGAGCCTCGGGCGGGAGGAGCTGAGCAGCCCGATACGAAACAGGCGCGCGCCAAGGCGGATCGCCAGCCACGTCGACAGCAGGAGCAGGACGAACGACCCCGCCACCTCCCACCACGCGAGATAGTCGGGGTCGGTGCTGGCGCGGAACATGATCAGCGGCCCGGCCGAGAACGGCAGCCAGGTCATCACGCGTGCCACGATCCCGTGCGGCTCGCGGATCAGCACGGCCATCATCATCATCGGCAGCGCCGCGGTCAGCGACCACACCATCGCCAGTTGCTGAGCCTCGCGCATGTTCGAGCCGAGCGATCCCGTTCCGAGCATGAGGCTGCCAAAGAACAGAAATGCGATCAGGAACAGGGGAATCGCCAGCGCCAGCGCGACCCATGGCATCTCGATCTGCGAGGTCATCAGCAGCGGCACGACACCAACCCCGCCGACGAGGAGCATCAGCAGCCACACCGCGATCTGCAGCAAACCTGCGCCGCCCAGACCGAGCAGCTTGCCGGCAAGGATCTCGTCGGGATCGGCCGAGGCCAGCAGCACATCGACGACCTTGTTCTCTTTCTCCGTCGCCGTCCCCTGCATCAGATAGCCGGAGGTCATCAACACGGACATCAGGAAGAGGACCATGAAGACGAGCGGCACGGCGACCCGGACAAACCCGGCCGCTTGCCCGCCATCGGTGATCTCGCCGGTCCGCGTCACGCTGAATCGCCGCGTCTCCTTGAGCGGGCTGACCACACGAGAGACTGTCTGATCGTCGAGCCGGCCGCTGACGAGACGTTCCCTGATCAACGTTGAAAACGCATTGCGCGATTCGGACCCACCGACGTTGAACGTATCCTGCGTGTAGACGTCGACGACGCCCCTGGCGATGTAGTCGGCAGGCACGACAAAATAGCCCTTGATTACCCGCGCCGCGACCGCCGCGCGCGCGTCGCTCTCCGACGCGTACGGGCGGAAGATCGAGTTGGCGAGCATGAACTGGTTCTCGGCGCGTCCGCCCCGGCCCATCGCGTCGAGCGCGCGCTTGACCTCTTCGGGTACCTGCGACTGTGACGAGGTCGTCTCGCCTTCCAGATGCAGCACGCCACCCGGATCGACAACGCCGTAGATGGATGCCTCACGGACACTGCGACTGGCAAAGTAGGCCGGGACAGCCACGATCCCGCTGTAGGCCGCGAGAAAGAGCGGCATGCCGAACGTCGTAATCAGATACCCGGGACGCCGAACCGCGGTCAGGAACTCGAAGGTCGCGATCACCCAGATCTTGCGCCAGCCCTTCCTCATTTAGGCCTGCCCCTCTCGAACAACCCTGAGAAAGATATCTTCCATCGGCGCGAGCATCGGTTCGAATCGATCGATCGTCGCGCCCGCGCGAACGAGCGTCGCCAGCGCCTCCGACGGCGCGCTGCCGTCGGCCAGCATCAGCCGCCACGACCCCTCCCCATCATCGATCGCGCTCGCGACCGCGGGGACTGATGGCAGCGGACCCCGGGCGTGGACGCGGACCTCCGGGAGCGAATGCTCGCGCCGCACCTCGTCGACTTCGCCGTAGACCATCAGCCGTCCACGATCGATCAGCGCCACCCGATCGCAGAGCGCTTCGACCTGATTCATCTGGTGGGTCGAGAGGATGGTCGTGCGTCCGTTGCGCCGGCGCTCGAGCAGCAGATCCTGCACGAGCCTGACATTGACCGGGTCGAGCCCGGTCGTCGGCTCGTCGAGCACGCAGATCTCGGGGTCGGCCAGGAGAACCGAGGCAATCTGCACCTTCTGGGACATGCCCTTGCTGAGGCGGTCGATCTTCCAGCCGGCAACGTGCGGCAGCTCGACGCGCTCGAGCCATTCCGACGAGCGCCGGCGCGCCTCGGCGCGGCTGAGGCCTTTGAGCGCGCCAAAATACGTCATCACGTCGGTGACGGTGAGCTTCGTGTAGAGACCGCGCTCCTCCGGGAGGTAACCGAGGCGATCGAGATGCGCACGCCGGCGCGGCTCTCCAAACACCCGGACCTCACCCGAGTCCGGCCGAATGATGTCCATGAGGATGCGAATCAGCGTGCTCTTGCCGGCGCCATTCGGTCCGAGCAGGCCGAAGATCTCGCCGGCGTGGACGTCGAAGGAAACGCCGCGAAGCGCCGGAATGTCTCCGTAGCTCTTCGCGATGTTGTCGAACGCGAGGATGACCATGTGTCGAAGAGCTTACTGGAGGTAACGCGAGGCCGCAACGCAGCCGACACTTCCTGGCGTCGCCTGATCAGCGGGTGATGAATCCCGGCCGCGCGATCTGCTTCACACAGCTCGTCTCGAGTCCCTCGGTGCGGCCGCGCTCGATGAACGCGCGTTTGAGGTTGTCGAGGCAATCGAGACCGATCAACCCGACCGGCGAGTGGCCACCAGCCGGCACCCGAACATGCAGACTCTCCGGCAGCGTCTGCGCGAGCGTGTCGGCGTTGGCTGGCGGCGTGACCGGATCGAGTTCTCCGGACGTCATCAGAACGGGAACCGCTGACTTCACCGGCAACAGACTCGATTCGGACCGGGTGCCGCGCGGCCAGGCGGCGCAGGCGGCACGCTGCTGGCGAACGCGATAACCGCCGAGAAACGTCGGATCGTCCCGCTCGGCGGCGTCGGGGGCGACGAGCGGCACGTCCTCGGCGCACGTGATCGACAGGTAGAGCCCGTCAAACGTGCCGCCGGCGCGAAAGCGAATCAGGAAGTCGGCAAAGGGCGAAAAGTTGCCCTTGAACGCTTCATGCAGGTACAAGGGCACGCGCGACGCGCCACGCGACGAATACATCAGGTAGCGGATCGCCTCGCCGACATGGTCACGCGTCAGTGTGACCTCGGCGGGGCGGTCCGCCGATGGATGCGCGGCGATCGCCTTCACCGGACCCTGCCTGAGCCTGTCGAAGACCTGCCGCGCCTCCTCCCGGATCGCGGGAAACACGCGCGCGCACTCCGGCGTTCCGACACATTCGTCGAGCAGCGCGTCGAGCGCTTGCTGCGCGAAGTGCCCGAATCGCTCGGGCGCGTGAGTCGCGGGCGTCACCGGGCTTTCGAGTACCGACCGCACGGACGCGCGATCCGTATTGCCTGAGGTACTCCAGCGCCAGGCGCGTCCCGTACGACCCGCCGACCAGCGTGAGCTGCGGGTACTTCAACGCGACCCTGATCGCCTCGAGATCCTCCACTGAGGCAGCAGTGGTGTACTGCGACAGGTCGGAGGTTCGTTCGTGCGTAGCACGGCACGCCCGCACTTTCTCGATCGGGAGAAACGCCTCAAAGTAGGTCTGAGGTTGATCCGGCGGGCCGTAGAACTGACAGAGGAGCGGGTTCGAACCGCCAGTGCCACGCTGATCTGCCAGAACGATATCGCGCCTGGCCCGAGCGCCGTCGCTCGCCACGACCGAATCGCCTAGAAACTCGGACGCCGCTTGACCGGGACCTCCGGCGAGATACACGAGTGCATCGTCGCTACGCGGCTCGCCATTGATTCCAGTCGCTGGCAAAACGATGAGGCGGAGGGAGATGGTGCGGCCGCGACGCGCGGTCTGATTCTCGAAGACCGTGAGGCGGTGGCAGCGGGCCTCGGGCACGGGAATGCCCGCGCAGGCCTCATTACTCAGCACACCAGCTGGACTCAGCACACCAGCTGGGCTCAGCACGCCAGTCGGTCCGGCGCTACTCTCGGCGCGCGACCTTCCGCAGGCCGAGCTGATGCCGCCCGCCGCGAGCAGGGCGGCGACGAGCGTCACACTGGCCCGCCTTCGCCCAAGAGCGGCAACGGTCGGGCAAGCCGCACTCCGTGACATCAGCTGTGCCCTTGCCTGCGTCCGTGCTTACTTTCGCGGCTGGTGGGACGCGATGTACTTGCGCGCGAACTCCTCGAGGTGCGGCGCGTTGACCATGCCGACTTTCCTGCCTTCTTCGAGCGCCGCATCCGGCGTGAGGCCATCGCGGAGCGCCCGCCGGATCGCCCAGAACGCGCCGACCCGAATCGCTGCCGTGCAGTGAATGAACATCGGGCGGTTCGCGGCGTCGTCGGTGATCTTGAGGAAGGCGTCCGCTTCGGCATCGGTCGGATTCGCATAGACGACCGGAATGTTGAAGTACTTCATCCCGGCCGCTTCCACCGCGGCCTGCTCGTCGGCGGCGCGATGCTCGGACGGCTGCCGCAGGTTGAGTACGGCCTTCACGCCGTCGGCCTTGAGCTTGGCAAAGGCCTCGAGACGCGGCTGAGCCCCCGTGCAGAACTGAGGAGTCACCTGCAGGAACTTCGGGATCGCGGGCATCTCGGTCTGGGCGGGAGTCTGAAACAAAGTAAGGAGGAGTAGCGTGATCATACGCAGATTATAGATGGTACTGCGCCCCAAAAAGCTCTTCACCGCGGAGCGCGCAGAGCACGCAGAGGCCTACTTGTTGTTCTCCGCGCACTCGGCGCGCTTGTATGTTCAGTATGAATTGAATGATGGCTGTGGAAATGTGGGAATCTCGGTTTGTGAGATTTCCACATTTCCATAGCCTGGAAACTTCCGGGACGCCGGGAGAGGGCCTCGGTGACACTGGTCGGCGGATTGGCTGCTAGCCCGGCGCAGAGAGGAGTGCCCGGGGCCCGTTGTGTGACGTCGGACAGATCGGACGGTCTCGAATGCCGCTCCTGCGGAGCTGAGCATGAATGCACAAGGCTGATCAGCACACGACGTCGCGGAGCACGGAGGAATCGATGGCATACGCGTATCTCGGGATTGACATCGCCAAGCGGAAGTACGATGTGGCGCTCCGGTTGCCAGACGCGCGCGTGCGGGTGAAAGCCTTTGCCAATGACGCCGCGGGCCACGCCGCGCTGCGGAGCTGGATCGCGCGCTACCACGCAGGCCCGGTGCACGCGTGTCTGGAGGCCACGGGTACCTATGGCGACGGAGTGGCAGAGACCCTCGCGGATGCAGGCCTCGTGGTCAGTGTGGTCAATCCCGCGATCATCGAGGCGTATGCGCGCAGTTGTCTGACCCGCACCAAAACCGACCCGACGGATGCCCGGCTGATTGCGCAGTTCTGTGCGACGCAGCAGCCGCGGCCATGGGTACCTCTGCCGCCAGAGGTGCGCGCACTGCAGGCCCTTGTGCGCCGGCTCGACGCGCTCGAGGGGATGCGCACGCAAGAGCGCAACCGGCTCGCCGCCGACCCGTCGGCCGAGGTGCGCGATTCTCTCACGCATGTGATTGCACTCCTCGAAGCGGAGATGGAGGCCGTTCGGCTGCGCATCCGCGCGCATGTCGATCAGCACCCGCACCTGCGCCAGCAACGCGACCTCCTGACGTCGATTCCGGGGATCGGCGACGCGACGGCCGCGGTGCTGCTCGCCGAATTCGGTTCGATGGGCCGCTTCCGCCAGGCCCGCGCGGCGGCGGCCTTTGCGGGCGTCGTGCCACGCGAGGGTCGCTCTGGAACCTCCCTGCGCCGTCGCCCGCGCCTCTCGAAGCTCGGCGCCCCGGCGATTCGCAAGGCTCTGTATTTTCCGGCGCTCACTGCCTTGCGCTGTAACCCGATCGCGCAGCGGCTGCAGGCGCGGCTACTCGCCGACGGCAAACACCGGATGCTCATCGTGGGCGCGGTGATGCGCAAACTCGTCCACCTGGCCTTCGGGGTGCTCAAGACGGGCCAACCCTTTCGACCAGACTTCGCGCAGACCCGTTGACTTGCAACACGGTCTCTCTGCGGTAAAAGCTCTACCGCAGCACTATATTTACTCCGCCCTCAGTGCCGCTACGGGATCGACGCGCGTCGCCCTGCGCGCGGGTAGGTAGCTGGCGACAAGCGCGACGAGAGCCAATCCGAGCGGCACGAGGATGAACGTGACCGGATCGGTCGGCGTGACGCCGAAGAGCAACGTTCCCATCGACCGCGTCAGTACAAATGCCGCGGCGAGACCAATCGCCGCGCCCGCGAGCGCCAGGGTCATGCCCTGCCCCACCACCAGCCGCAGAACACTTGCGGACTGTGCGCCGAGCGCCATGCGAATGCCAATCTCCCGCGCGCGCTGGGTAACCGTATAACTCAGCACCCCGTGCACGCCGATCGCCGCGAGGATGAGCGCCACCGAGGCCAGCAGGCCAAGCACGAGCATGGTGAAGCGACGCTCAGCGACCGAACGAGACACGGTCTCAGTGAAGGGCTCGAGGCCGAAGACGGCAAGCGCGGGGTCCTGTTCGCGAATTACTCCGCGCACGCTGGCGATGAGGGCCTTGGGATCGCCTGAGGTCCGCACGAGCAGCGCGCCAGCGCCGTTGGCCGACGGCGCCTGATCGAGCGGCGCGTAAACAGCGATCGGCGCCGCTTCCGATAACCCCTGGAAGCGCTCGTTGCCGACAACTCCAACGATCGTGCGGTTGGCGCCCCAAAAGGCGATCTGCTTGCCGAGCGGCTCCTGCCCGGCGAAGAATCGGCGGGCAGTCGCTTCATTAATCAACAGCACCGGCGGCGCCGTCGTATGATCCGCATCGGAAAGGAGACGTCCGCGCACGAGCGGCACGCTCATCGTGCGGAAGTAGCCCGGCGTCACCCGGCGCACCGACACCTCCGGTTGCGTCGCGGCTTCCGCTTCGCGCCCGATGATGCGAAACGAATTCGTGAAACCCGGGTCGAGCGGATGGTAGCCGGACACGGCCGCCGCCTCGACGCCAGGCAGCCCCTCGACTTTCTGTAACACGCCATGCGTGAAGGCGTGAATCTCCTTCAAGTCCGGGAATCGTCGGAAGTCGACCGGATAGCGGCTCGAGGGCAGTTGATACTCCGCTTTGAGGATGCCCTCGGACCGGAAGCCGGCGTCGACGTGCTGGATCCTCCAGAAGCTCTTGATCAGTAGGGTTGCGCCGATCACCAGCATCACGGCCAGAGCACATTCAGCAACCACCAGAATCGAGCGGAGCCGAGTGCGTTCGCCACCGGCCGATCCTCCGTGTCCGCCTTGACCCTTGAGCGATCCCTGCAGATCCACACGACGTGCCTGGACAGCCGGCACCATGCCGAAAAGGAGGCCCGCGCCGACCGCGACGATCAGGGTGATCGTGAGGACGCGAAGATCGACGGCCGCCTCGGCGATGCGCGGAATGTCGGCGGGAGCGAGCGCGACGAGCACGCGAACCCCGAATACGGCCATCGCCGCGCCAAGCGCCGCCGCGACCACCGCCAGCAGAAGCCCCTCGGCCGCAAACTGGATCATGAGTCGCGATCCGGACGCGCCGAGCGCCGTGCGCACGGCGACTTCACGGCGCCGCGCCGAACCACGGGCGAGCAGCAGATTCGCCACGTTCGCGCACGCGACGAGGAGGACCAGGCCGACCGCGGTCAGCAGCACGAGCAGCGCCGGACGCACCGGCCCAAAAACAACCGCCGAGAGCGGCTCGACGAAGACACCGCGCGCGCGGTTCTCGGGAAACGCGCGCTCCAGATCGGTCGAGATCGTCGCGAGCTCTTCTTGTGTCGCGGCGACGCTCCCCCGGAGTCGCGCCACCATGAAGATGGGATGCGTCGATCGCGGCATCGTCTGCGGCGTCTGCTGCAGCGGCTGCCACACGTCGACCGCTGCGCTCGCGCCGCGATCGGCAAAGCCGCGCGAATAGTCGGCCGCCGACAGGATTTGAAAGAAGCCGAAATCGGCGCCGCGCTGCATGATCCCGATGACCGTGACCTGCCGATCGTCGAGTCGAATCGCGCGACCAACGATCGAGGGGTCCCGGCCAAACGCGCGCGTCCAGAATCCGTCACTGATCAATACGACCGCCGGACCACCCGCTCGCGTTTCCTCGGCCGTGAATCCACGCCCGGCGACGGGACGCACACCCAGCATCGGCAGCAGCTCGTCGCTCGCCTGGAGCGCCTGAAGCCGAATCGCCTCTCCTTGATCCGGCGTGTAATTCACCTCGGTGGCGTAAAAGACCGCCAACTGCTGCACGCGCTGGCTCCGTTGCTTGAAGTCCAGGTAGTCAGGCAGCGACGCCGGCTCGCGCGTCGTGCTGGTGTTTCGATCGGTCTCCCAGACAACGGCGAGCGAATCAATGTCCGTCACCGGTGCCTTCCGCAACAGCACCGAATCGATCACGCTGAAGATTGCCGTATTCGCGCCAATGCCGAGCGCCATCGTCAATAGCGCGACGATGGCGAAGCCTGGGTTGCTGGTCAGTAAGCGAACGGCATACCGAACGTCCTGACTGAACATGGATGCTCCTGGCAGACTGAGATTAGTGCTAAAGGATTAGCACACAGCTGGCGGGAAAGCCACAGGAATGGGATGAGGGACGGGTTCAAGAGGTTCAGATGGTTCAGGAGGTTCAGGAGGTTCAAGATCAGCTCTATGAACCTGATGAACCTTTTGAACCCCTTGAACCTCCTGAACTTTTGAACGCTACTTGGCCAGCGGATCCGATCGCAGCTGCAACTTGATCACCTTGCTCGTGGTGCCTTTGCCGGTCTCCATGTGGAAGGGCGTCCGCGTGCTAATGGTGGTCCATAGGCCTCTCCCCTTCCAGCCCCCTTTTGGATCGTCGATCCTGCCGTCCATCCACTTCGTGTAGTAGCCGGTTGGATAGGGCACGCGTAGCACGACCCACTTACCGTCCTTCAGTGCCAGCAGCCCTTCGGACGCATTGCCGGTGTTGATCGGCGTGTTCCGGCCGAGCCCGAGCGTGTCGAACTGGTCGACCCAGGTGTAGTAGCTGCCCTCGGCGCTTCCGTGATCGGTTACGCCTTTCAGTTGGGGCAACGGCTCGGCGTAGAGCGTCCAGCCCTCGGGACAGTGCTGACCGGTCGCCAACGGGCCGTTGAGCGGTCCTTTGCATTTGCGGCGATCGAAGCTGGCCAGATGTCCGCTGGCCAGCGCAGACCAGAAGACGCCGTCTCTGTCGACATCGGCGCCCCGCGGCGAGAATCCCTGGATCGGCGCCTTGTCGTTATTGAACGGCGGTTCGTAGACTTCGGCGAGCGTCGTCTCTGGTGGATTCGCGCCGGGATTGATTCGCACGATGGCGCCGGGGAAGCCGAGGACCGAGCCCCACACCGAGCCGTCGGGCGCTGGCGCAACGGAATAGAAGGCCGCTCCATACCGTTTGTCCTTCGTCGGGTCGACTGGTTGCGTCGGCTCGACATACGCGTCGCGCTTGCCGTTGCCGTTCGTATCCATGATGAGCGCAGTCCAGCCCTGCGACTTTTCTTCGTCGCCGGTCTCTTCGAACATCTTTCGATTCAGCCAGCCGACCACTTGACCGCCGCCGCTTGTCCAGAGCGTCTGGTTGGCGTCTTCGGCGAACATCAGGTGGTGCGTGCCGAAGCAAGTGCTGATGAGCGTGAGCTTCTTGGACGCCGGATCGTAGACGGCGAGGTGCCGGCTGGATCGCTCGATCGGGAAGAGCTTCGCCGACGGATGGCTCGAGCCCTCCTTGCAGTAGGCGGGGTTATCGAAGGGCCGGACGGCCGACGTCAGCCACACGCGGCCGCGCTCGTCGAGCATGGGGTTGTGGACATTGTTCTTGCTGGTCCAGATGACCTCGCTGCCAAAGTACGGCGACGGCTGCATCATCGCTGGCGGCGTCGGGGGCGTGTTGGGGTCACGAACCGTGAGCGGCACCTGACTTACCGTGTGGCGCACGGGATCCAGCACCGGCAGGTAGTCAGCGCTCAATTCGAGGGCGCCGTAGAGCAGGCCGTTGGCGTTCAGCGTCGGGTTGCGCCGATCGGTCGACACCGAGTCGTGGAGATAGGCCTTAGGGTCCGCCCAGTCCCACAGCGTGATGACGACGTTTCTCTCGAGGCCCTGCGGCCGCGGCGGCGCCGGTGGCACTTCACCCGCCGCGATGCGATCGGTCCAGTCCGCGAAGAGCGCCAGTGCGCGATCACGGCCGAGCTGGCCCAGACCGTTGATCATCTGCGTGCCGGCCTGCCCTGACTGCAGGCGGCGTTCCCACGCTGCCACCGAGGATGGGAACGTCCCAAGATTCGGCGGCAGCTCGCGCGTGCCCTTGCTCCCGAGTTGATGGCAGGACCAGCACGTGCCTGACTTCACGTTGCGAAGCCACTGCGCCTGACTCCCCATGGTCGGCGAAATACCGTTGCCCGCCGGACCGGTGCCCGGAAACTCGCTCTTGTCGGGGACGCGGAGCAGCGAAAACCAATAGCCTGCCGGATAGTACTCGGCGGCGGCGCGCGCGTTCGGCGCAACGACAGCGGTAAGATTCAGCGCCTTGCCGGGCGTGGCTTGAGTCTTCGGCGAATCGACGAGACCGTAACCCCGCACCCATACGCTGTATGTCGCCTTCGGCAGGTCCGGGACGACGTAGCGCCCCTGTTCGTCGGTCACGACAATCTTGGCGAACCTCGTCGGGAGGTCAGTCGTCTCCGCGATGACCCACACGCCCGCCTCGGGTCCTTTGGGCCCCGTCACGACTCCGCCGAGATCGTCCGGATCGATCGGGACGGCCTGACCCGTCGTTTGTCGAGCGCTTGTCCCGGAAAGAGAGACAGTGAGAATGGCCGCGCTTCCGAGTGCCAGCAGCCCCGAGCTCAGCATCCGCAGCGTTTTCATGGTGGTGCTCCCTTGCTGGCCGGATCCTAACTGATCCCGCGGGTAGTTGGCTGTCATAAGAACAAACAGGAGTTCCGTAGGTTCTTTGCGGCTCAGGGCTCAAGGCTCAAGGCAAGATCTACGTCTCCTGGCCTCCGACTTCCTGTAAGAGACTAGTGCGTCCGTGTGGTCCGTGTTCTCTGTGGCGCGTGTTGTCTGTCGTGTCCACGGCATGTAAGCTGGTCCGCGGTCATGTTCGCTACTGCCTCCCTGGCGGCCCGGATCGAGCGGGCAGAATGCACGATGCTGATGGAGCTCGCCCGCGCCGCCGCCGCGCGGCTGGGTCGCGGCGAGGTCGTGGTCGCGCCGATTGGTGGCGGCGTTGCCGTGCACACCGGGGTCGGGTCGCCGGCGAACAAGCTGGCAGGACTCGGCTTTGCCGAACTGCCGCCCCCAGCGGAACTCGAGGCGATTGAAGAGGCGTTTGCCCTGCGCCGCGCGCCGCTCCAGGTCGAATTCGCGTCCCTCGGCGATCCGGTGATCCCGCGGATGCTGAGCCACCGCGGCTACGAGCTCATCGGCTTCGAGAATGTCCTTGGCTTGCCACTTGATCTCGCTCAACTCCAGGGCGTCGAGACCGGCCCCATCACTGTCGCTCACGCAGGCCCGGACGAAACCGCGACGTGGATGGACGCCGTCGCCACCGGATTCCTGCATCCCGATACGTTCGATGGCCCGGCGAGCCACGAGTCGTTCAACCGCGAGGCGATCGAGCAGATTTTCGGGGACACGTTTGCCACGCCGAGCTTCGAGCGGTTCATCGCCAGGCGGGACGGTGCGGTCGCCGGTGGGGCGAGCTTGAGAATCTATGAAGGTGTCGCGCAGCTCGCCGGGGCCGCCACCCTCCCCGACCATCGGCGTCAGGGTGTGCAGACGGCCCTGCTGCGCCATCGCCTCGTCGACGCGGCGCGCCGCGGCTGCGACGTCGCGGTCGTCACGACGCAGCCCGGATCGAAGTCGACGGAGAACGTGCAGCGCTTCGGATTCGCGGTGCTTTACGTGCGGGCGATCCTCTTGAAGCAGTCCAGCTGATCGCCGCTAGTGGACACTAAAAGCCATCTCATAAACCCGATCCGTGTTGTCCGTGTGATCCGTGGCACTACTTCCCGCCAGGACTGGGACTGCTCCCGAGCGCCCGGGTCAACTGATACGCAAACTCCAGGGCATCGTTGAACGATTTGATCGACACGCGCTCGTCTTTCCCGTGCGCACGGACGTCGTCGGGATTGTCGGCGATCCCAGTGACGCCGTAAACGGGAATGCCCGCGTTCCGCAGCAGCAGTCCGTCGGTTGCGCCAGTCTCCATGAAGGGAATGATCGGAACGGGCGGTGTGCTCCCCCAGACCGCCTTGGCAGCCGTTTCGATAGCCGCCAGGGGTTCGGTCGCAAGCGGCGAAGGCGGACTCGGGGTCGGCGTGCCGATCGGCGCCACGACGATCTCGGGATCGGCGAGGACCCGCGCGAGGGTCTCCTGAACGGCCGCCGAATTGTCGGTCGGCAGGAAGCGGCAGTTGACGGTCGCTTGCGCCGTCTGCGGCAGCGCGTTCTCCGCGTGACCAGCCTGCAGCATCGTCGCGACACAGGTGGTGCGCAGCAGCGCGTTGTGAAACGCCGACTTCTTGGCGAGCCGCGCCGCGGCCGCGGGGCTCGACGGCGTCGCCGCGACTGCCCGCATGTCTGCGGCGTTGGCGCCCGACAGTGGCGCCATGCGTTCGAAGTAGGCGCGAGTGATGTCGTTCAAGCGAACCGGAAACTCGAACGCAGCGAGGCGCTGCAACCCGGCGGCGAGGCGATAAATCGCGTTGTCCTTGGTCGGTAACGAGCTGTGCCCGCCGCGGTTTTTCACCGTGAGCGAGAACGATGCGTAGATTTTTTCTGCGGCCTGCACATCGAGCGCGCTGATCTTGCCATCCCGCAGCTCACCGCCGCCGCTGTCGACGTTGATCGTGTACTCGGCGGCGATGAGATCGCGCCGGTTCGCGAGCAGCCATGCAATCCCGTTGTCGGGTCCACCCTCCTCGTCGGCCGTCAGCGCCAGGATCAGGTCGCGGTCGGGCACCCACTGCTCCTGGCGCAGCCGCGCGAAGGCGGCAACGAGCGTCGCCGCGCCGCCCTTGATGTCGATCGTGCCACGACCGTAGAGGTAACCGTCCTTTTCATTGAGGACAAACGGATCCATCGACCAGTCTTCGCGCCGCGCCTCGACCACATCGAGGTGAGCGATGAACAGCAGCGGTTTCCGCGCCCCGGTGCCACGATAGCGGGCAACGAGGTTGCCCCTCTTTTCCGCGCCCTTCTGATTGCCCCCCACGACGACCACATCGCCCTTAGGAAACCCCGCAGCCACGAGTCGCGCCGCCATCTTCTCGGCCGCGACCGTCGTGTTTCCAGTCGAGTGCGTTGTGTCCGTCTCGATGAGCTCTTTCAAGACGTCGCGCCCCATCTGCTGGTACCGCGTGGGCGATTGCGCGCCGAGAGGAACGACCGCCAAAAGACACACCAGCAGCACCCCAAGAACCCGGGGACACTCAACCTTGAGTGTCCCCGGGGACTGTCCCGGTTGAGTGTCCCCGGTTACATCTCTGTAAGAGAGCAGGCTGGGCATAGTGGGCGAACTCGGATCACGCAGGTTGATCGCGTTCGGCGAACGTGATCAGGTAGCCGTCGGGGTCTTCGAACGCGAACTCGGTCGTGCCGTACCACTTGTGCTCGAGTGGCATCACGACGTTCACCGCGCCCTTCAGCGCGTCGTGGGCGCGAGCGATGTCCACGACCTCCATGAACAAGGTTAGCGTGCCTCCAATTGGCCGATCCTTGAACGCTGGGTACTCCGCCACCGCCGGCTCGGGGGCGTTCAGAAAGATCTCGACCGGCCCGGACTGCACGATGGCGAAGACGTAGGGCGCCGTCTCGGGGACGGTGATCACCACCGAGAATCCCAGCACATCGCGATAAAACGCGATGCTCTTGCCGACGTTGGACACGATGAGGTTGGGGGTGAGCTTTTTCAGTTCGTAGGGCATCGCACACCTGTATTGTGTGCTCGCTGATGCCTACATCCACGAACTCGGCGAGAACGAGCACGCAGGTAGGGATCCTGATTGTCGACAGGCGGACCCCGCTAGGTACGAGCGTCAGAATAGCACACCCCCTGCTGCAACTTTTGCCCAGCGGCCGTGTTTGTCCTACCAAGTGGTCAGTGCCCAGCGCCTGCGGCTCAACCGGCCGTTCGACAAGGCTCCGGAGCGCGCAGACGTCTCCGGCATGACCGACACCGCGCGGTTGGACCCGTTTGCAGCGTTTGTCCGGGAGTATCAGGACATGGTGTATGCCACGGCGGTCAGGCTCCTCTCAAATCCCGCCGAGGCGGAAGACGTGGCGCAAACCGTTTTCCTGAAAGCGTTCGAGCGTTTCGATGAGATCGGATCGAGCCCTGCCGTCGCCGGCTGGCTCAAGACGGTGACGACCAATCTCTGTCTCAACTATCTCTCCCGCTATCGCTCACGATGGCGCCTCTTCAGCGAGCTACGGTCCGACGACGAAGCCGACGAGAACCCTCGCGACCAGATCGACGTGCTGCTGGCGCGATCGAGTGGCGGTGCCAGCTCGGCACCTCTGGTCACTGCCGAGGGGACCCTGCACGCCGCTGACGAACAGGATCGTCTCGAACAAGCTCTTCGCCGTTTGCCGGACCACCAGAGGGTGCCAATCGTCCTCTTTCACTTCGACGACAAGAGCTACGTCGAGATCGCCGCGCTGCTCGGCGTCAGCCTCGCGAAAGTGAAGACCGACATCCATCGCGGCCGCGAGGCCCTGCGAGCGGTGCTCGCTCCACACCATGCATCCTGACGATCTCGAGCGCATCGTCGATCGGGCCCTGAAGCAGTTGCCGGGGCCCCGCGCGCCGCGAACGCTCCTGCCGCGCGTGATCGCCGCAATCGAAACCGGACGCCTCGAAAAACCGAGCCCACGGCCGTGGCTCTCGTGGCCTCTGGCATGGCAGGTCGCTTCGTTGGCGGCACTCGTTGTCCTTGGGGTGGGCCTGTCGACCCTGTGGCCCAGCGTGCAGTCGGCCGTTCAACCGAGGATCGCGCCCGCGCTGACGGAGCTCAGTGCAGCCGTCGCGGACGTCACCGCCAGCGCAAGCGTTGTTGCGACGGTGGCCCGCGCCGTCTGGAACGTGATCGTGCAGCCGCTCCTGGGATACGTGCTGGTGCTGGTTCTGATGATGTGTGCCGCGTGCGCCGCTTTCGGAGCAGCGCTCGGCCGAGTCGTTCTTGGAGGAGTTCCCCAGACATGAAATTGATTTCGTTGCGGCTTGCGCTTTCCGTTCTTGCGAGCGCCACCGTCGTGCTCACGTCGAGCGCCGAACGCGCGCGCGCGCAGGGCGCGCCGCAATCCGGACTCCGAGCAGGCGTCGCCCTGACCAACCTCGTCGGAACCGCCCAGGGCCCTTCCTTCGCGATTGAACAGCCGGATGAGATCTACAACGTCTGGGCCAGAAACGTGCTCCGTGTCGGTCAGGACTTCGTGCTCAAGCAAGGCGAGACCGTCCGTGACGTCATCGTCATCTTCAGCCCGGCGACGATCGAGGGTTACGTGCGCGGTGACGTGACCGTCGTCTTTGGCGGCGCGCAAATCGGGAGCTCCGCTGTCATCGATGGATCCCTGATCGTGGTCGGCGGAAACGTTACCGTGCTACCGGGAGCCGCCATCCACCGTGACATGGTCGTCATTGGAGGCGGGCTCGACACGCCACCGAACTTCGCCCCGGGCGGCCAGCACGTGGCCATCGGTGCGACCGCGCTTGCGGACCGGCTGCGCGGTTTGGTCCCGTGGATCATGGAAGGGCTCCTGTTGGGACGGCCGATCGTCCCCAGGCTCTCGTGGGTGTGGTTGATCGTCTTATTCGTGTTCCTGGGATCGCTGGCGCTCAACCTGTTGTTTCGCGACACGGTGCAGATGTGCGCCGACGCGATCGCTCGGCGGCCATTCACCACGTTCTTGACCGGCCTGCTCGTGCTCCTGCTCACGGGTCCGGTCGCCGTGATCCTGGCCGCGTCCGTCGTGGGCATACTGGTCGTGCCGTTCGTCCTGTGCGCCATCGTCGTCGGGTGGATCATCGGCAAGGTCGGTGTTTCGGTGCGACTCGGCGACAGCATGGTCGGTCAGGCGGCGCCAGCGAGCCGGCTGCAATCGATTCGGTCGCTCGCGATCGGCTCCGCGGCCATTTGCCTGATCTACATGGTCCCGGTGCTGGGATTCATCGCGTGGGCCCTCGTCGGCGTGACTGGTCTCGGTGCCGCAGCCCTCGCCTTCAGCTCGGCGTATCGCCGCGAGAATCCCGCGCCGCCGAAACCCGTTCAGCCACCTCCCGCGCCAATCGAGCGATCCGTGATGTCGGACATGCGCGTGATGTCCTCTTCGCTCAACCTCGCCTCGAGCGAGCCGTCCGGCGACGACGTGCCAGCAATCGCGCCGGCGCCGAACGAGGCAGAAGCGCTCGGGGCAGTTGCGCCAAGCTATCCGTCGAATCTGCTCGGCTTCCCGAAGGCAAGTTTCTTCGAGCGCGCCGCCGCGATGGCTATGGACGCCGCGTTCGTCCTCATCGTCTGCGGGATCTTCGATCTCCTTGACCGGAGCCCCAGGCCGTTCATCTTTCTCATGCTGGCTTATCACATCGGCTTCTGGACGTGGAAAGGCACGACCTTCGGCGGGATCGTCTGCCAACTGAGAGTGGTGCGAATCGACGGTTCGCCGCTCCGCTTCGTCGACGCGCTGATCCGCGGCATCGCGAGCTTCTTTTCCATCGCGGCTGCGGGCCTGGGCTGCCTATGGATCCTCAAGGACCAGGAGCGGCAGGCCTGGCACGACAAGATCGCCGGAACCTACGTCGTGACGGTGCCGCGGAACTGGCCCTTGGCGTGAATCCTTGCAATGCTGAATGCTGAGTGCTGAATATTGAAGTGAATTCTGAATCTGCTAACTTCGGAATTGCCTTTCGACCTTCTTCCTTCAACCTTTACTTCAGCACTCAGCATTCAGAATTCAGAATTGCAAGCATCACCGTTGGAGCTCGAAGAGCACGATGTCGCTGGGCATCTCCTGCTTGGCGATGATGACCGCCGAGCCGTCGGGTGTCCACGTCAGACCGCGCACTCTGACGCTGACCGGTAATTCCACCAGCTTGCGGAATGGTTCGCGGGCATCTGGATCCACGATCCAGATGATCGCAGCGAGGTTGGACTGCATGGCCGCCGCCGCGACACGCTTTCCATCGGGGGCCCACGACACCAATCCGTTCGCGAACGTCATCGGTTTTGGAAGGTCCGGATAGAGACGGCGTCCCTGCCGATCCATGAACGCCAGATACGTTTGAGAACGGGGGGTGGCCGCCGTTGGTTCGGACGGCTCGAGGTAGGCGATTCGGTCGGTGACCGGCGACCATGACGGCGAGTGGGCAGCAGCCGGCGCTGGAAACGGTTCGAGCGTCCCGTTATCGGCCGAAATCGCTGCCAGACGCGGCAGCGTCGGCCCCGGCGTCGAGAAGATGATCCGCCGCCCGTCGGGCGACCAAGTCAGCGTGTCGAGTACGGTCGCATGCCCGAGGAGCCTCGGCGTCCCGCCATCCGCGCTCATCACCCAGATGCCACGCGCACCGCCGCGATCGGACAGGAACGCCACGCGGTCGCCGTCAGGAGAGAAGGCTGGCCGCTCGTCGAACGCCGTCTCGCTGGTGAGGGGTCTCGCATCGCTGCCGTCGGGTTTCGAAATCCAGAGATTCCTGCTGCCGGATCGTGACGAGCTGAACACGAGACGTGTACCGCGCGGATCGATTGCCGGATGCAAGTCGCCCGTGTAGCCGTCGGTTAGCGCCCGTCCGGCTGGTCGGTCACCGAGTGCAACCGGGATCGTGACGAGCGACTGCCGCGTCTCCATCAATGTTGCGACGATGCGGCGACCGTCGGCCGAGACATACGGCTCGATGTGTTCACCGACGCCGGTCGTGAGCGGACGGGGCTCGCCGCCGCCGGGCGGGCTCCACCACAAACCCAGATCGACCGTCGACGGGTTCGCCGCGAAAACCAGTCCACGGCCCTCCGGCATTGGCGCCGGATAGACGGCGCGCCGGCTGCTACGCAGGACCGCCTCCGGTTCGCCGCCCGCAACGGGCACTCGCCACACTTCCGAGGGCTCATCGTGCCACGTGATGAAGGTGTCGATGTAGTAAATGTAGTTTCCGTCGCGTGACCAGGTCGGAAAGTGGATGTGCCGGCCGGCCCGGATCGGCATCACTTGCCGCAGATTGCTGCCGTCCTGGTTCACGATCCACAGCGAGTCGCCCGCCGACGCTCCGGCCCGCATGCCGACGAGTTGTTTCCCATCGGGAGACCACCGCATCGCCTGGATGTCCTGCACGACCTTCCGAGGCACTCCGCCGAGCGGCGCCGGAATGACCCAGGTATCGAGCCTCGGGTTGCCAGCCGCAGTCTCCCGCGCGCTGAAGGCGATCGACGAGCCGTCGGGCGCAATATCCACGCCCCCCAGCATGCCGCGCACAGGCAAGTCGAGGTCGATTGACGCCGTCAGGTTCGCAGTCGATCCGCTGTCGAGGAACTTGACCCAGAGATCGGTGCGCCCGCGCGCATCCGAGTAGTACGCGATCCACTTGCCGTCAGCGGAAATCGAGGCCCCGAACTCCTGAAAGGGTGTATTCGTGAGCCGCGTTGCGCGGACAATCGTTGGCGCCGAGTTGTCTGTGGAACTGGCCCCACTGAAAGCGGCCCAGGCAGCCGCTGCGGTCGCGAGCGCGACTATCAGCAAAGCGCCAGAGACGATCCACGCCAGGCGCTCGCGGCGCAAGCCGGCTGAGGCCGCTGTGGGCTCGGTCCCCGCTTGCGCTCCGCTGAGCACATCGTCGATCTCAATACGAACGTCTGCGATGTCGTGCAGGCGGCGCCGCAGATCTTTCTCTAGACAACGCCTCAGCAGCCGGCGAACGGAGGGCGGCGTAGCCGGCGGCAGCGCCGTCCAATCCGGCTGTCGGTCGACAATGGAGACGAGGACATCAGTCACGGTGTCGCCCGAAAACGGCCGGCGGCCTGCCAGCGTTTCGAACAGCACGCAGCCGAATGCCCAAACGTCCGTTCGCTTATCTACAGGCAGGCCACGAGCCTGCTCGGGACTCATGTAAGGCGCGGTGCCAAGCAGTAGGCCGCCTACCGTTGAATCGAACGGTGATGTTTCGGTCAGGGCCGACCCCGCGGAATCCTGAGCGGCTGCCTTCGCGAGCCCGAAGTCCAGCACCTTCACGGCGCCTTCCGGGGTGATCTTGATGTTCGCCGGCTTCAAGTCACGATGGACAATGCCACGCTCGTGGGCAGCGTCGAGGGCGTCGGCTATCTGACGCGCGGTCTCGAGCGCCTCGGCCAAGGGCAGCGGGCCCCTGGCCAGCTTCTCCGCAAGCGTCTCGCCTTCAACCAGCTCCAGCACGAGGCCGCGGACTTCGCCGGACGCTTCGAATCCGTATATCGCGGCTACGTGTGGGTGATTGAGCGCCGCCAGGAGACGCGCCTCGCGCTCGAATCGCGCCAGGCGCTCGGGGTCTGCGGCCAATACAGCCGGCAGGATCTTGATGGCGACGTCACGCCCGAGTTTGGCGTCACGTGCGCGGTACACCTCTCCCATGCCGCCTGCCCCGAGCGGCGACACGATCTCGTACGGCCCGATACGACTCCCCGAGCGCAGCGACACTAGCCGCAGGATTCTAGCAGGTCGACAAAGAACCTCATCCCCAGATCGGACTGCTCGGTCATCTCTCGAGCCGCACACGAACCACCGTAAGTCAGTGTGTCGGCTCTTTCCAACTCGCGACGAATCAGCTCGGCGGAGGCCTCCGAAAAAAGCAGCAGGCCAGCGGCCGCCGACCGGAAGTGGCTCGGATTCCACGGCGCCGCCATGAAGCCGGATTTGGCGTGCTTGCCATCCGGCAGGAGCATGTGACCAATCTCGTGAGCGATGGCCACCGCCAGAACCTTGTCAAGACTGGCGGTGAAAGATTAACAGCCCAGGGTGTACGCATGAGGTCCGGCATGCGTTAGTAGATTGGGCTCGTTCACTCGACGCACAGTGGAGATCTGACCCTGAGTAGATTTGCGGCGTTCCTGCTCATCATCGTTGTCCCGGAAGGTGTGAATCCGCAGAGCGTGTCCGTGCAGTTGATCGGCAGCGCTCCTCAGGGGTTTACCTTCGACATGTTCAGGCGCTCGGCGCCGGTGAAGGACGGGATGTTCTCGTTCGCGGGAGTGCCGCCCGGCCCGTATGCGGTACTCGCGCAGGCGCAGCCGCCGATAAAGTCCACCGGACCTTCTGTCGCGCCTCCTGGCCCTCCCCGGCCGTCACATTGGGCACGGGCCGACATCGTTGTCGGCGGGCAGGACATCGCGGACGTGTCGCTCGTCCTTCAGCCCGGCCTGACGATCGCGGGCCGAATCCAATTTGACGGCACGACCGCGCCGCCCTCGGATCTCTCGTGGGTTCGCATCAACATGCTCCCGGTGCAGGCGCAGGGCGAGGTCAGCCTGGGACAGGCGCAGATCCAACCCGACGCGACCGGCTCGTTCACGATTCAGGGCTTGGCTCCCGGCCGGTACCGTTTGACGGCGGTCATTCCGTCGCCCCGGCCCGATGCCAACCCCTGGCAGCTGAAGTCCTCCGTCGTGCAGGGCCGCGATACCGTCGACACGCCGATCGATCTCCGCGACAGCGCCAGCGACGCCGTCATCACGTTTACCGACCGGGTGTCGGAGCTTTCGGGCTTCGTCCAGGATGCCGGCGGTCAGCCAGCGCCCGAGTATCACATCGTGCTGTTCGCGCGCGACAAGGCCCACTGGACGGCAACGTCGCGGCGAATTCGCACGGTCCGCCCGGCCGCCGACGGCAAGTACGTGATCGCCAACCTGCCGCCGGGCGACTATCTGATGACCGCAGTGACCGACATGGAACAGGGCGAGCAGTTCGACCCGGCGTTCCTGGAAGTCCTATTGCGATCCTCGATTGGGATCGCGATCGCCGAAGGCGAGAAAAAGACGCAGGACCTGCGGATCAATCGGCAGCTGCCCTGATTCATCACGACGGAACAAGATGCGTGGCGATGAACCAGTGATTGCCGCCTGAATCGAGCACGCCGCACTCGCGATCCCCGTACGGCTGGTTCATTGGCTCGTAGACCGACGTCGCGCCGGCGCTCAGGGCCAGTCGGTACGCCGCGTCCACGTCGGGCACGTAGACGTGGAGACAACACGGGCTCGGCGGCCACGCCTCGCTGCCGTCCGAGAACTCGATCACCGAATCGGTAATCTGCAATTCGGCGTGCATCACCTTTCCATCCGCCGCGGGCACGCGAATCCGCTCGGTGGCGCCGAACGCGGCCTTGGCAAACGCCATGACGGCATCAGCGCCCGATGTGATCACGTACGGCGTTATCGAGTGAAAGCCCTCAGGAATAGGCGCGCCCTCGAGGCGCGTGGCAATGAACCACTGATTGCCGGCCGGATCTCTGACCGCCGCGGCGCGGTCGCCATAGGGCGCGTTCTCGGGCTTGTTGATGGGGATGGCACCCGCCCCGACCGCCTTGGCGTAACAGGCGTCGGCATCACGGACGTAGTGATGGACCGAGCAAGGCTTGGCCGGCCACTCCGGCCGGGCCTCGCTCATCTCGATGAGCGAGTCGCCGATCAGGATCTCCCCGTGCCCGATGCTGCGATCGGAGTTCCAGTTGATCTCGCTTTCGCGGGCGTCGAACGCGCGTTTCAGGAAATCGAGCAGCGCGGCCGACCCGCTTACGCTGAGGCCAGTCGTGACTGCGCGGTAACCCGGTCGCCGATAGTCTTTCGTCAGTTGAGAGTCTTTCGTCATTGGAGCGCTCCTTCTTGATCGTGATGCGCTGATGATCGAACGGCTGCCCCGGCAGGGTCTTGGAAAAAAGGCCGGCTACCCTTCCGCCACGCTCACGCTGTTCGCGTAGCGGTGGGCGAGCTGGAATTCCCGGGGCGTGAACCCGCTCAGTTCCTTGAACTCGGCGTTCAAGTGAGGCTGATCGTAGTAGCCGGTACCGACTGCGATCTCGGCAAACGAGACGTTCCCGGCGTGGATGAGCTTCAGCGCGCTCGTGAACCGCAGAATCCTGGCGTATTGCTTCGGGCTCACGCCGACTTGCTCGCCGAAGACCGTGGTCAACCTCGTCTTCGACCACCCCGTCTGCTCGCGGAGCCTGCTAATCGAGACCGCGCCCGCTTGCTCGCGCATCTGACCCACCATCCAGGCAACGGCCGGGTCGATTTGCGCAGCACGTTCGAGGACCTCCTCTACCCATCGCACGGCAGCACGCACCCGTCGTTCGGCCGTCGGCGCCTCGTCACAGCGGGAAGCCAACTGCGCCGCCCGCGATCCCATCACGTCTTCGAGGTCCACCGTGAGACCGGAAATCTCGTGCATGGGTCTCCCAAGGAGGGCATACGCGCCGGCAGGCGTCAGCCGGATCCCAATGACCGTTGTGCGGTGCGGTGGGGCCTCGACGACCAAATGGCGCAGCTGCAGTCCAGTCAGGCAGGTCGTCGGGCACAGCCAGGCCGCGCGTTCCTCGACGACGCGATAGCGCTCGCCCAAATGGACGATGATCTCGAGCAAACCATTGGGGAACGTGCGTTCCCGCAGGCACGTCATCGCGCCATCGAACAGCCAGATGTGGTCGACGAGGCCAGCAAGGTGCACGGGCCTGCATTGCAGATACGTCCACGCGCCAAACGCGTCGTCCACGACGCCCGACGCCATGGAAGATGGAGTCGCTCACCGCACGAACTGAACTGCCCACGAACCTACGATAGCGTGAGGCGGGGGTGGGAGGCTAGACGGGTGCTACGTCGGAGGAGACGGAGTTACCGGAGTTCAACACGGAGGAACGGAGCCGAAACGAGCGGGAGACGCACGGAGAGAACGAGCCAACTCGCAGACGACGAGACTGCTTGCACCGCGCGTAGCGCGGTTGGGTTGAGGAGCGGCACGGGAATCACAAGCACCCCTGGATTCGACCGGTGCTTGTGATTCCCGTGCCGCTCCTCAACTCTAACGCCGGCCTACGGCCGGCGTGCAAGCAGTCCGCAGGGTGACGGCCTCCGTGCGTCTTCGTTGACTCCGTTACTCCGTGTTGAAAGATCGTTCCGTGGCCTCCGCCCCCTCCGGCAGCCGTCGGGCGCCAGCCCTCAATTCCCCCTCAACACGACCAACGGATCAACAGACGAGGCGCGGCGGGCTGGCAGGAAGCACGCCAGCAAGGCCACGACCGCCAGCACGGCAGCGACGCCCACAAACGTCGGGATGTCGGTTGGCTCGGTGTCGAAGAGCAGCGCCCGAACAGTGTTGGACAAGGCGAGCGCAGCAATGCCTCCAAGTACGAGGCCGACGGCGATGAGCCGCAGGCCCTGCCCGAGCACGAGCTGGAGCACAGACCCGCGCGAGGCGCCAAGCGCCATGCGCACGCCGAACTCCTGCGAACGCTGATTGACGGAAAACGCGATCACGCCGGCGAGGCCGGCAGCAGTGATGAGGAGCGCAATGCCGGCGAAGACCCCGATCAGTGTCGCCGTCAGACGCGGCGCCGAGAGCGAGGCCGATCGCACCTCGTCGAGCGTGCGAAACTGATCGACCGGCTGGTGAGCATCGATCGCGTGCACGGCGGCACGCATCTGCTGGCGCGAGGCCGGCCGCATCGCCGGACGCTCGCGCGAGAAACATCACCGTCAGAAGCGGTGCCTGCGCCAATGGACGATAAAACGTTTGCGATGGCTGTGATGCCAGCGCGTTGCGCACATCGCCCACGACACCGACTATCCGCAGCCAATTCCGGCCGTTGTCGCTCGAGATCCGCGCGCCGACCGCCTCGGCCTGCGAAAAGAACTGGCGGGCCATCGACTCGCTGACGACCACGACCGCCTCGCGGTCGGCGATGTCGCGGTCGTCGAGCAGCCGCCCCTTGAGAAGCGGAATGCCCACCGTCTGGAAGTACCCGGGGGTTGCCGACTGCACTTCGGCTCTCGGCAACCGCGCCGTTTCGACCTCCGGCTGACCTTCAATCCGCACAGCCGCAAGAAAGCCACCGCCATCGTTCAGCGGAAACGTGCCGGCCCCACCGGCGGAACGCACACCGGGCAACGCGCGAAGGCGATCGGCCAGCTCGGTCAGGAACTGGGCGCGCAGCGCCGGCGTGGTGTACTTGGTGAAATTCAAGGCAACACGCATGCTGAGGACGCTTTCGGTGCGGATGCCCGCATCGACCGACTGCAGGCGGAGCACGCTGCGAAGCATCAGTCCGGCGCCGATGAGCAGCACGAACGAGACGGCAACCTGGGCGACGATGAGCAAGCTCCGAAGCGATCCGCGGCCGGCCGATACTGTCCGTCCGCCCTCCTGAATCGCCGACGACAGGCTGATCCGGCCGGGCAGCGCCGGAATGGCGCCGACCAGAATACCCGTCGCGGTCGCGATGCCCAACGTAAACAACAAAACGGTGCCGTTGAGCGAAATCTCCTGCGCGCGTGTCGTGAACTGGCCGGCCAATGTGACGAGCAAGTCCATCATCACCGCGGCGAGCAGCAGCCCGACCGCCGCACCAGCCAGCGCCAGCAAGGTGCTTTCGGTAAGAAGTTGCTGCACGAGACGCCAGCGGCCGGCGCCGAGCGACATCCGGATGGCCATTTCGCGCTCGCGCTTGAGCAGCCGCGCCAGCATCAGGTTGGCGACGCTCGCGCAGACAATCAGCAGCAGAAAGCCCGCGGCACCGAGGAGAATCCAGAGCGTCGGCCGGAACCCGCGAGTGAGCTCGTCGCGCAGCGACAACGCCGTCGCCGTAAACCCGGCGCTCGCCGGATAGTTTTCCGGGTAGGCCTGCTGCAGGTTCGAGGCGACCATCTTCAGGTCAGTCAGCGCGCCGGCGGCGGTTGCGCCCGGGCGAAGGCGCCCGAACGCCTGCACCATCCGCGCGTTGCGATTCGTGCGGACCCCTTCCGACGATCGGAACGGACACGCCGACACCGGCATGTAGACGTCGTTCTCGTCAGGAAACTGCGGAATCGGCGGGAGCACACCAATCACGGTGTGCGGGCGATCGTTCATCTCGAACACTTGTCCGACGACTCGTGGGTCACCGCCAAACCGGCTTTTCCAGTAGGCGTTGCTCAGCACCAGCACCGCATCCGCGCCATGCATGTCGTCGGCCTCGCGGAACGTCCGGCCGGCGACGGGCTTGACCCCGAACAGGTCGAAGTAGTTCCACGAGACGACGCCCGTCGCGAGCCGTTCCGGCTCGCCGCGGCCGAGCAACACGAACCACATGTTGTGATACTCGACGATCGATTCGAGCGTCTTCGACTGCTGGCGGTAATCGGCCATCTCGAGCGGCGAGAAGCCCTGGGTCTGGATTCCGGCGAGCGGCCGTTGCTGCCGCAGGATCAGGATGTCGTCGCCGCTGGCGTACGGCAGCGGCCGGAGCAGGACGCCGTGAACGACGCTGAAAATCGCCGAATTGGCGCCGATCCCGAGCGCCATGGTCAGGACGACGGCCAGAGCGAAGCCGCGGTTCCTCGCGAATCCTCGCAGCGCCGCCCGCAGATCCTGCATCAACGTTTCCATGTGTAACCTCTCGGCTCAGGACTCAGGGCTCAGGGCTCAAGCACGATCTTCACGCAAGTGGTCGAAGGTTTTGCCTGAGCCCTGACCGAGCCTTGAGCCCTTAGTCGTTCTTCCTGTCGTCAATCGACAAGACGCCTTCGAGCATATGGTGGCCCCTGTCGATTGTCAACAAAAGCTCGCTCCTCTTGACATTCGACAAGTCGCGGTCCCACAATTGGCCACATGCCCCGTCAGAAACAGGATCTCCTGCAAGGCACGCTCGATATGCTCATCCTGCAGACACTGGCGCTCGAGCCGATGCACGGCTGGGGGATCTCGCAGCGCATTCAGCAGATGTCGCGAGACGTCCTGCAAGTCAATCAGGGGTCGCTCTACCCTGCGCTCCATCGTCTCGAGCAGCAGGGCTGGATCGATTCCGAGTGGGACGCCTCAGAGAACAACCGCCAGGCCAAGTATTATCGGCTGACGCGCACCGGCCGCCGGCAATTGACCGAAGAGCGCGAAAACTGGGCGCGGATGACCGACGCCGTGACCCGGATCCTCCAGACTTCCGAGCCCTGACCACGGCACCCTCCATGCCTTCCTGGCTGAAGCGCGTCCGCACCATCTTCCGCCGCGGCTCGATGGAACGCGAGCTCGACATCGAGCTGCAGTTTCACCTCGACATGCTCGCGGCCGACTACGTGCGGCGGGGGATCCCGCCAGACGCCGCCCGCCGCTCCGCGCGCCAAACGTTCGGCGGCGTCGAGAGCATCAAAGACGGCGTCCGCGACGCCTGGCTGACGCGTGTCGTCGAGACGATTGGACAGGACGTCCGTTACGGCCTTCGCGGCCTGCGCCAGCAGGCCGGCTACGCGCTCGCCGTGATCGTGACGATGGCGCTCGGGATCGGCGCCAACACTGCCATTTTCAGCGTCGTGAACGCCGTCGTCCTGCGGCCGCTGCCGTACGATCGCGGCGAAGACCTGTTGCTCCTGAACCAGGCGCGGACCAACGTCGCCAACACAGGGTTCTCGTTCGCCGACATCGACGACATCAAGGCCCTCTCCGGTTCGCTCGACGCCGTCGTCGAGTACCACAACATGTACTTCATCCTGCTCGGCGGCGAGGAGCCTGAGCGAGTGGCTGCTGGCGTTGTCTCGTGGGACTACTTCCAAACGCTCGGGATCACGCCGCTCGTCGGACGGGTGTTTCGCGCCGAGGACGACGGCCATGATAAGCATGATAAGCATGACAAGCATGAGACCCAGGCGACCCTGGTGCTCAGTCACGAGTATTGGCAGCGCGCGTTTCGCGGCGATCGGAATGTCGTCGGCCGCGTCGTCGAGATGAACGATCGGCCGCATACGATTGTCGGCGTCCTCCCCGATGTGCCGATGTATCCGCAGCCGAACGACGTCTATATGCCGCGATCGGCGTGTCCGTTTCGGATGAATCCGACGGAACAGGACCGGCGCGGCAGCGGAATGGCGTCTGCGCTCGGTCGGCGCCGGCCGGGTCGGACACTCGAGGACGCGCAGTCGGACCTGGCCGCCGTCGGGCAGCGGCTGCAGCAGGCTCACCCGAAGTCTTATCCGGCCGAGCGCGGCTACCAGTTGACGGCGACGCCGCTGCGTCGCGAGTTCACGCGCAACTTTGAGTCAACGCTCCTCATTCTTGTGAGCACCGCAGGGTTCGTCCTCCTCATCGTTTGTGCCAGCGTCGCGAACCTGGCGGTTGCGCGAACGATGCGTCGCGATCGCGAGCTCGCGCTGCGCACGGCGCTCGGCGCAAGTCAGGGGCGGCTGCTGCGACAACTGGCTACCGAAAGCCTGATCCTGGCTCTCGTCGGCGGCGCATGCGGCCTTCTGCTCGCGTTCGTGGGGATGGATCTGCTGGTGCAGTATGCCGGGCGGTTCACGCCGCGCGCGACCGAGGTCCGAATCGACACGGCGGTACTGCTGTTCACGCTTGGCGTATCGTTACTGACCGGCATCATCGCGGCCATCCTGCCAGCCGTGTCGCGGCGACTCGGGCCGCGGCGGGCGGCAATTTCGGCCGGTCCCCGCAGGCTGGTCCACCGCAGCGACCTGCGGCGCGCGCTCATCGTCGCCCAGGTTGCGGCGTCGTTCGTGCTGCTCATCGGCGCGGGCCTGATGGTGCGCAGCCTACTGAAACTGACCGGCGTCGACCCTGGTTTCAGCAGCGACCATGTCCTGACGATGCAGATCGACATGAACTTCACGAAGTACCGCACGTCGGCCGAGCGCGCCGCGTACCTCGACCGTCTGCGCGTCAGCCTGCAGCAGATTCCCGGTGTGGTAGCGGTCGGCGCGAGTGGCACCATCCCTTTCCTCGAGGAAGCCGGCGGCGCGCTCAATCCGCTTCTCGTCACCGGGCGGGCCGGACAGAAGTCTGACGACATCGCGAGCGGGCCGCGCGCCTCGCAGATGATTGCCAGTGACGAGTACTTCCGGGCGATGGACATCGATTTGATCAGAGGTCGTTTCTTCGCGCCGACCGACACGATCGACTCGCCCGGAGTGGCGGTCGTGAATCGGACGTTTGCCGCCAGAAACTGGCCCGAGGAGGATCCCGTCGGCCAACGTATTTCGGCCAACGGCGGCCGCACCTGGCTGACCGTCGTCGGTGTCGTCGCCGACGTCCGACAGCAGCTGGCGCTCGAGCCGGTTGACGAAGTCTATGCACCAATGCGTCAAATACCCTACGTCACGACCAACTGGGTCATCCGTTCAACCGTCGATCCTGCGGTGCTCGATTCACTCGTTCGCAAGGCTGTGCGCGAGACCGATAGCGACCAACCGATCCACCGGCTCCGCACGCTCGACGACGTCCGCGCCGCATCGCTCGCGCCCCCTCGTTTGACGACCACGCTGCTCGGGCTCTTCGCCGCGTTGGCACTTGTCATCACGGCCGCCGGGATCGCCGGCGTCATCGCTTTCTCTGTCAGTCAGCGGACGCAGGAGTTCGGCGTGCGCGTCGCGCTCGGCGCCAAACGGTCCGACGTGGTCTCGATGGTGGTCGGCGAGGGGGTTCGCCTGGCGATCACGGGCCTGGCGATCGGATTGGTTGGCGCGGTGATTCTCGGCGCGCTGCTGTCAACGGTGCTCTTCGGCGTGGGCCCAATCGACGCCGTCACCTACCTCGCAGTGTCGATGGTACTTCTGGCAGTCGCTGGCCTGGCCTGCCTGCTGCCCGCCTTACGGGCGGCCTCGATCGATCCGATGACCGCGCTCAGGGTGGGCTGAGCTTCTTGGCGGTTCTTGGTTCGTCGTTCTAGGTTCGTTGTTCTAGGTTCGGGGTTCTAGGTTCGGGGTTCTAGGTTCGGGGTTCAGGTTCGCTGCTTCCTGTCATCCCGTCGCCCGCGCACCTACCGACAGTCACGACAGCCACCGCGGTCGATGCACACACTGAACCTGGCACGAAGAACAACGAACCCAGAACCACGAACCCAGAACGCCGAACCTCGAACCCTGACCCACTTCGCCCTACTGAATCGGCAGCCCGCACGCGGTTGTGGGCGCCACCCATCGGGCCGCGCCTGTCGATGCCGACAGGGCCGTCGATGCGGGATCGATGTCCGGGCTCTTGTTGCCGACCGGACGCGCGAAGGCGATGATCGCGCCGGCACGATCGAACTCGGTTGGCTCCGGTCCGATCGAAGGATTCATGATCGACGTTCGCGACTCGACGTGCTGGTAGCCGAGTGCGTGGCCGAGCTCGTGAATCCGCAGCAGCCGTCGCCGGTTATCGTCGCGATCGAAACCCCGATCGAGATACATGGCACCCCCGGCGATGCTGCCGTCGGGCCGCTCCGACCACATGCCGTAGCCGATCGTCTTTTCCAGGGTGACGATCCCGTTGTAGCGGCCAACCACGATTTGGCCCGCGCGCAGGGTGTTCACGCGAGCGCCGCCCGACGGACGCTCGATCTCGATAGAAGCAAACGTCGTGTAGGTGTTGCCCGTGAGCAATGCCAGCCCCTCGGTCAGGTGGGCCTTCAGTTGCTCGACTTCGGCATCGGTTAACTGGTCGCCGGTGGCAGAGTAAGTCTGATCCGAGGTATTGCGGTAGTCCATGACCGATGCCAGGATGACGAGCGACGGCCGCGCAGTCCAGCGCTGGAGCTGCGCGTTAGAGCTCCGGAACATCTCGTCGAACGCCGCAAGATCGAAGCTCGACGGAATCATCGCGACGCGGGTGCGTGACGCGCTGGGACCCATTCGCGTCTCGCGCTCTACGACCGATCCGCCACTGACGACCACCGTCGTGGGCGATTGATTGCTGAGGTCGGTCTGAAAGAAACCGCTGCTGTCACTTGTGATCGGAAAGCGCGTGCCGATGCGAACAGAGAGGTTCGGCGCGACCGCCCCGTCGATGGCGTTGAGCGTCTGACCCTGAAGAAGCGTCGTGCTCGGAGCGCCGGGCGAAGACGGTTCAGTTGGCGAACTGCCGCCGCCGCAGCGGACGAGCGAGAGGACGATGAACATGGACAAGGCGAGTCGACGCATGGTTGGCCCTAGTGCAAGCCGTATGCAGCTCGCAACACTCTGTGCAAGAATGAGTTAGCCACCACAATCATTACCGATTTGCCGGCCGCCTTACAGATCCGAAAGGCTGCTGGCCGGACGACTGCGCGAAAGTCGTTCGGAGGGTTTACGATACAGGGCGTGCGTCCCCCGCGGCTCGTTGCGATCCTCAGCCTCCTCGCAGTCGCGATCGCGCCCCTTTTCCTCGTAGCCGCCCCTCAGCAGATTTACCGAAGCGACCGCGTTTTGCGTTCCGGCGTCGATGTTGTGGCCGTCACGGTGACGGTCTTCGACGCCGAGGGCCGCCTCGCCACGGGCCTTCCACGCGAAGCCTTCGAAGTGTTCGAGGACGGCGAGCCCCAGACAATCACGCAGTTCACGAACGAACGCGTACCGATCGGGCTCGGCGTGCTGCTCGATACGAGCGACAGCATGTTCGGCCGGCGCATTGTCGACGCGCGGGCGGCGGTCGAGCGATTCCTGTTCGAGCTCCTGAACCCGGCCGACGAGTTCTTCGTGCTGGCGTTCAATCACTACCCGCACCTCATCACGCGCTGGACGAGCACGCCCGATGATGTTCGGACCGCGCTGCAAGAGGTCAAACCGTCAGGCGGCACGGCGATTTACGACGCCGTCATTGGCGCGCTGCCGATGATTGGCCGGCGCTCGCGCGAACGGGCCGCGCTGGTCATGATTTCAGACGGCGCCGACACCGCGAGCGACGCAACCCTCATCGACGTCAGAACGTCGCTGCTGCGGAGCGACGCCTTCGTCTACGCCATCGCGATCGACTCGCCGACGCGCCAGGCGATCAACACACGGGTGAACCCGGCGGCGCTGAGCGAGATCACTTCCCAAAGCGGCGGGCGCACGGAGGTCGTCCAGGACATGGACGGGCTGCGGGCTGCGACTGCGCGCATTGCCGAAGAACTCAACAGCCAGTACGTGATGGCCTACGCTTCGCCCCACGCCACCGACGGGAAATACCACAGCATCCGCGTCCGCGTCGCCCGGCCTGGCTACAAGGTGCGGGCCCGCAACGGCTACGTCGGCGTGGCCAAACCGCAGAGCGACTAGTGCCACGGATCACACGAACAACACAGATCGGGTTTATGAGATAGGTTCTAGTCTTACCCGAGGGGCTTCGCCCCTCGGACTCCCTGACACGCGCTCTCGCGCGCCGCTGGCGACGGCGCGCTTCCGCCTCCGCTAAAGCTACGGCGAGACCTCGCCGAAGCGCCAACGGCGCGAAGGCGGGCCGATCGCGTGGCTCACTCGCTACGCTCGTTCGCGCCGTTATGAGATGCTTCTAGCGTCCACATGAGTTCAGACCGCCGTCTCGTCTCTGATCGCTTTCCGCGCTCATCGAAGTACCACGCCGACTGGATCATGTCCAGCGTCAGCGGAGGCGCGAACTCACTCTGGCTGACCGAATGGCTGACGACGGCGCTGGACCTGCGTCCTGGGATGCGCGTACTCGACCTCGGCTGTGGCAGAGGGGCATCCTCGATCTTTCTCCGCCGCGAGTACGGCGTGCAGGTGTGGGCCACCGATCTCTGGTTTGATCCCTCGGAGAGGATGGAGCGCATCCGCGACGCCGGCGTCGACGACGGCGTCTTTCCGATTCATGCTGACGCCAGGTCGCTGCCGTTCGCCGCCGAATTCTTCGACGCGATCGTGAGCATCGATTCGTTCTTCTATTACGGGACGGACGATTTCTACCTCAACTACCTCGTCAGATTCCTCAAGCCAGGCGGTCCGATCGGCATCGCCGGGGCCGGAATGATGCAGGAGATTGACGGCGCCCTGCCCGATCATCTGCGGGACTGGTGGACGCAGGACTGTTGGTCCCTCCATTCCGCGGCCTGGTGGCGCCGGCATTGGGAACGCACGGGCATCCTGGACATCGAACTGGCCGATACCATGCCCGAAGGCTGGCAGTTCTGGCTGGACTGGCACAAAGCCATCGCTCCCGACAATGCCACGGAAATCAAGGCGCTCGAAGCCGATCGTGGACGTTACTTCGGCTATGTTCGAGCCGTTGGTCGGCGACGCGGCGGTACGGCGCTCGGCGAGCATACGTTGTCGGTGCCGACGGAGTATGTAAGAAAGCCGCTGCTGCGAGAGACCGCGTCATGACACCGAGCCACTTCCTCACCATCGTCATCGTCGCGACGGTGCTCTGCGAATCGATGCAGAGTCTTCGACTGAGCTGATCTGCTTTGCCGAAACAGAGCGCCGGACTCCTACTCTTCCGCGTAAAGCCAGCAGGCGTCGAAGTGCTGCTCGTCCATCCTGGCGGCCCCTTCTGGGCCAAGAAGGACAATGGGGCGTGGTCCATTCCAAAGGGTGAGTTTTCTGACGCCGAGGAACCGCTCGCGGCGGCGAGGAGAGAGTTCGAGGAGGAAATGGGCCGCCCGGTCGAAGGCGAGTTCCTGCCGCTTGAACCGATCAGGCAGGCCGGCGGCAAGCACGTGCTCGCCTGGGCCGTCGGCGCGGACTTCGACACGACCACGCTCAGAAGCAACACGTTCTCCATGGAATGGCCGCCAAGATCCGGCTGGCAGCAGCAGTTTCCCGAAGTCGACAAGGCCGCCTGGTTCGATCTCGCGATCGCGAAGCAGAAGATACTGAAAGGACAGGCGGGGTTGCTCGACGAGTTGCGTACCAAAGTCCGGATATACAAGGATCGTGAGCAGCGCTTCGTTTTTGATGAGGTCGCTGAGCTCTACGCTCGTGTGCGGCCGACGTATCCATCCACACTGATTGATGACGTGATTCGGTCGGCGCGACTCTCGCCCGGTAGCCGGATCCTTGAAATCGGTTCAGGTCCCGGCAACGCCAGCGTTCTGTTTTCCGGGCGAGGGTTCCGACTGCTCTGCCTCGAGCCAGGTCAGCGCCTCGCCGACCTCGCCAGACGCCGACTGACTGACGACAGCAACGCGCAGGTCGTCGAGACGACCTTCGAAGATTGGCCGGTCGAGTTGGCGGCGTTCGATCTGGCATTCGCCGCACAATCGTTTCATTGGATCGATCCGGTTCTGCGATTCTCGAAGACGGCTCAGGCGCTGAAGCGCGGCGGAACCCTGGCGGTCTTTGCCAATCGGACCGCCCGCGGCACGACGCCCCTTGACCTCAGGATCCGGCAGGTGTACGCGGCGCACGCCCCGGAGATCGATACGCGGTGGCAGGCGCACAATACCCGAGACTACTTCCTTGACATGTTTGCCGCGTCGATGGATTTCCAGCCCGCCCAGAGCCGCGAGTACGAGTGGCAGGCGGAGTACCGGACTGCCGACTACCTGGATCTCCTGCAAACGCACTCGGATCACCGGTTGCTTGACCGGGAACGGCTCGAGGCGGTCCTTACCGGAATCGGCGACGCCATCGATTCGCACGGCGGTTCCCTGGCCGTGAACTACGTCGCGGTCCTCTGCTGGGCGCAGCGCGTGCTCGAATGAGCCAGCGCCAAAACCCAAACAGGAGATCAGGAGACGAGGAGAATCCTCTGGTCACGCATACGGTCTCTTGATCTCCTGATCTCCTGTTCAAGTACCACGTGAACCAACGAAGTGGTCAGCGCGACAAGCGGTACAGAAGCAGCGCCGCTCGCTTGGTTTGCGATGGCAGCGTTGTCAGGTCGGCGGTCTCGTTGACGGTATGGCCGCTGTCGCCCATCAGGCCGACACCGTCAAGGATCATCGGCACGTGACCGGCGATGAAGGAGACGTCGGCTGCGCCAGCGCGGTCGGGGTCGACCGCTGTCACCGGGCCTGCCCCAACGTCACGGCTCGCCTGATCGTAGAGCGCGAGGAGCTGTCGATTGCCTTCGGTTGGCGCGAGTGGCGGGTAGCCTTCGTCGAACGCAATCGTCGCCTTCGTCTGAGCCAGCGGCCTGGACGCGACGATGGCTTCCATCCGCCTGCGTGCCTCCGCGAACTGCTCGGCCGACAGTGCGCGCAGATCTCCGGACACGACTGCGCGTTCGGGAATGACGTTGTCCTTGCCGAACGCCGATCCACGGGCGGTAGTCACGTCGAGCTCAGCGGTCGTACCCCCGACGACGAGCGCCGGGTTGAACGTGAGGTGCGGCTCTCCGGCCAGCGTCTCGCGAAACGCGTTGAGAATTCGGGCAGCCTCGAAGATGGCGCCGTAGCCGATGTCTGAACGAAAGATTTGCGACGAGTGCGCGGGCTTGCCGGTCACCGTCAGCGTCCACGATGTCGTCCCGCGGCGGCCGACGACCGCGGTTCTGGGATCGCCAGCGCCGTCCTCGAACCCGATGGCGACCTCGGCGCCCTTCGCCGCGGCGACAAGCGCGGCGCGAGCCATGTCCTGCGGCTCGCCGGCTGATTCCTCGTCGCCCGTCATCACAACCGTGACGTGCAGGCGGTCGAGCGCGCCGGTCGCGCGGAGCGCCTTGAGCGCTTGGACGATGATGACGTCGCCGCCCTTCATGTCGATGATGCCTGGCCCGCGCGCCTGCCGGTCGCCCAGCTTCTCGAATGTCTGAAATGGGCTGTCAGCCTCAAAGACTGTGTCGAGGTGGCCAATCAAGAGCACCCGGCGGCCGGGCCGCGCGCGTTCCGCCACGAGATGACCCGCGCGCTTGAAGGGAGTGCCGTCCACCCAGCGGGTCGTGAAGCCCAGTGCTTCGAACTCGCCCGCGAACAACTTTCCGACCTCGCGCACGCCGGAATGGTTGCCGGTGCCACTGTTGATGTTCACCGCGCGTTCGAGCAGCACCAACGCCTCGGCATTGTGCGCGTCCACGTAGGTGACGACGGCCTGTTCGTCGGTCGCCAGGGCTGGGGACGACTGACCGTGGAGAACCGAGGGAATCAGGAGGAGGGCGGCAGTTGCGACAGCGACGAACCGGCGCGTGGGCATAGCCCAATACTAGCCACGGAATACACGGAATACACGGATTGCAGGGAATCGGTGTAATTCATGGAAATCCGATGGAACGTCGCGCAGTTTCGCTCGTCCCATTCATCTAGGCTCGGGCTGCACCCGATGCTAGGCTACCCGCGGGAGAGCACGGACAAAGAGGCCCGGCCGGCAGACTGCGCGGCCGCGGCACTTGCTTCGGAGGCATCAACAATATGTCGTGGTTTCGCCGCAGCAAGACCGAGACGCAGACGGCCGGCAATGTCGGCACGGCGGCCAGCGCGGACTTCCCGTTGATTAGGCTCCAGAATGTCAGCAAGGTGTTCAAAGGGGACGCTGACGAAGAAACGTGGGCGCTGGCGGATTTGACCGCCGACATCGGCCGCGGCGAGTACGTCACCGTCTCGGGGCCGTCGGGCTGCGGCAAGTCGACCTTCCTGGCGATTCTCGCGCTCCTCGACTCGCCGACCTCAGGCCGCTACTGGCTGAGCGGGCGCGCGACCGGCGAGCTCTCGCCATCGGAGCGCGCGCGGACGCGCAACGTCGACGTTGGGCTGATTTTCCAGAGCTTCAACCTGATTGGGGACATGAGCATCTACGAGAACGTCGAGTATCCCCTGACGGTGCGCGGCGCCTCGGCGAGCGACCGCCGCCAACGCGTCGAGGCTGCGCTCGACCGCGTCGGGCTGACGGCGCGCGCAAAACAGCGGCCCGGCGCGCTCTCCGGCGGACACCAGCAGCTCGTCGCGATTGCGCGAGCGTTCGCGGGCCGCCCGCCGATTCTGCTCGCCGACGAACCGACCGGCAATCTAGATTCGAAGAGTGGCGCCGCGGTGATGAAGATGCTCGACGAGCTTCATGCCGACGGTGCCACGGTCTGCCTCGCGACCCATAACCCCGACTACATCGCGCGCGCCGAGCGTCATATCTATCTGTTCGACGGACGGATCGTCGACGCGCCCGTGGTGTAGTGCCACGGAACACACACAACACGGTTTCGAAGATGGCTTCCAGAGCGGTTGTCACTACCTTGTCGCAGACCAATACTCGTGCGAGCTACGGGGCCATCCCTCGTCCCTGGGTGCGAGCGATGGCATCGCGAAGCGCCGTGAGCGTGGCGTCGCTGCCGGTGAAGAGGCCTTCGGGATACTTCGCGTGGACGAGCATCTCGGAATAGATCCGATCGCTCTGATAGAGGTTGAGTCCCAGGCCCGCGAGGTATTGCAGCTTGAGATTGCGATCGCGGTTGATCAGGGCATCGGCCGTCCAGGCGCGCATTTCGCTGCCCCGTCCGGCATAGTTGGCAAACAGGTCGATCGCGGAATAGATCCCGACTTCGCTGAGCGACTTGGCGACCGGCGCGTACTCCGGACGGCTCAGCTTCGCCTGAATCTCATCGACGTTGATCTGCAGCGGTTCGACCGTTCCCATCAGGACGAGATCGTAGCCACGGCCATCCTGGGTGTTGCCCCAGATGACGCCGTTAGGAAACGCTTCCATGAAGGTCGCAATCTCGCTCTTCACCGCCGCGGTGTTGCTCTCGTAGAGCTGCACGAAGAGCGTCACGACGCCGCCGGGATTCAAATGCGACTTGACGATTTCGAAAAACTCCCTGGTGTACAGCATCGCCGCGCCCTTGACCCAGGGATCCAGCGGGTCGGAGGTAATCGCGTCGAACATTTCGTTGGTCGTCATCAGGTAATGGCGAGCGTCGTCGAGCTGGACGTGCACCTTCGGGTTGGTGATGACGCTGAAGTTGTGCTGGGAGAAGTACGTCGAGACCACTCTTGGCACCAGCGGTTCGATCTCGGCGATCGTCTCGTGTTCGAGGTAAGGGTCAATCGAGACTGCACCGGCGGTCACTCCAGCGCCGCAACCGATCACGAGGACCTTTTTCGGACTCTTCGGGATGAGCGTCGTCATGTGGCCGAGCATGCGCTGCAGGCGCATGTCCTGCGGCTCGCTCGAGGCCTGGACCTTACCGGCGTTGTGGTAGTTGAGGACGCCGCCGGGGAGCCGCGTGACCGCGACCGAGGCGTTCCAGCCTTCGCCCATGTAGATGACGTCGATATTCTGCTGAGCGCGGGTTGCCGCGTAGCGGCCGTAGGCGACAAGCAGCTTGGGAATCGGCGGGACGTTGCGCGCCAGGAGTGCCGCGACGACCGCGCCGAGCACAATCGGAATCATCCCGGCCCACGATGAGCGGGCGCCACTCGTTTCAGTATTCGACTGGAGCGGCTCGAGCACGAGAAGCGCCGCGAGTCCGGAGAGGATGATGAGCGCTTGCTGCGAATGTTGCGTGCCGAGCCACGTGACCATCAGCAGGCTGCCACCGATGGCGCCGACGATCGCGCCGACGGTGTTGGCGGCGTAGACGCCGCCAACCAGCCGGCCCGGATCCTGCCCTTTGGTGGCGACCGAGGCCAGGGCGAGCGGGAAGCTCGCGCCCCAGAGAATGGACGCTGGCAGCACTACCCAGAAGGCGCGGGCGAGATCGAGCGGAAAGTTGTACCACGGGCTCGTCGCAATCGACGGATCGATCGGCCAGAACGGCAGGGAGAGCGCCAGCGTGTATGCGGCCCAGGCAATCGCACCGCAGAGGAGCATCTGGACCCAGCCGAGCGCCAGCCGCGGACGCTCCACGCCCCGGGCCATCACCGAACCGAGGCTGCTGCCGATGCCGATCCCGAAAAGAAACACGGCGAGGATGAGCGAGAACGTGTAGACGGTGGCGCCGAAGAGCAGCGACAGCGTCCGCGTCCAGATGACCTGCGAGGCGAGCGCGGTCATGCCGGAGAGCGCGATCGCGACGTAGACGGCCCACGAACCGGCCGCCGGCTTGACCTCGTCCCGCCCGCCGGCGCCGGCCTCGTACGGCGTCGCGCCAGCGATGAGGAGAGCCAGTCCTCCGACGAGAAGGTTGAGCGCCACCGCGACGTAGGTTGCCGTCGCCATGTCGAAGACGCGGAGCAGATAGAAGCCGGCGAGCAGGCTCCCGATCACCGCGCCGCCGGTGTTGCCTCCGTAGAAGTAGCCGAGCCAGGCGACGCCTTGCGGGCTGGTCTCGACCCAGCGCGACATCGCCGGCAGCGTGGCACCCATCAGAATCGTCGGCGGGAGGAGGCAGATGCTGGCCGCAATGGCGCGAAAGACGAGACCCACCGGGCCGGATCCGCCCCAGGCCGTGTAGACGTTCGCAAACAGCGGCACGCCGAAGAGGATCAACAGGCCGAGCACGCCGATGGCGATCTCGAGGTACGCATACACCCGCAGCGGGTGCTCGCGCGCCGAAATGTATCGAGGCAACAGGAAGCTGCCGAGACACATACCGCCCATGAAGGTGCCGAGGAGGACTGCCAGCGACACCGCCGACGAGCCAATAACGAGCTGTAGCAGCTGGAACCAGACGATTTCGTAAATGAGGGCCGCGCAGCCGCTGGCGACAAAAAGCAACAGCAGCGCGGGCATATACCGTCGCGGGGTCATCGAAGCACCTGTCGGATGATGTCGTATTTGGCCCGGGCTGTAGGCGGTCGTCACTCTCTGCGCGGGGCTCTCGCCTGCCCGCCCATCGCCTGCCCGGGCCGCCCGGGCAAAGCGTGATGCTATCACGCTTCACGCAGGCGGTATGATTCCGGCATGGTCCTTTGCCGCGTTGCAATCGCCCTGGCTGGAGCACTCTTCGCCTCGACGCTCGGGACACCGCTTGGGCTGTCGCCGGCCGCCATTCATGTCCCCGTGCCTCAGCCGGCCAAGGCGGCGGGGCCGCGAGTGGTTGCCATCGGCGACGTGCATGGCGCCTTCGATCAGTTCGTCGAGATCCTGCAGACCGCGGGCCTCGTCGACGCCAAGCGTCAGTGGATCGGAGGCACCACCGTCCTGGTGCAGACCGGAGACATCTTCGACCGTGGGGCCAAGGTGCGTGAAGCGCTCGACCTGCTGATGCGTCTCGAAGAAGAGGCGCGGCGCGCGGGCGGTCGTGTCGAAGCGCTCCTCGGCAACCACGAGGTCATGAACCTCCTCCACGAATTCAGGGATGTCTCGCCAGCGAGCTACGCCGCGTTCGCCGATGGCCGGTCGGAATCTCGTCGTCAACGCGCGTTCGACGACTACGCCAAGCTCGTCAAAGAACGCGCGACACCCGGCGAAGCCCCGGCGCGCGAGGCCTGGCTGGCCAGCCACCCGCCAGGCTTCCTCGAGTACGTGGAGGCGCTCGGCCCGCGCGGCAAGTACGGACGCTGGCTGCGATCGCACAAGGTCGTCACGACCGAGAGTGGCACGGCGTTCATGCACGCGGGGGTCCGCGCCGACATGGCGGCGACCTTCGACGACATCAACCGCACGGCCGCGCGCGAGATCGCAGCCTGGGACGACACCAAGGCGCTGATGGTGAAAGCGCAGATCGTGCCGGCGTTCTGCACGCTCCCGGAAGCTGTCGAAGCCGCCGTGGCGGAGTTGCAGCGCATCGCGGCCGCGCTCCAGGCCAACCCCAACGCGCAGCCCGGCGATCACGTCACCCGCGAGTTCGTGGAGAAATTGCAGGCGCTGCTCGCCGTCGGCAAATCATCACTCTTCGAGCCGGAGGGCCCGCTCTGGTTCCGCGGCTTCGCGCTCTGGCCCGAGAACCAGGAAACCATCGACACGCAGCTGACCCCGATCTTGACGAAGTATGGAGTGGAGCGCTTCGTGACCGGGCACACGCCCTCGAGCACGGGACGGATCGTGTCGCGATTCTCCAACCGGCTGATCCTGATCGACACCGGGATGCTGACGACATTCTTCAAGAATGGCCGAGCCTCGGCGCTCGAACTGCAGAACGGGCGCATCACGGCCATCTATACGGACACGCGGACGCCAATCGTGACCGTAGACTAGTGCCACGGAATCCAGCCAGGAAATTCGGCCACGGAATACACGCCACGGAATACACGCCACGGAATACACGGAGTACACGGATATGGGTTAACGCGAATCCTTGCGACGGGCCTTCCCTGCCTTCTTGGGCCGAGCGGCTGTCGCTGGTGCCGCCGCGACCGTGGCTTCGGCAACTTCGAGGGTCCTGTCCATTCGCCGGATCATCCGATCGAGGAAGGCACGATGTCGCCGGAATGGCTCCAGGAAACCGATCGCGGGCGCGATCTTGCCGAACAGCACACCCCAGTCCGGGTGTCGGCCATCGTAGTCCGTGAAGCCGTAGTCACGCGCGAGTTCCCACGAGCTCAGGATGTCCCCCGAGCGCTCGAGGATGTTCGGATCGGCGGCGAGCGCAGCCACTGCCCGGCCAACAAACAGCGGCGATTCGGATTCGAGAAAATTCGGATCCTTTTTCCCGGCGTCACGCCAGTTGGCCTCCGTGACGCCGAAGTGATCCAGCATCGACTCGGATCGCAGGAACCCCGGCGTAATGGAGACGGCGGCGATGCGATGCGTGCGCAGTTCGCCAGCCATGCGCGCAGCGAAACCCTTGAGCGAGCTCTTGACGACGTCCGTGAGCGCGTTACCGCCGCCGCCAAACACCGTGTCGCCCTCCGTGACCTCGACGATGAGACCGCGGCGGCGTTTGCGCATGTAGGGCGCCGCATGCTTGGCGGTGATGAGGTGCGAGAGGATCGACTGGCGCAGGGCGTCGGCGCCGTGGGTGAAATCGGTCTGCCAGAAGCCTCCCCATCCACCGAGCAGGGGGTCCTCGCCGGCGATGCTGTTGACCAGCACATCGAGGCGGCCGTGGTCACGGGCGACGCGCGCGAACACCGCCTCGACCTCGAGCTCGACCGTATGGTCGACGCGTACGGCGATGCCAGTGCCGCCGGCCGCCGTCACCATCCGAGCGGTCTCGTCGATGGTTTCGGGCCGGTTGTAGGGCGAGCGGTGGCCCTCAACGCTTCGCCCGGTGCAATAGACGGTGGCGCCGGCCTCGCCGAGGCCCCGCGCGATGCCGCGGCCGGCCCCCCGCGTGGCGCCGGCGACGAGCGCGACCTGTCCGGCCAATGGCTGTTTCGCAGGCATGGCTGTTCTCCTGGCGCTGGAATTAATAAACGACTGTTCATTTACTTGTCGCTTAAACTAAACCGTCATTTACTTATCTGTCAAGCATGAGCCCGCGGCCCCGTACCGTCCCCGACGAGCAGATCCTGACCGCCGCCCAGAGCGCCATGTCGCGCCTCGGCCCCGCCCGCCTGACGCTGGCCGAAGTCGCCAAGGAGGCGGGACTGTCGCCAGCGACGCTCGTGCAACGGTTCGGTTCCAAGCGGGGGCTGATGCTCGCGCTCTGGGCAAGCGCCGTCGACGGCGTCGACGCCTGCTTCGAGATGCTGCGCCTCGACTGCCCGTCACCGCTCGCGGCGGTCCTCGCCGGCGCGACGATGATGTCGCAGGGCACGAAGAGCGCCGAGGAGATGGCCAACCATCTGGCGTTCCTGCAGATTGACGTCAGCGATCCCGAGTTTCACCGGCACATGCTGGTGCTGTCACGCCGCACTGAGGATGGCTACAAGGCGCTGCTCGACGAGGCCGTCAAGAAGTGGGAAATCGTCCCCTGCGACACCCGCGGTCTGGCCCGCGCGATCAGCGCGATGGCCGGCGGGTCACTCATCAGCTGGGCGATCTTTCGCGAGGGCACGGCCGAGGCGTGGGTGCGGGCCGATCTGGAGACGTTGCTCGCGCCGTATCGCGCTTCGAGCAGCAAGCGAAAACCGCGGAAGAACAATGGTGGAAAAGGGAGGGGACGGAGATAACGGGTTCACCGCGGAGCAACGGAGCTGAATCCAGTGGGAGACGCGCGGAGGCCGTCACGCCTGCGGACTGCTTGCACGCCGGCCGAAAGGCCGGCGTAGGGGTTGATGTGAGGGACGGGATCGCAAGGACCACCTGGGACGCTTGAGGTCCTTGCGATCCCGTCCCTCACATCAACCCAACCGCGCTACGCGCGGTGCAAACAGTCTCTGTTGCCTGCAAACTAGCTCGTTCTCTCCGTGCGTCCCCGTTCACTCCGTTCCTTCGCGGTGAACTCCGTGGCCTCCGTCCTCTCCGTCAATCCCGTCGGCTCCACACGCGTGACCGCAGCAGCACTTCATAGTGCCCGCCATCTTCAGCGGTGCGAAGCGTGTCGAACGCCTCCCGGCCCAGCACGCGCAGCTGGTGCGTCCCGGGATCGTGCTCGACTTCCACGCACTCGCCGGCGTCGAAGAGGCCCGTGTCCGAGACGAGCTGCAGGACGTTGACGCCGAAGTCGCTACGGACGCGCGTCAGGACGTAACTCACCGGCGCCAGCCGCGCGAAGTCCTCCAGGTACGCGCGGCACGCCGCGGTCTCGACGTGCTGCAGGACGAGCGTGGCGACAATCAGATCGAAACGGCGGGTCAGGACCTCGGGCCAGTCGCTCGTCAAGCACGCGACTGGATGAATCCCGACCGTCCGGCATCGCTCGATCATCGGCGGCAGATCGAAGCCGACGACCTCTCGCGCGATCGACGTCAAGTAGGGAAAGTTGCGGCCGAGACCGCATCCGAAGTCGAGGACCGTGTTCACGGACACCGGCATCGCGAGCGTCGGAACGTAGGGCGTAAACGGCTTGCCGTCCCGATAGCCGGTCAGGATGCGCTCGCGGACGTCATCAGGATCATCGGCGCGCGCCACTGACAGCCAGTCGTCGATACCTGCCATGATCAATCGACCTGCGGCTGGGTTGGTGAGTGGAATCCGCGGCGTGGCGCCTCCGACTCAGGATCGATCCGGCGCTGTCCGTACCACAGCTCGAGCCCGTCGCGGCGACGCAAGACGCCCGAACCGAGGAAAGCGACGGCCGAGAGCAGCCGCAGGATCTCCCAACCCGAGAACGTGCGCAGCTTGCGCCCCGAGCTTTCGACCGTCTCGCGGAGGATGACGACGCGTCCCTGCCGCGCGAGCGCCCGGCTGAAGGCAATCTCTTCGGTAGCGAACAGCCGCTCGTCGAAGCCGCCGACCGCGGCGAACGCCTCGCGGGTGCAGAACACATAACACCCCGCCGCGAACCGCCCCAACCGCATGCCCGCCTGGACCAGCCAGAGGAGCAACCAGCCATGCCAGGGAATCGGCCCATCCAACCGCAGCCTCGCACCGCCTCCCACCGCGCCCCGACCGAGCGCGTCCAACGTCGCGCGGAGCGTCGAGGCCGTGATGACAGTATCGGCGTCGACAAACACCAGGATGTCGCCGACCGCCACGCGCGCGCCGGCGTTACGCACCCGAGCGATCTGGCGGTGATGCACGTTGACGACCCGCGCGCCGCACGCTTCCGCCAGCGTCGCCGTCCGGTCCGTCGAGCCATCGTCGACAACGATGACTTCGTAGGGACGGGCGAGCTCACTGGCCGCCAGATGAATGCCGGCCAGCGCGCGGCCGATGAGGAGCTCTTCGTTGTACGCCGGCACGATGAAAGAAATCATGTTCGCTCGCGCGCCTCTTGTACGATACTTCGCGCCAATCCCAGGAACGGTTTGCCGATCAGGTGCCGGCATCAAACGCTGTGAGCGCGGACGCTTCGTCGGGAAACGACGGGATGACCGTGTCGATATTGGTCGTGTCGAGCAGCTCTTGAATCCTCGACCCGACGCCGACGAGCTTCAGGCTGCCGCCGTGGCGTGCGACGCGGGTGCAGGCGCCGACGATCTCCCCGATGCCGGTACTGTCCACATACGACACGTGCGTCAGGTTGAGAAGGACGTGTCTGGCGCCATTCTGTACGGCGGCGCGGATCGCGAGGAGCAGCCGGGGTTCTTCTTCGCCCGAGAGCGTCATCTGCCCGTGCAGGTCGAAGATCGCCACATCCCCGGTGCCGGCGCCGACACGCCGCTCGGCGATTTCAGTCCAATGCATTGGCGCTGCGCCAGTACCGATCATCGTCGCTCGAGGCCACGGATGCTCTCGACGAGCGCCGCTTCGTCAGGAAAGCGGCCGGCCTTGTGCTTCGAAAATACGAGCGCGCCGTCGACGGTGACGTCGAACACACCACGATCGCCCCTGACGAGCTCCGGCTCGATGCCCAGCTCACCCAACAACCTGGCCCCCAGACTGGAGGCCCGTGGCAGATAGTTTCACCGGCCGCAATACGTAATTCTGATCTGCATAGTGCGCTCAAGCATTGTACCCGGTCATTGCTCCGTCACGCGGCGCGTGATGGCGACGAGCTCGTTGCCGCCGAGCGCGGTCTTGCCAACCGTCATGCCAACAAGTTGATAGCCGGAGGCGCCGACCTGCGCCAGCTCCTTCTGGAGCGTGGCGGTCTTCGACGTCGCGACGAGACGGTAGTCAACACTGGCCTTCGGAGCGGCGCCGTCCCGTTCGAGAATACAGACGACCTCTTCGCCTCCGAAGGCCGACTTGAACACGGTCTGGCCTCGATAGTGGAATCCTTCGTCTGCGGCGCCTTGCAGTTCCTTCTGCATGGTCGAGGTCTTCGAGGTGGCGAGAAGCTTGTAGCCGAACCCTCGGTTACGCACCGCTACGAATCGACAGACTGAACACGTCATCGCCCGTTGCCGCGCCCGCTTCCGTAGAGCACCGCCCCTGGCCGCGCCGCGGTCATCACGCCGCCCTCGAACACGACCTGGCCATTCGTGATGACGTGCGAGAATCCTGCCGCGTACTGGTGCGGCCGCTCGAATGTGGCGCGATCGACAATCTTCGCTGGATCGAACACGACCAGATCGGCCTTCAGCCCCGGCCGTACGATCCCCCGGTCGGCGAGTCCGAGCCGCGCGGCGGGAAACGCGGTCATCTTTCGAATCGCGTCCTCGAGCGTCACAACCTGGCGGTCACGCGCGTACACCGCCAGCACGCGGGCGAAGGTACCGTAGCTGCGCGGATGGGGACTGGCAACGCCGAAGGTCGGGATCTCGCCGTCCGACGCAATCATCGTAGCGGGGTGGCGAAGGATCCGTTCGAGATCTTCCTCGCCAATCGCGTGAAACACCGCCTGGCAGCCGCCGCGTTCGACAATCCACAGCGCTGCGTCCGCGGCTTGGCCAACGATCGGTTCTTTGTCCACCGCCGGCCCTTGGCCGACTGGGCCAGGGCTCCGCGCGATCTCGCCGAGATTCTTGCCGGCCAGCGATGCATCCCAGTCACAGGCGGCGATGACGATGTTCCGGGGATCGCCACCGCCACGCTCATTCTGGATGATGCGGACGATCTCCGCCTTGACCTTCGCGCGCGTTCCCACGTCTCCGAGACGGGCCAGCATCTGCTTGCGACCGCCCTCCTGCGCCCACGCTGGCAGGAGCGCGCCCTGGATGCTCGTGCTCGAGGCCGTGTACGGATACGCGTCGATGGTGACGTCGACGCCGCGCGCCCGCGCACGATCGACGGCCTGCAGCGTCTCGGTGCTCTTCCCCCAGTTCGGACGACCGATGATCTTGTGGTGGGTGACCTGGGTCGGCAGACCACCGCGTTCACCGATAGCGATCGTCTCGTTGACGCTATCGAGCACCCCGGCTGTTTCATCGCGCATGTGGGAGACGTGGATGCCGCCGAACCGACCGGCAACCTTGGCCAATTCGACGACCTCGTCAGTCGGCGTAAACGTGCCAGGCACGTAAAAGAGACCCGTGCTGAGACCGAACGCCCCGTCCTTCATCCCCTGCTCGACGAGCCCGCGCATCTTCTGCAGTTCGTCGTCTGTCGCAGTGCGATTGACTTCGCCGATCACCTCGGACCGAATCGAGCCCTGGCCGATGAACGTCCCGATGTTGACGGACGTGTGCAGCGCCTGAAGCTTCGCCAGAAACGGAGCGACTGGGACGGGGGAAGAGCCATCGGGTCCTGCGAGGAGCGTCGTCACTCCCTGTCTGACATAGTTATCGGCCGTCGGGATTTCGAAGATGCCGCGGGCCGCGTGCGAATGGATGTCGATGAATCCGGGTGCCACGACCTGCTGGCCGACATCAATCGTTCGTGAAGCCGGCCCATCAATCGACGGCGCGATACGGGCGATCGTGTCGCCGCGAATCCCTATGTCGGCACGGAACCACGGACTGCCGGTGCCGTCCACGATCCGCGCATTGCGAAGCACGAGATCGTATGGCGCGACCTGCGCGGCTCGGAGTCCAGCCAACGCCGCGCTTGCCAGTGCGGCGACGACGAGGACCGCCTGCCACCGCGTCCGCTTCTTGACGCCACGACGAAACTAGGTCATCGAGCTCGCGTCTCACGTCAGAATCGCGAGGACGTCAGCGTCACGTCGGCGCGCGACCAGGCCTTCTTGAGCCGCTGCTCGACGAGCGTCGCGTCTTCCTTCTTACCTTGCGCCACCAGCGCCTGGTGCAGCCCGGCGAGGGCCCACCCGTTGTCGGGATTCTTCTTGAGATCCTCCCAGTACTCGACCTCGGCTTCCGCAGGGCGGCCGGCGTCGAGGAGGGTCGCACCGAGCCAGTGGCGGACCGGCGCGTGCCAATCGGGGGGCTCGGTGTAAATCAGGCCGTCCTCGAGCCGCGCGGCGCGATCGAAATGCGCGATGGCCGTGTCGTACTGCTTCTGGCGGGCAGCGATATCTCCGTTCAGCACTTCGAGAGCGATCGCAACGATCTTGTCGGGCGGATTGAGCGAAAACGGCGGCATTTTCGCCAGCGCAGGGTCCGCGGCGATGACCTGAAGCGCCTCGCGTTCCTGCACCGCCCTGTCGGCCTGACCAGTTGCGGCAAACGCCGACCCGCGCGCGAAGTGCCAGATCGCGCGGGTGAAGAGCGAGTCGTGAGAAGGCTTCGGCTCGGCGAGGATCTCGTCCCATCGGCCGAATCGCACGAGCGCGTAGTACGGCACGACCAGGAATCCCTGAACGAACGGGAGCTGCTCGGGCGTCGCGGGCGCCACTGACGCCGCGGCCTTCCGGGCCGACTCGACGGCTAGGCGGCGCTGACCGGACATCGTCGAGCCGAGCCACACGAAGTGAATATTGTGCGGATAGTAGCTGAGCGGGTACAAACCCTGCGCGCGGCATTGCGCGATGTAGTCCTCGTCGGCCGCCATTGCCAACTGATTCGAGCTGACGACATCGGCGTAGCGTCCGACCCGCAAGTAGATATGCGCGGGCATGTGGACAATATGGCCGGCGCCAGGCATCAGCGGCAGCAGCCGGTCGGCTTCCTTCTCGGCCCGCTCAGGATTTTTGGTCGGCTCCCACACGTGAATCCAGTAGTGAAGCGCGCCGGGATGTTTCGGATTCGATGCGATCACGCGCTCGAGGGTGGCCACGGTCTCCCCGGTCCCCTCCTGTGGTTCCCCGTCCCGCGTCCAGTAGTTCCACGGCCGCAGGTCCATGAGCGACTCGGCAAAAATCGTCGCGGCATCGAGATCGCGCGGGTATTTCTTCGTGAGCGCGCGCATCGCATCGGCAAAGGCCCGGTCGGCGGCCTGACGTCCGTCGGCCTTGCCGGTGTAGCGTGTGGCGAGCGCGTCGATGTAAGCCCGCTCGCGCGCGGTCACGCCGCGTGCGAGCGACTGCGCCTTCTGGACGAGCGCGAGCGCTTTTGGTTCGTCTTCCGGGGCCATCGCGGCGTTGATGTTCGGGCCAAGGACAAGCGCCTGGCCCCAGTAGGCCATCGCGCACGCCGGGTCGAGACGCGCAGCTTCCGCAAACGCGCGGCCCGCTTCAGCGTGATTGAACCCATACGCGAGGTTGAGGCCCTGATTGACGAACAACTGCGCGCGCGCCGATTTGGTCGTGACTTTGAAGGTATGTGTGCCGAGCTTCTGCAACTGCGGCGCAAGCACACCTCCAGGTCCCGCCTGGTGCGTCGCAGCGGTTCGCCCGTAGTGCTGGTGGTGCGGCGCCTGGGCAAACGCCTCGACGCCAGAGGCGAGGATAAGGGCGACGACCCACTTCAGACTTCCTTCGCACTTCATACTTCCCACTTCTCCCCTCGTTACAAGTAACGCCTTTCCATCCGCCTGATGTCCTTGTATCGCACGAAGACGTCGTGCTCGTCCTCGAGCCCCAGCAGCGACCGCCATGACACGCCGCGAAACGTGTGGGCGAGCATCTCATGCCCGTGACGGAGCACGAACCAGGGGCTGTGCACCAGGACAGGCCACAAATGCTTCAGCTTCATCCATCGTTCCGCCCGCCAGCGCATGAATTCAATCTCTGACGCGTCGAGATGCTCGCTTCGCACGACCGCGGTGGTGCCATCGTACTCATCGACATCGTCGCTGACGATGAGATCGCGTTCCCGGAAGTCGCGGGTCATCGGCGTTCCAGGGTAAGGCGTGGGATGCTGGATGTAGGGCCAGTCGACATAATCGCGCGCGAACGCAAGGTTGGTTTCGATCGACTCGCGAGTGTCGCCGGGATTCCCGACGATCAGTCCGCCGACGACATACATGCCGTGCCGATGCAGCTGCTCGATCGCCGCCGTCGTCGCGTTGCCGACCGTGCGGCCGCCCTGACGGCGCGCGTTCTTCGCGCTGGCCTTGAGGAACGCGAGATCCTCGTCGAGGATGTTCTCGATCCCCAGGAAGACATACCGAAACCCCGCGGCGCGCATCAGCGGCGCGAGCGTTTCGCCATGCGATGCGATCGAGGAGGTCATCGCCTGGACCAGGTAGTCGATATCGTGAAAGCCCGCAGCGACAATGGCCCGGCAGAGCGCCTCGAACCGGGCGACATTCAGCGTGATGTTGTCGTCGACGATGAAGATGGCACGCGCGCCCCGGGCGCGCGCGTCGGCGATGTCGGCGAGGACCCGGTCGACCGACCAGGTGTGGAAGTTCCGGCCGCGCATCTCGATGATCGAGCAGAAACTGCAGTCGTACGTGCAGCCGCGCGAGGTTTCAACGACGTCGATCGGCCGGCCGATGAAGGTGTAGCCCGTGAGCACTCGAGCAGCGCGGTTCGGCAACGCGACGTCCTGTCCCGACAAGCTGCTGACTCGGCGGTCCGGGTTGCGGACGAAGGCTGCGCCCTGACGGTAGGACAATCCGGCGACTCCGCGCAGGTCGCGACCTGCCTCGAGCGCACGCACGAGATCGCGAAACGTCAGATCGCCCTCGCCGCGCACGATAACGTCGACGTCCCAGGCGGGGTCCTCGTAGACGTCGGACGCCAGGCTCGGGTCGTAGCCGCCGACGACAATGGTGACGGTGGGCTTGAGGGCGCGTACGAGCGAGACGATCTTCCGGGCGGTTCCACGCTGGAACGTCATCACGGACAGACCGACCACGTCGGGGTCGAACTCGCGCATCAGGCGCTCGACCGTCTCACGCACCTGCCGCGGCACCAGAATCAGGTCGGCAATCGCGACCCGGTGGTGCCCATCCACGTTGCCAGCCAGCGACGCGAGCGCCCCGTTTGGCATCCGCATCGTCACCGTCGCCGTGTGCTCGAAAGAGTCGGGCATCGAGAAGAGAAGGATGTTCATCGGGCTTCCCCCCGTACCTTGTTCATTAACCTGCAGAGGCCTATAGTAGCGTCAATCCCCGGGCTAGGCGGTCTGGAACCGAGGAAAACGAGAACATGACGCGCGACGAAATCTTCGCCTTGTTCAACCGGCGCGAGGCGGCGTGGGAGGCGCGCGATGCCCAAACGCTGACCGCCGACCACGCGCCCGATGGCGTCGTCGTCAGCCCGACAGGCGGCGTCCTCGAGGGGACCGTCGAGATCGAGCGAATTTACCGCGTCTGGTTTACGGCGTTTCCCGATCTCGTGTTCGCGACCGAAGATCTGCTCGTCGACGACAACCGCGTCTGCCTGCTCTGCCGGATCACCGGCAGTCATGCTGGCGAGTTCTTCGGGATGCCGCCAACCGGCCGGCGGATCGAAGTGGCCGGCGCCTTCATCTATCGCCTCGAGAAGGGCAAGATCGTGCACGAGCGGCGGATCCTGGATTTCACGGGGTTGCTGGTTCAAGTAGGCGTGTTAAGGGCTAAGCCGGCGGGCTAAGTCCACAGTCGACCTTTCCTCAGCCCGAAAAAGCCTTCCACCGCAGAGAGACCGTGTTGCAAGTCAACGGGTCTGCGCGAAGTCTGGTCGAAAGGGTTGGCCCGTCTTGAGCACCCCGAAGGCCAGGTGGACGAGTTTGCGCATCACCGCGCCCACGATGAGCATCCGGTGTTTGCCGTCGGCGAGTAGCCGCGCCTGCAGCCGCTGCGCGATCGGGTTACAGCGCAAGGCAGTGAGCGCCGGAAAATACAGAGCCTTGCGAATCGCCGGGGCGCCGAGCTTCGAGAGGCGCGGGCGACGGCGCAGGGAGGTTCCAGAGCGACCCTCGCGTGGCACGACGCCCGCAAAGGCCGCCGCCGCGCGGGCCTGGCGGAAGCGGCCCATCGAACCGAATTCGGCGAGCAGCACCGCGGCCGTCGCGTCGCCGATCCCCGGAATCGACGTCAGGAGGTCGCGTTGCTGGCGCAGGTGCGGGTGCTGATCGACATGCGCGCGGATGCGCAGCCGAACGGCCTCCATCTCCGCTTCGAGGAGTGCAATCACATGCGTGAGAGAATCGCGCACCTCGGCCGACGGGTCGGCGGCGAGCCGGTTGCGCTCTTGCGTGCGCATCCCCTCGAGCGCGTCGAGCCGGCGCACAAGGGCCTGCAGTGCGCGCACCTCTGGCGGCAGAGGTACCCATGGCCGCGGCTGCTGCGTCGCACAGAACTGCGCAATCAGCCGGGCATCCGTCGGGTCGGTTTTGGTGCGGGTCAGACAACTGCGCGCATACGCCTCGATGATCGCGGGATTGACCACACTGACCACGAGGCCTGCATCCGCGAGGGTCTCTGCCACTCCGTCGCCATAGGTACCCGTGGCCTCCAGACACGCGTGCACCGGGCCTGCGTGGTAGCGCGCGATCCAGCTCCGCAGCGCGGCGTGGCCCGCGGCGTCATTGGCAAAGGCTTTCACCCGCACGCGCGCGTCTGGCAACCGGAGCGCCACATCGTACTTCCGCTTGGCGATGTCAATCCCGAGATACGCGTATGCCATCGATTCCTCCGTGCTCCGCGACGTCGTGTGCTGATCAGCCTTGTGCATTCATGCTCAGCTCCGCAGGAGCGGCATTCGAGACCGTCCGATCTGTCCGACGTCACACAACGGGCCCCGGGCACTCCTCTCTGCGCCGGGCTAGCAGCCAATCCGCCGACCAGTGTCACCGAGGCCCTCTCCCGGCGTCCCGGAAGTTTCCAGGCTATGGAAATGTGGAAATCTCACAAACCGAGATTCCCACATTTCCACAGCCATCATTCAATTCATACTGAACATACAAGGACGCCGAGGACGCAGAGCCAAGAAGGTTGGTTTCTCAGCGAACTCTGCGCCCTCAGCGGTGAGAGGCTTTGCCAGTGTACGCCGCGTGGGGCTGTGAGTCCGCGAGTCGCTCAACGTTCCCTAGAACCGGGCTCCGATCCGCAAGAGCTGACGTTCGAGCGCGTCAAAATCCTGGAGCCGGACAATCTGCTGGCCGGCCAGCGGGCGATCGAGGTCGGGCGTGAGCGTGCCCCCAACCCAGAGTTCCTGGCGGCCCGGCAAGTGGTCGGCGATGTAGTCGACCTGCCGGCGCAACTCGCGGGTCGAGCCCGAGTAGATGATGCCCAGCACAACGACATCGACGCCGCTTCGCGCCGCCGAGTCGACGACCAGTCGCGCCGGCACGTCGGCTCCGAGGTAGACGACGCCAAGGCCCCCTGCCGCCGCGAGCATCGCCGCCGCAAGTACTCCGAACTCGTGGCGTTCGCCTGACGGTGTCGCAAACAGCAGCCGTCGGGACACTTCGTTCTTCGAGTACATTCGCACCATCGCTCCGAGGAGATTGCGCACGGCGGCTGATAGCAGGTGCTCCTGAGCGATATTGAGGCGTTCGGCGTGGACCTCGTCGCCGACCTCCTTGAGAAAGGGGAAGATGACCCGGTGGACGAGGTCGCGCGGCTTGAGCGCAAGCGAGAGCCGGTCGAGTTCCCGTTCCACCCCCGCCGCATCGAACTTTCGGAGTGCCCCGAGCAGCGTGCTGACGTCCTCCGCCGCGTGACCCGCGCGCGCTGCCGCCGGCCCGGCAATCTTCGCCTCGAGCTCGGCGTCGGTGAGCTCTGCCAGCCGGCCGATAGCGTGACCGAGCGCAACCGCCGCCGCCAGCAGTTGCAGACGTTTGACATCGGCGCCGGAGTAGAGCCGGCCGCGCTCGTCGCGGACCGGCGTCACGGCGCGGTAACGGCGCTCCCACGCTCGCAGCGTGTCGAGGCTCAGTCCGGTGAGGCGCGCCACCGCGCGGATCGGATATCGGGGAGACGGACCTGACGGCTTGCGCGCCACGCCAACGACTCTATGGTCGGATCGGGGCGCTCGTCAAACATTTGTCTATGTCAAACTCGAGACAAACGTTGGACATTGGTACTTCTCTTGGCTCTCGGCTCTTGCTCCAGGCTCCGGGCTCAAGCAAGATCTTCGAGCTAGTGTTCGAAGGTTTTGCTGAGCCTGAGCCCTGAGCCCTGAGCCTCATTCACGCAGTCACTGCTGGCGCTGGCGGCTCTTGCGTGCCTCGAGATCCTCGAGGGTTTTCGGCCAGTCGTCCTTGAGGAGCCGGGACAGAGCCCGGTCCGAGAGCAGCCGGCCGCCGGTCTGGCAGCGGCTGCAGTAGTTGGCCTCGTTCCGCGCATAGACGATCCGTTGCACTGGCGAGCCGCAATCAGGACAGGGCTGACCGTAGCGGCCATGAACTGCCATGCCAGCACGAAACGCGGTGACCTTCTCGGGAAATTCGCCGGCGGCTTCGTCGCGGAGACGCGCAATCCACGCCTCGAGCGTGCGCCGCGTCGACTCGAACAGTCGCGCGACCTCCTCATCCGAAAGCGACGCGACCGTCTTCATCGGCGACAGCCTCGCCGCGTGCAGGATTTCGTCAGAGTAGGCGTTCCCGATGCCGCTGAAAATGTGCGGGTCGGTCAACGCCCGCTTCAACGTGTGATTCTCGTGCGTCAACCGGCTCGCAAACGTCGGCAGGTCGGCGTCGAGGACCTCCAGCCCCTGGGGGTCCAGCGCGGCGAGGGCAGCCTCTCCCCGAATCAGGTGAATGGATGCCTGCCGCTTCGAGCCGGCCTCGGTGAAAATGATCGAGCCGTTAGGAAAATCGAACGCCGCTAAGCCGACCTTCCCGGGAATCGCCGCCCCGCGATCCCGCCACCGCAACCGTCCGGCAATCATCAGATGGACGACGATGAAAAGATCGCCTTCAAGTACCAGGACGATGCGCTTTCCGATCCGTTTTAGTCCAGTAACCTGGCGGCCCGAGAGATCGGCAGGCGCGGGCTCGATCGTGCGGACAATAAACGGGTTGCCCAGCCGTAACCGCTCGATCGGCTGTCCGACGATGCGCGCAGCGAGCGCTTCGAGATAGAGCGCAATGTCTGGAAGCTCGGGCACAACGGAAAGCTATCAGCTTTCGGGCCCTGAAATCGTTGGCTGAGCTGGTTTTCGCCGCTTTTACGCCTTACTGGGCATGGCGGCAAAGGGGCTCGCGCGGCGGTGGCTGGCGTTCAACGGGGTGGGGGTGTTGGGGGTCGGGGTCCAGCTCGGCCTGCTTGCGCTTCTGGTTCATGGGGGTGGTCTGCACTATCTCGTGGCGACAGCGATTGCGGTAGAGATCACCGTACTGCACAATTTCATCTGGCATCAGCACTGGACCTGGCGCGATCGACCCAGCCCATCCGCCGCGGCGGTCGCGCGCCGGCTCGCTCGGTTCCACCTGTTGAACGGCACGGTGTCGCTCTTCGGCAACATCGCGATCATGACGGTCCTCTGCGGCACGCTCCGCATCGATCCAGTCGCCGCCAACGTCGTCGCGATCGGTGTCTGCTCGATGCTCAACTTCGTGGCCAGCGAGGTGCTCGTGTTCAAGACAACGTCGGTGGCTGTCGCGGGCATGCTCGTCATGTTCGGCATCGTCGGCCCCCTCGCCCCGTCGACGGCATCTGCAGCCGAGATAGCCACCGCCGAGCTGAGCGCGGCGGCGATCGCTGCGTGGGAGCAGTATAGCCGTCAAGTCGACGACCGATACGGGCGAGCAGCCGCGAGCGAGCCGTTCTTCGCGCACGACGCGTTCAAGCTGTCTCCCGGGTGGCGCGCACAGGCCATGAGCGGACAGGTGTCGATGGTCCGGATCGCGTCCTTCGCGCCTGGCGCACCAGAGCCGTCGGTTCCCGATGGCCGCATTCACCACTGGGCCGGAGCCGTCTTCATCCCCGGCGTGACGCTCGACCACGTGCTCAAGTACCTGAACCAACGCGCCGGCCGCGAGTCTGACGCGTTCGACGACGTGTTGAGCTCGCGTCTGATCTCGCGCGACGGCGATCGGCTGCGTGTCTACATGAAGCTGCGCCGGGAGAGCGTTATTACCGTCACCTACAACACCGAGCACGACGTGCTGTACCGCCAGATCAACGACATGCGAGCGTCGAGCCGAAGCGTCGCGACCAAGATCGCCGAACTCGAAGGCGCGGGCACGCCGCAGGAGCGCGAGAAGCCGGTTGGCAACGACCACGGCTTTCTCTGGCGGCTCAATGCCTATTGGCGCTACGAGCAGGTCAAGGGAGGCGTCCTCATCGAGTGCGAATCGGTGAGCCTCAGCCGCGACGTCCCGGTCCTCCTGCGCCCGTTCGTGACCGGCACCGTCGAACGAATCGCCAGAGAGTCCCTGCAGAAAACACTCGTCAGCCTGCGGACCGAACTCGTCAAGTCGCGACCAGTCGCGGCGCATCGTTCCCAGGCTGAACGCGCCGACGGCCAGGGTTGACGATGAACACGATGACTCGATGAACACGAAGGAAACCTCTCTCTCTCTCAGAGAGAGAGAGAGAGAGAGAGAGAGAGCAGTGGATTTGATTTTCACGGGACGCAGATGACGCGGATCAAGCGAACTGCTGAGGGGCCTCGTGCGCGACCGCCCGCGCGACGCGCGGGTGAGAAGACCAAGACGGTAGGGATCAGAAGGCCTGCATGACACAGGGCCTTCTAATCCCTACCGTCTTGGTCTTCTCACCAGCCTGGCTCCGCCAGGCTGCCGGTCGCCCAGTCCGAATCGCGACCGTCAATCTGATGCCGTTTCGGTGATCCGCTCGATCCGTGCGATCCGCGTCCCGTTGATCGGAGATTGGCCCTCTACCCGGCTAAAGCTGCTAGTCGATCTGCCCGTGCTAGCATGACGCCGTGTCGTCTACGGACCGCGCGAAGCAGGCCGAGAAGGATTACGCGCGCCTGGCCGGCAGCCTGCCGTGGGAGCGCACGAAGCCGTTTGCGCCAACCGGTCACGACATGGTTGGCGAAAGCGCGGCGCTGATTCGCGACTTCGCCGTCATGCTCGCCTGCCTCGAGCCAAGGCCTGGCGAAATCATCCTCGACCTCGGCGCCGGCAGCGGTTGGTGCTCGGAGTGGCTGCAGCGCCTCAACGTGGACGCCGTCGCTGTCGACTTGGCAACCGACATGCTCCGCGTCGCGCGTGAGCGGCTGCCGCGTCCGGGACGGCTCGTCGCAGGCGACCTCGAACACCTCCCATTCCGTTCGGCGAGCGTCGACGCGGCGGTGTGCCTCAACGCCTTCCACCATGTGCCGGACATGCGGCTCGGACTGGTGGAGATTCATCGTGTGCTCAAGCGTGGCGGTCGCGTGCTTTTCTCCGAACCGGGCCGGGGCCACGCGGACGCCGACACGTCCCGCCACGCCACCGAGTCGTTCGGCGTCACGGAACAGGATGTCCTCGTCGCGCCATTCCTGAAAGCGTGCCATGAGGCCGGCTTCGATCGGGTTCGCCTGAAGCCAGTCGCGTACGTCGTGCCCTATTTCGAAGCTGATCTTGCTCGCTGGACCGAGTGGCAGCGAGTGGCCGATACTCCGAGGCCGCTGCGCGCCGCGCGCAAACTGTGGCTGAGCCTGCTCGAGATGGCCGGACTCGGCAAGCGGGGACCACTCTTTCAGGACGCGGTCGGCATGGAGCTGCTGCGCATCTTCAGGCATGCGATGGAGGATCACCCCATCGTCGTCGCCACGAAGAATTGAGAACCTTCAGTACAACGTGAACGAGTACAGTTTGTCGCCGATCGCGACGAGCAGGTACTGACGCCCGTCGAGCATGTAGGTCTGCGGCGGCGCTGTTACGTTACCGATGTGCGAGTGCCAGAGCGGCGCACCGGTCGCCGCGTCGTAAGCAACGATGTTGCCGCCGGCGTCGCCAGCGAAGACGAGCCCACCGGCCGTGGTCAGGAGTCCTCCTCCACCGCCACCACCGCCGCCACCGCCGGCGCTTGGAAAGGGGCGACGCCATACTATTTTCCCGGTCTTGTAGTCGATCGCCGTCAGGTAGTTCCCTGCGGAGCCGACGCCGACTTGCTCTACTCCCCCCAGGCCCATCGAGCCCCGTGGATCCGTCTCGGTCAGATAGAAAAGCGTGTAGCCGTTGCGCTCGGACACGTAGAAGAGGCCCGTGTCGGGATTGAACGCGGGGGGCTCCCAGTTGATGGTACCGCCCGCCGTCGGCGACACGAGCGCGCCGCCGACTGTCGGGTCCTTCTCCGGATTGCGCCGGAGCGATCCGTTCTTGGCGACCTCCTTGACCCAGTTGGTCGCCTTCCCGTATTTGCTCGTGACGATGTGCTCGCCGGTGGCGCGGTCGAGCGTGAAGAAGTAGCCGTTGCGCGCCGCCGTTGAGACGAGCTTCCGCTTCTTCCCGTTGATCAAGCCGTCGATCAGGATAGGCGTCTGCGCGGAGTCCCAGTCGTGCATATCGTGCGGTGAGGTCTGGAAGTACCAGGCCATCTTGCCGGTGTCGACGTTCACGGCCACGAGCGAACACGTGAAGAGGTTGTCCCCTTCTCCTCGGCCCGGCGTATAGGCCGGCGTCGGATTGCCAGTGCCGATGATGTAGAGCCGCGTTTCCGGATCGTAGGCACCGGGAAGCCACGGTTGCGCACCGCCATGCCGCGCCGCGTCCAGGCTCGGCCACGTGTCAAGCCCGGGGTCCCCCGGATTCATCGGCACGGTGTAGAACTTCCAGCGCAGCTCGCCACTCTCCGCGTCGAATGACTGCAGGAAGCCTGGCGAGTCGAGATCGTTGCCGGTTCCCACGATCACGTGGTTGTCGACGATGATCGGCGCGGTCGTTGAAAAATACTGCAGGCTGAAGTCGGCGATGACCTTGTGCCAGCGCTCCTTGCCGGTCTTGGCCTCGAGCGACACCAGGTAGTTGTCGGGGGTTTCCATGTACAGGTAGTTGTTCCACATCCCGAGGCCGCGATTGGCGATATGCGTGCCGCCCCGTGTCTTCCAGTAGTAGTGCCAGAGCTCGTGCCCGTCGCGCGCATCGAGCGCCCACGCGTTGTCTGGCATGGTGACGTAGATCGTGCCGTCGACAACGAGCGCGGAACCCTTGACCGTTCCCGAGCCGGCCATGAACTCGCCCGTGCCCTCTCCGCCGATGATGACCGGTGCGCCGCCACCGCCACCACCACCGCCGCCGCGGCCACCGCCGAAGCCGGGCGTCCCGGGTCCCTCGTTCAGCTCCGCCACCCACGCGAGCGTCAAGTTCTTCACCGTCGTCCGGTTGATTTGCTTGAGGGCGCTGTACCGCTTGCCGGAATAGTCGCCGGAATACGTTGGCCACGACTCCGTGAGCGGCTTGAGCAGTTCCGCAGGGGGAACGCCCTTCCCCTGCGCGCTGAGCTTTCCTTGCGCGCTGTGAAAGACGGGCACCAGGAGGACCGAGACAGCCAGGAGCAGTTTTCTGAGCGTCATTTCAGGGTCACCAGATAGGCCGTTACGTCGTGCATGTTTTTGTCGGTGTAAACCGCCAACAGGTCGCGATGACCTTGCATCGGATCGCGGACCTCGACCTTCGGTCGGTCGCCCTCACGCCTGAAGCTGCGCTCGGCGCCGTCGGCCTGAACGAGCGTCACGATGAAATCGTCGATTCGTCGAAGCTGGCCTTCGGCCTTCTCTCCCGATGGGAGCGTCACGGTGACAGTGGCCGTCGAGCCGCTCGACCCTCGACCGCGCCCTCCCCGTCCGCCACGGCCCGAAGCAACGCCGCCTGAGACCCAGAGGTTCTGGAGAGTCTTGGCATCAGGAACGCGCGTGGCGATGTCCTTCAGATCTCCGCTGACCGAGTGACAGGTTGTGCACTTCGCTGCGAAGTAGGTCTGCCCGGCGGCGGCATCGCCGACGAGCACATTGGGCGGCGGTGTGTCGACCGGTGGCGGCGAGCCCTGCCTCCCGGCTGATGCGAGCAGGTGGTGCAGAAACGTCGCCACCGCCTTGGCATCAGCGTCGTTGATCGGCATGGGCGGCATGCCCTTGTCCGGACGGCCCTTCTGAATGACCGGGATGATCGCCTCGCCGTCCTGGTCGGCCAGCACCAGCTGCGATCGAAGAAGGTTCGGCCCACCGAGCTGTCCGCCTCTGGCATCCCCGCCGTGGCAGGCGCTGCACGTTACGGAGTAGATCGACCTGCCGCGCTCGATTACGGCCGGATCGCCTGGCGGCCGCTGCTGGGCAGGAAATACGGCGCCCCGTCCTTGTCGTCCGCCGCCTGGAGGAACAGGCGTGGTCGGCGCGGGAGGCTGCGTGGGCGCCTGCGAGCCAGCGTGAACCGCGACGACGGTCAGGGCTGCCAGGAGGACGGTGGCGAAACGGTTCGAGACTTTCATTCAACCTCTTTACCTAGTCTTCCGAGGGGCTTTGCCCCTCGGACGCCCCTACTGGCTCGCTCGCGGGGCCCCGACGCCCCGCTCCGCTCGCCAGGCTCACTCGCTGCCGCTCGCTCGCATTGTTCTTGAGATAGCTTCTAGTCTTTACCGACCTGCGAAGACCCGCCTGGCTTTCGGGGTGTCGGCGCCGGAAATGGCAGCGTATCCGGCAACACGCGAACCCCGGTCGTGACTTTTAGAGGATACTTCCCGCCGCTTGGGTACTTCAGCTCGACGAAAAACGCCGTCCAGCCGGTGGCGGGCGGCATCACGCGGGCAACATAGGTGTTGGGACCGGAGAGCGTCAACGGCGTGCTCTGGTACGCCGAGCCGATGACGTCGTGGCGGAAATTCCTCGCGTTCGGGTTGACGGCTTGCCAGAGCGACCACCTCCAGCGGACGGTCTTTTGCGACGACCTTGATTGAGCCGTCTCCTTCGAAGGTCCACGAGAACTCCGGACGTGGCGTCCCCTTGACGATCATGGAGTAGAACGCGTGCAGGCTCTCGAGCGCGTCGGTCTTGTCGAGCGAGTGGGAGGAATTCGGCACGTAGCGGAGGAGCTTTTCCCCGCGCAACTCGTCGAAATAGAAGCGTGAAGAGTCTGGCAGAAAGAACTGATCGCCTGATGCGTTCACCATGAACTTGGGCATCGTCAGGCGCTCGCGGTATTCGTAGGGCTCTTCGATCCGCATCAGCGCGCGGAACTGCGGCGTTCCCATCCAGTCCATGATCCCCTGCTCGACGTAGTCGTTGACGGCATCAGACCAGGCGCCATACGCGCGCCAATGGTGCACGAAGGACGGTTCGACGTTCAGCATGTCGATGACCGCCGGGGCGATCGCCACCACCCTCGAATCGGTGGCAGCGGTCGTCCACGTCGTCCAGCCGCGCTTCGATGCGCCCGACACGACGAACCGGGTGACCCGGCTGCCCCCGCCTTCGGCCGACGCGGTGAACGCCGTTACCGCGTCCATGGCTCGGACCGCGCTCTTCGTCATCGGCAAGCGTGCCGGCCACTTCTCGTCACCCGTGCGGAGGAACTTGTCCCAGGTGTAGGCGATGAAATCGTCCTCGGTCCGTGGTTTCCGCGCCGGATCGTCCGTGAAGACCACCGGCTGGTTCGGCACCAGTCGAAGTTCGGCGGTCACGGTGCCAGTCTCGCGCGCGATTTCGGCGAGCCATGCCGGCGGACGTGCCGGCGCCGGCCGATCGCTGGCTCCGCCGCTGATGAACAGCAAGCCAATGTTGCTTGTGACTTTCTCCGGCCGCGCGATGGTTATCCAATGCGTCCAGAGCGGCCGCTCGACCTCCTTCTCCGTCAGCCATTTCTGCGACGTCATCTCGAGGAGGGTCGCCGTCACGCCTTCGGCCTGGAGATCGCGCACGACCTTCCACGAGAAGTTCGAATCGGGCGCTGCGACGTATCGATCGAGGGCCGTCTGCGCGGGTTGCGCACGCGCGGTTGCCGCCTGGGGCGACGTCGGAGCCGCGAGCGGGACCGCCGTAGCCAGCGCCGCCAATAGCACCGACGCAGTCAGCCCTCTGGATCGTCGATATCGTCGGTATCGTCGTATAGATGAAGAGGCGGGCGACGGGCTCAACGAAGAAACGCTCATGCGCGCAGACTACCACAGGCTCGATCGGGTCGCGCTCGGTCCGTTCGGTATCCTCGCTGTGACCGCACTGGCGGCCAGCTGCGGCGGATCGGGCGGCCCGGCGACGCCCTCGCAACCGCCGCTGCCTGTGGCCAGCGAGAGCGCCAGCTTTCGTTACCACTACGCGGCGGGCGACACCGTCGATGCCGCCTGGCAGGAGACCTTCCACCAATGGGCCGTGGCGCGGCTGAAGGGATCGCGGTCGCGTTCCAAACCAACCCGGCCGCCGGAGACTTCGAGTCGGTGTTCAACGGCCAGCAAGTCCACGGCGCCTGCCGCCAGTACTTGCAGTTCGGGACGCTCGTTGCTCCGCTCGAGCGCGTCATCACGACGACCGGCTTCCGTGCCGTGGCCGACAGCGTCCTCAGCTACCGCGAGGCCGGTTCTTTCATGCGCTTCACGATCGATCGCTACGGCATCGAGCGTGTCCTCGAGTTCTTTCGCATCAGCGGCCGAACCGACAGCGTGACGGTCATCAAGGAACGATTCCAGACGGCCTTCGGCGTGTCGATGGACGACGTCGAAAGGGAGTGGCTGGCAATGCTTCGATGACGCCGTGAGCCGGCGTGCCTCAGCGCCCTCGCGCCTGGGTCTCGTTCCAGTAAATCTTCACGTTGCGCGTGGCGCGTCCTGAGGCGATGATGTCCGGCCGCTTGTCGCCGTTGAGATCCGCGATCACCAGATCTTCGGTCGCCATCCCGCCCTCGTCGACCATCAGCTTCGACTTGAGAGCGCCCTCGCGATCGACCGCGTACACGGCGACGCCCGGTTTCTGGTCGCGCCATCCAACGGCGAGCTCGTCGCTGCCATCGCCGTCGAAATCGGCCCAGCCGAGCGCGTGGCCGCCGGTCAGCTCGGACTCGATGACCGTGCGCGCCCACACCCCCGGCTGCTCCGCGTAGATGACGACCGACTTGCCATGCCACGGCTCGACGGTCGCGATCATCCGCCGTCCGGCGACACGCCCGAGCTTGATCTCGCCCGGCGCCCCCTCGCCGATGAGCGTGCGCGACCATGCGTCGCTCGCGCCTTCGACCTTGGCCTCGCTCTTCGTTGCCTGCTGCGGGGCCTGCTGCGGGGCCTGCTGCGGGCGCCGTTTCAGGATGTTCACGCCTTCACGGCTCGCCGTCAGAATCTCGTCCGCCTTGTCCGTGTCAAGATTCGTCGGCAGGAAGTTGTGGACGATGTGGAGCGTGTCGTCGGCGACCTCCACGGGCCACGGGTCGCGTGACGGGTTGGCCGGCGGCGTAAACACGAGCAACCGAGCGCCCTGGCCCTGCCACTCCGGCCCTTTCGTCCCGCGGCCATGCAGCGGCGCGACGACCAGCTCGCGGTTGCCATCACCATCGACGTCGGCCCACCGAATACGGTGGAGCGTCGGCTCTTCGGCGATCGCGTGGAGTTCCCACTCCGCGCCGGGAGCGCCCTGCTTCACCCAGTGGAGCGTGCCACCGCTCGATGTATTGGTCGGTTGCCAGCTGGCGCCGAGCGCCACGTCGAGCCGGCCGTCTCGATCGATGTCGTGAAGCGCCAGGCAGACATTGTCGCGGGGGGTCGCTCCGGTCAGGATGACGCGCTTCTGCCACGTTGGAGCCTCGAACCAGACGAGGTCCGTCGCGTTGATCGCGACGACATCGGTCCGGCCATCGCCGTTGACGTCGCCAGTGGTCACGGCGTAGCCGATCCCAAAGTCGCTCGCGATCTGCTCGGCGCGAAACTGAAACGCGGCAGGCGGCGTGGCCGGCTGCTGCTCACCCACCGTAGCAGGGATCGAAAATGCGGCGCCAGCCACGGCGCCGACGCAGACCAGAAACGCTGTCAGCTCGGCGGCACGATTGGATGTCTTCATGGCACGGCAGTCTATCGCGAATCGCGGATGTTCTCTCACGGGACGCGGGTCACGCGGATCTTCGTGGGATAGGGCCTGGGCCAGCTACGCACTCGACGTACTGGGACCAGTCGCGCCGCGCGAAGCGCGACCGGTCTCTGGTCGAAATAACGCGACAGCCTCCGTGCGTCTCCGTGTGCTCCGTGCCTCCGCGGTGAAAACCGTGATCTCCGTCCTCTCCCGTGGCTGCGAATCCCTGTAGAATCGAGCGGCGCTGACACTCCCAACTGCGAGGACTGCTATGAAACGGCTCTATTGCCTGCTCGCCATTGCCATTGCTTACTCAGTTATCACGGCGTCGGACGAGACAGTGACGGCCACGCAGGCGCAACCGCTGCGCGTCATCGCCTTCGGCGCCCATCCCGACGATGCGGAGCTGAAAGCGAGCGGCGTGGCGGCGCTGTGGGCGGCGGCCGGCGCCAAGGTCAAGTTCGTGGCCATGACCAACGGCGACGTCGGCCACTTCGAGTCAGCCGGCGGCCCGCTGGCGAAGAGGCGCAAGGCGGAAGTGAAAGAGTGCGCGCGCATCCTCGGCATCGAAACCGATGTGATGGACATTCACGACGGCGAGTTGACGCCGTCGCTCGACAACCGCAAGACCATGGCAAGGCTGATCCGCGAGTGGCAGGCCGATATCGTCATGGGTCACCGCCCGTACGACTATCACCCCGATCACCGCTACACGGGCGTCTTGATGGACGACTCGGCGGTCGTCGTGGTCGCGCCCTTCTTCGTGCCAGACACGCCGCCCACGCCGCGGAATCCCGTCTTCATGTACTACTCCGACGGCTTTCAGGATCCGAAGCCGTTCACCCCAACGATGGTGGTTGGAATCGACGCGGTGGCCGACAAGAAATGGGCGTGCGTGTCCGCCATGCCGTCACAATTCGGGGACGAGGACTCATGGCAGGGGCGCACGATTCCGAACATCCCAAAAGGCGACCGCGAGCGCGCGGCCTACCTGCTCGACATCGTGAAGAAGCGCAACATCGCCGTCGCCGATCAATATCGGGAGCGTCTAGTCACGCTTTATGGAGCGGAGCGCGGGCAGAAGATCCAGTACGCGGAAGCGTTTCAGCTCGGTCAATACGGCCGGCAAGCATCGCTCGACGAGTTGAAGCGCATGTTCCCGCAGTAGTGAACTCGCTATGCGGCGCCGGCCGGCTGCAGCCGTGAAAGATCCGGCAAAGTCTGGCTCAGCAAGATCAGCTCATCGCCTTCGCGCAACGGTCCGGCTTCCCCGCCAACCGGGTTGAGCATCATTGCTTCACCGCGATAGAGCCCGATGAGAAGGCAGGCCTTCAAATTCGTGCGATCGGGCAGAAACACGTTTGCCGCTGCGACGAAATCCATCCCGACAAGTTGGGCAGGCACCGGCACCAGGTACATCTCGTTGGCGTCGCGCCGGACCGATAGCAGCTCTTGATAGACGCGCGTCATGCCATGAAAGAGCGAGGCACGGGCCATCAGCCGCACTCCGAAGTCGGCGGCCGAGATGACTTCATCGGCACCCGCCTTGCGCATGTGCGCCCGGTATTTCGGATCCTTGCACTCGGCCACGATGTTTGGCTGGCGCTCTTGCACGCAAACGTTCTTGACGGCAATACAGCACACGATGGTTTTTCCGTCGGCGTGCTGCTCCTGGTGGTCATCCGACAAGATGACGACGGAATGCGCTTGCGCAACCTTGGCGCGGCGCAGGATCACTTCGCTGGCTGGGTCACCTTTGACGATATAGACGTCGTTGAAGGCGGCTTCATCCAGTTTGTCAGGCAGCACGACTTCGTCGGGTGTGTCGTGAACGATCACGATTGGCCGCTTGTCGGTGACGATACCGCTGTGCACTTCGCGGATCCAGTCCAGTGCTCGCGGCGCCCAGTTGCACAGTACCAGATGGCCAGACATTTCAAGATTAGACACTTCACGACTCCTTAGTGCGCGTTCGATCAAGAGCGACGCCACGCTGGCCGTGAACAAACCGGCCAGGGCGACACCGACGACAAGCACGGCGGCAACCACGACCCGCCCAACACGAGAGTTGATCTCGATTTCGAGGCCGCTGAAGAGGGTGACCCAGACGTTCCAGAGGGACTCGCGCAACGTCTCGAACGCCGGATTCGTGCCACGCTCCGCGAAGTGGAGTGCTGTGCCGCTGACGATCCAGATCGCCACGATAGCGGTCAGGATTTTCCAGACTTGGTGGCGGTTCCACGCCGTCAGCACCCTCAGCAAGCTGTCGAGCCACGACCCCCACGCCTTGTCCCGAGCCCGGTCGAGCTCACTCAATGCCGCACCTCCGCGCCGGAGCCATAACTCATGTCATTTTCCCTGTGCGAGGCATCCTCACCCTGATGAATCGTCATTTCCCAGTCCCGCGTTGAAGCGTCACGCGGCGGTCGACGGCCGCGCTCGTCCAACGTTCACGCGCACCGTCGGGCCACTGAACGGTGACTCCGGTCACCTGTGTCGCGCTGCCGAGGCCGACGTGAACCCGGCTGTCGCTGGCGGACAGATAGCTGCCGTCGGTACGAACCCGACGCCAGATAGTTGCTTGCCCGGGGCGTTCCACGCCGATCCAGGCGCCGAACCCGAATCGGTTCCCCTGAGCCTGCTGCAGGCGCAATTGCAGCCAGTGGTTCTTCGTTCGACCCTGGTTGAGAAGCAACCGCACCGGCCCGTTGTTGTTCGTCACCAGGACATCGACATCGCCGTCGTTGTCGATGTCCCCAAACGCTGCCCCACGACCGATCTCCGCGCGATCGAACGCTGGCCCTCCGGCCTTGCTGGTCTCCTCGAACCTCCCGGCGCCAGAGTTACGGAACAACTGATTCTTCATTCGAAACGGGAACTTCTCGCCGCGCTGGGCCTCGACGATGTTGACTGCCCCATTGGCGATGAAGAGATCGAGCCAGCCGTCGTTGTCGTAGTCGAACCAATCCGTGCCGAAGCCCGTGAAGGCGGCCGTCCGCGCCGCGAGTCCCGCCTTCGCGCGTGCATCGTCAAACGCGCCGCGCCCGTCGTTGACGTAGAGCACGAACGTCTCGCCGACGATGTTGGTGACGAAGAGATCCTCGTCGCCGTCGAGATCGAAGTCGCCTGACGCGATGCCCATGCTGCCCTCGGGATTGCCAGCCGCGTTCAGCGCCGCTCCCGACAACAGTCCATCGTCTTTGAAGGTGCCGTTCTTCTGGTTGATCCAGAGCTGGTTCGGCGTGGCGTCGTTGGCGACGTAGAAATCCAGCCAGCCGTCGCCGTTGTAGTCGCCGGTCGAGACGCCCAATCCGGCGCCGTCGGCTCTCGTGATGCCTGCCGCCTCGGAGACGTCGGTGAACCGGCCGCCGCCATCGTTGCGATACAACCGGTCGGGGACGGGCTTGTAGGCGCGTGGGCTGCAGTAGTCGCGAGCGCCGAGCGAGTCGTTGCAGACCTTGTTGGCGGCCAGCGTGAAGTCGAGGTAGTTGGCGACGAACAGATCGTGGTCGCCATCGCGATCGTAGTCCGCAAATGCCGCGCCGGCGCTCCAGAGCGCGTCACCAACGCGCGACTCCTTCGTCACGTCGGTGAACGTGCCGTCACCGTTGTTCCTGAAGAGCGTCTCCGGTCCGAAGGACGTGACGAGCAGATCGAGATCGCCGTCGTTGTCGTAGTCCCCGGTTGCCGCGCCCATGCCATACGCGCGCAGTCCGACACCGGCGCGGTCGGTCACGTCGGTAAAGTAAAGCTTCCCCGCGGACAAATCGTTGCGAAACAGGCGGCTGGTCGCCGTCTCGGCGCTCCCCGGTTTGCCGCCGCCGGTCAGACTGCCGCTTTGCACGAGAAAGACATCGAGATCGCCGTCGCCGTCGTAGTCGAAGAGGGCCGAGCCAGCCCCCATCTGCTCGGGCATGTAGTACTGACCGGACGCGCCGCTGACGTGCGTGAAGCCGAGCCCGACCGCGGCTGCGGACTCGACGAAGAGGGGCGACGACGGCGTCGGCGCCTGTGCCGATGCAAACGCGACCCACCAGGCCAGCAAAGCCGACACTGCGGTGGAAATCGAGAGGCTGTAGTGTCCGGCTTCCGCCGTCGCCAAGGCCTCGGCGGACCGCCGTAGCTTTAGCGGAGGCTGGTTGGCCGGACCAAGACAGGTCCGCCGGAAGGCGGCCACTACTGTGACTCCCACATTTGTAAGCTCGCTCATTTCAGCTTTGCCAGATCCCGCTCGATCGTGGCGGCCAGCTCCACCTGACCGTACTCGAGCGCGAGACGTCTGGCCTCGGTGGCCCATCTGATCGCTTCCTCCTTTTTCCCGGCCCGCAGGTAGGCAACCGACAACGCAAACAGGTATCGTGGGGTCTCAGCGTCCTGCGGTTGCGACAACTTCAGGAGTTCGATGATCGCGTCCTCGTTCTGACCGATGGCGATCAGCATACGTCCCAGGTTCAACCGTGCCAGCCGGAACGTCGGCTGACTCTCCACGGCCTTCCGGTATTCGTCGGCCGCCGCGGCAAACTTCCGCTGGCGTTCGAGGACCTGTCCGAGGTTGTTGCGCGCCCGCACGTTCGACGGGTTCAGCGTCAGCGCCTCGCCGTAGGCGTCCGCGGCGAGATCCCATTTGTCCTGCAGTCCGAGCAGCACCCCATAATCGTAGTGCGCCTCGCTGAGATCGCCGCCGAGCGAGACGACCGTCCGGGTACTCCTCCTCAGCTTTCACAAAGTTGCCGGCCCGTCCATACAGGGAGATCAGGTTCGCGTGCGCCTGGACGAGCGAAGGATTCGCGCGGAGCGCGGATTCGTGCGCGCTGATGGCACCAGCCACGTCGCCCGCCTCGGCGAGCTTCACGCCGCGCGCCAGCTGCGCCGCTGCATCGTCCCTTAGGGCCGTGACCTTGTCTCGCAGGGGATCCTCGAGGGCCGGCCACCGAGCCCCGAACTGCGCGTGCCGCGCCATGGCTCGTTCGGCGTCCGCGGTGCGCCCGAGCGCTCGATACGAGAGCGCGAGCCCGTAGTAGGCGGCGCCAAACTCTGGAAAGAGCGCGATGGCGCGATCGAAGTGGGCGATCGCCCGGGTGTGGTCGCCCGCCGCGGCGTCGAGCCGGCCGAGGCCAAGCTCCGCTGCCGGCGCGGCGTGCTCGTCGCCGACGAGCGCTTCGAACAATCGCCGACTCTCGTCGAGCGCTCCAGCTTCAAACGTCGTCTCGGCGAGGCCAACCCGCGCTGGCAGATAGCCGGAATCCAGGCTGACGGCGTGCTTGAACTGCCTGGCCGCGTCGTCGAATAACGCGAGACGCCGGAGGACCACGGCGTCGAGGTAGTGACATTCCATGCCGCCCGGCGAGAGGGCCTGGCAGCGGACGTAGGCCTGGTGGGCGGCCTGCCACTGTTCCCAGGCGTGCAGCGTCTCGGCGAGCGAGCGGACCGCTCCAGCGTCCGAGGGCCGTGCGATTGCCGCCTGGTGCACCCGCGCGATCGCATCACGGGCGGCAGGGGGATACGTGTCGAGTGCCAGCTGAGGAAGAGGGGGGGCACCTGCCTGTGCAGAAGGTCCCGTCGGTAACGCCAGCAGCGCGCAGATTAGCCAGAGGCTTACAGACCGGTTCACGACACCCATAAGATCGCACGAAGACGGCCCCGCCCGCTTCGTCGCGCACAAAAAAAGCCCCGCCGCATCGCTGCGGCGGGGCTTTCCGTGTCGTCGTTCTAAATCACGAACCTTACGTCTCTGTGTCGTCCGTGTGATCCGTGGCTAGAACTGGAACCGCAGACCCAGGACGATCTGCCGTGCCGGGTAGTTCGTGTCGTTGGCCCCGGTAATCTGCCCGAACGTTCCGGAAGTGATGCCAGATTGCGGGTTGTTGAAGACAGCATGGTTCAGGACGTTTCCTGCAGCCAGCCTAAGCTCGATCTTTTTCTCGCCGCCGACTGGGAATGTGCGGAACACCGAGAAATCGAGGTTGTAGCCGCCGGGACCATAGAACTGGTTGCGTCCGGTGTTTCCGAAGCGCACTCCAGTCGGCTGCGCGAACGCGGCCGTATCGAACCAGGTACCGGTGGAGCCAATCCTTCCACTCGTATCGAACGACCCGACGAGATCCGCCGTCTGGGTGTTGTTCGGGGTGTTCAACGAAGTGCCGCTCGCCGTCACGGTGAACGGAGTGCCGCTGAACGCCGCAAACACGCCGTTCAGCTGCCAGTCGTTGATGATGGTCTTGAGCACGCCGTCGTACCCACCGGCGCTCTGCCATGGAAGCTGGTAAGCAAAGCCGACGGTGAAGTTATGGCGGCGGTCAAACCCAGCTGGCGCCCAGTTTCGGTACTCTTCGCTCGGCGTGTTCCAGTTCAGCGTCGCCCTGCCATCGTTGTCGGTTTCGTTCATGGCTTTGCTGAGGGTGTAAGCGCCTTTGAACAGGAAGCCGTGCGTAAACGGCTTGTTGAGGGCGATCTGGAGCGAGTTGTAGCGCGTGTCCAGACGCTGTCCCCAGGAATTGATGGGGTTGATGCGTCCGAGCGGGAAGTACGGACGGCTCGCATCGCCGCCGCCAAGCGTCAGCGGCGCATTGATGTCCAGCCCGGCGTATCCGCCGACACCCTTGGCGCCAACGTAGGCCACGTCGACCGCGATGTCGTAGAACAAGCGGCGCTCGAAGGCGACGTTCCAGGTGTGCACGGCGCCGCGATCGATGTTGTCGATCTCGGGCGTGTATTCGGCGGCTGAGCGGTCGAGCGGCACGCGGCCAGAACTCACATCCGGCCCGACAATCGTCGGAATCCCCTGGTTCAGGGTGTTGTAATACGCGAACTGATCGGCGTTGCTGAACGTCGATGCGATCGTGATTGGATAGTCGTTGTCGCCGCGCACGGCACGCGCCCACGGCTGCGCGTTGTAGGTGAGGCCGTAGCCAGTGCGGAAGACCGTCTTGTCGTTGAAGCGATAGACGGCGCCGACGCGCGGGGCAAAGTTGTTCAGGCTGGCTTCCATCCCGTTGTTCTGCGGGTTGTTGCCCCGACCGGCGACGAGCACCTCGAGGTTCGTGAGATCGAGCCGGTCGAGACCTCGTCCGTCGATGCGGTGCATGATTGGGTAGTACTCCCACCGGATCCCCAGGTCCAGAGTCAGCCGCTCAGTCGCGCTCCACCGATCGCGGAAGAAGATCGCGTTCTGCCACTCGCGCGCGGTCATCAGCTCGTTCTGCACGCTCTTGTTGACGTCGCCGCTCAGTCCGAGCAGGAAGGTCGCGTACTGATTGTAGAAATTCGACGCCGGTGCCCCGGCCGCCGATGTGGTGTTCCCCCTGAACGTGAAGTTGCCGCGCGGGTTGCCGGTCTCCGGCTGCCAGTGGTCGAGATACATGAAGTTGAGGAAGTAGCCACCGCGCAGATCGTGACGTCCCTTCAACTTGGTCACGTTTGCGGCAATTGAGTACGTCCGCTCGTCACGGTAGATCGGATTCCAACCGTCGCGGTTGCCAAGCGCGCTGAACCCGGTGTTGAACTGGGGATAGCCCGCGTACCTCGGATCGCCGATTCCCTGGTCGTTGGTGCCAGGAATGCCCAACACGTCCAGGCCGTAGTTGCCATCCTGGAAGTCGGGACCGTAGACCTGCTGGTCCTGCCGGGAGAAGCCGAACGTGATGTCCATCATCGTCGTCGGGCTCAGCGTCCAGGTCGTGCCCGACGTGAACTGCCACACCTTCGTGAACCCGCCATCCCCGGTGGCATTGGGATTCGGTCCGAGGTAGTTCGTCAGGTCGTCAACGACCGCATTCATGAAGCTGTACTTGCCCCAGATCTGCTGCGACGTGGTGCGGTTCCAGTTCAGCTTCAGGTCGTAGTTGTCGCGGTCGACCGTGCGGTTCTCGTCGCGCTGGTAATTGTTCGTCAGGCCGCCGGCACCGATGCCCGTGGTGTTCGGCGCCGGGAAGAGCTGCTGAACCTTCTTTGAAATGTCGTTGATCATGCCAGCGGGAATCTGATTATTGGCGAAGGGCTCGCGGCCGACGCCGTTCGCTCCGCCAGTGAACGGATTGTAAATCGTCTGGACCGACCCGTTCGTGTTGCGGGCGTTGCTGAAGTCGCCAACGCGGAGCTGCGCATCCGGAACGCTGAAAAACGTGGTCAGGCTCTGTTCGCGCTTGTAACCCTCAAACGACCCGAAGAAGAACAGCTTGTTCTTGGCGATCGGTCCGCCGACGGTGCCGCCATACGTATTGCCGTCGATGGGCAGCTTCGCAGGCTTGACAGCACTACCGAAATAGTAGGGGGACGCGTTCAGACTGTCGTCGTTGTGAAACAGGAACGCCGACCCTCTGAACTGGTTGGTGCCTGACTTGGTGATGACGGTGACCGCCGCGCCACCCGCCATGCCCTGCTCGGCGTCGAAGCTGCTGGTCGAGATGTTGACCGTGTCGATCGTCTCGGCCGGAGACACGTACATGTTGTGGTTCGGCAGCCAGATGTTCATGTTCGTGGCGCCGTCGGTCCGGGTCGAGTTGTTCGTGTTCGCCTGGCCGTTGACGTTGGTCGCCAGCGAGCGCGCCGGTGTATCCGTCTCGGCGTTGCCGAACGCCATCGGAGACGTGCCAGGCACGAGGTTAATCAGCGCCTGATAGTTGCGGAAGCGATTGAGCGGCATCGAGGTCAACTCGGCCGACTTCAGCTCGGTGCTGACGTCCGCCTTGTCGGTCTGAAGCAGCTGCGCCTCGGAAGCGACTGTGACGGTTTCGCTCACGGTCCCAACCTCGAGCGAGGCGTCGACACGCGAGATCTGCCCGATGGTCACGGGCACGTTCGCTCGAACGCCCTCGCGGAACCCCTGCAGCGAAAACTTGACGTCATACGTCCCTGGCGGAACGTTGATCAGGCTGAACGCACCCTCCGAGTTGGAGATGGTATCTCTCGTGAGGTTGGTCTCTTTGTTGACGATGGTAACGGTGGCGCCGGGGACGGTCGCGCCCTGCGAGTCCTTGACGACGCCGACGACGCTGCCGTACAGCACCTGAGAAATCGCAGGTGTGACCGACAGGCATAAACCGAGGATGGTGCAGATCGCACCGATGAGACGGACGTCCAATAACCTTGACCGACGGGCTTCGCTCACAATTCCCCTCCCTCTGAAACGTACCGGGTCCAGACCCTTGCGGAATGTGCCGAACAGCGACGACAACAGTGGCCGATTTGTATTTTTTGAGGGCTAACCTGTTTCGGTTAGTCCTGCGACCTTGGACCCTAGCATACCGGGCTGGACGACGCAAGGCCTTCGCCTCGGGCACCTGTTACGATTGGCGAATAAACAGCGTAACTTGATGCGCAACGGTGTGCAGCCATGGGCAGTTACGGGCGGTGTGCGTAGCCCGTGCTAAACTCATCAGTGCTCCTGGACGCAGTGGGGACTGTGGTTCGCGCTCGGGCTGGTGTTGAGCATCTACGTTCACGAGATGGGACACGTCGCGGCGATCCGCCGGTATGGTATCGCCTCGACAGCGCCGATGTTCATCCCGGGGTTCGGGGCCTTGGTTCGATTGAAACAGGCGCCGGTGACTCCGCGCGAAAACGCGCGCATCGGCCTCGCCGGCCCGGTGTGGGGTCTAGGCGCTTCAATAGCGGCGGCGCTCGCTGGTCAGATCGCGAGCAGCCCGCTGGCAATGGCGATCGCTCACACCGGGGCGTGGATCAATATCCTGAACCTGGCGCCGGTCTGGCAGCTGGACGGCAGCCGCGCCTTCGCGTCATTGACGCGACCGCATCGGTGGATCGCCACCGCGGCGCTGGCCGTCGCGTGGCTGCTGACGCGCGACGGCATGGTGCTCCTCGTATTGCTCGTCGCTGTCGGTCGCACCGCGGTCACGCCAGCTGATGCCCCTCCCGACCGCGGCGCCCTCATGCTCTTCGTCTTCGTCACGCTCGCGCTGGCGGTGATTTGGCGGCTGACGACGAAGTAGCTTCCGGCTACCAGCTTCCCGCTTTAGCCAGTTTCGGCTCACAAGCTGGTAGCTGGCAGCTGGTAGCTGGAAGCTTCACTTGAACAGATCGTCGAACGCCTTCCTGGCGCTGGTCGGGGCGACCGACTTTGTCTCCCGCTCGACTGTGGTCCTGGGCTCGAAAAATGTGCAGGTGTTGCGCGCGTCTTTGGGCGACACGCGCGCCGGGATGGGCTGCTGGCACTCGAACGGCGCGCTCGTGTCGAAGTGCGCGCACTGGGCGCAGGCATGCAGTTCTGCGCTGCACCGGGCGCAGGTCGCATCGGGACTCCAAACAACAGCCACCGTCAACTCGTGGCCGCAACGCGCGCAGCGCACGACCTCCCGGAACCCGGGCATGTTGAAGGTCTTCGGAGCGAGAGGCGGCTGCCCGCGCGGCGCATACTCTTTCTTTTCGGCGGGCTTCTGGTCGCGGCGCGGCTCGCGCGGGTTGTCCTGATAGCCTCGCTGCCGGTACTTCCGGTCGGACATGCTTTTTCTCTGGAGGGTGATTATAGTTCAGGAGGTTCAGGTTTATGGTTCAAGGTTCAGGGTTCAAGAGGTTCACGTTTCAAACGGTCTTTCGTTCTGAAGAAGGTTCTCAGAACCCTGAACGCTGAACCTTGACCTATGAACCTTGAACCCTGAACCCTGAACTTCCTGAACCTCCTGAACGATCGACCCGTCTAAGATTTCCGATGACTACAATGGCCATCCGAACGCGCGTTCCAGCGGCGATCGCTCTGCCGCTCATACTCGGCAGCATAGTCGCACTCCAGGGCTGCGACGTCGTCACTGCCGAGCTCCGGCACACTGAAACCGCTGAATGGCGCAAGACCTACGAGCTGGCGCCGGGCGGACGCGTGCAGATCAGCAATGTCAACGGCAAGATTGAAGTCGAGCCATCGACCGGGACGAGCGTCGAGGTCGTCGCCCGCAAGAGCGCCAAAGGCGCCAACCCGGCGGCCGCGAAGGAAGCGATCGAGCGCATCGAAATCCGCGAGGACGTCTCGCCGTCGAGCATTAGTATCGAAACGAAGCTGCCGCGGGGCGGTGGCTGGTTCCAGATGGGCCACACGCAGGTGCAATACACCGTGCGTGTCCCGGTCGGAGTCGAGGCCAAGTTCTCGACGGTCAACGGCGGCGTCGAGGTGTCCGGCCTCTCCGGACACGTGATCGCCGAAACGACCAACGGTGGTGTCACCGCCCGCAATATTTCTGGTCCGATCGAGGCGAGTACCACAAACGGCGGCGTTGACGTGGAGCTTGCGCGCCTGGCCGAAGGCGGTGCGAAGCTCGAGTGCACGAATGGCGGCATTCGCCTCCGGCTGCCGGCGGACGCCAAAGCCTCGATCTCGGCCTCGGTCACCAATGGCGGGATCAACGCCGCGGGACTGTCCATCGAAACGACCGAATCGTCCCGGCGACGGCTCGAAGGACGGCTGAACGGCGGCGGAGCGCCGATTCGGCTCGAAGGCACGAACGGCGGCATCCACATCGCGGCGCGTTAGGAACCGCGGAGATCACCAGAGCCACGGATTACACGGACAACACGGATCAGGGGTGTGTGAGATCGCGTCCAGTTCTGAGCTCGGTCCGGGCTGGAACCTGCCTCATAAATCGCAAGGGCCGTCTGAGTAGTGCGAGCGAGCGCGGCGAGAGAGCGTGTCGGGGAGTCCGAGGGGCAAAAGCCCTCGGGAAGGAACCGACGTCAAGCGCGCGTGCTAGGATCGCCTGATAGCGATGACGTGCGCTTCCTGCGGTTCGCCACGCGTCTACCCTTCACGCCTGCGGAACATCTACGAGCGCATCCGCGAAGCCCTGACCGGACGCCAGCCGCACCGCTGCCATCAATGCGGTCATCGACGGTGGATGGAAGTGGAGATCCTTTCCGGCACGCGCATCGACACCCGTCCCGACGATCTACGAACCGCGCGCCACGCGACGCCAGTCAAGCCCAACGATCTCGACGAGCTCGATCCGATGCGGTCAGGGAGATAGCTGTCGACGGAGTTTCGGGCTGCTGCCCTCTTCCAGACCGGCGCCCAGCATCAGACGGACGACCGCCGTGTAGCTGGCAACACCCTCGTTTACACGGTTGGCGCGCAGGTATGTATCGTAGACATCGCGCGCTGCGGTCCGAACCACAGGCGACGCTTTCGCATAGCGGGCAGCGGCATCTTGCAGGTCGCGCCGCGGTCCAGCCGCCAGCTGCGCGGTCAACCTCGGCCGATCCGCTTTCGGTACCGACGCAACCACGTGCTCGAAGATCGCGAGCCAACCGCTGTACCGCGCCATCGCATCCCCCTGCACGCAGGCCAGCCAGGCGACGAAGTTGGCTTCAGCTTCGTTGGCGTAGCCAGCCAGGTGCGCCCATTCGTGGGTCAGCACGAATGGGCGCTCGAACGGCAGCGTGTCCGGGTTCAGGATGACCTCGAGAAAGAACGGGTCGGTCATGCCGTCAATCGCCGCAACGCGGAAGTATCGCTCGAGCAGCGATCGCTTTGGCACACCGGGAACGGCAGGCCGCTCGCTTCCGAGGATACGCTGCGCTGCAGCGAAGGCCATCTCGAGGGATGGCTGCGGCGTGCCAGAACGGTCGACCCCCGCTGACTCGTGCGCCGCGGCGTGCAATGCGTTGACTTCCCGCACGGCGTAGTCGCCGAGCCTGGTTGCCGCCTCGCGTGTCACGCGGTTGCGGTCGTAGTCGAGTTTTTCATCGAGCGGCACACGCCGGTAATTGAGCCCCCAGAGCCCGAGGAAGATTAGGAACAGCGCCGCCGTCAGCGTAAGGATCGTCAGCGCGCTCGAGACGAGCGTTCGCGCGAGTCCGCCGAGGCGGAGCCGTCGCCAGAATCCGATCACCAGCGCCAGGAGGAGCGCGAGCGCCGCGACATCCAGGAGCGCGATCGGAACGGCGTTGCTGAGCGACGTGACGCCCCGCTGAATCACGGGATAGATGCGGTGGGAATACCACGCTTCAACCAGCCGCGGCGGGAGCGGGACGACGGCAGCGGCGAGCGCCGTCATGACGAGGGTGACGCGAAGGAATCTCATTGGTCAGGTGGAAGACCTGGCTCCGCAGCAGGCAGCGGACCAGTGATCAGCCGAATCGCGCGCTGGTAGCTGAAATACGACCACGCCCATTGGACGAGCACGACGAGCCGGTTGCGGAAACCGATCAAGTTGAGAATGTGGACGAACAGCCACGCCAGCCAACCGATGTACCCCTTCAAGCGCAGCCAGCCCAGATCGGCGACCGCCGATGCGCGGCCGATTGTCGCCATATTGCCGAGATCCTGGTAGACGAACGGCCGGTAGGGCTGGCCCTCCACGCCGCGCATGACGTTGCGCGCCGCGTGCTTCCCCATTTGAATCGCGACCTGCGCCACACCGGGCAACGGTTTGCCATCGGCGCCCGCGAGCGAAGCCAGATCGCCAATCACAAAGACGTTGCGCGAGCCCGGCACGGTCAAATCCGGTTCGACGAGGACGCGCCCCGCCCGGTCGATTGGCGCGCCGAGCGTGGCGCCGAGCGGCGACGCCGCCACGCCAGCGGCCCAGATGATGGTTGCCGCGGGAATGACGTCGGCGCCCACCTCGACGCGTCCCTCGGAGACGCGAGTCACGGCGGCCCCGGTACGCACGTCGACTCCGAGGCGAACCAGATCCGCCCGCGCCGCAGCGCGCAACGACTCGGGAAACGCGCTCAGCACGAACGGTCCGGCCTCGATGAGGATGATGCGCGCCGAGCTTGGATCGAAATGCCGGAAGTCCCGCGCCAGCGACTGCCGCGAGATCTCGGCGAGTGCGCCAGCCATCTCGACGCCCGTCGGCCCGCCGCCAATAACGACGAACGTGAGCAGCCGTTGGCGGCGCGTCGTGTCGGTCTCGCGTTCCGCGTGCTCGAACGCCAGTAGGACGCGACGGCGAATGTCGAGCGCGTCCTCGAGCGACTTGAGGCCAGGCGCGATCATGCGCCACTCGTCGTGGCCGAAGTAGGCGTGGGTCGCGCCACTCGCCACGATCAGATAGTCGTACGACAGTTCACCGTCAGTCAGGATCAGTCGCTGGCCGGCCCGGTCGATTTCGCGCACCTCGGCAAGCAGCACTTCGGCGTTGGGCTGGCGCCGCAGAATCCAGCGGATCGGCGAAGCAATGTCCCCCGGGGACAGCGCGGCCATCGCCACCTGATAGAGCAACGGCTGAAAGACATGGTGGTTGCGGCGGTCGACGACGGTGACCCGGGCCCGGGCGCCCCGGAGCGCGCGGGCCGCATACAAGCCGCCGAATCCCCCGCCGATGATGACGACATTCAATACCTGAATGGTAACAGTTGGTTCAGGGTTCAGGGTTCAGGGTTCTGAGAACCTCGAACCTGAATCGTGAACTGTGAACCTTGAACTGTGAACCTTGAACCGTGAACCTTGAACCCTGAACCGTTTCACTGTCCCACCAGCATCCAATTGGCCCAGTAGAACGGCGCGGAGGTTTTCGGGCGTGACCGGATGGTCGCTCGCGCGGCTTGAAGGGCCACATCTGGCGTGTCGCCGGCGCGCAGGCGCGCGTGGAACGCGACCAGGAGCTCGGTCGATACCACGTCGTCAGCGGCCCAGCGCGGCAATACGAGCGACGGCACGCCCGCGGCTCGCCACGCCCACGCCACGGCGCCGACCTCATCGGCGGCCTCCCGCATCGTCATCGACGCGCCGTCGGAGAGGACCGCGATCGTGGCATGCAGATCGAGGTTCATGATTTCACGCGCTTCGAGCGCCCCGTCGTTGGCGGGATCCGGCGCCACGAGCATCGCCGAAAACAACGGGCCGGCGCCGTTCACGCGAAACGGCGCGCCAAGGTGTACGACCTCCGCGTGCGGGAGATGTTCGTCGAGCGACGCCTCCGTCGCGGCGGCGCCCGACAGCATCTGCACACGATCCGTCTCTGCCCCTGCGGCGATCGCCTGCATCTCCTCCGCGGCCGTCGCCCCGTTGCGGATCACCCATTCCGGCGCCGTTCGCGCAATCTCGTCGGCGACCGTCGGCCCGAGCTCCGGCGCCGAGACCGCGACGAGACGGGCGGGCGATCGTGTGCGCTCGGCAACAGGCGGCATCCGGACGAGCGCGGTGACCGAGGGCGCGTAGACCATGGATGTCGTGGCGCCAACAAATCCAGTCTCTCCTGGAAGCGCCTCGAAGGGCACGCGCCAGAGCACCTCGTGGGGGATGACGATCGCTCGCGTCGCCGTGCCGAACGTCGCCGGCAGCCCCGGCACCAGCTCGAGTGCGGCCTTTCGCCAGGCATCGGCGTCGCGCAGCGTGTCGCGCTCCGTCAGCCTGGCCACGCGCTCTGCGATCGCCCTGCGCGAGGCGGCCTCGAATTGGGTCGAGAAACGGACACCACCATCCTCTGCTCGTCGCGCCAGTATGAGCAGCAGCGTTTCCTCACCGACGACGAACTGCGCCATCAGGGTGCGCGTGTCTGGCAGCAGTGCCTCGACGTCGGCCCGCATCGCGGCGGGCGCCAGGCCCCGCCAGGTGCGAAGTGCCGGTAATCGCTCGAAGAGCGCCTGCTGCTGCGCCGCTCTCCTGGCTGTGACCTCGGCGATGGTCTTGTCGAGGCGCGCGATGCGGGCGCTGTCGGGCTTTGGCAGCCCGCGCTCGCGCGTGAGCTGTGCATGCAGGGAAACCAGCTCGCCGACGAGCGCTCGCTCGGTTTCTCGCTCGGCGTCCGTCATGCCGCGCGAAATGTCGCGCTCGCCTGGGGCGAGCAGCACGCGAAGATCGTGGGCGCGCATTCGTTCCGCCGTTTCAAACGCCGCTGCGGCGTCGCCATCCTCAGCCTGCAGCAGCGCGAGCGTGGCGAATGCCGAGGCCGTGTCCCGCGCGACGGGCGCCGAGGGGCGGATCTTCGCAATCTCGAGCAGTCGATCGACCGCGGCGACTGCGTCAGTCGCAGCGACGATGGCTTTCGGGCGCTGGCGGAGGTGCCTCAGCGCTTCGGCCTCGGCAACCAGCGCGCGCCAAAGGACGTCGTCATTAGGAAGCCCTACGGCCACACCGCGTGCGTCGCTCGCTGCGTCGAGCGCGGCGGCGTGCGCGCCGCTCCGGGCAAGCGCGCGGGATAGTCCAATCTCAGCCCGCGCGGCAGGCTCGGGCCGCTTCAAACTCGTGAACGCCTCGATGGCTTTCTTGTACGAGGCAATGCCCTCCGTGAACTTGTCTTGCGCGGTCTGGGCGAAGGCAAGTCCCGCAACGGCGGCGGCGACGCATTCCTGGTCTCCGGCGATACCACAACTGTCGCCGCCCTTTCGGTACTCGTCTTCGGCCAGCGTGAACCGGCTCGCCACCAGATCGACGAGGGCCAGCCCCTGCCAGGCCCGCCCGGCGTGCGAGAGATGCTTCACCGCCTCGAAATGCGTGCGACTCTCGACGAGCGCGGAACGCGCGCCGTCCAGATTGCCGAGGCGGAAGAGCACGTCGCCGATGCTGAGGAGTGCCGCTCCCTGATCGTTGCGATCGTTTCGCGCTCGGCCTTCGGCGAGGACGCCGTTCAGGGCGTCGAGCGCCGCGCGATAGTTCCCCTGCGCCATGAACACGCGGCCGAGCCCTTCGAGCGCATCGGCTTCGCCGGCAGCGTTTGGCAGGGCCCGGTTGAGATCACGGCTGCGCGTGTAGTCGGCGATTGCGGCCGAATAGTCCCCCTGCAAGTACAGAACGTTGCCAGTGCTGATGAGCGTCGTCGCCATCGCTCCGGTGTCGTCGAGCCGTTCCTGAATTACGAGGGCTTCGCGGTAGGTGCTGAGCGCCGTGGCATATTCCGAAAACGAGTAGCGAATCGTTGCGATCCCGAGAAGCGCCGCCGCGGTTCCCGACTGATCCTGCCGCTCGCGCTCGAGCGGCAGGCGCGCTTCGTACGCTTCGAGCGCCCCCTGGAGATTGCGTTGAAAGTATTTCGCGTTCGCAAGGTTCTGGAGTGCCTCGCCCTCGAGCCTCTTGTTGCCGACGCGACGCGCCACCTCGAGCATGCGCTCGAAACCAGCCTGCGCCGCAAGATAGTGCTTTTCTTGCGCCGCCTGACCGGCGCGTCGCGACAACGACATGATGAGCGCGTCGTTCACGAGCTCCGGCTCTGCCGTCAGCAGCTCTTCGCGCGCTTCCGGTGTGGGCGCTTCGGCCATCCTGTCGGCGAGGTCATCAGCCGCCGAGCCTTCGCGAACGAGCTTCCAGTCGTCGTCCTCGCTCACGTAAACCAGGACCCACGTCGTCGTCGAGTGCGAGGTGAACGGCGGACGACCGGGAATGCGCGCCGGCGTCACGCGATCGCGGGTCGCAGACACTCGAACGCGGACCCGATCGCCGGCAGGAGACGCGCCGGTAACAGTGATCTCCGAGAACGTATCGTCGCCGCTCTCGAAGACATACTTGAGTTGCGCCGCCGTCGGCCGCTCGACCTTCGTGCTCCAGAGCGAGAGGTACCCGGCGACATCCTCGGCCTGCTGCATGGCAAAGAAACGCTCGACCGCCGCGCGCAGCTTGGGATCGTCGGTGCCCTGACGGCCATGGGAGGCCGTCAGTAGCACCGCCAGAGAAAGGATGAAGCTCAGCGACGCCGCCGACGTCATCGGTCGAGCGAGAAGCGGACGGTGATCGTCATCAGGACGGGCACGGGTACTCCATTGAGCTCGGTAGGCGTATACCGCCACTGGCGCACGGCGCGGACGGCAGCCTCCTCGAGCAGCGGTTGCGAACTGAGCACACGGACGCTCTCGACCTTGCCGGTCGCGTCGAGAACGGCCTCCATCGTGACCACACCCTGCACACGCGACAGCCTGGCGATCTCGGGATATACGGGGGCCACGTGCACAAGCTTCCGAGGTTCGCGAATGACGCCGCCGACGCGCACGATCTTCGGAACCGGCACAGGCGGAGGCGCCGGCGCCACCGTGGCTGGCCCGGTCGTGCCGAGATCGGTCACGAGCGCGTGCGCACTGTCGACGCCGGGACCGTCGGGGATGCCGCCCACTACCGGCTCGCGGTCGGACACGTCGACCTCGCGAGCGATCGTGTCAGGCGCAGTTGTGGGTGCGAGGACGTCTCTGCGTGGAACGTTGGTCGGAGGGCTCGGCGGAGGCGGCGGCGTTTCCGCAACCGTCGCGATGAAATGCTCCAGCGGTGAAGCGACCACGGGCAACTCGACGCCGGTCGCCCACGGACTGAACAGGAGAGCCATGACTATTGCCCCGTGGCCGGCAATCGAAAGAGGCAACACAGACCAGTGGCGCTGTCTACGACCTGCGGCATCGCCAGTACCGGAGTACGTCACGCAAGAATTCCTGAGGCATCGGACCCCCTTCGGGAATTCTGAATGCTGAGTGCTGAATGCTGAAGTGAATTCAGAATTTGGGAAATTCAGAATTGAATTTCGAATTCCGCAATTCCGAATTTACTTCAGCATTCAGCACTCAGCATTCAGCATTGTTCTTGCGGCCGCTGTCACTCAGTATAGACACCGGTTCGCTGCCCCAGTTCCCAGTTCCCTCCTCAGCCGAAGAGCGCGCGCATTCCGATGAGGGGGCCGATGATCAGCATCGTGAGGACGATATTGATGATGAAGCCGATGATGACGACCACGATGGCCTTGCCGGTCGTCGAGAAATCCAGCACGTGGCGCACCGCGATGACCATCGCAGCGATCTGCCAGAGCCAGATCACCAACATCAGGAGCCAGCCAAGCAGCGGAATGATGGTCAGGACGCTCGCGAGGCCCGGTGCCGCAGCAAAGCCGAGCACGCGGAACGTTTCCGGATAGTCGGCTTTCGTCGCGGGCTCGGGCAGGACCTTGGTGCCGACGAGCCAGATGATGAGCGACCAGATGAGAAAACTGATCACCGACATGAAGGCCCCGCCGACGATCCCGGTCAGCCCGCCGTAATAGATGTTGCCGATCCCGGCGGCGACAGCGGCAAGCGCGATCACGCCGACAGCCTGCCCTATCGCGGTCGGGTCGCGCTCGACATCTTCAAACGCATTCGGATCGAGCTTCATCGCACCGACTATCCGATCTCCAAAAGTCATCTCACCCTCCATCGCCACGCATTTCTCCTGACCCAGGAGAGCACACGGCGCGCTCAGTGTAGCGCAGTCCACCGGGCGGATGGCCCCCACCTCCGGCGCGACGGCCGTGAGATAATCGGCGCATATGGCTCGCCCCGCAGAGACCGAAAGCTGGGGACACTCGACGGTCCAGACCGCCTGCCCGCTCGACTGCCCTGATTCCTGCACGCTTCAGATTACGGTCGAGAAGGGCCGCATCGTCAAAATCGATGGCGGCCATGAAAACCCGAGTACCCGTGGCTACATCTGCGGCAAGGTGCGGCGCTTCGCCGAACGCGTGTACGGCGAGGACCGCCTCCTCTATCCGGCGGTTCGGAAGGGAACCAAGGGCGACGGCGTCTTCACCCGCGTCAGCTGGGATGAAGCGCTGGATCACATCGCCGAGCGGATGATCGCGATTCGCGATCGCTCGGGCGCCGAAGCCATTCTGCCGTTCTGTTACGGCGGATCGAATGGGCTCCTGACGCAGGACACCAACGATGCGGCGTTATGGCGCGGGTTCGGCACCTCGCGTCTCGCGCGAACGGTGTGCGCAGCGGCAACCGGCGCGGCCAACATGGGCCTCTACGGCAAGATGCCAGGCGTGACGTATGAGGACTATGTACAGACGCGGTTGATCGTCCTCTGGGGCGTGAATCCGTCGGCCTCGGGCATTCACCTGATTCCCTTCATCAAGGAAGCGCGACAGGCCGGCGCGAAGCTCGTGGTCGTCGACCCCCGAGCCACCGCACTCGCAAGACAGGCCGACCTGCATCTCCCGGTGCGTCCTGGCACGGACGTCGCCGTGGCGCTGGCGCTGCACAAATACCTGTTCGACAACGGATACGCGGCCGAGCCGTTCCTGGCCGAGCATGCGCGCGGCGTCGACGAGCTGCGTGCGCGCGCCGAGGCGTGGCCGATGGCCCGCGCCGCCGACGTCGCGGAACTCGATCTCGCCGACCTCGAGCGGTTCGCCGAGCTCTACGCGAGCAGTTCGCCGGCGGTCGTGCGCTGCGGTTGGGGACTCGAACGCAATCGCAACGGCGGCAGCGCCGTCGCGGCCGTGCTGGCGCTGCCAGCCGTAGCGGGCAAGTTCGGTGTCCGCGGCGGCGGCTTCACGATGAGCAACTCCACTGCGCTTGGCATCAAGGCCGCCACATGGATGAACGATACGCCTGAGCCCAATACGCGCATCGTGAACATGAACAAGCTGGGCGACGCGCTCGTCGACTACACCGATCCGCGCGTCGAGATGCTTTTCGTCTACAACTGCAACCCGCTCGCGACGATGCCGCATCAGAATCGGGTGCTCGAGGGCCTTCGCCGTAGTGACCTGTTCACGGTGGTGTTCGATCAGGTCGTTACCGACACGGCTCGCTTCGCCGATGTCCTGTTGCCAGCGACGACGTTTGTCGAGAACTACGACATCGCCAAGGGCTACGGGCCGATCAGCCTGCAGCTCGTGCGGCCAGTCATCGAACCGGCTGGCGAAACACGCTCCAACCCGACGGTCTTCGCCGACCTCGCCAATCGCCTCGGCCTTGGCAACGCCGAGGAGGAGATCGAGACGCTTCTAAAAATCGCGCAGCGCCTGCCGGCAGGCGTTGGCGCGGAATTGATGGAGCGTGGCGCCGCCACTCCGCCGTTCAACGGCCGGCCGGTTCAGTTCGTCGACGTGTTTCCGCTCACGCCCGATGGAAAGATCCACCTGTTTCCCGAGGCACTCGATCGCGAGGCGCCATCCGGGCTGTACGCATTCCAGCCCGACCCTGCCACGGAGCAGTACCCGCTCGCGCTCATTTCTCCAGCGAGCGAAAAGACCGTTTCGTCGATGCTCGGCGAGCTGCGCCAGCGCCCGGGCATGCTGCAGATGCATCCCTCGGACGCCAAAGCGCGGGGACTCGCCACAGACGACCCCGTGCGAGTCTTCAACGAGCGCGGCGAAGTTCAGTGTCCGGTCGCCGTCACCACGAACGTACGGCCGGGAACGGTCAGCCTGTCGAAAGGCCTGTGGCGGAAGAGCACTTACAACGGATCGACCGCGAACGCGCTCGCCCCGGATACGCTCACCGACCTTGGCGCCGGCGCCTGCTTCAACGACGCGCGGGTTCAGGTCGCGCTGCTGGGTCGGCACTGAGGAGTTTGCCAACGCTTCCCGAAGACGCGGCTAGGCACCTCACACCCGCAGGTCGCCAACGCAATCAGCAAGGTTACTGGGAAAGCCTTTCACCGCGGAACGCCGAGGCCGCAGAGAACAAAAAGGCTCTGCGTTCTCGGTGACGAGCTTTTGGGGCTGACGGGCTACCCAAACACCCGATCCGTGTTGTCCGTGTAATCCGTGGCTCTAATAACTGAAAAAGAAAATTAGATCGATGCCCGCCAGCTCGATCCGGCGCTGGCCGATGCGATTGGCGGCGCCTGAGGACTCGGGCGCGGCCGAACCGACCAGGCGCAGGAAGTCCGAGATCTGATACTCGAGCAGGAATTCACTGTAGGTCCGCTCGCCGAAGCTCTGGCGCAGCTTCAAAAACGCGCGATTGCCGACCTGTTGCCCGACGGTGATGTTGGCGCCGAGCGTGTCCCCCTCGGTGGTCGTCCCGATCTCGAAGAGGTCGAGGTCGAGCGCCCGGCCGATGGACTCTCCGAGCGGATTGGCGATGAAGCCGGTCGCGATGCCGCCGGCCGTAGCCGCGAGTGACGCGCGCTCGCCGGTACCCAACTCGTTGATCGGTCGGTTGAAAACGATCAGGGCGAGGATGTCGGCCTCGTCGAGCGGCGGTGTACTCGAGAGCGCGAGCTCGGGAGTTTTCAGACTGCCGGTGAGCCGAACGCGCGCCTCGACACCGGTGTCGGGGATCTTCCGGGTTGCGGTGAGGTCAATGATGGGATTCCACTCCGCGTCTCCAGTGAAGCGGAGCGTGCCGTTGCGCGCGAGGTCGAACTGGCGGCCCTGGAACTGGTAGGTCCCACGCACAGTGTTGACCGTACCGGCGATCGTCACGGGGCCGCCCGAATTCTTACGAACGTTGAGGTCGCCGCCGAGCGTGATGTTGATGTCGCCGAGCGATGTGCCGGTCGGCCCTCCCGGCCGCAGCTTCCGGCCGCGCACGAGTAGATTGTCGGGAATCCGCACGTGCAGGTCCAGGGCGACTCTGTCGAACGCACTCGACGGAGGCGCCGCGGCGGCTGGCACCGGCGTGGCCTCTGCCGGCGTGGGGCCCTGGCTGGCGCGGGCGAGCGCTTGCCTGGTCGCCGCTTCGGCGCTGCCGGCGCTTTCCGCGGCGCGTTCAGCAGAAACGACCTCGGGCAGCGCTTCCACCCGATACGGGTCATAGAACAACTGCAGGATGCGGTTGACCTCGAGCCGGCCCGCCGTCACCCGGATGTCGCCTTCGAGTTTGGGCCGCGTGAGCTCTCCGGTAATTTTCAGCCTCGTCTCGACGCCGACGTCGCCGAGCTCGTTGTCGATGACTTCAAAGTTCTCCGAATCGAGCGTGAAGTTGACGGCCCCGATCTGGCGCGCGTGCACGGCAAGCTCGCCGGAAACGGCGAGCTGTTCGCCGTTCTCGTCGAGGATTTCGAAGCGGCGAACGCGCACGACGTCCGACCCCAGGTCGATCCGGGTGTCGAGCCCCGAGTGACGATGTCCCGAAGCGTGGCACGGCGAATGCGCCGTCCCGGATCTCGACGAACCCTGCGAGATGGGGATCCCGACCGGAGCCCGTGACGCGAACGTCGGCTTCGAGCGTGCCACCAACCGCGGACACGGCCGTCGTGAAGCCTTGAATGACGCCAAGGTTGAGCGCCGCCGTCTGCAGCCGGAGGTCGATCGAGTCTTCGGGTGTCTCGGCGACGTGCTCGTCCGCCCCTTTCTGAAAAGTGCTCGTGGGCAGGGTGCCACGGGCGGTGATCGCCACTCCGGGCGCTTGTTGCAACGTGGCGTCGAGGGTGATGCGATCGCCCGCGTAGTCCACGTCTGCGACGAGTGATTGATAGGTGTAGGCCTGAAAACCGCCGCCGGTGACTTCGACCTTGCCGTCGATACTCGGACGGTCGAAGCTTCCCGAAATCGTCGCATTGGCGGTGAGACGCCCGCTCAACCCGCGGTTCTGCAACAGCAATGCCTCGACCTGCGCCAGATCCACGTTGCGGGCATGCACCTCGAGCACGCCTGCCGTCTTCGCGCCAGCCGGTGACAGGGTACCCTCGACATCGAGCGCCTGATCGCCGCTCGCCAGCCGGAGATCCTTGATCGTCAGTTGGTTCTGCCCGTACTGGATCGCGGCTTCGCTGCCGTCGACGTTCCGCCACTCGATGCCCTGAGCCGTCAGGGCGAGCCGGGGAAGGTGGACTTCGTGATGATCAGGATGAAAGATCACGTTGCCGGTTGCGGCGAGCTCCCGGCCCTGTTCCTGGGCACGGGTCTCGAACTCGAGCCGTTTCTGCGCGTAGGTCGTGGTGGCCGTGAGCTGGTTGATTTGCGTGCCGCCGAGCTCGACAAACGCCGCGGTGCTCGTCGCCTGCACGCGGGCATTCGCGAAATCCAGATCGGCGACCGTGACGTCGTACTTGCCGTCGAGATCGAGGATCTTGTTGGTGCCGTACGCCAAGCCGTTGCCGCTCAGCGTCCCGCTCGTCTGCAGCGACGCGGCGTTGCCGGTGACAGTGCCCTCGAGATCGACGGCGCCGTCCAGGCCTTCCTGACCGGCGATTCGGCCGACCTCGGTGATGTCGGGCGCGTTGATGTGGTACTTGAGGTCGGAGGTTGCGGCGCGTCCGAGGGCCAGCCGCCCCGACGCATCGAGCTTCACGTCGGGGCCATCGACGTGCAACTTGGTGATGTCGGCGATCTCGCCGGCATAACGCCCTTCGACATCTGCCGCCGCGATCTGCACGCTGCCGACGAGCGACGGCCCCAGCGTGACCCGCCCATCGACCTCTATCGTTGCCGGCGTGACAGGCGACTGCAAATCGTCGAGATGCAGCGTCGCGTCGACGGTACCGCTGACGTTGCCGACGAGAGCGTCACGGTCCGTGAAGACGGCGGGGTTGAGCTGGTCGAACGCGCCTTTCGCCGCGACGGTCAGCGTGCTGGCGGCGATGTCGGCCTTGAACGTCATCTCCGACACGTGCGTGCCCCACATCGCCGAGTCGGTAAGCGTGCCGCTCGCAGACAGGGTCAGCTCGTCGAGCGAGGTCCCGGATGCGCGGAGGTCGAAGGATCCGTTCACCCGCCCGTCATATCGATCGTCGTCCAGCGCGCCGATGTCGAGGGCCTTGCCCAGGCGCCTGACATCCATCCCTTGCAACGTTCCCCTGGCCGCGTACGACAACGGCTGCGCGACCGTGTCTACTCGTGTTGATCCGCGCGATCCGCGTCCCGTGTCGAATTCAACGACTGTGCCCGCAGTAATCGTTGCGCCTTCGACCTGAGACTGATTGAAGGTGGCCGAGCCGCTGAGCGCCCCGCCACTCCCCTTGACGTGATAGTCGGCGAGCGACAGCAGCGCGTCGAGTTGCGGCGCTCTGACCGACTTGGGCAGCCGACGCAAATCGACATTCGTCGCGGAACCGCGGAGGTCGTACGCCATGGGCCGGCCGCGATCCGGCAGGACGATTACGCCACGGGTCGTCGCCGCGCCCTGATATGCGCGGACGTTGGCCGCCGACAACAGGATCCGCGGACCCTTGAACGATCCGTTGGCGCGTACGTCGCTCGCCGCGTACCCGAACGCCGACACTCGCGGCCCGCGGAACATGAACGTGCCGCCGAGCCGATCCAGAGCCGGCGCGCCCTCCGGACCCGAGAGGAACTTCACGTCGACCCGCGCGTCGCCCGTAATGTCGCTCGGCTGCTTGGGATCCTTCAGAATCGGCGCGAGGTTCAATCGTTCGACATGAAGCGGACCCGCGAACGCGAAATCGGGCGCTCGCAGGTCGGTCACGAGCCGGCCGCGGACGAGACCAGCTTCAGACTTCATGTCCAGGTCCATCGACAGACGATCGGTCGTGCCGTTGGCGTTGAGGACGAGCGCCGGGTGCAATTGATAGCCGGAGAGGGCCGGCACGATCCGGCCGATCTCCGGTAGCGACAGATTGCCGTCGAGCACGAGCTTGATGACCGGCGTCCGCAGGTAGCTTTCGATCGTCCCGCCAAGATTGAAGGCACCCTCGCCGGTTTTCACGACCATTCGCTCGAGGTACAGATTGTCGTCGCGGACCGCGACCGCCCCCGTCAATTGCTGAACAACGAAATCCGGTTCAGCACCGCGGAAGCTGAGCTGCTTCAGCCCTACGGTGAAATGCACCGGCTCATATTCGAACGAGGCCAGAACGTCGAGATCGTCGACCCGGCGCGGTAGCCGGTAGTTCGTCTCACCGGCGGCGTCGTCTATCGCGATCACGCCATCGACGATCGCGATCGAAGGCAGAGAGATCGTCCGGTTGGGTCCGCGGCGGTCGGCCTCGCTCGCGCGCTCCTTGACCAGCTTGCGGATGTTCCAGCCGTCCTCGTCGCGGGCAAGGCGCACGCGCGGCTCGGTCAGCGTGATGTGATCGAGAACGATGCCACGGGAGACCAGCTCGAAGATGCTGTAGTCGAGGCTCAGCGCCTTGACGGCGACGATGCGCTCACCCGACAGGTCGACGGCGACGTCGGAGACGCCGAAATCGAAGAACAGGTTGCCCGTCACCGCGCCGATCGTCAGGTCCCCGTTCAGGTACTGTTTGGCTTCGCGAATGATGGTGCGGCGAATCCAGTCGCGGAACCACGGCGTCTGCGACACGATGAGCGCCAGCGCCAGCAGCGCAACCGCCAGCGTCCCGATCCAGGCGACGATGTGGACGGAGCGGCGAATCAGGGCCATCGGTTACAAGCTATCTCACAGGTCCGTGCCATCAGTGCAATCCGTGGCTCAGAAGGCCTGGCCGATGCTGAAGTGAACGCGCATCGCGCGCTTCTGCGGCTCGCCGTCGACCAGCAGGCCAGGAATCGGGTTGAGCTGCCAGCCCAAGTCCAACCGGAGGGGACCGACGGGCGTGTTGTATCGGATGCCGGGCCCGACGTCGTAGCGCATGTCGCGCAGGTCGAAGTCCCAGGGGTTGGTCCAGACGTTGCCCCCGTCGAGAAACAGGACCGCCCCGAAGTTTCGAAACACTGGAAAGCGCAGCTCGGTCGAAAAGTTGGTGAAGGTCAGCCCGCCGATCGGGTTTCCTTCGCCGCTGAGCGGCGAGACCTCGTAGCGACCCCAGCCGCGGAGGTTCGTCGCGCCGCCGAGGAAGTAGCGCTTGAAAAACGGCACGAGTACGTCCTCGGGTCCAGACGAGTCGATCGAGCCCGCGCGTGCCCGTAGCGCCACGACCGCCAGGCCGCCGATTGCCTGGTAGTAGCGGCCCTCTGCCGAGATCTCATGATAGTCGTAGGACCCGCCAAGCCACCGCCCCGCCGTCTCGAGGTGGACGCTGGCGGCATAGCCTTTTTGGGCGTCGAGCAAGTTGTTGGTCGTGTTGCGGCCCGCATCGAACAGGAGCGCCGACAACTGGCCAGTGCCCTTTCCGGTTTGGGGATTGAGGCCGAGCGCGATCAGGTCGTCGCGGAACGTCGGATCGTCGAGCGCTTCCTGTGAGATCGTGTAGTCCTCCCACTCGTTCGCGTAGGTCAGCGCAAGCACGGTCGATTGTCGCGGGGCGAGGACCGACCGTGCCCGCGTGAACTCGCGCGCGATCGTCGCGCGGCCGCCGACCGTCGTGAGCACGTACGCCGGTTCGTCGCTGAACCACGACTGAAAGCTCATCCCGAATGAATACACGGGGCTGAAGAAGTAGGGCTGACGCAAGTTGAGACGAACGCCGCGATCCAGTGCTGAATAGCGGGCAAAAATCCCGGCAGTGCGCGCGCCGCCGAAGAAGTTGACGTGGCGCCAGTCGACCTCGGCGCGCACTTTCTCTTCGGTCCCGTAGCCGAAGCCGAAGTTGACCTTGCGGTGCTTGCCTTCGGTCACCGTGACCCTGGTCGGGACCTGATCCGCCTCTCCATCCCCGCCAGTCGCTCCGGGCGCAGCGGGGTCAACGGCCTCGACGTTGACGAAGTTGAAGAGCCCATCGAATAGAGCCGGCGTTGACTCTCGCGCAGCTTGTTCTGCTGAAACAGTTGCCCGCGCCGGAACGTGAGCTGTCGGCGCACAATCCGTTCGTTGACGCTGGAGGTGCCGGCGATCTCAATCCGTCCGACATACGCGAGTCGCCCGGGAACCGCGTTGTAGGAAATGATTCGCAGCCGGTCGGACGACCCCGGCGTTTCGCTGACTTTCACGTCGGGATTCGGGTAGCCATGGTCCTTGAGCTCGTCGAGCGCCGCCTCGCGGCTCGACTGGACGAGCGCGCGATCGAGCGGTTCACCAGCCTTGAGCGGGAGCCGCGCTTCGAGATTGCGACGGTGATCCTCCGGAATCGGGTCGAGACCGGTCAGCTCCACCCGCTCGACTCGGATGGGCTCGCCTTCCTCGATGTCGATCTTCAGACGGACCGACTTCTGATCATCGCTCAGGCGCACGTCGAAGGATTTGACCCGAACATCGGGGTAGCCGCGGTCCCGATAGTAGGCGACGATTCGCTTGAGGTCCGCCTCGAACTCCTCACGGCTGAAGTACCTCCGCGGTCCCCACGGAACCTTCGGGTTCTCGGTGGTCGCTATCACTGACCGCAGTTGCTTGGTGGCGACAGCGTTGTTTCCGGTAAAGGAAAGATCCTTGACCTCGACGCCTCCCTGCTCCTCTTTGCAGGCGACCGAGGTCATGCCGAGCGAGACGACGATCAGCGGGATCAGCGGGATGAGCGGACGAAGCGCGATGCGAGTCGCGCGCAGGAGCACCATGACTGCAGCCAGGGCGTGGATGAAACCGCCGGAGATCGTCTTCCCAGGAAACGGTCTCCGGCCCGCTGTCGGTTCGGAGGGTCAGTCGCGGGTGATTTCGGGCTTACCCGCGGAGACAGACAGCATGATCCCGAGGCCGACGGCGATGACGAGACCGATGAGCACCCACACCGGCGAAACGTGACGAAGCACGCCCCCGTACCACAACGCAAGAAGCGCGCCGATGATGAGGACACCATATCCGACGAGGTAGATATTGACGAATCGCATGGCTCGCCTCTCGGAAGGAAGGATGAAGGGGAAGCGGGACGGCCCCAGCACTCTCCATGCTGGGGCCGTCCGCTGAGGGGGCGCTACGGCTGCTGCTGCAGATTCACGACGAGCGCGGCGCGACGGTTGAGCCGCCGCGTTTCTTCGCGCGAGTTGTCGAACTTGGGCCGCTCCTCGCCGTAGCTGACCGTGCCCAGGCGGCTCGCGGCGATGCCGCGGCTCGTCAGGTAATCGCGAACCGAGTTCGCGCGCCGGTCTCCAAGCGCCAGGTTGTACTCGGCCGTGCCGATGTTGCAGGTGTGGCCTTCGATCTGGATCCGCAGCGACGCGTTCTGCTGCATCGCGGTGATCGCTTCGTCGAGCGCGCGCGTCGCTTCCGGTCGGAGCGAGTAGCGGTCGAAGTCGAAGTGCACGTCCTCGAAGACAATCTGCTTCACCGCCGGTCGTATGACGTTGATGTTGACCGTATCGCTGGCAGTCTTGCCGTCCTGCGGGCACGTCACGGTGACCGTCACCGGCACCGTTCCCTCGGTGTTCGGCGCCGTCCAGGGCGTGTTCTGGCCCGTTGCGTTGGTGAACGTACCGCTCGGCGCCGACCACCTGTAGGTCACCGTGCAGCCGATTGAACTCGTCGCGACGGCGCTGACCGTCGACTGGCGGCCCACTTCAACCGTGCACGGGTTGCAGGACGCCTTCACGCCGAGCACATGATCCGGCTTGGGCGTGGGCGCCGGTGCTGGTGTTGGTTCCGGAGGCGGCGGCGGCGTGTAGATTCGCACGCCGGGGTGATAGCCGATGCGCGCCTGGAAGCCGAACGCGTCGCCCGACACATTGCCAAACTCCGACCCGGCCGCTTCGCGACCCTCCATGCCGAAGCGCCAGTTGGCGCCAGCGCCGGCAAAGAAGCCGCCCTTGCCGACCCACGTCAGTCCGATCGTAAAGTGCGTGGATGAATCCGCCTCCGAGATCATCGGCGGGAGCGAGCCGTCTTCGCCGACCAATGTCCCGATGCCCGTGTACACCACGTCATCGAACTGCGACTCGCCGTGCAGCTCTGCCGTAACCTTCAGGCCCTTGCGCGTCGGGAAGCCGGCGCCAAGCCCCCACCGGAAGCCGTCCGAGAGATCGACCTCGTTTGGGTCACCGCGGAAGATGAAGCCGCCGAAGCCCGAGAGCTCGACGCGCTGGTTGATCTCCTTGCTCGCAATGAAGTCCAAGGCGAAATCCGTCTCGCCGGTCCCAACGCCCTCCTCGTCGGACTTAGCGGTCGGAAGTTTTACGAGGACGCGAGCGGCGAGCGCCATCGGCTTCTGCTGCCACTCCGACATGAAGTTGACCTTGCCGCCGATCCAGAGGTCGCCGAGCTGGTTATCCGACCAACCCTGTCTGACAAACGGGTACTCGTTGATCAGCCCGCCGACTTGCGTGTTGGTCGGACGGAAAATCGGCCGCACGTCGCGGTCGATGCGGCGGATGAGCGTCCAGGCGCCGAAGAGCTCGACGCGGTTGGCCAAGCCATAGCCAAACGTCACCGGCCAGTTCGATACGTCCGTGAAGCCCTGCTGGTGATCGAAGTTGACGCGGTAGCCACTGCCCGACCAACGCTTGGCTGGGAGAATTTCGGCTGTCGGTACGAACCACAGCCCTGTATCCCCAAGTGGGGTCGTCGTTGCGGGCCGTACATCGTAGTCTGGACTGGGTTTGACCGGCTGCTTGGCCGCCGGAGCCGGCGTCTGAGCAGACGCCTGACCCGTTGATGCCCCCGCAGCACCGGAACCGTTGGTTTGGGCCGAGGCTGCCGCGCCGACCGCCAGCGCCACCACCATCGCCACCGCAACCCGTTTCAGCATACGCACATGCCTCCGTAACGCGTCCATCATCAGACACTCTACGATACTACTGTCCGCTAACAAGTCCACTCTTTTCATCGCCCGTCCCGGTGCAATTGTGTGCAAATTCGGGCCAATTTGACACTCCGGCCGCCGCATCTGCCCCAAGGTCCTATACAGGCCTCAGTTGGCCGCTTCGTCGGCCGGTGCGTCCGGCGCTGGCTGGAAGTCATCTGCCAAGCGACCCCGGCCGCCTCGGCTGATCTGCCCGCCTTTTCGTCCCGCCGACCGTGCCTCTTCCGACGTCCATTCGTGGGCGGTGCCCTTCTCGTGCGCGGCCCGGCCGCCCTTGCTGGCAATCTCGCGCTGCTTCTCGGGGGACATCGACGCAAAGCCGCGCCGTTCCTTCCGAACTGGGCTGTCGTTTCGTCGGTCGTCAACATTGTTCATGGCTGGCCCTCGTACGATTGCCCGTCCCTCGAAACCGGCGCCACAGTCGGGCGGCATCGGGGATGGAACGGGCGTTTACTCTCTCTGACAGCGGATTGAACCTCGGTCCCGGATTTTCGTGGCCTCGCGGCCGAATATCGTGGCTCAGTTCCCCTGACCCGCTCGATCGCGGCTCTTTTGGCGTTCTGTTGAGTCGCCGACCAGCAAACAATCAAACGGTATGCCAGCCCTGCAGGCCGCCAAGCGCCCCGGTCGGCCTCTTCTTGAGTAATAGGGCCCCTGAAGTACCACTCCGGCGCCACACCGAAGAACGAGACTTGGAGCATTTCCCTACACGAGAAACTACACGTTGACGGTGGGTTCAGGGGGTTCACAGGGTTCACGGGGTTCAAGGGGTTCAAGGGGTTCAAGAAGGTTCAGGAGGTTCGCCGATGAACCGTCTCCATAAGAAGCGTCTCCTGAACCCTTGAACGCTTGAACCTCCTGAACCTCTTGAACCTGTTATCATTCCCCCTATGAGCGTTTGTGGAGGTCCCACATCCCCTGAGCCGCCGGCCGGCAATCGCTCGGGACGGATGGTCTTCTGCCAGAAGTTTCAGAAAGAGATGCCGGGGCTCGACACTCAGCCCTGGCCGGGCGAATTGGGCCAGCGTGTCTACGAGAACATCTCCGCCGAAGCCTGGAAACTGTGGGAGGAGCGGATGAAGATGATTCTCAACGAGTACCGGCTGATGCCGTGGCAAAAAGAAGCACAGCAACTCGTGAGGACTCAGATGGAGGAGTTCTTCTTCGGCGAGGGTGCCGCGTTACCGCCTGGGTTCGTGCCGCAGCAGACGAAGTAGCTCTCAGCTTAGCTCTCAGCTCTCAGTCTTCAGTTCTCAAGTCTCAGTTCTCAGCTGATAGCTGTCAGCTCGTACGACATCAATCGTCGCATGGATCGTGAACGACAGCCGCGCGTGCGCCGCGCGAACGGCTGCCTCCGCCTCGGCGGCCGAAGCGGCTCTCGCGAAAATGAATCCGAGATAGCTTCCGGCTTCCGGCAGCGGCTCGAGCAGTTGTCCGGTCTTCGCCGTCACCTGCACATCCTCGACCTGCGCGACCTGCCGGGCCTCGGCCTCTCCATCGACGCGCACGAGCACGCCACGCCTGGGGATCGGAATCATCATCACCGCTGACGCCACCGTCTCGCGGGTCGCCGTCGACACGTCTTCCCCGATTGCGTGGCGCAACAAAACGGCCTCGAGCGACGACCCATCGGCAAATCGGAGAGCTTTCGAACAGAGCCCCCCGATCGGCCGGGCCGCGGTTTCGAGGACGAAGGTGCCGTCAGGGCCGACGCGGCATTCGGCGTGTACCGGGCCGTGCCAAAGCCCCAGCGCGTCGGCCGACTGCTGAACGGTCTGTGCCAGCTGCAGCTGGCTGGCGGGACCGAGCGATGAAGGCGTGACGTAGATGGTCTCCTCGAAGAACGGACCGTCGAGGGGGTCAGGCTTGTCGAAGATGGTGAAAGCCTGCAGCCTGCCAGCCGTCAGCACGCCTTCGATTGCGAACTCGCGCCCTCGAATGAAGCGCTCGACGAGCAGGACGTCCTCGAGCCCCGTCCGCGCGGCGCGGACATCGACACGCGCGAGCAGCGTGCTGATGCGGGCAAAGGCGGCCGCGAACTCTGTCGGCGAGTCCGCGCGAATGACGCCGCGGCTGCCCGAGAGACCCAACGGCTTGAGGACCACGGGATAGTCGATGCGGGTGTCGGTGGCGGCGAGGCGGCCATCCCCGCGGCTGGGCAACGTGAAGTAGGACGGAACCTTCAGCCCGGCTGCCGACAGGCGTCGTCGCGCCTCGAGCTTGTTGCCACTCGCCGCGGCCGCGTCAGGCGAGTTGCCGGGAAGTCCCAGACGCTCCGCTACGCGGGCAGCCAGGATTGCCGGGCGGTCCCCCACAGCGATCACACCGTGAAAGGGTGAGCGGCGCGCCTCGTCGACGATGGCCTCCACGGCCAGCGCTTCTTCGTGAAACCGGACAGCGATCGCCCGATCGCGCCACGGGTCATCGAGCTGCTGACAGCGATCCGTGGCAAAGACCAACTCGATCCCAAGCCCCTTGGCCGCGGTGTTGAACGACCGGAGCTGATAGCCGGTCGTCGTCGAAAGCACCAGGACTCTGGTCACGTATCTGTCGAGGTCTCTTTGGGAGGAACGCTCCCGGATGACCTGCATCCTCAGTGTGTTCCGTGTATTCCGTGGCGAAAGTGTGTTCCGTGTATTCCGTGGCTAAATTAGTGCGACCTGTTCCGATGTCGGCTCCGCGCAACAGTACCAAGGTTCGCTGAGGTGCGGAATGGGCTGCGCAGGCGAATGGCGAGTCTGCCGTTCCGCCCGCAGGCCTGCCGCGTCATGCGCCAGCTCCCAAATGCGGTCAAAGAGGTCCTGTCGCGGCGCGCTCAAGTTCCCCCCGACACGCGTTTCAACCTGCTTTTGCAGCTCGTCAACGCGCGGGTCGGGATGGGCCCAGGGGTAGTTCAACGACCGCGGATTGAAGTCTCGGATCACGGCGCGGATGTCGGACAGCTCGAGGAGCCGCGACCCGTGGGTCACGAGCAGTCGAATCGCCAGCTGGATCGGCGATACGTTTTCGGCCAGGCCCAGGCGATCGATCGCACGCAACAGGTCGCAATAGCCTTCGACGGTCGTCCACGGTGTGAATGCCACAAACGTCGGCGCGAGTGTGAGCGGCAACTCGCGGGTAATCTCGACGACGCGCTCGAAGTCGGCGCGCGTATGTCCTTTGTCGAGGAGCGCCAGAACGTGATCGTCGATGGATTCGACAGCGGTCGTGACAAACGCACAGCCCGTATCGCGCAACTGCGCCAGACGGCCCGCGTGCTGGAGCAGATGTTCGACCTTGATCGTCACATCGTACGAGATGCCCGGGAACTCCTGCGCGAACCGCGAGACGACCGCCGTCGCGTGTCTGATCCCGTTGAAGAAGTCCGGATCGCCGAACGTGATGTGCCGGGCGCCGGCAGCGATCTGGCCACCGACGTCAGCCATGACGACATCGACGGGGACGACGCGGAATCGGCCATCGTAGACGGGCACGATCGGACAGTGGCGGCACCGGTGCTTGCAACCCCTGCTGGCCTCGGTATAACCGGCCGTACGGTGTTCCTCGCCTCGTTGCAAGGTGGAGTACTTCGTCAGCGCCGGCAGCCCTGTGCGATCGGGGACGAGGAAATGCACGCGAGGCACGCTGGGCACCGAGGCAGGCGGGCCCAGCACTGAGGTCCGATCGCCGCCGTCCGAGTCGCACATTGACGCGACGGACGCGACGGACGCGACGGACGCGACGGATGCGACAGCCGCGACGAGTGCGTCCTCAAACTCACCACCGATGATCACCGACGCGCCCCGCTCGCGCAGCATCGGCGCGTTCAGCGGCGCGTACAAGCCATATGCCACCAGTCGGGCGTCAGGATTGATCGCGCGCACGCGGTCGATCACCGGCAGCGCCAGCCGCGTGGCAGTGTGCATCGGCAGGAAGAAGCCGATCGCGGCAGCGCGGCGCACCGACTCCTCATTGAGCCGCTCCTTCGCCAGATCCGCACAGACGACGTCGACCCCCGCCGCCCGAAGCGCCGCCGCCGCCGATGCCAGCCCGAATGGCTGACGCCCGAGGTCGTAGGTCGAGATGAGCAGGACCACACTGCATTGTGGCACGGACGCGTTCTCCCCGTGTCTCAGGTTGTCCGCCCGCTCAATATCGAAACCGATTGATTGCGTCACCGCACGACGTTTGCCGAGTGGTGCTCTCTCGTCCGCAACAGCCGACTGTCATATGCTGTAACGCCATGAGCGCTTCCGTTGCCCAGGACCGCGGCTTCTTTGGCCATCCGAGCGGCCTCTCGACGCTGTTTTTCACCGAGATGTGGGAGCGGTTCAGCTACTACGGGATGCGGGCGTTTCTCATTCTCTACATGGTGACGCCGGTGGCCGACGGCGGTCTCGGCTTCTCAGACCCTGACGCCGCGTCGATCTACGGCACGTACACGGGCAGCGTGTGGGGAGCGGCGATCCTCGGTGGGATCGTCGCGGATCGTTTCCTTGGTCAGTATCGCAGCGTGCTCATCGGCGGCATCATCATCGCCCTGGGGCACTTCACGCTCGCGTTCAAGGCGCTGCCGTTCTTCTACTCGGGACTGGCGCTGATCGTCGTCGGCACCGGACTCCTCAAGCCAAACGTGAGCACGGTCGTCGGATCGTTGTACGCGCCCGGGGATACGCGGCGCGACGCCGGGTTCTCGATTTTCTACATGGGCATCAACCTCGGCGCCTTCATGGGACCACTCATCGCCGGTTACCTGGCGCAGCGTGTCGACTGGCACGTCGGATTCGCGTCGGCCGGCATCGGCATGGCGTTCGGCGTGACGCAGTACATTCTTGGCCGAAAGCGCCTCCAACCCGCGATCGAGCGCCTGGCGTCGCAACCGAAAGCGACTGTCGCGGGCGACACGACCGGTCGGCAGGTGTCCGAATCACAGGGCGGCCTCCTGGGGTTCTCGAATACCGAGTGGAAACGGATCGGCGCAATCGTCATCCTCTTTGTCGTGGCCACGTTGTTCTGGGGAGCATACGAACAGGCGGGGTCAACGCTGACGCTCTTCGCGGATCGCTATACCCGACTCGAGATCATGGGATTCTCGTTTCCGTCCTCATGGTTTCAGACCGTGCAGCCAATCTGCGTGATTCTCCTTGCGCCGGTCTTCGCCTGGCTGTGGATTCGACTCGGGACTCGAGAGCCGTCGGTGCCGGCCAAGTTCACGCTCGCACTGCTCTTCATGGCCGCGTCGTTCGCAGTGCTCATGCCCGCTGGAGCAATGGCACAGGCAGCGACGGGCGTGCGCGTCAGCCCGATGTGGCTGGTTGGCGCCTATGCCATCTCTGAACTTGGCGAGCTGTGCCTCAGCCCGGTCGGCCTGAGCGCGGTCACGAAACTCGCGCCGGTGCGGATTCTCGGACTGATGATGGGCGTCTGGTTCCTCTCGAACTCGTTCGGCAACAAGCTCGCTGGCTGGGCCGCGGGCTTCATCAGTACGATGCCGCTCGAATCGCTGTTCGGCGTCGTCACCGGGGTGTTGGCAGCGGCAGCGCTCGTCATGTTTGCCCTGATCAAGCCAATCCGGCGGCTCATGGGCGATGAGAAGTAGCCTCGCTCGGCTGTCACATCCGCGTGTTATGAGATAGCGTTGGTTCCATGGCGCTCGAGAAGTACCGGCAGAAGCGCAATTTCAAGAGCACGCCCGAGCCAGCCGGCGATCCAACGGTGGTCGCCGAACGGGCCAAGAAGGCAGGCAAGGGTCTGTTCTTCTGCGTGCAGAAGCACCTGGCCAGCCACCTCCATTACGATTTCAGGCTCGAACACAAAGGGGTCCTGCTCTCGTGGGCGGTGCCCAAAGGACCTTCGCTCGACCCGAAGATCAAACGGCTGGCCATGCACGTCGAGGATCATCCGTTCGAATACGGCACATTCGAGGGCGTGATCCCGGAGGGCTACGGCGCGGGCATCGTCATGCTCTGGGATCAGGGCACCTGGATATCGGAAGCCGACGACGTGGATGCGGCGCTCGCGAAGGGTGATCTGAAGTTCAGGCTCGACGGCTACAAGCTCAAGGGATCGTGGGTGCTGGTGCGCACAGGAGGCCGCTACGGCGGCCAGGACGCGGCTCGGAGCTGGCTGCTCATCAAGCACCGCGACGAGTGGTCAGGCGACCTCGACATCGCGGAGTTTGCGCCACGCAGTGTCAAGAGCGACGGCGACTTCGAGGACATCCTCGCCGCTGACAACCCTGACGTCTGGGTCTCGAACCGGCCGGCCAAAGGCGGCGAGACCGGCGCCATGCTCGCGGCGATCATCAAGAAAGCAGCGGCGTTGAAAGCGCAGCGTAATCCCCACGTGCAGACGCCCACGCGCGCCCGGGCGGGCGGTACGAAGAAAACTGCGGCTCCCCGGCCAGCGAGGAAACCGGCTCGAAAGTCCCGTTCAGTCTCCTGACATTCACCATGCACAAAACAGACTTCATCCTGTTCAGTGGCGCCGCGGCTGGCGCCGAGGCCGAGTTCGGCGCCTGCGCAGAGCGCCACGGAATCGAAGAGGTGAACTTCACCTTCGATGGACACAAGGATGTCCGCAGTCGGGGCATCCGCGTGCTCAATCACGAGGAGCTGCAGGCGGGAGACGTGAGCCTCGAGTACGTGTCGAGGCTGATGCACCGCCGCTACACCGACAGTCCAACGATCAGAAGAGTCCTGCAGACGCTCTGGTATCAGGTGAACCACGGCCAGGAAATCTACGTCGTCGGCGCGATTCTCGACGACGGGACGGTGAGGGGCGGAACCGGCTGGGGCGCGGAGTTCGCAAAGCTGTGCAACAAGCCGCTGTTTGTCTTCGATCAAGAAAAGGATGGCTGGTTCGAGTGGACCGGTTCGGATTGGAAGGCGCGCGGCACCGAGACGCCTGTCATCACCCACCCGCATTTCACGGGAACTGGTACGCGGCAGCTGCAGGAAAACAGCCGCCGCGCGATCGAAGCGCTGTTCACCGCCTCGTTCGAGCGCTAGGGCTGGGTCGGTAGTCTCTCAGAGGACACCGAAAGGTTCGTACATCAGACTAAGCGAAGTCTTTGGAACTGCGCGTCCCACGCCGCCATCGATGTGCGTGCGGCGGTGAATAGCGGGGCGGTCCTGCGCGCCGTAGGTGACTCGAAGACGCCGCGACGACGCCGATCCAGCCTAGTGCCACGGATCACACGGACAACACAGATCGGGTTTATGAGATAGGTTCTAGCGTCCCGAGCGTTCTTCGAGCTCGAGCCAACGCGCCAGGGCGGCTTCATGCTCCGCGGCGTTTTGCTCGAGGCGAGCCAGGACGGCGCGGATGTGATCGGCCCCGGCCTTATAGAACTCGCCGGACTCTGACTCCGCTCTGAGGCGATGCTCCTCTTCCTCGAGCGCCTCGATGCGCGCGGGAAGAGAGTCGAATTCCCGCTGCTCGTTGAAAGAGAGTCTGCGGGGAGCGGCGGAGCGCGCAGATCCCTCCCGTGAGACATCTGGCTTCTTGACGCTTCCCGCTCTACTTTTCTCGGCGCGCGGCGACTCCGCGCCGCTTTCATCAGCGCTCGGCGACGTAGCGCCTCGCTTGGCGGACCGCAGGCGCAGGCGCTGCTCTCTGTGCCTGAGATAGTCGGCCCAGCCGCCCACGGACTCGACGACTCGCCCTTCGCCCTCGAAGGCGAGCGTGCTCGTCACGATGTTGTCGAGAAAGGCGCGGTCGTGGCTGACCAGAAGGACTGTGCCCGGGAAGTCGGCAATCAGCTCCTCGAGGAGCTCGAGCGTCTCGATGTCGAGATCGTTGGTCGGCTCGTCCATCACCAGGACGTTGGCTGGACGCGCGAAGAGCCGAGCCAGCATCAGCCGGTTCCGCTCCCCGCCCGAAAGTGACTTGACCGGTGAGACGGCCCGCTCGCGCGGGAAGAGAAAGTCGGCAAGGTAGCCGATGATGTGGCGTGGCTGGCCGCCGATCTCGACCATAGTGTTTCCGTCGCTGACGCTGTCGGCGACTGACTGGTCCGGATCGAGCTCGTCTCGCTGCTGGTCGAAGTAGGCGATCTGCACCCGCGCACCGCGCGCAATCGTGCCCTCGTCCGGTTCGAGCTCGCCAACCAGTAACTTGAGCAGAGTTGTCTTGCCGGATCCATTCGGACCGACCAAGCCGATTCGATCGCCGCGCAGGATGCGCTGCGTGTAGTCGCGCACGACGGGGATCGGACCGAAGGACTTAGACACGTGCTCGGCGGCAAAGACCAGGCGCCCCGAGGCGTTGGTCGCATCGACGACCAGCCGCACGTTTCCCGATGACGCGCGTTCGGCGGCCCGCTCGGCGCGCAGCGCGAGGAGCGCTCGGACGCGACCCTCGTTCCGCGTGCGACGGGCCTTCACGCCCTGCCGCAGCCACGCCTCCTCCTTCTCGAGTTTCTTGTCGAGCCGCGCCACCGCTCTGGCGTCCGCGTCGTCAGCCGCCGCCTTCTTTTCCAGATAACTGGCGTACGACCCTGGCCACGATGTCAGCGTCCCGCGATCGAGATCGATGATCCGCGTGGCGAGCGCCGCGAGGAAGGCGCGGTCGTGCGTCACGAACAGCAGCGCGCCGGAGAACTCCCGCAGGGCGTCTTCCAGCCATCGGATCGCGTCGATGTCGAGATGGTTCGTCGGCTCGTCGAGGAGGAGCAGATCGGGTTCGGCGACGAGCGCCTTGCCGAGCAGCGTGCGGCGGCGCCAACCGCCGGACAGCTCACCGAGCGACCGGTCGGCTGGCAACGACAGGCGCGACACGACGGTTTCGACGCGCTGCTCGAGCCGCCACCCGTCGCGCTCCTCGAGCTCGTGCTGGAGCTCGCCAAGCCGAGCAAGCCCCTGATCCGTTTCTGCCACCTGCATCGCCGCCTGGTGGTACTGCGCAACGAGCGCGCCGAGCGCCCCCAGCCCCGCGGCCACTTCTTCAAACACCGTACGATCCCCGGCGCCCGGGACATCTTGATCCAGGCGCGAGACCCGGAGCCCGGGGGCTCGCCAGATGGATCCGCCATCCGGCGGTACCTCGCCCGAGATCACCTTGAGGAGGCTCGACTTGCCCGTTCCGTTGCGACCGATGAGACAGATCCGCTCACCCGCCTCGACCCGGAGGCTCGCGTCCTCGAAGAGGGGCAAGTGGCCAAATGAAAGCGAGACGCGGTCCAGGGTGAGAAGAGGCAATGCTGAATGCTGAATGTTGAATGCTGAAGGGCGAAGGGCTTAAGGGTTCAGAATATCGTGAGTCAGGCCATAATGGTGCGGGTTCGATTGTTCGCTTGGAGGACGTGGATGAAGACTCTACTGGCCCTCGGTATGCTCGCGTTCGTGGCGCCACTCGCCGGAGGCGAAACCAGGCTTGGCACCGGCGTCACCCTGAAGGACTCGACGCCTATCAAATCGATACTCGAGCAGCCTGACACGTATGTCGGCAAGACCATTCGCATCGATGGCGTCGCGACGGCCGTCTGCGCGCACATGGGATGCTGGATGGCGGTCGCGGCGGAAGGCCCCGTGAGCAACGACGGCCTCGGGGGAAACGAGCCGCGAGCGACCATCAGGCTCAAAGTCGACGATGGCGTAATCGTGTTTCCCGTGAGTGCAAAAGGCCGGAAGGTGTCGGCAGAGGGCGTGTTCGAGGCGCTCGGCGGAGCCGGAGATTCACGAGATGCCGCACAGGAGCACGCCAAGCATGACCCGAAAGCGTCGCAGTCCTATCAACTGAAGGCGACCGGCGCCATCATTCAATAACCGTCAGACACGTAGACTCCGCTATTTCTTGAGCAGGCCGGTCCAGTTGACGATGACTTGTAGGGGCGGTAGGGGCTGATACGCCAGAATCGTGTTGACGACGAAGGTCTGGCCGTCGGCGGTGACGTGATAGTTGGAGCTTCCCGTCGGCCCGGGCGTCGACACGCGGAAGAGCTCGTGGGGCTTGCCGGCGTGCCACGTCGCCGACGCCGCGACGTCCACCGACACAATCGTCTTGTCCAGCGTCAGATAGAAAAGTTCCCGCCCGTGGTTTGCCCAGTGCGGTTCGGCGCCACCCCGCGTGGACACCTGATACTGGGCGCCCGAACGGTCTGCCGGTTCCACGTAGACCTCCGCATCGCCTGAGACGTACGACGTATAGGCGATCCACCGGCCGTCAGGTGAAAACTCGGCCAGCCATCGGTCGAGGAGCGAGGTCGGACGAATCAACGATGGCTTGCTCTGGCCATCGAGCGGCGTGTGCCAGAGCCCGTTCCGGATCACGGTCGTCAGGATCGATTTCCCGTCCGGGGACCAGTCCTCGACGATGTTGTCTCCGTCGGGTCCGGGCTGCCGCTTCTCCTCGGCGATCACATCGACGAGCTTGGTAAAAACGTGGTAGCGGCTGCCCTGCTTGGACGAGAACGCAACCTCCCGCCCGTCGGGAGACCAGGTCGGCGCGATATCCGGACCCTCGCTGGTCGTGAACCGCGCCGCCATTCCGCGAGCGTGCTCGAACATCCAGAGATCAGCGTTGAGGCTGTCTGCCTCCAGACGCTCGGCGACGATGCGGCGCCCATCTGGTGAGAAGCGAGGACTTCTGTAGGTTCCGTTCGAGGCAACGATTCTGGTCTGCTCGCCGTGGCGGTCGAACAGAATCAGCCGGGTCAGCGGATTCCCCTCTTCGCAGCGATAGATCATTACGCCGTTGTTCGAGACGTCGAATGCCGCGTCGCTGGCCGTATGCTGCTTGACCATCACAACGACGGCCTCGGCGTCACCCGACAGCGTCTCGGTGCGTTCGTCGAAGCGCTGCGCCATCAGGGCGCCGTCGCGCGCAAACAGCAGGTATCCGGCCGCGTAGGCGACGCGCGAAAAGGCCGGCAGGATCCGCTTGGGCGTCTTCGACGTGAGCGATCCGAGATAGATCCCGGCGTGTTCCTGCTGGGTGCTCCGCACCACATAAAAAAACCGCTGACCATCTGGAAGGAATTCGGGCCAGCCATGTGTAAACTCGCCGTGCTCCTTGTCGAGCGTGGTGACCGTCGTCAGTTGGCTGCCGTCCGCGCGGATGCGGGACAGTCCTGCATCGGTCGCAAAGATCAGTATGTCGTCGCGGTTCCAGTCTCCACCCCTCGCCTGGATCGCATCGGCGAGGATTTGCGGTTGGCCCTTGCCGCTCACGTCAATCTTCTTCAGCTTCCCTCTGTCGAAAAACGCCAGGAAGCGCGAGTCGGGAGACCAGAACGGAGTCTCTTTAGCAGTGGTGTTCGGAATGGGTCGTCCGTCAACCGAGTCCAGTGGCTTGACCCACAGCCCGTCGAGCCCTTCAACGGTGGTACCGTAGACGACGAGCCGCCCATCCGGGGAGACACGAGGCCAACTGGACGTATTGTCGGGCGGACCGATCGTGAACCGGAACATCATCGCGTCGACCGGCGCCGATCGCAGGGCCGTGAGGAGCAGCGCGCTCAACGCCACCGCAGCAACCGCAAGTGCTGCCCACATCATCGGCGTCTTCAGATCGCGCCTGCCGGTTGTCGACGCCCCCGCCGATGCCGCCGCATCGTCCGTGTACGATTGCAGCGTGTGCGCACCCATTGTGCCGACGAGCGCGTGCTCCAGCTCGCCCGCGGTCTGATAGCGGTCGTGCGCATCGTGCGCCGCGGCGCATTCGACGACCTGCACCACCGACTCGGGAAGCTCCGGCCGGAGATCGCGAAGCCGCGTCCGCGCGCCGCGGGCGTGCGCGCTCTTGATCTCGTCGACCGTGGCACCCTCGACCGGCATCCGGCCGGAGAGCAGGTAGAACAGCAGCACGCCGAGACTGTAGATGTCGCTCGCCGCACTCGCCGGCCGGTCGGCAAAGAGTTCCGGCGCCATGTAAATCGGCGTGCCGGACACGTTCTCGGGCGCCCGTTCGGGATCAGACGTCCACGCACCGCTGAAATCCATCAACACGATGCGCCCACCCACCTCACGCATCACGTTGTGGGCCTTGATGTCGCGATGAACGAGCGACGCCCCTTGCAGCGCGGAGAGCGCGCGACACAAGTCAATCCCGATTCCGACGACCTCGCGAGCACTCATCGGCCCGCGATCGCGGATCATCGCGGCGAGCGTCTCACCCTGGATGAACTCCATCCAGATGCCGACGACCTCATGGTCCTGTTCGGCGCCGTAGACCGTCACGATGTTCGGGTGGCGGATTCTGGCAAGGTGGCGCGCTTCGCTCAACGGTGAGCGACTGGTGGAGCTGCCAGCCGACATCAGCTTGAGTGCAACTTCCCGGTCAACTTTCGTGTCCCAGGCGCGGTACACCGTGCCAAACGCGCCGGCGCCGACGGACTCGAACATGACGAAGTGTCGCCAGTGCCGAGTTGACGAGGCGCCCGGGTCCGGCGGCTCTGACGCCGGCTCGCTCCCGGCGTTGCGATGTCCCTGGATGACCGATTCGAGGCGCTTGAGATTGTCGACGAGAGTCCGCGCCTCGTCGTTGGGGGCGCGACCAGCGGCCACATCCCAGTCGACCGAGGCGCCGTCGGACACTTCGGTTCCGAGCGCAATCAACCAGGCATCGTCAGGCTGATCGCTCAAGGCTCATCTCCGTGGCTAGGCGGATGAGGGCGCGGCTGATCGCAACCCGGACGGCCCCAGGGGACGGCCGGCCAAGGAGTCCCGCGATCTCGGCGTAGTCCAGGCCGAGCTCGACACGGGCGACGATCAGCTCGCGGTCGGACTCGCGCAACCGCAGCAAGGCCGTTTCATAGTGACCAAGGGTCTGCCTGCCCACGGCGATCTCGAGCGGCGACGGATCTCCGGCCGGTTCGTCGTCGGGGAGCGCCGTCGTCGCGGGGCGTCGGTTCGCGCGTCTTAGCGCGTCCCGAAGCCGATTGCGAAGCGCTTCACAGACATAAGCGCAGAACGCGCGCTCGTGGTTTGGCGAAAAAGCATCGAGCCGGCGCACGGATCGGAAGAGCGTGTCCTGCACGAGATCTTCAGTGTCGAGATGCTCACGAGCCCAGGGCGGGAGGCGCCCATGCGCCCAGCGCCGCAGTCGCGGCAGATAGCGGGCACACAACTCGTTCCGAGCGGCCTCGTCGCCATCCTGCGCGCGAATCAGCAACTCGAGCGACGAGTGCGCCTCATCTCCGCCTCGCGCCAGCGATGACGAAGACATCGATCCGGACAGGGGGCCTCCGATCACATGGGTAGCCCATGATAGCGCAATGCTGAATGCTGAGTGCTGAATGCTGAAGTGAAGGCTGAATTCCCAATTTACTTCAGCACTCAGCATTCAGCATTGCTAGAGGAGCCGCTTGGCCAGCACCGCCCAGACCGCCTGCGCCAGTCGACGGCGATCGTGACGGGCGATTTCGGTCGACCAGAACTCGCCCTCGACGACTTCGCACGACGCTGGGAGGTCGCCCCGTTCGAGCGGCCGCTTGTGCTCTTCGAGGTACCGCCCCAGGGTGGCCGGCGACGGCGACGAATTGTCGACGATCGCGACATCGACCGGCCGTCCGAGCACGTCCCCGATGCGGCGCACAGCCTCACCCGCGGTGAATCCCCACATCCCCCGCCCTTCCGTCAGCAGATTCGTGACCAGCACGACCGGGCCACGCACCTCGCGCACGGCTTCCGCCGCGCCGCGGACGAGCAGGATCGGCATGAGGCTCGTGTAAAAGCTGCCAGGACCGATCACGATCGCGTCGAGTGCGCCGATCGCGGATGCAGCCGCGGCGTGAAGATGGACGTCAGGCTCGAGCCAGAGCCGCGTGATCGCATGTCCGGCGCTCTGGCCAGCATCGACTTCGACCTCCCCGCGAGTCGATGAGCCATCGCCATATTCGGCGCAGATACTCGCGGGCTCAGTCGTAACCGGCCACACGTGTCCCTCGCAGCCGAGCAGCGCGCGCAGGCCATCGACGGCGGCGAGAAAGTCACCGCTGTAGCGCTCCATCATCGACAGCAGCAGGTTGCCACCGGTGTGCCCACGCAGCCGCGCATGTTCCGGCATCGACAGCCGCGCGAGCAGCACGTTGCGCGCCTCGCGTTCATTGCGCGCGAGCGCCAGGGCACAGCGCAGGACGTCCCCCGGCGGAAGCACACCGAGCTCATCGCGCAGCTGGCCGGAACTGCCACCGCTGTCGAACATCGTCACGATGGCATGCACGAGGAGCCAGGGGTTGGTCTTGAGCCCGCCGAGCAGGCTCGGCAGACCCGTGCCGCCGCCGAAGCAGCCGACGTTCAAGGTTCGAAGCTTCATCAAGCGTGGTCAGTATAATGGCCTTAATGGCATCGTCACCGGAGCAAACGCTGACCGACCGCCAGCGCGCGGCACTCGAGACGCTGCTCCGAGACCTCCGGACGATCTTCGGCGCGCGGCTCCACGCGCTCGTCGCCTATGGTCTCGTCTCGACCAACGTCGACGGGAGCTATGTGCGGACGCTCGGCCTGGTCGAGCGGGTGACGTTTGAGGACCTCGCGCGCGCGGTCCCGCTTACGGCCGAGTGGCTGCGTCGCGGCCTGGCCGTGCCACTGCTGCTTTCCAGACATGAATTCGAGCGAACGCTGGACGTCTTCCCGCTCGAATACGGAAGTCTCATTGCCAATCACGTCGTCATCGCCGGCGACGATCCGTTTGCTTCGGTGCGTGTCGCCGATGCCGACCGGCGTCGCGGCTGTGAACTGCAGGCCAAGAGTCACCTGATCCACCTTCGTGAAGGGTTTCTGGAAACGCAGGGCGACCCCAAACACGTCGCTCGACTCATCGCGTCATCCGCTCCTGCGTTCCGAACGCTGCTGACGAATCTTGCGAGTCTCGACATCGGTGACCAGTCCGATCGGGGACTCGACGCGAATGCCCTGGCCTCGACGATCGAACGAATCATCGGCGTTCCAGCGCCACTCATCGCCGAGATCCTTGCCTCATCCGGCATGAGCACGATTGCCGACCCGACGGCGCTTCTGGCGCGTTACGTCGACGCGAGCGAACGCATCTGGCGTTACGTGGACGGGTGGCGCGGATGATCCGCCTGGCTGCTGGCGCGCTGGTTCTCCTGGCTCTGGTCGCCCCCGACGCGCGCGCGCAGCCGGCGCCGCCGGTGCTGACCGGGACCGTCAACGACTTCGCCCGGGTCATCGACGATGCGAGCGAGCGAGAGCTCGATCGGCGCATTCAGGCCCTGCACCGCGCCAGCGGCGACGTCGTCGTGGTCGCTACCGTCCCGACGTTCCAGCCCTACGCCGATATCCACGAATACGCCGTCAAGATGTTCGAGAACCAGGGGCGGGGCATCGGCGATCGCGGCAAGGACAATGGGCTCCTGATTGTCGTCGCGGTCGAGGATCGCAAAGTCGGGATCGAGGTCGGATACGGACTTGAAGGCTTCGTCACCGACGGCTTCGCCGGGCAGACGATTCGAGAGGCGATCCTGCCGCAATTCCGCCAGGGACAGTACGGCCGCGGCCTCCTGGCAGGGACGACACGCGTCATCGGCCGCATCGCGGAAGGTCGCGGAGTGCAACTGCAGGACGTGCCGCCCGAGGTCGTCGCGCCGAGTAGAGCGCCACGCAGAGGGGACTTCCCGAACGCAATCCGCGTGTTCCTGTTCATCTTGTTCATCCTCTTCCTTCTGAGCAGGAGATCGCGACGGCGCCGGCGGCACTGGGGTGTCGGCCCGTGGAGCGGCTGGAACAGCGGCGTCGGTCCCTTCGGCGCGGGACATGGCGGCTTCGGCGGAGGCTTTGGCGGCTTCGGCGGTGGCGGAGGCGGTGGAGGATTCGGCGGGTTTGGCGGCGGCCGCAGCGGTGGCGGTGGCGCCTCTGGAGGGTGGTAACCATGACTACGTTCAGAAACGCGTTCAATCTCGCGATCGTTTTTGCGCTGGGCCTCGCGCTGTCGGGTTGCTCCTACAACCGGTTCACGGGACAGGAAGAGCAGGTCAAGACAGCGCTCGCGGAAGTGCAGAACCAGCTGCAGCGCCGAAACGATCTCATCCCGAACCTCGTCGAGACCGTCAAGGGCTACGCCAGTCAGGAACGTGACATCTTCACTGCCATCGCCGAGTCGCGTTCGCGGATGATGAACGCCAAGACCCCGGACGAGCAGGTTGAAGCCGCCAATGCGCAGACGAGCGCGCTTGCACGACTGCTCGCCGTGGTCGAGAACTATCCGCAGCTGAAATCCGACGCAAACTTTCAGCGGTTGATGGACGAACTGGCCGGAACCGAGAATCGAATCGCCGTGGCGAGGCAGCGCTACAACGACGCGGCGCGACAGTACAACACCCTGCGACGCAGTTTCCCATCCAACATCACCGGGAAGATCTTCGGCTTCCAGGAGTACAAATACTTCGAAGCCCCGCCCGACGCTCAGAAAGTGCCCAAGGTCGACTTCAAGCGGTAAGCGATCGACTATTTGGTGTAGTAGATTAGGCCGCGGCAGGTGGGGTCAGCGCTCGGTTTTCTGCGCCGCTGATGGCACGCAGTAGAAAATCGAGATCTGACCCCACCTCGGTTAAAGGAGAGCGGCAACATGCGTGGACAGGTGCGGACCCGGCTACTCGTGTGGGTTGGGCTTGGCTGGCTGGCGATTGGTGGAGGCGGCACGCTGGCGCTGCAGCAACAGGCCCAGGACACTCCGGCGCCGAAGCCGATTAACGAGTCTCCTGACCCGCTCCTCAAGCGATTCACCTGGCGTTCGATCGGTCCGGCGGTGATGGGCGGACGGATCGATGACATCGCCGTCGACGAGAGCAACCCATCGGTCATGTATGTCGGCTACGCCACCGGTGGCATCTGGAAGACCGTCAACAACGGCACGACGTGGACGCCCATCTTCGACGAATATCCCGTCTCCTCGATCGGCGACATCGAGCTGGCGCCGTCGAATCCCAGCATCATCTACGTCGGCACCGGCGAACCGAACAACCGCCAGAGCTCGTCGTTTGGCGCCGGCATCTACAAGTCGACTGACGCCGGGCGCACGTTCGAGTACATGGGACTCAAGGAGACGCAGACGATCGCCAAGGTCGTCGCGCACCCGAAGGATCCGAACATCGTCTACGTCGCGGCGGCGGGCCACCTCTTCGGACCCAATCCAGAGCGTGGCGTTTACAAGACGACCGACGGCGGGAAAACCTGGACGAACACGAAGTTCATCGACAACGACACCGGCTTCATCGATCTCGTGATGCACCCGACCAACCCGAACACGCTGTTTGCGGCGTCGTATCAGCGGCGCCGGCAGCCCTGGGGCTTCAACGGAGGCGGGCCGGGCAGCGGCATCTGGCGGACCGAGGACGGCGGCAAGACATGGACACGCGTCACTGGCAACGGCCTGCCAGCGAACCCGCTCCTCGGCCGCATCGGACTGAACTACAGCCGGTCAAAGCCCGCGGTGATCTACGCGCAACTCGAAATTGGATCGAGCGGAGGCACCGGGGCGGGCGTGAACGACGATGGGACGCTTGTCCAGCCCGGGCAGGGACGCGGCGGTGGTGGTGGCGCCGGAGGCGGCCGCGGCGGTCAACCTCCCCCGCCGCCAGATCCCACCAAGAGCGGCGTCTGGCGATCGGACGATGGCGGCAAGTCGTGGAAGTTCATGAGCAACAACAACAACCGCCCGATGTACTACAGCAAGATCCGCGTTGACCCGACCAACCCCGACATCGTCTACACGACCGGCGCCAGCGCGTACAAGTCGACCGACGGCGGGAAGACGTTCACCACGATGGATTCCGTCAGCCACAGCGATCATCATGCGCTCTGGATCGATCCGCGCAACAACCAGCATCTCGTCATCGGCAACGACGGCGGCCTCGACATGAGCTACGACCAGGGCGCCACATGGGAGGAGATCAGCCTCTCGGCCCTCGGCCAGTTCTACGCGATCAGCGTCGACATGAGGAAGCCGTATTACGTCTGCGGCGGCCTCCAAGATAACGGGTCGTGGTGCGGACCGAGCGCCGTGCGCAGCAACCTGACCGGTATCATGAACAGCGACTGGTATCGCATCGGCGGCGGAGACGGTTTCTACACCGCCAACGACCCGCGCGATTGGACGGTCGGGTATTCCGAGTCGCAGGACGGCAACACGAATCGTTATGACTTGCGCACCGGAGCGACCCGCTCGATCCGGCCGACGCCACCGCTCGCACCGCCACCTGCCGCTCCGACCGAGGATCCCGCGCCGCAGGGTCGGGGGGCTGCTGGAACCGCTGGCGCGGCGCCGCAGGGGGCGGGCGGTCAAGGTGGTGGGCGCGGCGGGCCCGGCGGCACGGCGGGAAATATCGTGCCTCCCCCGCCGCCCGGCACGAACTTCCGTTTCTACTGGAGCACGCCGTTCATGCTGTCGCACCACGACCCGAGCACGATCTACCTCGGAGGTGACCGGCTATTCAAATCGACGACCCGCGGCGACTCGTGGATCGCGTCGCCGGACTTGACGAGGAATGTCGGGAGAAACGATCGGCCGATCATGGGCGTCGCCGGCACCGCGCCGATGGCGTCGAAGCACGACGGCGCCGCTTCCTACAGCAACATCGTGACGATTGGGGAGTCGCCGCTCGTGCCAGGCATCATCTGGGTCGGCACCAACGATGGCAGCGTGCAGGTGAGCCGTGACGGCGGCGCGACCTGGAAGAACGTCGTCGACAACGTGAAGGGCGTGCCGGCCGAAACCTACGTTTCGCGTGTCGAACCGTCCGCCTTCGACGCCGCTACCTGCTACGTCTCGTTTGACGGCCATCGGAGCGATGATCACAAACCCTACGTGTTCGTGACGCGTGACTTCGGTCAGAGCTGGACCTCGATTGCCGCGAACCTTCCTGAAGGCAACGTCAACGTCATCAAGGAAGATCCGAGGAATCGCAATCTGCTCTACCTCGGGACCGAGTACGCCTTTTACATCTCGATGACCGGCGGCAAGGACTGGAAGCGGTTCATGACCGGGCTGCCGACGGTACGGATCGACGACATCCTCGTCCATCCGCGCGACAATGACCTCATCGTTGGCACCCATGGCCGCAGCATCTGGATCATCGACGACATCACGCCGCTGCAGCAGATGGCCGACGCGGTCACGGCGGCCGATGCGTTCCTGTTCGAGGTACGGAAGGCGACCGCCTGGGCGACCGACATCACCAAGGCCAACGGCCTCAACGCAGACAAGCATTTCCGCGGTCAGAACCCGCAGGGGGGCACGGCGATCAGTTACTACCTCAAGGCCGCGGCGACTGGCGACGTCAGGATCACCATCAGTGACGCCACCGGCCGGGTCGTGCGGGAGATGGACGGCACGAAGGACGCCGGGCTCAACCGCGTTCAGTGGAATCTGGGACCGACGCCTGTCCTCGGCGGTCGTGGCGCGGCGTTCGCGGGCGGACGAGGTGGACGCGGCGGTCGCGGGGTACCGTTCGTCACGCCGAACGCCGTCGACCCCGGCACGTATGTCGTCAAGCTCGCGGTCGGGGGGAAGGAACTGATGACGACCGTGCAGGTCGAGGCCGACGACATCCGGTAGGCGGCTGGCACGGCTTTCAGGTATCCTCGGGCATGGCCATCACCGACGCGCTGCTTCCGGAATTCGATCACGAGATGGCGACCACGCGTCGCCTGCTCGATCGAGTCCCGGAGGACCGGTTCGCCTGGAAGCCGCACGATCGGTCGATGTCACTCGGCCAACTGGCCGGGCATCTCGCGAACATTCCCTACTGGTGCTCTGCGACACTCGATGCAGCGTTCATCGACCTCGATACGCTTCCGCCGCGACCAGGCCTGCCCACGTCGCGCGCGGCGCTGCTCGACGAGTTCGACAGGAAGGTGGCGGCGGCTCGCGCCCGTCTGGCGCGGACGACCGATCCTGAACTCGTCGCGCCGTGGACGCTGAAGAAGGGCGATCAGGAGTTCTTCACGATGCCACGGATTGCCGCGATTCGCAGCTTTGTGATGAATCATTCGATTCATCATCGCGGACAACTCAGCGTCTACCTGCGACTGAACGACGTGCCAATCCCGCCGATCTACGGACCGACGGCGGATGAACAGTTCTGACCAGAATTCTCCTCTTCCTGGCCTTTGTCGTACTGGCGACGCTCAACTCGGCCGGATACCGATACGGCGCGTCGGACCAGGCCTTCTACGTGCCGGCCATCCTCGAACGCGCTGACCCGTCACGCTACCCGCGCGATTCCGAGCTGATTCGCTCGCAGGCCAGGCTGACGGTGGTGGATGACGTCATCGGCCTTGTGGCGCGCGCGACCGGCGTCGGGCTGCCGGCAGTCTTTGCTGTCCTGCAGATCCTGTCGCTGGCGCTGCTGGCATCGGCGGCGGCGGCGATCGCCCGCGTTTTGTACCGAAACCAATGGTCAGCAGTCGGTTTGCTGGCGGCGCTGACGCTTCGCCACGCCATCAGCAAGTCGGGCAGCAACACGCTCGAAGGGTACTTTCACCCGCGGCAGCTGGCGTTCGCGATTGGTGCCATCGCCGTGGCCAGCTTCCTGCGGGGCCATCCGGGCACGACGTGGCTGCTGGTTGCGTTCGCGGGCGCGGTGCACCCGACGACAGCGCTCTGGTTCGCGATCTGGCTTGGTGTCGCGACCTTCGTCGGAGAGCCGCGGCTTCGTCTGCCGATGATCGCCGGCGCCGCGATTGCCGCGCTGGCCGGAGCGTGGGGGTTCTACGCCGGACCTCTCGCGGGGCGGCTCGCCGTCATGGATCCGGTGTGGCTCGAGACTCTGGCCTCAAAAGACTACCTCTTTCCATTGCGATGGCCAGCGGCGGCGTGGCTCGTCAACCTTGGATACATACCGCTCATCGTCTGGATTTACCGCCGCCGCCGCACCGACGGCGTGCTCGTGCCTCGCGAAACCGCGATTGTCGTTGGCTGCCTGTCACTGGTACTCGTCTTTGCCGCGACGCTCCCCTTCAACGCGATGCGCGTCGCGCTCGCGATCCAGTTTCAGCCCGCCCGTATCTTCTGGATGCTCGACTTTCTGGCGGTGGTCTACGTCGTGTGGGTTGCGGCCGAGGGGCGCTTCGCGCACTCAACGCGCAGTGTCATCACAGATGCGCGCCGGGCCCGACTGGTGGCGTTGCTGATTGCGCTATTGTCGGCGGCACGGGGCGCGTACATCATGTTGGTGGAGTTCCCCGATCGGCGAGTCGCGCAGACGAGCTTCGCGGACGATGACTGGGGCCGAGCGATGGCCTGGGCCCGCGCTTCCGAGCCGGGGAGTGGGTGGCTCGCCAACCCTGACCACGCTGCGCGCTACGGCACGAGCGTCCGCGTCGCCGCCGAGCGCGACGTCTACGTGGAAGCGATCAAGGACGGGGCGGTTGGCATGTACGACCGCGCGGTTGCGATTCGGACGCGCGATCGCGTCCGGGCCCTGGGGGACTTCATGACGCTCACGCCCGAACACGCGCGACTGATCGCGCGTCAGTACGATCTCGACTACCTGGTGACCGAAGGGCGCCTCGACTTGCCGCTGGCGTTCAGCTCCGGCGCAATCAGGGTCTACCGCCTGAGCGCCGATCGCTAGTCTCGCACACTGCCCAAAGCCTCTCACCGCAGAGGACGCGGAGATCGCAGAGATCCTATGGATTTTTCTCTGCGGGCTCAGCGCGCTCCGCGGTGAAAGGCTTTTGGCGCTGCAACGGCGTCGTGGATGGCCGCACTAAACTCGCCGCAGGCGGAGCATGCGCACCACGCCGTCGACCATCGCCGGATCAACCGAGGTATGCGCGAATCGCGATCCGATCGTCGCGCGCGCGAGGCCTCCGAGCAAGACGAAGTAGAGCGCGGCGATCAGGACGAACAAGGCAATCATCGACGGCGCCGCGACGCGCAGCACTTCGGTCGCCCGCACGCCGGCGACGACCGCGGTCAGTTCGAGGAGCATGAAGTCGAGGCCGAGCAAAACCAGCGCGTCGAGGACGTTGGCAACGTGCACGCGCGCCGACCTGCTGAGCGTCATCTCGCGACCCTGCACGTGGAGGATTTCCTTGATCGTCCGCTCTGGCTGACGCGTCAGGCCGCGCACACGGGCGAGCCCGTCCAGCGGATCCTCTGGCGTGCGAAGCCGGTCGCACACTTCGGCCAGCGCCTCGTCAGCGGGCACGCCGACCGCTATCGCATACGAGCGCACAGCGGTCCGTCCATAAAGGCCAGTGGGAAGATCCTCGAACCTGTTGCTCTCGATGAGCTCCAGGTTGTATTCGCGCACACCCCACTGGCGCGCGATCGTGGCGAGAGATAGTCCCCGCCGTTCGCGCGCCAGCCTCAGTCGTATATGTAATTCCGTGCACATCGTCCCTTCCTCTCTCTCCCTATCGGTCGATGCCGGAACCCGCGATATGCAATGCTGAATGCTGAGTGCTGAATGCTGAAGTAAAGTAAAGACAGCTCAGCATTCAATTCAGCACTCAATTCAGCATTCAGCATTCAGAATTCAGCATTGCAGTACTCACCCAAACGTGGCCTGAAAAACGGTCACCTCATGACGATCTACGCCTGGGGCAAACCCCGGCAGTTTCCATGCGTGCCACCGCCTGTCGAGCGATTCTTCGACGTCGCGCCGGAGACCAGAGTCCTGGCCCACTGTCATTGGCAGGCCGAGCGCGCGCGGCATCCGGCACTCCTGGCGCTCCACGGCCTGGAAGGGTCGAGCCAGGCGCATTACATGCGCGGACTGGCAGACAAGGCTTATGCCGCCGGCTTCAACGTGATTCTGCTGAACCAGCGCAACTGCGGCGGGACCGAGCGGCTGGCCGCCGGCCTGTATCACTCAGGGCTGACGGCGGACGCCGACTACGTGATCCGTGAACTCGCGACCACGGACGACGTTCAACAGGTCGTCGTCGCGGGCTACTCGCTCGGCGGTAATCTTGCGCTGAAGCTGGCGGGCGAATACGCCGATGCGCCACCCCCGCAACTGCGCGCCGTCTGCGCGATTTCGCCGGTGATGGAGCTCGAGGCCTGCGTTCGCGCGCTCGAACGCCGGCAGAACGTCTTCTATCAGTGGAATTTCGTTCGCGGGCTGAAGAACCGCATGCGCCGCAAGGCCCTGTGCTTCCCCGGACGATTCGCGATCGAACGCCTCGACGCCATCAAGACAGTGCGCGAGTTCGACGAGGTCTACACGGCGCCACACTTCGGCTTCAAGAGCGCGTCCGACTACTACTACCGCGCGAGCGCGATGCGCGTCATCGATCGCGTGCGCGTGCCGGCGCGCATCATCACCGCCGAAGACGACCCGTTCGTGCCAACCCTCCCCTTTCGCGATCCGACTCTCCGATCGAACCCGAACCTCGACGTCACCATCACGCCGCACGGCGGCCACTGCGCGTTCATTGCCGACGCGCGCGACGGCAGCGATGGCTACTGGGCGGAACACGAGATCCTCGCCTTCGCCACGGCGCATACGCAGCGATCTCATGAACGCAGCGTCTACCCCGTTGCGCCCATCAGGAAGAGGCCGGCTGAAGCCGGACACTACATCTGAAAAAGGCTACAGCAGCGACATCAGGCGCTTCGCAAACTCCGGTCCGAGCCCCTGTTCTTCGTGCTTGAAGTAGACATACGCGCGCGCTGCGCTCAAGCCGCGAATAACACCGGCCCAACGTTCGATGTCCGCCGGTTGGTAGCCCTCGTCGCGGAGTCTGAAGTACGCGTAGTCCGCGGTGATCTCGACGGGCGCGCTCAGCTTTTCACTATCGGCCACGCATAGCGCCAGGTTCCGCGCCCGCAACAGGTCGAAAATCTCGGCGTCGAACCACGACGGGTGGCGAAACTCGAACGCGGCTCGTGTGCCTTCCGGCAGCACCTCACTGAAGTCGCGCAACACGTCGGCATCCTTTTTCGAGGTGGGCGGCAACTGAAACAGGAGCACGGCGAGCTTTGATCCGAGTGTCTGCGCCGTCCTGCAGAACGTCTGCGTGAGGTCCTCGCAGTGCCGGAGCTTGGCGTCGTGCGTTATTCGCCGCGGCGCCTTCAGCGTGAAGGTGAAATGATCGGGCGTGCCGGCCGCCCAGCCGGCCAGCAGCTTCTCGGTCGGCAGGCGGTAGAACGTGTAGTTGATTTCTACCGTCGGGAAACGCTCGGCGTAGTACGCCAGCATCTTGTCGGTGCTGAACTTCTCGGGATAGAACGTACCCCGCCACTCGGGATAGTTATAGCCGGACGTACCGACCGAGACGCGCGGCGCCGGCGCCGCCGTCGGAACGAGCCCAGCCGTGGGAGAAGTGGAATCGATCACAGCGTCAGTCTATCGCGACGCGCGCCCGGAAGGTCGCCCCACCGTAGCGCTCCGCGATCGCGGCGGCACTCACGCCGCGCGCTTGCGGCTACGCGCCACGGCGAGCAAGAGCACAATCGTTCCCCAGGCGGCCAGCGCCGTCGCCTGCGGCCACAGCAGGTCGAGGCCAATGCCTTTCAGGAAAATCCCTCGCACGATGACGAGAAAATAGCGCAGCGGAATCAGGTAGGTGATCGGTTGGATGACGGCGGGCATGTTCTCGATCGGGAAAATGAACCCCGACAGGTAGATCATCGGGGTCAGAAAGAAGAACGTCGCGGTCATCATCGCCTGCTGCTGGGTGTCGGAGATGGTCGAGATGAACAAGCCGAGCGCGAGCGTGCACAGCACATAGAGCAGGCTCATGCCAAAGAGCAACGCGAAGCTGCCGCGGAGTGGGACCTCGAACCACAACACCGCGACCGCCACGACGAGAACGACATCGACGAGTCCGATCAGACCGTACGGCAGCAGCTTGCCGACAATCAGCTCCCATCGTCGGAGCGGAGTGACGTTGAGCTGCTCGAGCGTGCCCAGCTCCTTTTCGCGCACGATCGCCATCGCCGCCAGATTGGCCGTGACGATCAACAACACCAGCGCGAGCACCCCGGGAATCATGAAATAGCGGCTCTCGAGCTGGGGATTGAACCAGACGCGGATGCGAGCATCGATCCCCGGCGAAACATTGCCGCTCGAACCGGCGGCCGGCACAACCGCGGCGCCGGCCGCGGACTCGGCCACGAGGTCCTGAGCGTAGCCGCCAATCAGGCTGGTCGCGTAACCCAGAGCGACTGTCGTCGAGTTCGAGTCGGTGCCATCAGCCACCACCTGCACTTTCACCGGACGACCGTCGCCGATACTCGTGCCGTACCCGGCCGGAATCGACAACGCGAGCGACGCCGTGCCACGCTCGAGGTATGGCTCGATCTCGCTGGCAGTGGTCACCAGATCGACAACGGTAAAGTTCGGCGACGCGTCGAATCGCGCGATGAGCTCGCGACTCGCGGCCGAACGATCGCCGTCAGCCACCAGCAGCGGGACGTTCTTGACGTCAGTCGTCGCCGCATACCCCAGCATCGTCAGCTGGAGAATTGGCGCGATGATGACGAGCCCGAAGAGCCGCGGATTCATCCGCAGCTCGAGGAACTCCTTGCGCACGAGACAGCGCAGGCGTTGCATCAGGCCCTCTCGCGCGACAATCGCAACGACGCCAGTCCGAGCATGGCGACGGCGTATGCGGTCAGCGCCAGGAGCGGCACCGTCAGGTGCGAGAGCTCCGAGCCCTTGAGGACGATGCCGCGCAGCGCGACCAGGAAATACCGAGCCGGCACGACGTAGGTGACGCCACGGAGAAATGCCGGCATCCCGGAAATCGGAAAGATGAAGCCCGACAGCATGATCGTCGGCAGCAATGAGATCAGCAGGGCCATCTGGAACGCCACCTGCTGCGACTCGGCGACCGTCGAAATCAGAAGACCGGTGCCAAGCGCGCCAATGAGGAACAGTGACATCGCGAGCAGCAGCGCGAGCCAGTTGCCGCGCATCGGCAGGCCGAAGAGCGCCATCGACGCGACGATGATCAGCGCCGCGGACGCCAGCGAAATCAGAAAATACGGCAGCGTCTTTCCGACGATGAACGACAGAGTGTCGATCGGCGCCATCCGGACCTGTTCCATGGTCCCGAACTCCTTCTCGCGAACGATCGAGAGCGCGGTCGAGGCCACCGCCGTGATCATGCCGATGTAAGCGATGAGCCCGGGGACCAGGAAGAGGGTGCTGCGGAGCTCGGGGTTGTACCAGATACGCGGCTCGACGGCGAGCGGCACCGGCCGGACAACGGTCGACGGAGACAGATCGGCGCCGACGGCACGCAGCAGGTTGGTCGCATAGCCCAGCACCGTCGTGGCCGTGTTGGCGTTGTCGCCATCGATGATGACCTGCACTTCGCCCGGCCGGCCCGATGATATCTCCCGGGCGAAGCCTTCCGGAATGACGAGCACGGCGCGCGCCCGGTTCAAGTTGACCAGGCGCTCGATCTCGTCAGGCGAATGGACGATCGCAATCAGATCGAAGTAACCCGAGTTGACGAACGCGGAGATGACCGACCGGCTCTGAGCCGATCCGTCGCGATCGTCGACTGCGAGCGCAATGTGGCGGATATCGAAGTTGAGGGCGTAGCCGTAGAGCAGAAGAAAGAGCGCCGGGATGAAGATCAGAATGAGCAGCGTCCGGCGATCGCGCAGGATCTGGCGCAGCTCCTTACGATAGACCGCCAGCGCCTTTCTCATGCGGCGGCCACTCCGGCCTTTTCAACCACGTCGAGGAACACGTCTTCGAGTGACGGCAGCACCTCAGTAATGGCGTCGACGCCAAGGCCTTTCGCCGCGAGCCTGGCACTGATCTCGGCGGGCGTCGCCGCCTCACTTTTCAACACCGCGTGAACGGTGGTGCCGAAGAGACTCGTCTTCTCGACCTCGGGCATGTCGTCGAGCGCGCGCATGACGGCGACCGCCTGGGGCGTCCGTACTTCCAGGATCGGCCGGCCCTTGAAGATCTGCTTGACTTCGATCGTCGTGCCCAGCGCGGCCAGACGGCCGGCGTGAATGAGCGCGACGCGATGGCAGCGCTCAGCTTCGTCGAGGTAATGCGTGGTGACGAGGACCGTCACGCCTTCCTGCGACAGCACGTCGATGAGGCGCCAGAACTGGCGGCGCGACAGCGGATCGACGCCGCCGGTCGGCTCATCGAGAAAGAGAATCGCCGGCTCGTGAAGAATCGCGCAGCCGAGCGCCAGGCGCTGACGCCAGCCGCCCGCGAGGTCGCGCGCGAGCGTGTCCTCGCGGCCGGTCAGACCGGCCATCTCGAGCACGAAGCGCCGCCGCGCCGCCAGACGCTCGGGGCTCAGACCGTAGACGCCGCCGAAGAACTGGATGTTCTGATCGACGGTCAGGAGCTCATAGAGCGAGAAGCGCTGCGACATGTAGCCGATCCGTTGCTTGACGCCTTCGGGATCGGTCGAGACGTCGATGCCGCCCACGAGGGCCGTGCCGGATGTCGGCCGAAGGAGTCCGCACAACATTCGGATGGTCGTGGACTTTCCGGCGCCATTGCTGCCGAGAAAGCCGAAGATCTCGCCGCGTCGGACGTCGAACGTCAACCGGTCGACGGCGAGGAAGGCGCCGAAGCGCCGCGTCAGGTCTCGGACCTCGATGGCGGCGTTTTGGTCAACCGATGGATGCATGACGGTGTCAACGGCCGACGGCGCGGGCGAGACGAGCTTCAGCCAATCTCGCGCTCGCGAGCGCCCGGGTCCGCTCCAGTTCGGCCTGCAGAAGCGCAGTCTGCGCGTCGAGCACTTCCGTATTGGTGACGACGCCGGCCGTGAAACGTTCGCCTACGACCCGCAGCGCTTCAGCGGCGGCGCGTACGCCGTCGAGCGCCGTCGTAATGGCGGCGCGGCTCGACTCGAGATCGAGCTGCCGCTGCCGGACCTCGAAGGTGACCTGCCGGTCGAAATCAGACAGCCGGGCCTCGGCGAGCCGCGCCAGCGCGGCCGCATCCGCGCGCTCGGCACGCGTCCGGCCGGCATCCCATAATGTCCAGGAGGCGTTGATCGAGACGTCCCAGGAGTCATCCCACTGGTCGCTGCGCGGAAAATGCCGCGGATTCGGGCTGGCGTAGTCGAAGCCACCGTCAATCCCGACCTGGGGACGCAGGCCCGCCTTGGCCGCTTCCATTCGCGAGCGCGCCGCCTCGACCCGCTCCGCGAGCGCGCGCCGCTCGGGCCGACGCGCTATCGCTTCGGCAATCAGCCGCTCGACGTCGCCAGCGGCCGCGACGACGCCCTCCAGCCGCGCTGCCGGTTGAATCGGGCTGGAGCCTTGCGTGCCGAGCAGCCGACGCAAGTCGGCGTCAGCGATCGCGCGGGCGTTGGCCGCCTCGATCGAGACCAATCGTTCGCGCGACTGCTGCGCTTCGGCCGAGAGCAGTTCGTTCGGCGGAATCAGCCCCTGGTCCAGTCGCGCCCGCAGATCGCGCACGTAGGCGCCGATGCTGTCGAGCGACCGCGCCAGCACCTGCTCGGCCTCCTGCGCCGTGACGAGTGCCCAAAAAGCCCGGGTGATCTCGAGGCGCAGATCCGCGCGAGCGGCGGTGAGATCCTCGCCCGTCGCCTGACGCTCGGCGCGCGACGCGCGCTCGAGGGCGTCCAGGCGGCCGCCCGTGTAAAACAGCCATTGCAGATCCAGCCTCGTCCGGAAGTTGTCCGGCACATCCGGATAAACGACCTGACGCAGCTGTCCGGGCTGGACGATCACGAACTCGTCGACGTGGTTCGTGCGGGTATAGCCGGCGAGGGCGGCGAGGCTCGGCCGGCGCGCGGCGGCGCGCCCCTGCTCTACTGCTTCCGCCGAATCCTGACGCGCCTCGAGCTCCGCCAGACGGAAGCTGTTCGCCAGCCCCTGCGCAATCGCCTCATCCAGGGTGAGCGTGGCTGGAGCCTGCCCGGCCTCTGCAGCGGCCGTGACGGTCAGCAACACGGCGATCAAAGAAGAAACCACACGCGTCGATGTCATGACGGTCTCTCAGAATGGTGGGTCCCGCCGGAAGACGATTCGGCGGTAATGAGCGCGATGAACACGTCTTCCAGCGTGGCTGGCACAGGACGCGCGGTCAGGACGTCGATACCGCGTGCCTTGAGCGCGTTGGTCACCGTGGTCACCCCCTGCGCCTGCGTGCCCTCGGCCACGCGGACGTGAGCGCGCTCGCCAAACGACTGCACGTCCTCCACGCCGGGGAGCGCCGCAAGGATCTCTATTGGTGGCCTCGCCGTGTCGGTAATCACCTCGAGCAGACGCCCTTCGAGCGCGGTCTGCAGTGCGATGGGTCGATCGATGGCCAGCAACCGGCCTTCGTGCAGCAGGGCGACGCGCGCGCACCGCTCGGCTTCATCCAGGTACGGTGTCGTCATGACGATCGTGAGGCCCTCGGTGAGGAACTCGGACAAGAGCTTCCAGAACTCGCGTCGCGACACGGGATCGACGCCGGTCGTCGGCTCGTCGAGCAGCAGTACTTCCGGTTCGTGAACGAGGGTGCACGCGAGCGCCAGCTTCTGCTTCATGCCGCCCGAGAGCCGGTCGGCCCGGCGCGCGCGAAACGCGGTGAGCTGGGTCATCTCGAGCAGCCGATCGCGCGCCGAGTGATACCGGGCGACGCCGTGAATCTCGGCAAAGAACGCGATGTTCTCGTCGATCGTCAGATCGCCATAGAGGCTGAAACGCTGGGAGAGATAGCCGACCGCGCGAGTCACCGCACGGTGTTCCTTGAGAGGATCGCGGCCAAGCACGGCGACGCGACCGCGATCGACCGCCAGCAAACCGCACGCGACACGGATGGCGGTGGTCTTCCCGGCGCCGTCCGGACCAATCAGTCCAAACATCTCGCCGCGCGCCACGTCGAGCGAGACCGCGTCGAGGGCCGTCACCGCGCCGTATTTCTTCGTGACGTTGTCGAAGGCAATCGCGGTCATGGCTGTTGCGGAAGCTCCGCTTCGACTGGCATCCCGGCTTTCAGCACACCGTCACGATTGTCGACAGTCACCTTGATCCTGTAGACGAGCCGCGAGCGCTCCTCGGCCGTCTGGACGTTGCGCGGCGTAAATTCGGCCTTCGGCGAGATGAACGTAATCGCGCCTTCGAGCCGCTGACCTGCGTCGGTGACCAGAAACACTTTCTGTCCCAGACGCAACCGCGGCACCATCGGCTCGTCGACATAGACATTGGCCCAGGCATGGTCGAGGTCGGTGACGACGACGAGCGGTGTCCGCGGCGCGACGATTTCGCCGGCATCGACGAGTTTTGAGGTCACGATTCCGGCGACCGGCGACATCAGCACCGCGTCGGCCACGCCTTTTTTCAGCGATGCGATCTGCGCCTCGACAACGGCGACGCGGGCCTGCGCCGCCGTAATCTCCTCTTTGCGCGCGCCGGCCTTCACCCTGATCAGCGCCTCGGCGGCCGCGCGGGCGCGGTCGCGCGCCGCCGCCACCCGCGCGATCGCCACATCGCGCCGCGTGACTGCATCGTCACGCTGCTTCCGAGATCCGGCGTTCGCCGTGAGCAGCGCTTCGAAGCGCTGAACGTCGGCTTCCGCCGATTGGAGCTCGGCCGCCGCCGCGCGTACTTCCGCCTCGGCGGTATCGAGCTGCGCCTGCGCCTGGCGCACCTCCTCGGGTCTGGCGCCGGCCTCGACCACCCGGAGCTGTGCAATCGCCTGGTCGCGTTCGGCCTCCGCTCGGCGAACGTTCAGCTCGGCATCGGTCGTATTCAGTCGAGCAACGAGCCCCCCGACCTCGATCCGATCGCCCTCGGCGACTTTCAGCTCGACAACCCGGCCGCCGACTTCCGGGGACACACGAACTTCAGTCGCCTCAACGTAGCCCGAGGCCCGCGGCGGAGCCTGCGCGCCGCTGTTGCGACATGCCAGCGTTGCGGCCGTCGCACACACGGTGGCCAGAAGGATCAACGCAAGTCTTCGAAGTCCGGTGCTCATCGCATCCTGTCCGCTCAATTAGGTCCGGCTAAAGCCGGACCACGCGTTCCCGCAATCCGCGCTACATCCGCCCCTCGAGCAAGCCGAGCGTCACGCGCTGCACGTGGGCCACGACTTCGTCCCGCGTAATCGTCGCGATGCCTGGCACACCTGCGCGCTCGACGCGGCGGCGGATGCCGGCGGACGCAAAAAACAGGAGTACCGGGGCGACGATGCCAGCGTGGACGAGCAGCGGGCTGATCGGCCGGAACGCACCGGCACGCACACCTTCCGCGACGATGGCGCCGAGCGCCTTGAGCACTCCGGCCATGTCAGCGAGCGTCGCATCGTCGAGGTGCGGACCGCCTTCAGCGACTTCGCGGAACCAGATCGGCGGGAAGTGCGGCCGCGCCTCTGCTTCCGCCGCAAACGTCTCGATGAAAGCGCGCACTTTTGCGTCTGGCGGTCGATTGGAGGACGCGACGTCGCGGACGCGGGCGCCGACGGCGCTGAACATGTCACGGAGAATTTCGCGGTAGAGCTCGGCCTTGCTGCGGAAGTGGTAGTAGATCATCGCCTTGTTGAGCCGGGCTGCCTCGGCGATGCGATCGACGCTCGTGCCGGCAAAGCCGTGCGCGGCAAAGGCGATGGCGGCGGCGGCAAACACCCGGTCGCGGGACGGGTCGGCAGATGCCGCGGGCCCGCGGCGCCGGGCTGGCCGGGACGGCCGCGCCGGCCGCCGTTTTCGCCGACTGACTAACTGGTCAGTTAATTTCACTGAATAGTTATTTAACAGCGTTTAGCACGCCTGTCAAGCGGCGTTCGCCCTGCCCTTCAGCATTCATCACTCAGCGTTCAGAATTGCGGTTAGAGCAGCTTGGCGAGGCGCTGATAGCCGGCCCGGCTCACCGGCAGTTTCCGGCCGTCGCGGAGGATCGCGATCCGGCTGTCTTTCGCATAGAGCTCGACCCGCGCGATCCGCTCGATGTTGAGCAAGTACGACCGGTGAATCCGCACGAACCGCGCCGGATCGAGCGACGCCTCGACGGCCGCCATCGTCTGGTCCTTGAGAAACGAACGCCCGTCGGCAGCGAAGCTGACGTAGTCGTCCTGGGCCTCGACAAAGTCGATGCGGTCGACTGGAATGACGTGCACCTGCGCGCCGTCGCGAATCAGGACGCGCTCGAGCGGTCCCTGTCGAGGCCGGGCCGCAGCCACGATCGCCTCGACGTCGAGTCCCGCCCCTGGCGCTCCCGCCTCCTCTCCGTCACGATTCGCGATCCGTCCACGGGCCCGGGTCAAGGCTTCGGCCAGCCGCTCCTCGCTGAAAGGCTTGAGGAGGTAGTCCACGGCATGCACGTCGAAGGCGCGCAGGGCGTATTTGTCGTAAGCGGTCGTGAAGATTACCGGCACTGCCCGACCGAGGAGCTCGAGCACCTCGAACCCGTCGAGCTTCGGCATCTGGACGTCGAGAAAGACCAGGTCCGGCGTCAGTTCGGTCACCGCTTTCACGGCATCGAACCCGTTGCCGCACTCAGCGACAATCGTGACGCCGGGATGCGCACCCAGGTACTCGCGCACTACGGCGCGCGCCAGCGGCTCGTCGTCCACGATGACGACGCGAAGCGATTCGGTGTCGTTCATGTCGGCTCCGTAGTGGCAGGAAACGAGAGCTCCATGCGCCAGACGCCTCCCTGTTCGCTGCTGTTGACGATCGCCTCGGCGCCGTAGAGCGCCCCCAGGCGGGCGCGCACGTTCGAAACGCCGACACCGGCGCCGGTGCCGCGCGGCCGATCGGGATCGCACGGGTTCTCGACGACGATTGAGAGCCGGGCCGGCGTGCGGGACGCGGCAATCCTGATCGTGCCACGGTCGAGAAGATGGGCAATCCCGTGCGTCACGGCATTCTCGACAAGCGGCTGCAGTAGCAGCGGCGGCACCAGGCAAGTCGCCGCGCTCGCGTCAGCCGCCAGGTCGACGTCGAGCCGATCGCCGAATCGGATCCGCTCGACTGCCAGAAAGCGGTCGACCAGCTTGAGCTCGCGCGCCACCGTAATCCGGCTCTCGCTCCCGAGCGCGAGCGTCTCGCGCAGGAACTCGGCGAGCAGGAGACACATCCGCCGCGCGGCCGGCGGATCCGCTGTAGTCAGCGCACTAATCGAGTGCAGGCAGTTGAAGAGGAAATGCGGATCGAGCTGTGAACGGAGCGAGCGCAGCTCCGCTTCCCGGGCCAGCACCTGTACCTCGAGCGTTCGCCGGTCGGTGGCCCGGCTCTCCTCGAAGAGCACCAGCAGGTAGCCCACCGCGAGCGCGAGCAGATAGAGCAACACGCCAAAGCCGAAGAACAGGCTCTTGTAGCCGCCGCCCCGCGCCGTCTCGGGCAGCCAGCCGCGCGCCACCAGCACCGAGAGCCAGTACCCCGCGACCGCCAGCCAGACCGCGCTCGACAGCGTCGAGGAGACGAGGCCGGTGAAGAGGATCCGCGCCGTGCCGGTCGTCTTGATCGGCAGGCTCCGCGCCACATACCACGCCGACAGGCAAACGAAGGCGTAAACCATCGCGGCCGGCAGCGCCACCGAGGCGGCCTGCAGCCAGGTCAGTCCCGCCCGGCCCGCGATGAGCTGCGCAAGCAGGGCCGATACGAGGCCCCACAGCCCAAGGTAGAGCGCGAGGCGGCTGCCACGCGCGAGAATTGGATGCATCTATAGGCCCACCGAAGCCTCGACCGCCATGGACGTGTCGTCAAACCGCGGACACTGGATTGTCGTGACCTCACACGCTAGGATCAACGGGCCTCGATGACCACTCGGCCGGACGACCGTCGCGCCTTCCTCCAGCTTCTGCTTGCGTCGTGCGCGCTGCCGGTCCGCGGCTTCGCCCACCAGGACAAGCCGCCGATCGGAAACGGCCTCAGCCTCGACGCGCGGACCTCCAGTTATCATGTCGCAGAACGAAGCAAACATCCGTAGCGACGCGAACGCGTTGCCGTCTCGAAGGAGTTCAACCAATGCGCCGTGTGTCACTGCCGCTCCTGCCGATCGCCGCTGTCGCCGTCGCGTCCTCGGCGCTTCTCGCTCAACGCGGCCCGGCACCTGACCCGCTGGTCAAAGAAAACCGGACCGTCATGCTCGCGTCGCATACCTACGTGATTCCCGATGACAACGTCAGCCTGGTGCCAAACGTCGGCATCGTCGTCGGCTCGCGAGGGACACTCGTCATCGACCCCGGGCTCGGCCGCCGGAACGGCGACACGGTGCTGCGAGAAGTCGCGAAGGTCAGCAAGAATACCGAGATCTACATCGCCTCGACGCATTTCCATGCCGAGCACACGACCGGGTACATTGCTTTTCCGCCAGAGGCGAAATACGTCAACTCGACAGTCCAGGAGACCGAGTTCGAACAGGGCGGCATGCAGATGGTCCAGATGTTCTCCGGCCGGTCGCCAGCAACCGCGGAGATCCTCAAAGACGCGGCACGGCGTCCGGCGGCGATTACCTTCGATCGTACCTACGACCTCGACCTCGGCGGCGTTCGCGTACGTTTCATCGTCGTGGGTCCAACGCATACGCGCGGCGACACGACCTTCTTTGTCGAAGGCGACAACGTCCTCTTCGCCGGCGACGTGGTCATGAACAACTCGTTCCTGGCGGCATCGGCGGTCTCGAGCATGAAGGCGTGGCTGGCGGCGTTCGACACGCTCGACGCCCTGAAGCCGAAGACCGTCGTGCCGGCGCATGGCGCCGTCGGGCCGGGCTCGATCATCGCCGACAACCGCACGCTCATGCAGGGCATTCAGGCTCGCGCGCGGGCGCTCAAGGCCGAGGGCCGCACGGCCGACGAAACCGCCGCAACGGTGCAAAAAGAGTTTCAGGCGCTGCACCCGGAGTGGCCTCGGGCAAACGGCGTGGCCGCCGCCGCGCGGGCCGCGTACGCAGAAGCGCAGTGACCCGCCGCCTCAGACCCTGAGAAGCTTCATTCCGTCCATCGCCACCTGCACCGTGCCGTCGCGCTGCCGGCGCGACAGGCTCGGCAGGGTCTGTTTCCACCGTTCGATCGCCGCTTCCACCTCGAGCCGCTCGCGCCGCTGAAGACGTGTCGCCGGCATTTCGAACATCATGACGTGGCCGCGCCAGTCGGGCCCGGACCAGATCGGGTCGATCCATATGAAGTCGGTGTCGATGGCGACGCAGGCCCACGACTCCTGGGTGCAGACAGGACGCCGAGGGGAGGGCGCCGCGCGCCGAATCGCGTCATCCATATCGCAGAGAATCCGCCGGGCGAAAAACGCCTTGAACGAATCGGGGAGATCCGCGATCCCCGGACACGCTGCGAGTCGGCTCATGATGCGGGACAAGGTGCGCGCCAGAATCATCGTGCGCGGAACGACAACGAGACGATGCAGGGCGATGGTGGCGCGCGGCAGCGATGGTGCATACGCGAGCTCGGCCCAGGCGGCAAGGTAGTGGTCGCATTCGGTGGCTATGCCCGCGCGCACGACGGGTGAGTCGACGACGCTCCACAGCTCCCGACGCATCCGCCGCCGCGCCGCACGTGTCCGTCCGAACAGGGCGAATCTCGTCTGACTCGCCGCCGCTTGGACCGCAGCAACGCCGTCCTCTGAGGTCAGCCATTCAACGACCGGTTCGCGTGTGATCCGTCCGCGAAACCGCAAGCGCCCGTCTGCAATCTTGAACCAGGCCATGATCGGTTTTTAGGGCGCAAGGATCGTGCCGCCGAGGAACCGTGGCCGTGTCAACGATTTTCAAAGCGACCTCGTGGGCAGTGCGTACTAAAGTTGTCGGTTGACCAATGAAAAATGTGTGACTCGCGCCGGAGATAACGGTTTTCCCCACGGAGCCGAACACTCCGGGAGACGCGCGGAGGCTCTCACCTGTAGTCTGCCCGCACGGCTGGCTGGTGCGAACCAATATTCCAGCGGACCTCAAATGAATCGCACCGCGCGAAGCGCACGCGGCGTACAGCGTGACGGCCTCCGCGCGTCTCCCACTCGTTTCGGCCCCGTGCCTCCGCGGTGAACTCCGCGAACTCCGTCTCCTCAGACGTCAGCAAGTCCCCGTCCCCTCAAACCCAAACCCTCAGAAGGTCAGTTCTTGATCTCGACGCCCCCCATCAACGCAACCCCCCGGAGGGTCAGGTAGTGCGTCGTGGCGCCCTGCGGCGGCCGGGTCTTGTCTTCGACGCCCGCCATCAACGGTACGATCTTGCTGACGACGGTCCAGTCTTCGGGGACGCGGATCTCGATCCCGCCCCACATCACGAACACGTCGATGACTGCCTCGCCGTGGATCGCGGCCTGCCGCAGATCGAGCTGGATGCCGCCCATGATCGCCAGCAGGTCGGCGCCGCGGAACGAGCGCGAATTGTTGCCCCGCGTGACGCCCCCGAGTATGGCCATCAGACTCAGCTTCGCGTTCGGCTCGCTGCCCCGAGCGGGCGGACCGACCCACTCCGACGGCGGTGTCGCGACTCGATCGCTCGGTGGGAAGCCAGTGGAGTCCGCGGGCGGTGGCCGCGGTGGCTCACGTCCCAGCAGTCCCTGCCAGACGAGGTACCCGCCGAACAACACCAGCGCCAGCGGCCAGATCTGCCAGAGCCGGATGTTGATGATGTCGAGCTCTTCGGCTTGAAGCCATGCGCCAACGAGCGTGCACAGTAACCCGACGAAGGCGCCACCACCTTCGCGCGACTGGAGCATCTTCACGACACCAATGACGATGATCGCGGTCGGCCAGTAGCGCAGATAGTTGAGCGCCGGCGAGAACCCGAGTTCGTCGAGCGTGAACACGACTCCGACGAAGATGATGAGCAGCCCGACGATCAGCTGAGGCGTGACTTTGAAACCGCCAGGAGCGGGTGCTGTCTGAGGTTCAATCATGATGAGGTTCGCGGCGCACCGGAGCTGGCGGCGCCGGATCCATCGCGCGCCATACGACCAGGGCACCAGCGCCAATCAGCAGGACGGGCCACGAGTGGCCGTAGTGAAGCCCAAACAACCGATACTCGTTGACGAGCCCCCAGGCCCCGAGAAAGAGCAGCCACACGGCGCCGCGGCTGCCGCGGCTGCAATCGTTCGCTTCAGAAGAGCGGTTGCCGAGGCGGGCCAGGCCCAGAACGACGAGAACCCAGGGCCAGAGCGGCACATTCAGATGCACACCCCACCAGTCGAGACGATCGAGCAGCAAGAGCATGCCGACAAGGATCAGGACGAGGCCGAAGACGGTCCGGGCCTGACTTCTGTTGGGCCGGCCGCTGTCTCCGATGGCAGGCGCGAGGTCCATGCTTGACGATACGCCGGCTCCGGCCTCGCGGGGCGAGCGTTTCCGGCGAAAGCCGTCGATTGGCCGGTAAACGGCGGATATCTGGTAGGATTTTCGCTCGCCATGCGTATGAAACACCTCACCGTCGCCCTCGCGCTCGCCCTGAGTACGCCCGTCACGAGCGCCGCGGGGCCCCTGCAGGAAGACCTAACGGCTCGTCGCGGAAAGCTGATGGAGCGGCTTGGCCCCGACTCGCTCGCCATCTTCTGGAGTGCTCCTACACGCGTTTACTCAGGCGACGTCGATTACGAGTACCGGCAGGAGAGCAATCTCCTGTATCTGACGGGCATCGATCAGCCAGAGACGATTCTGGTGCTGATGCCGGGAAACACCAGCCGGCGGGAAATCCTGTTCATCCGCGAGGCCGACGCGCGACGCGAGCACTGGGAGGGCCACAGCCTCACTCCGGCGGAAGCCACGGCGCAAAGCGGCATTCAGACCGTGATGACCGCCGATCGGTTCGATTCCTTCGTGGCCGCGATGTTCTCGAGACGAGCCATGGGCGACGCGACCGGTGAGTACGAACGGTTTTTTGCGGCGCTCGCTGACGGACGCGCGCGGTTGTCGATGCTGCTCGAACCGCAGGTCAGCGTGACGGCGGCGCCCGGACCGACCCGGCAGTTCGGCGCCAATCTCAAAGAACGCTTCTTCGGATTCGCCGTGCTGGACGCGACGCCTCTTCTCTGGGAACTTCGTCAGGTCAAGACGCCGTACCAGCAGGGCGTCATGCGGAAGAGCGTCGCCATCTCGAGCGAGGCGCATAAAGCCGGGATGCGCGAGGCCGCGCCAGGAAAGTTCGAGTACGAGGTCGAAGCCGCGATCGAGCATGTCTACTTGCGCAGCGGCGCGATGAGCTGGGGCTACCCGTCGATCGTCGGCAGCGGACCGAACGCAACCATCCTGCACTACAACAGGTCCAACCGGCGCATGGAACGAGGCGATCTCCTCCTGGTCGACGCCGCGGCCAACTACGAAGGCTACACCGGTGATATCACGCGCTCGTACCCCGTCAGTGGCACGTTCACGCCACCTCAGCGCGAGATCTACGAGATCGTGCTGGCGGCGCAGGAGGCGGGAATCGCCGCCGCCAAGGCGGGCAACCGGTTTTCAGACATCCAGGCCGCGTGCGACGACGTGCTGCGGGCCGGACTGAAGCGGCTGGGACTCGTCACTGAGGCCACTGGACAGCAATTCAAAATCTGGTCGACCCACGGCGTCTCTCACTGGATCGGTATGGAAGTGCACGATGTCGCCGTGCCGAAGCCACTCGGCCCGGGCATGACGTTCGTGATCGAACCCGGTATTTACATCCGAGAGGCCGCGCTCGAGAACCTTCCCAAGACGCCTGAAAACCTCGCCTTCACCGAAAAGGTACGGCCGATCGTACAGAAGTACCGCAACATTGGGGTGCGGATCGAAGATTCGTTCCTGTTGACTGAATCGGGACTGGAGCGGCTCTCGAGCGGTGTGCCACGAACGATCGACGAGATCGAGCGGTTTCTTTCTGGGAAGAAGTAACCGCGACGACTACTTCTCCGGCAGCCCGGCGGCGCGCCTCGCCTTGCGCAGCGCGTCGAGGGCCTCTTCGACTTCTTTTCTCGCAGCCTCCTGCTCGCGCGCATCCTGCGCTTTCTTGAGGACGTCGATCGCTTTGAGCACCGCCCACTGCAGCGCGATCGAGGTTGCCGCGATGGTGAACCCCTCGGCATTCGAAAACGGCGCGTAGCCGCGGACGTCGTCCGGCGTCACCATGTCGAGGAACTCCTGGTGTGTCATCCCACCGTAAGGGACGGCGCCGCGAAGCGACTCTTTCCCGAGCAGCGTCTGAATGTCGATCTTCGTGCCTTCGATGTCAACGCGGTAGACGGGGCGGCCGTCTCGCATCACGGGGTCGTAGACCTTGATTGCGGAGGGGTTGGAGAGCGCGCGCTGGATCCGCTCCAGCGAGACTGGCAACTCATCGACCGGGGCCGGTCGCGTCTCGCTCGCACCGCTTGCGGGCGGCGGTTTGGTCGAGGGATCCGACCCCGGCGACCCATTGCTCTGCTGAGCAGGCGCGACCTGGAGCAGCAGGAACAGGAGGACAGTGGCAGAACTCATGCGGTTGCTCGTTAAGACGACCGTGGGACCTGGCTGGCTTTAACGTCAGGCGAGAACACCAAGGGCCAGAGGTGCCACCCGAAGGGCGTCCAGGCGCCGCGCCCGAGTCCTTCCCCAGTGTACAACGCCCGAGCGCCGCACGCTCGACGAGCGTAGAGGCAGGAAGGTTGAGCTATCCCGAATCGTGGGTCCACACTTCCGTCTGCGTGGCGCCCAACCCCTCGATGAGCCGGAAAATCAATTTGATTGGTCCGATTTGAATCTCGTCGCCGGGCTGGAGCCGGGTCGTTCCGTCGATGCGGTTGCCGCCGACGAAAGTGCCGTTCTTGCTCGACAGATCTTCTACCGACACTTCCCGGCCTTTAACAGTGACGCGAGCGTGATGTCTCGAGACTTTTGGAGAGTCCAGCCGCATCGACACGCCGGGCTCCCGGCCGACGAGGTGCTCACCATCAGCGAGACGGAACTCGAAGTCGCGGCCGACAAACCAACAGATCGGCGGGTCAACGGGATCAGCGAGGCCCGAAGCGTCGGGAAGCTCGGTGACTCCCGCGAGCGCAAACCGATAGCCGTAGGCGTGGACGGTCTGAAGGAAACCGTCGCTCCGCGAGTGATCGCCAATCGCGTCGCGGATCTCACTCACCGCGCGGGCCAGACTCGCGTCCGATACGAACACGCCAGGCCAGATCCTCTCGAGCAGCTCCTGCTTCGAGAGCGCGCGCGGGCGACTCTCGACCAGGACCTTCAGGAGCTCGAAGGCCTTCGGCGATAGATGGACCTCCTGCCCGCCACACGCCAGCCGGCGCGCGCTGGTATCGAGATCGCAGTCAGCAAACCGAACGTGCACCACTCCCCCCCGTAGCAGTTATCGGCCTTTGGCCACCCGGTCTGTCGTTCACCCGTGGGACGCCCGCTGTTCGCTACTGGACAGCCATCAGCGTACCATCAAAACGTAACTCTCTCATTTGAGGGACATTATGTAACCCCCCGCGACGGCACGAGTCTCGCTCGGACCCAAGCCGAAAGCCATAGCCATGACCACACTCCTTCAGGACTTTCGATATGCCGTCCGGCTGCTGACCCGGTCACCTGGCTTCGCTCTGGTCGCGATCGCCACGCTCGCGCTCGGTATCGGCGCAAATACGGCAATTTTCAGCGTCGTGAACGCGCTGCTGCTGCGGCCACTGCCCTACCCTCAAGCCGACCGGCTGGTAATGGTCTGGCAGGACATGAGGGCGCGCGGCGGACCGGCTCAGGAGTGGGCGACGCCGGGCAATTTCGCGGACTGGCAAAGAGCCCGGGAGCTCTTCGACGCGATAGCCGCGATCCAGGGATGGCAGCCAAGCCTGACTGGGTCTGGTGCACCCGAGTCGCTCGCGGGTGAGCAGGTCACCGCCAGCTATTTCGACGTGCTGGGTATTTCGCCGTCGATCGGCCGAGTGTTCCGGGCGGACGAAGACATTCCCAATGCCCCTCGCGTCGTCATCCTCAGCCACCGGTTCTGGCAGCGGCGCTTTGGCGGCGACGCGCGGGTCATCGGTCAGTCGCTGAATCTTGGCGGTGAACTGCACGAAATCGTCGGCGTGATGCCTGCCCACTTTCGTCCGGTGATCGCGACCGCCGCAGACGTGTGGCGCCCTCGGCGCCTCAACCTGTCGAACCCCGCCCGCGGCGCGGTGGTACTGAGAGTGGTCGCGCGCCTGGCGCCCGGCGTGTCGATGCCGCAGGCCGCGGCATCAGCGGATCTCCTCTCGGCGCAACTCGCCACGGCCAACCCCGAGTGGAACGAGAAGACACGAATCAACCTGGTCCCCCTGCATCGGCAGGTGGTGGGCGACATTCGTCAGGGCCTGCTCGTGCTGCTTGCGGCCGTGAGCTTCGTGCTGCTCATCGCGTGCGCGAACATCGCCAACCTCCTGCTCGTTCGCGCGTCGGGGCGAGCCCGCGAAATCGCCGTCCGGCTCGCGCTCGGCGCGGGCCGGCGACGACTCATCCGACAGCTCCTCACCGAGAGCCTGCTGCTTGCGGTCGTCGGAGGCGCCTTGGGCGTCGTGCTCGCCTTCTGGGGAGTCGAGGCGCTCGTGGCGATCGCGCCGCAAGGGGCACCTCGCCTCAGTGAGATCGCGGAAATCGGTCTCGATGGCACAGCCCTCACCTTTGCCGCCGCGCTGATGCTCGTCACCGGCCTGGTGTTCGGCATCGTCCCAGCGCTGCACGCATCGCGGCCGAACCTGACGCCGTCGCTCAAGCTTGCGGGGGATGGCGGACGAGGCAGCAGCGCTGCGGTCGGCAACCGCACGCGCCGAGCGCTGGTCGTTTTCGAAGTCGCGATCGCCTTGGTCCTCCTCGTCGGCAGCGGATTGCTGCTCAGAACGCTCGCCTCGCTCCAGCGATTCGACCTCGGGTTTACGCCGGATCGCGTGCTCGTCGGCACCGTGCTGCCACCGCGCGTGAGCTACTCGACCGCGGAGCAGCAGGTGGCTTTTTACGATCGGTTGCTCGAACGCATCTCGGTCCTGCCAGGAGTCGACACTGCGGCGCTCTCATCGGTTCTTCCGCTCGGCGGCGACAGCGACATGAGCGTGCTCGTCGAAGGGAAGCCGGCGCCTCGAACCGATGCCGAGACGACCGCCGTGTGGTACCGGCTCGTGAGCCCTACCTACTTCACGGCGATGAACATTCCGATCGAACGCGGTCGCAGCTTCCAGCCGCGCGAGGTGGCACCATCGGTCGTCGTAAGCGCCACCACGGCGCGCCGTTTCTGGAACGGAGAAGAGCCAATCGGACGACGAATGCGGTTCAGCGAAGACGCCAGCGCTCCGTGGTTCACCGTCATCGGTATCGCAGGCGACGTCCGCATGCGCGGCGCGCGAGGAGAGAGTCGAAGCGAGGTCTACCTGCCCTACTGGCAGTTTCCGGAGCTCGGCACCAATGTCGTCCTCAAGCTCTCGAGCGATGCTGCGGGTCCGCCCGAGCGGCTGGCGGCAACTCTCGCTCAGGCGGTTCGCGAGGTCGATCCGGACATCCCAGTTGGCAACGTGACAGCCATGACGCGCCTGGTATCAGAATCGATCGACGATCCGCGTTTCCTGGCGATTCTCGTCGCGGTGTTTGCCGCCCTCGCGCTCGCGCTGGCCGCGATTGGCATCTACGGCGTGGTCGCCTATGCGGTCGCCCAACGGACAAACGAAATCGGCGTGCGGATGGCGCTGGGGGCCGGACGCCGCGACGTCTTCGCACTGGTCGTCGGAGACGGTCTCAGGCTGACGGCACTTGGTGTGCTCGTCGGCGTGGTGGCCGCGGCAGCGGTGAGCGCCAGCCTCGAATCGCTGCTGTTTGGGGTAGCGCCACTCGATGTGGCCACGTTTGGCGCCATGACCGCCATGCTCGTCACCGCGTCGGCTGTGGCCTGCGTGCTGCCTGCGCGGCGGGCGTCACGAGTCGACCCGATCGTGGCCTTGCGCAGCGAATGAGCAGGAACGGCGAGCCGAGGCGCTATAATCGTAGAAACCGTTAAGGATGTGGTCCCGTCTAACTGCGTTGAGCCACCAGGCCCTCGCGGAGGAGTCGGGAGACAGGCGGTCAAGCCCGCGAGTCAAGAGACGAGGTCACTGCCCATGGCGTTTTTCTCCCGATCGAGCCAACCCGCGCCGCAGGTCGACGCGCTCCCGCCTGACGTGGCGTTAGCGCCGAATGCGCTCATCGGCCTGCGTAACATCGAGAAATCCTACGCGCACGGCACCAGCCGCACCTACGTGCTTCGGCGCATCAACCTCGACGTGAAGGAGGGCGAGTTCATCTCGATCATGGGACCGTCGGGCGCCGGCAAGTCGACGCTGCTCCATATCATCGGCATGCACGACAGCGCCTGGACCGGCGAGTACTACTTCCTCGATCAACCCGTGCACAAGCTCGGCGCCAAGGATCGGGCCCGGCTGCACAAGCAGAACATCGGGTTCGTCTTTCAGAGCTATCACCTCCTCGATCACCTCACGGTCTACGAGAACCTCGACATTCCACTTTCCTATCGCGACATCCGGAAGTCGGAGCGCGAGAGCATGGTGTGCGACATCCTCGACAAGTTCGCGATCGTCGGCAAAAAGGATCTCTATCCCAATCAGCTCTCGGGCGGACAGCAGCAGCTCGTCGCCGTCGCGCGCGCCGTGATTTCGAATCCGAAGGTGATCCTTGCCGACGAACCGACCGGCAACCTGCACACCAGTCAGGGCAAGGAGATCATGGAGCTGTTCAGGAAACTGAACGAGACAGGCACGACCATCATTCAGGTCACGCACTCGGAAACCAACGCCTCGTATGGAAGCCGCATCATCCAGCTCAGGGACGGCTGGGTGGTGGATGAATAATCGCAATGCTGAATGCTGAATGCTGAGTGCTGAAGTAAATTCAGAATTCACTTCAGCATTCAGCATTCGACATTCAGCATTGCAAGTACGCAGAAAGGGCCGGTCGTTTTGTCACGACCGGCCCTTTCTGCGTTTTCCGACGACCGGCCCCTTGTGCGTTTACCAGCGCGGTTCTTTTCGACGCCCGCCGGAAAAATCGCCGTCGTCGTAGCTGCGTCCGCCGCCGCCACCGCGGCCCCGCCCGCCGCCACCACCGCCGCCAAACCCGCCTTCCGGCTTGGGTCTCGCCTCGTTGACCACCAGCGCGCGTCCTTCCATCTGCTGCTCGTGGAACTCGCTGATCGCCTTCTGCGCGTCTTCGTCCGAGCCCATCTCCACGAAGGCGAAGCCGCGCGCACGGCCCGTGGCCATGTCTCGCATCACGCGCACGTTGTCGACCTTCCCCGCACGGCTGAACAGCTCGGTGAGCTGCTCCTCCGTCGCTGAATACGGAAGATTGCCGACGTAGAGTCTCCTGCCCATCCTGTCACCTACCCCTGCCAGAATTGACGCGCAATTGGTGGTACTAGCGCAACGCCCGCGCGTTCTGGATGCGGTGCGTCAGTGTGGAAAGCCGTCGCGGATGCTGTGCGGTAGGATCGTCGAACCTGCGCAGGCAAGGAGCGGGCTCCCATTGCTACGCGAGTATAGCAGAATGCATGCCGGGTTCCGGGCGCCAGCCGAGTCCTGGAGCGTGGCCAAAACAGCCGCGTTATCGTTCTAGAAATCGCACCTCAGCCATGGTGATTACCCTTGTCGCAGCAACCAGCTACAGTGAAACGAATGTGTCATTTCAAGCAACGGAAAACCACTTCGTCCCCGTGGGAGTTGTGGGCGACGATGCTCGTGCTGCTGTTAGCCGCGTCATGTACCCGTGGCCGTGAGTACGAGCTCCGCGGGCAGATCCTCGCCGTCGACTCTGCCCGACAGGAGATCACGATCAAGCACGAGGACATCAAAGGCTTCATGCCGGGCATGACGATGCCCTTCAAAGTGAGTACGGCGACGCTGTTGGAGGGACGCGCGCCCGGTGATCTCGTTCGCGCGACGCTTGTGGTCAACGAGACCCAGGGGGTCCTCACTGCCATCGAGCGCACCGGCCACGCGCCGCTGACCGACCGCCCGGCGCGGCCGCGTGTCGACGCGCTCAACCCTGGAGACGAAGTGCCTGACGTCGCGCTCGTCGACGAGACCGGCGCCACGCGACGGCTGAGCGAGTGGCGGGGCCGGACACTCGCGCTGACGTTCATCTATACGCGCTGTCCGCTTCCTGACTTCTGCCCGCTGATGGATCGGCACTTCGCCGACGCGCAGCAGCTGATCATGGACGATGCGACGCTGCGCGGTCAGGTGCAGTTGCTGTCAATTAGTTTCGATCCGTCGTACGACACACCGGCTGTCCTGGCGACGCACATGAAGAAGGTCGGCGCGGATCCGTCGATCTGGAGTTTCCTGACCGGCGATGAAGTGGAGGTCGAATCGCTCGCCGGCGCCTTGGGCGTGTCGGTCATGCGCGAGGGTTCCGACCCGACCAACGTGGTGCACAACCTCAGAACGGCGGTGATCGACGGGCATGGACGGCTCGTCAAAACGATCAACGGCATCCGGTGGGAGACCCCCGAGCTCATCAGCGATTTGAGGAGCGCCGTTGGCCGCAGGTGAGGCACCGCCACTCACGGCCTTCACCACGCGCGAACGGCGTCTCATCCAGCGGTTGCCCACGCCGCTGGCCGTCCAGCGGTTTCTGAACGCGCTCGACTACAACATGGAGCCGCCGCCCGGTCGGGCGACGCTCCGGAGCTTTCGTGGCGTGGTGCGCCACCAGACGGCCCACTGTCTGGAGGCGGCTCTTGCGGCCGCGGTCATCCTCGAACAGCACGGATTCCCGCCACTCGTGCTGAGCTTCGAGTCGATCGATCAGCTGGACCACGTGATCTTCGTCTATCGACGGAAAGGCCGGTGGGGATCAGTCGCGCGATCGCGCGATCCCGGCCTGCATGGGCGAAAGCCGGTCTTTGCGACCCCCCGAGCGCTGGCGCTGAGCTATGTCGACCCGTACGTCGACTTTACAGGTGGCGTGACCGGCTACGCCGTGGTCGACCTGCGCACGCTCGGCGACTATGACTGGAGGCTGTCGGACCGCAACGTCTGGAAGGTCGAGCGTATGCTGCTCGACTTCCCCATCGACGTATACGGACATCTGCCGAACGCATCGACCGGCTTCGACGACGGTATGTGGAGTACCGGCGGGAGTTTGGTCGGAAGCCCGTCTACTATCCCGGGCGGAACCGGTGGACGGAGCTGCCAAAAAGGCAATGCTGAATGCTGAGATGCTGAATGCTGAATGCTGAAGTGAATTGGGAATCGTGAAGTTCTCAATTCACTTCTGAATTCGCGCCTTCCGAATTCACTTCAGCATTCAGCACTCAGCATTCAGCATTGCGCTAATCCAGATCAAAGTCCCTGGTCGGCTTCGTGATCGGCTCCTGATTGGCCTGCTTGAGCGCTTCCTCGAACCGTTTGGACAAGGCATCGCCGCGGTTCTTCTCGGCCTTCACCGACTGTTGAAAGAGTGCCTCGCGCCGTGCTGCTTCGTCGGCAAGAATCCGTTGGGCGTTCGAAAGCTCCGGCCGATCTCCGCGTACCGGCTCGACATGGCGCACGACTCGCTTCAGGTTCGTGTCGATCACGAGCGTCGATTGACAGCATGGGCACGCCGTCTCGAATTCGGACTTAAGAGTCATATCGGTGTCTCGCGCGTCTCTTTGACGCTATCGTCGTACCGGATTCCACTTAACGGTAACCGGCGTCCCGTCAGGTTCGGTTGCCGTCACTTCCACTTTGAAAACACTCTGTCGGCCGCGGTCGAACTTCTGCCCGAGGCCGGTCTGAAACTGGCTGAGCGGCGCGTTCAGGCGGCCGCCTGGCAGGAGCACGTCGACACCGCCGCTGAAATGATCGTTGACGGTCACTCTGACTTTGCGCCACTCCCGTGCGGTCTGGTTCTCGACCATCACCATCCCTTCGTCGACGATGATCGAGTCGCGCGGCGCATCGCAGGCGGCGAACGCGAGCACGGTCATCAACCCGGCGACAAGCAGGCGGCGCCCGGCCTTCGAGCGGCGCGTCATCGGACTATGATATCCCCCATGGGCCAGGACCTGACGGTGGACGCACATTTGCATCCCAGCCGTCGATGATCTGGCTGTCGATTGCCGGCGCGGTCTTCCTCACCTGGTTCATCCTCGTCGTCCTGTTCACGCCGGGCATCAACTACCGATTGAGCCACCGGACGTCGGTGCACGACCCCGGTTTCCTCTATGCGATTCAGTCCACCTGCCAGACGGCACTCCATCACGGTAACCGCGTCGGAATTCTCACAGACGGGCCGTCGTTCTACCCCGCGATGCTCGACGCCATCCGCAGCGCGACGCGCTCGGTCAACATGGAGCTCTACATCTTCCAGCCGGGGACGGTCGCCGATCAATTCATTGCCGCGCTCTCGGAACGCGCGCGGCACGGCGTTAATGTCACGATCGTCGTCGACGCGATTGGCAGCTTCAGTCTCTGGGGCCGCCCTGTGCGGCGGCTGCGAAAGGCGGGCTGCCGGATCGAGTCGTATCAGCGGTTCCAGTGGCATTCGCTCCACCGCGTCAACAACCGGACACACCGCGAGCTGCTGATTGTCGACGGTCGAGTAGCCTTCATCGGGGGGGCCGGGATCGCCGACTGGTGGACGGTCGCGCGGCGCCGGAAGAGCCGGCCGTGGCGCGACACGATGGCCCGAGTCGAAGGACCGGTGGTCGCCGCGCTGCAGGGCGTCGCGGCCGAGAACTGGCTGGAGTGCTGCGGTGAAGTCCTGACCGGGCCGGAGTATTTCCCAAATCTCGAGGAGGTCGGCGACGCGACGGCGTTCGTCGTGCGGAGTTCACCGGCCGATCGGGCGACGGCGTCGCGGGTGTCCTTTCAGCTGCTGATTGAGGGCGCCGATCGCGACGTGCGAATCAGTACGCCGTATTTTCTGCCCGATCGCGCGCTGCAGCGCGCGCTGACCGACTTGGCGCAACGGGGCGTTGAGGTCTCGATTGTCCTGCCCGGCCCGGCCACCGATCAGCGGTGGGTCCGCTATGCCAGCCGGCGGCTGTGGGGCCGACTGCTCGAGACGGGCATCAGAATCCACGAATACCGGGGCGCGATGATGCATGCGAAGGTCCTGATCGTCGACGGCGAGTGGGCCGTGCTCGGCACGACCAACATGGACAATCGATCGTTCGAGCACAACGACGAGGTGAACCTGGCGATGCGCGACACCGACGTTGCCGCGCGGCTGCTCGACGACTATCGGCGCGACGTCGACGAGAGCGACGAGATCACGCTGCGCGCCTGGAAGGCGCGGCCGCTCTGGGAAAAACTGCTCGGGCCGTTCATCTGGATCCTGGAGCGGCAGCAGTGAGCGGCGCGATGAGCGATGCCCGCAGCGGCCGCCGGCAGGTCGATCTGCGGATCGCGACCTACAACATCCACCGATCGCGGGGCATGGACCGCCGCGTCTCGCCGTCGCGGATTGCGGAAGTGCTGCGGGACATCGACGCCGATGTCGTGGCGCTGCAGGAGGTGGTCGGCGCGGGGCCGTCGGGGTCGGGTCAGGCCGAGGAGATCGGCGCGGCGCTCGGGATGGGCTGGGTGATGGCGCCGGTCCGGCATCTTCGGAGGCATCTCTTCGGCAACGTGATCATGAGCCGCTTTCCGGTGCGTCACCATGCGCAATACGATTTGTCATGGCGCACGTGCGAGGAGCGCGCCTGCCAGCGCGCCGATCTCGACCTGGGCGACGGCCGGTTGGTGCGCATCTACAACGTCCACTTGGGGACGGCAGTGCTGGAGCGCCGATACCAGGCGCCGCGCCTGGCCGCCTTCGTCCACGACCATCGAGTGACCGGGCCAAAGATCATCCTTGGCGACTTCAACGAATGGATGCGCGGCCTCGCCACGAAGACGCTGAGTGCCCTCTTCAACAGCATCGATCTCAGAGAGCATCTGCAGAGGCGCCGAACCTATCCAGGTCTTTTCCCTGTCGTCCACCTCGACCATATCTATTACGAAGGACACGTCGAGGTTCGGAGCGTGGAACTGCCACGCACCCGCCTCGCGCTGATGGCCTCCGACCACCTACCCCTCGTCGCCAACCTCCGCGTGGGCTTCGACCAGGAGGGGTCAGACTCCCGTCTGACCCCTCTGACCCCAGGAACCTCGCCGCGGTCTCGACCGTATTGACAGACATGCTTTCACAGTGATATCACTTTGACATCGTTTTTCAGGAGGTCAGTCACATGATTCGCGAACGCGCGGCCGCTACCCTCCCCGGACTGCCGGTCCTGCTCGTGGTGCTCCTCGCCATCGGGTTCCTGGTGTACGCGCTCATTGCTCAGTCGTTCGGTGACTCAGTGGCGACCATCATCACCGAGGCGCTGCTCATCGTCGTCTGCTCCTTTCTCGCCGGCGGCGTCTTCGTCGTCAATCCCAACGAAGGCAGAGTGTTGCAGCTGTTCGGCGACTACGTAGGCACCGCGACGACCCCCGGGCTGCGCTGGGCGAACCCGTTCTACACCAAGAAGCGGATCTCGCTGCGCGTGCGCAACTTCGAGAGCACGAAACTGAAGGTCAACGACCTCGAGGGCAATCCCATCGAGATCGCCGCGGTGGTCGTCTGGCGGGTCGTCGACACGGCCGAAGCCGTTTTCGAAGTCGACGACTATCAGAACTTCGTGAAGGTGCAAAGCGAGGCCGCCGTGCGCAACCTCGCAACGAGCTACAAATACGACGCGCACGAAGAAGACCAGATGTCGCTGCGGGGCAATACGACTGCGGTCGCGGATCACATGAAAAAGGAGATCCAGGATCGGTTGGCGAAGGCCGGCGTCGAAGTGCTCGAGGCGCGGATCAGCCACCTGGCCTACGCGCCCGAGATTGCCCAGGCGATGCTCCAGCGCCAGCAGGCCGGCGCGATCATCGCGGCCCGCCAGCGCATCGTCGAAGGCGCCGTCGGCATGGTGCAGATGGCGCTCGACATGTTGTCGCAGCGCGACATCCTCGAGTTGGACAACGAGCGCAAGGCCGCCATGGTCAGCAACCTGCTGGTCGTGCTCTGCGGTGAGCGCTCGACCCAGCCGGTCATCAATACGGGCACGATCTATCAGTAACGACCGTGGCTGACCGAAAGCCGTTTTTGCTTCGGATCGACCGCGACGTGCTCCAGGCCGTTCAGCGCTGGGCAGACGACGACCTGCGCAGCCTGAACGGCCAGATCGAGTTCCTTTTGAGACGTGCGCTGAAGGACGCAGGGAGGGAAAACACCGACCGCGCTCAGGACAAACCGGACTGAGCGGGTCGCGGGCCCTTTAGCCCTTTAGGACTCTTCGTACTCTTCTTCGTTGCGGGGTACGAGGCGGGTGGATGGCCGAAGCGCTTCCCGGTAGTCGAACACGGGCAGATCGCGGACGTGGAGCGCGAGCGCGCACGTCGCGCCCTTCTGGTCGATGACGACCGTCACCGGACTGCCTTCGACGCCATCTCTGAAGCTGATGCGGCACCCACAGGCCAGGCGCGCGTGCGTGAACCCCTTCAACATCGTGAGAAGATCATACTACAGGAGCGCCTTGATCTCGCTCTCGAACTCCTCCTTCGTCGCCGGGCCCACGTGCCTGCCGCACATCGACCCATCGCGCCCGACGATGACCGAGGTCGGGAGCCCATAGAGCGGCCCAAAAGCGTCGAAGAGCTCGTCTTCGCCGAGGCCGATGAGCATCGGATAGTTGATCTTCCATTCAGAGGCGAAGGTGCGCAACGTCTCCGGTGAATCGTCTTCCGAAATGCCGAGGATCAGGAGGCCCCGATCCTTGTAGGCGTCCTGCAAGGCAATCAGCCCCGGCAACTCCACTTTACAGGGCGGGCACCATGTCGCCCAGAAGTTGATCAGGAGGACCTTGCCCTTGTGCGCGGCAAGGCGAACGCTGGCGCCGTGCATGTCCTTGACGGTGAAATCGAGATTCGCCTTCTTGTCCGACTTGCAGGCGACGTCGGCACGAGCAGGATTGGCGGGATCCGCGCTCTCGACCAGCACGTGCGTGCTCGGCCCAAGCATCGCCGAGGCGGTGAGCACGCCGACGCCAAGGGCGCCGGCCGTCGCAATCATCCAGCGAGTGGTCATCATGATGCTGAACCTCTTGAACCTTTGCGCCTGTGGAACCTCTGGACCCTATTGTGCCGATCGCTGCACGTATTGAGCGACGTGCTCGATTTCCGACGGCCTTCCCCGCGTCACTACCGCGTAGGTGCGGCCACCCTTGGACCAGATCATCGCTTCCTGACCCAGCCGCTCGACCAGCCGCGGAACCGACCCCACGCGAGGGTGCTCGCTGTTGAGCACGTACACGGAAAAGGGCTGGCCCCGCCATTTGTACATCACATGTGCCGTCTGGCCTTCGGACGAGATGCAGCGGCGAATGCCCAGCAGCTCCAACTGCTCGACCGAAGCGCTCTCGGGGACCTTGACCGACCAGCCACGGCTATCGGCCCACTCGCGGCCGAGCACTTTGGCGTCGGGGAGGATGGTTGGCAGGGATGCGAACTCAAAACACTTGACGTGGTCGGCCGCAAGCTGGGTACCCAGCGCCTCCACGCTACCGCTCAAACCGTAGAGAAACACACCCCCGATCGCCAGTACCAGCGTGGCGACCATCGAGAGCGGCACCCAGGTCTTCTTGGAGAAAGCGGCAGAGAAGCCAGCGAAGCCTCCTGAACGGACGCGCGCCCCCTCCCGATCCACGCTTCGCTGACCGTGCGCTTGGCAGCGGCGACGCAACTCCGCCGAGGCGCACTCGCGCAGGGTCCCGCGCCGGGCCGATACGGCCTCACGCACCACCCGCTCGGCGGCCACGCGGTCGCGGCACGCAGGACAGCTGCGAAAATGCGCATCGAGCGCCGCACAGTCGCGCGGCGCGGCTTCGCCGTCGACATACGACGCGAACAACGATTCGAGGTCCCGACACTCAGCCATGATTCTCCAGCCGCCAGTGTCCAGGCCGCGCATTCACGCGGCCGGGACACTCAGCCCGAAGCGGCCCGCGGCGCCGCTGTCCCGCTGCGTTTCGGGGCCAGTCGCTCGAACAGCATCCGGCGGCCCCTCGAGATCCGTGACATCACCGTGCCGATCGGCACGTCGACGATCCGCGCGATCTCGGCGTATGAAAACTCTTCCACGTCTCGCAGCCATACGGCCTGACGAAACGCTTCCGGCAGCCCGTCGAGGGCTTCCTGCAAGTCACTGTCGAGCGTCGCTCGCGACAGCAGTTGCTCAGGCGTCTGCTCCTCGCCGCGCTCGTCTGCGGCCAACTCCACCGCCTCGCTGTTCACGTCGACGGGATTCCGGACATCGTGCCGGCGCATGTTCCGAAACGTGTTGTGAAGGATCGTGAACAGCCACGCCTTGAGATTGGTGCCGCGTTGAAACTGCGCCGACGCGCGAAACGCCTTCAGATACGTCTCCTGGACCAGGTCCTCCGCATCCTGCGGCCGGCGCGTCAACCGAAGCGCAGTCCCGTACAACCCATCGATGTACGACAGCGCTTCGTCGGCAAACGCGCGATCGTCGCCGGACCCGCCGGCTCCCGTCGACGCGGGGTCGGACTGCTTCGAGCGGCGGCCAAAGACCATGGGGTGCTCAACACGCTGGCCCCTGAATCAGAACACCGGTGGGACCCGTGTTTATTCCAGTGATTGTACTCAATGACGGACGGCCGCCGTTCGCACTTGAGGACACCTGCCTCGCGAGAGCGACTTTCGACTGGCAAATGGCCCATTTACGCGCGGCATCGCGATTGCTCGCCCGCCGGCAGCCCTCAAGCTCACTCGGCGCGGCATGGTATCGGCCCGCCTGCCGGAGGCTTCCGGGGACCCAACCGTTGCGGCAACCGTCCTAGCTACAGTAACATCGGCGGCAGTCGGCCTCCGCTGCCACTTCCGAGGTGAATCATGTGCACGCGCAACCCGCGCGGCCCCGTCGCGTTGGTGGGGACTGCTCTTCTGACCCTGGTCTTCAGCGCTGGGATTGCGCACGAGGCGTCCGCGCAGACGGGCTACATCCCTTATTACGGCAAAAACAAGATCCGGTACAACAACTTCAAGTGGCACATCTACACGACGGATCACTTCGAGGTCTACTACTACCCCGAGATCGAGCAGCACCTCGGCCGCATCGTCAGCTACGCGGAGAGCGCCTATCAGCTGGTCAGCTCTGACCTCAAGCACGACCTGGCGTTCAAGGTCCCGCTCATGCTCTACAAGACGCAGAGCGAGTTCCAGCAGCAGAACGTCGAGCCGTCGGAGCTCCCAGAGGGCGTGTTGGCCTTCGCCGAACCTTATCGCGACCGGATGGTCCTTCCGATCGACGAAGTCGACGATGCCCTCTATCGGTTGATTACGCACGAGCTCACCCACATCTTCGAGTTCGACATCATCCCGCGATCGCTCTTGCGCCGTGGCCTGCCCCTCTGGGTCGACGAGGGCCTCGCCGATTACATGACGAGCTATTGGAACTCGTTCGATCTGATGACGGTGCGGGACGCGGCGATTGCCGACACCGTGCCGGCGATGAGCGACTTCGAGGGCGCCGCCTTCGTGGATGGCCGTCTCCCCTACAACCTGGGGCATGCGGCGTTCGAGTTCATCGAATCACGATGGGGCAAGGAAGGGCTGCGTCAATTCCTGTTCGCGCTGCGTAAGAACGTCATCGGCGGCGGCGAGAGCGCGTATGAGGAAGCGTTCCGGCTCAAGGCGGACGAGTTCGACGAGCAGTTCGACAAATACCTGAAGGATCGCTTCAAGCCGTTCCGCGACAAGGAACGTCCCGCCGACTACGGCCGGGACCTCGCGCCGAAACGCGACCGGACGCCGTATGTCACCGTCGTTTCGATCGAGCCCTCACCATCGGGAGACCTGCTCGCGGTCGCGGCCGGCAACCGCAAGGAGCAGGAGCTCGACATCATCATCCTGTCGACCAAGGACAGCAAGGTCATCCACAACCTGACGAGCGGCTTCAACAAGGATCGCGGCTTCGAGTACATCGCGACGCCGGGCGGCTTCCGCAATAACGCCGTGCCCTGGATGTCATGGTCACCGGTCGGCGACACCATCGCCTACTTCGCCCGCACCGAGAAGATGAAGACGCTCATCATGCAGAACGTCGTCAACGGCAAGGTCAATCACCGGATCGAGCTGAAGACCGTCGACATGCCCGAGTCGCCAGACATCAGCCCGGACGGCAAGGAAGTCGCTTTTTCAGGTCTCGTCGGCGCCACTGGCGACATCTTCGTGGTCAATCTGGAGAGCCGCGAGGTCCGCAACCTGACCAAGGACAACTTCGGAGACTTCGCGCCGACCTGGTCGCCCGATGGGAAATCGATCGTCTACCTCGCGCGAGCCAGCGGCAACGACAAGCTGTTCATGCTCAATGTCGCGACCGGGCAGAAAACGCAGCTGACGTTCGGCACCCACGACGACGGCGGCGCGCAGTTCATCGACGAAGACACGCTCGTCTTTCCGTCGACGGCCATCGATCCGAACCAGCCCGTCGACGCCGAGGTCGCGCGCAACGGGAACATCTATAACATCTGGACGCTCAACCTGAAGACCAAGGAACTGCGCCAGTTCACCGACACCCTCACCGGCAATACGTCGCCGGTGGTCCTCAGGGACACCAAGCCAGCGCGGATCGGCTTTGTCACCTATTACAAGGGCGAGTACGGCATCCACGTTCTCTCGCGGGAGGAACCGCTGCACACCGTCGCCTCGAGCGACTTCGGTGACGCGACTCTCGGGGCGCCGATCCCGTTCCAGCCGCCGATGACGCACGACATCGTGCCGGGCAACAAGCGGAAGAAGGGCGCGTTCGAAAAGCTGTTCCTCGAAGGCCGGCCGCCGGTAGCGCTCGGCGTGACGAGCGGCGGCGACATTTTCGGCGGCACGCAGGTGACGTTCACCGACGTCCTCGGCGACAAGCAGTTCAACATCTTCGCCGCGTCGGTCTCGCAGTACCGGACGTTTTCGTTCTCGTACATCAACCTGTCGCGGCGCCTGCAGTACGCGATTCAAGCGTATTCACAGCAACAGTTTTACTACGCCTACAGTCCGTACGGCGCGTACTATCCGATCGATTACGGCTACATCGATCGCGATCAGGCGATCGCGACGCAGACGGCGCGCGGCGCGACGATTTCGGCCATCTACCCGCTCAACCGTTACACGCGGCTCGAGATGAGCGGGGGCTTCCTGCAGTTCGGCCAGGAATATAACGAGCCGGGTCTTCAGGACATCGCCAACGACTATCAGCAGGATATTTACGGCCGCGTGCTGTTTGTCGACGGCCAGTTCATGCCGTTCGGCCTGAGTCTGGTGCGCGAGACGACGATCTTCCGTGAGTATGGTCCGCTTGCCGGACACACGCTCCAGATGGGATACGAGTACGCCCCGAGCGCGGGAAGCCTGCTTTCGAGACAAACCGTCGAGGGCGACGCCCGCTACTACATGCGCATCGCCACCAACGGCGTCCTGGCACTTCGCGCCCGCGGCTACAAGAGCTGGGGCGAGTACCCCGGCTACCTCTACTTCGGCGGCAACTCTGAAATGCGCGGCTACGACTATCTGTCGTTCCTCGGCAACAAGGGGTTCTTCACCGACGCCGAGCTTCGCTTCCCGATCATCGAAGCGGCGTTGACGCCGATCGGCGTGGTCGGGGGCCTTCGTGGCGTGTTCTTCTTCAACTTCGGCGCGGCGGGCTACGAAGGTATAACGACGACAGTGTGGCGCGACGACACCACGATCGAGACGCCGCTCATCGACTACGTGTTCGATCCGAGCTCACCGAGCCAGGCCGTGCCCATCTACGGCATACCGCGGCCAGTGTCGGGCTTCCGGCTCATCGACAGCCGCGCGTCGTACGGCGTCGGCCTCGAGACATTCGCGCTCGGGTTCCCGATACACTTCGACTGGTCGTGGCGGACGCTGTTCAACCGCGATTACGAAGACGTCGTCTTCGCCTACCCGGCGGCGGTTGACGGCGAGTTTGGTCCAAACGCCGGCAGCAACTGGTTCCGCAAGGTGAAGTTCAGCGTTTGGATCGGCTACGATTTCTAATGCTGAGTGCTGAGTGCTGAATGCTGAAGCCAAGGACGAATCGCCTCACATTCACTTCAGCATTCACTTCAGCATTCAGCATTCAGCACTCAGCATTGATATGGGCCACCGGTGCGCTGATCTCGTGGGACTCCTGGCCGATTATGTCGAGCATCAGCTCCCCGCCGAGATCCATCAGGAACTCGAGCGGCACCTGGCCGAGTGCCCGCGCTGCGTGTCGCAGCTCAAGACCTACGAGTCGACGCTCTCCCTGCTCCGCTCGATCCGCGACGAAGACCTGCCCAAAGAGCTCCGCTGCAAGTTGAAGGCGTTCATCGACAAGCGCTGTTGTAACTAGGGCCACGGATCACACGGACCACACGGATACGGATCAGACAGTAGCCGGATTGCGGAGCGTGGGTTTCTAAAGCCGCGCCTCGAGATCTTTTCTCGCTTTGAGGCGCTCGGCGCGGCGGCCGTTGGCTTCGTGAGCACGCTGCCGTTCTTCGGGCGTCTCGAGCAACAAGCCGGGAATGGGCAGGCGATGGCCATCTCGATCGATCGCCACGAACGTCAGGAAGGCGCGGCTCGTCAGCCGGCGCAGACCGGTCAGCGTCTCCTCGGAGAACACCTCGACTTCGACTTCGAGCGACGTGCTCCAGACCGCCGTCACGAGCGCCCTCAGGATAATCAGGTCGCCGACCTTGATCGGATGGAGAAACTGCAGACCGTCGACAGCAGCCGTCACCAGCAGGCAGCGCGTGTGCCGCGCGCACGCGATGGCGCCGGCAATGTCGATGAGGTGCATCACCGTCCCGCCGAGGATGAACCCGAGCGGGTTCGCATCGTTCGGCAGCACGACCTGCACCATTTCGGTGGCGCTTTCAGCGGCGCGTTTGGGAGCGAGCATCAGGAGATGATATGCGCGATCAAGCGATCGTGGCGGCGCGCCACAAGATAGCGGGTGCGGTCTTCACAGGAGGTCAGGAGACCAGGAGGCGTTTGAATGGAAATCGAAAAACACTCCTGATCTCCTAATCTCCTGTACGTTGGCGGGAGCCCTGAGTTGACTCCAACCCGACGACGCTCCGATCCATGTCGATGGTCACGCGGTACTTGCTGAGGAAGCGGTGGCCGACGATGCCGCCGAGCTGGAAGCCGAGGAGCGCGCTCGGAGCGCGCAGGTTCAGGACGACGACGGGAATGCGGGAGAAACGAATCGTGCTGAACTCGAGGTCGACGTTAGGCATCAGAAACGCGTCCTTGTCCCAACCCGACGTACCGTAGACGCGCAAGGGAATCCGCCGAAACGGCGTGGCCGGCTGGATTTGACCAGCGGTCGCATCGCTGATCGAGATCACCTCGCCGCCAGTGTCGACGACAAAGGTCGCCGGCAGCGAGCCGTTGACCGTGCCGCGGACGAGCGCCAGACGGTACATCCGAAGTGGCAGCTCGTTGGTGTACTCGGCCGGCGGGAGGGAGCGCCCAATCGTCAGCTGCTTGCGCTCGTAGTCGAGCCGCATCGACAGGCCCAGCGCGAGCGGCGAGAAGCTCTCGGGCTCGCGCGTCGGCAACCCGCCGAGCGGCGGGTTCTTGATCAGGCACGGCACGTTCCTGACCTTCAGGCCGCCGATCTCGAGCGTATCGATGCGGCCCACCTCGAGTCCGCGCAGCCCGACGCCGCCAACGCCTGCTGTCTGCATCGTCGTAATCGACCGGACACCGCGCCGTCTCGCGACGTCGAGCGAGATCACGGTGCGCTCGGCCCCGGTGTCGAGGAGGAATTCCTGCCGCCCGCCGTTGACCTTGCCCTCAACGGTGACCTTGTCACCTCGAATCCGGATCGGCATCGTCCAGACACCGCTCGGCGGTGGCGGATCCATCTCGAACGGCACGTAACCCTTGAAGGATTCGAGGAACTTGATCTCGGCGCGGGCCCAGCCGGCTTTCTCGCTGCGATCCCTGTCGGGAAGGAGGTCGGTGTAGCTCGCGAGCGCCCGCGCTGCCTCGTCGAAGCGGCCCTGGCGCTCCAGAATCGCTCCGAGCGTGTGATGGAATTCCGCGTCTCGGGGATTCTGCTCGAGCGCGGCCTGTGCGTCGGTCAACGCGTCGGCAAGGCGGTTGCGCGCCGCGAGAGACCGGGCGCGGCCGTGGCGGGCGCGCGGGTGCCTGGCGGCGACCGCGAGCACGGCTTCGTACTGCGCCTCCGCCTCCTCGAAGCGCCCGTTCGACCAGAGGGCGTCGCCGCGAACGGCCAAAAGCGTAGGATCACCGGGGTGCCCGTTGCCGAGGCTCGACGAGACCTCGAAGGCCTCCTGAAAGTCGCCGGTGCGGAGCAGGGCCATGACGAGTCCCGCACCGGCCCGCGCTGACAAGGCTGGCTCGACCGACCCTAACGCGCGTCGATACGCATCCTGGGCCTCCACATACCGCCCGTCGACCAGGAACAGATCGCCGAGCTGAACCTGGACATCCGGCGATGTCACGACGGATGCCTGCGCCCACAACGCGACCGACGCCACCGAAAGAGCGACAATCGCGCCGACCATCAGCAGGGCTCGCTTCATCACCCTCCGAGTGCGCTCTTTGACCGCCGTCCCGCAGCGGTCGATTGGGACTGCCGACTCAAACTGTCGACTCAGACTGCCGACTCAGACTGCCGACTGTGACTACCGACTACCGACTAGCGACTAGCGACTGTCTTACTTCTGGTAGTACTGCGCATTCACCGGAATGAAGTTTTTCCACTTCTCCGGCGTCTCGTCGAGCGCAAAGATCGCCTCGACAGGGCATGCCGGCACGCACGCGCCGCAGTCGATGCACTCATCGGGGTGGATATAGAGCATCTCGGCCGTTTCGAACTCCGGTTCATCTTTCCGGGGATGAATGCAGTCCACGGGGCACACGTCCACGCAGGCCGAGTCCTTCGTGCCAATGCAGGGTTCGCAGATGATGTACGCCAACTATCCCTCCAGATGTCGCATCGGTGGCCGCCGTCCACACGCAGGTGGTTGCCACGCGAGGCGCAACGTGTTTATTGAATCGTGACTCTTCCCGCGAAGCCGTCCGTGTAGCCGTGATAATGCATGATGCCGGACTCCGGATAGCACCAACAGTAATAGCCCACGCCGTTATCGAAATCGACCAGCCAGAGCCCCTTCGGCACGGCGCCGAGGGTCTGCAACTCGTCTGCCCAGCCGTTGACGACGTCTCGCAGTGCCGCCGAGAGCCGCTCGTGCTCCGGATCGTCTTCTGCGATACCGTGAAGCTGTGCCGAAAGCGTCTCGGCTCGACGGACCGCGTCGGCGGTCATCAGCTTCACGCGCGGCAGAAGCGCGCGAGCCTCGTCCAGCGAGAAGATTGGCCGGTCGTCTGTTTGCGATTCAGTCATGATTAGCCCAAGGCCTCCGGCGTGGGAGGGGGATACCACCACGATTATAATTGCCGTTCCCCTCCGGGGCGTGACCCCGAGTGTAACCCAGCCATGCTAGACATGTTGGACATGTTGGGCAGGTGCCGCCTGTTCCCGCTCGTCGTGACGTCGGCCGCCTGGCTGGTCGCTCCCCTGACTGCCCTGGCGCAGCCGCTGCCGGCTGGCCCCGTGAGCGCGATGGACGGCCGGCTGGCGGTCGGCGTCGAGGTCGTTTCGACCTTCGGGGAAAAGGACACGACCGCGTTTTTCAACTACACCGATTACGAGCACAACACGCTGCGGATGTTCCGGGTGGCGCTGTCGGCGGCCTGGCGGCCAGTGACGCGGCTGGCCGTCGTTGGCGAAGTGCGGTCGGAAGACCTCAATATGGTTCGTCCCTACGCCGCGTATGTTCGCGTCCGTCCTTGGATCAAGCACGCGTTCGACGTGCAGATCGGTCAGATACCGCCGTCGTTTGGCGCCTACGGCCGCCGCGGCTATCAGGGCGGTGATAATCCGTTCATCGGTTACCCGCTCGCCTATCAGTACCTGACGTCGCTTCGTCCCGATGCCGCGCCGGCGACAGTTGCCGACCTGCTCGTCATGCGTTCCCGCGGATGGCAGACGACCTATCCGATCGGCTCGACAACGCCGGCGCCTGGCGTGCCGTTGATCTCTGCGTTCCGGTGGGACACCGGATTCCAGGCGCACTGGGAAGGCCGTGTGGTCGACGTCACCGGCAGCGTCACGGTCGGCACCCTCGCCGATCCGCGTTTCGAAGATAACAACAGCGGCAAGCAGGTATCGAGCCGCGTCGCCTATCGGCCGGCGACCGGGCTCGTCCTCGGAGGATCGGCCGCTCGTGGCGAGTTCTTCGATCGCACCGTCACGACCGCCCTGTCCAAGTCCGGCGGCTCGCACGCGCAGTCGGCGCTTGGCGCCGATGTCGAGTACTCGCGAGGCTACTGGCTGGTGCGCAGCGAGCTCGTGTGGAGCCGCTGGAACGTCCCGTTTGCGTCGCCGGCGACCTCCGAAAATGTCGACGCGCTGGGCGCCTGGGTCGAAGCGCGCTATCGCGTGACGCCGCGGATTGTCGTGTCGGGCCGCGCCGACCGGCTCGGGTTTTCGCGCCTGGCGGTCAGTCCGACCCTGGCGCCGACCTGGGACGCGAACGTCTGGCGTGTCGAAGCCGACGGCGGCTACTACATCCAGCGCAACCTCGTCGCGCGTGTCGCCGTGCAGTACAACAAGCGGGATGGCGGTCGCGTTCGCCAGCGGACGTATGTTTCGGTCCAGGTCGCCTATTGGTTTTGATGGCTTCCCTGACTCTTTCCGTTCGATTGGTCGTGAGCGCGTTCACCCTGTCGGCGGTCGCCGCCAGCACGCCGCTCGCGACGGACCGCGATCCGGCCAACGGTACCATCCGAGGCCGCGTCGAGCTGCGGCCGTCGCCGCCTGACCTCGCGCCGCGCCCGCAGGTCGGTGACGTGTCGATGCCGAAGCGGCACGATCCGACCGACCGCCGCCGCAGCGTCGTCTATCTCGAGATCGCGCCCCGGGCGGCCTTCGACCACCGTGACGAGCCGCGCGCCAAGCTCGATCAGCGCAACGAGGCGTTCGTGCCGCACGTTCTGGCGATCGTCGCCGGGACCACCGTCGACTTCCCCAACAACGACACGACCTATCACAACGTGTTCTCGCTCTCGTCGACGCGCTCGTTCGATCTCGGGCGCTACGCCGTCGGCCGGTCGAAATCCGTGAGATTCGATCGCCCCGGTATCGTCCGTGTCTTCTGCGACATTCATTCGCACATGAGCGCCTTCATCCTGGTCTTCGCGCACCGCCATTTCGCGGTCACCGACGATGACGGCCGATATCGGCTCGAGAACGTGCCGCCTGGCAGCTACACGGTAATGGCGTGGAACGAGTCGGCGCCCACAGAGTCGCGGCGCATCGTGGTGCCAGAATCGGGTGGCGACGTCGAAGCCAACTTCGCGTTGGGGCGGCGATGACTAGAGCCTATCTCATCAGCGCCAGGGCGGTGCGAACAGCGAGCGGAGCGAGCGAGCCACGCGATCGGCCCGCCTACGCCAAGGCTTCGGCGAGGTCTCGCCGTAGCGCTTCGCGCGAAGGCGGATGTCGGGGAGTCCGAGGGGCGAAGCCCCTCGGTAGGAACTAGATGAGCCTGTTCAGCTCGCTCACCAATCGGATCTTCTTCGGTAGCGCCCTGCTGGCGGTTGCCTCGATCGCGATCGCGATCTACAACGTCAACGTCGCCGTGACGCGGCAGGCCGAACAGGAGCTGCGTCGCGGCCTCGACGAGGCCGGCACGATCATCGAGGAATATCGGCGGGTGTTGGTCGATCACTTCACACGGGAAGCCCGGCTCATCGCCGATCTGCCTCGCCTGAAAGCCGCGGTCGATACCAATCACCCGACGACGGTGCTACCGATGGCCGAAGAGTATCAGCGCCAGTTGAGTGCTGACCTCCTGCTCATCACCGGCCGCCACGGGCAGACCCTGGCGGAAATCACCTCGGCCAGCATTTCGAGCGGTTCGTACGCATCGCTGCCCGGCGTCAAATCAGCCCAGATGGGACGCGAAACGGGGTCCTTTTGGCCTCACGCAGGCGGCATCCTCCAGCTCGTCACGGTCCCGATCTTCATCGACCTGCAGCAACCCGAGATCCTCGGCACGCTGAGTGTCGGCGTGAGCCTCGACAACGCCATGGCCAACCGTTTTCACCACCTGACGAACAGCGACATCGCGTTCGGGATGGGCGGGACGATTCGATCGTCAACGCTCCCGACGCCGCTCTGGCCGGCCCTGACGCCGCTGCTCGGCGCGTCGAGCCTGTGGCCGAGCGTGCCGGTTGGCAGCCAGGACTACATCGCCAAAACGAGTGCGCTGCCGGCGGGCCTGTCGGCCGCGGCTGAAACAGGCGGGACCGATCCGCCCGGCGCGAGCGTCATCATTCTGCGGTCGCGCACCGAGCGCCTGGGTTTTCTGAATCCCTTGCACGGCCGGCTGGGCATCATCGCCGTTGTCGCCGTGCTGGCGGCGACGCTCCTGAGCTATGCGATCGCGCGCACCGTCACGCGGCCGCTCGGCGCCATTACCGCGACGATGCGCGAGATGGCCGCGACCGGCGACCTGACCCGGCGCATTGCCGCGCCGCCCGGCGGCGCCGCCTGGGAAGACGAGGACGCCCGGCTCCTGGCGAGCACGTTCAACACGATGACCGACTCGATCGCGCGTTTCCAGCGCGAGGCGGCGCAACGAGAGCGGCTCTCATCCCTCGGGCGACTCTCGACCGTCGTTGCGCACGAAATCCGCAACCCCTTGATGATCATCAAGACGGCGCTCAGAGCGCTCCGCGGCTCGAACGTCAAGCCCGACGAGCTCCGGGCGGCCGTCGCGGACATCGACGAGGAAACCGCGCGCCTCAACCGCCTCGTGTCTGAAGTGCTCGACTTTGCCAAGCCGATCAAGTTCGAGCTGGGACCGACAGACCTGAACGCGCTCTGCGAGGCGGCCGCCCGCGCCGCCGCCTCCGACGCCCCGACGATTCCGATCAAGATCGATCTGGACCGCTCGTTGCCGATGGTCGTCACCGACGCGGAACGGCTCCGTGTGGCGCTGGTCAACATCCTGACGAACGCGCGAAACGCTGTCGCCGGACGGCCGGTGGCCGATGGCCGGTCGGAACCGGTCCGGCTGAAGACCCGACTCAAGCCGCCAGGCCAGGTCGTGATCGAGATTCGCGATCAGGGCACGGGCATTGCAAGTGAAGACCTGAGTCGCGTCTTCGATCCGTACTTCACCACCAGGCGTACCGGCACCGGACTCGGACTCGCGATCTCCAAGAACATCGTCGAGGGTCTTGGCGGTACGATCGGCGTGTCGAGCCGCCAGGGGGAGGGGACGGAGGTCAGGATAATTCTGAATGCTGAGTGCTGAATGCTGAAGTAAGTGGCGAATTCAGCATTCACTTCAGCATTCAGCACTCAGCATTCAGCATTGTTCTATGTCTACAGCTTCGATTCTTCTCGTTGACGACGAAACCAAGATTCTCAATGCGCTGGCGCAGGCGCTGCGTGAGGACCGCCACGAGGTCGTGGCGACGTCGAGCGCCCGTGAGGCGCAGCGGCTGCTCTCGCAGCGCATGTTCGATCTGCTGGTCATCGACAATCTGATGCCGGAGCTCACCGGACTGGACCTGATTCGTGAACTGCACGCCTCGGGCGCCGCCGACCGGCCGCAGATCGTGATGATGACGGCCCACGCGACCGTCGAGAGCGCGATCGAGGCAATGAAACTGGGTGCGTTCGACTATCTGCAGAAACCATTCGAAGTCGACGAGCTTCTTGTCGTCGCCAGCCGCGCCTTGGATCATCAGCGTCTACGCACCGAGCATCGCTATCTCATTAGCGAGCGGGACGCCGAGTTCAATCACTACGGGCTGGTCGGCCGCAGCCGACGAATGGAAGAAGTGATTCGGACCGCGGAAGTCGTCGCCAAATCGCGGAGCACGGTACTCATCATGGGCGAGACGGGCACCGGCAAGGAGATGGTCGCGCGCGCCATTCACTATCACAGCGCCCAGCGCGAGATGCCGCTCATCAAGGTGAACTGCGCCGCGATCCCGGAAACACTCCTCGAATCGGAGCTGTTCGGCCACGTCCGGGGCGCGTTCACCGGCGCGACGACGAGCAAGCGCGGCAAGTTCGCGCTCGCCGACGGCGGCACGATCTTCCTCGATGAAATCGGCACGATGAGCCCGACGCTGCAGTCGAAGCTGTTGCGCGTCATCCAGGAGCGTGAGTTCGAGTCGCTCGGCTCGGAACGGACCCAGAAAGTCGACGTTCGCGTGATCGCCGCCACCAACCGCGACCTGCAACAGATGGTCGCCGACGGCCGTTTTCAGGAAGATCTCTACTACCGTCTCCACGTCATTCCGATTCATATCCCGCCGTTGCGCGAACGGCGCGAGGACATCCCGGTACTCGTCGAACACTTCATGCAGAAGCACGCCCAACGCGCCGGCAAGCGCATCGAGGGTCTCGCGCCTGGCGTGATGCAGGCGCTTCAGGCCTCGGACTGGCCGGGCAACGTCCGCGAGCTCGAGAACACCATGGAACGCGCGGTCGTGCTGTCGCAGACCGCGATCATCGGGCCTGACGCGGTGCGCATCCTGAGCGTCAACAGCACGCCACCGGTCGGCCTCCCGTCACTCAATCTCCGGCAGAATCTCGACTGGACCGAACGCGAGACTGTCCGGCGGGCGCTCGAGAGCTCGGATGGAGTGAAAAAAGATGCCGCCGAGGCGATGGGCCTGACCCAGCGAGCGCTCAGCTACTACCTCGCGAAGCATCGATTGAACTAGTTCTCATCCGGGGGACTTCGTCCCCCGGACCCCCTTCCACGCTCGCTCGCGGGGGCCCCGACGCCCCGCTCCGCTCGCGTGGCTCACTCGCTACGCTCGTTCGCGCTGTTTGTGAGCTAGCTTCTAGCCCCGCTCCGCCCGGTCGTACTTACGAGACGCGTAACTCGGTTCGTCAATCGTAAGTACACGCGTCACCTGAAGCGGTTGGAACCCTGTGCGACGCACTTACGCAGGGGCGGCACCGCGTTTGCGACACCAGTCACGCTTGGGGGGATATCTGCACGATGCGACCATCTAGGGGTGTGCGAGCTGGGCTCGCTTGCGTCATGCTGACCACGCTCGTCGCCACGTCGGGCTGCGATGAGAAGCTCAGCGACCTCGTCGGACCCACACCAAATCTGGCGCCGACGTTCTCGAGTATCCGCGCTGAAATTCTTCAATCGACCGACCTGGCTGGCCGAACTGCGTGCGTGAACTGCCATCGACCTCAGGGCGGCACGCCGATGAGCCTGGTGGACGATCCGTACGGGGCGCTGGTTGGCGTCGCGAGCCGACAGAAGCCCGGCGCGATCCTGGTCGTTCCGGGCGATCCTGATGCGAGTTACCTGATCCACAAGCTCGAAGGGCGGAGCGATATCGTCCAGCTGCGCATGCCGCGCAACGGACCTCCCTACCTGACCCCGGGCCAAATCACCGTGATTCGCCGCTGGATTGAAAACGGCGCTCCCAACAACTGAGGGGATATGCAGCACACAGGACAGATGAGGATCGTGATCGCAGCGACGCTGCTGCTGACCGTGGCGGCGCTTGCCACGGCCGGACAAACAGAGGGCCAGCGTCCAGCTCCACCTCAGCCTCCGCCTCCGCCCGCCGAACAGGCGCCGGCCGCGCCGAGCGATCGCGCGGTCGACCCGAGCGAACCCGACTTCACGCTCATCGGATTGCCGACCACCCTGCGCATGCCCAAGTACGCGAGCGCGTTTCGCGTGACCCATCGGTTCACGCGATCGCTCGCGCAGGGCAACTTCGGCGACCTGCTCGCGGACGCCTTCGGCACCGACGGCGGCGCGCAAATCGGCCTCGAGTATCGTTTCGGACTCTTCAGTGGAACGCAGGTGGCCGTCAATCGCACGAGCGACAAGACGATCCAGTTTCTCGGGCAACATCAGCTGCTCCGGCAAAGCGACAAGGTGCCGATCGGCCTCGACGCGGTCTTCACCATCGAAGGCAAGAACAACTTCCAGGAGAGCTACTCCCCTTCGATTGGCGCCGTCGTCTCCAGAAAGCTCGGACGCCACGGCGCGATCTACGTCGAGCCGATCTGGGTCAACAACACCAACGTGCTGCCGAGCGAAGTCGTCGACGACAACGACACGTTCATGATCGGTCTCGGCGCCCGGGTACGGATTCGCCCGAAGCTGTACCTCGTTGCCGAAACGGCGCCGCGGTTCGGGTACGACCCAGGTATCGCCTACGGAAGCTTCGGCATCGAGATGCGCGCCGGCGGGCATTCGTTTCAGATCAACTTCTCGGACGGCTTCGGCACCACGATGGCCCAGATGGCGCGCGGCGGCTTCGATAGCGACGACTGGTATCTCGGATTCAACATCTCGCGGAAGTTTTTCTAGGCCACGGATCACACGGAGAACACGGATCCCTTGTAGTGTCGCGGCCCCGACACTAAGGACCAAGACCCATTGGGGGAGAGCGTCATGAACAGCAGAACGGTAAAATGCCTGGCACTGGCATCAGGGTTTGCGCTGGCAGTCAATTGCGGCGGCTCGAGCACGTCGCCGTCACCTAACCCCAACCCCGGCGGCGGAGGCCCCGGACCGGTCGGCGCCACCATCACGATCGGCTCGAACGGCGCCGTCAGCCCAGCGTCGGTCACGATTAACCAGGGTGAGAGCGTGACGTTCGTGAACAACCACAACCGCGATCATCAGATGGCCTCGGATCCACACCCGAACCACACCGACTGCCCGGCGATCAACGCGCTGAACACGCTCGGCAGCGGCCAGACCCGGTCGACCAACGCGCTGACGACGTCGCGGACCTGTGGGTTCCACGATCATCTGGACGACACAAACAATAGCCTCAGGGGCAACATCATCATCCGCTAGGGGCCGCTGAAGATGGCGCGACGTCCCAGCGCGACGGAGGCGCCGCAACCTGCGATAATGACTGCCGACGATGAGAACCATGGCAGTCATGGCGGGTTTGTGCCTGAGCGTGGCCGCGTGCGGTGGAGGCGAAGGCTCGACGCCGGCGCCTTCACCGACTCCAACGAACCTGAACGTCATCACAATTTCGTCTGGCGGGACTGCCACACCCAAAGAGCTCACCGTCCCACCCGGGACGCGTGTCCTCTTCGTCAACAACGACGGCCGCCGCCACGACATGACGTCCGACGAACATCCCGATCATCTCGACTGTCCGGCCATCAATCAGGTTGGCCTGTTGACGTCGGGCCAGAACCGTGAGACCGGTAACCTCAACGTCACCCGCACCTGCGGCTTCCATGACCACGAGGACGCAGACAACACCAATCTGAAAGGCCGGATCGTTGTCCGGTGACCCGCTCGCGGCGTGGCGCGTCGAATTCCCGACCGTCGAGAACTGCACCTATCTCGTCAGTCATTCGCTCGGGGCAATGCCGCGCCGAACTGCAGTGAACCTGCAGGAATACGGTGAGACCTGGACCAGCCGCGGCGTAAGGGCCTGGCACGAGGGGTGGTGGGAAATCGGCCAGACGACCGGCGATCTCCTCGCGCCGATCCTCGGCGTAACGCCAGGCTCGATCTCGATGCATCAGAATGTGTCCGTGGCGATGGGAATCATCGCGTCGTGTTTCCGCTACGACGGCCAGCGCCGCAAGATTGTTCTGACCGAGCTCGAGTTCCCAACCAACATGTACGTGTTCGAGGGGTTCGCGCGCTATGGCGCCGAGATCGTTTACGTCGAGTCTGCGGACACGATCAGAAACGATCTCGGCCGGCTGCTCGACGCGATCGACGAACGCACGGTCCTCGTGCCGCTGTCGCTGGTGCTATTCAGGAGCTCCTGCATACAGGACGCGCGCGCGGTGATCGAAAAGGCGCACGCAGTCGGGGCCCACGTCATCCTCGACGTCTACCAGGCAGCCGGCACTGTGCCGCTCGAGATCGAGGCCCTCGGCGCCGACTTCGCCGTCGGCGGCTCGGTGAAGTGGCTGTGCGGTGGGCCAGGCGCGGGCTATCTCTACGTGCGGCCCGACCTGGCACGAACGCTCGAACCCGGGCTCATCGGCTGGGCCGCCCATGCCGAGCCTTTTGCGTTTGCGAGTGGGCCGATCGTCTACGCTGATGGCGCCACGCGCTTTCAGAGCGGCACGCCAAATGTCCCGGCGCTCTACGCGGCGCGCGCCGGTTACGAGATCGTTGCCGAGATTGGCGTGGCAGCAATTCGCGAAAAGTCCCTGCATCTGACCCGACGGATTATCGACCACGCCACGCGAGCGGGGTATGGCATCAACACGCCGCTCAACGACGCCGAGCGTGGCGGCGCCGTGATCCTCGACGTGCCGAACGGCGAAGCAGTCTCGAAGGACCTTCTCCGCCGCAACATCATCATCGACTATCGACCGGATGCCGGCATTCGAATCTCCCCGCATTTCTACAACAGCGACGACGACATCGACGACGCGATGAAGGTGCTCGACGATGTGATCGCCGTCGGGGCGCGCTCGGGATGGTAATTCGGCGAATTGCCGTGCTCAGCGGGCTCAGCGGTAAAAGGCTTTTGGCGGGCTCGAAGCGGTGATGCACAAATGTCGACCTCCTATTCCAACATCCACGTCGACGTCACCGAATCGATCGCGACTCTGACCATCGATCGGCCAGAAGTCAAGAATGCGCTGAATCGTGAGACCGTCAACGAGTGCGTGGCTGCCCTCTCGTCGCTGGCGGCAGGCGACGAGGCTGGCGTGCTGATCATTACGGGTGCAGGCGAATCATCGTTCGTCTCGGGGTCCGACATCGGGGACATCCGGACCCGGACGCGCGACGACGGGCTGGCGGGCATCGCTTCGTCGCTGTGCGCCGCGGTCGAGCGATTTCCGCGACCGACGATCGCGGCGATCAACGGCTACGCCCTCGGCGGCGGTTGCGAGCTGTCGCTGGCGTGCGACATCCGGATCGCCTCGGAGACCGCGAAATTCGGCCAGCCGGAGCTCGGCCTTGGGATTATCCCCGCCGCCGGCGGCACTCAGCGCCTGCCGCGGGTTGTCGGCCTCGGTTGGGCGAAGCATCTGATTCTGACCGGCGAGATCATCGACGCGAAGCAGGCGCTCGCCATCGGTCTGGTCACGACCCTGACACCGGCTGGCCAGTTGCAGGTGCGAGCCCGCGAGCTGGCCAAGAAGATCCTGCGCCAAGGCCCTCTGGCCGCGCGCCTGGCCAAGCTGGCGCTCAACGCGTCGGCACGTGTCGATCTTGATTCCGGCCTGCTGATCGAAACGCTGGCGCAGGCGATCTGCTACGACTCGGACGACAAGCAGGAAGGGACGACGGCGTTTCTCGAGAAGCGCAAGCCGAAGTTCACGGGACGCTGACCGACTACCGACTCGGACTGTCGACTCGGACTGCCGACTGCGACTGTCGACTGTGACTACCGACTGAAGACTGCCGACTGACGACTGTCAGTCAGTCAGTCACATATTCAGATCCACCCACACGCTCTTGACCTGCGTGTAGTGCTGGAGCGCGTGCGCGCTCATCTCGCGGCCGAAACCGCTCTGCTTGTAGCCGCCAAACGGCGCGGCGGTGTCATAGACGTTGTAGGTGTTGACCCAGACCGTGCCTGCCTGGAGCTTTCGCGCGACGTAGTGGGCTTTCTTGATATCCCGCGTCCAGACACCGGCCGCAAGACCGTACGGGGTGTCGTTAGCCTTGGCGATCGCTTCGTCGAGATCCGCGAACTCGATCGCGGCGAGGACTGGACCGAAGATCTCTTCTCGCGCGATCGTCATCGCGGGTGTGACGTCGGCGAAGACGGTCGGCTGGACGAAATAGCCCTTCCCCGTCCCGATGTCGGCCCGCTCGCCGCCGGCGACGAGCGACGCCCCTTCCTTTCGTCCTGAATCGATGTAGCGGAGCACGGTCTCGAGTTGCTTCTTCGACGACACCGATCCGAATCGGGTCTTCGGATCCAGCGGGTCGCCGGGCACCATTTTCTTCGTCCGCGCCGCCAGTTTGTCGATGAACTCGTTCTTGATCGAACGATCGACGAGGAGCCGCGACCCAGCCGCGCACACCTCACCCTTTCCGTAAAAGATGCCAACGGCGACGCCCCGCAAGGCCGCATCCAGGTCGGCGTCGGCGAGCACGATGTTTGGGGACTTGCCGCCAAGTTCGAGCGTAATCGTCTTGAGCGTGTCGGCGGCGCTCCGCATGATGGCCTTGCCGGTCGACGTGTCGCCGGTGAACGCCACCTTGTCGATTCCGGGATGCTCGACGAGCGCCTGTCCGACCGTCGATCCTGGTCCAGTGATGACGTTCAGCACGCCGGCGGGCAGCCCCACCTCGATGGCGATCTCGCCCAGCGCAAGAGCAGTCAGCGGCGTCTGGCTGGCCGGCTTGAGGATGACGGTGTTGCCGCAGGCGAGCGCCGGCGCGATCTTCCAGGCCGCCAGCAGCAACGGGAAGTTCCACGGGACAATCGCGGCCACCACGCCGATGGGCTCGCGCAACGTATAAGTGAGGTGATTCCCCTTCACAGGAATCGTCTCTCCCATCACCTTGTCGGCCCAGCCCGCGTAGTACTCGAAACATTCAGCCGCGGCCGGAATCTCGATCTGCCGCGACTCGGTGATCGGCTTCCCGTTGTGGATGGTCTCCAGCCGCGCGACTTCATCGGCCTTGTCCATCAAGCGGTCGGCCAGCCGGCTCACGAGCCGGCCGCGCTCGCGCGCCGACATCTTTCCCCACGGACCGTCGAGGGCCGAGCGCGCCGCGGCCACCGCCGCGTCCACATCCCGCGCGCCAGCCGACGCCACCGACGCGATGACTTCTTCAGTCGCCGGATTCACGACCTCCATCGTCTTGCCCGACGACGAGGGACGCCATTCGTTGTTGATGAGGAGTTGCTTCTCGAACTCGACAGTGGCTGGCATGTGTGGAGACCTATGAACGCAGCATTGGTGTGTTTTTGAACAGGAGACCAGGAGATCAGGAGTCACGAAGTTCTAGGAGCTTGAGAATTGTCGCCTCCTGAACTCCTGATCTCCTGTTCAAGGACTTTACGCCTCCGTTCGCACGTACTCGAAGTCAATCGGCATCCGGTTGATGCCGCGAAGCGGCGGCGCGATGTAGTTGGCAAACTTCCCCGGCTCGTAGACGGGCTCGGCCATGATGCTGAGGAGATACTCCCGATCCATCGCGCCTGGCAACCACTCGTGCTTCCGGCGCTCCCAGTCGGCATCGGACAGCGGCGACCCGCTGGGATCGAAGTGGAGCGACGAGAACATGCCGATCCCACGATTGAACTTGCGATCCGGGAGCCGCAGGCGGTCCGACAGGCCGTGGCGCTCGAGGATGCGGTTCCAGCGCTGGACGCCGGCTTCGCAATCGCCGCAGTACCAGTCGCGCAGCACTTCGTTCATCGCGGTCCGCATCGGGATCGCCTTGCGCTCGAGGCGGCCCGCGGCGCCGGCTGTCGGGACGTCGAGCTCGTAAAACTGTTCCGTAACGAGATGGTCGTCCCACTTGTCTTCCTGAGCGCGGCCCTTCAAGCCGTTGGCGAAGTACGACGCGGCGTTGGTCGAAATCTCGTTGCCGTGCAGGTCCAGGCTGAGGCTGAACCACAGGTTGATGAATCGCTGAATGGTCGGGAGATCGATGCCGCCGAGCTTGCGAACGTCTCCAGAAAAACCGGCTTCTCTCATCAGCTGGCAGGCACGCTCGATGATCCGCGCCACGCCGGTCTCGCCGACGAACATGTGATGCGCCTCCTCGGTCAGCATGAAGCGCGTCGTCCGCGACAGCGGATCGAGCGAGCTTTCCGACAGCGAGAGCAGCTGTGACTTGCCATCCCGATCGGTGAACATCGTAAACATGAAGAAGTCGAGCCAGTTGTCGATCGGTTCGTTGAAGGCGTCGAGGATACGCGGCTTATCGCGATTGCCGCTTTGCCGCTCGAGGAGCTCCTCGGCTTCGTCGCGTCCGTCCCGGCCGAAGTGCGAGTGCAGCAGGTAGACCATCGCCCAGAGATGACGGCCCTCTTCGACGTTGACCTGAAAGAGATTCCGCAGATCGTAGAGGCTCGGACACCGCTGACCGAGCCATCGCTGCTGTTCAACGCTCGCAGGTTCGGTGTCGCCCTGCGTCACGATGAGCCGGCGCAGCTGGTTTCGGAACTCCCCTGGCACTTCCTGCCACACGTCTTTCCCGTAAAAGTCACCGAAGCCGATACGGCGATCGTGCACGGGATCGGCCAGGAAGATCCCCCATCGGTACTCCGGCAGCTTGACGTACTCGAAGTGTGCCCAGCCGGACGGATCGACACTCACCGCCGTCCGCACGTAGATCTGGTGGAGATCCTGGAACCCCTGCGGCCCCATGTCGCGCCACCACTGAATGTAAGCCGGCTGCCAATGCTCCAGGGCGCGCTGCAGTCGTTTGTTGCTCGACAGCCCGACGTTGTTGGGGATGCGTTCGGCGGAGATCATTTGCAGCTTCCAGCTTCCAGCTTCCGGCTGCCAGCCTGAGGCTCGGTTGCCGATCGCGGCTGGGAGCTGGCAGCTGGAAGCTACGTCCTGTTAAAGTCAAACTCCGGCCGCGCCTGCGACCCGTAGGCAGTCAGCGCGCCTTTGTCGCCGACGGCGTTCGGCCGCTGGAAAATCCAGTTCTGCCAAGCCGTCAGGCGGCCGAATATCTTCGTCTCCATCGTCTCGGGTCCCGGGAAGCGAAGGTTGGCTTCCATGCCTGTCAGCGCGTCCGGAGAGAGCGCTGCGCGAGCTTCGATCGCCAGTCGTACTTCGTCGTCCCAATCGAGCTCGTCTGGCGCGAACGACACGAGCCCGGCGTCTAGCGCTGCGGACGGATCGAACGGCTCGCGCTCGTCGAGGAGCTCCTGAACGCGCTCGGGCAGACCCAGGAACCGGGTCTCCAGGCGCGTGAGGCCGTTGCTCATCTTGAGCGGCCCGCCGTTCATGACTGAAAGTGCAATCGTGTTCGGCCGCTCGGGATCGTCGAGCATGTAGGACCGATCGGCCGCGAGCGCCAGCTCGAACAGCGAACCCGCAAAGCAGCTGCCCGGCTCGATCAGCGCAAAGAAACTGCGGGCGGTCAAATCCATCCGCTTCAGCGTCCGCTTCATGAAGTGCACGATCTCGCGAACGAGCCAGTGATCCCGGTGGGCGGACAGCGTTTCATCGACGGCAAGGACGAGAGCCAGGTCGCCCTCCGTACGAATGACGACCGTGCCAATGAGCGGTTCGTTGACTCGGAGATGGAGGAGCACCGCATCGAGCTCGCGAAATGCGCGTAGCGGCCAGTACTGGTCGCCGGCTTCGAGGATCTGCTCGGGGGTCGTCGGTTGTGCGGCCTCCGGGGCTCTGACAGTCAACGTCCCGACACGGCTAACCCGATCGATACGGAACGACACCCTCGAATACTCCAGGTCGTCGCCCGTGACGGTCGGCTCGAGCGGTCCGAGCGTGATCCCCGGTCCATGAGCCGGCCGATCGGACGAGACCGCAAGCTCCGCGGCGCGCCGCGCGACCCGATCTTTGAATTGGCTCGTTGGATAGACCGCGTCGACAAGCCGCCACTCGACCGCGCGCCGACCCTTGACACCTTCGGCGACGGTGCCAAACACATCAGCGAGGTCGCGACGGACCTTCCGCTTATCGACAACCCGTGTCAGGCCACCGGTTCCTGGAAGCACCGCCAGCAGCGGTGTCTCCGGCAAGCTGACGGCCGAGTTCCCGTCATCGACCAGGAAGATCTCGTCGCAGGCGAGCGCCAGCTCGTAGCCTCCCCCGGCGCAGATGCCGTTGAGCGCGGCCAGGAACTTCAGGCCCGAGTAGGCGCTGGCGTCTTCCATGGCCAGGCGTGTTTCGTTGGTGTATTTGCAGAAGTTCACCTTCCACGCATGACTCGAGCCGCGCAGCATGAAGATGTTGGCGCCGGCGCAGAAGATGCGCTCCTTCAGGCTGGTGATGGTAACAGCGTGGACTTCTGGGTGCTCGAAGCGGATGCGCTCAATCGCGTCGGCGAGCTCGATGTCGACGCCGAGATCGTAGGAATTGAGCTTGAGGCGATAGTCGGGCGAGAGCCCGGCATCTTCCTGGACGTCCATCGACAGCGTCGCGACTGGTCCGTCGAAGGAGAGCTTCCAGTGTTTGTAGCGTGCAGGGGAGGTGTCGAAAGACACCCGAGGCTGGAGTGCGTTGGTGCCGACTGCCATCTCGGAGTCAGCGTATCTGGGGGTTGGAGGCGTGTCAAGGCAGGATACTGCGTGCTTGCCTCATGGTCAGTGCACTATATTACCTGTCGCCAGTCGGGAGTCGTCAGTCGGGAGTCACAGTCGACAATCTGAGTCGACATCCGAGTCGGCAGTCTCAGTCGTAAGTCTGCAGTCTTGAGTCGCCGGTCGACTCTCGACTCGAACTGTCGACCGGACCCGCTCGATTGTCGACTCATTCTGCCGACTCAGACTGTCGACTGTGACTCACGACCGTCGATGCCGACTGTCGACGGTCGTCAGTCGTGTCTAGCCGCCGGCGAATCTGCGCCTGAAGCCAGCCGATGGCGTCGGGCTCAGCAGTCCGGAGCGCCTGCCATTCAGACTCTGGCAGGACGATGGTGAGCGTGCGTGTCGAGACGGCGCCAGCGTCCGTAAGATTCATAGAATTGGATGATAAGTCGCACCAGGAGGCGTGTCGCGCAGAACTTTCACATGGAATCAATGCGCATGGCGCATGCGCGTTCCATCGCGGGATGTCATGCAAGTCATCAGGCGCGCGCATGCCGACCGGACAGCCGGCGCGTAATATAGTGGCGTGCGATGGCCCCAGACCTATTGCGATCGCTCGGCCAGCGTGCCCGCGCCCGGCGTCTCGAGCGCGGCTGGACGCTGCGTGAAATTGCGGAGCGTTCCGGCGTCTCTACTCGATTCCTCGTCCAGCTCGAAGCAGGCCGCGGCAACATCTCGGTTCGCCGGCTCGCCGACGTTGCCCGCGCGCTCGAAGTTACGCCGGCGGCGCTCATCGCTCTCCCGTCCGATGATGCCGAACCAGTCGTCGCACTCCTCGGGTTGCGCGGCGCTGGCAAGACCACCGTCGGCCGGCGGCTGGCGCGCCGGCTGCGCGTCCCGTTTGTCGAGCTCGACCGTCGCATCGAGCAGGCGGCCAACCTCACACTGGCGGAGCTCTTCTCGCTGCATGGCGAGGAGTACTATCGACGCCTCGAACGCGACGTCCTGCAGACCGTCCTCGATGACCGCCGGCCAATCGTGCTGGCGACGGGCGGCGGGCTCGTCACTGCCTCGGACACGTTTGCGCTGCTTCGACGCTCGGCGCTGACGATCTGGCTGCGCGCGACCCCGGAAGATCACTGGAACCGTGTACTGAGGCAGGGCGATCGCCGTCCCATGAAAGACCACCCGCAGGCGATGTCGGACCTGCGATCGCTCCTGGCCGCGCGTGAGCCGCTCTACGCCTCGGCGGCGCATGTCGTCGACACCTCCGGCCGTCCCGTCGAACGGATCGTAGAGGAGATCGCAGGGCTGAGGCGAGTCTAGTCTCATCCGGGGGACTTCGTCCCCCGGACCCCCTTACACGCTCGCTCGCGGGGGCCCTGACGCCCCGCTCCGCTCGCGTGGCTCACTCGCTCCCGCTCGTTCGCTTTTAGCTGTGAGCTCTCAATTGTTCTAAGCCCCGACCCCTTCCTTCTCCGTCTTGCGCAGTGGATCCTTGACTGGATCGAGGAAGGGCATCATGTCGCGCAGCTTGGCGCCGACCTGTTCGATCTGATGCGACCGCTCGGCTTTACGCGTTGCGTCGAACCACGGGCGCCCGGCAGCGTGTTCGGCCATCCAGGCTTTGGCGTAGGTGCCATCCTGCACCTCGGCCAGCATCTTGCGCAGCTCCTGCCTGGTCTGCTCGCTGACGACGCGCGGGCCGCCGGTGTAGTCGCCGTGCTCGGCCGTGTCGCTGACCGAGTAGCGCATGTAGTTCAGCCCGCCGCGGTAGATCAGATCGACGATCAGCTTCAGCTCGTGCAGGCACTCGAAGTAGGCGATCTCCGGTTGATAGCCGGCCTCGACCAGCGTCTCGAAGCCTGCCTTGACGAGCGCGCTGACGCCGCCGCAGAGGACGGCCTGCTCGCCGAAGAGGTCGGTTTCGGTTTCCTCGGCAAACGTTGTCTGGATCACCCCAGCGCGCGTCACGCCGATCCCCTTGCCGTAGGACAGCGCGAGGGCCCGAGCCTGCCCGCTGGCGTCCTGATGGACGGCGAGGAGCGCAGGCGTGCCGGCGCCCTCGACGAAGAGCTCGCGCACGCGGTGGCCTGGGGACTTCGGGGCAATCATCGTGACGTCGACGTCCTTCGGCGGCACCACCCAGCCGAAGCGGATGTTGAACCCGTGCGCGAACATCAGCGTCTTCCCCGCCTTCAGATGCGGAGCGATTGACTCGGTGTAGAGCTGCGACTGACTCGTATCGGGCACGAGCACCATGATCACGTCGGCCCACTCGCTCACCGCGGCCGGGCTCGCAACCGTCAGCCCGGCCGCTTCCGCGACCGCGCGTGATTTGCTGCCCTCGTGAAGGCCAACCCGCACATCCACTCCGCTGTCTTTCAGGTTGAGCGCGTGCGCGTGTCCCTGAGATCCGAACCCGATCACCGCGACCTTGCGGCTCTTGATCAGGTTGAGGTCGGCGTCGCGGTCATAAAACATCACGGCCATTGCTTGGGCTCCCTTATGGCGGTTCGTAAGTTCGTGGTTCTAGGTTCGTGGTTCTAAGTTCGTGGTTCTACGGTTCGTAGTTCTAGACCGAGTACGTCACGCCGTCGTGCGCGACCTCGGCGTCGGACTCGTGGGCCTGGCTCTGGATGCCACGGACCATGGCGACGTGCCCGCTCCTGGCGACCTCGAGCAGGCCAAACGGTCGCAACACGTCGAGGAGCCCCGCGATCTTGTCGCTCGTACCGGTCGATTCGAGGATGAGCGATTCGGGGGCCACGTCGATGACCCTCGCCCGAAAGACCTCGGCGAGCTTCATCACGTGCGTCCGGGCTTCGGCGTCGGCGGCCACTTTCACCATGACCAGTTCGCGGCGGACGGCCGCCGCGCGGGTCACGTCCTCGACCCTGATCACGTTGACGAGTTTCCAGAGATGCGCCTCGATCCGCCGCGCCGCGACGTCCGGCGCGTCGACCACGATGGTCATGCGCGAGATCCCGGGGCGCTCGGTCGCGCCGACCGTCAGCGAGACGATGTTGAAGGCGCGACGCCTGAAGAGCGACGACACGCGTGTCAGAACACCGGGCTCGTCCTCGACGTCGACGACAAACACATGGGAACCAGCAGCGGACGTCACGTCAGCCTCCTCATTGCTTCTTCCTCACGGTAAACACTTATTCGTCCGCCGCGGTCTCGACGAGCGCCGACGGCCGGCGAATCATCGCGTGCAGGTCCGCGCCGGCCGGCACCATCGGATACACCGTGTCCTCCTGCTCGACTTGGAAGTCGATGAGGACCGTGCCCTGATGCGAACGCGCCGCCTCGATGGCCGGAACCACTTCGTTCCGCGTCTTGACGGTGAACGCCCGCAGCCCGTACGCCTCGGCAATCTTCGCGAAGTCGGGGCTGAGAAGCGGCGTCGCCGCGTAGCGACGCTCGTAGAAGAACTCCTGCCACTGCCGGACCATGCCAAGGTAGCCGTTGTTGATGACGGCGATCTTGACGTCGAGCCCTTCCTGCTTGATCGTCGCGAGCTCGGGCATCGTCATCTGGAAGCCGCCGTCGCCGGCAATCGTCCAGACCTCGGCATCGGGACGTGAAACCTTGGCGCCAATCGCCGCCGGCAGGGCAAAGCCCATCGTCCCGAGCCCGCCCGACGTGATGAGCGTGCGGGGAGACTCGTGATGGTAGTACTGCGCTTCCCACATCTGATGCTGGCCGACGTCGGTGACGACGACCGCCCGCCCGTTGGTCGACCGCCAGAGGTCCTTCATCACGTGGGCCGCGTAGAGATGGCCGTCGTCTGCGAGGTTCTGGATGTCGCGTACCGCCGAATCACCCTTGAGCGTGTCGATGCGCGCGATCCACTCTTCATGGCGACCCGATTCGACGCCTGGCACGAGCGCGCCGAGGACGTCGCAGAGATCGCCGACGATGCCGACGTCGACCGCGACAATCTTCCCGATCTCGGCGCCGTCGACATCGATGTGAAGCTTCTTGGCCTGCCGCGCGTATGTCCGGACGTTGCCGGTGACGCGATCGTCGAAGCGCATCCCGAGCGCGATCAGGAGATCAGCTTCCTGAATCGCGGTGTTGACCCACGCTTCGCCGTGCATGCCCATCATGCCGAGGTTGAGCGGGTGCGACGCCGGGAACGAACCGATGCCGAGCAGCGTCATCGCGACCGGAATTCCGGCGCGCTCGGCGAGCTCGCGAACGAACGGCATCGCGCCTGAGAGCAGGATCCCGTGACCGGCAAGGATCACCGGGCGGCGCGCGCTGTGAATCAGTTCGAGCGCGGCGCGGCGATCCGCGTCGGCGATCGTGGCGCGGGGCACGCCGACGTGCCTGGCATTCGGCGCCGCGCTCTTCTCCCATTCGAACTCGCAGGACGACTGCTGGGCATCCTTCGTGATGTCGATGAGCACGGGTCCGGGCCTGCCGGACGCGGCGACGGCAAACGCCTCGCGCACGGTCCTGGCGACGTCCTCGGCGCGCGTCACCAGATAGTTGTGCTTGGTGATCGGCAGCGTGATACCAGTGATGTCGGTTTCCTGGAAGGCGTCGGAGCCGATGAGCCGGCTACCCACCTGACCGGTGATGCAGACAATCGGCGACGAATCCATCATCGCGGTCGCGATGCCGGTAACCATGTTGGTCGCTCCCGGCCCCGAGGTCGCGATGGCGACGCCGACGCGGCCGCTCGCGCGCGCGTATCCATCAGCCATATGGGTCGCGCCCTGCTCGTGCCGCACCAGAATGTGGCGGATCGGAAAGTCGAGCATCGCATCGTACGCCGGCAGAATGGCGCCGCCCGGGTACCCGAAGACGTCAGTGACGCCCTCGCGCACCAGGCACTCCCAGAGAATCTGCGATCCAGTTCGTTTCATCTATTACCCGGAGGACTTCGTCCCCCGGACCCCCTTACACGTTCGCTCGCGGGGCCCTCTGCCCCGCTCCGCTCACGTGGCTCGCTTCGCGTTGCTCGCTCGCGAAACTGTTAATCTCGACCCGCGTATGACGCTAGCTCAACCCGTAGTCGCGCCAACCGATGCACACGAGACCAACCGGGCGTATTTCGCCATCACGCCCGACGCGTAGCGGGACGGTGGCACCTGCCACGCCGCCAGCCGGGCGCGCAACTCGTCGTCCGGCACGTCCACCTGCAGTTTCCGGCCTTCGACGTCGATCGTGATGACGTCCCCCTCGCGGACCGCGGCGATTGGGCCACCGGCCGCGGCTTCCGGCGCGACATGCCCGACCATCAACCCTCGGGTGGCACCGGAAAAACGGCCATCGGTAATCAGCGCGACCGAGTCCCCGAGCCCGGCACCCATGATGGCCGCCGTGACCGCCAGCATCTCGCGCATCCCTGGTCCGCCCTTTGGTCCTTCATATCGGATCACGACAACGTCGCCTGCATGGATCCTCCCCGCCGTCAGCGCTGAGGCGACCTCTTCCTCGCTGTCAAAGACCCTCGCTGGTCCGCGGTGGAGTCGCGGCGTGGTCGTCGTCGCCTTGACGACACAGCCGGCTGGCGCAAGGTTGCCGCGAAGAATGGCCAGGCCGCCGGCGGCTTGCAGCGGCGAACCGAGCGGACGGACGACCTCTTGCCCAGGCGTTTCAGACGCCTTCGATGCCTCGTCGCCGATGCTGCGGCCGGTGACGGTGATCGATCCCCGGTGCAGCCGGCCCGCTTCGACGAGCCGCTGCGCGATGACCGGCGTGCCGCCGGCGGCATAGAAGTCTGTCGCGACGAATCGCCCGCCAGGTTTGAGGTCGGCCAGGAGCGGCACCGAAGCGCTGACCCGGTCGATGTCCTCGAGGCTGAGCGGCACGCCGGCTTCTTTGGCAATCGCCATCAGGTGCAGGACGGCGTTGGTCGAGCCGCCGGTCGCGGCGACCGCGGCGATCGCGTTCTCGAACGCGTCGCGCGTGAGGATCTGCCGCGGCCGCAGTCCGCGGCCCAGCAGATCGACCACGAGCGCGCCGGCCTGCCGTGACACCTCATCTTTTCCTGCATCCATTGCCGGGACCGCCGCGCTCCCGAACGGCGACAGCCCGAGAAACTCGCAAGCGGTGGCCATCGTGTTCGCCGTGAACTGGCCGCCGCACGCGCCGGCGCCTGGGCACGCGGCGTTCTCGAGCTCCGCAAACTCCGCCGCGCCGAGTTTTCCGCAGTCGAACGCGCCAACGGCTTCGAAGACGTCCTGGATGGTGACGTCCTTACCCTGCCATCGTCCCGGCGCAATCGACCCACCATAGAGGACGAGACCGGGGACATCCAACCGCGCGAGGGCCATCGCGGCGCCTGGAATCGTCTTGTCGCAGCCGACGAGAATCACGAGCGCGTCGAACATGTTGGCGCGCGCGACGAGCTCGATCGAATCGGCAATGACCTCGCGGCTGACGAGCGACATCCGCATGCCCTCGGTGCCCATCGTGATGCCGTCGGACACCGAGACGGTGTTGAACTCCATCGGCGTCGCCCCCGCCGCGCGCACGCCATCCTTCACCGCTGCCGCCAGACGTCGAAGATGCAGGTTGCAGGGACCGATCTCAATCCAGGTATTGGCGACGCCAACGAGAGGCTTTTTGAGGTCGTCGTCGGTGAACCCCACGGCCTTGAGCATCGCTCTGGCAGGGGCGCGGTGGCTGCCGGCAAGGGCCGAGCCGGGGGCCGAACGGCCGGAGGCGTGACTGGGTTCGGGCAAATCGGCCCTCGACATACCTTCTACCGTAGGGCAGGGCCGCCGAATCAGTCAAGATTATAATCTTATGTTTTACATAAAAACTATTTATCAATAGACGGGGCTGCCGTCTGCGCGTGCGGGTAGGATCCGAGTGTCTTGACCCATCGCGCGAACTCGGCCAGGTGCACGATCGCGCGCCCGCAGCGCAGCTCTTCACGCCCTGCCGACAGGTCCGCGTAGAACACGTATTCCCAGGGTCGCCCGCGCGCCGGTCGCGATTCGAGCTTGGTCATATCGATGTCGCGGAGCGCAAAGACGCTCAACGCCTTGAAGAGCGCCCCAGGAGCGTTGTGCAGCGCAAACGCCAGGGTCGTCTTGTCCGGCGTGCCGAGCGGCTTGCCGTCGCGACCGATCAGAAGGAAGCGCGTGATGTTGTCTTCGTAGTCCTGGATCCCCGCCTGGAGCACGCTCAGCCCGAAGAACTCGGCGGCGCGCAAGGATGCGATCGCCGCCGTGTCGCTGAGGTTGCCGTCCCGAATCATCCTGGCACTCCCCGCCGTATCGTAAGTCGCGACGATCTCGATTCCCGGCAGCGTCTGCAGAAACATCTCGCACTGCGCGAGCGCCTGCGGGTGCGAGAACACCCGCCGGACCGCCGAGAGCGTCGTCCCCGGCAGCGCGAGCAGGTTGTGCACGACCGGCAGCTCGGTCTCGGCGACGATCGGCAGATCGTGCTCGAGGAACAGGTCGTAGTTGCGGTGGATGCTGCCGCCGATTGAGTTCTCGACCGGCAGTATGCCATGCGAGGTCCGCCCGGACGCGACCGCTTCGAACACGTCCTCGAACCGATCGAGCGCGACCGTCTCCGAGCCCGGCCATGCGCGCTGGGCCGCAGTTTCACTATAGGCGCCGACAGCGCCCTGAAATGCGATCTTCATCGTTCAAGCTCCCAAGAAACAAAAACGGCCACTCCCTTTCGGGTAGTGGCCGTGCCGAGTCTCTGTTCTGGCCGTCCGGATCTACCCGCAGCGAGCCTCCGGCCTGACCAGGCCGGTCGTGCTGGTAAAAGCGAACCCGCGCTCCGTGACGGCGTGCATGCGCGTGACTCTACTGAAAGATCGCACTGCGGTCAAATCCGACTGGTAGATCACATCGCCTCGAAGTCCGCGAACATGTTCTGGAACTCGGCCAGGTTGGCAGGCGTTTCGAACGAGCACACCGCTTCGAAGCGCTTCCACAATTCCAGCACTTCCGGGTTGGTGTGCGCGCTCGCGATGGCTTCCTTCGACACCCACTCGAACACCTCGACGATCGTTCCGTCCGCGGTGCGCATGACGATGGACTCGCGCGCGGTGACGAGACCTTGGGCGCGCAGCGGCGGCAGGTGTTCGCGCACGAGCGCCAGCAGCGCCTGTTCGCATCCCGGCCGAGGCTTGTAGCAGGCAACAGCTATCGATCCCATCGAACCCTCCGGCATGGTGCAATTTCGTGTTGTCCGTGTGGTCCGTGGCCCGGCTCCGTGTTGTCCGTGTGGTCGTGTGTCGGTGTTGTCAGTGGCCCCGTGCCTGAGAGTGTTGACCGTGGCTCCGTGTCATCTGTGGCGCGCGCGGTGCGGCCCTGAGCCTTGAGCCCTGAGCCCCTGAACTACTGCGCCGTCTCCCCCGGCTTGAGCACCAGCACGTCGACACCTGGTTCGACGAGCTCTTTCAGTCGTTCGGGAGTGCCCGTGAGGATCGGGAATGTTCCGTAGTGCATCGGCACCACCTGGCGGATGAGCAGCAGTTTGCAGGCGCGGGCAGCTGCGTCCGGACCCATGGTGTAGTGATCGCCGATCGGCAGAAACGCGATCTCTGGAGCATGCGCTTCCGCAATGAGCCGCATATCTCCGAAGAGCGCCGTGTCACCGGCAAAATAGAACGCGCGCCGGTCTTCCATGCGCACGACGAACCCGGCCGGTTCGCCCAGATACACGATGACGTCGTTCTCGACGACACTGCTGCTATGAACCGCGGGCGTCATCGAGATTTCGAGGCCCGCAACCGTGATGGTCCCGCCAATCCCCATGCCCATCACATTCTTGAGGCCCTTGCGCTCGAGCCACAACGACAGCTCGTGAATCGCGACGACCGGCGCGCCAGTGGCACGCGCCACGCTGACGACGTCGGCAGTGTGGTCGGAGTGCCCGTGCGACAGGAGGATCACGTCAGCTTTGTCGATCTGTGCACCCGGCGGGCACTTTGGGTTGCCCTCGAGCCACGGGTCCGTGACGATCCGCTTCCCGCCCGGGGTGGTGATCACGAAGGTGGAGTGGCCGAACCACGTAATCGCAAGTGGAGTCATGGGGGAAGTATAATTAATTGGTTCAAGGTTCAAGGTTCAGGGTTCAGGGTTCAGGGTTCAATTCAGAATTCACTTCAGCATTCAGCACTCAGCATTCAGCGTTGCCTACTGCTCCGATCACCTTCATTCGCGGGCGTAAGAAGCGCGAGGCGGTCCAGCCTGGCCAGCCGCGGCTGCCCAAGCCCGAGTGGCTGAAGGTCCGGGCGCCGGGGTCGGAGAACTATCACCGCCTGAAGGGGCTGATGCGTTCGCTCGGCCTTCACACCGTCTGCGAGGAAGCCAACTGCCCGAACATCGGCGAGTGCTGGCATCACGGCACGGCGACGTTCATGATTCTCGGCGATACGTGCACGCGGTCGTGCGGGTACTGCAACGTCACGCACGGGGCGCCCAAGCCGGCTGACGCTGACGAGCCGGTCAAGGTCGGGAGTGCCATCGCCACTCTCGCCCTCGACTACGTCGTCATCACCTCGGTTGACCGCGACGACCTTCCAGACTGCGGCGCGTCGCATTTCGCGCGGACGATCGCGGAGACGCGAACCAGGATCCCGTCGTGCAGGCTCGAAGTGCTCATCCCTGACTTCAAGGGCGATGAATCGGCGCTGCGCGTCGTGCTTGATGCCCGCCCTGACGTCCTCAATCACAACATCGAAACGGTGCCTCGGCTATATCGAACGGCCCGGCCCGGAGGCCGCTACGATCGCGCGCTGCAGCTACTCGATCGCTCCCGCACCTACGCGCCGTCGATTCCAACCAAGTCCGGGCTCATGGTGGGCCTTGGCGAAGAATGGGATGAAGTGGTCGCGACACTCCGCGACCTGCGTTCGGCGGGCTGCCAAATCGTGACGATCGGCCAGTACCTGCGCCCGTCGCTCGCGAATCTCCCGATGGAGCGCTATTACGCGCCTGCCGAGTTCGCCGAGCTCAAGCGTCTCGCGCTCGAGATGGGATTTGGCCATTGTGAATCGGGACCGCTCGTTCGCAGCTCGTATCATGCCCACGAACAGACCCAGTCCTACGAAGCGGCGCGCTAGGCTTCTCTTGCCCGAGGGGCTTCGCCCCTCGGACTCCCCGACACGCTCTCTCGCTGCCGCTCGTTCGCGTCTTTCTTGAGATGACCTCTATTGCTCTCTCGCGGGTGCGTGAGGCCATCGTCTCTTGCAACCGCTGCCTGCGGCTCCGCACCTACTGTCAGCGCATCGCAAGCGAGAAGAAGGCCGCCTACAGAGAAGAGGTCTACTGGGGCCGCCCGGTGCCTGGCTTTGGTGACCGTCAGGCCCGCGTGCTCGTCATCGGGCTCGCGCCCGCGGCGCACGGCGCCAACCGCACGGGACGCGTCTTCACCGGTGATGGTCCACTCGGCTCGGGCGACTTCCTGATGCGAGCCATGCACGCGCACGGATTCGCCAGCATTCCGACCGCCCGGACTGCCGACGATGGACTGACGTTGAGTGACGCGTTCATCGCCGCCGCCGTGCGCTGTGCTCCGCCCGACAACAAGCCGACGCCGACCGAGATCGCCGCCTGCCACCCGCACCTGGTCGCCGAAGCGGCGGCGCTGCCGCGCATCTCGGTCATCGTCGGGCTCGGCCGCATCGGCTTTGACGCGGCCTGGCGCCTGCTCGCGGACCGTGGCATCGTCGTCAAACCGCGTCCGCCATTTGGACACGGGGTGATCTATGAAACAGCGGGCTACAGCGTCATCGGCTCGTATCATCCGAGCCGGCAGAATACGAACACCGGCAAGCTGACGGCGCCGATGATGGATGAGGTGTTTGCCAGCGCGCGGCGCGCGCTGGCAAAGCTTCCAGCTGCCAGCTTCCAGCTGCCAGCAAATTCGAAGCGAGGAACTGGAAGCTGAGAGCTGGGAGCCGGAAGCTGGAAGCTGGAAGCTCAAGCCGAGAAGAAATGATCGGCTAGCAGCCGCTCATTTCTTCTTCGGCTTGTAGACGTGCGTCGACTCCCCGAAGAACACCTCAGCGGCTTCCATGAGGGTTTCGGAGAGCGTCGGGTGTGCATGGATGGTCAATTTGAGATCCGCGGCGGTCGCGCCCATTTCGACGGCAAGGACGGCCTCGGCGATCAGCTCGCCGGCGCCGGGTCCGACAATGCCGACGCCGAGGACGCGCTCGGATTTCGGATCGATGACGAGCTTGGTCATGCCATCGGTCCGGTCGAGGGTAATCGCGCGCCCGGACGCACCCCATGGGAACCTCGTGACGGTGACCTCGCGCTTCTGCTTCGCCGCCTCGTTCTCGGTCAGGCCACACCAGGCCACTTCGGGATCCGTGAACACGACGGCAGGAATCGCCTCGGGCTCGAACGTCACGCGCTCACCGAGGATTGAATCGATGGCGACACGCGCCTCGTGCGACGCTTTGTGCGCGAGCATCGGCTCGCCAACGACATCGCCAATCGCGTAGATCGTAGGTTCAGCGGTCGCCCGCGACGAGTCGACTTCGATGAAACCTTTCTGATCGACCTTGACGCGCGTTTTCTCCAGGCCCGGTACGGCGGAGTTCGGACGACGGCCGACCGAGACGAGGACGCGATCAAACGTGCGTTCGTTGGCCATTCCTTCCGGTAACTGACCCTCGAAGGTCACGGTGACGCCATCCTTGGCTGGCTTGACCGAGGCCACCTTCGTGTTCAGAAGCACGGCCTCGCAGATCGACGCGACCCGTTTGGCGAGGATGTTGACGAGGTCGCGGTCCGCGCCGGGCAGGAGCCCGTCGGTCATCTCGACGACGGTCACTTTCGAGCCGAGAGCCGCGTAGACGGTGCCGAGCTCCAGGCCAATGTAGCCACCCCCGACGACGAGCAGCGACTTGGGGACGTCTGGCAGATCGAGCGCGGCCGTGGAATCCATCACGCGCGGATTGTCGCTGGAGAGCCCGGGCACTGTCGCGGGTCTCGAGCCGGTGGCAATCACCGCGTGCTCGAAGGCGAGGGTCGTGGTCGTGCCGTCAACTTTTGCGACCTCGAGAGAGCGGCCGTTGCGGAAGGTCGCTGTCCCCTGCAGATACTCGATCTTTCGCAGCTTGGCGACCTGCCCGACGCCGCCGGTCAGCTGGGTCACGACCTTGTCCTTGAAGGCACGAACCTTGTCGATCTCGATGGTCGGCGCGCTGAAGGTCACCCCCATGGCCGCCGCATGCTTCGCCTCGTTGACGATCTCGGCGACGTGCAGCAACGCCTTGGACGGGATACAGCCGCGATAGAGGCAGACGCCGCCGGGGTTCGGCGAGGGATCGACGAGGGTCACCTTCATTCCCCGATCCGCCGCATAGAAGGCAGCCGCGTATCCGCCGGGACCGGCGCCGATGACAACGAGTTGTGTGGAAGCAGACATCAAAGCGACATCATGAAGGGCTGTTCGAACGCCTCCGCCACCCAGCGCAGGAACCGCGCGGCGTCGGCGCCATCGATCACGCGATGATCGTAGGACAGCGACAAGGGCAACAGCAGGCGCGGCTCGAACTGGTCGTTGACGAAGACCGGTTCGCGCGCGCCGCGCGAGATGCCGAGGATGGCGACCTCGGGCCAGTTCACAATCGGCGTGAACGACGTGCCACCGATCCCGCCAAGGTTGGTGATCGTAAAGCCGGCGCCCTGCATGTCGTCGAGCGACAGCTTGCCGGCGCGGGCCTTGTCGGACGCGGCGCCCAGCTCGGCGGCCAGCTGGATGATGCCCTTGCGGTCGACGTCACGAATCACCGGCACCAGCAGGCCACGCTCGGTGTCGGCGGCGACGCCGACGTGAATTGATTTCTTATAGACGATCTCGTTGCGGGCGACGTCGACCGACGAGTTGAACTGTGGGAACTTCCGGAGCGCGGCGGCGACGATCTTGAGCGCAATCGCCGTCATCGTCAGTTTCCCGCCAGCTTTCTCGGCCTGCGGGCTGTACCTGCTTGCGCAAGGCCTCGAGCGCCGTGATGTCCGCCTTGTCGTGCTGCGTGACGTGCGGAATGACGTTCCAGGCACGCGCCAGGTGCTCGGCCGTTTTGCGCCTGATGTTGCTCATCGGCTTGCGCTCGACCTCACCCCACTTGGTGAAATCGGGCAGCGCCGAGGGCGCGCTCGCCGTCGCGCCTCCGGCCATCGCCTCGCGGACGAACGCCTGCACGTCGTCGGTGCTGATGCGCCCGGCCGGGCCGCTGCCCGGGACGCGCCGGATGTCGACGCCAAGTTCGCGCGCGAGACGACGGACCGACGGCGCGGCAGGTGCCGCCGGGCCCTGTGGCTCGGCCTCGACATCCTTGTCTCTGGCGTCCCTGACCGGCTGGGCGGGCTGGGCGCTGCGCGCGCCTTCCCGGATGTCGACAACTTCGCCCCGCTTGGGTTTCGCTTCGGGAGTCGCTGGCGGTGCCGTGGCGGCGGCGGGCCCCTGCTGGCTGAGCCCGCCGTCTTCTGCCGCGCCAACCGGTTGGGGCTTCGGCTGATCGCCGGCCGCGCTCTTCGCGCTTTCGGTCGCGGCCGCGGCTCCGTTATCGAACGTGAGCACCACCTGGCCGACCTTGACCCGCTCGCCCTGCTTGATCCGCACTTCTTTGATCGTGCCGCTCACCGACGAAGGCACCTCGATGGTGGCCTTGTCGGTCTCGAGCTCGAGCACCGGCTGATCTTTCTTGACGCTGTCGCCGGCCGACACCAGCACACGCACGACATCGCCGCCGGCGATGTTCTCGCCAAGTTCAGGAAGTGTAAAGTCCGTGGCCATTAGCTCTCAGCTTTCAGCTGTCAGCTATCAGCTCGCACGGAGCTTCAGTCTGCAGCCGTAATACTTTCATTGCCAAGTTCGTTCATTCCGTTGCGGAATACCGACCTTCTGCCTTCAGCATTTACTTCAGCATTCAGCACTCAGCATTCAGCATTGCTTCTACGTCGTCGCCGGGTTCGCCTTAGCTCCGTCGATACCGAGATCCTTGATCGCCTGCGCGACTACGGCGCGATCGATCTGGCCGTCCTGGGCGAGCTCGGCGAGCGTCGCGAGCGTGACGAAGCGGGCGTCAACCTCGAAGAAGTTCCGCAGATCGGTCCGATCCTCACTGCGGCCGAACCCGTCGGTACCGAGCTGGCGCACGCGGCGCGGCAGCCAACGGTCGAGCGATCCTGGCAGCACCTTGAGGTAGTCCGAGGCCGCCACGATCACGCCCTGCGTGTCCTTGAAGCACTGAGAGACGTATGGCATGCGCGGTGCCTCGGTCGGGTGCAGCATGTTCCAGCGCTCGCACGCATGCGCGTCGCGATAGAGCTCCTGATAGCTGGTCACGCTCCAGACGTCTGCCGCTACGCCGTACTTCTCCAGCAGCTTCTGCGCCGCGATGACCTCGTTGAGGATCGCACCGCTGCCAAGGAGCTGGGCTTTGAGCTTGGCCTTGCCGTTGGCCGCGGTGCTGAAGCGGTAGAGGCCTTTGAGAATGCCCTCCTTGGTGCCTTCGGGCATTGGCGGCATTTCGTACTGCTCGTTCATCACGGTCAGGTAGTAGAAGATGCTCTCCTGATTCTTGTACATCCTCCGGATGCCGTCCTGGATGATGACCGCAAGCTCGTAAGCGAAGGCCGGATCGTAAGAGATGCAGTTGGGCACCGCCAGTGAGAAGACGTGGCTGTGGCCGTCCTGATGCTGCAGGCCTTCGCCGGCCAGGGTCGTGCGGCCGGCGGTCGCTCCGAGCACGAAGCCGCGGGTCCGCGAGTCGGCGCCCGCCCAGATGAGATCGCAGACACGCTGGAAACCGAACATCGAGTAGAAGATGAAAAACGGGATCGTGTTGATGCCGTACGTCGCGTAGGCCGTCCCAGCGGCGATGAGCGACGACATCGACCCGGCTTCGGTGATGCCTTCCTCGAGAATCTGCCCGTCCTGCGCTTCCTTGTAATAGAGCAGCGTATCCATGTCGACCGGCTCGTATTTCTGGCCGACGTGGGAGTAGATGCCGACCTGCCGGAAGAGCGCCTCCATGCCGAAGGTGCGCGCTTCGTCGGGAACAATCGGCACGATCAGATCGCCAATCTCTTTGTCCCGCAGCAGCTTCGAGAGAATGCGCACGAACACCATCGTCGTCGAGGCCTTGCGGCCTTCGGTGCCCTGCGCGAACTCGTCGAAGAGCGGATCGATCGGCGCGTGGAGCGGTTCGGCGCGCGCGGCGCGCGACGGCATGAAGCCACCGAGCGCCTTCCGCCGTTCGCGCAGGTACTGCAGCTCCAAGCTGTCGTCCGACGGACGATAGAACGGTGCGTCCGCGATGGCATCGTCTGAGATGGGAATGCCGAAGCGCGCCCGGAACGTGCGCAGGTCGGCCTCGTTCAGCTTCTTCTGCTGGTGGGTGACGTTCTTGCCCTCGCCGGCTTCGCCGAGGCCGTAGCCTTTGATGGTTCGCACGAGCACAACCGTCGGCTGCCCCTTGTGCTCGACCGCCGCTTTGTAGCCGTTGTACACCTTCACTGGATCGTGGCCGCCGAGCCGCAGCTTCTTCAGCTGGTCGTCCGACAGGTGCTTGACCATCTCGAGCAGTCGCGGGTCGGTGCCAAAGAAATGCTCGCGCAGATACGCGCCAGACTCGACGGTGTACTTCTGATACTGGCCGTCGACGACTTCGCCCATTCGCTTGGCGAGGAGGCCATCGTGGTCGGCCGCCAGGAGCGGATCCCAGTCGCTTCCCCAGAGCACCTTGATGACGTTCCAGCCGGCGCCGCGGAAAATGGCTTCGAGTTCCTGAACGATTTGCCCGTTGCCGCGAACCGGGCCGTCAAGCCGCTGCAGGTTGCAGTTGATCACGAAGATCAGGTTGTCCAGCTTCTCGCGCGCGGCGAGGCTGATCGCGCCGAGCGACTCAGGCTCGTCGGTCTCGCCGTCGCCGAGGAATGCCCAGACCTTCGTATTCGACGGCTTCTTCAGTCCGCGATCCTCGAGATAGCGACTGAACCGCGCCTGATAGATCGACATGATCGGGCCGAGGCCCATCGAGACCGTCGGGAACTGCCAGAAGTCGGGCATCAGCCACGGATGCGGATATGACGACAGGCCACCGCCGTCGGCTAGCTCCTGGCGGAAGTTGTGGAGCTTCTCGACCGACAGTCGACCCTCGAGGAACGCGCGCGCATAGATGCCGGGCGACGCGTGCCCCTGGAAATAGACGAGGTCGCCCTCGCTGTCCTGCGTGCGGGCCCGAAAGAAGTGATTGAAGCCGATCTCGTAGAGCGTGGCCGCGGACGCGTAGGTTGAGATATGTCCGCCGATACCTTCCGACAGCCGGTTGGCGCGCACGACCATGGCCATCGCATTCCAGCGCACGAGGCTCTTGATCCGGCGCTCGATCTCCTGGCTACCCGGGAGCGGCGTCTCATCGGCCGGACGCAGGGTGTTGACGTAAGCGGTGACCGCAGTGAACGGCAGCGACACGCCAGCCGTCCGGGCGCGATGCCGGAGCGAGGCCAGCAGCCGCTGGACGCGTCCCCGGTCGCCCTGCTGGACGACGTAGTCGAGCGATTCGAGCCATTCCCGTTGTTCAATCGCCTCGATCTCGGAGGCGTCACGCGGTGCGACGTTTTTCATGGGGGGCCAAGCCTTCTCTCTCAAAACTTCGGGATTACAATCCTCTTATTGTAACTCTGGATGGAAGGGTTTTTCGAAGCTGACACAGCCCTGCCTGCGCATGAGAGCATGCTGAAAACGCAGGCATCGTATCGAATCCCCTGATGCTTCAGCTTGTCCAGGTGCGAAAGCCGACACTCTGATCGACTCCTATGTCATACACACATGCGATTGCCTTCGTCATCCTCACTTCGGTCGCAATGGCGGCCTGCTCCGGAGAGACTCCCGTGACTCAGTCCACCGTTCCACCACCCGCCTCCGCGCCAGCCGCTGCATCGGCCTCGCCGCTTCGCGGCATGATCGCGCGATTCGCCCCGGCCGACATCGGCGCCGATCTGAGCGCGCTCCCGGCAAATGAGCGACTGGCGCTGGCGAAGCTCGTCGAGGCGGCCAAGATCATGGACGCCCTGTTCCTGCGGCAGGTCTGGGCGGGCAACGAGGCGCTGCTCGAGTCGCTGGCGCGCCAAGCCGTCGTGGGTGATGCGGCAGACACGCTCCACTATTTTCTAATCAACAAGGGGCCCTGGTCGCGCCTCGATCATCACAAGCCTTTCGTCCCCGGCGTCCCGGCCAAGCCCGAGGGCGCAAATTTCTATCCTGCAGGCGCGACGAAGGACGAAATTGAGAAATGGCTGAAGTCATTGCCCGACGATGCCAAGAAGACCGCGTCCGGTTTCTTCACCACCATCCGACGTGGGCCCGACGGCCGTTTCATGGCCGTGCCCTACTCGGTCGAATATCAGGGCGAACTGGCGCTGGCCGCGTCACTGCTCCGCGAAGCGGCGGGCTTCACCGCGCAGCCCACCCTCAAGGCGTTCCTGAACGCGCGCGCCGACGCCTTCATCTCGAACGACTACTACGCAAGCGACGTCGCATGGATGGAGCTCGACGCGTCGATCGAGCCGACGATCGGTCCCTACGAGGTCTACGAGGACGAATGGTTCAACTTCAAGGCGGCATTCGAAGCGTTCATCACGATTCGTGACGAAGCCGAGTCGACGAAGCTGCAGGTGTTCAGCTCAGAATTGCAGGGGCTCGAGAACGCGCTGCCGATCGACCCGGCGCTCAGAAATCCCAAGCTCGGCGCGCTCGCGCCGATCAAAGTCGTCAACGTCGTCTTCACTGCCGGCGACGCCAATCGGGGAGTCCAGACCGCGGCGTTCAACCTCCCCAACGACGAGCGCGTGGTCAAAGAAAAGGGCACCAAGCGAGTGATGTTGAAGAACGTGCAGGAAGCCAAGTTCAAGATGGCGCTCGAACCAATCGCGAAGGTGGCCCTGCCCGAGGCGCAGCAGAAGAACGTCTCGTTCGACGCGTTTTTCACGCACATCCTGATGCACGAATTGATGCACGGGCTCGGACCGCACAACATCACCGTCGGCGGGCGTCAGACGACCGTCCGGCAGGAGCTCAAGGAAACTTACAGCGCCATCGAGGAAGCGAAGGCAGACGTCTCGGGCCTCTGGGCGCTCAAGCAGCTCGCCGATCAGGGAAAGGTCGACAAGGCGATCGCCCAGACCATGTACACGACCTTTCTGGCCTCGTCGTTCCGGTCGATCCGCTTCGGCGTCAACGAGGCGCATGGACGCGGCATCGCCATTCAACTCAACTACTTCCTGGATCAGGGCGCGTTCGTAGTTGGCGCCGACGGCCGGTTCACGGTCGACGAGATCAAGATGACCGCGGCGGTGACCTCGCTGACACGCGACATCATGACGCTACAGGCGGAGGGCAGCTATCAGAAGGCGAAGGCGCTCATCGAAACCCTCGGAGTCGTGCGGCCCCAGGTGCAGCAGGTGCTCGACCGGCTCACCGGCGTTCCCGTCGACATCGAGCCCCGGTTCACGACGGCCGCCACGCTCTTAACGAAGGTGAGCTGACGATTGGTTGGGGTCAGACCGGGGTCAGACGCTGGTCTGACCCCAGAGCCCACTCGCGCACGACGGGCACGGCGATGTCGGGTCGATCGCTGATCACGCTGTCGGCGCCCCAACTGAGCAGGCGCACCATGTCGTCGCGATCGTCGACCGTCCAGATCCGCACTGGCAGGCCGGCTCGGTGCGCATGCGCGATGAACTGCGGCGTGACAATCAACGTCGCGCCCGATCGCTCAGGGACCTGAAACTCACGGTATTTCGTGCGACCAAGCGGCCATCGCACTCGCGAGCGGTACAGTGCCCAGCGCGTCTCTTCGCTCGCCGCTCCGGTGGGAATGCGTGGCTCGTAGCGACGCGCCGCGTTCAGCGCCCGCCCGTGAAACGACCCGAGGACGACGCGATCGAGCGCGCGCGCCGCGCGGACATCGTCAATCGTCCGGCGCGCCAGCTCCGCATCCGGTGCCTTGAGCTCGATGATGATGCGGGCGCTTGGGTACCGTTCGAGCACCGCGCGCAGACGGGGAACGCCGATCTCCTGCCCGCGGAAGGGATAGAGCGGCGTCGAGGCTCGCGGATCGGGCGTGAATCGATAGCCGGCATCCACGTGCGCGAGCTCATCCGCCGTGCGCCCCGACACTGGACCGTGCGCGCTGGTCGTGCGGTCGAGCGTGTCGTCATGATGCACGACGACGACGCCGTCGCGGGACAGATGGACGTCGAGCTCGAGACCATCGGCGCCGAGCGCCAGGCCGTGATCGAACGCCGCGATCGTGTTCTCGGGCCGGAGTGCCGCGCCGCCACGATGGGCAAAGACGAGCGGCCGGGACGATCCATGGCGAGAAAACTCAGGCAAGGCCCTCATCTTAGCAGGGCCCCGATGTAAGATTCAGATATGCCGCCCCCGGTCTCACGCACATCGTCTTCGTCTTCGGCCTCACGGCCGGGCACGCTCGGCCAACTCCGCTCCGAGATTGCCAGCGGGCGGCTGGCGCGCCGCAGCGTCAAGGACGAGATTCGCGGCAACCTCATCGACCGGCTCCGCTCACGGGCGGCGCTCTTCCCCGGAATCATCGGCTTCGACGACACGGTCGTGCCGCAGATCGTCAACGCGATCCTCTCCCGGCACAATTTCATCCTGCTCGGCCTGCGCGGGCAGGCCAAGAGCCGGATTCTGCGGGCGCTCGCCGACCTGCTCGATGAGTCGATTCCCGTCGTGCCCGGCTGCGAGATTCACGACGATCCGCTGGCGCCACTCTGCGCCGCCTGCCGGGCGCGGATCCGCGAGGCCGGCGACGACCTGGCCATCGCCTGGCTGGACCGCGATGCCCGCTACGTCGAAAAGCTGGCCACGCCAGATGTCACCATCGCCGACCTGATCGGCGATCTCGATCCGATCAAGGCCGCGCGCGCCGGCCTGCAGCTCTCCGACGAGCTGACCATGCACTACGGGCTGCTGCCGCGGGCGAATCGCGGCGTCTTTGCGATTAACGAGCTGCCGGACCTGGCCGGCAAGGTTCAGGTCGGCTTGTTCAACATCCTCCAGGAAGGCGACGTCCAGATCAAAGGCTACCCGGTGCGCCTGCCGCTCGACGTCATGATCGTCTTCAGCGCCAATCCTGAAGACTATACGGCGCGCGGCAAGATCATCACGCCGCTCAAGGATCGCATTGGCTCGGAGATTCGCACTCACTACCCCGCGACGCGTACGCACGCCCTGGCCATCACCGAGCAGGAGGCCTGGGTCGACCGCGGCGGCTGCGAGCTCGTCGTGCCGGCGTTCGTGCGCGAAGTCGTCGAAGAGATCGCGTTCCAGGCGCGACAGGATCAGAAAATCGACAAGCGGTCGGGCGTCAGCCAGCGCCTGCCGATTTCTCTCCTCGAGAACGTGGTCTCGAGCGCCGAGCGCCGCGCAATCCTCGCCGCCGAACCGGCCATCGTGCCCCGCATCACCGACATCTACGCGGCGCTGCCAGCGATGACCGGCAAGTTCGAGCTCGAGTACGAAGGAGAGCTGCGGGGCGCCGACAACGTCGCCCGCGACATCATCCGCGCGGCGGTCGGCAACGTCTTTGGCGGCTACTTCGCCAACGTCGACCTCAAGCAGGTCACCGACTGGTTCGATCTCGGCGGGAGCCTGCAGATCGACGACACGCTGCCTTCAGCCGAGCTCCTCGCGCGCGTCGCCCAGGTGCAGGGCGTGCGCGAGCTCGCGTCGCACGCCGGCGTCGACAAACAGGCCCCGGCGCCACTGCTCGCGTCAGCTGTCGACTTCATCCTCGAAGGGCTCTACGCGCAAAAGAAAATCAGCCGGTCGGACGAGTTCCAGTACCAGGGGGCCGAGCCGTCGCGCCGCGCCCCTCGCGGCGTTACGCCCGAACAGATGATCGAGCGCGATATCCAGATGCCGGGACAGGGGCCGGGCAACAAGAAGAAGTATTACAACTAGGGCCTCGGATGACACGGATTGCACGGACCGCAGAAATAGGTCGGACCACGCTGGCAAAGTGATCGGAAGCCGATGAAGTATCGCTATTCCAAGTTCACCGGTGAGGACCTCGACGGGCTCGACCTCGAGGATCTGCTGTCGCGGCTCTCCGACATGCTGCTCTCGAGCGGCTTCGAGAGCCCGTACGGACTGCCGTACGACGATGACGAACCGGGGCATTCGATGCAAGCGCTGCACGATGCCATCATGGAGGCGATTCTCAACGGCGGCGTGCTCTCGGACGAAACTCTCGAGAAGATGCTCGGCAAGGACTGGCAGCAGACCGAGGACGCTGAAACGCGTCTGGACGAGCTCATTCAGCGAATCATCGAAAAGTTGCAGCACCAGGGTTACCTGACCGGCCAGCCTGAAGGAGAGAATCCGGCCCCGAACGGCCGTCAGGGCCAGGGTAGCGGCGCCGGCGGTCGCGACGGCAACGTGCGCTTCGAGATCACCGACAAGAGTCTCGATTTCCTCGGCTACCGCGCGTTGCGAGACCTCCTCGGCTCAATCGGCAAGAGCAGCATCGGCCGCCACGATACGCGTGAGATGGCCACCGGGATCGAGGCGAGCGGCGCGCCAAAGCCCTATGAGTTCGGCGACACGATGAATATCGACGCCAGCAGTACGATCCTCAACGCTGTCAGGCGTCAGGAGAACGTCGGCCGGCCGGCAATCGAAGTCGACTATCAGGATCTGATGGTCGTCCAGGGCGAGTATCAGAGCTCGTGCGCGACGGTCCTCATGCTCGACTGCAGCCACAGCATGATCCTCTACGGCGAAGACCGGTTCACGCCGGCGAAACGCGTCGCGCTGGCGCTCGCCAACTTGATCCGCCTGCAATACCCGGGCGATGCGCTCCAGGTCGTGCTCTTTCACGATTCAGCGGAAGAGATCCCGCTCAGCCAACTCGCGCGCGTGCGAGTCGGGCCCTATTACACCAACACCCGCGAGGGGCTCCGGCTCGCGCGACGTCTGCTCGAGCGGCAGCGTAAGGACATGCGCCAGATCGTCATGATCACGGACGGCAAACCCTCCGCGCTCACTCGTCCCGATGGCCGCATCTACAGAAACGCGTTCGGCCTCGATCCCTTCATCGTGTCCGAGACCTTCGCTGAAGTCGCCGCCTGCCGCAAGGCTGGTATCCTCATCAACACCTTCATGCTCGCGCGCGACCACGATCTCGTCAGCTTCGTGCGGAAAGTTGCCGAAATCTGCCACGGCAAAGCCTACTTCACGACGCCACGCACGCTCGGCAAATACGTTCTGATGGACTACATGGACAAGAAAACGAGGACCATCCACTAGTGCCGGCCCTCGGTGCACCTCGAACGTCGGAGACGCGACACTAGGCGCGGACGAGAGCGAATCAGAACGTGCTGCCGCCGACCATTCCGCTCTTCCCCCTGCCGAATGTGGTGCTCTTTCCCAACGTGTTCCTGCCGCTGCACATCTTCGAGGGGCGCTACCGGGACATGGTGACCGACGCGCTCGCCGCGGACCGGATTATCGGGATGGTGCTGCTGCGACCCGGCTGGGAGAACGACTACGAGGGCCGGCCCGCCATTTATCCAGTCGGTTGCGCCGGTCTCATCACACACGCCGAACGGTTGCCAGACGGCCGCTTCAACATCGTGCTGCAGGGGATGGAGAAGTTTAAGGTCCTCGACGAGGACGACAGCCTCGCCTACCGCCTAGCCCGTGTCGACAGCGTCAACGAGCAGCCCGCCAACGGCGACGACAAGGACGAAATGCGCCTCGCCCGTCGGCGCCTGGAGACCTTGCTCGTCCCGCAGCCCAAGGGTCGGGGTAGCGACACCAAAGTGCCGGCTTCGATGGCCGACGAGGACCTCGTCAACGCGCTGGCGCAGTACCTCGAGCTCGAGCCGGTCGAGAAACAGGCGCTTCTCGAACGCGACAGCCTCCTGGCTCGCTGCCGGTCGCTTATCGAGTTGCTCGAGATGAAGGTGATCGTCGCTCAGAATAAGTGGGGCGGAGAACACTGATAGCGCAGGTTCAAAGTTCAGGGTTCAAGGTTCAGGGTTCAGCGCTCTGCTGCATAGAACCTTGAACTATGAACCGTGAACCCTGAACCATCACGTCCTCAGCCGGTCCCGTATGGCTTCGATGACCTTCTGGCCGTGGAACCGGCCGTTCTCGATGAAGATCCGCCCGCTCTGCACGCCGGCCACCATCGCACCCACTGCATAGACGCCTGGGACGTTGGTTTCGAAGGTCTCGGCGTTGAAGACCGGTCCGCACGTCGCGGGGTCGAGCTCGATGCCCACGGCTCGAAGCAGGCTCGTGTCCGCGCCATATCCGGTCAGTAGAAACACCGCGTCGGCTTCGATTTCGTCGGCTGTCCCGTCCCGTTCGACGACCACCGTCGTTGGACGAACCTCGACCACACGGGTGCCGAAGCGGGCTGGAATCGACCTTTCCTTGATCCGGTTATCGATGTCGGGCTTGACCCAGTACTTGATCGACTCCCCCATCGCCGCACCGCGGTGGACGATTGTCACCTTCGCGCCGGCGCGGTAGAGATCCAGCGCCGCCTCCGCAGCCGAGTTCTTCCCGCCGACAACGACGACCTTCTTCCTGAAGAACGGGTGGGGCTGCGTGTAGTAGTGCGAGACGTGCGGCAGATCCTCGCCAGGCACGCCGAGCCGATTCGGGAAATCGTACGCGCCGGTGGCGACGACGACCGTGCGGCCGTGGACGGAGCGGCGCACGCCCCGAGTCGAGCGCATATCGACGACGAGCGCTCCCTCCGCGTCGGGAACCGCCGTGTCGCGAGTGATGGCCACCACGGCCTCATCAAAAACGACGTCGAGCTCGTAGGCGTCAGAGACGCGTCGGTAGTAGCGGAGCGCCTCGAGCCTGGTCGGCTTGTCGTACGGGCTGACAAACGGCATCCCGCCGATTTCCATCAGCTCTGGCGTCGTGAAAAACACCATCTCGGTCGGATAGTGCAGCAGCGAATTGACCAGCGCGCCCTTTTCGATGACCTGGCAGGAGAGACCGCTCTTGGCGGCGGCGATGGCAGTGGCAAGCCCGGCTGGACCGGCGCCGACGACGACTACGTCACGAAGAACCATGTCACGATCATAACGGTTCAGGGTTCAGAGTTCATGGTTCAAAGGTTCAGTTCAAGGTTCAGCGTTTGCGCGGCGGCGGAGCGGGCGTGTAGGTGACCTGCACGTTGCTGACGATGGCGACCGGGCGGCCGGGGGTGGCGACCTCACGTCCGGCGGCGGTCGTGGCTTCGAGCACTTCGCCGAGCAGACTCACCCGGTCGACACCGGCTGGGATAGCGACGCTGACCGCTTCACGGCCCAGGGGAGCAACGGCCTTGGCCCCGCCAGGTCCCGCGCCGCCGGTGATGCGGTCGTACGAGATCCTTGGCGGTCCGAAACTCCGTCTGCACCGCGCCCCGGCCGAGGAGGTCGCCGGTCATCGACAGCACGCCAATCACGGCGGTGTACTTCGCGTACCCCCGGCCCGCGCGAATCTCCTCCTCAGAATAGCTATGACGGTTGTGGAGATCGAACGTCAGGGTTGCCTGCGAGTGCGGGGGAATCGACACGAGCACGCCGTCAGCAGGATTACGTCCTGCCAGCACGAAACAGAAGTCGGCCTTAGTCTTCAGGCCAGTGCCCAGCTGTTCGGGACACGTGACGTTGGCCGGTTCCGTCTTCGGCACCGGCTTGACCGCAGGCGTTGGCTTCTTGGTTGTCGTTCGGGTTCCCTGTGCGTGCAGCTGGCAAAGCGAGAGCAGGCACAGGATGGACAGAACAGATCCACCACGACGCATGGCCAGCAGTATAACCGCTGGAACGACTCAGGGCTCAAGGCTGAGGGCCCAGGAAGACCCTCGAGAAAATACTCTCGCGGATCATTCCTGAGCCTTGAGCCCTGAGCCCTGAGCCAAGCACTACTTCGTGAACGTCGCTGACGGCGCGCTGGCGGTCGTGCCTCCTGAACCCGTCGCGCGCACGACGGCCTTGTAGCTCCCAGCCGGCAGCGGATTGACGGACGTGGAGATGTCCACCGTTATCTCGCCGGCGACTGGAGCAGGCTTGCCGAGGTTGCTCGTAGTGACCGGGCTCGCCGTGATCGGATCCGCACTTCGATAGATCGCGACGGTATACGAGGTCACGTTGGTCGCATGGTCACCGGAGGCATTGAAGACGACCCTCGTCGGCGTGGGTGCGCTGGGAGCCGTCGAGACCGTGATACTGGCGCCAGCCGACGTCTGCGTCGTCGCCCCATCATCGTCGACCGCGCGCGCGGTCAGCGAATACGAGCCTGCGGCGACGTTGGTCCAGTTATAGCTGTATGGGCTGCTCGTATCCGACCCGATCAGCGTCGAGCCTCGATAGAAATCGACCCGGGTGACGGTGCCGTCCGTGTCGCTGGCCGTCGCGGTGAGGGTGATGCTCGCGGGAGCGGTGAAGGTCGAGCTCGGCGCCGGGCTGGTGAGCGACACCGTGGGCGGCCGATTAGACGACCCGCCGACCGTCACGCTGACCGGCGAAGAGGTGCTCGTGACGCCATCGCTGTCGGTGGCCACGGCAATCAATTGATACGAGCCAGCGGCCACGCCGGACATGCTCACGCTATACGAGTTGGTGGTGTCCGACGCGATGAATTGCGTCCCCCGGTAGAAATCAACCTTGGTAATCGTGCCATCCGTGTCGCTCGCTGCGGCCGAAACCGTGATGGTCGCCGGCGCGGTGAACGTGGCGCCAGCCGCTGGGCCAGTGATCGACACGGTCGGCGGCTGATTTGTCCCCGGCGACACAGTTCTCGCCATGACGTTGGTGAATGTCGCTGTCGCCGTCGCTCCGGGATTGTTGCTCGTGATCGCCAGGCCGACGTAGACCGTTGACGCCATCGCAATCGTCTCGGTGTCGACAAGAGACCAGGTGGTTCCATTGGTCGAACGATACGCGGTGAAGAGATTGCCTTCACGGACAAGACGCACCCAGCCAGGAGCTGAACCGCTCGATCCGAACTGCTCATAGCTTGCACCACCGGTCGCTATCCGTCGAGTGAACCACCAACCCTCGGTCGGGGTTGAGTTCATCATCACATGACGCGACGTTCCCGTGAGCGATTCGCGGATCATTACTCCCGCCTTCGACCACGCAGCCGAAGACTGATGCGAGGCCACCCGTGCGATGACCTCGACGTCACCTTGCAAGGGCTGATAGACGAAATGGAACTGATCGGATGAGTTGAAGATGTCGGTACCACTTCCAGCAACGGTGAACGTGCCGCCAGCCGCAGACGCAGAGCCCGCCCGCGCCGGGCCACCAATGTCACGGTTGGTCCATGGTGCCGGCAGCCGCGGTGGGCGGAGTGGGCGGAGTGGGCGCCGTCCCGGTTCCGACCGGGAGTTGGTGAACGTTGCGGTGGCGAGCGTCGAGTCGACACGGCTGGTGACGGCCAGCCCGACGTACACAGAGGATGTCATGCTGATTGTCATGCTGCCGCTCGTCGTCCAGGACGTGCCATTCGCGGAAACATAACCCGTGAATTGACTGCCCTGTCGGACGAGGCGCAGCCAGACCGGCGCAGCTCCCGGGCTTCCATATTGGGACGTCCGCGTCGTCGACCCACCAAGGCTGCTGCGCCCCTGGAACACAACACGACCGCCCGGAGTTACGAACATGAAGGCGTTGCGGGCGTTGGCGGCGAGCGACTCGCGAATCATCACCCCGGCCTTCGACCAGTCGTCGACGTCTTCCACGCTCGTCACGCGGACCCGGATGTCGAGATCGCCGGTCACCGCCTGAGAGGCGAATCGAAACTCGTCGGCCGTGCCCCAGATGTTGGCGCCGCTGCCAGCGACCGTCCACGTACCCGACGACACGGAGGCGCTCCCGACGACCCCGTACTACCGACGTCGCGGCTCGCCCAACCTGTCGGCAGCGCCGATTGCGCACGCACCAAGCTGGCGCTGACGGCCAGCGCGCACACGAGTCCCACGGCGGACAGAGCTCCGCCCCGAATCTGTCTTGTCGTCAAAATTCGTCTCCCGGTAATTTGTCGCGCGCTAGTACACAGCGCGCGTCACGTCAGTGCTGGCCCGTACGGACGTTTCGCCTTCCAAACTCCACAACTCTAATTTGTCAGCTCGCAGGCAGACTCCCGTTGGCAAGAGCGCTGCCACCTGGACACATGCGCGAAACATTCAATATTTTCAGGGGTTTATTCCAGTCGAGCTCAGATTCGACGCGACCTCAACAGGCAACGACACGAGCAACAACTACACGAATGGCCCTGGTCTCAGGAAATAATTACGGCAGCATGAGCACGCGATACCCGTCGCGAATCGTTTGCTTGACGGAAGAAACGACCGAGACGCTCTACTTGCTCGGCGAAGGCGAACGCGTCGTCGGCATCTCGGGCTACACGGTGCGGCCGCCGGAAGCGCGTCACAAGCCGAAAGTATCGGCGTTCATCAACGCTCGATTCGACAAGATCGAGGCGCTCGAGCCCGATCTGATCCTGGCCTTCTCCGATCTGCAGGCAGATATTGCCGCCGAACTCATCCGGCGCGGCTACGCCGTCGTAACGTTCAACCAGCGCAGCATCGCCGAGATTCTTCAGATGATTCGCATGGTGGGCGCGATCGTCGGGTGCGCCGATCGCGCGGTCGCGCTCGCCGATTCGCTCGAGCACGGCCTGGAGAGCATCCGGGCGAAAGCCGCCCTGTTTGGACGACGACCACGAGTATTCTTCGAGGAATGGGATGCCCCACTCATATCGGGCATTTGCTGGGTGGACGAGCTCGTCGAGATTGCCGGCGGAGATCCGCTGTTTCCGGCGCTCAGAAAAGAGAGCCTGGCGAAGAACAGGATCGTCTCACCAGCCGACGTCGCGGCGCGTGACCCAGAGGTCATCATCGCGTCGTGGTGCGGCAAGGCGATGAAAAAACGAACAATAGTGGAGCGGCCCGGCTGGGATCGCGTCAGCGCCGTGCGCGCCGATCACATCTATGAGATCAAGTCGACCTACATCCTGCAACCGGGGCCCGCGGCGCTCACCGAAGGCGTCACGCGGATGCACGAGTGCCTCGCGCGAGCGGCACGCGGATGTTAGCGCTGATTCTTTTTCTTACGGGACGCGGATCTCGCGGATTACAGAGGCTCTACGGGACGCGGATCTCGCGGATTACAGAGCCTCTACGGGACGCGGATCTCGCGGATTACAGAGGCTCCACGGGACACGGATCTCGCGGATTACAGAGCCTCTACGGGACGCGGATCTCGCGGATTACAGAGGCTCTACGGGACGCGGATCTCGCGGATTACAGAGGCTCTACGGGACGCGGATCTCGCGGATTACAGAGACTCCACGGGACGCGGATCTCGCGGATTACAGAGGCTCTACGGGACGCGGATCTCGCGGATTACAGAGGCTCCACGGGACGCGGATCTCGCGGATTACAGAGGCTCCACGGGACACGGATCCCGCGGATCTCAGGGATTTCACGGTCGCAGCAACCGGACTGCTTGCCCCGCGCGAAGCGCGGGTGGGGTTGATGCGCCGGCCTCGGGCTGCCTCGGGCCGGCGTGCAAGCAGTGCTGCATGACCGGCAGAAACTGACACTTGGCGCCTGACGTGAGTCGTGCAGTAACTGCCACCATTTGAGGCTAGGCGTGGCGTTTCTTGTGTGGATCTCGAGCGGCGAGGGCGTTGCTTGTCGTAACGAGATGGATTCACGCCAAATGCTTCAACATGGCGACGTCACCGACAAGGTGATAGGAGCCTTCTTTGATACCTACAACGAACTCGCCGGCTTTCCCGAGTTCGTGTTGCGCCGCGCGATGGCCATCGCGATTCGAGAACGCGGACTGGCGGTAGAAGAGGAGAAACAGCTTCCTGTATTCTTCCGGGGTCACCAAATCGTAAAGTTCAGAGCCGACCTGATTGTTCAAGCGTGCGTGATCGTCGAGGTCAAAGCTAGACCTGAAATCGATCCCTTCAACAGGGCCCAAGTGCTTCACTACTTGAAGGCCACTGACTTGGAAGTCGGCTTGCTCGTAAACTTCGGCCGCCGCCCCGAATTCGACCGCGTGGTCTGCGAACGCGCCCGAAAGGGACCGCGCTTCAATCCACCAGAAGATGTAGATTGTGCGTCCCGGTAATCTCTGAGAGATCCACGTCATCTGCGTCCGTGACCCCACTTGAGATCCACGTCATCCGCGTCCCGTGACCCCACTGGAGATCCGCGAGATCCGCGTCCCGTGACCCACTCGAGATCCGTGAGATCCGCGTCCCGTGACCCACTGGAGATCCACGCCATCCGCGTCCCGTGACCCCACTGGAGATCCGCGAGATCCGCGTCCCGTGACCCACTGGAGATCCGTGAGATCCGCGTCCCGTGACCCACTGGAGATCCACGCCATCCGCGTCCCGTGACCCCACTGGAGATCCGCGAGATCCGCGTCCCGTGACCCACTGGAGATCCGTGAGATCCGCGTCCCGTGACCCACTGGAGATCCGTGAGATCCGCGTCGCGTGGACACCATCCGCGTTCTCAATCAGCCACGCAGGCCGTTCCCGGTATCGCCGTCTTGAAGGATCGATCGGCGATGTCGGCGCGCTTGATGAGCTCGAGGAACTCCGTCCGGGTTCGCGCATCGTGCTGGAAGACGCCGAGCATCGCGCTCGTGACCGCGACCGAGTTCTGTTTCTCGACGCCGCGCATCGACATGCACAGGTGCGTAGCCTCCACGACGATGCCGACGCCGAGCGGCCGGATCTTGTCGCGCAGGGTCTCGGCGATCTGACTGGTCAGTCGTTCCTGCACTTGCAGGCGGCGCGAGAAGATCTCGACCAGGCGCGGGATTTTGCTGAGCCCGACGACGCGGCCCTGCGGTATGTAGGCGACGTGACATTTGCCAAAAAACGGCAGCAGGTGATGCTCGCAGAGACTGTAGAAGTCGATGTCCTTGACGATCACCATCTCGTTATAATCGACGCTGAAGAGCGCGTTGTTGAGGACGGCGTCGACGTCGGCCGCATAACCCTGAGTCAGAAAGCCAAGCGATTTCTCCACTCGCTTTGGCGTGTCGAGCAGCCCCTCGCGTGAAGGATCCTCTCCGAGCTCGGTCAGGAGCTGCCGAATGATGTCCTGCATGCTCGTATTCTACCTCCTGGTCCTGCATCCAGCTGGAGCGTCGAGCGTCGGCTGGGCCGGTGTCGCTGCGCGCGATGATTGGCTGCAATCGACCGGGGCCGAGGATCCCGACGCCCTTTATGCGGGCCGCGAGGATCTCGCGAAAGCGCGCCGCGCCGCAGCCGTATGGGCCGAGCGGCTCGAAAAGAACGCGCGGGATTTCGAGTCGGCGTGGAAGCTCGCTCGAGCACGGTACTGGATCGGTGGTCGAGCGCCCGAGGCCGAGCGGAAGGCGGTACTCGAAGCCGGCATCAGCGCGGGCCGCACAGCCGTGGCGCTCGAGCCGAACCGCGCTGAGGGGCATTTCTGGATCGCCGCCAACATGGGCGCGCTCGCCGAATCATTCGGCATGCGTCAGGGACTGAAATATCGCGGCGACATCAAGAACGAACTGCTGATCGTCCTCAAGCTCGACCCGGCGTACCAGCAGGGGTCGGCCGATCGCGCGCTCGGCCGGTGGTATTTCAAAGTGCCCGGACTTTTCGGCGGTTCGAACACGAAGTCCGAGGAGCACCTGCGCAAGTCACTCACCTACAATCCGAACAGCAGCTCCTCGCACTTCTTCCTGGCGGAAACGCTGATCGACATGGGACGGAAGGCGGACGCCCGAGCCGAGCTGCAGCAGGTGATCGACGGTCCCATCGATCCCAACTGGGCCCCAGAGGATCGGGAGTTCAAGGAGAAGGCCCGCCAGTTGCTCGCCACGGTCAAATAAGCTAAACCGTCTCCACGATCGCCGCGATCCCCTGGCCACCACCGATGCAGGCGGTCGCGAGCCCTCGCTTCAAACCGCGACGGCGCAGTTCGAGCAGGAGCGTCAACAACAGGCGCGTGCCGGTCATCCCGAGCGGATGGCCGAGCGCGATTGCGCCGCCGTTCACGTTGACCTTCTCGCGATCCAGCCCCAGCTCTTTTTCAACGGCCAGGTACTGCGCGGCGAACGCTTCGTTGACCTCGATGAGATCGAGATCGTCGAGCGTGAGCCGGGCCTTCTCGAGCACCGCCCGTGTGGCCGGCGCGGGACCCATCCCCATCAGCGACGGCTCCACGCCGACCGTCGCCCAGTGCGTCAGGCGACCAAGCGGAGTCAGGCCGTTCGCCTTTACACTGCGCTCCGAGGCCAGCAGGATGGCGGCCGCACCGTCGACGATGCCCGAGGCATTGCCCGCCGTTACGCAGCCGTTCTTGCTGAAGGCCGCCGGCAGCTTCGCCAGCCCTTCCATTGTCGAATCCGGCCGCATGTGATCGTCGGCGGCGAATAGCTCGATGCCTTTCCGGCTCTTGATCTCGACCGGCACCATCTCGTCGGCAAAGCGGCCTGCTTTCCACGCGGCGTCGGCGAGTTGCTGACTGCGAATCGCATAGCAGTCCTGTTCTTCGCGCGAAATGCCGTACTTCGCCGCGCAGTTCTCGGCCGTCGCTGCCATCGTGCAGCCGCAGTTCGTGTCGAGAAGCGATGTCCACAAGTAGTCTTCGAGCTGTCCCTGGCCGAGGCGCAGGCCATTTCGAAGACCGCGGATGACGTGCGGTGCCTGGCTCATGTTCTCCGTGCCGCCGGCAAGGACGACATCGGCTTCGCCAAGCTGAATCATCTGCCCGCCGCTGATGGCCGCCTGGATGCCGGAACCGCAGAGCCGATTCACGGTCAGGGCCGGCACCTCGAGCGGGACGCCCGCCTTCAGCCCGATGTGGCGCGCGCCAAACACCGCATCCGAGCTCGTCTGCAGCACATTGCCGAAGACGACGTGATGGACCTGCGCAGGCGAGACTCCCGTGCGCTCGAGCGCCGCGCGCGATGCCAGCGCCCCAAGATCGAGCGCCGAGATGTCTTTGAGCTTGCCGGTGTATTCAGCCATCGGCGTCCGGGCGCCGCCGAGAATGTAGATCTCCTTACTCATTCAGCGTTCCTCACTGTCTCGCTGCATTCGTGACCACGTTATTAATCACGATGAACACGATGGCACGATGAGCACGATGAAACCTGCGGACGGGTCTCTCATCGTGCCCATCGTCTCATCGTGTCCATCGTGCGAAAGGCCGTCGGCCCGTACCAGTCATGCTGATCGCACGGCCGACACGATGAAGTCCCCTGCTTCTCTCGTCCCGAGCGTCCCACCGACGTCCTGCGTGATTTGACGCTCGCGCACGGCTTTCAGTATCGCCGCGTCAATCGCCGCAGCCTCATCGGCAAGGCCGAAGGTTTCAAGCATCAGCGCGACGGAGGCAATCGCGCCGATCGGGTTGGCGATGTTCTTGCCGGCGAATTTCGGCGCCGAACCGTGGACGGGCTCGAACATCGACGTCCTCCCCGGGTGCAGGTTGCCGGACGCGGCCATGCCAAGCCCGCCCTGAAACGCCGCGCCAAGGTCGGTGATGATGTCGCCGAAAAGATTGTTCGTCACGATGACCTGGAACTGGCCTGGGTCGAGCACCATGTACATGGCCAGTGCGTCGATGTAATAGTGCGTCGCGGTGATGTCGGGATACCGCGCGGACAGCTCACGAAAGACCCGCTGCCACAGGGCGTGCCCGTCGGTCATCGCGTTGCTCTTGTCGGCCATGCAGACCTTCGACAGGCCGCGGGCTTTCGCGAACTCGAACGCGTGGCGGATGATGCGGTGCACGCCCTTGTAGGTGTTCAGCTCTTCCTGAATCGCGATCTCGTCTTCGGTGCCGGCCTTGAACCGCCCGCCGACGCCGACATAGAGCCCTTCGGTGTTCTCGCGGAACACGACGAAGTTGATGTCCGAGGGGCCGCGGCCCTTGAGCGGACAGAGGCGCTCGTCAAGCAAGCGCACCGGCCGGTAGTTGACGTAAAGGTCGAGTTCGAAGCGCGTGCCGAGCAGGATGTCGCGCGCGTGACGATTGTCGGGCACGCGCGGATCGCCGAGCGCGCCCACGAACACGGCGTCAAAAGTCCGAAGGGTGTCGTAACCGTCCGAGGGGATCGTCACCCCTGATTCGAGGTAGTAGTCGGCGCTCCAGGGAAGGTGCTCGATGTCGAACCGCCGTCCGAACCGCTCGCCGACCGCTGACAGGACCTTGAGAGCCTCGGCGGTGACTTCCCTGCCGATGCCGTCCCCTGGGATTGCCGCTAACCGCATGAGCCTCTCTAAAGGACTGGGGGTCGCGCTCGGGACGGCTGGGCGATTCAGCGCCAGCTCGGCCGGAGTGTCTACCTCGCCATCATAGCCCGGGGCCGAGATCGTCTCGCGGACGCCGTGGCGGGATTGATCCGGCTAAAGCCGGACACCTCTTCACGTGCCGAAGCGGCTTCGCGATGGGGGTTGTCGTAGGGACGAGATTCACGTTATCGGGCCGAAAAAATCCAGCCAGCCCCAACGGAGATCCAGTTACCCGTTTAACTGGGACGAATGGCAGCGTCCGATGATGATTTGCTAAGAAAATGTGACGGAACTAGATGTCCTTGCAGGCATGGGCCGTGCTTGTTGGGATGAGTCACCTGTCGCGTTTGTTTAGATTCCACGCGAAGAAGCCTAACCGTCATCTGTCGCACTCGACTCGGGACTGCCTCAGGAGGGGTCAAACAATGAGCAATCGTAGTCGTCTATGCGGGGACGCTCTCAGCCGTACTGCTGCTCGCGTGGAGCACGCTCGCCTGGGCGCAGACAACGGGCGAATTCAGGGCCAGGTTCTGGACTCCCAGGGGGCGGAGAGTCCCGGGCGCGACCGTGACCGATCGACGAGCCCGGCCCTGCAGGGGGCTAAACGCAGGTGTCGGATGCGGAGGGCCGGTTCCGCTTCCCCGGCCGTGCCTCCGGGCGTATTCAGCAAGGCGGACTCTCCAACTTCCAGACGGTCGAGCAGGCAACATCGAAGTCGGTCTCGACCGGACGGCGACGGTGCAATCACGATGCAGCTAGCCAGCGTCGCGGAGACACTGACTGTGACAGCCGCGTCGCCGATCATCGACTCGACGTCGACCGTGACCGGTGTCGTAGCCGACTCGGAAATGCTCAACCGTCTGCCGGTCCGTCGTGACATCTACGTCGCGACGAGGTTCGCCGCCGGCGTCGTTGACGACGCAGTGGGTCCGACCGGTGCACGGGTCGAGCGGCGCCGAAAACCAGTACATCGTCGACGGGCTCAACACGACGGGCGTCGAGCTCGGCAGATAAGGGCAAGAACGTCAACATGGACTTCGTCGACTCGGTGGAGACCAAGACGGGCGGGCTGCCGGCCGAGTACGGGCGCAGCACCGGCGGCATCGTGAATGCGATTACGAAGAGCGGCAGCAACACGTTTCGCGGATCACTCTTCGGTTTCACCGAGGGTGGCGGTCTCCAGCCGACGATTCGACGCGGGACGAGCGTCCACAGACGACAACCCAAGTCGTTAACACCGATTACCGATGGGATATCGGCGGAACGCTCGGAGGGTTCATCGTCAGGATCGCCTGTGGTTCTTCGGATCAATCGATTACGCCGAGAGGGGCTGGACCGACGGTGATTCGGACGATCCGAGTCGCCCGGAAGTCCACGGATCGACTCGGTTATTTCGGCAACGATCAAGAACACGCTGTTTGCGGGCAAGCTCAACGTACCAAGCTCGGCGCTGGACACACCCTGAACGGGATCGTGTTTGGCGACCCCACCGAGCGGACCGGCAACATCTTCACGATTTCGGGCCCCGCGGCACGTGGGATGGTCAACGGAAGATCGGCGCAACGGGTTGGTCGGGAAGTATGACGGCGTCTTCGGAAGCACGTGGCTGCTGTCGGGTCAGTCGCGCGACATGTCGAGAAAGACGAGAACGTCGGACCGGGAGAAGACACTGCGCAGTCGATCGATAGCAACCGTGAACCCGAACGCCCTCTCAGGCGGCTTCGGCTTCTTTCAGGATCGGAGTTCACGCGGGACAACTACAAGGTCGATCTGACGACGTTCTTGGGGCCGTCACTCGTCAAGGGCGGCATCGACTACGAGGACGTCACAGCAGGTCAACCAGAACTTCAAGGCGGGGCCGGACAGCGGATCTAGCAGGCTTGGTCCTTGCGCCGGGGCGAGATCTACTATCGGCACCGGTTCTACGTCGATGACAGGCACCGGGGTTACGTCAGAGCAATCCGCGACCTGGGTATCGCGGTGCCCCTGTTGGTCCGGCCTGACTCTGAATACGTCCGCGTACGTGCAGGACAGTTGGCGCGTTGGCGCCGGTTTGACGATCAACGCCGGCGTCCGGTGGGAAGGTCAAGATGTCAGGTCGCGCGAGCGAAACCGGCCTTAAGCTGACCGACAACTGGGCGCCGCGAGTCGGATTCGTGTGGGACGTGACACGGAACGGCCGGAGCAAGCATATTCGAACTGGGGCCGCTTCTTCGAGAGCATCCCGATGGACATCAACATCCGAGCGTTCGGCGGAGAGGCGTCGTGCTTCTGCTACAACTTCAGCCCCGATCCCAACAACTTCCTCCAGGATCCGGCCGCCCCGCGCGCGCAGTCGCTGCTTGGCGGCGAAGAGCCCGTTGATCCGGATCTCAAGGGGCAGTATCTCGACGAGTTCCTGGTTGGATTCGACTACGAAATTCGCCCCTCGTTCGTCGTCGGTGCGAAGTTCACGAAGCGCGATCTCGGCCGGGTCATCGAGGACTTCCTGATCCGTCCGAGGGCAACTACTTCATCGCCAACCCGGGGAGCGGAATCGGTCGCGAAATGGCCTTCTACGACGACTGCATACCGCGCCGGCGCCAGACGCGAAGCGGCAGAGCACGGCGTTCGAAGTGACGGCCAACAAGCGCTTCGGCAACAACTGGATGTTCATCGCCAGCGCGGTCTTCAGCAAGCTCGAAGGCAACTACGACGGGACGTTCCAGGTCTCGACCGGTCAGCTCGACCCGAACATCAACTCGGCCTTCGACTACGCCGACTTCCTCGTGAACGCCGACGGCAAGCTGAGCAACGACCGCGACGTCCAGCTCAAGTTCGACGGCGCGTACGAATTCTCGGGCGGTGCGCTCAACGGCCTAACCATCGGCCCATCGTTCCGCTGGCTGTCTGGGACGCCGCTGAACGCGTACGGCTATTCGCTTGCCTACCAGAACTGGGAGTCCTACCTCGTTCCGCGCGGCTCCGTTGATCGGGGCCCTTCAGACTACGAGATGGACGTCCATCTCTCATATCCGATTCGGTTGGGAGGAGAGAGACGGTTGAGCGTCATCGCTGACATCTTCAACCTGTTCAACCGACAGGCGATAAATCAGTATGACGAACGGTACAACCTGATCTCGGACGGCGAGTGTGGAGGCATCCCCACCGCAATCTGCAACGGCGACGGAGGCATCGCGACGACCGGCGACTCGCTGACACCCTCGGGCTCGATTTCCAACCCACGGGCGACGGCGAGCAACCCGGACTACCTCAGGAAGGGCATCGGGTTCACGCAGCCGTTCAGTCTCCGGTTCGGCGTGCGCTTCACGTTCTAGACGACGTTACGCCGGGGCAACCTGGCGGACGTGACAATTTGGGGGCCTCGCAGAATCGCGCGAGGCCCTTTCTTTTTGCTACGCTCACTTCACATGACCCGCCGCTCAGCCATCGGGATCGCCAGCGTCATCATCGCCGCCGCTCTCGCGACGTGGTGGATCCGGCACTCCGTCAACGTCGGACCCCGGCCCGTGGGTGGGCGATCCCCTCTGATGGCGCCAGCCGCCAACGGCCGGCGCGTCATCTTCATCGGCTTGGACGGCGCCGACTGGTCGCTGCTCGATCAGTACATCGCCCGCGGCACGATGCCGACGCTCTCAAGGCTCGTGAAGGAAGGCACGAGCGGGAAGCTGACGACGATCCACCCCCCGCTCTCTCCCCTGATCTGGACGACCATGCTCACTGGGGTGAGCCCTCTCGAGCACCGCATCCTGGACTTTCTGCGTGTCAATCCCGTCAGCGAAAAGCGCGAGCCGATCACGAGCGACGAACGGCAGAGCCCAGCGGTGTGGAATATGGCGACCTACGCGGGAAAGCGGTCGGCATCGCTCGGATTCTGGGCGACTTATCCCGCCGAAGCTGTCGACGGCCTGATCGTCTCGGACCGCCTGTTTACCTTCTTGTACTCGGAAGCGTCTCCCCCGCCCGGCGTCGTGAATCCATCGTCGCAAGAAGGGTGGGCCCGCGAGACGCTCGGCCGGATCGAACGTGAGGTTGGCTACGCCGAGCTGAAGGCCCTGCTCCCGTGGCTGGGCGAGCCGAGTATCAGGAGGCGGCCAATGCCGTCGACCCCTACAGCCATCCAGTGAGCGCGCTGCGACGCATACTCGTCGAAACGCGCATTTACGACACGTTGGGGCGGGACTGGTTCACTCGCGAGTCACCGGATCTCCTGCTGGTTTACATTCAGGGCACGGACAGTATTGGACACGTCTTCGCACCCTACGCTCCCCCTCGCCAGGATTCGGTCAGTCAGGCGGATTATGACAGTACGACGACGTCCCCGAGCGGTTCTTCTCGAGCATCGACCGCATGATTGGAGAGTACGCCAAGCTGGCAGCATCCACGGGAAGCGTCCTGCTGCTCGCCTCTGATCACGGCTTCAAGTGGGGAGAGGGCAGGCCGACGACACTCTCGAGCGTTGCCAACGCTACGGCGGCGCGCTGGCACACCGACGACGGCATCTACCTGCTCTGGGGCACGGGCATCCAGCCGTCGTCGGATGGCCACGGAGAACAGGGGACAGTTCAGCAGGTCTGCGCGACCGTGCTGGCGTTGCTCGGGCTCCCACCCGGGAAGGGCCTCGCTGGTCCGCCGCTTCCAGGCACGCCCGCCGTCTCGGGCGACATAGTGGACTATCGGGCGCACTACACTCCGGCCACCGTAATTGCACGACCGGGGTCGTCGTCCGCTACCGGGGCAGACGACGAAACGGTCGCCAAACTGCGCGCCCTCGGTTACGTTGGGGCGTCGTCCGGACAAGGACGCGCGATCGGCACTCGGACCGCCGGCTCGTTTAACAACGAGGGCTTGCTCTTGAAGCAGCAAGGAAAACTGAAAGAGGCCATCGAGGCATTCGAGCAGGCGCTCGTTGTCGATCCCCGCCTCGCCTCGGCCTTGTGGAACCTGAGCGACCTGCTCTTCACACAAAACACTTCGCTCGACAAGTCGGACACGCTGCTGGTGCGGGCATTTGCGAACGGGTTGCCTGAAGGCACGCGGTTTCTTGTGGGTCGCGCGATCGGTTACCAGCGCGACGGCCGGGTCGACCGAAGCCTCAAGCTGCTCACGGACGCCGCGATCGCAAAGCCGGACGAGCCGGAGGTCTGGCTGTTCAGAGGCCGCTATCTGTTGGAGCAGCGCGATTGCGACAGCGCGCTCACCGATTTTCAGCGGGCCACGCGCCTCGCCCCCGCCAACGCCGCAGCGTTTGCGTCGCAGGGGATCGCCGAGCTGTGCGTCAGCGATCTGCCCGCCGCGCGAAAGAGCTTCGAGCGATCGTTGGCGCTTGACTCGAATCAGCCTAAAGTCCGAGAGTATCTTCGTTCAACGCAAAGCCGAGGCCGCTCATGAGCACTCCCCTTGTTGTCGTCCTGACGGCATCTCTGATCTCGCTCGGACCGGCGGAGGGACAGCCGATCGGTTCGGCGAGCGATCACTTCAAAGCGGGCATGCAGGCGCTCGCCACAGAGCAATATGAGAAGGCGGAGGCCGAGTTCAAGAACGCGGTACAGATCGACCCTTTGCACGATGCGGCGTTCTATGGGCTTGGCCAGGTCTACATGGCGACCAAGCAGTACAGCCTGGCTGTGCGGGCGTATCTCGCCTCGCGGAGCGCCTTCGAAGCCTCGCTTGCCGCCGACAAGTTCGATGCGGCGGCGGCCGACCGCCGGCTCCGCGACCAGCTCCAGGCGTCGAAGGATTACGGCCGCCAGCTGCAACGGATGTCGGCTACCCAAACGCCGAATCTGACTGCTGCGATTGAAAGGAACCGGGACGAACAGCGCCAGCTCGAGACTCGCTTGAATCGATCAAAAGGCGGACCGCCGCCGCCCGTGCCGGCCGGATTGTCGATGGCGCTCGGCAGCGCGTACTGCCGATCGGTGATCTCGAGAGTTCGGAGCGTGAGTATCTCGAAGCCGTGAAGGTTGATCCGGCGTTCGGCGAAGCTCATAACAATCTTGCGGTGATTTATCTGCTGACTGGCCGAGTTGAGAAGGCCGAGCAGGAGGTCCTGCTGGCTGAGAAATCGGGCTTCAAGGTGAAACCTCAGCTAAAAGATGATTTGAAGAAACGCCGCTGAACGGCTCTATTGAAAGCGCGGCTGTTTCAGATTGGCTCTTTGCAGCAAACGAAACTCTTGACGGCGGAGGAGTTGAAGGCAAAGAAGGCTGGAAAGGAAAGCTAGGTCTGCCTCATAGCGATTGCGCTACAGCTGTCATCGGCGATTGTCGGGACCTCTAGCCGACGCGCGGCGCGCCGATGCCGGCCTCGAGGAGCGCCGTTTCGAGGTCGGTCGCGGTAAACGGCTTGGACAGGACCGGGACTCCTGCCACGTCAGCGTCTGCGGGCAGCGCCGACGTTTTCTCACCGCTGATGAAGAGAAACCGCGGCGCGCCAGCGGCGTCGCGCGCCGCGAGCTGGCGATACAGGTCGAAACCGGTCATGCCGGGAACACCGGTGTCGCAGATGACGATGCCGGGCCGTCGATCGAGGGCGAGCGCCATCGCCGACTCCCCTGTCTCAGCTTCCGATACTTCGTACCCTCTCTTCTCCAGCAGCCGCACGATCAGCTTTCGAATCGGCGCGTCATCGTCGACGACGAGCGCCCGGACACCAGCGCCGGCAGGCCCCTGCGCGGGCGCCCCCGTCTCCACGTAGGCCGGCAGCGACAACCTGAACCGCGCGCCCGATCGGGACTCGACGAGCGCGAGCTCGCCGCCATGAGCCGACGTAATCCCCAGTGAGATTGAGAGCCCGAGCCCGGTGCCTTCCCCAACTTCGCGCGTCGTGAAGAACGGTTCGAAGATTCGCCCGCGCAATTCCGGACTGATTCCCGGGCCGCTGTCCGACACTTCGACCGTCTGCATCGACGCGTCGCCTGAGGTTTCGACGGTAATCGTTCCGCTGCCAGTCGAAGAGGTGATCGCGTGCTCGGCGTTGAGCAGCAGGTTGAGAATCACCTGGCGGATCTCTTCGCGGTTAACCGCGACGGGCAGCGGGTGCGGCGCCGTGCGCAGGACGAGCTCGATATTGATTTGCTGCAGGTGGTAGTTCCTCAATTCGGCGGTTGCGCGGACGAGGTCGTTGAGGTCGATCGGCGCGCGATCGGAGACACCACGACGCGCGAACGCCAGCAGGTTCCGCACGATCTGGCCGGCGCGCATCGCCTCCTTGCGAACGAGCTCGAGGTCTTGTCGATTCGAGCTGTCGGGCTCGTCGAGCATCAGCTCGGTGCAGCCGATGATCGTCTGGAGAGGATTGTTGATTTCGTGCGCCACGCCGGCGATGAGCTCCCCGATCGCCGACAACCGCTCGCTGTGGACGAGCTGATCGCGCAGCGCGAGATCGTCGGTCATGTCCCGCTCGACGCCGACGAAGTGCGTAAAGCGGCCGGTCTGGTCTCTGAGCGCCGTAATCGTGCAGGCAGCGGGGAACGTCGAGCCATCCCTGCGGCGGCCCTTCAGCGTGCCGCGCCAGACGCCTTTCGCCATGACCTCGGCGGGAATGTCCCGGCGCACGTGATCCATGCCAGGCTCGATGAGATCGGCGAAATTTCGCGCCGCCAGCTGCTCGCGGGTGTAGCCGAACGCGCGCAGGAAGGCCGCGTTCGCGTGCTCGAAGGTTCCGTCGGGCCGAGTGATCAGAATCAAGTCGCCGGTGTACTCGGTCGCCGCGGCCAGCAACTGCAGCCGCGCATCCGCCCGCTGCAGTTCAGTGCCCTGTCCGGCCAGCCGCAGCGTCACAATGCCAAGACCGATGACGGTCGTCACGCTGGTCAGGAACAGCCTGATCGAATCGACCGTGTCACCACCCGACTCGAGGTTGAGGACGCTGTAACCGATCAGCGGAATCAGGAGCGCGGGCAGGACGAGCAGGCCAACGGACAGCGCCTCATGGTGATCGTCTGTGGCTGGTGCCCGCAGCGGCGAGGCTGGCGCCTCGGCCGCCGCCCAGGCGTAACAGAGCCACGGCGCAATCCACGCGAGGTCGTGGAGGCTGCCGACCTGATACTCGTTGCGCGCAATCGCCTGATTGGTGGCCAGGCGCACCACGAATCCGATGCCGACGCCGACCGCAAGTCGGAGGTAGGTCGAGCGCCAGTCGGTCCCGCGCGCGTACCACACCGCCGCCGCCATCCCGGCGAGCAGCAGCAGCCGGTTGGATTGGACGAAGTACAGCAGCCGCTCCTGCGCCGCGTCTCGCGCCTCCGGCATCAAGCTCGGAACCAGCACGAAATACGAGTACAGAAATACCGCGAGCAGCCAGTAGGCGCCGATCGTCATCGCTGTAGACGATACGAACGGACTGCGCGCTCCACGATGCGGCCTCGCCAGCAAGGCAATCAGCGGCCCGATGCCGGCGCAGATGCTGAAAAGCGTGTGCCACTTGAGCCAGGACGTTTCCTTGAAGACCAGCTGGTCGTAGGCCCAGCCGACATGTCCAACAATCCAGAGCGCCATCGCGACACCGATGACGTCCCAGAAGAGTCGCTGGCAGCCGGCCCATTCGCTGCGGCGCCGCAGGATGACACCGAGAACGAGCGTGGCGGAGGCGATCAGGCTGACGTTGCCGAAAATCGACAGCGCGAGCGGCCGCCCCTGAAGCGCCCAGCCGACGACGCCGTAGGCCAGGAGGACCGCCAGCCCGACCAAAGGGTACCCAACCCGTTTTCCCAGGGGCATAGTGGAGGAATCGACCGAACTGTAGCATGGGAACCCGGTTCAAGGTTCAGAGTTCAGGGTTCAGGGTTCAGAACCGTGAACCTTGAACCGTGAACCTTGAACCTTGAACCTTGAACCGTTCTTAAAGTCCATCGTCCGCCACTTCGGCATCGATAATCACCGGGATGCGGCGCGCGGCGCTGAGCGCGTCGACAAAAGCAGCGATAGCGTTCCGGACAGGCTCGGAGGGCTCGACAAATTCAATCCCGGATCGATAGACGGTAGTGTCGTTGCGCAACTCCCCGACGTAGCAGTGGACGATGCGGCCTTTGACGACAACCGAGCGCTCGCCGAGCGATAAACGGAACTCGTGCAGCGAGTCGAGCTGCAGCGGAAACGGCGTCTCGATCTGGGCACCGTTGTGGCTGATCTCGACGATGGTCATCGGCTGGAACACCATCACGGCGCCTTCCAGCTGCCCGGTCGGGGCGACCCGCTCCTTTTCGCGCTTGTCGGTTTCGTCAATCATTTTTGGCTCAGGACTAAGGGCTCAAGGCTCAGGGATGTTCCTGCGCCTATCTTCCGCGCACGTACTCGAGGTAGTCGCCCGACGTGATACGCGGGGCCTTGCCGAGGGGCGCGTTGTAAAAGTACACGTGTGCCTGCGCGAAGGCCCCGTCCGGAAGCCGCACTTCGGTTTCCTGGCGGACATAGAGGCTGCGATCGGGATCGTCGGCTCGATACGCTTCAATCTCATCGAGCGCAGCGAGTACCGTCGCGCGCTCGCGCATCGCGTAGACCTCCCCCCAGACGAGCCCCTCGAGAGCCGGAACTGCGGCGGGATAGAGGCCAACGTCGAAGAGCGCCGCCTGAATCGCGCCGCGCCCGACGTAGGTCAGCTTGTCGTCGATACCGGCGCGCCGCCGGCGATCGAAGCCGGCCATCAGAGTGCCGTAGAAGAAAACCAGGTCAGCCACCGTGAACGCGCCGGAGAAGGGTACACGGATGATGGGAATGGGCGCAAGGCTCGGGGTTCGGCGTTCGGCGTTGGCAAGCGGCGCTAAAAAGAAAACGGCCGGCTGATTTTCAGCCGGCCGCTCCTTAGAACCTTGAACCTTGAACTTTGAACCCTGAACCCTGAACCGCTCTCAATGCATCATCTGCGCCTTGTGTTGGTGCATCAGCTCGAAAAGCTCCGCAGGCACCGCGAACGAGAGGCGCACGGTCTTGCCGCTGCCGGTCAACTGGAGAGAATTGATGAGAGAGGTGAGCTTCGGGTCGTTCTGACCCTGGAGCCGCGCGAGAGAGATGACGCCGTTGATGACGCCGCGCAGGTTTTCGGCGGACTGATCGTCGTTGGCCTCGGCGCGAAGCTGAGCGGAGATGCCGCCGTTGACGTGGCCGGAGACTGCAAGCCACTTGACGGGCGGAATCTTCGACGCAATTTCATCCGGGAGCTTTGCCTGGCTGGTAATAAGGTCGAAACGGCCGACCGCCCAGGCGTTGTCGGTCTGCTCGATGTCGCGTACGAGCTCCATCATGTCGTTGTTGCTGGTGATGCTCTGAGCGCTCAGCTGCGCGTCGATCGCGCGCTGCACGCTGGTGAGGTCGCCGAGCGCGACGAGGCCCGGCTCCAGGAACGCGAGGACGCCGGTCTTGCTGGTCGTCTGGACCGTGGGCGTCCCGGACGCAGGCATCTCGACGGTCGATTGGTCGTGCTGGAGGGTCAGGAGCTTCTTGCCCTTGTACTCCTGGGCCTGGGCGCCGTGCTGGAGCGCCAGACCTTCGAGCCTGACGATGTCGAAGCGTCCTCGGGCCACCATCACGCCACTGGGACCGTCGTCTCCCTGGCCCGGCAACCGGGTGGCCGCTGCGACGATGTAGTCGATATCGTTTTCGATGTCGATGCCAGTCTTCTCGAAGAATTCCCGCTGGCCTTCCTCGCCCATCGGCATCGGCATGGACTGCTTGAACCGCTGCCGGAGCTCGGAATTCATGATGCTCTTGACGTCAGCGTAGGCGACGACCGAGGCATCGGCCGGCACGTACGACAGTTCGGTCGGCCCCGTCGACGCCACCAGGGCCTGGAATCCGCCACCGTAATAGGCGACCAGCCCCGTGCAGAGCCCGCAAGCCAACACTGCCGCAGAACCTGTCATGAAAATCCGGGTTTTCCTCGTCATGCGTGTGACCCTCTGAGTGGATTATACAGAGACAGCGGGTAAAAAGTTCCGCAAAGGGCAACGTTTGCTTGCAGTTAAGTGGGATGAACGTCCGGCTCAAGGCTCAAGGCTCAGGGCTCAGGCAAAACCTTCGAGATTTCACTCGAAGCTCTTGCTTGAGCCCTGAGCCTTGAGCCATGAGCCTTAGCCCTACTGCTCCAGCACATACTCCTTCCGCGCCACAATCCGCGAACCCCAGCCGAGCGAGACGGCCCAGATGACCGCCAGCCAGAAGAGGCTGGCCGCCAGGCTGGGGGTCTCCCTGAACAGGCCCTGAATCATGCTGACGATTCCGTCATTCGGCATCGCGTGCGGGACGATCGCCTGGAGGTAGAACATCACCGTGAACTGCTTCAGGTAGCCGGGGAACGCCAGTGTCGCCTGTTCCCAGCCAAAGATGAAAATCAGCCCAATCAGGAGCGGCCGATTGAACATTGCGCCAACAAAGGCAAAAACCGCCCCATAGACCGCCAGACCTAGCCCGAGCAGCAGCAGGTCCTTCAAAAGGTCGGGGAATGCGGCCCCGAGGCTGCCTTTCAGGGGCACGATGAGCAGGTACACGAGAACGACCGACGGCAGCACGACGAAGACCGTACAGCCGAGATAGGCGAGGTACTTCCCGATCAGCACGGCCCCGCGCGGAATCGGCCGCGTGAACAAATACGTAATTGTCTTGTCTTCGATCTCGTCGGCCATCAGCGACGTGCCGTAGAAGGCCCCCAGTAGCGGCACGATGATGCGCAGGTACACCACCCAGATCAAAAGACCGAACATCGCGGGGCCAGTCATCCGAATGGATGACCCGCCGCCTCTCGGTTCCTCGAAGATCGGCGCCCCAAGGCCAACGAGTACCCGGACAATGAGCGCGATGAGCACCGGGGCCGCGACCAGCACCGCCATGAAGATCGTCCGCCGCGACCACAGCATCTCGCCGATCGACAAGTCGAAGATCCGCAGACTCGACGTCACGAAACCCGGCGGGCGCGGCTGCGCGGTTGGCGTGTCGTTCGTCATTGACCAGGTACTCTCACTTGACCAGGTACTGGAAAACCGCCTGCAGGTTGTCGTCGGGCGACGTAATCTCGTCGATCGCGCCAAACTCGCCGGTCGCAGCCATGTCGGTCAACCGCGCGTAAAAGCGATCCGGCTGCCCGGTCTCGACGACCACCGCATCCTGCTCGAACTTCAGGCTCCGCACATCGTCGTGCGCCAGGAACTCGCGCGCGAGCCGGCGCGGGTCGGCGGCACGGACGTAGACGGTGTGCGGATGCTCGTCGATGAGATCGCGGATGTGGTGGACGTCGCCTTCCGCCAGGATGCGGCCGTTGTTGATCAGCAGGATGTTGGCGGTCATCGACTCGATCTCGTGCAGGATGTGGCTCGAGACGATGATCGATTTGCCGGCGCGGGCCCATTCGCGAATCAGGCGGATCGTCCGCCGCCGCGCCAGTGGATCCATTCCCGACAGCGGCTCGTCAAGGATAAGCAGCGCCGGGTCGTGCACGATCGCCTGCGCGAGTTTGACGCGCTGGCGCATGCCCTTGCTATAGGCCCCGATTTTCTTGCCTGCCGCGTCCATCAAATCGACCATCGTCAGCGCGCGGCGCGCGGCCTCGTCAGCGGATTTCTCGTCGAGCCCGTTGAGGCGCACGAGCGCCGTCACCCACTCGAGTCCGGTCATGCGCTCGTAGAACGCGTCCTGTTCCGGACAGAACCCGATCTGGAAGTAGAGCTTCGGATTGCTCCAGATCGGCTCGCCGAGCACGGTGACGACGCCCTTGCTCGGCTTGAGCTGGCCGGTGATGAGCTTCATGAACGTCGACTTGCCTGCGCCGTTCGGCCCGAGCAGTCCCGTCACGCCTGGCGGGACGTTCACGCTGACGTCGTTGAGGCCGATGACCTGCCCGTACCACTTCGAGACGTGCGCGGCGGTGACGATGGGGGTGGTACTGCCGGGCGCGCTCACGTCACCACCTCGACGCCACGCACCCGCCGCTCGAGGATTGAAATCGAGACGACGATCAGCCCAACGATGACGATGAGGGACACCTGCCAGGGCGTCATGTAGCGTGGCGGGATGCGAAAGATCACGTCGACGACCTGCGCAAGGCTCGTCACCGGCGAAATCCACGAGAAGCTGGAGCTCCCGGTAATCAGATTGAGCACCTGATAGATCGCGGCGGTAAAGAACAACACGCCCGCGTAGAGAATCGACACGTAGCGGCTGCTCTTCGACAAGGATGACAAAGCCAGCATGGTGAAGGTCGCGAGCAGCACCTGCAGCAGCGAGGCGACGGTAATGGCCGGGAACAGAAAGAGGTTGGCGCGCAGAAACTGAAAGCTGCCGGCAAACAGGACCTGGACGAGGAGCAGCAGGATGCCAGGCACCCAGGTGATGAGCATCAGGAAGAAAAAGAGCACCGCGGCCTTGCCGGCGATGTACTCGGCGCGCGCGAGCGGCTTCGACAAATAAATCTGCAGCGCGTTGGCGCGCCGGTCGTTGGCGATGAGCCCGGCGCCGACATAGATCGTCATGATGAAGACGAACAGATCCTGCTGCGCCAGAAAGTCCCTGAACGTCTGCGCGGTCGGCGCAAACATCGCCACCTGCGGGAAGTTGACGGTGAAGTAGATCTGCGCGGCCCGGCCGATGAACTGAAACCAGGACATCGCGAGCAGGCCGAGGAACAACCGCTTGCGGACCATGGTCATGATCCCGGCCTTGGCGATGACGAGCCATGCCCGTCCGGGCGGAGCCTTGGCGCCCTCGAAATGCCGGTAGCTCTGGTCGTGGATAGGCACTACTCCTCCCCGACCGCTTTCGCGAACACGTCCTCGAGCGTCGGTACGCTCGGCCGCAGGTGCCGCACCTGCACGCCTTCTTTCGCGGCCAGCGAGAAAATCCGCTGCTGGTCGCGAGACTCGGCGCCGCTCAGTGCGGCCGGGACAAAGACGCGCATCACGTCCTCATCCGTCGAGTGACATTCCATCCCCGCCTTGTGCAGGACATCGATGAAGCCGGGCAGGCCGCCGGAGACGACTTTGACCCTCAACTCGAAGACGCGGCCAGCGGGCCCCTTCAACTCTTCGATCGGCCCCTGGGCCGCGATCTGCCCTTTGTCCATGACGACCACGTGATCGCACGTGAACTCGACGTCCGGCAGCAAATGCGACGAGAGAATCAGGCTGACACCCTTGTTATGGCCAAGGTCGCGGATGAGCTCGAGCATCTCGTCGCGGCCCTTCGGATCCATGCCGTTGGTCGGTTCGTCGAGGAAAAGCAGATCGGGATCGTGGACGATTGCCTGCGCGAGCTTGATGCGCTGCTTCATCCCGGTCGAGTAGGTTTCGAGGTTGCGATAACGGGCCTCGCCGAGACCGACGTAGTAGAGCACTTCATGCGCGCGCTGCATGGCGTCGACGGCTGGGAGTCCGGCGAGCTGGCCGCAGTAGGCGACAAACGAGACGGCGTTCATGCCGGGAATATGGCCATCGGTTTCCGGCATGTAGCCGAGTCGCGCCCGAATCTCCATCGGCCGTTCGGCGACATCGAGACCGAGCACCTGCATGCGGCCCTGGTTCGGCGTGACGAAGCCGAGCAGCGCCTTGAGCATCGTGCTCTTGCCGGCGCCGTTCGGTCCGAGCAGCCCGACCGCGCCTCGTTCGAACCGCGCGCTGACGTTCTTGAGCGCCTGATTCTTGCCGTAGATCACCGTCACACCCTCGAGGTGCACGGCTGGCAGGCCGTTGGCGGGCGGACGGCTCGACACGGCGCTCGTGTCATTACTGGCAGGGGGCGTCGTCAGCGACTGAAGATTCGAATCCAAGTGGTTAGCTTATACGCGAAAGGGGTTCCGAGGGTTTCTTCACTCAATGCTCGCGGGGCCTCGCCTTCGCTGATGCTTCGGCGCAGCTCGCCGTAGCCTTGGCGAAGGCGGCCCACCCCCGCTCGCTCTCGCGCGGCGGCTTCGCACCGCTTTCATGAGCGCTCGGCGACTTCGCGCCTCACTTGGCGGGCCGCAGGCGCTGGCGTCACTTGAGGCCGAGCGCGTCGGCCTCGACCCTCATGAACGCGATGACGTTCGTGATGTGCTCGTCGAGCGGGAGACCGATCTCCTCGGCGCCGCGCCGCAGGTCGTCGCGATTGACAGCGCGGGCGAAGGCCTTGTCCTTCATTCGCTTGAGCACGGAGCCCGCCTCGAGATCGAGGATGCTCTTCGACGGCCGGACGAGCGCCGCGGCGGTGACGATGCCCGACATCTCGTCGCACGCAAAGAGCGTGTGCTCGAGCCGCGATTCACGCGGGACGCCGGAGTATTCCGCGTGAGACAGGATCGCGCGGGTCACCCATTCCGGATAGCCCTTTTCTTTGAGGATCTCGACGCCGCGGAACGGATGGTTCGCCTGATCGGGCCAGCGTTCGTAGTCGAAGTCGTGGAGGAGCGCTACGACTCCCCACTCCTGCTCGTTCTCACCCCAGAGGCGGGCGTACCCGCGCACGGCGGCCTCGACCGCCAGCATATGCTTGCGCAGGCTCTCGCTCTCGGTGTGCTCCGTCATCAGCGCCCAGGCGTCTTCACGCGACAGCATGTTCGTCCGTCCCCTTCTCAGGCCCATGGAGGTCAGGCTAAAGCCGGACACTACGACATCGAATTAATCGTAGATACTCGGTCGATCGTAGTGTCCGGCCTTAGCCGGACTCGTTGCGATACGTCGACACCGCCTTCCCTATCACCTCCACTGTCTTGTCGGTCAGCTCGAATGGCGCGAGCCGATCCGGATCGACGATCGCGATGTCGTCGACATCTGATCCAGCGCGGCACAGCCCGCCCGTCGCGCGACACACATAGTCGATCAGCACGAAGTGATACTTCACCCGCGAGGCCTCGTCGCGAAAGATGCGATCGAACACCTCGACAATCGAGCCCACGTCGACCGTCAGCCCGGTTTCCTCACGGATCTCCCTGGCCACGCCGGACTCGAGTGTTTCCCCGACTTCGATTGCGCCTCCTGGCAAGCTCCACTGCCCCGCCAGTGGCTCGAACCGCCGCTTCACGAGCACGACACCCGGTTCCGACAGAGGCGTCGCCCAACCCAGTCGCGGCGCAGCCTCTGGCGAAACGAGAATCACCGCACCGACGCCAACGATCGGGCGCGCGGGGTATTCGCGATCGGAGAACGAGGCCGCGCTCTTAGAGATCACGAATTCAAACCTCACAGGAGATCAGGAGGCCAAGAGGTGTGTCTCAAAACCAACAATGCTCCTGATCTCCTGATCTTCTGTTGTCTTGTGACACGTAAAGTGCTCCGCTAATTCCCCATCACCTTCACGACGACGCGCTTGCGCCGTTGACCGTCGAACTCGGCGTAGAAAATCTGCTCCCAAGGACCGAGATCGAGCGCGCCCTTGGTGATCGGCACCATCACCTGATGACCCATAATCGTGCGCTTCAGGTGCGCGTCGGCGTTGTCCTCGCCGGTCTGGTGATGTTTGTATGGGAGTCCTGCTGGCGCTAGCTTCTCGAGCCAGACCTGAAAATCGGCGATCAACCCATCTTCCCAATCGTTCACGTAAACACCAGCGGTGATGTGGCTCGCCGACACCAGGACCATCCCATCGTCGACACCGCTCTTTTTGACGATCGCGGACACCTCGTCAGTGATGCGGACGAACTCCTGCCGTTTCTTGGTCGTGAACCAGAGGTACTCGGTGAAGGTCTTCATACGGATAGAGTCAGCGATGCTTCGGCGTTGAACTCCCAGGAGCCGGTCACGCCGGCGCGGTAGCGCCTGAGACCGGCTGCACCGATCATGGCCGCGTTGTCGGTCGAGAGCGCGATCGGCGGCACGAAAACGGGTAGGCCGTAACGCGCGCCGCGGGCCTCGGCGTCAGCGCGCAGCCGGCTGTTGGCCGACACGCCGCCGGCGATCCCGACGCTTCTGGCGCCGAGCCACTTCGCCGCATCGAACGTGCGCTCGAGAAGCGACTCGACGACGACACGTTGAAAGCTCGCGCAGATGTCAACCACGTCCTCTTGCGGAAGCGTCGTCCCCGGCGCAAGACTGACGCTGCGGTCAAGATTGGCGCTCCGCTCTTGATTGGCGCTACGCTCTTGGACCAGCCGCAGCACCGCCGTCTTGAGGCCTGAGAAACTGAAGTCGGTGCGTCGGGCGACGGCCGCCGGCAGCAAATCGGCGCCGGTTGCCCGAGGCGCGTTCCGATCGGCGTGGGTCATCCGCGTCACCGGAAAGCTGAAGCGATCCGCCCGACCATGCCTCGCGAGCCGATCGATCACCGGTCCGCCCGGATATCCAAGGCCAAGTAATTTCGCCACCTTGTCGTACGCCTCTCCAGCCGCGTCGTCTCGCGTCCGTCCGACCAGTCGGTAGACGCCAGGTTCGGGCACCAGATACAGGCTGGTGTGGCCGCCGGAGACAACCAGCACCGCCGCGGGCAGCGGCAGTTCGCCGTGCGCCAGCGTGAGCGACTCGATGTGGCCGGCGAGATGATGCACCGGGACAATCGGGATGTTGTTGGCCCACGCAAACGCTTTGGCGAACGCCACACCAACAAGCAGCGAACCGACGAGACCTGGTCCCTGAGTCACGGCGACGGCGCCAATGTCAGTCGTTTGGGCGCCGGCCTCAGAGAGTGCCGCCTCGACAACGCCGCAGATGTCGCGGACGTGCTGACGTGAGGCCAGTTCGGGGACCACCCCCCCCCACTCGCGGTGAATCGCGGTCTGCGACGCGACGATCGACGAGCGCACTCGCCAGGGTCGGGCGGCATCACCCGTCTCCGCGACGAGCGCCGCGGCGGTTTCATCGCACGAGGTCTCGATGGCGAGCAGGTTCACGGAGACGGCGGGATTGGACGAGCCAGCTCGAAGGCCCCTTTGAGCGTCTCGGAGTAGGGCGGCCCGAAGATGCCCTTCTCCGTGATGATGCCGGTAATGTAGCGGTGCGGCGTGACGTCGAACGCGGGATTGCGGATGTGGGCGCCTTCCGGCGTCAGCCGCGACGACCCGAGGTGCGTCATTTCGCGGCGATCACGCTCTTCGATCGGAATCTGATCGCCATCGGGCGTCGCCAGATCCACAGTGGAAAGCGGCGCGGCCACGTAGAACGGCACCTTGTGCTCGCGCGCGAGCACCGCGACGGTGTAGGTCCCGATCTTGTTCGCAGTGTCGCCGTTGGCGGCGATGCGATCAGCGCCGACGACAACGATATCGATCTCGCCGGCGCGCATCAGCGGTCCAGCCATGCTCTCGGTGATCACCGTCGTGTCGATGCCGTCTCGCACCAGCTCCCACGCGGTCAACCGCGCGCCCTGCAGAAACGGTCGGGTCTCGTCTGCGAACACCGCGACGCGCTTCCCCTTTTCGACGGCGGCGCGAATCACGCCGAGCGCCGAGCCGTAGCCGGCCGTCGCCAGAGCTCCAGCGTTGCAGTGCGTCAGCACGCGCGCGCCGTCGGGCACGACATCGGCGCCGAAGCCGCCCATCGTCCGGCAACTCGCTACGTCTTCGTCGTGGATCAGGCGCGCTTCGCGCTCGAGCCGATTGGCGATCTCCTCGGTCGACTGCCCGGCCTGCGCAGCCTCGGCAAAGACCCGCTTCATGCGGTCGATCGCCCAGAACAGGTTGACCGCCGTCGGCCGGGTCGCCGCCATCATGTCGCACGTCTTCTGGAACTCGACGGCGAACTGCTTGGTGCCCTTCGCCGTGCTGCGCTGCATGCCAAGCGCGATGCCCATCGCCGCCGAGACGCCGATTGCCGGCGCACCACGGATGATCATCGTTCGAATCGCGCGCGCGACTTCCTGCGCCGTCCGGCACCGCACGTAGATTTCCTGACCAGGCAACTTGCGCTGATCGACCATGACGATGGTGTCGCCCTGCCAGTCGATGGTTGGAAGCATGTGAGATCTGTGTTGTCCGTGTTGTCCGCGGTTCTATTCTAACAGCCTCGCATCGAAGGGCATCGGCAGCAGCGTCGACAGCCGCAGCGTCGACGTAATCCCCTCCAGGTTGGCGAGGATCACGTCGATGTCGCCGCAGTACTCCCAGAGGAGCTGGCGGCAGGACCCGCACGGCGGCGTCGGAGTCTCCGTGTCGGCGACGACAACGATGCGTGTGAAGACGGCGAATCCTTCGGACAGCGCTTTGACGAGCGCGACTCGCTCGGCGCACAGCGTCAGGCCGTAGGTCGCGTTCTCGACGTTGCAGCCCGTGACGACGTCGCCGTCGCTCGTTTCGAGCGCGGCACCAACCTTGAATCCTGAGTAGCGAGCTTGGGCGCGCGTGCGCGCGAGCGTCGCAGCAGCGACGAGGGCCTCTGCAAGGTCGGTCTCCGTGGCGATCGTCATCTCGAGCGGAACGGACCGCCAGGCCGAGTCGTCGCGCCGGTCGCGTCCTGACCGACGTTCGTCGCGCCTCATCGAACGCGGCGTTCGCACCTCGAGATCGTCGTGGTCTTGCCCGGTTCGCCGTGGAGGGTGGCCACTCCGCTCGACGCGGCGTTCGAGGTGACTCCGCCGTTCGACCTTCGGCCACGTCGGCTTCGGCGATCGGTTGTCAGAGTCGCCCAACGATACCCTCCAGGAGCGTGCAGAATTCGGCGCGGACGCGCCGGGCAACCTCCATGACTTCGTCGTGGACGAGCGGCTGCGGGAGGACACCGGCTGCCATGTTGGTGATACAGGAGATGCCGAGCACGTCAACGCCCATGTGACGCGCCACGATCGCTTCCGGGACCGTCGACATCCCCACGGCATCGGCGCCGATCGTCCGGAGGTACCGGATCTCGGCCGGCGTCTCGTAGCTCGGTCCGTGCAGCCCGACGTAAATGCCGTGGACAAGCGCCAGCCCCTGCGCGCGAGCGGCGTCACCCGCGAGCAGCCGCAGCCGTTTGGCGTAGACTTCTGACATGTCGGGAAATCTCGGCCCGACGCGATCCAGATTCGGGCCGACGAGCGGGTTGCTGCCCATCAGGTTGATGTGGTCGTCGATCAGCATCAGCGTTCCGGGCTTGAACGTCAGGTTGATGCCACCAGCGGCGTTGGTCAGGATGAGCGTCGGCACGCCAAGGCTGCCGATGACGCGGGTCGCAAACGTCACGGTCCGCAGGGTGTGGCCCTCGTAGAAATGCGCGCGGCCCGACAGCGCCGCGACGCGCTTGCCGGCGACGGTGCCAATGACCAGTCGTCCTGCGTGGCCGACAACGGCCGACGCCGGCCAGTGCGGAATGGCGGCGTAATCAAATGTCGTCGCCGCTCCGATCGCGGAGGTGAAGTCGCCGAGGCCCGACCCGAGCACGATAGCGACTTCCGGCGCCGGATCCGTCCGCGCCCTGATCCACGCCGCCGCGGTCTCTATCGAGTCAAAGTAGCCGTCGCTATCAGTACGCAAAATCTTCGTCCCCCGTTCGCCTCCGGGGACACTCAACCTTGAGTGTCCCCGGGGACTGTCCCGGTTGAGTGTCCCCGGGGACAGTCAAGGTTGAGTGTCCCCGCTCACAGCAGGAAGCCGGCGATGGTGGCGGTCACGAAATTGGCCAGGGTGCCGGCGAGCATCGCGCGCACGCCCAGCCGGGCCAAATCGTGACGGCGCGTCGGCGCGAGGGCGCCGATGCCGCCGATCTGGATGCCGATCGAGCTGAAATTGGCGAAGCCGCACAGCGCAAACGTCGCGATCGTAAACGACCTCGGGTCGAGCGATGCCTTGAGTGGTCCCAGTTGCGAGTAGGCGACGAACTCGTTGAGCGCCATCCGGGTCCCGAGCAGGTTGCCGATCGTCGGCGCGTCCTGCCATGGCACTCCCATACTCCAGGCGATCGGCGCAAACACCCAGCCGAAAATCTGTTGCAGGCTCAACCCGGCGAGCCCGAGCAGTGCGTTGACCAGCGCCACCAGCGCAAGAAACGAGATCAACATCGCGCCAACGTTCAACGCGAGCGACAAGCCCTCGCTGGTGCCGCGCCCGGCGGCGTCGATGACGTTGACGTCAGTCCGCTCGATCTGCAGTTTCACCATCCCCATCGTGTCGGGCTGCTCGGTCTCGGGCACGAAGATCTTGGCCATCATCAGCGTGCCTGGCGCGGTCATGATGACGGCGGTCAGCAGGTGCTTCGCCTCGATCCCGAAGAGGATGTAGGCGGCCATGATGCCGCCGGAGATGTGCGCCATTCCCGACGTCATGACCGTCATCAGCTCGGACTCGGTCATCCGCGGCAGAAACGGACGGATCGTCAGCGGCGCCTCGGTCTGCCCCATGAAGATGCTCGCCGCCACGTTCAGCGATTCGGCGCCAGAGGCCTTCATCACCCGCCGCATCATCAATGCGAACAATCGCACGATCACTTGCATGACGCCGAAGTAATAGAGGATGGCAAAGAGGGCGGCAATGAAGATGATCGTCGGCAGCACCTGAAACGCGAACACGACCCCGTAGCGGGCGCCCTCGGCACCGAGCACCGTCGTCATGATGCGCGGCCAGACCTCCTTGTCGCCGAGCGGCCCGAACACGAAGCTCGAACCGACGAAGGCAAAATTCAGCAGCCGATTGACGGCCGCGCCGAGCCGCTGAAAAATCTCCTGGCCGATGGCAGTCTTCAGCACGAGCAGCGCAAAGATCACCTGCAGGGAAAGGCCCCAGGCGACGGTGCGCCGATCGATGGCACGCCGGTTCGTCGACAGGGCGTAGGCCACCGCCATAATGACGATCAGGCCGACAAGCGGCTGCAGCCGGGGCACACCGCCAAACTGCGCGATGAGCGCGCAGACCGCGGCGCCGGCGGCGGCGGCCCCGAGGACGGTGAGGTCTCTCGAATCGTAGGGGACGCGCTTCAACGGGGCGCGATCAGCAGGACTGTGTGCGTCGGACATTATTGGTGAGTTCGATCCGGGTTCAGGGTTGACGGTTCAGGGTTCATGCGTCGCGGCCAACGCCCTCATACGCGATCGACGACAATGGGCTGCGTGGCGGGCGCGACGTCCCCAATCTGCACGGCCTCTCTCAGGAGTGTTCGCGCCACCTCGAGACCACGGCCACCACGGTGGCGAATCTGCAGGACTGCGTCTCGAGCCCGCACGCCCGTACCCGGCGCCGCCACCACCGTGATCCCGACGCCATGGTCGATGACGTCCTCGAGCCGTTCGCGGCCGGCGCCAAGCGCGACGGCGGCGCGGCCCACCTTTTCGGCTTCGAGCCCAGTCACGAATCCGCTCCGCGGCGCCGTCACGACCTCGACGTCGGGCGCTGACGGCAACCGGGCGTAGTCGTCGATCACGCGCGGATCGCCGCCCTGATGCTCGATGATCTGCCGGAGCTTCTCGACCCCCGTCCCCGACTTGATCGCGGCGCGGACGCGGGTCTCCGCGTCGGCATCATCGCTCGCGACGCCGGCGACGACGAGCATCCGCGCGGCGAGCAGCACCGACAACTGCTCCAGCTCGGCGGGTCCAGCCCCTTTGAGCGTTTCAATCGACTCGATGACCTCGCTGGCGTTCCCGACCTCGCGACCAAGTGGCGCGTCCATGCGCGTGATGAGCGCCTCGGTCCGCACCCCAGCCGCCCGGCCGATCCCGACGAGCGCTTCGGCCAGCGCGCGCGAGGCCTCCCTCGTCTTCATGAAAGCGCCGGTGCCCGTCTTGACGTCGAGCACGAGTCCGCCAATGCCTTCCGCGATCTTCTTGCTCATGATCGAGGCACAGATGAGCGGAATGCTCTCGACCGTCGAGGTCACGTCCCTGAGCGCATACAGCTTGCGATCGGCAGGGGCGATCTCCGACGTCTGTCCAATCAGCGCGCAGCCGACCGATGCCACTGCCGCCTTCAATTCATCGAGCGACAACCCCGTGCGAAATCCAGGGATCGCTTCGAGTTTGTCGAGCGTGCCGCCGGTGTGGCCGAGACCACGCCCGGACATCATCGGCACGTAGGCGCCGCAGGCCGCCGCGAGGGGCGCGAGGATGAGCGAGGTCTTGTCCCCCACGCCACCGGTGCTGTGTTTGTCGACGGGAGTTCCCGGCAAGCCTGGATAGCTGACTCGCACGCCCGATCGCACCATCGCGTCGGTGAGCCCAGCTGTTTCGTCAGGCGTCATCCCCCGCAGGAGGATCGCCATCAGCAGCGCCGAGGTCTGGTAGTCGGGAAGCGTCCCGTTCGTCACACCGGCAATGAAGAAGTCGATGGCGGCGCGATCGAGCACGCCACCATCCCGTTTCTGCCGTATCAGATCGACCGCGCGCATGGTGAGAGGCTTGGCCCGCCAAAAGCGGCCTCTACTATATTGGAATTTGCTAGAATTCCGGCCAGTCGTTGATGTCCGAGTCCCCCGCCATTCCCCTGCTCGCGCCGGACGCCGCCGGTCGTCTGGCCGAGTTCGCGCGTGTCTGCAAGGCAGCGGCACGCGCGGTTTCGCTCTACCCGGGTGGTCACCCGGCTATCGCGGTGTCCCTGTCACGGCTCGAACAGGCGAGCGCCCGGCTGACCGACGCCGGCCCGTACAAAGTCCAGGTGCTCTCCGATGGCCTGTTGATCGAGGGCGCGAAGATGGCCAAGCCCGATCCGGCGGTCTCGGAGCTCGCCGCACTCCTTCACCGCCACCTGATCGGGCGCCTGACCCTCAACGCCGGCGCCAGCGTCGATTCGTGGCGGACGATGCTCCTATTGCTCGCGCGCAGCCCCGAGGAAGTCCGCGCGGATGGCGGTATCGCCAGGCTCTGGGCCACCGGCGGCGGTCCGAGTCTCGAAATCGGCGAAATCGACTACGCCGAGGTCCTGCGCGAAAAGCAAGGCCTCGCGGCCACGATCGACTCGATTATCGAGGCCGCGATGTCCGGGCCGACGCTGACCGTCGACGATGCGGCGATCCGCGCGGTCATCGACATCATTCAGGACTCGTCCAAGCTCGAACAGCTGATGCAGCGGCTGGAGGAAACCGCCGCCAAGAGCCCTCAGGGCGTCGAGCTTCAGACGGCGGCGCTCCTCAACATCGTGCGGGGGCTCGTCGACTACGTCGGCCGCACCGACCCGCAGCAACTGAACACCATCTTCGAGCAGTTCGGACGAGGCGCCAGGCACCTGTCGGTCGAGGCGATGATCTCGCTCCTCGCCGAGCGGCAACGTCCTGAAGCCATGTCCGGCAGCGTCAACGTGGTCAGCGCGCTCATCGAAAGCATGAGCGACGCGTCGGTGGCAGGGTTCGTCGCCGATTCGGTGGTCGCCGAGCGTGGCGCGTCCGAACGGCTCGCGCACGCCTTCCGGGCACTCGTGCCGGAATTCGACCGCCAGCGCCAGCTGCTCGCGCTGGCGCGGGAGGAGGTCGCGGCCTCCGAGCTGGCGCGCGAACAGGACCAGGAGGAGTTCAAAGGCCTCTGGAATGGCGTCGAGCAGATGCTGACGTCGTATACCGACGCGCGCTACGTCTCGGACGACTACGCGCGCGAGCTCTCCCACGCCCGCACGCTGCCGGTCGACGTCGAAAAGGTCAGCGACGATCCCCCCGAACGGATTGCGGGGTGGCTGTCGACAGTCAGCGATGCGTCGCTGCGCAGTCTCGATCAAGCGCTCCTGACCGACCTTCTGCGCATCGAGACCGACCCGTCGCGCTGGCGCGACGTCGCCGACACGGTCGTGACACATGCCGACGACCTCGTGCGCGTCGGCCACTTCGACCCGGCGTGGAGCTTGATCGAGACCGTCATCGAGCAGGGCAACCCGAGCCCGTTCCGCCGGCCGCACGCGGCCGCCGCACTCGATCGATTCGCGCGCGGCTCGCTGATGAAACACGTCGCGCCGCACCTGCGGACCGCCGACGACGACAACTACGAACGGTTCAAGAGAGTCTGCCACGCGATCGGCCCGTCGATCATCGCGCCGCTCGCCGAGGTCCTGGCGGCGGAACAGGACGGACGGGCGCGGAAGCGTCTGCGCGACGTGCTCGTCGGCTTCGGCCCGCGCGGCGCGGAAGCCGTCCGGCCGATGCTGAACGCGAAGAGCTGGGAGATGCGCCGCACGGCGGCGTTCCTGTTGCGCGAATTCGGCGGCGCCGAGGGTCTCAAGGAGCTCGTTCCGCTCCTCGCCGACGCCGAACCGCTCGTGCAGCGGGAAGCCGTGCAGGGTTTGATGTTGAACGGTTCGAAAGAGGCTGCCGTGATTCTGCTCACCGCCTTGACGAATGCCAAGGGGGCTGCCCGCGCGACGCTGCTCGGCGAGGTTCTGAAGATGCGGGATCAACGCGCGGCACCGCTCTACAGTTACCTCGTGCGGCAGATGGATCGTGGGCGATTCCCGCAGCTCTACCTCACCGCGATCGAGGCCCTCGGCGCGTACGGAGGCGTCGACGCAATCGAAGCCCTCAAGGTGGCGTTACACACCGGGCATTGGTGGACCATCTTCGCTAACCGGAAGTACGGAACGGCCGCGGCCCACGCGCTCCACCGCATCGGCACGGTCGGCGCGATGGATGCCCTGCGCGAGGCGGCGGCGAGCGGCGCGCCCGGCGCACGAAGCGCCGCCAAAGCAGAGCTCGCGGGAGCGGCATAACGGCATGACCACTGAACCCGCCGGCCGCCTGCCGCTCTACGACGAACTGCTCCGCCGCTTTGCGTCCGGCACCCGCGCGGCGCAGCTCTACGCCGCGGATCACCCGTTGCTCGGGCGCAATGTCGAAGGCCTCCTCAGCGCGCTCAAAACGCTCCAGCAACAGCAATCGTCAATCACCGTCGGCATCGTCGACAACGAGTTCGTCGTGGCCGATACGCCGCTGCCCAAAGCCAGCAGCGGCATGAAGGACCTGATCGACCGGCTGCTCGCCAACAAAGTCGAGCGCATCTCATTCGAGCGCGGCGTGACGCCGGAAGAAGTCGTCGGCCTGATGCTCGGCGTTGCCAAGCTACCGACCAAGGGCGGTGGGCCGGAACCAACCTGGCGCTTCCCGCACATCCGGCTGGGACGAATCACGTCCGAGGAGCCGGGGCGCGACGGGATCGCGAGCGACATGGCCGCAATCCGGCAGCTCTACACGACTGCCGTGTCCGCAGCCGAAACCGCGTGGGAGAGCGCGGCCGTCGAGGGCAAGCCGGACGTTCCCGCGGCGCTTCACGCCGTCGAAGGTCTGGCCGACGCCGTCACCCAGAACCGCACGGCGCTCGTCGCGCTCACGGCGATGCGCAACTACGACAATTACACGTTCACCCACATGGTCAACGTGTCGATCCTGACGATGGGCCAGGCGCGCGCGCTCGGCATCGAAGGGCGCCTCCTGCGCGAGTTCGGCCTCTCGGCATTGATGCATGACATCGGCAAGGTCCGAACGCCGAAAGAAATCCTTCAGAAGCCGGAACGGCTCACCGACGAGGAGTTCGTCATCATGCGCCGGCACCCGATGGAGGGCGCCGAGATCCTCCGCCGGACGCCAGAGATGCCGATTCTCGCGCCGGTCGTCGCCTTCGAGCACCACCTGCGGCTCGATGGCACCGGCTATCCGGAGGGCGCGAAACGCGCCGCGCTCAACCTCGGGACCATGATCTGCAGTATTGCCGACGTTTACGACGCGATGCGGTCACAGCGCGCCTACCAGCAGGCGTTCCCGACCGACCGAGTCCTCGCAGTGCTCAAGAAAGATGACGGCGCGCATTTCGATGCGCAGCTCGTCCGCCGCTTCGTGCAACTGCTGGGCATTTATCCGCCGGGGACATTGGTCAAGTTGGCGTCAGAGTCGATCGCTGTCGTCACACGGGTGCACGCGCCCGATCCGTATCGGCCACGGGTCAAGGTGCTGTTCGGTCCGGACGGCGCCCGCTACGACGCACCGCTCGAGCGCAACCTCTGGGAACGGGCGCCGGACGGCTCGCCGCTCGACAGCATCCTGTCGCCGCTCGATCCCGCACCCTACGGGATCGACCCGCTGAATTTCATCGACGTGGCGCGCGCGTAATGTCGTCGCGGGACCTCCAGCTATACTTCTCTTCGTGACTGAGGCGTTGCGGACGGTCGCGATGGCGGCGGGCGGGCTGGCGATCGGGTTCGCGTGGCATGCCGTCCGCACGTCGCAGATTCCCCCGGCCTCGCCCGACCGTCTCGTCTCGGAGCTTCGGCTCGGGCAGTTCGCCGCGTTGCTGCTCGCGTTGACCGCCGGCGTCTACATCGGTTTTGCCGTCGCTCACGAGGCGCAGCAGGGCGTTGGCTTCGACGTCGCGTTCGCGGTCGGGTTTCTCGTCCTCGCGGCGTCCACGCTGGTGCGCGACCCTCGACACGCGTTGACGGTCCTAGCCCTGGCGTTTGCCGCCCATGCGGTTCTCGACGTCGCCCATCGCCCCGGCTGGCTGCCGGATTCGATCGCGCCACGCTGGTATCTCATCGGCTGCGCGACCTACGATGTGTTCATTGGTGCCTTGTGCTATCTCCCGATCCTTCGACGATGACCGATCCAAAGGCAAACCAGCTGACGTCCCGTTCCTCGAAGACTCGAACCGCGGGAACTCAGTCAATCGCGCGATCCGTCCGGCTGACGCTCGCGGCGGCCTGCGCCGCAGCCGTCGCGCTCGGCTCTCCCGCGCGCCACGTGTCGGCTCAGACCAAGCCGGCGCCGAAACTCATCGTGATCCTGGTCGTCGATCAGATGCGCGCCGACTACCTGCAGTGGTATGCCGCAAACTACTCGGCCGGTCTCGCGCGGTTGGTCCGTGAAGGCGCCTGGTTCACTGAGGCCGCCTACCCGTACCTGAACACGATCACCTGTGCCGGACATTCGACGATCGGCACCGGATCGTTCCCCTACCGTCACGGGATGATCCTGAACAACTGGTTCGATCCGAAGACGGGCAAGTCTCCGTACTGCACAGACGACCCGACCGTCACCGAAATCAGCTATAACAACCTCTCGCCGATCCAGGGAGACAGCGGCAAGCTGATGCTCGTCCCGGCGATCGGTGAACAGGTCATGGATCGAGGCGGTCGCAGCGTCGCGCTGTCACTGAAGCCGCGATCGGCGGTCACGCTCACCGGCCACAGAGCGACCGCCGTCGTCTGGTTCGACGATCGGGGTGGCTGGACGACATCGAGCGCGTTCACGAAAGAGCCCGTCCCCTTCTTGAAGTCGTTCATCGATGCCAACCCGCTGACGGCTGATGCCGAGCGAGTCTGGGAACGCACGCTGCCGCTCTCCGCTTACCAGGGCCAGGATGAAATGACCGGCGAAGGCAAGGTGACCGGATGGTCCGGGTCGTTCCCGCATCCCCTTGCTGTTGCCGGCGGAAAGCCCGAAGACTTCTACGCGCGGTGGCAGCGGTCGCCCTACGCCGACGAATACCTCGAGCGGATGGCCGAGGCGTCGATCGATGCGCTGCAGCTCGGCCAGGGATCGACCGTCGACTTCCTCGGCGTGAGTTTCTCGGCTGTTGACGGGATCGGACACGTCTATGGGCCGCGCAGCCACGAGATCCAGGACGTCCTCGTCAGGCTCGACCGAACGATCGGCAAGCTGCTCGACCACCTCGATTCGAGGGTCGGAGCTGGCAACTACATCCTTGGGTTGAGCGCCGATCACGGTGTCGCCGAGATTCCCGAGCAGGTCGGCGGCGGGCGCGTCGCCAGCAAGGCAGTCGCGACGGCGCTCGAAACCGCCCTCGAGCCAGCGCTCGGCAAGGGTCCCCACGTCCTCTCGTCGGCCTACACGAATATCTACCTCGACGACGTGGCGCGCACGCGGCTCGCGAATGACAAAACGTTGCGCGAAGCGTCACTGGCGGCACTGCGATCGGTGCCGGGAATCAAGTTCGCGTTCTGGGGGCCTGATCTCGCGACCAGATCGGCGCGCTCCTCGAAGGACAAGGAGTTTCGGGCTGCCGCGCTCAGCCATAATCTCGGCCGAAGCGGCGACATCATCATCGCTCCGCAAGAAAACTGGCTCATGTCGACGGCGGTCACCACACACGGGACGCAGTACGCGTACGACCAGCGCGTGCCGGTGCTCTTCTTCGGGAACTCAGTGCGCGCGGGACGCTACACCCAGCCCGCCACACCAGCCGACTTGATGCCAACCCTCGCCCACGTCGCCAAGGTCAAGATCGCAAAGACTGATGGGCGGGTCCTCAAGGCCGCGATCGAGTAAAATTGACGGGCTTGCCCCGCCTGCCCAAACGGCTCCCCCTGGAGGTTTCATGTACGGATTTCATCGGGTCCCCCCGTCGAGGACCCCGTCGCGGACCCCGTCGCGGACGACGTGGAGGACTGCGTGGCGCCCTGCCGTCGCAGCGACCGCCGCGTTCGCGGCGTGTTCGCTCTGGCTGATTCCAGCGACCGCGCAACAGCCGCCGAGGGCACACGTGAGGATCACCGCCTCGACGGCCGGGGAGCTGCGCACGTGGGCGCCGCGCGTCGACGGCTTGCGGCGGTCGGGCGACCTGCGGCTGCGCACACGCCGCGACGACCTGCTGGTCGCCGGCCGGACGCACGAGCGTTACGACCAATACCATCGCGGTGTGCGGGTTTTCGGCGCGGACGTGGCGGAACAGTTGAACGGCGGGCAGGTCGTGTCGGCGTTCGGCAACGTCTACGAGGGCATCGACGTCGAGACCTCGCCGGCCATCGAAGCGGGCCGGGCGCGGGAGATCATCGAAGCGCGCGCCGGCGTCGAGATCGGACGCGTGCCGGAACTCGTCATCCTGCCGCGGGACGGCGACTACCTGCTGACGTGGCGCGTGCGCGCCGCGGCCGGCGGCGACATCCGTGAGTACTTCGTCGATGCGCGCGATGGCAGCGTGGCGTTCGAGTTCAGCGACCTCAAGGCGCAGAGTGCCGTCGGGCGCGGGCAGGGCGTGTTGGGCGACGTGAAGAAGGTCAGCGTGTCGCCGAGCGGCGGACAGTTCGTGACCACCGATCGGCTGCGTCCGCCGGCACTCAACAGCTACGACATGCGCGGCGACTTTACGCGCACGCTCAATTACCTGAACGGCGTCATTCAGCTGTCGGCCAACGATCTTGCGGCAGATGCCGACAACAACTGGACCGACAGCGCCACTGTGGACGCGCACGTGTATGCGGGCTGGACCTACGATTACTACTTCAAGCGCTTCAACCGCCGCGGGCTCGACAACAACAATCGTCCAATCGTCAGCATCGTCCATCCGGCGAGACGGCTGGACATCTTCAACCCAGCGGTTCCGGACGATTTCTTCACGAACGCTTTCTACGACTCGGGCGTCGGCGCGATGGTCTACGGCGTGGGGTTGCCGGCAGGGTTCACTGCCGGTGGCCAGACCGTCGACTTCCTGTCGGGCGCGCTCGATATCGTCGCGCACGAGTTGACGCACGCCGTGACCGATTATTCGTCTGGCTTGATTTACCAGAACGAATCGGGCGCGCTCAACGAGTCGTTCTCGGACATCATGGGCACGTCGGCCGAGTTTTACTTTCAGCAGCCGGGCAGCGGCAATTTGCGCGCTGACTACCTGATCGGCGAAGACGTCTTTCGGCCGGGCGGAATTCGATCGATGGCCGATCCGCAAGCCTACGGTGATCCCGACCACTACTCACGACGCTTCACCGGCACGGCCGACAACGGCGGCGTCCACATCAACTCCGGCATTCCGAATCAGGTCTACTACCTGGCGATCGAAGGCGGCACCAACCGGACGTCGGGGCTGTCGGTGCAGGGCGTGGGCGCGGCCAATCGCGAGCAGATCGAGCGCGTGTTCTACCGCGCATTCACGCAGATGCTGCCGGCGAACGCGACCTTCGCCGTCGCGCGTGCGGCGACCATCCAGGCCGCCAGGGACCTGTTCAGCGCCAACAGCAACGCCGAGCGCGCGATAACGCAAGGCTGGACAGCAGTAGGTGTGAATTGAGGAGGCTCGTTGTCGGGACCAAACCCACGTACGTCATTCACGATGGACACGATGAAACGATGGCCACGATGAACGAAGCCAGAGTGAATTCATCGTGTGCATCGCATCATCGTGCTCATCGTGCCCTGGCTGTCTGCCTGGTCGCCGTCGGTCTGGTCATCTCGGTCTCGTCGCCGGCCGTCGCCCAGAACTGGCCCGAGCGTGTCCATATCAGCGTCAACGGCGCCTTCCAAACGACGACCAACGACGTCAGCGATCGGTTCGAATTCGAGCGCAACCTCGAGACCGGTTCAACCGAGGTCGACTATCCCGTGCAGGGCGGTTTCGTCTTCGACGCGGGCGGGGGTTACCGGCTGTGGAAGAACCTCGCGGCGGGCGTCGCCGTCTCATATTTCACGCGGAGCGACAGCGCGAGCACGATGTCGAGCGTTCCGCACCCGTTCTTTTTCAACCAGCCGCGAGCCGTCGCCGGCGACGCAGCCGGCGTGACACGAACGGAAACCGCCGTGCACGTACAGGCGATGTATCTCGTCTATCCTGGCGGGCCCAACGGCCGGCTGCGCGTCGTGCTGTCGGGCGGGCCGTCTTTCTTCACCGTCGAGCAGGATTTGGTGACCGAGGTCACGATTACCGAAACCTTCCCGTACGACACGGCGACATTCGCGTCCGCGCAGACGAGCCGAGAGAAGGGGTCGGCGCCGGCCTTCAACGTCGGGGCCGATGTGATGTGGATGTTCAATCGCCGCTTTGGCGTCGGTGGGCTGGTGCGATTCGCTCGGACGTCGGTCGATCTGGACGCGCCGGGCGGCCGGACCGTCTCGGTGGACGCCGGCGGGGTGTACGCTGGCGGGGGGATCAGGATCCTGTTTTAGCGCAATGCTGAATGCTGAGTGCTGAATGCTGAAGTAAATTCAGAATTCACTTCAGCATTCAGCATTCAGAACTCAGCATTGCGATGAGCGTCTTCGTCCGCCGCGTCCTGTCCGCCGTCCGCCGCATCCCAGCCGGTCGCGTCGCTACCTACGGCGACGTGGCGGCCGCCGCCGGACGGCCCCGGGCGGCCCGAGCGGTCGGCAACATCATGCGCGAGTGCTCGGCCCGGGACGTCCCTTGCCACAGGGTCATTGCCGCCGGTGGGCAGCTCGGCGGATACGGCGGACGCCTCGAGATGAAACGGGCGCTGCTCAGAGCCGAGGGAATCCTGGTCTCGGGCAACCGGATCCGCGAGTTTCAGGCCCGGCGGTGGCAGAAATAGGCCGAAAACGAAGAAAGTGACGGCAACGCCGTCAGGTGCCTGTGTCGTCTAACGTGACAAGATTCACCGGGGGCCCTTCTCGGCAGGACGACCTGGCGCTCGTCGAGCGTTGCCGACAGGGCGACCTGGGCGCATTCGACGAGGTGTACCGGGCGCACTCGAGGAAGTTGTACGGCCTCGCGGTTCGAATGCTGGGAAACCCAGCCGACGCGGAAGACATGCTCCAGGAGATCTTCCTTTCGGCGCATCGGAAGCTGGACAGCTTTCGTGGGGAGTCGGCGCTCGGCACGTGGTTGTACCGGCTGGCCGTCAACCTGTGCCTCGACTACCTTCGGAGCCGGACGGGACGCGCGATTCACATGACCGACGCCCTTGCCGATGACCCGGCGCTGCCCGATGCCAGCAGCCATGGACTCGCGGAACGGGCCGTGACGAAGATGGATCTCGAACGCGCGATCGCTCAACTTCCGGAAGGCTGCCGCACGGCGTTCGTGCTGCACGATGTGCAAGGCCTCGAACATCAGGAGGTCGGCGAGATCATGGGGATCGCGGAAGGCACGTCGAAATCTCAGGTCCACAAGGCGCGAATGCGGCTGCGGGCCCTCTTGTCCCGCGCGGGCTCACGAGGATGAACTGCACGAGATCTCACGACGACATCCAGGCGCTGGTTGACGGCACGCTGGGACCGATCCGCGTCGCCGAGCTCGAACAGCATCTCGATCAGTGCGACGCCTGCCGCGCGCTCGCGAACGATCTCCGTCGCATTCGCGAGCTCGCCGACACGCTCGACGAGCCAGTACCGCCCGATCACGTCTGGCTGCAGGTTGCCGGACGCCTGCGCCAGGAGGGCCGCGTCCAGGACCGGTTGGCACCAGTCGAGACCCGGCACCGGCAGCTTCGCCAACCACTGTGGCTCGGCGTCGCCGCCGCGCTCGTACTGGCCGTCGGCGCGTCGTTGCTGCTGCTGTTGCCGCAGTTCACTGGATCGACGACGGGCCCCGCCTCCACCGAGCAGGGCAACGCCGCCGGCGCCGATGCCGTCCAAAGTGGTGTAGAGGACCTGCGGAAGGCAGAGCGGCTGCTGCAGAGCGGTGTGGCCAAGCTGAAAGAGGGCCTTGGCTCGGAGGATCAGGCGTTGCCGACCGACATGACCGGCACGCTCGACCGGAACTTGCAGATCCTGGATCAGGCGATCACGGAGAGCAGCGACGCGTTGCAGAAAGAGCCGCAGAACGTCGCCGCCCGCAACAGCCTGTTCGAAGCATTGCAGCGCAAAATCTCACTACTACAGGACACGATTACGTTGATGAACGAAATGCGGAAGGGCAACGCCGCTGGCGTCGCACAAGTCGTTGAGGGCGCGAACAAGTCATGATGCGCAGTCTGATTATCGTCACGCTCGTGTCTACGGTCGCGGCAACGGCCGTCGCGCAGGAGCGAGTCGTCCGGCATCGCTCTATCATCCGGCACGTCTCGGCAACGGAGGGCGCAGAGCAGTCGCGCCAGCGTCGTACCGAAGAGCGTGAAGCGCAGACCGAGCGATTCACCCGTACCGTCAACGTCGGCGCGAACGGCGAAATCGAGTTGTCTAACATTTCGGGCGACATCCTGATCACGCGCGGCGGCGGGACCACCGCGTCGATCGAGGTGGTGAAGACCGCGCACGGCGCCTCGGCCGACGAGGCGCGGGCCATGCTTCCACTCGTGCAGGTCGAGATCACGGAACGCGGCACGCGCGCGGAGGCGCGTACCCGTTATCCTGACAGTAACGAGGCACGGCGCAACAATCGGCGGAACATCAACGTGTCGGTCAGCTACACCGTTGCCGCGCCGGAAGGCACGCGGATCATCGCCAAGTCGATCTCCGGCGACATCAGCGCGCGCGACATCCGCGGCGGCCTGACGCTCGAGTCGATCAGCGGCACCGTTCGTATCGCCAACGCCGGCCGGGTCGTGAATGGCCGGTCGATTTCCGGCGACATCGAGCTGGCCGACACAACCATCGATGGTGCGCTCGAAGCGGGTACCATCAGCGGCACGGTGCGACTGCGGAAGTTGACTGCCAAGAGCGTGGCGCTCAATTCGGTCAGTGGCGACGTCCAGATCGAGGACGTCTCGGCCGAGCGGATGGACGCGCAGGCGATTAGCGGAAACATCACCTTCGCTGGTGACCTCCAGCCGAATGGGCGTTACGAGTTCACGTCTCACTCCGGGAACATCCGCCTCGCGGTTCCCGCGGGAGCGGGGTTCCAGGTCGAAGCCAGCTCGTTCAGCGGGTCGATCAACACGGACATCCCGGTCACCATGACCGGCGGCCAAAGCGGCCGGCGAAATCGCGCGCTGCGCGGGACGGCAGGCAGCGGCGGCGGAGCGATTCTCGAGCTCACCACCTTCTCCGGGACGATCCTCATCACCAAACGGTGAGTCTTCCGCGATTGCTCGCTTCGTGGGCGACCACGACATTCAGCTGTTGGTTTTCACAACAGCTATGTAGGCCGGGTGCTACCCTTCCTGCGGAATCGCTCAGATTCTCAATGAAAACCCAAGCTGAGCAGCTAGCCAGCTCTGGCACTGGCCTTGCTCCTGGCTGTGGAGTCTGGGTCGTGGAATGCCGATATAATTGCTCAGGTCGTGCGGGACCTCCCCGCGCTAGCCGAGGCCGCGACTGAAGGCCGGTCGCAGGAGAGTATCGCTATGAAGAAACAGTGCGTTCTGGTGAGCGTTGCGAGCGTGACGCTGGCGGGGTCGCTGTGCGTCAGTGAGGCACTGGCACAGCACAAGGCGCCGAATACGCAGCCACCGCAGGCAGCGGAAGCCGCGGCACCCGCGGGCGACCTGGCCCTCGGCTCGGTTCGGCTGCCCAAGGGCGTGTCAGCTGACGGCAAGCCTCTCGCCGCCGGCTCCTACACCGTCCGCCTGACAGCCCAGGAAGCCGGCCCCGCAGCAGTAGGCGTGAGCGAAAAGCTCGAGCGCTGGGTCGAGTTCGTCCAGGGCGGCACGGTCAAAGGACGCGAGGTCGTCAGCATCGTCCCGCAGGCGGAAGTGAAGATGGTCGTCAAGGACCCGCCCCCGCCATCCGGCGGCTCGAAGGTTCAGACGCTCAAGGGGAACGACTACGTACGGGTGTGGTTCAACAAAGCGGGCAACCACTACCTGATCTACCTGCCGTCCGCGGGCGGCGCTTCCGGACTGTAGTCAGCTGGTTCAGGGTTCAAGGTTCAGGGTTCAAGGTTCAGCGTTCAGAACCATGAACCATGAACCATGAACTCTGAACCGCTCTTAAGTCGCCATGACGTCGAACTGCTCGTGGTGCAGGTGGACGTCAGGCGTGATGGTGACTGCCTTTCCAAGCGACTGCTGAAGGTCGCGCAGGAGCGCCGGCTCCTCCTCCTTGAGCGCGCGCGCGATGTCTGGATTGACGCGGACGATCACGCCGTGCCCATCGAGTTCCGATCCGATCTTCTTCAATTCGGTCATGATCTCGTAGCAGATCGTCGAGCTGGATTTGATCGACCCTGATCCCGAGCAATAGGGACAGGGCTCGGTCAACTGCCGTTCCAGGCTCTGCTTCACGCGCTTGCGGGTGACGATCACCAGCCCGAAATCCGAGACCTGAATCGCCTTCGACGGAGAACGGTCCTTCCGAAGCTCCTTTTCGACTTCCTGGAAGACTCGTTGCCGGTTCTTCTTCTCTTCCATGTCGATCAGATCGAGCACGACGATGCCGCCGAGATCGCGGAGGCGGAGTTGACGGACGATCTCCTTCACCGCCTCGAGATTCGTCTTGACGATCGTGTCCTCGAGCCTTCCGGTGCGCTTGCCGACGTAGCGCCCGGTATTGACGTCGATCGCGACCAGGGCTTCGGTCTGGTTGATGACGAGATACCCGCCTGACTTGAGCCAGACCTTGCTGCGTAGCGCCTTGTCGATCTCGGCCTGGACGCCGTACTCCTCGAGAATCGGATAGTCCTTGGTGTAGAGCTTCACCCGCGGCAGCAGGTTCGGCATGATCCGCTCGACGAGGGCAATGACGCGGCGATACTCCTGCGGGTCGTCGAGCCGAATCGCGCTGTAGTCGTCGGTCAGAAGGTCGCGCAGGAGCTTGGTGACGAGGCTCTGCTCCTGGAAGAGCACGGCAGGCGCGCGCCGCGCCTCCATCTTCTGGCGGATCTCAGTCCAGATCTGGTGGAAATACGAGAGGTCGCTGACGATATCTTCCTTGGATCGGCCGCCGGCAGCGGTCCTGATGATGACGCCGCCGGTAAAGCCGTGCTGCTCGCGGAACTCGCGGACGATGCCGCGCAGCCGGCCGCGCTCTTCTCGAGAGTCGATCTTCCGCGACACGCCCACGTGATCCACCGTTGGCATGAACACGAGAAACCGGCCGGGCATGGTGACGTGCGAAGTCAGGCGCGCACCCTTGGTGCCGAGTGGCTCCTTGACGACCTGCACGAGGATGTCCTGCCCCTCTTTCAGCAGGTCTTCGATCTTGGCGTCAGGACGGTCGTCGCTTCGGGCGGCTGGCCCGCCGGCCGATCCCGTGCGTTCGCGGCCACGGCGTTCATGCCGCCCGTTGGGTGGGGCGGATGACGCGGCAGGAGATTCGGCGGCTACGGTGACGGTCTCGCCAATGTCGGCCGCATCCGCTGACTCGGCAGCCACCACCGCCTCGGCTGGGGGCGTCCCGAGCGCCACGACAGCTTCGTCTTCATCGTCCCCGGCAAGGCGCTCGAACTCCTCGACGGTATTGACGACCTCCGACACATACAGGAAGGCGTCGCGCTCGAGACCGATGTCAACGAACGAGGACTGCATGCCGGGCAGTACTTTGTTGACCCGGCCCTTGTAGACGTTGCCAACGACGCCGCGCTGCTTCTCGCGCTCGATGAAAACTTCGACGACCTGGTCGTCCTCGAGGATGGCGACCCTCGTCTCGTGATCGCCCGCGGAGATGATCATCTCCTTGTTCATGGAAACTCCGATGTGCTGCCGATCGGACCACCCGGCGGGCGCGCACGTCGAGCAGGCGCGCCGCACACGCGGCCACCAGCCAGACGGTCAACGCCAACCACAAGGGTTCGATCATGAGCAAAACCAAAACATTCCGGAATCGGCGTGATCCGCGTCCCGTTATCGATCCGCGTGATCCGCGTCCCGCTGTCGGGAAATCCTAATTGGTGAACCGTCTCATCCTGACGTTCAGGATGAGCCCGAATCCTGCAAGCGTCGCTATCATCGACGATCCCCCGTAACTCATCAGGGGCAACGTCAAACCTTTGACCGGCGCGAGGCCGGCCGACATCGTAATGTTGTAGATCACCTGGAACGCAAATCCCGAAATGATCCCTCCCACGAGATAGGCGCCGATGCGGTCCTTGGCGAGCCGGGCCGCCTCGACGGATCTCAAAATCACGAATAGATACAACCCCAGCGCCGCGAGCACGCCGAGAAACCCCTTCTCCTCGGCGAGCACCGAGAAGATGAAATCGTTGTGGGCGACGGGCAGGAACTTGTACTGCCCTTGCGTGCCCTTCATGAACCCCTTGCCGACCAGCCCCCCGGACCCGACCGTGATCCGCGCCTGACGCTGCTGATAGCCGTCGCCCTGCGGGTCGAGATCCGGATTGATGAACGTGGTGATACGCGTTTTCTGATAGTCCTTGAGCGCAAAGCTCCAGGCGACCGGCGCCAGAAGAATCGCGGCGATGGCGAAAATTGCGATGAGCTTTAGGCGCAGGCCGGCAAGATACGCGATGCCGAGGCAGACCGGAATCAGAGTCACGGCCGTGCCAAGATCGGGTTGCCTGGCGATCAGGAAGAATGGTACGCCCGCAAACGCGCCGGCCATCGCCAGGTCGCCCGGGTTGCGGGCGCCGCGGCGGTTCTCGCCGAAGAACATGGCGAGCATGAGCGCGACCGTGACACGGCCGAACTCCGACGGCTGCAGGTTGAATGGCCCGACGTCAATCCAGCGCGTCGCGTTGTACTGCGTCGAACCCTGGAAGAGCACATAAATCAGAAGCACGATGAGGCCGCCGTAAATGACCAGCGAACTCTCGGCCAGCTTCCGGTAGTCGATTGCGAGGCAGACGAGCAGCGCGATGAGTCCGAGGCCGATCGCGTAAATCTGCGTGCGGAACTGCGGGCCGGGGTGCCCGGGTTCGGGGAGGTGGACGTAGGTCGTGCTGTAGATCATCCCCACGCCGATGGCAGTGAGCACGAGGATCGCCACGAGCAGCAGCCAATCGACGTGGAAGAACAGCCGTCGTTCGAACATCGTCCTATCTCTGCACGGCCGCAGCTGCCGCCGAACTCAGGTTCGGCGCTACCGCCGGCGGCGTTGCTGGAGGGGCTCCGGCAACGACGGTCGTGGGCGCCCCCACCCTTGGCGGAAGCGTCGGCAGCGGGCGGCCTTCCTTCTTCGCGAAATACGTCTCCATCGCGAACTTGGCGATCGGCGCGCCGAGATAGCCGTGCTCGGCGTGCTCGGCGAAGATCACCCCGGCGATCTCCGGCTTGTCGTGTGGCGCGAAGAAGACGAACCAACCGTGGTCACGAACATCCATCTTGCCCTTCGCGACTTTGGCGCCTTCGAGCGAAATGACCTGGGCTGTTCCCGTCTTGCCCGCGACGTTGTAGTTCTGGATGCGAGCGCGGCCGCCGGTGCCCGCGGCGTTCACGACCATCCAGAGGCCTTCGTGCAGCGCGTCGATCGTCGACTGCTTCATCTTGACAGTCGACTGCGGTGGCGGCGCCGGCACCGGTTCCCAGCCCCTGCCTTCGTCAACCGCCTTGACGACATGTGGTGTATAGCGGGTACCGCCGTTGGCAATCGTCATCATCATGACCGCCAGAGAAATCGGCGTCACAGTGACCTGCCCCTGTCCGATTGACACGGAAATGGTTTCGCCTGGGTACCACTTCGGCTCGCGTGTGGTCTTCTTCCATGCCGTTGATGGAACGAGACCCTTGATCTCATTCGGCAAATCGATCCCGCTGCGCTCGCCCAGCCCGAGGAGCGACGCCCACTTGTGGATGCGGTCGACCTCGAGCATCTTGCCGAGCGTGTAGAAATACACGTTGCAGGACTTCTCGATCGCATGTCGCATGTCCACCGACCCGTGACCACCCTTGAGGTGGCACTGGAAGTAGCGACCGTAGAACGTGGCACCGCCTGGGCAGAACACCCTGAAGTCGGGCGTCACCACGCCCTCCTCGAGCGCCGCTGTGGCCACGGCAACCTTGAACGTGGAGCCTGGCGAGTAGCGGCCCTGCAGCGCGCGGTTCTGGAGCGGCTTCAGGTCGTTGGTCAGCAGCGAATTCCAATCCGCGAGGTCAATGCCCCCTGCGAACTCGTTCGGATTGTAGGCGGGCAGACTCGTAAACGCGAGGACCTCGCCCGAGCGCGGATCCAGGATGACGGCGGCGCCGTTATAGCCGAAATGAGCGAAGCCTTCTTCAGTCGCCCGCTGGACGTCGGCGTCGATCGTCAACTGCACACGTCGTCCCTCGACCGGGGGCTGCTTGCTGGCTTCCCCCATTTCCCGGCCCCGGCTGTTGACGACGACCAGGCGATCGCCGTCCTTGCCCATGAGTAGCTTGTTGTACGACTGCTCGACGCCGGCCTTCCCCACCATGGACCCAGGCTCGATATCGGCGTATTCAGGCTTGGCCAGGTCGGCCTCGCTCGCCTCGCCGACGTAGCCGAAGAGGTGGGCCCCCATCTCACTGCGGGGATACTGGCGCGCCGGCACCTGCTGCTCGATGATGCCGGGCAGTTCCAGCCTGCGGGCGCGAAACGCGACGACCTGCTCGAAGCTCGCATTCTCGACAAGGACGATCGGCCGATAGCTTGGCTCGCGCCTTCGCCGGTTGACTGTCTCGCGCATCTGGCCTTCGTCAGCCCCGGTTGCCGCCGCCAGGAGGTGCAGCGTTTCGTTGATGTCGCCAGACTGCTCGCGGTCGAGCGCGATGTTGAACGTGTTCTGGTTCTCGACGAGCACCTTCCCGAAGCGGTCGAACAGCACGCCTCGCGGTGCCGGGAGTGGCAGCCGCCGGCGGTGGTTGTTGTCCGCCATCTCGTCGAACTTCTGATGCTGGGCGATCTGAAACACCCAGAAGGCCACCGCGAGCGCCGCAAAGACGGTCGTCACGACGACCTGCAGCGCCGTCAGCCTGAGGCTCAGGTGACGGCGATCATCGGCTGGGAGGTTGGTGCTGGACGTCATGTCAGGAATGCCTAATAGTGCCGTCTACTTAGTGTAGCGCCACGTGAGCGCCGGCGCTGCAGGAGACCCGGTCCGGCCTCGACAATCTGGAAGGCCAGGATGCCGATGAGCCCGTTGACGACCGCCTGCGTCAGCGCCGCCGACCACTGCATGCGGAACGCGCGGCTCTCGACCAGCGCGTAGAGGGCCTGATAGCAGAGCTCGTGGACCAGGGTGCCGCTGACGAACATGAACAGGCGGGGCAACGACTGGGCCACGATGAACTGCGCGCCGAGCAGGCCGACGAGGAACCCGACGAGCGTCTTCGAGAACCCGCCAACCCCGACAATGCCGCCAGCCAGCGCGTCCTGCACCAGTCCGCCCACCGACCCTGCCAGTAGACCGGGGACCGGCCCGAACGCGAGCGCGACGTAAATCACGGCCACCAGAACGAGATTGACGGCGGTGGCGCCACCAATCGTCAGCCCGGCGAGCGTCGTCTGGAGCGCCAACGCGCCTGCGAGGGCGACGATGACACCGACTAGCCTCACTTCTTGTCCCTGCCTTTCTCGTCGCCCTTCTCATCACCCTTTTCCAGGATCGCGCCGCGGGCTGGTACAAGGACGATGAGGACCTGCTCGAGCGAGGAGAAGTCAACCGCCGGCCGCACGGCGATCAGGCGATGGAGGCTCGGCCCTCGCTCGGACTTCTCCACCGTTCCGATCACGAACCCCTTTGGGTAGATCCCGTCAACCCCCGAGGCCACGACCACATCGCCAGGAGCCACGTCGGCCAGGTTCGAGACGAGGTCCATGCCGAGCGGAGGATCGCCGTCGACGCCGACCGCCATACCCCCTGCTCTCGTGCGTTCAGTGACGGCACCGGCGGCGGCGTTCCGGTCGATGATCAGCTGGACACGTGCCGCGTGGCCAGCGACCGGACCGACGATGCGTCCAACCACACCTTTCGGTGCGATCACGGCCATGTCAGCCTGAACGCCGTCGGCGCTGCCGCGATTGACGGTCACGGTCATCAACCCCGGATTGGAATTGCCGGCGATGACCTCTGCCGCCAGTGTGGGAAGCGTCGTGTTCTCCCGAAGGTTCAAGACGGCCTGCAGGCGGTCGGCGCTCGAGGCAAGCGCTCGCTGTTCCTGCAGCCGGACTTCGAGTTCGGCCACCTGCTGCTTGAGCGCAAGGTTCTCGGCCTGGACCCCACGCAGGCCCACATAACTGCTCCAGATGTTGCTGATACCGCGAATGAAGCCGGCAGCGCCACCCTGAATCCGAGAGAAGACGCCAAAGGTGATCCCTTCGAGCACAGGGACGCCAGCCTTCGACTGCACTTGCGCCGAGATGAGGATGAGGTGGCCGATCATCACCGCGCCGAAGAGAATCCCGGTACGCTGGCGGTATGGCGTGCGGGGAGTGAGGTCGATCACGGCAAATCAGCTTCCAGCTTCCAGCTCCCGGCTTCCAGCTCGATCTGAGCGACTGGCATAAGGCACATATCAAGGTTCCAGCTGGAAGCTGGAAGCTGGCAGCCGGGAGCTAGTCAATGGATATCTTTCGCAACAAGTTGAAATCGGAAAGCATCTTGCCGGCGCCGAGGACGACCGACGACAGGGGATCCTCGGCCATCGCCAGCGGCAATCCGGTCTCTTCGCGCAGGCGCTTGTCGAGATTCTTCAGCAGCGAGCCACCGCCGGTCAGCACGATCCCGCGGTCGACGATATCAGCGGAAAGCTCCGGTGGCGTGCGTTCGAGTGCCACGCGAACGGCGTCGACAATGACGTTTACCGTCTCGGCAAGGGCCTCGCGAATCTCCTCGTCGGTGATCGTGATGGTCTTGGGGACGCCCTCGATGAGGTGCCGGCCCTTGATCTCCATCGTCATCCGCTCTTCGAGGGGGTAGGCCGAACCCACTTCCATCTTGATGGCCTCGGCCGTGCGCTCGCCGATCAGCAGGTTGTAGGTCTTCTTGATGTACTGGATGATCGCCTCGTCCATCTCGTTGCCGGCGACGCGCACTGCCTTGCTGTAGACGATGCCGGCGAGCGAGATGACGGCGATGTCGGTCGTGCCGCCGCCGATGTCGACGATCATGTTGCCGGACGGCTCGGTAATCGGCATCCCCGCCCCGATCGCCGCCGCCATCGCTTCCTCGACGAGATGCACTTCACTCGCCTTGGCGCGATAGGCGCTGTCCTTGACGGCGCGCTTCTCGACCTGCGTGATCTCCGACGGGACACCAATCACGATCCGCGGCCGCACCCAGACGTTGCGGTTGTGGGCTTTCTTGATGAAGTAGGTCAGCATCTTCTCGGTGACCTCGAAGTCGGCAATGACTCCGTCTTTCATCGGCTTGATGGCCACGATGTTGCCCGGGGTCCGCCCGAGCATGTCCTTCGCGTCCTTGCCGACCGCCTCGATGCGGCCGTTGACCTTGTTGATCGCGACGATCGACGGCTCGTTGACGACGATGCCCTTACCGCGCGCGTAGACGCACGTGTTGGCCGTGCCGAGATCGATCGCGAGATCGCTGGAAAAAAGAGAGAACAGAGAACGAAGACTCAAACTTGATCCTTTGCAATTCTGAATGCTGAATGCTGAATGCTGAAGTAAATGCTGAAGGGATTCTCAATTGCCGACTTGGACATTAAGTTCAGCATTACAAGGTAACACCCATTCATCATTCACTTCAGCATTCAGCAATCAGAATTCAGAATTACCTAGGCTCCAGCCACGTGGATGCCGTTCTTGCCGTGCGACTTGACCCAGTACATCGCCTCGTCGGCGGCCTGAATCAGCTCCTCGGCGGTGGCCGCCACGTCGGGCAGCGTCGCGACGCCGACCGAGGCGGTCAGCGCGATGCTGAGGCCGTCGCCCTCGAGAAACCGGTGCGCGGCGAGCCGATCGCGGATGCGCTCGCCGACCGAGACAGCGCCGTCGCTGGCCGTGTCGGGAAGGACGAGCGCGAACTCATCGCCGCCGAATCTCGCGACGATGTCAGTTTCGCGCGCGCTGGCGCGAATCACGCTCGCCGACTCGACGAGGGCGCGGCTGCCGAACAAATGCCCGTGTGAGTCGTTGATCGACTTGAACCCGTCGAGGTCCACGAAGAGCAGCGACAACGGGCGGTTGCCACGCAGCGCCCGCTTCGTTTCACGGCGCAGCACCTGCTGCATGTAGCGCCAGTTGTAAAGCTGAGTGAGGTCATCGGTGACCGACAGCGCCTCGGCCCGCTGCACTCGCAACGCGTTGTCCAGAGCGATCGCCCCTGGCTCGAGCGCCGCGAGCAGACGAGACAGGGTTCCGGCAGTGAACTTCGGCTGCCGTGTTGCGGGCGCCCTATCGAGCGCGACCAGCGCCCCGACAGTCTGCCCACGGCATTCGAGTGGGAACCCAATCACGGCCGCGCGCGCCCTGGCCGAGTCCTGCGAGACCCGGCGATCGTCGGCCAGATTAGCGGCTGCGAAGATCTCGCCTTTTTGCAGGACCCACTCGCCAACCGCCTGCGCCGGATCGGTCAGCGTCGAGCTCAGGGCGCGTGCCGCGAGTGCTCGCACGCGTCCCGCGTCGTCCACCGCCAGCACGAGCCAGCATGGCGCGGGCAGCCATTCCGCGACCCGCTGCACAAGCGTGTCGGCTACCCGCTCCGGATCGAGGCTGGAATTCACGGCCCGAGTCATCTCGGCGAGCACGTCGGCGCGCCCCAGCTTGCGCCGGAGTGCCGGCTGCAACGGACGGAGCCTGTCGGCAAAGTCCGTGCGGAACACCGGCACGCTGGCCTTGCCCGGGCGACGACGGGCGCGAGCCTGCCGAGCTCTCCCGGTCACTCGACTCTGCGTCCCATGTGGAATGGCGAATCCTTCTAAGTCGTTCTGTACAGAACAAATATACCACATCCGGACAGTCCGGAGGGCTTCTGTAGGTATCGGACGATCGGAGTTCGGGGGTCAGGGGGCGGGGAATCCGGGGGTTCGGGGCTCGGCGTTCGGCGGTCGGCGGTCGGAGGTCGGCAGTGCAGGGTGGGAATTCGAGTTCCGTAAGGGACGTCGGGTCTTGGCACGGTCCCGAGCGCCGAGCGCCGAAAACTCTGTCATAATTACAGTTTTCCAGCTCTCCAGACGAGGCCCGCTACCTATGACGATGCTCGACCGGATGCGCCGACACAAGAACTGGCTCAAGTGGAGCTTGGCGATTGTTGTCGTCGCGTTCGTTGCCCTTTACATCCCCAGCTTCATGCAGAACCAGTCGCTCGACGGCGCCAGTAACTACGGCGTGGTCGCGACAGTCGAGGGCCGCGACATCACGGTCGGGCGGTTTCGCCGCGTCTATCAGCAGCAGATGCAGGCCTACCGGAGCGCCTACGGCGGCAGCATGGACGATCGCCTGCTCCGCCAGCTCGGGATCGATCAGCGCATTGTTCAGCAACTGATCGAAGAAGAGGCCGCGCTCTCCGAAGCGGGCCGCCAGGGCATTACGGCGACCGACGCCGAGGTGCGCGCTCGGATTCTGGCGCTGCCAGCGTTCCAGGAGAACGGTCAGTTCATCGGCAACGATCGCTATCGGCAGCTGCTGGAGATGCAGAATCCGCCGATCCGGCCGAACGAGTTCGAGCAGGAGGTCCGGCGCAGCGTGATCCTCGAAAAACTGCAGGGCGCTCTGACGGACTGGATCACGGTGTCGGACGCCGACGTCACGGCCGAGTTCAACCGCCGCAACGAGAAGGTCAAGCTCGCCGTGGTCTCGGTCGGGGCCGACAAGCTCAAGGAAGGCGTCGAGGTCAGCGATGCCGAGGTCGCATCGCATTTCGAGTCGAACAAGGACAAGTACCGGATCCCCGAGAAGCGGAAGATCAAGTACGCGCTCATCGACCTGCAGGCGATTCGGCAGCGGACCAACGTGAGCGCGCAGGATGTCCAGCGCTATTACGACGACAACCAGCAGCAGTACGCGACTCCCGAGCAGGTGCGCGCGAGCCACATCCTGCTCAAGACCGAAGGCAAAGACGACGCGGCCGTGAAGAAGCAGGCGGAAGACGTGCTTGCCAAGGTAAAGGGCGGTGCCGACTTCGCGGCGCTCGCCGGCAAGATTTCGGAGGACGAAGGCAGCGCCGCCCAGGGAGGCGAGCTCAAGCCCTTCGGCAGGGACGGCTCGATGGTCAAGGAGTTCGAAGACGCGGCGTTCGCGCTCAAGCCTGGTGAAACCAGCGACCTCGTGAAGTCGCAGTTCGGCTACCACATCATCCGGCTTCTGGAGAAGAAGCCCGCCTCGACGCGCTCCCTCGACGAATCAAAGGTCCAGATCGAGGAAATCCTCAAATCCGAACGCGCGCAGAAAGAAGCCGAACGGATTTCGACGGAACTCGCGGGCAAGCTGACGAAGCCGGCCGATCTGGAGACCCTTGCGAAGGGCCGTGGCCTGACCGTCGCCGAAACGCCATCCTTCGCGCGCACCGAACCGATCCCCGGCTTGGGCATGGCGCCGGCGATTGCCAGCCGGGCTTTCGAGTTGAAGTCCGGCGAAGTCAGCGAGGCGATCCGTTCTCAGAACGGCTTCGCGTTCATCACGGTGACGGGCACGGAGGCCTCACGGCTGCCCACGCTCGACGAAGTCAAGGCGCGGGTGCGCGGCGACGTGCAGACGAGCAAAGCGGTCGAAGCCGCCAAGCAGAGGGCCGCGGGGCTCGCCGCGCAGCTCAAGTCGGCCAGCAATTTCACAGCCGCCGCGAAGGCCGCCGGTTTCGAGGCCAAGACCACCGACCTCGTCGTCCGCGGCGCCGCGCTTCCTGATGTCGGCGTCAGCCCTGCGGTCGAAGCCGCCGCGTTCTCTCTGGCACAGGGCGGCGTCAGCGACCCGATCGTCACGGATAGCGGCGCGGTGATTGTGAAAGTCGTGGAGAAAAAGAGCCCGACCGCAGAGGAGCTGGCCACCGGGCGTGACGCGGTGAAGAACGAGCTGCTCAACCAGCAGAAACAGCGGTTCTACGCCTCCTACATGGCCAAGGCCCGAGAGCGCATGACGATCAAGTCCAACCCGCAAGTCATTGCGCAGGTGATTGGATAGCTTCCGGCTGCCAGCTTCCAGCTTCCAGCTCAAGAGCCTCGTCTAAGCTCGAAAAACTTAGCTGGAAGCCGGAAGCTGGAGGCTGACAGCTACCGTACGAACACATTCGGCATCAGCGTCAGCGGCTCGCCGCGGCGGAACAGGCGCAGCGGCGCGGTCACGGCTTCGACGGCGCGGGCGTTGCGGACGCCGAGCAGGGCTGCGAGCGAAGCGCTGCGGTCGGCGCGTCCCCACGGATCGCTCACCACTTCGAAGAGCGTCTTCTTCGGCGGAAAGACGACCAGCTCGACCTCGGATCCGGCAGGAATCTTCGCGCGCTCTTTGGCAATCACCAGCGCGCGATCGAGTCCGCCCAGCTCATCGACGAGTCCCAGCTCCTTCGCCTGTTTCCCCGTCCAGACACGTCCCTGCGCGATCGCGTCGATGCGCTCGGGCGTCGTGTTGCGACCCGCGGCCACTTTCTCCACGAACGCGTCGTAGGTGGCCTGCAGCAGCTCCAGGACTTTCTTTCGCTCGTCAGGAGTGAACGGCCGGACCGGCGAAAACAAATCCGCGTAGCGGCCCTGCTTGACCGTCTCGATGTTGACGCCAAGCTTGTCGAGCGTGCCATCGATCACGAACCGCACGAGCACGACCCCGATCGAACCGGTCAGCGTTGCCGGCTGGGCGACGATCGCGTGGGCTGGCATCGCGATGTAGTAGCCGCCAGAAGCGGCGACGTCGGACATCGACGCGATCACGGGCTTCCGCTCGCGCGTCAGCATGATCTCGCGCCAGATGATGTCCGAGGCGACGGCCGACCCGCCGGGACTATCGATCCGCAACACGATGGCGCGGATCGAGTTGTCGGCGCGAGCTTTGCGCAGCCACTCGACCATCGTGTCGGACCCGATGACCTGGCCCGACGGCGAATCGAAGTTGCTGGCGCCCGAGGTGATGACTCCCGAGGCGTGGAGCACGGCGATCTTCGGCCCGCGATTCAGCCCAAGGGAACCAGAGCCGACACTGCGGTACTCGTGCTGGCGAATCGTCGTGGTCCGTCCGCGCCCGAGCGCCACTTTGTCGTCGAGCTCGTCCTCGTAGGCGAGATCGTCGACGAGCCCCGCACGGACCGCGTCCTCCGGCAGGTAGGGACCATGGTCGACGAGCGCGCGCATCTCCGCCGGCGTCCGGTGACGGCCCTCAGCAAGACCCGCGATCAGCTGCTCGTAGAGATCGTTGTTGAGCGATTCGGCCATCTCGCGGTGGGCGGGCGTGAACGAATGCTCGGTGAACGTATTCGACGCCGTCTTGTAGTCGCCGACGTGGAGCGAGTCTGGAAACGCGCCGATCTTGTCGAGAGCGCCGCGCAGGAAGAGCTCGTAGTTCGCCATGCCGGTGAGATCGAGCGACGCGGTCGGCATCAGGAAGACCTTGTCGCACGCGCTCGCCAGATAGTAGGACTGATCGCCGCCGTACTCGAGGAAGGCGACGATCGGCTTCTTCGACGCCTTGAACGCGATGATGGCGTCACGGACTTCTTGAACCTTGCCCCAGAGGGCGGCGTTGCTGGTCGGCCGAATGATGACGCTCGAGACGCGGCGATCCACGCTCGCCTTGCGCAACGCCTCGACCAGCGCACGCACCGTAGGCGGCGGCTCGATGAACTGGCCGAGGACCCCAGTCGGTTCGGTTTCCTGGAGGTCGCCACCGACGTCGAGCAGCAACGTCGAGTTGGACGAGATCGTCGGCGGGCGGCCCACCGCAATCCCGATGAACAGCAGCCCGGCCGCCGAAATCGCGACGGCGACGAGGATCAGGACGAGAATGACGACGACGCCGCGTCTTACAGCCACAAGGGCCTCCTGCGATCGAGTATAGCCGCCTTCGCGTAGGCTACGGCGGCCAAGGCTGGATTCGCCGCGGAGGCTCGTTCGAACACGGCTGTCGGGATCAGGCCTCGTCCCGCTGATAGACGAGGCGAGCCGGCCCTTACTTCGGCGTCGCTGCCGTCTTCCAGTTGACGACGTGATACACCGCGGGCACGGTGCCGACGTTTTTCACGCCGTGCAGGTCATTCGACGCGTTGAAGATCACGGACCCCGGACCGACGCGCTTCCACTCTCCGAGGGAAAGCGTCTCGAGTGTGCCCTCCCTGAGGATGATCAGCTCTTCGTTGGGGTGTTTGTGCGGAGCGTGCGACGTCTGACCAGGATTGAGCGTCGTGACGTGCATCTCGAGCTCATCGAGCGTCACCGTCGGCGCGCGAACCAACGCCCGCGAGGATCCATAGGCGTTCTCCTTGGGCGTCATCGCATTCCAGTCGAAGACCTGGGACTTGAGAACCGCCGCCGGCTGCTGGGCAACGACCACGGCCAGCGTGCCAGTCACGGCTATCAGCGCGACGAAGACATCTCGACGAGTCAGCATGTTTACTCCTGCACCAATTGTTCGGCGGTCGGCGGTCAGCGATCGAAGCTGGGCGTGCGCTAGTCACGGTGGTTGCCGATCGCCGAGCGCCGCACGCCGAGCGCCGAGCGCCGATTTCACGTCACCACGTACGGCGGACGCTGCGGACGCGACAACTGCGCATTCGCGGCATCGTCGTTCTTGAACCGTTCCTTGACTGGATCCCAGTAGAGCTTCCGTTTCGCGCGCATGGCAATATGGTGAATCAGGCAGGCGGTGCACGCACGGTGGCCGACTTCAACCGGCGCGATCGGCTGCTGCCGCGCTTTCACGCCGGCGAGCCAGTTGCCATGATGATCGAAGCTCTCGGGCAGGTGAACCTCGTTCGGGCCGATCACCGAATCGAGGATCTTCGGATTGCTCGCCGCCAGCGGCTGCACGAACGTCTTGGCGGCCGGGTCGCTCGACGTCACCGCCTCGTTGCCGCGCGACACGAACAGCCAGCCTTCAGTCCCGATGAACTTGATGCCGTTCGGAAAAGCGCCGCTGACGGTCATCCGGACGCCATTGGCGTAGATCGCCTCGGTCTTGAAGTTCCCGTGCACGTCCCACAGGCCGCTCGTCGGGAACTCGGCGGAGCCCCAGACTTCGACCGGTCCCGTGTATTCGGTGTTCATACCCCAGTGCGCCGTGTCGATGTGATGCGCGCCCCAGCCGGTGATCATCCCGGCGCCGAACTGCTCGCAGCGCAGCCAACCCGGCCGGCCATAACCGTCCTGCGGATGCACGCGGTTCTCGGTGTAGTAAACGACCGGCGTCGATCCAAGCCACGCGTCGTAGTTGAGATTCTTCGGTACCGGCATCTCCGGCTCATTGGGACCCGACGGGTCGCCGGGCAACCCGACCTCCACTGATTTCAGCTCGCCAACGCGGCCGTTGCGCACGAGCTCGCAGGCGCGGCGGAACTGGCCCTGCGGCCACGACCGCTGCTGGCTGCCGATCTGAAAAATCTGGCCGGAGCGGTGGACCGCATCGCTCAGGGCGCGGCCCTCGGCAATCGTCAGCGACGCGGGCTTCTGGAGGTAGACGTCTTTGCCGGCCTGGACGGCGTCGATGGCGACGAGCGCGTGCTGATGATCGGGGGTGCTGATCACGACGGCGTCGACGTCGCGATTGGCCAGCAGCTCTCGATAGTTGCTGTAGCCGGTCACACCATCGTACGGCTTGCCGGTCGCCTTGCTGTACTGACCGTTGATGAGCGTCTTGGCCTCCTCGACGCGCTTGAGGTCGAGATCGCACACCGCCATGATGCGGGCGATGTCGTGCTTCCAGATGCCTGGCAGGTCGTGGCCGCGTGAGATGCGGCCGGTGCCGATCGCCCCCACGTTGATGCGGTTGCTGGGCGCAGCAGCGCCGAAGACCGTCGACGGCACGATCGACGGAAACCCGGCGATGACCGACGAGGCGACGACGCCCTGACCGGTCGCCGCGAGGAACCCGCGCCGTGTCGTCTTGCTTTTCTCTGCCATCCTGCTTTCCCCTTGTGTCGGGTCTGACCCCGGTCTGACCCCTACGACTTGAACGTGACGCGCTGCGCCTGGTGCTGGGCCTTCAGCACCAGCTCGGTTGCCAGGAAGCAGTGCGCCTGTGGCATCGCAGTCTCAGTCCGGTCGAGAACATCCTGCACAAGCTGCCCACCGTACGGAAGATCGACCTTCTGGCAGTCGATGTATCTCGTTTCTTTTTGATCCACGAGAAAGAGGTGACTGCCGCCTGGCCGTCCACCGATGTCGATGTTCTTGCGGATCTCGATGAAGCCGTCGGTGCCGAGGATCGTCAGCCGTCCATCGCCCCACGTCGCCAGACCATCGGGGGTGAACCAGTCCACGCGGATGTAGCCGGCACCGCGATCGCCACGGACGGTCATGTCGCCGAAATCCTCGAACCCGGGATATTGCGGATAGTGCACGTTGCCAACCTGCGACGACAACACCTGGGCCTGCGTCGATCCGGTAAAGAACAGAAACTGATCCGCCTGGTGTGATGCGATGTCGCACAGGATGCCGCCATAGCGGGGACGTTCGAAGAACCAGGCGGGACGCGTCTTGATGCTCATCCGGTGGGGCCCGAGTCCGATCGTCTGAATGACCTGACCGATCGCACCGGCGCGGACCAACTCCCCTGCCCTGATCGTTGCGCGATTCTCGAGCCGCTCACTGTACATGATCGAGTAGATGCGCCGCGTCTCGGCCTGGACCTTTCGAACCTCGGCCAACTGCTCGAGCGTCGTAATGCCCGGCTTGTCGACCATGAAGTCCTTGCCGTGTTTCATGACGCGGACGCCGAGCGGCGCCCGGTCGTCGGGGATGGAAGCGCTGACCACCAGCTGAATCGACTTGTCCTCGAGAATCTCGGCCTCGCTGCGAGCGACCTTCGCCTGAGGAAAACGCTTGACGAAGGCCGCGCTCAGATCCGGTTCGTTCGCAAACATCGAGATGAGCTCGCCGCCGCCGCGAATGACGGCTTCGGTCTGCCCGTTGATGTGGCCATGGTTGAGGCCGATGACGGCAAACTTGATTTTAGGGGTCGACTGACTGGCAAGGGGTGTGGCGAATCCCGGAGACGGCAAGGCGGCAATCGCCGCCGCCGATCCGGCAATGCCGCGGACGAACTCACGCCGGCCCACGCGCGTTCTCTTCATGTCGTCGCTCCAGAGGTAGTAGTGCGCCCGGATCGTGGGGAAAGTCTACAACGTTCGCTGGCAAAAAGCCTTTCACCGCAAAGAACGCTGAGACCGCAGAGAAACTCATATGGCTCAGCGCCCTCTGCGGCCTCCGCGGTGAGAGGCTTTGAGCAGCGAACGGTGGCGGGGTTGGCAAGAGCTGTGGGATCTGCTACCCCGTCGACGCCCCGGGACGCCCGGCTTCGACGACGAGGGACCCACCGGTGCGTTCGGTGCCGTCAGGCACGGTCACGCGGTCCAGGACCTTGAAGTCTGCGCGCATCGTCGTCGGGGTCGCCGTGCACGCGACGTAGCCACGGCGCGCGCTGTGATACTTGATGTGCGGGTTGTCGCCGCGCATCTGCTCCCAGGTCGCGCTCACCTCAGCCCCATCCGCGCCGGACGTGACCGACGTGTTCGTGAACTCGACGCCAACGGTCTCCGATTTCGGATTCTCGAAATCGAGCTTCAGGTCAGCGCCGTAGTGGACGTGTACGTCGCCGGACAGCACGATCGGATTCGGCGCTTTCGTCTCCTTGAGCCGCGCGTACAACCGCCGCCGTGACGCGACGTAGCCGTCCCATTTGTCCATCGAGTAGCGCGCCTTCGGCGCTGCCCGCTGGTTGTCGCGGGCAAACGTCGGCACCTGTTGACCAAGCACGGTCCACGTCGCCTTCGCCATGCCGAGCTGCTCGAACAGCCAACGCTCCTGTGTCGATCCGAGGATCGAGCGCGACGGGTCGAGCGCCGCGGCGCATCCCGTGGCGCTCGTCATTCCACAGGCCTGCTTCGAACGGTACTGTCGCGTGTCGAGCACGCTCAGATCGAGCAGCGTGCCAAACTGCAGCCGGCGATAGAGCTGCATATTCGGGCCGCTCGGAATCGTCGACGCCCTGAGTGGCATCGACTCGAAGAACGCCTGATAGCCGGCGGCGCGGCGCAGCAGAAACACCTCGGGCGGCGTGTCGTTCTCGTCACGATCGCCGGCGTAATCGTTGTCGACCTCGTGATCGTCCCAGGTCACGATGAACGGCGCCGAGGCGTGCGCGGCCCGTAGATCGAGATCCATCTTGTACTGCGCGTAGCGATTACGATAGTCGACGAGCGTATAGATCTCGTCACCCTGATGCTGCCGCACGAGCGCCGGGTTGCGCCCGCCATCGTCTCGTCCTTCGTAGATGTAATCACCGGTATGGAAGACGAAGTCGAACTGCTCGGCCGCAAGCCGGCGGAACGCGGTGAAATATCCGGTCTCGAAGTGGCTGCAGCCGCACAGCGCGAAGCGCAGCTGGTCGACACGGGCGCCGGCGGGTGGCGCCGTCTTGGTGCGGCCGATCTGGCTGACTTCACGGCCGACGCGGAAACGATAGAAATACTCGCGGCCCGGCTCGAGGCCGTTCGCCTCGACACGGACGCTGTGACCGAGTTCAGGCCGGGCAACGGCCGTCCCTTTCGACGCCAGAGTCACGAACGCGCGATCGCTGGCAATCTCCCAGCCGACCTCGACGTTGACCATCGGCATGCCGCCGCCCGCCAGCGGCTCAGGCGCGAGCCGCGTCCACAAGACCACGCTGTCCGGCCACGGCTCGCCGGACGCGACGCCGAGCGTAAACGGATAGTTCCTGAACAGCGGTTGCGAAAAGCCGTGTGCGGACAACAACGGCTGCGCCACCGCCGCGACGCCGAGCTTCCAGGCGATGTTGAGCAGCTCGCGCCTCGTCAGCCGCTGGATCGCACGATCGTAGAACCGCATCGAATCAGTCATGTCAGTCATAAGGGCTTTATTGAACCCGTCCGGCCTTCGGGGATCTGGTCAGGTTCTCGGACAGGAACACCCCGGTCTTGCCGGCCGTCACCACATCACGATCGCCGTCGCCATCCATGTCTTCGACGATCATCTGTAGTCCGCCGCCTGCGCGACCGCCATAATCGACGATGTGGCGGCTCCACTCGACGCCTTTTGGTCCGGGCCGGAACTGGTACCAGTAGATGCCCATCGGCTCCCGCTCCGCCGGATCGTTTCCGGTGCGGCCGAAGTAGCGTTTCGCGGCGACGAGATCCGGCTGGCCGTCGCCATTGACGTCGGCCATCGCCGACGAGTGGGCGTTCGCCCAAGTGTTGTCGATCATCCTGCGGGTCCATTGCCCATCAGATGCCTGCTCGAACCACCACACGCCATAGCTGTGCGCCATCGTCGTCACCACGTCGTTGCGGCCGTCGTTGTTGACGTCGACCACGAACATGAAGGCGTACTCGGCCGGCCGCGTGGCTGCTTGAGGCGGAGCCGAGGCGACTGCTTGAGGCGCAGCGATGCGAGAGGTGCGAGAGGTTGAGGCGCAGCCGATGCGAGTGGTTGAGGCGCAGTCGAGGCGGCCGCAGGAGCCACCGGCGCAGCCGCCGCCGTGGGAGGACCGGCCGGCAACTGCGACCAGTCGGTCGCATGGAGCGTCCAGTTGCCCGGCGCCTGGATGTCTGCCGGCGCCTCGAACCAGCCCTGCGGCGTGATGATGTCGTTCCGCTTGTCTCCGTTGACGTCGCCCGCGCCGATGCCATGCCCGTGGCTTTGCGAGCTGACGACGTGCTTCACCCACTTGCCCTTCTGCAGTTCGTACCAAGAGAGCGGCGCGTTCCCGGCGCCCGTAAACTGTGGCAACACTTCGAGGGCCTTGCCGTCGTTGTTGAGATCGACGAGAAACGCGAACTCCGTCGGACCGACCGCATCGATTTCCGTTTCGGTCCACGGCCCACCGGCTTTGCCGGGATTCTTCAGCCAGACGATCTTTCGCGCAAAGTACGCGATCTGTACGACATCCGTGTAACCGTCGCCGTCGACATCGACTGGGAGGTCGCTGAAGTTGTCGATGTAGCTGCCGTTGAATGGGATGTCGCGGACTTTGTGCTTGGTCCAGTTTGGAGCCTCGTACCAGGTACTCAGCAGAGAGAATATCCAACCGGCCGTCCTTGTTGAAGTCCGCGACCGCCACCGATTCGCTGAAGCCGGGGTCGACCATATGCACTTTGAAGGCGATATCCAGCGGACGGCTCATGATCTGTGCGACGACGAGCAGAAGCAGTTCGATCATCGGCTTGCGTCTCCAACATCTAGTCTTTCCCGAGGGGCTTTGCCCCTCGGACTCCCCGACACGCTCTCTCGCGCGCCGCTTCGCCGGCGCGCTCCGGTCGCGTGGCTCGCTCGCCGCGCTCGCTCGCTACTAAGAGGGCCCTCGCGATTTATGAGACAGTTCTAGCCTGGAACCTATCTCATAAACCCGATCCGTGCGGTCCGTGTAATCCGTGGCTCTAGGTCGTGCTATCCGTGTAATCCGTGTATTCCGTGGCTCTAGGTCCATCTCCCACCGCGTGGCAGCGCGGCAAACCGCGCCAGGCCGAACTGAGGGTCGGCCTGCGCATCGTCGAGCACGAGCGACGCGACCATCTCCCCCAAGGCCGGCCCCATCTTAAAGCCATGGCCGGAACCGCCGCCAACAATCCACGCGTTGGCCGCCTGCGGATGGCGGTCGACGATCAGGTGCGCGTCAGGTGTGTTCTCGTACTGGCAAACCTCCGACCCAACAAGCGGCGCGTTCGCGAGATCCGGAAATCGTACTGAGAGAAATGCCCTGGCCCGAGCGATGCCGTCAGGGCTCGCCTCCCGATCCGCGCGGGTCGGGTCGATGGGCGGCCCGGTTGCGTCGTCCGCAACCTTGAATCCAGACGATCCAGAAGCTGGAATTCCATAGATCTGACCAGCGCGGGAACCCGCGGCAAAGTCCATCCATACCGGCAGGTGGGGCTCCGTGAAACGCGCGTCGCCTGCCGGCGCGCCGAAGTAATACACCTCCTGGCGCGTTGCAGAGACGTTGGCGCCGACGACGTCGGGAAAAAGATGTGAAAGCCACGGGCCACACGCGAATACGAAGCCATCGGCTTCGAGAACCGTCCGATCGTGGAGCCGGATCGCGTCGAGCGAAGCGCCTCGTGACAGCCACCGGATCGATGCAGGCGCCCAGCCGGTAGTCCCCGCCCTCTGCCACCAGACAGTTCACGACGTCTGCGCACGCGCGTCGCGCGAAGAGATACCCCGCTTCGGGTTCGAAGAAAAAGGACCGGATGCCCTCAGAGCTGATCTGCGGATATCGCCGTGACGCATCGCCGACGGTGAGCTGGTCGAGCCGAGCGCCGCAATCACGCAATACATCAGCCGAGGCGTGCCCGAAACTGTCGTCGTCGCCGAACATCCACAGGACGCCGGTCTCACGCAGCAGCCGGCGATCCGGGTCGTGGGCCCGCCACAGCTCGAGGGCACGAAGCGCCATCCGCGTGTAGACCGCGCGTGTCCCGTAGGTGGCGCGGATGATGCGCGTTTCTCCTCCGGAGCTGGAGCGCGCGTGGCCCGGCCCCCAGGCATCGAGGAGCGTTACACGCGCGCCGCGCCGCCGGAGCTGGAGCGCGGTCCAGCCGCCGAACGCGCCGGCGCCGACGACGACGATCCGTGGTTGATTGGAGGTCTGGGGCACGGGGCGCGTTCAAGTGTAGAGCACACGCAGGGTTTGTGAGATAGCCTCTACAGATGCTGAGGACGTCATCCTACCGGCCCCTCTCTTTGGTCCTGACTGTCGCCGGCCTTGCGAGCGCAATCGCCTGCTCTCCGTCGGCCCCACCGCCGGCCCCAACTCCGTCCGGCGATGCGGCCTTCAGCGAGGTCGCGCGCGGTTACCTCGACGACACCTATCGCCGCCAGCCGACGCTGGCGACGTTCCTGGGCATTCACAAGTACAACGAAGTGCTGCGCGATCCGTCGCGCCAGGCCGTGACTCGACGAGGTGGCCGCGGCTCGCCAGTTTCGGGATCGCGCCGCAGCCATTGACGCGACGACGCTCTCGCCGGCGAATCAGCTCGACCGCGAGCAGCTGCTGCTGGCGATCGACTCGCGGGTGTTGACGCTCGAGACCGTCCGGCCCTGGGCCCGTGACCCGGACAGCTACAGCAGCGGTTTGACCAACACGGCCTACATCATGATTAAGCGGGCCTACGCGCCGCCAGACGAGCGCTTGCGGCAGCTCGTCGCGCGGGAGAAGGCCATGCCCGCCACGCTCGCCGAGGCGCGCAAGAACCTCGACAATCCGCCGCGGATCTACACCGAGATCGCAATCGAGCAGATTGACGGCAACCGTGACTTCTTCCGGACGGCGGTCGCGTCGGCCTTTCCCACCGTGACCGACAAGGCGCTCCTCGCCGAATTCAAGCAGGCCAACGACGCGGTCATCGCCGCGCTCGACGACTACAAGAAGTGGCTGCAGGGCGACCTGCTGAAACGGTCGAACGGCGACTTTGCCATCGGCGAGGACACTTTCCGAAAGAAGCTTGCCGCCGACGAGATGCTCGCCTTGCCGCTCGATGAGCTCCTGGCGATCGCGGAAAAGGATCTCCGGAAGAACCAGGCGGCCTTCGCTGAGGCTGCCGGCCTCCTCGACCCAAAGCGGACGCCGATGCAGGTCCTGGAGGCGGCGCAGAGCAGACTACCCGCCACCGTCGAAGCTGCTCGCTGTGACGCAGAGCGAGCTGGACGCGCTCGGGCGATTCATGTCGGATCACAAACTCATCACGATCCCGAAGGCCGCGCCGGCCACGGTCCAGGAAACGCCGCCGTTCCTGCGCGCGACGACGAGCGCGTCGATGGACATTCCTGGTCCATTCGAGACAGTTGCGACCGAGGCGTACTACAACATGACGCTGCCGGATCCGAAGGCGTCCGCGAAGGCGACGCGCGAGTTCATGAAGCAGTGGTACTACGCGGCGATCTCGAATACCTCGGTGCACGAGGTCTGGCCGGGCCACTATCTGCAGTTTCTCTACGCGAAGCAGTTTCCTTCCGACATCCGCAAGGTATTCGGCGCCGCGACCAACAGCGAAGGGTGGGCGCACTACTGCGAGCAGATGGTCATCGACGAGGGATTCCACGCCGACGATCCGCGCTACCGCCTCGCGCAGATCCAGGACGCCCTGCTTCGCAACGCGCGCTTCATCGTCGGGATCCGCCTGCACACAAAGGGCATGACCGTCGCGCAGGCTGAGGACTTCTTCGTGACGGAGGGTTATCAGCCGCGGCCGGTGGCGGTGTCCGAGAGCAAGCGCGGCACCTCGGACCCAACCTACGGCTACTACACGATGGGGAAGCTGATGATTCTCAAGCTGCGCGAGGACTACAAGGCAAAAATCGGCGCGCAGTATTCGCTGCAGAAGTTCCACGACACGTTCATCGCCCTCGGACCGCTGCCGTTGCCGCTCATCAGGAAGGCGATGCTCGGGGAGGCCGGGCAGCTCTTCTAGGCCACGGATCACACGGACAACACGGATGACTGGCGCTTACTCCGCACGTCGCTCCGCTTCTACCAAGACACTGATAGCGCCGCGCCACGAACGTCTCGCCCTATGACTGGTGAGACGCGGGCCTGGAGACGTCCGCCTCGCTCGTAGATCGTTCGACGGTTGTTGAACATGGCGTCGATGCCAGTGCCTAACAGCGTCCAGGCGACAGTTTGGTACACGATGCCCGCGAGCATCCACTCCGGTTCGACGTTTCCGCTTGCCGAAAGGACGGCGCCAAACGTGCCGACGGCCAGCCCAATGCCAAGTCCTACGAGGGCTCCATTCTTCAAGCTGTCCGGCTTGTCGATACGCACGATGCGATCGAACGGGATTTCCTGGCTCGAGCCGTCCAGCGACAGCCAGAGTGATTCGTGCGAGTGCTCGAGCACTCGCCCCTCCACTCTCCGGCCATCGTCGTTCACGACCGACACTTTCATCCCCGTCGACACAGCGTCCACGAGGCGCGTGCTGGTCGTTTGCGCGACGGCCACCGCGGGCGAGACGAGGATCGCGAGTTGAAGAACCGCCGGTAGGATTCGAGTCATGACGGGTCCTCCGAATGTGATTGTTGCCGCTCGCGGAGCGACGCGGCTCGTGACACACACAGATTCGCTCGTCCGGGCAAGGAAAGTCGTGAGCGAGGCCTGAAGAAAGGCTGAAATGGTGTGCTGCGAAGGAAGACTGATTGGCTTATCGCGGGGGTACTGTCCACAGAAAGAGATCGGTGCCGTCGCTGGCACGAACGACTTTGTCTGGTGGCCACGTGCCGAGCGGGAACTGATGGGACACGATTCGCGTCCCGGGCGCGAGGTCGCGCCTCAGCTTCGATTCGAGCTTCGAGTTCACACTCGCCGACAAGTACAGAGTCACTATCGTTGCGCTCGATATGTCGGCGTCGAACAAATCGGCTTCGATGAACGTTACTTTATCGGCGAGCTGGACGTCGCGGGCCACCTGCAGGGACATGTCGACCAGCCGGGGATCCAGCTCGACGCCGACGCCTAGCGCCCCGTACTTCTGCGCTGCCAGAATCGGAATTCGTCCGTCGCCGGACCCGAGGTCGTAGACCACGTCGCGAGCGGCTCGTCCCCGCAAGCTGCAGCATCTCGTACGCCACGGCCTCCGGCGTCGGCACGAAGTCCACATCGGGCTCGCGCGCGGGTGGCCGTGGCACCGTCCAGAGCAACAACGTCGACCCATCCGGGGCATGACTCGTCTCGTCCGGCCGCCAATTCCCGATTCCAAAGGCGCTCGACACGATTCTCGCGCCAAGTCGCAGTTCGCGCCTGAGCTTCATCTCGAGCCGCTTGTTCACGCTCGGCCACAAGTACATCGTGACGACCGTCGCGGGCGAGATGTCCTGAGCGAATAGATCGCCCTCGATGAATGTGACCTTGTCGGCGACGCCGTTCTCCAGGGCCGCCTGCCGGGATATCTTCACGAGCGTCGAATCCATCTCCACACCAACAGCGCGTGCGCCGTACTTCTTCGCGGCCATGATGACGATCCGGCCATCGCCGGACCCGAGATCGTAGACGACGTCATTCGCGTTCACTCGCGCGAGCGCGAGCATCGCGTCGACGACGACCGGCGCGGTCGGGGCGAAGGGCACGTCCGGGGAACGCGCCGGGGCCTGCCACAGGACGAAGTGCGCGGCCCACGCGATCGCGCCGAGGACGAGGCTGAAGAGTGTGGTCAACTACCGCACACCGACGGTCGCCTGACCCATTCCGGTTCGCCCCTGCGAATCACGGGTCTCGACGACGATGCGCATAGTCCCCGTATTCCCAGTACCCGCAGCCGATCCCGATCGTCACGGGAAATGCCTGCCCGGAACGGGCGATCTCCAGTGCGGTCCCGAACTGCGTAGTGGGCACAGGCGCAGGCAACGTCACTTGAGGCGCGCCATTGCCAGATGTGTCGAAAAATTGCGCACGGATTGCAGTGACGACAACGCTGACGCCGCCGGGCGGCTGCACCACGACGACAAGCGGCACGTTGAAGGGCGCGACGGAGGGGCAGAAAGGATTCCTCACCCGCTCCGCGACAGCCATCGATGAAGTGGTACTAACGCCGACCGACAACGGGCTAGCGGACGGTGACGGTTGTGTCGGATTCAGGGCAGCGTCTGTGCCACCGCACGACGCGTCGAGGAACGCGACGACGATCAGAAGCGAGATGCGATGTCGCATTGCGTAGCCTCCTGTTCTGGCGCGCGAAGGAATCGACCCGGCTCACACGGCTCATTCTAGCGATTGTTCGTAGCGTTTATCGTCGACGTTGGTGCCTGCGGAAGGGCTGGCGGCTACGGCCGGGCTGGCGCTCAGATCGTCAGTCCGTGCCCCAGGGGTTATCGATCACAAAGCGCCAGGAGCCATCGTCCTGACGACGCAGAACATCCCCGTTGCGCCCCGTCAGCGTCACGGGTTTGCCGTCTGGCCCTGTTCCCGTAAATGACCAGACTCCGGCGACGAAAGCCAGGCCACCGGCTTCGAGGACGCGCGTCACTTTGAGATCGAGCGTGTCCTTCATTGCGATGAAGCCGGCCAGTGATTCACGAACACCCGTCGAGCCGTGAGCGAGAGTCCCAGGCTGAGACGCAAAGGCAGCTTGAGGCTCATACAGAGACATCAGGGCGTCGAGATTCCCGGTGTTGATTCCATCGACGATGGATTTCAGAACTTGCTCAGGTGTTCCTCTGGACATGAGATCCTCGCTTTCCGCGCGACGGCTGACAATAGTGAGATTTGCTCAAGTTTACCCAAATTACGTGCTAACGTTTGCCCTCGCGAAAGTAGCAAGGAGGTTGCGAATGGGGAGATTGGGCGTCGCCTTCGCTCTCGTTGTGGCTCTGGTGAGCACTTCCAATCAAGCGGCGGCGCAGCCGTCGTTTGCCGGCACCTGGAAAATCAATCTGGCGAAGAGCCAGCTTACGGGTCAAACCCTCTCGGTCGAAAAAACGGCGTCAGGTTTGATGCACTTCGACAGCCAGGGCTTCGGATACGACTTCGATTTGAGCGGCAAGGAATTCCCGACTCCTGACGGCGGAACTACATCGTGGCGGGAGGTCAACCCGACAAGCTGGGAGGCCACGAACAAGATCAATGGAAAGGTGATCGCCACCATCCGATTAACCTTGAATGGAGATACGGTCAACGCCGTGATGAAAGCCACCAAACCGGAGGGCGGGGCGGTCGAACAGAGCTCTTCCTGGGCGCGAGTCTCCGGCGGTCCCGGCTTCTTGGGCAAGTTCAAATCAACCGAGGTGAAAGGCACCCCGTTGACGATGGAGATCGCGCTCGATGGCGCTAACGGGATCACGGTGAAGTATCCCGAGTTTCAAATCGCCTGCAAGGGGAACTTCGACGGCAAGGACTACCCAATGATCGGAGCTGGCGCCAACCTGAAACAAACCCTGGCCTTTGAAAAGAGTGGGGCCAACTCGATCAAGATGACGACCAAGCTGAATGGCAAGCCGTTCTATGTCGAGGTCCTGACGCTCTCGGCGGACGGGAAGACATTAACCGACGATGCCAACCCTGTGGCAGTGAAGGAGCCGACGAAAGCTGTTTACGAGAAGCAGTGACGCGGAGCGCCCTCACCCGGAGGGGATCCGAGCGCGAGGCTATTCTGTGCGAATCGCATTCGATTCTCATGTTGTCACATTTTTCCTGCAAGCCAACCAATACGGATACGACCCTGCTGCGGACGGTGACTCCGTGCTCGCCACGGAACGCGTCGCCGCATTTCGACTATGGGTATATGGTAGCAATCCTATTGCCGTGCCGACAGTCTTTAAGGAATGTAACGACATTCCAGACGCGATGAAAAACCGTGAGCATTTCAACTGGAATGCCTACCACCTTGAAGAAGTCCTTGCGCAAGAGCTCGACGCCGCACAGATAGACGCGCGTGCAGCTGAACTGGCCATCCTACATTCCGGCGTGAACGACTGCCGCATTGTGGCCGAATGCGAAGACCAGGCGGCGCGCGTGGATGCGCTCGCAACGTTTGACCCAGAGCTGATTAAGCATCTAAAGGATGAAGCCAGAATCGTCGTCGCAACACCGAACGATTGCTGGCACCGTGCAGCAATTCCGCACGGTGCAGCACCATCAGGCGTGCTCAGTCCTGACCATCCTCTGGTGAAGGCGGTGTGGTGGCGCTGGTAGATCCACGACTTGTACTCAGACGGCAGCCCGGAGCGCGCTCATCCCTTCCATCGAAGCAGCCAAGCGGAGGCTGACGACGTCGTGCCGTGCACTCGCTGGCGTCTACAGCCCGTAGACGAGTCCCTTGCTATTCCTGAAGGTGAAGAGCCCGTCCTTGAAGCACAGGTAGACGTAGACCTGCTCGAGCTGCCCTTTGTCGTCCATGTCTGTGCGGTCGCTGTGGGTGTGAAGTCGCACGCTGCATTTCGGGCAGTTGAACGCCAGTGGCTCGCCCAAAGATAATGACGGCTCACGCAGGTGATCCGACGACCGCAATTGGATCGACATGGGGGTTCCTCCAAGCTGAAAAACCCTTAGGTGAGGACCCACCCACAGGGGCGGGAAGCTCAAGAAAAGCTAGGGGACGGCGTGATTGCAACACACGCCGACTCGGCCGGCTGTCTCGTTTTGCACACTGGCTAGCCCCCCCACGGGCAGGCGGAGCGCGACGGCGCAGCGGCGTGCTCTACGGCATCCGTGATCAATGCAGGGATGAGGGGTCGATCAACCGATAAAATCAGGGTCTTGACGATTGGTGCGGAAGAGAGGATTTGAACCTCCACTCTCTTGCGAGAACAAGCTCCTGAGGCTTGCGCGTCTGCCAGTTCCGCCACTTCCGCACGAAGGGTGAAAACGACTGGCCGGAACTTGAAAGTATAGCATGTGGCCGAGTCCGATGACCTCCGCACAGGCCCACCGGACTCGGAAGGACCGCGTCAGTGGGAGGTGCCCTGCATTTTCAGAGCCTTGGCTCGGACGTATGCGTAGTTGAAGCTGAGCTGATTGAAGGTCGCCGCCTTGGTCGCCATCTCCGCCGCGCGCGCAGTGTCGCCGGCGCCTTTCAGCGCCACTGCCGTGTAGAGCAGAATGCGCGGGTCCTGCTGGTTGGCCTTGGCAAAGGCCTGCGCCGCCGCCGCGTAGCGCTTCTCCTCGAGTGCGATCAGGCCTTCGACTTCCTGCTGCTGGCGGAGCTCGAACGGCGCCTTGCGCGCCGCGACCTCGGTACCGTACGCCGCCGCCTTTGCTTTCGCCGTGGCGAGATCATGTTTCGCGACCGCCGCGCGCGCCTCCTCGAAGAGATAGTTGCGCCGCGTCGCGGCCTTGGCCTCGGCTGGCACGCTCGCCGCCTCGCTGACGTCCACCGCCTTCTTGTACCTCACCAGCGCGTCGTCGACGCGTCCCGCCTCGCGCAGGATGTCGCCCATCAGGTTGAGATCGCCCGCCTGCGTCCCGCCATCCTGTTCCGCACCTGACAGGGCGAAGTTGGTCTCGATCTCGGCGAGCGCCTTGTCGGTGGCGCCCTCGTAAACGTAGGAAGCGGCAGTCCAGAAATGGGCGGTGCGCTTTTCGCCCGTGTTCCGCGCGACCTTGGCAATCTTCGCGAACGTCTCGCGCGCGGCAGCAGGTTGACCCTTGAACAGCTGGTCGTTGCCGATGCCGATGTACGACGCCACGAAGTTCGGATCGATCGCGAGTGCTTTGTTGTACATGGCAATCGACTCGTCGAAGCGTCCCAGCTTCATGAGCAGTTCGGCATACGAGTCATACGGGTTGGGATCGTCGGGGATGAGCTCGATGTATTTCTTGAACGCGGTCTCGGCGGGGCCGTTCTGTCCCTGGAACCGGTAGGCGTATCCCAGCTGATTGTATGGTTGCGAGAAGCTCGGGTTGATCTCGGTGGCCGTCACGAAGTGGTCGATGGCGCGCTGGTAGTCCTGCCGCCCGAAGTAAGTGTTCGCGAGCAGCATTTGCGCGCGCTCGTCCTTCGGAAAGAGCGCCACGAGCTCCGTGTAGTGGCGCAGGACGCCGGCAGGGTCGCCCTTGAGCCCGGAGTCGAGGGCGAGCACCATGCGCCGTTCGCCTTCGCTGACCTTCGGCGCGAGGGCGACCGCCTTGTTCACGGCCTCGACGAACTCACGATTCGTGCCGGACGTGTTTGCGAGCCCGACGAATGCGAGCGCGAAGCCGGGGTCCTTCGCCGCGGCCTGCTCGTAGAAGCGCCGCGCATCAGTAGCGCGAAGCTTCTCGGCGAGGTCGCGGCCCTTCAGGTACAAAGCTCGTGCTTCTTCGGACGACGACGTGATCGGGATCTTTCCTGCCGTGGCGGTTGTCTGTGCGCTCGCGGGCGCGCTGATGGCGCAAACCACGAGTAGGGCAAAGACGACGCGGGCTCCGTCAAACCCTCCGTCAAACCCTCCATCAAACCCACCATCAAACCATGTGCAACGCATCTCGTGTACCTCCTGAAGAGCAGCGTGACGTGAAGGCTACAGCGAGGCCGGCGCTTGCGGCAGACCAATGGGTCGAACACGTCTGTGGCAGGGATAGGGAGCGGGCTGACGGGACGGGTTTCAGCGTCGGCACGCCCGCGATAATCTTACAGCCACGGATCACACGGAAAACACGGATTTGGGTTTTTGAGATAGCTTGCAGACATCAGCGCTTGACCCTGGACAACGGGTATCGTCGCTATCCGCAGGCCGCTCTGATGCGCGTGCGCGTCGTGCAGCAGGCCCTTGACGCGGGCTTCACGGTCCAGGACCTGTCCCGCGTCCTCAAACAGCGCGACTCGGGCGGCGCGCCGTGCCGCGAGGTCTTCCGCATCGCTCGAACACGACTTGCCGAGCTCGACCAGCGGATCGCAGAACTGTCGGCGCTTCGCGACCACTTCGGCCACGTGGTCGACCAATGGGAGGCCCGCCTCGCCGTCACGCCACCCGGCCGTCGGGCGGGTTTACTCGACGAGCTCGGAGCGGCGCCCGCCGCTGGCGGCCGCCGGCGGCACCGACCGCCGGTGAAGCGCGGTCGGCCCTGACACGTGAGGCTGGTCCGGCTAAAGCTGAACACCCGGTCCGGCTAAAGCCGGACACTACGACTCCGCACAACGAGCCCCGAGCCCCGAAACAAACCTAAACGAATCTCTGTCGCCTAGCGCGCGAGTGTTGACGCAAGCGCCTGCGGATTACCGTCGTGGGTGCCTGGCTCGAGGCCGAGGAGCGTCGTGAGCAGCGGGTAGACGTCGACGCTATTGATCGCCGGCACGACCAGCCCGCGCCGGAACGACGGCCCCCTGGCGATGAAGATCGCCCGCATCGATGCGAGCGCCGGATCGAACCCGTGCGATCCGCGGGTGACGTCTGCCGGCCGCTTCGCGAGCGAGGCGCGCGATGCCGCGTCCCAACCCTCGTGCATCTGGCAAACGATCGGCGGCACGCGCGGGTTGCTGCCATAGTGCCAGCGCGGCGCAAGATCCTCCTTGCGCCAGCAATCGTAGCGATCATGGCGCCCGATCAAGCGCGCGTAGGCCTGCTGCTCGCGGCCCGGCTGGGGCGTGAATCCAAGGCTCTGTCCCGTCGTCACCACGGCCGCATCCCGCGCGTCGACCATCTCTTCGACCGCCACGGTGCTGCCCGGAAGCACCGTCGCCATTCCGTGGTCGGAGGTCACGACCAGGTCGACTGTGTCGAGCAACCCTCGGGCGGCAAGACCGTCCATCAGGCGGCCAATCGCCGCATCGACCCTACGCAACCCGTCGCGCATCTCGATCGAATCGGGCCCATGGCTATGCCCGACATCATCGAGCGTCTCCGCGTAGAGGGTGATGAGCCGCGGCCGAGTCGAGACGTCCTCGCTGAGCCAGTCGAGCACGGTGTCGATGCGGGCATTGACGGTCACGCTTTCGTCGTAAACCTTCCAGCGCGTCGGACGCACTCCCTGAATTGCCGCCTCGCTGCCAGGCCAGAAGTAGGTCGCGGTCGGAAGGCCGGCGCGCTCGGCGCGTACCCAGATCGGTTCGCCGCCCCACCAGGCGCCGTTGCCAACGGCTTCGCGGTTGCTCAGGCTGAACGCTCCCAGCTTCGCATCGCGCATCGTGTTGTGCACGATGCCGTGGTGGTCGGGATGAAGGCCGGTGACGACGGTGTAGTGGTTTGGAAACGTGAGGGAGGGATAGGTCGGCGTCATCCACTCGGCGCGCACGCCTTCGCGGACCATGCGCGACAAGCGGGGCGTGAGACCACGGTCCAGATAGTCGGCGCGAAAACCATCGAGCGAGATCAAGAGAACGCTCGAAGCCTGGGCACGCGGCACGGGGCCCGAGGCCGGCGGTGGAAGGCGCGTGCAGGCCGCGAGGGCCGAAGCCCACAGAACTGACGCTGCAATACGCAGGACGGTCACGGCGCGATCATAGCCCGGCCGTGCGATGTGAATGACAGACGATCAACTATCCATCCGCCGCAGCGTCACGAAGAGCGGCCCGGCGCCGAGGACGACCAGCATCGGCAGCGACCCCCAGCCGGGCCGGTTGATCGCTTCGTAGAACACCTGCTGGCCGGGGCGAACATCGAAGTGCACCGTCTTCCAGACCAGCGTGTTGCTGACCCGGATGCGGTGGGGGCCCGCCTCCAGATCGCGGGTGATCGAGTCGCCCCACAACAGGTCGGCGACGCGCTCGCCGTCGATCCAGACAATCAACTGCCGGGACTTGAAGTCCTCTTCGGACGTCCGGGTGACGGTGACCGATGCGGGCCGCAGGCGATCGATCGCGCCGAGGTCCGCAGGTTCGTCTACGAGGGCGACGCTCACGACCTATAAGGTAACACCAGGTTCTGGGTTCGAGGTTCTGGGTTCGAGGTTCTGGGTTCGAGGTCTGGGTTCGCGTGCTGGGTTCGTCGTGCTGGGTTCGAAGTTCTACAGCTCCATGTCTGCCCGTTTCTCGGTTGAGGCTCGAGGTTGCTCGTCGGTAATCGGGCTCACCGGAAGGAGATAGCGAATTGGCTAAAGCCCGAACCCGGAACTCGAACCGGGAACCAAAAACGACGAACCCAGAACGACGAACTCAGAACGACGAACCAAGAACGGTTACCGCAGATTGAACGAGAGCTCGACGGCAACGCGCGTGGCAACGGCCTTCCCAAGGCGCCGGCCGGGATCGAAGCGCCACCGTCGAACGGCATTGATGGCTTCCTGATCCAGCCCGAATCGCGCGTCGAGCGATCGGACGATGTTGACGCGGCCGACCGATCCGTCGGCGAGGACGAGGATGTCGAGTTCGACCATGCCTTCGACCTGTGCACGCATGGCGTCCGGCGTGTAGTTGGGCTTGACCTCGCGCACGAGTCGCGGCCAGGTCACGCCGTTGCCGGGCATCCAGCCACCGTCTTCGCCAGAACCCGGACCATCGGTGTCGCCAAGTCGATCGCCGTCGCCACGGCCAATCCCCGGGCCGCGCCCACCGTCGGCCCCTGGTCCTGCGCCCGGACCTCTCGAACGCAATTCGAGCGGGCGGAGCTCCGCTACCGCGCCAACGACTTCCTGCAGGCCTGCCTGAACCGGCAGCACCGGAATATCCAGGCGCGGAGCCGGTTCGGCTACCTGCGGCTTCTGCTGAGCGAGTTGAACGGGCGGGGAAACGGGAACGGTCAGGGCATCACGGCCAACGAGCTGCGCCGGCGTTGCCGGTGTGGGCTCGTCCTTCTTCCCGCCACCACCAGGATCACCGACACCGCCCTCAAGCGTCGGCGTCCACACGAGCGGCATCGCTGCTGGCGGTCTCGCCTCCGGCGATGGAGAAACCGGCGCGCGGCCAGCGACGACAATCGCGACGAGAAGAGCCGCGGCGTGGGCAACGAGTGAGATGGCAAGGCTCCCCGCCCCACTGTCCCTCGATGACCCGCGGACCTCGCCCGTTGCCGCGAGGAATCGATAACCGGGGTCGAGAACAATCTGGGGATCGCCGTGCTTCTCTGGCTGGCTAATGGGACGTGCCTGATCCGCCATGCTGGTTAGGACGTTCATTGGCGGATTTGGCCTGAGCCCTGGGCACGCTGCCGGGCGCCGCAAACGCAGGATTCGACAGAAACCGCTGATCCGTCAGACTTTGGAGGAACGCGACCAGGTCGGTCCTTTCGTCAGCCGACATCAGGAACCCCCGCACCCGATCGCTGCGGAACGGGCTCGGCTTTCCTCCGGTCGCGTAGTGAAGGATGGCCTGTTCGAGCGTCGCGACGCTGCCGTCGTGCATGTATGGCGCGGTCACGGCAACGTTGCGGAGTGTCGGCGCCCGGAAGCGCCCCATGTCGCTCTTCTGCGCGGTGATGTCGAATAGCCCGCGATCGATCGATGGATACGCGCCATGGCCGTCGACATCGTAGAGCCCCGTGTTGTGAAAGACGAGCTCTCCGGCTTTCGGGGCGTTGTCGAAATCCACCGGGCCCGAGAGGTTGAACGAGCCATGGCATTCTCCACAGCGCAGGCGCTTCGAAAAAAACGCCGTCATCCCTCGCATCGCTGCGGCGGACATCCCGCTCTGGTCGTCCCGATAGAGATAGCGATCCAGCGGCGAGTCCCCCGACACCAGCGTTCGCTCGAAAGACGCGATTGCCTTGACGATGTTCGGGAGCGTGATCGGCGCCGGCTCGCCGGGAAATGCCGCATGAAAGGCGGTCCGGTCCTCCGCCTGTGAGGCGAACCTCGCCGTAACATCGCTCTCTCGTCCCTTCAAGCCGAGCTCGACCGGATGTTCATTGAACATCGGCACAGCCATCTGCGCCTCGAGTGAGCGTAACGTCGGATCGGCCCATCCAAACGAGGCGTTATAGGCGACGTTCGCGAGCGACATGGCGCTCCGCGCGTGCACGCCTCCAGTGGATCCAATCGCGCGAGCGCGCCCGTCGGTGAAGGCGAGCGCCTGCTGGTGGCACGAGGCACACGCAAAAGTGCCGTTGCCCGAGAGACGAGTGTCGTAGAAGAGGCGGCGGCCGAGGTCGATCTTGGCCGCCGTCATCGGATTGTCTGCAGGAACTCTCGGGACCGGCAGGCCCGGCGGCAACTGCCAGGTGAACGGCGCCACCGGTTGCTCTGGCGACGGCGGCTCAGCCGCGCGGGAACACCCGCTGATTGCCAATGCCGCCAGAGCCACGGACAACACGTGTCTCAACATGCCGATCCGCACGATCCGCGTCCCGTGCGTCCTGGGTTGATCCGCGCGATCCGCGTACCGTACGTCCTGTCTTGGATCCGTGATCGGCGTCCCGTGCGTCCAGTCTTGGATCCGTGATCCGCGTCCCGTCAAACGGCCGCGCGATCAGCGCTGTCTACCGCCAGGATCCGTGATGCGCGTTGAACGCCATCAGCTTGGTCTGCTCGGCCACGCCGGCCCGTTCGTTCATCCAGCTCTCGAACGCCGTCAGTGCCGCGGCATCGACGCCGGTGGGATCGGTCTTCTTTTGAGCCACGTAGTCCTTCATCGCCGCCATCAGGCTGTCGGCCTGCTTGCGGTCCATCCCAAAGAGCGTCAGGTACGCCTGCTTCGCATCGTCCAACCGGTTCAAGGCGAGGTAGGCCTCACCGCGATATTCAATCGCGTCGGGAAAATTCGGGGCCAGCTGCAACGCCTTGTCGTAGTTCTCGAGCGCTTTCGCATAGTCGCCGAGCTTGCGATAGGAATAGCCCATGCCGTTCCAGGCCTGCGGCAGCGACGGGTTGAGCTCGGACGACTTCATGAAATCCTTGAGCGCCTTCTCGTGCTCTTCGCGCGCCTTCTTGGTGTTCTTGAGCTTATCGGAGTCCTTCTTGTCCTTTGTCACCTGGACTTCGGCCTTCGTCGCTTTGTCACGATGCGAAAGCCCGCTGTTGTAGGATGCGACCGCCATCTCCTCCGGCGTCATCGGGCGGGATGCGGGCGCGGAGGCCGACGGGGACGGCGATGACGGCATGGACGTGCCGTTGGCGACCGCGACGACCTGATAAACGCCGACGAGGGCCCCGAGCACGACGGCAGTCTTAATCAGGTGACGCGCCGTGTCGCCCAGGTGATCAGTCTCGCGAAACATAAGCTTGCTCCTTCTTTGAGACGCTCGACTCACGCGAATGGAACGGCTCATCTTAGCAGCAAGAGGGATGCCTGACGACGGTTTGCGGGTGGCGGCAAGCGGCTCGGTGTTCAGGGCTCCGAGCCTCGGCTCGTGGAGTGGCGACCGCGTCCCTTCGGTCGATTTTGCGTAACCCCGCTTACGCGGATCGTCCGCGTGGCAGTCGATATTCGCCACACGAATAAGTTCTGAACCCTGAACTCTGAACCCTGAACCTCGAACCAACACTATTCAGTCCGCTACGACGCTCTGGATAGGCGATCGGGCGCGGGCGACGGCGCCGCGACCTTCAGCCCGACCGCCAGAGTTCCCGGGAGCGAGATTGGCTGCAGCTCCTTGTCAATGAGCGTCGCACCGGCGCATTTGAGGCTGCCCTTGCCTTTGATCCGGCTGGTTTCAACGTCCTTGATCTCGCCGTCGCGGATGCGCAGGACGGCCCCCTGGAGCACGAGCTCGAGCGACAGTGAGAATTGCAGCCGGCCGATCTCCTGACCGTCCTTCAGCAGAGCGAGGTGGGGTTCGTGTTTCGACGTGATCTTGTGTTCCGCTAGCTGGAGGAACAGATCCTTGCCCGGAGATTTCAGGCTCTTTTCGATCTGCTGACCGATGGCAAACGATTTGTTCCACGCGCCGACGAGGACGTTCACGAAGCTGATGTCCAGGAGGCCCGCGACATGCTGAACGGCCGTGCTCGAGAGCATGCGCCAGCCAGGCCCGCCAAAAATGTGCGGCGCCTTCACGCCGCCGGCCTGCACGACGACCCCCTCGTCGGCAAGCGCATCAGCCATTCGCGTCGCGAGGTCTGGCGCCGGCAGAAAGAACTGACTCAGGGTAACCATGACGGACCTCGCTTCCTATGCTTCACCAGTGACTCGACGATCGGAGAAATGCAGCGTCTGGATTCCAGCGTCCGCGCAGCAGTCGAGGCGAAACTCCGATTGCGCCAGCACGCCATCTTCCGCATAGGCTGACTGCACTCCTGGGTCGGCGCGCGGCGCGAAGGACACCGTCGGCAGCGCCTCGGGTTCAACCTTGGGTTTGGCTTTTGCGAGCGAACCGGCGATCGCTATTACCAATCCGACTGCCAGCGCCGCGAGGACCCAGGGAGACGACGAGATCCACTCGACGATACTCGTCGATGCCGCCACAACGAGATCCACCTGCGCGCCCGGCGTCGCAGCGCTGCCCGCCGTGGGGAACTGAGCCGTCACGTTTCCAGCCGCAGTCGTCGCACGGAGCTCACTTACGCGACCAGGCCGCAGGCCGACGCTCTCGAGCCGCAGAAATGCCTGGTTCAGCGACAGACCCACGACCGGTGGCACTTTCACAGGGGCAACCGCGATCGGCGTCGAAGTAGCTGGCACGGACGCCGCTGGAGTCTGCGGTTGCACAGGGATCTCTGGCTGCACAGGAGGCTCTGGTTGCACAGGGGTTTGCGGTTGCACGGGCGATTGCGGTTGCACCGAAGGCGGCACCTGCACTACTGAGGACGGCGGTTGCACTGGCGGCGCTTGCACGGGCGGCGCTTGCACGGGCGGCGGCGGTTGCACCGGCGTCGGTTGCACGGGCGGCAGCGGTTCAACGGGCGGCGGTGGCGGCGTAACAGGGACTCTCGGCACCGCGATCGACAGCGCAACAGATGTCCCAGCCACAACCTGCGACTGTGGTGCCGGCCGCTGATCCAGCACCGTACCGCGCGCCGACGAGTCCTCGCGCTCGCGAACGTCGCCAACGACAAGGCCGACGCTCGCGAGCGCCTCGGCAGCGCTTCGTTGATTGCGACCCCGAACATCCGGTACCAGAACTTTGATCGGCGTCGCGAGCCAGACGTCGACGCTCGTGTCGGCGTTCACACGCCGGCCCGCATGCGGCGCCTGCTCGACCACCACTCCTTCCGGTTCGGATGACTCGCGGAACCGTATTTCCCCCGCACGCAACCGGCTCTCGCGCAGGATCGTCACTGCGTCTGCTTCGCGCCGTCCGGCGAGGGCTGGCACTTCGATCGTGATCGGCGCGGCGAGCCAGACCTGCACGGGCGTGCCAGGCTGGACTTGCGTGCCGGCGCCGGGAGCTTGCGCTACGACCAAATCTCGCGGACCGTCGGACGGCCGACGACCGACCGCACCCAGGTGTAACCCCGCGGCTTCGAGCACGCGGGTCGCAGCCATCTGATCGCGACCTTCGAGCGGAGGAACACTCACAGGTTTGGGAGGCTGTGGCCTGACTGGCTCCGGAACAGCTATCCAGACGTCGACGCCAGACCCGCACTTGACTGCCACCCCAGCGGGCGGCGTCTGGCGCAGCACAGTGCCGGGACGCTGATCGGATTCCTGATCAGTGCGGTTGCGAAGGCGCAGTTGCGCCCGCGCCAGTTGTGCTTCGATTGCCGGCTCCAGGTCCTCGATCAAGTCCGGCACTCGACAATCGACGATCGGTGGAGTGGGTGGCGGTGGCGGCGGAGGCACAGCGATCCAGACGTCCACCGCCGACCCGCATTTGACTTCTGCTCCTCGAGTGGGGACTTGCCTGACAACGGTGCCCTCGCGGTGCGTCGACTCCTGACTGCTGACCCGACCGAGGCGCAACTTCGCTCCCTCGAGTTGCGGGGCGACTTCCTTACCCAGATCTTCAAGCAGGTCCGGCACTCGACAATCGGCGATCGGTGGAGTGGGTGGCGGTGGCGGCGGAGGCACAGCGATCCAGACGTCCACCGCCGACCCGCATTTGACTTCTGCTCCTCGAGAGGGGACTTGCCTGACAACGGTACCCTCGCGGTGCGTCGACTCCTGATTGCTGACCCGACCGAGGCGCAACTTCGCTCCCTCGAGTTGCGGAGCGATTTCCTTACTCCGATCTTCAAGCAGGTCTGGCACCCGACACAGGTGAACGCCACTCTCGGGCTGTTGATCGACTTTCGGCGGCACCGCGACGGCGACCCAAACGTCAACGTCGGACCCGCATCGGACTTTTTCTCCCGGCGCCGGGGACTGCTTGACGATCGTCCCGCTTCGGTGTCGATCCGTCTCGACTTTCGTAGCGCTTCCGAGCGTCAGGCGCTTCCCTGTCAGGTCACGCCTGGCGCTCGCAGCGTCGGTGAGCTCCGGGACGATGCAAATCGGGATGTGCTGGGATGCCTCTGGAACGGGCGACGGCCGTTGGGGAATCCGGCTCACCGGTTCAACGGTTTTGGCAGGGGGGCGTTGCGCGGTCGGCGTTTGGGTGGGGCGCGAAGTGTTCGGAGTGGTTCGCGATTGCGCAACCGCGTGAGCCAGAGGTCCGCTCCAGGGCGGAACCAGAAGGAGCATCCCGATCGCCGTCGGCAGCCAACCACGCGCTGCATGCATGGCCCCGGTCCTTTGAAGCAAAGGCACTGTTCAGAGTGCCGGATGCTACCGGATGCTACGAGCCGCCGGGCCGAAGGTTCAATGTTGGTTACGGCTGAGCCGGAAGCCCCGCTTTCCCGGCTCAGGGCGCGACGTACGAGGTCTTCACTATCGTATAGAACTCCTTCGCGTAGGCGCCCTGCTCGCGCGGACCGTAGCTCGACTTTTTCCGCCCGCCGAACGGGACATGGTAGTCGAGTCCAGCGGTCGGCAGATTGACCATCACGAGCCCGCTCTGCGAGTGGCGCTTGAAGTGGCTCGCATATTTGAGGGATGTCGTCACGATTCCCGCCGACAAGCCGTATGGCGTTTCGTTGGCGACCGCCAGCGCCTCGTCATAGTTGCGAACCCTGATCACCGATGCGACTGGTCCGAAGATCTCTTCGCGATTGATCCGCATCGATGCGGCAGTCTCCGTAAAGATCGCCGGCGCCATGTAATAGCCTTCGGTCTCCCGGGTCAGGCGCTCTCCGCCATAGGCGAGCTTCGCGCCTTCCTTCTTTCCGATTTCCACGTACTCGAGGTTCTTGCCCAGCTGCTTTTCGTCGACGACAGGACCGACTTCAGTCCCCGGCTTCAGCGCATCATCGACAACCAGCTTCTTCATGCGCTCGATCGTTGCGGCGATGAAACGATCGTGAATTCCTTCCGTGACGATCAGGCGGCTCGAGGCTGTGCAGCGCTGCCCGGTCTGGAAGTACGCGCCGTTGACCGCGACCGATACTGCCGTCGCCAGGTCGGCATCGTCCAGCACGATCAGCGGATTCTTGCCGCCCATCTCGAGCTGCACGCGCGTACCGTTCTTGACCGCGGCGACGCCGATGCCGATGCCGACGTCCTGCGATCCCGTAAAGCTCACCGCATCGACGTCCGGCGACGAGGTGATCGCGGGACCGATTTTCGAGCCGGGCCCCATTACCAGATTGAGGACACCCGCCGGTAGCCCGGCGCGCTGCAGGATGTCGACGAGCGTCCACGGCGAGGCGGGCGCGAGCTCCGCTGGCTTGAAGACGACGCAGTTGGCAAAGGCGAGCGCTGGGGCTATTTTCCACGCCGGGATAGCGAGCGGAAAATTCCAGGGCGTGATCAAGCCGACCACGCCAACTGGCTCGCGCGTGACGTCGACTTCCACGCCGGGCCGCACCGAGTCGAGCTTGTCGCCGCGGATCCGCACCGCTTCGCCGGCGAAGTACTTGAAGATCGCGCCGGCACGGCCGGCTTCGCCCATCGCATCGGCGAGGGGCTTGCCCATCTCGCGGGACAGCTGGCGTCCAAGTTCCTCCTTGCGCGCCAGGATCTCGGTGCCGGCGCGATCGAGGATATCGAATCGCTCTTGTGGATTCGACATCGACCACTTGGCGAACGCCTGCTTCGCTGATGCGACAGCCTGCTCGACGTCAGCCGCGGTCCCGCGGGCGAACTCGCCCACGATGTCGTGAACGTTCGAAGGGTTGATATCGGGCATTCGCTCCGCGGAATCGACTGAGCGGCCGGCAATCAGGTTGGGAAACGCTGTGGGCATGCCAGCTATCATTTCAGCCCGCGCTTGGCTTGGCAAGCGGATCAGAGTAACTTCAGCGTTTCTTCAGCCCTGCCTCACGACCTACATTCCGCCAGCTCTGTAACATCCACCTCGACCGAAATCAAGAAGGAAGGAGACGTCATGAAGATTTGGTCGAGGCTGGTTGGCATTCTGGTCATGGTCATGACTCTTGCCAGCGCGCTCAGCGCGTCGCAATCGCGTCCCACGCTGGCCATCGTCGACTTCGAGACCACGCCCGCAGGATCGGTTCTCCCTCCTCCGCACATCGGTTCCGCACTCGCCGGACTGATGCTCGATCGCCTCGTGGCGTCCGGCCTGTACCGCGTCCTCGACGGACGATGGTTGAAGATCGAGCCTGCTACAGGCCGCTACACGAACCTGGATGCGGTCATGGAGTACGCGCAGTCAGCCGGAGTCGATTACCTGGTCCTCGGATCGATGACACAGTTCTCGGCGGAGAGTCGCCGGCGCACCTACGGCGGCGGCCTCGTCGTGCCGCTCATCGCTGGCGTTCGACGTCAGAAGACAGAGCTGATTGTCGGCATCACCGTGCGTGTCGTGGACGTGCGGTCGGGAGAGGTCGCAACGACAGCTACGTCACAGGGCATGTCGGATCGTCAGCGGCTCAACGTCGGGGCGGCGGGCTTCTTCTCGCGCGGGGGCGGCGGCGCGTTCTCGAACGGGTCCACGGAATCCAGAGACGCGCAGCTCGGCGAAGCGATCACGCGCGCCGTCGCGACGGCCGCACAGGGCATCGTCAACGCGGCACCGCGACTCAAGAGTCAAGGGTAGCCAAACGGGGACCTGTAGCCGACGCTGCAGGTTCCCACACGCGTTACTGAGAGCGGCGAACAGAATCCGCGAGCAGCCGCTCGAGTGTCTCGACGACTTCGCGGTCGGCCTGCCCCCACGCGCGATACACCGGCAGGCATTGCTCGAGCGTCGCTCGTCCCTCGGCCGTCATGCCCTGAATCAGCTGCGCGCGGCCCATCTCGCACGCCGCCTCGGCGTGCCTGGGGTGGCTGGGCCCCCAGCGGTCGAGCCACTTCACGGCGGCGCGTGCCAGCGGCTCGGCATCCTGCGATCGTCCAATTTCGTTCAGTATCCGCGCCAGCAGCGGGCGTGAGAACGCCAAGACGGATCCGTCCTTTTCAGTCATGCGTTCCAGCGCGGACACGGCTGCTGTCGCCTGATCGAGCGCCTCGGCGCGCCGTCCCATGCGAAACAGTATCCAGGCTCGCTGCGCGCGGATTCCTTCGCGACCTGCGTCGTCATCGCTGGCGCGGACGGCGATCGCCCGGTCCATCCAGGGCAGGGCCTCCTCATACTGTTGCTGCAGAGCGAGGATGCGGCCGACGTTCCGCGCCAGGTTACTCGTGCGCCAATGGTTCTCACCAAGCAGCGCCACGTGCTGCGCGTAGGCGTCGCGAAACGCGCCTTCGGCGTCTGCAAGCCGGCCGAGCGAAGTCAGCGTGACGGCGAGATTGTTGATCAGGTTCGCAACGGTCAACGTGCCGTCACCAAGGACTTGACGGCCCAGAGCGATCGCTTCTCGCTGAATGGCTTCAGCCTCCGCTTCCAGGTTCATGTTAGAAAGCACGGAGGCATAGTCGCTCATCAGCCCGATTGCCTTGGGATGGCGCACGCCGGGACCCTCGAAGATTGCCAGGGCCTGCAGGTAGAGCGACCGCGACCGCTCCAGGTCGCCTTTCCGACTGTGGTACTGGGCCAGAGCTCCCAGGCTCATGGCCACGTCTGGATGGTTGGGGGGCAACACCCGCTGTCGAACTTCCAGCGCCTGGGAAAGCATCGCTCCGGCAGCGTCGAGATTCGGGGCGAGCGGAGCAAGCGCAAACAGCGCCCGCGCCGTCTTCTCGTGCTCGTCGCCATGCACGCGGCGATGCCGGTCGAGAGACTCCTGGAGAAGAGTGCGAGCCCGCTCCCCGTCGCCAGAGCCGTAGAGCACCCGCCCGAGCGCATACAGCGATTCGAGCGCATCAGGATGATCGGGCCCCACCAGGCGGCGCTGCTCTGCCAGCGCGGTCTCGAGCGTTTCGCGAGCCTGAGTGTACTGGCCGCGCTGGGACTGGATGAGGCCGAACACCTGCTGGAGCTTTGCCTTCACGACGGGCGTACTACTCAATTGCGCGAGCGCACGACTCTCGGCACCGGCGAGAAACTCGCGAATCGGCATCCGATCGCCATCCGGGCGAATCCCCGGATTTGTCGTCTCGAACAAGTCGACGAGGACCCGCACGACCTGCTCGGCCGTAGCCTGCTCTGTCCGCGCGAGGCGCGTCTGCTCGCCCAGCGCGCGCGCCTGCAGCGCCGCGATAATGCCGAACGCTGTGATGCACGAGGCCAACACCGCCGCCGCGGCGACTACGAGGCGGTTCCGGCCCACGAACTTGCGCGCACGATAGCGAAGCGTGTCGGGCTGGGCAAGCACGGCCCGCCCGTCGAGGAAGCGTTCGATCTCCTCCGCGAGCTGGCCCGCCGAAGCGTAGCGGCGTTCGGGTTCATCACGGAGCGCCGTCATCACTATCCGGTCGAGATCGCCGCGAATCCGTCGGGCGAGCTTGCGGCGATCGGTGACCGGTGATGCTTCGGCATCGGTGCCTGGTTTCTGCGCCTGCTCGCTTTCCGAACGCAGGCACGCGAGTCGGCGCACCGCCTCACTCGGCGGCATGATCGGCGCGGACGTCCCATCGTTCAGTGGCGCCACACCGTTTGTCGAGAACGCCACCGGCCTGGCGCCCGTCAGCAGCTCGTACAGCACGACGCCAAGGGCGTAGACGTCGGTCGCGGTCGTGGTGGGACCACCCTGGCGTTGCTCTGGTGCACCGTACTCCGGCGTGATCAGCCGCATCTCGGCCCGCGTGGCGGTCGACTCCACGTCCCAGGCGGCTGGGTCGAGGAGCTTGGCGATGCCGAAATCGAGCAGCTTCACATTCCCGGATCGCGACACGAAGATGTTCGACGGCTTGAGATCGCGATGCACGACGAGGGCGCGGTGCGCGTGCTGCACCACTTCGCACACCACGTGAAACAGACGCAGACGTCCCTCGAGCGGTAGACGCTCGGAGACACACCATTCGGTAATCGGGATGCCGTCCACGAGCTCCATGACGAGGTAGGGTGTTCCGTCGGACGCGAATCCGCCGTCGACGAGACCGGCGATGTTGGGATGGATCAGGCGGGCCAGCACCTGCCGCTCGGTGCGAAAACGCTCGATGGCGTATGGGTCACGCGGGCCCGACCGCACCAGCTTGACCGCGACTTCCTGTCGATACTGGCCATCGGCTCGCTCGGCGCGGTACACGGTGCCCATGCCACCGCGCCCGAGGGCGCTCAGCAGACGCCATGGCCCCAGACTGTTGCCGAGAAGCGGGTCGGCGCCCGCCGCGCCAAGCTGTCGATCGACGATGAATCGTTCGACCGCAAGCGCACGATCGTCGCCTCCGGCCGCCAGCATTGCTTCGAGCTCGTCGCGCAGTCGCACATCCTGGCCACAGGACTCCGCCAGGAACTGCCGCCGCGCTTCAACGGGCTGAGCGCTGGCCAGCTCGAAGAGCTCCTCGACCCGCTGCCAGCGCATGGAATCCATGACTGTCCTTCCAGGCCTTCGGGCGGCCCCTCTTGAGTGATCGCGTCAAACAGCCGCTCGGCTGGACAACGGCGAGCGGCCGCTAGATCCCACGAACCTATCCGTCTCCGTGTTGTCCGTGTTATCCGTGGTTCGTGTTGTCCGTGGTTCGTGTTGTCCGTGGTTCGTGTTGTCCGTGGCTCTAGCCGGCTGGCAGGTCTCGGCCGAGCTCCTTGCGAAGCCACGCCCGCGCCGTCGTCCACGTGCGCTGAACGGACTTGCTCGAGACCCCAAGCGCTTGCGCGGTTTCATCGAGCGTGAGGCCTGCGAAGATCCGGCACTCGATCACGCGATGGGCGCGCTCGTCAATCTGCGCGAGCCGTTCGAGAGCGACATCGATCGCCAGCACTTCTTCGACTTCGGTGTCGCTGAGCAGCGGTTCGCCGTGTTCGCTCTCGAGCTGGACGGGGCGATCGTCGCCGCCACGCTTCAAACGCGATCGCGCCCTCGCGTGATCGACCAGGATGCGCCGCATCGTCTGGGCGGCGATCGCCAGGAAATTGTCGCGGTCCGTTGCAGTCAGCTGACGCTGCTGCAACAGCCTGAGGTAAACCTCGTGGACGAGCGCCGTGGCAGAGAGCGTGTGGTTCGCCGATTCGTGTCGGAGCTGCCGACGGGCGACCTGACGCAGCTCGTCGTAAACGAGCGGGACAAGTCGCTCGAGAGCTTCACGATCGCCCGCGCGCCAGCGCGCAAGCCATTCAGTGACCTGTCCATCGGAGGTCATGGTTGCTAACGGTCAAAAGACCCGGGAGCCTGGCGCAAATCATAGCGCCTGCGCTCGGAACCGGTTCGATCGAACTGGGCCCCGGAGCTCATCAGTGACCGGATGCTCGCAGCGATGTCCACTTTCCCCGCCCGCCGCCGCGATCTCGATCAGCAGCATGAACGCCCCACATCTCGCCTACTCGATCGGCTGGAGAGAGCGAATCGCCGGGCTCTCGCAGCGACTCCCGCTCGCCGACGGCCAGTTCGCCCCATACATCAACCTCGACAACGCCGCCACCACACCTCCACTGCAGGAGGTGCTCGACGCCGTCCACGAGTTCTTGCCGTATTACTCGAGCGTTCACCGCGGCGCCGGATTCAAGTCGCGGGTCAGCACGGCGGCCTACGATCAGGCGCACGAGACAATCGCCCGGTTCGTCGGCGCCGACCCGAGCACGAATACGGTCATTTTCGGGAAGAACACAACGGAAGCCATCAACAAGCTCGCCTATCGCTACCCGCTCAGCTCGCGAGCCGTCGTGCTCTCGACCGGGATGGAACATCACTCGAACGACCTGCCGTGGCGCGGGCGAGCCCAGATCGTGCGAGCCAGGGTCACCGACGACGGACGGCTCGACGAAGACGACGTCGACCGGCTCATCGCGACATTCGGTGATCGCATCGCGCTGTTGACGGTGAGCGGCGCGTCGAACGTCACTGGCTTCGTTCAGCCGATCCATCGGTTGGCGCGAAAAGTTCACGCCGTCGGCGCGAGCATCCTGGTCGACGCCGCCCAATTGGCGCCGCACCGTCGAATCGACGTCAGGCCGGATCACGATCCCGAGCATCTCGATTTCGTAGCGTTCTCGGCTCACAAGATGTACGCGCCGTTCGGCACCGGTGCGCTCGTTGGGCGACGTGACATCTTCCTGGAGGGTGTCCCTGAGTACCAAGGCGGCGGCACCGTGGAAGTGGTGACGCCCACCGAGGTGCGCTGGGCCGGGCTGCCCGATCGCGAGGAAGCTGGCACTCCCAACGTCGTCGGCGCGATCGCGATGGCGGCTGCCGCCCGAGTGTTGATGGCGACCGACTGGGACGCCCTCGAGCGCCACGAAGCGTGTCTTACGACGTACGCGCTCGAGCGGCTTCAGTCTCTCCCAGGCATCACGATCTATGGCGCGACGGACGGTCGAGGCGCCGACCGGGTTGGGGTCATTCCCTTCAATCTCGCCGACCGGCCTCACGCTCTCGTCGCGGCAATCCTGGGCTACGAGGGAGGCATTGGGGTCCGGAGCGGCTGCTTCTGTGCGCAGCCCTACGTTGCGCACTTGCTTGGGCACACCGAGTCAGCGCCTGGCCGCTGGTTGAGCGCGCAGCCGGCGGACGAGACACTGCCACGACCAGGCATGGTGCGGATCAGCCTGGGCGCTTATAACAATTCCGAGGACGTCGATGTCCTGGTCGAGATGTTGGAACGGATCGTGCGGAACGACTACTGGGGTCAGTACTACTACGTGCCGGAAGGCTCGGACTACAGACCTGTCGGGTACCAAGACTTGGTGCACCGCCTCGCGGTTCGACAGACTGCAGAGGCGATCGTATGACCCGAGTCGCGATCATCGGTGGCGGACCAGGGGGCCTCATGACCGCGCACCTCCTGGAACAGCAATGTTCGTGTCGAACGACGCTGTTCGAGGCGAGCGATCGTCTCGGGGGCAAGGTCCGAACCTGCCGATTTGATTCCGCACCGGTGAAGTACGAGGCGGGCGTGGCCGAGTGTTACGACTACGAAGCCATCGGCGACGATCCGCTGCGGAACCTGATGAGAGAGCTCGGGCTGGACATCACGCCTACCGGCAGCAACGCGATCGTTCTGGATGGCGCGCTCATGCTCGACGACACCGAGATCGGCCAGCGCTGCGGGGATCGAACCCTGAGGGCGATTGAAGACTTCCGCCGGAAGGCGTCGACGATCCTTCCGCTGTCGAAGTGGTACCGAGGTCTCGAGCAAGGGGACAACGGACACCAGTGGGCGCGGCGCACGTTCGAGGAGATGCTGAACGAAGTGGCCGATCCGGTCGCGAAAGCGTATCTGAAGGTCGCGGTCCACAGCGACCTCGCCACCGAACCGAATCTGACCAACGGCCTCAACGGGCTCAGGAAGCTCCTGGGCTCCGTGCCCGGCTACGGCGCTCAATATTCAATCGATGGCGGGATGGATATGCTGCCACGACGGCTGGCGGAGCGTCTCACCCGCACCAACGTGGTTCTCAACGCGCCAGTTGTGCGAGTTTCGGGCCGTGAAGAGCGCAACCGGAACCACCGGCGGAATGCACCTGGCGATGGCTACGTCGTTTCGGTCCGGCAGGGCCGACACGTTGTGCGGCACTACTTCGATGCTTTGGTCGTCGCGCTGCCGCATACGTGGCTGCACGCGATCGAATGGACCGGCATGCGGTTGCGACGCGCGATGGCTGAGCATGTGGCTCACTACAACCGGCCGGGCCACTATCTGCGGATCTCGATGCTCTTCGATCAGCCGTTCTGGCGCCGCCGCGTCTCCGGTTCGTGGTTCATGCTCGATGCCTTCGGCGGTTGCTGCGTTTATGACGAAGGCACGCGGCACGATGCCGGCGGATACGGCGTGCTCGGCTGGCTCCTGGCGGGCGCCGACGCGCTGGCGCTCTGTAACGCCGACGATGAGACGCTCGTCAGGCGCGGGCTCGAGTCGTTGCCAGATGACCTCTACGGCGAAGCCGGCGACCGCTTCCTCGAAGGCAAGGTACACCGATGGGCCGGAGCGGTAAGTGCTCAGCCCGGCGGATTCCCAATGCGCGACCTGCACTCAGCGCATCAACCCGACCCGGCGCAGCACGGAGGTCTGTTTCTCGTCGGCGACTATCTCTTCGACTGCACGCTCAACGGCGTTCTGCGGTCGGCGACCTTTGCGACCGACTTGCTGCAAAGCTGGTTGGTCGCTGACGGTCCACTAATCTCCAGCCCGGAGCGCAGTGGCCGCGCTGATGCGTGCCGCCCGTCGAGCCGGCAGGTACGCCGCGCCAGAAGCCGCCGCGGCGAGAATCACTGCGACGGCGGTAAATGTCACAGGATCGAGCGGGCTGACGCCGTACAACAACGAGACGAGCAGTCGCATCGATCCGGCTGCGAGTGCGACCCCGATCAGAAGGCCGGCGATGGTCATCGTCGCCCCGCTCGAGAACACGAGCCGCATGATGTCGCCGCGCGTGGCGCCAAGCGCCTGGCGGACGCCGAACTCGCGGGTGCGCTGCCCCACAGCCTGAGCCATCACGCCGTAAACACCGACGACTGCCAGGAGCAGAGCCGTCAACCCGAACGTCGCAACGAGCCACAATGTGAGGCGGCGCGTCGCAATCGCGGCCCCGGCCACAGCGTCGAGCGGCCGGACGTTCGCCAGCGGTAGCTCCGGGTCTATCTCTCGAACCGCTCGACGAATTGGATCGACGATTGACGCGGGTTCGACGTCGGATCTCGCAATCAGGAACATCGGTTGCGGGTACCACGTCTGCGGTTGCGGAAAGTACAATGCCGGTACCGCGCGGTCGTGCCACGGCATGTCCCGAACGTCGCCGACCACACCCGCAATTGTCCGCTCGGCACCCCAGAGGTTCAGACGCGCGCCCACAGCGGCTTGTGCCGTCGTCCAGTACTTCGTCGCAGCGGCCTCGTTCACCAGCACTACGAGTGGTGCGCCAGCTCCGTCGGACTGGGTCAGCTCCCGTCCGGCTATTAATGGAGTTCCGGTCGCTTTCGTGTAGCCGTGCGTGATGAAGTGATACCGCGCCTCGGGTCCCTCGCGATCAGAAACCTGCCGACCCACGATCGAGAAGCTCGTGTTCTCGTCGTAGCCCGTCCACGGGAGATCGGAGCTGAATGCACTGTCGCGAACCCCTGGCAGCGCTCGAATACGCTCGGCCGCGCGCCGGTAGAAGTCCGCGGCCGCATTCGTGTCATACCGTGCGGGTGGGAGCTCGATCGACACCGTCAGTGCGCCTCCGGGTTGAAATCCCGGATTCGTGTGAACCATCGACACGAAGCTGCGCAGAAGCAGGCCGCTCGAGACTACGAGAACGAAGGCGAGCGACACCTGCGCCGCGACCAGCGCCCGACGCAGACGTTGATGCGGCGAACCCGCGACGGAGCGGCTGCCTTCCTTCAACGCACCACTCTCACCCGCACGTGCGAGTCGCAGCGCCGGTGCGAGTCCGAACAGCAGCGCGCTGACGAGCGTAGAGGCCACCGCATAGACCAGCACTTGGGCGTTCACCTCAATCATCTGCAGCCGCGGCATGTCGGATGGGCCGAACCGCTCGAGGGCCGCGATGGCGATGTACGCCATTCCAACGCCGATTGTCGCTCCGACCGCCGCCAGCACGATGCTCTCGATGAGCAACTGCTGCGCGAGACGCCAGCGCGTGGCACCGAGAGCCGCCCGCACCCCGATCTCCCGTGAGCGACCCGACGCGCGTCCGAGGAGCAGCCCCGCGATGTTCACACACGCCAGCAGCAAGACTGCAGAAGCCGCGCCCGAGAGCACCAGCAGCATCGACTCGGCCGTTCCGACGATTTCGTCCTTCAGCGGAACAGCGGTCGGCTTCCACGGGCTATTCGGTCTGGGATACCGTTTCGCGACGCTCACTCCGGTTCTCCGCAGGTCCTCTTCCATGACGGCCCGCCCGACGTCGCGCCGCACGCGCCCGACGACATTGAAGTAATGAGAGAACCGGAACTGGGGATGCTCGTCGCGCGGCACGGCGAGAACCGACCAGACATCCACAGGTTCGCCGTGACCGTAGGTTCTGTAGGTCCCGCCCACATGTTGGAACCCTTCCGGCAGAACGCCGACGACGCGGAACGTTCGCCCCGAGAGGCGTACGACACGGCCCACGACATCGGGATCGCCGTTGAAGCGCCGCATCCACAACGAGTGACTGAAAATGACGACGTCGTTGTTGCCTTCAATCTCGTCCGTCATGTCGAATTCGCGTCCGATCGCTGGTTGAGCGCCAAGCAGTTTGAAGAATCCTGAGGTGACCTGCATGCCGCGCAGCTGCTCAGGCTGCTGGAGCTCACCGAGCTGCAGGTCGGCGCGCTGGTACGCAGCAATGCCCTCAAATGTCTGGAGTTCTGCGCGATAGTCGCGGAAGTCCGCCGGCGCCATCGGGAAATGTGGCGTGGTCGGTGCCTCCTCAAACAGGCGCACGAGGCGTTCCGGATCCGGATACGGCAGGGGCGCGACGAGAACCCCCTGCACCGCGCTGAAGATGGCGGTGTTTGCGCCAATGGACAGTGCGAGCGTCAGGACAGCAGTAGCGGCAAAGGCAGGTGACCGTCGGAGAAGTCCGATCGCGTAACGAACATCCTGCAGAAGCGTCTGGATCACGGCGTCACCTGCTCTTGAATTCCCCCCACCGTCACACCCATGCGTGCCTCGCCCTTTCCACCAGGTGGACCATTCCACAGCGTCTTGGACGCAGTCCAGCGGCAGATGGTTGACGTGATGCCACTAAGTCGTGCTGGGTACATCGAGGCCAACCGCTCGCATCAGCGCAATCGCGTTGCTGCGCGTTACTGGCCCAGGCTTCATCCGATAGTCGAACCTGATGTCGTTGCCTTCGAGCCAGTCCTCAAAATGCACGTTGACCGTGCGCGGCGCCAGCTGGTCGGCGACGGCGGTCAGCGCCAGGTCGTGGGTCGTAATCAGCCCAATCGCGCCGCGATCCAGGAAACTTCGCAAGACTCCGGCCGCACCGACGAGCCGGTCGTGAGAGTTGGTGCCGTGAAACAGCTCGTCGAGCAGAAACAGCAGCGGCAAAGGACCACCGGCGAGGTCGGCGAGCTCACGTATCCGCGTGATCTCGGCGTAGAAACGCGACCGTCCCTCCTGCAACGAATCCTGGATGCGAAGGGTGGCGCCGATCGCCAGCGGCGAGATGCGAAGCGATTGCGCCCGGACAGGAGCGCCGGCCAGCGCCAGCACGGCGTTGACGCCCACTGTCCTGAGCAATGTACTCTTGCCAGACATGTTCGAACCGCTGATGACCAGCAGCTGGGTGTCTGAGGACAGATAGACATCGTTGCGCACCATGGTGGCCGCTGGCAGCAGCGGATGTCCCAGCTGCGTGGCCGCGAACAGGGCTCCTGACGCCGTCGGCCCGTCCATCGAAACAATCTCAGGGAACGGATCGCCGACTTGCTCGAACCGGTACGAGGCGAGCGAGCTCAGCGCTTCGAACTCGGCGATCGTTTCGAGCCACACCCGAACCTGCGCACCGCGGCGCCGGCGCCAGCGATCGACGGCAAGAGCGATGTGGGGCGTGATCAGTTGCACGAGCGAGCCGACGATCAGGGCGGGCTCGAGGTACCCTCCCAAGAAAAGAATCAGGGGGAACAGCACCAGGTTCCTGGCCGAATCACGCATCTCAGACAACCGCTGCAGCCGGCGAATGATCTGCGACACCGGCAGGCCATCCGCCTTCAACCTGCTCGCCAGCAGCGCAAGTCGACTCGACTGGAACTGCTGCCCCTCCAGGTCTCTCAGCAAGTCGGCAACGACAGCGAGATCCAGCGCGCGGTGCGTCAGGGCATCGCCGACAAAATCGGCGTCGCCTTCATGATCGACCCCCGAGACGATAGCGTCCATCTGCTCGCGCAGGCGGTTGAACACCGCGGCTTGCAGCAGGACGAGGCTGCCGAGCGGCCACCACGTGCCGGTCACGGCAAAATAGGCGATCGCTCCTGCGGCAGTAGCCGTGAACAGCCAGGTGAACGCCTGGAGCTCCCCCCGTCTGGGCAGCGGCGCCCTCGCCCATTCGAGCAGACGATCGGTGTGCACGGCCGCGCGCACGTCGGCACCCGACAAGGCGAGGCGTTCTCGAAGGTCCAGCGCCGCGCTGAGCTCAGCGACCCCGTCTTGCCGAACGCGAATCTCTGAGGCATCTGCAGGCGATTTCAACCACCTGGCGAGAGTCTCTTCACCGGTCCTGGTACGCGCGAGCGAGAGCAACTCGAAGAGCGACCCACGACCGAAGAGATCCAGGTCGTTCGCATACACGTGGTGATCGTCACGAAACCGATCGCCGGGCTCACCCGTGCCTATCCAGTTGTCTTCGAGCCTTGCCAGGCCACGCTCGTAGAAGGCCATGCCCCTCATCGCGGCGGCGCGCTCGCGAACGACGCGGTCGTGGCGCCGCACCAGCCATGGGAAGATCGTCACCGGGATCGCCAGCCACCAAAAGCTGAGACCGGCGCGCCAACCGAGAACTGCCAGGATCACAGCGGCAACAAAGGTGGCCAGACGCGCGTAACTCAGGCGCTCGTCTGTTGCGCTCAGGACGTCACGGCTCGCGCGCCGCGCCTCGAGACGCGACCGATACTCGTTGGAGGGATTTTGGAACACGTCCAAGAAGCTATCTCACAAACCCCGATCTGCGTTCTTCGTGTGATCCGTGGCCTATTCTCTCGTGTCGGAGCGAGTACCTTGCGGAACTGTTGACGGGTTCGGGCGTATTGGTTCGCGTAGGAGATCATCCATGCGGACGAGCAGGTCTGCGGCGCGCCAGTCGTCGAGCAGCTCCTCGGAGGAGGACGGGCGACCTTAGCGGCGCGCTATCGGGAAGCGTCGGCCACAGGGTTGTTGCCTATCGCAACCAAACAGGAGGTGCTGATCGCATCAAAGGCCAACGAGTCGTGGATCGGCGCCATCCGGAGCTACGCCGCGACGGCCGAAAAGGCCGGCGACAGTGTCGCGGTGACGATGATGGAGAACAGCGGCCACTTCGATGGGCTGAATCCGAAAGCTCCGGCGTGGGCGACAGTACTCGCCAGTGTTCGATCGATCATCGGCCCGAAGTGAAGCGCCTCAGCCCGGATCGATTGAGACGCTACTGCAACCCGACCCGCCGGCGCCACTCCGAATGAAACGCGTTCGGTTGGACCTGGAACTCGAGGAGCGCGTCGTCGACTGAGCGTCCGTTGCCGACGACCCGCAGGAAGGCACCAATGTTCGAACCCAGCTGCGCGCAGAGGATCTCTGCGGCCACAGCGCTTTCGGCATAGGCAACGAGCGCGCCCTGCTCGTCGAGTCCATTGAATCCGTGTGCGAGCGTCTCGAGCGGCACGGTTGTGGTCGCGTTGCGGAGGACTTCGCTAGCCCAGCCACGATCGGCTGATTCAAGGTAAGTTGCCAGTCCCTCGTTGAGCCACGTCGGCAGCGACCGCGGCGCGGCGCTGGCGACGACGGCGTGAGCAAGTTCGTGGGTCACGACGCGATCCAGTTCGTGGGCGGAGAGCTCTCCGCCGACGGCAATGCGGATTCGGCCATCGTAGTTTCCGGTCGCCCACGCCGGAGACCGCGTGATGTCGTGAAACTCGCGGTTCGTGTAGAGAATCACCGTCAGTGTTTCGGCCGGGAAGCTGTTGAGCGCCTTGCCAATCCGCGAGTACTCCCGTTCGAGAACACGCGCGACCTGGTCACCGACACTTTGTTTCGTGCCGCCCTCGTACAGGATCTTGAAGTGCGCCGCCGTCCGTTCGACATACCCGCTGTGCACCGACGATTCGCGGCGCCAGCGATCGAGCGTCTCTGTGAAATCGCCGTCACGCGGGCGAAGTGCCGAGGCTTTCTCCATCGACTGAATCGCCAACCGGGTGTCGCCGCGCGCGTACGCCACCTGGCCGAGCGCGGCCAACGCTTCGGGGAATTGCGGGTCGAGTTCGACCGCGCGGCGAAGTGACGCGAGCGCCTGGCTCGTCCGCCCGAGCGCAAACGCCGCAGAGCCGGCACCAAAATGCAGCACCGGATCGACAGGACGCTCCTTCAGAGCCTCGCGAAAGAGGGTCGCCGCCCGCTCGGCGTCGCGGCCTTCCAGGGCCGACCACGCTTCGGGCGCGTCCAGTTCACGCCCGCTCAGCCGCGGCACGCGCGCGGCAATGAACAGCGCTGGGATGGCCACTAGAAGGGCGGCAAGGAGGACGACCTTGGTGGCGCGGGCGATGGCCATGATTTGTGCCAGCGCAAGAGGTGTGCCTGCTGACGGCGGCAATCCGTCAGCATTTCTCACCGTCCGAAGAGGCCTCCGGCTGGTTTGGGCGAAGCCCGCGCCAGAACTGTTATCGGCGCGCGAAAGTTGGGGCCCGGCTCGCTACAGAAGCACCTGCCAGTACCCGACATCAATCCAGCGATTGAACTTGAAACCCGTCTGTTCGAAGTGTGCGACTTTCTTGAACCCGAACTTTTCATGAAGGGCGACGCTGGCGTCGTTGGGAAGGGCGATGCCTCCGATCGCGGCGTGAAGGCCACTCCCTCGAAGCGCCGAAAGGAGCTCGGCGTAGAGCGCGGATCCGATGCCTCGCCTCCCCTGCTCCGGGGCAAGATAGACCGTGACCTCAGACGAGAACCGATAGGCGGACCGCGTTCGCCATCGCGACGCATATGCGTATCCTGCCATCGCGCCGTCGTGTTCGGCAACGAGCCATGGGAGCGACGCGGCCCTCACTTCATCGATGCGCCGCGACATCTCGTCGGAGGTGACCGGTTCTTCCTCGAAGGTCACGACGGTTTCGAGAACGTAATGGTTGTAGATGGCGGCCACGGCCCCTGCATCCGCACGAGTCACGGCTCGAACTGTGGTTGGGTCTGAGTCTTGTCGGACCATCTGTCTCCTGTCTTCTGTCTCCTGTCTTCTAACTCTAGGCTATGCTCTCACGCGTGCGGTGGATCGTTCGCGGCGACGTCGACGGTTTCTTCGGCCTCGCGCTCGACAATCTGGTTCAACTCCTGCTGATCGACACGCTCTGTCGAGGCGTGCTCGGTTTCCCCCCAGAGCTCGTCTACGGCCGGGTGCTGCCAGCGGCGGCGATTTCCATCATGGTGGGGAATGTCGCCTACGCGGTTCAGGCGCGGCGGCTCGCGGAACGAACCGGCCGACACGACGTCTGCGCGCTGCCCTACGGCATCAACACCGTCTCGCTCTTCGCTCACGTGTTTCTGATCATGCTCCCGGCAAAGGCGCTCGCGGAGCGGACCGGTGCGGCCAACCCGGCGCTCGTCGCGTGGCAGGCGGGCCTGCTCGCGACATTTGTCTCCGGCCTGATCGAACTTGCCGCGGCATTTGTCGCGGAGCGGGTGCGGAAGGCCACGCCACGCGCGGCGCTCCTCTCGACCCTTGCCGGCATCGCGCTCAGCTTCATCTCCCTCGGCTTTCTCTTCCGCACGTTTGCGCATCCCGTCATCGGCCTGACGACGCTGGCGATCGTGATGCTGACCTACTTCGGCCGGGTGCGCTTCAAGGGCCACCTGCCCGGTGGCGTCGTGGCCGTCGGCGTCGGCACGCTCATCGCGTGGATGACCGGCCTGGCGCCGGTCGGCGCGAAGCCAGAAGCCGCCACGTTCCACTTGCCCGTCCCGGTCTTCGGCGACCTCTTTGCCTCCCTCGCGGGCGGACATCTCGTCCCGTATCTCTCGGTCATCACAGCGATGAGCCTCTTCAACGTCCTTGGCTCGCTTCAGAACATCGAGTCGGCCGAGGCAGCCGGCGACGCCTACGATACTCGGACGGCCCTGACGATCAATGGCGTCGGAAGCCTCGCGGCAGCGCTCTTCGGATCGACGTTTCCGACGACGATCTACATCGGGCATCCGGGATGGAAGGCGCTCGGCGCGCGCGCCGGTTACTCGATGCTCAATGGCGCATTCGTGACGCTCATCTGCCTGACCGGCACGCTCGCGTGGATCGCCTGGGCGATTCCAATCGACGCGGGAATGGCGATCGTGCTCTGGATCGGGATGATGATCGTCGCCCAGGCGTTCCAGGCGACTCCGCGCGAACACGCGCCGGCGGTCGTCGTCGGGCTGCTGCCCGGCATCGGGGCGTGGGGCGCGCTGATGGCCAAGAACGGTTTGCGCGCTGCCGGCCTGGGTGGATCGGCAGGTCCCTTCAACGAGTCGCTTATCGGTGAGTTCCAGAAGAGCGATACGTGGATTCACGGCGCCTTCGCGATCGAGCAGGGCTTTCTCTTCACCGCCATGATCCTCTCAGCCGCCGTCGTCGGCGTCATCGAACGCCGATGGAACGTCGCCGCGGCATGGTGCGCGTGCGCGGCGGTGCTGTCAGCGACCGGCCTGATGCACTCCTACGAGTGGACATTTGCCGACACGGCGTTGAAGTTGGCGCCGGCCTGGCCGTTCGTCGTCGGTTACACAGGAATGGCGTTGCTCTTCTTCCTGGCGCAATGGATCACGGAAGAAGGGAGTGGACACTAAACGTTAAGGTTCAGGAGGTTCAAGGGGTTCAGGAGGTTCATCAGGTTCAGGGTTCAAGGTTCAGGGTTCAGAGCGGGGGCGGTGCACCCAGGACGGTGTGCGCCTCACGCCGACGTCATGGAACTTGTCGCGATTGGCGATAGATGACGACGGCGCCCAGCATGAGGGGAATCTCGGTGAGGAAATACGTCGTCGCGAACAGTGCGAACTCGACGCGTCCAGCCAGTGTCAGCGCAATGGCGGCGGCCACGGCCATGTTCCGCGTCGCGAACTCCGTTGCCAGTGTGAATCGATCCGGAGGCAACGCGCCGATCGCAGTACCAATCGTCCAGCCGGCAAGAAATGATGCGGCGACGAACGCCGCCGCAAGGGGCACGGTGTCCCGCAGGCCGGTCACGAAGACGACGGGGTCGTTCGCCACGATCAACACGATCAGCGCCGCGATCCCGCCAAACGCGAGAGCCCTCAGATAGGGCTGCGAACGCCCCGCGAACGCCGGGCGGCTGAACCTCATCCACATCCCGAGCGCGACCGGAAGGGCGAGCATCAACAGCAGCTGCGCCAGAATCAGCGGGATCGGCGCGCCAAATCCCAGGGGGTGGCCCATCGCTGCCCCGAACCCCACGGCAAGGGCGGGAATGGTCACCACGGCCAGCAGGCTGGAGCACGCCGTGAGCGTCACGGACAATGCCGTCGATGCCCTCGCAAGGTAGCTGTACGTGTTTGAAATGCCGCCGATCGGACACGCGGCGACGAGAAGCAATCCGTTCTGAAGATCAGGCGAAGGGCGAGACAACACCACTAGCAGGAGCGCCAGCGGCGGCAGCACCAGCAGCGGGCCGAGCAAGCCTGCGGCAAGCACGCGATGCTGCCGACGCACGCGCGCGAAGTCAGCCGGGGCGAGGTCCAGTCCGACGGCGAGCAAGAGGAGGAACGTCACCGCCGGAACGGCGAGATCGAGGAGGGTCTTCACTTCGGTTGGATCAGGAGGACGTCCGAACCGCGAGATGCTTCCGCTCGATGCCCAGCTTCTTCATGCGGGACTCGAGGGTGGTGGGTTTGACGGCGAGAATGCGAGCCGCTCCACGGGCGCCGCTGATGCGCCATCCCGTTCGCCCGAGCACGTCGAGAATGTGGCGGCGCTCGACGTCTTCGAGGGTCAGCGCCGGCTCGAGGACCGTCGCGGCCCCGACGCCATCGGGCAGGGCAACGTGCAGCGTTGGCCCGTCGGTCAGAATCATCGACCGCTCGATGACGTTGCGGAGCTCACGGACATTGCCCGGCCAGGAGTAGCTCCGTAGCGCCTCCATCGATCGACGCGGGACGGTCTCGATGACCTTGCCGAGCTGCCGGCCCAAGTCCCTGATGAACGCCCAGACGAGCGGCGGAATGTCTTCACGGCGGTCGCGCAGCGGGGGAATCTGAATAGGAAACACCTGCAGGCGGAAGAACAGGTCCTTGCGGAACCGGTTCTCGCGGACCGCCTCGCCGAGGTCGCGATTGCTGGCCGCAACCAGGCGGACATTGACCTTCACGGTTCGGCTGCTGCCCAGCCGCTCGAACGTGCCGCTCTCGAGGACTCGCAGCAGCTTGGCCTGCAATTCGAGCGGCATCTCGCTGACTTCGTCGAGGAACAGCGTGCCGCCATCGGCGACCTCGAACCGTCCGCTCTCCCTGGACAACGCGCCCGTGTACGCGCCCTTCTCGCGGCCGAAGAGCTCGCTTTCGATCAACGGACCGGGCAACGCGGCGCAATTGACGCGGACCAGCAACCGATCCTTGCGCTTGCTGCCCTGATGGACGGCTTCCGCGAGGAGTTCCTTGCCCGTGCCCGTCTCGCCACAGAGCAGCACGGTTGAATCCGTGGCGGCCACCCGCCTGACCTCGCGCAGCACGGCTCTCATCGCCTCGCTCTGCGCGACGATCGCATCGTCGCCCGCCTCGTTCGCGAGCTCCTGACGGAGGTACTCGTTGTCGAGCTCGAGCCGTTCTTTGAGCTGCAGGACCTCCGCGTAGGCCTGCTGCAGCGCGAGATCGGATCGCTTGCGCGCGAGTGCGTTCGCGAAGACGTGCGCCACGGCCGAGAGACGATCCCTCAGGACCTCCGGCCATTGACGCTCTTGTCGCACGGCGCCGAATCCGAGCGCCCCGACGACCGATCCTCCCGCGACGAGCGGAAAGGACAGGTTCGACTTTGGCCCGTGCTTCTCGAAGAATGCGCGGTCGACCGCCGCTTCAGGCGGAAGGTCATCCAGGCTCGAGTGCCAGAAGGGTTGTCCCTCGAGGACGCGGCGAAGCGAGTATGGCAGGGCCTCCTGCGGAACAAATGGCGGCAGAGGATTGCATCCCTCGACGACCCACTGATGCGTGTTCTCCAGAAGCCGGCCGTCGGCGGACCACTGAAACAGGGTGCTCCGATCGATGGCGAGGAACTCGACAAGCGATCGCAGCGCGGCCGTGATCTCGGCATCCACGTTCGCGGCGGCGACGCTGACGAATCGGGTGGAGATGTCCGTGAGAAGCCGCTCAAAGGCGCTTAAGTCGGTGCCAGAAAGACCGTTCCGCATGAATGCTCGGGCTCGACGCAATTCTATGTCACGCCTAATCGGGAAACTCCCGGTATTTCGGAACCTCCGGTTTGCCCGACGCGATTCCGCGCGCCGCCCGCAGGCACGCAACCCATTGAACCGTGAACAGTTACTGCGACGGGTCCGGGCTGACTCGCCCGGGGCCCCGTTCGTGCTTTGGCTCGGTCCCGATGATCCTGTCAACCGTGCGTCTTCTGATCTCGGCACAGACCCGAGGCGTAGACACGATCGCAGAGGCGCCTCCCACGCCGACCACCGCCGGAGGATGGGCCCGAGCAGCCCGACTGGGCTCGGCGGGCGTTCACGATCGGGGCGCTCTGGCGGCCAATAGAGAAACGAGAGACTGAAACCAGTCAGCAAACCGGCCGCTCGATTGCGATCAGCACAACGCGCGAGCGGCCATGTCCTCACCGCAAAGGAGCTGGAGAAGCACCATGTCCAACACGAGAGACAAAAGAGACGATGACCGTGATCCGCTCGACCCTTCGCCGCAGGTGCCGGAGATTCCGACCGGCCTCGACCGCCGGAAGTTCATCATGCGCAGCGCCGTGATCTCGGCGGCTGCGGTGATGACCGGCTGCACGCGATCGGAGACCGAACAGAAAGCCCCTCCTCCAGCAGCCGAAGCTCCACCGGCGGCCGCGCCCGCCGTCCCGTTAGCTCCCGACCTGAACGTGGTGATGAAGTCAAAGGGGCCGGTGCTGACGACGGCGGACGAGTTCTACAAGGTGGGCCCGGGCCCCTCCAGCTCGCACACGATTGGTCCGATGCGTATTACCTACGATTTCTACCAGCGAGCCACCAAGCTGCCGGCCGACCAACTCGCCAGGGCGACGAAACTTCAGGTGAACCTGTTCGGAAGCCTCAGCGCGACGGGCAAGGGACACGGCACGGAACGCGCCGCGCTCGCCGGGCTGGTCGGGAAAGAACCGGCAACGGTCGACCCGAAATTTCTGGACGGCTTGCGAGACAAGCCTGACCAGGTGTTTCCGGTGAAGCTCGGCGACAAGTCCATCGACGTGAGCCTCAAGGACGTCATCTACGACGCGACGAAGGGCGACTTCAAGCACCCGAACACGATGACGTGCAAGCTCCTGGCGGGCAACGACGTGTTGCTCGAGCAGGAGTACTACTCAGTGGGCGGCGGATTCATCGAGTGGAAGGGGTATACGCCCCCGAAGAAGAACCCGCCGAAGTATCCGTTCGCGACGATGAAAGAGCTACGAGCCCACGCCGACACCAACAAGATGACGATCGCCAAGGTCATGCTGGCCAACGAGATGTCGATCTCGGGCAAGTCGGAAGCGGAGGTGTATGCCTTCATCGACAAGATCATCAACGCCATGGTCGCGACGGTGAAGTCGGGGCTGTCGATGCCGGAGGATGACGTGCTGCCCGGCCCGATCAAACTGCACAGCAAGGCAGCCACCGTGTACAAGCGCGCGATGGACGACAAGTTTCAAGGAGACCGCGGTATCGGCACGCTGTCGGCCTTTGCGTTGGCGGCCTCCGAAGAAAACGGGCGCGGCCACCTCGTCATCACGGCGCCGACCGGCGGTTCCGCCGGCGTGATGCCGGCGCTGGTCTATGGGCTCGTTGAGCTCCGGAAGGTCCCCAATCAGAAGGTTCGTGAGGGCATGCTCGCGGCGGCCGCGGTCGGCTACCTCTGCAAGCACCATGCGACGCTGTCTGCGGCCGAGGGTGGCTGCCAGGCAGAGATCGGCGTGGCGTCGTCGATGGCAGCGGCACTGATCGCGACGGCGTACGACGCACCGTCGCTGGTGGTCGAGAATGCTGCCGAATCGGCGCTGGAGCATCACCTGGGCATGACCTGCGACCCGGTCGCCGGTTACGTGCAGGTTCCGTGCATCGAACGGTGCGCATTCGGAGCCGTCAAGGCGTGGACCGCCTACGCGATCGCCAGCAACGAGATCGCGTCCAGGCACCGTGTCAGTTTCGACGAAACCGTGCTCGCCCTGGCTCAGACCGCGAAAGAGATGAACAGCAAGTACAAGGAAACAAGCGAGGCGGGTCTCGCCCTCTCCGTCGTGCTCTGCTGATCGAATGGGCTCCTCGCTCGAACTCGGCTGGGAATAGTTCGACGAGGAGCCCATTGCTTCCGGCGGTGGCTCGTCAATTGGGACGGCTTCGGGAGGGACATTTCGCGTGTCGATACCCCGCGCATTCATCAAGGCTTCACTGGCATTGGCGTTGACGTCAGGTCCGTTCCTCACGACTTCTGCCTCCGGACAGTCTCCTGCCCCACCGGCGGTGACAGATTCAGCAAGCACGTCCGTACAGTCGGCATCCGCACCACAGACGATCAACGATCGTTATAGAGATGGAATCATCATCTGGGAAACCCCCGCAGACGCGACCAGGTGCCTTTCCTGCTGAAGTTCAACATCAATACCCAGACTCCGATATCTCAACACCCAGGACAGCGACCCGACCTACACCGACCACCTGGGCGTTGTCCGCGATGTGCACCCGCGCAACGACATCACGGTCAATCGCGCCATGTTCATCTTGAGTGGCTACATTTTCGACCCGAGAGCACGATACAGCTTCACCGTCTGGACGTCCGCCGGATCCGCTTCGGTCGTCATTGCCAGCAACATTGGCTGGCAATTCAACAAGGCCCTCGCGATTACCGGAGGCTACACGGGCATCCCGGGCAGCCGATCGCTCGTGAACACGTTCCCATTCTTTACGCAGACCGACAGGAGCATGGCGGACAACTTCTTCCGCCCGGGGTTCACTCAGGGAGTCTGGGCGAGCGGAGAACCCGTGAAGGGGCTGAATTATATGGCGTTCGTCGGCAACGGTCTGAATACCATAAATATCTCGGCAAACAAGATCGATACGCATCTGGCGTGGTCCGGCAGCGCCTGGTGGGAACCGCTGGGCGCCTACGGGCCACCCGGCAAATCACGCAACATGTACGATGATTATTTCGCCTCCGACAAAGTGCGCATTCGACTGGGTACCGCGTACACCCGATCCCGGGAGGACCGTTTTTCAAATCTCGATCAATCAAGTCCCGAGAACACGTCACTGTACAATTCCGACGGCGTGCTGACCTTCTCGACCGGAGCGTTTGCGCCGGGTGTCACGCTCGACCAGGCCACGTATAGGCTGTGGGCGATCGACGCCGGCATCAAATGGAACGGGCTTGCGGTCAACGCGCAATACTTCATGCGCTGGCTCAATGATTTCGAAGCCGACGAACCGCTTCCGCTCGCATCCACATTCGACCACGGCGCCGAGCTCTCGGCGAGTGTGCTTTGTCGATCCGAAAAAGTGGATGCTGTATGGCCGCGGATCGTGGGTGCGCGGGCAGTTCGGCGACTCACATGAGTATGGCGGTGGGGTCAAGTGGCATTTCCTTCCAACCGAGCGATTCTGGCTCACCGCAGAGGTGTTTCGGGTCAAGGAAGCTCCTTATAGCGGGGCCTATACTCCGTATACCGCAGGGATGACCGGCTGGGTGCCGATGGTGCAGACGGTCCTCGCTTTTTGACGATCGTCGGTTTCGACATCCGACTAAATTGCGTTTTCTTTGTTTCGAAGAAGAGCGTTTGCACAGCTCAACCTACCCATCACACGACAAGGAGCATTCTCATGCGGAAATCAGTTGTCACAACAGTGGTCCTGATCTTATTGGGCGCCGGCCTGACGCTGGGCGCTGAAAAGAAAGTCATTCTCCCGAAGGGCGCTGAGCCGAATGCCGGATGGAGTTATGGAATCCTGGCCGATGGCACTCTTTACGTCTCGGGCATGGGCGGCGAGGATGCCGCTGGAAAGATTCCCGCGACCTTCGAGGCCGAAGTGAAGCAGTCACTGGAGAACATCAATGCCGTTCTCAAAGAGGCCGGGATGACGCCTGCGGACATTGTGAGCATTCAGGTGTACATCACCGATGGCGCTTTGTTCGATCGTATGAACACGACGTACAAGTCATACTTCAAGGATCCCAAGCCCGCCCGGACCACCGTCGTGGTTTCCAAGCTCGTCGGCGCCGGGCATGTGGAGATAACTGCCACAGCAAGGAAGTGAAGAGGCTGTCCCACTGACTGTCGACATGTGAGAGCGGCGGCTCCTCACTGCTCGTGGTAGACGAGTGGTGACTGGCCCGGGGCGCAAGCGCGCCAACAAGGAGCGCCGCCGTGAAGCAGTCTCGCACAGCCAGTCCGTCTCGGTGTTGAATCTCCCACCGTTCGATCGCTCCCACTGTCACGCCTAATCGGGAAACTCCCGATATTTCGGACGCTCGCGTTCGCTCAACGCGACTCCACGCCCGTCCGCAGGCACGCAACCCATTGAACCGTAACCATTACTGCGACAGCTCCTGGCTGACGCGCCTGGGGCCCCGTTCGTGCTTGGTTGGGTACCGATGATCCTGTCAACCGTGCGTCTCGCGATCTCGGCGCGACACAGACCCGAGGTACTTCGCATGCTGCGGGTCCTGATGGGGCATGCCACGGCCAGAGCCGGATGTGCGGGATTCTCGCTCTTTCAGGACGTCACTAACCCAGAGGCACTGACGATCTGCGACCGTTGGGTCACGCGGGAGGACCTCGACGAGCATATCCGCTCCGCCGAGTACCGCCTCCTTCTCGCCGCTGATCGACTTGTCGGTGACACCTCCGGACATCAGCTTCGACGATCTCGAGCACATCGGTGGCCTCGACATCGTGCACGCGCTGCGAGCCCCGCAGCAAACGATTCGGGAGGAGGCGTAGCCATGATCGCAGAGGCGCCTCCCACGCCGACCACCGCTGGAGGATGGGCCCGAGCAGCCCGACTGGGCTCGGCCGATGGGGGATTTTTCAGCACAACGGGGAATATTCACCAATCTGGTGGTGGGACCGTCCCCGACGTCTCTTGCCAGCGCCCGCCCGCTGACCACTCGAAATCAGCGCCAGCCTGCGTTTCTCAACACGATTTCGCCAATTGTCTCTGTCGCGCTCGCTGAGTGCCGACGTGGTTCGCTCCTTGCGTTGGGCTCCAGCGAGCACCGACATCAGCCCGCGGTCTTCGGTGTTCTTCTGAAAACGAGTGGAGTTCGATGATGACCTACGCTTCCAACGTTCGTCGCCTGGTGATTCTCGCGGCCTGCCTCCTCCTGGCTGGTGTGGCAGGCATGCGAGCGCCTGCGGCTGCACAGAATTCGTCTTCGCAGGCGCCGGGCGCGGCCAATGAGTTCTACGATTCGCACTTTCACCTGACGAACTACGTCCAGCAGGGCCTGACGCCGCGCGAGTTCCTGCAGATCATGGGGACTCGCGTCGGGCGATCCACGCTGTTCGGAATTCCTCTGCAGCAGCAATGGTCGTTCGCCAATTCGGGCGACTTCGCGCCGACGTACTACCTGCACAGCGACGCGCCGCTCTATTACTACTCCTTCACCGACGCCTACATCGCGAGCGTCTACAAAGCGCTCACGCCAGCGGAACAGGCGCGCTTCGATCCGATGATCACGGGGTTCAACCCGGCGGACATGTACGGCGTCGATCACATCCGGCGCGTGCTGCAGGTGTTCCCGGGCGTGTTCACCGGCATCGGCGAGTTCAGTATCCACAAGGAATTCGTCTCGGCCAAGGTCTCGGGCGAGACGGCCAGCCTGACCAATCCGGCGCTCGACCGGATTCTCGACTTCGCCGCGGAGTCCGGCCTCGTGGTGATCCTGCACAGCGACATCGACATGCCGTTCGCGAAGCTCGATACCGAGCCGGTGTACCTGACGCAGATGAAGGCCCTGCTGCGACGCCATCAGAACGCCGCGATCATCTGGGCGCACGTCGGCCTCGGCCGCGTCGTGCACCCCGTGCAGGTGTCCGCGGAAGCGGCGGAACGCAACCCGAACCAGGTCGCGATCGTCGAAGCGATGCTGGCCGATCCGACGCTGAGCCATGTGAACTTCGACATCTCGTGGGATGAAGTGGCGAAGTACGCGGTTGCTTCGCCAGAGTCCATCACGCGTGTCGCGGCGATGCTCAACAAGTTCCCGGACCGGTTCCTGTTCGGGACCGACACGGTGGCGCCGGCGGGGCCGGCGCCGTACTTCGCGGTGTTCGACATGTGGGCGCCGGTCTGGCGCAGCTGACGCCGGAGGCGAGTCTCAAGGTTCGGAAGGGCAATTACGAACGGATGTTCGACGAGGGACGGCGACGGGTCCGCGCCTGGGAAAAGGAACGTGCAAGATGCACGAAGGCGCGAACCGGTGTCATGGACGACCTGCCAGCGGCACATCGAAGGCCAGTCGAGGATCGGCAATGGGTAGACATGTTCAGCGTCATCTCTCGTGAAACCGGAGGCAGTGTGCTCGCGCTCAGGCATGGTGCGGCGGCGCTCGCGATGCTGGCGATCGCGTCACGAGCGCCCAGGCGCCGGCGGACGTCCAGAAGGCCGTCGACGCGGCCTATGCGAAGTTCAGGACACTCAAGGAAGGCAAGAACGCCGATTACATTCCGGCGCTCGCCAAGGTCGATCCGAACCTGTTCGGCATCGCCGTGGTGACCGCGGACGGCAAGGTCTACACCGCCGGTGACATCAAGACCGAGGTCTCGATTCAGTCGATCTCCAAGGTCTTCACGATGGCGCAGGTGATTCAGGAGCAGGGCCTGGAGTCGATCGAGAAACGGATCGGCGTCGATGCCACGGGCGCGCGGTTCAACTCCATCATCGCGGTCGAAGGGGTTCGTGCGATGTCGGGGGCCGGCGCACCGGAGATGAATCCGCTGGTGAACCCCGGCGCGATCTCGGCGACCAGCATGGTGACGGGTGCCACTGCCGACGCCGTCTGGAAGAAGATCCTCGGCTTCCACAACGACAGCGCCGGTCGCTCGCTGACGGTGCTGCAGGACGTGTACAAGTCGGAATCCGACACCAACCAGCGCAACCAGGCCATCGGCGCGCTGATGCTCGCCTACGGCTACATCAAGACCAACTGGCAGCAGGCGGTCGATCTCTACACGCGCCAGTGCTCGATCGGCGTGAACGCGAAGGATCTGGCGACGATGGCGGCGACGCTCGCAGCGGGCGGCAAGAACCCGGTCACCGGCAAACAGGTGCTCGACGCCGCCAAGGTCCCGGGTGTGCTCGCCGTGATGGCCACGGCCGGTCTCTATGACGATTCCGGCAAGTGGCTGTACCACACCGGCCTTCCGGCCAAGAGCGGCGTCGGCGGCGGCATCATCGCCGTGTCGCCGGGCAAGTTCGGCATCGCCGTGATCTCGCCGCCGCTCGACGAGGCCGGCAACAGCGTGCGCGCGCAGCGCGCGATCGCCGACATCTCGAACGCGCTCGGCGGCAACCCGTACGCGGCCAGGAAGTAGACGAACAGGAACAGCCCATCGAGTCGCGATGTGGGCCAATGGAACGGGCCGCAACCGAATGTCGCGAAGGAACAGTGGAGAGGGAGAGCGCCTTGTGGTTTTGTTGACTCGGCTCACGCTGCGGGCAAGTTTGGTGGTAGTCGCGATGGGGATGACCTGGCCAGTCGCCGCGCAGTCCGTGGACCCCGCCCTCGCCGTCGTGTGCGGCTCGAAGCCAGGCGAGCGACAGACGTGTGCGGCCGACACGACACGGGGCGTCACCCTCGTGCGTTCGACGGGAACGATCGCCTGCGAGCTCGGGACGTCCTGGGGCTTCGACCAGCAGAGCATCTGGGTGCGGGACGGCTGCAGCGCCGAATTTTCCCTCGGGGTCCAACCGGCGGGCGCCAAGGGGTTCGGCACCTACACGCCCGGCCGTGGCTTCAAGGTCGCCGACACTGACAAGGGCGATCTGAACATCCGCGTCTACGCCTACGCGCGCTACCTCAATCAGCGGGCGCTCGATCCGGAGTTCACCGACAGTTTTGGCAACACCAGCACGGTCAAGCAGCGGCAGGACATTCAGTTCAGCAAGGCCGTCCTGTTCTTCAACGGCTGGTTGATGAGTCCGAAGCTCATTTACAGCTCCTACATCTGGAGCACGAACGTCTCACAGGGGCTTCCCGCTCAGGTGGTGGTCGCCGGCTACTTCGCCTACAACTTCAGCCCGCGCGTCCTGCTGGGCGTGGGCATTGCCGGCCTGCCCGGCGCCCGCAGCACGGAAGGACAGTGGCCGGGATGGCTTGACACGGACGCACGCCTGATCGCCGATGAGTTCTTCCGGCCGTCGTACACCAGCGGCATCTTCGCTCGGGGCCAGCTCTCCAAGGGGCTGGTCTACAGCGTGATGTGGGGCGACAACCTGAGCCAGCTCGGCGTCGACGCGGTGCAACTCGGGAACGACATGAAGACCGTGTCGGGCGGGCTGGTCTGGATGCCGACCACCGGCGAGTACGGCCCGACAAAAGGCTTTGGCGACTTCGAGGATCACAAGGCGGTGGCCACTCGAATCGGCTTCCATTACACATACAGCGACGAAGATCGCCAGGAACAGCCCAACACGGAGGCGCCCGACAACGCGCAGATCCGCCTATCGGACGGCAACATCGTGTTCAAGCCGGAGCTCTTTGGGCCAGGCATCAGCGTGATCGACGTCGTCGATCAAATGGAATCGCTCGACGCGGGCGTCAAGTACCGCGGCTTCGCGCTGGAGGGGGAGTACTACTGGCGGCAGTTGCGCAACTTCCGCGGCACGTCCATCGCGGAGCTGCCCTTCGACCATCTCACCGACACCGGCTTCCAGCTGCAGGCGTCGGCGATGGTGATCCCCAGGACGACGCAGGTCTATCTGTCAGGCTCGAAGATCTTCGGCGACTACGGCAAACCGTCCGACGTGCGTGTCGGCGTCAGCCTCTTCCCCTGGAAGAACCAGGTGGTTCGCTGGAACTCGGAATTGATCTACTTGAACCGTTCGCCGGTGGGCTACGCGGCCGTGCCCTATCCCGTCGGCGGCCGCGGCCCCGTCTTCCACTCCAACTTCGAGGTGAATTTCTAAGGCGCTTGTTTCAGGCAACCATCGTTGAACCCATGAGAGGAGTTGTCAGATGCTATCGAAAATGATGTCGCGTTTGTGGTGGGTGGTGCTGTTCAGGGGCGCTGTGGC
>CAVYZR010000004.1:0-432963 GCA_963773005.1 uncultured Acidobacteriota bacterium
CCCGACATTTCTCGACGGGGGGTCTCGACGGCCTCGGTTCGGAACAGCGTCGACACGCGCTCAACGAGCGCGCTGCGGCCGGGCTGTGGCAATCGGACCAGGAGAAGTCCCTGGTGCGTGCCGGGCCCGTACTTCCGCGCGTCCGAGAAATCGAGATCTTGCGTCACTAGGAACCGGCCGGCAGTCTGTGCGGCGGCCCACACGACGTCGTCATCCCGACCGGCGAGGTGCTCAGCGGGAACCGTGTCGACATCGTGTCCGAGGTCGGTGAGGAGCTGGACGAGTTGATGCGGCAGATTCTCGTCGAGCTTGATCTTCACCGCACGAGAGCCTCGGCGACGGGGAGATCCTCCTGCGCTGACGCCGCGGCAAACGCGATGACGGCGCGAACATCTAGTTCGGTCAGCGTCGGGAAATCCTCGAGGATTTCCTCGATCGTCGCCCCTTCCGCGAGGCTAGCCAGGACGGTCCGTAGGGTCACGCGCGTGCCCTTGATGACGGCTTGGCCTCCCGCGACCCGGGGATCGCGCTCGATTTTGTCGCGATAGTTAAAGGTCATGGTGAACCTGCTGCCATTCTACGCGCCAGCCGACCGAAGCGCGAGATCCAGGCCACAGGAGGCCGTCGGCTCATGCCGGCCGTGTTTCATGCCGGCGAGCGGGGTCAGGATGCCGTTTGCTGTACCTGTTTTGTACCTGCTCGTGGCCTTTTGATGGGATCGATGGAATCGGTACGACGTGCTTTGCTGTAACTTATTGACCCAGAGGGTGATCGTCGAGTCCGAATCCCGGCGCCTCCACTTTTTAACTGCTCCATCTAAACGACTTACAGTCGAGCGCTTTTCTGCTGTACCTGAAATGTACCGCTGGCAGACTTGACTGTGCGTCGGCTTTTATCGACGGCACACCGCGGACTCCCGTTTTCAGATAAGCCGCGTGACGCGCGTGGCGCGAAGGGCTGCAAGGCCGCCCGCCCATCTGGGTTCAGGGTTCGCTCCGCGGCGAGTACAGGCAAGTACATAAGAAAGGCGCTGAACCTTCAATCGTGGGAACCGGCCACGGACCTGTTTCGAGGCTGGGACTCATCCGGTTCAACCAGACCTCTGTCGTCCGTAACATCATGATTCCATGACGACAGGAAGGCACACACCCACGCGGACGTCATCCGAATCAAAACCTTGGGAAATCTGGAAACTCGACTTGGGCAATCCGTCCGAGTTCGCGGTGAGAAGAAAGACGTTGGCAGGGCTGTGCTCTACGGCGACGCTGCTGAACCGCCAGGACAATGGTTACGAGACCCACGTGTTCGCAACTTCTTTAACCACCCACACGCCGGCCTTCGCGAGTTTCGCGGCGTACTCGTAATCGCCGAGAGCGCCAGCGACACAACCGACCCAAAATACTCGCGGCTCGACGCGGTGACGATCGCCGCCGCGTTCCCGCGCCTTCCTGTCGCAACTCGCCGATCCCGTTCATCGCGTCGTATTGGTCGGAGACGTATCCCGATCATCACGCCAAGGGACACGTTGCGGTCAGCCGGCCCGTGCACGAAGACATTGTCGGCGACCAGCGCGACGCTGGCTCCTCCTCGGCGGCCCCGTGGTGTTCGTCTTGCTGATTGTCTGCGTCAATCTCGCGGCGCTGGTGATCTCAAACGGAGAAGTGTGGCGGCGAGAGTTCGTCGGTTGCGTGATCGGGAATTATCGACGACCGTCGTGTGAGAGCCCAGCGCTCGGGGCAGCTCGGGGCGTTGTCATTCCTGCCATGACGACGCTCATCATGCGCACGCGCCCCCGGCGAGGGAGAAACATGAGCGCGGCTTCGAGAACTTTCGAGAGCCACCCGGGACGAACCGTGCCGCGACGCCCGAGAGCGCCGAGTGTCGGACCTGCCACATCGTGAGGCGTTTGCGCGAGGCCCATCGTCATCGACGCCCGCGCGGCGAACCCGCTGCGAATGGGACCTGGCGCGGACGCGATGACATCGACCCCGAGCGGTTTTAGCTCCAGTCGAAGTGCCTCCGCGAGGGACTGCACGTAGGCTTTCGTGGCGGCGTAGTTCGCTGCCCGCGGCACGCCCTGAAACGCCACGAGTGAGCTCATGAGGACGAGGCCGCCCCGTTTGCGATCGACGAAGCGCCGGCCGAACGCGTGGCTGAGCGCGGCCACGGCTCGACAGTTGACGTCAATCATCCCTAGTTCTTCATCGAGCGTCGCATCCACGAACGGACCGGACGTCCCAAAGCCTGCTGATGCGACGAGAAGACCGACATCCCGGTCACGGGTTCGAGCGAGAAGTTCGGCGACGCCCGCCCCTGTCGCGAGGTCGATGGACATCGCCTGGACCTGAACGCGGTGGGCGCGAGCGAGCCCGTTCGCAACATCGTCGAGGCGCTCCCGACGCCGCGCCGCGAGGACGAGATTGACACCAGCCTCCGCAAGTCGGGTGGCAAACTCACGCCCGATGCCGTCGGACGCTCCCGTGACCACGGCCCACGGTCCGTAGCGTTCCCGGAGACGAACCTGTTCTCGTGTGAATAGGCTCGTCGACGCGTGGCTCATGGTGCGGTCTCCTTCATGGCGGTTAGGGAATTGACTCATCTGGGAAAGCAGGCAGCGAATCTGTCGAGCCACGAGCGATCCCCATGGACTCTCAACGCCGGACGAGGCGCAACCTTTCACTTCAGTCTGCCGACGGCAGCGCTCCGGCAGTTACCTCGCTGCCCTCGAGGACGGCGCGGCGGGAACCGATTCGACTTCTGCGCCCAGAAGACCCCGAGCGAGCGCCGGCGAGCGCACCCACCCGACCCTGCATGCCAGTCGCGTTCGAGCCGAGGAATTTGGGCCCGGCCCGACGAAACCGGTCGCGCCCGTCACGAACATTCGCACGTCACACCCTTCCTATGTCTTTCGGCTGTCGTATGCCCAGTGAAGGACGGCCTGCCGCTGGCGCCTCCGACACTCGAGATCGCCCGGTTCGCAGTGCTTCCGAATCGCCGCCACGTGCCGCGCGATTGCCCGCCAGCGTCGAATCTGCCGGGCGTCGTCAGCGGTTCTGCGGCCCTTGTAGTAGCGGCAATACCACTGGAACCACCCACGTGGATCCTGCGTGTGGATCCATCCGCTGCGACGCCAGACGGCGAGCGACTGCGAGGCGTTCACGCCGAAACAATTCAGCCGCGCGTCATGCCGCTCGGCGCACAGTCTGGCGCGGGCGAACCAACTCCGTGGAAACTCCTCCTGACAATCCGTCATGTACTTTCCGCCGAAGATGCCGAGCCTCAGCATCTCTTTCGGCGTCAGATCCGGCATGAACCCCGGCGCGAAGTTCCGGCCGACCGGCTCGGTACGCCAGTAGACGCAGCCGCGCTGCATCCGATCGGTGATGATGACTTTCTTTCTCATCGCCGTCACACGTGGTTCCGCAACATCAGCTCGACCGGATGCGGCTGCAGATAGACCTGGTCGGCCAGACACGGCACCCCGCAGCGCCGAATGTGATGGGCGAACAGCGTGAGCGGCACCACCAGCGGCACACGCCCTCCGCCGTAGTCCTGAATGAGAGCGAGCAGTTCGGCCCGGCTCTCGCGGTCGAGCGCCTGCTTGAAGTAGCCGAGCATGTGCTGCAGCACGTTGGTCTGCCGGCGCGGCGTGGCGATGGTTCGGAGCGCCGCCATGAATTCGCACGAATAACGGTCCTGGAACTCTCGACGGGCCATCGACTTGCCCGATGCCACCAGACGGCCGAGACGCTGATAGCCCTCCGGCATGTGGGCCATGAGCGTGAGTTTGTGAGCCGTGTGGAACCGTACGACAGTCCCCATCGACCAGCGCGTGGCAAAGAGGGCCGTGAGCCGGCGATACGCGAAGATGCGCTCGACGAAGTTCTCGCGCAGCCTCGGATCGTTGAGCCGCCCTTCTTCCTCGACCGGCAGCAGGGAAAAGCGGGTGACCACGGCGTCGGCAAACAGCCCGCGGCCCGACTTCAGGGGCATCCCGGCGGTCCCGTACACCTTGACGCGCTCGAGCCCGCACGTGGGTGAATCCTTCTTCAACACGAAGCCGACCAGCCCGTCGTCGACCAGTTCCTCGACGCGTCGGTGAGCGTAGCCATGCATGCGCGTGGTGTGATCCTGCGCCGTCCTGTTGGTCAGCAGGCGAATCCGGCCATCGGCCTGCACCAGCCGCATCGATTCACGCGGCGCGTCCAGCCCGGACTCCACCTCTGGGCAGACCGGCACCCAGTCGACGAACGGTCCCAGCGATTCCACCAAGAACGGATCTCGTTTGTGGCCGCCATCAAAACGCACCGGCTCGCCGAGCAGACAGGCCGAGATCCCGAGACGGATGCGTTCGTGGGTCATCGGCGTGTCACACTTTTCGATCGCGCATGCAGCCAGCGGAAGGCCACCGGCTGCTGTCGCCGTTGGGCTCGATTCTGCGCGCCTTGGCACGACGCGCGATCTCATGCAGGAGACCGCTGAACATCCACTTGTGCACGGGAACGAGGAGGTACCAGTACGCGCGGCCCAGCAGGCCTCGAGGGTCGAACGTCGCCGTCTGGCGGATGAGCGAGCGCCGGCCGTTGTCGAGCGGCGTGACCTCGAATTCCAGCCAACCGCTGCCAGGCAACTTCAGATCGGCGCTGAGCCGCAGGCGTCGATCCGGTTCGTACGCCTCGACGGTCCAGCCGTCGATGACATCTGTCAGCCCGCAGTGCTCGGGATCGCGGCGGCCGCGTCGCATGCCCACGCCTCCGAACCCGAGGTCGAGCCAGCCTCGCGCTCGCCAGAGGGAGTGCCCGAAGTACCAGCCGTTTGTTCCGCCAATCTGCCGGATCGGAGCAAAGGCCTGCGACGGGGGCGCGTCCACAACAGTGGTCCGCGTGTCGACCTTCTGACGCAACCGAGCGCCGCCCTCTATCGCCTTCGCCAGCGCCACGCGCAACGGCGTTGGTGCGATCTGGAACGCCTCGAATGCTGTCGGCGATGTGACCACCGTCGGGTTCTTCAAGCCTTCCACCAGCGCACGACCGACACGGGCCTGCGCCGGTGTCACCAGTGCGAGCCAGAGACCCGACAGGTGCGGCGTCAACAACGGCACCGGCAGCAGCCAGCGGCGCAGCCCGCGGAGCTGCGCATACTCCCGCATGATGTCTCCGTACGAAACGACGTCGGGGCCGCCGATCTCGAACACTTCACTTCCGGTGTCAGGCAGGCTCAGGGCCGCCGCGAGGTACGCCACCACGTCGTCAACCGCCATCGGTTGTGTCAACGTCGCGACCCATCGCGGGCACACCATGACGGGCAGTCGCTCGACCAGCGCCTCAATCATCTGAAACGACAGACTGCCGGCGCCCACCACGATCGATGCTCTGAGCTCGATGACCGGAATGCCACTGGCGCGCAGGACGGATCCGGTTTCGGCTCGACTCCGGAGATGGCTGGAGAGCGAACCCGCCTGATCGGCCAGGCCGCCCAAATAGATGATGCGCCGGACGCCAGCCCGAGCCGCCGCGCGGCCGAAGTGTGCCGCCGCATGCCGATCGACCTCCGCGAAATCAGCGCCGACCGACATGGAGTGCACCAGGTAGTACGCCGAGTCCACGCCAGCGAGGGCGAGGTCCAGCGACTCCTCATCGAGGCAATCACCCTGGACGACCTCCGTCGTTGATCGGGTTGCCGGGACGCGTTCGGGATTCCGCGCAAGGCACCGCACCGGACGGCCGGCTTCTTCGAAATGTCGAAGAAGACGGCCGCCGATGTATCCCGTCGCGCCGGTGAGAAGAACTCGTGCGGCCATGCCCAGGCCTATTCGTCCTTCGGCAGGATGACGCTGTCGATCACGTGGATGACGCCGTTGGTCGCGGCGATGTCGGTCTTCACGACTTTCGCGCCGTCAACGGTCACGCCGCCATCGCGGGATGCGATCGTCAGCATGTCCCCGCTGACCGCCTTCGCCGATGTCATCTTGACCACGTCGGCCGCCATCACTTTCCCGGCGACGACATGAGAGGTGAGGATGCGCTGCAGCTTCGGCTTGTTCTCGGGCTTCAGCAGCGCCTCGAGCGTTCCTGCGGGCAGCTTCGCGAACGCCTCGTCGGTCGGCGCAAACACCGTGAAGGGCCCGGCGCCCTTCAGTGTCTCGGCGAGGTCGGCCGCCTGGAGCGCCTTCACCAGCGTCTTGAACGATCCGGCCGCCACCGCAGTCTCGACAATGTCCTTGTCAGCGGTGGCCGCACCCATGTTGGCGGCGGCGCCGGTGATCGTCATGGCGGTCACGATTCCTGCAATCAGCTTCTTCTTCATTGTTTCTGCTCCGTGATCGAGTGGGTTGACGAACTAACGAGTCGCGATCGCCGCGGGCTGCGCCCACCGGCTCTGCACGCGTTTCCACGACACGGCCTGATACAGCCCGGCCAGACCGACCAGCCCGTAGACCAGTGCGCTGGCCGCCGAGATCTCACCGAACTGCATCCCGAACAGGGCTGCGACCAGGTCGAACCGGGCGGCGGCAATCAGCCCCCAGTTGAGCGCTCCGACGACGACGAGAACCGCGGCGATGACGTCGATCTGCTTCATGACTCTTCCTCCTGTGCTGCGTCGGGTACTGCACGCCGCCGTGCATGAATTGACTGTAGTGCAAATATGATTGCTTCAAAGTAAAATCAAGCGTGATCGCAAAGTCATGTGAATGCGACGACAAGAACCGCGCGGAATGTGACTGTCACGACAAACTGGAGGCGGAATGCTGTCGGCAACGCTCGAAGCAGGGCTCAGCGACTATGCGATCGGCGCGAAGATGCGCGCCTTACGCCTGAAGAAGAAGATGGGGCTCGTCGAGCTGGGGCAGCACTCCGGGCTGTCGCCAGCGTTGCTCTCGAAGCTCGAACGGGGGCGCCTCTTCCCGACGCTGCCGACGCTGCTGCGGATCGCGCTCGTCTTCAGCGTCGGCCTCGACTATTTCTTCGCCGGCGCTCGCGAGAAGGCGCTCGTGGCGGTGGTCCGCAAGGCGGAGCGCGTGCAGCTGCCAGAGCGTCAGGATGGGAAGGACATGTCTTATCGCTTCGAGTCGCTGGACTACCCCGCGACCGAGCGGCGGTTCAACTCCTACTACGCCGAGTTCCTTCCCGTGGCGCGCGACAACATCCGGTTGCACACGCACGCAGGCGTGGAGTTCATCTACACGCTCAAGGGCAGGTTGAACGTTCACATCGACGGCCAGGAGCACGCGCTCGAGTCCGGTGACTCGATGTACTTCGACTCCGGCCTGCCCCATGGGTACCGCCGCGGCGCAACCTCAACATGCTGCGCCATCGTGGTGACGACAGCCTGATGGCCTTCCTCGACGAGCCACCCACCCCACGAGCTGTCGCTTCGGAAGCACGACTGAAGAGTTCGCGCCGTCACCGCGGTGAAATCGTTCGCAGAACGGATGGTCCCGAGATCGTTTGAGCGTCGCTCAAAACCGACCCTCGACATCGTCCTGAGGCGAACACGACATGGTCGGAACCGCGTCCACTGGCGCGCATGTTGATAGAAACGGAAGTGGTGTGGACCGGGGAAAAACTGTCGATCGACGAAGGCGTGGCTCGTCGAGGAAGGCGATCAGGCTGTACTCCGAGTCGCGGTCCGAGTGGCGATAGGGCGTCTCTGTCAACTGATGGAAAAGTGGGGACGTCATCACCATCTGACAAGATTGGCCATGTAAGAAACGACATCAGCCCCCTCCACTACGGTCATCTGAGCGTGCCCAATGTGACTGGACAGGGGCGGGCGCGAATCCCAGGCGTGGCGGCGCACAGCTCGTCCGTTTCGGACTGGGCCGGAAAGACTGCGACGGATGAACCTCGAAGAAGGAATCCGGAAGGACATTGAGGCAATTCTCGCGCATCGACGCCGTGCCGACATTTCTTGGCGGGCGCACGCGATGAGGCCGGCTACGTGGCTTGCGTTTCCACGACTTGCGTCACACGGTCGTCCTATAAGTCGCTTTCAATGCAACAACTTGCTCGGCATTATTGCGTTTTGAACGCGGGCTGCGCCGCCGCTCGCTCGAAAAACGCGGTGGGCTTACCAACCGCCGCTTCAAGAGCCTTCGTTTAACAGGCGGAAAAAGAAGCGTTAGCCGCCCTTGGCGGCAGTGTGCTGGACGTTGCCGGATGGAGCTTAATCCCTCGTAGAACTCGACGATTCTTGACCTTCGCACTGTGCCATTGCTGGCGCAAATTTTGCCGCTCCTTGTTGCATGGAAAGGGCAAGGAAAAGGGCAACCTCCGGCGAGCTCCGTCACTCCACGAGGGTGAAGATTTCGCGAGATCCAGACTCCACCAGCGACGCGATCTTCTGATAGTTCGCTTGCCAGTCTTTGTCTCCCATGAGCCGCGGTGCGTCACCTTCGAATGCCGCCAGATTCGGCACGGTGATTTCCAAAACTACCGTGTAGAAGGGACCGGTCACGTCGGTGAGCAATCGCGTGGAAAAATTGAGCCCAGCGCCAACCCGCTTTTGGATGGCGATGCCTTCCTTGAACAGCGCGACTGCCTCACGGGCTTTCCCGAACTTCAGCCGAAAGACGTTGCGGATGACGACCATGATCGATTCCTTTCTTGTTGAGGTTCAACCAAACGGCCGGCTCGTACGACAGCAGTCACATTGCTCCGCGCGCGGCGGACATGATCGGGCCGACGTTCTCCGGCGCAAAGAATGCCGTCGGCGAGATCGTCCCCGCGTTCATCTGCGCAAAACCGTTCATGGCCGACTGATTGCCCCGAATGGCGCCGAACAACTGCTGCATCTGGGGCGGCGGCGGCTCCAGCGTCGCGAGTTGGCACGTGAATTCGTACATCGAGAGGACGGAGTGGTCGCGCGTGAAGTGATACTCGCCCATGGCCTCGTCGAACGAACGTGCGCCGGTGAACACCTGGTCTGCTGCCGTGGCGCAGAGCTCGGCGTCGCGAAAGGCATCAGTGATGCCCTGGGCCGTGATGGGGTCCCTGTTGTAGCCCGCATCGCCGACGAGTGCCCAACCGGGACCGTACGGCCTGCGGAAGAAATTCGACACCGCCGCGCCGGCAAACGGCGCCACCCGTTCGGCACCGCGGATGCGCGCCGCGAACTCGGGCGCCAGGTCGAACATTTTCAGGAAGTGACTCTCGACGGTCTTCTTGTTTGCCTCGAATTCCGAATACGGCCAGCCGCCGACGGTGAGTGTCAGTCCGTTGTGCGTCGGCGCCGCCGCAAATCCGCGGTGAACGCGGATGTACGTCTCAAACCGACCGTCCATTGGAAGGCCACTCCAATAGGTGTAGTAGGCGGCAAGGAGGGGAGGCCTCTCGTTGTACTGTTCGGGCCGGACAGCCGCCGCCACGACCGAATAGCGGCCATCCGCTCCAACCACCAGTTTGGCCCGTTCTGTCACAGGCTCGCGACCCTTTGATCGGCCCCTGATGCCCACGACGACTCCGTTATCGACCAGAACCTCATCAACGGAGAAGCCCTCTCGAATTTCCGCGCCGGCCTCAGCCGCGCCGTCGACGAGGAGTTTGTCGAGTACCGTCCGCCTGGCGCAGTACGCGACTGGCGCGTTCGGGGTGCCCGGCGACCCGGAGAGCGTGAAGGGGCCGAAATCGAAGGCGTAGGTGTGAATCGACGGACATCCGGTCGCCGCCAGCCGATCGATCAGTCCCCACCGTGCGAGGGCGGCGGTGCCCAGTGGGTGCATCACATGCGAGGACACAGTGTCGCTCGGGAACGTCGCGCGGTCGACCACCAGTACCCGGTATCCCTTCCGGGCCAGGAGCATCGCCGTCGGCGAACCCGCGCAGCGCGCTCCCACGATGATCGCGTCGTATGCCGGATTCATGTCTGCCCTCCACGCCCGTCGACGCGAAGCTGCTGGCCCACGGACGGCGCGCTATCGCGCGTCTACCAGTACTGGCGTCGACCGATACAGATCGGGAAACAGCCGCCGGAGATCGCCGATTTTGGGAAGATCGTTGACCACTATATATGGATGCGTCGGATTGTCTGTCAGGAAGTCCTGATGGTAGGCCTCCGCCTGGTAGAACGGTTTGTCGATCTCGATCTTAGTGACGATGGCGGCATCGAAGACACGCGCCTCATTCAACTGCACGATATAAGCCCTGGCCAGTCTGTCCTGTTCCGCGTTCACGGGAAAGATCGCCGACCGATACTGCGTGCCCACATCGGGACCTTGACGATTCAGCTGCGTGGGATCGTGAGTGACCGAGAAGAACACCTGCAGCAGGCGGCCGTAAGTGACCTGACGAGGATCGAACGTCACCTGCACGGATTCCGCGTGCCCGCTGGCCCCCCGTCCGACGACGTCGTAGCGCGCGGTGTTGGGCTGGCCGCCGGCGTAACCCGAGGAGGCGTTGCGCACGCCCTTCACGTGCTGGAAGACACCCTGCACGCCCCAGAAACAGCCGCCGGCGAACACCGCCTTTTCGGACGTCACCTGACTGGTCGCCTGGTCGATCGCAGGCGCTGGAATGATGTGCGCCTTCTCTTGCGCCGACGGTCGCACACCAGCCGCGGCAGACGTCACAACGGCGAGCGCCGCGACCATCCTCAACAGACGGCTCGACGAGAATGGCAGACGGTCCGAAATTCGACTCATGCTCGACATATCTCTACTCGCTATCCGTATGTAAACGCGCCGCCTGGTGCCGTCCATCGATCGTCACGGCTGAAGTGGCTTGAATGTCAGCGCGATGCCGTTAATGCAGTATCTCAATCCGGTCGGCTTCGGCCCATCGTCGAAGACATGACCGAGGTGCCCTCCGCAGCGCCGGCACTCCACCGCGGTCCGAACCATGCCCAAGGAGCTGTCATTCCTGTTGGTGACGGCCTTCTCGATCGGTGCCCAGAAGCTGGGCCACCCGGTGCCGCTCTCGAACTTCGTCGTGGATGAAAAGGTCGCGAGTGCGCAGCCGGCGCACGCGAACGTGCCGCGGCGCTTCTCGTGCAGCAGCGCGCTCGTAAACGGGCGCTCGGTCGCTTCGTGACGAAGCACTTGGTACTGGTTGGGCGTGAGCAGCTTGCGCCACTCGGTGTCTGTGTGCATCACCTCGAACTGCTCAAACGCGATCGCCGGCGCCCGGAACAACCTGCCGAACGCCACTGCGAGGCCCGCGGCGCCCGCAACCACAAGCCGTCGTCTGGTGATCATTGCCTCTCCTCTGTCTAGCAGAACGATCGATATCACAGAGCGACCACAACAATGTGGCTCGCGCGGCGCCGTCGTCGCGCGTCCGTCTCACCGCTGAACGACGGAAAGGGCTCTCAGCACCGTGTCTGCTGGTACCCGGTCGCCGTGAGCCCGACTTACATTCGCGAAGGTCACGATACCTTCCTTGTCGAACACGAATGTTGACGGGTAGGCGGTTTCCTTCGGCGCATCCCACCGCAGCCCGTATGCTTGAGTAAACGCATAGTCGGGGTCGAGCAGGATGCGAAACCCCGCTGGCAGGGGCCGGCTGGCCGCGAGCGCCTCCGCATGGGCTTTGAGGCCGTCGCTAGGCCCCGGATAGACGAAAAGCACGCGGGCGCCGTTCTTGTCAAAACTGGCCGCGTTCGTCAGGTAGTCGCCGAACTGGCGAGTGCAGAACGGACACTGATAGCCCGGCCACCCTCGCAGCACAACGAGCACAACTGGGCCTCGTGCGACTTCCTCCGACAAGCGGACGGTCGCTCCCTCCAGCGACTGGAGGGCGAAGTCCCTGGCCTTGTCGCCAACTTTCGGCGTCGGTTCGGCGGCCGCCGCAAGCACGAGCGCCGCTGCGACGACCAGCGCCGCTCCGGCCAGGCTTCGAGCGTGAACCTGCATCCTTCGGTCTGTCATCACTTGGACTCCCCGCCCGCGTTTCCGAGCGTCGCTATCAAGAGCGTAATGTTCCAAGACGTGACTTCTATTCCCTCAGGAAGGCATCCGAACACCGCGGAATAGATTTCGCCGTGCCGGGTATTATCCAGGCAGGCTGGTGGTGGAAGAGTCCCCCGAGCATGCGTGATCGCGATCTCAGCTCGTCTGGTGAACTGTGGGCCGCCTTCGAGGCCGAGGCGATGCCGCACGCCAATCGGCTATTCCGGCTGGCGATGTGGTGGGAGCGGGACCGGCGCGAAGCCGAGGACCTTGTGCAGGACACGATGGTGCAGGCGCTGCAATCGTTCCATCGATTCACGGTCGGCACCAACTGCCGGGCATGGCTCGTCACCATCCTACAGCATGTGCGGGCGAACCGGCGCCGCGCGAAGGTGCGTCGGCTGACGGTTGACGATCCGGACGATAGGATCGCGGAGACGTTGCCGTTCGTGCCGTCCGTCCCGCAGCACCTCACCGACGAGGATGTTCTGGCAGCGCTCCGAGGAATACCCGAGACTTACCAGGACATCATTTTGATGTGTGACGTGGAAGAACTGACCTACAAAGAGATCGCCGAGGTCCTGGCCATTCCGATGGGCACGGTCATGTCACGTCTGCATCGCGGGCGGGCGTTGTTGCGACAGCAGTTGGCGTCTCGGAGTATCGATCTGAAATCGTCAGAGGGGTCCAGGTAGCCATGGAGTGCCGCGAGATTCGCCAGCTCGCTGAGGCGTTCGTGAGCGAGCAACTGCTCGTCGAAACGACGCAGGCTGTGGTCGCGCACCTGGAGCGCTGCCCATCGTGCCGCGCCGAGGTGGATGGACTGCGACGCCTGCGCGGTACCACACGATCGGCATTCGAGCGTGCTGCTGATTTGGCTGCCAGCCCGACGTTCGCGACCGCGCTGACGGCGCGGCTGCGGCAGGAAGCGGCGCGGAAGCATAGCCCGCGATCACCGCGGCGAATGTGGCTGACGATGGCTGCCAGCGTGCTCCTGCTCGTCGGCGCGGGATTTGGGTGGAGCGAGTGGTCGACTGCGAGTCTCTCGGCTCTCTTGCACGCCGCCGTCGGAGACCATCGCTTCTGTGCCTTGACGTTCAAGCTGTCCGAGGCGCCCATTCCGCTCGAAGAGGCCGCTCGTCGATACGGCGGGATGTATGCGGAGCTGGACACCGTCGAACCCGCCACGGCGACGCTCAGTGGCGGTCCACTTCGGATCCTCGAACGGCATTCCTGTGTATTCGACGGCCGGCGTTTTGCGCACGTCGTCTTGCGCTATAAGAATGAAACCGTATCGCTGCTGGTCAGCGACGACCCGCGGCCGAGCGCCGCGCGCTGGGCCATACGCGCAATTTCGACGTGGCCGGTCACCGACGGGTTCCGGGTCGCATCGTTTCCCGGCCCGCAGCACGTGGTCTTCGTCGTGTCGTCGCTCCACGACGACGACGTGCGAGAGGTCGCGCGGGCGATGTTCGGACCTGTCTCGCGTGCATTGACCGGCGCATAGACCGAGTCGTCGGTTCTCGAAAAGATCACAAATGACTCCCACCAGTCGCCGACACAACGCCGCTCCAGTCGACCAACCGCCTCGGCACGTCACGCGACGCGAGTTGCTCGCGCTCAGTCCCCTCGTCCTCTTTGGAGCATTCGCGGTGCCCGCGTGGCGCGATCGCCTGCTCGCGACCGGCGTCGCGTGGAGCGACACCGCGTCGGGTTTGCTGTTCCGACGCGATCACCTGGCTGCGTCGCATCCCGACGCGGACGTCGTGCCCTTCGAGCAGTTCCCGTACAACGGCTACGACGTGCTTGAACCGGCAATCGACTTCGATGCCTGGAGCCTGACCGTAGGAGGGGCCGTGGCCCGACCCGGGAAGTACTCACTCGAGCAGATCCGCGCGCTGCCGAAACGGGCCCACAACACGCGGCACGTGTGCGTGGAGGGATGGGACGTTGTCGGGCCGTTCGCTGGCGCGCGGCTCGCCGACTTCCTCGCGCTCGTGGGAGCAGAACCCAGCGCGCGCTTCCTGACCGTTGCCTGTGCGGATGACTACTACGAATCACTCGATATCGAGACGGCGCTCCATCCGCAGTCCTTGCTGTGCTACGAGATGTACGGTCGTCCGCTCGATCGCGGCCACGGCGCGCCGTTGCGGTTGAACCTGCCTACCAAGCTCGGTTACAAGCAGGCGAAGTACCTCATGACGCTCGATGTGACGCACGTACTGCCAGCGCAGTCGAGCTACTGGGGAGATCAAGGATACAGCTGGTATGGCGGACTCTAGTTCGACACCGGTTGCGACTCGAGCCATCTACGAGCACCCATGGGCCGTGCGTTTCTCGCACTGGGCGAACGCTGTGACGGTGACGGTGCTCGCGATGAGCGGCCTGCAAATCTTCAGCGCCTTCCCGAGCTTCGGTCCGAAAATCCCACAAGTGAATCTGATCGACGCCGTGCCGGAGGCCTTGGCCTTGGGCGGGTGGCTCGCTGGCGCGCTACAGTGGCACTTCACGTTCATGTGGATCTTCGCCGGAACCGGCGTGCTGTATCTCACGACTCAGGTGACATCGGGACATTACCGCACCGTGCTGTTCACGCCGCGTGACGTGCCGGGCGTCTGGCCGATGGCGCGACACTATTTCCTTTTCGGACCCAAACCGCCGGCTACCGGTCAGTACAATCCGTTGCAGAAACTGGCCTACACCAGCACACTGGTGTTCGGCGCACTGTCGCTGCTCACCGGTCTGGTGATGTACAAGCCCGTGCAATTCTCGATGCTGGGTCTGCTCTTCGGCGGGTATCACGGCGCGCGCATCGTCCACTTTGCGGCCATGTGCGGTCTCTTGGCGTTCATCCCTGGCCATCTGGTGATGGTGGCGCTCCATGGATGGGACAACTTCATGTCGATGGTGACGGGGTGGAAGCGTCGCCCGGACTACATCTCGCGTGCGGACCGCCGATGACGGCGCGGACCTGGGGCCTCAGCCTAGCGGTGGCAATCGTCATGGCGACCGCGTGGATCGCTGGCGAACGCCGGGCTGCGATGCCGGTGCTCCGATCCGCCCATAGCGCGCCGGCGAGTCAAGTCCCTGACCAGCCGGTGCTCGTGACCATGGCCGGCAAGACGTTCCATCGCGACGGCTGCGCCTACATCCACGGTCCGGGCATACGGGAAGCCGGGGGCCAGGCAGTCGCGGATGGGTATACACCCTGCACGCGCTGCCTGCCCCGCCGTTGAGGGCCGCCGGCGCTACTTCGCGCAGCTGGCCGCAATCATCTTGAGCGCTGTGATCGGCAGCGCCGGCATGCTCGCGGACATCTCGTCTGGCTTGGCCATGGCCTCGGGCTTCGCCTTAGCCATCGCCGTGTCGGCGCCAGTCACGGACACCTGGTGGCCGACGTGCTTCGACAGATCGATGGTCTTGCTGCTGATCGCCATAGTCGTCGGCGCCATCGACTCCTTCCCCATCGCATCCTTCTTCATGCCGTCCTTGCCCATGGTGTCCTTGCCCATGGCCATCTCGGCCATTGCGTGCGTCAGCGTGTACGTTCCGGCTGACGGCCCCGCCTCGACGCAGCCCGTGTAGGTCTTGGCATGGGCCATCGGCTTGGCCATCTGGTCGGCGCCGTTCTGCGCGCTCGCGGCGTGACTCATCGCGGCAAGCGCGACGATCGTGATCGCAGGCTTTGTCCAATTCTTCATCTGTGCTCCTCAAACGTTCTGGCGACACCAACGTCACCAAGAGAGACATCGCACCGGACCACCGTTTTATTCCAAAGGACGCCACACCTTAGTCGCGCATCGGCACACCTCTTCCGTTAGCAACATGATCGTGCCGCGGTCCGGCGCCATCTGGCTGAGCAAGGACGGGATTCTCGGGCCCTACAAGATTCAGGGCCCGCCGGTCTATCCGCAGGTGACCGGCCTTCCGCTCCGCAACCTCGAGGATCCGGTCGTCTGGTATAGCGGCGGCTTGTATCACATCGTCGTCAACGGCTGGAGCGATCGCAAGGCGTATCACATCACGTCGAAGGACGGCATCACCGGCTGGACCCTGCGGGGACTGGCCTACGATCCGCGCACGGACTTCCTGCGTTACACCGACGGCACCATCAACCATTGGGACAAAATCGAGCGCGCAGGGGTGCTGCTCGAGAACGGCCATGTCACGGCCGTGACGTTCTCGGTGCTCGATGTCGAAAAGAACCAGGAACGAGGAGACGACACGCACGGCAGCAAGGTGATCGTGGTTCCCTTCGACGGGGCGGCCCTCGATCGCGACCTTCGGGCTGAGGCCAAAGTCGCGCGGACGATGAGGACGCGAGACGCTCAAGACAGCGCTTTGCGCCACGCCAGCGCCTGTTCGCTCAGACGCCGCGTGATCGCGTTCTTCTCTCCCGCCAGATTCGTCGTTTCGTTGCGGTCGGCCACGAGGTCGTACAGTTCCGCGCCGCTGCCGTCGGCGTTGACGAGCCCCTTCCAGCGACCCGCGCGCACGGCGACGTTCGGGCTCCGGTCGTGAGCCGCCTTCGGATAGACGTAGCCGGTCTGCTTGCGCCCGTACTCCCAAAAGAGCGTGCGGCGACGTAGCGGGTTTGCCGAGCAACGCCGCGCTCATCTCTTCGCCGTCGAGCTCGCGCCCGTCGGGCGTGCTACGCCCGCGAGTTTGCACAGCGTCGGGAACAAGTCCACTTCGGCGAGTGCCGTCGCCTCGTTAACGCGTCCTGCGGCGATGTGTCCCGGCCAGCGAACGAGCAACGGCACGCGGATGACGCTTTCATACAAGCTCCACTTCTGGCCGCGCAGGCCGAGCGAGCGGGCGCCTTCGAATGACGGGTTGGGATGCCGCGATCGATCCGGACGGGAATCCGATCGAACTGTTCGAGCCGGCTCGTTGATCTTGCGACAGCGAACAGCGAAGGGCGCGCGATCGTCCGAGGTGCCGGCCTTCTGAGAGGTTCGCCAGAGGCTGACCGCGCCGCTCAGCGCGTTTCAACCTCGCGTGAGGCATTCGCCTGTTACCTGGAGGCGATAGAATCGCCCTGTGTTTTTCGTCGCGGTCTTCATCGTCGCGATCCTCTCCGGTGCCACGGCCACTGTCGTCGGATTCGGGATCGGCAGCCTGATGACGCCATTGCTCGCCCTCAGATTCGGCACCGCAACGGCTGTGGCACTCGTGACGTTGCCCAACGTGTCGGCGACGGCCGTCCGCTGCTGGCGCTTGCGCGCCCACGTAAATCGCACGGTCCTTGTGCGGTTCGGCCTGCTCAGCGCCGCGGGTGCGCTGGCGGGCGCCCTTATGTACAGCCGACTCGGCCCAGGCGCCCTCACGCGCGTCCTCGGTGGTCTTCTGCTGTTGACCGCCGTCGCGCAGCTCACCGGCGGGGCGTCTCGCTGGCAACCGCATGGACCGCTGGTCGCTATTTGGCCTCGTGTCTGGCTTCTTTGGCGGCATCGCGGGCAATCAGGGTGGCCTGCGCTCGGCCGCGTTGACGGCATTTGGCCTCTCACCGCTTGGATTCGTCGCGACCGCGACGGCAACCGGCCTCCTGGTCGATGCGGCGCGAACGCCGGTCTACCTCTGGCACTCCGGGCCAGTACGGCTCACGCTCTGGGCACCCATCATCGTCGCCACGGCGGGAGCCCTCATCGGGACGATCGTGGGCGAGCGGCTGCTGCTGGGACTGTCGCCGCGACGCTTCGGCCAGACCATCGCTGGGGCAATCGGGGCACTCGGGATCTGGATGCTCTTGATGCCGGTATGAAGAGGGGGGATCAGAGGGACGGCCCAGACGGTCGCGTCCTTTGATACGTACCGACGAACATCACGGAGTACGCCGAGAAGTGCCGCTCAGAACTGTGTAAGGTCTCCTCGAGACGACTCACAAACACCGACGTTTACGGGCTCACATCAAGATGCATTCTGCGGCGGGAAGTCGTTGAATCGATGGCGCGACGAGGTGTTTCCGTGTTGCTTCGTGAGTCTCGCCGAAATCGCTTTCAAAGCGTGCGCCTTCAACCACTAGAGATACGGCTAGCTCAGTGAGGAAACGCAGCGGTCCAGGAGACCGCTGTGCAAGGGAGGTAGTTACAGCGGTTCGATCTGCGGATTGGGGTTGCGATTTTAGTCGTTTTGAAAATCAATGACTTGGAGATGGTTGACCAGACCGGCGTCGAACCCATATTAAGCTCTCCTAGGACAGACGAGCGCCTCGCAGTGACACGGCCAACAACGAATGAGAGCCGCAGACTGCGAGGCCTCACACACCGGTTTGCTGTACCTGTTTTGTACCTGTTCGCGGCCTTTTGATGGGATCTACAGAATCAATACGATGTGCTTTGCTGCAACTTCTTGACACTGAGGGTGTTCGACTGGTCCGAATCCCGGCGCCTCCACTTTTTAACTGCTCCATCTAAACGACTTACAGTCGAGCGCTTTTCTGCTGTACCTGAAATGTACCGCTGGCAGACTTGACTGTGCGTCGGCTTTATCGACGGCACACCGCGGATTACCCGTTTTCAGATAAGCCGCGTGACGCGCGTGGCGCGAAGGGCTGCAAGGCCGCCCGCCCATCTGGGTTCAGGGTTCGCTCCGCGGCAAGTACATTCGGTGGAATTCGAACTCGATAGGACCCTTCCTCCGCGATGGTCGTCGGAGAGCGCGGACCGAGTGTGCACGACTTACTTGCGATGGCCCCCCTCGAGTCTCGACTCTACTCCGCCAGAGCTCGGTGCACGAACGCGACCGCAATGGATCCCTCTCCAACAGCGGATGCCACACGCTTGATGCTTCCGCCACGGACGTCCCCGACGGCGAACACGCCAGGCAGGCTGGTTTCAAGCAGGTGGGGCGGCCGCGCGAGCGGCCATTTGGCCGTCGTCAGGTCCTCGGGCAACAGGTCCGGTCCCGTCTTGATAAAACCCTTGGAATCGAGCGCGACGCAGCCGCGCAGCCAGGCGGTAGTGGGCGAAGCGCCGGTCATGACAAACACGTGTCTGATGTCCCGCGTTTCGACGTTCCCGGTCGGCACGTGCCGCCATCGGACGCGCTCGAGTTCCCGGCCACCTTCGAGCCCGACGATCTCCGTCGCCGTCATCAACGTGATGGCGGGATTGTCTTCGATGCGCCGAATCAAGTAGCGGGACATGGTCGCCGCCAGGCCCGCTCCCGGACGAGCACGTACACATGCCTGGCGCTTTGCGCCAGAAACACGGCTGCCTGACCGGCAGCGTTGCCGCCGCCGACCACGACGACTTCATTGCCGCGACACACCTGAGCTTCGATGAACGTGGCGCCGTAGTAGACGCCAGCGCCGTCGAACTGCGACAGGTTCTCGAGGTCGAGGCGCCGGTAGGCCGCTCCGCTCGCGATGATGACCGTGCGCGCAGGCACGCGCAGGTCGTCGTCGATCTGTATCTCGTACGGCCGCCGCGCGCACGCCAGCTCGCGCGCGCCCTTGGCGACGACGATGTGTGCACCAAATTTCTGCGCCTGCGTATAGGCGCGACCGGCGAGTTCCTGGCCAGAGATGCCGGTCGGAAACCCGAGATAGTTCTCGATCTTCGAGCTCGATCCCGCCTGACCGCCCGGAGCATTGGTCTCGACGACCAGCACGTCGAGGCCTTCCGACGCCGCATACACCGCCGCCGCCAGGCCCGACGGCCCCGCGCCAACGATGACCACGTCGCGCACCGTGGTCTGGTCGACGGCCTCGTTGAAGCCAAGGCACTCCGCGATCTGGCGATTGGTGGGGTTGCGCAGGACGACCTCGCCTCGACAGATCACGACGGGCACGTCCGCGGCGCTCACCTTGAAGTGATCCAGCAGCGCCTCGACACCCTCGTCGCGATCGAGATCGATGGACGAATAGGGATGGCCGTTACGCGTCAGGAACTCCTTGACCCGGAGGGTACCCGAGCAATGGGAAGACCCCACGAGCACCACGTCTCCCAGCCCACTCGCGATCAGTTCCACGCGGCGAAGGATGAACGCCCGCATGATGATCTCGCCGATCTCGCTGTCGGTCTGCACCAGCGACAAGAGGCTCTCGCGATCCAACTCGATGACCTCTCCGGCCTCGATCGCGCGCGCCAGCACCAGCGCAGGGCGGCCGGAGAGCATGTTGGCCTCGCCCGTGAACTCGCCGGGGCGGAATACCCTGACCACGGTGTCGGCGGCAGAGGCTGGCCGGACGATTTCTATCTGACCCTTGGTGACCACGAAGAACGGAACGGGGGTCTGGCCAGCCTCAAAGAGGATATCCCCCGGCTTGACCTCCCGAATATGCCCGTGCTGCGCGACGCGCTCGATCTGGGGGGCGCTGAGCGTCGGAAATATCTGCTCGGCGCGGCTCGGCCGAACAGTTAGCGATGCAGTGCGGGTTTCAGTCATGGGAACTCCGTTCGTTCTTGCGCGCAAGCGCAATCGATTAGTGTATGACTGAAACCCGCCGCCGCGTCCGACCCCCTCTCGACCCGACAAGTGCCACTGAGGCGCGGCTGTCAGTCAGGAACGCGAGGTATTTAGCGGTGTGCCGACGCCGATGAGCTCGGACGCGGCGAACGCGAGTTCGAAGCGACCAGCCGCGACTCGCTTGCGAAAACGTTGAGCGGCGTCGATACTGAGGTCGACGGACCTGAGATGGGTCACAGCATGACGCAACTGATCGAGTCGGTGCTCGGCGGAGGCGGCCAGATGGGCGAACTTATGCGCGCGGTCGACTGGTCAACGACTGCGCTCGGCCCGCTGGAGCAGTGGCCGCAATCGCTGAGAATCTGCGTACAGATTATCCTGGGTTCCGGCTATCCGATGACCATCTGCTGGGGGCCGGACTACACGCTGCTGTACAACGACGCGCAACGAGTGCTGTTTGGAACAAAGCACCCTGCGGCGTTGGGTCGTCGCACCAGGGAAATGTTTTCCGAGGCGTGGGACTCCGTCGGGCCGCTGTACGACAGGGTCATGAGGCACGGTCAGGCCTATACCACTCTTGCCGACCAGCTCTTCCCGCTGAACCGGAACAACTACCTCGAAGAGTGTTACTTCGCACTTTCGTACCAGCCCGATTCCGGATGACAGCGGTCACGTCGGCGGCGTGTTCGTGACGGGGATAGACACGACTGAACGAGTGATCGAAGATCGACGCCGACAGGTGCTACGCGATGTGGCATCTCAAACGCCAGAAGCGCGATACGAGGACGATGTCTGGCGGGTCAGCGCGGACACTCTCGGCGAACATCGCCTGGCTGTCCCGTTCGCATTCCTTTATGCGTGTCGCCCCACTGAACGTAAAGCGTATCTGGTAGGCCCCAGCGCCAAACCCGACGCGTTGGATCCTTCGGTTATCGACTGCACGAGCCAGAATCTCTGGGGATTCGAGACCGCACTGTCAGGAGAAGGGATCGTCGTCGAACTTGGCCAGCGCGCCTCGCTGCTGCCGAGCATTAGTTGGCCCGTACCGCCGGACAAAGCTGCAGTTGTGCCGATTCGGCTTCGCGAGCAGAGCGACGCGGCGGGGTTCTTGGTTCTAGGAATCCATCCGGGCCGAGCCTTCGACGATACATACCGCCAATTCGTCCGTCGGATCGCCGAACAGATTGCTATCGGGCTGGCCAGCGCTCGCGCATACGAGCTGCAGCTGCAGCGCGCGGACGCGCTGGCCGAAATCGATCGCGCCAAGACCGCGTTCTTCAGCAACGTCAGCCATGAGTTCCGCACACCGCTGCAACTGATGCTGGGTCCGCTCGAGGAAGTGCTCCCGGAGGCGGGCGAGCGCCTTGGTCCGGAACGTTACCAACAGTTGCTGACGGCGCGCCGGAACGCGCTGAGACTACTCAAGCTCGTGAACACGCTCCTGGATTTCTCGCGTCTCGAGGCCGGACGCGTGCAGGCGGTCTATCAGCCGACGGATCTGGCCGCCCTCACGTCGGACATCGCCAGCATGTTCCGCTCGGCAATCGATGGCGCCGGCCTGCAGTTCTCCGTGGAATGCGAGCACATCGCGGACGCTGTCTTCGTCGATCGCGGCATGTGGGAGAAGATCGTGTTGAATCTTCTCTCCAACGCTTTCAAGTTCACGTTCGAGGGCGAGGTGGCGATCTCGCTGAAGCTTGTGAAGGGCGCTGTGGAATTGCAGGTCCGCGATACCGGCGTGGGGATTCCCGACGACCAACGCGAGAAGGTGTTCGAGCGCTTTCATCGCATCGAGCGCACGTCTGCCAGAACGCATGAAGGCACGGGGATCGGACTGGCCCTCGTTCAAGAACTGGTTAGACTGCACGGCGGCAGCGTGGACGTGAAGAGCGCGGTTGGCGTCGGCAGCACCTTTACCTTGACAATTCCGCGTGGCAAGGAGCATCTCCCGGCGGAGTCTATTCACGCTGAACAATCGCCCGCCTCGAGCGAACTTCGAGCCGAAGCGTATGTCGAGGAAGCTCTGCGGTGGGTGCCAGACGCGTCGAGCGCGCCTGTCGATGTGCCCATGCTTGCGAAACTGTCGTCGCTCGGCTCCTCGCCTGAGGCCGTTCTCGGGTCGGAACGGGAACTGATCGTTCTGGCCGATGACAACGCAGACATGCGCGAATACCTCACGCGGCTGCTCAGCGATCGATATGAGGTGCGCGCGGTGGCGGATGGCCACCAAGCGCTGGACGTCGCGCGCCAGTTGCGCCCTGCTTTGGTGTTGGCCGACGTCATGATGCCGCAGCTGGATGGGTTTGGCCTGTTGCGAGCAATTCGCGAGGACTCGGCCCTCTGCAGCACGCCAGTGATCTTGGTTTCTGCGCGAGCGGGCGAGGAATCGCGTGTCGAAGGACTCCAGGCCAACGCCGACGACTATCTCGTGAAGCCGTTCCCCACCTCGCTGCGCGCTCGCCCTTCGGCTCGCTTGCGGCCGCAGGCGCTCTGACCTTCATGCTCGGTCGGGCCCCTTCACGTTCCCCACCTCGCTGCGCGCTCGCCTTTCGGCTCGCTTGCACGCGCTCGCTTGCACCTTCACTCGTTCGCCCTCGTCGCCACCAGGCCCCGAACTGATGGCCGTGGGATTCGTCCCGTTCGGATTGAAATGAGACCGGTGACATGCGGGCACGGTCTCTGCAGTTGCTCGGAGCGCCCATGTCTTATGCCGCGCTTGTCGGTAGTGAATCGTCACGAAGCAGCGCTTTTCCTCGACGCCCGGACCCCGATTGCGCGGGTCAAGAATGTCAGCGACCGGTCTCAAACAGACATATCCTCCCATCGCTTCACGGAATAGTGCAGCGGCTTAGTCCAGAGACTCTCGAGCCCTTCGAGGATGTCGGATGCCCAGCCAAACACGTTCCGGCCCGCGACGATCCGGCGCTGCGCGATCATGCGCCCCCTACGCTCCTCACGCGGCATGTCGATCGCCTTCGCGAGCGCGTCGGCAAAGCCGTCGACGTCGTAGGGATTGATGATCAACGCATCGTGCAGCTCTTGCGCCGCGCCCGCGAGCGCGCTCAGCACGAGGACCCCATCCTCATCGTCACGTGCGGCAACGAATTCCTTCGCGACCAGGTTCATGCCGTCGTGCAGGGAGCTGACGATGCAGAATTGCGCGAGACGATACAGCGCGACAAGACTGGCGGTCGTCAGGGCGGTCTTATGATACGAGACAACGGGTGGACCGCCGCGAATGGCGTGGCGCGCATTGATGTTGGCAACCGCCTGGCTGATTTCAGCCTCGATCGCGACATAGCTCTCCAGCTCTGAGCGCGATGGCACTCCGATCTGGAGGAACGTCAGGTTGCCACGAAGCTCGGGGCGACGAATCATCAAGGTATCGATGGCGGCCAGGCGCTCGGGGATGCCCTTCGTGTAATCCAGACGATCGACGCCGAGGCCCAGGATCGGCGCCCGCAGATTCAGGAGCTCGATCAGTCGATGCTGTTCCACCGGGAGCGCAGGATCCGCCGCCATCGCCTGTATGCGATCGTAGTCGACGCCAATCGGTACTGACACGACCGTGGTCGAACGGCCAGCAAAATGGACGCGGGATGATTCGGTCTCGACTTCGGCCTGAAGCTCCTCCTCGACCGCACGCACAAAGTTGTCGCGATCGCGCTCCAACTGGAAGGCGAGCAGATCGTTGCCGAGAAGCCCGGCGAGCAGCTCACGGCGCCACGGGCAAATGCGAAGGCGATCAGGGTAGGGCCACGGGATGTGCCAGAACAAGGCCGTCCTGGCGTCGGACCGAACCGCCCGAAGGTGTGGCGCGACGAGCGCCAAATGGTAATCCTGAATGAACACGGGCGCTGTCGACGGCCCGAGCTCCGTGTGAACGGCCGCAGCAAACCGACCGTTGATGTCCTGATAGGCGGCCCAGTCCTCGGCACGGAATTTCGGCCGCACGTCGACGACGTGACAGAGCGGCCATAAGCCTTCGTTGGCGAAACCACCGTAGTAGGCGGAGAACGTCGGCTCCTCCAGCCAGAGCCGTCGAAGCGTGTAGGACGGGCTCTCGGGTGGGACGCGCACGTGATCTGTGGCGTCGACGACCCGACGGTCCGCCGAGCCAGCGCCATGCGCAATCCAGACGCCACCCCTCTCCCTCATCAACGCATCGAGCGCGATGGCGACACCACCCGTCGCGGCATTCGCGACAATCTGACCGTCTGCAGCCTCTGTGTGCAGATAGGGCTCGCGGTTGGACACGACCACGAGGGGTCTCGGCACGTGGGCATCGACCTCTCGGGCGCGCGCGAGTCCCTGCCGGAACACGATCGGTCCGACGAGCTCGTGGATCGCGATCAGCCCTACCAACACCAACTGGATTTGCGTCCCCCATCCTGGAAACTCTGCGGCGACGACCGAGGCGAACCCAAGGGTAATCCCTGACTGTGACACGAAACCCGTCCAGGCGTACTTCCCGAGCCGCTCGTCCAAACCTGCGAGTCGCCACCCGATACGCAGGCCGGTGTGGATGAGAGCTATTCGCACTACGGACACGCTCAGGGCGACATACCCGATAGCGGCCAGCGCATCCAGCCGGAGAGACGAACCGACAGCCGCAAAAAACACGACCAGCACCGGAGGGGCGCCACGCTGCACCGCTGCACGCAGCGTGTCTCCCTGTGCGACCGCCAGGTTCTCGATGACCAGTCCGGCGGCCACCGCGGCAAGGAGCGGCTCGAACTCCTGCGTAGTTCCGACTTGGCTCAGGACAATGCAGACGCCGAGCAGCACCAGCGTGACTTCGCGGCCGATGTAGCGCATATACAGCGCGAAGAGCGCGCCGATCAGGACGCCAAATGCGACGGCACCACCGATCTGCCAGGCGAATCGAACGAGGATAGCCGTGTCCGCGCCGCCCGGGTCCCTGAACGCCAGGCGCGCGATCTGCATCAGAAAGGAGAACGAGACGAGCACGGCCAGGTCGGCAAGCACGACCATCGCGAGAACCGTCTCGCTCAGGCGGCCTCGCGCCCCGGTGTCGGTGATCACCGCCGCGGTCATCGTCGGAGAGAAACTGACGACGATCACGACGAACAGCGCGAGCATCGCCAACTTCACACCGCCGGTGGCACTGGGTGCGATCGGCAGCCAGGACCACGCGATCCAGAGCAGGACGGCAAGACCGGCCATAGTGAGACCCAGCATGACGGCTGTCATCTGCACGATAGCCGCAAGCCGTCGGCCCATGCGCTCGAGATTGAGGGTCAATCCCGCGATCAGCGCGATGAGGGTGGTGGCGATCCCGGTGATGACCTGGAGTTGGCCAGCCATCGATTCGGTGATGACATTCGCCACCTGTGGGCCGGCAACGATTCCGAAGAGGAGATAGCCCGTCAACCGCGGAAGGTTGAAGCGTCGCAGCAGGTCGCCGGTGACCCAGGCACCGACGAGCGCGAAGCCCAGGACGAGCGCGGTACCTGCCGATCCTGTTGGCCCCGCCGAGCCGAGCCCGCGCACCCAGATCACGGCACCAGCCGTCAACACCAGCGCCGCGATGCGACTCACGCGCTCACCACAGGATCGCTCTCGGAGGCGCGGACGTTGCGTGTTCGGGCGAGCTCGGCAGTGATTTCGGAGCCAATCGTGCCGAGGACAACAATGGTCAGCAGAACGACCGCGTCGGGACCGACGACACGAACGATGTTGAGCGCAAGGGCGACGCCAAAGACGCCTGGCGACAGAAGCCACACGACCGCAGTCCGCGGCACGTCAGCGGCGGCCATCCGCGTGGCAATGGCACCGCCAAGAAGCTTTGCCGTCAGGCGGAGGAGGACATAGGCGGCTGCTGCGCCTGACGCGGCGACCGAGAGCTCGGTTCGTGCGCCCGCAACAACGAGCACCAGCACGAGGAGCGAATGCTGTGTGTACAGCACGTCGCTACGGAGAGACTCGCGCGCTTGGCCGCCGGCGGCCTGCCAGACCAGTCCGGCCACCAGGCCACAGAAGAGCGCGGACATCGACAGGTAATCCGCGACTCCGCCAATCAGCAACATCGCGGCGAGAGCAAAGACTCGCTGCTCTGTCTCAGACACCGTCCGAGCGAGCAGGAGCCACACGCCTGCGGACAGCACCGCAGTGATGACGATGACCTGCCCGACGAGTGCGAGTGCCGCGAAGACGCCGCCCGGGTGAAAGACCCCGAGAAGGAGCCCACCCGCCAGAATCGGAAGAAGGGCGTCAAGCTCGAGAAGTCTCGCCCGGACTGCCTCCGGCCCGTCTGGCGCGGAGGCCGGCACCGACAGTGAAGAAGCGGCGCAGACGCCGAGCGATCCGGCAATTATCCACAGCGGAAGGGTTCCGTGGGCCAACACTGATGGCGGCACCACCGCCAGCGGCACGGTCACGAGCAGCGCAGCGAGTGCCGACTGTAGGAGGCTCACAGCGACCGTGCTCCGGCCCTGCCTGCCACGCACCTCGGTGCTCAAACCGACGAGCGCTCCAAGCGCTGCAAGTGCGACCGGTATGGCTGGATCGAGAAGCGAGAGGACGCCGGACGGGAACACGCTGATGCCGCGGGGGCCAAGGATCATGCCAACAATCAGCAGCGAGGCAACGGGCACCGAGGATGCCGACCACCCAGCCAGAGGCATGCGCGATGGACGGTGTTCACCCGGCCGCTCGGGCACGACGGTGACGTCGTCGAGCTGTGCGTCTAGTGGATCGTAGCCGCCCAGCTTGAGAGACGTCATCGAGTGAGCGTCATGACGAGGTGCGTCGCACCCCGCGTCACGCCTACGAGCACGGGCGTCTGCTCGCGCGCTGACATGAACGCCGCGCGCACCTGGGCGGGCGACGGCGACGAGAAATCCCCCATGAGCGTGATCACGTCTCCGGCCGTGAGGCCGCCGCGTGCCGCAGCTGATCCTGGTTCGACCGCCAGAAGCTCCGTGCCCCGCGAGACTCGACGCATGCGCAACCCGAGCGCTGCGGTTGGTTCGGGAGGAATCTCTGGCGCTGGCGCGGTCAGCGACACGTCCGTCAGCTCACGGTGTCGTCGGATCCGCAGCGCCAGCACATCACCGGCGCCAAGGCGGGCAATGCGGACGCGCCACTGCTCCGGTGTCAGCACCGCATGGCCCGAAGACGCTTCGATGACGTCCCCGATGACCAGTGCATCGGCGGCAGGTCCTTGCGGATCAACCCAGCTCACAACCACGCCTACGTCAGCACCTGTGGCCGCAGACAGATCGGTTGTGAGCGGCTGCACGTGGATTCCGAGATGGCCCGCTTGCGTGACCGGCCCCCTGATCAGGCGTTCCGCTTCCGCGAAGACCGTGTTCGACGGCACAATCACACGGCGCCCGGCGTACTCCGTGACTAAGCCGACGAACTCGCCGGCGGTCGTGAACACAATGACGCCAACCGGAATCTCGTGGGAGTTAATCGCCCAGATAGGCTCAGCCCACAGCGCGTTGGGCAACGGCTCGAGAGAGCCGACGAACACCGGCCGCAGGGTGATCCGTTCAGTCGATGCCTCGGTGGCTATCAGATACTGCGGCCGCTCGAGCCGTCGAGGCACCCAGCGCGCCAGCGAAGGCATCGAAGAGGCGGTTGGTACGCGAACAACGCTCAACCCCGACGCCGCGTCAGTCGCAACCACCAGTCCACGACTGTTCAACGCTTCTGATGGCCCGTCCATGAGTAGCGCAATCGCCAAATCGTCGCGAAGCCGCAGGGCAATCACCCCTGACTGCGCCGACAATCGATCACGACTCCCGTTCAAGACCACCAACGAGGATTCGAGGCGGCCTTGTACCTGGAATACTTCGGATGCCAATGACTCCAACGTCGGCGGGGCGGCCAGTTGCGAGAGAAGCGGCGAGACAGGATTGGGCGCTGCGGGCAGATCGGGAAAGCGAATCCGCGCGAGTATCCATAGCGCAGCTGCGGCCACCAGTGCGGTGGTCAGCAACAGGCGGGTTTCACGTGAGACCCGAGGCCGATACGAAGGCGTGGCTTCCATGGAATCGTCGGCGCCTCCCTAGCCTACCTGATGATGGAACTTCCGAGGCGAAAGCCTCCCGTATCATCCACAGGCGGTTCAGCCGCTTCATCGTTGAGTAAATAGAACCGCAGCATCCGCGTCTATCGGGCAAAGGGGGGAGACAGTTGCGTATCGTCATCGCCGGCGGGGGCGAAGTGGGCTACCGATTGTCCCAAGCGGCTGAAGCTCGCAGGCGTAGAGAGCCGTGGTGGGCGGGGGCTAACCGTGATCGCGAACGCGCCGAACCCAGCCGGGTCAGGACACTCGGTCCCTCAGAACAGGCCCGTGAACCTTTCGGCCTGTTCTGCGACTACAGCGATAGAGCCATTGTGCAGACCAGCGAACACCACCCCACCGACGACGAGCTCCTGGCGGTACGTTGCCAGCTCGGTGAACCTGCAGCGTTCGACGAGTTAATCGCGCGCTGGCACGCTCCACTCTGGTCGTTCGTCCGTCGCCTGGTCGGCGACGACGACGCGGCAAGGGAGATCTTTCAGGATGTCTGGGTCCGAGTGATTCGCGGCATCCCGCGGCTCCGTGACGGGTCCAAGCTTCGGGCCTGGCTGTTCGGCATCGCGCGACGGACACTGATGGATCGCCTTCGCCAGGAGTACGCGCAATCCCCGACGGTCGACGTCGACGTGGACGAGATCGCCGCGGACGGGTCTACAGGCGAGGACGCAGAGGAACTTCAGGAAGCTCGAGCGCGCCCTCGCGCTGCTCCCCATCGTCGAGCGGGAAGTATTGACGCTGTTCTATCTTCAAGAGTTATCCCTCAACGAAGTGGCCGAGGCGTTGACGGTTCCGGTAGGAACGATCAAATCGCGCCTGTTTCGCGCCAAGCGGCTACTGCGGCAGGCCTTGACCGCACGAGGAATACGTCTATGACTGATCTCACACCGCCGTCTGCATTGGTCGATGACCTTCGCCGCATCACGGCTTCGGAGTTGTCCCGGCCCGCGCGCATCGGCTACGTCGGTCTTGCGCTGGCGGCATCGATGATGACCGCGATCGTCACCGCGTTATTACTCACCGAGCCGTCGCTGCCGCTCAGGGCTTCGATCGCGCTTGGCGTCCTGGCCGTGATCGGCGCGAGCTGGGTGGGCTTCGCTATGTGGGTGCTGACGCACAGGCGAATCCTGCTGGGCCGTCATCGCGTCGTGGCAGGCCGTATGGCGGTTGGGTTCAGCGCCGTGTTCTCTGTCGGAGCCCTGGCCGTGGGATATGCGACGGCAAGCAGAAGCGCGTTCGCGGCTGCCGCTATGGGCGTGTTCATGATCGTGATTGCGACGGTTGCACTGGCTCGCGCGAAGCGCAGTGTCGAGCAGCTATCGAAACGGCGTGACGAACTCGAACGGCAACTCGGACGGAGGCACCAATGAGCGCAGGATCAAGAGTCCGCGGCGCAGCCGTTGCGGCTGTGGTGTTGGCCCTGAACACACACATCGTGCATGGGCAATGGCTCGAAGCGGTCTTTCATGTTTGTTCCTCGAGCTGGCGAAGGCACTCGGCCAGGTCAAGGCGGTGCCGGCGAAACATGCGCTCGACGTAGCCGCGTCCACTTCGGTAAGACCACACCACGGCGGGCACCGAGATCGCCAAGAATCCAGTGAACAACGAGCCCAAGCCATTCCGCCACCAGACCGCGCCGAGGAGGATGGCAGCCGACAGCACGAAGAAGCCTACGTAGACGGACACGTAGGCGCGGCTGGCCGCATCCACTTTCGTGCGGAGATCGACCAGCGCCTCGTGCAGGCTACGGTCGAGTGGCGCCTCATCGATGCGGTGCTGCGCCCACCAGAGCGTCGCCATGACCGCTCCGATCATCAGCACAACGGTGCAGGCGGCCAACACCCGGTTGAGCGTGAATCCACTCACGAGGCTCGCCGCCAACACCGCGATGAGCGGTGCGTAGTACACCGCTTCTTGCCGCAGGCGGCCTCTCACCTGCCGCCGAAGGTCCGCGGCCCGGTTCGTAAGCATTCGCATCACTGTCTCCTCTTTCAACGGAGGCAACGAGGACTCCTCGCGCCAGCAGCGCTTGACTACCTCAAGGTCCATCGAATTACTCCACGCTCCGCGCGAGCTCTTGCAGCCTGCTTCTCGTCCTGCTGAGGCGTGCGCCGACATTGGTCTCCGAGAGGCCGAGCACAGCACCGATTTCTCTGTAGCTCAGGTCGTCGAGGTAGCACATGATCAGTGCGCGATCGACGGGGCCGAGCCGACGGATGACCCGATATAGCAGTTCCATCCGTGAGTCGCTGGTCGTTGATGTCGGCGGCGACTGGACGGAGACAGCCGCGTCGAGTGGAACGTGCGCGGGTTGCCGAGCCCGACGCCGCAGCCCGGTCACCGCCGTATTGATGGCGATTCTGTAGACCCATGTGAGAGGGGCCGACTCATTCCGGCACGACGGAAAAGCCCGCCACAGCTGATAGACCACTTCCTGCACGAGCTCCTCGCGCTCGATCGCGCTCGATGTGTACATCCGAGAGACCCGTTCGATGGCGCCGCGGTACTGGTTCAATAGCGCCAGGAACTCACCGTCCACTCGCGTCTTGTCCAATCCAGCCTCTGCCGCCCAGGTGGCAATGACCTGTCACCGTCATTAGTCGCCAGCGCTGGCCAAACCTTACAGCAAAGACGATATTGGCCGGATCTTCCAGAGCCCGTTCGACGCCAGCAGTGCACACCTCATTCACATTGGATGTTGAGGTGAGTTCGACCAGCAAGAGCTCGCCGATGTGACACACCGAAGCGCGCGTGCGACGGCGATCGCAACCGGCGCCGCGAGGAAACTCAGGAGAGCACCCATCTTCGTCGCCGCAAGCGCACTGCCACCCGCAAAGGCCCCCGTGGCAAACAAGAGTGAGATCGTGACCCCGATGGATGTGGCGATGCCGACGACAAGCAGGTCACTCAGACAAAGTACGACGGAAGGGTCGCACCGATGAGGCGCGCCCCACCTAGCCGCTGGCAGGCGCTTCAGCGACGGGGGCGGTCACGTCGTCTGCGGTGTCTGTCTTGATACGGGTTTGCGCCGGAAGCTCAACTGTGAGCCGGGTTCCCTTTGCGGGACTGCTCTCCAAACGAAGCGTTCCTCGAAGCTGCAACGCGCGCTCACGAATCCCCAGCAAACCAAGGCCCCGGCGCTCGCCGCTTTTTGGCGCTTCTGTCACGTCGAACCCGACACCGTTGTCTTCAATCGTGATCAACACAGTATTCGTGAGCCGCTGAAGATAGATGCGACACGAAGTTGCCTGTGCATGCTTGACAACGTTCGTTAGGGCCTCCTGGACAATCCTAAACGCCGCGGTTTCCGTCTCCGGCACGAGGCGCTCGTCCATCCGATCATGAAGGAGTTCCACACGAATGTCATGCCGCTTACTGAAGCCTCGGAGGTACCAGTCAATGGCGGCACGCAAGCCGAGATCGTCCAACATCGCCGGATGAAGCAGATGCGACAGATCGCGTGCTGTCTGGATCGCCCCATCCGTAATGGACCGGGCATCCTCGAGTACACGAGCCGGGCCACCGGCCGCCTCAATAGCGCTCTGAGCGAGCGCAAGCTCGACCTTGATGGCCGTGAGCACCTGGCCGACTTCATCGTGAAGCTCGCGGGCGATGTTGCGGCGCTCTTCTTCCTGCGCGGTGATCAACTTCGCTGACAAGCGTTGGAGATCGTGCGTATTCTGCACATCTCTCGCTCTCTGGTGGTGAAGCTGGTTCTCGAGCCTTGCTGAGTACAGCGACGCGAGAACCGCGATCCCGAGACTCGCCGCAAGCGCGAGGCCGAGCTGACGCCAGATGCGACGCTGCGATACGCGATAGATCTCCGCGATGCCAGTCTGCTGCTGCACGAACGTTTCGCGATTCAAGGCCTGCACTTCTTCAGACACCCGAATCACGAGCTCGCGCTTGGGCACAATTCGCCGCTGAAGGAGAAGACGTGCCTCAGCAGGCCAGCGGCTGCTGTCGCTCGCCAGCACCTCCAGCATTGTCGTCCGAAAGTTGTCGATTTCACGGCGGAGTCTGCCGATGCGCTCGCGCTCCGCTTGAGAATCCAGCACCGGTACATATTGTTGCAAAGCCTGGTCGACGGCGTGGTAGGTGTCCTGTAGTTGGCGGCGGTAGGCATCTGCGGACGCAGGATTAGGGTCCAGCAAGGCATCGCGCACGTATACAGATCCAATGAGAACCTGCGCCCGCACCGTGGACAGCAGTTCTTGAGCGTGCATGTATCGTCTGTTGATCGCTGCGGCGTCTCGTTCGACCTCACCCATCCGTCGAGTGAACTGATATCCAGCGAAGATCCAGAGTCCGAAGGTGAGCCCAAATCCGAGAAAAATGGCCGCTTTGATCGTGAGCCCCTCGAGCGGTCTGCGGTGCATCACACGAGCATCTTATCCCGGGCATGGCGGCAGTCAACGGTTGGGCTTACGCTCCATGATTTCCACGCTCAGAATACGGTGCTCGCCGGATGCCCTCTGCCCACCGCCGAGGACTAAGGTGAGAAACGGATGAAGCCTTCCCCCCGAACGCTGATCTTTTCAGAAGTGGATGGTGTTCTGCGCGACCCGTCGGTCGGTTCGCTTGCCACAGCCGCCAACGTCCTCGAAGAGCTTTCACGTGAGCACGTTCCCTTGATCCTGTGCTCGAGCAAGACTCGGGCTGAGCTCGAGCAGATTCAGCAGGAGCTCCGAATCCGCCATCCGTTCGTCTGCGAGAACGGTGGAGCCGCGTTCATTCCACCGGCGTACTTTGACTTCGCCGTGCCCCGTGCGCGAGAAATCGCGGGTTATCAAGCTGTCGAGTTCGGGAGGCCATACTCCGATGTAGTGCACACACTACACCGGACAGCTGAACAGCTGCGTGTCGAGATTGAAGGATTCAGTGACATGTCCGTTGAGGACGTGGCGCGCGAGTGTAGTGTGACGTTGCTTCGTGCCCGGTTGGCGAAGCTGCGCGAATACGACGAACCGTTTCGTATTCTCGATCCCAGCCCTCGTGCGCGCAGCCGTCTCCTCAAGGCACTCACTGGGGCGCGCCTTCGTTGCACCACAGTGGAAGGCTACGAACGCGCCGGTGCACCCGTCGACAAGCGCATGGCCATGAAGCTGCTGTGGACTCTCTACAAGCGAACGAATGGTTCGCCGCTCACGGTGGGATTGGCAAACCCGTCGGGAGAGGACAATCTTCTGCAGCTCGTGGATCACTCCATCGTGATGCGGGACGACGATGCGCCACATGGTGTGGATGTTGTCAAATGGGCTGAGACGATCGTGGACGCGGTTCACGAAGTTGGCCGGCACGGGACCTCTTCTCTCCGCAGTCAAGGAACAGGACAGCGGCAATGAAGACGAGGGTTCGATTCGCACTTTCGTCGCCGTGGTCGCGGCTGTCGCCGCCTCCGGAATTCCTGTCCGGCCCGCACGGGAATGCGCTGCCAAAGTGATCGCTATTCAGGCCTTTTCTTCGAAAGATACTGTCTAGACCGGATGGGTGCCAGGTCAGCCCCTGGCTATACTGCTGACCAGCCCGCTTGTCCTGAATTACCCAGCTTGCGGGACATCGTCGCGCTCGTTTTTAATGTCGCGTCCTTTGGGCGACGCGACCATAAGCGCCGTTCACGGACTGGGTCGCGGCGGCACACAGTCGTACCTGTCCCAGAGGCGGGAGTCTTCGTTCGTAGCAATGCGACTCCCTCGGTCCATGTTCGATCTCTGACGTGAGGCCAGCCATGACCTACACCAACTCGGCCAGTTCGCACGTTGTCAGGTCAGCGAGATCACTGCTCACTGCCGCAGTCGTGGCTGGTGTCCTTGTCCAGCCCCGACTGGTTCTCGCGCAGGACGGCAAAGCGGGCTCCGCGGTCACGACGAAAGAGCTCGTCACGACGATGACTACCCAGCAGTTGACGGCGTTCGCGGTGCAGGATCCTGCGGCGCCCACACGTTTCGTTGCCGCACTGCTGTTCCCCGAGACGCAGTTGCTCATCATCGCGGCCGTATCGACGTCCCCCGATTACATCCAGGCCCAGATCGCCGAGAAGCACTACGCAGAAGGTGTACTCCGCACTAAATGCGAGTGCGGCTCCGGAGACGAAGCTGTTCTTTCAGGACATGGGATGTGACGGTTTGAGTCGCGACGGAGAACAGGTTGATGTGATGTACGACGAGACCGGCCGCCAAGTGCTGTTCGACGGACAGGGCAAAATCAGCGGGTTGTCGAAGAACGAGTATGCTGCGAAGTTCGGCACCGCCGAGACCCAGTACACCGCGGTCGTCAGGGTCCTTCTCAATGGCTTACGCGCGGCGACGGCGTCCGGGAGCGCGCAACCCTCTGACGTCAGGTAGCTAGGTGTGAGGACCAAGCCCGGGCTGCAGTCGCCTTTCACGGTCATCTCGGACCACGTGAGATGTCCCCTGGATCCTCGATGCAACGCCGAGTCTCCAGGGACCTCCTCCCCTAAACTAACTGCCCCACGTGGCAGCTCCGTTTCGAACTCGCCGGTAGGGCGTCATACACGTCAGTACTGCGTGTCGATGAATTTTTGATCCGCCAAATACTTATCGACTCGCACGACAGTTCATCCCGCTTGGGAGAGTCTGGCGACGGCGGCGACGGGCGGATGCGTTGGTGGCTTGTATGCCAGCCAAGCCACACACGAACCCGACGCCACCGTCATGAAGCAGCTAGAAGCAGCTAGTCCAAGTCCCCGTTCCCGGCTACCTTCATCCGCTAGTGTTGCTTCACCTCAGCCGGCCTGTTCTGCGCGCAAGTGGAAGCGAAACCCAAGTTCGCAACATCCTTCGCGACAACTACGATCGGCTCAGCCCATACGTCATCAAGGAAAGCGATCGATGAGATTGAAAATCCCGGCCTCTTTCAACATGTAGAGGGCAACGCTGACTATCGTCAGGAGAAACACGACGAAGCTGATGGCATCTGCCGTGGCGGTTGCCGATTTCGCCATTGCTCTCCCTACTGGGATGTCGCTCGCGCTCGGTGCAGGCCAAGATTCTGCCGTTCCACAACACTGTAGCCGCTGGATACCCCTTGGGCCATCCTGTCGTGACAGTATCTTTCGCACGACGCACCACCAACCTGAGTCCGCCTTCCCGGACTCGTGCTACCTGCCATAAGCACAGCAGAATACCGTTTCGAGGCCGGCCTTGGCCGTTGGGTACCAACAGGGGTGTTCATGCAGATCACCTTTCCATCGTAACGGCCGCAAAGATAGGGCCCTGACCCGATGGTCGCCCCCTGCTCCTTTGGCTAATACTCCCGGCAGTAACAAGGTCTTGCTCGGCACGAGTGAACCGACGCGACACCACTGGAGGGACAAGATGACGAAATCGGTAACCGCGATTGCGGACCGTGTCGCAAACCTCGTCTATGTGGTCGCTTTTCTGCTGTGCCTGCTCTACGTTCTGGAATACCTGGGTTATTTCGGGGATCTGTCTCAGTGAGGTCGGGCCGTCTGCTGCGCCCATGTTTGGGTGTGCCTTGTCCGGCGATTGGGTTGAAAAGCTCATGACCTCTCCCCATCCGGAGAAAAGTCATACAAGTTTCCAAGCTCGATCAATGCGCCCCTACGTAGTCCATCCGGGGGCAGGCTTTGCCGCCCCGCCGGCGCGGCTCGGAACCCTCCACAAGATCTCCAGTACCATCACCGCGGGACGCCTCGCCGCCGTCGAACACCGGCTTCTACCACGCCAGCTCGGCTTGCCTCTGCACCGACACTGGAGAGAGGACGAGCTGTCGATTGTGTTTGCTGGAACACTCGGCGCACTTTTGGACGAACACCAGGTGCTGGCGGACAGCGGCGCTTATCTGTGGAAGCCTCGAGGGCAATGGCATACGTTCTGGAACGCAGGGGACAGTGAGCTCCAGTTCATCGATGTCCTGATTCCAGGCGGGCTGGAAGGCCACTTTCGGATTCTGTCGCAACTGCTCGCGGCGGACGGCTCACCAGAGCCGGCCGTCATCGATAAGCTGGGCGAGGAATACGGTATCGAGTTCGCCTTCCAGCGGACCGGTCGCATCTGCTCGCAGTTCGGGTTGTCCTTCGGGTGAGTGCAGTGCGTCTGTCGTCTCTTGGATCCGAGCGAGAACGGGATCAATCTGCAGCTAGACCCAGGGGCGAGCGCACTACCGTCCTGACCGGATACGACCGCCGGTGGCGCCGCCGGAGTCGGATCCCCATCAGACACGCGACTTCAGTTGAAGCCGCGCGCTTGCGTCACGACGCGCTCTCGCGTTCGTCTTATTGTAATCTGCCTTGCCGCCGCGGCGCTGTTGGGGTTCTTCTTGCGCTCGGCGCGCGCGACGCCTACTTCCTGATTTGTGGCCGTTCCGCAGGGCCAGACACGGGCAACGAACGCGCGATAGTTGGCGCAGTCGGTTTCAAGAAATGACGCCGCGCCTGACCGCGTAAAGCACAATCTCCGCCGTGCTGTGCATGTCTAGCTTCTGAAGAATGTGTGCTCGGTGCGTTTCCACGGTCGACGGACTAATTGACAGCAGATCGGCGATCGCTTTGTTGCTACGGCCCTCGGCGATCAATTGAAAGATTTCGCGCTCACGCTCCGAGAGCGACTCGTAGCGATCGACGATGCCCTTCTGCGACAGGTGCCGGACGTAGTCATCGAGCATGACCTTGGCAACGACCGGGCTGAAAAACGACTTCCCAGACGCTGCAGCGGTGACACCCCGTATCAAGTCCGTATCGGCCGAGTCCTTGAGCAGGTAGGCTCGCGCTCCGGCCTGTAGCGCCCGAAGAATATACGGCTCGTCGGAGTGCATACTGAGAATCACGACGCCGATCGACGGATGACGCCTGACGATCTGCCGCGTCGCCTCGATACCGTTCAATAGCGGCATGCCGATGTCGAGAATGGCGATGTCTGGCGAGTGCTCCTCGCATTGGCGGACTGCTTGCCGGCCGTCGCTCGCCTCGCCAACGACCTCCCACCCCGGCTCCCCCTCGATAATCTTGCGCAGTCCCTGCCGGACGATCGTGTGATCGTCGCCGAGCACGATGCGGAGCTTACCCATCGAGCACCTGGTCGACGTCCCCCATGGTCAGCGCATCTTAGCGCACGGATGACCTCGCGCTCAACGGTCGAGGTAATACGGCGAAGACTGACATCTGATTGGCAAGGAAGTCGCGTACGTCAGCAGGCCCCTACTTCGTCTGGTGCGCTGCCAAGCGCGCCCGGCCGCAATGGAGTGGAAACCCGAAGACGAGCGAACCATCTGAGACACGGACTCAGCCCTGTTCGTTTGCCGGCGCGAAGAGCACATATCGCGAAGAGCACATATTCAGATCGCAGTTCGGAAGCGAAGGGTGCAACGGACCTCCGCTGCAGGCATCTGCATGGTCGGGCCGCCATCCTCGTGGTCGCGAGATCGGGAGGATTCGCTTTGACAGGCCCGGTTACTGGACCGCTCGCGCGTCGTTCGTATGTCGTCCCGACGCTGCGTCCTGACCTCGCCAGAGCTTGGCAAAAGCCTGCGCGGTGACGGGCGGATTCTGTTCCGCCCACTGCCCGCTCGATTCCACTGCACCAGCACACTAGCCATCCCGTTCCTGTCACTCCTCGCGATGGTCATCGGCATCACCGCCGCGATCGGCTTCACCGTCTCTCTGCTCTTCGCCACGGCCGCGTTCCCAGGGGGCGGCCCTGGCCGAAACGAAGATGGGGCGCTCCTCAGCTTCGGTGCTGCGCCCCTGGCGCTCGTGGCGTCGCGACTGTTGAGGGCGCGTGCAACTTGATCTCGTCGCGGCTATGACCTTCCGTGTGACCGCGCGTCACAGCTGTTAGAGTCTCAGCGACGTGGCCGTTATTGACGTTCACTCGTTCAGCTTTACGTATCCCGGCTCCCAGCGGCCGGCCGTTCGCGATGTCGCCTTCTCTGTCGAGCCGGGTGAGATTTTCGGATTTCTGGGCCCGAGCGGTGCCGGCAAGAGCACAACCCAGAACGTCCTGATCCGGTTGTTGGAGGGCTACAAGGGCAGTGTCGCCGTATTGGGCAAGGATCTACGCGCCTGGGATAAGGGCTACTACCGTCGAATTGGCGTCGCGTTCGAGGCCCCGAACCACTATCTGAAGCTGACCGCACGGGAGAACCTGCTGCTCTTCGCCGGGTTGCACGGCGGGGGCACCGAGGATCCTGACGCCCTACTGGAGCGCGTCGGATTGAAACAGGACGGCGACAAGCTCGTCGCAGAGTTCTCGAAGGGGATGCGCGGCCGTCTGACATTCGCGCGCGCGCTTCTGCACCGACCTGGACTGCTATTTCTGGACGAACCGACTGCGGGGCTCGACCCGGTCACCGCGCGCAAGATCCGACAGGTGATCCGCGAGGCCCGTGACGGAGGCGCGACGGTGTTTCTGACGACGCACGACATGGTCACGGCGAACGAGTTGTGCGATCGAGTGGCCTTTCTCGTAGACGGCCAGATGGCCGCGCTCGATTCACCTCGCTCGTTGCGGCTCGCGTACAGGCCGGAAGGTGGTTCGCGTCGAGGCCGTGTCCGACGGAACGCGCATCGCGCGCGAGTTTGCGGTTGGCAGCCTGGCCGATGATGCAGACTTTCTCGGCCTGCTCCGTTCAGGGACTGTTGAAACAATGCATACGCTCGAAACGACACTCGAGGACGTCTTCGTCCACGTCACCGGAAGAACGCTGGCATGACCACGATCCTCAATGCGCTCCGGTGGGATGTGATCGTCCAGGCGAGGAACGGCTTCTATTGGGCGAGCGCATTTCTGATCATCGTCATCAGTGCGCTCCTTCTGTCCGTGCCAGAGAGCGCGCGCGCCAATTCCGCACTCTGGGTACCGGCCATCCTGGTCATCAACCTCCAGATCACGACCTTCTTCTTCGTGGCCGGTCTGATGCTCCTCGAGCGCGACGAGGGGATGCTCAACGCTCTCGCCGTCTCGCCGCTTTCCCCGTCCGGTTACCTGGTGATGCGGACCGTCAGCCTCACCGCACTCGCTGCGGCCGAGACGATCGCCATCGTGTGGATTGGATTCGGAACCAGCGGCTCGTGGTCGCTGATTCTTGGGGGAACCGCGGCGCTTGGTGTCATCTATACCGGTTTTGGCGCAGCCGTCGCCGCGCGCTACGACTCGGTGAACGCTCTGTTACTGCCGGCCTCTGCGTTCGTCGCGCTCCTGCTCCTGCCCCTGCTACCGCATTTCGGTCTTGCACCGCGTCTGCCGTTCTTCGTTCACCCCCTCGAACCGCCGATGACGCTGATTCGAGCCGGCTACGGCGTCGTCGACCGAATCGACGTCGTATTCGGAGTCCTCGGCTCGTTCGGCTGGAGCGCACTCGCATTTGTGTGGGGGCGGAACCGTGTCCGCGCGCTCATGCACAACACGCGGGCCTCAGGAGGCCGATGAGCGCCGCCATGTTTCGCGCGCTCATCTATGCCGATTCGCGTTTGTTGTGGCGCGATCCGCTTCTCGGATGGATCCTCGCGCTTCCAATCGGGCTGGCACTGCTGCTCAGGTCGCTGATTCCACGAGTGCAAGAGGCGCTTCTCGCGGGAATGGGCTTCGACCTCACGCCGTACCATCCTCTCGTGATGGGTGGCTACTTGATGACGGCGCCAGGCATGGTCGGCATGGTTATTGGCTTTCTGTTTCTGGACGAGCGCGATGCGCGCACCCTGACAGCGTTGCGGACCACGCCCCTGTCGATGCGGCAATACCTTGGGTATCGAGTCGCTCTTCCACTGCTGCTTGGAACTGCATCGACGCTGATTGGCTACCCCCTGACCGGCCTGACGCCTCTTGCACTCTCGTCGCTGTTGCCAATCACCCTGGTCGCCGGCTTCTCTGCGCCAATCCTGGCACTCGTACTCGCGATCGCTGCGCCGAACAAGGTGGCGGGATTCGCCGTTGTAAAAGTGATGAACTCGGTGAATCTCCTGCCAGTCGTGGCGTATTTCGTCCCTCGTCCACTGCAGTTCGCGGCCGGAATCTTGCCGCCCTACTGGCCGATGCGCGCCCTGTGGTCGGTGGCCACAGGAGAATCCTACGCGGCGTATCTCGTGATCGGGACCGTGGTTTCGGGACTAGCGCTCTTCCTGGCCGCTTGGCTTTTTGACCGGAGACTGCTGCGACGAGCATGAAAGGGCCGCCTAATCATGACCTCATGTCCTGTACCTGTTTTGTACCTGCTCGTGACCTTTTGGTTGGATTGACGGGATCGATACAACGTGTTCTGCCGTAAGTCGTTGGCCCTAGGGTATTCGGCCGGTGCGAATCCCGGCGCCTCCATTATTTACTTCGCTCGGTGGGGCCCCTTCACGTTCCCCACCTCGCTGCGCGCTCGCCTTTTCAGCTCGCTCGCGCCTTCACTGCCCAACCAGCCTCATCTTCGCGTGAACAAGAAAGTCCACTAGCCGACGGCGTCGCCAATCCGCGACTCGACGTAGGGCGCCTCATTCACGCGTGGCATCTTCTGCCGCGTCGCAATCAGGTACCACTCTCTCGCCGACGCGACGATGATCACCCCGACGATTGCCATGAAGAAGAGCGCGAGCGCGGCATCGAGTCGGTCGTTGAAGATGAGCCGCGACGCGTTGGGCACGCTGGAGTTTTCGAGCGCCCGCGCGTGTGCCAGGAAGCCGAGCTTCGGATCTGGCGAGAGCACCTTCTGCCATCCCGCGGTCAGCGTCGCGGTCGCCAGCCAGGCCAGCGGCACCAGTGTGACCCACGAATACCGCATGCGACCCATCTTGATGAGCACTGTCGTGGCCACGCAGAGCGCGACGGCCGCCAGTAGCTGATTCGCTATCCCAAAGAGCGGCCAGAGCGAGTTGATGCCACCGAGGGGATCGACAACGCCCTGATAGAGGAAGTAACCCCAGCCGGCCACAACCAGAAACGACGACAGGACAATGCTCGGATACCAGGACGTTCGACCGAGTGGCGCCCACACATGGCCGAGGAGCTCCTGCAGCATGAAGCGCCCGACGCGCGTGCCGGCGTCGATGGTGGTGAGGATGAACACCGCCTCGAACATGATGGCGAAGTGGTACCAGATCGCCAGCCCCGCGCCGCTGAACAGGCCACTGAAGATGCCGGCCATGCCGACCGCGAGGCTTGGGGCACCGCCCGTGCGCGACAGGAGTGTGGCCTCACCCATCTGCGCGGCGAGGGCATCGAGCTCGGCGGGCTGCACGGTGAAGCCCCACTGCGCGATCGCCCGCGCGGCCGTCTCCGACGTTGCGCCAAGCGCGGCGGGACCGACGTTCATCGCGAAGTAGACGCCGGGGTCGAGCGTCGCGGCGGCAATCATCGCCATCACCCCAACGAGCGATTCGGTGAGCATGCTGCCGTAGCCAACCAGGCGCGCGTCGGGCTCACGGCGAATCATCTTCGGCGTCGTGCCGCTCGAGACGAGCGCGTGGAACCCCGAGATTGCGCCGCACGCAATCGTGATGAACGCAAACGGAAACAGCTTGCCCGCGAAGACTGGACCCGTCCCGTCGATGAACTGGGTCACGGCCGGCATGCGGAGCGGCGGTAGCACAAGCAGGATCGCCACGCCCAGCACGAGTATCGTGCCGATTTTCATGAACGCCGACAGGTAGTCGCGCGGCGCCAGGAGCAGCCAGACCGGCAGGACTGACGCGACGAAGCCGTAGATAACCACCGCCCATGTGAGGTTCGTGCCCGACCAGGTGAAGGCCGGCGCCCACGCGGGGCTCTGGGAGATCCACTGGCCACCCATGAGCGCGGCAAACAGCAGCGCGATTCCTATCACCGTAGCCTCGGCGACCTTCCCCGGCCGGATGTAGTTCATCCAGACGCCCATGAGCAGGGCGATCGGGATCGTGCACGCGATGGTGAACAGGCCCCACGGGCTGTCGCGTAGAGCGTTGACGACGACGAGCGCGAGCACGGCGAGCAGGATGATCATGATCGCAAAGATCGCGATCATCGCGGCCAGGCCGGCAACAGGATTGACCTCTTCCTTCGCGATCTGCCCGAGCGATTTGCCGTCGCGTCGCACGGAAGTGCACAGGATCAAGAAATCCTGTACCGCCCCACCCAACACGACACCAGCGATGAGCCACAAAGTGCCAGGGAGGAACCCGAACTGCGCTGCGAGGGTTGGACCGACCAACGGGCCGGCGCCGGAGATGGCCGAGAAGTGGTGGCCGAAGAGCACCCCCTTCGACGTAGGGACAAAGTCGCGCCCGTTGTTCAGCCGTTCAGCTGGCGTCGCGCGGCACGGGTCGAGGCCAAAGACTCTCTCGGCGATGAAGCGCGAGTAGAACCGGTAGGCAACCAGGTAGGAGCACACTGCCGCGACCAGCAGCCACGCGGCGCTGATCGCTTCGCCGCGAGAGAGCGCGATGAAGCCAAGGGCGCCTGCCCCGACAACGGCGACGGCAAGCCAGGCGATGGCGGACACAAAAGGGGGCATAGCTGTGTTGGCTGAAGCGCTGGCGTCTCAGCTTTCGAGAAGGTAGCAAGGCTACCCTATTTGCCCCCCATTCCGTGAACCGGCGCGGGTCCTCACTACCCATAGAGATTGACGCGCTGGTCCCATCGGGAACATACTCCCCGTCGTCCTACTGCTCAGCTTAAGTCTGTCGGTCGGCTTCAGCTACTCACCGGAGGTGTGCCCTATGAAATCGTGGAAAGCATCGTCAATCGTGTTGCTCGTGGTGGTCTGGTCGGGCGCGGCACTCGCGCAGGACGCGGTGAAAGTCGATCCCGCGCATTACAAAGTCGTCTTCGAAAACGAGAGCGTCCGGGTGCTGAAGATTGGTTACGCCCCCGGCGGGAAGAGCACGATGCACCAGCATCCGGATTCCATCGTGATTCCGCTATCGCCCGCCAAGGTCCGCTTCGGCTTGCCCGACGGCAAGACGGAGGACAGCGAGCTGGCGAACGAGATGCCCCAGTACACGCCCGCCGGCACGCACAACCCGACGAACGTCGGCACGGGACCCGTCGATGCGTTGTTGGTCGAATTCAAGACGGCGGCGCCGGGCAAGGCTGCGCTTCCGACGTCGCGTCCCGGCCTGGAGCTGAAAGTGCTCGCTGAAGGTCCGCGCGCAATCGCCTATCGCACGACGGCGACCCCGACGTTCGCGGAACCGGCTGGAAGCAAACACGAGTTCGATCAGGTGGTCGTTGCGCTCGGCCCTGGCGCGCTATCGCTCTCGATCGACGGCAAGCCCGCGAAAACGAGTTGGGCGCGCGGCGACGTGCAGTTCATCGGCCGCGGCGTCGCGCATGAGGCCAAGAACACTGGCGGGAAGCCGGTGGACATGATGATCGTGTCGATTAAGTAAGGATCGCCAGGCGGCGGGGCGGGAGATCATCCCCGCCTCGTCGCCGGACTATAAGCCTCGCCAGCATCACTACCGAACGTCTAGCCGGCTCCCGCTCGACTATTCGAGGAGGATCCAGGCGTCGCCTTTTCGTTGGACGTGCCAGGTGAGCTTCAAGGCGCGGGGGGCGATCGCACCTGACGCCGTGCCCTTCTTGTAGGTGTTCCTATACTGAGCGGTTAACATCACCGCGCCGGTCTGCCGATCGGGACTCTGCACGATGCGGATGTCCGAAATAGTCAGCTCCGTTGAACCCAGATCCCTGGGGAAACCAGTGAAGGACGGCTTGAAGCGCCGCACACGCTGCACGTCCATGCTGTTGTAAGCCTCCACATAGTCGTTCAGCAGTTTACGGATAGCGAGCTCATCGAGCGCGCGGAGATACGGTCCGGGGGCCGTCTTGGCTCTCGCGGCAGCAGTCCGATACAGCTCCGCGGCCGCGCCGAATTCACGAACGATTGACTCCGCGTTCTCCGGTCCAACGGTACGACTCGAGCCACGCGCTATCTGAAGGCGCGCGTTGCCGTCGGCGTACTCCGGTCGGTCTTTCGCTCCCGCAGCATCCGCCGCCTTTCTCGCGTTAGTAGCCTCGGCTTCGGCGGCGCGATAGAGCTGCGGAATCGTTCCAGTGAGTTCGGAATTCTTCGGATTGTCTTTGAGGCCCCCGGCAATGGCGCGTGCCGCCCCAACGAGATTGCCCTGAGCGATGAGACCCTTGGCCGTGTTCGCCGAGGGAGGCTCCACTGGGGCAGCTGCCATCGGGCGCGCGTCTGCCGCAGCCGCAGACGCCGCGGGAGCCGGCGCATCCAGCGTTGTCGCTGGTGAGCTTGGCATCACCGTAACAGGCGCAGGCGAGGGTGAAGCAGCGGTACCCGCCGGAGATGGATTCCCGGCAGACGCCGGCACCGCAGGTAGCGTTGATTCTACCGCCGGGGCGTCCTGAGGCCGGCCACGAAGCGTGAACAACACTGCGGCGGCGAAGACGACAACGGCAATCGGCGCCGTCACTCGCGCCACTCGCGACAACCGCCTCTTGGGGGCCGGCTCTTCGCCAGCCGGTAGCGCTGAGTGCGAGGCGACCGAAGTCTCCGTATCTCGCATGTGGCCGGACCCGCCGGCTGCAGCCGCAACTTGAGATGCCGCCCCCTCCACTATCGGCCTTGAGGAACTGGGCATTGTGATCGCGCCCGACCCGGCATTTGCCGCCGCAAGTGGAGCCGGCGATGACACAGCCGCGATGCGAGCGCCCAGCAGGAGCGCCGCCACCTGGCGAGCCACCACTTCGAGAACCAGGTTGCCGACGCAGATCTCCTGGTCGGAGACGGCGCCAGCGACCGCCACGATCTCGACCGGGACGGCTCCGAGAAACAGATCGTCGAGGCCGTAGACTTCGACATTGATACGACAAGAACCGGCTCGCAGTGGGGTCAGCAGAAACGCCAGCCGCTTCGAGTACTCGTCCGGTGGGACTTCGATCAGTCTGTCCGCCTGGCTGTCGACTCTGAAATCGGGCGCGACGAGTTTGATGCGCAATCGTGCCGGCAGAAGACCGCCGGTTTTAGGATCCGTGGGGTAATCCAGTTGCAGCGCTTCAGACACCTGTTCGATCTCGATCGGCCGCGCTTTACTTGGCCAGTCCTCCAGGCCGAGGCGCGTGGACGCCTCGAACCGCACCTGCACCAGTAGATCGATCTGCCGTCCGACTTCAGCGCGGCTTGGCGCAGCGACATCGATCCGGCGGGACGCGCCATGATGGTCTGGCGTGCTCACGTGCGTCGTCTGGTCCACGCCGCACTCGTTCAACGCCGCCCACATACTGCGCGCGGAACCGTAGCGGTCGGCCCCGTCGAGGGCCATTGCCCGTGCGATCACGCGGCCGAGATTTTCCGGGATGTCGGGCCCGAGCAGGTGCGCTGCCGTTAGCGGGTCCGGGGTCCCACTCGCCACCGCCTGCGAGCGGTCCCTCGCGTTGACCGGCGGATAACCAGTGAGAAGGTGGTACAGCGTCGCGCCGACGGCGTAGACATCGCTGCGCGCGTCGGTCTTTCTTCCAAGAATCTGCTCGAGGGGCGCATACGCGAGGGTGTAGCCAAACACGCTGCGGTCAGGCGGTGGCGCGGCGGCTTCCTCCGGCCGACCCTTGGCGAGCCCGAAGTCCAGAAGGACGATCTCGCCGCGCGGCGTCCGCTTCAGATTTGCGGGTTTGATGTCCCGGTGAACGACGGAAGGCTCCTGGTCGTGCAGGTAGCCCAGCGCGTCGAGCACGGTCCGAGCCCAGACAACGACCTCGGCTGGTGGAAAACGGGACCGACGATGGTCGAGCAGTTTGCCGAGGTCATCGCCCTCGATGAACTGCATGACCAGGAACTGTGCCTTGCCCTCGACGAAGTAGTCGGTGACGACTGGCAGCGCGGGGTGGCGCAGTGCCGCCAGAAGCTTCGCCTCGCGTTCGAATGCGCGATCGGCGTCAACACCCGGGAGCCGGCACTCCTTGACGGCGACCGTGTTCTGCAGCCGCGAGTCGATCGCTTCGTAGACGGCCCCCATCCCGCCGTGACCGATCTCGCGAACGATCCGGTATCGGCCGTGAAGCACGGTGCCGTTGGTAAGCATGGCGCGCGACCGGTGCCATTCTAAGCGAGAACCGGGACTCGCCTGAAAGTTCGCACGCCCGAATCACTTCTGCTGGTAGATCCTCACGTAGTCCACGAGATATCGGTGCGGGAAGCGCGAGTCGTCGATCCCCTGCTGCCCTCCCCAGGCTCCGCCGATTGCGAGGTTGATGAGCAGGTACTGTGTCTTGTCGAACGGCCACGCGCGCGCGCCGCTGCCTTCGTTCGTGAAGGTGAAGTATTTCTGGCCGTCGACGAAGGCATCGAGGTGGTCCGCGTACCACTCCATCGCATAGACGTGAAAGTCATCGGCCGGATTCGCGATCACGACGCTCGCTGACTTCTGCGTGCCGATGGTGTGGTTGTAAGCAGCCGTGTGAACGCTGCTGTGGATGCGCAGCGGATCGAACCCGACGTTCTCCATGATGTCGATCTCGCCGCAGGTCGGCCAGCCCACCTGGCCGATGTTGGTGCCTAACATCCAGATGGCCGGCCACGAACCCTTGCCGGTCGGAAGTTTGGCTCGGACCTCGACTCGACCGTAGAGAAACTCGAAGCGCCCGCGGGTGTTGATGCTGGCCGACGTGTAGCCGTAGCCCTGGAAGGATTCTTTGCGGCCTTCGATCACCAGATTTCCGCCTTCAGCCCGTGCGTTTTCGGCGCGCGACGTGTAGTACTGCCTCTCGTTGTTGCGGATGTAACCAAGCTCGTAGCCCCACTTCGCGGAGTCGACGGCGCCGCCCGCGTCGAACTCGTCGGCGAAGACGAGGCTCCACCCGCCGGTTCCCTGAGTCGGCGCCGGGGACGGCGTGGACGGTGCTGCTGCGGGATCGCCGCCGCACGCTACCGATACGACGAGGAGGAGACCGACAAGTGTCCTCATATTCCCCGTCGCGTGATGGTCGAGGAGCCGGAATCCATGATTCGGTAAGTCATCGTCAGCGAGCCGACATCGATCTGGTCGCGGTCCTTGAGCACGACCGGTTCGACGACGCGCTGCCCGTTCACCATCGTGCCGTTCTTGCTGCCCAGGTCCTCGACGACGGCCTCTCGACCCTTCACCACGATTCGGGCATGCCGACGCGACAGCGTGCTCGAATCGATCCGGATGGCACAGTCGCCATCGCGGCCCAACACGTTCGGGCCTTCGGAGAGGAGCCATTCGCCGCTCGACGACACCAGACGTTGACCTGATCTGGAATGGCTGGCAACGGCGGGCGCGGGCGCCGGCCGTGCATCACCATGAAATGCGTAGCCGTATCGGGGAACAGTGCGGATGTAGCGAGACGTCCGCGGAGCGTCGCCGGTTGCGGCGCGTATTTCCGCCACCAGGTTATGCAGGCTCGCGTCGGCAACAAACGTCTCCGGCCACAGTCGCTCGAGGATCTCTTCTTTCGACACCGCCTCGGGGCGGCGATCGAGCAAAATCGCCAACAACTGGAAGGCCTTCGGGGACAGCGGCGTCGCGCTGCCATGCCGAAGGAGCACCCGCTGACCGGAGTCGAACTCGCATTCTCCAAAAACAACACGCATTTGAGCGCCCTGAAAGAATTAGAGTTTCATGAGAACTCCGCGAGGACACCGTGGTCCACCGGCGCCTATATTGGCACAGGAGACCTTTATGATCCGACTGCGAGGAGTTGCCGTCTTCCTGGCCTGCGTGCTCGCACTCGTTCTTAGCGCCGGCTGCCACGGACAGGCAGCGTTTACCCAGGGCCTCGGCTCCAAGATCTGGGTCGGTCGCTATCAGGAGATCGAGGAATATCTGAGGACCGGTGAGTGTGTGAGCATGGAATCGCTCCAGCCAATTTTGACACGCTGCACGCTGCGGCCCGGTGGACCGTTCGCCAGGATGGCATGGAAAGCGCTGCCACCGGGCGTCCATCGCGGTTTCTCTGAAAGCTACCGGACCGAAATCGCCACGTACGAGCTCGACAAGCTTCTAAAGATGGACATGGTGCCGCCCACGGTCGAACGACAGATCCAGGGCAATAAGGGTGCCGCCCAATTGTGGGTAGAGAACGTCGTCGACGGGACGGACCCGACGTCGCCACTCCCTCCAGAGAAGGTCCATTGGGAAGCCCAGCTGGTGCGCATGACGATGTTCGATTCGCTGATTGGGAACCGAGACAGGAATCGGCGAAACATACTCCGCGATCGCGAGTGGAACCTCATTTTGCTCGATCACTCACGAAGCTTCACCGCCGGCACCGAGCTCCTTCAGAAGCTGAACCGCGTTGACGAAAGCTTTTGGGCGAAGATCGAGGGCCTGACGCTCGACGAGCTCAATCGCTCGCTCAGCCCATGGATCGATGAGAGCCAGATCAAAGCTATCCTCGACCGCCGCGACAAAATGAGGCTGGAAATCAGATCGCTGCCGAAGTAAGCACGGCGACCGCTGCGGTCGCCGGCATGGACACGGCGGCTTAGCCGATGATCACAAAAACGATCTCACATTACGAGATCCTCGAGCCGCTCGGCGAAGGCGGGATGGGCGTCGTCTACCGCGCCGTCGATACTCGCCTCGGCCGGCCCGTCGCGGTCAAGCTGCTCAAGCCTGATCGCACGATCGATGGCGAGACTCGCCAGCGGTTTGTTCAGGAGGCCAGAGCCGCCTCCGCCCTGAATCATCCGCACATCATCACCATTTATGAGATTGGGCAGTCCGACGGCGTCGACTTCATCGCGATGGAGTACGTCGCCGGCTCCACACTCGCTTATCAGATCGGGCGCGGCCGGCTGAGTATCACTGCCGCGCTCGGCTATGCCATTCAGATTGCGGACGCGCTGGCAACCGCGCACGCGGCCGGCATTCTTCACCGCGACCTCAAGCCGGCCAACATCATGGTCAGCGATAAAGGTCCACTCAAGGTGCTCGACTTCGGCCTGGCGAAGCTCACCGACGCCGGCAGCCAAGCGATCGACGAACGGCTGACGACGCGAACCGCGCCCGCAGACGGGCGCCTGCAGACCGAGGAAGGCGCGATCCTCGGCACTGCCGCCTACATGTCGCCCGAACAGGCAGAGGGAAAACCCGCGGATGCCCGATCGGATGTCTTCGCGTTTGGCGCGGTCCTCTATGAAATGGTCACCGGCCGTCGCGCGTTCATCGGCGCGACAAGAATGTCGACGCTCGCGGCAATCCTGACACGAGAGCCGGACCCGCCGAGCGATGCGATCCCTCACGTGCCGCGCGATCTCGAGCGGCTGATCCTCCGTTGTCTGCGAAAGAATCCCGAGCGGCGTTGGCAATCGATGGCGGATCTGAAGGTGGCGCTGGAGGACGTACCAGACGAATCCGACTCGCGAGGTGAGAGCGCACCGCCGGTATCCGCGCCGGCACGGGTGTGGAAATGGAGCGCGCTCGCGTTGACTGCGATCGCAATCGGAGCGCTGACGTTCGGGGGGTGGTGGCGGGCGACTCGGCGGCAGCCCGACGGGGGCCCCGCGCCCTTTCTGACCAGGCTGACGTCCGACGTCGGCTGGACCGACGATCCAGCCATCTCACTCGATGGAAAATTTCTCGCGTACGCATCCGACCGGAGCGGCGACGACAATCTGGATATCTGGGTGCAGCAGATCCCAGACGGCCCTCCATTCAGGCTCACCCGAGACACCGCCGACGAAGTCGAACCGTCGTTCTCGGCCGATGGAAGCCGGATCGCGTTTCGATCGACCCGGCTCGGAGGAGGCGTGTACATCGTCCCGACCCTCGGCGGCGAAGAGCGGCTGCTCGCCGCGAGGGCCTTCTCCCCGCGGTTTTCGCCTGACGGACGCTGGATCGCGTATGGCGTCGCGGAACCGACTGGCAGCCACATCGAGGTGGCTCCAGCCGCTGGGGGCCCGGCGGCCTCGATCGCAACCGGCTTTTACCGGGCTCAGGCGCCGGTTTGGTCCCCCGACGGCCGACATCTGCTGTTCTGGGCGCAGCGCCACCGCGACGCGCCGCCGGAAAACAACATCGACTGGTACGTGACGGCGATTCCAGGCGGGTCGCCCGTCCGGACAGAAGCGCGCGCAGCGCTACTTCGAGAAAAATTTCAGGCGTTTCAGGGACTGCCGTCGCCGGATGCGTGGGCCCAGGTTGGAAATCGCATTCTGTTTCATGGCAGCGTCGGTGACTCCTCGAACATGTGGCAGGTGGCGATCGCTCCTGGCAGTTGGCAGATCAGCGGGGTACCGCAACGAGCCACGTTTGGCACAACTGACGAAGCCGCGGCCTCGGTCGCCTCCGACGGACGGATGGTGTTCATCAGCCGAACGATGGGAGCCGACATCTGGAGCCTGCCAATCGACGCCAATCGCGGGAAGCAAGAGGGTGACCTCAGACGCGTGACCCAGGACGCAGCCGACGATTACGACCCGTCGGTGTCAGAAGACGGGACGACACTGGTCTTCCGTTCGCGCCGAGGTGGGCGATTCGGCATCATCCTGAGGAAGCTCGCGACGAACGCGGAGACAGTCCTGACCAGAATGCTTGAAGATCACTACGCGGCACTCAGCCGCGATGGCACGAAGGTCGCGTATTCGTATCGGGAGAACGGGAAGATGCCCATCTTCATCGTTGCCGCCTCCGGCGGAGCCCCCGAAAGGGTCTGCGACGACTGCGGTGAAGTCGAGGCCTGGACGCCGACCGGTGATCGGATCCTGTATGTCACGGCTGGGGATCCGTCAGGGGTGGGCCTCTTGACGATCGGCGCCTCTCACAACGATGCGTGGCTGAAAAACCCTGGCTATGGCATCTACAACTCGCGCCTGTCATCGGACGGTCAGTGGGTCGCCTTCAACGGCAGGCGGGATCGTCTCGCACCGGCGCAAGTATTTGTCGCGAGAATTGAGGGATCAGCGGTCGCGGGCTCGAAGGACTGGATCGCGGTGAGCGCGGATGGCGATGCCCCTGCCTGGTCGCCGGACGCGAGCGCCCTGTACTTCTGGTCGGATCGCGACAAGTCTCCGTGCGTGTGGGCCCAGCCTCTCGACCCGGCGACGAAACGGCCGGTCGGAGCGCCGCTGAGCATCCAGCACTTTCATCGCACGGGACTCTCGTTGAGGAACCTCTACCTCGGCGCGCCGGGGATTGCGGTTGCGCGGGACAAGATTGTCTTCAATCTCGGAGAACATACCGGCAATATCTGGATGACACAGCTATCGCCACCGCAGGATTGACCTCATCCGTCCGAGTCCGCCAGCGAGCGGCTTGCGTCCGCGCATCGAGTAGTGAACAATCCGGCCATGCTCCAACCAGTCAGTCGTGTCGTCGATCTCCTCGATCCCGCGCTGAACCGCATCTGCAACATGGACGTGGGCGAGGCGCGGCGCCGGGTCCGCGAAGGGAGTCCCGCCGACGTTCGCGGCATCGATGGATCTTTCGCGCTCGTCGCGGCGGAGGGCGTGAACGTCCGGCTCGCCCGTTCGCTCGATCGGCCGATGCGGTACTTCCTCGCCAAGCGTCACGAAGGCCCGGCGCTCTACGTCGCGGATCGCATCGACCGGCTGCGCGACGCGCTTGTGGCCGACGGGCTGGACAACCAGTTCCATCCCAGTTACACGCGCATGATCCCCGCCCACTATGTGGTCGAGATCGCACTCGTCGGTTGCCCTGACCCGGATCCGGTCTACACGCGATTCTTCACGCCGACACCGAACGCGCTGCCGCCATCCCTCGACGAGATCGGACGACAGTACGTGGGCGCGATGGCCCGCGAGATCGAGAAGTGGCTGACACGCATCGACGTGAGCGAGCCGATCGGCGTCGCTTTCTCCGGTGGCATCGATAGCGGGGCGGTCTTCCTCGTCATCTACCACACGATGATGCGGCTTGGTGTGTCACCGGCGAGGCTCAAGGCCTTCGTGCTGAACCTCGGCGCTGGACCCGACGTCGATCAAGCGCGGGCGTTCCTGTCATTTGTCGGACTCTCATTGTTCCTTGAAGAGATCGACTCGTCGGCCGAGCGATTGAGCGTCGACGAAACGCTACGTGTCCTCGAGGACTACAAGCCGCTCGACGTCGAATGCACGGCGATGGGGCTCGAACTATGCCGGGGCATCCGCGCTCGCTACCCTGGCTGGCGCTATCTCGCCGACGGCGACGGCGGCGACGAGAACCTCAAGGACTATCCGATCGAGGAAAACCACGAGCTGACGATCAGGAGCGTCATCGACAACCTCATGCTCTACCAGGAAGGCTGGGGCGTCGGGCGCATCAAGCACTCACTGACGTATAGCGGTGGACTCAGCCGCAGTTACGTGCGGACCTACGCGCCGGCGCGGCACTACGGCTTCGATGGCTTCAGTCCCTACGCGCAACCCGCGGTCGTCGAGACCGCCGAAGGCATCCCGTTCGCGGCGCTGACGCACTACGACGTCCCGACGCTCTACGCGCTCAAGGGCGAGATCGTCGGGCGCGGCGTGAAGGCGGTCACCGGACTCGACATGCCGATCTTCCCGAAGCGCCGATTCCAGCACGGCGCGATGCCGGCCGAGGCGATGCACACGCGACTTCGCGGCACCGAACATACGTACCGGCGCACGTTTCACGGCCTCTACAGCTAATGTCCCGGCCGCAATGACGCTCTACCCTGCGGGGTCTGCTGCGCGAGATCGTTTCGTTCTCGAACAGCGCCCGCCGCGCGCGACGCACGATCCCTGGCAGTCTCACGCCGTACTCGTCGAGGACGAACTGGCTGCCGACCGAACGATCGTAGGCGTGTGCACCGTGTTTCTTACCGGTCGCGAGTGTCCATGGCGGTGCGTGATGTGCGACCTCTGGCAGCACACCACGGAACGCGACACGCCTGACGGAGCGATTGCGGCGCAGGTCGCCTGCGCGCGACAGACTCTCGGCCGCTCGGACCAGCCGGTCAGCCAGATCAAGCTGTACAACGCCGGGAGCTTCTTTGATCCCCGCGCAGTGCCAGACGACGACTACGATGGCGTCGCGGTCGCGGTCGCTGGCCTGTCGCGCGTGATCGTCGAGTCACATCCGGCGCTGGTCGGCGAGCGCACTCGCCGTTTTCTCGAAGCGCTGCATCGCCATCAGGTGGCTGATGTCGTCCCAATGCTCGAAGTCGCGATCGGGCTCGAGACGGCACATCCCGAGGCGCTCGAGCGGCTGAACAAGAAGATGACGACCGGCGATTTTCTTCTCGCCGCCGGCCGTCTCCAGTCGCTTGGCGTCGCGCTTCGAGTGTTCCTGCTCGTGTCGCCGCCGTTTGTCCCGAAGGATGAACAGGACGAATGGCTGCTCCGCTCGCTCGATCTGGCGCGCGAAGCCGGCGCGACGGCCGTGTCGCTCATACCCACGCGACCGGGAAACGGCGCGCTCGACGCGCTCGAAGAGAACGGCCTCTTCCGGCGGCCCTCTCTGCTCGATCTCGAGCGAAGCCTGACGCTCGCGCTGACGCGCGTGTCTGGACGGGAAACCCGCGTGTTTGCCGACCTCTGGGATCTGGAGCGATTCGCCGATTGTCAGCTCTGTCTAGCGGCGCGTCGCGAACGCCTGCGCGCGATGAACATCTTGCAGCGCTTTCAGCCACCGGTGTCCTGTCCGCATTGCGGGCATTGAAGCACCTGACTCATAAGCCCAACCCAGGCTGAACGCGCCGACGGCGATGGTTCACGATGAACACGATGACCCGATGGACACGAAGAGAACCTCTAGGGATCCATCGTGAACATCGTGTCATCGTGCGCATCGTGCTGTCACGTCGGGTCGTGAGAGTTTCATGAGACGGCTCTTGGCCTCGTTTGATGCCAATAACGCGCTCCGTTGACGTCGACATCGCGATCGTCGGCTCAGGATTCGCCGGCGCGTTGTGCGCCCTCGCGCTCCGGCAACGAGGGCGCCGCGTCGCCCTCGTCGAACGGGGCCGCCACCCGCGGTTCGCGATCGGCGAGTCAACGACACCCCTCACCAACCTCCTGCTCGAAGAGCTCGCCGACCGATACGACTTGCCGCGAGTTCGATCGTTCTCGAAATGGGGCACCTGGCAGCGGACGCACCCCGACGTCGCGTGCGGCCTCAAACGCGGTTTCACCTTCCTCTTCCATCAGCACGGAGAGCGATTCGTCGACGACGGCGCCCACACGCGTCAGCTGCTCGTCGCGGCCAGCCCGAACGACGAGGTGGCCGATACGCACTGGTACCGCCCGGCATTCGATCTCGCGCTGGTCGAAGAGGCGCAATCGGCGGGTGCGATTTACCTCGACGAAACGCGGCTCGAGCGCATCCGCGACACGCCCTGTGGAATGACGCTCGAAGGCACGCGCGACGGACAGCCAGTCGAGATCGAGGCCGGGTTCGTCATCGATGCCAGCGGCCCTCGCGGATTTCTGACAACCGCGTTCGGCACGGGCAACGCGCCCTTGAGGTGGCTGCCACCGACACAGGGCCTTTTCACCCACTTTGAGGGCGTGCAGCCCTGGGCCGACATCGCGCCCACGGACGGCTCTCCCCCATACCCGCCCGACGCCGCGGCGCTCCACCACGTGTTTCCAGGCGGCTGGATCTGGGTGCTGCGCTTCAACAACGGAATCACGAGCGCCGGCGCCGCGCTCACGGATGGACTCGCAGCCGACCTTCGAGCCTCCGAAGGTGCGCCCGCGTGGGATCGCCTGCTCGAGCGCCTGCCGTCGGTTCGCGATCAGTTCAACTCGGCCCGCGCCACGCTCCCGTTCATCCACACGCCGCGCGTCGCATTCCGGTGCCACGAGGTCGTCGGGGCGAAGTGGGCCTTGCTCCCGTCGGCCGCGGGAGTCATCGACCCGCTGCTGTCGACCGGATTCCCGCTGACGCTGCTTGGCCTGTCGCGACTACTCGAAGTACTCGAGACGACCGTTCCCGGCGCTGAGCGCGAGGCCGCCCTGAAGACATATGCCGAGACGACCCAGCAGGAACTCGACATCACCGAGCAGCTCGTCGGCGCGCTCTACGCATGCATGGCCGACCCGCCGCTCTTCAAGCGCCTCAGCCTGCTCTATTTCGCCGCTGCGAGCTTTAGCGAGACGGTGCGACGACTCGGCCGGCCTCAGCTCGCGCCCGGGTTCCTGCTCAATGCGCATCCTCGATTCGGTGTCGAGCTTCGCGAGTGTGCGGCGGCTGCCGCCGTCGCTCCCAAAGGCGACCAACGAGCCGCCCTGGTCGAACGTATCGATCGCGCGATCGAGCCGTTTGATACGGCTGGCCTGCTCGATCGATCGAGGCGTGACTGGTTTCCGGTGCGGGCCGACGATCTCATCGGCAGCGCTGCGAAGCTCGAGGCATCAGCCGACGATGTAAACCGTCTGCTGTTGCGGTGTGGGCTGGTGCGAAGCTGATTGCTGCGGGTGAGACGTCGTCTCCACTAACTCTGCTGGCGTCGTCGCAGCAGCAGCTTCAACCACAAGAATCCGACCGCGATGAACGGAACCAGATAGACCACGACGAGACCTGGCGCCGGCCGGAGATCGTAAGTCGCGTCCACTTCGGCCTCGACTGTTGCCGGACCGAGTGAACCATCAATCGTCACGCGCACCAGGTAGCGCCCTTCGTGATCCATTACGAGCGCTGAAAGCCACTGCGAAGCATTCCTTGCCTCTGATTGAGCTGGGGCCTCGATCGTCGGACCAGCACGGTCGAGCGGCCTGATCGCGACCTGCACGCGCGTGCCCGTCGGTGGCGGCGTACCAAAAGTGATCCAGAACCTCCCTGCTGCCGTTCCATCGTCGGTGCTGTCGGGATCGGCCCAGATCGAGACCTTGTATGGCCCGACGATGCGGTTCGATACGAGTGGAATTGGCGGACCCGCATGCCCGAGCACCGGACCACTCGTGAACAAGAGGACCATGATCGACCCAACGAGAACGTGAGATCTCACTCCGCCAGTCCCATCCCTCTCATCTCCATTGGCTGGAAGAGGATCCAGATCGCGATGGCCCCAAGTAGGGCGACAAGGAGAGCCCATGGAACGGTCGCCAGATTCGGCCGGCTCGGATAGTCGCGACGCGAGATGACGTGCATCACGCCGACCGATCCGGCGATGCCGAGCAGGATGCATCCCAGTTGAATTGGGTATACCGCGCCCGGGCGCATCCCCGCCCAGCGCCAAAGCGGACTGCCGAGAACTGGTGAACCCATCAGATCGATCGCGGCGCTCTGCGTGACGGGAACGACCGTCAACGCGCCGGTCAGGAAATGGAAACCGTAGTGCGCGAGCCACATGGAAAAGCCGAACGGCACGAGTCCGTAGGCGTATCGCAGCGCGATTCGACCTGTCGACAGCGTCTTATCGCGGCCAAGTGCTCGCGTCAGGCCTGCAGCGGCACCGAGCAAGACGAGTGGCGCCACGCCAAGGCCGACCAGGAATAGACAGCCGAGCACCAGAGATTCAGATTTGCTGGCAAACGTCTGGGCCAACCACGCTTCGACGCTGTAGGCCGGCGATACCATCGCGAATGCGTTCAACAGCGCCCCAAACACAAACAGCACCGCGAGCATAGCGATATCCGGGCGGTTGTTCAGCCTCCCAATACCGGATCGACGACGAGCATCGGCCAGCTCGAGGCCTGGCGTACGAACCGAGATGGCAATGTTGTCGTGTGGACAGGCGTGAACGCAGTCCAGGCAGAATGTGCAGTCGATGTTGCCGACCTTCGCGGGCAGATACAAGCCCAGTTCACAGCCACGCTGCACAACCCGGCCGGGCGACTCCGGCCCTCGCCGTCCCGCGATGCAGTCCGAAGTGCGACAGGACTCGCAGGTTGACCGTTTTCGAATCTCGAGCTCGAGCGGCGACATCGTCGACGCAACAAAATTGAACTGACCAACCGGACAGAGGTGCTTGCAGAAGCTGGCGCCTTTGAAGACGAGGTCAATCGCCAGCGCCGCGGCGAAGTACGAGAGAACCAGGAACGCCGTCGCTCGTGGCAGTGCCCACAGATCGAAAAGCTCGTACGAAAAGAGCACACCAGCGAAGAGCACGATAGCGAGCCATTTACCACGCAGCTTCTTGGGCCACTGACGCGCCGGCGGGTGAACGTGGCGACCCAGGTCGCGGACGAGCACGAAAGGACATCCCGCGCAGAAGAGATTGCCCGCGGCCAGCAGCGCGATGACGAGCAGTCCGCGATAGTGCACCCAGGTGAGGACCGTCGAAAGGTTGCCTGATGCGACTTGCGGGCCGACCAGGCCATGCAGGACGAGTACGCCTGCGGCGGCGAGCAGGACGACCTGCAGGAACGTGCGCGCGTGTCGACGCTTGAGCAACCGGCCCACGAGCGGCCAGCGGAGAACGTCGGCGCCCGCAGTTGTCTCGCCGGTGACCGGCGTCATCTGCCACATAGAGAGAGGGGTCAAACCGGGGTCAGACGGGGGTCAGACCCCATCAGCCGCCTCCACCCGGACGCCGCACGGTCGTCGCTCCCGCGCGGTGATCAATCGGTCGATTGTCGGCGCGAGTGCCCCGCACGAACAGAATCCACTCTCCAGCCATCGTCAGGCGCAGGCGGACCGTATAGACGCCGTCGCTCTCTTCCCGCGCGCCCTCGATGACGGGTGCCATCCCCGGGTGGGACATGTGTGCTTCGACACGGAGTGTCGCCCCGCGGACGGGCTGCCCTGTCCGATTGCGAAGCGTGATCTCCGCATGCGCCTCTTCATCGACGACCGGCGCCAGCGGCATCATCTTCAACTCGGCCACTACTTCATCAGCGGGACCAACGGTTCGTCCGCACGCGGACCAGAGGAGGCAACCGAACGTCAGGAAGGCGACAGGTCGCTTCAGAGCGCGTCGCCACCAGCCTGTTTTCAGGCGGCAGCACCCGCCCGACGATGCAGCGCGCACGTGCACTTCGGTGTCGCGGCGGGCTCGGTCGGGAACAGGTGGTAGTACATCGCGATCACCATCGGAATGAAGACGATCGTGTTGTAGAAGAGGTGCAGTTCCACTCGCGGAACCCAGAGCTGAACGAGGCTCGTTGGGACCGGGCGATCGAAGAAATTGTGTCCGGTGAGGGCCTGAATCTGCAGCAGCCCGTGTTCGATGTGGTGGAAAAACTGGATCCCGAGCGCGATCGTCCACCACCGGCGCTCCTTGACGTCCGTGAAGCCATTCCGCAGCACGAACAGGCCGACGAGCATGACCAGCGCGTATCCGTAGTGAAGCGTTTCCGACTTCACGAGCCAGGGAAAGAAGTGCCCGAGAATGCCGCGCGATGCTGGAACAGGCCAGCCAAGCGCGTAGATCTGAAACGCCTGCGTGAGGTGCTCGCCCCAGTGCGCCAGCACGATCACCATGAACGTGCGGAGAGCCACCTCGTGCCACTCGGCATTCAGCCGCTCGATGAACGGCGCGCTATGACCCGACGGGTAGGCTCCGGCGTGCACTGCCTGCATGCTTCGCGGTCCTCCGAAGATCGGTCCTTTTGCTGCCTAAAACGACATTATTCGAGGCCCGGCCGGAGCGGGCAATAACGTAAACGAACTAGGCTCAGGCGCAAGGCTGAGAGCTCAGGCAAAACCCTGGAGAGCGATTCTCTAGGGTTTTACCTGAGCCTTGAGCCTTGAGTCCTGAGCCGATTCTACCTGAGCCTTGAGCCCTGAGCCTTGAGCCGCTGCGTTTCTGACCCCTGAGCCTTGAGCCTTGAGCCACGCTCCGTGAGCCATCTCAATCAGAAGCGCTGAAGGTCCGACCAGGAACAGGGCATAAAACGGCGCGTAGATGACCTCGTTGAGGCGCAGCAACATTTCCACGAACGCAACCGCAACGACGACCACGATCTGACCCCACCGAGGCCGGACGGCGACTTTGGGGTCCGTCACCATGAAGAAAATGAAGAGCTGATACATCGGGCCGGTAATTGGCGCGAGCGTCGACTGCCATGGATTGCCAGTGATGGCGCTGCGAACGAACGCGAACACGACAAACGCGACGACATAGGAGGCGCTGACGTGGAGGCGGCCGACACGCCAGACGATCACGAATCCCAGCAGCCAGATGACCGCCATCGGCCACAGGTTGTTGCCCCACTGGATACTGAGGAGCGACACCGTTTGCGGCGCGAGGAAGAGCACGGCGCTGACGCCAAGATTCGACGGGTTCCACAAGTGCCGGCCGTTCACCTTCAGCACATACTTTGAGAGGATCGAAATCAGGCTCGCAAAGAAGTACGGCCAGAGAAACGGCGATCTGACCAGGATGCCGACGCTGATGCCAGAGATGTAGGCGCTCGCCGGGTGCAGCCACGTGCCGTACGTGATCCGCCCTAGGGCGAGCTCGGCGCCGATGGCCGTGACGATGGCGAGGGCGGTCCGCTCGTACGCTTCGAGGATGCCGAAATTGAGGTGCGCCGTGACCAGGATGCACGTGATGAGGATCGGCGGCAGCAACCGGTTATCGAGCTTCATCACCGGGATTCCTTCACGCGATGAAGACGGTCGGCCGCGGGCCGTTCAATAGTTTCGGTGCGACCCGAGGGCCACCGAATCGTGACTTTACCGACCTCGGCGGTCGATCCGAGACCAAAGTGGAGCCGGCGCTGATTCTGGGCGCTGAAGCCGCTCCCGCCGCTGACCTCCTGCACTTGCCGCTGGCCGTTCCACTCGACTTCCACGCGGGCGCCGATCGCGCTGCGATTGCTGGCGGTGCCCTCGAGCTCGAATGCAATCCAGTGCCTGCCCGGGCTGACCGTGTTGGCATACACGAGGAGCGGGCCGCGCTGATTCGCGACAATCACGTCGAGGGTGCCGCGGTTCGACAAATCCGCGAGGGCGACCGCGCGCCCGTCATGCGTGTCGCGTGCGCCGACGTCCTGCGCGACCTCGGAGAACCGGCCTGCGCCGTCGTTTAGCCACAACCGTTTTTGCTGATACCCGGACAGGCTCCGTCCTCGCATCGGCGGCCAGTTGCTGGCGTCGGCGATGATCCGCTTGTGGCCGACGGCAATCTCCGCGAAGTCGTACCAGTAGCTGGTGCGCTCGCCAGCCGACACATAACCGTTGACGAGGTACAGATCGAGCGTGCCATCGTTGTTCAAGTCACCGAACTGCGCGCCCCAGCTCCAGCCGCCGAGGTCGACGCCGAGCGTCGACGCGAGATTCTCGAACTCGAGCCCTGCGCCTGCGGCGCGCGCCTTGGGCACCCACAGATCGTTTGCCTGCACCAGCACGCCGGGTTCGGAGATATTCGTCTTGTAAATCGATAGCCGGCCGTCGTTGAAGATATCGCCGACGGACGCGTTCATGCCGCTTTTCGGCGTGCGGCCAACGCCACTCTCCGGACCGACCTCCACGAACTTCCGGCCGCCCTGGTTGGTATAGAGCTGGGCAATCCCGTAGTCGTTGGCGAGAAACAAATCCGGATACCCGGTTCCAGAGAGATCGGCGGCCGCCGCGGCTAGAGTCCAACGCCGCGACTGGATCCCGAGCGCCGCCGAGGTCTCCTCGAACGTACCATCGTGGCGATTCCGGAATACGTACTTGCGCCCGCCATTCTCCGCGTACTCGAAGCTCTCGGGCATGATGCGCGTGGTCTTCAAGTGCCAGAGATCGATATCCTCGGACCAGTAGCCCGCGACAAACAGATCGAGCCACCCATCGGCATCGTAGTCCCACCAGATCGCCGCGTTGGCGTTGACCCAGGCTGGGAAGCCGGCGCGTTCAGACACCCGCACGAAACCCCGTCCACCGTCGTTTCGGAACAGCTCGGGCCGGCCGTACTTGTAGAGAAACAGATCCTCGTAGCCATCGTTGTCGAAGTCGCCCCAAAGGGCGCCCATCGACACGCCGGTGCCGGCGCGGTTGACGTCGGCCACACCCATCGCTCCAGCGACATCGATGAACGTTCCGTCGCCCTTGTTGCGGTAGAGGCGATTGAGGCTGCCCTCGGCGCTGTTCGTGACGTAGAGGTCCTGCCACCCGTCGCGGTCGAAGTCGCCGACGGCGACTGCCGCACCCATCGCGGCGATCTGCGGCATGATGTGATCGAGACGCTTGTCGAACGTCGGCGCCTGGTGCACGAAATCGATCCCCACGCGCGTGGCCGATTCCTCGAGTCGAAAGCCGTGGCGCGCGACATCTTCTCGATTCACGTCGCTCGCGCGCACACGGGCCGTCGAGCGGTTGAGCGCCACGACCGCGGCCAGCGATGCCACCAACAGCATCGTCCACACCACCCAGAGCGCGCGCTGGCGGCTCATGTGACATTCCTCGCGTGCAAAAAGCATTTCACCGCTGAGCACGCAGAGGCCGCAGAGACATCTAAGTGGTTTCTCTGCGTTCTCAGCGCCCTCCGCGGTGAGAAGCTTTCCCAGTGACAACCGTGGGGGTTAGCGCGAGTCATCGATGCCTCGCATTCCCTGCCATCGCCAGCCCGGCGAGAAACGCGTCGGGCGATACAAACCGAGTATGGAAAGTCTGCCAATCATCGCGATGGCGTTGATACACCGGATCCTCTTCGAGTGTCGGCGTCGCCGTTGCGGCCTTGTAGTCGGGACTTCCGTGGGCTGGAAGCGGCAGTACGGTCTTCGAGAAGCTGGTGTTGAAGTCGCCGTCCTTGACCCAGCCGTCGCCGATGAGCACGAAATCCCTGGCCCAGCCCTTCGGCGGTGGTGGCAAGGCTGAGAACGCCAGCCGCAACTCGTCACCCGCGTTCATGATCACGTACCGATCGTCGACGCCGGCCAGGAGCTCGCGGACATCGCCAAACTTCGTGTAGTAGCCGACCAGGTCACGCCAGCGCTGGACCGTGTTGGCGATCCGATCGTAGATCGGGATTTCGGGCTCGTCACGCTTCTCGCTCCGGGTTACCGAAAAACCTCGATACGCGAGGTCGGCCCGTGCCGGATCGAGCCGCAGGCTCTTGATCGGCGCATCGCCCACCCCGATGGCAAATCCGAGTGAGTCCCAGTAGATCTCCAGATTGGTCCTCAGCCGCAACCGGCGCGCACCCGAAACGCCGGCGCGCGCGACGCGACCGAGATCGATCAGGATCGTCTTGTTCTTTCCAGCCGGAAACCCGAGATCCGGCGCCACGACGATCCAACGGCCGGTGGCATCCTGTGCTTCCAGGGACAGCCCGCGAGGTTTTTGCTGCTCGCCCTGAGCAATCGCCACGTTGATACTGCTGTCGGTCGGATACACGAACCCGTGAGCGACGAGCCACGTCGGCGCATGCTGAGAGACCTCAGCGCCGAGCTCGAATTCCACGAAATGATCGACGGCCACACCTTGATAGCGGCCGCGCTCGAACGTGCCCAGATAGCGCCCGTCCTGCCGGCTGACGAGATCGGTCACGTCGCGACCGGTCTCATCCCAGGCGTGCGTGACCGGCTGAACGGGACGCGTCGCCCGGACCGCCAGCGCCGGCGACTCGCGCGCGAACCTTTCGTCGACGAACACCGCGATCTCCTCGGGCCGATCGACCACCATCAGCGCTACGTGATCCACGAAATGGGTTTCCCACAGCTCCGCGGTAATCCTCACGTCGTATGCGCCATCGCGCGCGACGAGCTGATCGCCGCGGATCTTCACCCAATCCTCGGTCTGCGTGACGCCGGCAGTATCCTGCGCGTTGATCCGCAACCCGAGCGGCGATCGCCACAGAAAATCTGTCACGAACCGCATCCCGTTCCCATCGTCGGCAAAGATCCACGGGCACGATCCCTTGAGCCGCTGCTGCGCGACGATCGGTCGATCGACGGCTGGATCGAACTCGGCCTGGAACACGCCGTTCGGCCAGACGATGCGCGTCACATCGATGCTCGTGCGTGTGCCCAACCCAACGTGGACGGTTGCCGCGGCAATCGTTTGTTTTTGGACCAACAACCCCGATCTCACTTCGACTTCCCCGCCGATGCCGAACGAGTTGATCCGCTGGTCGCCAGCCGCCGTCTGCGCGCGTGGACGAACGACCTGATGGTGATACCCGCGCGTCCCCCGGCCGTTCAAGCGCACCGCGCGACCTCCTGACAATCCAACGAGGTCGAGTTGACCGTCAGCGGACAAGTCGAGAACGTTCCAGATGTCGGCGTCGATGAGAGTATTCAACCGCTGGAGCGTTCGACTTTCTTTCGACAGCCAGATGGCCGTAGGAGCCGGACCGGACACCACGAGATCGAGGGCGCCGTTGTTGTCGAGATCGGCAAGAAATAGCCGCGCCGGACTCGAAGACTTTCCTGGCTCCAGTTCCGGCCACGCGGTCCACGGCTCCTGGTTCCACCTTTGGGAGACGAGCGACGCGCGTCGAATCGCCCCGAGGGTCTCGAGCGTGACGAGGTCAAGTGCGCCGTCGGCGTTGACGTCTCCGATGGCGAGAGCCAGATAGCCTTTCTCGCGGCTCGGGGGGCCCGCCAACCGCTTGAACTGTCCAGCCTGGAGGTTGGCGAACACCTGAAGTGCACCGCTCTCGTCGATCGCTGCCGCATCGGGATCGCCATCGCCGTCGATGTCGCCCCACACGAAGGCCCGAACGCCGGTCGCGTCGGGAAACGGCTGGAGCGGCCGCCACGTCCCATCGCCGTTGTTCCTGAGCACAATCGTCGTCGCCGCGCGAACACCAACGACAATGTCCAGGTCACCGTCCATCTCGACGTCGGCGGCCCAGACTCCTGTCGCATCCACCGCGGCCGGCCCGCCGGCTCCCGAGGCGCGCGACGTCTCGTCGGTGAACGCGCCGTCAGCGGACTGGATGAACAGGCGCACGCCAGCTGGGCCTGCGGCGACGAGGTCCATCCTGAAATCGTGATTCCAGTCGAGTGCGAGCAGGCTCGTGATGCCCGCCGCGACTCCCGGAAACGGCGGCGATGCCGCCGCTGGTTCCAGCCGATGCACCTGCTGAGGATCGGTGGCGAACAGGACCGGACGCTGCTCGCCGTCGAGCGAAAAAGCCGCCAGCGCACTGAGCGACGTCGGCGCGCCGCCGATGATCTCGGGTGTAAACGCGAGCGCGGTGTCTGCAGCGGACGGTGTCGCGATGGGCGTCGCCAGCCGCAGGAAGCGTGTAAACGGCTCGGCAATGAGCTCGGCCGATGGCGTCACCAGCTGACGACTCTCGCGGAACGTGGGCACGCGCGCGAGGACATTGCGAAGAAACGCGATCGCACGCGTTGTGTCGGACGCATTCCCCGCGCCGAGCGTCTGCTGCAGGGCCCGGTATCGCTCCACGACTTCAGGAGGCCAGCCGCCAACGAACTTCTCGAGCCGGCTGACCGAGTCCCTTACCATCGCCGCGTCGCCGCGCTTGGCGGCGAGCCTGGCACGCTCGACGAGCACCGCGGGGTTCTCGGGTTGAAGCGAGAACAGCTCTTCGAGCAGGCGCTGCGCCTCGGCGTCGGCATCAGCCCCGGCGGCGTTCTCGACCTCCTGAATGAGCGCCGTGCGAGCGTAAAGACTTCGAGGGTCGAGCTCGACAGCGCGGCGGAGCTCGGCGATCGCCTCGTCACGCCGTCCGCGTGACGTTTCGAGCCGGCCGATCAGAAACCGGACCTCGCTCGACGAGGGTGAAAGGGCCGCTGCGCGTTCGAGCACCGGTCCTGCGGCGTCGAATTCACCGAGCCGCAAGTGCGCCAGCCCCAGGTTCGCCCACGACGCGGGCTCGCCCGGCGCAAGGGCCGTCGCCTGCGTGAACTCCTGCTTGGCAGCGTCGACCAGGCCCACCTGCAGCGCCGCCAGGCCGCGGAAGAACCGGCGCGTGGTCTGCTCGTACGCCTCCGAACCCGGCGACGGAAGCCCAGCGCGCCGCTTGACCGCAACGTAGCTGGCGAGCCCGGCCCCGACGGCGAGCGTCAAGGCAAGCACCACCCAGAGCTTCCGTAGAGGCGTCATTCTCGAACCGGCGTCGAGTAGTCCCGATTGACGTAGCCCAGTTCCGTTGTCCTTTTGCCGGCCTCCGTGTAGAACACCGGGTTCCTCGGCTGCCAGGTTCCAAGGCCGTCGACATAGCGATTGAACATGCAGAACGCGGCCGCAATCAGGACGACGTCGTGAATTTCCTGGTCGGTCGCACCCTCCTGCCGCGCTCGGGCGACGTCCTCTGCCGTCACGTGCTTGCCGTTCTGCTGCACGTGACCGGCGATCGCGAGCAGCGCCTTCATCTTCGCGGATATCTCAGCACTCTCGGCGTCCTTCTTCACGTGGTCGACGAGAACGTAGTCGACCGGTGCGCCCCCCATGTACTCGGCCGCGATAGCGCCGTGTACGCTTTGGCAATAGTGACACTCGTTCCTGAACGACACGTGCGTGGCGATCAGCTCTCGTTCCGCGCGCGTCAGCGTGCTTGGACCGCGCAGGAGCACTTCAGCGAGTTCGCCGATCGGCTTCGCTGTCGCCGGGCTGTAGGTCAGGAGCCCCCGGATACCCGGCAAGCCGTCAGGAAGCTTGATATGCGCCATCGGCGCACTGTAAGGACGTGCCGGTTGTGGCAGCAATAGTATGGAAGCACTAGATCTCATAACCAGGGCAAAGCTGAACGCGCCGACGGCCAAGGTTCACGATGAACACGATGACCCGATGAACACGAAGAGTGCCTCTCTACAGATCCATCGTGAACATCGTGTCATCGTGAGCATCGTGTTGCAACGTGGTGTCGTGACAGCATTTATGAGATGGCTTCTGGCGCTCGGGGTTACCGGACCGGGCCGATGCCCTTGCCCTCGGTGCACTCGTAGGAACGGCCAGCCTGAACGCCCTTGAACTCCTCCGTCCGACCGCTCGGCCAGTCGATCACCACCCGATCGACGGCGTCGCGCCTTCCAACCCCGAACGTCACCGGAAGCTCCGACTGGGAGAGGTAGCTCGACCCGGTCTTGACCATCCGCGACTGCGACGTGCCGCCGAGGAACAGCCGCACCCGAGCGCCAATGCCGTCACGATTCGATTTGGTCCCGACGAGCGTGAACCTGACGCTGCGGTTGCCCGACGCCTGATCGTTGCGGAAGAGGACGGCAGGACCATTGTTGGTCGTCATCAGCAGATCGAGGTCACCGTCGCGGTCGAAATCGCCGTACGCGAGCCCCCTGCCGACACGCGGGCGCGCGAACTCGTCGCCAGCAGCGGCAGCGACGTCCTGGAATTTGCCGGTGCCGAGGTTCTGGAACAGGAGCGGCGGCTGCGCATGGCCGGCGCCCGTCCGCATCGTCCGCACCGCCTCGTCGATATGACCGTTGGCGATGACGAGATCGACCGCCCCGTCGAGGTCGAGGTCCACGAACAGGCAGCCGAAGCCGAGCCGGTTTCGTGACGCCAGGCCGACCCCCGCGGCTTTCGCCACGTCCTCGTACAACCCTGGACCGAGCGAACGATAGAGTCCGACCATCTCGTTGTCGAAGTTGGTGACGGCAACGCCCATCCGGCCGGAATTGTCGAAGTCGGCCGCGTCGATCCCCATGCCGGCGCGGGCCCGTCCGTCGGCGCTGAACGCGACGCCCGCCTGGACGCCAACTTCCTTGAACGTACCGTTGCGGAGGTTGCGGTACAGCTTGTTCGGTTGCGTATCGTTGGCGATCATCAGATCCGGCCAGCCATCCTGATCGTCGTCGAGCATCGCGACTCCGAGCGACTTCGAGCTCGAGTCGAAGATGCCGCTTGTGGCGGTGACGTCCTCGAACGTGCCGTTCCCACGGTTGCGGAACAGCCAGCACGTATCGCCGCGGTACGCTTCAGGCGTGCAGTACGACTTCTGCTTGCCGTCGGCGCTGCAGAAGACATCGTGCTCGGCCGACCACCTGACGTAGTTGCACACGAACAGATCGAGCAGACCATCGCGGTCGAAGTCGAACCAGAGCGCGGACGTGCTGAAGGCCGACCGGCCGCCGAGGCCGCTCGTCTTGGTGACGTCCACAAACGTTCCCTTGCCGGTGTTGCGGAACAGCCGGTTCTGTCCGACACAGGTCACGAGCAGATCGGGGAAGCCGTCGTTGTTCCAGTCGCCGACGGCGACGCCCATCCCGTAGAGCTCGATGTCGAGGCCGGCGGCCCGCGTCACGTCGGCAAACGTGCCGTTGCGGTTGTTGCGATAGAGGCGCAAGGTCGAGCGCTCCCGTTTGTGCCCTGGCCAGTCCATGCCGTTGACGAGCAGCACATCCTGCCAGCCGTCAGAGTCGTAATCGAGGAACGCGCAACCGGCGCCCATCGTTTCGGGCAGGAGCTTGCCGCCGAAGGCGCCGCTGTTGTGGCGAAACTGCAGGCCCGCGGCTGCCGTGACATCTGCCAGACGTATCGCCGGCGCTCGCTGCTGTTGAGCCGCCAGCACCTCGGGCACTACGAGCGCCGTCGCCGCGCCCGAACCCATGCGACGGATGAAATCGCGACGGTTCATAGTGGGCCGACGAGCCCATGCCGAAGCGCGTACACCACCAACTCGGCGGTCTTGTGCACGCCCAACCGTCCCATGATGTTCGCGCGATGGACGCTCACGGTGTTGACGCTCAGATTGAGCCGCGCGGCAATGGCGCGATTCGAGTGTCCCTGGCAGATGAGTTGAAGGACTTCAAGCTCTCTCGCGCTGAGGCCATGATTGCGCTCGCCTTTGAGCGCCGTCGCCGGCGTCACCGTCGGGTCGAGGACGGTCTCGCCTGCCGCAACTTTCTTCACTGCCGAGGCAAGATCGAGGTCCAGAGCGTTCTTGAGGATGTAGCCACGCGCGCCCGCCGCGAGCGCCTGCGAGACGAGCGTCTGCTCGGCGTGCATGCTGAGCATCAGGATCGCCACGTCGTCGCGCGCTTCGAGGATTCGCCTCGTCGCCACGAGGCCGCTCGTGCCAGGCATGGCGCAGTCCATCACGACGACACGCGGACTGAGGCTGAGCGCCATCCGAATGGCCTCTTCCCCGTCGCTGGCTTCCCCGACGACCGCCAGCTCCGGGTCGTCTTCGAGAATCCGGCGAAAGCCGCGGCGCACCAGATGGTGATCGTCAGCCAGCAGCACGGTGATCTTATCCATCGTTCGTCCTCAAACTAGGATTGGCGTCGAGCGCTTCCGGCTCCTCGAGAGGAACACGCAGCCGAACCAGCGTGCCGCCTTCGCTGGGGCGCGCGAACTCGATCGTACCGCCGACGAGCTCGGCCCGCTCGCGCATGGCAATCAGCCCGAGTCCACGGCGGGATGTACGTGCGCCCAGACCTGAACCATGATCCTCCACCTCGAGCTCGAGCGCGCCCGGAAGGTAGCGCAGGCGAACCCAGGCCCGGTCGGCCCCGGAGTGCCTGGCCACGTTGCTGAGCGCTTCCTGCAGGACGCGGTAGACGTGAATGCCGATCGTCGTATCCACCGGCACAACGGCGCCGGTCCGATCGTACGAGACCGCAATCCCCAGCTGCTTCTCGACGGTCCCGAGATACCAGTCGAACGTGCTTTCGAGGCCGAGCTCGTCGAGGATCGATGGGTGCAGTGTCTGTGACAAGCTTCGCACGCTGTTGAGCGTGCCTTGCGCCATTTCGCCGATCTCTCGCAGGTCGCCGCGGAGCGCCGAGCCGTCGGGCGTCTGCCTCTGGGCCCGGCCGAGCATTGAGCCGATCGCCGTCAGAATCTGGCCGACTTCGTCGTGCAGCTCGCGCGACAAGTGCCGCAACGTCGATTCGCGCGTGGCGATGAGCTGCTGGGCGAGCTCGCGACGGCCGTCGGAGAGCGACGCCATCTCGGCGAACAGCCGCCGGTTGGCGCGAATCACATACAAGCTCGTCGCGGCAATTGCCACCAGCGTGGCGGTGAGGAACCAATAGACCTGGCGCTGAACCTGATCGTAGATCGCCTCGACGCGCTGCGCCGTCTGCTCTTCGGCCTCGTTGTTCTCGATAAGGAGGCGCGCCACTGATGTGCTCAGCGCGGCCTGCCATGCTTGCAGCGACACCGAGACTTGCGCGCGCGCCGCATCCTCATGCCCATCGGCGGCCAGCGCGAACGTGCGATCGACCGCGCCCCAGAACTGCGCCAGCGAATCAGACAGCCGATCCCGATCGGCTGGCGCGCGGCTCGCCGTCGCGAGGTCCGCCTGCCGGGCCAGGGCGTCGTCGAGGTCTCCCCTGATGCGCTCGAACTGCTTGGACCAGGCCACCATCGGGTAGGCGCGGTCGTCATCCAGCATGTCGCGCATCGCCAGCCCCAGCTGGTTCAGATTGTTCTGAATGCGCAGAAGCTGCAGCGAATCCTTGCGATTCCGTTCGACCAGGCCACTCTGGAGCGCCCGCAAGCCGATAATCTGGCGCTCGATGTAGAGCGAGTATGCGACGACGGCCGCGAGCGTCAGGATGAGGCCAATCAAGAGGCCCGGCGTCGGAGAGCGACGGTGTTGAGAGCCTGGCGGCACGAGGGAAGAGTATCTGAAAAACGAGATGCGAACCGCGAGGCGCGCGCCGCGGGATTTGACACGTTTGGCGAGGCAAGCCAATCATGGCGTAGCTTCAATGGAATTGATCAAGGAACCGTGAGCGCACGCCTGACTTTCCGCACGTCTGGGCTCGTCGCCTGCGCCGCAATCGCGCTCGTCGCGGCTGCGGCATCGCAGCCCACGCCGTCCCGCGCCGTCACCGCGCGCGAAGACGCCTACCGCTCTAACAACATCGGCGTGACGCGGCTGGAACAATACGACTTCGGGGCGGCGGTGGCGGCTTTTCGCCGAGCGCTCGAGATCGATCCGCGCCTGTCGATTGCGCGCCTGAACCTTGGCATCGCCCTGTTCTATGGCGGCGATCCTGAGTCGGCACGTCGCGAAATCGAAGCGACCCGCGCCGACCTTCCCGATCGCCCGCAGCCGGATTACCTGCTTGGCCTCATCGCCCGTGGCGCGGGGCGAACCGATGAAGCACTCGAGGCGTTCGGGCGCGTGCAGCGCATGGATCCGCGCGATGCCGGTACCGCCATCAACCTGGGCCAGCTGTACCGGCAGGAGCGCCGGTTTCCTGAGGCCATCGAGGCGTTTCGGCGCGCGATGGATGCCGCGCCGTACAACGCAACGGCCGCCTATGGCCTGGCCAACACCCTGATCCTCGGCGGCCATGGAGACGAAGGCCGCGCGGCGATGGCCAGCTTCCAGAAACTCAGCGAGAGCAGTTACGCGATTACTTATTCCCAAACCTACCTCGAGCAGGGCCGCTACGCCGAGGCCATCACCTCGACAGGAGCTGAGGCACCGCTCGTCGACACCCGAGTGCCTGATGTGTCGTTCACGGATGCCACGGCGAGTGTGCAATCCGCGGCTGCCTCCAGCGGACCTGCTGCGGGACGTGTCGCGACGTTTGATCTGGATGGCGACGGCGATCTCGATCTCGCGGACGGCAGCCGGACAGGCGTGCGCCTCTGGAGAAACACTGACGGCCGCTTTGCTGACGTGACTGCCGAGATGCTGGGCAGCACCGCGGCCGGCGAAGCGACCGGTGCGCTGGCTGGCGACTACGACAACGACGGACATGCTGACCTCCTGATCCTCCGTCCTGGCGGCGTCAGCCTCCTGCGGCGCAATCCGACTGGCGGCTTTGTCGACGTCACCGCCTCGGCCGAACTGGGCCCGACGGCCGGCGCGCCAACGTCGGCCGCCTGGCTCGACGCCGATCACGATGGCGACCTCGATCTCTTTGTCGCCAGCGGGTCCGGCGACGCCGCCAGCCCATCCGGCACGCAACTGCTGCGCAATAACGGCAACGGCCGGTTTACCGACATCACGTCGACGTCTGGACTCGGTGTGGCGAGGCCGATGTCAGCAGTCGTCCCGACCGACTACGACAACCGGCGCGATATCGATCTCCTGCTGGTCCCGGCCACGGGCAATGCGCTGCTCTTCCGCAACTTCCGCGACGGCACGTTTCGCGACGTCGCGAGCGACGTCGGGCTCACGTCAACCGACGCTGCGGCGATGGCTGCGATCGGCGACGTAAATAAGGATGGCTATCCGGACGTCTTCTTCCCGCGGCGAAACGCCGTCGGCCTGATGGCGTCAAGCGACGGCCTGGGGCGTTTCACGACAGCTCCCGCGCCGGCCGAAACCGCCGATGCCCGCGCCGCGCAGTTCATCGACTACGACAGCGATGGCTTGATCGATCTGTTCCTCCTCACAGCGCGCGGACCTCGGCTGCTTCGGAACCTCGGCCGCGAATGGAGCGACGTCACCGCGAGGGCCATTCCGCCGGCCATGTCCACGTCGCTCGCCGATGCCACGTCGCTCGCAACCGGCGATCTGGATGGCGACGGCCGCGTCGACATCGTCGCGCGCGCGCCATCGGGCCTGGTGGTCTGGCGCAACCAGGGCAAGTCCAGTGTCCGGACGCTGACCGTACGACTGACGTCGCGCGTCAGCAACCGCTCGGCCGTCGGCGCGAAGATCGAGATGCGAGCCGGGAGCCTCAGGCAGCAGCACGAAACCTACGCCGCGACACCGGCCCCGGCGCCAGCCGACATCCGCTTCGGTCTCGGCGATCGCGACGGCGCCGACGTCGTGCGCGTGCTCTGGCCGTCGGGGATCCTCCAGGCAGAGACCGGCGGGGCCACGCCGGCCGATGCCTTGAAAGGCGTGCTGAAGCTCGAAGAGCTCGATCGGAAACCCTCGTCGTGTCCATACCTGTATACGTGGAATGGTGAGCGGTTCGAGTTCATCACCGATTTCCTTGGCGGCGGCGAGATGGGGTACTGGCTGGCGCCAGGCGCGCGCAACACACCCGACCCCGACGAGTACGTCCGCATCGCTCCAGACCGGCTTCGCGCCAGGAACGGGCGGTACGAGTTGAGGATTACCAACGAGCTTGAAGAATCGCTGTTCCTCGATCGCGTGCAGCTCGTCGCCGTCGACCATCCGCTCGGCATCGACGTGCACCCCAACGAAGGTCTCGTCCCTGAGCCGCAACCGTTCAAGCTGTATACGGCCCAGCAGCCGCAACCGCCTTCAGCCGCGACCGACCAGGCTGGTCGAGACGTGCTCGACCGGATCAGGAGCATCGATCGTCAGTATCCGGATGGATTCAGCCTCGAACGCGTTCGCGGCTACGCAGCCGAACACACGCTCACCTTGACGTTGCCGCCTCCCGGGCCTGCCGGACGACGGGTGCTGCTGATGACGGGATGGACCGACTATGCGTTCTCTGGCGACAACGTGGCGGCGCACCAGGCGGGCCTGCAACTGCTCCCGCCGTCGCTCGAGGCCAAGGGACCTGATGGACGCTGGTCCGTCGCCATCGCCGATATCGGGATGCCGGTCGGACGGCCGCAGACGGTCGCCGTCGATCTGAGCGGTGCGATTCCTTCGAGCGCGCGCGAGGTCCGGATCAGGACCACGATGCGGATTTACTGGGACCAGGTCCTCGTCGATACGTCCGACGGGAAAGCGCCGTACACGATCTCACGGCTCGATCCGGTGGCTGCCGATCTCCGGTGGCGCGGCTTCTCGGCGGAAACCACGCCTGATGGCCGTGAGCCCTACGGCTACGACTACGCGCGTGTCTCGCCGCGATCGCCGTGGAAACTATTGCCCGGCCGCTACACTCGCGAAGGCGACGTCGGCCCGTTGCTCCTGCGAAGCGACGACATGTTTGTTGTCTCGCGTGCTGGTGATGAAATCGCCCTGAGCTTCGACGCGTCCGCGCTGCCGGCGTTGTCCGATGGGTGGACGCGCACGTTCCTTCTCTACGCCGACGGGTTCAGTAAGGAAATGAATCTGAGCTCCGCGAGCCCGGACGAGCTGCTGCCACTGCCGTTTCATGGCATGACGCAGTATCCGTACGTCGCGCCTGAAACCTACCCGTCGACGCCGGCGCACCGTGACTACATCGAGCGCTACAACACGCGAATCGTGCCACGCAGTATCCCGTCATTGGATGAGAACCTCGACCGCTAGGCGGAGCGTGACCAACGCAGCCACGAAGCACGGCAACACGATGAACACGATGCCACGATGTTCACGATGGATTGCAAAGGAAATTCTTCGTGTTCATCAGGTCATCGTGCTCATCGTGAGCAATGGCCGTCGGCGCGTTCGGCTTTCCAGTTTTGTGAGATAACTAGCCTCTAGAAACGCTATGGAGCCCATCCGCTACGCTGCCGCCGCATGCCAGACGGATTTGCCGAACCCCAGGGATCGCAGCGAGATGCGCGCGAACACCGACCGCATGCTGGAGATGATCGACGCAGCGGTGGCCGGAAGCGCGCCGTTCCTGCCGGTTCGCCTGGTCGTGTTTCCGGAGTTCGCCCACGCCGCGCCCGTGTACGCTACGGTCGCCGAGTTGCTGGACCGGCTGGCCGTGCCGATTCCCAACGAGCACACCGATCGCCTCGCGCGTGCCGCGCGGCGGCACCAGATCTATATCCAGAGCGGATCGATGATCGAAGTCGATGCGCGATGGCCACGGGTCGTCTTCAACACGACGTGCCTGATTGGACCCGAGGGCCTCCTGTATAAGTACCGGAAGGTGAACACGTGGATCCCTTACGAGGTCCACTCGAGCCCGCACGATCTCGAGGGCTACGACGAACCGCTGTTTCCGGTGGCCGACACGCCGATCGGCCGGATCGGCTGCGCGATCTGCTACGACTGGCTGTTCCCCGAGGCGATCCGCCAGTTGACGGCGAACGGCGCTGAGGTACTGGTCCGGGTCTCGGCCTACATGGACCCGTGGGGCGCCACTGAGCCGATGAACTGGTGGACGATCGTCAACCGCTGCCGAGCGCTCGAGAACACCGCGTATGTCGTCGCGGCCAACCAGGGCGCGAGCCTGCGCCACTATCCGCCGTACTCGTGGCCTGGCGGGAGCCAACTCGTCGACTTTGACGGAAGGATGCTCGCCGAGGCGTCACCAGGTCCAGGCGAACGGATTGTCGTGGCGGCTCTCGACATCACGTCGCTGCGTCACGAACGCGCGACGCGACGTGGCCACCACATGTTGGCTCATCTGCGGACCGAGGCCTACCCGGTCTACGCGGCGCACCGCTATCCGCCGAGTATGCGTGCCGGCGCGCCGCGCGCGGATCTGTCTGTACGAACGGAACGTGGAGTTGATTGAAGAGGCCAGAGCGCAGAACGAACGGTCGGCTCTCGGCGCTCCGCGTTTGGTCTGAGAAAAGGCTTCGAAACACGCTCGAAGGTCTTCCGAGCACCGACCGCCGAACGCCGGAATGCGGGTATCATTGAAGCGTCGTGTTCTCACTACGAACCGGCGCGCTGCTCGTCGCGCTTGGGTCGATTGGCGCGCAGGCGCCGCCCACACCGGCCCCCTACACCGTGCTGTCCGCTGAAGGACGGCGTCCTCTCGCCACCAGGCTCATCAGTGGTCAGGAGATGTTCGCGCTCGATGACCTGACGAAACTCTTCGAGCTGACGGTGCGCGAAGACTCGTTGGCCGGCGGATTGACCGTCACCGCGCGCACGCAGTCGATCGTGCTGACGCCCGGCCAGAGCCTCGCGTCGGTCGGCGGGCGGTTGATTTCGCTGCCCGCGCCGCCGGCGCGCGACGGGCGCTCCTGGTTCGTCCCGGTTGACTTCGTCCCGCGCGCGCTGTCCGCCGCGATGGGCACCCCGCTCGAGTTGCGGAAACCGTCGCGGCTGATTCTCGTCGGCAACGTGCGTGTGCCGCGGATCGCCGGAAGCATCGAAGTGATCGGGCCGATCGCGCGGCTGACGCTCGACGTGGCGCCGCCGACGCCGCACTCAATCGCGCAGGAAGGCACCCGCCTCACCATCAAGTTCGAGGCCGAGGCGCTCGACGCCGCACTTCCCGCTCCGTCGGCGCCCGATCTGATGCAAAACATCCGGCCGGCAGACGCGGCGAGCCTCGTCATCGACCTCGGTCCGCGGTTTGGATCGTTCCGGTCGTCGGATCTTCCCGGCGATCGCGGCGCCGGCCGCATCGTCATCGACCTCATCGCGGTGACGACCGCCCCAGCTCCGACTGCCGCTCTACCGCCAACGGCCCCGGCGACGACTCCGCCGCCGGTCCTCGACCTCCCCCCTTCCGGCGGCATCCGGACGATCGTTGTCGACGCCGGCCACGGCGGCACCGAAGATGGCGCGCACGGGCCCGGCGGCACGCTTGAAAAACACGTCACGCTCAGCGTGGCGCGGCGGCTGAAGTCCGCGCTCGAAGCCCGGCTGGGCGTGCGCGTGATCCTGACGCGCGACGCTGACGCGACCGTCGATCTCGACGAGCGCGCGGCGGTCGCCAACAACAACAAGGCGGACCTCTTCGTCAGCCTCCACGCCAACGCGTCGGTTCGCGCATCCGCGACCGGAGCCGAGGTGTTCTATCTGAGCCTCGAGGAGTACGGCGATCAGGCACAACGCGTGGCCAAGGGTGAGACCGAAGCGCTGCCGGTATTTGGCGGAGGCACGCGCGACATCGAGGTCATCCTCTGGGAAATGGCGCAGGCGCGTTACATCGAGGCGTCGGCCGCGCTCGCCAAGGAAGTCGAGAGCGCGCTGCGCGAGCGTGTCCCGATGAGTCCGCGCGCGATCCAGCAGGCGCCGTTTCGCGTGCTCGTCGGCGCGAACATGCCGGCGGTGCTGGTCGAAATGGGGTTCATCACCAACGCCGATCAGGAGCGGCTCCTCACCTCCGAACCGTTCCAGGGCTTGATCGTGCAGTCGCTCGTCGAGAGCATCACGCGCTTTCGTGATCGGACGGCCAGCCCGGCGAGTCCCGCGACGGCTGGGCCCGCCCGCCCTGGCGGCGGCATGCGTCCTTGATGGCCCGCCGCACTGTCTTGCTCGGTGCGATCGCAGCAGTCGCGATCGCTGGGGGCTGGTGGCTCCGGTCGTCGCCTCGTCGTGTGTCGGGTGGCTCGACCGCCACGACGACGCCAGCGTCAACCACGGCCGACGCCAGGAAAATCACCGCGACGCTTTATTTCGTGTCGGAGGACGGGATGTCGCTCGTCGGCGTCCAGCGCGAAGTTGCGTTCGGCGAGACGGTCCTCGACCAGGCAAAGCAGATCGTGACGGCGCAACTGGCCGCCGGGCCCGCGCCGCTCGTCTCGGCGATCCCGCCCAGCACGACCTTGCGGGCGATCTATCTGACGGAGCGCGGCGACGCGTTCGTCGACTTGAGCGCCACCGCCCGAACCGCGCACCCCGGCGGCGCCCTCGACGAGCTCTTCACGGTCTACTCGATCGTCAACGCCCTCACGACCAACCTGCCGGCGGTCAAGCGCGTGCAGATCCTCGTCGAGGGCAAGGAGGTCGACACGCTGGCCGGCCACGTCGATCTCCGGCATCCCCTGCAGAAAAACCTGAAATGGGTCAGGACGGATAAAGGCGATACATGACACGTAGCGACGGACGGATGTCGGCGGAACTGCGACCGACGAAACTCACACCGGGATTCCTCCTTCACGCAGAAGGCTCGGTCCTCATCGAAGTCGGACGGACCCGCGTTGTCTGCGCGGCGAGCGTCGAAGACCGCGTGCCGCCGTTCCTCCGCAACACGGGAAAGGGTTGGGTCACAGCCGAATACGGCATGCTGCCGCGCGCCACGTCGACGCGCACCCAACGCGAGGCCTCGGCAGGCAAGGTGGGCGGACGCACTCAGGAGATCCAACGGCTGATTGGCCGCTCGTTGCGATCGGTCACGCGCCTGCCGGAACTTGGCGAGCGCACCATCTGGGTCGACTGCGACGTCATCCAGGCGGACGGGGGTACGCGCACTGCCTCGATCACCGGCGGGTTCGTCGCGATGGTGCTCGCCATGCAGCGGATGCGCGAATCGGGACAGATCAAGTCGATCCCCGTGCACGACTACGTCGCGGCGACGAGCGTCGGCGTGGTCGGCGGCATGCCGATGCTCGACCTTGCCTACGAGGAAGATTCCCGCGCCGACGTCGACATGAACATCGTCAAAACCGGTGATGGCCGGTTCATCGAGCTTCAGGGGACGGCTGAAGGCCCGCCATTCGAGCGTCAGGCGCTCGACGACCTGATGGCCCTCGGCGACAAGGGCATTCGCGAGCTCGTGGCGCTGCAGCAGGCCATCGTCGGCGCCCTCCTCCCCCAGGCCGGCGCGCGGGTATGAAGGCGCTGGTCGTGGCCACGACCAATCCCGGGAAAGTCCGCGAGATCACCGGCATCCTTTCGGGCGCTGCCGGGGTCGAGCTCGTTCCGCTCGACCGGTTTCCCGGCCTCGACGAACCAGACGAGACCGGCGCGACGTTTGCGGAGAACGCGCGGCTGAAGGCGCTCTACTACGAGGCAGCCACCGGGTTGCCGTGCGTCGCCGACGATTCGGGCCTCGAAATTGCGGCGCTCGACAACGCCCCCGGCGTCCACTCGGCGCGCTGGCATGGCACCGACTACGCGGTCAAGTTTCAGAAGATCTACGAGCTCCTGAAGGAGCGTGGCGCCCGCGGCAGCGCGGCCCGGTTCGTCTGCCACGTCGCGCTCGCCGCGGATGGCCGCGTCGTCTACGAATCCACCGGCATCGTCAACGGCGAGATCGCGCCAGAACCGCGCGGCACCAATGGTTTCGGCTACGACCCGATCTTCTACTACCCGCCGTTTCAGTGCACCCTGGCTGAGCTCGACCTTGATCGAAAAGCAACTGTCAGCCACAGGGGCCAGGCGTTTGGCGAGCTCAGGCAAATGCTGAATGCTGAGTGCTGAATGGTGAAGTGAATTCAGAATTTTGACTTCGAATTGAACGTCGAAGTGGGCAATTCGAAATTCACTTCAGCATTCAGCATTCAGCATTCAGAATTGCTTCCAACCCTCCTCCCCCCTCGCCCGTCCAACCCCCTCGAGGAACGACTTTATGAAGACTCTTGTGCTGACGGCTTCGCTGCTCTCGGCCGCGGGACTGCCCCCGATGGCGCCTCCGGTCACGATCGAACAGCCACAAACGCTGGATGGGACGTGGCGTGCCCGTCTGCAGGACACCTGGACCAGGAAAGACGGCGAGCGCTGGGTGTCCCTCCAGCTCGAAACGGATAGCGACCGCAACTTCGGTTTTTCGATCCCGATGGAAGAGCTCGAGGGGCTCGGGGCGCGCGGGGACCGTTGGACGGCGAGCGATGTCCGCTTCAATGTCCGGCGCGATGCCGGCACCGTTGATTTTCAGGGCAATTTCTTAGACGGGCGCGGCAGCGGAACGTGGCGTTTCGTACCGAACGCCGAGTTCGTCTCGACCATGCGCACAACCTACCCGGAGCTGTCGTCCGATCAGGTCTTCAAGCTCGCGATTCACGACGTGAGCCGCAGCTTCATCGCGGCGATGAGTCAGGAAGGTTACGTCCGTCCGTCGCTGGACGAATTGACCAAGATGCGTATCCACGGCGTCGATGCTGGCTACGTCCAGGGGTTGAGGAAGGCAGGCTACAGCAACCTGACCGTCGGCGAGCTCGTCAAGACGCGCATCCACGGAGCCACGCCGGCCTTTGCGCAGGAGGTCAGCGCCGCTGGCTTCGACAAAGTGTCAATCGACGACCTCGTCAAGATGCGCATTCACGGCGTCACCCCGGAGTTCGTGCGCGAGCTGAAGGACCTCGGTTACAAAGATCTGCGCGTCGACGACGTCGTCAAGCTGCGCATTCACGGCGCCTCTCCGACGTACATTCGAGAGATGGGGGAACTTGGCTACAAGAACGTTGCGCTGAACGACGTCGTCCGCATGCGCATCCACGGCGTGACCGCGCAGTACGTCAAGGAACTGCGCGATCTCGGCTACAACAATGTGTCAGTCGACGATCTCGTGCGGATGCGCATTCACGGCGTGACACCGGAGTTCATCCGCGACGTCAACGCGGCCGGGTTCAAGAACATGACCGTCGCCGATCTCGTCGACTTCAGCATCCACGGGCGACGCTGGCTCAAGAAGCGAGCGTAGCAGCGCATCATCACCCTGCCGCAGTGCCGTTCACGCTCGTTCGATAGGCAGCTGAGCGTAAAGCTCAAAGTGCTCCGTGCCGTGGGCGAACGGTCTTCCGATCCACGCCTCGAAGCCTGGCTGATCATCGGGCACGTAGCCGCTCCTCGGAAGCCACGTCCCGTACAGCCATTGGAGGGCGCGGAGTTCGAGGTCGATCCCGCCGCGAACTTCGACTTGGGCGACGGTCATCGGCGGAAAGCTGAACCTGCCGATCTCTCCGCCGGGGACGAATCGCTCGGCTTCGACGGCGACGTGATACTGGCAATCTTCCAGGGACGTGATCTCAGGGTTGTCCCATTGGTACCCGAGCCACTGGCCGTCGGCCAGTGAGTTTCGCTCCGCCCACGTGATCAGGCGCTGGGTCGCTTTGGCGACGCCGTCGCCCCGATAGGGATTGAGGACTCGGATGTACGCCACCGTGCGCGCGGGTAGATCGCGGATCCTCACTCTGAATCCGTCGGGATTGTGCGCGGCGGGCAAACGGCCCAGATGCAACCGACCGGCCGGCTCTGGAACCATCGCTTGCAGCTCGGTGCCGTGCGCCTCGCGCCACCCCTTGATGTCGAACGCGCTGGCGGCCGTTCCGTAGCGCTGCTTGAAGCATCGTGAGAAGTCAGACGAAGACGAAAACCCGCACTTCAGCGCGATCGTCGTGAGCGAGGACCGCGGCGCGTGGGCCATCATGACGAGCGCCCGTTCAAGCCTCAACCGTTTCACGAACTCGGCGAGCGTCTCTCCCACCAGGACCTGGAACACACGGTGGAAGTGGAACGGCGACAGCCGCGCGGCACGCGCAACGTCCGCGAGCCGCAACGGCTCCCCGAGATGACCCACCACGTGATCGATGGCGAGGTTGACCCGTTCGACGTACGCCATCGAGGTGGTGCTGCGGGTTTTCACACCTGTTCGCAAGATTTGGCAAGCCCTCCACGCCGCGATTTGTATGATGACGTGCCGGACGCGGCGTTCAGGGATACTCAGCCGGAATCGGAGCTGCCCATGGTATGAGCGCGATTCATCATAATCGTTTTCGCGTGTGTTCTCGGCGGATGCGGTTCCCAGCCCGCCCCGGCGACCCCACAAACCCCGCTCGCCACCACCGGCCCGGCTTCAGGAGATGATCAGATGCAACTCGGGAACTTTTCAGTCAGTCTCGCCGTGAAGGACATCGCCGCCTCCCGGGCGTTCTACGAAACACTCGGCTTCAAGCAGATCGCCGGCGACCAGGCACAGAACTGGTTGATCCTTCAGAACTCAACCAGCACCATCGGGCTCTTTCAAGGGCCGCAGTACACCAGGAACATGCTGACGTTCAATCCGGGGTGGGACCGAACCGGCAGCACCCTGCCGGACTTTGACGATGTGCGCGACATTCAGCGGACACTCAAGGGTCGAGGCCTCGTGCCGACCGCGATGGCCGATGAGTCTTCCACGGGCCCCGCAAGCATGGTGCTGACGGATCCCGACGGGAACCCGATCCTGATCGATCAGCACGTGCCCAAGCCACGGAAGTAACCGTCGTCAGGAGAGAAGCTGTCCGCGCGGCGCTCCGAATAGAAACTCCAGCGCCTGCGGAAATCGCCCCGCCCAGGCGGCCTCCGAGTGCGCCGCGCCGGACTCGACCGTCATCCGGAGCCGGCGCGCGCCCAGCCCTGACTTCCGCAGGATCGTCTCGAGCCGGCGCACGTTGAGGACCGTTTCGCGATTCCAATCGTCCCGCCACGTCTCGGCTGTCCCCACACCGAGATAGACGCGCTGCGGCCAGCGCCGGACCTTGCGCGCCTGCCGCAACAACGCGCCGCCGCCAACGTAGAGCGAGGGACTCTCCAGCAGCAGCCGGCCGAATCGTCCAGGACACTTCATCGCCGTGAAGAGAGCCGCGACGGCGCCATAGGACGAGCCACCGAACGCGGTGCTCGACGCGCCGCGCGCGACCGGGTACTCGCGCTCGATGAACGGCATCAGCTCAGTCGTCACGAACGACGCATATTCAGGCGCCAGCGGATCGCGCGCGAATGGATTGCGATCGTCCTCGACCGGCAAGTATTCGCGCGCCCGCCGAAGCTCGCCGTGATCGATGCCGACGATGACGAGCGGAGGAATCAGGCGGCGCTCGATGAGCCAGGCAGCGGTTTCGGCGACGCGCCAGGTCACACCCGTATAGGCGCGGGATGAGTCGAAGAGGTTCTGTCCATCGTTGAGATAGAGCACCGGCCCACGCGCAAGCACTCGCGCACCGTCGGGTACCCACACGGTGATCCGCCTCGACAGACCGAGCACGGCGCTTGCAAACTTGATCGTGTCTGATGAGTAAGGCTGAGCTTCCGTCATCGTTTTTCACGTTACACTTCCAAAAAGGGGAAGTCGTTACCCTGTCTACGGCCCACCGGTATTCTCTCGCGATTCTCATCAGTCTTACCGCGATACTCCTGCGCACGGTGATGGCCCCGCTGTGGGAGACCACGGCACCGTTCGCGCTCTTCATGTTTGCCACGGTCGTGACGGCGTGGCGGGCGGGCCAGGGTCCGGCGATCCTCACTGGCGCGATCGGGTTCGCCACCCGACTCTACTTCGACTCGCCTCCGGGACCTGGTCAACTGCCGTACACGTGGGAAGAGATGGTTCGGCTGACGCTCTACGCCGGTTTCGTCGTCGGAACGAGCGTCATTCTGGATCGGATGCGCGAAGATCGTCGCGCGCTCGAAGAACGCATTCTCGATGCCCGGCGAGAAATCGACGAGCGCCGTCGGGTCGAGGCCGCGCTCGAAGCGGCGCGCGCCAGCGCGGAAGGCGCCAATCGGCTCAAGGACGAGTTCCTGGCGCTCGTCTCGCACGAGCTGCGAACACCGCTCAATGCGATCATCGGCTGGGTCGCGCTGCTGCGCAGCGGCGCGGTGCCGCCGGAGCGCTCGCCCTACGCGCTCGAAATCATCGAGAAGAACGCCAACGCGCAGGCGAAGCTGGTGACCGACCTGCTCGACATCGCCCGCAGCCTCACCGGTCAGATCGAGCTCGATGCAGCTGCCATCGACCTGAACACCACCGTGCGCGGCGTCGTCGAATCCTCGCGAAAGTCCGCGGCCGCGCGCCAGATCGCGATCTCGATGACCAGCGAAGAGGGACCACTCACCGTATGGGGCGATCTCGAACGCCTGCAGCAGGTCGCGGCACACCTGCTCTCGAACGCCATCAAGTTCGCGCCCGCAGGCGGGCAGATCGGCGTGACACTTGGGCGCAACAATGGAACGGCGGAGCTCGTCGTCACCAACACTGGCGAGGGTATTCAGCCGGAGTTCGCTTCACACCTCTTCGAGCCGTTCCGTCAGGGAGAAACCGGATCGACGCGCCGGTACGGCGGGCTGGGTCTCGGGTTGGCGCTCGTCCACCAGCTCGTGCGGCTCCACGGCGGGTCGGTGTCCGGTGCCCCGGCTGGGCCTGACGGCGGCGCCCGCTTCACCGTGCGGTTGCCGCTGCGCGCAACCGTTCAGTAAAGCAGCATGCTCCTGGCGCCGAGCTCGAGCTGGCGAAGCTGCTCGAGTGCCGGCGGCAAACCACTCGGGACGTTCGGATCGGACGGATACGACGGCAGCGTCTCCGTACGGCCCGTGCCGTCCTTGAGTTCGAGCAACGTCCGCTCGAGTGACGAGGGCAGGACGAGCGGCGAGTCCTTGGGGACTGGTTGATTCCTGGACCGCGGAACCGGAGCGTCGTTCACCAGCAGGCACACCGAAACTGCAACGGTGCCGACAAGCATCAACGCCGTCGCAGACATCAAGCCGATGACCGACGCTCTGAGTCCATCGCTCGTGCCCGCGCAGGCCGGCGCTGTGGTGACGAGCGGCTTTGGCGCGCTCGGCGCGATCCTCGCGATGATGGGCATCTACGGTCTCGTGGCGTTTACCGTCGCTCAACGCACGCGTGAGATTGGCATCCGCAGGGCCGTCGGCGCCAGCACGTCCGCGATCGTCGCGCTCATCGTTGCTGGCACCGCGCGTCCGGTGGCCATCGGACTCATCGGCGGCCTCGCCCTCGGAATTCTTGGCGCCCGCGCGCTCAGCGGCTTTGTCGTCGGCGTTTCTGCTGTGGACCCGCTGACGCTGGCTGGAACGACGGTGCTCGTAGTGGGAGCGACCTTCGCCGCAAGCGCGTTCCCGGCGCTGCGTGCCGCGAAGATCGATCCGTTGGGGGCGTTGAAGGCGGAGTGAGCGGGGTCAAGGCTCAAGGCTCAGGGCTCACGCAAGTTCTTCGAGTAAGTGTTCGAAGGTTTTTGCCTGAGCCTTGAGCCCTGAGCCGTGAGCCGTGAGCCTTTTAGAACCCGGGCCGTAACTGGAACTGCCACATCCAGCCGCGGGTCGGGCGGTCGAGTGGCTTGACGAAGTCGATCTCGGCAACCGCAAAGTTGAACACGTTGACGCGAACCGCGGCGCCGACGCTGAAGACCGGCTGGTTGTCGCCGGCGGGCGTGCCGGCACGCAGGCTCTGACCCCAGGCGACGCCGGCGTCAGTGAAGAATGCGGCTTCGATTGGAAGCGGTCCATAGAACTGATTGCCACCGAACGCACCCCAAATTGGGAACCGTAGCTCGGCGTTCGCAATCGCGACGCGGCTGCCAACCAGACGATCGAACGCCGGGCATGCACTGGGCCCGCCCCCGACGCATTCGGTCGACTCGAAGGAGTACTGATCGTAGCCGCGCACGAGACCTGGATAGCCGAGGAAAAGCGCCGGCAAAAACGGATCCTCGGCGTCCTCACCGAAGCGCCCGTAGTACATCCCGCGCAGCGCGATGGTGTACGGCTTGACCGGCATCAGGTACGTCCGCATGTCCGCCAGCACGCCTGAGTAGAGCAACGATCCGGCGCTCTGCGAGAGCTCCATGCGGTAGCGGCTACCGCGAATCGGACTGGTCGCGCCGAAAATCGACGTGTCGTAGACGAGCGCCGTCGAGCCTTCACCCAGGTTCAGCGTCGGAAAAGTCTGAAGCGGCGTCTCCTCTTCGGTCAGCTGCCGGCCGTCCAGAGTGTAGGTCCGCTCCGTCAGGTCGTAGCTCTGGCCGATGCGGCGATAGCCGCCGGAGAACTCCACGCGCCACGACCGGCTGAATGGATAGGTCAGGAAACCGGTGGCCGACTGATCGCGCTGGAGGTACCGATACTCCTGCTCGACGTAGGTGTTGCCGGTGAACCCGGCCTGGAAGCCGCGCTGCACGTACGGCGTCTGATCCAGCGACAGGCCCCAATTCCAGCGATGTGTCCGGTTGAGGTAGAAGATCGTGCCGCCGAACTCATCGAAACGGCTCGTCACTTGAGCGGCCGTCCCGATCACGTGATTGCCGAGCATGTCGCTGAAGAGGAACGAGACGCCGCCCGCCGCATACGTTCCGAACGGGTCGACGCCGACGCCGAACGACGGCTGCCCCGCGAAATCCAAGCCCCACTTCGGCTTGTACGGCTCGGGAATGGGCACCTCGGTGCTGGCCGGCAGGCCCCACGTCGCGTCCTGCAACGCTTCGACGACGAGGCCGCCCGCCTCGCTGCGCGGCGGCAGCACTGCGGCATTGCGCGGAAGATCGACGGACGGTTCGCCGGCGAGCTGCTCGGCGGTGTCGAGCGCGTAGATGTTGTAGCCGTCGTTTTCGTAGGCGCTGAAGACGAGGCGGCCGCCGGCGAACGACATCGCCGGGCTGAGCGCCGTGATCCCGCTCGCGCCGGTCAGCATGTTGGTCAGCTGCGTCGTCTTGGCACCGTCGACCTGCGTGCGATAGATGTTCGTGATGCCCTGGCGATCGGACAGGAAATAGATCGAGCGGCCATCGGCGGCCCACTGCGGGCTGATGTTCTTGGCCTCTGCAAACCCTCCGAGCTCGCTCACAGTGCCGGTCGAAACCTCCATCAGAGCCAGCCGCAATTTCCCGGACTTGATGGTCTCGAGGTTCGTCGTGAAACGATCAGTGCTGAAGGCAATCCGCTGTCCATCGGGCGACCACGCCGGATCGATCTCGGCGTAGGCGTCGGTCGTGAGCCGGCGTAGACCGCTCTTGTCGTCCTTCGTGAGGTCGAACACGTACAGGTCTGTGAAGCCGCCGATCAGAGCCGAGAACACAATCTGCTTGCCGTCTGGCGACCAGGCCGGGTTGACAACCTCGTTTACCTCGCTCAACCGAATCTCGCGCTCGGTGCGCCCATTATCGACGTCGACGATGGTGAGGACCGGGTCACCCTTACTGAGGCCCGGGAAGACGAAGCGCTTGCCCGCCTGATCCCAGGCGCCCGCCGACGTCAGGAAGGACAGGCTCTCGTAGTGAGTGTTGGTGGCGGTGTTGGTGATCTTCTTGATGACTTCGCCCGTGCGCGCGTCGGCGACGAACATGTCGATCGAGAACAGATCCTTTTCCGAGAAGAACACCAGCCGCGATCCGTCCGGGCTCAGTTCCGGTCCGATATTGAGCTCCCCCCGCTGTTTCTCGCTGGTGATGAGTGGCCTGGCAAACGATGCCGGCATCTTCGTCGCTTCGGCGATCGGCCTGAAGGCCTCGAACTCGGCGTTGTGCCACTCCCTCGTCAGTTCCTTGGTGCTCGTCTGGAGAACGGACTTGATCGCCGAATCGTAGGTCGCGTCTCGCCCGGCTGCGGCGCGCAGCATGTTCGCCACCGCTTCGTCGCCGTACTTGCCGGCGATGAACGCCCACAGCGCCTGGCCGTAGCGGTAGGGGAAATATTTCGGGTTGTCGAGCTTGTCGATGTCGGGCAGCGACTCGCGGCGCGTCGCCTCGCGCATCCACATCGCCGTCAGCGGATCCACCGGCCCCACCGACAGGTATTCCGCCATGCCCTCGATGAACCACAACGGCAGGCCGAGCGCTCCAGGGGCGCCAGCGTTGACGTTCGTGCCGGTGATGTCGTACTGGAAGGCGTGCACGAGCTCGTGGCCAAGAACGTGGTCGCTCGCCTCGATCGGGCCGGCAAAGGGAAGAACGATGCGTCTCTTGTAGGCTTCCGTGACGCCGCCGGTGCCTTCGCCGAGATCGCCCTCGATGGCGTTGGTCTGTCGGAAATGGGACCCGCTCGCGTAGAGGATGAGCGGCTGACGCGTGCTCAGCTGGTGGTTGAGCAGCTGCGAAAGGCGCGTGTACCAGCGCTCGGCCATCCGCGAGGCCATCTGTGCCGCGGGCTCTTCCTCCGGGTAGTAATAGATGTCGAAGTGGTCGGTCTTCAGTACTTTGAAATCGAATTCCCGGTACTGAACCTTATTGCGGCCGAAGTAGCCGCCCTGGGCATGGGAAACCGAAGGCAGCCCCAGCAGAATGCACAGGGCTGTGGCGACGAGCGTGGAATAACCGTTCATATGGTCTCGCTGTAGCAACGGATATGCCGTGGGGCGCACGGGTATTGCCGAGAAAACCATAAGATACGACAGCCGCTCGGCGTTTCCCAAAGGGCGGCTACGACCAATTCTGAGGACGCCACTGTCCCCTGCAGCGACCCAACGGCTAGGGCGTTTTCATTTTCTCCGTAGTGTCCACCTTTAGGCGACCTACCGAAGTCCGGCTAAAGCCGGACACTACCTGCTACGTGACAGTGCGGTAGGTTGGTGGGGACTGGGGCAGATGAAACGGCCGGGGGCACTCACCACATGAGTGCCCCCGGGCGTGCGAGAGCTAGAGCGTCCAGCCGGCGCGATACTCGCGCGACAGGAACTGGTTGGGATCAACCCCGCCATCGCGGTTGTTCTCGGACGTGACCTTGTTGGTCACGCGGCGGTTCGCCCCATCATAGAGTATCTTCCCGCCGGCACGCAGCGAGACGATCCCGAGCAGCATGACTTCGGTCAGCTGGGTGGCGTATTCGAACGGGCAGGAAATCTCCTGCTGTCCTTTGATCGTGTCGATCCAGTTCATCTCGTGCGCTTCATGCGGAATCCGCGGCAGCGTCTGCTTGGGTTTGGGTTGTGACGCGTGACGCGAGTCCGGCAGCAGGCGCGGGTTGAGGCCGTAGGTTTCCTGCAGCATCTTCCCCTTGCTGCCGATGTAGAGAATCCCGCCTTCGCCATTCAGGTTCTCGTCGCCGATCTCGGCGGGCTTGGGTGGCGTGAGCCCGCCGTCGTACCACGTGAGCTTGACGGCCGGCATGCTGCCGCGCGCCGGGAACTCGTAGTAGGTCGAGGTCGCGAGCGGGAACGATGCACCGTTGAACGGCGTCGACTTGGTCTCGATAACGGTCGGGAGACCGAGCTTCAACGACCAGAACGGGTGATCGATGAGGTGCGCGCCCATGTCGCCGAGTGCGCCTTGCCCCCAGTCGACCCAGCCGCGCCAATTAAACGGATGGTAGATCGGGTGGTAATCAACCGGCGGCGCAACGCCGAGGAACAGGTCCCATGAGAGCTGATCGGAAGGCGTATACGGCCCAACCATCGCCGCAGCCAGCCTCGCGCTTACATCTTCACCACGCCACCTCGATGCCGCCGTCGCCGGATCCTGCAGGCGCGCGGGGAGCGGCGCCGGCCGCGGCACGCCCTGCGGCCAGTAACCGAGCGGCCGGTTCGTCCAGACGTGCACTTCGCGCACCTCGCCGATCGCGCCAGACGTGATGTACTCGTAGCCGAGCCGGGCCTCATCGCGCGAGTGGCCCTGGTTGCCCATCTGGGTGATGACCTTCGGATGCTCCTTAGCCTTCTTCGCCAGGTGGCGCGCTTCGTCGACCGACCAGCAGAGTGGCTTCTGGACGTAGACATGCTTGCCCGCATCCATCGCCGCCGACGCGATCGCGGCGTGCATGTGGTCGGGCGTCGCGACGATCACCGCGTCGATGTCCTTCTGCTTTTCCAGCATCTCCCGGTAGTCGCGGTATTTCTGGATCTTCGGCAGCTGTTGATCGACGAACTTCGTGAGGTTCTCGGCCTGGTTGCCACGCGGGCGCTTTTCATTCGCCGCGAGCTGCGCCGCGGTCGGCGGACGCTTCTCTGGAAGGGGCGGCTTGGCGCCCTGGGAGGCGATGGCCGCCGCCTGCTTCTTCCATTGCTCGATTCTCGCGTCGAGCAGTCCGAAGTCCACGTCGCAGAAGGCGACGATGTTCTGGCTCATGACGGCGTTGGTATTGCTGCCGCCCATGCCGCTGACGCCAACCGTCGCGATGTTCACGGTGTCGCTGGGCGCCTGGAAGCCACGCCCGAGCACATGCCTCGGCACGATGACCAGCCCCGCTCCTGCCGCCGCTGTCCGGGTCACAAAATCACGCCGCGAAACTCCTGCCGATTCGGCGTCCGGCTGAGCTTTGTCTCGTTCCGTCATGGGGTCAAACCTCGCTAGGAAAACATCAGGGGTGAAACGCGCCATTCTACCGCTAAACGCTTCCGCGGAGTCAGGCCCACAGCACGTCGCAGTGACAGAGAGCCAAGGATCAACTAAGCCACGGATGACACGGACAACACGGCTCACGCGGGCCAATACGCCCACCCGACCATCTATAATGAGCAGCCTTCGCTCATCCTGGAATCCGACCATGGCTCTCGCCGTCGGCGATCGGCTCGGCCCGTACGAAGTCCTGTCCGAACTTGGCGCGGGCGGCATGGGCGAGGTCTATCGCGCGCGCGACGCGACGCTCAAGCGCGACGTCGCGCTCAAGATCCTGCCCGACGGCTTCGCCCTCGACGAGGAGCGGCTCGCCCGCTTCAAGCGCGAAGCGCAGGTCCTCGCCTCGCTCAATCATTCGAATATCGCGGCGATTTACGGCTTCGAAGAATCCAATGGACTTCAGGCGCTCGTGCTGGAGCTCGTCGAGGGGCCGACGCTCGCCGATCGCATCGCCCTCGGACCGATTCCTGTCAACGAAGCCATCCAGATCGCCCGGCAGATCGCCGAGGCGCTCGAAACGGCACACGAGCAGGGGATCGTCCACCGTGATCTCAAGCCTGCAAATGTGAAGCTGCGACCTGATGGTACCGTTAAGGTGCTCGACTTCGGACTCGCAAAGAGCCTCGAACCGGCCGTTGGAAGGTCCGGCGACGCCGCGACCTCACCGACGATTACCAGCCCGGCGATGACCGCCATGGGCATCATCCTTGGCACGGCCGCCTACATGAGCCCCGAGCAGGCCAAGGGGCAACCGGCGGACAAGCGAAGCGACGTGTGGGCGTTCGGAGCGCTGCTTTACGAGATGCTGTCGGGCCGCCGCGCGTTCAGTGGCGACGACGTGTCCGACACGCTGGCGTTGGTGCTCAGGGGTGAGCCGGACTGGAGCGCGCTGCCACCAGCGACACCGCGTTCCGTGCAGATGCTCCTGAAGCGCTGCCTGACGAGAGATCGCCGCGCGCGGCTGGCCGACATGTCGGTCGTCCGCTACATCCTTTCGGACGACGCCGAGCCGGCCGAGCCTGCCCCAGTCCAACCCTCGCCGCGGCGGCCGTTGTGGCGCCGCGCGATCGGACCTGGCGTTGCCGCGATCGCCGCCACCGCCTTTACGGGTCCGATCGTCTGGCTCGCAACTCGTCCCAGCCCCCCGCGCGTCACGCGTTTTGCGCTGCCGCAGACCGGACCCGCGTCGCTCGTCGTCGACCAACAATCTCGCGACCTCGCGATCACACCCGAAGGAACCCACATCATCTACAAGGGGAGCGCCGCCAGCGGATCGACCGGCTCGCAACTCTTCGTACGCGCGCTTGACACGCTCGAGCCCACGCCGCTGACGGGACCCGGTGCACCGCGTGCTCCCTTCGCCTCGCCTGATGGGAAATGGATAGGTTTTGTCGAGCCTGGTCCGGTCACCCTCAAGAAAGTCGCCATCACCGGCGGTGCGTTCGTGCCCCTTACGCCTTTGGATGGTGCAAGCCGCGGCCTCACCTGGGACGAGGGAGCCACAATCATCTTCGCAACAGCGGCGCCGGCAACGGGCCTGCAGCGCGTGTCATCGAACGGGGGCGAGCCGGTCGTCCTGACGACGCCGAACCGCGAGCGCGGAGAAAGCGATCACCTCTGGCCTCAGTTTCTGCCTGGCGGTCAGGCCGTCCTCTTTACGATCTCGGCGATCGCGGGCGGAATAGACGCCGCGCGCGTGGCGGTTCTCGACCTGCGAGACTTGAGCGCGCCGCCAAAGATACTGGTGACTGGCGGCAGCCAGGCATACTACGTCTCGAGCGGCCATCTGGTGTACGCCCACGCCGGCACCCTGCGCGCCGTCGCGTTCGACCTCGACCGCCTCGAAACAATCGGCACGTCGGTTCCGGTCGTCCCGCAGGTCGTGACGCTCGCGAACGGTACTGCCGAGTTCGACATCGCTCGTAGCGGCACGCTGGTGTACGCGTCCGGCGGTGCGGCGCCTCCGCGGACCCTAGTATGGGTCGATCGCCAAGGGCGCGAAGAGCCCATCAAGGGGGTGCCAGCGCGTTCATTTGTCGGGGCACGATTGTCACCGGATGGGACCCGCGTGGCGCTCGAAATCCGCGATCGGGAGAACGATATCTGGCTCTGGGACTTTGCCCGCGGAACGCTCGATCGGCTGACGATCGATCCGGGCACCGATCAGGCGCCGGTCTGGACGCCAGACGGACGTCGCGTGATATTCACCTCCGAGGCTGGCGGCGGACCGGGAAGTCTTTTCTGGCAAACGATCGACGGTTCGGGCAAAGAGGAGCGACTGACTCCGATCTCGAACGTCCAGCGGGCGTCAGCGGTTCTCAAGAACGGCACGATCCTTTTTTCGGAAAGTCGCCTCGCGAGCGCCGTCGACATCATGACCCTCACATTCGACAAGGACTGGCTTAGCAAACCCCTGCTGGAGTCAGCGGCCGCTGAGCGCCTGGGAGAGGTTTCCCCAAACGGGCGGTGGCTCGCGTACGAGTCCAACGACGCGGGCCTGACTGAAGTGTTCGTGCGGCCGTTTCCGGACGTCGCCAAGCAGAAAATAAAGATCTCGGCTGAAGGTGGCGGATCGCAGCCCCTCTGGGCACGAGACGGGAAAGAACTCTTCTACCTCGCGCCAAACGGGGCACTCATGAGCGTGACGGTCCAACCAGACAACAACTTGTCCCCGGGCACGGCAAATAAATTGACGGATGAGCCGTATCTGCGGCTGACCACTCTGGCCATCTCGCGCACCTACGACGTCTCGGTGGACGGCAAGCGCTTCTTACGGATCAAGCCCAGCAGCGGCCCCGAAGCAACGGTAAGTGTCGTCGTCGCACAGAACTGGCTCGAAGAGTTGAAGCGGCTCGTTCCTCCTCCGAAATGACGGGCGTTACCACACTCACTTGACATGGAGCTGCTGTCGCGCCCATGGCCTTGGTACGTGACTGGCCCGCTCATTGGGCTCTTCGTGCCGGTTTTGCTGCTGGCCGGTAACCGTCTGTTCGGCGTGTCGGCAAACTTGCGACATCTGTGCGCCGCACTGGCGCCCCGCCCCATCGAGTACTTTCGCTACGCCTGGCGCGCGGAAGGCGGCTGGAACCTGGCATTCCTCGCGGGCATCACCGCAGGCGGGTTCGTTGCGGTGTACGGGCTTGGCGTGCCGGACGCTGCGATCTCGCCGGAGACGCGTGCCGCGCTTCAGGCGCTCGGCGTCCAGGATTTTTCAGGACTGGTACCCCGCGACATCATCGGTTGGGCGAGCCTCCTTTCATTCAAAGGTTTCCTGATCATCGCGGGTGGAGGATTCCTCGTAGGGTTCGGCACGGCGTACGCGGGAGGCTGCACGTCGGGCCACGCGATCGCCGGCCTCGCCGACCTGCAGCTCCCGTCGCTCATCGCGGTAATCGGATTCTTTGCCGGCGGTCTCGCCGCGACGCATTGGATTCTCCCGCTGCTCGTGTAAGCCTCCATGCCATCGCCTGTGACGCGCTCACCACTCGAATCTCGTCAGCCACAAGCGACCCCGCTCCTAGTCTATTTCGTGCTGGGCATCGCCTTCGGCGTCACGCTGATGAAGTCGGAGGTCGTGTCCTGGTTCCGGATTCAGGAGATGTTTCGTTTTCAGGCCTTCCACATGTACGGCGTCATGGCATCGGCACTCGCCGTGGCGATGACGACGCTGGCTCTTCTCAGGTGGCTTGGCGTCACGACCCTCGACGGCGCGCCGATAGCCATCGAGCAAAAAACGGTCGGGCACGGGTATCGCTATGCGATCGGCGGCGGAATTTTCGGAATTGGTTGGGCGCTGACCGGCGCGTGTCCAGGCCCGCTCTTTGCGTTGTTGGGCGGTGGTATCAGCGTATTTGCCGTCACCATCGTCGCAGCGCTGGCCGGCACGTGGACGTACGGGTGTCTGCGGTCACGACTCCCGGACTGAACATTCATTCCTTCAATGCTCGGGTCCAATTCAGGATGAGCGTTACCAGCGTCTGCCTTGGTTCACTCGTAGGCGCGAAGACGACGAACCGCTTGCCGTCTTTCGACACGTCAAATACCGGCGACGGGTTGTCAGGACCTATGGTGGGCACGGCAAAGAGCGCTGTAGACGCGCCCGTCGCGAAGGTCGGTCCCGCCCCAACGGGCACCGCGACGACCTTGCGATCCGCGCTGACATAGTAGAGTTCCCTGCCGTCCGATCGCCAGCGCGGCTGGCCGCCGCCTCCCGCTGAGACACGTTGCTTCACTCCGGCGGCGGGCGCGTTCTTGCCTTCGGCGGGGTCGCCCGCAAATTCCCTGACGTACACCTGGTTTGTGCCGGTTTCGTCCGAGACGTAGGCGAGCCACTTGCCGTCGGGCGACAACACGCCCTGTAGTTCGTTGAACTGGGAGTCCATCAGGGTAAACGCGCGCTTCCCGCCGGTCATGGGCAGAACCCAGATGTCCCATCCGTTGGCCGGGTCGGACTGCTGAACGACGAGGAACTGGCCGTCCCGGGACCAGTCGGTCGCGATCTTCAGCTTGTCGCTTGCCAGCAGCAGACGTTCCGGCTCGGATCCGCTTACGCTCTTCTCGTAAAGATCCATCGTCCCGCTGCGGTTCGAACTGAAGGCCACGCGCGTGCCGTCCGGCGACCAGATGGGAATCCACTCGTAGGCGGGATCGGAGGTCAGACGGATTAGGCCCCGGACGCGATCCTCGAACCAGATGTCGCCGGCGCCGCTGTCGGGATCGATTCGCGTGACGGCAATCTGCTGGCCGTCTCTCGATAGCCGCGGGGTCGACCCAATCGGCAGAGCAGGAGCATTGTCGGCATTGCCAGATCGGTCGAGCCAAATTGGTCGCGTCGTCTCCGCCGCATCCGCCGCGGCCACATACAGTAGCGCCGAAGGCCCTGCGACCGAGAACAGGACTCGGTTCTGGGCAATGCCGACCGACTCGGCAATTGGCGACGGCGCGCCGGTCAGCTCCAAGCGATCCAGGTCGAGCCGCTGCGCCATCAGCGTCCGATCTCGGACGAAGACGAGACGAGCGCCGTCATGGCCGGGGCTGGCGCCCGGTGGAGCACCGGCTACCAACGCGCTCAGTGGCGTGCGAAGCAGGAGCTTCCAATCGCTAGAGCCGAGCGCGCCGACGTACACGCCTTGGTGCTGCGTCGCCGAACTGCGCGCGAGATAGATTAGGTGGCGCCCATCCGGCAGAAACTGCGGCCAGCGATGCGAGTCGTGCCGCGTGCGGTCGAGCGTTGTCAGTGCGGTGACTTCACCGCCCGACGCCCGTACGCGATAGAGACCGCTGTCGAGGCCTTTCGAGAAAACGATCTCTCCGTCGCGATTCCACGTTCCCCCACGTGGATCGGACGCGTCGGCAACCGTCTGGACGAGGGGTGGCGCCGGGCCGAGATCGACGGCGACAGTTTTCAGCTTTCCTCTGGCGAAGAAGCCGATCGATTGGTTATCGGGCGACCAGAAGGGATCGTACGCGCCTTCAGTCCCGGCGATCAGCACGGACGTCGTAGATTCGAGAGCTCGAATCCACAACGCCGGTACTCGGTCGGGCCCCCAGGCGATGAAGGCAATCTTTCGGCCATCGGGCGATATTTCCGGTACCGAGCTGCCGGGCATCACGCCAGGCGCCAGCATCGATACGCGGAAAAGCTCGGTCCGCGGTCGGCTTGCACTGCTGAAAGACCAGGCCGCCCACGCGGCGAGCCCAAGGACGACAACTCCTGCTGCGATCCAAGGCCAGCGGTGCCAACTCGAACGTGCGCCGGTGTCGCCGCTCTTGACACGCTCCCCGGCGAGCCATTCGAGCTGGAGCTTGACGTCGTGGGCGCTCTGGCGTCGAGCGTCGGGGTCCTTGACCAGGCAGGTCTTCACCAGGTGCGCGAATCCCGGCGACGTACGCGCCTGCAGCTGGTCGAGGGAAGGTTCGGTTGACATGATTTCATCCACGAGTGCAGCGTGACTCGTGGCCGAAAACGCCGGCCTCCCGGTCGCCATCTCGTGCAGGACCGCGCCCAGAGCGAACACGTCGCTCCGGGCATCCGCGTCTCTCCCTTCAAGTACCTCCGGCGCCATGTAGCGAGGTGTCCCGACGACGCTGCCGGCTCTTGTGAGATCAACTGGAGCTGTCGCTGTGAGCTGCGGCGCGCTTGCAAGCGTTTGTGACGGGGCCGTGCGCAGCTTTGCGACTCCGAAGTCGAGCAGCTTGGCGCCGCCTTTCGTCATCACGATGTTGCTTGGTTTGAGATCGCGGTGAATCACACCGGCGCGATGCGCCTTGTCGAGCGCATCCGCGATCTCGATTCCGCGCGCGAGCAGTTCCTGGAACTTGAGAGGGCCGCGCTGCAGACGTTGGTCGAGCGTCTGGCCCTCGAGGTATTCCATCACCAAATAGTCGGTACCGTCCTGCTGACCAACGTCGTAGAGCGCGCAGATGTTCGGGTGCGTCAGCGCCGAGATCGTCTTGGCTTCGCGGGCGAATCGCGCCCTCAGCGACGGGTCTGCGGATGGCAGGATCTTGACGGCAACCGTGCGGCCGAGCCTGGTGTCGTGAGCCAGGTACACTTCGCCCATCCCACCTCTGCCGAGGAGAGATCGGATTTCATACGGGCCCAGGTGAGCACCGGCCGGCAGCATCTTGGCGCAACTCGGGACGGTCGGATCTTACCCCCACTTCCAGGGGATCGCATCGGTTCACGCGTCTGCGCGAAATCCGTGCCGGCGAAGCAGCGCACGGCAGGCGGGATCTCGAAGGAGCGGCGCCATCGCCGGCTCAACGTCGACGTACCCCAGGAACGGCGCCCGCTGCGCACATGCTTCGGTGAGCCACTGCAACGCCGCGTCGAACTCGCCGAGCGCGGCCGCCAACATCGCGAGATCGTCCGCTCCGGCCGCGTTGCTGTCGTAGCCCTCCCGCAACGCTCGAAACGCCGCCTGCGCGTCGTCATGGCGTCCTTCACGAGCGGCGCAACACGCCTCGAGGAGGACGATGGTCGAGACCCCGCCCAGAATCTCGCGCGCGCGCCCCAGCTCGCTTCGCGCGGCCGTCATCTCACCACGCGCCATTCTCGTCAGCGCCAGGTCGATACGCGCCTGCGCAAAACGAGGGTTGGTCTGGAGCACGTGCTCGTACTCGCCGATGGCCTCGTCCAGGCGCCCGGCGAAGTGGAGGATGCGTCCGATGCCGCTTCGAATGATGAGCGACAGAGGATCGAGTTCGAGCGCCCGTTTCATCTCGGCGAGTGCCTCGTCGAAGCGTGAGCGGGACGCCAGGAACATCGCCAGCCACTGGCGCGATGGCGCATGACCCGGATTGAGTGCGAGTGCCCAGTTGAACTCGGCCTCCGCACCGATCCAGTCCCACTCGAAGCGGAACCTGATGAAGGCGAGCGATGCATGCGCCTCGGCGAGCCCCTCGTCCAGCTGTAGAGCCCTGAAGGCGGCCGCGCGCGCCTGGTCGATCAAGCTGCTGCCCGATGAGCCGCGCAGGCTCAGGGCGATAAGCGAGCAGCAGTCCGCCAGCCCGGCGTGCGCCAGCGCGTACTGGGGATCTTCCGCCACCGCCCGTTCGAAGAGCGTTCGCGCGAGCTTCAGCGCGTCACCCGTCCGGTCGTTCAAGAAGTATCGGCCGCGGAGATAGAGCTGGTAGGCGTCGGCGTTGGCCGTGTGCTGCTTGCCCAGCCGCTTCCGCTGGTTGCGGCTCAGACGCAAACGCAGAGCGTTGGCGAGCTCCTCCGACATCTCAGCCTGAAGGGCGAACCCGTCGGCAACGCGGCGATTCAGCGTGGTTCCCCAGAGCTGCGACCCATCGTCGACATCCACGAGCTCGGCGGCGACGACAAGGGCGCCGGCCCGCTCGACGACGTGGCCCGTGAGTACGGCCTGGACACCGAGCTGCCGGCCGACGTCCTGCGAATCGACGCTCTCTCCTTTGTAACGGAAGACGGTGCTGCGCGCCATGACGCGCAGTCGCGGAATCTGCGAGAGGTTGTTGATGAGGCTCTCGGTGAGACCGTCGCTAAGGTAATCGAGCTCTGTGTCGCCGCTGCGATTCACCAGCGGAAGGACAGCAAGCGACTGAATCACGTGGCGCGCGCGACGGCGGCGCGGTGGTCTTCCCTGCTGGTCCAGCTGCGCGACGGCGTGGGTTATGGCCGTCACCGGCGGCTCGATAGGGCTGGGGGGTGGTGACCCACCAGTGCCGATGAATGTCGAACGATCGACGTCTCCCGCGTCCATCGCTCGCGCAAGGACTCGCAGGTCCTGAAGCAACGATGCGCAGGTCTGATAACGCTCAGCGGGGTCCTTGCGAAGCGCGTTCATCACGATCCGGTCGAACTCAGTGGGAACGGCGGCGGCCCGGGCCAGCGGTTCCGGATCGAGAAAGAGGATGGCGCCAACGATGTCGGCGGCGGTTGAGCCCTGGAATGGAGGCTGGCCCGCCACCATCTCGTACAGAAGAACGCCGATCGCAAACAGATCGGCGCGCAGATCGAGTTCCGTTCCGCGCGCTTGTTCGGGCGCCATGTAGGTGAACGTGCCCATCACGACGCCGTCTTTCGTATCGACGAGACGCGTGGCGGCCTCGGCGTCGGCGAACGATTCCCGGCCAGTGAGCTTTGCCAGCCCGAAGTCGAGCACCTTCACGTACCCGTCGCCACGGATCATGACGTTCTCGGGCTTCAGGTCGCGGTGGATGATGCCGGCGTCGTGCGCCGCCGAAACCGCCTGGGCGATCTGGATGCCGATGGTCAACGCCTCACGCACCTCGACGCGGCCGCGCTCGAGCACGGTCCGCAGCGTGACCCCGTCGATGTACTCCGTAGCGAGGAACTGCATCCCGGCGGCGTGGCCGACGTCGTAGACCGTCAGAATGTTCGGGTGGTTGAGCGCCGAGATCGTGCGGGCTTCGCGCTCGAATCGCCGCAGCCGTTCCTCGTCGCGGAGCGCGCGCGGCGAGAGCACTTTCAGCGCGAGTTGGCGGCCCAGACGGACGTCCTCGGCCAGATACACTTGCGCCATGCCGCCGGATCCGAGCGGCGACAGCACACGGTAGTGAGCTAAGACGTCCCCGGAGCGGAGAGCCCAATTGGTGCGATCCGGGGGTGAGGGCACAACCCGATATTCTAGCAACTCGCCGAGCTCGGCCGTGCCCTCACCTGAGGACGCTTACTTCTTCTTAACCCCGAGCTCCTCGAGCTTCTTCACCATCACATCGCCGGCCGTCGAGGTCGATGGATTTCTGTCGATGGCGAGAATCTTCCCGTCGCCGCCGATGTAGAACGTCCAGCGTTGGGCGAACTGCTTCTCCGGAGGCACGTCGGTGCGGATCACGCCGTACGCTTTCGCGACATCCTTGGACGGATCGGCGAGGATCGGAAAGTCCGCGTGATTCTCCTCCGCGAACTTCGTGTTGTCTTCGATGGTGTCGACGCTCACCATGAAATAGGTGATGTCGTAGGTTTTGAGGACTTGGCCGCTCTCACGGAGCGATTTGCACTCGGCGGTTCAACCACCGGTGAAGGCTTTGGGGAACCACGCCAGGACGAGGGTCTTACCCTTGTAATCGGACAGCGAATGCGTCTTGCCATCGGAGCCCGGGAGCTTGAAGTCCGGGGCCTGATCGCCGACGTTCAGCGTCGCCGAGTACTGCGGCGGCGGGGGCGGCGGAGACGGCGGCTGCTGTGATTGCAGGGGCTGACCCTGTGCGAACGCGGCCACCCCGATCGCCGTGAGCGCGAGGCTCGCGAGCATCTGGACGGTCGGTTGTGGTGACATGTGGCGATGATAGCGCAAAATTCCCTCGTCGGCCCCCCGCCCGTTCCAACCACAGCTAGCCCGTCCTTCGGCACCCTAGTCGAAGAACCTACCCCATACACCCGATCCGTGCAGTCGGTGTAATCCGTGGCCCTATAATCAGCCTCGCTCGAGCCAGAGAATCCAGAATGGCCCTCGCCGCCGGCGATCGACTCGGCCCATACGAGGTTTTGTCCACGCTTGGCGCAGGCGGCATGGGCGAGGTGTATCGCGCCCGCGACGCGACGCTCAAGCGCGACGTCGCGCTCAAGATCCTGCCCGACGGCTTCGCCCTCGATCCCGAACGGCTCGCGCGCTTCAAGCGCGAAGCGCAGGTCCTGGCTTCGCTCAATCATTCGAACATTGCCGCGATTTACGGCTTCGAAGCGTCAACCCCTTCGACAGGCTCAGGGCAGGTGGTCCAGGCGCTCGTCCTCGAGCTCGTCGAGGGACCAACGCTGGCCGATCGCATCGCACTCGGACCAATTCCCGTCGAGGAAGCGCTCCCGATTGCGTTGCAGATTGCTGAAGCGCTCGAAGCCGCCCACGAGCTGGGGATCGTCCACCGTGACCTCAAGCCAGCAAATGTGAAGCTGCGACCTGACGGTACCGTAAAAGTGCTCGACTTCGGCCTCGCCAAGACGCTCGACCCGGTCGGTGGTAACAGCGGCGACGCCACCGCCTCGCCGACGATTACCAGCCCGGCGATGACGGGCATGGGCATGATCCTTGGCACCGCCGCCTACATGAGCCCCGAGCAGGCGAAGGGGCGCCAGGCCGACAAGCGGAGCGACGTCTGGGCGTTCGGCGCGGTGCTTTACGAGATGCTGTCGGGCCGGCGCGCGTTCAAAGGCGAGGATGTGTCCGACACCCTCGCCGCGGTCCTGCGCCAAGACATAGACTGGACGGCGCTCCCCGCGTCGACGCCCGCGCTGGTGCGGCGCCTGATCGCCCGATGCCTCGATCGGGACGTCAAACGTCGGCTTCGCGACATCGGCGAAGCGCGCATCGTCTTGGACGACCCCGCGGCGCTCGTGACCGACAATGCGAAGGACGGACTCGCCCTCGCGCCGCGGCGACCCCTGTGGCGACGCGCGATTCCAGGGGTGCTTTCCGCAATCGTCGCGGGGGCACTAGCTGCAACCGCCGTGTGGTACCTCAAACCATCGCCGCCGCTTGCGGTCACACGATTCCAGGTACTTGCTGCCAGAGGGTCAGTCCTTCACAGGTCTCGCCACCCGGATGGTCGACATCTCGCCGGACGGCGCGCAACTGGTGTATGTCGCCGATGGCCGGCTCTATCTGCGACTCATGGCGGAACGGGACGCGACTGCGATTCAGGGTCAGTCACATGCTGTGATGGTGCCGCCGTCGGACATCATGTCGATGTCCGCGTCGTCGGCGGTTCAACGGGACGCCCTGGACGTTGTCGAGCGGGAGCGTGCGGAAGAATTCCGGCACGCGGCGAGCGTGGACCACGTGTTCGAAGCCCGAGCTCAACTTGATCAATGTCGGCTCGCTGAACGCGGTCCCTATGAAGCTGATGCCGACGGGCAGTCCGAAGACGCTCCCCATCGGCACGTTGATGATCGGATAGCCGACGATGGCGGCCATAGCGGACGTGGCGAATTCGAAGTGATCGCCGTTGATCACGTCGGTCGTCCACGCGGCAGTTCCGGTAGGCGTGGCAATAGCGTCGACATTGAACTGGCTGAGCGCGGCATCAATACCATCCGTGGCGCCCGCAGCCTGGTCGAGATCAAGGGCCTGATTGTAGGTCAAGCCGCCAAATGCCGGCTGTGGTGCGTCGGGGCTGCTGATATCGATCGACTCTGCCAGTTCGAAGATCTCCTGGCCGAAATACGGCATCTCCCGCGCCGCGTTCGCCTCATTGAAGGCAATGGCGTCTGCGAGTGTTTTGCCGGCCATCGGCACGCCGCTGCGGGTCGCGAAGTAATTCCTCACATCGATCTTGAAGTCGTAGAGCAACACCAGAAATTCCCCGTCGCCAGGCGGAAAGACAAACCCGGCGGCGTCGAGATCGACGAGATCCGCTCCGGCATCCGACATTGCCTCGAGAGCGCTCTCGAAGAGTGCGGCGATGTTTGCATCGATGTCGTCGATTCCCTGCCGCGTGACGCCGATGCGCGATCCGCGCAGACCGTCGCGATCCACGAACTGGGTGTAGTTCGTCGGCAATGACGGTCTCGACGCGACGCCGCGGAGCCCAAGCGGGACACCGCCAGTGGCCGGGTCACGCCCGTCGAACGTTTGACTGGCGATGACGGTCAGTACGGCGGCGGCATCAGCCACGGTCCTGGCGTGCGGTCCCACCGTATCCTGGGTATGGGAGATTGGCACGACGCCGGCGCGACTGGTTAGGCCCACCGTCGGCTTGATGCCCACCACCCCGCACAGGCTCGAAGGACAGACGATGCTCCCGTCAGTTTCCGAGCCCAACGAAACGGCGCACAGGTTCGCCGAGACAGCCGCGGCCGATCCGGAAGCTCGATCCACACGGATTGCGATCGAGCGCATAGGGATTGTTGCACTGGCCACCCCGCGCGCTCCAGCCGCTGCTCGAATTGAACGACCGGAAGTTCGCCCACTCGCTCAGATTGGCTTTTCCCAGGATCACGGCGCCGCCGGCGCGGAGTTTGACCGCGACGGTGGAATCGCGAAGCGCGGGGCGTCCGACGAGCGCCAGCGACCCGGCCGACGTCTGCATGCGGTCGGCGGTATCGATGTTGTCCTTGAGCAGGATCGGAACTCCATGCAAAGGCCCCAGCACTCGCCCCTGCCGGCGAAGCGAGTCCGCGGCGCGGGCGTACGCCAGAGCATCGGGATTCACCTCGATGACGGAGTTGAGCCGAGGCCCGCGCTCGTCGATCGACTGTATGAGTTTTCTATCTCTGCGACGGCCTCGGCGTCCTCAGCAGTAAGGCCCAAGGCGGAAATTGTTGGGTGGTGGGTCTGACTAGTGCCACGGATCACACGGACAACACGGATGGGGCTTACGAGATAGCTCCTAGTTGGAAGAGGCGTGCGGGATGAGCTACGACTTGCGCCGCGCCGCGACCGCCCCCACGTAGCAGAGCGCGATCAACAGCAGGAGCGTTCGGAATCCGGTGACAAGCGAGAGATACTCGCCGACGCCACCCACCATCGCGCCGAGCAGGTTCGTGCCATAGTCGCGTGACACTGACGTCGAGCGCTTGATCGCGGACCCAAAAAGCAGCCCCGCACAGAGGATCGGGCTGAACATCAGCACCGCGTAGAAGATCGATTCGAAGGCACGGCTCTCGAAACCGATCGCGCCGACAGGGATGAGGTAATTGAGCGCCAGCAACCCCACCAGCGCGAGCCCGATCAACCACGGACGGCGCACCTCGACCTTCGTCACGACATAGTTGGCGACCAGCGCCATCGAGAGGACCGACGCGATCGCCAGCGACGCCACGACCCAGGTCGAGCCCCACAGCAGCGCAAACTGGATGATCGACTTGGTCTCGAGCAGCATGAAGCCGGCGCCGAGAAGGAAGAACTGCCACGACCAGGCGCCGGGCTGGCCGCGCAGGACGAGCATCACGACCACGACTGACACGATCAGCACCAGTGCCAGCGCGGCGAGGTAATGCGACGGGACATGGCGGGTGTGGAGGTAGAGAAACGGCCAATCGTCGGTCGCGGGCTCGACGCCTTTGTCGCGCACGAGCATGCGAGCGGGGCTCGGCGCATGTGATTGTCCAAACGCCGTGACGCGCTCGGGAATGACCGGGGCGGCCGTCAGCGTCGACAGGCGCGGGCCGACCATCATCACACCCAGGAACGCTCGCGCCTCGTGCACATGGACGCGCGGCTCCTGTCCAAAGGCGTTGGCCGCGATGTTCGCCAGCCGATCGACGAGCCACTGCTCGCGGAAGTAGTTGTAGACAACCAGCAGCCCGTCGGGCGCGAGACGATCCCGAACCGCCCGGAACGATTCCTCCGTGAACATGTAGCTCTCCAGGCGCACGCCCGAAAAACTCGACTGCATCGTCAAAGAATCGATGAGCGCGAAGACCACGAGGTCGTACTTCTTCGTCGTCGTTCTCAGAAAGTGACGGGCATCGTCGGTCACCACCGTGACGCGGGGATCGGAATAGGGATGGTCGGGATGAAACTGGCGCCCGAGCCTGACGATGATTGGATCGATTTCAACCGCGTCGACGTGCTTCGCACCGTGCCTGAGTGCCGCAGCCACGTCGGTGCCCGATCCCGCGCCGAGCACGAGAACGTTCTCGAATGTGTCGCCGAACACCATGTATGGCCACTGGTAGAAGTACTCCTTCTGATCGACCGGGGCCATCGACTGGTGAAAGATGTTGTTGACCTCGACGACGGTTTCGGGACCGTCCTGGCCGACGGTGATTTTGTAGTACGGGGACCACAACGAGCCGCGAGCCATGACGTGGACGAGGACGAGCGTCAGCGCGAGGAGCCCGACGTTGGCGGCCGCGAACGCACCGCCGGCGCGGGCCCTCGGAGTCGTAGTGTCCGGCTTCAGCCGGACCAACGGGTGGCTGCCAGGCTCGCCCGACAGCAGGAGCGGCAGCGCCGCGGCGAACCCGACGCCGAACCACCACGTGGGCGAGAGCTGGAGCCACGAGATCACGGCAAACAAGACCACGCCGGCGAGGCTGCCAACGAGGTTGATCGTGTAGCCGCGCAGCGGCGGCAGCACGGCCATCTCGCTGCCCATGCGCTGCGCCAGCGTCGCAAACAGTGCGGCGACGATCACGAACACCAGCGGCAACAGCATCGTGCTTTCGACGACGACGACCGGGGCGGCCGTGCCGCTCGAAAAATAGATGCTGCCGGTCGATTGCACCGCGACTTCGAGGCGGAAGAAATACGCCGCGCCAATCACCACGGCCTGGAGGAGCGGAAACCAGACAAACAGCCGCCGGCGCGAGGGCGCCAGCAGGCAGCCGACGCCGATACCCAGGAAACTCGCGAGCAGGATGAAGTTGGAGAAATAGGCCAGCAGCCGGATGTAGGCGGGCATCCAGCGAATCAGGGCAACTTCGAGGAAGAGCACGAGAAAAGAGGCGAGGAACACCCTCGCCTCACGGCCGAGCGGCCGTTCGCGGACCGCAGCGTCAGATGTCATCAATGAGCCATCACTGCTTGGCAGGCGGTACGTCCCCGTAAAACTTCCATTGAGCTCGATAGTCTCTACTCAATGGTTGCGGGGTGAGGACGGCGCGCAGCATCTCGATCGGCATGCTGCCGGCTTTGAGAATCGTGTCGTTGAACTGGCGAGCCGTCATCTTCTTCGTATCCTTCGTATCCGTCGTATTAACGAGATCCTTGTAGAGCGAGCGAATCTGCAGGCCGCCGAGCATGTACGCCGCCTGGTAGAGCGGCGAGTAGTTGCCGGCAAACGAGCGGCGGACCTCCCCGGTCGCCGTGAAACGTTCGTGCCCGCCCCGTGTCACGACAAAGTCGACGCACTCGTCAGGCGTCCATCGCCCTAGATGGAAATTCAGCGAGAAGATGATGCGCACGGCCCGGTGCATGCGCCACCAGAGCATGCCGATGCGATCCTCAGGCGAGCGGGGGAATCCATTGTCCCACAGAAGCAGCTCCCAGTAGAGCGCCCAGCCTTCGCCCATGAACGGGGTGGTGAAAAGGTTGCGATGCGCGTTGTAGCGCTGGGACATGAACGTCTTGAGATGATGGCCGGGGATGAGCTCGTGCTGCACGGTCGCGCGCGAGACGTGAATCCCGTTGCCACGCATGCTCATCAGGCTGTCTTCCGGCGACATCGTGTTGGTCGGGTACGAGACGCTGATCGTCTCGCCGCCGGTGAAGAACGGATTCACGCGCTGGCGTTCCGGCGTCATCATGCCCATGCGCCAGATGTCTTCGGCGAGCGGCGGCACCGTCACGAGGTCGTGTTTCTTCAGGTACGCCTCGGCCTCGAGTGCGAGGTTCCGAATCAGCTCGGGCTGTTGCCCTTCCGGCACATAGGCGTTCTTGACCTTTTCAAGCGCCTTCATCCAGTCGTCGCCGAAGCCCATCTCGCGCGAGGCCTTCTTCATCTCGGCTTCGCACCACGCATACTCGCGGTTGCCGATCTCGAGTAGTTCTTCCGGTGTATACGCGATGAGCTCGCCCGCCAGATCCTCGAGCAGGCCGTCTCGGCCGATGGGATCGCCGACGATCTTGTCATTGTCGTCCGAGCGATCGCCAGATGACGGACTGGGTGCAGCACCTGCCCCGCGACCTCGCCCGCCACGGCCACCGGCGTCGGCCAGCGTTGCCGGCGGAGGCGCGCCGCTGAGGCCGGCACGATTGCGGAGGATTCGACTGTATTCGGTGAGCTGCTGCGACAATGCGCGATACGATTCGGGGATTTTCGCGGTGAAGGCAGGATCGTAGCCGTTGTAGAAACCGAACCACTGCTCGAGCGTGCCGCGCAAGACGTCGACGTCCTGCGACGCACGCATCGCATCGAGCGGCGTCGCCGTCGCGACGCGGTCTGCGACCGTCGCCTGACGGACCTTCTCGGCGATCGGCGCGAGCGCTGCCACGGCGGCGTCAGTGCTGATGAACTCGAGCTTCTGGCGCTGCTCCTGGAGCGCAACGATGTCGTTGGCGAATGGCACGAGCGGCGCAGTGGCTTTCCTGACCCGCTCTTCACGGTTGAGGAGCGCCACTTGGTACTCGACATGGGTTCGAAGCAGCACGTAGTCGGCCTGGCCCTCTCGGGACAGGCGCGCGAAGTCCATCGTCGGCAACGCCGCCAGCCACGCCGTGTAGTAGCGGCGCAACCTCGCTCGTCGCTCGTCGGAGCCCGGGATGTTGTAGAAGCGCTGAATCGCCTGGCCATCGATCGCAAAACGATCGACCGTGTCCCGAAGCTCGCTCGTCGCGGCCGTGAACAGCGCCGGGTCTGGGACGTATGCCGAGGGATCCGAGAACGTGCGGTGCGCCTCCGGCGGACGCTGCAGCGCCGGTTGCTGTGCGAGGAGGCTGGCGCCCACAACAAGCGAGCACCCGGCCGCCCCAATTGCGAGAACAAGGCCTCTAGCAGTCATTCGTCTACGCACCTCAACTGCGTTCATCCCTTCGTTCAGCATTCATCACTCAGCATTCAGCATTGCCTAGAGCCCGAGTTTCTTGAGCTGTTCAGGTGGGCACCCGTCCCACTTCGCAACCACGGTATTCCCGATGTAGCCGATATCGTTGAACCCCACCTTGGTCGTCCAGAAGCCGGTCGCCGTGAGGTCGCGGAAGCTGCGGAAGAATGCCTGACCGTGCGACAGGCCAGGGATCGGCTTTCCGTAATTCGAAAGGTCGTCGAGCAGCAGACGACGATCGGCGTCTGATGCGCCGACAAACGTCTTGTCGAACCGGCGCTGACTTTCGAGGTCGAGCCACGCCAGCCCACCGCGCATGGCCACCTGGCGCGCCGGCTGATCGACCATGGTGAAGTCCATGAACTCCGGCACGCCGGCGTCGATCGCGCCGCCGGACCGCTCGTCGGCCGGAATGATCAGATCGGATAGCACCCGTACGGTCTGATACTCGGTCGCGGTGAAGAATTTCGGCCGGTAGGCGACGCCGGCCTGTTTCGCGGTCTGGCGGGCGGTCTCGGCGAGGTGGTGCGCCTGCTGCGCCTCCGCCTCTGTCAGTGCGAAGCCAGCGGCGACCGGCGCCGCCGACAGAATCTTGAGCGCGGCTCGTCGATTGATGTTGTCCATTAGAGTTTCCCCGCCCTCCGCTCCTCGACGATGAACTCGCTCGTCTTCATCGATAGGGCGAGAATCGTCCATGTGCAGTTCTTGTCGGGTTGCGACACGAACGGGCCGGCGTCGGCGACAAAGACGTTGCGGCAATCGTGCGCCTGGCAGTTCTTGTTCAGGACCGACGTATTCGGATCGTTGCCCATGCGCGTGACGCCAAGCTCGTGGATGATGCGCCCGCCTGGCGCAAGCCCGTACAGTTGTTCGCGTGTCGGCATCTCGCTCATCGCCACGCCGCCCATCTCGTCGATCAGGGCGCGAAATGTGTCCTGCATGTGCTTGGCCTGATTGATCTCGTAGTCGTAGAACTTGAAGTGGAACCGGGGCACGGGAATGCCCCACTTGTCGACGACCGACGGATCGATCTCCATGTAGCTGTCTGTGTTCGGAATCATCTCGCCGCGGCCCGAGAACCCGACCGTCGCGCCGTAAAACCGGCGGTAGTCGTCCTTGAGCGTCTTGCCATAGCCCCTGGGCGATACCGGCGACCCCATGGCCGTTGCGGCGTGGACGTAATCACGCACGCCGCCCATGAACCCGAACGACGGCATCCGCCGTCCGCCGCCGGGCTCGATGTGATAGCCGCGCGGGAAGTCGAGCTTCTTGTTGTCGCCCCACCACGGCATGAAGACATGCATCCCGCCGGTGCCATCCTCGTTGTGAGGCACGCCATTCATCAACTTCGGAATGAAGCCCTGCACGTTGAGACCGGTCGTATCGGTGAGGTACTTGCCGACGTTGCCGCTGGAATTGCCGAGGCCCTCCGGAAACTTCGAGGACTTCGAGTTGAGGAGAATCCGCGCCGACTCGCACGCGCTCGCGGCGAGCACGACGATGCGCGCCTGGACGTGATTCTCGCGGCCGGTGTTCTTGTCGATGTAGGACACGCCGGTCGCGCGGCCAGTCTCGTCGACCGTGACCTCGCGCGCCATCGCGTCGTTGACGATGGTCAGCTTCTTGGTGGCCATCGCCGGCGGAATCAGCACCGACGGCGACGAGAAATTCGCGTGCACCGCGCAACCGCGGCCGCACTGGCCGCAGTAGTGGCACGCCATGCGACCGTTCAGCGGCTGCGTCAGGATCGAAAGACGGCTGGCAATGCAAGTCACCTTCAGCTTGTCGGCAGCCTGCTTGATCAGCAGCTCGTAACAGCGCGGCTTGGGCGGCGGCAGGAACACGCCATCGGGGTCGTTCGGCAACCCCTCTTTGCTCCCGAAGATACCGACAAACGAGTCGACACGGTCGTAGTACGGCTTCATCTCGTCGTAGGTGATCGGCCAGTCATCACCGAGCCCGTCGAGGCTCTTCCTGCGGAAGTCGTCGGGGCCGAACCTGAGCGAGATCCGTCCCCAGTGATTGGTGCGGCCGCCGAGCATGCGCGATCGGAACCAGTCGAACTGGCTGCCTGGCGCGCTCGTGTAGGGCTCGCCCTCGAGGGTCCAACCGCCAAAGGCCGCGTCGAACTCGCCAAACTGCTGTTTCTCGGTCGCCGCGCCGCGCCGCGGCGAGTCGTAGGTCCACTTGAACATGTACGACTCGCTCGACGGATTCCACATCGGCCCGGCCTCGAGCATGACGACGTTGGCGCCCGATTCGGTCAGCACTTTGGCGGCCATCCCGCCACCAGCGCCGGAGCCGACGATACAGACGTCGTAGAGCGTGCGGCTGCGGATGATTTGCATGGGGAGTCCCTCGGTGGTTCAGAACTTTGATCGCCGGTCTTTCTCTTGGACGTTGTTCGATGTCGCCGGAGGAGACGGAGATCACGGAGTTCAACACGGAGGAACGGAGTAAACGGAGACGCACGGAGAAAACAGCGAACTACTGATGCAGCGTGCTGAGCTGGTCGCACGCCGGCCATTGGCCGGCGTTGGAAGAGAGGTCGGATCGACCTCCCTTCCAGCCGCGCGTGGCGCGGCGCGACCAGCCTCCGTGCGTCTCCGTGAACTCCGTTCCTTCTATGAACTCCGCTAGCTCCGTCGCCTCGGACCACGCTGGAGAACTCCGGCCCTCCAACGCCCAGATTGTAGTCGAACTAACAGAGTTGCTTCGTACCACACCGACGTATTAGCATCCCGGTTTATGCGCCTATTTGCGATACTCGCCGCAGCAGTTCTCATCAACGTCATGCTGCCCGCCGCAGGGATGCAACATCAGGGGTTCCTGGGCCGCTGGAACCTGACCGGCACCGGCCAGGACACCAACCGCGTCTACTGGCTCGAGGTCACCGAACAGAACGGTCAACTGTCAGGTATGTTCCTCAATCGGGGGGGCAGTCCGGTTCCGCTGGCGAGCATCAAGGTCCAAGGGAAAGAGCTCCTCTTCCAGCTGGCGCCCGGCAATAACAAGCAGCCCGGCGCGGAGTTCCGCGCGACGCTCGAGGGCGACAAGCTCATCGGGACAACGGCCGCGGCTGACCGTACGATCAACTTCGTCGGCGTTCGTCCGCCAAAGTGGCCGGCCGGTAACGCCAACGCGACACACAACTACGGGCAGCCCGTCGAACTCTTCGACGGAAAGTCTTTCGACGCTTTCGGCATGTCGCCGGGCGACTACCCCATCACTTGGGCGGTCGAGGACGGCATCCTGACAAATGCGCCGCCGACCAGGAATCTCATCTCGAAGCAGAAGTTCTGGAACTTCAGGCTCCAGGCTGAATACAAGCTCACACAGAAGAGCAATAGCGGCATCTACCTCCGAGGCCGCTACGAGCTCCAGGTGCTCGACGATTACGGTACGCCCACCGAAAAGCATGGCCACATGTCCATCTACGCGTGGACCCCACCCCTCGTCAACGCGAGCAAGCCGGCGGGTGAATGGCAGGCGGTGGACATCGTGCTGGTCGGCAACCGCGTCACCGTCACCTTGAACGGTCAAAAAGTGCAGGACAACGCGGAAATTCAAGCGATCACCGGCGGCGCCCTCGACGCGAACGAAACGGAGCCGGGACCGATTCAGATCCAGGGCGATCACACCAAGGTGTGGTTCAAGAAGATCACCGTCACCCCGATCCTCTAGTCTCAGCCGGGGGACTTCGTCCCCCGGACCCCCTTACACGCTCGCTCGCGGGGACCCCGACGCCCCGCTCCGCTCGCGTGGCTCGCTCGCGGCGCTCGCTCGCACTGCTCAAACCGCCCTGACGGTTTATGAGATACGTTCGGACGGATCTGAACGGCCTTGCAAGGCTCTCTTTCCGTGTAATCCGTGTATTCCGTGTTTCGTGTTATCCGTGGCGTCGTTCGTGTGATCTGCGGCTTAGAATGAGGGATGGCTCTGCGGTTCCCCCGCTTCTTCCTCTTCCTCGCCGCCATCCTCGTCTTCACGGGCATTCCATCGTTCGCGGAGTTCTACACGGACTGGCTCTGGTTCGAGGAACTCGGCTACGCGCAGGTCTTCCTCAAGTCGCTGTCCGCGCAGGCGACGACTGGCCTCGCGGTCGGCGCGGTCGTGTTCGCCATCCTCTGGCTCAACCTGCGGCTCTCGCTCCGCCTGCTCCGGCGTCGCGAGTTCGCAATCGCGACGCCTGATGGCCCCCGCATCATCACGGTCGATACCGGCCGGCTCCGCTCGCTCATCTACGCCGGTGCTTTCGTCGCCGCGCTGGTGATCGGTCTGTACTCGGCCTCGTCCTGGGCGACCTGGCTATATGCGATCCACGCCACGCCATTCGGCCGGACCGATCCGGTGCTCGGTCGCGACATCGCGTTTTACCTGTTTCGCTTACCCATGCTGGAGCTCGTGCATGGCATCGCGCTGACGACGATCATCCTGACGATCGGCGGCGTTGGCGGCGCGCATGTCGCCGCCGGCAACCTGGCCCTCGATCCGCTGCGCGGCGTGATTGCCAGCCACACCGCCAAACGCCACCTGTCGCTGCTGGCTGCCGCGCTCCTCATCGTCCTCGCGTTCGGCGCGTGGCTGCGGATTCCTCACCTGCTGACCGAGCAGTCCGGCGTGGTCTTCGGCCCCTCGGTACGTCGACGTCCATGCGCGGATGCCTGCGTATCGGCTCCTGTCCGTAGCAGCGCTCCTCGGCGCGGCCCTGGCGGTCTACCAGGCGGTCTCGGCGCGGCTCCTGCCGATCGTCTGGGCGATCGCCCTCTACGTCGTGGTTGCGATCGGCGGCAGCGTCTACGCCGGCATCATCCAGCGGTTCGTCGTCGGTCCGAACGAACAGGTGCGCGAAACGCCGTATATCGTCAACAACATCCGCGCGACACGCGAGGCGTTCGGGCTCGACCGCGTCGAGGAACGATCGCTGCCCGGCGACGCGCGGCTCTCGCGGCAGGATCTCGAGCGCAACGCCGCGACGATCGAAAACGTCCCGCTCTGGAACGATCAGCCGCTGCTCGACACGTTCGGCCAGCTCCAGGAGATCCGCACCTACTACGACTTCGTCTCGGTCGACAACGATCGCTACGTCATCAACGGCAAATACCGGCAGATCATGCTCTCGGCGCGCGAGATGAACTCGAAAAGCCTGCCGAGCCGCACCTGGATCAACGAGCAGTTGACGTTCACCCACGGCTACGGCCTGACCCTCGGCCCCGTCAACGAGGTGACGCCGGAAGGGCTACCCGTGCTCTTCATCCGCGACCTGCCGCTCGCCTCGACCGTCGACTTGAAAGTCACCCAGCCGGCGATCTACTACGGCGAGCTGCCGGAAAGCCATGTCTTCGTTCGCACGAAGACCGAGGAGTTCGACTATCCGCGCGGCGACGACAACGTGTTTGCGACCTATCAGGGCACCGGCGGCGTACCGCTTGGCGGACTGTTCCGCCGGCTGATGTTCGCGATCCGGTTCCGCTCGACCGATACGTTCTTCTCGCCGACGCTGACGCCGGACAGTCGCGTCATGATGTACCGACGGATCAGCGAACGCGTCAACAAGATCGCGCCGTTCCTGACCTTCGATCCGGATCCGTACCTGGCGATTTCAAACGGGCGGCTCGTGTGGATTCATGATGCCTACACGACCAGCAACCGGTATCCGTACGCGAGCGCCGCCGGCCGGATCAACTACATCCGCAACGCCGTGAAGGTCACGATCGACGCGTACCATGGGACAACGGTCTTTCACCTGCTCGATCCGGACGACCCGATCGCCGCGACGATCGGGCGGGTGTTTCCCAGCCTGCTCAAGCCGATCGCCGAGATGCCGGAAGACCTGCGCCGGCGCCTCCGCTATCCGCAGGCGATCTTCGCGATGCAGGCGGCGATGTTCGCGACCTTCCACATGACGAACCCCGCGGTCTTCTACAACCGTGAGGACCAGTGGGAAATCCCCGCTTTCGAAGTCGGCGGGCAGGCGGAACGGATGGAGCCCTACTACACGGTGATGAAGCTGCCGGGCGAATCGGGGCCGGAGTACATCCAGATGCTGCCGTTCACGCCGCGCCAGAAGGACAACCTGTCGGCGTGGATGGCCGCGCGCACCGATGGTGACAACTACGGGAGGCTCGTTGTCTTCCAGTTCCCGAAGCAGACGGTCATCTTCGGCCCTCGCCAGGTCGCGGCACGAATCAGCCAGGATCAGGTGATCGCGCCGCAGATCACGCTGTGGAACCAGCAGGGGTCCGAGGTCATCCAGGGTACGCTGCTCGTCATTCCGATCGAGGAGTCACTCCTCTACATCAGGCCGCTCTACCTGCGAGCGGCCGGCGGACGCATCCCCGAGCTCAAACGGGTCATCGTCGCCTACCAGAATCAGATTGTGATGGAGGAGACGCTCGACGAGGCGCTCGGCCGGCTCTTCCCGCGTGGCGGGAGCGTTGGCACACCGGCCGCCGTACCGGTCGAGGCCCAGGGCGCACGAACGACGGCGCCGCGACCGGCGCCCTCGGCAGAAGTCGCCGCTCTGACGACTCAGGCTCGCGAGATCTACGATCGCGCGATGAAAGCGCAGCGTGAGGGCAACTGGGCGCTCTACGGCGAAGAGATCAAGCGCCTTGGAGAAGTGCTGGCCGAGCTCTCGAAACGCTAGAAGCTACCGCCCGAACCAAATCCGTGTAGTCGGTGTAATCCGTGGCGCTACCGCGCCGCGCACTCTTTCACTTGCTCGGGCATGCTGCCGAGCCGCGAGTCGAGGCCGATGCCGGGTCCGGCGGTGCCGTCGCGGACCGAACGGATGAAGAAGCTCGACTCGTCGAGCGGCAGCGTGGCTGCATTTCCGCAGAAGGCCTCCCACTTGCCTTCGCGGCTCAAATACTGCTCGACGTTCGAGAGATAGAACGCTGACACAGTCACCTCCCGCTCCTTGAGATATCGCCCGACCGCGCGAAGAGCCTTGGGTCCGGCAAAGTCGCCGACGACCGGCACCAGGAGGTTCTTCTTGTGCAGGTCCCTCACCACGGTGAAGTTGTCGTCGCTCGAGAGATAACTGCGGTACTGCCCCTTGCCGTCGTCTTCCACCATCAGGTCCCAGTAGGTGGGGGCGCGGACGCCGCCGCGGCCGCCCGATGACCAGTACGACAACCCCGGGCCGTAGAACGAGAACGTCCCGTAGACGTCATTAATGCCTTGCAAGTCGTCCGGCGTCAGCGGCAGGTGACGCGTGCCCGTTAGATGATCTTGAACGAGCTTGAGGTTCTGCTTGTAGAGGGCCTCCACATCGGCGCGTTCCGCGTCCTCCCACGCCTTGTGCACGGCGGTGAAGATCTGACCAGTGCTCGCCTTGGCGTCCAGTCCCTCCGGACGTTTTCTCGAGAACAACCTGAAGATGAAATCGGCGCGGTCCGACGACAGTTCGAAGAGCGCCTTGTACATCAGGTGCAGCCGCAGGTTGCCGCGGCGAATGTCGATGATGAAGGCCATCCTTGGCTTGAGCGCCGAGATGTAGGTGAAGTTCTGCTCGGGACCGACGCCGAGATAAACGCGCTCGGTCTTCGACGTGCGGAGGAGCTCGGGGATCACCGTCTGGAAGTAGAGCTCGTTCGACAACAGGTTGTCGGATCGGAACACGCCATCCGGCTCGGAAAACTCCGTGACCATGTTCCAGAACTCGCCGTCCGAAAGCGAGTCTGGAAGGGCGAGCGCCCCCGCGCGGACAGCGTTGGGCGCCATCCCGGTGAGGGACAAGGAGACAATCGCGGCACAGAGCAGCAGGAACGAACCGCGTCGGAGCATAAATCACCGAATCGTGACAGGGACAGTCGTCAGTCGGCCGTCGTTAGTCGATAGTCACAGTCGTCAGTCTGAGTCGTCAGTCCGAGTCGCTAGGAAAAGTCGTCAGTAGTATTGCACCACTGACTGACGACTTGAACTAACGACTGCCGACTGTGATTGCCGACTGCGACTAGCGACTACCGACCAACGACTACCGACTGACAGTGCTCTTTCACCTCAATATCCTTATCGGCACGAACGCGCGCGCGTGATCAGTGCCATTCGACGCTGAGATCGCGATCAGGAACTCGCCTCGCGCGACGGTCGCCAGCGGCAGCTCGAGCTCATACGGACCGTCCGTGTTGGCGCGCGGCGCCAGCGGCAGCTCGGCGAGGTCCTTGCCCCACTGACTGATGATCCGCACCGATACCGTGGCCGCGGGAGCGGCGGGCCCGTGCACCGCGAACTGGACGATGAGGCGATCGGTGCGCACGAACTCCCGGCCGGGGAACGGCATCGCGGTCGGCCCGCGCTCGAGGCCGCGAAACTCGCGAACGTTCTGCGCTCTGAAGATCGCCGGCGACGTGATCCACAGCGGAGACGCCTCAGGATCGGGAACGTCGACGAGCTTCGCCTCCCGGTCGATCACCTCGCCAGTGCCGTCGAGGACGGACAGGGTGACTTTAATGGCTCCTGGCGGGACCGCGACGATCGTGCCGGCGGGATCCACTGGCCCCTCGAAGACGCGGGCCTCGCCCCGAGTCAACACGGCCGTCACCTGCGCCGCCTTGGCGTCGCGCGCTGACGCCGCCGCGCGCGGCACCCACGCGAGCCGGACCGCGGGCCGCCCGCCGTCGAGCGCCGTCCCGGCCCAGAAATCCACGGTGTGGCGAGCCGTGGTCGACGGCAGCTCGGCGAGCGCCCGAATCACGTCTGGCGGCAGCTCGGCTTCGACGGCTTTGGTCCGCGCGCGCTCGATTTCAGCGGCGCTCGGTGCCCAATACCCCGTGCGCGCGCGCACTTCGAGGCCCGACGGTTTCACGCGGACCTTGATCTTGTGAAAGCGGCCGTCGAGCCGATGGTCGTTCGGTGAATAGCCGAGGAGATAAAAGCCGCTCGACTGCACGACGACTTTCCGGAACGACTGCTCCAGGTCGTTCGATCGGAAGTAGTCGCCCCCGGTTTCAGCAGCGATCGACTCCCAGAGCGACGGATACCGCGACTGCCCGAAGCCTCGCGGGTCGATCGCGTAGATCGCCGTGTTGTTATCGTTCGCGGCGCGCGTCAGGTCGGTCATCAGGCTGGTCGCGTCACGCTGGATGCCGCGAAGCCCTTCGCTGATGAGAATGATCGACTTGCGGCCGTCGCGCATGCCTCCGAGGTGCACCGCGGCCGACTTCACGGCCGACATCGTGACCTCCGATCGGAGGCGCTCGACATCGCCCTGCTGAAGATGCGCATCCTCGACCGCGCTCCGCGTCGGCACGTAGACGCCCGAGCGTCCGACCAGCCGCCGCACGTGTTCGGCGAGCTCCAGCCGATCGCGCGTGAACGAGATCGCGTCGATCGGCGTCAGCGGATCCATGAAGCCGACGATATCGGTCGGGCCAAACGCGGTGCGAACAAACTGCATCAGGTAGGCACGAGCGCGGTTGGCGCTCATCATCTGTCCGATGTGGTACTCGTCCCAGAAGATCAGGAACAACCGGACGTTGTCCTTCGCGGCCTCCGCCGCCGCGTGGGACCGCGATCGGATCGTCAGTGAGACGTCGTCGTTCGACGACACCTGGCCATTGTTCTCGACGAACTGGAACGTCTGGATTTCCTGGGGAACGCCGTCTTCCTGCAGCTCGAAGTCGCCGGCCGTGAGTGAGGGGACCGGCACACCCTTGCGATCGAGGACCGCCACGTCGACACGGACGAGCTCCGCGCCGGTGCGAAAGACCGGCTTCGGCGGCTGGGGCTGCTGCCCCGGCGTCTGAGCCGGAGGTGTCTGGGCGGGCGTCTGGGCAGCCGGCTGCGCCGGTGGTTGCTGGCCGGTCGTCGAGAGGCTCCAAGCCAGGCAGCTTCCGAGGACCGCCGCCGCCGACCATCGATGCCCGGGTCTCACAAAATGTGCCCCTTCCTCGCTTCCTGGGGATCAGATCTCGATTCTCTCGGTCCTGGTTCAGAGCTCGAGAAAAACGAGATCTGACTCCAGGCTACGCCGCCGATCAAAAAACTATTGACGACCGAAATGGTCGGAGATATCGTTACCCCTGACCGAAATGAGATCGTTCTCATTTTGACGGACCATCAGGCAAGTGCCCGCCGGGTGCGTAAACACCCGGCGGGCGGGCCGAACGCAGGTCTGGACCGACCCTGAAATCACACGCGTGGCGCGTGACGCATCCGGCTGAGAGCATTTTAGCGGACGCTGTCATGAACGCGCCACCGATTCGGAGGCGCACATCATGAAAGCTCGCCAGAGAAAACCGAAGCGCTCGCGCGCGAAGTCCCCCTTTGTCGTCCTTGGCGCCGTCATCGGCACGATTCCCGCTCTTCACGCCTCCGAGCAACGTCAGGCGGCGCTGCCGGTCGAGCGCCGCATTACGCTCGAGCCATGGCGGCTCGAGGCCGCGCTCGCCCACGTCAAGATCTGGACCCCAAGCGAGACGATCCCCACCCTCGCCTGGCAGGACAGCGTCGCGCTCTCCGGGGGCGGGGTGCCAGAGGCCACATCGGTCGAACCGCAAACCCGCACGTTCGCGATTCCTCCCGGTTCGCTCGACGCGGTGCTGAAGACGTTCGAGACCCTGACGGGCATCACGGTGACGTTCTCGGAGGACGGCATTCGTACGCTGCCCTCGCCGGGCGTCTCGGGAATCCGGACCGCCGAGCAGGCGCTCGCAGCGCTCCTCACCGGTACGGGCGTCGGCTATCGTTTCACGACTGCGACCGCGGTGACCGTCGAGATTCGCCTCAGCTCGGATGCCGTCCAGGTCAGCGGCTCGCTGCCGCGCGTCGAATCGGCCAAGTACTCCGCGCCTACCGCCGAGACGCCGCAGACGATTCAGGTGATCCCGCGCGCAACCCTCGACGAACAGGGCGCGACGACGCTGACCGAAGCGATGCGCAACGTCTCGGGCATCACGATTCAAGCGGGCGAGGGCGGCGGCGCGTCGAACACGAGCGGCGACATGTTCAACATGCGAGGCTTCTCGGCCGCCAACAGCATCTTCCTCGACGGCGTCCGCGACGACGGGCTGATCTCGCGCGACATCTACAATCTCGAGCAGGTCGAGGTGTTCTCGGGGCCGACCGGATCGGACGTCGGCCGGACCAACGCCGCCGGCTACATCAACATGGCATCGAAGGCCCCCCATCTCGAGGGCACTCAGTCCGGAACGCTCAGCTTCGACTCCGGCGAACAGGTGCGCGCGACCGTCGACGTCAATCAGCCGCTGAAGCTTGGGAACAGCGGAACGTTCTGGGGCAATGGCGCGATCCGCGTCAACGCGCTCTGGCAGGACGGCGGGATCCCCGGGCGCGACTACACCCGCCGCGAGAGCAAGTCGATCGCCCCGTCGATTGCGTTTGGTCTGAATACGCCAACGCGCGCCACTCTGTCGGGCATGGTGATGTTCCAGGACAACCTCGCCGACTACGGGCTCCCCGCGGCTGCGTCTCCGGTTGGTCCGCTCTCGTCGACGTCGGTCGTCGCGGCGACACCGGTCGACCAGGCGAACTACTACGGCAGCCCCGACTACGACTACGACCACGCGAAGCAGGGCGGCGGCACGCTGCTGGTCGAGCACGACTTCTCGCCGAACGTCACGCTCCGCAACCAGACTCGCTATAACAAGACCACGCGTGAGGCGGTGATCACGAGCATCGCCAACCCGGCCGCCTACAACCCGGCGACGAATCTGGTCACGCTCAGCCGCCAGGCGAATGAGCGCGTCAACGAGATCGTCTCGAATCAGACCAACCTGAGCGCGCGCGTCTCGACCGGCCGGTGGCGTCACGAGCTCAGCTCCGGCATGGAGATTCTGAGCGAGAGCCAGTTCGCGCCGACGCTCGGCGGTGTCGGCACGCGCGCGCCGATCGACTTGAACCAGCCCGACGTCTTCAGCCCGGTGATTGGGATGGCGATCGCGCCGACCGGAGCGCTGAGCGACGGCAGCACTGACACGCTCGCGTTCTATCTCTTCGATGCGTTCGACCTGACGTCGCGGCTGCGCGTCACCGGCGGAGTTCGCGTCGAGGCGTACGACACCAAGTCTCACGCGGTCAGCGCCACCGCCGTCGTCACCGATCTCGAAGGCGACGGCACGCTCGTCAGCGGCAAAGCCGGCCTCGTCTTCCGGCTGAACGACCAGGGCAACTTGTATGTGTCGTACAGGTTCGTCAGCCACGCCGCCTGGATCGGCGAACTTCCAGCTGAACGCGGCGGCGACAAACCAGAACAACCCCAACCTCGATCCGCAAGAGTCGACGAACTACGAGGTCGGAACGAAATGGGAACTCGCGGGCGGCCGGCTGCTGCTGACCGGCGCCGCCTTCCGCACCGACAATACCAACGTCATCTACATCGTCGACGCCACGGCCGTGCCGCCGATCTTCAATCAGGACGACGGGCAGCAGGTCCAGGGCGCGATCATGGGCGTCGTCGGCCAGATCACGCCGTGGTGGGACATCAACATGAGCGTGCAATACCTGGACTCGAAGGTGAAGAGCCAGAATCCGGCGATCAATGGCAATCGGCTGGCGCTGACGCCTGAAGTCTCGGGCAACCTTTGGACGACGGTGCGGCTGCCCCTCGACTTTCGTGTCGGCGGCGGGGTCCGCTACACCGACGAAACGTTCACGAGTACGGCCAACAACGTGGCGGTGCCGCGCTATACGGTCGGCGATCTGCTCGCCGAAGCGCCGCTCGGACAGCACCTGACGCTGCGGCTGAACGTCTACAACGTCACCGATCGCGTCTACATCCGGAGCATCAACAACAACGCCGGACGGTACAACCCCGGAACGCCTCGCGCGTTTCTCTTGAGCACAGCGGTCAGGTTCTAGCGAACGCAATGCTGAATGCTGAGTGCTGAATGCTGAATTGAAGTGTGAATGGTTGAACTTCGAAGTTCAGCATTCACTTCAGCATTCACTTCAGCACTCAGCATTCAGCATTCAGCATTGCAAACATGCTGATCCACGTTCCGAACGTTCTCTCCCCAGACCAGGTGTCGCATGCGCGGCAGGTGCTCGCGCAGGCGCCGTGGGTCGATGGTCGCGTGACGGCCGGCCCGCAGTCGGCGCGCGCCAAGCAGAATCTGCAGCTGCCGGAGGACTCGCCGCAGGCCCGCGAGCTCGGCGAGATGATCCTTGTCGCCCTGCAGCGCAACGTGCTTTTCATGTCGGCGGCGCTTCCGCTCAAGGTCTTTCCGCCGCTCTTCAATCAGTACTCCGGCGGACATTCGTTCGGCAGCCACGTTGATAACGCCATCCGCCAGGTCACCGGCACGCCGCATCGCGTGCGGACGGATCTCTCGGCGACGCTCTTTTTCGCCGATCCCGACGGATATGAGGGCGGAGAGCTCGTCATCGAGGATACCTACGGCACGCACAGCGTGAAGCTGCCGGCTGGACACCTCGTCCTGTATCCATCGACGAGCCTGCACCACGTGAAGCCCGTGACGAGCGGCGCCCGAGTATCGTCCTTTTTCTGGATTCAGAGCCTGATCCGCGACGACGGCCGCCGGGCGCTGCTCTTCGACATGGACACGGCGATCCAGCGGCTCGCCGCCGACGTCCCGGATCACGCCTCGACCGTTCAGCTGACGGGCGTGTATCACAACCTGCTCAGGCAGTGGGCGGAGCTTTAACGGTTCAGGGTTCAAGGTTCAGGGGTTCAGGGTTCAGCCCTACAAAACACTTATGAAACTTCGAACGGTTTTCTTCTGGATGCACTTGACGGCTGGCCTCGTCGCTGGCTCCGTCATTCTCATCATGTCGGTGACCGGCACGCTGCTGACGTTCCAGCAGTCGGTGTTGAAGATCGTCGAGCGATCGCAGCGATACGTCGAGCCGCCGTCGCCAGGCGCGCCGCGGTTGGATGTCGACGCACTCCTGGCGCGAGTCCGTTCGGCCGTACCCGACGCCGAGGCGACGACCGTGACGCTCGATTCCGACCCGCGTGTGACGGCGGCCGTGGCGCTCGGACAGCGCGGGACCGTTTTCGTCAATCCCTACACCGGCGATGTGCTCGGATCGGGCTCGGCACGGGCGCGGGCGTTCTACCGATCGGTCACGAGCTGGCATCGCTATCTGTCGGTCGAGGGAGAAAACCGCGCGACGGCTCGCGCGATCACCGGCGCGTGCAACGCTGCGTTCCTGGTGCTCGCGCTCAGCGGGATCTTCTTGTGGTGGCCGAAGCAGTGGACGTGGCGGCACATCAGCGCGGTCACGCTGTTCCGATCCGGGCTGAGCGGCAAGGCCAGGGACTTCAACTGGCACAACGTGATTGGGTTCTGGTGCGCGCCGATCCTCGTGATTCTTACGGCCTCCGGCATGGTGATTTCGTACACCTGGGCGAGCAACCTGGTCTACACCGTGACCGGCAGCCCGAGGCCTGCGCCGGCTGCAGGGCGAGGCGGCGGACCCGGTGGTGAAACCGCTGGCGGGCGCGGCGGCCGCGGCGGCGGGCCGGGTCGCGGCGACTTACCTCGTGCGGAAGCACAGGATCGAGCCGAGCCTAGGGATGGCCAGCCAGCGCGCAGCGAGCAGACCGCAACCGATCGCGCGCCACGTCCCCCGCTGGCGACGCTCGCGTCGCTCGTTGCGCGCGCCGAGCGACAAGTACCGACCTGGCGCACGATGATCGTTCGACTTCCCCCGCGGACCGGCGGTCCGGTCGCCTTCTCGATGTCCGACCTCGAGCACTGGAACACGTTCGCGCGCTCGACGCTGACCCTCGACGGCCGCACCGGAGCCGAAGTCCGGTGGGAGCCGTACGCCGCGACCAGCCGCGGACAGAAACTTCGCGGATGGCTGCGCTTCGCCCATACCGGAGAGCTCGGCGGGTTGACGGGCGAAGCCATCGCCGGGCTCGCCTCGGCCGGCGGCGCGTTCCTCGTCTATACAGGCGTCGCCCTGGCGCTTCGCCGTCTGGCCGCATGGCGAGCGCGGCACCGGGCCTTGCCCGCCCGGGAAACGCAGAACGCCCGCGTGGCGTAAGAAGCGCCTAGTGGCCCGTCCCCGCCACAAGAATAAGAAGGAGGACCTCAATTGCCCAGGTTGCGCTTCGCTGCCACTATTCTGCCCGCCATCACGATGGCGTTCGGCGGGATGGCGCTGTCCGCGGCAGACGCCGACCGGTACTGGCCGCAGTGGCGGGGGCCCGAGGGGACAGGTGTCTCGCGGACGGCCAAGCCTCCGATCGAATGGAGCGAGACCAAGAACATCCGATGGAAGAAGGCGATCCCCGGACGCGGCGCCGGGACGCCGGTCATCTGGGGCGAGCAACTCTTCCTGTCGTCGGCCGTCCCGGTCGGCGCGAGCGAGGCCGAGGCGCACGCGGCCCGCGGCAAAGCACCAGGCCGCCACAAATACGTCGTGATGGCGATCGACCGGAAGGACGGCAAAGTCGCCTGGGAGCGCGTCGCCCGGGAAGACACGCCGCACGAAGGCAGCCACCAGGAGTGGGGCACGTGGGCGTCGCCGTCAGTCGTCACCGACGGCACGATCGTTATTGCGTCGTTCGAGTCGCGCGGCATCTACGCCTTCGACATGAAGGGGACGCCGGTCTGGCAAAAGGACCTCGGCGACAAGTCGATGCGCAACCAGTTTGGCGAGGGCAGCTCCCCGGCGCTCCACGGCAACACCGTCGTCATCGTCTGGGATCACCAGGGCGAGTCGTTCATCATCGCGCTCGACAAGCGCACCGGAGAGGAACGCTGGCGCAACGCCCGTGATGAAATCGATTCCTGGGCGACGCCGCTCATCATTGTCGACAAGGACGCGCATGCCGGTCGCGCGCAGGTCGTCACGAGCGCGACGAAACAGATCAGGAGCTACGATCTCGAAACCGGAAAGCTCATCTGGTACGGCGCCGGCACGACGATGAATCCGATTCCGTCGCCCGTTGCCGCTGATGGAATCGTGATCCTGACCGCCGGCTTCCGCGGCAACAACCTCAAAGCCGTCCGGCTTGCCGATGCCAAGGACGACATCACCAACACGCCGGCGCTCGTCTGGACCCTGGATCGCGACACGCCGTACGTGCCCTCACCACTCCTCTACGACGGCATCCTCTACCTGCTGAAGTCGAACAACGGGATTCTGTCCGCCTTCGACGCGAAGACGGGAAAACCGCACTATCAGCTGACGCGTCTCGAAGCCGCTCCCAACATCTTCGCCTCTCCGGTCGGCGCCGCCGGCCGTGTCTACTTCCCGAGCCAGGACGGCACGACGGTCGTATTGAAGCAAGGACCGACCTTCGAGGTCCTCGCGCAGAACAAGCTCGACGACGGCTTCAACGCATCTCCGGCGCTCGTGGACAACGAGCTCTACTTGCGCGGCTTCACGTCGCTCTACTGCATCGTGGAGAAGTAGCAAATCGTCGTGGTGTCCGCCTTTTTAGGCGGACCTATCGTGGTCCGGCTAAAGCCGGACACGACGTACCGCGACGAGCGACGAGAGGAACGCGCTCGCGTAAAGCGCGGCGGCGAGCCAGTACAGAAACTGAAAGCCGAAGTACATCGCGTTGTACTCGAGCATCCCGCCGCACATCGCCCCGAAGAGGTTGGCGGCCATCGCGCCCGAGAGGCCCGTTGTCGTCGCGATCAGCGACGAAAAGACGATGCCCGAAAAAAACATCGGCGAGGTCAGCACGACCACCGTCGCGAGCTGACCGGCCGCCGTTGACGGAAACCCGCCGCCTCTCGCGACGACCAACCCTACGGTGAGGCTCAGCAGAAGCAGGACATACGGCACCAGCGGACGGCGGATCTGAAGCCGATCCACGACCCAGTTGGCGAGGAAGGCCATCGTCAGGATACCGGCGATGACAATCCCGATCACCTGCCAGGTATTTCCAAACGCGAGACCCATTTCGGTAATGCCCTTGGTCTCGACGAGCATGAAGCCGGCGCCCAGCAGAAAGTACGGCAGGTTGCCGACGGTCGGCCGCTCGTTGAAGCTCGCGATCAGATACAGCGAGAGCGCCAGGACAAGGCCGATCATCACCAGGTACGAGACCGGGTAGGTCCTGAGCGGCATGTAGAAGAACGGCCAGTCATCGGTCGAGAGATCGGCTTTGATCGCCGGATCGGCAAAGCGCGCCGTGCACTCGCGGAACCCGAGGCCGGCCAGCGTTTCCGGCGGCAGCTGCACCTGCCCCGCCTTCGACTGGAAGAACGTCACCGAATAGTCGTAGCGTCCCTCCACGCAGACCGGCGTCCGCCCGTCGAATGCGGCCTCGAGCATCTTGTGAATCTTCCGGCCCATGTCCTTGGTGATGAGCGCGAAAGACAGCACCAGGACACCGTTTTCCTTGAGGCGCGACCGCGCGTCACGGAACCCTTCGACGGTGTAGACGAAGGAGTCGAGCCGCACGCTGGACGCATGGCTGAGGAGCGTATGCGAGTCGAGCAGGCCGTAGACGACCATGTCGTACTGCCAGTCGCGGGTCCGCAGAAATGTCCGGGCATCGTTGACGATGGCGCGGACCTGCGCCTGATCGTACGGGTGCTCCGGGTGGTTCGCCCGACCTGCCGCGAGAATCGCGGGATCGATCTCGATGGCGTCGATGTGGGACGCGCCGGATCGCACCGCTGCGGCCACGTCGTTTCCGCTGCCTGCGCCGACGACCGCCACGTCGGCCGGCTTGCCGTAGATCCTGTACGGAAGGTCGTAGTAGTTCCGGACGCGCATCATCTCGCCGTCGAGCGCTTCGGGATTGGCGAGGTCGAACACGCGTTGGTAGTAGTGCCCGGCAGCGCGGATTTCCATGAACCCGCGTGGGGTGTGGCCGAGCTCGAGCATCTGGTACGGGGAGTAGATCTTCAACCAGAGCGGACTGACCGGCCAAGCGAGTATCGTAAGCCCCGCGACCGCAACGCCCGCGCCAACGACGAACGTCATGTGCCGACGAACATGGAAAAGCAGGATCGTCGCAAACGAGATCCCGTACCACACGATCGGCGGCGTCCACAGGTAGCTCACGACGAAGGTCAGCGCGACGCCGACGAGGCTGCCGAGCAGGTTCAGCCCATAAGCGCGCAGATTGGGCCGGCGCTTCATCGTTCGGCCGCACAGCTGGCCGATCGGCACAAACGCCACCGCGGTCATTACGAACGCCACCGAGAGGAAAAAATAGGTCGCGACACCCTCGGCAAACGTCGTCAGGACGTTCACGCCCATGTTCAGCTGTTCCTGGAACGGCAGGTTGCGCACGCTGGCGAGCGCCCACTCGGGCATCCCGGAACGAAACGCGATCAGGAACAGGAACTGCCAGGCGAGCAGTGGCACGACGAGCACGAGCGGCGTGCGATCGCGCGACGCCAGCGAATAGCCGATGCCAAGCCCGGCAAAACACGAGAGCAGCGTGAAGTTCTTGTAGAACGCGAAAAACTCGAAGACGGTGCCCTGCCATCTGATGACGGCGAGTTGGAGAAAGAGGCTGAGGGCCGCCGACGCGAAGATGCCGACGTCGACCCACTTATCGGAAAACGTATCGAGGAATTCGGTCTGCTCGACAAACGCCGCGTCGAGGCGTGCCTCGGACGCCTTGATGACGCGCGCGAACAGGAGCCCCACGCCGGCCAGGACCAGCGCGAGGGCCGGATACGTCATGTACGCCGCTGCGGTCCAGGGAGCGGGATCGTTGAGGCGGCTGCAAAAAGCGGTAACCAGCGGAACGAACAGCGTTGCGGCGAATACGAGCGCGATCAGGCGCAAAAAGACCTTCGTCAGTCCCACAGTGTCTCCAGCGATCAACGGTGATGCAAACGCGGAGTCGGGGCCTTCCGCGCGGCGAGTCTGGCGTAGGAATCATATATCTTCGCTTCAGCCCTGCGGTAACAGGAACAGTCCCCCGAAACCCTTGACAGCACTGAGAAACTGGGTTGCTATCGACTATCGACCAGCCAACGGCGCGGCCGCCGGACCGGGCAGAGATGCCCGTGACGGGCCAGGCGTTGGACCTTGTATTTTTCAGGGAGGAGGAACTGATGCGCCTTAGCGCGAGTCCCGCGTCCGGAAGGCACCTACACACCTCGAACACGCCCGTCGCACTCCTGATGTGCGCACTGGTGGCCATGCTCGTCGGCACGTTCGGGATTCCATCCACGGTCTACGGGCAGGCCGTCACCGGCACGCTTCTCGGCAACGTCACCGACTCGAGCGGCGCCGCCGTCCCGGGCGCGACGGTTACCGCGACCGAAGTGCAAACGAACATCGCACGCACCGCCGTGAGTACCGAGACGGGCCATTACATTTTTTCGAGCCTCAAGAACGGAACCTACACTGTCGAGGCCGAGCTTCAGGGGTTCAGAAAGATCGTTCGTCAGAATGTCAGAGTCGATGTCAACACGACGATGCGCGTGGACCTGACGCTGGAGCTGGGCCAGCTCACCGAGACGGTGACGGTCGCATCCGAGACGCCGGTCCTGCAGACCGACCGAACCGACACCGGCCGCATGATCGACTCCAAGATGGTCAGTGAAATCCCGCTCGGCTTCAACCGGAATTTCCAGGGCCTGCTCGTCACCGTGCCCGGCTCGACACGGCCACACCGCGAGCACTCGCAGTTCTTCAACTCACAGGACTCGCTGGCCGTCGAGATCAACGGCCAGCCGCGCATGGCGAACAACACGCTCATCGAAGGGCTCGATAACAACCAGAAGACGGGCCTGCTGAGCGTCATCATTCCCGCCGCCGACGCGCTCGAGACCGTCAGCGTCTCGACCAGCAACTACGACGCCGAATTCGGCCGCTCTGGCGGGGCGATCACCAACGTGACGCTCAAGTCCGGCACGAACTCCTACAAAGGGAGCGCATTCTTCTTCGGCAACACCGAAGCGACCAACGCCAGCGACTATTTCACTCACCTGAAAGCGCCGACGAAGTTCGCGCAGGGCGGGTTTACACTTGGCGGGCCCATCATGCGGAACAAGTTCTTTTTCTTCGGTGACTATCAGCGGACGATCGACAACCTCGGCTACGTCGTGCGCGCGACCATACCGACGATGGCGATGCGCAACGGCGATTTCAGCGCCGTCCCAAGTGCCATCTACGACCCGACGACGGGCGCGGTCAACGGCAGCGGCCGCGCGGCGTTTGCGAACAACCAGATCCCGCAGGGCCGAATCAGCCCGATTGCGCGACGGCTGCTCGCGTTCGTGCCCGAACCAAACATCGCGGGCGCGCCACTCGGGCAAAATAACTACCAGAAAGCGCAGACGCGCGAGAAGACGACCGACGCCTTTGACACGAAGTTGAATTACAACCTGAGCGACAAAGACCAGGTGTCGTACCGGCTCAGCTTCATGCGCCCGGTCGTGTTCGATCCTGGTCTCTTCGGTCAGTACGGTGGCGCCGCTAACGGGGGCTTCGCCGGCACAGGCACGAACAAGGCCTTCAGCACCGCGGGCAACTGGACGCGGGTCTTCAGCCCGACGATGGTGATGGACGTGCGCGGCGGCGTGAACTTTTACCACAACGTCACATGGACGGAAGGCAACGGGCTGACCACCAGCACCGATGTCGGCATCCCGGGCGCCAACATCGACGAGTTCACGAGCGGCTTATCCTCGATCAACATCGGCGGCTACTCCGGGCCAGTGCTTGGATTCTCGGCGAGCCAGCCGTGGGACCGATCGGAGGAGACCTGGAACATCGCGACGACGGTCACCAAGCTGGTTCGAAGCCACACCGTCAAGATGGGCGGTGAGTGGCGTAGTAACCGCGACATGCTGCTGCAGACGCAGGATGCCGGTGGACCCAGAGGCCAGTTCACATTCGCCGCGCAAGGCACTGGGAACCCGGCCGAAACGGCGACGCTGTCGGGCGTCGCGAATTCGATGGCCGCGTTCCTGCTCGATTGGCCGAACGGCGTCAGCCGGGACCTGAAGGTCATCGACGAGCCCGGCACGAAGCATTGGGCCACGTTCCTTTTCGTCCAGGATAAGTGGCAGGTCAGACCCAACATCACCGTGGACCTGGGGCTTCGGTGGGAATACTATTCGCCGCTCACTGGCCTCGAAGGTGCGGGTAGCCTCTCCAACTACGACCCAGCTAGCAACACGCTGCGCGTCGCCGGCTACGGAACGACGAGCGAAGCCGTCAATGTCAAGAACACGTTTACGAATTTCAACCCGCGCACCGGGGTCTCCTGGCGCCTCAACGACGGTACAGTGGTCCGCGCCGGGTATGGTGCCGGGACGATCCCCTTCCCCGACAACCGGTACGCGTTCAACTACCCGGTCAAGCAGAACTACTCAGGAACGGTGCCGAACGTGTTCCAGGCCGCAGGATCGATGGCCGCCGGCTTCCCGTCGCCAACGCTGGTGAGCATCCCGCAGGACGGCATCATTCCAGTCTCGGGATCACTTCTGAACTCGACCTACGATGTCATCCCGCCTGGCTTGCGTGAGGGCACGCTGCACTCCTGGAACGTCGCGTTCCAGCGGCAGCTTCCCTTCCATTTGACGGCCGACCTCACCTACGTCGGCAACCGCGGCGTGAATCTGGTGATGGACGTCGACGAGAACGCGAGCCTCGTCTACGGATCGGGCAACGTCGGCCGGCCGCAGTTCGCCGTCTACAACCGCACCGGCACGAGCCGCGTACGCAGCAACGAGAACAAGTCGGAGTACCACGGTTTGCAGGTCAAGGTCGACCGCCGTTTCGTAAACGGCCTGCTCATCACCAACTCCTACACCCTCAGCCGATCGAAAGACTACGTGAACGAGAACACCAGTATCGGAACGCCGATCGATTTCGGCTTGAGCTGGGCCCGGTCCAATTTTGACCGGACGCACAACTACGTGCTCAGCACGATCTACGAGTTGCCCTGGGGACCAGGCAAGCGCTGGATGGGCGAGAGCACGCTCGGCAAGATCGTCGGCGGCTGGCAGCTGAGTGGCCTTCTCGTCGCTCAATCCGGGACGCCGCTCAACATCACAGGCAACGGCGGAGTCCTCAACACACCAGGAAACACCGCGTTTGCTGACCTCAACGGCTCGAACACGGTGCTCGGCGGCCTCGGTCCGGGTAAGCTGTATTTTGATCCCGCCGTCTACACTCTCCCCGCGGCAGGCGTGCAGGGCAACATGAAGCGAAACGGCGGCCCTGAGGGACCAGGTTTCTGGCAACTCGACATGTCGCTCTTCAAGCGCTTCTCGGTCGGCGGCACCCGCTTCGCCGAGTTCCGCGTCGATGCGTTCAACGCCACCAACTCGGTGCGCTGGGGCAACCCCGCTACGGGATACAGCAACGCCGCGGGTAACACCTTCGGTCAGATTACGACCACAGCCGGTCAGACCGGCCAGCGCAGTCTTCGGTTCGGCGGACGATTCGTTTTCTAACGTTCAAAAGGTTCATTAGGTTCTAAGGGTTCACGGGTTCAGGGGGTTCAAAGCCGAACCCCTTGAACCTCCTGAACCCATTGAACCCATTGAACCTGCTGAGGCTTTCTTCAGGGTTTTTCACCCCCTCCTCCAGACAGTCCCCGACCCCGTCTAGTAGCGTGAGCCCATGGGTTCACCTGCACTTTCGATCGTCCATCGCGGCGTCGCCGCTACGGTCGTCAACGATATCCATTCACAGTTGAACGCAACGCGAGTGGACGCAATCGTCAGGCCTCGCGATCTCGGAGAGGCCGCGACAGTCGTGGCTGACGCGCGACGTCGGGGGAAGTCCGTATCAATCGCGGGCGGTCGGCATGCGATGGGCGGCCAGCAATTCGGCGAGGCCAGCGTCCTCGTCGACACGCGGGGCCTCGATCGCGTCCTGGCCTTCGACGCCGAGCGCGGGATCATCACGGTCGAGGGCGGCATTATGTGGCCGGCGCTGATGGAGTACCTCGAACGCACCCAATCCGATCCGTGGGATCCGTGTGATCCGCGTCCCGTCAGTGATCCGCGTGATCCGCCAGTCTGTGACCCACGCGCACGGCGTTGGGGGATCGTTCAGAAACAGACCGGCGCCGATCGGCTCAGCCTCGCGGGTGCGTTATCGTGCAACGCGCACGGGCGCGGCCTGACGCTCAAGCCGATCGTCGATCAGGTCGAAGCATTCGACCTGCTGACGGCGTCGGGCGAGGTCGTGACGTGCTCACGCCGGCAGCATTCGGACCTCTTCAGGCTGGCGATTGGCGGATACGGGCTGTTCGGCCTGATCACGAACGTTCAGCTCAGGCTTCGGCCGCGCGTCAAAGTGCAGCGGATCGTCACGCTCGCCGACACCTGTGCGATCATCGACCGCTTCGACGAGCGGATCCGCGATGGATATCTCTACGGCGACTTCCAGTTCGCGACCGACGGCGGGGCCGACAGCTTCCTCTGCCGCGGTGTCTTCTCGTGCTATCGGCCCGTCGACGACGCGACGCCGCTCACCGAGCACCCAACACGATTTCATCCCGACGACTGGGCGCGGTTGACGCGGTACTCGCACACGAACAAGCGGCTGGCCTTCGATTTCTATACGTCGAGGTACCTCGAGACGTCGGGCCAGATCTACTGGTCCGACTCGCAGCTCTCGGCCGCCTACGTCGACGGCTATCACGCCGACCTCGATCGCGCGACTGGCGCGCGCGTCAAGGGCTCGGAAATGATCACCGAGATCTACGTCGAGCGCTCGCAGCTGGCGGCGTTCATGGACGAGGCCCGCTCGACACTACGCGCGCATCAGGCCAACGTCATCTACGGCACAGTGCGGCTGATCGAAAAAGACGATGAGACGTTCCTGGCGTGGGCGCGCGACCGCTACGCGTGCATCATCTTCAACCTCCATGTCGACCACACGCCGGCGGCGATCGAGCGCGCGGCAGAGGCCTTTCGCGCGTTGATCGACCTCGGCATCGGTCATGGCGGCAGCTACTACCTGACCTATCACCGGTGGGCGCGCCGCGACCAGGTCGAGCGCTGTTACCCGCAGCTGCCCGCGTTCCTGTCGCTCAAGCGACGGCACGATCCTGGCGAGGTGTTTCAGAGCAACTGGTTTCGGCACTACCGCCAGATGTTTGCTGACGGCAGTCACCGCTAGATCACGATGATCACGATGACTCGATGGACACGATGATGATGATCGAATCGATTTCTTCGTGATCATCGTGTCATCGTGACCATCGTGATTTGAGCGTGTCTTATTTGTTCGTAGTGTCCGCCTTTAGGCGGACCCGCTGAAGTCCGGCTAAAGCCGGACACTACTAGCGACACTGTGCTGAGGATCTCGAGAATTGGAGTAATGACCACTCCCCAATCGCTCGGCATCGTGCTGTGGATGTGCACTGTGCTGATGCTGCTGCGTGTCCTCGGGCAGCTGGTCGTCTTCCTGCGCGCGCCCCGCTGGCTTCCGCCGATGGCACAGTGGCAATCGGGGCTCGTGCCGTATGCAATCCTGCTGTTCACCCAGGGCGTCGTGCTCGTCCTGATGTTCTCGATCGCGGCTGACTTTACCAGGAGCGCCGGCTTCTGGGTTCGGCCGATGCCAGTCCTCGGCGAGATCGTGCTCGCCTGGAGCTATCTTTACGCGTCAGCGATGGTCGTCCGATACGCGGTCAGGATGGCGCGCCGGCCCGACCAGCGATGGACCGGCGGCACGATTCCGATCATCTTCCACGTGGTCCTGGCGGCCTTCCAATGGACGTTCGCGCAGTACCACGTGTCGTAATCGCGCGGACCGCCCGCGGCGCATCCCGCGCAATATTGAAGAGCCCGCCGCGCGCGTCGTAGTTGTGGCCGACGAAGTAGAGGTCGGGGCGGTCGGCGCTCACCACGCGGCCGTGGCGCCGCGCGAACCCGCAGCCGTCGGCGCGAATGGCCCCGCCGAGAAACCCAATCGCCGCGCGGTAACCCGTCGCCAGAATGATCTCGTCGAACACGCCCTCCGACCCATCACAGAATCTCGCTCCCGTCACGGTCAGCTCCTCGACATCAACACGCACCCGGATCCGCCCGGCGCGCACCGCGTCGGCCAGGGCCAGGCCAATGATCGGGACCTTCGGGCACGACGTGCGAACCGGTGGCGGGAGGACGCTCGGTCCGCGCAACCGCGAGACCATCGCCGTGAGCTGCTGCACCAGCGTGCGCGGCAGCGGGCTCAACACGACAGATACGTACTGAATCGGAATACCCAGGATTTGACGGGGCACGACGGCTGCGCCACTACGCACGGCGAGCGACACCTCGGCGCCGGCTCGCGCGAGCTCGACCGAAATCTCGCCGGCCGAATTGCCCGCTCCGACGATCAGGATGCGCTTGCCCGTCGAGTCGGCGGAGTCGGCCCGCCGGTACTCTACGCTGTGGATCAGGCGCCCGCCGAACCGCTCGCGGCCAGCAATCTCAGGTACGTACGGGTTGGCGACGATGCCTGTTGCGACGACGAGGCGATGAGCGTGGATCGCTGGCCCCGAGCGCCGTTCGAGTCGCCACTGCCCGTCTTCCCGCGCGGCACTCGTCACCTCGACGCCGGTGTCGATCGGCAGCCGGAAGCGATCGGCGTAGCCGTGGAGATAGTCGAGGAAGTCGCGGCGCGGCACGAACGTCGGCAGCGTCGATGGCAGCGGCATGCCGGGAAGCGCGGACAGGTGCCGCCCCGTGTGCAGCACCAGGCTGTCATACAGGCGCGCCCACGTCTCGCCGACCTGGCTGCCTCGTTCGAGCACACGGTGCTCGACGCCAGCGCGGGTCAGCTCGCGCGACGTCGCGAGGCCTGCCGGCCCGGCGCCGACGACGATGACCTCACACGACAGATCCGCGTCCCGTGATGAACGAGATCGGCGATGGCTCACAGGGTCTTGAGATACTCGATGAGCGCGCGGCGGTTGTCGTCTGTTCGGATGCGCGGCCAGACGTCGTGCCCGCCATTCCCGGCTCCCGCGCGCGCCGTATTGAACCAGTCGCGGTTGTCGCCGAAGCGCCGAACGAGCGCCGTCGCGTCGAGCCGGCCATGCGCCGGGTCGACAAAGAGTACCTGCCCGACGCGCGCCCGGTCGAAACGTCCCGCTGCCAGCACGTCAAACATCGCCGGCCGTTCGGTGACTGGGCCGAGCAGATGATACAGCGTCGGCACACTGCCATTGTGCAGATACGGGTAGTTCGCCCAGACACCGGTCAATGGTGTCGCAGCGTAACCGCGACTCCTGACGAGCGCGCCCTCGGCGGCCAGTGGGCTCCGCGCGAACGCGTCGATGAACTTGTCCGACACGATCTCGAGGCGCGCGCGATCCGTGCCGACATCCTTGTGGACGCCGGGCCACTCGACATGGCCTCGGCCATCGTAGACGCCATGGCAGCGCGCACACCCAACCTCTTCAGAGTAGAAGAGCTCCTTCCCACGAGCCGCGAGCGTCGCGTCGATCTCGTAGGGGTACGGCGGCGGCCGAAGATGCCGGATCACGGACGCAAACTCTTCCTTGATCGTCGGGATCACCGATGCCACCAGCGCGTCGAACGGGCGGTCTTTCTCGAGCTCCATCGAAGAGGCCATCAACGGAAATTTGCCGTGGAAGCTGCCGTCGACATACCAGCGCTCGGACGGCATCTTCGCCGCGGTGTGCCAGAGCGGCGGCGTCTTCGTGTCGCCGCGGCCGACATCCGCGACTGGCGGCATCGCGCCGTTGGGCCGCATGAACAGCTCGACGTGCGAGGCCGCAAACGCCGTCGACCTGGCACGCGTCAGTGAGTCGATTTTGTCGTGGTGGTGGCTGTTGAGGATCCGGTTCGCGTCGGCCGCGGCCGCGAGGTCCTCTGCGCTCCCGCCCGAGACCGACCGCCAGGGCTCGCTCGTCAGCGTCTTGAGTGCCTCGCCCAGCCATCGGTCATCAAAGGTCTTGGTGCCCGCGCCGAGGTACGCGACGCCGTCGATCTCGGCGGTGTGGCAGACGAGGCAATTCACGGTCCAGCGCAGCGGCAGGTCCGCGCGGTCGTCAGGCGCCATGCCGTAGGCTGGCACCACGGACTGTTCGCGCCACAAGACGAGGCCGACCTTCTCGCCGACGATCGTGTCCACATCCCCCAGAACGGCCTGAGTCACGAGATTGCTGTCGAACAGCGATTGTGGAATCCAGGCCGAGCTGTCGTAGGTCTGGTAGATGAAGTCGAACAAGGCGGCGCGGCGTTCCGGCTCTGAACGAGGATCGGCCTCATCCCACCGGTAGACGAGCTTGCGCGTGTCGGACTCGAACGTCGACCGCAGCGCGTCGCGGGTCGCGTGGCGCGCCGATGCCGGTGTCCCCCGCCATACGAGAAGCACAGCCGCGAGGAGCGTCAGGAGGATGGCGACGATTGCGCCAGCCGAGCGGGCCCGCGGCGACATCAACGGTACCCGGCTTTCATCAGTGCCCTCGCGGCCTCGACACACTCCTCATCTTCATCCTGCCCGCACAGCCTGAGCGCGTGACGATATTCCTCGAGGGCGCCAGGACGATCGGCGGAAAGATCGGCGAGCTTGCCGAGTTCGGTGTGGATGCGCCCGTGGACCCAGTCCCGCGCCGGATCGCGGAGTGCGGCGTCGAGCGCGCTGCGGGCGGCGTCGGGTTCCCTCAACGCGACGAGCGCCGCGCCGTGGTAGTAGCCCCATCGGGCGAGCTCGCCGAAGGCGCGGGGTCGCGTATCGCCGGCAAGCATCGTGAGCCCGTGCTCGATGGACTGTCGCGCAATCGCCGGACGTCCGGCCCTGAGCGCCGTCGAACCGCCGTGGAGCCACAACAGACGATTCCGCGGATACTCGCGCTGCAGCTCTCCAATCACCCGCAACGCATCGTCGAACCGGGCCTCGCGGTTGTAGATGACGACAAGCGTGAAACGCGCGTTCGTCTGGATCTCGCTCGGATACGCGGCCGCCTCCTCGACCATGCGAAGGCCGCGTTCACGTCCGCTTCCGAAGCCGGCCAGCCGCGCCATCATGCGCGTCGGGAGCGACAGCGAGGAGACCGCATACCGGTAGAGGCCGACCGTGAGCCCGGCGTCGCGGCGAGTGGGCTCCAGATCGAGGACGCGCTGGTGCTCGGCGTAAGCGCGGCGCGCCGCGCGCAGGCTGCCGAAAAGACTGCCTTCGATCGTGGCGGCGTAGGTCGCCTGGTAGGCGTAAGCGGCGCCAAGCTGAAAATGTGCGTCGGCGCTGCAATCGGCCTGGCAGCGAGCATCGGCGAGGGCGATCGCGCGATCGAGGTTGGTCCGAAAAACGGAAGCGAGCTGCGCTGGCGGCGGGCCACGACGGGAGCCGGACTGCGCTTCGCCGAGATAGTCTTCGGCGGTGACCGCGCCCTGCTGAAAGAGCATGGCGATCCAGACCGTCGCGGCGGTGAGCCGGTAGGCGGCCGGGTGCGTAGGATCGGCGGCCATCGCCTGCCGAAAGGCGTCGATCGCGGCGTCGCGATCGAGGTCGTAGCCGAGCCGCAGGCCACGGGCGCGAAACGCCGCGGCCGCGGCTGGGTCGACGCTCCGCGATCGACCCTCGTCGCTCCCCGAGGGCGCCTGGCCCGAGAGGACCGACGCCGTCAGTACGGCGGCGCCGAATACTGCGACCGTTGGCCGAAGTCTAGAAAACCATCTCAATAATGGCGCGAACGAGCGCAGCGAGTGAGCCACGCGATCGGAGCGCGCCGTCGCCAGCGGCGCGCGAGAGCGCGTGTCGGGGAGTCCGAGGGGCGAAGCCCCTCGGATAGGACTAGTCCTCACATCAGACTCTACGCCCAGCGTAGCGAGTGACCCAGGGCGGAGTCCTGAGGCGCCCCTGAATAAACGCTGATTTACTGTGACGGGGTCAGATGTCTGCGGTCAGGTCGTGAATCGTGAATCGTGGGATCAGGCCATAAATCGACGACTCACGATTCACGGCCTGACTCCGCGATTGGCCGCGCGATCGCCCGCGGTCGCCGCGTTGACGGCGCGGCGAAGGGCGCGATGCACGGCGACGCGCGCGGCGTCGGGCGACGGCTTGTCGAACAGGCGCGCAATCTGTTTGTAGTCGTAGCCGAGATCGATCCGCGCGACCAGCAGGGACCGATCGGCGGGACGGAGGCTCTCGAGCGCGAGGCGCTGACGCAGGGCGATCTCCTTCTCTTTCGCCTGGTCGAACGGCGACGGCCGCTCGTCGACAACATCGGCCAGGGCCTCTGACGAACCGAAGCGGACCGGCCGCCGGCATTCGTCCCGCACGCGATTCTGAATCGCGACTCGAAGGTAGGCCTGAAGGCCGCCCGGCCGCGTCGGGTCGAACGTCGAGAGTCGCTGGAGCGTGTGCAGCATCGAATCCTGCACGATGTCTTCGGTGTCGTAGCCATGACGGACCCGTGAGGGCAGCCGTCCGTGGGCAAAGCGCTTCAAGCGAGGCAGGCTCCGCCGGACGATCTCGTCCTCGGCCGATCGATCGCCGACCTTGGCCTTGAGCACGAGTTCCGCCGTCGAGTCGACGGCCTTGGCTGACGTGCGCGTTCGTGACTTCGTACTCTTCGACGCTTTTGGCATGACTGGTTGCCGTCTGGTCCGGGCCGGGGGCACACCCATCCCCACCTAGAATAACGGACCCTACAGGGGAATTGTACATGCCTTGACCTTTCGGTCGGTCGAGGGCTGTACACGGGCCGCCAAGCGCTCGTTATACTCCACGGGGGCGTCCCGCCCTACGTCGAGGCCTTGATGACCCACGAAGTCTTTACGATCGTCGCCCCCATCCGCGATCGCGCCGCCTCGACTCACCTGAAGCAGATCCTCGCCGAGATCAATGCCAATCCATCGGGGAACGCGCGGCTGCCATTCGGAAAGCTCCCGATGGTGCATTTCGCGAGCTTCGTCGTGTTCTCCGACCCAGTCCAGGAGGCTGAGGCGCCGTCTCTCCTGGACCACCTGGCCTTCGAAAGCTGCATCGATGGGCCCTTCGACGAGTACATCGAAGCGCTCCTCCACCTGGGGCTGAAGACCCTGCACGAGTTGTTCTCCTGCTGCAAGGGCTACGACGCCACGGTGCCTTCGTATGACGGGGTCAAGAAGTATCTGGTTGACAGACGGCGGAAGCCGCATCTGCTTCACATTGGCAGTCCTGGACTCCGAGTCGATCACATCAGCGCCGGGGACAGCCTTCGCCGCGTCCTCGATCGGGAGCTCGATGACGTCGTCAAGCGAGGACGGTCGACCGATCGCCCGCTCGATCTGATGCGGGCGCTTCGCGCCAGCCTCAACGTGCCACCTTCAACCAGAGCACACTGGTTTCTCAGAGAGCCGACTCTCACCGAGACCGAACAACGGCGCTTCGCATGGTTTGCCGATCAGCAGTCTCACCTCACTTCGCAGCTCTGGCACTGGGGAAAACTCATTGTGCTGGCGCTAGCGCTATTGGCAGTTCTGTTATGGAGCGTCTATTGGCTCTGGAACCACGGCGGGGCCCGCTCGGTGGCGATCGCCGTGGGTGCGGCGGCCTTCTCGATCTGGACCTTCTGGCGGTGGCTGACCAGAGGAAGGCGGTGGCAGGGGCCGACGACGAGGCAGAAGGAGGAAGTCTGCAGAATCAGAGAGCTCGAGGATCAGGACGCTCAGGTTCAGAACAAGATGGCCAGCCTCGTCGTCCTCAAACCGGGATGGATGACGTGGCTCGTCACAAGAATGGTCCTCGGCTTTTTCAACCTGATCTATCGAACAGTGTTTACCGACATCACGCCCGGTCGACTGGCCGGCCTGCATACCATCCATTTCGGACACTGGACGATTGTCGATCTCGAGACGGAAGGGCCCACGAAGAAGAAAGCCCTGATGTTTCTCAGCAACTACGACGGCAGCTGGGAAACCTACCTCGACGACTTCATTGCGACTGTCTACACCGGAGTCGTCGCAATCTGGGCCGGAGGCGTTGGCTTCCCCAGGCCGCTCGACGGGCCGACCTTCAAGTCGTGGGCGCGCACTCGCATGTCGGTCTGGCATGCCTGGTATCGCACCTATCCCACGCTGACGGTCGCGAACATCTGCAACAACGACCAGATTCGGCGCGGTCTCATCGACCTGCCTGGAACTGACGATGCGGCGCGGCTGTGGTTGAGCCGTTTCGGATCGTTCAAGACCGGGAACGAGCACATCGACGCTCCCGGCGACGCGCTCGAAACTCACGACATCCAGGGCATGGTGCTGAGCGGCTACGCGCACCTGCGCTACGCGAAGTACGTGCCGCTCCGCATCGACAAGCCAGATGCGGTGCGCGCGTGGCTGGCGAAGATACTTCCGCACGTCACCGATGCTCGACCCAGCCCGCGGGGCAGTACTCCGGCGATCAACGTGGCGTTTACGCATTCCGGGCTGCGCGAGCTCGGTCTCCCCCAGTGCGCGCTGGACGGATTCCCGCTGCCGTTTCAGGAAGGCATGGCGCCGGCCAATCTGAAACACCGCTCACGGGCGCTCGGCGACATCGGCCAAAACGACCCCGCATGCTGGCGGTGGGGCGGCACGAAGGGCAAACGCGTCGATCTCCTCGTCATGATCTACGCCGACACCGAATCGGACGTGCAGGACGCCGTCGACAAACGGCTGAAACCGTTGCTGGACGCCGGGGCCGCGACACCATGCCTCGAATCCGATCTGATCGGCGAACTCGTCGCCGACCCCAAGCAAAAGACCCCTGCGGGCCGGCCTCTTTACCGCGAGCATTTCGGTTTCGCTGACGGGATCTCGCAGCCGGAAATCGAAGGCACCTACCGCGCGGTCAATCGGGTGGCCGAGCGCGGCTCACAACATCTGGTCAAGCCTGGGGAGTTCCTCCTCGGCTACACGGCTGGCGATGGAACGGTCAATCCTGGAATTGCGATCGACGCGCGACTCGACCGCAATGCCTTGTTGCCGGGCGTAAGTTCCGGCGACCGAGCAGACCTTCGTGAGTTTGGCCGCAACGGCACGTACCTGGTCTTTCGTCAGCTGGAACAGCACGTGACGGAATTCAGGAATTTCGTCGCGTCCGTCGCCGGCGACTCGACCTCGCCGCAGGACGCGGAGGAATTCGCCGCGCGGCTGGTCGGGCGTCGTCCCGACGGCATGCCGCTCGTCGCGACCGACTCCGCCAGCGCTCGCAGTAACGAGTTCACCTTCGGAAACGATCCGCACGGCTTCACCTGCCCGATCGGCTCGCACATCCGGCGCGCCAACCCACGTGACTCGCTGGCAGCCGAACCCGCGGCGGCGCTGAACTCAGCCAATCGACACCGGCTGCTGCGGCGAGGCCGCCCCTACGGCAAGGTGCTTCCACCAGGAGCCGCGCCGCCAAATGGCGGTGAACGGGGAATGCTCTTCATCTGCCTGAACGGCGACATCGAGCGACAGTTCGAATTCGTTCAGCAGAACTGGGTCAACAACAGCGTTTTCAGCGGGCTCGGCTGCGAACAGGACGGGCTCGTCCGCGCGCCTGGCGACGAACCTGGCTGCTTCACGGCTCAATCCGCCTCAGTGAGGCAGCGAACGCTCCAGATCCCCAGTTTCATCAGCGTGAGAGGCGGCGCGTACTTCTTCCTGCCAGGCCTGGCCACCATCAGGTATCTGGCCACGCTGAACGGGGCGGGCGCCGAGGCGTTGCCGGCCAGTGCCTTCCCACTCGCGAACGAGCCTGCACCTTTCATCGGTCGCCAGGCGTCGCGACTCCGGCGCGCGTTGGCCGCCCTCGAGGGTCAGCTGCCGCGAGCGCGGCTGGCCTGGGCGGCGCGCTACCCGGTCTTGATGGCGGCCGCAATGATCCTCTGGCCGATAGCGGCCAGCCGCCGAGCCAACTTCTTCGGCAGTCACTTTCTCGTCGGATGGTGGGGGATCGCTATCGTGAGCCTGCTCGCCTCACTCGCGGCGTTCGTCGTGATGATCTCGCTGCGCCTCGTGCTGCTGTACGGCTGGCGATCCCGGCCGGGCCTGCCACGCTGGACCGGAAGCGCGACATGGCTTCAAGTGCTCGGCTTTCAGGCGCTCGGCTTCCCGCTGGTGTACGCAGCGATTCACTCGTCGGCGAGCGACGCGGCGAATCTCGACGGCCGGTCCTACTGGGAACTCTTTTTTTCCAACCTCGGGGCGGCCGCTCTCGGCGCGGCGGCAGCGATCATCCTGCTCACGCTCGCTTCGAGCCTGCAGGCGCTGCGGCCAGGCGCACGGCCGGACCTCTTCTTTCCGCCGAACCCCTTGTCAACACGACTGGCTGGCGCGGCGCCGTTCCGAGCGCGGTTCACCCGCCTGTCACAGTGGCTGTCGCGATTGTCGCGCTGGATCGTCAGCAGCGTTCCGGAGGAGATCGGGATCGGGTACATCGATTACCGCCGTCAACGCATTCTTCCTGGTCATGCGTTTGCCGCGTCAGTGGGATTGGTCCTGATTCTCATCTACGCTGCCGGATATCTGACCCTCAATCCGTCGTGGGGCGCTCGATGGATGAGCTGGGGCCACGAAATACCAGCGCTCGCGTATTTGATCTTCACCCTGATCGCCTTCGGAACGCTGCTGTCGATGCTTGCGTTCTTTTTCGATCGCTACGGCATTCCCACCGTCGTGCCCCTGGCGTTGTGGCTCGCGATTGTCGCCTCGGTCGGGCGCACGGATCATTTCTACAAGGTCCTGGGCATCGTGCAGCCACCGCCGCTCACGCCTGCCGACGTAGTACGGCAAGGCGACTCGCACTACCCCGGCAGCAAGGTGATCGTCGTGGCGTCGGAAGGCTACGGGCTCACGTCCTCGGCGTGGACAGCAGAGGTGCTCGCCACGCTCGCCGAGAAGGCTGGCGGCCGTCGTTTCACCGACTCGCTGAGGCTCGTCAGCGCTTCGTCTGGCGCAGCGCTCGGAACGACGTATTTCGTCGAAGCGTACGAGCGCGATGGCTTCCCGACGACCAGCAACGGCCTGCACGTGGACGAACGCGCGCTCGCCCGCATCCGGGACGCGTCCTGGCAACCAAGCGACAGCGAAAACGCGTGGGGACTGGTGTATCCGGATCTGACCCGCACGTTCGCCCCACTCTTTGTCCCACGCCTGCTCGATCGCGGCTGGGCCATGGAACAGGCGTGGAGGCGCCACATGCGAGAGCCCGGCGCCTCGCTGAACGGCTGGCGGCAGGATGTCGCCGCCGGGTGGCGGCCGGCGACCGCCTTCGGCGTCACGGTGGTCGAAACCGGTGGGCGGCACCTGTTTGCCACCTACGACGCAAACCCGTGCGCCATACCGGCCACCGGATGTCCCGACGACGTGACGCACGACTACGACCTGCCGATCGTCACGGCCGCCAGGCTCGCCGCGACGTTCCCGATCGTCGCGCCGGTGGCCCGCGCCCAGGTCGACGCGCCGGCCTACCATTTGAGCGACGGCGGCATCTGGGACAACTTCGGCCTGACGGCCGCGCTCGAATGGCTCAACGGCGCCTTGCCCGCATTGGCGAACCCTCCGGATTTGCCTCGCCGCGAAGTCTTGCTGATCGAAATCCGGTCGTCCCCGACGGAGAGGGCACGGCCGCCTGAAGAAGAGCGCGCCTGGGCGTATGAGTTGATTGGTCCCCTTCGCGCCATGAACGGCGTCCGCAGCAACGCGCAGCGCGTGCGCAACGAGTTCGAGGTGTTGCAGCTCGCCGACAGGTGGGCGTCTTCGAGCAACACGCCGTCGCTGACCCGCGCGATCTTCGAGTTGTCGGATCCGCAGGCAAAACTCGCCTGGCACATCGGGCGGCGCGATCTCCAGCGGATCAAGGACGCCTGGTCCCTCGAGAAGAACAGAACGTCTCTGGAAAAGGTCCAGAAGTTCCTTGGTGTGCAATAGGACTGCGAATTCTGGTGGCCTCATGACTTCGACATCGGCGGAACAACCCCTCGGCGGCCGCGACGCTCCGCTGCCCGACGTCTCCGGGCTGGATAAGGCCGAGGACCGGGCCGCCGTCGACGCCATCGTCGCCACGCTCGCGTATCACCTGCGCAAGGAACACCCTCGGCCGTCACGGGAGCAACCCGCGAGGCGCGACGCCCATCCCAAACACCACGGGTGCGTGCCGGCGACCTTCGAGGTCTGTGATCTCAAGGGGCTCGAAAAGTCCCTCGCCGAAGGGCTGTTCGAACGGCCGGGCAAGTATCAGGCCTGGGTGCGATTTTCGAACGCGTTCAAGGTGCGAAGCGATCTCGACCGTGACGCGCGGGGGATGGCGATCAAAATCATGGGGGTTGCCGGCGCCAGCGAAGGCACGCAGGACTTTCTGCTCGTCACCCACCGCTCGTTTTTTGCGCGAACGCCGGCAGACTTCGTCGATTTCCCTGCAGCCGTCGCCGGGGTCGGCCAGTCGGCGGCCCTCATTGCCAGAACCGCCGGGTTCTTCTTTGGATGGCGTCCTTTCAGGTTTCGGTTACCTGGCTTCATCGCGTTGATGAGGTCGATGAACCATTGCACGAACCCACTCGTGCGAACCTACTTCAGCCAAACGCCGTACGCGTACGGCGAGTGGGAGGTGAAGTTCCGGGCGCGGCCCCAACGGCGTTGGTTTCCGCTTCAGTGGGTCTGGCTCTGGATCAGGGTGTTCGTCCACAACGTGATCATTCCGATCCTGCGGGCGGGCGCATGGCTCATCCGTAAATTCGTCAAGTCGTTCCACTTTGAACCACGGTGGCAGGAGAACTACCTGCAGAAGATGCTCCTGTCCTCGCTGCAAGCTCGGCCGGCCGTCTTCGACTTCCAGGTTCAATTCCGCAAGGACGGCATGCCGCTCGACGATGCGGTCGTCGCGTGGAAACAGCGTGAGTCGGGATATAAGACCGTCGCAACACTCACCATCGGGCCGCCGACGGTGTCGCTCGAGACGATGATGGCCTTTGGACAGCACCTCTCGTACACGCCGTGGCACCATTTGCCGGCGCACCGGCCTCTGGGGAGCATCAACATCGCCCGACGATCGGTGTACGAAGCCATCTCGTCGCTTCGTCACGACATCAATCACGTGAGGCGCCGGGAACCTCGTCCTGGAGAATCTCCGACCGACTACCTGCGCGACATCGAGTCGCATCACCGCGGGGCGCACGAGTAAGGTATCCTTAGCTCTAGTGCACATCGCGGACCGCGGGCGCGGTTCGCCAGACCCACTGTCGGCCGTGGCCCGAACCAAGCTCGCAGGCAAGTACAAACTCGTTCGAGAACTCGGGCGCGGCGGCATGGGGGTCGTCTACCAAGCCGTCGACGCCGGTGGTCGTGTCGTCGCGCTGAAGATGCTGTCTTCCGCGCTCGCAGACGACCTCGTCGCCCTGCTGCGCTTCAAGCGCGAGGCCCGAACCGCTTCGTCCCTCAGCCATCCCAACATCTGCTCCGTCCACGATTTCGGCGAGAGCCGCGGCCGTCCCTTCATCGTGATGGAACTGCTCGAAGGGATGACGCTCAAGGATCGGCTCGCCCAAGGCAGCTGCGATCCGCTGCTCGTCCTCGACATCGTCACGCAGGTCGCCGAGGGGCTCGGTGCGGCCCACACCAAGTTCATCGTTCACCGCGACGTCAAACCGGCGAACATTTTTCTCGTCACCGGCGGCGCGGTGAAGGTGCTGGACTTCGGGATCGCCAAGCACTTCGTGCATTTCGAAGCCGACAGCACCCTGACGGTGACGACCCCCGGCCATACTCCAGGAACCGTCGATTACATGTCGCCCGAGCAGCTGCTTGGGCAGCGCATCGATCAGCGAAGCGATCTGTTCGCGCTCGGCGTCTCGCTCTACGAAGTCCTGACGGGTCAAACGCCGTTCCGAGCCAGGACGAAGCTGGCGACGATGGCCAACATCCTGCAGCGCAGCGCTCCCCCGCTGCCGGCGATGCTGCACCGCGAGGAATGGACTCAGGTACTGCAACGGCTTCTGCAGAAGAAGCCAGACGAACGCTACCCGGACGCCGCCGCGCTGCTGCAGGACCTTGCGCTACTCAAGCAGCTCATCATTGGGCGCCGCGTCGCCTGGCCGGCGCCACGGCCAGTCGCCGGCCCGCACGTGCTCCCCTCGGTGGCCCTCGTCCCATTCGAGGTCGTGTCGGACGAGGCCGAGAGCGACGAGCGAAAGCGGGAGGTCAAGTACTTCAGTCATGGCCTCATGGACGAGTTGATCGCGGCGCTGACCCGCGTCGACGGATTGCGCGTGCCGCCGCGTACGCTGGCTCTGAAATCGAGGGCGCAGCCAAGGAACCTGGCGCGCCTTGGCCGGCGCTTTCACGCGGATTTCGTTCTGACCGGCGAGGTGAAGGCGAAAGGCGATCGTCTGGCGGTGACGGTGACGTGGTTCGGCGTCGAGGACAACGCGGTTCTTTGGGGCAAGCGCTACGAGATCGCGGTCGAAGATCTGTTCCGCCTGCGCGACAAGATCGTCGCCGCTGTGTTGGACGCGCTCAAGCTCACCGTGGCTGACACGACCGCGACCACGGCCAAGGCCGCGCTCAATCGACGCGCGTTCCATTTGTGCCTGAAGGGCCGGTTTTTCTGGAGCAAGCGATACGAGGGCGGCCTGCTGACCGCCCGGCAGTGCTTCGAAGAGGCGCTGCGCGAGGATCCGTCGTCGGCGCTGGCTCACGCGGGCCTCGCCGACACTTACTCCTTCCTCGGCTTCTACTGCCTGGTGCGGCCGCGCGACGCGTTCACCGTCGCGCGAACGTCGGTCGACAAGGCCTTGCAGCTCGATCCACGGCTGGCGGCCGTTCACGCGTCGCAGGGTCTCATTCGACTGGGCATCGAATGGGACTGGCATGGCGCGGCTCAGGCGTTTCGGCAGGCCGTCGAGCTCGACTCGGCACATGCGCTTGCACGCATTTACCTCTCATGGGTACACGTCCTGCTCGGGGAGATCACCGAGGCCGAGGAGCAGGCCGAACGGGCCCAGGACATCGACCCGCTCTCGCCGGCCCTGAACGCCGGCGCTGCCTATACGTTCTACATGGCCCGCTCCTACGAGCGCGCCATCCGCGAGTGCGAAAAAGCGCTCGAAGTCGACAAGGAGTTTCTGGTCGCCTTGTACGTCATGGGCATGTGCAAGGCACAGCTGAAGATGTACGACGATGCGATTCGACATCTCGAGCAGGCGGTCACGCTGTCGCAGGGCATGCCGTTCTACCTTGGCCTTCTTGGCAAGTGCTACGCCGACACGAAGCAGCACGACAAAGTGCAGGACATTCTGCAGAGGCTCGACAGCCTTGCCACCAAGCTCTACGTGCCGCCCCACTGCTACGTCTACATCTACGCGGGTCTTGGCGATTTCGAGAAGGCGTTCGCGTGGCAGGATCGGGCCTTCGAAGACGGGGCCTCGCCGTTCAACTATTTCTCACCAGTGATCGAGTGCCTGCACGGCGACCCGAGGTTCAAGGAGGATCTGCGCGCCTGGGGGCTGGAGGTCTAGTGCCACGGATCACACGGACAACACGGATCGGGTTATGAGATCTACTCCTCTCGGATTCTACACGCGTGGTGGCTTGAACGGGCGGGCCGTGTTATCCGTGTTATCCGTGGCTCAAAAGCGAATCCGTGCCGCAAGCTGCATCTGACGGCTGTTGCTTGCCTGCGTGAACCGGCCAAACGTCGCCGCGGGGCTGCTCGGGTAAGCGCCGACGCCGAACACATTCTGCACGTCAGTGAAGTTCGTGCGATTGAAGAGGTTGAACACTTCGAACAGGCCTTCGAGCTCGAGCCGGCCGGTGATCCGCACCGACTTGGACACGCGAGCGTCGACGCTGAATTGTGACGGAAGGCGTCCCGCGTTTCGCGCCAGGCTCGTCGCGGGATCCGAGGGAACCTCCCGCGCGCGATCGGACGGGAAGCTGCCGCCGTCGCGATCCCCGTTCAGGTCCGTTCCGGCGAGGATGTTATATGGCCAGCCCGAAGCGGCCGTCACGAGCCCGGAGACAATCACGTCCCACGGAATCCTGTACGAGCCCGTCGCCACGAGCCGCTGCCGCTCGTCGTGCAGCGCGGGTCCTCGCTCGTCGTCGGGTCGAAACCCAATCGGCAGCCCGGAGAGCTGCAGCGGATCGCGGCCCCGGCCGTTACTCTGCGGAAGGAACGCGCTCTGAAAGTCCGTGGACGTATCTTCGGCCTTGGACAGCGTGTACCCCACACGAAAGAAGAAACGGTTGTCGACGCTGCCGTCGAGCGAAAGCGTCAAACCGCGAAACCACGTTTCCCCAAACGACGTGTACTGCAGGACGGATGCTGAAGTGCCTGCCTGGCCGTTGATATCGGCCGGGCGGCGACCCGGGCCAAGATCGGGGAGGACCGGGTTGTAGTCGATGGTGCCGAGCGCGTTGAAGCCGCGCGCGTAGACGAATCCCGCCGACAGTCGGACACGCGGCGTAATCAAGTGATCCGCGCCGAAGAACATGTGATGCGCGTAAGGGTTGCGAAGCCCGGGATCGATCGTGATCGCAACGCTCGGGTACGAGCCGCCAGCCAGTTGAATCGCGGTCGATTCCGCCAGCCGCCGGCCGGGCGCCGCCCAGGCCGCGAACGCGCCTGGCGCTGGCAACGCAAGTGTTCGCACCGTGTCTGGTTGGCCACTGATGAACCGCGTAATGCCAGCCGTAGCAGTAATGATCGGATCGTAGTAAAGACCATACGCGCCACGAACGACGGTGCGTGCCGATCCGGTCGGATCCCAAGTCACGCCAACCCGCGGCGCGACGTTATTGCCATCGCTCGGCCACTCGTATGGGGCCGGCATACCTGCCACTCGGAGAGTCTCTGGCGGAAAGAACTGCTGCTCGTAGCGCACGCCTGCCCGCAAACCCACTCGCGGGTGAATCTGCCATACGTCTTCCGCAAAGAGCGACAGGTCGCGATAGTCGTAGGCCGAACCCGAGTCGCCATAGCCTTGCACGTAGGCGAGCGGGAATCCGAGCGCAACCGACTGGATCGGTGAGACCGGGGCCGGAAACGATGCACTCGGCGCAAATCCCGTGAAGATATAGCGGCCGCCGAAGTGAAGCGGCAACGCCTGATCCAATCCCTGGACGATGCTGACGTCGGCGCCAACCTTGAACAGATGCTGGCCCCTGCTGTAGCTGAGCGTGTCCACGAACTGATAGCGGATGTTGTCCCGCGGCGTCGGCGTGAAGCGCTGGCGGCCGAGGCTCGCGGTGCCGGAGACCTCGATAGTCGGACCACCTTCGTCTTCGCGGTCGCAGAAGCCGTCGCAAGCCGGGTCGAGCGCCGACACGGTTTGATCGCGCCAGGCCACCAGGAAGCGCGCTTCGTTGACGAGCTGCGGCGTCACGATGAAGTTGTGCGAGACGGCGCCCATGACGTCGGTGGTATCGAGCACCGCGGCGCGGCTCCGCGCCACCAGTCCGCCAAACGGCTCGATGTTCTCGTTCAATTCGCTCGCGCCGTTAACCCGGACGCTGAGCCGCTGGCGGTTGCCGATGTACTGATCGAGCTTGCCGAACCACTGCGTTGTTCGCACCTGATATGGCACGTGGCCGGTGTCGAAGCTGAAGCCGGCCGTCCGCAGGATCTGCGCTGGTGTCCCCAGCGACACCTGCGGCTGAAACGGATGCGTGATGTTCGTCTCATTGTCTATCGTGACGAAATTGTTGGCGTCGATTTGCTGCCGCTCGATCGACGTGAAGTAGAACAACCGGTCCCGGCGCACCGGGCCCCCGAGCGTGGCGCCGTACTGATGTTGACCGAATGGCGCCTTCTCCACCGAAATCGGATTGCCAAAGAGATCGAAGCGCTCGAAGTAGTTCTTCGAATTCAGGGCGTCGTCGCGAAAGAAATAGTACGCGCCGCCGCTCGTGGTGTTGGTCCCGCTCCGGGTCACGACGTTGACGACGCCACCTGCAGCCTTGCCGAATTCAGCGGAGAACCCGTTGGTGAGGACCTGAAATTCCTGCACCGCGTCCTGGCTGAACATCGCCCGAACGCTGCCAACGGTCTCGTCGTTGTTGTCGAGCCCGTCGACGGTGACGTTGTTCGAGCGTGCGCGCTGACCCGCGAGCACGACGCCAGACGTCCTCGATGCGCCCTGCTGTGGCGTCCGGTCCGGAGACGAGCCGCTCGTCAGCAAGGAGTACGAAAGGAAGTTCCGCGCGTTGACGGGCAGCTGGTCGAGCGAGCTCCGATCGACGACCGCGCCCAGGCCCGCCTGCTGCGGATCGGCCAGGTTCCGGCTCGCTACCACGTTGACGTCGTATTGCTGCCCGGCAATCCTCAGCGTGAGAGTCACGCGCGTCGCCGTCCCCAACGAAACGACGATGTCGGAAACCTGATGGGGCTCGAACCCGGCAAGCTGTGCCTCGAGGGTATACGTGCCGACCGGCAGGGCGCGAAACGCAAACTGTCCATCAGGACCAGTAATCACGGACCGAACGAGCCCCGTGGCCCGGTGCGTCGCCTTGACGGCCACGCCTGGCAGGACGCCTTGCTGCTCGTCGCGGGCCTCTCCCATCAGATCGCCGGCAGTGGCCTGGCTCTGGGCGACGGCAATGTTGAGGTTGGAGAACAATGTCGCGACAACAAGCAGTGCGACGCGAAACCGCGCCCACATCACCGGTGCGCGGAGGACTGAGTGCGGATTTGGCATACTTCGGTCGATTGGTCGAACAATAACAAGAACTCTACCGCTCTTCTATTAAGATGTCGCAGGCTTAGTGAGCGTTTCTCGCACACCTCGTGAACCCAGCCGTCCTGTCGCTCGCCGCTCTCATCCTTGCGCTCGCTCTATCGATGAGCTCCCGGATCAACGTCGGGTGGCTTGCGCTCGCCTTTGCCTGGCTGATCGGGGTCTACCAAGCCGGCCTGCGGCCCGATGCCGTGATGGCAGGATTCCCCATCACGCTGTTTCTGACGCTCGCGGGCGTCACACTGCTCTTCTCGATCGCTGAGACAAATGGGACGCTCGATCGGCTGGCGCGCCGCGCCATCCAGTTGGCCCGCGGCAGCCGCCGTGTGATTCCCGCGCTCCTGTTCGTCGTGGCCTGCGCGCTCTCGTCAGTCGGTCCCGGCGCCATTTCGACGGTCGCCCTCCTCGCGCCGCTCGCGATGGCGGTTGGTCAGCGAGTCGGAGTCTCCTCATTCCTAATCGCGCTGATGGTCGCGAATGGGGCTAATGCCGGAAACCTGTCGCCGTTTTCGTCGGTCGGCGTAATCGCCAATGGCGCCATGGCCAAAGCGGGCCTGACCGGCCACGAAGCGCTCGTCTGGTTCGCCAACTTCGCCGCCCACGTCATCGTCGGTGCCGTCGCCTACGCCTGGCTGTCGGGGTCAGACCGGGGTCAGACGGGGGTCAGACCGGGGTCAGACCAGGGTCAGACTGGCGTCGTCAGGGCGGGGTCAGACCAGGGTCAGACCCCAGAACCGCTGCTACCCCATCAGCTGCTGACGATTGTCGTCATCGCCGCATGGATTGTTGGCGCGCTGGCGCTCAACCTCAGCCTAGGGCTCTCCGCGTTCGCAGCCTCCGCAATCCTGCTCGTCGCGCGCGCCGCAGACGATGGCGCGGCGGTGCGGGGCATGCCGTGGGGAATAATCATGATGGTGTGCGGCGTGTCGGTCCTCATCGGCGTCCTCGAGAAGACCGGCGGCATGGAACTGTTCACGTCGCTGCTGGCGCGCCTGGCGTCGCCGTCGTCAATCAACGGCGTGATTGCGTTCGTGACGGGAGCGATCTCGACTTACAGCAGCACGTCCGGCGTGGTGATGCCGGCGTTTCTGCCAACGATCCCGAGCCTCGTCGGCAGGCTCGGCGGCGGAGATCCGCTGGCGATTGCCCTCTCGATCAATGTCGGATCGTCGCTCGTCGACGTCTCGCCGCTATCGACCATCGGCGCCCTGGCCGTCGCCGCCGTCAGCGATCAGCGGCAGTCTAGAGAACTATTCCGTCAACTCATGACATGGGGGTTGTCGATGACCATCATCGGCGCGGCCTTGTGTCAGCTCTTTGCCGGCCTGCTGGCACGAGCTTAGAACCTAGCTCACTAACCAAGACCAGGCTGAACGCGCCGACGGCTATCGTTCACGATGAACACGATGACCCGATGGACACGAAGGAAACCTGTGTGCATCCATCGTGAACATCGTGTCATCGTGCGCATCGTGTTGTAACGTAGCCTCGTGACAGCAGTTATGAGGCGGCCTCTAGCGTGAAACCTTGGATCCTCATCGGCGAGTCCGAAGCTCCCGACGGCACGCGGCTCACGCTGCAGAGTCGTGACGGCGCGTTCCTCCTCCTCGCGGACGGCAAACCGCTCATGGGGAGCGACCAGCACGGTTCTGAGGATGCGCTCGCTACGCTCGCGTGCCGTCGGATCAAAGGACTGGCCCGGCCACGCGTCCTCGTCGGCGGCCTCGGCATGGGCTTTACGCTGCGCGCGGCGCTCGACGCGCTGCCTCCGACAGCGACCGTCGTCGTCGCGGAGCTCGTGCCGGCCGTCGTCGGCTGGAACCGCGGGCCGCTCGCGCCGCTCGCAGGCCGGCCGCTCGACGACCCTCGCGTGACTGTCCAGGAAACCGACGTCGCGGTAGCCGTACGTTCGAACCCCGGAGCTTTCGATGCAGTCCTGCTCGACGTCGACAATGGCTCTGATTCGCTGACCACTTCGACCAACGGCTGGCTCTACAGCGATCACGGGGTGGACGCGATGCGCGCGGCGCTGACGCCGGCTGGCGTTCTAGCGATGTGGCTGGCGTCAGAGGATCGCAGGTTCGCGCGGCGCCTGCGCCAGCGCGGCTTCACCGTCGATGTCGAGCACGTCCGCGGTCGAATGAAGCGGGGTCCGCGCCATTCGGTGCTCCTCGCCTACCAGTCGGTCGGGCGATAATCCTTCAGGAACTTACCCCAGACGTGTTCGCCGGTGTTCATGCCGGTGATGATCGGATCGAGGATGCGGGCCGCGCCGTCGACGATGTCGAGCGGCGGATGGAAACGCTGCTCGGCGGTCTTGCGGGCGGCGATCTCGGCCGGATCCTCATCGGTTACCCAGCCGGTGTCGACGCTGTTCATGTGGATCCCGTCTGCGTGATAATCCGCCGCCGACGTCCGCGTCATCATGTTCAGCGCCGCCTTGGCCATGTTCGTATGCGGATGCCGGGTCGTCTTGAAGCTCCGGTAGAACTGCCCCTCGACCGCCGACACGTTGACGATGTGCTTGTCCCGTTCGGCCGTGCGCAGCATCAGCGGCTTGAGCCGCGCGTTCAGGATGAACGGCGCTACCGCGTTGACCAGCTGCACCTCGAGGAGCTCGACGGTCGAGACGTCCGCGAGCAGCAGCCGCCACGAGTTGGTCCGGCGCAGATCGATCTGCTGGAGATCCTGATCCAGCCGGCCTTCCGGAAAGAGTTCGGGCCGGGCGAGCATCTCCTCCTGAAGGAGCCGGAGCTGCGACAGCTGCGATGCGTTGACGAGGCCAGCGGTCGTCCCAGCCCTGGTGATGGCGTCAGACCCTTCGTACGCAGCCAGCAGCTTTTGGACTGCGGGCGTGGCGTTCTTGAGCGAGGCCGCTTCGGCTGCCATCATGTGCGAGTAGAAGTCGGGCGGACGTCGGACCGTCTGACAGGCGTTATTGACGATCACGTCGAGTCGAATGCGGGTCGACAGCAGGCCCCTGCAAAAAGCCTCCACGCTGGGAGCGTGACGGAGATCGAGCCCGAAGATCTCCAGTCGATCGCACCACTCGCCAAAATCCGGTTCCTGCCCGTACCGTGACGCCGAGTCGCGGGGGAACCGCGTGGTGACGATGAGGTGGGCACCTGAGCGCAGTAGTTTGAGACCTGCCTGGTAGCCGATCTTGACGCGGCCGCCGGTCAGGAGCGCGACACGTCCACGCAGATCGGCCAGTTCGGTCCGCTTCGCGAAGTTCAAGTCTCCGCACGGAACGCAGAGCCGGTCGTAGAAGTGGTGAACGGTCGAATAGCTTTTTTTGCAGATGTAGCAGTTCCGCGGGTCGGCGGTCTCGGGTGGCTCGGCCTGAAATGCTTTCGGCGCGAAGATCTTTGGTGTCGTGAACACCGGCTGCCGGCGCAGCTCGCGGATGCCCGTGGCGGCAAGCACCCGCTCGTCACGCTGCGACCGTTCCCGCTTCCGCCGCCGCGCGAGCGCCTTCGTCAACGCGCGCCGCGCGCGCATGTCGGGATTCCAGACCTGCGCCACCGCGTCGCGGAGACGGCGTTGCTCGTCTTCCGAGAGAAGCGCCAGCGTGCGGCGGTTGGCGGCGATCAACTCGAGCGTCTCGGTTGCAGCTTTCAGTTGGTCGATGAGCAGAGATTCGGCCGCCGGCGTCCGTTCCGTTGGGGGCATGACTGCTAGGGTAATACGGCCGGGTCTGAGAGCGTGTCCCGAGCACATCACAAGATCTGAATCGGTTGGCGAGCACGGCCTGACCGCTTATTGCCCCGCGTTTGGACGGCTGACAACTCGCCCGTAGTGCGGTGGCGAGCCTGGCCGGCCCTGACCCGCTCCGCGCATGCTTGGTTGGGGGAACGCGCTCTGCGCTCGTACTCTTCCGCCACCGCGTCGCCTAGCAGCTTCCAGTACCGACAGTGATCAGGGCTCTCGGCCCGCCTGTGCTTCGATTCGCGTCATGGATCACAGGGACGGAAGGCGACGCGATGAATCGCTCCGATCGCGTTCCGGCTGCGCACCGCGTCGGCTCGCTCCAGGGCCAGGGCCATCCAGGCCCGCCGCGGCTTGCGGTGCGCGAGTGCTGCATTCGTGTGGCGCGCTCTCCCGCGGTGGACGGTTGTGTCGGTCGCGGCGACCTCCGACCGCGTGACACGCGATAGCACTAAGCGGCGAGCGCAGGCGGGCCAGCGCGCAGGACATTTGGGCCGCAGGCGCTGAGCTGCGCGGTCGCACAACATCAGGCCGGAGCCGCCGCTTTGACACGCGACCGATGGCGGGATCCATCGCTCTCAGGGCGCGTTTTTCTCAGCGGTAGTCGTCGATCCCGCTGGGGCGGTCTTGGGCTACCGCGCAACCGCGAGCGACGCGAGCGACCCTTCGGCCGTCGCCCGCTCGCGGACCACGAAGACCGGGCACGGCGCATGCCGAATCACGCGCTCGGCAACGCTGCCGATGAGGAGATGCGTGATCCCCGTGCGACCATGTGTGCCCATAACGATCAAGTCGGCATTGGTCGCGTCAGCCTGCTCGATGATGACCTGCGACGGGCTCCCAATGAGCACCTGGCCGGTCGACTTGATGCCGTTGTTCGCGAGTGACTCGATCGTCTCGGCCAGACGGCGCTCCGCTTCTTTGACCAGGTTTTCCCGAATCCTCGGCAACTCGCCGAGATAGACCTCGGCCGGCCACGGCCCGGCCATCAGCCGATCCTCGATGACGTGCACCAACTCGAGCGGGGCCATGAACTCGGTTGCGAGTGCTTTGGCGTAGAGAAGCGCGCGATCCGACGGGGGACTGAAATCAAGCGGAACAAGGATGCGACGAAAATGCGGTTTCATGGCAAGCCTCCGAATCTAAATTGCTGGCCCGGAGTCCGACGTTACGCCGCCCTTCCAGAGACGCTCGCGCCGCCCGCGGTCGCGCGGCTCGCGATTGTCCGCAGCAGCGATCGGCGGATGAACCGCGAGAACGGACCGATCACGCGGAAGTAGCGGCGAAACCGTCGCCAGGACTGCTCATCGGTCGCTGAGACGCGCAGCTCGATCTCGACGTGGCTCTTCTCGGAACCGCGTGACAACACTCGAATCGACCACGCGACCTTGATGTAGCCCGGCTCTGAGAACGCGGCATAGGCCTGCTCATCGGCGACATGCACGAACGGGATATCGATCTGCCAAACCTTGCCGATCGCGCCAACGGCGACCTCATGCAGGGGCTCTTCGCTGAGGACCTGGAATCCGGGGTTCTCAGCTGACGAGCGCATGCTGTCGAAACGGAACGGACCGGCGGTGCGACCGCTTTTCCGGCTCGCCATGGTTCGGAGCTTGAACAATGCCCGAATGGCGACCGGTTGCGACAACTCGCCTAGCCTTACTTCGTCCCAGACGTCGAGCGCCGGCGCCGCAACGTCGATGCGATGCACCTCGAGGAGGTGGGGGGCTGGGATGAGGCGCTGAAGGGCCGTCATCACCGCACTCCACCGCCCGAGCCACGCCGCAGGTACTGGTCCTTCGACCGGTAGAGGAATCCGGCGCGCGTCAATTGGTCGAGCGTCTGAATGCAGTCGTCGGGATTCGCATTCCAAAGCCTCGCGGCCTGGGCGATCGTCAGGCAGAGACCTGGCATCTCGAGGTATTCGGCGCGAACCAGCGCGTCGAGGTCGTGAATGAACGGAGGGAGCGCGGTGATGTAAGTCATAGGGTGGCCCTCAATGACGTGATTCGCATCAGCAACCTCCGTACCGACCGAGGACCGGTCGAAATGTGCGGCTTTCTGAGGCCCTGCGTCATCTAGGACTGGCACGTGGGGGAAAATCCGCCCCGATCACGAAGAACTCCGCAGAAATGCCTCGCTCGACTTCTCCCTGCGCGATTGCACTTCGGCGCGGACAAGGCGCCGAGCTTCGACGAAGCAGCGGTCCTATCGCGCCCGAACGGGAATCGCGATGCGAGGATGCGGCGGTGGTTTCATCTTGTCACCCAGGAAGAAACTCGGGTGCGGCGGCTGGTTGTAGCCAACGTTCTGCCAGGCGATTGCGACCCGATATTGCGGATCGTGCATCAACGTGTAGAGCCGATCGACAGCAGGGATCGTGGTCGTGTATATCCGCAGCGAGGCGTTGTCGTCGGCGCGCCAGATGACCTCTTCGCGCCAGTCGCCCAGGATATCGGCCGAGAGCGCGGGCGTCGCCTTGGAGCCGTTGTTGGCGCTCGCGCCGGTCGCAGTCAGCACCCTGACGACCGTCGATGACTGCCAATCCCACTTCCCAATCCAGTTGCCATCGAGAAGCTCGCGCAGCGGATCGGCATCCCACCAGACCGCGAAGTTGACGGCTGACGGCGCGTCGCCGATGCGCGTGCCACGCGCGTCCAGTAGTCCGACCGGCGTGTTCGTCCAGTACTCGGCGCCGCGATGGCGCGGATCGATGTCGGCAGCCAGGCCGCGGCCGACGTCACCGCCAGGGAGCAGGCTCCAGAGAATCTGGCCGGTGCGCGCGTCGTATAACGCGAGGCCCGGCGTCTTCAGCGCGACGGTGGCTTCCTCGTTTTCGTGAATCCCGAACACCTCTAACCCGGGCCGCTCCGGATCGAAATCGCCAGCATGCAACGCATCCCCGTGCCGCAGGCCTGTCGAGAAGCGTCCCTTGCCGTCGTCGTCGACGACCATCGAGCCGTAGATGATTTCGTCCTTGCCGTCGCCATCGACGTCGGCAACCGAGAGGCTGTGGTTGCCCTGACCCGAATAGGGCGACGCTGCGGGATTTGGATAGGGCGGTGGACTGCTGCCTGAGTCAAAGACCCAGCGTGACGTCAGCTGGCCCTTTCTCCACTCCCAAGCGACCAGGACGGTTCGACCGTAATAGCCGCGCGCCATGATGACGCTCGGAAGCCGCCCGTCGAGATACGCCACGCCCGCAAGGAATCGATCGACGCGGTTGCCGTTGGCGTCCGTGCCGCCGTTCCCGCCGATGCCTCCCCACCCATCCTGCGGTTCGCGACCCGGAATGTAATCGGTCGTCGCCAGCGCAGCGCCGCTCTGCCCGTCGAAGATCGTGAAGTACTCGGGACCCGCCAGCACTTTGCCGTAGCGGCGGTCGGACGCATCCTTCACCTGCGACCCATCGGTTGGCACCTCGAGCGAGCGATAGTCCTTCGAGACGTCGCCGATCGCGCGCCCGCGACCGTCGATTGTTCCGTCCGCCGTCTTGCACGCGACCTCCGCGCGGCCGTCGCCGTCGAGGTCGTAGACGATGAATTGCGTGTAGTGCGCACCGGCGCGGATGTTTTTCCCAAGATCGATCCGCCAGAGGCGTGTGCCGTCGAGTCGATAGGCGTCGAGAAGCGGCCGGCCCGACAGCCCCGGCGAGGCGGTGTCCCTGGCGTTCGACGGATCCCACTTCACGACGATCTCGTATTCGCCGTCGCCGTCGAGATCGCCGACGCTCGTGTCGTTCGGGCTGTAGGTGTAGTTCATCGTCCGCGCGCCAGCCGGCACGTCGACGGATCCGCCTTCAGGCCGCTGCAGCGGCAGGGTCAGGAACTGCTGAACGGGAGCGTTGGTGTGGAGGGTCGCCGGGGCGCTCGCGGCAAGCTCGCGGCCGGCGCGAATCGGCCGCACGGTATAGACGTTTGTCTGGGCAAAGTCCGCGGTCGAATCGACGAAGTTTGTCGTGGCGGCGATCGGTGCCGCGTTGAGCTTCGACGGTGTGCCGCCGTTGACCGAGCGATAGAGGTTGAAGGCAATCTCGGCCGGGTCGGTGCCGAGCAGCCGCCACCCAACATAGACAGTGGTCTCGCTCGCGCGGACCGCGACCACTCCCCGACCGAGGTTCTCCACGACGTATTGGCCCGAGACGAGAGCCGGAACGAGAAGAGTTGATGTGAACGCGGCGATTGCAAAGAGGTAGAAGGTCATTTCGGAGCGGCGCCCTGGCCCAGGTAAGCCAGGACGTCGGCGGACTTGCTCGACTCCGCCGTCCTCGTGCAGATGCTCGTTTCCGGCGCTCCCCTGTTGTCCTTCCCCGCGAACACCACGTAGGTATGGTCGATCTTGAACGGAAATACGCAGTCAGTCATTTCCGCCGATACGCTGATGCGCTTGCTCGTGACACCGTTCCACGCGCGCACGACCTGGAACACCACTTCGCGGCCAAGCGGCCGAGTCTCCCCGCTCCCGCCGCCGGACGTCGTCCGGCTCGTGTGCACCGAGCGTTCGACGATCTCGATGACCTTGCCCTCGAAGATGAAGGGGGACTCGGTCCGGACCGCGTTCGAGAGCGGCGTCGGCCCCACGCAGTCGCACGAATCCGCCGGCGCAGACGGCAGGATCATGAGCAGCAGGGTACCCGTCAAGACGAATGATGTGCGCATGGCGTGATTGTAGCTCCGTCCTGCAAGGCCCCTCCAACTTGAGAATCCCCGGCCACTCCCCCGTCGATGTGACAACATGTAGCGCGTCGTCCATAGCACTGCTGAAATTGGTGAAGTGCAGGCGATGAATCACTACTGATGGCGGGCACCCCGCGAGGCCCGTCGTGGGACAGCCCACGCCACCCGCGAGCCCGCTGACATCAGTGATGCATGGCGCATCCACCTGCTCGGGAGCCAACGCTTCGATGCCCTACACCCGCTCGCTGAGCGTTCAATCGAAACTGATCGCCGCCTTCGTTCTCCTGACGCTCGTCGCCATCGGCGTCGTTTCCTGGATCGGTTATGCCAGCGCGCGCAGCAGCCTGAGAGCGAGCTCCGAGCGCGAGCTGCTCGGTCAGCAGCGATCGAAGTCGGCACTCGTCGCGAACATCCTGAAATCGGCGCGCAACGAAGCTCTGAGCATGTCGGCGTCGCCGGCGGTCGTGACCGCGAGCCGTGAACTACTCCAAGCCTATCGGCAGCTCGCCAAAGAACCGATCACGCCGGAGATGCAGGCAGAGGTCCGCCGCTTCTACCGCGAGGAGTTCGAGCCGGAACTGGCCAAACGCCTGGCGATTGCCGTGCCCGAAGGCAGCTTGCTGCCGACGACACCGGCAGCGTGGTACCTGCACTACCACTACATCGCCAAAGGTGAAAAACCGTACGGCAAGAGACGGACCAATCGCTCGTCCACCGACATGAGCGCCTACGGCCAAATCATGGCTCGGGTGGCACCCGCGTTCCAGGCCCAAATCGATCGACTTGGGCTGGAGAACGTGGTGCTCGTCGATCCCGAGACGCTCGACGTATTTTTCACCCTCGAGCAGTCGGCCAGTCTCGGCACCAACCTGGGCAATGGTCCGTATGCGTCGAGCCGCCTCGCCGAGCTCGCGCAAGGCCTGCGCCGTTCGCAGAACCTCGACGACTACCGGGTCGCCGACTTCGAGTTGCACTACCCGGCGCTTGGCAGCCCGAAGGCGTTTGTCGGCACACCTGTCTTCGATGGACCGAAGATGGCGGCGCTCATGATGCTGCGGCTGCCGATCGAGCCGATCAGCGCCGCACTGTCGGGCAACCGCCAATGGCAAGCGGATGGCCTCGGGCGGACGGGAGAGGTCTACTTGCTCGGACCGGATTCGACGATGCGCACCGACTCGCGGTTCCTGATCGAGGATCGCGCGGCGTTTCTCGCGACGCTGCGCCGCTCCACTCTCACGAGCCGGACGGTCGACACCGTCGAGAAGCTCGGGACCACCATCCTCACCGTTCCGGTCAAACATGAGGTGGCCGAGGCGGCACTGCGCGGCGAAACCGGCGTGAACGAGCTGCTCGACTATCGCGGAGTGCCGGTGCTGATGGCCTACGGCCCGGTCGATCTGGACTCCCTGCGATGGGGCGTGATCGCCAAAATGGATGTCGCCGAGGCGATGGCGCCGCTCGGCGTGTATGCGAACCGTGTGCTCGCCTGGGGCGTCGGCCTCTCGCTCGCCGCAACGCTCCTCGCGCTGCTGCTCGCCCAGGTGATGACGAGGCCGATCGGAGCGCTCGTGCGTGCCGCCAGGCAAGTGAGCCAGGGCAGGCTCGACACAGTCGTCGAGGTCAACGCCCATGACGAGTACCGCGAGCTTGGTGAGGCGTTCAACGAGATGGTCTCGAACCTTCGCACCAGCCGCCACCAGCTGGACAAGCAGGTGCAGGAGAACGAGCGTCTCCTTTGGAGCCTCCTGCCGGCGTCGGGTGCGGCACAGATGCGCGAAGGCAATGCCGAAGCGCGCCAGTCGTTCGCGGATGTCACGGTGGCGTTCGTCAACCTGGCTGGATTCGAGTCGCTCTCGGATCTTGGCGAGGGCGACTCGATGGCGCTCTTGAGCGACATCGTCGCCGCGTGCGACGAAGCCGCCGAACACCATGGCGTCGAGAAAGTCCGCACGATCGGGTCGTCGTACCTGGCCGTGTCGGGGCTGTCGGTGGAACGTCCCGACCACACCGCGCGGATGGTCGAGTTCGCGCGCGAGGTCGTGCGCATCGTGAAGCGGTTCAATGCCGAACGCGCCCTGCACCTCGCCGCGGAAATCGGCATCAACACGGGTCCGGTCGTCGGCGGCCTGGTCGGCCGGCGCAAGTTCATCTACGACTTGTGGGGCGACACGGTGAAGCTCGCCAGGCGTATCGAGTCCGATGGGAAGACGTCAATCCTGGTGACGCGCCCCGTCTACGAGCGCGTGCGTGAGCTCGTTGGCTTCGGTCCCCCAATGACAGTCGATGTCCGCGGTTTCGGCACAGTCGAGTTGTTCTCAATCGTCGACGAGGCCACGTTATGAGCGAAGTGCTGAATCTCGTCCAGGCGCAGTGGCCGTATGCGCTCGCCCTCGTGGTCGGTTTCCCCGCCCTGCTGATGGCGCTCAACGAATGGGCCTTTGCCCTGGCGCGAGCCGGTCATCCTGTCGCCACGTCGGTACGCTTCGTCCGCACCTGGGTCGCGCCGCTCATCGCCCTCTCGCTCTTCCTCCGATGGGTCCTACTCCTGCCGGCGACGAGCCTCTGGGTCCGCATCGCGGAAACCGTTTTCTGGGCCTTCGCCATCGTCGCGATCATTGGCGTGGTGAACAACGTCGTGTTCGAGTCGGCGCAGCCCGGAAGCTGGCAGCGCAAGGTTCCGAGACTGCTCCGAGACCTGCTGCGCCTGCTGCTCGTCGCGATCGGCCTGGCCGTGGTCTATTCCTTCGTCTGGGGACGCGAGATCGAAGGGGCTCTCGCGGCACTCGGCGTCACGTCGATCGTGGTCGGCCTCGCGCTGCAGGAACCACTCGGCAACCTCTTCTCGGGCCTGATGCTCCTGATGGAGCGGCCATTCGAGGTCGGCGAGACGATCGAGGTCGGGTCGGTCTCTGGCGAGGTGAAAGAGGTCAACTGGCGTTCAGCGCACATCGAGGCGATCGGCGGCTCGATCATGGTCGTGCCGAACTCGACGCTGAACAAAGAGACGATCGTCAACTTCTCGCGGCCCCGCCCGATTCGAACCGAGATGTTCGACGTCAGATTCAGCTACAACGATCCTCCCTACAAAGTCCGGAAGGCACTCGTGGAGCTGTGCCGCGAGACCGAAGGCGTTCTGGAAAAACCTGCGCCGATTGCCGCGACGCTCGGCTACAGCGACTTCAGCATCAACTACCGGCTGATCTACCGCACGCGTGAACAGGATCGCTGGCCGGTGAAGAACGAACTGGTCACGCGCATCTGGTACATGGCGAGGCGGCACGGCTTCACGATGCCATACCCCGTGCAGGTCGAACTGCAGCATCAGCAGCCGCATCCGTTTGCGGAGGCCCAGCCCGATGCGGCAGACCTGCTCGAACGGTTTTCGCGGCTGCCGAAAGTCCCCGACGGGGACCGCGCCGGCACGCGGCGCCTCACCTTCGGCGCAGGCGAACGGCTGTTCGACGAGGGCGATTCGCTCGACGGTGTGTATTTCGTGGTCTCAGGCACGGTCTCGCTGCAGGTCGTCGCAGACGGCGACGCCAGCGAGATTGCGACGATCGAGGCCGGTGAGTTTTGCGGGGACGCCGGCATGCACGGCCATCAGTCGGCTGACATGCGGGCCGTCGCCCTGGAGGATACCGAGGTGGTGCTGATCGCCCCAGACGCGGTCCGGCATCTGTTCGAGGCCAGCCCGCGGCTCGCCCGCGACACCGGCCACACCCTCGAAGTGCATCGCAAGGCGTTGCAGTCCGCGCGGACCGCGGCCCGTCAGCCTTGAGGGCGGGATAGACCTCTCCCTGGCTCGACGAGCCAGAGAGAGGTGCGTGTCGAGGAGGTCTTCGGTTAGAAGTGGAAGAGGTGGGCGATCTTCTTGCCACCTTCTTCGGTGTAGTAGACGGTGACCTTCGCGCTCTTGTCGGCGCCCTTGGCGACGGCCTTCGCGCTGTCGACGGTCGCCGCATCCGTGTAGTGGTAGACCTCCTCGGCGCCTTTGGCGGTCTTGATCGACACGGTCTTGGACGCTTCGTCGATCTTCGTCACCGTGCCCTCGCTGGCCTTGACCGTGTCCTTGCCGACATATTTGATGCCGGTGGCGGTTGCGTCAGCGCCTTCACCCGTGTATTTGACGACGACGTGCGCGCCTTTTTCGGCCCCAAGCGCCGTGTAGTCCGCGCCGGCTTTCATCCCGTCCACCGTCTGTTTCTCCGAGACCTTGATGACCTTCACGGTGCCGTCAGCCGTCTTGATCGACACCGTTTTGGCGGCGGAATCGACCTTCTCCACGGTGCCGGTAACCGCATGGACCACCGGGTTCGGCTTCTTGGCCGTTGCCGCGGCCGGAGTCTGCCCGGCCCACGCGCCAGCCGTGCTCCCCAAGGCCATCATCGTCACCACTGCCACACCGCAGATACCACTTCGAACGTTACGCATGAGCTTCTCCTCGAAACACCTTATTTTTCGCCTCGGCCGGCCGATGATATCCAAGCTGCGGACTGTAGTAAAGGTAGTGCAGATCCGTGAAGGGCCGACGGAGGTAACCTTGCACTTTTGACGATTCCTGACCGATAGAGAACACGGACACTTCCGCTCATCAGGCCCGATGAAAATCCTTTACGTCGCCAACGAACGCCGCGCGGCACAACTCGCGGCACACGCGCTCCGTAACATTGCACCTGACGTCAAGGTGACGTGGGCCGGATCGCTATCTCCCGCCCTACGGTGGGTGCAGGAAAACACTGACGTCGCGGCACTGATCATCGAGGCCGAAGTGCAGGGTCAAGGCAGCACAACGTTCCTCGATCACGTTCGCGGCCTCGGGTTGACGATGCCCGTTCTCATCGCCGCCCAGGAACGCACGGGAGCGCCTTCGGCGGAACTGCGGGCAGGCGCCGACGACTACATCATCCAGAATTCCTCGTTTCTCGCCGAACTGCCGTCGGCGGTGACTCGAGTATTAGGGCGTATGCCCTTGGTGGCGCGCCCTGCCCAAGCGTCGCTCCGACTACTGTATGTCGGCGACGCCACGCTTGCCCGGAAGTGCCTCGAGAGCTTCCAGCTGTCGATTGAGATCACCGAGGCAATGCCCGCGTCGAACGGGCCGGTGCCGGCAGTCCCTCCCGGCTTTGATGTCGTCCTCGTCGAACACGATCATCCTGGCCTGGACGCCTTCAAGATCCTGAAAGACATTGCGGATCGTCAGCCCCACGTCCGCACCGTGCTCGTCGTCGAGTGGGATGAAAAGCTGGCGATCCCGGCATTGAAGCTCGGGGCCACCGACTACGTCGTCAAGGCGGCGGATTCCTTTCGAGCGCTGTTCTTCAAGCTCGATCGCCTTCGCGCCGTTCCGGCGCCCGTCGAGACCGTCAACCGCGCTGAACTCAATCTCCAGGATGTCGCCAGCCGCGAGCGGCTGGAGCGGCAGCTTCGGGACGCGCTCGCCGCCGCGAGCGACACGCAGCGGAGCTTCGATACGGCGGCCGAACATTTCCGCCAGAGTGAAGCGCGCCTGCAGGCCGCGATCGAGCAGGAACGCGCGGCCAGGGGCATGCTCGAGGCGAAGCTGGCTGGGGCAACACAGACAGACGGACCTGAAGGCACGGCGGAACTGGGCGACGCGGTCGCCCGGCAGACGGCGCTCGAAGTAAAGATCGCCGAGCTCGAAAGCGCAGTTGCGCGGGCAGAGGAACGCCGCGAGTCAGAAGCGGCGGTTGCTCACCAAGCTGCGCTCGAAGCCAAGATTGCCGATCTCGAACGCGCCATCGCTGCCGCAGAAGAACGGCGCGAGGCGGAAGCGGCGGCTGCCGCCAACCAACTCGCGGACCGCAGCGAGGAGTTCAAGATCAGCCTGGCGCACGTGATTCACGCGCGCGACGCGCTGAAGCAGGAACTGAGCGACGTCGCAACCGCGCTCGAAGAAGTTCGCCAGATCCGGGAGGCCGAACGCGCAGCCGCAGCGGAGCGGTTCACCGAACGCGAAGCGGAGCTTGCCGCCAGCCTGACAGAACGCGCCTCAGTGGCCCAGACGGCTATCGCGCGGCAGGCGGAACTCGAAAAACAGCTTGCACAGGAAGGCGCCCAGCGCGCGACGCTCGCCAAGGACCTGGCGGAGGCAGAAACGGCGCGCCGCGCCGCCGAGGAGTCGGTCGCCCGCCAGACGGTGCTCGAAGCCAGGATTGCCGAGCTCGAACAGTCCGTCGCTGCCGCAGAGAAACGCCGCGAGGCAGAAGCGGCGGCGGCCGCCACTCGTCTCTCGGAGCGCAGCAACGAATTCAAGATCAGCCTGGCGCACGCGATTCAGACGCGCGACGCGCTCAACCAGGAATTGAGCGACGTCGCGGCTGCGCTCGACGAAGTCCGCCAGATCCGGGAGGCGGAACGCGTTGCCGCAGCGGAGCGGTTTTCAGAACGCGAAGCGGAGCGTGCGGCCAGCCTCGCCGAGCGCGCGACGATGGCCCAGGCGGCTATTGAGCGGCAGACGAAACTCGAAGAACAGCTTGCGCAGGAAGGCGCCAGTCGCGCGACGCTCGAGCGCGAACTGACGGAGGCGGAAACGGCGCGCCGCGCCGCGGCAGAGCGCGACGCCGAGTGCTGGCGGCGGCGAAGGCGCAGCTTGCCGAAGGCGAGACCCACCACGGTGCCGCGATGGGACGCGCGGCGAAGGTCCGGGCCGCGCTCGAACAGAAACTCCTCGAGCTCGAGACCGCACTCCAGCAGGCAGAAGAGCGGCGCGAGTCGGAAGCCGCCACCGCCGCCGACCATCTCGCGCAACGGCACGAGGAGTTCACGGCCAGCCTGGAGCACGCCGCGCGCTCGCGCGACGCGCTGTCGCAGCAGCTGACCGCAGCGACGAGCGCGCTCGAAGAGGCGCGCCTGCACCGCGAGACAGACGCCGCCGCTGCCGCCGAGCTCCTGGCCCGGCGCGAAGCCGAGCTCGGCGCGATGCTCGCCCAGAGCGTCGAGCAACGCCAGGCGCTCGAGCAGAAACTCGCGCATGGAGAGAACGAGCTCCATCAGGCGGAACGGCGCGCGGTCAGCGAGCGCGCGGCCGCCGCTCGCGAGGCCGCGCAGCATGAGGAGGCACTGGCCGAGCTCGAGGAGCGGCGCGCGCAGGAAGCCGCCCGGCGCGCTGACCTCGAACAAAAGATCTCGGACGCCGAAGCGGCACGCGACGACGCGGAGCGCCGCCATGCGATGGAGCTGGCCGCGGCAGCGGCGCGTATCGCCGACAACCAGGCGAAGCACGACGCCACGGTGACGCGTGCAGCCCGCCTTCTCAGAACGTTTGAACTGAACCTGCTTGGCCTCGAGGCCAGGCTCGAACAGGCAGAGGAACGCCGGGTGTTGGAGGCGGCAACTGCCGCGGCCATCCTCGCCGAGCGGGAGGCGGAGTTCGCGTCCAGCCTGGCGCACGTGACGCACTCGCGCGAGCTGCTCGCGCTGCAGTTGAGTGTTTCCGCGGCGGCGCTCGAGGACTCGCGGCAGGATCGCGCATCCGAGGCCGCGACCGGGGCCGAACGCTACCGTGACCTCGAAGAGCGCGTCACGCACGAGCGCACAGCGCGCAAGGCGCTGGAGACCCAGCTGAGCGCATCGGCAGCGGCGCTCGACGAGGCCCGGCAGATTCTCGCGACCGAGACGACGGCTGCGACCGCTCGACTTGCCGAGCGTGAAGCGGAGCTCGGCGCCCGCCTCGCCGAGTCTGTCGCGGCGCGGAGCGGACTCGAGCTTCCAGCTCTCTGAAAACGAGCGACGGCTCGCTGACAACGAGCGGCAGCTGGTTGATAACGCCCGGCAGCTCGAAACTAGTGAGCACCGGCTTGCTGACACGCAGCAGCGGCTCGAAACGAGCGCCCGGCAGCTCGCCAGCAGCGTCCAGGAACTGGCCGACACCGGGCGGAAACGAACAGAGATCGAGCGAAAGCTCGCTGTAAGCGAGCAGGAGCTCGAAAACAACGCACTGAAGCTCGCTGTCAGCGAGCAGCAGCTCGAAGACAATGCGGCGAAGCTCGCCAACTCCGAGCGCCAGGTCGCAGCTCACGTCGAGCAACTCGCGAATGGCGCGCGAGCGCTCGCCGAAAACCAGGCCACGCTTCATCAGACCGAGCAGCGCGCGACGGCCGACCTCGCCGCCGCCGCCCTACGCTACTCCGAACTCGAAGAGCGGCTCGCTCAGGAAGTCAGCCGTCGCGCGACAATCGAGCAGAGCCTGGCTGACGCCGAGGCGGCCCGGGCGCAGGCGGACGCACGCCACGCGACGGAACTGACGACGGCGGCTGCGCGCCTTGCCGAAGTGCAGGCGCAGTCGGACGTCAAGTTGGCGGAGGTGGCCGCCGCGCACGATCAGCTCGCGCAGAAGTTGAGCGAGACCACTGCCACCCTCGCAGACTCACGGCGAGAGCTCGCAGCCGCGGCCAACCGCCAGGCGAGCACCGACGAGCGCCTCGCTCAGGAAGTCGATACGCGCGCGGCGGTCGAGCACCAGCTGGCGGACGCGCGTCTTGCACAGAGGGAATCCGAGAAACGCCACGCCGCGGCAATGGCGGAGGCGGCCACCACTCGAGACGGCCTCGAGCAGCAGCTGCGCGCAGCGCTGGCGGTGATCGAAGAGTCACGGCAGCAGCGGACGGCCGAGGCCGCCGCGGCGGCGGAACAGCTGGCGCGGCGTCAAGCAGAGCACGAGGTCGTGATCGCACAGGCCGGCGCGGCGCGAACCGCGCTCGAACGCGCTCTGGCAGACGCGGAAGCGCTACACCGGCAAACACAGCTGCGCGCCGCGACCGATCTCTCCGCTGCCGCCACACGGCGCGAAGCGGTCGAGGCCGATCTCAGGCAGGAAATCACCTATCGGCAGGCGGTCGAACGCGATCTGACGGAGGCCCGGCTCGAGTCGTCGCAGGCGCGACGGCGCCTTCTCACCCGGGCACTCGGCATCCGGCGGCGGGCCACCGAACACAACAAAGAGGTCGAGGCACAGCGCCAGCAGGAGCGTGCCGAGTACCTGCAGACGATCGCCGAGCGATCCGACGTGATCCGTGACATCCTGCTTGATTCGCAGGCGCTTCGGCAGGCGCTCAGCACGGCGCAAGATCAGCTGCACCGCCTCAACGACACGATCGAGCAGGAGCGAGAGGCCCATGAGCAGGATCGGCTGACCCGCGACGCCGAACTCCGGCGCGTCTCGGCCGAATCCGAGCAGGTGCGGCACACGCTGGATCAGGTCAGCACGGCATTTCAGGCGCTCGAGATCGTGTCGAGCCAGCACGCCTCCGAACGGGCGCGACTCGACATCATCGTCGCCGAGCGCGAGGCGCAGCTCGCCGCGCAAGCGTCCAGCCATGGCGCCACGCAGGAAGCCGCCGCCGGCGCCCTGCGCCAGAGCGAAGAGAGACTCCGCGCGACGCAGGAAGTCAGCCGTCACGACATCGCACGCCTCCACGGGGAGCTCAGCGTCCTGCGCCAGTCGCTCGAGGTGATTACCCGCGAACGCGACCTCCTGCAGATCGACGCCGACCGCGTGCCCGTCCTGCAGACGGAGCCTCGATCAGAGCCAGAACGACCATCGCCGCCAGTTCGAGCGCGCGCCGTCCGGCATGTGGCGATGCAGCCGCGACGGCGCGATCTCGCACGCGAACCGCTCGCTCGTCGGACTGCTCGGCTATCGCACAGCCGATGAGCTGCAAAAAGTCGACTTCGCGACGGCGATCTTCGAGTCGGCCGACGATTTACGCTGGCTGATCGAACGCTCGGTCGACTCGGGAACGACCGAGCTCCTCGAAACCACGTGGCGACGGAAAGATCGCGGGCGCCTCGTGGTCCGGCTGCAAGCCATCACCGTCGGCAGCGACTCGATCGAGATCGTCGCGGAAGACATCACCGAGCTTCGCGCCGTCGAGGACAAGCTCCGGCAGGCGCAGCGGATGGAAGCCGTCGGGCGGCTCGCATCCGAGGTCGCCGTGACCTGCGACAACCTGCTCCGGGACGTCACCCAGGATGGCCAGCAGTGGCTGGCAGCCATCGACAGCGACCCGGTCCTCCGTCATCAAGGCGAGCAGCTCCTCGGTGAAGTGACGCGCGCGGCGAGTTTCCTGCGTCAGTTGGGTGTCTATGGCGAACGGCAGGTGAACGCCCTCGAACCGGTCAGCATGAACCGCGTCCTGCGCGACATGGAAGCGGTGCTCAAGCGTGTCGCTGGCGACGACATCGAGCTGATTCTCCCGAAGGGCGCGCCCGCGCTCGACGTCGACGTCGAGACCGAACGGGTCGAACGTGTGCTCGTCAACATCGCCAGCTACGCGCGCGAGCGCATGCCCGCCGGCGGCCGGCTGAAGATCGACCTCGCGCCCGTCGTCGCCGATCGCCGCTTCATCGCGAAGTATCCAAACGTGCGGCCGGGCGATCACGTCCTCATCACGGTGACCGAAGTGCCTGGCGCCGCCCGATCGGACCGTGCCGCGGGCCAGCAGCAAGACCAGGCCGAGGCCCGGATGACGCCATCCGACAAGCCCGGCGTCGACCTCGGCGCGCTCCTCGGGCTCATCGGCGACTGCGGCGGTCACTTGTGGATGGCCGCCGAGCCTCCCGGAAACATGGTCTTGAAGATCCACCTGCCCAGGCGCGGCTCCGACAATGGACCAGAAACGCACCAGGCCGGCGCGCAACCGGAGCGCGGCCGCGTCATGGGTCGCTGGTTCCGTCACTAGTCATCCGGGGGACTTCGTCCCCCGGACCCCCTTACACGCTTCCGCCTTCGCTAAAGCTACGGCGAGACCTCGCCGAGGCCCGAACGGCGGAGGCGGGCCGCTCGCGTGGCTCACTCGCGCCGCTCGTTCGTGCCATTCATGAGATGGCTTTTAGTCTGATACCGACCGCGACCGCAACTGGCTCGCCTTGGTCGTCAGGTAATTCCGCTCAGGAATGTTCGTCGTGCGCGAGGCCGCGGCCTGGTAGTGCGCGATCGCCGCGTCGTGATCGCCCGCCATCTCGAGGAGATGCGCGCGAACCGCGTCGAGGCGGTAGTGGCCGGCCAGGCCGCCGTCGGCATCGAGCGCCTCGAGCAGCGCGAGACCCGCGGGTGCCCCCTGGACCATGGCCGTGGCGATCGCGTGGTTGAGCGTCACCATCGGGTTGTCGGACATGCGCTTGAGCAGGCCGTAGAGCGCGAGGATCTGTGGCCAGTCGGTATCCTCGGCTCGGGCAGCCTCGTCGTGCAGGGCCGCAATGGCGGCCTGGAGCTGGTAGGCGCCAATCGCGCCCTTGGAGAGGGTCGCCGTCACGATCGCGATGCCCTCTGAAATGGCGCGCTGATCCCACAGGCTTCGATCCTGCTCCATCAGCGGAATGATCTCGCCCTCAGGACCGGTTCGCGCCGCGCGACGCGCGTCAGTCAGCACCATCAGCGCAAGCAGGCCCGCCGCCTCCTCGGCACCTTCCGCGCCCGCCGGCAGGAGATTGACCACGGCCCGGGCGAGCCGAATCGCCTCGTTCGAAAGGTCGCGGCGCTGTAACGCCGGGCCCGCGCTGCTGGTGTAGCCCTCGTTGAAGATGAGGTAGAGCATGTGCAGCACGGCACTCAGGCGTTCTTCTCGCTCCACATCAGTCGGCATGCGGAACGGCACGCCAGACGTCCGGATGCGTTGCTTGGCGCGGCTGATACGTTGCGCCATCGTCGCCTCCGGCACCAGAAACGCGCTGGCGATCTCGGCCGTCGTCAGGCCACCGACGGCGCGCAGCGTCAACGCGATCGCCGAGGTCCGCGTCAGAGCCGGATGACAGCACATGAAGAGAAGGACGAGCGTATCGTCTTGCTCTTCGAAGCTTGCCTCGCCGAAGCTCGTTTCGAACCCGGCGAGCGAAGGCGGGTGGGACGGCGCCTGCATGACGACGACCGCTTCACGGCGGCGCCGGGCCAGATCGGCGCGCAGGTGATCGGTCATGCGCCGGGCCGCGACCTGGATTAGCCAGCCGCGCGGATTCTCGGGAACACCCTCTTCGGGCCACTGCAGAGCGGCGGCGAGGAGCGCCTCCTGAACGGCGTCTTCAGAGGCGGCAAAGTCCCGGAATCGCCGGATGACCGCGCCGAGCACCTGCGGCGCGAGCTCGCGCAGCAGATGCTCGCCGTCGCGGTCGAGCGACGTCACAGAATCCTCAGGCGGCCCGCTCATCACCTGCCGCACTTCGATCGGCATGTTGAGCGGGACCCCGCCCTTGCCAGGAGCGGCCGACACACGGGCGGCGAGCTCGTAGGCTCGCTCGGTTGTCTCGCAGTCGATGATCCAGAAGCCGGCGAGGAACTCTTTGGCTTCCGGGAACGGACCGTCGGTGACCTCGGGCCCGCCGCCCTTTTTGGCCCGGACGACCCTGGCCTCCTCAGGCATGGCCAGCCCCTGCGCGTCGACGAGCTCTCCCGCCTCGGTGAGCTCCTTGTTGAAGCGGATCATGAAGCCGATATGCGCCTTGATGTCCTCCGGCGGCCAAGTGCCGATCCCGGCGTCTTTCCAACCAGCCCTGGGCGCGTGCATCATCAACATGTACTTCATCTGTAACTCCTGTAAGGTCGGTTTCGAATGGCTCAGTGGCCCGCCCTGAGCGTGTTGAAGGAAAGTCGGAGCAGACGGCGGGTTCTCGACATCCAAATCGGACCTGCCACGCTCCCGGCCCGCATCAGAGCGGCTTGACGTACTTCATCATCTCCGCAGCCATGCCAGCGCGCTCGTAAAAGCGGCGGGCACGGTCGTTTGCTGCAAAGACATTCAAGGTGAGCAGCGCGTAGCCGCGATGCCGGGACCAGGCCTCGGCATGTTCGAGGAGGGCACGGCCGACGCCCGTGCCTTCCGCGGCTTCAGTCGTGGCAATGACTGAGACGTGCGCGTGACGATTGCCGAAGAAATCCGTGTCCCCGAGCACGTGCAGGCAACCAACGGGCGTACCGGCCCGCTCGGCGACGAACACTTCGTTGTCGAGCGAGCCGGCGCGAACCGCGGCGATCATCTCGCGGGCGTCTGCCGTGGCAATCGAGTCTGGCGTCCGCCACGGCGGCAATTCGAAGGTCGTCAGCCGTGTCGCACACGCCACGAGCAGAGCTTTATCGTCCAGGCTTGCGGCTCGGATGCGAATGAATTCGTCGGCAGCGTTCGACACCCCTTCATTTCATCACGAAGCGGCGCCGCGAGGGATCGACTACTTCCGCGTGTAGGTGATCTTCAGCACCTGCATCTCTTTTCCGTCGGGCCCGGCTGCGTAGGCGGTCATCACGCGGCTCGCCTCGGACGGATAATCCACGACCGATCTCGATTTGACGACCTTCCCGGTCATGTCAGGCCCTTCCATCGAGCCCGTCAGCTGTTTTGCCGTCGGGTCCCAGGTGGCTTCGCCGATCGAAAGGCCCTGCGACATCGAATCGGTCCAGCTGTAGCTGTACTTCTTCTTCACCACATCCCACGTCGTCGTGCCGTGACCGAGGAAGGCCATCCCCATCATCTCGGCCTTGAAGTCGGTAATCAGGCAGAGGCCACCGCACCCGATGGTGTTGACCTCGACACCTTTCGACGTCTCAGGCTTTGCGCCAGGTGCCATGGTGACTTCGACCGTCGCGTCCCAGGTTCCTGCATCCATCTTGAAAAGCGCGTGCTCCGGACCCGGCTTGGGCATTGGCGGCGGCCCAGCCTGCGCGGCGGCGAGGGCCGGTATGGTTAGACCGATTGCGAGCACAGTGGGCCCGACAAATCTCGATAGGCTCATGGCGTCCTCCGTCTTTTGTGCCGTGTGGCCGTTGCAGATCGGCACATGCTACACCCGGCCCGCGTTCGCGAAAAGGGTGCGAACGGGTATCATGTTTCTCTCTTCTAGAGGGGCATGGTGAGCATGGTGAGCTTGGTGAGCATGCTGAGAAGGAAGGATGCAGTCATGAGAGTGGTCATTGCCGGCGCAGTCGTGGTCGCAGCGTCTCTGTCGGCCGGAGCGGGTTCGGCGCCACCAGGTGCCCAGGCGGCGCGCCAGCCAAAGCAATACACCATCGAACAGTTCCTCAACACCACATCCATCAACGGCGCCTCGTTTTCGCCGGACGAGTCGCGGATCCTGTTTTCGTCGAACAAGACCGGCATCTGGAACGCCTACACCGTGCCTGTCTCTGGTGGCGCGTGGACGCCCGTCACGAGCTCGACTACCGACTCCACCTACGCGGTCTCGTTCTTTCGAAACGACGAACGCATCCTCCTCACCCGCGATCAGGCCGGGAACGAGTTGAACCACCTCTACGTGCGCACGCCCGCCGGGGAGGAGAAAGACATCACGCCCGGAGCGAAGCTGAAGGCGCAGTTCGCCGGTTGGGCGCCTGCCGGCACCGCCTTTTACGTGAGCACGAACGAGCGTGACCCGAAGTTCTTCGACATCTATCGCTACGACGCCACGACTCTCTCGCGAACGATGCTGTTTCAGAATACGGACGGCTATTTCCCTGACGAGGTCTCCGATGATGGGAAGTGGGTATCGCTGACGAAGATAAACACGACCAACGATAGCGATGTGTTCGTCTGGAACGTTGAGACGAAAAAGGTCATCAAGATCTCAGACCACAAGGGTCAGGCGAACGTTTCGCCAGCGGCGTTCGATCCAACGTCGAAGTATCTCTACTACGTCACGAACGACACGGGCGAGTTCTCGGCGCTGCGCCGTTACACGCTTGCGACGGGTCAGCACGAGGACGTCTACAAGACCGATTGGGACGTTGCCTACATGTCGTTCTCGGAGAAGGGCCGGTATCGTGCCGTGGGCGTGAACGCCGACGGCCGTCCGAAGATCACCGTTACCGAGACCGCGACGAACGCGCCGGTCTCGCTGCCGATCGTCCCGAACGCAGGCGTCACCTCGGTCGTATTCTCGCCGAGCGAGACGAAGGCCGCGCTCTATCTCAACGGCGACCGCTCCCCGAACAATCTCTACGTGCTCGACCTGGCAACGAAGAAGCAGACCAAGCTGACCGACTCGCTCAACCCCGAGGTCAACCCGGAAGACCTCGTTGACGTCCAGACGGTGCGCTTCAAGTCGCGCGATGGCATGACGATTCCGAACTTCCTGTGGAAGCCGCAACAGGCGACCGCAGCGCTCAAGGCGCCCGCGGTGATCCTCGTCCACGGCGGCCCGGGCGGCCAGACGGTCCCCGCCTATAGCAGCGTCAACCAATACTTCGCCAACCACGGCTACGTCGTCCTCGGCATCAACAACCGCGGGAGCTCCGGGTACGGCAAGACCTTCTTTGCGGCCGACGACAAGAAACACGGCCGCGAGCCCCTCTGGGACTGCATTGACGCAAAGAAGTACCTGCAGTCGCTCGACTACGTCGATCCGGATCGGATCGCCATCATGGGCGGCAGCTACGGCGGCTACATGGTCCTTGCCGCGCTCGCGTTCGAGCCGCAGGAATTCAAGGTCGGCGTCGATATCTTTGGTGTGGCCAATTGGATCCGCACGCTCGAGAACATTCCGGCGTGGTGGGAAGCGCAGCGTGTTGCGCTCTATGCCGAATTGGGCGACCCGGTGGCCGATCGTAAGTTGCTCGAAGAGGTCTCGCCGTTGCTGCACGCGAACCTGATCCGTAAACCGCTGATGGTCCTGCAGGGGGCCAACGATCCGCGCGTCCTCAAAGTGGAGTCCGACGAGATTGTCGCCGCGGTCAAGAAAAACGGTGTACCGGTCGAGTACATCGTCTTCCCCGACGAGGGGCACGGTTTCTCGAAGAAGAAGAATCAGATCGAGGGGTATTCCGCAGTGCTGGGCTTCCTCGACAAATACCTGAAAGCGGCGCCGGGCAGCTCACAGTAGCCTTCAGCGCGTCCGACATGACCGAGAGAGGTCTTCGACAGCTCGAAACCAGCCTGGCCTACACGACGCTCGGTTTGCTCGCCTTCTACGTGCCAGTCGAAACCTGGGCGTCGTGGTCGGACGGGCTGTTGGACCCGTTCTATCTCGTGGATGTGATCGCGATGGCGATGCTCTTCGGGGGCGCCGTCCATTCGCTGCGGGCGCGGCCTCGCCCGGCACCGGGCCTGTTGTGCGCGGGAATCGCCTGGTCTGCCGCCAATGGCTGGCGCGCCACCTTCGGCCGTATTGCCGAGCTTGACCGGGGCAGATCCCTCGACCACGGTGCTGCCGAGATGTGGACCGTCAGCCTCGCGACGACGCTCGCGCTCATTTGCCTGGGGATTGCGCTCTATCTTGTTGCGAGAGCTGAACGCTTCGTAAGGCAGAGCTAGTAAACTGGTCGAAGACTTGCTTCGTTTGCGTCAAATGCCTCCCCGGCATCACGATCTTCCCGCATGGGCGCGAGCGGCCGATGCGGCGGTGATCGCTCTCCTTGTCTTCGCTGCCTACGTCGCGATTGAGGGCGGATTCGTCGTGAGCCCTGGCGGGTTCCGCGTGTCCGTCAAATCGGAATGGCGCGTTCTGCTCTGGGCGAGCATTCTCATCCTGGCGCGTCACGTTCTTGTACGCGCTCCGTCGCTGCCACGTCGCATCGTTTCGGGAATCGCGTCAGGAATCGCGCGCGCAAACCAGTCCGCCGGTCCGCTCGGCGACGATGCGGGGCACGCGGCCCCGATGGAACGCCAGCCACAAGAGGGCAATCGGCGGATCGTCGGTGGCCTCTTAATCGTGGGGCTGTTTTCCGGGCTCACCGTGGTGATGACCTATCCCCAGATTCGTGGCATGGGCACGCACGTCGCCTTCAACGACGGCGACTCGCTCTTCTCGGCCTGGCGGCTGGCGTGGGTTGCGCACCAGCTGCCGCGCGACCCGCTCAATCTATTCAATGCCAATATCTTTCATCCCGAGCCCCGCACGCTGGCATTGTCAGACGCGATGCTCGTACCGGCACTGATGACTGCGCCGCTCCTCTGGCTCGGTGTTCCTCAGCTCGTCGCCTACAACCTGGTGTTCCTGGCGTCGTTTGCGCTCTCAGGCGCGGCGATGTTCCTGCTCGTGCGCTCGCTGACCGGCCACTCGCTCGCGGCCGTCGCTGCCGGCTTCATCTTCGCGTTCCTGCCGTATCGCTACATGCACTACCCTCATCTCGAGCTGCAGGTGGCGCAGTGGATGCCGTTGTGTCTGTGGGCACTGCACCGCACCGTGCGTACCGGGCGCTTGCGTGACGGGCTCCTGACCGGCCTGTTCCTCGCTCTCCAGGCGCTGTCGTCGCTCTATTACGGGATCTTCCTCGCCACGTTCATGGTGCCTGTCGCCGCGGCGCTGCTGATTGGTCAGCGCGCCTCGAGCATCAAGGCGTCGATCAGATCGCTTGCCGCCGGCGGTGTGCTCGCGGCAGTCCTCATCGTCCCGGTCATTCTTCCTTACCTTGCCGTTCGCCACAACGTCGGCGAGCGGACGGTCTCGGAGATCCAGTTCTACAGCGCGACGGCGCAGAACTATCTCGCGGCCCATCCGCAGAATGTCGTGTTTGGATCGCTGACGTCACATCTCGGCGCCCAGGAGCGCGAGCTCTTCACAGGCTTCCTGGTTCCCCTGATCGCGCTCGTCGGCTTATGGCCGCCGCTCTCGGCCACGAGAATCGCCTACGCGCTCGGCCTGATTCTGGCGTTCGAGGTGTCGCTCGGGTACAACGGAGTGTTGTATCCCTGGCTACACGACTACGTACTGCCCTTTCGGGGACTGCGCGTGCCGGCGCGGATGGCGATGGTCGTCGGCTTTGGCCTGGCCGTTCTGGCGGGTTTCGGCGTGGCGCGGCTATCCCGGCTGGCTGGCGGCGGACGCCGCGCCGCGATCGTCGCGCTGGCGCTCACCGCGCTCGTCGCCGTCGAGTACTACTCGGTCCCCCTCCTGAAACGCGCGCCGCCCCAACCCTCGCCAATCTACGACGCACTGCCGCGGAATACCGCCAATGTCCTGTTGGAACTGCCGCTCGTCCGGCCTGACATCGCAATCGAACCGCTCTACATGTATTTCTCGACGTTCCACTGGAACACGCTCGTCAACGGCTACAGCGGATTCTCGCCGCCGTCGTACGAGCGCCTGCACGACAGCCTCGAGCATTTTCCCGACAGCACCGCGCTCGCCGAGCTGCGCCGGCGCGACGTGACTCACATCGTGATTCACGGCGCGCTCTACGGCCGGCCTGCCGACTATGATGCGATGGTCGCAAGCCTCGACGACAGCCCGGAACTCGAGCGGGTCGCCGACGTCGAGTGGCAGCGACGTCGAACCATTCTCTATCGTCTATTGCCACCGGGCGCGTCACGCGGCACGCCGGACGGCGTCTCGCACTGAGTGCTTCAGAGCCACGGATTACAGCCACGGATTACACGGACGACACGGATCGGGTGATGCGATGGCCGGAGGGTTGTCCCGTCCGAACGCCGTGTGTCCCGTGTACTCCCCGTAGTCCGCGGCTCAGAAAGATACCCATACGAAGAACGGATCGTCGACGCGCAGCACCGATTCCTGGTCGTGCATGTTGAGGTACAGCCGCCGAATGACCTCGATCTTTCGGCTGTTCTCCTTCTGCGTCTCTGACGAATACAGCAGGATCACGACGAACGACTGCTCCTTGATCACCGTGCCATCGTCCAGGCGGAATTGCCCATCGCCCTTGAGCACGGTCAACCCATCCGGAAAACGTGGCGTGATCACCTGATCGATGAACGCACGAAACTCTTCTTCCGTCACCACCGTGCCATCGGACTTGGCCGTGCCGAAGTACAGCTCGGTGCGCGCAAAGGCCAGCGAGCCGCGGCGGCCTGCGTCGGGAATCCGCCGCTGCAGGATCGGCCGAAGCTGCCGCGCCGACTCGATCGGCACACTCTGCTGCGCGTCTGCGGGCCACGAGAACAGCATCCCCATCATCGCCGCGAGCGGTCCCAGGCCCTTGAGTAGTAGTCGTCTTCGCATGGAACTCTTACACCTTCCGTGTTCGTGAGTGTTCATTCGCCAACCGCAGGTATCGCGATTTGGCAGGTGAGAGAGTAAGACAGGCGTTCGGCGGAGACATGAGCGTGAGGTTAGCGTTGCGTAAAGCTGCGTGACACGAGCTCGGTACAGCTCGTCTGTTATTGGATCGTCTTCAATTGCGGCCTTCGAAGGCCAATACAGCTGCGGCCTGTGCAGGAATGTCATCACACTCGAACCCCACTCCCGCAGCTCGCGTCCAAATAGAGTGAAGAGGTCGCGGCGCCTGCCTCGCTGGGCCTCTGAAGGATGTCTCACCATGGTCCGCAGGATGCTCATCAGTTCACTTCTCCTAGCGTTGCCGGCCGTCGCCGCCGCGGATGTTCGCGTCGACGTCGACCGGCACAAAGATTTTGCCAAGTACCGCACCTTCACCGTCGAGATCGGACCGCTGGTCCGCACCGATGGCGTCGTCGACGAGCAGAACACGCTCGCCGAGACGAGGTTGCGGCAGGCCGTTGATCGAGAACTCCAGGAGCGCGGCCTCGAACCCAACGACACGTCAGCCAGTCTCGTCGTCCGCGTGTCCGGGCGCGAGGCCGAGCGAACACAGATCGTCAGCACCGGTTGGAACCATTACGGCGGCTACTGGCAGGCGCGACGCGGATACTGGGGACGCCGCTACGGATACTGGGGTTACCCGCACTTCAATGACGTGTGGACCCGCCGCTATGTGGAGGGGTCGCTGATTGTCGACGTCATCGAACGAAACACCGGCGCGCTCGTCTATCGCGCCAGGGTCACTGATGAAGTCGATAAGAACCTGGACAAGCAAGTCGCCAAGGCAATGGACCGGGCGTTCAAGAAGTTCCCGGTTCGTGAAGTGGCGGAGTAGTCGCTCGAAGGCACTGGCGAGACGTAAAGCGCCAACGGCGGGTCCTGTCCGCGAACAGCCCCACTTCGTGCTCGGGCCAAAAAAGCGCTCGTCACGGGAGATGGCCCTGCGGCGCGAAGCGGGGCGCCCCTTTCGTGGCCACCCGCAAGCGGCACTTTACGTCTCGTTGAGGCTCTTGCAAGCGGGAGCCGCGAGCCCGCTGCCAACACCGATTCAGCACACTCGCGTTGCTGACAAGCACACACCGGCTTTGCACTTCGAGCCGGGCCCCGAGCCCCGAGCCCCGAGCCCCGAGCCCCGAGCCCCGAAAGGATAGACTCATGTAGATGTCCCCTGATGTAGCGATCGGTCTCGACACCTTCGGTGATGTGACGACGGCCCCTGACGGAACTCTGAATTCTGCCGCGCACGTGTTGCGCGACGTGGTTGACGAAGCGGTGCTCGCCGATGACGTCGGGCTCCACGCCTTTGGCGTCGGGGAGCATCACCGACGCGACTTTGCGATCTCGGCGCCAGAGGTCGTCCTGGGTGCGATTGCCAGCCGAACCTCGCGCATCCTTCTCGGATCGGCGGTCACTGTCCTCAGCACTGACGATCCCGTACGCGTGTTTCAACGCTTTTCGACGCTCGACGGGCTCTCCAAGGGCCGCGCGGAAGTCATCCTCGGCCGCGGATCGTTCACCGAGTCGTACCCGCTCTTCGGCTACGACATGTCGCGGTACGAAGAGCTGTTCGAGGACAAGCTACGGCTCTTCGCGGAGCTGCTCAAGCCCGGGCCGGTCACCTGGCGAGGGACCACCCGCGCACCAATCGCCGATGCGACGATGTATCCACCGATCGAGAACGGGGCGCTGAAAGCGTGGGTCGGTGTCGGCGGGAGCCCGGAGTCTGTCGTCCGCGCAGCGCGGTATGGACTGCCCCTCACGCTCGCGATCATCGGCGGAAACGCGCAGCGCTTCCGCCCGTTTGTCGACCTCTACATTCAGTCGCTCGAGAACCTGGGCCAGCCGTTGCTGCCAATTGCAGTGCATTCGCCGGGGCACGTCGCCACAACCGACGAGCAGGCGAAAGAAGAGTTGTGGCCACACTACGAAGTGATGATCAACCGCATCGGCGGCGAACGCGGATGGCCGCCGGCGACCCGGGCGCAATTCGAACGCGAGGCAGGGCCGAACGGTGCGCTCTGCGTTGGTAAGGCCGAGACGGTCGCGGCCAAGATCGCGAAGACGGTCCGGCTCCTCGGCCTCTCGCGTTTCAACATCAAGTACAGCTTCGGCACCCTGTCCCACGACAAGCTGATGAACAGCATCGAATTGATTGGAACGAAGGTCGCGCCGATGGTACGGGAGTTGATGGCGTAGGTCGCGGCTCGTGGCTCGCGAGACGAACGAGCGCGGATGCGAGCGGTTGCCCGCACCCGCGCATTTGGCAGGACTACTTGCCGACTGCGAAGCCGGTGACGACGGCGTCGGAGTTGTGGCTGACGCGGATGCCGGCGATGCCGTCGGTCGACGCCAGCTTGCCATCGCCGGTCACATCAGCCTTGGTGCCGCTCCACACCGCCGTGCCGTTGACGACGCACTCGAGCTTGTCGCCCTTGACGGTCCAGCCAACTTCCTGGACGACTTCAGCCTCCGGACCGGCAGCCGTCTTTACCGCCGCGTTCGCCGTCGGCTTCGCCACCACATCGAATCGCTTGCCGCCGCTGAAGCCGCGGACGATGAAGTTGCCGTTGCGGTAGGCAGCGCAATAGAGCGCGTTCGGCGTCGCCGAATCGAGGCCCGCGCCGGCGATGAACACGCCGAACGGGTGCGGATGGTTGTAGGTCTGCTTGGCTTCGGTGAAGGTCGCCTTGACGGTATAGTCGCCCTTACCGGTGTTCGCCGGGTTCCAGTAAATCGCCGCCGGCCCCGTCGTCAGGCGGAAGCCTTTTCCTTCGGGGGCGAACTTGGAGTCCTTGATCGTCAGCCCCTGCTTGTTCCCGGTATCTTCCCTGCCCTGCCAGCCGCTGACGGTGATGCCGCCTCCCTCAACCTTGCGGTCGGCGTCCTGCGCCTGCGCAAAGGTGAGCGCCGACGCCGTGGCCGCGGCGATGCACGTCGCCGCCGTTACTCTGACTATTCGCATTGATGCTCTCCTCATTTCTGTCGTGGGCCTGTCGTGGGCCGGTAGTGGGCTGCCGTGGTGTGGTGACGGTCGAATGCTAGATCCCAAGGGTTTTACTACAATTCGACCCGTCAATGCGAGGGAGCCGGCTGCGCCCGTCTGTTTTTCAGTCCGTCGACAGCCGACGTCCCGGTCTCCAGCCGGTAGGCGGGCCGCATCTGGACTCGTCTGAGCCTCGAATACACTTCGGTCCCCCGCGGATTGATCTCGTTGTCAGAAAGCTCGTACACGTCCTGAACGGAGACTAACGTCCACCTCACCAGATAACCATCCGGATTCATATATATGGCTCAGCGTATTTACTCCACATACGCTCGAGCCGGCGCCTGGCATCGTCAGGGCTGAGGGCCCGCACCGGCACCAACCGATCCTCGAGGCTCACGCCGCCCTTGATCTTTCCTTCTATCTGAATCGCGACCACGCCCCGGACGTAGAACCACGCGGGACCCGATCGGCGAACTTGCTTCCGACGCGGTCAGGCCGAAAACTTCCACGCCGATGATGCGAGGGTGCTGCCCATGTCACTGCCCGCTTTGCGTAATCGACTTGCCGAAGCACAGGCTCGTCTCCGGCGATGCGAGATACTCGCCGAAGAGCGGAATCGGCGAATAGCCCAGCGACTCGTACAGCCTGATTGCCGGCGCCAGTCGCGTTCCGGTTTCGAGTACGACCCGCGTGACACCGAGCCGATGCGCCTCGCGCTCGAGGGCCTCGACGATCGCGCGCCCGATCCCCTGGCCGCGAGCCGAAGGCTCGACGTACATTCGCTTGAGTTCGGCGGTCCTCTCGTCCAGCCGCCGCACGGCACCGCAGCCCACCGCCGCGCCATCGAGATAGGCGACAACGAATGCGCCGTCGCCGTCTTCGACCTGCGTGCCGCTCAGCGAGAAGTGGGTGGCCCCTGGCTCTGGAAATGTCGCCGTCAGTTCCGTGTTCAGCGCGGTGATCAGTCGAACAGCGTCCGGCGAGGCCAGCGTGCTCCGGCGGATATCGATGGTCGCCACGCGATCAATGTAGCCTCAGCCCAATGCCTTTGTCACCGGGCTGCAAGCGGCAATCTTCAGTCGGTCGTAGTGTCCGGCTTTAGCCGGACTCCGGATGGTCCGCCCAAAGGCGGACACTACGGCCTTTATCAGACGGCGACCTCGTTCGATTCCAGCGTACAATTCGGCATCGGCGTGCCTCAGTCGCCTCTGTCGGGCGAGACGAATGGACGCCCATCGATGTGGAACGGACATGATCTCGCGATTCAGCACTGGCGCGGCGCTTGCCGTGCTCCTCGGAGCGTCCCTCGTCGCGTCGAGCGGCCAGGAGCCCGCCGACGTCAAGGTCACGCAGAAGTATCTGGTGCCAACCTGCCTCGATGGGGCTGCCGTCAAGTCCGACACGCGGCGCTGGAAGCTCTCCCCCGGCGAACATTCAATGGCGTTCACGATGCGAAACAATCCTCGGAAAGGGATGCCAACGGCGCCTCCCGACCCTGGCGTTGCCGTCATTACCTTCACACCCGAAGTCGGTCACAAGTACGAGATCGAAACGCGCGCGGAATCGACGACGTTCTCGATGCGGGTATGGGAGCGGGGAGCGTGGTCACCGGTCGTCCGCGACCGCACGGCAGACCGCGTGGTCTCAACGACGCCTGTCTGGACCGAGGGCGCGTGTCGTCCCTGATGTGAGGTGTGGTAGAGCTTGACGCTCTCGGTGCAAGTCGTACGATAGGGCTGGTGTCAGGGTCTGCTTCAGACGGAGATGATCGCAACTCGGCCAGTGCGTCCACCGAGCGTGGGTGGGCTCGATGGGTGGGGCTGCTTCGGCACGGTCAGAAGTCACCGATCGATACGGACGCGATCGTCGCCGCCTGGAAGAACGCGTGGATGGAGGGCGCTGAAGCGCGGTGGCACGGCAAGCCTGTCACCGAGAACCCTCACGCGAGCGATCGCGAGCACGCGGCCTGGGAGGCAGGATGGCGTTGGGCGGACCAGCACCCGGATCGCCGTAACCACGACCCTTCACGTCTGGCACATCCTCACAGACGCCTCAACGATTCCACCAAACCCTTGACCCGCGCGCTCCAAGTGGGTGCCGCTGGCGTGACCGTGTTCTGGATCTCGCGAGCCCTCCATCGCTGGGCGCGAGGCGCACGGCCCGAGTCGTAGCGGATACTGTTCGCCGCGGATGGCGCACGCGTTGCCCGCAAGCGCCAAGAAACTGGTCGCATTCGCGCTCGTGGAGGATCCCATGGCTCAGTTCAACCGCAAATCAGCAGCCGTTGCACTCTACGTCGCCGCTGTCGGCGTGTTGCTCGCACAGACCGCCCCCGGCTTGTCGGGCCGACAACAGCCGCCGGCGCGGGGCATCGCCTTTCCGCCGGGCAACACGCGCGATTTCATCAGCGCCAGTACCATTTCCGGGATGGCCGAGATCCAGCTTGGCAATCTGGCGATTACACGAGCCGGCCACCCCGATGTGAAGGCGTTTGGCCAGTTAATGGTGAAGGATCATTCCATGGCGAACACCGAGCTCCGGAGCATCGCGTTGCAGCTGAACGTGACGCAGCCGACCGAGCCGGACCAAAAGCACCGCGAGATCTTCGATCGCTTGTCCAACGTCGGCCCGTTGGAATTCGATCGCGAGTATACGAAGGCGATGATCGAAGCCCACCAGGACGTGGCCAAGCTGCTGCGCAGCCGAGCGGGTGAGCCGACCGGCACCCCGGCCGGGGCCACGGCGGTTGGGACTTCAGGAACGATTGATGCCGATCCGCTGGCGCGCTGGGCACGGCAGGTGTTGCCCACCATCGAGCAACACCTCGCGCACGCTCAGCAGTTGCAGCAGAACATCAAGTAGCGTTGTCTAATTACCCATCCGTGTTGTCCGTGTGATCCGCGGCCGAATGTCCGTGTGATCCGCGGCCGATGTCCGCGTGATCCGCGGCACTAGACGCGCTTCTCTTTCCAGGCGCCGCGCCTGAACAGCACGGCGCTGACCACCGCCAGCGTCGAGTACGCCACCATCAGCGCGATGAACACGCCGCGCGGGCCCAAGCCCGCGTGCACGGCCAGCCACCACGCCAGCGGTATCTCCCAGAGCCAGAAGACGCCGAGGTTGATGAGCGTCGGCGTCCACGTGTCTCCCGCGCCGTTGAACGATTGCGTCAGCACCATGCCAACCCCATAGAACAGAAACCCAAGGCTGACGATGCGCAGGCAACCGACCGCGAATGGCAGCACGGCCGGATCGTCGGTGAAGAGTCTCGCGATCGGCCGCGCGCCGAAGAGGAACAGCAGCCCGACGGCGCCGAGGAAGATCATGCTGTAGAACGCGGCCGTCCACACCGCGCGCTCAGCCCGATCGGGACGCCCGGCCCCCAGGTTCTGCCCCACCATCGTCGCAGCGGCATTGCTGATCCCGAACGCCGGCAGCAGCGCGAAGAGGATCACGCGGATGCCGATCGTGTAGCCGGCGAGCGCGTCGCTGCCGAAGACCGACAGGATCCGCACCAGGCCGACGTAGCTCGCCGTGCCGATCAGGATCTGAAACGTTCCAGACCCCGAGAGGCGCAGCACGCTCCGCATCAGCGAGAAGTCGAGGCGTAGATGCCGCCTGGCCAGGCGCACGCGACCGTTTCCTCGCACCAGCGTGGCAATCTGATAAACGACCGCGCTGCCACGTCCGATGTTGGTCGCGACAGCCGCACCAGCCACCCCCAATTCCGGAAACGGCCCGAGCCCGAAGATGAAGCACGGCCCGAGGACGATGTTGAGGATGTTGCCGAACCAGAGGACGCGCATGGCAATCGCGGCGTCTCCTGCGCCGCGGAAAACGGCGTTGATCAGGAAGAGCAGCACGACCGTCATGTTTCCGCCCAGCATGATCCGCGTAAACGCGCTGCCAGACTCGACGACGTCAGGTGTCGCACCCATCAACCGCAGCAGGTCCGGCGCGCGCGGCGCCGCCAGCAGCGCAATCAGCGCCGCGACGATGACGCCGAGGACGATCGACTGCGCTGCAGCGCGCGACGCCCCTTCGGGATCCTGCTGGCCGATGCGTCGAGACACGAGCGCCATCGCGCCGATCGACAGCCCCATCGCGAGCGTATAGATCATCGTCAACATCGACTCGGTGAGCCCGACGGTCGCAACCGCATTGGCGCCAAGATGCGCGACCCAGAAGACGTCGGCGACGGCGAAGATCGACTCCATCGCCATTTCCATCACCATCGGCACGGCCAGCATGATCACCGCGCGCCCGATCGGCGCGGTCGTGTAGTCGATCGACGACCCGCGGATCGCGTCCCGGAGCGTGGCCCAGACACCCTCGTGTGCGGAGGCTGCCGGCGCGGTGACCGACGCTGTTTCTGGAACGAAAGACATTGCAGCACCACTGGAAAAGGCCTGTCAGGCCCGCCGCGATGGCAGAGTCTGATCGGCGACAGAGCCTACGAGGTTGAATCTGGAGACGATCGCCCGCGAAGGCGGGCGCGTGGAACTAGATGAAGTCCGGCGCGATGGCCAGCGGGAGTCGGGTCGGAATAGTGGTGCGAATCTTCATCGACATAACTCGAAGGACCGCCACTGTAGCACAGGACGGTGGGAGGCGGTCAAGGGCGGGACCCACCGAAGCCCCTCGTTCGGCCGCTTGTCCAACGCTTTTCACCGCAAGGTCGCAGAGAACGCAGACGGCCTTTAGGAAAGCCTAGTTACGCTCTGCGTGCTCCCGGCCCACGGATCAGATCCGTGTAGTCCGTGTAATCCGCGGCCCGTGTAGTCCGTGTAATCCGTGGCCCGTGTTGTCCGTGGCCCGTGTAGTCCGTGTAATCCGCGGTCAGGAATTAGCGGTTCACTTCGCGGCCCGCTCCTTCGCCACCTGATCGAGATAGACCTTCTCCAGGCTCTGGACTGCCGCGAGGAAGCCCTTCGGATCGACGAAGCGGTCAGAGTTGTAGGCGTCGCCCGCCTTGTACTTGTCGTGCATCCCGAACTGGCTCGCGTGCGACGAGAGGAAGACGTCGATCTTCATCGCCTTCTGTGACGCGAACGTGTTCGCGTAGTCCTGCTGGATGCCGGGGTACTTGGGCATGCCGGTGACGGTGACGCCCGGATTGATCGAACCCAGGTTGGCGATGACGACGCGGTAGGTCTTGCCGTTCTCGGTGATGTCAGTCCTGAAGCTCGTCGCACCCTTGGTGTGGCCGGCGTGGCGGTGCGCCGTCAGCGTGGTGCCGCCGAGCGAGACCGTCTCGCCGTCCTTGAACGTGCGGTCCACCTTCACCGTCGGAAAGCGCGCGGAAGGCGTGTCGCCCCACCGAAAGTCCGCCTGACCTCCCGATTCGTACAGGTCTTTGTCTTGCTCCATGACGACGAGCGAGGCCCCCGTCATTTTCTTCAGGTCGGCCATCGCCGCGATGTGGTCGAAGTGCCCATGCGTGGCCGTCAGGATCTTGACGTCGGCCATCTTGAACCCGAGCTGCTCGACGCTGGCCTTGATCATCGGAGCGGAGTCGCCCACTCCGGTATTGATAATGATGTGGCCCTGCGGCGTGGTGATCAGGTACGACGACAGGTCGTAGGTCCCCACCCAGTGGATGTTGCCGATCATCTTGAACGGCGGGAATGGCCGGGTCCACTCGGGGTTGTTCTGGGCACCCGTCATGCGACCGACCACAGGAGCCACGACAATGGTGAACGTGGCGAGAACGGTCATGAACCTGGACGTCATATTTCACAGATTCTGTCACGAACTGCCGACGACTGCGCCACGCGGTGAGCTCATGCTCGCCTCGGCCTCGGCGCGACGTCGCAGGAGGAACTGTCGCGTTGCGGCGTCCTCCGTCAGCCCGATGGCGCGATCGAAGGCGGGGAGCGCCTCGACGCTGCGCTCGGCGCGGTGCAGCAGATGCGCGCGCACTGCCCAGTACGGCTGATAGGTCTTCGCCGACGACGGGTCGATCCGATCGAGGGCGTCGAGCCCAGCCGCCGGGTTCTCCGCCTCGGCGATCGCCGCTGCGCGACCAACGAAGGCGCCAACGGTCGGCGTCACCTGTACGAGTCCTTCATACAGGACAGCGATGGCGCTCCATTCGACGCGGCCTCGTCGAGCGCCTTCCACATGCGCGGACTGAAGCGCGGCTTCGAGCTGGAAGCGGCCCGCTCGCTGCTGCGCCGCCGCAGCCGCCAGCTCGCGCTCCGCTTCCTCGAGCATCGCCGCCGACCACAGGCGCGAATCCTGTTCCGACATCGGCACGTAGTCGCCGTTAGCGGCACGCCGCGCAGGCCGCCGCGCCTCGCAGTAGAGCATCAGCGCCAGCAGGCCTCGCGCTTCAGGCTCGTCTGGCAGCAGCTGCAGAAGCGTTCGAACCAGCCACACCGCTTCCTGCGCCAGGCCGCCGCGACGCGGATCGGAGCCGGCCACATCGTCCCAGCCGGTTCCGTAGGCCGCGTAGATGGCCTCGAGCACCGCATCGAGTCGCGACGGCAGCGCTCGACGATCAGGGATCTCGAAGGCAATGCCAGCATCACGAATTTTGGCTTTCGCGCGGCTCAGGCGCTGACCCATCGTGGCCGGTGAGATCAGGAACGCGCTGGCGATCGTCGCCGCGTCGAGCCCGAGGACGACCTGCAGCATCAGCGGCGTGTGCATGCCGCGATCGACGTCCGGGTGCGCGCAGACGAAGAGCAGCTTCAGCCGCTCGTCTGGAAACGCGCCGTCGTCCATCGCCGCGGCGTCGTTCATCAGCGCCTCCGCTTCGTCGACGAGCAGCCGGACCGTCGGCGCCGCATTGACGCGCACGCGCTCATGGCGCACCCGATCGATCAGCCGCCGCCGCGCCGTCGTCAGCAGCCACGCCTCGGGCTTCGCCGGCACGCCGTCGCGCGGCCAGGTCCGGAGGGCCGTGACAAACGCGTCGCTGAGCGCATCCTCCGCCGCGGCCACGTCGCGCGTCCTCGCCGAGAGATACGCGACGAGCCGCCCGTACGATTCGCGCGCGACGAGCTCGACCACCCCGCGCGGGTCGTCAGCCATTCCCGCTCACGACAAGATCGTGGACTTTCGGCGACACCGGGCGAACCTCGACCGCACCTGTGGCCGCCGTCGGACAGCGCGCCGCCCAATCGAGCGCATCATCGAGCGACGGCAGCTCGAGAATCAGCTGACCGCCGAGCTGCTCCTTCGTGTCGGCGTACGGCCCGTCCTGCACGCGCCGCTGCCCCCCGTGCACACGGACCGTAGCGCCCGTGGCCGGCGCTTCGAGCGGCGCGCCGCCGACGTACACCCCCGCGTCGATGAGTGCCCGATAGTAGGCGCGCCATGCGCCAATCAACTCCGTCGGCTGCTCGTCCGAGCGCATGCCGAAGTCATCGGGCGTTTCGTAGATCAGCAACATGAACTGCACGTGCGCTCCGTTCTCTTTAGGCTCTCGGCTCTCGGCTCTCGGCTCTCGGTCAGCCGCTGACCACTTCCGCCTGCGCGCGCGACGCGCAGCAGGCATCCTTCTTCGCCGGCGGCTCGTACGACCGTTTGGGATCGACCGCATAGTCCGCGCCGTAGCGATCATGATGCCGCACCCATGACATCGTAAACGCAAGACCATCCTCGTCGCGCCCTTTGGGCACGAAATCGAGATAGTGATACGCGCCGATGACCGCTTCCCCACCACGTGCATAGGTCGAATAGGTATGGAACACGTCGCCAGAGTCGCTCTTGAGGAACACGCTCAGGCCCGGCCCCTCCTCGAGCGGAAATGGGCTGCGCTCGAAGTTGTAGATGACCTGGCCGCTCGCAATCTCCTCGTTTGTGAACGAGACGCCGAAGTCATGGTTGAAGTCGGAGCCAAAAGACGAGGCCCACGGGAACCGCCAGCCCATCCGCCGTTTGAATGCTTCGATGTCCGCCAGCGGCGCACGTGAGATCGCCATCAGCGTGACGTCTCGGTGCACGAGATGGGTGATGCTGCCGTCGATGTGGTCGGCGAGGAGCGAGCAGCTCGGGCAGCCTTCGGTCCAGTCCGGCCCCATCATGAAGTGATAGACGATCAATTGGCTCTTGCCATCGAACAGCTCGGCCAGCGTGCGCGTGCCACTCGGCGTCTCGAAGACGTAGTGCTTGTCGATCCTGACCATCGGCAGCCGGCGCCGCTCGGCGCTCAGCGCATCGTGCGCGCGGGTCATCGCCTTTTCCTTGACCAGAAGCTCCTTGCGCGCCGCCACCCATTCATCGCGCGCTACGATTCTCGGTTCCATGATCGTCTCCCTGTGACTGAATGCTCGAGTCGGTAGAGCTGGGGCCTGATCTGCGGCCGAGCGTCATCACCGCGAGCGCTGCAAGCCCCCCGCTCGATATGGCGCCTGCGGCGATAGCCGCCGCCGTTGAGATGCATGCTGGACACATATCGCCCTCCGCTGAGATGTCCCGGTCCAATGTCGGCCGTGGGTCTCTACCTGGATGACGGGCGAGAGTGCGGCGTTTCGACAAATGCGGTGTTCGAGAAATCACGTGTGTGCGATGAATCAGTGCTGCCGGCGGCCCGTGGGCGCCACCGATGAGGCGCCCTCACGCGGGCGGCCGCGAACGGGGCCCGCCTTCGCTCTTCGAGCTTCGGCGAGGTCTCGCCGTAGCCTTGGCGGAGGCGGACGCCCCGCTTTGCGCGCAGGGCCTTCTCCCGTGGCGGGCGCTTTAGGCCCGAGCACGAAGTGGGGCTGTTCGCGGACAGGACCCGCCACGGGCGCTCAGGTGCGGATACGATGCACTGATGAACACCCGCCGACAGTTCCTGATCACCGCCGCCATGGGCACGGTGAGCGTGGCCGCCTGCCAGCGTCAGCAGCAAGCGACGAGTAGCGCCGCGCCGCTGACGCCAGGGGCGCCGCCGGCGTTCGGAACCGCGCCCGGCGCCGGACCCGAGATATCACCGTCCACTTTCGCCGAGGCTGAAAAGCTCGTGCAGGTGACGATGACCGACGGCGAACGTCAGACAGCCGCTGGAAACTGGCGACGGATGATGGCGCCGCTCGTCGAGCGGCGTGTCGGGCCGCGGAAGGTGGCGCTCGATCCGGACGTGGCGCCAGCGACGCGCTGGGATCCGCGCATCACGGGTGCGAGCACAGGGCCAGCGGCCGACCGGTTCGTGCGAAGTCCGGGCGTCAAGACTCCTCTGCCATCGAACGACGCCGACATCGCGTTCGCGCCCGTGACGTCGCTCTCGAGATGGATTGAAAGCAAAGCGCTCAGCTCCGAGCGGCTGACCAACATTTATCTCACTCGGATCGCGCAATTCGATCCGAAGCTACGGTCGGTCATCACGCTCACCAGGGACGCCGCGCTCGCCGCCGCGAAGCATGCCGACGCCGAAATCGCCGCCGGCAAGTATCGCGGCCCCCTCCACGGCATCCCGTACGGCGTGAAGGATCTCCTCGACACCGCCAGCATCGCCACCACCTACGGCGCCGAGCCATTCAGGACTCGCGTCCCTTCAACCGACTCCATCGTCGTTCGCCGCTTGAAGGACGCCGGCGCAGTGTTAATCGCCAAGCTGAGCCTCGGCGCGCTGGCGCTCAACGACATCTGGTTCGGCGGCCAGACGATGAATCCGTGGCTGCTGGAGGAAGGCGCTTCCGGATCGAGCGCCGGACCCGGCGCGGCGACCGCCGCCGGACTCGTTGGTTTCTCGATCGGCAGCGAAACCGGCGGCAGCATCATCGCTCCGGCGATGCGATGCGGCGTCACTGGGCTGCGTCCGACTTACGGACGTGTTCCTCGCACGGGTGCGATGACGCTGTGCTGGACGCTCGATAAGCTCGGACCGATGACGCGGACGATCGAGGACTCGATGCTGGTACTCGCCGCGATCACCGGCCCCGATCCTGGCGACGTCGCGAGTGTGCCGAGCCATCTCGACTTCGACGCCAACGCCTCGGCAAGCGGTCTACGGGTCGGCTACTTCCCTGCCTGGATGAAGGAAAACCCGGCGACCGACGTCGACCGCGGCGCCCTCGAGGCCGTCAAGAAGCTCGGAATGACAACGACCGCCGTCGGCCTTCCCGACTGGCCGTACAGCTCGCTGATGCCTGTCCTCTTCAGCGAGGCCGCCGCAGCGTTCGAAGAGATCACGCTGAGCGGTGCCGACGACACGCTCAAGGTGCAGGTGCCCGACGCCTGGCCGAATCTGTTCCGCCAGTCGCGATTCCTGTCGGCTGTCGATTTCGTCCAGGCCGATCGCTTCCGGCGCCGCGTTGCGCTCGAGATGGCGCGAATCTTTACCGAGGTGGATGTGTTGCTGGTGCCGTCCCTGCGCGACGAGATGCTGACGATCTCGAACTTCACCGGCCACCCGTCGCTGACGCTCCGCGCCGGTTTCGTCAACGTTTCCGAGGCGCGCAGCGACTGGGCGCCCGACCCAAACAATCCGCTGCCGAAGTTCTCGCCCGCGCGGCGTGTGCCGCACGGCGTGACGCTCATCGGCCGATTGTTTGACGAGGGCACCATCGCGCGCGCGGGACTGGCGTTGCAGCGCGCGGTTGGAGTGGTTGATGAGCGGCCGGGCAGTTTCTAGTGTCCCGAATCAGAAATACGTTGCCAAATTTTTCGGAGCGCGGCGCCCCGAGGGCAAGGCGCGACGACCGCGAATATTCAACATATTCAAGGGAGGAGCAACGCCGCCATCGGGGATGCCCCGCCCGAAAAATGGCGACGTATTTCTGATTCGGGACACTAGAACCTCTCTCATAAACCCGATCTGTGTTGTTCGTGTGATCCGTGGCACTAGTCGTCGCCTCGATCGAGTTGCCCTGATCGCGGGTCCTGTCGCCCGGCAGCCCCACCCGTCCTCACACCCCACCGCGCAAGCGTGCGCGGCGGGGACCCCGTCCTCGGCGCCAAAAACGGTGTCGACGAGAGAGGCGCCTGCGCGGCGGGCGGGGCGGCCCCGCCGGGCGCCACCCGCTCAGCGCGTCAACTCGTGTGAGTCATAGCATGCCTGAAACGATCGGCGTCATCTCGGACACTCATGGGCTGTTGCGCCCGGAAGCCATCGCTGCGCTCGAGGGATGCGACCGGATTATTCATGCCGGTGACGTCGGCTCAGCGGACGTCCTTGGGCAGCTCCGCCGCCTCGCGCCGGTCGTCGCCGTGCGCGGCAACGTCGACAAAGGCCGCTGGGCGAACGCGCTGCCTCACTCTGCGGTCGTCGAGCTCGATGGTCACGCCATCCATGTCGTCCACATCCTCGCCGATCTGGATCTGCAAGCGTTACGTGCCGGCAACAGCGCCGTGGTGTTCGGGCACTCTCATCAGCCGTCGATCGAAGAACGGGATGGCGTGCTCTTCCTCAATCCCGGCAGCGCCGGCCCGCGACGGTTCAAATCTCCGGTCAGCGTCGCGCGGATGTCGCTCGTTGATGGACGGCTGACCGCGCAGCTGATCACTCTAGAAGCCGTCTCATAAACAGCGCGAACGAGCGGAAGCGAGTGAGCCACGCGAGCGGAGCGGGGCGTCGGGGTCCCCGCGAGCGAGCGTGTAAGGGGGTCCGGGGGACAAAATCCCCCGGATGAGACTAGAAGCTATCTCATAAACAAAGAGCGCGAACGAGCGGCAGCGAGTGAGCCCGGCGAGCGGCGCGGGGCGTGGGGGACCCCGCAAGCGAGCCAGTAGGGGGGCTCCGGGGGGCGACGCCCCCTTGGAGCAGACTAGATCCGGTGACGCCGTAAGCGCCGCCTGACTCCAGCCCAGTAGATCAGGTAATAGCCCAACACGATCGCACCCGCGGCGAGCGATTTGGCAACGCCGGCCGATACCAACAGTGACGTGCCTTCGAAGCCGGCGCGCCACGTCTGCCAGCCACGCCAGAAGCCAAACATGATCCGCCCTGTGACCATCAGGGTGATGGCCAGCACCAGCCAGCGGTTCGGCGTATAGATCAAACCACGCGGACCCGGCTCCCACCGACTCAGCGCAAGGCCAGCGATGCCCAGCGTGCAGCCCACACCAAGGCCGACGAGCGAATACGTGAAGGCGTCGGGGACCCAGTCGGCGGTGACCGCCGCGCCGGCCAGGAAGATGACGTCGACAACGCGATGCCGACGAAATTCGTGGTGACGACCCAGCCGCGGGCGGTGCGGCGCGCCGTGCCGGTGCGGTAGCGAAGAACGAGCGCGACTGGCATCAGCGCGATGCCGGCCACGATCGGCAAAAGAGGACGACCACGAGGACGACGAGAGGCACCCGGACATCGTATGCGCGATTTCAGCCGCGCCGCGATGCGCGGCGCCACGCGCGGGTGGCCGCGAACGGGGCGCCCCGCTTCGCGCCGCAGGGCCGTTTTTCCGTGACAGGTGCTTTTCGGCCCGAGCACGACGTGGGGCTGTTCGCGGACAGGACCCGCCAGGGCGCCTCACTCGCTCGAACAGACCACTAGCGTCAGCCGTGCGCCCCGGTGGCAGAAACCTGCGATGTGTTAGTGCCTGGATCCCGCGCTCACAGGTTCCGTCTCCACAGGAGTGGTGATACTCTTACTTGTAGGAGTAAGAAAATGCGCCTGACATCCAAAGGCCAGGTCACGATTCCACAGCACATCCGCGACCGGCTCGGATTGCTTCCACGCACCGAAGTCGAGTTCGAGGTGGACGGCGACGCCGTCCGGATCCGGCCGGCGCGGAAAAGCACCTCGCGCGGAGACGCGCTCCTCGCCCGCATGCGCGGCACCTCGACCTCAGGACTGACCACAGACCAAATCATGGCGCTCACGCGTCGATGACGGCGGTGTGCTCGTGACGACGCTCGTCGATAGCAATGTGATCCTCGATGTCGTGACCGAGGATCCGGACTGGATGGACTGGTCGGCGTCGATGCTGGCGCGCGCGGCGCAGCAAGGCCGGCTGGTCATCAATCCACTGATCTACGCCGAGGTAGCGTGCGGGTTCGAGAACATCGAGGATCTGGATCGCGCGCTCCCGCCCGAGTACTTCACCCGCGAGGCATTGCCATGGCCGGCTGGATTCCTCGCAGCCCGGGTATTTCTCGCCTATCGCCGTCGTGGCGGCACCCGTCTGAGCCCGCTGCCAGACTTCTTCATCGGCGCGCACGCGGCGCTGGCCGGCTACACGCTGCTGACACGCGACCGGCGCCGCTACAAGACGTACTTTCCGAAGCTGCGCGTCATCGAACCGTAAAGGGCGATGCTGTCGCATCCGGCGCGTGCCGTCTCTTCTAGTAACTAGAAGCAACCGCCTCGGACCGAGCACGAACTGGGGGCTGTTCGCTGACAGGACCCGCCAAGGCGCTTACTCGCGCCGACATGCTCCCGCGCCACCGGCGCCGCTTACATCCGGCCGGCGGTAGACGGCGGTACCAGCCCCTTGAGGCGCATGTAGGTGACGATGTTCCCGTAGTGCTCGAAGTCGTGCGCCGTGTTGAAGGTCAGCACGCTGAGGCGCGTGTGTGTGCCCGGAAAGAAGAACTTGACCGTCTCGTTGGCGTTGGCCGCCGTCAGCTTCTCGAACCCCGCGTCGCAGAACTTGAAGGAGGCGTCGAGCGCCGCGGCCAGATCGGCCTTCGACGTCTTCGTCTTCTCGATGTTCTCCATGTCCGGCTTCAAACCCGTCGCCATGCTGCAGATCATGAAATTCGCGTCGGCAATGTGGCCGAAGAGCTGGCCCAGCGAGCGGACGTCCGGCGTCGGCTTGAAGGCGTACATCTCTTCGGGGACCTGTTCGGCCGCCTTCGTGACGTAGCCCCTGATGACCTCCAAGGCCCCGCGGGTGCTCGCGATCGTCGGGTCCGGCTGAGCCTGAGGCGCGGCTGCCGTCGCAGCCGCCAGCAGTAGCGATGCAAAAAACATCGGAGTTCTCCTTTATTTGGACAACAAACGTCGGTCCCTTTGACGTCGAAAGTGACGCCGAGGGTTCACGGCAAATCGCCGAATCTTAGCGCGGGGATCGGACCGGGCCTGAAGGGTGGGTCGAGCGATTCAGCGGCGGTCGAGCCTGGCGAGCTTCGCCACCGCCGTAACGAGCGATTCTCCATCAATCGGCTTCGCCAGGTGCAGCTGAAAACCGGCGTCAAGGGCGCGGCGCCGGTCTTCCTTCGTCGCCAGCGCCGTGAGGGCTGCCGCGGGCGTTGACGCCGCCTTCGCGTTCAGCGCCCGAACCTTCTTGATGAAGCCGTAGCCGTCCTCCCCCGGCATCGCGATATCCGCCAGGATGACGTCGATGCGCTCCCGCTGCAGGATTTCGATCGCGTGCGGCGACGACTCGGCAGTCCAGACTTCGGCCTTTCGACTGGTCAGATGCGCCGCTGCGACCTCGCGGCTTTCTCCATCGTCGTCGAGCACCAGCACGGAGCAACCGTCGAGTGAGTGAGATGACTCCGCGACCGCCGGAGCCTCCTCGACCCACGCCGCCTGCTCCGATGAAGCCACCCGGGCAGGCAGTCGAAAGGTAAAGCTCGAGCCGCGGCCTTCGCCTTCACTGGATGCGGTGATGGTGCCGCCATGCGCCTCCGCCAGATGCTTGACGATCGACAGACCCAGCCCCAGCCCTCCATAACGTCTGGTGCTGGACGCGTCGGCCTGCCGGAACGGCTCGAACACGCACGGCAGGAACTCGGCGGGAATGCCGGTGCCATCGTCGGTGACGATGATTTCGGCGGCCGCCTGCACGTGGCGAATCTGCACGACGATCCGCCCGCCCTCTTCGGTGAACTTGACGGCATTCGACAGCAGGTTCCACACAATCTGTTGCAGCCGCGCGCCGTCTCCGTAGATCGTGTGACTCGACGCGTCGGTCTCGACAACAATCGCGACGCGCTTGGCTTCGGCAGCGCCTTGAACGACTTCGACCGCGCCGCGGACGATTTCATTCAGATCCACAGCGGCGCGCTCCAGCCGCAGCTTGCCTGAGACAATCCGCGCCACGTCGAGCAGCTCGTCGATCATGCGCGACTGCTGACGCGCATTGTCGTAGATGGAGCGGCCGGCGCGATCGCGAATCGAGTCGACGATCTCTGGCGAGCGCAACATGTCCGCCCAGCCGAGGATGGCGTTGAGCGGGGTCCGCAGCTCGTGCGAAACAGTGGCGAGGAACTGATCCTTGAGACGGTTCCCTTCCTCCGCGCTGGCGCGCGCTGCGCGCTCTCGCTCGAGCAGTTCCTGGCGAACGCCCTCGAGGCGCGTCAGCTCGGCGACGGTGGCCGCGAGCAGGTCCTTCTCTGCCGCCAGCGCCTGCTCCGCCTGCCGAGCCAGCGAGAGCGCATCGGTGGTTTCCCGATGCAGCCGGCGCGCTTCGCGGGCGTGGCGATCTCGATCCTCGAGACGCCCGATGAAGACCTGGTAGGTCCTGTAGGTCAGGTATACAGGCGCGAGCAACAGCACGGCCGGCCAGTGCCCGCCGCGTGCGATCACGATCGCGGCAACGGCGCCTGCAGTCCCCGCCACCATGAAGCTGGCGCCGCTCCAGGAAAAATCTTGGAGCCAGACCTCGCGCACGCTGCGATCGGAGGTGAGAGCAATGGCGACGGCAATCAACCCGGTGTTGACGAAAAAGTAGGTCGCAATCGCCGCGATGAGCGGTCCGGCGAGCGGAGCGAATTCCACCGGTCGGAGCGGGCCGCCGAGCTCCAGATACACCAGGCCGGTCGCCGCCATCGTGAGCGCTTCGCCGGCGATGCTGAACGCCGTGCGATACCACGGGTACGGCCGTCGCACGTTGACGGTGCACTGGATCCACACGCCAGCCAAGGCAATCACCAGCGCCTGTTGGGGACCGAGCAGAAGCAGTGCCATCAGGTTCGCGGCGTAGGAGACCGACAGCGTCGACCCACTGGCCAGCGGAATCGGCAGATTGACTTTCCAGAGGGAGGTCAAACACGAGGCGAAGAGCAGCAGCACGAACAACCACGGTTGAAGAACGGCGGTTGGCAACCACGCGAAGGCCGCGGCCGTGCCCGCGGCCAACACCGTCAGGACGTAGAGTTGCGCTGCGGTCGAGAGCGTCCCCCATGTCAGCGACTGACTGCTCCCGCGGCGTTCCGGGATCGCGTCAACAGGGTGCGTGCCGGCGCTCGACATCGTCACCGGCGGCTCCAGATGCTTTGCGTGCAGCTCGGGTCGGTGCAGGCCGTGCCCCAGACCACGGTTTCTCCGTCATCTGTCCCCCAGACCACGGTTTCTCCGTCGTCTATGCCTGTGCCCCAGACCACGGTGGCCCCATCGACGCCCGAGACGAGCGCGATCGACCACGGGACGTCACAGTTCGCGCCCTTGCAGATTGAGCCCCAGACGACATTGCGATCGGAGCCAGCGCCAACTTTCCACTTGGATGCCGTCGTGGCGCAACTTTCGGACTCGCAGCGCGTCCCCCACGAAACCTTTTGCCCCTCCCCTGATCGCTCGGCTCCCCACATCACGTCGGCCGACCATGCGTTCGCGTCCGCAGTGAGGCGGCCGCCTTTAACGAGGTGGTTGCCCCAAATCAGCGTGCCGCCCCAGCGTGACGCGTCGGGATACTCGCTGGTGGAGGCATCGACCAGGTATCGCGCGAGCTCGACGGCGCCCTTCGCGTTGACGAATCCGGCGCCCTCGGTCAAGGGATCGTAGGCGCGGTAGGCTTCCGACGTGTACTGCAGGATCGCCTTGACGGCATTCGGCGTGAGTGACGGGTTCGCTTGCAGCATCAGCGCAACCGTCCCAGTCACGACAGAAGCGGACACGCTCGTGCCACTGAGGCTGAGGTACGGGAGCGGTGACGCTGTCGTCGCTCCAGAGAGCAGATAGGCTGGCGCGGTCGAATACAGCGTGCTCCCCGGCGCGGAGAGGGATTCGATGCCGACACCGGGAGCGACGATGTCGGGCTTGGCGCGGTGATCGAGCCCGGTTGGTCCGCGCGACGTGAAGGCCGCAATCGTGTCGTCGTCGCGGTCCGGCGTGCCCATGTGGCTTGAAGCGCCGACCGTCAGCACCCACGGGGCATTGCCGGGGGCCGTTATCCCGCCGTACTGGGTATTGCCTTGCAGACTGCGGCCGCTGTTCCCGGCGGCGGCAACCACGGTGATGCCGGCGCGCACTGCGCGCTCCGCGGCCAGCGTGAGCGGATCGGTCTCGTACGATTCGTACACACCTGCCGCGATCGAGAGATTGATGACGCGAATACTCAGCGCCTCGCGCTCGGCGACGGCGTAGTCGATCGCGGCGATCACGTCGCTGATGTGTCCGCGGCCCCTTTCGTCGAGCACTTTCAGCACGACAAGGTGGGCTCCCGGCGCGATGCCGGTTCGCGCGCCGTCGGAGTCGCGGCCGTTGCCCGCGATGATGCCAGCCATGTGCGTCCCGTGACCGTAGTCGTCGTGAGGCGTCGTGACGCCGTCGACGAAGTCGACGAACTCCCTTACGCGCTGTCCGATGCCGTCGACCGAGAGGTCCTCGTGCCAGCTCCCGATCCCCGAATCGATCACCGCAACGCCGACACCTGCCCCGTCGACGCCCAGACTCTCTCTGACCGCCACGGCGCCGATGGTCAGACCCGTGCGTTCCATCGCGCCAACGACACGACGATCGAGCGATAGGCGTTCGACGATCGGGCTCGCCGCCAGGCCACGGAGCGCCGCATTCGGCACGAGCGCCACCTGGCTCGATGTTGACGGCAGTTTGCGCCCGGACTTCCCGCCGGCCCCTCGGATGAGCGCGTCCACAGCGTTCCCAGAGGTCGCAGTTCCCGTGCGAACGATGACGCGCGAGTAGCCATGAGGTTTTCGCGCGCGCCCCTTGAGGGCAGAATCGAGTTTTTTCAGCGGGTCCGGAGTTGCGGAAAGATTTGCAGGACCAAGCGGTGTCAGTAGCGCGAGGCCTAGCAGCGTGGCGAGGAATCTGGCGCGTTTCAACACAGGCCGCATCGGTACTCCTCCGACAGAAATCTTCCCAGCAACTGCCGTGCCGCTTGATCCAGCTCGGCGGTTTCAGCGCCGCGATGCGGAGTCGCGATGGACGAAAAAGGTAATCAGGAATTGATTCACACTGCGCACGCTGTGAATTGCGGGTATCGGGACGTCATGCGCTCGAGAAACACAGAATCGCCGAACTCGTGGGTGCGGTACTCGTGCTCGTTTAGCGCCGCATCGACGCGGCCGAGCGTCTCGACGTCTGCAAACGCACTTAGCAGCGCATGGTGGCTCGAGCCCGGCTCGTGTGTGCCAGACAGGATGGCGTCGACGATGCGGAGGGGCGTCGACGGACCGATGCGTTGCGTCGCAATGCCATCGCCGGCGCGGACGATGCCGTCGCGTCCGGCGGCATGCTCGAGGGCGCGCACGACCGTGGTGCCGATCGCGACGATGCGCCGGCCCTCGGCGCGCGCGCGCTGCAGCTCCCACGTAGTGCGCTCCGGTATTCCGTAGGGTTCGTCGAACGGCAGCAGCGCGTCGAGGTCAGAATCCCCCGTCGACGAGAGTCCCGCCGCGTGCGTGATCGTGGCGAAGCGAACGCGTCGGGCCCTCATCGACGCGAGCGTCTTCCAGTCGAGCGCGAAGCTGGCTGAGGGCGGCTCGAACGCAGCCGGCACTCCGGCAATCGGCGTCCATGTGTCCCAGAGGGCGAGCGGTTGCCTTACATGTGCGTATTGGATTGGCCTGCCGTGTCGCGCCAGCCCTTCCCAGATTGCCGCCGGCGGCCCTTCGAACTCAATTACAACCAGTCGTGGGTGGCCGAAGAGTCGACGCGTGACCGTCGCCCTCAGCGGACCGAACGGCAGGCGATCGCCTGGCTCAACCAGTGGTGGTGGCGGGCGGTCCTCGGTGCGCATCCGGAAGTCGCCGAGGCCGAACAGCACGGCCGTGAATGAGGTCACGCGGTCGACGTCCAGCGAATCGCGTCCCGCGAGGCGCGCCTCGATTCGTCGGCCCGATCGCAGGTGCTGTCCCGTGAGACTGGCCGGGATCGTCGCTGCGTCGTTCGCGATCACGAGGTCGCCCGCGTCCAAGAGTCGCGCGACGTCCCGGCGTGGCCAATGTCTCAGACGTCCTAAGCGATCGACGGCAAGGACTTTGGCGTTTGTCGCGCGCTGTTCGGGCAGGCTGGCAGAGATCATCCCCGTGCCTCCGCCATCCGCGGAGCCCCGCGCATCGTCAGCGCCTCGCCGATGACGTCGGCGAGCTCGCCGGCCGCGTCTTCCGGCCGTTTCAACGTCGAGCGGTCCGCGTCAGGGACCGCTGCAGCGTGGAGCGGCGTGTCCATGTCTCCAGGATCGAACGAGATCACTCGTATACCCTCCGCCACGAGCTCCTCGTTCCAGATTCGGCTGAGATGATGGAGGGCCGCCTTGCTGGCGCTGTAGGCGCCCCAACCCGGGTAGGCGTTGATTGCAGCGTCGCTCGAGATGTTGATCACGGCTGCACCGGACCGTTCGCGCGCGGCGGAAGCGAGCGAGCCGAGCAGCGCCTTCGTCAGCCGGAACGGCCCTAGGACGTTCGTCGCCAACGCGCGTTCGAAGTCTTCGCAATCGGTATCGGCCAGGAGCGCTAGCGGCGACGGCCCGAGATCGGACGCGTTGTTGATGACGACGTCGAGCTTGCCGAGCGCGCCGATGATCTGGACCGCGATCGGATAAATGTCTTTGATGTTCGAGACGTCGCCGACGATGCCGTGAGCGTTCGGGTGTTCGGCGGCGACCCGCTGGACCGCGTGTCTGGTACGCGCGACGAACGCGACGTGGGCGCCGCGGCCAGTCAACTCCCGAACGAGCGCCAGCCCCAGGCCGGATGTGCCGCCCGTCACGGCGACGTTGAGGCCGAGGAACAGGTTTCGCGGCCCGTTGGCGACCGCCAGCGGCCGGGTGTTGGTTGCGTCGACGGTCGGCATGGTTTGTCACTCCGATCTCGCGGAACATCCCGCTGACAAGCATCCTACAAGTTAAAGTTAACTTGAAGTCAAGCCCCGCCTCTGGCATGCTCGAACCATGGCGGATCTCCTCACCATCACCGACGTTTCCCGCCGCAGCGGCGTCGCCTCTTCAGCGCTGCGCTTCTACGAATCGAAGGGCCTGATCGCTTCCGAGCGCGCCGGCTCCGGCCATCGCCGCTACCCGCGCGCGGTGCTGCGCCGGATCGCGTTCATCGTGTTCGCGCAGAAGATCGGGCTCTCACTGACGGAGGTCGGCGCCGAGCTCGCCCGCCTGCCGCAGAACCGCCTGCCCGAGCGTGCCGACTGGGCCAAGCTCTCCGGCACCTGGACGAAGCGCATCAATCATCGCATCGCCGAGCTCGAGCGCCTGCGCGAGGGCCTTGGACACTGCATCGGGTGCGGCTGCCTGTCGCTGCAGCACTGCCGGCTGGCCAATCCCGAAGATCGCGCCGGCCGCGCCGGGCCGGGGCCGAGGTATTGGATTGGGAAGGAGCGGTAATCCAGAGCTACCGAGGTCGCGCGGGCACGAATGTCTCATCCACGCGCCAGGTGCTCTGGTCGCGGATAAGGCGCGCAATCGTCACGCCATGCCCGCATGAAACTGCCGGTGACCTGGCGCCGTATTTCGGAGGCCGGGTTCGGTTGTCCAGCATCAGCGGGATTGGCTGATACCCGCGCCAGCATGCTGGCCGCCAGGAACACAGCGATCGAACCGTGCATGTCGACCTACCGGTGGAGGCGGAACCCCACCCCCGATCAGTGTTCGCCGTGTAGCTTGTGCACGTACTCGGAGCGGGCTTCGATTTCGCCCAAACGCTCGCTCGCGTACTGCGCTGCGCGCCGAAGCAGGCTCCGGGCTTCGTCGTCTTTTCGAGCCACGAGCGCGTGATAGTCGGCGCCAGCGCCTTCGAGGTACGCCGCAATGAACTGGCGCTCGAGCTCTGACAGGGGTATTTCGAGGGGCCGTTCGGGAGACGGATTGGCCATGTTCGTGCCTCTTTCAAGTCCGGCGGAAGGTAGTTTGGACCCTGAGGTCATGATATCCGTAAACGAAGATCACGAAGTGCCGAAAACCGTCCTCTTTTCGGCGAAGGCAAATGCTCGTGCGATAGACTGACCCGCGACAATGCACCCAGCCATCGCACCCACGAATCCTCCCCCAGCCGTTTGGCGGTGGGCCGTCCTCGTCGCGATCAGCATCGCGATGTTCGGCAACTACTACGTCTACGATTCGATCGGACCAGTCGCCGAATCGCTGCAACGTCACCTCGGCTTCACCGACACGCAGATCGGCACGCTCAACGCCATCTACAGCTTTCCGAACATCGTGATGGTGCTCGTCGGCGGCGTGATCGTCGATCGATTCGGGACGCGGCTCTCGACGCTGGCCTTCGCCCTGGTCTGCCTGGCCGGCGCGATCGTCACCGCCCTGTCGCCGCTCTTCCCGGTGATGGCCACGGGCCGGTTGATCTTCGGGCTCGGCGCCGAGTCGATGATCGTCGCCGTCACCGTGGCCATCGGGCAATGGTTCGTCGGCCGCCAGCTTGGGTTCGCTTTCGGCGTCAACCTCAGCATCGCGCGAGCGGGCTCTTATTCCGCCGACCTCTCGACCACGTGGTTCAAGGGCCTCTATGACGCCGGCTGGCAGCCGCCGCTCGTGTTTGCCGTCGCCATGTCTGCCGTCGGCGTCGTCGGTTGCATCATCTATTACGGGTTGGATCGCTACCTCGCGCAGCGACACGACGTGCCGAGACCCGCTCCCTCCGATCGATTCGTCTGGAGCGATTTGTGGCGTTTCGATCGATCGTTTTGGTACGTCATCGGTCTCTGCGTCACGTTCTATTCCGTCATCTTCCCGTTCCGGAGCACGTTTGCGATCAAATACTTTCAACACGCGCACGGCCTATCGCTCCAGGATGCCGGGGCGTTGAACGGCTACGTCTTTCTCGCCGCCATTTTTGCCACGCCCGCGTTCGGGTTCATGGCCGACATGCTCGGCCGCCGCGCGGCGTTCATGGCCTTCGGCTGCTTCCTGCTTGCGGCTGTGTTTCCAATCCTCGCCTACACCCAGATGAGCCTGTGGATCACGACCGTGATGATCGGCATCGCCTTCTCGCTGGTCCCGGCAGTCATCTGGCCCGCCGTCCCGTATCTCGTGGAGCCGAGTCGGCTCGGCACGGCCTACGGGTTGATGACGATGGTGCAGGCGATCGGGTTGACTTCGATCAATCTCGTGGCCGGCGCGTTGAACGACGCGAACCATGCCGGCGCAGACAATCCGGCCGGCTACACTCCGATGTTGTGGATGTTCATGATCCTCAGTCTCTTCGGCTTCGTGTTCGCGTACGCGTTGCGCGCGCGCGAAGTCGGCCCGCAAGGTCACGGTCTCGAGTCGATCAAGGCGGGGGCGCCGCTGACTGGTTCGTAACACGTAGTGTCCCGCTTTAGCTATAGAGCTCCCCGCCTGCTGTCTGCTCGGGACTACTGCTTCGCGTAGGTCAGCACGACGTTACCGTTCTTGAACTGCCGAGTCGATGACAGTCCGAGCGGCAGCTTGTTTTTGACCGTCTCGAACAGCGTGCGGCCGCGACCGAGCACAATCGGAGTCAGCACGATCTGGTATTCGTCGATGAGGCCGGCGTCGGTGAGCTGCGAGACGATGCTGCCGCTGCCGAGTATCAGGAGGTCTGGCCCCGGCTGCTGCTTGAGGCGCCTCGCCTCGGACACGAGGTCGCCCTTGAGCAGCGTCGTGTTTTGCCAGGTGACGTCTTTCAAGGTGCGCGAGACGACGAACTTCCGCATGCGGTTCATCCCGGCGGCAACGCCTGGCAGCATTTTCGCGGCCTCGGCCGTTGGCCAGAACGCGGCCATCATCTCGTAGGTGACGCGGCCAAACAGCAGCTCGGCGTCGCCGCTGGCATTGCCGCTGGCAAAGGCATTCCATTCCTCGTCCCGCTTGTGCGCCCAGCTCATGTCGCCCTTCTCGTCCGTGAAGTAGCCATCCAGCGAAATGTTGTCGAACACGTTGATTTTGCGCATCAGGTCTCCTCGCGTGAGTTGTTGTTCACTCTCTATACGAAGAGGGTGGCCGCAGATCGACAGGGGGCTAGCACTAATAGCGACGGGGCTACCTGAGCTCTGGGCTCGATAGTTGAAGGGGGAGCGGAACAAGTTGATCCAGTGATCGATTCGTCAGACCATGTCTCACTGTGATGACGCCCTGCTCGGCGACAATTGCGCCATGAGTCGAGGGCCGATGATATCTGCTACCGATGTTTCATCAACACGGCTTCAAGAGCGGCTCGAATCGGTAGACGCCCTGCGGGGAATTGCCATGGTTCTCATGGCACTCGACCATACGCGTGGTTTCCTCAGCAATGCGCAGTTTGCACCGGTCGACCTCACCCATACCACTCCTGCTCTGTTTTTCACGCGCTGGGTAACGCACTTCTGTGCTCCGGCGTTTTTTCTGCTCGCCGGCGTCGGCGCATCGCTGTCGCTGGCTCGCGGGCGGAGCGCTGCTCAGGTGAGCCGATTCTTGCTGACGCGAGGTCTGTGGCTCGTCGCTCTCGAACTGACTCTGGTGGCTTTCGGCTGGGACTTCACTATTCACGTTACACCGTGGCTCGCCGGAGTCATCTGGGCCCTCGGCTGGTCGATGGTGTTCATGGCGGCACTTGCCTGGTTACCGAGAGGTGCGATTGCAGCGGTCGGCATCGCGCTGATCGTGCTTCACAATCTGACGGATGCAATGACTCCGGCAGCGTTTGGCGAGTTGGGGTGGCTGTGGAAGTTTCTCCACTTCCCTGACCCGCACGCGGGCGTGCTGATTCGCATCGACTATCCGATCATTCCGTGGGTAGGCGTCATGGCGGTTGGCTACGCCATGGGCCCGCTCTTCAGAGAATCGCCGGAACGCCGGCAGAAGATTCTCCTCTGTATCGGCGTCTCGGCCGTCATCTTTTTTGTTGGTCTTCGATGGCTGAACAGCTATGGCGATCCGATGCCGTGGAGTGTCGAGACACGAGGCACGTATACCCTGCTGTCATTCCTGCGTGTACGCAAGTATCCGCCTTCTCTCGCCTACCTGCTCATGACGCTCGGCCCACTGCTCGTCGCGCTTGTCTGGCTCGAACACGCGCGAGGCCGAGTGTTCTCTTTCTTCGTGACGTACGGCAGAGTGCCTCTGCTTTTCTACGAGGCGCATATTTACCTGGTGCATGTCATCGCTGTTGCGGTTGCGTACGGACAGGGCGGCCCAGCGAGTTTCCTTTTTACGAGCGACGGACCAATGGCCGCGCACCCACCGTGGTATGGAGTCAATCTTGGCTGGGTCTACGTCGGCTGGGTTTTGATCGTGATCGCTCTCTACCCGCTGTGCCGCGCTTTTGCCAAACTCAAAGCTCGCCGCCGGAATTGGTGGTTGAGCTACTTATAGCTCCCAGCGGCGAACGTCACGCGACCTTCTCAATTGCTGATTTCCTCAACCGGACCTCGAAGCCAATCCCATCCTTCCGAATCTCGCAGGTCCGGAAGGCGCTCTCGGCGACCACACGCTTGAATTGGACGGGCGAATACGCGCGCCGTCTAAGCAGTGTCGCGAGCACGAATTTCGTCGTGAAGGCGTTGAATCGACTGAGCTTCATTGCCCTCACTTCCTGCTCGATCTCCACGTTGGACGCGTCCTTGCTCAGGTCCTGGATGAGCGCCGTCCCATCGGCGCGAAGGACGCGGTGCATCTCATCGAGCGCGCGCACCGGTTGCGGGAAATTCTTGAAAGCCGCCTGGCAGACGACCAGATCGAACGACGCCGAGTCGAAGGGCATGTTCGCCACATCACCCTGACGCAAGTCAACGGTCACCCCGGCGCCCCGAGCGTGCTCGGTCGCGATCTCGATGAACGTGCGGCTGATGTCCAGGCCCGTCACCTGAAATCGTCCGAGTTGGGCGATTGCGATCGCGAGATACCCGGGGCCTGGCGCCACCTCGAGCACAGTGGCGCCACTCGGCACGCCGTCGGTGACCTGCACCGCCTGCTTCCGGACGAGCTCCATCTGACTCGGCGTGCCGCGCTGGCGCGCATACCAGTACGCCGCTCTCCCTTCCATCTCCGGTAGCAGCTTGAAGCGTTTGCGGCCCATGAGAACCTCCATGGTTGTGCTAACAATGTTCGCACTATACTAACTACGTTAGCATGAGACGATCTATGTTAGCCTGTCAACCGTGCCGCGACAGCGCCGGAAAAAGTCGAGGGCGTTTCCTGAGTTCTCAGCGTGGTCCGGGGCTGAGGCTGCCAGTTCCCGGGTCACCCAAGACGCGGTCGTCCGACGGGCCCTCGAATTGTTGAACGAGGACGGCTTCGACGGGCTAACGATGCGCCGCCTCGCCGAGAAGCTCGGAATCAAGGCAGCCTCCCTGTACAACCATGTGAACGACAAGGACGAGCTGCTCGCACTCATGGCCAACGCGATCTGCGCGGAGATTCCGGATCTGGACGACTCGAGGCCGTGGCGCGAGCAGGCTGAAAGGATGGCCCTGCAGGTGAGGACCGTCTTGATGGCCCATCGCGACGGCGCCCGGGTGCTCGCGGCGACGCCACCCGTGGGCCCCCATCGTCTCCGTCTTATCGAGCAACTGCTACACGCGTTGCTCGGCGCAGGACTCTCGCGCGCCAGGGTCGTCGACGCCGCTTTCGTCATGAATTCCTACGTGGTGGGCTTCGTGCTCGATGAGACGCTCGGCTATCCGGCAGACCCGGCGTCGCTGAAACGGATGCGCGAGGAAGGAAGGCGGTGGTTCAAATCGCTTCCCAGGCAGCAGTACCCGACGTTGGTGGCTCTCGCCGACGACCTGGTCGATGCACCTGCGGGCCGGCGCTTCAAGCTCGGCCTCCGCGCACTGCTCGACGGGCTCCAGCTGGAGTCTTCGAAGAAACGAAAGGGGGCCGTGTGACGCAGAGCTTCGCCAGGCCTACTCGGCAGCATGTGGCATATCAAGGATGCACCGTGCCACCAGTGCCGGTTCATCCATCTGGACGAAGTGTCGAGCGCCTGGCACAAGAAAGAGCTCAGACCCTGAAAAGAGTTCATGGAAGCGCCGCGCGACGCCTGTATTCAGGTACGGATCTGCGTCGCCAAAGATGATCCGGACCGGCCGTCTGAACTCTGCCAGCTTCGGGAGCATTTGTGTGCGTGATCGTATTGTGGGCAATAAGTCTTCGTTCAAGCGAAAGAAGGCAGGACGAGCGCTCGGCGTGGCGTCGAACTGTTGATACAGCAGTGGCACAAATTGATCTCTGACCTCCGCGTCTCTGAAAAACCTCCCGACCTGCCACTGGTACATGCGACGGAAAACCCACTGACCAAACATCTGCGACACCGGCCGTGCGATGTTTCTGACCATGGGTGTCGAAAACAGCCAAATCGCCTCGGGCGGACGGAGCGTCGGCATGGCGCAGTAGTAGGTATTCAACAACACCAGCCCCGTCAGGCGTTTGGACTCGTCAAGGGCCCAGTCAATAGCCGGTGGACCAGAGGCGTCGTGCGCAACGAGGACAACGTGCGGAAGCTGCAGTTGAGTGATCACGGCATCGAGGTCACCGACCTGATTGGCCGCGGTATACGGATAGCCGGCGGGTTTATCCGATCCGCCCCATCCAAGAAAATCAAAGGCAATGACTCGGCGCGGCGGCGAGAGATAGGGAATCAGACGGTCGTAAAGGTGCAGGTTGTCTGGGAACCCATGCATCAGAACGATCGTCGGTTCTTCTCCCGGATATTCTCGAACATAGATCCGGTATTGGATCCGCTGCACGAACGTTTCTTGGTAGTCCATACATGCCTTCAGACGGGATGGCCTTCCTCAGCCCTTGTCATCGCTGCCGTCGGCGTTGCGCCCGACCGGCTCACCCTGGAGAGCGAGACTGCGATCGACGACGCTCGACCACTGGGATGACGGAGTGTTGCTGTATTCGTCGTGCCAGTTCCACCACTTGTAAGGCGGCGTTTGCGGGTAGCCCTCCGGCGAGTCCTCCCAGTCCTCCTGGCGCCCAAGCGCGGTGATGTCGAGGTAGTTCCAGGTACTTCCCATCTGCTCGTCGCCGCGGCTATTGATGAAGTACGTGCGGAACACCTCGTCGCCGTCGCGGAGGAACACGTCATCATTCTGTTGACCTGATTCTTGCCGCTGATAGACGAGGATCTTCACGGAACCATCCCGCAGCCCGTAGTCGTGCGGTTCGGCCACACGTACTGCGCCGTCGTACTTGAATTCGATCAGCCGCTCGTTCGCGATGGCGAACCTGAGCCGCGCATCGAGCGAGTCGGGGGGAGCGTCGGTGCGCGGGGACGGGAATGAAACGACATTCTTCTTCATCGTGAGCCTCGAGCGTTCCGCAGCGGATGAGAGACCTACTGCATTGCATACTTCCGCAGCAAGACCCGCACCGGGTATTCTCAAGCAGTCTGGATTGAAGCCATGAAGTACCTCATCGTCATCGAGCAAACCGCGACCGGTACTCCGCGTACTCGCCCGACCTTCCGGGTTGCTTTGCGACCGCCAGTACGCGCGACGACGTCGAGCGAGAGATGAAGGAAGCGATGGCGTTTCATCTCGACGGCCTCAAAGCAGAGGGCATGGAGATTCCACAACCGAGCACCTCGTCCTCCTACGTCGAGATTCCCGCGTAGCGAGTTCTCACGGCCGCCCTTCTCTGATGAGGTTCAGCTTGCGGTCGGAGCAACCGTGCTGCGCTAACTAAAGCTTCACCCGACCTCAATAACCTCGCCCCGTCGAACCATGCAGATCGCCGGCTTGACGCTCGCTCCGACGACGGCAGCCAGCGCGGCTGAGTAACCCGCGAGCTGCGCGCCGTGCTCCCGAAGAGAATCGCTGTCGTCGAGCCGATCGGTCTTGAACTCGACGACCCGCCACGCGCCTCCGCGCTCGAAAAGCAGATCTGCCTTCCCGTAGGCCCGGCCAGCAACTGCGTTTCCAGCCACCGGAACCTCCCGGAACACTCTGGTCGCAGCCCTGGCGTCGTCCATGAGCGGCAAGCGCAGAACGCGCTCGACCAGTTGGATCGCGTGGGTCACGCTCGCGTCGGTCACGCCATGCCGGCGCGCCAACGTGCGGGCCACGGATTCGAGGTCGCCGCCGGACAAATCAACTGTCTCCAGAATCTCGTGCACGTAGCTTCCAAAGGCGGCCGGCTCTTCGCTTGTTGCCGCAACCGCGCCGCCTGCATCGGAGAGCTCGGCCAGTTCTCCCTCGGACTCGACTCCATACAGGCGCTGCGCGCCGGTTAGCGGGCTGTCGCTCGTCGCCAGCGTAACTTCAGGCAGCGTCGCGGCCGGTTCGGCCTCCGCACGCGCCTGCTTCCGAACCGCCCGTCGAGCCGACAGCCAGGCTTTCTCAGCGGCGAGCGCGTTCGTGGCATCCGCTTTCGAGCCATCGACTGCCGCGGAGACGCGCACCGAAGCAGCGCCCTGGACGCCGAAGTCGAGCCGCCGTGAGTCGAACCACGTCACGTTCGACTCACGTTTGTTGAACGGGATCTCGTCAATCGGGCGGACGAGCATGTTCGCGACCGAGCCCAGCCAGCTCTCGACCGGCTCGCCCGGGAGGCACGGAATGACGAGGTGATCGCGCGCTCGCGTCATGGCGACGTAGAGCAGCCGCCGCCCCTCCGCCTCCTGCTGTCGCGCCTCCACCTCGGACTGCTCTTCCCAGCCCTCGGGCCGGAACGGACCGATCTTGAGCCAGCCGCGCGTGGCCGCGTGGTCGATGATGCAGTCGCTCGCGGGAAGCTTGCTCGTGAAGAGGTCGGCGACGATGACGATCGGATACTCGAGACCCTTGGCCTTGTGGACGGTCACGATCTCGACGCTCGCGCCAATGGGCTCGCCAACCGGCGAGTCTCCTTCGGCGCGGCTGCTGCCCTCTTCGTCCTGCAGGAACCTCACGAACGCACGCAGCGTGGCCGGCGCCGCCGCTTCGTAGGCGCGCGCGGTCTCGAGCACCTTCCACAGGTTGGCCACCATCTGCGCTCCCGACGGCTTCATCAGGAATGCCGTCAGCGCGCGACTCCGCGCGAACAGCTCTTCGACGATCACCGACGGCGACTCGATGCGGCGCAGCCGGTGCAGCCGGGCGAGCAGCGCGAAGATCGGGTCGAACACCTCGCGCTTCGCGACATCGTCCCCCTGCGGCGCATTGATGTTCAGGATCCCCTTGGTCGACACGAAATGCAGCAGGTCCGCGTCGCTGACGGCAAAGAAGGGCGACCGCAGCGCCTGCACGAGCGACAACCGGTCGGCTGGATTGTCGATGGCGCGCAGGACCGCGGCGAGCGCCTGCACTTCGTCTCGCGCGAAGTACTCCTTGCCGCCGACGACGCGGTAGCTGACCTGGCGCGCTCGGAGGCCGTCTTCAAACGGCGCGACGAAATCCGGCGTCATCTTCCGCACCAGGATGGCGATATCACCCGGCCGGGCAGGCCTCGTTCGCTTGATGTCAGGGTCGTAGACGGCCCACGGCTTCTCCCGCGTGATGTCGTCGATGAACGCCGCGATCGTCTGGGCGACGGCCGCGCGCTTGGGATCGATCCGCTTGTCCTCGGGCACCTGCTCAGGCGGCACGGTGAGCGCGACGGTGCGCGCCGCTTTCGGATCCACCTCGTCCCGGTACGGCTGCAGGGCGATCGGCTCTGGATCGCCCGGCTGGACGAAGACCTCGTTGAACCGATCGTTCACGAACTCAATCACGGACGGCACGGTCCGGAAGTTCGCCGTCAGCGGCAGGACATCGCCGCCGCACCGGCGAACCAGCGTCTTGACGGCCTCGTAGACCTGGAGGTCAGCGCGCCGGAACCGGTAGATGGACTGCTTCGGGTCGCCGACGATGAAGAGCTTCCCGGGGAGGAGCTCCACCTGTCGCCAGTCCGCGGCCGGAGGCGTCGCCGGGTTCTCCGCGAGCAGCGCGACGATCTCCGCCTGCAGAGGATCGGTGTCCTGGAACTCGTCGACGAGGATGCGGTCGAACTTCGTCCTGGAAATACCGCCGAACGGTTAGTGAGCCGACCAGCACGTCCCGAGCGCGGAGCAACAGGTCCTGAAAGTCCGCCACGGCGCCTTCGGCCTTCCTGGCCTCATACGTCGCAAGGAAATCCAGGAGGCGCTCGCGCAGCGCCTGGTTGACGTCTGCGTCGGACTGCTTCACCCACGCTTCGGCGATCTCTTTCAGGCGCTTGAGCTCGGCCTTCACCTCGCCACATACGGTCTTCGGATCCCAGTTGCCCTGGCTGCCCTTGTGCGCGGCAATCTTCGTCCGCCGCATGAACACTTCGAGCGCGGTCCCTGAGAGCCGCTTCGCCGCCTGGACGCGTTCTTCGAGCTCCTCGATCGCCTGATACGCGCCGTCCGACTCATTGACGCAGCATTTTTTCTGCTTCTTCAAGGGCCCGAGCGCCTTCTCCAGTTCGTCGAGCAGACCTGTGGAGTCGAACGGTTGCCGGGCGACAGGCAGGCCGAGCACATCGCGCTCGGCCACGACACTGCGTGCGGCCTTCTGAAGATCGCCAATCGCCAGCCCGAGATGCACGGCCCGCATCAGCACCTCATCGCCCTTCGTCACCGTCTCCTCAATCCACGCGTTCCACGCATCGTCGAACGTCCGCTCGCCGGCGACTTCGGCGACGACGGTGAACGACGGATCGATGCCGGATTCAAAGGGACGCTCGCGAAGCAGGGCTGCGGCAAAGGCGTGGATCGTGGAGACGTTGGCCCGCTCGAGATCGATGAGCGCGCGCGACAGCAGCGCCGCTTCGGCGGTCGACGCGCTCCCGAGACGCCGTTCGAGCGCGTCACGAAGCCGCATCTTCAGCTCGCCCGCGGCTGCTTCCGTGAATGTGATGGCGACGATGCGATCGAGCGTGGCCGTGCCAGAAACGACGAGGTTGACCAGGCGATCGACGAGCACCGTCGTCTTGCCCGTGCCGGCGCCCGCTTCGAGCACCAGCGTGGTGGCGAAGTCGGTGCGAACGCGCGCGCGGATCGCTTCGTCGGGCGGCGGCTTCACTTGATCTCCCTCATGCGATAGAAGGCGGCCAGCCGCGCGTCGCGCTTCTTGCGGGCGGCACGAGGCTCTCGGTGCGGACCGCAAATGGCTTGATAGTCACAGAATCCGCAATCGTCGGCGACCGGCGCGAACGCGCCCTTCGCAACCGTGTCGTCGAGCGCCGTCAGCACTTTCTTCAGCGTGGCTCGCGCAGCCTCGCTGCCGTCGACGTGCTTCGTTTTGAATCGGCCATGCGCCGTGGCGTAGTAGTAGCGCGACTCGGTCACCTCGTGTTTGGGATACGCGGCAGCCGCCGCGAGCACGTAGATGGCCAGCTGGACGTTGCGGCCTCCCTTGAACTCGTCTTCGTCCTGCCAGACGTACCGGCCGCCCTTGTAGTCGGTCACGCGCACGCGCTTGGGTTGCGGCGCCACATCCACGCGGTCCATGTAGCCCGTGAACATCAAGGACCGTCCGGGAGCAAAGTCGAACCGCAGCTTCTCGAACGGCAGCTCGAACTGGTCGGGAACGAAATCGCCCCCTTGCTCGACTTCCCGTTCGAGCAAATCCTCGAGATCCGCGCGCATCTGATCGCGTACGGCATTGGTCAAACCGGGATGCACGATGCCGCCAGCGTCAGTAAACGCGGCGAACTCGTTGTCGAGCAGCTTGACCGCGCGCCGTTTTGCGCCGGCGAGGAGGGCACTCGTCAAGGGCACACTGCCCTTCGTCTTGAGCTCGGAGAAGAGTTGCTCCAGGACCGCGTGCAGGATGGTGCCTTCATCACGCCGGTCGATCGCGTACGTGCGCTCCGGTTCTTCCCACGGCCTGAGCTTGAGGCCGAAGCGCAGGAAGTGGCGATAGGGACATGCCCCGAGCGCTTCCACCTCGCTCGCCGACACCTCGCGGCCGTTCAGCCGAAGAGACGCCAGGGCGTCGGCGCAGTCAGTCACGTCGACGAGTCCATCCCACCTGGTGAGCTCCGTCTTCCACGAGGCTCGTTCGGCCTCGACGCCACGGGCGACATTGGGGGCTTCGTTCAGCAGGTGACGCGCCGTGCCCTTTTCGCCCTTGGAGACAACGGCCAGATCGCGCTCGAGCAGATCGACGGCGCGGTCGGCATTCTTTGGGTACGGGCGGCCCAGCGACGTTTCCCCAGTTGCGGCCAACCGCGCGAGTTCCACAGCCGATACGCGCGCGCCAGTGGCTGCGCGGGCGGCGCGAAGCAGAAACGACGAGGGCACGCGCTCGCGGCCCGATTGACCATCGACACGTGGATACGACAGCACGAGCCGCTCTCGCGCTGCGCCGCACGCCTCCACGAATTCGATCCGTTCCTGCTCCTGGTCGTCCAGCGTCGTCTTGAGCGCCGTGGACAGCGATTGCCGTTCCTCGTCGAGCAGCAGCGGATCCGGCCGCGGGACGGATGGAAAGCGGCGCTCGACCATGCCGGGAACGAACACGATGCGGAACTGAAGCCCGCTCGCCACGCTCGTCGAACCGACGAACACGCGGCTGTCGGTCAGCGATCCCTCGCGATAGACCTGGCTGGCAATCAGGTCGTGCACGCGCTTCAGGAACTGCTGGCGAGTAGGCGTCGGCGCGAAGCGGTCCATCGGGCCGATGACGCGCTCCAACCGCTCGGCCGTGAGCTGCGCGCGCTCGATCCAGCGGCCCAGCAGCGATACCGTCGCGGACAGGAAGTCGCGCCAGGATCCTTCATGCGGAAACGCGGCCAGGTCCGCTGCGAGCCTCTCGATGACCTGGCTGAGCGAATCGATCAGTGCGATCTCGTCCTCGAACTCACGCTCTTCAGCGCTGTCGCGAGCCGCGGCCAGACCGGTTCGCCACGTATCGAGTCCGCTGACGATGCCGGCTCTCGCGGACAGCCGATCCCAACGAGCCGGGCTGATGCGCGCGTCCTCTCCGAGGAAGGCGCGATACGGGATGCGCGCGGTGGTCAGGAACTCGGCGACTTGGGCGCGATCGAGATCTGCTTCCGTCAAGTCGAGGAGCAGGCCGAGGGCGCGCGCGGCCGGATCGATTCTCGGAAAGCCATCGACGAAGAACGCCGGGATCCCTGCGCGATCGAAGGCGGATGCCAGATGGGCTGTATACGCGCCAGGCTCGTGCAGCAGCACGGCCATCTCCTGGAAGCGCACGCCTCGCGCGGCCTCGTCGAGCACGAGACGCGCGATCTCGACGGCTTCGAGCGATTCGCCTGGCGACGAGAGGAACCGAACCGAGTCGTCGAGCTTGGCCGGCCGGCCCGGCGCGCCTTCGGCAAAGAGCACGCTCTGAACTCGAGCCAACGCGTTGTTCTTTCGATGCTCGGGTTCGACCGGCTCGAGGCGCGTTTTGAGATGCGCAGCGAAGGTCGTTCGCGCGGCATCCCGTCGCGGCGCGATGCCTGGCGGTTCGCTCAGTGGAAGCCACGCGAACGGATGCGTCGCTGCCAGACGAGCCACGAGCACTTCGAGTCCGCGCGACTCAGGAGGATCACCGACGAGGACGACGCCGCGACCATCGGCAGTCGGCAGGAGCGCCGCGGCTCGCCGGTAGAGGGTCTCGCGGTCGAGGAGCTTTGCCGAGGCCAGCGTCGCTTTGTGTCCATTGGCGATACGCGTAAGCACGCGCACCTTGGCGCCGTCCTGCGCGTTCCCGGCGAAGGCCTCGAGCATCGCCGGCGTGACATCCGCACCGGCGATGTCGCGCAGCGTGCGGAGTGCGGCCGACGCAAAGCCAGGCATCGGCGCAGCGCGTTTCAGATAGTCCGGTGTGGCCTCGTCAGACACGGCCGCTGCGGCGGCCTTCAGAACGATCGCGAGATCGACATCCTCTGGCACAGGCAGCAGGCCTGCATGAAGGCTCTCCCGCGCAGTTACGCTCCACGCAAACTCATGTGGCAGCTGCACCTCGATCGCGAGGTAGCCCGTGTCGGCGAAAAGCGAACGCCCGAGCAGCGAGCCCAGGACGTGATTGGAGACGATGACGTGAATCGGCAGGAAGGGGTCAGACGCCCGGAATGTTCGGATTGCCGCTTCGATCCGGGCGACGAGCGCGGGCTGGACGGGCCACACGGTGGATTCGGTCTCGTTCACAGCCTATGACACACGTGCGTCAAGGACAAGCAGTCCGCCGGCATCCTCCGAAATACCGGAGGCGACCAACCTTGCTTGGACCTTCAACCGGCTAATTCTTTACCGATACGCGCAGGCCAGGTGGAGTACGTTGGTGGTCCACACTTTGCTGCCGAGTTGAATCGAACGAGCACTTGAGAGGGATTCCATGACTGCCGAACATGTCCGACTGAACGAGGCCCGCCAGCTGAAGGCCCCCTGGAAAAAGTGGGGGCCGTACCTCAGTGAACGACAGTGGGGCACCGTGCGCGAGGACTACAGCGAGAACGGCGACGCCTGGAACTTCTTCACGCACGAACATGCCCGCTCGCGCGCCTACCGTTGGGGCGAAGACGGCATCGCCGGGATTTCGGATGACGAGCAGCGCCTCTGCTTCAGCCTGGCGCTTTGGAACGGGAAGGATCCGATCCTCAAAGAGCGGCTCTTCGGGTTGACCAACAGCGAAGGCAACCATGGCGAGGACGTGAAGGAGTACTACTTCTACCTCGATAGCACGCCAACGCACTCGTACATGAAGTACCTCTACAAGTACCCCCAGGCAACCTTTCCGTACGCCGACCTGGTGGAGACGAACCGCCGGCGCACCCGCAACGACATGGAGTACGAGCTCCTCGACACGGGCGTCTTCGATAACGACCGCTATTTCGACGTGTTCGTGGAGTACGCCAAGGCGGCGGCAGAGGACATCCTCGTGCGCATTACGGCGGTCAATCGGGGACCGGACGCGGCCGATCTTCATCTCCTGCCGACGCTGTGGTTCCGCAACGACTGGTCGAAGTGGATTGCCGAGTCCAACAGATCGCCTGAGAAACCCACTCTCAAGCAGATCGCGGGGTCGGCAGGGGCGAGGGCTGTCGCGGCGGCGCATCCGCTGATCGGTGAATTCATCCTGTCATGCGAAGGCGAAGTGCCGCTGCTCTTCACCGAGAACGAAACGAATCACGTGCGGCTGTTTCCCGGCGCCACAAACGAGAGCCGTCACGTCAAAGACGGCATCAACGACCGTGTGGTGCACGGCCGCCACGATGCGGTGAACCCTGACCAGCAGGGCACCAAGGTCGCGGCGCACTACCAGGTCACGCTCGGCGCCGGCCAGACGAAGGTCATTCGCCTGCGGCTCGCCAGCCGATTTCCGGATCACGGCCAACCCTTTGGCAAGCCGTTCGATCAAGTCTTCGCTCACCGGCTTGGTGACGCTGACGCGTTCTATAAGTCGGTCACACCGCCGTCCGTGACCGAAGACGCGGCTCGGGTGATGCGTCAGGCGCTGGCCGGCATGCTCTGGAGCAAGCAATTCTTCTTCTTCGATGGCGACAACTGGCTGGACGAGCACCAGTCCAATCCGCTGCACCACGGATATCGAAGCGCCCGCAACTCGGAGTGGTTCCACATGCTGAACCGCGACATCATCTCGATGCCCGACAAATGGGAGTACCCCTGGTACGCCGCCTGGGACCTGGCGTTCCACGCGCTCCCGATCTCGATCGTGGATCCCGACTTCGCCAAGGAGCAGATGACACTGATGCTCCGCGGGTCATACTTGCACCCGAACGGTCAGATCCCTGCCTACGAGTGGAACTTCAGTGATGTGAACCCGCCGGTCCACGCCTTTGCGACGCTGTTTCTCCATCGCACCGAGCAGGCGCTGCAAGGCAAGGTGGACGTGGATTTCCTCAGGGCGACGTTCAACAAGCTCGTGCTGAACTTCACGTGGTGGGTCAACCGCAAGGACCGCTTCGGCAAGAACGTATTCGAGGGCGGCTTCCTCGGTCTCGACAACATCGGCGTCTTCGACCGCAGCGCCCCCCTGCCCACCGGCGGTCACCTCGAACAGGCGGACGGCACGGCGTGGATGGCCCTCTTCAGCCAGAACATGCTGGAGCTCGCGGTTGAGCTCGCCACGCACGACCCGATCTACGGGGAGATGGTCTTCAAGTTCATCGAGCACTTCTACTACATCGCGGCGGGGATCAACCGGCCGGGGCCGGATGGGATGTGGGACGACGAGGATGGCTTCTACTACGACCTGCTGCAGCTGCCCGACGGCAGCGCGACGCGGCTCAAGGTGCGCTCGATGGTCGGGCTCCTCCCGCTGTGCGCCGCGACGGTAATCGAGCAGGCGCAGCGGGAGCGCGTCCCGAAGACCATGAGCGCGATCGGTGAACGGCTGCGCCGCATGCCTGAACTGTCGGCGACGATGCACCCTGTCGGACCGAATCATTACGGGGTGGCCGGGCGGACCATTCTCGCGCTGGTCACCCAGGAGCGGCTCCGCAGGATCCTGACGAAGATGCTCGACGAGAACGAGTTCCTGAGCGCCTACGGCATCCGGGCCCTGTCCAAGTTCCACAAGGACCACCCGTACGTCTTCCGCGTGGGTGGCCAGGAACACCGCGTCGAGTACCTGCCGGCCGAATCGGACTCCGGCATGTTCGGCGGCAACTCGAACTGGCGCGGCCCAATCTGGATGCCGGTCAACGTGATGCTGATCAGGGCGCTGCTGAACTTCTATGCGTACTACGGCGATACGTTCACGATCGAGTGCCCGACCGGGTCAGGCAAGATGATGAACCTGTTCGAAGTCGCCAAAGAGATTTCCGATCGCCTGACGCGGATCTTCCTGCGCGATGGCAGCGGGCGCCGTCCGGTGTACGGAGGCACCGAGAAGTTCCAGACCGATCCCCACTGGCGCGACCTGATCCTGTTCTATGAGTATTTTCACGGCGACAACGGCGCTGGGCTCGGCGCGAGTCACCAGACCGGATGGACAGGATTAGTGGCGAAGCTCATTCAGCTGTTCGGACAGCTCGATGCGAAGAAACTGCTCGAAGTTGGCAAGGATGCGGCGTTCGCGCGCGTTACGTCTGAGGTGAAGTAAGACGCAGCCGGAAGGACTGACATGGACGGTTCGCTCTGTCCCTCGCTCTATCAGATCAACACACGCGTGTGGTTGACGGAGCTGTCCCACGCGCTCGGGCGGTCCGCCACCCTGGACGACATTCCGAACGCGGAGCTGGATCGCCTCGCCACGATGGGCTTCGACTGGGTCTGGTTCCTCAGCGTGTGGCAGACCGGTCCCGCAGGGCAGCGCGTCTCCCGCGCCAACCCGGAGTGGCGCAGAGAATTCCAGGAGACCCTGTCGGACCTCCGCGAGGAAGACATCGAAGGTTCCGGTTTCGCCATCACCGGCTACAGCGTTCACGATCGGCTTGGCGGCGACGCGGCGCTTGCTCGTCTTCGCGAGCGGCTCCGGACGCGCGGTTTACGGCTGCTCCTCGATTTCGTCCCCAACCATACGGGCCTGGATCACCCCTGGGTGGAGGATCACCCGGAGTACTACATCCAGGGCACCGAGGAGGACCTCGCACGCGCGCCCCAAAACTACACGTGGGTCAAACGAACGCGAGGAGATCTGCTGATCGCGCACGGACGCGACCCGTACTTCTCGGGCTGGCCGGACACGTTACAGCTCGACTACGCCAATCCGGCCACGCAGGAAGCGATGATCTCCGAGCTCGTGAAGATCGCGGGGCAGTGTGACGGCGTGCGGTGCGACATGGCCATGCTGGTGTTGCCGGATGTCTTTGAGCGAACCTGGGGCCGCCGCGCGCCACTCTTCTGGCCGGAGGCGATCCGGCGTGTCCGCGAAAGGGTTCCTGGCTTCTGCTTCATGGCGGAGGTCTATTGGGGCCTCGAATGGACCATGCAGCAACAAGGGTTCGACTACGCGTACGACAAGCGACTGTACGATCGGCTGCGCGACGGTCACGCGCGACCGGTGCGGGAGCATCTCCTCGCCGGGCTCGACTTCCAGGGCAAGCTCGCGCGCTTCATGGAGAATCATGACGAGCCGCGGGCGGCCGCAACCTTCACGCCCGGGATGCACGAGGCGGCTGCCGTCATCACCTACTTGTCGCCCGGGCTGCGGTTCTTCCACCAGGGTCAGTTCGAAGGTCGCAGGAAGCGCATCTCGCCGCACCTCGTCCGCGCGCCGCTCGAAGCAACCGACGGCGCGCTGCAGCGGTTCTACGACCGACTGCTCGCCGTGCTCCGTCATCCGACCGTCCGCGACGGTGACTGGCGGCTGCTCGAATGTACGGGCGCATGGGACGGTAACTGGACGTCAGACTGTTTCGTTGCGTGGCTCTGGACGAGCCTGGCTGGCGATCGCCGGCTCGTTGCCGTCAACTACGCCGCGAACCAGAGCCAATGTTACGTTCGCCTGTTGCAGCCGGATCATGGTTATCGGGCGCTGCGCTTTGCCGATCAGATGGGCAACGGCTGTTTCGATCGCGACGGACACGATCTCCACGCACGCGGTCTGTACCTCGACGTGCCCCCATGGGGCTACCACGTGTTCGACATCACCGCGGCATAGCAGCCCGTGGTGCAAGTCCAGCTGCATTCGACGGGCGCGACGCTGGACTTGCACCACGGGCTGCTCGCCTCCAGGCGGCGCCAGAAGAAGTACGAGAGCCCCCAGGGCACGCCGGTGGCCGCCGCGAAGCCCCACGCCTCCGGGCCGTCACCCACCGCGAAGTGGGCGATGAGGGCAGAGACGAGGGTGATGGCGAAGCCGGCGTAGGCCCACTCCTTGAGCCGCGCCGGCACCGGCGCCAGCAGCAGCACCACGCCGAGGAGCTTGGCCCATGCGAGCTCCACGCGGAAGTAGTCGGGGAAGCCGAGGTGGGTGAACGCCTCCGCTACCTGCGGCAGTTGCAGTTGCGCCCAGGCGGTGAAGCCTACCTGCAGGCAGAAGAGCCCTGTGACGGTCCAGAAGCCGATGACGATGGCTTTGGAGCGGGGCATGCTCAGGTCCATGGGAGAGAGGGTGCTGCTGGCTTCCAATGTCACATTCATGTCGTCCTCCTTGGCACCATGACGGATCGCGCAGGGTGAGTGTGACCGCTGTCCCCCTCCGCTTGGTCACGCGCGGGAAACCGGCCTGATGTGGGCGAACATGCTGCGGGCGTTCCAGGTTGGGAAGTCTCTTACGAGCGACGGGGTACCGTCGAGCTGGATGCGGCCCTCGCGGGTCGCCTCGGCCCAGGTCAGTTGGCCGGCGTGCCATTTGACGAAGGCTTCGGCTTCCGCCGTGATGTAGAGGTCCTCCTCGAGGCCGGGGTACGTCTTGCAGATCTCGGTGTCTCCGAACTCGATGAGTAGCCAATAGCGCTCACAGCGCGGGCGGCCGGTCCCGCCTTCGCGGGGCGCGCTCCGGTGGGCAAGGAAGTCGAAGCGGATGACGACGCGTCGATCCGGGAGCCGGTCTCGACGAAGTGCGTTGCACATCGACCACAGGGCCACAAACGGGTCGAGGTTCTCGGGGGCGATCTCGAGCCAACGCGCACCCCACTCGCCGAGCGACTGGCAGACCGTGAAGAGGTCGTGGCCCGCAGACGTGAGTTCGTAGTGGTGCCCGCGGCCGTCGGGCTTGGGTGCCGACTTGACGACACCTAGCCGTTCGAGCTGCTTGAGCCGCTGTGAGAGCAGGGTACGGGAGAGTCCGGGCGCGCCCTCCAGGATCTCGCTGAAGCTTCCGCAGCCGAGCTGCAGGTTGCGGATGATCAGCGGTGTCCAGCGCTCGGCGAAGATCTCGGCGCCCCGGGCGATGGGGCAGTACTGGCCGTACGTCCTCACAGCGCCAGTGTTGCGCACTCGGTTTCGGTTGTGAAGTCCAGATTCTTGACTTCACAGCCGCACGTCCACCGTGGTGCGATGGAAGCCGTCGGCGGGACAACCCCGACGACCAACCAGCTGGGCCCGGTTCAACTTTTGGAGACACGCACTTCAGCTCAAGGAGGATCTCATGAGAGCTCATGCAATTGCTGCGACCATACTCGTTGCCAGCGTTCTCCCGCAGGCGCTCGCGACAGAAGGCTCGGTCGACTGGGCGATCAATGCGACGATTATCGATGGCTGCAGCTGCCGCATGCTGTGTCCGTGTATCTTCGGATCCCCTGCGACAGTCGGCTCAGCTGCGACCCACGAGCATAAGGGCCACAGGTCCTGTTTCTTCAACGCGGCGTTTCGGGTCAATAAGGGGCATTACGGCAAGGTTGGGCTGGATGGTCTGAAGTTCTGGTTCGCGGGAGACAAGGGCGACGCCAAGACCGTCGAACTTACCTTCGAGCCCTCAGCGACCAAAGAGCAGCGAAAGGGGATCCGCGAGTTCTTGTCCCATTTCCTGCCGTTAGAGTGGGAGTCTCTAACCGAAGGACCCGATGCGAACATCGAGTGGAAAGCCGAGGCGGTGCGCGCCGAGGCCAGGCTCGATGGCGGAAAGGCGGCTGAAGTGGTGTTGACTCGATATTCCGGCGCCACAGGTAAAGGTACGACTGTCATCAAGCATATGAGCTACTTCGGCGCCACCCGAAATGACGGGTTCAATATCCTGCCGGTCGAGATTGTCGCCTATCGTCGGGGGCCCAAGCCAGCACCGTTCGAGTTTCGTGGGACCTCAGGATGGACTATCACTATCGACATGAACTCAAAGGATGTGAAGTGATCGCTCACGAGCCTCCCCACGTCGGTAGCCGCGCTGTCCAGCCGGTGGCGTAGTACGCCCACGCGATCAGCTCGGCATTGTGAATCCCGTGAACGATGACCGTTGGCACCGTCGAATGACAAGGTCCGCCCTACCAGCGCTTCAGCTGCGTGACCTGAATCAGATTGCCGCAGGTGTCGTTCAGCATGGCGATCCTGGAGCCGGTCACGTCCGTAGGCGGCATGGTGAACGCGGCGCCGCGCGCTTTCATCCCCTCGTAATCGGCCTGCACGTCGTCGGTGAAGAACATGGCCGCGGGTTGGTTTTGCTGGAACAGCGCCTGCTGGTAGGCCTTGGCCGCCGGGTTGTTGTTGAGCGCGAGCTGCAGCTCCGTGCCGTCCGGGTCCTCTGGGGAGGCTACCGTGAGCCAGCGATACGGCCCCTGGCTGAAGTCGGCCTTCTTCACGAAGCTTAGGACGTCGGTATAGAAACGCAGGGCCTTCTCCTGGTCGTCGACGTGCACGGTGGTCAGTTCGATCCTCATCGCTTTCCTCCTTGTGTCACATTACTTAGCGTTCGTCCGTCAGTGCTATGACGGAACGCGACGGGAGAATGTGACTGGCTTGTGTTCTTCAGTAAGCTGTCTCATGAACCTGACGCTCGCTCCAACATGCGAGCGAGCATTGCGCCCGCCTCCGCGCCGGAGGCGCTACGGCGAGGTCTCGCCGGAGCTTTCAGCGAAGGCGGAAGCGAGCCACGCGAACGGAGCGCGCCGACGAAGCGGCGCGCGAGAGAGCGTGTCGGGGAGTCCGAGGGGCGAAGCCCCTCGGATAAATGTGACCATGAACGAGCGCGATTATCTGGCCGAGCGATTCGAAGAGCACCGAACCCATCTGCGCGCCGTGGCCTACCGGATGCTCGGCTCGTTGAGCGAGGTGGACGACGCCGTTCAGGAAGCGTGGCTGCGGCTCAGCCGCGCCGATAGCGCGGGCATCGACAACCTTGGCGGATGGCTGACGACGGTCGTCGCGCGCGTGTGCCTCGACATGCTGCGGTCGCGCCAGTCGCGGCGCGAGGAGCCGTTCACCCCGGACGCGCCCGGAGCCGGTCGCGACCGGCACGAGCGGAAGCAGCCCCGAGCAGGAAGCGCTCCTCGCGGATTCGGTCGGGCTCGCGCTGCTCGTCGTGCTCGACCGGCTGACGCCGGCGGAACGGCTCGCCTTCGTGCTGCACGACATGTTCGCGGTGCCGTTCGAGGAGATCGCGCCGATCGTCGGCCGTTCCGCAGAGGCGACGCGGCAGCTCGCGAGCCGCGCGCGGCGCCGCGTGCGTGGCGGCGGGACCCCCGACCCCGATCTCGTTCGGCAGCGTGAGGTCGTCGAGGCCTTCATTTCCGCATTACGCGCTGGCGACTTCGAAGGCCTTCTCGCCGTCCTCGATCCGGATCTCGTGGTTCGCGCGGACATGGCGGCCGGCGCGGCGACCGAGATCCGCGGCGCGGCAGTCTGGGCGAAGGGAGCGGTCGCCTACGGACACCTCGCGCGGCTCACGCGGACCGCGCTCGTGGATGGGGCCATCGGCGTCGTCGTGGCGCCGCAGGGACGATTGACAAGAGCGCTCCGCTTCACGATCGCGAACGGCAGGATCACCGAGATCGAGGTCATCGGCAATCCGGCGCGGCTCGGCGAGCTCGACGTGTCGATGGTCGACTGAGATATGCCTGCCGACGTGCTATTAAGATTCAGATTCGGAGGCTTGTGATGAAACTACGCAGCGTTCTGGCAATGGTCGCGTTGGCTTTCTGCACTTTCTGCACGGCGGCTGGCGCATGGTCGCAGCCGCAGGATACGCAGCCGGCTGGAAAGCCGGGCCAGACGAGCCCGCCAGGCGCTCACATGGAGCACCGCTTCGACAATCCGGAGCAGTACGCCAAGTCGTTTGACGATCCGGCGCGCGACGAGTGGCAGATGCCGAACCGAGTCATCGACACGCTGGCCTTGGCTCCCGGGCAGGTCGTGGCCGACATCGGCGCCGGCACTGGCTATTTCACGGTGCGATTGGCAAAGGCTGCGGCTCGACCGAAGGTCTATGCCGTCGACATCCAGAAGTCGATGGTGGAGTACGTCCAGCAACGGGCGGCCAAAGAGGGCTTGAAAAACGTCTTCGCCATTCAAAGCAGCGCCGACGGCGCCAGCCTGCCTGAACCCGTCGACGTGGTGCTCATCGTCGACACCTACCATCACATCCCAAACCGGCCGGCCTACTTCCGCGAGCTTCGCAAGTCCATGAAGCCGTCGGGACGGCTGGCGATCATCGACTTCCGGAAAGGCGCGCCGTCAGGCCCTCCTGAGCAATTCCGTTTCACGTCGGACCAGATCACTGACGAGTTGAAACAGGCGGGGTTCAGGTTGCAGGCGCAGCACGACTTTCTCCCGCGCCAGCTCTTTCTCGTTTACACGTTCTGATTGCATAGCCAATGTTGGTCCGTCGCAACCGTCCACGAGACCTCACAGGTCCGCCTCGAGAAATCAGGGGATCGCGCTCGCTTCAGCAATCATTTTCTTGATTTCGCCGAACCCGATGCCCTCCGACGCCGACGCGAGATCGCCGTCGGCCAGTTGCCTCGCGGCCTTCCGCAGATCGCCCATCACCCGAGTGTAGAGGGCCACGCCCAGACTGACGCGCTGTTGACAGCGTTCGTCTGTTTTGGCTGGCGCCCATCGACTCGCGTTGCTGCGTAACGTCCTTCAGCGCCGTTGCTGTCGGTAAGCGCCGCGGGACTCCGTGGAGGTGTCTATGAATGTCCTCAACCGGCAGTGGTTGTTCCGGGTTGGTGCTGGCCTGATCGGCGCCCTCCTGGCGATTCAGCTGGTGCTTACGGTCGCGACCACAGCAACCCGCCTCTGAGGAGCGAGCCGCTGTGGGGATTCGCCGACGACCCGGGCCCTGGCTAAGCAGGCGTGCTTCGACTGCCACAGCAACGAGACCGAGTGGCCCGCCTACGCGAGCATTGCGCCAGCATCGTGGCTGGTTCAGCGCGACGTGGACGAAGGTCGCGCCGTTCTGAACTTCTCCGAATGGCAGCGACCCCAGGAGGAAGTGACCAAAGCGTCCGAAGAACTGCTGGAAGGTGAGATGCCCCCGACCGCATACCAGTTGATGCATGCGCACGCCCGCCTCGGCAGTGCGGACCGCGAGCGCCTCGCGCAGGGCCTGGCGAAAGACCCTGGGCAGCTCTCCGCAACAGAAGGCACACGAGCGCTAGCGAGTGCGTGGGCGTCCCGACGATGAACTGTTTCACCTTGCGCGGCGCATGCGGCGGATAGGCTTCAAAGCGTCGTTGGCGGGATGGCGCTGAGCATCGTCGGGATGTTGATCGCCTTCGGCGGCTGGCTGCCGTCGGTCGGCGGCGCCATCTTCCAGGAGGTCATCGACCTGGCGGCCGTACTCAATGCGTTGCGCGCCGCCGTTCCCGGGGGCGCGCTCAGCGACTACTAGGGCGTGGGGATATCCATGGCACATCGTGAGCGTCATCGGAGCGAGCGGATCGGGTGGCTTCGCGCGGCGGTACTCGGGGCCAACGACGGCATCGTGTCAACGGCGAGCCTGGTCGTCGGCGTCGCTGCTGCCGACGCCACACGCCAGGACGTGTTGATCGCTGGCATTGCCGGCCTTGTCGCAGGTGCGCTGTCGATGGCAGCGGGCGAATACGTGTCGGTCAGCTCTCAAGCGGACACTGAACGAGCGGATCTCAGGCGGGAGCGGCACGAGCTCGCGACCGACCCGCAAGCGGAGGAGGACGAACTCACGGGGATCTACGTGAAGCGGGGTTTGGAGCCGGAACTCGCTCGGACGGTGGCGCGGCAACTGACGGCCCAAGGGGCGCTCGCCGCCCATGCTCGCGACGAGCTCGGCCTGACCGAGGAACTCGCGGCACGTCCGCTGCAGGCCGCGCTGGCGTCGGCGGCAACATTCGCGGTTGGCGCTGGAGTACCGGTGCTGACGATCCTCCTTGCACCCACGACCACGTTCGTACCCGTTGTCTCGGCGGTTTCGCTGCTGTGCCTGGTGTCGCTCGGCGCGATCGCCGCTCGAATCGGCGGCGCGCCCATGCTTGTCGGCGCGGCGAGAGTCACCATTTGGGGAGTGTTGGCAATGCTCGCGACGGCCGGTGTCGGCCGACTGTTCGGCGCCGCAGTCGGATAGTCACCGTTCATGATTCGGAGAGCCACCGGCTAAAGCTGCCGACGTCCGTCAAGGCCGTGCGTCGCCCGTCGCCAGTGCGACGCCGAGCCTATCCGTGCCAGCGCCAGCTCCATGGGAACGCCGCTCTGGGCGGTTCTGCCGTCAACGCGAAGCAGCCGCCTCGGCAAACGCGAAGGCGGGCACGACGTCAACTAGCGTCGCCACGGAGTTGGCGATGAAGCAGCTGTCATGCGCTTTCGCGACTAGCGCTCGCGCGCGCTTCGTCCGCGCCTGACTCGAGTGTAATGAGCGGCCGCAACGGCACTCGCGACATCCGAATCTTGCCGTCCACCGGTCCGAGGTGGCCTTCGGCATCGTCTCTGTAGCCAATCACAGGGATCTGGTTCTTCGCCGCGAGAAATAGATACGTCAGCGCGTGTCACGCGCTGAGCGACGCGACGAAGAGCTGCTCGGGATTCGCTCGGGACGGATCGCCACGATAGCCCGGAGCCGACGACATCGGAAGAGTGGTGGCATCCATGGACACGTTGAGATCGCGACTGAACGTCGCTGGATCGCGTGTCGGACCCTGTAGCTGCTCCTGTCCACTCGAGATGGGAGATGAAGACGTCCGCCATTGGTTTGCCCTCGACTCGTTGTTCACAGCTTTCAGCGAATAAAGAAGTCGAGCTCGATCGTGACGAGCACGTCGACCGGCGTGGCCCCAAGACGTCCAGGCTCGAACCGCCATTGGGCAACGGCCGCCACGGCTTCTTCATCGAGGCCCCCTGCGTCCAGCGAACGGACGATACGGATTTGCGACGTGCATCCGTCGCCAGTGACGATGGCTTCCAGCACAACCGTGCCTTGAATTCTGTTTAGGAGCGCCTCGCGCGTGTACTTAGCCTTGACTTCTCTGATCACGCGCGGTGCGGATACTGCGCCGCCAGCGCGGTAGATGCCACCGCCAGTTCCACCGCCGGATCCGGGGCCGAATCCGGGACCACGTCCCGAGCCCGTCCCAGTCCCGCTTCCAGTGCCGACGCCGCCCCCGGAGCCTGGACCAATCGACGTGCCTGACATCACGCCGCCAGTCGGCAGTCCAGTCTGATCGAAAAGGCCGGAGGCCAGCGGCTTCGCATCGAGCACCATCGATGGGAGCGGAGGAACGTCCTCGACGGCAGGTGCGGAAGCTGTCGTCACTGGGGCTGCTGGCGACGGCCGGTTTCGCACTCGTAGGGTGATCGTGTCCGCGCCCACGCCCTGCGCGCGACGGATTGGATCCGGTCGCTGATTACCTCCGCCTCCCCCGCCCCTCCCCGGCCGCGGCAGCTCTGGCGCGAGAAACACAACATGCCGAACGTCAGGTCTTTGTTGGTCGGTGATCGGTTCGGCTCGGCGAACGTCGATGCCAGGTGCCGACGTGGTCTCGATCAGGGCCGCGATGACGACAAGGGTGATGTGCAGCGCAGTCGACGCCGCGAGTTGGGTTAGCGGACCCAACCGCCGATGCGGCAGCCGCGGCGTTCGAGGCGCGAGCGCGTCGAGATGAAGCACGACGATAGCTCACGCAAAGCGGATACCGGGGGAACTGGGTCCGAGGCTTCAGCCAACTCGTTGCAATCTAAAGTCGCCCAGCCCGATTCTCGCGGCCATCGCACGTCCCGGCTCCTCGCCACCACGGGGCATATGGGGAAATTTCCCCGAGGTTTCGCAAAATCACGCCACGTTCCTCCAGCCGATGGTGACATGTCGATTAAAGACTATCGAAGTCTTTGCTGGCCGGCGCTTCCTGCGTAGGTGCGCCGGCTGGCATCGGCACGAAGTCTGCTGTGGTTTGGGGGCCGCCCGCTCGCGCAGCATCCGGAGGTCGGCTTAATTGCAGAGTCGGAGTTGGCTGAATAAGTGAACCGAGCCTGCCTCGGATCCTCTCAGCGGGCTGGCAGTTCTGTCGACGACATTTCGCTGCAAGGCGGATGTGTCCTTGCCTTGGGCCCCACCCGTAAGACAGGAGGCTCAGATGTTGAAGAAGATCATGTTGACCAAGTGGTACTGCCGTCCTTCCTGTGCCTGGTTGATGGGTCTGCTGGTTGCAGGCGCGATCCTACTAACCGGAGCGGGACAGACCGCCGCCGATGATCGCTTTGTCCCTGTGGATCTCTCTACAGTTTCTATACCGATCGAATTCGAGGAATATCGTGCGTTCGTCGGCCCGCTGCCCAATGGCCGCATCACATTCTTGAGTCATATACCGTTCGCGTTTTCCAACACGACCTATGTGCACGTGGTGGATAGCGCCATCACCGTTGAGACCAACATCACCCACGTGAAAGCTGTCCACTTCCTCGTAAACTCGGGTGGCGCAAACCCAAGTAGGCAGGCGGGGGATATCATCGGAAGCATCACGCTTGCATTCGCGAACGGGCACAGCATCACTGAGCAACTGAGACTCGGCAGCAATATCCGCGAGTGGCGCCAGATGGGCGATTGTGGCGACACGATCAACACGATCACCAGCCCCGTGGCGCATGTGGAATTTGTCGGTCGTGCTCCGAACGTCTGTAGTGCGTCAAGCTCGGAGGGCATCGCGGTGATTGACCGATTGACCATAACTCTCCCTAAGAAACCCGCAAGGCTCGGAGCGATTACAGTGGTCAACACGATCAGCGACCCGCCGAGCATATTGCTCAATGCCATTACAGTCGAACGAGAGAACCGATTTCAGGAGTGAACGGTTTGCAAATCGCGCCTCAAAGCCGTGTTGCGCCGCGTCATGCGCATGCCGGACATGTCTCTACACAAACAATGACGCCGCTCTTCGGCGCCATTGCCGTCGTGATCCACACCATCGCCTATCTCGCGACGATGGCGCTGGCAGCGCAGACTGTCTATGGCAAGGGTGCGGTCGTGCTGTTCATGTAACAGCTTCTCTACGCCATGTTGCCGGAGCCTGGCCGACGAGCTTCTTGAACGCGCGGCTGAACGCCGCTTCCGACTCGTAGCCGACTGCCGCAGCGACCGACGCGACCTGACCGCCTTCGGCAAGCAGCCTCGAGGCGAGCTGCATGCGCCACAAGGCCAGGTACTGCATCGGCGGGTGGCCCACCATCTCGGTGAATCGCTCCGCCAGGATGGAACGCGACACGCCGGCGAGTCGCGCCAGACGCTCGACGGTCCATTCGTCCTGTGGGTCGGCGTGAAGCGCGGCCAAGGCCCGTCCGACCAGTGGATCTCGCAGCCCCGCGAGCCATCCGGTCTGAGACGGCGGGAGCGCCTCGAGATATCGTCGCAGCGCCTCAACGAACATCAGTTCAGAAAGACGCGCGAGAACGTTTTCGCTTCCCGGCCGCGCATGACCCGACTCTCGCACTGCGATGTTGAGGAGCGTCGCGAGCCAGCCCGTCGCCCCGTCGTGCCGCGCAGAAAGGTGAATCACTCTCGGCAGGGCGGCGAGCAGCGGGTTGAATGGACGTTCGTCGCAACCGAGAAAGCAACAGACAATCCGAGTCCGATCGGGGCCGCCGCCGCCGCGCTCGTAGACGAGCGGGAGCGGCGTCGTCGGACGAGCAAACAGCGACATGTCAGGCGTGGCACGCATCCCCGGTGCGCTCGACAGGGTGTGCGCGTCCCCCTGCGGGAAGACAATGAAATCTCCTTCATTCAGCCTGATCGGCTCCTGACCAACGACCTGCCCCCAGCAGGCGCCGTGCGCAATCAGGTGGTACTCGATCACGCGTTCGGCGCCTGGCATCACCGTCGCGGCAATCTCCCGCGATGGCGGGGCCTCCGCCACCCATGGCGAGCTCAGTTCGAAGTCGAAGTACACCGCGCCGGTCAGACGGACCGCTCGAAGCACGTCCGACAGGACGTCAGCTGACACGCCCACGCACCTGCCGTCGGACGGGCGAGCATCGTTTTCGGAGGAATGAGCAGGTCGTCTGCGCATTCGGACTGGCTGCTAAGGAAATCGGACGGCAGCGCATAGCTCTGAGGGCACGCCTCACCATACTTTACGAACGTGCTTCGCAACAAGGCGTGAGCAGCAAAGGAAGGATCCAATGACAACCGCGGTATCGCAATCTTACGAAATCAACACAGTGAGTGCTACCAGCCGCCGCGCGGACGCGCTGGCCGAACGCCTCGAACAAGGAGCGCGCGCGCTTGTTGACCTCGCAACCGCGCTCACGGACACCGAATGGCAAACACGCATCCCCGGCGACGGCCGCAAGATTGGAGTCGTCGTCCATCACGTCGCCACGATGTACCCGCTGGAGGTCCAGTTGGCGCAAACGCTTGCCCAGGGCAAGCCGATCGAGGGAGTGACCTGGGACGTCGTTCACGAAATGAATGCCCGTCACGCCACGGAGAACGATACGGTCACTAAGCAGGCGGCGCTCGATCTGCTTCGCCGCAACAGCGCGGCAGCCGCCACCGCGATTCGGTCGACGAGCGACGAGGAGCTCGATGGTGCCGCCACGCTGTCGCTCAACGCCAATGCGCCGCTCACGTGCCAGTTCATGTTCGAGGACCACGCGGTGCGGCACAGCTATCACCACCTTGCCAAGATTCGGGCGGCGTTGAACGGGTCGGCAGTTTAGCCGCGAACAGTCAGCGGCTCGCGAAAAGACCCTCGATTTCGAAAGGAGAAGTGTATGACGACTGTCGTATCGTGCAATCCCGCGGTGATGTCGGGCGGCTCGAACTCTGTGAAAGCCCGACAGCAGGTCATGTGGGCGTCCGGTGATTTCGCCGTTATCGGAACCACGCTCCAGATCGTCGGCGAGCTGCTGAACGAGGCCGCCGACGTTCAAGCCACAGATCGCGTCCTCGACGTGGCCGCCGGCAATGGCAATGCGACGCTGGCCGCGGCGCGGCGCTTTGCCAGCGTGACATCTACCGATTACGTGCCCGCGCTGCTCGAGGGCGGACGTCGGCGCGCTGAAGCAGAAGGGTTCGACACCATCAGGTTCGAAGTCGCTGACGCCGAAGCGCTGCCGTACGCGGAGGCGAGCTTCGACGTCGTGCTGTCCACCTTCGGCGTCATGTTCGCGCCCGACCATGAGCGCGCGGCCGGCGAGCTGCTGCGGGTCTGTAAATCCGGCGGCCGGATCGGCCTCGCGAGTTGGACGCCGTCTGGCTTCCTCGGGCAGCTCTTTCGCGTCGTAGCCCAGTACGTACCGCCGATTCCGGGCGTCCGCTCTCCTCTCTTGTGGGGCACGGATGCTCACCTGCGCGAGCTCTTCGCGTCGGCGACGAGGATCGAGCATTCAACCCGGACGTTCGCGTTTCGTTATCGATCGCCCGAGCACTGGCTCGAGGTGTTCCGGACCTACTATGGGCCAGTTCACAAAGCGTTTCTCGCCTTGGACGAGGACCGCCAGTCCCGACTCGAAGCCGATCTCATCGCGCTCCTTCGCTCAATGAACCGAGGCGGAGGAGCGGGCCTCGTGGTGCCAGGGGAGTATCTGGAAACAGTGATCGCAAAATGAACGGCAGCGCCATGACGTCAACTTCTCCGCTCTGCTTGCGCCGGCTCTGAACGGCGCGATGTGTGAGGATGGTACACATCCTCACACATCGTCCCTTTGTCGAGACGTCCCACACCAGCCTAGCCAGGCATTCGTCACAACACCGCCCGCGCGCCGTCGAGCCCTGTTACTGTGCGGCTGACTTCCGATTGCGGGCCTGTGCCCCAGCACAAACGCCGACCCCTCCTCCGAGGAAACAGGCCGCAGGGTGTTTCGAAATCCGCTCAATGCGACATCAACAGATGACATAGCGCTGAGGGAATATTTGCGCTGTGCAAGGTGTTCACGATGGAATCAGGTTTGCTGATGCGCGCATCGAGCCCTGTCAAGGGACGTACCGACATGACTTGCGTTCGAGAGGAACGTTCACCCGGCGTCTCGATTCTGCACATCAGTGGACCCCTCCGCGTCCCGCTCAGCCGTGATTTGGAGTCGGCGGTGCACGCCGTCCAGCGCGGAGGCGTTCGACGAATAGAGCTGAATCTGGCGGCCGTGTCGGACCTGGACGCCGGCGGCGTGGGCGAGTTGGTTCAGGTGTACAACCTGGCCGCGGGCGCGCACTGTGTGCTGCGGATTGTCAGCACTCCCGCGCGCGTTCAGGAACTTCTCTGCAAAGCGGGCCTCTTCGATCTCCTGACCAAGGAAGCCCGATGGTGGTGGCCGCAAGCCGTCTGACGGCGGCGACGCCCTGTCTCGATCGAGCAAAGACACCAAGACACCATGTCACATCGCGCGGGTCTCGCGCGTCATGTATGTGAGACGCCGGGACGCGATGCGACTGATCCTCTCGGCGGCTCTTCCGAAGGAGATGGTGTCATATATGGAAGTTTTTGCTCGCGTGCTCAACATCATGATCCGAGCCTGCGGAAGCGCTGCGTTGGCGCTCGGCCTGGCTTTCTGGCTGGGCTATGCCCGGTCATTAACGGTGCTGCACATCAGATTCGGTATCGGCGTCGTGTTGTCTTTGTGGGCGCTGGCAGCAATCGCCTTTTGGAAAACCACCCGTCACAGCCTTGCCCTTTTTGCCACGGCGTGGGGGCTCGCGACTTTGGTCTTTGGCATGACGCAAACCCAGCTGATGCCGGGACCATTTCGTTGGATCGTCGAAGTTGCTCACCTCGGTGTGGGCGTCGTCGCCATCGCCCTCGCGCTCAACTGGCGAACGCCATCACTCTTGGACGAGCCCCCGCGGGCCATATGGCGGAGAGAGCCTCGAGCAACGTGACATAGCCAAGAGGCCCATCCGCGGTAAGCGGATCAGGTTGACGCGGGCGCAGCCGCCGCGGCCTCGGCGGTACCTGGCTGATACGAGCCGACCTCGGCGCGGAATGGGATCGCGAGGCGGTTCCAGCCGTTGATGGCGATGACGGCGAGCGTCAGGCCGACCAGCTCCGCTTCGGTGAAGTGCTCACGCGTGCGGGCGTAGAGCTCGTCGGGGACGTGGTGGGACGCAATCAGCGTCAGCGTCTCGGCCCACTCCAGCGCGGCACGCTCGCGGGGCGTGTAGAACGGCGTCTCCTGCCACGCCGACAGGCCGTACAGGCGCTGCTCGGTCTCGCCTTCGGCACGCGCATCCTTCGTATGCATGTCGATGCAGTACGCGCAGCCGTTGATCTGCGAGACGCGCGTCTTGATCAGGTGCAGCAGCTTCCGCTCGATGCCGCGCTCGCGCGCGACCCGCTCCAGGCCGTACATGGCCTTCACGGCCTCTGGGTGCTTCGTGACGTCGACTCTTGGTGCCATGATGATCAGTCCTCCGCTCATATTATTCAGTTCTCGTTATTCAGTTCTCGAGCGGTGTCAGGTCCAGCCGCACGCCGTCCGGGAAGAACCATTTTCCGCTCGCGTCCGCGCGTTGCGGTGCTCGACGTGCACCTCTCCGCTCAGCAGGTCGAAGAGTCCTATTAGTTTCAGGATCTGCCGGACCCACGCGCTCGCGTTGGCGATTCGCAGCGCGCCGTCGACGGCAGCCGTCATGTTGAACGCCCTAATCAACTCACCCACGCCCGCGGCGTCGATTCTCGCCACCTCTGCCAGGTCCACCACGATCGCGCGCTCCCCGCGCCGAAGCAGCGTGCGGACTTCTCGACGCAGCGCTCGACTGACGGGCACGCGAAGAGGACCTTCGACGCGGACGATAATCGGTCTCCTGGAACACAGTCTCAAAACGGTCATCGCCCCTTCTTCTCCGGTTAAAACCCGCGCGCCCGGCCCAGACCGTGGCCGCGGCTCCCGCGACTCATCCTTGCAGGGGCTCGCTAGGCCTTCATCGCTCGTGATTCCCAAGGGGAAAACGATCGAGGACACGGAAATGTGACAGTCGCGTGCAATTCCTGTTCTGACGACGGTCGACCCCCGCCGGCTCTATTAACTAGTCGAATCACGGCAGGCCAAATCGACACCACCTGCGAAAAAACTGCAGGGGTCGAGCTCTGCCGGCTGGACGGCAGCTGCCCACGCGCACCCACGTCAAGTTGCGCCCCCTGCTTTATGGAAAGCGTCTTTCTGACGGACGTCTTGGTCAGACCACGATTTGTGCCGCGCGTCGTATGCTTTCTCTGCTTGACACTTTTCGTCGTGGAGCTGACGCATGACTGTCGCATCGGGAGCACGCGATCTCGTCACGGGGCTGATGGACGGATATCTCAGCACGCAGCTGTTGTATGTGGCAACGCGCCTCGGACTGGCTGATTTACTCGCGAACGGACCGCAGTCCGCGGACCGTCTCGCCGACGCCGCGGGTGCTGACCCGTCCAGCCTTTATCGCATTCTCCGTGGCCTGGCGATGTACGGCCTGCTCTACCAGGCCGAAGACACGTTCGGTCTCACTGACGCTGGCCGCTACCTGCAGTCGGGTGTCGAGGATTCTTTGCGCGGAGCCATTCTCAGCCGCGGCGACTTGTACTACCACGCGGCCTCGGGTCTGTTGCACTCGGCTCAAAGCGGCAGCGCGGCATTTCAACACGTGTACGGAACTGGGTTTTTCGATTATCTCGCCGCCTCGCCCGACCGGCTGGTCGCATTCCAACAATCCATGGTGACTCGGTCTCAAGTCGAAGCCGCGGATCTTCTGCGCGCGCACGACTTCAGCGGCTATCAGCATGTGATCGACGTCGGCGGCGGGTTTGGCGTGACGCTCACGGCGATTCTGACGGCCTACCCTGCGCTGCGCGGAACGCTCTTCGATCGTCCCGAAGTGACGCAGGCGGCGCACGCGCGGTTGACCGCCGCTGGTGTTGACGCCCGCTGCACCGTCGTCGCCGGTAATGCGTTCGACGCGGTTCCGCGCGGTGGCGACCTGTACCTGCTCTCCCGCGTCATCCACGACTGGCACGACGACGATGCAGTGCGCATTCTTCGGTCATGCCGGCGCGCGATGCGTGAGGACGCCCGCCTCGTGCTCGTGGAAGCCGTCATTGCCGACCAGCCATTGGATCAGCCGGGCGCGGTGTTGATGGACGTGCACATGTTGGTGCTCGGTCTCGGAAAGGAACGCACTGCCGCTGAATTCAGCGCTCTGCTTGCTCGCGCCGGGTTTGCCCTGCGGCAAGTGGCGCCGGCGCCAGGGCGCACGGGGATCAGCGTCATTGAAGCGGGCTGCGCCGCGTAGTCGCGGGTAGTAGAACTCCGCGTAAGCTATGGAGGAAGCTTACGTCATGCCTATCACACCCGCCGATCTGCGCGGTATGCTGCGCGCCGACGCGGTCGGTCTGGTACTCGGCCTGCTACTGATGCTGACGGCGCTGGCCACCCTGGTGGTGGGCCTCGTGCTACGCCGACGCGCCGTCTCATTCCTCTGGCTCGGCGCCTTCTCGCTCCTGTACGGCTTCCGGCTCCTGGAACGCGCCGCCATCGTCCGCCTCTCCTTCGATGTCCCGACGGTTGTTTGGGAGCGCATCGATGCCGCGATGACCTATGCCGTTCCGATTCCCATCGTGATCTTTGCGGGCGCCATCTTTCCTGCCTGGCGTCGCTTCTGGACCACGGGCGCGATAGGGTTGGCCATCTTTGCGGTCTATGGCGTCGTTTCCGACGCCATGCGCAACCAGGCACACTCGGCGATCACGGCAAACAACGTTATCGCGATCGCGTTCTTCGTCGGTGTCATTGGCTGGATGTTTCGTCCGGGCCTGACGCCTTCGCGTGAGCTACGGACGCTTCGGATCGGGGCGCTGATCGTTTCGGTGGCGGCTGTCGCCGACAACTTGCGTGGGCTGAAAGTGCTGGCATTCCCTGGTCCAGACCTGGAGCCGTTTGGGTTCACGGTCCTTATCGCCTGTCTCGGCACAGTCGCGATTTGGCGCGTGATCGCCGACTCGCAGCAACTGGTCGCGATCAACCGGGAGCTGGACATCGCACGGCAAATCCAGTCGTCGATCCTCCCGCAGGGGATGCCACGCATCCGCGGCTTGACGATCGTGTCACGGTACCGCCCGATGACTGCTGTCGCCGGTGACTTCTATGACTTCCTCGAGATCGACACCGAGCGACTTGGCATTCTCGTCGCCGACGTATCAGGCCACGGAGTGCCGGCAGCGCTAATCGCCTCAATGGTCAAAGTCGCATTCGCCGCGCAAAGAGATCACGCCGAGAATCCTGCGGCGGTGCTGGCGGGGATGAACGAGACGCTGTGCGGACGGCTTGCCGGCCAGTACGTTACGGCAGCCTATCTCTTCATCGACACTCGATCTCGAATGATTCGGTATGGCGCCGCTGGGCACCCCCCGATGCTGCGCTCGGCACGTGCAAATGGAGCGGTGGACGAAGTCGAGCAGAACGGGCTGATTCTTGGCTTTGTCCAGAATCACGCCTACACGGAAATGCAAGCGTCCCTGCGCACTGGCGATCGGTTTCTCCTTTACACCGACGGCCTGATCGAGGCGTGCAATGGAGACGACGATCTCTTTGGACTCGAGCGGCTCAAAGCGTCGCTCTCAGCGGCGGCCGGAATGCATTCGGAGGGTGTGACTGACGATCTTCTGAACACAGTCGACAAATGGTCCGGGCGACCGCCGGGTGACGATCTCACGTTGGTTCTCGTCGATTGGAACGAGCAGAGCTGAGTGGTCCAGCCATGTTCGCGCAGGCACGGGCCCGCTTGAGATCGTCGCGTCGTCTCCCGATGCTGTCGCGCGGCGCAGGCAGCGACAGAGCGGCCGAGCCGATAAGGAAGGTGAAGTGGATATCCGGACGTGTGACGAGGTGCGGCCGGTTGCGGCCTCGATCGACGGATGGTTGTCGGACGCGCAGGGCTGCGCGTTGTTCCGGGCCGCCGCGGCCACGACGGGCAAGGGGCTCATCGTCGAGATCGGATCGTGGAAAGGTCGATCGACGGTGTGGCTGGCTGCCGGTGCCCGCCTCGCCGCGGCTCGCGTCTACGCCGTCGATCCGCATACCGGTTCACGCGAGGATCCGGACGCAACGACGCTTGCGGCGTTCCGTGCGAACCTCACGGATGCCGGCCTCGCCGATGTGGTCGAGCCGCTCGTCATGACATCGGTGGAGGCGGCGCGCATACTCGACGGTCCGGTCGAGTTGCTGTTCATTGATGGAGATCACTCGGTACGAGGCCGTGCGGCTCGACGCGGAACTGTGGCTGCCGAAACTGGTCGAGGGTGGGATCGTGATGTTCCACGACGTGGGGACAACCGGTTATAGCGGTCCCCGTCGCGTGTTTCGCCGGTCGATCTGCTGGAGTGCGGAATTCGAGGGCATCCGGCGCATCGGCTCGATGGTGGTCGCCCGGCGCACACGCCGGCGAGACGTCAGGAGCGCCGCATGGGGACGCTGCGCCGGACTGCTTTTGTATCTCTACGACGCCAAGCGTGGTCTGCGGCGCACCGCCTTGTTGTAGGCTGGATTGCCCGATCGTTTCCGGCTGAGCCGGCATCTCATGCGCTTTTCCCGGCAGCACCTTCCGATCGCGTCCGCAGCATCACGCTTTGCTGCCATTCTCTTCCTTTTCACGTCGCTCACCGTGGTCATGACCTGGCCACAGGCACGTTACGTCGCGACACATGCCAGCGACCATTGGGATGTGTACTTCAACATGTGGCGGCTCGCCTGGTTTGCGCATGCGCTGGCATCCGCTCCATCGACGATCTTCGACGGGAACATCTTCTATCCGGAACTCCACGCGGCGACGTTTTCGGATGCGATGGTGGTCGAGGGTCTCGTAGCGGCGCCGCTGCTCTGGGCCGGGGTGCCTCCGGTGCTCGTCCACAATTCCCTGCTCCTCGGTGCCGTGATCGTGTCCGCGGTGGGAATGTTCGTGCTCGTGGAGCGGCTGACCCGAAATTGCGCCGCCGCGGTGATCGCCGGCATCATCTTCGCGTTCGCGCCGTACCGGTTCGATCACTACATGCACATGGAACTGCAGTGGACCGTTTGGGTGCCGTGGGCGCTCTGGGCGGTCCACCGAACGATTGAGTCCGGCCGCCTGCTCCACGGACTGCAGGCAGGTCTCTTCGTCGCGCTGCAGATGCTTTCGAGCGTTTACTATGGCGTCTTCCTGGCAGCCCTCCTGCCGCTGGTTGCCGGACTGTTGCTGCTATACCTACCAAGGTCCCAGGCGCTGCGGGCCTTCGGCGCGCTCGCGCTCGGCGGCGCGGCGGCGGCGATCATCTGCAGCCTTTACGCGTTGCCGTATCTGGCCGCCAGCAGGCAGGTTGGCCGGCGACCGACTGACGAGATCGCCAAATTCAGCGCGCAGCCGCACGATTACCTGGTTGCTACACCTGATAACAGGATCTACGGTGGCGTGCTCGAAAGCCCTCCCGAGCGGCGTCTGTTCCCCGGCTTGGTCGCGGTGCTGCTTGCGATCGCCGCCGTCTTCCCGCGGCCGCGCACGAGAGCCGCTGTCGTCTATCTGATTGCGCTGGTCGCCGCATTCGAGATGTCCTTGGGATTCCACGGCTACATGTATCGCTTTCTGTATGAGCATGTTCCCGTGCTTCGCGGGGCTGCGCGTTCCCGCCCGCTTCGGCATCTTCGTGATTGCCTTCCTGGCCATTCTTGCGGCGCAGGGCTATGCGACGCTGCATGACGCGGTTCCGCCGGCGGCCCGTCGGGCCTTGGCGGTAGTGATTTCGTGCGTGCTGCTCCTCGAATATTCCGTGTCTCCGCTCCAGCTCGTGGCGTATGAAAACACTGCGCCACCGGTATACGAGTTCCTGGCGCGGCTCCCGTCAGGAGTCGTGACCGAGTTTCCAGTTCCCTTGAAGAATGCGGTTCCAGGCCCAGACGCGCGTTACACCTACATGTCGACGTTCCATTGGCAGAAGCTCGTCAACGGCTACAGCGGATTTTATCCGCCCTCATATCTCCGGCGGCTCGACGGTTTGCAATCGTTTCCTGACGCGTCCTCCCTCGAGATCCTTCGACGGACTGGGGTGAGCTACGTGATCGTCCATCTCTCGTCGTACAAATCGGAGAAACAGCTGGTAATCGATCTTCAAGCCCATCCGGCACTGGTGGTTTTAGGAAGGCTGAAGGACGGGCAGGGCACGGCGATCGTTTACCGGCTCGAGTGACGTGGAGCGCGAGGAAAAGTTCGGCACTTCGGGACGATCCTTCGTGAGGGGATTAGGCCTGGGCACGATCGCGCCCGTGGCGTCCGTCTGCTGATCTTCGCGCTGATCTTCGCGACGCATAGCCGCTGGATCTTTACGCACTTCTCGATCGACGGGTACCTCGAAGATAGTGGCTGGCTGGCGTATCTGTTCGAATCCGCCGATCCCTTGCTCCACAATCCATCAGGAGTGAACGACCTCAGCTTTTACGCACATCATCTTTCCCCGCACATATTTTTGTTCGGCGCTCCGTTTGCCAAACTGCTCGGCTTCAACGGGTTTCGAGATATTTGCCTATCACCAAGGGCTTTTCTTTGGATTGTTCTTTCTCTCGTTCTGCTTGATCGTTGCGCGCTCCGACATGCGGCGCCGTGACTGGATGGTCGCAGTGGCATCAGCGCTCGTGCTTGGCGGGCTGAGCAACGCACTCTTCCAGGCGGCCTCTTACCCTCACTACGAAATCGCGATGATCTCGATCGCGTCGCTGGCGATCGCTGCATGGCTTGCGCACTATCGCCTCCTGTTCGTACTGTGCCTGGCCTGGCTGCCTCTCGTTCGGGAAGACGGAGGGTTCTATGCCGCCATCGTCTGCATCGCTTGCATCGCGGTGGAACAGGACCGTGGACGTCGCATCGACTGCATCCACCCGGCTACTGACCGGGCTGGCGATCGCCGGGCTCGCTGCCAGCGTGTCATCGTTTCTGATCAAGGCGTGGCTGTTCCCCGGCTTCACCGCATTCGCCAATAACTTTTCTGGAGACGGGTGGAACCATCTGACGGCGACATTCGTCGCCGACCGCGTGCAGGCAATGCTGCGCAACCTGAATATTCTTCCGGTGTTGCTGGGATGCGCGCTGCTTGTCGTGTTCGATATCAGGTATCTGACAGGGCTCGTGCTGCTATCTCCGATCCTTCTCCTTCACTTGCTCGCGGTCCGTCCGGAGCACGGGTACTTCACGCTGTACTTCGCGCTGCCCTGGCTGCTGCCGTGTGCGATCTGGCTCGCGGTGTTCGTGAGGCGCTCGAGGATGTCGCAGGCTGCAGTCGCCGAGGGCGTGATCATCCTGGCTGCGGCGCTGGCACTCTCCGCCCCGATCCAGGCTGCTGCCGGCGCACGGGGAGCGTTCTGGTTTGTCGCCAGTTTGGCGTATCAACGGCCGGTGGAGGACATTCCGAGCATGCAGGATTTCGTGCGGTGGGCGCGCAAGAGCCTGACCGGCACTGAGGACGGCCGCTGGCCGAACGGGCGCAAGGGCTGCGTGTCGTTCGGGATCGCGGCACTCATTCCCAACGATATCCGCCCGGACGAGGTGCTGACGACGCGCGCCGATTTGCGCGCGTGCGACGTTCTTTTTTTGATGCGCGGCGATGTGCAGTATGCAGAGCTCGGCACACGAGCTAAGGCCGCGGGATTCGAACGCGCAAGCTCGAAGCACAACGCCGAGATGTGGCTGGTCCGCTAAAACTACCGGACGACTGCCAGAGGCGTGAGAGACCGACGAGACCCGACTCCAGCGTTTTGGATGCGCCGGGTACGGGATGGTGACCAGTTCCGATCTCCGTTGGCGCGATCTCGAAGGAACGGTCATTTTGAATACGTAGCAGGATTCGGCCAATCACGGACGACTCGGGTTCAGGGCGGTTCAGATTGAAGCTGCCCGCAGTACGGCCGAGCTCCACGCAATCGGACCCACGTCAGCAATTGGTGGCTCTCACGTGTCTCGAGCGAGTGGCGAGCCGCGCGGTCAACGGGGTAAACAGCACGGCTCATGGCGATCCCTTCCTGGCTGCAGTTTCTCAGCCCCATCCCCGACACCGTTCGCTCGCAGCTCACGGCTCTGATCGAGCGTGGCGGGATCGCCACGGGTCCGGCCGCGCAGCAGCCCGAAGGGCTCGGCATCGCTGTGTTCAATCTGCCGGATGACGACGTGCTCGAGGACTTGCGCGAGCTGACGCGGGCCTCGGACGTCCTCGCCGTGTCTCTCAACCCCTCCGCGCTTGATACGACGACGATGTGGCGCGTGCTCGAGGCAGGAGCTGCAGACTTGCTCCATTGGCGAACGCTGCCCGCTGCGGCCGATGACGTGGTCTGCCGGCTGCAACGCTGGTGGGACATCCAGCAGTTGGTCGATTCGGCACCGGTGCGCGCCCTGGTTGCCGGCCAGAGCGCAGTCTGGCGAGCCATGCTGCGCGACGTCGCCGAGGCGGCGCGCTTTACGCAGGCGTCGGTGCTCATCACTGGCGAGACCGGTACCGGCAAGGAACAGATCGCCCATCTGATTCATGAACTCGACGGCCGGCCGGACCGGCGCGAGTTTGTGGTGCTCGACTGCACGACGGTGTCGCCCGAGTTGTCAGGCAGCGAGTTCTTCGGCCACGAGCGCGGCGCCTTCACCGGCGCCGACAGCCCGCGCGACGGTGCGTTCGCGCTGGCGAACGGCGGCACGTTGTTCCTCGACGAAGTTGGTGAGCTGAGCCTGCCGTTGCAGGCGCAGCTGCTTCGTGTCGTGCAGGAGCACCAGTACAAGCGCCTGGGCAGCAACAGCTGGCAGCGCAGCGAATTCCGCCTGGTCTGCGCAACCCACCGCGATCTCGAGGCGGCGATAGTCGACGGGAGCTTCCGTGCCGACCTGTACTATCGCATCGCGGGTGTTCGCTGCACGACCCCGCCGCTGCAGCGAACGCAAGGACGACATCCTGCCGCTCGCGCGGTTTTTCCATAGTCAGCTCGAGCCGCACGCCGACGGCCTGGAGATGGACCAGGCAGTCAGGGAGTACCTGCTGACGCGCGACTACCCTGGCAACGCGCGCGACCTGCGACAGGTGGTGGCCCGGCTGTGCCAGCGGCACAGCGGCAACGGTCCGCTCACGGTGGGCGATGTGCCCGAGCAGGAGCGCCCTGCAGTCCCTGCGCAGAGGCCTCGCTGGCCCGATCGCAGCTTCGAAGATGCGATCCGCCACGCCGTCGAACTGGGCGTTGGCCTCAAGGAGATCGGTCAGATCGCCGCCGATCTGGCGACACAGGTGGCGCTCGAGCAGGAAGGCGGCAGCCTGCAACGCGCCGCCACACGGCTCGGCGTCACCGACAGGGCGCTGCAGATCCGGCGTGCCAATCGGCGCGCCGCGCGTTGACACTTCCGATCAACCGCAGGAAGTTCCCTCCGAGCATCAACGCTTGGTCGTGGGCCGGCAGTTCAAGCAGTCGCAGTTTGGCCAGCTCCACCGCTGGATGCAGCCACGGGCCATCGGATCCAAACAGCAGCTTCCTCGCACCGGCACGCCGCACCGCCTGTTCGAGCAGGTCGAAGCGGCGCACGCCAGAACTGTCGGCATGCATGTTGGCGTGCCGCACGAGCTGATCGATCACCGCCAGCTGCGCGCCCCAGTCGTCGGCAAAACTACCCAGGTGCGGGATGATGAAGTCGACATCGGGATACTGCTCGGCGAGCAGCTCGAGCACCGGCACCTCGCCCACGATGTCGTAGAGCACAGGCAGGCCGAACTCGCGTGCCGCTTCGCAGACCTCGCGAGTGATGCGCGCGTCGTGCCGGTGTACCTTGATGCCGACGAACCCATACTCTTCCACCGCCTGGCGCACCATCTCGTGCACTCGCCCGCGATCGCGCGCCGTGTGCACGAACGCAAACCCATAGAGTCGGTCGGTCCGGCTCGCGACGAGGCGCGCGACCTCGCGGTTCGCTCGCGCGTAGTTGGAGTGGAAGGCGGCGAAGATCACGCTGCGATCGATGCCCGCGCGCGCGCAGCGACGCAGATAGCGGCCAATCGGCGCAGCCGTGTCCCAGGGGCCGGTAAGGCCATCGCCGAGACCGGCATGGCAATGGCAGTCGATGATCATGCGTCCTCACCACCCGCGAAGCTCGCCGGGACTCGGAGCAAGGGCGATCTCGATGTGAAAGGCAGGATCCTCCGGCGGCGCGATGTACATCTTGATTGCGCCGCTGAACACTGCTGAATCGAGCGCGCGCCTGAAGGCAGAGCTGTCGCTGATCGATGTGGGCGCGACGTCGAAGACATCGTAGCTGTCGCTGCAGTGATGTGAGACGTTCTGGCAGCCCAGTTGCTTGATCTTGCTCTCCATCGAAAGTTTGATGGCGGTCGCGCTCTTGCCGGCGGCCTTTGCCGGCGACGTATTCGTCGATGACCTTGTCGCCGCTCGAACCATAAAGGTTCTTCGCGTAGCTCACGCCATTGCGCTCGATGAGCTCGTACATGATCCGGGCCTGGTCAGTCCGACAGTGCTGCGCCCACGGGTGACGGTCGCGCGCGTGAGCCCGGCCGCACGCAGGATGTCCTCGAGCACGCGTACCGCGTTGGCGGAGATGACCACGCCGGAGGGGATCGTCACCTGTGGGTCCGACGGCGATCCCGTGCTCGGCGCGGGTTGTGGCGCCGTCGTCGTCCCGAGCAACTCACCCCATGTCTGCGGACCGACGACCCCGTCGACGCCCAGGCCGCGCGCGCGCTGGAACGAGCGCACGGCAGCGTCGGTGCGCGAACCGAAGATGCCGTCGGCCGTGCCGGCACTGAAGCCAGCCGTGGCGAGCCGGCGCTGCAGGTCGATGACCGCGGAGCCGCGCGAGCCGAGGCGCAGCGTTGGCATGCTGGCGGGCGATTCGAGATCCAACGTCTCGAACGCGTAGAGCTCGCCGTCAGTGTCCAACTCGGGGCGATGCGCCGGACAGGCACAGCAGTCCGCTGGTTCAATGAAGCGAATCGCTCCTGGCCAGCGCCGGCCGGGCGGCAGTCGCCGCCGCGGCATCGCGCGGTTCGCGCGCGTCTGGACCGGGCCGCGACCGCGCTCGGCCTCCCACCTCCGCTGCCCTTCGCGAAATGTGAAGGGCTCGATGTCGAAGTCGGATCTGGCCATGATCGGTCTCCAGCGAGCGGTTCAAGCAGAGATGACGTCAGTAAACGCTGATGTGCACGTGATCGCGGTGCTGGAGCGAGTTCCCCGATCCCATCGGGTTCGTGTAAGGCCTCCAGCCCTCAGCGCTCCGGGCGACGGTCCAGATGCGGTCGAAGAAGATCACCTCGCTGATGTTCTGCGCCTGTGCGTTGTGCGCGGCCCAGTTGGCCAGACGCCAGCCCTCGCGCAGTCCGTTGCCTGTTGCGACCTCGCCGTAGAGCACCCCGGGCGGAAACGCGTCGATCGCTCGGCCGCAGTAATGGTTGGAGCTGGAAGTTCGGCACAGTCGGGCGCTCTGCGCCTCCCTCGACGTTGCGCGTCCAATTGAACGGGGGGCCGCCGATGATGCTCGCGACCCGCTGCGTGCGAGCGGTCCAGCCCTGGCTCACGGACTCGGGCTGCAGGCCGACCGGGATCGATGTCGAACCGCACTGGATCGAGCTGTGGCTCAGCATCGACGGGTACCACGTCGGCGGGTTCACGGGGCCATTGCTCCAGGCGGCCGGAAGGCTGCCAGATCCGGGTGCAGGCTGCGGCGATCCCGTGCTTGGCGCGGGTCGTGGCGCGGTCGTCCCGATCAATTCGCTCCATGTCGGCGGACCGACGACACCGTCGACGCCGAGGCCGCGGGCGCCCTGGAACGAGCGCACGGCAGCATCAGTGCGCGCACCGAAGATCCCGTCGGCCGTGCCCGCACTGAAGCCAGCAGTGGCGAGCCGGGTCTGCAGGTCGATGACCGCTGTGCCGCGTGAACCCAGGCGCAGCGTCGGCGTGCTGGCGGGCGATTCGAAGTCCAGCGTCTCGAACTCGTAGCGCTCGGGCCGTCGCCGTCGTCCCGGTCTGCCAGGGGGAAGCCTCGGCGGGGTCATGTCGCGAAACGTGAAGGGCTCGATGTCGAAGTCGGTTCTGGTCATGATGGGCCTCCGGCGAGCGGCTCACGCGCCGAGGATAACGACCTGGTTGCCACGCCGCACCCAGCGGCCTGAGCTCGCGCTGTCGAGTTTCGGCAGGTGATGTCGTGCCGCGCTGAGCACAGCCGAGCGCACGGCGGCTTGTGGGTCTGGAGATGCTGGCGAGTGTGCCGCCTCCTGCGCCGCCGTTCCGGCAATGCGCACGAAACGGCGCGCCATCTCGAAATCCTGTTCCTCGAGCTCGAGGCCGACGAGTTCCGCCTCGAGCGCCTTGCTCACTGCGCTGCCGAGCGCCGACCCGACGGCGGTGCCGACACCGGGGATGGGGATGAACGAGCCGAGCGCGCCGCCGACAAACGGCAGCGCCTTCTTCGCCAAGCCCTTTGAGTGCACCACCCAGCGGTCCCGCGATCTTGCCGACCGCCGAACCGACACCACCTTGATCAGTTTGCCGAGAAACTGGTCCAGCTCTTCTTCGCTCGACACCGACAGCAGCTCCATCGCCAGCTCGGTCTCTTCAGCTTCGCTGAACGGATTTTCGCCTGCGCTCGCGCTGAAGGTGGCCTCTTCCTCGTATTCGGCGCGGCGGGCGCCGCGACACTTTGGGCATTGGCAGTTTTTTTCTCGCATGGTCGTCTCCTGATGAAAATGATCAACGACGCTCGTAACTCGACCTCCAGCGCACGGCCTCGAACCCCGACAGCGACGCCGCGTTCGCGCTGTCACCAACGGCCCGCAGCGCCAGCGACAGCTGCGCAACGGCGCGATCGATGTGAGCCGCACAGTGATCTGCGTTGACGATGAAGCTCAGTCGTGCCCCGCTGCCGCGGTCGCCATGGAGCACCGTCCGAACGCCTCTGTGCAGCAGTTCGCGGTGAAGCCGTCGCGCGTCGATGCCCGGATGCGCCAGCGTCTGCACCGGGAACGCGTCGCCCTGGGTCGCGACACCGAGCGCGCCGAGTCCATCGCGCAATCGCTGCACCGCTCGCCACAGGCGCAGCCGCAGGCGGTCACCGTCCTTCCAGTTGACGGCCAGCGCATGTCGTGCGGCGTAGATCACGGCCATCGACGCCGGACTCATGTGCTCGCGGCTGACGCTCTCGCGTTCGAAGCGCCGCAGAAGCGCAGCGACTGCCGGCGAGCAACGCCACTGGCACGCCGAATCCCTTGGCCAGCGAGGAGCCGACGACAACATGGTCGCCGCCGATGGCATGCCACTGCAGCGAGCCACCGCCGCCAAGCCCGTACGGCGCCGCCGGTGACGCGCTGTGGCCGAACACGCCCAAGCCTTGGGTGTCGTCGATCACCAGCCAACCACCGTGGCGGTGTGCCAGCGCGGCATAGTCCGCCAGCGGAGGCTGGCTGTCGCTCCCGGGGCACACGCCGTCGCACAGCACCAGCGGCCGCGCGCCACGGCGACGGCCGAGCAGCCGCGCGAGCTGCGTCGCGTCGTGGCGCGGGAAGGGCAACAGCGGCACGCCCTTGTCCGGCCCGGTGTTCGGCGCTCCAGCGTGCGATCGGGTAGGTCGCGGCGTCCATGATAGATCTCGATCGGCTCGCGGCTGAGCACGCCGAGCAGATCCCAGAACAGGTGGAAGGTCGACGGCAGCAGCGTCCCTGCCGCACAGCCGACCAGCGCTGCCAAGCTCGCCCGCCGCGGCGCGCGCCTCGCATGGTTCCTGCAAGGCGGCCGGGCGGCCGGAGGTCAGCGCGTCCCAGGGTTCGAGCGAAGTGCTCCCGTGGCGCAGGCCGAGGTACAGCGATGACGTGAAGTCGAGCATGTCCGCTTCACGTCACAAGCTCCGTTGCTGGGCGACGAGGCGCTTTTGCAGCAGCACCGACGGGCAGCGTGGCGTCGACGCGCGAGTCCACGATTTCGGCGCCGAGTTCGACACCGGTGGCGGCGCGGTAGGCGTGGATGTAGCCCTGGATCTGCGGCCGCCAGAAGCGCGCGAAGTTGAAGGCCTGCGTCGGCTCGACGACGACGCTCCACGCGCCGTAGCGGATCGACAGCAGGATCTGCTCGCCGAACACCGCCAGGTTGTGGAAGTGCATCACGCTGGTGTCGGTCCAGCCCTGGAGCGTCTTCATCGCATCGACGCGGTCCATCCACGGCTCGGGGTAGGCCACCATCACGCGCGTCGGCAGGAACTCGCGGAACTCCGGCCGCGACAGCAGCCACTGCTGCATCAGCATCTCGATCCGCGCCGTCGGCGGCAGGTCGCCGAACTGGCTGTGCGCGCCCTGCGACAGGATCAGGTGCACTTCCTTCAGCGCGTTGAGCACGCCGAACGCGTCGGCCTTGACGGTCGTGTCGTCGTCCTGCTTGTAGAACACCGTGCACAGCCGCAGCAGGTGGTGGAAGGCCTCGATGAACTTGGAGCGCGAGTCGGCCGGCTGATACGCCCTGCACCGCGCGGCCTTCGAGGCGCAGCCCGTACTGGTGGTCGTACTCGCCGTTGCGCCGCGCCACGCGTGAGCCGGTGCTGCTCGTCCTGGATGTAGCCCCAGAGCAGGTTGTTCAGCGGCCGCAGCGGGTTGACTTCGATGTTGGCCAGCGGGTCGGGTCGGCCCGGGCCGCGGATGTTCTGGAAGCGCCGCGTGATCGCGTTCATCGTCTGGACCTGCATGCCCTCTTCGTGCCAGTACGACCAGATCAGCTCGAGCAGGCAGGGGTTGCGGAGCTTCTCGCGGATGAAGCCGTCGCAGAGATCGGCTCGTCGCGCGGTCGCTGCCGCGGATCGCGTCGTTGATCGGCACGTCGGGCAGCTTGCGCCGGATGATCGCCAGGTACGGCAGGATGCGCAGGCCGTCGACCTTTTCGAGGTAGGGCTCGCGGTCCGGGCCTCGGCAGGTCGCGCCGATCGAGGTAGTCGACGCAGGTCGGCCAGCACGCCGGATTCGCCGTCAAGACGGTGTCGCCGGTGAAGACGCCGCAGTTCACGATCACGAAGGCTTCGGTCGCCGCCTTCAGCACGCGATAGGCATCGGTGTCGGTGAACGGCAGAAAGCGCCGTTGCAGCAGCTGGCTGAATGCCTTCCCGGCGTCGACGGATTGATCGTCGTGCGATCGGCGCAGAACAGCAGGTCCATGAAGCGCAGGTATTGTCGAACGACAGCGGCCTCGGTGCTGGCGCGGATCGCGCCCCAGAGCCGCAGGTCCGATGTGGGCTCGGTCTCGGTGCGGCGTCAGCGAGACGTTGACGGTGCCGGCGATCGGCGTCGGCTCGCGCTCGTCGGCGTCGAAGCCGCGTCAGACGAGCTCGTAGCTCGCCGGTTGCGGCGTCGGCCGCTGGCCGCCTGGCGGCGTGCCGCAGCGGCGCGAACTGCAGCGCCATCTTCAGCTCCTGCGGCCCGGCGTTTCGGACCGGCATCGTGAAGCTGAACTTGTCGTCGCGCACGCGGGTCGCTCCCGGTGGCAGCTGCAGGTTCACGATACGGCCTCAGCGTGTCGGACTGGTCGAAGCACACCGTGGTGTACACACGGTCGCCGACCTTCGGCTGCGGACAGGGGATGTCCTGGCAGTCGGCGTTCTGGAACGTGGTTTCGGATCGACCCGCAGCTGCGGGCGGAAGCACACCGACTCGGCGCAGCCGGACTCCACCTCCACGCATTGCGCCGGCGGTCTGCGGGTGGTGCTCGTACTTCACGACGTAGAGCGCCGGCTCGAGTCCGGCGAAGGTGACCTTGCCCTCGCTGTCGGTGCGACCGGTCTGAAGCCAGGCCGTCTCGTCGGCGCTCCCAGGCCCTGGCGTTGAACTTGGTCGCGGTCGTGCCGGCGGGGGCGCGATAGAGGTTCACGAGCGCGCCGCTCAGCACACCGCCGGCGCCGCCGACTGTCGGTCACCGTGACGGTGATCGATCCCGGGCGCGTGCTCTTCGGAACAGGATATCTTGCTAGCCATCTCAATCTCCTTGGTGGACTGTCATTCGATGTTCGTGGCGCTGCACGGCGGCATCGCGCGCACAGAACGAGGCCTCTTGCAGCGTGCTCGCCAGCGCCCAGTGGGTCAGCAGCTTGGCCAGCAGGTGGCCCTCGTCTTCGGGGCTGGCGCGGCCGTCCGGCGCGCGCCTGCCCGATGACGGCGAACACCAGCGACGGTGACGCGCGGTACATCGCCTGCGGCGCGGCGGACCAGTCGCGATAGAGCTGCGCCAGGCGCCGCGGCTGTCGCTCGTCGGTGGCCAGCGCCTCGGCCAGCGTGCGACCGCGCAGCGAGCGCGGCCGGTGCTGCATCAGCAGCGTCACGAAGGCCGGCATCGTGGCGCGCAGGCGGCCGAACAGCACGCGCGCGATCGGCGGCGATGCCCTGCAGCGGATAGAACGATGCCCACAGCGCGGCGAAGCGGGCCCACTGCGGGTGCGGATAGAGCGCCTGGCCGATGGCGCAGCTCAGCATCACGCGGATCCAGGGCGCCGGGTGCGGGTCGTCGAGATCGACGCGAAAGACGAAGGCGCGCGGCAGGCTGACGACCGCCATCAGCCCCAGCGTCGACGCGATGCCGACCCGCGCGACGGCCCAGAAGTCGGCGACGATCTCCGAGATCCAGCGCTCCCACAGCTGCCAGGCGCTGCGGTCGGGGCCGTCGGCCGCCTGCAGACCTCGCAGCAGCGGGCGGATCGAGGGCACGAGGTCGAGCAGCGCCGCGCGCCTGGTGGCCGACCTCGTGGACCAGCGACGATGCGATGCCGCTGCCGACCATGCGCTCGCGCGGCACGCGGATGACCGCCACCGGGTTGTCGCCGCCGCCCGGCAGTCGCGTGCGCGCGCGGCGGATCGCGGCGCCGGCACCGCGGTCGAGATAGCAGACGATCGGCGGCACGCTCGTAGTAGCCGCCGGGCAGCGTCGAGCGCATCGGCCGCCACCACGTCCAGCCCCGAGAGCCAGACACCGGACTCGTGTTCGCTGCGCTGCGTGATCACGTCGCTGAACAGATCGAACTGCGTCAGGGCCGCGTTGAACTGCAGCCGCAGAAAGCTGAAGCGACGCTGTGCCTGCGCCGCACTGGCGCTGCGCCCGACATCACGCAGCCAGGCGAGGAACGCCCGAACCGCACGCTCGAGGTCGCGACGCCCAACCGCCAGATGACGCTCGATCGCGATCTGCGTGTGCGGCAGAAGGTTGGCGGCCGGCACCATCGGCTCGAGCAGCGCGAACGGCTTCACGCGTTCGAGACGGGTCAGCAGGGCCCGCGCCTCCTGCGCCAGCATCCAGGCAGCAAACGGTGTCATGGTGCGCTCGCGCAGCCTCACACACCGTAGAGCACGATGTTGTTGCCGCGGCGCTCCCAGCGACCGCTCTGTCGGCGGCCACCCGCAGCGGCCATGCTGTCCACCGCCGCCGTTCTTCAGCAGGCCAGGGGCCAGCTGTCGCGCGGCGCTGACCGCGGCAGACTTCGCGACCGCGCGCGGGTCGGCCGATGCCGGTGCTGCTGCCGCCTTCTTCACCGTGTCGGCGGCCAGGCGGACGAACTGCTTGGCGCCTTCGAACTGCGTCCTCCTGTGCCGCCTCGCCTTCCAGGCCGGGCGCGTCGCCGGAGGCCGCCGCCACGCCGCTGCCGATCTTGGCGCCGAGCGGTCCCAAGGCGTCGAGTGCACCGCCGCCAGCGGCAGTGCCTTCTTGGCCACGCCCTTGAGCACGCCGCCGACGGCCTGCCCGACCGGCCCGCGAAACAGCTTGCCGGCCCCCTGCGCGACTTTCTTGATCAAGCCGCCGAGGAACTGGTCGAGCTCTTCCTCGCTGGACACGCCGAGCAGTTCGCTGGCCAGTTCGTACTCGTCGGCTTCGCTGAGAACGGCGCCGCTTTCGGTGGCCCATTCGACCTTCGTAGTCGAACCGCTCGGCCTCGAATCCTGGCAGCTCCGATCCATATTCCAACTGGGTGCGATCGATGTCATGCATTGCAGGCTCCTTCACTGAGAGAACGACCCCAGCTTCCATTCCGCGGGGCTAAGGGTTGAAGACGATGAGTTGGTTCGCGCGGCGAACCCAGTCACCCGTGGACTTGTCGCCGCCGGTCAGCGCTGGCATCAGGCCAGGTGCCAACGTTCGCGCGGCCGATGTTGCGGCGCGGATCGCCCCGGCCTGCGGCGAGCCCGCATCGGCTGCGCGGCCCGCGCGGCGCGCGGCCTCGGAGGCAAAGCGAATGAAATGCCGAGCGACCTCGAACGCCTGGTCTTCCGGGCTGAGCCCTTCGAGCTCGAGGCCGAAGACTCGCCCCGCCGACGCGATCGGCGGCGCACCAGTCGGTCGTACCAGGCGCCGTGCCGCGCGCCCGAGGATCGAGGCCAGCGCGTTACGCGCCGGCCGATCGACCGTGCCGCCCGCGTGGTCGATCAGTTCCAGGAGATAGCCTTCGAGCTCGCCTTCGTCGACGCGATCGAGCAGTTCCGCCGCGTGCTGCATCTCCTCGGCTGCCGCCAATCCGGCCTGCCGGTCGAGCGTCGTCACCGGACTATCCCGATCCGTGTTGTCCGTGTGATCCGCGGTTTCGAAGATTTCGATCTCGGGGCGATATTCGAGAAGGCTGCGGTCCATCCATGGCTCCTGGTAGCGACGCTCGTTGTTGTCGACCAGAGAGGCATAGGCGGTGCCAGCCGAGAAGGGCCGGTTTCCCACCTGCGGAGGAGGTTTGGGCGAAGCGTTTTTCGTTTTGGACTGGAAGTCAGGGTCGAACGGCGAAGGTTATTTCGGGTGAACGCGGTGGGGAAAGGGAGGCCTTCATGTTCTTGCGGCCGTTTGGCGTTTCGAGCTTGTACGTTCGAAACGGAACGCCGAGATATGGCTGGTGCGCTAGAGCCGGTCTCATGAACCAAGACCAGGTCGAACGCGAGGACGGTTATGGATCACGATGAACACGATGACGCGATGGGCACGAAGGAACCTCTCTGGATCCATCGTGAACATCGTGTCATCGTGGGCATCGTGTTGTACCGTGGCCTCGTGACAGCATTATGAGACGGCGTCTGGTGCTACCTGACGACCGCCAGAGGCGTGAGCGTCACCGGACCGAGGAGACCCGACTCGAGCGGCTCCCATCGCGCGGCCGAGAACAGGCCGTCGGGCCCGCGGTTCTCGGGAAGGCGCGCGGGAAAATTGACGTTGTAAAACTTCTTCCACGCCACGCCGCGTACGTCGAGGTCCCTGATGCGATTGGCCGACAGGTTCGTCACCGACACTTCGAGCGTGTTCGTCGCCTGCAGCTGCGGTCCGTCCAGCACCACTCGATACGGCGGCCCGATGAGCGTCGCCAGATTCTGCCCGTTCAGGCTGACCCGCGCGGTCTCGGCGACACGGCCGAGGTCGAGCTGCCACTGCTCGCTCCGTACCGTCGGGTGCGCAAACGTCGTGCGTGTAGGCGGCGGTGCCGGAAAAGACCTCCGCGTCCTGGCCGAACGTGGTCCACGACACGAGCCGATCGACCACCCGCTGTGACGGCAGTCGCGGCCCGCCCTTCAGGAAGCGCACCGTCCACGGTCCGTTAACGGCGATGGGCTCACCAGCGGTTCGGTACGCGTCGAACGACGCGCGCGCCATTGCGGGGGATTCGGCAAGGATTAGTGAGCCGCCGGCTGGTATCTGCAGATAGGCCTCGCGCACGTCTCCGCTGGTGCGAACGCTCAGGCCACCGTGGCGGCCGGTCATTGGATCGAACGCCATCAGCGCGGCAGCGCGGCTGTCGAGCGGGACCCATTCGTCGATCGCGCGGTCACGTGGATTGCTGACGAAGTAGACGCGGCCCAGCGCGTCGACGCGCCGTGCGAACTGAAGACCGCGATCGACCATCGGCTCTCGCCGCACGCCGGCGCGCGCGAGAAGACGGCCGAGATCACTTCCCTGCAGCACGCGACCGCGGCCGATCGCCGCTTCGCGGATGCCTTCCCCATCGGCCGGGCCAAACGAAATGGCATCGACGGCGGCCTTGAACCGCGCGCGCCTGGCGTCGAGATCGGCCAGTCCGCTGACGTCGGACGGCCAGCTCCCCAGCGACACGACCGTTGCGCCTGCACGCGCGAGCTCCAGAATCTGCAGCATGGTTTCGAGAGGAATGTAACGAGACGCGGGCAGCACGACCGTCTGGTATGACGTCCCGCCTTCTGTCGTGACCCGGCCGTTCTCGGTTCGCGTTCGACTCAGCTGACGATCGGAGACGAAGTCGTAGGTGAAGCCCGCCGCCTGAAGGGTCTCGGCCGCCTTTTCGAAAGTCGTGCCGCGGGACGGCGGCGCAGCGCCGCCGAAATGCGAGAGCAGCGACGGCCCGCGAACCGTCAGCGATTCGTAGAAGGGGTAGTACACCAGAACGTCGGTGTCGGGCCGTCCCGACTGCAGGAACGACTGGACGCGCGCCACGTACGCGTTGAGCGCGGCGAAATCGTCCCACCAGGCATTCTGCGGATTGAACTCGACGCTGGCGTAAAACTGCCAGCCCGGCCACGCATCACCGAGAGGCGAGTACGCCGTTCCGTGATAGACGATGTGGTTCACGCCGGCGACGAAGAACTGATCGACGGCCGCCTTGACGTCCACCAGCCGCACCCGAAAGTGCTCGCCGAGCCAGGTTGCGGCCTCCGCGGACACGAGTCGGCGTCCGGCGACGTGCGCGGCGGACGTCGCCCACTTGAACCGCTGAATCTCGGCGCCTTCGGTCTCGGGCATATCACTCGCGCCATACAGGTCGAGGATGCTCGCGGGCGATCCGTGCGCCTGGTTGCGCACCTGACGTCCGTGGCGTCGCGCCCACGATGCCCATTCGGTCGTGAACGTGTCGAGCAGCAGGTCCGAGATTGTTTCCCGATAGTCCGCCAGCACGCGCGCGCTGACATCGTCGGTGCCCTTGCCGAGGAGTTGTGGCAGGTGCTGCCGCAGATCGTAGCCGCGGCGCTTCTCGAACTCCTCGAGCAAGCGCGGCGTCCAGTCCGCCTCCCCCGTCGCATCGTCGACCTCGTAGGAATCGTTGAAGAACGCGCGGAGTCCGTCCAGGCTCTGTCCCTTGAAGGCGCGATCGAAGGGCAACAGGTACTTCCTGATGGCGTCCGCCGAAAAATGATCGATGACATTCCCTTCGCCGCCGGGAGCCGCGCGCTCGACGAGCTTGCCGTGCCATCCGGCGAAAATCGCATAGAGCGACCACCTGCCCGACGGTGCAATCCAGTCCAGGCTGCCGTTTGCCTGAACGCGCGAGGTCAGATCCAAAGCGTCGCCCGCGTCGGAGTAGGCCATCAGCAGCGTGAGCGGCAAGTCGCGCGGATACTTCACCTGCTCGAGCGCCAACGCCTGCAGATTGCGGTTGGCCGACACCGGCTCGACCAGATCGGCAATCTCAATGGCGCGCGATTCGGGCCGGATCACCGGCGCCTGTGTCGCGGCGCCACGCGGTGGATCTCCGGGCGCGCCTTCGTTGACGATGTGAATCTGGTTGCCGATGGCGCGGACGAGCGGTGTCTGGCGCAGCGTGACCGGCTCGGTCAGACGCTCGCCGCCGGTGAGCGTCCACGTTTTGTGGACGAGCGACCGCGGCGCCGTGTCGTCACCGACCCACGGTCCACCGAATGGCCAGCCCGTTCCCGTCGCCATGTCCACGCCCAACTTCAGGCGGGCCGCTTCGCGCAGCGTGTGGTCGAGCATTGCCATCCACTGCGGCGACAGATACGGGATGAAGCGGTCTTCCGCGCCGCGAACGCCGTAGATAGGCGTGATCTCGACGCCGCCGATTCCGGCCGCCGCGAGCGCCTGCAGCTGCGCATGTGAGGGAACGTTCGTTCGACCGCGCTCCCCTGCCACCACCACCGCGTCCACGGCCTGGTCTCGGCGGCAATCGACGGCCATCCGCGCACTTGGTTCGGTTGTGCCGTCGTGTCCGTCAGTTCCGTCAATTCAATGAAGGCTGGCGCGACCACGAGCACAAGCAAGGCGCAGGCGAGCCGAAGGATGATCACGACGATGGACAGGGCTCAGGGCTCAAGGCTCAGGCAAGATCTTCGAGCATGTGGTCGAGGGTTTTTGCCTGAGCCCTGAGCCTTGAGCCTTGATCTCCGACTTGACTGGTCGAAGCTGAAGGCGAACGAGGGTCAAGGCAGGCGGACCGTCACTGCTCGTTCACGATGTGCTCGATCGTCCATACGTTGCCGTTACGTCGAAGAGTCATCGTCGTCTTCGTCACGCTGGACAATCGTTGGCCATCCTGTGTCACGAGACTGTGCATGCGAAAGCCCGTAACCGTGGTGGTATCTCCGTTGATGGTGATTCGTGGGTCCTTGAACCCCGTCTCAACGATACGGGCGTTCTCGAGCTCTCTTTGTATTGCGCGCTCCTCTCTGCCGCCAAGCGACGGCCACACACGCTTGAGAGCAGGCACGCTCTGGCTCTCCAATCCGATGACATATTGGGAGATCACCTCCCGGATGGCGTCTTCGACGTCTGCCGGGGTCGACGCCGGTGTCCGCGAACGCTGCTGCGATTCAGCGAAGGGCGCAGCGGCCGGTACCGCTGCCACTTTCCGCACCTCCGGGAGCAAGGGCTGCTCTGCGGCGCGGAATCTCGCGTCAGCTTCCACCGCTCGCGCCAGCGCGGCGGCTGCGTCTTCGGCCAATATCCGGAGGTGGCCAGATCTGGCGAGCGCCTGTAGGAAGGCCCCCCGGTCGACCGCCCCATTTGCGCCGCGCTTTCCGCCAACGGCTGCACGCCGGACCGCGACAAGTGCCGCGGGAACGCTCGACTCTTGGGACGCTGTGGGCATGGCTGGCCTGCTCCGCCACATGGGCGTCGCATCCACCGGATTGAGTCGAGTCCATGCTGATGACCCCGCGGAATTTGCTGGGAGGGCAGCCATAGTGGTCTGCTCTGACCCCATCTGTCTGGTGAGCGCTTCGATGGCGACACGATAGTTCGCCGCTTCGAGTTCGAGGGCAAGGTGACTGGCATACAGCCCCTGCACAACACCCTTGGTCTGCCAAGCGGCACAGAACAAGATGAGCAGCGGCAGCGCGATGATTACTGCGGCCACGGCGAGCACCGGGCCAACGGAAACCGTCGCACGCCGTTCGACGCCGGACTTTTGATCAACGATGGCGATCACGTATCGACCGAGAAAGGAACGCATGGGTGCACTCCGAGTCAGCAAGCTCGACAGTATAATATCCGCATTCGAAATGCAGGCACTTGATCGGAGTCCTAGCCCAGCTGCAAGCGCCAAAGACGTTCTAATAAGGACCGGTGTCGAATTGTGCATCTTCCAAGGAGAGCTTTCAAGCGGGGCGCTGATTAGTAATAATCGCTGACGAGCAATAAAATAAATGGACACAGCACCTGAGTCGGATCCGCCCGCGGAGCGATCCGGCAGCGCGCCGGCCGAGGAGACGCGCCCGGCCGAGACGCCCGCGGAAATGGCCGAATTGCTGACCGCCTGGCGGCACGGCGACGCCGCCGCTATGGACGTGTTATTTACGCTCGTGTACGACGACCTCCGTTCGCTGGCGCGCCGTCAGCTCGACCAGTTCCGGACGGGGCAGACGCTTGTACCGACCGTGGTCGTCCACGAAGTTTATGCCCGGTTTGCGCAGCGCTCGTCGCAGCACGTGCTGGATCGCCATCATTTTCTCGCCCTGGCAGCGCGCGCCATGCGCGATGTCATCGTCGACTACGTTCGCCGTCGACACGCCCGCAAACGCGACGCGGGCGTGCCGGTGCCTCTCGACTCGGGGATCGACAATCGACTGAACCCGGCCCGCATGAGACCTGTCGATGTCATCGCGATTGACGAAGCGCTGGCACAACTCGAAACGCTCGACGCTCGGCAGGCGCGGGTTGTGGAGATGCGCTTCTTTGCAGGGCTTGAACTGGATGAGATCGCCGTCGCGCTCGGCGTCTCGGAACGTACCGTGAAACGCGATTGGCACAAAGCGCGTGCGTTCCTCTACCAGGCGCTGCATTGATCAATCGATGAGCGACGATCGGGGCCGGCTCGACGCGGACACCTGGCGGCACATTGGAGCCGTGCTCGATCGTGTACGCGATCTCGATTTGCGCGCGCCGCCCGACGCACTAGAAGAGGCGTGCCGCGCCGAAGGCGTCCGGGTGGAGGATGTCAGGCCCTATCTCGAAGTGGACGACTCGTCCGGTCCGTTTCCGGGACCACTCGATCCCGCGATTCTGACGGACGTGCTCCAGGCGTTGGCTGCGGAGGCGAGAACGGCCACGCTCGAACCTGGAGCTCGCCTCGGTCGATACGAGATCCTCTCGCTCATCGGCGTTGGCGGCATGGGCGAGGTCTACAGAGCGCGAGACACGCGGCTGAATCGCATCGTTGCCCTCAAACGCCTGACGGCTCATGTCGCGGCAAATCACGAAAGCCGCAAGCGATTCGAGCGCGAGGCCCTCGCAACTTCGACGCTGAATCATCCCCACATCTGCACGCTGCACGACGTCGGAGAGCACGAAGGCACGGAATTCCTGGTCATGGAGCTCGTCGAGGGCGAAACGCTCGCCGCCCGCCTCCAGCGTGGCGCACTGCCGATGAGTGAGGCGCTTCGATCCGCCGCCCAGGTGACGGAAGCCCTCGCTGCGGCGCATCGCCATGGGATCGTGCACCGGGACCTCAAGCCAGCGAACATCATGCTCACCGCGCATGGCGTGAAGCTGCTCGATTTTGGCCTGGCCGCGTTGCGCCCGCCGCCCGGGCTTATCGACGGCGGGCTAGACAAAGTGTCGTCGGCCGCCGGGACGATTCTGGGCACGCTGCAATACATGTCGCCCGAGCAGATCCAGGCGAAGCCCATCGACGGACGAAGCGACATCTTTGCGGTCGGCGCAGTCCTGTATGAGATGCTGACGGGCCGAAAAGCCTTCGACGCGGACAGCCCCGCGGCCGTCGTCGCCGCGGTGCTCGATCACACTCCGCAGCCTCTGAAGAACGAACGGGCAGGCGTCCCAGCGGCGCTCGAGTGGGCCGTTGCCCACTGCCTTACCAAGGCGGCCGATGAACGCTGGCAGAGCGCCGCCGACCTCGCACGGCAGCTGCGGTGGATCGAAGCGTCACATACGGTCGAAGATCCGCAGCCGGCATTTCGACCAGCGCGTCGCGGCACAATCGTGTGGCTGGTTGTTGCAGCAGCAGCGGCCGTCGCCGCCATTTCGACCGCCTACTTCATGACAGAGCGCCAACAGGCGGGCACCCGGCTCACGTATCGCTTCGAAATCCCGCCGCCGCCGGGCACATCCTACGAAGGGCCTTTCTCCATTTCACCTGATGGGCAACGACTGGCGTTTACGACGACCGACGTGGCCGGCCTGCGGTCGCTGTGGATCCGCGCCGTGGACGGGTTGACCGCGCGGCGGATCGAGAGCGCAGACGGGGCGCGCTATCCGTTCTGGTCGCCGGATGGGGGATCGCTCGGCTTTTTCGCGGGTAGCAAGCTCAAGGTTGTCGACCTTGGGACGGGGAACGTACGAATTCTCACCGACACCGGTAGTGGCGGTGGGGGCACCTGGAATGCGGACGGCGTCATTCTGTTCGCCGACGAGTCAACTGCGACCATGCGCCCGGCGTCGGCCGGGCTGAGGCGCGTATCTGCGTCAGGCGGCGTCGCCGCTCCCGCGACGCGATCCGGGGCATTCCCACACTTTCTCCCCGATGGCCGCCACTTTCTGTACATGCAGCTGGGGGTGAGCGCGCCCGGCGTCTATGTCGGTCGACTCGATGCTGACGAACCTAAACGTATCCTGCCGGCGCTCGTGACCCTTGTCGGGTCGCAACGAATCAACGTCAATGGCCCGGTCCGTGCGACATACGCGGCCGGTCACCTCTTCTATCTCGATAACAGCGACCGCACGGTGATGGCTCAGGCCTTTGATGTCCGGCGTCTACAACTAAGTGGTGCTGCCATGAGAATCGCGGAGAACGTCGAGAATCCGGCGCCCGGTCTGTGTGCCTATGATGTTTCGGAGACCGGTTTGCTCGTTTACCGTCCGCAGCCGCCCGAGCCCGACCATCCAAGCCAGCTCAGCGGGTTCGATCGCAGGAATCGTGTGAGAGACCACCCCGCCACAGTCTCGGCAGATCAGAAGTTCCTCATGCGCGTTTCGGACCCGCCGGCGGCGCCAGCGCCGCCCCTGATCGTCCTGACCGATTGGTCCTCCCGCGCAAAACACTGACCGCCGACGGGTGCCGTCGATTCGTCAGTGTCCCTTTTCCGATCCATTTTGCGGATCTTCTTAAATAGCAGCTCCTTGCGCGTCCGTCTGCCAGGGAGCTGATACACGTCCATTTCGGCAGTCGTTGCTCTTCAGTAGTCAGTCGAATCGGTTGCTGCGATCGACCGGGGGCGGAACGCTGGGGGCCGTACCGGGCTGGTCCGGTATCGGTGTCCACGATTAACGTTAGCGCTTTTCGCAGGGTGCTTCGCGCTCCGCCTCCGGTCGATTGCAGCGACTTACTTCCCGAAATCTTCCCCCGTAGCCCGGAAGCACGTCAATGATAGTCAGCCCTGGCTGGCTCATACCGGGAGCCGCATCTGGAATGTCGCGCCGCCTTCGGTGTTCACCGATGCTGTCAGGCTCCCGCCATGCGCCTCGACGATCGATCGGCTGATCGCGAGGCCCATACCGATGCCTTCCCGCTTGGTCGTGTAGAAAGCCGTGAACAGACGATCCTGCGCGTCGCTGGAAAAGCCCTCGCCCGAATCTTCTACGGACACGCAGACCTGACCGGTCTCTCGCCACGACCGTACTCGTATCGCGCGGACGTCGGCGACGTTCTCGACCGCATCGACCGCATTCAGGACCAGGTTGAGCAGCACCTGCTCGATCTGCACCGGGCTGCCCTGGATGGCTGGCAGATCTCCTGACAACGCGGTTCGCAGTCGCACACCGCTCTGTTCCAGGCGTTCCCGCATGAGCGCCAATACGTCGCCGATGAGTGCGTTGATGTCGACGTCGCTCCGCTCGGGCGGCGCCTGCCGGCACAGCTCACGCGTCCGGCGGATGACGGCGCTCGCCCGGTTGGCGTCGGCCACGATGTCGGGCAGCGCCTTGCGGACCTCAGCCTCTCCGGCGCCCTGATCGAGCCAGCGAACGCAGGCGTTGGCGTTCGCGGCGATGGCAGCCAGCGGCTGATTGACTTCGTGCGCGATTGACGCCGCCAGCTCGCCGAGCGCGGTCACGCGCGTGACCCGTTCGAGGTCGTTCCGAGCCTCACGAAGCGCGTTCTCAGCGCGCCGGCGCTGACTGATGTCACGCCCGATGCCTTGCAACTCGACGATATTCCCGTTCGAGTCCCGGATCACATGGTTGACCCACTCTTGCCAACCGATGTCGCCGTTCGGGAGCAGCACCTGGTGCTCATGGACCTCCGTGCGCGGGAGGCGAATGACCGACTCGACGTGCGCCCGCGCGAGATCGCGCGCGGACTCCGGAATCAACTCGAGAAACCGTGTGCCAATTAACTCGTCTTTCGTCTTGTTCCAGTTCCGGCAATACGCATCGTTGACGAACGTGAGCGTCGTGTCCGGCAAAAACCGGCAGATGAGTTCGGATTGCGTGTCGACTCGCGTTCTTCGACGAGTGCAGCCACCAGCTGGAGCGGCAGGGAGAGGCCCAGAAGAAACACCTGCAGGGACTGCACGTTGTCGGCCGAACTCACGGAGAGGGCGAATGGGCCCCGGCCTTGAAGAGCGTCCCACAACGCCACGACCGCCAGGACGAGCAGCGACAGCGACAGCCCGCCAGTCCCGAAACGGGTAGCGGCCCAGAGGAGCAGCGGCAGAAGTGCGTACACCACAAGGCCCGGCATGACCATCCGTGTGGCGACGCTGATGCCAAACACCGGGATCCCGACAGCCAGGAGGGCCGCCAGCAGCAGCGCGAACTCGACGCGCCGGCTCGCACTCGTCAGCACCGTGCGGGCAACACCCGGTTGGGCGGCCATGACGATGAGCGGCGTAATGGTGAGCGCGGGAATCACGCTCGCGAAAAAGCGCTGCCGCCACGGCATCCAGAAGCCAGAGACCCAGCCTACCCGCTCAAACAACACGATCGCTAGAAGCGACGCCACCGCAGGGGCCGCTATCGCGGCGATCGCGATGTAGCGGGTCATGCCTTCGAGGCTGTCGAATCGGACCCGACCACCGCCAAAGCGCCTCAACATAGTCGCCGCCAGGAGTACCTGCGCAACGTGGCCGACGTACTGGATCAGGCTGACGGCGGGTGTGACTCCTGGTTGGAAATGAGAAGTCAGGTGGGCGTGAGTCGGGAGGATGGTCAGCAGGTAGACCCACCACAGGCGCGCCGGCGCGAGCAGGAGTGCCGCCAGAAGAACCGCAGTCGGCGGCCACAAGACCGGAATGCCCGTCTGCGAAAATGTGAAGACGAGCGCGAAGAGGCCCGTGAGGTAGTAGCCCGCACACACTGCGATGACGAGACCGTGAGCCTCGACGTCATCGCAGACCCCACGTCGGCGGATTGCAATCGGTCAGACCGGGCGACCGGGATAGACACGTCGGGCATGGTGTCAGCGCATCAACCGGGCCCAATTTACCTCAGAGAATGGGTAGTCAGCCAGATTGACAACTCGGTGGCCAGGAGGCGTGCTGGCGTGACCGAGATTTCTCCTGAAGGGCAGGTTTGTGCCCCTCATCACCCGTCCGATAGACTCGGTTGTCGAACTTTTCGGACCATGCGCCAGCACCTGATTATCGACGCCGACGATACCCTCTGGGAGAACAACATCTATTTCGAACGCGCGTTCGACGAGTTCGTCGAGTTTCTTGCACATTCGACGCTGACGCCGACCAAGGTCCGCGCCGTGCTGGACGAGATCGAACACGCCAATGCGAGGATCCACGGGTACGGCTCACAGAGCTTTGGCCGCAACCTGCGACAGTGCTACGAGCGACTTGCGGACCGGGCGATCGGTGAAGAGGATCTGGTCACGGTGATGGGTTTCGCCGAGCGAATTCTCGAACGGCCCATCGAGCTGATCGATGGTGTGCGCGACACGCTCGAGTATCTATCAGGGCGCCACGAGCTCACGCTCTTCACCAAGGGACACTCCGACGAGCAGACGCTGAAGATCGATCGATCCGGGCTGGGCGGGCTCTTCGCACACACCGCGGTGGTGCATGAAAAGGATGTGGCCGCCTACACGCAGCTCGTCCACACTCGGGCGCTGATACCCGATCGATCGTGGATGGTCGGCAACAGCCCGAAGTCTGACATCAATCCCGCGCTTGCCATCGGTCTGAATGCGGTGTTCGTCCCCCACGCCCACACGTGGGTGCTCGAGCTGCAGGAGATCCGGCCCGGTCGCGGTCGGCTGATCCTGATCGACCAGTTCCGGGATTTGCAGAAGCACTTCTGAGCTGATTGGCGCTCGCCGTTGACGCTGTAGCCGACGATGATCGGGTCTTCACTCAGTGGCAAAGGCGCTGAGATGGATCGCGCGCCCGCGCGCGACGAGGGCCGCGGCCGCGATGCGGGTACCGGTCAGGCGAACGTCGTCGCCCTCCCCCACTGCGCTAAAGACCGCCGCCTGGCTCGACCTGATGGCGTCGATCAGATCGCTGCCCTGCACGGGCGCGGCGGGCATCGTCGGCTCTTTGCTCCGGTCGATCGCGTCGAGCGCATAGCTCCGTATCAGTTTGGATGAGAGCTTCTGCCACGTCGCCGGCGCGTCGAAGAGCTCGACGCCGCCCGGGCGCCCGTTGACCAGGAACATCGCGCCAACCTGACCGTCCATCACCCGAAAGGCAGAAACGAAGTCCTCGATCGGCTGCTGCAGGTCTTCGTACATCGCCGCCATCGCTCTCGTGTCTGAGCTCGAGCCCAGGCGCGACATCTTCTGTTCGATACTGGCCCACACCGCGCCCTGATCCGAGCCGCGCGTGCCAGTGGCACGCAGGGACGCAGTCACTTGTTGCATTTTTTCGGACCTGCCCTCGGCATAGTGCGCCCGCGGCGCCGACCCGAAGTGCGCCGAGCGACGGGACCAACGGCCCGACTCGACGCAGGAGACTGGAATCGTGCGTTCCGAATGCGGCGGCACGAGGATGCTCAGGTTCAGCACCCGATTCTGCTTCGCGCCGATCAGTTCCTCACCATCGAGCAGCAGCACCGCCTTGTCGCCTTGGTTTAGCACCTTGAGCTCCGGCACTCGACCGGCCTCACTCGTCTCCCCGATCTGCACCGTGCCGAGCGCGAGCGCTTCATCGAGGGTCGTGTAGTCGGCCGCGCACGGTTCAGCCGCAACTAGCGGAACCAGCGTCAGGTTCCTGAATGTCTGCGCCGGTCCGAACGTGACGGCGCCGATCGCTTCGAACACGCTCTGTGCTGCTGGCATCGCATCTCCTTGACCTCATCAGGCCATCTGCGGGCGATTGTGCCTCAGATCGATGACAGCTGAGGTCATACGCTATTCCTTCGCTGCGGGATGCCGTGGCGTTCCGGGCCGGGCTACTCTTTCGTATGACCACAATCGCGCTCCGGCCAGTTGGCAAGGTTGAATCGCGTTTGACCGACGTCGCCGACGCGCCTCGACAGGCTGACGAAGGCGCGCCTGAAGCATGGCTGGTGATTGACGCGGACTTCGCCGCCGCGCTCGAAGGTCTGAAGGCCGGCGACGACGTGATCGTCATCACCTGGCTCGATCGCGCGCAGCGCGACATCCTGTGCAATCACCCGCGCGGCGATCCGTCACGGCCCGCGGCCGGCGTCTTCACGACACGGTCGCCGCACCGCCCCAATCCGCTCGGGCTCCACCAGGTCACCGTCGCCGCCGTCGACGGCTCACGCGTGCTCGTCCGGAGCCTCGAAGCCGTGGATGGTACGCCGATCCTCGACATCAAGGGCTTGTTGAACCCGGACATTCAACAGCGCTGAGGTATCGTCCGCGTGGGTGCCTGTTTACGCCGAATCAGGACTGGCAGCGGGCTCGCGGGTGGCGCGGGACCGACACTAGCGGACTGTCCTGTTCATTTGTGAAGCGCCCCCGCGGGTGGCCGCGAACAGGGCGCCCCGCTCGGCGCGCAGGCAACGCCCGTGACAAGCGCTTTGCGCCGAGCACCGAGCTGGGCGCTGTTCGCGGACACGACCCGCCGCCGCGCTTCGCAAATGAACAGAACATGCCACTACTGGGCCTTTCTGTCGCCAATCGCCCAGAGATAGGATGCCGTGCGAATGAACAGCTGGCCATCCGAGATGGCAACCGTGCTCAGGCAATACGGCGAGCAGTCCTCGAGCAGGGAGTTCGAGGAGAGGATCTCGAACTTCGGCCCCGCTTTGAACACCGTCGTCAACCCTTCTTCTTCAGTGGTGACGTAGATCTTGCCATCGGCCAGGATCGGGGACGCGCTGTAATTACCCGATGGCAGGCGCTCCGGTCCATACACCCTGTGGCCGGTCTTCACGTCGAGCGCGAACACGACGCCGTTGTCTCGGAGGACGTAGAGCAGCTTGCCGTCGCTTACCGGCGTCGGCACGTCTGGCCCCTGCGCAAACGTCCACGCCACGTGGCTCGACGCGACGTCGCCGCTCCCTCCTGGCCGCAACGCGACCAGCGGATTGTTCCGGGTCGGCGCGATGATCAGTGCCATCGACTATCGTCGGCGAGGCGATGATGCGGAAGTTGCGGTCGCGTGTCGGGTTCAGGACGTCGGCGCGCCACAGTTCCTTGCCCGTCGCCGGGTCGTGGGCGGAGACGACATCGCCGCCGGTCGTCACGAGCTCGGGGCGGCCGCCGGCTTCGATCCACGCTGGCGTGGTGTACGAGTCGGGCGATTCGCTCACCGCCTCGGTCAACCGCTCGACGCGCCAGATGGTCTTCCCCGTCCCGGCATCGATCTTCATCACGTAGGACGGGTCGTCCGTCTTCATGCCGTGCAGCACCTGCACGTAGAGCGCGTCGCCACGCAGCAGCGGCGACGAAGCGTAGCCCCAGTTCAGCCCGAACTTGCCGTACTCGGCCTGCATGTTGCGCGACCACAGTTCCTTGCCGCCGAAGTCGAACGCCTTGAGCACGCCGACGCCGGTCATCACCCACACCGTGCGGCCGTCGGTGAGCGGCGACGGCGACGACATGTTCTGCTTGCGCTCCATGTGGTTCCCGTCCGCGATCGGCCGCTTCCACAGAACGGTCTGGTTCATGCGGTCGATCGCCCACAGCTCGAGCGCGCCGGTGTTCGCGGCCGTCGCCATGTTCAGAAAGATCGTGTTGCCCCAGATGATCGGCGTCGATCCGCTGTAGGCAGGCAGCGGCAACTTCCACGCGACGTTCTGCGTGTCCATCTTCGAGCAGGAGACGTGGAGAATGGGCCGCCCCTCGCGGCCGCCGCCTCTGCCCCGCCCTTGTGGCTGAACCGCGGCCGAGTCAGACGCCTGGGCGGCGACCGGTTGGACGCCTGTTCCGTCGAGGCACTTCGCGCCCCACGAGCTCGGAAGCCCGGTTTCGCGGCTCACGCCGTCCTGGGATGGGCCGCGCCACTGCGGCCAGTTGCCGGTCGTCGCCGGGGCGGCGCCTTGGAGCGCCAGGACAGTCATCAGGACAAGGACGTAGGGCATCTTGGTGATTCTCTCCGTTGCGTACGGAATACTCTACGTCGACGCGGAGCGTTTCATTCCCGGTCGAGGTTGGGGGGATTACACGAGTCTGACCGGCAACTCCGTCGCGACGCTGCCGAAGTTTCGGGCGGCAGACCCAATCGCGGGCGCGACGCAGACGATCGGCGTCTCGCCGGCGCCTGCCGACGGGAGGTCGCGGCGATCGAGCAGCACGATCTCGATGGCCGGGATGTCCTTGAACCGCGGCACGCGATACTGCGCCATCGATCCGTTCGACAGCTGACCGTTGGCGAACTCGATCGACTCGAACAGCGCGCCACCGAGCCCCTGAACGATCGACGCCTTCGACCTGATTGTTCAGGCCGTCGGGGTTGACGATCGCACCGCACTCGAAGGCAACGACGATCGTTCGACCTTGAATCCTTTCGCAGTCGCAGACAGCTCGGCGGCGGTCGCGACGTAGCTGCCCTTCTCGGTTCCGCACGCGATCCCGAGCGCGCGGCCGGCGGCGGACGGCTTCGGCCAGCCGATCTCCTTCGCGACGGCCGTGAGCACGTCGCGCATCCGCTCGTCTTTGAGATGCTTCAAGCGGAACTCCACGGCGTCGGCGCCGAGCGCGCGCGCGATGGCGTCCATGTGCATCTCGCGCACGTAGTGATTCGCCGTCGCCGCAAGGCCGCGATACGAGCCCTGGCGGAGCGGCGAATCCGACGGATGGAACTGAATCCGCCGGTTGGCGAATGTCGTACGGCGTCTGAATCGCGGACGAACCCGAGTTCCAGTTGTCGAATTCCCACGCCGATGATCCGCCCGTCGGCGTCGACCGCCGCCTTCACGTCGATGACGCCCGCGGGCCTGAAGTAGCCGAACGTGAACTCCTCGGCACGCGTCCAGACCAGCTTGACCGGCTTCCCCGCCGCCTTCGCCAGTCGCGCCGCTTCGATCGCGTACTCGCCCGTGTGCTTGCCGCCGTAGGCCGACCCAGTGTCCGGCACGATCACGCGCACGCGTGTTTCGGGAATTCGGAATGCTTCCGCGAGCTCGGTGCGAACGCCGAACGGGTCGCTGCGTGCCAGTCCAGACCGTCAGCTTGCCGTCGGTCCACTCGGCGACTGCCGCTCGCGGCTCGAGCGGCACGTGCGCGATGTAGGGAATCCGGTAGCTGCGTCGAAGGTCCGCGCAGCCTGTGCGCGAGCGGCCGCTACATCGCCGCACGACGGTTGGCGTCCGCCGCGTCCGCGGCGCTTGCGGTGCCAGTCTTCTTCAGGTGCTCGTAGATCGACTGCGACGATTGGAGGTCAGTCGGGATGCTCCAGTCCGCCTTGACTGCCGCGGCCGCTTTGCGGACGAGCCGCTCGGTCGGCGCAACCACGCCGAGCGAACGTCACCGTCGCGCACGACCGTCACTCCGGCGATCGCACGGGCGCGCGCTGTCGTCCATCGACGTCATCGTGCCCGCGTAGCCGTTCGGGCCGGATCGACTTCTTCCGTACATCATGCCAGGGCGCGTGATGTCCGGCGTGTAGCGATGGCGGCCGGTGACGAACGCCACGCCGTCTACTTTCTTGGGGGCGGTTCCCCGCATCTTCCACTGCGCGACAGTCGACGGCGACACCCCGGCAGGCACCGCGCCGGCAAGCTTCTGGCCTTTTGTTAGCTCGCCAAACCCAGCCGAGCGACGCCTGCCGCCACGATCCGCCCATCCGTGACAGCGAGCGTGGACCGATCCACGTTCCACAGCGCCGCCGCCGATCGATCAACATCTCGCGGGCCAAGGCCGCGGCGCGTGCCAGCTGCGGCGCCATGCGCGGCGTCGATCAGCGATCCGAACGTCCCCTGGTCGAACGGGACCAGATCGGTGTCGGCCATCACGAGCGAGACGACGATCGAGCGGCACGTGCAGCTCGTCGGCAATCGCCTGCGCCAGCGATGTGCGGATGTTCTGGCCGATCTCGGTCTTGCCGGTATAGCCGGTGATGTGCCCCAGCTCGTCGATGTGCACCCATGCGGAGACGTCGTTCGACGCAGCCTGTTGCCCGCCGCGCCCCGACTCCTGCGCCGACGCTCCCGGCATCGACGCGAATACGAGCAACCCACCGCCCACGGCGGAGAAGATGCGCATGAACTCGCGGCGCTCGAGCTCGAACCGGTACGGCGCCGCTTCGGTCAGCTCGTAGCGTTCGACTTCGATCTCGGGATCGACGGGGTGATTCATCGGCGTGCTTCCCCCTTCGCGCTGCGTGCTAAGTCCGCGCTTCCCGCAGCCCTCATCCGCTCGGCGGCCAGCTTCACGGCGCGGACGATGCGCGGGTAGGTGCCGCAGCGGCAGACGTTGCGGTCCATGACGCGGGCGATGTCAGCCTCCGACGGCGCCGGGGTCGTGCGCAGCAGGCTGACCGTCGCCATCACCATCCCAGGCGTGCAATAGCCGCACTGAAACGCTTCGGCATCGAGGAACGCCTGCTGGACGGGATGGAGCTTCTGGCTGCCCAGCCCTTCAATGGTCGTCACACCTTTTCCGGCAACCGCGCTGAGCCGCGTCACGCACGAGCGCGCCGCCTGATTGTCGAGGAGCACCGTGCAGGCGCCGCAGTGCGCCCTCGCCGCAGCCGAACTTTGATCCGGTGAGGTCGAGGTCGTAGCGGAGCACTGACAGTAGGCTGTCGTCCGGGTCGCCTTCTACCTCGTGCGTACGGCCGTTGATGCGAACCGTGTAGGTGGGCATGGCGGCAGTTTACACCTCTGGTCTTACACCGAGGGGCTTCGCCCCTCGGACTCCCCTACTGGCTCGCTGGCGGGGGCCCCTTCGCCCCGCTCCGCTCGCCAGGCTCAGTCGCTATCGCTCCTTCGCGCCGTTTCTGAGGTGGCTTCTAGCGATGTGCAGGGCTGAAATACGACCGACACGTTTTCTGCCCCCACCGCACTAGGTGGTAGGAGCGTCATGCGACAACGTTCGCGGTTCAACGGACTCCGCCTTACCGACAAGCTCGAGGAGTTTCTGCGGACTCGTCCGGAAACCCCGTTTCTCGCCATGGACGGGGATGTGGTGCTCTCGAAATACCTCAACATGCGCGCGTGCTTTCCGAGCGCGACAATCTACTACGCCGTCAAGGCCAACCCGGTGCCGGATCTCGTCGCGCTGCTGGCAGCTGTGGGCACCGGATTTGACATCTCGAGCCGGCACGAGCTGGATTTGTGCCTGTCCCTCAACGTAGCGGCAGAACGGCTCTCCTTCGGCAACCCGATCAAGAAGGCGGACGACATCGCGTACGCCTACAAGCACGGCGTGCGCTGTTTCGCGTTCGACAGTCAGACCGAGCTCGAGAAGCTCGCCGTGCACGCACCTGGCGCCGGCGTGATGTGTCGACTGCTCACCAGCGGCGAGGGCGCAGGCTGGCCGTTGTCCCGCAAGTTCGGGTGCGACGCCGAAATGGCCGGTGAGCTGCTGCTCGAGAGCCGCAACCTGGGCCTCGATCCGCGTGGCGTGATGTTTCATGTCGGGTCGCAGCAGACCGATCCTCAACAGTGGCAGAAACCGATTAGAGAAGCGGCGTGCATCGTTCACCGCCTGGCGGCTCAGGGCCTTCAGCTGACAACCGTGAATCTCGGTGGGGGATTTCCAGCGCGCTATAGGGACGAGATTCCGCCGCTCTGCTGCTATTCCCGCGCGATTGTAGACACCGTGGCAGAGCTGTTCGACTTATCGAAGATCGACCTCGTCCTCGAACCAGGCCGGTCGCTGGTGGCCGAAGCGGGCGTCATCGAGACCCAGGTCGTGCTCGTCGCTCGAAAATCGCGTCAGGATGACACGCGCTGGGTGTACCTCGACGTCGGGAAATTTGGCGGGCTGGCCGAAACGTTGAACGAGAGCATCACCTACCGGTTCCGTACGGCACGCGACGGGGAGACAGGACCAGTTGTGCTTGCGGGTCCCACGTGCGACAGCGCCGACATTCTGTACGAAAGGAACGTGTACGCGCTGCCGCTGGACCTCGCGTGCGGCGACCGCATCGAGGTCCTGTGTGCCGGCGCCTACACCAGCAGCTACGCGTCTGTCGGATTCAACGGCTTTCCACCCCTGAGGACATATTGGCTGTAGCGCGCCCGTCCTCGAGTCGGCAATTCAGGAGGTCTGTATGTTTACGGTGCTGGCGGCACTGGCTGCCCTGTCGTTCAGCGCCAGCGGGTACTTCATGAAAGCCTCGCAGGGGTTGACCATGCGGGGACCTGCGGCAACCATGTTCGGGCTCGTCATGCTGGGTGCCGTGCTGCAGACGATCGCGATGCGGCACGAGACCATGACGACGACCTACGTCATCGTCCTGGGCCTCGAGGCTGTCACCGCATTTCTGTTGGGTGTGGTGTTCCTGAACGAGGGCACGTCGCTGGCCAAGCTCGGCGGGATAAGCCTGATCGTGGGCGGCATGTTCCTGCTGAAGAGCCATACGTAGTCGACGCCGATCGCGTGATAGGCCTTCGGGCCCGACACGTTTTGTCCCGATTTCTCACCTGTAAAAGAGGAGTTGAATTGGTAGAATCCGGTCGTTCCCGCACCCCGGATGGGAGATCGGACCGACGACCCTCGTTCGATTACGGCAGCCGGCTTCGCCCGTCTCCTCGCGAGGCTGCATGCTGACGCCGACCAGGCGGGCCATGAGTACGAGCGGCTGCGTCGAGCACTCGTCAAGTTCTTCGACTGGCGGGGGGCACCGGCACCGGAGGAGTGCGCCGACGATGCGATCGATCGGCTTGCACGGAAGCTCGAAGAGACAATCGTCGACGATGTGCGGAGCTACGCTTACGGTATCGCGCGTCTCGTCCTCCTCGAGCGCCAACGCCAGCCGGTGCTCTCGTCGATCGAGAGTCACTCCGGCGCGACCGGCGTCCTTGTCGAACCGCTCAGCGAGGACCGCGATCGCGTGCACGACTGTCTCGAGCTTTGCCTGGCCGAGCTTCCGGCGGACGGCCGGGCGGTGCTCCTCCGCTACTACGAGGGCGAGCGGCACGCGAAGATCTCCAATCGCCGGCAAATCGCCGCAACGCTCGGCGTGTCGGAGAACGCCCTCCGGAGCCGCGTTCAGCGGTTGCGGGATCGGCTCGAACGATGCCTCCAGGCGTGCGTCTCGCGAAAGATGTGACGGCTCCTTATGAGTCCCGGACTTGACGCGGCACGAGCGCGACGATACTTGCTGGGTCAGGCTACCGAGGAGGAGCGCTCTGCCCTCGAGCTCGAGTACTTCCAGCGCGAAGAAATGGTCGATCGCATTGCGGCGGCCGAAGACGACCTGATCGAAGACTACCTGTCCGATCGGCTCGACCCGGTTGAGCGCGGCCAGTTCGAGCGCGACTACCTTGCGGCTCCGAATCATCGCCGGCGCGTCGAGACCATCCGCCAGCTCCTGGCTTCCACGTCGCGCACTGAGGCGGAACCGCCGATGGGCTGGTCACGTCAGTGGCTGGCGTTGGCCGCGGCGCTGGTCCTCTTCGCGGCTGGATCGCTGTGGGTCCTCACCTCGTCGCGCGGCGAACGAGCGGTCGTGCTCGAGAGGGGCTCACCGACCGTGTCGACGCCTCCATCTCTTCCCAGTCAGCCCCCGACGACTGCGCGGGCTGCACCCAAAGTTTTTGCAGTATCCATTTCCCCCGTCACGGTGCGGAGCGCAGCCGGAGCCCCGGCGGTGATTGTCCCTGCAGGCACGGACATCGTTGCCCTGAGTCTCGAAGGCGAACCCGATGGCCGGACCGGTGCAGGCGGGCGCGGGTCGATCCGAACCGTGAGCGGTGACGAGATCTGGCAAGGCCCGGCGACAGTCACAGGAGATTTGCCGGCTGGCGTGATCGCGCGCCTCGACGTGCCGGCGGCGCGGCTGCCCGCGGACGACTACGTGGTCACGTTGTTCGGGACGCGGTACTTCCTTCGCGTGCGAGCACGCTGAGGCGGGAAGGTGGGTTATGCAGATCTTCTTGCGCGCGGGCTTCGTTCTCTTCACTGGTTTCTGCCTCACGTTCGTCGAAGCGGCCGGTCAAACGGCCAACCCGCAGGCGCTCACGCCGGGCGCGCCGATTGCGCGTGAGTCCTCTGGCCGGCAGCCACACTCCTACGAGATCGTCCTCGACGCCGGGCAGTTCACGATCGTCACCGTCAAGCAGCAGCACGCGCCCGCCAACGTAAGTATTCGGGACCCCTTAGGCAGGAAGCTCTTCGAGCTGTACATCGAGAAGGTGGCGATCTTCGCGGAGGCGACGGGCCGATACCTCGTCCAGGTCCTGGCCCCGGCCGGAGCTTACGAAATCCACGTCGAGCCTCCGCGACTGGCACGTGCACAGGACAAAGCTCGCGCAGCCGCCGAACAAACTCTCAGTGAAGGACGGCGGCTGGCGTTACAAGCCGACAAGTCGTCGATGCAGGAAGCGCTCGAGAAGTTCAAGGTGGCGCGCGCGCTGTTTCGGGACGCTGACTACCCTCCTGGTGAGGTCCTCTCTCTAGTGTGGATGGGTGACGCTTCCCTGCAGCTCGAGAATCGAGCGCAGCCGGCACGTGATCATTACAATGAGGCGCTCGCGCTCGCGCGCGCGCTCGACGATCGGTGGCTCGAGGCTGAGGCGCTTCTGTCTCTGGGTATTTCCTATCCCAACGTTGTGGACCAACCCCGAGCCTTGGAATATTTCGAGCAGGCTCTCACGTTGTTCGAAGCCGCCGACAATCGGCGTGGACAGGCGGCGGCGCTCACCTCTCTTCAAATTGCGGGGAACGACCTGCGGGAGTACCAGAAAGCTCTGGAGTATGCGGGTCGGGCTCTGGCGTTGGCGAACGCCGTCGACGATCGCGCGCAAGCCGGCAAGATCTACAACAGCCTCGGCATCACGTACCAGAGGCTGGGCGATCTTCCAAGAGCGCTGGAGTCTCACCGTCAGGCGATCCCGCTCAGCCGAGCTGGTGGTGCGCTCCGGCTCGAATTCATGGCTCTCTACAACACAGGGGTCGTCTACAAAGAACTGGGCGATTACCACCGGGCGGTGGACTATTACGGCCAGTCGCTCGCGCGGGTTCGGACACTGGGGGATGTGTTCAGGGAAGCGCAAGTGCTGAACGCCATCGGCAATGTCTACAGGGTCGAGGGGGAAAGCCAGAAGTCCCTCGACCACTACAACCAGGCGCTTCCGATCTTCCGTCGCCTCGAGATGCGCGGAGATGAGGCGGCGGCGCTCAACAACATGGGCTCTGCGTACTATCAGATGGGCGAGTACCAACGAGCGCTGGAACACCACCTGCAGTCGCGCGAAATCAGACAGGCCATCGGAGAGTTGGGGGGAGAAGCGTCATCGCTCAGTCGCGCGGGCAGCGCCTGGCACAAGCTGGGCGATATGGACAAGGCCATCGACTGCCTGCACGAGTCCCTGGCGATTCGCCGCCAGATCAATGACCCGATCGGCGAAGCGGAAACGCTGCTGAGCATCTCAGCGGTCGAGCGTGATCGCGGGGACCTGGCAGCCTCGCGAACGACAATCGAGGCGGCGCTGACCCTCACGGAAGCGTTGCGCGCCAAAATCCCGGACGCTGGTTTGCGCGCGTCCTACGTCGCGCGTGTGCAGGAGATCTACGCCTCGTACGTGGACGTGTTGATGCGGCTGCATGCCCGAATGCCGTCGGCCGGGTATGACGCCGCCGCGTTGCAGGCAGCCGAGCGGACACGCGCGCGCGTCCTGCTGGAATCCCTCACCGAGGCACGCGCCGACATCAGACAGGGGGTGGACACGCCGCTCCTCGAACGCGAGCGTTCATTGCAGCGAAAGCTCAACGCGGCCTCGGAGCGGGTGTCGCGAGGGCTCAGCGGCAACTCGTCGGGAGCAGACGTGGCTGCCGCGCGCAAGGACCTTGAAGCGCTTACGTCCGAGTATCAACAGCTTCAAGCAGAGATTCGGACGTCCAGCCCGCGTTACGCGGCCCTGACACAACCTGACCCGCTCACCGTCGCCGACATCCAGAAGGCCGTGCTCGACAGCGACACGGTGCTGCTCGAGTTCGCGCTGGGCGCGGAGCGGAGTTGGTTGTGGGCGGTGACGCCGCAGACGCTCACCAGCGTCGCGCTGCCCCCGCGACGAGACCTCGAAACGGCGGCGCGGTCATTGTATGCCGCCGTGACGGCACGCCAGCCGCGCCAGGGTGAGGCCGCGGCCGACTACGCGCGGCGTGTCACGGCGGCGGATCGGCATCTTCAGGACCGGGCCGCCGTGGTCAGTCGGCAGCTGTTCGGCGGCGTCGCCGACCAGCTGCAGGGCCCATGGCGGGGCAAACGCCTGGTCATCGTCGCCGCCGGCGCACTCGAGTACCTGCCGTTTGCAGCGCTGCCGCTGCCCCGAGTGGCCGATGGACTGACCCGTGATCAGGCAGCCGTGCCTCTAATTGCGCGGCACGAGGTCGTCGAAGCGCCGTCGGCATCCGTGCTGGCGACACTTCGACGAGAAGCCGTTGGCCATGAGCCGTCACGACGGTCTGTCGCGGTATTGGCCGATCCCGTTTTCGAAGCTGACGATCCGCGGGTCGCAAGCGTCGCAAGCGTCGCAAGCGTCGCAAGCGTCGCAAGCGTCGCAAGAACGACGCGCGCTGGTAAGGACTGGTCCGCCACGCGCGCGATGGTGTCTTCGGACACGCCGACGGAGATGTCTTACGTGGCGTCCCGCACCGTGCAACGGCTCGACGACGTTAACGGACGCTCGGGCCTGGCTCGGTTGCCGTTCTCGCGCGATGAGGCAAAAGCTATCGGCCTGCTCGCGGGCGCCGGAGCCCTCCGGGCGACGGATTTCCAAGCCAGTCGAGCGACCGCGCTTGGGTCGGCGCTCGAAGACTACCGGATCGTACACTTCGCCACGCACGGGCTGATCGACGCCGAGCGGCCGGAACTGTCCGGGCTGGTGCTCTCGTTGGTCAACGACCGTGGCGCGCCGCAGGACGGCCTGCTGCGGCTGCACGACATCTTCAACATGCGGCTCAACGCGGATCTTGTCGTGCTGAGCGCGTGTCAAACAGCGCTGGGCCAGGAGATCAAGGGTGAGGGTCTCGTGGGGCTGACGCGCGGATTCATGTACGCAGGCGCGCCGCGCGTCGTCGCCAGCCTCTGGCAGGTGAGCGACGTCGCGACTGCCGAACTGATGAAGAAGTTCTACGCGGGGATGCTGCAGCGACGGCAGCCCGCGGCGGCGGCATTGCGGGCCGCGCAGCTGGAGCTGGCCAGGGACCCGCGGTGGGCCTCTCCGTACTTCTGGGCGGGGTTCGTCCTGCAGGGAGACTGGAAGTAGTGGGCTGCCCTTCGCGCAATGCTGTCGCGACGGTGTCGGCGATCTCGTCCTGGATCGCGAACACGTCGTCGAGCCTGCGGTCGAAACGTCGGGACCAATGGTGATAGCCAGTGGCCGCCTCTACGAGATGCACGTTCACCCGTAGACGGTTGCCCGCCTTACGGACGCTGCCCACGAGCAGCGACCCCACGCCAAGCTGCCTTCCGATCTGTCGAACGTCGGCGCCCATGCTGAACTGAAAAGACGATGATCGGGCCGCGACACGAAGACCGTCGATGTGCGTGAGGGCGGTGATCAGTTCCTCTGCAACACCCTCGCAGAAGTACTCCTGGTCGCGACCCGGGCTCATGTCTGCGAACGGAAGCACGGCGATGGCGGAGGTATCGGAAGTTTGGGGCGCCGAATCGTGCAGGTCTTCGCCTGTCGCCGGATACAGCGGCGCGACGAATCTGTAACCGCGACGATGCCGTGTTTCGATGAAGCGAGGCTGCCGTGGATCGTCCTCGAGGGCCCTCCGCAACTCCGGTCGCATGCGCGAGACCGCCGCGCAGTGCGAGAAAACCATCGACGTGGAACCCGCAGCCGGCCTGCCGTATGCAATGCTCGCCCTCGCGAATGCCCATCTCGGCCAGCGCGCGGATGCCATCCGGGCGGCAGAGACGGCGGTGCAGCTCTCGAACAGCCCGACGATTCTGACGACCACCGCGTCGGCGCTCGCGCGCGCCGGCGAACGCGCTGAAGCCAGGCAGCTCCTCGGTCAAGCGCTGGGGTTGGCGAAGGAACGTTACGTCTGCCGGTTCATCGTCGCGGCTGCGCACGTTGATCTCGGCGACACCGAGCAGGCGCTCGACTCGCTCGAGCAGGCGTACCTTCAGCGCTCGACTTGAATACCCTGGATCGGGGTGGATCCCCGAATGACTCCCCTTCGCAGCGATCCGCGGTTCGTGGATCTCGTGCGCCGCGTCGGGATTCCGCAGTGACCTGGTGCGGCGGATATTTCTTCTTCAGCTCCGCCAGTCGAGTGAGCAACTCGACGCCGGTCAGCCATACCCTCGATCCGATCAGGGTGTCACTCGATCTCCGTCCGCCGCACGATCGTCATCGGCGGCACGTGCGTGAATCTGTCGAACGTTCTCGACGATCCGCTGCGCCACATCCCGCTCGGCCTCCAGCGCTCGCATCGTGCCTCGCGCCTCCTGCACGACGTACTCGAGCCGCGCGAGCTCGGCAAACACGTGATCGACCATGGCCTTCTGCTCGCTGACGCTGTCGAGCGTGATCTGCACGTCCCCGAGGATGTGCCTGATCGTGTCGGCCTTGCGTTGCACGTCGTCGATCAGCTGGCGACGGCCTTCGATGGCGACGATCTTTTCCTGTGTCGCGGCAAGGCTGTCGCGAAGACGATCGAGTTCGCGCGTGGCCAGGGCGATCTCGGCGCGCCGTTCGTCGATGGCGGCGAGGTTGGCCTGGCTTTTCTGTCCGAGCTCGTGGACGCCTTCGATTCCGCGCCGCACGCCTTCGACCACCTGCTCTCGCTGCGCGATGCCGTCGATCTTGCGGTCCGTTTCGTCCGCCAGGCGACGCAGCTCTGCCATCCGTCCGTCCACATGCGCCAGCGCCTGCTCCGCCGCCTCGATCTCGGAGCGGCGGTGGTCCAGTTTCTTGTAAAGCGTATCGACACGGCCGAATTGCTCGTCCGCGTCCTTGATCTGGGCGAACATGTCGCGCTGTTGCTTCTGGATCTGCACGAGCTCGGCGACCAGGTGCTCCTTGAAGGCACCAGCCCGGTCCAACTCCACCTGGAGGCCCCGGACAGCCTCGAAGCGTTGGGCCCCTTCGAGCGAGAGCGCACGCGCGCTCTCGCACATTGCCGTTAGCTTCCGCTCCTGTTCAACAAGTGCGTTCTCGTCGCGCTGCAGCTCCCGCACGGTCGCGCGTGCGCGCGCGAGTTCGTCCTGGAGCACCGCGAGGCGGCCGATCGCCGGCTCCAGCTCGCCGCGCGCAGCGTCGAGCGTCGCCAGCTTCTGCTGCGCGTCCGTCATCTGCACCGCCAGGCCGTCGCACAACACGTTGAGGCTCTCGAGCTCCGCGCGGCGCGCCAGCTGGTCGCACAGGCGCCGATCGACATCGGCGCTCAGGGCGGTGAGCGTGTTCAGCCGTCGCTCCAGTTCCTCGACGATCTTCGTTCTGGGTTCGAGGGCCGCCAACCGGCCTGAAAGTTCGCCGAGGGCGTCGGCGACACTCTGTGTCTTCGCGGCGCTGGCTTCTGCCGCGACAATCCTGGCCGCCAAGGCGTCGATCTTCGTCTCGACGGCGGAAGCCTGACCCATGAAGCTGCTGGTCTTGTCGAGGGAGGCTTCGAGGTTTCCTTTGTCGGCGCGCAGCTTGTCGACGAGTGTCGCCGCCTGTTCGTAGGTGGAGTGAACCGCCTGAATCTCGGTCTTCAGCGTCTCGAGATCCTTGCGTTGCTCGCTCAGGCCGTCGAATTGCCACTCGGTACGCTTGGCCATGCTCCGCCACGCCGGCCAGCCGTTCCTCGAGGGCGGAGAGCGATGCCTGCTTTTGCTGCAGCGAGTCGGCCGACGCGGTCAAATCCTCCAGGGACGTCGCCAACCCCGTGATGCGCTCCACGAGCGGGGCCAGCAACCTGCTCCCGTGCCGTCACGGCGTCGATTCGTGTCTCGGCCGCTGCAATGCCGTTCTGAGCGACCCTGAGCCGTTCGTGGACGGTTTCGACTTCCTGTTTGTGGACGGAGAGCTGGTCGATGTGCCCCTGCACGGCGTCCATCAACATTCGAGCGCCGCGCTCGTGCTGGGCGGCTTCGCGACCGAAGGTTTCGCGCGCGCGGGAGGTCTCCTCCAGGCTCTTGTTGGCTTCCGCCTGCATGCGTTCGAGGTCCGCGAGCATCTCCTCGACGTGCGCGACGCGTTTCCTGCCCTCGTCGAGCTTCTTGAGTTGCACTTCCATCTCCCAGACCATCTCGTGCACGCGCCGTGATTCGAGGAGCGCGTGCTCGACGACCGACTGCTGGGTCTCGAGCGCCTTGACCTTGGCAGCGACGTGCTCGGCGAGCGCGTTCAGCGTGCGGAGGTGTGCGTCGGTGTCCTTGCCAAGCGTGGTGATCTCGGAGAGCGGCTCGAGCTTGCGCTCCAGTTCGGCTACTTGCTCTGTCACCTTCGTCGCGTGCGCGCGGGCCTTGAGCGCCGTTTCACGCCCTGATTCGGCCTCCTGTGCGAGCGTGGTGATTCCCGTTCGCAGCGAATCGAGGTCGTTCTTCAGGGCGGCGTGCTGGTCGAAGAGCGGTTGGCACTCCTTTCGGAACCGAGGGAGCCGCTCCTCGAGCTGACGGAGAACGGTTGTTTCCTGCTTCAAGCCGTCGAGCTGTGTGGTAGCCGTCTGTGCCAGCGCCACCAGCTTCTCGACCGACGACTGCTGGCGATCGATTTTCCGAAAGCGTTCTTCCGCATGCTCCACGCTGTTCTCGAGCGCAAGCACGCGCGCTTCAGCGGACTGCGTCTGCTGGAAGGTCTTCTCGAGGCCCTCCACGCGGGCGACGAGGCTATCGAGGCGCTGCGCAACGTCGTTGGCGCGGCGATCCGTCTTGGACAGTGACGCGTTGGTTTCAGGAAGGTCGGCGATGTGCGTCTGTGCGGTCTTGACGAGCGCCTCGAGCGCACGTTTCGCCTCCTCCGCGCGCGCGATCTGCGCGTCGAGGCCCAATGCCACAACGGCGGTGGGCGTATCGCTGCCGTTCGTCGTCTTCTTTCGGAAGAGCGCCATGTGTGAGTCCCTCTGACAGAAGTGTCAGCCGTCTTGCAACTCTGCTGGCTCCCCAGCGCACACCCATCGAGACGGTACCGCCTGGCAGGCAGAACCGCGCACACTCGTGAAGCGTTCGACCGGTTGTGCAAGGGGTGTTCCTGTGCTGAGCGTTTGCGCGCGATCTGGCCGCACAGTCCTCTGATATCCTCCGCGGCGATTATGGCCATGGTCCAGGGGCCGGCGGCTATCCCCGTCCAGGGTGCCGAGCGGATGGATGTACTCGATGCCGTTCGCGGCGCCGCGGTCCTCGGGATCCTGCTCGCGAACGTGATCGCGATGTCGGGATTTCCCTTCCTCCCGCCGAATCACTACCGCTCGCTGCCTCTCGCGGGTTGGCACGAGCTGTCGTTCTTTCTCGTGCTGCTCTTCGTCGAGGCCAAGTTCTATTCGCTCTTTTCGTTGCTGTTCGGCGTCGGCTTTGCGGTGTTCATCCAGCGGGCGGCCGCACGCGGAGCCGACGCGCCGCGTCTATTCAAGCGCCGGCTGACCGGGCTGCTGATCATCGGCCTTATCCACACGTTCCTCATTTGGATGGGCGACATCCTCGCGACCTACGCCGTCATCGGCTTCGCGCTGCTGCCGTTCCTCCGGCGCGACGATCGGACGGTGCTGCGCTGGGCTGCGGGGATGCTGTTGCTACCGATCGTTCTCTATACGCTGATGGTCGTGGCGGCCTGGGCCGCTTCACTCCCGCCGCAGGATCCTGATTCTGGTGGTGCTCCTCCACAATTTCTCATGGACGCTGCGCAGGGATTTTCCAGCGGCGGCTACGTAGACATCGTCAAGGGCAACGTCATCTTCACCGGCGCGCAGGTCGTGCGGCGCTTCATGTTGATGTTCTTCCCGCGCGTCTTTGGGATGTTCCTGCTTGGGTTCTACATCGGCCGACGCAACCTCTTCGCCGACCTCGGCTCACATCTTCCGCTGTTGCGGCGCATGTTCGTGTGGGGTCTCGCCGCCGGGCTTCCGGTGGCGTACTTCGGAGCCCAGCTGGAGGGCAACAACATGGGCGTTCCGAACCTCGCCGGCTTGCTCGAGACGACCGTCAAGTCGATCGGCGTGCCAATTCTCTCGCTGGGCTACGCCGCCGGCTTCGCGCTGCTGTTTCACAAGTTGCGCCGCCTCCGAGACGCCTTCGCGCCCGCGGGGCAGATGGCGTTGACCAACTATCTAATTCACAGCGTCGTAGCGGTCATCGTTTTCTATGGAGTCGGCTTCGGCCTCTTCGGACGCGTTCCGCTCGTGGTGGTGCTCGTCGGCGCGGTCGGGTTCTTCGTCCTTCAGATGATCGCGAGTCGAATGTGGCTCGACGTTGCGGCATTCGGTCCTGCCGAGTGGCTCTGGCGAATGTTCACTTATCGCCGCCGAGTGCCCTTGTTCCGTTAATTATCCGAGGGGCTTCGCCCCTCGGACTCCCCTACACCGCGCGCAAAACGTCAGTTCTTCTTGTAGTTTGCCTTCATGGTGATTGGCGCCCCGCCGCCCTGGAAGTCAGGCACGGTCGTCTCGGTCGCGAGCGTCCCGTCTGCGGTCAGCGACCAGACGGACTTGAACTCGATCGTTTGCCCTTCCACTTTGGATGTCGTGATCAGCCGCAGCTTGTTGCTTTCCCAGATCAGCCTCGTCATCCGGTCGATCGTCATCCCGTTGAAATCCATCGGGCTCGGCGCTTCGCTGCCATCCAGTTTGTAGGAGGTCTTGAACTCCCCAATCTGGGCCGTGGTCGTCACGATCAGCGCGGTGGCGTCCTGAACCACATTCATCACAGTCGGCGTGAACTGGTCGGGCGTGGCCGGGTCGAACAGCTTCCAGGTGCCGGAGAAACCGGGCTTGTCCTGGCCGGCAGTTGGGGCGCCCAGCAAGGCGAGGCAGGCAAATAGGGCGAACAGGGTGCGCTTCATCGGAACTCCTTCGAAACAAACGCTGAGCATCTGGAATCGGTTGCGATCTCACCATCCTGCGCTTCTGGACTACGAAATCGCCCCGCCTCCAGGCACATGGGGCTCAATCACTGTCGGTCGGTCTTGCATAGGACTTCAGCAGGCCACACGCCTCACAGCGGAACGTGGTTACCCTCACCCGTGGCTTTGCCTTGAGTCCAAACCAGTACGACGGTTCTGGAGGTCCCTTGACCCACGAACTTTGAGGATGGGCAGGGGCCCCCTGATCGTAAATGAACCCTTCCTCCATCGGCGCCGAACAGTCGGGACACTTGACGTTATTCATGCTGTCTCCGGACACCCACCGCGGTTCAGATGATGACTGAAAAGGACTATTGCGTCACCCTGCCTCCAGCCGTGACAGAGAACGCAAACCCCGGCTCATCGCCCTGCCCTGGCGTTGTCGCGTTCTGAACCAGGTCCACGTTGTCGACGGACACGTTGCGGGTCACAGCGCCGGTGGGATTCTGGTCGCAGGAATTCTGATCGTTGATGCGGAAGGACACGCGCGTGTCGATAGGAACGTCGTCGAACGTGATTTCGTACCGATCGGGAGGGACGGGCTGAAGAAGGATGGAGGCGAAGTTCCGCCAGCTCGGATGCGTGTGGGTGCCGCCGACGCCATTGATGCAAGCCTGAGCGGATGTCGGCAGATCGGTCCGCCTGGCGGTGGCGCCCCGAAAGAGGATCCGGACGGTCGCAGTCGTACCAGTCGGCGACGTCGGCATCGAGCCATCCTCACAGGCGGCGCACGCCAAAACGATCGCAATCACGCCGATCCGCACTCTCCCGGAATCCAGCACAGGGTCTGAGGCGCAGCCTCCTAAAAATCGAACCGGGTCGAGATACCGAATGCTCGTGGCTGATTGGTCAGGAAGCTTATACGGGCCCTGGTCCCCCGCTCCCGATCGAGCGACAGGAGCGCGACCTTGTCGGTCAGGTTGTTGACGAAGAACGCGACGTCCCATCCGCTTCGCCGAACACCCGCGCGCAGGTTGAGCAGGTTGTATGAGGGCAGCTCGGGGTCATACGTGAACGTGGAGGCGGTCAGCGGCGCGCCAATCGTGTTGGCGCCGAACGACAGCAGGTCGAGCGTGCCGAGATCCTCGTCGCCGACCTGGGTGAAACGCGAGCCCATATACTGGTACGTACCGGTGACGTATCCAAGCATTCCCGGCCTCACATCCCATTGATACGTCGCTCCCAGGGCAAGCTGAAACTTCGGCACCGTCGGCAGGCGTCGTCCCTCTTCGATGCCCGACACGACGCTGACCACTCCATCGGCGTCGGTCGACGTGAGCGTGGACCGCAGCTCGGCATCGGTGAAGGTTGCCGAGACGGCGAAATCGAAGTTGCGGGTCGGCGCGAGGTCGAACTCGACCTCGAAACCCGCCGTCCGCGCGCTAGGTACGTTGAAGACCACGCGGGACGAACATGAGCCGGCCGTGACGGTCGCCTGCAGGTCGTTGATGTCCATATAGAACACGGCCGCGCCGAACACGCCGTTGCCGCCGAGCACGCGTGACTTGACGTCGACCTCGTAGTTCCAGACCGATTCGTCCGCCCAGGTCTCCCGCCCGCCAAATGTGGTGAGATCCGCTGGCGTGCACAACGGCACGTTGAGCGGGTCGTTGATCCCGCCGAGCCGGAACCCCTTTGAGACCTGCGCGTCCAGGTTCGCGCTGTCCGACAGCTTGTAGGTCGCGATCACCCGAGGCGCTACGCCGTTGGCATCCGTGGACCCCGGCTGCGACACGAGTTGCGTGCCGGTGTTGTCCTGCGCGAAGATGCCGTCAAAAATCTGATCTTTGTCCTCGGTGAAGTGGTAGTAGCGCAGTCCACCCGTCACGCTGAATTTCGGCGTGAACGAGAACGTCCCTTCGCCGAAGAGCGCGAACTGATTGGTGCTGTAGCTCAGATCGGAAAAGAACAATGTGTCCTTCGGAGCGCGGAGCCCCGTGGTCGGGATGCCGGTCAGCGCCTCGAACCCGAGCACAGGGAGGTCCTGGCCGTAGTCGCGGGCCGTGTGGCTGTAGAACGCGCCGGCCACCCATGGGAACCGGTCCTTGCCGCCCGCCACGCGCACCTCCTGGGTCCACACGTTCGCCTTCGTCGCGTCGTTCAACGGCGCGTCGAGCGTGTAGACGTTCTCCGGCAAGCCGATGGTGCCGCCCGTGATGCTGGACGTCAGCGCGCCCGCGTCTCGAACGACCAGGATGTCACGGTACAAATACGACGTGATCGACGTGAGGGCGAAATTGCGCATCTGGTAATTGATGTTGGCGTCGACGACGACGAAATCATCGGTGAAGTCCTCTTGGAGCTGCGTGAACTGCCGGCGCTCACCGAGCGTCACTGCTGGCCGCGTCGTCGTATATGGATTGGCGAGGATGTTGAACTCGTCACTCCGGTTCCAGCCGTTCATCTTCACGCGCTGGTAGACGATCCGCGGCGTGATGGTCAGGTTGGCGGTTGGAGCGATTCTCGCGCTGGCGCGCAGGCCGCTTCGGAATCCGTCGTTCACGTCCTCCTGGTCGCTTAGATCCGGCTGAACGGCATCGATGTAGCCGGCAACGCGGTCGTAATAGCCGAGGACCCGCACGGCAGCCTTGTCGCCGAGCGGAAAATTGCCGCCCACCTTGGCGTCGCCGCCGGGGCTGCCGCCAACGGCGTTGAAGTTGAGCTCTGTGAACCCTTTCGTGACGCCGAGCTCGGGCTGGTTGGTGATGTAGCGAACGGTTCCCGTCAATGATCCGGAGCCGAACAGCGTGCCCTGAGGTCCACGCAGCACCTCGACGCGATTCGTGTCGAACAGATCGAGATCGGGCGTGAAGAGCGAGAGGGACACCACCGACTCGTCCAGGTAGACGCCGACCTGCTCCTTCACACCGGGTTGGTCGCGCACGATCTGTCCGGCGGACACGCCGCGAATGGCGACCTGGCTCTGGCCCGGTCCGAGGTTCTGCACCGTCAACCCGCCAACGTTCGCCGCGACGTCCTCAATCGTCTGGACGCCGCGCATGCGCAGCCTCTCCTCGGTGAGCGCGGCGACGGAGAAGGGCACCTCGAGCAGCGTCTGCTCGCGTTTCGTGGCGGTGACCGTGATCTCCTCGGACAGCTGCGTCTCGAGCGAGAACTCGAGCTTGTTCGACGAGCCGGCCTGCACGTCGACCTGCTGGGTCATCCGCTTGAAACCCTGGATCGACACCGCCACGGTATAGGAACCCGGCGGCACGGACTGCGCGTAGCTTCCGGTTGCATCGGTGATGACGATCCTTGCTTCCTTCGTAGTCTGATTCGTAATGACGACGATCGCCCCAGGGAGCGTGCCGCCTGTTGCGTCACGTACGACGCCAGCGATCTGTCCGTTCGACTGGGCTGATGCGAGCGCGGGTGAGATGAGGGCGACCGCGATGAGGAGCGACCGTCGAATCATGCGTGGCCTCCCTTGGCTAATTCATACCCCGGATCCAGGGGTTGTCAAGGTCAGGTGACGCAGCCGACTGAGCCGCTGCGGAGTCAAGCGGGGCGATCTCCGGCATGGTGAAGACACCATCGGCGATTGTGCCGACGACGCGGTCGGTCCTCCAATGCCCTCGGCCCGAGCATTCCATTGATCGCGGACAATGCGCGCGACGGCGGACGATTCCCGCTACCGATGCGAAGAATGCTCTGGCGCATCGCGCGCCGTTGACGCAACCTGTGATCGATATCCTGGAGCGCCGGCGCGAGCTGCCGGCAAGAAGTCCTTGAGAACCGTCCCGGCGAAATGCTCAACGACTACCTGTGATTTGACTGGTGGTGTCTATGGCGAACCCTTCTACAGGCAATGTAAAGCCGATCGAAGACATTGTTCTTCAAGTGGGTACCAAAGGTGGCGACTTACGCATCATTCGAGCACCTGATGCAGACGACGAGTGGCGGTTTTTTGTATTGAGAAACGAGACCGTCCTCGAGGACCTGCTCGATGACGAAGACCGCACGGGGTTGCTCTTCAGGGACACGTCGGGGCAGCTCATCTCGTTCAACGCAGCTCTCAAGGTCCTGAATCGATACCCATCCATCGGAGCACGAACTACTCAGATGTCGTGTTGCCACAATCAGCCGTGTTGCCCACTGTGGGCAACAACGCGATTTCAGGCAACCTGGAGTATGGGACCTCGCTTGTCGGATGTGGCCACATGTGGCTATAATCTACTGGTGACTTCCACAGGCATCCGCGAACTCAAGGACAACCTGAGCCGCTACATTCGGCGGATTGAGGCCGGCGAGCGTATTGCGATCACGGCTCATGGCCGCGTGGTCGCGGAGCTTGTCCCGCCAGGTGCAAAGGCAAAGGGCACGCCCAGCCGCTTCAACGAGCTCGTCGCCTCCGGAGTGATTCGCCCACCACTGGAAGCAGGTGACCCGACAGAAGGGTGGCCGGACATCCGGCTTCCGGCTGGAACCGCCGCCGAGTTGATTGACGCCGATCGTGGCGAAGCGTAAAGGCAAAGCGCCGCCTTCGACCGCGGAAACCGCCGGTGTTCGATACATCGAGTCCAGCGCGCTGGTCGCCGCGCTGCTGGAGCATGACTCAGACGCGTTGAAATCGGTCCGTACTCGAGGACGGAAGGTCACGTCCGCATTAACGATCGCCGAAACCGCACGGGCGATTCTTCGCGCGCGTGCAGCCGCGCGGCTGACCGCCGACGAAGAGCGAGCGGCAGTGCGCGCGCTCCGTCGTTTTGAGCGTCGCTGCTACCTAGTAAGTGTCACGGACGCGGTCCTCGCTCGCGTGCGCAGACCGTTTCCGGTCGAGCCGATTCGTACGCTCGACGCGGTGCACTTGGCTACAACGGAGTTGCTAGGCGAGCCACCGCCGTTGATCGTGGTCGTGACACGCGACACTCGGGTTCGCGAAAACGCAGAAGCACTTGGATATGCGGTGGAGTGAGCCAGACAGGGCGCGTCGCCGTTAGCGTACCGAGCCCATGCTCACCATGCCGTCATTTTGCATGGTAAAATGACGACATGGTGGCAATGCGCCGATACGGACGGATTCTAACCCCGCCCCGGGGAAGCTTCTTCCTGTATGGCGTGCGCGGCGTCGGTAAGAGCACGTGGGCGCGTCAGACCTTCCCCGATGCTCACATCATCGATCTGCTCGACGAGAGCCGGTATCAGTCGTTTGCGGCCAACCCCGGACTGCTCGGGCTGGAGCTGCGGACGCTGCCGGCCAATCAAGTCGTCGTGCTCGATGAAATGCAGCGCGTCCCTGCGCTCCTCAATGAGGTCCACCGCGCGATTGAAGGCACTCGCCGGCGGTTCGTGCTCTTGGGATCGAGCGCGCGCCGGCTGAAGACCGCCGATACGAACCTGCTAGCTGGGCGCGCGGCGCTGCGGACGATGTATCCGCTCGCACCAGCTGAATTGGGGAAGGACTTCGATCTTGGACGCGTGTTGCGGTTCGGCAGCATCCCTGTGGTGTGGCAGGCCGACGATCCGCGCGCGGCGCTCGAAGCCTACGTGCAGTTGTACGTGCGTGAGGAGATTCGGATCGAGGCGCTCGTCCGCAACCTTCCGGCATTCCTGCGGTTTCTCCCCGTGGCTGCGTTGTTCCACGGTCAGGTGATCAACATTGCGGGTCTGGCGCGCGATGCCGCCACGGCCCGGACCACCGTCGAGGGTTACCTCGGCATTCTGCAGGACACGCTCGTCGCGACACTGCTGCCCGCATTCGAGGCGAAGCTGCGCGTGCGCGAACGGCAACACCCGAAACTCTATTGGGTCGATCCAGGACTGGCTCGTGCCACGAAGCAACAATTGGGGCCGGTCGTCGCCGAAGAACGCGGTCCGCTGTTCGAAGGGCTCATCCTGACGATCCTGCGCGCGCACAACGGTGACTCAGAGCTGTTCGAGGAGGTGTCGTACTGGGCGCCTGCCCAGGCGCGGCACACTGAAGTCGACTTCCTGTTGCGGCGCGGTCGCGAGTTTCTCGCCGTCGAAGTCAAGGCGCAGCCGCGATTCTCGACGCTGCAATTGGCGGGACTTCGGGCGATCGGCGAACTGCCGCGGCTCGCGCGACGAATCCTCGTCTACCTCGGGGAGCGTCAGCTGAGAACGGAAGACGGGATCGATGTCTGGCCGCTCGATCGTTTCACAGCGGCCGCAGCAGATGGCTCACTTTGGCCTTGAGTGACGACCGCCCACGCGCTGCCGACCGAAGTTGCAGCGGGCGCTGGCGATATTCAAAGCTCTCTTTCGGCAAGGCGTCGGAACTCGTCAGGGACAGAGCGCGCGTCCCGCGATGCTGACCCATAATCCACCGCTTGTCCTCCGAAGCGCTTGCGGATCGCATCGACGGCCCGGTCTGCGCGCGATCGCGCCAGGCCTTTCTTTGTGCCAGGACGGCATCCTTCGTCGGCAAGCCCGAGCGGCAGCTCCAGTTGCAGGATCGCATGCGCTTCGAGATGTGAGACGGAGATCGCCAGCAGCGAGATCGTCCTCTCGTCCCGGTGATCCGCAAGGACGCCGCGCACCAAGTCCTCGGCAATCTCAGCGAGAGCCCTCGTGGCAGAAATCGGCGCCGACAGCGTGAGCGAGCGCGTGACCGAGCGCAAATCGGCGAAGCGCACGCGGACGGTGATCGTCCGGCCCGCCAGGGATTTGGCGCGGAGCCGGGCGCCGATGCGGTCGGCGAGATGATGGAGCGTCGGTTTGAAGACGCGCTCGATCGCAGGCCGTCGTCCGAGCGCCGATTGTGCGCCGGCGGAGCGCGCGCGCCGGCGCGTCTGGATGTGCCGCGGATCGCTGTTCCAGGCGAGTGCCGTCAACTTTCTTCCCACCGCGTGCCCAAGCAATCGCTCCACGGATTGAGGAGAGCTCTCAGCCAATTGACCGATGGTGGTGACGCCGATCTTGGCGAGCCGCGCCTCGGTGGCGGGGCCCACGCCCCACATCAGTGCGACGGGCAGCTCGTGAAGGAACTCGCGTTCAGTTTCTGGATCGACGACGACCAATCCATCCGGCTTCGCGACCTGCGATGCGACCTTCGCCAGGTGCTTGGTACGCGCCACGCCGATTGACATCGGCAAGCCAAGCTCGGCGCGTACGCGAGCCCGAACCGTCCGTGCGATCTCTGCCGGCGAACCGAAAAGATGTGTGCACCCTGCAACGTCGGCGAAGGCCTCGTCGATGGAGATGCGCTCGATGGAAGGCGTGAAATCGCTCAGGACTCCGATCGCGGCGTCGCCGAGCCGTTGGTATTCGTCGAAATGTCCGCCGACAAACACGAGGTCGGGACAGAGTTGCCGTGCGCGCCGTCCAGGCATGCCGCTTCGTACGCCGAAGGCCCGCGCTTCGTAGGAGGCCGCGAGCACGACGCCGCCGCCGACCGCAATCGGCTTGCCGCGCAGGCGAGGGTCGAGCAGCTGTTCGACCGACGCATAAAAGGCGTCGAGGTCCGCGTGGAGAATGGTGGCTGTGGAACCCATCTCGTTGCCCCTGCTCCTCATGGGCGAAAGTATGGCGAAATACTCTGCTCAAAAGCAAAGGCACTTCGGCAAGAACGGCGGCACCACAAGCTCAGCTCCGGCAAACGCGTCATCGAGCCAAGGATGCGGGAATGCTCATGACGTGCGGCCATGGACGGCGGGAACCCGGCGGAATCGGTGGCGTCGCGTGTGCGTTCACTGCCTCGCTCAACACGACCTCGACGTTCTCGATCACCATGAGCCGCACACAACTGTCACGGGCTCGTCAACACGACGCTCGAATCGAACAACCGCGTCAACCAGATCGCGCGGCGTCGCGCAGCGCCGCCCGCAAGGCGAGCCACTCCAGCGACACTTGCACGAACTCTGAGGTCCATATCGCAAGCCAGCACGCTGTCGTTGGCGTGGTCTTCGTTGACGTCGCGTTTCGCCGACCTGCTCGGAACAGTCGTGTGCAACTCGCAGCGCTCGGTGGGGAGAGTGTGAAGACCTGCGCGACCTCAGGATGCCGCTGCACTCCGGGCGAGACCTGAGCAGCGTGTCGAAGTGCCGTCAGCTTGACCTACTCGTCGCCCCCGCGCGCGCCGATCGGAAGCAAGCGAACTCGCACCCGAGCTGGCTCGAACGTTACGATGCTGCCGTTCTCCAAGGCGTCGACGAGCTGAGGCAGGTTCGCGAGCAGCGTTCGCGCCAATGCATCCGGCTTCCGGCTGCCCTCGCCGCGAAACTGGATGACTGACGGCTGTCGGGACGAACTCGCCGCGAGCAGCGTTCCGAAATCAGCGTCCGCGGACACGACGATTCGATGCTCGGCGGCAGCGCGCTCGAAGATCACATCGTCGTCGGCGTGCTGCAATCCTAATTCGCGAACGTGGATTGCATCATGACCGGCCTGTTGCAGGAGAGCAGCGAGCGCTGGCGAAAGAGCGTTGTCGATCAAGAACCTCATTCGCCGGCGGCGAGGGGCAGCGCTCGTTCGCGAACGGCTTCGGCGGCAAAGAGCAGCGCCTCGCGGACGTCGTCAGCCTCGAGGTCGGGATAGAGCGCGAGGATGCCTTCTGTTGTCTGGCCTTCGGCCACGAGGGCAACGACAGTCGCCACGGGAATCCGAAGACCGCGAAGACACGGAACTCCCCCCATCTGGCGGGGATTGGTCGTGATCCTCTTGAACTCCATGTTGGAACTCCCCTGGAATCCCGGACTTCGGAAAGTGGTCGGGGCGACTGGATTCGAACCAGCGACCCCCTGCGCCCAAGGCAGGTGCGCTACCAGGCTGCGCTACGCCCCGACTCCTCAGCGATTATCCCACGGCGCCTCCCTCCCTCGCACGTAAACTGACCGGCGACTGGATTGGAGGCCAGAACGTGCTTCAAACCCTCATCGCTGCCATCCTGCTCGCTGCCCTGCTGATAGCCGCCGGCGTCAAGGGTGCGCCCAGCGCGCTGGCCCCGCTCGAACGGAGGCAAACCGGCGCCGCGAAGGCCCCGGAATGCCGGACGACCGCGACGGCTTCGACCACGAAAACAACCAGCCCGGGCTTCACTTCCGAGACGTCCACCACCTGCCGCTACGACAAGGGCGCCAACAAGTCGACCTGCACCAACAAGTACAAGGACAGCTTCAAGACGGAAACGACGACGGGTCTCGATCACCACATACGCAAAACTCGACGACGTGAACGACGAAACCAAGGTCAATCCGCCTCTCCGGCGGTCGCTCAGGACCGACACGACGGCGGAAGGGTCTAGGGGGAAATCGACGACGAGCCTGGTCAACACCTACGACGGGCAGAACAGGCTGATCCAGGAAGTCGGCACCTCAACGCCGGGCACGACAGTCACGACAACGTACACGCAGTGGGACGCGGCCGGACGGCCGACGGCGGGCAGGAGCGTCGTCAAGGGTGGCACGGCCAGCGTGGTGACGACGGTATATGACGACGCAGCGAGGAAGCTCACGACGACTTTGGAGAGTGGCGGGCAGAGGATGGTCTGCGAGAAGAGCTTCGACGTGAACGGCAACGAGGCGTCGAGCTCGTGTTTGTCGCCGCTTGGCGGTCAGGCGAGTGCGTTCATCACAACCACGACAGCGACGGAAAAGATCTGCAGGTGATGGGTCCGGCTAAAGCCGGACACTGCTTCTGCCTTGCCTACTTTTGCTTCCCTTCCGACTTCCCGTCTTGATCCTTCACTTCAGCATTCAGCATTCAGAATTCAGAATTGTCTAATGCGTCTCGATCATCCGATTACGCCGCGTCGTGATCGACCGATCCGACTCGATCGCCAGCGGCCCTCGCATCACTACGCACTCGCGCCACACCCGCGCCACGATGGACGGCTTGAACAAAGTAGGTGCGGGAGCGAGCAAGTTGGCCACATCAAAAAACGCCCGGCAGACGCGGCGGTCGGTCGCCGCGGCTCGGTGGACGTGGGCGAGGTACCAGTTCACGAACCCGGTCCCGGCGGGCTTGGGGCCGGTGACGCCGTCGAACGCGAAGTCGCTGCCGGCGGCGATCATCCACGGGGTGTCGATGATCTTGCTGGCTGACTTGAAGTACTTGCGCCAGAGCTCGCGCGTTGACGGCTCGCGCTCGAGCGCTGACTTGAGCGCGAGCGCCTCGAGCGTTGCGACGCTCATGCCCTGCCCGTAGAGCGGATTGAAGCTGCACATCGCATCGCCGATCACGAGATAGTTGCTCGGAAACCGCGTGTATTTCTCGTAGTGCCGGCGCAGGTTCGCGGGAAACAGATACGTCTGCGCGTGCGTCAGCGGCTCGGCGTGTTTGATCACTTCGTAGATGTCTGGGCGCGACAGCGTCCGCGCGAATTCGAGATAACCGGCGGGATCGGTCGGCGCGTGGTTGCCGAGCCAGCCGCCGAGCGTCACGATCCAGCGGTTCCCCTCCATCGCCAGCATGAAACCGACGCGCTGATTGTTGGGCGGCCGCGGCGCGATGATGGCACCCATGTCGCCGTCGAGATCGCTCGGCACGCGCTTGAAGAGCCGCGTCGTGTAGCCGAGGTCCACATGCACTTCCTCGACCTTGGGCTTGCCGTAGCCGAGCTCGTCGAGCCACTCGGGCGTCCGCGATCCGCGCCCGCCGGAATCGACGACGAAGTCGGCGGGCACCTCGAGATGCGTCTCGCCGGGCTGCTGGATGCGCACACCCTTCACGACGCCGTGCTCGACCAGCAGTCCCTTCACGCGCGTGCTGTCGACGATGCGCACGTTCGTCAGGCGCTGGACGCGGCGGCGAATCGTGACCTCGAGCAGCGGCCGGCTCAGCAGCAGGCCGTCGAGCCCGCTCGCGAACTTCGCCTTGTAATAGCCGTGCTGAAACCAGCGCACGTTGCCGATGACGTCGCCGGGTACGGCGCCGGCCTCAATCAGGTCCTGCTCCAGCGCCGGAAAGAGCGTCTTCAGCCCGCGCAACCCGCTCGCGAGCAGACCGTGCCCGTGATTGCCCTGCGGCACGCCGCGGCGATTGTCGATCGCCGAAGGCAGGGTGTCACGGTCGAAGACCGTGACACGATCGAAGTGCGCGCTGAGCACACGCGCGGCCAGCAGGCCGCCGATGCTCGCGCCGATGACGATGGCGTGGTTGCCGTGGAAGCGTCCGGGAGGGGGTCCTGGGGGGAGAACTGGGCTCACTGGTCTTGCTCCTTCGCGGTGTTGCTGAATGCTGAAGGAGCTAGATTAGGGCCCCCCAGTCAACCAGTCATGAGCGGGGCGTTATTGAATCGGAAGGAAACAGTAAGGACGGAAAGGCTGAATCAGTTGTAGGTCGCGGGGCCCGTCCGCGGACAGCCCCACTTCGTGCTCGGGCCGAAAAACAACCGTAACGGGAGACGGCCCTGCGCGCGAAGCGGGGCGCCCCGTCCGCGGCCACCCGCTGCAGGGGCTGATTCAGCCGGGCGCCACGCGCTCAATGTTGAAAAAACGACCCCGATCGATCCAGAATCCGTCGGGCCCAATGAGCACAGCTTCATCGCAAGACACAGCGGCGAGGCTGGTCGCGACCTCCCCGCCCTCCCCGAGCGTATTCGCTGACGGAGTCACGAGCTTCGACCTCATCAAGAGGGTTCGTAGTCCGCAGCTTCGCACCGCGGTGCTCGTGGCGCTGGGGTACTACGTCGGGGCGAGAATCGGCTTCGCGCTCACCATCGACACCTCGTCGGTTCCCTGTACTCTGGCCTCCGACCGCTATCCTGCTGGCTGGCCTCCTCCTGACCCCGGTTCGCTCGTGGGCGGTCGTCCTTCTCGCCACCTTCGCGGCTCACCTCGCGGCGCAGCTCCAAGGCGGCGTACCACTGACGATGATCCTGAGCACTGCCGTAAGCACCTCGGCTGGGGCGCTCGTCGGCGCGGTGGCATTTCGTCGGCTGCACAAAGATGTGCCGCGGCTGGATACGCTACGCGAGACCGCGGTTCTTCTCCTCTGTGCGGGGTTCCTGGCGCCGTTTGTCTCGTCTTTGCTCGACGTGGCGCTGCACGGTTGGGGTCAAGCCGACTATTGGACGTACGGGCGGACGCGCCTTTTGTCGAACGTCCTGTCGGAGGTCACCATCGTTCCGCTGATTGTGACCACCGCGAGGAGCCTCCCTCGGGCGCGGCAGGCCTCCGGGAAGAAATGGCTCGAAGCGGTCGTGATCTTCTCGCTCCTCCTCGCGGCATCGTGGTTCGTGTTCATTCGTGCTCGCACTGCTCCGGATTCGTTTCCGGCGCTCTTCTACGTGCCTTTCCCGCTGCTCGCGGCAGCAGCCGTCAGGCTTGGGCCGTGGGGCGCCAGCACATCGGTCATGGCGTGCGCGCTCGTCGCCATCTGGGGAGCGGTCCAAGGCCTTGGACCATTCGTCGCCGGCTCGCCCGCGGAAAATGCGCTGACGATTCAATTGTTCCTCATCGTCGCGTCGGCTTCAGCCATGACGCTCGCCACCCTCACGGAGGATCGAGCCCGCGCGGAGTCCAGGGCACGACAAAGCGAAGAGCAGCTCGACATCGTGCTCGACGCGGCGCAGCTCGGACGATGGGACTGGGACATCGCACTGCAACGGCTCGAATGGTCCGACATCACGCGACGGATGTACGGCGTCCCGCTCGATGGACCAGTGGGCATGGAGACGCTGGCGGCACTCATCCATCCCGACGATAGCCCCGTGCTCGAGGCGGCGATTAACGACGGTCTAGCCAGGCGCCCCATCGAGGCCGAATTCCGCGTCGTCCTGCCGGACGGCACGGTCAAGTGGATCATGTCGAGGGGCAAGACGATCTTCGACGCCGACGGCCGACCCACACGAATGGTCGGGATCAAGGTGGACGTCACGGCGCGCAAACTGGCAGAACTGAAGTTGAAAGAGCAGGAACGGGAGCTCGCTCACATCGACCGAGTATCGATGGTCGGAGAGCTGTCGGTGGCGATCGCGCACGAGCTGAACCAGCCGCTGGCGGCGATTCAGACCAACGTCGGCGCGGCCCGGCGCTTCCTGTCGCACAACCCGCCCAACATCGCCCAGGTTCATGAAATCGTCGATGCCATCGCGCAGGACAATCGACGAGCCGCGGACGTCATTCGCAAGGTCGGCGCGCTCCTGCGCAGGGACGATCTCCCGCGCACCGCCGTGCACCTGGACGACGTCGCCGAGGACGTCATCGACATCGCGCGCGCCGACATCATCGGGCGCGGCGTGTCCCTCAGCACCCGCTTCGAGCGCGGGCTGGCGCCGATTTCCGGCGACCGCGTGCAGCTGCAGCAGGTCCTGTTGAACCTCGTCTTGAACGCGTGCGATGCCATGAACTTGGTGCCTGAAGCGGCGCGGCGATTGACGATCGCCACCATGGCGGGTCCTGAACACTCGGTGCGCGTCACGGTCTGCGACACGGGCCCAGGGGTCGCCGGCGATCAGCTGGAACGCGTATTCGAACCTTTCGTGACGTCCAAGACACAAGGCCTCGGCCTCGGCCTTGCCGTCTGCCGGTCGATCGTCACCGCCCACGACGGCAGGCTCTGGGCTGAGAACAACCCTGACGGCGGCGCGTCCTTTTGCTTCGAGCTGCCGTGCTCGAGCAGCGCGCAGGAGGCATCGGGCGCACCTTCGAGGGTGACGATGACGACGACGGGACGGAGCGGATCGGTGGGAGCTACTGCAAACAGTCCGCAATGAAGACGTCAGTCTCCCGCGAGAGCCGGGTCGGCGACGGGGTTTCGGTTCGGAGTTCGTGGTTCGTCGTTCGGCGTTCCAGGTTCGTGGTTCGGGGTTCAAGGTTCGCTGTCGCTGCCAACATCGTGCAGAGAACCCGGAACCCAAGAACCTGGAACCGAGAACGACGAACCCAGAACGACGAACCTCGAACGAATCTCGACCCGTTCAATCCAGAAACCGTCTGGCAAAGACGAACGAGACGGCGGCTGCGTGATCCAAATAGGCCTCTCACCATCTCTCGCGCAGGAACGTGGTGAACGAGTCGTTCCATTCTCCGAGGGCAGGCCAGCAATCTCTAAGGAACGAAGTGGCCTGTGACTCGGGCCACTTGTGTTTCCGCATCAGCCAGGCCCGCAGCACGAGTCCCGTGCGACTGGCGCCGCCATGGCAGTGCACGACGACCGTGCGACCCTCGGATAGCCAGGCGTCGATCGTCTTCACGGTATCGTCCACGACCGACGTCAGGGACTGGTTGTGGTCTTCATCCTTGTCGACGAGGTAAACCTCGCGGCGCACGGGATGCCGGGCAAATAGATCGCCGACTCGGCACAGGGACATCACCGCAGAATCTTTTGACACGTCACCAGCCGCGCCGAGGTCAGCAGCGAAGAGTCCAGGCGAGATTTCTTTCGGACCCTGGCGTGGACCGAGCTCGGTATCGGGCGGTGCGCCGTGGCCCAGGAGACGCGCCGTCAGTCGCTGCAGATCCTCCGTGCGATACGTCCGTCGCCCGTCTGGTGTTGCCAAGTATCCATGCAGATACGTCGTCCACCGGCTCGGGATGCTCTGAATGCCATGCACCGCGCCCGCGAGCCCGCCGGTCACGGCGGCGACCGTGTCCGTGTCACCACCGAGATCGATCGCTCCTGTCACGGCGTCCGGAAAGGACGTGCGGTGCGTCCGAACCGCCCACACGGCCTGGGCGAGACACGTCCAGACCGTACCGTTGCCAAACTCGGCGTGCGACGGCTGCCAGCCCGCGTCGAGCATCTCGACGTATCGGTGTTGCTCGGGCGGCAGCGCTTTTAACGACGAATCGAGCGCAGCAAACGGATCGTCGCCGTGAAGGGCGGCGCGAATCATGACGTGAAAAAGCGCAGTGCCCCAGCCGGCGGCGGGATCGCCGTGGGTGACGAGCGACGCCTGGTGTGCGGCCGCGATCGACTCGGCTTCTGACTCGAGAGCGAAGTGCACCGCTGTCGGCGTGGCGCGCATGAGCGAGCCGTTACCGGCGCTCCCATTCGGATTGCGCCGAAAGTACTCGAGCGCGGCCTCGTTCCAATCCAGCTTCGACCGGAGTACCGCACTCGTCTGCGTGCCGACATCCTTGGCCTCGTCTGCCCAGCGCTTGAAGCGGCTGAACAGATCGCTGCCGTCGATACCGCCGCACGCGAGGATCGACTCGGCCTGGACGATCGCCATTTGCGTGTCGTCGGTAAACTCGCCAGGATCCCAATGGAAGCCACCTCCGCCGATCATCTCGCCGATCCCACCGATAATCGGCTCCGGAAATCTCTTCGAATACTGACCGGCGGGACCGAACTCAAATCGCGCACCGAGGGCATCGCCGACGGCGGACCCGATGATCGCGCCGAGAGCGCGTTGGTGAAACGCGGGGTCTTTCATGGAGCCGCTAGCCTGCTACTGGCGCGTATCAGCGAGATGTAAAGTGCGTTCGCGGGTGGCCGCGAACGGGGCGCCCCGCTTCGCGCCGCAGGGCCCACTCTCGTGACACGGGCTTTTGGGCCCGAGCACGAAGTGGGGCTGTTCGCGGACAGGACCCGCCAAGGGCACTTTACATCTCGCTGATACGCGCCAGAAGAACTGATCAGTTCACCCAGTCCGCAATAAAGACGTTCGTCTCCCCTTCCGCCTTCGCGTTGCGGTTCGACGCGAACACCAGCTTCTTGCCGTCGGGCGAGAACATCGGGAAGCCGTCGAACGTGTCGTTGAAGCGTGACGCGCTCGAGGCCGGTGCCGTCGACGTTGATCAGGTAGATGTCGAAGTTGCGGCCCTTCGGATCCTGGACGTTCGACGCGAAGATCAGGCGCTTGCCGTCGGGATGCCAGGACGGCGCGAAGTTGGCGCCGCCGAGCTTGGTGACCTGGCTGCAGGTTCGAGCCGTCGCGGTTCATCACGAAGAGCTCGAGCGACGTCGGACGCCATAGCCCTTCCTTCAGCAGGCCGCGATATTCGTCGAGCTCCGGCGCCGGCGCCGAGCAGCCGGCCGCGGAACGCGATCTGCTTGCCGTCCCAGGAGAAGAACGGTCCGCCGTCGGGACCAGGACGATTGGTCAGCCGCGTGACGTCCGAGCCGTCGGCCTTCATCGAGTAGATCTCCATGTCGCCGTCGCGGACGCTCGTGAACACGATCAGGCCGTCGGGCGCGATCGTCGCCTCGGCGTCGTAGCCGGGCGTGCGCGTCAGCGGCGTCGAGCGCCGAGCCGTCGGCGTTGGCGCGGTAGATGTCGTAGCCGTCGTAGATCGGCCACACGTAGCCACGCGCGTAGCTCGGCCTCGGCGGACACTCCTTCGACGCCTCATGCGTCGACGCAAACAGGATGCTGCTTCCCGCCCGGATAGTAGTACCCGCACGTCGTCCGCCCGGTGCCGTTGCTGACGCGACGCTCGTCGCTGCCGTCGATCTTCATCGTGTAGATCTGGTCGCACGGATAACCGTCGCGCGTCGATTGAAAGATCAGCCGCGAGCCGTCGGCCGAGAAATAGGCTTCGGCGTTCTCGCCGCCGAAGGTCAGCTGCTTGATGTTGGCGAGATGCTTCTCCATGCCTGAGCCTGGAGTCGATGGAGCTTGCGCACGGACGAACGACAGAGCGGCGACAGCGAGGACAAGGACACGGACGGACGAGTTGAGCATGGGCGACATTATGGCTCAGGGCTCAGGGAAGATCCGGCTCAAGGCTCAGGGCTCAAGGCTCAGGGCTCAAGCAAAACCTTCGAGTAGCTAAATCAAAGATCTTCCCTGAGCCTTGAGCCTTGAGCCGCGCACGGCGAGCTGCGAGCCGCGACTCTGGCACCAAACCTGCCCCAACCCGACTGGCCTGGGCCGAGTGACGACCGGCGGGCCTACGCACGACGCGACCGTAAGCTGTTCAAAACACGATTGGTTTCATCAGACCTCCGAGGCGGGAGGCGACTACCATGGCGCGGGCGAGCATTACAGAACCGTTGATCCGTGTGTTGTCCCGGTTCCAAATCCGGGCATGGGCAGGTCTGTCTGCGGTGGTCGTCGTTTCGAGCCTGGCGACGGTGACCTCCGCGACGGCGCCGGTCGCGACGGGGCGGATCGAGGGCACGGTTCGACTGGTCGCGCCTCCGGGGACACCAATTCCGTCGGGCGCCTACCCTGCCCGCCGCGTCAGCCCTCGCCCGCAACGCGCTTCCGAAATCAGCAACGTCGTCGTCTTCGTGAAAGATGCGCCACGCGCGGCGACGCTCGCATCGGCGCGCGCGCAGATGCGCCAGGAAGATGAAGGGTTCGTCCCGCGCATGGTCGCAATCACGCGCGGGTCGTCGGTCGAGTTCCCGAACGCGGATCCGTTCTTCCACAACGTCTTCTCGCTGTCGCGCGGCGCTAATTTCGACCTCGGACGCTATCCGCGCGGCGAGACGCGCGTGCGGGTGTTCGACCGGCCGGGGCTCGTCAAGGTCTACTGCCATCTGCACTCGCAGATGAGCGCCAGCATCATGGTCTTCGATCATCAGTACTTCACTGTGCCCGAGAGCGAGAGCGGCCATTTCGCGATCGCCGACGTCCCGGCCGGCGAGTATCGCCTCGCCGCCTGGCACGAACGGATCGGCGAAAGCGCAAAGCCGATCGTCGTCGAGGCGGGACGGACGGTGCGGATCGAATTCGCGCTGCCGGTGGAGACGCAGTAATGGCCCGCACGTCCCCACCGCGTTTCGTCGTCCGGACAACGGTGGCGACGCTGATCATGGTGGCGGGCGTGCTGACGGCTGTCTTCGTGGGCGTGGCGTTCGACGTCCGCGTGCGCGTGCGCGGCGCAGTGCGCGACAAGCTGGACGCCGGACAGCGCATGCTGTCGGCGCTCGAGGAGCGGCGCGCGCAAGAGCTCAGCGTGCAGGTCGCGACGCTGGCCGAGAACCCAACGCTGAAGGCGGCGGTCGATACCTATCAGTCCGAGATCGGAACCGCCAACGCCGGCTTCCGGCGCGAGATGCTGGAGACGGTCGACCGCGAGCTCCAGAAGCTGGCCGCGCGCATCAGCCCCGACGTCCTCGCCGTCACCGATCCCTCGGGGGTCGTCCTCGCGGTGGCCGGCCGGCGGAAGGCCGACTGGCCGATGCAGGCCGAGGTGCGCGCGCGCGAGGACGGCGCCGGCGCCGCCTACGTCACGATGCCGACGGGCGTGTTCCAGTTCGCGGCATCGCCGATGTCGCTCCAGGAAACAGAAATTGGCTCGCTGCAGCTCGCCAAGGCACTCGACGGCCGCTACGCGCATGAGCTCGCCAAGCTGTCGGGCGCGGAGACGCTCGTCGCGTCGGGCAACGCGGTGATTGCCAGCACGCTGCCGATTGATCTGATCGAGGATCTGACGCCGCCCGTGCTGCGGTCGCTGCCGGCGAACGACATCATCAACCTCGGATCGTCGGAATACGCGGTCAAGCTCCTGTTCCAGGACGGCGACGCGAAGGTCTACGCGCTCGACTCGATTGCGGCATCGACGCGCATCCCGATGTTCAACGCGCTCCGCGCCGTGCTGCTGATCGCGATCGCCTCGTTCGCGCTCGCGGCGCTCGCCAGCGTGTGGCTGGCGTGGACGATCGCGCGCCCGATCGACACGCTGTCGACGTCGCTCTCGGAGATGACGCGGTCGCGCGACTTCGACAACCCGGTGCCGCCAACCGGTTTCTCGCTCGAAGTCGACACGCTGACGACGGCTTTCAATACGATGATGCGATCGGTCAGTGCGGCAGAGGCTGAGACGCAGCACGCGTATGTCGGCGCGATCCGCGCGCTCGCACTTGCGCTCGACGCGCGCGATCCGTCGACGGCCGGCCACTCGGAGCGGGTCAGCGCGGTGTCGGTCGCAGTCGGACGTCAGATGAAACTGCCGGACGACCAGCTCGAGATCCTGCGGCTCGGGGCGCTCCTCCACGACATCGGCAAGATCGGGATCAGCGACGCCGTGCTCCGCAAACCCGGTCCGCTGACGACCGAGGAATTTGCTCTGATCGAGCAGCACCCGGGCGTTGGCGCGCGCATTCTGCGCAGCGTGCACTTCCTCGCACCCCATATCCCGATCGTCGAGTTGCACCACGAGCGGCCGGACGGCCAGGGCTACCCGCACCGGCTACGAGGCGACGAGATTCCTCTATTGGCGCGAATTGTCCACGTCGCCGACGCGTTCGACGCGATGACCAGCGCGCGCGCCTACCGTCCGGCGCGCGGAAGCGCCGAGGCGCTGCGCGAGCTGTGGCGTTGCGCCGGCTCGCAGTTCGACGCCGAGGTCGTCCACGCGCTCGCCGCGGCGCTGCCGGCGATCGAGATCGCGCCGAGCGAGGATGCGCGCGCATTGGGCGCGATAGCGGTGCCGCGGTTTGCGGTGGTGCGCGGGAATCGCGACGGATTACAGGCCACTGATAACACGGATCACACTGATAGACATGGACAAGGGTCGTAGTCGACAATCGCTGCAAGAGCCTCTCACCGCAGAGCGCGCAGAGATCGCTGAGCCACTATTCGGTATTCTCTGCGGGCTCGCGCCCTCCGCGGTGAGAGGCTTTGGCACCCGCAAATCAGGTGGGGGCTGGCCCTGGTGGCAGCCAGCGCTCTGATCTGCACGTCGCCTGTGTCCGCGCAAAACCTGCTATCCGATCGCGTGTCCGTCGAATTCGCCAGCGCGATCACCAGCTCCTCGCCGGAGCCGACCGATCCGTTTGTCGTGCTCGATGCGACGGCGACGGTACGCATCACCAGCACGCTCGACGTGATCGTCCGGCCGTGGTTCCGGCGGCTGCCGGGCGGCGACTGGTCGAAGGAGATGTATCAGCTGCAGGTCCGCTACCAGCCGTCAACGCGCATCCCGCTTCGCGTCGACGCGGGCATCATCTCTTCCCCGCTCGGGATCATCGCGCTCGAGATGCGGCCCGACCGCAACCCGATCATCGGGACGCCGTCGTACTACTTCTCGCCGTTGCCGTCGTTCGACGGCCGGTTCGACCGCGTTCAGCTGCTCTCGGGCGGATATCCGCTCGGCGCCATGGTCAGCACGTCCGGACTTCGATGGGATGCGCGCGCGGGCGTGACCGACGGGACCCCGGCGCGCAATCGCAAGATGATGTCGTCGAATCGCCCGCCCGCCGAGCCGCAGTTCGTCGCTGGCGGCGGCGTGATTCCAGTGGCCGGCCTTCGCCTCGGCGCGGGCTACGCACACGGCCTGTATCGCGAGCAGACGGCTTCGTCGTTGCCGATCCCCGCGACGCAGGCGGCCACCGCGACGGTCTTCAACCTCGAGGGCGAGTACGCGATCGGCTACACGCGGGTCGCCGGCGAGTGGATCATGGACAGCTTCGAAACGGCGACGAATCCCGCCATCGCGCGCGGCTACCTGATCGAAGCCGTCCGCACGCTCTCGCCACGCTGGTACATCGCCGGACGCAACACACGCTCGTCGACGCCGGTTTATGCCGCCGGCAAGCGCGTGCGCCGCGGCAACGGCACTGCTGACGTCACCGTCGGCTATCGGCTCTCGCCCGAGATCCTCATCAAGGTCGGATACCAGGGGTCACGGACGTACGTCGCCACCGACTGGGATCATGCCGCTGCAGTCTCCTTCGTATTCGCCAGGCGATTCCTCGACTAGGTTCAGGGTTCAAGGCTCAAGGCTCAAGGCTCAGGGATCCGGGATCCGGGATCCGGGATCCAGGATCAGGGATTAGGGATTAGGGATTCGGTCTGGCACCGTTTCTGCCTCCGGATGTCCGTCCGCAGGTCTCCTACGGGCCCCCGCGCGTTGCACCGAGCGACGCGAAGTGCCGTAAACACGTCTGCTTCCAGCCGAGACTGTTCGAGGCGAGGGAATCAGCATGGCAAGGGCCAGGATTACAGAACCGTTTATCCGAGTACTGTCCCTGTGCCCTGACCGGCCATCAATACCGCGCCCGATTCAGTGCGCGAGAGGAATTCACTGATGGCGCGGTCGACGCCGCCGCGATTCGTCGTTCGCACCACGGTCGCGACGCTGATCATGGTGGCTGGCGTGCTGACCGCGGTCTTCGTCGCGTTCACGCTGCACGTGCGCGAGCGCGTGCGCGATGCGGTCAGTGACAAGCTGGAAGCCGGCCAGCGCATGCTGTCGGCGCTCGAACAGCGGCGCGAACGCGAGCTTGGCGTGCAAGTCGCGACGATTGCCGAGAATCCCACCCTCCGAACTGCGGTCGCCACATACAAGCTGGAGCTCCGCGCGACCGACCCGCGTTATCGCCGCGGCATGCTCCTGGCCATCGAGCGCGAGCTCGCAACACTGGCTGGTAAGACCGCCAGCGACGTCCTCGCGGTCACCGACACGTCGGGCACCGTGATTGCCGTTGGCGGTCGCCGGGCTGCCGATTGGCCGCTGCATGGGAAGGTGAGTGCGCGCTACGACGCCACCGGTGCGGCGCATGTGTCGATGGCGGCCGGGGTGTTCCAGTTTGCGTCTACGCCATTGTCGTTGCAGCTGCAGCCTCTCGGTACGCTCCAACTGGCGAGAGCCCTCGACGCCCGCTACGCGCAAGAACTGGCCGCGCTGTCAGGCACCGCCACGCTCATCGTGTCGAGCGACGCCGTCGTGGCGAGCACGCTACCCTCGGATCTGATCAAGGACCTGACTCCCGCGGTGCTGCGGGCGCTGCCAACCCGCGACGCCTTCCGCCTCGGCTCGTCCGAGTACGCGGTCAGACAACTCTTCCGCGACGACGAGACCGCGGTCTACGCGCTTGACTCGATCGATGCCTCGACTCGCGAACCGATGCGGAAGGCGCTCGGCACCGTATTCATCACGGCGATCGGCGCCTTTGCGCTCGCGGCAGTCGCCAGCCTGTGGCTGGCGCGGACGATCTCGCGGCCGATCGACACGCTCTCGAAGTCGCTCTCCGAGATGACGGCGTCGCGCGACTTCGAACATCCGGTCCACCCCACGGGCTTTTCGCTCGAAGTCGACACGCTCACGGCCGCGTTCAACACGATGATGCAATCGGTCAGCGCGGCAGAGGCCGAGACCGAAGAGGCTTACGTCGGCGCAATCCGCGCGCTGGCGCTCGCGCTCGACGCGCGGGACCCGTACACGGCCGGCCACTCGGAGCGCGTCAGCGCCGTGTCAGTGGCTATCGGCCGGCAAATGAGTCTCGCTCCCGACGATCTCGAGATCTTGCGCCTGGGCGCGCTCCTGCACGACATCGGCAAGATCGGCATCAGCGACGCCGTGCTGCGCAAGCCCGGCCCGCTCACGCGCGAGGAGGTCGCGGTCGTCGAACAGCACCCCCTGGTCGGCGCGCGCATCCTGCGCAGCGTGCATTTCCTGGCGCCGCACTTGCCAATCGTCGAGCTGCACCACGAACGGCCCGACGGCCAGGGTTATCCGCACCGCCTGCGGGGCACCGAGATTCCTCTCCTCGCGCGCATCGTCCGCGTCGCCGACGCCTTCGATGCGATGACGAGCGCGCGCGCCTACCGGCCTGCCCACGGTCGGGCCGAAGCGATGCGCGAGCTCTGGCAGTGCGCAGGGCCGAAATTCGACGCCGAAGTGGTCCACGCCCTGTCCCTGGCCGTGCCTACCATCGACGTGGCGCCGGAAAGCGACGTGCGCGCGCACGCCGCAACGGGATTGCCTCGTTTCACCGTCGTCGCCAGCCGGAGACACTGAACTCGATATCGTCCAGATCTATCCGTGAACCAGAATGCTCGTCTCCTCGTAATACGAAGTCATTCGTAGGCCAACGAGGTCCGTCATGCTCGAACACTGGCTGCAGGACACGCGCTTTGCCGTTCGGCTCCTCCGGAAAAGTCCCCTCTTCACTCTGACGGCCGCGCTCTCCCTCGCCATTGGGATTGGCGCCAACACCACGATTTTCTCGGTCGCCAACGCGCTGCTGCTGCGGCCCCTGCCTGGGCTCGCGGCGCCAGATCGACTCGTCGACCTCGGGCGGACGCAGCGCGGCGAGGGCTTCGACACGGTGTCTCATCCGTTCTATCGCTCGGTGCGCGAGCGCACGACGACGCTCGAGGGCGTCTATGCCACTCGGCTCGAGCCGACGCCGATGAGCCTTGGGGGGCGTGACGCCGCGGAGCGCGTGTTCGGCACGATCGTCAGCGGCAACTACTTCACCGTGCTGGGCACGCGAGCGGCGTACGGCCGGACGCTCGAGGATCGAGACGATGGGGCGGCGGGGGAAAGCCCGGTGACGGTGATCAGCTACGAGTTGTGGGAGCGTCGATACAACTCGGATCCCGGCATCGTCGGCCAGTCGATTCTCCTCAACAGCTTCCCGTTCACGATCGTCGGCGTCGCGCCGCGCGGATTCCAGGGCACGACGCTGCTGCGCTCCGACTTGTGGCTGCCGATCTCGATGACCGCCCAGGCGATTCCAAGGAATCCCTCCGGGCTGACCTCGCGGGGCGCGGTCTGGCTGGTGATGGGCGGCCGTTTGAAAGACGGCGTCTCGATCGAACAGACCCAAAGCGAGATGACCGCGATCGCGGCGGGGCTGGTCCGCGAGTTTCCTGACGACTACCGCGACAAGGGAATCGTCGTCGCGCGATCGGCGATCGTGCCCGGGCGGGTCAACATCATCGCGGGGTTCATGGGTCTGCTGATGGTGATCGTCGGCCTCGTGCTCCTCATTGCCTGCGTCAACGTGGCGGGGATGATGCTCGCGCGCGCGGCCGCGCGCCGCCACGAGATCGCCGTCCGCCTCGCGATTGGCGCCGGGCGCGGCCGGCTGATCCGCCAACTGATGACGGAAGCGGTCGTCGTGTTTGCCGCCGGTGGCGCGATCGGCTTGGTGCTGAGCCGCTGGCTGACGTCCCTGTTCCTCGGCATCCTGCCGGCGCTGCCCTTCCCGATCGGCCTCGAGATGCCGACCGACTGGCGCGTACTCTCGTTCGCGATCGCACTTTCATTCGCCGCCGCAGTGCTGTCCGGACTCGCGCCAGCGCTCCAGGCGTCCGGCGCCAGCCTGCTACCCGCGCTGAAGGCCGACGGCATGGAGTCGGCCCCGTCGAAGCTGCGTCTGCGCAACGTCTTCGTCGTCGGACAGATCACGATGTCGCTACTGCTGGTGATTGCTGCGGGCCTCTTCCTGCGCGCGCTCCAGCACGCGGCCAGCGTTCAGCCCGGGTTCGATCAGGAGCGCGTCGACGTCGTCACGCTCGACCTCTCGATCGCGAGCTACCGCGACGAGGCGGGACGGGTGTTCGTCCGGCAGCTGCTCGATCGCATTTCGGCGCTGCCAGGGATCGAGTCGGCGACCGCATCAGTCGATCTTCCGCTCGACGGTGGGCGCATGGGCCTGGGCCCGACGCGAATTCCAGGACGGCCGGAGGGCATCGGTGGTCCGGACGGCGTCGGCGCAGACTGGAATGTCGTCGAGCCGGGCTTCTTCCGAACGATGCGGATGCGGCTGGTGAGCGGACGCGACTTCTCAGACACGGACACGCGCTCGGCGCCGCGGGTCGCGATCGTCAACGAAGCGTTCGCGCGCGTGGCGTGGCCGGATCAAGAGCCGCTCGGACAACGCATCGGCGTCGACTCGCAGCTGCCTGGCCAGGCCCCCGGCCAGAACGCTGAAGTCACTGTCGTCGGCGTGGCCGCCAACGCGAAGCTCGTCTCACTCAGCGATGCGGCCGAGCCATACATCTACGTGCCGCTGGCGCAGCAGAACATGTCGTCGCTGTCGCTGGTCGTGAAAACAAGGGGCGATGCCAGCGCGATCCCGCAGGTGCGCGCGCTCCTGCGAGAGATGAATCCCAACCTGCCGATCACCGTCGCAATGCCGCTCCGCGAGGTGACGGCCATCGGCCTCGTGCCGCAGCGCATCGTCGCATCAGTCGCCGGCAGCCTTGGCATCGTCGGGCTCGTGCTCGCAGCAATCGGCATCTACGGCGTGACCGCGTATGCCGTCAGCCGGCGGACGAGAGAGATTGGAATCCGCGTCGCGCTCGGCGCCGACGAAGGCCGCGTGCTCCGGCTCGTCCTGCGCCAGGGCCTGATCCTCGCGGCGATCGGCGTCGGCATCGGCGTCGTTCTCGCCGGCATCGGCTCGACGCTCGTCGAGAGCCTGCTCTACGGCGTGCGCGGCCTCGATCCCTCGACGTTCCTCGGCTCCAGTGTCCTCTTCGGGGTCGTGACGCTCATCGCGACGTACATACCGGCGCGGAGGGCGGTGCGGATTGATCCTGTCTCGGCGCTTCGCGCCGAGTAGCGGCTCAAGGCTCTAGGCTCTAGGCTCAGGGCTCAGGGCTCAGGGCTCAGGGCTCAAGCAAAACATTCGATTATTTACTCGAAGATCTTGCCTGAGCCTTGAGCCTTGAGCCCTGATCCGTGACTTCCCTGAGCCCTGAGCCCTGAGCCCTGAACCTAGAGCCTAGAGCCTAGAGCCCGTCGATCCAAAATCCCGTCCCACCCCAGACCCGCTCTTGGATCCTGGTCCCACCATCGGTCCCTGTCCTGAGCTATCTACAAATAAATCAAGGCATTTAGAGGCAGTATTTATGTCATTCGTCCCAGCTTGGCTGGTGCGGTTGTTGCTCAGTAGAGGCGGGGCGCGCTGCGCGCCTCGAATCGGGACCCACTTCACAGGATTTCTCTAAATTTCGGAGGCTATCAGGCATGAAAAAGATCATGGCGCTGGCGTGCGTCCTCGGCGCTTTGGCGCTCGCGGCGGCGCCGGCGTGGGCCCAGCAGACAACAGGAACAATCGCCGGGCGAATCGTCGATGCTCAGGGCGCCGTGGTACCCGGCGCAACGGTCACCGGAAAGAACGTCGAGACGGGGTTCACCCGCTCGGAAGTGACTGACGGATCTGGCAGTTACCGCCTCGCGGCGCTTCCTGTCGGCACCTACGACCTGACCGCCGAGCTGCAGGGATTCACCCGCGTCGAGAACAAAGGCATCGTCGTGAACGTCGGGCAGACGCTCGACGTGGCCATGACCCTGAAGCTGGCGACGGTCTCCGAAACGGTCACCGTGACCGGCGGGACACCGCTCATCGAAACCAGCTCCTCATCAGTCGGCGGCGTCGTCGATATCGGTCGCATCGAGAACCTGCCATTGAACGGCCGGCAGTTCGCGAACCTCGCCGCGACCATCCCCGGCGTCGGACTTGGCTACCACTCCGATCCCACGAAGAGCACGCAGTACTCGCCGCAGATTGGCGGTGGCAACGGCCGCAACCTGAACTACCAGATCGACGGCGGCGACAACAACGACGACACCGTCGGCGGCCTCCTGCAGCTCTTCCCGCTCGAGGCCATTCAGGAGTTCAACTTCGTCACCTCGCGCTACAAGGCCGAGTATGGCCGCAGCAACGGCGGCGTCATGAATATCGTGACCAAGAGCGGCACGAACAGCCCGCGCGGGAGCTGGTTCACGCTGATGCGCGACACGGCTATGAACGCAAAGACACAGACGGAGAAAGACTCCGACAGCGAGAAGCAGGACTACAGCCGGTGGCAGTACGGCGGGTCGTTTGGCGGTCCGATCGTGAAGGACAAGATCCACTACTTCGGCGCGTACGAACGCACGCAGCAGGACACGTTCCAGGTCGTCGACACGCTGGGGTTGTTCCCGAGTGAAGACGGCACGTTCGCGACGCCGTACCGGGAAACGCTCCTGACGGTGAAGGGCACGATGAACCTCAACGCGTCGAACTACCTGTCGGTTCGCTACGGTCGGAACGAGAATTCACAGCCGTACGGGGCATCCCCCACAACGCCCGTCAGCGGCTGGGGCGCCAGCGGGAATACGTTCAATTCCTTCAACATGAACCACAACTGGGTCCTGAGCGGATCGAAGCTGAACGAGATCGTTTTTCAATACGCTGACTTCAGCAACGCCATCAGCGCCAACAGCACGGACCCGACGCAGAACTTCCAGAACGGCGTCTCCGTGGGACAGAACGGCAACACCCCTCAGGCGACCCAGCAGAAGAAATGGCAGTTCCGCGACGACTTCTCGTGGCATATGGAAGGCATGGGCGGCGTGGGCCACGACATGAAGACGGGTTTCAACTACATTCACGAGCCAACCCTCTTCATCACGTTCAACACCGGGACGAACGACTACACCTACAACCACCTTGACAACAACACCAACGGGCCGCTCTCGACCGTCACCCGCAATGGCGGCGCGGCGGAAGCCAATATTCCGCTGAATCAGTACGCCTTCTACGTCCAGGACGACTGGCGGGTCAACAACCGGCTGACCCTGAACCTCGGTTTGCGGTATGACCTCATCGACGGTGTTCAGATCGATCAGGCACTCAATCCAAACTACGTCAAGGTTCAGGCTGCGGGCCGCGCGGGCCTTCTGAAGGGCATCAAAGGGTTGGAGAACGCCGGTCTCGATCCGAAGGAAGACACGAACAACTGGCAGCCGCGCCTGGGATTTGCTTTCGATGTGCGGGGCGACGGGCGCGACGTGGTCCGGGGAGGCTGGGGTGTCTACCAGGACATCGGGTACACGAACTCCAACAACCTCTTCGCCGCCATCGACGCGACCGGCATCGGTTCGGGCTCGGTCTTCAATGTGGACAACGCCGATGGAATCCGCAACCCCGACGGCAGTTTCTATCTGGTGGGACAACCCATCTCGAACATCGCCGGCCAGAACCAGGCGAATCCGAACGCTCTGCCCCTCATCGGGCAGTGGGTGGATCCGCGCCTCCAGATGCCCTACACGCGTCAGGCGGCGTTCGGCTGGTCGCACCAGCTGAGCTCCAGCACGATGTTCAACGTGGACTTCGTGCGCAACGACGGACGCGATCTGAACGTGCGCCCGCGCATCAACACGCGTCCGGTCGGTCAGCCGACTGCCCCGCGACGCCTGGCCTTCCTCGACCTGCAGCCAAACGCCGTAGGCACGCGTCCCGCGGTCAGCCGGGGCAAGAGCGAATACACGGCGCTCATCATGGGCATCAGGCGCCGGATGTCCAATGGGTTCGATTTCTCAGCCAGCTACACGCTGGCGGAGGCCAACAGCACGATCGGCACGGCGGGCGACGAGCTCAATTCGAACAATATGCAGGAAGCCGAGCAGCTCTACGACGACCCCAGGGTCTTCGGTCCGACGAGCCGCACCGACGCCCGGCATACCGTTTCGGCCACGATGGTCTGGCAGGGGCCGTGGGGCATCAGCGTGGCGCCGCTTTTCCTCGCCCGCTCGGCGCTCCCGGTGGGCATCACGGAAGGCCTCGACCTCAACGGCAACGGCGAGAACAACGATCTGCCCGCGAAGGCCTATGCCTTCGACGGCGTCGGCAACGCGCCGAAGGAGATCGGCAACTGCGAGACGTGGAACTGCGGACGAGGCGCCGCGCGCTACCAGATGAACCTGAAGATCGCGAAGGCGTTCGCGTTGCCTGGGTCGATGCGCATCGAAGCGATCGGCGAGATCTTCAACGTGTTCAACGCGATCAACCCGGCAACGTTCAGGACAACTCGCCTGCTGGGCACCGGATTGCCGAACCCGGACTTCCTGCAGCCGTCCGAGTTCTCGGGGGACTTCCAGAACCCCGAGCAGCGCGTCGGGCAGATCGGGTTCAGGTTTACGTTCTAGGCAGCTCGCAGCTAGCAATCTTTGAAAGGCCCGGGGGCTTCGGTCTCCGGGCCCTTTTTTTGGCTCCTAGCTCCTGTCTGCATTTCTCTATGCTCGCGGGGCCTCGCCTTCGCGACGCTTCGGCGAAGCTCGCCGTAGCCTTGGCGGAGGCGGCCCACCCTCGCTCGCTCTCGCTCGGCGGCTACGCGCCTCGCTCGGGCCGCAGGCGCTTCTCCTCGTCTCCTGTCTCCTGTCTCCTGTCTCCTGTCTCCTGTCTCCTGAAATATCATTCCCCCATGCCCCCCCGCTTCACCAAGGACACGCTGAAGTTCCTGCGTGCGCTCAAGCGAAACAACGACCGGGAGTGGTTTCGAAGCCGGAAGGACGACTACGAGCGTCACGTCCGGGGACCGATGCTTGCGGTGGTCGAACAGCTCGCGAAGGATTTCCCGCGTGTCGCGCCTGAGCTCGTCGCGTCGCCGAAGGCGTCGCTCTTCCGGATCTACCGGGACACGCGATTCAGCGCCGACAAGTCGCCGCTCAAGACCAACGCGGCGGCGGTGTTCAACTGGAAGGGCATGGCGCGCCACCAGGGCGCGGGGCTGTACTTCGAGGTCGCGCCGCAGTGGGTGTGGATCGGCGGCGGGATGTACATGCCGGAGGCGCAACAGCTCGTCAAGGTGCGCCAACACATCGCCGAGACGTGGCCGGAGATAAGGTCGCTTGCGACGAGCAAGACACTGGTTGACCGCGTGAGCCCGCTGCACGGCGATAGTCTGACCCGCGCGCCGCGAGGCTTTCCGGCGGATCATCCGGCAGCCGAGTTCCTCAAGTACAAGCAGTTTCTCGCCAGCCGCGAGTTCCCTGCCGAGTTTGCGGCGGCGGACGACTTCTACCCGACGCTGCTCGCCACGTTCACCGCGATGGTTCCCCTGGTCCGATTTCTGAATGCGCCGCTCACCGGCAATCACTCCTGAGCCACGGTTTCGGCACGATGTTCACGAAGCGCACGATGACCACGATGGACCTTTGCAGGATTGCTGTACTCCTGCTCATCTGCAGCGGCTGCGCGGCGCCTGCGCCAGAGCCACCGCCCGCGAGCCGGGCCCGGCATCTGGTCCTCATCACCATCGACACACTCCGCGCGGATCGGGTCGGCGCTTACGGTTACGCGCGCGCGCGGACGCCTCGCATCGATGGGCTCGCCGCGCGCGGAGTCCGCTTCGAGCATGCGTACGCGACCGCACCCATCACGCTGCCGTCGCACGCCTCGCTGATGACGGGCCGATATCCCCCCGGGCACGGCTCGAGGCACAACGGCATGCGCGTCGACTCTGCTGTCCCGGCGCTCGCGACAGTCCTATCGAGGGCCGGCTTTGCCACTGGCGCGTTCGTGAGCGCGTTCCCGCTCGATCGCCGCTTCGGCCTGAACAACGGCTTCGCGACCTACGGCGACCGCATGCCGCGTGGGACGCGCGGCCGCCTCGAGAACGAGCGCCCTGGACGCGACACCGTGGACGAGGCGCTGGCGTGGCTGACGCCGACGTTGACGGCGAGCCGCGCGAATGGCGGGCGCATCTTTCTGTGGGTGCACCTCTTCGAGCCGCACGCACCGTACGGGCAGCCCGGCTCAGGGCGCTCGGTCGCCGATCGATACGACGATGAGATCGCGGAGAGCGATGCGCAGATCGGGCGCATCCTGGACGCCTTCGGTCAAGATGCCGCCTCGAGCCTGATCGTCGTCGCCGCGGATCATGGCGAAGCCTTTGGCGAGCACGGCGAGATCAGCCACAGCCTGTTCGTCTACGACACCACGCTTCGCGTGCCGCTTGTGATCGCCGGGCCGGGTGTGCCGACGCGGACCGTCGGCTCACCGGTGTCGCTCGTCGACGTCGCGCCGACGGTGCTCCCGCTGCTGGGGCTCGCGCGGCTCGACAGCGACGGCTTCGATCTCGCTCCCACCTTTACGGGCACCGACCTTCCGGCGCGAGATCTCTACGCAGAGTCGTGGGCGCCGCTGCTCGACTTCGGGTGGAGCCCGCTGCGCAGTCTCCGCTCGGAGGGCTTCAAGTACATCGAGGCGCCACGCGCCGAGCTCTACGAGACGGCGCGCGACCCCGACGAAACGCGCGATCTGGCGGCAGCCGATGCGCCGCGAGCCGCCCAGTTGCGCGACCGGCTCGCGCGATACGCGACCGGACCTACCGAGGCCGCGCCAGTCGACCGCGATGCGCTGGCTCGCCTGCAGGCGCTTGGCTACGCTTCGGGCAGCCCTCGATCTTCGTCGGGTGCGCGGCCGGATCCGAAGGATCGCCGCGAGATCGCCGCACGATTGTCGCAAGTCGCCTCCGGCGAGCTCCAGGGACCGGCGCTCGAAGCCGCGCTCCGCCGCATTCTGTCCGACGATGCAAGGAATCCGCAGGCGAACCTGCGACTCGGGTACGTGCTGCTCGAGTCGAACCGTTGTGCCGAGGCGGTGCCCCTGCTCAAGGCTTCGATCGCCGCCAAAGTGCCCAGCGCCGATCCCTATCTCGGTCTTGCGCTCTGCCAGGTTGCAGCGCGGCGCCTGGACGATGCGCAGTCGACGCTTCGAGAGGCTGAACGTGTCGAGCCCGACAATCCGGTCGTCCTTGCGAACCTGGGAATCGTGCTGTCTGATGCCGGACAGTTCCGGGATGCGATCCCTTCGCTTCGGCGCGCGCTGACGCTCGATCCGAACTTCCACGAGGCTCGCTTCAATCTCGCCCGTGCGTACGCGCGCGCCGGGCAGCGTCAGGACGCGGCGCGCGAGGCGCAGGAGTTGCTTAACCGCCTGCCGGCCAATGCGCCGCAGCGTGCGGAGGTACAGAGACTGTTGGAGGCTGTTCGATGATGCGACGGAGGTGACGGAGGAAACGGTTCTCAACACGGAGGAACGGAGAACATGGAGACGCACAGAGGCTGTCGAACTGCGTCGACCAGCGACCGGTCGCGTCGCCGGCCGTCGGCCGGCGAGGCGTGTCAGGAGGACCGCTGACAGAAGAACGCGATCTGGTTTTCATTCGCATCGCGCTCTTCTGTCAGCGATCCTCCTGACACGACCCGCGCGAAGCGCGGCGCGACCGGTCTCCGTGCGTCTCCGTTTACTCCGTTCCTCCGTGTTGAATTCCGTGATCTCCGTCATCTCCCGTGATAGCGATCCCCATCTCTCACTAGCAGCAGTTCGTCACTCCACTCGTCCCACCAAAACGCAACTGTCGCGCTGGATCCATCGCATCGGTTGAGCGTCCACCGGCGAATTGGATCTGGTACCAACCGCAAAAAAGCCGTCGTGACCGAACCACATCTCGAAGTGACGGGATGTCGGCTCGACGTGATGAAACCGGGGACAGAATTCCGCCGCCGTGGTCCATCAGTTGCTTGGTCACCCCTGTCGTTCATTCAGCCCTCGTGTCGATGTGTGCATCCCGCTCGTGTCGACCGCAGGATCGGAGGACTAGACCATGAGAAGAGTTTGTGCATCGCTGGCGTGGCTCTGCGTGCTCGCGGTGTTCAGCACCGCAGCATTTGCACAGCAGACCACCGGCACCGTCGCAGGCCGGATTCTGGACGCGCAGGGCGCCGCGGTGCCGGGCGTCACTGTGACGGCACGGCAGGGACAGACCGGCTTCGTGCGCACGACGGTCAGTGACGCCGAAGGCGTCTACCGCCTGACGGCGCTGCCGGTCGGCATCTACGATCTCACCGCCGAACTGCAGGGCTTCACCAAGATCGACAGCAAGGGCATCGTCGTCAACGTCGCGCAGACGGTCGACGTCGACCTGACGCTGAAGCTCGGCGGCGTGCAGGAGTCGGTTACGGTCAACGCGGAGACGCCCCTTATCGAGACGAGCTCGTCGTCGGTCGGCGGCGTTGTCGATATCGGGCGAATCGAGAACCTTCCGCTCAACGGCCGGCAGTTCGCGAACCTGGCGGCCACGATTCCCGGCGTCGGGCTCGGCTTCCACTCCGACCCGACCAAGAGCTCACAGTTCTCGCCGCAGATCGGCGGCGGCAACGGCCGCAACGTCAACTACCAGATTGACGGCGGCGACAACAACGACGACACCGTTGGCGGCCTGCTGCAGCTCTTTCCGCTCGAGGCCATTCAGGAGTTCAACTTCGTCACGCAGCGCTACAAGGCCGAGTATGGGCGCAGCAATGGCGGCGTCATGAACATCGTGACCAAGAGCGGCACCAACAACTACAGCGGCAGCGCGTTCTCGCTCTTCCGCGACCAGTCGCTCAACGCGCGGACGCATTCCGAAGAGGTCGCCAACGCCCCGAAGGCCGACTATCGCCGCTACCAGTACGGCGGCTCCTTCGGCGGTCCGATTGCCCAGAACCGCGCGTTCTACTTTGCGGCGATCGAGCGGACCCAGCAGGACACGAATCAGACCGTGAACACGCTCGGCCTGTATCCCGAGTCCGACGGCGTCTACGCCACGCCGGTGCGTGAAAACCTCCTCACCGTCAAGCAGACGACGGCGATCAACCCGTCGCACTATCTGGCGATTCGCTACGGCCGCAACACCAACACGGCGCCGTATGCCGCCGCGCTGCGCTCGGCGCCGACGTTCTGGAGCACGAGCAAGAACGAATTCAATTCCATCAACGTCAACCACAACTGGGTGCTCGGCGGCACGCGCCTGAACGAGATCGTGTTCCAGTACGCCAACTTCAAGAACAACATCCCGCTCAGCAGCACCGACCCCTACGAGCTCTACCCGAACACCGTGGCGATCGGCGCCAACCCGAACACGCCGCAGTCGACCGAGCAGACCAAGTGGCAGTTCCGTGACGACTTCTCGTGGACGGTCACCGGCGGCGGCGGCCTCGGCCACGACTTCAAGGCTGGCGTCAACTTCATCAACGAGCCGCACCTGTTCGCGACCTTCAACAGCGGCATCGACGACTACTTCTATACGCACCTGACCGACGAGCGCACCGGCCCGGTGCAGACCATCACCCGCAACGGCGGCATCGGCGACGTCAACATTCCTTTCAAGCAGTACTCCATATATGTCCAGGATGACTGGCGCATCAACGATCGGCTGACGCTCAACCTCGGCCTGCGCTACGACCTCGTCAAGGGCGTCCAGGTCGATCAGTCGTCCAATCCGAACTTCCAGGCGCTGCAGGCGGCGGGCCAGGCCGGGCGATTCCAGGGCGTCCAGGGCATGGACACGTTTGGAGAGGAGCCGCGGGATGACCTCGACAACATCCAGCCGCGAGCTGGTTTCGCCTACGATCTCAACGGGAACGGCCGGAATGTGATCCGTGGCGGCTGGGGTGTGTATCAGGACTTCGGCTACACCAACTCGAACGTCCTCTTCCCGGCCATCGACGCGAGCGGTCTCGGGCACGGGCCGGTCTTCTCGGTCAACAGGACCACAGGAATCCGGAAGGCGGACGGCACGCTCTTCCGCGTCGGCGATCCGATCTCGACCATCGAGAGCCAGAACGAGGCCGACCCGAACCAGATACCGCTCTTCGGACAGGTCGCCTCGCCAACCTTGGAGCAGCCATATACGCGGCAGGCCAATATCGGCTGGGCCCACCAGCTGACCGCCTCGACCGCGCTGACCGTCGACTACGTGCACATCGACGGCCGCGACCTGAACATCCGCTTCCGCTACAACTATCGCGACCCCGCGACTGGCCTCCGTCGTCTCTCGGATCTGGCCATCCGACCGAACACGCAGGCGTTCCGCGCCGCGATCAGTGACGGCGAAAGCCGCTACGACGGGCTCATCCTCGGCGTGCGCCGGCGCCTGACCAACGGTCTCGACTTCTCGGTGTCGTACACGTTGGCGAAGGCGACGAGCAACATCGGTGTCGGGTCAGACGAGCTCGACGCCAACTACATCCAGGATGTCACCGACCCGTTCGCCGACGTGCAGCTGGGCCCGTCTGGCCGCACCGACGCGCGCCACCGCGTGTCGGCGAGCGCCGTGATCCGCGCGCCGTGGGGCATTCAGGTCTCGCCCTTCTTCATCTTCCGCTCCGCGCTTCCGCTCTTCACCTTCGAGGGTGTCGATCTGAATGGCGACAGCAACAACAACGACATCACCAGGCGCGCCTTCCAGTACGACGGCGAGGGTGTCGCGCCCAAGGAGATTGGCGACTGCGAGACGATCAATTGCAGCCGCGGCGCGAACTTCGCGCAGCTCAACCTGCGCGTCTCGAAGTCCTTCGCGTTGATGGGCCGGAGCAGGATCGAGGCGATCGGCGAGGTCTTCAACATGCTGAACGCGCTCAACCCGGCCTTTGCGCTGACCCAACAGCGGCTCGCCAACGGCGTGCAGCGAGGGGGTTTCCTTCAGCCCAACGCATTCGCGGGCGACTTCCGGCAGCCCGAACAGCTGGTCGGACAGCTCGGCTTCAGGTTCACGTTCTGAATTCAGGAGCTAGGAGCTAGGAGTTAGGAGACAGAAGACAGGAGAAGCGCCTGCGGCCCGAGCGAGGCGCGTTAGCCGCCGAGCGAGAGCGAGCGGGGGTGGGCCGCCTCCGCTAAAGCTACGGCGAGCTTCGCCGAAGCGTCGCGAAGGCGAGGCCCCGCGAGCATTGAAGAATGCAGACAGGAGACAGAACATCGTCTCCTGTCTATTTTTTTTGCGCCAGTAGTTGCGCCGCGGCTTCCCTCTCTCGTTTGAAGCGAGCCGGTGCCTTAGCAATGATCTCGCGGTAGACCTGGTCGGCGCGCGTGCGCTGGCCGCTCTCCTGCAACGCGATCCCGAGGTTGAGACGCGCCTCGTAGAATTCCGGAGCCTGCTGGATCGCGCGCTCGAACCACTGAACTGCATCGGCTGGCTTGCCGGTCTGCACCAGAATCGTGCCGAGGCCATTGGCGGCGTCGGCGAAATTGGGATCGACGTCGAGCGCGCGCCGGTAGGCGGCCTCCGCTTGCGGCAGCTGCGACAATTCTCGCTGCGCGTTCCCGAGGTTCGTCCAGTACGACGCGTTCGACGGATCCAGCGTCGCGGCCTGCTCGAACGACTGCGCGGCTTCCTTCGCGCGTCCGCCCTCGGCATAGAGCAGGCCGAGGCCGTTGAGCGCCTCGGGATGGCGCCCCCCGAGCGCGAGAGCCGCCTGTTCCGCCTTGAGCGCTTCTGCGACATCGCCCGCCGCGCGCGCGGCGACCGCAAGGTCGTGATACAGGCTCGCGTCGCGGATCCGCGTGACGGCCTGCCGATAGACGGCGACCGCATCGGCCGGACGTCCAACATCTTTCAACGCGCGGCCATACGTGGTCTGGAACACGGGCGCGTCCGGAAACTGCCGCGCGAGCGAGGCGAGCGCCGCCAGGGCGTCGCGAGAACGCCCGGCATTGACCATCGAGAGCGCCGACTCGAATGCCGACCAGCTGCCGATGACCCGCGCGGGATTGGGCGCGCGCGGATCGACGTCCACCGGCGCAGACGAGCCGCTGACGTAGCCGAGCGCGCGGAGCCGCTCGGATGCCTCTGCCGCAACGGCCGAGGGTGCCGCCGGCGTCACGGCCTGCAATGCAGCAAGTCGTGTGGTCATCCCCTGCACGACACCGGCGTTTGCTGCCGCCACGTTTTGCTGCTCGGACGGATCGCTCGACAGGTCGTACAGCTCGACTTCGGACGATCGCACGAGCTTCCATCGCTCGCCGGCAAGCACCGACAGCGGATGCCATCCCGCGACACGCGGGTATTGCGTCTCGGCATAGACATCCCGCTCCGTCGCCGTCGTCGACAGCAGATCCGCCGAGTTCGGCGACGCCGGTTCTCCTCTGGCGAGTCGCACCAGAGTTGCGGCGAGGTCCACGAGCGACACGGGCGTCGAGACTACGCGCGGCTGAATCGATGGGACAGAGAGCACGAGCGGGACCCTGAGCGTCGAGTCGTACGCGAGCATGCCGTGCGTCTGCTCGCCGTGCTCGCCTAGCCCCTCGCCATGATCGCCAGCCACCGCCACGATCGTCGATATCAACACGCCGCGCGCGCGAAGAACCCCGACGATCCGCCCGACCTGCGCATCTGCATAGGCGACCTCGCCGTTATAGGCGTCGCCATTGGCTTTTTGCGCATACTCGGCCGGCGGTTCGTACGGCGCATGCGGATCGTAGAGGTGGACCCACAGAAAGAACGGAGCACTCGACTGGTTCAGCCAGGCGACCGCGCCGTCGGTGACATCGCCACCGCGCCGCTCGGCCTCAAGGCGAGCCCCCTCGTCGGGATTGCGCCGGATGCGATCGTCGTACGAATCGAATCCGTCCGCGAGCCCGAATCGACGGTCGAGCACGTACGCGCCAACAAAGGCACCCGTTCGATAGCCGGCATCCCGCAGACGACGGGCCAGCGTGGGGGACGAGGGTTGCGGCGCGAACACAACGCCGTTGTCCCTAACACCATGGGCGACCGGCAGGAGGCCCGTCATGATCGTGACGTGCGACGGCAACGTGAGCGGCACCGTCGATCGGGCGGTGTCGAACCGGACGCCAGCCGCAGCCAGCTCGTCGATGGCCGGAGTAAAACCCCGGCCGATCCGGTCCGCCCTGAGCGTGTCGATGGTGATGAGAACGATGTTGGGACGGGTGGGAGGTGTCGAGTCGCGCCCAGCGCGGCAACCGGCGAGAAAGGCCGGCGCCACGCCGAGTGCGAGGATGAGAAGTAACCGCTGCATCAGAGCCTGTCGAGATCTCGGCTGAATCCACAATGCGGCAACGGGTGGCCGCGGACGGGGCCGCCCCGCCCGCCGCGCAGGCGCCACTCCCGTTGTACGGGCTTTTGGCGCCGAGGACGGGTGGGGCTGTCCGCGGACAGGACCCGTTGTCGCCACGGATTCAGCCAACGGAATCCGCGACTGAGATCAGCCTAGTATCTATAGTGCTCCGGCTTGTACGGTCCTTCGACCTTCACGCCGAGGTACTCGGCCTGCTCCGGCCGCAGCTTCGTCAGCTGCACGCCGAGATGACCGAGGTGGAGCCGCGCGACTTCCTCGTCGAGCTGCTTCGGAAGGATGTAGACCTTCTTCTCGTACTTTGCGTTGTTCTGGTGCAGCTCGAGCTGCGCGATCACCTGGTTCGAGAACGACGCCGACATCACGAAGCTCGGGTGACCGGTCGCGCAACCAAGGTTCATCAGGCGGCCTTCGGCCAGCACCATCACGCTGTGGCCGTCAGGAAAACGGAACTCGTCGTACTGCGGCTTGATGTTGATCCGCTCGAGCCCCTTCACCTTCTTCAGCCCGGCCATGTCGATCTCGTTGTCGAAGTGGCCGATATTGGCGACGATCGCCTTGTCCTTCATCTTCGCCATGTGATCGGCGGTGATGATATTCAGGTTGCCGGTCGCGGTGACGAAGATGTCCGCGGTCGAGACGACGTTCTCGAGCGTGTTGACTTCGTAACCTTCCATCGCCGCCTGCAGCGCGCAGATCGGATCGATCTCGGTGACGATGACGCGGCAGCCCTGGCCGCGGAGCGCCTGCGCGCAACCCTTACCGACCTCGCCGAAGCCGAAGACCACGGCAACTTTTCCGCCGAGCATGACGTCGGTCGCGCGATTGAGTCCGTCGATGACCGAGTGGCGGCAGCCGTAGATGTTGTCGAACTTGCTCTTCGTGACCGAGTCGTTGACGTTGATCGCCGGGAAGAGCAGCGTCCCGGCTTCCATCATCTGGTAGAGGCGGTGCACACCGGTAGTAGTCTCTTCGCTGACGCCCTTGAGGGCCGCGGCGACGTTGGTCCAGCGCTTCGGACTCTCGGCCAGGCTCTTCTTCAGGAAGTCGAGGATGACGCCCCACTCTTCGGGATCGCTCTCGGGCTTGAACGCCGGCACTTTCCCGGCCTTCTCGAACTCGACGCCCTTGTGCACCAGCAGCGTCGCATCACCGCCGTCGTCGACGATGAGCGTCGGGCCGGAGCCGTCGGGCCACATGAGTGCCTCGCCCGTGCACCACCAGTACTCCTCGAGCGTCTCGCCCTTCCAGGCAAAGACCGGCGTGCCCTTGGGATTCTGCGCGGTGCCGCCGGTTTCGGGCCGGCCGACCACGACCGCCGCGGCGGCGTGATCCTGCGTCGAGAAGATGTTGCACGAGACCCAGCGGACATCGGCGCCGAGCTCGGTCAGCGTTTCGATCAGGACCGCCGTCTGAATCGTCATGTGCAGGCTGCCCATGATCCGGGCGCCAGCCAACGGCTTCTTGCCCTTGTTGCGCTCGCGGAGCGCCATCAGACCTGGCATCTCCTGCTCGGCCAGGCGCATTTCCTTGCGGCCGAACTCGGCCTGCGAGAGATCCTTGACTTTGAATGGTTCGCGGCCGGCTTTCACGGCGGCGTCGAATGCGTGCATCTCTTTCACTGCGGTGCTCATTAATTACTCCTTCGCTTTCAGCATCTAGTCAGACTCAGACTTCAAACTTCACTTCAGCATTCAGCATTCAGCATTCAGCATTTCTTCCGCGCTCCCGCCACAAACAACGCCGGTCCCTTGGCAGTGGTGTCGGTCGGCAGCGACGCGATCCTGATCCCCTCGAACCCGGCCTGGGCGAGCAGGCGCTTGAGCGTTTCTTCATCGAATCCGAGCCATACATGTCCCATTTGCTGACGGTAGGATTCGCGGTCGTGAGGCAGCATGTCACAGATCAAAAGTCGACCTCCCAGTCGAAGAACGCGCGCGGACTCACGAAGGGCTTCCGCGGGATCCGGCAAGTGATGCAGCACGAGCAACAGCGTCGCGGCGTCGAGCGCGCCATCCTGAATCGGCAGCGCCTCGAGCTCGCCGCGCCGGACGTCGACGTTGGCGAGATCGCGAACGCGCTGTCGCGCCGCGTCGAGCATGTCGGGCGATCGATCGACCGCGATCACCTGCTTGACGAAGGGCGCGAGGGTCGCGGCTACCTGGCCGGTCCCGCATCCGAGATCGCCGACGATCCACTCCGGGTCGAGCAGTCCTGGCAACGCGTGCAAATACGAGGCGCGGCCGAAGAGGTCCTCGCGAAGCCGGTCCCACTTCCCTGCCGCCGAAGCGAAGAATTCCTGCGACTTGCTTTGCCGGCGTCCGAGTACGCCGCGGAGCCGCCGGGCGTCCTGGTCGGCACCGGGGGTCAGGCTGACCTGCTCGCGGAGGAGGGCCCAGAGTCGCCGTGTCGCCGGCCCGCGGTCGTCGAGCGCGAGCGTGTAGTAGCGGCTCGTGCCGTCGCGTCGCGACGAGACCCACCCAGTGTCGAGGAGCGTCTTGAGGTGACGGCTGACCGTGGACTGCGGTAACTGAAGGACGGCGCACAGCTCGGAGACGGTCAACTCGTGGCGCTCGAGCACCATCAGCATACGGCTGCGAGTCGCATCGGCCAGCGCTGTCAGGTCGTCAAAGATTGCTACTTCCATCCGTATATCCGGATGAAGTGTTGCATTATTGGTGGCCCGAAGTCAAGACATGGAACTAACTGAACAGATTGTACTTACGGGTTTCATCCAACGCATGGCACCGATAGAATCCCGTTAGATGGAGCTCCCGACGTCTGTCGAACTTGCCTCAGACGTCCCGACGACGCGCGTTCGGGTCATGAATCGAGGACCAATCAATCCCTCGGGCCGCTATGTCGTCTACTGGATGACGTCTGCCAGGCGCCTGGGATGGAATTTTGGGCTGCAGCGCGCGGTGGACTACGCGGTCGACCTGAAAAAGCCGCTCGTCATCCTCGAGGCCCTGCGCGTGGACTACCCCGGCGCGAACGATCGGCTCCACCAATTCGTTCTCGACGGCATGGCAGTGAACCGCCGCCGCGCGGCGAAAAGCAGGGCGACCTACTACCCCTACGTCGAACCCTCGCGCGGGCACGGACGCAAACTGCTCGCAACGCTCGCCGCTGAGGCATGCGTTGTCGTGACCGACTGGTATCCCGCGTTCTTCCTGCCGCGCATGATCGAAGCCGCCGCGCGTCGACTCCGTCGGGTAAATGTGCGACTCGAGGCGATCGACTCAAATGGACTGATCCCGCTCGCCGCGCACGGCCGCGCCTTCGCCGCGGCGCGCTTCTACCGCGCCTTCGTTCAACGCGTGCTCCTGGAACATGTGATGGACGTCCCGGAGCAGGACCCGCTGGCACGGCTGCGGCGAGGCCCAAGACTCAGTTCGGTGCCGCGGGTAATCTCAAAGCGGTGGCCACAAGTGAGCGAACGTCTGCTGACGGCCGGCGTCACAGCATTAGCAGCGCTGCCGATCGATCACACGATCGCGCCGGCGCGGCAGCGCGGAGGTAGCGATGCAGCCGGGCGATTGCTTCGAACGTTCATCAAGACCAAGCTCGCGAGCTACGACGTCCGCCGCAACGATCCTGACGCCGACGGCACGAGCCACCTGTCGCCGTATCTTCACTTCGGGCACGTGTCGGCGCACGAGGTGTTCGCGGCGGTCATGACGTACGAGCGCTGGACGACACGGCGGCTTGGGATCAAGGGCGGCGGCAGGCGCGATGGCTGGTGGGGTGTCTCGAAGCCGGCCGAGGCGTTTCTCGATCAGCTGATCGTCTGGCGCGAGCTCGCGTTCAACGGCTGCGAGTATTTGAAGGACTACGCGAGCTACGCATCGCTGCCCCAATGGGCGCGCAAGACACTCGCGACTCACGCGCGCGATCGTCGCACGCACCAGTACACGCTCGAGCAGCTCGAGAATGCCGAGACGCACGACCCGATTTGGAATGCGGTGCAGCGACAGCTCGTCGCCGAAGGCTGGTTCCACGGATACTTGCGCATGCTTTGGGGCAAGAAGATCCTCGAATGGTCGGCGCGGTCATCGAAGGCGCTCGACCATATGAAGTCCCTGATGGATCGCTACGCGCTCGACGGCCGCGATCCCAACTCTTATGCGGGCTATGCCTGGGTACTCGGGCGCTACGATCGGCCGTGGCCACCGCGGCCGATCTTCGGCGCGATCCGCTACATGTCGTCGGACAGTGCAAGGCGCAAGCTGAAGATGAAACAATTCCTCGAGCAATACCGTCCGCAGGTTTGACGCCCTATGTCAAAAGGTTCTCCCTCTAAGGCACGCGCCGACTCATCCAGTCCCATTCGCTGCTCAAAGCGGCAAAGTATCAGGCAGTTACGGCGGCACGCGTTGTGCTCCCCTGGAAGACTCGACATCGCGACATCTGGAGTGTTTTAAGGAGTTAGCCAAATGGACGGTACCAGGAACCTGATGGTGGCCCGGAGCGACAAGAGCGTGTGGGACAAGCCGACGTTGGCGTCGTCTCTCTACAACTGCGACCAGGAGCGTTGGCTGATGGCGGCCTGGGGCGGGGCGCTGACGATGATCGGAGTGAGGCGTGGCGGGCTGACGGGTGGATTGACGGCTGCGCTCGGCACGACGCTGGCGGTGCGCGCGGCGCTCGGCCGGCACGATCTGCACGTCGCGCGACGACTGTTCGACCGTGCGTTGTCCGATCGGGGCTGGGGCGCCAAGGATATCGTCGCCGACGCCAGCGAGGAATCGTTCCCCGCGAGCGACTCCCCGTCCTGGACAGCCGTCTCAGGCGCAACCCCCGAGCGCTAGGGTCTACTGCTGAGCTCGGGGACACTCAACCGGGACAGTCCCCGGGGACACTGAACCTTGAGTGTCCCCGGATTCTACAGCCTAAGCTCAGCCGTGACCAAGATCGGTTATGCTGAGCTCGGTTCCGATGCCGGGCGCGCCGCCAATCACGTACACCGACTTCGACAAAGTCGACATCCGTGTCGGACGTGTCGTCCGCGCAGAGAAGTTTCCAGAAGCCAAGAAGCCCGCCTACAAACTGCTCATCGACTTCGGCCCAGACCTTGGCACGCGCACCTCGTCGGCCCAACTGACCCGCCATTACACGCTGAGCGATCTCGAAGGAATGCTCGTCGTAGCGGTCGTCAACTTCCCTCCCCGGCAAATCGGTGGGTTCCAATCGCAGGTGCTCACGCTCGGCGTCCCCGACGCTGACGGAGGCGTGGTGCTTCTCGTACCGGACAAAAAAGTACCAATCGGCGGGCGTCTCTTCTGACGCGATCGACACGCCGCAAACTCGCGATAAACTTTCGGCGGTAACGGGAGGATCCGCATGTTCAGCGTACGCAAGCACACAGCACTCGTCTGCCTGATCGCAGCTGCTTCGGTGGCGTCAGGCGTTGCGCAGGAAGGCCCCGCCCCCCAGGGTGGCCGAAAGCCTGGCGGCGATCCGATCCCGCCTATCGACCAGCGCACCGCCAACATGAAGAAGATCGACGGCTTCTTCCCACTCTACTGGGACGAGGGCGCTGGCAAGCTCTGGCTCGAAATCCCGAAGCTCGATACCGAGGTGCTCTACTCGACGGGGCTCGCCACCGGCCTCGGCTCGAACGACATCGGACTCGATCGCGGCATCCTCACAGGTTCGCGCATCGTCAAGTTCGAGCGCGCCGGCCCGAAGGTGCTGATGGTTCAGCCGAACTACCAGTTCCGGGCGTTGACGACGAACGCGGCGGAAGCGCGCACCGTGCGCGACGCATTCGCGCGATCGGTGCTGTGGGGCTTCACGATCGCGGCCGCCACCGGTGACCGCCTGCTCGTCGATTTCACCGAGTACCTCGTCAGGGACGGCAACGACATGGCGTCGAGGCTGCGGCCCGGCTCGTATCGTTTCGACGCGACGCGCAGCTCCATCTACGCCCCGATGACGCTGGGGTTTCCGAAGAACACAGAGATGGAAGCCGAGCTGACGTTCGTGCGCAACGCGGGCGCCGCCGGCGGACCAGGCGGGCCGGGCGGGCCGGGCGGGCAGGGCGGTGGACGCGGCGGGGGCGGCGGGGCCGGGCCCGGCGCGTTTTTCGAGGGCGTCGGCAGCGTCGCCGCGTCGCCCGAAGCCGCGAGCGTCCGAATCCACCACTCGATCGTCGAGCTGCCGGACGGCAACTACAAGCCGCGGCGCTTCGATCCACGGGCCGGCTTCGGCGCCTTGGAATACGAAAACTACGCGGCGCTGCCCGGACAGCCGATGACCCAGCGGTTCATCCGCCGCCATAGGCTGCAGAAGAAGGACCCATCGGCCGCGGTGAGTGAGCCGGTCAAGCCGATCATCTACTACCTCGACCCCGGCGCGCCCGAGCCGATTCGCTCGGCGCTGCTCGACGGCGCGCGCTGGTGGAACCAGGCGTTCGAGGCGGCCGGTTATCGGAATGCGTTTCAGGTCGAGCTGCTGCCGGAGGGCGTCAGCCCGCTCGACATCCGCTACAACGTGATCAACTGGGTGCATCGCTCGACCCGCGGCTGGAGCACGGGCGGCAGCGTGAGCGATCCGCGCACCGGCGAGATCATCAAAGGCGTCGTCACGCTCGGCTCGCTCAGAATCCGCCAGGATTACATGATCGCGGAAGGGCTACTGAGCCCCTACAAGGACGGCACCGAGTCGCCCAAGGAACTGACCGAATGGGGACTCGCCAGAATCCGTCAGCTCTCCGCGCATGAAGTCGGCCACACGCTGGGCATCGGACACAACTACTACGACAGCACCGCCGGGCGCATCTCGGTGATGGACTATCCGCATCCGCTCGTCACGATGAACGGCGAAGGCACGCTGGATTACTCCAAGGTCTACGACGTCGGGATCGGCGCGTGGGACAAGGTGGCCATCACCTACGGCTACTCGGATTTCCCCACTGGCACCGACGAGGCCCAGGCACTCACGACCATCCTCGAGGCGGGGTTCAAGCAGGACCTGTGGTACTTCTCGAACCAGGACATGGAGGCGCACCCGCGCGTCGACCAGTGGTCGAACGGGACGGACGCGACGGCCGAACTGAAACGGATGATGGCGATCCGCAAGACCGCGCTTTCGAAATTCGGTGAGCAGTCGATCAAAACCAACGAGCCGATGGCGACGATCGAGGAAGTGCTCGTGCCGCTTTACCTGCACCACCGCTACCAGGTCGAAGCCGCCGCGTCAACGGTCGGAGGGATTTATTTCGTTTATGCGCTGCGTGGCGACGGACGCGAACCCGTGAAGTTCGCTCCCGCGGCCGAACAGCGCGCGGCGCTCGCGGCGCTCCTCACCACGCTCTCACCATCCGAGCTGGCGCTGCCTCGCGAGCTGCTCGGCAAGATTCCGCCGCGACCGTCGGGCTATGGCAACACGCGCGAGCTCTTCCCGCGCTACACGGGCCAGATGTTCGACGCGATCACACCCGCCGTCGTCGCCTCCGACCTGACGGTCGGTTATCTCCTCGATGATGCGCGAGCCGCGCGGCTCGTGGAGCAGCACGCGCTCGATCCGGCGCTGCCCGGCCTCGACACCGTGATCGACGAGCTCGTGACGTCGACGTTTGCCGCCACAGCCAAGGACGCGTACGAAGCCGAGATCGCGCGCGCGGTGCAACGCGTGGTCGTCGAACGCCTGATGACCCTCGCCTCGACCGCCGACATGCCGCAGGTCCGCGCGATCGCAAGCCAGAAGCTCCAGCAGCGCGCGCAGCGCTTGACGACGACCGCACAGACGGCGGGAGGCGCGTCCGCGCACGCGGCGCTGCTCGCGTCGGACATCAAACGGTTCCTCGATCGGCCCTTCGCGCCGGCAACGCGAGCCGACATCCCAACGCCGCCACCAGGGGCGCCGATCGGTGATCCGGGGATGGATTGGCTGGGCCGGTTGGCGCCGTTCTGCGGTTGGGAGTGGTGAGGGGACGGTTCAGGGTTCAAGGTTCAGGGTTCAGGGTTCAGCCAAAACCTTCGAGTTATCTCTCGAAGATCTTGCGTGAACCTTGAACCTTGAACCCTGAACCAGAAGTCATTTCTTCCGCGCATGCACGGCGAACATCGCGCCTTGCGGATCCATGCACTGCGCAATCCAGTCGCCGCCGGGCACCTCCATCGGCCCGTTCAGCACTTGCCCGCCGCCTGACTTCACGGCTTCGATCGCGCGGTTCACGTCGTCCACGAGAACGTAGTGGAGCCAGCCCGGCGGCGCGGGCATCTGGGGCGAGGCGTTGAACATGCCGCCGAGCATGACGCCCTGGCGGCTGAACATTTGATAGGTTCCGTTCTCGCCCATGTCCATGGCCGAGCTTTTTTCCCATCCGAACAAGCGCTCGTAAAATCGGAACGCGGCTGGGTAGTCGTGCGTCGCCAGTTCATGCCATGAGAATTCGCGGAGCTGCGCCTCACCGTCGTGTCCGGGAGCGGGGCCCTCCGGCGTGTAAACCGCGAAGGACGCGCCGTGAGGATCGGTCATGATCGCAAACCGTCCCACGGTTGGGATGTCGGTTGGAGGAACGAGCACGCGCGCGCCAAGATCGACGGCCTGATCAACCGTCCCATCCACGTTCGGCGTCGAGATGTGTGCCAGCCAATGAGGAGCACTCTTCGTGTCGGGTGGAAGCTTCATCATCCCGCCGAGCGGGATGCCGTCGCTCGTCCACATCGTGTACGGCGTCGGCCCTGGAAACGGAGCCGTTCCCCACCCCGTCACCCGCGAGTAGAAACCCGGCGCAGCTTCCGGGTCGCTGGTCAGCAGTTCGAACCAGATAAATCGTCCCCTGGGCGTGTCCTCCGTCATGCAACTCCTCCCTTTCGGATTCCTATTATCGATTCACGGGGACATGTGTACAGGAGATTGGGATGAAATGAGTGGGATGAATGCTGGGACAAAAAGCGGGACGACGACTGACTGGGACCGTCGACAGTCGGCCGTCGGGCGTCGGGAGTCACAGTCCTCAGCCTGAGTCGTTAGTTCGAGTCGCTAGTCCGACCACGTCACAGGCGTACATTCAGCTCAGCCGTGTCTGCAGGGGCGACTAATAACGGAACGCCGATTTAGACCGCTGACTTGGACTGGCGACTGGAACTGACGACTTCGATTGACGACTGCGACTCCCGACTTCCGACTCCCGACTGTCGACTGTCCCAGTCTTCAGTCAGTCTTCGTACCTTTGACCACCGCTCTGTCTTGACGAAAGGCTTCGTTGAGCGAATTCTTGCCGCGCAGCCGATGCGACACGGCGCGGGCGGCGCGATAGATCGCGGAGGGTTCGGGAGTCACTGTCCGCACGTCGGCGAAGCCGACGTCGCGCAGCATGCCGTGCAGCGCGGGAAGGTTTGGGGCCCACCAGTTTGTCGGATCGTTGTTCAGCTCGCGGCCGGGATAAAACGCCACTGCCGGACGGTCGATGCCGACCATGTCGACGACGGTCTCGAGGACGAGGAGCTTGCGGGTGACCGACGCAATTCGCTCGAGCGCGAGCAGCGGATGGCGCAGGTGATAAAGGACGCCGAGAAAGAACACGACGTCGAACTGGCCGACGCGCTCGGGGGAGAAATCCATGACGTCGATGTCGACGTCCTCGACTTTCGAACCGAGCGTCCGCCTGGCGAGTTCGAATCCTGCCTTCGAGCCCCAACCGGACCCGTGCCAGGAGAAGTAGTCGGCCGCCACGACGCGGGCGGCGCCGCGCCGCTCGGCTTCGAACGAGAAGAAGCCGTCCCACGCGCCGATGTCGAGCACGCTCAAACCGGCGAGTGATTGCGGAAGGTCCAACCGAGCGAGCCTGACCGGCGTGTCGTCGATGCCCTTGGTAACGACGCCGCCACCGAGATCGATCGTGTGATACCAGCGAATCGCCTCGACCTGTGACGCGAGATCTCCCTGCACCGGAGATATTGTGTCCCGAAAAGCTCAGCTCCTGACGAGAAGCCGTGCCATAAATGCTGTCACGACACCAACACGATGGCCACGATGACACGATGTTCACGATGGATCTTAAGAAGGTCTCGTCGTGTTCATCGTGTCATCGTGCCCATCGTGAACCATGCCGTCGGCGCGTTCGGCCTGGCTTTGGCGCGAGTTCCAGTCTTCTCCGGATGGTTTTGGGCGATCGCTTCTACGGCTGCAGCGGCGGAGCGATCGGCGTGCGATAGAGCTCGAGCGAGCCCTCGTCGAGGACGAGCGTCGTCTTGAACGCGCGTTGCGCGAAGTCGATGAGTTCGGGTGACGAGCTATGGCGATCGATGACGATGTAGCCGATTTGCAGGCGTTGGAGCGTGCGGTCCGCCTGGTTGAGGGCGCGTTCGTAGAGTTCGGGCTCGACCTGAATCCCCTCGCTCAGGCGCAGCAGCACACGTAGCGTCGTGTTGCGGCGATACCGCTCGACGCTTCCGCCGGGAAGCCGGGAGATGTAACCGCCGACGAGACGCTTCTCGTGAAACGTCTGATAGAACTGCGAGCTTGACGAATAGTTCCCGCGCGAGCTGAGGCCGTCGCGTAGTCCGAACGGAAGCGACAGCACGCGAATCGGCCGCGGGTCGGCGGCGACCATCCGGTAGACCTCGGGAATCTCGGCCGAGTGTAATGTCCGCGGTGCGGGAAGGAGCTCGAACATCAAGAGAGCCGCGATCGCCGTCAACAGCAGCCGAGGGTGGCGAGCGCGGCTCCGCAGGTGCTGCAGCGCCATGACGAGGAGCATCGACACCCCGAGCATCACGACGATGGTCATCCGGGTCGGAGTCCGCGCCGCGCCGACAACCGGCAGGTAGCGCAGGAGCGCCCATGGCGTCGGCACGTAGGTCAACTGCTGCCCGATCGCGACGAATGGCCCCAGCGCGAGCCACGCAAACACGCCAGTGAAGATGACCCAGCCCTTGAGCGGACGGAATCCGGCCCAGACGACCGCTCCGAGAATCGTCGCCAACGCGACCCACGGGAGCGACGCGACGTTTTCATTGAAGCCGCCAGGGAGAGTCGTGAGCCAGTTGAACGAAGCCGCGCCAAACCACGGGTGCAGTGGATTCGGCGCCAGATAAGCGAGCAGGTCGACGCCTGGCGCGCTGTTCCGCCACCAGACCTGCGGGCTGATCCATTGACGCTCGCTGAATTGTGAAGCGGTAGCGGTCAGCACCGGCGAGAGAATCGCGACACAGGCGATGAGCGCCACGGCGGCGGTCGGCACGTGCGACGACAGCGGCAGCACCGAGACGACGCGCGGCCGGATCGTCATCCACGCGCGAATCCCGATCATTATCGTCAACGACAGCACCGGGTTGTAGAGCCTGGTGAAGCTGACGCGGATGCCGAGAAAATCCACCTGACCACCGCCGCGCAGCACGATGCCGACGATGAGGCCCGCGAGACACACGATGGCGAGATCGACGAGCGCGCGCGGCCAGATGCGCCGGACGGTGGCCGCCCGCGTCTCGACACTGAACATCGTGTAGCAGGCCATGAAGCCGGCGATGAGCAGGCAGTACACGGCGTAGTAGGCGTCGCAGAGAAACGCCCAGGCGACCGTCGCGCCAGCGGCGCACGCCAGGCCGGCGCTCGGCTGCGAGTAGATGCGGAACATCAGCCAGCCGAAGATCGGAAGCGGTGCTGCGAGGGTCAGGCTGAAGTGTTCGGCCGCGCGCGCGCTCATGAACGGTGAAAACCCGAACGCGAGTCCGCCAACCCACGCGGCGCCGGCATCGCCGGTGCGCGCGCGCGCGTACAAGTACATCGCGAAGGCGCTCAAAACGCCGCTCGCGATGACGAGCACGTTGAAGGTCTTGACGACGCCGAAGATCGGGAGGAGCGGAAACGCCAGGAGATTGGCGAACGTCGTGTAGTTGTGGAGCGCCAGCGGAACCGGCGGGCTCAGCGCGAGGATTTCAGACGTCAGGAACGGCAGTTGGTGATTCGCGATGATCTCGTGACGGAACACCCACAGATTCCAGACGTACACACCCGCATCGCCGTCCGGCAACCCCAGCAGCGCATCGGCAAGCCGAAGCGGCAAGGGCCACGCGAAGACGATGGCTACACACACATATCCGAGCAACGCCGCGGCTTCTCTCCGCAGCGCCCAGGCAGGCATTGGCGTGGCTATTAAGATCTTAGCTCAGCTGAAAAGCAACGACTACGTGTCGTAGTCGTAACGGGAAAATCCGTGCAATCGGCGCGAAGCCGGCCGGATCGGGCTGGGGGTCAGACGAGCGTCAAACCATGGTCTGACCCCCGTCTGACCCCGGTCTGACCCCAGCGTTTGGCGCGCACAGGTGTGCCGGAGGGGTACATAGACGCAGCTTTTGGAACACTTCACGCCAACTAGTTTGAAGTCTGTGAGTTGAGGTCATTTTCAGCTTCGCGCGCTGGCCCATCTCGGCACACATAGCAACTTCGTAATAGGCTGCGCGCTCGGCGCTAACCTCATCATCTAAACCACTTCCACCTCGCCATCTGACGTCCTACCGGATGTTCCGATTCGGGACCAGCTCTTGCTCAACCCGGGCGCAAAGCCCGTGTCTTCTAAGGGTGGAGGTTTGGCACCAATGCGCCGGATGGTCGTCTTCGTCACGCTCTGTGTTGCCCTCGTGCTGTCGGCTGCCCATCCGCAGGGCCAGCCGCGCCCGACGATGTCTGAAGATTTGAAATCGGCCTTGGCGAGCAATGCGCCTGTGCGCGTGATCGTGCAAGCGGAGGAGGGCGCGCTCACCACGCTACGCTTCCGCCTCGGCCGAGGGCTCCGGCGTCAACTCGCCGGGGCCCTTTCGCTCGACATCAACGGGGCCGAGCTCGCCCGGCTCGCCGCCGATGGTGGCCTCGCGCACATTTCGAAGGATCTGCCGGTCGTCGCCGACATGGCGTTCACCAATCAGGTGACGCGCGCCGACAAGGTGTGGGCCGGCTCACGAGGACTCATTGGACTCCTGTCGCAGCCGGGCCTCTCGGGCTCCGGTATCGGCGTCGCCGTGATCGACTCGGGCATCGCCGATCACGCAGCGCTCAGCGGTCGCGTCGTCGCGAGGGTCAACCTCGTCTCGCATGAGCCCGGCGTCTCGGGCGATCCGTTCGGACACGGCACACACGTCGCGGGCATCATCGGCGGCAGCGCCTCCGCGGCGTCGCGCGTAACGACGGCGTTTGCCGGAGGGAGCGCGCCGGGAGTCAATCTCGTGGACGTGCGCGTGCTTGGCAGCAACGGCTCCGGTTATACGAGCGACGTCATCGCCGGCATCGACTGGACGATCGCCAACGCGCGTCGATACGGCATCCGCGTGATCAATCTGTCGCTCGGCCATCCGATTGCCGAGCCTGCCGCGACCGACCCGCTGTGCCGCGCCGTCGCGCGCGCGGTTGCGTCCGGGCTCGTGGTAGTTGTCTCCGCCGGTAACCATGGCCTGACGCCAACCGGCACGCGAGTCCTCGGCGGCATTACGTCGCCCGGCAACTCGCCGTTTGCGATTACCGTCGGCGCGCTCGATACGAGAGGCACGATCGATCGCCGCGATGATCGCGTCGCCCCGTACAGCTCGCGCGGTCCGACGAAGTACGACTTCGCAGTCAAGCCAGACGTCGTCGCACCCGGCGGCGGCATCGTGTCGCTCGAAAACCCCGACTCCTGGTTGAGTGGCCGTTATCCCTCCTGGCACGTCGCCGGCAGCGGCCGGAACGCCTACTACCGGTTGACAGGCACCAGCATGTCCGCCGCCGTCGTGAGTGGCGGCGTCGCGCTGCTGCTCGACGGGTCACCCGGGTTGACGCCCGCGCAGGTGAAGGTCGCGCTCCAGACCGGGGCGCAGTTCCTGCCCGACGAGGGACTCATCGGCGGCGGCGCGGGCAGCGTGGACTTCTCGGCGTCACAGCGGCTCGCGCGAGGTGGGTTCGTGGGCTCCACGCTCACGACGCTGACGAACACCCTCGGCTTGACGAGCGGCGCCAGCTATCGCGACAAGGGCTCGCTCATCGAGCGCCTTTACGACCGCACCGGCCTGCGGCTGCTGAATCTTCTCGATCTCCAGGCGCTGCTCGGGGATGCCGATCGCGCGGAGTGGGGTGTCCTGAACCTCTTGGGTCTCTCGAACCCGCTCGCCTCCGCTGAGCCGAATTACCTGGTGTGGGGAACCGTCGCAGGCTGGTCGAGCAGCTACTACCTCGTGTGGGGCACGGCTGTTCAATCGCCCGAGGGTGAGTACCTCGTCTGGGGGACGGCCGACGACTCCGGCGAATACCTGGTCTGGGGGACCGGCATCGAGCCAGATCGCGACCACTGATACCACTAGCCACAGGTCACACGGATAACACGGGTAAACGAGCCACGGAACACACGGATCACACGGGCCACAGATCACACGGAACGCGTTCGTCGATAGTGCTGAGCAGATCGTGTCCAAACAGTCCGAACCGTCTTTGAGTCGCGGCCTCCTCGTGGTGGTCGGTGCGGTGGGCCTTGCCGGCGCCGCCGTCCTGGGCGTCAGCCTGTTCCGGCTCTCGCAGATCGACATTCCGCTCGAATGGGTCCTGTTCTCGCTCCTGACGTTCGCCGCGGGACTGATGATGCTCAAGGTCCCATCGGTCGACGCCGTGTTCTCCGTCTCCGAGGTCTTTGCGTTCTCGTGCCTGCTGCTCTATGGACCGGAGATGGGCACGGTCACCGTGGCCGTCGACGGTCTGCTGCTCTGCATGCGCCGGAAGTTCTCGCGCGCGCAGACGATCTTCAACGTCGGCAACCTGACGTTCTGCGTGTGGATCTCCGGCACCACCTTCTTCTCGGTGTCAGGTGTTGCACCACTCTTTCAGACGCCCTCGTTGCCGCGCGTCCTGCTGCTGCCGCTCGGGGTGATGGCGGCGTGCTACTTCCTCATCAACAGCGGACTGCTCGCCACCGTTGTCGGCGCGCAGACCGGCCGAGCGCCATTCACAGTCTGGCGCGAGCATTTCCTCGGTCTGGGGCCGAATTATGCCGCCGGCGCGGCGCTCGCGCTGCTGCTCGTCGTGGTGTATCAGCTCGACATCATCGCGATCGCGCTGATTCCGCCGATCCTCTTCATCTCGTATCTCACGCTGCAGTCGTCGTTCGGCCGGCTCGAGGACTCGAAGCGGCACGTCGAGAAACTCAACTGCCTGTACCTGTCGACCGTCGAAACGCTGGCGACGGCGATCGATGCGAAAGACGAAGTGACTCACGGACACATCCGGCGAGTGCAGGGCGCGGCGGTCGGCCTGGCGAAGGAGCTGGGAATTACCGACGAGCCAACGCTCAAAGCGATCGAGGCCGGCGGCGCTGCTGCACGACACCGGCAAGATCGCGGTGCCCGAACACATCCTCAACAAGCCGGGCAAGCTGACCGCAGCCGAGTTCGAGAAGATGAAGCTGCACGCGCCGATCGGCGCCGACATCCTGTCGTCGATCGACTTCCCCTACCCGGTCGTGCCGATCGTGCGGCATCACCATGAGAACTGGGACGGTACTGGATATCCGGACGGACTGCGAGGCACCGACATTCCGATCGGCGCGCGCATCCTGTCGGTCGTCGACTGCTTCGACGCGCTGACCTCGGACCGTCCGTATCGATCGCGGATGTCGAACGAAACGGCTATCGCCATCCTGCTCGAACGCCGCGGCACGATGTACGACCCGGCGATCGTCGACGTGTTCGTCGAGGCCCACGAGCGGCTGATGCCAGCTGAAACGCCAGTGCATCCGGCGGCTAAAGCGGTGGGCGGCGCCCGGACGCGTGAGCGGACGTCTCCCGCACCTGCACCTGCCGTCGCCGTCACCGAATCGAGCGTTTCCGAGGAGATTCTTGGCGTCAGCAGCCTGGCACGCGCGCTCGGCGGCGAGGCGAACCTCGCCGACGCGGGGGCGCTCAGCTGGATGATGATCAAGCAGGTGCTACCGTGCTCGTCGATGGGCCTGTTCGTGCCCGACGAACGCCATGACACCGTGGTTGGCTGCTACGCGGCGGGCAACCACGCCGCGGTCATCCGCAGCCTGACCGCCTCGCCAGGCGATGGCATCGTCGGATGGGTGGCCGGGCATCGGCGACCGGCCGTCAATGCCGAACCGGCGCTCGACTTCGGCCTTGGCGTCGCGAGCCTGCAGCCGCCAATGCTGTCAGCGCTCGCTCTTCCGCTGGTGCACGACGGTGCTCTCGTCGCCGTGCTGTCGGTCTACTCGAGCACCCGCAACGCATTCTCCGAAGATCATGCGCGGCTCCTCGATCTGCTCGCGCCGAGGCTCGCCGCCTCGATCGCGTCTGTGGCCAGCCGCGCCGGAATCGACGTCGAGAAGCCACGGGCCACCGTCTCGCGGCAGCGGACCGGACCCGATCTGACGCTGCTGAAGACCCGCCGCGCGACCGGCTGAGCCCTATTCCCTTTCTCCGGCTGGGAGTCTACACTACCAGCCGCATGGAAACCCCAGCTGTGACGGCCGGCGACGACAGCACGCTGGCGGCGGCGCCTCCCCCGGAGACGATCGCGCCCGAGGAGACGATCGCGCCCGAACCCGTCGGGCCCGTCCCCGGCGCCGAACGCATCACCGTCATCGACTGCCTGCGCGGCGCGGCGCTCTTCGGCATCATCACCGCCAACATGCGCGGCTTCAACGCGCCGGTGGCGGCCTACATGCAGTCGTCGCTGATGTGGACGTGGCTTCCCGACCGACTCGCGCTGGCGCTCGTCGAGTGGCTCGTCCAGGGCAAGTTCATCACGATCTTCGCGGCGCTCTTCGGGATCGGCTTCGCAATCCAGATGGATCGCGCCGCCGCGCGCAATCAGGGCGTGGGATTCTACACACGCCGGATGGCGGGCCTCCTCCTCATCGGCGTCGTGCATGCCTTCGGGTTGTGGTGGGGAGACATCCTCATCACGTATGCGGTCTGCGGCTTTTTCCTGCCGCTCTTCCGGAACCGCAGCCAGCGTGCCGTGCTGCGCTGGGCGCACGTCATGTACTGGTTCATGGTGGCGCTGTTCATGGCGTTCTACGTCGCGACGCTTTTTGGCGTCGCCCCGCCGTCGCCGCCGGAGCGCCAGCTTCAGGAGACCATCGAGATCTATGCGCGAGGAACGTTCGCGCAGATCTTTGCGATGCGGGCTGAGGAATGGACGACGGTGAACTCGTTCGTGCTTTTCCTGACGCGCATCCTCGGCATCTTTCTTTACGGGCTCTACATCTGGCGTCAAGGCTACCTGCGCGATCCGGCTGCGCATCTGGATTGGTGGAAGCGCGCGCAGCGCATCGGTCTGCCAGTCGGCCTGGCCGGCAATCTCGTCGTCGTTCTTCTGGACTGGTTCTTCCACCCGAACCCAATGAAGCCGTCGCTCTTGACGCTTTTCATGTTCGCGCTGCAGTCGTTCGCGCTGCCAGCGCTGAGCCTCGGCTATGTCTCGACAGTCGTTCTGTGGTGGCAGGACCCCAAGTGGCAGCGGCGCCTGATGCCGTTCTCGTATGTCGGTCGCATGGCGCTGACCAACTACCTTCTGCAGTCGCTCATCTGCACGACGATTTTCTACAGCTACGGATTGGGACTCTACGGCCGCGTCGGCCCGCTGGCGGACCTTTTCCTGGGACTGGTCATCTACTGCCTGCAGATTCCCTTCAGCCAGTGGTGGCTGAGCACGCACCGGTACGGGCCGATGGAATGGTTCTGGCGGCGGCTGACGTACGGGCGGATTACTTCTTAAACACCTTGACTGGCGTCACTGCTTTCGCAACACATTGACTGGCGTCACTGCTTTCGCAACACATTGACTGGCGTCACTGCTTTCGCAGTTCCTTGATCTTCTTCTCCGCGCTTTCGCGGACGAGCGTCTTCAATTGTTCGGACGCCTGCGTATCTTTTGGAAGCATCTCCAGCGTCTTTTCAGCGTAGCGGAGCGCCTCCTCGCGATTGCCGAGCGCGAGATATCCATCCGACAGGCTGTCGTAGGTGTTCGCCGAGGCCGGAAACGCCTCGACGTTCATCTTGAAGACTTCGACGGCATCCTTTGCGTTGCCGCTCTGAAGGAGCTCGTAGCCGAATAGATTGGTCTCGTTCTCCGGAAAGAGCGTTTGACCCTTCTTTGCGAGCTTGGCCTCGTCGTAGATCTGCCGCGCTTTGGCGACGCCGCCAGGCGACGTCAGCGTGATCCAGAACTGCTCGGTCGGGGACGGCGGCAACGGCGGCGCGGCCACCGGCTTCAGTGGCGCGTTGCGCAGGTTCTGGTTGAACCATTCGACGATCTGCGGTGGGAGGCCCTTTTCAGCGGCAAACATGTCGGTCCCGTGCCCGGCTGCCTGGTACTCGACGAACTTGTTCACAGGGTTCCGCGACCAGCCGAGCGCCCACCGCATCTGCTCGACCACGCCATCGTCGCCCTGGCTCGCAGCGGCGAAGATCGGCAGCCAGGCGGAGTCGCGCAGGTAGAGACGCGCCGCCGCGTTGACGCCGCCGCTCAAGAGAACGACGGTCTTCACCTCTGGATGATTGCGCGCGAGCTGGACCGCCTGATTGACGCCGCAGCTCGCCCCCGCCACGCCGACGCGCGCCTTGTCGACGTTGGGTTGCGCCGTCAACCACGCGAGCGCCGCTTCCACGTCCCCCGGCCAGTAGAGATCGATCGTCGATTGCTGCTCCTGGCTCGGGGTGAACCGCGTCCCGCCACTCTCGCCGAAGCCGCGGAAGTCGAGCGTGAGGACGTGAAAGCCCTGAGCGGCGAGGTCAGTGGCGAGAGGCGTCCACGACGTTCGATCTTTGTTGCAGGCATGGAGCAGGACGATCGCCGGACCCGGACGCGTAGACGGGAAATACGTCGCCTTGAGCGTCACACCGGCAGCCGACTTGATGTCGACGACCTGCGTCGCGGGCGCCTGCGCCCGCACGAGGGTCGTCGTCCAGGCCAGCAACGCGATCGTGCCAATAGCGAGCAGATGTGAGCGGCGCATCGAATCCCCCTTACGTGAAATCACACCGTTCTTGTTGCTGATTCTGTCGCGCCTCGACGGCACGGTCGACCGAATTGGGACCAGATGCCGTCGGGTGGGCTGAATTCCATTGGTGAGGCCACCGGGTTCCTAAGATCCGGATGTGATTTTTGGAGCTGACGGAGTTCACGGTTTTCACCACGCAGGCACGGAGCTGAAACATACGGGAGACGCACGGAGGCTGTCGAGGTGTGTCGACCATCAGATGGTCGCGCAAAGCGCGGCGCGACCGATCGTAGGTCGACGAATCTTCATGCCTCACAATGACGATCGCCCGAGCAGTATTTGAAACCAGCGAGCGCTCCCGATGCCTTGCCGGCCAAGGCCGGCGACGCGACCGGTGTGCTGGTCGACTCAGCTCGACAGCCTCCGTGCGTCACCCGCTCAGTTCAGCTCCGTGCCTCCGAGGTGAAAACCGCGGCCTCCGTCACCTCCGACGGTCCGCAGTCCTCACCAGTGATGCCTCCCGATCTACAACGAGAACCCCGCCCTGTACCTCCGCGTCAGGAAATCGTTGGCGGCAAGGTTGTTCGTGACGCGCATGTTCGCCGCATCGTAGTACAGCTTCGTGTTGGCGCGCAGCGAGACGATGCCGAGCAGCATGATCTCGGTGAGCTTCGCGGCATAGTCGAACGGCACCGAGATCTGGTCGGTGCCTTTGATCGTGTTGACCCAGTTCATCTCGTGTTCGCCGTGCGGGACGCGCTGCAGGCGCTCCTTGGGTGCGCCGTACGAATTGTGCTTCGCGGTCGGCAACAGCCTCGCGCCCTCGCTGTAGTGAAGCAACTTGGCCTTCTTGCCGACATACAACACGCCGCCGTTGGGATCGAGCGTCTCGTTCTCGAGCTCCTCCGGATCGGGAGGCAGCAGCCCGCCGTCGTACCACGTCAACTTCACCGGCGGCATCCCCTTCCGCGCCGGGAACTGGAAGTAGGTCGTCGTCGCACTCGGGTAGCAGACGCCGTTGAACGGTGTGGTCTCTGTCTCGATCACGGTGGGCAGCCCGAGATTCAGCGACCAGACCGGAAAATCCATCAGGTGTGCGCCCATGTCGCCGAGTGCGCCCTGCCCCCAGTCAACCCAGCCTCGCCAGTTGAACGGGTGATAAAGCGGGTGGTATTCGACGACTGGCGCGACACCCAGGAAGAGATCCCAGGACAGCTTGTCCGGCACCGGATAGGCGCCGTTCGCTCCGGCCATGGCCGCACTGAGGCGCTGCATCACGCCGCGGTTGTCCCAGCGCAGCTGTGCAGGATCGGTCGTCAGCCGCGCCGGCCTGGGAATGCCCTGCGGCCAGAAACCAAGCGGACGGTTCGTCCAGACGTGGACCTCGCGAATCTCGCCGAGGACACCACTCTGCACGTACTCGATCCCGCGTCGCGAGTTGTCGGAAGAGTGACGCTGGTTGCCCATTTGCGTCACGATCTTGGGATTGTCCTGCGCCTTCTTCGCGAGGTGCCGCGCCTCGTGCACCGACCAGCACAGCGGCTTCTGGACGTAGACGTGCTTGCCAAGACTCATCGCGGCCGAGGCGATCGGGGCGTGCATGTGATCGGGCGTCGCGACGATGACCGCGTCGAGATCCTTCTGCTTCTCGAGCATCTCGCGGTAGTCGCGGTACTTCTGGAGGCGCGGGATCTGCTGCTCGACGAAGCGCCGGAGCGTCGCCTCGTCGTCGGTGGCGGCACAGCGCGAGTCGGCCGCAATCTGGGCCTTCGATGGTCCGTAGTTGCGCCAGGGCGTGGCGGGCGGCGGCGGACCTTGCGGCCGCGGCGGTCCCTGCGGCTTCGGCGGTCTGCTCCAGGCCTCGAGCCGCGCGTCGAGCAGGTTGAAGTCGACGTCGCAGAGCGCGACGATGTTCTGGCTCATGACGGCGCGGGTGTTCACAGCGCCCATGCCCGTAGCGCCGACGGTCGCGATGTTGACGAGATCGCTCGGTGCCTGAAAGCCGCGGCCCAGCACATGCCGCGGGACGATCATGAATGCCGCGCCGGCGGCAGCCGTCGTCTTGATGAACTTCCGGCGCGTGATTTCCGGGTCCTGATCAGGCATGGTCGCTCCTTCGCGTCCGCAAGCGCCTGACACGTTAACAGCGTTGAAGGACCTTGTCGAGACGGCGGAGTTACCGCGGTGGGTGCAATGCAGCGAGTGCCGCATACCGTCCGGAGCGGCGCACCACGATGTCGACGGCGTCATCTGAGTAGACGATCGCCCAGGTAGCCGAGGGAAAGCGCCCGTCTCCGGACAACGCGTTTGGCCTCGGCAGAGAAAGGATGGCCCAGTCGACGCCCGAGACGAGCGTGTCCCACGCCGGCTGCGACCGCGAGGCGTCGAGGATCGCGCGGAAATGCTCCGGCGGGTACGCCTGCAGCCGGCTGTCCTGAAACACCCGCACCTCGGGATACATCGTCCAGGCGAGCCAGCCGCCAAGGTTGTGACTGTTGAAGACCGGACCGTTCAACTCGTGCGTCATGGCATATGCCAACGCGCCCGGCGAGTAGATCACGTCAGGATGCAGTCCTCCGACCCGGACACCGTCGACCATAGTCTTTAGGGGCACGCGGGAGACGAAGACGGACGCCACGAGCGCCATCGCCAACATCGCGCGTCCGTCGACACCTCGCGCCGTCCAGAGCGTCAGCCGATTCACGACGATGGGCGCCGTCGCCAGAAATACGAGCGGCGTCAGCCGAAGGTAGCGCCAGCCCAGCGCGCCGAAGACGATCACCGTCAGGGCTTCAGCGAGCGTGAGACGGCGAGGCATGGAGGCGAGGAGGACGGCCGCAACGGCGAGATAGACGAAGAAGGCGCGATAGGCTGGCCAGTAGGCGGGCTGGAGCTCCGCGATGTTGAGCACCTGCGGCACCGAGAGATTCTCATACAGATACTCGAGGATTCCCCATCCGTACGGGTTGAGCAGCAACGCCATCGCGCAGCCGGCGGCAATCGTCAATCCGTGAACGGCCTCTCGCCGCGTCAGCGTGGACGGGCGCGCGAGCTCGCCGCACGCGAATAGCGTGATGAGCAAAACGCCAAGCACGCACTCGCCGTGGAGGTTGCTCCAGAGCGCGACGAGCGGCATGGCCCACCGGAGCGGTCGCGCTGAGCGGCTGTCGATCGCGCGCTCGATCAGCCACGCGCAGGCGGCAATGCCGGCGAAGGAAACGAGGTGCGGACGGGGAATGACGCGTGGCTCGAGAACGAAGAGCCCCAGTATGAGGATCGCCGCGGATGGCAGCGCAGCGCCTTGCACGCGGCAGGCGAGGTAGACGAGAGCCAATGTGGCGGCAACGGTCAACGCCTCGAGCGTCTGGATCGCGGCATCACCTCCCACCTGCCAGGCAGCGTAGGCAGTGGTTTCGGTCAGCCATGACGTGTAGCGCTGGCGGTAGTCGGGATAGGTGAAGCTGAAGACGTTGGAGCGAACGAGCCGACCGTAGAAATTCTCGCGGCCCTGCGCCAGATGCCAGCCAAGGTCGGGCTCATAGACCGAGCGGAAGCTCACCAGGATGGAAACCGCCGCGATCGCGACTGCCACGATAACGCCGCCAAGCGGTTTCACGGCTCATACCTTAACGATTGATGACGTTTCGGTCTAGTGCGGGATAACCCGTACCCGCGCCACGAGGAAGTCGCGGCTCTGCACTCGCCTGATTGCCGCGGCGGGTCTGGCTGGTCCTGGCGATCATCTACCGCCGAGGAAACGCGCCCCGAGCGCGGTGAAAGGTTGCATCGACCGCACCGACGGTCGTAGATGAAAAGCGGCGGCTCCGGCCTGATGTTTTGCGACCGCGCAGCTCCGTGAGCTGCGCGCTGGCCCGCCTGCGCTCGCCGCTTTACTGCTATCGCGTGTCACGCGAGTCGGAGGTCGCCGCGGCCGACGCAACCCTCCACCGCGGGAGGGCGCGACACATCGGACCGCAGCGCTCGTCTGCGAAGCACTCGCACACTGGAAGCTGCGGCGAGCCTGGCTGGCCCTGGCCCTGGAGCGAGCCGACGCGGTGCGTAGCCGGAACGCGATCGGAGCGATTCATCGCGTCGCCTTCCGTCCCCGTGATCCTCCAAGCCGATAGAAGCACAGTCGGGCCGAGAGCGCTTGATCACTGTCGGTACTAAAAGCTGTTAGGCGACGCGGCAGCGGAAGAGTACGAGCGTAGAGCGCGTTCCCGGCGAGCGGAGAGGGCCAGGGCCGGCCAGGCTCGCCGCGGCATTCAGGCGAGTGCAAGTCGGGAGCCGCGGCCGACACAACCGTCCACCGCCTCGAGGCGCGGAACCAATCATCACGTGGTCTGAGAGAGCACATCCGGGTTGAGCAGATCCATGCTCGCGAAGGACTTCTCCTCGGCCCAGACGATGTTCTGGACCGCGCGCTCGGCCATGCCGCGGTTGGCTTCAGGCGTGGTGCTCCCGACGTGGGGCGTGAGGATGACGTTTGGCAGCGTGCGCAGGTCCCGGCTTGGGTCGACAGGCTGATACGGCTCGCGATCGAAGACGTCGAGCGCGGCGCCGCCGAGACGCTGCGCCACGAGCGCATCGTAGAGCGCCGCTTCGTCCACCACTGCCCCGCGCGCGGTGTTGATCATCCACGCGTGCCGCGGCATCAGCTCGATCCGCTCGCGGTTGATGAAGTGCGCGTTCGCGGGAACGCCCGGAATGAGCAGGCTGACGAAGTCGGCCTGGCCCAAAGCCTCGGCGAGGTCGTCGGTCACGAGGTCGAAGTCTCCGCTGGTCGGCATCGGCGCGCTCGACCCTTTGCGGCGGCAGCCGACGACACGCATCTCGAACCCTCGCTTCGCGATCCGCGCGACAGCCTGACCGATGCGGCCCGCCCCGACGATCGTGAGGGTTTTCCCTTTGAGCTCGACGCCGAGGACAGGCGTCCATTCACCATCGCGCATCGCGCCGGCAATCGAAGTCAGCCGACGGGCGGCGGCCGAGACGAGGAGAAACGTCAGCTCGGCCACCGACTGATCGAGGACCGATGGGGTGTTGGTGCACAGCAACCCCGCCGCCGACGCCTTTCCCTTGTCGATCCACTCATGGCCGACACCGAACCGGGCGATCACGCTGCCGCGCGGCAGGGCCGAGTAAAGCGCCTCGCGGTACGGCTGGCCTCCGACGATGACGTGCCGCGCGCCGGACTCGGCAATGGCATGGACGAGCGCCGCCTCTTCGGAAGGCGCCGACATGAACGTGAAGCGCGCTGATGAGGCAAAGACCGCTTCGCCTCGACGGTATTCCGGCTCGGTGACGAGAACGATGGACATAGTTGGCTACCAGCTTCCAGCTACCAGCTTCCAGATACAGATACTCGCTACGGCTTTCAGGTGATGGACGCAGGCCTGACCTCTGCTGGAAGCTGGTAGCTGGAAGCTGGAAGCTGCGCTTATCATATGCGTGCACGACAGTTCATGCGGAAATCCTCGGCTCTCCCGCTCTCTGCACTGATTGGCCTAGCCGCGGGCCTGTGGGGTGCTGCGATCCTTGCCGTCGGCCAGAGCCGGGTGACGGCGACGGGTCAGCCACCTGCGGCAGGCACGCGCGTCGACTACGAACGTCAGGTCCGGCCAATTCTCGAGTCGTCCTGCTCCGAGTGCCACAGCCAGGACAAGCGCAAGGGCGGCCTCTCGCTCGCGACGTATGCCGACGTGCTCGAGGGTGGGCGGAGCGGCGCGGCGGTGCGGCCCGGCAACAGCGCCGGCAGCCTGATCGTGCACCGCGTCACCGGCGACACCGAACCGCAGATGCCCAAGGACGAGCTGCCGCTCGACGCGGCGTCGATCGCGCTCATCCGCTTGTGGATCGATCAAGGCGCCCGAGCGACGCCGGCGAGCGCGCCGGCGCCGGCGCCGTGGGAAGCGCCGCTCGCGCTCGATCGGCCGGCGACTCCAGCCGTGCGCTGGCAGTCGTGGTCGTCCACAATCGATCGATTCGTCGCGGCGTATCTCGCCGAGCGGCGAGCCATGGAGCCCGCGTCGGTGCCGGACGCGCTCTTCGCGCGTCGCGTGTATCTCGACGTCTGGGGCCTGCTCCCCGAGCCCGCCGAGCTGCGCGCCTTTCTCGCCGATCGTTCACCGAGAAAGCGCGAGGAGCTCGTCGCCCGCCTCCTCGCCCGCGATCAGAAGAACGCCAAGAAGTACGCCGATCATTGGATCTCGTTCTGGAACGACCTGCTGCGCAACGAAGACGGCGTCACCTACTTTTCAGAATCGGCGGGCCGAAAGAGCATTACGGATTGGCTCTACTCAGCGCTCGAGTGGAATGTTCCGTACGATCAGTTCGTCAACAAACTGATCAACCCGACGCTCGCAACCGACCCAGAGGGGTTCCTCGTCGGCGTGAACTGGCGAGGCGAGACGAGCGCGGCGGTCACGCCCTGGATGCAGGCATCTCAAAACACCGCACAGCTTTTCTTGGGCGTGAACCTGAAGTGCAACGCCTGCCACGACAGCTTCGTCAGCAAGTGGAAGCTCAAGGATGCGTACTCGCTCGCCGGGTTCTTCTCGCCCGAGGCGCGGCTCCGGCTCTATCGCTGTGACGTCGCGCAGGATGCCTACGCCGAGCCCGCGTTTCTTTACCCGGAGTTGAACCGCGAGCCGCCATCGACGTCGCTGGCCGATCGGCGCGCCACCGTGGCGGCGATCTTCACCGACCCTCGCAATGGACGGCTCGCCCGCACGGTGGTCAATCGCCTCTGGCAACGCCTCCTCGGCCACGGCATCGTCGGAAACCCCGACGAGATGGATGGCAAGCCGTGGAGCCCGGCGCTCCTCGACGCGGTCGCCAGCGATTTCGTCGAGCACGGTTACGACCTCAAGTACTTGATCCAGAGCATCCTGTCGTCCCGCGCGTATCAGATGCCCGCGGTGTCGCGACGCGCCGAGGTCCAGGCGCGCGGCTACGTGTTTGAGGGACCAGAGGTGCGTCGACTCTCGGCCGAGCAATTCGCCGACGCGATTGGATCGATCACCGGCGAATGGAGCGTGTATCAGCCACGCGTCACGAGTAGCGGCGGCAGCGCACCCGGCGGTCCGCCAATGTCGGACCCCGCGACGGTCGGCGTCTACGCCCGCGAATGGCGGGCGGCGTCGAGCGACCTGACCCGAGCGCTCGGCCGCCCGATTCGCGATCAGGTCACTTCGTCACGGCCAACGCAATCGACCACGCCGCAGGCGCTGGAGCTGGTGAACGGGGAAATGCTGACGCGATGGTTGTCGCGCGGCGCGCGCCGGATGGTCGGCCAGTTGCCGCCCGAGCGCCTGAGCCTGTTCAATAAGACCGTCGCCGGACGAAACGCGACGGCCAGCAAGTTCGACATCGGCATCGCCAACGCGACGAGGCTCTGGCTGATTGCGGAAGACTACGGATTCGAACGCGCCAGAGCGCGTCGAGCCGCTCTGGGCGGGCGCGGAATTCGTCGACGCCGACGGCAAGGCGACCGCGCTCGGCTCGCTGACGCCCGTCGACGCGCAGGGGTTGCGTCAGCCGTCGAGCCAGGCCGCTACCGATGGCGGCGTGCGCGTGCGTCCGCCGTCGCGCCTCGTCTACGACATTACCGGGCGCGCCTTCACGCGTTTCCGCGGCAGCATCGCGCTCGACAATCCGCGCAGCGAGATCGGCGCCACGCTGAACCCGGCGGTGCGCTTCTTCGTGTTCGACGTCGAGCCGAACATGGATCGCCTGCTGCCGCCTTCGTCACAGCTGCCACGTGCGCCGGAGCCGCCCCTCACGACGGTCGCCGAGACTGTCGATCGGGTGTTCCTGCACGCGCTCGGCCGTGCGCCCTCGCCAGTCGAGCGACGGCTCGCGGCGAGTGCCATCGCCGACCCGGCGAGACCTGAACGAGTGTCGGCCGACGGGCTCGCAGACCTGCTATGGGCGCTGATGATGATGCCCGAGTTTCAGTTGATCTATTGAAGGACGCTTGTATGCCCTCCGAAACTTCGCAGAACCTGACCGGACTGACAGCTGAAGAGCGGCGCATCTACGCGCGCGTCAGCCGCCGCGGCTTCATGGGCACGACGGCCAGTGCCACGCTCGCCGCGCTGGCCGGTCGCGAACCCGCCTTCGCCAAGGCTTCGGCGGGGCAAGGCCCTGGCACCACGGCCTCGGCGCGGCCAGCCTCCGCCAAAGCGGATGCCGTGATCGTGCTCTGGATGGCCGGCGGCATGGCCCAGACCGAAACCTTCGACCCGAAGCGGTACACACCGTTCCAGCCAGGCGTCAACATCAAGGACGTCCTCAGCACGTTCCCGACGATCGACACCTCGGTCGACAACATCAAGTTCACTGCCGGGCTCGAGCAGATCGCGAGCGTGATCGACCGCGGGACAGTTATCCGCACGTTCAACGCCGCCGACCTGGGCTTCATCCTGCACTCGCGGCATCAGTATCACTGGCACACCGGCTACATCCCGCCGCAGCCGATGGCGATGCCGCACCTCGGCGCGGTCGTCTCGCGAACGCTCGGGCCCAAAAACCCCGATGTCCCGGCGTTCATCGCGGTCGGTCAGACCGTCGAGGGCGCTGGTGAAATCGGCACGCTCAAGGCATTTCACACCGCCGGCTTCCTTGGCTCCGAACACGGACCGTTTCTCATCACCGATCCGCAGGACGCGGCCTCGGCCGTGCGGCCACCGAAGGAGCTCGGTGCAGAGCGGTTCCGCAGCCGGCGCCAGTTGTTCGAGAAGCTCCTCGCGCAGGAGCCCGTCCATCAATACGGGAGCGACTTCCAGCGGATGTCGCTCGTCCGCTCGCTCGAGGCCGCCGACCGGCTGCTCACGTCGCCGTCGGCCAAGGCGTTCGACCTCTCGCTCGAACCCCGCAAGACGTTCGACGCCTACAACACCGGCCGGTTCGGGCAGGGGTGCCTGCTCGCCAGAAGGCTCGTCGAGGCTGGCGCGAGGTACGTCGAAGTGACGTCGGAATACATTCCCTTCGTCTACTGGGACACCCACGAGCACGGGCACGACCGGGTCGTCGCCATGAAGCAGGTGATCGATGCGCCCGTCGCGCAGTTGATTCGCGACCTCGAGGAGCGCGGCCTTCTCGACCGCACGCTGGTCGTGCTCGCGAGCGAGTTCGGGCGCGACGCGATGACCGAAGGCAAGGTGGGCAAGGAAGTTCGCGATCAGGCCATCAACATTCCTGACGTGATGACCGAACCGCGCCACTACGGGATGCACCGTCATTTCACCGCCGCCGGATCGATCCTGATGTTCGGCGGCGGCATCAAGAAAGGGTTCGTCTACGGAAAGACGGCGGACGAGCGGCCCTGCACGACGATCGAGAACCCGGTGGTGATGGAAGATCTCCACGCCACGATCTACCACGCCCTCGGCATCGCCCCCGACACCTCCTACGTCGTCGAGCGCCGGCCGGTCTACGTGACGAGGGATGGCGTCGGGAAGCCGATCACGGAGCTTTTTGGGTAGCGATATAGGCACATTTGAGGCGACGTTCACGCGCAAAAGCTCTTCACCGCCGAGAATGCAGAGGGCGCAGAGAACAAAGGATGGTTAGTGCCCACAGAACAAAACATGGCTCTGCGGGCTCAGCGATCTTGCGGTGAGAGGCTTTTTGCAGCACCTGCGGGCTCAGAGGTCGGTGAGAGGCTTTTGCAGCAATGAGGTTGAGACGATGAAAACGAGTCGACGCGAGTTTCTCGGTGCGGTCGCGGCGTCACCGATTCTCCTGGGCATGCAGGACAAGGCGGGCTCGAAGGCGCCGATCATGGGCTCGGGCGCTTACACGTATGAAGCGACCCACGACTGGGGCGTGCTCCCGCCGCAGATCAAGTATGGCAACACCCACGGTGTCGTCGAGGACTCGCAGGGGAACATCTACGTCCATCACACCGTGCACGCGACCAGCGAGAGCGCCGACACGGTGGTGGTCTTCGATGGCACGGGCAAGTTCGTGCGCTCGTGGGGCAAGGAGTACCGCGGCGTCGCGCACGGCCTGTGGATCCGCAAGGAGGGGCGCGACGAGTTCCTCTACCTGACGGTCAACGCGGCCGGTGCGAAGCTGTCGCCGCGACCCGAGCTGCAGGCGGTGCTCGTAAAGACGACGCTGGCGGGCGAGATCGTCTGGAAGATCGACGCGCCGCCGGATTTCGAGGGCTACAAGCCGGGACCGGACGGCGTTGCGCGGCCCTACAACCCGACCAACGTGGCGATCGCGCCCAACGGCGACATCTACGTCGCGGATGGCTACGGCTCGTACTTCGTGAATCAGTACACCAGCAAGGCCGAGTACATCCGATCCTTCGGCGGACGAGGGTCAGAGCCGGGGAAGCTGACGGAACCGCACGGCATCTGGGTCGACACGCGCGCGGCCAGCCCGATTCTGGTCGTGGCCGATCGACGCAACAATCGCCTGCAGCGATTCACGATGGACGGCAAGCACGTCGACTTCATCACCGGCTTCAGGCTCCCCGGGCATTTCGACGAGTACAAAGGCCTGGTTGTGATTCCCGATCTGCATGGGCGCGTCACGCTGATGGACAAGAACAACGTGCTCGTCGCGCAGCTTGGAGACTCGAACTCGCCGGAATGGAACAACCCGCTGCGCCGCGAGCCGCGGGATCAGTTCATCCCGGGCCAGTTCATCTGCCCGCACGGCGCGTGCTTCGATCACGACGGCAACATCTTCGTCGTGGAGTGGGTGGAGGTCGGGCGGGTGACGAAGCTGCGGAAAGTATGATCCACAAGCACCCCGTTTGACCCTCACCCCCGGCGCTCGCTTCGGGCCGTATGAGATCCTCTCCGCCCTTGGCGCCGGCGGCATGGGCGAGGTGTATCGCGCCAGAGACACCAGACTGCGTCGCGACGTCGCTATCAAGATCTTGCCCGATGCCTTCGCGCTGGATCCTGAGCGCGTGGCGCGCTTCAAGCGCGAAGCACAAGTCCTCGCGTCGCTCAATCATCCGCATATCGCACAGATCTACGGCATCGAAGAATCAGGCACCGTGCGAGCCATCGTCATGGAGGTCGTCGAGGGCAAGACGCTGGCGGAGCTCATCGCCGGTGAGTCGCTCGCGAACCAGGTCGCTGGGAAAAGGCAAGCCCTCGATCTTCCGGACGCGATCGCGATCGCGCGGCAGATCGCCGAGGCCCTCGTCGCGGCGCACGACCTCGGGATCATTCATCGCGACCTGAAGCCCGCCAACATCAAGATCACCGACGACGGGACCGTGAAGGTCCTGGACTTCGGCCTGGCAAAGCCGACGGGAGATGACGCGAATCGAGGGGGCACGAACGTCACCGATTCCCCAACGCTGACCTCGCCGGCGGCGACGGCGCTCGGCCTGATTCTCGGCACGGCCGCCTACATGGCGCCCGAGCAGGCCAAAGGTCAGCGTGTCGACAAACGCGCGGACGTCTGGGCCTTTGGCTGCGTGCTGTACGAGATGCTGAGCGGTCGTCGCGCCTTTGGAGGCGACGACGTGAGCGACACGCTCGCCTCACTCCTCAAGACTGACCCCGACTGGCGCGCGCTTCCGGCCGATCTGCCTGGCCCCATTCGGTTACTCATCGAGCGCTCGCTCGTGAAGGATCGCCGGAGGCGCGTGGGTGACATCTCGACGGCGCTCTTCCTCTTGAACGAGGCAGCCGTGCTGGCGGCGCCGCCGTCCTCATCCACCCCGGCGGCTCCCCGCCGCGCGATCGGATGGCTCGTCGCTGGCGCCGCCGTTTGTCTCGTCGCCGGCGCCACGCTGGCGACCATCGGGTGGCAGATGTTCGGTCGCCCGGCACCGCCTGCTGTGCAGCGCGTGTCGTTGGCCCTGCCGGCCGATCGCGCCGTCGACTTCTTTTGGTTTCCGAATCAGTCGCTCGCGATTTCGCCCGATGGCACCGAGGTCGCCTACGTCAGTGCGAACCCAGGTGCTCCGCCTGAGCGGAGCACTCAGCTTCGAGTGCGTTCACTCGCCAGCCTCGCGATCCGCGATCTGCCCGGCACGTTTCTCGCTCATCAGCCGTTCTTTTCGCCAGACGGACAATCCGTCGCGTTTTTCACGAGGAACGGGGAACTCAAGAAGATCGCGCTCTCCGGCGGCACCCCCGTGACGCTCGTCGAGAAGATCGCTGCCAGCCGATGGACATGGGGCGTGTGGCTCGCTTCCGGCACGATCGTCTTCGGTGCATATGGGCCAGGAACGGCCGGCTTGAAGCAGGTGCCGGCCGACGGTGGCTCGCCGACAACGCTCACCTCCGTCGACGTCGCTCAAGGAGAGTACGTTCACCAACCGTCGTCCTATGTGCCCGAGGCGGGCGCTGTGGTCTTCACCACGGGGTTCAGTCAGCTCCGCAGTCCGCGGCTCGAGGCCGTGATCCTGCAGTCGGGCGAGCGTCGCGTGATCACCGAAGACGCCCGTGGCGGCAGGTATCTTTCAACAGGGCACGTCGCGTTCACGCGCGGCGACGCGGTGCTCGTCGCGCCGATCGACGTGAAACGCCTGGTGCTCGCCGGACCTGCGGCGGCACTCTCCGACGACGTCCGACGGGACGGTGCGAACTCGGAAGGGCCCACCCCGCAGCTGGCGGTGTCGTCGAACGGCACGCTCGCGTATGTCCCGAGAGCCGACGCCACGGCGCGCGTGATGGGACGTGTCGGCCGCGCCGGGGCATTCACGCCCTTCGGACTGGCCGCTGGTCCGAACCGGCGGCCACGCGTCTCGCCGGACGGTCGGCGTGTGGCGTTCCTATCGCCCCAGCCCGGCCGTTCGGCGTTCGAAACCGCCGTGCACGTGCACGACCTCGTTCGCGGCACCGTGACCAGCCTGACGGAGGCCGGGTCCGAGTTGCATTCCGTCTGGCGGCCAGATGGCAGGGCCATTGCCGTCTACGCGAGACGCCCGGAGGCGTCAGGCATCTACCTCAAGGACCTCGGCGGACAGGAGCACCTCGTCCTTCGGGATGATAGTGGGGCCGGCCCTGTGCCTGAATCATTTTCGCCCGACGGCGCGGTGCTCGCCTTCTCGCGCGCCCAGGGCGGTCAGTCTAGTATCTGGCTGCTGACACTCGGCGAGAAACCGGTGGCACGGCCGCTCACGAGCGCCACGGCCTCCGAATACAGTCCGAAGTTCTCGCCTGACGGCCGGTGGCTGGCCTACGTCGTCGACCAGCTCGAGCGATCGGAGGTGTACGTCCGCGGCTACCCCAGCGGCGAGCCGATCCCCGTGTCCTCCTCCGGCGGAGCGGGCCCGGTCTGGAGCCGCGACGGGAGGACCCTCTTCTATGAAAGTGCGCAGTCGGGCGAGCGCATGTTGATGTCGGTTCCGGTGTCGGTGGACGGCAGCACGCTGAAACTGGGCGCGCCCTCACGCGTGGTGAGCCTCGCACTGGCGGGTGGGGACGAGTATGGTCGGAGCGCCTATTGGGGTCCGGAGTACGATGTGTTTCCGGACGGCGATTTCGTGATGCTGCGCGGTCCCGGCCCTGGGAGTGCTCGCGAGATCGTCCTCGTGCAGCACTGGTTCGAGGAAGTCAAGCGGATGCGGCCGGCGCGTTGAGCAGAGCGACCGATCTTCGGTTCGGCTCGAGCGCGAGCCAAAGAGGCGCGCGGCGCCTGCTTCGATCACGATGGCAACATCTTCGTCGTCGAGTGGGTTGAAGTCGGGCGCTGACGAAATTACGGAAAGTTGCGTGAGCGGATTCGCGTTAAAAAGCTTCTCACCGCAGAGGACGCCGAGCACGCAGAGAAAACCTTATGGCTCTGCCATCTCAGCGACCTCCGCGGTGAAAGGCTCTGCGTTAAGCCGCGATCCTCCTCAGAACATGAATTTCACAGCGAACTGCACGTTGCGCTGCGGATCGGCGTTGCCGTAGGCCGTCGCGGTGATTCGACCGGCATTGGTGTTGTCATTGCCGGGCACGCCAACCTCGGAGTCCGGGTTGCCGAGATTCACGTGGTTGAAGAGATTGACGACCTCGATGCGGAACTCGAGCACGTTGGTCCCTCCCAGCTGGACGTGCTTGAAGACTGACGCGTCGACTCTCCAGTACCCGGGCCCACGGAGCGTGTTCCTCTCCATGTCCCCAAAGGTTCCCCGCGCCGGCCGCGAAAACGCGCTCCCTGACGAGCCGATCGGCGTGGCGTTGAACCACTCGTCACGCGTCTGCGGACCCTCCGGGTCGCCAATCAGATTCGGCCGGTTGGGGCCCGTATCGCGGTCGGCTCCCGCATCCCTGTAGGAGACGCTGTACGGGAGCCCGCTCTGGATGATCGTATTGGTGTTGAACTGCCAGCCGCCGATGAACGCATCCGTGAGAGGAGAAACATCCGTGAGATACCGCCTGCCGCGACCGATGGGGAGCTCGGCCACGAGCGAAAAGATGAAGTTGTGCGTGCGGTCCCAATCGGCTGGTCCCTTGTTCAACTCGACGTCGTAGATGAAGTAGTTGTCGCTCTCCTGCACCTGCCGCTGCAACGTGTAATTCGCCTTGACGGAATACCCGTTCGAGAACCGCTTATTGAACTTCAGCTGCATCGAATCGTAGGCGTTGTTCGCGCAGTTGCAGAAATAGTCGATCCCCTGCGTCCAGCCGAACGCCCCGCCGAGTCCGAGGTCGTTGGGCACGACGCCGGCGAAAAACGGCCGGCGAAGGTTTTGTGGCACGAGCGGGTAGCCGTCGAGTATGGGCTGGTTGATGTTGAAGGCCGGGCCGTCGCCGGCAAAAACGTCTCGGCCCCGGTTGCCGACGTACCCGGCCTCGAACGACATCGTGTTGGACAACTGCCGCTGCACGATCACGTTGAACGCATCCACGGTGGGCGGCCGCTGCTGCTCCGGGAGGGCGCGCGCGAACACACCATTGGGCAGAGGGAACCGGCCGTTCGACGGGACCGCGGGGAAGACTGGCGGCGGCGGCCCCTGCGCGAGCGTGAACACGCGGTCGAAATTCTCCGGCGCGTTGAGCTCCTGCACCGACAGCACCGGCAGGTTCTGGGTCACGCTGTGTCCGAAGAGCGACCCGAACACGCCGAGGTCGTAGCTGCGGCCGTACCCGGCTCGCAGGACGGTCTTGCTATCGAGCTGGTAGGTCACGCCCACGCGGGGCGCCCAGTTGAGCTTGTTCTCGATGTCGCCGTTCAGCCCGATGTCGCCGATGCCCGCGACCCGGATTTCCCCGGTCGCGAGATCCAGGAAACCACCGTTGCCGGGCTCGTTGACCGTCTGCGGGTTGATGATGTCGAGCCGGAGCCCGTAGTTGAGCGTCAACTTCCCGGTAGCACGCCAGGTGTCCTGCGCGTAGTAGGCCGTCCGCCACTGTTGCTCTCGCGCGTCCGTGTTCGGGCTCACGTACCGCCGTCATCTGGGTGACGTCGCCCAACAGGAATGTGGCGAGGCCAAGGCCGCCGCCGGACGGTCCGCGGGTGCGGTCCACGTTGAACGTCAACTCGCCGGACCGGTGGGCGTCGCTCGGCACCCTGAGGTTGTTCGCCCGCCGGATGTCGAGACCAGCCTTGATGCTGTGATTGCCCATCATCTTTGTGATGTTGCCGACCAGCTGCCATTGCTTCTCATCCTGATCCAGCGGGCAGTTGCAGCGGTTGACACCCAGGCCCGAACCAATGTTGAAGCCGCGGTCCCCCTCGATGAAGCCGGCAAACAGCCCCGAGGCGAACGCCGAATCGTTGAGCCCTGGAATTCCGGCGTCGGCGGCCGGCGTCGTGCCGAAGTCGAACGGCAGGACGGCGACCTTGTACTTGAACCAGCCGAATCGGAAGTCGGCGATCAGCGTCGGCGAGATCACGCGATCGAGACCGATCGCAAGGCTCTGGTTCTTCACGTCCGAGATGCCCCCCAGCGTCACGAGCTCCTGCCCGCCCCCTTGGCCGAAAGACGTGGGGCCGTCGCGGAAGAAGTCACCGACGCTGTAGCGGCCAAACATGTTCGTGCTGTCGCCGATGCGCCCGTCGAGCCGCACGTTGAACGAGTTCTCCTCGAACTCCTCCGACCCCGATGCCTGGTAATTGTCCCTGGTGCCGCCGTCTCGGCCCGGCGCGTTCGGCATGGGAACGAGCGCGAGGATCCGCTGCGCCTCTGGAGACAGCCGGTTGGTCGGGATGACGTTGCCAGCAAACTGCTGCCGCACGGCCGGGACACCCGTCGACGGATCGAAAATGTTGATGCCAAACGCGCTCAGATCCCCACTCCGGGCGGCCGCTGTGGGCACCGTCAGCAATCGTGTGCCGCCGACCGTGCTGCGCGTTCCCTGGTAATCGCCGAAGAAGAACACCTTGTTGGCGACGATCTTGCCGCCCACTGAGCCGCCGAACTGGTTCTTCTTCGTCTCGGGGAGGAACTTGCCGGTCACCGGGTTGGCCTGAAATTGCGTGAAGGGGTTGCGCGCCTGAAAGTTGTCGCCCTGATAGAACTCGAAGGCGCTCCCGAACCACTGGTTCCTGCCGGACTTGGTCTGCACCGACACGACGCCCGCGGTCGCCTGGCCGAATTCCGCGTCGTAATTCTGCGAGGTGATCTTCGTTTCGCCAATCGACTCGAGCGTGGGATTGATGACGATGATGCCCAGGATGGGGTCACGGTTCTCCGTGCCGTCGAGCTGATAGCCCGTGCCGCTGAAGTGCTGGCCGTTGACCATCGTCTGCGTGGAGCCCTGCGGGTTTTCGCTCGCCGCGTGCTGCCACTGAAGCTGCTGAGTGCCGGGCGTCAGCAGAATGAACTTGGTGAAGTTGCGATCGAGCACCGGCAGGTCGGTGATCTGCTTGGAATCAAAGTTGGTGGAGACGTCGGCGCGGTCGGTCTTGAGCAGCGGGGAGCCGCCGGTCACGACGACCTCCTCGCTGAGCTGCCCGAGCTGCCAGCACGAAGTCGATCCGCGTCTGCGTGTCGATGCTCACGCGGACCTCGCGCATGACCGCGGCCTTGAAGTTCGAGAGCTCGGCCTTCACTTCGTAGGTCCCCGGCAGCAGGCGGTCCTTGACGTAGAACCCCGACTCGTTCGACACGACCGTATCGACCGTCTTGCGCTCGACGCTAGTGACGGTAACCGTCGCGCCGGGCACAGTGGCCGCCGAGGAATCCTTGACGGTCCCCGCGATGCTTCCGTACACCGCCTGTGCGAATGCCGATGGAGCGAGAGAAAGGAATGAGAGGAACAACCCGAAGGTGAGGATTCGGTCGCGCGACATGAGGCTCCCCCCTGTTCTACCTATCGCGAATCGATGACCTCCAAGACTATCCCCGCCCTGAACGAAGTCAAACGTTTTTGTAAACATTCTCAATGCTGAGCTGTGTCGCTACTACTGTTCAGCTCGAAGCTCATCGCTTCAGCGCTCGTCGATCGTCATCAGTTGTCGCGTCTCGATTTCCTTCACGCGCTGCACGTGACCGCTCGGCCATCGCACTTCGATCTCGTCGGCGCGCGTCGCGGTGCCAACACCGAAGTGCACACGCAGATCGTCGTGCGAGTAGTAGCTGGACTGACTCAGCACGGCTCGCGCCTGGCGCTTCCCCGCCGCGCTGACGATGACCGTTGCGCCTATGGCGGATCGGTTTGACGCGCGACCGCGAAGGACCACGTCGATCCAGTTGTTGCCGCCTGAATAGTCGTTGCGCAGGAGTGATGGCGGCTCGTTCATGTTCATGACGAGGACGTCGATGTCGCCGTCGTTGTCGATGTCGCCGAACGCCGCGCCGCGGCTCGAATGCGGCGTCGTGACGCCTGACCCGCTTGCGGCGGTGACGTCTTCGAATCGTCGGACGTCACCTGTGCCCACGGCCTTGTTGCGAAACAGCACGCGCGGGCCGCGATGCGGGTACTGTTCGAGCGACCGCTCGATCTCCGGGTAGACATGCCCGGTCACGCACATCAAATCGACGAAGCCATCGTTGTCGAAATCGGCGAGGCCGGCGCCCCACTGGACGTATCGATTCTGCACGTGCAATCCCGCCGCGACCGCCGCGTCCTCGAAGAGGCCCTTGCCGAGGTTTCTGTAGAGCGCCGGGATGTCGTCGGAGAAATGGGTCTTTGCGAGATCGATCCGACCGTCGTTGTTGTAGTCGCCCGCGGCGACGCCCATCCCGGCCTGCGGGCTGCCGTGCTCGCTGTACGCGGTCCCGCTTTCAACGGCGATGTCGGTGAAGGTGCCGTCGTGATTGTTCCGGTAGAGGATGGCCGCCGTCGAGTCGGCGGCCACGTAGATATCCGTCCAGCCGTCGTCTGTGAGGTCGGCCGCGAGCGCGGTCATCGAGTACCGCCCAGTTACGCGCGAAATCCCGGACCGCTCCGAGATGTCGACGAACCTGCCGTTGCCCTCGTTGTGATAGAGAAGATTCGTGTCAGTCGGCAGGCCCTTCGGCCCGCAGTTCACGGGCAGACCCTTCCACGTGCAGTTGATTCCCGAGCCCGGTTCGGACGCCGTCTGGAGATCGAATTTGAGGTAGTTCGCGACGAAGAGATCCAGCCGCCCGTCGCGATCGATGTCGATAAACGTACAGCCCGATCCCCAGCGCGTGGCCGTCGTCGACAGGCTCGCCGCAGCGGTCGCATCCGTGAAACGCCCATCGCCGCGATTGCGATAGAGCACGTTCTGACCGTAGGAGGTCACGAACAAGTCGATCCAGCCATCGTTGTCGTAGTCGCCCGCGCAGACGCTCGAGGCCCAGCCGGTTCGGCGCAGCCCGGCCCAATCCGTCACGTCCTCGAACCGGCCGTTGCGCGTGTTCCGATACAGCCGGTTGGTTGGAGCCTCGGCTGGCGAGTAACTCGCGTCGATCCTCGCGCCCTCCGCGAGCCGTGTCCCTCCGAGGACGAACGCGTCTACCCACCCGTCACGATCCACATCGACGAGTGCGACGCCAGAGCCGTTGGTTTCGAGGATGAACCGCTTGCGATCCACGCCGCCGTAGACGGTGGGATGAGTCAGCCCGGACGCTTTGGCGATGTCTGTAAAGGTGATCGGCGAGACAGAGGCGGGCGGTTGCTGAGTGGCGCCAGCCGCGATGGTGAAGAGCGCGGCGCCAAGCATCGCGAAGGTTCCGAACACCCACGAACCAGGCTGAACGCGCCGACGGCCATGGTTCACGATGAACACGATGACGCGATGAACACGAAGAGAGCCTTCAAGGATCCATCGTGAACATCGTGTCATCGTGCGCATCGTGTTCTAACTTGGTGTCGTGGCACCATTCCTGAAACAGCTTGTGTCCCTCGGTCGCTACCGTCCTGGCGGCTGAAGGGAATCGGCGATCGCGAACTCGCGCTTCGCTTCCTCGAGCCGTCCGGTCTGCTGGAGCAGTTGGCCGAGCAGATAGTGCGCCGACCGGTTGTTCGGATCGTACTGAATCGCGCGCCGGAGCATGCCCTCGGCTGTCGCGGGCTGACCCTTCTTCAGGTACAACCGCCCGAGAAGGATGTACGGGCCACTGTAATAAGGATTGAGCCAGAGCGACTTCTGCAGCGCCTCCATCGCTTCGTCGGCGCGAGACGCGCGCAGGTAGGCATCGCCAAGCTGATAGAAAGCCATCGCATCACTCGGGTTCGCCGCCAGCTCTCGCTCGGTCAACGCGATCGCCTCGTCCAATCGGCCCCGGAAGAGGGCCGTCTGTCCCAGGAGGTAGTTGGCGCGGGGCGTTCGCGGATCTTTTTCGATCGCTCGCTTCAGCTCCGCCTCTGCCTGCGGCTCCATCTCGAGCCTCAACATCATCTGCGCGGCGATGACGTGCGCGCCGGCCGAATCCGGCGGCAGCCGGAACGTGCGGGCGAGGGAGGTTCGCGCGGCATCCGGCTGGCGCGCCTGGATATAGGCGAGCCCGAGGATGTATCCCAGTTCGAGGTTGTCCTGTGCCCAGACGCGCGTCTCTTCGAGAAGGGGAATGGCCTCGGGATACCGCCCGGTCAGGTAGTAGCAGAGCCCTAGGACCTGAATCGCTTCGCGACGCTCGATCGATCCGTCAGGCAGCGTGCCCTTGGCCGACACCAACGGGACCAGCTGCTGGATCGCCCGCTGGTGATCGTCGGCGTGATAGTACGCGACTCCCAGCAGCCGAGCGACTTCGGGCACCGTCGTGTCGAGCGTCTCGAGCTTCGCGACCGCTTCTTTTGGCTTGCCATCGTCGACGAGCTTCCGCGCCTCGACGAGCACTGCCTTGACTTGGCTCTCCGCCGTCGACGCATGCGCCGGCAGCGTCTGAGCCGTCTGAAGCGTCGCAAGACGGACCCCCGGCACTTCACCCGCTCGCACGACGACGCCGAGGAGGATCAGATACGAAGCCAGGCTCGCAAGCGACTTCACGGGGCCTGCCTCGGCGTGCCCGAACCTTCTTTGAGTGTGTGGACCTTGTCGATCACGAGCGCCGTCCACGATTCTTCGCGGCCATTCGGCCAGCGCACCTCGAGACGATCGAACGCCGTCGCCGAACCAAGGCCGAAGTGCAGCCGGAAGTCGCTCTGCGAGTAGTAGCTGCCACCGCCGCGTACTTCCTGGACCTGAACGCCATCGGCCGTGACGAGTTGGACGCGCGCGCCGATCGCGCTGCGGTTCGACTCAGCGCCCACGAGCTTGACTGCCAGCCAGTGTCGATCCCCGCTCTGGTCGAGCCTGAAAAGGTCCGGCGTATCGTGGACGTTGTTGATGACGACGTCGACGTCGCCGTCGTTGTCGAAGTCGGCAAACGCCGCGCCCCGGCCGGCCTTGGGAATCGTCACGGGCGGACCGAGCTGCTCGGTGACATCCGCAAAACGTCCGTTCTTCAGGTTCCGGTAGACGACCTTGCGCTGCTTGTAGCCGGCTTCGGTCTTGATGCGATCGACTTCGGGATAGACGTGCCCGTTGACGAGAAAGAGATCGAGCCAGCCGTCGTTGTCGAGATCGACGAAGCCGACGCCCCAGCCGAGCCACCGCGTGTTGAGGCCGATGCCGCCGGCAAACGTGCGATCCTCGCAGGCGCCCTTGCCGGTGTTGGCGTAGAGCGTCGAGGTATCACCGGCAAAGTTCGTCTTGAAGATGTCGAGCGTGCCGTTGCGATCGTAGTCGCCGATCGCGACGCCCATCCCCGCCTGGGGCTTCCCATCCTGGCTGTAGGCGCAGCCGGCGGTGATCCCGATGTCGGTGAAGGTGCCGTTGTGGTTGTTGTGGTAGAGCGCGCTTGGGTTGGAATCGTTGGCGACATACACGTCGAGCCAGCCATCGTTGTCGAAGTCGACGGTGGCTACGCCCAGCCCGTAGGTGCCGCGCGCGGCGGCGATGCCGGACGCGTCGGACACGTCCTCGAACGCGCCATTCCCGCGATTGCGATAGAGCACGTTCTTGCCGCCTGGCAGCCCTGGGGGGCCGCACGCGACCGGCAGGCCTTTATAGCGGCACAACCCGGAGGACGGGAGCGGCGTCGCCTTGAGATCGAGATCGATGTAATTGGCGGCGACGATGTCGAGGAGGCCGTCGCGGTTGTAGTCGAGGAAGGCGCAGCCGGCGCCCCAGCGGGTGCGCGGCTGGGTAAGGCCGGCGCGCTCCGTCGCATCTTCGAAGGCGCCGTCGCCCTTGTTGCGATAGAGGCGGTTCTGGCCCCAGTAAGTGACGAAGAGATCGTCGTGGCCGTCGTTATCGTAGTCGCCAACGCAAGCGCCCTGTCCCCATCCGCCGTGCGCAAGGCCGGCGCGAGCGGTCACGTCTTCGAACGTCCCGTTCCCCTTGTTGCGATACAAGTGGTTTGTTGGTTCCTTGCCAGCGGGAAATCCCTCGAGCGTCGTGCCGTTGACGAGAAAGATGTCGATCCAGCCGTCGCTATCGAAATCGAACGCGGCGGCGCCAGTACCGGTCGTTTCCAGCAGGTACTGGTTGGTGTCGAGCCCGCCGTAGATCGTCTTTGCGACGAGGCCAGCCTCGCTCGCGATGTTCTTGAACGAAAAGCTCACGCCAGTCGTCTGGACGCGCGCAGCCACGCGGTCCGCGCCGAGCAGCGCGCCACATCCGAGAACGGACCAGATCAGCAGGCGTGTGACCTGTGAAAACGCGCGTATCATTTTTTGATTGGGGGCTTGACCTGCGGCGCGAGCGGTTTCGCCACGGTCGTCAGGTACGGCGCCAGCCGCTCGGCTTCGGCGAAGTGCGTTTTAGCTTCGGCCCGAGCGCCGGTGCGCTCGAGGGCGAGCCCGAGTTGGTAGTGCGCGCGGGCGTTCTCTGGCGCGAGGCGGATGGCCTCGCGAAACTTTTCGATCGCCCCGGCCACATCGTTCGCCTTGATCTTCTCCGCGCCGACAGCGACCGCGAACGTCGATGCCTGCGCGTCTGCCTTGCGCGCGTTCAACCGTTCAGCCTCGGCGAAGCACTTCGCCGCGTCCTCGGCCTGCCCCATCTGCGCCAGCATCTGCCCCAGGTTGAGATGCGCCTCCGCCGACGTCGGGCGGTAGCCAATCGAGGCGCGAAACTCGGCCAGCGCGTCGCTCGTCGCGCCCTTCTGCCTGAGGACGGTGCCGAGCATGAAATGCGCATCGGCATCCTCCGGACGGCGCGCGATTGCCGACCGGAACGCGCTCTCCGCATCGTCCACACGTCCGGTCTGCCATAAGACGACGCCGAGCGTGTAGGACGCTTCCGGCAGGTTGGCGTCGAGCTCTGTCGCCCGTCGCAGCTCGGCCTCGGCGCCAGCAAAGTCATCCTGCTGCTTGAGCGCCAGCCCGAGGTTGTATCTGGCTTCGGCATTCGCCGGCTGCAGCCGAGTCACGTCTCGAAGCACTGTCACGGCTGACGCAAGATCGCCGCGCTGCATGAGCGCAGTTCCAAGATTGATGCGGGCCGTCATCTTGTCAGGTTGACGCTCGGCGAGCGCGCGAAATGTCGAGATCGCCTCGTCGCCCTCTCCAGCCTGCATCAGCGCGAGCCCGAGGCTGTTCTGGATCTCGGCCGAGGAGGGGTCGAGCCGCGCGGCCGATTTGAGGCTGGCGACGGCGCCGTCGAAGTCGCCGGCATCCTGCAGAGCGACGCCGAGCTGCAGGTGGATCGGCGCCAGGCCAGGACCCGCGCGAGCCGCTTCGCGTAGTTGCACGATGGCCTCACCGAGCCGGCCCTTCTGCTTGAGCGTCAGGCCAAGGTAGTAGCGCGCTTCGGCATGGCCCGGCTGGAGACGCACCGCGGCCTCGAGGGCGACGAGCGCGCCGTCGAGATCCTTGGTCCACCACCGCGTGGCGCCAAGGTGATACTGCGCGTCGAAGAGGTCGGGCTTGAGCCGGACGGCCTCTTCGAATGCAGCGATTGCGTCGGGGGTGCGGCCGAGCCGCCCCAGGACGAACCCCAGTCGATCGTGCGCCACCGCCATTGATGGATCGATCTGGACCGCGCGTTCGTATTCCGAGCGGGCAGCGCTCAAATCGTTGGACTTCTCGGCGGCAATTCCCTGCTGATAGGCAGCGGCTGCAGACTGCGCCTCTGTTCGCGGCCGCTCCTGAGGTGCCGACGCGACGAGCGCGCAGAGCAACACCAGCAACATGCCGCCATTCTATCGGCTCTCGACGAACGGCTGGAGCAAGGTCATCCATACCGGGGTTCGGGATTCGGGACTCGGGGTCCGGGCACGCAGAAAAAAACGCCGGACGGGGTTGGTCCCCGCCCGGCGCCCTGGTTTCCTTCTGTGTTATCCGTGTTGTCTGTGGCCCGTGTTTGTCTGTGGCTCGTGTGTATCCGTGGCTCGTGTTTATCCGTGGTCTAGAAGAGATAGCGCAGCGCGAGCTGAATGTCGCGCCGGCTGCCATCCTTCGTAATCGAACGGCCGAAGTTCGTGTTGGTGATATCCGCGATCGGACCGCTCAAGTTCGGGTGGTTGATGAAGTTGAACATCTCCACACGGAACTGAATCTTCTGCGTCCCGGTGACGCTGAAGTTCTTGAAGATCGCCAGGTCCCACTGCTGGTCGCCCGGGTTCCGCACGATGTCGCGGGTCGAGTTCCCGAATTTGCCAGCCGCCGGGTTGGCGAACGCCGCGGGGTTGAAGACGAAGTTGTCATCCTTGCCATTGCCGGCCGAGAACTTGCCGTTCGAGTTGGCGTAGATATCGCCGACGAGATCGACCGGCTGTCCGTTGCTGCCGTCGCCGACCCCCGCGATGTCGTTGGTACGGGTAATCGAAAACGGTGTGCCGGTGCGGAAGAAGCTCGATCCGGAGATCTGCCAATTGCCGAGCAGGTTCTTCATCAGCGACGTCGGGTCGCGCCAGAACGGCAGGTCGTAGATGTAGTAGACGCTGAGCACGTGCGTCCGGTCGTAGCTCGACGGCCCCCAGAAGTTGCTGTCGTCGTAGGTGTTCCAGAGCACGTTGCGCAGTCCGCTGGCATTGTCCTCGGACTTGCTGAGCGTATAGGCCATCCCGAACTTGAAGCCGTTGCTGTAGCGCTTGTCGGCACTGAGCTGGAGGCTGTTGTAGAGTGAGCGGGCCGAGTTCTCGGCGATACGGAGCGCGCTGTAGCCTTTGTAGGGGCGGAGAGCGGCGATGTTCACGCCGGGATTCGCCTGGACCGTCCCCGGTTGCAGCTGATTGATGTTTCGCTCGCGCTGCAAATAGAGGCCGCGGCGGCCAACATAGGTCGCATCGACCACGATTCCATATGGAATCTCGCGCTGAACGCCGGCTGACCAGGTGTAGGCCGTCGGGAGATTGAACGGGATTTCCTGTCCCTGCATCGCGAGGGGCAGATCCGATCCTCCGCCCGCACCGCCGGGATTGTCCACGTTGCCACTGGCAACACTCACCATCGGCTGAAATGGCGGGTTGCCGCCGAGCAGCGACGAGTCGTTGAGCGTGACGCGGTTGTGGAAGACACCCGCGTTGACGCGTGCGATCGTCTTGTCGTTGATCGCGTACGACATGCCCAAGCGCGGCTCGAACACGTCGTAGTGCGTGTCCGAGAACCCTCTCGGCTCGCCACGGAAGAGCGCCTGAACCCTGGGATCCTGCGCGACGAGGAGATCGTTGCCGTCGCCCTCGAACCCGTCGCCCGGCAGTGAGATGCCGTTATAGCGATCGCCGCCAACCAGCCGTCCCGTCGCCGGGTTGACGATCGGGGCTTTGGCGGGATCGTAGAACCGCGGATCGAAGCTCGCGATGTTGTTCGTCTGCGAATACCACGGCGGCCAGATCGCCCAGCGTACGCCACCTTCGATGGTCAGATTGCTGCTCGGCTTCCACGAATCCTGCACGAAGACGTCAGTTGCCAGCGCCCGCCACTTGGTGAAGGCGCGCTCGCCGATCTCGGCGTAGTTGTTGAAGAGGCCCAGTGCCATGTCCGAGATGCCAAGCCCCGACCGCGCCGTGCTGCTGTTGTTGAAAAAGAATTCACCGTTCTGGTTGTTCGTGCCGCTCGGGATCGAGTTGACGTTGATCTGGTCGAAGTCGTCTTCGCCCGAATACTCGACCGAGATCCCGGCCTTGAAGGTGTGACGACCCTTGACGTAGGTCGTGGCGTTCGAGAACACGTGGATCGGCCCTTCCGACGACGAGGGATACGGCCCGCCGTCGATGCGCGTGAACGTATCGACCGTGACACTCGGAATTTTGTCCTCGATCTCCTTCCGTAACGGGAAGATGTAGGGGTAGTTGATGCCCGTTCGGCTCCGTTTGTAGAGACCGGACTCCGTGAACACGTTGATGAACACCTGGTCCATCGAATACGTGTAGCTGAACTCGTTGATCAGGTGCACGAGGTGCCTGTCCAGTCGCCGTCTGCGTAACGTTCGGCCGATCCCAGTCGGTCCGCGCGTAAGGGAAGGTCCCGCGAAACGCGTCGACCGCTACCCAGTTGTACGAGCCGTAGCGATAGGTGAACTGGTCCTTGCCGCTCATCCGGTAGTCGAAGCGGATGTTGTCCTTGCGCTGATCCTGCGGGTTGTCGCTCGACTGGATGAGGTTCGCGGTGCCCTGCCGGAAGCCCGGCGTCGGCAGCGGAAACGTGTTCAGCATCGCGATGCCGTTCGGGCTCAGCCGGTTCGTCGGGATGATGTTGCCGGCGAACGCCTGGCCGGTCGTCGGATCGATGATCGTCCGCGCGCCGGTGAAGAACGGGTTGTTCGGGTCGAGCAGCTCGCTGAAGTTGCCGGTGCGCATCAGCGCGGTGGGAACCGTGGCTGTGTTGGTCTGGATCTGGAAGAAATTGACCCATTCCTGCGCCACGAAGAAGAACAGCTTGTCCTTCAGCCCACCCACCGGGATGGGGCCACCGAGCGAGTACCGCGTACTGCTTATAGTCGAACGGGGCCGGACCGCTGTTGTCGAGCGGGTTCGCGCTGCGGTTTCTCGCCCACGTGTTGGCCTGCAGCGAATCGTCGCGGTAGAAGTAAGAGGCGTTCCCGCTGAAACGGTTGCTGCCGCTCTTCGTGATGATCCGGATTTGCCCACCACTCGACACGGCCGTACTCGGGCATGTAGTCGCCGGTCAGGACCTGGATTTCCTGGATGACGTCCACGTTCTGGACGCCGACGATCGCGCCGTCGGATCGCGTGCGGATCGCCGTCGCGCCGTCGACGGTGATGTTGTTCTCGTCGTCGCGGCCGCCGTTGATGCTGAATCCGCCGTTGGTGAGGCTGGAGAAGCTGTCGTTGTTGAAGCTCCCGCCGACGACGCCCGCCTTCAGCGCGGGCAACGCCAATCGGGTTGCGCCCGTTGAAGGCGATCTGCTCGATGTCCTTCGCCTCGATCGTTTTTCGCAGCGTCGAGTCGGATTGCAGCGGCGACTGTTCGGCGGTGACGGTGACCTCCTCGGTCAGCGCGCCGGTTTCAAGGGTGAAGTCGAGCGCCAGCGAGCCGGCGGCGTCGAGCTGCACATTTGAGCGAATGACTTTCTTGAAGCCGCTCAGCTCGACGAGCAGCTCGTAGCGTCCCGCCGCCAGGTTCGGGAAAGGTGTAGTAGCCGGTGGCGTTGGTGACGGTCGTGTTGGATTGCTGGGTCTGGGTGCTCGTAATCGTCACGGTCGCGCCGGGGACGATGCCACCCTGTGCATCCTTGACCGTACCTGTGATGATTCCTCTATCGAACTGTGCGAAAGCCGTCGACGCAGCGCCTAGCAGTAGAAAACTGAATAGGACGATGCGGCGAAGGGGAGCGTAGCAGCTACGCTGTCGGCTCATGTTTCCCTCCTCCCGAAGTACAAGGTAACCCGGCCCTTTGCCTCGTGGCGCAGACGTGCACACCTAGGCGAGCCGGGCCGAAATGGACGGCCGAAAGCTTACCACACGGAGTCTCGAGTGCTCTGTTTTTGACAGTAAAATGACCACCCTATGAGCACATGCCACGCTGGTCTGACCACCTCAACTCGCAACATCGTCGCAACTTTTTTTACGCTGAGCCTCATCAGTCCCACCGTCTGTCCCGATGCTGTCGCCCAGATTGTCGTTTCCGCCAACGATTCCAAGTCGCGGCTCGTGGACGGCGTCAACTCGACCGTTCCGACTCCCCCGCCGGATACCGTGACAATCATCGAGATTGGCAAGGGTCAGGCGCGAATCCTGGCGGAGCTTCCGGTCCCCAACTCGATAGTCGGCCCGCCCCAGAACGTGGCTCTTTCACCCGACGGCGCTTTGGCGTTTGTCACCTCTTCAACGAAGCTCGACCCTGCCGACGCGACCAAAACGGCGCCTGACGACAAGGTCACGGTCATCGACCTGAGCGCGTCGCCGCCAGCCGTGCTGACGACGCTGCGCGCGGGTAACGGGGCATCGGGTGTGTCGATCAACCGCGCCGGCACCATGGCGCTCGTTGCCAACCGGTTCGAGGGAACCGTCTCGGTATTCACGATCGCCGGCAAGACCGTGACGGCCGCCGGAAAGGTCGAGGTCGGCACACCAGAGAGCCTGCTGAGCGGCGTCGTCTTCACGCGTGACGGCCGCGCGGCGCTGGTCACTCGCAACTTCGACAGCCTGATCTCGGTGTTGTCGATCGACGGCACCAAGGTCGAGAACACCAAGCGCGATCTCGCGGCGAACCTCAAGCCGTACGGCATCGACGTCACGCCGGGTGGCGACGCGGCCGTTGTCGCCAGCATCGGCGTTGGCGCCACGGGCGGCGCCGACACGCTCAGCGTGATCGATCTCACCACGAATCCTCCTCGCGCCGTGAATCACGTCGCCGTCGGGCCCGTTGCTGAAGGGCTCGCGATCTCTCCCGACGGCCGCTACGTCGCGGTGACGGTCATGAACGGATCGAACGCCTCTCCAAAGTCGCCGCTCTACAACGACTACGGCTGGCTACGCATCTACGCGCTGAACAAGACGGCGCTGGCGCTCGTCGCCGAGACGCAGATCGGACACTGGTGCCAGGGCGCCGCATGGAGCGCAGACGGCCGCACCGTGCTGGCGCAGTGCGCCGTGGAGCGGGAGATCAGGACGTTTGGTTTCGATGGGCGCAGGCTGTCGCCTGGAGCACCAATCAAGGTCACCGGTGGACCGTCGGGGATCGGAACAGTGCGGAAATAAGTTTGCGCGTGCATTCCTGGTCAAGAGCTTTTCACCGCGGAGGTCGCAGAGAACGCAGAGCCATATAATGAGTTTTTCTCTGCGCACTCTGGATCTCGGCGGTGAGAAGCTTTCGGTGCCCGGAGGCTGCACCTGAGTGAACCGTCTCACACCCTCGACCACACGTAGTAGCTCGCGAACGCCAACATCACCGCGCTCGAGATCCACAGCAGCACCGTCGTGCCGAATGCGGGGCGAATGTCCTGCGGTACACGAGTGTGGCGGAGATAGATCACGGCGCCGCCGATGAGCGGCAGCATCAGCGCCTGGGCCACCCCCCCTGCGACCACCATCTGTACTGGCGATCGCAGGAACCAATAGAAGGTCACCGGCACGACTGAAAGCAGCACGACGAAGCGGTTACGCCAGCGAAGACGGCTGGCGCCATCGTCTCTCGCGTAACCGCCGGCGATGCGGACGGCGTCGGCAAACAGGCGCGCGTGCGCGGCCGTCGAGGCGAAGATGGTGCCGTAGAGCGTGATCACGGCGCCCAGGTAGAACAGCCAGAGCGTCCAGGCGCCGAGCGTCTGCGTGTAAATGTTCGAGAGCACGACAATCATGTCGCGGTCCGCCGGCACGAGCCCCATGCGGTTCAGTACGCCGGCGCCGAGCAGGTAAAAAGCCACCGTGGCCATCGTGTAGACGACCAGCGAGCACATGATGTCGAGGTGCATCACGCGAATCCAGCCGCGTGCGCGCGCCGTCCACGCCCGAGAGCCGTCGCGCTCGCCGACGAACCTGGCGTAGCCCTTCTCCACGCACCAGTACGGATACATCACGAGTTCTGTCGCGCCGACGCCGGTGATGCCAAAAACAGCAATCGCGGTCGCCAGACCGGCCGCTGGGAACTGGAAGCTGAATCCGCTTTGAAGGTCGGCAACACTCACCGCGCCGGGCCGGCGGAGAAGAATCGCTGCAGCACACACTGTGAGCAGCGTGAAGAGTCCGACCTTGACGATCGCGAGACGCTCGATGCGCTCGTAGCCGCCGCCGAGTAGGAGCGCCAGGGTCACGACGAAGCACACACCCACCCAGGCGAAGACGGGGATCGCCGGCACGAGGATGTGCAGCACTTGCGCGACGCCACCATACATGCCGCCGACCTGTAGCAGCGTCAGCGTCACCGTCGCAGCCCAGATCCAGACCAGCCAGCCTACGCCAGCGCGAGGGCCGGGCACGCAGTTGAAGCCTTCGAGCGCGGTGTGCCCGGTCGCAATCGTGTAGCGCCCGAACTCGCCCTGGACGACGGGCTTGATGGCGCAGCTGAGGACGATGACCCAGAGGACGGCGTAGCCGACCTGCGCGCCGAGCGTCGTCGTGGCGATCAGCTCGCCGGAGCCAACGATCGCCGCGGCCAGCACCATGCCGGGGCCAATTCGTCGCAGGGCCCGCGCCCATGAATCTGGTGGGGACTCGATCGCTTCAGGCGCGAGGACGTAGGGATCGGAGAGAACCGGGACAGGGCGGTGCACGCGGCGAACATTACTACATGCCCGCCGCCACGTGGTGGTCGCGTGACGCTATTCGGGCTCTCCGCGTCTCGTGAGGAAGGCCGCATCGGCCTGGACGACTCGCGCCTCCCGCTTCGCGCCGTGGAAAAACGCCGCCTCCGCGCAGGTCTTCCGATCCCGACGTCGCCTGCCGTACGTCCGGACGACAGCCGGCATCGGTTCGGCGCCACGTCCGAATGCCTGGCGTCGAATCAGCGGCGCCGTCGCTCGGAACGCTCCGGCAGCATTTTTCGGATCGGTGAGTCACGACGCTCAAGGTCGGCCCGACTCGCCCAGGCCGACACGGCCCCGGATTGAGACGCCGCGTGCCTCGGGCGATGGATTCGCCAGCAGCGCTGGCGCGCGGGGTCGCCGCGGCTCGTCGGATCCTGCCGACTTGAGCGGCGCGTGCAGGATGCCGCAAAACGTCCCGCAGCGGTCCCCTGCGGCGGCGGCGCGGCTTTCGCCACCACCCGTCGAGAAATCCGTCAGCCCAACCGATGCCGGCTGTCGCGCGGATCGTCCTAGCCGCCGCCGGCGACGCCAGCACACTCCGCGGAGGGACGTTTTGCCGCGTCGCGAATGGGGTCCCCGCCGCGCGTCTTTGGCGCGGTGGGGTGAGAAGCGGGAGGCAGGAGCCGACGAGCCGCGGCGACCCCTGCGCCCGTTGTTGGCTGTTTGTGCGCGTCCTAACCGCGCTCGTCGTCGCGACGCTTCTTGATGTCCTCGGCGACGTCCTTCTCGAGCTCGTGGCGCCGCTTGTTCTCATCGTCGGAGGTGTCTCCGAGGCTGGTCGTTTCGCCGCCCGTTTCGAAGCCGAGGATATCGCCGGGCTGCGCTCGTCCACCGAAATGAGGGCTGACGTCGCCCGCGCCGCGCGAGACGCCGGCCTCTTCCGTGGCGTCAAGCTCGTCAGGACGCGACTTATTGGTCGTCCGTTTCACATACTGTGGATCGAGCGTGCTCACACGCCTGTCGCGATTATTGTCTGTCATTTGAATCCTCCGTTCGCTGCAGAGACTTCGTGCAAGACGGAGACCCAATCGAAGGGAACGCCTCTTGCTACCTCGACTGGCATGAGTATCAAACGACAACTGCTGCAGTTCGGACAGCGTCGGGTCACCAGACGGCTGCTTCGCGCGGCGCCCTGGATCGGGAGCGTGCTCGCGCTGGCGACTCTCGGCGCGGCGATTCGCCGCAAGGGCGCTCTCCGCGGGACGGTCGACACGGCGCTCGACTTCACGCCGGTCGTCGGCGGGATCAAGAACGTCGCCGAGGTCATGCGCGGGCGGGACTTCATCGGCGATAGCTAGAAACCGTCTCATTGGCGCTGTCACGACCCCACGTGACAGCACGATGTGCACGATGACACGATGTCCACGATGGATCCTTATAGAGGTTCTCGTCGTGTCCATCGAGTCATCGTGTTCATCGTGAACCATGGCCGTCGGCAGCGTTCGCCGGGGTTTGGTTAACGAAATAGGTTCTAGCTTCGAAGGGCGTGGCTGTCGGATTTGTCCAAGCCCTCCGCCACCGCGCGTCGTATAGTGCCTCGGCAGGCGGGACATCTCCCGCCGTGGGGAGGATCGATGCGGGGGCGTCTGGCCGTTACGGCCGCACTTGAATTGCTGGCACTCTCTGCGAACGCCGGACAACGTCCGGATTTTTCGGGCACGTGGGTCGCGGCGCCGGTAACCTCCGAAGCTGCAGGCGCTCGACCATCACCGCAGGTGTTCGGGCCACAGTTCACGATCGTCCACCAGGATCCGGCGCTCACTCTTACCCGCACTTTTGCCGGGTCGCCTGCCACCATCAAATACGTCCTCGACGGATCCGAAGTCTCGAGCCGCATGCCTGGCCGCTTGTGCGAGCCAGACTCGGGCGCCACGTGGACGGCGGCGTGGGATGGACCAGCAGTTTCAATCGCGATGACCAGCGCGGTGCCGCCAAACGGCAAGCCGATCAAGATCGACGTCAAAAGCGTGCTGAAGCTGGAGTCGCCGGACACGCTGCGCGTGGAGACGACGGCGCGCACGGCCGGCCAGACGGCCCCGCGCACCACGACGACTCTCTACAAGCGCACCGGCCCACCAGCGGCGCCTGTCGCGGCGGCGGTCAAGTCGGCCGACGCGACGATGGCTCAAGTCGCATGGATCGCCGGAGAATGGACAGGAACGATGGGAAGCTCGTCGATCGAAGAGCGCTGGACCCCACCCGCCGGTGGCTCGATGCTCGCGATCTCCCGCACGGTGCGCGATGGCCTGATGTCCGCCTTCGAGTTCCTCTGCATCGTCGAGCGCAACGGCGGGCTGGTCTACACGGCGATGCCGAACGGCCGCTCGCCCGCGACCGACTTCACGCTCACGAAGATTGACGCCACGAGCGCGACCTTCGAGAATCCGGCCCACGATTTTCCCAAGATGATTCGCTATACGAAGCTGCCGGACGGCTCGCTGGAGGCGGTCGTGAGCGGCGAGGGCGGCCAGAAAGCCCAGACTTTCGTATTCAAGCGACAGCAGTAACCCTCCCCGGCGGCCTGGAGAAGTCGTCTCGCGAAAACTGTCACGACGCCACGGTAGAACACGAAGTGCACGATGCACACGATGCTCACGATGAATTTCCTAAGATATCTTCGTGTTCATCGTGTCATCGTGCCCATCGTGAACCTTGGCCGTCGGCCCGTCTCACATACTGGACTACCTGAAACAGACACCCCTATCCCGGCGTAGAATCACTCGCACGCACATGTCCGGCGGGTCTGACCCCGGTCTGACCCCGGTCTGACCCCAATCAAGGAGTGTCCATGAAGGTTCGACTCTCGCTGCTTGGCGCAGCGGTTGTGTTATGTACTTCGGTCATGGCGCAGCAACCGACACCGCCGCCGGCCGCCACGGCGCAAGTTCAGGCGCCGCCGCTGCGGGTCTACATTCACGCCGGGCTCAAGACACACGCCGAGGGTCAGCACGACTACCCGCAGTTCCTCGCCGACTGGAGCAAGCTCCTCACCAACCGCGGCGCGATCGTCGACGGCGGACTGCACTTCCCGTCGGCGCGCGAGCTCGCGGCCACCGACGTGATGGTCATCTATAAAGGTGACGCCGGCTACCTGAGCATCGAGGACCGCGCGACGCTCGACAACTTCCTCCGCCGCGGCGGCGGGCTGGTCAGCTTGCACGACGCCCTCTGCGGCCCGGATCCCGAGCAGTTCGCCTCGTTTGTCGGCGGCGCCAAGAAGCACGGCGAAGTCAACTACACGCTCGAAGCCGAGGTGCCATATACCGTCGTCGACCCGGCGCACCCGATCATGCAGGGCGTGACCAACTTCACGATCACCGACGAGGCGTTCTTCAACATGACGTGGTCGAAGACGCCTGAAATCCATGTGCTCGCCACGGCGGTCATGGCGAAAACACAGAGCGCGGGAACGCATGCGGGCGAAGTCGTGCCGCAGATCTGGACCTACGAGAAGAGCATGCTGCCGGGCGCGCCGTCGTTTCGAGCGTTCGTCTGGATGCAGGGGCACAACTACGTGAACTTCTCCAATCCGCAAGTGCAGCCAATGCTGCTGCGAGGCATCGCGTGGGCTGGAAAGCGGCCGGCTGACGCGCTCGCCACCGAACGCCCGCCACAGCGTGGCGGCCGCGGTCGCGGCCGCAGCGGGCAATTCTGAATGCTGAATTCTGAATGCTGAAGTAAAGGCTGAAGACTAAAGACTGAGAGCTGGAAGCTGGAAGCTGGAGGGTTCGTGAGCAAGCGCATTCTCATCATCACGGGCGACGGCGGCGAGAGCTACGAGACGTGGTTCGCCGTGCACCGCTTTCAGGAAGCGGGCTATGTGCCTCACGTCGCGGCGCCGTCCAAGCGGCGGCTGCACCTCGTGATGCACGACTTCGAGCCAGGCTGGGATACCTACAAGGAAAGCCCGGGATACGCGATCGAATCGGACGTCACGTTCGACGATGTGCGCGTCGGGGACTTACGAAGCGGTGATGTGCATCGGCGGCCGCGCGCCGGAGTATCTGCGCAACGACGCGCGAGTGCTCGCGATCCTCCGCGAGTTCGACGCTCAGCAGAAGTGGATCTTCTCGATCTGCCACGGGATCCAACTCGTGGCGGCAGCCGGGCTCGCCAAGGGCAAGCGATTCACCTGCTACGAGCACGTCCGCCTCGAGGTCGAAGCGGTTGGCGGCCACTACGTGACCGCGGAGACGATAACTGACGGCCGCCTGGTGTCGTCGCCCACCTGGCGCGAGCACCCAGCGTTCTACCGCGACGTGTTCGCCTGCCTCCAACGACAGGTTCAAGCGGTTCGAACCTCCTGAACCTCTTGAACCTGCTGGCAATTCACGGCCTGGGAGGCGGCGCCTACTTCTTCGACGGCCTCGCTGAACGGCTCCAACCCGAACACCGCGTCATCGCCATCGACCTGCCGGTCTCCACACCGGATTTCTCGATGGCGACCTGGGTCGACGAACTGGGTACGCTCGTCTCGGAACGCGTCGCCGAACCGGTCGTCATCCTGGGTCATTCGCTGGGGACGATGCTGGCGCTCGAGGCGTGGAAGTCGTGGCCAGAGCGAATCCGGGCGCTGATCTTCGTCGGCGGAGTGCCGCAGGTGTCGCCGCGCATCCGCGAGCGGCTGACGGATCGGCTCGAGGAACTTCAGGGCGCGTGCGATCTGATCGGGTGGGGCAAGAGAGTTGCCCCTGGGGTGTTCTCGCCGAGCACGCTTCGCGACCGGCCCGACATCGTCGCCCGGTTCGAGCGAGAATTCGACACGCAAGCAGTTGGGACGTACGTCCGGTCCTGTCAGATCCTGCTCGGTGCGAACACCGAAGCGATCGCCGGCACCGTGCGCGTGCCGTGCCTCGGCATCACCGGCGAACACGATCAGTACGCGCCGCCTGACGCAGTCGCGGCATTCCTTCGCCGCATTCCGAGCCAGCCTGCCCTCGACGTGATTCCCGAGAGCGCGCATCTGCCCTTCCTCGAGCAGCCCGACAGCTTCGCGGCCGCCGTGAAGTCGTTCCTGCGAACGTGCTAGGATCCCGCGCTATGACTACCCTGATTCGACTCGCTCCGTTGGTGCTCGCCGTGGTGATGCAGACGCCCGCGACCGAGCCAGGATTCACGCAACTCTTCAACGGCAAGGACTTCACCGGCTGGAAGCTCTCGAATCCCGCCGCCTTCACCATCGAGGATGGCGCGATTGTCGCCAAGGCCGTCGGCATGCAGGGCCACGCGTTCTACGACGGGCCGTTCATGGATCACTCGTTCCGCAATTTCGAGCTGAAGGTCGACGTGATGACGCGCAACAACTCGAACGGCGGCGTCTTCATCCTCACCGAATACGTCGAGAAGGGCTGGCCTTCGAAGGGGTTCGAGATCCAGGTGAACAACACCTACATGAAGGATCCCGTCAAGTCGGGTAGCCTCTACCACGTCTCGGACGTCAAGGAAGCGTTCGCGAAAGACGACGAGTGGTTCACCGAGCACATCGTCGTCCAGGGCGACACGATTACCGTCAAGGTCAACGACAAGCAGACGGTCAATTGGACGCAACCGAAGGAGTGGGCCGGCAGCCCGGACTTCGCGAAGCGTGTTCTCAGCCCCGGTACAGTCGCGCTCCAGGCGCACGATCCCAACAGCACGGTCTACTACAAGAACATCCGCATCAAACCGCTAAAGTAGGCCTCGCCACTTTCCAAAAGCCTTTCACCGCGGAGATCGCCGAGGACGCAGAGAATCTAAAACAAGACAATAAGACTCTGCGTGGTCTGCGCCCTCAGCGGTGAAAAGCTTTCTGACAGCGAACGTCCTTCATTTGAGGGTGGAGAGATACGCCACGAGATCTCTCACTTCGCGCGGCTTGACGATGAGCCCGACGGGCGGCATCGCCGACACCGGGTTTGTTCGCTGCGCTATATCCGTCTTGGCGATTCTTTGTTCGGCCGGCGACGTGCCTGTCATAAGGACGACGTGCGTGTCGGTCTCGTCACGTAACGTGCCGTCGACGCGCGTGCCGTTCTTGAGCGTGATGCCGACGGTGCCGTAGCCTGGAGCAATCCGAGCGCTGGGCTCGAGCAGCGACTCGAGGATCTGCTCGCGAGTGAGCCGCGTCGCCACGCCCGAGAGGTTCGGGCCGACATCCGCTCCGGCGTTCCGCACGGTGTGGCAGCGGGTGCACTGCGCCGCGGGATTTTCAACAAACGTTTCGCGGCCGCGGTTCACGCTTCCCCCTTGCAGCAGCGCGTCGCGAAACGCGAGCGCGAGGCTGTCCGCGGACTTCGACGCGCGGTACGCGTCGAGCTTCGCTGTCAGGGCCGGAGACCCGTTCGCCTGCATCGCGTCCACCAGATCGAGTTGCACGGCCGGCGCCACCTTGGCGGCCCCGCCGAGGACGAGCTCATCGAAGAACGACGCAAGCGTCTTTTCGGCTTCGGCGCTCTTCAGCGTCCCGAGCACCTCGAAACCCGCTTGCTGATCGTTGACGGCGCCGCCGCGAATCACCGCGACCAGGCTCTGCACCTTCGCTTCGTCGCTCATCGTCAGCGACGGCAGGATGCCAAGCGCAGCCCGCCTGACCTCGGCGTTGCTGTCGGCAACCGCGACCTTCATGATCTCTTCGATGTTCGAAACCTTCAACGCCTGGAGCGCCCTGAGTGAGGCCACACGCACATTGAAGGAGGTGTCGCTTCGGAGTTGAATCATGAGGAACGGCGCCGCTCCCTGCGCGCCGAGACGTCCCGCCGCCTCGGCTAGTGCGATCCTCAGCGCGGGCGCGTTCTCGGACGCCTGCGCCTGCATCAGTCGAAGAACAGCAGCCTGCGCAGCCGGGACGACCGTGTCCCGCGGCTTCGCCTGGCCCAGATAGATCCCGTCGACGCGATCCATCGGCGATGGATCCGCCCAGACGCCGAGTGCGGCAATCGCCTCGACCCGCATTCCCTGCGGCCGCGCCGAGTCGGCGGCAAACGTCTCGAGTCGCGTTACCGCCTCGCCTGTGCCGACCTTGAGGTTCGCGCTGATGGCGCGTCGAAGAAGCGGCTCGGCCGTGAAACGCTTCTCGTCGAGCACGCGCGCCAACGCGGGCAGCGCCCCCTCGATCCCACCGTCATCGTTGATGGCGCGGGCCGCCTCGAGCACGATCCCGTCGTCGGCGTCGGCGACGAATCGACCGACCTCCGGGCTGCGCAAGCGGCGGAGCGCGATGATCGCGGCGATGCGAACGCCGCGCGAGGGATTCGACGAGAGCGCGCCAAGCGCGGCGGCGTCACCGATTCGCGACAGCGCCAGGCTGCCGGCGTGACGCAGGTAGACGTCCGTATCGTCGTTGGCGGCCAGCATCGCGACGATTTCCGCGGTCGCCGGCTTGTAAGCGATCCGGCCAAGCGCTTCGGCCGCGAAGAACCGCGCGCGCGGCGCGGAGTCGGCGAGGAGTGGTACCAGTTTCGAGGCGGCCTGCGCGTATCGCAGGTCGCCGATCATCTTGGCCGTCTGCGCGCGGATCTCGGCGTCGGCATCGGTAAGGAAGGGCACCAGGAGCGGCGCATGCTCCGCTCCACCCGTGGCTGTTCGCGCCAGCTGCGCGACACCCCAGACACCGTGAATGCGCGCCAGCTGGTTCGTCGAATTCTTGGCGGCAGCGAGGAGCGATTTCACATCGCCGCGCCGGACCAGCTCGAACTGCGCCTTTTGACGAATACGCATGTCGGCGTGCCGCAGGAGCGTCGAGAGATCCGTCGCGGAACGCGTGCTGAAGTTCGCGGCGATGAGCGTCCGCACCTCGGCCCGCATCGGGTTCGCGGCCGCAGCCGGTGAGTCGAGCTTCCAGATCCGTCCCTTGTTTTTCGAGTCCCACCCGGTAATCCAGTCGGCCAGGTAGAGCGCGCCGTCGGGACCGAACTTCAATCCGACGGTGAGGATGCCTCGCAGCAGGACCTTGTCGTCTTCGAGGGAGAAGCCGGCGCCGTCGGCCTTGAGCTTGAACCCGTAAATGCGCGCACCGGCGGCCGAGCCGGGAAAACTCGATACGAAGAAGTAGTTCCGCCACTCATCGCTGAGCGCAGTGCCCGGGTTGTAGACCATGCCCGACGGACCGGCGTGGTACGCCGCCACCGGAGGAATGATGTGCGCCGCCTGGCCCGCGAAGCGCGGCTTGAACATGTTCTCGTCCATCCAGACGTTGTAGCGGTTGTTCTTCGCGTCGGTGTACTTGCCATACTGCCAGTTCGACCGCCATCCGCTGTCGGAGCCGTTCGGGATGTAGACGACGCGCTCGGTTTCGCCCTGGTGGTCGCCGTCGTTGTCGACGCTGATCAGGTTGCCGTACTCGTCGAACGAGAACTCCTGGAGGTTCCTGATGCCGGTGGCGAAGACTTCGAAATTCGAGCCGTCGGGCTCGGAGCGCATCACCGCGCCCTGGTTCGGGTAGGACCAGCGCTTGCCGCTCTTGTCCGTGACGTCGAGGCCGATGTCTCCGACCTCCCAGTAGATTCGACCATCGGGCCCCATCGTCAGGCCAGAGATGCCGTGTCCGCCGAACGCCGGGTGGATGCTGTAGCCCTCGCTGATCACGATCTGCCGATCGATGGTGCCGTCGCCGTTGTCGTCCTTCAACCGCCAGACTCCCGGCGCGATGCCAATCAGCAGATCGCCCTGGTTGTAAAGGAGTCCGCCGGCTACGTCGTAGGTCGGGTCGAGGTTGAATCCCTCGATCATGATCTTGGACGTGTCGGCGACGCCGTCGCCGTCCGTGTCCTGGATGCGGTACAGCCGCTCCTTGAGCAGGGCCAGATCGCGAATATCGTTCGAACCGTCCTGGTTGAGATCCGGCAACCACTGGTTCTTCGCGCTGCGCTCGGGCGCGAGCTCCTTCTCGTAGAACTCGCGCAGATCGGGGACGGTCTTCAGCGTGTGGACCGTCGGCACCCAGGTCGGATGCTCGCGGATGTCGAGCGGCATGTTGTTGCGGCTGGTACTCGTCGCGTAGACGGTGCCCGTCTCGTCGAACTCGAGAGCGACCGGGTCGACGATGAGCGTATCGGGCGCCCACAACTTGAGTTCGAAGTCCGGCGGGATTTCGACTTTGACGCCCTTGCGGGCCTCGTCCGCGAGCCTCGTCACGTCGGCCGCGCTGAGCTTCACATCCCGCGGCAGCTGTGGGACCGCGGCCGATTGGCGTCCGGCGCCGGCGATTGTCGACGGATCGACGAGCGTCAGCGTGCCGGCACAGATTACGAGCGCGATCAGCGCGTGACGAATGCGAATGGACCGAAGAATGGGTAACACGGCGGAATGCTAGCATGAGGCCGCTCCGCCGTGTGTTCCGTGTGGCCCGCGGCTCTACTTGATCGTGTCCGTGTGTTCCGTGTGACCCGCGGCTCTACTTGATCGTGTCCGTGCTGTCCGTGAACTCCGCGGCTCTAGTCCGCCGTGTGCTCCGTGTGTTCCGCGGGTCTACTCTGGCCGTGTTGTCCGTGTGATCCGTGGCTCTACTCTGGCCGTGTTGTCCGTGTGCGATCCGTGGCTCTACTCTGCCGTGTTGTCCGTGGCTCCGTGGCTCTACTTGATCGTGTCCGTGTTGCTGACAAACGCGAGCCTCTTGCCATCCGGCGACCACGACGGCACGTTGATGGTGCCCTGCCCGCCATAGAGATACGCGATCACTTTGAGCGGGCCGCCGCCGATCGGCATCAGGCGAAGGTAGACGCGTTTGTAGTACGGGTGATCGGTGGGGTTGATGTCCTTCGGGAAGCTGATGATGACTATCGACTGGCCATCTGGCGAAATGTGCGGGAACCAGTTGTTGAGATCGTCGTTGGTGATCTGCTCCTGGTTCGTGCCGTCCGGCTGCATCCGCCAGATCTGCATCAATCCGCTGCGCACTGAATTGAAGTAGATGTACTTTCCATCCGGCGTGAACTCCGGCCCATCGTCGAGTCCCTTGGAATTCGTGAGATTGACCTCGGTGCCACTGCCATCGGCGGCGATGCGGTAAATGTCGAACTCGCCGTTCCGGCCCCCGGTGTAGATCAGCGATTTGCCGTCGGGTGACCAGCTGTGCAGATACGACGGCGCGAGCTGCGTGATCCGCTTGGGCGTGCCGCCGCCGACCGGAACGGTGTAGATCGTGGACCCGGTGCCCTGGATGCTCTGGTCGCTGATGCCGAGCATCGTCCCGTCGAACGACAGGACGTGATCGTTGTTGTTCCGGTTGTTGGTCCCGGTATCGATGGGCGTCGATTGGCTCGTCGCGAGATCGAATCGATGGAGCCGGCCGCGCCAGCCTTCGACGCGGCCGCTAGTGTTGAAGATCAGCGCCTTGCCGTCGCGGGTCCAGTTCGGCGCCTCGAACGGATTCTCGGAACGGTGAATGACCTTCTTTCGGCCGCTTTCGAGGTCGAGGATCTCGAGCACGCTGCCGATGTAGTCGCGATACGGCACGAAGCCGTCTTTCGCGGGCCGCACGAGACGGACGTCCTTGAAGAGCGCGCGCTCGGTCACCTCGCCGTTGTGCGAGCAGAGAGCGAGCCCAACCAGCACCTCGTCACCGAGCGTGACGTCGGACACTTCAGAGGTCGTAAACGGATCGCCAAACTTCGCCGCCGAGAAAATATAGGTTTGTCCCTTGCGCTCGATCTGGATGATGTCGGCGCCCTTGACGGCCGATTGCACCTGCTCGGTGATGGCGCCTTTCGTGCGGCGGAACTGCAGCGAGGTCAAACCATCGCCGTGCACCATGCCATCGACGTAGGGCGCGTCCGCATCCTGCGTCGGCCGCACCATCAGCCCGACCTTGCGATGCGGATCGACGCCCTGCCCGAGGAGCTCGACGCGCGCCTGCAGGATGAAGTCGCCGGTCATGCGTCTCCAGACGAAGTGGAACTCGTCTTTCTGCGCCCACATGTTCACGCCGCCGGCTGAGAGCGCGTACTGCTGTTGCGCGTCATCGTAGGTCGCGGACCCGGCAATCTTCGGCCCGCCGATGTCGCCATGCGCCTCGAACTCGCCAATCGCGACGTCCTGACCGACTCCACGAACCGTCGTCAGCGAAAGGGCGACGGCAGCAGCACAAAGGCAAAACAGATGGCGCGGATTGGTGAGAGACAACAGAACCTCCGGGCCGATCCTAACCGGAAATCGAGCCTACGTCTTCGGTGGATGGCTCTGCCAGAGAATCTGGATGATCTTCCATTTGCCGTCGAACTTGCCCAGAAACATGAAGTCGATGCCCCAGGACGCGGTGAGTTTGACGACGGCAGTCTGGTCGAGGACGTCGAGGATGACGATCTCCCTGAGCTTCGTGTCGCGTTTGCCGTCCTTGTTCCAGCTCGCGGCAAGCTTGAGCAGCTGCTCGTAGGTCATCGGCGACTCGACGTACGGCGACGTCGCGTCCTTTTTATAGAAGCCGCGCTTGTTGAGTGTGGGATGCACGCTTCGCTCGATGCGTTCGGGCTGAACGTTGTAGATACCTTCGAGATAGTCGAGCGCGGCCAGGCGCACGCCTTCCTTGTCTCCGGCGGGCGCCTGCGCGGACAGCGGAGTCGATACAGTCAGGGCTGCGGCTACGGCCACCGCCGCTACCGAACGGGCTGAGATCATGCTTTGCCTCCTGCCGGTCGATTCTAGTCTTAACCGAGGGGCTTCGCCCCTCGGACTCCCCTACTGGCTCGCTCGCGGGGGCCCCGACGCCCCGCTCCGCTCGCCAGGCTCACTCGCTGCCGCTCGATCGCACTACGAAGACGACAGGTTCTAATGCCGGCCTGACCCCAACTATCCTACTGATATGACGCGCGTGCGCGCGGCCTGGCGCCGCTGGTCGGTTTCTCCGGCCATGATCCGCCTGACCCGCGCCCGAATCACGCTGCAGTGGTGGCTCGCGGGCAAGCCCGTACCGCCTCCGAACGTCGTCAAGCAGCGCACGGTGATCCGCTACCAGGCTCGCTACGGCTTGCGGACCTTCGTCGAGACCGGAACCTACACCGGCGAGATGGTCCACGCGATGAGTGGGCACGTCGATCGGATCATCTCGATTGAGGTCGCGCCGGCGCTCCACGCCCAGGCCGCGAAGCGTTTCGGCAGCCAGCCGCACATTCGCCTGCTGCTCGGCGATAGCGCCGCGCTGCTGCCGAGCGTGCTCGAGTCGCTCCTGGGACCCGCGCTCGTCTGGCTGGACGGTCACTACATGGGTGGGGAAAGTGGACGAGGCAGCGACGAAACTCCCGTCATGGCGGAGCTGACCGCGCTCGTCGCGCATCCCGTGCGCGGCCACGTGGTCTTGATCGACGACGCGCGGCTATTCGACGGAACGGGTGGCTATCCCCGCCTGGACGAGCTCACTGCATGGGTGAAAGCGCGGCGGCCCGGCACCGACGTCAGCGTCGACGGAGACATCATCCGCTGCGTGTTCGATGCTGCTTGATCGTGGGGTCAGGCCCCGGTTCTTATCGAGGCTTCTTGAACGTAATCTCCTGGAACGAGAGATCCACTCCACCATACGCACCGAACGATGCGGCCGTAAACTGCTCGTAGGTGGTCCCAATCGCGGAGAGCCAGGCCCGCGAGATATCTATCGGCCCGGGATCGGCGACGCCGCCTCCTTGCGTCACGCCGACGATGGCGTCGCTACGGTTCGTGGCGCCGTAGTTGAATGTGATGTCCCCGCGCTTATCCAGCTTCACTGAGAAGTAGTTCGTGCCGGTCGCCGAGAACTCCGGCACGCTGACGTAGTGAATCTCCAGCGCGCGGTCGGATTCTTCGGCGATAACGAGTCCGTTCGGAGCAAAGAGGTCGTCCCACAGCGGCGCGATCCGCGGTGGTCCGGCCAGGAGCTCGGCGGCCGTTTCCGTGAAGTCAGCGTTGGCGGCCCCGAACGTCAGGTTGCCGTTGCCGTTCACGAACACGCTCGACCAGTTGGTGCCTTGGAAGGGGAACGCAAAGGTCGAGAAGCCAACCTCGACGGCGTCGTCATCGCCAATTGGCAGGATGGTGCCACGGTAGCTGCTGATGTTCAGCACGTAGCGGCCGAAGTCGCCCCCGGCTCCGGTGAAGCCGAAGTCCGGAAACGTCGACACGCCCACGGCATAGATGCCGTCTACGTCAATCTGCACCAACAGCCGGGACAGTAAGCCGACGCCGCCATCGTCGTCGGCCAGCAGGAGGTTCCCCTCTGCGTCGAAGAGTCCGAGGACGGTATCCATGCTTGTCAGCCCGGGCACCGTCTCGATGGCCAGGATGTCGCCGGCCTTGGCTCGGAAGCGGAAGAAGTCGACGTCGTTCCCGAGAGGACTGATCTCCGAGAAGCGATGTGCGGTGTTGAAGGGCAGTCGCACCAGGCCTCGCCCGCGATCATCATGGTCGTCGTGTCCGCACGACTCGGGATCGTGCTGCGGCGCGAGCAGTGGCGAATCGTTCGGCTCGAACGCGTCACGGAAGTGTCGCGGACCGTCGAACTCGAGGGTTCGGTTGGCCAGGTCGTTGTCGCTGGGCACGGCGTTGAAGATTTCGAAGATCGCGGTCTCGCCGTCACCATCGATGGTTCGCCGCGCGGCCTTGCTGAGATCGGTCTCCCGCTCGAAGCCCGACGTGACGCGCCCGCCGCAGCTGTAGCCGGCCAGACCGTCCGTCGCCGAAATGTTCTCGTACGCGATCGAGAACCGCCCGTCGTTATTACGACTATTACGACTGTCACGACTATTACGACTATGACGACTGCCGCGCCCGCGGTCGCCGTAGAGCGTGATCGAGAACGTGTTGCCGCCAGGGAGGTCGAATTCGGGCACGTTGGTGAACGAGACCGTGAGCGAGTGCGACGTTTCGGAGAAGGTCACCGACCCAGGCGCAGCGCTCGCGTCGAGATCGTCCCACAGCCCGGCGATGCGCGGCGGCCCGGTAAGCATCTCCGCGACGGTCTCGCTGAAGTCGGAGCTGCCGGCGCCAAAGCTCAGGCTACCGTTGGAGTTGATGAACACCGATTCATAGCGTTGCCCGCAGAAGCTCAAGGTGAAGTCCGGAAAGAGCTCGGTAGACGTGTCGTCTCCCGCTGGAATGGGACCGGGCAGAAGCCGGTTGAAGATGATGTCGATGTCGGGCGTCGTGACGCCCGCGGCGGCGACGACCGGCGTGAAGGCATTCCCCGGCGGATCAGTGATCGGATCGTTCGACTCGGTCGGACCGTTGAAGAACTCCTCGGGCCCAGGCAAAGAGCGCGGCGGCGTGCTGAAGCCGTCGATCAGAAGCTCGTCCACGTAGACAGCGTAGCTGGCGTTTGGCGTCAGCCCACGCAACGTGTAGGCGCCGACAAACGGACTGCCCGGGGCGTAGTTGACGGCGAAGTCACTCGAGATTGCCGACACCGCGTCGTCGTACGGATTGGCGATGTTGCGGGCGATGACGTTGACGCCAGTCAGGGGCGTCGTGTTGTTCGGCGCAACGATGTTCCCGGTGATCGATCCGGTAGTGGTCGCGAAGGTGGGCTCAGGATAGAGCGTCGAGAAGATCGCGATGTCGTCGGCGTGGGGCGAGGCCTGTCCGCCATTGATGAACAGAAACGGATACATCGTTTCGATCCGGCCGAAAAAACTCGGCGGTAGCGGAAACGTATCGAACGGCGAGGGTCCAGTCGAATCAGGGCCGACAATGATCTGGCCGTTGACGGTGGTATGGGCGAGGTTCTGGTAGTGCCCATACTCGTGCACCTGGACCGAAAGGAACTCCGCGACTGGGAAGGCGTCGGGTCCGAGCAACGAGCCGCCGTTCATGAAGGCTACGCCTTCGACGATGGCGCCGGTCGCCGGATCGATCCACTCCGGGCTCGCGAACCCGAGCACGCCAGAGTCGGGTCCGAACAGCAACTCGAAGATTGCGCCGTCTGCGTCATACACGATGGCGCTCAGTCCATCAGGTGCGGCGGGTGAGAGATACGGCATGAAGTTCGTTTCATCGACATCGACCGGCAGTTGCCCGCGGTTGACGTGCGTCGCCGTGGCCGACGCGACGTTTGCCCAGACCTGGAACGCCGCCGTCGACTGCGCGACCGCTTGCGCGTTGGTTAAGGGGCCAAGGCCACCCTGATCGGGATTGAACGGAATCATCCGGCCGCCGTTGGGCCAGAGAAACGGGACCCCAGCGGAGAGGAGTAGCAACGGTCCGCCCGCGTACACCTGGACCGACGTCAGCATGAAGGCAATGAGGGCGCCGACTGCCAGGACGGGATGTCTCTTATGCATGATGACCTACCTCCTGGCTCCGACGAGGTTGATGATCTGCGCGCGAAGGTCGACAAACCGCATCGGTCCTGCGGTTGGCGGCGCCGCGGAGCGCAAGGCTGCGGCGGCCGCAGCGGGCGGCTGCATGCCGCGGAAGAGCCCGGCGTTGTTGACCTCGTTGACGGCCATCTGGCTGTCACCCTTGCCGTACAGCCTGAAGCAACCCTGCCCAAGGCCGACCGTCGTCGACAGGCCGACGCCGCTTGGTTGCGTCGTGAAGACGAGATAGGTCTGGCCCACCCTCAGAACGGGCATGTCCGGCAGTGGGGATACAGATCGCATTCCCCCCACCTGGACGGTCTTCTGCTTGCCCAGCATGCGAATCTCAGCGACGCGCTCGCCCTTGACTATCGCGGTTTCGCCGAGCAGATCTTCGTCGACAGTGAGCTGATACGTGACCACCGCAAGTTGGCCGCCGCCGACCGCGAGCGTACCTTCAGTCGCAGAACGCACCGTGCCGACATAAATCTTTTGAGCGCGTCGCGACATCTCCGCGAGGTTGAACTGCGACACGGTTGAAGCCGAGAGCGTTGTAACGGCCAGGACAACGAGCGCGGCAAGAATCGTGAGCAAGCGAGGGCGGAAGGCACGCATCGGTGAACCTCCTTGTGAGCCGTGGTTGAGAGGAAGGACCGACGATACGATTGATCGCGCTGTCGGCAACATCACCACGACTGGACACGGCGCATTACGCGCCCGCCGATTATCGTTGGCTCTCAGCGGTTGTCAAGAGACAGGAAAGGCAGATCGAACGAACTCACCGAAAGGTCAGAACGACCAGCCGGCTCAGCTGCGCAGCTACAGCTACAGCCGCACACAGCCGCACACGGCGCGTCGACGCAACTAGGACGAAGGGCGTGGCGTGGCGCGCGCAGCGCGCGTGGCCTGCCAGCGCGAAAACGCGTTGGTGAGAATCGCGCCGAAGCCGCTCGACCAGGCGAGAAACTCCACGGCCAAGCCAATCGTCACGAGCAGGAAGACGAGCGGGCCGACCGTCCATCCCGCGAACGCCACGACCCTGGCGATTAGTACCGGCAGCAAGATGATCAGGATGCCCAGACAAAGATCGGCGAACGCCGAGACATTCGCCATCCCGAAGCGACGTCGCGTCCACTGTCCCACTGCGGCGGCCGTGCCGCTGAATCCGACGAGCGCCATCATCATCAGAAACAGCAGCGCGAACGGCAGAAGGATCAGCAGGGGGATCCCGACGACCGAGATCGCCAGCACCATGCCGACGAGCAGGAACACCGGCAGGATCAATGCCCAGGCGACGAAACCAACGAGCGTGGCCCGCACCGGCTCATCCGTGACGCGCTGCGCCGATCCTTCGACGGCTCGCCTCGCGACGACGAGCGCGATGCTCGCGAGGAGCGCGAGCAGCACCAGACGAAAGGTCGTGCCGACCAGGCGCGTCACCGGACCGAAGCCGCCGAAATGAAATGGGCCCCAGCCGTTCGCCCATGGGATGTCGATCCTCGTGCCGAAGTCTCCGAGCGATACTTCAGTGACGCTTCCGCCGACCTGGGCGCCCGGATCTCGTCGCAGGCGTCCGCCGACCGAGACGACGTCGCCATGCACCACGGCGTGAGGCCCGAGCTCGATTGTGCCGAGCACGGATACCACTTCCTGACTGACTTCCCCGTCGATGCGGACCGAGCCGAGCACGGCTACGACCTGCCCGGTCACCTCTTCACCTTCGTGCACGACGACGTCGCCGAAGATCCGGACACGGTCACGGCCCGAACGCCGCATTGGCCGCGAAGGTGGCTCCGGCGTCGGCGGCGCCGGTGGCGTCGCTTGCGACGGCCGCTCGAGTTGCGGTTCCTTGTCCGGCGCCGGCTCGCGGGCAAAGAGCTTCCGCAGGTCGTCGCGGCCCAGATACGACAAGCGGAGAATCGTGTCCGCATCCGTGCCGAGCCGATCCCGCAGCTCGCGACCGCTGACCGCGACGCCGTTGATCGCGATCGTGTCGGAAATCTCGATCAGCCGGACGTCGCCGCGGGGGGACTTCGGCGTAAGCGCCACGCCGACGGCCAACGGCACGACGTCGTATCGCTGTTCGATCCGCGCGCGCAACGCCTGCTGCTCGTCTGCGGGGAGCGGCTGCGCGGCGGCGCGGCCGATCGCCACGATGACGAGCATCGCCGCCGCAAGCGCCATGTGAGTGAACGCGCGTTTCATTGAAATGACTCCTCATCTGAACCAAGAAGACGCTGCAGCGCCACGAGCGCCGCGATGGCAAGCACTGAAATAGCGATCATGGCCAACGTGACGTTGGTGTCTGCGGCAACGGCCGAGGCCGCTCGCCCGAGACTCGACAAGACACCCCACACGCCCGCGCCGGTATGAAACGCCTCGGCGATGCGGACGACGGCGGCGATGAGCAGGTTGAGGAGCCCCAGGAAGGCAGCCGAGACGAGCGAGACGGCCCAACCAGAGCCGAAGTAGATCGCCGCGATCGTCGACGCCACGGTTGCCGACAGGTACACTGGCCCTCGCCATGCGGGCCCGGCGCGCATCGACTAAAGAGGCAGCGCGGATTGCCGCCATCGTCTCGGCGGTGAAATCCATGGACACTGGCGGCTCCTCGACGACCGACTGAAACACCGCGCCGAACGCGTCGTCCGCGTCGTCGTCTCGATCGCTCGCCTCGGCGGCTCGCCAGCGTTTGTAGCCGTCCACGTCTCCGTTCATGGCTCTATCAGGCTTACGGGGCGTTGTTGCGTTTCGTTGCAGTCACTCGGCCGGGGCCCAACCCGATGCGGTCAGGAGCCGCGCCAGCTCTTTCCTGGCGCGGTGGACGTGCGATCGGGCGGTGACCTCTGGCACGCCGAGAACCGTGCCGATTTCGTCGAAGGACAGTCCGTTTTCGTAGCGCAGGACAATCGCGGCACGCTCGTCGGGCCGAAGCGCGTCGAGCGCGGCCTCGAGCGCATGCCCCAGCTCCTGGCGTTCGACCGGGTCGGGCGGCTCGTCCGGCGCGTCAGCCGCTGCAGGCACGGTCTCGATGGGAACTTGCGGCGGGCGCGAGCGCCGCATCGCGTCGATGGCGGTGTTGTGCGCGATTCGGAAGAGCCAGCTCGACAACCGTCGCGTCGTGTCGAACGCCGCGAGGCTGCGAAAGGCCTTGACGAACGTCTCCTGCGCGAGGTCCTCGGCGAGGGTCCGATCCCCGGTCATGCGGGCGATGAGGCTGATGATCGGCCGCTGGTAGCGGCGCACGATCTGCTCGAAAGCAGACTGCGAGCCGGCCAGGGCCTGTGCGACGATCCGGGCCTCGCCTACCGTTTCCAGATCGATCGGGATGGTCTGGTCCTCTAATCCAGGCTTACGTAAAGCCGCCCGCCGGCGTTGCAGGCGAGCCACAGAATACTGTGGAGACACGGATTGGTATACTCGGCAGTCACTGGTCGCGACCCGCATCGCCCTTACACATGGCTACTCGCACATCATCTCCAAAGGTCTTGATCCCGCTCCTGGTCCTCGTCGCGGCGGCGGCGGCAGGAGTTGTCGTCTGGCGGCCCATTACACCGACGGACGCGGCTGACGCGCTGCCGCGCGGCGCCCGCTATCTGCAAGCCGCCTACGGGCCGGCGCGCTATTCGCAGTTCGCCGAGGAATGGATCATCCGGGACTTCTTTCAGGACAAACGCGACGGCGTCTTCGTCGACGTCGGCGCCAACCACTACCGCGACTCGAGCACGACTTACTATCTAGAGAAGAATCTCGGCTGGTCCGGGCTGGCGATCGAGCCGCTCGCACAGTTCGAAGCCGACTACAAGACGCATCGACCCCGGACCACGTTCGCGCCGTTCTTCGTCGCGGACGTCTCCGACGAGACGGCAAAGATGTACGTGCTCGACGCCCACACGGTCGTCAGCTCCTCGGATCGGAAGTTCACGGAGCGGACCGGGGCCAACCCACGCGAGCTGCTCGTGCCGACGATCACGCTCAACGACCTGCTGCCGAAGCACGGCATCGACAGAATCGATTTCCTGTCGATGGACATCGAGCTGTCCGAGCCCAAGGCGCTTGCCGGATTCGACATCGGCCGCTTTCGTCCCGGCCTCGTGTGCATCGAAGCCCACGACGAAGTCAGGCAGCAGATTCTCGACTACTTCGCCCGAAACGGCTACGTCGTCGTCGGCAAGTATCTGGCAGCCGACGAGAACAACCTGTACTTCAAGCCGGTGCAGTAACCAGAGCCACGGAATACACGGAAGGCACGGATCACTCAGAGTCTTCTGACGTAGTGTCCGGCTTCAGCCGGACTTCCACTGATATCGACACTGCACACGCTGTGAGGGCCGTCAATAGACATCGAGATCGCGACCGATGACGAAGTGGCCGGCGTAGTGCTTCATCATGTCGGCCTGCAGCTCCTCGGGCGACAGACTGTTGTAGTGGTAGAGGATGAGCAGGCGCGGCTTGGCCTGACGTGCCAGTTCCGCGAGTTGCTCGGTCGTGGTGTGGTATTTCTCCGAAAAGCGTCGAAACGTCCCGGCTGGCGCGCCGCCAGCTTCGGGACGCGCGGCGAGCCATGCGCTCGTGTGGACTTCGTGAATCAGGACATCGCAGCCGCGGCAGGCATCGATCGTGGCCTGTGCCGGGTTCGTGTCGCCGGAAATCACGACGCTCCGATCCGGTGTGTCGAACCGGTATCCGTAGCTCTCCATGGCGTGCTTCGTCGCAAACGCCGTCACTGTAACGTTCTCGTCCTTGTACACGACTCCGGCAGTGATTTCGTGTGCGTTCACCTTGTAGCCGTCCGGGAACGTTCGCTGGTTACCATCCGCGTTGGTCCGTGTGTCGATGTCCACTCTATAGGCCTCAATCAGATGTTGCGTCATCTCCTTGAGACCTCGAGGACCGTAAACGTCGAGCGGGACGCGGCGCCCCAGCGTCCAGGGGCTGAAGATCAAGTCCGCGTACCCCACCGTATGGTCGGAATGCAGGTGGGTCACGAAAGCGCGCTGGAGCCTCGTTGGCTGAAGGGCTGGAATACTTCTACTGGTCGCCGCGGCGGACGCGCGGCGCACGACGCCGGGTCCGAAATCGACGAGATAGGCTGTGTCGTTCACCACGATCGCCGTGGCGGGACCCGATCGATCCGGTGTCGCGGCCGGCGTTCCAGTGCCCAGCAGGACAACCTTCGACGACGCGGATGGCGAGGCGTTTGGCGGCTGCTGGCCGGCGTGGACCGCGATAACGAGGCCGCACACGGCCACTACGGGCCGCACGGTTCTGGCCAGCACATCGTGATGAGTCATCGCGTCTCTCGTCTCGTCAGCGATACGGCCCTGTGCCGGATACCCCCTGTCCTATTGCTTCGCGAACACTTCGGTAATCGGAGTGACGGTGATCTTCTCCGGAGCGATGGTCAGCTTCATCGCCCCGATCACCTTGTCCTCGTCCAGCAGCTCCTTCGGCTTCTCGCCGTCGTATCTGATGGACGACGAACGCGTCAGACGCGAGCGCCTGCTTCAGCCCGGCGGCATCCTTCGTGATGATGACGACGGAGAGATCCGTCGCCGAGAGGTGCCGCTTGATGGCGGCGTTTACGTCCGCGACGGTCAGCTTCTGCAGCGCGTCGCGCATGTACTTCGTGAACTCGCGGAATGCCGTACCACCGCGAGTCGAGCGCGTAGCCGAGCTGCTGGTCCTGCCGCGCGGTCATCACGTAGACGTTCTTCATCAGGTAATCGCGCGTGGTCTCGAAGTCCGTCCTGCGGTCAGCCCTCGATCGATGAGCTTCTGCAGCTCGTAGAGCGCGATCCGCAGCGACATGTGCGCGTTCGCCGGCACGACGGGCCGAATCCAGATCTCGAAGATCTGCTGCTGGCGCACTCGGTTCGGATCCGGGAAGAACTGGAACATGCCGCGCGGAAACGCCTCGATGTACGCGTAGTCGCCGTAGTTCATCCCGCGGATCTCGCGCATGCGCTGGTAGAGCCGTCCCGACGCGATGCGATGCTCTCCGAGCCAGACGCGCGCAATCGACAGCGCCGCGAAATCCGGATGCGAACGCGTCACGTCGATCGGGAAGCCGAACGAGATCGCGGTCGCGCGCGTGTCCTTCTCGAGGATCTCGACCTCGAGACCGGACGGCCGCGCGCCCCGGACCGCGGCCTTCGCGGCCGCCGGCCCTTCGGGCAGCGTGCCGACGTTCGCCTGCACCGTCCTGAGCATCTCGGGCGGAACGTCGCCGCTGGCCGCGAGCGTCAGGTTCGCGCGCGTGTACATGCGCGCGCGCGAAGTGCTTCACGTCGTCCAGCGTGATTGCGTTGAGCCCGGCGACCGTGCCGAGCGCGACGTGGCCGTACGGCGTGCCGCGGAAGATGTTGATCTGGAGCTGCTCCTTGCCGAGCTCCTCTTCGTTGTTCGAGCGGAGGTCCTGCGTGAGCGCGTTCAGCTGCGCGTCCTTCAGCCGCTTGAAATCGTCTTCGCGGAATCCCGGATCAAGGAGCTGCGGCAGCACGATGCCGAGGAACGTCTGCCAGTTGTCCTTGTGAATGCTCCCGTGAAGGTCGTCATCTCCTTGTCGACGCGGTTCCCGAGAACCGAGCCGCCATCGGATACAGCGACGGCTTCGATCTGATCGATCGACAGCGATCTTCGAGCCGGCCTCGGCGATCATCGCGGCCGTCAGCGCGGCCAGACCTTCCTTGCCGGCGGGATCGTGCGCCGACCCGACAGTGAAGAGCAGCTTGATCGTCAGCTGCGGGAGCGCGGACTTCTGCTGGACGAGCGGGATCTTCGTGCCGGCGCCGGCGTCCGGCGCGATCGCGATCGGCGCGATCGCCGGCTTCGCCTCGACCGGAGCTGCTCGCTGGCTGTCGCGATCTCGTCCAGCGACGGCAGCGTGTCGATGCCCGCCGGCAGCGGGCCCTTCGACAGCGTCGTCACGATCAGGCTGTTGTCGACGAAGTACTCTCCGCGCCGCCGCCTGAAGATCCGCCGGCGTCAGCGAGTCGATCGTGCGGTAGTAGGTGTTCGACCGTGTCGAACGACCGGCGGTACGGCGCGAACGCCGACACACGGCCGCAATCCGTTCCGTGCTGTCGAGCGTCCGCGCGAACGCGTACTTGTTGAACGACTTCGAGTCCGCGAGCCGCTCGGCGGCGACCGGACTCGACCGGGCGTCCGCCATCGTCGCCAGGATCTGGTCGCGCACGTAGACGGCGTCGGCCGGGTTCTTCACGCGCGCGAGCACCGTGAAGAGCGACGCGTCCACGCTCGACGATGGCGTCGACCAGCAGTTGATCGACTTTCTGCTCGGTGACGACGAGCCGCTTGTACAGGTCCGACGTCGACCCGAAGTAGAGGGCCGCGAGAATCTCCATCGCGCCGCGAGTCCTTGCTGGTCTCGTCGAACGCGGGCCCGAGATACGCGACCGTCACCCACGGCAGCGTCTCGCTCGCCCACGGCACGTGAGCGTACTTCGCGGCCGTCGGCGCGCGGCTCCTTCGGGGAATCGCGGCCGCGCGGCAGTCGCCGGCCTTCCACCCGCCCCAGTGTTTCTCGACCATGCGGCATCACCTCCTCCGGCGTCACGTCGCCGCGCGATGACGAGCGTCGTGTACTGCGGGCGATACCAGCGCTGGAAGAACACCTTCGAGTACCTGGTACTCGTTGGGCATGTTCTCGATGTCGGCGATGAAGCCCATCGTCGTGTGCTTGTAGGTGTGCGCCTGGTAGAAGCGCTCGCGCTGGACCTCGATCAGCTTCTGGAGCGGCTCGGCGCTGTTCTTGTTGTACTCGCCGAGCATCGCGCGCGCCTCGGTCTTGAAGTCCGCCTCGGAGTACGCGAGGTTCTGGAACATGTCGGCGTACGTCGCCGAGGATCGTGTTCAGATCCTCCTTGGCGAACGTCGCGTAGTAGCGCGTGAAGTCGTCGCACGTGCTGGCATTGTCGCGCGCGCCGGCGCTCGACATGATTTCGCGGTACTTCTCCGGCGGCGTCTCGGGCGTGCCGCGGAACATCAGGTGCTCGAAGAAGTGCGCGAAGCCCGACTTCCCAGGCTCGACCTCGTTGCGCGAGCCGGTCTGCACCGGAATCTGCACGCTCACCAGATTCGGGAATCCGGTGGGCACGACGATGACCTTGAGGCCGTTGGCGAGCGTGCGTTCGGTCGCCGTGAAGGGCAGGACGTCGCCGGATGACGTCGGCTGAGCCGAGAGCCCGGCAGTCAGCACGATCGACAGGCAGAGAGCAACACCGCGAAGAGTTCGCATAGGGTACACAACCTCCCGCACGTTGATTATACGTTGCGCGTCTGCGACAGTCCGGGCGCGAAACGCGCTATCGTCCGTGCGCGGCTGTCATGCGCGTGCTCATCGCCGTTCAGGCCGGTACCGGCGGTGCGGGAGTGGCGCTGCTGTTTCTCGGCGCGCTCGCGGGACCATCCTGCTCCTGGTCGCCGGCATGGCCCTCCGACGCGTCCATGTCTTCGCGCCAGGCCTCCATGCAGAGGGTTGATGAGGCCGCCGTGGTCATCCTGTAGCAATCGAGCCTCCACAGGAGAATCGGCCTCTCGACGATGAGCAACCGAACGAGGACGCTAAGGACTTGCTACACTAAGCGTTGCACCCCATGCGCGCCCGTAGCTCAGTGGATAGAGCATCGGCCTTCTAAGCCGAGGGTCGCAGGTTCGAGTCCTGCCGGGCGCGCCAACCTTCGCTCACGCTTGCCGATGAGGCCGATGAGATTGAGCTTCGGTTGGCAGGCCACGCGAGGGTTCAGGCCCGAGCGCGCCAATCGTTCAGAATCTTCAGCCAATCGAGTGTTCGCGCTTCCGTCTCATCCCGTCACCCACCTTCGGAGTCCGTCAACATCCGCGTGGCAGCCTTCGCTCGCGACAACCATCACTCGCGTGGAACTCCACTGTTGGAGAGCGATTCGGTAAACAGTTCGGCGTTAGTCGGGACTCGACGGTATTGGCGCGAATGCGTCATTTCTGCGGGGTCGGTCTGCCGATGGCGATGCCTAGCGACCGCGCCGTCATGAGTCTACTGAGCACTCCCAGGGCTAGACCACCGCTCGAGGCAGTTTCTCTCTCATCATCGAGTGGAATGGTGAATAAGTTCGCTGCACCCTTGCTTCGAGCGCAGCCCGTTCGGTCGCCGGTGCTGCCGCAATCCGCGCGCGCAGCTTGTCCCGCTTTTTCGCCCGATGTTGACGCAGATGTATGTCGGTGGGGTGATGGCTTGCACTCATGATCATGCTCCTCCGAGCAAGTGTATCTCGCCGATGTTCCCGTCACCTGTTCACAAGCGCACACTGAACCAACCGATTCTCTCGGAGGGTCGATTGCCTTAAGACGCTGCCAGTTGTCGGACCGGGGCCGGCCCGCCCAGTAACGATCTGTCGCCAAGTCGCTTTGGATTGGCAAGGCTAAGGATGGAAGCCACTGCGGCGTTTTCCTGGACAAACCCGTTGACACTACGGCAACGTCGCGAGTGGACGGACTCCGGTGACCAGGCGATGCCTTCAGGAGGGCATCAAGGCAAGCCCAGACTCATGCGGCGGAGTGCACGACCGGTCCCCAGTTCAACCACATCGCCAACCCGGTCAGCGCGACGATGACGAGCACGATGAGGATGTGGACGGTGAATCTGCGTGTGGTCATCCTTTCGACACCCAGGTTAGTAGACACTGCTGGGAAGCGTTCGGTTCCACTTGATACCAAGGAGCGAAGCACGAGCGAGTAGCCGTCGGCCTTGCTCGGGCGTCAGCCAATTCCCCAGCCGAATACCGATGCGGCGCACTCCCTTCACACGGCGAATGCCCGCCGCCAGTTCCGGACTCAGGAGACCGGCATCGGCCGCCTCGGTTGCAAAACGACAGCGACGATCCGCTGGCAGTCTCTTCCGCCGACCGTCGCTCGCATGCTGTCACACACTCGAGTCGCGCGGCTCCTCGAAGCCTTATGTGTCGCTTGCAGGGGTTGGCTTCCAACGGATGAATGCCCGCGTCCTTCTGCAGCCCACCGACTTGCCTACGCGACGGATATACTCCGTCCTACGCGATTCAACTGAGGTACGCATGTCCGACAGAAACAAGGCTCGGGTCAGTGAATTCATTAACCGCGTTCTCACAGGAGGCGACATCGACGCTACCGGCGAGTACTTCGAGCGCAACATGGTGGAAGAGATGCCGTTCCCGCAACAGGGACCGGGACTTGCCGGCCTCGAGGATACGCTCATCCGCATTCGAGCGGCGTTTCCTGATTCGACGTGGACTGTCGAGGAGCAGATTGCGGAGGGCGACAAGGTGCTGACGCGGTTCGTCTGGTCCGGCACGCATGAAGGCGAATTCCTCGGCATCGCGGCCACCCACCGCCCGATCAATGTATGGGGCATGGTGATCGACCGATTCGCCGGAGAGAAGATCGTCTCGACCCGGATCCTGATGGACATGTTCGGGATGATGATGCAACTGGGCGTCATTCCACCGCCGCCGACCGGTACATAGGTACGGGAAGCCTGCGCAGAGTGGAGCTACCTGATCCATCGGTCGACCCCTGGAGCCTGGCCGTCACGATGTACGAGACAGCGACGAGCACGAATCCGTTTCGCGCCCCCGGCAGTAGTGGACACCACAAAGCTGGTGGTGCTCGCCAGGGAGTCGGACGCGCGCGTGCTGCCCCCCTGATTTGCCGACCATCAATCGCGCTGTTCCTGAGGACAGAGCTGACTTCAGCCCTCGTCTACACTGCGGCGTTGCTCGTTACTAATGTCAGAGTTGAGCGCCGGCCGAGCTACAACCCAAGCTGCGAAGCCGCTTCCTGGGATCTCCGTCGGCTGCGACGAGTGTTGGGGCATGATGCCGCCTGCGCGCCGTGCGTTGGATGTGCTCTTGCTTCCCTATCATCTCCAAGTCAACGAGGATCATCGCCGGCTCGGTTGCAGAAGGCGCTACGGGCTTTCGTTGGCACTTGGTCGAACACCCGTCCGCCGACGCCGGAGAGCCTTCCGGGGAGGGAGGACAGTGCGGAGGCCACCGCGCCGTTGCGCTACACTGCGCGTGTCGTCTCCGCCGGGCACCGGTCGGAGTCTCAAGGAGGGGCGTTGTGGCACCTGCCGCACAGTCGCTCGACGAGGCGCTGGTGCGGGCATTCGGAGCCGCCTTGCGCGGCGGGCTGCTGCGGCCGCGGGATCCCGCCTACGAGGCGGCGCGTTCGGTCTGGAACGCCGCGATCGACCGGCGGCCCGCCCTGATCGCCCGGTGTGCGGGAGCGGCCGATGTGATCCTGGCGGTCGACTTCGCGCGCGCCAACAACCTGCTGGTCTCCGTCCGCGGGGGCGGCCACGGCGTGGCGGGCTTCGCGGTGTGCGACGATGGCCTGATGATCGACCTGTCCGGGATGAAAGGGATCCGGGTGGACCCGGCGAGCCGAGCGGTGCGGGCCGAACCCGGCCTCACCTGGGGGGAGTTCGACCGCGAGACCCAGGCCTTCGGACTGGCGACCACCGGCGGCTTCGTGCCCTCGACGGGGATCGCCGGGCTCACCCTGGGCGGCGGCCTCGGCTACCTGATGCGTCGCTTCGGCCTGACCTGCGACAACCTCCTGTCGGCCGATCTGGTCACGGCCGACGGCCAGCTCCGCAAGGTCAGCGCGACAGAGAACGAGGACCTCTTCTGGGGCATCCGGGGCGGCGGGGGTAACTTCGGCGTCGTCACCTCCTTCGAGTACCGACTCCATCCGGTGGGACCGACCGTCCTCGGGGGGCTCATCGTGCACCCGCTGTCGGCGGAGCAAGATGTCATGAGGTTCTACCGCGAGTTCGCGCCGACCGCGCCGGACGAGCTGACGACCCACCTCGCCTGGGTGACCACGCCCGGCGGTGACCCCGTCGTCGCCTTCCTCGTGTGCTACAGCGGGCCGCTGGAGCAGGGCGACGCGGTGATCCGGGCCCTGCGGGGATTCGGCTCACCGCTGGACGATACAGTCGGACCCATGCCGTACACCGCGGTCCAGGCGCTGGGCGGTCCCATGGCCCCACCCGGCCGGTTCAACTACTGGAAATCCAGCTTCATTCAAGACCTGACCGATGCGGCGGTCGACACGATTGTCGGTCGCTTCACCGCCGGCCCGTCGCCGTACCGCGTGGTGTCCGTCGAACAGCTCGGCGGTGCCGTGAGCCGCGTGGGCCGGGACGAGACGGCGTTCGGTGAGCGGGGCGCACCGTACAGCCTGTTCGTCGCGAGCGCCTGGACGGAACAGGCCGAGGCCGACGAGAACGTGCGGTGGACGCGCGACTTCTGGGGGGCGATGCGGCCGTTCGAGAGCGAGGCGGCCTACGTCAACTACCTCGACGCCGATGAACAGGACCGAACCAGAGCAGTCTACGGCGGGAGGTACGAACGGCTCGCCGCGCTGAAGAAGAAGTACGACCCGACCAACTTCTTTCGCTTGAACCAGAACATCAAGCCGGCGGGCTGACGGTGACCATGTCCTCGCACCTCTGTCGAAGGGGGAGTCGTGCTCTCGCTCCACTGAACTATGGCACGAGGACTCTGAACACGGACGATAGCAATCTTGAAGGAGCAAGAGCCGACGAGCGACTGGATCACTCGGCCGCCGCGCCAGCGGCTTCGTTCGAGTCGCGCAGTGTTTACTAGTCGGCGACCCATCCACACGAACGGTTCCCACGCGGTCCTCGCCGAACGATTTGCCGGGCAGCTGGAGAATACTCACCGGGTTCTGCGTCATCCGTGGCGATACGCGCGGCAGATCACGCGCGTGGCACGTCCGCGTGGCAGTCCTGGCAACCTGTTGAAACCCAACGTCCTCCGTTACAGGACCGCACCCTTCTAAGCCGAGGGTCCCGCGTTCGAGTCGCGGCGGGCGCACCATCTTCTCGATTGATCCAGTAATCCCGTCCGCGCTGCCGCCCCGCCCATATAATCCACGGCAAGAGTCTTGGCGCTCACCCTCGGCACGTGCCTCGGCGTTTACGAAATCACCGCGCAGATCGGCGCGGGCGGCATGGGCGAGGTGTACAAAGGCCGAGACACGCGCCTCGATCGCGCGGTGGCGATCAAGATCCTTTCGGATAACCGCGCTGCCGATCCGCAGTTCCGCGAACGCTTCGACCGCGAAGCGCGGACCATCTCACAGTTCACCCATCCGAACATCTGCACCCTGTACGACGTCGGCGAACATGCGGGCACCGCGTTTCTCGTCATGGAGCTTCTCGACGGGGAAACCCTCGAGCACCGATGTGCACGCGCCAACGCGAAGGGAGCTGGCCTGCCGCTGGGCGAAGCGCTGCGGATCGCGATCCAGATGGCCGATGCGCTGGCCGCGGCGCATCGTCAGGGAATCGTCCATCGCGATCTGAAACCGGGCAACATCTTCCTCGCGCGGAGCAGCGGAACTTCCGCCCCAGCAATCGCCAAGCTGCTCGATTTCGGCCTCGTCAGGACGGCGCCAGCCTTGACCGTCGACAAGGCCACCATGGTGTCCACGACGCTGCCCCAGGCGATCACCGCGCAGGGCACGATCCTCGGCACGTTCCAATACATGGCGCCGGAACAAGTGGAGGGCGGCCACGCGGACGCGCGCACCGACATCTTCGCGTTCGGCAGCGTGCTCTACGAGATGATAACGGGCAAGAAGGCGTTCGAGGGGAAGACGCAGACGAATCTCGTTGCTGCGATTCTCGAGCGCGACCCACCGCCGATCACCACCGTGCAGCCGCTCGCGCCGCCACTCGTCGACGCCATCGTCCGCAAGTGCTTGGCAAAAAACCCGGACGACCGTTGGCAGACCGCGTCCGACTTGGGATCGGCCCTGCGCTGGGCCGCGGAAGGCGCGAACGCAACCTCGTCTGGCGCAACCGCCGTCGCCAGAACGCCGCGAACTGGAGCACACCGTGTTGCAAACGGCGCCGTGGCGGCGGCGGGAATTCTTGGCTCGGTCGCGATCGGCCTTGCCGTCGGAGGGCGGTACATGTCGACCGTCGCCACGCCCGCTGCCCTCGTCCGGTTTGAAGTGCAGCCGCCGGCAAACGTGACGCTGACGCCCGCGCCGATCGCGTCCGCCGCCCAGCTTGCGCTCTCTCCAGACGGGCGTCGTCTCGCGTTCGTCGCCACACCGAAACGTGCCACGTCGCAACTCTGGATTCGACCGCTTGATGGCGTACAGGCGCAACCTCTCCCCGGCACCGAGGGCGCGTCGTATCCGTTCTGGTCGCCCGACGGCCGGTTCATTGCGTTTTTCGCGGGGGGCAAGCTCAAGAAGATCGATACGACCGGCGGGCTGCCGCAGGTGCTCTGTCCTGCAGGAGCCGGCCGCGGCGGGACCTGGAACCCGGATGGCATCATCGTGTTCGTCGGTCAGGGAAACCGCCCGATTTCCCGAATCTCTGCTTCGGGCGGTGTCGTGACGGCGGCAACGACGTTCGACCCCGGCCAGGCGATTCTCGGGCAGTCCTGGCCGCAGTTTCTGCCGGACGGCCGACATTTTCTCTACCTGCAGCGCAGTTCGAAGCCCGAATACCGGGGCGTTTACGTGACGGCGCTCGACTCGTCGTCGTCCACACGCATTCTCGAGAGCGACCTGAGGGCCGTGTATGCCTCCGGGCACCTTCTGTTCGTGCGGGACGGGACATTGTTTGCGCAGGCGTTCGATGACCGTACGCTTCAAACGAGCGGCGACCCCGTTCGAATAGGCGATCACGTCGGCTACTGGACCGCCGGAATGGGTTACGCAGCAGTGACCGTATCGCCGGCCGGTGTGCTGGCCCACGGCCCCAGCGTGCGGCTGACCACGAGCCTGCGCTGGTACGACCGCAGCGGAGCGTCAACGGCGCCCCCAACCGCGCCGGCGCAGTACACCACGCCGCGCCTGTCACCCGATCAGAAGAGCGTCGTGGTGGCTATGACGGATGGCGCAACGGCGCAGCCCGATCTCTGGGTGCTGGGGTTGGCCCGTGGCACGACCTCGCGCCTGACGTCCGATCCGGCCACCGACTGGTTTCCCGCCTGGTCCGCCGACGGCGGTCGCCTGCTCTTCGGGTCGAACCGCCTGGGGGTGACCACACCTTTCCAGAAAGTGGTCGGTGGCGGACAAGAGGAGCCCGCTGCGGAGAACATGTTCGGTGCGGCTGGCGCCACATCTCCCAGCGACACGTCAGGCGACGGACGGCTTCTTCTGTATACGCAATTGACGCAGCAGGGGTACGACCTGGGCGTGTTGACGTTGACCGGAGAGCGCAAGGCGAGCACGTTTCTCGGTACGCCGTTCAACGAAGCCCAGGCTCGTTTCTCGCCGAACGCTCGGTGGGTGGCGTACGCGTCGGACGAATCCGGCACGTTCGAGGTGTACGTCCGGCCGTTTCCTCCGGCGAGCGGGCAAACGCAGATCTCGATCGCCGGGGGCACGCAACCGGAGTGGCGGCGCGACGGCAAGGAACTGTTCTACATCTCCGCCGACGGCACGCTGACCGCCGTGCCGGTGACGACAGACGGAGCCACGTTCAGCGCTGGCACACCGCGAGGACTATTCGACGTCGAGGTGCCCGAGCCGAACCCGCCGTTCCCGACTGACTACGTCGTCACCGCCGATGGCCAACGGTTCCTCGTCAACACGGTCGTCGATCAGCCGACACGCCCAGCCCTGACCGTGATCCTCAACTGGACGGCGGATCTCAAGGACTAGGCGGATTCAGAGTCTCATCGTTCGCTCCGACGTGGGGTAGATCAACCGCGTGGCACACCCGCGTGGCAGTCCTCGCAACCTGCTGAAACATCGCCACATCAGTCATAGGAATTCACCCTTCTAAGCCGAGGGTCGCAGGTTCGAGTCCTGCCGGGCGCGCTTTACCTAACCGGGGGGCTTCGCCCCGCCGGCCCCCCGACACGCGCTCTCGCGCGCCGCTTCGTCGGCGCGCTCCGTTTCGCGTGGCTCACTCGCTGCGCTCGCTCGCATCGTTCGTCGAGGGGCGGGGGCTCCGGCGTACCGCTCCGCCTTGGGCGCCATAGCGCGCAGCGCGAAGGCGGCTCGCGTGGCTCACTCGCTCCGCTCGTTCGCACGCGCATACGCCGCTGGGGAGTGTGCGACCGAGGAGGGGGGCCGAGCATCAAGCATGCGTCTGCGTCAATCTCTGGCAGCTAGATCAAACACGAGCTTTGTCCGGCAAGCCGCCACCGCAGCGCAGCAACACTGGCGCCACGACACAGTGGCCTAACACTATAATTCCCGCCACAGGCAATAAATGCCACTCAGCCCAGGAGCTTCACTCGGTCCTTATGAAATCCTGTCCCTGATCGGAGTCGGCGGGATGGGAGAGGTCTATCGGGCTCGCGATCCGCGTCTGGGACGAAACGTGGCGATCAAGGTTCTGCGCGGTGAGCGAATCGCCGACGATGATCGACGTCGTCGCTTTCTTCTAGAAGCCCGCGCTGCATCGTCCATCAACCATCCGAACATCGTTACCATCCACGAAATCGAGTCGTCGAATGGCACAAACTTCATCGTGATGGAATTGGTCGATGGACAGACTCTGGATGGGTTGATTCCCAAATACGGTTTTCCGACGAGCGAGCTGCTGCGCATCGCGATTCCGATTGCGGACGCTGTATCCGCAGCTCACAGCCGGGACATCGTCCATCGGGACTTGAAGCCTGCTAACGTCATCGTCGGGCTAAACGGCGTAGTCAAAGTGCTGGACTTCGGTCTCGCAAAACTGCTGTCGCGTGCAAGTGATCAGAACGTGGAGACAATGACTGGGGACGCTGCCTTGAGCAGGCCAGGAACGATCGTGGGAACGGCGGCGTACATGTCGCCAGAGCAGGCGACCGGTGGCAACGCAGATACCCGAAGCGACATATTCAGCTTTGGGGCCATGTTGTACGAAATGGCAACTGGACGGCGTGCCTTCGCCGGCAAGACACCTTCCGACACGCTGACGGCAGTCGTCCGGGATCAGCCAGCGAAACCGAGCACTCTAGTGCCAGGAATCCCGGAGCCCCTCGAACGACTGATCATGCGTTGCATCCGAAAGGACGTGGACAAACGCGTCCAGAGCATGGCGGACGTGCGTCTCGAACTGGAGGACCTGAAGGAAGATTCCGAATCCGGCGGTGCCGCTGGAGCGAAGACGCCAGCGCAACCCGTTGGTCGTCGGGCTATCTGGATGGTGGCCGCCCTGGTGACGGCTCTGGTCGCGGCCGCGGCTCTGTTTCACCGCCTGCCGCCCGTGTCGCAGTCGCTTCCTCTTGTGCATCTCACGTCCGAGCAGCGAGCCGGCATGGGCAGTTTTTCCCCCGACGGTACGCAGATCGCGTACGCTTCTGCCGGCGACGAGGGCGCGAACTGGGACATTTGGCTGAAGGTCGTCGGAGAGCCCGAGTCCCGGCGCGTGACGACTAATCCCGCGTCGGAGGGCTTTCCCGCATGGTCGCCCGACGGGACACAAATCGCATTCATTCGTTATGCGGTCCGGGTGCGGGGTCAGTTCTTCTCGTTCCCTTTTGCCGGCGTCATACATCTGGTCTCACCCGTTGGCGGAGCCGTTCGTCGGTTATCCGACTTTCCCGCGAGGCTGCAGCTCTCCTGGTCGCCTGACGGCCGCTGGTTAGCCGCGGCCAAGGCCAGATCGGGAAGCGATCCACCAGGCGGCATACACCTGATCTCGGTCAACACTGGCGAGGTCCGTGCGATCACGTCACCGCGGCCACCAGCTTTCGATCAGTCACCGGCGTTTTCCTCGGATGGCCGGGCGCTGGCGTATGCAGGCTGCGTCGGGTCGGAAGGAAATCCGGGGTGCGACGTGATGGTCATTTCGCTCGACTCGGAACTGAAGCCCATCGGATCGCCTCGTCAGTTGACAGAGCAGCGGGTCGTGAACTCCGGCGTCGTTTGGACGCGCGATACGCGGGCTATCGTCTACGGCGACTACATCAGCGGCCTGTGGCGAGTCCCAGTCGAAGGCAAGACTCCCCCCGAGCGGATTGCCGGGGCCAATCAAGGAGGGTTCCCGACTGCGGCGGTCAGCCGGGACCGCCTCGCCTTCGTGCGCTCGACTGGCAGTCCCGATATTTATCAGCTCGATGTGGGCGGCTCGACGACTGCACTGATCGAATCCACTTTCCCAGACGTATTTCCGGAATATTCGCCAGACGGTCGCCGAATGGCTTTCGAGTCAGGCAGGGCGGGAGGGACTAGCGAAATCTGGCTGGCCGATGCCGATGGACAGAATCCGACGCGGCTGACGCGCGGTCCCGGCCGGCACCAGGGCACGCCGCGATGGTCGCCAGATGGGCGTACTATCGCGTTCGACTCCCTGACTGAAGGCGGCCACGCCGATATCTGGACAATCAGCACGGATGGATCTGGATTGCGACGGGTGACCGATCATGCGGCAGACGAATTCACTCCGAGCTTCTCGCGAGATTCGCGTTTCATCTACTTCGTTTCCAACCGAACGGGTAGTAATGAGGTCTGGCGCGTTGTGATCGCCACGGGCGCGGAAGATCAGTTGACGCGTAATGGTGCGACGGCGCCGTTCGAGAGCCTGGACGGTCGAACGCTTTACTACAGTCATCCTAGCGGCGCGCTGCTTGCCCGATCGACAGCAGGGGGCATAGAGCGAACGATTCGTCCTTGCACAGGGGCATGGGCCGTCGCTACAAAAGGGCTCGTCTTTGAAGATTGTGGGTCGCCCGACGCGCCCGACCGCTTGGTTCGTTTCTGGGACGAGGCGACGGATCAAGATCGAATCATCGGGTCCCTATCGACAGACTGGATCGGCGGCCTAAGTCCCTCGCCCGACGGGCGGCGGATCATCTTCGGGCGCCTGAAGGCGACCTCCGACCTGATGATGATCGATGGTTTTCGGTAACCGAACGAGATCGACCGCATTAATTAATGGAGTTAGACAGCGGCAATCAAACGCGTGGCACGTCCGCGTGGCAGTCGGCGCAACCTGTTGAAACGCAAGCCGCCTCCGATACAGGAACGCAGCCTTCTAAGCCGAGGGTCGCAGGTTCGAGTCCTGCCGGGCGCACTTTACTTAACCGGGGGGCTTCGCCCCGCCGGACCCCCCGACACGCTCTCTCGCGCGCCGCTTCGACGGCGCGCTCCGTTCGCGTGGCTCACTCGCTGCGCTCGTTCGCACCCTGGCGCTTGTCTGATTGCTTTTGCCGCCGCAACGCGAGGGCGTAGAGTGGAGGGGTGATGGAACTCACGCTTCGCGTCCTAATAGCAGCGGCGTTGCTCGGCAGCGTCGACGCACGCGCCGCGGCTGTGCAGGAAAACAATCCGCCTCCGCAGGCTCAAGCAGCCGCCGCTCGCGACATCAATGCCCTGATCCGTCAGGTGCTTGCCGATCGGATCCCGGCGAAGGACATTCCGGATTTCGGCCTCCTCCGGGGCGCGAAGCGAATTGCGGTTCGCTCCGACCTCGTCCGCTTCGCGCTCGGACAAGACGCGATGCCTGCACTCGAGGGCTACGAGTTTCGACTCATCTCTGCCGCGGAGACCCAGGCCGAAGCCGAGCGAACCCAGACCAGCGTTTTTTCATCGCCATCGAGAACCTTCGGATGATTGGTGGGGACACCGCTGGTCTATGGATTGGCGTGGACGTTGCCATGCCGTCAGATCCCAAGCGGGTCAAGATGTGCTGTTGCTCTCGCTTGTTGGAGTATCGACGGATCGAGGGCCGTTGGGTCTTCGTACGGTGGTGGGAAGAAGGCCGCTGCTACTGACGCGGCCGGGGCCCCGTTTCAGCGGGCACGAATGCTACGATCAAGCGGCGACACCACGGAAGGGAATCGTGCAACCTTTCACGAATCCCCCCGGGCGCGCCAACCTTCGCTCACGCTTGCCAACGAGGGCGTGAGCTACGGTTGGCAAGCCATGCGAAGGTTCAGGCCCGAGGCGCGCTCCTTCTAATCGAGGGGCTTCGCCCCTCGAACTCCCCTGCACGCTCGCTCGGGGGGACCCCGGCGCCCCGCTCCGCCTTGCGCGCCATAGCGCGCAGCGCGAAGGCGGCTCACCTACCTTCAAAGTCCGTCAGTATCCGGGTGGCAGACGATGCGATGAGTCTGCCGGTCGCGAGTGTCGATGAGCCCTGCCCTTCTACGAAACGGTGATGGGGTTCAGCTTCGTCACGCGGAACCCGCTGCGCTCTCGTCTTCACTGGAACTTGGTCTCTCGTTGTCCCGAGGATCGGTGATGAACTCGAGGTCGGCTGCTTCGTTCGACGCTGCCACTCGGCCGCCTTGTCCGGCTTCCCCCAGGCCTGGTAGAGACTGACAATCCGAGTCGCGGCGTCTTCGACAAGCGGCCGGTCCTCATAAGGCATGCGGGCTTCGCGCTGGTGCAGTCCCCGATACCCCGATAACACGAGCGGTTCAGCCTCAGCATGCTTGTCCTGAGCGGCGAGACTCCCTCCCAGCACGCTCTCGCAGTGATAGCGTCTCCAGCCATCCGCTTTGGTCTTCTCGTACCCCGACACGCCATCACGAAGGAGCGACTCGGCGTCGGCGTACTTCCCCTGCTGAAGCCGGACCAGGCCCAATGAAGTCATGGCCCTGAGGGTGTCGGCATGGTCGGGGCGCAGCCGGCGCCTGCGTACGTCCAGCACTCTGATGAAGAGGACCTCGGCCTCCGCATACTTGCCTAGCCTTTGGTACAGCATTCCGAGGTTGTCCTCGAGGGTCTGGGTGCCGGGGTGCTCATCGCCGAGCAGGCGCCGCGCGAGATCCAGCAACTTGGTCAAGAGCGCCTCGGACTCGGCGTACCGGCCTTGCGCCCGATACAGTTCACCGAGATCGTTCGAAGCCGAGATCGTGAGGGGGTGCTGTTCACCCATCTGGCGGCGTCTTCCGTCCAGTGTTTCCGTGAGCAGGGGCTCGGCGAGCGCGTATTTGCCTTGATTCTGGTACGCCAGTGCCAGGTTGGCCATCGAGTCCAAAACAGAGGGGGACTCCGGAGCCAGCACGCGACGCCTCGCCTCCAGGACTTGGGCGAAGAGCAGTTCCGCCTCCGCGTATCGACCTTGCCGTTCGCAGATCGCCGCCAGTCCGTTCGCGACATGGATTCGATCCGGGTGGTCCTCGCTCACGACGCCTCGCATGTCCTCCATGGCCTTCCGGTACAGTTGCTCGGACTCCTCGAGCCTCCCCTGATTGAAGCGCAGCGCCGCGAGGTCTCTCACGCTGTTCAACGTCTTGGGATGTTTGTCACCGAGCACGCGGCGCCGGATCTCGAGGACTCTGGTCGTGAGCGGTTCAGCCTCCGGGTACTTGCGCTGGTCGGAGTAGACGAGCGCCAGGTTGTTCATGTGAACCAGGGTTTGTGGATGCTCTTCGCCCAGCACGCGACGAGACAGTTCCACGACCTGCACGAAAAGCGGTTCGGCTTGCTTGTACGCGGCCAGATCCCGGTACACCAGGGCCAGGTTGTTCATGCTGTCCACCGTGCTGGCATGCTCCGGCCCGAGCACTTTCCGTCGCTTGTCGAGCACCTCCTCGAAAAGGGGCTGGGCCTCCTTGAGCCTGCCCTGCCTCCAGTAGACTGTCGCCAGCATGTCCAAGCTCTCGAGCGTGTCGGGATGCGAGGGACCAACCACGCGGCGAAACACGTCCGGATAACCGCGATACAGCCGCTCCGCGTCGGCGAACTTTCCCTGGAGCTGGTACAAGTTCGTCAACTCCGTCGTCGAGGTCAGCGTCAGCGGATGCTCCGCGCCCTGGACCCGACGCCGCAAATCCAGCGCGCGTTGCAGATGGATCTGTGCTTCCGGGTAGAGCCCGAGATCTCTGTAGGTCCGGCCTATCGTTTCCCTGATCGACGCCTCCACTGCCGGCTGCGCGTCGAACTTGCCGGCGATCCGCGTCGCGGCCCGGTCCAGCGCGGTCCGCACCTTAAGGTCGGGGTCGGGTTTGGTGTCTGGGGACGCTTGTGCGCTGGCGCTCGCCTGCGCCAGTAGATCCTGCTGCAGGAACTCGTTGACGGCCTTGGCGATCGCCGACTCGCTGTCGGCGCGCTGCTGCTCCGTCATCGCGCGGTTCCGTTCCTGAACCGCGACGCCCTCGGCCGCCACCGCACGATTCCGCTCGCTCGTGGCCGACCGCTCGGCACTCACCGCGCGATCCCGCTCCTCTCGTGCTTGTTGTTCAGACAGCGTGGCTCGATCGCGCTCCGCCCTGACGTTTTTCTCAGCAACGAGGACGCGATCCCGGTCCGCGGTCGCCGCACGCTCCGCGCGCGTCGCCCGTGTGGCTTGACAGGTGCTCGTGACAATCCCTGCAACCAGCACGACGAATACGGCTGCCACGCCCCCGACCACCGCCTTGTGTCGGCGCGCGAACTTCTGCAGCTGATACGAGGTGCTGGGCGGCCTGGCGACGATCGGCTCGTCCTGCAGATGGCGGCGAATGTCGGCGGCCATCTCCGCGGCCGACCCGTAGCGCCGCGCTTTGTCCTTGCTGAGCGCCGTCGCGACGATGGTCTCGATGTCGCCACGGTAGACGCGGCTGACCGAGCTCAGCGGCGCGGGATCTTCTTCTCGGATCGCCTGGACGGCTTCGTGCAGCTTACTCCCCAGGTTGTAGGGCAGGCGCTTGGCGAGAAGCTCATACAGGATGACGCCAAGGGCATAGACGTCGCTGCGCGTGTCCAGCTCCAGCGGATCGGCGAGCACCTGTTCGGGGCTCATGTAGGCAAGCGTTCCGACAAGCTGGCCGACGTCGGTCTGCCGGGTGGCATGCGCGTCGCAATCGGTCACGTGCGCGACACCGAAATCAAGAACCTTCGGCTGACCGTTCTCGTCGACCAGGATGTTGCTGGGCTTGAGGTCTCGATGGATGAGGCCGCGCTGGTGCGCGTGGTGTACGGCCTCGCAGATTCGAGCCATCAACTCCAGCCGTTCGCGCACGGTCAGTGTTCGCGCGCCGGCGTAGTACAGCAGGTGCTGCCCCGCGATGAACTCCATGGCGAAGTAGGGCTGCGAGCCGAAGCCCGTGTCGGCTGTCCCGGCTTCGTAGATCTGGGCGATACCAGGATGCTGCAGCCGGCCGAGAGCTTGAGACTCCTGCTCGAATCGGCGGAGGAGCTCCGCACTGGCCATGCCGGGCCTGATGACCTTGAGGGCCACCCTGCGACGGGGCCTGTCCTGCTCGGCTTCGTACACCGTGCCCATGCCCCCCTCGCCCAGGAGACGAACGATCCGGTAATGGCCGATCGCGCCGGGCAGCCGCCGGTCCGCCGCAGACGTGGCGAACCTCGCGGCGGTGCTCGGATCGGTCTTCGTTAAATCGCGCCGATCAGCGCCTGCGGACTGCCCCGAAGAGGAGGAGCCGGGGTCGGGCCGTCTTTTGGGATCCGGTTCCTCCGACGGAAGGGGCGGCGTCGGGCGTGTCATGGGATCACCTCTCTCTATGGGCAGAACGCCATGGGGATCGGACGACCGGCTGTAAGAGGCCAGCAGTCTATCTCAAACAATCCGACGGTCCACATGTCCTTCCAGTTGAAGCCTCGGCTCTGCGCGAGTTGCAGCAAGCCACCCCGATTCCACAGACTGGTCGCAGAGCGGCGCCTTCCTTGTCTATCACGCCGCGACGCCGAAGTACGGCTTCGATCTGTGGGCGTTGGCGCTGAGAATAGAATGCCGACGACGGCCTGATCTTGCGGGCCGGGGATCGTCTCTCACGTCCGGAGACACTCGCCGGGTTCGTCGTCGTTCGTGGTCAGATCCAGCGCGTCGTGGCACTTCCGCGTGGCAGTTCTCACAACTTGTTGAGAAGCAAGCGGGCTCCGACACAGGACCGCAGCCTTCTAAGCCGAGGGTCGCAGGTTCGAGTCCTGCCGGGCGCGCTTTACTTAACCGGGGGGCTTCGCCCGCCGGCCCCCCCGACACGCTCTCTCGCACGCCGCTTCGCCGGCGCGCTCCGTTCGCGTGGCTCACTCGCTTCGCTCGTTCGCACTCTGGCGCTTGTCTGTTTGCTTTGCCGCCGCAGCGCGTAGGCGGGCCGGGCGCCACCTTCGCTCAGGCTGGATCGATCGCGCTGGATGGCCCGCCGAGCTGAGCCTGCTCTACTGGGCAGATACCTACGACACGATCCTCTTCTATCGGGAAGTTACGCCGCTGGGAATTGATCAGCCGAAGTAGCCGAGCCGGCGATCTGTTACTCCTGAGTAGTCGCCAGTGGCGAGGAATGGCCCGGCCGCGGATTGATCGCCACAAAGGCGTTACTCAGGGGTGATGGCGTAGAATCGCCCCGACCGTGGCGCTTTCACCTGGCACCAGACTCGGTTCCTACGAGATTTCCACGCAGATCGGCGTCGGCGGTATGGGCGAGGTGTATCGTGCGACCGACACAAACCTGAAGCGCCAGGTGGCGATCAAGGTGCTACCCGACCTAGTTGCCGCCGACGCTGAACGTGTGGCGCGTTTCCAACGCGAAGCTGAAGTCCTCGCGGCGCTGAATCATCCGAACATCGCCCACATCCACGGCCTGGAAAGGAGCGCCGGCACAATCGCGCTGGTGATGGAACTCGTCGAGGGGCCGACGCTGGCAGATCGGATCGCGCAAGGGCCGATTCCCGTCGATATGGCGCTGCCGATCGCAAAGCAGATCGCCGAGGCCCTCGAAACGGCGCATGAGCAAGGAATCATCCATCGCGATCTCAAGCCCACGAACATCAAGGTGCGCGCGGACGGCACGGTGAAGGTGCTGGACTTTGGGTTGGCGAAAGTGACGGAACCGACCGGCGCGTCGTCAACGAGCGTTGCGCAGTCGCCGACAATCACGACGCTCGCGATGACGCAGGCCGGAGTGATTCTCGGGACAGCCGCTTACATGAGCCCGGAACAAGCGCGCGGGAAGGTCGTGGACAAGCGGACGGACATCTGGGCTTTCGGCTGTGTCCTCTACGAGATGCTGACCGGGCGAATCGCGTTCCCCGGGGAAACACTGTCCGACACGATCGTGGCGGTCTGTCGAAGGCACGCCCGAGTGGTCGGTGGTGCCGTCCGACACACCGGCCGTTATCCTGAAGCTGCTGCGCCGGTGTCTCGAGAAGGAGGTGCGCAGGCGATTACGTGACATCGGCGACGCGCGCCACGACCTGGAGGAGGCGTGCAACCAGCCCGAACGCGACCTCGTTTCTGAACGCCCGCGCCCGCAAGCTCGTCGCGTCGAGTTCCAACGGCTGACCGATATCGAGGGATTGAAGGAGACTCCAGCGATATCACCTGACGGCAAGACGGTCGCTTACGTCGCTGTCGTTGCGGGCAAACGTCAAGTCTGGATCCGGCTCCTGGCAGGCGGTGGGCCGCTGCAGCTGACGCGCGACGACGCGCATCACATACACCCGCGTTGGGCCCCCGATTCGAGCACGTTGATTTACTTCACTCCCGCGCCGGCCGGCGCCGATACCGGCGCCATCTGGGAGATCGGGGCGCTCGGTGGGTGGCCGCGACGGGTAGCCACGTCGATCAGCGCCGGCGACCTCAGTCACGATGGCCGGCGAATCGCGCTCTTCCAATCCGTAGATGACCAACTCGCGCTGGTGGTCAGCGCCCGAGACGGGTCGCGATCGGATCGTGTCGCGCTGCTGCCGCCTGGCACCTACAGTCCACCGCGCTGGGCCCCGGATGATCGATCGATTGCCGTTCAGCGGTTGGGGCAGACCGCTTTCGACGGCCACCTCGAGGTGATCGACCTGGCAAGCGGAGAGCGACACGATGTCGTGGGAGGGTCGTGGCTGCAGGGCTTCGACTGGCTAGCCGACGGCTCCGGGTTCGTCTACAGCTCGTCGCGTGACAGCTCGGTGCTGTATCCGCCGGTATTCAATCTCCGCGTCGTGCGGCGCGACGGCAGCGGCGATCGGCAACTGACCTACGGAGATCATTCCCACGTGGAGCCCGAGGTCCACGCCTCCGGCAAGCTGGTGGCTGGGCGCATCACCAGCCGCTCCGACATCTGGAAGTTTCCAATCGGCGGTTCACCTGTCGAGAACACTGGTGCGGCGGTTCGCATCACCCGGCAAACGGGTCACGTTCGGGTACCATCGGTGAGTCCGGACGAGCGCGAGATCGTGTTCGTGTCGGACAGCGGGGGCCACGCAAACCTCTGGATCGCCGCAACAGACGGATCGGCGGCGCGCCCGATTACGTTCGAGACCGATCCTGAAGTGGCGGTCGGCGTTCCTTTGTGGTCGCCGCGCGGAGATCTGATTGCGTTCGTGCGATCCAGGCCGACGCAGGCAGAACTCTGGGGGATCAGTCCGGACGGCAGCAACCTCCGCCAACTCGTGCATGGGTGGGCGCCGTGTTTTTCGGCCGACGGCCGTTGGCTGGACTACTGGCGTCTCGGTGTCGAACCCGGTGGGATCGGGAGACTGCCGATCGATGGTGGACCCGCGGAATTCATCCGGACGGGCAGTGGCCTCGAAGTCCCGGCGATCTCCCCTGACGGGACGACACTCTTTCTCGTTGGGCCGATGCGTTCGAGCATGGGCGTGTTCGGGGTTGGAGTCGCGTACGTGCGTGCGAGCCCTCCGAGCGGGCCGGGCGAGACGATCGCTCGAGTGCCTGGCGAACGACTGCCTGCACGGCACATGTCGCTCGTGATTTCACCGGATGGGCAGTACCTGGCCACACTCCTCATTGACGGCACCACCACGAACATCTGGCTGTTGCCGACCTCAGGTGGACCTATGAAGCCGGTGACCGACTTCGGCGATCAATCCGTCGTCATCGCACGCAGCGTGTCGTGGTCGCGCGACGGTCAGCACATCTATGCGGCCGTGGCGAAGACACTGACCGACATCGTGCTGCTGGACGGATTGCTCTGAACTGGCCAGATCCTTGACGGCCCGCCGCTGAGACGAGGTCCGACGGCTACATCACCAGTGTGGCCAGGCCGGTGATCACAAGGGCAGCGGCCCAGACGACGTCGAGATTGAGCCAGGCACGGCGTAGAAGAGCGAGGCCAAGCTTCTGATAGACAACCCAGGCCACAGCCCCTGTGACGGCGAGATAACCGAGTGTGTGAACGCCGGTGGCCAGCACTCCAGCCAGCGGGCGCACTCCAGTCAATACGTGAGTATGGCCCGGCGTGTCATTCGCCGCTTCGAGGCTTGGACGGCTCCCCAGCAGCACCGGTAACACCATCAGGCCCGCTCCGTGCGCCGAGGCCATGAGAAACGACCAGACCATCAGGTCACGAAAGCCCACCTGCATACGGACCCACCGTGGGTGGCGGTGGCGTACGAAGCGGTAGATCCCAAGACCTACGAGGACCGCGGCCACAGGATAACGCATGCCCGCTGACGGGAGCGCCGTGCCGAGTAGCGCCGCGGCCAGCACGACGACCCCGATGGCGAACATGTGGCCGATCACAATAGGCACGAGCGATTTCGCCACCGCCCTCCCATCCTTCTCTTGCATGCCAAGGGCTACCGCGAACAGCCACCCCATGCCCGGGTTAATTCCGTGGTACGCGCCCAGGAGCAGCATCAGCCAGAACGTCGTCCAACTGATGCCCCAGGAGTTCATCGCGTGTCCGGGTAGCAGTAGGAGTCCGACGAGGCGTCCCCGCCTTCTAGACGCAACTGATGCGCGCGCAGCCCCTCGAATTCGAGCAGGAACCTTTCATCGAGCTTCATCCCACCCTTGGGGTCTGCATCGACCTTCACCATCCAACTCTTGATGCCGTCTGGATAGAACTGTGAGTCCCATGGGGAGTAGAGCGAATTTGTGAAATAGACGCGCTTGCCGTCACGACTGATTTCGACCATCTGCGGGCCGCCATTGAGCGGCTGCTTCGGTTTCTTCGGGTGCGCCGAACGGCGCACGATGCCGCCGAGGTGGACCGAGCCGGTCTTCTTGGGAGCCGGCAGGATCGGAGACGTCGTACTGAATGAACTCACCTGTTCCCCAGCACGATACATAGAGGAAGCGGTCGTCGAGCGACAGATTGATGTCCGTCACCAGCGGCGGCACGGCCTTGAAGCCCTGAAGTAGTGGCGGCAGATCCGCCACGTCGGCCGGCTCGGCCGGGATTTCAATCACCTTGCGGACCGCCCACTTGCCGTTCTTGCCTTTGCCGCCTTCTTCGCGGTGCCACATCCAGATCGACGCGGAGAGATCCTTGAGCGAGACGACGACCCCGACGAACCCGTAGGTTTTCGTCGGATCGTGGGAGGGCCGCAGTTCGAGCACCATCTGTTGCTCGGCGCCGAGATCGAGATCCTGCAGGTGGCGCCCCTTGTCCAGATCCCAGACGTGCAGCTTGTGGCCGTACTTACCGGCCAGCAGCAACTCCGGGTTGACCCCGTCTTTCACCATGTTGGGCGTGCCCCATTCGGAGGTGATCATCGTGTCGTGCCCCAGGTGCCACCAGAAGTCGTAAGCCAGCTGCTGCGGCCCGCGATCTTTTTCCCACTGGCCCTTCAGCTCGAACGTTTCGGCATCCATGAGGAAGATCCCGCCCGGGCCATCGCCGCTGGCAGAGCCGAGCGCGCTCCCGTAGACGCCGTCGGGGCCACAATGCACCGTATGAGGTGCGATGTAGCCGGTCTTCTTTATGAACTCTTCCGCCTCAATCACCTTCACGAGTTTCGGCTGCTTGGGGTTCGGTTTCGTATCGAGGATGTGAATCCGCGAGGATGCGATGCCCGGAACAATCAGGTAGCGGCGCTCCATGTGCGGATGCGCCGACTGCGGACAGAGACATGCGCTGCACGCATTCCAGCCAAAATGGTGTAGCTCGTTGTCGCCGTTGGGAAAATCCGTCTGGCCGACGAGCTGGCCGTACGTCGTCGAGGCGGGATCGAGGTCAACGACCCCCATGGCGTCGTGTTTACCGTTCGTGTCCACGTTGAGCATCGTCGACGTACGCGAGGCGCTCCGCCGGCGCCTGCATGGCCATGCCCGGCGAGGGGTAGAACGTGGGATCCGGACGAAGAGTAGACATTTTTGTTCTCCTGGATGTGAGTCCGCTCAACGGGCGACTGTGACGCGCAGGAAGGTTGCGCTCCTGTTCTTTGATGAAGGCTGAAGGTCAACGCCGTGCACGAACGATGCGGCGTCGGCGGACAAGGTTCAGGAAAGCAGGTGCGCTAGGCGACCGGCGAGTATAGCTCAATCCGCGACTGGGTCGCGTAGTGCTTGCAGACCGACATGTGACCCGCCCGGTTCGGTGTGGTCCGCGGGCGACGCGTTTCCGATCGAGGGGCTTCGGCCGTCCGATGCTGGCATACTCAACCCGTGCAAAACGTGAAGGGAAGGCACCCAATGAACAGCCTTCGATGCCTCACGGTCCTCGGAATCATCCTCATGCCGTTCGGGAGGCCTCTGGCTGCTCAGGATGCCGACCCGATCATCGGCACGTGGGTGCTGAATGTCGCGAAATCGACGTTCAGCCCAGGCCCCGCTCCCCAGAGCGACTCGTGCACGTACATCATGGAAGGCCAGGCGACCAAGGTGACATCCAAAGGCGCAAACAAACCGATGACGTACATGACGGTGCGCCAGGAAATCAAAGCGACCTCCACGGTATTGGACATCGAAGGGAAGACCACGACTCGAGAATGGACGATTGTCTACGATGGGAAAGAGCGTCCGGTGACCGGTGATCCAGACGTCGATACGCTTGCGTTGAAGCGAATCGACGCCTTCACGACAGAGTTTACACAGAAGAGAGCTGGCCGGGTCGTCATCACTGGCACACGCGTGATCTCGAGAGACGGGAAGGTCATGACCATCACAACCGAAGGGATCAACGCCAAGGGTCAGACAATCAATGATGTCTCGGTCTTTGAAAAGCAATGAGGAGCCGTTGGTGTTGCTGCGGCCTTTGCGAAGCACGCCGATGCCAGGATCAAGCGGCTATGCCCCGGAAGGGAATCGTGCAACCTTTCGAGTGCGCCCCCGGGCGCACTTCGTTCTCATCGAGGGGCTTCGCCCCTCGACCTCCCCTAGACGCGGCTCCAATCGCTGTTAGCCGGCAACGCCGGTCGGTTCTCCGAATCGGATGCGATGCCCGTCCGGTGTGCGGATGCTGAACTCCCGCAGGCCCCAGGGTTCGGTCGCTGGTTGGGACAACACCTCTGCTCCTCGCTCGGCGACTTCCGCATGAAACTGATCGACACCCTCGACGATCAGGTACGCCACGTACGAGTGGTCCACCAGCTCGCTTGCTGGCTTCTCGCCAGCACATTCGCCAAGCATGATCTTGAACGCATCCCGCGACAGAAAACTCCAGCTATCCGAACCGTCGCCGAAATCCCTGCGAAATCCGAGTACGTCGACATAAAACCGCGTGGAGGCTTGAAAATCGCGCACGGCAAGAACGCAACGGGAATCCACGATGCGATGCATGGTGCCCTTCCTCGGTGGTACCGGTGTCCGGCTAACGACTCTTGAAGTGGACGCCGAGCGTCTTCTGCAGCCACCGTGCCCGCTGCGCCGCTCGTCGGTTGCACTTGTCGTTCTAAACGTCTCAATTCCGCGAGTAGACGGCCGGGCACTTCTCTCCCGCGCTCTCGATTGCCTCCTCGTCAACCCAGCCGACCTCGCCATGGAGCCGGGGTGCGCCCACGACCCGGACCTGCACCCGCCTCCCTGACGACGAGAGCCTCTGCAGGTAGATGTCCCCACCAGATCTCGTCAGCCGGGGGACGGTGCCCAGCGCATGCTGACCAATCGGCGCAGCGTAAAGAGTGGCGACCTGGGCATCGACCTGCACTTTCGCCCAGCCGCACAGCCGCGCGAACGTCGCGCTCGCCGGCTGCTGCTGGGTGATGCAGTTCATCCCACCACCGCCCCGGTTCACGTTCTCCGAGTACACCTGCACGATCTCACGTCCAGGAAAGAGCTCTCTGAGGACGTCGCGCGCCTCGTCGTCTCTCCTTTTGATCGTGAATGAGCGCCCGGGTTTCCAGAAGCGCGAGACCAGGATCAGATCGTTCGTGGGCACGTAGTTCACGTAGCTCGTCGGCCAGACGGCCAGCATGACCTCCGGCAGCGTCGAGCCATCCTCCCAGCGATCGTAGGCCGCGAAATAGTCGTAGAGCCCGTCGCCCGGCTGCATCACGTCGAGGGTCAGCTCCGGCATGGGAATGCGAACAACCTGGATCGGCTCACCAGACTCCGTCGTCTCCCTGGAGATGATCTCGTAGACCCGCTGGAGCCGCGCGTGGTTTTGCTCCTGGAGCCAGCGGAGCAATTCGTCGACAGGCATCCCGGCCGCCGCTCTTGACACCTTCGCCTCAGCCAGCACGACCTTGTCCGGCGCGACGAACCGGAGGTACTCGTCGGGATGTCCGTTCGTGGTGAACATGGTGTACACGCCGGCGTGAGGGATGTCGATGCCGTTCACGTTCGGCACGTGGATGTGCGGCGCCAGCGCGCCACGAAACGTTCCATTGTCCTCGACGACGCCGGTGGGGACCCAGATGAGCTTCTTGACGCCCAGCATGCGTCGATACTCGTGCTCGACGAGGAGCTTGCAGGCCGGCCAGTCGGGGTTCGGTGCGTACGTGTTCGGCTGGTCGTAGTCGGTCACCGGGGCCTGTCCCCCGCAGAAACGGTTCGGCCCCAGGTTGCGCTGCATCACGACCGATTCGACGACAACCATCGTCCCGTGCCCGTTGTGCGTGGCGCTTCCTCCTTCGTGGATCATGCGCACGCCGGTACTGCGCCCCGCGCGCGCGTCGAGGACAGGGACGTTGAGGATGGAGCCGACGGTTCGGTCGAACGGCTCGTCGAGCAGGCTCAACTCGCTGTCGGGCTCTTCGTAGCCCCACATGTTGAAGTTCCAGTCGTTGATGCGCAGTCGCCCCGAACGGCTCCGCGTGAACTGAGGCCCCATGTCCCGAGCCCAGATGTCGCCGTGCTCGATGTGGAAAAAACGGACGTGGTCGAGCGACACTCCTGCGTCGGTGAGCACGCTCCTGGCGACGGCTTCATCGTCCTCGTCCTGCACCGCGAGGTTCACCTGGACGTGTCCGCGCATGGCGCGGATCATGTCGCTCATCGGCTCCGTGGCGGGAAAGCCCGCCTTGTTCTCGAACGTCGGCCACGCCATCCACATGGCCTCGTGACTCTGGTACTCCCCGGGGAACCTCCAGTCGAGGGCGCCCCGTTCGAGCGCTTCTCTCCCAACGACTGCACCGCCCTGGGCGAGGGTCAATCCCACGGAGCCGGTCGCGGAGAGGCCCAGGAAAAGAAACAGCGCGAACGACAGGATTTTTCTCACGGTTGTACCTCTATACGCCGTCGGGTCATTACTTGCCCAGCCACTGGACTTGGCCAGCCACTGGGCGGCGCGAAAAGAGTCAACGCGATCCTCTTCATGACTCTGCTGGCTGCTGCGTGCGTCCTGTCAGGACGTGGCTGACCAGGGAGCCAGCTCATCGGGCCGTCCGGCTCGCGTGCTCAGCTGTGTTCCAACCCTACTCTCGTTTGCACTGATTGGAAATCGGCCCTATCTGTGATCGCGCCGTACACACCGACCGTTGGACAATGGAAACCAAAGGAACTCGGCGACCTGAACACTCGGCCGGCGCCCGGCTGCTGCCAGATAGCCGTGGCTGTGGGCTTGCGTGAGGAACTGGAGGAGGGGCGGACGTTCTAAAAGCCGCGCAACACTGAAGCGACGCACAGGTGATCAGGGCACGAACGACTTGATCCTCGAGGTCGCCGTCGTGAAACGCAAAGAGCCCGGTCTCGTCATTGTTCAGGCGGAAGGTCAGCGTTCAGCATGGTTCGCGACGAGAGGCAGATCAGGCCCGTGGCACGTCCGCTATGCGTTGGAGGGCTCTATTTCTTGATGGTCTCGAGGCGTACGAGATGCTTGCGAAGTGCCTCCACGTTTGGGAGCTGTTGCGCCTCGGCGAGAGCGACTGCCTTTCGATAGGCAGCAAGCGCCTCGCTGACCTCGCCGCGACGCTCGAGCCCTTCGGCCAGGCTGTCCCATGCGTTTGCGGATTGCGGGTGCTGCATGTGGCTCAAGCCTTCTTACCTTGGCAGCTTCGTATCAACCGGCATCGATGCACTCACGAGATCGCGGCTGGCTACACCGCGAACGCCCGCACGCTGGACCCAGCGTCCAGCGGGGAATCAGTCGCGGTCTCCAACAACTGCCGCGCATGCGATGCGTCGAGGGGCTTAGCAAAGAGATATCCTTGCCCATACTCACAGCCGAGCTCAGTGAGCTGTGCAAGGTGCGGGGCTGTCTCTACCCCCTCGGCTATGACCTCGAGCTTCAGAGCGTGCGCCAGTCCAATAATCGCGGTGACAATACCGGATTGTTCGGACGACATCGAGCTGACGAATGAGCGGTCGATCTTCAGGGAGTTGATCGGGAACCGATGTAAGTAACTAAGCGATGAATGTCCAGTGCCGAAGTCGTCGATGGAAATTTGCACTCCCAGAACCTTCAATTGTTCGAGGATTGCCACGACCGCGGTGGGATTTTCGATGATCGCGCTTTCGGTAATCTCGAGGCTCAGATTTGAGGCCGGCAACTCCGTCTCGCGAAGCACTACCGCGATCTCGTCAGCGAGGTCGGACTGAATGAATTGCTTGCCGGACAGATTGACGTGTACGGAAAGGCCAGCAGTCCATGGCAGCTCCACGTGCCAGGCGCGCAACTGTCGACACGCTTCGCCAATCACCCACGACCCAATCGGAACGATAAGACCCGTTTCCTCTGCTACCTGGATGAAGCGCGCCGGCTCCACCAGGCCCCGGCTCGGGTGGCGCCAACGAATCAGTGCTTCGAATCCAGCCAGCAGTCCAGTTTTGAACGACACGATGGGTTGGTAGTGCAGCTGAAACTCTTTGCGTTCAACGGCTCTTCGCAGATCCGTCTCCAGATCGAGGCGCGCGATCGCCTGTTCGCGCATGTCGGCATCGAATACCTCGCATCGTGCCTTACCCGACGCCTTCGCTTGGTACATGGCCGTGTCAGCGTCGCGCAATAGATCTTCGGGCGCGTCATAGCCGGTTTCGCTGGTCGCGATGCCGATGCTCGCTGACGTAAAGATTTCATGGCCTTCAAGCTGGAACGGCCGCTTCAGATTGTCCTGAATGCGCTCAGCGACGCGAACCGCATCGCTGACGTGCTTGACTCCCTCGAGAAGGATCGTAAACTCGTCCCCCCCGAGTCGGGCAATCGTATGCTGTCCCCCCACTCGCGCGACCGTGTCTACTGCCCGTACGCTCCGTTCCAACCGCTCTGCAATTGCGATCAGAAAGCGATCACCCGCCAGATGTCCGAGACTGTCGTTGACCAGCTTGAATCGGTCCAAATCGAGAAACAAAACCGCGAACGCTTCGCCATGGCGTGTGGCGCGCTCAATGGAGCGGCCAAGACGGTCGAGGAAAAGAATCCGGTTCGGCAATCCGGTCAGCGGATCCGAGACTTTGCCTTCTGTGATATCAGTCTGGGAGCCGGCCATCCGATACGCCTTGCCCTCGAGGTTACGAACGGCGACGCCTCGACTCAGCATCCAGCGATAGCCGCCGTCCGAATGCAACACGCGATGCTGGCTTTCCAGTTGCGGCGTCAAACCGTCGAGATGAGCAGCGACGTCGGCCATCAGGCGGTCCGTGTCCTCCGGATGCACCCGCGCAAACCAATCGTCCGGGTTACACTTCGCGGCCTCATCGGAGAGACCAAGCATCTGCTTCCACCGCGCAGAAAAGTAAATCTCGTTAGTCCTCAGATTCCAGTCCCAGAGCCCATCATTCGCGCCCTTGGCGGCGAGCGCATACCGCTCCTCGCTTTCCTGGAGCGCGGCTTCTGCCTGTTTGCGGGCGAGTTGCGTTTGAATGCGCGCCACCGCGATCGCGAGGTCGACCGGCTTGGTGAGATAGTCGTTCGCCCCACAGTTCAGGGCGTTAACAATATCTGCGCTTTCTTGGCGGGCGGTGACCATAATGATCGGCAGCTGGATGGTCGAGCGGCGCTCGCGCAACATCTTCAGCACCTCGAGGCCGCTGAGTCCCGGCATCTCGATGTCGAGTAGCACCAACGCGAATTCCTGAGCGTCCACCATCGCCAGAGCATCCGCACCGCCCACTGCCGTCACGACGTCGTAGCCATGCTTACGCAGGCGGCGTGAGAGGATGTCGCGGTTCATCTCGTTGTCGTCGACCACGAGCAAAGTACCAGGCGAAGCACTCATAGTCTGAACTCCTCACAGTTCCAGCATGGCTCGTATTTTGGCGAGTAGACGTGGAAACTCGACTGGCTTGGTCTCGTACTCGTCGCAGCCCGCTTCGAGAGCTTTCTGACGGTCGCTGGACATTGCATGAGCGGTCAACGCAATGACCGGGATGTGCTGTGTCGAGTGATCGGATTTGAGCCGCCGCGCCGCTTCCCAGCCGTCCATTTCTGGCAGGCTCATATCCATCAGGATCAGATCGGGTGCGTCCGTCTGGGCGACAACGATTCCGTTGCTCCCATCAGCGGCGGTGATCACGTGATACCCCTTGCTCTGCAGCCGACGGGTCAGCATGTCCCGATTCATCTCGTTGTCTTCGACAATCAAAATTCTCGGCATACGTCACCGGACCCCAGCGGTCTGGGCATGGAGGTACGCTTTGACGTGTTGCCGCACTTCGTGGAGTAACTCGTCGCGGCGACATGCAGCTTTGCGCAGAATTCTGGCGACAGAGCCATGAAGCCGCGACTGTTCGCCCTCGTCGATGTCCTTGGCCGTCAGAACGACCACCGGAATGTCCCGCCACGCGCTGGTCTCTCGCAGCCGTCCGATGAAATCGAACCCATCCATCTCGGGCATGATGAGATCTAAGAGGATCAGGTTAGGGATTCGCTCCGCCAGTCGGGCCAGCGCGTCGCGCCCATTCACAGCGACACAGACGTCCCAGCCCTCTCGGTTCAAAAGGCGACGCGTCGATTCGCGCATCGCGTCGTCATCGTCGACGATCAATAGCGATGGGGACACGATCTCCGACGCGAACCGTCGCAGGATGCTCGTGAGCCGGACCGGGTCAACTGGCTTGTTCAAATAGTCCGCCGCCCCCAGGGCATATCCCATCTGACGGTCGTCGGTCATCGTGACGATCACGACCGGCGTTTCGGCAAGGTCGGGATCACCCTTGAGGGCCGTCAGCACCGCCCAACCATCCATCCCTGGCATGACGACATCGAGAGTAATCGCGACCGGTCGCAGCGACTTGGCAAGGGCGAGTCCTTCCTTGCCCGACGCCGCACATACCACGCGAAAGCCTTCCTTCCCCAACACGCGCGTCATCAGGTCGTGCACTAACGGGTCGTCATCAATTACCAGGATCGTGTCAGCGCGCGAGTGCGCGGGTTGCAGCGCCGTGGCGATCTTCGAGGGATGAGAGGAATCGGTAGACACAGAGTCGGTCGTCAAAGGAATCCGGAAGGTAAAAGTCGACCCTTCACCGAGGGAACTTTCGACCGCGATATCTCCATCCATCATCTCGCAGAAGCGCCGGCTGATGGCCAGGCCGAGACCGGTTCCTCCGTACTTTCGTGTCGTCGAAGCGTCGCCCTGCGTGAATTCCTGAAACAGTCGATCGACCTGCTCGGGCGTCATGCCGATTCCTGTGTCGCTGACTCGGAAGTGCACCCACTCCCGATTGTCGGTCACTCGGCGTGAAGCTGTGAGCGAGATCGTCGCGTTACGTGTGAACTTGCAGGCGTTGCTGAGCAGGTTGAACAGAATCTGCCGGACCTTCGTCATGTCGCCGCGCATCTGGCCGAGCGCCTCGGAGTACTCTGTCTGCAGAGTGTTACCGCTCTTTTCCACCAGCGGCTGAATCGTGATCACAACATCGTCGATCATGCCCGCCACGTCGAAGTTCTCGATGAACAGATCCATCTTGCCAGCTTCAATCTTCGACAGGTCGAGGATGTCATCGATGAGCGACTGCAAATGCTTTCCGGCGGAATGAATCTTCTGGAGATCGGCCACCGACTCGTCTTGCGCGGACGCGAGTGCCTGTTCCTGCAGCATCTCGCTGTAGCCGATGATCGCGTTTAACGGTGTGCGGAGCTCATGGCTCATGTTCGCCAGAAATTGGCTCTTGGCGCGGTTTGCGTTCTCAGCGGCTTCTTTTGCCTTGAGCAGCTGTTCCTCGGCGCGCTTGTGAACGGTGATGTTGCGAAACACTGCCACACCGTTGTGCAGGACCCCCTCTTCATCCTTCAGAGGTGTGGCGTTGAGGCTGAGCCAGATCCCCTCTGGCACCGCAGCGTGTGAGACAAAGACGTCGGCCGCTTCCACGGCGTGCCCTCGAATCGCCTGCACGAGCGGAAATGCGTTCGTCGGATACGGCGTGATCATGTCGGGTAGGTAAAACCCGTAGCGTGACGCCCACTCATCGGTCGGCGCGTCCGTCAGCCGGACTCGAAGGATCTCCTCCGCCGCCGGATTGACGAGAATGAAGCGGCCCTCCTCATCAGCCACAATCACGCCCTCACTCATGCTGTCGAGGATCGACTGCAGAATGCGAGTCTGCTTTTCCAACGCCTCTTGCGATCGCGCGAGCTCCACGGTGCGCTGTTCAGCGGCGGCGCTCCGTTCTGCGACACGCTGCTCGAGCGTGGCATTCAGTTCTTTGAGCTCTTCCTGAGCTCGCAGCCGCTCGGTAATTTCCTGCTCCAGTTCATGTGTGCGCGTCTGGAGATCCTCGTTCGCCCCTTGCAGCGCTTCGTCGCGCTGCTGGATCTCAGCGAGCATGGCGTTGAAGCCCTCGATGAGCTCCCCGACTTCGTCATCACTGGTCTTCTCCGCCCGCACCGCGAAGTTCTTTTGAGTGGAGACGCTCCGCATGGTCCGTTCGAGAGCCAGAATAGGTTCCGAGATGACCGTTTGGAGTCGTGACGACAACACGAACGCGACAAGCGCAGCACCTAGCATCAGGACCGCGACAATGCCGGTGTACCGGGTCAGGCGGGCGGAGAGGTGTCTCGTGTCCGACGCGATATAGAGAGTGCCGAGCGCTTCACCCTGCAGTCGAATCGTGTGAAACACCTCCATGTGGTTGTCGGCGAACTGAAAGCCACTCTTCTCTGGCCGAGACGGCAGTTGGTATGTCCGAGCATCCTCGCGTCGATAGGCGGCGAACAGGGTCCCATCCGGTGCGTAGATTGCCGCCGCTACCGTGTCGTCCTTGGCCTTGAGCGCCGCCAGAATGTCGCTCGCGGCCTTTTCATCCTGGAAGGCAAGCGGGCCGATACTGGTCGTTCCGAGAATTTCCGCTTGAGTGATCAGATCGTGGCTCATCCGAGCCCGGAATGAAGCTAAATCGTACAGGAGGAACCCGACTGACGCGATCAACAGCGCCAGCGAGCTCGTCACCATCGTGATGAGCATCAGCTTTCGCTTGATTGAAAGGCCTCGGAAAGTCATCTCACTTTTCCTTGACGATTGTTGCAACCCGCAGAATCTGCGAACTGACAGTCAACCGCGCACGCCGTGCGGCTTCTACGTTCACTTCAAATCGCACCCGGTCATCCTCAATTGTGAAGTTGATCGTGGCTCCGCGCGCGGCGAGTTGCCGAGCTTCGCCGACGATGAGGACGGGTAGACCGGCGAGACGAGTAGTGAGCTCGCCGATTCGGGCGCTGTCGGTGGAACTGATGAAGACAATTTGGCATCGCCGCAAATCCTGGTTCCACTGCAGCCGTTGCACGTCAATGCGGCGGTTGTTGATGCGCTTGCCTTCGACCGTCTGTTCGAGGGCGTCACCAAAGGGATCAGTACCAACAATCCCAATCGTTACCGGCGAGTCCACGCTGGTAAACGCATCTCGCGGCCATTCCACCAGTCTCGCGAAATTCAGGAGATACGCCGCTTTGATCATGTATTCCGGGGGAACGTCCGCGCGCGCCTGCCGCGCCGACGCCACCGCCGACCCGAGGATCACCCCGGTCATCATCACCATCGTGATGGCGAACGATTTCACGGCGCCCCCACGGAATCGCATGAGATTCACTTTCACGTGCTCGGATCTACTTCGTACGACCGAACGTGTACGTGAGTTTCACGCGGAAGCTCCGACCGTCCTGAACGATAGTGTTCTGCCGATGCTCCTCCGATCCCGGATCCCCGTAGGCGTGGTTACCAACGTTGTAGAGGCTCATCGACAGTGTTAAGCCGCGTGGGAGCTTCTGACTGATGAGGGTCAGGTTGGGGACGAAGAGGCCTGGCACATAGGGCCCAGAGATCGTCCGTCGCTTGCTGATGTACTGGAACTCGAGGCCGGCGACGACGCGCTCATGAAGGAACGGCCGCTGGACATTGAATTGCACCAGATGCCGCGGCGAGTTCGTCAGGTCCATTCCGGTGTATTCATTCTTCGCGTCCTGCGTGGTGTAGCTGATCCGTGTCACCAGACCGCTCGGAAACGTGCCCTCGGCCTCGAGTTCGAGCCCTTTGGCGTTGATCTGGTCGATGTTGTTGTAAACGAGAAGGCCATCCGCCGGATCCGTTTCCTGCGTGATGAGATCGTTGATCGTGTAGTGAAACGCGGTGGCGGTGAACCGAATCTGCTGACGCAGGTACCGCTCCATCACGATCTCGGCGGTCTGGTTTGTCTCCGGTTGAAGGAGCGGATTCGACTTCGTCACGCCGCTCTGGCTCCAGAACAGTTCGTAGGCGTTCGGCGCACGAAAGGCCTCGCCGTAGAGCAGCTTGAGTGTCGTCGCTTTCCAGGGGCTGTAGATCACGCCCATCCTGGGATTCGTGGTCCCTCCGAACGACTGATAGTGATCGTGCCTCAGACCGAGATTCAGCATCAGTTTTTCGTGCAGCGAGATCTCGTCCTGAGCGTAGACGGCCCAGATCGTCGACTGACGGCGATCATCGAGATATGGAACGAACGGCTCCTGATCGTAGTTGGACTGATCCTGGCGCAGGTTGTTTCGATAGTCTGCGCCGAAGGCAGCGCGGTGCCGGCCGCCAAGTTTGCGCGAGACATTCAGCTCTGCCCCCCACCAGTTGCCACGCGCGAAGTCCTTGTTCACGACCCGTTGAGGGTCATCTTCAGTTCCGAGATCAAAGACATAGTCGCCATCGTAGCCGTATCGGTCGTAGTACACCCTCGACGCGAGCTGCCAGGCGCTTCCGAGCCGTCTGTCGTACTGCAAATCGAGGAAACCCTGTTTCTCGACAGTTCGTGAGCGCGGGTCGTTGAATACCGTGTCGAATGAGGCAGTTGGAATGGCTTTGGCTCTCGTTCCGTACAGAGCCTGCAGTCTAAAATGGCCCCACGTGACCCGCCCGAATAGCTTCTTAAACTCGTCCGAGTCGGCGTCCTCCGCGATGCCATTGTTCGTCGCGGGACTGTCAAATTCATTGAAATACAGCGCCTTTTGTCCATCGCTGTGGTACGCGGAAACTGACGCCAGCATGCCAACGCCGTTTCCGAACCGCTGGCCATAGCTGACGCGTCCCTTCTTGCTGGCGAAGCTACCTAGTGATCCTGAGGCCTCAGTCCACAGAGAGGCGTCGGTCGTGCGCGTTATGACGTTGATAACGGCGAGGAACGCACTCGTCCCGTAGAGCGACGAGGCCGGACCCCTGATGATCTCGACACGATCAATCAGATCGATGTCCAACGGGAACTCCGTGCCGAAGAGCGCTCCGCCGAACACGTTGTCGTTCATGCGGTGCCCGTCGATCAGCAGGAGGATTCTGGAATTGTAGTCCCCGGGCCGCGAGAAACCTCGGACACCAACGAAACTGTAGTTACGATCGTAGGTAACGTAAAATCCGCGCACGCTGCGCAGAATTCCCGCCAGCGTCGTATATCCGAATTTGCGAATCTGATCTGCCGTAACGATGGTGATTGAAGAGGGGGCCTCGGTTACTTTTTGAATGTAGAGTGACGCCCCGTAGACGGAGTCAATCTTCAATGCGGCCAGTTCTTCGATGGAGAGATCAGCGAGCTCCGGTGTCGGCGCACCGCTGCCGCTAGTTTGCGCGCCGACGGGAATGGCGCACATCAGAAGAAGCAGCAGCGTCGTCGCGCCAGTCATCATCAAGCAGCGGCGCTGACGCGTCGTTTGTAGGTTCATGACAACACCTTCATAGTCTGAAAGGCCGGATCTGACGCCCCCCGAAGCACAGCTCCGTTACGTTTCATGCATTGGAGGTATTCGACCGCTTCCCCCGAAACGACTTCGCCCGCGGCGATGATTGGCGCCCCTGGCGGATATGTCGCAATCGTCTCGCCCGACACCTCCCCCACTGCCTCGCGAAGAGTCATAGCCCGCTTCCGAGCAAACTTGGCCTCCCGTGGAATCACGGCGACAAGCGGAAGTGGCGGGGGTGCAGGCGCTGAAAAAATCGCGTGAGGTCGATCCTTCGCCAAGATGCCTTTAAGAGCGCGCATCACCCGCTCGATGTCTTGTTGGGTGCTGCCCGGTGTCAAAAGAAAGAGAACGTGTTGAAGCGTCGCCATCTCGGGATAGATCCGCTCTTTAGTCAGCGCGGCCGCGACTGCAAAGCCGGTGAGGCCGCTCTCTGAGACGTCCAGCGTGACTCGGGTCGGATCAAAATCACTAAACCCCGGCGTTCCGATCATTTCGTCGCCAAAGCAGGTGACGCCCGGCAGCCGTCGGGAGGCGGCTCGAAAAGCCTGCGCGCGCGCGATCGCGTCGGTCCACAACACGTCACCACTCAATGCGAGTTGGCGCACGCCCAGTTCAAGCGACGCGAGGATTGGATAGGAGAATGAGGTACTGACAAACCCGAGATCGTTCACATGCTCGTAGAGGGGCTCTATCAGGCGTTCGTTGTTGATGAGAAGCAGGCTTCCTTGGGACAGCGCGCTGGCCACTTTGTGGGTCGACTGGGTTACGAAGTCAGCGCCGAGGTCCTCGGCCCCCGGGGGCAGGTCGCTGCAGAAGTGGAAATGTGGTGCGTGGGCCGCGTCTACGACAATCGGAATACCTCGAGCGTGCGTCAGGCTGATGATCTCCGCCAGCTCTCCGACGATGCCGAAGTAATTCGGCGACGTCAGCACCACGCAGTCGATGGGCTCGCGGTCAAGGACCAACCGCACGTCGTTGAGCGTCGGCCCTCTCCACAGCCCGAGGTTAGAGTCGTATGCCGGCGCGACGTAGGTTGGATGAAACGCGCCGTGAATTAGAGCCGCGGTCACCGAGCTATGGGCGTCGCGGTTCACCAGGATGCGGCCACCCGCCGGACAGGCGCTCAGAAGCGCGAGTATGTTGAGGGCGGTCGTGCCTTGGGTGGAGGGAAAACTCCAAGGGACACCATACGCGCGTGCGAGCGTACGCTTCAGACGGTTGAGTGGCTTATCCTCGCGGCGAACGAAGAGACTCCCCAGCTCGGTCACCGAGGTGCTGTGATCGAGCTGGAAAGCGCCTGCGAGCAGGCGCTCTCCTTCGCTAAACACTTGAGTCAGCGGCAGTCGCGCTGAGGACGATCCTGCAGCTTCGGCCGCAGCGGTGGCCTGGCGTGGCAAATGACACTCCATTCGCCGCGGCTTCCAGCAGTGCCGCGGTCAGGGAGTCACCCCAACCTTCAGCGAAGTCGTTCGTGAGAGAGTCCTCGAGCGACTCGTCAAGGCCCACGGTTGCCGTACCAGACTGCAAACCGCCCAATGCTTTCATGTCGAAAGACCCCCACTGAAGCATCGCCGAGCCCGCCCCGTGCGGGACCACGAGAGCGCGGACGACGACCGTGTGTGGAGGAAGGCAAGCGCCGTACCGGTACGCGCCCAAGGATCCTAAGGCGGCCCGAAACGTCTGCGAATACTGAGCTTAATGGCGGTATCCGCGGAGGAAGCGGAGGCCGTTTTGGTCGAACGTCCTCAACGCTGAGCCGTTACGGCACAGCCGGCCGGAAAATGTAATCAACAGCCGAATGTGCGCGAGGAAGCTCGTCCCGAGCCCGGCGACCAAGGACACGCCCCGCGGATGTTGATCGAGTCAATCAAGCAGTAGGACTTGAGGGGCGCGCAGACATCCGTGAAATGAACGATCTCGCAAGCCCGACGTAAATGCGTCCAACCATCTGCGCCGCGGCTTCAACGAGATCCTGACGGGGCGCTACCGATCCAGCATGCGTTTTTGAGCAATAGCCTGGGATGGCGGCCCGTGCTATGTAGAGGGCTGGGCCGTCGTATTGTTTTGTCGCAGTCTCGATACAGCGTCGCCGGGCAGCCATGACGGCGTCGTCATTTGTGCGCTTACTGGATCATGCTTACGGGAAGTAGTCGACGGTGAGCCAGCCGTCGATACTGGAGGCTGAATGGTCACCGCTCTTGCCGCGCTCGCTGCCCTGTGCTTCAGCGTCGCCGGTTATTTCACGAAGCTCTCACATGGCCTGACGGTGCTCGGTCCGAGCGCGGTGATGTTTGGTCTGTTCGCGCTCGGTTCGGCGTTGCAGGCGCTGGCCATGCGACACGAGTCGATGGCCTTCACGTACGCCCTCGTGCTGGCGCTCGAGGCCGTGACGGCATTCGTCTTGAGCGTCTGGCTGTTGGGCGAGAGCGCATCGCTCGCCAGGATCAGCGGTATCGGCTTTGTCGTCGTTGGCATCGTCCTGCTCAAGTCGGGCCGTAGTGAACGCTCACTTCGTGAAGATGGGGAGGACGTCGAAACGAGACGTCGCCGCTGGGGTAGTTTGATCCTTGCCGAGAGGCGACGCTGAAGCTGTGCCTACCATCAACGTGGCTCTCACGGTCATGGCACGGCTGGCGTTCGGCCGTGCACATCGTGAAGCCGGAACCGTCAACGCGTGGCACCGACACGGCTTTCGTCTCTTCTGGACTTGGAAGGCCTCGCGGGCAACGAACGCGCATTTCGCCGGCCGATTCGCGTCGATGTAGCGGCGATGGAAGCGCGCCACGACCATCGAGGGTTCGAGGCCCATGAGGGCTTCCACGGCGGACGAGAGCCCGAGTGCAATCGTCCACGTCGAGAGGTCCGCCTGCTTCTTGGTCAGGCAGCCAGCCTGGTCGTCTCGCCGCTCCGGAACGCCAGGAGGCTTGGCCCGGCCGTCATGAGGGCACGTGATGACGAGCGGCATCCGCCCGATGTGCCAGTCCACGAGAGGTGCCGCCATCGCGTTCTCCTATGAGCGGACCAACGCGCGGCCCGCGCCATTCAGAACGGCTGCCGCGTGAGAAGCGAACAATTGCTTCGACCAACAACCTGTGGAGTCATTTAGTTACTGCTGAAGTAAGAAATTTCAGCGGTCGAGCAGCCCGCCGCACGAGCGCCACATTGGAGGCAGCGTCGATCGACCTACCGGCTCGCAGCGCCGCAGGATGGCTGGACGGCCAGACGGCCTCAGCCGGGTGTCTCCCCCAAGGGACGATTTCTGAGACAGGTGACACCAGCCTTGGATTCGGGACGAATGCGATGCTTCTGTGGATCCGTAGCGCCCGCTCGTGCGCGCGGGTCCGCTCCCGGTGCAAACGTCCGACTATCACTATGGCGCTACACGTGACCAATCGTGTAGAACGCCCGCGCGGGAATGACGTTCGCGCCCGGATTTGACTCGGCCCGTATTTGGTAGTGATTTTGCGAACGTCCTCCGACTGAAGCTTCGTTATGCGTCCCGACAACACCATGACGCTGATCCGAGGAACGCGCCTCGGACCGTACGAAATCGAAACGCCGCTCGGGTCGGGGGGGATGGGCGAAGTCTATCGCGCACGTGACACGCGACTGGATCGGGCTGTCGCTATTAAGGTCATACGCAGCCGGGAAACACCCAGCTCCGCTGTGCGCGAGCGCTTCCAGTGTGAGGCGCGCGCCATCGCACAGCTGTCACACCCGAATATTTGCACGTTGTACGACGTGGGTCACCTCGAGGGTACCGATTTCCTAGTGATGGAGTACCTCGAGGGGGAGACCCTAGACACCCGGATCTCCCGCCAGAAGCAGCGCTCGCTGCGCGGCGACGTGCCCAGCCGGATGGCTGCGCACGCGGCCCTGCCGCTCGACGAGACCCTGAGCATCGCAACGCAACTGGCGGAGGCGCTTGCGGCCGCGCAACGTGGAGGGATCGTTCACCGGGATCTCAAGCCGGGCAACATCATGTTGACGCGTGGCGGCGTGAAAGTGCTCGACTTTGGACTGGCGAGGTTCCAACCGTGGACCGCCGCGTCTGACGTCGACCGCGCCAGCACCGTCACCGCCGCGTCACCAACCGGAGAAGGGACGCTCGTCGGCACGATGCCATTCATGGCACCAGAACAGCTCGAAGGCCGGAGTATCGACTCGCGGGCGGACATCTTCGCGCTGGGCGCCATCGTCTACGAAATGGCAACAGGACGGCGCGCATTCACGGCTGACTCTCAAGCCGGCCTCATCGCGGCCATTCTCGAACGGGAGCCGCCACCGATAACCGACGATGAGCCATGCACGCCGCGCAGCCTCGAGCGGCTGGTACGGAAGTGCCTCGCGAAGAATCCCGACGACCGGTGGCAAAGCGCAAGCGACATTGCCGACCAATTGCGCTGGATAGCGCCCGGAGGACACACCCACAGGATCGGCAGCGAAAGCTCGGCCTGGAGATCGTCGAGGGTTGACCACGGCGGCGGTCGTGCTGTTGGCGGGCCGCCGGTGTTGCTCTCTGGCAGAGAGCAGCTGCAGGGCAGCCCACACCTGCGAGGCATGATGCCCGCTTCACGAAGGTCACGTTTGCCGGCGACGTGCGGGCCGCAGACCTTTCGCCGGACGGCAAGACAGTGGCCTACGCGTCGGGTGTGGACAGTGAGGTCCGAGTGTTCGTTCGTGATCTCACCGGTGATCAGTCCTTCGAGATCTGGAAAGGTACGAACCTGTGGGCGCTGCGGTGGCTGCCAAACGGCTCGCAGTTGCTTCTCGGCCTTACGCACGGGGATATGTGGCGACTCTCGCGGTTCGGCGGGCCGCCGCGACAGGTGGTTCGGGGCGCGAGCGCATATATCGCACCCGGTCCCAACGAAGCCGAGTTCGTCCATTCGATGGAGGACATGGACGGGTATCAGATCAGCGCCATCGACGGCAGTGGAAGCCGAACGGTCTACTTTCAGGGCTTCCGCTGGCTGATTGGGCTGGACTGGAACCGCGTGACCAATCGCGTTCTCGCCCTTTCACACGAGGACAGCGGTGCATACGCTGTCTGGTCGACAACGCCCGAAGGCAAGGACGCGCGGCGACGGTCCTCGGACACGCATCCGCTTCACGCCATCTGCTCTTCTCCGGCGACAGGCACGATATACGCGCTCAGGGAGCGAGACGACGCGACCGAGATTCTCAGATTGACGCCCTCGAGCTCACGCGAGCTGCGCAGCGTCGTCGTCACGAGCGTCGTCGACCGGGTGGCCGGCCGAAGTTGCCGTGTCTCCGACCGCGGTGACCGGATGTTGTATTCACGCCAGGTCGCCTCCTCCAACATCTGGCGTTTCGATCTGCGGATGCCCACCCAGCCCGCGGTGCCGTTGACGCGGGGCACCTCGCTGCTGCAGGCTCCGCGAGTCTCGCCAGACGGACAGTGGATTCTCGCCTCGCAGGGGACGGGATCGAACAGCCACGTCGTGAGGTTTCCGGCCAACGGTGGCGAACCATTCCAAATCACGTCAGGCACTATCGGCGTCCTGTCTCCCAAGGATCGGCGACTTGCGTTCGTGTCGAGTCACACGAACCAATATCGAGTCTGGACCAGTGATGCTGATGGTCTCGGGGCGGCTGAGGTACCAGACGCCGTGACAGCAAACCCGACTAACCTTGCGTGGCTTCCCGATGGCCGGCTTGCCTGGCAAACGCCGGACGGCGCGAATTACCGCATTCGGGATCTGGCAAACGGGCACGAGGAATTGCTGATGCGCCCGGACTTCGGGGGATATGCTTCTTATCCGCACTTCTCGCCGGATAACGAGCAGGTGGCCATCTTCTGGATCACGAGCAGGTCGGGACTCTACGTTCTGTCCTGGCCCTCACGCGAGCCACGGTTCCTAGCACCGAACCTGGCCCCCATTGGATGGTCACAGGATGGGGAATGGATTTATGCTTTGCAGGCAGTCCAGCCCTTCAAAGCGCCCAACTCGACGAGCGCGCTCGTGCGAGTCTCTCTACGGACGTCACGAGTAGAGCCTATCGGCTCGTTTCCGAGCGGATATTTGAAGCGAGGGTCGTGCAGCCTCACTCCTGATCGGCAGGCGATCATCTGCGCCCTTGCCGAGGAGACGTCGGACGCGTGGATCATCGACGACTTCGATCCAGATATGCACTCGGAAAAGCGATGAGGTCCCGCGTGCGCTCCCATGTCCGGGCATTAGTCCACAGACGGCGAAGGTCAAGACTCTAGCTTCTTCTCATTAGTTGAGCTGACCGCCCTGACCCGCCGGAGTCCTGAGCATGCGCCTGTGGCTACTGAAAACACCGCACGCGTTGGATCCATTGAGGTTACCCACGTCCTCCGCGAGCCAGGCGAACGATGGCGTCGCCGAGGCAGCCTTCTGTCGAGAATGTCCCGTCGTTCACTCACGCACCGAGCGACCTACGTGCCGCTCCATCAATCGACTTTCATGAACACACTGAGGATCGCATGTGCTTCGAGCACGGCGCGAAGCTCTCTCCCGCTTTTCACCACCACGAACACCAGGTTGAGCGGCGCCGGACTGTTGGGTGTATTGACCACCATGGTACCCGTGCAATCCGCAGCGACGGTGTAGGTTCCGGTCGCCGACGTCCAACCGGGGTGGACAGGTTCCCCATTGATGACCGTGTGCTCAATCCATGTCAGATTGCCCCGGCCATCGAAACGGGTGATGGTCACCCCCCGGAACTCCAGCGACAAATCCGGCGCCGGCAGCAACACGCCTTCGCTGCTGCTTCCGTAGTCGCCAGCGAGCGTCCGGTTCGAACAGATTTTGAATTGAGCGTGCGGGGCCGCTGAACCGTTCTGCTGCGCCACGACAAGAACGCCCGCTCCCAGGACGCCACACACCACCGGAATCGCGGCGATCAAGATTCCCGGCAGAGACTTTTGCTGCATTGGACCTCCTTTTAGGTGCCGAGTGCACAGTAGTCCTCGGGACGCTTCAGGGAAATGGCGGGGAGATTCTTTGCGTGTGGCGCGTCTCTTCCCTGGCAAGCATCGGCAAATCACGGGGTTACGGCGAGATTGACGCGTCGCTGAACCTGACAGACGGGAGGAACCTGGATGTATACTCCCCGACTCCCCGAGGAGGATTTCTGGAGCCAATCCGTTTGGGGTGTTCGAAGTCGATCCGCGCTCGGGCGAGCTCCGCCGCCAGGGTTCCAGGGTGAAGCTGCAGGAACAGCCACTGCAGGTGCTCATGCTCCTGCTCGAGCACGCCGGCGAACTGGTGACGCGGGAGCAACTCACACGAAAGCTCTGGCCGGACAACACCTTTGTCGACTTCGATCGCGGTCTCAACAAGGCCATCAACCGGCTCCGCGACGTGCTGAGGGACGACGCCGACAAGCCGCGATTCATCGAAACGCTCCCGCACCGGGGGTACCGATTCATAGCTCCGGTCGAGGGCCGTCCGGTCGGTAGTGGCAATACCGGGCGGGTGCCCGGCCGTCCAGTCCCGCAACCAGTTCCGCGCATCGACTCGCTGGCGGTCCTGCCGTTGGACAATCACACCGGTGATCCCGGCCAGGAGTATTTCTCCGATGGCATGACCGAGGAACTGATCACCGCCATCACCATGGTCAGCTCGTTGCGGGTCATCTCGCGGACCTCGGTGATGCGTTACAAAGGAGTGCGCAAGTCTCTGCCCTCGATCGCCAGAGAGCTGCGGGTCGATGGCGTGGTGGAGGGATCAGTCGCGCGATCGGATCAAAAGGTCCGGATCACGGCGCAATTGATCCATGCGCCGACCGATCGGCATTTGTGGTCCGGACGATACGAGCGCGAATTGCGGGATGTCCTGCAATTGCAAGCTGACATCGCGACCGACATCGCCAGCCATATCCATAGGCTCCTGGAGCCGGTCGACCGGCCTTCTGTTCCGGCGCGCCACGTCAATCCCCAGGCGTGTACGAGGCTTGCCTCCGGGGAATCTTCTATCGCGACAAGATGACCCCTGCTGACCTGGCGACGAGCATTGGCTGTTTCACTCAGGCCATCGAGCTCGACCCCGCCTACGCTCAGGCGCACGCCAATTTCGCGCAGTCTTACTTCTATCTGGGCGTGTTCGGCGTCGGCCCGTCAACTGAGCTATTTCCCAAAGCGAAAGCGAACGCTATCAGGGCGCTGGCGCTGGACGAGTCCCTCTCGATCGCTCACAACGCCCTGGCCGCTGTACATGTGCTCTATGAGTGGGATTGGGCTAGCGCGGAAGCCGAGTGCATGCGGGCCGTGCAATTGAATCCCGGAGATTCGCAGACCCACGTGCACCTGGCCGACTACATGTCCATTCAGGCCCGGCATGACCAGGCGATTGTGGAAATGACGCGGGGGCTCGAATTGGATCCGATGTCGCGCGTGAACCGAGCCTTCTTCGGGTTGGTGCTCTATCGGGCGCGACGGTACGACGAATCGATCGCGCAGTGTCTGAAGGCCATCGAAATCGACCCCTACTATCCGAACGCCTTGTGGTTCCTGTCGCTATCGCTGGAGCAAAAAGGCCAGTTCACGGCATCGATCGGAGAACTCGAAAAGGCCGTCAACCTCGCGCCGGCTCCCTATTTCCGCGCCTTGCTCGCGCGCGCCCATGCGCTCGGCGGTGACCGGCTGAAAGCGCAACGCATCCTGGAGGATCTGCACACGCTGTCGCGGCGGCAATACGTTTCCCCCTTTGACTTCGCGGTCATCCATTATGGACTCGGCGATCTGACATCCGCATTCCACTGGCTCGGGGAGGCCTATCAGCAGCGAGTGTTCCGAATCGTCGAGCTCACGCTGCCCATGTTCGACGGGCTCCGTTCCGACCCACGCTGGCAGGATCTCGTGAAACGGATTGGGCTTCCCACGAGTTAGCGAGTGCGAGGCACTTGGAGATCATCGCGCTCCGACACCAGCTGGCCGTCGCGCATCGATCGAACGCCCGCGTCTTCGCTTCACCTCGACTGACCGGGTGTTGTGGGTGTGGCTCTCGCGGATCTGGAGCGACTGGCAGTTGGCGATCGTCCCCATTCGCATGCCTCACTCCTTTGCCCGCAACGTCCGGCGATCGACCCAGGCCGCCAAGCCAATTCCGTCCCATTCGGCGCCATTGGGACCGTCGATCGGCTGTTCACCGAGCGGCATGGCACCGACGAGCGTCGGGGACCAGCCATAGCGCGCGATGATGTACTCACGCACCTGCCGTGCGCGATCGACCGCCCGACGAAATAGCACGTCGCGACTGCCCCCGACAGCGTAGCCCTCGACGATGAGCGGCGTGTCTTGCGGATAGCGCAGGACTTCGCCCATGGCGCGATCGAGGCGCACGCGACCGTCCGCCGACAACGTCTCGTTGGCTCGCCCCTGGCCTGGCGCGACCTCGAACAGCAGGTCGCCGCGCAGCCAAATCCGTATCGGCTCGCGGTGTTTGCCCGCCAGCACCCCGTGTCGGTAGTCGATGGCGGTGATGGCGTTGAGATCGTAGTAGCCGCGATCGCTGAAGAACCCGCGGACCAGCACGTTGCGCTTCAGCGCTTCGGTGTTCTCGGCGAGATCGGCCATCGCGTCACGGGTGCTCGACAAGGTCTGCCGGAGTTCGCCGACAATCGATTGCACCGCGCCATCCGAGGAACCGCTCCCCTGCAGCCGCTCGACCGCAGCACGGGCACCATCGGCGGCAACCCGCGCCGTCTTTGCGGCCTGCTCCGCCTCGGCGGCGATCCCGGCCACGCGGGTGTAGAGCTCATCATCGTTGACCAGCTTGCCGATCGTCCCCCGACCTGCACGAACGCCTTCGACAATGCGGGTGGTCTCCTCGGAGAGGCGACGACCGGTACGGCCGATCGACTCAACGTCTGCCGAGACCGAGGTCACCAGCTCGTTGGCATTGGTCGCCGTCGCGGTGATCAAGCCGACCACCTCAGTGAGGTGGACCCGCAGCTCGTCAATCGTGACATTGACGTGCTCGATCGTTTTTGTACCCAGGTCGAGCAGATCGGCCAAGTCGAACGGTTCGCGACCCTTGATCGCCCCACCGTCGTCAACGGCAGGGCTGTGCTCCGAACCTGCCTCGATCTGGACATAGCGACCTCCGACAATGCCGTCGGTCCGTATCGAAGCGACGGAGTCGACGCGGACGAGGGGACGCAACTCCTCCCGCAGGCGCATGTGTACGCGAAACCGGCCCGCCGGCGACGGCGGGATGGCGATGTCGATAACCTCGCCCGCGTCCATGCCGTTGACCCGGACCGCGGCGCCATCCCGCAGACCCGCGACCTGAGCGAATTCGGCGTTCACCACGAACAGGTCGGCGAACAGAAATCGACGATCGCCGATCATGAACAATCCGAGCGCGAAGATCAGCAGTCCGCCGACCACGAACACGCCGACACCTATCAATCGGGCTGCAGGCATTATCCAGATCCTTCGGAGCACATAAAGGCACGGACCAGCGGATCCGCGCTTTGGTCGAGCATCGCGGCTGTCCCGCGCGCGACAATCTTGCCGTCGGCGAGCAGCGCCAACTCGTCGCCGATGGCGCGGGCGCTCGGGATATTGTGTGTGACCACCACCAGCGTTGTCCCCTGCTGACGCTTCAGATCAACGAGCAACTGATCGATCTCACCGGCGGTGATGGGATCGAGGCCGGCGCTGGGCTCATCGACCAGCAGCAACTGTGGGCTGAGCGCCATCGCCCGGGCGAGGCCGGCGCGCTTCCGCATCCCTCCGGAGAGATCCGACGGCATCTTGTCGTAGTCCGCATCCAGACCGACCTGCGCCAACTTGGCGCGGGCGGCGCGGCGGACAGCGGTGTCCGACAGATGGCGCTGATGCCGGCGGAGCGGAAACGCGACGTTCTCCCCGACGGTCAGTGAATCGAACAAGGCGGCATTTTGAAACAGAAAGCCCATACCCTGCCGGATGCGCGACAGCCCTCGGCTGTCGAGCGCCGAGACCTCGTCATCGTTCACGAAAACGCGGCCCGAATCGGGGCGCATCAACCCGATGATGTGCCGCAGGGTGACACTCTTGCCGGTTCCGCTGCGGCCGAGCAGACAGAACGCCGTCGCGCGTGGAATCTCGAACGACACCTCGTCGAGCACGCGCCGGTCACCAAAGGACTTCGTGACCGCGTCGAAGCGAATCACTGCGTCAGGCATCAGGGCTCACGCCGTCTGGGGAAACAGCAGGAAGATCAGCCGCACGGGTACAACATTGACCACGATCAGCACGACCGACGACATGACGACGCTCCGCGTCGAGGCGCGGCCCACACCTTCGGTCCCCTGGGTCGTGGTCATGCCGAGAAAGGACGAGACGATCGCGATGATAAAGCCGAAGACCGCGGTCTTGAGCGTCGCCGGAACCAGGTCGGCAAAATCCACTAAGGAAAAGGCGCGATCGAAATAGAGCTGCGGCGACGTCTGCACGAGGGTCGCTTCGGCGAGATAGCCGCCGATGATCCCCGCGCCGTTCATGATGGTCGTGAGGATGGGCAAGGCCACGACGCAGGCCACCATGCGCGTGACCACGAGATACTTGAAGGAATCGACGGCCGTCGCCTCGAGGGCATCGATTTGCTCGGTGACCTTCATGGCCCCGATCTCTGCGCCGATGCCGGCCCCAATCCGGCCCGACAGCAGCAAGCCGGCGGTCAGCGGGCCCGTCTCTTTGACCAGCGCCAGGGCCAGGCCGGCCGGAATCATCGCCTCAGCACCAAATCGCTCGAGCGACGCGCGGGTGTGCATCGAGAGCACCACCCCGACCGCCAGGCCGGCGACCGTTATGAGCGGCACGGAGCGCACGCCCAACTCGTACAGCTGCCGCAGCGTTTCGCCGACTTCGTAGGGAGGACGGAACACGTCGCGGATACTGCGCGCCGCAAAAGAGAGAGCTCCCCACACCAGGCGGCGGCCTGGGCGACCCAATTGCCGACTGTGTCGAGCATGGTCATGGTTGGCTTCTCGGGATGTGTCACGCTGAGGGGGTCAGCTACGACCCGACCTTGAGAGCAGACTTGACCTCGCGCACGCCGGTCACGTGCTGGGTCACCGTTGCCGCGCGCTGGACCTCATCCGCGGTGTGCACGACGCCCGACAACGACACGACGCCTCGGTCGACGTCAACGGCAATGTCACGCAACCCGAGATCCGGATCAGCGAGAAGGGCCGAGCGAACGCCGGCGGCTACGCGGGCATCATCCAGCGAGATGCCGACGGTGCCGATAGGTGGCGCGGCTCCGTGCGCGCACGCCGAGACCGCACAGACTGTTGTGAGGATGACCGCCAGCGCTCGCATGATTCGTCACGCTACCACACGCGTGAGGCCCCGGCGGCAAATCGGGAGCAGTGGAGTTCAGCGAGAGGTCGCAGACTCGCCAGCTGTACTGGAAGCGCCGCTCAGGGTCTTTCCCAAGCAACGCAGGATGACTCTTTCCAGATCGCTCGGCACCGCCGCGTACGCCAATCGCCGCCGGAGGCGTCGGCTTATCACGAACGACTGCCGCCAGCATCTCAGCGGTCGAGTTCCCGGCGAACGCCCGCACGCCGGTGACCATCTCGTAGAGCGTCGCCCCGCCGCCGACCATCTCGATTCAGGTATTGCCGAGATCGAACCGAGCCGACATCGGACACAATGAACGTTCGCGATCCCGCGTTCCCAACCTCAGGAGACCAATGAATCCCATGAAAGCGTTCGCATTGATGTTGTGTGTGGTTGCGCTTTGTGTCACCCGGCCGTTGATCACAGCCGCCGCCAGCACGTGGCAGGTGGTCGTGTCCGGACTCGACAATCCGAGAGGTCTGGCATTCGGACCGGAGGGCGCACTGTATATAGCCCAGGCCGGCAGGGGCGGTGATGGCGCCTGCGGTCCGGCCCCGGAAGGTATTCGCTGTTACGGCGAGAGCGGCACGATCAGCCGCTACGATCCCCGCACGGCAACGTGACCGATGTGGTGACCGGCCTGCCGTCGCTGGCGACCGAGGAGGGACAGATGTTCGCCATCGGTCCGGCTACGCTCTTTCGCTGCACGGGCGCGGCAACCTGATGTTCACGATCGGGTTTGGCGGCGATCCGAGGACGCGCGAGACGGTCTTCGGGCCTGACGGCGCGAAGCTGGCGCAGGTTGGCCGGGCCACTCCCGATGGCAAGTGGCGGTTGCTCCAGGATCTCGGCCAGGCCGAAGCCGACCGCAATCCCGCCGGCGACGAGGTGGACTCGAACCCGTACGGAATTCTCGCGCTGGCAGGAAAGAGAGTCGTGGCCGACGCTGGTGCGAACGCACTGCTCCAGGTCCGCGACAACGGAACGACCACGGCGCTGGCGACCTTCGCCAACCGTCTCGTTGACGCGCCGCCCTTCCTTGGCCTTCCGCCGGGAACACAGATCCCGATGGATGCGGTACCTGATTCGGTGGCGCTCGGCCCAGATGGCAACTACTACGTCGGACAGCTGACCGGATTCCCGTTTCCGCTGGACGCAGCCAACATCTATCGAGTGCCTGTCAACGGCGGCGCGCCCACCGTCTTCGCCGGGGGTTTCACGCACATCGTCGATCTGACGTTCGGACCGGACGGCAGCCTGTATGTGGTCGAGATTGCGAAGAACGGCCTGCTGGCGGCCTTCAACGGGAACGACTGGACGGGTGCGCTGATTCGCATCGCGCCTGACGGCACGCGGACAGAGCTCGTGCCGGGTGTGCTCACCGCGCCCGGCGGCGTCGCCGTGGGCAGCAGTGGCGCGATCTACGTCACGAACAATGCGATCTACAGCGGCACGGGAGAGGTCGTCAGGATTCGTCCGTGATCCCCAGCCGGGTGTCAGGCGGTGAATGGTGAAAGCCAGGTGTTCACGATTGAAACGCACCGTCGTCCGCCGCGTAACTGCTCCTGTTGCTGAAGAACTGGTATTTGACAACTCGGGAAGCCAGGATGATCAACGGCTTGATGATCCGGGTGTGGCACGTGAAGCGACCGCCGTAGCC
>CAVYZR010000005.1:0-7462 GCA_963773005.1 uncultured Acidobacteriota bacterium
AGATCGCCTTCAACGGGCGCAACCCGATTGGCGTTGCCGGCCTGAAGGCGGGCGTTGTCGGCGGGAGCTTCAACAACAATAGCTTTTCCAGTCTCACCACCGGAGGGTTCAGCATCAATGGCAGCCGCGGTGACGAGAACAACATCACGGTCGACGGCGCGACGGCGATCCGCACGCGATCCAACGGCGCGATCGTGGGCGTCCAGAACGTGGACGCCATCCAGGAAATCCAGGTACTGACCGGCGACTACATGCCCGAGTACGGCCGTGTCAGTGGTGGGCAAATCCGGATCATCACGAAGAGCGGCAGCAACCGTTTCAGCGGGAACGCCTCTTACTTCTACCGCGACGATTCGCTTCAGGCCAACACGTGGGCGAGAAACCGCAGCGCGAACCCGCTCGACAACAGCGGTCCGGCCCCGTTCGACTATAAGCAATACGCGTATCGCTCGGTGGCCCCATCCCGGTGGGTGGGCTGAAGGACAAGCTGTTCTTCTTCGTGGCGCAGGAATGGGTCAATTTCTTCCAGATCCAGACCAACACAGCCACGGTTCCCACCGCGCTGATGCGCACCGGCAACTTCAGCGAGCTGCTCGACCCGAACAACCCGTTCTTCACTGGCGCGCGGACGATCATCGATCCGACGACCGGCCAGGCGTTCGCCGGCAACATCATCCCGACGAACCGGCTGAGCCCGAACGGCATCGCGATGCTGAACACGTTTCCGCTGCCGACGCCGGGCTTCCGGCAGGGCACCGCGAACCTCATCCAGTCGAGCGACAACCCGCAGGATCAGCGCAAGGACAACATCCGCTTCGACTACCGGATGAGCGGCAAGGACCAGTTCAGCTATCGCTACGGCTCGTACAACTGGGTAGCGGTCGACGCGTTTCGCGGGACCTTCCCTTACGCGCGGACCGACTGGGATCGGCCCAACGTTACGCAGACGGCGAGTTGGACCAGGGCGATCTCGAGCACGCTGATCAATGAATTCAGCTTCACGAACTCGCTGGACGAGGTGTTCATCAACGTCTGGCAGGGCACGGACCTCTTCCAGCGCAGCAAGTACGGCATCAACTATCCGTACATCTTCCCACTGAATAAGGAGATTCCGGACAAGATTCCCACGATCACGATCGCCAACTTCAGCGAAATCGATGGAGGGCCTTACCCTTCGTCCTCGCGCGGACCGATCTACACCTTCAACAACGCGACGACCTATTTGAGAGGTCGTCACACGTTCAAGGCCGGCGTCATCGTCGAATACTCCGGCCAGGACGACTTCGATCAGATCAACGTGCAGCCGATTCCTGGCAGTACCAACAACCAGAACGGGCGCTTCCAGTTCCCGAATGACGCGGCCGGCGTGAACTCCACCGGAGTGGGCATCGCGAACGCCGCGCTGGGAATGTTCAACAGCTACGCGGAGATCGGGCAGCGGGCGCTGACCAAGTATCGCTCGCTCAGCACGGACCTGTTCGTCCAGGACTCCTGGCGTCCGACTGACAACCTGACCGTCGAGGGTGGCGTGCGCTGGTCGTACTGGCCGCCGTGGTATTCGACGACGAACAATATGGCCACATTCGATCCTGCGGCCTACGACACGTCCAACCAGGCGGTCGTCAGCCCCACGACGGGCCGGATCGTGTCAGGCCCTCGCTACAACGGCATCCTGCTTCCGGGGAACGGCTTCGAGGGCGATGGCAACGACCTTGCCGTGGCGAGTGACCCCGCGGTGCTCGCGTTGTTCGTCGGTGCGCCCCGCGGCTTCGCCGAGACCCACGCCAACGTGTTCGAGCCGCGCATTGGAGCGGCGTATTCGTTCAACGACAAGACGATCATCAAAGTGAGCAGCGGCGTCTTCCACAACCGCGTCACCGTGAGCGACTCGATGTTTCTGGGCGGCAACCCGCCGTTCCAGCCGCAGGTCGGCGTCAGCAACGGGCGAGCGGACGATCCCGGCGGCGTCGGCGGCGCCGGTTCACTGCCGTTCGGCATGACGGCCATCGATCGCGTGTTCAAGCATCCGACCGCGTACATGTGGTCGGCTGGTGTGCAGCGGCAGGTGCCGTTCAACTTCATCGTCGACGTGACCTACGTCGGCCGGCGCGGCCTGTACAACCAGCGCGAGCGTGACATCAATCAGATGCTGCCTGGAACGATCCAGGCGAACCCTGGTGTCAACGTCGCCGCGCTCAGGCCATATAAAGGCTACGGGGTGATTCGTCTGGCAGAGAACGCAGGCAGCTCGAAGTACCAGAGCCTGCAAATCAGTGCGGACCGCCGGTACACGAACGGATTCAAGTTCGGCGTTGCCTACACGTTGGGCAAGTCACAGGATGACGCGAGCGGAAAGCGCGACGTCCTGTTCAACAACTACGACGCATCGGGCTTCTGGGGCAACTCGAGCTTCGATCGTCGCCACTCGCTCAACTTCTACTACATCTACGATCTGCCCTTCTATAGCGACCAGGCTGGAGTTATCGGGAAGGTGTTGGGCGGATGGCAAATCTCGGGCGCGACGTTCATGCGCTCGGGCACGCCGCTGTGGGTCACGGAAGGGGCGGATATCGCGGGCACCGGCGATACGTTCGGGAATCCGTGGAATCTCAACGGCGATCCGAAAGACAACGCGAACGAGGAGTTCTCGGCCGGCGCCACCGCCGACCAGAATTACTGGTTCAATCCAGCAGGGTTCTCACGGCCGGTCGCCGGCACGTTTGGCAATGGCCCGCGGGACAACATTTACAATCCGGGCCAGTATCAGTGGGATATCGCCCTGTTCAAGAACGTCAACCTGGGAGGGACGAAGACCGCACAATTCCGCGCGGAGTTCTTCAACTTCCTGAACCACCCCAACTGGAACGGCGCGGATTCGAATCCGACGAGCGCGACGTTCGGTCGTGTCACTGGAAAATCCGACGACCGCCGTGACATTCAGCTCAGCGTTCGTTTCATGTTCTAGCGCCGATCCGAGTCCTCAACGGGACGCGGATCGCGCGGATTACACAGACAGGGAAGGCCGGGCGGGGCACAACACCCCGTCCGGCGTTTTTTTGTTTCCGTGTTATCCGTGTCGTCCGTGGCTCCGGCTCGACAAAAGTCACGCGCGCGATTTGACACGCGCGGGTGGCGGCGGTAAGGTGCCGCGTCTCGGGGGGCATCGGCCCGGAGGCATCGTCCGGAGGACATCATCAATGCCGCGAGCAAGCGAGTGACTCCGCACCTGCTCTGGAGCGCGGCGGTGGCGGCGCTTGGCGGGTTCCTCTTTGGCTTCGATACGGCAGTCATCTCGGGGGCGACCGACGCGCTCCGCCTGCGTTTCCTCCTCGACAGCAATCAGCTCGGGTTTACGGTCGCCAGCGCGCTCATCGGCACGATTGTCGGCTCCATCGCGGCCGGCCCGCCCTGCGAGCGATACGGCAGGCGTCCGGTCCTCCTGATCCTTGCCATTCTGTACTTTCTCTCGGCTTTGGGTTGCGGACTCGCGTGGGACTGGTGGTCGCTGCTCCTGTTCCGGTTCATCGGCGGCCTGGCCATCGGTGCGTCGTCGGTCGTCGCCCCGATGTATATCGCCGAGATCGCACCTGCCGCGCTGCGCGGCCGCCTCGTCGCGTTGAGCCAGTTCAATGTCGTCGCTGGCATCCTCGCCGCCTACTTCTCAAACTACATCATCGCCGCCCTCGCCGGTGGACCGGAGACACACGCCTGGCGATGGATGCTCGGTGTCGCCGCAGTGCCCGCGGTACTGTTCTTCGTCTTCCTCCTGCGAATCCCCGAGAGCCCGCGCTGGCTGGTCAAGCAGCATCGCCGCGACGAGGCCGCGTCGGTGCTGCGGGCACTCGGCAACGACGAAGCCGAGACGCTCGTGCGCGAGATCGGAGTCGCTGCATGAGGAAACCGTGTCGGCCGACGAGCGGTTCTTCCAGCGCAAGTATCTGAAGCCGATTCTGCTGGCGATTATGGTCGTCTCGTTCAACCAGCTGGCCGGTATCAACGCGCTGATCTACTACACGGCCGATATCTTCAGGATGGCTGGCGCCGAGCGGACCAGCGCGCTGCTGCAGTCGGTGATCATCGGCTTCACCAACCTGGTGTTCACGATGCTGGCGATGACGATCATCGATCGAGTGGGGCGCCGGCGCCTGCTGCTCATCGGCGCGGTTGGCCTTGCCGTCTGCCTGGCTTTGACGGCGTGGGCATTCCATCGTGGCATTGGCGGCACGCTGGTCCTTTTGAGCCTGCTCGGCTACATCGCCTTCTTCGCCTTCTCGCAGGGCGCCGTGATCTGGGTCTACATCAGCGAGATCTTTCCGAATCGCGTCCGCGCCCGCGGGCAGGCGCTCGGCAGCTTCACCCACTGGTTCTGGGCGGCGGCGGTCAGCTGGACGTTTCCGATCATCGCCGAGGCCTCGGGCGCGCTGGCGTTCGCGTTCTTCGCCGTGATGATGGTGGTGCAGTTCGTGCTCGTCTGGCGATTCCTGCCCGAGACCAAGGGCGTGTCGCTCGAGCAGATCCAGCGCACGCTGGCCATCGAGTAAGGAGGCTGCCATTGAAAGCGCTGACGCTCGTTGCGTGCGCCGCGGCGCTCATTGCGGCCGCCGAACGCTCCGCCGGGACGTATCAGGAGCCGCTGCGGCCGCAGTTCCACTTCACGCCCGCGCGCAACTTCATGAACGACCCGAACGGGCTCGTCTTCTACAAAGGCGAGTACCACCTTTTCTACCAGCACAATCCCTTCGGCCAGACCTGGGGACACATGAGCTGGGGCCACGCGGTCAGCCGGGACTTGCTGCACTGGGAACACCTGCCGGTCGCGCTGCGGGAAGAGGACGGCGTGATGATCTTCTCGGGCAGCGCCGTCGTCGACCGGCGAGAACTCGAGCGGGTTCTGCCAGGCGGACGGCGCCGACCGTTCGTGCCTGGTCGCGATCTACACGGGGCACGGGCTCGGGAAGCAAACGCAGAACCTGGCCTACAGCAACGACCGCGGCCGGACCTGGACGAAGTACGCGGGCAACCCGGTGATCGATCTCGGCTTGAAGGATTTCCGCGACCCGAAGGTCTTCTGGCACGAGCCGACGAGGCGCTGGATCATGGTCACCGTGCTGGCTGACCAGCACAAGGTCCGCTTCTTCGGTTCTGCCGATCTCAAGCGCTGGGAAAGGCTCAGCGACTTCGGGCCGGCCGGCGCCACGGGCGGCGTGTGGGAATGTCCCGACCTGTTTGCGCTGCCGGTCGATCGCGATCCGGCGCGCACGAAATGGGTGCTCGACGTCGACATCAACCCGGGCGGGATTGCCGGCGGTTCCGGCGGGCAGTACTTCATCGGCATGTTCGACGGCACGACGCTTCGTCAACGACAACCCTCCGGGTCACACGCTGTGGGTCGACTACGGCAAGGACTTCTACGCGACCATTTCGTTTGCGGATCTTCCGGAGTCTGACGGCCGGCGCATCTGGATGGCCTGGATCAGCAACTGGCTGTACGCGAACCAGGAGCCGACGGTGATCTGGCGCGGCGCGCAGTCGGTGCCGCGCTCGCTGTCGCTCCGTCAACTGACCCGACGGCATTCGGCTGGTGCAAGCGCCAGTCGCTGAGCTCGCGGCCCTCAGGACGACGCCGGCGCCCGCCGTTGTCACCGGCCGGGTCGAACTCCCGGGCTCGGCGGAGATCGAGATTGAGATCACACGCGGCAACTGGCACGAGGCCGGCATCCGCCTGTCGAACGCTGCCGGGGAAGAAGTGCTATTCGGGGTGACATCGAAGCCGCTCGAGGTGTTCGTCGATCGCCGACGGTCGCAGACGACGCAGCTTTCACAAAGACTATCCCGGCCGACACGCCGGACCCGTGCGCGTGGCGTGACGACAAGATCACGCTCCGTGTCTTCTTCGATCGATCGGTGCGTCGAGATCTTCGCCAACGACGGCGAGACCGTGCTCACCGAGCGCGTCTACCCGACACAGCCGCTGGATCGTCTCGAGTTGTTGCCCGCCAAAAACGAAGGACAAACGGCGACGTCGGCACGGTTGTGGAGTCTGCGGTCGGTGTGGCCGCAGTGATAGGAGGCTGATGACACAACTGTTCGGCGCTGTTGAGGCGGGCGGCACCAAGTTCGTGTGCATGGTGGGTGCAGGCCCCGGCGATGTGCGAGAGCAGGTCCGGTTTCCGACGACCACTCCGGACGCAACCTTGCAGCAGGCCCGCGACTTCTTCCGCGCGGCCGTCGATCGCCACGGGCCGATTGCAGCGGTGGGCATCGCCTCCTTCGGCCCGCTGGACCTGCGGCCTGGCTCGCCCAACTACGGCTTCATCACGTCGACGCCCAAGCCGGGTTGGGCGAACGTGGATATCGCGGGCGCTTTCCAGGCGGCGTTGAACGTGCCCGTCGGCTTCGACACCGACGTCAACGCGGCTGCCCTGGCCGAATGGCGTTGGGGCGCGGCGCAGGGTCTCGATACGTTCGTCTATCTGACCATCGGCACTGGGATCGGCGGCGGCGGCATGGTGAACGGACGCTTGATGCACGGCCTGGTCCATCCGGAGATGGGGCACATGCGGCTCCCACACGACCTCTCCGCCGATCCGTTTGCTGGCACGTGTCCGTTTCACGGCGATTGTCTCGAGGGCCTGGCAAGCGGGCCCGCGATGAACGCGCGCTGGCTGCAACCGGCCGAGCAGCTTCCCGGCGATCATCCGGGCTGGGCGCTCGAAATGCGCTACCTGGCGTTGGCGCTGGTGAATATCATCTGCACGCTGTCACCCGAACGCATCATCCTCGGAGGAGGCGTGATGTCAAAGAAGGCAGCTCTTTCCGCTCCTTCACCAACAGGTGCGCGAGCTGCTCAACAACTATGTCCGGGCCCAGGGCCTCGACGCGATCGATGACTACATTGTTCCGCCGTGGCTGGGCGAGCGTGCGGGCGGGCTAGGTGCGCTGGCGCTGGCTGAGCAGGCCGTCGACAAGTCAGCTCGTCAACATCGCCTCGAGTCTTGAAGGGACGCTTCGCTCAGGAACGGCGCGTTTCAGGCGTGTAGAATGGCGAAGTGCATCATCCGAGGGCGTGCCGTGCATGGGTGATGGTCCCGCTCCTGCTGTGGTGCGGCGCCGACTGTCTCGCGCAGACGGCGGCCAGCAAGCCCGACCGCACGGCTTCGCCCGCGCTGACGCAGGCGCGAGCGTTACTCGAAGCGAACGATCTCGAGGGCGCCCGAAGCCTCATCGAGGCGACGCTGGCGCGCGACCCTGCCTCGGCCGAGGCGCATTTTCTGAAAGGGCTGGCCTGCGAGCGTCAAAAGGATTTGGCGGCGGCCGCCGGCGCATACGCCAAGGCGATTGAGTACGCACCGCGGATGGCCGAGGCCTACGATCGCCTGGGCTTCGTGCGAGGTCAGCAGGGTCAGACCCAGGAGGCGATTCGTCAGTTCGAGCAGTCAGTCCTGATCGATCCGCGGCTCTT
>CAVYZR010000006.1:0-1294672 GCA_963773005.1 uncultured Acidobacteriota bacterium
TATGCTGACCTTCGGGGCCCTGTTGCGTGTTGCTCGGAATCATTGATGCTTTTTGATGCGGGGCGACACATCGGGCCAGATCCGAGGGGCCAATTTAGCAATCCATCCAGCAATCGGGCCAGCGGGGGGGCGTCGTAGTGGCCGGGAAGCATCCATTGCGGGGCGGAGTCCGGGCGTTTGCCTCTCACAAGACGCCAGAGGGGCGACAGTACGGCAGCTACACCAGAGGACTACTGGCCCGTCTCGGCCAGCTCCCGCCGGGCTGCGGCCCGGTCCTGAAGCAGGCGGGACGGCTGGCCGTGGAGATCGACGCCATGGAGCGGGACTACGACCGGCTCATGGCGAGGCGTCGGCTGACCGAGGCGCGGCGGCTGCGGCGGCAGCTCACCGGGGCGCGGATGCTCCTCCTGCGGACCGAGGAGCGGCTGGAGTCCATCGCGGCGCAGGCCGAGCCCGCCGCGTTCTCCCACCTCCGGGCGGTGCGGCGTGGCTGACGCGGCGACGCGGTGGCGGACCGTGACGACGTTCGAGAGCGACGCGGGCGACCCTGTGGTCGTCCGGGGCGAGGTGGCTGGAATCCTGACCCGTCGGTTGCCCGGAGGGCCGTATTCCGGGCCTTGCCTGAGGTCACCCGGACGCGCTACGAGTCCATCGTGGTCGTCCTCGACAGGGTGCGCTCCACCTCCACGGGAGGGGCCGCCCGTGGCTGACCCCCAGCCCGAGGTCGACCTCCGCGTCGACCCGGTCGCGTTCATCGACCAGTTCATCCGCCTCAACGAGCAGGGGCAGCCGTGGCGCTGAGCGCCTACCAGCGGCGCGTGCTCGCGCTGGCGCTCACCTTCGACGCTCGGGGGCTGCCGCTGCGCCTGCTGCTCTGGTCCGAGTTGAAGAAGAGCGGCAAGACCTTCACGGCCGCGCTGCTCGCGCTGTGGTGGGCGTTGACGCGGGGGCCGCGAGGTGACTGCATCGCGAACGACCTCGAGCAGGCGGCGGGCCGCGTGTTCGCGACCATGGTGGCGCTCTGCAAGCACAACGGGCCGGAGCTGCGGCGGTCGGCGCGAGCTGTGGCGGGCGAGATCCGCGTCCCGAAACGGGACGTCGATCCGGGCGGTGGCGAGCGACTACCAGGGCGAGGCGGGCGGGCGGCAGTCGCTGACCGTGTTCGACGAGCTGTGGGGCGTCAGCTCCGGAGCGGGCGCGAGCGGTTGTGGGAGGAGCACCAGCCGATCCCGACGCAGAAAGAGGGCTGGGTCTTGGTCGTGACGACGGCGGGCTTCTCGGGCGAGTCCAGCTTGCTCGAATCCCTCTACCAGCGCGGGCTCGCGGGCGAGCGGGTCGACGCGGAGCTGGAGGTCTACCGCGACCGCGAGGCGGTGATGTTCTGGTCGCACGTGCCGCGGCAGCCGTGGCAGACCCCGGCCTACTACGAGCAGCAGCGCCGCGTGCTGCGTCCTTCGACCTACCTGCGGCTGCACGAGAACCGCTGGGTCACGAGCGAGTCGACGTTCATCACGGCGGAGCTGTTCGACGGCTGCGTCGAGCCCGGGCTCGCGCCGCTGGACGCGTTCGACGGGCCGGTCCACGTGGGCGTCGACGGCGGGCTGAAGTCGGACACGCTGGCCGTGCAGTGCGTGGCGTGGGACCGGGGCCGGCTGCGGCTCGTCGCGGGCCGCGTGTGGGTGCCGACGCCGGGCCAGCCGCTCGACCTGGAAACCACCGTCGAGGCGTATCTCCGCGACCTGCACGAGCGGTTCTCTTTGGCAAGCATCCATCTGGATCCATGGCAACTGGTTAAATCGATGGCCACGCTCAGAGCCGATGGCCTCCCCGTCGAGGAGTACGCGCAGACCGAGCAGCACACGGGCGACATGGGCAGCACGCTGTGGTCGCTGCTGCGGTCGCGGACGCTGGCGCTCTACCCGGACGAAGAACTGCGGGCGCACGCGTTGGCCGCGAAGGCGGTGGAAAACAACCGGGGCGGGTTCCGGCTCGCCAAGCAGACGTCGTCGCGGAAGATCGACGCCGTCGTGGCGCTCTCGATGGCGTGCGTCGCGGCGGTGGCGGCGGGACCGACCGTGCCGCTGCGATTCGTGGACGGCCACGCCGGGCCTGAGGCTGACGAAGAGGTCGACGAGGCCGAGCTGCCGATGCCGCTCTCCCCGCTGGCCACGATGACCGGCTTCGCGCGGACCGTGCGGACGTCGGTGGCGCGGGCCGCGCGGCGACCAGTGGCAGCGGCAACGGAAGCCGCCGCGACCACCGTGGCCGCACTACAGACCACCGTCGAAGAAGTGGCGCAGCGAGCCACGACGGTGCGGTCGGCGGCTCACCGAGCGCGGGTCGCGTTCGAGGCCTACGCGGACGACCCGTCGGACGCGGCACTGCGCGAGTGGCAGGCCCTCCAGTCGGCCGCGCAGATCGAGCGCGAGGTCCGACGGTCAGGATGGTGGCGGCCGTGACGCGGCTGCTCCCGCGCCTCCTCGGCTGGCGCAGGTGGGTGATGTGGGAGCTGTGGCGGCTGCAGGTCGTCGTGGTCGCCGCCCGGCTGTATTGGAAGGTGACGGTCGCGCTCGTGCCGCTCGACGCGGACGCCGACTACTGGCACTGGCGCGAGAGGCGCCGGCGCGAGGAGGCCGCGTTCCAGCGGTTCATGGGCGTGCTCGCGGACCTGCGGGAAGGAGACACACGTCATGGCGAAGACGCCACGGAAGCCGAAGCCTGAGCCGAAACCGACGCCGACGCCGAAGAAGCGACGGCCGTTCATCGAACGCATCGTGACGAAAGGGTGAACCTGTGAGCGACATCACGCACAAAACCTTCGACGCGGAGGTGCGGGCCTACGGCGAGCGCTCGATGTGCTTCTGCATCAGCACCGAGGGCGTCGACCGGGACAACGACACGATCCGGGCGAGCGGGTGGAAGCTCGCCAGCTACCGCAAGAACCCCGTCGTGCTCTGGGCGCACGACCACAAGCAGCTGCCGGTGGCGCGCTGCACCGACGTGCGCGTCGAGGGCGACAAGCTCGTGGCCGTGGCCGAGTTCCCCGGGCGCGAGATCTACGAGTTCGGGGCCACGGTGTTCGACCTGCTCAAGAACGGGTTCCTGCGGGCCACCTCCGTCGGCTTCAAGCCACTGAAGTGCGTCACGAACCACCAGCGCGGCGGGACCGACTACGAGGAACAAGAACTCGTCGAGTTCAGCATCGTCAACGTGCCGTCGAACCCGATGGCCCTCGCGACGCGGGGGGCCGACTCGGCGGCGTTCAAGTCGTGGCTGTCGGGCGCGAGGCCCGACGAGGTCGTGCTCGACCTCGACGACGTGCGACGCGACGACGGGATCGTGCTGGAGCTGCTCGACCCGTTGCCTGACCGGCACGCGCGACACCACGCGCCCGTCGTGTTCGAGGGCGACCGGGGCGAAGCTCGCGGCGGCCATCCGGGCGATGGTGCCCGCGCTGCTGCGGAGCGAGCTGGCGCGAACCATCGCGCACGAGACCACGACAGCAGTGGCCCGCGCTCGCGGGCGCGTCGACTAGCGGCGGGGTCCACGACAACCACAGACACACGAGGAGAGCGACCATGTCCTATCAGTTCAGTCGGAGCGCCGAGGAGAACGCGGCGTGCCTTCAGCGGTTCAATCGCGGCGTCGCGTTCCAGATGCGCGAGCAGCAGGCGGCGGTGACGCGGGGGGCGGCCGAGGACCTGCGGCGCGTGCAGGTGCACCTGCTCTACACGCACATTCAGGCGGCGATCAACAAGGCCCCGGACGCGTTCGCCAGCGTCACGTGCGACGAGCTGGCGGCGGCCGCGATGGCGGTCATCGACGCGAGGAGCTGACGACCATGAAGGCATCGAAGGCACCAGCGGCCCCGGCGGTCGACCTCGCGGTGGGCCTGCTCGACCAGCCGTCCGTCGCGGAGGTCGGCACGCGGCGCGAGGCGATCCACGCGGACCTGACGCGGGCCCGGGCGGCCGAGGCCACCTACACGCAGGTGACCGACCCGCACCACGCGCAACACCTCGAACGCCGGGTGACCGCGGAGGAGTTCTGGACAGCACAGCAACAGCTGCCGGTCGCCGCACGCGAGCGAGCCGAACTCGAACTCGCGGCGCGGGCGGTCGACGTGGAGTTCGACGGCGTGCTCGAAGCGACGCGCGGGCGCTTGCTAGCCACCCTCGGCCAGCAGAAGGCCGACGCCGTCCAGCGTCTCGCGGCGGCGCTGCGAACGGCCGCTGACGTCAACGCGGAACTGATCGCCCTCGAAGAGCGCGAGCGCGGCGTGCAACCCGGCGGCGTCATCGCCGACGTGTGGGCGTGGCCCGAACTCATCGCCGGGCCGGACTCGCGGCTCGGGCACTGGCTGGCGACGTTGCGAAAGGACTACGGCATCGATTGCGAGTAGGCCGGCGGGCATCGGCTCGGGCGCTGGCCGGCGCCTCAACCCCGCCCGCGTCCCGCCGGGACGCACGCCCGTGACCGCCGTCACGGCGCTGCGACATTCCAGCGCGGGCGGGGACGGCCAATTCTCTCAGGAGGGTTCGAACGTGGCAGACGACAGCAACGAGTTAGGCGTAGTTTCGGAGTGGCGGGGCGGGTTCGGGTTCATCCACGCCAACGGCGGCGGCCGCGACGTGTTCGTGCACCACACCGCCATCGTCGGAGAAGGCTTTCGCATCCTGCGCGTGGGCCAGCGCGTCTCGTTCGTGCGGGCGGAAGACGAGCGCGGGCGGCCCCGTGCCTCGAACGTGACGGTCTTGGAGGGCTGACCCGGTGAACGCCGACGACCCCCGGGCGTTCGACGCGGAGGCCTACCGGCTGCTGGCGCTGAACCTGATCAAGGTCGCCATGTGGGACTTGGGCCCGAGCACGGCCATCGTCCACCAGCAGTCGGCCCGCGAGTTCTTCGAGAGCGAGAGCCTCGCGTTCTGGTGTGAGCTGGGCGGCGTGGACCCCGACGACGTCAAGGACGCGGCCGCGCGGCGGTGGACCTCCACGTCAACCGGCGGCAAGCTGCCGCCTACGTCTCGTCCTTCAGTGGCGATGCCGGAGACGCAGGGTTCGACCCAGTCGAATTGACCGTCAGCGGCACCGACTGCACGGGATTGGTCGTCGAGCACGCCGTCGAGTGCATGGCTCCCAGCACTGTCTGCGCCGCGGTCGAGGCCACGACCGCGCCGGGGACACTAAGCGGCCCTGCCGTCAGCCGGTGAAACTCAGGTGACAGATCGGCCGGGTTCGCCGCCCCCACGAAGGTGGCGAGCACCCGCAGCATGGCGTCGCGAATCGCCGCGACGTCCCAGTCGTTCGAGACCGGGCCGATGGTCACGCGGTGGTACGTGAGGTGGGCGATCTCCTTCCCGACGCGCGTGGTGACGTCTGCCAGCTCCGGGGGCATCGCGGGGAGTGCCGTCTGCCACGCGCTCTCGCCGCCGACGACGTAGTGCCACGCGCACACGTCATCGGCCCTCGGAGGCGTCGGTGGCATCGGGTCAAAGAACTGATAGAGCAACCGCGCGTGGACCGTGAACGACTCCAACGCGGCGTTCCGCTCGGGGCCGGGCGACATGCCACTCAACCGAGCCGCCGTGTGGCGCAGCATCCAGACCTCGTAGCCGAGGTGCCCCGACGCGTCGAGCAATTCTTGCTGGGTGCGGACCGGGATCGCCATCCCTACTTCATGTCCTCCACGCTTCGAAAGCAGTCGACCTTCGACACGCGCTCCAGCGCGGCGCACGGGAGGACCTTGGTGGACCCCGCGTCCTCCAGCGTCACGGCGTAGCTCTTGCCGTTCGAGCACGCGACGTTCCAGAGTTCGCCCGCCTCGTTGTTGGCCTGATGGAACGTGCGGTCCGCGCCGGGGCGGTGGTAGTCCGCTGATCGGACGATCCGGGCGAGCTGTTCCGCGCTCGGGTTGCGGCGACTTCGGAGCCCCGACGAGTCGGGTGGGCTTCCGGCCGCGATGAGCAAGACGATCAGCCCGACGATCCCGAGGACGACGTAGAGCAGGAGCCGGAGGGCGTTGATCGGACGCGCGGGCGCGGACGCCTGGGCCGGCGGCTGGGGAGTGCTCGCGGGCAGGTCGCGCCGACAGTGCTTGCAGACAATCGCGGCGTCCTGAATCTCCTCCGCGCAGAAGGGGCACCGCTTCATCTACGCCCAGCCCTTCCCGACCATCGCGGCCTTCCGCTGCTCTTCGGTGTCCAGCACCTCATCGTTCGACCGGCAGACCTGCGAGCGCTGGAGGATCTCAGACGGCATGGGTCCTCGCTGGTGAAGTCCCAAGTCATTCGACTCGGTTGATCTTCGCGACTCTTCCACCCTTCAGCGTGTACGTGGCATCCGGATACGCCCACACTTCGACGGCTCCAGCGGCAGTCTCCTCGATAGCTTTGCGCACGGTTATGGCCTCAGTAATCGCTGACGTCCTGTACGCCAGTTGGAGCTGTTCGACGGTAAAGCCGACACGCACCTTCCCGCGGATGATGTCTACCTTCACGCTCTCCGGCCACTGCTTGCCGCTCATCTCTCTGCGCCGCACCACGAGCGATAGGACACCGCTACAGCAAGAGAGATTCTCCTTCTCGGGTTGGATCCATCCGCCAGCTTGTGTTTTCGCGTCAGGCAGAGGCTCGACATAGACCCAGCCGGGCTCCATCTTCTTGACGAGCGCGAACGACATGGCTGGGTAGGTGTTGACGACGGTCGCGGACGGGTCCGGTTTTTCTCTCGAGACAGTCTGCACGGGGAAGAAGTAGGCGATCTGATTGTCCGCCATCCTCTCGGTCATGGTGTCTTGGGAATACGCGACAGCCGACAAGATGACGATCAGAACCTCTGCCAGCATGCTTTTTTCCTCCGGTGAAGACCTAATCTCTGCCGTAGAAGTGGGCGGCAGGATACCTCAGCTGCTCGCGTACATAAAGGATGGAAGGGGCGACGATGGCCGAGGAAGGAGGGCACGGGCCACGCGGGCGCGGCGAACCGGGCCGAGGCCGACCGCAACCCGTTCCCAGCGCTCGTACAAGCGGTCGTGCCCCCCCGGGGTATCAACCGCTCTTCCCCACCGTCCGGGCACCTCTCAGGGGCCCCTAGCCGGTCCTTGGGGGCGAACCGAGGCCCGGGGCCAGCGGGGCCCGTTCCCCCCTCCCGGGGCCAGAACTAGCAATTCATTAGCAAAACAGCGGGCGGCAGGCAAAAGCCCCAAGGATTACGGGGCCGTTTTGGGCGGGAAATATATCCGCCGATTATATGATGACGGCGTGCTTCCCCAACCCGGGCCTGAAGATGCCGGTTCGCGACGCTCGAATCTCGTCGGCATCGTCACTACTGCGCTCGGCCTCGTGCTCTTCGCCTGGTTCGTGTCGAAGGTCGGGTTCGGGGAAATCTGGAGCGGGCTCGCGCAGGTTGGCTGGGGCCTGGTCGCGATCATCGCGCTCGCCGGCCTGCGGTTTGCGACGCGCGCCACCGCCTGGACGCTGTGCCTCGAGCCTCCACATCGCCTGTCTTTTCGCGCGGCGTTCGCGGCGGTCCTTGCCGGCGACGCGATTGGCAACCTGACGCCCCTCGGCATCTTTGCCAGCGAGCCGGCCAAGGCCGCGTTCGTGCGTGACCGGGTCCCGCTGGGCCCGGCGCTGACGGCGCTCGCGATCGAGAACATCTTCTACATCCTCTCGGTCGCGGCGATGATTGCGCTCTCGACCGCCGCGTTGCTGATGGAGTTCTCGCTTCCACCGGCCGTCCGGCATGCTGCGTGGGTCTCGCTCGTCGCGATCGCGGGAGGGTTCGTGGTGGCGGCAGTGCTTCTGTGGAAGCAACCTGCCCTCGTCACACGGGCGTTGACCCGCGTGATTCCGAGCGGCTCACGGCTTCAGAACCGCGTCGGCCAGCTGCATGACCTCGAAGAACAGATCTATACGTTCTCGGTGCGGCGTCGCGGAGTGCTGGCGCCGCTCGTCGCGGCCGAAGCGATGTTTCACGTGCTCGGCGTGATGGAAGTCCACCTGACGTGGTGGCTCATTCAGGGCGCTCCGCCGGCGCTGATGACGGCGTTCATCTTCGAAGGGGCGAACCGACTGGTGCAGGTCCTGTTCAAGTTCGTGCCCTTCAGGACCGGCGTCGACGAGCTCACGACGGGCAGCTTCACCGCGATGCTGGGATTTGGCGCGGCGCTCGGCACGACCATGGCGATCGTGCGGAAGATCCGCACGATCGCCTGGGTCCTGGTCGGCACGTCGCTGCTGATACGAAAGAGCTTGCGGCCCCGCTAGCCGTCAGCGAGCTCGTTCACGCCGCCGCCGGAAGCGTCGTGGTGCGCTGCGTATAGATCTTGCCGACCTTCCACGCCAGCACCAGCCAAATCAGGACCAGCCCCGCGTTGACCGCCGCGAACTGACGCGGTTGGAGCTGGATGACGTTGGTCCCAAAAAAGACGAGGGCGGCCGAGAGGTACGTCGCCCATCCTCACGAAAAATGAGTCAATCGCCTGCTTGGCGCTGAACTTCTCTTCGTAGGTGCACGGCAGGAACAACATGTTGCGCACGGTGTTGTTCAGCGAGTAGTCGGTGGCGTTCTCCGCCACCTTGGCGGCCAGGACCGCCCGCAACGTCGGAACGAACGCGAGGATGTTGTACGCGCAGAGCGAGATGCACGGCAGGATCATGATCGCCCAGTGAATCCCCCAGTACTTGACGATCCGCGAGACCACGAACAGCTGCAGCGCGAGGCTCAAGATGTTCACATAGGTGAAGTACTTCGAGTAGAAGTCGCCGATGATCTCGCCTTCGCTCAGGCTGCCAGCCTGCCCCGAGGCGATGAGGTCGACGGCGTTGGCTTTGACGATGTGGCCGAGGATGTACTCGCCGGTCGTGTTGACCCAGTTCGCGAGCATCAGCATCACCGCCATCAACAGCAGGTAGCGGGTCTGGAACACGAGCGCAAAGGCCTTGGAGTGCGTCGCCTTCTCGGCCTTCTTCGAAGGGGATACCGTCTTGCGCGCGGCAACATTTGCGCGCTCGCGCCGGTCCACGTAGTTGGTCAGCATCACCTGGCTGCCGAGCACTGCCGCGCCAAGCAGCAGCAGGTTGTTGATGCCGACCGGCTCGATCAGCCGGTCCGCGACCCGCGCCCCCACCACCGCCCCGAGCGAGGCGCCGAATCCGACGATCGCGAACAACCGCTCGCCTTCCGACTTGTCGTAGATGACGTTGGCAAACGACCAGAACTGCGCAACGATCATCAGGCTGAAGACGCCAATCCAGATGAAGTACGGGATCGCGAGCGGCACGCCCGCCTGCGCAAGGAAATAGAACCCGACCAGGCACGCGGTGAAGAATGCCGTCACCGTGTTGATCAACCGCATCCGCGGACGATTGGCGACGAGCTTCGCGTACATCGGTACGACGAACGCCAGCACCACGACCTGCCCGGCCGACATGTAGGTCTTGAGCTCGGCCGATCCTTCGCCCAGAATCAACGCCTCGCGTACCGGCTTGAGGATGTAGTAGGCCATCAGGATGAGGAACACGTTGAGCGCCAGGAGCAGCGCCGTGACCCCTTCGCCCGAGTGCACATCCGTGAACACGCCGAGAAACCGGTCGAGCGGAGATCGGTGATTCGAGTCAGTCGTCGCCATTCAGCAATCCAGTCCCCTCATGATTTCCCCCCTCAGCGGGTCCACCCGAGCACGTTGTGCATGATGGACCAGCGCGGCTCCCTGGGAGCGGCGTCCAGCCCGAGAATCCAGTACTTATAGAGCGCGTCGAGCGTACCATCCTTCCGCTTCAGTTCGATCCAGGTATTGACGAACGTCGCCAGGGCCTGGTCACGCTGGCCAATCGCGTAGGCCATGGGCACCTTTACAACGTCCGGCTCGGGGACCACCACCGCAAACTTTGGGTACATCAGCGTCCAGGCCGAGCCGCGTTCGGCGGCAAGAACCAGCGCGTCGACGCGGGAATCTTGGCTGGTGAAAAACGTCGTGACCTCGGGGAGGATCTCGAGCTCGGCCTGGGGCAGCCGGTCGCGAACTTTCTGTATGTAGTACGGAATGTCCGGGATTCCCAGCCGTAGACCCGCTTTTTGCCGTAGCTGATCCCAGGTGGCGAACTCGGTTCGCAGCCCGTCTGGCGCAATGAACGCCATCGTTTCGTCGAGGTACGCGGTCGAAAACAGCATCCGGCTCGCGCGCATCGTCGTCACAGCGACCCCGGACATCAGGATGTCGCACTCGCCGGCGTTGACCTGATCGGCCGCGCGGTCGCGGTCGAGCGGGACGAACTCCAGCGAGACGTTGAGCTCCGCCGCGAGACGGTGCGCGAGTTCGACATCGAGCCCAACGAGATCGCCGGCGGCGTTGAAAAAGGCGTATGGGAGCGAGTCGGGCAGGTAGCCGACCGTCAGCACGCCGCGCCGGCGAATGATGTCGAGGCGGCCTCCAGTCTCGGGCGGCGGCGTCGTCCGCGCCGCCGACTCGCTGCCGGCTTTGTGGACGACGGCGCGGACCGGATTGTGCAGCAGGTGCATGCCGGCGAGCACCTTGTCCTTCGAGTATTCGTGGTGCATCGCACGGGCAAAGAGCAGCCGGGAGCCGCCGATCACTGCGATCGTCAGGGCCACCGTGATCGTCAGGTAGCGAATAACGCGCGCGCGGTTCCAGGTGAGCGCCCCAGTCATCGCGCACGTGCCGAGGAGCGCGATCGCCAGGGTGTGCATGGCGGCGACGAGCGTGCCGAACCGCGAGTTGATGACGCCGCTCGCGAGGAACAGCTGAAAGCTGTCGGCGGGAATCCTGAACATGTCGAGCAGGAACGGCATTGCCACGTTCAGGCTGCCGAAGAACGTCACGAGTCCGGTGATCGCAAGCCGCGGATACTCGCTCAAAGTCACCGGAGCGTCCGAGAACCACCCGGCAAAAAGGACGAAGCTGATCGACAGGAGCTTGCCGGTGTGGGGAAAATTGAACGAGGCGGGGACGATGACCTCCGGGAGGTTCGCCTGCGTCCCTCCAACGCCGGCGCGCTCGACGAGCGTGCGGCTCGACTCGATCAACACCGGCAACACGATGAACAGATCGCCAGCGACAAACGCGGTGATCAGCGCGTCACGGGTGAGGGAAAAGATGTCCCGCATCCTGATCGGCGTCAGCGCGGCAACGAGCCCCGGCAACACCCACAGGCTGACGAGCATCGCTACGCCGACATAGGCGATGAGGAATACCTGGAGGCGGCCGAGCTGCTCGAGACTGAGCGTCCCCGCCGCGGTCGCGGCAATCGCGAATAGTCCGTACGGCGTCAGCTGGACGATGAAGCGGGTCGCGCGCGAGAGCGCTTCGCCGACGACACGGAGCAGATCGAGCAGGACCGGCTTGCGCTCGAGCCCGATCACGGCAATCCCGAGAATGATCGAGAAGAGGACCACCGCCGGCACGATGTTGTTGGCGAGCGAGTAGAACGGGTTCGCCGGGATGTACAGCTCGACGAAGTCGAACGGCGCGCGACGCTCGAGGAGCGTCGTGCTGAAGAATGCGGCGGTCTCGACTGTCGGGAACGTCAGCGGCACCAGCAACGCGAACGTCAGCCCGACCATCCAGAGCGCCACGAGGACAGCGCCGGCACGAAGCCCGAGCCGCCGTGCGTCGGCGGCGCCGAGCGAGCCGAGGCTTTGAACGATCGAGACCGTGACGTAGGGCAGCACGGTCATCTGGAGCAGCTTGACGAAGCCGTCCGCGGCCCACTTGAGCGCCAGCGCGCGCTCGCCGAAGAAGAGTCCGACCAGGATGCCTAAGGCGAGGCCGACGAGGATCTTGTGGGAAAACGTCATGTTCGTTGACTCAGGGCTCAGGGCTCAGGGCTCAGGCAAGATCTTCGCGCAAGACGTCGATGGTTTTTCCTTAAGCCCTGAGCCCTGAGCCATGAGCCCTGAGCCGATCGCAACCCCCTACACCTCCCGGCGGCCCTCCATCGCCTTGTGCATCGTCACTTCATCCGCATAGTCGAGGTCGCTGCCGACCGGAACCCCCATCGCGATGCGTGTGACGCGGACGCCGAGCGGTTTGAGGAGCTTGGCGAGGTAGATCGCGGTGGCCTCGCCCTCGACGTTGGGGTTGGTCGCAAGAATCACTTCCTCGACGCCGCCGCTGCCGACGCGCGTCAGCAGCCCCTTGATCTTCAAGTCGTCTGGCCCGACGCCGTGGAGCGGCGACAACGCGCCCATCAAGACGTGGTAGACGCCCTTGAAGTCGCGCGTCTTCTCGATCGCGCCGACGTTTTCCGGCTCTTCGACGACGCAGATCAGGCGGTGGTCACGGCTTGGATGAGTGCAGTAGTAACACGGATCGATGTCGGTGATGTTGCTGCAGACCGAACAATAGGTGACGCGATCCTTGACCTCGCGCATCGCCTCGGCGAGCCGCTCGACTTCTTCGCGGGGGGTCTTGAGGACGTGGAACGCGAGCCGCTGGGCACTCTTCGCACCGATACCGGGGAGGCGCTGGAGCTGTTCGATCAGTCTGGTGAGCGGATCGGGACGCGACATCAAAACATGCCGGGGATCTTGAGTCCGCCCATCATCCCGCCCATCTGCTTCTGGATTTCGTCGTCAGCCTTGCGCTGCGCGTCGTTGATGGCGGCGAGGATCAGGTCCTGCAGCATCTCGACGTCTTCTTTCGAGACCGCTTCGGGATCGATCTTGAGCGATTGAATCTGCTTGGCGCCGTTCATGACCACCGTGACCATGCCGCCCCCGGCCGTCGCTTCCACCCGGAGCTCGTTCATCTGCTTCTGCAGGCGGTCCTGCATCTGCTGCGCCTGCTTCATCATCTGCTGGATGTTCATACCGCTGATACTCCACGTTCACGGTTCAGGGTTCAGGGTTCAAAGTTCAATGAACCGTGAACCTTGAACCATGAACCTTGAACCGTCTTATATCTCTTCCACCTCTTTAATGTCCGTCCGGAACACGTCGAGCATAGCCTGAACGCCCGAGTCGGCCATCGCCTTCTGCTTCAACGCCGCCTGCTGGTCGCCCTCACTGGCGCCAGAGGCGCCCCGCGCCGCATCGCCAGCCGTGGGCGGGACGACGCCCGTGCCGTCGACGCCGACGACGGTCATCTTGCGACCGGCCAGGCGGGAAGCCATCTCCTCGAGCCAAGGCCGGCTCTGCTCGAGCTGCTGCTTGAGCGCGCGATGCTGCGGCGCAAAGGTCATCACGACGCGGTCGCCCTCGATTTCGATCCGCTGTGCCTGGGCGACCACCGTGCCGTAGAAGAACTTCTTCGATTTCTGCATCTCCGCGAGGAGCGCGTCCTTGATCCCTGATGGCGCTGGCGCCGTCGGTGCGGAGGCAGGCGCTGCGGGTGCTGGCGTCGCCGGTTCGGCCTCGGCCTTCGCCGCCGTCGCCTCAGCGCGCCTGGTCTCGACCGCTCGCACGGTCGCGGCGTTCGACGTTGGTGGTTTGACGGCCGGCTTCGGAGACATTGGCGAAGTCGACACCCGTGGCGCGGCCACACGCGGCGCTGTCGCACTCCCGGTGTCCAGCCCTTGAATGAGGTCGGTCAGCGGCACCAACCGGCGCAGGTGAACCCAGCGCAGGAGCGCCAGCTCGAGATGGTAGCGGGGCTGCGTGGAACCGCGGATGTCGTAGTCGGCCTTCGTCAGGACGTCGAAGGCGCGCATCAAATCCTCGCTCGAAAACTGGCCGGCAAGCGCTTTGATGCGGTCGCGCTCGTTCTCGGCAGCGATTTCTGGATCGTTCAAGCGTGCGGGATCGAGCCCGACCACCAGCAGGTCGCGGGTCAGCCGCGCGAGCTCGCGGATGACGTGGCGCATGTCGTAGCCGGATTCGACGGCTTGCGCGGCGAGCTCGAAGAGCGCCGCGCTGTCCTCTCTCGCGATCGCTTCGGCAATCTCCATCAGCAGATCGCGCCTGACGAGCCCCAGCACCGTCGTCACATCGTCGGCCGAGATGGTCGTCCCGGCGAACGCGATCACCTGGTCGAACGCGCTTTGCGCATCGCGCATGCTGCCGTCGCCGGCGCGCGCCAGCAGCGTGAGTGCCCCGTTGTCCAGCTGGATGCCCTCGGCGGCAGCAATCGTCTGGAGCTGGTCGGCGATCTGCTTGACGCCAATCGTCTTGAGCTCGAAGACCTGCGACCGCGATTGGATGGTCGCCGGGACCTTTTCGAGCTCGGTCGTGGCCATCATGAAGACGACGTGCGGCGGCGGCTCCTCGATCGACTTGAGGAGCGCGTCGAACGCCTGCTGCGAGAGCCGGTGCACTTCGTCGATGATGAAGATCTTGAACCGGTTCCGGACCGGAGCGATGCCCAAACCGGCGATGATGATCTCGCGGACCTTGTCGACCTGCGTGTTGGTGGCCGCGTCGATCTCGAGCACGTCGATGTCGCGGCCCTGCGCAATCTCGATGCAGGCGTCGCAGACGCCGCACGGGTCCGCGGTCGGTCCAGTAACGCAGTTCAACCCGCGGGCCAGGATACGCGCGGTCGTGGTCTTGCCGACGCCGCGCGGGCCGGAAAAGACGAACGATTGCGCGATGCGGTTGCGCCGCAATCGCGTTGCGCAACGTCTGAGTGACGCCGCGCTGTCCGATGACGTCATCGAACCGCTGCGGCCGCCATTTGCGGGCGATCACCTGGAAACTAGACACAATGCTGAATGCTGAGTGCTCGAATGCTGAAGTGAATGCTGAATGGTCAATTCTACAATGCTGAAGTCAGGGTTGACCCGACCGATTCAGCATTTACTTCAGCATTCAGCATTCAGAAATCGAAATTGCGCCGGCGCCGAAGGCGCCGGCGCTGCCCACCGCGACCCGGAGAAGCCTGCGGCACATGTCAGTGACTGCTTAGCGCTGCTGCCTTCCGGCCCTGACGCGGTTCGCAGGCTGAAATTGCACAGGTTCCGGGCCGCGGTGCGGCGCGCCGGCCGTCCGCCGCGCGGCCGCGATGCGGATTCATCAGTGTACCTTGCCGCCTGAACCACGGGCAAGCCGATCGAGTAGTGTCGGGGCGGACAGTCCCGAGGTCGTGACTCGGAAACCGCATGAGGTTGGCTCACAGACTTGGGTGGCGCATCCCTTGCACCGCCTCCGCGGCATGGGCAAAGACGTCGTCCGCGTCGCGGCCGTCGGCGACCTCCATTGTGCGCGAACGTCACAGGGCGCATTTCAGCCGCTCTTCGCGCAGATCGGCGACGCCGCCGATCTACTGCTCATGACGGGTGACCTGACCGACCACGGCCTTGCCGAGGAGGCCCGCGTCCTCGCGCAGGAGCTGGCGACGTTGCGCATTCCTACCGTCGCCGTGCTCGGCAACCACGACTACGAGTCGAACCAGCAACTCGAAGTGCGCAACATTCTGACCGGCGCCGGCGTCACGATGCTGGACGGCGAGGCGTGCGAAGTGCTGAAAATTGGCATCGCCGGAGTGAAAGGATTCGCCGGCGGGTTCGGCAAGCGCGCGCTCGGCCCGTGGGGCGAGGCCGATGATCAAGCAGTTCGTGCACGAGGCGGTCAACGAAGCCCTCAAGCTCGAGGCGGCCCTTGCGCGCCTGCGCACCCCCCAGATCATCGCGCTCATGCACTACTCGCCGATTCAGCAGACCGTCGAAGGTGAGCCGCTCGAGATTTACGCGTTTGTCGGCTCGAGCCGGCTGGAGGAGCCGCTCAACCGCTATCCGGTCACGCTGGCGTTTCACGGGCACGCGCATCGCGGGCAGCCGCACGGCACGACCGCGAGCGGCGTTCCCGTCTACAACGTGTCAATGCCGCTCCTCACTCGCACGTTCCCGGACCGGCCCCCGTTTCGTCTCCTGACTCTCCCGGTCGACAGCCCTGGCGTGGCCTGACACTCTTTTCGGAGACAACCTCCATGGAAACGAGCACCTCGGCGGTCCTGGGGAATCCGCTCACCACCTTCTACCTCGCTGCCCTCGATTTGCTCGAAGCGCAGATCGCCTGCCGTTCCTCGTTGGCGGAACATTCGCGTATGCGCGCTACACGGGGATCGATCGCGAGACGAAGGATCTCGACATCTTCGTGCGTCCGGAAGACGTCCCACGGACGCTCTCGGCATTCGAGGCCGCCGGGTACCGAATCGAAGTGCCCTTTCCGCATTGGCTGGCCAAGGTCTGGCAAGGCGAGCACGTCCTGGATGTCATTTACAGTTCCGGCAACGGTCTGGCGCGAGTCGACGACGAGTGGTTCGCCCATGCGGCCGAAAGTGAAGTGCTCGGTCGGCGGTTGCGGCTGTGCCCGCTCGAGGAACTCGTCTGGTCCAAGTCGTTCGTGCAGGAGCGCGAGCGGTTCGACGGGGCGGACGTGCTGCACCTCCTTCGCGAGGCTGGACGCGATATCGACTGGCCGCGGCTGGTCGCCCGGTTTGGCGACTATTGGCCGGTGCTCCTCAGCCATCTGGTGTCGTTCCACTTCGTCTACCCCGACCACCGTGACTCTGTTCCTTCAGGTCTGATTTCCGAGATGGCTCACCGGCTCGCGGCGCAACCGAAGGAGCCGCATAACCGTATCTGTTTCGGGACGCTTTTCTCGCGAGAGCAGTACCTCTACGATGTGCAGCAACGGGGCTACATCGATGCCCGGCTACCGCCGCACGGCACAATGACGCCCGCCGAGATCGCGATCTGGACCGAGGCGATTGGCAAGAAGGAGTAGTGCAACATGGGTCGATCGACAGTCTGTCTGACTACGACGTGGCTGCTGGCGGCCGCGGCGATGCTGCCCCTCTCGGCCGAAGCACCGCAAACCGCGGCGCCACAACAAATCAATCTGGCTGAGTGGCTGGCCGGCGGTAAGCTCAGGGCGGTCAACCGAGACGTGACGGCACTGGAGGGCGACAAACGAGGAATCAAGGTGTCGGAGAAGGCGGGCCCGGGCGTGGTTTGGATCGAGGGCAGCGATTTCGACCAGGGCACGATCGAGATCGACGTGCGCGGCCGCGACGTCCTACAGCAGAGCTTCTTGGGCATCGCGTTCCACGGCAAAGACGACAAGACCTACGAGGCCGTCTATCTCCGGCCCTTCAACTTTCGCGCGCAGGATCCCGATCGGCACCAGCATGCCGTCCAATATGTCGCCGTCCCCGATTACGATTGGCCACGCCTGCGAAAGGAATTCCCCGAGGAATTCGAGAACCCTGTCGACGCGTCGGTCGCGCCGACCGATTGGGTACCCCTCCGCGTCGTCGTCAAGGGCAACGCCGTCCAGATATTCGTCGGCAAGGTCAACGCGCCCACACTCGAGGTTCGCAAGCTCGGATCGCTCGACCGGGGCCTGATTGGTCTGTGGGTCGGGAACAACAGCGACGGCGACTTCACAAATCTGCGCGTTACACCAATGAAATAAGGCTGAACTAAGCCGATCGTCCAATTGCGGCGAGGACCGCCCGACGACAGGATCATCGGGGCCGAAGCCGCAAATGAAATATGCACGTCCGTTTCCCACGTGCGGGGGTTTTGCGCTCGCCGTGTGCCTGACTCTGGCTGCTCGAGTGGACGCGCAGCAGCCAAAGACCACGCCTGAAAAGCCGGCAACGCAGGACCAGACACCACCCGTGCAAAACGTGCAAGAAGTGGGTGGGCGCCTGGTCGTCACTGGCGAGACGGTGGTCGTGACGAGCAACCCTGACGACCCGCCTCGCGACTCGTCGATCGCGACCAAGATCGACACGCCGCTACTCGAGACACCGCGCAGCGTCAGCATCATCGATCGGCGCACCCTCGACGACATGGGCGCGATCAGCATCACCCAGGCGCACGACTATGCCGTCGGCGTGACGCTCCTCGATGAACGAGGGCCGGCGTTCGCGCGGGGATTTCCAGTCGACTTCTACGATCTCCGACGCGATGGACTCCGCACTTACTCGTGGAGCGTTCGGGAACCAGTCGCGGTCGACCGCATCCAGTACCTTCGCGGACCGTCCGCAACCTTGTATGGAGATGGCAGTCCTGGCGCCCTCATCAACATGGTGTTGAAGAAGCCGCTTCCGACGCCGCGCTATGAGGTCAGCGCGAGCGGCGGCACGTCGGGGTTCGGCCGGGTCACCGCCGATTTGTCCGGGCCGCTGACTGCCGGGAAGGGCGTCCGCTACCGGATCATCGCCGCGTCAGAATGGCTCGACAACGGTTTCGACAACGACGAGCGTCGCCTGACGGTGCTACCCACGATCGCCGTCGACTTCGGCGCCCGCGGCACGCTGACCGTCGACACCGAGTGGTACGATCAGAAAGGGCTCAACTACCGTCACACCGTGCCTGCGACGGCCGACGCGCAGCGCGGCGACTTTTCCGGCTTGCCGTGGGACCTGGGCTTCAGTGCTCCGGAATACGGCTGGACCGGTAGCAACATCTCGCCTGGCCTCCGTCTCGATCTCAACCTGGGTCCACAGACTTCGCTGCACGTCGCGGGACGGTATACGAAGATCGATGGCGACATCAACGGCCAGGGTCTTATCGGGCTCGCGGCAGATGGCCGCACGGCGAACCGCTTCCAGTATCACGAGATCAGCACCTGGCACGAGTACCAGTCCGACACGTTTGCGGCGACGACGGCCCACACCGGCCGTCTCGAGCATCGCATCGTCACCGGCATTGAAGCGGGACTGAGCACAGCCGACAGCATGATCGGTGTCGGGGCGGCGTCGACGTTGGACATCTTCAATCCGCGGCATTCCACACAGGCAGAGCCGGTAGCTCGTCCAACGCGCTACGACGTCAATCGTCTGGGGCTCTATGCCGTCGATCAGGTGCGATTTAGCGAACGAGTGATCGTGGTGCCGGCGGTGCGCTGGAGCCGTCTCGAGATCGAGAACCGGATCGCCACGACTGGCGAGCAGCGCTCGAGCGAGAACGTCGTCTCTCCAAGTGTCGGTCTGGTGGTGATGCCGAGAAACTGGCTCTCGCTCTACACGACGTTTGCGCAGGGGTTTGAGCCACCAACACCCGGTCAGTACCTCGAGGACGGCCAGGCGCTGAGACCGGCGGAGCACAACTCCATCGAGGGGGGCGTCAAGGCCGACGTCCTGGAACAGCGGATCAGCCTGACTGGCGCCGTCTATCGAATCCGCCGGACGAACGTGCCCGAAGCCGATACCCGCGGGTTCTACCGGCAGATTGGCGAAGGTGAAAGTCGTGGCCTCGAGCTCGAAGTGGTGGGCAGCCTGGCGCGTGGGCTCGGGCTGCGTGGCGGCTATTCGTTCACGACAACCGAGGTGACCCAGGACACGAGCGGCTTTGTCGGACGCGATCTGCCGAACGCGCCGCGGCACAAAGCGGAACTCTGGATGCGCTATCGCGTTCCGGAGGGGCTCTTCCAGAGGTTGATGGTCGCCGGCGGCGTTGTCTACGTAGCTGAGCGGTTCACGGCCCGAGACAACGCCGTCGTGGCCCCAGAGTTTACGCGGCTCGACGGATTGGCGTCGTACGAGCTCGCCGGTCCTCGTCTCGTCCTCGGGCTCGTCGCACAGAATCTCACCGACCGGCGGTATGTCACATCCGGAAACGGAGGGATCTTCTTCGTCGGCCCGACTCGACGGATCGCGGTCCAGCTGACCTCGATGTTCTGACTGGCTACGCGCAGCCATCGCTCGACAACGGGGTTACACTTCCCTCACTAACGCTGAGCGGAAGGAGCCTCCTCATGACAAGCCAACCGACGACCACACGCCGGGAGTTCCTGTTAGAAGCGAGCCTGTCGGGCGTCGCGCTGGGCGCGCTGGCGGGCGAAGTTTTCGCCAGTCAGCAATCTGCCTCAGCCACGGGTTTGCCGACGCGTGTGCTCGGCCGGACTCCCGAGCGCGTCTCAATTCTTTGTCTTGGTGGCTGGCACATCGGATCGGTCAAGGATCCATCCGAAGCCATCCGAATCATGCACACCGCTGTCGACGAAGGCCTCACCTTCTTCGACAACTGCTGGGACTATCACGACGGCGGCTCGGAAGAAGTCATGGGCCGCGCGCTCGCGGGCGGTCGTCGCGACAAAGTGTTCCTGATGACCAAGAACTGCGAGCGCGACTACGCGGGCTCGATGAAGTGCCTCGACGACAGCCTGCGGCGCCTCCAGACGGACCGGATCGACCTTTGGCAGTTTCACGAAATCATCTATGACAACGATCCGGACTGGGTCTTCGAAAAGGGAGGCCTGAAAGCGGCCATCGAGGCGCGGAAAGCGGGCAAGGTCCGCTACATCGGCTTCACCGGCCACAAGGATCCCCGGATCCACTTGTCGATGCTCGGCAAGCCATTCGAGTGGGACGCGTGTCAGTTTCCCGTCAACGCGCTCGACCTGCATTACCGGAGCTTCCAGAATCAGGTATTGCCGGTGTGTCTCAAGCGCAAGATCGGTGCGATCGGCATGAAAGGGTTGGGCGGTGGCAATGGCATCGCGCAACAGGCAGGGCTCACGCCTGAAGAAGCGTACCGCTACGCCCTGAGCCAGCCGGTTGCCTCACAGGTTGTGGGGATGACCACTCTCGAGCAACTCAAGCAGAACATCACGCTGGGCCGCACCTTCAAGCCGTTCTCTGAAGCCGAGCAGTCAGCGCTCGCTGAAAGAGTGAAGCCATTCGCCACCGATGGACGCTTCGAGCAGTTCAAGTCCACGCAGGTCTTTGACGGTCCGGTTCATCGCCGGCAGCACGGTTTTACGGCGTAGACGGCAAGCCGGCATCGTCGCTCGCGGGTTTCCGTATAGAGTTAGACATCAAGAACACGGTCCGCGCACGCTCAGGCTCCAGAGAACATCGCCGAGCCGGACCAGGAACTGACTTGGGAGACTTATGCGTCGACTTGCCCTCTCGCCGCTGAAAGTGATGCTCGTGCTGATGCTGGCGGCGGTCGCGCCGCCACAGGCTGTCGGCCCGCTGTCGATACAGCAGGCCACTCCGCCGCCCACTCAGCCGCCGCCCACTCAGCCGCCCGCTCCCCAGCCCACGCAGGTGCCGCTCGGCCTCTTCCAGGTGCCGGACGGACTCGAAATCACGCTGTGGGCCGCATCCCCGCTCCTGCGCAACCCGACCAACATCGACATCGATCGAGATGGGCGCATCTGGGTCGCCGAAGGGGTTCGCTACCGCTCCCATCACGCCCGCCAGCCCGAGGGTGATCGCATCGTCGTCGTGCAGGACAAGGACGGCGATGGCAAAGCCGAGACCACCCACACGTTCGTGCAGGAGCCGGGCCTCGTTGCCCCGCTCGGTGTCTCCGTCATCGACAACAAGATCATCGTGGCGCAGCCGCCCGACATGATCGTCTACACCGACGTCGATCGGAACCTGCGCTTCGATCCGGCGGTCGACAAACGTGAAGTGCTGTTGACGGGGTTCCAGGGGATCAATCACGACCACTCGCTGCATTCGGTGACGGTCGGACCGGACGGCAAGTGGGTGTGGAACTCCGGAAACATGGGGGCGATGTTCACGGATCGGTCGGGAAAGACGTTCCGCATCTTCAGCGCCTATCGTGACAACCCCGTCGGCCCATTCAAAAACGCGCACGACCCGGCACCCTACGCAGGAAAGCCTAGCGATGATGGGCACGTCTACATTGGCGGATTCACGGCCCGCATGAATCCCGACGGCACGAACGTCGAGGTCATCGGACACAATTACCGCAACAGCTACGAGCAATCGGTGACGTCGCTCGGCGATGTCTTCCAGAACGACAACGACGACCCGCCGGCGTGCCGCGTGAGCTGGGTGATGGAGTACGCCAACTTCGGCTTCTCGTCGAACGACGGTCAGCGGAGATGGGAGGCGGACCGCCGGACCGGTCAATCGGTTCCGGTCGCGGAGTGGCGGCAGGACGATCCGGGCATGGCGCCGGTCGGCGACGTCTACGGCGGTGGTTCGCCGACCGGCAACGTCTTCTACGAGAACGGAGCGTTGGGTCCGTCCTGGGAAGGGACGTTCCTGGCGGCGGACGCCGGGCGGAACGAGATATTTTCGTATCAGCCGGCCCGCAAAGGCGCGGGATTCGCGCTCGATCGGAAGATCTTCCTGACGTCGAACGTCAAGCAACAGTATGCGGGGTCGGACTTTGTCATGGGCTCGGCCGGCGTCACGCGCGCCGTCGAGACGCTCTTCCGGCCATCCGACATCGCGGTCGGTCCGGACGGCGCCCTGTACGTCAGCGACTGGATTGACCAGCGCGTCGGCGGGCACCAGGACCTCGACGACAGCGTGTCCGGGGCCATTTATCGGATCGCGCCGAAGGGCTTCGTGTCGAAAGTCCCGGCGTTCGACGCGAAGACCATCGATGGGCTGATCACGGCGCTGCGGTCGCCCGCGGTCAACGTGCGGGCGATTGGATTCGACGGGCTGAAGGCGCGGGGCGCTGCCGCGGTGAACGCCGTCGCCGCGTTGCTCAAGGATCCGAACCCGTACATCCGTGGCCGCGCGGTTTTCCTTCTCTACCAACTCGGTCCTGAAGGGCAGAAGCGCGCGGGAACACCCGAATCGCAATCCGACGCAGTGATGCGCATCGCCGCCTACCGAGCCATGCGGCGCGCGGATCTCGATATCCTCCCGGCGGCAGCGAGTCTCGCGCGCGACAAGGATCCAGGCGTTCGACGCGAAGTGGCGCTGTCGATGCGCGACCAGCCCGCTGCCAAATCGCTCGACATCCTCGTCGAGATCGCGCGCGGCTACGACGGTGAAGATCGAAGCTACCTGGAAGCGCTGGGAACCGGCGCGACAGGCAAGGAAGCGGCGCTCTACGACCGGCTGCGGCGCGAGCCCGGCGTCAGTGCCGACCCGCTCACATGGTCGCCGACTTTCGCGCGACTGGCCTGGCGGCTGCACGTACCGGCAGCGGTGCCGGACCTCCTGGCCCGCGCGCAATCGCCGAAGCTCTCGCTCGCCGACCGCCGCCTCGCGGTGGATACGCTCGCCTTCGTCAACGACGCCGCTGCGTCCAAGGCCATGCTTACTCTCGCGGCGCCGGACAGCGCCGTGCGCGAGCCGGCCACCTACTGGTTGTTGAACCGCATGTCCAACGACTGGGCGTCGTACGGCCTCGGACCGGCGCTGAAGACGGCCGGGATCTACGACCCCGATACGATCACTCTGCGCGAGTCGGTCGTGCCTCCGGCGCCGGCAGATCTCCCGGAGATCTCGGTTGAGGAGAGCGTGCGCCTCACCGGCGACGCGGCACGCGGGAAGACGACGGCCACGCGCTGCCTCATGTGCCACGCCATCGGCGGTACTGGCGCTGACCTCGGACCGGCCCTCGATGGCTGGGGCCGCGGCAAGTCCGCTGAGGTGGTCGCCACGGCTTTGGTCCGCCCGAGTGCTGAAATCGCGCTCGGCTACCAAGGCATGGAGCTGCGCACCAAAGACGGGCTGACGATCCAGGGAGTCATGGTCAAAGAGGGTGATCCCCTGATGATTCGCAACATGGGGGGGGGCACGCAGATCATCCCGGCCAACCGCGTCGCCAACCGTCGCCGGATGAAAGAATCGCTGATGATGAGCGCGGCGCAGCTCGGTCTCACGGCGCAGGACGTCGCCGATCTCGTCGCGTTCCTGCGCAGCAACTGAAGCCACGAAACACACGGACGACACGGACATCAAGCGCGAACGCGTGCAATCACGAGCGTCAGATCGTCGGACTGCGCAGGTCCGCTGTGTCGTTGGACGGCTTCGACGACCGCGTCGAGGAGCTCGGCCGCCGAGCGGCCGTTTCGCTGCCGCACCACATCGAGGAGTCGAGACTCGCCGAACTCCTCTTCCCTAGCGTTGAAGGACTCGACGACGCCGTCGGTGAACATCACGAGCGTGTCCTGACTCGCCAGCGCGACGTCGGCGGTCGTGCAGTTCAACTCCTCGAACAATCCGAGCACATGACCCGTCGGCTGAAGGCGCTCGACCGAGCCGTCGCACGATAACAGCACCGGCGGTGGGTGTCCGCAGTTCGCATAGCGCAGCTGCGAGCGCTGCTCATCGTAGACTCCGAAGAAGAGCGTCGCGTAGCGGCTGGTTGGCGTGCTGTCGTAGAACGTGCGATTGACGGCGCGGAGCACGCCGGGAATGTCATCGGGCGCCTGGGCGTACTGGCTGCGCAGGCTCGCCTGGAGGCTGGCCATCAGGAGGGCCGCCGAGATGCCCTTCCCCGAGACGTCCGCGAGAACCAAACCCAATCGGCCGGGTCCGAGATAGAGGAAGTCGAAGTAATCTCCGCCGACCTGCCGAGCCTGAATACACCTGCCCGCATAGTCGAGCGACTCCAGGGCCGGCGCGCGCTGTGGCAGCAGTTTCGCCTGGACCTCGCGCGCAATTTCCAGCTCGCGGTCGGCCAGCCGCTCGGCGTCCATGCGCTCAGCCATCGCGCGCGCGAGCCGGAAGTTCTGCAGCGCCGCGCCCGCCTGGCTGGCCACCGACGAAATGAGATCCCGATCCTCCCGACCGTATGGCTCCTCCGAGAGCCGCGGACCCAGGACGAGCAGCCCCTCGACCCGCTGCTCGAGCCCCTGCATCGGCGCGATGAGCTCCGGCCGAATAGCGGCGAGCGGATTGATGGACGAGGGCAACTCGCCGGGTTTCACCAAGGTGGCGCCCATCCGCTTTGACGCCTCCCTATCCAGCGGAGCCGCGTCGAGGCTTGGCAGGCCGCTGGCCGCTGGCACAACCGGCTCCAGCCGATCGTTCGACGTTCGCAGCATCACGACGATCGCACTCGGATGCAGGGCCTCGGTCAGCGAGTGCTCGAGCAGAGTCGCAAGCTCTCGCGGATCGGTCGCGCCGCTGGTCCGACGTGCCAGATCCTGCAGCAGGTGACGCGCATCGTACGCGCCGCGGAAGAATGCCCGATCGAGCCGCTCGGTTGCCTTCCGCACGACGCGCCGTGTCGCCAGGGCGACGATCAGACCGAACACCGCGCCAGCGACGCCGCTCAGACGTTCGGCCCAGACGGTCGCGGCGAGTGGTGGGGGCAGGACACGCGAGAGCGCCCAGGCAAACACGATGGTAAGCGTCACGCCGATCACGATGCCAAAAACGATGATGGCGTGGTGGACGACGAGATATCGAGCGCTGCGGCGGAGCAGCACCGGAATCTCCATCACGCGATGCTTGACGACTGCATAGGCAAACGACAACGGCAGCAGCAGGATCGCCATGATCGCGCCGACCCACACCCAGAACGGCAGCTCGATGAACTCGAGGTCGTGCGCCTCCGCGTAGGTTCCGACGATGATGAGCGGCACGAGCGCGCCCGCTGTCCCCCACAACATCACCCGCGTGCGTTTCCTCGTCTCCGGACGGGCGACAAACGAGTTCAGGATGAGAGAGACCAGGCCCAGGCCATAACCCGCCAGGCTGTACGCGCCCATCGCGAAGCCGAAGGCGCGCTCCTGACCCGGAGTGCGTGACTCTGTCGAGAGGTAAAAAGGGGAACCCGGAGTCAGCAGGGTGACGAGGGCGAGGATGATCCCCGCAGCCAGCGGGACCCCGAGCAGGATCACCTTCAGCCACGGCAGCCGCCGGTCGAGGACGGTAGGCTCCGGAAAGAGCGCGAAGAAGCAGTAGAGCGCACCCGGTGGAACCGCGGCGAACAGTATCCAGTAGGTCAGGAGCGGCTTGCGCAGCATCGGGTGGACGATGGAGATGAAGTTCGGCAGGTCGACGCCAGCGATGAAGGCGCCGAACATCAGTGCGAGCAGCCACGCGTTGCGGTCCTCATACCGTTGCGTGAGCACGATGACAGCCACGACGAGGAACGGAACGGGATACAGGCTCAGGAGATTGAGCGCGAGGAGCTGCGTGAGGGTGAGCTTGACGCGTTCGAGTTCGGCTGGCAGGTGAAATGCGCCGAGCTCGAGCGCGACCTCTTCCCGCCGGGAGTCAACCTGGCGCTGCACCGTCAAGCCGACAGTCTTACCCGGTCGGCCGCGATCGACGGCGTCCCAGTATCTATAGATCGTCTCGAGAGGGCGGCCGTTGACGGCGACGATGCGATCCCCGGCGGTCAGTCCGGCTCTGGCAGCGGGTCCGCCCGGCTCGACGCGATCGACGCGCATCGATCGCTCGCGGTCGGAGTACTCGCCCGTCAACCCGAGGCTCGCCGACGGAAAGCGGTTGCGGTTGTAGTACATCAGCGCCGCGCTGTAGCCGGTCATGGCCAGCAGGAAGAAGACGGCACCGAGCTTGAGCAGAGGACGTGGAGCAGCCACTGCGGAAAGCCTGATGATACGTCAGGGCTCTCTTTGGGCTGCCGTGAGAGCCGAACGTCTCCAGTCGAGTTCCAAGCAGAGACGCCAGTACGTCAGGGGCGCGACAGCCGGAACGCGGCCATCTCGTGGTCGTTGCGCACCAGCAGCACGTCGCGAACCACTACCGGATGGTTCCAGGTCTTGCCTTCGAGCGCCTGTGGAAACCGCCCGACCTCGGTGAACTGATCGGGGGCTGCCTTGACGAGCGCGAGATCTCCCTCTTCCGAGAGCACCAGCAGTAGGTCCTGATCCGCAAGTAGCAGGAGCTGGCCGTTGCCGTAGCGCCCGCCCTTCCATTTGCGTGTGCCGTCCTGGAGGTCGATGCACGACAGGATGTTGCCGTCGAATCCGTAGGCATGGCCGTTGTGCACGACGAAGTCGTTGAAATACGGCTTCAGCCCGTTCGAGGTCCAACGCTCCGATGCCGTCCAGCCGGAGTCGTGCGCGATTGAAATGCGCCGCAGCCCGAGGCCGCCGTTCATGCTGATGGTGTTGACCAGAATGTCGCCATCTGCCGTCACTGCCGGCTGGATGATCGCGCCGCCCGACCACGCGTACTCCCAGAGCACCTTGCCAGTGGCCGGCGCGACGCTGGTCGTGCCCGGCCCGCTCATGAACACCACCTGCTCGACTCCATCGATCGTGACGAGATGCGGCGAGCTGTAGCTCAAGCCCCCGCCGCCGCCGGTCCAGCGCGGCGCGCCCGTCGCGACGTCGTAGGCGGCGAGCTTGCCGCCCGCCGCGACGATGACGACCTCGCCGACGACCAACGGCGAGCTCGAGAAACCCCACATCGGAGTCTTGGCGTTGACGTCGGATGCCGCGTTGCGCGACCACACCACCGCGCCGCTGATCGCGTCGAGCACGTTGAGGATGCCAGTGCCACCGAAGGTGTAGACCCGACCGTTGCTGAGCGTCGGCGTTCCGCGCGGGCCGGCGCCGGCATTCGATTCCCAGAACCGAGTTGCGTCGCGATGCCTCCAGACCGGCTCGCCAGTGGTCATCTGGTAGCAGGAAACGACCTCGTCGCCGCCGCGCTGCTCCTGCGTGTAGAGGAGGTTGCCGCTGACGGCAAACGACGACCAGCCGGGCCCGATCGGGCGGCGCCACAACTGAACCGGCGGCGACTGTGACCAGTCGGTCGCGATCTGCACGCCGCGAATCACGCCGTCGCGCTCGGGTCCGCGAAAGCCAGGCCATTCCGCGCGCCGCACTGGTGCGGCGGGAGCAGGCGCCTCTGTTCTGGCCGGCGCGTCGGGAGTGGCTGGAAGCGGTTCCTTTGGTGTCTCCGCCGCGACCGGAGCCGGCGCGGCCACTGTCGGTTCGCCGGCGCTTTGCGCGAGAAGCCGATCTTCTGGAGTCTTCGTCCAGCGCCAGTGAAAATCCGACTTCCCGTCGGCGGTGATGCCGCCGGTTCGCAGCAGGATCCACGGTAGACATCCGAACGACACGGCGACAACCACGGCGGCGGCGCGACCGCCAGATGCGAGACGACGGCTCGCAACCGCCCAGGCGACGAGCGCAACGGTCAGGGTCGGGATTGCAAGGACGTAGGCCAGGTTGCCCATCGCGCCGCCGGCAATCGACGGGTGGACGACATACTTTTCTGCGAACGCCGCGGCGATCAACAAGACGATAGCGCCGAGACGCTCGTACCAGCGCGCGCGGCTGAAGAACAGCCACCACAGGAGGACAATGAGCGCGCACACGACAGCGCCGATCATCCCCAGCCCCGCGAATCCGGGAGCGAAGACCGGTACGACGTACCCGACGAGCACGAGGAGCACCGCGGCTGCCACGCCGGGCCACAGCCGGAGCGGCCGTTGTGAGGCCGGTTCGTTCATGTTCATTCAGATAGCCTCAGGCGCGGTGACGGCATAGAGCGCGACCCTTCCCGCAACGATGGCAATCGCTCCACCGAGCACATGGAAAGGTATTAGCATCATGCCGCTTGCCTCTCCGTTCATCCGTAGAGAGTCTACGGCCTTAGACGTAGAGTACCCTACGATTCTGTACTTCGGGCCGTGCTGGTGGGTTCTGAACCTCGCTCCCCTCGTGGTCGTGGGCTATGAGTCGACCCGGCACATGTATCTCGCCTCGGTGGGTTGGGCGGTGATCGTGGGCCTGGTGTTGCACGCCATGTGGCACCAACGGCATGCGGCGTTGCGCTACGCAACGCCGGTCGCGAGCGGGGGCCTGTTCGTTTTCTACACTGTCGGATTGCACGCGGAGGTCGACGAGTGGAATGTCAGGGCCCGCGTGTCCCAGAAAGTGGTCGCCGACCTCGAACGCGAGGCCTTCGCAACGTCCGAAGGAAGCCTGCTGATTGTCGGCGCGCCGGTGCGCAGCTGGGAGTGGGCGTTGCCGTTCGCCGCTGAACGGCCCTTCACTCGAGTGGATCTCGCCGAACGCGTGTCGATCGTCTCACCTGTACTGATCGATTGCTGCCGGGAGCAGTGGATGGAGCGCACGCGACGGACCGTCCAGGCCTGGTCGCAACGGACGTCCGCACCGCTGGTGGTGCTCAGCTGGGATGGTCGAACCGGAACTTATGCAAGGTCGACAGATCGCGAGAACTCCGCGCTCCGGAGTCAGGTGATGGCGCTGCTCGAGGCTGATACGTTCGAAGCCCTGGATCGAGCGATGTTGACGATCCTCGGCCGCGTACCCTGACTCTGCTCCCCCCAAACGTCTCAGCTGAGATTGCTCGCGTTCCATTTGTGCGCGCGCCACTGGGCCGATTTCCGGACTGGCTCATCCGTCAACCTGAACCGTTTTGATCTATTTTCGTCATTGACGTTCCCGCCCCTTCGCTGGCACGCTGCCCTCCAACTCTCCGTCTGACAGTGGAACTCGCATCTGAAGGAGGGACGACGGCATGGCTCGCGTGCGCAAGGACGTGTGGGGCTTGGGAGCGGGGTGGAACGACACGCTCCTGTGGTATGCCAAGGCGGTACGGACGGTACAGTCGAGGGCGTTGACCGATCGCACCAGTTGGCGGTTCCTGGCGGCTATTCACGGCATGCACCCGGTCGTCTGGCGAGAGTTCGGGGTGATCCAGGCGAACACTCCGCTCCCACCACTCGCCGTCCAGCGCCGATTCTGGAACCAATGCCAGCACCAGAGCTGGTACTTCCTTCCGTGGCATCGCGGGTATCTCTCTGCATTCGAGACGATCCTTCGCGATGCCGTGGTGACCGCCGGCGGGCCCGCAGATTGGGCGCTGCCGTATTGGAACTACAGCGATTCGACTCAGTCCAACGCCCGCACGCTGCCTGACGCCTTCGACCTGCCGAGGCTCCCCGACGGATCGGATAATCCGCTGCGAGTCGAGCGCCGCTTCGGGAGCGGTACGACGCCCATCCAGCTCGATCCCGCGTTCGTCTCGCTGTCGGCGCTGCAGGATGGCGTGTTCACGGGCGGCGAGAGCGATATTCCGCCGGGGTTTGGCGGCCCGGAAACCGTCTTCCACCACGGGCCCGAGTCGGAGACCACGAACGGCAGCCTCGAAGGCTTGCCCCATAATGTCATCCATGGCGCGATCGGTGGCGTGGCGCCAGGTGGGAATCCCAACGACTGGCGCGACTTTGGGTTGATGTCGATGCCGATGACTGCAGCGCTCGACCCGATCTTCTGGCTGCACCACGCCAACATCGATCGTCTCTGGAGCGTCTGGCTGCGCGGTACGCAGCCGCAGCATAAGAACCCCAACCAGGCGACGTGGCTCGATGGACCGGCGGCCCGGCAGTTCGTGATGCCCGGGAGCAACCAGGGCGAGTGGACGTTCGCTGCGCGCGACGTGTTAGCCACGATCGCGCCACCGCTCGAGTACAGCTATGAAGACGAGACGCCGCCGGTCGTCGAAAGACGCGCCGTGCGTCGCCTGACTCGGCTCGGCGCGCGAGTCTCGGCCGCCGGCGCCCGGGAAAGCGAGGACGCGGTTGTGAGTACCCGAAAACACACCCAAGTTGATCGGCGCCAGCGAGAGTGCGGTCCGTGTCGAAGGCACGACCGGCGCCGCGGTTCGGCTCGATCCTTCAGCGACACAGTCCCTCCGCAGCAGCCTGACACGCGCCGCTTCACCCGACGCGAGGACGACAGTCGAACCCGCTCGCGTCTTCCTCAAGCTCGAGGGCATCCGCGGCACCAGCGACGCGGCGATCTATAACGTCTACATCGACCTTCCGCCAAACGCCGACCCGGCAGAACATGCCGACCGGCTGGCAGGGACCGTTTCCCTGTTCGGGATCTCGGCCGCCAGCGATCCTGACGGTCCCACCGCCGGCAGCGGCATCAACCAGGTCCTCGAGATCACTGAGATCGTCGATGCTCTCCACCTGGCGGGCGACGGGCTCGAACGGCTCGACGTGCGGTTCGTTCCGGCCACGTCTGCAGTCGCCGGCGCGACCTTCTCGGTCAGTCGCTTGAGCATCTTCAAGCTCGGTGAATAAGAACATAGTGCCGCGCGCCGTGCTCACGGTCGCGCTGCGCGGACCGGGGAAGGCCCTGTTGTTCGCCAGCGCGGCCGGCTGGATCGCAACGGCGTGGCTGCTCGCCGGCGATCGGCTGCCCTACTCCGCCGACGCCATGAGCCATGGCGAGCATGTCGCTCGTTCGACGGCAATGCGGCTGTTCGATGCCTCGGGTCATTTCACGGCAATGTGGTTGGCCATGATCCTCGCGATGGCGCCACCACTGCTGCTCCGCGAGATCGGACGCCTGTGGCGCACAAGCCTTCATCGGCTGCGCCATGTGATGCTCGCCTGGTTCGTGTGCGGATACGTTGGACTCTGGCTGCTTGTCGGCGTCGCCCTGATGGTGCTCGCCGAATGGCTGACCGTCAGTTCCGAGCGCCTCGCCGCGGCAGTCGCGCTGGTCGCGCTCTGGCACTGCTCGCCGGCGCGTCAGCGCTGCCTCAATGCCTGCCACCGCGTGCCAACGCTGCGCGTGTTCGGAACGGCAGCTCACTGGGATTCGCTGTGCTACGGGATCACAACCGGCTGGTATTGCGCCGGGGCCTGCGGCCTCGCCATGCTCCTGGTCCTGCTCGCAAAGGACCATCACCTCCTTGGCATGGCGCTGGTTGCGGTCGTGGCTACGGTCGAGCGGCATTTGCCCGCGAGGCGCCCTTGCTGGCAGCTTCCCATCGTGCGCGGCCGATCACCGGAGTGGCCCTCCATGCCTGTCGCGATCCGAAGTGCCGGTGTCGCGAGCGTGCGATGAACGCCAAGAAACAGGTCGCGATCGTCACCGGCGCCGCGCGCGGCATCGGGCTGGCGATTACACGGAAGTTCCTGGCCTCAGGCGACGCGGTCGCCCTTCTGGACATTGATGCGACGACGCTCGCCACGACGACCGCAAGCCTGGCTGCGCCGGACCAGGTCCTGTCCATCGTGTGCGATGTGTCCCAGCCGGCCGAGGTCCAGGCCGCAATTGCGCAGGTCGATCGGCGCTTTGGCCGTCTCGACGCGCTCGTGAACAACGCCGGCATCGCGGTGTTCAAGCCGATTCTCGAGACGACGGTCGAGGACTGGACGCGCGTGCTCGCGGCCAACCTGACTGGCCCGTTTCTGTGCACGCAGGCGTGTGCGCCGTTGATGCTCAAGAGCGGCGGCGGGAGCGTCGTGAACATCGCCTCGATTTCCGGCGTGCGCGCGAGCACGCTGCGTGTCGCGTACGGCACCAGCAAGGCGGCGTTGATCCACTTGACGAAGCAGCAGGCCGTGGAGCTCGGCAACGCGGGCATCCGCGTCAACTGTGTGGCGCCCGGCCCGATCGAAACCGCGATGGCGCAGCAGGTGCACTCGGCGGACATCCGGACAAGCTATCGCGACGCCATTCCGCTGAATCGGTACGGCACGGTGGACGAGATCGCCGACGCCGTCGCGTTCTTGTGCAGCGATGCCGCGCGCTTCATCACTGGCCAGATGCTGGCGGTCGACGGGGGGTTCGACGCGTCGGGTGTCGGGCTGCCGAGCTTGCGGAGCCGCGACTGACGCGCAGGTCCGCCTCGCGCGGTGTGTCTGCTACATGCTCACGTCACACGCAAGGCCACTATCGGGTCGACCTTCATTGCGCGTCGTGCCGGGAAATAGCAGGCCGCAATGGCCACGGCCGTCAGCAACAGCGAGACGGTCATGAACGTCAACGGATCGCTGGCGGTCACACCAGACAGCAGGCTCGAGCCCGCGCGCCCGAGCCACCAGGCTCCCACGAGCCCGAGCGCGACACCGGTCAGGCTAAGCGTCAGCCCCTCACCGATAATCGTCCGGAAGATGTGGCTGGCCTCTGCGCCGAGGGCCAACCGCAGGCCGATTTCCTGTGTGCGCGTCGCGACCGAGTACTGGATGAGTCCGTAGATCCCGACAGCGGCCATCAGTAACGCCACGAGGGAGAAGCCGATCAGGAGCGATGTCTGGAAGCGACGCTGCGTGAGGTATGTTCCGAGCTGCTGTTCCAGAGGCGCCACCCCAGAGATCGCCGCAGTCTTCTCCACGCGACCCACGGCTGCTCGAAGCGCCCCGGCCATCGCCAGCGGGTCGTTCGACGAGGTTCGGATGAAGAGATCCACGTTCCGGGAGGCCGGATTCTGCGCGAGCGACACGAACATCTGCGGGAGCGCTTCGCGCTCCAGCCCCTGCCGCCGCATGTTGCCGACCACGCCCACCACGGTGTACCACGGTCCGTCGGAATCCTGCGGGCCAAACTTGAACCTTCTGCCTACTGGGTCTTGCCCCGGCCACGAGCGCCGAGCCAGCGCGTCGTTGATGTTCGCGACCGGCGGAGCCTCGGGCCGATCCCCGATCGAAAAGACGCGGCCGCGGAGCAACGGCGTACCGAGTGTTCTGAAGACATCCGCGCTGACCTCGTCTCGTGTGAACACCAGGCGCTCGAAAACCGCTCCGGCGTCCCGTTCGACCGTCAGGGCCTGTTCCCTGGGGTTACCGGTGAACAGATCGTCGATGATGCCGGCGCTCTCGACACCCGCCACCGCCTGAATCTGTTCGAGCACGCGCTGGTACAGGTCGGTCCGTTGCGCAGGGACACTGAAGGTCGGCGGGGCGGTGATGTTCATCACAAGGACCCGCTCAGGCCTGAATCCCGGATCAGTGTTGGTCACGTACCACCAGCTTCGGACGAGCAGACCGGCGCCGACGAGCAGAACGATCGCCAGCGCAAACTCCGCGACCACGAGGGCGCGGCGGATTCGACGGCTGGATACTCCGCCCGAGACATTTCTGCCCCCCTCCTCGCCGGACGGACGCAGGTCGCGGCGCATCGCCGTCATCGCTGGCGCCAGTCCCACCAGGATTCCCGCCAGCAGAGACATGGCCAGGGCCAACCCGAGGACGTCGAGATCGAGGCTCACGTCCTTCAGACGTGGCAGGTTGCCAGGGCCGAAAGCACGGATGAGGTCAATGCCTACCGAGGCGAGCAGTGTGCCAATCAGGCCTGAGATGGCGCCAAGCACCACGCTTTCGGTGAGCAGCTGTCGCACGATCCGTCCAGCACTCGCTCCAAGCGCACCGCGAACGGCCATCTCGCGCGCCCGGGCGGTGCTGCGCGCCAGCGAAAGGCTGGTGACGTTGGCAGCGGCAATCACGAACACGCAAAATACCGCGCCGCCGAGCATCCACAATGCCAACCGCGATCGGGGTCCGACCATGTAGAGACTCAATGGGACGACGCCGATGCCCTGGCGCCTTTCGGTGGCCGGCAACTGATCGTTCAACCGGCGGCCGATGGCGCTCATCTCGGTCTGGGCCTGGTCGAACGTCACGGTCGGCCGAAGTCTTCCAACGACGAACCACGTTTGACCACCGCGCACGCTCCGGTGCGTCGTATGCGGTTCCCACACATCTGCGTCGAGCTTCGCAATCTGGAAATCAGCAGGCAGGATGCCGATGATCTGGGAAGGAAGCCCGTTGAGCACGAGGGTCGCGCCGATCGCGTCGTTCGAGCCTCCGAAACGGGCGTGCCAGAAGCGATGACTAATCAGGACCAGTCGTTTCTGCTCCTCGGTTTCTTCGGTCGAAAAGTTGCGTCCCCGCACGGGCTGGACACCGAGGAGTGAAAGGAGGTTAGGGGAAATGCTGGCGCCGACGATCTGTTCCGCCCCTTCCGCTGCCGTCAGCGTCGTGGTCACGGAATCGAAGGTGGCCATCTCCGCGAAGCTCTGACTTTGAGTCCGCCACTGTTCGACATCCCAGAGTGCCGATCGGCCCTCGTGAAGATTCTGCGTCGGATCCTCCGTCCACAACATCGCCAGCTGCTCCGGGGCCCGATACGGGAGGGGTCGGAGCAGAACGGCATTCACGACGCTGAACATCGTGGTGTTGGCGCCAATCGCCAGGGCCAATGTGGCTGCCGCCGTCATCGTAAAAGTCGGACTCTTGCGGAGCGTGCGAAACGCGTACCGCACGTCACGCGGCACTTCCGCCAGCCACATGAACGACCGCACCTCTCGATACACTTCCCGGGTCTGCGGTACACCACCGAAACGACGCTGAGCCGCCTGGCGCGCCTCCTCCAGGGAAAGGCCCTGCTGGACGTACTCCTCTGTCGCTTCGGCAAGATGGCTGGTGATCTCGTCGTCGAGATCGCGATCCATCTGCCGAGAGCCAACGAGGGCCCGCAGCCGGAACAGAAAGACGCGCAGGCGCGTCATGAGGGGTTCTCCGAGATCTTCAGGAACCGTTCAACGATACTCGCCGCACGCTGCCACTGCGCTTCTTCGCTGTGGAGCTGCTTGCGCCCGGCGCGTGTCAGGGCGTAGATCTTCACGCGACGGCCGCTCTCGGAGGTGCCCCACTTGGACGAAGTCCACCCCATCTGCTCCAGTTTTAGCAACGCCGGATACAGAGTGCCCTGGTTGAGCGCAAGCTGATTCCCGCTGATCTGTTCGATTCGCCGCGCGATCCGATACCCGTGCAGCGGGCCCAGGGCCTCCAGGGTCTTGATGACCATCAAACCGAGGGTGCCGTAGAGAACGTCACGCTTGTCGGGCGTCATATGTTGGGAGCCTACACCTCACAGCTGTTGGCAGTCAACTGGTCGGACGGTCGAGGCTTCCAGCCGGCTGTTGCGAACTGGCGGTATTATTCGGTGGCGCTGCGGCCTTGATCGTCGCCGGTTCGCAAGGTAGCGCGGCTCGGAGTGCAGACTGCACGTCGGGAGGAGCTATGTTGGAAAGACAGTTTGCTCGGCCTCGCCACATTGTCGATGGGGGGGTCGCTGGCACGCGGCTGATCCCGGCGCTGTTGGTGCTTGCGGCGACATTGGGTCACGTCGATTCGGCATCCGCGCAACTCTTCCAGTGGACTCCGGATCAGTTGATCAAATACACGAGCAAGAATCCGTACGACCGCTTTCCAGATGGCCGACCCAAGGTCCCGGATGAGTTGCTGGAACGACTGAAGGGCCTGGTCGCCGAGGAAGTCCAGGCGGTCCTCCCCGCCCGCGGGTTTCCACACCAATTCGAATCTCTTGATGGCTGGAAAGTGCTGCAGCCGGGCCAGAAAATGGTCGGGCGGGTGTTCACCGTCCAGTTCATGCCTGCCCGGGGAGACGTGATCGAAGTGGACGAAGCCGACGCGAAGGCGAAAGGCGCGGCCCCGGCCCGCAACCAGACGGCGATCGACATGCTCCAGCCGGGCGATGTCATCGTCGCCGACGTCTTCGGCGCCGAGTGGAACTTCGTCGGCAACAAGCTCGCGCACTACATCCAGACGACGACGAAGAACGGGATGATCGTCGACGGTGGCGTCTACTGGCTGGAGCGCATTGCGGCGACGGGCATGCAGGCGTACTTCAAGAACTCGCTGCCGACGCAAGGCATGCGCGTGATGGTCACGGGGATCAACATCCCCGTCCGGATCGGGAAGACGCTGGTGATGCCGGGCGACGTGGTGCTCGCGGACCGCGAAGGTCTCTGGTTCATCCCGCCACATGTCGTCAAGGACGTGGTCGAATCGGGCGAGATGTCGAAGGCGCGCGACGACTGGAGTCTGATGATGCTGGGGACCGGGAAATACACGTCGCGCCAGATCTATGGGCCGCTCACGCCGGAGCTGCAGAAGGAGCGCGACGACTACGTCTTCAAAAAGACGGGGCGCCGGCCGCAGTCTGACAAGTAGCGGGACTGTGAACCAAGATGTGCCTCCCGCTTCTTGAAGGTCGCGTGTACTGGACAGCGCTCGTCGTTGCGCTGTGCTCCGTGCTGGGAATATCGGGTCAGGTCCGTGACCGCCCTTTTCTCGACACCGAGCTCATCTTCCCGCTCGAGCACTGGCACAACCACGCCTCGATGGTGGTCGAGCTGCCGGGCGGCGATCTCCTCGCGTGCTGGTTCCACGGCTCCGGCGAGCGGACGGCCGATGACGTCGTGATCCGCGGCGCGCGACTGCGCAAGGGGAGCCGCACGTGGAGCGCGCCGTTCCTGCTGGCCGACACGCCTGGATATCCCGACACGAACGCGACGCTCTTCCTCGACCCGAAGAAACGCCTGTGGCTGATGTGGCCGACGATCCTCGCCAACGAATGGCACACGGCCCTCATGAAGTACAAGATCGCGTCGGACTATCGCGGCGACGGACCGCCACGCTGGGACGTGACCGACGTGATGCACGTCACGCCGGGAGACGAGTTCGCGGCGACGGTCAACCGCGAAGTGGACCGGCTGGTCGCGTCGCAACCGGCCGAAGATGGCAACGATCGCAGCGATCGCCTCAGGGCCTACGCCGAACGAGATCAAGAGCAAGGCGGCAGACAAGCTGTCCCGGCGGCTCGGGTGGATGACGCAGGGCGCATCCGTATGTGCTCGATGGCAGCCGGCTGATCGTGCCGCTGTACTCCGACGGCTTCAGTTTTTCGCTGATGGCGATTTCGGACGACTGGGGCGCGACGTGGAAGACCAGCACGCCGCTCGTCGGCCGCGGCAACATTCAACCCTCGCTGGCAAGGAAGAAGGACGGCACGCTCGTCGCGTACATGCGGGACAACGGCCCCGCCCCCAAGCGGCTCATGATCAGTCGATCGGCGGACCGAGGCGAAACCTGGAGCGCGGTTGAAGACTCCGACCTGCCGAACCCCGGGATCAGGGGCCGAGGTGCTGGTGCTCGCGAACGGAAATTGGGTCGTGATCTACAACGACCTCGAACGCGGCCGGTACCGTCTGGCAGTCTCACTCTCGGAGGACGAAGGACGGACGTGGCGCTGGACCCGCTACCTGGAACGGGATCCCGATTCGATGGACGAGCAGCACGCCGGCCAGTATCACTACCCGTCGATCATCCAGGCGGCGGACGGGACGCTGCACGCGACCTACAGCTTCTTCGCACCGGTCGCCTCGGTCACGCCCGACCGCGAGAACCGTCTCCCGCGCAAAGCCATCAAGCATGCGCACTTCAATGAGCAGTGGATTCGAAGCGGTGAGGGAACGGCACCGCCCCGATAGTATCGACGCGGGCACAGGCGAAGCTGTCCCGCAAACACCTTGGGACTACCTCAGCCAGCCCTGAGCGGCCATGTACGCGAAGAGATCGCGGTACACCGGCTGCTCGATTCTCAGCGTCTGGACCACGAGATCCGGGAAAGTCCGATCCTTCTGGCCCGGGAAGATTTCGCTGAACTGCAACAGAAAGGACGCATGCGTCGGCCGTTCGCGCTCGGGTCCGTGGCTGCGTGCAGCAAGGTTGTCCAGCAGACGATACAAGGACTGCTGCTGCGCATGCGTGGCCCCGTACTGCGCGAGGACCGCGTCGAGCGGCCTGGTCGTCGAGAGGATTCGAAGCGTCAGTGCCTGAAGCGCCTCGACCTCGGACAGCCGGGCGTCGAGGTCGGCAATCTTCTCAGCCAGTTTGTCGTCGCGGTTCGTCATGAGGCCGTGTCGTTAGACACTATCACCAAGATGGAAGATCTGAGCCCGGAGCGAAGCAGGCGAAGGCTTGTCTGCTGATTCGTGCGGAGCGCTTCTGCGGGGTCGATTCGAACGGCGCGACGGGCCGGGCCGGCGAGAGCGAGGACGCCGACGAGAATCATGACCAACGCGGCAGCCGGAACGATGCCGGGGATGCTCTGCCCGCCGACTTCCTCCACCTGAATCGAGGAGTCGATCAGGAGCGCCACCAGACATCCGGCGCCGGCACCAATGCTGACGTGCGTTCTATCGCTCGCTGTCGAGCACCCGCATCTGGTGCTCGTCGTACCGCGTGCCCGCGACCGAGGAAGGCGGAACCGCGCCTTCGATCCGCTCCACGTCCGCAGGGGTCAGCAAGACGCGCAACGCGCCGAGCGACTCGGCGAGCTGCGTCCGTGTGCGTGCGCCAATCAGCGGCACGATGGCCGGTCCCTTGGCAAGCACCCAGGCAATCGCCAGCTGTGAGGCCGTCGCACCCTTCTCGGTTGCCACCAGGCGAATTGCCTCAACGAGGCGCTCGTTCCGCTCGAGGTTCTCGCCGGTAAAGCGTGGCAGATGGGTGCGGAAGTCGCGTGCCGACTTCGGTTTCGAACCGCTCAAGAGGCCGCGCGACAGGACACCGTAGGCCGTTACCCCGATGCCAAGCTCGGACAGGAGCGGGAAGATTCGCGCCTCCGGGCCGCGGCTGATCAGCGAGTATTCAATCTGAAGGTCGGAAATAGGATGAACCGCGTGTGCGCGACGGATGGTCTCCGCGCCAACTTCGGATAGCCCAATCGCGCGGACGTATCCGGCCTTCACGAGATCTGCAATCGCGCCGACGGTCTCCTCGATCGGGACATGGGGATCGAGACGACCGGGACGATAGATGTCGATGTGATCCACGCCGAGTCGCCTGAGGCTGTAGGCGAGGAAGTTTTTCACAGCGACTGGCCGCGTATCGATTCCAATCCAGCTCCCGTCCAGTCCTCGCAGTGCTCCGAACTTGACCGAGAGGACGGCCTTGTCTCGGCGATCTCGGAGCGCTCGGCCGATGAGCAGCTCGTTGTGGCCGGCGGCATAGTAGTCTCCCGTATCGAGCAGGCTGACGCCGGCGTCCAGTGCCGCGTGAATCGTCGCGATGCTTTCGTTCTCGTCCGCCGGGCCGTAGAAGTCGGACATGCCCATACAGCCGAGGCCGAGCGTGAAGACGCGTGGCCCATTCGATCCAAGCTGGCGTGACTGATGACTGGTCATGGCCTGAGGGTAGATCGGGTGGTTTCGATCGGCAAGAAGGCACGTCTTGGTTCTGACACTTCCCCTTCCCTCGAGCCCTTCAATTACCGCCGGTGTAGAATCCGCCAATCGTGGATTTGAGACTCGCGTCTGGGGTGTTCCTGGCGGTGACGACCTGCTCCGGTTCAGCCCTCGCTCAGCACGAGCATGAGCTGGGGAAGGTCACGTTTCCAACCTCATGTAATCCGGTGGTGCAAGCCGACTTCGAGCGCGGCGTCGCGATGCTGCACTCGTACTGGTTCAACTACGCGGGCAAGACGTTCCGCGGCGTGCTGGAGCGCGACCCCACCTGCGCGATGGCCTACTGGGGCATCGCGCTCGACCTGCTCGGCAACACGTTGGGGGCGCCGCCATCGCCGCAAGCCGCCGGTGAGGCGTGGAAGGCGCTCGAACAAGGCGCGGCAACTCGGCGCCAAGACCGCGCGTGAACGGGACTGGCTCGAGGCGATCCGCGCCTACTATCGCGACCACGATCGTGTGGCCGTTGACGCGCGTCTGAGCGCGTACACGAGCGCCATGGCGCAACTGGCGGAGCGATATCCGGACGATTTCGAGGCGCAGGTCTTCTATGCGTTGACGCTGCAGGCCTCCGCGCCAAAGCAGGACCTGTCCTACGCGAACCAGATGAAGTCGGCGGCGCTCCTCGAGCAGCTCTACGCGAAGAACCCGCAGCATCCCGGCATCACGCACTACCTCATTCATGCCTACGATTTTGCGCCGTTTGCCGACAAGGGACTCGCGGCAGCGCGGCGCTATGCGGCGATCGCGCCCGCCGTACCCCACGCGAGGCACATGCCGGCGCATATCTATTCGATGGTGGGATTGTGGGAGGATTCGATCGCGTCGAACTTGTCGTCGCTCGAGATACAGCCCGACTACTACCATGCCGCCGACTTCGCCGTGTACGCGTACCTGCAACTTGCACAGGATGCCAAGGCGTCGGCGCTGATCGAGAAAGCGCTGAAGACGCCCGAGCGAGGGGATCGCCCTCCCAACATCGCCAACTTCACGGCGCTCGCCGCGATGCCTGCACGATCGGTGCTCGAACGCGGCGATTGGGCCGCGGCGGCGGTGCTGCCGATCGTCGCGTCCGCTTACCCGCACGCCGATTCCCTCACGCGGTTCACGCGGGGCCTCGGACTGGCTCGCACGCGCGATGAACGCGGTGCGGCAGTCGAGATCGACGCGATGGAGTCGCTCCAGCGCAGCCTGCAGGCATCCGGAGAATCGTACTGGGCGGACCGCACGAGCGAGCAGATGCTCGCGGTCTCGGCGTGGGTCGCGTTCGGGAACGGCGCCAGTGACAAGGCCATCGCGCTGATGCAACGCGCCGCGGACGGCGAAGATGGCAGCATCAAACACGTCGCGATGGAGAATCGCCTTTACCCGATGCGCGAGCTGCTTGGCGACTTGCTCCTGGAGGCGGGACAGCCGGCTCATGCCTTCGCGGAGTACATGAAGGCGCTGGCGCAGACCCCCAATCGCTATCGCGGCCTCTACGGGGCCGCGCGCGCGGCGGAAGCGTCAGGCGATCGGGAGAACGCGGTCGGCTACTACACGAAGCTCATTCAGCTGGCCTCGACCGGCGATGGCTCGAGGCCGGAGCTGCAGCGCGCCAAGGCGTACCTGACGCGCCAGTGACACCACGCGCGGACCGACGCGATCAGCGCTCCTATCGACGACGCGGGAGTGGGAACGGCCGGACCGGGTCGCTGCCGTCTCCCAGTAGGAATCGAGAGAGCCTCGATTGTGGCGGCTTCGCTTCCGCCTGCAATTGAACGAATTGGGGTGCGGCCCTCTCCGCGCGCGTGGTGCGACTCGCAGCGCGTGGCCGTGTCGTTGGAGCAGCAGATGGCGAGTCGATCGGCGCGAACAGAGAAACAGTCGCGACTGCCGGGCTGTCCGCCGGTTCTGCGGTCGTGAGCCGCGGCAGCTCCCGACTGGAGGAAGCAGTCGAGCGATCGAGAGACGTCCAGACAGGGAGGAGAAAGAATACCGTGGACGCCACACCCGCAGTGATGAGCGTGGCGGTGTCGAATCTGCCGCGGCGGGGCAATGCCTGACGCAGGCCGGGCTGCGTCGGTGACGACAGGTCATGATGTTCCGCTGTGCTCAACCAACTCGCGACGTGCGGTTTGATCGTACTCACGGTTCACCCCTCAAGTTGTCGGCGGTTTCCGAGTCCGGGTGATGCAGTCAATGTTCGACGCGGCAGCAATCCACCCATCCCTCGATGACGCAATTAAGCGATTGGGATCCCGGCGCGAGGCCAGCGTCGACTGCCAGCGCCGGGCTGTCCATCGACGTGCAAAGCCGGTCCCGAGAAATCAGGAGTGTAATTCTCGAGCTCTGTCGGAGACTTACGGGGGGGGCCGACCCTTCGCTGTATAGGGGCGATACGGTGCGAAAGTCATTGTTACCTGATCACACTTTGCGTCCTCAGGCTTGCGGCGGCGCGAAGCCAGATATTTGCGGGACAGAAGGTCGTCGTTGGGAATGAACTGTTACCTATATCTCCGGAATGAACCGACACTGCAGGTGGACACTTGTGGTCCGGCCGTAGCTCGCGTGCGTCGAACGCGAGCGAAGGCGAATGGGATTGGGGTCCGCCTTCGGACGGCCTGCCGAGCCGAAGCTCACGCCTCGCTGAGGCACGCGTGAGCGAAGTCTGGCGGAGAGAGTGGGATTCGAACCCACGGTAGAGTTTCCCCTACACACGCTTTCCAAGCGTGCTCCTTCAACCACTCGGACATCTCTCCGTTTAGAATCAATCACTTACGAGCTCTTGGTGCCCTCGAAAGTGATTTGTGCCCTGATTGTGCCCTAACCCTGTCGGCCCCCACACATTCTAACCGGCTGCGCGCTCAGAGAGGAAAGATCCCAGCACCCAAGAGGTGGCGACGATTGTCACGCCGGACACGATTCTGCGCCGGCACCGTCAACTGATCGCTCGCAAGTGGACGTATCCGAGGCATCGTCTCGGGAGGCCGAGCACGCTGCCGGAGATTCGTCGCCTCATCGTGCGGATGGCGACCGAGAATCCGGGCTGGGGCTACACGCGTATCCAGGGGGCACTAAAACATCTGGGGTATCGGGTGGGACGGTCAACCATCGCCACCATCCTCAAGCAACGAGGGATTCCGCCAACCGGCGAGCGCCAGATGTCGTAGCGACGTTTCTACGTGCGCACTGGGCGCAGTGGTCGCCGCCGACTTCTTCACCGCGGGCTCGTCACGTACTACACGCTATTTGTGATCGAACTGTATTCGCGCCGTGTCGGATTGTCAGGTCCACGCCGAATCCAAACGAGGCGTTCATGCGGCAGATGGTCAGGGGCGGTCACGGATGATTTGACGACGTGCTCGGCGATCGGCGAATCCTGATCTGCGACCACGACCGGAAATGGAGCACCGATGTTCGGGATCTCCCTGAGACTGCAGGCGTACGCAGACTGCAGATCCCGTTTCGAGCACCGAACTGCAATGCGGACGCGGAGCGATTTGTCCGCTCGCTCAAGGAGGAGTGCCTGGACCGGCTGACCCCGCTGGGCGCGACACTTCCGCCGGGCCGTCGCCGAATTCGTCGTGCATTACCATGCTGAACGCAATCACCAAGGCCTGGCCAACGAATTGATCGAGGCTGAAGACCATCAGCACGGTGGGCGCGTTCGACGGCGCGAGCGCCTCGATGCTCGTCCCTTGCAACCTGGTGATTTCTCGCTGTTCCCTTCTACCTTGGGCAGAGCCTTCAGTCAGTCGTCCTCATCGTCTTCCCGGAACAGGGAGAGGTCGATCGCGTTGGCCAGCGCCCGATAACCGAGATCGTTCGGATGCACGTGATCGCCGCTGTCGTACTCGGGTCGCAGGCGCGATGGCTGCGCCGGGTCCCGCAGCACCGCATCGAAATCGATCACGGCGTCGTACGCAGCGCTCGTCCGGATCCAGTGATTGACCGCCTGCCGTTTCTGTTCCATGGCCGGCGTCCAGGAGCCCGGGAACGGGAATCCATCTACGGGGTTGAGCGTGCCGCCGTACACGCGCATGCCCATGGCCCGGGCGCGCGTGATGATCTGCTGGTGCCCCTGGATGATCTGTGCTGCCGTCACGTTCTGCGTCGGGATTCCAACCAGGTCTGGCAGGTGCATGTCGACGTTGCCCTGCACGACGATGAGGTACTTCGCGCCGGTCTGCACCAGCACATCGCGGTCGAGACGCGTGAGGGCGCTCGTGCCCACCAGGTCGTGCAGGATGCGATTGCCGCCGATGCCTGCATTGAGCACCGCGACATGCGAGGTGCTGCGTCGGGACTGCAGTCGGTCCGCGAGCAGATTGGTCCAGCGCTGATTCGTGTCTGGCGTCGATCCGAATCCCTCGGTTAAGGAGTCGCCCAGCGCCACAACGGCTCTACCCTCGTCGGAACGTCGAACTTCCACACCGGTGAGGAAGAGGAACGACTGGAAGGGTGTCCCGGCGAACGTGGTTGCGACGGTGAAGTCGCCGGGCGACGAGATGTAGTTGGTCTGCAAGCCCGCTTCGTGGTGCGTTGTCGCGGCAACCTCGTCGGCGATATAGAGGCTCACGGCAAGATCACCGAGTGCAGGCACATCGAGCCTCACGGCATCGCTGACGACGACGCCACCGGCCGGCACCATGATCGTGGGCGACCCACCGAACCTGAGCACCCGATCGGTGTCGGGATGGATCGAGGCATCTCCTGCGCTGAGAGCGACGTGTGCCGAGGCAATCACCAGGTCGCTCGTCCCATACGCGTTGGAGAACCGGACGCGCACGCGCGCGCCTCCGATGCTCGTATGAACAATCTGCCGCAGCGTTTGTCCCGTGATCTGGATGGGCGAGCTGTCGGGCTGAGGGCTGGTTGCCCACGTCGCGAGCCAGCGATCCTCCCGATGCCCCTGGCCAGCAGTCATCCCCGCGGTCCAGAGAATACCCGCAACAGCAATGCTCGCCATTACACGTGCAAGCCAGCGGTTCGATCGTGAGCGCATATCGTTTCCCCTTCCACCCTTCCTAGCCCTGTTCGTCTCTCTCTTTTTGGCCTTCTTGCACTTTGCCCTGGTCGGTTCCGCCTCGTGTCGCTCGCGTTCAGCTCACTGGCGTCGCGTCAGGATTGCGCGGGCACGCAGGGGGGCGGCCACTAGATCCTCCGACCGTGCCGACGCGAGCGGCGGGCTCGCGCCGTTCCGGCGGGGCGTGGCCAAGCGGTTCGGCGACCACCCCTTTGTCGGGACCGTCCGCGCCGCGGCTATCGACTCCTCGAAGAGAACGGGAGTCAAGCGGCCACGACGACGTCCACGCGACGAAACCACGCGCTTCGTGTGGTAAGGCGTCGTCTGGTCGTCAGAACTATCACGTCGCCTGGCGGCTCGGCTGTTCGTGCTGTGCGATGGGGCGGCTTGTTGTGTCAGAATCCACAGTGCTGAGCTTGGTGCCCACATGGACGACCGGGTCGCGATCACCAAAATGCTGCTGGCGTGGAACGGCGGCGACCAAGCCGCGCTCCACCGGTTGATACCCTTGGTCCATGACGAGCTCCGTCGCCTCGCGCATCGGTACATGAGGGGTGAACGGTCCGGTCACCCTCTTCAGACCACCGCGCTCGTCAACGAAGCCTACGTGCGGCTCGTCGATTCGAGCCGTGTGCGATGGCAGAGCCGTGCGCACTTCTTCGCCGTCTCCGCCCAGCTGATGCGCCGGATACTGGTGGACGTCGCGCGCGCGCGGCGGAAGCGCAAACGCGGCGGCGGCGGCGTGCACGTGTCCTTCGACGAAGCGTTGGCCGTCGCTGGCGGGCCTGGCCTCGACGTCATTGCGCTCGACGATGCGCTCCGGGCACTGGCGGCATTCGACGAGCGTAAGAGCAAGGTCGTGGAGCTGCGCTACTTCGGCGGACTGAGCGTCGACGAGACCGCAGAAGCGCTCGGCGTCTCCAGTGTCACCGTCATGCGCGACTGGAGCGTGGCGAAGGTCTGGTTGTTGCGCGAGCTGGAGCGCGCATGACGCCTGAGAAGTGGAGCGCGGTAGAAGAGATCTACCTTGCAGCCCTCGAGCGTGACGCGGCGGCGCGTGCCGGCTTCCTCCAAGAAGCCTGCGGCGCTGACGCAGAGCTGCGACGGGAAGTCGAGACACTCCTCGAGTATCAGCCGAGAGCCGAAGGGTTCCTCGAGTCCGCCGTGCCTTCCGGCCTCGGCGAGGCGCCCAGGACCGGCCGCCTGACCGGCCGCCTGCTCGGTTCGTATGACGTCCAGTCGCTGATTGCGGCCGGAGGCATGGGCGAAGTCTATCGGGCGTTCGATACTCGACTCCATCGCGCGGTTGCCATCAAGGTGCTTCCCGAGCATCTTTCGGAGCATCCGGAACGCCGCGAGCGCTTCAAGCGCGAGGCGATGCTGATCTCGAGCCTGAACCATCCGCATATCTGTTCACTCTTCCACGTAGGCACTCACGAGGGCCTGGATTACCTCGTCATGGAGTTCATCGACGGCGAGACGCTGCAGGCGCGTCTGGCGCGGCGGCCGATGCGCTGGGCTGAAGCGGTCCGCCGCCTGATCGAGATTGCCGACGCGCTAGATGCCGCGCATCGCCAGGGGATCGTTCACCGGGATTTGAAGCCCGCGAACGTGATGCTCACGAAGTCGGGCGCCAAGGTGCTCGACTTCGGCCTCGCGGCGAGGCGTGCGCCGCTCCCTGGGCCGATTCCCGATCTCGCATTGTCAGGCGACACGGACCTCACGGTCGAGGGCCGCCTCATGGGCACCGTCCCCTACATGCCGCCGGAACGGCTTCAAGGCCGGTCTACCGACGCGCGAACGGACATCTTTGCGTTCGGCGCGCTCGCCTACGAGATGATCGCCGGCAAGGCGCCGTTCAGGGCCGAAAGCCAGGCAGATTTGATCGGCGCGATTCTGAAGGACGAACCGGAGCCGATCGCTGCGTCGGTTCCCGACGTGCCGCCTTTGCTCGCGCGCATCGTTGCCCGATGCCTGGCGAAGGACCCTGCGGAGCGGTGGCAGACGGCCGCGGATCTGCTTTTCGAGCTTCGTGCACTGGACGAGTCGGCTGGAGTACTCGGCTCAGGCTCGGCGCCGCGCCACCGCTCGCGAGGCGTGGAACGGACGTTGTGGCTGGCGGCGCTTGCCACATCCCTCCTCTTTGCCTTGTCCCCGTGGGTACGGAACGCCCGCCCCGTAGACGCGCCGCCTGCGGCCGCTACTCGCTTTTCGATCCCTGCACCTGAAGGCACGTCATTCGTCTCGGAGTTCGACGTGCCGTTCACGCTGTCGCCCGACGGTCGCTGGCTGGCCTATGTCGCTGCCGCCGCCGACGGGACCAGGCATCTGTGGGTGCGTGCCATGGACTCCGAGCAGCAGGTCCTGTTGACGGGAACGGAAGGAGCAGCTTCCCCGTTCTGGTCGCCGGACAGCGAATGGGTAGGCTTCTTCGCGGCCGGGACTCTCAAGAAGGTTCGTGTGACCAGCCCCATCGTCCAGGTCATTGCCAGCCCCGCGACCACGATGGCCGGCGCGGCATGGAGCCGGAACGACGTCATCGTGTTTCCCGGCCCTGGCGGCTTACGCCGCGTCTCGGCGAACGGTGGCCCGATATCCTCGGTTTCGCGCGACAAGTACCTTCACCTGTGGCCGCAGTTCCTCGACGACGGAGAGCACTACATCTACTCTTCGTTCACGCCACGGCGGCTCCTGCTGGGTTCGCTCAGCGGCGCCCCTCCAAGAACGCTGATGACGTTTCCTGTGAACGTGTCGGGGCTGGCGTACGTGTCCGGATTCATCCTGTTCGTGCAGGACGGCGTCCTGTTGGCCAGGGCATTCGACTCGGATCGGTTCAAGTTCACCGGCGATGCGCGGCAGCTCGTCGACGGTATTCCCGTCACGGGGCCCGGACGCGCGCCGTTCACTGCATCCCGGTCTGGCGTTCTGGCGTTTTCGACCGACCCGATGGGAACTCCGGCGGTGCTGCGGTGGGTCGGGAGGAATGGTGACGTCTCCGCGGCGATCGTTGCGCCAGCCAAGTACTTTGGGTTCTCCTTGTCACCGGATAACCGGACGCTGGCGTTCTCACGCGTTGGCAGCAATGGGGGGCCGGACTTGTGGGTGCGCAACATCGATACCGGCAGCGAGACGCAGCTGACGTTCGACGGCGTCGCATTCACGCCACGATGGTCGCCCGATGGCTCGCGGATCTTGTTCACGGGCATCGCCGAGCGTCCTCCGCCGATGCTCTTCATCAAGGATCTCGGGCGAACAGCCGCCGCGCAGCCGCTCGGTCGCGCGGACGGTCCCCGATTCGCGGCCAGCTGGAGCCGAAGCCACCTGGTCAGCGTGAGAGTGGGCGGCGATCTCCTCGCGGCCGGCCCGGGTGAAGGCAACGATCTTTTCGCCCAGCAGGTGGGGGACGGCGATCCGCAACCCCTGCCCATCAACACCGATGCCAACGAGTCCGAAGGCAGCCTCTCGCCGAACGCCGAGTGGATCGCCTACACCACGGATCAGAGCGGCCGCGACGAAGTGTGGGTGGCCAGCTTTCCGTCAGGGACACTTCGCCGTCGCGTGTCGGTCGGCGGCGGTGTCTCACCGCAGTGGTGCGGTCCGCGTGAGCTCGTCTACCTCACAGGCGATCAGCAACTCGTCGCCGTATCGTTGCAGGACTCGAACCAGCGCATCGACGTGCGTGACCACAGGCCGCTGTTCCGTTACAGCGATCTGGCGCGGGTCGATCGAACACTGGTTCCGACTGCCAACGCCTATGCCGCGACGGCCGATTGCGGGCGCTTCCTCCTGGCGACGAACCCGCCTGACCCTCGGTCGCCCCCAATCACCGTCATCGTGAACTGGCCGGTGCTGCTGGAGCGCTGAGGCGCCAGCCGTCGGCATCGATCGGAGCGCGTAGTGTCCCGTTCCTACGCCGAATCGGAACGCAGATCGTTCACGCTGCTCGTGCGGAGTAGTTCAGCAATCCACCAAGACGTTGGTGCCGACGCACTCGACCGAGACACTCTTTCACACGCTCACCGTCAATCTGTTCGTTGTCCAGCTCTTGGTGATTCCGCTCGCGATGATCATGGGCGACGAATGCCGCGACGGCCTGTCGGTGATGGCGCTCGCCGAGCGGTGCAATCGTTGATCCGCTCACGCGATGCCCGAGTTCTTGAGAGCACCTGGGATGCGCGTGCAGCCCCACCTCGGATTCTCCTCCGCCATCCGCCGGACCAACTGGCGGATTTCGCCACAACACCGCGACGAGTCTTGCCCCTGCTTGGCGTACGTCCATTTGCGGGCGATGAGCTGCCGGTGCCAACGGAGTAACGTGTCCGGGGTGACGTTCGTCAGGACCTGGCGCAACGTCTGACGGCCCAATCGATAGGGCCGCGCAGCAAGGCTCCGCCCGTCGTCATCGGTGAGCCGGAGGCGCCGCCCACCCAGCTGCTGCCGCAAAGACCCGATTCTCTTAGATCAGGTACGCCAGCACCTCTCGCTCACGCCGCTCCAGCCAGCTGGTGACCGTGAGCAGTAACATTTGGACGGCCGAGATGTCGACCACGTGCGGGAGCTTACATTACGGCTGCGATCTGCCTTGCCAGCGAGGTCGGCGGACACGTGGGAACACCTCGCGGTTCCAGAATCCGGCTGCTCTTAGAATCAGTTGGTGCCGCAGAACGGAATCGAACCGGCCTCAGGCCTCGAATCATGCGGGGGTTCGTAGAGGAATACTGACTGGCAGGTTGGGGTCGGAATTGTGCCCGAGATTGTGCCCTAACCCGTGTCTACCCTCGACAAACACTGTCACTTACGCGGAGGTACCGGAGAGACATGCTCGCGGGGCTAACGCGTTGAAGGGCTATGAGAAGGAGTACTTCGGTGTGCCTCTGGGCCGCTCAAACGCGCCGCTTTCCAAGCGTGCTCAATCGACCACTCTGACATCTCTCCGTCTTTAGAATCAACGATTTGCGAGCGGTTCGACAGACATTATCCCACACGCCGTCGACTTCGGAGCCCGTTCTTCGATCTCGTTTGCATAGAGTGGTTTGACGCCTACGAGAAAGGACGTTCGCAGAAATTGTGTAAGACCTCCCAATGTCCCGCGATCACTTACGTCGATCCTGTTGACGCTCCCGCTGTCGCGCTCGAGCAGCAGGACGAGGCTTCGAAGGGAAAGCCTGATGCAGCAGTCGCTCGCGCCGGTCTTCATGACCGAAGCATGTCGCGGTAACGGCTCAGCCGCGGCTGTTGGTCCGGCACGAGATCGGTCTAGAGTTGCATGAGAGGTCCTCATGAGCAGCGCCGAAACCAAGGCCGCACTCTTCAACGCCATCTCGCTCGACGACCGCACCATCCATCGACGCGCGATCGAGCTCGCGATCTGGGGGATGCCAGCCGTGAGCATGGCCGCGATCCGAGCCTCACTGAAGCGTGATCTCGATGCCGACTTCGGTGACGTCATCTACTTCTCGAAGGTCATGGAGCCCCGGCACGAGTTCCTGACCGCCAACAACCAGACACCCTACGTTTGTACGTTCTTCGACCTTCGGCGGGGGCCGATGGTGTTGGACGTGCCGGCAGCAACGGACAAGACGGTCTTCTTCGGCAGCGCCATCGACTCGTGGGAAGTTCCGCTAGCCGACATCGGCGGCACCGGCGACGACGCCGGCAAAGGCGGCAAGTACCTGTTCCTGCCGCCTGGCGATACGACCACACCTCCCGACGGCTATCTCGTCGTGCCGTCGGAAACCGTCTTCATCCACATCGGTCTGCGCCCGATCGCGATCGGCAAAGGCACTTGCGGACGCGGTCGCATACAGCCAGCTGCTGAAGACCTACCTGCTGGCCGATGAGGGACAGCCCAACACGCGCTACATCGACGGCTACCCGAAAGCCTGGAAGACGCTGCCGGTCTTCGACGTGCGCTATTTCCAACTGCTCGCCGACGCGATCGCCGTCGAGCCGCCACAGCCGAAGGACGCCGCCATGCTGGCGATGCTCGGGAGCATCGGCATCGAGAAGGGCAAGCCGTTCAAGCCCGACGCGACACGCGCCACGCTCCTGACCGCCGCCGTGCGCGAGGCCGAAGCCACAATGAATGATGGCTTCATGAACCACTCGTTCGAACCGTTCTGGCCCGGCCGCCAATGGCAGGCGACCAAACCCGAGAAAAACTTCGCCTACTCCTACTATGGCAACGGCGTGCTCGACTACGACCGCCGCGCCGCAGCCTTCGCCTACTGGGCGACGTGGGCGCCCAACCGGCTGGGCGATCCCAAGAAGCTGCCCGCATCCTATTACTTGAAGAACTTTCGCGACGCCACGGGGGCTCTCTTCCGCGGCACCGAGCGCTATCGGCTGCGCGTACCCGCCGACACGCCTGCGCACGACTTCTGGTCGATCATCGCCTACGAAGTTGGCACCAACGCCTTCATCCACAACCCCGAGAATCGTGTCGGCGTGTCCTCGTACGACAAGCAACAGATGACCGTCAATCCCGACGGCTCCGTGGACGTCTACATCGGGCCGACGGCGCCGGACGGCCTCACCAACAACTGGATTCCGACGGCCGGAAAAGACTTCTGGCTGATCGCGCGCTTCTACGGTCCCGACAAAGTGCTGTTCGAGAAGGCGTGGATGATGCCCGACGTCGAGAAGGTGAGCTGAACGATATGACGAACGCAAAGATGGCAACAGAGATCCCGGCCGCGATCACCATGCCGGACAGTGTCGAGACACGTCTGGGAATGCTCCGATTCACGGACGGTTTTCCCGACGATGCGACGGTTGAGAAAGTGTTCGACAACCTCGACTTCCAGCACGCCGTGCAGGCGTTCCTGACGACGATGCCCGCGGCATCGCTCGCCGCGATGCGGAAGGGCGTCCGCAGTTTCGGTCCCGACAATCAGACCGTCATCATCTTCGAGTCATTGATATCGTTTCTGCGGACGGCGCAAACTCGAGACGCAGTCCGTCGGGAAGATCCTCCTGCCGTGCTGCACCACGAACAAGATCCATTAACAGGCCCTCGCGGCGGGTCCGCAACGCTTCAAGCGTCAACGTGCATGCGATCGGTAGTTCGGACATTGTTCTGTCCCCTCGTCGATTCTGCAGCAACGTCACGGTTCACCTTTGATCCCGACTTCGATCGCTCGGGCAACAACGTGAAGACGATGTCCCGCGCCACATCGGTGATGAGGGTTCCTCGAGCCGCACCTTTGCCGGCCTTGGTCGCTACCAGTGAGACACCCAGGACCGCCTCGGCTCTTCGGATGTAGCCCCACGCGTGACGGTACGACCACCCGATATGGCGGGCGCCCTCGGCCAGCGACCCCAGCCGATCCACGGCCTGCAGCAGTTCGGCGCCTCCTTCACCAATTACAAACCGTCCATCGAATTCGATCCAGTGCTTGCGACGGAGCGTCAGGGTCCCTATGCACGGTCGAACCGGTTGACGGCGTCCTCGCGGCGACGAACGATCAGGCGGAGTCATCAGATGAGTGTAGCCGCGCCAAGCCAGGAACACGCGTCATTCCCGGTCCGACCCTTTGTGCGTGCGTCGAGCCTGCACGTCGGCGCCGCGGCGGCAGCGGCGGCGTTACGCCGGGACCTCGTCGACAAGGGACGATTGTCGGCGTCGGCGTTCGACGAGGCATACGCCGTCGCGCGCCTCACCCCTGGAACAACCTCTTGGCGATGTACGCACTCCTGGGCGAACGCTTCGCTGGCTGGAGAGGCGCTTTCATCGCCCTCACGGTCGGCGCGCTCATTCCGGCGCTCATCGCTGTCGTGTTGGGTGCCGTCTACGTCGTCTACGCTGGGCACTCGCTCGCGCAAGAGGTCATGCAGGGCGCCCGGGCTGGCGCCATCGCTGTGTTTGCGTGGGCGATCGTGAGACTTCTCCGACCTCAACACCAGCAGCACCGGGGACGAGGAATCGCAGTGGCGGCCCTCACGGTGGTCCTGACGCTGCTACTGCCAATCCCCCAGTTCGTGATTCTCCTGATCGTCGGGGGCTTGGGTGCTGCGTTCCTGAGGAATGGACCGTGAACGCGGTCGTTCTGTACTTGCTGTTATTGCGAGCAACCGCGCTTTCGTTCAGCGGGTTCGCATCCGTGCCGGTCATCCGGGAGGATCTCGTCGTCACGCGCGGCGTGCTGACGGACCAAGAGCTGAACAGCGCTATCGCAATCAGCCAGGCATCTCCCGAGACTACCGCGGGCGCCGGATCAGTCGCGTCATCGCGCGCTGAAGGAGTGCGACTTTGTGACCAGGATTTCCCGCACGAACGGGACCAGATTGTCCGGTCGAAGTGGCCCCGATTGAGCACCAGATCTGCGGCACAATTCACCGCCTTTGTGGACAAGGCGGCGCGCTCATCAGCGCCGACACCGACACTGACAGCCATGGCGTGAGCGCCCCTCCGGACACGCGCGGGACCATTTCCAGCGCGCGCACCGGGGTCGCTCACCTTCGAGCGTCTTCAACAAGGCCCCTGATCATCCGGGGGCGACGACAACCCTCGAATCACGACCGCTGGTAGAATGGTCGCATGCCCCGTCATGCCAGAGTCGTAACCTGGAACGGCAAGGACGTTCCTCCCGAGCTCCGCGAGCTGCCGGCAGGTCGTTACGTCGTCGAAGCCGTCGACGAGGAAGCGCCAGCGCTGTCGCCGGAAGAAGAAGTTGGCATCGAGGCCGCCCTCGAATCGTACAGAAAGGGACGCGTCGTTGACGCGAAGCGCGCCCGCGAGATCATCGACGCAGCCCTCGGTCGTTGAAGGTCACCTACACGGAAGAGGCGGTCGCCGACATCGTCGAGGCAATCACCTACCTCAACGAACGGAATCCGACCGCCGCCGCAAACCTTGACGCTGACATCGCGCAGTGCATCGAACGCTTGGCGGATCGGGAGTTTGAGGGCCCAGTCTCGCGACTTCGCTCGGGTGCTGTCGTGCGGAGTTGGGGCGTCCCGCCGTTCCGAATCTACTACCAGCGGCATCCAGACGAACTGTTGATCGTGCGCGTGTACCACCAGGCGCGCCGATCGATCACGCGGTAATCAACGGCTGGTTCAGTTCACACGCCGCGCGTCCGTTTGAATCGGGTGGACACCCGACTACTGGTCTGGCTTTAACCTCTTCTTCTCAAGGCGATTCAGGTCCGCCTCTTCGACCTGCATGAACGTCAATTCAAAGGACTGCCCGCGACGTTTGCGTCCTCGTGGCTCCGCTCGGTCTCCGGACTCGTCGAATCTGACGAATACATTTGGCTTCTTTGCGACTTTTGACAGCAAGTGCCATACGAGGTGGCATTCGTAGTGCTCGCTGGGTTTGGACTCGGCGATCCAAGTCATCCAATTCGCGAGCGATCTGAACGTCGCCTTGTTTCCATAGAGCGTGACGCCATCTTTTCGCACGGCAACGCATGCTCGCACGCCCCTCTGTCTCTTTGGATCTGCCATCGTATCGGTCTCACAGTAATCTCGCGCTCCCGCGCGATTCTTTGGGCCCCGAATCAGAGCGACCATTCAAGCAATGCACCGGGCTCCTGTGTCTTCGCCAACAGCATCGGCAATTCGGCGCAGCGTGCTGCAAGCAGTTCACGGCGCATCGGCATTTCCGTCAGCATGCGCGCAGCGATCTGGTGCTCCGGCTGGTTTATCAATTCACCCACAGCACGGGCGAGCACATCGCTGACAGCCGATACCGTTAGCGCTCGGCTCAAGAACTCGACATTCGACTCCAGCCAGCGGTGCGAGTACAAGTGGCCTTCGAATTCCCAGAGACACGGCGCACCGCCTCCTCCTTCGCGAGTCCAAGGAGCAAAGACAGGATTCTCTTCGTTCGGGTACATCAGAGCCGAGATGTACTGCACCGCTGAGACGGCACGCCCGATCGTGCCGACAGCCCACCAGGAGGCCCACACAGAATCAATGTCCGCAAACAACACTCCGTGCGTTGTCAGAGCGCTAATCCAACGGTAGGGGCGGGCGTTCATACCCTCATACGCGAGTCCACGCTGATCGTCCATCTCTTGGAGAATCGACTGACGCATGAACTCTGACACTGCGGCAACTTGCTTGGGGGTCAGATGCGTGTCGAAGACGTGGCGATCCGCGAGCACCGGATAGAAATGCTCGACAAACCCGCCGTAGCCGTTGGTGCCGCGCAAATCGTCTTGCCACGCCTGAAGACAGAACGGCAATAGGTATGTAAGCAGCGGTCGCTGGATCTCCGTATAGCGCAGATCTTGCGTGTAGTCCCAGAGGTCCCCCGGCTGTGCACGTTCACCTCGTTGCAGACGTACAAGCCGCTTCAGATGGCCCTCGTCAGAGTCGAACGCCTCCTGGGTGACTGTGCTCGGCGCCGTCGATTGGCCCATTGCTCGCCTTACTGCAGCCATCAAGTCGGCATCGTGTGCGTGCATGCTTGTCTCAAAGATACCGCATGGCTGTGCAGGTCAGACTTGATAGCAGGCGCCGCGTATTCCAACAGCCCAGGAACCGACATCATCCAACGGTTGGTTGCCGCGCTATCGCGCGTGTGTCCATACTCACCACGGGAGACCGCTCGCGAGCGATGCCGAGAATGCGGTCTGCCGGAAGTCGAGGAGATCGAGACGTGTGGGACCGGCACGATCCCCGGGATAGCCAGCGCGATCGGAGCGACGCCTGGGACCGCGATCTCGGTGGCCGCGGTAGCACGAGCGATCGCGATCGGAACGAGGAGCGCGATCCGCGTGACGTGTTCACGAAGGACCTCGACCTCCCACGTGGAAGCGAACGCCGGCCCGTTCGGGAGCGCGACCGCGTCTACGAGATCGACGGTGCCGAGAGCCGCGCGCTGGCAACGATCGGCGCGTTTCGAGTTGTCGCCGAGAGCGATCTTCACGGCATCCGCGACGACTCCCAGAGCTCGCGGCGAAGCCTCAAGCACCTTGAGAAGGAAGGGCTGATTCACACGTCACCGCTCAGCTCAGATGATCGCGCCGTGACGCTGACGGACCGAGGACGGGACCTGCTCGAAGCTAACCGCTACGAGCATCATGGCCGCACCCACGAGCCCCGCCAGACCTATCACGCCGGCATCAGAAAGCCTCGCGAGCTGACGCACGACACCAGGGTCTATCGCGCCTACCAGCGCGCCGAGGAGCGTCTCCGCGGCCAGGGCGGTCGGGTTCGGCGCGTCGTCCTCGACTACGAGCTGAAGCGCGACTATCAACGCTTCCTGCACGAACGTAATTGCGGGAAGAAGGACTGCGACGGACGGCCGGACCGTGAGCCGGAAGAGATTGCTCGTTGGGCGCGGGAACACGAGCTGCCGTACGACGATGGGCACGTCCGGTTCCCGGATGCCCGCATCGAGTACGAGGACCGGGACGGTCGCTCGCGACATGAGGATCTCGAGGTCGTTACCGGCCACTACCGCGGCGCCCACGCCGGTAGCGCCGCCAAGTCCGGATTCACCTGCTATCTTTCGATTGGCTGTTCGGTCGGCGGCCGTGGCGGCGGTGGCCGGCGAACGGCTCACCCGCGAATCGCGGAGGAGTTGATCCGATGATGCTGCCGCCTGAACCCGACCGCTGGACAATCGACTTGGCCAATGCCCAGCGGATGGAAGCCGTCGCGGCGCTCGGCTTCAGCGAACGTCAGGCGCGGTTCCTGTTGAACGTGCTCCTACACTCGGGCGTCTTCGTCGAGCGCCAGGTACCTGCAGCTTCGCTGGCATCGTCCATGGCCAGAAGAGCACGGACTTCCTCAAGATGCTGGTCGAGCGGCGATTCGCGACGCCGATCAGCACTGGCAAGCTCCATCGAGGCCAGATGTTTCACGTCCACTACAAGCCGCTCTGGGCTGCCATCGGCGAGCCCGACAACCGTTTCCGGAAGCTGCACAACGGCCAGATCGTAGGCGACCACACGCCGATGGCGAAAGTCAGCGGCGGTTATCTTGTCACTGCGAGCCTGCCTGAGACCGATGCGCTTGCCGACCGCTTCGCGAGCAAGTGGGTCCGCAGGCGTTTTCGAGAACTTGCGGCTGTTGGCGTCGACCGGCCGAAGGTGACGCATCTCGGGACCGAGCCTGAAAGCCGCGCAGCGTGCAAGTGCCGGAAACGTCCCTTTCTGATCGTGTTCACAACTTTCCTCCACTCCGCGTCGCCATTTCGGTGCGGCGCGTGTTTTGACCCGGTCCCTCTATACAAGCTGCCCGTCACCAACGAGGCAGGCAGTCGCGAACACTTGCTGTGGTGGCAGGACACGTATCAAGCCATGGACTGGTTGTTCATTGGGAGCGGGCCCGGTGAGCGCTTCGCCCACGATCAGCTGTCCCGTTTCGACAGCGAGCTGTCAATAGATGGACGAGACCTTGCGCGAGGGCGCGGGAATTGTGTACGACCTCCCAATGTCGTCCGATCACTCAGGGCGATTGAAGCAGGAATGCGTGGACAACGCCAGCATGGTCGCGACGGCGTTTCGCTCCTGGCCTCAAATTCTTCGGTTGTCTATTCATTTCACTTCCGAGATGTCGTTGAGCCTCCACGTGCCGTCAAAGGCGGGCGCTTCCGGGCCGTAGATACGGAAGGCGCTCCACCAGCCCTTTCCCGGAATCGTCTTGACCCACATGCCTTCCTTGCCCGCGGGCCTGCGCGCCGTAGCCTCGGCGAAGGCGGGTGCCTTCGGTCCGAAGTAAAGATCGTAGGAACCGTCAGCGTTGGCCTGTGGTTTGTCCACGAGCGATCGAATGGCGGCGCGATCCTGGTCGGTGGCGATCAGGCACCGCGTGTCCACGTCGTAGACCGTCATCGACCAGAATTGGGTTCCCGGTACCGGGCCCGGAACGCTCAGCTTGTACGTCTTGCCACCGTCGAGGAATGCACCCGACCCGTCGCGGACGACCATCCAGTACACCGAGCCCGCACCAACGGCGGGCTTGCCGATCGCCGCCGACACGCCGTACCCGAGCCAGAAATACCCGTCGCTCGATTCGAGATCGAGAAACTCCGGAACGCCGAAGTCTCCCGTCACCGGGCTAATGAGCTGCAAGGGGAACCACTCCCATCTCCGGCCTTGCCACGCGATCCGCGCGGGATTGCGACTTGCGTAGAGAACAACGCGCATCTCCGCGACGGCAGTGCGGGCCGCTTCCTCGAGAATTCGTTGCGTGCGCGCGTCTGGCGCGAACGGCTTGCCGCGTGCGATGCCCAACGAGACCAGCATGCCGAGCATCGGGCGGAACTCCGCTGGAGCCGTCTCGGTCTGGATGACGGCGTGCAGTTGCCGCCAGTAGTCGAGGTTGTCCTCCCACGTCAGGATCGGCAGGGGCATGGACTTGGCGCTCACATCAATGAAACGATGCGTCACCGGCTGGCTGGCTTTGGCCAGTGGATACACCTTGATACTGTTGACCGCCTGGAGCGCACTGGCGACGTCGCCTCCGACGGGCATGATCCGTACGAAGACCACCACCTTCCACGTCTTGCTCCGCCCCGGGTAGTAGTCCTCGGGGACAGTGCCCGTGTAATCCGGCGGGAGAATCAGGTGTTTGCCGCTCTGTCCCTTCTCGGGCCCGATCGCGCCGAGGTCCTGGACCCAGCGCATATTGTGGTCGTCGACGAAGCCGATGAACGGGCCCGCGGGCAGCTCGACCACCATCGGCCCCGTCGCTTTGAGGTCTACGGTAGTGATCGCGTAGGGCGTGTCCGCGTTGGCGCCGCCGAACTGTTGCCGCGGCGAGGTCGCCATCACGATGCCAACCTCGTTGATCTTGCCGCCCGCAGCCAGCCCCTGCTGCATGACAGCCTCGGTGGCTACAGTGCCATAGAAAAACTTGTACGCCTCGATGGCCCTGCGCAGATCTGCGGCGTCGTATGCTCGCGCGACTGTGTCGCCGACTGGAAAACCGCGTTCGAAGATCATCGTCGTGTCCTCAAGAAGCCAGGTCAATTCCTCAGTTGGTCTCTGCGCTGGCCGTTGACTCAGCGACGCTCTGCCATCCAACGGGAGACTCGGCCCAGGACATCTCTGCTGGCTCGCGCTCGATTCAAAACGCCGCTATGCGCTGGATGACCCAGAACATCGCCATGCTGCCGATGGCATACGGTGGGACGAGTGGCGCCCAGTGCGGCTCGGGAACTCTCACCCGCCGCGCCAACGCGACGAGCGACAGAACGGAAGCAATGAAGAGGAAATGTCCCGCTTCAACCCCGAGACTGAAGAACAGCAGCGCTGTGGGAATGTGTCCGTCCGGCAACCCGGCGTCGCTGAGCCCGCTGGCAAAGCCAAGGCCGTGCATCAGTCCGAACGTCAGGGCCACCAACCACGGCGCCCGAGCCGTCAGTCCGGGTCGGCCGACACGAGCGCGCAATATTTCCGATGCCACGAAGACGATGCTCAGCGCGATCGTGGCCTCAACGGGCCGCTGGGGGATGTGGATGTAGCCGAGTGTCGCCAGGGCGAGCGTGATGCTGTGCGAGACGGTGAACGCGGTGACGGTCTTGACCAGAGTCCACCCGCCACGCGTGATGATGACCAATGCAAGCACGAACAGGAGATGGTCGATGCCCGACAGGATGTGCTCGATGCCGAGCACCGTATACGTGCGTGCGACCCCCATCGCGCCGGCCGGGGCCGCGACCACGAACGATGGACTGGACGGTGTGAGTCGCGTTACCTGCATTGAACCGTCGAGACGTTCAAACCGCACCAGCACGTCGATGACGGTCGCCCTGAGACCGGCGATGTGAATCGTCTTGCCGGTGAGACCGCCCGCGCAGCGCACGGTCCAGCGCTCGGTGAAGGCGGCATTCACCATCGCGGCTCGCCGCGCGGCGATGTTCGTACAGGTGGCCGGCAGCTCCACGTCAATGCCGAGCCGTAACGCCTCTCCCTTCCCGGGCACTTTCCACAGCGCGTCGTAGGTGTCCTGTCCGGTCTGGCGCAATTCGAGATACCCGGGACGAATCTCGTGCGCGAAGACGCGTGGCGCACACGTCAAGAGCAGAACCAGGAAGAGGGGTACGCGTTTCATGGCACCCTCGTGGTGGCGACGGTTGCTGCCACTGGCTCCAGAGTCTCGAGTGTCACCGTGTAACGTGCGAGCATCTCCCGGTAAGACTTCTCCTTCGCTTCCAGTCGCCGGACCTCATCCCACTCACGGCGCACGGCGTCGCGCACCTCGGCCAGTGCGGGCACACGTCCTTCCTTGCGCTGGCTGACGAACACCAGGTGCACACCGAAGGCAGACTCGATCGGCCCTTGCCAATGGCCGGCCTGAAGCGCGCCCAGCTTCGCGGCGAACGCGTCGCCGAACTGCCGCGACACCTCGCCGGCCGGCATCGCCGTGACGTCGCGGGCCAGCAAGATCGGATCGCCCATCACGGCGAAACCGGGACCGGCGCCGACCCGGCTCAACGTCGCGAGCACTTGCGCGGCGTCGCGCGAAAGGTTTGCGCCGTGCTTCTCCGGGTCGAGATACACCTGGTGGAAGGTGAACTGCGGCTCCACGCGAAACCGTTCGGGGTACGCCTGCAGAAACGCTTGCAGATCGGCTTCGGTCGGCAAGGCGGGCGCGGCCACATCGTCGGTTACGAACTCGATCTTCTGTTGCAGTCGGCGGCGGATGATGGCGTCATCCTCATCCAGGCCGAGCGCCAGCGCCTCCCGGTAATAGACCTCCTCACGAACGCGCGCGCGGATCAACCCCTCCCATTCATCCGCGGTGGGCGTCCGTTGCCGAGTGGCGGTGAAGCTCTCCCACATGGATCCGAGCTGGCCTCGCGTGATCACAATCTTCCCGCCCTCGCCGCTGGAGCCCTTCGATACGAGGCCGTAGATGACGAAGATCGCCGCCCCCAGCAGGAGGAAATGCACCAGCGGCTCGCGCATGAGTGGCTTCATATGATTCATCTCGTGCGATTGAGAGCCGGTTCGTGCGTGAGCAACGACAGGACTAGGCGACTCACTGGTCATTGTCATCGGTTCCGTTACGTCTTCGTGATTTCGAGCCCGGCGACGGCGTTCACGCCGTGGATCGCTGTGTTGTAGACCGGCGAGCACTTCTCTACTTCTTCCAGGAGCTCCCGGTAGCGGTCGAGACTCTCCGAACCCACGACATGAAGGTGGATTCGTACTTCCGAATAGAGAACTGAAATCCCCGGGACACCGAGGGTGCCGCGAAAGTCCAGGTCGGCCTCGACATGCACTGAAAGCCGATCGAACTTGACTCCGCGCCGCGCAGCGGTGTAGCGGAAGGTCTGCGCCATGCAGGCCGCGAGAGCGGCGAACTGCACCCGCGTGGGGTTGGGGCCCTGCGCGGTTCCAAGGGGTTTCTGTTCATCGATTCTGAGTGAGTGTGTCCCGAGCTTGACGTTGATTCCAGTCCCATCCACGATCCACTCGGCGTGGATCTTTTCCGTCTTCTTTGCGCTTTGCGGGTTTGCCGAAAACCGCTCCGCGGAAGCCTTCATGAACTCCTTCAGTCCTTCCGCCTCTTCGTGCAGTTTGACTTCAGTGACGTCGAGGCTGGTGACAACATGGAGAGGATCCAGGATGAGGTGATACCCCGGCGAGCGCTGCTGTGCCAGGTCGAAGAGTTCCCGGTAATCCTCAGCCTCCTCCGATCCCACGATGTGTGTGGTGAGCCGAACTTCACTGAACCTCGGGGGGCCATCGGCGCCGAATACTCCGCGGAGATCCCAATCCCCCTCGGCATCCACAAAGGCCCGGTCGATCTTTACCCCCATGGGATACCCGTAGAGAAAATGCGTCCCAAGAAAACAGGACAGGCCACCGGCGAGATAGGCCTCCATGGGGTTGATCCCCTTGTCGGTACCGAACATCGGCTCGGGCAAATCGTACGTGACCGAGTGCTGCTCGAGCCTGGCGGCTACTTCGGCGACCCCCACGAGGTCGGCGTGGACTTCATCAGTCCTGTTAAAAACCATCTTTGCAAATTTCTCCGGCGCATACTCGATCAAGTTAAAAGCACCGGAAAACGCGAGTTTGAATTTCAGGTCCTTCAGTTTGGACATGTTAGTGACTCTCCTTTTTGCACCTCAGTTTGACTCACAACTTCTCCATTGCCTGCGGCCTGGAGATGCGGCTCAGAAGCCAGCCGATGGAAAGCACCGGAGCAGCCAAGAGCGCGCCGAGCGCTTCGGCAACCGGATGGCCGTCATCGACCTTCCGGCCCGAGAGCCGGACGAGCCACGCGTCGGCGCTGTTGCCGCAGAGGCTGCCGAGATAAATGGCATGGATGTAGGCCGTGAGCCTCGCGAAGCTCATACGCCGTGAACCGATTCGCCAGGGCGGCGCGCGCTTCCGGCGTCGGCTGGCGAACCGTGTCGGCGAAATTCTGCGCGAACAGAATGGCCGTAGCGTCACGCTCGTCCAACTTACCGAGCGTCCCGGTGTCGAGCAGGTCCGCCAGTTCATCAAGTTTGACGCCGTGAGCGAGGGCCCGCCCGGTGTGCGCCCAACTGCAATAGCGGCACCCGTTCACCGAGTTGACCCCGAGCATCACTTGCTCGCGCAACGCGCGCGGGACGGACGGCCGCACCAGCGCCATGGCGAGCACCGGCAGGTGTAACACAACGGCCCCCAGCGAGCGGGCCAGCAGCGGTAGTGTGAACGTGCGCTTGGAAAAGCGTTCGGCTCGCGTCATTGAGTTGAGGGTGAATACCAAATTGGTGAGGTGTAGGCGCGGTCGGTGACCGTCATCGGAACATCAGCGGACATCTTGATGCCGTACCGCTTCTGGTCGTAGGCCGTCCAGCGCGGCGAGGGAATCTGAATCACGCGCACGTAATAGAACGCGCGCTCCGCGGCATCGAACGTCGGGTCCTTCCAGTACGCGGAAAGCGTCGCGGCCCCGATGGTGTTGGTGTAGGTCGCGTTCGCCACGTCCACCGTGCTGCCGACGGACGTCGTGCAGCGGCCAGCGGCACCGATCTTCCGTCCGCCCGAGACCGCGACGTCGAAGACCCGCTCCTGTGACTTCCCGTCCTTGCCGAGCCAGCCTTTGATGATCTGGATCCGATCGAGGTTTGGGCCGTCCGGATCGCGCATCGCCTGGACCAGGAAGACGGGCGGCTTGCCGGCCGGCGCCTGGACGAGATCGCCGCCCATGGGGACGCCGCGAGCGTAGCCGTTCGCCGCGAAGTCCGGCCGCTCAAGGTCGGCCGGCGCGAAATCCCAGCCCGCGAAGACACGGACAGTCGGCCGGTCACCCGTGGTGGCGTAGACCTCCTTGCGCTTGAGCGCGTCCCAGATCGCCTCGCGCGTGTTCTCTCGCGCCCAGACACCGCCCAGACCCGCGGCCTGTTCGCCCCACACCGACACCAACGGTCCCTTCTGCGGGTCGTTGTTGACCATCATGAGCGGGGTCTTCCATCGATCCGGAGAAGGTAGTCCGTTGGCGAACTCGCCGAAGAAGTTGTCTTCCCTCGTGGTGACGACGCCGATGTGCGCGTCGTTGCCGCCGATCAGGCCGGCTTTGTACGGATTGGCTCCGATCCTGGCATCCAGTTCCAGTCCCAGCTTGAACGCCGAGCGGACGTAATTGGCCGGGAGCCCGGTCTTGTCCGCCGATTCCATCTTTTGAACGTTCACATCCCACCATTTCTCGAAGTTCGCGAACTCGTCGTTCGGTGAGAGATAGGGATGCGTCTCGCTGTCCCCCTTGATCTGCGTCGCCTCGAGGAGCGGCTCGTGGCGTGCCCGTGCCTCGGCGTAGGCCCGGTCCATCGGCTTGCCCTCGAACGTTTCCGCCGAATACATCTGGCCGTTGCTCATGTTGCCGTTGTGCGGGATGGCGAGCACCTGCCCGCCGGTATTCTTCGCGTAGGCATCCATGTACTTCCAGAGCTCTGCCGGATCCTGGCTGTCGAAGGTGGAGAACGGAACGACCTGATTCACGCGGTCTGCGCCGTCGCGGAACACGACGGTGCGATGCAGGTTGTTGCCGCCGGGCGCCGACGTGAACTCGAAGCCGTGAAGCGTGGTGAATGCGCCAGGCTGGTTCCATTTTTCGGCCGCCGCGACCGCATGCGCCCACGCGTTGGCGGTCAGCTTGCTCGCGTCGAAGACCGGTTTGCCGCTCTGCATGGAAATGACCGCTTCGATGGCCGCCTTGACCCCTTCCTGCGGGCTCGTCTTCGACATCTCGTACCAGCGCTTGCCCTGCGGGTTGGCGAGGAGCTCGGGGCTGCCGGCGCGAATCTGATCGGAGATGCCCATGTACTCGGCATGGTCGGTGATCGACACCCAGTCGAGCGGCCGGTCCTGCTTGAAGCGCACGCCGTTGTCGACGACCACTTCGCCGCCTGTCGCAACCTTGAAGAGGTCGTCTGGCGTCAGCGTGACGCCGAACATTCCCGAGTCGAACGAATAACCGGTGTGGACGTGGGCGACGCCCCAGAGGACGCGGGTCGGGAAGGTCTGGCCCACGTTCGGGGAATACTGCCCGCCTCCGACGACGGGGGGTGGTGTGGCCGTGACCGGTGGCCGGGTCGTTTCCTGTGGCACGGCCTGCTTTGTGTCCTGTGGCGGAGCCTGCCTCGTGCACCCTATCGAATACATCCCCACGAGTCCGAGGCCGATGGCCGCCAAGCCCATGAGCGTTGTTTGGCGAGGACGTATGATTCGCTTCATAGTTGTTCTCTCTGGAGCCAGCTCGGCGTTGATTGAACGCACGCGCACTTCTGTGTCCAATGGAAGGTGAGCGAGAACGCCGGCCCGTACTGCGTCACCGCGTATTGCAGGTCACTCACCACCACGTCGTCGAAATCCATGTAGACCGGGATGTTCCTGGTGCCGTTGATCGCGAGATTGCCGTCGGTGGTCGCCACCCAGAAATAGAGCGGCGCGACATCGACCTCTCACGTGTCGCTCTGAGCAAAGGCGCGAGCCGGCATCCCCAGCACGGCGCAGACTGCAATGGCCAGCGCGCACGTACGCGGGAGGTGCGCGAAGACAACTTGTGGCGAAGTCCTCATTGTCCCTTTCCGACTTGTGCCTTCGCTGCGGCGCGTCGTTCCTGACTCGCCATAACCAGCTTGTAGGCGACGTAGTACTTGTAGATGTTGCCAACGTAGGTCACGGTCTCGCGGCCGATCCGCGCCGACGCGACCCGCTCGACGTTGCCGATCCAGACGTTGGGGTCGAGCCCCTGCTTCTCCGCTTCACGCCGGAGTTGCCGGATGCGTCCAGGACCCGCGTTGTACGACGCAAACGTCATCAGCATCTTGTTCACATCGTCCATGGGATCGTCCTTGTAGTACTGGTCCATCATGAACCGCATGTATTTCACGCCGGCATGGATGTTGGCTTCGATCTCGGTGATGTCGCCGACCTTGAGGTCTTTGCCGGTGGCAGGCATGACCTGCATCACGCCAATCGCGCCCACCGGGCTCTTGACGTTCTGGTCCAGCGTCGACTCCTGATAGCCCTGCGCGGCCATCAGCAGGTAATCCACTTGGTACTGCGCGCTGTACTTCTTGAACAGCTCCACGACCGCCATGAATTTCTTGCGCTCGGCCTCGGACGCGGCGTTCTTCGCGTAAGTGACATTGTCGAGATAGCGGCGCTCGATGGTGTTGCGGAACGCGTCGCCTTTGCCGTGCTTCCGAATCCACGTGTTGACCGCTTTGAGCAGCTGTGGATTCTCCTTGCGCACCGCGACCGCCAGTTCTCCACCGGATCGCACCGCGACATCGGCGTGCACGGTCAGCCCCGTGAACACTTTCTTCCAGAACTGCGCGAGGTAGTCGTCCGTGATGGTGATCGGGACGAGGCCGGCGCTGACCATCTCGAGGACGTCATCGTCTTCGAGGACGACGGGGAGCCCCGTGATTATCACGGCCGCCTTGCCGCGGGCTTTGAGCTGCTCGTTCAGCTTGGCAAGGCTCTCGGCATAGAGGCTCTGTTCGCGGACGAATACCTCCTGGCCGGCCAGATCGTCGAGCGTCGCGATCGGTGGCGCGCCAGGCCCGGTTACCACGACTTCGCTCACATTGGTCCGGGTCGGCTCCGAAAAGCTCGCGAGTGCCCTTCGCTCGGGCGTCACCGTCAGCATCGCGGCGATGAGGTCGACCTTGCCGGTCAAGAGGGCAGAGGCCAGCTGATCGCGCGACAGCGGCACGGCGGCGACGTGCACCTTGAGGTTGCCGGTCTTCAGGTCGGCGTTCAGATCGTCCTCGAACTGCTTGATCGACTCATAGGCCAACCCGCGTTGCTGTCCCTTGTCGATGAAGTAATGGGTGCGGTTGAAGGTCACCCCCACGCGAATCACGCGGCGCTTGACCATCTCGTCTAAGTCACCGGTGAACGAGTTGAGGACGGCGCCGCGCATGCTTTCCGGGAGGGCATCATACGGCGAGGACGCCTCAGGCAGCGGCGCGTCAGCGGCCGCCGTGCCCGGAGGAGGAGCTTCGGCGGCTGGCGGCGTTGCCGGCGGCGGCGCCTGTTTCTCGCTCGCGCATGATGTGCAAACCACCAGCGTCAGTACAGCGAGAACGATGCGCGTCGGCGCACGCCAGGCGGACTCAGGATTCTTGGCGTTGGGTACTCGCACGCTCTCGACATTGGCCCCGTAGGGCCGTGAGCGAATCGTGGCGCGGCGACGGGGCGTGCTGATCGTGGCCGGCAAAATGTGTCCGTTGGTCTCGAGAGCAAGCAGCGAGCCATGTCGCGCAACTCCGAAAAGATGGCGCGAATCATCGAGAAATCGGCGCATCTGCCGATCGCTGGGTCGTGCCGGCAGCAGGGCACAATATGCGGTCAGACGAAGGGCAGATCAGACCGCGGGATTTTCATGGTCGCACCGAAAAATTCCCCGACTCGGGCGATCATCAAGGCCAGGAGTTGCGAGTAGCGGTTTTGAAGCGGGCCTCTGGTCGAATTCGGTCCCGTTGCGTCGTGTTCGCACGCGAGCCGAACGCGACTGTTCGATCGCCTTCATGCGCTTGACGCGACCCCAGCGTAGAAGGTCTCGTCGGTGTGCAAAACGGGTTGGCGGATTCTGGAGCGAGTCGTTCATCCTTCAGCTTGGCGTGCTTTGAAGCCGAATCCTGTTTGCCCATCCAGCGCATCTCCTATCCTTGCTGCAAGCGCTGTGAGGACCGACACAGTCGGATCGGGAGGAGCGTTTGAACACGTCGAGGAATCGGGAGCAGTGATCGCGGGGACACCGCGGCATATTGCCCAGCAATTGTGCGCGCCGCTAGTGAGATACTCATCTCGCCCTTGCAACCCTTCAATGGCCCCTTTGTTGCGAGCGGCGCTGCGACATTCGGTCCCGAGCCCCATTTCCACTCATTGGGCCTAACTTAACTAAAGGCAACAGCAGAGGGTCAGCAGGTCATGAGTTCCTCACTACATGCGCGGCCGACCATCAAGGCAATCTTCTTCGTCTCGATAGTGGCGCTGGGCCTCGTCCTCGCCCTCGGACAGCCCGGCCTTCAGGGCAACGGTTCGATATCTCCACGCAACGGAGAAGCCATGCAATCCAGCAACGACGCGCTCATCGCCATCGACGTCCTGCTCGAACCGGATCCGGCGATGGTTCGCAAGGCCAATGCGCTCAACGCCCGATTGCGAGGAGACTACCCAGCCGGGTACGAGCTAGACGCCACGCACGCTCCGCACGTCACGCTCCTGCAGCGGTTCGTGCGAGCGAAGGACCTCGACGCGGTCACGGCTGCACTCACCAGGGTGCTCACCGCCGAACGTCCGACCGCACTCACGCTGAAGGCAAAGGGAATCGACTATGTGATGTGGGGGGGCGTGGCCGTGACGGTCGTAGTCGTCGAGCGCACGCCAGAGCTCATGCGCCTGCATCAGAAGGTCATCGACGCTGTTGCGCCGTTTTCACGAGGCGGAGGGACTGCCGAGGCGTTCGTTGGTGGAGACGCCAATGCCGAGACCATCGGTTGGGTCCAGACCTTCGTGCCGAAATCGGCCGGCGAGAACTACCTGCCTCACGTCACCTCGGGTGTCGCGTCCGAGGTTTTCGTGAAGCAACTGAAAGCCGCGCCGTTTGAGGCCTTCTCGTTCAAGCCGGCTGATGTGGCGGTGTACCAGCTCGGCAACTTCGGTACCGCGTCGAAAAAGCTTTGGCAGAGTTCAGTCAAATGACAATGAAACAAGACGGCGCTGACCCGCTTCCCTCGTGGAACGACGGTAAGGCCAGGCAATCCATTCTCGACTTCGTCCGCCGCGTGGCGACAGAAGGCGGTCCGGACTTCGTGCCGGTGCCGGAACGGCTGGCCGTCTTCGACAATGACGGCACGCTCTGGCCGGAGTATCCGCTGATTGGTCAGCTCGCCTTCGTCCTCGACGACCTGAAGCGCCGCGCCGCCATGGAGCCCGCGCTCGCCGCGAACCCGATGGTGCAAGCTGCCCTGGCGGGCGACTTCGCGAAACTCCTGGAAGGGAAGCATCACGATGGCCTGATGCAGATCCTCGCGCTCACCCACGCCGGCATGACGACCGACGAGTTTGAGGCCGGCGTGAAGGCGTGGCTCGCATCGAGCAGGCATCCGAAATACGGCAAGCCCTATGACCAGGTCATTTACCAGCCGATGCTGGAGCTCCTGCGTCACCTGCGGGCGAATAACTTCAAGACTTTCATCGTCTCGGGTGGCGGCGCGGATTTCATGCGCACTTGGGTGGAGGGCGTCTACGGCATCCCGCCCGAGCAGGTGGTCGGCTCGACCGCGCGGACGACCTTCGAGCTGCGAAACAGCGGATCCATGCTGGTGAAGACGCTCGACTATCTGTTCGTGGATGACAAGGTGGGCAAGCCCGTCGGCATTCACCAGTTCATCGGCCGCCGGCCCATCGCCTGTTTCGGCAACAGCGACGGCGACCAGGCGATGCTGCAATACACCACGATCGACAACCCGCGGCCCAGTTTCGGGCTGATCGTCCACCATACCGACGGCGAGCGCGAGTTCGCCTACGACGCCGGGGCACCGTGGGGCGCGCTGGTCGAAGCGCTGACGGAAGCACCGCGGCGCGGCTGGACGGTCGTGAGCATGAAGGACGATTGGAAAACCGTGTTTCCGTTCGACAAGAAATGACCACGCACGAAGCTAGTGAGATTGAGCGCCCAATCATGAGTGACCCGACCGACAAGATTCAGCGCAGCATCCTGCCGATTCCTGATCGCCAGTACGTCGGACTGACCACGTATGACGCGAAAAACCCGGACACCAAGTTCCCACCGATCGAGCCGCTTCGGCCGCCGAAGGGCGCGCCCAACGTGCTGATTGTGCTCATTGATGACTGTGGCTTTGGCGCCTCCAGCGCCTTTGGCGGCCCGGTCTCCACACCCAATGCCGATCGGCTGGCCGCGAACGGTCTGAAGTTCAACCGTTTTCACACGACGGCGCTCTGCTCGCCGACACGCCAGGCGCTCCTCACCGGGCGCAACCATCATTCGGTGAACATGGGCGGCGTCTGTGAAATCGCGACGTCAGCTCCCGGCTACACCTCCGTCCTGCCGAAGAACAAGGCGCCGCTGGCGATGACCCTCAAGCTCAATGGCTATTCCACCGCGCAATTTGGCAAGTGTCACGAAGTGCCCGTCTGGGAAACCAGTCCGCTAGGGCCGTTCAATCAATGGCCTACCGGTGGCGGCGGCTTCGAATACTTCTACGGATTCCTCGGCGGTGAGACCAATCAGTGGTATCCGGCAATCTACGAGGGCACCACACCCATCGAGCCGCAGAAGACCCCTGAGCAGGGATACCACTTCACGGAGGACATGACCGACAAGGCGATTGGTGGGTTCGGCAACAGAAGGCACTGATGCCTGACAAGCCGTTCTTCATGTACTTTGCGCCAGGTGCTACGCACGCGCCGCATCACGTGTCCAAGGACTGGATCGACAAGCACAAGGGACGGTTCGACCAGGGGTGGGACAAGGTGCGTGAAGAGACCTTTGCCCGCCAGAAGAAGCTTGGCATCATTCCGGCCGATGCCGTGCTGACCGCGCGGCCGGCGGAAATCCCCGCCTTCGACGCCATGCCCGCGGAGATGAAACCGGTTCTCGCGCGCCAGATGGAGATTTACGCCGCGTTCCTCGAGCACACTGATCATCATGTGGGCCGTCTGCTGGACAGCCTGAAGGATTTGGAAATTCTCGACGAGACGTTGATCTACTACATCATTGGCGACAACGGCGCATCCGCCGAAGGCACGGTGAATGGTTCCTTCAACGAGATGACGATGCTGAACGGCATGAGCGCGGTCGAATCGCCCGCGTTCATGATGAGCAAGATCGACGAGTTCGGAGGGCCCAAAGCCTACAACCACTACGCCGTTGGCTGGGCGCACGCGATGAATACGCCGTACCAGTGGACCAAGCAGGTGGCGTCGCACTTCGGTGGCACTCGCAATGGGACCATCGTGCACTGGCCGGCCGGAGTCAAGGCGAAGGGCGAGATCCGCTCACAGTTCAGCCACGTGATCGACATTGCGCCGACGATCCTGGAAGCGGCCGGCCTGCCCGCGCCGACCATCGTGAACAGCGTGCAACAGGCACCGCATGAAGGCGCCAGCATGCTGTATGCATTCGATGATGCGAACGCTCCCGAACACCGCGAGACGCAGTACTTCGAGATGTTCTGCAACCGCGGCATCTACCACCAAGGATGGACGGCGGTGACCAGGCACAGCACCCCCTGGGACACGTCGAAGCCGCTGCCGGCCTTCGCCGACGACGCCTGGGAGCTACACGACACGAACAAGGACTGGACTCAGGCGAATGATCTGTCGCAGGCGCTACCGGAGAAGCTGCACGAACTGCAGCAACTCTTCATGATCGAGGCTACCAAGTACAGCGTCTTTCCGCTGGACGATCGCCGGGTCGAACGTTTTAACCCGGAACTGGCAGGGCGGCCTCAGCTGATCAAGGGGAATTCGCAGACGCTCTTCGGCGGGATGGGCCGACTGACCGAGAACTCGGTCCTCGTAATGAAGAACAAATCGTACTCGCTGACTGCTGAAATCGAAGTGCCGCCATCGGGCGCCCAGGGTGTCATCATCGCGCAAGGTGGCAACACCAACGGCTGGAGCCTGTACGCCAAGGACGGGAAGTTGAAGCACTGCTCCAACTTTCTTGGTATCAAACTGTTCTTCGCCGAAAGTACCCAACCGATTCCAGTGGGAACGCACCAGGTGCGCATGGAGTTCGCGTACGACGGCGGCGGCTTGGCCAAGGGTGGCTTGGTCTCGCTCTTCGTCGACGGCAAGAAGGACGGTGAAGGCCGCATCGACACGACGATCGCGATGATTTTCTCGAGCGATGAGACGTGCGATGTCGGCAAGGAAGGCGGCTCACCCGTTTCGCCGGACTACGGCCAGCGCGACAACGAGTTCAGCGGGAAGGTGAACTGGGTGCAGATCGACTTGGGGAAGGACGATCACGATCACTTGATCTCACCGAACGAGCGCTTCACCATGATTGGCGTTGTCGTCACCAGATGACATGCAGGGATCTTGCTTCAGAGTTGGCGAGTCTGATGCACGGCGGGCGCACGACATCGAAGCCTTCGAGCGCGATCAGGCTGCGGACTGCGAGCCTCGTCGATAGCGAACAGGTCGGTACTTCGGGAACCACATCGCGCGGCGCACGGTCTCATCGAGGCTGGCCAGAATCCCCGGCGACGCGTGGCCTTCGGCGACGGCGCGGCGGATCACCGCGCACCCGACGGCATGTGAGCAGTCCCGAATGCGCGTGAGCTCGGGGTAGACCGCCCCCTGATCCAGGTCAGCCGGGCTCACCATCTGCGCCAGGACCCGGGCGGCATCGAGGAACATGGCGTCGGTGACGCGTCGGACACCTCCCGCCCACAGACCCAGTCCGACGCCGGGAAAAACGAACGCGTTGTTCCCCTGGCCGATGCGGTGCGTCTGACCGCGATGGACGACCGGGTCGGACGGGCCGCCGGTCGCGACGATCGCACGACCATCGGACCACCGAATCGCCTGCTCGGCCGTGCACTCGCTCTTGCTCGTCGGGTTCGACAAGGGAAACACGATCGGACGGTCGTTCAGGGCGGCCATGGCGCGGACCACGGCTTCCGTGAACAGACCCGCCGCGCCCGACGTGCCGATGAGGATCGTGGGCCTGAAATTGCGGACGGTTTCCTCGAGCGTAATGTGTCCGGGATCGCGGCACTCGTACGTCGCCACCTCCTCGACCGGCCGGGCGTAGGCCGCCTTGAAGTCCTCCAAATCCGGCCGCGCCTGCGTCACCAGTCCCCGGCTGTCCACGGTGCAGATCCGCATCCGCGCCTCCGCGTGGGAAACCCCGGCCTCGCGCAGCGCCGAGGCGAAGAGCTGCGCAATGCCCTGCGCGGACGCTCCGGCTCCAGCAAGCACGATGCGCTGGTCGCGCATCTCCTGACCGGTGATCCGCAGGGACGCGATACACACCGGCGGCCGCAACGGCAGCCGTGCCCTGAATGTCGTCGTTGAACGTGCACAACCGGTCGCGAAAACGTGCGAGCTGGGTGATCGCGTTGGCTTTCAGGAAGTCTTCCCATTGCAGGACGGCGTCCGGGTACACGCGCATCACGGCGTCGACGAAGCGATCGATGAAGTCCTGATACTCGCGTCCCCGAATCCGCGGGTGCCGCAGGCCGAGATACAGGGGGTCGTTCAGCCGCTCCCGATTGTCCGTGCCCACGTCGAGCATGATCGGCAACGTCAGCGATGGCGGGATCCCGGCGCAGGCCGTGTAGAGCGAGAGCTTTCCGGTTGGGATGCTCATCCCGCCGACTCCCTGATCGCCCAGCCCGAGGATGCGTTCCCCGTCGGTGACGACGATGACGGCCGGCGGCCGCGCGTGATTCCTGAGAATGGTATCGATCTGGTGGCGTTGCTCGTACGAGATGTAGAGACCGCGCGGGCGGCGAAAGATGTGCGAGAACTGCTGGCACGCTTCGCCGACGACCGGCGTGTAGACGACCGGCATCATCTCGTCGATGTGGTCATGGAGGAGACGGAAGAACAGCGTCTCGTTTCGGTCCTGCAGGCTGGCGAGGTGGATGTAGCGCTCGAGCGGTGTCGGCTTGATACGATAGTTCTCGTACACTCGGGCCAGTTGCTGGTCCATGGTGCTGACGGCCGGCGGCAAGAGCCCGTCGAGGCCGAGGTCGGCGCGCTCGCCCTCGGTGAATGCCGTGCCTTTATTCGTCAAGGGATCGCGGAGCAGCGCTTCACCGCGCGTGTCGACGGCGATGTATTCCTCGCCCGTGACCCCATCGTGCTCGGTCAACCATTCCATCGCTCACCGTCGTGGCGTCTTCTGCGCGGATTCGACGCAGATGCGTTCGCTCATGAGGTTCCCCGGGCTATGGTTGGCTTCCGCCTAGGGATCGCACCATCGGTTGAGGGCGTTCGCCGGGGCTGTTGACGTGCTGCTCCTCGGAAACGACCCAATAGCGTGAAGTCGGTCAGGCTCTCGGAAAACCACAGGTTGACTCCAGAGCGCTTGGCACAGGATCGCGCCATCCGTTCCGCCTCCGCACGGGTTGCGCAACCGAACTGATCGGGTCCGGGAACCGCACGGATGGCGAACGACGGCGTCGCGTGTGACCCGCTGCTGCGGATCACGACGTCGCCAGTCTCAGGGATGTTGTCTGGCATGGTCGCCTCTCGGAAGACTCACGTGAAGGTGCTGCTACTTCGGCCCACGGCCTTCCAGAACGACCTTGAGCGCGGACGTCTTGGCGGCGTCAGCGAAGGTGTCGTAGGCCTGCATGATGTCGTCGAGACCGAATCGATGCGTGACGAGTCCCGCGGGACGAAGCTTGCCCGTCTGCACCAGTTTGAGCAGCAGTGGCGTCGTGACCGTGTCGACGAGGCGCGTCGTGAGCGCGATGTTGCGGTCCCACAGTTTCTCGAGGTGCAACTGCACCGGCTTGCCATGGACGCCAATGTTCGCGATGCGTCCGCCCGCGCCCACAATGGCCTGGCAGGTGTCGAAGGCCGCCGGCGTGCCGACCGCCTCGATCGCGAGGTCCACTCCCGCGCCCTCGGTGATTGACAAGACCCGCGCCACGGCGTCTTCAGCCGCGCTGTTGACGACGGACGTCGCGCCGAATCCCTCTGCCATCCGGAGACGGTTGCCGTCGAGGTCGATCATCAGAATGGCGCTTGGGGAGTACAGCTGGGCCGTGAGCAACGCCGCGAGTCCGATCGGTCCGGCGCCGACGATGGCGACGGTATCGCCAGGCTTGATGTCGCCATTCAGCACGCCACACTCGTACGCCGTCGGCAGGATGTCACTGAGCAGTACGATTGCCTCGCGATCAAGATCGGGCGACACCCTGTACAGGCTCGTGTCCGCATGAGGAATGCGCACGTACTCGGCCTGAGTCCCGTCGATCGTGTTCCCCAAGATCCAGCCACCGGTCCGGCAATGGGACGGCATGCGCCGCCGGCAGAAGTCGCAGATCCCGCAGGATGTGATGCAGGAGATGAGCACGAGATCTCCTGGGTGAAAGGACGTGACGCTCGAGCCGATGGCCTCGATCACGCCCACACCCTCGTGTCCGAGAACGCGCCCCGGGGTCACGCTGGGAACGTCGCCCTTCAGGATATGAAGGTCGGTACCGCAAATCGTCGATGTGGTGATGCGAACAATGGCGTCGCCTCGCTCACGAATCGTCGGCTTGGGTTTCGCCTCCCACGCTCGCTGGCCGGGGCCGTGGTAGACCAGGGCTTTCATGACCCCGTTCATGCCGGTATCAGTTGTCGGGGGATCGGTCAAAACCTCTACGCTATTCATGGATGATCTCTCACGAGGCTGAATTCGGGTTTCACGGGTATCCTGTGGAGTCTGGATCGTCCGCGTCTCGTGCGCTGTCCATTTGAGGACACACGCGTCTTGACCGACTCAACAGTGTCATGCAAAGAGGGCATCGGCGCCCTGGTGTCGGGGAGCACAAAACGCCATGGCAAGCACTCTTCCTCCTGGCGAACTGCTCGCGCTGACCGATCTCATCACGGCAACGACACAAGGGATCGCCAGCCGTGTGCTGGCGAAGACCGCTGCGGGCAACATCACGCTGTTCGCCTTCGACACGGGCGAAGACCTCTCAGAGCACACCGCGCCCTGTGATGCGCTCGTGCTCACCCTGTCGGGATCGCTCACGCTGACCATCGGCGAGCGCAAAGTGATTACGACAGCGCAATCCCTGGTGCTGATGCCCGCGAACGTGCCTCACGCGGTTCACGCGACCGAAGCGTCGCGGATGCTGCTGATCATGCTGCGCGAACAGGTCGGCGCGTAGTTCCAGAGTGTGACTCGCGTACAGCGGTTCGAATCGAAGGGGTGGCCCTGCTCCTTGCGCTCGGTGTTGCATGGGCGCGGCGTGGTCAGGCGAGTGCGACTCAATCGTGCATTCCGGATCGCCGAGCGCATGGCGGGACGTGCTCGGGAGCGCGAGGTGCGCTAGACGCGCGGCTGAACATGTCTAGGCGTCAAAAAGAATTCAGCGGCTTCCGTACGTTTGCTGCGACACTTGTTGAACGAGCTCTTCCAAGCTCGCACGGCCGCACGCCCGCCGCTGACGGCGTTAACGAGGTGCTATGAATCACAAAGTGGGCATTTGGATCGACCACAAGAAGGCAGTCATTGTGTCTGCCTCAGCAGATGGCGTCACCACCAAGACCGTGGAATCTGACGTGGGTGCGCATCCTCGGTATGCCGGCCAGCAGGATGGCGGAGGCGAGAAGAAGTACGAGGAACGCCACGGCCAGCATCTTGACCGCTACTATGAAGAAGTTATTCATCAACTGACGGATGCCGATGAGTTCTTAGTCTTCGGTCCCGGTGAAGCCAAGCTCGAACTCAAGGAGCGTCTCCTTCGCGTCAAGGCGCATTCTGAACGCAGCATCGGCATCGAGACAACGGACAAGCTCACTGATCCACAGATTGTGGCGAAGGTGAAAGAGCATTTCGGAATCGCTCGCTGAGGGCGCTACCTCACGCGTAGGGCGTTCGGGAACTCTTCCACGAACGCACCATGGCGCCCATCGACAGGCAGGAGGTCGTGCGGATGAATCGCGACATGCCGTACTCGTTCGCGATCTTCGACCTCGACGCGTCGCCCGTCACCCCCTCAACTGATCCCGTTTTGATCTCGTCCGCTGCTGGAGACGGGATCAGGCGCTCGACTGTGACCGGGTGGCGGAACTGGCAGACGCAGCGGAATGAAATTCGCTGACCCGAAAGGGTCGTCAGGGGTTCGATTCCCGGGCCCGGCCACACCAAGACGAGGGCCCGAGGCCTCGCAACTTGCGGAGATCGCAGTCATGACCGATTCGTCGATCGCCCGCATCACCGGCATGTTCGGCGTGGCCTGCGTTCTGCTCTCATGGGCTCAGTTCCCTCTGTGGGTCATCGGCGGCGCCCCGCCCTTCTACGACAGCGAGGCTTGGCGCGGCACCTGTATGACATCGCGGAAAGCTCGGCACGATCTTCGCGAAAGCCGGGCACGACGTCGTCTTTAGTTACGCGCGCAGTCAACGGAAGTTGAACCGGCTCGCCCGTCAAGCCGGCCGCCGCGCAGTGGCCGGCACGCCGCGCGAGGCCGCCGAAGATGCCGACGTGTTGCTCCTGGCCGTCCATTGGTCCCGCGTCAATGACGTGTTGAAGCAGGCCGGTGATCTCTCGGGGAAGGTGCTCATCACCTGTTCGATGCCGATGAACGCGAGCGACACCGCCCTGGTGATCGCGCACACGTCATCTGGTGCCGAGGCATTGGCGAAAAAGACGAAGCGGGCCAAGGTCATCTCGGCCTTCGGCACCGTCCCGAGCGAAGTCTTGTTCGATGTCTTCGAGGCAAAGCGTCGCACGGGTCGACGACCGAGCCTGCTCTACTGCGGCAACAACGACGAGGCGAAGAGCGTGGCGGCGCAGCTGATTCACGATGTCGGCTTTGAGCCCGTCGACGCCGGACCACTACGAATCGCGCGGTACTTGGAACCGTTCACTCTCGCCATCGCCCAGCTCGCATACGAGGGTGAGGAAGGCCCTGAGCTCGCGTACCGGATTGAGCGGTTCGGCAAATAGCGTGCAGATCTTGAGGATGTGATGAGCAAGAAAGTCTGGTTGATTACGGGTGCCGGCCGCGGCATGGGTGTCGAGTTCGCCAAGGCCGCGTTGGTCTCCGGCCACTCGGTTGTGGCGTCCGGTCGCGACCGCGAGCGAGTGTCCAGGGTCTTGGGACCATCGAGCGGCCTACTCGCGGTAACGCTCGACGTCACGAGCGCCTCTGACGCCGAGGCTGCGGTGCGAGCCGCCGTCGATCGCTTCGGTCGCATCGACGTGCTGGTCAATAACGCCGCCAGCTTCTATGCCGGCTATTTCGAGGAATTGACGCCAGAGCAAATGGACCGGCAGTTGTCCGCCAGCCTCATCGGCCCGATGAACGTCACACGTGCTGTCTTGCCGGTCATGCGAAAGCAGCGCTCAGGGCACATCATCTCGATCTCGTCGTCAGCGGGCCTCTCGGGCTTCGAATTCGGCACGGCGTACGCCGCGTCGAAATTTGGTCTCGAGGGCTGGATGGAGTCGCTGCACGCCGAGGTGGCCCCGTTCGGCATCAGCACAACAGTCGTCAACCCAGGATTCTTCCGCACGGAGTTGCTCACAGAGCAATCGACGAACTTCGCCGAGCCGTCTATCGAGGACTACGACGAGCGCAGGACGAAGCAGCTCGAGTTCTGGAAAGCGCAGAACGGCCAGCAAACAGGCGACCCGGCCAAGCTCGCGCGAGCGCTCATCACAATCGCGAGCCAAGAGCCTCCGCCACGCCGCTTCATCGCCGGTGCCGACGCAATCGGTACTGCGGAGCAGAAGGTCGCTGATCTGAAGGCGCAGATCGACGCTAACCGGGAGCTCTCGACCTCGCTTGCACTCGACTGAGGGGAGCGCAGCAACGAGTACGGGCGCACATCGATTCACATCCCGCGAAGTGGGTTCGAATTCTGTGTCAGAACTGTGTCACATACCCCCCGAAACCCTGGGGTAACACCGTCATTTACGGGGACACGTCGACGCACATCGATGTTGCGGAAGTCGTTGAATCGGAGGTGTGTTGGTGGGATTTGGTGTGCGTCAGCACGCGCGAGCGGAGCCAATTTCCAAGCGTGCTCCTTCAACCACTCGGACATCTCTCCGTGTCTTTTAGAATCTAGCACTTACGTGTGCCTGGATCGAGCCGAAACGGAAATTGTGCCCAGGATTGTGCCCTAACCCTGTCGGCGTCTCCCCACATCTTGCCACCAATTCGGCCCGCACGCCGTCCCTTCGACGGCGCGATCGGCGCCAGCGTCAGCCGGAGCTTGAACGGCGGCAGAGAGCACTGAGCCACTCGCGGAACGGATTCCGGCCATCAGGGGTCAGGTACGCTCGAACCGCGATCGACCCGAACTCTCGTTTGCAGCTGTGGAGCGGGCCGTGACGGCTCACCTGCCACGCCCAGTTGCCCTCAACAGGAGCGAAAACAGGCGCTGGAAGAAGTAGTCAACATTTCGTGACGTTGCAACCGCAACCTTGCCGACTTCCGTGTGGCGAATCATGAAGCTGTTTCCAATACCTGTGAGTGCATTCGCCTCGTCCTCGACGACCTGGCGGAGCGTCGGCTCTTTTGAGACATGGTCGAGCAAGGCTTTAACTCTTGCCTTCTTGTCCTTGCCCTGCTCAAGAGTTTTCAGCCGCTCCCACGCGTCCCAGAGGCGCTCAAGTGAGTCGCGACGGACCTTGAGATCTCGATTCAGGAACTTCCCGCGAGAATCCTCCAGCATCTCGTCCAGCGGTGCATCCCCTGTCCTGCACGTTGGGCGAGAAGCCATCCAGATACGCCTCGAAGTCGGCCTTGAGCTGCGGCTGGCTGGCGCGGGCCTTGAGGTCGCGCATCGTGAACTTCGAGGTGTTGTAGAACGCCTGGCCGGCGGCCTGACGAAGCGCCTGGTCCTGGTTCGCGATCCCGGCCTTGTCGAGAGACGCCTTCATGTCTAGGACCGCCTGCTTGCTCGATTCGAGGACGGCATCGAGACGACGCAGCACCGTCATCGGCAGGATGACATCGCGATTACTTCCCGCGAACGTACAAGTCCCGCTGGACATCGTCCGCGATGCCCCAGATGAAGTTGGCGACCCAGCTCAGCTGGCCTTGTTCCATTTCACTCACCACCCGTCAGCGGATTTTTAACTCGCACCGTTCCATACCGTTGTCCGTCGGACAAATCCTCGGAGTACAGAATCTCGGCTCCTGCGACATGAGCGGCTTGGATCACCAAGGCATCCCAGAACGAGATCTGGTACCGCGCTTCCAGGTCCAGCGCCTCCAGAATCGAGTCGCCCCCATTCACGACAACCTGCCATGCGAGGTAATCGGACACGATGTCACGCGTGGCTCTCGCGTCCAGAGGTTTCTTCGCCTTTCGGCGCAGGTTGACGGCCAACTCCTGCAGGACCTGAGTACCTGACGACACCCGACCTGTTTTCCCACAGGTCCTCCACTAGTGCTCTGGCGCGCGCGTGTTTGTCGCCCGCAGCAGTGTCGTGGGCGTACATGAGGATGTTCGTATCGACGAAGTACCTATCGCTCATGGAGTTCGTCGCGTGACTTGGGCGGTGTCCACTGGAGATCCAGGCCTTCGCGAAGCCTGGCGAGCGCGCGGCGACGAGCCCTGTCGAAGGCCTTTCTCTCCCGTACGATGGCCTCGAGCCGGTCGGTCAGGAGGGCGCTGATCGACCGCCCTTCTTCGGCCGCCACGACGCGGGCCTCGCGCAGAAGGTCCGCATCAAGCTTGAGAGTGACGTTAGTTTTCATGGCCTTGCAATGATAGCACGTGTCTCACGTGCAGCACAGTTCAACGTGCCATGACGGCGCGATGTCAGCGAGGTGAAGACCGATTGCAGTTTGTGGAAGGCTACGAAGAGGCCATGCTGGGCGCTGAAGGTTTGCCAGTTGGCTTGTTCAGCAACCAAACCTTGTCCATGTCGACCGTCTTCAAAGCCTTGTGGAGCTCATCGAGCGCTTTCATGCTGTAACGCTTGAAGGTGACACCGCCGATCTGGACCGCCTTGAAGAATTCGCTGCTTCCTTGAAGATTCAGCTGCTTCACCAAGGGCAACGCGAGTAGTGCGGCCAAAGAGCTGCATGAGGCCGTGCTGATGCCGATCAAGGAGTGGCGTACGACACAGCGGCTGCTCGTGGTTCCTGACGGTCGGCTACATCTGCTGCCGTTCGACGCCCTCCTGACTCAGAACGGCATCGTCGGCCCCCCATCGTTGCGACTGTGCCATCTGCCAACGTGTTCGTTCAGCTTCGAAGTCGAAAGCCGGTTGCCAAGCCGGAGCGGGCGCTGCTGGGCATCGGAGGCGTGCAGTACGATCGAATGTTCGCCGCCGGAAAGCCCGCGGCCGGCACAACACGGTCGGGCGAGACACGGGGACTCTTGGACGCGTCGCATCCAAGCAAACTGCCACTGCTTCCGACTGCACAGGGTGAGGTTGTCACGGCAGCACGTCTGCTCGGGCCAACGAGCGTCGCGTTGACCGGCGATCAGGCCACTGAAACGGCGTTGAAAGCGCAGAGGCTTGGAGATTTCGACGTCTTTCACTTCGCCGTGCACGCGTGGGTCATCGGCGTATCACACCTTCGGATCGCGCCGCCAGTCGATCGCGCAGCCGGACGAAAGGCCAGCGGCTGCTGTCCCGTCGAACTCGATTCTGCGTAACTTGGCGCGACGCGCGATCTCATGCAGGAGACCACTGAACATCCACTCGTGCACGGGAAGGAGGACGTACCAGTACGCGCGGCCCAGCAGACCTCGAGGGTCGAACGTCGCCGTCTGGCGGACGAGCGATCGCCGGCCATCGTCGAGCGGCGTGACCTGGAATTCCAACCAGCCGCGGCCCGGCAACTTCAGATCGGCCCTGAGCCGCAGGCGTCGATCCGGTTCGTACGCGTCGACGGTCCAGCCGTCGATGACATCTGTCAGTGCGCAGTTCTCGGGGTCGCGGCGGCCGCGTCCCATGCCGACGCCGCCGAACCCGAGATCCAGCCAGCCTCGCGCTCGCCAGAGGGAGTTCCCGAAATACCAGCCGTTCGTGCCGCCAATCTGCCTGATCGGAGCAAAGACCTGCGACGGGGGCGCGTCCAGAACAGTGGTCCGCGTGTCGACCTTCTGACGTAACCGAGTGCCACCCTCTATCGCCTTCGTCAGCGCCACGCGCAGCGGCGTCGATTCGATCTGAAACGCGTCGACCGCTGCTGACGATCGGACCACCGTCGAGTTCTTCAACCCTTCCACCAGCGCGCGACCGACACGAGCCTGCGCCGGTGTCACCAGTGCGAGCCAGAGACCGGACAGGTGCGGTGTCAACAACGGCACCGGCAGCAGCCAGCGGCGCAGCCCGCGGAGCTGCGCGTACTCCCGCATGATGTCCCCGTACGAGACGACGTCTGGACCGCCGATCTCGAACACTTCATTGCCAGTGGCAGGCAGTTCCAAGGCCGCCGACAGGTACGCCACCACGTCGTCAACCGCCATTGGTTGTGTCAACGTGGCGACCCACCGTGGGCACACCATGACGGGCAGGCGCTCGACCAGCGCCTCAATCATCTGGAACGATAGACTGCCGGCGCCCACCACGATCGATGCCCTGAACTCGATAACCGGGACGCCACTCGCGCGCAGGACGGATCCGGTTTCGGCTCGACTCTGGAGATGGCTGGAGAGCGAACCCGCCTGATCCGCCAGGCCGCCGAGATAGATGATGCGGCGGACGCCGGCACGAGCGGCCGAGCGGCCGAAGTGTGCTGCCGCGTGTCGATCCACCTTCGCGAAATCCGCGCCGACCGACATGGAGTGAACCAGGTAGTAAGCCGAATTCACGCCAGCGAGAGCGACGTCCAGCGACTCCTCATCGAGGCAATCCCCCTGGACGACCTCCGTCGTTGATCGGGTTGCCCGGACGCGCTCGGGATTCCGCGCCAGGCAGCGCACCGACTGGCCGGCTTCTTCGAAATGTCGAAGAAGGCGGCCGCCGATGTATCCCGTCGCGCCGGTGAGGAGAACTGGTGTGTTCATGCCCCGGCTTATTCGTCCTTCGGCAGGATGACGCTGTCGATCACGTGGATGACGCCGTTGGTCGCGGCGATGTCGGTCTTCACGACCCTCGCGCCGTCAACGGTCACGCCGCCATTGCGGGATGCGATCGTCAGCGTGTCCCCACTGACCGCCTTCGCCGAGCTGGTTTTGACCACGTCGGCCGCCATGATTTTCCCGGCGACGACATGAGACGTGAGGATGCGCTGCAGCTTGGGCTTGTTCTCGGGCTTCAGCAGCGCGTCGAGCGTTCCTGCGGGCAGCTTCGCGAACGCCTCGTCGGTCGGCGCAAATACCGTGAAGGGTCCGGCTCCCTTCAGTGTCTCGACGAGGTCGGCCGCCTGCAGTGCCTTCGCAAGCGTCTTGAACGATCCGGCCGCCACCGCGGTATCGACGATGTCCTTGTCCGTGGCAGCGCCCATGTCGGCAGCGGCGCCCGTGATGGCAATGGCGGCCACGATTCCTGCAATCATCTTCTTCATTGTTTTTGCTCCTGACTGAGTTGCGGATTGACGAACTAACGACTCGCGATCGCCGCGGGGGTGCGCCCAGCGGCTCTGCACGCGCTTCCACGACACGGCCTGATACAGCCCGGCCAGACCGACCAGCCCGTAGACGAGGGCGCTGGCCGCCGAGACCTCACCGAACTGCATCCCGAACAGAGTTGCGACGAGGTCGAACCGGGCCACGGCAATGAGCCCCCAGTTGAGCGCTCCGACGACGACGAGAACCGCGGCGATGACGTCGATCTGCTTCATGACTCCCTCCTGTGCTGCGACCGACCGGTACTTCACCGGCGCAGTGCATGTATTGACTGTAGTGCAAATACAATTGCGTGATAGTAAAATCGACGTTCGACCGCAAAGTCATGTGAGTGCGGCGACAAGAACCGCGCGGAATGTGACTGTCACGACAAACTGGAGGCGGAATGCTGTCGGCAACACTGGAAGAAGGGCTCAAGGACTACGCGATCGGCGCGAAGATGCGCGCCTTACGCCTGAAGAAGAAGATGGGGCTCGTCGAGCTGGGGCTGCACTCCGGGCTGTCGCCTGCGTTGCTCTCGAAGCTCGAACGGGGGCGCCTGTTCCCGACGCTGCCGACGCTGCTGCGGATCGCGCTCGTCTTCAGCGTCGGCCTCGATTATTTCTTCGCTGGCGCGCGCGAGAAGCCGCTCGTGGCGGTGGTCCGCAAGGCGGAGCGCGTGCAGCTGCCAGAGCGTCAGGATGGGAAGGAGATGTCCTATCGCTTCGAGTCGTTGGACTACCCCGCGACCGAGCGGCGGTTCAACTGGTACTACGCCGAGTTTCTACCCACGGCGCGGGACAAGGTCCGTTTGCACACGCACGCGGGCGTGGAGTTCATCTACACGCTCAAGGGCAGGTTGAACGTTCACATCGACGGCCAGGAGCACGCGCTCGAGTCCGGTGACTCGATGTACTTCGACTCCGGCCTTCCCCATGGGTACCGCCGCAGCGGCACCTCAACATGCTGCGCCATCGTGGTGACGACAGCCTGATGGCCTTCCTCGACGACCACCCCACGAGCTGTCGCTTCGGAAGCACGTCTGAAAAGTTCGCGCCGTCACCGGGGCGAAATCGTCCGCACAACAGATGGTCTCGAGATCGTTTGAGCGTCGCTCACAATCGCCCCTCGACAGGTTCCTGAGGCGAAAACGAGATGGTCCGAACCGCGTCCACTGGCGCGCATGTTGATAGAAACGGAGACGTCCCCGGACCATCACGTCTGGGACGTTCGTCGCGGCAGAGCCGCAGGAGACTACACATGCCAATGGCATCCGCAGTACGACGGGAACACACCCGAAGGGCAGATCGCGAAGTCCATCGAATCGCAGACGGCCAAGTTGCCGTCCGACACGTTTCTCTGGGCCGCGATCACGGCCATAGGCGCCTCCGCAACGCTCCAGATGATGGGAAAGCAGAGCGCCAGCGTGTTCGTGGGTCAGTGGGCGCCGACGCTGCTCATTCTGGGGCTCTACAACAAGCTGGTGAAGCAGCACGGCTCCGACTTCACGGACCCGCGCGCGTAGGCAACGGAGCACTTAAACCCAGTATTGAGACGGATCCGGTCCTTTCTCGTTATTCGCATCCGGAGGGACGCATGACGACCGAACTCGACACCTTCTACGAAATGGTTGATGACATTGGCATTGCGATGATGACGACGCGGCGGCCTAGCATAAGCACCATTTTTTCAATAACTTATGCCTTGCTGTGACCCGGGACGTGTGACGCAGCCCAAAAATATGATTGTTTTAGGCTCATGATAGTTGACAATAAACAAGGCATATCGTAAATATTCTCCTAGGAGGTTTTAGCAAAGGAGGTTCGACATGTTTGGGTTGACTCGATGGAATTCGTTCGATGACGTGTTCAATTTTCAGCGAGAGATGGATCGGGTCTTCAACCAGTTCTGGAACGAACTGCCGACTCGCACCGCCACGCCGTCCTCGTCGTCATCCTCGCCGTCGTTGCAAGTGACCGCGGTCGATGACGGCTGGCGCGTCGACGTTCCCCTGCCGGGAATCGATCCGAAGGACGTGGCGCTTGAAGTGGCTGGCAACAATCTCAGCATTCGCGCCGAGGTTTCCAGCGAGGGCAACGACGGCGTCACACGCTATGAGCAGACGCTGGTCATTCCGCAATTCCTCGACCTCGAGAAACTCACGGCCTCCCACCGACACGGGATGCTGCGGTTGACGCTTCCCCTCAAAGATAGCGTCAAGCCGCGCCGCGTCCAGATCGAGACGGAGGCAGAGGACCAGAAGCGGTTGGTGGGCGCGAGGTAACCAACCAAGGGGGCTACACGCCGAAGAACACAGCGGCCTGACAGCCTAACGCCGACGTCCTTCGCAGCCTTTCCTCTCGTAGCCTCGACGGGCCCACATCCCGAGCTCGTCGAGGCGCGTCGGCGGTAGCAAAGCTCTAACCGCGATGTCGCCGCGTGGCCCCGGCCGCAATCCTCAACATGCGTGCGAGGAGCATTCGATGACGATCGCCGCGGTAAAGACCTTGAGCGCCCAGATTCCCTGGTGCGAGCCGACGGTTCTGGAGTCGGCCCTGGAGCTCGCACTCGAGATCGCTCGGGAGGGGCGAGAGGGCCGCCGAATCGGAACACTGTTCACCGTTGGGAAAGCAGATGCCGTGCTCGCGGCGTCCCGAGCGCTCATCCTCGACCCGTTGGCTGGCCATGCTCCGGCACGGACTCACATTATCGATCCCAACCTCCGCGGAACGATGAAGGAACTGGCGCAGCTTGATGGTGCCTTCGTGATCTCAGAATCGGGCATCGTCGTGGCGGCGTGTCGCTACCTTGATGCATCAGTCGAACAGATCGATCTGCCTCTCGGATTCGGAAGCCGGCACTTGGCTGCGGCATCAGTCTCTCAGCGTCTTGGTGCCCTCGCCATCGTGGTCTCGGAGAGCGGCGTGGTGCGCGTGTTTCATGGCGGGCAGATCGAAGCCACGTTGATCCCTGAGCTGTGGCTGTTGGACCGCCACCACACACAACTCAGCGTTGCCGCCGCAGGGGCCGTCGAAGCGCAACGTCTAGGGGCGGCCACGCCTTCGCGGAGCGAAGCGGGTGAGGAACCGTGAAGGGCTAAAGCACACGTTAACAGTGCGCGTCAGGAGGCGCGCGAGAATACAGGAGGAGCCTATGTGGACTCAGTGGACACGAATCGCAGTGTTAGCAACCATCTTGACTGCCAGCGTGCCCGTCGTCGCCGGAGCGCAGTCGTCGCAGACGAAGAGTGAGACGTATACCTGGAATGGAGAGTTCGTGTCGCATGACGCAACAGCGATGACCATGACCGTGAAGTCTCGCGTTGCATATCAGGAGGCGATCGCGGAGTTGAAGCACTTCAAGGCCGGCGACCGCGTATGGATTGTTTGGTCGGGGGTTCAGGACTCAAGTGACGCCGTGCGACAGGTTCGACGGCTCGAGACCGGCCGCACGATCGACGAGAACCTCGTGCTCCCAGCCGAGCTCGTGTCCACCGAGGCACCACATTCGTACATCACGATTCGCGTCAAGGCGCCGGAGAGTGCACTCGCAGCCGTGAAGACCGTCAAACCTGGCGAGTGGGTCACCGTGACGTCGCGTCACCGCCCTGCGAGCGACACCGAAGCGGTGGTGGCGGTCAGACCGTGGTCTCAGGCGACGACGAATTGAAACACGAGGGAAGACACTTTCTCAGGAGCCCGATGATGCCTGGATCCGGCGTGCGAATTCTATGAATTGAAGTCCGGCAACGGACAAGGACCATTGCAACGGTAGACCGCCATGAATCCACGCTCCGTCAGCGAGACATCAATAGGCGACTTCCTGACGGCCGTTGCTTCGGCGGAGGAGACTCACGGTGCCGTCTCGACAGCAGCCGTGGCAGGCGGATTGGGGTGCTCCCTCCTGCTGATGGTGGCGACGCTCCCCAAAACGAAATCGGATTCCATCGACGATCGGACAAGGCTCATTGAAGCGGCGGCTGCGCTAAGCAATGTGCAAGAGCAGTTGATGGAGACGGTCGAAACTGAGACGGCGGTGAAGATCTTCGCCGCACGCAATATGCCGCAAGGGAGCCACACCCAACGGAGTGAGCGTCAAACGGCCATACAGCTTGCCCTTCGTGCTGCGGCGGACGTTCCGCTCGAAGTAATGCGCCTCTGCGCACGAGGACTGAAGCACGCGGGCACAGTCGCGGCACACGGCGCGAGGGCGGCATCCGCGGAGAGTGAGCTAGGCATCAGCACCGGTCGTATAATGGTCACCAGGGTGGCCACATGAGGATCAGCACGGTTCGGGAGTTCCGGGACAAGGCGACAGGCCTGCTGCGGTCCAGGACGCCAATCCTCGTGACGCGGCGAGGGCGCCTGGCCGGGATTTTCTTTCCAAGGCCCGAGATCTCCCTTCCAATCGAATTGAAGCGAGAGCTGTTCGACATACTGAGTAGCGATGTCGCGCGGCAACTGAAGCGGCGCAAGGTCTCGGAAGACGACGTGCTCGAGGATTTTGAGGCGTCGCGGAAGAAGCGCCGTGCGGCTCGTCGCCGACGCTAACGTCTTGCTCTCCGCCGTGATCGGAGGGCGCGCTGCCCTGGCGCTTCGCCACGACAAGGTCGAGCAGGTCTTCACCCCGGCGCCAGCCTACGACGAGGTCTTCGAGTACCTCCCGTCGCTGGCCAAGAAGAAGCGCCTCGAGCTCGACACCCTGCTTCTGGTCTGCGCCGCTCTCCCCGTCACTGTGGTGGAACGCTCGGAATTCGAGGACAAGCTTGCGAGTGCCAAACGCCGCATCGGCAAGCGCGATCCTGACGATGTCGATGTGCTCGCTCTTGCGCTCGCCTTGAAGATTCCGGTGTGGTCGAACGACAATGACTTCGAGGAATCCGGCGTCGAGTGGTACACGACTGCCGAACTCCTGAAGACGCTCGGAATCGAGTCGAAGTGAATCGGCAGTGTGCTTCCGTCGCCGCAGGAGCACTGTGACGTAACCGTGACGTGACCCTCTCGATTCCGCGAGATCTACCGAGGTTTACGGTGATCGACCGCGGTGACGCGCTCGCCGTTAATTGGTTGGCTTCGCAACGGTAATCGAAATCCGCAGCACACCGTCGCTCACCGCCAGAGCAATTTCCAAGCGTGCTCCCTCAACCACTCGGACATCTCTCCGTCTTTAAAATCAACGATTTGCGAGCGGCCTGCAGCAGATTATCGCACACGCCGGCGCCCTTTCTCTGCATGAACTCGATCACGTTTGAAGTCAGCGATTTGGAGGAAGCCGAAGGCGGAGGTCCGTAGAAATTGTGTAAGACCCCTTAGTCTGACGCGATCACTGGCAGGCGCGCGACCTTAACGCGGAGCCGTTGTCGAAGATCGCAGAGGGCGAACGTGCCAACCTCCTCGAAGGCCTCGGGAGACGGCCGGTCATCGAAGCGACCGGCCGCCAGCGGCAGAATCCCGTGAACGAAGACCGTTTAGCGATTGCGACTACGCCGCGGTTTCGCGCCCGACCGCGGCGCCGGGCGCGTTAACAGCCCTTCGAGCAACAGCCCGCTTACGAGTGTCGCCACCTTGGCCGCCTGAACCGGTCGATCATGGCGGCCGAGCTGCCCCTCGGTCAGGAGCACCGCGAGGCCGTGCATGCTGGACCAGAGGACCAGCGCGAGCTCCATGGCATCGCCGGCACGAAGCAGGCCTGCGGCTTGGCCCTCTGCGATGATCGCCATCGACGATTGATGGGCATCGCGGCGTGCGCCAAGCAAGTCTGGCGCGCTCTCAGTCACCGTCGCGTAGGGTGCGTACATCACGCGAAACGCCGCCGGCTGTTCGACCGCGAAAAGGACATACGCCTCCGCGACCGCACGGAGGCGCGCAAGGGGGTCGGGGCCAGCGGACGCGACGTGCCGCGTCACGACCGCATCGAAGGCAGCGAACCCCTCGATGGCCACGGCTGCGAGGAGCGCTTCCTTGTTCTCGAAGTGCCGGTACGGCGCGCGTGGGCTGACGCCCAGCTCGCGACCGATCGCTCGCAAGGACAGGTCCGCGGCGCTCTGATGTGTGAGCGCGCGCAGCGCCGCTGCCACGAGTGCCTGCCGCAAGTCCCCGTGATGATAGTCAGCGGGATGCTTCTTCCTCATGCTTGACATCGTCGCACCTTGAGAGTATACACTGCATACATTAATGAACGGCGGTCTTTGACGACGCCAGTCAAAATGGAGCCGAGAGAGAGAATGGGAACGCTTGCGAGAGCCGCTTACGTGGGCGTAACGCTTCCGTAATTCTCTTCCGCCTTGGCTCTCTGCATCCTGAACACAGGAGGACGGCACAGATGTTGAGACATCTCTCGATGTGGACGCTGCTCGCGTTCCTGGGCACCGGATTCGGACAATCGGGTGCGAAGAAGGCCCAGGCTCCCCGATTCTGGAATGATCAGGATGAAACCGCCATTCGAGCGGCATTGCTCGAGGGTTTCGAAACGAGTTGGAACAGTCACCAGCCCGCCACCGCGTCAACGCCCGACAAGGTTGTCGACGACGCGATCTTCATCAATACGAGCGGGGGCTGGGTCAAGGGTCGGGAGGACTTCGCCGCAATGATCTCTCGGCTGCATGCGCCGGGAGGCCCGTTTCACGACCACACGAGGCGTCACACGGTCGAAGATCTGCGATTCATCCGGCCAGACGTCGCGCTCGCAGTGGTCAAGACCTTTGATATCCGGCGCGCAGGAGTCCCGACAACCGGCGAGGAAACGCGAGGCCTGATCATCTTCAGCAAGGAAGATGGCAGCTGGAAGGTCAACGCGTTGGAAAACACGAAGATTCAGGCAACACCGGTCGGCCGTCACTAGACGGACACTGCCGAAAAAAACAAGCGCCGCTGGCCAGGCCAGATCCTGGGATAGGCCGACGTACATCGATGTTGCGGAAACTCCTTGATGGTGGAATTCGGTGTGTGTCAGCCCGCGCGGCAGAGTCGATTTCCAAGCGTGCTCGATTGACCGTTCGCGACGACCTGACGCGCCTGCACGCGGGTCCGCTTCGGAGCAGCCAGAAGACGTACCGGATCGAGAAGATCCGTTTTCTCAAGCCGGATGTGGCCGTGGTCCAAGCGTCGTCGCACAGTATCAACGGCGACAACGTCGGGACCTTCGTGCTGGAGAAACAGAAAGGCCGTTGGCTCACGGTCAGTTTCGCGAAGGTCGCACTGCACGATCCGCGGTGGAAAAAGTGAGTCCACTGGGAAGGACTTCCGATGATCCTATCGAGTGTCGGAACCGAAGTGCGAAGGACGTTCACCTTGGTCCTGCATGATTCAGCGAAGCCCTGGACGATGGTGATGCAGGGCGACGAGTGGAGGCCAGCAGGACGCTGTCCGAAGTAGCGAATCGGGCAATTCTCAGGGATTCGAACCCCGGGCGAAGCCGCAGTGAGCGAACGCGCGGGCGCATCGGTTGCTACGTCGTGGCGAATCTGCCGCTCGGCTTACGTCCGGACGGGCCGCTGTTCTGGCGCGTGTCCGTCCTTCCCTGGGCGACAAGTCGTCACCGTGGTGCTCGATCGAAAGCGATCGCAGCAAAGCGGCGATCAACGAGGCTAGTTCAGTCCTGAGGATAGCCATACAGAGGATGCGAGCGTTCTTGGCTCTCGTGGTGCTGTGCACGTCCGCCGTTTGCCCCCGCACCCAACGTTCCGAAGGTAGGGGACGAAACAGCGCTCGCGGACTGGGCCACGCCGGTTGCGGGACTGAACTCGCTCAAGGAGGAACATGAACTCAGACTCGACGATGACTCGGCGTTCCCTCCTGTTGACTGCGCCGTTGGCGTTGGCTGCGCCCCTGATGCTGCGCAGCGCAGCGCCGCAGATCGGATTCTGTCTCGGCACATACGGCATGCGGGACTTGCCGATCGAGACGGCACTCAGACTCATCGCCAGTGCCGGATATGACGGGGTCGAACTCGCGCTGATGCCGGAATGGCAGTGCGATCCGGCGAAGATGTCGAAGGCTGACCGTGGACGGCTTCGTGCCCTGCTCCGCGACACACGACTCGCTCTTCCTGCGATGAATGATGTGCTGTTCATCACGACCGACAGCCGCGGGCGCAATCTGGAGCGACTGAGATTCGCGGCGGACCTCGCCCACTATCTCGTGCCCAAGAGCCCGCCGGTGATCGAAACGACGCTCGGCGGCAAGACAGCGGACTGGCCTGGGTCCAGGGACATGATCGCGGAGGAACTCCGCTCATGGACTGATCTCGCCACACAGCACGATGTGACAGTCTGTTTCAAGCCGCACGCCGGCCAGGCCATTCATAGCTCCGCCCGCGCGCTCGAGATACTGCGCATCGTCAACAGCCCGAGACTGAAGATCTGCTACGACTATTGCCACATGTTCGCCGCGCCGGAGCCACTCGAAGGCAGTCTCCGCGCACTGGCTCCGCACATTGGGTTCATCACCCTCAAGGACGCTCGCCGGACCAATACCGGCCTTGAGTTGGTACTTCCGGGCGACGGGGATACAGATTACGCGCTTTATTTTCGACTGTTGAAGGAACTGGGATATCGGGGGTGGGTCGCGGCCGAAGTCACCTCGATGATCTGGCGCGAGCCTGGCTATGATCCTGCCGTGGCTGCACGCAGAGCGTACGCGAACATCGCGCCAGCCTGGAAGGTTGCCGGTCTCGACCGCAAGTCGCGCACGTAGGATTTCGGAACGAGGGGTCACTCGGGCCGCGACGCCGTATGCGCATACTACTTTCGACCATCGGATCCCGCGGCGATGTTCAACCGCTCGTCGCGCTCGCCTTGCAACTGAAGTCACTCGGCCAGGAGGTTCGCGTCTGCGTGCCGCCCGACTTTCAGCCATGGATCGCCGGACTCGGCCTTCCGGTCACGACCATCGGCCCTGAACTGCGGCGCATGACCGGCGCGCGGCCACGCGCTGCGTCCGCCCCGATGTCACCGGCGCAGCGGCAGCAGCTCGCCGACGCCTCCGTGGCTGCGCAGTTCGAGACCATCGCGACGGCGGCCACCGGATGCGACGTCATCGTGGCGGCGACGGCACTCCAGATTGCCGCTCGCTCGGTCGCCGAGAAGCAGGGCATCGGATACCTGTTCGCCGCCTACTGCCCAATCGTGTTGCCGTCGCCGCACCATGCACCGCCGCCGATGCCGCCGCTACCCGGCGAGGCGCCGCTCCTGTCACCCGGAAACGCCGAACGCTGGGTGCGCGACACCGAGCGATTCAATAGGCTGTTCGGTCCGTCGTTGAACGCGCACCGCAGGTCGCTCGGTTTGTCACCAGTGACTGACGTGCGGCGCCACATCTTTGCGGACCAGCCGCTGCTCGCCGCTGATGCGATGCTCGCCCCATGGCCCGATCCGTCAGACGCGTCCGTCCGACAGACGGGAGCCTGGGTCCTGGCCGACAGCCGCCCGCTATCACCTGAGTTGGAAGAGTTTCTCGATGCCGGCGAACCGCCGCTCTACTTCGGTCTGGGTAGCATCCGGGCTCCGACCGAAGACATCACCAGAGTGATGATCGAATCCGCGCGCGCGCTCGGCCGCCGCGCGATTGTGTCGAGCGGGTGGGCGGACCTCGCTCTTATCGACAACGGCACGGACTGCCTGTCGATTGGCGAGGCCAATCAGCAGCGACTCTTCCGGTGTGTCGCGGCAGTGGTTCACCACGGTGGAGCGGGCACCACGACCGCGGCGGCGATGGCCGGTGTCCCGCAGGCCGTCATTCCGCAGATGTTCGATCAGTTCTATTGGGCGGAACGCGTCGAGCGTCTTGGAATCGGGAGTGCCCACGCGCCCGCCGTTCCAACGACCGAATCACTGACGCGAGCGCTCGAGCGAAGCCTGTGCGCCGACGTCGCCGACAAGGCGGCAGCCGTTGCACCGCTGCTTCAGCGTGACGGTGCCGCCGTCGCCGCGCGATGTGTGCTGAACTAGCGGATACGGTCGAGCACCGTGCGTCCTCGCCGAGATCCCAGCGAAGGCCGAAGGCGTTACGAAGCGATGCAGCGATTGCTGAATACGGTGAAGTGCCGCTCAGAACTGTGTAGAAACTGTGTAAGGTCGGCTCGAGACTGTCGACAAACACGGAGGTTTACGGGTTCACATCGAGACACATTCTGTGGGGGAAGTCGTTGGATCGATTGCGCGACGAAGTGTTTTGATGTCACTCGGTGAGCCTCGCCCGAATTGCTTTCCAAGCGTGCTCCTTCAACCACTCGGACATCTCTCCGTTCTTTTAGAATCTACCACTTACGTGAGCCTGGATCGAGCCGAAACGGAAATGGTGCCCCGGATTGTGCCCTAACCCTGTCGGCATCTCCCCACATCCCACTACCAATCACGTCCCTTCGACGGCTCGATCGGCGCAAGCATCAGCCGGAGCTTGAACGGTCGCAGGAGTCGATTGAGGGTGTCCTGGGTCGGTTTTGGCGCGGGTTAATCGCGCGCAGCACGTTCGGGCTACAACGTCATCAATAAGAGCCTCGCACACGTAGCTCTGCTCGGTCCGCACATCGTCCACAAGAGCTCGATCGAGCCACTCCCAGAACGGGTTGCGGTTTGTGGAGGGCGCCTCCAGACTGAACGTCATCAAAGCCAGCAGCTGTCCTGCACGTTGGGTGAGAAACCATCCAAGTACGCCTCGAAGTCGGCCTTGAGCTGCTGCTGACTGGCGCGGGCCTTGAGGTCGCGCAGCGTGACCTTCGACGTGTTGTAGAACGCCTGTGGGTTCCGCTGGACGCAATATTGTCACTGGTTCTCACTGGCTGCTTCCAGCGATCAAGCCAGAATCCTGCGCAACGGCATCGGCGTTGGCTCCCCAGTAGACTGGTGTCGGCCAGAGACCAACGTCGTGACGCAACTGCGGAGACCCATCCATGAGTGACTCGCCCGACAAGACGCCGGACCGTTCGATTCTTCCCCTGCCGGAGCCGCAGCATCCGGCGATCACCGAAGTCGATGCACGCAAGGCCACGCCGCCGCCTCGCTTCGAGTTGAAGCCACCCAAAGGGGCGGGCGCACCCAACGTCGTCTTCGTCCTGATGGACAACTTCGGGTTCGGCGATCCGGGATGCTTTGGCGGGCCGGTCAACATGCCGGCCTTCGAACGACTGGCCAACGGCGGCTTGCGCTACAACAACATGCACACCGCGCCGGTCTGCTCGCCGACGCGCGTCGCGCTGCTCACGGGCCGCAACTCGCACAGCGCGAACATGGGCGGCGTGGCCGAAATGGGCACCGCGTTTCCCGGCATGAACTGCCAGCGTCCCCAGTCCATCGCACCGCTGGCCGAGATTCTGCGGCTCAACGGCTACGGCACCGCCATGTTCGGCAAGTGCCACGAGCTGCCGCCGTGGGAATTGAGTGTCTCCGGGCCGATGGACCGTTGGCCGGCGCACTCAGGGTTCGACAAGTTCTACGGCTTCCTTCAGGGCGAGTCGGACCTCTACGCCCCGGCGCTGTACGATGGCGTGACCCGCATCCCCACGCCACGCGATCCGGACTACCACGTCAGCACCGACATCACCGACAAGGCCATCGTCTGGGTCCGCACGCAGCAGTCGCTGACGCCGGACAAGCCATTCTTCATCTACTACGCGGCAGCGGGCACGCACGACCCGCATCATGTGCCGAGGCAGTGGATTGACAAATACAAGGGCCAGTTCGACGACGGCTGGGAGAAGTTGCGCGAGCAGACGCTGGCCCGGCAGATCAAGCTCGGCACGGTCCCGTCCGGCACGAAGCTCGCGCCGATGCCGGACATGGTGAAGCCGTGGAGCTCGTTCAAGCCTGAGGAGCAGCGTGTGCTGGCCCGCGAGATGGAGGTGTACGCCGCGATGGCCGAGCATACGGACTACGAGATCGGCCGGTTGATTCAGGCGATCGAGGACCTCGGCGAACTGGACAACACCCTCATCGTGTGGGTGGCCGGCGACAATGGCGGGTCGCCCTTCGGTGGTCGCGATTGGATCATTCAACCAGCTGGCCTCGTTCAACGGCGTGCCAGAAACGATGGACAACCTGCTCCAGCGCATCGACGATCTGGGTGGACCGAAAGCCAGCGGGCACTACGCCATGCCATGGGGCCAGGCGAGCTGCACGCCGATGGTCGGCGGGCAGGGGCATGCCACGTTTTCCGCGACACGCAACGCCACCGTGATTCACTGGCCGAAGGGAATCAAGGCGAAGGGTGAAGTGCGCACCCAGTTTCAGCACGTCATCGACCTCGCTCCGACGGTGCTGGAGGCCGCCGGGCTACCGCAGCCGACGATCGTGAACGGCATGACGCAGAAGCCCATGGAGGGCGCGAGCCTGCTCCATACGTTCAACGATGCCACGGCGAAGTCCCGCCACACGACGCAGTATTTCGAATACGGCGGCAACCGCGCCATTTACCACGACGGGTGGTATGCCACCACTCTGCACAAGGCATTCTGGGAAGCGGCGCCACGGGCGACGTTCGAGAACGACGTGTGGGAGTTGTACAACGCGGAAGAAGACTTCAGCCTGACGAACGACCTCGCGGCGACGTATCCCGAAAAGGTCGAGGCACTCAAAGCCCTCTTCATGACGGAAGCCGTGAAATACAACGTATTTCCGCTCGATGATCGCGTGCTCGAGCGCTTCAACGCGGCTGTTGCCGGACGCCCAGACCTCATGGGCCCGCGCACGTCATTGACACTCTACGAAGGCATGATCGGGCTGTCGGAGAACGCGTTCATCAACATGAAGAACCGTTCCTACACCATCACCGCCGAACTGGAGATTCCAAAGGACGGGGCCGAGGGCGTGATCATCGCGCACGGCGGACACACCGGTGGCTGGAGCCTGTACGTCAAGAACGGCCGCCCGAAGTTCGCCTACAACTGGCTCGGTCGTGAACACTACGAAGTGGCCGCCCCGAAGGCGCTCCCGCCCGGCACCGTCACGCTGCGGTGGGAGTTCATCTACGACGGCGGGAAGATGCCCGGCGCGGGCGGGAGAGGCGACTTGTTCGTCGACGGCGAACAGGTGGCCTCAGGCCGTATCGATCGCACGATTCCGTTCTTCATCGGCACCGAGCCAGCCGACGTGGGCATGGATGATCTGACGCCGGTGACGCACGACTACAAGGCGTATGACAACAAGTTCACCGGCACCATCCGCAAGATCGTGATCGGCGTGGGGCCTGTGGGAGAAGCCTTCGATCCGCCGCTCGAATGGAATGGAGTCGGATAAGCAGGAAGAGGTCCCCATGAACAGCACCGAAAACACGGCCGCGCTCTTCAACGCCACCTCGCTCGACGACCGCACGATTCCACCGACGGGCGATCGAGCTGGCCATCTGGGGAATGCCGGCGGTGAGCATGGCCGCGATCCGGGCCTCGCTGAAGCGTGATCTCGATGCCGACTTCGGCGACATCATCTATTTCTCGAAGGTTATGGAGCCACGGCACGAGTTCCTGACCGCCAACAACCAGACGCCCTACGTCTGCACTTTTTTCGACCTGCGGCGGGGACCGATCGTGCTGGAGGTGCCGGCCGCGAGCGACAACACCGTGTTCTTCGGCAGCGCCATCGACTCGTGGGAGGTGCCGCTTGCCGACATCGGCGGTACAGGAGATGATGCCGGTACGGGTGGCAAGTACCTGTTCCTGCCGCCTGGCTACGACACCAAGGCTCCCGACGGCTATTTCGTCGTGCCATCGGAAACGGTGTTCATCCACATCGGCCTGCGCCCGATCACCATCGGCAAGGGCACGCTCGCCGACGCCGTCGCCTACAGCCAGCTATTGAAGGTCTATCCGCTGGCGGACGCCGCGAAGCCGATGCGCTACGTCGACGGCTATCCGAAGGCCTGGAAGACGCTGCCGACCTTTGACGTGAGCTATTTCCAGCTCCTCGCCGATGCGATCGCCGCCGAGCCGCCACAGCCGAAGGACGCCGCCATGCTGGCGATGGTCGCGAGCATCGGCATCGAGAAAGGCAAGCCGTTCCAGCCCGACGCGACACGCGCCAAGCTCCTGACCGCCGCCGTGCGCGAGGCCGAAGCCACGATGAACGACGGCTTCATGAACCACTCGTTCGAACCGTTTTGGCCACGCTGTCAAAACGTACCGACGTGCGACGGCGCCCATCAGATCGTCGCCGACATTGTGAAGACCTCTTAATGTCGCCCGATCACTTACGGCGATTTCGGTGAGTCGGGTGGCCTCAGCGCGTCGACGCTTTCGCCGCCGCTGGCGTGGTTCGTGACAACTGATGGGGGGACGCAGTCCAGACGGACCGGATGCTTGGTTGGAACTGCGGTTTGGTCACGGTGCCCTCGACGGCATCGGCGGATCGTTCAATCGCGCAGCGATCGTCCTCTACGGCGTTTCGTTCCACACATACAGGAACGTACCGTCGCTCGCGGTCGCAACAGTGCGTCCGCGCTTCCGGGTTGCGCGATTCAACGCTGACCTTACGTTCTCCTTGCCGGCTGTCAACTGTGCCAATGGCACCTTGAGCGCGACCCCCTCGTGTATCTGATCGAGATCCGAGAGGATCTTGGTCACAATCGCTTTGTGCTTTCCATTGCGACCTTGCGGAACCTCCGCCCGGGCCATGCCCTTGAAGTTCATGGGCACCGCCTTGCGCTGACCGCTCATCGCCCACACTCCGTTCGGGCAGGCACAATCGTTAAACTAACGTGACGTAATCGTCTGCTCATGATGACGAGACCGTCAGTATACACCCGACCCGCTAAACAGAGCGCTCGCCCCGCCCCCTCTCTCACGAGGCGCTTAGACGACGTCGCGTACAGGGCCCGCAAATCGGGCACAGTAGCCGCCGCTAAAGAGGCCGATTCGGTTCCCTAAAGAAGTGACCCGCATGACCTGCGCTCAGGTACTGTTCATCGATGAAAAAAACCAACGGTGGCACGCGAAAGTCGCGAACGCATTTCGAGCAGGTGCCCATCGATGTCGTGAAGAGGGTTGCCGACGGAGACGTTTCCAGAGAAGAAAACACCGCAACTGACAAGGTGATTCGTGAGCCGGCGCCTGGAAAGAGTCGGCCCTCGAGCGTGCCTGCACGGTCGCTCCCTAGGAAGCGACGGTGACCAATGCTCCACGAATTCATCACAACCTATCGGGACGCCATCATCACGAGGACCAGGGAGAAACTGACCGATCGGCCTTGGCCCCTTGTGTCAACGAGTGAGCTCGAGTACGGAGTACCGCTGTTCCTGAGTCAGCTCTCCGAGACGCTGCGGTGGGAGACGACGCCAACGCCGTTTTCCCAGAACGCCATCGGTGCGTCAGCGGCGAAGCACGGGCGTGAGTTGCGGGCGCTCGGGTTCAACATTTCTCAGGTCGTCCACGATTACGGCGATATCTGTCAAGCCATCACCGAGGTCGCCGTCGAGCGGCGCGTTCCGATCACGACCGAAGAATTTCACACGCTGAATCGCTGCCTCGACACCGCGATCGCTGAAGCCGTGACGGAACACGCGCGTATCACCAGCGATTCGAGATCAAATGAAGAAATCGAGCGATCCGGACAACTGGCTCACGAAATTCGCGACTTCCTCAACACCGCGCTCCTCGCGTTCCACGCGTTGAAACAGGGAACCGTTGCCGTGAACGGCAGTACCGGGACCGTACTCGGCCGCAGCCTCATGAGCCTGCACGACCTTGTCGACAACACCCTGTCCGACGTGCGAATGGCCGCCAACCTCCAACGGAGCGAGCGGCTGCGGGTCGCCGCTTTTCTGAGCGAAATCGCCGTGGTCGCCAACCTGCACGCCGAGTCCCGTGCCCTGCGGTTCACCCTCGAGCACGTGGACCCTCAGCTCGCCGTGAACGCCGATCCGCAGCTCCTCGCGTCCGCCGTGATGAACCTGTTGAACAATGCGTTTAGGTACACGCCCGCGGGCGGGCGCGTGGTGCTCCGGGCACTGGGCGACGACGGGCGCGTGAGGATCGAAATTGAGGACGAGTGCGCCGGCATTCCTGACAGCACTGTCGACCCCTTCAAGGTGTTCGCCGAGCGGCGCAGGAGCGACCGGACCGGTCTCGGACTCGGCCTCTCGATCGCCCGAAAGGCAGTCCGAATGCACGGTGGGGACATCGACTTTCGCAACCTGCCTGGTAAGGGCTGCGTTTTTGTCATCGAGATGCCCTTGGCTGTAGAAGGCACTCCCGTTCTGGGCGCCGCCGTATGATTGCTCCGTGTGCAGCTTGTCGGCCGCCTCGCTGACGCCGCGTATTTCAGACAAGAAATGGGCGGGCCCACAGCCCGTGGGATCGCACTCGCGGTCGTCCCACTATCCCCTTCAAATATCGCAGCAATGCGCCGCTCGCGCTTGTGCCGCCGCGTCGCTGCTTCCAGATCGGGAGTCAACACCAGCGACACAGACCGCTTGGTGGTCGCCCAGACGCGCCGGGACCGCTCCGTGAACACCGGCAACGTCGACGCGACCAATGCAGCGGCGATTGTCACAACCGATGCCGATCGAACCGCGCGAGACCACGAGCGCATATTGCCTCCTGTCAGTGATGGACTTGATCCGCCAATTCTGCGGGCGAGGACCTGCGATCGCGAGCGGAAAACGCTGCCCTTCGCGCCCCTCCTGCCGCCATGCCGAAGCGATCAACAAGAAATCCCGCAGGGCCACCGCGTGACAGGGTACGCGTGCCGCCGAGCACAAATCTCACGAAACCGATTGGGCCAACTGAGAAGACTAATTGTGATAGGACTGTCATCGCACCATCCGCTGGCGCCTCCCAGTGTAGGCCGCCATCCCTGACCCGAAAAGCGCCGTTGCTCCCTCGTGCTTCGAACGTCGAGCGACTTGCAGAACCATGTCGATTTCCAGCAAGCTCGTTCGTCGTCCCAATGAGGCGCCAAATGGGGCCGGCTCAAACAAGGAGCCAGACGATGCGGGTTATGGTGTTCGGGAAAGCCACTGAGGACAGCGAAAAGGGCGCGCCACCCGCGCCCGAGGCGTTCGAGGCGATGGACCGGTTCATAGAAGAGCTGGTCAAGGCCGGCGTATTCGTGGCCGGTGCCGGCCTCAAGAACAGCGCCCAGGCCAAGCGCATCGTGTGCGAAGGTCCCGGCCGTACGGTCATCGACGGGCCGTTCGCCGAGACCCGCGAGCTCGTCGCCGGCTTCTCGATCTGGGAGGTCAAGGACATGGACGAGGCGGTGGCCTGGGCGAAGCGTTCCCCCAATCTCATGCCGGGCAGGAGCGAGATCGAAATCCGGCCGTTCTACGAGGCGGCGGATCTGGCCGAGTTTATGACGCCCGAGGAGCTCTCGGCGCCCCGTGACGGCGAACGCGGGAAGCTCGGCGTCGCCTGATCGCAAACTTCAAGAGCGAGCTCGAGGAGATCCTTCGCGAGCAGAAAAAGGACGAACCATGGATCAGGACAGGATCACGGAATTAATCAACAAATCTGAAATCACGAGCATCGTGAACAGCTACTTTCGCGCACTTGATGAGAAGAATATTGACGCCCAGCATTTCGCCTCCATCTTCACGCCTCAGGCAAAAGTAACGCGCCCCAACGGCGCGTCACTGATCGGGCCCGAAGAAATCAGTGCCAGCCATGAGAAAAGCTTCACCCGTTTTGAAGGGTCGCAACACTTTGTCGCCGGTCACGATATTTCTCTCGACGGCAGTACGGCAAACGTCCGGGCCAATCTCATCGCCATGCATATGTGGCAAGGCAGTAAGACCGACGCTAACAAGCTGGACAACTTTTTTATTGCGGGCGGAGTCATTCACGCGACGCTGCTGCAGTCGGACGGCCAGTGGAGAATCTCGCAGATGAGCAATGCTGTCCTCTGGCGTGCCGGAGGCTTCAGGGACATGATGCAGACTGGCAATTTGCAGAACGATGTCGATTTCCAGCAAGCTCGTTCGTCGTCCCAAGGAGACGCCACATGGGCCGGCTCTAACAAGGAGGCAGACGATGCGGGTTATGGTGTTCGGGAAAGCCACTGAGGACAGCGAAAAGGGCGCGCCACCCGCGCCCGAGGCGTTCGAGGCGATGGACCGGTTCATAGAAGAGCTGGTCAAGGCCGGCGTATTCGTGGCCGGTGCCGGCCTCAAGAACAGCGCCCAGGCCAAGCGCATCGTGTGCGAAGGTCCCGGCCGTACGGTCATCGACGGGCCGTTCGCCGAGACCCGCGAGCTCGTCGCCGGCTTCTCGATCTGGGAGGTCAAGGACATGGACGAGGCGGTGGCCTGGGCGAAGCGTTCCCCCAATCTCATGCCGGGCAGGAGTGAGATCGAAATCCGGCCGTTCTACGAGGCGGCGGATCTGGCCGAGTTCATGACGCCCGAGGAGCTCGCGGCGCCCCGTGAAGGGGAACGCGGGAAGCTCGGCGTCGCCTGACCCGCCTTCGCTCGGTTGATTCGTAACCGAGCTTCGGCGCGGCAGGCTGGCTTGCCTCCCCTGCGGCCTTGGCCGACAATGCGGTGTGACCGCAGGCGAGACGCACCAGGCGGAAACCCATCAAGCAATAGAAGCGACCTTTCGCATCGAACGGGCCAGGCTCATCGCGGGCCTGGCCCGCATGCTGCGGAATGTCGACCGCGCCGAGGATCTGGCGCAGGACGCGCTGGTCGTCGCCTTCGCCGAATGGCCTAAGACCGGCGTCCCGGCCAATCCGGGCGCCTGGCTGATGGCCGTCGCCAAACGCCGCGCCATCGACGCCCTCCGGCGCGACAAGATGCGCGAGCGCAAGCACGAGGAGATCGCGCGGACGCTGCCCGGGTACAACAACGAGACGCGCGACGGCGCGCCCAAGGTGATCGAAGCGGCGATCGTAGCGGCCATGGACGATGATCTCGGCGACGAGCTACTGGGCCTCATCTTCACGGCCTGCCACCCCATGCTGTCGCCCGACGCCCGCGCGGCGCTCACCCTCAAGGTGGTCGGCGGCCTGACGACGGACGAGATCGCCCGCGCCTTCCTGTCGAGCGAGGCCGCGATCGCGCAGCGTATCGTCCGCGCGAAGAAGGCAATCGCAAAGGCCGGATTGACCTTCGAGGTGCCGCGCGGCGCCGAACGGGCAGCGCGGCTGCCCTCGGTGCTCGAAGTCATCTACCTCATTTTCAATGAAGGCTATGCGGCCACGGCGGGCGACGACCTCGTCCGGCCGGGCCTGTGCCTGGAGGCGCAACGGCTCGGCCGCATACTGGCCGGTCTGATGCCCGAGGATGCCGAAGTGCTCGGCCTCCTGGCCCTGATGGAGATCCAGGCGTCGCGCCAGAAGGCGCGCACCGGGCCGGACGGCGCCTTCATACCTCTCACCGAGCAGGATCGCGCACGCTGGGACTATTTGCTGATCAGCCGGGGCCTCGCTGCGCTGGCCCGCGCCGAAGCGCTGGGCGCCAAGGTGGGAGAGGTAGGCCCCTATGTGCTGCAAGCCGCGCTCGCCGCCTGCCACGCCCGCGCGCGCCGGGCCGCCGATACCGACTGGCCGCGCATTGCCGCGCTCTATGACCGGCTGCGCGTCGTGGCGCCCTCGCCCGTGATCGATCTCAATCGCGCGATCGCCCACAGCATGGCCTTCGGGCCCGAAGCGGGCCTCAGGCTGGTGGACGAGATCGCTGACGCCGCTGCCCTGCGCGACTACGCGCCGTTGCCGGCGGCGAGGGGCGACTTTCTGTTCCGGGCCGGTCGACTGGCCGAGGCGCGTGCAGAATTCACGGCTGCGGCCACGCTGACCCGCAACGCGCGGGAAAGGGCCTTTCTCCTCGCACGGGCGGACGCCTGCGACGGCCAGCAGTGAATCCTGTTTCTGAGGCGGCGTTCAGTGTGTCGATCTCGTGCCCGAGCTCTAAGGGGGTCCCGCGATTGTGATAGAACTGTGATACGTCAGTCTCGAAACCTCGACGAACATCGAGGTTGTCAGAGCCAACGGGAGGCATGTCGCGAGGGCTCATTGCTGTCGGAATGGGATCTCGTTCGTTGCCTTTACGCCACTGTCCCGAACAACCAGCCCACGCCGGCGGTAAGGCCCATCGCCAAGGCTCCCCAGAAAACCACCCGCGCCGAAGCCCTGAGCACGCGTGCCCCGCCAGCGTTCGCCGATAGTGCACCGAGCGCCGTGAGACACAGGAGCGAGGTAGCCGCCACAACTGGGACCACATAGGGCGGTGGCGCACCGAGCGCTGTGACGAGAGGCAATGCGGCGCCCGCCGCGAACGTCGCGGCCGATGTCAGGGCGGCCTGTACGGGGCGCGCGCCCACGGCTTCGGACAGGCCGAGCTCATCTCGTGAATGCGCCGCTAGCGCGTCATGAGCCATCAGTTGGTCGGCGACTTGAGTGGCGAGCTCTGGTGTCAGCCCTCGCCCCACGTAGATCGCCGCGAGTTCCCTCTTCTCGAATTCAGGCTGAGTGGCCAACTCCTCCCGCTCACGTGCCACGTCGGCCCGCTCGGTGTCGAGCTGCGAGCTGACCGACACGAACTCGCCAGCGGCCATCGACATGGCACCCGCCACCATGCCGGCAACGCCGGCAATGAGAATTTCATTCCGGCCGGCACCCGCTGCCGCTACGCCAACGATCAAACTCGCGGTAGATACGATGCCGTCGTTCGCCCCGAGGACGGCGGCCCGCAGCCAGCCGATTCGCTCGGTGCGGTGCCGCTCTCTATGAACACTTCGAGTCATCGGTGCTCCCTCTGATCCGTCTTGTCACGAAGTAGTCGAAGGCCAGACTCCGTGCTGCTGAATCGACAGCACTTGCGGGTGCACATGATCGACCTGCAGTGTCGTGTGCGCGATCTTGAAGCGCTCGTTCAGCATCCGCTCGAGCGCGCGGCGGACTGCATGACAGTCTTCACCCGGCGCGACGAGCACATGCGCCGTCAAGATGGGATGGCCCGGTGCAAGTTCCCACAGGTGCAGATCGTGCACCTCTTTCACGTGCTCGCCATGCGCCATCGCCACGCCGACCTCGGCAGGTGGCATCCCTTCCGGCGCGCCTTCGAGCAGTACGCGGATGGCTTTGCGCTGGAGATCGAACCCTGATCGGAGCATCAGAACCGCCACGAGCAGCGAGGCAATCGCGTCCGCTCGGTCGAACCCGGTGACAAGGATCACGATGCCAGCGATGAGCGTTCCGATGAAGGCATACAAGTCGGTCAGGATGTGCTGAAAGCTGCCCTCGATGTTCAGGCTGTGACGATTGGCCTTCGCCATGACCCATGCCGCGGCGAGGTTCACGACCACGCCGGCAGCAGCCACAATCGTCACCGCTAGCCCGGCGACGTCGGGTGGTGCGATCAAGCGTGAAATCGCCTCGTAGATCACGATCAGTCCGAGCACGAGGAGCACAGCGCTATTGGCCTGGCCGCTCAGCACCTCAGCCCGCCGCCTGCCGTACGTCAGAGCTTCGCCGCCCGGGCGCCGAACAAATCGCAGGACAACGAGTGACAGAGCAAGCGCACCTGCGTCCGTGAGCATATGGGCCGCGTCGGACAGGAGCGCGAGCGAGTGCGCCACGATTCCGACGACAACCTCGAAGGCCATGAACCCGACAATCAGCAGCAGGGCGATTGTCAGATACCAACGGTCCGCGTCCGCGCTCACGCCGTGCGTGTGACCGCCGGCCCCGTGTTTGTGATTAGCGTGATCGTGACCATCCTCGCCCATTAGATCCACCTCCTCCGCAGCAGCCACATCTTGACTAACTGCGTCAGAAGCACGTAACAGAGAAGCGTGAGCGCCAGCAGCGACCAGTAGAACGTTGGCAGCGCCGTGAAACCCAGATAGTGTCCCAGTGGCGTGAACGGAATCGCGATGCCGGTCACCATGATCACGACGGACATACCGATCAGCGGCCAGGACGAGCGGCTTTGCAGGAACGGAATCTTGTTGGTGCGGATGATGTGGATGATGAGTGTCTGCGTAAGCAGGCTCTCCACGAACCAGCCCGTTTGAAACAGACTCGCGCTACGCGCCGCAGCCTCCGGCGTCGAGATGTTCCAGCAGTTGAAGACATAGAGCATCATGAAGTACGTCGTGTAGTCGAAGATCGATGAGCACGGGCCGATGAAGACGATGAAGCGGGTCAGTTGCTTGATGTCCCAGGGACGTGGCTTCTCGACCTGCTCTGGATCGACGGCGTCGGTCGGAATGGCGGTCTGGCTCACATCGTAGAGCAGGTTGTTGGCCAGGATCTGGATGGGGGCCATCGGCAGGTAGGGGACGAACACACTCGCCCCCAGGACGCTGAACATGTTACCGAAGTTGCTGCTGGCGCCCATGCGCACGTACTTGAGGATGTTGGCGAAGACCTTTCGTCCTTCGACGACGCCCGCCTCCAGGACCAGCAAGGATTTTTCAAGCAGGATCATGTCCGCCGAGGCTTTCGCGACATCCACGGCGGTATCGACGCTGATCCCGACGTCCGCCGCGTGCAAGGCGGGGGCGTCGTTGATGCCGTCGCCCATGAAGCCCACCGTGTGGGTGCGGGATTGCAGGGCCTTGATGATGCGCTGCTTGTGGGTGGGAGAGACGCGAGCAAACAGCGTGGCGGCCTCCGACGCGTCCGCAAGCTGGGCGTCGGACATCTGCTCGACCTCCGTACCGAGCAGCACGAACTCGGTGGACAGCCCAACCTCCTTGCAGATCTTGCGGGCAACCAGGTCGTTGTCGCCCGTGATGACCTTGACGGCAACGCCATGGCCTTGCAGGGCCTTGATCGCGGCCGCGGCTGTCTCCTTCGGCGGATCCAGGAAGGCCGCATAGCCGTTCAGGATCAGGTCGCACTCGTCGGCCTTGGAGTAGGGCGTCGCGTCGCCCGCGACGATACCGCGCGGCTCAATGTCTTTACTGGCGATCGCGAGCACGCGGAAGCCATCGGCCGAGAGCTGTTCGTACTCCTTCTTCAGCCCGTCGATGTGGGCGTGATCCATCGGGTAGAGCTGGCCGTCGAACTCGAAGTTCGCGCAGCACGGGAAGATGGCCTCTGGGGCTCCCTTGCTGATGATTCGGTCCTTGGCTTCGGGCGTACGGACCACGACTGACATGATGCGGCGCTGGAAGTCGAAGGGGATCTCGTCCACCTTTGCACATTCGGGGATCTTCGCGTGACTGTGAGTCTCGGTATGCGCGAGCACCGCACGGTCCAGGACGTTCCTCAACCCAGTCTGGAAGTGACTATTCATGTACGCCAGCGCGAGGACGCCCTCGTCTTCCTTCAGCGCGACGTCGCAGTGCTTCTCCAGGATGACGTGATCCATGGTCAGCGTGCCGGTCTTGTCGGTGCAGAGCACGTCCATCGCACCCAGGTTCTGAATGGCATTGATCCGTTTGACGATGACCTTCTTGCGGCTCATCGCCAGTGCACCTTTGGACAGGCACACCGTAACGATCATCGGCAACATCTCCGGAGTCAAGCCCACGGCCACCGCCACGGCGAAGAAGAAGGCTTCGACCCAGTTGCCCTTGGTCAGACCATTGATGATGAAGACGAGGGGCACCATGGTCAGAATGAATCGCAGCATCAACCAGGTGAACTGAGCGATGCCCTTGTCGAACGCCGTCTGTGTGGGCACCTCCGACAGCGAATGCGCGACGCCGCCGAGAAATGTCTCTTTTCCGGTTGCAATGACAACCGCCGTCGCCGAACCGCTTTCGACGCTCGTGCCCAGGAATGCGATGGTGGTCAGATCGATGGGCGCGGTGGCTGTCGGGTTCCGTTCGACCTCGAACTTTTCAACCGGGAAGCTCTCGCCCGTCAGCGCGCTTTGAGTGACGAACAGATCCTTCGCTGCGACCATGCGCACGTCGGCGGGGATCATGTCCCCTGCCGCCAGTTCGACGATGTCACCGGGGACCAGTTGCGAGACGGCGATCTCCTGGGGCTTGCCATCGCGGAGCACGGTGGCCGTGACTGAGATCATGGCCTTGAGCCTGGCTGCTGCGCTGTCGGCCTTGGCTTCCTGGATGAGTTTCAGGCCCACGCCAAGAGCGATCATGAGCGACATCACGATCCCAGCCCGGGGGTCACCCGTGGCGAACGAGATGCTCGCCAGTATCGCCAGCAGGATCACCAGCGGGTTGAGAACCGCATGCCAGAACAGCCCGCCGAGGCTCGTTCGCTGGTCCTTCGCCAAGACGTTCGGCCCGTACTGAACCGATCGGGCGCGTGCGTCGTCATTGGTCAACCCTTCAGGACGGGTCGAGAATCGCGCAAGGACGGACGCGATCTCCATCGTCGCCGCTTCAACCAGGGTTTGCGATATCGGGGTATGGGGCCTGTCGTCCCGGATGGCGGCAAGGAGCTTCTTGGGAAGGACACCAGAGTGGACATTGACCATGCACTACCTCGTCTTCTCACCGTCGCTTCAGAGCGGGACTAGGCTCTCAGCGGACGAGAGCTGACGTTGCCGGGCTCGATTTATTAGCTCATCGAAAGTACGGTCACGACTTCGCTGATACGGCCGGCGCCCTACGATCGCCGTCTGCCATCGAAATCCCGGATAGCACGAATATCTGAAAGGTGCTCCTCGAACCCCTTCTTCCGCAAGAGCAGCGGTTCAGGAGACCACTGTACGCTCGGCCGGTCGAATCTGGGCGTCTGGCTCGGTTCGATCAACCCTCCAAATAGAGAACTGACACTCGCTCGTCTCGCCGCAGAGACGCCTCAATCAAGATCGCGCATGGCCGTTGCGACGGATCTGCTGCGACGTCACGACTTCGACAGGCGAGGTTGCCGAACGCGTCGGCTATGGCTCGGCGAACACCTTCAGCACTGCATTCAACCGCCACGTGGGCCAGTCTCCGAGCCGCTACGCACGTGGCATTAAGATGCGCGGCGACTTGACCGGATCGGGGCGGAGTCGCGGCGCCGCCATCCAATGCACTCCTACTCGACGACGGTAATCTTGTCGGGCGCCCAGCCCCCATGGAAGCCGTGCGGCACGCGAACAGGCAGCCGGATCGTCGCGATCGGCTCGCCGGTCGGGTGGCGAGCGGCAACCATCTCGCGTACGATGCGTCGTCTTGCCCTTCGAAACGACGCGGTGGACTCTCGTGCTGGCGGCCGCCGGGAACGACTCGCAGGCGGCGCGTGAAGCCCTCTCTTCGCTCTGCCAGACCTACTGGTATCCGCTCTACGCCTACCTCCGCCGCCGAGGTCTCGACCCGGAAGATGCGCGCGACCTGACGCAGGGGTTCTTGACATCGCTCATCGAGCGGCAGGACTTCGAGGGGCTTCGTCAGGATCGGGGCCGATTCCGCGCGTTCCTTCTGGCGTCCCTGAAGCACTACCTTTCCAATTGGTCGACGCGTGAACGGACGCAGAAGCGGGGCGGTGGCCGGCAGATGGTCCCGCTCGAGAACGCTGAAGGCCTGTACGTGGTCGAGCCTGTGGATCACGCCACTCCCGAAACGCTCTTCGAGCGGCGCTGGGCATTGACGGTCGTCGAACGCCTGCTCGCCGACCTTCGCGCCCAGTGGTCGGCCCAGGGACGCGCCTCCGAGTTCGACGAGCTCAAAGCGTGCCTGCTGGGACAGGCGCCGGCTGGCGGCTACGCCGCCGTGGCAGCCCGCTTGGGGACCTCGGAAGGCGCGGTCAAAGCCGCCGTGCACCGTCTCAGACGCCGGTTTCAATCCCTGTTGCGCCAGCGCGTCGCGGAAACCGTTGAGGATGGGCGGGACGTCGACGACGAGATCCGTCATCTCATTCAGGCGTTGAGCGCGTAACCCCGGACGACGGTTCCGTCTGATCGAAATGAGTGGCCAAAATCCGGCCTCAGACGAACCGGGGGATGTGATGTCCGAAACAGTGTCCCACCTGTCGCGACGGTGTCCGCGGTGCGGGCGGCAACTGCCACCTGATACGCCCGAAGGGCTCTGCGCGTTGTGCCTGCTGACCGCCGGCGTGGAAAAGCTCAGCGGGTCCAACGACGCGACCTCGACTGGCGTCGCGTCCACGAGCGATCCATCGCGCCCCGGCGCGCCCCGCCTTGTGGACGGGCAACTCTGGGGACCGTATCGGGTCATCCGCTTGCTCGGCCGCGGTGGAATGGGCGAGGTCTACGAGGCCGAGCAACTCGAGACAGGGCGGCGCCTGGCGCTGAAGGTCCTGCGCGACACATTGCGGGGCGACGAGGATCGTGCGCGGTTCCTTCGCGAGGGACAGCTCGCGGCGTCGATCAGCCACGCGCACACGGTCTACATCTTCGGCAGCGAAGAAGTCGGCGGGGCGCCGGCAATCACGATGGAGCTGCTCTCCGGCGGCACGCTGAAGGATCGCATCTCGGCCGAGGGGCCGATGCCTCCATCCGCGGCCGTATCGGCCGTGCTCGACATCATCGGCGGCCTCGACGCGGCGCAGGCGGCGGGGATTCTCCACCGCGACATCAAGCCGTCGAATTGCTTCGTCGATGCGGACGGCGCCGTCAAGGTTGGTGACTTCGGACTCTCCATCTCCACGCTGACACGCGACGTGCGGCACGAGCTCGCGACGGTGGGCTTCGAGGGCACGCCGCAGTTCGCGGCGCCGGAGCAGTTGCGCGGCGAGCCGCTCGACGTTCGCGCCGACATCTACGCCGTCGGCGCCACCCTCTACTACCTCCTGACCGGACGGCCGCCTCTCGAGGCGCCAGACTTGCACGAGCTCGTGTCGAAGGTTGAGTCCAAGAAGCCACAGTCGCCGCGTCTGCTTCGGCGCGAGGTCCCGCGCGGACTCGCGGCCGTCGTGCTGCGCTGTCTCGCGAAGGCTCCTGCCGGACGGCCACAGTCGTACGCCGAGCTGGCGGATCTCCTGCGGCCGTACGTGTCCGCGCACGAAGTTTCTGCTCCGCTCGGGACACGGCTCATCGCGTGGATCGCTGATTCGGCGATCGTCTCGATGATGGTCTGGCTGGTCGTGTCCTCGGCGTGGACAGTCGGCGTGACGCTCGAATCCGCAACCACGCTGCTCCGACTGGGAGCCTGGTCGTGGGTCGTCGGGGTGATCTACTACTTCGTCCTGGAAGGCGGCTGGGGCGCGTCGCTCGGCAAGCGGCTCATGGGCTTGCGCGTGACGTCGCTGACCCCATCGGAGAGCAATGCCCGGTGGTGGCCGCGCGTTGGCCTGCGTACTGCGGTATTCCATGTGCCAACGATCATTTACTTCATGGGCTCCGCGAGGGGACCAACGGGCAGTGGCTTCGTGTACACGGCGCTGTCGCTGCTCTTGACCATCCTGCTCTTCTCGACCGGCCGCCGTGGCAACGGATGGACCGGCGTCCACGATCTGCTGAGCCGCACGCGTGTCGTGCAGCGGAACGTCCGGCCAGTCGCATCCGCCGCTCCGAAGGCGTCACCTGCCGATCTTGTTCCCGCCCTTTCGTCTTTGCGACGCGTCGGACCTGTACGCCGTGCACACGATGGTCGGTGAGACCAGCGGCGGACGATTGTTCGTCGGCGTCGATCCGATCCTCCGTCGTCATGTCTGGATTCACGAGGTTGCGCTGGGCACGCCGCCGGTCGACGCGACCCGGCGTGATGTGTCGCGGCCCGGGCGGCTGGTACTGGCTCGCGGGGCGCCGATTGGTGACGGAGAATTGGGACGCGTACGAGGCACCGCGGGGAGAACCATTCCTGACGGCGCCGCCGGCGTCCGATTGGCGTGAGGCGCATCGTGCGCTCTCGAGCCTGGCGATCGAGCTCGATGCCTCGGCCCGCGAAGCCTCAATCAACGAAGCCAGAGACACACGGCTCAGTCTCGCCCACGTGTGGAGGCGAGCCGACGGACAACTCGTGCTCCTCGATTTCTCGTGGCCCTCGCCGGTCGCGCCGGCCGCCAATCAAACTCTCAGTCCTGTCGAGCTGCTGGCGGCGGTCTCCACTCGCGCTCTTGCTCCCGTCGCTGAGCCGGCCGCGCCGCTGTCGGCCACAACGCTGTTGAATCGACTCGCGAGCGGAGCGCCGCCAGCGCTCGCTGACGTCAAGGTGGAGCTCGTGCGCCTCGGATCGATTCCCAGTCATCCCTCACGCGGCCGTCGGGCTCTGCCGATCATTATGGCCGCGATGCCGGCGTGCGTACTTCTCCTGATCGTCACCGTGATGCTTCCCATGGTCGCGAGATCCCTCCAGGGAGAGAGAAGCGTCATTGGATCGACCCAAACGTTCGTGAGGTGGATGACGTGGATCACTGACTCGAGTGCCGATGCCGAGCTCAAGACTCAAGCGCAGCGGACCGCGGCGGAGCAGTATGTCGCGGCGCATTTTGGCCCGCAACTCACGAGCGACGGGTTGTGGGCCCAAACGCCTCAATTCGAACCGTTTCTCGGTATGAGACGAACAGCGGCGGAGATCGCCGCGCGCTATCCGGCGGTTTCTCCCGACGAGCTCGCTCGTGCCTCCGCCATCGTCGCGCCGCAGATTCAAGAGTTGGCAAACGAGCGCGCGGCCCTGAGCGCAAACTTCCCCGCCGGTAGCGAGGCGGTCCGGGGTCTCGTCGCCAACGGGTTCGCATCCATTCCGGTGTTGTTCTCGATCGTCTGCGGTCTGATATCGGTGCTGGCCGTGCCGGGCGGTCTAGTCACGCGGGCTCTCCGGCATGCGGTGGTGAGGCGCGATGGCCGCGAGATTGGCCGGGCGCGATCGGCGATCCGGTTCCTGGTCGCCTGGTCGCCGGCGCTCGCGTGGATTGCCTGTGTCGGAGTCCCGATGTTCGGCGAGCCGCGTGTGTCTCCGGACGTGGCGTTCGTGCTGGGCAGTCTCGCGTTCCTCTTGATGGCGGCAGGCGCCGCGTGGACCATCGCGAATCCAGGGCGCGGACCGCATGACCGCATCGCCGGCACGTGGGTTGTGGCAAGGTAGGAAACGGCCAGGGAGTAGACGATGCGGATACCAGCGTTTTGCACGGCAGTCCTGGCGTACGTGGTTATAGGCCACCCGCCGCCTGCGGTCGCTCAGGTCGATCAACAACGCGCACAGGAGTACTTCAAGGAAGCCCAGGCGCTCTGCGAGCGCGACGGTGGCCGTCTGTGGGGCGTGTCACTCTGCGCGCCGATGGGGCGACGCAGCAGCCGGTCTTCAAGTTTACGGAGGCCGAAGCGGCGCAGTTCTCGCCCATTCGCTTCGTCTCGTCCGGCTCGGCTCCCTCGCTCATCGTGCACGGCGACGCCGACACGTCCGTCCCGATCGATCAGGGAGAGACAACATGTGCGGCCGAAGCGCTGACGAGCGTCGGCTCAACCCATAACCTATAATCCCAGTTCTTAGGAACGATTCGTTTACGCCACGGCGGGGCCGCGATCGCACGGTCAGGAAGCCCGGCGAATGCGGAATGGTGGTGTTTATTCGCGTACAACGATCAACGGGAACGGGCCGTTCCGACCCAAATGCTACGGGACAATGTGAGCTGATTTCACTGGCAGCGATCATCTTGTCGCATGTCGCCTGCGGCCGCAAACGTCACCACGGATATCTCTCATGTGTTCGAGAGCAGGGCGCACGACTGTTCCATGGCGGCTCTCAGTGAGCGGTCATGACCTCTGTTTAGTCGTCGGTCGGGCAGCAGTCAGCGTGCGGATTTGATCAGCTACCGGACCCGCCCGGAAGGAGGCTCGCGTGCCAAGCACAACGACCAACGGGAGACTCGTTGCCGCAGTTCTGTTCGTCGTGACCTTTCCTGTCCATCTCGCGGCTCAACCTGCCGCGCCGATTGTACAGGAAGACAAAACGCGCGAGATCTCGACTGAGGAACTGCAGATGATCCTGTCGAATCGGAGCGCCATGGTCCTGGATGCGCGACCCTCCCGCGAGTACGCGATCAGTCACATTCCCGGCGCGGTGAATGTCGCTCCGAAGCCCGGCGTGCCTATGTCGGTGTATGTGTCGGACGTCGCCGAGATTGGCCGGCTGCTGCGCGGGGATACGTCTGCTCCCCTCATCCTCTATTGCAACGGGCCCCACTGCGGGAAAACCAAACGGCTGGCTGCCGAACTGCTCGACGCGGGGTACACGAACGTTCGGCGCTACCAACTGGGTATTCCGATGTGGCGCGCCGCCGGAGGCGTGTGCGAAGTCGAGCTCGAAGGCCTTCGTCACATTGTCGCCAACGACGCGACGGCCGTCATCATCGATGCCCGTGAGTCAGCCGATTTCCAGCGCGGGACGCTGCGGGGCGCCCGGAACATTCCGCGGAGTCTGGTGCTCGAAGGGAAGGATGTCGGCGAGGTGAAACGCGCCAAAGACGATGGTCGGCTTCCAATGGACGACCACAACACGCGCATTCTGGTGGTCGGCGCGGACGGCGCGGCCGCCCGGTATGTTGCTGACGCATTCACGCGCGAAGCGTTCCACAACGTCAGCTACTTTGCCGGAGCGTTCGCGACGGTGCACAAGTCGTTGATGCAGCGTTGAAGTGAAGGCGAGGGCAAGGCCCCAACGCCGCTCGACGCTAGTGCAGTCGAACGAACCGCGAGGTACTGAAACGCTTGCGTGCTTCCCCACGGCGTGTGGTGGATGTGGCGTTGAGAGTCAGCAAGGGAGAATCCCGAACCCAGGAGTTGTCTCAGCGCTTCTGGCGAGTACCGCGCCACCGGCAATCCGCTGCATGTCTCGGGGCCATCAGGAGCAAAGGTGGCGATGATCGCCGTTCCCTGCACGTTCAGCACGGCGCGAAGGTGCTGCAAGTATCTGGTCTGATCCTCCGACGTCGTCAGGAAATGGAAGACGGCTCGATCGTGCCAGATATCCATGGGCTTCAGTGTCCAGTCGACGGTCACATCCGCTTCGATCCAGACCGGCACCTTAGCAGCTTCACCCAGGCGAGAGTCGCCACCTCCGACGTCGAGCACGCAGGTCTCCCGGGTCAGCCCGGAATCCTCGAGCATCCGCAGTGACAGGGCTGGAAGAGCCTCGAACCAGCTCACATCCTGCTCGTCCTTGGTGGAATACACCCGCTCCCAATGATCCTTGCGCTGCATTGAGCACCATGCGGATCATGCCCCTATGGACACACCGATTCAACCTTCGGGCCGAGCTGCGTCATGGGGCTGATCGCTAGCTGGCAAGGCGGCAGGCTGTCGGGCATCGCACTGTCTGCCGGAGAGCCGGGCAGCGAAATTCAGGCCCCTATGGCGATGGTGATCTACGGAATCGGGAAGTGAACCCTCGACTCCCGTAAAGGAATCCGCCGCTTACGGCAGTCGCGCGTATTCCGCCCGTGCTTCCTTGAGAACCGGAATGTCCGGGTCGGCGTTCTTCCAGAGCGTCAAGAGATCGTCGTAGGCACTCTTCGCCTTCACGGTGTCGCCCGAGAGCGCGAGCGCTCGCGCCAGCTGCAGGCGCGCCATCGCGTCCATGGGATCGACGAGGACGATGCTGCGATGATCGAGAATCCGCTGAAATTCGCGCGGCGGCTTCGGCGGGTTGACGGGCGGCGAGGTAGGCCAGTCCGCGAACGTAGATGGGATACAGGCCGCCGAAACGTCCGATGAAGCCGACGCGCCCAAGCGCGAGATCGTAGCGCGAGGCGGTCTGCAGCGCTTGAATCGCCGCTGCCGGATCAGGTGGGAGTGTTCAATGAGAACAGGGCCCGAAGCGTCGGCAGATACATGAATTGCACCGACGTATCCTCCGGGAACTCGCGCGCGAGATCCTCGGCGAGGGCTCGCGATTGCGGCAGATCACCTGCGAGGGCCAGCGCGAACGCCGCGGCATAGTCCACTTCGCGACCGCCCCTTCCGAGCGCGAGCGCCCTGGTGGCGCTCTGCCTGGCGGCGGCCGCATTCCCGTAGAACGCTTCCCACACGGCTCTGGCCGCTTCGAACAGGCCGGCCCGTTCGCGTCGACCCGACTGCTGCGCGATCTCGACGGCGACCGCGGCCATCCGTCTCGCGTCCTGCAACCGGCCGGAGCGGGCCAGGGCCAGCGCCTCCAGGTGCGAGATGATGTCTTCCGCTGGCGGGACTCTTTCTCGCCGCCGCCGCCGACCGTGCGAGTTCGTCGTCGGTACCCTTCAGGAAGGCGACGAAATACGGGATCAAGAGCAACTCGAGCGGATTCCAGCTTGCGCTCCGCCGCACGACGCACCGTCAGCAACGCATCGTCGAGGCGATTCAGGCGGAGCTGATTGAATGCCCTGTTGGCATACGCCGGGGTCTGGTCGGGATCCAGCGCGATGGCCTTCTCGGTTTCGGCGATCGCCAACTCATGTTGGCCGGTGCTCGACAGGGCGAGACCCGCGATCAATGTGTGTGGCCGCGCATCGCGCGGGTAGCTCTCGGCCCACGTTTCCAACGTTCGTCGCTCCCGTTCCAGGTTCCCCGTGAAGTCGCGGTCGTACAGTGTTTCGATGTAGAAGCGCTCGACGTCGCTGGCCCGATTGCGCAGCTGGTAGGCCTTGAGCAGGCTCTGTCGCGCGAGCGCCGACTCTCCCATGACCGCCGTAGCGGAACCCGACATGCGCATGGGCCAGCGCAAAATCGGGATCGATCGCGACCGCACGTTGAAAAAGCGGCAGGGCACGTACCGAGCCGGCAAGGGCTGCTTTCATTCCGGCGCTGTAGGCCTGCAGCGCTTCGAGCGACGGCGTCGTCGCCTCGAGCGGCGTCGAGTATCTCTCGATGGTGGCGAGCGATTCGCCAACCCGCGTTCGGAACCGGGTCGCCATCTGACTGAGCGTGCTCAGGACATCTTCTTTCCGCGACGCCTGTGCCTGCTCGTCGGCGAGGATGTCCCCGGTCGCGCAGTTGGTTGCGCGCAGCCCGAGGACGTACTGACTGCCAAGCGCCGCAATCGATCCCTCCAGGACCGCCGCGCCGCCCGTCCGAACGCACACGACCCGCGCAACGTCGGGGGTCAATCGTGCATCCGCCGGCTGGTTCATCAACGGCAGCGTTCTTCGGATGCGTTCGTCGGAGACGAGGCTGAGGAACGGCGACTGCTGAAGCTGCACCGCGAGTCCTTGTCGCAGCGTGTCGTCGAACACCGGATCGCCGGTCGTGTTGGTGAACTCGGCGAGCACGATCGTGTCCTTGTCGGTGAGCGTCGCCTGTCGCGGATAGAAGATGTAGCCCGCCAGCGGCGGCGACCGCGACGGCGGCAGCGGCAACGAGTGTCCAACGCGGCGCGTGCCTTCGCGGACGCGTCGCGGCCGTCGCGCCGAGTCCGATCCACGTCTGCAGGCGCTCGAGATCGGTCCGCAGGTCGGCCGCGTGCTGATAACGAAGATCGCGATCCGTCTCCAGGCACTTCGAGATGATGCGCTCCAGCTCGGGAGATTCCTCGACCCGCAGCCGGACGGCAGGCGCGGGCCGCGTGCCCTTGGCCATTTCGTACAGCACCAGGCCGACGCTCCAGAGGTCGGCGCGGTGATCGACCGGCTCGCCGCGCGCCTGCTCCGGCGCCATGTAGGCGACGGTTCCCATCACGACGCCCTGAATCGTCGCCGGCCATCGTCGTCACGTCCGCCTCGCGCGAGGTGTGCGCGCGCATCTTGGCGAGGCCGAAGTCGAGGAGCTTGGCGTGACCGCGCGAGCTGATGAAGATGTTCGCCGGTTTGATGTCGCGGTGGATGATACCCGCGGTATGGGCGGCGTCCAGTGCGTCGGCGATCTGGATCCCGAGCCGCAGCACCGTATCGAGTCCGAGCGGACCGGCGGCGAGCCGGTCCTTCAGCGTCGCGCCCTCCAGATACTCCATGGCGATGAACGATCGTCCGTCCTGCTCGCCGATGTCGTAGATCGTGCAGATGTGTGGATGGTTGAGCGCCGACGCGGTCCGGGCTTCGCGCTGAAAGCGGCTCAGGGCCTCGGCATCACTCGCCAGATCTTCGGAGACGAACTTGAGCGCAACGGGACGGTGAAGCCGCGAATCTTCGGCCTTGTACACCACGCCCATCCCGCCGCCGCCGAGCTTCTCGACGATGCGGTAGTGCGAGAGCGTCTGACCGATCAGCGGATCGCCGCCGGCCTGACTGCCGTCGTCGCTGCGCTCTCCGGCGAGCTCGCGTGCGGCGAGATCGATCGCCGGAGCGCCGAGGAACCTGTCGGCACGGTCGTGTGCGGCGACGCAGCGAACGGACTTCGTCTTCCAGCCGTTGGTCGCCGCCACACGCGTGGCGAAGATAGGCGTCGCGCTCGACCGCGGGAATGTCGAGCGCGGATTGCAGCAGCTGATCGACGTGATTCCAGCGGTCATTGTCCATTGGCGGTCGGGCCGGCGAGCTCTCGATACAACCAGGCTTTCGCGCTTTTCCACTCGCGCATCACGGTGATCGGCGATACGCGCAGAACTTCGGCGGTTTCCTCCACGCTCAGGCCGCCGAAGAAGCGCAGCTCGACGACTTTCGCTTTGCGCGGCGCCCGCGCCGCCAACGCGTTCAAGGCATCGTCCAGGGCCTCGAAATCATCGGAGCGATCGGCGCAGAGAACAGCCTCAGCATCGAGCGAGACATGCTCGGCGTTCGCGCCCCGCTTCGCATTGCGCCGCCGCGCGTGGTCGACGAGGATGCGGCGCATGGCCTGCGCCGCTGCCGCCATGAAATGAGCCCGGTTCTGCCACTGCATGCGTTTGTAGTCGACCAGCCGCATGTAGGCTTCATTGACCAGCGCCGTCGTCTGCAGGCTGTGGCCGGCCTGCTCGCGCTTCAGGTAGTAGTGCGCCAGACGGTGGAGCTCGTCGTACACAATCGGGGTCAGCCGAGCGAGCGCGCGCTGGTCGCCGTCGGTCCACGCACGGAGCAACGCACTGACGTCGTCGGGAAGTGGTTCACCCGTGCTCACGCCCTCAGGCATGGTGGTTGATCGCGGCATTATATCGGCCTTCTCCGTTTCTTCGACTGATAGCTCTTCCCGGGTTTCTGCGCCTATTTCCGTAGAGCCCGCGGCGAACCAATGGCCGGGCCGAAGGAGCGACCTATATGGTGAAGATCATGTCGACCACAAGAATCCTGTGGACACTGCTGCTGACCGGCACGCTCGCGCTCGCGGCGACCGGGACGCAGGCCCAATCCATCGCGCAATCTGGTCAGAGTCAGGAGCGGCACGACGCGAGTAGCGACGAATACCACAAACTGGGAAGGCCGTGGGGCATCGTCGGCTCCTGGTTTGGCACCACCGCCACCGGCATCAGACAACTCATCACGTTCCATGCCGATGGAACCGTCCTCCGCTCGGTGCCAGGCGAAGTCAGCACCGACCCCGCACGTCCGCCGCACACCGCGGCCCATGGCGTCTGGCGCTACCTCGGCAAGGGGCGGTTCGGCGTGACGATCTGGGACCTCTTCTACGACGTCAACACGGCCCAGCCGCTTCGGTACAACAAGCTCCGCCTCGAGGTGACGCTGGCCGATGATCGCGATAGCGCCAGCGCGAGGGCGATAGTGGAAATCATCGATCTGCAAGGTGTTGTGGTGGGGTCGCGCACAGGCAGCGCCAACTTCGTGCGCATCCCGTTCGAGCCGCTCGAGTAGGCCGCGATCTTGACGGGCAGTGTTGCCACGAGCGCGTGGAATCTGCCCGTCGTCGCACCGGCCTGGCTTTCCAAGCGTGCTCCTTCAAGAATCGCGAGATGGAGGCCTCGCCGTCGCAATCGCGAACACGATCGCCATCGTCATGGCGACTGCGGCCATCACCTGGAACATGTGCGCGTAGCCCAACCCCGCTACGAGAACGCCAGCGGCAATCGGACCCAGCGCATCGCCAATGTCGTAAATGGTGCCGAACACACCGTGGGCCGCCCCGTAGCGGGCACGGCGTGTGATGTCGGTGATGTATGCGCTGGTTGCGGCCGTCATCGCGACACCTGCAGCGTAAGTCAAGACGACCGCGAGGAGCCCCAGGTAAATGTGATACGTTCCTGCCACATTTGAAGGCTGTTCGGCGTGCGTGAGTCGCTGTGTCTTAAAACTGGTCTTACAGATCGATGCTCAGCGTGAACAATTGCTGAATCGCGAACTCGCGGCTCGGATGAGCGCCGGTCCAGGGGGACGTTCAGCCGCGGCGTCGCTCCGCACGGTGTGCTACGTCCTGGCGAGCGCCGTCAGCTATTACGTCGCCACGCAGATCGCCTGGTCGCTTACCTTCCCCGACAGCAAAGTCTCACTCTTTTTTCCGCCGCAGGCGGTTCTGCTGTGCATCCTGCTGCTTGTCCCCACTCGGCACTGGTGGGCCTACGTACTCGCCGCCGGCGGCGCTCATTATCTGGCGGCCCAGCAGGCGGGTTGGCCGCCGTTGTACGCATTGACCGCCGAGGCTTTCGACGCTGTGAAATGCGTCTCGGCTGCGGCGGGGATTCGCATTCTGATTAAGAATCCCCTCAAGACGCTCACGCTTCGTGACGCGATTCTTTTCGTCCTCATCGCCGTGGTGCTCGTTCCTTTTGGGACCGCCTTCTGGGGGGCTTCCTTTACGGTCTCCTACGGTTTTGGCACTCAGTATTGGATCGAATGGCTCAACCTGGGAATCTCGAATGCGGTAACGACCGTCGTTCTGGTGCCGGTATTTCTGCTGGGTGCGCACCATCTGTTCGTCAGACGCCCCAGAGCCCTCTCCCCCCAACGCGTGCTGGAAGCGGCTCTCGTCGGTGCGTGTACGGTGGCGCTGGGGATCTTCGTATTCGATAAAACGCCCGCGGGTCCCAACACTTCGCCCACTCTCTTGTATACGCCGATTCCTCTGCTCATCTGGGCGGCGCTCCGCTTCGGCCTTGGTGGAATCAGCGTCTCGATGTTGATCGTTACGTTCCAGGCGATCTGGGGAACCATGCGCGGGCACGGCCCGTTCCTGGCCCAATCCCCCGCCGAGAATGCGCTCCAACTACAGCTATTCCTCCTGGTGACAGCCACTCCGCTGATGCTGCTCGCGGTTGTGATCGAGGAGGAAAGACGCTCGAAGGAAGCATTGCGTGAGAGCGCGAACCTGATGGGTCTCGCCGCGGAAGCAGGAAACCTGGCCATGTGGGTGTGGGATGTTTCCGGCAACGATGTGTGGATGACCGAGCGGGGGCGCTCGCTGTTTGGCCTCAAGCCAGACGCGCGCCTCGATTTTGCCGCAACTTTCGATCGGGTACACCCCGAGGATCGCACCGCCCGTGAAGGCGCGATCAACAAGGCGCTCCAGACGCGAGGCCAATACGAAATGGAGTATCGCGTCCAGCAAGCGGATGGCACGGCCCGCTGGATTTATGGGCGCGGGCGTTGTGCGGGACCCGACGACGGCACCGGCTCGAAGCTTTTCGGCGTTTCGATGGATGTAACGGCGCGCAAACAGGCGGAGGCGTCAGCCGCGCAAAAGCGGGCGGAACTGGAGCACGTCGCCCGCGTTGCCACACTCGGCGCGCTCACCGCAACCCTGACGCACGAATTAAGGCAGCCACTCGCCGCGATCCTCACCAACTCCCACGTCGGCGCGCGCTTGCTCGACGCACCCGAGCCCGATCTCCAGGAGGTGCGCAGCACGTTGGCCGACATCTGCGAGGTCACCGAGCGCGCCGGCGAAGTCATTGGCGGGCTGCGCGCCATGCTCAAGCGCGACACCACGGCGGCAGGCTTGACCAACGTCGATGTGAACAACGTGATCCGCATCGTCGAGCGCATCGTGCACGGCGACGCGAATCTGCACAGGGTCACGGTTCACCTCGACCTGTCGTCCGACGTCGCCCCGGTCAAGGGTGACAGCGTCCAGCTGCAGCAGGTCATCCTGAACCTGGTGCTCAATGCCTTCAGCGCCATGAGCGGACCCGGTCTCGACGGCGCGCGGCGCCTGGTCGTGCGCACGAGTTCGACAGATGAATCGAACGTGCTGGTCGAAGTTCAGGACAGCGGCACTGGAATCGCCGCGGAAACGCTCGAGTCGATCTTCGATCCCTTCATCACGAGCAAGCCGGAAGGACTGGGAATGGGTCTTTCGATCTGCCGCTCCATCATCGAACGCCACGGCGGCAAGATATCGGCTGCGAACAATCACGACCGCGGCGCGACGTTCTCGATCATGTTGCCGGTCACCCGCGAGTGAATCTGACCGTGCGGCATTTGCGGGCGAGGTGAAACCCTTGGCTGGCCCGAGGCGGACACGCCGGTCCCGCAATCGGACAGTACGGGCTCAGTTCAGCAGCAGGGGTCAGCGGAACGCTGGCGTACCTGGTGGCACCAGCATTGCTCCCTCTCGATCACTTTTCAAAGGAGCCGACAATGAAGCTCGCACGGATGGGAGCGATTGCAGCGGCGATCCTCGCAGTGGCAGCAGTGGCGTGGGCCCAGAAGCCGGACTTTTCAGGCACGTGGACACTTGATCCAGCCGGCGCGCCGGCTGCCGGCGGCGGCGGTGGCCGCGGAGGTGGACGCGGTGCGCTGGGGAACGGCCCGGCGACGGTCAAGCAGACGGCCGATGCGCTGACGATCGAGCGAACGATGGGCGACGCCACGGTCACCCTGACTTACAAGCTCGACGGCACTGAAAGCAGGAACATGATGATGGGCCGCGGCGGCCAGCCGGCCGATTCGCTATCGACCGCCAAGTGGGACGGCCCCAAGCTCACGATCGTCACCAAGCCGGAGATGGACCGCCAGGTGACGGAGTCCACCCAGGTCTGGACCGTCGAGGGCAGCACGCTGACGGTGGAGTCCAGCAACGCGCGCGGCACACAGAAGCGGGTCTACAAGAAGTAGTTGTCGACGAGTTGCCCGTCACCAGTTTCCAGTAACCAGCTACTGGGAACTGGGACAGCCTCATCCCTCAGCAGCGCACGCAACAGGTCCGCAGCCCGTGACGTGAGTATGAGCTGCGGCACATCGCGCACTGAGCGGTCCTCCGGTACAGTGAGTCGTTTTCGGCCGATTCGTGCGAGACTGAGCCTCGCTCGCCATCAGCTGGTGCCGGTGGCTTCGGTGGCGTAACAGATTGCATGAACAGGCAAATCGAATCCGCTCCTGACCGACGCACGATCCTGTCGGCGCTCGGCGTCTACGGCGAGCGCCCCGCGCTCGTCATGGTGGCGCTGGGGTTTTCCGGGAGCCTGCCCTACTTCCTGATCTTCGACACGCTGTCGGCGTGGTTTCGCGCGGCCGGCCTCTCGCTCGAAGTGATCGGGTTCTTCAGCCTGGTCACGCTCGTCTCGTCGTTCAAGTTCCTGTGGGCGCCGTTCATCGACCGCGCCCGTGTGCCGGTGCTCGACGGCTGGCTGGGGCACCGCCGCTCGTGGATGCTCGTGTGTCAGGGCGTGATCACGCTCGGGCTCTGGATTGTGGCCCTGTCCGATCCAACACGCAGCCTCGGAACGATTGCCGTCTTTGCGGTTCTCGTCGGCTTCTCCTCGGCCACGCAGGACATCGCTATCGACGCCTGGCGCATCGAGTCGGCAGGGACGTCCAAGCAGGGCGCCATGGCTGCCGCGTATCAGTGGGGCTACCGCGGGGGGATGATCGTCGCGGGCGCGGTACCGCTGCTCCTGGCCCAGGCGTACGGGTGGAATTTCTCCTACGGAGTGATGGGGGCGCTGATGGGGGTGGGCGTTCTCGCGGTGCTGGCGGCGCCGCGCGAAGAGCGACACGCCATCCGTCCGATTCAAACTGAAGGCCTTCAGCCGGCGCCTGCACGTGAAGCGCTCGAATGGATCGTCCGCCTCGCGGTGCTCGTGGCCGGCGCACTCGTTCTGGGCTCCGGTCTGGCCGCGAATGCCGGGATCCTCGCACGCGTGCTCGGCGCCGCGGGCGCGCCCGGCGCCGCCAAGGCCGTTCTCGCGGCGTGGGCGTCGGCCGCCCGTGTCTGGGTGCATCTCGCCGCGGTTGTGGTGGGCTTCGGCGTGATCATCCTCTCCGCGACGCCGCTTCCTGGTGCGCGCACGCGGCCCGGCGTCTATCTGCTGTCGGCGCTCGGCGATCCCCTGCGCGATTTCTTCACCCGCTATCGTTCCGCCGCGGGCCTGATCCTCGCGCTGATTTGTCTCTACCGGATTCCTGACTTCGTCCTGAACATCATGAATCCGTTCTATCTCGATCTCGGCTACACGCTGGTCGAGATTGCCGAGATTCGGAAAGTCTTCGGCGTCGCCATGACGATGTTCGGTGTGTTTGCCGGAGGCCTTGCGGTCGCGCGGTATGGACTTCTGCGCGCCATGGTGATCGGGGCGCTGGCGGGACCGTTGAGCAACCTGCTGTTCATCTGGCTTGCGATGCAGCACCACAGCCTTTGGGCCCTGTTCGCCGCGATTGGCCTCGACAACATCGCCGGGGGCTTCGCCGGCACCTGCCTCATCGCCTACATGTCGAGCCTCACATCGGCCGGGTTCACCGCTACTCAGTACGCGCTCTTTTCATCGCTCTACGCGATTCCAGGTCGCCTGCTCGCGTCGCAATCGGGGCGCATCGTCGAGAGCGCCGCGCGTTTCGCAGATAGCGGCGGAGTTCTTTCCGGTCTCAAGGCTTTTGTGGCGAATCAGGCGCCCGCGAATTTCGCCACCGCGTTCGAACGCTCGGGCGTCACGCCGTCGGCCCTCGGTGCTGGCTACGTTGTCTTCTTCGCCTATTCCGCGCTGATCGGTGCGTTCGCGCTGGCGTTGTCGCTGGCCGTCCTGCGGCGACAGGAACGCGAACAGGGCCTTCGGTAGGGACAGCCCGAATGGTTCCGATAGCCGATGAAGTCGTGCCCCAACGCCGACGCATGATCGTGCAGAACCTCATCGATCGTCGGGACGCTCGTCAAGAGGCTGGGCCGACGGCATCATCGCGAACCGCTTGACGAACTCGAGCGCCTTGTCGGCGACCTCCCGCCAGCCGGCGTCGATCGTCAGCGCGTGGCCGCGGCCCGGCATTTTGACGATCTCGGTCACGCCCGTGTTGCGCTTCTGCTTTTTGTAGGAGGCGTTCGCGATCGCCCAGGGGACCGTATGGTCCGAGTCGGCCGAGACGATCAGCATCGGACCCCGCTCCGGGTTCGTCGAGTTGACCTTCGCCTCTGACCACGGATTGAAGTTCGCGGACGCCGCCTGGAAGAGCGGCTCGCCGGCGCCGGCGACAGAGTAGCCGAGGTACAGCTCCTTCGCCTCGTCCTCGCCGACCACGTTCGCGAAGCTGTAGCGGAACTGCTCGTAGCTGAGCGGGACCGCGCGGTTCCAGTTCGCGGGGTTGCGCAGGGCGACGCTGGCCGAGCGCAGCGCCGAGATCGGCAGCGGCAGCACGCCGCGGAACGGCGCAGGGCTGATCGCGACCGACGCGGCGGCGAGCCCGCGCCCCGCGAGAATCATGGTCAGCAGGCCCCCGAAGGAATGGCCGATGATCACGGGCTTCCGATCCAGGCGCCGGATGATCGCCTCCTCGTAGCCGGCGATCTCGCCGATCCCCTTGCCCGCGAACACCTCGGGGTGCTCTCTGGCCTCGGCGACCGTCTCGGGATCGTCGGGCCAGCCCGGCGTCAACCCCACGTAGCCGGCCTCCTCGAACAAGGTCACCCAGCGGTCCCAACTCGAGGGGAGGAGCCAGAGCCCGTGAACGAAGACAACGGGTGTGGCGCTCGAGGCGTTCGCGCGCTCGACCTGCGCTGCCTCGTGCCCAGTAATGGTCGACTCGGTGGTCGCGCTGGTCATATCCTCCTCCTCGTCTCTCGTGACATTCCATCCAACGGCAGGCCGGCGGAGAGAGGCCGTGCGAGGGCGACTCTGGACTGCTGGGCTAACCCGTGGACGATAGATTGGAGGACCTCGTCGACGGAGCGTTCGCCCGAGATTCCTGCGAGTTCCTGCAGAGTTTCAAGGTGCACGGCCTGATTTCTCAAGACCGTACCACAGGAGTGTCACGACCATGAAACGTCATGCGAACACGCGGCAGATCCTGACGCGCGCGCGCGGCCGGCTGCGCGATTCGCGCCCGCGCTTCACCGTGTCGCGTCGTGAATCAGAGGGGATCGTGCGGCGCTTCCGGCACGCCTGCGTCACCGGCGACGTCGAGGAGCTGATGGCGGTGCTGCATGCCGACGCGCAGCTCGTCGCCGATGGCGGCGGCAAGGCCGCAGCGGCGACGCGTCCCGTCCTCGGCGCCGATCGCGTCGCAAAGTTCGTGCTCGGCTATGCCGGCAAGATGCACTGGTTGGAGTCGGACTTCCAGCTCGTCATGATCAACGGCGCGCCCGGTCTGCTCATGCGCCATCCGAACTCCGGCAACGGCACCTACTCGTTCGACATCGTCGACGGCCGCATTCGCGCGATCTACGTCGTGCGCAACCCCGACAAGCTGCGCAGGTTCCTCGAGCACACGCATTGAGCGGGCTGAGGGTGGTCATCAGCGCCGCCGCCGCGATCGCCGGAACTGTGAATCGGCAGCTGTTTCCGACGATGGCGATCCGGCTTCCCCGGCTAGAGAACTACCAAAGCTTGTTCGGGCTTTTGATCGCTCCGGACAGGACGGCGTTCCGAACGTCGTCGATTGTCGCGAGGCCGCCCGGGGCGGTACCACCCCACTCGAATCGAGTGGCCGCCGGCGTCCAGTGAAACAGCGCCACGTGCCACGTGTGGGCGACGCCGCCCCGCTCGTAGTAGACCAGGCAATGATCGGTCGAGCACCCCGCCGCGACCAGCCGACGGAGAGGGAGCTTTGGAGTGCCGACCACGTCGGTAACTTGAAACTCGGCTCCGGGTTCCGCGATGTCGAGTGCCTGGCTACCGAACAACGCCTGCAGGCCGTCGCGGACACCGAGCGGCAGTCCTCTGATGGACGTGACAATCTCTAACCGCTCGTTCTTCAGATGGGCTCGCAGCGCTTCGGACAAAGCACCGGGGGGCGCCGCCTGGCTACCGGTAACCACGGCTGACCAGAGGCTGACGCCGATCGCGCAGAACAGTCGTGTGCGATCCATCGGGGGCGATTATACGGTGCGACCGATCTGAATCCTGTGGCCGCGGCAGTCGAATGCGCCGGCCATGGCCAAAACGCAATCTCGCGCTGGCACCGTAAGGTGGGAAAATCAGTTGCAGGAAGGGGACGAAGTTGTCGGAGCGATCAGGAACCCTCGCTGACGATCCGTTCGGTGGTCGGCACCCAACCAGTCACGAACGGCTGACGGGACTGCCCTGGGATGCGTCGTACCACGACGGCCCTGCGCCTTGGGATATTGGCCAGCCGCAGCCAGCAGTCGTGCGTTTGGCATCCGAAGGCGGATTCGCCGGAGCGGTGCTCGATGCGGGCTGCGGGACCGGCGAGAACGCTCTTCACGTCGCCTCGCTGGGATTGTCGGTTCTGGGCGTTGACGTGGCTGAGACGGCACTGGCGATCGCCCGAGCAGAAGGCCGACGACCGTGGGATCGAGGTTGAGTTCGCTGCGGCTGACGCGTTCCAGCTGGAGCGTTTGGGGCGCAGGTTCGAGACGGTGCTGGACTGCGGACTGTTCCACACCTTCGACGGCGACGAGCGACCAGGATACGTGGCGAGTCTGGCGTCGGTGACCGAGCACGATGGAACCCTGTATGTGTTGTGCTTCAGTGACGATGGTCCCGATACTGGCCCGCACCCCATCAGTCAGGAAGAGCTGAGAGCGGCGTTCAACCCCAGCACTGGATGGAATGTCGCCGCCATCGAACCGGACCGGATTCAGACGAGATACCACGACGACGGCGCACCGGCCTGGTTCGCGACAATCAAACGGATCTAGACTGCGGAAATGGTCGGTAGACGAGGACGTCAACATGGCTGACCAGTTTCCGATGACGGAACAGCAGAAGATGCTGGCGGGGGAAATGTACGACCCCTTCGATCCCGAACTTGTTGTCGGGCGTGAGCGCGCCCGTGATCTCTGCCAGGCGCTGAACGCGACTCACGAGGGGCAGCAGGAGGACCGGCGGCGCATCCTGCGCGATCTGTTCGGCCAAGGTGGAGACACTGTGTGGATGCAGCCACCATTTTTCTGCGACTACGGCGTCAACATCGAGCTGGGCGAACGTGTGTTCTTCAATTTCAACTGCATCGTTCTGGATGTGTGTCACGTGCGAATTGGTGACTACACCCTGTTCGGCCCGGCCGTGCAGATTTACACGCCGATGCATCCGATGAACGCCGACGAGCGTCGCCGCAAAGAATTCGGCAAGCCGATCGAGATCGGCGCTGACGTCTGGGTCGGTGGCGGTGCGATTATCCTGCCAGGCGTGCACATCGGATCGCGCGCGGTCATCGGAGCGGGCAGCGTGGTAACGCGCGACGTTCCGGACGGCGTCTTCGCGGCAGGCAACCCGTGCCGCGTGATTCGCGAGATCCGGGAGTGAACGGGCGAGGCTGCGCGGCGGCGCGCCCTGGCGGTGCTCTTCGGTAAATCAAACCGATCTAGACCGCGGAACTGGTCCGCCCGGTGAGCGATCCCGTGCCGTCACTCATGTGCCGGTCGACGAGCGTCGACCTCACTTCTTGCCGACTCTGCTGGGATCGTCTGCCGGGTTGACGTAGTTGATCACGAACGGCCCAACGCCGTGGGCCTGGATCGTCGTGTCGCCGTCGGTCCACGCGTAATGCGCCATCTTCGCGGCGACAAACGCATACGCACCCGCCCGGAGTTCCGTCGTCGCGGACTCGTCGCCGCTTTCCCCCATGCCGAGCCGAAACGTTCCGCTGAGGATTGTCAGGTGTTCGTCGCCTGGGTGCCAATGGGGCGGGATGCGCGCCTTTCCGCGATACCGGAATCTCAAAACGAACGGCGATCCCTCCTTGTCCGGATCTCCCGAGACGACGGCGATCTCCGCACCGGGTCGCAGTGTGTTTCCACTGAATATCATCGGCCGCGATGACGGTGTGATGAGGGCCGGTTCGGGGAGCCTGCGCGAACATATCACCTGACACTGACGCGAGCGACACAACCAATATCGTTGCGCTTGCGCCGCGTAGGGCCGATTTCATGGGCCGGAAGTGTAGCATGTTGAGTGGAAGGAACATGACCGACGCGCAGGCGCTCGAGCGTGGCCGTGAGCTATACGCGCGAAAGGCGTGGGCCGAATCGTATCGGCTGCTGCAAGCCGCCGATCGTGACGCACCGCTCGAAGCCGAAGACGTTGAGCGACTCGCGATCGCTGCGTACCTGATTGGGCACGGTGACGAGAGCGAGGCATTCACCGCGCGCGCGCATCAGATCTTCCTCGATCGAGGCGACCGCGAAGGGGCCGCTCGAGCGGCATTCTGGCTCGGGTTTGCACTCCTGGGACGGGGCGCCATGGCCCCCGCATCCGGCTGGCTCGCCAGAGCTGAACGGCTGCTCGAGGAAGGCCAGCTCGACTGCGTGGTACGCGGGTATCTGCTGATCCCCACCGCCATACTACGCATCGTGCAGGGCGACCCCTCAGCGGCCCACGCCGCATTCAGCGAGGCGGCGGAGATCGCTCGCCGTTTTGGTGATCGGGATCTGGCGTCGCTGGCCTGCCACGGACGTGGGCGTGCGCTCATCCGTCTGGGACACATTCCCGAAGGAATCGCCCTGCTCGATGAAGCGATGGCCGCAGTGATCGCCGGCGACGTGACATCGCTCGTGGCGGGCGATGTCTACTGCAGCGTGCTGGAAGCCTGCCAGGAGACCTTCGACCTGCGGCGCGCGTACGAATGGACGACCTCGCTTGCGCGATGGTGCGCGACGCAGCCCGATCTTGTGCGCTATCGCGGCGAGTGCCTGCTCTATCGCGCCGAAGTCCTGCAACTGCGTGGCAACTGGGGTGATGCCGCGCGCGACGCGCAGGATGCGTGCGAGCTATTGGCGTCCCGGCCTGCGGTCGGTGCGGCGTTCTACCGCCTCGGCGAAATCCATCGACTTCGTGGTGAGTTCAGCAAAGCCGAAGAGGCCTACACGCGCGCACACGAGCGCGGACGCAAGCCACAGCCTGGACTGTCGCTGCTTCGTCTGACGCAGGGTCACGCCGATGCTGCGGCTGCGGCGATCCGGGGCGTTCTCCTCGATACACACGCCCGGGCCGCTCGCGCCAGAATGCTGGCCGCTGCCGTTGAGATCCTGCTGGCCGCGGATGATCCCGCAAGCGCACGCGAGGCGTCTGCAGAATTGTCGGAGATCGCCACCTCCCTCGGCGCACCGCTTCTCTCGGGTGCGTCAGCCCACGCCACGGGCGCGGTCCTCCTTGCCGACGACGACATCGGGGCGGCTTCGACATCGCTGCGGCAGGCGTGCGAAATCTGGCGGGACCTTGAGATGCCATACGAAGAGGCGCAGACCTGTGAGCTGCTGGCGGCCGTCTGTGAACGGCGGGGCGACCAGGACGGCCGCCGGCTCGAGCTCGATGCCGCGCGACGGCTCTTCAAGCAGCTCAACGCCGAGCCCTGCCTCGCGCGCATCGCCGAGCAATCGAAGCCCGCCACGCGGCAGTCTGTCGGCTCACTCAGCGAACGAGAGGTGCAGGTTCTCCGCCTGCTGGCCGCCGGCAAGACGAATCGCGCCATCGCCGATGAGCTCTACATCAGCGACAAGACGGTTGCACGGCACGTCAGCAATATCTTTGACAAGCTTGGCGTGTCGAGCCGTACGGGCGCGACTGCCTGGGCATTCCAGCATAACCTGATCTGAACACGTACATAGGAATACCCAATTTCAAGGCCTTCGCGATTTTGGGTATTCCGTCTGATGTAAGCGCCTCCGGCCTCCGGTAACGTCAGAGTCGACGCGGAGGTACAGATGTACGACGCCATCATCGTCGGCGCGCGGTGTGCAGGCTCGTCGACTGCGATGCTCCTGGCACGAGATGGATTCAAGGTGCTGCTCGTCGACAGAGCAACCTTCCCCAGCGATACGATCTCGACACACATCATCTGGCCTCACGGCGCCGAGATCCTGGCGAAGTGGGGTCTCCTGCCCGCGCTGGCAGCGACAGGTGCGCCGCCGATCTGCCGGCGAATGACATTCGATGTCGGCCCGTTCGCCCTTCGAGGCACCATCCCCGACGCGAACGAGGGCATGGGTGGGTTCTGCCCGCGTCGCACCGTGCTCGACAGCCTGTTGGTGAATGCCGCGGCCGCGGCCGGCGTCGATGTTCGCGAGGGCTTCACCGTCGACGACCTGCTGGTGACCGACGATTCCGTCATGGGCGTTCGAGGCCATGGAAGGGACGCAAAGCCAGTGGAGGAGCGCGCCCATGTAGTGATCGGCGCCGACGGCGTGAACTCCTTCGTCGCACGATCGGTACGAGCTGCGGAATACGACGTTCGCCCGGTGGCCGCCTGCGGTTACTACTCGTACTTCACCGGCGTCTGTCAGGACGACATCGAGCTGTACGTGAGGGACCGCTACGCGTTTGGTGGCGCACCGACCAATGACGGTCTCCATCTCGTGATGGTGAACTGGCCGGCCGGGGAATTTCCGACGGTCCGCGCCGACATAGAGGGCCACGTGTGGCGGGCGCTCGAGGCCGCCCCCGACTTCGCTGCCCGCATACGCGGCGGGCGTCGCGAGGAGAAGTGGTACGGCACGGCAGGCGTGCCCGGCTACTTCCGCAAGCCGTTTGGCAAGGGATGGGCGCTCGTCGGCGACGCGAGCTACAACCGGGATCCGATTACCGCCCAAGGCATCAGCGACGCATTCATCGACGCCGAGATGCTCGCAACAGCGCTCAGCGCGGCGTGGTCGGGCACTGGCACGCTCGAAGATCTGCTGGCGAATGACGAGGCGGCGCGCAACCAACGCGTGCGACCGATGTACGAATTCACCAGTCAGCTCGCGGCACTCGAGCCTCCCCTTCCCGAGATGCAGGCCCTTTTCAGAGCGTTGTACGGCAATCAGGACGCCACCAACGCCTTCCTAGCCGCGATTACGGGCGCCATTCCGCTGCCCGATTTCATGTCGAACGAGAATCTCGGCCGCATCATGGCGGCCGCGAAGGATGTGGAACTCCCAAAAGTGAACGGCGATGTGAAAGGAGTGAGGTCATGTACGTGATCCGTGAGGTCCTCAACTGCAAACCCGGTAAGGTCCGCCAGATGGTCGAGAAGTTCCGGGGTATCTCAACGGTCTTGGAACAAATGGGGCAGGAACCGCTTCGCGTGCTGACCGATGTCACGGGCGAGCCCTACTGGACCATCGTCGCTGAGGCACGGGTCGAGAAGATCGATGATTTCTTCGCCATGGAGCAAAAGCTCACGACTAATGAGACGCTTCGGAAGACCATGGCTGACTATCACGACCTCGTCGACCGCGGTCGGCGGGAAATCTATCGACTCGAGAGCTGACGTCCTTGGGTGATCAGCAGCTCGGAACCGTCGTCATCGGCGGAAGCCAGGCAGGTCTGGCTGTCGGATATCACCTCAGGCAACGGGATCTGCCGTTCGTGATCCTGGACGAGAGCGACCGGATCGGCGATGCCTGGCGGAAGAGGTGGGATTCGCTACGGCTGTTTACGCCCGGCCGTTACGACGGGCTGCCGGGGATGCCGTTTCCGGGATCGCCCTCCTCGTATCCAACCAAAGACGAGACCGCCGACTATCTGGAGACTTATGCCCGCGAGTTCAGGCTGCCTGTCCGGACAGGGGTCAAAGTCGACAGACTGTCCAAGGTCGGGGATCAATTTGAGGTGATCTGCGGTGAGCGCAGGCTGTTCGCCGAGAACGTGGTCGTGGCGACCGGCGCCTATAACAACCCCCGGGTCCCGCCGTTCGCGCACGAACTCGACGAGGGCATCGTCCAACTCCACTCTAAGCAGTACCGTAACCCCTCCCAAATCCAGGAAGGGGGCGTGCTGGTCGTGGGCGCCGGTAACTCCGGCGCCGAGATCGCAGTCGAACTCGCTCCCCACCACCAGACGTGGGTGTCTGGCCGTGACACCGGCCAGGAGCCGACGCGGGCCGGGAGTCTTCCCGATCGCCTGTTCACGCCCGTCATGTGGTTGATGGCGACGCGGTTGACGGTGAAGACGCGATTTGGAAAGAAGCTCCGTGACCATTTTCTCGACCCGCCTCGCGGAATACCTCTGGGCCGAGTGCGGCGAAAAGACCTTGCACGAGCAGGCATCAAAAGAGTTCCGCGGATGACTGGCGTGAGGAATGGATGTCCCGTCCTCGAGAATGGAACGGTCCTGGAGGTGTCGAACGTCATGTGGTGCACCGGATTCACATCCGCCTACGACTGGATCGATCTCCCGCTACCGATCCACAACAGTGTTCCCATCCACGATCGGGGCATCGTCGAGTCCTGTTCCGGTCTCTACTTCGTGGGGCTTCCCTTCCTCTACTCTCTGAGTTCGGTGCTCTTGGGCGGTGTGGGACGGGATGCCAGGCACATCGTCGAGCACATCATTGCCACCTGAGCCAGCGCCACCGCGTCGGCACCCGCGGGATTCGACCTCCGTTTTTCGATAACGGTCGGCCCGCTTGCCCACCATCCGGGCCAACGCTGGTAGACTCGTGCCGGGGGGAACTCGACGGTGCGCTTGCTCAAACACACTGCCGCCCACGTCGAAGCCGCTCGAGACGCCGCCCACGTCCGGCGTCTCAATCGGGAGCGCGTGCTTGCGGCGGCCATCGCGCACGAGGGTCAGTTCACCCGCGCCGAACTCGTCAAGGCCACGGGACTCTCCGCGCCGACGGTGGGGAGCCTTTCCTCGACGCTGATTCGTCTCGGCGTCCTGAGCGATCTCGGCGCGGGTCCGTCGCGCGGGGGACGCCGGCCCGGCCGCATGCAATTCAACGCGAGCTACGCGTTCGTCGCCGGCATCGACATCGGTCCGACACACACGCGTCTCGGCCTCGCCGATCTCCGCGGCGAGCTACTCGCCCGCCGCGTCGTCTCAACCCCCCGGGACGCGGACCCGCAGACGCTACTGCGAACCATGGCCCACGAGATCGGTGAGCTGAGTCGAGAAGCAGACCTCGCGCGCGATCGCCTGCTGGCGGTCGCCGTTGGCGTGCCCGGCATCGTCGATCCGAACAGCGGAATGCTCGTGGGCCTGACGCCCAACCTGAAGGGTTGGGCCGAAGCGCCCGTCGGTGCCATCCTGACGCGCGAGATCGGCGTGGCCGCGGTCGTCGAGAACGACGTCAACCTGGCCATCCTGGGGGAGCACTGGAAGGGCGCCGCACGCGGTCACGACACGTGCGTCTTTCTCACGTTCGGCACCGGCATTGGCGCGGGGATCATGATGAACGGCCAGCTGTATCACGGCCATCACTTCCTCGCCGGCGAGATCGGCCTGATGTGCATGGGGCCCCAGTACGTGGACCAGGACTTCGGGTCACGCGGCTGCCTCGAGACGCTGAGTGGCCTGGGCGCGCTCAGGGCGAAGTGGAATCCGGGGGGCGCGGACTCCCCCGACTGGGTTGCGGAGCTGTTTCGGGCCGCCGAGCAAGGGGACGACCTGGCGCGTCAGACCATCGATGATGCTGGGACCGTGCTGGGGATTGCGGCCGCGAACGTGTGCAGCGTGCTCGATCCGTCGTTGGTCGTGCTCGGGGGTGCGCTCGCGGTGCAGGGCGCGCCGCTCGTCGAGCGCGTCCGTCAGATCATCAGCAAGTTCATCTTCAGGCCGCCGCCGGTCGTCGTGTCAGGACTGGACAAAGATGCGCCGCTCTTGGGAAGCCTGCTGCTCGCCACCAGCGCCGCGCGTGAACGGCTTCGCGAGCGAATTCGGCAACAGGTCGGGCCGGATCGAGACACGGCGCTCACCGCTGCTGGATCTCGATAATTTGATTCGCCTTGACGTTCTGCAGCGCTGACGTCGAGCCATCGGGCCACGTCACTTGAACGGCGTCGGCCTGTTCCGACTTTCCCAGACCGAACTGCACGCGCTTGTCCTCCTGCGAAATGTAACTGCTCCCGCTTTGCACGAGCCGGCGCTGCACGGTGTTGCCGACGTGAACGGCGACAACTGCGCCGATTGCACCGGAGTTCGCCCCGCGCCCTTTGAGCCGCACCTTGACCCAGTTGCCGATCGGGGTGATCTCGTTGCGCAAGATCTGCGGGCTGCCGTCCAGATCATTGATCACGATATCCAGCTTGCCGTCATCGTCGAGATCTCCGATTGCGAGGCCTCGGCTGACGCGCTCCTCCGTCATCACCGTCCCGGCCTGCGCTCCCACCTCGTCGAACGTGCCGTCGCCGCGGCTGCGGAAGAGCAACTTGCGCTGTCGGTAGCCAGCCGACGCGCGCAGCCTCGCCTTGTCGAGTTGCGGATACACGTGGCCGTTGACGACGATCATGTCGAGCCGCCCGTCGTTGTCGTAGTCGAAGAACGCATTGCCCCAGCCAACGTACGGAAGGCTGACGGCAGCCGTCTTCGATCGGAAGGACACGTCGGTGAAATGATCCCCTTCGTTGTGGTAGAGCGCGTTGTACTCCTCGGCGAAGTTCGTGACCCACAGGCTGAATCGTCCGCTATTGTCGTAGTCGCCGACGGCAACCCCCATGCTGCCCTGTTCGGCGCCATCCTCGCTGACGGCAACCCCCATCGGAAAGGCGGATTCCTTGAACGTCCCGTTTTTTTGATTGATGTAGAGAAAATTACCACCGGAGTCGTTGGCGACGTAGAGATCCGGCCAGCCGTCCTGGTTGCAGTCGACCCACGCGATACCCAGTCCAAAAAGCCCGCGTGGGTCGGCCACCCCTGCCTTTTCGCTCACGTCGCTGAACTTGCCATTGCCGTCGTTACGCAAGAGCACGTCCGACTCGCCGGCGAGGCCACGCGGCCCGCACTGAACCGAAATGCCGCGATACTCACACGTCTTGTCCTTACCGAACTGCGGCAGGTTGCTCAAATCGATCTTCACGTAGCGCGATACGAAGAGATCGAGGTCGCCGTCGCGATCGTAGTCGGCGAAACCGCACCCGGTTGACCACCCACCGACGGCGACGCCGGCAGGTGCGGTGATGTCCGCGAAGGTGCCGTCATGATTGTTGCGATAGAGCTTGTTTCCGAGGAGCGCCGTGACGTAGAGATCCTCCCAGCCGTCGCCGTCAACGTCGGCGGTGCAGACACCCATGCCCCAGCCTGGATGGCCGACACCCGCTTTGTCGGTCACGTCCTCGAACGTGCGGTTGCCGCGATTCCTGTACAACGCGCTGCGAGCGGCCCGGGGATCCTTTGCCGTATCCACCGTCAGCGAGTCGACAAAATAGATGTCGATCAAATTGTCGTTGTCGAAGTCGAACAGGGCGACGCCGCCGCTCATCGATTCGACGATGTACTTCTTTTCCGGGGCGCCGTGATGCTGGAACGTGATGCCCGCGTCGCGCGTAATGTCGCGGAACATGGTCGATGACGCCGCCGATTGTCCGGCCGCGCCCTGCCGGGTCGAAGCCAACATCACGAGAGCGACGGAGAGGACTAGCGGCGCCGACCACCAATACCGGAGCATCATCGCCGAGACGCTCCAGGCGTCAACGTTCCACCGGTTCGCAGCGCGCTGATTCGCTCTTCCACGCTCCGGAGCTTCTCCTGATACAGATCGCGATAGCGGCGGGCACTGAGATCGTCGCCGAGCCTGGCGAACGCGAGGCTCAGCTGGTACAGCACCTTTGACGAGTCAGGATCAGCCTTGTTGGCGTTCACAAGGGCGTCACGCGCCTCGGCATAGCTCCGCCGCTCGAGCGCAACGAGCCCGACGACGAGGTTCGCTGTCGCGTTTGATGGCGCGCGCTCGAGCACCTGACGCGCGTGCGTCATCGCACTGTCGAATTCTCCCAACCCCGCTTCGGCCTCCGCCAGCGCCGCCGTCGCTTCGTTGCTGTCCGGCTGCAACTCGAGGCTGCGTACGAGCGCCGTCTTCGCTTCCGCAAACAGCTTGCGGTTGTTCAAGGACAGGCCGAGCGCGAGCAGCGTGAGCGCGCGATCCGGGTCCAACCGGTTGGCTTCCTCGAGCGCGTCCACCGCCGCCGGCATATCGCCGATCGCCATCAACCCCACGCCGAGGAGGTAGTGATACTGTGCGACCGAAGGATACATGCGGGCGAGTGGCATGAGCGTGAGCACTGCGGGCATCGGCTGCTTGGACGCCAGCGCCAGCTGCGCGTACGCGCTCAGCACGTCCTCGGAGTTGGGGGCGAACTCCCGCGCCTTCGTCAAGGTCGCCAGGGCCGCGGACGTCTCTCTGCTGCGCGATTGCAGGCGTGCAAGCTCGAGATAGGCGCGAACGGACTGGTAGCGATCCGCCGCGAGCTGAAAGAGCCGCACGGCCTGGGCGCTGTCGCCCTTCTGCTGCGCGTCCGCCGCTTGCTTCAAGAGCACGCCGCGGTCCGCGACAGGGGCCTTCGGCGAGGCGGCCCGCGTCTGTGCCGGGACGGGACGCGCGGCGATCAGCCACAGCGCGAGGACAGCGACGAACGTCCCCTTCACGGCATGTCTCCGCGGCTCTTCGCTTTCAGCTGCTGGAACACTTCGAACTCCTTCGCCGCCAGATCGCTCTTCCCAAGCCGCTGATACGCCTGCCCGAGCTGGTAGTGGACGTTCGGATCCATTGGAGCCAGCTGCGCCGCCCGTTCGAGGTGATCGACGGCTTCGGCAGCTGCTCCTTCAGCCAGGAGAATCTTGCCCAGAAGATACCGTGCGTCAGCATAGTCTGGACGGCGTGCGAGCACTGTTCGCAACTCCTTCAGCGCCTCGCCTCGCTTGCCGTCCAGATCGAGTACCGTTGCCAGCGTGTTTCGAGCCCGCACGTCATCAGGGTGTGACGCCAGCTCCGCACGAAGCGCCTCGCCAGCCGCTTCGAGATTGCCCTGCCGCAGATAGATCGTGCCGAGGGCCGCGCTCGCATCAGCGACGTCTGGCTTGATCGCCAGCGCTCGACGGAACGATGCGATCGCCGCATCGAAGTCTCCCTGCGCGGCATGCGCCTGGCCCAGGACGACGTTGAGCTCCGGTACGTCGGGATTCTGGGTGAGGACACGTGAAAAGATCCGTTCGGCCTCTTCGGCGCGTCCGCTTCGAACCAGCGCGACGCCATAGGCGTACTGGAGTGCGGGATCCGCCGGCAGCTTTGGATCTCGGCTCAGCAGATCGGCGGCACGCGCGTAGTCGTCGACCTCGAACGACGCCAGCGCCAGCATGCGGGCGATCTCGGCGTTCGGCTGCTGCTCGAACGCACGCGACAGCGCCGGGACGGCCTTATCGTATTGCCGCGCATTGAAGTACGCCACGCCACGCGAGTACTGACTTTGAGGAAACGCGGGGTCGAGCTCGACGGCCACGTCGAAGAGCTCCGCGGCGCGTGGGAAACGGCTGGCTTGCGCCTGGAGAATACCGAGATTGAGATACGCACGTGCCAGGCTGGTGCGGACGCGGCGTGCGACAGCCTCGCGCTCATTCGGCGTCAGATTGCCGTAGGCGGCAACGTCGAGCGTCAGCATCCGCGGTGGGCCTTTTTCGTTATCGTCCACCTCAGACTGTCCAAGGTACTGCGCGAGCCGCTCGCGATCGCCGGCGGTGCGCTCGGCTGACAGGCGCTCCGCCTCGGCAAACGCCTGCTCCGCGTCACGCGTCGCGCCGGTGGCCCGAAGCGCCGTCCCGAGCTGGTAGTGGATCATACGCAGGCGCTCTTCGCCCGACGCCTGTGAGGACGCCAGGTCGAGCGCACGCCGCAGGGACACGACGGCGTCGGGCGCGCGGTTCAGCGCAAGCTGACAGCGACCGAGATAAGCCCACGGCTCCGGCGCATCCGGCCTGGTTTTCACGGCCTTTTCCAGAAGCGGCAGGGCTTCCTGGTTGCGGCGGGCCTCGACGAGCGCCATTCCAAGCCGCACGATCGTCGAGACATCGTTTGGAGCGACCTTCAACTCCTGACGGAACTCCGCAATCGCCTCGTCGAGGCGCGCGACCCCTTCCTCCATTAGCGCACTGGTCGCCAGGTAGTAGTGCGCCCGGGGGATGCGCGGATCGATGGCTAACGCGCGTTTCAGCGCGGTGTGTGCGCGCGGGTAGTACTTGAGATCGCGATAGATTCGCCCGATGAGGACAAACGTTTCGGCCTGCGGGTGTTCGGCCGCCACCGCTGCGAACAAGGCGTCCGCCCGGTCGGTCTTGCCAATCCGCAGGTACCCGGTTGCCAACGCGAACGCCGACTCGGCGTCCTGCGCTCCGACGTTTCGTATCTCGTCGAGCTCCTGCGCCGCTTCGTCCTTCCTGCCCGCTGCGACGAGTGCCTCGGCGAGCGTCAACCGCACCTCGATGTCACGCGGCGACGCGGACGCCATCTGTGTCAGAAGGCCAAGCGCTTCAGCGGTCTCACCGGTCTGGAGCTGGACGATGGCGAGCGATTGCAGGGCAGATCGGTTGTCGACGGTTGCCGTAGACGCACGCTCGAAGGCGCGGCGGGCATCGGCCCAGCGCCCCTCGCTGGCGTGGATGCGGCCCAGAATCATCCAGCCTTTCTGGAGCGCGGTGCGATAGCGGCTCTCCGCGATCTGATGCTCGCCGATGCGAAGGTTTTCTTCGGCTGCCGCGATCGAGGTGTCCAGCTCAGCGAGCGGTGTGGACGGCTGCGCGCTGGCGGTATGCGCCACCGCCAGCGCGAGACACCCGCATCCGACCGTCAACCACACCCATCGGACCACATCGGCCATGTTACTGCCGTTCGCGGCCAAGCCATGCCCGGGCCTTGGCGACGGCGGCGGCGTAGCGCGGCACAGGCGCGTGGTCGGCGAATAGTTGGAGATAGGGCCGGGCCAGATCGGGATGCTCGCCGCGGGCGAGCGATACCGCAAACGTCAGCAGCTTCTCGTACTCTGCGGGATCGATCTCGACGGCGCGGCGCCAGTGCTCGACCGCCTCGTCCGGGCGTCGTTCTTCAGAAGCGAGTGCACCGAGCGAGCTGTGCGCGCGTGCGATCGCTGGATTGAGCGCGATCGCCGACTCGAACGCCTTCCGGGCCTCCACACGGTACCCCGCCATCAGCTCGATCGTGCCGCTCGTCACGAGGAGCAACGCATTCGACGGATCGCTGCGCCGCGCGCGATCCAGTGTCGTGCGCGCCTCGACCAGCCGACCGGAACGCGCCTGCGCGAGCCCGAGCGTTACCAGCACCTGCACGTCGGCGTCCGCTGCGGCGGCATATGGTTCGAGCACATCGATCGCTTCGTCCGATCGATTGGCCGCGGTCAACGTCGCGCCGAGAAGGGACGCCGCCTCCACGTCGCCAGGGTGAATCTGCAGTGCCCGCCGTAGCGATGCCGTCGCCGACGACAAGTTGCCCGCCTCGCGCTCCAGATGCGAGAGCTGCAGCAGCGCGATGCGCATGTCGGGATGAGCCGCGACAAGCGCGCGGCTCTCCTCCAGAGCGCCCGCGCCATCACCCGATGTATACCGGCTATTGATCTGCTGCAGCTGATTGTCGATCGCGATCGCCTGCTTGGGATCTTCACCGGAACCGGAGGCCGCGTTGTTGGTGCGGTCGGCGGTGACATATCCCAATGCGCGAAGACGATTCTTGACCTCCGCCGTCTCGTCCGTCGGCCGAACCTCCCCGCTCGGAAACGTGTGGAGCAGCGTGCGGCGCATGTCCACATCGGCGGGCCGAACCGACGCGAGGTTACGCGCCTCCTGCGGGTCCGCGTTCAGATCGTAGAGCTCGGGTTCCGGAAGGTCGATGTACTTCATGCCATTGGCGATCACCCCCGTGAGCGGCGCCCAGCCACGATTGAGCGATCCCGAGAGCGCTTCGAAGTAGACGGCCGCATCATCGGCCGCTCCACCGCGCGCCACGTCGACGAGGCTGCGGCCCCCTGCCTTCGACATCACCGGAAGCTGGAGCATCTGCAGGATAGTCGGCACGATATCCACGTGACGAACAGAGGCACGGCTCGCTCGCGGCTTCAGGAGCGGCGGGTAGTACAGAATCAGCGGCACCTTCAGCGTCGCTTCGTACGCGAACACGCCGTGCGTGGCTTCGCGGTGCTCGCCGAGTGACTCGCCATGATCCGCGGTCAGCACGACGAGCGTGTCGCCAGCTGCGCCGGCGTCGAGAATCGGACCAAGCACCGGCGCCACCGCATCGTCGACAGCGGCGACTTCGCCGGCGTATGGCACGCCGGCAAATCGTGTGGTGAAGGGCTCGGGCGGCGCGTATGGGAAATGCGGCTCGTACAGGTGGATCCAGCAAAACCAGCGGGTGCCAGTCTGCGCCCGCAGCCAGCGCGCGGCCGCCGCAACCGTGTCAGGACCCGCGCGCTCCTGCTCGAGAAACGCCGGCCGAGGGGTGGCATCAACAAAGCTGTCGTCGTAGACATCGAATCCCCTGGCGAGGCCGAAGCGCGAATCGAGTGGAAAGCCGCTCACGAACGCGCCGGTGGTGAAGCCATGGGCCTTCAGCACTGTAGCGAGCGTCTCTTCGCTCCGCGCGAGACGAAAGCCGGCGTTGTCGCGGATGCCGTGCTCGGGCGGGAGACGTCCGGTCAGGATGCTGGCGTGCGAGGGCAGCGTGACAACCGAGTGCGCGTGCGCAGCGTCGAACCGGACACCCGACGACGCGAGCCGATCGATGATGGGCGTCGTTGCGGCCGTGTTGCCATACGCGCCAAGGGCGTCAGCCCGGAGCGTGTCGACCGTTATCAAGAGAATGTTGCGAGCTGGCGGCTGCTTTTTCACAGCTAACCACCAGAGCGACAATGAGATAGCGGCGATTCCAATCAGGCCAACGGCCACGCCGCTCCAGCGGCTCCCCCTCGAGCGATCCTTCCTTTGCCGTTGGGGGGCTTTCTGCCCCGCCCCCCTTGTAGCCGCTCGCCGCCGGGTCATCACAAAATTGTTAGAAAGCCTTGACTTTCATATATGACGCAATTACCTTTTTTCAAGTACTTTTGCAACGAGTTTAAAAAACACTCCGTGAGTGTAGAAACACTCGGAGAGGGTCGATGCGTAAAGTCCTACTACTCGCCTTAGTCTTCGGCCTCGTGCTGCCGTCGCTTGCAGTTGCGCAGCGCACGACGGCGACGGTTCGGGGCACGGTTAGAGACGCGACACAGGGATTGTTGCCCGGCGTCACCGTGACTGCTACGAACGAAGACACCGGGCTTGTCCGCTCGGTCGTCAGCAATGAATCGGGCTCGTTCTCGGTTCCCGATCTCCCCATTGGCAAGTACAAAATCGATGCCGAGTTGTCAGGCTTCAAAAAAGCGTCGCGCACGAACGTCGTGCTCCGCATTGCAGAAGACTTCTCGGTCGACTTCGAGCTCGCTGCCGGCGACGTGAAAGAAACCGTCAACGTCGAGGCGTCGGCAACCCCGGTCAAGATCCTGGGTGGCGACGTCTCCGGCGTCATCACCGGCGAGCAGGTTCGCGAGCTGCCGCTGAACGGACGCAACTTCCTGCAGCTCGCGACGTTGATGCCGGGCGTGAGCGCGCCCGACTTCCTGAACGTGAAAGACAAGGGGCTCCTCGGCGGCTCGGACCTCTCGGTCAGCGGCAGCGACGTGACCGCGAATCTCTGGTCGGTCGACGGCGCGAACAACAACGACGTGGGATCGAACCGCACGATTCTGGTGTACCCGTCGCTCGAGGCGATCCAGGAGTTCAAGATTCTCCGGAACAGCTACGGTCCAGAGTTCGGCGGCGCCGGCGGCGCGCAGATCAACATCGTCACGCAGGGCGGCACCAATCGCTTCAGCGGCACGGCATTCTACTCGGGCCGGAGCGACGCGTTCAACGCGAAGAATTATTTTCTGAAAGCCAGCGACCAGCCGAAGGAAGAGCTGAAGCGCAACGACTTCGGCGGCTCGATTGGCGGACCGATCATCAAGGACAAGCTGCATTTCTTCGGAAACGTCGAGTGGAACCTGGAGGATCGCGGCACGGCGCGCGCGGCGTTCGTACCGACGCAGGCGGAGCGGAGCGGTGACTTCAGCGGCCCGCGAATCGCGGGCTGCTCGTCGCCGCCGCCGATCGATCCGCTGACCGGAGCGCCGTTTCCCGGCAACCGTATTCCCGCAGATCGCATCAGCCCTGCCGGCCAGGCGTACCTGAAGCTGTATTCCCTGCCGAACGTGACGCCGGCGTCAGGGAGCTGCAACAACTGGGTCACCTCGGTGACGTCTCCGATCGACTACAGCCAGTTCAGCGGCCGCGCCGACTGGACGCTGACCAATACCAGCCGAATCATGGTTCGCTACACGCAGGATAGTTGGACCAACAATTCGCCCAGCATTCAGAGCAACCTGTGGGGAGACGATCCGTTCCCGGCGGTCGACTCGAACTGGGACCAGCCGAGCCGATCGTTTGTCGCGTCTCTCAACCAGACCATCGGCAACAGCGCCACCAACACGTTGCAGTTCTCCTACTCGGCGAACAAGATCGAGATCACCCGCGGCGGGCTCGATGCCGGGCTGAGCGACGAGATCACGAGCCGCCTGGTGCCGATTCTCGGTTACGACAACAAGGAGTACGGCCTTGCCACCGGACATCCTGTCTTCTGGGGCGGCTCGGGATACGCCGCCCTCTGGAACGAGGCGCCGTTCCTCAACAACCAGGATCTGTACGTCATCAAGGACGACTACACGAAGGTTTTCGGCAAGCACTTCTTGAAGGCGGGCGTGCTCGGCAGCTTCAACCGGAAGAACGAGGACACGATCGGCAACGGCTCGAGCGAACACTCAAACTTCTGGGGCGCTGGCGGTTTGCCAGGATGGGGCTCGACGAGCGGCAATGTGCTGGCCGATTTCCTCCTTCGTGACATGACCTGGGGCTTCTCGGAGTTCTCGGCCGGCCGCAATGTGCCACAACGCTGGCGCGACCTCGAGATGTACGCCGCCGACTCGTGGCAGATCTCACCGCGCCTGACGTTCGACTACGGCCTGCGGTATTCGCTCTTCTACAACTCTTATGCGGACGACGACAAAATCTCGAGCTTCGTGCCGGCGCTCTTCAACCCGGCCCTCGGCCCCGACGCGTGCAACGGCTTGCTGATTCCTCCAGACACGAATTGGTGTCAGCAGGCTGGTGCGGTCGGTGGCACGGCCGGACCGAACCGCTCCCTGATGAACCAGGACAAGAACAACTTCGCGCCACGCCTCGGCATCGCCTGGGACGTCCACGGCAACGGCAAGACGGCGGTGCGCGCCGGGTTGGGCCAGTTCTTCCTGCGCGAACGTTTGAGTCCGGGCTTGCAGATCGCCGGCAACCCGCCGTTCACCAGAACCATCAGCGGCATTCGATCGCTCGACTCCACCACGGAGCCCTGCGACGGTTGCATCAGCTCGACCTTCGGCACTCCGAGCTCGGGGCGCGAAGTCGACATGAAGACGCCGAACAACTGGCAGTGGAACCTCATGTTCCAGCACGAGGTCTGGCCGAAAGCCACGATCGAGGTCGGCTACGTCGCCAGCTACGGCTACAACCTGCTGCGCACGCACGTCGGCAACCAGGTCCTGCCCGGCGACAGCGACCACAACGGCGTCGACGATCGCCTGCAGTACGTGACGACGACGCCGGCAAACGCCGCGCTGCGGCAGTTTGGCGTGCTCGGCAACACGAACATCGCCATCTGGGATCACGAAGGCAAATCCAACTACAACTCGCTGCAGGCGCAGTTCATCAGCCGCTTCGGCAGCGGGTCGCAACTGCAGGCGTCGTACACGCTGTCGCGCTCGCGCGCGAACATGGCGTTGACGAGCAGCAGCGGCGGCCTCGCCAACAACACGACGCAACTCGACAACACCAATGCCGATCTCGACTGGGGGCGGCCGGAAACCGGTCGCGTGCACATCTTCAACGCCTCGGCGATCTGGATGCTCTCGACGCTCGAAGGCCACTCACGCGCGATGCGCGCCGCGTTCGGCGACTGGGAGGTGACCGGGATCGTGGGCGCCGGCACCGGACAGCCGATGACGGTCTTCACCGGTTCGCTTCCTGGTCTGAACGGCGGCCCGTCGGGAACAGGCTACACCGACAACCAGCGGCCCAACCGCGTCACGAGCGAGCCGTGCAACGCAAAGAGTGGTCCGCAGGAACAGATCATTAACCCGAACGCCTACACGTTGAATGGCTTCCGCCTCGGCACGATCGGAACCGCGGAACGCGGGGACTGCACCGGCCCCGGCTACTTCAATATCGACCTGGCGCTCTATAAGAACTTCCCGCTCGGGAACGGCATGAAGTTCCAGTTCCGCTGGGACATCTTCAACGTCTTCAACAACACCAACTTCCTGTTCCAGGATCTCGTGGTGACGATGAATCCGTCGGCCGTGACGCTGGACGCGGCGGGTAACACCATCACGAACGCGACCATTCCTGGCAACTTCGGCCAGGCGACGCGCGTGCGCGATCCGCGGCAGATGCAGATCGGCTTCAAGTTGATCTGGTAAGGCGCGCGCAGGGTTCGATCTCGTCGTTTCCTCCTCCCTCGACGGGATCGAGCCCATTTTTATGATGGGCGGCTACTGCTTGACTTCGGTTGCCCGCACGATACGAAACGGGCGCCTCACCTCCCCGACCGCATCGAGGCCCACAGCCACCACCGCCCGCGCGACGTAATCGCCTGGCGGAGTCCGTGCGATGTTCACACGCCCGGACGCGATCCGGAAACGTGCGCTGTCCGGCGAAACCCGGAGCTGGAGCGGCACGCGTTCGACGACGCTCGCCGGATCGAGGGCTGACGCAACCTCCAGGGTGACGCTGGCCTGTCCAAGGGCATCCGCCGCCTCGGCGAAGAGCTCCATGTAGGCGTACAGGGTATGGCCGGTGATGTCCCCGCCGACGACTGGCGCGAGCGGCAGCGTGGCCGCCTTCCCCGCCGCGTCTGCGATGAGCAAATCGGTTGCCTGAAGGGGCCCCGCCGCAGTCAAATGCGCGTCCGCGAGCATCTCCACACTTCCCCGCCGTCCGGCATCGTCAACCACGACGAGCTTGACCGTGTACCTGCCGGCGTCCACGGCCACGGTACTGAAGTAGTGCTGGATCGCCTGCCCATGCGCAGGAGGCTGCAGCGCGTCCATCTGACTGGCGGCCAGCTTGCCGTCGAAGTCAACGACGACGTAGCCGGCGGAGAGCTGCCCGTCCGGATTGACCGAGCGATCGATATCCGCGCCAATGAGCAGCCGCAGCTTGTCGTGGATCGGATCGCGGAACGAGAACGTCGCGAGCGTGACAGGAATTTCGGCGGCCGGCAGCGGATCACGCAGCGCGGCGACGACCTGGCTGTCGAGCGTCCTTGACGCGCCGGGATCGATCCGGAACTGCCGGCGCGAGCGCACCGTCACGCCGCGCCGCTTGACGGTGACCGCGATCGTGTGGGCAGTGCCGCCGCGATCGCGGTCCTCCGGCTCGAAGCCGAGCAGGTAGTAGCCTGAGAGCTCGAGGGCAAGGCGTCGAAACGCGAAGTCCGAATTCGACAACACCTGAAAGACGTCGCCGCGCGTCGCCTGCGCGATGAAGTCGAGGCCTTGTTGGCGCATCGCACGGTTCGCCGCCGGCTGCGCCTCGGGCCGGCGTTGCGACGCGTCGGTCTGCGAGCGATCGAGCATCAGCGAATAGATCGTGACGTGTGCCGCCGCGGCTTTCGCCTCGAGCCACGATAGCTGCGACAGCTCGCGATCGACAACGAGCCCTTCAGTGATGAGCACCAGCATCTTCGGCGTGTGACTGGGCGGCAGGCTGTCGAGTAGCGCCTCCAGCCCCTGTATCGAGGTGCGCGCGCGCTCGCGCGCATCGGCGGCGACGACGTTTGCCTCCGAACGGACGGTGTTCTGACAGATGCGCACCTCGCCCTGCCCTCCGGCGCGGCCGCCGGCTCCTGTGGCGGGGGTTCCGCACTCGCGCTCGTAGATCGTCTCCATCGCCGCGTCGTTCTTGCGTTCGAACGCCATCGCATCGACGATCCCGAGATTGTGCTCGCCGATGTCGGCGACCGCGGTTCCGTCGATGTCCTGGATGCGGCGCTGCACGAGCGCGTGATCGGCGGTGAAGGTGACCTGTGGACCGTTTGGGATGCTGGCAAGCGCAACGCGATCGGCGCGATTGAGCTGGCCGACGAAGCGGCTCGCCGCCGCGATGGCCGCCTTCCCTCGTCCAGTCGCGATGCTCGATCGATCGACGACCACCATGATGAGCCTGCCGCCCGCCGACTCGGCATTGCTCGCGTATGGCAGCACAGCAGCCGTGCTGCCCGCGCGCTGCAGCTCGACTGTGGACGGCACGGTGACAAACTGCACGGAGCTGATCGACCGCGGACGGCCGTCGACGCGCAACTCGAAATCGGCAGCGGTGAGGCCGATCACCGGCTGACCGTTGCCGTCGATGGCGCTGACGTCTACCTGAACGACGTCAACCGACGACTTGAACCGCTGAAGTGGTGGCGCGGCTTGCGCCTGGTGAAGTAGGGCGGCAAGTGTGAGAGCGAACGGAAGCCAGTGCGCACACACAAGCCGGATTCTATACGGTCGCGAACCATTGCTGAACAGCGTTCATGGCGTGGCCACTCTCCCTATCGCCGTTGATCTTGGCCTCCATGTCGTCTTCTCCAATCAGCCGAACGTGAAGGCGAACGTCGCAACACCAGCATCGAGGAACTCGATCTCGCACTGTCGATCGACGATCGGCTTCGGCTGCCGGATCAGCTGATACAACCGCGGTTCGACCACTGTGCCGTTGCCGCGGTCGTCCACGTCGAGGCCGTGAGCAGGACCCGGCGGCTGCCCGTCAATCGTCACGCGGAAACGCACCGAGATCCCCGGCCGTGTCGGACCCATGACGAGATGCAGGTCGCGCGCGTGAAAGCGGTAGAAGATCCGACCGTTGGGACTGCTGAGGACGGTTGCCTGCCTGCCCATCGTCCACTCGCCAGCCAGCGCCCATTCATTCAGTGCCAGGCGGCGAGGGGCGGTATATGTGCGACGGTGGTCCAGTTTGCCACCGCCGGGTGAGGCAAAGTGGTCGGTGCGATCGTAGCCGACGTAGTTCTCGGGCGATCTCAAGCTGCCCCAGTCCGCTGGCGCCTCCACGCCGCTGGCATCGACCGACACGGCGCCGTCGCCGATGCCGGTGGCGCCCGCTTCCGTCAGCAATCGTTGAATGATCTTCTCTGAGCGGTCGTACTCACCCTCGCCGAAGTGATGCTCGCGAATTTGCCCACGAGCGTCGACGAAGTAAAGAGCAGGCCAATACTGATTCTTGCATGCCGTCCAGATCGCATAGTCGTTGTCGATCGCGATCGGATAGTCGATCTTCATCTGCTGCAGAGCGCGTCGCACGTTGTCGAGGTCGCCTTCAAATGTGAATTCGGGTGTGTGCACGCCGATCACGACGAGTCCTTGCCGGTACTTCTGCGCCCAGGCGCGGAGATATGGAAGGGTGCGCAGCCAGTTGATGCACGTGTAGGTGCAAAAGTCGACGAGCACGACTTTCCCGGCGAGGCTTGACGGTGTCAGGCGTGGCGAGTTGAGCCACTCGGCCGCGCGGCCGAGGGCTGCCAACTCGCGGGGCTCGCCGTTAGCGCGAAGGCGGCCGAACGTGCCGAGGCGCGCAGCGGCGATAGTCATGGCCGCCATCCCAAGAAAACGTCGGCGGTCAGCTGGCCGAACAGGACTAATCCGATCCTGCATCATTGGCGAAGCACTTGATGAACAAACGCGACAGCAATCGATCCCTCGCCGACCGCGGACGCGACTCGCTTGACGTTGCCGCCGCGCACATCTCCAACCGCAAAGATACCGGGTCGGCTGGTTTCGAGCAGGTACGGCGAACGGACCAGCGGCCACTTCGCTTTGGCGAGTTCGTCGGACGAGAGATCTGGGCCCGTCTTGACGAAGCCCTCCTGGTCCAGGACGACGCAGCCATCCAGCCAACGGGTATTGGGAACAGCGCCCGTCATGATGAAGACGTGGCCGATATCGTGGGCCTCCATCTCGCCAGTCTGGTCGTCGCGCCATCGAATCCGTTCAAGCCGCCCGTTTCCCTCCAACGCGACGATCTGTGTACGCGTATGGAGAACGATCGCGGGATTCTCCTCGATGCGCCGAATCAGATACCGTGACATCGTCTCAGCAAGGCCAGGCCCGCGGACCAGGATGTGAACTCGGCGCGCCGTCGATGCGAGAAAGACGGCCGCCTGCCCGGCGGCATTGCCGCCGCCGACGACCACCGCCTCCTCGCCGACGCAGAGTTGGGCCTCCATCGGTGTCGCGCCGTAGTAGACGCCGGCCCCCTCGAACGTTGACAGGTTGTCGATGGCGGGTTTGCGGTACTCCGCTCCCGTCGCAATGATCACTGCGCGCGCCGGGATTCGAGATCCCTCGGCCAAGTCGACCGTGTAACGCTGACCGTCACAGGCCAGGCGTGTCGCACCCTTGGCCACCATGACGTGGGCACCAAATTTCAGTGCCTGCGCGTACGCGCGGCCTGTCAGGTCCAGCCCCGAAATGCCGGTCGGAAAACCCAAATAGTTCTCGATCCGTGAGCTGGAGCCGGCCTGACCGCCAGGCAGGTTCGATTCGAGCACGAGGACATCGAGGCCCTCGGAGGCACCGTAGACCGCAGCGGCAAGCCCGGCTGGCCCGGCACCGACGATCACGAGATCGCTGACGCGACTGTGATCGATCTCCTCGTTGAACCCGAGGCAGTCGGCAATCTGCTCATTCGTCGGATTTCGCAAAACGGCATGGCCGCGGCAGATCACGACCGGGACGTCACCAATACCAACCTGAAATCGGTCGAGCATATCCTGCGCGTCGGGATCGCGATCGAGATCGACATAATGGAAAGGATGGCCGTTCCGCGTCAGAAATTCCTTCACGCGAAGCGTGCCCGAGCTATGCGTCGAGCCAATCACGACGACGTCACCCAGATCACCCGCAATAATCGCGAGCCGGCGCAGGATGAACGCGCTCATCAGAATCTCACTCAACTCCGCGTCGGTCTGTATGAGCGCGACGAGTTGCTCGCGATTGAGTTGAATCACTTCGCCTGGCTCCGTCACCCGCAGCCCTGCGATCGCGTTGCGACCCGTGATCATGTTGCTTTCGCCTGAGAATTGCCCAGAGTGGTAGCTCGCGATCAGCATCTCGCCCGTGTCGGTCGGCCGCAGCACCTGGAGTTCGCCGCTGAGGACGACAAAAAAGGGTACGGCTCTGTCGCCCGCTGCGACCAGCACCTCGCCGCGCGCGGTCTGGCGACGCTGTCCGTGGGCCGCAATCCGGGACACGTGCTGCGACGTGAGGGTCGGAAAGGTCCGATCAGGACGAGCGTCAGTCGCAGCGAAAGGCGTCAGGGAAGAATCGGGCGTAACCATAGATAACCACCCACGAAAAGCGTCCAGCCTACCCGACTTCGTCGGACGTCCAATCCTAGCGTCTCCCAATTCCCGTCACTTGATCACCGTGAGGAGCGGCTTCCCCTTCTCGACTATATAAGTGGCGAGCTCGGCCCCGTTACCGCTGCCGACGTTCTTTGCCGTGTGGATCGCTCCGGCCGGTACGAACAAGACGTCACCGGCCTTGACCTTCGAAAGCTTGCCGTCGATCTCATATTCCAGCGAACCTTCGATCACATAGATGATCTCTTCACCGGGATGCGTGTGCCTGGGAGCGACATACCCCGGGTCGAAGTCGACGCGCACCTGGACGACCTCGCGTCCGGGCGCGCTGAGATCGTGTCGCTGCAGGTCGGTTCGTTTGGTTCCCGCCTGCTGAGCCTGCGTCACGCCCAGCGCCAAAGCGCTTGCGACGATCAGCACTGCTGCCGCGACAATTCGCGTCGTCTTCATGCCGTCCTCCTTTTGATCTGTTCGAGTGTATGAAACCAGAGGCGCGACACCGGATCTATTGGACGAAGGTATCGCCTTACCCGCGCAGTTTCGCGGCAATGATCCTGGCGAGAGGGTTGGGCTGTGGTTCATTGACCTTCACGAGCGTATTCTGATCACGGTGAGCGAAAGGCGTGGTTCTGCCGCGTAGCGTCAAAACGGTGTCGGTGACATAGCTCCATGATCCGTCGGGGTTGAACACGACTTCGATGCGATAGCTGTCGGTCCGGAAGGCATATTCCAGGAAGGCGGTGGAGCAAATGCCATATTCGGTCTGGCCGCGTTCGGCCGTCAGCACCAGCCGATCCGCCTGCGGCGTCGCGTTCCCGGACGCGATCGCGACCTGCCCGCGGGGAATGGCGACCGTCTGAAGCACCAGCCCGGTCGCTGGCTCCCAGAGCCAATAGCCGACCTGGTCGTGGAAGGTGATGTCCTCTTCTTCCGTGGTGATGTGGGTGTGGTAACGCAGCCCATAGAACAGCTGGGGGCCATTGGCCTGCGGATCGATGGGCTCGAAGTCGACTCGTTCTATGTAAACGCGGCGTTCGGGCCCTCCGGCCTTCGGATTGACGTCGACGCCCTTGCGCGCTTCCCAGCCGCCGGCAAGCCGTCGTAACGGACCCAGATTGGTCAATGTGTCGGGGTCGACGTCGGTGGGTTCGGTGAAGATATCTTCTGGAAAGATGGGCATGGCTGGGCCTTTCGCCTGAACGGATCCCGTCACGGACCTTGACCTGACAGGTGGCGTCGATCATATATACGCTCGAGGCCCGCGGCTGGACTGCGTCCCTCGACCCCTTACGCTATCGATCGACACCATCGTCCAATTGATCGCGTTGAAGTGTAGTGCTTCAATGGCACGCGATGGTCCACGAAGCGTGGCCTTCCACAGCACGGAGATCTAAATGAGCACAACACAGACGAGCAACGAACGCACTACTCAAATCCCTACGGCTGCGACGGTCGAGACAAAGCTCGAGGTCGTCGTTCTCCCGGTGTCCGACGTCGAGCGCGCCAAGCGCTTCTACATGAGCTTAGGGTGGCGGCTGGACGCCGATTTCACCACCGGTGACGACTGGCGTGCAGTGCAGCTGACACCCCCTGGTTCACCGTGCTCCGTCATCTTCGGCAAGGGATTCACGGCCGCGGTGCCGGGCTCACTTCAGGGAACGTTTCTCGTCGTCGATGACGTCAAGGCAGCCCGCGCTGAGCTCATCGGACACGGCGTCGACGTGAGCGAGGTGTTCCATTTCGAGGGCGTCCTCAATGTCATCGGCACGAACGGACGCGCACCAGGACCCGACCCGCAAGGTCGGTCGTACAGCTCGTGGGCCTCATTCAGCGATCCGGATGGCAACAGCTGGATGCTCCAGGAGGTCAAGACGCGGCTCCCCGGACGAGGGTTCGGCATCGACGTCGCGACGCTGACTGCGCTGCTGCGAGAAACAGAGGAACACCACGGCGAGTACGAAGCGACCGCGCCGAAGCACCACTGGTCGGATTGGTACGCCGCCTACATCGTCGCGCGCGTACAGGGCAGGACTCCTGAGGAGGCAGCCAAAGACGGCGCGCTCCACCTGCTTCCCAAGTAGAATGCCCGTCGATGAAGGCCGCCCGGAAGCTGTCCGAAGTTTGCCTACAAATTTCGGACAGCTTCTGAACTCCTCTGCTGAATGGTTCCTCGTCCTATCGCGCTGCCACGGCTACGCCGTGTGCAGCCTTCGTGATGATGGCCGCGACGGCCTGCGGCTGGGACACGTAGACGGCGTGACTGCCCTTGACCTCGGCAACCGTTGAGCCAGCGCGCTTGGACATCGCGCGCTGCGCGTCGGGCGGAATCATCCTGTCCTCCGTCGACACGAGATACCAGCTCGGCTTCGACTTCCACGCCGGCTCGCCGACGGCACCGTTGAGCGCATCGAGCCCCCATGGCACCTGCGAATCTGCCATGAATGCTGCGGCGTCAGCGCTCACATCCGCCGCGAAGGACGCTCGGAACTGTGTCCGGTCGAGAAACAGATAACCATCCTGGGGCGGCAGGATCGGTGGCACAGGCGCACCCGGCGGCGGGTTCTTGATCAGTGCCGACACGGACTCGCCCTTGTCCGGAGCGAACGCCGCGATATAGACGAGGCCCGCGACCTTTGGATCGTTGCCGGCTTCCGTGATCACGACGCCCCCGTACGAATGGCCAACCAGAATCGACGGCCCGTTCTGCGCCGCCAGCGTGCGCTTCGTGACCGCGACATCATCCGTCAACGAGGTGGTCGGATTCTGCACGATCGACACGTTGTAGCCGTCCTTCTTGAGAAGGTCGTAGACGCCCTGCCAACCGGACCCGTCGACGAACCCCCCGTGCACCAGAACGACGTTCTTGACACCCTCGACTGCCTGCGACATAAACACCTCCTAGAGCCGAGCACCACTGCTGCTGTTCCTGAGCCCGAGTGTCAACCGGCCAAAGCCATCTCCCGCGATGACAAGCTCGGCCAGTCGGTCAGGGTCGGTAAGCCAAGCTTTGCGACCATGTGGACGAGCGCGGGCAGTGAGTCGGCCTTCATCTTGCGCATCACCTGGCCTCGGTGTGCCTTCACCGTGATTTCACTGATGCCGAGCTCGCCACCCACTTGTTTATTCAGGAGACCAGAAACCACGAGCACCATGACTTCACGCTCGCGCGGCGTAAGCGACGAGTAGCTCTCAGTCAACGCCTTCAGCTTCGCGGCGTGTTCCAAGGCACGGCGACTACGCTCGAGGGCCTCATGGATGGCGTCCAATAGCACCTCATCGCCGAATGGTTTCGTCAGAAATTCGATGGCCCCCGCCTTCATTGCCTGGACGCTCATGTGGACGTCAGCGTGCCCGGTGATGAAGATGATTGGCGTATCCGACCGATCGACGGCGATGCGCTTCTGAAGATCCAGACCGTTGAAGTCCGGCAGCGCGACGTCGAGTATCAGGCAGCTCGGAACCAGAGCCCTTGGACGAGCCAGGAACTCCTGTGCTGACGGGAATGTCTCGGCCCGCCAGCCTGACGCCTCAATCAACAATTCCAGCGATTCACGCACCGAGATGTCGTCGTCGACGACGAACACGACAGGCGTGGCTCGCGATGCATCAGAAATCCTGGCTTGACTGCCACCCATGGTCGTTATGGTTGTCATGTCGGGCCTCCTTGCCTTCTCGCCGCTGTGGGGAAGCATAGATGGCGAGGTCCGCGCCCGCATCCCAAGATCGGGTAATTGTCCTCTTTCCCGCTGGGTTGTACGAACTCATCACTCGAACGGGTTACTCGACCGCCGGGTGCCCGCCTCGCGGGCCAATACGAAGGTGTTGGTGCAAGCCCGGACCAATACGAAGGTATTGGTGCAAGCAGTGACGCTCTGCGAGACAATGTGAACCCACACAGATGCTGCGCGCCACTCGCCCCGGCTTGATCGTGCCAGTGCTCGTCGCTCTTGCGTCCGCGTGCGACACCAGGGAGCGCGTGGTCCAGCCGTCGATCGTAATCACGACGGTTCCGGAGGCGGCTGCCGGTGGGTCAGGGAAAACGGGGCGGATTGCGGGACGCGTGAGTGGCGCTGGCCCCGGACATCAGGTCGTCGTTTACACAAAGAGCGGCGTCTGGTGGGTGCAGCCGCTAACCGTCGAGCCGTTCACGAAGATCCAGGCCAACTCCACGTGGGAGAACTCGATTCACCTCGGCACGGAATACGCGGCACTTCTCGTCGAGCGGGATTTCAGTCCTCCGGATACCACCGATTCGCTGCCGCAGAGCGGGGGCCCGGTTCTCGCCGTTGCGACGATGAAGGGCACGGGCGAGTACAAACAGCAGCCGCCCAAGACACTGGCCTTCAGCGGGTACGAATGGGAAGTTCGTCAGATCCCGAGCGACAGAGGGGGTCAGAACGACTACGACCCGGCGAACGCCTGGACGGACTCGGCAGGGCATCTACATCTCCGGCTCGCGATGCGTGACGACCACTGGACGAGCGCGGAGGTCATCCTCTCGCGCGCGCTTGGCTACGGAACCTACGTGTTTACCGTGCGAGACACGTCGTCTCTCGACCCGTCCGCCGCACTTGGCATGCTGACCTGGGACGATCAGGGAGCCGATCAGAACCATCGTGAGCTGGATATCGAGATCAGCCAATGGGGCGATCGCCGCATTCCCAATGCTCAGTACGTTCTTCAGCCGTTCTACGTGCCCGCGAATGTCGCGCGCTTTTCGGCTCCCCCGGGTACGCTCACGCATTCGTTCCGCTGGCAGCCGGGCCGCGCGTCATTCAGGACGACGCGTGGCAACAATGCGATGGCGGCTGACGTCGTGGCGCAACACGAATTCACCTCGGGCGTCCCGACGCCAGGTACCGAACGCGTGCGGATGAACCTGTACTACTTCCGCTACGCACCCGAGCCTCCGCGGAAAGACGTAGAGGTGGTCATTGAACGGTTTCAGTACTTACCGTAGCCGCAGTGCTGGTGTGCCGCTCCTGTCGGCAGCGCTCATCCTGGCATGCGTCGGCGCGCTTGTCCCGAGCCTCGAGGCTCGGAACGGAGAGCGGTCGCTATCGCAGTACCTGCGGGATCGATGGGCCACCGAATCGGGCTTTCCTGGCGGTCCGGTCTACGCCATCACCCAAACCGCTGACGGCTATCTCTGGATCGGCGCCGAGAAGGGGCTGGTTCGTTTCGACGGTCTGACCTTTCGTTTGCTCGATCCGGGATCCGAGGTGGGCGCCGGGCCGGCGGTTCTCGGTGTCGCCGGAGCTCCCGATGGAAGCCTATGGGCGCGGCTCAGAGGGATCGCCCTGGTTCGTTATCACACCGGTGTATTCCAGAATCTTCTGCGCGACGTCGGCCCACCGGAGTCAGTCGTCTCCGCAATGCTGCGGGGACGCGACGATGCGATGCTGCTGGCCACGCTCGCGCGTGGTGCAATCGCCTACCGCAGCGGACGCTTCGCATCGGTTGCGACCACCAAGGCGATGCCGAGCTCGTCGTTCGTCATTTCCATCGCCGAAGCGAGCGATGGAAACATCTGGCTTGGCACACGCGACGCCGGGCTCGTCCGTGTTCAGGGCGAGCGTGTCAGCCGGCACACCGAGCGCCTGCCGGATCTCAAGATTAACTGCCTGCTGCCGGGGAATGCTGGCGAGGTGTGGATCGGGACCGACCGTGGTGTAAGACGGTGGAACGGGACGGAGATTACGAGTTCGGGAGTTCCGGCGGCGCTTCAACAGACGACTGCAGTGAACATGATTCGCGATCGCGGATCGAACCTCTGGATTGCTGCGGGATCCCGGGGACTCCTGCGCCTGAGCCGCAACGGATCGGTGCAATCAGCGTCGGAGGCCGGTTGGAACGTCGCAACAGTCTTCGAGGATCGCGATGGAAACGTCTGGGTCGGTACCGATCGGGGTCTCGAACGGTGGCGTGATCCTGTGTTTACCACGTATTCGGCTGCGCAAGGCATGCCTGCGGACGCCGCGGGCCCCCTCTATGCTGACGAGTCCGGGCGGGTATGGTTCGGGCCATCCAGCGGAGGCCTGTTCTGGATCCGTAACGGCATCGTTACGGAAGCCAGGCACGCGGGGCTTGGCGACGACGTGGTGTACTCAATCCACGGGGGCGACGGGGAACTGTGGGTCGGCAGGCAACGAGGTGGTGTGACGCGCCTCCGCCTGCACGGGGACGCGATCGAGACCGAACGCTTCACCGAGCGGCAGGGTCTGGCGCAGAACAGCGTCTTCGCGATCCACCGCTCTCGCGACGGCGCCGTGTGGGCGGGAACACTCAGCGGCGGCGCGAGCCTGTTCAGAGGCGGACGGTTCACGACCTACAACTCAAGCAATGGTCTTCCATCGAACACAGTCGCGTCGATTCTCGAGGCCAGCGACGGGACGATGTGGTTTGGGACGCCGAATGGACTCGCCGCGTTCTCGCGCGGCGGCTGGCGGACGTATGCGACAGGAGACGGGCTGCCCTCGAACGACATCAACGTTCTGTTTCAAGATCGATTGGGCGTGATCTGGGTTGGCACCGCGAAGGGTATTGCGATTGTCGAGCCTGGTCGCGTGAGGCCTGTACGAGCCGCGGCCGCGGGACTTCAGGGATCTATTCTCGGATTCGCCGACGATCGCGGTGGCTCGCTCTGGATCAATGCTGTCGACCGCGTGCTCCGCGTCGAGCGCGCCGCGCTCCTCAACGACCTGTTGCAGCACGGCGACGTGAGGGAGTACGGGGTGGCTGATGGCCTTCTCGGCGTCGAATCGGTCAAGAGACACCGCATCCTCGTCACGGACTCGATCGGGCGTGTGTGGTTCGCACTCTCTCGTGGGCTGTCGGTGGCTGATCCAGCGCGGGCCGATGATCGTGGTCAACCGGCGATCACGCTCGTCGAGCAAATGACCGCCGACGGCGCGCAGGTCGACGTCCACGGTCCGATCCGGATTCCGTCCAGTCGTCGTCGCTTCGCGGTCACCTACGCCGGTCTGAGTTTGTCTGTCCCAGAGCGGGTCAGATATCGGTACCGGCTGGATGGGTTCGACAGCGATTGGAGCGACCCGGTAGCGGAGCGCCAGGCGGTCTACACCAACCTTGCGCCGGGTCACTATCGGTTTCGAGTGATCGCGTCCAACAGCGACGGTGTCTGGAACGGAGCCGAGGCGGCGACGCCCTTCGAAATCCGCCCGATGTTCTGGCAAACGTCGTGGTTCCTGCTTTCGGCCGTGGTGTTGTCAGGACTGGCAGGATGGGGTCTTTACCGACTCCGCGTTCGCCAGGTCGCGAGGCAGCTCAGCACCCGTTTCGAAGAGCGGCTTGCGGAGCGAACACACATTGCGCAGGAATTGCACGATACGCTGCTGCAGGGATTCGTCAGCGCATCCATGCAGCTACACGTCGCCATCGATCGGCTGCCGGAGGATTCTCCAGCGAAGCCGTCGCTTCGTCGGGTGCTGGATCTGATGGGGAGAGTCATTGACGAAGGACGCAATGCCGTTCGCGGGTTGCGATCCTCGAGCAGCGCGCCTCACGAACTCGAGCAGGCATTCGCTGGCGCGCAGCAGGAGGTTGGCGTCAGTGACGCCGCCTATCGCGTGATTGTCGAGGGCCGTCCGAGATCGCTGAAGCCGATCATTCGAGACGAAGTCTATCGAATCGGCCGCGAGGCCCTTGTCAACGCGTTCCGTCATTCGGGCGCGACGCACATCGAAATCGAGCTGGAATATGGGCCGCGGGAACTGAGTGTGTTCGTTCGCGACGACGGCCGCGGCGTACAGCCCGAGGTGCTCGAGGCTGGCAGCGAGGGCCATTGGGGCATCACCGGCATGCGCGAACGCGCCCAACGCATCGGCGGAAGCCTGAGAATTCGCAGTCGCGCGGCGGCCGGGACCGAAGTGGAGCTCAGGATACCTGCGCATGTGGCCTTCGAGCGGCAGGCCTCCGGTTGGCCTAAGATTTGGGGTGCCAGTTTGTTCAAAAAGATCCACGGGCGCGTCTCCAATGGTAGAACGGAGAATCGGTCATGAATGGTAAGCGGAAGATCCGAGTGTTCAGCGCCGACGATCATCCGCTGCTTCGGGAAGGAATTGCCGCCATTATCAACAACCAGGACGACATGGTAATGGTCGCCCAGGCGTCGAATGGTCGAGAGGCGATTCAGCTTTTTCGGGAGCATCAACCCGACGTGACGCTCATGGACCTTCGGATGCCTGACATCAGCGGCATCGATGCGTTGAGCGCCATCCTGAGTGAATTTCCTGACGCGCGAATCGTGATGTTGACGACGTTCGAAGGGGACGTCGAAATCCAGCGCTCACTCGCCGCTGGCGCCCGTGGCTACCTGCTGAAAAACATGCCGCCAAACGAGCTCGTCGAGGTGGTCAGGCAGATTCACGCAGGACGGAAACGCATCCCGCAAGAAATCGCCGCTCAACTCGCGGAACACATTGCCGACGAGCGGCTCACCGAGCGGGAGGTTGACGTTCTGCAGCACGTCGCAGGCGGAAACCGCAACCGGGATATCGCGGAAAGCCTGTCGATCTCCGAAGAGACTGTCAAGGTCCACATGAAGCACATCATGGAAAAACTGGGGGCGACCGATCGCACCGCGGCAGTCGCGATCGCCGTCCGCCGGGGCATTATCCAGCTGTGATCGCCCATGCTGGTTACCGTGCCGCCGCACCGTCGTAACACGATGGTGGTATGGGCACATTCCAACCTCTAGGGATTCGCTCGAGAGGTGCCGTCGCTACTCTGAGAGTGGGGCCGTTCGACCGTCGAACGCCACATCAAAGGAGCGACGGAACTGCAACGGTTCTTTTCAACGTTTCCAGCCAACTGGCCAGGACTGGGCTTGCTCTTGTTGAGGACGATCGCAGGAGGCGCCGCCGCCAGCCAGGCAGGCCTTTATTTGGCCCACACCACCGAACCAACGGCTGGCTCGTGGGCGCTGGGGCTTTTTGCACTCATCAGCGGACTTGCGCTGATCGTTGGCTTGTTCACTCCAGGAGCAGCGGTTGCCGTGAGTACGGCGACGATGTTCATCGCCATGACGTGGATCCCTCCCGTCGGTGCCACCTTCCGCATGGACCGCCTGGCAGCCATTCTGGTGATCGCCGACGGCCTCGCATTGGCTCTGCTGGGCCCCGGTGCGCACTCGATTGACGCCTACCTCTTCGGGCGTCGCGAAATCATCATTCCGCACGATCCCGCGCGCCGTTGATCGCCAGGTGAGCTTCGCACCGGCCATGTTGGCCGCCGACGTACAATCGCGATGTGAGTGCGTCGACGATGGCGTCATTGCTCGGAACGGCGCTTCCCGTCATCCAAGCGCCGATGGCCGGCGCTCAGGGCAGCGCCCTCGCCATTGCGGTGTCGAACGCCGGCGGCCTTGGATCGCTCCCAGGCGCGATGCTGACGCCAGACGGCCTTCGCGACGAGATCGCGACAATCGCGACGCACACATCGACGCCGTACAACGTCAATTTTTTCTGCCACACACCGCCGATTCCAGATGCAGACCGCGAGGCTCGATGGCGTGACATGCTCGCGCCGTACTATCGCGAGCTTGGTATCGATCTACAGGCCATCCAGTCTTTACCCGGACGGGCACCGTTCGATCATGCCGCCGCTGACGTGTTGGCCCAGTTCAAGCCGCCCGTCGTGAGTTTTCATTTCGGGCTGCCCTCGAAGGAGCTCCTCAACCGCGTCAGACAGTGGCGACCGGCGATCCTCTCATCGGCGACTACCGTCGACGAGGCGCGCTGGCTCGAGGCGCAGGGTGTCGACGCGATCATCGCGCAAGGCGTCGAAGCCGGTGGTCATCGCGGAATGTTTCTGTCGGATGATCTGACAACACAGGTCGGCACGTTCGCGCTCGTGCCACAGATCGTTCGGGCAGTAAGCGTCCCGATCATCGCGGCCGGCGGCATTGCGGACGCCGGCAGCGTGGTCGCCGCCCTCGCGCTGGGTGCAGCCGCCGTTCAGATCGGCACCGCGTATCTGCTTTGCCCGGAAACCACGACGACGCCCCTGCATCGCGCCGCGCTTGCTTCTCCACGCTCGACCCAAACGGCGCTAACGAATGTCTTCACCGGCCGTCCCGCCCGCGGCATCGTCAATCGCCTGATCGCCGAACTCGGACCGATCAGTCCCGCGGCGCCTGCGTTTCCGCTGGCAATCGCCGCTGTCATGCCGCTGCGGTCGAAAGCCGAGAGTCAAGGCAGCAGCGATTTCTCACCACTGTGGTCTGGCCAGAACGCCAGCGGTTGTAAGAACATTTCGGCCGCCGAACTGACGAGAGAGCTGGCCGCGCGGCTCTGCACGTGACGCCGATGAATCGTGCACCGGGGCGACGCTCTCCGCGAGCCGCGAATCGCCGCGGAGGCGATCATGTCGTCGACGACGTGGTCAGCCATCCGCGACGAAGCACCGAAGCAACATCCAAATGACTCCACTATTGGCGCAGTGAGCGGAAGCCGGCGCGAACCTCTTCTGAAAAGAGCTTCGGCTGTTCCCAGGCTGCAAAGTGTCCGCCCTTGTCGAGCTTGTTGTAGTGGATCAGTTTGGGATACGCCCGCTCTGCCCAGCTCCGCGGGGCTGGATAGAGTTCGTCAGGAAAAACGCTCACGGCAACCGGGATGGAGACGCCTTTGGCATTGAAATACCCTTTGCCAAAGTATTCCCAGTAGAGACGGGCGCCGGAAAGCGCCGTGTTCGTCAACCAGGTGATCGTGATGTTGTCGAGGATGTCGTCGCGCGTGAGGCCCTCGGATTGTCCGTTGAAGACGCGCGCGATGAGTTCATAGCTGCGCGCGTCGTGATCAAGGAAATACGCCGCCAGGCCGACCGGTGAATCCGCGATTCCGTACATCGTCTGCGGGTGCAATCCCAGCTGGTAACCGTATCCGATACCCTTTTGATACACGAGCTGCAAACGCTCGTAAGCGAGTTTCTCGTCGGCTGAGAGACCCGATGGCGCCGGCGCGCCTGAAAAGGCCGCCCCATCAATCTCGGCTGGAAAGATGCCGGCCATGTTCGTGTGAATGGCCAGCAGCCCCTTCGGCGCCTGCACTCCCATCAGGTCGACGATGACTGCACCCCAGTCGCCGCCCTGCGCCACATAACTCGCGTAGCCGAGACGCTTCATCAGCACGTCCCAGGCGCGCGCGATGTGGGCGGGGTCCCAGCCAGTCGTGGTCGGTCTTCCTGAGTATCCGTAGCCCGGTATCGACGGGATCACCAGGTGGAAGGCGTCTGACGCATTGCCACCGTGTGCGGTGGGATTGGTCAGTGGATCGATGATCTTCATCTGTTCGACGATCGAGCCGGGCCATCCGTGCGTCACGATCAGCGGCAACGCATCTTCGTGTTTCGAACGGACGTGAACGAAATGAATGTCCAGGCCATCGATCTCGGTCATGAACTGCGGCAAGGCGCTCAATTTTGCCTCGATCTTGCGCCAGTCGTAATCTGTCGCCCAATAGCGCGCCAGCGCCTCCATCGTCGCGAGCTGTACTCCTTGGGACGCATCTGTCACCGTTTCACGTTCAGGCCACCTGGTCGCATTGATGCGCCGGCGCAATTCGGTGAGTTCCGCTTCCGGAACATTCGCCACCTGAAACGGACGGATAGCAGTCTTGTCCGTTGCCTGCTCGCTGCGTTGTTCTGTAGCAGTGGGGGTCACGGTGTACTCCTTCCAAGCTGTCTGGATTTGTCGGCTTCGACTGTCTGAAAGCTCATGGCAGTTGCCACCAGTGATGAGACCAGATTCGCGATGCCGGGTCTATCAGACGAAGGTATCGACTACACCTTGCTATCGGGAGGCTAGCTGAGCGGGTGATTACAGAGGAAACTGACGGCGCGGCGTAGCCGCGGAGGGGACTAAGCTCGGACATCTCTCCGTACAAGTCAACAGTTTGGCGGCACGCGGGGATCCGCGCACAACCAAACTGTGACGTGACTGCGACCTAAGCTGAGCCTCGGATGGCCCGCGTCAATGCACTTACTTCTTCGGCCCGACGCCCGTGACGACGTTGTCCGTCATGACCTCGGTACGCTGCGACTCCACGATCTTGGTCGCCGTGAGATTCATGCCCGGACGCAGTTCCATCGCCTCGAGCTTCTTGCCGTCCACATCGAACCTCATGTCGGCGGGGACATCGTACTGTTTGTTCTCGCCGTTCTCGAGGGTCAGGATGACGCTCGTCGGACTGGCGACCCAGACTTTGCCCTTCAGGGTCGAGATCGTGCGGTCGATAACCGGCGTCTCCGTCACGGTCACATTGGCCGTCAGCATGGTGCCGATCGGGGCTTTGTTCAGCGGCACTACGGCCCCGTCGATCGTGGCGGTCTTTCCCGGCTTCAGCACGAAGAGCCTGTAGGTCCCGCTCGGGACCATCTTCGCGACAAGGTAGTCGCCTTGAAGGTACGCGACCTCACCCTTCAGCTGAGTCGTGGTGACCTTGGGTGTTTTGCTCGGTAACGACTGCTTGGTCTGCGTCGGCTGGGCCCAGGCACTCACCGCAAGGCTCATGGTTGCCATGGCCGCGGCAGCGACGGCAAAAACGCGCATTTTCCCGCTGAATGACTGTGTCATCTTCGTTCCTCGCTTCATCTCATCATCACCATGGGCCCTCCGGGAATCCGGCGCCTCAGACGGAGGGGAGATTAGCAGATGCGCTGGCGCCGCCACAACCTCGACGGTGTTGCCGGCGACAAGTGGCGGAGTCGCGCCGCGGATGGGGATTTCAATCGCGTCCACTGATGAGCTTGGCGCGCGAGTCGCAAGCCTTCCGACGGGTCACTTGCGTGCTGGACTTTTGGCCTGTCCGGCGAACGCCTGCGCGATTTTCACCGCAAGAGCGTACGTGTCCGCGTACGAGATGTTCGATGTCACGGACACGACGATTCCGTACTCGGGGAACGTCATGAAAGACGCCACCATCCCGCCCAACGACTCCCCGTCGTGGCCGACCAGAGGCGTTTCTTTGCCGGCCAGCGTGGCGGTTTCGAGGTCCCAGCCAAGACCGTAACCGGTCTCCTGTCCCGAGGTCAGTCGCTGTGACGTCTGGAGCAATTGCACCGTGGCGGGTTGCAGCAGCTTGCCGCTGTTCGTCGCCATCGCGAAGCGCACCAGGTCGGACGGGGTGGACAGGAATACGCTGGATCCCGCGTAGCAGGAATAGTCGATCTGCCGCATCAAGTGCAGGCCGTAGCGGGGATCCGCCGCGAACCTCGGAAAGTAGAACGTCGCCCGATCCGGGATGGGCTCGGTCGCGGAGTCGGCCCTCGTGTCGTCCATGCCCAGCGGCGCGTAGATCTGCTTCCGCATGAACGTGAGGAATGGCTCGTGCGCGGCGGCTTCGACGGCCGCGCTCACCAGGATCCAGCCGTAGCTCGAATAGCGGTATTGGGCCCCAGGCTCGAACAGCAGCGAACGCTCCGCAAAGGGCTGCAGCCCTTCGACCGGCCGCTCGCAGCGCGCCGACAGCAGCGGGCCCTCGTCGCCGCCGTCGTTCCTGACGCCGGCCAGATGCCCCATCAACTGGCGCACTGTCACGGGCCACTGTTTCTTCGGGAACGCGGGCACGTACATCTGAATCTCATCGTCGAGGTTCAGGCGGCCTTGTTCCAGCAGCAGGCCAACCGCGGCCGAAGTGAGTGCCGTGGAGGCGGTGCCGATCCTGAACCGCATTTCTGGCGCGACGGGCACCCGGTTCTCGAGATCCGCCCAGCCAAAGCCTTCGGCCCACACGATGTCGCTACCGACACCGACCGCCACCGAGAGTCCTGGCAGGTTCTGTTCGATCAAACCCGCACGGACGATCTGCCGCCCCTGCTCCACTGCGTCGGTCCACTTTAGCGGCGGCGCCGAACGCGTCACGGATGGCACCTCCTGCGGGTTCGGGTGCAGCGGCGTTGCCGTGGCGCTCGCGAACGTCCAGATCCCCAGAATGGCCGCAAGCAGCAGGCCGACGGCCCCGACGATCAGCGCCAGCCAGGTCTGCGTGCGAATCATGTCTCTCCGAGGGGCTTCGCCCCTCGGACTCCCCGACACGCGCCCTCGCTCGCCGTTGCGCCGGCTCGCTCCGGGCGCGTGGCTCGCTCGCTTCGCTCGCTCGCAACGGCCACTCGCTTCACAGGCTTCATCGACCCTCTCGCCACATCTGATCGGAGCAAACGCGTCAATTAACTTTACGATACAAAGTTATTTGGGTCAATGCGTTTTGGCCGAACGCTACCTGGCGAATCGACCGATGGTCGTCGTGACCGTCATCCTCATACAGATCATCAGCACAATGGTCCTGGTCGATTTGCTGGCGCGAGGCAGTCGAGCGACTGACCCTCGCACAGCTCCATGACGAGGTCGCCTGTTGTCGGTATGCTGATGGCATGTGCGGGAGAGCCGTCGCTGTCGTGGTGAGTCTCGCAATGCTCGGTTGTGAGGACTCGTCTCCGACGACTCCGTCCGGATCCACCGTGGCAACCGTCCGTCTCGTCTTTATGGGCGCCACCGCCCGGCGAACCAATCTCCCTGCCTCGGCACAAGCATGTGTCAACGGTGTCGGCAGTACTCACCAACCTTTGCCGATCTTTCCGACTACCCGGGCCTTCGAAGAGTCGCTACTCTAGACAGGAAGATGCCTCCAGGGGAGAAAGACTGGCGGCCGCGAGGACAACAATGCAGAAGCGCAAACTCGGCAAGAGCAACCTGGAAGTATCCGCACTCGGGCTTGGGTGCATGGGGATGACGTTTTCCTACGGACCTGCGCCCGACCGAGACGCGATGATTTCACTGCTTCGGACCGCCGTCGAACGGGGCGTCACGTTCTTCGACACGGCCGAGGTCTACGGGCCGCTCAACAACGAAGAGCTGGTTGGCGACGCCCTGGCGCCCTTCCGTGGCCAGGTGGTCATCGCGACCAAGTTCGGCTTCAAGCTCGACCCTGCCGGAGGACCGAAATGGATTGGCCTCGACAGCCGGCCGGAGCACATAAAAGAGGTCGCCGAGGGGTCGCTCAAGCGGCTCAAGGTCGAGGTGCTCGATCTCTTCTATCAGCATCGCGTCGACCCTGATGTGCCGATCGAGGACGTCGCCGGGGCAGTGAAGGACCTGATTCAGCAGGGCAAGGTCAAGCATTTCGGCCTGTCGGAAGCGGCCGCGGAAACGATTCGCCGCGCGCACGCGGTACAGCCGGTCGCCGCCGTGCAAAGCGAATACTCACTCTGGACGAGAAAGCCCGAAGAGAAAGTGTTGCCGACACTCGAAGAGCTCGGCATCGGCTTCGTGCCATACAGCCCGCTCGGCAAGGGCTTCCTGACCGGGAAGATCGACGAGAACACGACCTTCGATAGCACCGACTTCCGCGCGATCCTCCCGCGGTTTGCGCCGGAAGCGCGAAAGGCGAACCAGGCGCTGGTCGCTCTGCTCGCCGACATCGGCAAGCGCAAGAGCGCGACCCCGGCGCAGATCGCGCTCGCCTGGCTGCTGACGCAGAAGCCCTGGATCGTACCGATTCCCGGGACAACGAAGCAGCATCGGCTCGAGGAAAACATCGGCGCTGCCGCGGTCGAGCTCTCGCCCGACGATCTGCGCGACATCGAGCGAGCCGCGTCACAGATTACGGTCCAGGGCGCTCGATACCCCGATCACCTGGAGCAACTGACCGGCCGGTAAAGTTAGGGCTGTCGGGTCACTTCGTCCGCGGTGGATCGGTCAGCGCCTGATAGACCAGCGCCGGAATCAGCTGACCGAGATCGGTGCGATTCGGCATCTGCTGGATCATGTAGACGAGCACGAGCCTGGCGTCGGGATCGACGAGGTAATTCGACCCGTATGCCCCTCCCCACCGATAGGCGCCGACCGAGCTCAAGCCGAGCGCGCCATATCGGTCTACGGTTTCGAACCCGAAACCGAATCCGAGACCGGTGGCCGTGTGGAGCGTGCCGCTCTGGTTCGTCGTCATGAGGGCCACGCTTCGCGGCGAGAGAATCCGCACGCCACCGAGGGTGCCGCCGTTGCGTGTCATCTCGAGAAACCTCGCGTAGTCGCGTGCAGTGGAGACTAACCCGGCGCCGCCGGCGAAATTCTTTCGCGGCCCGTCGACATAGTGTCCCTGCCCTCGCGCGCCGTCCGGTGCGCGAACAATCGTGTCATCCGGTCCGCTCGCATACACCGTCGCCAGGCGATCCCGCTCGGCGGCTGGCAGGAAGAACCGCGTGTCCCTCATCCCGAGCGGCTTGGTGATCCGCTCCGCGAAAAACTGGTCCAGGGGCATGCCCGACGCGCGTTCGACGACGCAGCCAAGGATGTCGGTGTTGTAGCCGTAGACGTATGATTCGCCTGGCTGGGCCATAAATGGCAGCGTCGCCAGCCGCTCCATCGTGACGCAGGTTTCTTCGTCCTTGTCCGCTGTGTACCATCCGAACCCGGCCGCGGGCCCCAATCCCTTCGCCTCGTAGTCCGCCGCGACCAGGCTGTCGGTGCCGTAGGAGATGCCGGCCGTGTGCGTGAGCAGATCGGCAATCGTGATCGCGCGGCGCGCGGGCATGGTTGACGCACCGGCGTCGCCTTTCACGGCCACAGTCGTCTTCGCGAACGCGGGAATGAACCGGCTCACCGGCATGTTTGGCGTGAGCCGTCCCTCTTCCATCAGGGCGAGGATGGCCGCGCTCGTGAGCGCCTTGGTCTGCGAGGCAATGCGAAAGATCGAATCGACCTTCATCGGGCGATTCGCTTCTTTGTCGCTCCACCCCAGCGCTCGCTCGTAAATCGGCTTGCCATCGCGCAGCACCAGGACAACGATGCCGGCAATCCGGTTCTGATCGACGTGCTCCTGCAGCACCGAATCCAGGCGTTTCAGCCGCTCCCGCGAGACGCCGTCCACCACGGCCGCGGCTGGTTTGGACGTCGCTTGCTGACCGGCGGACGCCGTGGCCGAAAGCATGGCCGGGCCGGCGGCAACGCTGGCTAACGACACAACAACGACCAGGGCAATTATTCTGAATCTAGAAGCCATCTCATGAACTCGATCCGTGTTCTCCGTGTGATCCGTGGCACTAGTCATCTTTGGTACGGCTCCAGCATTTTCTCGGTGGTCACGGCAGGGCCGTGAGCGCCGCGATGAGCGGCGGGACGAGGTTTCGTGCAGTGGTGCCGAACACGTTCCACGCGTACGACACGGCCACGGTGTCGCGCGCCGGAATCACCAGCAGCAGTTGCCCGCCGAACCCGCGTCCAGCCCAGACGTCGACACCGTTCTGCGACGTAATCCACCACTGATAGCCGTAATCCCATCCTGGCGCGACGTTCTTCACCTGACGTGCGGTGGCCTGCTGCATCCAGCGCTCCGGCAGGATCCGTTGACCCTTCCAGACACCGTCGCGAAGATACAGCTCACCGATACGCGCGAGACCAGCCTCGGAGAGATACAGCCCGCCTTCGGTATCAGGGTGGCCTGTCGGAGTCTTCTTCCAGTAGAAATCGGTTATTCCAAGCGGCGCGAACAGGTGTTCGCGCGTGTAGTCGTCGATGAAGCGCCCAGTCGCGTGGCGGATGATGCCCGACAGCAGCTGGCTGCCGCCGCTGTTGTACGCCCACCTGGTGCCGGGCGCCGCATCCATGGGTTGATCGAGCGTGAACTGGATCCAGTCGCGGCTCCGTTCGAGCTGTATCGTCGTGTTGGTGTCGTCAAGTGGCCGGTCCTGCTCATGCCACTCGATGCCCGACCGCATCGTCAGCACATCGGCAATCGTCGCCGTGCGAAGCCGCGGATCGATACGCGCGAGATCCTTGTCGGTGAAATACTCGAGAAATGGCTGGTCGAGCGTGCGAATCTCACCGCGTCCGAGCGCGATGCCGATGACGGTGGCGGCGATCGACTTGGTGACCGACTGAAGCGTGTGGATATCGCGGCCCTTGTAGTAAGGATGCCAGTCTGGATCGAAGTAGTTGAACTCGTGCTTCCAGTTCGCGTCCGCGCAGCCGTCGCCGCACCCGATCGGCCCGACGCGGCCGTGGCTGATCGCGCGATAGTCGCGCGGATAGCGTCGGTCAGCGATTACATCGCCTTTGCGCACGACGTAGAGCCGGTCCACGTTGCCGTAGACGCCAGCCGTGATGTCGCGGGCGATCGCATCGAGCCCCGGCACGGCGGGCGACGCGGCCTGGAGCAGCAATCCGAAGGCGGCGGCCGACGCTACCCATCCCGTCATGCGCGGGACGATACCATCACTTTGCCTTTTCCTTCTTGGTGGCGGTCCCGGTCATCGTGTAGGCGCCGCCGGCGAAGTCCATCTGCGCGGCCACCTTCCCGTCGGCGTCCGGCGTCAGCGACACGACTGCGTCGATCGAATTGCCCTCCCATGGAAAGGAGTAATTCACGACGAGACTCTTCTCAGTCTTCGAGATGCTGGTGACCTTCTGCGTCGGCAGGGCATCGCTGCCGATTTCTCCGACGACCTTGTCGTCCTCGACCTTCACGGACAGGTTGAACGTGCCCGGGCCGTTGGGACCCTGCATCGCGAGCGTCCAGTCGCCGAGAAATGACGCCACATCGGCGGCTGTGACCTGGGCAGGCGCCGACGCAGGCGCGAGCAACGTTGCGACGAGGACCGTGGAAACGAGAGTGGTTCGGATCACGTCAACCTCCTGCCTGGTAAGACCAGGTTCGGCGACCGCGGCGACCGCCGCGGTCGAGTCTACTTCATGACACTGGGCGAGGGTCTACGGTTTTCCAAGGTGCGTCCATCCAGGCTCACCAAGAGGCTTGCAGTACGAGCGCGACCCAGCCGGTACGTGATGCTACGCGCATCCGTCGCATGCCCAGATGGCGGTATGCCTGGGCAACGTCGCGTTCGATCGACGCAGGAATCCCCGAGAGCACCAGCTGTCCTTGATGACCAACGCGCCGCACGAGCGCCGGCGCCATCTCGATGAGCGGAGCAGGCAGCACGTTGGCCAGGACCAGCGGCCACGTTCCCGTCACCGCTTCCGGACCGCCGCGTGCCAGCTGCAAGCGTCGGTCGAGCGCGTTGATGCGCGCGTTCTCCGAGGCGACGCGCAACGCTTCTTCGTCGGTATCGATGCCGACCGCTCGAGGCACACCCAGCATCAATGCCCCGAGCGCAAGTACGCCCGAACCTGTCCCCACGTCGAGCACAGAATCCGGAGGAGCGATCCGCACGACTTCCTCGAGCGCTTCGAGACTGAGCGCAGTCGTCGGATGGAGTCCCGTGCCGAACGCTGCGGCGTCGACCAATCGGAGCGCGCCGGGCTCCGCTGCGGCGTGAGCCGGAACAATCCGGAGACGTCCGATCGAAATGGGGTGTGGGGCGAGAACCCAAACGGATCCCGCGTCGCGCCCCGTGGCCGAAGAGACGGAGATCTCACCGACGTCGACGCCGAGCGCGCCGGCGATCTGCTCCGGCGCGACGCCGTCAGGCATCAGCGCCGCGATCCCGCCATCGTGCGATTCCTCGGCATCAAGCGCGCCGAGTTCGACGAGCCGATCGAGCGCATCGCCGACGCCATCGCAGAGGTCCACACGGTACGGCACGCTCCAGCGTATCGCGTGATTCGTTGGGCTCCGCAAGAAAGTTTGGGTGGCACATGTCGTGCTCTCGAAGATACTGCGCGGACGTTCGGCCTCCCGTAGTTCCTTGAGATTTGCGGGCCCGCCGACTCATCTTTTTCCCACGATCCGCGAGATGCCGTGGAGGCATCGCGGGAGGTTCGGGAGCCGGCACGAACGAAAAGCGCCCACGAATTGCGCAAGGTTCGAAGGAGACAGGCCATGGCAACTGCACCCGCCATCACTCCCACTGAAGCCCGCGCCATCGCCAGGGATGCCTATATCTATGGCTTCCCGCTGGTGGACAACTATCGCATCCAGTACCCGTATTTCGCCGATCGCAACAGCCCGGAATTCAAGACGTCCTGGAACAAGATCTACAACAACGCGCGCGTCTACACGCCCGACGACAAAGCCATCCAGACGCCGAACTCTGACACGCCGTACTCGTATGTCGGCGCGGACCTGCGCGCCGAACCGATCGTGATCACGGTGCCGTCAATTGAGAAGGGCCGTTACTTCTCGCTGCAGTTCATCGATCAATACACGTTCAACTTGGCGTACGTCGGCAGTCGCGCCACTGGAAGCGGGGGCGGCACATTCCTGCTGGCCGGGCCACGATGGAAGGGCACGAAGCCGGACGGGACCACGTCATTGATTCAGTCGGAAACGGATTTTGTCTTCGTGCTCTTCCGCACGCAGCTGTTCGATCCCGCAGACATCGACAATGTCAAAGCGATCCAGGCCGGGTACAAGGTGCAGACCCTGTCGGCGTTTCTGGGACAGCCGGCCCCTTCCGCTGCGGCGGTCAATTTCCGGAAGCCCATCAGCGCCGAAGAGGAGAAGACGTCGCTCGCGTTCTTCAACCTCTTGAACTTCGTCCTGCGATTCTGCCCGACCCATCCCTCCGAGGTGGAACTGATGACGCGCTTCGCGAGAATCGGCATCGGCGCCGGTCAGACGTTCGCCGGCCAGGCGCTCTCAGCGGAGATGCGGACGGCGATCGAAGGCGGCATGGCCGACGCATGGAAGGCGTTCAAGGACTACAAGGAAACGCAGCTCGACACTGGCAAGAGAACGAGCGGCGACGGGTTCGGCACCCGCGCGCACCTGAACGGTAGCTACATCGATCGCATGGCGGCAGCGGTGCTCGGCATCTACGGCAACTCGAAGGAAGAGGCGATGTACCCCGTCTACTTCGTGGACGGTGAGGGTCGGCCAACCAACGCCGCGGCCAACCGCTATGCGCTTCGCTTTCCTCCAAATCAACTACCGCCAGTCAACGCGTTCTGGTCGCTGACGTTGTATGAGCTTCCGGCAAGCCTGCTCTCGGCCAATCCGCTGAACCGCTACCTGATCAACTCGCCGATGCTGCCAAAGCTCATGCAAGACGCAGACGGCGGCGTCACGCTGTACGTGCAGCACGAGTCGCCGGGCAAGGACAAAGAGGCCAATTGGCTTCCAGCACCGAAGGGACCCTTTTTCACGGTGCTCCGGCTGGTACTGGCCAAAGCCCGAGGCTCTCGACGGGCGGTGGACCGCCCCACCGCTGAAGCGGCTGTAATTTCCGCCGCTGGATCGAAACCTCTTCACCCCAAGGGACCGTCATGTCGCTCACAGAATACAAGCCCGGCTCGACCTTTCCCGGCATCATCGGGCGCACGCCCGATCAATCCACACCCGCGTGGCCGCAGCCCATGCGCGCTAGAGAGGGAGCGCCCAATGTGCTCTTCATCGTCATCGACGACATGGGTTACGGCCATCTCGGCTGCTACGGAAGCCCGATCGCCACGCCGAATATTGACGCGCTGGCGACCAACGGCCTCCTCTACACCAACATGCACACGACGGCGCTCTGTTCGCCGTCGCGGTCGTGCATCATCACTGGGCGCAACCATCACTCCAATCACCTGGCCTGCCTGACGAACGGGTCCACTGGGTATCCGGGATCGGATGGCTACATCCCGTTCGAGAACGGATTCATTTCCGAGATCCTGAAGGGCCAGGGTTACAACACTTACTGCGTTGGAAAATGGCACCTCGCCCCCGAGGAAACCATGACCGCTGCCGGCCCGTACGATCGCTGGCCGCTCGGCCGCGGGTTCGAGCGTTACTACGGGTTCCTCGGTGGCGACACGCATCAGTTCTATCCCGAGCTGGTCCGTGACAACTCGCAGACCGAACCCGAGGCGACGCCGGAGCAGGGCTATCACCTCACGCCGGATCTGGTCGAGCAGGCGAAGGCCATGATCGCCGACGCCAAGCAGGTGGCGCCGACCAAGCCGTTCTTCATGTACTTCGCGCCAGGCGCGATGCACTCGCCACACCACGTGCCAAAGGAGTGGGCGGACAAGTACAAGGGCAAGTTCGACGCCGGCTGGGACGTGTATCGGCAACAGGTCTTCGAGAAGCAGAAACAGCTCGGCATCATCCCCGCGAGCGCCGCTCTCTCCCGGCACGATCCGGACGTTCAGGATTGGACATTACTCTCCGCCGATGAGCGCAGGCTCTTCGCCCGCATGATGGAAGTTTTTGCCGGCTTCCTCGAGCACACCGACCACTACCTCGGCGAGCTCTTCACGTTCCTGAAGGACATAGGCGAGTACGAGAACACCTTGATCATGCTGATCTCGGACAACGGGTCGAGCGCCGAAGGCGGGCCGACCGGCTCGGTCAATGAGTGCCGCTTCTTCAACAACGTCACCGACACGGTCGAGGACGGGCTGAAACACATCGATGACATCGGCGGACCGAAGCTCTTCAATCACTTTCCATGGGGATGGACTCACGCCGGCAACACGCCGTTTCGCCGCTGGAAGCGCGAAACCTATCGCGGCGGCTCGACCGACCCGTTCATCGTCTGCTGGCCGAAAGGCATCAAGGCGCGCGGCGAGATCCGCTCGCAATACACCCACCTCATCGACATGGTCCCGACCGTGCTAGTCGCGCTCGGGGTCGAGGCGCCGGCGACGATCCGTGGCGTGACGCAATCGGCGATCGAAGGCGTCAGCTTCCGCGACACCTTCGACGATCCGAAAGCACCGAGCCGGCACCTGACCCAGTACTTCGAGATGATGGGCCACCGGTCGCTCTATCACGACGGCTGGCGGGCCGTGTGCCCATGGCCCGGCCCGTCGTTTAAGGAATCGGGTCGGAAGTTTGGGGATCCGATCACGGCCGAGATGCTGAACGAGCTCGACGCCAGCGGGTGGGAGCTCTACCACGTCTCCGAAGACGTGGCGGAAACGAACAACCTCGCAGACAAGGAGCGGGCGAGACTCATCGCGATGATCGGTCTCTGGTACAACGAGGCCGGCAAGTACAACATCCTGCCGATCGACAGCCGCGGCACGCAACGCATCGCCGAGGAGCGCCCGCAGATCGCGGTCAACCGTAGTCGCTACGTGCTCTACCCCGGCACGCAGTCCATTCCAGCGGCCGCCGCGCCGAAGATCCTCAACCGGCCATACTCGATCAATGCGGAGGTCGAGATTCCCAACGGCGGAGCCCAGGGCGTGCTCCTGAGCATGGGCGGCAACGACGGCGGCATCTCACTCTATGTTCAGAAGGGAAAGCTGTGCTTCGTGCACAACTACGTCGCTTTGGAGCACTACCACGTCAGGTCGGCGTCGGCGCTGCCCAAGGGCAGGCATTTCCTGAGCATGGAGTTCAGACCAACCGGCAAGCCTGATCCGAAGAACGGGAAGGGCGCGCCGGGTGATGTGACGCTGCTCGTGGACGGCGAGGAGGTTGGCAAAGGCCACCTGCCGGTGACGACGCCCATCCGTCTGGCGCAAGGAGGGGCCATGCTCGTCGGTGCCGACACGGGCGCGGCGGTGACACCCGAGTACGAGCCACCATTCAGCTTCACTGGCACGATTCACCGCGTCATCGTGGACGTGAGCGGCGAGCACGTCGTCGACCACGAGGCCGAGATGAAGATGGCGTTGGCGAAGCAGTGACGGCCTCGATGCCGGTACGGACCCGCTCGAGCGAGTAGCGCATCAGCTCGTCTACCGCACCAGGCTCGCGCAGCTGGCCATCGATGCCGAGCATGGCTACCCCGTGCACGACCGCCCAGACGAACCTGGCCATCGTCACGGTCTCCTCGGCGCGCATCATCCCATCAGGTTGCAGCGTGGCGAGAGCGTCCACGAGGGCCTGGAATGCGCCCGCCGCCTCAGCAGCCAGCTCGGGCTTGCACGTTTTCGGGTCCACGAAGCCGCCAAACATGACGCGATAGTACGCTGGGTTCGCGACGGCGAAGCGAACGTAGGCCGCCCCCATCGACTCGAACGCCGCGAATCCGTGCCCACCGTCCTCCCACGCTGTGACGAGTTGCTGACGCAGACAGCGGAACCCTTCGGTGGCAACCCCTGAAAGCAACGCTCGCTTGTCGGCGAAGTGCCGGTAGAGCGCAGTGCGCGAGACCCCCAAGCGGGCGCCAATTTCACGGAGGGTGAGCCCGTCGACGCCTTCTGCCCGGATGGTGGCGAGCGCCTCATCGAGGAGCGCTCGCCGCAGATTGCCATGGTGGTAGCGACCGACGGGCTTGCAGGCCGTCCTCTTCTGTCGAGTCATGCCACCTCATCCTAACGGACAGGTGTTGACATCGTCAACATCGTGAGTTATTTGTATGTTGACGATGGCAACATTAGAGGAGCACGCTGATGAATTTCAAACCACGCGCCGACCGATCTGTTGCAGAGCCTCGAGCCGGCGCGCTGCTCGATCGCCTGTGGCACGCGAGCCCCCCGCTGACGGCGGTGGGTGCGCTGATGCTCGTCGCGACGGTCGCGTCGCTCGTGGCCATGCTCGTCGATCCACGCATCATCACCGGGTCGCCCGCCTGGATGAAGCCGTTCAAATTCGCCGTTTCCACCGCGATTTACAGCTTTACCCTCGCGTGGATCTTCGGATCGTTGTCGGACTGGCCGCGCGTTCGCCGCGTCGTCGGCTGGACGACTGCAATTGTGTTCGTCCTGGAGGTAGCGCTGATCGACACACAGGCCTGGCGTGGGACGACCAGCCACTTCAACGTGTCGACGCCGCTCAATGCGGCGCTGTTCTTCGTCATGGGCGGGGCGATCCTGCTGCAGACCATGGTGAGCGTCGCTGTCGCCGTCGCGCTGTGGCGGCAGCGATTTGTTGACAAGGCGCTCGGCTGGGCCCTGCGGCTCGGGATGACGCTGACCATCGTGGGCGCGCTGACAGGTCCGCTGATGACTCGGCCAACGGCAGCGCAGCTGGCGGACGCCAGGGCCGGAGTACGGATGACGATCTCTGGCGCGCACTCGGTTGGCGGACCGGATGGTGGCCCTGGCGTGCCGGTGACAGGGTGGAGCCGCGAGCACGGCGACCTGCGCGTTGCACATTTCATCGGCCTGCACGCGATCCAGGTGCTCGCGCTCATCGCCGTCGGTCTGCGGCAGTGGCGTGTGCCTGAGGCCGCTCGCGTCAAAGCGGTGTTGGCTGCCGCGGCGAGCTATGCCTCGCTCTTTCTCCTGCTGCTCTGGGAGGCGCTGCGGGGGCAGAGTGTCGTTGCGCCCGATACGACGGCGCTCGCATCGATCGCGATCTGGAGTGTGGTTACTATGCTCGTCGCTCTCTGGGTCGGCGTTGGCTCGCGCCACGTCACGCCGGGTTCGGATTGGACAGTCGTATGACAACCAGCCCGGTGTCAGGACGGCAATAGCGCCACTACAGACTCCCTGGTAGCGAGCGGCCCTGTCAGTTCCAAAGCGATCGGAGTCTCCGCACTACGCACCAGGTCCGCTAAGAGGCCTTCGCGCCGCGTCGCGAGAACCTCAGGACCCAACGTGCATACGACAGACAAGTCCGGCATCAACACGTTCCCTCCTTCCCGCTCATCGCTCTTCTCATCACGATTGCGGTCGACGGGCATGCAGACCGAAATTCCACCGACCTCTGCACGCCCGCCGGCACCTGCTCTCGGCCGATGCGTTCGAACGCGAACCTCGGGAAGAACTCCTCGGCTGTGGTCGTAAGTAAATACACCGCTGGCGTGCCAAGGGCGTTTCCCAAGTTCAGCGCTGCCGTCGTGACCTGCGTTCCGATCCCCAATCCCTTGGCGTTGGCATCGACGACGACCGACCGCAGCAGCGCGCCGTCCGGGTAGACCTCGAGAGCGGCGCACCCAACCACGCGCCCTCCGACTCGGGCCACGACCGCGGTGTCGAGATGATCGAGCAGTCCGTCGACCGGCAGACGAGCTACAGAGAGCAGCTGGAGAATCGCTGGCCCGTCCTCGCCTCTCGCCGGTTCGATGCTAACGTCGAGTCTTGTCGGTTCCATGGTCCGCTCCACACTCCGGCTCCTCCGTATGGAAGCGCGAGATTTCACGAGCAACAGGTCGGGCCGCAGCAGGTTTTCGCTTCCGGCCTTCGTGCGCGGATGAACGCGCTCGCCACCTTGCCGTCAACCTGGGGCGCGATCCGGTCGACATCGACGGCGGCGGCGGCCAGAAACGCGCGCGCATCGTCGACCTGATATACACGCCATGGATCAAGCGCGACGTCCACGAACCCAACGGCCTGCAACTTTCCCGTGTACTCGCCATCTCGAAGCGCGCCGGCCACGCACCCGACCCACAGTTCCATGCTGCGGCGAATCTCCGCTGGCACTTCACCAAGAATGACGACGTCGGAGACCGCGAAGCGGCCACCTGGTTTCAGCACTCGGAACGCCTCGCGCAGCACGGCGTCCTTGTCAGCGGACAGGTTAATCACGCAGTTCGAGATAATCACGTCGACCGATTGATCGGGTAGCGGAATCGCTTCGATTGTTCCCTTGAGAAACTCGACGTTGGTCGCCCCGGCCTTGCGCTGATTCTCGCGCGCCAGCGCCAGCATGTCGTCAGTCATGTCCAGCCCGTAGACTTTGCCGGTCGGTCCAACTCGCTTCGCTGAGAGCAGCACATCGATCCCTCCGCCCGAGCCAAGGTCCAGGACAGTCTGGCCGGGCTGAAGATCGATGAGGGCGGTCGGATTCCCGCAGCCAAGGGAAGCTGCAACGGCGTCCGCGGGAACGCCGTCGGTTTCGTCGTCCGAGTACAGATTGGAGGTGATCGGGTCGCCGCAGCCGCACAACGTTGGGCCGCAACATCCTGATTTGCCGACGGACCGAGCGATCTCCCCGTACTTTTCACGAACCGCATCCTGAACGTGTGTCGTCGACATCTGAGCACCTTCTTACTTATTGCTAGCAACAACTAATCAGCCAAAAGCAGTCACTCGCATGCGGAGGTCGGATCACCCGTCGCGCAACACGCCGCGGCGGCGTCGCTCGCAATGCCCGCCCGGAACTTCGCATCAGCCGCGCGCGCCAGGCGGCGAATTATTTGTACGACGCCCGCACGGACGTCCGGATCCAGATCCTGCAACAGCTGTTTCTGCTGGTCGACGAGATCGTCGGTGATGCGGGTACAGAGACGTTGTCCCTGCCTCGTGGCGCTCAAGGTAACTGCGCGACCATCCCTAGCGTCCGTGCGCTGCTCGACATACCCCTTGCGAACGAGGCTGCCGACGACGCGGCTGGTGGTGCTCTTGTCCAGGAACAGCCGCTCGGCTAACGCGCTGAGGCGGATAGGACCGTGCTCGACGAGCGTCTCGAGTGCGTAGCACTGCGTCACCGAAACGTCGTGGCAGCAGATGCGGTCGCGATCCCGAAACTGATACACGCGGACGAGGTCGGCCACGGCGGCGTGCAACGCGACCGCGTCGCGGTCGAGTGTTGACCCTTGTGACTCCGTCGCCTCCGCTGCTTTTCGAGCCATCGTTGTCATGTCGTTGTCACTGACAACTATATTGGCCACCACGCGGCCCTGTCAAGCGGGTAGATACATCCGAGCGCCCGAATCGTTTTGGCCCAGGCGTCTGAGTATTGTGCCCGTGCACTACGACGAGGCGATCGCCGCCAGGATGGTTAGCGCTGTTACCGTGTACCGCGTCAAGCAGTTTTGCGTTAGATCACACAGGAAGGCCGGGCGTCTCCTGCAGCGACGTCTGGGCTATAATCTCGGCACTCTCCTGCTCCGGGCACGTCGGCTCTTCGTGCACGCCATCAAGTACAGAATTCGCGGCAACACCGTCTGTTCACAGGCCCCACGCCTTTGAGGTACACGTGGCGGAACTGAGACGAGTCGGGCCAGCAAAATTCCCCACCTGGGCGGGGCTGCCACCGCTGTGGACGCTCGTCGTCGCGGCGTCTTTCTTCGCCTACTTTGCGCTCCTCGTCTACTGCGACGTGTTTCGTCCCAGGAACCCCGGATTCGAGGCGGATCCGACCCACGCAGGCGCGGTCGTCGTTACCAGGGTCGAAGCCGGAACGCCCGCGTCTGAGGCGCGGATCTCGGTCGGCGACCATCTGATCGCCATCAACGGCCTCACCATTATCGACAGCGACGGCTGGGGCGCGTTGGGCTCGAACTACCGGATCGGTGTGGCGATGCCCGTCATCGTCGAGCGCAGCGGGGTGCGCGTCAACCTGAGCATCCTTCTGACGCCTGAATCGGCCGACTACTGGCTGACGCGGACGGGAGCCACGCTGATCTTCTTTCGGCTGGCGCAGTTGGTGCCACTCATGGCGAGTCTATTCATCGTGTGGCGACGGCCGCGCGATCCACGGGCGCTGGCCGCGGCCTGGTTTCTGGCCACGTGCGCCGTGTTCACTATCGCGCTGCCCTACAGGCTGGCCACCGTCTGGCGGGGCATGCCGATTGGGCTCCGCGAGCTGTTCTGGATTCCGTATTTCAGCGGCCTCACAGTTGGTCCGATCCTGCTCACATTTGTCACGGTCTTCCCCACTCGCCTGCCCTACGCTGGCTACGTCCAGGCAGGCACGTGGGCAGTGGCGGGTGCCGCTGTGGCCTCGCCGCTGTATCACGCCACGCAGCTCATCTACCGTGGAAGCGAACTGCGCCCGGTCGGGCCAAGAAGTCTGCTTCTAATTGGTGTTGGGACCGCGTCTCTCCTGACGGCGGTGGCGCTGATCGTCTGGCACTATCGACGAACTACCGACCTGAACGAACGCCGCCGTCTCGGCGCAGTCGCTCTCGGCGTCGCTTTCAGCGCCGCGCCTGGCTTCTTGATGATCGTGTACTTCTGGTTGCTGGGGCACACCAATCAAGCGACAGTCGATTTTTGCAACGCCGTGGATGGGCGTCGCGGCACTGTTATTACTTGCTGCGCCGTTATCCATTGCCTACGCCGTCCTTCGACACCGGTTGTTCGAGATCAGCTTCATCCTCCGGAAAGGGCTGCAATACGCACTGGCGCGCAGGGCAGTGCTCTCCGTGGTGCCGCTTCTCTCGATGCTCCTGATTCTCGATCTGCTGCTTCAAGGCGACCAGACCGTGAACGAAGTGCTCAGACGGCGCTGGCTCCTGTATTTGGCGTGATCCTTGCGGCCTTCGTCGTGTTTGCCAACCGCCGCCGCTGGTTGAAAGCGATCGATCGGCGGTTCTTCCGCGAACGCCACTATGCGTTCGCCGTGCTGCAGGACGTGGCGGAGCAGGTCCGCCGTGCCGGCAGCCTCGATCGCGTAGCCCCGGTGGTGGTCGCCAGGATCGAGTCGGCCATGTATCCGGAGTTCGCCGCGTTGATGGTGCGGGATCCCGAGGCCCGCGTGTATCGGACGATCGCAGCCGCGCCGTCTGCTGCCGGACCTCCGGACCTTCGCGAGGACAGCAAGCTCGTAGCCCATGCGCGAATCGTCGAGGAGCCACTCGACACGTCGAAGGACTCAGGCGAACCATTTTTGCGCAAGCTGTCCAGCAGCGACCGCGAGTACATCACAAACGCGGGAATCGACGCGCTCATCAGGATCGTCACCTCTGACGAGGAACTCCATGCGCTTCTGGTGCTCGGTCCGAAGCGATCCGACGAACCGTATGCCGACGAAGACTTCGGCGTGCTGGTCACGATCGCCGACAACCTGTCACTGCTGGCGGCGCGATCGGTACCGCCCCGCGATCAATCGCCCACCCTCGATGAATGTCCAGAGTGTGGCGCCTGCTTCGACGCCGGCACGCGTACCTGCAGCACGCACAGCCGTCCTCTTGTTGCAACTGCCCTCCCGCGAACCCTGTTGAGCCGCTATCGGTTGGACCGGCGTCTCGCGGCGGGCGGCATGGGAACCGTCTACAAGGCGTTCGATCTCGCGCTCGATCACGACGTAGCCGCGAAGGTGATCGGCGACGCCGTAATCGCGAAAGACGGCTCGCTCGAGCGGTTCTTCGGCGAGGCCAAGATCCTGGCCAGCCTGCGCGATCACCCCAATGTCGTGACGGTCTTCGACTTCGGCAGGATTGGCAACCACCAGGCGTATCTGATCATGGAGCTGCTCGTCGGCCGTACGCTCCGTCAGCTGCTCGAATCCGACGGCCGTATCCAACCGCCAGCTGCTCTCGAAATGCTCGAGGACGTCGCATCGGCAATGACCGCCGCGCACCGGCTCCGCCTCCTGCATCGCGATCTCAAGCCCGAGAACATCTTCCTCGTCGACAGCGGCCGCGGCATGGTGGCAAAGGTTCTGGACTTCGGGATCGCCAAGCCACTTTCCCTGGCCACGACTGTCAATGGACGACGAGAGACCGGCGACAGGATTCTGCTCGGAACCCTCGAGTACATGTCGCCCGAGCAGCGGCGCGGCGAGCCGCCGTCGAAGGCGTGGGACATCTGGAGCCTGGCGGTCGTGGCCCTCGAGATGCTGAGTGGCCGGCCACCGATGTCGACGATGACGCCTGACGTCGGCCCGTGGCGCCCCGGCAACTCGCTGAAAGACACGCTGCCCGCATGCGTCAGCGTCTTCAATCGTGCGCTGTCGATCGATCCCACCGAGCGTCCGCCGGACGCGGAGACGCTGGTGCGCGAGATCGCCGCTGGCCTGCGTGTCGAGCCGCCGTCCACCGGGTACGCGTACAGAAGGGCCTGAGCTGGTGGCCTGCGCCTGCGGATCTGCGGTTCCCGTCGAGCACGCAGGTATCGTCTTGTGCCCCGCCTGCCTCCTGCGCTTTGCACTTGCGCCGGTTCTGAGCGCGACGATAGACGACCAGCCAGCCGCGCGGCTCGTGGGCCCGGTTGGCCGCGGGCCGCACGGAATCGTGCACCTGGCTGTCCGACCCGACGATGACCCGCAGCTGGTGACGGTCAAAGTGATCGAAGTCGCGACCGACCCGCAGCGATTCTGCGAGCGCATGCGACAGACCGGGATCGCGCTCGATTCGTTGAGACACCCTGGCATTCCCGAGCTCGTGCAAATCGGCATCACCGGTAGCGGTCAGCCATTCGTAGTCGCGTCGTACGTGGCCGGATCCGCGTTTCGCGACTATCTGATCCGGCGCCGCGGCGAGGTCTCGGACCGTGTGCACGTTGCCGCGCATCTCTGTTCGCTCGTCGCCGATCTCCACCGCCACGGCATCGCCCACGGCTCGCTCAAGCCGACCAACATCATTGTCAATGAGTCAGACGAGGGCCCGTTTCCATTCGTCCTCGATACCGGGATCGTTGCCGCCCTCCAAAATGATGAAGGTGATGTCGTCGGGGTGAAGATCGCCACCCAGGCACAGGACGAGCGGCAGCTGCACGCGCTGCTGGCCGAGGTCCTGAGCGATCTGAGTGGCCTCGTTGATGGCAGGGAGTCGGCCAGCCAGCTCGCCGAAATATTGGCCCGGCGAGCTGGCTGAATGCCCCCCCTGTAACACTTGGCAATGGTTGCTTCTCTTCCTGCTAACGGAGCATGGAAAAAGGACGGGACAGATGATCTCAGCCGAACGCAGCCGTCATCGCTTTGCCACCACGCGCTGGAGCCTCGTGGTTGCCGCGGCTGGTGTCTCACCAGCGTCGAGCACGGCCCTGGCTGAGCTGTGCGAGGCGTATTGGTATCCCGCCTACGCCTACGTGCGGCGATCGGGCTATTCGACCGACGATGCGTCGGATTTGACGCAGGCGTTCTTCACGAGGGTCCTCGAGAAGCACTTCTTGAAGGACGCACGCCCCGAGCGGGGGCGATTCCGATCGTTCGTCCTCGCATCGCTGCGCCACTTCATCCTCAACGAGCATGATTGGAAGCACGCGCGCAAGCGTGGCGGCGACTTCATCCACGTGCCACTCGACTTCGGCGCCGGCGAGGACCGTTACCAGCGCGAGCTGCCGGACGCTCTCACGCCGGAATTGATTTTCGAGCGGCGCTGGACAGTCGACCTGATCCAGCGGGCGATGGCGCGACTTGCCGACAAGTACACCGCGACCGGACGTCAGGATCTCTTCGTCAGGCTGACGCCGCACCTCACTGGCGACGAGCCCTCGTCCTACGAGGAGCTGGCCGCGGCGACCGGGATAAGCGCCGGCGCCCTGCGGGTGGCCGTCCACCGGCTGAGAAAGGACTACCGAGCGACCCTCCGAGACACCATCGGCGAGACCGTTGAACGCAATGAAGACGTCGACGACGAGTTGCGCTTCCTGCTGCGCGTCATTGCACAGGAGTCCTGAAGGCGGAGAGAGTTCGACGGGGCTGGTTAGAACGTCACCCTTGCGCCCAGCTGGAACGCGCGCGGCCCCCCCGATCCGAACACTTGGCTGAACCGTGCAGTCGGCTGGCCGAAGGAACCGGTCTGTCGAAGGTTCATGCCGAATCCAACCAGGTTGGGCGTATTCAGCAGATTGAAGACTTCTACGAACGCCACCGCTCGCAGTCGATTGAGGCCCAGGTTTAAGGTACGGGACAGGCGCAGGTCCTGCGTGAAGAAACCGTCGTTGAACGAATAGTCGACGGGTAACGCCAGACGCGGCGCTCGCTGGCCGCCGGCCGTCTGCATGTCGGCATATTGCTGGTTGTAGGTCTGCACCAGCCGGGCGAGGTCGTCCTTGCCGAGAGCCCCGCCGAACTGGTTGATGGAGGTTCCTGGGAGCAGGTCGTTGACTGTCCCGTCACCGTTGAAGTCCATTCCGAGCACGTAGGGCGCCACCGGCGGCGCGCTGGATGCGAAGATGCCGATGGCCAGCTGCAGCTGCCACGGCAGCTCGACAAAACCCGAAAGATTCAGGACGTGGCGTTGATCGGACGGCAGCGGCCCATAGTTCTCGAGCCAGTTGTCGTTGTTGAACCCAAACCAACGGCCGGCGGGGGCCTCCGTCGTGCCGGTGCCGGTCCCGTTGGTGCCGACGAAGCTGCCGAGCGCGTAGGAGGCGAGGAATTGGGTGCCGCGCGACAGCCGCTTCTCCAGGCGCACCAGCAGACCGACGTAGCGGGCCCGGCCGCTGGTGGTGTCGAAGTAGATCGGACCGTTCGAACACATCGCCACCGGATCGTTGCGTTCTGCGATCGTCGAGCATCTGCGAATGACCGGACCGCTACGGCCGTTCCAACGGTTGTAGTCAATCCCATTGATGAAGGTTTGGTGAAAGTCCTTCCAGACCACGTCAGCGCCGAGCACGAGGCGTGGCGCGAGCTCGCGCTGGAACCCGAGACTCGCGTGGACAGCATACGGCGTCGCGTAGTCCGGGTCGTAGAGATTCTGACCCTCCTTGGTGCTATCGACGTTGCGAATCGTGAAGTCCCGATTACCGGGATTGAGCGTTTGCAGCAGGTCGGCGCGGATTGAGGGAAGGATGGCCACCACGTCCGCGCCGGTCAGGGGCGTCGGCCGCAGGAATTCCAGTGGACGGCCGTCATGGAGAATGTTCGCGCCGGTCCGCGTCAGACTGCCGGTGCCAACCGGCGAGAGCAGATGCCGCTCGTTGATCAGATTCTGCGCGTTCGTACTGCCGGCTGGATCGAAGTATCGTCCCACGCCGCCGCGAAGGACGGTCCTCCCATCGCTGGTCGCGGTCCAGGCGAAGCCAAAGGTCGGAGAGAGGTTTCCCGTCTGCGCCGCCGGAGGTCTCAATCCGTCGGCACCGAGGATGGGTGTCAGGAGCGCCGGTTTCGTCAAGTCGTGGGTGAGCGCATTCGGCTCGTACGACCACCCCAGGCCGTAGTTCAGCGTCAAGCGCGAGCTCGCTCGCCAGGTGTCGGTGACGTACAGACGAAACAGATCCATCACGCGTTCGGTACGGAAGCCGGCCCACAACACGGTCGGAGCACCGACGGTCATGGAGAGGCTTCGGAATGGAAGCTGCCAGATCTCCTGGTAGGTGGTGAACGAGTCCGGCAGTGGAATGTCCGGCGCGTCCTGGCGAACACTTTGCGGAGAAAAGAGGATGATTTCTCCCAACGGCGGACGTGTCTGAGCGCCAAAGGCAACGCTGTGTTCCCAGTCGAAGCCGACACGGAGGGCGTGGCTGCTCTTCTGCCACGACAGGCTGTCGGTCAACTGATAGCGGTCTCCGGTCGAGAACGCCGAGCTCGCGCTGCTTCCAAATATGACGCCGGTCGCGTCGACAATCGTTCGCACCGCTCCCAGGCCAAAGCAGTTCGGGCAATCCTCGGCGGTCGCGGCGTTCAGTGCGCTGGTCGTCGGAAAGTAGGAAAATCGCAGATCGTTCACCAGTTGCGGAGACAGGACGCTCGTCAAGGACGCCAGGCCCTGTTCAGCCCGGTTGGTCCGCCGCGACCAGCTCGATGGCAGGCCCGAGGGGCCGAGATTCGCGAATGTGCCGTTGCGATCGTAGGTGTAGCGCGCGAAGGCACTGTGATTGGCGTGCAGTCGCACATCCACACGAGCACTGATCTGGTCGCCGTCGTACGGAGTTGAGAAAATGCCGCCGAGCGCGGCAAACTCGTCGACCGGTTGGATCGACACGACCCCGACCTGGTCGGTGCGCTCGACGCTGGCGAAGAAGAACGCGCGATCTTTTCGGAGCGGCCCGCCGACGTAACCACCAAACTGGTTCCGCTCGAACGACGGATTCGGGTTCTTCGGATCTCGCATCAATCCGGGATAGGCGGCGAGTCGATGATCACGATAGAAATAGAAACCGCTGCCCTGAAAGATGTTGCCTCCCGATCTCGTTACGATGTTGATGGCGCCGTTGCTCGTGAGGCTGCTGGCCGGATCGAAATTGACCGTCGCCAGGTGAAATTCCTGGACGACATCCTGGGAGACTTGCAGCAACACGCCGATCGTTCCGGGAGTCGTAACGTTCGCGCCATCGATTGTCACTCGCGTCGCGCCGATGCGTGGAATCGTCTGGAGACCGCCCCCCAATGACGAGACGAACGCGCGTCCGTCCGCCAGCCTGGTCGTGTTGGTCACGCCCGGCTCCAACTTGGCCAGCTCGAGGAAGTTTCGCCCGTTGAGCGGCACGCTCTCGATCTGATCGCGGGTCACTACACCGCCGACTTGATGCTCGCTGCGCCGAATCAGCGGCGCCGCCCCCGCCACGGTGACACGCTCGTCCATCTCGCCAAGCTCGAGCGCCATGTCGACCGTCGTGGTTGTTCCGGCCTCGACGCTCACGTCGCGATCCAGCCTCTTGAATGCCGCGGCCTGCACCGTCAACCGGTAAACGCCGGGCGGCAGCATGGTCGCTGTGTAGCGGCCGTCCGCAGCTGTGGTGACCGTGCGCGTGGATCCGGTCTGGCGATTGACGACCTCTATGCGCGCGTCCGCCAGGACCGCGCCTGTTTGATCGCTGACAGCGCCGGCGAGCGTTCCGGTCGGCAACTGGCCATGGACGGTTCCGGCCACGCTCGCGAGGAAGAGCAGCACGAGTGCCGATGTTCTAACCATTGGCGACCTCGGCTTGTGAAGGAAAGCGGCGCGAAGTGTCAGGTGCCCGGACGACCCTTGATTGAGGCGGTCCAGCCAACGATGACCGTGACGGTGGCAGCTGAGGAGTTTCCCGCCGGTTGAGTAATCAGAAAACGCTGGCCGTCGGATGTGACCGCGTAATGGTTGCGATTATAGTTTGGATTCCCGAGTGGGGAAACTCCGGTCTCGAAAAGGCGCCGGGGTTCGTCCGCTTCAAGTGAGGGACCGTTCCTGACGGGGACCGCCATCAGTTGCCCTTGGGGCGCCAGATAAAAAAGCTCCTTGCCGTCCCCCCGCCACGCGGGCTGTACTCCGCCACCCACGGAGATCGGCCTCTTCGCCTGGGCAGATGGGTAGGGCGTCGCGTAGACCTCGAATCTACCCGATTCGTTCGATGCGTAAGCCAGCCAGCGGCTGTCTCGGGAGAGTGCGCCAAACCCTTCGATGAAAGGTGTCGCCACGACCGGAGAAGCGGAGCCGTTGGTCGCGGTGGATGTCCGCCACACGTCGAGGGCGGTCGTACTTGTTGCGGCGCCATACAGCAGGGTGCCGTCCTCCAGCCAGCCGTACAGTGTGCGGGAGTAGTTGATCTGGTCGATCGTCGGCGGCTTGTGCAGCAGCGCATCAGGGCCCGTACTGTCCGTCGACTTCCAATAGAAGCGAACCTCGCCGCCCTCACGATCCGATTTGAAAGCGATTCGACTTCCATCTGCTGACCACACGGGCGCGTCGTCCACGCCTCCATCGACTGTGAAACGCGACATGCGACCCGTCGCGACTTCCATCAGCCAGATGTCCCAGGTGCCGGTTTTCAGATCGAGCTGTGACACCGCGACCCGGGTCCCGTCGGGCGAGAGCGCGGGATTGCGCAGGTGACCCGGAGCGCCAAGATTGTTCAGCCTCCGGCCATCGCGATGGAACCAGACCAGTTGCGACTCACTTGGCCGACGGTAAGCCAGCACGCCAGTCTGAGAAACTGTGAAGGCGCCGCGCCGACTGCCGGTGTTGCGCTCCACCTGCTCGGCAATCGGTATGGCATCGCCGGTCACCCGAAGACTCGCCGCATCGAAGCCCCTCGCGAACAGTGTGTTGCCGAGCATATAGAGCAGGTAGCCAGGTGCTGCATACACGACCTGCGAATCGCTGGTGAACAAGGCGATTGGCGTATCGCCGCCAATCTCCATCACGTACGCGGTCCCGTCGTATTCGGCGCGACGGCTCCTCGCCAGATACACGAAATGCCGGCCGTCCGGAAGGAACGACGGAAACAAGTGGTCGGTCTCGTCACGAGAGGCGTTCAGCGTGGTGACTGGCGTCGGCGTTCCACCATCGAGTGGAATCGCGTCGATCGTGTCGCCAATCTTGGCGAGGATCCCTGACTTGGCGTGCCAGGTGCCCACTTGATCGATTCGTACGCCAACAAGTTTCGCCTCGCCGTTGTGATCGATCGTCTTGAGCCGGTACCCCTTCGTCGTCTCCGCGAATGCGAGGGAACGACTGTCGCTCGACCAGAATATTTGACCGGCGTCCGCGCCGGCTTCCAGTTTTCGGGGCTCGAGTGAGTCGAGCGGCTGCATCCACAGCCCCAGACCGCCATCGCTCGTCGCGGTGAAAGCCAACGTCCGGCCGTCGGGCGACAATGCGAGCGACGCCGACGACGGACTGAAGGCGATGTTCGCGGGCGGAGCGACGGTGAATCGATACTGGCCTGCATCGACGGACCCGGTGCCAGACCTGTTGCGCGCGAGATTCACTCCAGCGATCGCCGCTACGATAATCGCGACGGCGCCGACGCCGATCCACGCCGCGCGCGATGTGCGCAGGCGCCGCCAACCGACCTCGGACACGGCTGGCCCCTCGGAGGATCCGCGGTCTGCAACCCATTTCAGGGCCTGTTCCAGATCCGACGCCGTCTGGAAGCGCTCGTCGGGATTCTTTGCCAGACAGCGCGAGACAATCTGATTGAGCAGCCAGGGCATTGGCTGTCGTCGGCCGGAGGATCCGCTCATCGCGGGTTCGCCCTGCACCGGACTCGTCAACAGTAACTCGGGCCTGCGTTCCAAGACAGCTGCGACTATGGCGGCCTGGCTCGTCCCCTTGAAGGCCTGCTCTCCTGTTGCCATCTCGTACACGATGGCGCCAAGCGCGAAGATGTCCGCGCGAGCATCGATCGGCTTCGCCTCGAGTTGCTCGGGAGCCATGTACTGAAACGTGCCCAGGATGGCCCCCTCCTCAGTGAGCGTCTGGTCCAACGCCCGGGACGCCGGCATCTCGCCCTGCAGGGCCGCGATGCCGAAGTCGAGCAGCTTCCCGCCCGCTTTCGTCAACATGATGTTGGCCGGCTTCAGATCGCGGTGGACCACTCCTTGGCGGTGGGCGTGGGCGAGTGCACCGGCGATCTCAATCGCGAGGCGCAACACCTGATCGAACGGCAGCGCACCTCGGCCCAGGCGCTGCGCGAGGGTTTCTCCCTCGAGATGCTCCATCACGATGAACTGAACGCCGCCCTGCTCGCCGACGTCGTAGAGCGCGCAGATGTGAGGGTGGCTGACCTTGGAGATGGCCAGGGCCTCGCGCTGGAAACGCTGGATGCCCTTGGCATCCTGCGACTTTTCTGGTTTCAGGATCTTGACCGCCACCGTCCGGTCGAGGCGGGTGTCGGTCGCGCGATAGACCTCTCCCATGCCACCGGCGCCGAGCCGCGACATGATCGCGTAGGGACCCAGTTGGACGCCTGGCCGCATGTGGCTGCACCTTGTCGAGTCGTCGGGGCGAGTGGGTGGGCGAGCGGTCAGCTCGCTCTGATCGCGCACTACACAATAACAAAAGGCAGGCCCCCAGCCGCAAAAGTCTCGGTGGAACCCCTGCATCCGATACACTCCCCCAATGGCGCGGCGGGTCTCCGGGTGATCGTCAACCTCGCTTTGTGAGTCGGCCCATGCTTCCGAACCGTTACACGCCCATCGAAGACTACGGCATCATCGGCGACCTTCATACAGTCGCGCTGGTGGGCAAGAACGGCTCGATCGATTTCCTCTGCCTTCCGTCGTTTGACTCCCCCTCGGTCTTTGCCGCTCTCCTCGACGCCGATCGGGGCGGCCGCTTTCAGATCGCGCCGCAGCTCGACGACGCCGTCCACAAGCAGCTGTATCTGCCCGACACGAACGTGTTGCTCACCAGGTTCCTGTCCGACAACGGCGTGGCTGAGGTGTCCGACTTCATGCCGGTAGAGGACGCCGGCAGCGCGCACAACGTCGTGCGTCGCGCGAAGACGGTCCGTGGCGAGGTGCGTTTCGAGATGCGGTGCGAGCCGCGATTCGACTATGGGCGCGCCACGCACACTGCCGAGAGGCGCAGCGGCACGGAAATCCTGTTCGTTGGCCGCAGCGGCACCGGCGAACTGGCGCTGCGGCTGCGTGCATCCGTTCCGATGCAGCTTGCGGATGGAGCCGCCCTCGCCCAGTTCACGCTCAGCGCCGACCAATCGGCGTGGTTCGTCATCGAGGTGGTGATGGGCGACGAGCCGTCGCCCTGCGGGCGGCCCGACTACGTGGCAGACGCGTTCAAGGAAACGGTGAATTTCTGGCGCAGCTGGATCGGCCGCAGCAACTACAAGAATCGCTGGCGCGAGACGGTGAATCGTTCCGCGCTCGTGCTGAAGCTGCTGACGTCGCGAGAACATGGATCGATCGTGGCCGCTCCGACGTTCGGGTTGCCCGAGACGATCGGCGGCGTACGCAATTGGGACTACCGTTATTCATGGATTCGCGACTCGTCGTTCACTCTCTACGGACTCATGCGGCTGGGCTACACGGACGAGGCCACGGCGTTCATGCGCTGGATGATGGCGCGCTGCGAGGAACTGGAGCCCGACGGATCGCTCCAGATCATGTACGCGATCGACGGCGGTCGAGTGATGCCCGAGGAGACGCTGGACCACTTCGAGGGTTACATGGGCTCGCGTCCAGTCAGGATTGGCAACGCGGCCCGCGGCCATCTTCAGCTCGACATCTACGGCGAGCTGATGGACTCGGTGTATCTGTATGACAAGTATGGGTCTCCCATCGGGCACGACACGTGGATGAACGTCGTCCGACTCATTGATTGGGTGTGCGCGCACTGGCGGGAAAAGGACGAGAGCATCTGGGAGGTGCGAGGCGGGCGTCAGGAGTTCCTCTATTCGCGGGTGATGTGCTGGGTCGCGCTCGACCGCGGAATCCGCCTCGCGAATCGACGATCGTTCCCGGCGCCTTTCTCCCGCTGGTACGAGGCACGTGACACCATCTATCGCGACATCCACGAGCGCTTCTGGGACTCGACGCGCCGCGGCTTCGTCCAGCACCCGGGCGCGACCACGTTCGATGCAGCGGCGCTGCTCATGCCCCTGGTGCGCTTCGTGTCGCCGACCGACCCCCGCTGGGTAGCGACGCTGCGCCACATCGAGCGGGAGCTGGTGAGCGACTCGTTGGTCTATCGCTATCGTCTCGGGGAGAGTTTCTCCGATGGCCTCACCGGTCAGGAAGGCACGTTTTCGATGTGCTCGTTCTGGTACGTCGAGTGTCTCTCGCGCATGGGCGATCTCCCGAAGGCGCGTTTCTTCTTCGAAAAGATGCTCGGCTACGCGAATCATGTGGGACTGTACGGCGAGGAATTGGGCCCGCGGGCGCAGCACCTCGGCAACTTCCCACAGGCGTTCACGCACCTCGCGCTGATCAGTGCCGCCTACGATCTGGATCGGCGGCTTTCGGCCGCCGGTCACGCCGGCTGAGGATCGTAGCCGTCGAGGCCGGGCCGGCGGCCAGCACCTGGAAGAACGGTGCACGCAGGAACTCTCGAGGGTTTTCTGTACACTCGCAGTGTGACGGCACCCCCTTCACCAGCGCGCCGCGCGCGCCGCTCCCTTCAAGCGATTGTCATCCTCGTGCTCTGGGGACTCATCACGCACGGCACCCATGCGGGAACCGGTGACGAACCGCATTACCTGGCGATCGCCCATTCGATTGCGTTCGACGGCGACCTGGATGTCGCGAACAACTACGGGGCCAACGAACCGCTCGTCGGCGGCGGCGTGCTGCAGCCCGAGGCCCACGTCCGCCCGGGCATAGATGGCGTCGCACGGCCGGTGCACGATGTCGGCATGCCGGCCGTGTTCGCACCGTTCGTTCGATTGGCTGTGCCGTTGACGCACGCGCTGATGCGCATCGTCCCCGAGAGCACGATGCGGCGCGCGCGGTTGAATCCGTCAGTGTTGTATCGGCATCTGCTCAGCCTGGCAATGATTGCGCTCGCCGCCGTCCTTGCGGGCCTGCTCTTCGACGCGCTGGTGGCGCTTGGCGCGAGCGCCGGCGCGGCGCTCGGCACCGCCGCGTTGCTGATGCTCTCTCCTCCGCTGCTGATTTTTTCAGTGCTCTTCTTCACCGAGCTGCTCTCGGCCCTCGTCTGCTTCGCGATCTTCTACAGCATCTGCTTCCAAGACCGTCGCGGGGCCGCGCGCTGGTGGTGGATCGGCTGCGCGACTGGATTCTTGTTTCTGATGCACGCCAAGAACGCCGGGTTGATCATTCCTCTCGCCGCGCTGGCGTTGCATCGGCTCCGGGATCCCCTGCGGCGCCACGAAGCCGCGGCGTTCGTCGCGGGCACGGCGCTGTTTGTCGCGGCCAGGGTCGCCGTGAACTACGTTTTCTGGGGTGGGCTCCTGTCGGGCCCGCACGCCCGGCTCGGGGAGTGGCCAGGCTGGGGGAGCCTGATCGGTGAAATGACGACTCGACTGATGGGCATGCTCGTCGACCAGGAATTCGGGATCCTGATCTACGCGCCGGTGTACGTTCTGGCGATCTGGGGCGCGATACCGCTACTCCGGGCCAGGCGCGACCTCGCCTACTCGATCTTCCTGGTGATTGGCGTTTATGTGGCGCTCTTGATTTGCCCGTTGACCAACGCGCACGGCTGGGCCGGTGGCTGGAACCCCGCCGCGCGGTTCCTGACGCCGATCACCCCGCTCGTCGGCCTGTGTGTATTCGTAGGACTGCGGACGGCACCCAGGGCGGTAGCGTTTATCGTCGTGGCACTGCAGCTCGCCGTCAGCGCCTACGCCTGGCAGCATCCCAAAATTCTCTGGAACGACGGCGACGGTCGCGCGGCCTTCTGCCAGCCGCTCGGCGAGCGTCTTTGCGCCTACCTGCCGTCGCTGGCCACCGGGGACACTCAACCGTGACTGTCCCCGGGGACACTCAACCGGGACAGTCCCCGGGGACAGTCACGGTTGAGTGTCCCCGGCGACTACTTCCACCTGACGCTGTCATCGAACGACATCTTGATCTTGGCGTCCGGGCCAGGCGTCACGGGAATCGCCTTGCCGCCCTTCTGGTACGAGCCGATCGGCGCCCCGGCGGGCGGCGGACCGCTCTGGCCGTCGTAGTTCGAGGCCTCGTCGTGGACGGCCGTAATGTAGACCGGACTGGTCGTGACGTCCTTGAAGGTCACGGTTCCGCCGTTCTTGGTCGTCACCTGCAGCGCGAGCGGCATGCTCGTCGCGGTGGGAGTCGGTTGGTCGAACAGGAATACCAGGATCTCGTGCGTATCGTCGACCTTGGACTTCCCTGTGTACGTGACGGTTACCGAGATGTCCCCCGCCAACAGGAAACGTGGCAGAACAGCCGCCGATGCAGCGGCGGCCAGGCCGACGAGCACGATCGAGACGATCAGGAGCTTTTTCATGATTTCGGTCCTCCACTCGACTGTGTTTAGACGAGGCCCGCCACGGCAAAGTTTAGCCACGGACTCCACGGACTCCACGGACGACACGAAACGCAGCAAAGTCTAGAGCCGCGGATTACACGGACAACACGGACCGCAGCCACGTTTAGAGTCACGGATTACACGGACAACACGGAACGCAGCAAAGTCTAGAGCCGCGGATTACACGGACCACACGGATCGGGTTTGTGAGAGAGCTCTGGTTTTTGCCGCCAACTTCACCTCCGCGACGCCAGATGCGCAACATGTGCGGCGCGGACGGCAATATAGTCGGCGTGGTCGAGCTTGACCTCTGCCGCGACGCGCCGAATCTCGTTGTCCTCGACTGTCCGGATGGACCGATCGATTGCCGAGACCGCGAAGAGGCACTCGAGGAGCGCCAGTTTCTGCTCGCGCGTCGCATTTCTGTCGAACTCGCGCGTCACGATGAAATCCTCGGTGCCGCCATGGCGAAGATTCTGACTGCGCGCGATACGCACGACCAGCGCAGCCCGATCCCCCGACAGCCCACCGCGTGTAGCCACGAGCCGCTCAATCAGCGCCGACTCGTCGTCGGTGATCTCATGATCCGCACGCGCGATTCGGTGCAGGATGTAAGCGAAGCATGCCAGATACCGTGCCTCGCGAGCGTCGAGCTCGGTCAGCGCCCGTTCGATTTCCCCGAGGCTATCGACCGGCGCGTCAACTTCTTCGTCCGCAAGCCCGAACCATTTCAACAGCGACACTCACCTACCCTCCCGCTCTGCTCTTAGTACCGCTCGCCTCAACCCCTTGAACGCACTCAGCATCTCCGCGTAACTGAAGTTGGCATTCCGGCCGCTCGGGTTGGGAAGCACGAACACGCGCGCCTCGTGGATCGTCTCCGGCCGAGGGCCAACTGTAAGCGCCGGAACCGGCACGCGGCCGGCGCCATTCTCGCTCGCGAACAGTGGCCGCATCGCCCTGTAGAGCGTGACACCGACGAGCGCGACGATGACGGGCCTGAATCGACGAATCTTTCGTTCGAGCGCTGTCCATCCGTCCACGTACTCGGCCGGACGGAGATCGTCGATTCCGGGACTGGGGCGCGGCACCAGGTTGGTGATTCCATACCCCCACTCGGCAAGCCGATCATCGTCGAGGTAAGTAATTCTTTCGGGAACCAGCCGCGCCTCCCACAGCAGCTTCCAGAAGCGATTCGAATACCCTGCAAAGTGATGGCCCGTTCTCGCCGAGCGGACGCCAGGGTTGATGCCGACAAACAACACGCGGAGGCCCGGACCAATCCGGTCACGTAGCCGAAGCGACGCCCATTCGCCATTCGCGCGGGCGCCTTTCTGCCGTATATTCGTCCGAGGCGGTTTGACTCGAGACTTCAGCATTTCGTCACTTCAGCATTCACTTCAGCAATCAGCATTCAGCACTCAGCATTGCAAGGATCAAGTATGAATTGGCTGTTCAAAGAGGAACCAACCAACTACAGCTACGATGCCCTCGTCCGCGACGGCAAGACTACGTGGACGGGCGTGCGCAATCCGCTCGCGCAGAAGCACCTGCGCTCGGTCGCCAAGGGCGATCGCATCTTCTTCTATCACACCGGCTCCGAGAAGTCCGTCGTCGGCATCATGAAGGCCGCAGGACCGGCGTATCCGGATCCAGCGGACAAGACTGGCAAGCTCTACGCGGTCGACGTGGTGCCGGTGAAGAAGCTGGCCCGACCGGTGACGCTTGCCTCCATCAAGGCCGACAAAGCGTTCGCGACGTTTGCCCTCGTCAGGCTCTCGAGGCTGTCGGTGATGCCGGTGAACGAACAGGAGTGGGCGCGCATCGAGAAAATGACGCAATCCGAGTAATCGCGTTACCGCGTGGGCTTGAGCAGCAGGAATCCGAGCGGTGGAAGGCGCAGCGTGAGGGACTGCGCGAAGCCGTGTGAGGGAAACGGTTCGGTACTCACGGCGCCGCCGTTGCCAACGTTGCCGCCCCCGTAGAAAGAGGCGTCGCTGTTGACGAGTTCCGCGTAGACCCCGGCGTCCGGCACGCCGATGCGATAGCCGTCCCTCGGCACCGGCGTGAAGTTCAGCACCGCGATCAGGAAATCGCCCGGGTTCTTCGAGCGCCGGATGAGCGAGACCACACTGTTCTCGCTGTCGTTGCAGTCGATCCACTGAAAGCCGGAAAAATCGAAATCGACCTCGTGAAGCGCCGGTTCGGCCGCGTAAGTCCGGTTCAGATCGCGGACGAAGCGCTGGAGTCCCGCGTGAATCGGATCCTTGACGAGCTCCCAGTCGAGGCTGCGATCGTGATCCCACTCGTGCTTCTGGCCGAACTCGTCGCCCATGAACATCAGCTTCTTGCCAGGGTGCACATACATGAAGCCGTAGAGCGTCCGCAGCGTCGCTGCCTTCTGCCAGGCATCCCCGGGAATCTTGCCGAACATCGACCCTTTGCCGTGCACGACCTCGTCGTGCGAAAACGGCAGGATGAAGTTCTCGTTGAACGCGTAGAGCATCGAGAACGTCACGTGGCGATGGTCCCACTTGCGGTAGACGGGGTCAGCCTTGACGTACTGCAGGATGTCGTTCATCCACCCCATGTTCCACTTGTAGGTGAAGCCCAAGCCGCCAATCCATGTGGGCCGGCTGACCGACGGCCACGCCGTCGATTCTTCCGCAATCGTGATCGACCCCGGCGCTTCGGCGTGCGTCTGCGTGTTGAGGTGGCGGATGAAATCGATCGCCTCGAGGTTCTCCCGTCCGCCGAAGCGGTTGGGCACCCACTCGCCGTGGTTTCGCGAGTAGTCGAGGTAAAGCATCGAGGCCACGGCATCCACACGCAGCCCGTCGGCGTGGTACTCCTGCAGCCAGAAGAGGGCGTTCGCGAGCAGAAAGCTGCGGACCTCGGTGCGCCCGTAGTTGAAGATCAGGGTCCCCCAATCGCGATGCTCGCCCTGCCGCGGGTCGGCGTGCTCGAAGAGCGCCGTGCCGTCGAACGTGGCGAGGCCGTGCGCGTCCTTGGGGAAATGGCCAGGTACCCAATCGAGAATGACGCCAATCTCCTGCTGATGGCAGGCGTCGACAAACGCCTTGAACTCCGACGGCGTGCCGAAACGGCTCGTCGGCGCGAAAAATCCCGTGACTTGATACCCCCAGGACGCCGAGTACGGATGCTCCATGACGGGGAGCAGCTCGATGTGGGTGTAGCCCATTTCCTTCACGTAGGGAATGAGCCGCGCCGCGAGTTCGGCATAGGTGAGATAGCGATCACCTTCTTCGCTGCCGCCTTCACCTTCTTTCGGCATTCGCGCCCAGGAACCCAGATGGACCTCGTAGACGGCCATCGGGCGCTCGAACCACGACCCGGCATCCACGCGGCGGTCCATCCACTCCGCGTCGCCCCAGGCGTAGGCGGGGCGAGACACGATTGACGCCGACAGCGGCGGCACCTCGAACTCGAATCCGAACGGGTCGGCCTTGACGACAATCGCGCCCTCGGCGGTGCGCAGCTCGAACTTGTAGCGATTGCCGATCGCCGCCGTCGGCACGAAGATCTCCCAGACCCCGCTGACGCCGAGCCGACGCATCGGGTGCACGCGTCCGTCCCACCCGTTGAAGTCGCCGATGACGCTGGCGCGGGTGGCGTTGGGGGCCCAGACGGCGAAATGGACGCCCTCGGTTGACCCGATGGTCATCGGGTGAGCGCCGAGCTTGTCGTGGATGCGGGTGTGATTGCCCTCGCCGAACAGGTAGAGGTCGTAGTCGGTGATCACGCGGTCGAATCGGTAGGGATCGTCCACGTCCGCGTTGTAGCCGCCGGGATAGGTCACGCGAAGTCGGTAGTCGAAGCTCCCGCCAGGCGAGGCCGACTCTGGAAGCGTCGCTTCGTAAATGCCGACGGGATGAGTGCGAGTCATCGCCAGCGGGGCTTCGCCGTCGACGAGGACGCTGACCGCTTCGGCAGCGGGAAGACACGTCCGGATGGTGAGGAGCCCGTGTTCGACGTGCGGGCCGAGCACCGAGAATGGATCGGCGTGTCGTGCGCTGGCGATCGCCTCGAGTGCAGTAGTGAGCATCCGAATCTCAGAAAGCAGCCAGCAGACCCGCGCCGGTCAGCGCGAGCGCGATGATGAGCAGCCATGGAGCGAAGGTCGCCGCGGCGTGATCGAGCGCCGGGGCCCCGGCGTGGCCGGCGTCGGCCGCGCGCAGCGACACGTGCTGCCAGGCGGCGAACGCCGAGCCAAGCGCGCCGAACGCGAAGAGCCATCCGGCGCCGAGCAAGATCCTCGGCGCACTTTCGCGCATGCCCGGCATGAAGACGCCGAGCACGGCGGACAGCGCCCACGTGCCGACGGAGATGACCGCGACCAGCCGCAGCTGCGCGAGCATCCGGTCGGCGGTCTGTCGGCGGAGTTCGGCGCGAAGCAGGGCCTCGGCACGCTGCCGTTCGGCGTCGATCTGCGTCCGTTCCATTTCGATGCGGACGCTGTCGCGGTCGAAGGCTTCCTTGAGCGCCGCCACGACCACGCCGGCGAGTCTGGCTTCCATCGCGCCCGCGCCGGGTGCGCTCCCGACCCCGGACAGGCCCTCGGCGGCGCCCTGCCGGAATCTCCGCGCGATGTGGACGAGGCCTCCCACCGTGTCGGCCACGGCTGCCCATTGTGCGATGCCCATTGGCTCAGCTTAAAGAGGGAGTGCCGGGGACGCAAGCCCGGCCGCAGATATGTGCAAATTGTCGATGTGTACGGTTCCCGCGCTTCCTCCGTTTTCGTAGAACAGCTGGGTTCAAAAAAACGTCAGAACTTCGTGTCAATCAGAATCGGCTGAGTGTCGTCAAATATGGAGCCGGGAATCCGCTGATCGGTCCAACTAGCCTGCGAGGGTGATCATGACGGCAGACAGCCAGTGGCGAGCGGCGCAAATCGCCAGCGCACAGACGCAGGCCCTAGCGTCCGACGACGACCCGAACCGGAAATGGACGGTAATGGTGTTCATGGGGGCGGACACGATTGCCGGAAATGAACCCCTGATCGATGCTGCCGAGGCCGACCTCGCGGAGATGAGGTTTGTTGGTTCCGGCGACAGGTTGAACATCTTCGTGCAGATCCATGGCAAGGGCGAGCCACGGCGTGGGCGGATAACCGAGGGCATGCCCGTTGGGATCGACGCCCTCGAACCCGTCCCGGACGAGGAGAAAGAGTTGGCTCTCCTCCACTTCATCAAGTCGGCGTTGCGGGACGCTCATCATGACCCGGCCGACCCCAGGCACTACTCGATGCTCGTGCTGTGGGGACACGCCTACGATTTTGCCATCGGGCGCGCGCACACGAGCGGCGGCACGATCGATGCGCTCGATTTCGCCGAATTGTCGAAAGTGCTCGAACGCATGCAAGCGCAATTCGGCGCGCCGGGCGAGGCCAAGCTGGATATTCTTGCTTTCGACGCGTGTGATCTGGCGACGGTGGAGATGACATGCCAGCTCGAACCGTTCGCGAAGTACCTCCTCGGTTCGCAGATCGGTATTCCGATTCCTGGCTGGCCCTACGACCGTGTCCTCGACAGGCTCAGGAATCCAATCGGCAGGCTAATGGGCCCGGCAGAGTTCGGTTCGTACATCGTTCGTCGCTTCTGTGAGTCGTACGTCGCGCAATCGCGCACCGTGTCATTGACCTTGCTCGATTTGACTCGCGCCCATGAGCTTTCCGTCGTCACGAAAGTGCTGGCGCTGACACTTGCGGGCGCGATCGACGACCCCTCCACTCGCGACCGGATTTCGTACCTGTTCGCTCAGTCGCAAACGGCCGCAGGCAAACCATACGTTGACGTGGCCGATCTGTGCCTCAACCTGATGCGGGGCAGCCGCAACGCGCTGATTGTCGAGGCCGCAAAGGCATTGGGAGATTTCCTGATTAGCCCTCAGCCTTCTGTAGTCGGCAAGAGCAATGAGGGCTCCGGCCGGCCGTTCGTCGTCGAGCACGGTCGCAATGCCGGCCAAACGGCGCGGCTCAACGGCATCAGCATCTACGCGCCACACGTGGTGCCGAACCGGGACTTCGAGGCCGTTCGGCACCTGTATCAGAATTTCACCTTCGCGCAGGAAACCCCGTGGAGCGGACTCGTGCACGCGCTCGCGAGACCGAGCTAGCCGGTCGCACGACTTAGGAGGGATCATGAGCGACGATGCGGCACAGAGACGCAGTCAGGAACTGGCGGTAGCGGCGCAGAAACGCAGCCAGCAAGTGGCGTTCGAACACAAGAGGAGCGGCGAACGGGGCGAGGACATCGAACGAGGCGAAGATATCGAACGCGGTGAAGATATCGAACGCGGCGAGGACATTGAGCGCGGCGAGGACATTGAACGTGGGGCCGGCTTCTTCAGCGGGGATGGTCTGTATGGGGGCAGTGCAGGTCGAGTGGTGGCGGATGTCGTTCGACGAGCCGCTGGACTTGGCGGACACCTGGTCGTCGCGTTTGTGGCGCCGGTCAGCCCCGAGGGTCGGTCACAGCGCGGCGTGCGCTTCCGCCGCTCCCCTTCGGAAGCAGAGGCCGCCGCAGCCAGGGTCGTCGTGGCCGATTTGATCGAACAAGCCACCCGGCAGCGGGCCGAAATGCTGCAGCAACGGCTTCGTCTCTTGAGAAGGGCTGGCGACACTCGACGAACCACGGAACCGCCGAAAGAGCCCCCGACGTCCAGTGTCTGACGCGATGGGACAACCGTTGCCGGACCGGAGAAGCGCCCTGGGCGTCTCAAAGGACTGAACATGTGATTCGCTCACAAGTTTGTGCGACTGGCTACGCAGCTATCCTGGTCGCCGGGGCTGTCGTAGTTTCGTTGGCGCAGGTGCAAGGGCCAGCCGCTACATCGGACGCGAGCGCCCTGATGGCTGCCGGACTGTACGAGCAAGCCGAAGTGGCCGCCCGCAGTCAGCTCGCCACTCTGAGTGCCTCGCACGAAAGCGATGCGCTCGAAGTGGCGACCGCATTGGACGTCCTCGTGCGCGCTCTTATCCTGAACGGTCGTGCGGCACAGGGTGAGACCCTCGCGCTTGCCAAGCAGGCGCTTCGTGCCAAGGAAGCGCGTACGGGATCCGAGCACCCTCTGCTCGCGGCGTCGCTCATCAATCTGGGCGACGCGTTGGCGGCAGCCGCCGAGTTCGAGCCTGCGATTGCTGCCACTGAACGAGCCGTCGCGTTACGTGAGACGATCAATCCTCCCGATAGTCTCGGAGTGGCAGAGGCGCTCGACCATCTCGGTAGTGCCTTGTCTGCTGCTCGCCGATCTGACCAGGCTTTCAAGATACTGGAACGCAGCCTCCAACTGAGAGAGCAGGGGCTCGACGCGGCGAGCGTGGCCACCGCTCGGACGCTCGAAGAGCTCGGCCTGATCCTGCAGCGTAAGGGCGCGTACGACAGGTCGGGAACGCTGTTGCGCCGGGCGGCGGTGATTCAGGAGAACGTCAGCGTCGAACACCCTTCGTACGCGCGAACGCTGAATCTGATCGCTCAGCAACTCTGGTTCGAAGGGCAGTTAGTCGAATCGAGGACCGCGTCGGAGCAGGCGGTTGCTCTCGCCGAGCGTGTCTTGCGACCCGATCACCCTACTCTCGCCCAGGCGCTCCGATACCTTGCGTCGACGCTGGCGGATCTCGGCGATTTTGGCCAGTCCCTTGTCTTGAGCGAGCGCGCCCTGGCCATCGCGGAGCGCAATTTCGGCGCGAACCATCACGAAACTGCGATGTACGTCCATTCGCTCGCGTATGCCGCACTCCGCGAGGCGGATTATGTCCTCGCGCGGCAGCGGTTTCGGAGAGCCTTGAGTATCTTCGAAGCCCGGTACGGGCCCTGGCATGAGCACGTAGCAACCGCCCTGGCGATGCTGGCGCGCGCAGATGCCAGTCTTGGCGACTTTGCTAACGCGCGGCTGGAACAGGGTCGAGCAGTGACCATCTATGAACGGGTCGGTGGCCCGAACCATCCGTTCGTCGCAATCGCGTTGACCGATCTCGCAAACGTGTACCGCCAGGAAGGATCGCCGATTCAGGCGCTTCGACTCTATGAACGCGCACTCGCCATCCGGGAAAAGGCTCTCGGACCCAACCATCGCGACGTCGCGCGAACCCTGGCGGATATGGCATCCACGCTGATGGAAACCGGCCAGACAACGCGCGCGCAAGCAGCCGCCACGCGCGCCCTCGAGATCTGGGCGCGCCTCGACACCCCAGACGCGCCGGCCTATGCCACGGTTCTAGCGCTCTATGGCGACCTGCAGACCCGCCGCGGCGATGACGTCGCGGCTCGCGAGTACTACGAGCGAGCGATGGCGATTCAGGCAAGGGTATTTGGATCAGCGAATCCGGCATACGCCGACACGCAGGCGCGTCTCGCAGCGACCCTCTCGAACCTCGGGGACCGCCAGTCCGCCCTCAGCACTGCCGTCAGCGCCGAGACTGCCGGACGCGATCACCTGCGCGCGATGCTGCGGTCGCTACCGGAGCGACAGTCGCTCAACTATGCTGCGACGCGCCCGCGCGCCCTGAACCTGATTCTGTCGCTCGCGCAGTCGACACCGGAAACCGCCAGTATCGGACTCGATGGACTCATCCGCAGCAGGGCTCTCGTCCTCGACGAGATGGCCGCACGTCAAAGTGTGCGTCGAACCGAGAACGCTGATCCACTTCGGCTCGCGTTCGCACGGGCACAGCAAAGGCTCGCAAATATCATCGTCCGGGGGCCAGGTCAGTTATCGCCGGTTCAGTATAACGCCGCGCTCGAGAACGCGCGGCGCGAGAGCGAGCTCTCCGAGCAGGAATTGGCGGAAGGCAGCGTTGCATTCAGGGCGGAACGTAGCAGAGCGCAACTGGGCCTCGAGGACGTCAGAGCGTCCTTGCCGTCCGATAGCGCGCTCGTCTCGATTGTTCGATACGATCGGACGCTGTTCACCGCACAGACACGCACGTCTCGCCACGCCCCGTCGTATCTCGCCTTCGTGCTGCGAGCAAACCTGCCGCCGGTCGTCGCGCCGCTCGGCTCGGCGCAGATCATTGACACCTTGGTGTCGCAATGGAGAGCGGACATCTCCGCCGAGGCCCTGGCCGCCGCGCCAGTCTCCAGTAACGAGCCGGTCCGCTCTTCACGCCGCTCGGGCGCTGCCTTGAGAAGGTTGATCTGGGATCCGGTCGTGCTTCACTTGGGAAATGCAAACAAGGTCTTCATCGTGACCGATGGCTTGCTGAACCTTGTGCCGTTCACAGCGCTCCCCGTCGGTCAGCGATCGTATCTGCTCGAAAGCCCCATGGTCCTGCACTACCTCTCCGCAGAGCGGGACCTGGTGCCTTCACTAGCAACCTCGACTCCGGAACGCGGACTTCTGGCGGTCGGCGGTCCATCCTTTGATGATGCGAGCCTCTTCCGAGGCCGGCCAGTGAAACCGGCTGGCGGCGGGAGAGCCACGAGCCAGCCGGCGATGCTCCGCGACGCCGCGCAGAACTGCGGAGACTTTCAAACTGCGACGTTTCCGCCGCTCATCGGCACGCTCCAGGAAGTCAAAGAAGTCTCCGGTTTCTGGAATGCCGGGGCGGATTCGGGAAAGAACGTCGCGGACACGCGCGTGCTGGTGGGTCGTGCGGCAAGCGAGGGCGTATTCAAGCAGGAGGCCCGTCACTACCGCGTGCTGCATCTCGCCACTCACGGGTTCTTTCTCGGCTCCTGTTCGCCGGTCACGAACGGGACCCGCGGTGTCGGCGGCCTGGCTGACGCGCGAAGCCCGAAAGTCGTTGACAATCCGCTTCTACTCTCAGGTCTCGCATTTGCCGGAGCCAATCGTCGCGCCTCTGCCGGCGTCGACGAAGACGACGGAATTCTCACGGCTGAAGAGGTGGCAGCCCTCGAACTCGAGGGCGTGGAATGGGCGGTGCTGTCCGCCTGCGATACCGGTGTAGGAGAGGTCAAAGCCGGCGAGGGCGTTCTGGGCCTGCGGCGCGCGTTTCAGGTTGCTGGCGCCCGCACCGTCATCATGAGCCTGTGGCCAGTCGACGATCAGGCCGCACGTGCGTGGATGGGAGCGCTCTATCGAGGACGCTTCCAGCAGCGCCTCAGCACGATGGAAGCTGTTCGGGCAGCCAGCCTGAACGTACTCCGGAGCCGACGAGCTCGTGGTGAGAGCACCAACCCCTTCTACTGGGCCGGTTTCGTCGCTGCCGGCGATTGGCGGTAATCACCCTGTAATGCTTCCGCACACTTCCCGTTCTCCTAAAGTAAGGAGACGATGCCAGGCGACGCCCGAAAGCCCAGAACCCCAGGAACGAGCAGCGTATGATAGGCACACTTACGGGCGCAGGCCTGCCCTCGACCGTCCCCGCGGCGGAGTCGGTTCAGAGGCAGTCCCTCCTCAACCCGTCCCGGCGCGTGACCGACAACGAGACGTCGTTCCAGCTCCTGCTGCGGGCGCGTGACGGCGACCAGGACGCCGTCGAGCGGCTCTGCGCCCGCTACCTTCCCAGGCTCAATCGCTGGGCCCGCGGACGACTGCCCCGGGGCGCTCGCAGCGCCATGGACACCGGCGACGTCGTCCAGGAAGTCCTCATCAGCGTGCTCCGGCGCCTCAAGATGTTCGAGCCGCGCGACGAGGGAACCTTTCAGGGGTATCTGCGCCAGGCATTGACCAACCGCTTCCGCGACGAAGCGCGGAAGGTCAACTCGCACCCGGTGGTCTCGCCGCTCGACAGCGCCTGGCCTTCGTTCGGGCCGTCGCCGCTCGAGATCGCCATCGGCCGCGAAGGCGTCGAGCGCTACGAGGCGGCGCTCGCGCGGCTGAGGCCAGAGGACCAGCGCGCGATCATCGCGCGCTGCGAATGGGGCATGAACCACGACGAAATCGCGGCGGCGCTGGGAAAGCCCTCGGCCAACGCGGCGCGGGTGGCCATTCACCGCGCGCTCGTGCGACTGGCGAAGGAGATGGCCCGTGCGAAGTGACCTCCCGGACGACGACCTGGCGCTGTTAGAGCTGGCGTCGATGATCGATGAGGAACGGCCGATCGACTGGTCGAACGAGAGCGTCGCGCGCGACGCTCGAGCGCGCGCTGTGCTCGCCGAGTTTCGCGTCCTGGCGCCGCTCACGCGGATCCATCGTGACCCCAATCTCGAAGTCTTCGACTTGCGAGGCGAAGGCCTCGAACGCTACGAGGCGGCGCGCGGAAAACTGAACCCTGAGGACCAGCGCGCGATCGTCGCGCGGTGCGAATGGGGCCTGAGCCACGAGGAAGTGGCCCAGGAACTTGGACAGCCGTCGGCCAACGCGGCGCGAGTGGCCATTCACCGCGCGCTGGTGCGGCTCGCGAAGGAGATGGCACGTGGACATTGATGGCCGTGAAGACGACGGACCGCTCCTCGAACTGGCGTCGATGATCGACGAGGATCAACCGATCGACTGGGACAGCGAGGAGGGCGTGGCGCGCGGAGACGACGAACGCGCCGTGCTCGCGGAGCTGCGCGTCCTGGCGGCGCTCACGCGCGTCTATCGCGATCCTGACGCAATCGGGCTCGACACCCTGCCCGAGGTACTCGTCGACCCCGAACGCCTGCCCGCAACGTGGGCGAGCCTGACAGTGCTCGAACCGGTCGGCAGGGGCGGATTCGCGAAGGTCTATCGCGCGCGCGACGCGCTGAAGAGGGACGTGGCGCTGAAGCTCTTCCCCGTCACGCCAGAAAATGCCGGCGCGCTGTCGGCCCGCGTCCTTCGCGAAGGCTCGCTCCTCGGCAAGATCAACCACCGCAACGTCGTCGTCGTCCACGGCGTCGAGGAGTCGAACGGATTCGTCGGTCTGTGGATGGAGTTCATCCATGGCCGAACCATGGAGGACGAACTGCGGACCCGCGGCCCGCTCGGCGCCGAGGAAGCGTCGCTCATCGGTGTCGACGTGTGCCGCGCGCTCGCCGCCGTGCACGGACGCGGCCTGGTGCACCGTGACATCAAGGCGCAGAACGTCATGCGCGAGGAGGGCGGACGCACGGTCCTGATGGACTTCGGCGCCGGCACCGAGCTCACGGCCGGCCTTCGCAGGTCGCTCGACATGGCGGGCACGCCGTTGTATCTCGCGCCGGAGCTCTTCGACGGGCGGCCGGCGACGCGCGCGTCCGACATTTACAGCCTCGGCGTGCTGCTCTACCGGATGGTGACGCGTGAATTCCCGGTCACTGGCGTCAATCGGACCGAGATCGAACGCGCGCATCGCGAGGGTCGCGTCAGGCGCCTGCGTGACGCGCGGCCCGATCTTCCGAGCGGCTTCATCCAGACCGTCGAGCGCGCGCTGTCACCGAATCCGGCGGAGCGGCCGCAGACGGCCGGCGAGCTCGAAGCGGCCCTGACCGAGAGGAAACAGGATCCGCCAAAGCCGTGGCCATGGCTGCAGATTGCCGCAGCGCTCGTGCTGGTCACGGTACCCGCGGTGTGGTTCATGTCGAACAGGGCCAAAGCACCCGACATCAACCAGCCGTCGACGACGACCGCTGTAGAGCCCGCACCCGTCACGCCGCCTCCTGCTGCTGCGGTCAAGCCCTCCTACACCGTCAAAGCCGTGCTGCTGCGGTCACGCCATGGCGTGGAAACACCAGTCACAGCCGGCACGCCGCTCGCCGCCGGCGACCAGCTCGCCATGCGCATCGAGGCATCGAGCGAAGTCCACGTCTACGTCCTCAATGCAGACGATACCGGCAAGGCCTTCCGTTTGTATCCGCTGCCGGAAAATGGGTTGACCAATCCGCTCAGCCCATCGACGCCCCATCGCCTGCCTGATGCCACCCGGAATTGGGTCGTGACGAGCGAGGGTGGCCGCGAACACTTCATGGTGATGGTCAGCCCGACGCGCGACGAAGCGGCCGACGCGGTGTTCAGGGCAATCGCCCCGGTGACGAGCAACGCGCCGAGGCAGCCAATCTCGAGGAGCTCGATCGGCCGTCTGCGGTCGGTCGGCGGACTAAGCACGACGCCGGAGACGATCGCTACCAAGCCATCTTTTGTGTGGTTCGATGACGCCCGGGAACTGACCGGGCAGCAGGAGACGACGAGTGGAGCCTGGGTGCGTCAGTTGATCGTCACAGGCTCTACCCGCTGACGATGCTTAACTGATCTTGCGGATCTCGTTGAGGCGCACCGGCTGCTGAGCGTAGTTCTCGAGCACGAGATTCTTGGTCTTGGAGTCGATGTAGATCTTGGTGCCGGCGAGCATCTTGCCCTCGCCCTTATCTTCCTTGTTCAGCCGCATCTCGATGACCGTAAACGGATAGTCCATGGTCCGCGGCTGATTGCGCGCCTCCCGAAAGCCGACCGGGCGATCGGTCGCGACGACGATCTGGCGGCCGCCCTCCTCCATCGGGTTCTGTCGCGCGTAGTGAATATCCCAGCCGAGAGTTTCCGGCGTGCGAAGGTAGCCGACCTTCGGCAGCTTCTGGATCGCCTTGAGCAGCGCCTGATTCGCCCGGTACTGGTCTTTCTCTTCCACGAGGATGCTCAACAGTTGCTCCCGCTCGGCATCGGTCGACCAGCGATCGATTTGGATGTCGATGGTCGCTGTTTTGGGACCGCTGTTCATGTTGATCGCAAACGCGGTGAATTTTTCGCCGACGTTCTGCGCCGACACACCAGCAGCCGGCGCGCCGAACGTAACCGACATCGTCAGGGCAGCCAGCGCAAGGGTGGGGACAGTCAGAATTCGCATGGTCATCTCCTCTATCTACCGTCTGTCAATCATAGCCCTCAATCAGCCCATACTTGTGGACGCACGCTCGAGCGGCCGTATCTCAGGCCGGCTTGCGCTCCGGTTACACTACGACTCGTCCCATAAACTCGTAGTCTGGGAGTTCAGCCACGGGCAGCGAAGTGCGACCACAACCTTCGCTCGTGCAGTCGTCTCTGGGCCGTTATGTCTTCCTCGCGATGATCGTCGCGATTGGGACGCTCTCTGTCCTGCCGCGCGCCACGTCCCTTCCGGGCGTCCGCGATCTGCTGCGCGACATCGCCCAGATGAGCGACGCGGAGTGGGCGGCGATCGGCCGAGGCGAGGCAGTGGCGAAAGTGCTCGCGACCGACAATCGTGAAATCGCGGTGGCGGGAGCTGTCCGGATTGCCTCTTCGAGCGAGCGGCTCATCGCGCGCTACCGCGACATCGAGAGCCTGAAGCGCAGCGCGATCGTGCTCGAGATCGGGCGCTTCAGCAAGCCACCGCGACCTGCCGACCTCGCCGCTGTTGCGATGGAAGACTACAACCTCGACCTCAGAGACTGCCGGCCGGGAGACTGTCGAGTCCGGCTGGGCGAGCCCGCGATTGCGCGCTTCCACCGAGAAGTGGACTGGCGCGCCGCGGATTGGCGCGAGCGTTCGAGCGCCGTCTGGCGCGAGGTCCTTGCCGGCTACGCCAGCGACTACGTCCGCGGCGGCCGGCGCGCGCTGCCAACGTTGGTCAACAAGCGTGAACCGTTGAGTGTTCCCGACGAATTCTCGCTGCTCGTCCCCAACTTCGCGTTCGTCGCCGCATTCTCGCCGGCGTTTCATGCCTACCTTCGCGACTCCGTTCCTGGCGGATCGAAGGAATTCGATGAACTCCTCTATTGGAGCAAGGAGGACTTCGGGGTCCGGCCGGTGCTCCGCTTGTCGCACCAGGCGATCGGTCGTGCGCCAGGGACCGTCCTGGTTGCGACCACCCAGATCTACGCGGATCACTACCTCGACGCCGGCCTGACCGTGACGATGGCACTCGACGCGAAGGGAGAGGACGGGCCGCCAGCCTTCTACACGATCTCGGTCAGCCGCGCCCGTACGCGCTCGCTTGCCGGAATGCTGCGCGCATTCGTTCGATCGACAGTGCAGAACCGCAGCCGTGACGCGCTTCGAAAGATTCTCGCGTCGACCAAGTCGAGCCTGGAAGAGCAGCGGGCGCCAGTCGTGGAGCAGCTGCAGCGGTGACGGAGGCAACGGAGTTCACCACGGAGGAACGGAGCCGGGGGCGCGCCTGAGACTAAAGTATGCAGATGAGCGTCATCGAGTGGCTGCTCGACTCGGATCCGTCGATTCGGTGGCAGGTGATGCGCGACCTGATCGCCGAGTCGGACGCGACCGTTGCGCGTGAGCGATCGCGTGTGGCCGAGGAGGGTTGGGGGGCTCGACTGCTGGACCTGCAAGGAGCCGATGGCCATTGGGGCGGCGCGGCGTTCGTCCCGCACGCCTGGATCTCCACCAAGGACACGCTCCAGCTGTTGAGAGACCTCGGCGTGGACCCGACGAGCGATCGGGTGCGAAGAGCCATCGGCCAAGTGCGCGAGCGCTGCACCTGGGGCGCGGAGTTCAGCGACGCACCGTTCTTCGAGGGCGAGGTGGAGCCCTGTATCAACGGACGGGTGCTGGCGATCGGTGCGTATTTCGGCGAGGCTAGCGATCGTCTCGCCGACCGACTGCTTCAGGAGCAGTTGAGCGACGGCGGCTGGAACTGCGACGCCCCGCCCAGCCAGCGGTCGTCATTCCATACGACGATCTGCGTGCTCGAAGGACTGCTGGAGTATGAAAGGGCCAAGGGTCCAGTGCCTGACGTCACCGGCGCTCGTCTTCGCGGACAGGAATTTCTCCTCGAGCGCCGCCTGCTCCGATCGCGATCGACTGGGCAGATTATCAACTTCGATCGGAAACTCCGGAGACCCGCCGCGTGGACGCAGTGTTCGTTTCCCACCCGCTGGCACTACGACATCCTGTGGGGGCTCGACTACCTGCGCAGAGCTGGCTTCGCGCCAGACGAGCGCATCGCCGAGGCGGTCGATCTGGTGGTGAAGAAGCGTGACGGGAACGGGCGGTGGCCGCTCGAGAATCCGCATCCGGGTCCGACGCACTTCGAGATGGAAGGCCGCGCCGGCGAGCCGAGCCGCTGGAACACCCTTCGGGCGCTCCGCGTGCTGCGCTGGGCGCGTGCGTTTTGAAGCTTCATTCGCGACGCGCGCCGGTTGGGGCCTTGTAACACGCTCTTAGAGAGGCTTCAGCGACCAGAGCGTCGTCGGGATGAGTTCAGAGACGGTGGGGTGGATGTGCACCGCCCGCTCGATCAAAGTGTACGGCGCTTTGGCGTACATGACGTCGAGGATCGAGTGCACGACTTCGTCGCCGCCGGTCCCGAGAATCGCCGCGCCCAGAATCTGCTTCGTCTCGGCGTCGACGACGACCTTGATGAACCCGTGGGTCTCGCCCTTCTCGACGGCGCGCTTCACGTCTTTCATCGCGCGCTTGCCGACGAGCGCCGGCCGGCCGGTCGAGCGCACTTCGGCTTCGGTCATTCCGGCGCGGCCGAGCGGCGGATCGACGAACAACCCGTACACAGGAATACGGTCGCTCACGCGGCGATGGTCGTTCTCGAGCAGGTTCGCGACGACAATCTCGGCGTCGTTGAAGGACGTGTGGGTGAACGCGCCGCGGCCGTTGCAGTCTCCGAGCGCCCAGATGCCAGGCACGCTCGTCCGTAACTCGTCGTCGACGACGATGTAGCCGCGCGCGTCGACTTTGACACCGGCTCGGTCAAGACCAAGGTCGTCGGTGTTGGGCCTTCGTCCGACGGCGAGCAAGAGATGCGTGCCGGCAACCTCTGGAGCGCCCGCGGTGCACTCGACGTGTGACACCACATTTGTGCCCTGCTTCGAGAGGCTGATGCATTTCGCGTTGAGACGAACGTCGATGCCCTCGCCTTGGAGGAGGTCGAGGATGGCGGCTGACACATCCTCGTCTTCGCGCCCGATCAGGCGGTCGCCCATCTCGACGATGGTGACGCGGCTGCCGAAGCGCCGGAACATCTGGCCGAACTCGAGTCCGATGTAGCTGCCCCCGACAACGATGAGATGCTCGGGCACGAAGTCGACGTGCATCATCGAGCTATTCGTGAGGAACGGCACCTGATCGAGGCCAGGCAGGCCAGGGATCGAGGCGCGGCCGCCGACGTTGACGAAGATGCGCTCGCCGCTGATCTGCTCGTCACCGACGCGGACAATGCGCGGCGATTCGAAGCGGGCGTGGCCCTGGTAGACGGTGCAGTTCTCCGACTTTCTCAGCCCGCTTTCGACGCCCGCGCGTGACTGGCCAGAAATCGCGTCTTTGCGCGCCTTGACGCGCGCCATGTCGACGGTCACTGCGCCGCCGATGCCAACGCCGAATTCCGACGCGCGCCGAGCCATGTGAGCGGCGTAGGCGCTGGCGACCATTGTCTTGGTCGGGATACAACCGGTGTTGACGCAGGTCCCGCCAAACAGGCCACGCTCGACGATGGCGACTTTCATTCCTGCCTTGGCAAAGCGGCTGGCGACGAACGGGCCGGCCTGCCCCGTGCCAATCACGATCGCGTCGTAGGTGCGTGGTGTCATTGGAGATCGACTATAGCCTTGAAGACATTGGAGGCGCCGGAGTCAACGGACTTCAACACGGAGGCACGGAGCGCACGGAGACGCACGGAGGCTGTCGAACTGCAGACTGCTTGGACGCCGGCCGTGGGCCGGCGTAGGGGTCGAGTCGAGGGTTCGGGATCTTAAGCACTCGCTGCCACTCGACGGGTGCTTAAGATCCCGAGCCCTCGACTCGGCCCCACCGCGCGCAGCGCGGTCCAAGCAGTCTCTGTCTTAGTGCCTCTAGCGACTAGACCTCGGGCGAGCACAGCCTGAACGTGGTGCAGCACGACACCCTCCGTGCGTCTCCGTGCGCTCCGTGCCTCCGTGTTGAAAACCGTTCTCTCCGCACGTGTCCGGATCTCGCGCGCCAGGAGTTCACGCGCTCACGCCATCAGCGCGCCGGCGGACCACCCGCAGCGTACACGCGGAAGTTCAGTACTGACCACGCGGGCGCGTTCTCCGCCGATCCGGTCTGCGTCACCCTGACGAACTTCGCTTGCTCCGGACGAAACGTCGCGATGATGGTCGCCGGTGTGCCGTTGCCCTGCGCGACGGGTGCACCCCAGGTCTTCCCATCCATCGACAGCTGCACTTTGTAGGCAATCGGAAAGCTGCCGAATACGGGCGCGCCGCCTCGGGCCCCGCCTGGCCCTGCACCGCGCTGAGCGGCCGCCGGAGCGGCGCTGCCAGCAGCTGGCGCAGTTGCAGGCGCCCCAGCCGGAGCGCCGGAGCCCGCTGGTACGGTCGCGGGCGCTCCAACCGGAGCAGCTGGGGCCGGGGCCGGGGCTGCGCCTCGTCCATTAGCGGCGCCAGCGGCACCAGCCGGAAGCGCCCCTCTACCACCGCGGCCGCGACCGCCGCCGCCAGGGGCGCCGGCATCAAACTGCACTTCGGTGACCATCGCGGCCTGCGGCAGCTCCACCTGGTACCACATGTCCGGCGCCTGCGGCGTGGCGGTCGTCCACGCGGCCAGCGTCAGCCCGCTCGGCGCGCGCTCGGTGTTGTGACTGGCCATCGCCTTCCATGTTGGATCGACCGGCAGCAGGCGCGGGAGGGTCACCTCGATCTCTGGATAGGTCCACATCGCCTTGCGGGCCGCGGTTGCGGCGCGAACGCGCGCGACCTCGGCGGGGGCGATGAAAGTCGACGTGTTCCCGAACTCGTTGCGGATGTACGACCCGACGTTGGCAATCCACTGATCGGTTTGCGAACCCATCGGCAGCATGACCTGCGTGTAGGCTCGGCCGGCGAGCGGCCCGGTCATGCCGTGCAAGAGCGTCTTGATGACGTAGTCGCGATGCCCCGTGACACGCGGTGAACCGGCAAGCGCCGGACCCATCATCGATCCGTCCTGCGATCCGGCGACGGCCACCCCGCGCGCGTCCTCGCCGTGACAGGTCGCGCACAAGCTCATGTAGACGGTCTCGCCTTCTTTCAACTGCTCCAGCTGCTCGGGCGAAAAGCCGGCCGCCGCGGTCGACGCGGCCGTCGCGATTCGCTCCAACACGCGCTGTCCGATCTGCTGGACCCCGCGCGCCTTGTTCGACTCCATCGTCTCCTTGATCAGCGACCCGACCTCGGGCAGCTTGAAGAGGTTGGCAGTCAGAAGCGCCTGGATGGCGACGTCGGGGTCGCTGTCTTTCGTCATCGCGCGATAGTCGTCGGCCAATCCCCTGATCGATGCCTTGTACAGTGTCTCGCTCGCTCGGATCGCCTGCACGCGCATGCGCGGGTTGCTGTCTTTCAGCAGCTCGCGGACGAGCCCGAGATCGAGCGCGTTGAGCCCTTCGAGCGTCCACAGCGCATGGAATCTGGCCACCAGGTTCCCGCCTGCGCCGTTGGCTTCGGCGTGTGTGCGGACGAGATTCTGCAGCGCCGGGACGACCGACTTGTCCTGCCGCTGCACGAGGAGTTGCTGCGCCGTATCTCGCCACCAGCCGTTCTGATGGCTGAGGTGCGCGACGAGCTGCGTGGCACTCTCATCGAGCATGCGCGGGCGCACCGGATCGAGCGCCAGCGCCGGCATCGCGGGAATCTCCGGAGTGGCCTGCGCCGCCGGGCCCGCCGGCGTCGCGGGAACACGTGGCACTCCATCGAAGCGCAGCCGCCAGATGCGACCATGCGCGATGACCTTGTCGAGCTGATACTGATCGATCTTCAGCCGGAGGTACGAACCGGGTCTCGTCCAGTTCGATTCCTGGATGATCCCGTGATACATGTCGGCGATGTAGAGCGAGCCGTCCGGCGCTGTGGTGATGTTGACCGGCCGGAACAGCGGATCCGTGCTCAGCACGAATTCCGATCCCGGATAGACATTGCGCAGCTGCGTCAGCCCTTCGGTCTTGACAATGCGCGCCCGCCGAATCAGGCGACCGACGGGTTCGGTAACGAGAAGATCCCCGCGCAGGTCCGGGGGAACGCGGTGCGCGCGTACGACGTCGGCGCCTGATGCCGCGGTGAAATGATTGAGCCGGCCGACCGGCATTCGCACGCGGATCATGCCGCCCTGCGTGTCGGACAACCCCACCTCGGGCCAGACCACGTCGAATCCTGGTTCGTACTGCTCGGGAACCGCGAACGAACCGTAATGGATCGGCACCTGGAAGTTCACCGGGCCGCGCTCACCGCCCGCGTCCATGAACCACATCTTCCCGTCGTCGTCCATCGTCACGCCCCACTGCCCGCCGTTTGGTCCCGTGGGTTCCTTGAGGATGCCGTTCGGCGTCCATCGAATCCGGAAGGCGTTGTAGGTAGTGTAGATCCAGTTGTCGAGGCCCCAGTTGAAACCGGCCTGCTCGTGCTCGAGGTTGCCGTCGCGGCCGATGCCGATGCCCGAATAGAAATGCTCGCGCTTGTCGGCGACGCCGTCGTTATTCGTGTCGGTGTACTTAACGACGTCGTCAGAGGCCGTCTCGTTGGTCAGGATGCTGTTGCCGTCGAGGGGAACGACGGTGCGCGGGAGGACGAGCTTGTCGACGAAAATGGTCCGCTTGTCGAACACGCCGTCGCCCTTGGTGCTTTCGAAGCGCGTGATCCGGCTTTCCGGCAAGTGCTGCCTGTTGCCATCGACATCGCGCATGTAGGTGACGAGCTCGGCGACGTACATCCGGCCGTTGCCGTCGAAGCGGATTACCGCCGGGCTGATGACCTCGGGTTCGGAGACGACGAGCTCCATGCGATAGCCCGGCGGAAGGATGAACGCCTTTGCCTGTTCTTCAGGAGTGCGCGGGACGATCGGGGGTTTTGGCGAAAAGTCCGCGCCGGCATTCGTGGTCGAGGACAAGGTGCCACCACCGCCGGCGCCGCGACCGCCTGGGATCTGCGCGGGTTGACCTGGCTGGGTGGGCGGCGGTGGAGCCTGCGCCAAAACCATCAGGCCGAACATCGGGACCATGACTACGGCCAGCCTCAAAAGGCGGCCGGAAACACCTGTCGTTCTCATCGCGCGTTTTTTCCTGACTGTGAACGGTGACGACGCCACGCTGACCCTGAGTACTGAATACGATACACCGGGACAACGGAGGGCCATGTGGTACCATCCATTTCCGATACCTGACCATGCTTGAGCGAGGAACTGTCCTTGTGACCGGCGCCGCCGGTCTGATCGGAAGCGCTGTCATCTGGGCCCTCAACGAGCGCGGTCACGATCGCATCATCGCCGTCGACCGGCTCGATCGCAGCGAGAAGTGGCGCAACCTCGCGCCGCTTCGGTTCGACGACTATCTGGAAGCCGACCGGCTCAAAGACGAGAGCCACGGTGGGTTGCTCGACAAGCTCAAGAAAGACGTGCGGTCGGTCATCCACCTCGGCGCATGCTCCTCGACGACGGAGACCGACGGCGCGTACCTGCTTGAGAACAACTTCAACTACACCAGGATGCTCGCGGAGTGGGCCCTCCAGCATGGGATCCGCTTCGCGTACGCGTCATCAGCGGCGACCTACGGCGCGCTCGAAGGGCGACTGTCCGACCGGATGGACATCCGGACGCTGCGGCCGCTCAACATGTACGGCTATTCCAAGCAGCTCTTCGACCTCCACGCGTCAACTCGCGGCTATCTCGACCGCATCATCGGCCTGAAGTACTTCAACGTGTTCGGGCCGAACGAAGACCACAAAGGGGACATGCGGAGCGTGGTGAACAAGGCCTTCGGGCAGATCGTCGAGACTGGGCGGGTCCGCTTGTTCAAGAGCCACCGGCCCGAGTTCGCCGATGGCGAACAGCGGCGAGACTTTCTCTATGTCAAGGACGCTGTAGAGATGACTCTCGATCTCGTTGCCGAGCCCGGCGCCAACGGCCTCTTCAATATCGGCTCGGGCAAGTCGCACACCTGGCGCGAGCTCGTCACGGCCGTTTTTGGCGCTCTCGGTCGCCCGGTCGACATCGAGTTCATCGAGATGCCGGCTGAGTTGCGCGCGAAGTACCAGGACGCGACCGAGGCGTCGATCGAACGTCTCCACGAGGCAGGATACCGCCGACCAATCACGCCCCTCGCCGACGCGGTCCGCGACTACGTTACGCAGTACCTCGTGCCGCGCAAGCACCTCGGCGACTAGTTTTTCCCGAGGGGCTTCGCCCCTCGGACTCCCCGACACGCTCTCTCGCGCGCCGCTTCGCCGGCACGCTCCGGTCGCGTGGCTCGCTCGCGGCGCTCGCTCGCTCTCTCTACAGACGGCCCTCGGGAATGAGAGAGGGCTGGCGCCTGCCGTGTCGTCCGTGTGTTCCGTGGCTCAAGAGATCCGTGTGTTCCGTGGCTCAGAAAGTCCAGCCGATGGTTGCCGAGACCCCGAAGTCACTCTTTTTCTGATCCATTGGTGGCTGGCTGTTGAAGCTCTCGAAGGCGTTGATGCTCCAGTACAGGTCCCCGACGATGTCGCTCTTGAAGCTGGTATTCATCTCGAGCCGGAGGCGGGAGTCAAGGTTGAGCGCGTAGTAGGTGTAGGTGCCAGTGCTGAGATTCGTCGATCGGCCGTCGAAGGTGAACCATTCCCAGGATCCTCCCGCGACGGCCTCGGCCACATTCTGATCCCCTTCGCCCGAATACTGCTCGCGTGTGAAGGCAACGCCGGCCAACGCCGTTACCAACGTGCGGTTGGATTGGGCGAGGATTCGACCCGCGCCGACGCCAACGAGTGACCGCAGGTTCAGCGACAGCTCTTCGTTCTGCTGAAACTGCAGAAATCCGAGCGCCGACCAGCGCGGTCGGAGGAAACGCCGTGACTGGAGCGCCAGGTTGTTCCGGCTCTGGCGGTCAGTGTCGTCGTTGATCGTCAGCAGCGAATCGCCATCGAGCCTCTGTCAGCCATCGGCGACTGCGATAGCTCACGCTCGAGTCGAACGTCCATTGCGTTTGATTGTTCGCTTCCGTAAAGCTGAAGCCGGCAGAGATCGAACCGTCGAGCCGTCGCCAGAACGTGCCTCCGAGCGGCGCAATCCTCACGATGTCCCCAAGCGCGAACCGTTCGGTTTGCGCCCCCTCGACGACATCGACGGTGCGCTTGTCGGCCCGGACAAGCGTGCCGAACGTTCGGTACCCAGACGCAAGCTGGACGTCGTACCGAGCTTTGCTCGTGATGTACAGGATGTCGTCCCACTCGATCGAGATGGTGCCGAGACCGTCGGTTTTGACGCTCAGCTTGCCGCGGTCCAGTTTCTTGATCTCGCAGGTGATGCGATCGCCGTTGACGAGCTCGACGACGTCGGTCTTGGCCGCCGCGACGGCTTCTCGAACCCCCGCAACCGAACACACGACGGCCAGCCCGAAAGTCCACCACATCCGCGATATCCGGCCCATCCCCAGCATGGCCAGATCCTATGCCGAGACGCGGACAGCGGCTCATTCCACTTTCAGCACCGCCTTCATCGTCGGGTGGAGACTGCAGATGTAGCCGAATTCGCCTTTTTTGACGATCGAAAGGGTCCAGGACTTCTCCGGGTCGATGCTGCCGGAGTCAAACCCACCTGACGTGGACGTCGCTGTGTGAGGAAACGGATCTTTGTTCAGCCAAATCACCTTGTCCCCGGCGGCGACGGTCAGGCTTTCCGGCTTGAAGCTGGTCGCTTCGATCGTAACCGTGTGCGTCTTGGGTTGGCCCGCGGCGATCGCCGCGCCCTGAGTCTGGTCCGGTAACGACCCGGCACCCAGCAACAGACTCAAGGCGGCGGCAATCCACGCGCAACGCCCGCACAAAGCCCGACGAGCGGGCGCAAGCGTCATCAAAGGGTCTTCGCCAGCGAAGACTGAATATGCTTCGCGTGCTCGAGGTGCGCGACAAACGCCGGACGGACCTTGACGAGCAGCGCCTTCAGCTCGGCGTTTTTGGCACCAGGGATGAGCGTCTTGTCAAGGGCGTCGATCACCTGCTGGTGATACGCGACCTCGTGATCGATGTAGGCCTTGTCGAAGGCAGCGCCCTTGAGCGTCTTGAGGTTGGCGACATTCTTCTCGCCGCCCGCCTTGAGGCTCTCGCTCGTCGGGTTGTCTTCCGGCGTGACCTTCAGCTTGGTCACGAGTTCAACGGCCTGCTTGTTGACGCCGGTGTGGTCCGTGATCATCTGCTCGGCGAACTTCTTGACATCAGCGCTGCTGCCCATCTCTTTGGCGACTTTCCCGGCGTCGATATCGACCTGATTGGCGGTGACCACAATCGACGCGATCTGTGCGTCGGTGACACCCTGCGCGGATGCGCCCGCGGCGGGCAACAGCAACGACCCTGCAATGACAATGGCCGACAATCTCATGTGTGAACTCCTCTGATGGTTGATCTGTTGGGTCCGGCTAAAGCCGGGCACTACGTCCGTCTGTTGCGTCTGTCCGGTGTCGTCGCAGTGTCCGGCTTGTGCCGGACCTTCCACGTCAGCCGGACCTCTTGATCCCGTCTACGCCTGAGTGCGCGAAACGGATTCTGTGGATTGGATGCGGGCGCGCGGGGCCGCGTTCCCCTCATGAGGTGAGATATGTCGGATGAGCTCAGTGCGAAGCGGTCGCATTGACGCGCGCGAGAACGCTGGCTACGACACGGTCGCAGCGCTCGCCGTCAAACTGAAAGACTTCGACCGTTGCCGAGTCCATGTCTCGGGCGAGTGCTTCGCGCAGAAGAGCTCTCGCGCGGAACAGCCTGGTGCGCACCGTCGCGGGGGGGATCGACAGAGACGCCGCCGTCTCCTCGACGCTCAGATCCTCGACCTCCCGCATGACGAAAACCGTGCGAAACGCGACCGGTAGCTCGTCGATTCGCCGCTCCAGCATTCGCCGCACCTCGGCTCGCATCGTCGCGTCCGGGGGCGACTCGATCCGGGCGTCAGCCACTTCAGCGGCCGTGTCGGGATAGCCTGGGCTCGCGCCGCGACCGCCGGAGAACGGCACGACAACACGGTCGCGCTTCTGACGGCGTAACCTCATCAAGGCCTGGTTGATCACGATGCGCGTGAGCCACGTGACGAGCTGCGACTCACCTCGAAAGCTGCCAATTCGCCGGTACGCCTCAAGATAGCTGTCCTGCAACGCATCTTCGGCCTCCGAATCGTCCTTGACGATGGCCCGGGCGACACGGAACAGCTTGCCGTTGTAGCGGCGCATGAGGATCTCGAACGCCGCCTGGTCGCGGCGCCCGATGCGGGACACGAGCTCAGCGTCGGTGACGATTCCAGCGGCGGAGGGTCTGGGGAGCCGGGCCATGTCGGTGCTCATTGGATGCACGCGCGATGCCTGGCGTTCCCGGGAGCTAGAAGTTCGTGTCCGACACCAAGACCAGGCGGAACGCGCCCACGGCTATGGTTCACGATGAACACGATGACCCGATGAACACGAAGGAAATCTCAAGCGTTACAGCAGCCGGAACGCGGCGATGACGATCAGCGTCGGCAGGAGCGCGCCAAGAAGCAGCCCTATCGGTAGGATCGAATTGTCGAAGAAGCGGCCGAGCAGCGCCTGCCCGGCCGGATTCGGCGCGTTGGCAATCACCGTTAGCCCTCCGCCGGTCACTGCGCCCTCCACCACGGCAATTTTGAGTGGCTCGTCGAGGGTCGGTACCAGCGTCGCGAGGTAAGTGATGAGCGCGTTGTCGTTGAAGGCCGTCAGGATCGTCGAGCTGAGGAAGAGCGGCGTCTGCGAGAGACTCGCGAGCACCGGCGCGATCCACCATCCCTGCAGCCCGCCGTGGATGACGAGCCCGGCCAGGAAGAACCCGACGAGCAACGGTGCTTTGAGCTCGATTCGGCTCTGGTAAGCGGCCGTGGCGCGCGCGAATCCGATGAAGATGAGAAAGCCTCCGACGAAGAGCGCGGGATAGTGCGATGTCATGACCGTCCAGGCCATGAACGCCATATGAGTCGCCGTCAACCAGGCCGGAACTGGGAGGAGATCGGAACCGGCACCGCGGCCATCCTCCGCCTCCTCGACGTCGGGCTGCGCCGGCCGCATCGCCAGCTCGCCGAACTCGCGGCGGAATATCAAGTAGTAGGCCAGCGTCGACACGACGATCGCCAGCACGGCGCGCCAGCCGAAGTGTCCGAGCATGAAGCCGGTCGTCCAGTCCCAGTGCCGCGCGACCATCAGCACGGGCGGTGCGGCAAAGTGTGTAAGCGTGCCGCCAATCGAGACATTCACAAAAAGCAGACCGAGCGTCGCGTACTTCAGCCGGGTACTTGGCGCCAGATCGTAGAACTGACGACCGAGCAGCAGCGCACAGATGGTCATCGCCGCTGGCTCGGTGATGAACGACCCGAGGATCGGCCCGATGACGAGAATCGACGCCCACCAGGCCGCAGGCGTACCGCGGCCGGCGTCAGCGACACGCCGCAGCGCGCCTTCGGCGAACCCGATGATCGGCCGCGTCGAGGCAAGCGCCATGATCACGACGACAAAGAGCGGTTCGGTGTAGTTGACGCCGTCGTTGAAGTAGTGCCGGGCCGGTTCCCACCCGATATAGGACACCATCGCCGCAAGGAGGACGAGCGCCCACAGGCCGAACACGACTTCGACTTCTCCAAAAAAGTGCAGCAGCTCGGCCGCGACGCTCGGGTGCTGACGCCGGCCCTCGGCCCTGGCGCGTTCATCGTGGCGGTGCTGAATCGAATGCGACCACGCCGTAAAGCGGGCCGCCGCGAACGTGTGGAGGATGGCCAGCAGGAAGATCCCGGTGGCAATTCCGTTGAAGGGCTCGATCTGGAGTCGCTCCGCGAGAATCGCGGCGATGGAGTGGCCGCCGCGATCGGGATAAGACGACAGGGCTCTCGGGAACTCCTCGAGAGCGTGTTGCACCGACATCATCCCATCACCTTACAGAAGGATGAGCCATTCACCAAACGCCGCCCGGCGCGATCGCGCGGCCGCCGCGGAGTATTCTTGGGCGTGGGCAAGACCGAGTACGAACGACTGAGCGTCGCGGGCCGCGAGATCGCGGTGTCGAACCCCGGCAAGGTGCTGTTTCCAAAGTCCGGCTTCACCAAGCTGGATCTCGTGCGCTACTACCTGGCCGTTGCAGACGGAGCGCTGCGCGGATCGGGCGGACGGCCGAACGTGCTGGTCCGATATCCGAACGGCATCGAGGGGGAATTCTTCTATCAGAAGCGCGCTCCCGAGTCGCGGTTGCCGTGGATCGAGGTCGTGTCGCTGAGCTTTCCGTCCGGGCGCACCGCAGAGGAAGTCGTGCCGAGAGACGCCGCCACGCTGGCGTGGATGGCCAACCTCGCCTGCCTGGAGCTGCACCCGCATCCGGTTCGCGCGGAGGATCTCGATCATCCCGACGAGTTGCGCGTCGACCTCGATCCAGTGCCGGGCGTCACGTGGGACGGCATCCGCAAAGTTGCGCGCGTTGTGCAGGCCACCCTCACTGATTTCGGGCTGATCGGGTGGCCGAAGACCTCCGGCTCGCGCGGCATGCACGTCTACGTTCGCATCGAACCAGCCTGGACATTCGGTCAAGTCCGGCGTGCTGCGCTCGCCCTCGCGCGCGAGGTGGAACGCCGGGCGCCAGGGCTCGCGACCAGCAAGTGGTGGAAGGAAGAACGCCAGGGCGTCTTCCTCGACTACAACCAGAACGCGAAGGATCGCACGGTGGCGGGCGCTTACTCGGTTCGGCCGACGGCGGACGCGCGCGTCTCGGCGCCGCTCGCCTGGGAAGAAATCGACGCCTGCGAGCCTGCTGACTTCACTCTGGCTTCGATGCCAGCGCGGTTCGCTGCGATCGGCGATCGCCACGCGGGCATCGATGAACAGCGTTGCAGCCTCGAGAGCCTGCTCGAGCTGTCGTCGCGCCACGAGCACGACGGACTGGGCGACGCGCCGTGGCCGCCGCAGTACCGGAAGCAAGCCGGCGAACCACCGCGCGTGCAGCCGTCCCGGCGCCGCGTGCCCACGCGTCCGCTCGTCGAGATCGGGCGAGCGGAACGAAAGGACGACGCGCTCGCTGGTCTCGAACGCTGGAAGGCGCGGCATCCGGAGGCCGCGCAACACCTGGCGCCGGCCGACGTGCTCGTCGATGCCATGCGCGGCCGCTTTCGGACCTGGACGCGCATCCGCGTCAACCTGCAGAACGTGCCGGCGGAACTGCGGCCCGCGCAGGAGGCACTCGATCCCGACGCCGCGCCAAACGACTGGGCCGCGTTCAGCGCTGAGGGCGGGCCGCCCCGAAGACCTTCTCGAGCTCGTAAGGCGCGGTGACCTCGAGCTGATCGTAACGGCAGTCGGCAGGCTGCTTGTCCGGACGCCACCGGAGGAATACCGCGGCGTGGCGGAAGCGATCGCCCTGCAAGTGGTCGTACTTGACCTCGCACACGCGTTCGATCCGCACCGGCTCCCACGACAAGTCTTTGCCGGCGCTCCACCGGCTCTGCGCGCCGGGCATGCGCGCCATGCCGCGGCCGCTCTCATCAGCCCAGGCCCGCCACGGATGTCCATCGAGCGCGCGCTCTCTCAGCGGGGCCAGCAGCGCCGCCAGTTCCTTCCTCATCGCCATCGTGAACGCCGACGTCACGCCCACATGCTGCAGCTTCCCCCCATCGTCGTAGAGTCCGAGCAGAAGAGAGCCGACAGTGCCCTCGCCGATCTTGTGCCATCTGAACCCGGCGACCACGCAGTCGGCGGTGCGCGCGTGCTTGACCTTGATCATCGAGCGGCGACCGGGCTCGTACGTGCCGCCGATCGGCTTGGCGATCACGCCGTCGAGGCCCGCGCCTTCGAAACGTTCGAGCCACTCGGTCGCGATGGCCCGGTCGTGTGTCATCGGCGTGAGATAAATGGGCGCGGCGCCTTCGCCGAGCAGCCGCTCGAGGTGGCTGCGGCGCTCGAGTTGCGGGCGCGACCGGAGATCGGTGCCGTCGACGGCGAGGAGGTCGAAGCCGACGAAAGACGACGGCGTTGCCTCGGCCAGCTTGGCGACGCGCGAGGCAGCCGGGTGCAGCCGGAGTTGCAGTGCGTCGAAGTCGAGGCCGGCTGACGTGGCAATCACGATCTCCCCGTCAATGACACATCCCGCTGGCAGCCGCTCTCGAAACATGCCGTGAAGCTCCGGAAAGTAGCGATCGAGCGGGCGGAGATCACGGCTTTGAATGAACACGTCTTCCGAGCTGCAAAAAACCAGGGCGCGGAACCCGTCCCACTTCGGCTCGTAGAGAAACGCGTTCCCCGACGGCAGTGCATCGGCCAACTTCGCCAGCATCGGCTCGACCGGCGGCGCAATCGCATATCCCGTCACGCCACTGATTGTACGAAGAAACGTGTCGGCCGACCGCCGGATCTATACTCGCGTGATGACGCTCGTCCTTGGTTTCGTCCTGGGAATGGCCACCGGGCTGCGTTCGATGATCCCGGCAGCCGTGCTCGCGTGGGCGGCACAGTTCCGCTGGCCTCAACTCGGTCAGACAGGCGTTGCGTTCATGTCGGCGCCGATCACCGCCTACATATTGACGGTCGGCGCATGCATGGAGCTCGTCTTCGACAAACTGCCGATCACGCCGAGCCGTCTCACGCCAGGTCCGCTCGGCGCTCGCGTCGTGCTCGGCGGGCTGTGCGCCGCCACGCTTTCGGCGGCGGTCCAGCAGTCGGCGATCGTTGGCGCTGTCGTCGGAGGGTTGGGGGGATTTGCCGGCGCCTGGGTCGGCTATCACGTGAGGCGGTACCTCACGACGACCCGCAAAGCGCCCGACTTCCTCGTCGCTTTGATCGAAGATGCTATCGCGATCGCAGCCGCTGTCTTCGTGGTGTCGCGTGTCTGATGCGATCCCTGTGTTTCGTGGCTCCGGAAGCCGTCTCACAGACTGCTGTTACGACTCCACGAGTTCAACACGATGCGCACGATGCGCACGATGGACACGATGGATTCTTAGAGGTTCTCTTCGTGTTCATCGAGTCATCGTGACCATCGTGAGCCATGGCCGTCGGCGCGTTCGGGCTTCTTGATTTGTGAGAGGGCCTCTTAGTTGGCCTTACTCACCGGCACGCCGACGTGGTACCAGCAGCTGACCGCTTCTCCGCGCTTCCGCGCCGGCACGAACGTCCACTGCTTCACCGCGGCGACGATGGCGTTGTCGAGCGAGGGGCCAGCCTTCGAGCGGCGCAGCAGGTTGACCATGTGCGCGTGGCCCGCCTGCGTGACGAGCACCCTGACGATCACGATCTCGTTGAGCGGACGGTCGCGCAAATCGTCGGGCACCTGCGGCTCAACTTTGGTCGCGATGCGCGGCGCTTCATTGACGTCCCGGGTCTCGAAGAACTGACCGATTGGCGCCGCCGGCGCTTCGGGCTTCGGCTCAGGAGCAGCGACCGGCGGCGGCGGAGCGACCTCGGCAACCGGCGCCGCGGCGACGGGAGCTGGGGCAGGAACCGGGGTGGCCGGACGCATCGAGCCATTCGGCTTCGCCGACTTGGGTAGCACCTTCGCGGAGGCGGTGCGACTCGCCGCCGCGGGGCTCACCTTCGGCGCGACCGGTGGAACCTTGGCCGCGGGAACCTTCGGCGCGGCCTGAACAGCAGCCGAGGCTGATGTCTCCGGCGCAGCGGTGGTGACGGTCGACGACGTGGCCACCGCGGCCGGCGCAACCGCATCCTCGGCGGGCAAAGCGGCCGCCTGCTGAACGGGTGGCTTGGGCTGATCCTGACGAATGATGGCTGCCGTCCCCTGGCCACCGAACCACAGCTTGCTGAGCGGGAAACCGATCGCCGCCACCGCGACGAGCACGGCGATCACGGCACCGATCGTCCGCACGCGACTTGGTTGATTCTGCGATGACGCCACCGCCGCAACGGCCACGGGCCCGGGCTTGGACTTGGGCAGCGCAGGTGCTGCCACCGGTTGCGGCTGCGCCTGGGGCGCTGGTGCAGACTCGGCGACGGGGACCACCGGAGCGGCCGGCGCTACCGGAGCACGTACGGCGATGACTGTTTGTGCCGGCTCGGCGGGAACCGGCTCATCACCGGCGCGACCTCTGGCTCGGAGCGATCACCGCCGGCGCGACCTCTGGCTCGGCGGGACGAGCGATCACCGCCGGCGCAACCTCCTGCTGCACGACCGTAGGCGGCGCCGGTGGCGCAGCCACCGCGATCGGCTCGGATGTCGGCGGCGCATCGAGCAACGAATGAAACGCCTGCTGGCACCGCGAGCACAGATCACCGACTTCGGCAGGTCCGCCGCAGCTCTCGCAGCGAGCCGCGGGCACATCGCTGTCGAGGTGCGCGGCGGGAAAGTCGGCGGAAACGCAGGGCTCGACTACCGGCGCAGCGGCCGGCGGCGCAGAAACGTGTGGATCGGGCGAGGCTTCAACCGGCGCGTGTCCGGCAAAGTGCGCTTCGAGAATCGGATCGATCGTCGCAGGCGCGGCTACGGGAACTGTGGGCTCAGGCCAGGCCGCATCGAAGTCGCGGACGTGTGTGTCGACGTCGACTGGATCGACGACCGGCGCTGGTTCATCCCCTGGTTCATCAATGTAGGGCTCCGGCTCCGGAGTGAAATGAATGCCGACGAGACGATCGCCCTTCGGGGCCTTGGGCAGCACCGGCGCGGGCTCGCCCCAGGACGTCTGGGCCGGGACCGCTTTCTTCTCGTCGAGAGCTTGTCTCTCCTGAAGCGACAACTTACGGCCGCAGCACTCGCAGAAGTGGTTTGGCGTAACCGGTTCAACCTTGCATTCGTCGCAGCGCACGATACCTCCCCGGGCGTTCGCGTAAGAGCCCCCGTCCGAAGTGGCAAGGGCTCTGCCAACGCCGCCCGATGGTTGTGCGCAGATTTCCTAGAGATTCTGACCGTCTGACGGACCGAACCGCCTGCGGCCGACAATTTGCGTCACAACCGGTGCCGTAAATTGTCAGAACGAATCGGGGTCAGGCCGTGAATCGTGAATGTGGCTACTGAATCACGACGTAGCGCCAGAGACGGGACGTTTCCCTGGCGCCCACGTACTTACCAATTTCTTTGTCGAACTGCTCCTTCGTCTTCCACGGACGGTATTCCTTGAACTCGCGGACCATGCGCGGACCGGCCCCGGGAATGCTCAGGATGTCGTCGTCTGTTGCCGTATTCAGGTTGACGGGTATGAAGACGTACTGCTTCAGGCGATCGGTTTCCGCCTGCCCCACGTACTTGCCGATCTCCTTGTCGAACTGGGCCCACGTTTTCCACGGGCGGTACTCGGCAAACTCGCGCGCCATGCGCTTCCCCGCGCCGGGAATCAGCAAGATCTCCTCCGACGTGCCGGTATTCAGGTTCACGTGGATGAAGGTCTTGCCGTACAACTCCGTCAGCTGTGCCGGCGTCAGCGACTGACTCGTGAGGAACGCGTTCAGCTCCACGACGCTCGTGAAGGGACGCTTCTCCATCAACCCTTTTACGATCGCCGGCGTCATGTGCGGCAGCGCGAGGAGATCCTTTTCCGTGGCGGTGTTCGTATCCATAATCGCGCCCTTTCCGACCTGCGCGCTGGCCGACACACCATGGCCAAGAGCAAGTACCACGAGAATGGTGGCAATCCGTCGAGAGCAGCGAGTCATGAAACGCTCCTGTTGTGATCGTAGGTTGCTGACGGTGATGCGCGTTCGATTCTAAAGACGCACGCGAAGCCGAGCAGGCCGAGCAGCGCCATGTTGCCTGGCGCGAGGGCCGGAGGGGCCTTGGCCTGAATCACGCTCGAGAAAAGTGCCCACCCGTCGAGTGAAGGATCCATCTCGAGCTTGAACTCCATGTTAGCCCGGTAGTGAAGTACCGCTCCCAAAGCGCCGCTCAGGACCAGCAGCAGCATCGACACCCGGAAGAATCGCACGGTCGAGCTCCGGGCGGACGGGGTGTGACCCCGGTCTGACCCTGGTCTGACCCCGGTCTGACCCCACAGCAACGCGCCGCTCGCGAGCACCGCCGTCGCAATCACTACCAGCGGGATTAACTGCCACGCATCCTCGTCGTGTCCCATCAGGAGCAGCTCGGCGGCCGTGCCCACGAGTCCGAGCAGCAGGAGTCCGAGGAGCAGCCGTCGCAGGCTGCTGAGCGTGGCACCGGAAATATCCGTCGGCATGCTGGGCTTAGCGGGCGCGCGCGAGCTTTGCAGGCCAGTTGAGGAGCATCCGAAGCGGCTCGCGCTGCGGCGAGGTCAGCGGCGCGCAGAGCAGAAAGCGCCCTCCGTCTGGCGAGACTCGATACTGTTCGACAACGGCGCTGATGACCGGAAGCGGCGTGCGGAAGAGCAGCTGCGGTCGGCCAGTCTTGAGTTCCTGAGCGTCGACTCGAACCTCGACGGCATAGAGCGCCGCATCGAGTCCAAGATAGTAAATTTCGCGGCCGTCCGCGCGCCACAACGGTTGAACGCCGCCCTCGCTGGAAATCTGCCAGCGCCGGCCGGTCGCCGGCACTGGTGACACGTAGGCTTCCGATCGGCCCGACTCGGCGGTGTTGTACGCGATCCAGCGCGAATCCGGTGACAACTGCACCTGTTCAATCGGTTCTTTCGCCTCCGTGAGGCGTCTGCGTTCCTGCGACCCCGATGACAACTCCCACGCGTCCCGGTCCGCCGTCGAGCGATAGACGAGTGACCCTCCATTGGCCGCCCAGTCCTCCAGCCAGACGACGGGGAGCTTGTCGCGCGGCAGGAGCACCGTGGGATGTGCGCCGGTCGAATCGACGCGAACGATGCCAGGCGGATCGCCGGCGTTGCGCGCGAACGCGATTTCACCCCCTGGCCCGAAGCGCGGATCGTTGTCGTTGAGATCGCCGCTCGTGATCGGTGTGAACACGCCGCTTGACGTATCGAGACTCGAGATGGTGGAACGAACCGCAGGCCCATCCTTGAGAACTTCGATCGCAACTCGCGATCCGTCCGGCGACAGATCGAAGCCGCCGTACAGCCCGGGCGGTCCAGCCGTCTGGAGCGCGGTTCCGGCGCGGTCGAACCAGCGGAACTGGCGCTCTCGGCTCCCCGCGACGGCATAGATCAGGGCGGAGTCCGACGCCCAGAATGCTGGCGTCCTCCCGGCGCCCTGATACACCGCCGGCACGAGCGTCCTCGACTCGCCCTCGAGACGACCGCTCGTGGGAGAAAACGGTTGCGCGACCAGCCGATCCTCGATCGTCCACAAGAGCTCGCCCACGGCATACACACCGCGCCCGGCGCTCGACACCACCAACGTTCCCCCAGGCGCCGCGAGCGTGGCCATGTACACGCCATTTGTCGTCGGATCGTTGGTCCGAACGAAGAACAGGAAGCGTCCACCGTCGAGGAGTTGCGGCCAGCTGTGATACTGGTCGCCCCGCGGGCCGTTGAGCGTCGTGATCGCTACCGGGTTGCCACCCGCCGCCGGCACGCGGTAGAGCCCCGCCGGTCCGCCTATCGAAAAGAGGATGTTGCCGTCGCTGCTCCAGGACCCGGTGACGAACGGCACCGGCGGCGCCGCCTCGGGCAGCCGGATGAATCGCTCGACGGTCCCAGCGGCGATGTCGAACTTCATCAGGAAGCCGTTCGCGGCAAACACGATGACGCGGCTGTCGGGCGACCAGAAGGGCCAGGAGTCGGCGCCATCCGTCCGCTCGATCGGGCGCGGCACGCCCGCATCGATCATCCGGATCCACAGCTGTCGTACATTCGATCGGCCGATGGCCACAAACGCCACCTGTCGGCCGTCTGGCGACACACCCACTTGCGGGGCGGTGGGCGCCAGACCGGGCAACGGCATCGCCGCGAACGGCACATCCGCGGCGGGCGGAGGGATCAGGAACTCCATGACCGCGGGGGCAGGGGCAGGTGTCCGCCATCGATCGAGCGCCAGACCGAGGATTCCCCCGAGCGCCAGCGCCCCTGCGATCGAGAGGGGCCAGATCAGGCGCGAGCCCAGAGACGTGTCGGCCGCGCGAGACGCCTGGATTGACGCCGGGAACACGCTCGTGACCGAGCCCGAACCGGTCGATGTTGCCAGCGCGAACGCGAGGTCGCTCGTCGACTGAAATCTCGCGGCCGGATCCTTCTCGAGACACCGTCGGACGATCTCGTGGAGCGCAGGCGGCAGCGGCTGCTCCGGCGAGCTCGTCATCACCGGTGGAGGATCCGTGAGAATCGCGCTCAAGGTGTCGGCCGGCGTGTCGCGGCCGAAGGCGCGACGTCCCTGCAGCATCTCGAAGAGGACGCAGCCGAACGCAAAGATATCGGCGCGATGATCGGCCGCCTGGCCGCGCGCCTGCTCGGGCGCCATGTAACCAATCGTGCCGACAGCACCGGCGCCGGTGCCGGTCCCATCGATGCGTGTTCCTTCGGGATCGGTCGTTGCCGTCAGCTTGGCGAGTCCGAAGTCGAGAATCTTGATCCGATCGTTCGACGTGACGAAGAGGTTATCCGGCTTGATATCGCGGTGTACGACGCCCTTATCGTGCGCCGCCGCGAGAGCCTGGGCCATTTGCGTGGCGTAGTCGACTGCCTTCTGGACCGAGAGATGTTCGGCGTCCAGCTTCTCACGCAGCGACGCGCCTTCGAGAAGCTCGGTGACGAGGTACGGCTGCCCCTCGTGCACGCCGACGTCGTAGACCGCCAGCACTCCTGGGTGATTGAGCGCGGCGGCCGCTCGTGCTTCCTGCTCGAAGCGGCGAAGACGCTCGCGGTCGGTCGCGAAGATCGCTGGAATGACCTTGATCGCGACCACCCGCCCGAGGCGGACGTCCTGGGCATGATAGACCTCGCCCATACCGCCGGCGCCGAGCAGGCGGTCGATCTTGTACGGTCCGAGCTCGGTTCCGGCCGAGACCTTCACGGCACTTGTTTGGGCATGCCAAACGCCTGAGCCACCTGGTCGAGCCCGCCCTGAAAATCTCCCCACGCTGACTGCGCGGCCGACGAGAGCGTGCGACCCGAGATTGCGGCCTGCATTCCGGCCGCGCGTTGCAGGAGGGCCTTCGCCTCGCCGGAGGCTGGGCGGCCATCGCCGACGAGAGACCCGACCTTCTTCGCGTCCTTCTTCAAGCCGTCCGCCTCTTGCACAGCCGCGTCGCGGGTCGCCGAATCGATCGTCTTGTCCTTCTTGAGAGAGGAATCCAGCTCCTTCTTGAAGGTGTCCGCGCTTTTGGAGAGCTCGTCGGCTGTTTTCTTCAGCTCGCCGTCGTTCATCCGCCGCACCGCGTGGCCTTCAGTGAAGGGCCATGGCGCCCCGTAGACCGCCGCCAGCTGGCCGAGGCTCGCCGACAGACGGTTCCATTCGCTCGCGCCGTCGAAGTCTGGCGGCTGCGTCGACATGTAGCGCTGGATGTCGGTGCCCTGCCGCAGCACGGCCGTGACTTCCGCGCTGGCCGCATACTGCGGCGTGAAGCGGTCCTTCATCTTGTCGACGTTGGCCTGCAGATCGTCCAGAAACTCCCCGACATTGACCTCGCCACGGGGGCCGCGGAGGATGCTCTGCTTCAGCTTGCCGTCCAGCTGATCCTCGAAACGATCACGGTTCTCGTCGACCTGCACCATCAGGGTCTTGACGTCCTTGTCGGTGAGGCGATCCGCCGCGGCGCCGGGCGCAACGCCGATGGCGAGCAGGCCTGTCGCGATCAGCACCGGCGCGGTCGTCGGTCTTCGTCGCAATTGATGAGTCATGAAATTACTCCCGATATTCAGCGGCCCGAGACCATCCTCTGGCGGCTATGAAGCCTCCCTGATCACTGGACTATACCGAAACCACCTGATTCCGAGCCATCGCACCTTGGTCGTATAGGCACGACCCGTGGAACGTCGCGTCCGGCTGACATTTGCCCAGGGCGGGTCGACATGGTCTGATCAGGAGAAATGGTCACCGAAACGGAGAGAGCCATTGATGCGGTGTGGCGAATCGAATCACCGCGGCTCATTGCCGGGCTTGCGCGGATCGTGCGCGACGTCGGAATCGCCGAGGATCTGGCCCAGGACGCGCTCGTCGCGGCGCTCCAGCAGTGGCCGGCGACGGGTGTTCCGCGCAACCCGGGCGCCTGGCTCATGGCTGCGGCAAAGAACCGGGCCATCGACCACTGGCGCCGGACCAAGCGGCTCGAACGCAAGCACGAACAGATCGGCCGCGAGCTCGCAGGCGAACAGGACGCGGTGCCCGATCTCGAGGCGGCGATCGACGAACGGACGGATGGCGTCGGCGACGATCTGCTCCGGCTCGTCTTCGTCGCCTGCCACCCAGTGCTCTCGACCGAGGCGCAAGTCGCGCTGACGCTGCGGCTGCTCGGCGGCCTGACGACGGACGAAATTGCCCGAGCCTTCCTCGTCTCTGAGCCCACCATCGCCCAGCGCATCGTCAGGGCCAAGCGAACACTCGCCGCGAAACAGGTGCCGTTCGAGGTACCTCGAGGTGAAGAGCGCGTTCGACGGCTGACGTCGGTGCTTGGAGTCCTCTATCTCATCTTCAACGAAGGGTACACGGCGACTGCGGGCGACGACCTGATGCGGCCGGCGCTCTGCAACGAAGCGTTGCGGCTCGGGCGAATCCTCGCAGAGCTGGTTCCCGAAGAACCTGAGGTCCACGGCCTCATCGCGCTCATGGAGATTCAGGCGTCGCGGGCTCGCGCACGCGTCGGTCCGAGTGGTGAGCCGATCGTGCTGTTCGAGCAGAACCGCGCGCTGTGGGATCAACTCCTCATCCGCCGTGGCCTGGCCGCGCTCGATCGCGCCGACGCGCTCGTAGGCGAGAGGGGTTCGTACGCGCTCCAGGCCGCCATCGCCGCGTGCCACGCGCGCGCACGTACTCCCGACGAAACGGACTGGAACCGCATCGCCGCGCTCTACGACGAGCTGGCGCGGCTCACGCCGTCGCCGGTCGTGGAGTTGAACCGGGCGGTTGCCGTCGGCATGGCGCGCGGCCCCGAGGCGGGCCTTGCGCTTGTCGATGCGCTCACTCGCGATGCGGCGCTGAGAAACTATCACTTGCTGCCAACCGTCCGCGGCGATCTGCTCTCGAAGCTCGGGCGCGTTGACGAGGCCAGGCAGGAGTTCGAGCGCGCCGCGGCCCTAACCCGTAACACCCGCGAACGTCAGCTGCTGCTCGCACGCGCGCGGGCCTGACCCATGAGCCCTGACGTGCAAAAGCCTTTCACCGCCGAGTCCGCCGAGAGCTTAGAGACAGGACAACCACGGATTACACGGATTACACGGATTTCATGGCGACAAGATCGTGTGGCTGGTCGCACGCCAGCTTACAGCCGGCGTGACGGATCGTGCGAGGTCGGCAGATCGCAAGCAGGCCAACGGATTCACAGCTGCTTGCGATCCGTCGACCTCGCATGATCCGCCCCCGCGCGTAGCGCGGGGCGACCAGCGCGCTACGTTGTCGGAGCTTGTTCTCTCCGCGCGTCTCCCACTCGCTTCGGCTCCGTTCCTTCTATGAAGCGGGTGCAACTCAATCAGCACGCAGCGCTTTGATGACGTCGACCCGTGACGCCCGCGCCGCGGGCATCAGAGAGGCGAGAACCGCCGCCGCGAGGAGGACGACTGCGGCGCCGGCGAGGGCCAGGGCACCGGGAATCCGCACGTCCGGAACGTAACTGCCGACAGCCCGCGCCAACACCAGGCCTCCAATCGCTCCCGCGACAATCCCGGCGCCGGCGATGATCGCGCCTTCGCGAAGGACGCGAGCCAGGAGGTGCCGTGGCGCGGACCCGATCGCGAGACGGATCCCGAACTCCCGTGTGCGGGCGCTGACCGAGAACGCCAGCACGCCGGCCACGCCTACGACCGCAATCGTCAGCGCTACGGCCGCGAACCCGCCGAAGACGAGCGCGTTCAGCCGATCGGGCGCGAGCACCTCGGCGCGGATGTCGTCGAGCGTCGCAGGCTGCTCGACGGGCTGCTCGGGCGACAGATCGCGGATGATGCGCGTGATCGGCGGTACGAGCGCATACGGATCGGTGCGCGCGTGCACGAAGAGCCGGCCGCCGCCAATCTCCTGAGCGAACGGGTGATACACGCTCAAGGCCGGCCCCGGCACCACGTTTTCGTCGTCGACGTCGGCGGCAATGCCGATGATCCGGCGCGGCGTTGTCTTGACGTCGATGAACTTCATCACCGGATCGGTCCACATCAGGTTGCGGTTGAGCGCGTCCCTTGTCGAGAACATCCGCTGCGCCAGGCTCTGGCTGATGATCACGACTGGCTCCGTCTCGCGGCGATCGGCATCGCTGAAGTCGCGGCCGGCAATGATCGGAACGCCGAGCGCGCCGAAGAACCCTGGCGACACCGTGCGGAAACGCGCCCGGGGATCCTCCTCACCATTGGCTTTCGCGTAGCCCTCCACAGAAAACTGGAACCCTGCGCCGAACGTGCCGGCGTCGCGCCACGGCACAATCGTGCCGATCGCTACCCGCTCGACGCCGGGCAACTGCGAAATGCGTCGCAGCGTCTCGTTGTAAAACGCCGTGGTCTGCTCCGGTGGCCGCGTGTACGAGATCAGTGGGACGTTCAACGCCAGTACGTTGTGTGTCTGGAAGCCGGTCGGCGCCGACTGAAGGGCGACGAGCGCCGTCAGCAGCATCCCCGCGCCAGCAAGGAGCACGAACGACGCGGCGATTTGCGTGACGGCAAACAGCCGCAGCCGGCGATTCGTGCCAGACGTGATCCTGACGTTCCCGGTCGTGAGGCCAAACCCGCTCGAAGACTCGGCCGACGGCAGTCGCGGCACGAAGGCCAGGACAACGGCCGCGGTCAGGGCCAGGATCACTCCCACCCAGAGGAGGCTCGCGTCGACGGTCAGATCGAGCGCGCGAACCGAAAAGCGCGCGGCATACCTCGCGAGGATCGACAGCATCGGCCGCGCGATCGCGACGCCGAGGATGGCGCCCGCTCCGCACAGCAGCAGGCTTTCGGCGAGGAGTGTTCGGCGCAGCGCGCCGGCGCTCGCGCCGAGCGCCGCGCGAACGGCGAGCTCGCCCTCGCGCCGCACCGAACGCGCGAGGATCAGATTCGCGACATTCGAGCACGCGATCACGAAGACCAGCGCCGATGCGGCCAGCAGCACGAGGAGCACGGTCCTCGCGGGCGACACGATCTGATCGCGAAGGCCGACGGCGTCGATGTGAAAGTTGGCCGACACGGGGTAGGCCTCTGGATGCTCTCGGACAATCGCGCCGTGGACGGCTTTGAGCTCGGCGCGCGCCGCCGCCAGATCTGCGCCAGGCGCGAGCCGCCCGAAGAGCTCCGTCATCCGGTGCACCCGGCCATCGACCATCGTTGCCGACAGATGGTGCGGGCTCGTGACGACGTTGGCGATGATTTCCGTTTCCGCAGGATACGGAACCGATGGCTCGAGGACACCGACGATTGTTGCGGTGAGATCGCCGAGCCTGACGGTCTTCCCGACCACCGACTCGTCGCTCTTGAGTGCTTCGCTCCAGAAACGATAGGTCAGCACCGCCGCCCCGGCGGCCTTCGGCCCATCGTCTGACGGTCCAAGCAGCCGTCCGCGCACCGGCCGGAGCCCCATCACCTCGAAGTAAGAGCCGCCGACCACCCCGGCGCGGACGATCCGGGGTTCGCCGAGACCGATCATCGTGAACTGGATCGTGGAAAAGTCGCCGAACGCGTTGAGCGTCGTCACGCGGGCGCGAAGATCGTGGATTTCCGGCACCGAAAAGACCGCGTTTTCAACGCCGAGGCCGGGAGCACTCTGGCGGATGTAGATGAGGCGATCTTCGTCGCGATTGACGAGCGGCCGCAGGAGGACGCCGCGGACGACGCTGAAAATGGCCGCGTTGGCGCCGATGCCGAGCGCCAGGGTGACGATCACGGTGATCGCCAGACCCTTGACCCTCGCGAGCGACCGCAGGGCGTAACGGATATCGGTCAGGAAGCTCATGCAAACCCCTTTACGTGTCTGTGACTCTATCTATATGTCGAAGCAGGGGCCGGCAAATCGACACGTTGCCCTCCACCCCGCCTGGTTTTTCTTTGTGTCCGGCACCGGCTCGCTCCTGAGGACCCCGTCCGAGGTGACCGCGATCAGCCGCTGGCGGTCCGGCGGCGCTCTTCAGCAGCCGCGAGCCAGCCCCGTCGAATCACGGCCTCAGGAATGCTCGAAAGGTACGGCTTGATGTCCAGCACCGGCGTGCCGTCGAGCATGTCGACGCCGCGAACGTGCAGTTGCCGACCCTCGCGCCGCAGCAGCTCGACAACAGTCAGGCCGATTGGGGTGGGACGAAGCGGAGATCGCGTCGCAAAGACACCGTGCGGCCGATCATCGCTCGGCGGGTACGCGACGAGGTCATATCTGTCGACGCGGTGGAAATGCCAGAGGATGTAAAGATGTGAGAATCCCTCAATGTCCAGCAGCCCTGCCTCGAACGCCTGGGCGATTTCGACGACGCCATCGGCGTCGTGCTTCGCGTCCAGACCTTTGGGGATTTCGCCGGTCGTTCCAAACGGTGTGTGCACCGTGCCGATCGGCATCATCACGACGTCCATCTTATTGCCTGCCATTTTAGTGTCGGCGATGTATTTCAGATCCGGGACACTAGCTGCCAAAGAATTCCGCCAGCACCGGAGCCAGCGCCTTCGCGTTGACCATATGCGTTTGCCCCTCGAGTGTGCGGTGCGTCGCGCTCGGCAGGACGCGCGCGAGCGCTTGCATCGCGTTGCGCATCCACACGGGGCTCTTGCCTCCGGCCACGACGAGCGTCGGGACCGTCGCAGCCGTCCACCGTGTCAATGGTAGCGGTCTGCCTCGCTGGTTGTCACAAACGATGGTCAAATCGTACGGAAGCGTATGCGCAACGCCTTTGAGCTTCGACCACGCGGGCATGAATCGCATCAGGGTGATGAAGACTGCTGGGACACCGACGATTTTCATGAAGAGCCTGACCGCGTCGCTACGCCGATCCGCGTCGACGAGCCTCTGGAGTTGCGGCACGATGTCCGCGGGAACTGGAGCGCGAGTGGCGTCGACGATGAACGGCGCCTCGTAGAGGGCCAGCTTCCTGACAAACAGCCCGCGGTTCGCGGCCTCGAGAGCCAACGCCGCGCCGGAGGAAACCCCACACACGAGCGCCGATCCGCCAGCCACCTTGATCAGCGCGTCGATGTCCTCGACCTCGCGTTCCACGGCGTAAGGCGCCTTGTCGCCGCTGTCGCCGCGCCCTCGACGGTCGTAGGTGAAGACCGTGAAGTGCGTCGCCAGCTGCGCGGCCAGCGGCGCCATCGGCCCAGACCCTCGATAGCACAGCGCGCCGTCGACGAGGATCAGTGCCGGCCCGCTGCCGACACGATCGAAGGCTATTGGAGTGCCGTCCTTTGAAAAGACTTTTTCCATGAGATCCTCCAGGAGGGTGAAGATTGCGCTTCGACGCCGCTACTGTTTTGCGGCCTGCGTGCGCAGCCGCTCCTCCCGCTCCCGAAGCTCCGGCGTGAACTCGGCGCCGAAGTCGTCCGCCTCGAAGACTTGCCGGACCTCGAGCACGGCGTCACCGTCCTCGGCCGGCCAGCGCTTGACCCACTCGATCGCTTCCTCCCTCGACCGCACCTGGATCATCGTGAACCCGGCGATGAGCTCTTTCGTTTCGGTGAACGGACCGTCGACGACCGTTGGCTTTCCGCTGTTGGTGCTGACACGGAAGCCCTTCGAGCTCGGCTGGAGCCCCTCGCCCTGCAGCATCACGCCCGCTTTCATCAACTCCTCGTTGTACTTCAGCATGGCGGCCAGCAGCGCCTCGCTCGGCATCACGCCCGCTTCGGTGCTCGTGTCCGCCTTGCGAATGATCATGAATCGCATCGCTATCTCCTGTCGTGTGCAGCATTTTGCAGTCAGAAACTGAGGGCCTCGTCTCTCCGCCCTCTACCGACACGTCGAACGAGCAGGCGCCAGATCGACAGGGTCGGTATCTTTTGTTGGCTCAAGGCGGTTAGTCCACCTTCCAGACGCGGATTACCACCTCGGCCGGGTGACGTTCCCCCGTCCCGATGAAGATCGACCGGGTCAGCCACTGCAGCTCGGGCACCGATGTCTCGAATGTCGGGACGGTCTTGAAGTAGACCTGCGACGGGTCGACGGGCTCTCCAGCAAGCAGCTTCTTTGTGACATCAGGCGGCGCGTGCCGGATGCCTGCGTTCTGGATGTAGATCAATTGGCCGGCGTCGGTCTGCAGCATGTAGCGCGTGTCGAGCTCGGCGAATCCGTCGGCGCGAACGATTTGCCAGTCCGCTCCGCCAGGAACCACTTTTCCGCGGATGTTCGGGCCCTCAAAGGTCCCGCCGAGAATCGGAATGATCCGCCGGCGGCCACGCGGCACCTGCCCGAGCTCGGTCGGCGGCCCGACTTGAACGTTGATCGTGAATGCGAGCGTCAGTTTCGGCGCGGCGGCCTCGGCGGAGCGCGACGACGACGGTGCCTGGGGTGCGGGGACTTGCTCGATGAGCCCGGCCATGCCGGGCATGCCAACCATGCCAACCATGCCGAGCAAGAGCATCACAAACTGCATAGGGCCTCCACCGGTTGCGGCGGTCGGATCCGAAGAACTGGTAGCATTTGCGGCGAGCATGCGTTCCCTCTCCGTTCTGCTCTTGCTGCTCTTGCCGCTCAACGCAGGATCACTGTACTCGACGCAGGACCAGGACAAGGCCGCGCCCCTGCGCCACCGCGTCATCGTCTCGACGGATATCGGCGGCACGGATCCGGACGACTTTCAGTCGATGGTGCATTTCCTGGTCTACGCCGACGGCTTCGACGTCGAGGGACTCGTCTCCTCGCCATACGGGCCCGGACGGCGCGAGCACATCCTGGGCGTTATCGACACGTACGCAACCGACTTCGCGAATCTGAAAACCTACTCGCCTCGGTACCCGTCTCCTGACGAGCTGCGCGGCATGACGAAGCAGGGCGCGATCGATTCCGCCACCGGCCAGGGCGTGCGCGCGCCGACTGAAGGGTCAGATTGGATCGTGCGCGCGGCGCGGCGCAACGATCCGCGCCCGCTCTGGCTACTCGTGTGGGGAGGGATCGACGACCTCGCCCAGGCGCTGCACGACGCGCCAGACATCCTGCCGAAGCTCCGCGTCTACTTCATCGGCGGGCCGAACAAAATGTGGAGCGTCGACGCCTACAACTACATCGAGCAGCATCACCCGGCGCTCTGGATCGTCGAAGCCAACGCCACGTATCGCGGCTGGTTCACCGGCGGCAACCAGGACGGCGTCTGGAGCAACGCCGCTTTCGGGCCAGCGCGTATCGCGCGCCGCGGCGCGCTCGGCGACTTTTTCACGACGCTCCTCGACGGCACGATCAAAATGGGCGACAGTCCATCAGTGGGCTACCTGCTGCACGGAACGCCGGACGATCCGTCGCAAGGAGGTTGGGGCGGACGATTTGTCAGGATTTGGGATGGGCGAAAGACGGTCTTCAACCGACTGACAACCCCAGCGGATCACGCCGAGGCATTCGGCGTCGTCGAATTCGAGCTGCCACTACCGAACGGCATGACACGGCAGCAGACCGCCCGGATGGTATTCGACGGCCGCATCCCGGCAGAAGCGGTCAATGACGGGAAGGTGCTGCGGTTCCGCTTTTCACCGCGCGACGCCAAGGTGTGGCCGTTTGTGATTCGCAGTGATTTCCAGGGGCTTGACGGCCAGTCAGGGGCATTTACGGCCGTCCCGCCGCCCGCCGATCGAACTCTTCGACGCTCGGCCGCGCACCCCAACTGGTGGATTGACGATCCTGATCCGGCTGCCGCAGAAGGCATCCATCCAGGGGCACGGAGCGTCAGCCGATGGCGCGAGCAGTTCCTCGGTGACTTCGCGGCCCGGATGGAACGATGCCGAACGCCGGCGCCCGCGACGTCAGGCCGAAACTGAGCTACCTTAATTGCCTTTCACCCTGGAGCCACAGTAATGACCGCTCGCCTGCTGTTCGTGTTGCTACTCGGTTCGCTGACGCTGCCGGTCCGGCCGGACGCGGCCTTTCAGCACAACGCGACCAGCGTCAGCTACCCGGCGGTGGCGGGCGCAGGCAAGGGCAGACATGTCGTGTTTCTGAGCGGAGACGAAGAGTATCGCGGCGAGGAGGGCCTGCCGATGCTGGCCAAGATCCTCAGCCGCCAGCACGGTTTCAAATGCACGGTGCTCTTCTCGGTCGATCCCGATGGCACGATCAATCCGAAGGCGAGCAAATCGCTCTCGGATCCGGCGGCGCTCGATACTGCGGATGCGGTCGTCATGCTGCTGCGCTTTCGCGCCTGGCCTGACGAGGACATGGCGCGCTTCGAGAAGTTTCTGCTGGCAGGAAAACCGATCGTCGCGCTCCGGACAAGCACCCACGCGTTCAACGGGCTCGCCAAGGGTGGCCCGTGGGACACGTGGAACTACAACAACCAGGGCGGCTTCGGCAAGCGCGTACTCGGCGAGACCTGGCTGACGCATTGGGGCAAGCACAAAATCGAAGCGACACGCGGCGCGATCGACCCCGGTCAACAGGACAACCCGATCCTGCGCGGCGTCTCGGATATCTTCGGCGACACCGACGTCTACGAAGCCTATCCGCCGGCGGACGCGACGATCCTGGTCCGGGGCCTGGTCCTGCAGACGCTCGCTCCGGACTCGCCGCCGGCCGACTATCAGAAGACCCGAGTGACCGACAAGCAACAACAAGGTGTCAACGATCCGCCGATGCCCGTCGTGTGGACGCGCCTCAACAAAAACGGCAACGGCACGACGAACAAGATCCTGACGACGACCATGGGGTCGGCGACCGATCTGGAGAATGAGGGGCTGAGGCGCCTCGTCGTCAACGCGGTGTACTGGGGCCAGGGTCTGGATGTGCCCGCGCGCGCCAGCGTGGCCTACGTCGACGAGTACAACCCTTCGTTCTACGGCTTCGATGGCTTCCGCAAAGGCCTGCGTGCGTCGGATTTCGAGATCGGGAAGAAGGTGCCCGGACAGCCGCTGCCCCGGCCCGCGCCTGCGGCCGGGCGCGGCGGTGAGCCTCGCTGAGTCGAATACCCTCAATGGGATCCTCGACGTTAAGGAGAGACCTGATGGTGCTGGCGCCAGTCGCCGCAGCAGCCATCGGGCTGCACCTGGTCGCCGTCAACAACTACGGCATCTTCCGCGACGAGTTCTACTACCTGGCCTGCGGCCGGCATCTCGCGTGGGGCTATGTCGACCATCCCCCGGTCGTGGCACTGATGGCCCGCGTCGGCAGCTGGTTAGGCGAGTCCGTCGTCGCGATTCGCCTTCTGCCAATCGCGTTGTCGGGCGCACTCGTGTTTCTGGTGGCTGCGATCGCCCGCCGCCTCGGCGGCGGATGGTTCGCCCAGGCGCTCGCGGCCATCGTGGTCTCGCTGGCGCCACACTTTCTCTTTGTTTTTCACATCCTCTCGATGAACAGCGCCGAGGTCGTGCTCTGGGCGCTCGGCGCATGGCTCGTTCTGGTCGCGGTGCAATCGGGTCGCGCGTGGCCGTGGCTGGCATTCGGTGTCACGGCCGGCGTCGGACTCCTGACCAAACACAGCATGGCGGTGTTTGGACTCGGCGTTTTTGCCGGTGTGCTCGCCACGCCGGCCCGACGCTTACTCAAGACGCCGTGGCCCTGGGCCGGTGGTGTCGTGGCGGCGTTGCTGTTCGGGCCGCACCTCTGGTGGCAGCACACTCACGGCTGGCCGACGGCGGAGTTTGTCCGCAACGCGCAGGAGTTCAAGATTACTGAACAGTCGATCCTGTCGTTTCTTGGCGAGCTGGTTCTCATGATGAGTCCCATCACGCTGCCCTTGTGGCTGACGGGACTCTGGTGGCTGCTTCGCGGACGCGCCGCGGACGGCGGACGCGTGATCGCCATCTGCGCACTGGTCGTCGTCCTGGTGTTCATCGTGCAACGATCGAAACCCTACTACGCAACCGCGGCGATGCCGATGCTGCTGGCGGCCGGGAGCGTCGCGCTGGAACGCGCAACGAGAGATCGGCGAGGGTGGCGATGCGCGGCCGCGGGCCTGCTCGTTGCCGGGGCCCTGCCCATTGTGCCAATGGGGCTGCCGCTCCTGCGCGTCGAGAGCTACATGGCGTATGTCGCGGCGCTCGGGACAAAGCCGACCAACCAGGAGCGACAGGAACTCGGAGCACTGCCGCAGCACTTCGCCGATATGCACGGGTGGGGGGAGCTTGCGCGGACCATCTCGCGTGTCTATCAGGCCCTGCCGGCCGAGGAACGCGCCACGGCCCGCGTCTGGGCGCAGAACTACGGCGAAGCCGGCGCGCTCGAGTACTTCGCGTCGCGGTACCCGCTGCCACGCGTAATCTCACCGCACAACAGCTATTGGTACTGGGGTCCCGGCCCAGAAGGCGGCACGCTCATCATTATTGGCGGCCGGCGCCAAGACATGGATGCGGCCTTCGAGCAGGTCGAGGACGTTGCGCGCACGGCGTGTCGCTACTGCATGCCGTATGAAAACGACCGTCCTATACGCATCGGGCGAGGCTGGAAGGTACGACTCATTGACGTCTGGAAGGCGGAGCGGGAGTTTATCTAGGTTCAGGGTTCACGGTTCAGGGTTCACGGTTCAAGGTTCAGGGTTCAGGGTTCAATTCCTGCTACTCTGTGCGTCGAATAGGTGAGGCCTGAGATGAGGACTCTCTCTGCAGCCGGAACACGCGGTTGTCTCGTCGCGCTGTTGATTGCCGTTCCCCTCGTTCCAGCGCCGGCCGCGGCGCCCACGACAGTCGTCATCGACTCGCCAATGCCGCCGCCGAAGTGGGCACTGCTCGAGCGCCGGCTTCTCGCCGACAACGGCCCGGCCTGCCGCGAATTCTTCGAGAAGTACTACGACGCGCGTGGCTACCTGCAGGCGTTCCTTCGCTGGGGCGCCAACGACGGACCCGACGACGCGTTCGAGAACTTCAATCGCTGGCCGGAACTCCACGCGCTTGGAGGAGACGACGAGATCCTGCGGATCTACCTGACAGCGTTGGAGGGGATGATCCGGCAGTATTCGGAGGCCAAAACCACAGAAGTCCCTGCCGGCCGCGCCGGAATGTACGTGAAGGAATTCTCCGTCCAGTCCGACTGGATGCACCACGGCGAGGGCCTGCAGCTTTTCAATCGCATGGCGCTTTCGGTGCCGGGTCTGCCTTCGTATCGCGACCGGGCGCGGCGTTTTGCAGCGTTCTACATGGGCGAAGACCTCGAGGCGCCCAACTACGATCGCGACAGGAAACTGATTCGCTCGATGATCAATGGCAGCGGTGGTCCGATGCTCCGCCAGGCGACGGCTCTCGACTGGGCCGGTGACCCATTCGATGCGACGGGGTTCGTCGCGCTGCACGGCGAGAGCACCTACGCGCAGTTTCTGGAGCACTACCGCGAATATACGGATGTCACCGGCGATCACTTCCTGAACCTCGTCGCGACGACGCTTCCGACCAACGCGTTTCTCGTGACAGGCGAAGCGACCTACCGGCGCTGGATCGTCGACTACATGGACGCGTGGCTCGCGCGCATGCGACAGAACGGCGGCATCATCCCCAGCTTCGTCGACGTCGATGGCACGATTGGGGGACCCGCCAAGAAATGGTGGGGCAATGCGTACGGTTGGGGATTCAGCCCGATCAACCCCGTCACCGGCCGGCGCGAACACCGCAACCGCATCCCCCGAGCGCTCGTTGGCTTCAGCAACGCGCTGGTGGTTACCGGCGACCAGAAATATGTCGATAGCTGGCGCGAGATGATCGGGGCCGTCAACAAGCAGGCGCGGGTGCACGCCGGGCGCACAGAGTACCCGACGATGTTTGGCGCCGATGGCTGGTACGGCTGGCAGGCCGAACCGTGGAACGTCGGCGCGCTCGAGGTGTGGTATTGGTCGATGCGCGACGCCGATCGCGCCGGCGTGGGCGCAAATCCGTGGCTCGACTTTCTGTCCGGCCGCAATAGCAGCTATCCCGAAGCGGCCCTTCAGCGCGACATCGAAAGCATCCCTCGCCGGCTCGCCACCATCCGCGCCGATAAGACACCGCCGTCCAAGCGCCTCGCCGACAACATGCTCGACGCCAACCCCGCCGCCACCGACTCACTGGTGCGATTGATGTGGGGCGCGCTCGTGCCCGGACGCGAGGGCGGTCTCCTCAACGCCCGCGTCCGCTATTTCGATCCGGAGCGGCGCCGTGCCGGAGTGCCCGAGGATGTGGCAGCGCTCGTGTCTGGACTCGACGATCGCCGAACGGTGATCACGCTCGTCAACCTCAGCGCGCGCGCGTCGCGCACGGTCATCGTCCAGGCCGGCGGCTACGCCGAACATCAGTTCGACTCTGCCGAATGGAACGGACAGCGCCAACGTGTGGACGCAAGAGAACTCACCGTGCGACTCGCGCCCGGCGCCGGCGCGACGCTGACGCTGGCCACGCGGCGCTACGTGAATTCGCCGACAGTCACCTTGCCGTGGGACCGACAAAGACAATGACCGTGTTGGTTCAGGGTTCATGGTTCATGGTTCAGCGTTCACGAAGTTCAGCGTTCACGGTTCAGGGTTCAGAGTTCTACGAAGTTTGAGCGTTGAACCATGAACCGTGAACCGTGAACCCTGAACCAACAGCATTCAGTCCTTGACAACCACCGTCTGCGGGGCGTATCTGTACCTTGTCACGCCAGTCTCGAGACGTGGCCCGAGAAACGAGGTTCAGATGGACGAACCGCCGGGCTCGAGAGGCGCATCATCGAGTGATCGACCCTTGCGGAGTGATCGACCCTTGCGGTTGACCTCTCAATGATGCGCGCTCGCCAACAACATCGACGCACTTAGAAAGAATTGATCCTGGTTCCTGCCAGGATGCGTGTGACCCACGCGTTGAGCGCCCAGCCTCGCGGCGTAAGCCCGAGCTGGGCGTTCGCTTGTTACCGCTTCCTGGTAGATTGCCGCGAGCGCGGGGGCGGTGGTACCTTCCCGCCTTTCTGGCGGGCCTCGCTGAGCCCGATCGCGATCGCCTGCTTGCGGCTGGTCACCTTCCGGCCTGAACTGCTCTTCAGCGTGCCCTTCTTGCGCCGGCGCATCGCCGACTCGACGTTCTTCTCAGCGGATTTCCCATACTTGGCCATGGCCACCTCTGGGACGAGGAAGTGCAAACCTCGTGCTACGGTTCAGGACACGCCGGAACGTTCGATGAGCTCTATCGCCGACTCGGCGCCGGCGTTGGCATCCGATGATGCGTGAGGCTCGGCAGTTTGCCTGAACGGGAGTTGGACGATGAACGTCGAGCCTCGGTCGGGGCCGGGACTCGTCGCTTCGATTGAGCCGCCGTGCAGCTCGGTGAGGTGCTTGGCGATCGAGAGGCCCAGGCCGAGGCCCCAGGTCCCTCGGGTCGTCGACGGATCGGCCTGCCGGAAACGGTCGAAGATGTAGGGCAGGAACTCGGCCGGGATGCCCTGGCCCGTGTCGCTGACGACGATCCGCACGCACTCGTCGTCGGAGGTCACGGCCACGTCGACGCTGCCGTCGGCGCGCGTGAACTTGACCGCGTTGTGAATCAGATTCCAGAGAATCTGCTGAACGCGACGGCCATCCGCCGAGATGCGCGGCAGGTTGGCGTCACAGGCGGCGGTCAGCCGGACGCCTTTCGCGTCGGCGGTCGGCTTGAGCGACTCGATCGTCGCGTTGACGGCGGCGCCGACATCGAGCGGCCCGCGTTCGAGGCGCGCCGTGCCAGACGTCAGCTTGTTCATCTCGAGCAGATCTTCGATGAGCTTGGCCTGCAGCTGCGCGTTACGCTGGATGACGGTCATCGCCTGATCGGGATCGCGGACGACATCGCCCTTGGCGAGCATGCTCAGCCAACCCAGGATCGCATTCATCGGCGTCCGCAGCTCGTGGCTCAGGGTCGCGAGGAACTCGTCTTTGATGCGGCTTTGGCGCTCTGCCTCGTCACGCGCGCGGCGTTCGTTGACGAGTGACAGCTCGCGCGCCTGTTCGGCGCGACGTTGGGCGCTCATGTCGCGGCTGACGCCGACGATTTTCTCGACACCATCCTCCCCCGTTATGGCGCGCCCACGCTCCGTGATCCACACGATCACACCATCGGGACGAATGATTCGATACTCGCAGTCGTAGGTCGAGCCGGCGCTCTTCGCCGCCTCGACGGCTGCCTGGACGCGCTCGCGATCTTCCGGATGGACCGAGCTCAGGACGCGGCGGTCCTCGCCAAACGATCCGGCCGGGAACCCGAAGAGCGTTTCGGGTTCGGTCGACCAGGTCATCCGGCCGCTCGCCAGGTCCCATTCCCAGGCGGCGATTTCCGCGGCCTCCATCGCCATCCTGAGCCGTTCTTCGTTTTCCTTGACGCCACGGTGCGCGACGGTCAGCGCCGCGGTCCGTTCCGCGACCCGCACCTCGAGCTCCACGTTCACTCGCTCGAGCGCCTCCTGGGCCTTCTGGCGCGCGACCACTTCGCGCTGGAGTTCCCCGTTGACTCGTGCGAGGGCGCGCGTCTTCCGGTACAGGTCGATGAAGACCGAGACCTTGGAGCAGAGAATCCTGGCATTGACGGGCTTACTCAGGTAGTCGACTGCTCCGACGTCGTAGCCGCGAAGGATGTCCGCGTCCTCGGTCGAGTGGGCGGTCAGGAAGATGATCGGGACATCCTGGGTCCGGCGGCGCTGCTTGACGAGGTTGGCGAGCTCGATGCCACCGATGCGCGGCATCCTGATGTCGAAGATCATCGCCGCGAATTCGTGGCGCAACATCGCCAGCAGCGCTTCGTCGGCCGAGTGCGCGCGCACCAGCGAGCAGCCGCTCGATCCGAGCAAGACCTCGAGCGCGTCCAGATTGCGCGGCTCGTCGTCGACGATGAGAACCTTGACGTCCTCGCTCATGCGATCTGGTTCAGCGGTACAGCCACACGCGCAGGAGCGAGAGCAACTGGTCGGTATTCACCGGCTTGGCGATGTAGTCGGAGGCGCCCGCCTGCAGGCATTTCTCGCGATCGCCTTTCATCGCCTTGGCCGTCAGCGCGAGGATCGGCAAGGTCCGGAAATCCGGGTTGTTGCGAATCTCACGCATCGTCTCGTAGCCGTCCATCTCCGGCATCATGATATCCATCAGGACGACGCTCAGATCGGGAGTTTGATTGATGAGATCGATTGCCTGACGGCCGTTGGTCGCGGTCAGCACCTCCATTTCCTGATTCTCGAGCACGCTCGTCAGCGCGAAGATATTGCGCGCATCGTCGTCGACGACGAGGACCCGCTTGCCGCGGAGCACCACATTCGAGCCGTGCAGGTCTTCGAGCATCCGGCGTTTTGCGTCCGGAAGGTGCGCGACGACGCGGTGCAGAAAGAGCGCGGTTTCGTCGAAGAGGCGCTCGGGCGAGCGCACGTCCTTGAGCACCACGCTCTTCGCCACCGTGCGCAACTGTGATTCCTCGTCGCCGGTCAGATCCTTGCCCGTGAAGACGACCACTGGTGTGTCACGCAGCATCGGATCATCCTGCATCCGATCGAGGAGCTCGAAGCCGGTCATGTCGGGCAGCCGCAGATCGATGACGCAGCAATCGACCGGCGCGTCACGCAGCGCCGCGAGCGCCTCGGTGCCGGTCGGGACGGCGGCCACCTCGATATCGTCGTGGATCAACAGATCGACGATGCCCTCGCGCTCGATGTCGTTGTCTTCGACGATGAGCAGGCGCCGCTTGCGCGGCGCGACGTACGAGCTGATACGGTCGAACGCGCTTTCGAGATCGTCGGTGGTCCCTGACTTGACGAGATACGAGAATGCGCCGTGCGACAGCCCATGCTGACGCTCCTCCTCGACCGAGAGAATCTGCACCGGGATGTGCCGCGTCGCCGGGTCGAGCTTCAGGCTGTTGAGCACCGTCCAGCCGAGCATGTCGGGGAGGAACACGTCGAGCGTAACCGCAGTCGGGAGGTACTGGCGCGCCAGCGTCAGCGCGGTCGCGCCGCGATTCGCGACGATGCCCTTGAAGCCGCGATCGCGGGCCAGTCCAAGCAGCACCCTCGCGTAGTGAGGGTCGTCCTCGACAATCAGCAGCGTCTGGTCGCCGGGTTCGACGCTATCGCGATCGTCGACGACGACTTCAGCCTGCGTGACCGTCAGCACAGGAAGCGCGGGGACGTCCTGACGGTCGCCGACGCGACGGGCTGGCACGGTGACCGCTCGGGCCGGGCCCGTGTACATGAGCGGGAGGTACAGCGTAAAGGTACTCCCCTGGCCGGGCACGCTCACGAGTCTGATCTCGCCGCCGAGCAGCGTCGCGAGCTCGCGGCTGATCGCCAACCCGAGGCCGGTGCCGCCATACTTTCGACTCGTACCGGCGTCGGCCTGCTGGAACGCCTCGAAGATCAGCCGCTGCTTCTCGGGGGCGATGCCAATGCCGGAGTCGGAAACCTCGATGGCGATCGCCGCCGGAGCAAACCGCAGCACCGGGTGATCCGCCGACCATCCTCTCGCCACCTGCTCGACGCGCATCTTGATCTGTCCATGAGCCGTGAACTTGAACGCGTTCGAGAGCAGGTTCTTCAGGATCTGCTGGAGACGCTTCGTGTCGCTGGTGAAGGCGGGCGGCAGCGTGTTGTCGATCTCGACCTGGAACGACAGGTTCTTCGATTCGGCGACGTGGTGGAAGGTGCGTTCGATACTGTCGCGCAGTGACCTGAAGGTGATCGCCTCGGGCTCGACGGTCACGGTGCCGGACTCGATCTTCGAGAGGTCGAGGATGTCGTTGATCAGCGTCAGGAGATCGGTGCCGGCCGAATGGATGTTGCGGGCGAAGTCCACCTGTTTCGACACCAAGTTGCCAGTTGGGTTCTCGGCCAGCTGTTGACCCAGGATCAGGATCGAGTTCAGCGGCGTTCGCAGCTCATGCGACATGTTGGCGAGGAACTCGGACTTGTACTTCGACGTCAGCGCCAGTTCCGCGGCCTTCTCCTCGAGCGCGCGGCGCGCCTGCTCGACCTCGTTGTTCTTGCGCTCGACCTCGACGTTCTGCTCAGCCAGCTGCTGCGCCTTGAGCGCCAGCTGTTCGTTGGTTTGCTGCAGCTCGGTCTGCCGCGTCTGCAGCTCGGTCGTCAGCTCCTGCGACTGCTGCAGCAGGTTCTCGGTCCGCATCGTCGCTTCAATCGTGTTGAGGACGACGCCGATCGACTGGGTCAGCTGTTCGAGGAAGGAGAGATGGGTGGCGGTAAACGGCTGAAGCGACGAGAGCTCGATGACCGCCTTGGTCTCGCCTTCGAAGAGCACCGGGAGCACGACGATATTCTTGGGCTTCGCCGAACCGAGGCTGGAGTGCACCCGCGTGTAGCCGGCCGGCACCTTGGTCAGAAGGATGCGCTGCTTATCGACCGCGCACTGCCCGACGAGCCCCTGGCCGACCTGAATGCGTTTTGACTGATCGTCACCGACCGCGTAGCCCGCGAGGAGCGACAGCGTCGGCGAACTCTCGGGGGCGTCGCTGAGCATTTGATAGACAGTCCCCTGCCGCGCGTTGACCAGCGGCGCGAGCTCGGAGAGCAACAGCTTGCCGACCGTCACGAGGTCGCGCTGGCCCTGGAGCATGCGCGTGAACTTCGCCAGGTTGGTCTTCAGCCAGTCCTGCTCCTGGTTGCGATCGGTGGTCGCGCGCAGGTTGCCGATCATTGTATTGATGTTGTCCTTGAGCTCGGCGACCTCGCCGCGGGCTTCCACCTGGATCGACCGGGTGAGGTCGCCCTTGGTGACTGCGGTCGCGACTTCGGCGATTGCGCGCACCTGGTTGGTCAGGTTGGCGGCGAGCAGGTTGACGTTGCCGGTCAGATCCTGCCAGGTGCCGGCCGAGCCGGGAACGTTGGCCTGACCGCCCAGACGACCTTCGACGCCGACCTCGCGGGCCACGCGGGTGACCTCGGACGCGAACGCGTTGAGCTGATCGACCATCGTGTTGATGGTGTTCTTGAGCTCGAGGATCTCGCCCTTGACGTCGACGGTGATCTTGCGCGAGAGATCCCCGTTGGCAATGGCCGTCGCCACGTCCGCGATGTTGCGCACCTGCCCGGTCAGGTTCGACGCCATCGAGTTGACGTTGTCGGTCAGATCCTTCCAGGTGCCGGCGACATCGGGCACTTCGGCCTGGCCGCCCAGCTTGCCCTCGGTGCCGACTTCACGCGCGACGCGGCTCACTTCCGAGGCGAACGCGTTCAACTGGTCGACCATCGTGTTGATGGTGTTCTTGAGCCGCAGGATCTCCCCCTGGACGTCGACGGTGATCTTGCGCGACAGGTCACCCTTGGCGATTGCGGTGGCGACGTCGGCGATGTTGCGGACCTGACCGGTCAGGTTCGATGCCATCGAGTTGACGTTGTCGGTCAAGTCTTTCCACGTGCCGGCAACCCCGGGCACCGCGGCCTGGCCGCCGAGCTTTCCTTCCGTGCCGACTTCGCGCGCGACGCGGCTCACTTCTGAGGCGAACGCGTTCAACTGGTCGACCATCGTGTTGATGGTGTCCTTGAGCTCGAGGATCTCGCCCTGGACGTCGACAGTAATCTTGCTCGACAGGTCGCCGCGCGCAATCGAGGTCGCGACGTAGGCGATGTTGCGCACTTGCCCGGTCAGGTTGCTGGCCATCGAGTTGACCGAGTCGGTGAGGTTCTTCCACGTGCCGGCGACGCCCGGCACGGCTGCCTGTCCACCCAGCTTGCCCTCGGTGCCGACTTCGCGCGCGACGCGCGTGACTTCCGACGCGAAGCCGTTCAACTGGTCGACCATCGTGTTGATGGTGTCCTTGAGCTCGAGGATCTCGCCCTTGACGTCGACGGTAATCTTGCGCGACAGGTCGCCGCGCGCGACGGCGGTCGTGACCTCGGCAATGTTGCGCACCTGCGCGGTCAGGTTGGCGCCCATCGCGTTGACCGAGTCGGTCAGGTCCTTCCACGTCCCGGCGACGTCAGGCACCTCGGCGCGGCCGCCGAGCTTCCCCTCGGTGCCGACCTCGCGCGCGACGCGGCTGACTTCCGACGCAAACGCGTTCAACTGATCGACCATCGTGTTGACGGTGTCCTTGAGCTCGAGAATCTCGCCCTTGACGTCAACGGTGATCTTCCGCGACAGGTCGCCACGCGCAACGGCCGTCGTGACGCCGGCGATGTTGCGGACCTGCGCCGTGAGGTTCGACGCCATGGCGTTGACCGAGTCGGTGAGGTCCTTCCATGTGCCGGCGACGCCCGGGACGACCGCCTGGCCGCCCAGCTTGCCGTCGGTGCCGACTTCACGCGCGACCCGCGTCACCTCGGCAGCGAAGCCGCGCAGCTGATCGACCATCGTGTTGATGGCCTCCTTGAGCTGCAGGATCTCGCCGCGGACGTCGACCGTGATCTTCTTGGATAGATCGCCGTTGGCGACGGCAATCGTCACGTCGGCAATATTGCGGACCTGGGCGGTGAGGTTGCCGGCCATCTGATTGACCGACTCGGTGAGTTCTTTCCAGACGCCCGAGACGCCCTTCACCTGCGCCTGACCGCCCAGTTTCCCCTCGGTGCCGACTTCGCGGGCGACCCGCGTCACCTCCGACGTGAACACCGACAGCTGGTCGATCATGTTGTTGACCAGCCTGGCGGAGCGGAGAAACTCGCCTTCGAGCGGCCGGCCGTCGACTTCGAGCGCCATCGACTGACCGAGATCGCCCTTGGCTACCGCGCCGATCGCGCGCGTGACTTCGGTCGTCGGCCACACGAGATCGTCGATGAGGGTGTTGATCGCCGCGACTTCGTCGTACCAGCCGCCGGTGACACCCGCGATGTTCATGCGCTGCTTGAGCTGACCCTCCTTGCCAACCGCATGCGTCACTCGCGTGGTTTCCTTCGCGCGCCGATCGCTGACGAGGGCGATATCGTTGAACGCGTCGGCGATCTTGCCGTTGATGCCCGTCAACGACGAGGGCATCCGAACCGAAAAATCGCCTTGCTTGAACGACAGCATCGCGCTCAGCAGCGACTGCGAGAACTGGTCGAGCTCCCCCGCGCCTGGCCCGGCCGCGTGGCCACGGGCGAGCGCCGGTTCGAGCGTCGACGCCGAGCTGGTAATCGGTTTATCCATTGACACGATCCCCCGACAGAACGCGACACGAGTCTTAACCGAGGGGCTTCGCCCCTCGGACTCCCCTACTGGCTCGCCCGCGGGGGCCCCGACGCCCCACGCCGCTCGCCAGGCTCACTCGCTTCCGCTCGTTCGCGCTGTTTGTTTATGAGATACGTCTAGCCCCAGGGCGACCAGACTCCGTGTCCGTCCCCTATACAGCTCCCGTAAGATTCCGAACAGTCAGCCCGGAACCCCTACCGTCGGTATATCAAAAACAAGCCAAAAACGGACAAGCGGGCTCGATGGTGCAATAGCCAAGCCAGCTCTGCCTTGGTTCGAGCACGTCATCGCTGGTCAGATCTCGATTCTGTCGCTCGAAAAAGGGCGATCTGACTCCGCGCGTCAGGCCGGGCATCAGATGATCAGCGGCTCCAGAGGGCGCTCGGCGGGGCCCGCAATGACTTCCCCGGTCGGCTGGAATCGGGAGCCATGGCACGGGCATTCCCAGGTGCGGTCCGTCCCGTTCCACTGCACCCGACACCCAAGATGAGTGCAGGTTGGTGAAAGCGTGACGAGTTTGCCTTTCTCGTTCCTGTATGCGGCAACGATCTGCCCGTCGACGGTGACGACGTCACCGCTGTTGCGGCGGATCGATCGCAGCGAGCGCCTGCGCACGCCAGCGAATCGATCGCGAACGAGATAGTAGGGGTAGTCGACGTTCTCGGTCAGGTACTTCCACGGGCCGCGGCTGACGACCGAACGATCGATCTCGAACAGGCGCTGCCAGGGATTGGTGACTCCGCAGATGGCATCGCGCGCCATCACGGCGGCCAGAGTGCCGAAGGTCATGCCATTTCCCGCAAACCCCGTGGCGATGAATTGCCGCTCGGCAACGGTACCGATAATTGGCAGGAAGTCGGCCGTCTCGACGACCTGCCCGGACCACCGCTCGGTGACGCGCGCGTCCGGTGCGAGTCGCGTCAGCCACGCTTCCACGTTGGTGTAGCAGCGCGCGGGATCGTCGACCTGGCCGGTCTTGTGATCCGCGCCGCCGGCAATGGCGAACGTCTCGCCGTCCACGTGGTCGAGGCGCAAGTAGTGATACGGACTGTGTGTATCCCAGAAGAGCGCTTCCTCGTGTGCTTCGCCCAGCGGCGCCCGCACGACGTAGCTCGTGTACAGGGCAAGCTTGGTTTGGAGGAGTGACGCCTGGAGAAAATTCTGATGACCCTGTAAAGGGTTGTGCGTCGCGACTACCACCCACGGCGCCCGCACCATGTGTGAGCCGACCTTGACGCCGTCGTCGCCGATCTCGGCTTCGCTCTCTTCGAACACTTCGCATCCGACGTGGCGCAGCCGCGTCAGCAATCCGCGAAGGTACTTTCGCGGGTGGAACTTCGCCTGATGCTCGACGCGCATGGCTGGCATGCCGACGAAAGGCGCCTCGCTGATGAAGCTGACGTCGAAGCCAAGGCTCTCGGCGAGCGCCACTTCTTCGCGGATTCGCTGATCGTCCTTAGCGAGCGTCTTTTCGTCAGCGTCGACATCGGCGTGAAAGAATCCCGGAACCCACGCAAAGTCGCAGTCGACGTCGAACCGCTCGACGAGCTCATCGATCTGATTGATGGCCGCCCACCCGGCATCCCACACCGCCTGCGCATGGTCCTGTCCCAGCGTCGACGCCAGGTCGGTCAAGCTCGCGTCGACCACAGGCGTGAGATGCGCAGTCGTGCAGCCGGTGTCGATGCCCCCCACGCGGCCGCGCTCGACCAAAGCCACCCGGCACCCAGCTTCCTTCAAAAGAAGAGCTGCAGTGACGCCAGTCAGGCCGCCGCCGACGACCACGGCGTCGACATCGAGCGAGTGGCGCAGCGCTGGAAACCTTGGCAGGTCAATCTGGTCCCACCAGGGAATGGGTCGAAAGTCCTTCATGTGAGCATCTAGCTACTCAGGGGAGGTGGTCGAATTACCCAGCCAGCGGGAAGGGGCCGCGCCCGCCACCGGTAGGGATAATCCGCAATGAAGGCGGCACGACGCGGCGGCCCGGTAACCTGCCGGTACGATTACAAGGGAAGTGCCAGCCCGAAGGCTCAGGGGGTCTTGGAAGAAGTGCTCTGCCTTTGGGAAATGGCTGGCCACTCGAGAACGAAGGTCGTGCCCTCCCCTTCCACGGACTCGACCGACACGATGCCGCCCATCGCCTCCATGCTCTCGCGAACGATGGAGAGACCGAGGCCCATCCCCTGCGCTCCAAGCTCATCGTCGAGGTGCGCGTGGACGCGGACGAACTGCTCGAAGATCAAGTCCAGCTTCGACTTCGGGATGCCGATGCCGTTGTCGCGAATCAGCACGCGCGGATGAGTGCTGGACCAATCGGCCTCGACGCGAACGGAGCGGGCCGGTTTCGAGGGATCGCAATACTTGATGGCGTTGGCGAGCAGGTTCACGACCACCAGTTCCACGCGGCCCGCGTCGGCGGCAAACGTGGGGAACCGGGGTCCGATGTCGAAGGCGACGCCGCGAGCCATGGCCATGTCGCTCAGCTGGCCAGCGACGTCGTGAACGACGGCAGAGAGATCAACCTGCTGCTCGTTTGGCGCGGCATCTGCCCGCCTCGTCAGGCGGGCGAGCCGCTCGAGGGTGCCGGCGACCTCCGCCAGCCGGACGACGTTGCGCTCGAGTGTTTCGACAATGCGCGTGCCTTCCGCGTCCGTGCCATGCGCCATCAGCAGCCGTGCCGCAACCTGCAGCACACTGAGCGGCTGGCGGATTTCATGGCTGACGAGGCGGCTGAAATTGCGCAGCTGCGAGGTCTGGCGCGCGATCGTCTCGGTGTATCGCGTGATGAACGCGTCGACGGTCTTCTGCTGCAGCACGCGAACGGCCTGCTGCGCGCGGCTGAGCACCAGCACCGCCGCGGTGGCGTCGCCCCGCTCGCCGAGCACCGCGGCCTCGCGGGCGAAGAAACTCTCGAGAATCTCGCTCAGGATCTGATACTCGCGCAGCAGCTGGTGGACCGACGCGCGCTGATCGAAGCGCAGCAGCCCAAGCTCCCCAGCTTTCGACATCACCCCTGTATTGGCGGCGATTTCCTGGTCCGAAGGGGCGCGCAGGTACGCGGCAATCTCCTTGAGTAGCTCAGGAATATGATCGAGGAGCTGGTGGCTCGGAAAGACGTCGCGCTTCTCGACCGCCAGCAGGGCGTCGAGCCGCTCCAGCCAGAGCGTGGCCAGGATCCGATGGTCCGCGGCCAGCCTCGACGCAAAATGGTCGACCGTCGCGGAAAAGTTGGGAACGGGCATGGGAATGACGTTCGGTCTGATGAGTGTAATGCCGCCCGCTCACCGCTGCGTGGTATTTTGTCCTGTGGCGAGGTTCTTGCCAGCACATGACAGGTTCTTGCCAGCACATGAGTTGAATCTGACACCTATGGACGTGTCGCGCGCATGAATTCTCGGCCGGACATTCCATCACACGCCTGGCGATGGCCTTTTCTCGTTGCCATTGCCGCCTTGCTCCTCTCGGGCGGCCTCGCCGTCCTCCAATACTCGCGCTTCGCGGACGCTACCGCCCTGGTCGAGCACACCTACGAGGTGATCGAGTCAATTGACTTGGCGCTGACGCGACTTGTCGACGCAGAAACCGGACACCGCGGATACCTGCTGACGAAGAACCGCGACTTTCTGCAGCCCTCCGAGGGCGCGGCAGCCGAGGCGCATGCGTTGCTCGGCCGCTTGACCAATCTCGTGACCGATAGCCCCGCTCAGCAGGAGCGGGCTCGGCGACTCTCGGCGCTGGTCGACGATCGGCTCCAGGAGATGGCCCGCGTGCTCGAGCTGAGCGAGAACGGCGATGCCTCGGGCACGACGGCACGCCTCTCTGCGGGCCTCGGCAAGCGCCTCATGGACGACGCGCGGACCGTGGCGGCCGAGATGCGCGCCGCTGAAGACACGCTGCTCACGCAGCGAGCAGCCCAGGCACGTCTGGCGCGCCGCAGCGCCCTTGCCTTCGGGGTCGCGAGCCTGCTGGTCGCGTTGTTGCTCGGAGTTGTCGCGGTGTCGGTCGAGCGGAATTTCGAGCGCCGCCATCTCGTTCTGACGAAGGAAACGCAGGCCCGCGCCGCCGCCGAGCGTCAGGCGCTCGCGGCCGCGTTGAACCTCCAGCAAATCGAAACCTTCAATAAGAACATCCTCGATCACTCGGGCGACTGTATCCAGGTGCTCGACCCCGACGGCCGCGTCGTCCTGGTGAATCCTCCAGGACTGACGCTCCTCGAAGTTGACGACCCGAATGGCCTCGTGGGCGACTCTTGGACGACCACCTGGCTCGACGACGCTGGGCTCGCGCGGCAGGCAATCGACGACGCGATCGCCAAAGGCGAAGGACGGTTCCACGCGTTTCGGCCAACCGCCAAAGGCACACCGAAGTGGTGGGATGTGATCGTGACGCCGATTCGCAATGCCGAGGGCGTTGACGGCGCGCCCGCCACCGTCCAGAAGCTCGTCACGGTGTCGCGGGACATCACCGAGCAGAAATACGCGGAACAGGAACGCGCGCAGCTTCTTGCGAGCGAGCGCGCCGCTCGTTCGGAGGCCGAGCGGGCCGCTCGCCTGAAAGATGATTTCGTCAGCACACTGTCGCACGAGCTGCGCACGCCCCTCAACGCCATCCTGGGCTGGATCGGTGTGCTCAAGCAGCAGCAGTCGCCTGAAACGCTGGCCAAGGCGATTGACGTGATCGATCGCAACTCGCGGCGCCAGTCGCAGATGGTCGACGATCTGCTCGACGTCAGCCGGATCATGTCTGGCAAGATGCGACTCGAGGTGCACAGCCTCGACTTGGCTACGGTGATCGAGGAAGCGGTGGCCTCGGCGCAGCCGGCAGCCGACGCGAAAGGCGTGCGATTGGTGAAGGTGCTCGGCTCGGCCGCGATCATTCAGGGCGATCCGGGCCGGCTGCAGCAGATCGTCTGGAACCTGGTGAGCAACGCCATCAAGTTCACGCCGCGCGGCGGCCTCGTGCAGGTCACGCTGCGCAAGGTCGACAGTCACGTGCAGGTCCAGGTGAGCGACTCGGGGCAGGGCATTACCGCCGACGTCCTTCCCCATGTCTTTCAGCGCTTCCGGCAGGGTGACGCATCGGCGACGCGTCACCACGGCGGGCTGGGCCTCGGCCTGGCGATCGTCAAGAATCTGGTCGAGATGCACGGAGGTTCCGCAGAAGCCGCGAGCGCCGGCGAGGGGCTCGGCAGCGTCTTCAGCGTCCGCCTCCCGCTGGCGCACGTCGGCGCGCGCCCGGAGCAGTTGGCCGAGACGCTCGACCTGGGGCCAGGAGCATTGAACAGCCTCCTCGACGGACTCGAGGTGCTGGTCCTCGACGATGAGGCCGACGCTCGTGACGTCGTGCAGCGCCTGCTCGAGGACGCCGGCGCGAGGGCGCGGATCGCGTCAAGCGCCAGCGAGGCTATGCAGCTGCTCGAGCAGGGTTTCGTGCCCGACATCATCCTCAGCGATATCGGCATGCCCGATCAGGACGGCTACGACTTCATGCAGCAAGTGCGACGCATGGACAGTGAAGTCGCCGAAGTGCCAGCGGCGGCGCTGACCGCCCTGGCGCGTCTCGAAGACCGCAAACGGGCCCTGATGGCCGGCTATCAAACCCATCTCGCAAAGCCGGTGGACCCTGCCGAGCTCGTGGCAATGGTGGCGAGCCTTGCCGGACGCACCGGCCGTTCGAGCGGCTGAGGTCGTCGGCTCAAGGCTCAGGGCTTAAGGCTCAGGAAAGGCAAAAGATCCTAGCCGCGCGATAGAGAGCTCAGGCTCTTGCCTGAGCATTAAGCCTTGAGCCCTGAGCCTTGAGCCCTGAGCCTAGAGCTGGCCGCCCGGCCAACCCATCCATGGCCGGGCGGTCACACAGGCACGGCGCGTGCTATAACACCGATGCAACGTGCAGGTTGTAGGACCTCGGTACACGGACGAGCCGTAAGGTGAAAGCTCCGCAGGTCACTGGCTCCCAGAGAGTATCCACATGGGTTTGAGGATGGACAGCGGAGTTCCCAGGGTCGGCGACGGGGCGGCCGCGCAGCACTCGCTGCAGCTCTTTGACTGCCGCGACTCGGTCGCTGACGCCGTCTCAGGCTTCATCGCCGAGGGCGTCGAGGCAGGCGATGTGGTGCTGGCCGTGATGCGGCGCGAAACCTGGGAGTCCACCGCTCGCCGGCTCCGCGCGCGTGGGCTCGACCCGGCCGTCGCACAGGCCTCCGGCGGGTTGACCGTGCTCGATGCCGCCGCGACGCTGGCGACGTTCCTGGTCAACGGCAGGATCGATCAGAAACTGTTCGAGGACTCGGTCGGCACCCTGGTGTGGGCGCTCGCGGCCAGCGACCGTCGTCTTCGTGTTTATGGGGAGATGGTCGACGTGCTTGCGTCAGCGGGTGACTTCAGGATCGCGCTGCAACTCGAAGGGCGCTGGAACGACTTGCGAGCGGAGATCCCATTCACTCTCTTCTGCGGCTACTCGGCCGAGAATTTCGGCAACCCCAAGCACTTCGAGACGCTCCGGCTGACCTGCCTGGCGCATTCACACATCCGTACGAGCCCTCGCGATCCTCTCGCAACGTTCCTGTTGGAATCGGCGTCTTCCCAACCGGGCACGTCGTAAGCCATCGAACCCAATCATCGGCCGTTGGTGGCGACATCAGCGCGCTGCGCTCGAGAGCAGGGGCTGAAACGTGACGCAGGAAGTCGAGTCTGCTCGTACGAATCCTCACTGGTATCGCGAGGCGATCATTTACCAGGCGCACGTGCGCGCCTTTCTCGATTCGACGTCCGACGGCGTCGGCGACTTTCCTGGTCTGACCAGCCGGCTCGGATACCTCGAAGATCTCGGCATCGACACGCTCTGGCTGCTGCCCTTCTATCCGTCGCCGCTCAAAGACGACGGCTATGACATTGCCGACTACGAGAACATCCATCCCGCCTACGGCACGATGGACGACTTCGATCGCTTCATCGAGGAGGCGCACCGGCGGCGCATCCGCGTCATCACCGAGCTCGTCATCAATCACACGTCAGATCAGCATCCCTGGTTCCAGAACGCCCGTCGCGCCCCCGCGGGATCACCCGCGCGGAATTTCTACGTCTGGAGCCACACCAACCTCAAGTATCAGGGCGTGCCGATCATCTTCTCGGACACCGAGACGTCCAATTGGACGTGGGACGACGCCGCCGGCGCGTATTACTGGCACCGCTTCTTCCACCATCAGCCGGATCTGAACTACGACAATCCCGCCGTTCTCGACGCGGTCGTGCAGGTCATGCACTTCTGGCTCGATCGTGGTGTCGACGGCATGCGGCTCGATGCCGTGCCCTATCTCATCGAGCGCGAAGGCACGCCGTGCGCGAACCTCGATGAGACGCACACCGTTCTCAAGCGCATCCGCGCCGCGATGGACGCGCGGCACGCCGACCGCGTGCTGCTGGCGGAAGCCAACCAGTGGCCGGCCGAGGTCAGACCCTACTTCGGCGATGGCGACGAGTGCCACATGGCCTTCCATTTTCCGCTGATGCCGCGGATGTTCATGGCCGTCCGGCAGGAGAATCGATACCCGATCGTCGAGATCCTGCGCCAGACGCCGGAAATTCCCGAGAGCTGCCAGTGGGGGCTGTTTCTCCGCAACCACGACGAGCTGACGCTCGAGATGGTGACCGACGAGGAACGCGACTACATGTACCAGACCTACGCCACCGATCCGCAGATGCGGATCAACGGTGGCATCCGTCGTCGTCTGGCGCCCCTGATGGAAAACAGCCGGCGGCGAATCGAGCTGATGACCAGCCTGCTCTTCTCGCTTCCCGGAACGCCGGTGATCTATTACGGCGACGAGATCGGCATGGGCGACAACATCTACCTCGGCGATCGCAACAGCGTCAGGACGCCGATGCAGTGGACCGGCGATCGCAATGGCGGCTTTTCTCGAGCCGACGCGGCACGGCTCTACGCGCCGGTGATCAGCGATCCGGTCTATGGCTTCACGGCTGTCAACGTCGAAGCGCAGGAACGCGCGCCGTTCTCGCTGCTCAACTGGATGAAGCGGATGATCACGCTGCGCAAGCAGCACGCCCTGTTTGGCCGTGGCGAGATCGAGTTTGTCCCGTCGCCGAACCGCAAGGTGCTGGCCTACGTGCGGCGCGACGCGTCCGACACGATTCTCTGCGTGGCGAACCTGTCGCGCAGTGTCCAGCCGGTCGAGCTCGATCTGTCGCGCTTTCAGGGGATGATTCCAGTCGAGATGCTCGGGCAGACGGAGTTTCCACGCGTCGGCCAACAGCCGTATTTTCTGAGCCTCGGCGCCTACGCGTTTACGTGGTTCCGCCTCCAGCCGACCGCGCCATCGACGACAGAGCGAACCACGCCCGAGACGACCGCGGCCATCCCCGACGTGCCGCCGCTCTTCGTCGGCGCAGTGTGGGACACGCTGCTCGACGGTTCAGTCCGAGCGTTCATCGAACGCGATCTGCTCGGACCCTTTCTGCAGCGACAGCCCTGGTTCCAGGGCGATCGGCCGAAGTCGGTCCAATTCAAGGATTGGGGGGTGCTCCACCGTGGTGCCGAGCCGATCTTCCTGACGATTGTCGAAGCCGAGCTCGACGATCCGTCCGAAGAGCGAGGCGGGACGGTCTGCCGCCAGTATTTCGTCCCGCTCGCGCTTGGAACGGCCGAGAGCGTGAAGCCGATTCAGGAACGCGTACCCCACGCCGTGCTCGCGCGGGTCACCGGGGCGCGGAAAGGTGCGATTTACGACGCGTCGCACGACCCGCGCTTTGCCGAACATCTGCTTGCGGCGGCCGGTGGCGCCGCGCCTCTCCGAACGAAGCACGGCGGCGTGCACAGCCTCAGGCGCGAGGCGAGCGTCGGCGCACCCGCCGCTGAACCGGACGCACCACTCGCGCTCAAACTGTTTCGTCGCGTCGAACCGGGCATGCATCCGGAAATCGAGATCACCGCGCATCTCTCGAGAGCAGGTTTCACTCGCCTACCGTCGATCGCAGCGACGGTTGACTACGCGCGATCGGATGGATCACAGTGCTCGATTGGCATGTTCACGATCAGACGCCCTGCCGACGGTGAGGCCGACGGCTGGACGCACGCGATCGATTGGTTGGGCCGGCTGTTCGACCAGGTCAAGGCGATCGAACCGCCGGCGGCAGCGCTGGCACCACCAGACGGCGGTGGCGTGCCGCCTGCGCCGGTTGGCGATTTGATCGGCCCCTATCTCGAGATTGCCGGGCTTCTCGGCCGCCGGACCGCCGACATGCATGCCGCCCTCGCCGCTGATACGACCGACCCGCGGTTCGCGCCGGAGCCGCTCGGTCGCGACGATCTTGGCACGGCCGTCGAACGAGCGCTCGCGCACGCCGAGCGGACCCTCGCCAGCCTCGAGGTGGCGCTCGGTTCGACGCCAACGCGGATGTCTGCCGACACGGCCTCGCTGGCGCAGCGCGTCCTCGAGGCGCGCCGCCAGCTGCTCGATGCCATCCGCTCGATCGCGACGCTCGAGACATCCGCACCGAAGTTTCGGATTCACGGCGACTATCGCCTTGGGCAGGTACTGCTCTCCGAAGGCGACATCTCCATCCAGAACGTGGAAGGACACGTCGCCTGGCCGGCGGCGGCCCAACGCGAGAAACAATCGCCGCTCAAGGACGTGGCCAGCATGCTGCGGTCGTTCAGCTATGTCGCGCACGCGGCGGTCCTGACGCGCGCAACCGCAACGCCGGATCAACTGCGTCATTTCGCCGGGTGGGCGCTCTCGTGGAATGCCTGGGCCTCGGTGTCGTTTCTTCGCACCTACATCGCCCAATCGGCGTCCGCGCCGATCGGGATTCGCCCGATCGTGACGCGTGGAGCGGCGGCAACGAACGTGACGGATGACGGAGACGGGCGCGACGCGCTGCTCCAGTTCTTCATGCTGGATCGGTCGCTGCGCGAGCTCGAAGGTGAATTGAAGAACCGGACGGAGTGGATCAGCATCCCCCTCAACGGCCTGGTGGAGCTGCTCGGGCTCCGGTGACGAACCATGTACGTCCCGATCAGCACCTATCGTCTGCAGCTTCACGCCGGCTTCACCTTCGACGCCGCCGCCGACATCGCCGGCTACCTCGCGCAGTTGGGCGTCGGCGCGTGTTATACGTCCCCCTACTTTGCCGCCAACCCTGGCAGCACTCACGGCTACGACGTCACCAATCACAACGAGATCAACCCGGAACTCGGAGGGCCGGAGGGTCACGCTCGATTTGTCGCGAAGCTCGCCGATCTCGGCCTGGGCCACATCCTCGATTTCGTCCCCAATCACATGGGCATCGCCACCCGGACGAACCTGTGGTGGCGCGACGTGCTCGAGAACGGTCCTGGCTCGCCGGGCGCGCGATTCTTCGACATCGACTGGACGCCGCTCAAGGCGACACTGAAAGCCAAGCTGCTCCTCCCGATCCTCGGCGACCAGTACGGCCGCGTGCTCGAGCGCGGCGAGCTCGTCCTGACGTTCGTCGATGGTCTTCTCGTGGTCAGGCACTTCGACTACGAGGTGCCGATCAACCCCAAGTACGCGCCGCTCGTCCTTCGCCGGGCGGTTGCACCGTTGACCAACGACCTCGGCGCCGAGAGCGCGATGCTCCATGAATTCCTGAGCATTCTCACGTCACTGCAGAACCTCCCCGATTTGGCCGACGACGCCGCGACGGCTGCCGAGCCGGAGGCGTCCACAGAAGACCGCCCGCGGCGCGAGGCACTGGTCGAGGACCGTCAGCGCGAGAAGGAGGTCGCGCGGGCCCGTCTCTCGCGCCTGGTTGCGGAATGTCCGCCGGTCGGCGAGCAGATCGACGCCGCGATCCGAGACGTCAACGGCGAAGTCGGCCGGCCCGAGAGCTTCAACGCGCTCCATGAACTACTCGAGGTCCAGGCCTATCGGCTGTCGTACTGGCGGACGGCGTCTCACCAGATCAACTATCGGCGCTTTTTCGACGTCAATGGGCTCGCCGGCCTGCGGGTGGAGGATCCCGGCGTCTTTGACGCCACCCACGCGCTCCTCGGAAAGCTCATCGAACGCGGGAGCGTCCAGGCCGTACGGATTGATCACCCTGACGGCCTGTTCGATCCGGCGCGCTACTTCGACATGCTGCAAGGGCTTGGCAATGGCGAGCTTTACGTGCTGGCCGAGAAAATCCTGTCAAGTCAGGAATTACTGCCGGCGCGCTGGGTAGTCGCCGGGACGACCGGCTATTCATTTCTGAACGAGCTGAACGGCCTCTTCATCAGCCGCACGGACGCCAGGCGGATGCTCAGTGCCTACGCGAAGCTCACCGGGCAGATCGAACCGTTCGAAGACGTGCGCTGCGAGAGCAAGCGGTTGATCATGGCGACCGCGATGGCCAGCGAGCTCAACGTGCTGGCGCACGCGCTCGAGCGGATTGCCGAAGGCAACCGGCGGTCGCGCGACTTCACGCTCAACAGCCTGCGCGACACGCTGACTGAGGTCATCGCCTTCTTCCCGGTGTACCGCACCTACGTCGACGAACAGGGGTGGACGCCGGAGGATCGCGCGGTGGTCGACCAGGCGATCACGCGCGCCCGGCGCCGCAACCCGGCCATGGAGTCCTCGCTCTTCGACTTCTTCCGCGAAGTCATGCTGCCGCGCAGCCCGGAGGGGGCCGCCATGCCGGAGCCCTGGGTCAACGACCGACGGGCCGGGTACCCGCCGGCAGACGCCGACGAAGCGAAAGAGCGCCTGCAATTCGCCATGAAGTTCCAGCAGTACACCGGGCCAGTGCAGGCGAAAGGCCTCGAAGACACGGCCTTCTTTCGTTACAACCCGCTCCTGTCGCTCTGCGAGGTCGGCAGCGACGTCGAACGTTTCGGCCGCACGGTCGAAGAGTTTCATCAATCGAATGCCACACGCCGCGGCCAACGCCCCTTCGAGATGACGGCGACGGCCACGCACGACACGAAACTTGGCGAGGATACGCGCGCGCGCATCAACGTGCTCTCGGAGATGCCTGACGAATGGGCGCGCGAGGTGCGGCGGTGGATGCGGTTGAATCAGCCGCACCGCACCGTGATCGATGGTGAGCCGGCACCCGACCGCAACGACGAATACCGCTTCTACCAGGCCCTCGTCGGGATCTGGCCAGCGCAGGTGTCGACGCCGCGTGCCGCCAAAGAAGAAGAAGAAGAAGTGCTTCAGCACGCGGGTCCCGACGCTCTGCGCGGTCCATGCGACCTCGTCGAACGGATCCGCGACTACATGCTGAAATCGGTGAAGGAAGCCAAACGGCACACGAGCTGGCTGACGCCGAACCAGGACTACGAGCAGGCCGTGGCGCGATTCGTCGAAGGTGTCCTCATCGGCCCCGGCGGCGCGAAGTTCCTGCCCGCCTTTGGCCCGTTGGCCGGCCGCGTCGCGCGTGTTGGGATGATGAACGGGCTCGCGCAGGTCGCCCTCAAGATCGGCGCACCAGGGGTCCCCGACATCTATCAGGGGGCGGAGCTCTGGGATTTCAGCCTGGTCGATCCCGACAACCGCCGGCCGGTCGACTTCGATCTCCGCCGGCGCCTCCTCGATGACCTCGAGAACGTCCTGGTCCTGCCATCACCGGATCGTGCCGACGCGATTGCTGCGATGGTGGCGACGTGGGAGGATGGCCGGATCAAACTGCTGCTGACGACGATCGGGCTGCGCCTGAGGCGTGAGTGGCCGGAAGTGTTTCTCTCGGGGCGCTACGTCCCGCTGGTGACCGACGTCACCGTGCCGTCCAGCCTCGTCGGCTTTGCGAGGATCGCCGGCGCGCGCGCGGCGCTCTTCATCGCCCCGCGAATGACCGCGCCGCTGATTGGCGAGACGGGGGCTCTTCCCCTCGGTGGAGAGGCCTGGAAGACGACGCGAATCCTCCTGCCGCCGGAGCTCCACGGCCGTATGTTCCGCCACCAGATCACCGGTGCGGACATTGTTCCGACGGCGGCCGGGGGGAACGAGTGGATGTTTGCCGGCCAGGTCTTCGAGCGTGTCCCGGTCGGAATCGTCACGGCTGAGTAGAGCCACGGATGACACGGACGACACGGATCAGGTCTGAGATCGCTTCTAGCTTTTATGACTGATTCGACTTCGAGGAGTTCATTGCCGGACGGCACCAACGTGATCAAGACGCCGCCGCGCCGATACGCGATCGGCGCCGAGCCGATGGGCGATCGCCTCGCGAGCGTACGGGTGTGGGCGCCCGATCGCACGCAGGTGGCTGTCGTCGTCGACGGCGAAGCGACGGCGCTCGAGCGCGACGCCGACGGCTACTTCAGCGCCGTCGTCAACGGACGGGCCGGCAGCCGTTACGGGTTCCGGCTCGACGACGATCCGCGGGCGTATCCCGACCCGGCCTCGAGATATCAGCCCGACGGGCCGCACGGCCTATCCGAGCTCGTCGATCCATCCAGCTATGTCTGGCGCGACACCGGCTGGCCGGGTCTACGAATAAAGGGGCTCGCGCTTTACGAGTTGCACACGGGCACGTTCACGTCGGAGGGCACCTGGGCAGCCGCCGCGGTCCATTTCGAACGTTTGAAGCGACTCGGCATCAGTGCGATTCAACTCATGCCAATCGCGGAGTTCCCCGGTGAGTTCGGTTGGGGCTACGACGGCGTCGGCTGGTTCGCGCCGTCACGCCTTTACGGCCGGCCCGACGATCTGAGGAGGTTCGTGGACGAGGCCCACGGCCATGGTCTTGGAGTCCTGCTCGATGTGGTCTACAACCACCTCGGGCCCGATGGCAACTACCTGGCGCGCTTTGCGCACGAGTACTTCACCAACCGCTACAGCAACGAATGGGGTGAGGCGCTCAACTTCGATGGAGCGAAGGCCGCGGCGGTCCGCGAGCTGGTGCTGGCCAACGTCGGTACTGGGTTCGCGAGTATCACGTCGACGGGTTCCGCCTGGATGCGACCCAGCAGATCTTCGATGCCTCGGCTGAACACGTCATTGCCGCGCTGGCGCAACGGGCTCGAGCGGCCGCCGGAGATCACCAGGTCGTCATCATCGCCGAGAACGAGGCCCAGCAGGCTGAGCTGCTGCGTCCAACGGATCGCGGCGGCTGCGGCCTGGACGGGCTGTACAACGACGATTTCCATCACTCTGCCCGCGTCGCGTTGACGGGACTACGCGAGGCGTACTACTCCGACTTTCGCGGGACGAGCCAGGAACTACTGTCCGCCGCAAAGCGTGGCTTCCTGTTCCAGGGCCAGAATTTCAGCTGGCAGAAGAAACGTCGTGGAACGCCGGCGCTCGACCTTCCACCGTACCAGTTCGTGCACTTCCTCGAGAACCACGACCAGGTCGCGAACTCGGCCACCGGGCGAAGGCTCAGCGAGTTGTGCGCGCCCGGGCAACTCCGTGCGCTGACCGCGCTGCTGCTGCTTGGGCCTGCGACGCCGCTCGTCTTCCAGGGCCAGGAAACCGGTGAGACGACACCCTTTCTCTACTTTGCCGATCATCGCGGCGAGCTCGGGCAGAACGTGCGCGAAGGGCGACAGCAGTTTCTGAATCAGTTCCGGCGACTGGAAGGTGCTGCCAGGGCAATGCCGTCGACCGATCCAACCGAGCGCGCGACGTTCGAACAGTGCAGGCTCCAGCACGAATCGACCGAGCGGGCAGCGCAGTACGTCCGGCTGCACAGCCACCTGCTTCGGCTGCGTCGCGAGGATTCGACGATTGCCCTTCAGGCGGGCGCCGGGCTCGACGGCGCGACGCTTGGCGAACGGGCGCTGCTCGTCCGCTTCTTTGGCCCTGCCGGCGACGACCGGCTGCTGGTGATCAATCTCGGCAGCGATTTCGACGTGGTCGGGTGCAGCGAGCCGCTCGTTGCTCCGCCAACGAAGGCGTCCTGGAAGATATTGTGGTCGAGCGAAGATCCGTCCTATGGCGGGAGCGGCACGCCGCTGTGGCGGGACGACCAGTGGCCTGTTCCAGGCCAGTGCGCGCTGCTGCTCGTCCCCACGTCTGATGAGGAGGAGCGGCGGCCTCCCCGTGGCTGATCTGCAGACTCCCGCGGCGAGTGACACGCTGATCCGTCGGCTGCCATGGGAGGCGGACGGCGCGCCCGACACCGTTGATGGCGCGCGCCACGAGTGGCTCGTCACCAACGGCCTCGGCGGGTACGCGTCGGGCACGGTCGTCGGCGCGATCACCCGGCGCTATCACGGCCTCTTGATTGCCGCACTTCCGGCGCCGATCGGCCGGGCGATGCTCGTCAACTACCTCTCGGAACGGTTACGCTTCGAGGATCGCACCACCGAATGGCTGGGCGCTCACGGTCGCGACGGTCGGCTGGCGCAAGCCGAAGGCGCGCAGTACCTCGTCGAGTTTCGTCTCGAGGCCGGCCTCCCCACCTGGCGGTATGCACTGAGAGGCCTGGTCGTCGAACGATCGCTCCTGATGCCGTACGGCCAGAACAGCGTCCATATTACCTACCGCGTCGTCGAGGGACACCAGTCGACTCGGCTGACGCTTCGGCCCCTGCTTGGGTTCAGAGGCCACGACGATCCCGTCGATCGCGCGCGGGTCGGCGCCTACACGCTGATGTCCAGAGATCGACGCATCGAGATTCTGGGCGATGCGCCGTTTCCACCGCTGCGGCTGGCGCTCCGTGCCGCCGAAGGCGCCTTCACCATCGACGACTATGCGATCGCCGACGTGCGATACCTGCTCGAGGAGCACCGCGGCTACGAGCCGAGCGGACCGCTCTGGAGTCCAGGCTACTTCCGCGCCCAGCTCGCGCCAGGCAGCGACGTGACGCTCATCGCGTCGACGGAGTCCTGGGAAACGATCGCCGCGATCGACCCGGGGGAGGCGCTGGCAACCGAGCGCGAGCGACGTGCGCGGCTGATTGCCGCGGCGGATCCGGCGGCGCGGTCTGGCGTTGCCGCCGAACTCGTCCTCGCCGCGGACCAGTTCGTGGTTCGGCCGTCGTTCAGAGCACATCGTATTGAGGACGAGACCCGCGCGCGCGCCGGAGGCGGCGAAGCCCGCACGATCATTGCCGGCTATCACTGGTTCACCGACTGGGGCCGCGACACGATGATCAGTCTCGAAGGCTTGACCCTGCTGACGGGACGTCACACCGAGGCGCGCGACATCCTCAAGACCTTTGCCTCCCACGTGCACGATGGACTGATTCCCAACATGTTCCCGGAAGGCGGACGCGAAGGGCTCTACCACACCGCTGACGCCACGCTGTGGTTCTACCACGCCATCGGTCGATACGTGAGCCATACCGGCGATCGGCTGCTCCTGCGCGAGCTCCTCCCCACGCTTGTCGGCATCGTCGACTGCCATCTCCGCGGAACGCGGTTCGGGATCCGCGTTGAAGACGATGGCTTGCTGACGCAAGGCGCAGAAGGCTACCAGCTCACGTGGATGGACGCGAAAGTGGACGACTGGGTCGTGACGCCGAGACGCGGCAAGGCAGTGGAAATCAACGCGCTTTGGTACAACGCGCTGCGTCTGCTCGAAGGTTGGTTGCGCGAGGAAGGCGACGAGCGCGCCGACGATCTCGGTCGGCGGGCCTCGCAGACCAGCCGCTCGTTCAACGCGCGCTTCTGGAACGCGTCGCAAGGTTTTCTCTTCGACATCGTCGACGGCGAGGGCGGTCACGATGATGCCTGCCGGCCCAATCAGCTGTTTGCCATCTCGCTGACTCACCCGGTGCTCGCTCGCGATCGGTGGGAGCCGGTGCTCCAGGCGATAGCAACGCATCTGATGACCCCCGTCGGCCTGCGCTCGCTCGCGCCAAATCATCCGGACTACAAGAAGCGGTACTTCGGCGATCTCCGCTCGCGCGACGCCGCCTACCACCAGGGCACGGTCTGGACCTGGCTGATCGGACACTTCGTCGAGGCCTGGCTGAAGTGTCATCCCGCTCAACGAGGCGGCACGCATTTGCTCGACACGCTGACGCGCCACCTCGACGAAGCCTGCATCGGTTCGGTCAGCGAGATCTTCGACGCGGAGGAGCCGTTCACGCCTCGCGGTTGCATCGCGCAGGCGTGGAGCGTGGCAGAACTGCTGCGCGCGCTTGTCCTCACGGCTGAGGTGGGGTCTGACCCCGACTCGCGCGGCATCGACTTTGCGACGCGTCGGGATGATGCATCCGCGCCGCGAGATCGAGGTCGAAGAGGATCCCGGTTTTCAGACCGCTGAGTGGCGAATTCAGCGCCTGGGCCTCGCCGGCCTCGTGCTGCTGGCGGCAGCCTCGATCGGCGGATACGTGGGCTCCCCGGGCACCGTTTTCCGCACGACAGCCATCTATGGGTTTCTGCTCGTCGTATTTCGACTCGCCGGAAAACGCACGATGGCACAAATGACGAGCTTCGACTTGCTGTTGGTGCTCGTCATCGGCGATGCCACGCAGCAGGCCCTCATCGGGGACGACTTCACCCTCGGCACCGCGTTTGTCGCAGTGGCGTCGCTCGTCCTTCTGGACGTCGTTCTCGGTTCCATCAAGGCGCGTTCGCCTGTCATCGATCGAATCGTCGACGGTTTGCCGTTGATACTCGTCGATCGCGGCACGTTGCTTCGTGACCGGATGGCGCACGAAGGCATCGACCTCGACGACATCCTCGCCGCCGGACGCGAGCAGTGCGGTCTCAGGCGGCTCGACGAGATCGACTTCGCCGTCCTCGAGCGCAGCGGAGGGCTTTCAATCGTCCCGAAGAGAAGCCCGTGAAGCCGATGGAAATCGTTCGCCTGCTCTGGCTGGCGCTCGTCGCGTGGTGGAACGACAACGCCCTGCGGCTCGGCGCGTCGGTGGCGTATTACACGCTCTTCGCCATCGCCCCGATTCTGCTCGTCGCGATCGCCGTCGCAGGAAGCCTGTTCGGGGCTGAGGCGGTGCGCGGAGAGATCGTCGGCCAGATCGATCAGCTCGTCGGCACCGAAGGTGGCAAAGCGGTGCAGGCTCTTCTGCAGGGCGCGACGCGCAAGGACGAGAACATCCTCGCGGCGACCATTGGTGGTATCACCTTCGTGCTGGCGGCGTGCGGCGCATTTCTGGAGCTGCAAGCCGCATTGGACGCCATCTGGCGCGTGAAGCCCGCGCCCGCCGAGGGTCAGCTCAAGACGTTCTTTCTGGATCGGCTGCGATCGTTTGGGCTCGTGGTGGCGATTGGCTTCCTGCTGCTGGTGTCGCTGGCCGTCAGCGCCGCGCTGGCGGCGTTCGCCGCATGGCTCGAGACCTGGGCCCCGGCCATGCCCATCATCCTCTACGCGCTGAACTTCCTCCTGTCGGTGGCGGTCTCGGCGGCCCTGTTCGGGCTGCTGTTCAAGTTCCTCCCAGACGTCGAGCTGAAATGGCGTGATGTCACGGCCGGCGCAACCGTGACAGCGCTGCTCTTCGCCATCGGCAAACACATCATCGGCCTCTATCTGGGCCAGAGCAGCACGGCGTCGAGCTACGGCGCCGCCGGTTCGGTCATCGTCCTCCTGCTCTGGGTGTACTACTCGTGTCAGATTGTGCTCATTGGTGCCGAGTTCACGCGACTGTACAGCGATCGAGTTCGGGGTCCCGTTCCTGTGTCGGATTTCGCTGAGAAAACCGGCGAGCCGGCGACGACGTGAGCCTTCGGATGAGCTGGACAGGGCCGGGCACGTGTCGTGCAGTCAGCACAGCAGTGAAGCCCCTCCACTGGAGCAGGAGCACATCATGAAGGTACTCGGCGGAATACTTGTGGTCCTTGGCATCATCGCGATTCTCTATGGGGGCATCTCGTGGACCCGGAGAGACACCGTCGTCGACGCGGGACCAATCCAAATCACTGCCGACAAGAAGGAAAGCATCCCCATCTCTCCGATCGCCGGAGGGCTGATGCTCGTCGCGGGCGTGGCGCTCCTCCTCAAGCGAGGGGCGTGAGTTCGAAGCGAGGGAGTGAGTCGGAAGAAGCGCGAAACGGAACTTTATCTCAGTGCGCGCGCGCTCGTCGTCACTGGCTCACCGTCAATGCTCAGATAGTCGTAGGTCATGTGAAACGTTGACGGACCGAACATCCTGACCTTGGCCGTCGAGGACAGCGCGACCGGCATGACGATGTCTTTTTCCACGCGCGCGTAGAGCCATTCGACATCGACCTGCGAAATCCAGAACGACGGGTTCTTGGCCAGACGGCCGGCGATGCGCACGACGTCGCCGGTGGATGGTTGCAGGAACACATGTCCGATGACGGCCGCATCGCCACCCTTGCGCTGCGGTCGCAGCGGCACGCGGATGAGGCCAGACTCGTCTCGGATGGAATCGGCACACCCATGCGCATCGGGCGGAGTCGGCGGCTGCACCGGCAGACCCTTGCCAATCATGTTCTGCTCAGCTTCGAGCGCGGCCTTGAGGACCCTGTTACGGATGTACTCCGACCCACCCTCCGCGAGAACCTCGACGGCCAGATGACCGTCATCGCCGAGTGTTGTTCGCGCTTCGAGCCATCCATATCGACCGCTCTTCTCGTTCTTGGCTTCAAGCCGCCGGAATGCCACGTATCGCACCGGGGCGGAGTTTCCCATCGTCTCTCCGCACCCCGGGTTGCTCACATCCGCGGCCGGCCGTGAGGCGCCGAGCACGACGAACGTGGCAGCGATCGCAAGTGGCAAGCGCGTCATCCCTGCACCTCTCTGACCGCGTGCAGTCTGCAGGGGATGTGCCACTCGCTGCCGGTTACAGATGGGGTGCCGGCACCTTGATGGTTTTCGGCTTGTCAACCGGCGGGCGTCGAGTCTTCTGACGTATATCGGGCGCCGCGTTGGCTCTTATGGCGGCAGCTGAACCGCGCGTCCAGTCTCTGCTGATTCATACAGTGCGGTAACAATGCGCACGTCTGTCAACGAACAGTGTCGGGAACGTCGCGCAAGGCTCGTGCATCCAATCCGCAGGTTTGGAGTTTCGATACGCGGGCCACCATGGAGGCGCCATGCGACTCATCGGTGCAGTTTCGGTCGTCTTCATCAGTACGCTCATCTTTGCCACATCGACAAGGGGCCCCGCCGCGACAGCACTCGAGCAGGCTCAAAGTTCAATCGGCGACAACGCACGACGTCACCGAGATGATGACCGTCCCGAGCATCGCTTCGGCCGGAAGATCTTTCGCGAGGACACGTTCGGCGACGAGCAGCTGTGGACCGACGTCCTGCAGATTCACAACGTGATCGGGACGGTTCCCCCGGTTGCGGCACTTGGCCTCGGCCTCAAGGTCGATGTCGACGCGTTGCCAGCCGAGGTCATCGCGGCGATCAGCGCCGGCCAGGGGCTCACCGACCCCGCGGTTACCGTCGCCCTGCTGCAGCTGAATGCCGTCGTCGGCGTCCGCGCCAAGGTCAACGACCTCGGCCAGGTGACAAGTTTCGGCATCACCTGCGCGCTCTGCCACTCCACCGTGGACGACTCGTTGACGACCGGCGTCGGCCATCGCCTGGACGGCTGGGCGAACACCTCGCTCGACGTCGGAAAGATCGCCGCGCTCTCACCTTTCTTTGACGACGCCACCAAAGCCGAGCTCAGGCGGTGGGGTCCCGGCAAGTACGACCCTCGACACCATGCGTTCGATGGCACCAACATCATTCCGCTGAACAGCCCATCGCTGCCGGTCGTCATCCCGCCGATCTACGGCTTGAAGCGTGTCGGCTTTGAAACCTACACCGGTGACGGACCGATCTCATACTGGAACAGCTACGTCGGCGTCGGGCAGATGGGCGGCCAAGGCAGGTTCGCCGATCCGCGGATTGGTCTCTTCATACGGCAGAGACCCGATCTCGTGACGCCGAAGTTGCCGGCGCTCCTCTTCTATCAACTCAGCCTGGACACGCCACCGCCGCCGCCCGACAGCTTCGATCGCGACGCCGCGCGTCGTGGCAGGCGTCTCTTCAAGGACGAAGCCGGCTGCGCCAGCTGCCACAAGGGACCGACCTTCACCGACGTGCTCGATGGTCCATGGTGGAGGCTGCCGCGACTTCACGATCCGGAAGAAGTCGGCACGGATCCGGCCTACGCCGCCCGGAGCGCCACTGGCCGATATCGCGCGACGCCGCTACGCGCGCTTTGGCAGCACGCGCCGTACTTCCACGACGGGAGCGCCGCCGATCTGCTGGCGGTGGTCAATCACTACAACCAGCAGTTCGACCTGAATCTGTCGGAGGCGCAGAAGGCCGACCTCGTGGAGTATCTGAAGTCGCTGTAAACCACGGGCGAGGTCCGGGTGCCGAGCGTGGCAGCCGAAGCGGCGCGCCAGGTGAGTCGCGAGCGGACCGCGTTGACGCAGGAGCAGACGCGGCTCGTGAATCAGCTGCGCGGCTGGTTGGCGACGTGGGGGTGCGCCCTGCCCGCGCGGCGGTCCGCCGGGTGGTGGACGACGGTGCGCGATTGGGCGGGCGCGGCGCTGCCGGCCGAGGTGCAAGCGCGGCTGGCGCGCGCCGAGGTGCGCCGTCACGCCCTCGAGGCGCAGATCGCGGAGCTGGATGCCGCGCAGCAGGCCGCCGTGGTCGCGGCGGAGCCGACCAGTGCGGTGCGGCAACTCGTGCGGCTGAAGGGCGTCGCGACGACGAGCGCGTCGGTGTTGCTCGCGGAAGGCTTGGAGTGGCGCGCGTTCCGCAATCGGCGCCAGATCGGCGGGATCCTGGGGTTTGCGCCCACGCCCTACGACAGCGGCGAGTCGACGCGAGAGCAGGGGATCAGTCGGGCCGGCAATGCGCGGCTCCAGGCCGTGAGCATTCAACTCGCCTGGAATTGGGTGCGCTGGCAACCGACGAGCGCGCTGACCCAGTGGTATCAGGCGAACTTTGGCAAAGGCAAACGCGCGCGGCGGATTGGCATCGTCGCGGTGGCACGGAAGCTCGTGATCGCGCTGTGGCGCTATGTCACGCTAGGCGTGGTCCCGGAGGGGGCGGTGGTGAAGACCGTGGCGTAGGCTCGCTGCGCGTCGCCGCGTCTCACGCGCGCTGCGCGTACGGTTCGTGTAGGGTCGCTGCTGCGACCGCCACGGAGAAGGTACCGCAGCACCCGTGTCCGGATTGAGACTGCACAGTCTCTGGGGGCCGCGCGCAGGCGCGAGCTCGGATAGAAGGCGAGCGCTGAGAGCACGCCACGGATCACCGCCACAGATCACACGGACTACACGGATTGTTTCCTTAGAGGCTGTCTCAATAACCTCGAACGGCGGGCTTCCCCGGTGAGCACGGCGCTATTTCGTCGGCACGAGCCGCTTCAGCTCCTCGACCCAGTGCTGCACGACGATGATGCTCGCAGGCGCAGCGGTCCCATCGGCACCGCCTTCTTTGATCATCAGGAACCGCTGGCCATCCGGTGAAATATCGTACGACCGGCCCCACCAGTTCAGATTCGTGAAGTACCCCTCCTTCACAACCAGTGTCGGCGTCGTGGCCGCCCACGACGGGCCGCGCGCAACCCCCACCCCCATGAGCGCACCCGTCGGAGAGACATAGACCAGCTCCTGCCCGCTCCGCGTCCAGATTGGCCGGGTCCCACCGGTGGTGGACACCTGCCAGCGACCGCTGTTCACCTCGGGGAACGGCCGCACATAGATTTCGAACCGGCCCGAGTCGTTCGCCTCGTAGGCGAGCCAGCGGCCGTCGGGCGAGACGGTCCCGTTCCGCTCGTTGAACGGGGACTGCACGAGCGGCGTCACGCGACGGGTCGCGTCCAATTCGATCGCCATCACGTCGTTGACCGTTGTTGGAGACTCGTCAGTGAAGATCAGCCGACGGCCGTCGGGTGACACCCCCGTCGGGTACTGGGTGTCGGGACTCTCGGTCAGCCGCTCGACCGCGCCAGCGCCGTCCGCCGCCTGCCAGAACAGATTCCGCACCCCGCCTCGCTCCGACGTGAAGATCAGCCGGCGGCTGTCGGGCGTCCACACTTGGACAACATCAACACCAGGCGTGGCTGTGAGACGTGTGAGCGTCGTGCGGCGAAGATCCCAGAGCCAGAGATCACGCTCCTGATCGTTGGCGAAGACCGCGACGCGCGTGCCATCGGGTGACAGCGCGGGAAGGAGATACGGGCGCGGCGGCGCCGGAATCGGCGTCTCAAGGCCCTGGCGGTCTACCCACACGAGCGTGCGCGGCGTTCCCTCGACCGTCGCCCGACACGTAGGCCAGCGTGCCATCATCCGCCACGACGGCGTTCACGCCGCCTTTGATTGTCGTGACCACGTCAGGGACGACGGTCACAGGCGTCCCTCGCGTTTCGAGACGGGCCAGGTCGAACGGCACCGCACGCAGCGTGCCGGCCGCCGCGTAGACGAGATGGCCGCTCGACACGTAATGGGCGTGACTGCCGCCGCGCACGAGAATCCGGCGCGCCCCTGTCTGGAGATCCAGGACGGCCACTTGTGCGGCATCGAGGCCGCCCGTCAGCGACGTGATCGTGAACAAAACGGCCCGGCCGCCGGGCAGCATCTCGGGCCAGAAGTGATCGGCTTCGCCCTGCGCGCGGTCGGGCCGCGTCAGCACCGTCAGCGGCCCGCCTGCCGCGGAGACCCGCTGCAGACCGGTGTCCACGCTATTGGTTGCGACGATGATCGTGTCATCCGGTCCCCACGTCGCGCCGCTGGAACCAGCGGTGTCGATCGTCGTCAGCGTTACCGCCGGCCCACCGGCCACCGCCACCTTCTTCAACACGCCGAGGCCGTCACGGAAACCGATCCACTGTCCATCGGGGGAAACGAACAACCCGGACACACTACTCCCGGTGAACACCGCCACAGGCGCGAGGGCGTCGAGCGCGCGGACGAAGATCTGGGTGCCCTGGTTGCCGACGTAAATGACGCGGGAACCGTCCGGCGTGATGGCCACGTCGCGTTCGTTCCAGTTGATGGACAGCGCGGCGACACCCGCGGGCGTGAGCTGCAGGCGCGAGACACGAGGCGGCGCCGGCTCAGCCCGACGCGCAGCAACCCACACCAGCGTGCCGATGATCGCGCCGCTCGCGATGAACGCCGCGACCCCCACCAGTCCGACGCGCTGCCACAGCGCCTCAGCTGACGCGGCCGGCTGCCCAACAGATGTCTCGAACGCGCCCTCCAGCGCCAGCCGGACGTCGCCGATGGCCTGCACGCGCTGCCTGGGATCTTTCTGCAGGCAGCGTTTAAGATATGTGCGCAGCGCGGGCGACAGCGTCGCCGGCAGCCGGGCCCAATCCGGCTCACGCTCGAGGACACGCGCCAGCGTTTCCGAAACACCCTGCCCGTCGAACGCCCGCTGCCCCGTGAGCATCTCGTAGAGCACGCAGCCGAACGCCCAGATGTCGGCGCGCGTGTCCACCGGCTTGCCGCTCGCCTGCTCCGGGCTCATGTAGGCGGCCGTGCCAAGGATTATCCCGGCCTGGGTCATGGCCGGCGAGGTGATGGTTGGTGACATCGATGCGTCGGCTTGCCGCGCCGAAGCGCCTTGCGCGAAGGCGGGCTCCATCGCCTTCGCCAGGCCGAAGTCCAGCACCTTCACCGTACCGTCCCGTCGCACCCTGATGTTTGCCGGCTTCAAGTCGCGATGGATGATGCCTTGCTCGTGCGCCGCTTCCAGCGCGTCAGCCATCTGCTTCGCGATGGGTAGCGCCTCGGCGACCGGGATCGCGCCGCGCGCGATGCGCTGGGCGAGGTCCTCGCCCTCAACGACTTCCATCACGAGCGCGCGGACGCCGCTGGATTCTTCGAGACCGTGGATGTGGGCGATGTTCGGGTGGTTCAACGAGGCCAGGGTCTTGGCCTCGCGCTGAAACCGCGCGATCCGCTCCGTGTCGGCGGCGAACGCCTCTGGCAGGATCTTGATCGCGACGGCGCGATCCAGCTTCGTGTCCCGCGCGCGGTAGACCTCACCCATGCCGCCGGCGCCGAGCGCAGACAGGATCTCGTACGGGCCGAGGCGTGTGCCGGCGGATAGGGGCATGGGGCGACACTGATTCTAGCGGCCCGCTCCTCCGACGACAAAGGGAGAAAGTCAAATCAGCGCGCAGCCGAGAGACAGGAACGAAAGCGCGCAACCTCGCAGCGCCCGCACAAAGAAATCCGTGTTATCCGTGTAGTCTGCGGCTGTAACCGTGTTATCCGTGTGATCCGCGGCTCTAACCGTGTTGTCCGTGTGATCTGCGGCTCTAACCGTGTCGTCCGTGTGATCTGCGGCTCTAGTTCATGCCGCCGACGTTCGGCTTGACGCCCGCGAGCGGGTGGGTTTTCTTCCACTCCTCGAACTGCTTCTCGAGCTCTGGGCTGAGCGTCGGATAAATATCGCGGGCGCGATATTTCTTGCTGCGCATCATCTCGCGCTTGAAATTCTCGGTGTAAACCGTGTTCTCCGCGTCCTTGATCACACTGGCGACCAGCTGTGGTGGAACCGCGAGCACGCCTTCGGCGTCGGCCACGATGATGTCACCGGGCAGCACTGTGATCCCGCCGAGCCGGATCGGGCCATTCCATTCGACGCCGACCTGATCGGCCATCGCGGAGGCATGCGCGCCTCGATAGTAGATAGGCAGATCCTTCATCACGAAGAACTCACTGAGATCGCGGATGCCGCCGTCGACGATGACGCCCTGCGCGCCGGCGGCTTTCATGCCGAGCCCGGTGACATCGCCGAGGAAGGTTGCGCGATCGACCATTCCGCCGAGCTCCACGACCACCACGTCCCCCGGCTTGAGGTCCTCGCCCGCGCGGACGTTGTACTGGTAATCCCAGTCGCCTTCCTTCGCGAGCGTCTGTACCGCGTCCATCAGGTCCGGCCGGACCGGCAGATAGCGCATCGTCACCGCGCGTCCGACGATCTTGGGATTCGGCACTGTCAGCTGGAATCCGCCCTCGAATGACCGCACGTGCTTCTGATTCTGCAGCGCGCCCCACACCGCTTCGAGCGGCAACTCGCGAAGCCGCTGCAGCTGAGCCTCGGTCACTGTGACCGCCGCGCGCGACGGCTTGAGCACGTCCATGATCGGCGACCACGCGTCTCTCGCGGCGCGGTTGACTTGCACGGTGCGCGACGATGCGGCCGGCTGGGCGTGAACCGTAGAACTGACGAGGCAGGCGCACATCATCAGCGCCGCAGATGTAACGTAGCGACCAGTCGAAATCATTTCGGTCTCCGGATTGAGTGGCAACGGTCGTGGCTCACGATGGCCCGACGACAAAATGATACCCATCCGGGAATCATCGTGAACGTCGTGCCATCGCGAGCATCGTGGTGAGGGATGTATCTATCGCATAAGCCAGATCCGTGTCGTCCGTGTACTCCGTCGCTCTAGAAAGCCTACCTGTGCTGTCCGTGTCATCCGCGGCTCTAGAGAAACTCGATCCGTGTTGTCCGTGTCATCCGTGGCTCTAGAAGTTGAGCTTCAGCGAAAACTGCATCGATCGGTTATCGACCAACGTCGACGTAATCCGTCCGGCAGTAGCAGAGTCGAAGTTCTGGTTCGGGAAGCCAAATCCGGGGTGATTGAACAGGTTGAACGCGTCCCACCGGAACTCGATGTTGGTCTGATCCTTGATCGTGAACTTCTTGGAGAGCGACGTATCGAAGTTGATGTGGCCCGGGCCATAGAGAATCCCGCGGCCGGTGTCGCCGTAGGTGTTGGCCGGCGGCGCCACGAAGTCGGCCGGGTTGTACCAGAGGTCGACCGTCGGATTGTCGAGTTGGCCCGATCCGATCCGGTTTGGCCAGCTGGGCGCGCCGTTGTTGACGCCGGTCTGCATGAACACCGTGAAGGGCCGCCCGGTCGTCATCGTCGCGATGCCGGCGAGCTGCCAGCCACCGGCGATGGCACCCATCAGGCCGCCATTCGACAGCCAGCGGTGGCCCTCACCGAATGGCAGCTCGTAGACCCAGCTGATGACCGCGCGATGCCTGACGTCGAATCCCGAGGGACCGTGCCCCGCCTCGAGATTGGTGACCGTCTGCGGATTGCCGACCGCGCCGCCGCCGCTCGCCGCCGACCCGCCGTAATCGAGCGCTTTACCGTAGGTGTAGCTACCCAGGAACTGCAATCCGTTGTGGAAACGCTGTGTCACTTTCAGCTGGCCACTGTGATATGTCGAGCGGTTGCGGGGGTCGCACTGCACGATGTTACTCACCCGGTTGATTGGCTGGAGCAGACGGCGGGAATCCTGACTGCCGATGCCTGGCTGCACTTCATTCGGGTTGTAGCAGAAGATCAAATGCTTGCCGGCGCTGCCGACGTAAGTTAGTTCCAGCGCCATCGAGCTGAAGAGCCGGCGATCGATGCCAAGGTGCCACTGTTCGGCGTAGGGCGTCTCGTTAGCGAACGAGTGGCCGAGCACGCGTGGGTTGGCAGCCTGGAGCTCGGCGGTCGTGCGCGGCTTCACCTGCTGGATCGGCGGGAACGGATCGGCGAGAGTCCGAACGGTGGAGAAATCGGTCGGGTTGGTGGGGAAAGTCACGTTCTGCGAGATCGTGTACGGCACCGACTGCCCGATCATGTTGGACGCCGACGGCTGCTCAGGGAAGTAGGTGACCGCGAACCCGGTGCGCAGAATCGTCGACGAGTCGCCAAAGAGATCGTAGGTCAGGCCAAGCCGCGGCGCGAAGTTGCCGTAGCGCGTCTGCTTGTTCACCGAGCGGCTGGCACCATCCTCGTCAGCGTAGATGAGGACCAGGTTGACGGGATCGAAATTGACGATCTTGTTGTCCTCTTCGGTCTCCGCCCTGAAGATTTCGTAGCGCAACCCGGCATTGATGGTGAAGCGCGAGCTGACCTTGAAATCGTCCTGGATGAAGAGGCCGTGTTCCTGCGTGCGCAGCATGTACGGCTCGAGCAGGAAGCCGCGGGCGGCACTGTTGATATAGCCGGTGAGCAGCGACGCGAGTCCCGAGCCGCCGACGTTGTTGACAGGGTTGTTGGTGTAATTGCGGCCGAAGTTGATGCTGCCGCGCGTGTCGGTGTGGGTGAACGGAGACGCGTAGCGATCGACAAGCCGATAGCCGAACTTCAGGCTGTGACGGCCCTGCAGCCAGACCACTGTGTCTTCGAGCTGCCAGTGGAACTGCTTCGGGTTGACCGGGAGAAAGGCCGGCCCGCCCGAAATACCGGTCATGTCTGGAATGTTGATGTTCGGTAGTCCGGTCGTAATCTCGCTGACGTTGATGCCGTTGATGCCGAGCGACGCGGCGGCGTTGATGCCGTAGTCCGACTGGAACGTCGACGGAAACGTTCGGGCGTAGCCGGAGCGGAACTCGTTGACGATGCGAGGCGTCACGACCTTCGAGTAGTTGAAGGCGGCGCCGTGGGTGGTCAACCGTGTGTTCTGAATGCCGGCGACGAACGGCCCGAGATCGAAACGTGAGGCGGCCTCGGCCGGCGTCGGCAGGCAGCAGGCGGCCTGGCCCTGCGGCGCATCGAGGCTGAACTTGCCGTAGTTGAACCGGGCGAAGAACGAGTCGTTGCCGGAGAAGCGGTGGTCGACACGGGCCGAGTAGGCGTTGTCCTTCGTCTCGCGGTCCACCGTCGAAGTGTAATTGTTGAAATTGCCGGCGGCGTTCGGCATCGGGTAGATACTGGCGACATTGCGGCCGACGCCATTGATCTTGTCGCCCGGGATGATGTTCCCAGGGTACTGGTCCCGCAGGAACTGCGGGTTGGTCGCGCTGACCGGCAGGGCCGAGTTGAAGTTCGGATTCTGACGGGTGGTCAGCGGATCGTAGATGAGGATCAGGTTCCCGCTCGTATCCCGGAAGTCGCTGAAGTCGCCGATCCGAGTCCGAGCGGTCGGCACCGTGTTGACGAATACCTGACCGCGCTTTTCCTGGAGACCGGCGTAGTCGGCAAAAAAGAAGGTCCGGCTCTTGATGATCGGACCGCCCACGGCGGCGCCGTACTGGTTGCGATTGAGCGGCGGCTTGGGGTCGACGACCATGTTGCCGTTCACGACGACTTTGCGAACGAAGAAGTTGCGGGCGTCGAAGGCGTCGTCGCGCATGTACTCGAACGCGGTGCCGTGGAAGGCGTTCGTGCCCGACTTGGTCGAGACCGAGACGACGCCGGCGCCACGGCCGAACTCGGCGGAGAAGACGCCGGTGAGGACCTTGAACTCGCGGACCTGCTCGACCGATGGCGCGATGATGACAGTGTTGAACGAATACTCGTTGTTGTCGATGCCGTCGATGAGCCAGCCGTTGGCGTTCGCCTGGTGCCCGAGGGCGTTGAAGTTCGACGCGCCGCGCGGGTTGAACGTGCTCGCGCCCGAGAGGTTCTCGCCGGCCTGACCGGGCGTCACGCCAGGCGTCAGATAGACGAGCGTGGCGAAGTTCCGGCCGTTGAGCGGCAATTCCTTGATCGCCCGTTCCTCGATGACGGTGCCGACTTCCGATGAATCGGTCCGGACGATCGGCGCCTCGGACACGACGGTAGTCGTTTCCTCAATCCGGCCGACCTCGAGCGTCACGTCGACGCGGGCCCGCTGGTTGACCTGCAGGTTGATCCCTTCACGAACCGATTTCTTGAAGCCCTGGACGTTGACTTCGACCGCGTAGGTCCCGGGCACCAGGAACGACGCCGTATAGTTGCCGGTGGCGTCGGTTACGTAAGTGGTAGTCGTGCCTTTGTTCACTTCGCGGACCGAGACCGTCGCGCCCGGGACGACGCCGCCAGCGTCGCTCACCGTTCCAACAATGGTCCCGGTCGTGACCTGGGCGGCAACCGGCGAGCTGCCGTAGGGGGCGATCACAGCGGTGAGAACTAAACCGAGGAGCCTTGCCTTCGTCATGACAGATCCTCCCTGCAGTCGTCCGAAGCGGACTCATCTAGGCCCGAACGAGAGATGTGGGTCCGCGCCGGAGACTGCCACTGGCCGGACGCGAAGTCAAGTCTTCGCTTCTGGTTCAGGGTTCACGGTTCAGGGTTCAGGGTTCAGGCTCGAGGAAGAACTCTGCGAACCTGCCTTAGCCTTGACTCCCTGAGCTCTGAACCCTGAACCGTGAACTCTGAACCCTTTCCGGGCCTCAGCCCACACGGCCCGCAGATCCTGCAGAGGGTCCGGCGCCGCTTCATTCCTTCGCGTTCATCTGCACGTCGTTGCCTATATCGATCGCGTGAATATCGGCTCGCGGCGACCGAGCTGCAGCGCGATCTGGGCCTGAGTGCCACTGAATACGGGTTTGGCAAGAGGCTGTTCTTTCTCAGCTACTGCCTGTTCGAGATCCCGAGCAACCTCATCCTGGAACCCGTCGGCGCCCGCCGCTGGATCGCCCGCATCATGATCGGCCGGGGTCTCGTCTCGATGGGCACGATGTTCATCACCGACGTTCGGTCGTTCATGGCTGCGCGCGCGCTCCCGGGCATCGCCGAAGCTGGCTTCTTCCCGGGGATGATCCTCTATCTGACCTACTGGATCCCGGCCACCGACCGCGCCAGGACCGGCGCGCTCTTCATGATGGCCGCCCCGGTCGCGGTGATAACTGCCGTCCGTGTCGAAGGATCCTCGCTTCGGATGCAATGCGGCGTGAATGGAACGTTCGGAGGCCTTCTCGTTGGCCGGTGGCAATGGCGGTGCCGCGGCTGCGTCCTTGAGTGCAGGAAACGCGAAGGCGTGCTGAAGACTTCTTCAGCGGATCGTCCGCCAATCCGCTCGTGATCGGCCGTTATCCAGCAAGCTCCTAGCGGTCAGGTCCGCGACCGCTGCCGATCACAACAGTCCTCCAAACTTCAACGGCGACTGTGCATAACGGTACAGTCGCGAACGTGGTTCGTCGCTATGCTGATTGAGCCTTCCTGAGCGCCCACCCATCCAGGGCCGCGTCCTCGAAGCACTATCCGAGGGCAACATGACGAAGCCTCGCCTGCCGACGCTTCTCGGGCTCGATACGCTTCTGCAGGATCAAGCAGTCGAGATGGCCACCTTCCGGGCCGCTCGCAGCGATCGGCACGCTATGGCCGGAGATCGAACACCGAAACGGTATCGGCTCGGTCCCGATCAGCTCGATGGCACGACGCCCATCGACGTCGCTGACCGTGGTGCTGACAACTGGCGCGAGCGGGAAACGTGTCCCAACGTGGAACAGGCACGAAAGCGTGTCGAACAGTTGACTGCCGACGACACGGAGTTCTTCCGTGGAGTGTCTACGCCAGACGGCAGCGAACCCCGTACGTGACCGAGGAGAGTTCACAATGATTCGCACTCGACTACTCGTGATGTCCGCAGCTTGGGTCGCCCTGGTGACGCCGGTGATATCGGCGCAGGAAACGCCGGGAGTATCTGTCCGCGATCTGTCCAGGTACCGGGAGTTTCAACTCGGCATGAATCTGGTCACCGTCGCACAACAGGCAGACATCACTGCTGAGGCGCGGGTGATCCATCGGCGCCCGGAGCTGATTCAAGACCTGATGTGGCTGCCCGCGCCGGCACGTGTTCCCGGAGCGTTGACGCAAGGAGACTCGGCAAGAAAAGTGCTCTTCAGTTTCTACAACGACCAGCTTTTCCGAATCGTGGTCACGTATGACCGGGAACGAACCGAAGGGCTGACAGCTGAAGACATGGTCGAAGCCATTTCGGCGACGTACAGAGTTCCCATGTTGCCGGTGACCAGGAATGGACCGTCGTCGGCCCCAGCCGCGAGCGCCAACGACAAACTATTGGCGTATTGGGAAGACTCGCACTGTTCGCTCAGCCTCTTCCAGTCCTCGTACCTGTCCGCGTTTGGAGTGGTAGTGCTGTCAAAGCGCCTGGACACCCTGGCGCGGGTCGCGACCGTCGAAGCGATCCTGCTCGATGAGCAAGAAGCTCCCCAACGAGAGATCGAGCGTCAACAGAACCAGACTGAAGAGAGCCGCGCTAAGCAGGAGACGGCCAGGCGAGTGAACAAAGCGACTTTTCGCCCCTGACGCGCCAGCATTTGCACGATGGAGAGATCCTTGTCAGACTCGCGACCGAAGAGGAAGCGACTCGGATGTCACAGTCACTTTGCTGTCGGCAACCTCGGGCACATATGTATTGACGGTCTGCGAGCTTCCTCGCTCGATCGGTGCGTAGATGTAGATATGGTAGATGTTCTGGGTGATGTTGCTGTTCTGGAACAGTTGACCAATATCTTTGTTGACGGTGACCTGCGCTCCGCTGGCCGCAGTGATGGTGACGCCGCTGTTGGTTGTTTGATCTCCTTCGGCCGTCCCTTCAACATCTCGATAACTTGGAGCGGTTCCTTGACACCTCTGTCCACCAGACCGAGTTTCTTGAGGACGTCGTAGATCAGTTCGAAGAGAAGTGCGCCGCGTTGGAGCATGGTCAATAGCGACAACGTCGTAGAACTGTCTGATCTCGGTGGGTTCCGAGGCGATTTCCTTCGCATATTCGGCTTCGATGTCGATGGGGTCAACTACGACGAGGATGTCCCTTTACTCAGCTGAGCAGAAGCGCTGGTCGTTGTCTCTTGCAGTGAATGTCGCCGGGCTTTACTCGCCGGATGTCGAGCGAGTGCTGGCAGAACCACCGGCAGCACGGAACGGCTGAACGAACTGACGCCCGTACCCTTCGGGTACCTTCTCGCCGTGCGCAAGCCCATACGATGCCGGCCAGCGGCCCTTTGGCAGGTGGAACGTGCCGAACAGCCAGTCGAGGACTGGCAGGTGCACCGCGAAGTTCTTGTCGACGGCTTCCGATTCAGCCCCGTGGTGCCAGTGGTGGAACTGCGGTGTCGCCAGGATCCACGCGAGCGGTCCGAACCTGAAGCGGACGTTGGCGTGGATGAACGTCGCCTGAATGCTGACGAAGGCGATATACGCGAAGAGCGGCGTTTCGGCGAAGCCTAGAAGATAGATCGGCACGTACGTCAATCCACGCGTCACCGCGACGTCGACGAGGTGCAGCCGCGATCCCGCCAGCCAATCCATCGATTCTGCCGAGTGATGAATCCGGTGGAAGCGCCACAGGATCGGCGCGGCGTGGAAGGCGCGGTGGATCCAGTACTGGACCAGGTCGGTCAGCACCAGGATGGCGACGAACTGCGCGACGAAGGGCTGGCTTCGCACCCATGCTTGCATGCCAGGATGCGCCGCCCAGCTGAACAGCACCATCGCCGGCTTCATCGTCAGCAGCGTCGTCACCTGGACCAAGAGCGCCGAGACGCCGAAGTACGCGAGATCGGTGCGCCATGCGGCGCGAAAGGTCGACTGCTCCGGGCGCTGCGCGAAGAGCCGCTCGAGTGGGATGAAGACCGCCGAGTACACGATCATGTTCAGGAGAAACCAGTCGAGGCCCATGTACGGCGCGCCCGGGCTGGTAGCCGCGCCTTCCCCGACCGGTACCTGTGATCCGCCCAGCACGGCGGCGATGAGCGTCGACAGAATGCCCGCCATTCCGAGCGCTTTGTTCTGGCGCAGGGAGACGCTGATGACGCCAAGCAAGAAAGCGCCGACGAGCACCAGGTGCAGCAGCGCCCGCACGTACGGCAGAGGATAGACGGCGCGGAGCTCGGGGACGGTCAGGAGCGACGGATAGTGGAAACAGGCCACCGCTCCGAGCCCGAGGAGGCCAAGCGCAGCCGACGCGACGCCGCTCATCCAGCCGGAGCCGAAGTGCTTCGGCTCGAACGAGCGCAGGCTGATGCGGAATGGGGTCATCTTGTCTGTATCAAAAACCCTCAGCGTCTTCGTTCGCGCATGCCGGCGCGGAGCTCGGAAGCAAACGCTTCCTCGTCGACTCGCGGAAGCATGCCGGTGAGGCTCGAAATCGCGCGCTCGAGGCGGGGAAATGCCTGCCATGTCGTCAACCATCGGTTGCACCAGCCGGTGGCGATGCAATAGTTCACGACATACGGCGACGCGTGGTGTTCCCGGTGCGCTTCACGACTGAGGATTAAGCCCCGCTGTTGAAGCCATGCGACAAAGTGCGGCGGATCCGGCATGTGGGCCCACTGGTGCACCTGATTGGTCGGAAGCATCCACGCGGCAAACGATGTGAGAAACACGCCCGCCAGGTCGCTCCCTGGCGTCCCCAATGGAATCCAGAATCCGGCGGCGAGCATTGGCACGACGAGCATCGCGACGTCGCCGTTGCAGTCGATGAAGTCGCGGCGGAGAAAGTCGCCAGGGTTGATGTGGTGGACGCGAAATGGGCGGAGAAAACGCCTGCCAAGCACCGGCAACGTCTCGCGGCCCCAGGTATCAGCTCCCCAGTGGACGACGCCAGACAGGAGATCGGCGGCAAGGCCGGCCGCGACGATCGCGAGCGGGATCCACCATGTGAGGTTGGCGGAGGTGACGAGCCGCGCACCGCTCGCCGTCAGCAGAACCACTGCGGCGCCCAGCGACAGAACCTCGACCGTGCGCGTCAGCGGTCCGACCGGATCGTGGGCTGGCGGCAGGCTATCGACGGGCGCCATATTCGCCAGATATATCGGCTGGAAGACGAAGCGGCTGCACGCCGGTGCACCTCTCGGGCCCTTCGCATCACGTTGTCGGCTACGATGACACAAGCATGACCGACCAGCACCCGCCGGGCGCTTCGGCGCCTGGCGGCGGTCGCGGCAGATCCCGCGTCGGTGAGCGGATCGCGCATTACGAGATCGTCGCGCATCTCGGCGCCGGCGGGATGGGCGAGGTCTATCGCGCGCGCGATTCGAAGCTCGGACGCGATGTCGCGATCAAAGTGCTGCCCGATGTCCACCTCGTGGACCCCGATCGATCCTCCCGCTTCGAGCGTGAGGCCCGTGTGCTCGCCTCAATCACCCACCCGCACATCGGCGCCATCTACGGCGTCGAGCAGGCGCCCGGGCTGCGGGCGCTCGTCCTCGAACTGGTCGACGGACAAACGCTCGCCGCTCGGCTCGCCGACGGACCCCTGCCGACACACGAGGCGCTGCTCGTCGCCAGGCAGATCGCCGACGCCCTCGAGGCCGCCCACGAAAAAGGGATCATCCATCGCGATCTGAAGCCGGCAAACATCATGTTCACCGCGGCGGGTACCGTGAAGGTGCTCGACTTCGGGCTCGCCAAACTCATCGACAGCGACGGGTCGGCGCCCGGCCTGATGCAATCGCCGACACTGACCGCCGCAGGGACTATCAACGGCATCATCCTCGGGACGGCGGCGTATCTCAGCCCCGAACAGGCTCGCGGCCGGACGCTCGACAAGCGCGCCGACGTCTGGGCCTTCGGTTGCGTGCTGTACGAGATGTTGGCCGGGCGCGCTGTCTTTGCCCGCGAGACCATCTCCGACACGATTTCCGCAATCCTCACCCAGGAGCCTGATTGGAGCGCATTGCCCGCGAATCTTCCGCAGGCAGTGACGCGCCTGCTGCATCGATGCCTCGCCAAGGACGCGCGACATCGTCTGCACGACATCGCCGACGCGCGGCTCGATCTCGACGAATTATTGGCGTCGCCGGCGCCCGTCGGGCGATCGACAGCCCCAATCGCGGATGACCGATCCCTTTCCCGACACGGTCGTTGGATGGCACGTCTGCCGTGGCTGCTCCTGGCCTTGACCGCCCTGGCGCTTGTCGCCGTCTCCGCTGCTGCGACTCGCTTCTACACGCGCCCCGCTGTGCCGGCCGGGCCCGTGCAGTTCACACTCGCGCCGCCCGGACCTGTCAGCTTCTCGGCGGCGGCAAACTTCGTCGCCGTCTCGCCGGACGGTCGTTACGTCGCATTTGTTGCCACCCACGCTCAGACCGCCACGGTCTGGGTGCGACCGATCGACTCGCTCGACGCTCGACCGCTAAAAGGAACCGAAGGCGCGCGGCAAGTGTTCTGGTCTCCCGACAGCCGGTTCATCGGGTTCTTCTCCGCCGGCGGCTTTGTCAAGAAGATCGCCGTTAGCGGCGGACCGCCACAGACATTGGCGACCGGCACTGCGACAGTGACCGGCGCAACCTGGAGTCGTGGCGACGTAATCCTGTTTTCCTCGCTGGCGTCGCCGATTCAGCGCTTGCCGGCGGGCGGCAACGAAGCGCCGACCGCGGTCACGACGTTCACCGACACGACGCAACAGCAGCCGGCCCATTCCTTTCCTTATTTCCTGCCTGACGGGAAGCGATTTCTCTATGTCGTCCGCAGCTTCCGGCCCGACCAGAACGGCATCTATTTGAGGGATCTCGAGTCCGGACAGGAGCGCCTGCTGATCAACGTCGCCTCGTCGATCGCCGTCGTCCCCCCCGGCTACCTCCTCTACGTGCGCGATCGAGCGTTGATCGGCCAGTCGTTCGACATGGCGAAGGGCGCGATCTCCGGCGAGCCATTTGTAGTTGCCGACGCTGTGGATTACTTTCCTGAGTCCGGCATGGCCTCGTTTTCGGCTTCCGATACGGGAACGCTGGTCTACCGTAGTTCCTCCGATGTGGAAAAGAGTCGCCTGCTCTGGTTCGATCGCAAGGGCAATCAGACCGGCGAGGTCATGGAGCCAGGATCCTATCGAAATCCGCGCCTCTCACCCGATGGAAAACGCCTGGCGGTCGAGCAGATTGACCCTTCTGGGAACCGCGACATTTACATCATCGATCTCGAGAAACGCCTCTCAACGCGCATTACGTTCGATCCGGGTCTCGACGCGTCGCCCGTGTGGTCGGACGACGGGCTGAAGTTCGCGTGGTACCGCGGCTCTGGAACGTATGCGAAACTGGCGAACGGAACCGGACAGGAAGAGCGACTTCACGCTGACCCGCTGATACCCGACGACTGGGAACCTGGCGGACTCGGGCTCCTGGCTCATCCCAACGCGCCGCGGTTAGTATCGCGCCTGCCGATCGGCGGTGCCGATCGCAGCCCGCGAACGGTCATCGAAGGGCGTGGGGGAATCACGACGCAGGCTCGTGTGTCTCCCGATGGACGGTGGGTCGCGTACGCCAACGCAGATGATGGACCGTTCCAGATCTGGCTGCAGAATTACCCGACGGCGTCGGGGCGATGGCAGGTTTCGACGACTGGAGGCATTCAACCGAAGTGGCGGCGCGACGGCAAGGAGTTGTTCTACCTGTCGATTGACGGCCGCTTGATGGCCGTGCCCGTGACGCTCGGCACGCTTCCCGAGATTGGCAAGGCTCAGCCTCTCTTCGAAACGAAAATCGAATTTGTTACCGGCTTCACGTGGCATCAATACGACGTCTCGCAGGACGGCCAGCACTTTCTGGTCAATACGCCCGAGACTGTCAAGCCCCCCGTGACCGTCGTGCTCGGTTGGCCGGCGCTCGTCGGACGGTAAGACGGGAGAAGTGCCGGAGGAAACGGCGTTGTCAGTATCTCTACTGTCGGCTCCGGCCCTGGCTCCTGATCTTGGCGAGCTGCGCCGCCATCTCGCGCATTCGCTCGGACTGTTTCGCGGCCAGATTCTGCCGCTCACCCAGATCGGACCCTAGATCGTACAGCTGACCGTTCGGATCGTTGCCCGTTTCGATGTTCGTATTGGCCGTCACCGCCGGACCCTGGCTTGGCTCGATGTACTTCCAGTTCCCGTCACGAAACGAGAGCACGGTCGACTGCTGCACGAGCGATTGCCGCCCGGTCGTGGTCTTGCCGAGGAGCGCCGCCATGACGTCGAAGCTGTCAGGCGCGTCGGCGTCGGCCAGCTTGTAGCCAGTGAAGGACGCGAACGAGGCGAGGAGATCGATCTGCGACACGAGCGCGTTCGAGACGCCGGGCTTGATCCGTCCTGTCCAGCGCACAAGGAACGGCACCCGCGTGCCGCCCTCGAAGTTGCTGCCCTTGCCGCCACGCAACGGTCCCGCAACCTTATGGGCGCCAAGCTTCTCCACGGCCTCATCTTTGTACCCATCGTCGACGACCGGACCGTTGTCTGAAGTAAAAATGACCAGCGTCCGATCGGCGAGCTTCAGGCGATCGAGCGTCTCGAGAATTCTCCCGACGCTCCAGTCGCCTTCGACGAGCGCATCGCCTCGCGGGCCCATCCCCGACGAGCCGGCGAAGCGCGGGTTCGGAACACGCGGCACGTGCAGGTCGTGTGTCGCGAAGTACAGAAAGAACGGCGTGCCGCGGTTCTGCTCGATGAAGGTCACGGCCTTGCTGGTGAAGAGATCGGCCATCTCCTCGTCCTTCCACAGCGCCGTTTTCCCGCCGGTCATCCAGCCGATGCGGCTGATGCCGTTGACGATGGTCATGTCGTGGCCATGGCTCGGGTGCATCGTGAGCAGATTCGGATTCTCGCTCCCGGTCGGCAAGCTCCCGATCTTCTTGGCATAGCTCACGCTGATCGGATCGCTCGGATCGAGGCCGACGACGCGACGGTTCTCGATGTAAACGGTCGGCACGCGGTCGCCTGTGGCGGCCATGATGAACGCCGATTGAAAGCCGACGTCGAGTGGACCCGGCGCAATCGTGCCATTCCAGTCAGGCCCGTCCTGTGGCCCCAGGCCGAGATGCCATTTGCCGACCACGCCAGTGCTGTACCCGGCCTTCTGCAGGACCAACGGCAGGGTCGTCCGCCCCGGCTCGACGATGAGCGCGGCGTCGCCAGGCAGAATCCCGGTCCCCTTCTTGCGAAAAGCATATTCGCCCGTCATCAGCGCGTAGCGTGAGGGCGTGCAGGTCGCCGCGGCCGAGTGCCCATCGGTAAAGCGCAGTCCCTCGCGCGCCAGCCGATCGATGTTCGGCGTCTTGACTGTCCCCGCACCATACGACGAGACGTCGCCGTAACCGAGATCGTCCATGTAGATGAGAACGATGTTCGGACGCGTCTGGGCAAACGCAGGCACCGGCAGCGTTGTCAACAGGATCAGAACGATCAACTTCTTCATGTGTCTCACAGCCGCGACAACTTTCCCTTCAAAGAGCTTTTCACCGCAGAGGACGCAGAGCCGCAGAGCCGCAGAGAAAGACCTCTAAAGGACTCTGCGTTCTCGGCGCACTCCGCGGTGAAGATCTTTGGCAGCGAACACGTCGATCGATGTCAAAACAGAGCGCAGCGCACGGCAGGCATCACCGGCGTGCTTCTGCGTTGGCGCGGTTGAGCAGTGCCCTCATGTAGGCAAAACCGTAGGCCGTTTGCGTGTAGTTGCCACCCACCATGGTCGGGCTGTGGTCGAGAATCACGATCCCCTCGAAATCGACGTCGCGCAGCGCCTTCATGATCTTCCACATGTCGTAGTAGCCGTCGTCCATGAAGGTCTCGACAAAGTGCGGCAGCGGCGCACTGACGTTGCGGAAGTGAATCTTCCAGATCTTCTTGGCGCCGAACGCGCGAATCATTTCCTCAGGATCCTTGCCGGTCAGCGACTTGCCGCCCTCGAGCCAGGTGCCGCAGCAGAGGCAGATGCCGACATTGGGGCTGTTGGCGATCTCCATCGCCCGCTTGTAGCCCTCGAAGTTGCTGAAGATGCAGCGCGGCACGCCGGCAAGCACCGGCACCGGCGGATCGTCGGGATGAATGCCGATCTCGACGCCGACTTCCTCCGCGACCGGGGCCACCTGCTTGATGAAATAGGTGTAGTTCTCCCAGATTTCTTCCTTCGTGAACTCGCGTCCGTGCGAAAGCGGTCCGGCGTAGACCTTCCCGTCCCAGTTGCCGCGTGCCGATGGGCTGTTCAGGTCGAACTCGCGCGCCGAGGCGCCGCGCACGTCGGTCCGTCCGCTCGTCCAGATGCCGTTGCCCATGTGCGCGTAGGTCGTGTAGCCGATGCCGGCCTTGCCGAGATTGCGGAGGTACTGCTTGTACTCCTCGATCTTCTGATCGCGCCCAGGCAGGTTGAGCGTCACCTCCGGCATGTTGTGGACGGTGACGTTGCCGATGTTCCAGACCGTGATCCCAGCGTCCGCGTAGCGCTTCTTTATGTGCATGAAGCCTTCGGCGGTGCGTAGCTCCGGTGGCGACCCGACGCTGACGTACGCCGCACCGAGCTGCTTGAGAAACAGCAGCTGCTGGTCTGAAGGGTTCGCCGACGACTGCACGCACAGTTTGATGCCGGGCGTGGTCTTCTGCGTACGGGCGGAAGCGGGACTGCCAAGCGCAGTGGCGCCAAGCGTCCCAAACGCAATTCGGGCGAAGTCCCGTCGGCCGATTCCACTGGGATTCAAGAGGCGGTTGGCCATAGCGTATTCCTCGCTAGTGGAAGCTAGAGCAGATGCGCGATGCGCGGTTGCCGATTGTAGTCCAGTCCTCTTATACGTAGGGTCCACCTTCAGGCGGACCTTCAAGGTCCGGCTGAAGCCGGACACTACGACTCACTGTCCCTGCGCGAGGTCAGTACGCTTCTCGCGGTTTACAAATAGCTCAACCACCACTCCCGTCGGCGCGCTTTCACTCCCGCGAACCATACGCAGAGCGGATAGATCGCCACGATGATGAACATCCAGACAAGGTAGACGACCCAGAGCGGGTAACCGAAGTCCGATGGGAACAAGTCGCGGAAACCGCCCATCGACGGAACTGGAGAAAGAAGGAACGGAATCGCCACGCCGCCGTAGCGCAGCCACGTCATCAGGGCGACCAGCAAGTGGAGCGCCCAGAAATGCGTCACGTAATAGAAGAACGGCACGCGACCGATGATGACGAGCGGATGTCTTGGGTCGAGCCGGCGCCGATCGAACCACGCCAGCGCGAACAGCGCCGGACCGATCGTCATGAGCAGAAAGTCCAGCGAGGGCGGATACTTCGTCGTCCTCAGAAACGAGAGGACTGTGTAGGTCGCCGATGGCTGGACCGACCACGGCGCGGGATCGCCGTACACGTTCACCGCTCGCACTAGCACGAAGGCAACGATGAGAAGCGTTCCCCATTTCAGCAGAAGCCGCTGTCGAGCGTGCGGCTCGAGGCGAAAGATCGGCCCGACGCAGAAACCCAGGGCCATCACGGCAATCCACGGCATCACCGGGTAGCCGGCCACCACGGGAATCCCGCCAAGAACAAACACGCCCTGCTGGTGGAGCACATTCCAGACGCCTCCGAGTGCGCCGAACTGCGACGCCTGCACGGAGTCCAGGGTGTTGTGCAGGATGAGAACGGCAAGGCTCGCGACGGCCAATACCCGCCGGGGGAGATAGATGAGCGCGGCCAGCGCGATCATCGAGACGCCGAGCGCCCAGAGTATCAAGAGCAACACCGGGTAGCGCATCTCGAACGAGAAGTTGAACGCCAGGCGCATCACAGTCAGCTCGATCAGAATCAGCCACACGCCACGCGTCAGCAGAAACCGCGAGAGTTGCGCCTTCGTAGCACCGGGCCGGTCGAGCCGAAGGAAGGCGCCGATGCCAGCCGTGAAGACAAACACCGGCGCGCAGACGTGGGTGATCCAGCGCGTGAAGAACAGGATCGGCGTCGTGCTGGCGAGATCCTCAGGCGAGAAACTCATGGCGCCCGCGTGGAAGAAATCACGGGTGTGGTCGAGCGCCATGATGACCATCACCGCCCCTCGCAGCGCGTCGACCGCGGTGAGGCGAGGCGTGGGTTCGGGCCGATCGTTGGTCATCCCTACCGTCGCCACGGATTTGCAAAACGCGGGTCGCGGAGCACGCTCTCGTCGGTCAGCGAGTGCAGGAAGGCAATCAGATCGGCACGCTCGTCGGGCGTGAGCGAGAAACCGCGGATCCTTTCACTCTTGTTGGGATTGTCACGACCGACGCCCTTATGTGGACCCTCGGTCAGAGTGCGTCCGCCAGCCTCGTAGTGCGCGAGCACGCCCTCGAGCGAATCAATGCTGCCGTCGTGCATGTAGGGCGCGGTGACAGCAACGTTCCGCAGCGTCGGAGCCTTGAACTTTCCGACGTCCCTGGGATCATGCGTGAACTCGTGGATGCCGGTGTTGGGCGCCGGATACGACAGCAGGCCAGGCAGATTGTAGAGCCCGGTGTTATGGAACTCGTTGTCAGCCGTATCTGATGATCCGGGCCGCTTCGTCGCGCCAGAGAGGTTGAAGCCCCCGTGACAGGTGAAACAGGCGAGAGGCCGGCTGTGAAACATCACTTCGCCGCGCTTTGCCGCGGCCGACACCGCCTGATCATCGCGCTCGAAGTGGTAGCGATCGTAGGGCGAGCGCGCCGAAACGATCGTCCTCTGAAACGTGGCGATGGCTCTGACGACGTTGACGCGCGTGAAGGCGTCGGCCTCTCCTGGAAAGGCGCGCTCGAACAGCGCGACGTACCGCGGCTCCCGCCGCAGCGGGTCCAGCCACTCCCGATCCTCACCCAGGCCGAGCTCGATCGGATGCCGCCCGAACATCGGCACCAGCGCCTGATCCTCGAGGCGGGTCAGCGTCGGGTTGGCCCAGGTCAGCGTCGCTGCGTAGGCGACGTTGACGAGGCTCATGCTGTTGCGCGGGTGGTCCTCCCCCGTCGATCCAGCGCTCGTTTTCAAACCGTCAGTGAAGGCTTTTTCCTGCTGGTGGCAGGTCGCGCACGACTGCTGGCCGTTGCCAGACAGGCGCAAATCGTAGAAGAGATGACGTCCGAGCTCGACCTTCGCGGCCGACATCGGGTTGTCGGCCGGGACCACAGGCACCGGGAAGCCGGTCGGCACATCCCACGTGAACTCGTTCGTTGTTTGCGCTCCGCAGACGACCACCACTGCGACGCATAGAACGGCCGAGAACGCGACGGCGAGCCACCTTCGACGGGTCACAATCAACCCTACTTCGTCACGCGAACGATCTCGATCCGCTCGAGCATCCGAATCGAGCGGGCGCCGCGTTTGTCGCCTGGCGCGACGATGCGAAGCGGCCCCTGGTAGTCGAAGAGAGGCTTTCCGTCGACGGAGTCCGCAACGATGATCTGGCCGGAGGCTTTGGGGACGCTGACGGCGCGGGCGTCTGAGCCTGCGCGGCGACGCCGAGCACGACCGCCGCCACGGCTGTCCAACCCCATCCGCATCTCATCATGCCGCCCCCTCTCCTCGAATTCTACGTCTAGTGCCGGATCGAGGCGCCAAAACCGCCAGATCTCGCCGCGGAAAACACGGACGACGCGGATCCGACAAAACAGTGTCATCCGTGCTATCCGTGGCGAGTGTTACCAGTGGCGGAGAGTGACCAGATGCCTTTGTGGCCAGCGACCGCGGTACGCGATATCCTGCAGCGGCGTGACGACCCATCTCTCGTATGTCGTGTTGATGCTGGCGCTCGTCTCGACCGGATCCGGATCGAGGCCGCGCGCGCAGACCGATCGCTTCTCCCTGCCAGACGATCTGGAGATCACGCTCTGGGCAGAATCACCGATGTTCTTCAACCCGACCAACATCGACATCGATGTCCGCGGTCGCGTCTGGGTCGCCGAAGCGGTCAACTACAGGGACTTCAATACCGCAAAGCAAAGCCCGCTCACCCATCAGGCTGGCGATCGGATCCTCATTCTGACCGACACCAATGGCGACGGCCGCGCCGACCACTCGAAAGTGTTCGTCCAGGACAAAGACCTGCGCGCGCCGCTCGGGCTGGCGGTGATCGGCAATCGCGTCATCGTCTCAGCCTCGCCGCACCTCATCGTCTATACGGACGAGAACGGCGACGACAAACCCGACAAGAAAGAGATCCTGTTGTCCGGCTTCGGTGGCTACGATCACGATCACGGCCTGCACGCGCTCGTCGCGGGACCTGACGGACGCTGGTATTTCAACACCGGCAACGCCGGCCCGCATGTCGTAACCGATCGTTCCGGGAAAACCATCCGCGCGGGAAGTCTCTATACCGGCGGCACTCCGTACAACCTGAAGAACGAGGGCGGACTGGTGAGCGACGATGGGCGGGTCTGGACGGGCGGGCTGGGAGTGCGGATGGAGCCCGACGGGACGCGCCTGACAGTCATGGGGCACAACTTTCGCAACGCTTACGAGCTCGCCGTCGATTCGTTCGGCGACCTCTGGCAGAACGACAACGACGATCAGGTGATGGCGTGCCGCATGACCTGGTTGATGGAAGGCGCGAGCGCAGGCTACTTCAGCGCCGACGGGTCGAGATACTGGCAGGCCGATCGGCGGCCCGGGCAGGATACCTTTACGGCGCATTGGCATCAGGACGACCCCGGCGTGCTGCCCGCCGGCATCAACACTGGCGCCGGCGCGCCGGCTGGCGTGGTTCGCCACGAGGACGACCAGCTCGGCGTCCGTTACCGCGGCCTGCTCCTTAGCGCCGACGCCGGACGGAACGTGATCTTCGGATTCCATCCCCAGCCGCAAGGCGCTGGCTTCACGCTCAAAGGCTTCGAGTTCGTATCGAGTCTCGGCGCTCCGAACGAGAACTACATCTGGAATCGCGTCGACGAGGACCGGCGCAAATGGTTCCGGCCGAGCGACGTCGCCGTCGGCGCTGACGGCGCGATCTACGTCGCCGACTGGTACGACGCGATCGTCGGCGGTCACCAGATGCACGACGGCAAAGGGTACGGCCGCATCTATCGCGTCACGCCAAAGGGCCGGGCGCTCCGTACGCCGTCGATCGATCTGCGGACGACTACGGGGCAGGTTCAGGCGCTGCTGAGCCCCGCCGTCAACGTGCGCAGCAGCGGCTACGAGCGGCTGAAGGCGCAGGGAGCCGCGGCCTTACCGGCCGTGAGGAACGTCCTCGGCGATCCCAACCCCTATCATCGCGCCCGCGCAATCTGGCTGCTGGCCGAGCTCGGTCCGGCCGGCCTGCGCGAAGTCGAGCAGCGCCTGACCGACGTCGATCCGCAGATCCGTGTCGCTGCGTTTCGGGCGCTGCGCCGCGCGAAAGCGTCGGTGCTCGCCGAGGCGCGCGCCTTGTCGGAGGATCCCTCGCCGGCGGTCCGTCGCGAGGTTGCCTTGTCGCTGCGCGGCATTCCCTTCGAGGCCGGCCGCGATATTTTTCAGAAGCTCGCAGCGGCCTACGACGGCGTCGATCGGTGGTACCTGGAAGCCCTGGGCATAGCGGCGTGGGGAATCGAGGACCGGTTGGTACTCGGCGCTCCTGCCCACGCTCGGAGATCCCGATCCCCTCAGGTGGGATGCTCGCTTTTCGGCGATCGCGTGGCGCCTGCACACGGTAACTGCAGTCGACGGCTTGAGAGAACGGGCGAAGTCGAGCGCGCTCACCGCTGCCGAACGACGTCAGGCCCTGGATGCGATCGCCTTCGTCGACGATCCCCAGGCCGCCCACGTGATGGCGGAGCTGACGCTCAGCGACCTGCCGGACGTGACCGCACAGGCGGCGTGGTGGATGACGTACCGGAAGGCGAATGACTGGCGCGTCTATCCAGTCGAGGGATGGGCTCCCGCCGCGCCGGACACCAAGTCGGTTTCGACTGACGAGAGCGTGCGGCTCCGTGCCGTTGTGCTCGATGCGGACGCGCCGATCGACCGTCGCATCGACGCGGCGTTGGCGATGGCCGCCGACGCTGACGCCGGACCGCTGCTCATCCAGCTGGCCGCCGACAACCGGCTCGCCTCGACGTTGCGCGAAGCGGCCGGCTCGGTGATCTTCACTAGTCCCAACCGGAGCGTCCGCGCCGCGGCCGTTGGCCTGTTTCCGCGGCCTGGCGGCCAACCGCGCCTGTCGGTTGCGGAGGTCGCGAACCGTACCGGCGACGCCGCGCGCGGCGAGGTGGCGTTTGACACGAACTGTTCGACGTGCCATCGCGTGGGTGCCACAGGAACAGACGTCGGCCCCGAGCTCACCGAGATCTCGAAGAAGTTCGATCGCGCCGGCCTCATCGAGGCGATCGTCAATCCGAACGCCGCGATCGCGTTCGGTTACAGCTCGGAGCTGTTCGTCACCCGCAGCAACGCCGCGTACATCGGCTTCCTCCAGGCGGATGGCGCCACGGTGTCGATCAAGGACGGCTCTGGACGCGTGCGGTCGTTCCCGCGCGAGGAGATCACTGCGCGCCTGCCCCTGAAATCGAGCCTGATGCTCGATCCGCCCGCGCTTGCGCTCGACGAGCAGGACGTGGCCAACATTGTCGCGTTCCTGATGAAGCCGGGCCGATAGCAGCCAACCGCTGGCTGTGTCACGTTGAACAGGAGATCAAGAGACCAGGAGATCAAACAAATCCATGCTCTTGAGAATCCATCTCTTGGCCTCTTGACCTCCTGTTTGGTCTTTTCGTTAGGTGCCGCATCATGAGACGAGCGCGTCCATCCCGGCGGGACTTCCTCAAGAACGCTGCGGGGCTCGTCGGCGCAGGACTGTGCGTCGCGGGGCCAACGGACGTGCGCGCCAGCCAGGCGCGATTCAGTATTGGCGCGTGCGATTGGTCGATCGGGATGCGCGGCAGGACCGAAGCATTGGCGCTCGCGAAGGAGCTCAGCCTTGACGGCGTGCAGGTCTCGATGGGCAGCGTCGAGAACGACCTGCGCTTGCGACAGCCGGACGTGCAGCGCGCCTACCGCGAGGCTGCGTCAGCGAGCGGCCTGCGCATCGGAGGTGTCGCCCTCGACGTGCTGAACCAGGTCCCGTACAAGTCCGACCCTCGCACCGAGGCGTGGGTTAGCGACAGCATCGACTGCGCCCGCGCGCTCGAGGCGCGCGTCATCCTGCTGGCGTTCTTCGAACGAGGCGATCTGCGAAACGATCCGGACGGACAAGCAGAAGTCATCCGGCGGCTGACCCGCGTCGCCCGCAAGGCAGAGGACCGCGGTGTAGTCCTCGGCATCGAATCCTGGCTCAGTGCCGCCGAGCATCTGCGGATCATCGACGCCGTTGGGTCTCCGAACGTCCAGGTCTACTACGACGTGGCGAACTCGACCCAGATGGGGTACGACATCGTCGCCGAGATCCGCCAGTTGGGCCGGCAACGCATCTGCGAGTTCCACGCCAAGGAAAACGGCTACCTCCTCGGGCAGGGCAAGGTTGATTTCCCGGCCGTTCGAAAGGCGATGGACGACATCGACTACTCAGGATGGATTCAGATCGAGGGCGCCATCCCGAAGGGCCAGCCCATGCGTGAGAGCTATGTCGAGAACGTCCGCTACATGCGATCCGTCTTCAATTAGTTCTCAGCTGAGGTTCGCGTCTTCTTAACAGGAGATCAAGAGATCAGGAGGAATTTCGCTCAAGAAACCAAGCAAACTCCTGACCTCCTGATCTCCTGTTTTGCTTCTGTGACAGTTGCTGGCGACAAATGTGTGCTAGTTTCTTAGCATGTCCCTGCACGCCATGGTCCGCTCGTTCCGCCGAAACCCCTGGTTCGCCGCCACCGCGATCCTGACCCTGGCCCTCGGCCTTGGCGCCGCGCTCTCGATCTTCACCGTCGTCAACCGCGTGCTGCTCGCTCCCCTGCCGTACCGACACGCCGATCGACTCGTGTGGATTTCGACCTGGAATGCGGAGCGCGGGCAGTATTCGAAGAGCTCGGGTTTCGACTTCAACGTCTGGAAGGAGCGATCGGACACGTTCGACGGAGTCGAGGCCTTCTGGGACCGTGCGTACACGATCACGGGCACGTCGCGACCGGAGGGGCTCAGTGGCTGGCAATTCACGCCGGGACTGTTCGCGCTTCTCGGCTCCGCGCCCGCGGCCGGCCGTACATTCCTTCCCGGCGAGGGACAGCCTGGCGGAGACGCCGTCGTCGTGGTGAGCGATGACCTGTGGCGGCGGCGGTTCGACGCTCGATCGACGATCGTCGGCGACAGTCTCGAGCTCGACGGGCGCGCTCACACAGTCGTCGGCGTCATGCCGGCGACGTTTGCGCATCCTTATCCGAACGCCCAGCTGTGGACGCCTGAAGCGCTGTCGGGCGCGGCGTTGGCGGACCGCAAACAGCGGCCCTACCGCGTCGTCGCCCGTCTACGCGACGGGGTGAGCCGTGAACGCGCCGAGGTCGAGCTGCGCGCTATCGCCGAGCGGCTCGCCCGCGAGCACCCGGACACACATCAAGGCTTCTCGGTCGCCGTCCGTCCGCTTCGTGACTTCTACGTCGGCGACACGCGTCCGCTTCTGTGCGTACTCCAGGGGACTGCGTGCGTGCTGCTGCTCATCGCGGTGTCGAACGTGGCGAGCCTGCTGCTCGTTCGGGACGCGAGCCGGCAACGCGAGACCGCCGTCCGCCTGGCGCTCGGCGCGAGTCGACTGCATCTCCTCAGGCAACACCTCGCCGAGGGTCTGACGCTCGCCGGATGCGGCGGCGCAAGCGGCTTGCTACTCGCGCTCTGGGGGACGCAGCTGCTGCCGAGGCTCCTCGACACTCGCCTGCGCACGACCGCGTTGCCCGCCACCATGGCAGGTTGGATCGACGCTCGCGTGCTCATCACCACGGCAATCACCGTCGTCGCCGTCGGATCGATGTTCGGCGTGACGCCGCTCCTGCGACGAAGGGTTGGATTGTCCGGGGCCTTGCACAGCGCCAACCGTAGCGCGACGGGCGATCGCCGCACGCAACTCCAGAGGCAGGCGATCGTGACGGCGCAAATTGCGCTGTCGGTGCTGCTGCTCGTCGGCGCGGGGCTTCTCGTCCGGAGCTTCTCACGCTTGCAGCAACGCTCGTTCGGCTTCGAGACCCAAAGCGTTGTCACGGCCCAACTCGTGCTGCCGCGCGACCGGTACGCGTCAGCGGAGCAGACTGGCGGCTTTCTCGACCAACTGATCGAGAACGTAGCGGCACTGCCTGGCGTCGCCTCCGCCGCCGCTGTGAACACCCTTCCGCTGACTGGCTTCAACGCACTGCGGCCGTACAACCTCCCAGGGCAACCGGCTGAGGAGCGATTCGCCGAGTTCCGAATCGTCACATCTGATTATTTCGCGACCATGGCGATCCCGATACGCCGTGGGCGCGTGTTCGACGCTCGCGATCGGTCCGGATCGCAGGCGGTCATCATCGTCAACGAATCCGCCGCTCGCCGCCTGTGGCCCGGCGTCGATCCGGTCGGCCAGACGCTGATGGTTCCGGACTTCATGGAGTTCGCGCCGAGGCAGGTGATTGGCGTCGTCGGCGACACGCGCCACCACGACCTCGCGAAAGATCCCGAGCCAGAGATCTACCGGCCGGCGTCGCAGACCTATTGGCCGTTCTTCGGTCTCGTGGTGCGAACGCACACCGCAACCGACGGGCTCGAGCGCGCGATTCGCGGTGCCGCGTCGCGCGTCGACGCGGCGGTGCCGGTCAACGCCGTGCAGCCGTTGAGCGCGCTCGCCGATACGACGTGGGCATGGCGCCGGTCCAGCATGCTCCTATTGGCTGGTTTCGCCGCGGCAGCCTGTGTGCTGGCATTCGTCGGCGTCTATGGGTTGATGGCGTTCGGCGTCGCGGAGCGATCGCGGGAAATCGGCGTCCGGGTCGCGCTCGGCGCGCGACCATCTGATGTCGCAAGGTCGATCCTGGCTCAGGCCGCCACTCTGACGGGCGTCGGAACCGTCGTCGGACTCGCACTCGCGGGACTCGTCGGAAGTGTCCTCAGCACGCTGCTCTTCGGCGTGACGTCAGGTGATCCACTAACTTTTGCCGGCGTGGCAATCGTCTGTGCCGGTGCCGGCCTACTGGCCTCAGCATTACCGGCCTTGACGGCCGCGCGCGTCGATCCAACGGCGGCGCTGAAGGGAGATTGAACGGAAGCTATCCCAGATGCCCGAACCGTGTTGTCCGTGCGATCCGTGGCGCCAATCAGTAGTACGTGATCGTTCGCCGGATCACGTTGGAGCGGCGGAAATCCGTTGGCGAATCGTGCCGACTCGAGACGATGCGCTCGGTCCAGTTGCCGTGCTCATCGTACCGTTACTCGAAGCTCACCATCTTACCCAGCTCGACCAAGCAAACAGCACCTTGGCGTGAACTGTGCTTGATCCACGGCTGTGCTGACCCATGTGCCGGATTCCAGCCAGCTCTGGCAACAGATCGTGTGGCTGTTCGTACTGGCATTGCCCGTCGCCACGGTGACGTGGACCGTCGTCCACGAGGAGATTTTCCGCGAGGCGCGAGAGTATTGCGCTGAGCGCAGCAAGAGCTGTCGGACTCTCGTCCAGCGCAAGTTCTTCTACGTGTTCACCTGTGAATACTGTTTCAGCCACTACGTCACGGCGATCTTCCTGGTCCTGACCGGCTACCGCCTCTTGCTCGACGACTGGCGTGGTTACGTCCTGAGCCTCTTCGCCATTGTCGGACTGGCCAACGCCTACATGAGCCTGTTCGGCCGCGTGCGCGTCGACATCAAGTCGGAGCGGCTCGATATCGCGGTCAAAGAGGAGGAGATCGGCGAGGCGCAGTTAGCGGGCGACCGTCGATCCGGTCCGCGTTCAGTCGATCGAAGGTGAAAGGCGGGCTCGAGTCGCGCTCACGCTGTCTTGCGGAGCGGCTCACGGCGCAGGCGCCGACGGAGCAGCGCCAGAACAGCGGTCTCCGTACGACTGAGTCGACTGGCACCCAGGCAGTACCGCTCGCCCGTGCACGCGGCGAGGCTGTGTGCAAGCGTCCCTTCCATGTACGCATCGATGATCGCCGGATGGATGTAGCTCTTGCGGCACACCAAGCGTGTGTTGCCCAGCATGCCCGCCACCGCTTCGACCGCCGACAGCACGTTCCTCTTCGCCTGAGCGTTCGACGTGAACTCCTTCAACTGCTGCAGGGCGCGGACAGCGAGGACCGTACCAACCCACGTCCGGAAATCCTTCGCCGTGAAATCCTCTCCAGCTACGTCGCGCACGTACTCGTTCACATCAGATGAGGTAGCGATGCTGTTTCCGGCCCTTCGCATCACGCCCTGTGGCCTGGAGATGACCGTTCGGCGACGGACAGATCCAGACGTCACGCCACGCGGGAGGCATCGCGAGCGAGCTGATGCGCTGAAGCTCGTTTTGGTCCCTCAAGGTATGACCGTGGGGTGTGACATAGCGGAAGCGCTTGCCCACCCGGAGGCGGCGAATACCTTCCGTCTGGTCCGAGACATACCTCAAACCCGCGGTTACGGCTGCCTGACGAGGTTCGACGCCGCTCAGCATGCAGCATCTCAAGCATTCGCGGTACCACAGGAGAAATCGAGTTTCGCCAGCGCGGCCTCAGCAGTGCGAGCGAGCCACGCGATCGGAGCGCGCCGTCGCCAGCGGCGCGCGAGGCCGCGTGTCGGGGAGTCCGAGGGGCGAAGCCCGTCGGGTAAGACTAGAGCGTCCGCAGGGAACTCATCGTCGCGGCGCGGCGCGCCGGTGCCAGGCACGCCACCAACGCCGCAATCATGATGACGGCGGCTGCGACAGCAAACACGGCTGGCTCAGCCGGTCGAACGTCGAAGAGCAGGCTGGCCATCGCGCGGCCGAGCGCCAAAGAGAGGCAGAGGCCGATCGCGAGCCCCGCGGCGACGGGCGCCAGGCCTTCGGCAATCACCAGTCGATGAATGTCCGACGGACGCGCCCCGAGCGCGATCCGCATGGCCAGCTCACGGCGCCGCCGCGCAACCGAGTACGAGACGACGCCGTACACTCCCAGCGCGGCAAGCAACGCCGCCGCGCAGCCGAACACGATCATCAGCGACAGCTGAAAGCGACGATCGGCCACCGACAAACGCACGATTTCGTCCATCGTCTCTGTTCGCGGAATCGCCACGTTGCGATTGACTTCCCAGATGGCGTGGCGAGCTGCGGATGCGAGCGTCTCGGCCGGCACCGACGCGCGGACCACGAGTGATGCCGAGGATGGCCCGCGCAGCCAGTACGGCAGATAGGTGAAGAGAACGTTGGTGCGAGTGAGATCAATGGCGCGGCTGTCGGCAGCGACACCGATGACTTCGGTCACCGCCCCCAGGTAGCCGCTCGTTTTCACGAACCGCCCGATCGGATCCTGACCTGGCCACAGCGCCTGGGCCGCGCTCGCGGACAGCACGGCGACCTGCCGGCCGCGATCCGACTCGAGGAACGTGCGGCCGCGGACGAGCCGCGTGCCGATGGCGTGGAAATAGTCCGGCGTGACGTAGCGGTAGTTGGCAACCGGACGAGCGGCTGCCGGACGTTGGTCGTCGACATACGAAAGAAGGTTGACCGTTGATTCACCGCGCAGCGGCAGCCGGCTCGTCAGCGCGACAGCCTCCACGCCGGGCAGCGCTCGGAGTCGCAACCGCGCGTCATCGAAGAAGCGGAGCTGCTGCTCGGCGCTGGTAAAGGTCGACGACGGCAGCGCGACGTCAATGGTGAGAATCTGCGCTGTGTCGAATCCTTTGTCGACGCCCATCAGCCGGACGAAACTGAGCACGAGCAGGCCCGTCGCAACGAGCAGCGCGGCGCCAAGCGCGGCCTGTGCGGCCACGAGCACGCGCCGCGCGCGGCTCCCGCGCGGCCCGTCGCTTGCGGTGTAGCTGTTGGCCTTCAGCGCATCTCCAGGGTCTGCGATGCCGCCTCGTAGCGCCGGCAGAAGACCAGTTGCCACCCCCGCGCAGATCGTACTCGCCACGACGAACAGCCACACGCCAACGTCGAATGCGAATCTGTTCAGCGTCGGCAGGGCGGCAGGCGCGATCGCGGTGATGATCTGGGTCACGACCCAGGCGACACCGACACCCAGCATCCCGCCGCCAAGCGCGAGCAGGAGACTCTCGATCAGACTGTCCGCCACGAGCGAGCCTCGCCCGGCGCCGAGCGCCGTCCGCACGGCGTCGTCGCGCCGCCGCCCGGTGTGACGCGCGAGCAACAGGTTCGCCAGATTCACACACACGATCAAAAGAACGGCGCACGTCGTCGCAAAGAGAACAGTGAGCGGCACCCTCACCTGACGTGTCACCATCTGCCGGAGCGGCACTACCACCGCGCGTTTGCGGCCGTCATCGCCAGTTTGCTTCGAGACCGTCTGCGCGAGCGCGTTCAGTTCCGACCGCAACGCGTCTGCAGTGACGCCTGGACGGACACGGGCAATGACGCCGTAGTTGAGATCCCCCGGCGACCGCAATGCCTCCGGCGAAGGCGCGATAGGCCGGAACACATCGATGGCAGTTGGAAGCCGCACGAGATCGCCCAGCTGCTGCGGGCCGGGAATTGGCGCCCTTGCCGGGAGGATGCCGACGATCTCAACCAGGTCGCCGTCGAGCTGAACTTGCTGTCCAATCGCGGCACGATCGCCGCCGAACCTTCGCATCCAGAGGCCATGGCTGATGATCGCGACGGCGTTCTGGCCGACGCGGTCTTCGCCAGTCCTGAAACTCCTGCCGAAGATCGGAGAGATGCCAAGGAGCTCGAAAAAGCTCGCGCTCACGCTGGCACCGTCGAGCTGCTCCGCGTCACCTCTTCCGGTCAGCGTCGTCGTCATCGCGTTGATCGCTGCGAGCTCTTCGCAGGAAGCGCAGCGCTCGCGCCAGACGGCGATGTGGGCCGCATTGACCGGAAACGATGTGTATGGGCCCTGGAACTCCGGGTCGGAGAGGCGCACAACGACCAGCCGGTCCGGCGCCGGGAACGGTAGCGGTCGCAGCAGCACGGCGTTCGCCACGCTGAACAGGGCTGTGTTGGCGCCGAGCCCGAGGGCAAGAATCGCGAGGGCGATCGACGTGACCGAACGGTCGCGCCAAAGCCGGCGGAATGCATAGCGGATGGCGGGCATGAGCTCTTAGACGGATTCGCCCGCCAATGGTTGGTCAGTGCGGCGGACTATCCGAGCGCGCGGGCCACGCGAGTCAGGCGGTCGTCGGCGCATGAGAACCCCACGTCCGCATCATCGCAGCGAGCGAGGAGCGCTTCGAAGGACGCGAGGTGGACCGAGTCGCAGCCCCGGACGCCATGGACATCCGCCAATCGTCCAGCGGCGCGAGCCAGCTCGTCCCCAAGAACGATGACGAGGAATGCCATCAGTGGAATCCGTGTGATCCGTGGCGTTATTCCTCGGTCACCGGGAGCGGCGTCCGAGCACTGCGAAGTCCCCACAACGTGCGCCCGACCATCACGCACGTCACGAGCAGGATGATTGCGGTCAGCGGCCTCGTGGCAAAGATGCTCAGCGACCCGCCCGACAGGATCAGCGACTGTTTCAATGATGTCTCGAGCGTTGGCCCGAGCACGCATGCGAGCGCGATCGGCGCGAGCGGGTAGCCCGTCTTGCGCAGCGCGTAGCCGATGATCCCGAAGAGGATGGCCATCCAGACATCGAACAGCAGGAAGCGGATGCTATACGCGCCGATCACCGCCGACAGGAGGATGATCGGGCCAAGGATCGGGAAGGGAATCGTCGCGATGCGCGCCCACACGCCGACGAGCGGCAGGTTCAGTACCAGCAGGATGACGTTCCCGACATACATACTGGCGATCACCGTCCACACCAGCTGTGGATTCTCCTGGAACAGCCGCGGCCCCGGCTGAAGCCCATACATCAGGAGCGCTCCGAGCAGTACTGCCAGGGGCGGGCTCGCGGGCACTCCGAACGCGAACAGCGGCACAAAACCACCGCTCGACGTTGCATTGTTCGCGCCTTCTGCCGCCGCCACTCCCTCGATCGCACCCTTGCCGAACCGTGACGGATCTTTCGCCCAGCGCTTTTCGACGTCGTAGGCGATGAAGGTCGTGACCGCCGGGCTGAATCCGGGCAGCAGACCAAGCGCAAAGCCGATGCCGGTCGCGCGCAAGATGGTATTGATGCAGGAGCGCAGCTCCGGCCAGCTCGGTAGCCAGTTTTTGATCCTCGCGTCGTAGAGATGCTGCGCCGACTGCTCGACGTTCACCATGAACTCGCTGATCGCGAAGAGACCGATGACGACGCTGACGAAATTGATCCCGGCCATGAGCGTGACCGAGCCGAACGTCAGCCGCCTCAGGCCAGTGAGCGGGTCGAGCCCGATGGTGGCAGCCGCCAGGCCGATGACCAGTGCGACGACACCTTTGACAACGGCCCGGCCGGACAGGCTGATGGTCAGCGCGAGCGACATCACCATCAGGGCAAAGTACTCGGGGGGACCGAACGACAGCGCGACGTTGGCGAGCATCGGCGCGAAGAACGTCAGCCCGACGAGGCTGAGGGTCCCGGCCACGAACGACGAGATTGCAGCAATCCCCAGCGCCGTCCCGGCCCTTCCCTGCTTTGCCATCTCGTAGCCGTCGATTGCCGTCGGCACCGACGACGCCTCGCCGGGGATGTTGACGACGATGGCGGTCGTCGACCCGCCGTACATGGCGCCGTAGGTACACGGCCGCCATCATGATGATCGCCGAAGTCGGCGGCAGCACCGTGCTGAGCGGCAGCAGGATCGCGATTCCCGACGTCGGCCCGATGCCAGGCAACACACCGATGAGCGTCCCCACGAGGCAGCCGATGAGCGCGTAGAGCAGGTTGGCCGGCGTCAGCGCCTGCGCGAAACCCTCGAGAAGAAGATCGAGCGGTACGGGCATGAATCAGCCTTCGAACGGACTTGCCGGAAACGTGAGGCCCAGGCCGACCATGAACACGAAGTAAAGGACCGCGGCAGCGCACAATCCAACCGCGATCGGCACGTACCAACGGTAGCTGCCGAGGTACCACACCTCGAACGAGACCACCAGGAACGTCGCCAGGGGCATGCCGACAAGATCGATGACGGCGACGTACCCGGCGACGCTGATCAGGATCACGGCGATCCGCTTCGCGCGATCGGGCGCAGGCCATTCGACGTTCGAGCGTGAAGAGCCCCGCCAGGCAGTGACGGCGGCGAGAACACCCACGAAGATCAGCAGCAGCCCGACGAGCGTCGGAAAGAGCCGTGGTTGAAACTCAGCGACAAAGCCAACCCGCATCTGACGCACACTGACGAGCGCCGCCACTCCAGACAGGATGAGAACTGCCGAAACCGCCAGATCCGCCGCGCGCAGCGTGCGCCAGTCGGTCACGTCGGCTTCAATCTTGTCCGAGCTCTTGCAAGAGCGCTCTGTAGTGTTTCGTTTGCGCGTCGATGTAGGCCCTGGCTTCACCGCTCGTCATCGCCAGCGGCACGAACCCTTCGCGCGCTTGAGACTGCTGAATGGCGGGGTCGTTCGCGATCTGGAGAAAGGCGGCTTCGAGTTTCGACACGACAGCCTCCGGAGTGCCTCTCGGCACGGCGACCCCGCGCTCGACGCTCTCGACCAGCTCGATGCCGAGCTCGCGGAACGTCGGAACATCGGGAAAGCCAGCGAACCGGGCCGCGGTGGCAATCGCGAGGATGCGGATTCGATCGCGGAACCTGATCAAATCGTCGGAAAAGGCGAAGTTCGCGACCGTGTGGCCGCCGAGGAAAGCCGTGATCGCAGGGGCTGAACCTGAAAACGGTACGTAGGTGATCTTCGCCCCGGTCAGCCGATTGAGGCGCAAGGCCGCCATATGTGGCGCTGTCAGCGAGCCGGACCCACCAATCGAAATCGTTCCCGGTCGAGCCGTCGCGGCCTTGACGAAGTCGTCGAGCGTCCTGAACGGACTGTTGGCCGCAACCGCCAGTCCGACCGGCGTGCGCTGAAAGATCGCGACGGGTTGGAGCTGTGCGGTCTCGTAGCCGGTGTCCTGCAGGAGCGGTTGCAGGATGATGTGCGGAATATTGATCCCCACGAAGAGGTAACCGTCGGGCCTGGAGTGGGCGACTTCCGACCAGCCAAGAGCGCCACTGCCGCCGGCCTTGTAGTCGACGACGACCTGCCGGCCAAGGTAACGCTCGAGCAGCGGCTGCTGGCGGCGCGCCTCGCGATCGCTCTGGCCGCCGGGATCGAACGATACCAGGTAGGTGAGCTGCCGGCTGGGAAAGTTCGCGGCGGCGGCGCCGTGGCAGGCCGCGATCGTCACCAGGGCGAGCAGGCCAATGACCGCGCGCATGTCGGTGAAGGAATCGTAACTCGAAGACCGCTTCACCGGGAGAATCGTTGGTTCATCCAGTCGCGCAGGTAGTTGAAGAAATTCCTGACGGTGTTGTTGTACTCGCCCTTGCGCGCCTCGCACTCGACGCACGGGTCGATGTTGTGGGTCGCGCCTTCGAGGACGAAGAAGTCCTTGTCGCGGCTGGCGGCCATCTCATAGAGCCACTCGTTGTCGCGAAGGCCGGTATTGCCGCCCATCGCCGAGACGAGCAGCGGGACGCCGATCTGGCCGACCGCGCACGGCGTCGAATTGTTGGTCGAGCACCAGTCGATCCCGGTCATCGAGTTGGTCGAGCGGATCGCGTTGGCGGTCAGGAACGACTTCAGCGTCAAGAGCCGGGCACCGCCCTCGAAGTAGGCGTTCTGCGCCGGGTTCTGGCGGCCGGGCGGTCGCACGCTCCGAACGATTTGGGTGACGATCGATCCATTGTTTCTGAGCAGCTTGCGCGGCTTGACTGTCGCGGTCTCGGCGACCACGTCGCCGTCAGCAAGCCGGGCCCCCAGCGCGCGCACGATCAGAAAGACGTTGTCGTCTGGAAATGGACCCCGGTCGCTGCCCAGCTGGTTCGCTTGTTCGCCGGCCGACGCGATCAGACGATTCATGCGTGCCGACTGCGCCTCGTAGTACTTCTGTTTGAACTCAGGCGTGTAGGTGGACGCGCCGCTCGGGTTGAACCCATTCGCGGGATTGAACGGGTCGAGCGCCGGATCGAGCGACTTCGGATCGCCCTCGCGCACGACCGCCGGGTTCAGACCGCGGAGGAGCCCCGACGGATTACCGAGCGACGCGTCGACGAGAATCAGACCATCCGCTCGCGGCAGGTCGCTCAACTCCTTCCCACAGACGGTCAGCTTGCCTGGCGCGGCGCAGTAGCCGATCCCCTTCTCGGCCACGGCCTGATAGAAGCTGAGCGTGGCAGCGCCGCCACTGTGTCCAAACAGCACCACACGTCGAACGCCTTGCTGGCGCTTCAGGTACTCGACGCCGGTTTTCACATCGAGCGCGATCTGCTCCCAGAAGACTGCCGCCTCGTTGTTGTCGAAGCGCGAGTTCATCGCCAGCACGAGAAAGCCGCGGCGCGCCAGCTCGCTGGCGGCAATGTGGCCCAGGTAGTTGTTGACGCGATGGATCAGGAGGACGCCGACCTCAGGCTCGCCGGAATCGGGCCGGTAGAGCACGGCCTTGACCGTGAAGGGATCGAACTGCACATAGACCGGGCGGCTCTGCGCCAACGCCGGCTGGGCGCCAATGAGCACGACGAGGGCCATCAACGAGACGTAGAGTGCCGCTCGCGGGTGGCCGCGAACGGGGCGCCCCGCTTCGCGGCGCAGGGCCCACTCGCGTGACATGTGCGTTTGGGCCCGAGCACGAAGTGGGGCTGTTCGCGGACAGGACCCGCCAGCGGCACCCCCTGTCTCGCTCATTGTCTCCGGCCTCCCGTCAGCATTTATTAGTGCTCGCGGGGCCCCACCCCCGCTCGCTCTCGCTCGGCGACTACGCGCCTCGCTCGGGCCGCAGGCGCTCTTCTGTCTTCTGTCTTCTGTCTCCTGTCTCCTAGCTCCTAGCTCCTAGCTCCTACTTCACCCCCATCAAGTACACCGTGACGTCGCGCACGCCGTTGTCAGTGACGCGGTCGGCGAGGTCGTCGGGCATGATCGAGACGCGCTCCGTCGTCCGCTTCGCAATCGTCGCCTTGACCACGGTCACCGGCTCGGGCTCGGCCGCCGTCTTCAGCAGCACGTTCTGCGGCGTCTCGCTGACGAGCAGGCCGCGAATCGTCGCGCCGTCCTTCGTGACGATCACGGTCGTGGTGTATTTCTGATCCACGACCTCGTTCGGAAAGAAGATCGAGCGGAGGATGTCACGGCGCGCCACCGTGCTGGCAACCTTCGTGAGGTCGGGCGCGAAGTCCTTCCCGATCGTGCCGAAGCGGTGGCACTGGGCGCAGACGTCACGAAAGACGCGCTCCCCATCCGCGGCGCTCGGCGCGCCGCCGCGGCCGGCCAGCGATCCGGCCGGGCCGCCTCTCGGAAACACCAGGTTGTCGTAGCGCTCCTGCCGGTCGAGGGGCGTGCCACGACCGCCCCGCCCGCCGCCGCCACGGTTCCCCGCGGCTGCGTCAGGCGCAGGTGTCGCGTCGGCCGCGTCGGTGATCGGCGCAAAGAGCGGCGCCGCGCGATACGCAGCCTGCTTCTCGCCGTCAGTGAACGCGTCAAGCGTCGCATCAAAGATGTTGTTGACGTGGCCAGAGAAGGTCGAGCCGCCGCGCCATTTCGACGCGCGCGCGAACCAATCGATCGCCTGCTGCTTCTGCGCGGTGGTCCACCCCGCGTCAATCGCCCGGAGCGAGTACATCAAATCGATCTGGCCTGGCTGATCGTCGTCTCCTTTGGGCATGATGGCGAGGATCTTGGGAATGACGGCGGCGTCGCCCGTGTAGGCGAGCACCTTCGCCAGGTGGTGGGCGAGCATGTACGAGCTGCACTGCGCCGCGGGCGCCGAGCCATTCGTGCACCCGACCCATGTCCCCGCCGGAGCGGCTGAAGGAAACTGCCCGATCAATGCCGCCTGTACCTGTTTCTTGATCTCGGCGTCGACGCCTTCGGGCACCTGCGAGGCCGCGACTTCGAAGGTCCGCAGCACGCGAATCTTCTCGTCGGGTGTCAGCGAGGTTCGCTGCATGAGCGTGACCAGCTTCTCGAATACCGGGCGAAGCTCCGAACGCGCCTGTGCCTCGGGAGCCGTGTTCGCAAGCGCGAGGATCCCTTCGGTCAGAGCCACGAGGTTGGTCTCGGCCATCACGAGCTTGCTCCACTCGTTTCGTGGTGTGTGTTCGAGCGCGAGGCGTCCGGCGTAACGCACGTAGCGATCGGGACTCTTGAGGAGCCCGTAGATGTCGGCCACCGGCGCGAAGCTGGGGCGCGCGGCGGTCAGGCCCTGACGGAGGAGGGCTTCCGCAGCCCGCCTCTGCACGAGCGGCGCCGCATCCTTGAGCGCCGCGGCGGCAACCGCCTTCGCGGCGTCGCCCTGCTGCAACCCGGCCACATACACGGCCGCCGCCCTCACCTCTAGCGCACGATCCTTGAGCAGCGCCTCGAGCGATCCAGTGCTCGGCGGCGCGCCGTGCCGCTGCATTTCAAAAATCGCCCGAACACGGTCGCGACTCGCTGCGCTGGTGCTTCGCGCAAGCTTGTCGAGCTCGGCTCCAAACCCCGCGCCCATCGACGCCTTGACCTTCTCGATGGCTTCCCATCCCCAGCTCGAAAGCGGCTGCGGTTGACGCACGACCGCCAGGATGCCGGTCATGTCAGGCGTCGCAGGCTGTGCGCCGGTCCAGCTGACTTTGAACAGTCCGCCCTGACCCGCGGCACCGCCAGTCGTCAAGTAGATGTTGCCGTCCGGGCCGACTTCCATATCGGTAATCGGCATCGGCTCGCCGTGAACGAACTCCGCGAGATCCTCGCGGCCGGTGTAGGTCGCGCCCTTCAACGCCAGCGCCGTATAGAGCAGGCGGCCACGCGACCAGTCCGCTTCGAACAGGTTGTCGAAGAAGCTCTCCGGATACGCGTAGCTCTGATAGAACTCGACACCGACCGGCGATCCGCGTCGAAGATGGCGAAGCGCCGGCAGGACGTCGAAATACTCATCCTGGAATTTCCCGGTGCCGTTTCGATAGCCGCCATCACCTCCAGGGATCATGTGCACCGTGTTGACCTCGCGGTACCACGGCGCGTTCACGTCCCACTCCATGTCGCTGTCGAACGTAAACGCTTCGCCGGCGAGATTGAAGGCGAAGTCGTAGGGATTGCGCATGCCGCTGAAGAACAGGCTGTACTTGTTGTTCTCCTGCAACCGCCAGACCGTGGCGTGCACGCCAATGCGCGTGCTGTTGCCAAACCGCGGGTCGTTGAACTGCGGCAGGAACTGCCTCTCCTCGACGTTATTCCAGTTCGGCGAGCTCTCTTTGTCCACGCCTTCGTCGGTCGGTGGTCCGGGCGCGAACGGCGCGCCGACGTAGGTGTTGTTGCCGATGAGCAACATGATCGACCCGTCGGGCGCCCTCCGGATCGCGTGCGGTCCGTGATCGCCCATCCCGTTCGACGTGTAGCGCTGAATCCGCTCGATCGTATCCATCACGTCGTCGCCATTCGTGTCGACGAGCTTGTAGAAGCCGGGCGTGCCGACCACCGGTCCCTGATTCTGCCCGCCTCGGCCGCCGGGCGGCGCCTGACCACCGGCGCCTGGTTGCGGCGCCTGACCGCGTCCGCCGAACTGCGCGGCCGGCGGCAGCGGCGGGTCGCCGGGCACTTCGCCGCGGCAGTTCGCATAGAGCGTCGTCCGGCTGGCATAGAACAGGCCGTGGCAGGTGTTCAACTGGCTCGCGACGATCTTCTCGCCTTCGAAGATCCCGTCGCGGTTGTCGTCGAGGAGGACGCGCGGCGAGCTGCCATTGCCCGAGCTGCTCTGCGAGACGACCGGCCGTCCCTGCGGGTCGAACGTGACGACGATGTACGACTCGGTTTTTTCAGGTGGTGTGACGCGATCGATCTTGAAGCCGGGAAGGAGCGCAAATGGCGACCCCGGCGGGAACGGCTGATCCTGCGCCCGCTCGGCCGATGAAGTCGGCTTCTGCTGCCAGGCCTCTGGCAGGACAAATGTGGCGGCCACGGTGGCAATGATGACGCCGGCCAGTCCGACATTCCTGATTCGCAGTTTCGACATCGACTCCTCCAGGGTGCCCTATTTATCCGGCGGTGGCGCCATGACAAACGCCAGCAGGTCCGCGATCTGTTTTTGATTGAGCGTATCGAACAGCCCCTCGGGCATGAGCGACGCCGTCGCGGGCGCGCGGTTGGCGATCTGCGCCTTGGGGACAGCGACCGGCTTTTCGGGAGCGTCGGCCGTGCGGACGAGCACCGCTGCGGCAGTCTCGCGGACGATTAGTCCGCTGACAATCTTGCCGTCGGTCAGCTCGAACATCTCGGCCTGATACTGATCCGAGATCACCCGTGACGGCCAGAGCACCGATTCGATCACATCCTTCTTCTTGAATCGGCTCGTGATGGTCGTCAGATCCGGGCCGACGTCCTTGCCGATGGCGCCGAAGCGATGGCAGGCGGCGCAGCGTTCGTCGTAGAGCGGACGGCCCCCCTCGGCTGACCCGCCTTTCTCGTCCTTCAGCTGCGTGGCGAGGATCTCGTCGCGATTGATCTGCGGCGCCGCACCCTGCTCCGCCCGCACCTGGACTGCGCCCCAGGAGATGAGCATGCCAGCCGCGGCACACGTCACTGCAGCGGCAACCTTTGTCTTGAGCGTGAACATCTGAAGCCTCACCTGGTTCGGAAGCCCGCGGGGCAATCAATGTGACGCGGGAGCGCCTGAACACGGTGCCTCCCGCGCAGAGTGAAAACAACTGAAAACACATCAAGCGGCGGCATTCCGCACTGCAAGACGCGGCAGGCCCTGGACTTCGATCGGTGCGGGAGCCGGTACCCCAGACGTTCATCCTCGGAGCCGACGGCGACCAGTGGCGGAGCCAGTGGTGCGCTCCCGTTTCACGTTGCGGAACACTCGACCGTGCCCGCGATCGGTCGGAAGGGCCATGCGCTCATGCTATCCTCTGGCCGCCATGTCTGAAACACCGATCACTCGACGGGACTTCCTGGCCTCGAGCGCGACCTTGGCCGGTGCCGCAAATCTCCAGACGCACGCGGGAACATCGCCCGCTCAACCTGGGCGGCGCGTGTCAACGGGTCCGGTTCGAATTCTGACGATGACGAATTTCGAACCGCACGAGCTCACCAAAATCAATTCTGCTGGCCCCGACGTGGAATTGACGGCGGTGAAATCGCGGGACGACTTCCGTCAGCGGCTTCCGCAAGCGGAAGTGGTCTATGGCTCGCTGACCGCGGCCGACCTCGAGCTGGGGCGCAACCTCAAATGGGTGCAGACGCCTGCTGCGGGAGTCGAGAACCTGGAACCCGCGGTCGTGGCCAGCCCGGTGGTGCTGACCAACATGGCTAAGGTGTTCGCGCCGGCCATCACGGAAACCGGCATAGGCATGCTGCTCTGCCTGACCCGCGGCATCACCAGGCTCTACATGCCGCAGTTCGCGAAGCGGCAGATGAACCCGGTCGGCACCGTCAAGTCGGCGGACCATGTCGAGCTCGCGGGAAAGACCATGGGAATCGTCGGGATGGGTGGCATCGGCAGCGCCCTCGCGCGGCGTGCCCACTACGGCTTCGACATGCGAATCGTCGCCACCGATGCGCGTCCCGTGCCACAGCCGCACTACGTCGCCGAGCTGCGCGATCCGTCGTGGTTCAAGACGATGGTGCCAACGGTGGACGTGCTCGTCGCGGCGGCGCCGCATACGCCGCTGACCGAACGGATGTTCGACGAGAGCGTGTTTCGCAGCATGAAGAAGACCGCGTATTTTCTGGCGCTCTCACGCGGCATGCTGTTCGACGACCTCGCGCTCGTCAAGGCGCTCCAGGGCGGCTGGATCTCGGGAGCGGGCCTCGATGTCTTTCCGAAGGAACCGCCGCCATCCGATCACCCCATCTTCGACTGCACCAACGTCGTCATGACTGCCCACACGTCGGGGTGGAGTCCCGATCGGCAGGTGCGGCTGGTCGATCTCTTTGCCGAGAACGTGCGGCGCTATGCGATTGGCGCGCCGCTCCTCAACGTCGTCGACAAGAAGGCAGGCTACTGAGCGCTTCCGACCTCGCGAAACGTCCGTCGCGCTGCACGAGCAAGGCGTGAGCTACTGGACCGCGTAGCGTTTCGCCGCTGCCAGGTCTTGGCGCAGCTCCTCCGCAGTGCGACGCGGGCCGTACCCCGGAGTGTCCCGCTGAATGCGCCACCCCTCACTGAGCGGTCCTGCATCAACGGTGTCGAACCCGAACTGGTCGAGCAGGTGCGTAACGGTCGCCTTTGCCGCCTGATCATCGCCAGCGATGACGAGCGCGCGCCGGTTCTTCGAGCCTGCAGGTTGCCCGTGGGTGGTGAGCTCGGCGGCGTAGATATGATTGAACGCCTTCACGACCTTTGACGTCGGCAGGTGCGCCTGCAGCAGCTCCGCCGTGGTGGTCGACTCGTTGTCGAGCTCGCGGATATGGCCATCCCGTTCCGGGTAGTAGTTGTTCGTGTCGATGACGATCTTGCCCGCCAGCGGGGCGACCGGCACTGCGCGGTAGTTTTTCAATGGCACGGTGACGACAACGATGTCTCCGGCCTCAGCCGCCTCGACGGCGGTGCCGGCGCGGGCGTTCGGTCCGAGCTCCGCGACGAGCGTGGACAATGTTTCCGGTCCGCGCGAGTTGCTGATCACCACGTGGTAGCCATGCGCTGCGGCGAGCCGTGCGAGCTGGCTGCCGATGTGACCGGCACCGATGAGTCCGATGGTCTTCATGTCGTCCGCTCCTGTCGAGTAGGGTCCGCCGCGAGTAGTGCAGAGCCAGCTGTTGTTGCTGACGTGCATCTTCCAGTTTACTCCGAGCGCCGAGACGCTCGAGCGCTACAACTCCAGCGCTACAAGGGGTGCGATGAGCGGTGCTCGGCGAGCCACTGCTCGCTGACCACACCGAGGTTTGTGGCGTTTACGCCACCGGGCACCCGTATTCGGCGAATGAATGCGACTGCGACGCAGACGACCAGAACGCCCCCGAAGATAATCAGCATGGGTTCACGCCGACTCAGCGGCGCTGGCCTATCATCTCCGATTTGGCGGTATGTGTCTGCGCCGTTATGCACTACATCGACATAAATCCCTGAGCAAAAGCGTGGGTGGTACAGAATAGGTCAGGCTGGGGTTCGAACTCGAGGCGCAAACACCTGAAAGTCGCTGGAGACCATCTTCCATGAGTCTGGCCCACCTGACACTGCCCACGCGCGAGGTCGAGAAGACGGCGTCGTTTCTCGAGCAGACGCTCGGCTACGTCCGCGAGCCCGTGCCCGCGAACGTGCCGGACGAAACCGTCTGGCTCGACATCGGGCGCGGGCAGCAGCTACACGTCTTCTTCGTGGAGGGCTTCGCGGTGTCGCCGTTCGAACGGGAGTTCGGACGGCACGTGGCGGTCTTTCACCCGCTTCGCGATTTCGAGGCACTGAAGGAGCGCCTGCGTCAGCGCGGCGCCACGCTCGTCGAGCCGCTCCGGTCGACACCGTTCGAGCGCTTCTTCTTCACAGAGCCGGTGAACGGCTACTGCTTCGAAGTGATCGACGACGCGCGCCGGAATCCCTAAAACCCCTGAGCCAGCCACTTCGACCAGTAGAAGGTCAGCGGCACGACCCCGGTATTGGTGATCCCGTGAATGGTGTTGCCGGCGCAGTACATCATCGCCCCTGGCCCGACCTTCGTCGTCTTGCCGGCGCATTCGATTTCGCCGGTGCCGGAGGCGACGATCATGAATTCTTCCTCGGGATGCTGATGCGGCGGATGCGGGCTCGAGCCAGGCTCGAGAACGCACATGCCGGCGCAGAGACCACTCAACTGATCGGTGGGTCCGTTGTAGTGCGTGAACACCCGGCACCCCAGCACAGGGTCGGTGGTTTCGATCGATTCGATAGTGACGACACCATCGGGCAGCTTGGGTCCGGTCGACGACGCGCTGACGACGTTCGGATTGTGTTCGGCCATATCCCGTTATCGTCCAGCATCACGCCGCCGCGGGTCAAGAACCACGGAACACACGGGCCACACCGAAGGTGGTTGGACGACAGTCATGAGCTGGTCACGCGGATGACCACCTTGCCGAAGTGCGCCCCGCTCGCGAGGTGCTCGTAGGCCCCGCGAGCCTCGGCAAATGGAAAGACGCGATCGATGACCGGCTCGATCGTCGACGCTTCGAGCGCCCGGACCAGGGCTTCGAACATCACCACCGATCCGACATAGACGCCATAGACCCGGACGTTTTTCTGGAGGACGGCGTAGGTATTGATCGGTCCAGCGGTGCCGGCGAGAATGCCGAGCAAGGCCATCGTGCCGCCGAAGCGCAACGCCTTGACGCTTTCGTCGAACGTGCCGGCGCCACCGACCTCGACCACGATGTCGACGCCGCGTCCACCCGCAGCCGCGCGGACAGCGTCACCCCACTTCGGCTCCTGACGATAGTCGATGGTCGGCGCGGCGCCCATTTGTTCGAGACGGGTGCGCTTGTCGGCGGAGCTCGACGTCGCGATCACATGCGCGCCGGCGGCGCGCGCCAGCTGCAACGCAAAAACCGATACACCGCCACTTCCCTGTACGAGGATGGTATCGCCAGGCCTGAGCGGCGCAGCTTCGAAGAGCGCGTGCCACGCAGTCACCCCGGCGCACGGCAGCGTCGATGCCTGCTCGAACGAAAACCGCGTCGGGATCTTGACCCACGCGTTCTCGGCGAGGACCACGTGCTCCGCCAGCACGCCATCGAGCGATCCGCCAAGGGCGTTCGCGTGATGGTCCTGCGCAAGCCCACCGCTCGTCCACGTGGGAAAGAACGCGGCAGCAACGCGGTCGCCGACCTTGACACGAGTGACGCGTTCGCCAACGGCGACGACCTCGCCGGCGCCGTCCGACACGGGCACGATCCGCTTGAGGCGCTTCTTCGAGGCGCGCAGGACGGCGAGGTCACGGTAGTTGAGTGAGACTGCGTGGATGCGGACCACGACGTCGTGGTCGCCGGGTGCCGGCGGTTCCGGTCGATCGACCATCCGGAGCGCGTCGAAGCCCTCCTCGGCCTGAAGCTCGTACGCGCGCATGGGTTACCTCTCCGCCGAATCGTATCTCAGGGTCACTTCGGCAGCATCGGCCGAATGGCCGTCGCCAGCCTCAACACTGGTGCGTTCGCGTCGAGGGTGAATCCGTCCTCGAGGCTCCAGATCGCGGACAGCACTGCCTGCGCAAAGCCCCATTCGAGGGCTCGCGCGAGGTTGATGTTTACGCGGCGCGCCAGCCGAGCCAGGCGTCGCTCCACCGTCGCCGCCGATACGAAGAGATCCGGTCGCTCGAACGGATTGCGAAGGGTGGCGCCGATCTCGAACTCGACTTCTCCAACGACGCCTTTCGGGTCGATCGCCAGCCAACCTCGAGTTGAATCGAACAACACGTTGTAGTGGTGGAGGTCACCGTGCAGGAGCTGTCGCTCACCCTGCGACGCCTCGAGGGACAGGAAGCGGCGGTGGGCGTCAGCAACGAGGTGCGGGGGAATCCTGTCGACGGCGCGCGCGACGTAGCGGTCGAATGATGCCGCCCATTCCCTCACGGTCGCGCAATCCGGTGGCGGCGCGTGACCAGACATCGCCTGAATAGTCTCCGCCAGGATGTCAATGGCCTCGTCGTCTCTCCCGTTCAATGCGAGCCGTGCCAGGGAATAGCCAGGCGTAAGGCGTTCCAGTAGCACCGCGCCATGATCACACTCCAGCACGCGGGCGATACCGTGACCGTCGAAAGCCCGTGCGATGCTTCCAGACTGCCATTCGTCTCCAGCCTGCTTGATCAGCTTGAGCACGACCGGCTGACCTCCGCGCCGACCGAATCCGAGAAGTGACGTTTCGGAGTCGAGCGTCTGTTCCACGGAGACCGACCAGGCACGAGCGCGTTCCTCGAGTCGATGGAGTGCGTTCACCTGAATCCCATAGGTAGAGAGACCGAGAGGAACATGCTATAAGCAATTCGCGTGGCCGAGCCTCGTCCAGTCCTCGCGTGGATCGCCGCGGTCGGCCGTTTGGTACTCGTGCTCGCGCTGCCGCTGGCGTACTTCGCGTCCGCGTTCAGGATCGCCGACTGGAAGCCGCCAGCCTCGGGTCTCGGCGATTGGATCGATCCCTATTTCATCAACTTCATCCTCGAGCACTGGTACTACAGCATCAGCACGTTCAGCAATCCGCTGTCGCCGCTGATGTACTACCCGGTGTCGGGGTCGCTCGGCTACTCGCATAGCCTCATCCTCTACGCGCCGTTCTATGTGGTGCTGAGACCCTTCGTCGACGAATTTCAGGCGTACACGCTGGCGTTGATGCTGGTCCTCGTAACAGGCACTGCCTGTCTGCTCGTCCTGCTTCGGATGGTAGGCCTCGGGCTCGTCGAAGCGCTCGCGCTCGGCGCGCTGTTCGTCACCTCCAGCAACGTCATCAATGACGAGACGAGTATCTGGTCGCAAACCGCCTCAGTCTTTCTCATCCCGCCGATTCTGCTCATCGTGACGGCGAGTATTCGCGCGGTGAGCCGACCCCTTGCGCTCACCCTGGCGTGGTTGTCCGGACTTCTCGGGGCTCTCTTGCTCGCCCAGGACTACTACACCGGCGCATTCACGGCGCTCCTGCTGGCCCTCCTGGTTGTCGTGCCGGCGTTGATGAGTCGGGTCTTCCGGGATTTCTGGCAGGGGCTCGCGCAGTCCATGACGTCGTCGACGACAGCGTTCGTGCAGACAGTGACGCCGGTGAGGCGCCCGAGCTATGTGTGGCTGCTCGCGGCGAGCGTCGCCATCGTGGTCGCGACCGTCGCATTCGTTTACCCGATCGATCGGACTGCGATCGGGCCATTGCGGTTTTCGGTCCGCGATCCGTTGAGACCCCTGTTCCTGGGTCTGGTGGCGGCGGCATGGTACGCGGGCCGGCGCTGGAGCGTTCTGGCTCGGCTCTCGCCGGCCGCCTCGGTCCTGTCGCAGGGTGTCGCCGTCGCGTCATCCGCCCTGAGAGATGTGTATCGGTCTCGGGTGCCGCAGGCCGGTCGATCTCTCGTCGTGGCCGTCGCTTTGGGCGGCCTCACCGGCCTCGCGGTTTTCTTGTGGTTATACCTTCCAAGCTACGCGGAGCATCCGACGTTTCCACGTGAACACTTGATGAACGGGCTCAAGCCGCTCGATCCCTCCCGCTGGCGAGACCTTCGCGGGGCCATTGACGACTTCAAGGGATATTCCACCTTCAGACCGTTCGTATTCGCACTTGGACTCAGCCTGATCCTTTGGATGTCGCGGCGCTTGCTCCACCGGCCCGTGCGTCTCTATGCCCTCTGGTTCTCGTTCGTTTCTCTCCTCATCGTCGTGGTTCCGCTGCGCTACGGCGACCTCTCGTTCTGGAGCGTGCTGTTTGGCTGGTTCCCGGGCCTCTCTCCGATTCGTGACCCGGCGCGGATCATCCACGTGTACGAGCTTGGCGTCGTGCTGGTCACGGCTTTCGTGTTGAGGAGCATGCCGCGTCGATCCTGGCCGCGCCTCGCGGTCGCGGCCATGGCGCTCCTGCTTCTCGTCTTTACGACGTTTACGACGTTTACGACGTTTACGACGGTGACGACGGTGACGACGGTGACGACGCGGTGGCAGCCACCGACGATCCATTTCGGGCGCCCCCGCAGCGTGTTCAACGACTGGGTGCTTGGACGGATCGAGGTCGATCCTTCCTGCCGAAGCTTCTTCATCAAGGGTGCGTCCGAGCGCTACATGTCACGCTCAGGGCACATGTGGAGTCTCTACGCGATGGATTCGATGTTCATCGCCATGAAACACTCCATCCCGACGCTGAACGGGTACAGCGCATCGACGCCCACCGGCTGGCATCTCGCGAACCCACAGGAATCGGACTACTCTACTGCCGTGAATCAATGGATCGCTGGGCACAACCTGCGCAACGTGTGCCAGCTCGATATCGACGCTCGAACGATGACGCCGTACGAGGCACGGTGACGATTTCGGGCTCAGGGCTCAGGGCTCAGGGCTCAAGCAAGATCTTCGAGTAAGCGTTCTAAGGTTTTGCCTGAGCCTTGAGCCCTGAGCCTTGAGCCTAATTCCGCTACCGCCCGCGCTGCTTCTGGACGTACGCGTCGAGCGCCTCGTAGCGCGGCCGCAGTGAATCGGCCGACTCGTGAAGTGGCTCGTCGAGGTGCATGAGACGGCCGCCGCCGCGGTCGTAGCGCGGCCACTTCGGCACGGCGGAACCATTCGGATCGCCTGACCGAGCGAAGTTCGACCAATACGTCATGATCGCGTCCGAGAGCTTCCGATCGGCCGCTTCCCAGGTCACGTTCTTGATCGAGTCGAGCGTCCCGAACACGTATTCGATCTCGCCGGCGTGGCGGGCGCCGATGTCGCGAGACGTCGCGGCAACGCCGTTGACCTTCGTGTCTGGCGCCACTGGAATCTTCCGGTCGAACGAATAGCGATAGACCGGTGCCGCTCCCGTCCGCGAGTGCATCTCAATCCACTTCCAGGTCGCCTCGCCGATGAACAGGTCGCTTGCCAAAGCGGCTGCCGATTCGAGCGCCTCCGCATCCGTGCCGGCAGGATACGCCTTGAGGATGGCATCCGCCTGCTCGCCAAACCTCTTGCGCGCATCGTCGGCGAAGCTCTGTGCCGTGGGTTTCTGCTTGGCGAGCACGACGCCACCGCGAACCTCGTCGGCATTCCAACCGGCGAGGAGAGGGACGTGGGCCTGCTGGCCGGCGTCGAAGACCGTGTAGACGTCACGAGGGAGAACATAGCCGTCGAGATTCGGCGAGAACCACGGCTGGGTCTTGAGCGCGACCTTGAGCAGCTCGTCCTCAGATTTCGCGCGAAGCGCGGCGAGCGTCTCTGCCCCCATCGCGGCGCCAAACTTGACGCCCTGTTGCTCGCTGACCGACAGTGGCTGAAGCGCGAGCGTTCCGCCGCCCGCCGTGAAGTACGCACCGCTCTCGCCGATTACTTTGTGAAAGAGACCCGCTGCCGGCGGAGCGGCCATCAATGCGCTCACCGCGAACGAGCCGGCCGACTCGCCGAAGATCGTCACGTTCGACGGGTTTCCGCCGAACGCGGCGATGTTGTCGCGAACCCAGCGGAGCGCGGCGATCTGATCGAGCAGGCCGTAGTTGCCAGAGGCGTTGCGACCCGACTCGCGGGTCAGCTCCGGGTGCGCAAAGAATCCGAAGACGCCCAGCCGGTAGTTGATCGTGACGAGCACGACACCCTTGCGCGCGAGCGCGTCGCCGTCGTGCCGCGGCTCCGCTCCCGCACCTGCCTGGAAGCCGCCGCCATGGATCCAGACCATCACCGGCAGTCGATCGCTCGCCTGGGTCGCCGGTGTCCAGATGTTCAGGTTGAGGCAGTCTTCGCTCGCAGGTCGCGGAAACGTGATGTCGCCGAAAATCGGGCCTTGGACGCATTGAGCTCCAAAGTCGGTCGCGTCGCGAACGCCGTCCCACGGGCTGGCTGGCCGCGGTTCCTTCCAACGGAAATCCCCGACCGGGGGGGCCGCAAACGGAATGCCCTTGAAGACGCGGATCTTTCCATCGGTGCTGGTCGAGCCCTTGACGAGCCCGCCGGTGGTCTTGACCTGCGCGACGGCAGTTGCAGTCATTGCGATGCTGACGAAAAGCGCGAACGTCGCCGTTCGCCACGGATGCCTGTGCATGTTGTCCTCTGTCGTCGTGTGGAGCCGCGATCTTGAACCTTGTGAACCTTGTGAACCTCTTGAACCCTTGGAACCTATTGAACCTATTGAACCTAGGCCTGCCGGAGCTGTGGTACCGCGTTGAGGGCGGTGACGAGACCAGAACGCAAGTCGCGGGGGGACGTCACGCTGAAGCCGAGGTCGCGCAAGCGGCCGTCGTCGAGGCCGTAGACGACGGCGTGGATCGCCAGGGCCTGGCTGCGGGCCCAGGCGTCCTGCACGACGGTCGACTTGCACACGTGGACCGCCTGCTCGATCGCGTTCAGCTCGCAGAGGCGGTTGACGCGCGCGTCGAGGTCGCCGGCGTTGTCGACCTGCATGTGGTATTTCGAATGCACGTCCTGGACGTGCCGCAGCCAGTTGTCGATCAATCCCAGCTTCGCGCCCTCAATCGCGGCGCGCACGCCACCACAGCCGTAGTGGCCGCAGACGATGACGTGCCGGACGCGCAGCACGTCCACCGCGTACTGCAGCACCGACAGACAGTTGAGATCGCTGTGGACGACGACGTTCGCGACGTTGCGGTGCACGAACAGCTCGCCTGGCATGAGGCCGACGATCTCGTTGGCGGGAACGCGGCTGTCCGCGCAGCCCACCCACAGGTACTGGGGCGCCTGCTGCGCTTTCAGCCGGTCAAAGAAGTCCGGGCGGGTCGACACGCATCGAGCCGCCCAGCGTCGATTGTTCTCGAATAGTTCCGGCAGGTCCACGTCGGCTCCCGTCAGTCGGAGCCGACAGTCTACCTGTTTCCGGGACTGTCGTCTTAACCGAGGGGCTTCGCCCCTCGGACTCCCCTACACGCGCTCTCGCACGCCGCTGGCGCCGGCGCGCTCCGATCGCGTGGCTCACTCGCTAGGCTCGTTCGCGCCATTAATGAGACGGCTTCTAGTCCGACTTGTAGCCGGACACGACGCACGCGAGAGGCTATCTCATGCCGCCGGCTGCAAACGACTTCAAAAGGTCGACCGGCAGGCGGGTGCCGGCGCGGGTGTTCGCGGTCTTGATGCGCTCCGGGGTCAGCCCGTGATCGCGCAGCGTGACCAGGTCGTCCTGAGTCAGGCGATCGTACCCGAGTGCTTTCAGTTCCCGCACATACTCGGGCGTGACGCCATGGTCACGGAGCCGAACCAGCGCGTCCATCGGCAGATTGTTGTAGCCGAGCGCGGCGAGCTCGCGAACGAACTCGGTGGTGACGCCGTGATCGCGCGCCCGCACGAGCTCCGCGACGGGTAGCGCGTGCCCGAGCTGCCGCATGTCGCGCGCGTACTCCGGTGTCACGCCATGATCGCGCACTCGAATCAGCTCGTCGAGCGGGAGCTTGGCGTAACCGGCGTCGCCGAGCCCGCGCACGAACTCCGGAGTGACACCGTGGTCTCTGGCGTTGATCAGGGCGTCCATGGGCAGCGAGCCATAGCCCGCATCACGCATCGCAGTAACGTACTCCGGAGTGATGCCGTGATCCCGCGCTCGCCGAATTTCATCGGCCGGAAGCCCCTTGTAACCGAGATCGGCAAGTTCGCGGACGTAGGACGGCGTGACACCGTGATCCCTCAGCTCGATGAGTGGCGCGAGCGAGCCGAGGCGATAGCCCAGCGCACCCATCTCGCGAAGGTAGGTCACCTGCACACCGTGCTGACCTGCGCGAACGAGCTCGGAGGTCTGCGGCTTCGTGTAGCCCTGCTTGCTCAACTCGTCGACGAACGCATACCCGATATCGTGACGCGCCATCTGGTACTGCTCGGCCGCTGTCGGCCGAGCAAAGCCGCGCTTGGTGAGCTCCTCGGGAAATTTCGGATCGGCTGCAAATGAAAATGTGCCGGCGCCGACGCCATTGCGTAGCACTCCCTCGAAATTGAACGTGCCGGCGTCCCGGCTCATCCGGAACTGAACCGGCCCGCCGCTGCCAGTGAGCTGCGCCGCCGTCCAATCCTTCCAGCCGTTCGAGCGGAACGTTCGAGTCCGACGATGAATTGATCTCGACGAGTCGAAGCCTGACGACCCCGTCAGTGTTGGTTCGGCGCACTTCCCACGTCCCGGGCAGATTGTCCTGCGCCAGGCCCATCGCCGCTGCCGTCTCGCGGATCAGACGGCGAAGGGATTCGCCGATCGGCCAGTTGATCTCTTTCAAATGCGGCTCTGGTTGAGCGACCTGAACCGGCGGCGCGGCAGCGCGCGCGGAAAGAACGGCGGTTTCCTCACCGCTGCTCGCCGCAACCAGGGTTGGCGCAACGGCCGCCAGCGGCAGGAGGATCGCCGCCGCAGCCGCCGCGATGACAGCGCATAACCGAATTTGGGGAACGGTGCGATTGCGCCGATCGTCGAGCGCGGCCAGCATCCGCCCTTCGAGCTGCCGAGGACGCGCCATGGTGACCGCGAGCGCCGGCGCGGTCCGTCCACCTAGCGAATAGGCGATCTCCAGTAGATGGCCCGCATAGTCGCGCGGGGGGGACCCGGCGGCAATCACGCGATCGTCACAGGCGAGCTCACGCTCGACGCGCAGCCGTCCGGCGACCCACCAGAGCGCCGGGTGGAACCAATAGATCGCACAGGCTCCGAACGCTATGCTCTGCGTCAGGCAGTCGCGCCTGGCGACATGCGCCAACTCGTGAAGGAGCACCGCTCGCCGGCGGTCATCCGTCCACTGGTCGGCGACGTCGGGGATCACGATGGAGGGACGACGCGTGCCGAACGCCAACGGAACGCTGTGCGCACGACTCCGAAGCAGGCGGACGGGGCGACGGATGCCGAGCGCGTCTGCGCATTCGTCGAGCAGTCGCGTCCATGCCGCGTCCTGCACCAGCGTCGCCTGACGCGCGAACCTCCGGACGTTCCATTGCTGCGCCAACAAGTAGATCAGCAGCCCAATCGCGCCGGCGAAATAAACAACGATGAAGGCTGCCGACCACGAGACGTTCGCGGCACGTGGTGGTGCCGGCGTCGATTCAGGCACGATGACGGGCGACGCCGGACCATTCGCGATCTCGAGCGGCGCATCGGCGGACGTCGCGGCCGGCGTCACCGCCACCGGCGTCTGCGCCGCAGGAATCTCGACGGTCCACGCCGGCCCGACCAACGACACGACCGGAAGCAGGAGCACGCTGACGAGCGCGATCGTCCACACCAAGTGGCGGGTCGCGGCTGACGCCCTGCGAAAGACGACAAGCTGCATGATCGCGGCAATCCCGAGGAGCGCCGTTGTCTTGACGACTGACCGCGAGAGCGACGAGTAGGGTCGGGTCGGTAGTTAACATGGTCATCGCTCCTCTCCCTGTTCCCGCGTTCGCTTGAGCAGGCTGCTCAACCGCCGGTACTCCTCGTCCGAGAGCCTGGTCGAGCTGATATCGAGCAGGGCCGCCATAGCCGAGCCGGGCGAGTTGTTGAAAAACGTGCGCAGCAGCTGCTTCAACGCCGAGCGGCTCGCATCCTCGGGCTTCGCGGCGGGAAAGTAGACGTAGCGCGGGCCGTCATACTCACGCGTGAGCAGCCCCCGATCGATCATGATTTCGAGGAGCTTCCGCACGCTGGATGGGCTGGGCGCGTCAGGCAGCTCAGCTCGAATCTCCTCCACGGTCGCGCGGCGGCGTCGATACAGGATTTCCATGATCTGACTTTCGCGGCGGGTGAGGTCGATGTGGGTCAGCTTCGGCATGGGCGACAGCGCAGTGCGACAGGGCGAATAATTTCGCTAAGCGCGAATATATTCGCCGCCGCGGCTCGTGTCAAGGGGCCCTCCAGACCACGGGGCCACGGATCACACGGATTACCAGCCACGGATCACACGGATCACACCGATTGGATCGGACTAACTCAGCGTTTGAACGGCAACAACCCGAAAGCCGATGTGATCCGAGCTTCGCTCTGGCTCGTATCGCAGGCGAAGGGCCGACCGGCACCACCAGCCGTCGTCGTTCCAGGCCCCGCCGCGACGGACGCGCGAGTAGGTTCCGTCACGATTGGGCGCGCCCTTGACGTCGTGGAGATCGGGATCGGTGCCGCCGGGCAGGCGCGGGTGATACCAGTCGCGACACCACTCGAAGACATTGCCGTGCATGTCACAGATGCCCCAGGGATTGGCGGGATAGCTGCCGACCCGCGCGGCTCGACCCACCGCGGGGCCACCCCGCCCGCCGTTCAACGGCTCGCCCTTGAAATTTGCCTGATCGCGGCTCAGTCGATCGCCAAACGACGTCGCCGTGATCGTGCCGGCGCGGCAGGCATATTCCCATTGGGCTTCAGTGGGAAGACGGAACTCCCAGCCGGCAGGTAGAACGTCCGAGCGCCGGGCACGCTCCGTCAGCCGACCGCAGAGTCTCACCGCATCGTCATAGCTGACCCAATACGCTGGAACATCGTCGCCCTCGCCAAATTCCGCGCTGGGTTTCTTGGTGGGCCACTCGCCGACCACGCGGCTCCATTGACCCTGTGTGATCTCGTATTTCGAGGTCCAGAAACCTCTGGTGAGCGTCACGGTCACCTGCGCTTCGTCGGCCCGGCGGACCGTCTCACCAGCGGGGCTTCCCATCACGAACGTTCCTGGTGGGCACCAACAGAGCCGGACACCGTCGACGTCGCGTTCCCCTCCGGGATTCTTTCCGCTGAAAGGGTCTGATTGAAACTCGAGAAGCGCGGCGCCGCCTAGAACGGAAATGCGTCGTAGAAACTCGCGGCGATTGGACATGAGTACCAATGCTATATTGCAGCCATTCTGGCGGGTAGTGCGAGCGAGCGCCGCGAGCGAGCCACGCGATCGGCCCGCCTTCGCGCTGTAGGCGCTTCGGCGAGGTCTCGCCGTATCTTCAGCGAAGGCGGAAGCGCGCCGTCGCCAGCGGCGCGCGAGAGCGCGTGTCGGGGAGTCCGAGGGGCGAAGCCCCTCGGGTAAGACCAGAGGAGCGCGATAATGACTTCGACGCGGCGACGTGTGTGGATGCTTGCAGCCATCGTGTTCAGCATGTTCACCATGGCCGTCGCGACCGGATTCAAGACTGTCCGCGCCATGCCGGCGCAGTCAGGACCGCAGCCGCGGCTGAGGATTCTCGTCGTGCACGGGCCGAACCTCAACCTCCTCGGACGGCGGGAACCGCAGATCTATGGCACGACAACGCTCGAGCAAATCAACGCGCATCTGACGGAGCTGGCGAAGGAGATCAACGTCGAACTCGTCACGGTGCAGTCCAACCACGAAGGCACGCTCGTCGACGCGTTTCAGAAACACATGGACGACGTCGACGGCGGGGTAATCAATGGCGCGGGCCTCAGCTTCAGCAGCGTGTCCCTCCACGACGCGATCAAGGCTATGCCCTTCCCGGTGATCGAGGTGCACATCTCGAACCTCGGTACGCGCGACGAGATCCACCAGCATTCGATTCTGACGCCCGCCGTGCGCGGCGCGGTGATGGGACTGGGCTGGCGGTCGTATACGGCCGCGCTCCGGGCGCTCGCCGAACTGGTCCGAGAGGCGAAAGCCCCGAAGTGAGGCCCGAACTGAGGAACGAACTGAGAGCGAAGCGAGGACTATGAGCACTATTCACACGATCCATCGCGTCGGCCTCGCCGTTGTCGCAGCCTGTGTGGTATTTGCGGAACCGCTGCGACCCTCGCTAGCGCTCGAGCCAGCGCCGGCGACAGGAGCGAGCACGGCCGTCCAGGGACGCGGTCAGGGCGGCGCGCGCGGTGGCGGCCGCGGCGCGGTTCAGCGGAAGCGGGTACTCGCCTGGGCCGATACTCGCAACGGCCAGGCCCAGCACGAATCCATCGGGCATGCGCTGGCGATCATCGAGCGGCTCGGCTACGAGTCGGGCATGTGGGACACGCTCATCCGCACCGACTCGAACATCATAGCGAAGAGCCCCAAGAAAACCGACGGCAGCCCGGCGAGCGGCGGGCCCAGTCTGAGCAACGTGGACGCGATCTTCTTTGCGGGCCACCGCGACGTCCCGCTCGATGCCTCGCAGAAAGAAGAGCTCCTCCAGTTCGTGCGCGACGGGCACGGATTCGTGGCGGCGCACACCGCCCTGACCGCCTTCGAGTCATGGCCGGAGTTCGGCGACTTGATTGGGGCTCGCTTCGACGGGCACCCGATTACCGGCGCCGGGACCATCATCAACGAGAACCCGACATTTCCCGCAACCAGACACTTCCCCGCCGCGTTCGCCTTCAACGACGAGTTCTACCAACCGAGTCAGTTCTCCCGCGAAAAGATCGACGTCCTGCTGCGATTGGATGTGAAGCCGGACGACACCCGCGTGCACCCCGACGGCGACTATCCGCTGGCGTGGGCAAAGATGTACGGCAAGGGACGCGTGTTCTTCGGCTCGTTTGCCCACTCGAGCAGCACCTGGGACATCCGCGACGTCCAGCAGATGTACTTCGAGGCCCTGCGCTGGTCGCTGGGCCTGACCGACGCCGAGCCAGCGCCGCATCCTATGCGAGGTAGCGCCGCGGATGACGGCCCGGGGCGCGGGCGTGGCGCCCCGGAGAAGCGACCGTAGCCTGAGCCTCCGACAGCGTGTTCGTTGGTTACCGCCGCCTCACCGCGTTCACAGCCGGCAGATCAAGAGTTCGCGCTCGTAGACGACTTCCGGAGGCAGGTGATCGTGTAAATCGATGAACAGCTCCTCGTGCTGGATCACTTCCTTCCGCCACTGCGCAGGATCGACTCGCTGCATTTCCTCGAACTGTTCGCGATGAATGTCGAGACCACTCCAGTCGATGTCCTCGTAACGCGCCATCCAGCCGATCGGTGACTCCTTTGCCAGCACGCGACCGCGCACGCGATCGACAATCCACTTCAACACCCGCATGTTCTCGCGAAACCCGGGCCAGAGGAACCGGCCCTCTGCGTCTTTCCGGAACCAGTTGACGTGAAATATCTTCGGCGTCTCGCTGAGCAGCCGCTGCATCTTGATCCAGTGCCGGAAGTAATCGCCCATGTGATAACCGCAGAAGGGCAGCATCGCCATCGGATCGCGACGGAGCGCGCCGACGCTGCCGGTGGCGGCAGCCGTCGTCTCCGAACCCATCGTTGCGCCGACATACACACCCGAGCTCCAGTTGAACGACTGATAGACAAGCGGCATCGTCGTGGCCCGGCGGCCGCCGAAAATGATCGCGCTGATCGGCACGCCTTCAGGCGCTTCCCAATCGACATCGATGATCGGGCACTGCGACGCGGGCGCGGTGAACCTGGCGTTGGGATGCGCCGCCGTCCTGCCGTCGCGGCGACCGATTTCTGGCGTCCACCGTTCGCCCCGCCAGTCCAGGCATTCGGTCGGAGGCTGCTCCGTCATGCCTTCCCACCACACGCCCCCTTCGGGAGTCAGGGCCACGTTTGTGAAAATCGAGTTCCGCGCGACAGTGGCCAGGGCATTGGGATTGGTCGTGCTCGACGTCCCCGGCGCGACGCCAAACACGCCGGCCTCCGGATTGATTGCTCGCAAGTGACCGTTCGCGTCCGGCTTGATCCAGGCGATGTCGTCGCCGACCATCGACACTTTCCAGCCCTTCATCGCATCGGGCGGGATGAGCATCGCCAGGTTGGTCTTCCCGCAGGCACTCGGAAACGCCGCCGCCATGTAGGTCTTCTCGCCCCGCGGGTCCTCGACGCCGAGAATCAACATGTGCTCCGCCATCCAACCCTCGTCGCGCGCGATGTTGGAGGCGATTCGCAATCCAAAACACTTCTTTCCCAATAGCGCATTGCCGCCGTAGCCTGAGCCGAAGGACCAGATCTCCCGCGTCTCGGGAAAATGCACGATGTACTTCTCTGGATTGCATGGCCAGGGGACGTCCGCCTGACCAGGCGCGAGCGGCGCTCCCACACTATGCATGCACGGCACCACTCGCTGGTTGTTGCGGTCGATCTCGAGCAGTACCGGGCGACCGATGCGGGCCATGATCCGCATGCTGACGACCACGTACGGCGAATCCGTCAACTGGACCGCGATGCGGGACATCGGCGAGCCGGGCACCCCCATGCTGAACGCCAGCACGTACATCGTGCGGCCGGCCATCGCGCCGCTGAACATCTCTTTCAGCCGCGCGTGCATCTCATACGGATTGACCCAGTTGTTCGTCGGGCCGGCGCTATCCTTCGACAACGAGCACACAAACGTGCGCGATTCGACGCGCGCCACGTCGTTCGCATCCGACCGGGCGTAGAAGCAGCCGGGCCACAGCTGCTGGTTGAGGCGAACCACGGTGCCACTGCGCACCATCTGATCGCAGAGCTGCTCGTACTCTTCCTCGGAGCCGTCGACCCAGTGGATCGATTGGGGCTGCGTCAGGTCCGCCATCTTCCTCACCCACCGCAGCAGGTGTGGATTGGTTGACAGCGGCGCTGATGTGTCGCGCGATGTCGTGCGTGTGTCCATATGAGAAGCGCTGAGCGAAGTCCGTCCCTTGACTCAGCCCAGCTCTTCCAGCCGCGTCGTGGCGTCGCCGAATCGATCCAGTTTGACACCCATGCGGTCCATGAGCGACAGGTGGAGGCTGCACGCCTTTCGCTGGTCGTCGTCTTTGTCGAGGTAGTCGACGATGCGACCAGGTTTGAGGGTGCCGCCGCCCTTCCCCGTCAGCAGGATCGGAATCTGGTTCGCGCCGTGGCTGTCGCCGTCGAACAGGCTGGAAGTCGCCATCAGGATCGAGTTGTCGAGGAGCGTGCCCTCACCCTCCTGAATCTCCTTCATGCGCTTGGTCAGGTAGGCGAACTGCGCGATGTGGAACTGGTTGGTCTTCAGGTACATCGCTTCCTTGTCGGCGGCCTTGCCGTTGTGCGTCAGGTCGAGATGCAGCGCGCCCTGGACGCCTTCGAGGAACTTGAAGTTCATCTGCGACAGATCGTTGTTGAGCATCAGCGTCGCGACGCGCGTCTTGTCCATTTGGAACGCGAGCACGACGAGGTCGAGCATCAGCTTCATGTGATCCGGAACGTTCTGGGGCAGCTCGTTTGCCGGACGCGGCATGTCTGGCTCGGCGAGCGTCGGCCTCCAGCCCTCGATGCGCTCTTCCTTCGACGCGCGCTCGATCCGCTTTTCGATGTCGCGAATCGATTCGAAGTACTCACTCAGCTTCAGGTTGTCGTCCTTGCTGATCTTCGGCCGCAGGCTCTGCGATTCCTGACGGACTTCGTCGAGGATGCTGCGATCGAGCGCGCGGCCGCTGCCGTCCCCGACCAGTCGATCGAATGTCCGCGAAGGATAGATCTCCTTGGTCGCGGGTTTCGTCGGCGAGACCCAAGAGAGGCTCGAGCCGTAGATCATCGACAGTCCGTCTTCGAGACGCAATTCATTCGGCTCGATGCCCAGGACGAGGCTCGGGATCGCCGTGCGGCTGCCAGTCTGCGAGGCGATCAGCTGATCCATCGACGTGCCGACGCGGATCTCTTTCGGGTCGAGGCTGACCGTCGCACCCGACAGGACGTTCATCCGTCCGAGGTGCGGGCTGGTCGACACCGCGGCGGTGTGGTTGAACAGCCCCTGGATGAAGAGCATGTCCTCGCGATGTGGCATCATCGGGGTCAGCCCTGGGCCGAGCTCCATGTTGGCACCGGTGCCCTTGGCCCACCAGTGGATCGGCTCGACGCCGTTCGAGAAGAAGACAATCCCCAATCGCAACGGCGGCGTGTTCGCCTTCGCGGCCGCAACCGTCCGGCCCACGAGCGGCAGCGACTCCAGCCAGGGCAGCGCCAGCGCAACGCCAACGCCACGCAGGAAATGACGCCGTGAAGGGTGCGAAGTGTTCTGCTCGCTCATCGGACACCTGTTATCAGCTGCGGAGGTTGATTCGCTTTCGCGGTATTTGTCGTCTTCGCTGCAGCCACGCCATCATCGCCCACGCGATTGCGGAACTGTCGGCTGGTGACGATCTTCACCGCCAGATCCGAGAATGACGCGTTGCTGCCTGCCGTGGCCATCTCGGTGAGGAGCGGCTTGTCCGACGCGAGGACCGTCCGTCCAAGCGCGTAGCCCAGCATCTTCTTCGACATCGTCGTCATGATCTGCCGGTCCTGCGTCTGCAGGTATTTCAACAGGCCGTCAGTGCCAACGATCGTTTTCTTGTCGGCCAGCTCACCGGTGACGTCGACGGCCTGCCCGTCGGCGTACTTGTCGCGGCGCCGCCCGACAGCGTCAAAGCCTTCGAGCGGAAAGCCGAGCGGGTCGATCCGCTGGTGGCACGACGCGCAGGTGGCGTTGCGCTTGTGCTCGGCCAGGCGCTGCCGCAGCGTCAACCCATTGAACGCTTTGTCGTCGGCCGGCAGCATTCCGGCGTCAGCCGGCGGCGGCGGCGTCGGCGTGCCGAGCACACGCCTGAGCACCCAATCCCCCCGCTTCACCGGACTCGTCCGCAGCGGCGCCGACGTCGTCGTCAACACCGAACCGAGGCGAAGAGCCCCACCGCGGTTGAACGCGCCCGCGCCGTCGACCCTCACCATCTTGTCGGTCAGTGTCGCGTCGGCTGCGCCCTTGGCATCTTTGGCATCTTTGTCGACGCCGTAGAACTTCGCCAGCGGCCGGTTGAGGAACGTATAGTCGGCGTGGAGGATCTCCTTCACGGGCCGGCCCTCGCGGACGATGTACTCGAAGGTCGAGACGGCCTCGTCGTACATGGCGGCCCTGACGTCCTCGGTGAACTCGGGGAAGCGCGTGGTATCGACGCCGCGGTACTGATCGAAATGATAGAAGCCGAGCCACTGCCCGAAGAACTCGGTCGACAGGCGGCGCGCTTTCGGATCGGCGGTCATCCGCTTGACCTGGCGCGCGAGCGACGTCGGATTGCTCAACTCGCCGGCGGCGGCGGCACGCCGCAATTCGTCATCAGGAATCGACGACCAGAGAAAAAAGCTCATGCGGCTGGCCATTTCCCAGTCGTTGAGCGCCTTCTCGGGGCCACGTGCCACCGTCTCCACGCGATAGAGGAACGCCGGAGACACCAGGATGCGCGCGATGACGGCACGGATCGCGTCGTCATGCTCGAGGTGATTGACGGTGCGTGACTTCTGGTAAAACGCGCGGAGGTTCGTCTTATCCGCTGGCGTCAGCGGTCGCCGCCACGCGCGGCTGGCAAAGGTCAGCACATCGTTGACCTGACCGGGTTGCGCCAGCGACTGCGTCTTCATCACCTCGTCGTAGTGCGCGCGGAGCGACGTCAGGTGCGGCCTCGCCGCGGCTGGAAGTGCGGCAATTTGCGCGGCATCCAGGTCCGCGATGCGGCGGCTCTTGAGGTTGAGCCCGTAGTGGTCGGCCAGCATGCCGAGGTAGGCGTCGTGGTACGGCCACGATCCAAAGAGATCGTTCCACGCGTAGTTGAGCCGTGCCCGGTCGACCCCGTCGACCATGTTCTCCGTGAAGAATCTGTCGCTGCGTTGATACTTCACCTTCAGTACGAACGCGTCGTGTTCAGGGCTGTTGTAGGTGTTGTCGAACGGCTGCGGCACCGGATCCTTGTCCGCGGGGTTCGCCTCGCCATGCGAGTTCGGCGGCAGGAGCGCGACGTATTCGACCATGTTGGCGCGAAACGCCTTGTATCCCGGGCTCCCTGGATCGGCGAGCAACGCGCGCTGGAGTGCATCGCGGGCGGTGCCTTCCGGTCGATCCGAGAGCATCACGCGCACGACGGCGTTGCGGTCTTTGCCGAGTTCGGCGTCGGCCTGGAATTCGATGATGTTCCCCCCGGCCGGTATGTCGATCGAAAACGCGGTGTTCCCGGTCGTTGCGAAATCGTCTGGTCCGATCGACGTCCCGTCGGGGCTGACGCCGAACGCGAGCGTTGCGGTGCCCTCTGCTGGCAGGACCGAACGGAGCGACTGCGTCGAAAGAACTGGACCGGCCATACCGCGTCCGCCCTGTGCCGCCGTCGCCGGGGTGGCCGCCACGCCGGCAGCGCCTGTGGTCGTCGTCCCGCGGCCGGCCGGGACCGCGCGTGTGACGATCCGTGGATTGCGCCAGATCACGACCGGCACGTCGCTCGTGCCAGGAGCGACGTCGTTGAAGAGGATGTGAACCTTCTGCACGCCAGGAGTTGAAGGTCCGCCGCGGCCACGCCCTCCGCGTATTCCCAGCGCATACGCAAAGCGACGCGCCGGCTCGGCTTTGAGCGTCTCGTCGTCGAAGGCCAGCGGGCTTTCGTCACCCGCGCCGCCGGCGGCCAGATCGCCTCGGGCAAAGAACCAGCTCGGCCAGGTCGTGAGGCTCTTCTGGATCTCGTCGCACGCCGTGCGACCCTTGGTCAGCGATGCCTGAATGTCGGAGGTCGGCGCAGGAAGCTTTTGCCAGCGGTCGACGGTTTCGCGGGTCGGATAGCCCGTGCTCGGCTTGTTCACGACCATCCACACGTGATCCGCGAAGCGACCGGTGATGCCCTCTTTGGCGGCCAGCCCGCGAATCGTCGCGCCGGGATCGCCAAGCGCGACGCGGTGCTTGTAGTACCAGGCGACGTAGAGGGCCTTGCTATACCGTTCGAGGCCGAACGGCCCTCCGCCTTCGCCGGACACCACGCGAAAGCCCTTCGCCTCGTAGAGCTCGTTGATCCTGTTGAGAGCGGACAGCTCGAGTCCGGTCTTGCCCGGGTCAGAGTAGAACTCGAGCGGCCCGGCGCCGATGACCGCGTGATCGGCCACAAGCTTCGCGGCTTCGAGGTAGCGCTCGATGCTTTCGTCCTGCACGAACTGGACATCGCCGAAATTCGCGAAGCCCTCACCACCAACCGAGTCGCTCGACGCATCGATGCCGACCTTGACATCGATCCCCGTGAGATCTCGAACGGCGTAGGCGTATTCAGCGCTGGTCAGCCGCCGGACGGTCACCCGGCCAGGCTCGCCCGCGTGCGCGGTTACATACGCCTTCAAGGAACTACGGATCCAGGCCGCCGTCGCAGCGCGCTCGGCATCGGTCGGCTGCTCGGTCGCCTCGAGCGGAGGCATCATGCCGGTCTCCAGCATCTCGGCGATTTTCTCCCAGGACTCCGAGTGCGTGGCGATGGAGAATTGGCCGACGAGCTTCTGGATGCTGAGGCCGGCTTCAGGCTTTTTCGTGCCGTGGCACTCGAAACAGTACTTCTGGAAGGCTGGAGGTGGAGTCGCCGCGTTAGACGGAGCGGTGCCACGCCGGGGCGTCGGGGCCGGAGCCTGGGCCGACAGCATTGACGCAAGCGTCACTACACCAGCGACGCACAACCCTGAGCGTGTCATTGGCCTCATTGGCTCCCGGGGGAAAAAACACCAGGCCGGGTGGGGGCCCGAACCCGTCGAAAACCCTTGATACGATTGTAGATGTTCCCGATTGCGTGTGTCCAGCCGAGCGCCTGGGTAAAGACTGAACAGGAGATCAGGAGGTCAGGAGAGCACTCCTTAGTTCTACAGAAAAAGACGGGTGAGATAGATTGTCGCAGCGGTTGAACGCACATGACCAAAAAGACTCCTAGCCTCCTGATCTCCTGTTTTCGTGTGACTGTGACGACCGTCGGGGCGTATCGATGAACACGGCTGTCGTCACCGGCGCCGGCAGCGGGGTCGGGAGAGCCATCGCGATCAGGTTTGCGGCCGAGGGCTGGCAGGTGGCGCTCGTCGGCCGGCGAGGCGAGACGCTCGCCGAAACCGTGGCGCTGGCCGAGTCGGCCACGAACGGTCGGATAGCCGTGTTTCCGTGCGACGTCAGTTCACCTGAGTCGGTGGCCAAGATGGGTGCGGACGTCCTCGCGCGCTTTGGCGACGTCGACGTACTGGTCAACGCCGCAGGCATCAACGTCCCGCGGCGGAGTTTCGAAACCCTCTCGATCGACGATTGGCACCGCGTCTTCGCCACCAACCTTCATGGCGCGTACTACTGCGTTCAGGCGTTCCTGCCGCGGATGCGCGAGCGCCAGAACGGCACGATCATCAACATCAATTCGGATGTCGGCAAGGCGGCGCGCGATCTCGCTGGCGCCGCATACGTCGCGTCGAAGTTCGGCCTGCGCGGGTTGACGCAGCAGATCAACGCCGAGGAACGCGGACACGGCGTGCGCGCGTGCTCGATCTGTCCACGCGACATCAACACGCCGCTGCTCGACAAGCGTCCGCAGCCGCCGCCGCCCGACGTGCGTGCGCGGATGCTGCAGCCCGAAGACCTGGCCGCGTGCGCCTGGCTGGTCGCCACACTCCCGCCGCGAGTCGTCCTCGACGAGATCTCGCTGTCGACGCGATAGGTGGGGCCTGACCCCATGCCAGACAGCCGCGGCAGAACTGCCGACCTCATCTTCCGCGGCGCCCTGGTGTTCAACACCGCCCTGACGATCTTCTGGCTCGCCACCTACGCGATGGGCGGATCTGTCTTCTTCAAGAACTACCGCGCTGACTCGGGGACGGCCGGCCGGGTGCTCTCCGGGGTGCTCTTCTTCTATGTCATCTGGGGCATCGTCTGGTGGGCAATCAAGGACACGCTGCTGCGATTCTTCGTGGGGTTCAACGCTGACGAACGCCGCGACGCGTTTTCCTCGCGCATGGACCGACCCTACGACGTCAGCGACCTCGTCGCGAGGCATTCAGAACGTCGCATCCGTATCACTGACATGATCGGCCGGCGCGGCCGGTTCCTGACGCTGGCCGCCTCCGCCATCTACTATCTCGCCCTCGACGTCGCGCGCGAGCAGAAGTCGGACTTCGCTTCGGCGTTCCTCCAGGACAACCTGCTCGACGGCCTCCTGACCAGCTGGATCTTCCTCGGCTTCTATCGCGTCAACGGGCTCCTTGGCGCGTTCTTTTACGGACCGCAATCGCGCGTCATGGACGGTGTGCTCGCGCGTGCCAACTGCTTGCTCATCACGACACTGTGGACTGCCTTCAAGTTCGTGATGGTCCCGATCGGGTTCCGGCTCGCGGCAGTTTTTCCGCGCGAGGAGTTCGCGCCAGTGTTCGCGCTCATCTGGGGCTCGTATCTGGCCACCGACGGGAGTGCGGAGATCTTCGGGTCGCTGTTCGGCAAACAGCAGATCCGAGTCTGGGGTGTCGGCGACGTCAACCGGAAGTCGATCACCGGCATCGTCGCGGGCTTCCTCGCGGCGCTGATTCTGTGTGTGTGGATCGTAACGGCGCGCGGCCTGGGGACGCCCTGGCTGGTGTTGTCGCTCGTTCTCGCGATCTCGAATACGGTCTTCGAGCTCTATTCGCCGCGCGGCACCGACGACTTCACGATGGCGACGGCCAATGCGCTCATCTGCTGGGCGTTCGGCGCTTGGTTGCACTGACTTCCCCTCGTCGTCAAATCGTTCGGACTACCGCCGCCTGGTGTCGATCCAGCAGAGGGCCTTTCGTATAGAGCATGAACGGCATGGATATGGCTCGGGAAGGATCAGGAGATGAGAATGAAACAGTATCTGCTCAACATTTATCAGCCGAGCGGCGGCACGCCAGCGCCAGAGTTCCTCGAAAAAGTCATGCGCGACGTCGATGCCTTGATTCAGGAAGCCAAGACGGCAGGCGTGTGGGTGTTCAATGGTGGCTTGCACCCGCCGGATGCGGCCACGGTCGTGCGGCTCCAGCCGGGTGGCAATACCGGTGACTACCTGATCACCGACGGTCCGTACGCCGAAGGTAAGGAGCACATCGGAGGGTTCCTGATCATCAAGGCGCCCGATCTGGACGTCGCGCTCGAGTGGGCCCGAAAGACGGCGCGGGCAATCCCGCTCCCGATCGAGGTCCGGCCGTTTCAGGGAGACGTCGCGAGCTGAGGTCATCGGTGCCAACCCTCGACACATCGGACATCGAGCGGGTCTTCCGCGAGGAGTACGGTCGCGCGGTGGCAGTCCTGGTCCGCCAGTTTGGCGACATCGATCTCGCGGAGGAGGCGGTTCAGGACGCGTTTGCCGTCGCGGTCGAACGATGGCCGGCGGTGGGGCTGCCGCCGAGCCCGGCTGGCTGGATCATCACCACGGCTCGCAACCGGGCGATCGATCGCTTCCGGCGCGACGCGTCACGGCAAGACCGTCACCTTCAGGCCATCGAACTGCAGACCACCGGCGAGGACGACGAGGGCCCCGTGCACGACGATCGATTGCGGCTGATCTTCACTTGTTGCCATCCGGCGCTGTCGAGCGGCGCCCAGGTGGCGTTGACGCTCCGGCTGCTTGGTGGACTGACCACTGCCGAAATCGCGCACGCATTCCTGGTACCAGAATCGACGATGGCCCAGCGGCTGGTGCGGGCCAAAAACAAGATCCGCGACGCGCGGATCCCGTATCGCATCCCGGGCGAGGCCGATCTTCCGGGACGCCTGGGCGCCGTACTTGCAGTCGTGTATCTGATCTTCAACGAAGGCTACACGGCAAGCTCGGGTGACCGGCTGGTCCGTGAGGAACTCTGCGCGGAGGCGATCCGCCTGGGGCGGCTCCTGTCTCAATTGATGTCCGGCGAGCCGGAGGTGATGGGACTGCTCGCGCTGATGCTGCTCGTCGAGTCGCGTCGAGTGGCGAGAACCAGCGCCAGCGGCGCGCTCGTCAGGCTCGCCGACCAGAACCGTGAGCTCTGGAATCGCACCCTGATTGCAGAAGGCCAGGCCCTCGTGCGGCGTTGTCTCGCGCGCAACCGGCCGGGCCCATATCAGATTCAGGCGGCGATCAATGCGGTCCACAGCGACGCGCCGACCGCAGCGGCGACTGACTGGCGGCAGATCCTGCAGCTCTACGATCAGTTGCTGGCGATGGCGCCGAGTCCAATCGTTGCTCTCAATCGCGCGGTGGCGGTCGCAGAAGTCGAGGGACCTGACACCGCGCTTGGTATCGTCGAAGCGCTCGATCTCGATCAGTACTACTTGTTCCACGCGATTCGCGCCGACCTGCTCCGCCGTCTGGGCCGACACGCCGAAGCGGCGGCGGCGTACGAAGTGGCGATCGACTGCAGCCAGAACGTGAGCGAGCGCGAGTTCCTGGTGCGCACGTACCAGGCGTTCGCGGGGCTTTGACGCGCCCAACTAGTTGCGATTTCTCCAGGATTTGCGCTATCGCCCGATCGGCACCGTGACCGAAATCGCCTCGGACGTGCGAATCTTGTCCGCTGCGAATCGGGACCTTCACCAGCTGGTCGACGATGAACGGTTCCGGCGGGATCTCCTCTTCAGGCTCAACATCTTCGGCATCGTCGGTCTCCTGACGTTTGCGCAGGTCGATCCGGCAAGTCGCGGGCAGTAAGAAAAGGGGTCAGGCCGTGAACCGGCCTGACCCCATGCTAGCGCTGGCAGCGCGGACAGTAGAATGTCGAACGTCCCGCCTGCCAGATCCTCCGAATCGTGCCGCCGCATCCGCGCTTCGGGCAGCGCTCGCCTTCGCGCTCGTAGACGCGGAAGCGGCCGGCACGATACGGGCGTTCGCTTCGCGCGATCGCATCGAGCAGGACGCTCTTGATCGTTGACGTCAACCTGACGGCGTAGGGACGTGGACGACCGCTGACGGTGGCAATCGTCGACGCGCGTCGCAGCGGCGACAGGCCGGCGCGGTGCAGCGCTTCGCTTGCGTAGATGTTGCCAAGCCCTGCGACAATGCGCTGATCGAGCAGCGCCACTTTCAGCGCCACGCGCCGGCCCGCACAGGCGCGCGCGAGCGCGGCCGCGTCAAAAGCGGCGTCGAGTGGCTCGAGACCGAGCGCGTGAAGCGCTCCTCGACCGGCGGACGGCTCGGCCACGATCAGATCCATCACGCCGAACCGCCGCGGATCGTTGAAGGTCACGATCGCGCCGTTCGACAGCTCGAAGACAACGTGGTCGTGAGGATCGGCGGGCGAGTCGGCTGGACCACGGTCGCCGCTGCGCGAGCGCGCGTCGACGCGGAACGACCCCGACATGCCGAGATGCATCAGCAACGTCTCGCCAGACCCCACCCTGACGAGCAGGTACTTGCCACGCCGATCGATCGAATCAATCGTCTGACCTTCGAGTCGTGACGCGAAGCCGGCGGGAAACGGACGGCGCAGATTCGGGCGCCTGAGCAGCACGCGCACGATCCGAGACTGAAGCATCGCCGGCGCGAGCTCGCGCCGCACCGCCTCGACTTCGGGAAGCTCGGGCATGCGTCAATGATGGCACGGCGGGACGCTGCACTGACCGACGTCACCATCTGTTGTGGCGGTGCGCGCATGACCGAAGCTGTCTCAGCCGGGTAGGTCCAGGTGTCCAGAGTGAACCGACGGCGCGCAGTGGCCGCCGTGGCTCATCGGCTCCCGCCTCCCGCTTCGCGACGCGGCAAAACGTCCCTCCGCGGGCTGCACTGACGTTGCCGGCGGCGACTAAGATGATCCGCGCGACAGCCGAAATCGGTTGGACCGCGCGGGTTTCTCGACGTGTCGTGGCGAAACCGCGCCGCCGCCGCAGGGACCGCTGCGGGACGTTTTGCGGGCTCCCTGCACGCGCCGCTCAAGGTCGGCAGGATCCGACGAGCCGCGGCGGCCCCGCGATTCACCGCAGCCCGCCCATCGCTCGCCCCGAGGGACGAGCGTCTCTCGGTCCGGGGCCGCGGCGGCCTGGGCGAGTCGGGCCGACCTTGAGCGCCGTGACTCACAAATCCGAAAAATGCTGCCGGAGCGTCCCGAGCGACGGCGCCGCTGATTCGTCACGTGACGCGCGGACGTGCCCCGCCGCCGAACCGATGCCGGCTGGCGTCCGGACGTACGGCAGGCGACGTCGGATCGGAAGGCCTCCGCGGAGGAAGCATTTTTCCACGGCGCGAAGCGGGAGGTCCGAGTCGCCCAGGCTGACACGGCCCCGGCCACGAGACGCGCAATAGCCTATTCACGGCGCACGTCGAGCTGGCGGCGCCGCCAACCGCAATCGCAGGGCGATATCCGTGTCGTAGCTCGGCGGGTCGAGCGCGCGGACGGCACCTCCATCGACGCGCGTGGTGAGGACGATTTTTCCAGTCGATGGATCGACCCATTCAGCCTGCCAGTTGCCCTTGGCGAGCTCGACCTGAAGCGCCGGCGCATCGGACGAAGCTGCGGAAATTGGCGCGGTCGTTCCCCAGACGAAGTTGACCTGCGCATCGGAACGCTCGGCCCAGGCGCTCTTCAGATCGTTGCCCTTGAAATACTCGCCGCGCAGACCGGCGCCGCCTTGTGGGCCGGGGCGCTGAAACGCGCTCGCGGGAACCGGCTCCTTGACACCCTTGCCGGCACCAGCCGGTAGGGTCCACCACAGTTTCGTCGCGCCCTGCCCGCCGTTGTAGAGGTACTCCAGGCGCACCCGATGAGTTGTGCCTGCAGACAACGTGATGCGGCCGACGTCTTCCGTCTCGGTGTGATCGGTCCAGTTGTCAATCAGCTGGGTGTCGTCGACCCACAGGCGCACGCCATCGTTCGAGAAGGTGTGAAACACGTACTCGCCGGAGACGGGCATCGTCAAGACACCGGTCCAGCGCGCAGACCACGGCCCGGTCGGGGACTCCTTCCGCACGTAGATCGCCATCGCCCGGTTCGGCTCGACGAGTGCCCGCGCCGTTCCGGACCGCGGCACGCCACCTTTGATCGCTGACGCGTCCGGCGACATCCGCACGAACTCGAATCCGTCGATGAAGTCTTTCAGCACCTTGAGCTGACGGCGAAGCGCCGCGCTGCCGCCGCCGGGCTGGGTATCGGGGTACACGAAACTGCCGTCTTCGTGCCCGACCGCAAACGAGTAATCCAGATTGTTGTAAAGCGCGCCGCCGGCAATCACGAAGTCCCAGCCCTCGGTTCGATACGTCTGGTCGCGTATGCCACGGAAGCCGGTCTCGTCGTCTCCAATCACTTTCCCGAGCGCGTGGTTCTCTCCGACCGCGTCGGGCGGAGTGGCATAGTGGAAGTTGAAAATCGAGACCGCCGGATGGGGATCGCTTATTCGCGCGGTGCTATTGGCGATGTTCTGCGCGATCAAGTGCTTCACCGGAAGATCGCGCTCGGTTGCGACGATGACGTCGGCGATGCGATGCTGCCAGACGAGCTGCACCGGACCGGCGTACGGCTCGTTGCAGATCTCGAAGAACAGATTGTCGAAGCCGTTCAGCTCGGTGACGAGCTTCCGTGTCAGAGACTCCTGAACCGCAAGCAGCCCGCCATAGTTCCCCATCGTGTAGACGTCGGTACGCGGAACCTCGCCAATCCCGTTGACGTTGTTCGCTGCGCGCATCGGGCTGAGCGTCCACTGCAGATCCTCGTACATCGGACAGAACAGCGTCAGCTCGACGACGATGTTCCTGGTCCCGGCATACATGAGAAAGTCTTTCAGCCGCGCAAAGTAGACATCGTCCCAACGGGACAGATCGAACTTGTTGCCTCCGTTGGCGTAGCCAGGCTGCGTGCTGCGCGGCCACGGCGCAATAAAGCGCCGGGCGGCTGGTGCCAGAGTATTTCTGGCGATGTTGAAAGCGCCCTGCGGCTCGACGTAGGCGCCGCTAAATACCCGCGTGTAGTTCAGGCCGTCAGCAGCCAGCGTGTCGAGATAGCGGCGATAGTCGAAGTCGAGGTTGAGCACTGCGCCGTAATGCTCACCCGAGGTGATGAGGATCGTTGGACGGCCGCGCCACTGAAAGTAGTGAGGATTGGCCGGATGTAGAGCCAGCGCGCCTGGGCCCCCCGTCGTCGCCGGTTGCTGCGGACCGCCGGCAAGCGCTACTGAGACCAGTAATGCGAGGAGCGCGATACCGCCAGACCTTGATCTCATGCGGGGGATTCTCGCATGGTCAGACCTGCTCAGCATGTCCGTGCATGCCAACCCGCCAGATGCCCCCAGCGCCTGTGCCAAAAGCCTTTCACCGCGGCGAGCGCTGAGTGCGCAGCGGACCTCAGTCGTCTTGCTCTGCGGCTCGGCGTCCTCAGCGGTGAAAGCTTTTGGCGTCAGGCGAGCTTATTCCCCATCATGACGAGCTCGCGCGCGCGAGCGCGCGGTGCATGAAATGTGTAGTCGCTCCAGACCGCCTCGACCGCAAAACCGGTGTGCATGAAGAGCAGCCGCAATTCGCCAGGGAAATAGACATAGCCATCGAAGTCACTGACATACCGATCGACCGGACGGTCCTTGCGGAACTTGTCATAGAGAAAGCGGACGTGCGTCCGCTGCTCCAGCGCGTCGTAGGTCGTCGTTCTCGAGCGCACGAGCCGCTCGTCGCCGGACGGATCTCGCTGGTCGCGATCGATCTCGACGAGCGCGCGCGGCGGAGTCTCGAGAGAGGCGGCGAAGACGCGGATGTCCGGCATCGTGACGTCGATGACAAAGCGCCCGCCGGGCGCGAGCAGCGCGTGGGCGCGGCGCCAGACCGCGAGACGGTCGTCCAGCGTGAGCAAGTGGGTAATCGACGAGCAGCCCAACAGCACCAGGTCGAAGTCCGTCGACGACGACCAGGTGCGCATGTCGCCGGAGTGGAGCGTGATGCGGCGCCCGAGATCGAGGCCAGCATCGCCGACCTTGCGCCGCGCCAGCTCGAGCATCTCCCCGCTCAACTCGACTCCAACGACGGTCATTTCTGGCGCGGCTTCCGCCAAAGGGATGGTCAGTCGTCCACTGCCGCAGGCAAGCTCGAGCATCCGGCGAGGCCGCAGGCGGACGACTAGCTCCCGGTAGAACTCGATGTCGCGCTCGTCGCCCTCGTGCTCGAGGTCGTAGTCTTCAGGGCGGCGATAGATGGTGTCTGTCATTGGCCACCGTCGGTCGGTTCTTGCCCGAAGGCAAGATGCGGGCCCGGTTGGGCGCGATATGACACCGTCGAGGTGATGAGGCTCGCCTCTTGCACAGCTCATGCGAAAGGCCCATTCGGGCCAGTCGCGTAAATGAGGTGAAGGATGAGACTGTACCTGGTCGTCCTGCTATCGGCCGCGTTCATCGGTTCCGCCTGCGCGGCGAGAAGCGTCAACGACGTGATGGCCGACCCTGGCCGTTACCGCAATCGGGATGTGAACATCGCAGGAGAGGTTACCGATTCGCTGGGTGTGCTCGGCAAAGGCTTCTTCAAACTGCAAGATGAGAGCGGTTCACTCTGGGTCTACACGAGCCGCGGACTCCCGCGGAAAGGCGCCCGTGTCTCGTCCAAGGGGACGATTCGCGACCTCGCAAGCATCAATAGCGTTCCCGATCCGGTCCGTCAGGCCGTCGGCAGCGGGCTCCTGCTCGTGGAAAGCGACAGGAAGGCCCAGTGACGACTTACCGGTGAGGTGTGTGTATCTGAATGCCCACCAAGGAGAAGCTCGAGCGTGGAGAGATGCAGCGCAAGTTCACACTCATCGCTACACGACGCGAACTCCTCGCGAATTTCAAAACGGCGACGGTCTTGCACTGAGCAGCCCGGGCGGCCATGACGGCAGCTCGAATCAAGGGCCTGGCGGCCCTCTGAGGTGACGTGATGCTGATGACATTGGCGGTCATTCTTCTGATTGCTTGGCTGCTCGGCGTGGTAGGAACCTACACGGTCGGATCGATTGTCCACGTGCTGCTGGTGATCGCGCTGGTCCTTTTCGTCCTCGGTCTGATGGGCCGACGCACTGTCGTATAGCTGCTGCGGCGCCGGCCAAGGTCCTCGCTGAGGAGCACCTGGTCGGCGCCCTGTCAGTCGTCATCGCGACGGGCGGACCTACACGTACATCTGTCGTCGCGCGTTGAGCGCCATCCAGCCTCGCGCGACGCGGTAGATGAACCAGGCAGTCACGCCCACCATCGGGATCCACGCGACGAGTAAGCCCAGCCCGAACGTGACGATGACAAACGCCGCACACAGCAGGACCCACAGGAGACCAAACCAGAAGGTCCGGATTTGCCAGCGAAAGTGCGACTCGAGCCACGTGCCTTGCGCGTCGCCCCGCTTCAAGTAGTTCAAGATGACGGCGATGATCGACGGCCAGCCGGTGAGAAAGGCGCCGATGACCGTCGCGACGCCGAGGATACCCGTAAGCAGGCTGAAGGCGTGGAGCGCGTAGATAAGTTGGGTCCAGGTCACGAGCGACTCGATGTGGCGTTCCGGCTGAGTCATGAGTGCTAGTCTAATCCCTCCATTCACGTCTATACCGTCTACGTCTCTACACGACTGAGCACTGACACTCTCGTACTAGATGGTGCGACGAGGCTGGCTGGCCAGGGCCCGCTCCGCTCGCCGGGAAAGCGACCTGCGCTCGAACGCTTCCGCTGCCGCGGCGTCTAAGGGGTAAAGTGTCTGACGGTGATCAGGCGCCCTCGGACCGCCGCAGCTGCTCGTCAGCGTCGCGGATCACAGGGCCGGAAGACGCCGCGAGGAATCGCTCCGGCCGCTTTCCGGTGCGCCCTAGTGTCGAGAGGCGCCGTGCATCGGCTCGCTCCAGGGCCCTGGCCAGCCAGCCTCGACGCACCATCGGCGTGCGAGTCGATCAACCAGAGTGACGCGTACGGGTTCGCGATGTTTTCGACGCCCCAGCACAGAGGCGACCCTGAGGCTCTCGAAGGATCCAGCCGACCTCTGATCGGCGTGACTGCGGAGCCACTAAAACGGACTCGTAGTGGTCCCGATCGGCGGCGGCGCTACTTTCGCCACCAGCGGCGGGAGGCTCGAGCCTTCGAGAGCCTCCGGGTCGACTCAGGCCCATGTTGGGAGCGCTCGAGCCCGCTACTTCAACACGATCCGCTCCGTCACCTTGCCCGCGTCAATCCGCCGCACCGAAAAGGCAGGATTGCTGCGCATCTGTTCGGTGATGAACGGATCACCCTCGAAGACAATCTCGAAGATATTCGGCGCCCGTCCGGCGGCTGAAACCTCGAAATGAATGTGCGACGGCACGCGGCTGTTCGGGTACGAGCCTGGCCTGACTGTGTCGAAGCTCCATGCGCCACGAGCGTCGGAGCGAAGAAACAGTTTGAGGCGCGGATCGCGGTTGTCGCTGGCCGGTTTCACGCCGTAGTAGCCCTCGTGATCCGTCTGATAGATGTAGAGCGAGGCGTTGGCGATTGGTGCGCCGTCGGGGCCCACCACGGTACCGCTGACGTTCAGCGGCTGACCGGGTTCGCCTTGTGGCGCGACGCGACCCGTCGATGGCGCTCCAGCCGGCGCTTCGTGCACGGATTGCGCCGAGGCGGGAGAATTCGCGACCACCAGGAGGACGACGAGCGACAGGCAAGAGATTCGGGCGGTAAGACGCATGGGAGCCTCCATGGGCGGATCCTCTCATGAATATTGCGGATTGCCTGATACTCCCCGACGATTCCTGGTGTGAACACGGGGACGAGCCGCCACGGGCCCTGCCGAGCTCTACCGCTTCACACTATACTCATTTTCGGTATACTTGGCAGCGATACAGCCATGACTGACCCCAGACCTGACTCGCTGCTGCCACTCCCGACCGCGGTCTTTCACATCCTGATCGCGCTCGCCGATCGCGACCGACACGGGTACTCGATCATGCAGGACGTCGCCGCGCGCACGACCGGCAAGGTTCAGTTGAGCGCCGGGACGCTCTACAGCTCGATTCGGCGGATGCTCGAACAAGGCCTGATCGAAGAGCTCACGCGGAGCCCTGATCCGTCGAGCACCGATGAACGGCGGCGCTATTACCGCCTCACGCGCTTCGGAAGACGGGTCGCGTCGGCCGAAGTCGAACGTCTGAACGGCCTCGTGAAGCAGGCGCGAGCGACGGGACTGGTGCCGGAGTCCTGATGCGCGCCGCGGCCATCTACCACGCGCTCCTGCGCTGCTATCCGGCGGCGTTTCGCGACGAGTACGGCGACGAGATGTGCCTGACGTTTGCCGAGCAGCTGAACGAGGCGCGGCGGACGGGACCGCTTCGCCAATCGTTTGTCTGGATCGAGGCAGCGGGCGACGTGTTGACGGTCGCGCCCAAGGAGCATGCTCACGTGTTGTTTCAAGATTTGCGCTACGCCTTTCGCACCATGGCCGCGAAGCCCGGCTTTACCGCCGTCGCCATTCTCTCCCTGGCGCTCGGCATCGGCGCCAATACCGCGATCTTCAGCCTGTGGCACGCCGTGCTGCATGCGTCGCTCCCGGTCGTCCAGCGCCCCGACGAATTGGTCATCCTGACCGATCCCAGTGAGGCAGGGCTCTGGAGGGGCACCTGGAACGGGCGGACGGACGGGCCGCGCGACTGGCTCACGTATGCCGAGTTCGAGCAGCTGCGCGATCGCGCTGACGTCTTCTCCGGGTTGATGGCGACGCAAAGCAGCATCAGCACCTGGCAGGTGCGCGCCGACGGTGAGGCGTCGGAGGAGGCACGCGGACGCCTGGTATCAGGGGGCTTCTTCCAGGTCCTGGGGGTCGGTGCTGCGGCGGGCCGCGTCTTCACGGCCGACGCGGATGGGCGCGACACCCACGACGCTGTCATCAGCTACGGCTACTGGCAGCGGCGCTTCGGCGGCCGGCCCGATGTGCTCGGCCGGACCCTGACGATCCGCAACGCGACTGTGACCATCATCGGCGTCGCCGCGCGGGGCTTCGTCGGCGAGACGAGCGGTCAGCAACCCGACCTCTGGCTCCCGCTTCGCTTGCAGCCGAGCGTGCTTCCCGGCAACAACTACCTGCGCGACACGCCTCCAGAGAAGGCCATGTGGCTCCACGTCTTCGGACGGCTGAAGCCCGGCGTGTCGCTGGCAGAAGCGGAAGCCCGGGCGAACGCCATCTTTCAGGCCGACCTGCAATCGTTCTACGGTGCGACCGCCTCGAACGATCGCGGGCGTGAGCTCCTGAATCAGCGACTCGAGGTTCGCCCGGCGGCCGGCGGCGCTTCGTCGATGCGCACCGAGCTTCTCCGACTCGCTGACAGCGCTCATGGCCGGGGTTGGTGTCCTGATGCTGATTGCGTGCGCGAACCTCGCGAACCTCCTGCTGGCGCGCGGCGCCGCGCGCCGAGCGGAGATGATGCTGCGGCTGTCGCTCGGGGCCGGCCGCGGGCGACTGGTGCGCCAACTGGTGACGGAGAGCCTGGCGTTGGCGGCTGCGGGCGGAGTGGCCGCGGTCACCGTCGCCTACGTGCTGCACCGCGCGCTCGTCCTGATGCTCGCCGAAGGCGACCCCAACTTCGCGATCGACTTTGCCTTCGGCGTGCGGGTGTCGGCCTTCCTGGTCGCGGCAACCGTGACCGCCGCACTCCTGTTCGGTCTGCTACCCGCGTGGCAAGCGACCTCGACCGATTCGGCAGCGGCTCTCAAGGAGTACGGCCGGGGCGCCCTCGGGTCACGCGCGCAAACTCGCTCGGGGCGCGCGTTGGTCAGCCTGCAACTCGCGCTGTCCTTGCCGCTTCTCGTTGGCGCCGGGTTGCTGGCGCGCACTGCCTACAACGTGCAACGGATAGATCATGGCTTCACGACCGGGCGTTTGCTCCTCGTTCGCGTCGAGCTCCAAACGGCCGCCGAGGATCCAGTCCGGCGCAGCGCGCTGCGGCGCGCCCTGCTCGACCGCATTCAGAAGACCCCGGGCGTGAGCGGCGCGAGCTTCTCGCAGCTCGGCGTGTTCACCGGCTCGTTTTCGTCGCGATCGATCGAGGTCGAAGGCAATGCGGCCACTAATACAGAACAGGAGGCAGAATCGACCTTTGACGAGGTCGGTCCGGGCTACTTCACGACGCTCGGCGTTCGGCTTCTGCAGGGACGCGACTTCCTGGACAGCGATGGCCTCGAGTCGCCGCGAGTGTGTGTCATCAACGAAGCCTTCGCGCGGCGGTTCTTCGAGCGCCGCAACCCCATCGGCATGCGGCTTACGGAGATCGACGATGACAGAGGACGCACGTCGTACCAGATTGTTGGTGTCGCGAGAGACGCCCGAACGCACAACTTACGAGGCGACGTCGAGCCACGCGTCTTCACAGCCGCTACGCAGCGGCCGGCTTCTGTCGCCAATCCCATCTTCATCGTTCGCTCGCACACCGACGTGCCGGTCGCCTCCGCCGTACGGCAGGCGATTCAGCAGGTGCGTGCCGACGTGCCGATTACGTCCGCGCGTACTGCTGAGGAGCGAAAGGCGCCGTTGACCGCGCAGGACCGTGCGACGGCGCGACTGGCAGTGGCTTTTGCCGCCGTCGCGCTGACGCTCGCAGCGATCGGGTTGTACGGCGTGCTGTCGTACGGCGTGGCGCGACGTACGAGCGAGATTGCCATCCGGATCGCCCTCGGCGCTCAGCCGCGCCGTGTCATCACGATGATTCTCGGCGAAACCTCGATCGTCGTCGCGGCTGGCCTGGCGGCTGGCCTGGGCCTGGCGTACGCCGCTTCGCGGCTCGTCGACAGCCGGCTCTACGGCGTCGCGCCGCGGGATCCAGCAACGTTCGCACTTGCCACCTCGCTGCTGCTCGTCGTCGCGCTGATAGCAGCCTACCTGCCGGCACGCCGGGCGTCGCGACTGGAGCCAACCGCGGCGCTGCGCGGAGACTGATCTGCAGCCACCGATACCCGGCTCGACGTCACACTCCCTGCCCGCTCCGTCATAGAAGTAGTGCTTTCGGAATGAAGGCGTGTCGGAGAAGACGGAGGTCGCGGTTTTCACCACGGAGGCCCGGAGCGCACGGAGACGCACGGAGGCTGTCACGCTGCAACCGCTGATAAGGGCGACCTGAGAGGCGGTCTTGAGAGACTGCCTCCGTGCGTCTCCGTGGACTCCGTGGTGAGAACCGTGATCTCCGTCCCCGTCGGACAGCGGCGGTGCATCGCCACAGCCACCGACTGGAAAGTGCCGGCGCCAAACCGGATTCCGCTCACACTGCCGGCGAGATCGACGTCATCCGGAAATCCTCGATCCGCATCGGCGGCACGAGCGCGGTCCCGGGATTATCGTAGGCCTCACCAATGTGCATCGGAACGGGCCGGCCGAGCGCCGTGATGTTGTTGAAGCCGCGCGCGGGGCCGTCGTTCCAGCGGAAGTTCTGCACCGGTCCGGTCACTTCGCCGTTCTCGATGAGAAACAGCCCGTCGCGCGTCATGCCCGTGTTGAGCAGCGTCATGGCGTCGACGACGCGGATGTACCAGAAGAACGACACCAGCAGCCCGCGACGCGTCGACTTGATCATCTGCTCGAGCGTCTGGTCGCCGCCGTCCATAACCAGGCTCATCTGCGGGGTCGAAGGCGTCGGCGCCTTGCCTTGTTTGCTCGCCCAGAACCGATCGTAAGCAAGGTTCTTGACGACGCCCTTTTCGATCCAGGTGACGGACTGCGCGGCGAGCCCGTCGGTCCCAATCGGCGTCTGGCGAAGCACGCTGTTGCCGATGTCGCTTCGGATCGTGACGTTGTCGCCGAACACTTTCTGTCCGACCTTCGTCGACCCGAGCGCGGCGCCGCTCATGAAACTGCGGCCCTCCTCGGCCTGGCGCGCGTTCAGCGAGCCGAGGAGCAGCGACAGGAACCGGGCCGCCGGGCGGGGTTCGAGGATGACGGTATAGGTGCCCGGCTCGACGGCGCGCGGCTTGCGCGAGGCCAGCGCCTTGGCCGCGGCGGTCTCGCTGATGGCCTGCGCGTCAATCTTCGTCGCGTCCTTCAGCCCGGTGGTTCCTGCCCACCCGGACCCGGTGCCATCCGGCGTCCGGCAGGTGAGGATCATGCTCGCCTCGGCATAGCGGTGGTAGGCAAAGAGTCCCTCGGAATTCGCCCGCGCGTCGGTCCAGTGCAGCTTCGGAATGTAGCCGGAGCCGACGACGCCTTTCTTTTCGCAGACCTCGACGCTCTGTTTGACCAGACGGGCGCGCTCGGCCGCGCCGAAGTTCACCGCCGCGGGCAGCGCCGCGTCGACCTCGACGTAGTTCTGCGGCGGCTTGAGGAGCGGCATCAGCTCGGGACTGTCCGGCCGCTGCTTCGCCAGCGCCTGCGCCTCTCCAATCGCCCGCTTCAGCGACGCGTCGTCGAACTGATGGACCGTGGTCGAGCCCGCCTTCTGTCCGTAGCGAACGGTAATCGTCACCTCTTGGTCGTGCTCGATGAGGTTGGCGGTGATGGTGGAGTTCGCGTAGCGCGTGGCCGATCGCTCGCCGCCGGAGAACTCGATCTCGACGCCGTCGGCCGTCGCCATGTTGAGGATCTTGTCGGTGACGGCCTTGACGTCTTCGCGTGAGTAGCTCATTGTTTAGTTTTCGCTGGGGCCCCACCCCCAGCGTCTGCCAGCCCTCGCTTCGCTCGGGCCGGTGGTTAGCAGCAATCGGGTGGCTTGGAGCACGACTCTGTAGTGTCAACCGCGACCTTCTAGCTCCTAGCTTCTCGCTCCTAGCTCCTAGCTCCTGTCTACTGTCTCCTGTCTTCTGTCTCCTACGCATACGCGGCGCCGACCATAACGCGGCGGATCAGACAGGGCGACGAACCGTGCGACGGATGATTGGACTGCACAGGCTGCCCTTTCGCGTCGCCGGTCATGCCGACGTGCTGCCACGTCGCCGGCGGCCCGACGGCATCGAGGTTGGCCCAGAAGTCCGTCGTGATGGCGTTGTAGGTGAAGTCGCTCACCATCCGCGTCTTCTTGCCGTTCTTGATCTCCCAGAACGCGTCGCCGCCGAACTGGCCGTTATAGCGCTGCTGGTCGATGCTGAAGCTGCCCATCCCATCAACGAGGATGCCGTCTTTGACATCGGCAATCATGGCGTCGACGTCCGGTGAGCCGGCCGGGCCTGCCTCGAGCTGGATGTTCGGCATTCGCAGGAACGGATAGTTGCGCCAGTGGTTTGCAAACGTGCAGCCGCGGCTGAAGTTCTCGTTGATGAGGTGCGCTGTTTCGCGATTGGTCTGCAGTCCGACCAGGATGCCATCCTTGACGATCTGCCACTTCTGCGCCTTCACGCCGTCGTCGTCGAAGCCAACCGTGGCCATCGCGCCGGGATAGGTGCGGTCGGCGACGATGTTGAACTTCGGCGATCCATATTTGAGTTTGCCGAGGTCTGAGATCTTGATGAAGCTCGTACCAGCGTAGTTCGCCTCGTAACCGGCAATGCGATCGAGCTCGGTCGGGTGCGCGACAATCTCGTGGATGGTCAGCGCGAGGTGCGACGGGAGCAGGACAAGGTCTTTGAGGCCCTGGCCGACCGGCTTCGCTTTCGAGTGTTCGATGGCTTCGGCGGCGACTCTGTCGGCCTGACCAGGAAGGTCGCACTTCTTCAGGAACTCGTAGCCGCCGCCCGAGGCCTGCTCGTAGGTGCGCGTCCTGACCTGCGTGCCGGAGCGCGCGGTCGCCGCCGCGCTGCAGTTGCAGAAACGGAACAGCTGCTCGATGAACGACCCCTCGCTCGTCGCGAGGTATTTCCATTCGTACTCGAAGCCCGCGTTCGCGGTCGCGAAGAGGATGCCTGGCGTCTTCTGAATTGCCGCGGTGACACCGCGCAGGAGCTCCACCTTCTCCTCGAGCGGCACCGTCCACGGATCGACCTCGAACGGCATCTGCCAGTACTCGTCGTACTTCTCGACTGGCGCCAGCCGGACGTCGTACTTCTTCGCAACGGCGCTGGCGCGCGCGATATCGGTGGCGACACCGGCCACGCGCTTGATCTCTTCGGGAGTGACGAGCGGACTGCTGGCAAATCCCCAGACGCCGCCGTGAATCACCCGAATACCGAACCCGTAGGTCTCGACCGTGCCACCGCCACCGCGTCCACCGAAGCCATCGCCGCCAAAGCGGCCGCCACCAGCGAAAATCTGTCCGTTTCTGAGCGTCAGCGACTGCGAACGGTTGCGCGTGAACCGAATGTCGGCGTACGAGCATCCAAGACGCTTGGCCTCGGCGAGCGCGACCGTCGACCACTCACGATAGCGCGGGTCGCGCACAGGCGGCGCCGGCTCCTGGTCGATCGTCACCGGACGCGCGTAGGCCCACGTCGGCACGCCAGCTGCGACCGCGCCGGCGCCGATCGCTTTGAGGAAATCTCTACGGTCTCGCCCGTTCACCTGGACCTCCGATAGTCAGCCTGCAGCGCCTCGCTCCACGCTTCGAACATCAAGCTCAGCGGACGGCTCAGGCGAGCGCGATTATATCGCCGGTCACGGCGTCGATGGACTTCGCGCGCCTGACGGTATTGACAGTATTTTTTTCCTAATGTAGGCTGTCCCGTGCCTGAACGGATCACCCTCGTCGAGGAACCAGACCGCGTCCGGCTCGCGCTGTCGCCAATCCGGCGGAAGCTCCTCGACCGGCTGCGCACGCCGGCATCGGCCACCCAGCTGGCCTCGGAGCTGACCCTCGGCCGCCAGCGCGTGAACTACCACCTGCGCGCCCTCGAAGCGGCGGGGCTCCTCGAGCTCGTCGAGCAACGCCAACGTCGCGGCTGCGTCGAGCGGCTGCTCGCCGCGCGCGCCGACGCGTTTGTCGTCGATCCGTCGGTGATGGGCGGCCGCGACGCGTCGACCGTTCGCGCCGATGCCCAGGATCGCTTTGCCGCCGGCCACCTCATCGACTCCGCCGCCGCCATCGTCCGCAACGTCGCGCGCATGCAAACACGTGCCGAGCGCCAGGGCCTGCGACTGCTGGTCTTCACCCTCGACACGGAAATCTCGTTCGACACGCCCCTCGAGCTCGAACGGTTCGTCGCAGCGCTCGGTGACTTCGTCGCACGCGAAGCCGCGAAGAATCAGGGCTCCGACAGCGGACGGCGTTACCGCGTCGTCGTCGGCGGACATCCGGCGCCACGCCGACCGAAATCTTCAGCGGCTAGACCGTCAGGAGAGCACGATGAAGGAACCAGATCGCGTACTCGTCGAAATCCTCGTCGCCGCGCCCATTGACACCGTCTGGCGGGCGCTCCGCGATCCTGCAGAGGTCCGTCGCTGGTTTGGCTGGGAGTATCCGGGACTGGCCGAGGAGGTCGGCCTCATCTTCGGGCCGAAGACGGTGGCGTCGGACGCCGACCATACCCTGCGTTTCGGCGACATGGGCATGGCTGATCGCTACTCGCTCGAAGCCCATGGCAACCACACGATCGTACGGCTCATTCGGTCGGCCCCGGTTACGGATCCGAGCTGGACGGGCATCTACGACGACGTCGCCGAGGGCTGGCTCACATTCACCGAGCAGCTCCGGTTCATTCTCGAGCGTCACCATCATCAGGATCGCCGCACGCTCTATCTGAACGGGCGCGCGAAGGCCGCGGTGCCCTTACCCGCGCAGGCCCTCGGACTCAACAGCGTGATGGCCGTACCGACTGGGCACCGCTACACCACGAAGACGACGATCGGCGAGACCCTTGAAGGGCAGATTTGGTTTCGCTCGCCGTATCAGCTCGGGCTGACGGTCGATGCCTATGGCGATGGCCTGATCATCATTGGTACTCGGCCAACCACCGCCAAGTCACCGCACGGCGGCGGGAACGTCGTGATCACGACTTATGGTCTCGACGACCGAACGTTTGCAGCGCTGCGCGATCGCTGGATCACCTGGTGGAGCAACCAGTACGAGGTGATCGAGGTTCAGTGATCCAGGAGATCAGGACACTGATCTCCTGGTCCCGGTGCTGATCTTGATCCGCCCCGCGCTACTGCTCGCGGAACTTGACGGTCGAGTAGTAGATACCGTGCGGCCGGCCAGTGGTCGGGTACAGCCACGTGTCGAGCGTGCGCCGCCACAGATCGAGCTTCACGACCCCGCCCTGACCCGCCGCTGCAGCATCGAACGTCGCATAGACATACCGGCCGTCGGGCGAACCAACGGCGAGATCCCCGAAGGTACCTGTTCCGGCGATGTCGATCGTCGTAATCAGGCGCATCTGTCTAGTGTTGACGAACGCCAGTCGAGCGGGCGAGCCGCGGAGGGTGACGATGAGGATGCGCTCGTCGGCGGTGAGGATTAGCGATTCGGGCTGGGAGCCTGGGCCGCCGACCCACACGGCGCCCGTGACGGTGAAGGTGTCGACGTCAATCGTTTTGATCGTGCCTTCGTCGCGCATCGAGACGTAGAGCGTTTCCCCGTCGCGGGTCGGGAGCACTTCGCTCGGCGCGCCGGCCGCGGTCGCACCGGGGCTGACGCTCGCCAGGAACTGGCCGGTGCGCGCGGAGAGTTTCGTCACGAGGTTGCCCACTTCGTGCGGCACGAAGATGAAGCGGCCATCTGGCGACGGCCGCGGCGCGTGAGCCAGGGGAAGGGGCGTCTGACTACCCTGACTAGTTGTGTAGTAGTCAACGTGATGAGTGCGCCCGTCGATGACCGCGATCCTGTTCGTGGCGAAGAGGCCGACGTAGGCGGTCTTGCCGTCAGGGCTGAGCTTGATGTGATGAGGACGCGTGTCGTCGATTGGAATCGTGTCAATGAGGTCGAGCGTCGAAGCCGATCGGACGGACACGGTTTTCTCGGTCTCGTTGACGATGAAGGCTTTCCTCAGGCGTTTCGACACCACGAGATCGTGCGTGCCAGACTTGTCTGTCAAGCCGACGAGGACCGGAGCGTCGGTCAGTACTTCCCCCGTATCGGCGTCGAACACCGTGACCGTTCCCTTGTCACGGTTGACGACCCAGACACTATCGTCGCTACGGTCGTGGTTCCAGTCCGGTCCATGAAGCTGGCGAGGCCGATCACGATCCTGATCGTGCGAACCCCGCTCAGCGTGGACCGTCGGGAGCGTGGACCCGAGGAACACGCCAAGTGAAAGGCCGGCGAGCGTCTTGAGAAGCTTGGCGAGCGTAGGCGTCTTCATCATCGAACTCCTTTACGATGCCGAGACGGTAGGCGGCAACCGGCCCCGCTGACCATGGAGACGAGATGAACTTCGGATGAAATCGAGAGGAGCGTTCAACCCACTCCGCAGCCGTAACTTGCGGCGCTGGATGAATGCTGGTGTTCGGCCGCGTGCTATCATCCGGCACCTGGGCTCGCGACGGCTGAGTCGCCAAGGACGAGCGCCGATGCCAGACCCACTCGCCTCTGCTCCCGGTGAACCCTATCGCTTTGGAGTGTTCACCTTCGATCCGTCCACACTGGAGCTCTGGAAGGCCGCACGCCCCGTCAGGGTTCGCCCGCAGTCGCTCAAGCTGCTGGCCCTCCTCCTATCTCGACCGGGCGAGCTGATTTCTCGCGACGAGATTCAACGAGGGCTCTGGGGGGACGAGACGTTTGTCGACTACGAGCAGGGCGTCAACCACAGCATCAAGGAGCTGCGCGCAGCGCTCGGTGACGCAGCGGAATCGCCGCGCTTCATCCAGACACTGCCCCGCCGCGGTTACCGGTTTATCGCTCCTGTTGAAAGGCGTGGAGAGTGGATCGGAGAGCCGAAGCCCGTTTCCGAACTGCCACCATTTACCGCGTCCGGAACCGATCCGGCACTTGGCGCTGGTCTCGCTAACGCGATCTCCAGACGGCTCGGAGGCCAACGGCTGGTGTCCATCCACCAGACGAGCGCGGATGAACCCGCGTCGCTGGCACCTCGATCGTCGAGTCTGAATGCCGCCGCCGGCTCGTCAGGCGCGACACTCATCCTCAGCGGCGAAGTGACGAGAAGCGGCGACCAGGTTGGCGTGACGGCGCGGCTCAGCGACGCGCGCGGCGGCGACGCCATCTGGTCTGAACCCCTTCGGGTTCGCGCCGATGAGCTGTTCAGCCTGGAGAATGTCATCGCCGAGCGGATTGTCGACGCGCTCGATCTTCGACTCGCCGCTGCCGAGCAGGAACAGCTGCGGCGCCGCTACACGAGTAACGCCGCCGCCTACGAGGACTACCTGCGCGGCCGGGCCGAATCTGGTGCGCTACACGCCTGAGGCCACGCGCCGGGCGATCGAGCACTTCGAGATAGCGCTCGAGAAGGATCCCGGCGTACGCGCTGGCTCGCGCAGGCCTCGCGATGGCCTGCGCGGACATGTTCCTGCGGTTCGCCCCATCGGGCGAGGCCGAGCGATGGGGCGAGCGTGCGGAGGCCGAGGTGCGGACCGCGCTGCATCTCGATCCCAACCTCGCCGAGGCACACCTCGCCAGGGCCGCGGCGGCGCGCAAGCGCGAATTCGACTGGGCCACGGTCATGAGCGCCAGCCAGCGCGCGCTGGTATTGAACCCGAACCTCGAGCAGGCGCATTTCTTCATCGGCGCCGCCTACTACCATCTCGGGTACTTCGAGGAGGCGCTCATCGAGACCGACAAAGGTCGAAGGCTTCGCGGCGCCGACCTCATCGACCCGATCCGCAATGAGGGCATCATTGCCCTCTTCTCCGGGAACTTCGCACCGGCTCGGGCGCACCTGGAGGACGTCAGCCGCATGAGCAGCCAGGAGCTAGGCGACACCTACCTGGCCTTGGCTTACTACTACTCGGGAAATGTCGAACGGGCCCGTTCGATGCTCGAGGCGCTGACTGCGCATCCATCGCCAAGCTCGTCGTCGCGCGCCGCCGCGGCGCTTGCCGGCATCCTGGCGGCGCAGGGCCAGACGGCGGCCGCACGCCGGCACCTCGAGCGGGTTCAGGCGCGAGAGTATCGCGACCATCACGTCGCCTACAGCATCGGCGTCGCCTACGCGCAACTCGGCGACAACAACGCGGCCGCTCGCTGGCTGAAGACCGCCGCCGACACCGGGTTCGCCTGCGTGCCCTGGTTCGAACGCGATCCGCTGCTCGAGCCATTTCGTCGCCGCCCGGAATTCGTCGCGCTTCGTGGCGGACGTCCAGAAACGCCGCGAGGCGTCCCTGCCAACCGATCGATAGGAGAGACGCGCCCGGCTGCCGGACTGCAGCCGGGCATCGCATCAGCTCACGTGCGAATCACAGTGGCCCGTGTCCCCACGGCCCGGTAATCGCGAACGTCACTCCGGGCGTCTGGATGTTCACGAACAGCCAGCCGCCGTCCGGGCTGTAGCAGGCACCGGCCCATTCCGACTGGCGATAGTCGCCTGCTGCCACAGCGTCGTTGTAGCTGGTCGCAAGGTTCATGTTGTTCATCGCGAACGTGAATGCCTGCCCGTGGAGTGTCAAGCCAACGAGCCTCTCCCCTTCGGTGAACCCATTTCCGGCAGCGTCCTCGCAGAGCAACAGGCCGCCACGAGGCGTCACCGTCATGTTGTCGGGGTTGTCCAAGCTGTTCGCATTTGGCGCGTCGTAAATCACCTTCAGCGTTTCGTCGCGTGGATCGTATTCGAACACCTGACCCTCGCCGGCGCTGCCGCCGTTGGTCGAGAGGAAGTATCCCGAGCGGTCGCCCCACCACGCGCCTTCGAGCCGGCTGAAGCGCGCGCCGCCCTTGGCCGCACCCTGCGCGTAGCACGATTCGGTGGCCGCCGTGGGATCGTCGATGCGCACCCAGCGCGTATCCCAGCAGGTCCCAATCTTCCAGAACTTACCGAGATCGAGGTTGGGTTCATCCTTTATGGCGAGCATGTACAGCCGGCCGCCCTGGTCAAGCTGGCCGGTCCGATACGGCACGAACTTGAACAGCCCGGAATTTCCGGCGTCCTCGGTTTCGTAGACAATCCCCGAGCGCGGATCGACCATCAGCGCTTCGTGCGAGAAGCGCCCCATTTCGATGAGCGGCGTCGTGTTCCCTTTCCGGAAGCCGACATCGAAGACCCAGCCGTGTCCCGCCGCGGCCGTTTCCTCACAGGTGAACCAGCTGCCCCACGGGGTGACGCCCCCCGCGCAATTCCGCACCGTGCCGGCAAGGCTCGCCCAGGATGCCAGCCACTTGCCGCGCTTCGTATCGAAGACGAGATTCGTCGTGCCGCCGTTTCCGGTCGGCATGCCAGTCGGGGCGTATGTGATGTCCGGCCGCTCGGCCAGATAGGTCGGGCCAACGTCCCCTTCGTGATTGCGGACGAGAATCACTTTCCCGGTGCGCGGCCTGCGGTAGTCGTCATCGTCGTAGCGCTTGTCGTTATCGCCGAACTTGCTCCCGTCACCCAACTCGGGGTCGACCTTCGGCTCGCTGTCCGACGATCGCCAGTCGTCGACGACGGCCATGCCGTCGTGGAGATTCGGGCAGCGCACGCCGTCGGACAGTTCGTCGCCGGTCCAGCTGTACGACCAGTAACGAAAGCCATCGGGCAGCTTCAGCAACTCGAGGCCGGTCGTCTCGTCCTTCTTCGGGCCGATCGGCCCGTACGGACTGACGCCGTCGATGACGCGGATTCCGCGATGGCCGGAGCGCGCCGACAGCTCCTGCAATGACAGCATCCAGACTGCACCTGCGCCCATGGCGCCACGCCGGAGAAACGTTCGTCGGTCGGGGTTGACTGGTAATTCCACATCTCGCTCCCTCTCCCACGCAAGCGGTCGCGACGATCTGTCGCTGCCTGGTCGTGAGTTGGGCGACTCTATCGAGCGGATGTGTAGAGATTGCGAACCACGAGTGACGACGACGCAAACACGCTGTAGACCGCAGGAACAATCTCCAGCTCATCATCGTCCTTCGGCGCTGGACCCATTACATGGGACTTGAGAGGCACGGATGTCCTGAAATGGGTCTTGTAGGCCGCGATCCAGTCCCGGGCAATCTCCTGTTGCGCGCGAGCGAGCTCGAGCCTGCCTTCGCACACCAGTCGGGGAAGCAAGCGTTCGAGCTCGTCCTTCACTCGCGCGTTCCACACGGGCGATTCGTAACGTTGCGGCCAGAGATTCCTGCGGTCGGTGCTGCCACCCAACTCCGGCGTGATGAGCGCGTCGAGCTCGTACGCGCTCTCGGGCACACCCCCCATCTGATAGTCGCGAATCACGAGCTTTCGAACATCGTCGGTGACCCGTCGTGACGGCTCGACGCCAGCGCAGAGTTCCGCCGCGCTCGTCGTAGTGACCGCCCCTGGCGTCAGTGACCGGATGGGCAGAACAGCGGCGCTCTCGGCGTCATCGGTCAGTTGGTCCGATGACAACGGGCCCACCGCCTGAACCAGGAGTATCGTGACGCTCGCCAGCAAAGCGACGAGCGGCATCGTTGCGCGGAGGCCAACTCCGGGAAGGGCGAGGCGCAGGCGGACGATCAAAGACTGCTGCCACTCGTCGGACGCCGCCGACAGTGCATGCGCGAGGCGCGCGCGGCTTCGCGATTCCTCCCACGCGGGGCCATTGGCCTCCCGGCCGCAGAGCGACGCCGCTTCGGACATCATGCCTGCGAGCCGGGCCAGCCGTTCGCCGCAGATCGAACACTCGCGCAGATGCGTGGAGAGGACAGTCGCATGCTCGTCCGCAGTGCCGCTGTCGGCGGCAATGAGTAAATCGGCGTCCGAAGGATGCGTGAGGCTATCCCGCATGAGGTTACTCCTTGCCGGCGCTCGACAGTCGCCTGATCGCGAGGTCGATTGACTTCGCGACTCCGCCGAGCGAGACCTTGAGCACGCCGGCGATGTCCCGATAGCGCAGGCCTTCCGCCCGCAGGAGCAAACACTGCCGGGAACGTTCGGGGAGCGCGTTCACGACATTCCGCAATCGTTGTCGACGCTCGCGCTCGAACAGCGACGCCTCCGGGTCATTCCCGCCGTCGGGCAATGCGTCCTCGAGGATTGGATCCAGCGGATCCTCGAGAGTGGTCCGCTTCTTCTCTCGCTGACGATGCCTGATTGCGGTTCGGTAGCCGACCTGAAAGAGCCAAGCGGTCAGATTGTCTCTGGGGCGCCCCAGGCACAGATGCCTGAAGAGCGAGAGAAACGTCTCCTGCACAACATCTTCAGCCGCGTCGCCAGAGAGGCCGCACGACTTGACGTAGCGGCGCAATCGAGCACCGTGCGCATCGAACAGCCGCAGCGTCTCGTCATGGGCCTCGACGATTTCTGGCGCATCCCTCCGAGCCACGGCGAGGGCGAAGGTGTTCGACAACTCTGGTTTCGAAGAAGCCATGCGTGTAGCTGGGAATTGTATCGTCGCGGGCGGTGATTCCAGGCCTCCAAAAAATACCGTGAACAGATCTGTCGACGTCAGCATATGTCCTATAGGGGCCAATGGCGGCGCCCTGGGAGGATTCGTGTCGAAAGATTGGCTCCTGATCGTCAGCCCTATGTTTTTTCTGGCGACTGCCGCGTCGGCCCAACAACCTCCATTACCTTCTCCGACGTTCAATGTCACGGTGACCGGCACGACGCAACTCCCGGGCATCGAGGTGCCGATCATGACGATTCCTGCGCCGGTACAAACCGGGACGGCCCGGGACATCGAGGCGAGCGGCGCGGCGGACATCGCCGACTTCCTGAATCGCCGGATGAACGGCGTCTTCGTCAACGATATTCAGAACAACCCGTTTCAGCCCGACGTCAATTTCCGCGGCTACACGGCCTCGCCACTGCTAGGCACGCCGCAGGGCCTGTCGGTCTACATGGACGGGGTGCGGATGAACCAACCCTTCGGCGAAGTGGTGAGTTGGGATCTCATTCCCCGGATCGCGATCTCGACCGTGACCTTGATGCCGGGTTCCAACCCGCTCTTTGGATTGAACACGCTCGGCGGCGCGATTGCGCTCGAGACGAAGAACGGGCTCTCGACGGTCGGGACGATGGTCCAGGCGACCTACGGCAACGACGTACGGCGAGCCGTCGACATCGAGTACGGTGGCCACAACGCCTCGTCGGTCTTTCATTGGTATCTCGCCGGCAGCCTGTTCGGAGAGGACGGCTGGCGAGACGACTCGCCGTCCGACGTTCGGCAGCTCTTTGGCAAGGTCGGATGGAAGCGGGAGGGCCGCGAGCTGAACGTGTCGGTCGCGCAGGCGAACAACTCGCTGACCGGAAATGGGCTCCAGGACTTTGAGCTGCTCGAGGGCGCCTACGACAGCGTCTACACGAAGCCGGACACGACCGACAACCGATCGACGCTGGTCAACGTGACCTCGCGGATTCGCGTCAACCCCCGGACGTCGCTCCAGGCCGAAGGCTTCTTCCGCGACATCCAGACGAGAACGCTCAACGGCGACATCAACGAGGAGTCGCTCGATCAAAATGTCTATGCGCCCGGCGAGAATGCCGAGAACACGCCGTTCCCTTCCCGCCGCTGCATCGACAACGTACTCGCCAACGATGAGCCAGCGGAGAAATGCAATGGGCTCATCAACCGGACCCAGGCCGGGCAGCAGAGTGGCGGAGCGTTCGCGCAGCTGACGCGGCGCGACCCGCTGGCGTCGCGCGAGAACATCTTCACCGCTGGCGGCGGCTTCGAGGCGAGCGGCGTCGATTTCGCGCAGTCGACTGAGCTCGGCTACCTCAATCCCGATCGCAGCGTCACCGGCCTCGACGCGTTCGGCGACGGCGTCAGCGGCGGCGAGATCGATGGCGAGCCCTTCGACACACGAGTCGATCTCGACGGCACCGTTACGACGTGGAGCCTCTTCGCGGCCGATACGCTGCCGATTGGTTCACGCGTCCACGTGTCGCTCGCGGGACGCTACAACCACACCTCTATTGACAACCGCGACCGGATTCAGCCAGGCGGCGGTCCTGGATCGCTCGATGGCGATCACCACTTCGCCCGCTTCAACCCGGCGGCCGGGGTCACGATCGATCTCCCTCGATCCGTCAACGTCTACGCGGGCTACAACGAAGGGAGCCGCGCCCCGACATCCATCGAGCTCGGTTGCGCCGACCCCGAGAAACCGTGCCGGCTTCCGAATGCGATGGCCGGCGACCCGCCGCTCGAACAGGTCGTGACCCGAACATTCGAAAGCGGCGCTCGCGGCGCCTATCGACGCATCGCCTGGAACGCGGGGTTTTTCACCGCCGCCAACCGCGACGACATTCTCTTTGTCATGTCCGAGCAGACCGGTTTCGGTTATTTCAGAAACTTCGGCAAGACGCGCCGCCAGGGTTTCGAGCTGGGCGCCCAGGGACGGGCTGGACGAGCGACGTTTGGCCTCGGCTACACCTTGCTCGACGCGACATTCGAAAGCGTCGAGACGGTCAACGGCGAGAGCAACAGCTCGAACGACGCCGCCGAGGATGGCGAACCCGGCCTGGAAGGCGCGATCGAAATCACGCCCGGGGACAGAATGCCGCTCGTCCCGAAGCATCAGTTCAAGGCGTTTGCCGACATCGAAGTGACGTCACGGCTGGCGCTCGACGTCAACTTGATCGCGATGAGCGGCGCGTATGCCCGCGGCAACGAAAACAACCTGCACCAACCAGACGATGAGTACTATCTCGGCGTCGGATCGACCGATGGCTACGCGATCGTCAACCTTGGGGCTCGCTATCGGTTGACCCGCTGGCTGCACGTCATCGGACAGATCAACAACCTCTTCGACACCGAGTATTCGACCGCCGCGCAACTCGGGCCGACCGGCTTCACGTCGTCAGGCCGGTTCGTCGCCCGCCCGTTCCCTCCGATCGATGGCGAGTTCCCGGTGCGTCAGACGACCTTCCTAGCGCCCGGCGCCCCGCTCAGGGCGTGGGCCGGCGTGCGGGTACGGTTCTGATCTCCGACTCATTCAGTCAAGAGCCTTTCATTTGATCAGAGCGCGAAGAAGCGTAGGTCGCCGGCCCCGGGCAGCGCGGCTCATTGCCGACTGCCCGGGGCAACTGGGCGATTAGAGGAAGACGATCGCCGCTGGACTGCCGACTGGCGTGTACCGATTCGCGAACCTCAAACGGTGCCCGTTTCCCAACACCTTGAATGTGGTGACGGCGTCGCTTCTCTGGTTGCAAACATACATGTACCGTCCGGTGGGATCGATGTTGAAACTGCGTGGATAATCGCCCCGCGTCCACTCTTCATCGATCAGTTCCGGATGTCCGCCCCGTTCGATACTAAAAATCGCGATCGTGTCGTGGAGGCGGTTGGCTGCGTAGATGAACGACCCATTCGGCGAGACCATGATTTCCGAAGTGAAATTCGTGCCGACGAAGCCCTCCGGAAGCGTCGATATCTCATCGACCAGCCGCAGGGAGCCCGTCGTCGAGTTGTATCGCATAAACGCAAGCGTGGACGACTCTTCGTTCAGCAGATAGAACCATGCACCGTTGGGATGGAACGCGAAGTGCCGCGGGCCGGCGCCGGGAGAGGTCGGGAACGTCTTGGGAGCGAGAAGCTTGCCGTTCGTGCGATCGAAGGTCCAGATGATCACGATATCGAGACCCAGATCCGTCGCAATGGCAAAGTTCCCCGCCGGATCGGTCTCGATCATATGGGCATGCGGCGCGTCGTGTCCGCTTCTGGCGAAACTGCCTGGAGGCGCGTTCGCCGCGATGGTGGGTCCAAGGGGGCAGGGACCGGACGTACACGTGTTGACGTCCGCCTGCACATCCGTCGCCGACCCGAGCGAGCCATTAGCGAGGATAGGAATGGCCGCGCAATTTCCGCCGCCGTAGTTCGACACCAGGACGTAGTTACCTGACGGGTCCACGCTCAAGTGAGCCGGTCCCCCGCCTTCGGAGCTGACCGTGTTCAGGAACGTGAGCTCGCCATCACCCTGGTTGACAGAGAAAGCGCTGACCGCGCCAGCCGGCATGCCATCGAAATTGCCGATCTCATTGGCGACATAGAGATGGGTCTGGGTCGGATTAAACGCCAACCAGGACGGGTTGGTTGCGGACACGCTGGTGGGAGAAGGATTCGGTGTCGTAAAGACTTTGATCGGGTTGAGATCGCCGTCCGCTTCGACGCCGAACAAGTAAATCCCCAGACCGTTAGGTGTATAGCAGCCGACGTAGGCCAGGCTTTTAGCCTTACCTCCTCGCGCGCTGCCAGCTACTGACCCTGATGCGGCGAAGGCCGCCGCTCCAGCAAGCGCTCCAGTGAGTAAGTCCCGACGCGAGACGTCGCCGAGAGATGCGCGCCGCATTGCCAATGTCTTTGGGGGCATCTGTTCCTCCTTGAGTTGATCCCAACAGAGTAGTCCAACACCCGTGCTCGTAGATGTGACGATCTGTTAGGACGACGCACCGCGGCCGAGCTGGGCGTCACACTGAGTCAGTCAGCTCAGCACTTCGGTACGCGACTAGCGATTTCAAAGACTAGTCGCGACTAACGCCGTAGTGGCGAAGCTCTCTGAACGCACGGCCTCGATGCACGCGAGCGTTCGACGGTCACGCTACGCGACTTGTGAGGAGCGAGAACCGCGGACAAGCGGGACGCGCGTGGCGGCAGACCGCGGCGGACGTTATTGGGATTCTTCTCGCGTAAGGTGCAGGTCAGGTTGGTCGACGACCGCTCCGGTCCCACACTCGGTGTGCCAAGCTTGACGCCACCGCCCTGCCGATGTCGTTCGTTGCGAGCACGACCATGTACGTGGGCAAGGCCGAGTGGTCCGTTGTAAGTGCTGACCCGATGACGCGAGACATGTACGAGAAAACGAAACGTCTTGTCCTTCGCCTACACCCGTTGAGTGGGTAGATCCGCAAGCACTCTTGTTCTCTCTGCCAACGATATGCGAACAGCTTCCGACGTCAGACGGGGCTGATGCGGACGGCAGCGAAGTCGAACTCCGAGAGGATGACTGGCGCCAGATCGAACTGGTCGCAGCGCTCTTGGTACCTTTGGTCGAAACGCCATCTGGGCTAGTTGAACTTGAGCGATTCGCCGGTAGTCACGGACTCGTGGCAGTGGATTGGTGCCAGGCTGCTGTGGGACATGCCGGGGACGCCTCCTTCAAAGCGGTGTGCTGCGGTGGCGCTAGCTACTTTCTGGTGAAGAAATGACCGCTCACGGCCCGTTCTTCTGCCGATCGCGCGGCCGGCTTGGTGTCCGATTGGTGCATTCATCTGTTTTCGTTAGGCTGCAGCCCGCGCGTTCAAGAAGGTCGCGGTGCTCACCAGATTGTCTGCGATGACGCCGAGCCCAACCCAGCGAGCGGTGCCGTCCGCGCCACGATACCGACAGCGTCGCAGACCATGCCGTCGCTTGAGCACACTGATGCGGCCTTCGCAGCCGACGCGCCAGCGTTGTCCGCGACGAAACCAGCGCTGCCGCTCATGCGCGCGCCGGGCCGGCGATTTCCTACCCGGTCGAGGCAATACGACGCGCCGAACGCCACGCGCCAGCGCCGCCTCTTCATTTTTACGCGAGGCAAAGCCACGGTCCGCCGCGGCGAGATCCGGCGCGCGGCCGAAGATCGCGATGTGCCGATCGAGCGCCGGTGTCCACAGGGTCATGTCCGGGGGGCGTATGGCATGGACCTCGTAGGCGGTAATGATCTGATGCTCGCTTTCTTGGATGGTGACGAGCTTGCCGAATTCCGTCGGCTTCGCAATCTTGCCCTTCCGAATGGCTTCCGTGTGCGGCTCAAAGACGCTGAGCACTTTGTCACGCACGTGCGTATCCCCGCCAAGCAACCGTGCCCGCGTCTGCGCAAGGACGCGCGTCACGAGCGGCTGCATCTGCTGCAGGCGCGCGCGCGCCCCGGTCAACGTCGCCACCACCGACGACGACACATGTCGGAGGCGCTGGCTGATGCGGTGCACCATGGTGGTCGCATCGCGGACGACCGCGCGTGTCGTGGCCATCAGCTGGCGATAGCTGCGGACCAGCGCATCGCGGGTCTCGGGACTCCGTGCCTGTCGGCCAATGATCAACACGCGACGACCGACGCTGCGGTGCCGATCGCGGACGCAACCTGGCTGGTCCCCCAACGCGGCACTGGCGCGCAGCATCGTGCGCGTCAGCACACGCATGCTGTCTTGCAAGAGCGAGCTGTCGGTCGGGTAGTGGACATTCGTTTCTACGACCGTGGTGTCGATGCGAAATCGGCGGCCGTGCGTGACCCCGGCACGCTTCGCGACGTCGACGACCTGTCGATGCAACTGCTCGATGACGTCCGGGCCGAGCGCGCGCGCGATCTTCAGGATCGGCTTCGCGTCTGGCACCTCGTCGGCATCGATGCGGGTAAACATCCGATAGACCAAATTGGCGCGCACCTCGCGCTCCAGGTCGTCGTAGCTCCAATCGAACAGATGCTTCAGAATCAGCATCCGGATGACAACCTCGGCCGGCGTGCCCGGGCGGCCGCGGCGGCGACTCTGCGGCCAGCGCGCTTCGAGGGCTTTCGCGACGACCTCAATCACCGCGTCGTCCTCCAGCAATGCGTCGATTTTCCGCAGCCAATCCGGCCACAATTTGTGCCCGTCGGGCAACAAGACTTCGAACAGACTCCGATCTCGCTTTCGGCGCTGAACCATGCCCGCTCCTTTGATGGCATCCTCACGCGCGGGCAGTGTAGTACGACGGATCGATCGAGGCAATGCAGAACGAACCATTTGGTCACGGCCGGCCGCCGGCCACCCTTAGAACTCAGCCAGTTACGCGGTCATTTCTTCACCGGAAAGTAGCTAACATGGAATTGCAGCGGACGCTGACAAGGTAAGTGCCCGCGGGTGATGCGCGGTCGTTAGGTGCGGATCAACGCCGAAGCGTATTCCGAGCAGAGCCTGAGCTCCGCCGCCGGTTTTCCAAGCCACGGATTACACGCCACGGATTACACCGAAATCACGGAGTCTCCCAGAAATCCGTGTCATCCGTGTGATCCGTGGCGATCCATGGCGCGTGATCGGTGGCGCGTGATCCGCGGCGCGTGATCCGTGGCGTGTGATCTGTGGCGTTTGATCCGCGGCGCGTATCCGTGGCCCTAGTTCAACGGCACGAACGCCAGCCCGTTGTTCGGATTCATCGGAATCACCAACTGCTTGGCCCCGGCGTCGTAGCACATCGACGCCGCGTTCGGGATGTTCCGGGCGACGAGTTCCGCGGGCTGGCCGGCGCGAATGCGCGACACGCCTCCGTTCAGCACGCTGCTCACATACTTGGTCCCGTCGGGCATGATCACCAGGCCATCGTTGCCGGCCTGCGCCGCGGTCTCGGTCTTTACGAGCTGGCCGCCAGGTGAAAACGTCAGCACCTCGTTGTTGCCGATGTTGACGACCACGATGTTGCCCTGCGGGTCGAACGCGATGCCGTTCGGCTGGCGGAGCGGCGCTCCCTGAAGGAACATCGAGACGGCGCCGTCACGGGTGATCTTCCATACCTGCCAGCTCGTGGGATCGGGCGTCTGACCGCCGACGCCGGTCTGCGTCGCGTAAATCGTCCCATCGTCGGCAACCTCGATGTCGTTGAGCCAGGCGGATTTCTCGACGCGGGTTTCTCCGGCAGGCGCGCCGGTCTTGAGATTGAACCGGCGAATGACGGCGACCGACGGCTCGGTCGGCGTCGTGCCGCCGTCGCGATCGGCCACATAGAGCATGCCGTTGGCGATGTCGCTGCCGTACGGCTCGTTCAGCACGAGCGGCGGCGTGAGGGTCGAGCGCTGCTCGCCTGGATTCTGGACGCCGAGCCAGCGGGCGGTGTGCACCGACCCGTCATGATTGATGAACGATACCCAGGCGTTGTTGGTCTGAACGTTCTGCGGGACGCCGCGATTGGGAACGACGATGACGTCTCGCTCGGCGTCGTACGAACAGCTTTCGGCTGAGTAGATCGCGCCGTAGACCTTCACATTCGAGGAGGTCGGCTCGAAGGCCCCATCCGCAGCGGGATTGATCGGCAGGCCGAGGCGATTGCCGACGAAGAAAGGCTGCGGGCCTTGCGGCTGCTGCTGCGCCCAGAGTGCGCCTGCGGCAGTCCCAATCAAGAGCGTTGCTGCGCCGACGAGCAAAGTGCTTCGTTTCATGTCCGGTTCTCCCTCGCAATTTGTGGTCACAGGGTACAGCGGAAACAACGCCTGCCGTCAAGCCGGGGGCACACAAACACCTGGGGTGACGGCGCTTCTCGACGCGGTCCCGTCGATGGACGGCCCCGGCCGTGCGCGAGCGGATGCGCTGCTGATGTGGATGACCAGCCTGTGCTTTCTCTCCGACCGTCTTTCTTTCTTTGTGAGCGCCTGATCCATTCAGGACGACTCTTCACCGCCGAGCGGTCTCGCGACGCCGGCTTCGACCATCTCGTCGTCAAGCCCCCGGACGTCGATAAGCTGCGGGAGCTGCTCGCGGTGGGCGGTCGGATTCCGTCGTAGGCCATCGCGTGTTCGCTTGATGCCCGGCTTGCGTTCTATTCAGTAGAGCGGTGCTCGCGACAGTTAGCCGTCAAGAACGATTGGAGGCGATCGTGTGTCTGCGACGCCGTTCCGCCCTCGCCGCCGGCGTTCTGTGCTGGTGTGTCTTTCCCGCTTTTGCACTGCCGGCCGCGCCGCAGGGAGACCCGCTCGAGCTCCAGCGGCGCGCGATCCAGCGTATCGACGCGGTCGTCGACCTCGCCCGCCAGACAGGGGACCTGGCATCCCATAAGCCCGACCTCACACAGGCCGAGACCGAGCTGGCTGCGAGCAACCAGATCCTTGCCGCGCGCGGAGACTGGCTTCCGCTCGCGCTTGGTCTGATCAAGCAAGGTCATTGCTCCCGCTTGCAAGGTCTATGGGATCGCGCGATTCCCTTCTATGAGCTCGCGGAACAAGCGGCGCTGCGGGCCGCGAGCCCAGGACGGCAGGCCGAGGCCCTGACGTGGAAGGCCTGGTCGGACACGTCACGACGAAATCTTGGTCAGGCCGCGACCGACGCTCGCCGCGCGGTGCAACTCGCCGAAAAGTCCGGCGACAACGACCTGCTCGCCCATGCGCTCGAGACACTCGGGACGGTGCAGGTCGAGCAACTCGATCTCGCCGGTGCGAGCGATACCTTCAATCGTGACGTGTCGGTCGCCCTGAAGGCCCGCGATCCCTTGAAGCTGCACTACGCCTATCTTGGACGGGCGGAGGTCTATCAGAAGTTGGTCGAGCGGTGCGATGTGAAGCGAGCCTTCGAGGCCTGCCAGCAGGCACTGAATCGCGCTCGTGCCGATCTCGAGCAGGCTCTGGCTCTTGTCAAGCAACCGCAATTCCTCGCTCTCGCGAGAAACGTCGAGCAGGAGCTCGAAAACGTAGACCTCCACTATCAGCTGGCTCAGTTCAACGAGAAGACTTCTGCCGGGTTTGACAGCGCCTTCCGCCCCAAGACCGTGGACGACGTTTTGGTTACAGAGCGCTTCGCCATTGAGGGTCAGGACATTCCACCACCTGTACTGGCGTACTACCAAGAGAACAGGCGTTTGCCGAAAGGTTTAGGTGGAGTCGAACAGCCACTCGTCAAGCAGCTGAATGACTTCGTCGAGGGCCAGCTGAACGAGATGAGCGGGAAGCACGACGCGGCGCTCGATTCCTACTTGAAGGCCATCGATGGCCTCGAACGCGACCGCCGCGCGCTCAGAGACGACCGCGCCCGCGGCACCGTGCTCGAGGACCGCATGAGTATTTACTATGCGGCGGTCCGGCAGCTGCTCGCGCACAAGCGATACGCGGAGGCGTTCCAGATGTTCGAACGCTCGCGCTCGCGGGCGCTGTCCGATCTGCTTGCGACCCGCCAACCTGGGCTAGGACGTCCGCTCGAGCAGAAGATCCTTGCGGAATCGGCGTTGCTTCGCTCCCAGATCGCCGACGCGCAAGGCCGGTTGTTCGAGCTCGCGAGCCAGGCCGATGCCGCCAAGAACGCGACCCCAATTGCCCGTTTGCAATCGGAGATCCGGACGCTCGAATCTCAGTACGAACAGGTCGCGACGCGCATGGCCGTCGAGGCGCCACGCTTGCAGAACCTGTTGACATCGACACCGGCCAGCCTCAAGTCGCTGCAGCAGTCGATGCGCGACGAGCGCTACGAGATGCTGCAGTACCTCGTTACTGACGACGATGGCGTCTACGTCTGGCACATCACTGCCGGGGCGATAACCGTTCGCAACGTCTTCTTGCCAAGAGATCACCTCGTCGACAAGGTCGCGTCGCTGCAGAAGAGCCTCGCGGACCGCAACGCGCCATTCGATGAGACGACCGCGCAGCAGCTGTTCCTGTATCTGATCGCGCCGCTGCTGCCGATGATCAAGAGCGACCGGCTGGTCGTGATCCCCCACGACGAACTTCATTACGTGCCGTTCCAGGTGTTTAAGGATCCGTCTGATGGACGGTACCTCGGCGAGCGATTTCAGATTACCTATGCACCTAGCGCGACGGTGCTGCTCGGACTCGCGCGGCCGGCCGGCTTGGCAGGCGGACGGCTCCTGGCAATCGCGGACCCGAGCATCACGGCCGCGGGGCCGGAAGTCCAGGCCATCGCCAAGCTGTTTCCCGGGCGCGCCACGGTCGTCGTGGACGAACTCGCGGGCGAAGCCGACGTCAAGACATTGGTCCGCGACGTCGACGTGGTTCACTTTTCCGTGCACGGAAAGTTCGATGCCGCCGAGCCGATGCTGTCCTATCTGCAGTTCGCGCGCGGCGCCAACGACGACGGCCGGTTGACTGCAGCTGAGATGTTTGGCCTGCCGCTCGAGCGTAGCCGCCTCGTTGTACTCTCCGCGTGCGAGACCGGTCGCGCACAGGCGACAAAGACCAACGAGATCCTGGGTATGGTCCGGGCGCTCATCTACGCGGGTGCCGGCACGCTGGTGCTGTCGTACTGGGAGGTGGATTCCGCGGCAACCGCCCTGTGGATGCAGGCCTTCTACGAGGCGGCGCTCACGCAGCCGCCTGCCGCCGCCGCGCGAACCGCGCTGCTCAAGGTCAAGAACACGCCCAACTACCGTCATCCTTATTACTGGGCAGCTTTTGGCACGATCGGTCGATAGATAAAGAAATGACAGATTTCCTGCAGGATCTCGGCGCGAGGGTCAAGGCGCTGTCTGGCGACTGGACGACGTATATGGTTCTCGGCAACGTCCTCCTATACGTCGTCGGCTACCTCACGCTGCGCTTTCATCTCACCGCGATGGGCATCAGCACGGACCTGGCCGTCGTCGATGAGCGCTACTGGTTCACCGGCGCGAGGTTCATCGTCTATCTCGTGGCCGCAGTGCCGAGCATCCTCCTGCTCGCGCTTCCGGTGGCGGCCGTTGCCTGGGGCGCAGGAAAGTTGTTCGGCATTGACGTCGTGCTCAAACCACGGGCGATGGTCCTCTTTGGAATTGTCTTTGCCGTCTTCATGATTCAGTTCGTGATGCGGCAGTGCTTCTTCTTCAGCAACCTGCTGCTGGCTCGCAATCTGCCAGCGGAGCCGGCCTGGCTGGTGGCGCTGCTGCTCGACGATCAGCTCATGCCGCTGTACTTCGCCGGGCTGGTCGCGGCGAGCGCCATTCCCGTCGCCATCCTTGCCTGGCTTCGAGCGGGTGGCAACCAGACCGTCTCACCATTCCTGAAGAATCTGCTCCTGTTTCTCGCAGTCGTGCAGTGCCTCCTGCTACCGATCAACTACGGAATCCTCATCGTCGACAAGGCGGTGCCCCGAGTCGCGGCTGTCGGCAACGCGCCGCTGACCAACGGCGACGAGGCCTGGCTGGTGTGGGACGGGCAGAAAGGCGTGACGTACCTCGTTCGCAGTCAGCAGGGAGCCCGCCGAGCGCTCGTGACGGTGCAACACACGCCTGAGGACCGATTCGAGATCGTGGCATTCGATCGTATTCTTCCTACGCTCTTCGGATCCAAGGCAGGAGGTCAATGAACAATGGTGATGTCCAGATGCGTCGCCGCCGTCGGTGCTGTGGTCTGGGTTGTCGCATCGGCCACTCCCACCCTGCTCGCAAAAGAATCGCTGCTCGCCAAGCTGCTCCGCATCGCCGGCCTGACCGCCGCGCCTTCGCAACTGCGGGCGCCAGGAGATGAACTGGCGCCGGGAGATATCTGGATTGCCAACCTCGACCAGCAGACGGCGCGGGCACTGACCACCGACGGCGGGTACCGATCACCCGTGTTCTCACCAGCGGATCGGAGCATCTACGCGCTCAAGGGAGATGCCATCGTCCGAATCCAGGCGGACGGCGCGAGCACCGTCGAAGCGAAAGCGGCTGGCGCTATCAAGCTGGTCGGATTCGACGCGCAGAATCCGGACGATCTCGTCGTGCTCGTGGACGCTCCGGCCGGGCAGCCACCGATGGCAGTGGCGTCGCTGAAAAGCAAGACGATGTCGCCGTTGCCGTACGATCCGAAGTCCGCCGACGAGCGCGCGGTGCTCGCGCAGGTCCGCGCGCAGGATCGCGTCTACGGCAACGCGACCGTGTATACGAAGACCGAAAGCAAACAGGGCATGTCGCGCAAGCTCGAATGGACCGATGTCTACCTTCAACGAGGCAGCACGCCGCCGCAGAACGTCAGCAAGTGCGATGGCATCAACTGCGGTCAACCATCCCTGTCCCCTGACGGCCGGAGCCTCGCCTTCGTCAAGAGCAGGTAGTCGGCCGTCTCCGGGGACCTGCACTGCGGGTTAGACCGACGAGCCGCTCTTTCGAGAAATCAGCGACACGATAACGATCACGGCTGCCAGCCCAACGATCCCCCACGTCAAGCCGCTGCTGCTCTCGTCCCGAGTCTCGGGCACCGTCGCGGGTATGGCCGGCGGCGCCGCGGCTGAAGTGGCAGTCGCTCGCGAGTTCGCGGCTGGCGCCGCCCTCAGTGTCGGAGCCGGAGCCGGCGTCTGAGCCGGCGGGAGTGGGGCCGGCGCAGGAACACTCGCCGTCGCGATCGACGCCTTGACGTCCTGTTCGGTCATCACCTTCGGCGGCCTCTCGGTGACGACGGTCGCAGACAGCCGATCGCCCTCGCGCAAATCACCAAGCTCGACCGGTTTACCGCCGCGAAGAATCGTGATGTTCCGCTTGTTGATGTCGCCGACCGAGAACATGCGGATGCCGTTCTCGCCGCGAACGATCACCGAGTTCCCCGTCGACTGCATCACGGTCGCCTGCTTGACTTCCGTCACCGTCACAGGCGTCACGGTCGTCGTCGTGGTGATTGTGGCCGTGCCTTTCATGCCGGGCTGTAGCTCGTGAACCGAGAGTTCCTTGCCGCCGGTGGTAAAACGAAACGTATCGGGAACGATGTACTCCTGCGTGCCGGCAGGCCCCCGGACCACCAGCGCATTGCCATTGACGGCGACGACTTCGAATTTCTTGGTCTCGGAGGTGGTCGTCTGCTGCGCAGAGGCACTACCGGAACCGAACGCGAACGAACAACACGTGACACCGGCGACGACTGTGCGCAGACAGAACGACATACCGACCTCCTCTAGCTTCCCGCGCGCTGTAACGTCAGGGCAACCTACTGCCTCGCCATCGCGACCCGCATCGTGGCGTCGTGGTCCTTGATCAGGTCACCACTGACATCGATCACTGCAGAGTTAATGGTGCCGGTGAACGGGTACGGCGGCTTGTAGAGTTCCGTTACCGGCGAGCCAGGATCCGCGCCGGCCGTAATGCCCCCGCCGAGGCCGACGCAGAGCGGAATTGTCTTGGCGAGATCGAGCTGGCCGACGAGCTTCCCGTCGATGTAGAGCTGGCCTTTCCCCGGTGCACCGAGCCCCTTGCCAACATCCGGCTTTCCGCTCGGCTCGAACTCGTAACGCAGCTTGTGACGTCCAGCCGGGACGGCGTCCTTCGATTCGAAGTGATACTGCGTATCGGCGACGTAGTTGTAGGCGTAGTGCAGCTTGCCGCCCTGCATGTAGAGCGAGAACCCCCCGTCGTTGCCGCCGTGCGAGAGGAGCACGCCTTCGGCGCCGGACGCCGGAATCTCGCAGTCGACGGTAATGCTGAACGGGCGATTCAAGGTGTTCACCGCCGCGTTGGTCGGCACGGTCTGCGTGCCCTGATAATACTGATAACTCTTCCGGTCGACGGCGATCTGTGGACGCGCTTCGCCGAGACGCAGGGTCCCGCGGGAATCGATCGGCAAGACGTTGTACTTGCCGGCTTCGACGTACCAGAGGCTAATCATCTCGATTAGCTTGTCGCGGTTCGACGCCGCGAGGTTGTGGTTCTCGGCGAAGTCTTTCTCGATGTTGTAGAGCTCCCAATGCTTGGCGTCCTGATCGCTCAGCGTCGCGGCGTCCATCGGCGCGCCGAACCCACGCCCCGATTCGGTGAACGACGTGCCTGGCCATGGACAGACCGCGCGCCAGCCGTCGTGGTAGAGCGATCGATGGCCGAACATCTCGAAGTACTGCGTGAGGTGCTTGCTTGGCGCCTTGGCGTCGTCGAAGGCGTTCGCGAAGCTGTGGCCTTCAATCGGTGATTGGGTAACGCCCTTGATCGAGGCTGGGGCCTCGAGGCCGAGCGCCTCGAGCACCGTTGGCACCATGTCAATCGCGTGCGCGTACTGCGTCCTGATCTCACCGCTGGCCTTGATCCCCTTCGGCCAGTGGACCATGAACGGATCGCTGACGCCGCCGCGGTAGGTCTCGCGCTTCCAGCGACGGAACGGCGTGTTGCCGGCAAACGTCCAGCCCCACGAGTAGTGGTTGAAGTACTTGGGCCCGCCGATGTCGTCGATTGCCGCGAGGTTCTGCTGCAGGTTGTCGGGGACGTTGTTGAAGAACTTGTTCTCGTTGACCGAACCGGTCGGCCCGCCCTCGGCGCTGGCGCCGTTGTCGGAGATGAACATGACCAGCGTGTTCTCCCACTCGCCGATGCTCTTGAGGAACTCGAACAAGCGGCCGTACTGGTGGTCGGTGTGCTCGAGGAAACCCGCGAAGACTTCCATCATCCGCGCATACAGCTTCCGCTCGTCGGCCGACAGATCTTTCCAGACGGCAACGTCCGGATCGTGGCGCGACAACTCGGCGTCCTTCGGGATGATGCCGAGCTCCTTCTGCCGCGCAAACGTCTTCTCGCGGTAGACATCCCAGCCCTCGTCGAACTTGCCCTTGTACTTGTCGGCCCATTCCTTCGGCACATGATGCGGCGCGTGCATCGCGCCGGGAGCGAAGTACATGAAGAAGGGCTTGTTCGGCGCGACCTGCTTGGCGTCGGCGACGAAGCTGATCGCATGGTCGACCAGATCGGGCGTGAGGTGATAGCCCTCTTCAGGTGAATTCTCCGGCTCGACGGTGTGGTTGTCGTAGACCAACTCGGGGTAGTACTGATGCGTGTCGCCACCAAGGAAGCCGTAGTAGCGCTCGAAGCCGCGGCCGAGCGGCCAGCGGCTGTACGGCCCCGCCGCACTCGTCTGCTCGCTCGGCGCCAGGTGCCACTTCCCGAGGCAATAGGTGTTGTAGCCATTCTCGAGGAGGATGTCCGAGAGGAATCCGTTCTCGAACGGAACGTAGCCGTTGCCACCGGGGTATCCGGTCGAGCCCTCCGTAATGCACGACATCGCGTTCGAGTGGTGGTTGCGTCCCGTCAGGATGCACGAGCGCGTCGGCGAGCAGAGCGCCGTCGTGTGCATGTTCATGAACCGCAATCCGCCCTTGGCCAGCGCGTCGAGGTTCGGCGTCGCGATCGGGCTGCCGAAGCAGCCAAGCTGGCCGAAGCCCGTATCATCCTGCACGATGAAGAGCACGTTTGGAGCGCCGTCTTTCGAGCGCAGTGGTTCCGGCCACGCGGGCGACGACTTGTCGAAGGTCCGGCCGATGACACCGGGGAACGCGGTGCCCGGCTTGTATTCCTTGAGAGCCATGCTTTTTCCGACCTCCTGACGACTAGCGTCGACGACGTGGTTGCTTCGAACCTGTGTTCGCGAATTGCCGGCAGTTGGGGTTTCGCCGTGTGCGATCGGCCCAAGCCTTCTAGTTCGCGTAGCAACATGCGGACCGGTCTGGGGTCCGCGGACACCAACGAATTTCACTCTTCCGAATCGAAGGCTCACGATATGTCGTGATCAGGTTCGTGCGGTCACGAAGCCGTACAGGCCCGGCCGGCGCGCGAGGTACAACAGCTCGTGCGCCGTCGTCTGCAGGCCGAACCCGCATACCGTGAGCAGCACGCTGATCTGCGCGGTATCCCGATCAGGACAATCGAGGTAGCAGCAGTCGGCGCCGCCGCGACACGTACGTCGGTCGCCATCACGCCTCCTCCGTGCGCTCGGCCTTTTCGAGATCGTGCTCGAGGAAATAGTTCAGGAAGGTTCGGATGACTGCGATCGCGCCAAGCTGACCGATGTCTTCCCACGTAGGCGAGACCACGCTGGCGATGATGTCAGCCGCGAGCGCGAACTCGAGCCCTAGCAACAGCCACGTGCCGAACCGTCTCCATATCGTCTTTCGAGCGCCATGCGGCGCCGTCGGCTTGAGGACAAGCGGCACGAGCTTGACGAATGCCTCGGCCGCCCCAAACGCAACCACGAGAACGGCCGCAACCTCGATGAGGCGAGCGGCCGTTTCAGCTCCGCGGAGAAACAGCACTTCCATGTCAACCTTGCCTGTTCATGGGCCGGGCGATGCAGCGGAGCCCGTACACTCCGGTCCTGTCGAGACCTGTGAGGCCATAGTCGAAACCGATCGTCCAGAGCCGGGTCGCCCACCAATTGAGGCCGATCGAGCTCTTGTCCATCACCCCGCCCGTGACCGCTCGATCGTCGAGGTCCACAGGTGAGTAACGCACGAAGACTTTCCATGAACCCCAACGTCCCAGCGGCAGGTCCGTGCTGTTGGACCAGCCCAGCTCTGGCGGCTCCTTGGGTTTGTCCTGCGCCATTGCGTCATTGAGTCCGATCCCCATGCCGGCGGTAAGGCATATCGTCACCAGCTTCCCCGATTGTTTTGCTTGCCTCGCCAGCCGCGACCGCGCGACGCGGTTCGTCACTCCACGCAGTGCGACGTAAGGGATGATGGCAAGAATCGTAGCCGTGACTATGGACTCGATGGGATAGATCGACGGCAACGCAAGCCACTGGTACACCACGTCAAGCGCCACGGCCATGATGAATACTTTGGAGACGGCTCTCCACGTCTCCTGTAGTGTCCCATGATCGCCGGGTTAGAACGCGTAGCTCAGCGGTGTGGTGTGACAGTGCAGTCGACGAGGACCGTGGACAGAGGCGTCGGCATTGCCGCAGACCGCGTCGCGGAGATCTTCGAGCCGTTTTACACGACCAAGAGCGGCGGTACCGGTATGGGAATGGGTCTCGCGATCGCCCGCAGCATCATCGAAGCCCACGGCGGGCGCATGGCCGCCGACAACAACCCGACCGGAGGGGCCATCGTCTCGTTCAGCCTTCCAGTTGCTCCTGGCGCGCAGGGATAGCAGAACCGCGTTGCGGCAGGCCACAGACTCCCGATCCAAGGTGCTATTGCCGCACCCGGCAGTCCGCCCTATGCTGGCAGACACTGATGCTCTCCACGCGGACACACCCAGACACCCCTATGCCTCTTGTCGTCGTCATCGAAGACGACCCCGCCTCCCGGAAGACTCTCGCGAGAGTGCTTCGAGCTGGCGGATACGAGCCCGTGCTTTACGAGTCCGCGGAGGAGTTCCTGTCCTCTCCTCCGCCGGCGGCGCCCATCGGGCTGCTGCTGGACGTGCACCTGGGTGGCATGTCAGGGCTCGAGCTACAGCGCCGGCTGAGGAATGAGGGGTCCACCCTCCCTGTGATCATCATCACGGCGTTTGACGATGCCCGCGGCCGTGAACAGGCCGAACGCCTGGGATGCGTGGCCTACCTGCGTAAGCCATGCGAGGCCGAGACGATTCTCGCCGCGCTTCGCGGCGTCGCGAACGACAATCCTCGCCAGAATTGACCGCAAGCGCAGCGAGACGCGTCTTAACCGCTCGCTCGCATTGTTTTTGAGATGGCTAGAACCTTTTCATAAGCCTGATCCGTGTTGTCCGTGTGATCCGTGGCGTTAGTCCCCCATTCGGCGGGGGACATCCGCGGTCTTTACTAACCGGAACCCCAGGTGATTCGTACCCGTCGTCACGTCACCCTTGCCACGCGTGCCGACCATGTAGCGTGAGCAGTAACTCTCCGAACACAGGAACGAGCCGCCGCGATGCACGCGCTTCGGCGTCCCTGGCTCCTCCGGATCGAACGACGACTCGGGGCCCCGAGGATTTCGCGCGACGCTCGTGGCCACCTGAGAGTAGTAGTCCGGCCGATACCAGTCGCTGACCCATTCCCAGACGTTGCCGGCGACGTCGTAGAGCCCGTAGTTGTTGGCGGCGTATCGCTTCACGGGTCCGATCCCTTTGACACCGTCGGCAGCCGTGTCTTCCTGCGGGAAGTGGCCCTGATGGCTGTTCGTCATGTGATGACCATCCTGGAGAAACGTGTCGCCCCACGGATAGAGCTTGCCGCTCAGTCCGCCGCGCGCGGCGAACTCCCACTCGGCTTCGGTCGGCAGCCGCTTCCCCGCCCATTGCGCGTAGGCCTCCGCGTCGGGGTAGGCCACGTGCACAACCGGGTACTGATCACGGCCTCGGAGATCGCTCTTCGGGCCGAATGGATGCCGCCAGTCCGCACCTGGCAAGTAGGCCCACCACCGCAGCGAGTTGTCGAGCGGCACGGCATGGTCCGGCGGCGTGAAGATCACCGAGCCGGCGACCAGCTTCTCGCGCGGCACGCCGGGGAAGTCCTCGGGCCGAGGCGCTTTCTCGGCGACCGTGACGTAGCCAGTCGCCTTGACGAACGCCGCGAACTGCGCGTTGGTTACTTCCGTCGCGTCCATCCAGAAGCCGTCGACATAGATGCGATGAATCGGACGCGAATCCGTTGTCGCCTTCATCCCGACATCGTCCATCGCCGGCGGCTCGGCGGCGCCCATCGAAAACTCACCACCGGGAATCCAGACCATTCCCGCCGGAGGCGTGCCGGGTGTCGTCCTGGCATTCGGCTGCGTTGGCGTGAACGTCGCCGCCGTGGTTGCGACGTTCGACGACGGTCCCGGTTCGATCGACCGATCCGCTGCGCGCGGGCTGAAATACAGTCGCCAGCCAGCGACGCTGACTCCGAGAATGAGCAGCACGATCGGCCACAGCCTCCAGCTCCGGCGCAGGGTTGGAGCTGAAGTCTCTCGACGAGTGGAGCGGCTTCTCGAAGTCATCTTGGCCTCGTCAGCCGACCAGTGAGAATCCTTCCTGCTCAAAATGGGGATCGAACGCGAATGCCTCGTCCAGGTTCTTCTGGCGCATCGCGATGAACGACACCGCGTCGACCAGGCTCAGCAGCCGTTTACGACGATCGAGCAACAAGTCAAGACCCGCGTTGTGGATCGCCTCGTCGACCCACACCACGTCGATGAGCGGCGCGAGGTCAGCCCGAAAACTGCGAACGGCCTCGAGTCCGAGCCGCCGCCCTAACAGGGCATAGGTTTCCACCAGGACGAATGAGGTCGACACGAGAAGCGCCCGACGGGCACCCAGGCTCGCGAAGGCGCGCTCGGCTCTGGCGTGGTTCTCGTCTTCACCGTTGAGTAGCGCCAGGAGCGCAGACGTGTCCGCGAAAACCGCGCTCACTTGAAAGCCTCGTCGAGATACCGGTCGTGATTCTTGGAGATGTCCCGCGCTCGGCCGCGGTCCCGAAAGCGGCCCACGACACGTGCGGCGCGCTCGTACAGCACGGCGCGATCAGGCGCCCCTTCTGAAAGCCCCTTTTCGACATACTGACGGATGATCTCTGCGAGCGAAAGGCCACGCTCACGCGCCTCGGCACGTAATCGTCGGGCCTGCCGGTCGGTCAGCTGGATCTGTGTTCGAACCATCTGGTGAGTGTAAGCACATCATGATGTAATGTCAAATGCCCGACACCCTTTAAAGCCGGACACTACGTGCTTCAGAGTAGTGGCAGTTCCTCTAGCGGGGCTACAGGTGGGGCCGGTCTCAAAACGGCCGCGGGATCACGAAATTACTTCCATGCACACGTCACGCAACGCTTCGCCGAACCGTCTGTGCGGATGACGTAGACATCGGTTCGATGCGCATCATCGGTCATGTAGACGACCTCGCGGCCATCCGGTGAGAACTGCGGATGGACGCCAGCTGCGAGCGTGCGTCGCGCGCCCGAGGTGATATCGAGGGTTGTGATGTGAAGCTCGCCCGTACCCTCTGCCGGTGCTTTGAAGAGCACCGTCCGGCCGTCCGGCGACCACGACGGATCGGTCCCTCGAGCCAGAACCTTCACCGTGCCTGTGGTCGAATCCCACAGCGCGATGTCCGACGACAGAATCTCGTGCGGATCCTGACGCTGTTCGAGGATCACGTAACGACCGTCTGGCGACAGCGACGGCTGTTCACTCCACCGCTTCTGTCCGACTCGCCGTTCCCCGGAAGCGTCCTTGACGTAGACCGCCTGTCCATCCGGCGAACGACGCTCCGCCACGGTTTTGCCGCCGTTGGCGAGTCGCAGCTGCATCAGCCTGGCTGTGTCCGGCGCATACGCTCGGACGTTCGTGCTGTCCAGGTCCATCGCCAGCGTTTCGACACCGGTGGGGGTCTGGCGCTCGAAGACAATGGAGCGTCCGTCAGGCAGCCAGTCAGCAGCGGTGTCCGCCACGTCGTTGGTCGTCAGACGACGTTTCGAGACGCCGTCGGCCGACACGATCCACACCTCTTCATCGCTGCCGCCATCGATGTTGCTGGTCATGACGAGCCACCGGCCGTCCGGCGACCAGCGCGGGTAGTGAAACATCACCATTCCGTGCTGCGCTGTCGCCCACATCACTACGCCGACCAGCCACGCGATCCAGAACCGGAACATCTGGGCCTCCGCACGCTTTAGACGCCAGCGCGCGGTAAGCGGACGTGCCACCCGATCAATTCGTGGGACGACGGCTGTGACGATCGATTACGCGACTCAGGCCGGCACCGCGGCGACAGGCTCGACGAACAGCAGACCGCCTCACGCGGCTCTGACGTAACGGACCTCGCCGGCCATGGCCTTCCGCAGGTAGCCCTCGCTCACAAGGGCACTCAGGGCGACGACGCAGGTCGACTCGTCCAGGCTCCACAACCGCTGGGCCTGCGTAAGAGTGACGCAGAGGCCCGGCATCTCTTGGAAGTCGCTTCTGATTCGTTCCCGCGCGTCAACGGGGTCGATCTGAACGACGCGATCGGTGTGTGGCAGGCTCGAGGCGTAAGGCCGGGTCTTTGAATTTAGCTGGGAGTTGAGCTGGGGATTGTGCATTGCAGACTTCTTTCGATAGGTGACCGTGGGTTGCGGTGTTCTCCACCAGATGTTGCACGACACTGGTAACTCCTGTGCGACAGGTTAGCCAAGGCTGGGTAACGATTGCCGGACGACGCGGCGGCGCATTTGCGCGGGCTGACGATTCAGTGTCACGTCGGGTTGATGGCTTCCACTGCTATTAGATGGGCTACCAGAAGCTGTCTCAAAACAGCGCGAACGAGCGTAGCGAGTGAGCCTGGCGAGCGGAGCGGGGCGTCGGGGCCCCCGCGAGCGCCCGCCTTCGCGCCATAGGCGCTTCGGCGAGGTCTCGCCGTAGCTTTAGCGGAGGCGGAAGCCAGTAGGGGGGCTCCGGGGGGCGAAGCCCCCGGATAAAACTAGTACGGCCACGTCCAGTTGACGATTTCGGGCCGGTCGGTACCCTGCTCGTGGGCATATCGCAGGTTGTCGATCATCGCGTTCCTCATCTCTTCCTTCAGGTGCGCGGCTCTGGTGCACAGCTGGGGCACCCGATCGATGACGTCGATGACGAGGTTGAAGCGCGAGGTCTCGTTCAGGATCGCGAGCTCGAGCGGAGTATTGATGTTCCCCTTCTCCTTGTATCCGCGCACGTGCATGTTGTCGTGACCCTTGAACCGGTAGGCCAGCCTGTGAATCAGCCACGGATAGCCATGAAAGTTGAAGATGATCGGCTTGTCGGTGGTGAAGAGACTATTGAAGTGGCGCTCGCTCGATCCGTGCGGATGCTCGGACGCCGGCTGCAGCCGGAATAGATCGACGACGTTGACGAAGCGCAGCTTGAGGTCCGGCAGCCGGTCGCGCAAGATCGCCGCCGCGGCCAGTGCTTCCATTGTCGCGACGTCGCCACACGACGCCAGCACGACATCAGGTTCCTCGCCCGCATCGGTGCTGGCGCGCGGCCAGATGCCGAGGCCTTTCGCGCAATGAATGCTCGCCTCGTCGATGGTCGTGAACTGCAGGTGCTTCTGCTTGTCCGCGACGATGACATTGATGTAGTCGGTGCTGCGCAAGCAGTGCTCCGCGACGGAGAGAAGCGTATTCGCATCCGGCGGCAAGTAGATGCGCGTCACCGACGGGCTCTTGTTGGTGACGAGATCGATGAAGCCTGGATCCTGGTGAGAGAACCCGTTGTGATCCTGCCGCCAGACGGTCGATGAGAGCAGGATATTCTCCGAAGCGACAGAGGCGCGCCACGGCACATGGTTCTTGCAGATGTCGAGCCACTTGGCGTGCTGGTTGATCATCGAGTCGATGACGTGCGCAAAGGCTTCGTAGGTGTGAAAGAACCCGTGACGGCCGGTCAGCAGGTAGCCTTCCAGCCAGCCGATCAGCGTGTGCTCGGAAAGCATCTCCATGACGCGGCCATCGCGCGCCAGCTCGCTGCCGTCCAGGTCCTCGGGCAACATCTCGGCCATCCACGTCTTCTTACTGGCTTCGTAGACCGCCTGCAACCGGTTCGAGGCGGTCTCGTCCGGCCCGAAAACGCGGAAATTGGCTGGGTTGAGCTTCATCACGTCACGCAGGAACTCGCCGAGCGGCTTGGTGTTCTCGTAGCTCGCGGCGCCCCGCGCCGATACTTCGACCGCATATTGGCGAATGTCCGGAAGTTTGAGATCCTTGCGCAGGAGCCCGCCATTGGCGTGCGGGTTGGCGCTCATCCGCCGCGCACCCCGTGGCGCGAGTGTCCGAAGCTCTGACCTGAGTCGGCCACTCGAATCGAAAAGATCGTCCGGCCGGTAGCTGCGCATCCAGTCTTCGAGCAGCTGCAAGTGCGCCGGATTTTCCCGCACGTCGGCGATCGGCACCTGATGCGAACGCCAGAACCCTTCGACCTTGTGACCATTGATCTCCTTCGGGCCGGTCCAGCCCTTGGGAGAACGCAGCACGATCATGGGCCAGCGCGGGCGGACGGGATTGCTCGACTCGCGCGCGGCTCTCTGCTCGGCGCGAATGTCGGTGATGGCCCGCTCCAGCGTCGCCGCCATCGCCTGATGCATCAATGCCGGATCGCTGCCTTCAACGAAATACGGCGTGTAGCCGTAGCCGATGAACAGCGCTTCCAGTTCCTCGTGGCTGATGCGGGCCAGGATCGTTGGATTTGCGATCTTGTACCCGTTGAGGTTGAGGATCGGCAACACTGCGCCATCTCGCGCCGGGTTGAGAAACTTGTTGGAATGCCACGCGGTCGCAAGCGGCCCGGTCTCTGCCTCACCATCGCCGACGACGCAGGCGACAATCACATCGGGATTGTCGAAGGCCATTCCGTATGCGTGCGAAAGGCTGTAGCCAAGCTCGCCACCCTCATGGATCGATCCTGGCGTTTCCGGCGTGACGTGGCTACCGATGTGGCCCGGGAACGAGAACTGCTTGAAGAACTTCTTCATCCCCTCCGCGTCCTCACTCTTGTCGGGGTAGATCTCCGAGTACGTCCCCTCGAGGTAGGCCGGCCCCAGCACTCCCGGCGCGCCGTGGCCGGGGCCGGCGACGAAAATGACATCGAGGTCGTCCTTGACGATCAGTCGATTCAGGTGCACCCATACGAACGACAGGGCCGGGCTTGCACCCCAGTGTCCAAGAAGCCGGTGCTTTACGTGCTCTGTTCTCAGCGGCTCTCGCAGTAGCGGGTTATCCTTCAGATAGATCATCCCGACCGACAAGTAGTTGCAGGCCCGCCAGTACGCGTTCATCAATTCCAGTTCGTGCGGTGACAGCGGCGTGCCGACGGTACCCGGATCGGTTTCTTGCGAGAGCAGCTTTTCCACGGGTGGTTCTCCTGTTGCCCGGAGTTATTCGTTTCAAAAGCGTTGAACGGCCGGATGCCTACGACACCAGCGGGGCGTTCCATCGCTTGACGGCCGGGATGCCGCGGTAGTCGCTGAGGACGCTCACCGTCGCCGTATCGAGAAGAAAGTGAGCGCCTGCCGTAACGGGAAGATCCAGCCAGCGCGAAGCCAGGACCCTGAAGATATGACCGTGCGCAAACAAAGCCACATTCCCCTCTACCGATCGAATCCGTGCGATGAGCTGGTCAACGCGGGCGCCCACCTGCGAGGGGCCTTCTCCGCCGGGACAGCCGTCGCGGAAGAGCACCCAGCCGGGTGCCTTAGTCTGGATCTGGTCCGAGGTCAGCCCTTCGTATTCCCCATAGTCCCATTCGAGAAGATTGCTATCGACCTGAGCGTGCTCACCGAGGCCCGCGAGCTCGCACGTCTCTCGGGCCCGACTGAGCGGGCTCGTCAGCACCAGTGCGAAGGTAGTCCTGGCCAGTATCGGTTCGAGCCGGCTGACGATCTTCCGACCGTTGTCCGTCATGGGGAGGTCGGTCCTCCCGGTGTGCTGCCCGCTCAAGCTCCACTCCGTCTCGCCGTGCCGGACAAGGAACGCTCGCCGCTCGGCGTGAGAAGCGCTGTTCGTCGGGGGTGTCGTGGTCATTCGAAGAGCCTGTTCAGCTGGCCGCTCGAACGTCGGTTCGCGCTATGGCCCACTATTACTATGTCACCCTCGTAACCCTCGACAGGTACGTTACCAATTCGACGCACCGGTTGCTGACAATTGCACCTATGAAGCCTTTCCTCCTCCTGAGCCTCGTCGTTCTTGGCGCCGGCGCGGCCGTCTTCTCAGCGCGCGCCGAACAGTCCGGCTCCCAACATGTCGTGATGATCTCCATCGACGGGCTCAAGCCCTCGACCTACACGGCCCCTGGTCCGTCGAAGGTGCCGACGCTTCGACGGCTCGCCGCAGAGGGCGCGTTCGCCGAGGGCGTGGTCGGCGTAACCCCGACTGTGACCTATCCATCCCACACAACCTTGATCAGCGGCGTGCTGCCAGTTGTGCACGGAATCTACAACAACAACATCCTCGATCCCGAAGGACTTTCGAACGGCAGTTGGTACTGGTATGCACGGGACATCAGGGTGGCCACCCTGCCAGGTGCCGCCAAGGCACGCGGCCTGACGACAGCGGCTGTCAGCTGGCCGGCAACTGTTGGCGCGGACATCGACTATCTGATGCCGGAGTTTGGTGGAGTCACGCGACATCCGCAGTCGCTCGACCTGATGCGCGCCCTGTCCCGGCCGCGGGACCTCCTCGACGACTTCGAAGCGCAGGCCCGATCCCTTCCCTGGCCGATGACCGATGATGACCGCACCGGGATCGCGGCGTGGATTATCCGAAAGTACCAGCCGCACGTCACATTGCTGCACATCTTCGACACTGACTCGGCACAGCACACCTACGGGCCAGGATCGCCGGAGGCGCTGGCGGCGATCGAAGCGGCCGACGCACACGTGCAGCAAGTACTTGCGGCAGTCGCAGGCGCCGGGTTAGCCGAACGCACCGACGTTGTCATCGTCTCCGATCATGGGTTTCTGCCGCTCAGTCAACAGCTGCAGCCGAACCATGCGTTCAAGCGCGAGGGACTCCTCGAGGTCGATGACGCAGGGAAGATACGCCGGTGGGACGCTTACTACTATGGTGCCGGCGGTTTTGGCTTCGTGGTGCTGAGGAATCCCGATGACGCCGCGCTTCGCCAGCGCGTCGGGACGGTTCTGCGTATGCTGGCCGCCGATCCGGCCAACGGCATTCTGACCGTCCTCAACCAGGACGACCTGCGCGCGCGCGGCGCCGACCCGCGCGCTGCCTTCGGCATCGACATGCAGACTGGGTTCTATTCCGGCTCTGGCCACGAAGTATTGCTGACCAAGCCGACATCGAAAGGCGGCCACGGGTTTTCGCCGACCCGGCCGGAACTCTACGCGTCACTCGTGATCCGCGGGCCCGATGTGCCAAAGGCCGGCAACCTTGGCGTGGTACGCATGACCCAGATCGCGCCGACGATTGCTTCATGGCTCGGCGTCGCGCTATCGCCTGGCGCCGATGCCCCACTCGGCCTGCACGCAGGGTCGAGACGCTAGGACGGCGCCAGTAGGATCGTAAACCTGCGCTTCAGTTGACTGTCGCCTCCAAATCGGCCCTCAGCGATAGAACGGCTGCCACGTCAACCATCGTGGCCCATAGCGCGGCTCCGGTCCTCCGACCTCGATCGCACCAAGATCCGGCGCTCGGCCAAAGAACCCATCGTTGACGGTCGGAATGACCACGCCGGCGTCCACGGCCTTGCCCGACGGCTTCAGTCGAAAGTTCAGATCGGTCGCGTGATAGACGGCGTGCCGCTTTGACGGATCCGGCGGCGTCAATCGCTCGAAGATGTCGAAATCGACTTCGATGCCGTGCGCTTCCTGGCCGGTCGCAGCTCGGAAGTTGCGCCAACGTGCCAAAGCTCTTCCAGTCTTCTGGCTTCGGTTCGTACACTGCTGCCCGGCTGTGGGCGCGAGCCAGGCGTACTGCGCAGCGACGCCGTTATTCGGACGATACCCGTTGTAAGTCGGAGCTGTATGCCTGCGTCGCATTCGCCCAGGTCATGATCGCCGCGATCCGGAGTGTCACGGCCCAGAAACAGGTTGTTGCGAAAGTGCATGTTCGCGGACGGATCCCGCGCCGTTTGCTCGCCGATGATGGTGTTGTGATAGACGAACAGCCCCGCCGGCTTGGCCGAGAACTTGAACGCCACGCCGCTGGGCACGTGATAGAGATGTTGCCGATGAAGTACACCGGCCCGCCAAAGACGGGTTGAGCGCTGTAGCCGCCCTGCGCGGCGTTGACGCCGCGGTTGTTCAAGACGCGGACGTTGTGAACGCCGCCGTCGGTCTCGACGAAGTCGTCGTTCGACATGTGCATGTCGTTGTTGTAGATGTCGATCGACGACGCGCGGCGGTCCGGGTCCTGCTCCGGCGTTCCGTAGGTGGAGATGCCGATGCCGTCGTGGAAGTAGGCGATCGCGTTGTGGGCGATGACGTGCCCAGGGCCATAGACCTTGATCGCATAGTAGCTCGTCAGCGAATGCGAACCGTACGGTCCGGCGCTCGCCCACAGCGGGCCGGTCCAGCCGATCAGCCGAAAGCGGTCGTCGCGGCCGAGAAACAGGTTGTCGGCGATGTAGAAGTCGCTCGACCCGGCGTACTCGGTCCAGACTCCGAAGCCGACGTTCTCGAAGCGGCAGTTCTTGACCGTCAGGCCGACCGCGCCCGAGACACTCTTTCTGGCCGGCGAAGATCGCGACGTCGGTGTTGCGGATCGTCAGCCCGTCGAAGATGTGATGTTGCGACGCCATGACGTCGAACAAGCGGTGATTGCCCGCGCCGTCGAAGATCACCTCGCCGTCGCCGGCAGCGGCGATCGTGATCGGGCTTTTCGAGCGTTCCCTTCGAGCGTCAGCGACATCGAGCCGTCGAACGGCGTCATCTGCGGGTCGACGTAGTTCAGCCGCTCCGGCCTTATAGAGGCCGGCGTGCATGAGAATGACGTCGCCCGGCTGCGCGCGGCGTTCCCAGACGACGCTCCAGTCGCCCAGTCCGGCGCCGTAGTAGGCCTGCGAGCAGACTGGTGAAGCTGGGTTCCTGACGCGGCCCTTGATAGTCGGGCGGATAGACATGGAGGGTACGGCCCTGCGTCGCACGGCTGCGGCTCGGTTCGAGTTCTTCACCCGCACAGTGTGACTCGTCTGGCCGCTCGCGCCGTCGGGATCCGTCAACTCGAATCGGCACTCGTATTCGGTCCCGGGCTGCAGGTTCAGGATGCTGCCGGCGAATCCATCGGGAACGGTGTAGTCGAGGTTTTCGCGCTCGCCGGTACACGCTCTCACCGCCGATGCGCACGAGCGGTAGCGCCTTGCGCCAGCCGGTGTCACCGACGGCCCGGAACTGGACGTCGACCGTCGCATTCCGATTCGCGTCGCCGCGAATCGACCACTCAAAGCCGAGATTCAACAGCGTCGGGTGTTCGACGACGAACTTTCCCGCCTCGGTGCTGTTCTGCGCGGACGCGGAGGTCGCGGCCAGCACGAGGCTGACAAGGATCCATGAACTCTTCAGAGGCATGGCCGATTATGCAACTGTTCGTGCGAGAATGCGCCGTGCCACGCGCCGCGGCCCTCCTCGTGCCGCTCATCCTGTCGCTCGCGCTCACAGGCTATCGGACGTCTCACCAGGCTCAGCCTCGGACGGCGCGCTCGAACTCGGCACGTCCGAACATCGTGCTGGCGATCGCCGACGACTGGTCGTTCCCACATGCCAGCGCCTACGGCGACCGCGCCGTCCGCACGCCGAACTTCGATCGCGTCGCCCGCGAGGGCGTTCGCTTTACGCATGCTTTCGCAGCGGCGCCATCGTGTTCGCCGTCGCGCGCCGCGCTCCTAACGGGCCAGGCAGCTCATCGGCTGCAGGAAGGCGGCAATCTGTGGGGAACGTTGCCAGGTGCGTACGCCGTCTATCCGGATTTGCTGGAGCGCGCCGGCTACGCGGTCGGCTTCACCGGAAAGGGCTGGGGTCCCGGCCAGTTCGAGCCCGGCGGCCGGACCAGAAACCCTGCCGGCCCCCAGTTCAAAGGCTTCGACGACTTCATGCAGCGGCGCCCGGCCGGAACGCCGTTCTGCTTCTGGTTCGGCAGCAGCGATCCGCACCGGCCGTACGAAGCGGGCACCGGCGTCACGTTGAGCGACGCGGCCGGCAAAATCCAGCCGCCCGGGTTCCTTCCCGATACGCCAGCGGTGCGCAGCGACCTCCTCGACTACTACTACGAAGTCGAACGCTTCGATCGCGATCTCGGATTGATTCTGGCTGCGCTCGAGCGCGCCGGCGAGCTCGACAACACCATCGTCATCGTGACCTCCGACAACGGGCTGCCGTTTCCCCGCGCGAAGGCAACGGTCTACGACGGCGGCGTGCGGGTGCCGCTGGCCATCCGCTGGCCGGGTGTGGCCAAACCCGGCACGACCGTCGACACATTGGTCTCGCTCACCGACATCGCGCCGACACTGCTCGAGGGCGTGGGTGTGGCGGCTGTTTCGACGATGACGGGACGGACTCTGGCGCCGCTGCTACGCGGTCAGGCGCAAGCCGGACGCGATCAGGTGTTCCTCGAACGCGAGCGCCACGCGAACGTGCGGCGCGGGGATTTGAGCTATCCGGTCCGAGCCGTCCGGACAAACGACTACCTCTATATAAGGAATCTTCGCCCAGACCGCTGGCCGGCCGGCGATCCGGAGCTGTATTTTGCGGTTGGGCCGTTCGGCGACATCGACGGCGGACCGACGAAGTCGCTGATCCTGGATCGCCGTTCCGATCCATCGATCGCGAAGTACTTCGAGCTCGCTACGGCGAGACGGCCGATGGTTGAGCTCTACGACCTGCAACGCGATCCGGACCAGTTGACCAACGTCGCCGGTCGTCCGGAGCACCGCGCCTCGGAGGAACGTCTGCGTACCGCGTTGGATCGCTGGATGCGAGACACGGCTGACCCTCGGGCCACAACCGATGACGATCGTTGGGATCGGTTCCCGTACTACGGACAGCCGGCGAAGTGACGCGACACGTGTGCGGGAAGCAATCCAGGTAGTGCAGGGCTTTTGACCGTTGAGAAGCCCAAATGGAGAACTGAGGGGTACGGCAGTCGCAGATCTCGATTAAGCTGACACCAGGCGAGCGTTAACCGTCCGGGAGCTTGTGAAAGGACCGCGCGCATGGCCACTCGTACTACGCACCGCAGCACCGCCGGCAAGAAGCTCTATGCCGTCAGGGACGCCTCGGGCCGATTCAAGGACATTCAAACCTACGAGCGAGCACACCGCCAGGATCTCAAGAGCAAGAGTGGCTCCGAGCGCGTAGCGGCCAGAAAAAAGGCCGCGAAGAAAAACTGATTGGCTCGAGCGATCTCAACACCGATTCTCGTTTCCGTCGTCCTGACCACGGCCGTTGTCGGGGGACTTCGTGCACCGGCGCGTGCGCAGTCGCCGTCGACGGCGTGGCCGGGCGGCGCGCGAATGGCCCTCAGCCTGAGCTTCGACGATGGGCGGGAGAGCCAGGTGACGCAGGGCCTGCCGGTGTTCGCGCGCCACGGCGTCAAGGTCACGCTGTTCGTGGTGCCATCGGCGGTCGAACCCAGGCTCAACGAATGGAAGCGGGCCGTCGCCGCCGGCCACGAGATCGGCAACCATTCGCTGACACATTCGTGCAGCGGCAACTTTCCGTTTTCGCGTCAGAAGGCCCTCGAGGATCTCTCGATCCCAAGGATGCGTGATGAGCTCGTCGAGGCGAACCGCCGTATCACGACTCTGCTTGGCGTGACACCGCGCACGTTCGCGTATCCGTGCGGCCAGACCTTTGTCGGGCGCGGCAAGAACACCGAGAGCTACGTGCCCGTGGTGGCCGAACTCTTTCTGGCCGGCCGCGGCTGGCTGGACGAGGCGGCCAACGATCCCGCCTTCGTGGACCTCGCGCAGACGCTCGGCGTCGAGATGGATGGCAAGGACTTCGCGCAGATTCGGCCGTTGCTCGACGATGCGCGCGCCCGCGGGGCCTGGCTCGTGCTCGCCGGACACGACATCGGTGGCGACGGACGTCAAACCACTCGGGTAGCGATGCTCGACGAGTTGCTCCCCTATGCGAAAGATCCCGCCAACGGGATCTGGCTTGCGACGGTGGCCGAGGCGGCCGATCACATCATGCGCCGGCGCGGTCAGCAGTAGGTCACGACCCGCGCAGTGTTTCGACCGGATCCGTCGACGCCGCACGTAAGGCGGGGCCGAGACACGCGACAACGGAAGCCAGGACGAGCACCGCCGGCGCCACCGCAAAGGCGACCGCGTCGTGCGCAGTGACGCCGAACAGCAGATCCTGCATCAGGCGAGCGAACAGGCTTGACCCAACTACGCCGAGCGCGATACCAATGAACGTCACCGAAAGACCTTCCTGCAGCACGAGACGCACGAGATCGGCGCGCCGCGCGCCGAGTGCGGCCCGAATCGCAAGCTCGCGAACCCGCTGTGACACGGCGTAGGACAGCGCGCCATATAGGCCAACCGCGGCCAGCACCATGGCGACGCCGGCAAAACCGCCCATCACGGCAGCCGCGAACCGGGGCGCGTCGAGCGATGCGGCCAGGGTGGTCGTCAACGGCTCGATCCGATCGACGACAGCCTCGCGTTCAACCTCTCGCACGATTGCTCGGACGTCACGCGCCAACGACGCCGGATTGCCTGTCGTTCGTGTCGAACGAATCACGAGGTTGACCGAGCCGCTGATCCGCTGACCGTGCGATCCGTGGACGAAGTACAGCTCGGGCTGCGGTTGCCGATCGTTGCCATCCTTCAGTACGTTGCCCACGACCCCGACGATCTCGACTGTGGCGGCTTCGTCCTGCACTACGAGCTTTGGGATCCTCAGTCCAACGATCTCGCGTTCGGCTATGTGCTGGCGTACGAATTCCTGATTGACGATCGTGGCCAGCGTACCCGCGCGCTCGTCGCCGTCCACGAAGAATCGGCCCTCCTGCAAGCGCAAGCCAAGCGACTCGGCATATCCCGGCGTCACCCAGTAGACGAGCGCACGACCTTCGGTGGGCTTACTTCGAGCGATGGACTCCGGCACCTTGAACCCGATCACGGCGGTTTGCCTCATGAGCGGAATCATTGCGCCGGCGCCGGCCGCAGACACGCCCGGAATCGCGCGCAGCCGCGCGAGCGCCCGCTCGATGAACTGATCCGTTCGCGCATCCGACGCATCACGGGGCAGCTCGATGCGGGCGATGAGCACGCCGTCGGCCGTGTAGCCGTTATCGACCGCCATCAACCGCGCAAAACTGCGCGCCAGCAGGCTCGCGCCCACAATCAGGATCACGGCAAACGCGGCTTCGATCACGAGCAGCACGTCGCGCAGATGTCCGGCGCGCCGACCGTGGAAACCCGTGCCAGACGATCGATCGGCGGTGCGCAGCGCATCAGAGAGATCGACACGCGCGCTTCGCGCGGCGGGTGCGAGGCCCGTCGCGATGGCGGCAAGCGCGGCCGCAAGCAACCAGAACACCACGACCGAGCGGTCGAGCGCCACGCTGTCCAAACGCGGCATGGTCGGGGGCGCAACGACCGGCAGCAGACGCACGAGCCACCACGCGAGTGCGAAGCCGAGCACGCTCCCCGCGACCGCAAACACCGTGCTTTCAGTCAATACCTGGCGCACGATCCGCGCGCGACTTGCGCCGACCGCTGCCCGGATCGCCAGCTCGCGTTGCCGCGTCACGCCGCGGGACAGCAGCAGGCTGGCAACGTTCGCACACGCCATCAGCAGCACGAGGGCGACGGCCACCGCCATGATCGACAGCGCTGGACGCGCTGTGGCGGTCATGTCGTCGACGAGCGGGCGGGCGTGGACGACGACCGGACCACCTTTGCCGAAGAAGAACTCGGTGAGCCGGTGCTTGGGCGCGGCACGCGCGATTGCCGTGCCTTCGGCCTCGACCTGCGCCAGGGTGACGCCTGGCTTCAGTCGAGCGAGCGCCGTGAAGACTGCGGCGCCGGTGGGCGCCGTCGGCGATTTCGGGATCACGTAGGGCACCCAGAAGCGCACACGCGGGTCCGGAAACTCGAACGTTCGCGGCGCGACGCCGACAATCGTGTGCGCGGTGCCATCGATGACGAGCGAGGCGCCAAGGACGCCTGCACTCGATCCATAGCGCTCGCGCCACAACCTGTCGCTGACGATGACCACGGCAGGCGCGCCCTCGCGATCGTCGTCTTCGGCCAGAAATCGGCCAAGAGCCGGCGCTGCGGCGAGTGTCGCGAGAACCGCCGGCGAGATCCGCGCGCCAAACTCCTTGACCACCTCGCCGCCAAAAACGAGCGGTGAGTCGATGAGGGCGTGACCGCCGAGCGCGTCGAGTGTTCGGGCGTTCTCACGCCATACGGCGTAGGTCGAGCGGCTCAACCACCGATTCCCGGCCGGCGACACGCCCCCGGGATACTCCTCCCACAATCGGACGAGCCGATCCGGAGCAGCATATGGCAGCGGCCGCAGGAGCACGCCGTGAACGACCGAGAACACTGCCGTCGTCGCGCCGACTCCGAGGGCGAGCGTGATGATGGCAGTCGCCGCAAAGCCCGGCGCGCGGCGTGCCGAGACGAGCGCGACCCGAAGATCCCGAAGGAGAACTTCCATCAGCTCCGCCATCCTATCCCATGCCGGGTTGGTCGGGCGCGACGGTGGGCGCCCCTCGACAGACCGCGCCCGCGACGATACGCTCTCGTGCGGACCGTCGGATGATCCGTCGTCGATTGGCAGTAGCCGTCTTGCTCGGACTGACTACAGGGTGCCTGAACGCCACCCGGCAGTCGAGCTTGCCTACCGATACCGCCGCGGTTGCCGATCGCTGCGTCCTTAGCGCCCTCACTGCCGCGACGATCGACGCCACGCACCTGGATTCGGCGGCGTTCGTGAGTGACGGCACTTTTACGCCACCACGCGCGGCCGCGCCACTTGCAGGGTTGCCGGCGTTCTGTCGTGTGGAAGCCACTGTCAGCCTCGCCCCGGACTCGCGAATCAACTTCGAAGTCTGGGTGCCGCGCGAGTGGAACGGAAAGATCGTCGTCACAGGCAACGGCGGCTACAGCAACGCCCTCAGCTATCGCGACATGGCTCTCGCATTGTCGCAAGGCTATGCTGCGGTTGGCGGGGACACAGGTCACCAAACGCCCACTCCCGACGATCTTCTCTGGGGCGTCGGCCACCCGGATCGGATCATCGATTGGGGCACGCGATCGATCCACGCCATTACCGGACCGGCGCGCCGGATCGTGGAGCAGACACAGGGTCGGGCGCCGCGGCGGTCGTACTTCTATGGGTGCTCGACCGGCGGCCATCAGGGCTACGCGGAGATCCAGCGGTACCCGACCGACTTCGACGGCGTGATCGCAGGCGCCCCTGGCAACAACCGGGTGCGCCTGAATGTCGGGTTCCTGTGGCAGTTTCTCGCCAATCGGACCCCCGACGAGACCAACAATCAACTCATTCCAGCGGCGAAGCTACCCATCATCACCAAAGCCGTCGTCGCCGCCTGCGACCGAAACGACGGCGTCTCGGATGGCGTCGTCGACGATCCGCGGACGTGCCGTTTCGATCCTGCGGTCCTCGAGTGCAAGGCGGCGGACTCGACCGAGTGTCTGACCGGCACACAAGTATCGGCGCTCCGAAAGATGTACGAAGGGGCCAGGAATCCGCGCACCGGCGAATCGATCTATCCAGGCTGGCCGCAGAGCAGTGAAGCGCTCACCACGGCTCCAAACGGCAGCCCGGCGTCTGGCTGGCAGCTGTACTGGGGCACGACCGAACCGACCCGCGCGAACTTCTGGCGCCACTGGGTCTTCGATGTTCCGAACTGGAACTGGTGGTCGTTCGACTTCGATCGCGACCTGGCGCGCGCGGACCAGCGCGTCGGGAGCATGATCGACCACACGAATCCTGATCTCGGCGCATTCAAGAAGCGCGGTGGGAAGGCGATCGTGTATCAGGGCTGGCAGGATCCGGTCGTCAACGCTCTCGACACGATCGGCTACTACGAGCGGGTCCGCGAACGGCAAGGCTCGCAGGCGGAGGTCGACCGCTTCTTCCGGCTGTTCCTGGTGCCCGGGATGGGCCACTGCGCGGGCGGTACCGGGCCTACGTCATTCGGAAACGCGGGCACACCAGCGCCTATCGCCGACGCGCAGCACGATCTGCTTCGCGCGCTCGACGCCTGGGTGGAAAGCGGCAAGGCGCCCGAACGAATCATCGCGTCGCGAGTCGTGGACGGCAAGACCGTTCGGACGCGACCGCTCTGCGCCTATCCCAGAAGGGCGGTCTACACCGGCAGCGGCAGCACCGACGATGCCGCGCAGTTCGTGTGCCGCTAGCGGAGGTCAGAACTCGATAAGGATGCCGGCTGAGACACGCCGTGGGAAGAGCGTGTCGGTAAACCCGACGGCCTCGCCGCTCGACGGTCGGATGGATCCGCGGGCGCGGCCGAGATTGACGCGGTTCGTGACGTTCACGACTTCGAAGAAAAGCGTCAGTCGCCGGCCGAAGGAGTCGAACCCGCGATCCGCACGGACGTCCAGACGGGCGTACACGGGCAGCCGCACATCGTTGCGGTGACTGCCGACGAAGAGGGCGCCGTCGCGAGCGGATAAGTACGCCGGAATCGGAAAGTTCGTGCCCGTCCGGAAGGTTGTGCCCACGCTGGCCCGATTCGAGAATCGGTAGACGCCAAAGACGTTGAGGGCGTGTCGTTGATCGAAGTCGGCCCAGAATGTCTCTTGGCGATCGGCATCGGTGTACCGGGTTTGGCCGTAGGAGTACGCCGCCCATCCCGAGAGCCCTGTCGCGCTCTGCCGGCCGACCAGCAGCTCAATCCCACGGGATAATCCATGCAGGCTGTTGCTGTAACGGACGTAATCTTGCGAGTCGACGATGACGTCGCCAACGAGCCTGGGCTGGAGGTCCGGTTCGCGCAGGATGTCGGCGTCCTTGCGAAAAAACACCGTCGCTTGCCATCTGACAGACTTCTCCATGCGCTGCTCGACGGCCACGTCGAGGTGCGTGGCGCGCTCGGGCCGAAGGTCTGACGATCCTGAGAGACGCCATACATGGTGGAGCTCAGGTAGTTGACGGGAGGCGCCCGCTGAAGCGTTGAGCGTCCAGCCTGGCCGGAAGGTCCATTCGCCCAGGATCCAGGGTGTCATCGCCGGTTGCAGCAGGAGCGTGGAATCGGTGACGCGCAGACCCGGCGACAGCGTAATCGCGCGCGTCACGGCCCATGCGAAATGCAGATAGCCTGAACGCTGCAACGCCGATGCCGAGTAAAACGTGCCTTCGAGCGCATCCGGAACTGCGCTCGCCGCCGCACGCAGATCCTGTAGCGACGTGGTCCGTCCGACCTGCGCCCCAACTTCGAGCAACCCGCCGAAAATGGGACGCGCGATGTCGGCGCGATACGCGACCTCCTCGTTGTAGCCGCGATCCGCGTCCCGACCTGACTGGTGCTTGTTCACAAAGCGATGCCTCACCACATAAGCGCGCTGTGTCAGCACAACCGAGGAGCCAAAGGTCGATCGCCAGCGGAGATTCGCAACAGTCGTCCGATTCGTGCCGTCACCAAGCTCGCTCGATCCGAGCGTCTCTTCTCCGTCGGCGTTCGACATGCCTCCGAGCACGCTGAAACCAACCTGATGATTGGGACGCACGTCGTAGACCACCTTCGCGATCCCGTCGGAGAAACCGAACGCGGCTCTGGTCGACTCCTCCGCCCTTGCCGGCCACTCCAGGTAACTCTGTCGCGCAGCCACCAGCCACGATCCGCGCGCGGATTGCCCAGCTGGCCCGATTGGCCCTTCCGCGGCTACAGTGGCGTGGGTGCCGCCCACCGCTCCACGCAGCTCGAATTGCTCGCGTGATCCTTCCCTGAGTGTCAAGTCGAGCTGGGCCCCCAGCCTGTCACCGTATCGGCGCGGATACGCACCCACTCGCAGTGTGGCTTCCTCCAGCACCTGGCCCGTGAGCATCGTGAGCGATCCGGTTGCGCCGCGACCGTAGGTCGTGTGCTGCAGCCACGGGGTGGCCACGCCGTCGACGACGACTTCGACGTGACGGAAGGGGCTGCCTCGCACGGTGAACTCGCTCCGAAAGTCGTCGGCGACAGAGACGCGAGGAAATGCGTGAACGGTGCGAATCGGATCGTCCGTGAGGCCGCCCTGCAGTTGGCCGAACTCGCCTCGTTCCAGGACCATCTCGGACGGGACACCTCGATCGTGCCGGTACGGTCGCGGTGGATTGACGGTCACGTGCTCGTTGTGGGTGGTCACGGATGGTGACAGGCTCAACGTGAGGCGCGCGGTTGTCCCGCGAGTCACTTGAACGGCGCGTGTAGCGAGCATGAAGCCGTGTGCCGACGCACGCACGGTCCGCAGTCCGGGACTCGCGTGCCGGACCAGGAATCGACCGTTGGCGTCGGTCTCGACATCGGGCGTCATGCCACCGATGCCATCGACGCTTTCGGGGCCGTCCACGTACACGGTCACCTCCGCGAGCGGCGCGCGTGTGATCGCATGAACGACCCGCCCTTCGATCGTGCCGGTCGGGTCCGGCGAGGACCGGCCGCGTGACTCCGTCACGGCGGAGGCCGCGCGGATCACCTGGATCACCCCGCCCGGCCCGTCCTGAGTCTTCAGGCCGTGCGGCGCGAGCAGCTCGTCGAGTTGTTGCCTCGGTGTTTGGGCGCGCGGCTCTGTCTCCACGCGCAAGTCTGGAGTGACGGTGACCGATGTGAAGACAATCCGCAGGCCCCTGGCTTGCAGCGCCCGGAGCGCATCGGCCAGGGATCGGCCGAGGAATGGCTCTTGCGCTGTCTGCGCAAGTACCGACGTCGCACCAAGAGCCAGCGTTGCGAGAAGCAACGTCGCGCCCGCCGCACGCATGAACTGCGGGTTGGCGTTCATCGGACCTGCCAAGCTATAAAGTATCTCGGTACTGCGTTTGTTAGGTCCGGCTGAAGCCGGACACTACACCTACTTACCCCTGAGTACCATCAACTCGCCATTCTCGAGGCGATACCGCAGGCCGCTCGTCGTGATTGTCACGTCGAGCGCCTGCTGTGGGGACAGTCCATCTACCGAACCGTGCAGGACGATGCTCGAGGCGTCGCGCCCGAGCTCGGGGTCGGCATAGCGCAGCTGCCAGACATGCTCCCCCGCCATACGCTCGAGGAACTTTGATAGGGGCATCCCCTCGATGTCCAACGGCGGAGAGAGCGTGGCCGTCCACTCCCATTCCGATCCATGCGGGGCAATCGGTCGGCTGACCGCTCCAGCGGCAGAGAACGTGACCTCCGTCCCACCACGTCCGGATACTAACCGTGCGCCGTCTCTCAGCTCCACGACACCCGTGCGAACCCGAAGTCGAAGAGCGAGGTCGACCAGTCGAACCTCGAACTGGGTGCCAATGTCGCGCGCTGTCGCAAGCGGCGTGCGGACTTCGAATTGTCCCGACGTCCGGCCGGTATCTACGTAAAGTGCGCCGGCCGACAACTCGATGACGCGTGCTGAGAGCGGTCGTGCGCGAGAGCCCAGATCGAGTCTGACGGAGGTGCCATCAGAAAACCGAAGCGCCACGCGAGCGCGCGCATCAGTTTCAATCCACTCGCCGGTGCGCACCGAGTCTCTTGGTGCGAGGCGCACGGCGGCCCCACCTTGGTTCGTACCGTCCGATACTCGCCGAGGCACCCCGTCAATCCGTTCCACCACCGCCACCACTTCGCCGATCGGCATCGCCGCCCGATCCGTGAGGATCGCGCGGGCAACCAGGAAAACCAGCGCTGCCGTCGCGAGGGAGAGGGCCACGGCCATAGTACGCCTGCGAACCGTTCTCCGCCGGCTGTCAGTCTGCCAGTGCTGATGCACCGTCGCGCGCACCCGTGCCGCCCGCGCGTCAGGCACGGCCGGCCGCGGGCCTGCGAGCCTCAGCAGGCGCACCATTCGATCCTCGTCGTCTTGTTCCATCATCATGGGCGCATTCGAGCGTTGTTCACGATCCCTCCGACGATCGCGGACCGCGACGCGGCAGTCCGTCGGGTCAGCCTCCAGCCACGATCGAAAAGCCGTCGCGGAATGCCGCACGCGCGCGCGTCAGGACCGATTCGGCGGCCTTGTAGCCGACACCCAGGCGATCGGCGATCTCATCCACCGACAGCCCCTGCATGTATTTCCATTCGAGCACATCGCCGTAGCGTTCGGGGAGGCGGTCGAGCGCCAGCTGCACGATCGTCGACAGCTCACGCCGCTGCAGTTCCAACTCCGGATTGTCCGCGTTGGCGGACGCCAGCACTTCGAGAGAGGCGCGCAGCTCCGGCCGATCGTCGGAGAACGAGACTTCCCGGCCGCCGCCTTCGTGCTCTATCCACCTGCCGATCTCGCGCCGGCACAAGGTGCACAGCCACGTGAGCAAGGACGCCTCACCCTTGTAGGTATGCAGTCCACCGAGCGCCCGAATCAGTACCCGCTGCACGATTTCCTCGGAAGCATCCTCGTTGCCCCCGAGCCGCACCAGGGCGAAGCGGTACAACCGGGGGAAATACACGGTGAAAAACTCGTCGAATGCCGCCTCGTCGCCGGCAATCACGCGCCGGGCTAGAGCCACGTCGCTCATGAAGGACTTGAATACCGCCTGGTACCACTTATCTGTGTTGCCCGTGTGATCCGTCGTCCGTGTCGTCCGTGGTCCGTGTGGGCCGCGGCCTAGAAACGGATAGTCTGGCGGACGGCGAATCCGCCCCGCTTCACCGAGACGACCGGCCCCGCTTTCTTTCCTCCGGTCAGCAACAGCACACCGCCAAGAGTGGCCGCTGCGATTCCCCCGCCGAGCATTGCCTTGTTCAAGCCGTCCGAATCTTCTCCGTCGTCAGAGCCGTTCAGATCCTCGCCGTCGTCCTGTCCGGTCTCGTCATCACCCAGCTCTACAGCGCTGAGCGCGCCGAGGACACCGCCGCCGGCAATGAGTCCGATGCCGGTCCAGAAACGGCCCCGACTCCGGCCCACCTCGGGCTGCTTCGCAGCAATTTCACGCCCTGCTTTCTCGATCGCCTCTTTCAGCGGACCGACGGAACCGCGAAGCGTGTCGGCCGACGCGCCCGCTGGCACGGCGAGCGCCAATAGCGCGGCAACAGTTTTTCTCCACATACAAAGCCTCCTTACTGATAGCTGGCGGACGAACTGCGGGCTACAGACCCATTAGAGGCGGCGAGCGTGAAAAATCCTTCGCTCGAAGGATTCCAGGTTCCGAAGGCCTCTAATCGGGCGTAGTCGTCACCCGAACAGGAGGCCACCACATGACTAGAACCTATCTCACAAACCTGATCCGTGTAATCCGTGGCTCTAAACTCACGAGTCGCGTGCCCGTGATCACACTCCTCACGATTGCCCTGGCGTCAGCCGGGGTCTCAGCGCTGATGTCGGCAGCTCAACCGGCGCCCGTGCCGGTGTTCACGGAAGCGGAGATCTTTCTCGAGCTCAACGATACTGACGGCGATCTGGGAATCCATGCGTCGATCGACGGAGGACCCTGGACGGACCTGGAAATCGAGGGGCCTCACGATCGCACTCTGCTCGACATCGTGAGCAGGGGACGCTTGCGCAATCAGGGCCTCACGCAGCTGTTTTTCGAGAGCGCCGAACCTTCCTTCGACGAGCTGGACCCCAAGGCCTTCCTTCGCCGGTTCCCGGAGGGCCGCTATGAGATCGAGGGCCGCGCGCAGGGCGGGGGCACCATGGAGGCCATCGCCGTGCTCTCACACGTGCTCGCGGCTCCAGCCGAGATCCTGGTGTCAGGAATGCCCGCGGCGGATGACTGTGAAGCCAATGTCCCACTGGTGAGCACGCCCGTATTCATCGACTGGGATCCGGTGACCACGTCGCATCCGGAGATCGGGAAGTCCGGCCCGGTGCAGATCAGCCGCTACCAGCTGTTTGTCGAGCGTGAAGGGGTCAAGCTGAGCCTCGATCTGCCACCGACGGTGACGGAGTTCCAAGTTCCCGCCGGCGTGATCGCTCTGGGCAAGCAGTTCAAATTCGAGGTCATCGCCCGCACAAGCACCGGGAACAACACGGCAATAGAGAGTTGCTTCCGCGTGCAATAGAGGCACCGTTGGGAGGCGCCTCCACCGCTCGATCACTCGAGTCCGTGCTGGCGCAGCCGTACATAGAGCTGTTTGCGGCTCAGCCCCAGCATCTTCGCGGCCTGCGAGTAGCTGGCTTTATCGGTCGGGCACGACGATCGGAGTCAATTTGGCTGACAGGCGCACGGTCACGCCGGCAGTCGCTTGTCGATCCACGCCGTGATGTCGGCCATCACGCCTTCCTTCCCAACGTCGTTGAGAAGGTCGTGGTAGTGCCCCTCGTATAGCTTGAGCGTCTTGTCCTTGGATCCAGCTGTCTGGTAGAAAAACTCGCTGCCGTGGCACACGGTGGCCCTGTCGTCGGTGCCGTGCATGATGAGCAACGGCAACTTGATGAGTGGAAATTCTTCCCGGAGCCGCTCATCGGCGCGAACCAGCGCCGCGACGGTGATCGCCGGTTGTGACTTCGTGCGCGATCAGCGGATCGCTGTTCAGGGCCGCGACGGCGTTCGGATCGCGCGAGAAGTCTTCGTTCTTGAGCGTGAGCACCGGAAGCCGCGGCGCGAGATGACTCACCGCCTTGATGGCGGCTAGGGCGAAGCCCGGTGCCGGCACCTGGAACGCAAAGCTCTCGCAGATGAACCCGGTCAGCTCGGCCTGATTCTCGAGCGTGTAGACTGACGATACGACCCCGCCGGCACTGTGGCCGAGCAAGAAGACCGGCGCGCCGGGATCCCGAGACTTCGCGATCTTGATGACACCGGCCACGTCACTGACATAGTCAGCCACGTTCTCGACATAGAACCGCTCGCCTTCCGATTTCCCGCGGCCGCGCAGATCCAGCGCATAGACAGCGAACCCGGACTTCACGAGCTGCTCCGCCACCCAGACATACTGTCCGCCGTGCGAATTGACGCCGTGACAGATGACAATCACGGCCCGGCTCTTTCCTTCCGGCCGCCACGAGCGAAAGAAGATCTTGAGTCCGCCTGTTCCATCGAACGTTTCTTCACGCGCAGCCTGCGTCATTGCGGTCACCTCTCCTACGAACCGGGCTGCCCAGGCGACTGCCCGGCAACGGACGGCAAACCGCAAGACTATCAAACGCCAGTATCGACGTGGTGACGTCCGTGCCAGAAAGTGTCGACCGGCGATGGTTCAGGAAGTGAAGACCGATGAGCAGCGGGTAGTGTGCAGAACTGGCTTGCTGGCGTGAAGAAGTCATCGGCGCGGCCGGTTCGCAGTCCGGTCCGCGCCGATGTCGTCGAGCTAATTCCTACTACTTCTACTTCGCGGGGCAGGCCCCCGTCGCTTCCTTGACCGAGCTGACCTCGAGTTCGCGAAGCTGGAGGTCCTTGCTCGTCGCATCAACACCGCTCGGCGGCTGGCCGGCCGTGGCGCCACCAGTGGGCTTCCCCGACGCGGACGTTTCAGCGGCCTTCAGCCTGCCGATGATCTCGACACGCTTGCCGACGAACTCCGCCGCCTGACCTTCGCCCGAGCCGGTCAATTCATAAGCTGTGGCGGCGGCTCCGCTCGTGCCGACCGGGCCAGAGTCCGTTCCGGCTTTCACCGACGCGTTCGACAAGATGAACTCGTTGCCGGCGCCGACTCCCGTTCCTGCCACTCCGCCCTTCCCCGCATCCTTGGCCTGGCGGTAGTCCGCCTCGCGCTGGATGCAGCCGGTCAGCGTGATCTGGCCGCCGGGAGCAGTGCCGACACCAGGCGCGGGCTGCCCGGCCTGCTGCGCAAACGCGACCGTGCACAGCGACAGCATCCCTGCTGCACACATGCTGCTCGAAACTCTTCCTTTCATGGGTCCTCCTTTGCCACGGCGCATTGCGAATGCGGCGGCGTTGTGGGATTCGGTATCTATTTCAGTCCTCACGTGGAATGAGGCGTCACCTTTCCGGTGTCCTCCATCCCACAGCGGTGGGATGAGCAACCATCGTGCCCAGGTCAGGCTCGACCATTCCACTAACGTGGGAACCAGAACGGTGAAAGCGTCGGGCAAGTACTGATCAGGTAGTGGCACATCTGTTGCCATAATGAATGCGCGATATGACGAAGATGTCTTCCACGACACAGTCCAGCCTCGCCTTCCTTCAGGGCGGAGGCGACATGGGCGCGCGGATGCGCGACCTGGACTGGTCGAAGACTCTGCTCGGGGCGCCGACCGGTTGGCCGCAAAGCCTGCGCAGCACCGTGAGCATGTTGCTACCGTCGAAGGCGCAGATCGTTCTCTTCTGGGGGCCGGAATTCAGCGTTCTCTATAACGACGCCTACCGCCCTGTCTTCGGCGCGAAACACCCGCGCGCCCTGGGGCTTCCCGGTCGCGAGGCATGGAGCGAGATTTGGGACAGCGTGCTTCACGAGCTGCTGGCCGGAGTCGTCCGCACCGGGGAGGCATTCTGGGCGAAGGACCTGATGTTCGAGATCGAGCGCCACGGGTTCCCGGAAGAGACCTACTTCGACGTTTCGTACGATCCGGTCCGCGTCGAGTCGGGCGAGGTTGGAGGCGTGTACTGCATCGTGACCGAAACGACGGAACGGGTGGTCGGCGGGCGGCGCATGGCCGTGTTGAAGGATCTCGCCGAGCGCAATGCCACGGCGCGTACCGGCGCGCGAAGCCTGCGTCCTCGCCATGGAGACGCTCGCCTCGAAGCCGCAGGATGTCGGGTTCGCGCTCACATACCTCGATGATCAGCTCGAGAGCTGCACGCCGGGCGCGCAGGAACAGCTGGCGGCTTGTCCGCGTGAGTTGGTCAGAGACCTTTCAATCTCCTCACACAGCGGCCGACTGGTCGTCGGCCTCAATCCGCGCCGCCCGTTCGACGAACCGTACCGCGCGTTTCTCGATCTCGTGGCCGACCAGCTTGGCATTGCGCTCACCAACGCGCGCGCCTACGAGCAGGAGAGAAAGCGCGCCGAAGCCCTCGCGGAGCTCGATCGGGCAAAGACGACATTCTTCAGCAACGTCAGCCACGAATTCCGAACACCGCTCACGCTGCTGGTCGGACCCCTTGAGGACGGCCTGGCGGATGCGGCCACGCCGTTGCCGCCCGTCCACCGGGAACGGCAGGAGGTCGCGCATCGCAATGCCCAGCGCCTGCTGCGGCTGGTGAATACATTGCTGGATTTCTCTCGCATCGAGGCCGGCCGCATCGACGCTCAGTACGAGCCCACCGACCTCACCAGCTTCACCGCGGAGCTCGCGAGCGTGTTCAGATCGGCGGTTGAAAAGGCCGGCCTTCAGTTCATCGTCGATTGCGACCCGCTTCCCCAACCCGTCTACGTCGATCGGGAGATGTGGGAGAAGATCCTCCTCAATCTGTTGTCGAACGCCTTCAAGTTCACGTTCGACGGACAGATTCGTGTCGAACTTCGATCGCGTGGCGACCGCGTCGAGCTGCGCGTTGCCGATACGGGCGTCGGCATTCCTGAGACCGACCTTCCGCGCATGTTCGAGCGCTTTCACCGCGTCAAGCACGTTCGAGCCCGGACACACGAGGGCACGGGTATCGGCCTGGCCCTGGTGCAGGAGTTGGCCCGACTGCATGGCGGCGGCGTGACGGTTGAGAGCGAGGAAGGCCGCGGCACGACGTTCACCGTGAGCGTTCGCATGGGAACCTCGCACCTTCCGTCGGAACGAATCGCGGAGACCCGGCCGCTGGCCACGACCAGCGGCGCGATCCCGTACGTCGAGGAAATGCTGCGCTGGCTGCCCGCGACCGACTTCTCGACCACTGAGGTGGCGGGGCCTACTCCCGAGATCTTCAGCCCGTCCAACTCTCAGTCGGAGACTGCGCCACACGTGCTGATCGCGGACGACAACGCCGACATGCGCGAATATCTCGGCCGCATTCTCGGTCAACGCTATCGTGTCGACGTCGTCGGTAACGGCCGTGAGGCGTTGGCACGGATTCACGGCCGCGCTCCGGATCTCGTGCTGTCCGACGTGATGATGCCTGGGCTCGATGGGTTCGACCTCCTGGCCGGGATCCGCGCCGACGAACGCACTCGCTCGATCCCGGTCATTCTGCTGTCGGCGCGCGCCGGCGAGGAGGCGCGAATCGAGGGCCTGGATGCCGGCGCTGATGAGTATCTCGTCAAGCCGTTCAGCGCGCGCGAACTGCTGGCGTGCGTCGGGTCACAGCTCCAGCTGGCGCGAGTGCGGCGCGAGACCGAGCGAGCGCTGCGCGATCGCAGCGAACAGTATCGGACGCTGCTGAACGCCAAGGCCTACCTTGCGGCAATCGTCGACTCTGCCGACGATGCGATCATTTCGAAGGACCTCAATGGCGTCATCCAGTCGTGCAATGCCGCCGCGGAACGTCTGTTCGGCTACACCTCCAGCGAACTGGTCGGACGACCCGTGCGGATGTTGATTCCGCCAGAACGTCAATGGGAGGAAGACGACATCCTGGAACGCGTGCGGAACGGCCAGCGCATCGATCATTTCGAGACGGTGCGGATGGCCAAGGATGGGCGCCGCCTCGACATCTCGCTGACCGTTTCCCCGGTGCGTGATGACTCGGGCGAGATTGTCGGTGCGTCAAAAATCGCGCGTGATGTGACCGCCCTCAAACAGGCAGAGGCCGAGCGGCTGCGACTGCTGCAAGAGAATGCTGCCATCACTGAAACCCTCAATAACGTCGGCGCCATTGTCGCCTCCGATCTTGATCGCGCGAAAGTCGTTCAAGCGGTAACCGATGCCGCCACGGAGCTGACGACGGCCGAGTTCGGCGCGTTCTTTTACAACCTGGTGAATGAACACGGCGAGTCGTACACGCTGTTCACGATTTCCGGCGTTCCGCGCGAGGCGTTTTCGCAGTTTCCGATGCCGCGCAATACCGAAGTGTTCGGACCGACCTTCAAGGGATCGGCCGTCGTGCGAAGCCCTGACATCACGAAGGATCCGCGCTACGGTCACAACGCGCCGCACCACGGGATGCCTCATGGCCACTTGCCGGTGCGAAGCTATCTGGCCGTGCCGGTCAAGGGCCGTTCAGGGGATGTCATCGGGGGGTTGTTCTTCGGCCATCCCAGCGTCGGACGCTTCAGCGAGCATCATGAGCGCCTCGCGGTCGGCGTCGCCTCGTGGGCATCGGTCGCGCTCGAGAATGCTCGGATGTACATGAACGCGCAGGAGGCCAGTCGGATCAAGGACGACTTTCTCGCGAGTCTGTCGCACGAGCTCCGGACGCCCCTGAACGCGATCCTCGGCTACGCGCGCATGTTGCGGTCCGGCATCATCGCACCTGACAAGAAGGAGAAAGCCATCGAGACGATTGAACGCAATGCGACGTCACTGACGCAGATCGTCGAAGACGTGCTCGACATCTCCCGGATCGTCTCGGGAAAGATTCGGTTGACCGTTCAGCCAGTCGATTTTCCTGACATTGTCAGAATTGCCGTCGACGCGGTGACGCCGGCGGCCGACGCCAAGGGGGTTCGTCTCGAGACGGTGCTCGATCCCGAGGCCGCACCGGTCTCGGGAGATCCGGAACGCCTGCAGCAAATACTGTGGAATCTGCTGTCGAACGCGGTGAAATTCACGAATCGCGGCGACAGGGTTCAGGTACGGCTCGAGAGGGTCGACTCGCACGTGGAGGTGGCGGTCAGCGACACTGGGATCGGCATCGCCCCTGAGTTCCTACCGTACGTCTTCGAGCGCTTTCGCCAGGCGGACGCCGGGATCGCGCGGGAGCGAGGCGGCCTCGGCCTCGGGCTGTCAATCGCCCGTCAATTGACAGAGATGCACGGCGGCACGATCGACGTGTCGAGCGGCGGCGTCGGCAAGGGCGCGACGTTTCGATTGAAGATTCCCCTGATGATCGTTCATCCCGTCCGCGACGACCCCCCTCCCGTCCATCCACGGTCGGTTGGCGTCGCCCGGACGACATCGGTGGCGAATCTGAACGACCTGCATGTCCTGGCAGTGGACGACGAGGCAGATGCCTTGTCACTGATCTCCGACGTCCTCCACGCTGCGGGCGCCCGGGTGAGTACGGCGCGCTCGTCTGAAGACGCGTTGCAACGCCTCAATGCGGAAGTGCCTGATGTCATTGTCGCCGACATCGGAATGGCGAATATGGATGGCCTCCAGTTCATCAGTCGCGTCCGGCGGCATCAGAATCCGCGCGTCAGAGAGATCCCCGCGGCGGCGTTGACCGCCTATGCGCGAGTCGAGGATCGCATGAAGGCTCTCAGAGCCGGATTTCACATCCATCTGGCGAAGCCGATCGATCCCGCCGAATTGGTCACGACGATTGCGGCCCTGGCCAAACGATTCGTGACGAGAAACCCTGACGATCTGTCTGACTAGCAGTCCATCACGCTGGTCGATGGCAACGAGCATGGGCGGCCGGAGACGCTCACTCCACCGTGCTAGAGTGGGTCGATGTGCGACCGATAAGAACGGCTGAGGGTCGAAGCGAGGATGAACGTCGCCGTCACGCTCGAGTTCAAGGCCGATCGGAAGGAACCGCTTGGCGACCTGATCAGACGGGTTGCGGCCGCGTTCGACCAGGCCGGCCTTGAGCCGCAGATCAATGCCACTTTCAGCGACGGTCCACCAGGAATCCGCACGACGTCAGCGGTGGAGCGCGCGATCAAGAAGTACCCGCACCTGGCACGCTTCGAGAGGAACGACGCTCCGCTGCAACGCGTGGGCCTACCGAATATCAGACGTCTCACGAACGGCGACGGTGAAGAGCCCTTTCCGATGGCCGACCTTCTCGCTCTGGCGGACGGCCTGCCGCGGTCGCTGCCGTTCCAGTCGGTGAACGTGCTCTTCGGTCATGCCGACTTCGGCAAGGCTCACGATTTTCCCATCGGGCTCACGCCCCCGACCGGTATATCGGTTGGCGACAACTGGTGGATCAACGGCCGCAACCGTGCGCTCTCGGCGTTCTACGCCGTCGACGCTGATGCGACGGCCAAGAAACTTCCGGAGCCGCCGGCTACGATTGGCGCGATCCTGTCGAGCCTCGGCAAGCCAAAACGAGCTGCGCAGTTCGTGGCGCCGCGACTGGCAGCGCCGGCACCCGGAGCGGCGCCGGACTCGGCCACACCGGCGCTCCCGCTAGACATCGCCGCCGTCAGTCCGATCGTCGCGAAGTACCGCGCCGGGATGATGGCGCTCGTCGAACGGATCGGCCTGCCCCACGACCTGCCCGCGCCGAACGACGTCCGTCAAATGCATCGAGGCGCGAGCGGGCCTTTGAAGCCGACGCTGGTCGACGCGTTCAAGCCGCGCGGGTACAGCTGTCGCGGCGGCAGCGGCACGTTCACGTTGCGGCGCCGCACGGCTTCGAATCACGTCGTCGACGTAGAGCTCGACGTCGGCACCTGGAGCCGATCACTCACCGCCATGTTCAGCGTCCACGGACCTGGCTTCAACGCCACGCTGACGATGCCCGTCACGCTCCGTGGCGGCGGCCAGTATCCGATCGGCGATACTGCGAACTGGGAGCGCATCGTCGGCAACCTTGCGGCAATCGCCGACGAACTGGAGCGGACGTTTGTCGCCGAGATCGAAAGCGCCGTCGGCCCAGCGCCCGCGTGGTTCGAGCCGGGCCGGTGATCGGAGAAGCTACAGACTGCCAGACGCCGCCCACACCTGATACGTGTACGCGAGACCGAAGAGCACGCTGACGACTCCAGCGGCCAGGCTCCAACGGCCGCCGATTCTGGCCGACCTCCCACCAGCCAGCCTCATGGTCGAGGCGATGCTCACGGTCACGAGCATCATGCCCGCGATAGTGCCGAGGCCAAAGACCAGCAGGTATGCGACCGCCCAGCGAGGCTCGGGCACCGCAGCGACGATGAGCAGCGTGACAGCCGCGGAGCCCGCGAGTCCGTGCACAACACCGACTACAACTGGACGAGCACCCCTGTAGAGTCGCCAGCCGTCGAAACGGCGATCCAGCCTTGCTACGGGCGTCGCGTCAGACCGGTGCGGATGCGCATCAGGGTTGTGACCGTGCGCGTGGGTGTGCACGTAGTCGCCGTGACTGTGCGCGTGCGGCGCCAGGTCCCTGGATCCATCAGAGGGCTGAGTGGACGTCCTGTACTTCCGGAAGGCTGCGACGTTCACCAGCCCGAGTGCGATGAGCATCGCGCCGACCGAGAGTTCCATTCCGAGCCCGACTCGCTCGGGGATCGTCACGTTGAACAGGATGACGGCCGCGCCTACGACGAATACGGTCAACGAGTGGCCAACGCCCCACAGGAGTCCGGTGAGCGCCGCCGCGAAGAGCTTTTTCTGTCGAGTGACGATCGTGGTCACGGCGATGACGTGATCGGCGTCGGTCGCGTGCCTCATCCCAAGGAAAAAGCCGAGCGCGAGCACCACCAGCGCATTCGTCATCGCACCGCCCCGGCGCTGGCGCGCGCGAGCTTTCGTGATTCAATCGCGCGCAGCCACGCTTCCATGCCCTCTCCCGTCTTCGCCGAGACCTGGAACACGTCCATCCCAGGTCGCACCGCCTCGATACTTCGTAACGCTACCTGCCAATCGAACTCGCAGGCATCCGCCAGATCCACTTTCGTGACGACCGCAATGTCTGCGCTGTTGAAGATGGTCGGGTATTTGAGGGGCTTGTCCTCACCCTCGGTCACCGACAGCAGCACGACTCGAAGGTGCTCGCCGAGATCGTACGACGAGGGACACACGAGGTTGCCGACGTTCTCGACGAAGAGAAAGTCGAGGTGCTCGAGCGGCCAGTCGGCCACCGCGTCTTCGACCATCGCCGCCTCGAGGTGGCAGAGCGTGCCCGTCGTGATCTGCCGGACAGGCACGCGGCTCCGGGCCAGTCGATCTGCATCGTTGTCGGTCGCGAGATCGCCGACGACCGCCGCCACGCGGAAGCGCTCGCTGAGGCGCGTCAGCGTCTGCTCCAGCAGCGTCGTTTTGCCGGCTCCCGGGCTGGAGACGAGGCTCAACACGAACACCCCTGCGTCGCTGAATCGCAGGCGGAGGGCGCGGGCAACCTCGTCGTTTTTCTTCAGAACGTTCTTTCTGACCTCGACGAGGCGGGGCATCGGATTCATGCGGACAGCTCCAGCGCAACGACCTCGATCTCACGGCCACGAACGACCGTGCTGGCGAGCGTGCCGCACGCCACACAAGAGAGCGACTGCATCGAGGTCACCTCTCGTTCGGCACGACAGGTCGGACAGTAAATCGCGATGGGGACATCCTCGATGAGGAGACGGGATCCTTCGAGCGGCGTCTCCTCGCAGGCCATGTCGAACGAGGCCCTCAGCGCGCGGGACACAACCCCCGACAGCAGGCCCAGCTTGAGGTGGACCGCCTCGACGCGGCCGGCGCCACGCTTCTCCACTTCTTCAGTGGCCATCTCGACGATGCTCATGGCGATCGAAAGCTCGTGCATTATTCGCGACCAGTCGATGCGTGGACGGCGGCGAGAGCGGCCTGGCCCAGACTCAGCCCGCCGTCGTTTGCCGGCACCTGCTGGTTCGTCCAGACGCGCAGGCCGGAGGCCATCAGCCCGGCGCGAGCTTCCTGCAGCAGCAGCGCGTTCTGGAAGACGCCTCCGGAGAGCACGACCGTGTCGAGCTGGTGCGACGCGCAGAGATGGCTCGCCGCCGCGACGATTGCCAGCGCAATGCCCGAATGGAACGCGCGCGCGATTTCGTGAATCGGCCGCCCGCGCCGGCGGTCGGCGATCACGGCCTTGAGCAACGGTCTGAAGTCCAACTGATCGTTCTCGAATGGCATCTCGTAGGGCTGAGATCGCGTCCGCTCCGCTACGCCGCGCGAGCTGCTCGAGCCAGTATCGCGGCCTGTCCTTCGAAGCTCACCGGCCGTGTGAACCCGAGCAGCGCGGCCGCCGTGTCGAAGAGCCGCCCGACCGATGTCGTGGCAAACGTGCGGACATTTCGCTGCATCAACTGGCGCGCCTCGAGAAACCGTTTCGGAAACGCGAAGGGCGGCGCGCACAGGTCCGGCAAGCCCTCCAGGTCGGCGAGAAACCCGCCGCCGCCTGCACGGGATGTCGTGCCGCGGCAGTCGCCTCCTGGAATCATGGTCGGCCGCAGGTGCGCGACGCGCGCGAAGCCGTTGCGGACGCTGCCCACGAACAGCTCACCTCCCCAAATCGTCCCATCGTCACCGTAGCCCGTGCCGTCGAAGGCGACGCCGAGCACGCGTGTCTCCCACGCGTGTTGCTCGGCGAGCACCGACGCAATGTGGGCGCGGTGGTGCTGGACGACGCGCCGCTCGCCAGCGGGCAGCTCGAGGGCGACAGAGGTCGAGGCGTATTGTGGGTGGGCATCGTGAGCCACGAGCAGCTCGCCAGGATCGACGTCGTACATCCTGATCAGATCGTCAATCGTCTCGCGAAACGCGCGACGGCACTGCTCCTCATCGAGGTCGCCGATGTGCTGACTCACGAAAGCCTGACCGTCGACCACGAGAGTGATCGTGTTCTTCAGGTCTCCGCCGACGGCAAGCACTCGGCCGCTCCGTCGGTATATGCGCGACCGCGCCAGGGGCGTAGCCTCGAGCCCGACGCAGCATGATTGGCCCAGCCCCATCGGCGCGAACGACAGAATCGTCGACACGCCTGGCAATCGGTCGCTCGCCAACGAGAAACGCATCGGCCAACCCGGTTAACCGTGCCAACGCGTCGTCATCCTCATACGCGATCGGCTCGCTCGAACGGTTTGCGCTGGTCATCACCAGGATGTTCGGGGCACCGGCAGCGAACAGCAGATGGTGCAGCGGTGTGTACGGGCAGCATCACCCCGAGCTCGTCGTGATCCGGTGCCACGCCAGGCAGTTCGACTCGCGCCGGGGCGATCACGATCGGTCGTCGCCGTCGACTCGAGAAGCGATTGCGCACCTTCGGACAGCTCCACGAGCGAATCGCGCAACGCCGGCGTCACTGGCCATCAGCGCGAACGGCTTCTCCTTGCGGTACTTCCGATCGCGAAGCATCGCTACGCTGTTGGTATTTCGCGCGTCACAGGCGAGGTGATAGCCACCCAATCCCTTGACGGCCACAATGGCGCCTTCGGCGAGCAGCCGCGCGGTGCGGCGGATGCTGGGGCCGCTTCCGGAGAGCGTCTCTGCGCCAGTCAGCGAGCCGGTATTGAGGACCGCAGGCCGGACACGCGACCGGCTGCGCGTGGAAGCGCCGATTGCCGGGATCCTTGAACTCTGCCTCGCAGGACTCGATCGAGCGACCACGGGCGCATCGTGGTGTTGCGCCGGTCGTAGGGCAAGCTCGTTGATTACCGTGAAGCGCGGCCCGCAGTTGGTGCAGTTGATGTAGGGATACCCGAAGCGCCGGTCGCCGGGATCGAACAGTTCCTCGAGACACGCGTCGCACACCGCCAGGTCTGGCGCGATTCGCGCTGTCGGCCGCTTCGTCCGCGGGCTCTCGCGGATCGTGAAGTCGTGCAGGTCGATGACCTCGTCGCTGCTGACGTCGATGGTCGAAATCCTCGCGGCTGGAGGGGGCTCGGCTCGCAGATCGTGCAGGAACGTTTCGACGGCTCGATCCGATCCCTCGACGTGAATCTCGACGCCCTCGTCGTCGTTCAGCACCCACCCGCCCAGCGTGTGGGCGCGCGCCAGTCGGAACACGAACGGACGGAAACCCACGCCCTGTACGACGCCGCGGATCCGAACCGAGCACGCGGTCCTCATCCGGCCGGCTCCAGGTTGACGACGCAGCCGCGCCCCTGCCAGCCCACTTGCACGACCTCGCCGTCCTCCACGAGAACCGGCACGGTTTGCACACGGCCGGAGAGGCCACGCAGTCTATCCCTGGCCACCTCGTCGGCGTCGACGTCGTACTCGACAAACTCACGTCCCGACCACTCCAGCCACTCGCGCATCTCGCGTGTGTGGGGACAGCTGGCGGTGCCGTAGAGCTCGACCTCAGGCATCGGTCGCGCACCTCCAGCAGCTCGCGAATGATGTGGTACATCGAGGCGTGCACTTCCTGAATGCGCGGGATGTAGTCGGACCGGACGATCAGCGGGATGTCCGCCAGGCCGCGCCGCCCGATTTCGCCGCCGTCGTAGCCGAGCAGGGCCAGCGTCAGAAGACCGCGTTTCCGTGCTTCTTCGAGCGCCATGACGATGTTGCGGGATCCGCCGCTCGTCGAAAACGCCACCGCCACGTCGTCCGGCCGCGCGTGCGCGATGAGCTGTCGGAGAAAAATGACCTCGATGCCGACGTCGTTGGCGACGGCGGTGACGCGTGGCCGGCTCGAGCGAGAGCGAGATGGCGGGCACCGGCCGATAGCCCTCAGGCGGGCTGACGCAATCGATCGCCCAGTCGTTGGCGTCGGTGGCCGAGCCGCCGTTGCCGAACATGATCAACTTGCCGCCGCGCGACAGGCGCGTCCTGATCTGCGACCGCAGCCTCTCCGATCGCGTCGGCCTGATCGCGCGCCACCTGCTCGCGCAATGCCGCATCGTCGGCCACTTTCATCCGGATCGATGCGGCGACCTCGGGCATGGCCTCGGTGGCAGACTGCTCGTCGCGTCCGAGGAACGGATAGAGGAAGCCCGCTTCGCCGACGTCATGCCCCAGCTCGCGACGCTCGAAGAAGACGTGCACCGTCTCCCACAGCGTGTGGTACAGCATCTCGAGGATTTCCTGGTGGATGAAAGGGTCCTCGGTAGCCGGGTCGACCCGGTACGAGCCGCGCGTCGCCCGGCAGAGCAAACGTCATCACGTCGTGCGGACGACGAACTCGCGCGGTGTCCAGCGCATCCTGGACCAGGCTGTCGCCACCCGGCGGGCCAAACCCCATCACCATGTCGTGGGGAAGCAGGATGGCGTCGAGCCACCGCCGGAACTCGATCGACAGGTCGAGCGCAGGCAGCGCGCGCTTGCCGACGATGACCGGGTGAACGAACTCGACCGAGACGTGCTGCGCGTCGGTCGCGTAGGGGCCGCGCCCGAACGCCAGCAGCCGTCCGCCCTGCAGGAACCGGTCCGACATCTCCCGGCAGGCGTCCGCGAGCCGGTCGGCTTCGCGCGCGAAAAACGCCTCGCACAGCCGGTTGCGGGCTGCCAGCCCGTCCTCGATCCGCGCCGTCAAGCTGCAGGCTGTGGTCATGACTAGACCGGGGGCGTCGCCCCGCCGGACCCTCATCGCGCTCTGCGCGGTTAGCAAATGCGCGGCAGCGGATCGCCGACCAGCATGTCGACGATCCGTGTGCCGCCGTATTGAGTCGTCGAGAGCACGGCGCGTGCCGGCTGGTCGCGCACGTCGCCAATCGCGCGTGCATCAGCGCCGCCCGGGCGCGCGCCGCAAGGCCATCAGCGCCGCGTCGGCCAACTCCGGGACGACCACGGCGAGGAATTGACCTTCGTTGGCGATGTGCAACGGGTCGAGCCCCAGCAGCTCGCAGGCGCCGCGCACGGCGTCGCGCACGGGCACGCACTGCTCGTGGATGTGAATGCTGAGCCCGCAGTCGCGAGCCAGCTCGTTGAGCGCAGTCGCTACGCCGCCGCGCGTGGGATCGCGCATCCAGCGGATGCCCGGCCCGGCGGCTGCCACGACCGCTTCCACCATCGGCAGCACGGAGCGCGTGTCCGACGCGAGATCCGCTTCGAGATCCAGATCGCCGCGCGCGAGCAGGATCGTGATGCCGTGATCGCCGATGTACCCGGAGAGCAGAATGCGATCGCCTGGCCGCACATCCCGGGCGTCGATGCGCACATCAGGCATGACGCGACCAACACCGGCGGTGGTGATGTACATCCCGTCCGCCTTGCCGTGCTCCACCACTTTGGTGTCGCCGCCGGCGATCGACACTCCGGCGCGGCGCGCCGCGTCGGCCATGGCGCGCACCTCGTTCTCGAGGACCGACGTCTGCAGCCCCGCTTCGAGCACAAAGGTCACGACCAGGCGTTTCGGCCCTGGCGCCGGAGACCGCAAGATCGTTGACCGTGCCGTTGACCGCGAGCTCGCCGATCGATCCGCCGTTGAAGCGCAGCGGACGGACCACGAAGCTGTCCGTCGTGAGCGCGACGCGGGTGCCGTCGATCTCGATATGCGCGGCGTCCCCGAGCGGCGCACGCGGACGCGCGACTCGATGAGCATCGGCACGAACAAGCCCTCGATGAGGCGTCGGCTGGCCTTGCCGCCGGCACCGTGGGCCATCTCGATCTGCGGATCCAGGAAGCGACTCATGACGGGACTGCGGGAAGCGCTTCGGCGGCGACCTTCCGATGCTCGTAGTTGAAGTAGGCCGCGCACGAGCCTTCTGACGAGACCATCAGGGCGCCGATCGGACGTTCCGGCGTGCACTCGCGGCCAAACAGCTTGCACTGCGCAGGCTTGAGCACGCCCTTCAGCACTTCCCCGCACTGCGCGGCCTTTGGGATCGGTGACGCGGATCGACGGGAATCGAAAAGCGCCGCTCGGCATCCCACGCGGCATAGCTGTCGCGGAGGCGCAGCGCCGATTGCGAGATGAACCCCAGGCCGCGCCACTCGAAGTAGGGACGCAGCTCGAAGACCTCGGCCATGGCGCGAAGCGCGGCCCGATTGCCTTCCCACGGCACGACGCGCGCGTACTGATTCTCGACCTCGGCGCGCCCCTCCGCAATCTGCCGCAGCAGCATGACGATGCCCTGCAGGATGTCGAGCGGCTCGAAGCCCGACACGGCAATCGGTTTGTGCTCATCCCGCGCGATCCAGTCGTACGGCCGGCAGCCGATGACGGTCGACACGTGGCCGGGGCCTACGAAGGCATCGAGCCGCATGTCCGGCGAATCCAGGATCGCGCGTATGGCGGGAATGATCGTGACGTGGTTGCAGAAGACCGAAAAATTTGTGATGCCCTCCGCTTTGGCGCGCATCAGCGTCAGCGCCGTCGAGGGCGCCGTCGTCTCGAAGCCGATGGCGAAGAACATGACGTGTCGGTCGGGATTGGTCCGCGCCAGCTTGAGCGCATCGAGGGGCGAATAGACGATACGCACGTCCATGCCGCGCGCCTGGTGGTCGAGCGGGCTGCCCTTCGTTCCTGGCACCCGCATCATGTCGCCAAACGCGGCGAAGATCACGTCCGGCCGTTCCGCGATCGACAGCCCATCGTCGATGCGGCCCATTGGCAGCACGCACACCGGACAACCTGGGCCATGGATCAGCTCGATGTTCTCCGGGAGCACGTCCTTGAGCCCGAATCGATAGATGGCGTGCGTGTGGCCGCCGCACACCTCCATGATGCGGTAGTGCCGCGACGGATCGGCCAGGCGCCGGATCTCGTCGCGCGCGCGCGCGATCAGCCCGGCGTCCCGAAATTCATCGACGTACTTCATCGGCGTCCACTCCATCATCCTGATCGCCGAGGCCGTAGCCGGCGACTTCCTCGAGCGCGGCCTGGGCTTCGCCGAGCTTCGTCAGCGTCTCCATCTGCTCCTGGCGTCGGCTTCACTGATTCTGCTCATCGCGAAGCCGACGTGGATCAGGACCCAGTCGCCCGGCACCGGCAAGTCGTCCAAAAGTAGTCCGAGATCGATCCTTCGCCGCACGCCGACGACGTCGACGATGGCCCCGGTGTCGGAGTCGGGCACCATCTCGACAATCTGTCCGGGAATGGCCAGGCACATGTCCTATGTCGCCTTTCGTGCAAGCAGGTCGAACGAGCACTTGAGCTCGTCCTTGATCTTCAGCGCGCCGCCCGCGACCGACACGGGAGTGATGCCGAAATCGGTCTGACGAACCTGGAACTCACCCTGCGCGCGCAGTGTGTCGCCCAACATGAATACCTGTGCTGGCACCCGTTGGGTCCTGGTGACGCCGTGCATCGTCACCTGGCCCTCGACTTCGGCCCGCAGCCGGCCGTCGCTCGTTTGCTCGATCGACGCCTTCGATCCCTCGATGACGATCTCGGGGTACTTCGTGATCTCGAGCACTTGCTCCTTCATCGTCTGCTCGATGTCGCGGCGATCCTTGTCGCTGACGTCAGACTGCACGGTCAGCGACGCGGTCGCGATCCTGAGCGTGAGAGACACCGAGTCGAACGTCTCCGGCGCGAAGCGAATCTCGCCCGAGATGTCACGCGCGGCTATTACAGGGTTGTGGCCCATGACCGACAGCACACCCGTCGCGAACGCTTGAATGGCCAGGCGGCTTCCTCTCGCGTCAATCGCGTAGCGTTCGAGCTGGATGGGGGCGGCGGCTTCACTCATGTCGTGTCAGCTCACATCCAATGTCAGTTCACATGGAGCGCAGTTTCATGTACCGCTCCACGTCTGGCATGACTGCCGTCGTCAGATCGCCGACCCCGAACTGTCCGAGGAAACGTCTCGCGTTGGGGTTGGACAGAATCAGCCCCGCGCCCATGACGAGCAGTGCGACCCCTCCAAGCAGGAAGAGAGTGTCTTTGTCAGTGCCAAGGGATCCGTTTCCGTTCTGGCCTCGGTTGAGAGCGTCCATGTCAGGCATGTCAGACAATCCTTTCTCGAAGGAAACCGGCGCAGCTGGGCCGCAGCGGCGGCCCCTCACGAATCTCACGAACCAGGTCCAGCACGAGCCTTACCGCTTCATCCACCGCCGGTTGGACCACATCGCTCAACCCGAGCTGGCCCTCTTCCGGCCCGAGCGTCGCCGGTTCACACCCGACCAGCAGAATGCGCTTCAGAACGCCGCCCATCGACTGCGCCATCCTGATCACGAGCGCAGGATTCATCGAATGGGCGTCGACCACTCCTGGATCGCCGGCTTCGCCGACGCTCGCAGCCGTCAGGTCCGGCTCAATCACGTAGAGCGTCCCGGGCGATTCGCCGCGCGGACACGCGTCGACGAGGATGGTGACGTCGGGCGCGTCCATCAGGGCGTACGCGAGATCCAGTCCGCGGATGCCGTAGTCCACCACCCGGACACCACGAGGCAGTGCGGCTTGCGTCAGTCGACGCGCCACCTCGACGCCGAAGCCATCGTCGCCAAGGAAGATATTGCCGATGCCGGCGACGAGGATCGGATGGCTCCGCCGCAGGCAGCTGCGTCACCTCGTGCCGGAGCGTAGAAGAAACGATGGCCCGGCTGGCGGAGCAGACCGAGGTCGCGGCCCGGGTCGTCGTCGAACACCAGCGCCAGATGGATCGCGCCTTCGTAGTCCTGCTCGATGGCATCGATGACGGCGGTCTTGCCGGCGAGGAGCAGATCCATGGCGTCACCGCCGCGCGGGCGAGGGCGAAGCCGGACGCGCGCGCCGGCCGTCAGCTCGACGCCCTCGTGGGACACCACGGTCTACTGCGGTTCGCTCTTCCAACACGCGCCACTCCCATTCGTTCATGGCGTGCCCTCGGTGACCTTCCGCAGCCCGCGTACGGCTCCGTGCAGTCTGGCCCAATGCTCCGGCGCCAATCCTTCGGTCCGGTCGAGAATCTGCCGGGCGCGATCGTCGGACTCGCGGGCCTCGCGCTTCTCCTCGTCGGTCATCGTCAGGATGCGCAGCGCCAGGATCTCGTCGATCTCAGTGCCGTCGAAGAGATCACCGTCGCTCTCAGGGGCGATCTGCGGGATAGTCGTAAAGAATGATCGGCGACGCGAGCATGCGGTCGCGTCTTCCTTCCTCCCCGACCAGCACCGGCCAAACCCCAACGTTCGAGCAGGACGTGGCAAGCTCTCGAAACTCATCGGGGGGATCCAGCAGCGAGATCAACTCGCCGCCGACAACGTGGATGACCGCGTGCGCGGAGGCGAGCGACCGCAGGAGCGCGTCGTCACGGGTAGCCGCGGCGTCAATGGCGGCGAGGTTCCGCACGCGGACGGTCAGCTTGAACACACCGGCTCGGATCTCGTCGAGTCCAGCACTCACATCGCCGCGAACCATCGGTTCGACTGAGCTGAATCGATCGGTGGTCGGCGATCCGCGTTGCATCGCTCGCGCATCACCGTCGGGGAACTCGAACGCCAGCCGCGCACCGGAACGGGCGAGGTCCGACAAGCGGCCGGCGTCGAGGCGTACATGTCGCTCGACTGGCTTCCTGCCAACCGCTGTCCGAGACAGTCCTCTGACTGCCGCTCGACAAGCTGCAGGAACCGCACTTCGATCGCCAGGCGAGCCTGGGGACTGCCCAGGAGCGGGCATTCCATCTGCAGCTGCCAGGCATCGCTGCCACCGCCATGGGCGCGACTGTAGCTTTCGGGATAGAGCACGCCGAAGGTGAATCGCTGGCGGTTCTTCAGCGCGGACGGGCGATAGGGATACAGCAGGTATCCCTCGTAGAGCAACGTGCGAGCGATGAGATCAACCGGATCGACGCTCATGGTCGCCCCACCGGCTCGTTCGCGGGCAGCATCCGTTCGATGGCTTCTTCCCAAGTGGGAATGCCGTGGCGTCGCTTGAAGTCCGACAACCGCTCGAAGGTGTCGAGGCGCAGCCGCAGCCAGGCGCCGTTCGGGTAGTAGTGATCCATCAGCGCGTGCCACGTCTGCACTGGCAGCCGAAACCGCGCCTCCTTGTCCCAAGGCACTGGCGCGACGACCAGCGTGCGCTCGAGTCCCGATTCGTGGAACACAGTACCGCTGAAGAGAAAGCTCAGCGGCACGTCGCCGTGCGACAAGCCGTGAAAGTACTTTGTCGCCGCGATGTTGAAATCGAACGTGCACGGCACGGACACGTCGATGACCGTCGTCTTCTCGAACTGTGGAACGACGACCGACACGTGCGTCCAGAGCATCGACTTCAACGTCGTGCTCCAGCGCTCAGGCTCGCCGAAGAGGTCACGCAGGCGCAACTGTTCGTCCGCGTCGTAGCGGCGTCGCGGCGCATCGATTTGGATTTGCGCGCGAAGCATGCCGGAGTGAACCGGTTCTGACGGATTCGCATTCACGACTTCGAGTTTGAAGCTGACGATCGGCACGGCCGCGAACGGCACCGCCTCGGCGCTCTCGATGGTGAAGCTGAGATCAGGCACGGACCACCTCGCGCGGAGGGCGCGCCCTCGCCTTCATCTCGTCGAAGAAGACGGCAAGCTCTTTCCACACCTCGGTCCCGCCCGACAGTCCCTTCCAGTGCTGGCGGATGACGCCGACGAGCCGGTAACACTGATCGATTGGCAGGATGTAGTAGTCGGGCTGCTCCGCGTCGGATGCCCCCTCGCGTCGTCCGATCCCCAACCGGTTGCCCCGGTTGGCCCGGTTGACAACCAGGGCCTCGACGTCGGGCGCCAACGTCGCGATGACGGGATTCTCAGCGGCGACCTCGTTCCACGTCTCGAGCGGCAGCAGCGATTCGGTCGGACCCGCGGGGCTCGGATAGACGGCCACGATTCTGTTGGCGTGGCTGCTCACGTAGAAGAACGCCATCTCGATCGGAATCAACAGGCTGTCCCACTGCGCGTCGGAGAGGCGGAAATCGCGCAGATAGCGAATCTCGCGTGGAACGCGCTTGTATCTGGCGTGGCCTCCCGGGAAAAGGATGGCGCAGGCTTCGCACACGCACAGCAGCCGGCGTGCCGCCGGCTCGATGAGATGCACGTGCTCGGGCGCCACCGCTCGGCTGCACAGCTCGCACTGCTCGCCGGCGACCGGCCTTCGAGCAAACCGCCGCAACACGCTGAACGCGTCGTCGCGGCGCACCGGAATCTTCCGCATCCATGCGTCACACCACCAATCGGCCGGAGGGGACGCGTCGCGCCGGATCCGCCGACCGCAACGATTCAATGGACACGAAGCCCACGACTGCGGCCTCTGCGGCCCAGCCTTCTACTTCGAGCGCAGTGACATCGGGCGCGGCCTCCAGGATGGCGCGCTCGACGAGGGGCACGAGCGTCGCGCTGCCATTGACTCGTGCCCGTACGACACCCTCAGCGATGCCGACGAGTTCCACATCGGCATGATGCGGCCGCAGCAACGGCCGCACATCGTCGAGGGCCTGCACGACGCGCGACTCGAGTGGCAAAGGATGCAGCGAGTGCAGGAGCAGCAGTTTGCTGACGAGCACGTCGCGGCCGAGACGGTCGATCACGTCCTGACCCGCCTCGCCAGAGCCGTGCACGATCTCGAGCAGGCGCTCGAGGCTCATCGCGTGCAACTCCAGAATCGACTGCACGAGCTGCTGCGCGGTTGCGCGCAGCCCAGCGTCGGCCGCCGCTTCGATCTCGCGGACGCCGCGCTCGATCAGCTCGAGGCGCCGCTCGAAGTCCTTTTCGCCAGCCATGCCATGTCCATCGTGAGCGCGAGGCTCCCAACCGCCTGGGAGCCCGCGTGTCAGGGTTGTTGGAGCCCGAACATCGGCGAATGGCGAGTCTCGAGGACCTTGCCATTGCCGAGATACATGTGCACGCCACACGGCAGGCACGGGTCGAAGCTCCGCACCGCCCGCATGATGTCGATGCCCTTGAACTTGTCCGGCCCGTTCTCCTCGAAGATCGGCGTGTTCTGCACCGCATCTTCGTACGGACCGGGTGTTCCGTAGATATCTCGCGGATTGGCGTTCCACGGCGTCGGCGGGTACGGGTGGTAGTTGGCGATCTTGCCTTCCCGGATCACGACGTGGTGCGACAGCACGCCGCGCACGGCCTCGTGGAACCCGCAGCCAATCGCCTCGTCTGGCACGGTGAACTCGGACCAGGTCTTGGTGTGGCCGGCGTGGAGCTCGGCCATCGCCTTCTCGACAAAGTGCAGCGCTGCCGCCGCGGAGTACGCCTGAAAATACGTCCTGGCGCGATCGCGCTCGATGGCGTTGCTCCACTTCGGTACCTTCCACTCGAACTCGACTTCGCCTTTGGTGGCGGTCTTTGGCAGATAGATCTTGACGCTTCGGCCGGTCGCCTTGATGTAGCCGATGTCGACCTTGCCGGCGAGCGCCGTCGCCCAGAGGCGCGCAATCGCGCCGCCGCCGGTGTCGAGCGCCAGGTGATCGCCGGTGCGCTGGTCCAGCCACCGCGGCGACATCACCCACGTGTACTTGTCCGCAAAGTTGCGCTTCTGCGGCCGCGGAATCGTCGTCTGGTTCCACGGATGCTTCCGATCGACGGGATTCCCGAGCGGATCCGTCTTGACGAACATCTCGCTGCCGTCCCAGTCGTCGTAGTACGAACTGCCAAGCAGGATGCGGATGTTCAAATTGATGTCGACGAGATCGGTCGTCACGAGCTTGTCGTCGACGACCACGCCGGGCGTGACGAACATCCGATTGCCCCACGCGTTCATGTTCTTGTAGGTGTAGTCGCAGTGGTCCGGATCGTTGTACGAGCCCCAGCACCCGAGGAGGACGCGCCGCTGTCCCACCTTCTCGTAACCCGGAAGCGCCTGGTAGAAGAAGTCGAACAGATCGTCGTGCAGCGGCACGACCTTCTTCATGAACTCGCAGTAACGCATCAACCGGACGAGGTAGTCGGTGAACAATTGAATCGTCGGCACGGTGCCGACGCCGCCGGGGTAGAGCGTCGAGGGGTGCACGTGACGGCCTTCCATCAGGCAGAACATCTCGCGCGTATAGCGACTGACGTGCAGCGTCTCGCGATAGAACTCGCCAGTGAACGGGTTCAACGCCGTCATGATGTCGGCGATTGTCCGATAGCCGTGCTTGTCGGCGTTGGGCGATGCGGTCTTCTTCGCCTTCTCCCACACGCCCGGGTTGGTCTCCTTGACCATCTGCTCGCAGAAGTCGACGCCGACGAGATTGTCCTGGAAGATGTTGTGATCGAACATGTACTCGGCGGCTTCGCCGAGGTTGACGATCCATTCGGCGATCGCCGGCGGCCGGACTCCGAACGCCATGTTCTGCGCGTAGGTGGCGCAGGTGGCATGGTTGTCGCCGCAGATCCCACAAATGCGGCTCGTGATGAAGTGCGAGTCCCGCGGATCCTTTCCCTTCATGAAGATGCTGTAGCCGCGGAAGATTGACGAGGTGCTGTGGCACTCGGCCACTTCGCGGTTCTCGAAGTCGATCTTCGTGAAAATGCCCAGGCTGCCGACGATGCGGGTAATCGGATCCCAGTTCATCTCCACCAGGTTGCGCCCCTTGGTCGGAGTTTCACGCGCGGTGGTCGTGACGGTGCTCATGATCGATGTCTCCTTGCGGTGCCGTCAGAAAGACCTGGACTGATAACCAGTGGTGAGCTCCGAACGCGTGTGGCGCCAGCTCGGTTCCTTGTTGACAGTCTTGTTGGTCATGGAGCGAAGCGCGATGACGGCCCGTCCGTAAAGCGCGCTGGCGGCGGTCGAGAGCCGCGCGCCTGGGGGCTCGTCCATGAACGGCATGAATTTGTCCGGGAATCCCGGCATAGTGCAGCCGATGCAGATGCCGCCGACGTTGGGGCAGCCACCGATACCGGCCATCCAGCCACGTTTGGGCACGTTGCAGTTGACGACAGGACCCCAGCAGCCCAGCTTGACGATGCACTTTGGCGAGCCGTACTCGCTCGCAAAGTCGCCCTGCTCGTAGTATCCCGCGCGGTCGCAGCCCTCGTGCACCGTCTTTCCGAAGAGCCACGTCGGGCGGAGTTGCTCGTCGAGGGGAATCATCGGCGCCAGGCCTGCCACTTGATAGAGGAGGTAGAGCACCGTCTCCATGAAGTTGTCCGGCTGCACCGGACACCCTGGGACGTTGACAATCGGCAGACCGGCCTTCGATCGCCAGTCCCACCCGAGATAGTCGGCGAGACCCATGCACCCGGTAGGATTGCCCTGCATGGCGTGAATGCCGCCGTTGGTGGCGCAGGTGCCGATCGCGACGACTCCTACCGCCTTTGGCGCCAGGCGATCGATCCATTCCGTGGTGCGTATCGGCTGTCCCGTCGCCTCATCGGTGCCCATCGCCGCCCAGTAACCCTCGCGCTTGATCTTCTCGTTTGGGATCGAGCCCTCCACCACGAGCACGAATGGCTCGAGCTGTCCGGCCGCGGCCTTGTGGAAGAAGTTCAGAAACTCCTCGCCGTTCTCGTAGGCGAGTACGGGATTGTGCAGGTGCACTTTCGGGAGGCCGGGAATGGCGCCCAGAAGGACGTCCTCGATGCTGGGCTGGGTCGCGGCGGTGATGGACACCGAGTCCCCGTCGCAGCCGAGGCCGGCCGTCAGCCACACGATGTGCACCTCAGGCACGGGCGAAGCTCGTTGAGTAACGCGACCGTACGGGACCGTCTCAGCTGCCATGGCTGCTGTCTCCTTTTCCGGCGCTACGCTGCCGAGGCGCCGATCGTCAGTTCGCGCGATCCCCTGCCGATTGGACGCTCGTGTGCGCCACAAGCACACGAAGCCGACTCCAAGGGCACAAACTTATGATCGTGTGCCGAGGGCCGCCAGCGGGAGCGACCTTGTTTTGGCCTCGGGGAAATTCCGCGGAGGGGTATCAGGGAATCCCTGATCGGACTATTCGGCTTTCTCGGTGAGCGCCCACTCGATGGCGTGGTGCTGGAGCTCGCGCGCGTTACGAAGGGCCAGCTTTTCTTTGATGTGGGCCTGGTACGACTCAACCGTCTTGACGCTCAAATGCAGACCGTCGGCGATTTCGCGCGTACTGCTGCCGGTCCCAATCAGGCGGAAGACCTCGAGCTCGCGATCGCTCAGGCTCGTCAGCGGCGAGCGGTGCCCTGACGCCGATCCGCGGACGTACTGCCCGAGGATCTTGCTGGCGACGCGGTCGGGCACGTAGACCTGACCTGCGAGGATCCGGCGGATCGCGGTCAGCACCAGATCCGTCGCCTCCTGCTTCATGATGTAGCCGCTGGCGCCGGCGCGCAGCGCGCGTTCGGCGTAGATCGACTCATCGTGCATGGAGAGGATCAGGATCGGAAGATCAGGATCAGAACTGCGCACCTGCTTGAGCAGTTCGAGGCCGTCGGGGCCGCCGAGCGAGATGTCGAGGATGACGATGTCCGGCTTGAGCGCGGCGATCGCCTGCGTCGCCGAATGAACCTCTTCGGCCTCGCCGCACACCTGCAAGTCGGGCTCGCGGTTGATGAGCAGCGCGAGTCCTTGTCGGACGATCGGATGGTCGTCGACCACCAGGACCCGACGCTTGCCGACCGGGGCGTCGGGGCGCGGAGGATGATGCTGATGCGCGGGCCGTGCGTCCCTCACTCGTGCGGCCTCATTGGAAAAAGGCAGTCGACGACAGTGCCGCGGAATCGCTCGCGCCGAACATCCAACGAGCCGCCGATCATGTTGGCGCGATAGCCCATGATATGCCAGCCCATACCGTGATGGTTGGCGGGCACCTCGCCAATCCCCACCCCGTCGTCTTCAACCGCGAGCCGTCCGGTACCTTCCAGCATCGACAGGACGATCACGATGTGACGGGCCCGGCCGTGCTTGATGGCATTGGTCACCGCCTCCTGGGCAATATGAAAGAGATGCGTGGCAGCGGCCACATCCCTCAGCAGCACGGGCCGATCGCACACGAAGCGGCACGAGACGCCGAACAGGTCTTCGACCTCGCCGGCGAATCGAGCCAGTGCCGACATCAAGCCATCGGCGTCCGATACGACAGGGACCAGGCCCCGGGACAGCTCCCGAGTCTTCTCGATCGCTTCGTTGACGAGCTTCACGATCTTCTGTGCTTCGGCCGCTTCAGGCAGGGCGTGCTCCTCGAGTTTCTGCTGAAGGGCTTTGCTCATGAAAGCCGTCCCCGTCAGGTGCTGCCCGAGACCGTCGTGCAGGTCTTGCCCGATCCGTCGCTGCTCGCGGCCGCTGATTTCGAGCAGCCCTCTTTCGAGACGCTTGCGCTCCGTGACGTCTGTGCCGGTCGCGATGATGTATTCGACGCGACCGTTGCCGCTGCGAAGCACCGTGGCTGACCATGCAATCATCCGCCGCTCGCCCCCGGCGCTGACCCAGCAGCCATCCTGATCCGCGGGCGCGCGTCCGCAACACCACTGCTCGACGAAGGCCCTGAAGCGCGACGATTCGTCGGTCGTCTCGAACAATTCGCTGAGGTGATGCCCTGTCACCGATTCGAAGGTTCGGCCCGACGCCAGCTCGCACGCGCGGTTGAAGCGGACGATGCGGCCGCCTGGATCCAGCACCGCGACGAGCGCGCCCACGGTGTCGAGGATGGCCGTGACCAGGTTGCGTTCCTCCTGCAGCGCCTGCTCGGCGCGCTTCAGGTCGGTAATGTCGATGGCCACGCCATGAATGAACGAGGGACGCCCATCCGCCTGCCGAATCATGGCCGCCTGACAGTGGAACCACAACACCCGACCATCTCGTGCGATCACGCGGTAGGCCGACCGGAGAGGACCGCCCGACAGGAACATTTCAGCGGCTTCGATGCTCCACCGGTCTTTGTCATCGGGGTGGATTCGCTGGTACCACCGCACGGGATCTTCGAGCCACTCCTGTTGTGAGAAACCCAGCTCCGCCTCGATCTGCGGGCTGACATACGCCTCGCCGATGCCTTCGTCGAGGTTGGCCATGAACACGACGGCCGGAATCTGCTCGACGAGCGCGCGGTAGCGCGCGTCGGCGCCGGGCCCGCCGGACAGAATCGGCACGCCGAAGTCGCCGGCTCCCGTCGTCTCTCGTGCGGGCCTGGCGCGGTTCGTCAGGAAGACGCCAGCCAGGTCGGACAGCACAGCCGTCGCGTCGCTCATGGACTCGAGACCCGGGTCGAGGGGTGACGACGTCTGCGACGGGTCGTGCGGAAGCTTCGACACCTTCATCTCGATGTGTCGCTTTGGGGGTTCCGCGGGTGTCGCACCTGCCGGCTCGCCGGCACCTTGTTGAGCGACGCCTGCGTGAAGCGGCGGAGCGCGTGAATCGCGCGGCCATAGGTCATCACCGCATGAGATGACAGAAGGGATCCCGGCGGCTGATCCATGAACGGCATGAACTTGTCCGGAAAACCGGGCATCGTGCAGCCGATGCAGATACCGCCGACGTTGGGGCAACCGCCAATGCCGCCCATCCATCCGCGCTTGCCGACGTTGCACTGCACGACCGGACCCCAGCATCCCAGCTTCACGATGCAGGTCCGCGCGCCGTACTCGTCGGCGAACTCAGCCTGCTCGTAGTAGCCCCCGCGATCGCAGCCTTCGTGCACGGTCTGGCTGAACAGCCACGTCGGCCTCAGCGCATCGTCGAGCGGAATCATCGGTGCCCGCCCAGACGCCATGTGTAGCAGATACAAAAGCGTTTCGGTCAGGTTGTCGGGTTGTGTCGGGCAACCGGGAATGCAGACAATCGGGATGCCGGCGGTGGAGCGCCAGTCCCAGCCGAGATAGTCGGGTAACCCCATGCAGCCGGTCGGATTCCCAGCCATGGCGTGGATGCCGCCATAGGTCGCGCACGTACCGACCGCCATGACGGCCCACGCGCGCGGCGCCAGCCGATCGATCCAATCGCAGGTTGTGATCGGCTGACCTGACGCAGGATCGGTGCCGAACGCCGCCCAGTACCCTTCCGCCTTGTTGTTCTCATCAGGGACGGAGCCCTCGACGACGAGAATGAATGGCCCGCCGTGGCCCTCTGCAGCCTGGTGGAACGGCTCCAGGAAGGCGTCGCCGTTTTCGGCCGCGAGCAGAGGATTGCGGAACGTGATTCTCGGCACCCATGGGATGCCGCCGAGCACGAGATCCTCGAGGCTGGGTTGCGTCGCCCCGGTCAGCGCAATCGTCTCGCCGTCGCAGCCCAACCCGGCGGTGATCCAGAGGATGTCGATTTCCGCGAGCGGCTGGCGATTCGGGCCATCCGTATCACGCCGGGCAGCATCGGCCATAGACACTCCACCTTGCAGGATCGAAGGTCAGCCGCGGCTCTCGTCAAGGCGAGCCAAGCCAAGGTGCTGGACATTCTACTGCTGACGGCCGATACGGGATCTCCAGGGCTCTCAGGGCGGCCAATCTCGCTTTGGCGGCGCGGCTAGCGGCACTGCTGCCGGAACCCGCGGGGGCTCACGCCAAATTCCGTTCGGAAAGCCCGATTGAAGTTCGAGACGTCGCCGAAGCCGGAGTCGAATGCGACATCGAGGACTTTGTCCGATTCGCCCACCAGCCGGTTCGCCGCGTCGCGGAGTCGCGCGCGCAGCACGTACTGATGCGGGGTGATGCCGCCCTCGCCGTGCTGATGCGCGCACTCGAAGCCCTGCCCGTGGTTTCCGAGCATCACCGAACCGGACGTCATCAATTCATCACCGAGCGCTGTCCGGGTCCTGAAAACTGCCAGCCAGCACCATCGCAATCGTGTAGCGCGAGTGCCGTTCCTCGAAGGTCGGATCCGGTGGGCCGAATGTGCAGATCACGTCGGCAACCGTCCAGCCCGGACCACGCGCGATGATGCGCGGCATCGTACCGCCCGGCGTCGCACCTTCCCTTCGGTGCGACAACGCGCGCTCCAGTTCGATCGCAATTTTTGCCAAGATCGACCCTCCCCTCGCACGCTACAACAGTGTGACACGGAGGACGGAGGCACGAGAGCCGCGAACGGAATCGAGTTTGCAGCTGAACAAGAAATTACGGTTCAGGCGCGAGGCCTGATGAGCAGCGCAAGGAACCGAAGGAGGAGCGATGGCTTCCATTCGTAAAGAGATAGAAATCGACGCACCCGCCGAGCACGTGTGGGCCGCAATCCGCGACGTCGGCGCCGTCCACACTCGATTTGCGCGCGAGTTTGTGGTGGATACGAAGCTGGACGGTGATTCGCGGCTCGTCACGTTCGCCAACGGTGAAGTCGTGCGCGAACGCATCGTCGACATTGACGATCGGGCGCGGCGGCTGGCGTATGCGGTCGTCGAATGGCGGACGACTCACCACAATGCGTCGTTCCAGGTGATGCCAGACAGCAGCGAACGCTGCCATCTCGTCTGGATCACCGACCTCCTGCCAAACACGCTCGCGGAGCTCGTCGGTGGTTTCATCGAGCAAGGGAGCACGGCCATCAAACGCACGCTCGAAGCGCGAACGGTCGGATCAGAAGGGTGAACGGGGGCGAATCACTCGATCGACAACTGCCCAACGCACGACGGTCGGAGGACGAACTGCCGACGACTTGGACTCTACAAGCTGTCTCATAAACAGCGCGAACGAGCGGAAGCGAGTGAGCCACGCGAGCCGAGCGGGGCGTCGGGGTCCCCGCGAGCGAGCGTGTAAGGGGGTCCGGGGGACAAGTCCCCCGGATGAGACTAGTTCATCTGCCGCCACCGCTGACCGTCCCATTCCCACGTATCGCCAGGCCCGCCGATGCCGCCGTACAGTACCGTCCTGTCGCGGGCCCGGTCGTAGACCATCACCGGCTGGTAGCGATGGCCGGGCGTCGGACCGGTCATCCGGATTTCGCTCCAGCGTTCTCCATCCCACTGCCACATGTCGCTCAAGGGCGCGTCGCGATGCGCTGCGGCCCCACCATAGAGCAGCACGACGCCCGCGCGCTCGTCGAACACCATCCCATGGGCGTATCGTCCGCGCGGACCTTCTGCTGCCGCCTGCTGACGCCAACGCTCACCATCCCAGATCCAGGTGTCGTTGAAGAACGTCTGCGGCTGGTTGGGTCCGGGTGGCGCGCTGACGCCGCCGAACAGCACGACGCGTCGACGTTTGCTGTCGTAGGCAAGCGCCGCCCGGCCGCGGCCGGGCGGGCCCTCGGTCGAGACGCGCTTCCAGATTGCATCTTGCAGCTCCCACGTATCGCTCGGCCACGGACCAGACCGGGCTGCCGGAATCCCGCCGAACATAAGGATGCCGCCGCGGTTGCCTTCCACCAGCGATTGGTGGTCGCGCGGCGCGATGTCATCGATTCGTTTCCAGCCGCCTCGATCTTCTTCCCAGCTGTCCCCGCCAACTTCCCACGCGGCGCCATCCATCGCCTTGCGAGCACCTCCGGCGACGACGGCTTTTCCGCGACCGGCATCGTAGGCGGCACCGGCATTGACGCGGCCGGGTGGTCCCGCATCCGTGACCAGCTCCCACCGCGTGCCGCTCCAGCTCCAGATCTTGTCGCGATCGCCCTCTTTCGGATCGCCGGCGCCGCCGACGAGCACAACTCGTCGCAGGCGCAGATCGTAGAACCCAAGGGCGTGATCCGTTCGCGGCGCTTGCGCTGTTGTCCGTTGAACGTCAGTCGACGCAGGTTGCGCCCGTGCCGCAGCATCGAACCCCGCGACGAGGACCAGCGCAACGCCGAGCGTGACAATCTTCATCCGGCGATTCTCGAGTGCTTCCGCGCCCGGCGCAAGTGGAGTGGGACCAGTCACGATCAGCGGGGACGGGCACCCGGCCTCAAGCGTCTCCTCGCTCCGGGCGAGGAACGAGGAGAGCGAACATCGGAACGAGCGCGCTGGCTGCCATCCACAAAAGCGGAAACCCGGAACCTGTGGCGTCAGAGAACGTGATCACCTTGACGGTCCCCTGGACGACGAAGTGAAGGAGTGCCGGCGCCCAGATGGTGCCTCCGCCCAACTCGAAAAGGTGCGCCAGCGGGACTGAGAGCACGATGGAGAGCAGCAGCGCAGCCAGGGCGATCGGCCACGGCATCGTCAGGAACAAGACGAGGTGCACGGCGGCAAAGGGGAGAATCGACAGACCCGCCGCCCGCCAGAACGTTCGACCTTGACGAAGGCGTCCAAAGAGGTAGCCGCGAAACAACACTTCCTCGGCGACGCCGGCTTGCGCAAAGAGTCCTGGCAGAAGTGACAACCAACCGGCAAGGAAGGTCGGGGATGCCCCTGAAGCTTTCGCAAAGATCGGAACGACGAGCAGCAACCCGAGGCAGACCACCGCGGCCGCAGCCAGACCACGCGCACGAGGCAAACCGAGCCCGAGGGAGCGGGCGGCAGAAACAGGGCGCTGTCCGAAGAGCACGGCCTCCACAACCAGGGTCGCCGTCACGACGAGAAGACCGACGAGGAGGCCGGCCTGACCGCGATCGCTGCCGAAGGCCTGCGCTGTCCAGTGGAACAGCGCAAAGACTGAAGCGACTCCGGCGACGAGACGCGTCCACTGCGACGCGCTGTTGAGGGGCATCTTCGATAGGATTATGCTGCGGCGCTGTGCCCGTGCCGAGTTCGGAAATTGGATACCGTCAGTGCAGCGAGCGGCGGGGGTCACCTGGCTCGAATCGACTCCATGACCGAGCTGCGCCGGGATGTGCGCCAGGGAAGAGGAAAGTCATAAAGAATCGATAAGAACCCGGCGAAACCGATCGGATCGCCGTACCCAGGTGACAGAATGTCGCTAGAGTCAGACATGTCACGCCGCTCGACGATCCGCGATGCGATCGCGCTCCTCCTCAGCACCACCGCCCTTGGCGTCACGGTTGTGCTGCTCAGGATGCTGCCTGACGTGAGCGAGACCACTGTGGCGCTGGCGCTGCTCCTGGTCGTGCTCGGCACCGCCACGACGGCACGGCTCGGTGTCGCGATCGTCGTTTCTGTCGTGGCAATGCTCGCCTTCAACTTCTTTTTCCTTCCTCCGCTTGGAACGCTGACTATCGCCGACCCGCAGAACTGGATCGCGCTCTTCGCCTTTCTGACGGTCGCCGTCATCGCCAGTAATCTGTCGGCGGCGGCGAAGGGACGCGAGCGTGAGGCCATCGCACGTGGCAACGAAGTCACCCGACTCTTCGACCTGACGCGGGACGTCCTGCTGACGACCGACACCGCGACCGCGATGGAAACCCTCGCCCGGCAGGTGGCGCGCCGTTTCGAGCTCTCCAAGGTGGCCATCGCTCTGCCCGCCGACGACGGCTGGTCGATTTACCAGGGCGGGACGAGCGACGTCGCGATCGACGTGGACATCCTGAATACGGCCCTCGCGTCCGCCCGTGGGACGCTGGAGTTCGACGCCCGCCAGCGCGCGTATGGCGGCCACGTGCGCATCGGCGACGCCCAGACTGGCGTCACGATCGTGCCCCTCCGGCACGGCGTGAAGGCGATGGGGCTTCTCGCGGCGGTCGCGCCGGACCTCGATCTCGGCACGCTCGATGCCCTGGGCGGCGTCGTGGCGATCGCCATCGAGCGAACGCAGTTCCTCGGGGAGCGCGACGCCGCCGAGCTGGTTCGGCAAAAAGCGGACCTCGCGGCGACGCTGCTGGCGTCGTTGAGCCACGACCTGAAGACACCGCTGACCGCCGTCCGCGTCGCCGTCGAGAACCTTCGCGGGGAATTGGCGCGCGAGGATCGCAAGGCACAGGCAGATCTCGCGGCCGCGGAGCTCGGCCGCCTGTCGCGTCTCTTCCAGGACATCCTCGACATGGCACGTGTGGACGCGTCGGCGATTGTAGTCGAGCGACAGTTTGTCACTGCGGCGGAGGTCGTCGACGCGGCCATGGCCCACGTCCGGCACGCGCTCGAGGGACGAACGGTCAGAGTCGAAGCCGACTCGGAGATGGCCATCGAAGTCGACCCTCGGCTGGCCTCCGGGGCGCTCTCGCACCTGCTCGAGAATGCAGCGCAGTACTCGCCTGCCAACCGCGAGATCGTCGTCACCGGCGCGGCGGAGGCCGACGGATTGCACGTCGCGGTAATCGACTACGGTCCGGGGTTGGATCCCGGAGAGCTCGAGCATCTCTTCGAACGGTTCTATCGAGGCCGAACGGCCCGGCAACTCTCACCAGGCACGGGCATGGGCCTGGCGATCACCCGGGGACTGCTGGCCGCTGCCGGCGGGCGGGTGTGGGCCGAAAACATCCCCGGCGCCGGGGCCAAGTTCTCGATGGTGGTACCTGGCCGCATCCGCCACGTGACCGTCAGCGATCGTGGAGCGCTTGGTGGCTGATCGCATCCTCATCGTCGACGACGAGCCGAACCTCCTGGCGACGATCGCGCCGCTCCTTCGCGCGCGCGGCTACGAAGTGCTGACAGCGATGTCCGGCCATGCCGCGCTCGAGGCCGTTCACCGTGACGCGCCCGATCTGGTTATCCTCGATCTGGGCCTGCCCGATCTCGACGGTGTCGAAGTGTGCAGACAGATTCGCGAGAGCCGCAGTACGCCGATCGTGGTGTTGTCGGCGCGCGGCGCGGAGAACGACAAGGTGCGGGCGCTCGATGCCGGCGCCGACGACTACGTCACCAAGCCGTTCGGGACAGAGGAGCTGCTCGCCAGGGTTCGCGTCGCGCTGCGACGGATCGACACGGCATCCTCGAGCGAACCATTGGTCCGGGGCACGCTCGTGATCGACCGCGAGCGATTCCGCGTTCTGGTGGATGGCCGGGAGGTACGGCTCACGCCGAAGGAATTCGAGCTGCTCACCTATCTGGCCCAGCGCCCTGGTCGGGTCGTGACTCACCGCGCGATTCTGCGAGCAATTTGGGGTCCTCAGGCCGTCGATCAGCCAGAACACCTGCGCGTTCTCGTCGGCTCGCTGCGCCGGAAGATCGAAGCCGATCCCTCGGCGCCGCAGTACATCCTGACGGAGCCGTGGGTCGGCTATCGATTCATGGACGCGTGATTCTCCCGTGGCGAGGATCTTCGCGAACCTTATGCGGTTCGCCTTGGTCGTGGCGGCTGTGGCGTTCGTTTTTGTCGCCTATCAAGCGATCCAGACGCTCACCGTCCTGGACCAGGTCGAGCGCGAACGCGACACCTGGCAGCGTCCGAATGACATCATTGACGCTCTCGACTTGAAGACGGGAGAGTCGGTCGTCGACTTCGGCGCGGGCGCCGGCTACTTCGCGCTGCGGCTGGCGCCCACCGTGGGTCCAACCGGCCGAGTCATCGCGATCGACATCCGACAGCAGTCGCTGGCGTTCCTGTGGATCAGGTCCGTGCTGCGCGGCGCCTGGCAACTGGACGTCGTGCTGAGCGATGCCCGTGATCCTCACCTTCCAGGCGGGCCGATCGACGCCATCCTCATCGTCAATACCTTTCACGAGCTCAGCAACCGCCCCACGCTACTGCGCCAGCTGTCCCAACCACTCAAGCCCGGCGGGCGATTGGTGGTTGCCGACCGCGGACCGCACCGGGCCAGTGCGACGGCGGAGGTGCACGGAACTAATCATGGGATCGATCCGTCAGACGCCGAGGCAGAGATCCGCGCGGCAGGATTCGAGTTGATCGATCGAAACGACTCGTTCATCGATCGCCTCGGCGACGATCCATGGTGGCTGACAGTATTCCGGAAGCCACAGCGCTGACGGCCGGTCGACTCGAATCAGCGCTATCGCGTCAACGAGTGGGGAAGGTGAGCCGGATGGCCGTTCCGTGGGCGACAGGATCGGTACTACTCTGCAGATCGACCGTGCCGCCATGAGCGAGGAGGATGTCCCGGATCAGAAGCAACGCAAGGCCAGATCCTCGAACGTTCAAACCATCGCGCAGGAACAGCCGTGTAACCGTGTCAGCCGGAATCCCGGGCCCATCGTCGCTCACTTCGATCGTCGCGTTCGACGATATGCAGTCGAAGCTGGCCCGCACATGAACGGCCTTGCCGCCCAACCGTCGCGAGGGCACCTGCACGTATCGCAACGCGTTCCCGATGAGCGTCGTGACCGCCCAGGCAACCTTCTCGCAATCCAGATGGACGACGGCCGGGACGTCGTCAGCGACCTCGACCGTGAGCGTGACGCCGAGAGCCTCGGCCTGCGAAAGGATGACCGCCAGCTTGGAGGTCAGCAAGGAGCGCAGGTTGGTTGGGGAGCGTCGAATGCCCAGTGCCTCGATGGCGACGATCTGCACCGCTGGCGCATCACCGCCAAGTTCGACCGTGTGGCTCACGATCCTCGTGCCTGACACCCGAAGTTCCTGGAGAAGAGCGCTTCCGGCCGCGCGAACCGCTGGCGGCAGGCTGGCGCAGTCCTCCAGGCGTCTATCAATCAGACCTGGTGGCACCGCGCCGCTGGCGGCCAGTACGGTGCCATCCGGCGCGATCGCAATCTGCGAGCAGTTCTTCATCCTGACGCTCGCCTGGTTACTTTTCCTGCGCTCTGATCGGATGGGCCGCGTCGAGGGCGAGGTTGAGCTCGAGCACGTTCACGCGTGGCTCGCCGAGAAAGCCGAGCTGACGTCCCTCGGTGTACGAGGCAACGAGCGCGCGAAGGTCCGACTCGGACACACCGCGCTCGCGCGCGACGCGCGGCACCTGGAAGTCAGCGGCCGCCGGCGACAGGTGCGGATCGAGCCCGGACGCAGAGGTGGTGACCAGGTCGATCGGGACCGGCGCGCCGGCGTTCTCCTTGCGCGCCGCTTCCACGTTGGCGGTGACGTTGTCGACGAGCTTCTTGTTGGTCGGCCCGAGCTGCGTACCCGCCGAGTTCGCCGCGTCGTACCCGGCACCGGCGGCCGACGGCCTCGAGCGAAAGTAGCCTGGCGCCGAGAATCCCTGGCCGATTATTCGCGAGCCGACGACCTTGCCGTTGTGCTCGATCAGCTGGCCGTTCGCCTTGTCGGGGAACACGACCTGGGCGATTCCCGTGATCGCCAGCGGGTAGATGATGCCGAGCAGCACGGTCGTGACGACCGTCATCAGTGCCGCGGTGATGAGATTGCGCGTGACGTTCATAGGATTGGCTCCGTGTTCTCAGTGTCGTCCGTGGCGAGTGTTCTCCAGCCGAAGCCTCACGCAAGGTGAAGCGCCGTAATCACGACATCGATGATCTTGATCCCGATGAACGGGATGATGATCCCACCGACACCATAGATCAACAGGTTGCGCCGCAGCAGCGCGGCCGCCCCCTCGGGGCGATACGAGATGCCGCGAAGTGCCAGCGGCACGAGGGCGACGATGATCAGTGCATTGAAAATCACGGCCGACAGGATGGCCGACTCGGGCGTCCGCAACCCCATGATGTTCAGCGCGCCGAGCATCGGAAACGTCAGGAGGAACATCGCGGGAATGATCGCGAAGTACTTCGCCACGTCATTGGCGATCGAGAACGTCGTCAATGCGCCGCGAGTGATGAGCAACTGCTTGCCGATCTCGACGACCTCGATCAGCTTGGTCGGGTTCGAGTCGAGGTCGACCATGTTCCCTGCTTCTTTCGCGGCCTGCGTGCCGGTATTCATCGCCACGCCGACGTCTGCCTGGGCGAGCGCCGGGGCGTCGTTGGTGCCATCGCCGGTCATGGCGACCAGCTTGCCGTCGGCCTGCTCGCGTCTGATGAGCGCCATCTTGTCTTCTGGCGTCGCCTGTGCCAGAAAGTCATCGACGCCGGCCTCGGACGCGATCGCCGCGGCGGTGAGCGGGTTGTCGCCGGTGATCATCACGGTCTTGATGCCCATCGCCCGCAGATGCGCGAACCGTTCGCGGATGCCGCCCTTGACGATGTCCTTCAGATGAATGACGCCGAGGGCGCGGCGGCCCTCGGCGACGACGAGCGGCGTTCCGCCGGCGCGAGCGACGCGCTGGACGATCGCGGTGAGCTCGTCCGGCACGCTGCCACCTCGACCGACAATCCACGCCTGGATGGCCTCGGCAGCGCCCTTGCGAATCTCGCGCACGTCCGCGTCGCCATAGGATCGCCCGCCGCCGGCAGCGACCCCGGCCGCGGCACGCTGGGTCGCGAGGTCGATCCCAGACATTCGCGTCTGCGCTGTAAACGGCACGAACGCCGCCTGCTGCGGCGCGAACTCGCGGCCGCGGAGGCCATACTTCTCTTTTGCCAGGACGACGATCGAACGGCCTTCCGGCGTTTCGTCCGGCAGCGACGCCAGTTGCGCGGCGTCGGCCAACGTCTCTTCGCTGACGCCCGACAGCGCGATGAACTCAGTGGCTTGTCGATTGCCGAGCGTGATCGTGCCGGTTTTGTCCAGGAGCAACGTGTGGACGTCGCCGGCGGCTTCAACCGCCCGTCCCGACATGGCCAGCACGTTGTGCTGCACCAGCCGGTCCATGCCCGCGATGCCAATCGCAGAGAGCAGACCGCCGATCGTCGTGGGAATCAGGCAGACGAGCAGCGAGACCAGCACGAAGAGCGACTGTGGCGCGCCTGAGTAGATCGCGAACGGCTGCAGCGTGACGACGGCGATCAGAAACACGATCGTCAACCCGGCGAGCAGGATATTGAGCGCGATCTCGTTTGGCGTCTTCTGGCGCTCGGCGCCCTCGACGAGCGCGATCATGCGATCCAGGAAGGTCTCCCCTGGATTCACGGTGACCTTGACGCGAATCCAGTCCGACAACACTCTTGTGCCGCCGGTCACCGCAGAGCGATCGCCTCCCGATTCACGAATCACCGGCGCGGACTCACCGGTGATCGCGCTCTCGTCAACCGAGGCCACGCCTTCGATGATCTCGCCGTCGGCGGGGATGACATCTCCGGCGTCGACCCGGACGATATCCCCCTTGCGCAGAGCAGGCGCACCGACCACCTCGAGTGTGCGGTCGGCGCGCTCGCGCTTGGCCATCGTTTCGGTCTTGGCGCGCCGCAGCGCATCGGCTTGCGCCTTGCCGCGTCCCTCGGCCATCGCTTCCGCGAAGTTGGCAAAGAGCACCGTCAGCCAGAGCCAGAACGTAATCTGCAGCTCGAAGCGAAGGTCGCCGCTGCCGGTGACGACGTCCTGGATCAGGCGCAGCGTCGTCAGCACGCTCCCGACGAGCACGACGAACATGACCGGGTTGCGCGCCATCGTGCGCGGATGGAGCTTCCGAAACGCGTCCCGCGCCGCGCGCTGGACGATCTGCGCATCCCAGATTGAGCGGGCCCCTCGACTAGCTTGTGTCGCCATCAGAACACCTGTCCTGCCTGCATCATGAAATGCTCGACGATCGGACCCAGGCTGAGCACCGGGAAGAACGTGAGCGCGCCAACAATCAGAATCACGCCGACGAGCAGCGCCGCGAAGAGCGGCGTCGTCACGGGGAACGTGCCAAGCGAGGCGGGCACGATCTTCTTCCGGCTCAAGCTACCGGCGATCGCCAGCGGTGGAATGATCATGAAGAACCGCCCGAACAGCATCGTCAGGCCGAGCGTCGTGTTGTACCACTTGGTATTCACCGAGATACCGCCGAACGCCGAACCGTTGTTGGCGCCCGCCGACGAGTAGGCATAGAGCATCTCCGAGAGCCCGTGAGGTCCGGGGTTGAAGATGCTCGACGTGCCGAAATCGGGCGACACCGACGAGATCGCGGTGAAGGTCAGGATGAGCAACGAGAAGATCAGCACGGTCAGCATCGCCATCTGGACCTCGAACGCCTGAATCTTCTTGCCGAGGTATTCCGGCGTCCGGCCGACCATCAACCCGGCGATGAACACCGAGAGGATGATGTAGACGAGAATCCCGTACATCCCGGCGCCAACGCCGCCGAATACCACTTCGCTCAACTGCATGTTACCGAACGGCACGAGGCCGCCGAGCGGCGTGAACGAGTCGTGCCAGCCGTTGATGGCGCCGCAGCTGGCGTCGGTCGTCACGGTTGCGAAAAGCGCGGTATTGGCTATGCCGAATCGCACCTCCTTGCCCTCCATGTTGCCCCCGGAGGATCGCGCGGAGACGACTTGATCGGCGCCGGCGGTGGTCAGCATCGGATTGCCGCGCGCTTCGGACCAGTAGGCGACCGTCACGCCGGCGACGAAGAGGAAGGCCATCGCCCCCCAGACGGCCCAGCCGTGCCGGCGCGATCCCGTCATCGAGCCTAGCGTGTAGGTGAGGCCCGATGAAATCGCGAAGATCCCGAACATCGCGAAGAGGTTCGACAGCGGCGTCGGGTTCTCGAACGGATGCGAGCTGTTGGCGTTGAAGAAGCCGCCGCCGTTGGTCCCGAACTGCTTGATGACCTCCTGGGAGGCCACCGGGCCCTGAGCGATCGTTTGTTCGCTCACAACGGTCGACTGTGACTTGCCATCTGGACCCGTCGTTGTGACCGTCTGCGGATCGATGACCGCGACCTTGTCGTACGGCTTCAGGTTCTGAACGACGCCCTGCGACACGAGGAACAAGGAGCCGACGACCGCGATCGGCAGCAACACCCAGAGAGAGGTGCGCACCAGGTCGACCCAGAAATTGCCGATGGTCTCCTTCTCCCGCTGCGCGATGCCGCGAATGAAGGCGATCGCGACCGAAATGCCGACCGCTGCCGAGACGAAGTTGTGGTACGCGAGCCCAGCCATCTGGGTGAAATAGCTCATCGTCGTCTCGCCGCCGTACGCCTGCCAGTTCGTGTTGGTGGTGAACGAGACGGCGGTGTTGAACGCCAGGTCGGGCGCGACCGGGCCAAACCCCTGCGGGTTGAGCGGCAGAACGTGCTGCACGCGCTGCATCACGTACAGCACCAGCAGCGCGACGACGCTGAACATCAGGATGGCGATGGCGTACTCCGTCCACCGCATCTCGCGCGTCTCGTCGACGCCGGTCAGCTTGTAGATAAGGCGCTCGAGCGGCCGCGCGACCGGATCGAGGAACGTCTTCTGACGCGAGAACACCCGCGCCATGAAGCCGCCCAGCAGCGGCGTCACGGCAAAGACGGTCAGAAGGAAGACACCGATTTGCAACCAGCCATTCGCAGTCATGTTAGAACTTCTCCGGCCTCATCATGGCGAGGACGAGATACGCCAGCAGGGCCACGCTCACCAACAGTCCGATTACGATGTCGAGATTCATACCATGCTCACTTCATCAGTCGGTCGCATAGGCCGACATAGCCCACACCCAGGGCAAAAAAGATCAGCGTCACCGCGACGAAGACGACATCCAGCATGAGGGCCCTGCCTTTTCGTCAGTATGAGAAACCAATGCCGATGGAGCCGACGACGCGCGAGCCGTCGCCGCCGTTGAACGCCTTGGTGGTATCGCCCAACGCCAGGTACTCCACGCCGCCATGCACGTTCCAGTTTCCAAAACGCGTCGTGCTCCCGAGGGGGACCGTCACGAACCCGCCGACGCTGAAGTACCCGAACGTATGGTCGACGAAAACCGGATCGGCTGCCGTGCCGATGTTCTGCTCGTAGTAGTTCGCGAGGCTGAGGCCCACCTTCACCGGGATGCTGAGCGTTGCCTTCGAACCCGCGTATCCGGGAGCAACGCCCAACTCCAGATACCGTCCGGCCTTCGCGCCGCCGTCGGCCTGGCCCACACCTGGCTCGGTATCGAATTCGAACGCCACGATCGCGTACGGCTTGAGGGCTGCCTTGCCGAGGTGGGCGCTGTCGTCGACGCCGACTTTCAGCATGATTTCCTTGACGGTCGTGAACGTGCTGTTGGGGCTCGTATACGCGGTATAGGTCGCGCCCACGCTCATGCCGCCACCAAATCCGAGGTTGAGAGTGGTGTAGAAGTCGGACTCGTACCACAGCTTCCCGGTCGGCCCATCCGCGCCGGAATCGCCGGTGTTCAGGCTGTTCCACGAGCCGATGTTCACGCCGACACTCTTCACGGCGTCCTCGCCGGAGTAGACGGCGAATCCGAGATCCGCCACGGGCCACAGCGCGATGCCGGTCGCGTTCTGGCGAATGCCGCGAAACATGTACGTGCTGACGGCATCGAAACTGCCGGTCACCGTAATGCCACCGGGATTCGGGTCGACTGGGGCCGCACCCGCAGTCTGCGCAAGCGCCGGAGCGGCCATCGCACCGGCGAGAAGAACACCTGCCACCGTGACCTGCCGTTGACGACGCGCGCGCGTGCCGAACATCGACTGATTCCTCCAACCGGACGGTCGCGTCGGCGACGCGTGAGCACTGTCGTCGCTCGCCGCACCGCGCCATCCAACCAGTCGAGCATAGGTCCCTTCGCCGTAAGGAGAGCGTCAAGAGTCGCTAAAGAAACCGTAAACCGCGGAACGTGCCCGCGCCACTGATTCGCGTGGACAGCGTACGTCGTGATTCCGTAAGGCACGCATCAAAAAGCTATAAAGAGTTCATAAAGTGCGGCGGGGTCACGCCAGCCACGCGTTACGATGAGGTTGGTGTCGGATCGAACGCGTCCCACTGGCGAGCAAGCGCTGGCGAAACTGCAGACGGCAGAGCGTGCGCGCCTGCGCATTTACATCGGCGCCGCTCCCGGCGTCGGCAAGACCTATTCGATGATCGAAGACGCCCATGCCTTTCGCCGTGAAGGCGTCGACGTCGTGGTCGGCTTCGTCGAAACGCACGGCCGCGCCGACACCGAGGCGCGTCTGCAGGATCTGCCGATCATCCCGCGGCGGCGAGTCGAGTACCGGGGCGTTACCCTCGAAGAGATGGACGTGGAAGCGATACTCGCCCGCAAGCCACAGCTCTGCGTCGTCGACGAGCTGGCGCACACGAACGCACCGGGCGGCCGCCATGAAAAGCGCTATCAGGATGTGCTGGAGCTGCTCGACGCCGGCATCGGCGTGCTCACCGCCGTCAACATTCAACATCTCGAGACCCTGAACGACGCGGTCAGCCGAGTGACCGGCGTCCGCGTGCGCGAGACCGTGCCCGATACATTCCTGGATCGCGCCGACGAAGTGGTCAATGTCGACGTGACCGTGCAGGAGCTGCAGAGCCGGTTGCGGCAGGGCAAGGTCTACAAGCCGGAAAAGGTCGAACAGGCGCTGACGAACTTCTTCAGGGAGACAAACCTCTCCACCCTCCGGGAACTGGCGCTCCGGGCGGTGGCCGACGAGGTCGGCGAGAAAGCGGCATCACATCGCCAGCGGGAAGGGCTCGAGCCAGCGCTGATCCCCGAACGCGTCATGGTGTGCATGAGCTCGAGCGCGGATGCCCCGCGCGTGTTGCGTGCCGGGGCACGGATTGCCAGCAGACTTGGCGCGCATTGGTACGCCGTCTATGTCGAGACGCCGCGCGAAGCGCCCGGTCATATCCGCCGCGCCGATCAGGAGGCACTGCAGCGCAACATCGCGCTGGCAAAGGATCTCGGCGCCACGATCGTGCGCGTGAAGGCGGACAAGCCGGCCGACGGGCTGATCGCATTCGCCAAACGGGAGGGGATCACACACGTGATCTTCGGGCAGAGTGCCCGCACGCGCTGGGAGATCGTGCTGAAGGGCTCGACCTTGAATCGCTTTCTCGAGGAAGTTCGCGACGCCGCCATCCAAGTCGTGCCGCTTGGCGACCCCGATGGATGATGAAACGCGTGATGCCCCGCGTCCCCGCGGTTCAGTCGCCTGACCACGCCATGGCCTCATCGATCATCGGCCCGGAGACCCGGTCGACGACCAGCCGTCCTCCCTCCGGTAGCGCCGCCTCGCTCCACAGGTAGTTGATCAAAGCGTTCTCCGCCTGGCGATGCCAGAACGCGCCCGCGGCACCAACTCCTTTCGGCTCTCGCGAGCGATCTTCGTCACGGCCTGCGGTTCGATAGAGACGATCACCTCTGCTCCGGCCGCCTCGGTGCCGCGCCTGACGATGAAGCGGTGGTCGTTCGATGACTGTACCTCCGCGACGTCGGCGCGTTCAGCCCGGCGAAGGAAGAACCCATTCGTCGTCCAGATCTCGGCTGGTGACTCCAACGGCGTCGGAGTGCTCAACGGGCCGGCACTGACACCGGTCTTCCGTCCGTGTTTCGCCAACGCCGCCGCCACCGCGTGACGAAGCGTCTCGGGCGTCATCGGCTTGCGCACGAAGTCAGTGGCACCGAGTTTCATGGCGTCGACCGCCAGCTCGACGGTGGCGTACGCGGTCACCATGATGAGGCACGCATCGGCGTTGCGCGTTTTCATGCGTCTGAGCGTTTCCAGGCCATCGAGGCCGGGCATCCGCTGGTCGAGGAGGACCGCATCGAAGCTCTCACCGTCCCCGAACAGCCGCAGCGCTGCCTCGCCATCGCCGGCCTCCGCCACGTCGTAGCCTGAGGCTTCGAGCGTCAATCGCATCACGCGCCTCAAGTGTTCTTCGTCGTCCACGATCAGAACTCGCATCGTCCTCCTCGACTTCGCCTTCTACGCGGGGATCCCTTCGGCAAGCGGCAGTGTAAACGTGAACGTGGTGCCCTGCCCGACGTGCGATCGTACGGCGAGCTGGCCACCGTGTGCCTGGATGGTGCGGCGCGAGATCGAGAGACCGAGGCCGGCGCCGCCGGCAGGCGCATTGGGCACCTGCACAAACGGCTCGAAGATTCGATCGAGATAATCGTGTGGGATGCCGCGGCCGGTGTCACGCACCGAGATGATCGGTTCGAGCTCGTCGAAGTATTCGCGCGTCGCGAGCGCGGAGGGATCGCGCCTTCCGCCGCGATCGCCCTTGGCGTCGCTGACAAAGCGATCGACCCGGCGATGATATTCATCTCTGGCGCCCTGACGACGCTGGACTGGGATAGGAGTCCAATCTCGTGCGATGATTTGATGAACTCTTAACGACTTTCTTATGCCCCGTTTGCTAACGTACCTCGAGGTGACGTCACCATGACTCACGTTCGAGCGTCCGGCCTCTGCCTGATCGCCGCCGTGATTGCGGTCGCCGCTGGCGCGACCACCGCTTGCAATCGTCCTTCGGCCGTGCTCACGGAACTCGTCGAGGCGCGGCGACTAGCGTCGGAGCTCCACGTGCAATTCACGCAGGCCGTGGACGCGAGCAACCGAGCCGTCATGGCCGACAAAGACGAGGTGTCCGCAAGCGCCGCGGGCGAGGCCAGACGCGCCAGAGACGTCGTCGAGCGGGATGTCCAGAAGCTGCGGCCGATGGTCGAGTCGCTTGGCTACCGCGACGACTTGAAGCACCTGGAGGAGTTCACTGCGAGCTTTGACGAGTATCGCCGGCTCGACGACGAAATCCTGTCCCTGGCGATCGAGAGCACGAACCTGAAGGCTCAGCGCCTGTCATTCGGCGCCGCGCGGGACGCCGCTGCAGCCTTTGGGAAGGCCGTCACCGCCGCGATCCAGGGGAACCCGTCGAAGGACCAATGCAAGGTCGACGCGATTGCAGCAAAGGCACATACTGCAGTGCTCGAGATTCAGGTCCTGCAGGCGCCGCATATCGCCGAACCCGAGGATGCGGTGATGACGCGCCTGGAGAGCGAGATGGATGCATCCACGTCGGCCGCCAAAAAGGCGCTGGACGGACTGCGGGCCGCACTGGGCGCGTCGCCTCAGCTCGACGCGGCCGGCGACGCCCTGGCGCGCTTCCTCTCAGTGCACGCCGAGATCATCAAGCTGTCGCGCCGGAATAGCAACGTGCGCTCGCTGGCGCTGTCACTCGGCCGGAAGCGCACGGTCACCGCGACCTGCGAGACGCAACTGCAGGCCTTCGAAAACGCCCTCGGCCGGCACGCGTTCACCGCCACCCGGTGACGCTCACAGCTCGACTTGCACGCCGAGCTCGACCACGCGCTCGGGCGGCAGCCTGAAGAACGTCGTCGCGCGAACGGCATTGCGGGCCATCAGGACGAAAAGCCGTTCACGCCACATCGCCATGCCGGGATGCTTGGTGACGATGAGCGTTTCACGGCCGAGAAAATACGTGACGTCGTCCTCGTCGAACTCGGCTCCCTGCGCGCGCGCGCGTGCGATTGCCTCGGGCACGTTCGGGGTCCTCCATGAAGCCATATCGGACCGCCACGTCGAACACGCCATGGCCCAAGTCGCGCACGGTGACCTGCTGATTCGCGGGCACGTGCGGAACCGGCTGCGTCGTAACCATCAGCGTGATCACATGCTCATGGAGAACCTTGTTGTAGCGGAGGTTGTGCGCGAGGGCGGGCGGAGTCCCTCGCGGCTGCGCGGTCATGAACACGGCAGTGCCCGGAACGCGTGCGGGCCGCGTCTCCGCGACTTGAAGCAGAAAGTCCTCAATTGGCATGGCGCGCGCTGTCAGGCGGGTCGCCACCACCCTGCGTCCTGTCTTCCAGGTCGTCATCAGCGTGAACAGCAGACCGCCAATGACGAGCGGCAGCCATCCGCCATGCGTGATCTTCAGGACGTTGGCGCCAAAGAAGGCCAGATCGATCGTCAGGAAGATGCCGGTGACGGCAGACGCGACGACCGGCGACCATTTCCAGCGCTCGGTCGCCACCACCTGCAGCAGCACCGCGGTGATCACCATCGTCAGGGTCACCGCAATGCCGTAGGCGGCGGCCAACGCCGTCGACGATCCAAAGCCGATCACGATCACGATGGTGCTGAGCATCAGCGCCCAGTTCACCTGGGGTACGTAGACCTGCCCCATCTCGGAGTGCGATGTGTGCTCGATGTCGAGACGAGGGCAGTAGCCAAGTTGAATCGCCTGCTGTGTGAGTGAGAAGGCGCCAGAAATCAGAGCCTGGGAGGCGATGATGGCCGCGGCGGTCGCGAGCCCGACGAGTGGAAACAGCGCCCACCCGGGTGCGAGGAGAAAAAATGGCTGCTCCGCGGCGGCGGGATTCGTCAGGAGCAACGCGCCCTGACCAAAGTAGTTCAGCAGGAGCGCCGGCAGGACGAGCGTGAACCACGCCACGCGAATCGGCCGTTTGCCGAAGTGCCCCATATCCGCGTACAGCGCTTCCCCGCCGGTGACGACCAGAAAGACTGCGCCAAGGACAGCGAACCCGTGCCACCCGTGCTCGCGAAAAAATGAACCCGCGTGGCGAGGATCGATGGCGGTCAGTACGACCGGCTCGCGTGCCAGCCACACGACGCCGAGCACGGCGATCACCGCAAACCACACGACCATGATCGGCCCGAAGAATCGCCCGACACGGTGCGTGCCATGCTTCTGAATCGCGAACACCCCGATCAGGATCACGACCGCCACCGGCACGACGTACGACTCGAACAGTGGTGTCGCGACCTTGAGTCCCTCGACCGCGCCAAGGACGGTGATCGCCGGCGTGATCATGCCGTCGCCATAGAGTAGCGCAGCGCCGAAGATGCCCATCAGGACGAGCACTGACCAGCGCCCGCGCGAGTCGGTGCGTTCCGGCAGGAGCGCGGTCAGCGCAAGGATGCCTCCTTCGCCCTCGTTGTCCGCGCGCATGACGATGGCGATGTACTTGATCGAAATGACCAGCAGCAGCGAGTAGATGATGAGCGACAGGACGCCGAGCACGTTTTCTTGCGTGACGGGCACGGAATGTGACCCGAAGAAGCATTCGCGCATGGCGTACAGCGGGCTGGTGCCGATGTCGCCATACACGACGCCAATCGCTGTCAACGTGAGCGGAATGAGCTTGCGGGAACCCGAGCCGGTGCTGGTCAGAGGGACTCCAATCCGCCGACGGGGTTAGCTGACGGGCTCGAGGTTGGAAGTCCTCGCCCGGAGATCGCCCCGGCTGCGCCCCTACAGATTGGTTCCCCCGTGACACCCCTTCGTTTTGGTGTCTGGGCGTCTGCGCGTAGGAAACGTTATACCGTGAAACCTGCCAGAATCTGTCGGAATCGGCGATATCTGGCAGAATCCTAAACCCAACGAGGCCTGGCGCCGTCTTGTGAGTAGTTGATGCATGAATCCGCCAGCCGACCGCTCGGGACGCTCGTGACGCTCGATGCCGATCTCGAACGGGAGTTCGAGGACCGGCTCCGCGAATCGTCCAGTCTGGCGGTCCGGGTCGCGTACAGCGTGGTCCGTCAGCGCCAGGATGCCGAGGAAGTCGCGCAGGAAGCCTTCGCGAAGGCCTACAGCCGGTTTTCGCAGCTGCGGGATCGCAACAGCTTCCGGGCGTGGCTGGTGCGGATGACCTGGCGGTTGGCCATCGACCGCTGGCGGTCGGACAGGCGGCGGACGGCGCGCGAGCAATCGGGAATGCTCGAGCCGCCGGACCCGACGGCGGAAGGAATCGTCGCGGCGAACGAGCGAGCGGAGCGGCTCTGGCGCGCCATCGACGACCTCCCCGACAAGCTTAGAGAAGCGATCGTCCTGTCGGCGATCCAGGGCTACGACGTGCGCGAGGTGGCGCAGCTCCTCGGCTTGCCCGAAGGAACCGTGAAATCGAGGTTGTTCCTGGCCCGCAAGGGTCTGGCTGAGAGGCTCCAATGTCTTGTGACCGATATACAGGCGCGATAGTCGATCACGCGTGCGGCGCGGACATCGCAGCTGATGCCACGGCGCACTTGAAGGTCTGCGCGGCGTGCAGGCGCATGTTCGACGAGCAGCGGCGCCTGCTGCAGGATCTCGATGAGGAGCTGCAAGTCGCGCTGGCGATCGAACCATCGGCGCGATTCGTGGCCGACGCGATGGCGAGCGTGGAGCGCTCGTCGCAGCGGCGGCGCGGAATCATCTGGTGGAGCGCCCCAGTGGCGGCGGCAGCCGTGCTCGTCCTGCTCGCCCTTGGCTCGCTGCGATTCGGCGAGCGGCGGCCCGCCGATCGACACGCACCTGCAGCTGTTCAAACCGCCTCGTCGGCGCGCGCAGCTGACCGCACCCCGTCAGTTGCTGCGCCGACCGCACCTGCCGAGGCCGCTCCTCGTGTGACGGCCGCGCCGCGACGCGGCGGCGGACCCGCGACGGTCGTCCGCAAGGCGGAACGTCGTCTCGACACCGATGTCGTCGTTCCCGCCGGGCAGTTGCGGGCGCTTGAGCGATATATGACCCTCGTCCGACGCGGCGCGCTTGATACTTCAGCCCTCGCCAACTCGGAAAAGACCGACGTCACGGCACCCACAGACCTGTTTATCGCGCCGCTCTCTGTCGACCTACTTGTCGTACCGAATGGGGAGAGCGGAACCGGTTCCGGCGCCGATCGAAGTGAACCCAGATAAGGAGTGTGTTGCATGAGGAAGGAACTCGTTCTGGCGCTGACGCTCGTGGGCGGCGCGCTGGTGCCGGTCGTGGCGCAGGATAAGCCGCCGGTGCCAGTGCCGATGCCAGTGCCGGCTGGCCAGCCGGCACCGTCAGGCGCTGCAAGGCAGATTCCGGTGAAGGTCACGCTCACCCTCTCCAGGTACATGGGGGAGAAGAAAATCAGCAGCACGCCCTACGTCTTGGGTGTGCTGACGAACGCAGCGAAGACTAGCCTCCGCATGGGGGTCCAGGTGCCGGTCATCCAGACGGTGTTCGGCGTCAAGGAAGCGGGCGGCTTGGCATCGATCCCCCAAAGCAGCTACACGTATCGCGACGTCGGGACCAACATCGACTGCAATGCGCAGGACGTCGGGAACGGCCTGTTCAGTCTCACCATTACGGTCGAGGACTCCACGATCCAACTCGATCGCCCCGAGTCCCCTCAAGAGAAAGACGCGAAAAAGACGCTTGGCGACATCCCCGCTTTCCGCTCGTTCCGCGCCAGCTTCGGCATGATGCTGCGCGATGGCCAGACGATGCAGTACGCGTCAGCGACCGACCCGATCAGCGGCGAAGTGGTGCGAGTCGACGTCAACCTGGCGATGGCCAAATAGCGACGGGTGGAGTATTCCGCTTCCGGTCTCGAGGCGTGTCGATGATCGCTCAGGACCGGGCATCCTCCTTTACCGAGGAGGGCAACTTCGACCTCGTCGGCAACAACATCCCGGTGTTTTTCATCCAGGATGCGATCAAGTTTCCCGACCTCATCCACTCGGTGAAGATGGAGCCCGATCGAGGCTACCCGCAGGCAGCAAGCGCACACGATACGTTCTGGGACTTCATTTCGTTGATGCCCGAGAGCCTGCACATGATTCGCTGGGCGATGTCCGATCGGACGCTGCCCAGGTCGCTGCGGATGATGGAGGGGTTCGGCGTCCACACGTTCCGTTTCGTCAACGCCAGCGGCGTTTCGACATTGGTCAAGTTTCACTGGCGTCCGAAGATCGGCTCCGCTTCGCTGATTTGGGACGAGTCGGTCAAGCTCTACGGGGCTGACCCCGACTCACAACGGCGGGATCTTCACGACGCGATCGCCATAGGCGACTTTCCGGAGTTCGAGTTCTCCGTGCAGGCCTTCGACGAGAAGACCGCTGCGAAGTTCCCCTTCGACGTCCTCGATCCAACCAAGATCATCCCGGAGGAAATGGTACCTCTGCAGCCACTCGGCCGGATGGTGCTCGACCGTAACGCCGAGAACTTCTTCGCCGAAACCGAACAGGTCGCCTTCCACCCCGGCCACGTCGTACCGGGCATCGACTTCACCAACGACCCGCTTCTGCAGGGCCGCCTCTTCTGGTACACCGACACCCAGCTGCTGCGACTCGGCGGCGCGAACTTCCACGAGATCCCGATCAACCGGCCGAAGTGCCCGATGCGCAACTTCCAGCGTGACGGTGTCCGCAGGATGGACGTCAACCCCGGCCAGGTCGGCTACGAGCCCAACAGCCTGGCCCCTGACTCCCCACGGGAGGATCCGCAACGTGGTTTCACCTCCCATCCAGCGCTCGACCCTGGGGACAAGCTCAGGGCGCGCTCCGAAACCTTTGCCGATCACTACAGCCAGCCGCGTCTGTTCTTCCGCTCGATGTCCGAGCCGGAACAGCGCCATATTGTCGGCGCCTTTACCTTCGAGTTGAGCAAAGTCTCGACCACGGCCATCCGCCGCCGCATACTCGGTCACCTGGCGATAATCGACGACGGCCTGTATCAACGCGTGGCGGACGGACTCGGCATGGAGGGACAAGCCGAGAAGATCGTGCCGGCGCGCCAGCCGATCGACATGAAACCGTCGCCAGCGCTCAGCCTTGTGAAGAAGGCTGTACCGACGCTCGAAGGGCGAAAAGTTGGAGTCCTCGTCACCGACGGCACGGACGGAGCGTTCATCGACGCGCTCAAGAGCGCCGTCGAGAATGCCGGCGCCCGGCTCCAAGTCGTCGCGCCGAAGATCGGCGGTGTGAAGCTGACGAACGGCAAGGTGCTCGGAGCCGATCATCAACTCGCCGGCGGGCCGTCAATCCTCTTTGATGCGGTCGTCGTCGGCGCCTCGGCGCAGGGCACTGCAATGCTGCAGAAAGAGGCCGCGGCGATCGACTGGCTGCGCGACGCCTTTGGCCACGTCAAGGTCATCGGCATCGTCGAAGCCGCAACGCCGCTCCTCGCAGCCGCTGGCATCGAACCAGACGCCGGTGTCGTGACCATCGTGAAAGGAGCGAAGTTACACGCGTTCATCGATGCGGCCAAACGGGGACGCATCTGGGACCGGGAACCCAAATTGCGCGGGCGCGCCTGATCGCTGGATCTCCCTGGCTGCTTGACGACCAGCCAACAAACGGATACATCATGTCGGCATGCGCACTCATCGCCTCGCCGCCGGCCTTGCCTTGTCCGCCACCCTGATCGCCGTTGCTGCGGAGCCGAAGCTCCCCGGCATCGGCGCCGCGATGGAGGCGATGATCGCGAAGGACGAAATCGCCGGCGCCGTCACTGCCGTCGTCACAAAGGATAAGGTTCTCCACATCGAGACGACCGGTTTCGCCGATGTCGCGGCGAAGCGTCCGATGACGCCCGACACGCTGTTCTGGATCGCCTCGATGACCAAGCCGGTCACCGGTGTCGCGGTTCTCATGTTGCAGGATGAGGGCAAGCTCGCGGTCACCGACCCCGTGGCGAAGTATCTGCCTGAGTTCGCCAACCTCAAGACGCCCTCGGGCAAGCCCGCAAATCTCACGATCACGCAAATCCTCACGCATACGTCCGGGCTGGGCGAGGCGACTGGCCCAGCCGCGCAGCAGGCCAAGACGCTCGCCGACCTCGTCCCGCTCTGGCTCGCCGCGCCGATGCAATACGAGCCAGGCGCCCAGTGGAAATACACCCAGAGCGGCATCAACGCCGGCGCGCGAATCGTCGAAGTGGTGAGCGGCATGACGTTCGACGTGTTCGTCGAGAAGCGGATCTTTGAACCGCTCGGGATGAAGAGCACGACGTTCTACCCGACCGACGAGCAACGCGCGCGACTGGCGACGGCTTACGCGAAGAACAAGGGCACCGGAGCGCTCGAGCCCGTGCCGCCGCGTCAGGATTTCGGCTCGCGCGACCGGCCGCCACAGGGCAACGGCGGGCTCTACTCGACAGCGCCGGACTACGCGCGCTTCGCCCAGATGCTACTGAACGGCGGCACGCTCGACGGCCGGCGCTACCTCAGCGCGGCGGCCCAGAAGTTCCTCACGACGCCGCAGACCGGCGACCTCGCGACCGGCTTCTTTCAGACCGACACCTACGGCAATCGCGGCGCGAACTACGGCTGGGGCATCACCACGTGCATCCTGCGCACACCACACGATGGCGTGCCTGCGATGCTCTCGCCCGGCACCTACGGACACGGCGGCGCCTGGGGCACGCAGGCGTGGATCGATCCCGTGAAGGGCGTCGCTTACATCCTGATGGTGCAGCGCTCGAACTTTCCCAACAGCGATGCCAGCGACGTCCGCCGCGAGTTCCAGCAGGCAGCCGCCGGCGCACTCGCGAAGAAATAACAGCCAGGCGCCGGGTTTCGTCCACGAACGAGGTCGACACTGTCATGACGCTGCAACAAGCGGTGATTCTCACGCTTCAGGCGAGCGTGCTCCTGATCGTGTTTGGATTTGGCCTGCAGGCATCAGGGCGCGACCTGTTCTACCTGCTCCGGCGGCCGAGTCTGCTCGCGCGATCGCTCGTCGCGATGTTCGTCGTGATGCCGATCCTCGCGGTCGTGCTGATGCGAGTCCTCGAACTGCGTCACTCGCTCGAGATCGCGCTCGTCGCGCTGGCGATCTCGCCAGTACCGCCGCTGCTGCCGAAGAAGCAGGACAAGGCGGGTGGAGAGGCCGCCTACGCCCTCGGGCTGATGGCGGTCGTGTCGCTCCTCGCGATCGCGGTCGTGCCCTTGTCGCTGTGGGTGCTGGGCCACTATTCCGCGAGACCGTTGCAGATGCCGCCAGTGGCGATTGCAAAGATCGTCGTCATGATGACGCTGCTGCCGCTCGTCACGGGTGTCATCGTCCGCACTGTCGCGCCCGCGGTTGCCGTCCGGCTGGAGAAGCCGACGAAGCTCATCGCCATGGTGCTGCTCGGCGCGGGCCTCGGCGCGTTGCTGATCGCGGCGCTCCCGGTGATCGCCGGTCTGATTGACTTCAAGACAATCCTCACGATGGCGGTCTTCGTCGGCGTCGGGCTGGCCGCGGGCCATGTGCTCGGCGGACCGCACGCCGATGAAGCGACAGTGCTGGCGCTGTCCACGGCCAGCCGCCATCCTGCCATCGCGCTTGCCACAGCAAAGTTGAACTTTCCAAACGAACCCTATCTCGCCGCCACGATTCTGCTGTATATACTCGTCCTGACTGCGATCAGCGTGCCGTATGTGCTCCGCCAGCGGCAAAGGCTGGTGCCGAGCTGAAGCGCTCTACTTCCCACGTTCCAGCCGGTCCTTCGTGGCTTTGAGCGAAGTCGCCAGAGCCTTCTGCACGTCGCTCTGCACTCTCGATCGGATCCGCTGGCCGACAAACCCGCTCAGACCGTCCAATCGACTTCGGCTGACGTTTACGAACCAGAAGCCCCGTCCGCGCGCGGGATCGGGCATCAGGACGCGAAGATCCAGCGCCGTCCAGAAGTAGTGGCTTGCGTAAATCATCTTGGATGCTATCGCCGTGCCGTCTGGCCTGTTGTTGATCACGACATGATTGACGCGGATGGTGGGCTTCAGACCGAACTCGACCTCCTGCCAGTAGAGGAATGAACTGGCGTTTGGCAGGCCCTGACTGGGGTAGCCGAGCAGGTATGCCTTCAGCTCAGTCAGGTGGTTGTCGAGCTCCGGCATGCGATCGATCATCGACTTGAACTCGGTGGCCACAAACGTCGGACGATCCGAGTCGCGGTAGACGGCCAGGCGATCGTTGCCCCCCGACACATATTCGGACACATACTCGAACACGAGCTTTCGAATGACCTCCTCCACCTGAGTCGCTGCTGTGGGCTGCTTCCAGTCGATCGCGGTTCGGATACGCTCGAGGGCCTGCTCGCCCAGCTTGAGTGCACAGTCGCCAACCCGGCAGGTTTTCAGGGCCTTCAGGTCTTCTTGGGGGAGTCGGAGGAGCGCGAAGTCGTCGATCCGTGGCGGAGCGCTGATCTTCTTGGTGATGCGGAACCGTCCACCGTGCTCGAAGCGCTCGATGTCCTCCATCAGCCGCACGTAGTCTGCCGGCGCAGCATCGATCCAGACAGCGCCGAACACGGACACCTCTTTGTTCGGATCTGCCTCCAGCAATTTGGTCACAGCACCGTTGCTCAACAGGGATTTTCGCTCTGCTGGCGTCAGGTGAACGTGCGTCGTGAGGTACGCGTCGAGCAGCGGAGGGAAGGACGAATTGCTTTGTTGCGATGCGCGCAAGGATCCATCCGCGCACACCAGCACGAGGAGAACAACGCAGCATGACAACACCCGCATCAAGACGGTTCGATTGGAACCGAGATGCGGGTCCACGTCAGTGCGCACTGGCGTAGACCACTTCGTTGCAAAGCCCGGCGAACCAGCGATCGAGAGACTGCAGGACGCCGCGACGTTCTCGAAAGTAGAAGATCGACGGTAGAGTTTGGTCAGGATCGGGTTGGACACGCTGTGCGAGAGTATGACCTATGGCTGCGTCTGTTCAAGCATTGCCATACGAACAACGCCACTCTACCGATGAGCAGGAGCGGTCATCGCCAAGCCGCCCATAGACGTTAATTAGCTGCTTTCAAGAACCCGAGTACCGGATGCGCCTACCGCGGACGCGAAAACCCACACTCCTTCCATAGTTTCTCCCACACCCAGATCTCATAGGCAGCCTTCGCCGGCAGCGGGAATCCGAGCTGATGGGCCAGCATGCACACCTGGCCGCGATGATGCGCGTCGTGCGTGATCATGTAGGCCAGCATCGCTGCGCCGGCCGGCCACGGCTTCGCCCACCCGTCGCGCCGAAACGTCCCGGCGCCGGGCCGAGACAGAGCCTCCCCAAGCATCTCGGCGCAGCGTGCGCCGCTTTTGAGTAAGGCCGTCCGGGCCTGCTTCTGCGTGCATCTCGCGCGATCGAGCGGGGCCGGCAGCTTCAGATGCGGGGCGGATAGCCTGAGCCATTTTCGACGGATATTGTGGACGTGCGAAAAGATTGCGGCGATCGTCCGACCCTTCCTTCCGGGCAATTTCGCGCGCCATGCGCGGGAATCGAGTTGCTCGAGAACGATCTGGTTCATCCGTTCGTTTACTGCGTAACTCTCCACCAGTACCTGGCTAGAATCGACCACTTGGCCAAAGTCGACGCTGACATCAGCCTGTGAGCGGCTCATTGTTCACCTCGCCAGTGAAACCTCACAACTGGAGTTTGATCATATGCGCGACCGATCGTCATCACGATGAGGCCTCCCGGCGCTGCCGAACGACTTCGTACGCGGCAATGCCGACGGTGGTCGACAAGTTCAACGAACGCACGTGGGGCGAAAGCATCGGCAACGCGACGAAGCGCTCGCGGTAGCGATCGTGCAGGTCGGCAGGCAAGCCGCCCGCTTCCCGTCCGAACACGAGCACGACGTCCTGCGGCCCACCGAGGTTAACGTCCCAGAACATCCGCGTGGCGCGAGTGGAGAAAAAATACGGCTGACCGAGTGTCGGGAGCACGCGTTCGAACGATGCCCAATCTGGCCACACTCGCAGGTCGACGCGCTCCCAATAGTCGAGGCCCGCGCGCTTCACCTGTCGGTCGTCGAGTGAGAAACCCAACGGGGCATTACCGGTGTTCCAATGAATCTCGGGATGGACCAGGACGACGTGCATCCGAGATTGTAGTGCCACGGAACACACGGACAACACGGATCTGGTGTATGAGATAGACAATATGGAATGACCGGCTCGCTATCGTAACGTCGTAGTGCTGTCGCACTCGACAAGGTGGTGTGAACCACCGTGATCGCGGGTTAACGCCTCGCGGCGCCAGAGCCGCAGACGAAAGGAGCCGGTCGTGAAACAGGTTACTACGTACGTGGGGGTGGACGCGCACAAGAAGGATCTCTTTATCGCGATGCTGGTCGGGCAGAGCCCCACGCCGGTGACGTGGACGGTGCCGAACGCACCGAACGCGGTGAAGCGCCTGGTGCGAAAGCTCGAGCGCGAGGCGCCGGGTCCGGTGCGGATGTGTTACGAAGCCGGGCCCTGTGGCGACGCGCTACAACGCCAAGTGACGACCGCTCGCGTGAGCTGCCAGGTGATCGCGCCCGGGCTGATCCCACGGAAGCCCGGCGACCGCATCAAGACCAATCGTCGCGATGCGCGGAAATTGGCGGAGCTCTTTCGGGCAGGCCTGCTGACCGAGGTGCGGCCGCCGACGCCGGAGGACGAAGCCGTCCGCGACCTGTGCCGGGCACGGGACGATGCGCGCGAGGACCTGCAGCGGAGTCGCCATCGGTTGGGCAAGTTGCTGCTGCGTCGAGGCCTGCACTACGGCGGGCGCAACTGGACGCGCGCGCACCGGCAGTGGATCGACAGTCTCGAGTGGGCGCAGCCGGCGGAGCGCGTCGTCGTCGACGACTATCTGTTGGCGATCGATCAGCTCGAGTCGCGCCTCCGCGAGCTCGACGCCCGTCTGGTCGAGGTCGCGGACACGGCGCCGTATCAGGAACGGGTGGGGTGGTTGCGGTGTTTCCGCGGGATTGACACGTTGACTGCCATTCTGATCCTCGCCGAGCTGCATGATTTTCAGCGGTTCCCGTCGCCCCGCGCGTTGATGGCCTATCTGGGTCTCGTGCCCGGAGAGGACTCGACCGGCGAAAAGCATCGGCGCGGTCGGATCACGAGGGCCGGAAACGCGCTGGTCCGACGGCGGCTGGTGGAAACGGCGTGGCACTATCAACATCGGCCGAGCATCGGCCTCGCGCTGACGCGGCGCCGCAAAGGGCAACCGGGACGGGTCATTGCGGTGGCGGACAAGGCGCAGCAGCGACTGTGTCGTCGTTTCCGATGCCTCATGGAACAACATCAGCCCGCGTCCAAGGTCGCGGTGGCGATCGCGCGTGAGCTGGCCGGCTTTCTGTGGGCTGCGCTCCAACCGGCGTTGGTACCGGCTCGTTAACGAGACGATGGTCGAGGAGTGACGACATCGATGACGCGGGTCGGTGACGGACCGCGAAGACGGCGGATGATTCGAGGCACGATTGTGAGGATCGGCGACTAGAAGATGCGATACGGACAGTCGTCCCAACTCGCGCAGATAGACTGCACGTCCTCCCGACGAAGCACTGTCATGTGTGCTCTGCCGTGGGCAACCGCGGTAACCACCGGATATCAGCGTGACTCGTCGTCGAAGCGCCCTCGGTCGTCCGGCGTCTCCGCGGCCCGCGCACCGACGCGCGGTGGACGTACCCTGTGGCGAACGCGGCATCCAGGGCTGCGCGCCCTGCGGGCGGCGCCTGCGGCGCCCCTGGACCCCGCGCCCGCCACAGGGGCGGAGGCTTTTATGCGAGCAAGCTGACGCGTGCTCGCACGCGTCACGCCTCCATCGAACAATCGGGGACTTGACAAGGGTCATTCCATATCAGCTTCTAGTCGTAGTGCACCATCAGCGCACCAGCGTCGTCATCGGACCCCGGTTGAGGTCGATCGGGTGATGGAGCACCTTCGGTGCTAGAGTGACCGGGTTCGACAACAAAACGATCGCCGTATCGTCACGTGAGTACGCGACCAGGGCGGCGACGGCTGGCCATCATCGTTTAGAGAGGTGACAGCAATGGCAAAATTCCTCGTCAGCGTGACCTATACCGAAAGCGGTGCCAAAGGCCTCAGGAAAGACGGCGGCACGGCGCGTGAGCACGTCGTCCGGCTGGCCATCGAGAGCCTTGGCGGAAAGCTCGAAGCCCTCTATTTTGCGCTTGGCCAGGATGATGTCATCGTCATTGCCGATCTGCCCGATGCGGTGGCGGTGGCGGCGTTGAGCCTCGCGGTGGCGGCGTCTGGGGCGGCACACTGCCGCACGACTCCGCTCCTGAGTGCCGCAGACATGGACAAGGCGGTGTCGAAGAATACGGCCTACCGGGCGCCCGGCATCTCGTAGCGCCTCCGGGAGTGGGCTCACGGACGGCGGTCGCACGAGCGTCGCTCAGCGCATGGGCTACCTGCCGCAGACTGCCGCAACCTTGTTGGACGATGGAACGATCGCAACGTGGAAACTCCCCTTTCACCGCTCGAGTTCATGCATCGCGCGCGGCGGCTGTATCACGATCGCGCGGCTGTCGTAGACGGGGCGCGGCGATGGACCTACGGCGAGTTCTTCGCGCGGGTGGATCGCTGGTCCTCCGCGCTGCAGACGCTCGGGGTCAGACGCGGCGATCGCGTCGCCTACATTGCGCCCAACACCCACGCGCAACTGGAATCGTTCTACGCCGTGCCACAGATCGGCGCCGTGCTCGTGCCGCTCAACTACCGCCTGGCGGCAGACGAGTTCCGATACCTCATCGATCACAGCGGCGCAACAGTCGTGTGCGCGTCCTCCGAATACCTTGACGCAGTCGACAGCATTCGAGCGGCGCTCGGCGGCGTCCGTCATTTCGTGACCCTCGAGCAGCCCCGCCACGGCTGGCTGGACTACGAATCCCTAGTCGCGGATGGGGCGTCCGAGGTTCGGCGGCCCTCCATCGACGAGCGGGATCCCATCACCATCAACTACACAAGCGGCACGACGTCGCGGCCGAAGGGCGTCGTCATCACGCACCGGAATGCCTGGACGAACTCGGTGGGCGTCCTCGCGCACTGGGCGCTGACGCCTGCTGATGTCTACTTGTGGACGCTCCCGATGTTCCACGCCAACGGGTGGACGTTCACCTGGACGATCACCGCGGCAGGCGCGCGCCATATCTGCCTACGCGCCGTCGACCCGGCCGTGGCCTTTCCGCTCATGGCCGTCGAGCGCGTGACACGCCTGTGCGCAGCGCCAACCGTTCTCATCGCCCTGGCGAATGCGCCGGAAGAACTCAAGAAGCAGGCGCCGCGAGGTGTGCACGTGATGACCGCGGGGGCACCGCCGGCGGCCGTCACGATCGAGCGCCTCGAAGCCGAGCTCGGCTGGACGGTCACGCAGGTCTACGGCCTGACCGAAACGGCGCCGTTCATCACCATTTGCGAGCCACGGCCCGAGCACGCGAGCCTGGCGGCTGAAGAGCGCGCCCGGATCAAGGCTCGGCAGGGCGTGGAGCTCATCACTTCCGGCGAGACCCGTGTCGTCAGCCCCGACGGCCACGAGGTGCCACGCGACGGCGAGACCGTCGGCGAGATCGTCGCGCGGGGCAACGTCGTGATGGCCGGATATTTCAACGACCAGGCCGCCACGGATGCTGTCATACGGTCAGGCTGGTTTCACACGGGCGATGCCGCCGTGGTCCATCCAGACGGGTACATCGAGGTCCGCGATCGGATAAAGGACGTGATCATCAGCGGCGGTGAGAACATCTCTTCCGTTGAGGTCGAAGCCTTGCTTCTCAGGCACGACGCCGTCCGCGAAGCCGCCGTCGTCGGCATGCCGCACGAGAAGTGGGGCGAAGCGCCGCACGCGTTCATCGTCTTTCACCAGGGACAGTCGGCGTCACCCGAGGCGCTGCGCGCGTTCTGCCGGGAGCGCATCGCGCACTTCAAGGTGCCCCACAGCTTCACCCCGATGGAGGAACTGCCGAAGACGGCCACCGGCAAGATTCAGAAGTTCGTCTTGCGCAAGGGGCGCCCGAACATCTCCGCCCAATAGCAGGGCTGAACCCCGCGACGCCAGGCGCGGCTCGCTCCCAACTACCAGGCGAACCGGAAGATGAAGGCGGTTGCTTTGTTGGGATCCGGCTGCTTGGGATCGTCGACCTTGAACTTGTCCGGCACGGTCGTCCAGCCGTCGTAAACACTACCGCCGAGCAGGAAACGCCCCTGGGCCTTGGGTGTCGGCGTGGGCGACGGGTCCGTGGTGAAGAGGCTGTACGCGCGCTTGGGTTCCACAGCGCCCGGGCGATCGCTTTGCGGCACGAACTCGACGCGACCATCACCGTCGACATCTGCCTCGATCCACTCCAGGTGCAGAAGGTGGTGGTAGGTGCGATCGGCAATCATGCCGCGAAGCTGGGCGTTGAATCGGCTGATGATCGATTCTGCATCCGGCACGCTTCGCCGCACGGCCAGATGCAGCTGGCGCCTGACGAGCGGCGTCGATCCGATCTGCAGCCGCGTTCTCGCTTCCTCGGCGTAGTTGCTCAGGATGTACTGGACCACGAGCTCGTCCATCAGCGTGTAGTCGACCTTGCTGTCGAGGAGGAGCTTCAGACTGTCCTCTTCGGAACGCGACCGCACGACCGCCGCACCCGACTGGTCGAGCGCCTCCCCGTAGGCGTACCCTTCGACGATGGCAATCCGCTTGCCCTTGAGGTCGGCGACCGTCGCCGCAGAGACGTCGCCGCCTCGACGGGCAACGAGCATCAGACGGTTCTCGAGATAGGGCTGGGAGAACAGCAGCGTCTTCTCGCGCTCGGCATCTTTCCACGCCGCCGCGCTGCCGTCGAACGTCCCACTGAGCAACGCGCTCGTGAACTGCGAGGGGTCGACGATCGTCGTGCTGGTCTTGACGCCGATGCGGCTCAGCCCGGCCTCGACGAGGTCGAGCGCAAAGCGAGGCTGCCCCGGTTCATTGGTAAATGGCGACCACGCGGTCGACACCAGGCGCAGCTGAGCCGGCTGCTGAGACACGGCGAGTGTCAGGGCAGCGAGCAGAAACAGGCTGGAGACACGCATCGCCTGATTCTACTCCCCACGAGAGCGCCGCCGCGAGCGCTGCGGCGGCGCCTAGGGAGACGCTTTCGGCGCCCCGCCAGCAGCCGGAACCTTGTCGGGCCTCCGTTCGAATCCGACGAGCTTCCAGCTTCCGCTGTCCTGGCGGAAGAAGGCACGTACCGGTTGCTTCCACGTCGGGAAGGTGTCGCTGTCTGCGGCGATGTCCACCGCGATGAATCCACTCGACGGCAGTCCAGCCGGCGCGGCGATCGTCGTCGTCGCGCTTTTCGTCTCCGAGAGCGGCTTGGTCGCACCAGTGGCATTGTCGAAGAGCATCCAGGATGCCCTGTAGGCCACCGGACCTTGCGCAACGCCGCCGGCGACTGCGGCGTTCTCGAACGTCAGCCCCTGCGCGTCGAGGCGCGGGTTGACGATCGGATTGACCTCGGTCAGGTAGATGCGCTTGATCTTTTCCCGGCGCTGGATCAGCACGTCGGCGAGATACTTCTCGGCGTCCGGATTGCTGAACTGTCCCGTGTGGACGACCGCCCTGATCATCTCGTCAGTAAAGGCCGCAATCCGCCGCGCCGCCCAGAAGGCGTCGTCGTCTCGCAGCTCCATGTAGGCGGTCGTCGGGGTCTGCGGCCGCCAGGTTCGTGGATCGAAGACCTTGCCTTCGAACTTGCCGATCGACGGGTACTCGACGTAGTCGACCGTCTGCCACGGGCTCAGCCCAAACCCAAGCGTGAACAATCGTTTCCGCGATGGCGGACCCTCATAGAAATACTCGTAGCTCAGGTCCCACTCGTGTTCGTCGTTGCACATGCCGAACGTCGAGCCAACGTCCTGCAGATAGTGTTTGACAAGGGCCTTGCCGTTTTCCGTGAGCAGCGTATCGAGCGTGTTGGCGGCTTTGAGGTCGGTGAGGTTCGTCCACGCGCCGAACACCCGCAGCGCCCGCAGCTCGCGCCGGTGCTCATGCGGGACGAGATCGTTGGGATCGTCAGGTCGCGTGCCGGCGTACAGGAAGCCGCCGAGAATCTTGCCTGGCAACTGACGTCCGGCGATCACCCGGTAGGTGCCGTCGGCATTGCGTGCCACGTTCTCGAGGATTGCGTTGACGTCATCCCGCGTGAACGGCGTGCGTTTGCCGTTGGGGCGGCGGATCGACGCCCCCGGATCGATGGACGACTTCTCTGGATCGAAGGTCGTCAGGAACGACTCGACCTGGTTGTAGCCAAGCCCCCAGAAAATCTTGGTCGCAATCGCCACGGCGGCGGTCGCACCTTCCGGCGCCCAGGGCGGATCGAACTCGAGGAACCAGGTATCGCCTTTCGCATCCATCGCCGTGAAGCCCGGATGGGCCCCCGACGTTTTCTCCCGGATCAGCACCCACTTCGATGGATCGGGCGGCTGGCCGACGTTGGCTGCGCGGACGAGCTCGTCAGTTGTGACCGGCCGTGTACCGACGCGGTTCATGAACCAGCTCGAGTCTGGTACCTCGTCGATCGTGTTGATGTTCTTCGCGCGCAGCCCGCTCGGCTTGTAGCCGGAGATGACAAACAGGTTGTGCGCCAGCTCGTAGAACTGCGATTGCTCGTAGAGCGCCGCCTTCCCAGCGTCCTGCGATTCAGGTTCACGCGCGATCGGATCGTCCGGATAGAACCGCGGACTCTGCGTCGACACGGCGGTCGCGACGACGCCGATGGCTGCGACCGACAGCGTCAGGAGCGCGCCGCGGCGGACACGAGTCGAGAGTGTTGAAGTCGACATGGAGAATCCCTAGAAAGAGGCGCTCGACGAGAAGATGAAGGAGAAGCTCGTCTCGCGGCTCCTCGCCAACTCGACGCGCAGCGGCGTCGCGAACGGACCGTGGAAGCGCACACCGAAGCCGAAGTCGTCCTTCAGGCCATCGAAATCGATATCCGAGGTGCGGGCCACGGTTTTGCCGGCATCGTAGAAGAAGGCCAGGTCCAGATAGCGGTTGACCATGATCCGCCATTCGGCCTGCAGCAACAAACTGTTCTGATCGCGGAACCGCCAGCTGCTGTAGCCGCGCAGCGACGATCCGCCGCCGAGGGCCGGCAACATGAAGAACGGAATTTGCTGACCATCCTTCTCGTTCGCGGTCTGGACCCTGCCGTGGAACGAGAGCACCCACGCCTCGCGGAGAATCGGGACATGCGCGATGCCCTCGTATTCGGCCAGCTGGAATCCGAAATTGTCGTCGCGATCCTTGAAATCGTGGATTGTGCCGGCAAGGTACGCGCCGCGGCGACTGTATCCGGGAGACGTGCGCCAGTCGAGTCCCAGGGTGCCTTGCGTGTGCACGTAGGTCACTTCTGCACCCAGTCCGGGCAGCGTCTGGGGTGTGTAGACCTCTTCGACCGACGGGAACGAACCGTGGCCAGGCTCCTGCGACCACTGGGTGAACTCGACGCCGCCGCGCAGCATCAGGTTGCGTCGCCTCGGAAAGACGGTCAGCAATGCCGAGCCATAGGGCTGCTGAAAGAGGTAGTTCGTGCGATCGTCCTTCGACGTATTCGGGCCAATGCCGTAGAAGCCGACCTGTGTCGCTTCGCGCCAGCCGCCGATCAGAGAGAGATGCCCGCGCCGATTGAACATGCGTGGCGCAACGAACTCGACCTCGGCGCGCTTGTAGTTGGTAATCGTGTAGCTGCCACGCACGTCGAGGTAGTTATAGGCGCTCACGTAATTCGTGTGGCCGACGCCCAGCGTAAAGCCGCCGCCTGAATACGCGCTCTCGAAGAACGGGTGCCAGCGCAGCTGGCCGCCCGAGAGGAGGGTGTCAATCCGCTGAAAGACCCGCTCGCCCCCGTTGGGGGCGTGCGGGTGCAGATTCGGCACCTTCGCGGCCTGCTCCTGCTCGATCGCTGCCTGTCGCGTCGCCGGCTGAGAGGCCTGCCCAGGATTCGTTTCGTCTGGCGGCGGGGCCTGGGCGGCCGCCGCGGTCGTCGACGCTGCCGCCAGGGCGGCAATCGTCAACAGTCTCAACATCTCACGAGTACGCATCTAACCAACCTTCCGACCTCTGTTCCCGGCCCAACCGGCAAGGATCTTCGGTGAAAACGGCCTAGAAGAGATATGACAGTCTATCCCGGCAGCGTGATTTTGCAATCGATCCGGACGCCGCCACGACTTGCGTGACGACCTCAGGTCCACTCTCACGGCGAGGCGTGCGAGCCGCGAATGGTCCACGCCGACGCCTACGCCGCCAGCGCTGCCAGCGTGTCTGCCAGCACCGCGACGCCCCGAGCAATCGCTCCCGGCGACGCGTACTCGTCTGGCCTGTGACTCACCCCATCGCGGCAAGGGATGAAAATCATGCCTGTCGGCACCACGCGGGACATGAAGAGCGAATCGTGGTACGCCCGGCTGATGAGCGACGTGGCGCCCAGTCCTCGCGCGGCGGCCGCTGCGGTGATCGCCTCGATGACATCGGGCGCGCACTGACAGGGCGCATCGGCATTGATCGTTTCGATGACGATCGACACGCGACGTCGTGCCGCGATGTCGTCGCACGCCTGTCGAATCGCGGCCAGAGCGGCGTCGCGGCGGCGGCCGTCGATATCGCGCACGTCCACGCCAAGCGTCGTCCGGCTCGGGACACTATTGATGGCTCCAGGAAACACGTCACAAACACCGACCGTGCCGACCGTGTCGATTGAGCCAGTCCCGCGTGCCGCCGCCTCGACGGCGAGCGCGACCTCTGCGCCGGCGAGGAACGCGTCGCGACGCTCGGGCATCAGCACAGCGCCGGCGTGACCGCCCACCCCTTCAATGTGCACGCGCAGGCTGGCTGGCGCAGCGATCGCGGCCACGACGCCGACGTCGAGGCCACGCGTCTCCAGGATCGGGCCCTGTTCGATGTGCAGCTCGACGAATGCGGCATACGCATCGCGGCGGAGCGCGACGGACGAAAGCGCGCCCGTGAATCCCCCGCCCGCGCGAACGTCGGCGAGCGTGCGGCCATCACCGCCCTCGAGGCCGTCAGCCGCATCCGGATCGAGCGTGGAGGACATCAACCGGCTGCCCAGGCAACCGACGCCGAAACGCGTCGGCTCCTCCGACGTAAAGATGACCACTTCGATCGATTTGCGAGGCCGAAAGCCCGACCGCCGCAGCGCACGGACGGCCTCAATGGCCCCCAGCACGCCAACGGTGCCATCGAATCTCCCCGCATTTGGAATCGCGTCGATGTGCGATCCCGACGCGACCGGGGGCAGCGTGAGGTCGGTTCCAGCCCAGCGAGCGAAGGTGTTGCCAACCGGGTCTTCGCGGATTTCGAGGAAGGCCTCTCGACACAACGCCTTGACGTACTCGCGGGCGCGGCGATCGGCGTCACTGAACACGATACGCGTGACGGCCGGTGGAGGGACGTCCGAGAACTGCGCGAGCTCGTCGAGCTCGCGCCAGAGTCGATCGCCATCGATCGTGATCGCCGCGGTTTGCCGCACGTCGGAACTCACGCCACATTATAGATTCTCGGACTTTCCTCGCGAGGTCCAGTGCACGCCGCGAGAGCGGCTACGTACCGCAGAACGTCTGGTAGGGCAGCCCGGCCGAACCAGCTGTGCTGAAAGTCGGCAGGTCGCGGTCGTGGTCGTAGGGTGTCGCGAGCACGTCGAGCAGCCGCTCCATCACGGAATAGTCATCCGCGCGGGTCGCCGCCTCGAGCGCCTCCTCCACCTTGTGATTGCGTGGGATGAATGCAGGGTTGTGCCACCGCATCAGGTGCTCGGCCTCGAGCGGCGACTGCGGCTGACGGGCGCGGCGCGCCATCAACCGCCGATGCCACGCCTCGACTTCGGGATCGTCGTTCGTGGAGTCACCTATCGGCGCTCCGAGCGTCAACGCCCGGAAAGTGTTCGTGAAATCGGCTGATCGTCGATGCACCCAGGTGAGGAGGTCATCGGCGAGCGCCCTGTCTCCTTCTTCCTGGGTGAAGAGTCCCAGCTTCGCTCGCATGCCGTCGAGCCAGTACCGTTCGAACAGGTCCGGGAAGCGGTTGAGCACCGTTGTGGCACGCTCCGCTGCGCGATCGGCGTCGGGATCGAAGAGCGGCAACATCGCTTCGGCAAGCCGCGCGAGGTTCCACTGCGCAACCGCCGGCTGTCGGCCGTACGCGTATCGCCCGCCGTGGTCGATGGAGCTGAACACGGTGGCGGGATTGTAGCGGTCCATGAACGCGCACGGGCCGTAGTCGATGGTTTCGCCGGAGAGCGCCATATTGTCGGTGTTCATCACGCCATGGACGAAGCCGACCAGCTGCCAGCGGGCCATCAGCCGCGCTTGCCGTTCGAGGATTGCGTCGAAGAGGGCGATTGACGGTTCCGGCGAATCGGCAAGCTCCGGGTAGTGCCGCGCCCGCGTGTAGTCGGCAAGCGCGCGGACGGCTTCCTGATCGTCGTGTGCCGCGGCCCACTGCATGGTGCCGACGCGGATATGGCTCGCGGCCACGCGCGTCAGCACCGCGCCGTCGAGCACTTCCTCGCGATAGACACGTTCGCCGGTCTTCGCCACAGCCAGGCTCCGGGTCGTCGGAATGCCGAGCGCGTGCATCGCCTCGCTGATGATGTATTCCCGGAGCATCGGTCCGAGCGCGGCGCGCCCGTCGCCGCGGCGTGAGAACCGCGTCTGCCCGGCGCCTTTGAGTTGGATATCCAGGCGATCGCCGGATGGTGTGATCTGTTCACCCAGTAGGATCGCTCGGCCGTCGCCGAGGGCCGTGAAGTGGCCGAACTGGTGGCCGGCGTACGCCTGCGCAATGGGTCGTCCGCCGTCGGGCAGGGCGTTGCCGGCGAATATCGCAGCGCCGTCGGAACCGGCGAGCGCCTCCGGCTCGAGTCCGAGCATGGTCGCGAGCGGCTGGTTGAACGCAACCAGCCGAGGCTCGCCAACCGGCGTCGACGCCGCATCCGAGTAAAAGAGCTGCGGCAGCTCCGCGTAAGTGTGCTCGAGGCGCCAGCCTGCCATCTGATGATCATAGCGTGCCGCATCCGTCCTGACGGCGCATCGCTTGGCAGCTCGACCGCGGCCGCATCACGAGCGCCATCGTAACAACCGCAGCGGCCCCAGGGCGCAGATTTTCCGACTCTGCCGCGGGAAGGAGGGGAGATTTGCGCTACTGTTACGGCGAACAGGAGAAACCGCGTGGACTGGCTGAGAACTCTCCTCGAAACGTCGCCGATGACCACGCTGTTCCTGGTCATTGCGGCCGGCTATCTCGTCGGCGAAGTAAACTTCAAGGGGTTCGCGCTCGGCTCGGGCGCGGTCCTGTTTGTCGGCCTCGCATGCGGCGCCTTTGCGCCGAAAGCGGCACCGCCCGGAATGCTGGGCACCCTTGGCCTGCTGCTCTTCCTCTACTGCGTGGGCATTCAGTACGGCGGCGAATGGTACCGCGGGCTCACCAGCCCCTCGGGACTAAGGGCCAACGCCGCCGCACTTTGCGGTCTAGCCGTCTCGGGGGCGGTCGCACTGGCGATCCACGGCACGGGCACCGCGGACCTGCCGGAATCGCTCGGCATGTTCGCGGGCGCCACGACGAGTACTCCGGCGCTGCAGGCCGTTCTCGACGCGCTGGGAAACCAGGAAGCCGCAGTCGGCTACAGCCTCGCATACCCGCTCGGCGTCGCCGGACCGATTCTCTGCATGTACATCTATCTTGCGATCTTCAAACCGAAGATTGCAGCTCCGGCGGATCGCCTGATGAAGCCGGTTGAGGTTCGTGTGCGCAACGCGGCGCTCATCGGACAGCCCTTCGTGGATCTTCAGCGGAGCCTGCCGAAAAGCGTCCAGGCGGTGGCGATCCGGAGCGCCGGGCAGAACCGCGTCCCAGATCCGACAACTATCCTGCAGACCGACGATGTGCTCCTGCTCGTCGGGACCGATCCGGCAGCGATTGGGCAGGCGCTCGCGTTGGTTGGCGAAGCCGCTACGTCGATCGCGGTGGATCGAACCACGCTCGACTACATCCGCGTCTTCGCATCCAGGGGCGGCGTCGTTGGAATGCCCCTCCGCAGCCTGAAACTTCCCGGCGGCTTCACCTACAGTTACATCCACGTTCGACGGGGTGACGTCGATCTCCTGCCAGACGACGAACTCGTGCTGGAATTCGGCGACCGCGTCGGCGTACTGTGCCATCGTGCGAATTTCGATGACGTGCGCCTCTTCTTCGGCGATTCCATCAAGGGCGTTGCCGACTTCAGCTACATTTCTCTCGGTGTCGGCGCGGCGATGGGCCTCCTCGTTGGATTGATCCCGCTTCCTATTCCAGGAGTCGGCCGGATCACGCTGGGGCTCGCGGGGGTCCTGCTGGTTGCGCTCGCGCTGGGCCACATCCGCCGCACCGGCATCGTATGGACGCTGCCGCTCTCGGCGAACATGGTGCTGCGAAACTTCGGGCTCACGGTGTTTCTGGCGCAGGTTGGCCTCGCGTCTGGCCCCCAGTTCGCCGCGACAGTGGCGGAGAGCGGGTTCACATTGATCCTGCTCGGCGCCATTATCATGCTCGCGCTGATCGTGGCGACGATGCTCGCGGGACGGCTGCTGGGCATTCCTGCCGACGATCTGTTCGGCATCGTCTCCGGCGTGACCGGGAATCCCGCCATCCTGGTGTACGCGAACCGCGCCGTTCCCACGGACCGGCCGGACATCGGCTACGCGATGGTGTTTCCGACGGTGACCGTCCTGAAGATCTTGTTCGTTCAGATCGCGGCAGCGGTCCTTGGCAGTTGAGCAATCCTATTTATTCCGCAGCGCCACTGCTGGATCGATCCGCGTCGCTCGCCACGCGGGACCGGCGATCGACAGCGCTGCGATCAACGCCACCAGCATCGTCACCACGACGAACGTGACGAAGTCCAGCGGCTGCACGCCGAACAGCACCGAGCCAATGAATCGGCCGAACACCGCAGCCAGGATCAAGCCGATGGCCGCGCCGGCGGTGACGACGCGGAGCGCGCTCGACACCACGAGACGGAGCACGTCGCCGGTCGTCGCGCCGAGCGCGCGGCGCACCCCGAAATCACGAACCCGCTGCTGCAACCGAATAGGCAAGGATGCCGAACACACCGACCATCGCCAGCACGACCGCGAGCGTCGCGAACGCCGTCACCATCACCGCCCGGAACCGGTGCCGTCCGGTGGCCGCCCACCCGACGTCCTCGAGCGTGACGACATCGCGGACGCTGACCAGCTGCTCCTTGTCGATCCGTGAAATCGCGGCCCGCACCGCCGGCGTCAGGGCATCGGCGCTGCCGGTCTTCGACCGCACCATGAGAATGGTGTCGTCGATGAGATCGTGGGCCATCGGCACGTAGATCTGCACGAAGTCCTTCGGCTCGTCCGGCCGGCCCTTGACCTGCTTCGCCACGCCGACAATCTCGCCGACGTTCGGCTTGTCCTGCGGCGAGTCGGCAACCTTGAACGAGACCCGCATGCCGATCGGCGAGCGGCCGCCGAGCGTGCGGACAAACGCTTCGTTGACGATGCAGACACGCGGGCTGTCGCGCGTATCGCGGCTGTCGAAGGCGCGGCCCGCGACAATCGGCAGGTCGAGCGTCGAGAAATACGTCGGGCTCACGACCTGATAGTTGGTGGTCGGCCGCTGCGACTCCGGTACCGGCGGATCGCCGACGATCTCGTAGGTCAGCGCGAAATCACCGTAGAGCGAGTCGCCGAGCGGCAGCGCGCTCGACCACGCCACGTCCTGCACCCCGGGAACCGTCCGCACTTCTGCTTCGACCTGATCGAAGAACTGCTGCAGCTTCTCGGGCGTCGGGTAGCTCGAACCGAGCGGATCGACGAGCATCGTGAGCACGCTCTCGGCGCGATACCCGCGATCGAACGATTCGACGGCCATCAGGGTCCGCAGCAGCAGCCCCGCACCGAACAGGAGCAGCACCGCCGTCGCGACCTCGCCGACCACCAGCAGGTTGCGCAGGCCGCCCGCCGCCACCCGTCGTCGTCCGCGTGTCCGCGCCCATCGCCGCCACCGTGGAGATAGTCGTCGCCTGCCAGGCCGGGGCAAGGCCGAACAGCATGCCGATCGTAAGCGCCGCCGCGGCGCAGAACGCGACGACCCGCAGGTCGAAGGCCAGGGTCACGGTGGCGGGCAGAAGTCCCTGCGGAATCAACGCCGGAGCGGCGCGAAGAATGGCTGCGCCAATCGCGAGGCCGAGCCCGCCGCCGATCACGGACAGGACCAGGCTTTCGGTCAGCAGCTGGCGGATGATTCGCCGTCGCCCGGCGCCGAGCGCGGCGCGCACCGCGAGCTCGCGCGTCCTCGCGCTGGCGCGCGCCATCAGCAGGTTCGCGACGTTGGCGCAGCAGATCAGCAGCACGAATCCGACGACGCCGAGAAACAGCATCGACGTCACCTTGAGGTCGCTGCCGATCATCGAATCGTGCAGCGGCTCGAGCCGCACGCCGCGGCCGGTGTTGGTCTGCGGAAAATCACGGGCGAGCCCGGCGGCGACCGCCGACAGATCGGACTGCGCGGCGCCAATGCCGGCGTCGGGCTTCATCCGGCCGACCACCTGTAGCAGTGTAGTTGTCCCCGGGCGCGCGGCGGCAGGTTGACGAGCGACCGCATGGCCCACACGCTCGTGCGGCCGAGGATCTCGAAGGTCTTCGGCACGATTCCGACGACCGTCCACAGAATCCCGTCCATCTTGATTTCCTGCCCGACGATGGCGGGATCGCGATTGAATCGTGACTCCCACAACGACTCGCTGATCACGATCGACGTTGACGGCGCTTCTCTTCGTCCTCGCGAGAGAACGTGCGGCCGGCGATCGGCTTGACCCCAAGCACGTCGAAGATGCCTGCCGTCACCCATTGGCGCGACACGGTTTCGGCGTTGCCGTCGCGGCCGGCCATCACCATGCCGCCGACGTTCGGGATAAAGCCGGCGATCTTCTCGAAGCGTGCGGCTGCGCGTGTTCCAGTCGAGCCATGTTCAGCGGCGATGCGAAGCTTCTCGGGTTCGCGTCGGTCGTCTCCCAGATCGTGACCAGCCGATCCGGGTTGGCGTAAGGAAGCGGCCGCAGGAGCGTCGCGTCGACCAGCGCGAAGATCGCGCTGTTGGCGCCGATGCCGAGCGCGAGCGTCGTCACCGCGATCGCCGTGAATACCGGCGCCGCACGCAGCTGGCGGAACGCGAACTTCACATCGTCACGCAGCTCTTCGAACCACTGGTTGACTCGCATGCCACGATCTCGCTTTCTTCCGAGGTTGACGCAGGTTTCTTTGACCGTGGCGACGTCGCCCATCCGCTTGAGGGCGAGCTCACGCGCCGATTTGGGATCCATTCCGCCGCGGATCAGTTCGCGCGTCCGCAGCTCGATGTGCAGCGCAATCTCGTCGGTGACTTCCTGATCGACCGGCACGCGCCAGAGCCAGGAGCGGAGCGACTTTTTCATAGTGCCCGCAGCGACTTCTTCATAAGCGCTTCATGACGCGAACAGCACCTTCGATACACCAGCGGCGAACTTCTTCCATGTCGCCATGGCGGCGGCCAGCTGTGCACGTCCGGCATCGGTGATGCGATACAGCTTCGCGCGCCGCCCGAGCTCCGACGTGCCCCACTCGGCCTCGACCCACCCCTTCAGCTCCAGGCGATAGAGGGCCGGATAGAGCGACCCGTCTTCGATCAGGACAGCGTCTCCGGTGGACTCTTCGATGAAGCGGGCGATGGCGTAGCCGTGGTTGGGACCACGCACTAACGTCTTGAGAATCAAGGCATCTAGCGTCCCGTGCAGCAGCGCGTTCTGGGCTTTGGATGTGCTCGTCGGCATGGATCGATTACCCAGATTACCTTAGTAACAGTTTCTTGGACGGGGATCGCGACCCAAAAGTTTGCTAGTTCGTCTGCGGGTCCTAGGTTCGGGGGCGCGATACGATCGCGGCGATGGGCACGTTCGATGCGGCCGACGATCGGCTACGCCGCTGGATCGTCCGGCATCGCCAGGTCTTTGTTCTCACGGGCGCCGGCTGTAGCACCGCCTCCGGCATCCCCGACTACCGCGACGACCAGGGCGAATGGAAGCGGCGGCCCCCTGTCATGATTCAGGCGTTTCGGACGCAGGATGCCGTCTATCGGCGCTATTGGGCACGGGCCTACGTGGGATGGGCACGTCTCACGACGGCGGCGCCCAATGCCGCGCACCGCGCCTTCGCGGCGTGGGAATCCGCCGGAACGCTTCTCCAGCTCGTGACACAGAACGTCGACGGCCTGCACCAGCGTGCCGGCAGCCGCGCCGTGGTCGATCTCCACGGCCGTCTCGACGTCGTCGTCTGCCTGGGGTGCAACGCGCGCATCAGCCGCTCGGCGCTGCAGACGGCAATCACGGCTGCCAACCCCGGTTGGTGGGCCGCGTCCGCGACGGCCCCGGACGGTGACGCCGACATCGATGGCGCCGTCATCGAGTCGTTCGCGGCGCCGCGCTGCGAGCAGTGTGGCGGCCTGCTCAAGCCGGATGTTGTTTTCTTCGGCGAGAACGTTCCCGTCGACCGCTATACGCAGGCGCGCGAGGCGCTCGCCCACGCGGACGCGGTGCTCGTTGCGGGATCATCGTTGATGGTTTACTCGGGCTTCCGCTTCGTGCAGTCTGCGCACGAGGCCGGCCTGCCGATCGCGATCGTGAATCGCGGTCGCACGCGCGGGGACGATCTGGCCGAGCTCAAGATCGAGCGCGACGTCGGCTCGGCGCTGACCGAGGCCGTCGGCGCGATGGCGTGATGCGCACCATCCGTACCTGGATCTCTTGCCGAACTTGGTCGTCTGAAACCTCCGGCTCGCCCCAACCGACTCATGCGGCAGAGCGACCCGCACCGTCGGGTCCCGAGGGAGGCAACCTGATGCAGGACAAATTGGCGCTTCTGAGCCCTCGCAGCGGCACAGACGCTTCCTCCGGCGCTCGCTACCATGGGACAAGCACTGCTGTGCCTGACCGGCGCGTCGGTGGGGTTCGCGGGCCGCGCGATCTTCGACGCGGTGGAGCGCCGATCCGGGTGGTGATTTCAGTGCCAGGGCAGGTCGAGCCCAAACGAGTCGATTTCGGACGTACTCGCCAGGGTTAGGTATAGTCGGTGGGCTTTCTCGCGATCAGCTGCAAGTAAGACTCAATCCTCGGCCCTTTGGCCGGCCGGGTCAAGGCCCGGGAAGCCGCACTTATCCACCTATCGGGGCGTGAACCGTGCGTTGATCTCGGCAAACGAAGCGGCGCGGCCGAGATTACGAAATGTTCCATGATCAGCAATCTCCGTTGCGGCCTGGACGAAACCGGTCCACGCGGTGCGAGCCAACGCCCCGCCGACGCTAATCCTCCTGACGCCCAGCCGGCCAAGTTCAGCAACGCTGGCGAAATCGCTCCCGACCAGAACGTTCACAGGTTTCGGTGCGACGGCACCAACCACGGACGCGATGTCACCCGTAGCGCGTATCCCAGGCGCGTACAGGCACTCCGCGCCAGCCTCCGCATACGCGGTCAGGCGGCGGATCGTCTCGGCAAGGTCCGGCCGCCCGACGATGAAGCCCTCCGAACGCGCGGTCAGGAGTACACCGGTCCCCGTAGCATCGATGGCCTGACGAGCGGCTCGAATGCGCTCCACCGACAGTAAGAACTCGAAGAGCGGCTTCGCCTGATCGCCGGTGGAGTCCTCTATCGAAAGGCCGGCGATGCCCGTGGCGGCCGCAGCCCTGACGTTCTCGGCTACGGCGCCAGGTTCAACGGCAAACCCACCCTCGAAGTCAGCATTCACCGGAACGTCGACGCTCTGGGCAATCGAGCGAATGTGAGCTAAAGCCTCGTCGAGCGTCACAGCGTTGTCGGCGCGGCCCATCGACCACGCAAAGCCAGCGCTCGTCGTCGCGAGCGCCTTGAAGCCGAGCTGGACGAGGATGCGGGCGCTTCCAAGATCCCACGGATTCGGGATCACGAAACAGCCCGACTCATGCAGCTGATGAAATGTGCGGCAGCGATCGAAGGGGTTGACCATCGAACGACTCACTCGTTGCGCAGCGCACGGACCGGATCGACGCGCGCAGCCGCCACAGCGGGCACCAGATTCGCCCCCAGTGCGACGAGCAGTAGGACTCCGGCGGCCGCTCCGTAGGCGGCGGGGTCGAGCCCGCTGACGCCGTAGAGCAGCGAGTCGAGCACCCGGGCCACGCCGGCGGCAGCGAGCGCGCCGAGGGTGACGCCAGCGAGCGCGAGACGTCCACCCTGGCCGAGGATCATCCTTACGACCTGCCACCGCTCCGCGCCGAGCGCGATCCGAATCCCGACCTCCCGCGTTCGCCGGCTCACCGAATAGGCGACCACGCCGTACAATCCGACCGCTGCCAGGAGCAGCGCCAGGGCGCCGAATGCGCCCAGCACCATCGCGCCAATTCGCGTTGGCGCCACCGTCGTCGCTGCCACCTGCTCCGCGGTCGTGTCGTCCGTGAACAGGATGTCGGGCTCGAGCTTCCACAGGGCGTCCCTGAACATCGGCAGCGCCGCTGCCGCGGGCGTCACGGTCCGCGCGATCAAATCGATCTGCTGTCCGGGCTTCTCAGGCACGTGCAGATAGGGCCGCGGAACCTCGCCGACCGAGCGGACCATGTGGTTCCGCGCTATGCCGACGATTTCGAACGGCACTGATTCGAAGGTGCCGCTGTAGATCCGTCTTCCAACCGCAGAGCCATCCGGCCAGTACTGCCGCGCCAGCGTCTCGTTGACGACCGCAACCTTCCTCTTCTGCCTGATATCGTCCTCGGTCAAGGCGCGGCCGGCGACGATCGGCACCCCTACGACGCTGAAATAATCCGCGCCGATCGCCGTCGTGTCGACCAGGGTCCCATCGTCTCCGGGGCGGTGATGGCCCTGCACGAGGATGCTGTCCATATTGATCTCTGGCGATAGCGGCAACCGGGAGGCGATCGAAACGGCGCTGACGCCCGGCAGCGCCCGAAGCGCTCTCAAGGCTTGCTCCCGGAAATCTGTCGCTCGACTGAGGTCGTAGCCGTTCATCTGCAGATTGAACGACAGCAACGACACGTGGCGCGGGTCGTAGCCGAGATCCGCCGCCCGGGCCGTCAGCAGGCCTCGCGCGAGCAGGGCTCCCGCCACGAGCAGCACGAGCGACAGCGCGAGCTGGCCGACGACGAGGACGTTGCTGAGGGTCACGCGCCGTCGTGAATCCCCCTCCATCGATGCTTTGAGCGCAGGCACGAGCTCCAGCTTCGACGCCGACCACGCGGGCGCGACGCCAAACAGGATGGCTGTGGCGATCGAGGCGCCCACCGCAAACATCAGGACCGTCGCGTCGAGTGACACGTTGAAGCTGACCGGGATTGGCAGCACGCCAGTGCCGAACGCCGCAAGCGCGCGTCCCGCCCACCACGCGATCATCAAGCCGAGCACGCCGCCGGTAGCCGCAAGGACAAGCCCTTCGCTCAGAAGCTGCCGGACGATGCGAGCCCGGCTGGCGCCGATGGCCGTCCGAATCGCCAACTCGCGCCGGCGGGAAGCGCCGCGCGCGAGCAGCATGTTCGCCACGTTGGCGCACGCAATCAGGAGCACGAGGCTGACGGCGACGAGAAGTGCCGCGCTGGCCGCCCTGACGTAGCCGTCGAGCATGGGATGGAACCGGATGTTCGACGCCGGTAGCACACTGACTGTCGCTTTGTCGTTCGTCAGGGGGTAGGCCGTGCGCAGCCGGGCAAAGATCGTCTCAATCTGCGCGCGCGCCTCCTCGATCCTCCGCCCGTCCGCGAGCCTGCCCTTCAGGAACAACCAGCGTGTCCCGCGCCGCTCGAGCCGGCTTGCGCCGGGATCATTGTCGTCCGACGCCTGGACGCCGGCGAACTCGAAGCGATCCACCATCATCAGCGGCGCCCAGAAGTCGGTCGGAATGCCCGGCATGGTCCCGGTGAAGCCAATCGGGCCAATGCCGACGACCGTGTACACGACGCCTGACAGCTCGACTGTCTCGCCGACTGCACTGACGCGGCCGCCGAACCGGCGCTGCCAGAGGCCGTGGCTGACGACAACGACCGGGCTGGCGCCGGGCACGACGTTCTCATCCTCCCGAAACGCGCGGCCGATCGTGGGACGAATCCCTAGAGCATCGAAGTAGTCGGATGAGATAACTTCGCCTGTGACCAGAATAGGCCGCTCGCCGCTCGACAGGATGCCACGGACGTACGCGCTGGCGGCAATTCCCTGCAGCGCGTCCGCGCCCTGCCTGATGTCGACGTAGTCCGGATACGACGTGGTGAGCTGCGGAAAGTCGTCGGTCAGTCCTGTGTAAATCTCGACGAGTCTGTCGGGCCGCACCACCGGGCCGTCTTTGAGCAGCACGGCGTTGACGACGCTGAAAAGCGTCGTGTTGAGGCCGATGCCAAGAGCCAGCGACGCGATGGCAGCGGCGGAGAATCCCGGTCTCCTGATGAGCTGCCGCGCGCCCTGCCGCAGATCGCGAAGAAATGCGGTCATGAGGTCTCCTTCCCGATATCTTACGGGGCGCAGCGTCAGAAGTTGCCGGCGGCCCTCCCAACGCGACAGGTCGACTGTCACCCGCGTCGGCAGCTCAAAGGTCTGGCCCTCGCTACTCGTCCTTGAGCGCCACGATCGGATCGACGCGCGTGGCGCGGAAGGCGGGAACGAGGCTGGCCGCGGCGGCCACGGCGGTGATGAGCGCCGCCACGCCCGCGAGCGTCGCGGGATCGTTCGGGCGGACTTCGAAGAGCAGCGTCTCCATCAACCGCGTCAGCACGAGCGCGGCCGCGAGGCCGGTTACCAGGCCCACAGACGTCAGCTTCAGGCCGTGCCCCATGACAGTGCGGAGCACGGTGACGCGCTCGGCACCGAGCGCCATCCGGATCCCGATCTCACGTCGCTGCTGTGTGACCATGTACGACAGCACACCGTAGGTGCCGATCGCGGCCAGCAGGAGTGAGAGACCAGCGAACGCCGGCAGGAGCTGCATCAGCATGCGGGGCCGGCGCACGGAATCCCGGAAGACGTCCTCCATGTTGCGCAACCGGATGATCGGCAGCGACGGATCGGCCTCACCCACGGCATTCGCGATCGACGTCTGCAGCGTGGCTGCCGGCAATGCGCTTCGCAACATTGTGCATGCTTGCGTCTCCCAACGAATTGCCAAGCCGGCCACCTGGAATGGCCGGGAAGACACGCGGCAGCTGGTCGAGCAGAAAGTACAGCTCCGTGCCCGCTGGCTGATCAACGCCGGCCTGTTTAACGTCCTTCGCCACGCCAATCACGGTGACCCAGGGCGTCTGGTCGCCAAAGCGCGGTCTTGCACGCCGCCCGATCGGGTCGGTGCCGTTCCAGAAGGTGCGAACGAACGCCTCGTTCACGACCGCCACAGGCGCACCCATGCGGTCGGCCCCCTGGCACGCCCGGCCTTGCACGATCGGGATCCCCATGGCTTCGAAATAGCCGCTCGTGACGGTCTGGTAGTACGCACCAGCTCCGACTTCTCCGGCGGCGGCGTATAGTTCTCGATGTCGGTACCGAACCCGTTGTATTCACGCTGTGGTGGAAGACCGGACACAGCCGCGGCGCTCTCTATCCCGGGCATGGCGCTGAACCGATCGAGCAGGCGGCGATACAAATGGTAGGTAGACTACTATCGGTCTTTCTAATCGACCCGCAGTGTCAGCCTGGGATCGAAGCGCCCGGTCGAATGGTGGGATATGCGCCGCGACGGCATAAGACAACGGCAGTCCCGCCGCCGGCCCGTCACAAGACTGACGGGATCTCATCTAGAGGAACGACGAGGCGCGGCCCGGAGGCGTTAGATGCCGTTCCGATGGTATCCGGCCGGTGGCAGCAGGTGTTTGGCCCTGTTCACTAATCACACTTTGACGGCCGCAGAGCTCGTTCGCCTGCGCCGGAAGTACCGCATCGCCGCGAGTCCGGAGGCCAGCAACACAGCCGTAGATGGCTCCGGGATCGCCGGCATCGGTTCTGCGATCGGCCTGACCCCGCTCAGTTCAAGTACGAAATCGTTGTAGTCCCGGTCCGACAGAAACAACGGGAGATCTTCCCAGGCCAGAATATAGTTGCCGATGATGTTCGCTGAGTAATCTCTTCCGTACTGATCCGCATTCCCGGTGATCTGGAAGGTCACCATGTGATCATCGGCTTGGGCAGAGTTGAAAGGGGTGCCAGTGAAAGGGTGAAGGGCGAACCGGTTGAGGACATCATTCGACGCAAAGGGAACGCCGGGGAGATTGATGTAGCCTGCGGGGCCGCCGTACGAAAGGATGTTGTGGAACTGAGCGGACTGGTCCAGCCAACCAAAATCGAAAGAGAACCCGGCAAACCTCGATAGTGGCGTGGCCTCAGCCCCGACACCAATCGACCACCATCGGTCGCTGAGAGCGCCCAGGTCATCGACCCGCGTGAGATTGTTCCACCCGTAGAGAAATCCGAGGATCCCCTCATGTCCCGGCGCTGAAGGAGACAAGAGATTCCAGTCACCCTCTAAGTCCGGCTCGGCAACATTGGGGAGAATCGGAGTCGCGTCGGCGTCTGCACACGGCAGGAAGAGGAGAGTGAACAGAAGGAAGGTGCGGCAGGAAACGCGCGATGCACGCATAAGCCACCTCCGGCCAATATTCCGACCACGGACTGCGCTGCGCCTGACCCTTCGACGCTTACGATGCTACCACCGTGGAGTGTGGCGAACAATCCAATCCTCTTGTGCGCCCGAGATCCCTATTCCTGCCGCAGTGTGGCGATCGGATCGATTCGAGATGCACGAAAAGCGGGGACGGCGGCCGCGAGGATGCCAACGGCGAGCAGCACCGAGATCGTCGGCAGGAAAACCATCGGATCGGTGGCGGTGACTTTGGCGACGAAGGTCGCGCGCATCGCGAACGCCATGGGCACCGCCAGGGCCAGCCCGCACGCCATGCCGGCCACCACGAGCTTCAGCGCCTGGCGGACCACCAGAGTGATGATCCGAGAGGGCGGAGCGCCGATTGCCAGGCGCACGCCGATCTCGCGCCGACGGAGCGCGACGATGTAGGACAGCACGGCATAGAGCCCGGTCGCGGACAGGGCCAGGGCCACGGTGCCGGCCGCGCCGACCACATAGATCACGCCCGCCATCTCCCGCGCCTCGTCCTGGAATCGCATGTCGCCCCGGCGGATCGAGGTCCAAATGATCCGCGGATCGATCCGGTTGACGAGCGTCAGGAGATCGGCGCGCAGTGCCTCGGGATCGGCGGCGCGCACGCGCAGGGTGAACTCGCCGCTCAGCTCCTTCGGAAGGGGCACGTAGATCACCGGGTCGGGCCGCTCGACGGTCGGACGAAGCGGGTTGTCCGCGACGACGCCGACGATGCGAACGTCGCGAACCTCGCGCGCGGCACTCGATTCATGGGCAACGTGAAGCACCATCCCGAGCGGCGACGTCCCGGGCGCGATCATCTCGGCGGCCCTCGCGCTCAGCATCGCGGTCGCGTGGTCGTCCGCATCGGTCAGCCGCCGGCCGGTGAGAAGCCTGACCTCCATCACGTCGACCCACGCGGGGGTCATGGCGACAAGCGACGCAAAGCGGTCATTGGTCCGCGGCGCACTGGGCAAGCCGAACCGCACGCCGTCGTCGATCGAGAGCGCAACGTGGGTCACGCGTCCGTCCGCGGCCGCGCCCGTCGCGAGGGTGTCCGCAAACCGGCGCGCCTCGAGCGGCGTCATCCGGAGCTCGGACGGATCGAAGATGGCGACCATCTGCTGGCGAAGGGCACTCGGGGCTTCGTTGACCATCGCCTGTGAGGTTCTGGTGAAAAGCGCCGCGAGCACCATCAGGCCGAGAGACAGTGCGACCTGGCCGACGATCAGGGCGCCTCGCAGTCGCGAGTGGCGAAGGCCGCCGCTCTGTGAGCCCTGTTTGAGCTCGCCGGCCGACGTGCGGCGGAGCACGATCCACGCGGGCATGAGCCCGGTCGCCAGGGAGACGCCGAGCGCGAGCGAGACCGCGAAGAGCAACACGCGCCAGTCGATGCTCACGAACACAGGTACCATCGCCTGCACCCGGGCGAGGGTGAGGAAGATGAGCCCGATCGACAAACCGACGGCGATGAGCACGCGCGCGAGCGTCTCGAGGGTGAGCAATCGCACGAGCTGGGCGCGGTTCGCCCCGAGCGCCAGCCGAACCGCGAGCTCGCGCGACTGTTCCGCGACGCGAGCCAGGTGCAGGTTGGCCACGTTCGCGCAGCCGATCGCGAGCACGATGAGCGGCAGCGCCAGCAGCGCGGTCAGGAGCGCGACGATCTGGATCGGCGTGCTGTCCGGCCCGAAGCCGTGAGCGCGGACGCGCGGCGCGGCGTTGGCTCGGGTGGTGGGGTTTGACGCGGCGATGCGTGCAGCTGAGACGGTCAGCTGGCGCTCGACATCGGTGGTGGTGAGGCCGGCTTTCATGCGTCCGACGACGGTGAGCCAGCCGGTGTCGAGCGATGGGCGGGTCGGCCACTGTGGCGCGAGGGCGAGGGGGATCCACGCCTGCACGCCGTTCGAATCATCCTGGCCGGAGTCGAGGGGCTGCATACCGTGGAAGCGCGGCGGCGCCACTCCGACGACGGTGAACGACGTTCCTCCGAGCAGCAGCGGCCGACCGATGGCGTCGTCCCCGCCGTCGAGATGGGTGCGCCAAAAGTGGTCCGTCACGACGGCCACCGGCGCTGCGGCCGGGCGGTCGTCGTCGGGCATGAGAAGTCGGCCGCGCAGCGGCGTGGTGCGAAGGATCGTGAAATAGTCGCCGGAGACGAAGGCGCCTTCGATCCAGAGGGGTCCGTGGCTGCCCGCCGCGGTCATCCGCAGGTCACCTTCCGCGCCAATCGCCTGGAGCGCCGAGTCCGCCGGCTGTTCCCGCATAGTCGCGAAGTCGTTGAACGACAGCGGTGACGTGACGATACGCCGGCCGCCGCCACCGGACCCGCTCCCCGTGGGACTGTCGTAGCGCAGGAAGACTCGAGCGAGCGAGCGACGGCCGGCAATGCCGGGCATGTCTCCGTAGAAGAGCGACATAATGACCGAGAAGGTCCCCACAGACGCGACCAGGCCGATGACCAGGCAGGCGATCACTGCAGAAGTGTGCCCGGGCCTGCGCAGCAACTGCCGTGCGACGTATTTCAGATCCATGGCGACTGTGCCCGGCAGCCGCCTGGCGGCCGCGAATCCGCGTCGATCGATGCGTTTCTGGAGGGACGAAAGGCTTTTCACAATCCAATACGCGCGTGGGCACGAAAAGTTAACGTCACGATCGTGTCGTACGCCCGTCGTGACGCGCTATTGCTCTCTGAGCGCCACGAGTGGATCGATGCGCATCGCCCGCCGGGACGGCAGCCAGCTCGCAGCCACCGCAATCACCAGGAACAGCAGGGACGCACCGGCGAAGGAGACGATATCGATCGCGCTGAGTCCATAGAGCACGCCGCGCAGCAGGCGCGACGCGGCCACGGCCAGCACCGTCCCCGACATCAACCCAAAGACAACGGGACGGAGACTTCCCAGCAGCATCAAAGCCAGCACATTGCTCCCGTGAGCGCCGATTCGGCGCTTCGACGTGGATTTCGACACCGCGTTTGCGACTGGACGGCGAGGCCGCAGGGGTGGCGATGAAGTGAGCCGCGGCTTGTCCCCTCCTGGCTTGTCGTGGGGTTGGCGTTGTCGCGGCTCGCGGGGCCTGTGCTGCAGGGCCTGCTTTTCAACGTCACGGCCCGCCATTCGGTGATGCTGGCGAGCGTCTCGGTGGCGGTGGGCGGCGTTCACCGCGTCAGCTTCACCCGTCGCCCGGCAGCGTGGTCAGAGTTTGAGGATGGTATCCCCGATGAAGTCGCCCAACGTATGCGGGATCCAAGGAGCCCAGAGCGACCGCGCCGCGATCCACGGGTAAGCGAATACCACACCGACCACGCCGACCACAACGCGCAAGGCAACAGGGTACGGCTCGTGCCCTTGGAAGCGCCCTACTTCTTCGCCAAGAAGTACAGCGTCGTGAACGGCGTTCCTTCTTCTTCCAGCGTGAAGCCGTTCTCCTGAAGCAGTGCCCGCCACGGCTCCGGATTCTGCGACGGGTGGTGCGCGAGCAGAGGTGAGACCAGCCAGGTCCTCCAGTCGACCTGGATAATCATCAGCAGGAACTCGCCGCCCGGTTTGAGGACGCGCGCCACCTCGGCGATTGCCTTCGGGCGTTCCGCTCGGCGCAGATGATCGATTGCGTACGAGCTGACGACGGCGTCGAACTCGCCGTCGCTGAACGGTAGCTGCCGCATGTCGCCGACGCGGGCGGCAGCGCGCTCGGCAACGCCGGCAATCCGCGCGTTCCTCATGAATCGCTCCGGCGTGTTCTCGTCGATGCCCCAGTAGCCGCTGTAGATGTCCACGCCCACGGCGGTGGCATTCGGCCTGGCGAGGAGCACACCCATGGCCGCGCGGCCGGATCCGGCGCCGACGTCGAGCACGCGTCCGGATCCAGATGTGAGGAATCGCTCCGTCGGCAGCGCCATCGGACCATTGAGCATCGCGTTCGTGATCACGACTGCGGCGGCTGCCCACAGGGCCACGAGGGCCATCGAGATGGACACCCAGCGTGGCCAGGACCGCAACACGGCAACTCCTGCGATACCGCCCGCGAGTACGAGCGGGACGAGCATCGCGTAACGGAGGGACCAGGTGTATCCGAAGTCGTAGCTGAGGAAATTGAACATGCCGGCACGATAATCAGTGGTTCCTGAACCGGCCCTGAACGGCGGATCACGCGCGCTTGACGCCATTCTAGCGTTCTCCAAACGAGGCCGCCGTACTCTCTCCTTGACGCTCTAGGAGAAGGTACGGCATCCTCTCCTGGTATGTCTAGGAGAGCCGCATGAGCGACACGACCGAGCTGCTGCAGGGCACCCTCGACCTCCTCATCCTCAAGGCCGTCTCGCTGGGGCCGCTGCACGGCTACGGCGTCCTGCTCCGCATTCAGCAGATCTCGCAGAACCGGCTGCAGATTCAGCAGGGCTCGCTCTATCCGGCGCTCTATCGCCTCGAGCATCAGGGGCTCATCACATCGGCGTGGGGCGAATCGGAGAACAAGCGGAAGGCAAAGTATTACCGCCTCACCGCGGCTGGCCGGCGGCGTCACAAGGAAGAGACGGCGTACTGGCGGCGGTTCTCGGAGGCGATCGGGTTCGCGCTCGAAGCGATGCCGGAGGACCTATGAGTCTCATCGCACGCGTCAGGTCGTGGCTTCGAGTCAGCTGCCGGCGCGCTGACTTCGAGCGCGAGATGCAGGACGAGATGCGGACGCACCTCGAGCTCTATCAGGCTGATCTGCGCCGGCGCGGGGTGCCGGAGGAGGAAGCCCGCCGGCGTGCGCTCGCCGAGTTCGGCAGCGTTGCAGCGCGCACAGAGGACTGCCGCGACGCCGTCGGCCTGCGGCTGCTCGGCGAGTTGCGCGGCGACGTCGGCTACGCATTACGTCTCCTGCGCCGGTCGCCGGCGTTCACTCTCGTCGCCCTGCTGTCGCTCGGACTCGGGATCGGCGCCAACACCGCGATCTTCACCCTTATTGACTCCGTGCTGGTCAAGACGCTGCCGGTCGAAGATCCGCAGCGCTTGTTCTTCGTCGACAACTCCGGCGGGAAGTCGGGCGGCAGCAGCGGCCCTCCGTATCCGTGCTTCGAGCGACTCCGCGATCACAACCGCTTCCTCTCGGGCATCGCGGCGTTCGACGAGCGGATGTTCAAGATGTCGATCGACGGCGTGCCGGAGCGGGTGCGCGGCCAGTACGCTTCCGGCTCCTACTTCGACGTGCTCGGCGTTCGCGCGGTCCACGGACGAGTGCTCACGCCCGGGGACGATTCCGAGCCAGGCCGTGGCGGTCCACAAGGCGCCGTCGCCGTGATCAGCGACAGCTTCTGGACGCGCCGCTTTGGAAGGGATCCGGCGGTACTCGGGAAGAGCGTTCAGGTCGGCACGCAGTGGGTGACCATCGTCGGCGTGACGCCACCGGGATTCTTGGGGCTTCAGGTCGGCGCGCCGCTCGACATCACGGTTCCCATGATGCTCGTCGAGCAGGGTCTGCAATCGAAGCAGAGCTGGTGGCTGAGCGTGATCGGGCGTCTCGGGCCCGGTGCGACGGCCGAGCAGGCGCGCGCGGACCTCGAGGCGCTGTGGGACACCTACTTGACGGAAGTCGGGATGCCCCGCGACAGGCGCGGATACTTCAGCAGCATCGCGCTCGTGCCCGCGGCCAGAGGCGCGAACGAGCTGCGCCGCACCTACACGGAGCCGCTGATGATCGTGATGGCGATCGTCGGCGTCGTTCTGCTCATCGGCTGCGCCAATGTGGCCAACCTGCTGCTCGCCCGCGCCACCGCGAGGCAGAACGAGATGGCAGTGCGGCTGGCCATTGGCGCGAGTCGCGGCCGACTGATTCGTCAGTTGCTGACCGAAGGGGTCGTGCTGGTGTCGCTGGGAGCCGGAGCTGGACTGCTGTTCGCACGGTGGGGTGCGTCGTTCCTGGTTGCGGTTCTCGCCGGACCCGCCGAAAGGGTGGTGTTGGAGCCGCAGTTCGATCTGCGCGTGCTGGCCTTTACCGCCGGCGTTTCAGTTGCGACCGCGCTGCTGTTCAGCCTCGCGCCTGCGCTGCGCGCGACGCGCGTCGATGCCGCGAAACCCGGCGCTGCCGGTGGAACGACCACGCACAATCATCTCGGTCGAGCGCTGGTCGTCGTCCAAGTTACGTTGTCGGTCCTCCTGCTCTGCGGCGCCGCGCTTTTTCTGCGGACGCTTCACAACCTGAACAACATTCCCTCGGGCTTCGATCGTGACGGCGTATTGACCATGCAGGTCGAGGCCACCGTGCCAGGGCGGACCGTGACGCCGAAGACCCCGGCGGAGTATCGCTCAGACCATGCGCGGCTCGGCGGTATCTGGAGCGGTCTCATCGAGCAGGTGCGCGAAGTGCCGGGTGTGTTTTCCGCCGGCGTTGCTGCGGGTATGAGCCCGCTGAGCGGCCACATCCGTGGGGTGAAGATCGCCATTGACGGCCCCGCGCCCGGTCCGGAGAAGGATCGCGGCATCCGGATCAACCAGGTCACCGACGGCTATGTCGAAACCACGGGCATCCGCCTGCTCGCCGGCCGATCGTTCACACCCCGCGATCGGTCGGGCTCGCTGCGCGTCGCTATTCTCAACGAGACCGCGGCACGGGCGTTCTTCGGCACGGAGAGTCCGCTCGACCGGAAGGTCAACTTCCCGGGACAGCGCGTCGAGGATCAGTACGCGATTGTCGGCATCGTCGCCGATGCGCACTATCAGGACCTGCGAACGCCCGACCAGCCAATGGTCTATGTGCCGCTGGAGCAAGCGATCGATCCGATCACCAGCGCCGTTCTTTTTGTGCGAGGCGCCGGCGATGTGACGCGGCTGGTCCCTTCGATCCGCGCCAGCGTCGCCGAGGCCGTGCCTGGCGGGTTCGTCACGGGAATCGCGACGATGGAGCAGCACGTGGAGATGTCGCTGGTACGCGAGCGAATGCTCGCCCTTCTCGCCACGTTCTTTGCCGCGCTTGCCCTGATCCTGGCGTGCATCGGCCTTTACGGCGTGATGGCGTACCGCGTGGTCCGACGCACGCGCGAGATCGGGATTCGTATCGCCGTCGGCGCCCGACAGCAGAGCGTCGTTTGGATGATGGTGCGCGAGACGCTGGTGCTGGTGAGCATCGGGGCGGCCCTCGGCACGTTGGCCTCGCTTGCTGCGAACCGCTATATCGCCGGCCAGCTGTTCGGCGTGACCCCTCACGATCCGATCGCGATCGTCGTTGCCCTGTCCCTGCTGGCGATCGTCACGATGGTGGCTGGTTACGTTCCCGCACGCCATGCGAGTCGCATCGATCCGGTGAAGGCGCTACGCGCGGAGTGAGAGGTTGCGCGTGCCCCTCAGTCTTTTCTGAGGGTCGCGATCGGATCGATGCGAGCGGCGCGGAGGGCGGGAAGCGACACAGCCAGCACGCACGAGGCGACGATGACCAGCAGGCTTGCAGCGTAGGCTACGGGATCGAGCACGTCGATCGAGTCGCCGATCTCCGCGGCGATGGGCGTCGTCATCAGCACGATCGCCACCGCCGCGGCCAGGCTGCCGCCTGTGAGGAGTCCGATGCCAACCGGACGCACCGATTGCCACAGGATCCACCGCACGACGTTCTTGGTGGCCGCGCCGAGCGCCATACGCACGCCAATCTCTTTCGCCTGCTGCTCGACGACGTACGACAGCACGTTGAACACCCCCGACGCGGTCAGCAGGAGCGCGAGTCCTCCCAGAACGACCGCGACCCAAAAGCCAATCTGCAGAGGGTAGGTCTGCAACCGAGCGAGCGCTTGCAAGCTGACTACGTTCATCAGGGTCGGATCGATAGCCGAGAGGCGCTCCAACAACGGTTGCCGCATCTGCTCCGCGTTGCCGCGCATGCGCAGCAGCCACGGCTCCGGGCTGTCGACGCTCGTCGGCAGGTACACCCGCCGGAACGTGTCGAGGGAGGACCCGGAAGCCCTTCCCCGATCGCTTACGACGCCGACGACCGTGAAGGTGCGCGACGAGACCGACGGCGACTCCGGCGACGCAAGCTGCGGAGCATCGAGTCGGACCTGCTGGCCGACGCCGGCGCCGTGTGGCCAGAGCTGGCGCGCGAGGGTCTCGGATACGACCACCACGCCCGCGTCCGCCGTCCGTTTCCGCCGGCGTGAAGCCGCGCCCGCTCACGACGTCGATGCCCAGCAGAGCGAAGTACTCAAATGAAACGGCCTCTCGGTACACCGGGAACGAGCTCGGGCCTGTAGCCTGAGCGGGCACCGACGGGCTGACCACCAGGCGTGTCGCTGGCGAGGACGCGGCGATTGCCTCTACCAGCGGATCGGACCTCAGCGCCTGAAGCAGCGCGCCGCGGCGTAATTCGGTCTCGAGCGAGATTCTGAGCACGTCGCTCCGAACAGCCGCGTTCTTCGTCGCGGCGATGACGGCGCCGCGCAGAAAAATGCCGGCACAGACCAACAGGAGCACTGATGCGCCCATGGCGATGAGCGCATGCCGCGCGCCGCGCGGCCGCGCGCTCCTTGTCAGTTCGCCGTGAATCGCGGCCACCAGGTCGACCCGAGTGGCCTGCAGGGCCGGTACAAGCCCGAAGAACACCGTCGACGCGATGGCGCCAAACGCCAGGAACACCAACACGCGCCAATCCGCGGTTGGGGCGGTCAGGTTGAACAGCCTCATGAACTGGGCGATCTCCGGCGGGAGTGTGACGATCACCGCATAGAGCGCGCCGTCGAGCAAGAGCCGCGCGACGGCAACGCCGCAGATCGCCGGCGCGAGCGACAGCATCAGACCCTCGGTGAGGAGCTGTCGGATGATGCGCCGGCGTGACGCGCCAAGCGATAGCCGGATGCCGATCTCCCGTTGGCGCGAGAGGCCGCGCGCGAGCAGCAGGTTGGCGACGTTGGCGCAGCCGATCATCAGGATCAGCCCGAAGGCGAAAAGATGATGTCGCGCGTCAGGTGGTCGATGACCGCGGTCCCGCGCGCGTCGCGGCACTGGTCGGCGGCAAGGGGGACCGGACCAAAACGGGCGATCGCCCGCGTGCGAGCTTCGATGGGACTCAGACCGGCGGCGATGTGCTTCTGGGTCTCGCGCGCGATGTGGAACGCGAGCTCCTCGTCGAGCTCGCGTTCGACGCGGTTGGGAGTCATCAGTGCGCGAACGCGCAAGAGCAGGTCGCGGAGGTTCATCTTGTCTCGCCGAAGCCGGGCGGAGGCGGAGCGGTCACGCCAGCTTCATCACGCGGCCGATGGCGGTGGACATGCGCTCCCACTCGCCGGCCTCCACCGCCAGTTGCCGGCGTCCGGCTGGCGTGAGCTGGTAGGTACTGGGCCCGTCGGCCCAGCTCCGAGACCGCCCACTCTGCTTCGATCCAGCCCTGGTGCTCGAGGCGATGGAGCGCCGGGTAGAGTGAGCCCTGGCTGATCTGCTGGATGTCCTGATCGATTTACTCGATGTGGCAGTATGCAGTTTCGGCATCGCCCACAGAACGCGCGTCAGGGCGGCGGTGCTTTGCCGGAACTGCATAGCCGGCCCGTCAGAGCCCTACTAGGCTGAGAACCGACATTACGACGCACACCAAACCGGGGGGGGCGACCGGACGCTTGGGTTCTGTGGTCCGGCCAAAGGCGGCGGTGCCGATTGACGCTGATTCGCATTCTTAAGGACCTGGTTGGCATCGATACCGGAATTACGCCACGGCCCGACGTCGACACGGGCACGAACCTCGCGCTGGAGCGGACAGCCATGGCCGCCGAACGGACGCTAATGGCCTGGATCCGGACTGCTCTTTCCATGATCAGCTTCGGCTTCACCCTAGGCAAGCTCGGGGAAGCTCTGGCTTCAGCCAAGGTAACGCTGGCGTTCGGGCGCGAGTCGGACGTCAAACGCGTGGCCTACTTTCTTGTCGTCCTTGGAACGTCGTCGCTCATCATGGCCCTGGTCCAGAACAGGATCGAAGTGGCAGGGCTTCAACGTCAGGGCTTGAAGCGCCGGCCCATTCTGGCTTTCCTCGTCGGCGTTCTCCTGAGCCTGCTCGGCATCTTCGCGTTCACGGACCTGGTGGGCCAGTTCTGAGCGTCGGCACCCATGTGACCTTGACCAGTTGACGAGCGGCTGCGAGCTGCCCGAGGAGAAATCGAGATGAACTTGCCGAGCTTTCCAAACATCGACCTCTTCTCCGCCGGCGTCAACGCCCTGTACGGCGTGCTCATCGCCCGCGACCCCTCGCACAACAGAGGCTACTCGGTCGCAGGGCTGCTGATCTTTGCCTTCTTCGGCGGGATCGGCGGCGGCGTCTCGCGCGACATGCTGCTCAATGAGGTTCCTTCGCCGCTCAAGCACCCCATCTATCTGTTCGTGTGCATCCTGATGGGTCTCATTGGCCTGGCGCTGTCCCAGTGGGCGGAAACCAAGGAAGAGTGGTTCCGCGCGCGGGTGCTTGCGTACTGCAAGTCCTTCAGCCTGCCGTGGTTTGCGATCCTGGGCGCGCACAAGGCGCTCGAGCACGACCTGGGGATCTTCGCCGCGATCTGCGTGGGCCTCCTCGCCACCACCGCAGGAGGCGTGCTCATCGACCTGTTCTCGGGGGTCACGCCGGAGGTTGTGCGGCCGGCGGAGCACGTCGTCACGACGGCGGTGCTGTCGGCCGGAGTCTACGCAATGGTCGCGGTGTGGGCGCAGGGGAGGCTGGCGTTCTTTCACATCACGCTGATCGCGGTGCTGATAGGCTTCATCTTCCGCGTCTTTGCCGTCCGCGATCACTGGAAGCAGGCTGTGCCGGTGGCCGGGGCGGCGGCGGGCCCACGCGCGCCGGCCGCGCGCGGGTGAAGCCAGGTTCTCCGCAAGGAAAGGAATGTTATGGACTTCATGGACGACACGTGGACGCGCCTGGTCCACGACCTGATCGCTCGGACCACCGGACCGATGAAGTTCAGGCTGGTGCTCCAGCCGCTGATGGCGTCGATCTTCGCGATTCGCGCGGGGTTGAACGATGCCAAGACTGGCAAGCCGCCGTATTTCTGGGCCCTCCTCTGGGATCCCGCCCACCGCCGCGACATGCTCAAGGACGGCTGGAAGAGTGTCGGTAAGGTGTTCCTGCTCGCGATTGTGCTCGACGTCGTGTATCAGATCATCGCGGAACGCTTCGTCTATCCGGGTGAAGCGATCATCGTGGCGATCATCCTGGCGATCGTGCCCTACCTGATTCTGCGCGGGCTGGTCACGCGGCTGGCTCGACCGAAGTGAGGTTCAAGCGATGCTCGGGTTCGATCTCGACATCTGGGTGGGGAAGCGGAGCAGGCCAGCTCGTGCCGAGCGGCGACCTGCCGTCGTTCGATCCGCCGCCGGTCGTGCCCCAGGGACGATTCGCCGTCGCGATCCGGCTCGACGATCCTGACCAGAGCAAGTGTCCGATCGGCGCGCGAGGTGCATCGGCCATTTACACGACCGGTGGTGCCTGCGCTTCGGACCCAGATCCGGCTCGAGTCAGCACAGCGGAAAAGGCGATTGCGAACTACGCCACCGTGGCGCTGAACGCGTTTGCGAGGTCGCCGTTGCGCTCGACAACGAGGGGGTTCTTGCCGAGCGGCTTCAGTACCCGAATCAGGCCCTAGCGAATCGGGTCGAAGCGGTCCGCATCGCGACGGCCAGATATCGCGCTGGCGCTCTCTCGCTTCAGCTTGTCCTGCAGCTTCAGGCCAGCCAGCTTGCGACCGAGGCGGTCATCGTCAAGTTGCGGGATGCTCAGCTCGCCAATCGCGTCACCCTTCATCTCGCGCTTGGCGGCGGCTTTTGACTCGGCTCCTGCCGCTGCTGTTCCGAGGGATACGCACGCGGCTCGTCCGCGACTCAAGGTAGGGTTTCTGCGTGATAGGCAGTGATGGACCCATCCGGCCACTCGCGCACCACCAGGAGCGCATGACGCTCCTCCAAGTACACCAGGGGCCACTCTTTTGTCGGCGACTGGTACCGGAGCGACACGAGCTCGCGAAGGGTCGCTAGTTCCCGCCTAATGTTGGGATCGAGTCCAGGCCACATTCTGTTGCGGTCCCCTGCCTGTGGGAAACTACAGGTAGTATACCATGGAAGAGTTAGAACTGCAGAGCTAGCCGGTCCCTCAGAGGGTGTTTCTTGGGATCTTTCGCTCGGAAGAAGAATCCGCCAATTCCTGCACGCGTTCCATTCCGCCGGCTCCCTGGCCTGACGCACGCGGCGCGAATCGCTGTTCGACGTGTGACTGACGTCTGACGACTTGCTCATGCTTTTCTCCGGCGCTGCAGTCGAACCGAGGCACTCTCGGGGAGGGACAAACGGCGCCGCTCCGGGATGCTCGATAATGGGTGGGTGTCCTTGATGCCCCACGCGATGACCGCGCAGGCCGCACTCCTGCCGGCGCGCATCCGAGGCCGGCACGCGCGCCGCTCTTCTTTTTTGGGGGGGCGCCCGGTCCGACGCGCGTTTCTGGTCATGCGGGCCGCCCCGTTGGCCGTCCAGATAGTCGTCGCCACGGTCCTGCTGGTGATCGTCTGGGCGGCCGCGAACTGGATTGTGCAGGTAGTCCGCAAGCCCACCGAGGTGTTCGTCGTTGCCGGGGCGGTCAGCGGCTCGCTTGCCAAGGTGCCGGCGCAGACGTGGCGGCAATACGGCCCGCTCTTCTACGAGCACTCGACGGCGGTCATCACACCGGAATTGCTGGCCGCTCTGGCCCAGGTGGAGAGCAGCGGCAACCCGGTCGCACGGACCTACTGGCGGTGGCGGTTCAGCTGGAACCCGTTCGAGCTATACAGACCGGCCTCGAGCGCCGCCGGGATGTTTCAGATCACCGATGGAACGCTCGCAGAGGCCCGGCGCTATTGCATCCACGATCACGTCGCAGTCGAGGACGGCCCCTGGCACGACCCGCACTCGTGCTGGTTCAACGCGCTCTACACACGTGTGGTGCCCGCTCATACCGTGGAGATGACCGCCGCGCGGCTGGATCGCACGGTCGCGCGCATCCTCGCCCGCAACCGCATGACGATCGCCTCGCTGCAGCAGCGGCAAAACCTCGCAGCGATCATTCACCTGTGCGGAGCCGGCGCCGGTGACGGATACGCGCGCCGGGGCTTCCGATTCAGAGGCGGCCAGCGATGCGGCGACCACGATCCCCGACGCTACCTTGCACAGGTCAACGCGCTGAAGCGTCAATTCGCTCGGCTGGCTGCGGCTGACTCGCCTTATCCGAGGGGCTTCGCCCCTCGGACTCCCCAACACGCTCTCTCGCTCGCCGCTTCGCCGGCTCGCTCCGGTCGCGTGGCTCGCTCAGCTCGCTCGCTCCGTACATCGAGCAGCGGGTTTATGAGGTAGCCTCTAGTCTTTGTCTAGGAGCCGCGATCATGGAGCGCAGGAAGGCGTCCGACATCGACCGGCGATCGTTCCTCAACGGCGCGGGCAGGTTCGCCGTGGGTGCGCTGACAGTCGGCCCCATCTTCGAGATGATGCGGCCAAACTATGCCTGGGCCCAGCAGGTGGCGAAGGTGACCCACCCGGCCTCCGCTCGCGTTCTCGAGCAGCTCAGAACCCGCTTCACGTTCCAGATTTCGGTCGACGTAGCCACTATAGAACAGGGTCTAGGGGTTGCCGGTGGAGCGCTGGCGGGCGGGATCACCATCGTCGAAATGGGGACGCCGCTGCTCAAGAACGCCGGCGTCTCGAACGTCGTGCCAGCCTTCCGTCGGAAGTTTCCCGAGGCGCTCCTGCTCGCCGACATGAAGACCATGGATGGCGGTACCTTCGAAGCGCGCGCCGTCTATGCGGGCGGCGGCAACATCGTTGATTTCCTCGCGCTCGCCGGTGTAGATACGGCGAAGGCGATCTGCGCCGTGCGCGACGAGTTCAGGCGCGACGGCACCGAACTGCCGCGGCTCGCCTTCGCCGATATCATGGTGCCGCACCAGGGCCCGGCCGCGCAGGCCATCGAAGTCGCGCTTCGCATGCTCGACGCCGGTGTGGACGCGGTCGGCATTCACCTGCAGGCCGACGCGCGGCGCGCCGACCCGACACTCATCGAGCGCAACTATCTTGGTGACATGGCCCGCGCCATCTTCGAGCGGGTTGGCGGCGTCGCCCCGGTGCAGGTGGTCGGCGGGCTCAGCGTCGCGCAAGCGAAAAGCCTTGCCCAGGCGGGACTGCGCACCTTCGTCATCAGCGGCAATCTCGGCCAGCCGGACGGCCGCGCCCGCTACGACCTGCCACCGGACCAGATCCAGCGCTACGTCGCCGACTTCATCGCCGCGGTCTCGAGCGCCAAGTAGCATCGCGGCCACCGTCTACGGCGGGCGCAACTGCTCACGGAGTGCGTTCAGAAAGGCTTACCGCACTTCGGCGGTGGAGATACGATTGGCCGAAGGCGTCGGCAGAGACTTATCTTTCGGAAGGAAACGCGCACCGAGATCGCCGCTGCCAAAATCGGAGACCACGCTGAGCCCTCGTGCTTGGACGAATGCTGACGCGTTCTGACCGGGCATGCCGAAGATGAAGGGTTCCCCGACTGTCGCGACATTCTTCGAGATCTCTCGCAGAGCTGGGTTGGGTGACGTCAGCGCACTTTCAAGGAAATAATCGAACACAATCCGGCTGCCCGGCGCGCTGTTCCGCACAACGGCGCGCAGTGTCCCGTCGATCGCGGTCTCCGGAAGGTACATCGTGACCCCTTCCCAGATGAAGATCGTCTTCTTTTTCTGGTCGTAGCCGGCGCCGTTCAGCACGAGTTCGAGCGCCTGCTTTGCAAAATCGACCGGGACGTAGGTGACGTGATCCGGCAGGGCGCCGAACACCTCACGGATCCGTTTCTTCTTGTAGTCTTGCGTCTGGGGAAGATCGAGCTCGAAGACCCGGACACCGCGCAAAGCATCACCAAACCGGTAGGCACGAGAATCGAGACCGGCTCCCAGAATCACGACCTGAGTGCTGCCGTTCTTGAGGCTCTCGCTCAACACATCGTCGATGTGGCGCGTGCGAACGTGCACGCCTCGGGCAAAACGGCTTCGATTTCCCAGGCTATCCCAGGCGCGGTCCGTTTCCATCTCCATCGCGGTGAGAACGATCCCCGAGCCTGCCTCCGTGAGAATGGCCCGCTCTTCAGGTCCCAACAGCCGCTCGGCGACGACATCTGCGTTGCGGATCGATGGGTCGGGATGCTTCGCACCGATGGCCCGATATGCGGCCACTTCAAGTGCGGTAACGGAAGGGCGGCCTCCTTGTGCGGCGTCGATCGCCGTCGTGGCCGCTGCGCCAATCGCGATCGCAACGGCTGCTCGAAGGAGCGTCGTGCAGTATGGCTGGGACGTCATGTCGGCCCTCCGGCCGCGAGCCTAGCCGGTCGTGCGTCGGTAGTCAATCTCGCGGACGGCCATTCCACGCCGGGAGCGGGCGATCGCAGGCGTGCCGAAGGTGAGAGCTCACTGGGCGCCACAGAGCGCTCAGCGCCAGCGCAGGACTGTCCAGATATTCGAAAAGTCGTCCGTCCACGAAGGTCTCGCGTCGGCCACGACCGGCGTCCACTTCTGGTCTTGCGGCAGCCGCGCAAATGCCGAGGGATTTGGCACCATCAGCATCCATTCAGACGACTCGTATCCGTGGGGGTCGTCCTTGGCCCGCAGGTCGGTCTGCGCCAGCGCGGTCAACTGGTGGTCACGCGCGATCCGGGCGAGCGCCGGGCGAAGATTCACGTGCCGGTTCGAGATGTGGAACGCGAGAAAACCGTCGGCTCGAAGGCGGGACAGGTACACGCGCACCGCTTCCAGGGTCAGGAGGTGCAGAGGAATGGCGTCGGAACTGAACGCGTCGAGGATGATGATGTCGTGTGTCGCCGACGAACGCTCGAGCGACAGTCGCGCGTCACCAATGGTGACGCGGCACGCGCGACCGCACTGCTCGAGGAACCTGAAGTATTTGCGTTCGCGTGCGATCCGCTCGACAACCGGGTCGATCTCATAAAACGTCCATTGATCGCCGGCGGCGGCATACGCCGCCAGGGAACCGACACCGAGGCCAACCACGCCTACCGAGAGCGGTGGCCGCTCCGCTTGCGTCGAAAACACGCGCCCGATCGGGCTTTGGCGGTGATAGTAGCTCAGCGGCTCCGGAGCGATCGGGCCGAGCGCCTGCCGGCCATGGACGGTGGTGCCGTGAAACAGTGTGACGAGTCCACGCTGTTGGTCCTCTGACACCCGATAGATGCCGAAGAACGTTCGGTCCGCCTCGAGGACGCGTCCCCACACACGGGACGTGTGGAAGCCCCCAACAGCCATCAGCAACGCTACGCCGAACGCGAATCGGACGGGATCGCGCGACACGCTGAAGCACAGTACGGCCGCAATGCCGAGTAGCGGAAATGTCTCACGGAGTTCGAGCTGCAGCGCGTCTCCCACGATCAGCGCGGCCAACGCCATAGCGGCAGCGGCCGCCGGTCGGATCAACAATCGTGGACGCCTGAGCACACGGACGAAATCCTCGTAGCGTGCCATCGCCACACAGGCGGCGACGAGCAGCAAGGGATATTCGGCGGTGCTCGTAAATAGAAGGGGTGCGACGACGCTGTTCAGCACCCCGCCGAGCATTCCTCCGAGCGAAATCCAAAAATAGAACTCCGTCAGGTGCGCGACCGAGGGGCGCGCGCGCGCGAGCTCACCATGACAGAGGAGCGCGACGATCGTGAACGTCAGGAGATGGAGCGACGTCAGGACCAGCACCCCCCCTCCCTCGACCAGCACGAATAGCACGAGCGGAAGAAGCACCAGTGGAAACACGCGCCGCGCGAGGGGCCACAGCCATCCCGCGGTGCCACCGAACGCAATGATGAACGTGAGGAGGTACAGCGCCAGGGGAACCACCCAGAACATCGGAACGACCGCCACGTCGCTGGAGATAAAGGTCGTGACGGCGAGCATCAGGCCTGACGGGACGAACGAGAGAAAGAGCCACCGCAGCCGGTGCGCGGCGGATATCGGCACGGAGGGAGTGGGCGCTTCGTCAGCCGCTGCGCTCTGCCGCGTGGCGCGCCACGCCGCCACCGCGCATAGCAGTACGAGGCTGTGGCCAAGCACGTACCCGAACGCCCACGTGATCCGTTGCGTTCGGAGTGAGAGCAGCGGCTCCACGAGGCTGGGATACACGAGCAGCGCGGTGAGGCTGCCTGCGTTGCTCGCCGCATACAGAAAGTAGGGGTCCCCCGCAAACGCATGTCGGACCGCGCTGAACCAGCGCTGAAGAAGCGGTGCCGTCGCTGATAGCGCGAAGAACGGCAAACCGACCGTGGTCGCCAGCACCGACAGCAGCCAGAATGCGGGTTGAGATGAGGCCACGTGCCCCTCGGACGGCGTCGCGGGAGCGCGAACGGGAGGAGCGCCAGGGGCACCACCACCACTGCCGTGTGAACAGTCGCCTGCCACCGAATCGAGAGTCGCGTCGTGACGAGGTGCGCGTACGCGTACCCGGCCAGCAGGCCTGCCTGGAAGAACAACACGCACGTCGTCCAGACCGATGGAGATCCCCCGAGAAGCGGGAGCACCATCTTCGCGAACATCGGCTGAACGAGGAACAACAGAAAGGCGCTGACGAAGAGCGCCGCCGAGAAGATGAGGACGACCGACATGTTCGTGGTGATTATCGGTCGATATGAGGCTCGTTCTTGACTTCGTCTCAGGCTGGGTCCGCGATGTCGATCCGAAGTGGAATGCGGCGTTCGACTGCGTCGCAGCCCCGCTGCGCGAATACGAAACTGAACGTGCCAGACACTTCTGACCCCGGCTGCCAGCGGAAAATCCCGAGCCGCGCGTCGAGCGATGCGCCAAAGGGCAGCGGGCCCGCGACCTCGCCGGTCAGCAGATGGCCCTCGTAGTTTCCGCACGCCGCGGCCAGCGTCGGATCGAGGAAGATCTTGCCGTTCGGCCAGAGTCGCTGACGCAGCTGCTCGCGAGTGACCAGATCGCCCGGCCGCTCGAGCAGCTTCGTCAGTACTTTCAGGGATTGTTCCTGCAGACGAACAAGCACGCCCGCCTTGCGCAGCTCACCGGACTGCAGATCGAGCTCGAAGCTGCTGAAGCGGAGCGGCCGGCGCGCTGGCGCGGGAATTTCTGGCATGGCTCCACCCGTCAGGACGTATGCGCACCGAGTGACATCGAAGCACTTTCTCGCGCAGTTAATTCAAACGACTTGCCGCCGTGACATGCTTCTCCGTGTGACGCCGTAAACGTCGGTGGTTGTCGGCGGTTTCGAGCCGACCTTACACAGTTATTGCACGATTCCATTCTCTACTTCTTCTACGCTTCGCTGACGGGAATCAATAGCGCAGGCGTCTCCAGCCTGCGCCGCGCAAGTCAACCGAAGTGAAGGGAATCCAATGGCCGAACTACCCAAGGCGGCGCAAGGCACCTTCGACGAGCTGCTCGCGGGTGTCGAGCCCAACCTCGCCGCCATCGCGCGGCGCTTGCGGGCCATAATCCGGGCCGTCGACGTGAGCACGGTTGAGACCGTGCGCCTCGGCGACAACGCCGCCACCTATGGCGTCGGGCCGAAGAAGATGACCGACGGCTACGCCTACATCATGCCCATGCGCGGCTACGTCAATCTCGGCTTCTATCAAGGGGCGGTGCTGGCGGACCCCGAACGGCTGCTAGAAGGCACCGGCAAGGGGCTGCGTCACGTAAAAATCCGCTCCCTGGCCGAGACCAACCGCCCCCCTGTTCGGGCGCTGGTGGCAGCGGCACTCGCCCGGCGACGGAGTGGTGCCGCCGGTCCGGCGCGGGCGTCGACTCCGCGCCGCTCGAGGTAAGCAGGATCTGCTCGCGCTGCCCGTTCATGGCTTGACCTCCCAGACCTTGTCGAAGAACGTCACGACATTTCGTGCGTGCCCCGAACGAGTCGCGACGCCTAGTGGCGAGCGCCGTTGTGCAGTGCAACGGCAGCCGCCACCACGTGGACGATGACGAGCAGCAGGAGCGCTGGTCCGGTCCAGTGGCGTCGCCCGGCCAACGCAACGGCGACGGCGTAGATGAGGAACTGCAGCATGCCGAGCGTGGCAACCAGCCCCTCGCCGGGCGTCATCATGACGAACGGAAACAGTACCCGCAGGAGGCGTCGAGCAGTGACACGCGCCCGCGCCCATGCCGGCCGCGATTCCGAACACGACTGTGAGCGCGAGGCCGATCCCAACCGAGATCAGTACTCGCTTCATACGACCTTCAGCCGCGGACGATGCGCAGAATCCGCGCAGGAGAACCAGTCGGCGTCACGAGCAACAACGAGGTCGCTGATCCCACAGGTCGGGATGCTAACCGAACTGCGGTTACCGCACCAGCACACCGCGCCACATCAGAGGCTTTCGTAGCTCTGTTCACGATGACGCGCTCGTGGCCCACCGAGGGTGTCGTTAGTATTGGGAGCTTGCGTGCTGAAAATCGACGCGTTCTGCGACGCGTTCACGCGCCCAGGCCCTCGAGCATCCAGAAACGCGAACAGGCCGCCCTTTACAGTCCATTCTCCGTTCTCTTGTAAACTGACTGGTCTATGCACTGTACGGGTCGGCATTTTCTCCAGATCCCGGGGCCGACCAACGTTCCCGACCGCGTGTTGCGTGCCATGGATCATCCGGTGATCGATCACCGGGGACCGGAGTTCGCGGCGCTGACTCGGGAGATTCTCGATAGCCTGGCGCTCGTCTTCAAGACGAGCGGTCCGGTCATCATCTTTCCCTCTTCCGGGACGGGCGCTGCCGAAGCGGCGCTTGTGAACACCTTATCGCCAGGCGAGCGCGTGCTGGTTTTTGAAACCGGTCACTTTTCACAGGTCTGGCGAGGGATCGCTGAACGGCTCGGTTTGCAGGTCGAATACGTGCCGGGGAACTGGCGTCTCGGTGCATCGGACACCGAACTCGAGAGCCGGCTTGCCGCAGACGTGACACACACGATCAAAGTCGTGGTCGTTGTGCACAACGAGACGTCAACCGGCGTAACCAGCCGCATCGGTGCGCTTCGGGCGACGATGAATCGCGTCAGACATCCGGCGCTGCTCATCGTTGACGCGGTGTCGTCGCTCGGCTCCATCGACTTTCGTCAGGACGAGTGGGAAGCCGACGTCACTGTTGTCGGATCTCAGAAAGGTCTGATGCTGCCACCCGGTCTCGGTTTCAACGCCGTGTCGGAGAAGGCCATCGCTGCGAGCAGGAGCGCGAAACTGGGACGGAGCTACTGGGATTGGCGACCGGTCCTCGAGCAGAATCGTAACGGCTTTTTCCCGTACACACCCGCAACGAATCTTCTGTTCGGCCTCCGCGAGGCGCTACGGATGCTCCACGAAGAAGGACTTCAGAACGTATTCCTCCGCCACGATCGACACGCGAACGCGACTCGGGCAGCCGTGAAGACGTGGGGCCTCGAGATCGTCTGCGAGGATCCGCGAGAGTACTCGAGCTCGATGACGGCATTCTTCATGCCTGACGGCCACGATGCCGACCGCTTCCGTTCCGTCGTGCTCGAACATTTCAACATGTCGCTCGGCGTCGGCCTGTCGAAGCTTGCAGGAAGAGTTGTCAGGATAGGGCATCTGGGCAGCTTCAACGACTTGATGCTTGCCGCCACGTTAAGTGGCATCGAAATGGGCCTGCGCGTGGCGGGGGTGCCCTACCGTGAAGGCGGGGTCACGGCGGCTCTTCGAAGCCTGACTCAGGAAGTTCCCGCCGCCCAGCCAATCGCCCAGTGATCGTCCCGCTGCCGCTCAGCTCGCACGCCAAACCGATCGATGCGTTCCCTCAGGCGATCGACCTCGAACGGGCACTGAAGCGCGAGATTCGCGGCGAGGTCCGCTTCGACCGAGGCAGTCGCGCCTTGTACGCGACCGATGCTTCGAACTATCGACAGATTCCGATCGGGCTAGTCGTTCCTCGAGATGACGATGATGTGATCGCAGCCGTAGCGCAGTGCCGCCGATATGGAGCGCCGGTACTGCCGAGGGGAGCCGGCACCAGCCTCGCGGGTCAATGCTGCAACGTGGCGGTCGTTCTGGATTTCACGAAGTACATGAACCGGATTCTGGAGATCGATCCAGTAAAGCATGTTGCGCGGGTCCAACCTGGCGTGGTCCTGGATTCGTTGCGCAACCGGGCGGAAGTGCATCACCTCACATTTGGCCCCGATCCATCGACGCATAGTCGTTGCACGCTCGGCGGCATGATCGGCAACAACTCCTGCGGCACTCATTCGCTGCTGGCTGGGAAGACCGTCGACAACGTCGAAGAGCTCAGCCTTCTGCTGTACGACGGCACGAGACTTACCGTGGGCGCCGGAGCCATCGACGCAATCGCCAGCATTCCTGGACGGCGTGATGAGATTTACTCACGACTGCTCGCACTCAGGGAACGATACGGCGATCGCATTCGCGAGCGATTCCCGCGCATTCCGCGGCGGGTGTCCGGATACAACCTCGACGAACTGCTGCCCGAGAACGGATTTCACGTCGCCCGGGCACTCGTGGGCACCGAGGGCACGTGCGCGATCGTGCTCGAGGCAAAGCTGAAGCTGATCAACAGTCCGCAGCACCGTTCGTTGGTCGGTCTCGGATATCCCGACGCGTTTGCCGCGGCCGACCACGTCCCGGAGATTCTCCAGTTCGGTCCGATTGGCCTCGAGGGCTTCGAAGGCTCCATGGTTGATGGGCTTCGCCGGAAGGGCGCACCGTACCTGGATCTCGTTCCAGACGGCCGCGGGTATCTCCTCGTCGAATTCGGATTCGACAGGCCGGACGAGGCCACTCAGGCAGCGACGCGGTTCGTCGACTGGGTGACACACCTCCGAAATGGACCGAGCGCCCGCCTGTACTCGCCCACGGAAGCGCGGTCGATGTGGCGTATTCGGGAAGCAGGTCCGCGCGCGGCAGCGACCGCACCTGGTGCTCCGCTCGAATGGGAAGGATGGGACGATGCATCGGTCGCGCCAGAACAGCTTGGCGCGTATCTGCGCGATCTTCGCACGCTGCTGGATGAATTCCATTACCAGACCGGCTTCTACGGTCACTTCGGTCACGGCTGCATCCACATGCGGGTGAACTTCGACCTGGAAACCGAGGCCGGGATTCGCAAGTACGGCGAGTTCGTCAACCGCGCCGCGGACCTCGTGATCAGTTATGGGGGCTCGCTCTCCGGCGAGCACGGCGATGGCCAATCGCGTGGCGCGCTGCTACCGAAAATGTTCGGCGACGAACTGATGGGCGCATTCCGCGAGTTCAAGGCGATCTGGGATCCACACAACAAGCTGAACCCGCACAAGGTCGTGAACGCGTACCAGCCAACCGAGAACCTCCGGCTCGGAGCGGACTACGCACCACGACGACCGCAGACCCACTTCGCATTTCCAGACGATGGAGGAACGATCGAACGAGCGTCGCTCCGCTGCGTCGGCCTGGGCGAGTGCCGCAAGCACGATACCGGCTCCATGTGCCCAAGCTACATGGTGACGCTCGAGGAGCAGCACAGCACACGCGGCCGCGCGCACATGCTGTTCGAGCTGCTTCAGGGAGAGGTGATTCGAGATGGCTGGCAGGACGATCACGTCAAGGAGTCGCTCGACCTGTGTCTCTCTTGCAAGGCATGCAAGTCAGAGTGCCCGGCGAACGTCGACATGGCCACCTATCGTGCGGAGTTTCTGTCGCATTACTACGAGGGTCAGCGACGGCCGATTCAGGCGCACACCTTCGGTCTGATAGATCGGTGGCTGCGATGGGGAGCCGTGGCCCCGTCACTGGCGAACGCGGTCATCCAGACGCCTGGTCTGTCGCACGCCCTCAAAGCCGTCCTTCAGGTTGCGCCGGAGCGTCGGCTTCCCCGACTTGCCGCATCGACGTTCCGGCAGTGGGCCACGAAATATGGCGTGCGCACGGTTGGCGCCTCTGGTGGGCGCGAGAGTCTGACGGGCTCCGACGTTGTTCTGTGGGTCGATACCTTCAACAACTACTTTCATCCGGAAACAAGCCGTGCGGCCGTTGAGGTCCTTCAGGCCGCCGGGTACGTGGTGTCGATTCCCCGGCGCACGTTGTGCTGTGGCCGTCCGCTCTATGACTTCGGTCTCCTCGATCGCGCCAAACGCTACCTGCGATCGATCCTGAACGAGTTGCGCGACGTGATTGATTCCGGCGTGCCGATCGTGGTGCTCGAGCCCAGTTGCGCATCTGTGTTCCGCGATGAGCTCCGGAATCTGTTCCCGACGGATCAGAGCGCCAACCGGTTGAGCAGGCAAACCTTCCTGCTGTCTGAACTGCTCGAGTCCGGGCGGACGCTGTATGAACCTCCCCTTCTCAAGCGGAGGGTGCTGCTTCACGGCCATTGCCACCAGAAGGCGCTGATGACGATGAGCCATGAAGAGGCCGTGCTCCGGAAAATGGGGATCACGGTCGACTCTCCTGACTCCGGTTGCTGCGGGATGGCTGGCGCGTTCGGCTTCGAGGCCGGCAAATTCCCGGTGTCCCAGGCGATCGGCGAGCGCGTGCTGCTGCCAGCCGTTCGCACGGCGTTGCCCGATACGCTGATCGTCGCGGATGGATTCAGCTGCCGCGAACAAATCGCGCAGGCGACGGGCCGCCGCGCGATGCATCTTGCGGACGTGTTGAAGATGGCGAGCTACTGAATGGCCCCGTTGCGCCTGAGCTCCGCGATCTCATCGGCACTGAGTCCGAGCTCCCCCAGCACTTCATCCGTGTGCTCGGCAAGGAGCGGCGCGCGGCGGCCGGCATCAGCGGGCGTCGCGCTCATCCTGATTGGCGATGCGAGCGTCCTGAGACGTCCGAGAACCGGGTGATCGGTCTCGAGCACCATGCCCCGCGCCGTGACCTGCGGATCGGCAAACACCTGCGCGTAGTCGTTGATCGGCCCGCATGGAATGTCGGCGGCGTCGAGCACCGCCAGCCAGTGGCGGCACGGTTGGTGAGCCATGACGCTTTCGATCAAGGTCGCCAGCTTCGTTCGATTGCGTACGCGGGAACTGTTGTTCGCGAACTCCGGCTGCTCGATCCATTCCGGATGGCCGAGGACGCCGCACAGTCGCTGGAACAGACGGTCGGTGTTGGCGCCGATCGTCACGTAGCCATCAGCGCATCGCATCGCCTGGTACGGCGCGTTCATCCGGTGCGCCGAGCCCAGGGGCGCCGGCACGCCGGGCCCCGAAAAATATTCCGTCGCTTCCCACACGGACAGCGCGATGCCGGCTTCAACGAGCGATGTGTCGATGTACTGTCCGACCCCGGCGCGGGCGCGATGGTGCACGGCCGCAAGGATGCCGGTCGCGGCAAACAGGGCCGCGCCAAGATCGGTCAGAGGAATGCCCGCTTTTGCCGGTGGCCTGCCCGGTTCACCGGTCACCGACATGATTCCCGACACGCCTTGAGCGATGAGGTCGAAGCCTCCCTTGGTACGATGTGGACCGGTTTGCCCGTAGCCGGAAATCGACGCGTAGATTAATGCTGGATTGATCGCGGCCAATGCGGCGTACTCGAGTCCGAAGGCCTGCATCACACCGGGGCGATAATTCTCGATTAGGATGTCCGACGATCGGACCAGACGCTTGAACAGCTCTCGGCCCTCCGGGGTTTTCAGGTTCACGACGAGGCTTCGCTTGCCGCGATTCACAGCGTTGAAGCTCGGACTCTCCGAGCCCGACGCGCCGACCATCTGTCGCGTCGAGTCGCCTGACGGCGGTTCAATCTTGATGACATCGGCGCCAAGGTCCGCGAGGATTGTCGAGCAGTAGGGCCCGGCCATGAACTGCGTCACGTCCAGGACACGAAGGCCGTCGAGCGCACGCGCCCTGGCGGATGCGGGGTGCTGGTGAGGTGATACCGTCATTCGTGAACCGCCGATCTCAATCGTCGTCTTGTACTACAAGCTATCTCAAAATGACGCGAACGATCGGAGCGAGTGAGCCTGGTGAGCGGAGCGGGGCAAAGGGGTCTCGCCGTAGCCTTTGCGAAGGCGGAAACCAGGTAGGGGGGCCGGGGGGCGAAGCCCCTCGGATAAGACTAGAGGGAGGAATGCTTGTCCACTCCGCACGCGACGTATGAGTCCGACGGCCCGATCGCGACGCTGACGTTCAACCGCCCCGACGCCCGGAACGCGATGACCTGGGACATGTATCAGGCGCTCGTCGATGCCTGCGACCGCGCGGACGATGATGCGGCAATCCGGGTGCTGATCCTCAAGGGCGCCGGCGGGAAGGCGTTTGTCGCCGGCACCGACATCTCCCAGTTCACGAGTTTTCGCACGGCCGAGGACGGCATCAACTACGAGCAGCGCATCGATCAGGTGCTCGATCGGCTCGAACGCGTCACGAAGGCGACAATCGCCCACATTCAGGGCGTGGCAGCGGGTGGCGGCTGCGGGATCGCGCTCACCTGCGACCTGCGGATCGCGACACCCGAATCCTCGTTCGGCATACCGATCGCGCGGACGCTCGGGAACTGCCTGTCAGGCGCCACCTACAGCCGGCTCATGGATCTGCTCGGACCAGGTCTGGTGAAGGATATGCTCCTCACCGGTCGGTTCATCCCGGGGACCGAGGCGCTCGCGCTCGGGATCGTCAACCGGCTCGAGCCGGTCGAGAACATCGACGCCACGGTTCGCGACTGCGCGTTGCGGATTGCGGCAAACGCGCCGCTGACGATTCGCGCCACGAAGGAGATGATTCGCCGCATCATGGCCGCACGGCGCCTGCGTCCGGGGGAGGATCACGATCTCGTGACGATGTGTTACACCAGCCGCGACTTCCGGGAAGGAGTCGAGGCGTTCGTCGCGAAACGACCGCCCCAATGGACGGGCGAGTAGATGCCCTGTGCGTCCGGCGTCAGCCGGACGATCTCGCCGCGACCGTCACAGATTCGTCCGCCCGTTCCAACGGACGCTCCGGGTGCATCGTGGACGACAACGCGGCGCCAGCCAGCAGGAGAAGCATCGAGCCGGCGAACGGGAGGTTCCAGTTTCCCGTGGCGTCAATGATGAAGCCGAATGCCAGAGGTGACAGCACCGCCGCCAGCGCCGATCCCGTGTTCATGAACCCGCTCGCCGTGCCGGAGTACTGCGGCGCGATGTCCATCGGGATCGCCCACATCGGCCCGATGACGATCTCGGCGCAGAAAAACGCGGCGGCCAGGCTGATCACGATAATCGTCAGATCGTGCGTCATGAAGATTGGCAGGACGCACAGGAAGGACGCCATGAACGCCAGCATGACGAGCCGGCATCTCGCTTTCCTGACGTCACCGGTTCGCCGCAGAATCGCGTCACTCAGCACGCCGCCCAGGTAGTCACCGCCCACGCCAGCGGAGAACACGGCGGACGAGAAAAGCGCCGATCGACCGAGCTGGAGATTGTGCTCGTGAAGGAAGTACGACGGCAGCCAGTTCAGATACATCCACAGCGTCCAGCCGTAGCAGAAATAGACGACCGCGACGGGCCACATATGGGTGGCAAGCTCCCGCCACGGCACCTCCACCCTCCGTTTTCCCTCGGCCGGCGCACGGCCATGGTTCGGCAGCCGTTCGAGTTCGGCCGTGGTAATCGCGTGGTGTTCCGCGGGGACGTCCCGGAAATACCAGACCCAGGCCCCGACCCACAACAGGCTCACACATCCGAGCACGACGAACGAACCGCGCCACGTGATCAGGGCGATCAGCCACGCGACGAGCGGCGGCGTCAGCGCGTTGCCCAGGCGAGCGAACGCGTGCGTGATTCCCTGGGCGAACCCGCGCCGACTCGGTGCGGTCCAGGCCTGCATCGCCCGGGTGGCGACAGGAAAGGTGGCGCCTTCGCCGACGCCGATCAGGATCCGGACGAGAAACAGCGTGGTGAGACTGCCGGCGAATCCGGTGAGAATCGTCGCCCCGGCCCAGACCACCCCGCAGAGGAAGAGCGTGCGTCTCGGACCAACTCGATCGCCAAGCCATCCACCAAAAATCTGAAACAGGATGTACGGATAGCCGAACGCTGACAGGACGAAGGCCAGCTGGGTATTCGAGAGCGTGAGCTCGCGCTTGATCTCACTGGCGGCCGTCGCGATGTTGACCCGATCGACATAGGTGATCAGGTACATCAGGCAGAGCAAGCTGAGAACCGCTTCGCTGGCGGTCGGCCGTCGGAGTCGCATTCGCGAGCTGGAGCGTAACACACGCAGGCGGTCGCTCCTCGTCAGTCAGCTTCGGAGCCGATCGGTCTAGCGGGCCAGATTCATCAACACGATGTCGGCGTGATTTCGTAGTCGATCGAACACGATCCGCTTCCCGTCGGGGGAGATGTCGAAGTTCTGCACCACCGAACCGCTCTTCAGGTCGAAGCTGGTGAGCTGGCGCTGCTCGCCGGTCTCGAGATCCAGGCGGAAAAAGTTCTGATTAGGCGCCGTGCCCTGAAGAGTGATGAGCGCCCTTCCGCCCGGCATGAAGCGATACGGCGACGCAAACGCCACGGGAAGACGCAACGACGCCACCGCGGGTTCAGCGACTGGCGCGCCATCAGGCGTCATCGTCTTGACGTCGAAGCTCCCGCCTGCGTGCTGCTCGGAATAGACGATGAACCGGTCGTCGGGAGACCAGACGGGATTGAACGACAGCGTATCCCGCAACCGGACGGGTGGACCGCCGTCGAGCGGAATCTTGAACACGCGCGTCCCTTCCCCCTGATTCGCGGCCACCGCCACCCACTTGCCATCCGGTGACCAGGACGCCGCGCTTTGCACCTCAATCGACTTCGCCAATGTCGTGAGGCCCGTGCCGTTGGCGTTGATCACGTACAGCTCGGCCCGTCCTTGCTTGCGGTACGAGAAGCAGATGCGATGTCCATCGGGTGAGATCGCCGGCGCCGCGACAACGCCGCCGTCGCCGCCCTTCCAGAGCTCCACTGCCGTGCCGTTGTTGTCGAGCCTCCAGAGCCCGTCAGCGCCGCCCTTGGATGACAGGAACGCGAGATAGTCGCCCGCATACCGCGGACTCAACGCGCGCGTGTTGGCTGCCAGAATCGGCGTGACCGCGCTTTCGGGCTGGACGTCGTTCGCGATCGGCACGGTCCACAAGCCGGCAGTGGGGTTGGCGACGGTGGCGACGAGATGGTGCGGCTGCACCTCGTCGACCGCGACAGAGAGATACTGCTCCGCAATGCCCGCGCTGACGCGGTGCGGGATGCGATGTTCGACGTCAATCGCGTAGAGCCACCGCCCCGATCCGTCGTCGGCCGTGGCCGAGTAAATCAAGGTCCGGGCATCGAGCCACGCCGGGTAGGCCACCCACGCGTGATGAAACGTGATCCGCTCGGCGTCACCACCCTGGGCGGGGATGCGCCAGATATCCATGTCGGTGGTCGGCGTGCCCTTGACGAAATAGATCGAGCGGCCGTCGCGCGACCAGATCAGAAAGTGGCAATGCACGCCCGGTTCAGCGGCGAAGATTTGCCGGGGATTGCCCGCGTTCCTGTCGGCGATGAAGATCGGATCGCCGGGATCGGGCGCGTAGTAGGCGAGCGCCTTCCCGTCCGGCGACCAGGTGGGATTCGACGCATGATCGATAAAGAGCCTCGGACTGCCTCCCATCGTGGGTCCCATCAGCGTCGAACGGTCCGTCGCGCCCGCCTGTGGGCCTTGCGAGTACCAGACCTGTTCTCCGTCTCCAGAGAACCCGGTTTGGCGGACCACCGCCCACGTCGGCGGCCGAAACTCTCCTTTCGTCAGGTTGGTGAACGCCCCGCTGCCAATCTGACTGACGAAGACATCGAGCGGTCCGTCGCGGTTCGAGAGAAAGACCGTGAACTTGCCGTCGGGCGAGATCGCGGCGTCGAACTCCTCGCCCTCGAAGTCGGTCAGCCGCACGGGCCGCGCGTCAGCGAGCGGGTTCTGCCAGAAATAGTCGGTGACCCACAGGCGCCAGGTGATGGACGCGGCGGAGGCGAGAACAATCGCGGCGAACGCGCCGATCGGCGCCCAGCGGCGTGAACGGCCCGGCAGCCGCCGATCGAATACGCTCGGCGTGCGATCTTTCGGCGCCGACGCCTCTGTCGGGGCGGCGATCGCCTCGTCGATCTCGATTCGCGCGTCACCGATGTCACGCAGGCGCCGCCGGACATCTTTTCGCAGACAGCGTTCGAGCAGGCGGCGAACGACGTCGGGCGTGGTCTCCGGCAGCGCGCGCCAGTCGGGCTCGCGCTCGATCACCTGGGCGAGCGTGTCGGTCAGCGAGCCGCCCGCGAACGCCCGGCGGCCGGTCAGCATCTCATAGAGCACGCAGCCGAACGCCCAGATGTCCGCGCGCTTGTCGACCGGCTGGCCGCGCGCCTGCTCCGGACTCATGTAGGTCGCGGTCCCCAGAATGACGCCCTGGTTCGTGCCGTCGGACGTCCTGGTCGGCAGATGCGCCGCATTGACGAACTCGCTCGCGCTCGCTTTCGCCAATCCGAAGTCCAGCACTTTCACGACGCCATCGGGAGTCACCTTGATATTGGCCGGCTTCAGATCGCGATGCACGATCCCTTTCTCGTGGGCGGCCTCGAGCGCGTCGCAGATCTGGCTTGCGATGGCCAGCGCGTGCCCGGGACTGAGTCCTCCGGCCTCGATGATCGCGTCGAGAGTCTCGCCCGGCACCAGCTCCATGACCAGCGCCGCGATCCCTTCGGACTCTTCGAAGCCGTACACCTGGGCGATATGGGGATGATTGAGCGACGCGAGCAGACGCGCTTCGCGCTCGAACCTGGCGCGGCGATCGGCGCTGCGGGTGAATCCGGGCGGCAGAACTTTGATCGCGACGTCGCGCCCGAGCTTGGTGTCCCGCGCTCGATAGACCTCGCCCATGCCGCCGGCGCCGATCCGCGCCTCGATCTGGTAGACGCCCAGACGGCGTCCCTGGAAATCCACGATCGAATCGGGGCGGTCCGTCACCAGGCGCGCGATCTCCTCGACGGCAGGCCGCTCCAGAAACTGGTCGCCGGCGTCCCCATAGCGCAGCAGCGATTCGACCTCCTGCCGGAGTGCCTCGTCGCCCGCGCATGCCTCGCGAAGGAACGCTGCGCGATCCGATGCGTCGCGCTCGAGCGCTGCATGGCAGAGCTTGGTGATCTGGCGCTGCCGGTCGGCCGACATCTCTGTTCGCGCCTCGCGCTTTCCGTGGGAAAGCACCATTCTACGCCCAGGGGCTCCGATGCTTCTGGTGCGTTGTGCCTTTTCCGCTGCCGTTCCCGCCTCTCTTGACGAAGCCGGGTCACTGAGTGCCACGGCACACAACGTCAAATCGCGCCGCAGGCGATAAGTCCGCGGCGCCAGAGGAGGCTTCTATGCGAGACCTGTCAAGTTATCCCATGTTCCCCAGCGCAGGAGGCACCATGAGGATGAGAAGCAGCAAAGCGCTCTGGGTCCTGGTCGTTTGCGCATTCTTGAGTTGGGCGGCGCCGACGCGTGCGGACGTCGTGACCGATTGGAACAAGCTGGCGTTTCGCGTGTCGCTCATAGGCGGCGCTTCCTCGCTGAACGCCGGCCGCGTCGCAGCGATCGTCCAGGCGGCGGTGTTCGATGCGCTGAACGGGATCGATCGGCGCTATACGCCCATTCATGTCGCTCCGCCCGACAGCTGCCTTGGCGCGTCGCGGCCCACGGCGGTGGTTCAAGCCGCGTACGAGATTCTTTCGAAGGTCTATGGGGCGACCGCGACGGCGGCGAACCAGCAACCGACACTGGACGGCCGCTACGCAGCGTCGTTGGCCGACATCAGATCGCGCGAACGCGGCGCGTCAGTCGACAAAGGCATCGCATGCGGGCATGAGGTCGCCACGGCGATATGGACCTGGCGATCCACCGACGGCTTCACTACGCCGCTTCCTCCGTTTACCGGCGTCGACGCTCCCGGACAGTGGCGCAGCACGCCAACCGATCCCTATCCAGGCGTGCCGCAGCCGATGACCGGATTGCAGTACGCGACGATGACGACGTGGGTCGTGCCGAACCATGCGTTTTACCAGATGCTTTCCGGACCGCCGGCGCTCGGGAGCACGCAGTACCTCCGCGATCTCGCCGAAACGCAGACGATGGGCAGCATGGCGAGCGCGGCGCGCACGCCGGATCAGACCAATGGCGCCTGGCTGTGGGCGTCCGCCTCGGCGCCGTACTTGTGGAATGCCGTCGCGCTGCAGCTCATCGAGGCTCGCGCTCACGATCGCGATCACGATTCGGATCGCGACGACCGCATTCGGGGCGAGAGCGAGGGTCGCGGAGGCGACCGCGATCGGCTGCTGGAGAACGCGCGACTCCTCGCGGCGCTGAATGTCGCCATGGCCGACGCGGCGATCGGGTGCTGGGATCAGAAGGTCAAGTACAACTTCTGGCGGCCGATCACGGCGATCCGCGAGAGCGGCGATCCGACGTGGACGCCGCTCTTCGCGACGCCGGCGCACCAGGATTACCCATCAGGCCACTCGTGCATCAGCGCCGCGGCGACTGCGATTCTCGCCGACGAATTCGGCGAGAGAACGCCTTTCACCCTGAGATCCGACGTTCTCGTTGGTGTTCCACGAACATTCCGCCGCTTTTCGGAGGCGCTGGAGGACGTGAAGAATGCCCGCGTCTTCGCCGGCATTCACTTTCGTACGGCCTGCGACGACGGTACCGTGCTCGGTAAAGCTGTCGCGCAATACGTACTCGACAACGCGTTCCAGAGTCAGCGATAGGCGCGACCGCCGATTCGACGCGCCAGATTTGTCGCGCGGCATGCACTCAGACACACGCACGGCAAGTAGATCGAGGAAGGGCCCGCGACCGACGCGGGCCCTTCGCGTGTGCGAGCCGGCGTCACTTGCGCAAATGCCGCAGAAGCCACATCTTCGCGAATTTCCAGTCACGTTTGACTGTCTCACGCGAAACGTTCAAGACCTCGGCCGTCTCCTCGACGCTCAGCCCACCGAAGAAGCGCAGCTCGACGACCCGGCTCTTGCGCTCGTCGACATGAGCCAACGCCTCGAGCGCGTCGTTGAGCGCCACCACGTCTGTCGCCTGGCCCTCGGCGACTTCCAACGCCTCAGTGAACGAGACCTGCTTCGCGCCGCCCCCGCGTTTCTGGTAGCCGCGCGATCGCGCGAAGTCCACGAGAATGCGCCGCATCAGTCGTGCGCCGATCGCAAAAAAATGCGCGCGGTTCTGCCATTGCATCTGCTTGAGATCGACCAGCCGCAGGTATGCTTCGTTGACAAGCGCCGTCGGCTGAAGCGTGTGGCCTGGCCGCTCCCCCGCCATCTGTCGCTGCGCCAACCTTCGCAGCTCTGCGTGGACGATCGGAACGAGTTGCTGCAGCGCGGCCTCGTCGCCGTCTTTCCATTTGGCGAGGAGACGCGTCACGTCATGGCTGGGCACATCGGCCACGGGTCGTCCAGTGCAACACGCCGAAGTTCTTCTCAACTAGGTCGTCAGGGCCGTGTTCGTGATGCCCGGGTTAACCATGGGCCGCGGCGGACGAGGACGCTGGTGCGCTGTCCTTGATACAGCTGCGGATCGGTTTGGTTGATAAAAGACCGGCGGTCGAGCTTCGTCTTGTCGTGTGAATCAGACATTGTCCCCTCGTCGGCTCGCATGATACACCCGGGGTCTGCTTCCTCATGTCGCGCTCGCTCTGTGCGGAGGAGCACTCGCGCCGCGGAGTCGTCAGGGCCGTGCGAGATCGACGAAGACGATGCTCGAGGGGTTGCCGACGGGGACGTACTGACCCGTGAAAGACAGCCGGCCGCTCGCCCGGTCCACGCGAAAGACGGTAACGGCGTCGGCTCGCTGGTTGGCGCAGTAGCAGGAAGCGCCCGGTTGGATCGAAGGTGAAGCTGCGAGGATAGTCTCCGCGCGTCCATTCTTCGCCGACATACGTCAGGCGCCCGTCGGAGCCGACAGAGAAGATCCCGATGCTGTCGTGCAGCCGGTTGCCGGCGTACACGTAACGCCCGTCGGCGGACACGAGGATCTCGGAGCAGAAGTTGCTGCCCGCAAAACCAGGCGGTAGCGTGGAGATCGTCTGACGCATCGTCAAGCGTCCCAATCGGGAGTCGTAGGCGAACACGGCGATCGTGGAGCTTTCCTCCTGGATTGAGTAGAACCAGCGCCCGTTGGGATGGAAATGGAAATGGCGTGGTCCATCGCCGGCGGGGAGCGAGACCGAAGGCGGGTCGTTCGGGACCAGTGTGCCGCGCTGATCGTCAAACCGCCAGATGAAGATCGTGTCCAGGCCCAGGTCGGCATGGAGCACGAACCGTCCGGACGGATCGGCCTGAATCATGTGTGCATGGGTCCGATCGTGGCCGCTCCTCGCGAAGCTGCCCGGTGGCGCGTGCGTCGCTTGGGTCGGGCCAATAGCGCCGGCATCGACCTTCAGGTCGGAGAGGTCGCCGAGGCGGCCGTCAGCCTGTATCGGGAGCACTGCGACGGAACCGCCGAAATAGTTGGCCACGAGGAGATGACGTCCGCCCGGATGCACGCTGACAAAGGTGGGTCCCGCGCCGCCCGTTCGCACGGTGTTGAGGACCTGCAGTGTGCCGTCGGTGCGACTGATCGCGAAGGCGCTGGCGGTGCCCTGCTTGTCGTCGCCTGCAGGGCCCACACGGTCGGTCTCATTCGACGAGTAGAGCCGCGTGCCCGTGGCGTTTGTCGCGAGGCAATTCGGGCTCGTGCCGATCTCGACTACACCGCTTGCCGTCATCGCGCCCGTCGTGCGATCCACGTGAAAGATATGGATGCCGCGGCCGTTTCCCGGAGGCAGATCGACCTGCGTCGGCAACGTGTCGCGAAGCGGCGAGCTGAACGTGCCCACGTACGCAAGAAGCGGCTTGGTGGTCTGGCCGCCCGGTGTGCGGACGAGAAACGTCGTCAGCGGTGAGATCCCCGCCAGCGCGGCGGTGGCTTTCAGAAACGCGCGACGGGAGCGGACATCGTTTGTCATGTCGATGCGACGAAGGGTACCACGCGAGACCATCACACGCCGCTGGAACACACGTGCTCAGTCTTGCTTTCGCATTGCAAAGGCGTCATCGGCGATGACTAGAGAACCAACCAAGCGTCATCGGCAGGTCAGTCTGGACGCGCAGCGAGTCTACCTGTTCCGAGCTACACTGTCCTCGAGCTGACGCCGCCGACCCCCTAAGCGTTCATGCCCCGAGCGTACGAAACCTCCTCCGTCATTCCGACGATCGCGCGATGCGACTGCTCACTGCGATGCTCCAAATTCAGCGGGGACCACAATGACTCGAACGAACGCCGCCGTTAGCGGTGTGACATTGGTGATCGGGCTGGTGGCAATCGCCATCGTGTTGCCACGTGCCCAGGCGGGCGCTCCCGCGAAGCCGGCAGCCGGAGCGCGTCAGGGCGGTGCGCCGTACCAGGGCGGCCGCAGTGATGGCCGCGGTGGTGGTCGCGGCGCCAATCCGACGGCTGCGCTCTTCATCGAGCAGTGTTCAAGCTGTCACGGCACGGACCTGGCTGGCGGCCGCGCGCCCAGCCTGTTCGATGAGGCTTGGCTCGCATCGACGAGCGACGAGCGAATTGCGAACGCGATTCGTAATGGCGTCGCGAAGACCGCCATGGCGCCGTTCAAGAGCTTGAGTGACGAACAGATCTGGCAACTCACGCAGTACATGCGAACGCAGAGCGGCGTCCTGAGAACGCGTCCCGCGTTCGTCGTCGCTCTGGACGGCGCCGTGGTGAAAAGCGAGAAGCAGACGGTGCGTATGGAAGTCGTGGCCAAGGACCTGGACACGCCATGGGGCATCGCGTTTCTGCCCGACGGCCGCATGCTCGTCACCGAGCGCACGGTCGGCGGCGGTCAGCTTCGGGTGGTCGAGAAGGGCATCTTACTGCCGGCTGTGAAGGGCACGCCACGGGTCCACGTCCAACAGGATGCCGGGATGTTCGATGTGCAAGTGCATCCGCAGTACGCCAAAAACGGCTGGATCTATCTGTCCTACGCGGAGCTGCTTCCCGGCTACACGCCGCCGGCCGCGCCGGCCGCCGGCGCGGGTCGCGGGCGCGGCGGCGCGACGGCGCCGTCGATGACCGCGATCGTCCGCGGACGCTTGAGAAACAACGAGTGGGTCGATCAGCAGTTCATCTATCACGCGCCGCCGGCGCTCTACACGACAGACGGCTCGCACTTCGGGTCGCGATTCATCTTCGGACGTGACGGGCATCTCTTCTACTCGATTGGCGATCGCGGCGTGATGCAGAACGCGCAGGATCTGTCGAATCCGCTTGGCAAGATTCATCGGGTGAATGACGATGGCACGATTCCGAGCGACAACCCATTCGTGAATGCGCCGAACGCGGTACCGTCAATCTGGAGCTACGGCCATCGCAACCCGCAAGGCCTCGCGTGGGATCCCATCTCGGGCCGGCTCTGGGAAACGGAGCACGGGCCCACGGCTGGCGACGAGGTCAATATCATCGAGCGCGGACATAACTACGGATGGGGAATCGCGACCAAGGGCACCGCAGCCCGGCATCACCAAGAGCTCGGAGCCGGGGATGGACGATCCGGTCGTGTATTACATCCCGACGTACGCACCGGCGGGCATTTCGTTTTCGACAAGCGATCGTTACCCGGCGTGGAAGAATACGAGCTTGTTTGTCGGCGGTCTCGCCGGGCAGGCACTGCGCCGTCTCGAAATCTCTGGCAGCCGCGTGACGCGGCAGGAAGTGATCTTTAATCAGTACGGCCGCGTTCGCGACGTGGTCGAGGGACCGGACGGCTACATGTACCTCGCCATTAACCACGCCACTGGTGCAGGAACGCCATACGCGCTCATCTCGCCGGTGCCTGGCTGGGTCGTGCGGCTCGTGCCAATGCCAGTAGCTGCTCGATTCGATCGGGCCCAAGAGAACTGGCACTCCTCGGAAGAACATTACGAGCGACCAGGCAGCGGGCGCTCAAATCGCTAGAGACGCTCAAAACCTGAGCATCAGGTACAAAACAGGTACAGCGGAATCCGTCGTCGAACGGCGTCTCGTCGCCGAGGTCGCTGGATATCCCCTACGCGCGTCGCTTTCCCGTCAAGCCGCCGCAGACGATGATTCCGTTCCGCTCGGGAGCGCGACGCCGGAAAGCGGATCGTTTGCAAGAGTCGGCTCCTGAAACTGACGCCTCTCGGCTCCGGCTCATGATCGTTGCCCACGACGCCCAGCGGCCGCGGCCGCTGGGTCCACTGGAGCCGGAGACCGAAGGGCTGCCTTCAAGTCCTGCCGAGACGCCGGTCTGCGAGCTGGTGCGCGAGAAACGCATTCGGGGGGAGGGTCAGTTGACTGCCGCTATCAAGGGTGCCAGACTGCGCGGCACCCGTAAATCGTCGCCTGATGGACCCGACTTACGCCCACTCGGCGGCGCGCTCAAGCCAGGCGGACGCCGGCAACGTGGCGCGCATCAGACGCTTCATTGCACGACGCGCTTGGGATTTGCCGCTCTGGGCTCAAGCCGTCACGCTGCTTTCCGTGGTCAAGTTGTCAGGCGCGACAGCGCTTCTGCTCGGCGGCAGCCGCGCCACGAGCCATGCTCCGGCGCGCTTTCCGATTCTGATCTACGTCGCCGAAGTGGTCGGGTTCTCGCTCGTTGCATGTCTTCTCCTCGTCGGCGGCAGAAGGGACCGGCGGGCGGCGGTTCTCGGCGGGTTCTTCCTCCTCGTCGCGCTCTCGTTTGCCGACGTGTTGCTCCTGCAGGCGGGAGGTGACCTCGCGCTGTCGCGGATGCTCTTGGCTGTGCGCCTGGAGCCGTTCCTACCCGCGTTCCTGTGGACGTTCACGCGCGAGTTCCCCGAACCGGTAACGTTTGGCCCAGTAGAGCGGGCCACGCGCCTGGCGTTGGGCGCCTCCCTGTTCGTCGGTGTGGCGCTGTTCGCGGTCAACACGTTTCACGACTTATCGCTCGTTGGCTGGACCGAGGCGATCGCGCCGGCGTGGCTTCTTCGCAGCCGCGCAGACAGCTTGTACTGGCCGCTGCTGTTCGCGTTGATGCTTCCCGCCGCCCCCGCGCTGCTGGCCCGGACGACATCGCCGCGAGCGGCGGACCGGCGGCGCGTGGCGCTGTTTCTGTGGGGTCTCGTGCTCGGTCTGACGCCGATCTGTCTGGACGTGCTTCTGTCGGCAGTGCTTCCGCCGTATCGGCGATTGACACAAGGTCCGCTTTCGACGCACGTCAGCGCGGCGCTGGTGTTGCTCCCGCTGATGCTGGTACCGGTCGTCACTGCGTACTCCGTGCTGGTGAACCGCGTGCTCGACGCGCGGCTCATCGTGCGCCGGGCGCTGCAGTACGCCCTGGCCAGATACTGCAGCTTCGTCCTCTTCCTTGCGCCGGCCGCCGCCTTGGCGATCTTCCTGTACTGGCAAAGGGAGTACCCGATCGGCGCGTTGATCGCTGGCGGCCAAGGAGTAGCACTGGTGGCGCTGACGATCGGCGGCGCGCTCGTCGCGTCGTCGCGGCAGCGGCTGATGAAGTCGATCGACCGGCGCTTTTTCCGTGACGCCTATGACTCACGCCAGATCCTGACCCAGCTCGTCGAGAAGAGCCGGCGCACCGAAGACGTTCACGCGCTCAGCGCGCTGCTGGTGGACGAACTCGACCAGGCACTTCATCTCGAGCACGTTGCGATGATGCTGCTTGATCGGCGCTCGGGCCTCTTCACCAGCCCCGATGGGCGGGTCCGGCCGCTTCCCCGGTCGAGCACGTTCGCCGAACTGCTCGCCAGAGACGATGCCCCGATGGACATCGACGTGACCAACCCACACTCGCCGCTGCACCGACTGCATGAGGAAGATCGGCTGTGGCTGGGCGACGGCGGGTTCCGGCTCGCCGTACCGATGCGCGGCAGTTCTGGACAGCTCCTCGGACTCCTGGCGCTCGGTGACAAGCGGAGCGAGCTGCCATTTACCGCCGAGGACCGTGCGTTGCTCGGAGCGGTGGCGGCCGCCGGCGTACTGGCGCTCGAAAGGCTCCGCGTACCCGGACTCGCCGACGGTTTGCCGACGCCTGACGCGCTTGGCCGCGACGGTGCGCCCGCCCTCGAGGATCGCGCGGCGTTTGAATGCGTGCCGTGCGGCGAGGTGACGAGCGATGCTGCCATCGCGGGCCTCAAGGTCTGCGCCTGCGGGGGACATCTCGTTGTCTGCCCGCTTCCGCTGTTGCTGAACGGCAAGTTCCGCCTGGAGCGACGCATCGGCCGCGGCGGCATGGGACTCGTGTACCGCGCCGTCGACCTGACGCTCGGGCGCGCGGTGGCCATCAAGACGCTGCCGCTGGTTCAGCCACGTCACACCAATGACCTCCGGCGCGAGGCGCGCGCGATGGCGGCTGCGTCGCACCCGGGGCTCCTTGTAATCCACGAGGTCACGGCGTGGCGCGGGGTCCCCGTGCTGATCGTCGAGTACCTGGCCGGCGGGACGCTGGCGGACCGGCTCCGATCGGGGCCGCAGCCCTTGGCCGACGTGGTCGACATGGGGGTCGCTCTCACCGACGCGCTTTCGCATCTGCACGCGCGCGGGTTGCTGCACGGCGACATCAAGCCGAGCAACATCGGCTTTACGCTGCAGGGCACCCCAAAGCTGCTCGATTTCGGGCTCTCGCGCCTCCTCGGCCGTGCCAGGGCGATGCATCCGGATTCGACGACGCGCGCCGGCGGCGAGGAGGATTTGCCAATTGTCAACGTGTTGGGGAGCACGCTGGACGCGGACGGCCGGAGCCATATAGGAGCCGGGACGCCCGCCTACATGTCTCCTGAAGCCATTCTGCAGGAGCGTGATTCGCCGGCTTTCGATCTCTGGTCCCTCGCAGTCGTCCTCTTCGAGGCGCTTGCAGGTGAGCACCCGTTCCGCCGCGACACGGTGGCCGAAACATTTGCCACGATCCACGCCTCGGCGGGAGTGGAGCTTCGCCGGTACCGTCCCGACGCGCCGAACCAGCTGGTGGAGCTCTTCCGAGACGCCTTGAGCCCGCACAGCCATAGCCGACCAAGGAGCTCAGCCGCTTTCCGCCATCGCCTGGTGACCGTGCGAGACGATGTGCGCCGCAGTGAGTTCCAGTCCACGTGGAATCCGTCCTGACAAGGAGGAGTGCATGATCAGCGTGAACCGTGTCTTCGGTGAGTGTGCCCTGGCGGTCGGGAAGGGGATTGAACGGGGCAAGGAGGGAAGCGCCGGGCTGGAGCTCGATCTCGACGCAGCAGATTTCTGGAGCAAGCGGTACATCAAGAGCATCCGGAATGCGTTGAAAAAGGGGTCGAACTGGGATCAGGCGCGGCGCACGGTGTTGCTGATGGCGGAGCGACTCGGTATCGCGGCTGCAAGAGCAGCACAGAAGTCCGGGAGCCAGACAATTCAACTGGCGCATGCAACCGAAGCGTCGGTCAAGATTGAAGGGGACAAGCGCTGCGCCAGCCCGCCACCCGGGTCGGGTAGGTATTGCGAAATGGTTGTCGATGAGGCGAGCAACCTATGAGCTCGAGCGCGCCTTCCGGCTTTCGCGCGCACCTGCAGGACGGTGCGCAGGACTGTGGACTCGCGTGCGTTCAGATGGTCAGCCAGGCCTGCGGCCTCGGGATGTTTGAACAGGGCACACTGGCGTCTCGCACGAAACCGGATCCCCCGTGGGCTACCAGCCCTGGGCAGATGCACGGCTTGCTCGCGGGCGTTCCGTCCCCGCCATATGAGATCTGCGAGTTCGACCGGTGCAGCGAAATGAACCGGGCCATCGTTGGCGCGCTGCAGACACACAACAGGCCGGCCGTCGCACTCGTTCAGGAGGGAGGCCACTGGATGGTCGTCATCGGCTACCGATCGAGTCCGGACCCGACCAATCCCGCCCGCCAGCGGATTGATGGGTTACTGCTCGCTGACCCCAGCCCGGACCTCGAGAGTCTCGAGCAGGCGTCGTACTTCAAGCCACCACCCGCGCCGCACGGACTCGGGGATGATTGCCAAAACTTGGCCGGACAGATGGCGAGCTTCCCCGTGAACGTGTCCTGGCTCGGCTGGCGGCAGCACTACCAGTACGCTCCGTGCAAGGTAGGACCGCATGCCGGAAAGTACGTCGCCCTCTGCCCGCAGGGGGTGACGCCGCCGGTTCCCGTGGCTCCCTCACGGGCGGCGCCCGAGCGGCGGGACTTCGACGAACGCCGCGGCGATCTCCGGGAGGCTACCATTGCGGCTCTAGCGGATCATGGTCTGGACCAGGTCGAGCCATGGCGAGCTCATCTCAGCGAATTCGAATTCGAGGAACCAGTGCACATCAGGCGAAGTGATGGGAACGGTCCTTCGCTGTTCCTCGTGCCTCTCATGCAGCGGGACTCTGGCATCCTCGCGGTGATGGATGCCGAGTCCCGTGCATACCTGCAGTCGGTGGTCGTGTCACGCGGGCTCGTGGAGACGCTGCGCATCCCACCGGCCGCGCTCGCTGATCTCGTGGGAGGCGCAGTGAATCCTCTCGCGAACGACAGGCGCGCAGAGCGAGTGTGGCAGCCATGCAAGGAGTCCACGACGCCTCTGCGCTGCTTCATGCGATTCGAGGCGGCAGGACAGCTCGCGTTCGTTCGGCTGTTCGATCGGCGCGTTTTCCGGTCGCTCAGCTTTTCCGGGGCCTGACGCATGAGGCCCGCGACCGCGTCCGGGCGCTCAGCAGCTGATCTCGAACGTGCGATTGCGAGTGCTCGGCGCGAGTTGGGCGTCGGACCAGAGGTCGAAGCCCGGGCCTGGTTTGTCAGACGCATCGACGCGCCCGCCTCCAACTACATCCTGGTGGTCCTTGGGGAAGAGAGCGCTGCGGTCGCCGCGGCGGCTGTCACAGCGGATGCGACCGAAGTCGCGTTATCGGTCAGACTGCCGGGAACGGCTCCATACGTGCGCGTCGACGAACGGCGTGCCCGCGAACTCCTGGGACTCGACGACCAAGCGAACATCGAGATGGTCTGGCGCCCGTCGAGCGCGAGCCGTTCGCCGCTACAGACCCTGTGGGAAGGACGCGGACCCCACGGCGTGGCATACGTGGACATGCTCGGCCGCCGCTGGCACGAACTCTAGCACGAGCGCCCTCTGCACGCGCCCGACGTTGCTCGTGAAGCAGATACCGTCGTGCGGTCGCACCGCGACTGGCTCCGCTGTCGACGGACCTGTCGTTCGAAACCCCAACCGGGGATCGCCCTCCTATCGATCAACAGCCACCGACGCGATTGCCACAAACGTCCGGAAGGCGGGCTTTTCGCGACATCGTTGGTCTGCGGGTCGCGCTTTATCTAAGGACTTGACTGAGAATTGATGGCGGAGAGGGTGGGATTCGTTCCCGTGGTTCCTTCTTCCGTCAACGATTTAGGCCCGATCCAAACCCTCAAATCACCAAATCCACTCAAAACCTGAGTAGCAGGTACAAATCAGGTACAGCGCAACGCCGATTCCCCATCGAATTGACGGCAATCCGACCGTCAATGCTTGAGCCGAAAACCAGATGCGGGCGAGGTCCGACACATACCATAGCGGCATGCAAACCTCGCCGCGAATAGGGGGACTCGGTTGGACACTGGATTCATGGTTCCTCTCGGAGTGTTCGCCATGCTGGTCGCTGGCTGGTACATCCAGACCCGTGCGGCCATCGCTCATGTGGAGGCGATCAGCCGCGAGCGTGTCGCGGCCATCGAAAAGGGGGGGCCGCTTCCCGAGCGAGAGCCGGAGCCTCCCAAGCCACCGGAGCGCGCGGGCCATCCGCTCAAGCCCACGCTCGCGAGTCTGGCCGTTGGCATCGCTCTTCTGCTCGGCCTCGCGCCGAGTCACCGTGTGTGGGGGATGGTCGTGACCGCCTTGGGCATCGCGGGCGTGTGTCATTGGCTCGTGGCCGGCAGGAACGAGTGGCAACCGCAACAAGTCATGGAAGAGGAGATGCACCGCGCCTATGTGGATTACTTGAAGGCGCGCGCCACGTCGGCGGCTTCGGGCGATGGCGCTGGCGCCTGATCCCGGCGGCGGCCGATGCCATGATGGCGATCTGGACCTGGCGCGCCGCTGCGGACGCGGAGACGAGGACGCCCAGCGCTCGTTCGTCGACCGCTTCGGATCGCTCGTGTACTCCATCTGCGGGCGTCGCGGCATCGAGGGGCCCGACCGCGACGACGTGCAGATCTTGTTGGACGCGTTTCGTGCGTTGCCGCGCTATCAGGGAGCGTCCCGGCTCTCCACCTGGATCTACTCCCTGTCGTTGCGGCGCGTGGCCGATCACTTTCGCTCTTCGCAGCGGCGCGACGTGGCGTCCGGTTGGCCGGGGGACGATACGTTTCCGCCTTCGCCGGCGACATCGAGCGCACAGGCTCCAGACGAGCAAGCCGTCAAGGCCGAGGAGGGCGAGCGGCTGAGGCGAGCGGTCTCGCGCCTTGCGGAGCCCGAACGCTCCGTCGTCCTGGCCTACTATTTGGGAGAGATGTCCGTGACGGAGATTTCTCGCGCGCTGAACATGCCGGAGGGGACCGTCAAGACTCGGCTCCAACGGGGACGTCAGGCGCTGCGCAAGGAGTTGATGGTCCCTTGAACTGCGAAGCTTTCCTCGACCACCTGTACGACAACGATGTCCGAGCGGCTGGGCGGGCCTGGGCAAGCTACCGCCGGATATGGCCGCGCACATGCTCGTCTGTGACAAGTGCCGCGCGGCGTACCACGCGGCCCGCGCCGATGATCTGCTGCTGACTCGCGCGCTCCTGGATGTGCCCTCTCCGGCGTGGCGAACGGAGGTATTGCGACGGATTGCGCGCGTCACACGCACGTCCTGGTCGCAGCCAATCGCCACGGTGAACGAAGTCGTGATCTGGGGGATCCTTGCGGTGGCAGCGTCGCAGATCCTCCTGGGCCAGAGCTCGACCGCCACGTACGTCGCCGCCTTCTGGGCCGGCGGCGCAGCGGTTCTGCTGGGTCCGAGTCTGGCGAAGCACTGGCAGGCGCTTCGTCGCCCACTGAGGTGGGTGTAGTGTCTGGTCTTGAGGGCTCAGACTGGCGGGTACTGGGGCGAACACGAGGGGATAGGTGCCGTGGCGCCTTGCACCACGTAGGACCATGACAGCCCGACACGCGACGCCGCACTCGCCTACGGCCGCTTGGCCATCTTCAGCTCGCGCCGACGAACCATCGCCGCCTTCAGGTCGAAGTTGGCCTGCATGTGCATCCAGAACTGCGGTGTCGTCTTGAAGAACTGCGCCAGGCGGAGCGCCGTGTCGGCGGTCACCCCACGTTTGCCCCTGACGAGCTCGTTGAGCCGCACGGTCGACATTCCCAGCTTCAGCGCGGCCGCGGCCTGCGTCATCTCGAGTGGCTTCAGGAACTCCTCGAGAAGAATCTCTCCGGGATGAATTGCCGGTCCCAGACTCGACGCCTCCCGCGGGATGCTCTCAGTGGTAGTCCTCACAGCGGACGTCGTACGCATCGTTGCTCTCCCACCTGAAGGTCAAACGGTACTGCTGGTTGACCCGGATGCTGTGCTGCCCCTTCCGGTCTCCAGCCAAGGCTTCGAACCGGTTACCGGGCACCGCAGCCAGATCCTCGAGTCGTTGAGCGCTGTCGAGCGTCGTCAGCTTGCGATAAACGGTGTGCCACAACTCTCGCGGGATCCTCCGCGCCGCTTTACTATTGCGCTCGGCCCACAGGTCCGCGGCCGTCGGGTCCGCGAACGACCGGATCACGACATTACGATATACGGATACCGTGTATCCGTCAAGCCACGCCAGGGAGAGCCTCTTGCGCGGACAGCTCGTCGATCCCTTCGGACTTCAGGAGGGGTCGCCGCAAAATCTTGCGGCTCGCAAACTCATCGGTACGGCGGGTTGCGGCCTCGGACCATAGACCGGGCCGGCGCGGAGAATTCGCCGATCGCCGTGCGAAGATTCCAAACTGGCGCCGCTCAAAACCTGGCGAGCCAATAATGCCCGGCGATATCGTTGCGTACGAGTATGACTATGGCCCCAACGATGGGGTAATGGGCACGCACGGTACCCGTCCGATCGACGCGAATTCACGCGCGTACCTGGCGTCGTTACCCAGCGGCCGACGTTATACGGGGCAATAGCGGATGCTCCTCCCGGAAGCAGCCACGGAGGATAGAATCGAGGTGGCAATCAAGGTCTTACCGGCTGACCGTGCTGACAGAATGTGGGTCCGCCCGCCTCGAAGCGGTATACGTCCATGTCATACGACCGACGTGCAAAAGCGGACCTGCCCGGGCGGTGTTAACCTCAACCTTCGGCGAGACGGAACCCCGCTGGTCCCCTGACGGCCGGCGCCTCGCCTTTTGTTCAGCCCGCTCTGGCGATCGGAATGAAATCTGGGTCGCCGCAGCGGACGGAACCGCCGCTCAGCAGCTCACCCACGGGCCGGGCTCCTCCCAGGGCTCACCGAGCTGGTCACCGGACGGGCGGAGCATCGCGTTCGATTCGTTGGGGCAGGATCTGCAATGGCACATCTGGATCATCGATGCGGATGGCGGGACACCGCGTCAACTCACAACGCAGGCGGGCGATCAGCACGTTCCGTCCTGGTCGCAGGACGGACGGTGGATCTATTACTCGGCCGACGAAGGAGGACCGATCGACATCTGGCGCGCACCCTCGAAGGGCGGGCCGCCACAGCGAATCACGCAAGGCGGCAGTGGGAAGTTCGCGAGCGAGACAATGAGCGGACAAAGCGTCGTGTATCAGCCGAAGGACGCCGACTCGCCGTTGCTCGTCAAGCCCCTTTCCGGTGGATCGCCGCGGCAACTCGTCGCCTGCGTCAAGCGGACGGCCTTCGGCGTGGGTCGTCATGGGATCTATTACGTTCCGTGCGTTGCGGCGGCCGACCCGCCGCTGCACGTGATTGATCCGGAGACGGGCCGAGACCGCCATCTCGGAACCCTCGAGCGATTTGAGCCCAGCCGTGATGCCCCTGCCTTGGGACTCTCGATTTCGCCGGATGGAATGAGCGTCCTGTATCTCAGGCACATGAGCGACAGCGCTGATCTGATGTTGATCGAGAACTTCAGGTGAGCGGCGATATCGACGTGGAGGTCACGGAGATCCAGGCGATGACGTTGAGTGCCTACAAGCTCGTGATCTTGAGTCGCGCCTCCAACGAGCTCGCCGCGATGGGCTGTCCTTCGAGGAGCAACTCGAGGGAGCCATCACGAAAGCGATCAGCTTGTTGATGGACGAAGCGTTCTTCACGGTACTGGCGTCGGGCAGCCGGAAGGCGTGTTGAACGCCGATGCCACGATCACGGTGGCCAAGGAGACGGGGCAGGCGGCCAGCACCATCGCTGTACCGAGTACCTCGCGAAAATGTATGCCCGCGTGCATCCAAGCACCACCAGCGGGCGATTTTGGGTCACAAGCAGCAGCGCGATTCCTCAGTTGCTGACGCTCACGTTCCTGTCGGTACCGGGGGGCAGTCGCGTACCCTTGATGAGCGAGTCGAACGGCGAATTCCGGATCTCATCCTGTCTGTAACGCCATCCTTCGCGTGTCTTCGGTTCGCTGGCTTGCCGAGCCGAAGCTCACGCTTCGGCGTAGCTCGCGTGAGCGAAGGCTGGCGGAGAGGGTGGGATTCGTATCTACCCTGGATCGCAGATCCCGAATGATCTTAATGAATCAGGGCCAACAGAAGCCATGGAAACAACGGAGTTCCTGAATGGACGTACATAACTCGTACGCGGCGTAGCGGCCAAGAACGAGCGCAACTGAGGTCTTTCGGCTAGCAGGGGGCTACTCTACCGAGCGGAGGCGTTGGCGAAACCAAATCGCCAGCGCTTCGACGGCCATCTTGCCTTCGGCCACGGCGAGTGTCGTTTCCACCAGCTCGTCAGGCGTCGCCAGAAACTCGTGGCCATTCGATTCGGCAAACACGATCGCACCGAAGGCCGCAACCCGCTTGTTGCCGTCGACGAACGGGTGGTTCAGCGCCAGCGAGTGCATGAGCGCCGCGGCCTTGTCCGCGATGTCGTGATAGAGGTCCTCTCCGCCAAACGTCGCCGCGGGCCGCGCCAGCGCGCTCTCGAGAGCGCCGCGATCGCGCACACCCGTACCGCCGCCGTAACGGCGCAATTGCTGCGCGTGAAGAGCCAGCAGTTGGCCGATCGACAGGTATTCGACCGTCACTTCGCCAGTTCATCAAACGCTTTGTCGTACTTGTCGAGCACCCGCTGCGCGCGCGTGTTGAACCGCCGAGTGACCTTCCCGCCCTCGACGTAGCGCACGCCGGTCCTCACGACAATAGCGCCGGTCTGCGGATGCACGGACACATCGACCGAGTCGCCCTTCTTGAGCTTGAACTGCTCGACGACTTCCTTCGGCAGCGTGACGGCCAGCGACGATCCGGTCTTGACGATCTTCCGAGTCATATCAGTATTCTATCAGTATTCGTCTGCCGCGCCGCCGGCGCGGCTCCGTGTGCCGTGCTGGGCTCCACCACGAATCCCGCGCCTCACAGTTCCGCCGTCGCAAACTTTCTGGGACACCACCAGGATCGCTCTTGGGCGGAGAACACCGACGCGGGCACCAACACACTGGCGCGTTCGGATCACATCGCTTCCGACAGAGGGGCAGTCGATCGATAGTTCGGACACGAGCCTCAAACCGATCGAGTGTCCGTGCGGGCAACGGTATGTGCTGTCGTCCAGGTCGAACGGCCCCGCACCAGCGACCGTCAGGGCGACGATCTCCGCGGGCTCCGACCGCGCGGCCATCCGGTACCATTGGTCGAGTTTCGGCCCCAGGCCACGATAGCGCACCGGCTCGAAAGCGACTCCGGTGATGCCGATGCCTTCGACGACCCCTTTGGCGCGCTCGGAGACGATTTCTTCGCTAGCGATCGTCCGCGCGAAGTCCTTTCCGCTCGGAATGCGACGACCGTCAAGAATCAGTGGCGTCAATTGCCTCGCTCCAACACCACAGGTATACGGCCCGATCGTCACATTGCCGGCGCCCGGTATCAGCGTCGTTGTCTCAGGAGAGTAAGTATGGTGACAGGCAACCGCGTCATCGCACACAGTTCCACACTCTTCACGCGCAGGTTCGAGTGTCGATGTCCATTCCACACTGAACCACTCGGCACGTCCAAAAATACAGAGGCACGGGCAAGACCTGTAGAGTCCAGCGAATCATCACTTGTCCGAAGTGTGTACACAGATCTCGGACAAGCCACATGCCTCAAAAAGACAACTCAAGCGATCGGCTCGTGCTCCGCCTCGCGCGTCGTGAGCCCAGGAACGGTCACCCGGCTCCGCGCCATCCCGGCCGCATTGCCGAGCGCCTCTGAGACACGCCGATCGGACGCGAGTCGCCCAGGCAGTTCGATCACGAAGGTCGTCCCTGCCTCAGAAGAGTCAGCGATCCGAATCGACCCGCGCAACACGGCGAGCACCTCGCGGCAGATGGCCAGCCCGAGACCGCTGCCGCCGGTGCCAGGCGCGCGCGACGGATCCAGTCGGTAGAATCGGGCGAAGACCCGTTCGAACTGATCGGCGGGAATACCAGGGCCCGTATCCTTCACGGTGATGACCACCGTGTCAGGAGTCCACGCCTCCGAACGGGGCACGTTGGCGGCGCCGGAGAGGACGACGAGGCCGCCCTTCCGATTGTAGGACACGGCGTTTACCAGTACGTTGTCGAGTACCCGGGCAAGCAAGCGGGGATTGGCGTGGACCACGAGATCCGGGAGATCGTGTGCTTCGATCCGAATCTCGCGCGAGGACGCGGCATCGACGAGACGGGCCGCGCTTTGGTGCAGTTGCGGCAGCAGCGGCACCTCGCGAAGGTCGATCGCCTGCGCGCCCTCCTGTGCGTGTGCGAGCAGCATGAGATCCTCGCAGAGGCTGCTCAAGGCCGACAACCGCTCGCCGACGACGACCAAGGTCTCCCGGTACTCGGCGGCGGTGCGAGGCCGCATCAGCGTGACGTCGATCTCGCCCGTCATCGCGGTGATGGGTGCCCGCAGCTCATGCGAGGCGTCGGCCGCGAAGCGCCGATGCGCTTCGAGGGCACCATGCAACCGGTTCAACATATTGTTGAGCAACACGGTCATCTCGCCGAGTTCGTCCAATTGCACCGGCGGGTCCAGGCGTGCTGCGAAATCGCCCTGGGCGATACGCGCGACGCGGCGCGAGATCCCGACGACCGGTAACAGGGCACGGGACGCGAGCCAGTAGCCCAGCGCCGCGGTGGCCGCGAGTCCGCCGAGCCAGACGATGCCGAGCAGCCACGCCAAACGAGTCAGATGGGCGTCGATATCGTCACGGAAGAGGCCGACCAGGATTGCATAGCGCTCCCCGCGCACCTCTGCCCGCAGCACGGCGCCGCGTCCGGCCCGTCCGGCGAGGTCGAGGCTCACGAGCGGGGCGCGACCCTCGAGCGCGGCGACGATCAGATCCCGGTCCACCAGTGGCGGCGAATCGCGAATCGCCTGCGAGGCCAGTCGGACGCGGCCATCAGCGCCGAAGATCTGCACGAACTTGTCGGCGAACTCGCCTCCCGACAACGCGTCTCGGGTGAACTCGTGCAGGTGAATGCCAGGCCCGTCGGTGGAGGACGCCAGCTCGGTGGCGGCGACTGTGCGTACCTTGCGATCGAGATCGCGTGCGAGATAGAGCGTCGAAGACGGTGTAGATGGCGACGTTGGCGACCGCCAGGAGCAGACCGAAGGCCAGGGCCCACCAGAGGGTCAGCTTCGCGCGAAACGACAGCCGCTTCAACAAACGGGTCACGGTGTGGCCTCGTGCTTCAAGACATATCCAAGACCACGGACGGTGTGAATCAGGGGTGGGGTCAACGCCGTCTGCAGCTTGCGACGGACATACCCCACGTAGACGTCGGCTACGTTGGAGCAGGGGTCGTAGTCACCACCCCACACGTACTCGGCCAGCTGATCGCGCGTGACGATGGACTCCGCGCGACGCAGGAGGTACTCGAGCAACCGATACTCGGTCGCCGTCAGCGACAGGAGTTGTCCGTTGATCGTGACCCGATGACCGACCGGGTCAATGCTCAGCGGTCCGTACGATAGCAGCCGCGAAGTCTGGCGGTTGCGGCCCCGCCGATCGAGCGCTCGCAGTCGCGCGAGCAGTTCTTCGAAGGCAAAGGGCTTCACGAGATAATCATCGGCACCGCAGTCGAGCGCGCGCACACGATCGCGGACCTGGTCGCGAGCGCTCAGGATCAGCACTGGGGTGTCGATGCGCTGCCCTCGCAAGGCCCGGCACAGCGCGAAGCCGTCGAGACCGGGCAGCATCAGGTCGAGCACGACGGCATCGTAGGCCGCGTGCCCCACCTGGTCGAGACCCGCCGGGCCGTTTTCGGCCAGATCGACGACGTGCTGGTCCTCACGCAGCCCTTTGAGCAGGAAGCCGCTGATCCGCGGGTCGTCTTCGACAAGCAATAGCTTCATCCGAGTGCTCCGACTCCCGCGTATTGTCGCTCGCATCGGCCGCGGTGTCTCTCATCGCCTTCTCATCTGCCTTTGATACAAGGCACGTGGTGAGGCGCCGACGCTCGATTCTGCCGCTCCTCTGGTTCACCCTCATCGTCGGCGGTTCGGTCACCGCGCGGGGACAAGACCCAGGCCCACCCTCGGGCCCTTTGCTGGCGGCGCGCAGTGGCGCAGACGTCTACCGAGCCGCCTGTGCGACCTGCCACGCGCCCGACGGCAAGGGATCGGCGCGAAGCGTGGTCGGCTTCGATGCGCCACTGCCTGACTTCAGCGATTGCTCGTTCGCGACCGGCGAGCCCGATCCGGACTGGTATGCCGTCGTGCATGAGGGCGGGCCGGTCCGCGCCTTGGATCGTCACATGCCCGCGTTTGGCGACGCTCTCTCGTCGACGGAGATTACCCTCGCGATCGGCCATATTCGAACGTTCTGCACCGAGCCGGCCTGGCCGCAGGGCGACCTGAACCTGCCGCGTGCATTCTTCACGGAAAAGGCCTATCCGGAGAACGAAGCGGTGTGGACGACTGGGATCAGTGGCGGCGACGACGGATCGATGCAGACCACGCTCGTCTACGAACGCCGGTTCGGGGCGCGGAATCAAGTTGAACTGGTCGTCCCTGTCACGTTTGCGAAGAGCCCGTCGGAGTGGACCCAAGGGCTCGGGGACGTGGCCGTCGCCTTCAAGCGTACGCTGCACGCGAACCTTCGGCGGGGACAGATTAGTGCGGCCGGCATGGAAGTGATCCTGCCAACCGGGAACGAGCTGCGCGGGTTCGGCAACGGGCATACCGTGTTTGAGCCCTTCGCCATGTGGGGGCAGGTTCTGCCACAGAATGCGTTCGTGCAGATGCACGTTGGGGCCGAGCTGCCGTCAGACGCCAGCACCGGCGTACGAGAGGTGTTCGTGCGCTCGGCACTGGGCACGACCATCGCCACGAATGGCAGGTTCGGGCGCGCGTGGTCACCGCAAGTCGAAGTGCTGTGGGCCCGGCCAGAGGGCGGGTCGCCTGAGTGGGACGTCGTGCCACAGATGCAGGTGACATTGTCGAAGTTGCAGCACGTGATGCTCGCCGCAGGCGTGCGTGTCCCCATCAACCGCCGCGAGGAGCGGAAGCCACAGGCAGTGGTGTATCTGTTGTGGGACTGGTTCGATGGCGGGTTCTTCGAGAGTTGGAGATGAGTCCCGGGCGAGTGGCGGTGTTCGCCGTGGCGGTCATGTGGTCAGCAGTGCTGCTGGTGAACGTGCGCGCTGGGCGGGAGCAGTCGTCAAGGAAAGCGGGTCAGGGCCATCGTCCCGTCGCCGCGGACGCCTCGATGTTCGCGGTGTCGAGTGAGTGTCTCGCCTGCCACAACAACCTGGTCGCTCCGGCCGGGGAAGACGTGTCGATCGGCGCCAGCTGGCGCGGATCGATCATGGCAAACTCCGCACGAGATCCTTACGTGCTCGCCAGCGTTCGCAGAGAGATGCGCGACCATCCCTCGATCGGCGCCGAGATCCAGGACGAGTGCGCCTCCTGCCATATGCCGGCTGCGCATAAAGCGGCGAAGGCAGCTGGCGGACACGGACGGATATTTTGGCAGGATGGCGACGACCGTGCGGGTGCGCTCGAACTTATGGCCCGCGACGGCGTGTCGTGCACGGTCTGCCACCAGATCTCGGCCGACCGGCTTGGCACCCGCGAGAGCTTCAACGGCAACTTCGTCGTCGCGGCGCCGCTCGCCAACGGACGACGCCGCGCCTTCGGCGCTTTCGCCCCAGATCGGGGCCGCAGCCGCATCATGCACTCGGTGACCGGGTTCGAGCCGGAGCAGGCGGCGCATATCCAGCAATCCGAGCTGTGCGCCACCTGCCACACTCTTGTCACTGTCGCCCGTGGTCCTGACGGAGCGATCATCGGATCGCTACCGGAGCAAATGCCTTATCAGGAATGGCGGCACAGTGCATTCGAGGCCGAGCGGCGTTCGTGCCAGTCGTGTCATATGCCGCGCGGTGGAGGGCCCCGTGCGCGTCGCCTCGGTGCTCGGCGACGAGCGGCCGAGCATCGCCCGGCACACGTTCCTCGGCGGCAACGCCTTCATGCTTCGGCTCCTGAATCGCTTTCGCGACGAGCTTGGCATGGAGGCCACGTCGCAGGAGCTCGAAGCCACCGCGCGGGCGACGGTGCGACAGCTCGAAGAGGAGACTGCCACCATCAGCATCGAGCGAGCGACCATGGCCGGCGACACGCTGGAGCTCGATGTGGTCGTGCGCAATCTGATCGGCCACAAGTTCCCGACCGGGTATCCGTCCCGCCGCGCCTGGATCCACGTCACGGCGATAGACCCCCAGGGCCGCACCGTATTCGAGTCAGGGCGGGTCAGCGGGAGCGGACTCATCGAGGGCAATGCCGGCGACGCCAGCAGCGATGCCTTCGAGCCGCATTACGAGCAGATCACGAGCGCCGATCAGGTGCAGATCTATGAATCGGTCATGGGCACGCCGACCGGTGCGCCGACGACGGGCCTGCTCCAGGCGACCCAATATCTCAAGGACAACCGGCTGTTGCCACGCGGCTTCGACAAGCAGACCGCCGCGGCGGAGATCGCCGTGTTCGGCGGCGCGGTCGCAGACCCGGACTTCACGGGAGCGTCAGACCGCGTTCGCTACCGGATCGTGGGCGCCGGGGCCGCCAGCCTCCACGTCGAGCTGCGGTACCAGCCGATCGCCTACCGGTGGGCCCAGAATCTCGCGCCATACACGGCTGCCGAACCGCAAGAGTTCGTCAGGTACTACAACGCCGTCGCGTCCGTCTCGTCGGTGGTCGTCGCGCGGGCGTCGACTCCGGTCCGGCCCTGACGGTGGCATGGCTGAACGCACGAGGATGGCCGCTTCGCCAGCGACAACGCTCGCGGCACTTCGGCGGCTGCTGCTCGGACTGCTGGCCTTCGGCCTCGTCGGCACGGCAACCGATCTGCTCCTCATTGGCCATGACGAGGACGCGTGGCAGGTGATTCCGCTCGCGATGATCGGCCTGGCACTCGTCGCCACCGCAGTGACTCGCGCTCACCCGTCCGGCGACTGGCCGCGCCGAGATGAGGGTGCGGCTCTTCCGCGCGGTGATGGTGCTGCTGATCCTCACAGGTGGCGTCGGCGCTGTGCTGCACTACCGCGCCAACATGGAGTTCAAGCTCGAGATGGATCCATCGCTGAGCGGATTGGCGCTCTTCACCAGCGTGGTTCGCGCCAAGGCGCCACCGGCGATGGCGCCCGCGACGCTGGTGCTCTTGGGCCTGTTGGGCCTCGCAGCCGCATATCGCCGTCCAGGCGATCCGCCTTTTGAAACTCGTTAACGTAAAAAGGAGTTGCCCGATGCCGCGCCACTTATCCATGGTCTTGACAGTCATCGCACTTGCCCTCGCACTTGGTGGGGGCGTCCCGGCGGCGGCGCAGGTCGCCAAGGGGCTCATCGACCTGAACTCCGCGCCCGAGAAGGAACTGACGGCGCTTCCACACATGACGCCGGCGATCGTCAAAGGGCTGCTCGACAAGCGGCCGTTTGCCACGATCGTCGACGCGAACGCCTTTCTGGCCTCGCAGTCATTGACCGCTGCGCAGCTGACCGAGGTCTATCGCAAGGCCTTCGTCCACGTGAATCTGAACACCGCGTCGGCTGAGGAGATCATGTTGATCCCGGGAGCTGGTAAGCGCATGGTGCGTGAGTTCGCCGAGTACCGGCCGTGGAAGACGTGGGCACAGTTCGACAAGGAGATCAGCAAATACGTCGGGCAGCCCGAGACCGATCGGTTGAAGCAGTACGTGTTCATTCCGGTCAACCTGAACACAGCGACGGACGAGGACATCCTGAGCATTCCTGGCGCGGGATCGCGGATGGTCCGCGAGTTCAAGGAGTACCGGCCGTGGAAGACCAAGGAGCAGTTCGAGAAGGAGATCGGCAAGTACGTGGGTGAGAAGGAAGTGGCCCGGCTGTGGCGGTATGTGGTGATCCAATAGGATCCCCATCTCCACGGCTCCAGGCGGGCACGATCGAGATGACGAGGAGGTCATGAATCGTCGGCAGTTCCTGAGCGCGATTCCCGCAGGTATCCTGCTCGCGTCGCAGCCGGTGAGGTCTATTTCGCAGAGCACGAACAAGGGCGTGATGCTCATGAACCGCATTGGCCCGTCCATCTCTGAGCTCTACACCTCAAACCTCGACGGCACGAACGAACGCAAGTTCCTCGCGGAGTCAGCCTTCGACTATCACCCGTCTCACTCGCCAGACGGGAGATGGGTGGTGTTCACTTCCGAGCGGAATGGCGACGGGCAGTCCGACATCTTTCGCTGCCGCCCCGACGGGAGCGGGATCGAATCGCTCGTCGCCGGTTCGTCGATGGACGATGCGGGTGTGCTGTCGCCGGACGGATTGCGACTGGCGTTCGTGTCGACGCGCGACGGCTACAAGGCGAACATCTGGATCCTCGAGCTCGAGACTCGTAGGCTGCGCAATCTCACGGGCGGGAAGGAGATTCAAGGGGACCCGAGCGGCCCCGACTGCTATTTCCGTCCGGCGTGGTCGCCGGACGGCCAGTGGCTGGCGTTCTCCAGCGATCGCAACACGCCGTGGCGCGGCCATTCAGATGGGCATGGCTGGGAGCACACGCAGGAGCTCAGCGTCTACGTGATCCGTCCCGACGGTCGCGACTTTCGCCGGGTCGCGTCGAAGCCAGGATGGTGCCTGGGCTCGCCCAAATGGTCGCCCGACGGCAGGCGTGTGGTGTTCTACGAGCTGCCCACCGAGGACACATGGGGCGCGCGCCGTCCGAACCTCGTGCTCAAGACGGTGTCGCAAGTCGTCTCCGTCGATGTCGCGAGCGGCGAGCGCATCGTCCACAGCGCTGGGCCAGGTCTGAAGTTGTTCCCGCAGTTCGTGAACGAGAAGGTCGTTGCATATCACCAGAAGGGAGGACCGAACGAAGGACTGGCCTATACGACCGGCGTCGACGCCCTGAAGCGCGCGATGCGATCGCCGACGTGGTCGCCGGACGGCAAGACGGTGATCTACGAGAAGGTCGCGTTCCGACCGGTGAGGCCCCAGAACAAGTCGCTCTTCAGCTGGGATCCGGAATGGGACTACCGTCACACCGACGTGTTCCCCGCTCTATCACGCGATGGCGAGCTGGTTTTCACCGAGAAGCAGCAGGGCAACTCGTCGATCGTCGTGATGAATCCCGACGGCTCCAACCGCCGACGGATCTTCGACCCGGCGAACCACGGGTTTGAGCCGGCCGCGCTCGCGCGCGGGATTGCAGGGGCCTTCCAGCCGGCGTGGTCGCCGGATGCGCAGTGGATCGCGTTTGGTCTCGGGGTCTGGTTCCAAGAGCGGCGCACCGGCACCGCGAGGCTGACGCGCGTCCGCCGCGACGGCACGACCGTAGAGGCTCTGACGGACGGAACCGTGCACTCGGGATTCCCGAGCTACTCGGCCGACGGCACCCAGATCGTGTTCCGTGTCTGGGGAGAGAGGGAGAGGGGGTTGCGGATTCTCGATCTTCCCAGCCGCACGGTGCGCGTCCTCACGACCGAGTACGACAATCTACCCGGCTGGTCTCCCGACGGCCGCCGGATCGTGTTCACGCGTCAGACCAGCGCCACTAATTTCGATGTGTTCACCGTCAGGCCCGACGGCACCAGCCTGAACCGGCTCACCACCGACGGCTCGAACGACGGCCACGCGGTGTGGACCTACGACGGCCGGATCATGTGGAGCAGCGGCATGTATGGGTTCCGTGACGAGGCGGCACTCTACGACGATACCTTCCAACCTTATGGTCAGATCTTCATCATGGACGCCGACGGGAGCAACAAGCGCGTCGTCACCGACAGCCTGTGGGAGGACTCGATGCCGCTGCTCATTCCGGCGAAGTTTGTACGCTGAGGAGAGGCGGAGAGAGCACCGCACGTGAACAGTCACCCTAACTGCCCGAACGGGCTGTGATACGTCAGGGTCGAAACCTTGAAAAGACATCGAGTTTTACGGAAGCACCCAGAGTGATCGTTGCGAAGCGCCAAGTTGCTAATCGCGTCTACGCCAACGCGCCTTGGAGTGGTTGGTATCACACGTCCGTATCGCTTTCCAAGCGTACCCCTTTGATGAAGGCAGCGGTTGAGGACCGCTGCACATCGCGCAAGCGAGCGCACAGGCAAACTCGGCATTCCAAACGACGCCCTCGAGCACGTTGAGAGGGTGGATCAGACCACCCACGTGGCTCAATCGCGCCTGTTTCCACGCGGCGTAGAGGAGAAAATAGGGGCGAAACTGGAAGGCGGTTGCACCCATAGAACCCACTACGGTAGGTAAGTTATTGAAAACAAAGGGTTGAGACTTGGCGGAGAGGGTGGGATTCGAACCCGACAGGACCCTTTAGATTCTGTATGTTACAGATTCCACATGCCACGGTTGCCGTGAATGCCAGCGTTGCGCCTTGCACGCTGTTGCACGCTGGGTCGACCTCCGACGTTGAGTGCCTTCTTGCGCTCTCGCTGGAGTGCTGTTGCAGATCCAAGCGGCCTGAAGCCGCATCCAGAGTTGTGGCGACGTCTTCAGGATCGCTACAGCTATCTCGTCAATCCGACGAGCTCCCAGCCTGCGCCCGCGCGCCGGAAGTACACCGTGACGGGCGTGGCCCACGCCGGAAAGTGCGGGTGGATGGCTGCCACCCGAACCTGGATGAAGTCGGCGTTGGCTCGAGGCACGGTCAGCGCAGCCGGCGCCTGCGCTCGTGGCTCGCCGACTGCGATCTCGCTACCGGCGTCGGTCGCGAGGCCGGTCAGGTTGTCGAATCGAGCCCACTGCAGCCGATAACCGCGCGGAGGCGTGGCGACTCCGGCCTGCTCGGCAGCATTGGCAAACGTCAGTTCGCCTGACGCGCTCAACGAGAAGTCGACGAGCGGATTGATCGGCGTCAGCCAGGCGCGCAGCACCTTGTCGCGCCGGCGCAGAAGTGTCGCCGTCATGTACTCGGTTGCGCGTGGATCGCCGTATCTGGCCTTCTCGACGACGGCCCGCACGGTGGCGTCATCGAATCGTGAAATGATGCGCGCGGCCCAGAACGCGTCCTCGGGCCGCATGTTCTCGAATGCGGGATTGGGATATTCAGGCTTCCACGACGTGGGCTCGAAGGCATCGGCTTCGAATCGACCCACGGCGCGCGGCACATCGGGATACGAAATGCGAGTCCAGGGGCGTGCATACATCCCCAGCGTGGCCAGCGTCAGCCAGCCTGGCTTCCACTCGAGGATGTACTCGTTGCCCGGCCGGTGACGCTGCGCGTAAACCGTTCCGCTTCCCATAATCGAACCAAAGTCAAACATGTAGTGCTTGATGTGGCGTCGGTTCGGCTCGCCGATGAGCATGTCCAGACTGTTGACGCCGCGGGAATCGTCGTGGTTCAGCCACGCGCCGAACACGCGCGCGGCTCTGAGCTCGCGGCGGTGCTCGTGCGGCACGATGTCATTGGGATCGTCGGGCCGCGTGCCGTAGTAGCGAAAGTTGCCCAACGGCTTGCCGTCGGCGAAGCGGCTGACCAGCACGCGATACTTGCCGTCGGCTCGCCGGGCCGCCCGTCGAAGCACTTTGTCCACGTCGCTGCGCGTGAACGGCCGCTTTCGCCCACCCGCGAGCGGGTCGCGATACGTCGCTTTATCGGAAATGACGAGCCGGTCCGGGTCCAGTTCGGCCAGGTACACATCCACCGTGTGGTATCCGAACGCGTGATAGAACGCCGTGCCGATCACTTCGGCTCCCGTCGCCATTTCTGGATTGGCGGGCGGGTCGAATTCGATCTGATACGTGTGCCCTTCGCGGTCGGTCATCCGGAATCCAGGCTGCACGCCCGTGGCTTTGCCGCCAGACACCTTCCAGCCGTCCAGTGAGATCGACTCGAAGCGATCTGGTCCACGCACGACATCTGCAATCGACATCGCGTCACGGCCGATGCGATTGACGAACCATGCGGAGTTCGGCACCTCGTCGAGCGTGTTCACGTTCATCGCCCGATGGTCCCGCCGTTCGCCTGGCGTCGCGAACGTGTTGACGACGAAGTCGTAGCTGTTGGCGTCCTCGACCGCCGTCACAGACGAGGCGTCGGCGACCGCGTCGTTGTCGATCCAGAAGGGATCGTCGGGATAGAAGTGCGGCCGCCCAGTCGTGACCACGCTGACCGTGCCGAGGACGGCGACAGCCGCGAGCCCGACGACGGTTGCGCACAGCCGGCGCGCCGCCGACCTAGAACTTGCCACCGAAGACGATCCAAAGATGGTTGCCATCGCGACTCCCAAAGGCAGCGTCCACGCGAACGACGATGCCGTTATCCGTGTTGAAGCGGAATCCGACCCCATAGTCGGATTCGAGGTCGTTGAGGTCGAGATCGGCGCGGCGCATCGCGACCTTGCCGGCGTCGTAGAAAAACGCGGCGTCGAGTCCGGACCAGATCTCAAAGCGATACTCCGCCTGGAGGAGCAGCGCATGTGGACCGCGGAACCGATAGTCGCGGTACCCGCGGAGCGAGTCGTTCCCGCCGAGCGTCGGCATCAGGTAGAAGGGCATCTGCTGGCCGGCAGCGGTGTCGGACGTCGAGGCTGCCACGCGTCCCATCAACACACGCCGCTCCGAGAGGAAGCTGACGTACTGCCGCAGGTCCACGTCCAGGCGAGTGAAGGAGTACGCCGACAGATCGCGATCGTCGTAGTGGCTGAGTTCGGCGCGGTACCAGCTGCCCTTGCGCGCGTTCAGCGGCCGCCGCGAGTCGATCTCGACGAACGCGATGCTACGAAGGTAGTTCGGCTGCCCTGAGAGTCCTGGAGCCGATGCCTCGTCGTACTGCTCGCCGATCGAGACCAGTGCTTTGTCCGTTCCATCGCTCACGCTGGGCTCGTAGTACTCCAGGCCGCCACCGATCGAGACGACGGGAGCTACGCGCATAGCCGCTCGCGCACCAATCGTGTGTGCGCGCAGCTGAAAGTCGGCCTGGTCGGACCGACGCGAGTCCGGACCGAGACCAAAGTAGTCTTCCTGGGGATACTCGGAGCGCCGGCCGTAGCCCTCCGCCAGAAACCGGCCGCCGCCAAGATTTGGAAACCGAACGCGTGCCTCTCCGGCCCAGTACCCCTTGAGCGAGGCGCCTCCCCACACGTCGAGGGCGGCGTCAGAGCTGAAGAGACGACGCGAGCGATAGCCCGCCCCGTACGCGAAACCGCTTCCGGTCGTGATGCTCCCAAGCTTCGCGTAGATGCCATCGCGAGTGATGAGCGGGATGCCGCCGGTCTCGACGGCTTTCAGCGCGCGCTCGAGGAGATTCGGTTCGTACGGCCTGACGGTCTGCTGTTTTTCTTCTCGCTGCTGGCTCTGCGCTTCCTCGCGCGTCTCTTGCGCGATGGCAACGGTTGGGAACGGAAGCATCGCGAGTAGGCACAGCGGAACAAGTCGATTCAGTTTCATTTCGGTCCTCGATTCATTTGCCGCGATGCGATGGCAACAACGGTGCCGACGTGTGGGACGCGCCGGACACCGGGATCGAACCGCGTGCTACGCCAGCACCGGCTTCGCGGAACCGCGGCGATTCGCCGGGCGCGTCACGTACGAAACCGCCAGCAGCCCGAGCAACGCGACCGGCAACAACGATTTCCCGTCGGCCGCCAGATAGTGCGCCACGACTGCCGCGATCCACATGAAGGTAAAGCCTGCGTAGGCCCATTCCTTCAACGTTGGCAGCCGTGGCAGGAGCAGCACGATGGCTCCGGCCAGCTTCCCGATGCCGAGCAGGACACGCAACTGCTGGGGATATCCCACGTGCCGGAAGTTCTCGACCGCCTCGGCGGCGCTGGTCAGATAGCTGAAGCCGGCCAACAGCGTCACGATCCCCACTAGACCTGTGGCTCCCCAGTACGCAATCTTTCGTGGCATCTGTCCTCCGTTTGGTGCGCGTGGGGCTCTCCGCCCTACGCGCTACCTGCTCCAAAGGGCAAAGGTGATGCCTGCGCACAGCGCGGAGCGCCCACTCGCGTGCCGCAGCCACTTTTCGAGGAACACAGGCCAGATCCACCAGGTTTCGTTCTCGCGCTCGGATGCATCGGCACTCATCGTCGGTCGCGGGCGGTGTGTCGTGTCACACGGTGCGTGCGTTTTCACACGAGGCTGTCGTCTTGGAGAACAGTGAAAACGGGTACAGGGTCGGGTGTGAGGGTCACGGGTGAGGACGCAGCGCATCGCCGTAGAGCGCAGTTCTTGCGACGTGTTGAGAGCGCGGTGAGCTCCGGACCTCGGAGAACCCCCGAGTTACAGGGCGGATGCAGCAGTGGTGCGGGCGGGAAGCCGGGAGAGTGACTGGACCGCTGAGGTGGTGACGAGCTGATCCCCACAAATGAAGTGCATACGAAGGGCGATGCCGATTGTCCGTGGATGGAACGAACCGCTGTCGGCGGTAGAACCGACGAACAGGACGCGCCGGAACTCTGTGAAGTGGCGGCCGCCGCGCACCAACACGTCTGCCTCGTCGCCTCGAAGCACGATCAGCTCGTAGACGCTCGCGCGCGTCGTGACGACAATCGTTTCGGGCACCGCGGATGAACCAAGATCAATCGACATGGCAGTTCTGTTTCGCTCCTGGCGATGCGGATCGTCAGTGCTGCGGTGCGCCGCTCACGGCGCTTCTCAGGAACCACACACCAGCATCGGTCCGGCACAAGAGATCGATCTCGTCGCGGGTCAGATCGAAACCTCGCAGACACAGGTCGGCGACCGTCTCCATCCGGTCGATCGCAAATCGGATGCGCAGGTTCTCATCGGTGAGCAGCTTGTCGATGACCATTCCAATGATCGTTCGTGACATGGCGTTGCCTCCTTCGGAGTTGCACCGGCTATGGCAACATCCACGCCACGCCGCGCAAGGAGCACCGACATCGATGCCGCCCTGCACCCGCCCAGCACCGCAAGCGCTGATTAGACCGTTCTTGGCGCGCTCCGGCTTCGTTCGTGACTTGGAGACGTGAAGCTCCGAACCCGCCAGTTTTCAGTGGCGGGAGGTCCGAGGGCGATTTCCGACTGCGTGTTATCACACGCGATGCGTGATCACACGCATCGCCCCGCAGCCGGCAGAGCGCGATCGCACGCGTGTTAGGGGACGCGAGGGACAGGGCGAGGCTGGCTACGTTTTGCCATAGACGGCAATGGCGGGCGGAGCGGCGGCAAATGTGCCGGCCTGGCGCCTATTCGTCGGCCGGCTTCTCGAGCCCATACTTCTGCAGCCGCAGATAAAGCTGAGTGCGCGTGAGGCCGAGTCGCCTCGGCGGCCTGTCGTTCCGCTTCGACGAGCTGCTCGTGCGAGACGAAGAGTGCGACGTAATCTGCAATGCGGCGTGCCAGTGGCAGATCGCGCTGGTCGAACGCTCCCACACCCTTGGACCAGAAGGAGAGCTCTATCACTTGCTCACGCGCTGGCAGCATTAGGCCCATAAATGCGTGATATCCGGCCGCGATCACGGGCGCGAACGCGTCCGCAGGTTCAAAAACCGGCAGTGTCGCGGTGGTGATGTCGGTGATGATGAGCTCTCTGGGAAGAGGGGTCTGGTGGGTGACGAACGGCGGGTCTGGAAAGTCATCGGGCGCGTGGGCCTGGCGTACGAAACGACTGTCCTGATCCACGAAGACCATCGCCAACGCATCGTGCGGCAGCATCTTCTTGGCAATTTCCGAGATGGATGGTTGATGTTCGCACCACCCTCCGCTGCACGTTGACGCGCACCCCGCCCGTATTCAGACGGGTCGAAGCGGCCGTGACCGACGGTACCGGCCGATTTTCGGGGTTTCTCGCGATTCGCACGGCGGCAGCAACATTGCTGTTCCGACGTCGTGACGGGAGCGAAGTTGAGAACGCGCCCCGTAACGAGGAAAGCCGACCTACGGCGTGGAAATCATGGCGCAAAGAACCGTACAGCTGATCATCGGCCAGATTCTGACCGACGAGGAGTTCCGCTCGGATTTGTGTCCTGGCTGAGTTGATCCGTCGATGCCGTGGGGAAAATGAACGTCGGGCCTGCGCCGACCATGAGCCGGCCGCCGAGAAGTGAACGCGGCAGCGCAAAATGCGAGAACGGTGTCGCCGAATCCGGCGGTCCGTTCATTCTGTCCGCTCTGATCGAAACCGGGGATGGAATTAACGATTGGCACCATGGGTCGGACAATCAGTCCCTGCTTCTCGGTGGTTGTGACCTTCTTCCGTATCATCTTCAACTCCTCTGACAGTCCATCTCTTCGCATTACCGATGTCGGCACGACCTAGGTGCCGACTGCAGGCAACGGCAAGGTCATGCCCTCCGACGTGACCGAATCTCTCGCTTCCTTGTCGTTCGCCGCGTGCGACCAGCCGCGTGTTATCGCACGCACCGCGCGAAACCACACGGTCGTTGCCGCGGCAATCGCCAAGACAGACGCGGATTCTGGCGTGTTCGCGAGCGATCGCCCGCCGGCACCGCGGTTGCCTTCTCACCCGGCGTGACGGTACGGACCTCACGAGGAGGTTCGCAAGAGGTCGCCTCGACGGCGATGTTCATGGAGATGGTATGCAGCGACTTGTAAGCGTTATGCGGCGCGTTGTGACAGCGGTTCTGGTGACCTGGTCCGTGTCGCTGGCTGCACCGTGTGCTGCGCAAGAACACGGAGGACTGGACGCACCTGTCGCACCTGCTTCCCCTGATCCGGGTGATGGACGTGGCCCGGTATTCGTGCCAGGCGGCTTTCTCGCGCTCGTCACTCCTGTACGAGACCGGGTCGCTCTAAACCTGTACGGCTTCTACTACGGCGAAGTGGCAGTACCGGTGGCGCAGGTGGACGTCCCTGTTCGGATGACGAAGTTTCTGACGATTACTCCCAGCTACCTGTATTACGAAGTTCCTCCCAGCGGACTCGAGAAGGCGACAGCGTACCCCGCCCGTTTTGCCGACACGTTGGAGGAGAACCAGTTTCGAATCGACGGGATGTTGAAGTTCTCGATTCATGGGTTCGAGATCTCCGACCGCAACATGTACGTCAGACGGTTTCGTCCGCTAGACGACATCAACCGCTATCGCCATCGAGTCGCGATCGCGCACCCGGTGGCGGTGAATGGCCGCATCTGGAAACCGTTCGTGAGCTATGAAGCCTTTTACGAGCGGACCAATGGCGGGTGGAACAGAGATCGAGTCATGGCTGGCGCGACGGTGCCGCTCCTGAAGCACGTGTCGTTTCAGCCCTCGTACATCTGGGACAACTATCGGATGCGAGGACTCAGGGACGTCAACTATCTGCAGTTTGGACTGATCGTCAGCACGAAATAGAACTCGTTGATCGGCAACTACGTTGGAAAAGGAGACCGCAATGTCAAGAGTGTTACGACGGGCAACCGCAATGGTCGCCCTGATGGCCAGCCTCGCGTTCGCCACGACCGCGCTGGCGCAGATGCCCACATCGCCCTACAAGAAGGGCGCGCCGTTCCCGGAGCCGGATGAAGAGCTCTACGGCGTTCCAGCCAACGGCAAACTCTACGTGATTGGCGGCTGGGGCGACGGCAAGGCCCGCGGCGTCAACTACGAGTATGACCCCGCGACTGACAGGTGGACGAAGAAGAGCCCGATGCCGCGGCCGGCGCATCACGCAGCACTTGTCGCGGTAAACGACAAGATTTACGCGTTTGGTGGCTTCGTCGCCCCGGCGACCAACGCTATCCCGCTCGGCGCCGCATGGGAACCCATCGCCGACGCATGGGAGTTCACCCCGGCCACCGATTCATGGAAGCCGCTGCCGCCGCTGCCCGGCAAGCGCGGTTCTGCGATCGCCGCGGAAGTCGGCGGCAAGATCTACGTGATCGGCGGTGCGACGACGATGGACGGGGACAAGGCGCCATTCTTCACGGCCTTCGGGCCCGCCAAGGTGCTCGCCACGAACGAGGTCTACGACCCCGCCACCAACACGTGGGAGAGTCGCAACCCGATGTCAGTGCCGCGCAATCACGCGTTCAGCGGCGTGGTCAACGGCAAGATCTACGTCATCGGCGGCCGCACCGGCCACGGCTTCATCCTGTCGGCGACGAACACCGATGTGGTCGAAGCGTACGATCCCGCTTCCAACACGTGGAGCATGCCGAAGGAGCGGATGCCGACCGCTCGCAGCGGCGGAGCCTCAGGTTCCGACGGCCGCAGGATTTATGTGGCCGGCGGCGAGGTGACCACGACGGAACTCGTCGGCGCGTTTCGAGCGGTCGAGGCGTACGACCCGGTGACGAATTCGTGGATGTCGCTGCCCTCCATGCCGATGCCGCGTCACGGCGTCGCGGGTGCGGTGATCGGCAGTCGCTTCCACCTGGTGAGCGGGATGATCCAGTCGGCCGGGGCGCTAACGTTCCTCGACCCGACGCTTTCCACGCACACCGCGATGCACGACATCCTTGAGCTGCAGTTCGGGATGCCGTCGACGTCCGCTGCGACGAGCGCGGCGCCGGCGCCTTCCAGGGACCGATGACCGACGTCAACGCGCTGACGTTCGGCGAGATCCTCAGCGCAAGAGAAGACCTTATTAATCGTCAACTAGTTTGAAGGAGAGCTTCATGTCGACAGTATTAAGACGGGCAACCGCAGCGGTTGCCGCGACAATCGCCAGCCTCGTGTTCGTCACGACCGCGCTGGCTCAGATGCCCGCGTCGCCCTGGAAGAAGGGCGCACCATTCCCGGAGCCGGATGAGGAGCTGTACGGCGTTGCCGCGAACGGCAAACTGTACGTGATTGGCGGCTGGAACGACGGCAAGGCTGGGGGCGTCACCTACGAGTACGACCCAGCGACCGACAAGTGGACGAAGAAACAGCCGATGCCGAGGCCCGCGCACCATGCGGCACTGGCCGCTGCCAACGGCAAGATCTACGTGATGGGCGGCTTCGTGCCGCCGGCGGACACCGCTCTCCCGCTTGGCGCTGCATGGCAGCCGATCGACAACGCGTGGCAATACGATCCGGTCGCCGATACCTGGAAGTCGCTGGCGCCGCTGCCCACCAGGCGTGGGTCCGCGGTGGCGGTCGAAGTCGGCGGCAAGATCTACACGATCGGCGGCGCCACGACGATGGAAGGGCGGGTACTCGATGATTCGCGCGGCCGTCTTGAATCACAGGACCCGTTCTTCACCGCCTTCGGACCATCGCGGGTTCTCAGCGTCAACGAAGTGTACGACCCCGCCACGAACAAGTGGGAGACCCGCCAGCCGATGTCGGTGGCGCGCAACCACGCGTTCGGCGCTGCGGTCAACGGCAAGATTTACGTCATCGGCGGCCGCACCGGTCATGGCTTCATCCTGGCCGCCACGAACACGGACGTCGTCGAGGAGTACGACCCCCTCTCGGACACGTGGAATCTTCCCAAAGAGCGGATGCCAACCGCTCGAAGCGGAGGCGTCACAGGAACGGACGGCCGCAGAATCTACGTGGCCGGCGGTGAAGTCACCACCCAACAGCTCGTCGGCGCGTTTCGAGCGATCGAGGCGTACGACCCCCTGACGAATTCGTGGAGCACGCTGCCACCGATGCCGATGCCGCGTCACGGCGTCGCAGGTGCGGTGATCGGCAATCGCCTTCACCTGGTGAGCGGGATGATCCAGTCCGCCGGGGCGCTGGTATTCCTCGACCCGACGCTCGCAACCCACACGGTGAACCACGACATCCTCGACCTGCAGCCTTTCAATCCGCCTCTGCCGACGGCCGCGACGAAGGCTGCACCGGTGGCTTCCGAAACAAGCACGGGCGCTGCCTCGATCGTGAAGGTGAGCGCTCCTGCGACGGACGTGGCGGCGCCGTCCAACGGCGCGAAGAAGCTCTCCACGCGCTACAACGTCAACAGCCCGGAAGGCCAGGTGATGCTGGCGAAATACGCGCGCGCGGTCGAGATCATGAGGACCTTGCCGGCCTACGATCAACATTCCTGGAATTGGTGGTGGTATACCCATTGGGTCAAAGGCTTCCCGGCGGCCCTGTGGGATTTGTCGGAAAAGAAGAAGGCTGAGGTCATCGCCACACTTCCGAAGGAGTATCAAGCCGACGCCGCCGCCGTATGGAACGGCTGCCAGGCCCACCCATACAATCCGTCCAACCCTGAGCAGTACCAGCAGTGGTATTTCCTGCCGTGGCACCGACTGATGCTTGCTCAGCTCGAGGGTGTCATTCGTGAGGTGTTGCACGACGAGGATTTCACGCTTCCGTACTGGAACCCGATCACTGGAAACCCCGACGATCTCATCGTCCCGGCCGTGTTCCGTCAGCCAGGCAGCCCGCTGTACAACGGAACGCGCTGGTTCTGGGTCAACGGTGGCGAACGGATCGACACCCTCTACAGGGACTGGATTAACCTGGACGCCCTGAACGAGAAGTTCTACATCAACTCGCCGACGGGCAACCTTGGATTCAATCCGCGGCTCGATCAGAACCCCCACTTCTTCACCCATTTCGCCCTCGGTGGCGACATGGCCGAATTCTCCACCGTCGGGGGCGACCCGATCTTCTATCTCCATCACGCCAACATCGATCGCCTGTGGGAAAGCTGGAATCGGCTCGGCAACACGAATCCGACCGATCCCAACTACCTGAATCGCAAGTTCGCGTACGGGGACAGAAGCGGCAAGCGCGTGGATCTGCCGGTCAGCTCGAGTGACCGCACCGCGCAGCTCGGCTACGAGTATGACAGTTACGAGAAGCCGCCGAAGCCACGGACCCTGTCTACCGAGGAGGCTGCCGAGCGAGAGCGCGTCTACAAGTCTCTCCACGAGAAGGCCCTCGGCGGTCCGATGGCTGGCCCGCATGGGTCGATGACGCCGGGAGGAAAAGAGCAATGATCCCTGATGGTGCAGTCGTACTTCTTAACGGGCGCGTGAGGAGAACACGCCAATGAAACGGATTATTGCTATCACGGTTGTCGCTCTTTCGCTCGCCGCCGGCGCGTTCGCCGGCGGCGGGTGGTGGGCGCACCAGCCCGCTGCGGCGCGCTCGGGCCCGCGCGTCGCAACCGTCTACACCTGTCCGATGCATCCGGACTACCACAGTGACCATCCCGGCGACTGCCCGATGTGCGGCATGCGTCTAGTCGAAGCGCAGCGCCAGGACGGCGCAACCGGCGACAACGCCGCGCCGCACCCGAGCGAACGTGCCGCAACCGTCTACACCTGTCCGATGCACCCCGAACATCACAGCGACCATCCTGGCACCTGCCCGATCTGCGGCATGGACCTCGAGGCGCCTCACCAGGACGGCGCAACCGGCAGCGACGCCGCGCCGCACGCGCGGCCGCAGGGCGCGGTGCAGGTGAGTCCCGAGCAGCAGCAGGCGATCGGGGTTCGGCTCGGCGTCGTCAGGCGCCTGGCCGGCACCCGGCTGCTGCGGACGACCGGACGCATCGTCGCCGACGAGAACCGGACGTATCCGATCATCGCCGCCGTCAGCGGCTGGACCCGCGACGTTGAAGGCGTCACGGCGGGCGACACCGTGAGGAAGGACCAGGTGCTCGCGTCGTTCTTCGCGGCCGATGCCCAGTTCGAAATGGCGCAGCAGTCGTTCTACAGCGGCCTCGAGATGCTCTACCGGGCGGCGAGCACGCAAGGGAGCGCGCCACCGCAGGCGCACGGCTCGCGGAGCGCGGTCGAAGAAATCGAACGGATCGCCGACGGGCTTCGCAACCTGGGCGTTCCCAACTCGCAGCTCAGGGAGATGGCCAAGCGCCGTGAGATCGTGCATGACATCCGCGTCGAGTCACCAGTGGACGGCTTCGTGCTGAAGCGGAACATCTCGCCCGGGCTCCGGTTCGATCGCGGCTTCGAGTTCTACCGCATCGCGGATCTGAACCGCGTGTGGATTCTCGCCGACGTGTACCGCGACCAGCTGCCGTTGATCCGTCGCAGCGTCTCGGCGCGGATCACCACGGCGGACCAACACCTGACCCTGCCGGCGACGGTGAGCCCGTCGGAGCCGATCTTCGACGAGGCGACGCTGACGCTGAAGGTGCGGCTCGAGGCGGCGAACCCACAGCGGGCGCTCAAGCCCGGCATGTTCGTCGACGTCGAGTTTCCGGTCAACTTCCCGCCGGCGCTCGTCGTGCCGGCGGATGCGATCGTGGACTCCGGGCTGCGCAAGACGGTGTTCGTCGAGTGCGGCGACGCGCACTTCGAGCCGCGGCTGGTCGAGACGGGGTCGCGCATCGGCGACGACGTCGAGGTGACGAAAGGGCTCATGCCCGGCGAGCGGATCGTAATCTCAGGGACCTTCTTCGTCGATTCCGAGAGCCGCATGAAGGCGGTCGCGAAGCCATGATCGAGCGCATCATCGACTTTTCGGTCAAGAACAAGTTCCTCGTCCTGCTGCTCGTGGGCGCCGCGACGCTCGCCGGCGCGCTCGCGCTGCGGCACGTGCCGCTCGACGCGATCCCCGATATCGGCGACACGCAGGTCATCGTCTACTCGCGGTGGGATCGCAGCCCCGACCTCATCGAAGCGCAGGTCACGTATCCGATCGTGACGGCGATGCTCGGCGCCCCGCACGTGCGCGCGGTCCGTGGCGTCTCCGATTTCGGCTACTCGTTCGTCTACGTGGTCTTCGAGGACGGTACCGACACTTACTGGGCGCGCACGCGGACGCTGGAGTACCTCTCGGGCGTGCTGTCGCGGCTGCCGCCCGATTCGCGGACCGAGCTCGGGCCCGACGCGACCGGTCTCGGCTGGGTGTTCCAGTACGCGCTCGTGGACCGCTCGGGCCGACACAGCCTGGCGGATCTGCGCTCGTACCAGGACTGGCACCTGCGGTACCACCTGAAGGCGGTGCCCGGCGTCGCCGAGGTGGCCTCGCTCGGCGGGTTCGGCAAGCAGTACCAGGTGAACGTGGACCCGAACCGGCTGCGGAACTACGGCCTCTCGATCCAGCGCGTCGTCGAGGCGGTGCGCGGCGGCAACGTCGAGACTGGCGGTCGGCTCATCGAGTTCGGTGGCACCGAGTACATGGTGCGCGGCCGCGGCTACGCGAAGTCGATCGCCGACTTCGAGAGCATCGTCGTGTCCGCCAGCGAGAGCGGCACACCGATCCGGATTCGCGACATCGGCCAGGTGACGGTCGGCCCGGATCTGCGGCGCGGCGTGGCGGATCTGGACGGTGCCGGCGAAGTCGTGTCGGGCATCGTCGTGATGCGCCAGGGAGAGAACGCGGTCGACGTGATCGATCGCGTCAAGGAGCGCATCCGCCAGATCGAGCCGGGCTTGCCGCCCGGCATGGAGATCACCCCGATCTACGATCGCTCGGCGCTGATCCGCCGCGCGATCGACAACGTGCGCGAGACGCTCGTCGAAGTGGTGCTCGCCGTGGTCTTCATCGTGCTGCTGTTCCTGTGGCACGTGCCGAGCGCGCTCATCCCGATCATCACGATTCCGGTTGCCGTGCTCGTCGCGTTCATCCCGTTCCGCGCGATGGGGATCACGGCGAACATCATGTCGCTCGGTGGCATCGCGATCGCGATCGGCGAGCTCGTGGACGCGGCGATCGTCGTCGTGGAGCAGACGCACAAGAAGCTCGAGCAGGCGCAGCGCGACGGCTCGACGCGCGACTATCACGCGGTCGTCCTCGAGGCGGTCAAGGAAGTGGCACCGGCGAGCTTCTTCGCCATGCTCGTGATCGCGGTGTCGTTCCTTCCGGTGCTGACGCTCGAGGCGCAGGAAGGGCGGATGTTCACGCCGCTCGCCTACACCAAGACGCTCACGATGCTCGTGGCGGCGGTCCTCGCGATCACGCTCGACCCGGCGCTGCGCGTGCTCTTCACACGCGTGCGGCGGTTCGAGTTCCGGCCCGCGTGGCTCTGCCGGGCGACGAATGCGGTGGTCGTCGGCCGCATCCGGTCCGAGGATTCGCATCCGATCAGCCGCTTCCTCATGCGGGTGTACGAGCCGGTGGTCCGCTGGTCGCTGCGGTGGAAATGGTCGGTGATCGGCGGCGCCGCGGCACTCCTCGTCGTCACGGTGCCGGTGTTCACGCACCTCGGATCGGAGTTCATGCCGCCGCTCCACGAGGGGTCGCTGTTCTACATGCCGACGACGATGCCCGGCATCTCGATCGGCGAGGCGCAGAAGCTGCTGCAGGTGAGCGACCGGGCGATCAAGCAGTTCCCCGAGGTCGATCACGTGCTCGGCAAGGCGGGGCGCGCCGACACCAGCACCGATCCCGCACCGCTCTCGATGCTCGAGACGGTGATCACGCTCAAGCCGACGTCTGAGTGGCGCCGTGTCGAGACGTGGTACTCCGGCTGGGCGCCGGAATGGATGAAGCGCGTGCTGCGGCACGTCACGCCCGATCACATCTCCGAGGAGCAGCTGGTCGAGGACATGAACGCCGCGCTGACGTATCCCGGAGTGTCGAACGCCTGGACGATGCCGATCAAGGGGCGGATGGACATGCTGACGACCGGGATCCGCACGCCAGTCGGGCTGAAGATTTCGGGCGCCGACTTCGCCGAGATCGACAAGATCGGCACGGCGATCGAGGCGGCGCTCCCTGCCGTGACTGGCACGCGCAATGTGTTCGCGGAACGCACCGGCGGCGGGTTCTTCCTCGACATCGAGTGGAACCGCGACGCGCTCGCGCGCTACGGCTTGAGCGTCGAGGCGGCGCAGAGCGTGGTGCAGAACGCGATCGGCGGCGAGAACGTGACCACCACGATCGAGGGGCGCGAGCGTTATCCGGTGAACGTCCGCTACATGCGCGATTTCCGATCCGACACCGACGCGCTCGCGCGCGTGCTCGTGCCGGCGTCGGATGGACAGCGGCAGATCCCGCTCGGCGAGCTGGCGCGCGTGAAGGTCGCGACAGGGCCCGCGATGATCCGCGACGAGGACGGGCTGCTCACCGGATACGTCTTCGTGGACGTCGCCGGCCGCGACATCAGCAGCTACGTGGACGAGGCGAGCCGCGTCGTGCGCGAGCAGGTGAAGCTGCCGCCCGGCTACGCGGTGCTCTGGAGCGGCCAGTACGAAGCAATGGCCCGCGTGCGCGCGCGTCTCGCGTACATCATCCCGTTCACGCTGTTCCTCGTGTGCGTGCTTCTGTACCTGAACACGCGGTCGCTCGTGAAGACGTCGATCGTGTTGCTGGCCGTGCCGTTCTCGGCCGTCGGCGCCGTCTGGTACCTCTATCTGCTCGGCTACAACATGAGCATCGCCGTCTGGGTCGGGCTGATCGCGCTGCTCGGCGTCGACGCCCAGACCGGCGTCTTCATGCTGCTGTATCTCGACCTGGCGTACGCGAAGGCGTCGCGCGAAGGGCGCCTGCGAACGCTCGCCGATCTCCAGGCGACGATCGTCGAAGGCGCGGCGAAGCGACTGCGCCCGAAGGTGATGACGGTGGCGACGATGTTCGTCGGGCTCATCCCGATCATGTGGGCCACCGGCACCGGGTCCGACGTGTGGAAGCGGATTGCCGCGCCGATGGTGGGCGGCATCTTCACATCGTTCGTCCTCGAGCTCGTCGTCTATCCGGCGATCTACGAGATCTGGAAGTGGCACTTCGAGATGAAGCACGCTCACGCCGAAGCGGAGCCCGCCGCGCTCCCCGAATACCGAGCGACGATTCGGCTGGAACCGGACGAGGCGTAATCGCTGGAGTATGTGATGTCCCGCCTCCTCATCCTGGGCGCCACCGGGTCCCTCGGTCGGCACGTCCTTCGCCAGGCGGTCGCCGCCGACCACGAGGTCACGGTGTTCGTCCGCACGCCGTCCAAGCTGCCGGCCGAAGCGCGTGGGCGGGTGTCCGTCCACACAGGCGATCTCAGCGCGCCCGTGCCGCTCGACCTGGTCAGAGGGCACGACGCGCTGATCAATTGCGCCGGCCACGTCGCCGACGGCGACACGTTCGTCGGCTTGTTCGACCGCCTCGTCACCGCGGTGGACTCGCTTCCTCCGGCGGAGCAGCCCGTCTGCTGGTTCCTGGCGGGCGTGGCGCTCCTCGACATCGACTCGTCCGGCCGTCGCGGCGTCGAGCTGCCCAAGGTGAAGTCCACGTACTGGCCGCACCAGATCAACCTGGAGCGATTGCGCCGCTCGCGACTGGACTGGCGGCTTCTCTGTCCCGGGCCCATGGTCGATGAGCCGGCGCTCGGCCTGGACCGGCTGCGGGTTTCGATCGACCTCCTGCCCGTTCACATCCCCGCATTCGCTCGCGCTCTGCCGCGCCCGTTGCTGCTGCCGGTCTTTGCGTCGCTGATTCCCCAGATGGTCGTGCCGTACGCCGATGCGGCTGCCCTCATGCTCGCCAACTTCGATCGCGGTAACGGCATGTCGCGCCATCGCGTCGGGCTTGCGCTGCCCGTGGGCATGCGCGGGCGGAAGTCGCAGTGGTCGGCCAAAGTCAATCCCCACACAACGTAAGCCAAGCTCCCGGCGTCGTCTGCTGCTCTTGACACAAAGAAGGGCCCTGATTGGCAGCACGCGCGAGATTCACTTCGCGCATCATCCTGTTGTTCGAGCGAACCGTTCGCAGCGACGCTGGACCTGTCGTATCCCTTGGAAAAGATGGCCACCGAATCGGATCACGCCCAAACCCGGACGCTCGGACGATCTCGCTCCATCTGGCTTCATCTGCCTGCGCTGTGTCTAACTAGGACTGCGCCTCCGATCTTCTGGGGAAGGAGCGATGCGAACAGCGGCAGGAGAAACGGGCCGCGGAGCGCACGCGTAATGGACGGAACGTGGTCCTGACCCTCGGCAGTTCGACACCGCGTGCCCTGACGTCCAGATGTCAACAAGCGCCGTCCCAGCCAACAACCAGCAGACCACTTGATCGAGTGCCGGCAGCGAGTCCACGCTCGTGACAAGCCGGTCGATGAGACGCACGATGGTCTCGCCCTCCGCGACGTAGCCGGCGCAGTTAGCGAGAGCCGCGCGCAATTCAGCGTCGGCTCCCTCACCTCGATCCCGTGCTCGCCCACACGCCGGGCGACACGAATGAGCCGAGGCGGCATGTGCAAGGGTTTAGGTGTTCCAGCGGTTGGAGACCAGTCACGCGGTTCATCGCGACCGAGTGGGCTCGATACCGGCGGCTTCAGGGTCGGCGAATGCTAGACTAGTCCGGTCGGCGGCTCCCATCGTCCTCCCCCTCCTCGACAGCCTCGCCGATGACGGATGCAGTCTAAGAGTGACGCGAATGTGGCGCATGAAACGGGTCGCCGCGCTGGTGGCCGTCACGCTCCTCCCAGCGAGTGCCGCGGCTGCGCTCGATCCATCGCTCGAAGTGAGCCAATACGCGCACACCTCCTGGACGGTCCGTGGCGGGTTCTCCCTGGGCAACGTCTACGCGATGGCCCAGACACCCGACGGGTACCTCTGGCTGGGGAGCGAGTTCGGGTTGTTTCGTTTCGACGGCGTGAGCTTCGTCGAGTGGCACCCCCCGGACGGTGAGCAGCTGCCAGCCAGGAACATCTACAGCCTTCTCGCCGCACGTGATGGCACGCTCTGGATCGGTACTTTTGCCGGCCTGTCGAGCTGGCACGACGGGCGCCTGACCCGGCTCCACGAGCTCGATGGAGTGTACGTGACATCGCTGCTCGAGGACCGTCACGGGACGGTGTGGGTCGGCGGGATGAGCGACCACGGCGGTCATCTCTGTGCAGTACGAGGAGGTCGTGCCACCTGTTCCGGAGGAGATGGCCTGTCCGGCATGTTCGGCCGATTCGTCTGGAGCTTCCATGAGGACGACGCCGGCACGCTCTGGGTGGGTGCGGACTCTGGCCTGTGGCGATGGGCACCCGGCGCGCCGAAGCGTTATCCGATTCCGGGACTGCAGATCGGCGACTTGAGCCAGGGTGACGACGGACGTCTCGTGATTGGCATCCGGGACAGGGCGCTCAAGCAGTTGATTGACGACAGGATCGAGCCGTATCCGATTCGCAGCGCCAGCAGGCCGATGACGCCCCTCCAGGACGCCGAGGTCGATTCGAACAAGCTGCTGCGGGACCGCGATGGAGGACTCTGGATCGCCACGGCGGGCCGAGGCCTGGTCCATGCGTTCCGGGGGCGGGCTGACACCTTCGCGATGTCGGATGGTCTGGCCGGCAACATCAGCTGCAGTCTCTTCGAAGATCGCGAAGGGACCATCTGGGTGGCCACGACTGGCGGACTCGATCGGTTCCGACGATCTTCGATAGCGACCTTCTCGACGAAACAGGGGTTGCTCACTGATGCGGTCGTATCCGTGCTGGGGGCCACCGACGGCAGCGTGTGGCTCGCCGCACGCGAGGGGTTGATGCGGTGGAAGGACGGACAGTTCACGACGTTCCGGAAGACGAGCGGCCTGCCGGATGCCGCGACGCAGTCGCTGTACGAGGACCCGCGCGGTCGCATCTGGGTGTTCACGAACGGCGGCCTGGCGTATCTCGACGGGAAGAGGTTCGTGCCCGTGCCCGGCGTCTCCAGCACACAGGTGTTCTCGATCACCGGGGACGAGTCGGGCAACCTGTGGCTCTCGGGCGATGCGGGACTGACGCACCTGCGGGCAGGCCACGTGGTCGAAAACATCCCCTGGTCGACCATCGGCCAGTCGCGTGCGAAGGTGGTGGTCTCGGACAAAGGCGGGGTATGGCTGTCCTTCTGGACGGATGGCGGCGTGATGTATTTCAAGGACGGTCAGGTCCGCGCCTCCTACTCCGTCAGGGATGGGCTGGGCAAGGGCCACGTGCCCGGCCTCGCGCTGGATAGTGACGGCGCGCTCTGGGCGTCCACGGAGGAGGGCGGCCTGAGCCGGATCAAAGACGGCCACGTCGCGACGCTGACGAGCAGAAACGGTCTGCCCTGCGACACGATCCACGGGACGGTACAGGACGACCGTCGTTCGTTGTGGGTGTACGCGGCCTGCGGCGTCTTTCGCATCACGCGGCCCGAGCTGGACGCGTGGATCGCTCAGCCGGCGCACCGTGTCCAGACGACGCTCTGGGATGCAGCGGATGGGGCAAAGCTCCGGGCGCTCGCGCCGACCAGCTATGCGCCCCTCATCTCGCGGTCGACCGATGGCAAGCTGTGGTTCGTCGCGGGTGAGGGCGTTCAGGTACTCGACCCGCAGCACCTCGCGTCCAATCCGCTACGGCCACCGGTGTACGTCAAGCGGCTCACGTCGGATAACACGGTGCGGTGGCAGCGCCTGCCCGGCGGCACGCCGGTGGCGAACCTTCGACTGCCACCGCTCGTGCGCGACGTGGAGATCGACTATACGGCGCTCAGCCTCGTGGCGCCGGAAAAGATCCGCTTCAAGTACAGGCTGGAGGGTCAGGATCACGCCTGGCGGGAGGTCGTCAACGATCGCCGCGTCCAGTACTCGAATCTCGGCCCCGGGACCTATCGCTTCCGCGTGATTGCCTCCAACAACAGCGGCGTCTGGAACGAGCAGGGCGACTCGCTGGCGTTCTCGGTGGAGCCGGCGTACTACCAGACGAACTGGTTTCGCGCCCTGTGCGTCGGCGGCGGGCTGTTCGTGCTGTGGTCGGGCTACCAGCGGAGGCTCCGGCACCTCCAACACCAATTCGACATGGCGCTCGACGCCCGGGTCCACGAACGGACCCGGATCGCGCGCGAGCTGCACGATACGCTGCTGCAAGGCTTCCACGGATTGCTGTTGCGATTCCAGACGGTGTCGTACCTGCTGCCGGAGCGCCCGGCCGAGGCGAAGGAGAAACTGGATGGGGCGATTCAACACGCGGCAAAGGCAATCACTGAAGGGCGCGACGCGGTGCAGGGCTTGCGGGCGTCGACCGTCGAACGCAACGATCTCGCGGTGGCAATCCGAACCCTTGGGGACGAGCTGGCGACCCACGCGAGCGCCGACCAGCCGCCCACATTCAGTGTTGGAGTCGAGGGCCAGACTCGAGATCTACACCCGATCGTACGTGACGAGGTCTACAAGATTGCTGCGGAAGCACTTCGGAATGCCTTGCGGCACGCGCATGCCGGACGGGTCGAAGTCGAGATCCGCTATGACAATGAGCAATTCCGCCTGCGCGTGCGTGACGATGGCGAGGGAATCGATCCGGTGGTGCTCGCAAACCAAGGTCTGGAAGGACACTACGGCCTGCGCGGTATGCCGGAACGCGCTGCACTGATCGGGGGGAAATTGGCGGTGTGGAGCGAAGCGGGTGCAGGGACAGAGGTGGAGCTGCACCTTCCCGCGAGCATCGCTTACGCGACACCCCCGAGGCGCACGTGGTGGTCACGGTTGTTTGCACCTAAGCCGCCGGCAAACGTACGAGGAGATGGGTCATGACCGGCAGCTCCAATTCGCATTCTCACCATCGACGACCATCCACTGGTGCGCGACGGGATCACGCGAGTCAGACCGTACTACTTCACCTTCTGAAACATCTCGTCGCGAAGCGGAAGAATGAACGAGAATCGGAAATCCCCGTCCATTCGCCCGATGGGAATGCCCACGAGCCGACCCTCGGCGTTCAGCACACCGCCGCCGGAGACGCCGGGGTGGCCGTCCGTCAAAGAGGTGACCAGCTTGTTGGGAGTCCGCTGGCCCACGTACCCGGTCGAGACGACGATCCCCTTAGAGTAGTCGTTGCCCAGACGGAAGATCGGATCGGCAAACTCGAACTGATAGTTCAGCACGACATTCAATGCCGGGAGATCGATGTCCTCCTTGACCTTGAGGATCGCCCAGTCGCCTGGGTCGACCTCGACGCGAGCATCGCCGGCATCAACCACGCGCGCGCTGATCGGACGTCCGCCGATCGTCAACGTGATGGAGTTGATGACGCGCGGATCGGAGGTACCTTCCTGACCCAAGGCAACAACGGCATGTTTGACCGTGATGAAATAGCCGTGGCCTAGGTAGCCGGCGGTGCCGTAGCTGCTGGCACCGGCGTTGTCGTATGAATAGAGCTCGACGAAACTGTGCCGGCGATCGCGAATCAGCGTCAGGGGCAACAGGCCCATTTCGGTCTGGAGCTGACGCTTGACATCGGCGACGAAGGCGGCGCGCTTCTCGGGATCGAATACGGGGGCCTCGACAACAGGAGGCGTTGGCGGAATGCCGGGGGTGCCGGTCGGCGCGAGCGCTTGTTGTTTGCGCAACAGAGCGACGTCTGCGCGCAGGGTCCCCAATTCATGTTGTGGGTCGACGCTGGGGAGCGCCCCGAGGAAACTTCCGAGGCCAAAAAACAGAACGGCAAACGCTGCGGCGACTGCAGGGACAGCAACACGATTTTGGGCCATCGTCCGCTCCAAGTTCGGCAGCTGAATCCGCTCACCGATCGAGCCGCTGGTTTTGGCTCCCTCCTGGATCGCTGCAGCGATGGCCATTGGAAGGGCAACAGGGATGCCGCGCTCCGACGGCGGAAAACGGGTGCAAATGCGCGAAATACTTACGTCGACATCGCTGGTGACGGCGAGCTCGCGGAGTAGTTCCAGCGAGCCATCGAAATATGCGCCCTGAGAGTGCGAAAGGTGCGCCGCTGTTTCATCAATAGCCAGCATCGCGTTAGCCCTCACTGTTCTCGGCGATTCTGGGCGCTCACGCCGCCGGCCACAACCTCCTTTCGGGCACGTTCGTCGGCTCATAAGGCCTCATGAAGACGACCTAGTAGGGTGGCGTGCGCCGACTCAGTAGATGGCTTCTGACGACTTACTCGTGTGGCTTGAGACGGCTTGGTGGGGGGCTTGCGGGCGACCCCTTCGGGCATGGCGTTCCGGACTCGGCCGACGCAACGGCGGGTCGCTCCACAGTTGTGGGCCCGATCGCGCTGCTCGGCGTCGACGCTGAGACCGGCGTCTTTATGCTGTTGTATCTCGACCTCGCGTACAACAAGGCGTCCCGAGAAGGACGCCTGCGAACGCTCGCCGATCTCCAGGCGACGATCGTGGAAGCCGCGAAGAGATAGGAACCACTTGCAGCGTGGCTCGGCCAGTGAATAACTCAGGCTAGGTTCCCTCGGCAACGATCGCGGCAATGCGCTGTCACGCTATCGCGTCGGGTTGGAACTGCCCAAGGGGATGCGAGGCCCCAAATTGCAATGGTCGGCGGAAGCCAGCTGACCGACTCTCTTGCCGCGCCTTGCCTCAGAAGCATCCTGACGACGTGATCGCAAAGGACCGCATTTACTGATCGTCGGACCATCGCTGTCAGCATGTGTCACCCGTTCGCGAATTCGAGCACGAATCAATCGAGTTGACCTCTGGCCTTGAACCGATTCGCCCGGCAGGACTCGAGGCACACTACGGATTGCGCGGCACGCGGAACGTGCCGCCCTGATCAGCTGGGAGTGCGGAGAGAAGCCGGGGACACCGTCAAAGGGCGACTCGAGAGCGTTCTTCCCAAACTGGATGCCAAGGACCGGACGCACGCGGCGATCACCTGTCGCCGCCGACCCTAAAGAGTCACTCACACGACCCGGCCGGGGGCCGCGCCGTTGCGCCGCCACAACGGATAATCGTGTCGAGGTATCTGTTGCGACGCCTGTATTCAACGTTCGCCGGCGGCCGGCCAGGGATCGCCTTGCTGCTGATGCGACTGGTCGTTGGCGTCGTCGTTCTCTGGCACGCCGGCCCGAAGCTATCGAGCGATCCGCCGGTGCACATAATCGTCGCCTACGGGTCGCTCGCACTGGCGGCGCTCCTTCTCATCGCGGGTTTATGGACGCCCGTCGCTGGAGCGGCGGTTGCCGTCGTTGCGATCTCCGAGATCGTCGCGACGGGCGAACATCCAGTTGGGCGTCTTCTGGCGGCAACGATCGCCGGCGCGCTGACCATGCTCGGACCCGGCCGGTTGTCGATCGACGCCCGGCTCTTCGGATGGAAGCGCATCGAAGCACCACCGCGCCAGTCGCATTCGAACGCGCACTGAGTGCGGCGTCTTCCACGACCTCGAACCCATCGCACCGTCCTTGAATTGTCCGGCCAACGCCAGCGGCCCCCTACCCGAAAGAGTCTCCGCAAGACCCCCCGAATCAGTCGCCCCAAAGACGATTTGTGAGCGCATGAATGCGCCCGAACGGAGGTTGTGACCGCCGGTGCGAACGCCCACAATGGCCGACAACACGGAGGGCTACTGCACGCAGCTTCACCTTCGCGTTCGCAAGTACCGACTCGAGGAATCTGCCACCGCGTAATCGGCTTGGGCGACGTGAACGGCGACGGAGGGGTTATGAACAACGAAGACAACACCGCCAATGTGCGAATCAGTAACTGGACGTTGGCTACGGGAACGAAGCCCGGAACACGTCATGTGTACGCGCCACCTACGAGAAGCCCGCTACCCGTGGAGAGCCCGGGCCCAAGTCGTCGTACTTGATTCGTTGCGCCGAGCCACCCGACGAACGGTTCGCCAGCGCTCAACGCTCTCCGATGCGGCGCGCGCCCGGCGCCTCCGCACCGAAGAGCGCAGCGTCGTCAGCGTACGCTCCGCCACGGGCCACGTCGACTATGCTTGCAGTATCAGCCGTCTGCACCGGGGAGACGAAGATCGAGCCATGACTGCCATGCGGATCCTGACGGCCAGGCGTCGGAATTGCCTTGCATTCCCGTTCGTACTGATCGTGCTGGCTGCGACCGGCGATTGGCAATTTGCGCTCGCGCAGACCGCCGCGCCTGGAGGTCAGTCCGTCATCCGACACGCGGCAGGCGACCACCCTCTGCCGCGCGACCTCAAATTCAGCCACCTCACCACCAAAGATGGCCTGGCACAGGACAACGTCGTGGCCATTCTGCAGGATCGCCGTGGGTTCATGTGGTTTGCCACCGGAGAGGGCCTCAACCGCTATGATGGCGACTCGTTCGTCGTATACAAGAACGACCCCAAGAATCCCGCGAGTTTAAGCCACAATTTCATTCGCACGGTGTTCGAAGACGACCAAGGGTATTTGTGGGTTGCCGCGTACCCCGGCATCAACAGATTCGACCCCAGGACCGAACGTACCACTCGGTATTTTCACGATCCGAAGAATCCGAAGAGCTTCAGCGGCGATTCGCTTTCGAGCGTGACCGTCGACCGTCGCGGCCATTTATGGTTCGCTACCCTGGACAGCGGTCTGGACAGGTTCGACCCGGCGACCGAGACATTCACGAACTACCTGAATGACAGCGCGGGTCAGTTCGTGGGGTGGGTCAGGCGCGTCATCGAAGACAAGCGCGGGGAGATCTGGTTCGTTGGCGACCGCGGCCTGTTTCACGTGAACGTCCAGACGGGGCAGATCACGGGTCCTGTTCCGATCATCGCCGGTCTGGCCGTGTATGACGTGTACGAAGACAGCCACGACGATTTCTGGCTGCTCGCCTCCGCCCCAACCGTCGGTCTGGTCAAATACAACCGCCAAACCAAGCGGTTCACGGAGTATCCGCTCGGCGCCGGCGCGACACTGCTGCACTCCAGCACATTTGTCGCTGAGGGGACGGATGGCTTCTGGGTGGCGTCCAGCTTGGGTCTCTCCTACTTCGACAGGCGCACCGAGCGTTTCGCTCGCCTCTTCCAACATGCTCGAACCGATCCGGACAGTCTCAGCGATAACAGCGTGATGTCCTTATACCGCGATCGGTCCGGGCTGCTTTGGGTGGGCACGGCTAATGGCGGAGTGAACATTCTCGATCTGCGGCAGAGACAATTCAGCCACTATACCCATCGTCCCGAAGAACCCGATAGTCTCTCTCCCGGCAAGGTGAGCGCGCTCCACGAGGACTCCGACGGTGTCCTGTGGGTCGGCTCGTTCCCCCGCGCGCTCGATCGGTTGGATCCCAAGAGCGGCCGCATCACGCACTATGTTCCCGGCGCGGACGGCCGAGACGGTCTCAGCAAGGGCCCTGAAGTCAATTTCATTCTCAAAGATGCACGCGGCTATCTCTGGGTGGGAGGCCAGGGCACCGGTCTGGATCGGTTCGACGAACGCACCGGCCGGTTCAAGCACTACCGGCACGACCCTGGTGACCCCGGCAGCCTGATGACTAATGAGGTCGTCTGTATCTATGACGATCCACGCGGCGGGTTATGGGTGGGACAGTTTGGCGGCGTGAGCCACTTTGATCCAGTGACGGAGCGATTCGCCAACTACCGGCTTGGTCCAAGCGCGTCGGAAGACCTTCCATTCAGCGTCTCGGCGATTCATCGCGATCGTTTCGGTACCCTGTGGTTCGGGACGTGGGGCGGCATCCTGAGCCGCTTCGACGATAAAACCAAGAGGTTCGTGCACTACACGCCCAGCCTGAGTGACCCTCAGAAGCTTCAGGGAGGCAGCATCGGAGCCATTCACGAAGACAGGACCGGGAAACTCTGGCTGGCCTCTGGAATGGGTCTCTATCGATTCAATCCTCAGAATGAAGTCGTGACGCGCTACACGGAAGCAGATGGTCTGCCGAGCAACGATCTCATGGGTATTCTCGAGGATGCCGGCGGCAGACTGTGGATCAGCAGCAAGAGGGGTATCTCCCGCTTCGATCCGCAGACGGAGAAGTTCAAGAACTACGACGTCTCCGACGGCTTGCGGAGCAATGACTTCGCGCGGAGTTGTTACCAGCGAGGGCGCGCCGGCGAGATGTTCTTCTGCGGCAACGGAGGGGTCACCGCGTTCTTCCCTGAAGACATTCGCGAAAATTCCTTCGTGCCCCCAGTCGTTCTCACGGGCTTCAAAATCGACGACAAGGTCGTTCCGATCGGCGCTGAGTCCGTGCTCAAGAAGGCCATTCCCTATGCCGACTCCTTGACGCTGTCCCATCGGCAAAATTTCATCTGGTTTGAATTCGCGGCCTTGAGCTACGCAGACTCCCGCAAGAATCGCTATCGCTATCGACTCGAGGGTTCCGCTCAAGGCTGGAACGAGGTGGACAGCACCCAGCGTCGAGTGATGTACACGATACCTGGATCACGGAAGGTATGTGTTTCGCGTGCAGGGTTCGAACAGCGACGGCGTGTGGAACGAAGCAGGAGTGTCGCTGCCGATCGTTATCACACCTCCGTGGTACAAAACCAACGTGTTTCGCGCCTCGGCCGGGTTGCTGTTTCTGGCGCTGCTGTGGGCGGCGTATCAGTACCGGATACGCCAGGTGCAGCACGCGTTCGAGGCGACGCTCGAGGCGCGCGTCGGAGAGCGCACGCGAATCGCCAGGGAACTTCACGACACGCTGCTTCAGAGCTTCCACGGTCTGTTGCTGCGATTCCAGACGGCGTCGTACCTCCTCCCCGATCGTCCGACCGAGGCGAAAGAGAAGCTCGATGGCGCGATCGCGCACGCGGCCCAGGCGATCACCGAAGGCCGGGACGCGGTGCAGGGCTTACGAGCGTCGACCGTCGAACGCAACGATCTCGCGGTCGCGATCAGAACCTTGGGCGACGAGCTCGCGACCGACGCCAGCGCCAACCTGCCCCCGACATTCCGCGTCGGGGTCGAAGGACAGCCGCGGGACCTGCACCCGATCCTTCGCGACGAGATCTACAAGATTGCGGCGGAAGCGCTGCGCAATGCTTTTCGTCACGCGCAGGCCGGACTGGTCGAGGTCGAGATCCGCTACGACGACGATGAATTCCGCTTACGGGTGAGAGACGACGGAAGGGGCATCGATCGAGGGGTTCTCGCGGCTCAGGGTAGAGAGGGACACTACGGGCTGCGCGGCATGCCGGAGCGCGCCGCCGTCATGGGAGGGAATCTGACGGTGTGGAGCGAAGTCGGCGCAGGGACAGAACTAGAGCTGCGGATTCCGGCCAGCAGGGTGTACGAAACGTCCGGCAAACGCTCGTGGTGGTCGCGACTGTCCGCGTCGAGCGTGCCGGCACGCGGAAGAGACGCACCGTGACCGCGAACGGTTGACTATCTGGCGGTTCCGATCCGACACCGACGCGCGCACGTGCTCGGGCTGACCGTAAACGGTCGGCGTGTTTGTGGCCGGCTTGCCGCAGACCGTCAGGAATCCGAGCTCCCAGCGAACGCCCGCGAGAGCCAGCCCCGCTCTCGCGTTTTCACATACGCGGTCCGCGCCGGGATGCGGAGCTCGACCGCCGTGCCTGCGCCCTCCTTGCTCCAGACCGTGAGTGTGCCTCCCATGAGCGCGGCGCGCTCACGCATCCCAGGCACCCCGTAGTGGCCGGCAGCCGCCTGACGAGGAAGCAGCGCTTCATCGAACCCCTTGCCATCGTCCTGCACGCGTAACCGGAACTGCTGGCGGTCGTAACGGATCTCGACCTCGACGTTCGTCGCGTCGGCGTGCCAGAACGCATTGCGGAGCGCCTCCGTCGTGATCTTGTAGATGTCGTCGCGGAGAATGGGATGGAGCGGACGGAGTTCGCCTTCCACGGTGACGTGAAACGGCGGCGCTTGACGGTCGCCGCCTGCAGCGGTGAGCTCGGCTCCGAGCGTGTCGATCGCGTCCGCGATGTCCCTCGTTCCTACCGTCGACTCGCGCAATCCCTGCACCGCATTTCGGCCCTCCGTGATCGCCCTCGCGGCCTCGTTGATCGCGCCGTCGAGCTTTTCTTTCGCCAGTTCCGGCCGCTCCGCCCACAACTGGGACACCGTTTGAAAGCGAAGCAGCAAACCGTGGAAACTTTGCAACAACGTGTCGTGCAGCTCCCGCGCAATGCGGGTGCGCTCGCTGACACGCGCCTCGAGCGCCATCTCGAACCGGTGATGCAGCTGCCGAACCCGGACCCGGTACCCAGCCCAGAGCAGGCCCAGCCCGCCCGCGGCGCAGAGCGCACCGAACCAGGCAGTCTGGTAATACGCTGGCGCAATCGAGAACTCGAGCACGTCGCCTTGTTCGTTCCACACACCGCTGTTGTTGGCGGCGATGACACGGAACCGGTACGTGCCTGGATGCAGATTCGAATACTGCACCTGCCGCTCGTTGACGACCTCTCTCCAGTCACTGTCCTGCCCGTCCAGTCGGTACTTGAAGCGGACCTTGTCCGGCGCGACCAGGCTGAGTGCGGTGTAGTCGATCTGCAGGTCGCGGACGCGCGGCGGCAGTCGAACGCTCGGCGCCGCGGTGCCGCCGGGCAGGCGCTGCGATCGAATTTCGTGATCCGCGATCAGACGCTCGACATGGACCGGCGGTGGGACTGTATTGAACGAAAGGCGATGCGGGTCGACGACCTGGATGCCTTCCGTTCCCACAAACCACAGCTTTCCATCTGCCGACCTGGCGACGAAGGGACCATAACTGCTGGGTGCGGTCTGGAGCTGCACACCGTCTGCGGCATCCCAGAATGTCGTCTCAATCCGGCGCGTCGGGTGCGCGATCCACGTCTCCAGCTCGGTCCGGGCGATGCGAATCAGTCCGCACTGGGCAGATGCCCACAGCGCACCGCTGTCGTCCCACATCGTCCCGTGAATCGTGTCGCAGGGCAGACCGTTCGCGCTCGTCAACGTGGCAACATGGCCATCCTTGATCCGGCTGATGCCGCCCGCCGTGGCCGCCCAGAGAGCCCCATCCTCGTCCAGCTGAATTCCGGGAACCACTCCCTTTCCAAGGCCGTCAGCGACACCGAAGGAGGCGCGGAGTTGACCGTCCTTGAAGTACTCCACGCCCCCATCGTTCCAGAACGACAGCCACACTCCGCCCTTGTCGGACAGCACGACCTTCGCTTGTTGCGTGCGTCGCACCGTTGACCAGGGGAAATGCTCGACTATGCGTGCTGAGCGCAGGTGCGTCAGTCCCCGATTTCCCGAGAGCCACAGATTGCCCGCCTCGTCTCCCGTTATGGAGAACACCTCCTCGCTGGGAACACCGGGCACGGCGACGAACCTGCTGCCGTCGAAATAGGCAAGTCCGCCCTTCGTGAAGACCCAGATCCGTCTCCGTGAATCCTCGAAGAGTGCCTGCGCCGAATCATCCGGCAGGCCGCTCGTCCTGCGAAAGATTGTGGTCTGTCCGTCCTTCCAGCGCGTCAACCCGACCGGTGCGGCGAGCCACAGGCTCCCGTCCGTCGCCGCGACGACGGACACGATCCCATCGCTCGACAAACCCTCTTTCCTCGAATAACTCGTGACTGGGAGCTCCCGGAACCGGTCGAGGCCGGCTGATGTCGACACCCAGATGTTTCCTTCACGATCTTCGAAGAGGCCGCAGATGATGTCGCCGGACAAGCCATCCGATTTCGCAAAGGTGTCGGCCTGCCCGCGTTGAACATGGACCAGCCCTCGCTGCTCTGTGCCGATCCAGAGCGCGCCGTTCCTGTCGCGAAGCAGCTTGTTCGAATCGACATCGTCGTCCTGCAGCAGCGCGGCCGGTGCGACGGCGCGGCGCATCGGATACACGTCGACCTTGTCGCCAATAAGGCGCCGCAGTCGCTTGCCGCGGATGCCAATCAGGAGCTGGCCGTCTTCGGACGCGGTCAGGTCACCAACTCGCATTCCAGGGGTCGGATAGCGCCATGGCGAGCCTGGTGCCCACTTCCACAGGCCGGAATCGGCACCCACCCACAAAGTGCCCGTGTGGTCTTCGTGCACGCTCCAGACGAACCCGCCGAACCGGCCATCGTCGCCGGAACAGGTGCCACGTCCATCTCGTACTGAACACAACCGGCCCCCGGCGCGCGTGATGGCGCCAGCCCACACGGTGCCGTCACGGCCCTCGAGCATGGACGTGACGAACACCTTGTCGAACTCTCGCACCCAGGTCAGGCGGCCGTCACGCCAGCTGGCGAGGCCGTCAAACGTGCCGATCCAGAGAGTGCCGTCACGTGCGGAGAGCAGACTGTAGACACCCGCGATGGGCCGTTGATCGCCAGCCGGCGGCTGCCACTGTGCGAACCGCATGCCGTCGAAATGAAAGAGTCCGGACCCGTTCCCGAGCCACAGGTAGCCGTCTGGTGTCTGGGCCATCGCGAAAACGCCGCCCAGCGAGAACCCGTCGCGGACTCTCCACGACGTATGGGCGTATTGGCTGATCGTGAGGGACAGATCTGATGCGAGGACGGGGGTGGAGGCAAACAGCAGCGACGCCCCGACGATCGCAAGGCGCCCCAGGGCACGTCTCAACTGCATTTTCGCCTCGGCCAGTGATCCCGTGCGGCGTGCGGCACCGGGGGAGCCGACACTGCGACCATACTCTACTGGGCTATCTCCGCTGACGCAACACGGCTGACGACATCCTCCCTCGCCTGGCGAAGACCCACCTGTAGAAGGAATCCTTGCAGTATGAGGCGGCGTCGATCTACAACTTGCATGATGATCGGGGGCAGCTCGCCGATTCGGATTCTCGCGGTAGACGACCATCAACTGGTGCGCGAGGGGATCGCCGGCTTTCTGGAAGTCCAGGGCGATATGACCATGGTCGCAGAAGCCGCCAACGGTCGCGAGGCCATCCAGCAGTTCCGGATCCATCGACCCGACGTGACGCTGATGGACCTCCAGATGCCAGAGATGAATGGCCTCGATGCGCTCATCGCGATTCGCGCGGAGTTTCACGATGCGAAGATCATCGTGCTCACGACCTACGAGGGCGACGCGCACATCCTCCGCGCCGTCAAGGCCGGTGCGCAAGGCTACCTGCTCAAGAACACGCTCCATTCAGATTTGCTGCAAACTATCCGAACGGTCCATGCTGGCAAAAGGAGCCTGTCGCCGGAGGCGTCGTTTCAGATCGCGCAGCATGTCAGCGATGAGACGCTGACACCCGCCGAACTGGTCGTGTTGCGCCTCATCGCCGCCGGGAAGGCGAACAAGGAGATCGCGGGTGACCTCGGCGTCACAGAGGACACGGTCAAAGGGCGAGTCAAGAGCATTCTGTCGAAACTCGACGCCAACGACCGTACGCACGCCGCCATCATCGCCGTCAAGAGGGGCATCATCGAGCTCTAGCTCACAGCACCCGCCCATCGCTCCCGCGCTACCGGTCGCCAATGACCCTAAAGAGTCATATCGCCTGCCCCGCAGGGGGCTTCGCTTCACGCCGCCACGACCCAATAATCGGTCAGGTGCGTGTTGCGACGACTTTACTCCACATTCGCCGGTAGTTGGCCGGGCATTGGTTTGCTGCTGATGCGCGGCGTCGTCGGCGCCGTGCTCGTTGTCGATAGCGGCCTCAAGCTGTGGCACGAGCCATCGTTACCCCTCGCCCTCAGCTCCGCGCCACTCGCCGCAGCTGGGTTTCTCCTTGTCGTGGGTCTGTGGACGCCCGTGGCCGGAGCGGTGGTCGCCCTGGTCGAGATGTCGCAGGTTCTGCGAGTTCACGAACATCCACTGGTGGGCCTGTTAGCAGGAACCATTGCCGCAGCTCTAGCGATGTTGGGACCGGGCCAATGGTCCGTCGACGCGCGACTGTTCGGATGGAGGCGCATCGACGCACCAGTGCCAAGAAGTAGTTCGAACGCCGGCTGAGCCCGGAACGCCCACGCCCGAAAGGGTCCCCGCAAGCCGCCCTGCCAAGTCGTCTCGAGCCCCCTATTACGCCATCGGAACCCATCCGACCGAGTCCTCGCAACACACCCGATCCAGTGCGTTTGATGGCGCCTTATGAGCCTGCGAATGCGCCCGAACGGAGGTTGTGACCGCCGGTGCGAACGCCCACAATGGCCGACAACACGGAGGGCTATCGCGATGCTGGCTATTGATCAACGAGCGGCGCACCTTTCGCACTCTCAGGTGGCGTATTTCGATGGCTCGCTGGAACTGCTCCGCGAGCTCGCCGTCACGATCGATGTTGACGCGGCGTTGCCGCGGCTTTCAGCGATCGTCAGCAAGATGTTGCCGCACGACGCCTTGCGCATGGTGTGCCTCGATCAACAGGGGCGATCGATCGTGAACGCGTCGACCGCCGACCTGCCAGACATGATGGTGGCCGACGCAGACGAGGTGATCATCGACGATCTGCGGTCAGCGGCGCCGGGCGCAACCGCCGCCCCGCACGCGATGGAGCGGCTGGTCGGCGCCGGCTACCGCTCGGTCTTGGGAGTGTCGACGCTCGCGCCGGAGCCATTGGTCCGCGTGGCCTTCTGGTCGAAGAGCCCGCTGGCGTTCAATCGCGCGCACGTGCCGCTCGCGCGACGGATCGCGTACCACCTCGGCCTCAGAGCATGCCGCAGCGAGGTTGGCAACGTCCCCCATCACATCGACGACGCCCGTGCGCAGCGGGCCGACGCGAGCGTGCAGCGAGGGGTCGATCAACTGGCGGCGGGCACCCACCGCCGCGTCGTCGGCGAGTCTGTTGAATGGCGCGGCGTGCTGCGCAAGGCGACGCAGGTCGCCTCGACGGACACGACCGTGCTGGTAACCGGCGCGTCGGGCACCGGCAAGGAAGTCGTGGCGCGGTTCATCCATGCGGCGTCTGCGCGCAGGAGCCGGCCATTCATCGCCCTGAATTGCGCCGCGCTGCCCGAGCAGCTGCTCGAGGCGGAGCTGTTCGGGTACGAACGTGGCGCCTTCACCGGCGCCCACCAGGCGAAGCCCGGCCAGGTGGAACTTGCGTCGGGCGGCGTGCTGTTCCTCGACGAGGTCAGCGAGATGAGCCTGTCCGCGCAGGCGAAGTTCCTGCGGGTGCTGCAGGAGCGGGAGTTCCAGCGGCTCGGCGGGACGCGCCTCCTCAAAGCGAACATCCGCGTCATCGCCGCGACCAACCGCGACCTGCGGCAAGCCGTCGAGCGGGGCGATTTTCGTGAGGACCTCTTCTACCGCCTCGGCGTCTTCGACATCCAGATACCGCCGTTGCGTGAGCGTCCCGCCGATATCGTGCCGCTGAGCGAAATATTTCTGCAGGAGATCGGCGGGGCCTTCGGGCGGCCGCCCGCTAGTCTGACGCGCGAGGCACGACAGGCCCTTCTTCAATATGACTGGCCCGGGAACGTTCGAGAGCTTCGCAACGTCCTGGAGCGGGCCGCGATTCTCTGTGAAGGCGCGCTCATCGACACGGACCATCTGAGCCTGAACTCGAGTGCCAGGTCACCGCGTAACGAGACGACCGATCTCAGCGTCGTCGAACGCACCACGATTGCGAAGGTCATGCAGGAATGTCGCGGAAACAAGACGAAAGCCGCGCGGCGGCTTGGGTTGTCACGCACGCAGCTCCACCTTCGGATCCGCAAGTACGGACTCGAGCAAGCTGCTGCCGCGTGATCGCCAAGCGTGCCGTGTGATGTAGGTAACGTTATGCGTCGATCGAATCGAATGAAGCGGATCCTGCGCGAGCAGTGGGCATGTTTTCTCCCGTCCACACTCAAACGGGGACGGTGAGTCTTAGTATTTCGTTGGCGAACGGAATGCTCGTTGTCCCGCGCGCCTTTTACGGCGCGCCTCGCCACCTGTTGCGTGTGACCTGGTGGCTTGCAGATTGATGTCACGACCTGCGTCGCACAACAGCGTGCGACGAAAGAGAGGAACCTGTGGCGACTATCGCAATGCGCGCGCTCACGCCGCTGACGACGACGAGACGCTGTCCGGTCTGCCGTGCGAGTAACCTCCGCTGGTTTGGGATTCTGCGCGTGTGCGTGGCATGCGCCATTGTGTTCCATTGGCGCGACGCGCTAAGCGAGTCGTAAACCGGTCAGGTGTGGACCCAGCGAGCCTCGCAGTATCGCCGAACGGCGCCTCCCCGGACACGACACATCGTCACTCTATCGAGCGTTCATCTATCGGACGAAGTTGCGGGTTGACAACGAACGGCCCTGCACGCTCAAGATCGACGCGACACCAGACGAACTCCGCATCACTGATCGGCTTGAACCGAATGGCGCCTCGCTGTGTCGTGAGTTTTGCGGTGTTCGAGGGGATCTGTCCGAGTTCGCCATTAGCTAAACGCACCGACGGGCGTTCTACCCTGATTCGGGACTCGGTTCGCTGTTCCAGTTCCATGAATCCTTCACGAGGAATTCGCTCGCGTTCCTCACGTCGAACTCTCCGTTTGCAGCGTTTTGATCATCGTCGCCCGGCTCGCCTAACTTGGGCGAATCGACACCATCGGCCAAAAGCTCTAGAGAGTCATAGGAGCGTGCCCACCAGCATCGATCGAATCTGGAACCGGTGCCGCACACCGTCGGCATCGGCGACCACGATGGGCGCGATGGGCGTGTTGTCGAAGTCGATACCGAGGCGGTCAGCCAACTCCTCGTTGAAACAGCGGTAGCAACGTTCGCCCACGTCGGTCACGGAGACTGAATCGTAGGGTCGCAGGATCTTCCCGCACAGGCCGCAGCGGCGTCGTTCCTCGTCCCCGTCGTCGTGCCTCATGGCTTCACCCAATGCCCCACCGGCCTCTCGAGGAACTCCTCGACCGCGATCCCATCGCCGCCGACGAGTAGCTTCCGCGCTCTTGGGAACGCGGCCCCGAACGCGGCGAGGCCGGGGAACGAATCCCGCGTCCGCCCACTTTTCACCTCGATCGCCGTGACTGTCTTGCTGGCACGGACGATGAAGTCCACTTCGTGGCTGCGCTCGCGCCAGTAGAACACCTCGCAGATGCCGGCGGCAGCCGCGTTCGCGAGATGCCCGCCGACGGCGGACTCCACGACCCTGCCCCAGAACTGTCGATCGCGACGAGCGTCGGCGAGCGACACGCCCGACTGCGCCGTCATCAGCGCCGTGTTGAGCACCTGCAGCTTCGGGCTGGAGCCGCGCTGACGAGAGACGCCCGCCGCGTACTTCTGCAGGCCGACGAGCATGCCTGCGCCCGCCAGCAGCTCGAGGTAGTGGGCCAGTGTCGTCGTGTTACCGGCATCCTGCAGTTGGCCGAGCATCTTCGTGTAGGAGAGGATCTGGCCCGAGTAGGCGCAGCCCAACTCGAAGAGCCGCCTGAGGAGCGCCGGCTTGTCCACGCGCGACAAGAGGAGCACATCGCGCGAGATGGTGGTATCGATGAGCGAGTCGCGAACGTAGCGCGCCCAACGCTCCGGCTCGGTGACGAGCGGCGCCGCGCCGGGGTAGCCGCCGTAGAAGATGTACTGATCGACCGCCCAGCCGAACGCCCGCTTCATCTCCGCCAACGTCCAGTGCGATAGGTGGACGATTTCGAAGCGGCCGGCAAGGCTCTCAGTCATCCCCTGCTGGATGAGAAGCGGCGCGGACCCCAACAGCACGACTTTGAGGGGGCGACGAGCTCGGGTGTCTGCGTCCCAGAGCCGCTTGACGGTCTCCGACCAGCGTGGGACCTTCTGCACCTCGTCCAGCACCAGAAGCGCTCCCCGGGCATCGCTGTCGCGCAGCCGCAGGCGAGCCGCCTCCCACTGGGTTTCAATCCACTCGGGCCCGCGGAGCGTCGGCTCGTCGGCGCTGGCGAACACGTGCGGAAGTCCGAGGGTGTCGGCAACGTGCGTGACCAGGGTCGTCTTGCCGACCTGGCGCGGGCCGACGACGACCTGGATGAAGCGCCGCGGCTCGTCGAGGCGCCGACGCAGCTCTGCCGCCTGTGGCCGAACGTATTCCTGAATACTCATCGCGTTGAGTAATTTTACTCAATACATTGAGTAATTTGGAACACCTCTCCTGATCTCGAAGATCGTCCGAAAAAGCGGAGAGGCCTGTAAGGTTTCGACTGCAACGAGCGTTCAGCTAAGTAGGCCCATTGAGCCGTCGCGCTGTCACTCGCTCTGCTTGCACTGGCGGCGGCCTCATCGGCATATGCGTTTCCCCCCGCATTTCCAGGCCCGTTGCCGAAGTGCCCAGCGGGCACACATCCCATCTTCAACGGTATTGCGTGGACCTGCTCTTCTTATGCGAGAGGTCGGAGACAGCGTCATGTATCACGAGCTGGGACATATCTATGCCGCGGCATACGGAATCGCGATTCCGAACCGCTGGATGGACGAGTTCCTGGCAAACTACCTCGCGACTGCCTACACGTCGGAGCAACCGACCAACCCGCAGCTCGAGAAGTCTCGCGAAATCGTATCGGTTGGATTCCTCAAGGGGCCCAGGCCCAAGCACACGACCCTCGAGGACTTCGAGCGGTTGTACATGGGCGTCGGTTTTCAGAATTACGGGTGGTACCAGGGGGAGTTCACCCGCCGTGCGGAGGAGGTGTACAAGACCAAGAAGCTTGACTTCCTGAAGGAGGTCAAGGCGGCGGCTCCTCCCCACGAGAAGCGACCGGTTCCCGTCGACGTTTCGCTGGAACGACTGGAGAAGATCAGTCCGGGATTCCTTGAATGGGCGCATCAGCTGGCAGGTGGAGCTCGGTAATCGATCATTGAAACGAATATACGGAAGCCATCACACTGGAAGTGTATTTGGCGGAGAGGGTGGGATTCGTTCCTCGCGAACCCGCTCCTATCAATGATTTAGGCGCGATCGGAAGCGCCAGAAACCACCAAATCCACTTGAAACCCGAGTATGAGGTACAAATCAAGTACAGCGCAAGTCGGCGCCCTTCAGTGCCGATCCTCACCCACCTACGCAGTAATTCGCAGCATCAGGCCCTAGTAGACGCCAGGCCCGCGTCCAGGATTTCCTGCGACAGGGCACGATCGTCGACCGCGCGCGCCATGACCATTGCGCCGACCAACGTTGCGTAAGTAGTGATGGCCTTCTGTCTTTTCGCGGCTTTCGATTTGGCTGGAACGAGCTTCGCCAGCAGATCGACCGTGGAACGCACGTAGTCGGTGACCGTGCGCCGCACGGCTGTACCCTGTCGCGACACGTCCGGTCCGAGCGCCGCCAGCAGACAACCCGCGCCCGGATTGTCCCGATGTTTGCTGGTCAAATAGGCGCCGGCGATCGCGGACAGCGGATCACCTGACGCACGTTCCGCGAGCTCGCTCCAGAGTGCAAGGGAACGCGTGAGTGCGCGGGCAGACGCCTCCGCGATCAGGTCCTCCTTCGATGAGAAGTGTCCGTAGAAGCCGCCATGCGTGAGGCCCGCCTTCTTCATGAGATCCGCGACGCCGACCCCTTCGAAGCCCCGCTCGCGGAATAGCTGGGCTGCGCCCTCGACGACCCGATCCCGGTTCTGGGCGGCCTGTTCCCTGCTCACTTTCATCCTGATTCTCCTGAGGTTGTTCTCGCTTGACATTATACATGACGAGCGTCATATAATCTGGCCAATGATGATGACCATCATGTAAATGCGGTTGGGACAATCTGATCGTGCACTGCCATCCCGCGTCTTCAGGAGAAACACATGGCCAAGCTCGAACGAAAGATCGCACTCGTGACAGGCGCCTCGTCAGGCATCGGCGAAGCCACGGCGGCGCGGCTCGCGTTGGCTGGCTACAAGGTGTACGGCACCAGCAGACGCCTCGCCCAGGCGGGCCACCGATCGTTCGACATGCTGACCCTCGATGTGACCAGCGATGAATCCGTCGAGGCCGTCGTCAAAGACGTGATGCGGTTGGACGGACGTGTGGACCTGCTCGTGAACAACGCCGGCTTGGGGATCGGCCCCGCAGGCGCGGAAGAGAGCTCGATCGAACAGGCCCGATTGATCTTCGAGACCAATTTCTTCGGACTCGTCCGCATGACGCGCGCCGTCGTGCCTCACATGCGACGCCAAGGCAGCGGTCGCATCATCAACATCGGCTCCGTGCTTGGTTTCCTACCGATGCCGTACGGCGCGCTCTATGCTGCAACCAAGCACGCGATCGAAGGGTATTCGGAATCGCTTGACCATGAGCTGCGCACGAGGGGCATCCGGGTCTCGGTTATCGAGCCCGCTTACACGAAGACGCAGTTCGATACGAACTTCCTGGAACCCGACTCGAAGGTCGATGAGTATCGCGAGGTTCGTGCGGCCTTCGGCAGGAGGCTGAAGGAGATCATGACGGCTGCCGACGAACCCGGTGTCGTGGCCGACGTCGTGCTGGAAGCTGCCGGTGCGGCTCGCCCGAAAATCCGGTACTCAGCCGGTGCCCGCGCACGACGTCTGCGATGGCTTCGCAGATTTGCGCCTGCCGGCGTGATGGACGCTGGGATTCGAAAGGACCTGGGCCTCGACGCGCGGACGGCCGCCCTGCCTCCCACGCCGCTCTTGCAGAAGGTCGGATGCGACGGCGACACGCAGCGAGTCGTTGGCGAATGTGAAGCGAGACCGCACCAATGAAGGCATTCATCGTCGAGAAATACGGCAAGAGTGGCCTCCACGCCGCCCACGTGCCGGATCCCACCATCGGGCCGCGTGACGTCCTCGTCCGGGTGCGTGCGGCCAGCATCAACCCGCTCGACAAGATGGTCCGCAACGGCGAGTTCAAGCGGCTCTTGAAGTACAAGACCCCGTTTGTGCTCGGACACGACGTCGCGGGCGTCGTGACCCGGGTCGGGGACGACGTGCGGGAATACAAGGTCGGCGACGAGGTCTACGCCCGACCCCGCGACCGGCGTATTGGCACGTTCGCCGAGTACATTGCCATCGACCATGCGGACATCGCGCTCAAGCCGCACTCACTCACGATGGAGGAGTCGGCAGCGATCCCACTGGTGGCGCTTGCCGCGTGGCAGGCGCTGGTCGATCTCGCGCAGGTGAAGCCGGGGCAGAAAGTCCTCGTTCACGCTGGCGCCGGCGGACTCGGCTCGACAGTCATCCAACTCGCGAAGCACCTGGACGCATACGTGTCCACAACTGCGCAGGGCAAGGACGAAGAGAAGGTCCGTGCCCTCGGCGCAAGCGAAGTCATCGACTACACAAAGGCAGACTTCGCCGAGTTGCTCTCGGGCTACGACGTCGTGCTCGATTCCCTTGGTGGCGACAACCTCACGAAGTCGTTGACCGTGCTCAAACCTGGTGGCCTGGCGATCAGCGTGGTCGGCCCACCGGACGCGGCGTTCGCCGGGCAGGTCGGCCGGCCACTACTGAAGCCTGTGATGGCGCTGATGAGCCGCAAGATCCGGGCGAGCGCCAGGAGGTTAGGCGTGCGCTATTCGTTTTTCTTCATGCGGGCCGATGGCGCGCAACTGAAGACGTTGGCCGCTCTCTATGACGCGGGCCCGCTCCGTCCGGTGCTCGACCGCACGTTCCCATTCGACGAGACGCTCGATGCGATGGCATATGTGGAACAGGGGCGCGCCAAGGGCAAGGTCGTCGTGTCTATGCCGCTCTCGAGCACATGACGACAGAAGCCGGCATTCTCGGTCGGCGGACGAACCGGGGCTGCCGCTGCATCGCCTGGTGCAGATCCCATTCTGCCGGCAACCGCATCCACAGTTGCGGGGAGGCTTTCAGGACTGACGATGGCGAACGGCGAACCCCGCGGCTGCGACTAGTAAGTCAGCCCAAACTTGACTGGGTACAGCGTGTCGGCGGCGCGGTACCCTGGCACGTCGGGCTCGTTGTCGATCACCGCCTGTAGTGTTCGTGCCAGGGCGAACGGAAGCTTGCCACGGGGCTTGAACTTGCCGCTGATGACTTCGAGCAGCGCCGTGTCGCTGACGCCGAAGCTGGCCAGAATGGCTCCGGCTTCTTTCAACCCGCTCTCGTCATCGAGCACGTAGGGATTGCGGAAGTAAATCGCCAGCACGGTCTTCGTGGCACCGACCTCCTTCATCACGGCCTGAATGGTCGCCAGCGATGGCGTGATCTGCCAGGACTGCGAGGCCGCCATCGTCGTAAACGAGAGATGATTGGCCTCCCAGGGCAGGGGCCCTCCAAAGAGAAGTCCCCGTGCTGGCCCCTGCCCCAGTTGACCATCATCGGTGCAGACCGAATTGATCATCGGAAATAGCACACAGGGGTCTTCAGCACCCCACGTTCTGCCGGTCAGCGGATTGAGCTTTGTCGGATTGGCGCCTGTGGCGACGTCTCTCGATCGATATCCTTCAGTGTTCGCGTTGCGGACCTGCACCCGGATGATGGCGACGTCGCTGCCTGCTGCGCTGGGGCGCGACTCGCCCGCTGCAGTATTGCCGTCGATGACAGTGAAACCGTACCGTTCGACGTCCGCCTTACCCATCCCGATCGTGTACACGATTGCGCCGCGCCACAACGGCAGCAGCTTGCCACTCCCCGGCTGGCTCCGGTTCTGCAGAAGAACGATCGACTGCTTCTGAACCTCGAGTCCTTTTGCCCGGTTCGACTGACTCCCGATGACGTTCGCTGCCTCGCTCGCGTGGACGTAGGGATTCTCGAACAGGCCCAGACGGAACTGCTCGGTCAGCAAGCGTCCGGCGGCCTCGTCGATTCGGGCGCTGGAAACAAGATTGGCGCGAACCAGATCCGTGATGGTCGTGTTCGAGTTGAATCCGGACAGGATGTCGGTGCCGCCGTTGATGGCGGCCGCCGCGCGCTCCGCCACGGTGCGTTGCTCGAGCCCCCACGCGCGGTCGCTGATGATGCCGGTATCGGAGTTGACGTATCCCGTAAACCCCAGCTTGCCTCGCAACAGGTCGGTCACGATCTCTTTCGAGAAGGCGAAGCCCGTGGCACCGTAGGTCACACCCTGATAGGTGACGTTGACTGGAACGCCGTAATAGGGCATCACCGACGACACGCCGGCGTCGATCGCGGCCCTGAACGGTTTGAGGTGGTACTCGAAGCGCCCGCCCGGGTAGATCTGCCGCTTCCCGAACGAGTAGTGCGGATCGAGCCCGAGTTCCTGCGGACCACCGCCGGGAAAGTGCTTGATCGTCAGCGCCACGCCGGTCGACGGGCTCACCGGTCCGCCCTGCAGGCCCTTGACCAGCGTCCTCATGATGTCTGCATTGAGGTCGGCGTCTTCAGTAAAGGTCTCCTGAACGCGGTACCAACGGGGCTCGGTCGCAAGGTCGGCCATGTAGCCGTACATGCCGCGCAGGCCGATGGCCCGCCATTCGCGGCTCATGACCTCGGCAAGTGCGCTGACGGGCGACATGTCCCCGACCCCGAGCGCCGCCGCCGCGATGCCGGCCTCCTTCGGAAACTCAGTGAAGGCGCCGGCGCCGGCCGAAATACCGAAGCGGGGATCGGTCTCGTAGTGGTTGCGTGCGTTGTCCTTGAAGAGGACGGGGACGCCAAGGCGCTGAGATTCCGCCAACTCCTGCACCGAATTCGTGAAGTCTGCCATTTGCCGCGGCGTGACGACGAAGCCGTTGCGGGCAGGCGACGCGCTGCCGTCGCACGGATCCGCAGTCGCCTTGACGACGTTGCGGAGGATGAAACGCACCATCTTCTGCGTCTCTATCAGGCGCGTCGCGGCGGCCGTCAGCGCACCACCGCAACCCGGCGCCATCGTATCGATGAGCATCAGCCCGGCCTTCTCTTCGAGCGTCATGCGTGAGATCAGGTCGGCCACACGCACCTCGACCGGGAGTCGCCAGTCTTCGTAACGGTCGACCGTGCCACTGCCGTTTGCGTCCCTGAACTGCCGGCCATCGACGGTCAGCACCGCGCGGGATCGCGCCTGAATGGCCGGTTGCGGCGCGGACGCGCCGCCTCGGCCGACGGGCCCGAGGACACTGGCTGAGAGACAGGCGATCACGAAGCGCAGTGACCAGGGAAACAAGCGGCGACCGGGTGATGACAACATCTGAGCCTCCAGGCGCAGCTCGCGCCCACGTTGACGTCACCACCAGTGTACGTAATTCTCGTCGGGTACATGTCCACCGGCCGACTGCTCGTGCCGCCGGGCGAGGTCGCCATCATCGAGGACGGCGCCCGCTCGCGCCGAACTATGTCCACACCGAATGAACTTTCGCGGTCTTGATCTCAACCTCCTCGTCGCCATGGATGCGCTCCTCACCGAGCGCAGCACCACGAGAGCGGGCGAGCGCATCTACCTGAGTCAATCCGCCATGAGCGGGGCGCTGGCGGGATCGACACGGCTGGGGGCGAAGCCGCACTTACCTGGTTAGAAACTCTTCCCTAATGATTCGAGTTCGCGGCGGCACACAGTGCTGAATTCCTGCAAGAAGCGCTGAAATCGACCATCTGTTATTCCGACTCATCGGTTCCCGTCCTGGATCGGGGCAGGCCGTGCCCGGGGTGTATACTGCTGCCGGACCAGCCCCGTGGACCGTGCAACTTTCGAACCGGAGGGCCTCATGAGAAGCCTCGTTGGACTGATTGTGGCGCTCGGCGTCGTGGTATCCGCATCGGCATCTGCCCAGAAACCCGGAGAGCAGACCTGGAAAGGCACGATCAGCGACAGCAACTGCAACCCGAAGCACCCGGCCGGTGAACACGAAGGCAAGAAAACGACGGACGCCGACTGCACCGGCATCTGTGTGAAGAAGGGCGCGAAGTACGTCTTTGTGTCCGAAGGAAAAGTTTATCAGCTCGCCAATCAGAACTCGAAACAGATTGCCTCCCATGCCGGTCAGGAGGTGGAACTCACCGGCACGATCAAGGCGGACACCATCAACGCCTCCAACATGAAGGCGGCGAAGGCGAAGTAGGCAGCAGGTCCATCGGACGAGGAACAGCGCGTCCTGATCGCCAGGCTGCGCGTCGGTCACGCCTGCCTACGAGGTTCGTCAGGCGCGCCTCAGGCGCGTCGCCGTAGCTTCAGCCGAGGCGGAACGGTAATGGGCGGCCGGCGGGGCGAAGCCCACGGATCGGGTTAGAACCTCTTCCCTATTGATTCGAGTTCGCGCCGGCACACCGTGCTGAATTCCTGCAGGTGATCGTTGTGCTTGCTCGCCACCGACTGAATGTCCTCGGGACTGAGGTTCGGCTCGAAATACATCTTGAGGATGATCGCGATCACTCGTTCCCCGCTCTCGATCACGTCGATCGAGGAGCTTAGACGAATGCGGCTGAGCAGTGCGTAGAGTGGTGCGAGCATGCCAGGGTTTTCAAGCGAGTGCTGCACGGCGTCGACCAGCAGGCGTGCACTCTCGTTGATGAAGTCGGAATACAGCTGCTCGAGTTGAGCCATCTTCTTCGCGACGAGTTCCCGCCGCTCTCGATGCCGCTGGACGATCCAGGCGCTGACCGTTGAACTCAGAGCGCCGACGATCGAGCCCCCAATCGCGGACAGCGTCGGGATCGTCGCCGGGTTGTCAAGCAGACTCATTCCGCTGTCCCCCTGATGAAAGCGCTCGACGGCGATCTGGGCGGCTAACGGCGAACGCATTCGAGCGGCGTGCAAGTGTCGCACCCGCTCGGGAACACGAACTCCCTTCCTCAACGAACGATCGAGCCACTGTAGGATGACGCGTTCTCGCCGGTGAGGCCTCGAGCCGCGTAGTAGCCGGCGCGGGTTCGCGCGACTCCGACGCGGGGCTGCAGCACCCCCACCGAGACTCGGCGAAACGTCCCGTTAGCTCCCTGATTCGGCAGGTAGCCGATCACGTACTGGTGGCTCAGCTCCTCGGCGATGGCATCGTAGATGGCAGGCAGTTCGACAGCCGTGCGCGGGGTGAACAGCCGTCCGCCGGATTCCCGCACGAGCGTATTCAGGGCGTGGGCCGCTTCGAAGGTCCTGCGGTCACCGAGGACGCTCTTCAACAGCCCAGGATCATCGCCGAGCGAGACGACATAGATCGTCGCTTCGACCCGCCGGACGAGATCGAGGACATCCTCGAACGTCACGTGGCTCGACGTGTCGATGCCATCCGACAGGAGCACTATGACCTGACCCCTGACTTCGGTGGAGTCTTGACGCGCCCGCTGATATTGGCGGAGCACGATGTACAACGCATCGTAGAGGGCAGTATTCCCGTCTGCATGTGTCGACCGGAGCGCCTCGTCGACGCGCGCCAGATCTGGCGTCATCGGCTGGTGAAGCGAAACGGACGACCCGATGCCAGCGACGGCCGCACGATCGCCGTCCCGGAGCCGTGGCCGCAGTCCGCGTGCCGCTTTCTGCGCCAGACCCAGGTTGTCCCGCATGCTGCTGCTGGTATCGAGGAGGAATCCCACGTCGATCGGCCCATCACCCGACGCGAAGTGCGAAATCGCCTGCCGCCGTCCTTCTTCGAAGATGGCAAAGTCAGCCGCCGAAAGGTCGGGCACGTAGCGGCCCGCTCGGTCGGTGACCGTCACCGTCAGCGGCACGAGCTCCACGCCCGATGTGAATCGGCGAGACTGGGCCAGCAGCGAGTGCGGCCCGAACGAGACGACAGCGAGAACGACGCCCATCACCAGGACCACGTGAGGACCGAATGCTTTGTTCATGGCTGACTCCGCGAGACAACAACGAAGTACTAAACGTCACCGTCCTCGTTTGAGCGTGGACGGGAGAAAGTGTGACCACTGCTCGCGCAGGATCCGCTTCATTCGATTCGACCGGCGCATGACGTCACCTCCATACGACACAATATTGCTTCGCGATTACGCGCTCATGGCTTCCTCGAGTCCGTACTTGCGGACCCGCAGGTGGAGCTGCGTCCGTGACAGGCCGAGTCGTCGCGAGGCCTTCGTTTTGTTTCCTCGGCATTCCTGCAAGACCTTCGCGATCGTCGTGCGTTCGAGAGCGCTCAGATCCGTGGTGTCGTTGCGGGGCGCCTTGGCGCCTGATGGCAACGACACGTGGGTGGTGTCGATGGGCGCCCCGTCGCAGAGAATCGCGGCCCGTTCCAGGACATTGCGAAGCTCTCGTACATTTCCCGGCCATTGATACTGGAGGAGCGCCTGTCGTGCCTCACGCGTCAGACCAGCGGCTGGCCGGCCGAACGACCTGCCAATCTCCTGCAGAAAGGTCTCGCTCAGCGGCACGATGTCGGACGGACGCTCGCGCAGCGGCGGAATCTGGATGTCGAAGACGCCGAGGCGGTAGAACAGGTCCTCGCGAAAATCGCCCCGCTCGACGGCTTGCCGCAGGTCGCGGTTGGTCGCGGCGATGACCCGGATGTTCGCTTTGAGGAGGCGCGTCCCGCCGAGCCGCTGGAACTCGCGCTCCTGCAGGACCCGCAGGAACTTCGCCTGCGCCGACAGGCTCATCTCGCTGACCTCGTCGAGGAACAGCACACCGCCGGACGCGAGCTCCACCTGACCGGGTTTGGCCTGGTGCGCGCCGGTGAAGGCGCCGCGTTCGTAGCCGAACAGCTCCGACTCGAGCAACTGCTCGGGCAAGGCCGCGCAATTCAGGGCCACGAACGGCCGGTTCTTACGCGTAGACGCGGCATGGATGAACCGCGCCACGACTTCCTTGCCGGTGCCCGACTCGCCGGTCACCAGCACGGTCGTGTCCGTCGAGGCGACCTGCGTCGCCTTGCGCAGCACGCCGCGCCATTCAACAGACTCGCCGACGACGCGGCGGTGGGTGCCCGCCGCCAATTGATCGACCCCTCGCTGCGCGCCCGCGTCGACCCGCTGCGCACGGGCGTCGTCGATGTGATGGGGGACGTTGCCAACCTCGCTGCGGCATGCTCTGAGGCCGAGGTGGTACGCGATCCGTCGCGCGAGCGGCACGTGCGCGCGATTGAACGCCAGCGGGCTCTTCGACCAGAAGGCCATGCGGACCACAGGCTCCGGCGCGAGCGTCGACACTCCCAGGACCGAGCAGTAGCCGGCGCCGACCAGCCGCTCCATCTCGTGCCGGGCGGCGGTTGCGCCCGGCGCCCCTGACCGCAGATCACCGATGATCACCTCGTTTGCGTCAGCCGCCATCATGTCTGGCACGTCGGCGGTCGACGCGTTCACGATGGGTCGCCCCCGCTGATCGAAGCACGCCATGCGCAAGGCATCGTGCGGCAGCATCTTGCTCGCGATCGCGGAGAGCCGCGGCAACGCGGCGTCGACATCGCTCGTGACGGCGAGCTCGCGGAGCAGTTCCAGCGAGCCATCGAAATACGCGCCCTGAGAGTGCGAAAGGTGCGCCGCGGTTTCATCGATGGTCAGCATCGCGATAGCCCTCCCTGTTCTCGGTGATTCTGGGCGCTCACGCTGCCGGCCACAACCTCCGTTCGGGCGCATTCTTCGGCTCAGAAGCGTGATGAAGACGACTCGGTAGGGGAAGGGCGACGACTCACTAGATGGCTTCAGACGACTTGCTGGGGGGGCTTGAGACGACTTGGTAGGGTGGCCTGCGGGTGACCCTTTCGGGCGTGGCGTTCCGGACTCAGCCGACGTTCGAACTACTCCTTGGCACTGGTGCGTCGATGCGCTTCCATCCGAAGAGCCGAGCGTCGGCCGACCAACGACCCGGTCCTAACATCGCCAGAGCGGCAGCAATAGTTCCTGCCAACAGGCCCACCACTGGCTGTTCGGCGGCTCTCAGGATTTGCGAGATCTCGATCACGGCAACGACCGCTCCAGCGACAGGCGTCCATAGCCCCGCGACGAGAAAAGGATCGCCTCCAGGCCTGAGCAATTCTGCACGCAGGGCCTTGAGGCAAATCGGCGCTCCGGGACCGACATGGCGTTCACCGAAGAGGTGGGCGGACGGCATCGACGTGTTCGCCACGTCGATGCCGCCCGTGGAGGAAGGCCATCAGGTGGGAGAATCAGGACCGCGTACCAACGAGGGTGCGTGATTGCACGGGCCGTGGACGGGTCTCCACGTCGGCCGGCTCGCGTCGCACAGTTCCTATGACGACTTGGTTTCGGGCTCTACAGGCAGAGTGGTGCTCCGGGTACTTGGCGAGTACACGTGCCGCGCTCCCGGCTTCGTTCCCGTGGCCAACGTCCAGTTGCTGATCCGCACATCCGCCGTGTTGTCTTCGTTTGTCATGACGTCCTCCGTCGTGCGCTGTTCGCTGTGCAACGAGCGGACCGTCCTCGGTCCGTGCGAACGGCCGGCGGCCAGCGTGAGTCGACGTCCAAATGTGCGCCGATCTGAGAGGAAATACCGATTAGACGCTCTACGTCGTTGACTGAGCCTTCTGCTGTTGTGTGTGCGCTCACACGCGGAGTGTGCGTATGAACGCGCTGCCTTCGATGCCACACGCAGCTCGCCGTATCAGGCCGACGAAAGTGAACTACCCAGGGGGTGTGACTCTTTAGGGTCGATGGCAACGGCTCCGCGGCGGGAAATCTAGAGCTCGATGATTCCTCTCTTCAGACCGATGATCGCCGCGTGCGTCCGGTCGTTGGCGTCGAGTTTCGCAAGAATGCTCTTGACGCGCCCCTCGATCGCGGTCGTCACGTTCTCGCCGCCGATCGCGTTCTGCACCACGCTCTGCGCCGCCTCGACGCTCAAGCCGTAGCGCGCGAGCGCGTCGCGGTTCCACTCGATATCGAGAAAGAACCCGCCGCCGGTGCGCTCCGCGAATACGAGGCCAGAAAACCGCGTGTTTCTTTGCGGCGCCGCGCGGCCGGCTGTGTGTTTTCGCGCGGTGCGTGCGATAACGCGCGGCAGATGTCAAAGCAGCGCAGCCCCTCCGTTCGGCGCCTGCTGCGTGTCGAGCGATCGAACCGAATGATTCGCTGGAAGTGGTCAGACCTGGAGTCGACGCGTCTGGCTCTTCTCCGGACGGGCTGAGACTCCGCGCAGACATCGTGCGCGGTGGCGAGGCTGCGGAAGGTGACGCACATTGCGTGGTTCCAGACGCTCGCCGTCCGCCGGCCACACGCGGAATGTGCGCATTTGCACTCGTTTCCCGCGCGTCGGACCGCGGCATCCCTGTTGCCCTTCGAGGCGCCGACGCAGCAGCGATCCAGAACGGACCCCACACCACATCGGTGAGCGGATTCAGCTGCCGAACTTGGAGTGCGGACGATGGCTAAAGATCGTGTTGCTGTCCCTGTGGTCGTCACCGCAGCGTTTGCCGTCCTGTTTTTTGGCCTCGGAAGTTATCTCGGGGCACGGCCCAGCGTGGACCCACAACAGGAATTGGCGAGCCTGCGCTCAGAAATTGATCTGTTGCGCAAACAACAGGAGCTCGCGCCTATCCGCACGGCCGGCATTGCGCCACCGCCTGCTGTTAAGGCCGCGGCATTCGATGACGAGAAGCGCGCCGCCATCGTCGCCGATGTCAAGCGTCAGCTCCAGACCGAAATGGGCCTGTTGCCCCTGACGCTGATTCGCGATCGCCGGCACAGTTTCGTCGAGCTCTATTCATACGACAACGCCGGTGCCAGCAGCTACGGCACCGCCGGCTACCTTGGCCACGGCTATTTCATCACCGTCAAGCATGGCGTGGTTGCCTTGGGCCAGGCAGGTGCGTCCGATCCACGTGTCATCAACTCCATCAAGTTGATGATCAACGGGCGGCCGATCAGCGCGCGCGTGGTTGATACCGGCGATGCTCGCGTCGAGGTCGGCCCAGGCGACTGGGCGATCCTCAAGGTCAAGGAGACCATCGACCTCCCGGCATTGAGTGTCGGGCTGAACTATCAGTTCGAGTTTGCCGATCCGATCTTCCGTCTGGGCAACGACTACTCCAAGGGCATCGTCGTCTCGACCGGGTACGTGGGCCAGCGGACTCCCAACAAGCTGGTCACCTGTTTGACGGACGGCCACCCCGGCGTGTCCGGCGGCGGTGTGCTGAACGCCGATGGTCGGCTCGTGGGCATTCCCATCGGGCGAATGGACGGGGATTTCCGGTTCTCGTTCATTCTTCCGCTTCGCGATGAGATGTTCCGGAAGGTGAAGTTTGCGCCCGCAGCGACGTCAGCCGCTCCTTCACGATCGATTCGATAGAGCCTTGCACACATATCCTACGCGCCGCCCGGTTCGCGCGAAAACGCACGCACCGTCCGGGATCAGTCACACGGTCTAGGTACGCTCCGCGTCGATGCGCGCGACCACACGAACGAACGTTGGCGATCTGAAAGGCGTTTTCTCGCACACTGCCGAACCAAAGAGTGGAGAGATTCGATGCTAGGGACGGCATCACGTTTGCCGTGTAAGTGGCGCAGGGTGGTGCGGAGCATGGGTAATGCAAACGGAGATGGACCCGCCGAAGGACGAGAGAGGTTGAAGATGATACGGCAAAAAGTTTTGACAATTCTGGGCATCGTTGTCGCCTTCGCGTGCGTGGCCACGTCAGGACTGGCGCAAACCCAGGCGAACCAACGGCACACCACCATCAGGGGATCAGTCTGCCGCCGCACTGGCGCAGGAGGCAGCCAATCCGTTCTCCAGTCGTTGGCTGATGCAAATGCAGCAGAACAACAACTGGACGGACATGCCACTCGGAGATGGAAATCGAGTGCAGAGCAACCTGCTGTTTCAGCCGTTGCTCAGCGTGCGCACTCAGCGAGAAGTGGGGGCTGTACATGCGTCCAGTCGTGACGATGGTCAATTCCTTGCCCACTTTCGATCAGAACGGCCACAGTGAACGAACGGCCGGGTTCGGCGACACCGTTTTTGGAGTGGCCGCTGCGCATCCCCTGTTCGGCGGTCGGCTCGTGCTCGGTGCAGGTCCGACGTTCGCGTTTCCCACAGCGTCGCAGCGAGAGCTCGGCCAGGACACCTGGCAGTTCGGCCCTGATGTCGGAGCCACGCTGCTCGGTAAGAACTTCATCGCCTACGCCTTCGTGCAGCAATGGTTCAAGGCCGGCGGAGACGGCCGGGACACGAACCAGATGAACGGCAGTGTTCAACTTCACCTACACCTTCGCAAACGGGTTCACGCTAGGCACCCAGCCGAACCTCTCGGTCGACTGGAAGGCGCGCGGAAGACAACCGAGTGGCATTTTCAATCGGACCACAGATAGGAAAGCTGTGCAGATGCGGACGGCACGCCGACGTTGTTCCAGGTACAGGTTCAGTACTATCCCGTTCGTCCAGAACGTCTCCGGTCCGAAGTGGAACATTCAGCTGCAAGTGACTCCGACGATTCCGGCCCTCATCAAGAAGACGCTCTTCTGACCGTGGGCGATCCGCGAAAGAGAGGCTGATGATGCTGCTGCGGAGATCGAGCACTAGCGGCGCGACAACGACCGGCGCGTCTCTCGGTGCGAACGCGATGTCCGTCGAAGTCCGGCCAGGCGGGTGCCTGCACCATCGTCGTCGTGAGCGGCCGTGTGACCGTTGATTCATCTCCTCATCTGCGGTCCGTGTTGCACGAGACGATCGGCGCAGCACCGCCGGCCGGGGTCGTGATCGATTTCACCGGCAGTTCGATATCTGGACACCTCCGCGATCGCGACGCTGCTCGAGGCCGCAACGCTGGCGTCGAAACTGGCCGTGCCGCTCCGCCTGATCGGTCTGCGCGGTGAGGCCAGATTCGTCGCGGAAGCCACGGAGTTGGACCACATTTTTCTCGCCATGGGATACGAGGTGCAGTTCACGTGACGCCAGTCGAACGAGTTGGTCGCGCCGCGATACGCGGTGCCGAAGAGGTCGGCACGCTTGCGCTGCAGTCATGGCACGTCACGCTACAGGCTGCCACGCGTCGCGCCCGTCATTGGCAGGCGGCGGCGATGGCGCGCGACGGTGCAGCAGATGCTCACGATCGGCGCCGACGCGCTGCCGATGGCGGCCATCATGTCCTTCTGCATCGGATACGTCCTGGCGCTGCAGAGCGCGGCGGAATTACGCCGCTTCGGCGCGCTGCAGTTCGTCGTCGATCTGGTGGCGATCAGCTTCACCAGGGAATTGGGTGCGCTGATCACGGCGCTGGCCGTGAGCGGGCGCACGGCGTCAGCGATTGCGGCGGAAGTCGGCACGATGGTGGTGACCGAAGAGATTGACGCCTTACGTGTGATGGGGCTCGATCCCGTCGAATTCACACTCGCCCCCAAATACCTGGGCGCGTTGATCACGGTTCCGTGCCTCACGGTGCTCAGCACGTTCTGCGGTGTGTTTGCCGGGTATGTGTTCCTGTCGTCGAGCATCGACATGAGCCTGCGCGTGTACTTCCACGAAGTCGTTGATTCGATCCTGTTGCGTGACGTCTGGCTCACGCTGATCAAGAGCGAGATCTTCGCGACCATCATCGTGCAGGTCGGCTACATGGAGGGGTTACGTGCCCGCGGTGGACCGGAAGCGGTCGGGACTGCGGCCACATCGGCGGTCGTGAAGTCCGCGTTTCTCGTCATCTTGGCGGATCTCCTGGCGACGGCGATGTTTTACCTGATGGGATGGAGCGCAGCCGGATGACACCGTTCACCACGTCGGCGAAGGACCCTGTGATCTCGATCAGAGGCCTCTCGGCGAGCTACGGCGAGCGGCGGGTGCTGCACGGGGTCGACCTCGAGATGTATCGCGGCGAAATCTTCGTGCTCCTCGGCGGCAGCGGATCGGGAAAGACGACCTTGCTGAAACAGGTGCTGGGCCTCGCGAAACCAGACGCCGGCACGATCCTCGTGAACGGCGTGGACATCACCGCGTGTGCCGCATCCGAGTTGACCGCGGTTCGCAGACGCATCGGCGTCGCATTTCAAGGGTCGGCTCTGTTCAGTTCGATGACGATCGCCGAGAACGTCGCACTGCCGCTCCAGGAGCTGACGCAACTGGCCGATCCGATCATCGCCCTCATGGTCTGGATGAAGCTCAAGGCCGTCGGCCTGGCGAACGAGAGCGACTTCCTTCCTCACCAGTTGTCGGGCGGGATGAAGAAGCGCGCCGCGATCGCCCGGGCCATGGCCCTCGATCCCGATATCCTCGTATTCGACGAGCCCTCGGCGGGACTCGATCCGATTGTCGCTGCCGGGCTCGACGAGCTCATTCTGTTTCTGAAACGCGGCTTCGGCATGACCGTGCTCGTGGTCACGCACGCGATGCAGAGCGCGTTGCAGATCGCCGACCGGATCGCGCTGCTGCACGACGGTGAACTGGTGACCGTTGGCACGCGCGAGGAATTCGTCGCGACGCATCATCCGCGAGTGCGCCAGTTTCTCGAGCGAACAGCCGGACCCCGGTCCGCGAGACGCGGCCGACGGGTTCGCGGCGGCTTTCCTGCGACGGATTCATCATGAGTCTTGAAGCCAGAGTCGGCGTCTTCGTCATCGTCAGCCTGCTGGTCCTCGGCGCGACGGTGTATTCCGTGCGCACAACGCAAGACGTGCGTGGACAAGTGGTCTACACCACGTACCTGCGCTACGCCGGCGGCATCGCCACCGGCACGCCGGTATTGTTTGCGGGCATCCGTGTGGGGCAGGTCGCGTCGGTGCGGCCGTCAGCCGCCGACCCGACGCGGATCGAGATCACGTTCACGGTCAAGGCCGGTACTCCGGTGAACGAGGAGTCCATCGCACGAGTCGGCAGCGTGACCCTCATGAGCAGCCCGACGCTCTTCCTCACCAGCGGCAGCAACAACGCCCGTCGCCTTGGCCCGGGCGAGTCGGTGCGATCGCAGGAAGCGGTCGGCGCAGAACGAGATTGCGGCGCGCCTTGCGACGCTGGCCGACAGCGCGAACGACGTGATGATCCTGCTCAAACACGAAGTGCCGGCCGTCACCGGAGAGGCCCGGGCGGCGCTCGCGAACCTCCGTGAAATCAGCGGAACGAAGAACCAGAAGCACGATCGAGAGCATCCTCGCCGAACTGAACACGATGGTGCGGCGAGAGTCGCCGAAGATCGCGCACATCACCGAACGCATGACCGCACTCACCGGTCACGCGGACGAACTGGTCGTGTCGGTCCAGCCGCTGGTGGCCAAGCTCGATCATGCGGTCACCAACGTCAGCACCACCGTCGATGCCGTTCGCGAGCCGCTGACCAGCGATCTCGCTGAATTGCAGCGCACGCTGGAGGGCGCGCGAGCGCTCATCGACAGCGTGCAGCGCGTGGTCGGCGACAACGAAGGTGACATCCATCAAACGGTGCAGTCGCTGCGAACGGCGTCGGAGAATGTGCGGCTTCTGAGCGAGACGCTCAAGGAGCGCCCGTGGAATCTCATTCGGACGACGCAGCCCCCGGACAGGAAGGTCCCGCGATGAGGAACAGACGAGAACGCGCGATGCGCGCCGGATTCGCTCTTGTCGGCGCGTTGGCCATCAGCGCCTGCGGCAGCGCCCGGTATCCCGCGTACTACACGCTGCACTTCGAACCATCGACTCAGGCGCCGGCGTCGGAACGCGGCATGGGTACTCTCGCGATCAAGGAATTGCGCTGTCCCGATTATCTCTGCGAGGGCCGCATCGTCTACCGTCCGACGCCAGCTGAAGTCGGCTTCTACCAATATCACCGTTGGGCCATCAGTCCACGGGCGATGATTGCGCAATATCTCGCCGAACGCGTTCGAGCGCGATCGCTCTTCACCAGCGTGTCGGGTGACGAGTCTCGCACGGCGACGGATTTCGTGCTGAGCGGCACACTCGAGCGGCTCGAGGAAGTCGACGACGCTCGCCAGGTCGCTGCCGTCTGCACTATCTCGGCGCAGTTGGTTGACACTCGAACCGGAGCCGTGGTGTGGAGTGGCATGGCAACCGAACGGGTGCCGGTCGAACAGCGCGACGTGGCTGGTGTGGTGAACGGCTTGACGACCGCCGTGCGGGCCACTGTCGATCGACTCGTCACCGACATGGAGCTCGAGCTCGGACGAGGGACAGCACCGCGCGATGCTCGGTAAGGGCCTGCCTTCCTCGCACGAGCGCGACGCGGCCTACTGCTGGCGCTGACGCCGGCGCGTCATCCTGCCATCGACGATAGACATCGGCTCCGCAGACAGTTCGGCGACTCGGCACCACCTCCTCCGCCCTGTCACTCTCCCGACCTCCCGGCAGCGCCCCTCATCCTCGCCCTTGTGGCCCCAGCGTTGACTTCCGGCGCGACGGCCGCCTCGTGTGAAAACGCACGCCCCGTGTGCTACCACGCACGACACGCGACGGACGAGGACTGCTGATACGTACGCGCGGCAAGAACGATCCTGGCGGATCAGGGCCGAGTTCGGCGAAAAAGTCATGACCCAGGAGTGGACGCGTTCCAGTGCTGCATGGCGGCATCGACCTTGCCCTTGTGTGTCCCGACCGCGGCGCGGCGATGCGCTGACGCGCCGACAAGTTCGCCAGGAGAAGCCCATGCTGATAGACGACCGTCAAGAAGCGGCGGAGGTGGTGGGATGAGCGCGCCGGCAACGGGTCGCCGGCATCACGTGGTGATCGTCGGCGGCGGATTCGGAGGACTGTCGGCGGCGAAGACCCTGGGGCGCGCCGCAGTCGATGTCACTGTCATCGACCGGACGAATCACCATCTGGTGCAACCGCTGCTGCATCAGCTCGCTACGGGAATCCTTTCCGAGGGGGACATCGCCCTGCCGATTCGTAACGTGCTGCGCCGCCAGCGGAACACGCGCGTTGTCCTCGGCGACGTGGTCGATATCGATCTCGACGCCCGGCGCGTGACGGTCGACACGATCGGTCTGCGCACTGAGATCGAGTACGACACTCTGATCGTCGCAACTGGCGCACGGCAGTCGTACTTCGGGCGTCCCGAATTCGCGGACGACGCGCCGGGGATGAAAACGCTCGATGACGCACTCGAGCTCCGCGGCCGGATTTTCGGCGCGTTCGAGATGGCCGAGTGTGAAGCGGATCCCGCCGCCCGCCGCCGCTGGCTCACCTTCCTGATCGTTGGGGCGGGCCCGGCGGGGGTCGAGCTCGCGGGGCAGCTCGCCGAGCTGTCACGGCGATCGCTGCGCGGCAACTTCCGTCGAATCGACCCCGGCGAGGCGCGCGTCCTCCTGGTCGGCGCCGCGTCCACGATCCTGCCGGCGTATCCCCAGGCACTTCGAGAGCGCGCTGCGCGTGACCTGCGAGAGCTGGGAGTCGAGCTCCACCTCGGCACGATGGTCACCGGCGTCGACGAGCAGGGCGTCGATACGAACTCGAGCAACCCGCGGCTGCAGCGGATTGCTGCGGCGACGAAGATCTGGGCTGCCGGTGTACAGGGATCGCCGCTCGGCCGTCTCCTCGCGAAAGCGCCGGGCGTCGAGCTCGATCCAGTCGGCCGGGTGAGGGTCGAAACGGATTGCACGCTCCCGGGACATCCCGAGGTGTTCGTGATCGGCGACCTCATGAGCCTCGATAACCTGCCGGGGGTCACGCAGGTGGCAATTCAGTCCGGCCGCCATTCCGCGCAGACGATCGTTGGCCGACTCGCCGGTGACACGACGTGCCGGCCCTTCCGCTACCGCGATGTCGGGCGGCTGGCGATGATCTCGCGCTTGCGCGCGGTCGCCGTGGTCGGCACGCTGGCCGTCTCCGGCCTCCCCGCGTGGCTGCTGTGGCTCCTTGTACGACTCACGAGTCTGGCTGGCTTCAAGAACCGCGCTTCCGTTCTCTTCAACTGGGCGGTCGCGTTCCTCGGGCGAGGCCGCGCGCAGCGAGTCATCAGCGCGCAGCAGGTCTTCGCACGACAGGCGCTGGAAGTGCACGCGCGTGATGCGGCGCATGAGCAGGCGTTATCAACGGCCGGTCACGCAGAAGGCGCCACGCCCTGAGTTGTCGCGGGCCGTTTATGAATCGAATACACACGGTCCGCGTTCCGCGAGGACACCCCAGCGTTTCACTCGCGCCCGACACGGTCGCTGAGGCCGTGCGGCGTCTCGGATGGATCGCGCTGGTCTACGCGATCGCGTATGTCGCGGGACCGTTCACCAGGCTTGTCCTGACCGGGGTCGCGGGCACCATCGATTCATACGAGTTCGTCATCCCGGACGTGTTCGGCGTGGGGGCCGTCATCATGGCGCTCGCCATTTTTGCTATGGCCCGCCGAGGCGTCCTGTCGTCGAGGCGCCTGCTCGATCTCGGCCTGGTGTTCCAAGTGGGTGGTGCGCTGGGCATCGCCGTCCGCGAGTTCTGGCATGGACTACCGCTTAGGGACGGCCTTTCGTTCTTGGTTCCAGGCGAGTGCGTGTGGCTCCTCGCCTACCCGCTCGTCGTGCCGAACACTCCGCGAAAGATTTTGGTCGCCTCGCTGATCGCGGCGTCGATGGGTCCGGCAGGGCTCGCCATAGCTGCGCTCACAACTGGAACGCGTGTCGGCCGGCCGCTCGATACCGCCACCTACTTCCTCACCTCGAGCTACCTCTGCGCGATCCTGGCCTACGTCATTGCCCGCATCGTCCACCGCTGCAACTTGCAGATGAACGACGCGCGTGAGATCGGCAGCTACGACCTGATCGAGCCGATTGGCGCGGGCGGGATGGGTGAAGTATGGCGGGCGCGGCACCGTCTGCTGGCGCGCCCGGCCGCGATTAAGCTCATACGCAGCAGCATGCTCGGGGAGAGTCAGCGGGGGCGCGAGACGCTCGCGCGGCGGTTTGAGCGCGAAGCGCGCGAGACCGCCGCACTGGGCTCCATGCACACGATCAAGCTCTACGACTTTGGTGTGACCGAAGAAGGCGACTTCTATTACGTGATGGAGCTGCTCGAGGGCATCAGTCTCGAGCGGCTGGTGCAGGAATTCGGACCAGTGGACCCGGCGCGTACGGTGTATCTGCTGCAGCAGGTCTGTCACTCGCTTGGCGAGGCCCACGCTCGTGGTCTGGTCCACCGCGACGTCAAGCCCGCAAATATCCTGGTCTGCCGCCTCGGTCCTGACGATGATTTCGTGAAAGTGCTCGACTTCGGCCTGGTCAAGCATACCCAGGACGGGCAGACGGTCACGGTGCTATCGATGGAAGGCGACGCAATCGGAACCCCAAGCTACATGGCGCCGGAAATCGCGCTCGGTCGTGGCGCCGTGGACGCGCGCACGGACATCTACTCGCTCGGCTGTGTGGCTTATTACATGCTGACAGGCCACCCTGTGTTCTCCGGCGACACGCCCGTCGCGACCGCGGTCGCACACGTGCAGAATGCACCCGTTCCGCCGCGGCTTCGTTCGGAATCCGCGCTTCCTCCGGCGCTCGACGCGCTGATCCTCGAGTGCTTGGCGAAAGATCCCGATGCGAGGCCGGCCTCGGCCACAGCCGTGAGCGAACGTCTGGCGGCGACTGTCGCGGTAGATGCCTGGACGCCTGACGCTGCCCGTTGCTGGTGGGAGCGTCACAAGCCGCTCAATCGGATGCAGGCGACGACCGCAGCGGCGGTAGAGGACCGCACCGTCACGCTGGGCGATCGCCCACGCTGCCGTCCCCGGTTGGAGGGCAGACCGCTCGCGTCGCTGAACCGCGGCTGAAGGCAGAAGAGCGACTCGCATTCTCTCAATCGGTTCGACGTCGAATCCCGTGCGAAAACGGACGCACTGTCTGCGGATCGCCGCCTTCCTGCTATCTTTGGCAAAGTCGAAGCCGCCTTGCTCTCCGTGGCGCGAGTCCTTTAACACGGCTGGTATGCCGCTCTACCGGATGAGCGGCGATGCGTGTGATCGCGCATAGGAGCTTCGCGCTGTTGCGACCCATCGCCGACGCAGCCGGCCACGCTAGCACGAAGGGCACGTATTGAGCACGTCGAAAATCATGCGCTCAATAAGTGCTGTATTTACAGTGTTTAAGTATTGGCGGAGAGGGTGGGATTCGTATCTACACCCGATCGCGGTTCCCGAATACTCTCAATAGATCTGGGCCAACAGAAGCTATAGAAACCACGGAGTTCCTGGATGGACGTACATAACTGGTACGCGGCGTAGCGGCCAAGAACGAGCGCAACTGAGGTCTTCGACTAGCAAGGAGCTACTCTACCGAGCGGAGGCGTTGGCGAAACCAAATGGCCAGCGCTTCGACGGCCATCTTCCCTTCCGCCACGGCGAGTGTCGTTTCCACGAGGTCGTCCGGCGTCGCCAGAAACTCGTGACCATTCGATTCGGCAAACACGATCGCACTGAAGGCCGCGACCCGCTTGTTACCGTCGACGAACGGGTGGTTCAGCGCCAGCGAGTGCATGAGCGCCGCGGCCTTGTCCGCGATGTCGGGATAGAGGTCCTCTCCGCCAAACGTCGCCGCGGGCCGCGCCAGGGCGCTCTCGAGAGCGCCGCGATCGCGCACACCCGTACCGCCGCCGTAACGCCGCAATTGCTGCGCGTGAAGAGCCAGCAGTTGGCCGATCGACAGGTATTCGACCGTCACTTCGCCAGTTCATCAAACGCTTTGTCGTACTTGTCGAGCACCCTCTGCGCGCGCGCGTTGAACCGGCGAGTGACCTTCCCGCCCTCGACGTAGCGCACACCGGTCCTCACGACAATAGCGCCGGTCTGCGGATGCACGGACACATCGACCGAGTCGCCCTTCTTGAGCTTGAACTGCTCGACGACTTCCTTCGGCAGCGTGACGGCCAGCGACGATCCGGTCTTGACGATCTTCCGAGTCATATCAGTATTCTATCAGTATTCGTCCGCGACTCCGCTGGCGCGGTCTTGTCGTCGCCTGAACGATTCGGTCCTGCGCGACGCGCGTGGTTGACAGCGTTTACTCCGAGTAGAAGACTGAGCAGAAGCCCGTGGTGCGTTCCGGGCGCATACTTCCGCGTCCGAGAAATCGAGATCTTGCGTCACAAGAAATCGGCCCGTCATCCCGCCCGGCGAGGTGCTCATCCGGAACCGTGTCGACATCCCGGTCCGAGGTCAGTGAGGAGTTGGACGAGTTGATGCGGCAGGTTTTCGTCGAGCTTGATGTTCACCGCACCACGGCCTCGCCGACGGGGAGATCCTCCTGCGCCGACGCCGCGGCAAACGCGATGGCGGCGCGAACATCTACGTCGGTAAGCGTTGGGAAATCCTTGAGGATTTCATCGATCGTCGCGCCTTCCGCGAGGCTGGCCAGGACGGTGCGTAAGGTAACGCGCGTCCCCTTAATGACGGCTTGCCCTCCCGCGACCCGGGGATCGCGCTCGATCCTGTCGTGATAGTTAAAGGTCATGGTGAACCTGATGCCATTCTACGCGCGTGCCGTCGGAAGCGCGAGATCACAGGAGCCAACTCAGACCGAAGGAAATGTAGATGTTTTCGTGTCAGGAACGTGCGTGGCCGAGCATGAAATCGACGACCACGCCATGGCTCTCGGATGCCTGTAAGGTTTTTAGCGCAAGACGCGTTCAATAGATAAGCGCATTAAGCCGCCACGCTGGGGGTGTGTTTGGCGGAGAGGGTGGGATTCGAACTCAGTCAGGCCATTTAGAATCTGTAACTTACACAATCCACAATGCCAACGATGCCACGAATGCCGGCGATGCCGTGGCGCATTGCACCTGATTGCACCACAAGAAATGTGTTGTGCGGTCTAGAAGACGATACTCAACCAGCTCGAAGATCACCCAGCACGTCACCTTCTCTTCTTGTCTGCGCAATTCAGCGATGACCCTTGCTGACCGAGCGAGGCGACGCTCACAGCCGGCGCAGAGCGCGTTCGAGCACCTCCTCCATCCGACCCGTCATCCCCTCGACGTCGAGCGGCGCGCGGCCGTCGATCTGGATCGGAAGAAACTGCTTCCATGAAGGCCCATACGACAGGAGCGCGTGAACGTCCCACCACGCGTCGACCCTGTGCCCCGACTCGGCCTCGTATATCGCACGAAAGCGGTCGGCCACACCCGCCGAGAAGAGGACGGTGAGGTTGAGGCGACAATGGCCCACGTCGACCTCTGGAGGCGCGATGCACGCTTCGCTCCAATCCACCACACCGGTCAATCGCTCGCGCGACCAGAGCATGTTGAAGTGCTGGTAGTCGCGATGCAGGAGGCACGTGCGCGTCGGCACGCGCTCGTCAGCGACCAGCGCGATGGCTTCCCTCCACACGTCGGCGCGTGACGCGTCAGGCGGAGGCGACAGTTGGCTGCGGTCGAGCCACGATTCGAACGGTTTGTCGGCGAGGGCGAGAGCATGGATGCGCGCGAGCATCTGTGCCATCTGCCGCAGCCAACGTTCTCGATCGCGAGGCATCAAGTGCACCTTCCCAGGCAAACGCGTCATGAGGACGGCGGGACCGCCGAGTGATGCGTCGGTGATCGAGCCGATCACGCACGGGGCGGGGATGCCGCTCCCTTCGAGCTTCGTGAGGACCGCTGTCTCCAGCGGCACCGCGCGAGCAATCCACTGCTCCCACTTGCTGTCGGGCACCCACCAGCGCAGCACATACTCCTCGCGAAGGCCGTTCCGCTCGACCGTCAACCGGTGGACGATCGACGTGAGACCGCCGGTGAGCCGCTTCCATCCCACTACGCGGGCACTGCTGCCAAGGGTCTGTTCGACCCATGCGAGTAACTGAGCGGGCGGTCGCGCGTCAGGCCGGGGCATCTGCCCAGTCTAGTGCGCGCGCTCGCCGGCGTAAGCCAAGCTGGACCTTATGAGCAGACCAGACGAAGCGGATGTTCGAAGCGGTCCAGGAAGCTGCCGACGAGGTTGGCAATCCAAATCACCGCGTGCGTCCACGGCTCGTCAACGGTCCATGCGGCCGGGTTGTGCAACCGACCGGACGATTGACCAGGGACCTCCGGTTTTCTACGCTTCGCTGACGGGAATCAATAACGCAGGGGTCTCCAGCCTGCGCCGGGTAAGTCAACCGAAGTGAAGGCAATCCAATGGCCGAACTACCCAAGGCGGCGCAAGGCACCTTCGACGAGCTGCTCGCGGATGTCGAGTCCGACCTGGCCGCCATCGCGCGACGCTTGCGGTCCATAATCCGGGCCGTCGACGTGAGCACGGTTGAGACCGTGCGGCTCGGCGACAACGCCGCCACCTATGGCGTCGGGCCGAAGAAGATGACCGACGGCTACGCCTACATCATGCCCATGCGCGGCTACATCAATCTCGGCTTCTATCAAGGGGCGGTGCTGGCGGACCCCGAACGGCTGCTGGAAGGCACCGGCAAGGGGCTGCGTCACGTAAAAATCCGCTCCCTGGCCGAGGCCAACCGCCCCCCTGTTCGGGCGCTGGTGGCAACGGCACTCGCTCGGCGACGGAGTGGTGCGACCGGTCCGGCCCGGGCGTCCACTCCGCGCCGCTCGAGGTGAGCAGGATCTGCTCGAACTCTGCCGTTCATGGCTTAACCTCGTCGATGTCACTTAACGTCCAGACCTTGTCGAGGAGCGTCTTCTCCGGACCATAGAACCGCAGGATCGCCTCGAGGCTCCCGCCGGCTTTCTTGTCGGAATCCAATTCGTGTCCTCGCTGGGCAGTGAGTGCGGGCCGATGCAGGTTGACCGAACTGTCCGGGTTCTTCCGTAGCCTTGTGACCTGCGATGAGCGGCTGGCATACCTGTCAGGTTCTAAGCACAACGCGCGTTCAGCTGAAGTAGACGGGTTGACCCGTCTTGGTAGGGGTGTGTTTGGTGGAGAGGGTGGGATTTCCTATCGTCCGAAAAATGGTCCGGCATGAGAGACTGAACTCTGCTGAAATCTGGAAAGGCGATGACCTATCATCGGCAGCGTTCACAAAAGGGAGAATCGCGTATGAACCATCGCCGCATCAGTACCGCACTGAGTTCGCTCGTCACTTCCGGCGCCATGCTGTTGCTGGCCGCTGCGGGCGCCTTGGCCGGGCAGGATGTTCCCATCGTTCAGCCGGGCGCACCGGGTCAGAAGACCACGAAGCTGACGGCGCCGCAGGCGGTGAAGCTCGCCGACACGCGCTACACCGCGGACGATGTCACGTTCATGCGGGACATGATCCATCACCATGACCAGGCCGTGCAGATGGCCGAAGCCGTGAAGGACCGCACCAACGTGCCCGAACTGGTTGCGGTGGCCGGCCGGATCAACGCGTCGCAGGCTGACGAAATCGCCTTCATGCAGCATTGGCTCCGTGAACGCGGCGAGAGCGTGCCGGATGCGTCGATGCATCGCGGGATGGATATGAAGGGCACCATGGTCGGCATGGCCTCGCCCGCCGACATGGCCAGGCTCGCGACCTTGAAGGGCGCCGACTTCGACCGTCTTTTCCTGACCTTGATGATCGCCCATCACGACGGCGCGCTGAAGATGGTCGACGCCCTCGTGAATAGGCCCGGCAGCGCCTACGATCCAGTGTTGTTCCAATTCACCAGCGACGTGAAGAGCGGACAGAAAGCCGAGATCGACCGGATGAGCGCGCTCCTGGGCACACTCGCGACCGACCCCCGCGTGGCGCTTGCGGCCGGGTTCAAGGACGCCGGACAGGCGGCGAGCAATCTTGCGCTGGTCGCGACGCTGGGCAAACCCACCGGCTTCTTCGATCCGGCCAACGTCGCAGATTTGCCGCTACCCAAGCCAAAGAAGAAGACTGATGGCGCCAAGCCCGCCGCCGCCAACGGCCAGTCCAATGACGGCACCGAATGGAGTGACCGTTCCCCACTGCTCTCTTTCGCGCAGACCGACATGGCGTTTAGGGGCGATGTGCTGGTAACCGGCAATTACCACGGCTTCAATATCTACCGCCTTACCGATGCGAAAGCGCCAACCCTGCTCAGCTCGGTGGTCTGTCCAGGCGGACAGGGCGATGTCTCCATCGTGGGAAATCTCCTGATCATGTCGGTTGAACAGACACGCGGCCGCGTGGACTGCGGGCGTCAGGGCGTGATCGAGGATGTGAGCAAGGACCGTTTTCGCGGTCTGCGTATCTTCGACATTTCGGACCTCACAAGCCCCCAGCAGGTCGGCCAGGTGCAGACCTGCCGCGGATCGCACACCCATTCGGTGGTGTTCGAGGACAAGGACCGTATCGTCGTCTACAACTCCGGCACGGCCGGGGTCCGCAAGGGAGAGGAGTTGGCTGGCTGCGTCGGCGGAGTGCCGGGCGACAACCGCACTGCCCTTTTCCGCATCGATGTGATCGAAATCCCCAAGGCCGATCCGTCGAAGTCGCGCATCGTCGACAGCCCCGCCGTCTTCGCGGACGAAGCCACCGGGCGCCTCGCCGGATTGTGGATGGGCGGCCATCACGGTGACGGCACGCAGGAAACGAGCGAAACCGACCAATGCCACGACATCACGGTGTTCCCCACTCGCAAGCTTGCGGCTGGCGCCTGCTCGGGCAACGGGATCATCTTCGACATCTCAGACCCGCTGAAGCCGAAGCGGCTCGACGTGGTGACCGACAAGGGTTTTGCCTATTGGCATTCGGCGACCTTCAACAACGACGGCACGAAGGTGATCTTCACCGACGAATGGGGCGGTGGTTCGCGCCCGCGCTGCCGGTCCTACGATCCTCGCAACTGGGGCGCCGATGCGATCTACGACATCGTCTCTAACAAGCTGATCTATCGTGGCACCTACAAACTGCCCGCTGCGCAGACCGAGAATGAAAATTGCGTCGCGCACAACGGCTCGATCGTGCCGGTGCCGGGTCGCGATATCTTCGTGCAGGCGTGGTATCAGGGCGGCCTGTCGGTGATTGATTTCACCGACAGCACGAAGCCAACCGAGATCGCCTTTTTCGACCGCGGTCCAATCAGCGACAAGGCCGAGGTCCTCGGCGGCTACTGGTCCACTTACTGGTACAACGGCCGGATCTACGGCACCGAAATCGCCCGTGGTTTGGACGTGCTGGAACTCTCGCCTAGCAAATATCTAACTGCGAGCGAAATTGCGGCGGCGAAACTGGCGAATCAAGGTGGCACCTTCAACCCGCAGCAGCAGTATCCGGTCAGTTGGCCCGATGCGCCAGTCGTGGCGCGCGCCTATATCGACCAACTGCAGCGTGACGGCGGCTTCACCGCGGCCAACGTCGCGACACTTTCGGCCATGCTGGACAAGGCCCAGGCGATACTCGACGCCGGACTGAAGGACGCGGGCGTGGCCGCCGAGCTGCGAACCCATGCCGGGCATCTGGCCGGTGCTGCGGCCGGCACACGCAAGGCGATGCTGGCGAAGGCAATGGAAGCGATCGCCGCCAAGCTCAGCTGATCAGGGGGCGCTCACTATTCGGCGCCGACCTCGACACGGGAGACAGCGGGGCTGCAAGAGCCCTCGCCGCCGAGCGGATGCATGCGCCCACGCCGCGGCCTGCGCCGGCCTTGCTCCAGGGCGCAAGACGTCGGCGGCGCCGAGGGGCGAGGTCAAAGCCGGCAATTCATATCATCGACGGAGCGGATCGCGGGCAGCAGGTCAACTCCATCCGCTCAATCGTACTCTGGAGCCTCGACCGTGCCATACGGGCGCCCGCCCAGCAGCACGAGGTTCGTCGGCACGCGGAGCGCTGTACACGCCGGCCGGCAGGGTGCCCTTCCAGCCAGGACCGACGATCGCGAAGTGGCCACCTTTGCTACCAACCGTGCGCGAGCCTGGCGCGTGCGACGCGTTGTTCCAAGCGTCTACGGTGGCCTGGTTTCACGCTTCACCGCAGACGCTCGCCATGGCTGATCACTTAGGACCAGGTCTTCGGGTGATCAGGTGGCCGAGCGGACACTAGCAGAAGCGCACCGCCGAGTACCGAGGACTCTGTAAGGTTTCGTCCTCAGAGGGCGTTCATCCAAGTACGCGAGAACCCCATAACGATGGAGGTGTGTTTGGCGGAGAGGGTGGGATTCGAACCCACGTGCCCTTTCGGACAAGACGCTTTCGAGGCGCCCCCGTTACGACCACTTCGGTACCTCTCCGTTACTTACTGCGCTCGCCGCCCTTCGGGGCTTCACCCCGCGCTTGCTTGCCCGGACCGCGAGGACGACCTGCTAGAGACCGCGCAGATCGCTCGAGACAATTCTCTATTCTACCCCGAACCGCCCGTCAGGTAGCATGGTGAGCTCGACATCCAATCGCGGTGACACAGCGTAAAGAGGGTGTCGAGGAAGAACCTATGGTTCGGATCGCTCGAATTCTCACATCTCTCCCGCTCCGCGTGGCTGGGTTCGTGATTCTGGCCGGCTCGGTCGCCTCGGCGCAGCCGCTGCTCACAGGCCGCGTGCGGGACGAGACCGGTGCGGCATTGCCGGGCGTACTCGTTGAACTCCGGTCGGGCAATACCGCGGTCGGCCAGACGAATACGAACGATCGCGGCGAGTATCGGTTCGACGCCGCCCGTTCTGGACGGTTCGAACTCTCGTTCACGCTCGTGAACTTCGCGACGGTCCGGCGCCCGGTCACGATCGGCCCTGACGCACAGACGGTGGACGCGATTCTCTATCTCGTCCTCAGCGCAGACGTCACGGTGACTGGCAAGTCGACATTCACGAACCTCGCCGACGTACCCTCGCCGGAACAGGATCTGGTCGGGATCGCCCAATCCTCTAGTCAGGGCGCGGTCACCGCGCGGCAGCTCGACACGCGCCCGATCATGCGGCCCGGCGAAGTCCTCGAAACCGTTCCGGGCGTCGTCATCAGCCAGCACAGCGGCGAGGGCAAGGCCAACCAATACTTTTTGCGCGGCTTCAACCTCGATCACGGCACTGACTTCGCAACGACGGTCGCGGGCATGCCGGTGAACATGCCGACGCACGGTCACGGCCACGGCTACTCCGATCTCAACTTCCTGATCCCGGAGCTCGCGAGCGGCGTTCAATTCTCAAAGGGCCCGTACTTCGCCGAGCACGGCGACTTTGCGACCGCTGGCACCGCCAACATCAACTATACGAATACCCTCGCGCGTCCGATCGTTCGCGTCGGCGGCGGCAACGACGCCTTCGGACGCATGCTGCTCGCAGCAGCGCCGACTGTCGGCAGTGGCACACTCCTCGCCGCACTCGAGCTCGAGCACAGCGACGGCCCTTGGGAACAACCGGACGATCTGCGTAAGTTCAACGGGTTGATTCGCTATACGCGAGGCGATGGACGCAACGGCCTGTCGGCGACGCTCATGGGTTATCGCGGAACGTGGAACTCGACCGATCAGATCCCGACGCGCGCGGTGGACGACGGTCGCATCGGCCGATTCGGCCTGGTCGATCCGACCGATGGTGGAAAGTCGTCGCGCTACAGCGCGTCGATCGAGTGGCAGCGCAGCAGCGGGAACGCCAGCACCACGCTCAGCGCCTACGGCCTCAAATACGACCTCGACCTGTTCTCGAACTTCACCTATTTCCTCGACGACCCCGAGAACGGCGATCAGTTCCAGCAGACCGATCACCGGTTCGTGAGCGGGGCGCGCCTCACCCACCGACGCATCGGCCGGTGGCTGGATCGCCCGACGCAGAATACCGTCGGCGTCCAATTCAGGAACGACAACATCGACGACATCGGCCTCTATCACACGCGCGAGCGTGAGCGGCTCGAGACGATCCGTCAGGATTCGGTGATCCAGACCAGTGCGGGTGCTTTCGCTCAGAACGAGACCGAGTGGACGCCGTGGCTGCGGACGCTCGCCGGCGTGCGCGTCGACGGGTATCGCTTCGATGTCACCGCCGGCATCACCGAGAACGGCGGCACCGACTACGCAGAACTCGTCAGCCCGAAAGGCGGCGCGGTCTTTGGACCGTTCGCAAAGACCGAGGTCTACGTCAACGCCGGCCTCGGCTTTCACAGCAACGACGCGCGCGGAGCGACCATCACCGTCGATCCGGTGACCGGCGAACCGGCCAGCCGCGTGACGCCGCTCGCGCGAGCGACTGGGGCGGAAATCGGCATCAGAACTGTACGCATCCCCAGGATGCAGATGACCGTCACGGCGTGGACTCTCGGGCTCGATTCCGAGCTCGTGTTCGTGGGCGACGCTGGAACAACAGCCCCCGGCCGCCCGAGCCGCCGCCAGGGGATCGAGTGGACGACGTACTACACGCCAAGGCCGTGGCTGATCTTCGACGCCGACCTCGCGCTCTCCAAGGGGCGGTTCACCGACGCCGATCCGGCAGGAGACCACATCCCCGGCGCCGTCGCCACGGTCGTGTCGGCCGGCGCAACCGTGGACAGCGTGCACAATGTGTTCGGCAGCGTCCGCTGGCGATACTTCGGCCCGCGCGCGCTCGTCGAGGACGACACCATCCGCTCGAAGGCGACGAGCCTCGTCAACCTCACCGCCGGATTCAAGTTCACGCCTTCACTGCGCGTCGCGCTCGAGGTGTTCAACCTCTTCAACGCAGCCGACAGCGACATCGACTATTTCTACCGGTCGCGTCTCCCAGGCGAGCCTGCCGGCGGTATCGACGATTTCCACATTCACCCTGCTGCGCCGCGGAGTGCACGGATCAACTTGATATTTGGATTCTGACGACGACTGACGACACACGACAGTCGGGAGTCGGGGGTCGGAAGTCGGCAATCACAGTCGGCAGTCTGAGTCGGCAGTTCCAGTCTCATCCGGGGGACTTCGTCCCCCGGACCCCCTTACACGCTCGCTCGCGGGGACCCCGACGCCCCGCTCCGCTCGCGTGGCTCACTCGCTACGCTCGTGCGCGCCACTAATGAGATGGCTTCTAGTCGCATCGCCTCCCCGCGCCCTGAAGGCGCTCGATACTGACTGAGACTGCCGACTCGGACTATCGACTCAGACTGTCGACGGTGACTCTCGACTCTCGACTCCCGATTCCCGACTGCCGACTGTCTGTCCCTGTCTAGTCCCCAATCCATTCCCATCTCCCTCCCGTAGTACGAGTCGAACGCGCGGTGCGCGCCTCATCACAGGCCGGAAGAAATGAAAGGAAGGATTCTCATGAAGTTCTCCAGAGGACGGGCGGGAGCGATCGCGGCTCTGGTCCTGCTCGGCGGCGCAATCGGGCAGGGCTCGAGCCATCGCGAAGCGCCCGGCATCACCAAAACGCCAAAGCTTGACGGTACCGACTACTACATGTTCCGCAGCTATGAAACCAATCGCAGCGCGTACGTCACATTGGTCGCCAACTACCTCCCGCTGCAGGATCCGTACGGCGGCCCGAACTACTTCGACCTGGATACCAACGCCGTCTACGAAATTCACATCGACAACAACGCCGATGCGGTCGAGGACATCACCTTCCAGTTCCGGCCGTCGACGCTGGTCAAGGACCTGAGCGTGCCGGTCGGCAACATGATGGTGCCGGTCCCCCTCATCAACATCGGACAGATCGGGCCGGACGCCGGCGCGACCTCCGCGCTCAACCGCGAAGAGAGCTACTCGGTCAACATCATCCGTGGCGATCGGCGCAACGGCGCGGGTCAGGCGATCTCGAACGCGGCCGATGGCACGGTCATGTTCCGGAAGCCAGTCGACAACATCGGCAGCAAGTCCATTCCGCAGTATGCGGCCTACGCGAACAATCACATCTACGACATCGTAATTCCGGGCTGCGACAACGGCCGGATGTTCGTCGGGCAGCGCAAGGACTCGTTCGTCGTCAACCTCGGCGAGACGTTCGATCTCGTCAACGTCACCAATCCTTTGGGGCCCGAGAACGCCGAAGCCGATGACCTTGCCGACAAGAACGTGACGTCGTTCGTGCTCGAGGTGCCGATCGCGTGCCTCGTGCCGTCCGCAAGCCAACCGATCATCGGGGGCTGGACGACCGCGAGCCTCGGCGTGGGAGCGGTCAACAGCACACCCACGTCAGGTGCGACGCCGTGCCCCGCGGGAACGCCTGCCGCGCCGAGGCCGGCCGATGGTCCAGGGCTCGTCTGGGTGCCCGACCAGAGCTGCAGCGGATGGGTGCCGAACAACCATCCCGCCGCGCGCGGCGGTCGCGGCGCGACGCCGACTCCAGCGGCTGCACCCGGAACGCAGGTCTCGCGCCTGGGCGCGCCGCTCGTCAACGAAGTCGTGATTGGGTTGCGCGACAAGGACCTCTTCAACTCGGCCTCGCCAACCCAGGACTCGGCGCTTGCGAGCTACGTCACGAACCCGACGCTTCCGGAGTTGCTCGAGATCCTCTTCGGCGGCGCCGGTGTGCAGGCGCCAAACAACTTCCCGCGCGGCGACCTGGTGGCGGCATTCCTGACCGGCATCCAAGGGCTCAACAAACCCGCGACCGTTGTCGCTTCGGAAATGCTGCGGCTGAACACGACCATCGCGCCGGTTCCGCCCGGCAGTCAGAGCCGCCTCGGCGCGCTCGGCGGTGACAACGCCGGCTTCCCGAACGGCCGCCGGCCTGGCGACGATGTGGTGGACATCGAGCTGCGAGTGGCGATGGGCGTGCTGTGCCACGCATTCCCGGGCGCGTTCGGCTGCGGCCCGGCGGACGCGCCATCGGGCCTTCTGCCGTTCACCGACGGTGCGTTCGTCGATGCGTCGTTCTTCGATGCGACGTTCCCGTACTTGAAGACACCGCTCGGCGGATCACCAAACAGCACACCCTAGACAGAAGACAGAAGACAGAAGACAGGAGACAGAAGACGGGAGACAGAAGACGGGAGACAGGAGACAGGAGAGCGGCCTGCGGCCCGAGCGAGGCGCGTAGTCGCCGAGCGAGAGCGAGCGGGGGTGGGGCCCCGCGAGCGCCGAAGAATGCTGACAGAAGACGGAGACGCTACTCGCGGCTCGCATCTCGCGATAAGGGGTCGGAGAGAGCAACGGCGAATTGCGAGCTGCGAGCCGCGATTTCACTTCAGAGAAGGACAGTCCATGAGAGTTCCAGCTCGACTTCGCTCGGTCCTCTGCCTGACGCTCTTCATCGTCGCAGCCGGCTCGGGGCTTGCCGCCCACGACTTCTGGCTCGAACCATCGACATTCGCGCCTGGTGTCGATGAGCTCGTCCGGATTCACCTTCGCATCGGCGAGCGATTTGCTGGCGAATCGCTCGCGCGCAACGGGTCCCTGATCGAGAAGTTCGTGATCGTCGGCCCATCAGGCGAGCGGCCGGTGCTGGGCCGCGACGGCATGGATCCCGCGGGCCTGGTGCGCCTCGATGCGCCCGGCATCTGGTTCGTCGGTTATCGCAGCCGGCCGAGCGCGGTCGAACTCGCGCCAGAGAAGTTCGAGCAATACCTGCGCGAAGAAGGGCTCGAGCACATCATCCAGGAACGGGTCGCGCGCAAGGAGGCGCTGCTGCCGGTACGCGAGCGCTTCTCGCGCAGCGTGAAGTCGCTCCTGCGGTACGGCGGCGACCAGACGGTTCAAGGATACGACCGCGCGCTGGGCATGACGCTCGAGTTCGTACTCGACGCCGATCCTGCGCGCGCCTCCGGCGGTCGTGTACCGGTTCGACTCCTGAGAGACGGCCGTCCGCTCCCCGAAGCGCTGGTTGTCGCTTATCGCAGGGATTCGATCACGGCACTTCCTGGCCCAGCCAGTCAGGGCAAAGCAAGCGAGAGTCGCGAAGCAAACGAAGGCCGCGCGAGCAAACGAAAGCCGCGGAGCAAACGAAAGCAACGAAGCGCTGCGTGCCAGGACCGACAAGGACGGTCGGATCGTTCTTCCAGTGTCGAGCGGCGTGTGGCTGCTCAAAACGGTCTACATGGAGCGTGCCGCCGCCGGCAGCGGCGCCGATTGGGAGAGCGTCTGGAGCGCGCTGACGTTCAAAGTGGGTTGATCAGCTTCCAGCTTCCAGCTGCCAGCTGCCAGCTGCCAGCTAGACCATTCTGAGCTCAGTCGACCGGCTAGGCTCTAAATGGTCTTAGCTGGTAGCTGGTAGCTGGAAGCCGGAAGCTGGTAGCTGGTAGCTGGCAGCGGGAAGCTGACAGTCATTCCCGTCGCTCCGCGAAAAACGCCTGCATGATCTGGCGGCATTCCTCCTCGAGCACGCCACCGGTGACCTGGAGGCGGTGATTCAACCCGGGCATTTCATGAGCGCGGCTGGCCGACACGAGCGCGCCGGCCTTCGGCTCGGCGGCGCCGAACACGACGCGGGCGATGCGCGCGTGAATCATCGCGCCGACGCACATCAGGCAGGGCTCGACGGTGACGTAAAGCGACGATCCGATCAGGCGATAGTTGCCGAGTGTGCGCGCGGCGGCGCGGAGCGCCACCACCTCGGCATGCGCTGTCGGATCCACGGCTAATATCGGCTGATTGAACCCGGTGCCAACGACGCGGCCTTCGTGGAGAATGACGGCGCCGACTGGAACCTCGCCGGACACACGTGCTCGTTCCGCCTCGGCCAGAGCAAGCCGCATCACGTCTTTGTCGGCCTGGGCGTGCCGGTCGTGCACTGGGTCGTGCACTGGGTGGCTCACTGTCCTGATTCCGCTGCAGGCGGTGTTCCACTGGGTGTCAGGATCGGCGCCTCGGATCTCGTGAACGCGGTCAGCAGACTGCCGGCGGTCACGAGGATAATCGGCCCGAGCACGAGACCGATGAAGCCGAATGCCGACGCGCCGCCAAGCAGGCCGAGAAAGACGACCAGGCCGCTGGCCGACGTTCGGCCGCTCAGAATGAGCGGCCGCAGCACGTTGTCGACCATACCGACGCCGAGCGCGGCAACGACCGCGAGGATCACGCCGCGCGCGACCTCGCCCGAGAGAAACAGCCACAGCGCCGCAGGAACGAACACCAGCGCCGAACCGACCACCGGCACGAGCGAACAGAACGCGGTCGCGACGCCCCACATGACGGGCCCATTGAAACCCAGCGCCCAGAAGGTGACGCCGGCGACGAGCCCCTGCACCGCCGCGACCGCCAGCCCGGCGCCAACGCTGGCGATGACGAGATCCCGCGTCTCCGTCATCAGGCGTTCGCGGGCGCGCTCCGGAAGCGGCAGCAGATCGCGGATCTGGCGTCCGAGAATATGGCCGTCGCGTAACAGAAAGAACAACGAGAACAGCATCACGAACAGGCTGCCGAGCGTCGCAAACGCATCGGCGACGACGCCGCCGGCCGCCGGCGCGAGAAATGCGAGGACACGCTCCACGCCTTCGCGCAAGAGAGCGGTGGGGTCCTCGGGCAGCGGCATCGGCACTCGCGACCGCACGACTTGCCAGATCCGCTCGATCTGGTCTGGCGCGGAAAGCGACGCCTGCTGTACGTAAGCGATGCCTTGCGGCACCTCGCGGGCCAGCACCGACACGAGGAGCACCGCGGGCGCCACGATCAGCACCGCTGTCATCAGCGTCGTCACGAGCGCCGACCGGTTCGGGCCAATCCGCGAGGAGAGCTCGGAGTGGACGCCCTGGAACATCATGGCGAACACCGACGCCCACGCCAGCGGCGCGAGGAATGGGCTGAGCACCTGATAGACGAGGTAACCCATCACGATCAGCAGGATGTAGAAAAGCAGCTGCGAAAAGCGGTCTTTGGCAGTGTCGGGCATGCGGCGATGCCGCATTGTACGCTCATTCGCCGACTTGACCTGGAAATCGAGCGTTAATGGACTCTCGCCCCGCCGCCGTGTCACGCTTATGACGGGGAGCGCGGACTCGAACGCAAGAACCGTGGGCGAAAACACCGAGACTTACCGGCGCCTCGTCGAGCTGTCGCCAGACGGCCTTCTCATCAGCCAGGGCGGCTTCGTGGTGTTCGCCAACCCGGCGGCGGTGCGACTGTGCGGCGCGGCGCAGGACGATATCCTCGGCCGGGCAGTGTTCGATCTCTTCGTTCCAGGCACCGAGCTATGGCGCGAACACCTCGGGTGTGTGATGGACGGCCGGACCGTTGCGCCGTTCGAGCATCAAATCGTCCAACTCGGCGGTGCGGTCATTGACGTCGAGGTTGCCCTCACGCGGCTGGACGAACCTGGCGCGCCGCCGGCGATCGTCTGGACCCTGCACGAAATCTCGGAACGCAAACGTGCGTACGCGGCGCTGCGCGAAAGCGAAGAGCGCCTGACGCTCGCGTTCGCGGGCGCCCAGGAGGGCGTCTGGGACTGGAACCTCGTCACTGGCGACGTTGTCTACTCGGCGCGCTGGAAACAGATGCTCGGCTACGCCGATCAGGAGATCGAGCCGCATGTCAGCGCGTGGGAACGCCTGCTGCACCCGGAGGACATGGCTCGGGCGCAGGAAGTCAACGAGAGCGTCGCACGTGGTGCAAGCGCATATGAGGGCGAGTTCCGGCTCCGCCACAAGGACGGCCACTACGTCCAGGTGCTCTCGCGCGGCTACCCGGTCCGCCGCGAGCCCGGCGGCCCGGTCGTGCGTATCGTCGGCACCCACTTCGACCTGACGGAACGCAGGCAGGCCGAAGCCGAGCGTGCCCGCACCGAGCTCCTGTCACGGCTGGTCTTCGCGCAAGAGGACGAGCGCCGCCGGATCGCGCGCGAGATGCACGACCAGTTCGGCGAGCAGCTGACAGCGCTCAACCGCGGCATCGCCGCGCTCAAAGAGGCGTGCGGGGAATCACCAGAGCTTGCCGGCCACGTTCAGACGCTCGAGAAAACCGCCCGTCAGATCGACCGCGACGTCGATCAGCTCGTCTGGCAGTTGCGCCCGACGGCACTCGACGACCTCGGCCTGCGCGCCGCGCTCGCCAACTATGTGCAGGACTGGTCGAGGCGCGTCAACATTCCGGCGGAGCTCCACACGTCGGGGCTGCTCGACGAGCGCCTGTCTTCGGACGCCGAGACCACGCTCTACCGAATCGCCCAAGAGGCGCTGACGAACGTTGCGAAGCACTCGCGCGCCAACCGCGTCGAAGTCATCCTCGAGCGGCAGGCCGACTCCGTGGTGCTCATCGTCGAAGACGATGGCGTCGGGTTCGACGCGAGCGGCGACCGCCATGGCGAGGATGAGGACCCATCCGGAGATGGATTCGGCTTGCTCGGAATGGAGGAGCGCGCGTCCCTGGTCGGGGCGACGCTCCAGATCGAATCGACTGCGGGGAAAGGGACTACGATCTTCCTGCGGATGGCCGTCCCCGGCGCCTCTGCGCCCCAACCAAAAGCTGACGATGAATGAACTGACGACGACCCTGCGCGTGCTCCTGGCCGACGACCACGTGACGGTGCGGCACGGGCTGAGGCTGCTTATCGACGGGCAGCCCGATATGAAAGTCATTGCCGAAGCCAGCGATGGCACGACAGCCATCCAGCGCGCGCTCGATCTGAAACCCGACGTGGTCGTGATGGACATCTCGATGCCGGGTATGAACGGCCTCGTCGCGACGCGCACGCTCAAGCAGGCCCGGCCCCACCTGGCGGTGATCACGCTGACGCGGCATGGCGACGACGCTTACCTTCAGGAGCTGCTCAGGGCAGGTGTCTCTGGTTACGTCCTGAAGCAGAGCGCTCCGAGCGAGCTGCTGCAGGCGATCCGAGTCGCCGGCGCCGGTGGCCAGTATCTGGACTCGACGCTCACCGCGAAGGTGACCGCTGGCTTTCTCGGCCGCGAGAGGCGGGTCGGCCGAACCGGCGCTCAGATCACGGAGCGCGAATCAGAGGTATTGCGGCTCATCGCTTCCGGGTACAGCAACAAGGAGATCGCCGCCAGGCTCGACCTCAGTGTAAAGACCGTCGAGGCGCACAAGGCCAATGCGATGCGCAAACTGGGCCTGACCGGCCGGATAGACATTGTCAAGTACGCCATCCTCCAGGGGTGGATGGATAATGCCTGAATTCAGTTGGTTCAGGGTTCAAGGTTCAGGGTTCAAGGTTCAGGGTTCAAGGTTCGGGGTTCAAGGTTCGGGGTTTCGGGGTTCGGGAACGTGGAACCCGCGCCATGGACAATTTTGAACATTGAACTCTGGACCTTGAACCATGAACCGCCTGTCTTAGGGATCTTCCCTACTCCAAACCGGCGCCTTCCCGATTGGACTGCCGCTTCAGGCGTCGTAGAGTCGCGCCGTGCGCTGGCCTGAATACCTAGGATCAGCGTTCGAACGAGGAGGAGGGCCCCATGGAGAACCCGGCACAGGTCTTCGGAGGAACACCGCAGGCAGGAGGGCCGATCCCGCCCTCGTCGACGCTGCCCGATCACTGGCGGATGGCGCGCGCCGCGCATGTCGATCTGCTGCTGATGGGGATGCCGCGGGTCAATCTCCTTCTGATCGCGCCCGAGGGTGTCGTGCGGTTCGTGCTCGAATCGCTGTTGCTCGATCTGCACGAACCGATCGTGCGCTGGCGCCCCAGCGAACCGCTGACGCTGCCACGGGTTGACGAGGGCGGTACCCTCATGCTCCAGGACGTGGGGGCGATGACCACCGACGATCAGCTGCGGCTGCTCGACTGGCTCGAGCGAGCCGAGGGTCGAACACAGGTCGTCAGCACGTCATCGGGCCCGGTACTGCCGCGGGTTCATTCCGGCGGTTTCATCGACACGCTCTACTACCGTCTCAATACTGTCTGCGTTGATGTGACGCCCTCCTGATCGACGCCGACGCCGTTCGGATCGGTGCGCCGGTACGTCCGCCACTGATTCCTCCTGTCCGCCATCAGCCAGGTACGCACGCCCTCGTCCTCACAGCCGACGACCGCTGAATCGCTGTGGAAACTCCCACGCGGCGCGCTGCTTGCAGGCATTTTCTCGGCAGAAGACGTGGCGGGCGAAGGATGGCCGCGAATGGACGTGCTGGTGGTTGATATCGGTGGCTCGCAGGTCAAGATGCGGACCAGCGGAGTTGTCGAATCGCGGACGTTCGATTCGAGCCAGGACCTGACGCCCCATTCGCTCGTGGCGCGTGTGCGCGAGTCGACAATAGGTTGGACATACGACGTGATCTCAATTGGCTACCCGGGTGCCGTCGACGCGCGCGGACCGCGGGCGGAGCCAGGCAATCTCGGCAACGGGTGGGTCCGCTTCGACTTCTCGAAGGCGTTCGACAGGCCGGTTCGCGTGATGAACGACGCTGCGATGCAGGCACTTGGGGGATACGACGGCGGACGTATGCTCTTCATCGGCCTCGGCACCGGCGTGGGATCGGCGCTGGTGACCGAGCATGTCGTTGTACCTCTGGAGCTCGGCTGCCTTCCCTACGGCCCTGACGAAACGTTCTTCGATCGGCTTGGCGCAGCGGCAATCGAGACTGTTGGCGAACCGGCGTGGCTGGCGGCTGTTACAGAGGTCGCCGGCATGCTCCGGGAATCATTTCTGGCGGATTACATTCTTCTGGGCGGTGGGAACGCGAAGCGAGTACGACCGCTACCTGCGCACACGCGGTGTGGAGGAAATGAAGACGCTTTCATTGGCGGCTTCCGCCTCTGGGAAGAGATAGTGGAGCCGCACGATCAGCGGTCGGCGTCTGTCTGGCGAGTCGTCCGGTGAGGAAATCGGATGAGATACCTGGCACTGGCAACGGACTATGACGAAACCATCGCCTTTGACGGCCGCGTCGACGAACCGACAGTAGAGGCGCTGCGGCGGGCGAAGGCGGCTGGATTGCGTCTGGTACTCGTGACGGGGCGCGAACTCACGGACCTCTTCAATACGTTCGAGCACCCCGGTCTCTTCGGGCGAATCGTGGCCGAGAACGGCGCCGTGATTTACGACCCGGCGACTCAGTCGGTCGAATTAATTTCTTCTGCGCCCCCGCCTGCGTTCGTCGAGACACTGGAGCGTCAGTTCGTACCACTCTCGGTGGGCCACACCATTGTGGCGACCGTTGAACCATACGAACACCAGGTCCTGGCAGCGATCCACGACTTGGGTCTCGAGTGGCACGTGATTTTCAACAAGGGCTCGGTGATGGCGTTGCCGTCGGATGTGACTAAGGCCACCGGTCTGGCGCCTGCACTGGCCGCCCTTGAGGTGCCGCTCGACCGAACCGTCGGCGTCGGCGATGCCGAAAACGATCAGGCGTTCCTGCGCATGTGCGGACTCGCGGTGGCGGTCGACAATGCGCTGCCGGCAGTCAAAGCAATCGCGGATGTCGTAACCACAGAGGCGAGGGGTGCCGGTGTGCGTGAGCTCATCGCCGGGCTGCTCGCCGGGAAGTTCGATACCGTCGTCAGCAGGAATTGACCAGCGACCGTGTGAGAACGCTCAGAACGGGCGATCAGCGCGCGAACCGCTCCGCGGCGCGGGCCTTGGCTCGCGCCGCCCACTCCTCGCGATCGCGCGGCGCCGCCGCAGTCACCAGCGAGTCAATCAACCGCCGCGCGACAGCCGCGACCTCGTCAATCGCCTGGTCGAAGACCGCTTCGTTGGCCTGCGACGGCTTGGTGAAGCCCGACAGTTTGCGAACGAACTGCACCGATGCCGCCCGGATTTCCTCGTCGGTCGCCGGAGGATCGAAATTGAACAACGTGCGAATGTTTCGGCACATGGATTCCTGCTTCCAGCTCCCCGCTTCCAGCTTCCAGTTCCCAATGACGGCTTTTCATCGAGCTGGAAGCTGGCAGCTGGAAGCCGGACGCTCCTAGATGAGTGGCTTCAACTCCCACTCGGGATCTTCGGCGAGCGCGCCGTACTCTTCCGCGGTAATCGAACGCTCGGCATACTGGCAGGAGAGCACGAAGAGCTCGCGGCTCTCGTGCCAATCCGCCCGCACGACCCTGGCGGGCAGCTTCCGGCCCGAGCGTGTCGTCAATTCGAGCGTTTCGTCGGGCTTCGGAATCGACGGCACCTGAATCATCTTCCTGAACCGCACGTTCGCGTGGTCGATCGGATAGCCGTTCTCATCGAGGGCGCGCACCTTCATGTTCGGCACCCGCAAGCTGACTTCAACTTCCCTGGACATAGTGAAAATGTCTCGATTCTCTAATCTTACCCGGGGGCTTCGCCCCCCGGAGCCCCCCTACTGGCTCGCTCGCGGGAACCCCGCGCCCCACTCCGCTCGCCAGGCTCTCTCGCTACCGCTCGTTCGCGTTCTTTGTGAGATAGCTTCGCGCGGCCGGGACAGTGGCCACATCATTATCAGATCTACCGTAGACTGGCGGCCCGGCCCTTGAGCGTACTGGCGAGTGAGCGCAGACGTATCGCGTCGCGGCCGGTCGCCTTGGCGGCATCGCCTTCGAGGCCTTTCGCGAGCGCGTCGAGCTCGTCCAGCACTGCCGCGGCGCCATTGTCGCGCCCCGAGTGGAGCCGGTCAACGCGTTCGAGGGCAGCCGTAATGGCGCTCGCACGTTCCGGCTGGATGCCCTTGCTTCGCGTCAACTGGTCGATATACGCGCGTGCAACGACGGAACTCGCTGGCCAGACGACCTTCGGCTGCTGCTGCGGGTTGAACTCGGTCGCGCGGACGAGCATCGCCGCGTCGATCTCGTTCTGCGACAGGTGCTCGCTCGGCGTGAGCCTGAACACGTCAACGCCACGGGCCATTTCTGTGCCGTAGATAAACCCGTTGTACCAGTAGGTCGACCAGTAGCCAGCGGTGATCAGGTTGATCGCATCAATCGGACCGCGGTCGAAGAACGCAATTTCGACCGGCTTGGCTGAATCGGTGAAATCGAACACCGACACGCCGCCCTGATACCAAGCCTGCACCATGATGTCGCGGCCCGGGATCGGAATCAGCGACCCGTTGTGCGCGACGCAGTTCTCCTGCTCGGTTTGCGGCGCCGGCATCTTGTAGTAGCCCCCGAACTCCAGCTTGCGGTCGACGATGTCGAAGACGGCGTCCGCGCCCCAGTTCGGAAGGTCGGTCGCGCGGCAGCGCGGGCGCGTGCCGCCTCCCCACTCATCGGTGAAGAGTACTTTCGAGCCGTCGTTATTGAACGTCGCCGAGTGCCAGTACGCGAAGTTCTTGTCCGTGACCTGGTCGAGCCGGACCGGCTTCACGGGATCCGAAATGTCGAGGAGGATGCCGTTTCCTGAGCACGCGCCGGCGGCAAGGCCGACCTCAGGAAACACCGTGATGTCGTGGCACTGGTTCGTCACCGACGTTTTCTGCGTGCCCGGTCCGTGGTCGCCACCCGGCCAGAGGCCGGAGATAGCGCCGGTCGACGAATCGGCAAAGATCCGTGGGCGGCTGACGATACGGGCTTTCTCCGGGTTGGCGATCGGAATCTGGATGACGTCGATGCTGAAGAGCGCCGTGTTCGGGTCGTCTTTCGGCTCGGCGCCCGAGCAACCGGCGAGCTCGTCGGCGGACCGGACAGTGGCCGTGCCGGATCCATAGACGTAGAGATTGGCCTTGTCGTTCGGGTTCGCCACGAGGGTATGCGTGTGCGAGCCGCGGCACGTCTGCACCGCGGCGACCTGCTTCGGCTTCTTCACATTTGTGATGTCGAAGACTCGGACGCCGCGAAAGCGAGCCGGGCTCACCGCGGCCTCGACGCCCTCGGTTCCGCAATCGATCCGGCCGCGGGTCTGCTCCACGGACATGACGAGCAGGTTGCCGTGCACGGACAAATCGCCCTGTCCGCCCGGACAGACGATCGAGGCGAGCAACTTCGGCTTCTTCGGGTTCTCGAGATCGTAAATGTTGAACCCGTTGAAGTTGCCGATGAACAAGTGTTTGCCGCTGAACGCCAGGTCCGAATTCACGAAGTTCAAGCCGCCTCCGCCTGACGACGGCTTCGCCCCTGGCTTGGCATCTTTGTTTTCGCTCGGCTTCGCCTCTTTGCTTTCGCTCGGCTTGGCATCCTTGTTTTCACCCGGCTTGGGATCCGGCTTGTCTTCGGTCTCCGGTCCGGTGGGCTCCCCGGCCGGCTGTTTCGGATCGAAGAAGCCTGCGGGCTTCGGCAGGGTGCTGACCAGTTCGAGGTTGCGCGCGGCCTGACCGGCATCCTTCAAGCCCGGCTTGAGCCCGACGCGGGGATCGTTCGCGCTTGAGGCGGGTGCCGTCGCGGTAGGCGTCCGCTCCTGTCCACGCGCGCCGCCCCCAACCCCGCTCACAACCCCGCTCACAACAACGACGAGCGCTCCAACAACGCACAGCAACCGGGCCATCAGCGAACTCATCTCTTCTCCTGCTCCTTCGACATGGCGATCATTCCACGCATGCGGTCAATCTCCATGCGCTGGTCGGCGTCGACGTCCGACGTAAAGGCATACATCTCGGATTCCTGTCCTGCTCCGGCCGTCGCGTACAACTCTTTCACCATCGTCAGGGCGCCCTCGTGGTGCTTGATCATCAGCTCCAGGAACAGCCGATCGAACGCGTCACCCTTGGCGGCGGCGAGGCGGGCCATTTCCTCGGTGCTGAGCATGCCAGGCATCAATGTAGCGCCGGTCGCACCGGCCGCGTGGTGCGCATGAGGTCCTGGCACCTGCTGGCCTCGCGCCTCGAGCCAGTGCTGCATCATGCGGATTTCGTCGGCCTGGGACAGGTCGATGCGTTTCGCAAGCAGCCGCATGTCGTCCCGTTGAGTCCGCTCCGGCACCAGGGCGGCCATCTCGAGCGCCTGCGCGTGGTGTCCGATCATACCTTGCATAAAGCGGACGTCAGCGGCGCTGTACTGGACGCGCGAGAGATCCGTGGCTTTCTCGGCCGAAATCACCCGCGTTGCCTGGCCTGGAGCGCCTGGCTGGACGATCACGGGGCGGTCGCCGCCGCGGGGCGTGCGACACGCGCCGCCGCCTATGGTCACCAGAACGATCAGCAGGCCGCATTCAAAGCGAGACATCAGGGTCTGACGCTGTCTTACTAGGATACATCCCCAGCCTCGGCCGCCCCGGTGGCCGGACCGTGAGCCCCCTCCTTACCGCTTCTCGGCTTAACCCGTCAGGTTATCCCGGAGGGGCAATGACTCGCCTGGTCCTCTTATTGGCACTCGGGGTCCTATCGTCTACTCCAGACGCCGCGGCGCAGCGCCTTGAAATCGGCGGCAATGCTTCAGCCATCCTGCCTGTCGTCTCCGAGGACGGCCCTGCGATCGTCGTCGGTGGGGGGCCACGTGTCACCATCAACGTTGCGTCATGGATCGCGGTCGAGCTGCTGGCCGAAGCGCTCGGGCCCGTGGAGGATGCAGGCGTCTTCGCCTCTATGGGAGTCAAGTCAAAGTCCCAGTGAGAGAGTCTCCCGATGGCGGACGAACGCTGTCGCTCACAATCGGCGCCGCTGGCGCCGCCTCGTACCAACGCTTCCCCGAAACTCGACGCGTGCGCTTCGATGGATCGACGATCGTTCATCCGGGCTATCGACGATTCCGCGCGTCCGCGCCGAACGTGCTCAGCCTTGGTGGCTCGGGACGGCACCGACTCAGTCGGCGCGCCGCGGGATGTGGGACCTGCAGGGGTTGATCGGAGAACTGATCGGTATCGCCGCCCGCGCGTCCCTCGGTGTCTCGTTCGGCATGGGAGAGTACCAATGACTACATCCACGGTTTCGCCGCCAACCGCGGAGTCCTGGAGATCGACCGAATCGCGTTCGTCCGGTAAGAGCCTCCTGAAGCATACTGAAGTCCTCCTCGCCAGCAGATCGCAGGCGTTCAATGGAGGTGTGACATGTCGGAGGACACACGTCACCTGCTTCGCAGCGCGCCGTACTTCCCCGTCACCGACCTCGAGGCATCCGCATCTCATTACGAGCGCGTACTCGGGTTTCACCGCGACTACGTTGGAGGGACGCCACCGGAATTCGTGATTCTGAGCCGCGACGGCCTGCCGATCATGCTGAAGCTGGTCCCACGAACTCAGCAAATCAGTCCGAACGAGCAACAAGGGGGCACGTGGGACGTGTTCTTCTGGGTCCGCGACGCGCGCGCGCTGCACGCCGAGTTGCGGAGCAAGGGAGCGGTCGTCGTCTACGGTCCGATCGTCCAGCAGGCCTACAACATGGAGGAGTTCGCGGTCCGCGACCACGACGGGTATGTGCTGGGATTCGGGCAGGCGTTGAGCTGATTGACGGCGTCCAAAAGCCTTTCACGCCGAGAGTGCAGAACGCACAGAGAAAGCCTTTGTCGATTGCCGCGTGCTCGGCGGACTCTGCGGAAAGAGTGATAGCATCGCGCAACCTCTCGACATCGAGCACCGAGGACTGTGCCCACTGTGATTGCCAATCGGTTCGCCAGCATCATCATCTGCGCGCTGGGTGTGTTCCTCCTGGCTTCGACCGCGAGCGGGCAGACGCCACCAGCGTCGCAAACTCAAGCCATCGACGCGGCCGCCGGAACGGCTCAGCCCTCGGGTCAGGTCGCGACGCTCACCTACGCCAACCGCCCGATCGTTGAGTTCCGCGCGACCGTGATGTCACGCACGCCGGCCGACCGGGTGATCGGGGCCAACTTTGTTCTCGCTCGCCTGGTTGACGAACATCCGCGCGGAATCGTCGGCACGTCGGTCCTCGGCGAGACGCGTGTCGTCAACATCGACGGGCGGGTCGTATTCGTGATCCTGCCGCAGGACGTCGACGTGCTGATTGACGAAACGATCGATCTCAAGACGACAATGGCCGCGGCGCAGTTGCAGCTCGCCTACAACGAGGTCGTTGAGCTGCGCACGCCGTCGCGATTGGCTCGGGCCGTCGGCCTCGCAGTCGTCGCCACCTTGGTGTACTTCGTCGTGCTCGCACTGTTGGTGCGAGGCCACCGCGCCAGCGCGCGCCGGCTCGGCGAAACAACGCAGCGGCAGATCGAGCGCCTCCCAGGCGGCGAGGTCATCAGCCGCGCGTCGCATCTGACCGAGCTGGTGCGCCACCTAACCGCGATCGTGTGGATGCTGCTTGCGTTGCTCGTCACTGATATGTGGCTGACGTTTGTCCTGCGCCGGTTCCCCTATACGAGGCCATGGGGAGAGTCGATGAGGGCATCGGCGTTGAACTTGTTCGGCTCCCTCGGAGAGATGTTCGTCAACGCGCTGCCCGGCTTGGGCGCGGTCCTGGTGGTCGTGCTGATCACACGGGTTGTCACGCGGCTGGCCGGGGCCTTGTTCGACGCGGTCGATCGCCAGAGCGTCGCGCTTCCGGGCATTCACCCGGAGACCGCCCAGCCGACGCGTCGGATCGTCGTTGCGCTGCTCTGGCTGTTCGCGCTGATCGTGTCGTACGGCTATCTGCCGGGCAGCAATTCCGACGCGTTCAAGGGCGCGAGTGTCTTCGTCGGCTTGATTGTTTCGCTGGGCTCCACCGGCATCATGAATCAGATCATGAGCGGCTTCACGATCACCTACTCGCGGGCGCTCCGCGTCGGCGACTTCGTGAAGGTGGGCGATGTCGAAGGGACCGTCACGCACATTGGCCCGCTCGCGACGAAGATCAAGACGCCGCATCGCGTCGAGGTCACGATCCCCAACGCCATCGTGATCTCGAACGCGACGACCAACTACTCGCGCGATGCAGAGAACGGCGTCTACGTCCACACCACGGTGACGATCGGCTACGACGCGCCGTGGCGGCAGGTCCGCGCGCTCCTGCTCGCGGCGGCCGAACGCACGCCTGGGATCCGATCGGATCCGAAGCCGGAAGTCCTCCAGGCTGCGCTCCAGGACTTCTTCGTCGAATACAGGCTGCTCGTGAGCCTGGAACGGCCGCACCATCGGGGTCTGATCCTCGATGCGCTGCATGCGAACATCCAGGACGAATTCAACGAGGCCGGCGTCCAGATCATGTCGCCGCACTACGAAACGGATCCGCACGCACCCAAACTGGTGCCGCGCGCGGATTGGCAGGGAATCAAACCTCCGGACGACCAGGACCAGCCTGAAACGTCGCGGGGCAAGACGAAATCCGCCGGCGCGCCGTAGATCGACGTTTGCAGGTCGCCCTACCGGTAACCCCAGTGCAGGTTCAAACCAAAGATCGGGCCGTAGTAGGTGAAGTCGAACTCGCGAATTGGCTTGTCGTCGGATTCGCTGCCGCCGCTGACGCCCATCCCCTTGTAGCCGATCACCAGTCCGGCCCACGGCTTCGGGCGATATTCGAACCCGAGCAGGGCGGACCACGACATCCCGCTTCCGCCGCCGATGTCGGCGCGGCTGAGGAAACTCAGTTTCTCGTTGATCGCCGGCCGGTAGGTGAAGCCGGCAAAGCCGCTCGCTGCCGTCCGGCTCGCGTCGACGGGAGTGACTACGATGTTCGGTGTGTTGAATTGAATTTCGTTCGACATCGTAAACGTGCGAAGTCCGGCAATGATCGCGAAGTTCGCCGCCTCACCTAACGCGTACGAGGCGCCTGCTTCGAAGAACGTGCTGGAGAGATCGAACTCACCGTCGACCACGATCGCCGCCGGACCTTGCAGCGTGAACTGCGCGTCGCTCGAGAGCCCTGTGAAGTCGAGATCGCTGAAGACGCCGATGCGGCCCTTCTGAGCCTCGAAATGGAAGCTGAACGCCGCGCTGAGTTTGTCGACGGCATCGTCAAACGACATAAAGAGGGGAATGTTCCCGCTTCGGGTCGTCAGGTCTCCGTCGGTTCTCGTCGCCCAGAAGTAGAACGGCGCAAAGGTCCCTTTCCACTCGTCGCTCGGCTGCGCCATCGCTGGCCGAGGTGCGAGCACACCGAGTGCCAGCACCGAACATGAAAACAAGTGCAGGGCACGAACGCATAAGGTTTTTCTCAGTTTGGGGAACATCATCGACATCCTTCTTTGTGAGAGAGCAACCTAAATCGAGCGGCTGGCTACTGAACCATCGGCCGGTAGCCGGTGTTCTGAATCACCACCTGCATCTCCTTGGCCTTGGCGTCGAGAGTCGTCTGCGCCGTGTAGGTGGTCCCGTCATCAAGCGTGCCGAACTTGACGGCGAGCGTGACGGCATCGTCGGGTTTGTCCATGTAGGTGTTGACGTTCACACCGAGCAGTCGATTGGCTGCGCCGTCGACGTCGATGGCCATCATGTCACCCGACTTGAGATAGTTGGTGATCTCCAGCCGAACGCGGCCGGCCTGACCTGGCCGCAGCGCGACATTGCCAGCAGTCTTCGCAGCATCGATGGCGCTGGGATTCGGCGGAACATACTGCTTGACCAGGGCAACCGCGCTCTGCATGTATTCCTGGATCTCGTCCTTCTTCTTCTCGACGATTCGCTCCTTCATCCGCCCGCGCCGGCCACCACCATCCTGGTCGGCTGCGGGTTGCGGATCACCGACTGGAAGCTTCTGCAGCGTGCCGTCGGCGCCGTAGTAACAGCGCTCCTCCTTCCGGCTCTTTTCTTCGCCCTTGTGGCTGACGATCGTGGTCTCGACCCACTCGTATTTGCGCAACTGGGCCTGGCTCTGCGCCATGTTTTTCTTCAGCGCGGCGATTCGCTGTTCTGGAGTCTGCGCATCCTGCGCCAGGATCGGGCCGGTCGCACAGACTGAAAGAGCAATCGCCCCAGCGGCGAGCGCGCATGCGTAGTGGTGATTCATGACCGTTCTCCTGGTGATGACACATGTTTTGCCGCGATCGTGGCCGCCGCGACGTTGCACACGCCGAGCGCGATGAACTCGCGGTTGACGTCGATCTCGTAGTGAGGTGGAAAGCCGGCAAGCTGCGCGTACGCAATCGCGACCGGCAGGGCCACCGCTGCCACGGACAGCCCTGCCGGCACGTCGTTTCGCAACCACTCGACACGGTACTCGCGAAGCATGGCGAGCCCGGGAGCGACTCGCCCCAATCCTCGCCACTCTTCGGTCGAGTCGCTTCCACTCACCAGGCGTTCACCCCGCAGGTACTACTGCCGCGCCATCGCGACGCGCAGCGCTTCTTCGGGCGAGACCAGGTGCGTTTCGCTCTCGGCGGCCTTGGCAATGGCGATCTGCACGCCCTTCACCACACCGTTGAACTCGTTTCCACGCGGTCCGTAGTCCTGGGAAACCGGGGCGCCCGTATCCTGGCCGACGTCGCAGCCGTCGTCGGCCGAGAAGATCATCGCGGCCGTCGCGGCGACGGGACCCGAACCGACCTGTTTACCATCGATGAAGAGCTTGGCCGTACCGCCCTTGCCGAGGCCTCCGCCGGCATACGCGAACTCCATCCGAACCTGATGATCGCCAGGAGGGATGGGCCCCGCAGACTCGACGTAGAAGTAGTGAATGCCGAGCAGGTTGTAGCAGTATTTCAGCTTGCCGCCTTTCGCGTAAAGGCTCCAGCCGCCGATGTTGCCGCCCTGCGCGATGATGACGCCCTCAGCGCCAGACGGTGGGACCTGGATCCCGGCCGTCACCGAATGCGACTTGTTCTTCACGCTGACAACGGAGTTCTCTGACAGACGGCCCATGCCGCCGAACAGGATCTGCGTGTCGCCCTTAATCAGGATGGGCCTGCCGGCGGTGTCGGGGTTCAGCCGCTCCGCAACACGATCATCGAGCGGCAACACGTTGTAGCGCGTGGCCTCGATGAGCCACAGTCGCTGCAGGTAGTGCAGCTTGTCCGGCATCTCCTTCGCCAGGTTGTTCGCCTGACTCCAGTCTTTGTTCGTGTCGTAGAGCTCCCAGTTGTCGTCGTCGAACGGCGGCGTTTTCTCGCCGACGAGGAGCCAGGGGGTCTTGTGCCTGGTCACCGCGGTCCAGCCCTTGTGGTAGATGCCGCGGTTGCCGAACATCTCGAAGTACTGCGTCTCGCGGCGCTCGGCGGCTTTGGTGTCGTTGAACGAGTACATCATGCTGACGCCTTCGATCGGCTTCTGCTGAATGCCGTCGACGAAAAGCGGCTGCGGGATTCCTGCCGCCTCGAGAATCGTGGGCGAGACGTCGATGACGTGGTGGAACTGCGTCCGCTGCTCGCCCTTGGCCTTTATAGCCTTCGGCCAGTGCACGATGGTGCCGTTGCGCGTCCCGCCCCAGTGTGATGCGACTTGCTTGGTCCACTGGTAGGGCGTGTTACAGGCGTGCGCCCAGCCCACCGCGTAGTGGTTGTAGGATTCCGGCCCGCCGAGCTTGTCGAGCCGCGCCATCAGGAATTCTGGCGTCTCGAGGGCTTCCGCGCCGTTGAAGTTGATCATCTCGTTGTAGGTGCCGTTGAGCGTGCCCTCAGCCGACGCGCCGTTGTCCCCGATGATGTAATAGACGAGCGTGTCGTCGACAATCTGGAGGGTCTTCAGCTCGTCGAGCAACCGGCCGACGTGATGGTCCACGAACTCCATGTAACCCGCGTACACCTCCATCTCGCGGCGCAGCACCGGCTTGAGGGCTTCCGGCATCGCGTCCCACGCCGGGATTTGCTCGTGACGGGGGGTGAGCTTGCAGTCGGGCGGGATCACGCCGAGCTTCAATTGCCGCGCAAAGGTCTCCTCCCGCAGCTTGTCCCAGCCCGCATCGAACTTCCCCTTGTACTTGTCGGCCCAGTCCTTCGGGACGTGATGAGGGGCGTGGGTCGCACCGGGCGCGAAGTACATGAAGAACGGCTTGTCGGGCATGAGCGCTTTCTGCTGCCCCATCCAGCCGATCGCCTTGTCGGTCATGTCCGGCACGAGGTGGTAGCCCTCTTCTGGTGTCTTCTTCACCTCGATGGGACTGGTCCCCTCATAGAGCGAGGGGTACCACTGGTGGGCTTCGCCGCCAATGAAGCCGTAGAAGTACTCGAAACCGCCGCCGGCGCTTGGCCAGGCATTGAACGGACCGGCCGGGCTCGTCTCCCACACCGGCACTTCGTGACACTTGCCGAAGTGGGCCGTGGCATAGCCATTCAGCTTCAGGGTCTTCGCGAGGGGCGCGCAGGTGTTCGGAAGGACCGAAGAGTAGCCAGGCGACCCGCTGGCGATCTCGGTGATGGCACCCATGCCAACCGAGTGGTGGTTGCGCCCGGTCAGCAACGCCTGGCGAGTCGGCGAGCAGAGGGCGGTCGTATGAAACCGGTTGTACTTCAGGCCTCCGGCCGCGAGACGCTCTGCGTTCGGCGTCGCACAGGGCCCCCCGAACGCACTCGACGAGCCAAAGCCGGCATCGTCAATGAGGATGATGAGGACGTTTGGCGCACCCGTAGGCGGCAACAGCTGGCTGATCGGAGGAAACTTCGTCTCCGGATCTTTCGCGTCGTAGGTAATCAAACCTGTGCGCGGCTGGTCGGGAATCGGCAGGACGGTCCTCGGAAGCGTGTCTCTTTCGTCTGACATGACGCAATTCTCCTTAGCGGTGCCCAGTCTTCGGCCAGAACCCTGCACGCCGCGACTCGCGCGCCGTGGGCTTCCTCGACGTGATTGGACATTTCTGAACCGGAACGGCCCGGCCGCTAGTCGTGCGCAAAAACCCTGCCGGGAGACTCCATCGTTACGTGCGCCAACCGGGCCAGAACTGGCGCCAAACCACACGGGCAGGACGCGTGGACAGGAAGCCGACTGCCAGGCGTCACGGTATGCCGTCTCGCGCCACCATATACCGTGATCGCGATGACTCGGACCGCCACGATGCTTGATCCAACTGGGCCGCGGACAACGCGTACAACACTGCCTGGACGAGATAAGTTTTAGAATGATCCCGGGCCGCCGTGCGCCTGGAGCCAAATAGCGAATGACGCCTCTCGTTGTCACGGCCGCGCACGTGGAGACTGCCCGAGTCGGGCGATCTCGTGCGCGATTGTCGCGCTCTGCACTTGGGAGGGAGCCGCGGAGGGCCTTCAAGAGCCGGACCGTCAGAAGACGGTGCTGGCGCTCTACACAACGAGGAGGGGAACCCCCTCAGCGGTGGTTCTCGATGGCGCCCTGGAGCGGACGCTCGGGACGGGCCTCGCAGGTCGTCTCGACCTCCACGTCGAGTACATCGACCTGGCACGGTTTCCCGATCCGCAGTACCAGTTGGCGCTGCGGGATTTCCTCCGTGCCAAGTACGCCCGGTACAAGTTCGATCTGATCATCGCGACGTCGGGCGAGGATCTCGATTTCGCCACGCGCTACCGCGACGACCTCTTTCCTGGCGTGCCCCTCGTCTTCAGTTCCAGCCCGGGCCCCTCCCCGGTCCCCAACGCGACGGGCCTCATTTCGGAGCTGAACCTCCGCGACACGGTGCAGATTGCGGCCACGATCCAGCCGAGCTGCGGCGCGTCGTGGTCGTCAGCGGCGCCTCTGCTCTTGACAAGTCCTACGAGGCGGTGGCTCGCGATCAGTTCAAGGCTTTCGAAGGCCGCCTGGTGTTCGCCTACCTGTCCGGACTTCCCATGTCGGAGCTGCTCCGACAGGTTGCCCAGCTTCCCGCAGATTCGATGATCTACTACCTCACGGTTTTCGAGGACGGCAACGGCGACAAGTTCATCGGGGCCGACGGGCTGGAGAGAATTTCGGCCGTGGCAAATGTACCGACCTACACCTGGCACATCTCAGGACTCGACCGCGGAATCGTCGGTGGCAGCCTCATAAGCATGGAGGTCCTGGCCTGACGGCTGGCAGAACTGGGGTTGCGGGTGCTCGGAGGCGAAAGAGCAGACGCCATCGCCATCACGGAAATCAATCCAAACGTCGTCGAGTTCGACTGGCGCCAGCTCCAGCGCTGGCAGATCGACGAGCGCCGCTTGCCGTCGGGCAGCGTCGTTCGATTCCGTCAACCTACGACGTGGGAACGGTACAAGGCCTACATCATTACGGCCGTTGCGGTCCTGGGGCTCCAGACGATGTTCATCGCCGGGCTCCTCTTTCAGCGAGCCAGACGGCGACGGGTCGAAGCGGCGCTGCGTCAGAACCAGCAGCGCTATGCGCTGGCGACGGTGGCGGGCGCAGTCGGCGTCTGGGATTGGAACCTGGATACCAACGGGATGTACGTCGACCCGCAACTCAAGCAGCTCCTGGGCTACCGCGACGATGAAATTCGCAACCTTGACGACTGGAGGCAACGGGTGCATCCAGACGATCGCGAGATCGTCAGGACTCGAGCGCAAGCATGCATCGACGACGGCCTTGATGCCTACGAACTGGAACACCGGATGTTGCACAAGAACGGCAGCCTCAGATGGTTTGTCGCGCGCGGATCGATCATGAAGCGGGCCGATGGCACGCCGTACCGCATCGTCGGCACCGAAACGGACATCACCGAACGCAAACGCGCCGAACAAGAGATTCACGAGAACGAAGCCGCCCTTCGGGCCAGCAACGAAGAGATTCAGAATCTTGCGGGGCGGCTCAGGGCCGTGGGCCCGCGTCAGGGACGATTCGAGCTGGCCGACGGCGGAACGATCTTCCTGGACGAGATCGGCGATCTCTCGCCCGAGGTGCAGGTGAAGTTCCTGCGCGTCCTGCAAGAAGGTGAATTCGAGCGCGTCGGTTCCTCCCGCACCACGAGAGTGGACGTTCGCGTGATTGCGGCCATCGTGATCTCGACGCACTCGTGGCGGAAGGACACTTCCGCGCCGATCTCTACTACAGGCTGAGCGTCTATCCGATTCGCCTGCCATCGTTGCCCGAGCGCACCGCGGACATCCCGAGACTCGTGTGGTTCTTCATCAACCGCCACCAGCGAGAGCTCGGACGACGAATCGCACAGGTGCCGCGGGCCGTGATTGAAGATTTACAGCGCTACACATGGCCTGGCAACGTTCGCGAGCTCGAGAACGTCATCGAGCGGGCGCTCATCGCGTCGAGCGGCGAGATCCTCGAGCTCGACGATCCGTCTTCCCTCAGGCCGCAGCTGCACACCGCGGCGCCCGCGTCCGAGAAGCTCGACGACGTGCAGGCCGCGCACATCGGCGCCGTGCTGGCGCGGTGCGGCTGGCGAATCAATGGCAGCGGGAATGCCGCCGAGCGATTGGGCGTCCATCCCAACACGCTTCGGTTCCGGATGAAGAAGCTCGGGGTGGCCTGCCCACGGCAGCGCGCGAGCGCTCAACTCGACGCCGTAGGGAACCGACCGGTAGACTCGTAGTCGCCGTTCGCTCAAGGCACGCGACTCGACGGGTCCCGGCGTCAAACGTCACTTGTGTGGGCTGCAACCGTCCTTCGACGGTTACATCTGGAGAATCATGGCTCACACAGCGCAGACGCTTGTCGACATCTGCTCGAACCCGGGCACCGCCGCGCGCCTGCTGCGCGAGACTTTCCGCGCGCGTCGGTACGCCAGCCTGTTCGCGGCGAATCCTGTCCCGAACGCGGCTCCAGCCGCGCCGGTCCCACACGCCAACCCGCTTCGGAGTTTCTTCGAAGCGAACCGATCAGGCCCCGGCATCTGGAAATGGACGCACTACTTCGACGCCTACGTCCGTCACCTGTCGCGATTCGTCGGGCAGGACGTCCACGTCCTCGAGATCGGCGTCTACAGCGGCGGGAGCCTGCGGATGTGGCGCGACTTCTTCGGCGACCGGTGCCAGATTTACGGCGTGGACATCGAGCCGGCATGCCGGCAGTACGAGAACACGCACACACGCGTCTTCATCGGCGATCAGGCCGACCGCGAGTTCTGGCATCAGCTCCGTCGCGATGTCCCCCGACTCGACATCGTCATCGACGACGGCGGACATCGGGCTGAACAGCAGGTGGTCACCCTCGAAGAGACGTTGCCGTACCTGTCGCCAGGCGGCGTCTATCTCTGCGAAGACGTCCACGGCGCGACCAACGCGTTTCACTCGTACGTCTACGGCCTTGTCACCGAGCTATCGCACTTCGCCGGACGTGAGCGGCGGGACGGCGGACTCGCGTCCGATACGAGCGGCTGGCAGTCGCAGATCGCGTCGATCCATCAATATCCCTTTCTCACCGTGATCGAGCGCCATCAACAGTCTGTCGCTGAGCTCGTCGCGCCAAAACATGGCACCGAGTGGCAGCCGTTCTTGTGACGGTGGAACACCTCCGGCGTCCACCGAGAGCGGCTTTGCGCTTGTGCTGAACAAGGCTACGGCGAGAACCTTCGCGTGGATCGCGAGCGAACGAGCGGCAGCGAATGAGCCACGCGAACGGAGCTAGCGTGGCGAAGCCGCGAGCGAGAGAGTGTGTAGGGGGGCCGGCGGGGCGAAGCCCCCCGGACAAAATTTGGTGCGCCCTGCAAGACTCGAACTTGCGACCTCCTGGTTCGTAGCCAGACGCTCTATCCAACTGAGCTAAGGGCGCGAAGGGCGGTGACCTGAGGAACTCGTCGGCGACGGCCTCGGCACCAGTGCGAAACTCTGATTATATCGCAAGGGGTGAATGGGGGAACCCTGAACCCCATGAACCCTTTTGAACCTCCTGAACCCCTTTGAACCCCTGAACCCCTTGAACCTGTGAGATCGCTATACTGAACCGGTGAGCGTCTTTGCGCACCGAAAGGACGCCCCGGCCTCGGTCCGGTGCGTTGTGGTCACCGTCAGCGACACCCGAACCGAAGGCAACGACACCAGCGGGGACGCGATCGTCGAGCTGCTGAAGGACGCCGGACATGACGTTGGCGCCAGGCGCATCGTACGGGACGATCCGGAAGCGGTGCGCAGCCTCGTGCGCTCGGTACTGGACACCAACCCCGGCGTTACCGACGTCATCATCACGACGGGTGGGACGGGCATCACTGCGCGCGACAGCACCTACGAGGCGATCACCGCGCTCCTCGACAAGCGGCTCGACGGGTTCGGCGAGCTCTTCAGGATGCTGAGCTTCGCCGAGGTTGGCGCGGCCGCGATGTTGAGCCGCGCGACGGCGGGGTCGATCGGCACCACCGCGGTTTTTGCCTTGCCCGGATCGGAGCACGCCGTGCGGCTGGCCATGAACAGGTTGATCCTCCCAGAAATCGGCCACGTGGTGCGCGAGTTGAGACGTCAGAACTGAATCCGACGCAGACACACTGATGACGACCGTCCGTCCGATCCGCGAAACCATTCCACTCGACGAGGCGCGCGCGCTCGTCCTTGGGGCCGCCGTCCCGATCGAGCGTATCGAGCGGATTTCAATCCGCGAGGCAGGTGGGCGGGTTCTCGCGCAAGCGGCAACGTCAGCGGGCGACGTGCCGCCATTCGATCGGGCGGCGATGGATGGCTACGCGGTGATTGCCGCCGACACGTTCGGAGCCAGCTCGTTCGAGCCAAGAACGCTGCGCTCGGTCGAAACGGTGTTCACCGGTCAGGTCGCGCGCGAACGCGTCTCCCGCGGCACCTGCATCGAGATCGCGACGGGAGCCCCGCTTCCCGAGGGCGCGGATGCGGTGGTGATGGTCGAGGAGACCGAGAAAGGCAGCCTCGGCGAGATCCGGGTGCTGACACCGGTCTATCCCCGGCAGCACGTCGGGCGCCGCGGCGCCGACATCGCGGCTGGACAGACGCTGCTCTCGCCTGGAGATCTTCTGACCCCGAGCCGCGTTGGGGCCCTCGCCGCGATGGGCCTCATCGAAGTCGACGTCTTCGCACGGCCGCGTGTCGCCATCGTCTCGACCGGCAACGAGATTGTCGACCCCGGCCAGCCGCTCGGGCCCGGCCAGCTCTACGACATCAACCAGTTCACGTTGTCATCGATCGTCGCGGCTCACGGTGGCGTTCCGGCGGTCCACCCGACTGTTGCCGACAACCTGAACGCGCTGAACGCCTCGGCAACGTCGACCGGTGATGCCGACATCCTCGTCTTCTCTGGCGGAAGCTCGGTCGGCGAGCGCGATCTCGTCATCGACGTGATCGCCGGCCTGGGCGAAGTTCTCTTCCACGGCGTCGCGGTCAAGCCGGGCAAGCCGACGACGTTCGGCCGCATCGATCGGCGCCTGGTGTTTGGCATGCCAGGCTACGCGACCTCGTGCCTCTCGAACGCCTACATGCTCCTCGTTCCGCTGCTCCGCCGCATCGCCCGCCTGCCCGAGTATCAGGCGCAGATCGTCCAGCTACCGCTTGCGCGTCGCGTCGTCTCGACGACGGGCCGGCATCAGTTCTACACAGTCCGGATCGAGAACGGCTCGGCGGTGCCCGCGTTCAAGGCGTCTGGCGATATCACTAGCATGGCGCAGGCCGACGGCTACATCGAGATCCCCGCGCAGACCGACATCGTGGAGGCGGGCGAGCTCGTCGACATCAAGCTGTTCTGATCCATCTTAGACATGTCCACGCGCTCGACATTGACCGCGGCGCCGCCGTTTTCGCTGCCGACACAGAAGGGCGACTTGCGTTCGCTCGAAGACTACCTGAACAAGGGTCCGGTGCTGCTCGCCTTCCATCGCGGCACGTGGTGTCCGAACTGCCGCACGAGGTTTGCCGAGCTCGCGATGAATGCCGCGACCTACACCGCGCGCGGCTGGCAGGTCGTCGCAGTCGTCGCCCAGAGCTCGACGGCGGTACGGCGCTATATCGAAGACAAGGGATTGCCGTTCAACATCCTGATCGACGCGTCGCGCGACGTCTCGAAGGCCTACGGCGTGTGGCAGCGCATCGGGATCGACGCCTGGAACATCGCCAGGCCCTCGCTCTTCCTGATCGAACCGTCAGGGGCCGTTCGCTATTCGTTCGTCGCCGCCACGCAGGATGAGTTCCCGTCGCACGAGGACATCATGAAAGAAATCGACAGGGTACTTACCTGAGGGGGCCAGCCGCGCATGTTAGGAGCTAGGAGATAGGAGCTAGGCGGCGAATCCTGCTTCCAACTTCTAGCTCCCAGCTTCCAGCTTCTAGCTCCTACTTGAAGCGCTTGTTCACCTCGTCCCAATTCACCACGTTCCACCACGCCGTGATGTAGTCGGGCCGCCGGTTCTGGTACTTCAGGTAGTAGGCATGTTCCCACACGTCGAGACCAAGAATCGCCTTCTTGCCTTCCATCAGGGGGCTGTCCTGATTCGCGCTGCTCTCGATCACGAGCTTGCCGCCGGCGTCGATGAGCCAGGCCCAACCGCTACCGAAGCGGCCGACGCCAGCCTTGGCGAACTGTTCCTTGAACGAATCGAAGCTGCCAAAAGACGACGAGATGGCCTCGCCGACGCGGCCGGTCGGCGCGCCGCCCTTTCCCGGCCCCATGATCTCCCAGAACATCGTGTGATTGACGTGGCCGCCGCCGTTGTTCCGCACCGCCGTGCGAATCTCCTCCGGCACGGTGTTGATGCCGCGCACCAGATCGTCGGCGCTCTTCTGCTGCAGCTGCGGGACCTTTTCCAGCGCCGCGTTCAGGTTGTTGACATACGCCGCGTGATGCTTGTCGTGATGGATCCGCATCGTCTGCTCGTCGATGTGCGGCTCGAGCGCGTTATAGGCATAAGGGAGGGGGGGAACTTCGTAGGCCATCATCTGCTCCTTATCAGCTGCCAGCTACCAGCTTCCGGCTTCCCGCTGGTCTCTCGAAATCCAAGTTAGTCAGCTAGCCAGCATATCGCATACGGTGGACACACGATCAACACGATCAACTGGAAGCCGGCGGGAACCTGGAAGCTGACTAGACCTTGAGCATCCGGTCGAGCGCGAGGCGTGCGAAACTCTTCTGTGGCTCCGACACGGTGATCTGATTGTGGATCGTGCCCTCGACGAGCCCTTCGAGCGTCCACAGCAGATGATTCGGCGACACTCGAAACATCGTCGAACAAAGGCAGCCGAACGGGTCCAGGGTGACGACGGTCTTGTCAGGCTCGACGTCGTTCTTCAACCGGTTGACGAGATGGATCTCGGTCGCGACCGCCCAAATCGATCCTGACGGACTGTTCCGGACGGTGTTGATGATGTGCTCGGTCGAGCCGCTGACGTCTGCGGCCTGGACGACGTCGAACGTACACTCGGGGTGCGCGATGACTTTGCCGCCCGGGTACTTCTTGCGGAACACCTCAATCTGCTGAACCGTGAAGCGCGTGTGGACCGAGCAATGCCCCTTCCACAGGATCAGCTTTGCGGCCTTCACCTGCGCCGGCTCGAGCCCCCCGTAGACTTCATTGGGATCCCAGACGACCATTTGATCGAGCGGCACGCCCATCTTGAAGGCCGTATTGCGGCCGAGGTGCTGGTCGGGGAGCATGACGAGCGTTTCGCCGCGCTGCCACGCCCACGCCATGATGGCAGCGGCGTTGGTCGACGTGCAGACGATGCCGCCGTGCTCGCCGCAGAATGCTTTGATATCGGCTGAAGAGTTGATGTAGGTGACGGGAACGACGGTCTCGACCGCGACGCCCATTTCCTTCAACTCGCGCCAGCACATGTCGAGCTGATCGCCGGCGGCCATGTCGGCCATCGAGCAGCCGGCGGCCAGATCCGGCAGGACGACCTTCTGATGCGGCGCGCAGAGGATGTCGGCGCTCTCGGCCATGAAGTGCACGCCGCAGAACACGATGAACTCCGCCTTACCCTTGCTGGCGGCGGCGCGCGCGAGCTTCAACGAGTCGCCAGTGAAGTCGGCGAACTTGATCACCTCGTCGCGCTGATAGTGATGGCCGAGGATCACCAGCCGATCGCCGAGCGTCTGCTTGGCCGCTGCGATCCGAGCGTCCATCTCGTCGTCTGAGAGGCGCAGATATTGTTCGGGGAGCGGCTGGCGCTCGCCGATACTCTGCTTTTCGACCTGGTTGAGGAGTTTGATATCCATTTCAGTCGACTGTCGGGAGTCGGAAGTCGTCAGTCACAGTCGTCAATCTGAGTCGTCAGTCCCGAGTCGTCAGTCCCAGTCAGTCCGAGTCGGCAATCGAGTGTCGACTGTCAACTCGCCCTGTCGACTGCCGACTCGGACCGTCGACTCAGACTGCCGACTGCGACTCCCGACTAACGATTCCCGACTACCGACTATTGTAGTGCCCCGACGCCCGAGTCATCAGGCGCGTCGGGACCAGTAACCACGTTATACAGCGTGTCCCGTTCAACCGGCTCCCGTCCAGCCCCGCGGATGAGCCGGCGAATCGCCGAGGTGCTCATGGACTCCGGCGTGCGCGCGCCGGCCATGTGGTAAATCTTCTCTTCCTGCACCGTCCCGTCGAGGTCGTCGACGCCGAACCACAAGGCCATCTGGGCTACTTCAACGCCCGTGGCGATCCAGAACGCCTTGACGTGCGGGATGTTGTCGAGCATCAACCGCGACACCGCATGCACCCGCAGCGTCTCGGTGGCTGTCGGCGCCGGCAGCTTCCGCATCTGGTTGTTGTCGGGGTGGAATGCCAGCGGGATGAATGCCTGAAGCCCACCGGTCTCGTCCTGGAGCGCGCGCGTCCGGAGCATGTGGTCGACGCGCTCGGCGATCGTCTCGATGTGGCCGTAAAGCATCGTGATGTTCGAGCGCAACCCGAGGCGATGGGCGATCCGGTGGATATCCAGGTAGCGCTCGGCGCCGCACTTGTCGTGGCAGATCTTCTGACGGACCCGCTCGGCGAACACTTCCGCGCCGCCACCGGGCAACGAATCGAGACCTGCGGCTTTGAGCTCTTCGAGCACTTGCTCGTCGGTCATGCGGTAGAGATCGGCAAAGAACGCGATCTCGACGGCGGTGAAACACTTCAAATGAATCCCTGATCGAATCCGCTTGAAACCCCGCAGCAGCTCCAGGTAGTAGTCGAATGGCAGATCAGGGTGCAGGCCATTGACGACGTGAACCTCAGTGAGGGGTTGATGGGCACGCTGTCGCAGCTTGTCCCACGCCTCTTCGAGCGACATCGTGTACGACCCGTCGTCGCCTGGTTTCAGGCGGGCGAAGGCGCAGAACAGGCAGCTGGCGACACAGACGTTGGTCGCTTCGAGCCGGATGTTGAAGTTGTAATAGGTCCGCCCATCGTGCCGCTTTTCGCGTTCGCGATTGGCCAGCCAGCCGAGCGCCAGCGTGTCCGGACAGTTGAAGAGCGTCACGCCATCGTCGAAGGACAGGCGGACACCGGCCGCGAGTTTGTCGTCGATGCCGGCGAGGCCGAGCGAGGCGAGGCGACTCCGCATTGAACTAGACCACACCTTGCACTTGAACGCGGATCGAGCGCTCGCGAGGCCCGTCGAGCTCGGCCGCGAGCACGCGCTGCCACTGACCGAGGACCAGTTCGCCGCCGGTGACCTGCAGCGTCATGCTGTGCCCGAGCAGCATGGCCCGGAGATGCGCGTCGGCGTTGTTGCGGTCGCAATCCGAATGCTCGGGGTCGTTGTGCATCCACTTGCCGCTTCGCGACACCGTCAGCTCGAGGAACTGCTTGATGTCGGCGTGCAGCGCCGACTGATTCTCGTTGATGAAGAGCGCGCACGTCGTATGCAGCGACCAGAGGCTGACGAGGCCTTCCTTGACCGCTGACGCGCGGACGATGCTGCTGACCCGCTCGGTGACGTCAACGAGCTCCACACGGTCGGAGGTCTGGACGGTGAGGGTCTGTGCGTGAATCACGAGGTTGCCAGTGGCGAGGGTTACGTCGCCAGCGGGTGTCTGCCTCGCGCTGATGGTCGAGCTCTTAGTCATAGGCTCAAGGGCAGTTACGGCCCAGGGCACTGAGCGGCCGCAAAAGCTTAATTTTACAGGTGTTATACTGGCGGGCACAACTGACGTAGGAGCCGCGCCCAGTCGACGCGGCTCTGCCCGGCGAGCACGGGAAGTGGGTGCGAATCCCACGCGGTGCCGCCACTGTAAGCGGGGAGCGTCGTTTCCCTGTGGGGTCTGACCCCTACGCCACTGTGCTTTAGGGCATGGGAAGGCGAGGAAACGGCGCGTCGATCCGCAAGCCAGGATACCTGGCGCCGGGCCGTCCTTATTCCCTCGGCGCGAGACACGCCGAAAAGGAGCCTCGGTGCATAATCACGGTCCGATCCTCGCTCTCCTGCTGACGTTCATCTTTGCGGCTAGACCGTGCCTTGCGGGGCCGGTCAGCGGTCAGGTCGTCGATCCTGACGGCCGCGGCGTTCCCGGCGCGGTCGTGCTGGTAACGGACGGCACGTCGGTGATCGCCCGCACGATGACGGTCTCGTCGGGACAATTCACGCTCAACGCCCCGGACAGTGGCGACTACGAAATTCGCATCGCGCTCGACGGGTTCCGAGCCAAGCCGATCCGAATCGCTGGCGCCGGCGCGGCCAGGGATCTTGGAACGATCGCGCTCGAGATCAGCGCCGTATCTGAATCGGTCGTCGTCTCGGCGGCGCAAGTTGAAATTCCGCAATCGTCGGCCGCCTCGAGCGTGACGATCATCACCCGCGACGACCTCGAGAAGCATCAAGTCGAGAGCGTCGCCGACGCCCTGCGGGCCGTGCCGGGACTGTCGGTGATCACCAACGGCGGCCGCGGCGCGGTGACGAGCGTGTTCCCGCGCGGCGGCGAATCGGACTATTCGCTCGTGATCGTCGACGGCGTGCAGGCGAATGCGTTCGGCGGGGGCTACGATTTCGCGCATCTCCCAGTCGCGAACATCGAGCGGATCGAAGTCGTTCGTGGACCGCAGAGCGCGCTCTTTGGATCGAACGCGATCGGCTCGGTGATCCGCGTCGTCACCCGGCGGGGCGGCCAGCCTGACGCGTCCGCCTCGATCGAAGGCGGCGGCTACGATACGTTCCGCGCGACCGCCGCCACCTCGGGCGCCGTCGGACCGTGGCACTGGGGCGCGGCGACCGAACGGTTGACCACGGCGAATTTCAACGGCTCGCGCACCGCGACCGGTGCCATCGTCGAGAATGACGACTACGAGCGGAGCTTCGCGGATCTGGCCGGCGGGTGGCGCAACAGCCAGGGCGCGGGGATTCAGGGAAGCCTGCGCTACGCCACCGACGAGCGCGGTGCTCCGGGGCCGTTCGGCGCGGACCCTGGCGGGACCTACGGCGGGATTGACCTCGTCGCGCGCGGCGTCAACGATCGCTGGCTGATGTCGATTGCTGGCGCCGCGACGGCGGGTCGCGCCCGAATCAGCGGCGAAGCAACGCACTCGCGGCTCGGCAGCGAGTTTGCGAGCCAGTTCGGCGATTCCGAGTCGTATACCCGGCGGACGACCGCGCGCTTTCTGGTAGATACGACCTTCGCGCGGGGCCTCGAAGCGTCGGCAGGCGCCGAACTGCTAGGTGAAAGCGCCGGCGGCACCTTTATCACTGCCACAGGCAATCAGCTCGTGCCCGTTGAGCGCGGTATCGCCGGGGTCTTCGGCGAGGTGCGGTGGAACCGAGCCGATCGACTTTTTCTGGCGGCAGGCCTCCGCGTCGACCGCATTACGCGTCAAGCTCTCGCCGGAGACGCCGACGCGTTCGCTCCACGGCCGCCGTTCGACAGCGACACGGTCGTCTCGGCAAATCCCAAGGTCGCGGCGGCGTGGGTCCTTGGCGCGACCGACGGCAACTTCACCAAGCTTCGGGGAACAGCGGGCACCGGCATCCGCCCCCCCGACGCTTTTGAGCTCGCTTTCACCGACAACCCGTCGCTCGAGCCGGAGCGCAGCCGCAGCTTCGACGCAGGCGTCGAACAGGCGCTCTTCGGCGGGCGTGGCCTCGTCGAGGGCACCTTCTTCTTCAATAACTACGACGACCTGATTGTCGCGACGGGATCGTTCAGCGGCTCGAGCCAGTTTCGGACCGACAACATCTCGAATGCGCGCGCACAGGGCGTCGAAATTGCCGGCACGGTGCGGATGCCGCTGAATGCGCTCGGCGGCGGAAGCCTTCAGGTCCGCGTCGGCTACACGCGTCTCTCGACCGAAATCCTCGCCGTCGATCAGAGCGGGCTGGCCCCGGCCCCGTATGCAGTCGGTGACCGGTTGCTGCGGCGGCCCGATCACATGTTCTCAGCCGACGTGCTGCTCTCTGCCGGACCGCTCTCGGCGTTCCTCGACGGCGGGGCCCGCAGCACAGTCAGCGACGTCGACCCGAGCTTCGGCACGTTCGGCGGCGTCTACGAGGGACCCGGATACAGTGTTTGGAACGCCGGCGCATCGTGGGCGTTCTGGAACCGGCTGCAGATCTTCGGGCGCGTCACCAACCTCTTCAATCGCGACTACGAGGAAGCGCTGGGTTACCCTGCGCTCAGACGTGCCGGGATGGTGGGAGTGAGGGTTGCTGCGAGCCGCTGACATCACATTCTCGTATCGACAGCAGGCGCGGCCGGTGCTGCGCGGCGCCTCGCTGGACGTGCCAGCCGATGGCGTTGTTGGAATCCTCGGGCCGAACGGCTCGGGAAAAACCACGCTCCTGCGAGTGCTGGCGGGCACGCTTCGGCCCTCGAGCGGACGCGTGACGCTCGACGGCGTCGATCTCGCTCGATTGTCGCGTTCGATGATGGCGCGGCGAATGGCCGTCGTGCCGCAGGAAACGCACCTCGCGTTCGACTTCACGGTGCTCGAGGTGGTCCTGATGGGGCGCTACCCCCACCTCGGGACGTTCGAAGTCGAGGGCCCGCGCGACCTCGCTCTCGCGCGCCGGGCCCTCGAGGCCACCGGCACCGGGGCGTTCGAGAATCGACTCTTTGCCACGCTGAGCGGCGGCGAGAAGCAGCGCGTCATCATCGCCGCCGCGCTGGCGCAGATTTCGAGCGAAAACCGGGGTCAGGCCGTGAATCGTGAATTCGCTGAATCCGGCCGAAAAGCCATGATTCATGATTCACGGCCTGACCCCGGTATTTTGCTGCTCGACGAGCCGACGGCGGCGCTCGATCTCGCCTACCAACTCGAAGTCGCCTCGCTCCTTCGCGATCTCCAGCGACGCGCGCCCATCGCCATCGTCATCTCGACGCACGACCTCAACTTCGCCGCGGGGCTCTGCAAAACGCTCGTGTTGCTCAAAGATGGGCGGATCCTGGCTTCAGGCGCGACCGGCGACGTCCTGACCGTCGGGAATATCCGGGCGCTCTACGGCATCGAGGCGGATGTCCAGTCGCATGCGGGCGCCGGCCATCTCGTGGTCGTACCGGTCGGCCGGAGCGCGCGTGGGACGGCCTCGTGACGATCCGCCGGCGAATCGCCGTGACGACAACCGGCTTCGGCCTGGTGGCGGTGGCGGCGGTCACGCTGGCGCCACTCGTCGGGTCGACCGCGATCAATCTGCGGCGCGCGTTCGACTGGTCGGTGCCATTTGCCGACAACGTCGACGCGCAGATCTTTTTCGTCGCCCGGTTACCGCGCACGCTCGCGGGCGCACTGGTCGGCGCTGCCCTGGCGGCCGCAGGCGTCGTCTTTCAAGGGCTTCTCCGCAATCCGCTCGCCACGCCGTTCACACTCGGCGTGTCCTCTGGCGCGGCGCTTGGCGCGATGCTGGCCATTACGTTCAACTGGACGCTGGGCGTGGGCGGGATCTCCGCGGTATCGGTCGCCGGCTTCGTTGGGGCCGCATGCGCCGTCACGATTGTCTATGCGCTCGCACGCGCCCACCGGCGCGGCCTCTCGACCGACGTCCTGCTGCTCGCCGGCGTGACGCTCAACGCGTTTTTCTCGGCACTGATCCTCTGCGTTCAGTACTTCGCCGATTTTGCCGACGCCTACCGTACCCTGCGCTGGTTGATGGGAGACCTCGACGTCAGCAGCTATCAGCCAATCGTGACCTCACTTCCGCTCTTGCTCGCTGCCTTCGCGGTGTTTGCGTGGCTGGCGCGCCCGCTGAACCTGCTCAGCCTCGGCGCTGACAGCGCCGAAACGCGAGGTATCGACGTCACGAGCGCCCAGAGACGCGCCTTCTTCAGTGCGTCGCTCGCCACCGGCGCGGCCGTTTCGGTCGGCGGACCGGTCGGCTTCATCGGCATCATCGTTCCGCACCTCGTGCGGTTGATCGTCGGCTCGGATCACCGCCTGGTGCTCCCCGCCTCGGCGCTCTTTGGCGCGGCGTTTCTCGTCGGCTGCGACGTCCTCGCCCGGACGCTGATCGCGCCGGTCGAGATCCCAGTTGGCGTGATCACGGCGCTCATCGGGGGGCCGTTCTTTCTCTGGTTGCTGGTGAGGAAAGCGTAGTGATCATAATCAAGGCCGCTCGCACTCAAAAGCCTTCACCGCCGAGAACGCCGAGAACGCCGAGCCAAATTGGTTTTCTCTGCGCGCTCCGCGTTATCTGCGGTGAGAAGCTTTTGGACACCTTCGTCATCGTAGCCATCGTGTCATCGTGCCTCATCGTGTCAACGCCGTGGGCACGTGGCGGAGTGACGACACACGCCGCCGCGCAGCCCGCCCCAACTCGCATCATCTCGCTCATCCCGGCGGTCAGCGAGATGCTCTTCGCGATCGGCGCAGGCCCTCGAGTCGTCGCCGTCAGCAGCTTTGACGACTATCCGCCAGACGTGCTCACGCTTCCGCGTGTTGGCGCGCTCGTCGATCCGGATCTCGAGCGCATCCTGTCGCTTCGACCCGATCTCGTCATCGTCTATGAAAGTCAGATCGACCTCCGGCGTCAGCTCGACCGCGCGACCATTCCCGCGTTCGTTTACAAGCACGCCGGGCTTGCCGATGTCACCACGACGATCCGGCAACTGGGCGAGCGGGTCGGACAGCAAGAAGGCGCGGCGGCGGTGATCCGGCTGATCGAAGAGAAACTCCGCGATATCAAGAGGCGCGTCTCCGGGCGACCCAGACCGCGAACGCTGCTCGTCTTCGGCCGGGATGCGCTCGCCCTCAGAGGCGTCTATGCAAGTGGCGGCACCGGCTTCCTTCACGACATGCTCGACGCGGCCGGTGGCGACAACGTGTTCGCAGACGTGCCGCAGCAGTCCGTTCAGGCGACCTCGGAGCTCGTCCTCGCGCGCCGGCCTGAGGCCATCCTCGAGTTGCGGGCAGGCGCCATGTCACCAGCTGAACAGCGCCAGGAAATCGCGGTATGGCAGGCGCTCCCCTCGGTGCCGGCCGTCCGCGCCGGCCGCATCGCGATCATCACGGATCCTCGCACCGTCGTCCCTGGACCGCGCGTAGCGGAAGGCACCGAGCTCATCGCGCGCGCGCTGCACCCGGAGGCGTTCAAGTGAAGGTGCTCGTTTCCTGGAGCAGCGGAAAAGACAGCGCCTGGATGCTGCACACGCTCCGGATTGAAGGGGCTGGCGCGCCAGCTGGGCTGCTGACGACGATTAACGAAGCCGCCGATCGCGTGGCGATGCACGGCGTCAGGACCGAACTGCTGCGGCGACAAGCCGAAGCCGCCGGCCTGCCGCTCGTCGTCGTCAACATCCCGTCTCCGTGCCCGAACGAGGTGTACGAGGAACGGATGGCGGCGGCCTGCCGCGCCGCCGTCGCCGACGGCTTCACGCATGTCGCGTTTGGCGACTTGTTTCTCGAGGATGTCCGCCGCTACCGTGAAGAGCGTTTGATGGGCACCGGTCTCGCGCCGCTCTTTCCGCTCTGGAACCGGCCCACTCCCGCGCTGGCGCGCGAGATGATCGCAGGGGGCCTCGAAGCGCGCCTCACATGCGTCGACCCTCGCGCGGTCCCGGCCGTGCTGGCCGGACGGGCGTTCGACGCGTCGCTGCTGAGCGAACTGCCAGAGACCGCCGACCCTTGCGGGGAACGTGGCGAGTTCCACACCTGCGTTACCGGCGGCCCCATGTTCTCGAGGCCTATTCCGACCTCCCCAGGGGTCGTCGTCGAGCGCGACGGCTTTGTCTTTGCCGACCTCCTGCCGTTACCCCGTGGAACGTCGTAGTGTCCGGCTTCAGCCGGACCAAGACAGGTCCGCCTAAAGGCGGACACTACTTAACGAGGTTGACTCGTTCCCGGGCGGATGCTGAGGAAATGAACGTGGTTATGGGATAGCCTTAGTAAGCGATTACCCCTTCAACGACGTCATTGAACTCATGCAGCGTTCGCTCTCGGCACGGCCAGCCCGGTGCTCGCCATCATCTTCAGCGCGGGACCGCGTCTGGCTCAGCTCGCCGGGGCTGACCGCGTCCGCTGTCCTCCTTTTCGTGGTCGCCCTGAGCGCAGCGGCGTGCAGCCGACGCGCGACAACCGAGGGCGCGGCGCCAGCGCCAGCGGTCGTCCCCGTCACCGTCGCAACGGTCAAGTCACTGGAGCAGCCGGTGACGATCGAAGCCACTGGAAGCTTCGAGGCCGACGAGTCGTCTGACGTCGCCCCGGATTCCTCAGGCCGCGTCGTCGCGACGCCGGTCGACGTCGGGCAGTTCGTCAAAGAAAAAGCGGTGCTCGTCCGGCTGCAGGGGATCGACGCCGGACTGCGGCTCGACGAAGCGCAGGCAGCGATCAGCCGCGCTGAAGCCAACCTCAAGCTCGCCGAGTCGCAGGACAAGCTGGCGCAGACGACGGCGCAGCGCTATGCGTCGCTCGTCGGGTCCGGCGACGTCTCGAGTACTGTCGCCGACCAGGCAAAAACCGGCGCCGAGACCTCGGTTCAAAATGTCAACACTGCCCGCGCGTCGCTGGCGCAGGCGCGCGCACAGCTGGCGCTGGCCGAAAAAGCCGTCGAGGATGTCGCGATCGTCGCGCCGTTTTCAGGATTCATCAGCCAGCGTCGGGTGTCGCTCGGTGAGTACGTGCAGCCGTCGACGGCGGTCGTCACGCTCCTCAAGATCGACCCGCTTCGTCTGCAGCTGAATATTCCCGGCGTCCAGGCCGGGCTCGTCCGAATCGGTCAGTCGGTCAAGGCATCGGTCGACGCCTTCCCCGGGAAGTCCTTCACCGGCCGAATCACGGCAATCAACCCGGCCATCTCGGCCGAGTCGCGTTCATTCCGGGTCGAGGCTCGCGTGCCTAACCCCGACGCGCTGCTCAAACCCGGCATGTTCTCGGTCGCCACGATCGACCAGGAGAAGACGATCAAAACGATGCTCGTGCCGGCACGCGCGGTGATCGAGGACGCGAACACTAATTCGTTCCGCGTGTTCGTCATCGACAACGATCGCAAGGCGCGGCTGCGGGTCGTCCAGCTCGCCGCGCGCGAGGTCGGCGAGAGCATTCGGATTGTCTCTGGCGTCCAGGAAGCGGACCGAGTCGCGACCTCCAATCTCGCCCAGCTCTACGATGGCGTCGAGGTCACTGTTTCGAAAGACGCCTCGGACGATTAGGGCCACGGATCACGGCCACGGATCACGGCCACGGATCACGGCCACGGATCACACGGATTACACGGATTTGTATTCTGCAATGCCTTCTTAGACTTCATCACCTGCCAGGTGCCCCATGCAGAAGCTCGCTGAAATCTGCGTTCACCGTCCCGTCTTCGCGACGATGCTCATCGCCGCGATCACGGTCGTCGGAGGCGTGTCGTTCTTCACGCTCGGCGTCGATCGCTACCCGCGCGTCGAAACGCCGGTCGTCTCGGTCACGACGACCAATCCCGGCGCGACGCCGGAGAACATGGAAACCGAGATCACCGATCGCATCGAGGCCGCGGTCAACACCGTCTCCGGCATCGACGAGCTCCGTTCGACCTCGACCGAGGGCCGCTCGCGCGTCACGATCTCGTTCGATCTGTCCAAGAACGCCGACGTCGCCGCGCAGGAGGTGCGCGCGAAAGTCGATCCGGTCATTCGCGACCTGCCGGAAACCGCCGATCCCCCGGTCGTGCAGAAGCAGGATCCCGATTCGTTCCCGATCCTGATGTTCTCGGTGTCGGCCCCGATGCCGGTCGTCGAGTTGACGACGTTTCTCGAGCAGAACGTGCAGAAGCGGCTCGAGTCAGTCAACGGCGTTGGCGAGGTGCTCCTTTTCGGCGCCCGGCGCCGCGAAATCCAGATCCAGATCAACCCGGACCGGCTGAACGCTTACAGCCTGTCAACGACCGATGTAGCGGCGGCGCTGCGCTCGCAGAACCTCGAGCTCCCTGGCGGGCGCCTCGAGCAGGGCGCGCGCGAGTTGTCGGTGCGCACAGTCGGCCGCCTGCGCAGCCCGGAGGCTTTCAACGACCTCGTCGTCGCGACGCGCGGCAATTCGTCGATTCGCATTCGTGACATCGGCCAGGTCGTCGACACCGGCGAAGTCCCCACGTCGGTCTCGACCCTCGATGGACGCCCGGCGCTGACCGTCGCCATCCGCAAGCAAAGCGGCGTCAACACGGTCGCGCTGGCCGACGCAATCAAGGCCCGGATGGCCGAGATTCAGCAGACGCTGCCACCAAACGTCGAGGTCCGCCTGGTTCGCGACGACTCGGAGTTCATCAAGGCGTCGCTGGACGCGATCGAAGAGCACCTGGTGCTCGGCGGCATCCTCGCCGCCATCATCGTGCTCATCTTCCTGCGCAACTTCCGGACGACGCTCATCGCCGCCGTCGCAATCCCTACCTCGATCATCGGTGCCTTCGCGGTCATCGCCATCCTTGGCTTCACCCTCAATCAGATGACGATGCTCGCCCTGACGCTGATGGTCGGTATCGTCATCGACGATGCGATCGTGGTGCTGGAGAACATCTACCGGTTCGTCGAGGAAAAAGGCATGTCGCCGTTCCGCGCGGCAATCGAAGGAACGCGCGAGATCGGTCTGGCGGTCATGGCGACGACGCTGGCGCTACTGGCGGTGTTCATTCCGGTAGGGTTCCTTGGCGGGATTGTCGGGCGGTTCATGTCGTCGTTCGGGTTGACCTCGGCGGCCGCGATCGCGATCAGCCTGATTGTGTCGTTCACGCTGACGCCGACGCTGGCCGCGCGCTGGATCAAGCCGGCCGCGGGCGAGGGCCACGGTCATGACGGCGAAGCCGGCAGCGACGCATCGCGCCGCGGCTTCTACCGCCACGTCGATCGCGTCTATACGGCCCTGCTGCAGTGGTCGATGGCGCATCGATGGTTGATCGTCACCACGTCGGTGCTCGTGGTGATGTCGATTGTGCCGCTCTACCGCGCATCGGGAATCAACTTCACGCCGGTCGAAGACGAGTCGCGCTTCCAGATCTCGGTGCGGCTGCCCGTCGGGTCGAGCATCGCGGCTACGCAGTCGCTGGTCGATCGCATCGGGCGCGACATGCTCCAGAACCTGCCCGGCGTCCTGGCCGTCCAAGCCAATGCCGGCCTGACCGGCGGCGGCCAGGGCAGTAACAATTCCGGCAGCATCTTCGTCCGCCTGAAACCAATCAAGGAGCGTAACGTCTCGCAGCAGGCCCTGATGCTCGAGGCTCGACGGCTGGTGCAGCCGTACAGAAAGAGCGCCGTCATTTCGGTGCAGGCTACCGGCGGCCTGACTTTTGTCGGAGGGCGCGGCGCCCAGATTCAATACGCGCTCGTCGGGCCGGATCTCGCGAAGCTCGATCAATACACGGCCCGCGGAACGGAGGCGATGGATAAGAGCCCGCTTCTCGTCGACGCCGATCGCACGTTCCAACCTGGACTCCCGGAGCTCAGGCTCGAGATCGACCGCCGGCGGGCCGCGGATCTCGGTGTGCGCATCCAGGACGTGTCGCAGACCGTCAATGCCTTGATCGCCGGTCAGGAAGTCACGACCTTCAATGCCGCGAGCGACCAGTACGAGGTCGTCATCAAGGCCCAGGATTCGTTCCGGCGCACGTCCGAATCGATCGCGTCGGCGACAGTGCGGACGGCGTCGGGCGAGCTCGTCCAGCTACGCAACCTGGTGTCGTTCAACGAGGGATCGGGCCCCGCGCAGATCGATCGGCTCAATCGGCAGCGGCAGATCACGATCTCGGCCAATCCGGCCGCTGGGATCTCACAGGCCGAGGGACAGGCGGCGCTCGAAACCGCATTCGCCTCACTCGACATGGAACCGGGCTACAACCTCGTCACCAGCGGCCAATCGCGCGAGCTTGGCCGGGCGGCGTACTACTTCGCCATCGCCTTCGCGCTGTCGTTTGTCTTCATGTACATGGTACTCGCGGCGCAGTTCGAATCGTTCATCCACCCGATCACGATCCTGCTGACGTTGCCGCTGGCAGTGCCGTTCGGGCTTGGCGCCTCGCTCGCGTTCGGTCAGCAGCTCAACATCTATTCCGCGCTGGGCGTCCTGCTCCTCTTCGGTATCGTGAAGAAAAACGCCATCCTCCAGATCGACCACACGATTGGCCTGCGCGCGAGGGGGATCGCGCGGGATGAGGCGATCATCCGCGCGAATCGCGACCGCCTGCGACCCATCCTGATGACGACGCTGGCCCTGGTCGCGGGGATGTTGCCGTTGTGCCTCGGCTCCGGACCCGGCGCGGAAACGAATCGCTCGATCGGCATTCTGGTCGCGGGCGGCCAGTCGTTCTGCCTGCTGCTGACGCTGCTGGCGGTGCCGGTTTTCTACTCGCTCTTCGACGACGCAGCGCAGTCGCCGGCGTGGGCGCGGTTCGGCCGCCGCTGGGAGCGGATCACCGCGCCGGGCCGACGGGCAGTCGGCCGTCTCACGGGCCGCCGACTCGCGCCGGGCCAGGGTGTCGATCGATGAGTCGAGAGTGGCAATCGACATCTGCACCGCTTGTCGCGATCGCGCTGCTGATCACCTGGCCGACGTCGTCGGCGCTGGGTCAACCGCCCGCGCCGGCTCAACCGCCCGCGGTCGTCGAACCACTCGCGCCTCGGGTCGGCGTCTCAGGCGCCCCGTTGTCGATTACTCTGGCCGATGCGATCAGGATGACGCTCGAGCAGAACAACGATGTGGCGATCGCGAGGCTCGACATCGACGTCGCGCGCCAGAACGTGCTGGTTCTCGAAGGCGTATATGACCCGCGAGTCATCCCGAACTTTGGATACCAGCGGAACGTCAGCGCAAACACGTCGGCGATCGGCGGCGCTACTGAAGGCCGGCTCGAGCGGACCGAGGTCGATGGCGGCGTTGGCCTGACCGGTCGAACCCCCTGGGGGGGTGGACGCTACACGGTAGACTTCAGCGGGGCGCGCCTCGACACCAGCAACCAGTTCGCGCGGCTCAACCCTGAGTTTCCATCGGCGCTGACCGGCACGTACGTGCAGCCGCTCTTGCGCGGCCGGACCATCGACCTGGACCGTCGCAACATACTCGTCGCCCGCCGCGCCGTCGACCTCACTGATGCCCAGCTCAGCCAAGTCGTGATGGACCAGTTGACGCTCGTCGAGGAGGCGTATTGGGATCTCGCCTTTTCTTCCGGCAACCTCGTCGTCCTGACTGACGCACTCGCGCAGGCGCGCAAACAGGTGGACAGCAACGAGCGGCAGGTGACGCAGGGAACACTCGCGCCAATCGACGTCGTCGAAGCGCAGACGCAGGTCTCGAGGTTTCAACAAGCAGTCTTCTCAGGACAGCAGGCGCTGACCGAGGCGGAGAATCGGCTGAAGCGGCTGATGTTGACGGACCGGACCTCCAACGTCTGGAATCAGCCGCTGGTGCCGGCTGATCTCACGGACCGCACGCCGCCGCCGCATGCGCTCGATCAGGCCTTGACGCTGGCGCTCACCCGGCGGCCAGAGCTCAAGTCCCTCGAGATTCAGCGCGCGCAGAACGAGATCGATCAAGCCTTCTTCAAGAACCAAACCAAGCCGCAGGTGAATGTGGTCGGCGGCTACACGCTGTCGGGCCTGGCCGGCGATCCACTCTCTGGCACTGTCGAACCACCGGTCGATAGCAACGATCCCGACGCTGCGCTCCTCGCGCGCTTGAATCAGCTCTCGCTGCTGGCGAACCTCGAACCGCTCGACGCCCCGGCGCCATCGGCCGGGGCCGGCGTCCCCGAGTTCTTCGTCGGCGGCCTGGGCCAATCGTTCAGCAACCTGTTCGCGCGCCGCTTCCCCACCGTTCTCGTCCAGCTGCAGATGGAATTCCCGATCCGCAACCGAAGCGCCCGCGCCAACCTCGCCCGTTCAGAGATTGTGGCGACACAGCTCGAGCGCCGGCAGCAGCAGCTCGGCCAGCGGATAGAGGGCGAGGTCCGCGATGCGATGCAGGCGGTCCGTTCGTTGGAGCAGCGCCTCGAAGCCGCCGCCAACCAGCGCCGCTACGCGCTCGAACAGTACGAAAGCGAGAAGCGCCGATTCGATTCAGGCTTGAGCACTGTGTTTCTCGTCCTCGATCGCCAGACCTCCTTCGTCACCGCGCAGGCGCTCGAGCTGCGCGCCAGGGCCGATCTCAACCAGGCGATCGCCCAGCTCGAACGCGCGATCGGCGGGACGCTCGAGTGGCACGGGGTGAAGCTGCAGTCGTAGAGGAGAGTGCCAGGGGCCAAGTGCCAAAGGGCCAGAGGCCGCCCTCCCGCCGCCCAAAGGTTGATGCGCATTACCGTGGTAATATGCGGACATGGCTCCAGCCCACTCGCGCCTCACTTCACAAGGGCAAATCTCGGTCCCTGCAAGAATTCGCCGAAAGCTTGGCGTTGGTCCAGGGTCGATCCTTGAGTGGGACGATCAGGGCGAGCAGATCGTTGTTCGCCGGGCCGGCCGCTACAGCTCGCAAGACGTGCATCGAAGCCTCTTCACGGCCCCGCCAAAGCCACGGAGGCTAAGAGAGCTCAAGGCTGGCGTCCGTCAGCACGTCAGGAACCGACGTGCGCGCGGTTGATACGAACGTGCTTGTCCGGCTCGTCACTCGCGACGACGCCAGGCAGGCGGCTGCCGCGGACGCGTTCATCGCAAGGGGCGCCTGGGTGCCACATCTAGTGCTTGCCGAGCTTACATGGGTTCTCAGCTCAGTCTACGATCGAGAGCCTGCAGCGATTGCGACAGCGATTGAGATGCTCTTGAATCACGAACACCTGACGCTGCAGGATCCGGACACCGTCGCGGCGGCGGTCGAGCGATTTCGTCAACGGTCCCGATTGGGGTTTTCGGATTGCCTCGTGCTCGAAGTGGCGCGAAAGGCAGGGCACTTGCCACTCGGCACATTCGACCGAGATCTGGCCTTCCTCGAGGGCGCCGAGCGTTTGTAGACCATGACGCCAGGGACGTCGACTTCCACCGCAACCCGATGCGGCTGGGCGAGCACGCCGCTCAGCATCGCTTACCACGACGATGAGTGGGGCCGGCCGGTGCACGACGACCGCGTGCTCTTCGAGTTCATCACCCTCGAAGGCGCACAGGCTGGCCTCAGCTGGGAGACGATTCTCAAGAAACGCGAAGCGTATCGCAAGGCCTTCGCCAACTTCGATCCGGCAAAGGTTGGCCGCTTCACGGCCGCGCGCGTCGAACGTCTGCTGCAGAATCCTGGCATCGTCCGCAACCGCCTGAAGATTGAAAGCACGGTGACAAACGCCAAGGCGTTTCTGGCGGTTCAGAAGGAGTTCGGGAGCTTCGATGCCTACGTCTGGCGGTTCGTCAACGGCTCACCGCTGACGAATCGCCGCAGAACCATGAAGGATCTCCCCGCGCGCACGCCTGAGTCGGACGCGCTCAGCCGCGACCTCTCAAAGCGTGGTTTCAGGTTCGTGGGATCGACGATCTGCTACGCGTTCATGCAGGCCGTCGGCATGGTCGACGACCACGTCGATGGCTGTTTCCGGAACATGAAGACGAGGCCGGCGTCGAAGGTCTAGGCCGCGAACACGATCGGCACACGCTGAGGGATCAGGCCCTTCTCGAACGCATCGCCCATCAGCCGCTCGAGCCCGCGACGGCCGCGCTCGCCGTACGAGAGCGTCAGGTCGTTGACGTACATCCCGACGAAGCGATCGGTCTTGGCGCGGTCAAGGCCGCGGCCGAACTGCAGCGCATACTCGACCGCGGCTTCGCGGTTCGAGAGCGCGTGCGCGATGCTGTCGTGCAGCATCTTTGACACTTTTGCGATCATCTCTGGACCCAGATCGCGCCGGATGATGTTGCCGCCAAGCGGCAGCGGCAGGCCGGTAGTTCGCTCGGCCCACCACTCGCCGAGATCGACAATCTTCTGAAGGCCCTCGTCCTGGTAAGTCAGCTGGCCCTCGTGGATGAGGAGCCCCGCCTCGGCCTGGCCATCGAGGACGGCCTGCTGAATCTGGTCAAACGGCACGACGACATATTCGAAATCAGGCTCGTAGAGCCGCAGCGTGAGATACGCCGTCGTGAGCGTCCCAGGAATCGCGATGCGGCGACCTTTCACTGCCGTCGGTCCGCCGCTTTTCGCGACGACGATCGGGCCGTAGTTGTCGCCCATACTGGCGCCGTGCGGCAGCAACGCGTACTTGTCGGCGAGGTGCGCGTAGGCGTGAAACGACACGGCCGTGACCTCGTACTTGCCGTCGAAAGCGGCGCGATTCAGCGTCTCGATATCGGCGAGCACCTGATCGACGACGAGCCCGCCGGTGTCGACGGCGCCGCTCGCGAGGCCGAAGAACATGAAGGCATCGTCGGAATCCGGGCTGTGGGCGACGGTGATTCTGTTTATGGGCATATAGCTGTAACGGCTCAGGGCTCAGGGCTCAGGGCTCAGGGCTCAGGGCTCAGGGCTCAGGGCTCAGGGAAAACGTTAGACCACTTACTCGAAGATCTTGCCTGAGCCTTGAGCCCTAAGCCCTGAGCCAACCAGAACTCAACGCACAGCCATCGCGCGTCGCAGGCTCTTGACGACGGTCGTGACCCGATCGATCGCGAAATCGATGTCGGCGTCGGAAGTGGAACGGCCGAGGCCGAACCTGATCGACGCGCCGGCCTGATCGCCGACGGCGCCGATGGACTGGAGGACGTGCGACGGCGCCTGACTGCCGGAACTGCACGCGGATCCTGTCGACACCGCGAGATCGCCAAGCGCCATCAGCAGCGATTCGCCCTCGATCTTGTCGAAACTGACGTGCAGGTTATGTGGCAGACGATGCTCGAGCGAGCCATTGACGCGAACGTCGTCGAGTTGGTGGCGCAGCCCGTCGAGCAGCCGATCGCGTAACGCGGCCAACCGCGCCGACTCGGTGGCCATCTCGGACCTGCAGATCGCCGCGGCGCGACCGAGCCCGACGATACCTGGAACGTTGAGCGTGCCCGAACGCAGCCCGTGCTCGTGGCCACCGCCGTCAATCTGGCAGGTGAGCTGGATCCGTGGCTTCTTGCGCCGGATGTAGAGCCCGCCGGCGCCCTTCGGGCCGTAGGTACTTGTGCCCGGTCAGGGAGAGCAGGTCAATCCCCATCGCGTTGACGTCGAGCGGCACCTTGCCAGCCGCCTGCGCCGCATCGGTATGGAGTAACGCACCGGCCGCGCCGGTGATCGCGCCGATCTCGGCGAGCGGCTGGAGGACGCCAATCTCGTTGTTGGCGGCCATGACCGAGACGAGCACGGTCTGGTCCGTCATCGCCGCCCGCAGCTCGTCGAGACGGACGAAGCCGTCGCGGTCAACGCCCAGCCAGGTGACGCGCCAACCCTCGCGTTCGAGTCTCTTGAACGAATCGAGCACGGACTTGTGCTCGGTCACGACAGTGATGACGTGATTGCCGCGCTCACGGCAGGCATACGCCGCGCCTTTGATCGCGAGATTGTTCGACTCGGTGGCACCGCTCGTGAAAACGACCTCGCCCGCCGTCGCGCCGATGAGCGACGCGACTTCCCCCCGGGCGCGGCTGACCGCCTCGTCGGCGTGCCACCCGAACGCGTGCTGGCGGCTCGCGGGATTCCCGAACTCCTCGGTGAAGTACGGCAGCATCGCCTCGAGGACGCGCGGATCGACCGGTGTGGTGGCGTGATAGTCGAGATAAACGGGCTTCGGCAAAAGTCTTAACCGGGGGACTTCGTCCCCCGGACCCCCTTACACGCTCGCTCGCGGGGACCCCGACGCCCCGCTCCGCTCGCGTGGCTCTCTCGCTCCGCTCGTTCGCGACATTAGTGAGATGGCTTCTCTAGAGCTTCTTCGTGAACGCCATCGGCGCCGACAATCCCGCCATCGGCATCTCCGGCACTTCCGACGAGATCTCCTGCAGCGAGCAGGTCGCGAGCGCCGAAACAATTCGCTCGCGGATGCGCCAGAGCGGATCGCGGACGCTGCACTTGGCGTACTGGTCGCAGTTTTCTGCCTCGGTCGAGCAGGCCGTGACCGTCAGCGGTCCGTCGATGGCCTGAATGATGTCGGCAACGGAAATGACCGACGCCGCCCGGGCGAGGCGATAGCCGCCGCGCGTTCCCTGGTGCGACGACACCAGCCCGCGGCGGGCGAGCCGCTGCAGCACTTTGGCCATCAACTCGATCGGAATGTCGTATTGCTCGGCGATTTCGCGAGCGCTCGCCGATAACGCATCCGATCGAATCGCGAGATGCTTCATCGCGATGAGCGCGTAGTCAGCTTTTTTTGACAGGCGGAGCATGTGATCACCACAATCCCAACTGCAGTTTTGCCGCCTCGGACATTCGATCCTTCGTCCAACCCGGCTCCCATACCACTTCGACCTTCGCGTCGGCGACGCCGGGCACCTTGCGGACCTTCTCGGCAACTTCTACTGGCAGCGACTGCGCTGCCGGACATCCCGGGGCCGTGAGCGTCATCCGAACACCGGCGATACCGGCCGCGTCGACAACGATCTCGTAGATCAGCCCCAGCTCCCAGATGTTGACCGGGATCTCTGGATCGTACACCGTCGAAATCGCCTCGACAATGGCCGGCTTGAGCGCATCGGTGCGCGCCGGATCCGGCACCACGGTCGACACATCGTCGGCTCCGGGAGCCGGGCGTGAACCTTCCGACGTGGTTTCGGCGGCGTCGACGGTTTCGGAGGCCGGCGGCACGAGCGGGATCGTCTTCATTCAGTCGTCGCCTTCTTCGGTCGTCGCCTTTGGGGCCCGGTTGAGAGCCGCCTTGAGTGTGTGCCACGGCAGGCTGGCGCACTTCACGCGCACGGGGAATTGGCGCACGCCGGCCAGCGCCGACAGCTTGCCGAGGTCCTCGACCGGAACGTCCGGCGGCGTCGTCACCATCCGGTGGAACCGTTCGAAGAGCGAGCACGCGTCGGCAACCAGACACCCTTTGAGGCAGTCAGTCATGAGCGACGCCGAGGCCTTGGAGATCGCACAGCCTGATCCCTGGAAGCCGACGTCCCTGATCACGCCGCTGTCGACGGTCAGGAAGAGCTCGAGCCGGTCGCCGCAAAGCGGATTGAAGCCTTCCGCCTGGTGCGTGGCCGCGTCGAGCACGCGGAAATTCCTCGGCCGCCGGTTGTGGTCGAGGATGACTTCCTGGTAGAGGTCGGAAAGGTCGGACATATCGTCAGCTTCCAGCTTCAGTGAAACATCTCTCGCACGCGCCCGAGCGCTCGCACCAGCGTATCGATGTCGTCGCGCGTGCTGTACATCGCGAGCGACGCGCGCGCGGTCGCCGGAACGCCAAACCGCTCCATCACCGGCTGCGCGCAGTGGTGCCCCGTCCGCACCGCGACGCCCTCGCGATCGACGATGGTGCCAATGTCGTGCGCATGGACTCCGTCGAGCACGAACGACAGGATGCTCGCCTTGCGGCGCGCCGTGCCGATCAGCCGCAGGCCGTCGACGCCGGCGAGGGCTTCAGTGCCATACGCAAGCAGGGCCTGCTCGTGCTCGGCGATCCGGGTCAACCCGATCGACTGGATGTACTCGACGGCGACGCCGAGCGCGATCGCTCCGGAGATGTCCGGCGTGCCCGCCTCGAACTTGTGCGGCAGTGCGTTCCAGGTCGACTTCTCGAACGTGACCGAGCGAATCATGTCCCCGCCGCCGAGAAACGGCGGCATCGATTCGAGATGCTCTTCCTTCCCGTAGAGGATGCCGATTCCCGTCGGCCCGTAAAGCTTGTGTCCGGTCGCCGCGTAGAAATCGCAATCGAGCGCCTGGACGTCGACCGGCAGGTGGTAGGCGGCCTGCGATCCGTCGAGGAGGACCGGCACGCCATGCCCGTGCGCGATGCGGATCAGGTCCTCCACGGGATTAATCGTGCCGAGCGCGTTCGACATGTGCGTCACCGCGACGAGCTTCGTCCGCTCGCCAATCAGCGCTTCGAACTCGTCGAGCATCAACTCGCCGCGATCGTCGATCGGCGCGACCCGCAGCCGCGCGCCGCGCGCCTCGCACAGGAGCTGCCACGGCACGATGTTCGAATGGTGCTCCATCGCCGAGATCAGCACCTCGTCACCGGCGCCGACGCGAGTCCGCCCGAACGCCTGGGCGACCAGGTTGATGCTCTCGGTCGCGTTGCGCGTGAAGACAATCTGGCGCGGGTGCGGCGCGTTGAAGAACGCAGCGACCGTGCGGCGGGCACCTTCAAAGGCCTCGCTCGCGATCTCGCTGAGCTCGTGCACGCCGCGGTGCACGTTGGCGTTGTACTCGGTGTAGTACCGCGTGATCGCGTCGATCACGACCTGTGGTTTCTGCGTCGTCGCCGCGTTGTCGAGGTAGACGAGCGGCCGGCCGCGCGACTGCCGGCGCAGAATCGGAAAGTCCGCCCGCACCCGCGCGACGTCCAGCACTGGAAGGTCGCGCGTGTGTGCGGCGACCGGCGTCATGCCGCGTCGACCTCCGCGAGATCCCGGGCCAGCTGCGCGTAGAGCTCGTCTTCGAGCGCCGTCCGCAGTGGCTCGATTTTGACGCGCTCGAGGATCTCGCCGGCAAACGCGTGGATGAGCATGTCGCGGGCCTCGAGATAGGTCAGCCCGCGGGCGCGGAGGTAAAAAATCGCGTCGTCGTCGAGCTGGCCAATCGCCGCGCCGTGCGTGCACTTCACGTCGTCGGCAAAGATCTCCAGCTGCGGCTTCGTGTTGATGGTGGCGTGATCCGACAGCAGCAACGCGCGGTTGGTCTGCTTGGCGTCGGTCTTCTGGGCGTCAATCCGGACGATGATCTTGCCGTTGAACACCGCGCGAGCGCGGCCGCCGAGGATGCCCTTGTAAACCTCGTGGCTCGGGCAATGCGCCTTGGCGTGATCGATCGTTGTATGTGTATCGACCAGGCGCTCGCCGTCAGCCAGATAGAGCCCGTTGAGGGTGCACTCCGCGCCCTCGCCGTCGAGCACCGCCACGATGTCGTTTCTGACGATGCGGCCGCCGAGCGTGAAGGCGTGGGTCGAGACGTTGCTGCTCCTGGACGCATGAATCTGCATGCTCGCCATGTGGAACGCGTCGACGCTCTCCTCCTCGACCTTGTAGTGATCGAGCACGGAGTGCTCGCCGGCGACGACCTCGGTGACGGCGTTCGTGAAATGCTTCTGCCCCGGCGCGCTGACATAGGTCTCGACGACCTGCGCCTGGCTGTGATCGCCGGTAACGATGAGCGTCCGGGGGTGCGACATCGTTGCAACTGCACCCTCGCTCGTCGACACGAACAGAATCTGGAGCGGCTGCTCGAACACGAGGCCGTCTGGCACGTAGACGTAGGCGCCGTCGTGCGTGAAGGCGGTGTTGAGCGCGGTGAACGCGCGCACGTTCGGGTCGGCGAGCTGACCGAGATAGCGGCCGACGATGTCGGCCTGGTCAGTGACGGCAGACGCCAGCGAGCCGAACTTCAGGCCCGGCGGAAGGCCTGCCGTCCGCGACAGTTCTGGCGAGAACCGCCCGTTGACGATGACCAGGCGGAACGGCGCGTCCGCATAGAGAAACGTGTCGAGGACGCCGGCATCCAGCTTCGACGAGGGCGCGAGCCTGAACTCGGTGGACGCGATCGGCGAGACGTTGGTGAAACGCCACTCTTCGTCACGCACCGACGGGAACCCCAGCTCGACAAACCGTGACGCCGCGTGATCACGCAGATCCTGGAGCCAGCGCGAACCGCCGCGCGGACGCTCCTCGAGCGCCGCCAGCCAGGGTTGAAGCTTCTCTGCTACCTGTGCCATGTGTATCTATGTCCAAATCGGGGACTTCGTCCCCGGACCCCTTTCGGCGTCGCTCGCGTGGGCCCTTCGCCCCGCTCCGCTCCGCCGGGGCGCGCCTCCGGCGCGCCGCATGCTACGCCCGCACGGGCTCGCCGGCCTCGAGCCAGCCGTAGCCCTTCTGCTCCAACTCGAGCGCCAGTTCCTTGCCGCCTGACTTGACGATCCGGCCGCCGCTCAGCACGTGCACGTAGTCGGGCACGATGTAGTTGAGCAGCCGCTGGTAGTGGGTGACGACCACGATCGCGCGGTCGGGACTGCGCAGGGCGTTGACGCCCTTGGACACGACCTTGAGCGCGTCGATGTCCAAGCCCGAGTCAGTCTCGTCGAGAATCGCGAGCGTCGGCTCGAGCAGTGCCATCTGAAAGATCTCGTTGCGCTTCTTCTCGCCGCCCGAGAACCCCTCGTTGACCGCGCGGTTAAGCATGCCCTGGTCGATGTTGAGGAGCTTCGCCTTCTCCTTGCTCAGCTGCAGGAACTCGATCGCATCGAGCTCGGGCTGACCGTGGTGCTTCCGCTTGGCGTTGAGCGCCGCCTTGAGAAAGTAGGCGTTGGTGACGCCGGCGATCTCGACCGGATACTGGAACGCCATGAACACGCCCTCGCGTGCCCGCTCGTCCGGATCCATCTCGAGCAGGTCGTGCCCCTGGTAGACCACTTCCCCGCTCGTAACCACGTACTCCGGGTGCCCGGCCAACACACGCGCGAGCGTGCTCTTGCCGGACCCGTTTGGCCCCATGATGGCGTGGACTTCGCCAGCCTTGACGTGGAGATCGATGCCGTTGAGGATCTGCTTGTCCTCGGCCTTTACCTGAAGATTCCTGATATCTAGCATATCTATCCCACTGACCCTTCCAGACTGATGCTGAGAAGCTTCTGTGCTTCGACGGCGAACTCCATCGGGAGCTCGCGGAACACTTCTCTGCAGAAGCCGCTCACGATCATGTTGACCGCGTCCTCGGTGGCGATGCCACGCTGGCGGCAGTAGAAGATCTGGTCTTCGCCGATCTTCGACGTCGACGCCTCGTGCTCGACCCGTGCCGACGTGTTCTTGATCTCGAGGTAGGGGAACGTGTGCGCGCCGCACTTGTCGCCGATGAGCAGCGAATCGCACTGCGAGTAGTTGCGCGCGTTCTTCGCATTGGCGCCGACCCGCACCAGGCCGCGATAAGTGTTCTGGCCGTGACCAGCCGAAATGCCCTTCGAGACGATCGTGCTGCGAGTGTTCTTCCCCATGTGGATCATCTTCGTGCCGGTGTCGGCCTGTTGCCAGTTGTTCGTGGTCGCCACCGAGTAGAACTCGCCGATCGAGTTGTCGCCCTTGAGGATGCAGCCGGGGTACTTCCAGGTGATCGCCGAGCCCGTCTCGACCTGCGTCCAGGTAATCTTCGACGCCCGGCCGGCGCACAGGCCGCGCTTGGTCACGAAGTTGTAAATCCCGCCCTTGCCGTCCTTGTCGCCGGGATACCAGTTCTGAATCGTCGAATACTTGATCGTCGCGTCATCGAGCGCCACGAGCTCGACGACGGCGGCGTGCAGCTGGTTCTCGTCGCGCATCGGCGCCGTGCAACCCTCGAGGTAGCTGACATACGCGCCTTCCTCGGCCACGATCAGCGTCCGCTCGAACTGCCCCGTGTCCTTGGCGTTGATCCGGAAATACGTCGACAGCTCCATCGGGCAGCGCACGCCCTTCGGCACGTAAACGAACGAGCCGTCGCTGAAGACCGCCGAGTTGAGCGTCGCGAAGAAGTTGTCGGTGTACGGGACGACCGAGCCGAGATACTTCTTCACGAGATCCGGATGCTCGCGCACGGCCTCGGAGAACGACATGAAGATCACGCCGTACGACTTCAGCTTCTCGCGGAATGTCGTCGCCACCGAGACGCTGTCGAAGACCGCGTCGACGGCCACGCCGGACAGGAGCTTCTGCTCCTCGATCGGGATGCCGAGCTTGTCGAACGTGCGCTTGACCTCGGGATCGACCTCATCGAGGCTGTTGAGCACCTTCTTGGGCTTGGGCGCCGAGTAGTAGACGATGTCCTGGTAGTTGATCGGGTCGTACTTGACGTTCTGCCAGGTCGGCTCCTTCATCGTGAGCCAGAGCCGGTAGGCCTTCAAACGCCACTCGAGCAGCCACTCGGGCTCCTGCTTCTTCTGCGAGATGAGCCGAACGACGTCCTCGCTGAGGCCCTTGGGAATGGTGTCGGCCTCGACGTCGGTGACAAAGCCGTACTTGTACTCACGAGTAGCGAGTTCTTCGATGGTATCGGTTGATGTGGACATTGGAAGCTTCCGGCTTCCAGCTTCCGGCTTTCAGCTAGATTCCAGTGTTCTTACTGGAAGCTGGAAGCGGGAAGCTGGCAGCTACACGCTGAACGAGGTCCCGCACCCGCACGTGCCTTTGGCGTTCGGGTTGTCGAAGGTGAAACCCTTACTGACGAGGCTCGTGTCGTAGTCGAGTGTCGTTCCGTCGATGAACTTGTAACTCTTGCGGTCTACGAACACCCTGGAACCCTCAGGCCCGTCGAAGACGTGATCGCCATCCTTCGGCGCGGGCTCCCAGGCAAACACGTAGCTCAGCCCAGAACAGCCGCCGGCCTTGATGCCGATCCGCAGGCCGCCGCCTGGAAATCCGTTTTTCTGCGTCATTTTGCGGATGAGCTTGCCCGCGTTGTCGCTGATTTGGAACATGGCCCGGACTCTTGGGGCTCCCTGGACCCCTGCGCCGGCCTTAAAGCCGACCAGAACAGTCCTAGTTTAGTATTTCGGTTGTGAAGGGTCAACTTGATCGATCCAGGCGAGGATACCGCCGGTCAGGTTCCGGGCGCGGGCGAATCCCGCGCGCCTGAGGAATGCGGTCGCGCTCGCGCTGCGCCCTCCGACCTTGCACTGCAGGACGATCTCCTTCGACGCATCGAGCTCTGCGAGCCGTGACGGCAGCTGGTGCAAAGGGATGAGCACGGCGCCGGGAATCCGGCAGATTTCGAATTCCACCGGCTCCCGAACGTCGACGATCAACGGCGCGTCGCCGCGGTCGATCCGGGCCTTGAGCTCCGTCACGGTCATGTCGCCCTCTGTCGTTCCACTCGCCACCATGGGTGTCCTCTGGGTCTGGGGCTGCGCACAACGCGACGCATCGTCATAGGTGCGCAGCTCGCGGATCGTTGGATGGCTGCCACAGACCGGGCAGTCCGGATCCTTCGGCAGCCTGATGACACGAAACTGCATCCGCAGCGCGTCATACAAGAGAAAACGGCCCACCAGCGGTTCGCCGATCCCGAGGATCAACTTCACCGCTTCGGTCGCCTGGATGGTGCCGATGATGCCCGGCAGGACGCCGAGTACCTCCGCCCTCGGCACAGCTCGGTATGAGGCCAGGCGGCGGTGGCTCGGGATGAAGGCACCGGTAGCAGGGACCGTCCGGCATCGCAAACACCGACGCCTGGCCTTCAAATCGCGAGATGCTGCCGTACGCATTGGGACGGCCGGCAAGCACGCAGGCGTCGTTGACGAGATAGCGTGTGGGAAAGTTGTCGGTCCCGTCGACGATGACGTCGTACGCGGTCACGAGCTCGAGCGCGTTCCCGGCCGAGAACCTCACTTCGTGCGACTCGAGGCGAACGTGCGGGTTGATGTCGCGCAATCGATCGGCCGCAGAGGCGAGCTTCGGTCGACCGACATCCGATGTGCCATGGACGATCTGCCGCTGAAGATTACTGAGGTCGACGGCATCCTCGTCGACGAGCCCGATCGTCCCGACCCCGGCCGCAGCGAGGTACATCATCGCGGGCGATCCGAGCCCGCCGGCGCCGATGCAAAGGACCCGCGCAGCCTTCAGCCGGCGCTGCCCGTCGAGGCCGATGTCAGGCAGCGTGAGATGCCGGCTGTAACGCACCAGCTCGTCGCGAGTCAGTTCCACGGTCACGTTCCGATCATATGATCTCGCTGGCTCTTTCACGCTCCTTCGCCTAAACTTCGTGTCGTGACCCTCGTCGTTGTCACACTGATAGCCGCGGGCCTGCTCCTCGCGACCAGCGTCTGGTTCGTCATGCGCGCGCAGGCCGACCGTGAAGTTGCCGTCGTTCGCTCGCAACTCGGCGCCGAGCTTGCCGCGACACGCGCGCGGCTCGAGGCCGAGCTGGCCGCCGAGCGCCGCAGTGCCTCAGACAAGCTGACTCTTCTGAAGAATGCGGAGGAAAAGCTCCGCGAAGCGTTCGCGGCGCTGTCCTCCGACGCGCTCCGCCAGAACAATCAGTCGTTTCTCGATCTCGCAAAGACCTCGCTGGCGGAATTCCAGAACACGGCCCGGATGGATCTCGACGGCCGTCAGAAAGCCATCGAAGATCTCGTGCAGCCGCTCAAGGAGTCGCTCACCAAAGTCGACGGCAAGCTTCAGGAAGTCGAAAAGAACCGCGTCGGGACCGCGTCCGCGCTGACCGAGCAGCTTCGATCGCTCCATCAGGCGCAGCATTCCCTTCAGGTGGAAACGGGGCGGCTCGTGCAAGCGCTGCGCTCTCCGAACGTCCGCGGCCAGTGGGGTGAGCTCCAGCTTCGCCGCGTCGTCGAAGCGGCCGGCATGCTGGAGTACTGCGACTTCGATTTGAAGGAATCCGTGGACGCGGACGGCACACGATTGACGCCCGACATGATCGTGCGCCTACCCGGCAGCAGAAATGTCGTCGTCGACGCGAAAGTGCCCTCGTCGGCCTACCTCGACGCGATGGAAAGCGACGATGAGGCCGTGCGGAACGGCAAGCTGCGCGATCACGCGCGGCAGGTGCGCGACCACGTCGTTCGCCTCGGGAACAAGACCTACTGGCAGCACTTTCAGCCGGCGCCGGATCTCGTGATCATGTTCGTGCCTGGTGAAACGCTGCTGAGTGTCGCATTGCAGCGGGACCCGTCGCTCCTCGAGTTCAGCCTAGGGCGCGGCGTGATGCTCGCGAGCCCGCTGACGCTGATGGCGCTCCTCCGCGCGGTCGCGTTCGGCTGGCAGCAGGAGAAGGTCGCGCGCAACGCGCACGAGATCAGCGACCTCGGACGTCAGCTCTACGATCGCATTCGGGTCATGGCCGAACACTTCGAAGAAGTCGCGCGAGGGCTGACGCGGTCGGTCGAGGCGTACAACCGGGCGGTCGGTTCGCTCGAGAGCCGCGTGCTCGTGACGGCGCGGCGGTTGAAGGAAAAGGGCATTTCCGCGCCAGAGGAGCTACCCGAGCTCGAAGTCATCGATCACACGGCGCGGTCCCTCGGCGCGCCTGAGCTCGTCGGCTTGTTCGACGACGAGCCCGTCGATGGGGTTGTCGTTAAAGACTGAGACGGCTCAGGGCTTAGGGCTCAAGGCTCAGGCAAAAACCTTCGACCATTTACTCGACGATCTTGCTAGCCTTGAGCCCTGAGCCCTGAGCCTACTTAATAGCAGCCGTCATCGTGACCGTCACCTTGATCTCGAGCTCCCCGGGAGACATGGGCGGTTCGGCGTTCATCGCCATTTCGGCGCGCATGGTCGCCATCGGGCGGGGCGGCGGCATCGACTGGTCACGGTGCACTTCGATCCGCACGACGCGCTCGACCTTCATCCCGGCGGCTTGAGCCGCGGTGTCGGCCTGCGACCTCGCGTCTGCTACGGCGCGCTGGAGCGCGCTCTGTTCGGCAGTCGCGCGATCTTTCAGGTCGAATCGGATGCCGCTGACCGATGTCGCGCCGGCGCCTACTGACACGTCGAGGACTTCACCGAGCTTGGGCAGATCGTCGACACGTACCTCGACGGCATTCCGCGCGACGTAGCCGCGCAATGTCTGCCGATTGTTGGCGTAATCGAACTCGGGCCGTAGCTCGTACGCGGCGGTGCGAATCGCTTCTGCTGGCAGGCCCATGCCCTTCAGCTTCTGCATCACGGCCGACATCGCGTCCGCGTTGAGCTTCTGGACTTCGGCCGGCGTTTTCGCTCGGGACTCGGCGGCGATCGTCACCCACGCGCGATCCGGCGCGCGCTTGACGATGCCCTCGCCGGCGGTAACGACGACCGGCGCTTCGGTGCTACTCGAAGTGCCTGGTGTCTGGGCAAATGCCTGCGGTCCTAGCGAGAGGGTCAGCACGACAATTGCGAGCGGCTTCATTGGTGTCTCCTTGTAGCCTGCCGAGCGGCGGTGTCAGCGAGCCGCGCGTGTCTTTGTCGAAGTCTCCGACAGCTTCGTGATCGATCGATCCACGATAGACTGCCGCCTGATGCACGTCGACCTCGGCCTCGTCGGATTCGGCAACGTTGGCCGCCGGTTCGCCCGGCTCCTGGATGAGCGACGCGATCTCCTCGAGCGCTACTTCGATCTTACCTGTCGCATCACCGGCATCGCAACGCAGCGCCATGGATCGGTCTACGACCAGGCGGGACTGGATGCGCCGGCCGCCGCGCTCGTCGTCGAGGCGGGCGGCACGTTGTCTGACGCGGGGCGCTCAGCGCAACAGGGCCGCATCTCCAACAGCCGCGATGTGATCACTCGACTCGCGCAGAGCGCGGCACCCCTTCGCGTGTTAATCGAGACGACGACGCTCGACATCGCCGCGGCCCAGCCGGCGCTGGATCACGTCCGGATCGCGCTCGATGCCGGTTGTCACGTCGTCACGGCCAACAAGGGCCCGGTCGCGTTCGCGTATCGCGAGCTGTCGCTGCTCGCGGCGCAGCGTGAGAGGCTGTTCCTCTTCGAGGGCGCCGTGATGGACGGCGTGCCCGTGTTCAACCTCGTGCGTGAGACGCTGCCGGCGGTCAGGATCGAAGGATTTCGCGGTGTCGTGAACAGCACGACAAATCACATCTTGACGGCGCTCGAGGATGGTCACGACTACGCGCCGGCGCTGGCCGAGATGCAGGCGCAGGGCATCGCCGAGGCGGATCCCTCGCTCGACGTCGACGGGTGGGACGCGGCGGCCAAGGCCGCTGCGCTTGCGAACGTATGGCTGGACGCTCGTGTCACGCCGCACGATGTGGATCGGACCGGCCTTGACGCCGGTACGGCGGCCGCGGCGCGAGCGGCAAAGGCGCGTGGGGAGCGCCTGCGGCTCGTTGCGTCGGCGCGGCGTGACAGCCGGCCGCACGTTCAGCTTGTCGAACTGCCGCGCGAGGATCTGCTCGCGGGCCTGCGCGGCATGGCGAATGCGTTGGTTCTCGAAACCGACACGCTCGGAGAGATCGCCATCTGTCAGCGCGACGGCGGCCTGACGCAGACCGCCTACGCGCTGCTGAGCGATCTCATCACTATCCGGCGTTCGCCGGGGCTTCCTCACACGTAGTGTCCGGCTAGCCGGACCGAGGGTCCGCCTGAAGGCGGACACTACGAATTCTTCACGTAGCGCCCGGAATCAGATGACCGGGACCGGGGTCGAGAGCGCCGCCAGGACTTCCTTATAGAGATACTTGGCCCCTTCGATGCCGTTGAGCGGCCCGGCCTCGTACTCGAGCGCGAACGTGCCCTTGAAGCCACCCGCCAGCATGATCCGCGTCGAGCGCTGAACATCGTTCTTGTCACCCCAACGATCCCAGTACTTCGCGTGAACATTGGTGTGGGCGTACGGGGCCAGCGCCTTGAGGCCGTGGACGAGCATGTAGTCGTGCTCCCAGTTGCAGAAATCCGGCGACGCCTCGCAGTAGGGATGGTTGACTTCGTCGAGGATGGTTCGGATGTTCATCGGATCCGCGGCGAGGCCCCAGTGGTTTTCAATCGTGACCCTGATGCCGAGGTTGCCACCGTAGTCCGCCATCTCCTTGTAGGACTCGATCGCCGCATTCAGCAGCGCGCCGATGTCGAGGTTTCTCGGATAACCATCGGTTGGATCGCGTGGAATCGCCGGCGGCCTGATACTGGGACCGAGCGCCGACGTCGAGTTCATCCGCATTGACTTCACGTCGAGGACCTTGCATCCGTCGAGCCAGCGCTTGGCGATCGCGACACCCTCTTTGCGCTGCGCCTCATCGGGACCGGCAAGATTGGTGGGCGCATTGTTCGAGATGTGCTGGCACTTGACGCCCGTCACCGCCATTTTCGTCGCGAGCGCGTCGAGCCACTTCTTGCCCGACGCCGTCGACGGATCGAAGGTGCGGCCGGCAAACATGCTGTCGTCAGTAACGTCACCGAAGAGCCCCGAGAACAGATCCATGTGCGTCACGCCAGGGAACGTGTCCTTGGTGAACTGCGGGAAATCGAGCATCGTGATTTCGCCGTACTTCTCTTTCATCTGGGCGTTGGTCATGCCCGCATTGCCCTGACCGGGCGCAGTGCCTCGACCTGCCGCAGCCGTCTGGGCGGGAGCGCCAGCGGGGCTCGCCGCGGCTGCGGCGGGAGGGGCGGCAGCACCGCCTCGCCCCCCGCCCGGACGGGTCTTGAAGATGTAACGGATGGGATACGAACAGGAGGCGATTCGAGCCAGTTTGTCCTTCTCGGACCATTGGGGCTGCGGCTCGGCGCTCGCCTCGCCGAGAGGCGTCAGCATCAGGCCGGCGGCACTGAAGCCAGCGCCGGCAGTCTTGAGGAATCCGCGGCGATCGACCGAAGAGGCCGTTCTATCCTGTGCGCTCATGATCGTTTGTCCTTGAAGTGTTTGAACCGCTATCGTGTCAGGGAACCAGACGCGCACATGGTAGCGCAGGCGCGGGCGATCGGGACTAAGCTACGGGGGAACTGGAGCGAGGCGATGAAACCAGCCACAGTCTTTCTCGGCGAGATGACCAACCCGGAAGTCGAAGAGTTTCTCAAGACGAGGCACACGGTGATCGTTCCTACCGGAGCGACCGAACAGCATGGGCCGCATGGACCTTTGCTGACCGACGTGCTCATTCCTCAGGAAGTGGCGCGACGGGTCGCGCCCAAGATTGGCGCGGTCGTGGCGCCGCCCATCAACTATGCCCTCTCGTATCCGCACGTCGGGTTCACAGGGCTCGTTCATGTCAGAATTTCGACGTTCATGGCCCTCATCGAGGATCTGTGCGCGTCGTTTGCCACCTCTGGCTTCAAGCGCATCATCTTTCTGAACGGTCACTACGACAACACTTACGCGATCGCCTACGGCTGCGCGAATGCCGCCTACCACCTGCCGAAAGACGTCAAGGCGTTTCCGGTGAACTACTGGGACGCGCTGACGGCCGACGAGATCGGCGAGTGGTCCGGGCTGAAGAATGGACTGCACGCCAATCTCGCCGAAACCTCCGCCGTGCTCGCCATCAATCCGAACCTGGTCGATATGGATCGGGCCAACGTGGAGTTTCCTCCCTTCCCGGAATACACCGTAAACACCGGACCCGTGCACACCGCGTTCTTCTTCACCTCGCCGGGATCGGTCTATTGGGCGACCAAGTCCGGCACCTGGGGCGATGCGCGCAAGTCGACTCCGGAGGCCGGGGAGCGCTACCTCGAGGCTGGTGTGCGCTCGACGCTTGCGGTGCTCGACAACATCGAGAAGACCTTCGCGGCGATGCCACCGCGGTAACCGGGGACACTCAACCTTGACTGTCCCCGGGGACACTCAACCGGGACAGTCCCCGCTTTGACAATGACGGATTCGACCCCCCCGCTCCACGACCTCCTGGTCGTCGACCTGACGCGCGTTCTTTCGGGCCCGTACTGCACGTTGCTGCTCGGCGACATGGGCGCGCGGGTCATCAAGATCGAGCAGCCCGGCCGAGGGGACGATACCCGCGGCTGGGGTCCGCCTTTTGTCGGCGCTGAAAGCGCGTATTTCCTGAGCGTCAACCGGAACAAGGAGAGCCTGACACTCGATCTCAAGCAGCCTGAGGCAAAGCGCATTCTCGAGCGGCTGCTCGATCGCGCCGATGTCCTCGTCGAGAATTTCCGGCCGGGCACGATGGCGCGGCTGGGCTTCGACGACAGGTCAATCGCGGATCGTTGGCCGCGTCTGGTGTATTGCTCGATTTCGGGGTTCGGCCAGACTGGTCCGCGGCGCGATCAGCCAGGCTACGATGCGGTGATCCAGGCCGAGGCCGGGCTGATGAGCATCACCGGCGAATCGGCAGGTCCGCCGCTGCGGTTGGGCGTGGCGATTGCTGATATCGTCAGCGGCATGTTCGCGGCGCAGGGAATCGCCATGGCGCTCCTGGCGCGCGTGCGCACCGGCCGGGGCCAGCGCGTCGACATTGGCATGCTCGACGCGACGGCAGCCTTGCTCACCTATCAGGCCGCGAGCTACTTCGCGACCGGCACTTCGCCGAGCCGTCAGGGAAACCGGCACCCGACGATCGTGCCGTACGAGACCTTCGCCGCCCAGGATGGCGATTTCGTGCTCGCCGTCGGTAACGATGATCTCTGGAGGCGCTTGTGCAAGGTCATCGAGTGGCCGTTGCTATCTGACGATCGCCGATTCGTCACCAACCGCGACCGTGTTCAGCACTACAACGAGTTGAAGCCGTTACTGGACGAACGGCTGGGGACGCGACCGAAGGCCGAGTGGATTGCGGCGCTCACCGCGGAGGGCGTGCCGTGCGGCGCAGTGCGTGACGTCGCAGAAGTCCTCCAGGATCCGCAGATCTCCGCTCGCGCGATGATCGAGGCCGTCGAGCACGCGACGCTCGGCGGCGTTCGCGTGCTGGGCATGCCCATCAAACTGTCGGACACGCCAGGAGCCGTCCGCACCGCTCCGCCGACCCTCGGTCAGCACACCGATCAGATTCTACGCACAGATCTGTCGCTGACCGACGCAGAAATCGCACGCCTGCGCGCCACGGCCGCTGTCTGAACGCGCCGACCGGCCGGGGACACTCGACCTTGAGTGTCCCCGGGGACTGTCCCGGTTGAGTGTCCCCGAACTAGTACCACGGATCACACGGACAACACGGATCGGGTTTATGAGAATAGGATTCTAGCGTTCGACGAGGGAGACGACTTCGCTGACGACGAACGAGACGACGTCGTCATCGGTGAGGGTCTCGGGGGCGGTGCCCTCGCGGAGCGGACGCTCCCTGGTGACGGCGTTGCGGCCGCGGCCGCGGCTGGTGCGGCCGAGGACGATCGGCGGGTCCTCCGACGAGTCGAGCAGCAGCTCGATGTAGTCGCTGGGGGATCGCTCGGAGGCCAGGCGCACTGATCCGGCGGGGGTAAACACCTTGAACCGGTGACCCTCGGCGACGAGGGCCGCGGCGAGCGTGTTGAACGCCGGCACGGCGCGGCCGGCGAGAAACTCATCGTAGGCGCGGGCAGCCGCGTCCGACCGCTCGCGACGGCCGGCGGCGTCGCGCCGCGCCTGTTCGATGGCCGCGCGGACGCGCCGCCGTACTTCGGGAATATCCATCCCCGCTGATGTTACGTCAAAGCGGGCAGCCCGCGTGCGACATCGAAGCGAACTCTACGCCAGGCGCTCGGCGAACGACGTGTCGATCCCCTCGCGTTTCAGGAGCGCGACGAGCGCGGCACGATCGAGCGCTTTTCGGTACGCTTCGGCCACGTGCACCGTCCCGTCACGCACATGCGCGGCGAGCGAGTCGGTGAGCGGCACCATCCCGTGACGACGACCGCTGTCGAGCGCCACCGGGAGCTGGAACATCTTGCCTTCGAGCACGAGCTGCGAGACGGCCGGCGTGTTGAGCAAGATCTCGCGCGCCGCGATGCGGCCGCCCTTGACCCGGCGCAGCAGGACTTGAGCGACAACTCCGCGCAGCGCGGTCGCCAGCGACGTCCGTGCTTTCGCGCGGCGATCGGCCGGGAATACTTCGATCAACCGCTCGAGCGCGCCGATCGTCGAGGACGCGGACACCGACGCCAGGACCAGCCGCCCGGATTCTGCCGCTTCGAGCGCCGCCGCCACAATCTCGGTCGACTTCAGATCCTCGATCATCATGACGTCGGGATCCTCGCGCAGCGCGGCGCGTGCGAATGTCGCGGCCAGCTCGGCGTCACCGCGCGTCTCGCGCTGGCTGATGAACGAGCGACGGCTCTCGTGCACGAACCCGATCTGCGACTCGATGGTGATCAGATGGTCGCTGCGCGTGCGATTGATGAGATCGACAAACGCGTTGAGCAACGTCGACTTGCCGCTGGCACGAGCCCCCGTGACGAGCACGAGGCCGTCCGACTGCTGGCAGAGCGCCTGCACTTCCGGCGTCAGCGCGAGCTGATCGGCCGAGATCGCGCGAGGCGGGAACATCCGGAACAGCACGCCCGGGCCACGATGATCCTTGAACGTCAGGCAGCGTACCCGGCCGATCTCGGGCACGTCGCACAGCCATTCGACCGGCCCGTTCTGCAGCGCGTCACGCCGCCTTGGCGGCGCCAGCTCCATGACCAGACGATCGACGTCGGCCGCCGTCAATGTCGGCTCGCTTTCGAGCGGACCGATTTCCCCGTCGATGCGGATCATCGGCTTCGACTGCGCAACGACATACACCGTCGACGCACCCCGCGCCGCGGCGACGCGAAGCGTGTGCATGAGCGCGGCGTCTTCGGAGGGTGTGAATGGCACTGAAATAACCTCCGGTTTGATGGGCGTCCGGGCAAGAGGAACCACGACCGACGGTCGCTCTTCGTTGATTCCCGGCACCGACGGCGCGTGCTGCACCGGCTCGACGACCTCTGGTGAGTGCATCTCGGCCGAAGCCGCCGGTTGGTTGATCATTTCGGCGACCGGTTCCACCTGTCGGTGCAGCTCTGGCGTAACTTCCATTGGGCTCTCCGCGACTGTTGGCTGCCAGGCCGGCGGCGTCGGGTCTGACGCCTCAGGCTCGGTTCGGGCGTTCCACGGGTTCACGACAACTTCCAGCGTCGGTTGCTCGACGACGGCCGATCGAATCTCTTCAATCTCCTGCTCCCGCACCACCTGCGCATCGAGCTCGGAGACCTCCGCGCCGGCTTCTGGCGTCTCCGACATCGGCGCGATCACGACTTCAGCGACCTCGACGACCGGGTTAACCGCCAATGGCATCGAGGGCTCGGTGATCCAGGTTGTGACGATCGCTTCGGCAAACGAGCCCTCGGTGACGTCAGGCAGTGCACGACGATCGAGCGTGTCGACCAGGACAGGAGCGACGCCCGCGACTATTGCGACGTCTTCCAATTCAAGGGGCGTTGCCAGCTCGACGATGGCGGTTTCATTTGTAGCCTGAGGCGTCTCGACCGGCGATGCATGCTCGACGACCTGTGGCAGTTCGGCGACCGTGGGGCGTTCAACGAACGGCGATAGTTCGGCAACCGGCGGAGCTTCGGTGACTTGCGCCGCGGATTCGACGACCAACGGCACTTCGGCGACGGGCGGTAGTTCGAGGACCGGTGGTAGACCAACGACGGGGGCGACGGCGGCCGCCAAGGTCTGCTCAACAACAGGCGCCTCGCCTGCCGAGACCTCGACGAGTGAGACATCCTCGATGAACGCCTCGTCCAAGGGCAGGGAGTCGACCGACACTTGTTCGACCAGCGCCGGCTCGACGAATGTGAACCCGGCGATCGCCGGCTCGACAGGCCGGGATTCGATGGCCGCTGCCGGGACGAGTTCCGGTGCCGGCGCTGCAGCGAGCATTGCTTCTTCCGAGAACAGCGGCGCACCAACCGGAGGTTCGGGGACGCTTTCCAGATCTGCCGTTGCCTCCTCGCTCACCGGAACAAAGAGTGGTGGTGGAGAAAGCTCGAACACGGGCCCGGCTTCCGCCTCAATTTCAGGCGCGGCTTCCGCCACGGTGTTGAACTCGGCTTGCGCCACGACCGGCGTCACAACGTTGGACTCGACTGACGCCACAACATTGAACCCGGCTGGCGCCACAACATTGGACTCGGCTGGCGCCACAACATTGAACTCGGCTGGCGCCACAACATTGAACTCGGCTGGCGCCACAACATTGAACTCGGCTGGCGCCTCGGGCTGGGACTCGACCCGCGTTACAGCTTGCGGCCAGGCTGTCGCCACGACTTGAGGCTCCATCTGCGTCACTTGCGCCTCGGCCACAGACTCGACCTGGGGTTCGATCTCGGCCGTGCCAACAGCAACGACCTCGGACGGCGCGACATCGGCCTGTCCGGCAACTGACGGCGCCACCACGTCGTCACCGGACGTGACCCCGCCGGCGAGTCCAGACGTCAGCAGCGCGGTCGCCGTCGCCGCGAGCATCGCGTCGACTTCCTCCTCCGTCGGAACGCCCTGCGGCTCGTCGTCGATGATCTGAATCGCGTTGTCCGGAACGGTGTTGAGCGCAAACTCTTCGGCGGCCTGTCCCGGAATCGCGACCACGATCGATTCCGGTGCGTCGAGCTGAACGTTGGCCGCCGGATGCAGATCGGTCTCGGCTGGAACGTTGGTGACGAGCTCGATCTCTCCGAGCGCAGGTTCGGCGACCGTTTCGCCAACTGAGGCAACTGCGGCTGGCGTCGCTGCGACCTCCGGCTCCGGCACGTCGGCGTGCGCCACCGGCTGCGGAATCTCGATCGCGCGTCTTCGAACCTCGACCCACACGTCCTCGCCGCCGCGGGCGGCGACGACCGTGAAGCGATCGGCAACGCCAGCGGGCGAGGGAATCTCGTGTTCGATCGCACCGAACTCGGTCAGCGCCTGCTGCTGATCAGCGGGCAGAATCTGTCCGAGCATGCTCGATACCGCATCGAACGTCAGCACTCGCGACGACAGTTCGACCTGCCCCCACGCGAGCGGTCCTCGATACGCGTTCATCGACGACGACGCCGTGACGACGTACGGCTTCTCGCCGACGTGCATCACGAGCGAGTCACCTTCGAGACGGACGATGGCGTCGAGCAAGGAGTCGAGCAGCTTCACAGCGTGATCTGGCCTGAGCCGAAACGACAGAATAAACCCGGCCGAGTTGCTGGCCGGCAAGAGTTTTTGTTAGCTGAGCTGGCGCGTGTTCGTGCTTTCGTCTATCGATCGGATGTACCGGTGCCGGGGAGGCTGGTGACCGACGAAAGCTCAGGAATCTGTAACCTCTTGATGGTAACAGAAAGACTGGCAAATTGCCGAGGTTTGTCGATTGTCGAACTGTGAAACCGTGTGCTATTTGACCGCCCGGTGGATGGCCATGAGGCCACCGAGGACCCGAATCCGTTCGCAGGAGGCAAACCCCTGCTCTCGTGCAATGGCGCAGACGCCCTCAGCGCCCGGATAGCGCCTGATCGACTCAGGAATATATCGATAGGTATCGGGATCGCCGTGAAGCACGAATCCGAGCGCCGAACCGACGACCGTGAGGTAGGCCAGGTATCCGGCGCGGACGAACCCATTCGACGGGCGGTCGAAGTCGAGAGAGAGCAGGACGCCACCAGGGCGAAGGACACGCGCGATCTCCGCGAGCGACTGCGCGATCACCGGCACGTTGCGGATGCCATAGCCGGTCGTGACGACATCGAACGACGCTGCGTGAAACGGCAACGTCATCATGTCGCCGACGATGAACGCCGGCAGCTGACCCGGCGACTGTTTGCCGCGCGCGATCGTGAGCATTCGGGCGGTGATGTCGAGGCCAACGCTCGACGCCCCGGCGGCTTGGAGTGCAAACGTGATGTCGCCGGTACCGCAAGCCAGATCGAGCGCCCTCGTCCCACCAACAATCGGCGCCATCGAGACCAGCTGCCGCTTCCAGCGGCGATCCTGTCCGTAGGAAAGAAGAACCGTAATGAGGTCGTAGCGGCCGGCGATTGTCGAAAACAGCCGCTTGACGTAGCGGGACTTGGTGTCCGGAGATTCGAAGGCAGTGCTCAACCGCATATAGGCAATTCTGAATGCTGAGTGCTGAATGCTGAAGTAAATGCGGAACTTCAATTTCGAAGTTCGGAATTCACTTCAGCATTCAGCATTCAGCACTCAGCATTGCACTAATTCACCACGATCGTTCCGCCCATCATCTCGGCGTGCGGCGTGCAGCTGTAAAGGTGCGCACCCCGCGTCACGGGCACCGTGAACTCGATGCTGTCCTGCCCCTTGCCCTTGAGCAACCGCGTGTTGACGCTCCAGGATCGAATCGCGAAGTCGTGGGACATGCCAACATCGGCGTTTCGCAGGACGATCCGGATGCGCTCACCCGAGCGGGCGTGCAGGGTCGGATTCGGGCCGTCCTGGCCCTCCACGTAGAAGGTCATGTCCTTCGCAACGAGGTGAACCTCGCGAACCGACGCCGCGTCGTCGGCTCCCCTCAGGACGTCACCGGCGAAATGCGGCACGAGCGCCAGCCCGGCGACGACGGCGAGCACGATGAGCGTTGCGCGAACCAGAGAGTGTCTTGTCATCCGACCAGTAACCCCGTTGCGTACATGACGCCAAACCCCGCCATCAGCCCGATCATCGCCGGCGCAGTCGCAAACGTTTCGGTCAGCGGCCGGCCGGCCGCGACCTGCCGTGCAATCTGGAGCGCCACTTGCGCAATCGCACCGGCGCCGAGACCGAGAAACACGACGCCGAGGACCGGTGAATACAACAGGCCGCCGGCCCAGGCCCCGGCAATCGTCGGCAACCCGCCGATCAGCCCCAGTTTCAGCAGTGTCCAGATCGACGGTCGATCCTTGGCAATCGGCGCCACGATCGCGAGCCCCTCGGTCGTGTTGTGCAGCGTGAAGCCGATGACCAGCAACGTGCCGAGTGCCGCTTCCCCGAGCGCGTACGCTGCGCCAATCGCCAGGCCTTCGCCAAAGTTGTGGAGCCCGATGCCAACCGCGATCAACAGCGCGAGCACGAAGCCGGCAGAACCGGCGGCGCGCGCCTTCGCGCGTCTCGCCCGCAACCATCCGCCAAACCACTCGAGCGCGAGATACGCGGCCACGGCGCTACTCACGAACAGCGCCACGCCCTGGTAGGACGCGGGCATCTCGGCGGCGGTCTCGAGCGCTTCGTGCGAGGCGTCGACGAACAGGAACGCGAGAAGTCCGATCGTAAGCGCGAGGAGCACGTCGATTCCGGTCTTCCCCAAGCGGCTCGCCAGCGGCAGCCAGAGCAGGCCGAGCGCCACCGGGATGACGCCGACGTAGAGCCCGATCAACGTGAACGCCCCCAGGTACCGCGCATCTGGCTGCGGCGTTCGCACGGCGACCGGAATCTCGTGCTCGAAGGTCGTTCCCGTCGACGTCACGACCTTGACGTGATGCGCTTCGCCGACGACCCACGGATACGGGATGACGAGCCGCGTCTTCCCGAGATGCGACAACACCGGGCGTGTATCCGACGTATCGGACGTGAACGACCAATACGCATCGTCCACCGTCACCTGCGCGATCGTGACCGGGTCTGGCCCGTCGTTGAGCACATGCAGCACGATCCCATCGTTGGTCAGCACCGCGCGCTCGATGGCCAGCCGTTCAACCGGCGGCGCACCATCCCCACGCAGGCTTTCGGCCGGTCCGGTTCGCACGATGAGGAAGAGGAGCGCGGCGAGGAGCACGAGCGGCACCAGCGCGAGTCCCCAGACGCGCGACGTCACGCGGGTGTCGGCGATTACTTCACGTGTCACGGCTTCACGTGTCACGGCGGGCTCCCACGGCCTCAAAGAGTCCCATCCACCCAAGCTCTGCGAATTCGCTCTGGTGCGCGTGGAACATGAACTTGCCCGGATAGCGGAACCGAGTCTCGAGCACGGCCCTCTCGCCCTGACAGAGCATCACGGTATCGGTCGTCTCGGAGGTCGTCTTCGAGGTCCCCGTTCGGAAAACGTCGAAGAACATGCCGTGCAGGTGCAGGCTGTTGAGCAGATCGAACTCAGTGACGTTGACGAGGTAGATCCGAACGAGCTTGCCGACCTCCACCTTGATCGGCTCGTGCATGAAGAAGTTGGCGACGGTGTTGACGGCGTACACCTCGTTGTCGGCATCGAAGTTCGTGTCGAAGCCGTTCATCACCATGATGAGCTCGTCGGCCTCAGGTCGCGCCTGCCGCGGATCGACGATGAAGACGCCGTAGAGTCCCTTGTGGATGTGGCGTTTGAGAGGCACGGCGTGGCAGTGGTAAAGATGCAGGCCGTACGGCTCGGCGTCGAATTCGTAAACGAAGCGGTCGCCTGGCATCACCTGATGTTCGGGCATCGACCCGTCCATTTCGGGGGGATGCCATCCGTGAAAATGCATCGTGTGCGGGTGCGAACCGGCGTTGATGAACGTGATGCGAATCCGATCGCCCTCAGTCGCGCGAAACGTAGGCCCCGGCACCTGGCCATTGAACGTCCACGCGGGAAAGAACACGCCTGGCGCGATCTCGACCTCACGATCCACGGCGACAATCTGGTATTCCCTGAGCAGCGTGCCGTCGGGACGCTGCGTCTCCTTGTAGTAGCGCTCGCGATCCGCGGCCGGCAGGTTCGAGAAATTCCAGGCGCGAAGATACGTGCTGGGGTTGAACGCCTCTGTCGAGACACGCCCGACCGGTCCCATCAAATGGGCGGCGTGCTCCATCGCGCCGTGTGACGTCTGGCTCTGGGCCCCTGAGAGGCGACGCGCTCCAAAAAGCGTCGCGCCGACAGCCGAGCCGAGCCCAGCCAAACGCAGCCACGAACGTCGGGTGACGGGAAGCATTTGAGGCCTCAAGTCCATGTTTTTGACAATTCAAAATATAGAGTTTATGCTCTGAAAAGTCAAATGCTGCCCTCACACACCGTCGAAAACTACCTGAAAGCCATATTTCTGGCCCAGGTGGCTCTGCTTCCGTCGGAACAGCTGGTCCCGATGGGTCAGCTGGCCTCAGCGCTGGGTGTCGTCCCTGGAACGGCGACGACGATGGTGAAAGCTCTGGCTGAGTCGGGGCTGGTGCGGTACGAACCGTATGCCGGCGTCCGGTTGACCGAGGCTGGCGAGAAGCTCGCAGCGCGCGTCTTGCGCCGCCACCGGCTCATCGAGCTCTTCCTCGTGCAAGTGATGGGGATGAGCTGGACCGAGGTTCACGACGAGGCCGAGCATCTCGAGCACGCCGTCTCGGACCGGCTGATCGAGCGGATCGACGAGATGCTCGGCCGTCCGTCGGCCGATCCCCACGGCGATCCGATTCCCGGACCGGAGGGCACGCTCAGCCGGCCGGAGTACGACACGCTTCTGACGTGCCCGCTTGGCGAGGCCGTTACCGTCCGCCGCGTCAGCGATCAGGACAGCGAGTTCCTGCGCTTCGTGGAGCGCCACGATCTCAAGCCGGGGCAAGTCGTGCGCGTCGAGGATCGGGATCCTGCGGCCGACAGCGTGCGCCTGCGTGGCAGCGATCGCGAGTTCACGATCGGCGCGCGCGCCGCGTCGAAGGTGCTCGTTCAGGCAGTGCAGGCCGTGCTGCTAATCTGCTGGCTCTCGACTGCTGCCTGGGCTCAGAAGCCGACCGCCGAAAAGCCGAACGAAAAGAAAGCCGACGAGCCCTGGGCGATCACGGACAACTCGTTCCTGGTCGAAGAAGCCTTCAACCAGGAGCCCGGCATTTTTCAGAACATCGCGAGCGCGGTGTTCGTGAACAGCCTGTGGGCGTTCAACTTTACGCAGGAGTGGCCGGTCAAATCGCAGGCGCACCAGCTATCGTTCACGCTCTCGGCGCTCGACAACGGGATCGGATCGGGTGTCGGCGACACGCTGGTGAACTATCGCTATCAAGCGCTGACCGAGGGGCCAGGACGTCCGGCGTTCTCGCCGCGAGCGAGCCTTCTCCTGCCGACGGGTGACGTGGCGAGGCTGCGTGGCTCGGGATCGCCGGGTCTGCAGGTCAACCTCCCGTTCAGCAAGCAAACCGGTGACTGGTACTGGCACTGGAACGCTGGCTTCACGTGGCGGCCGCGAGCCGAGCTCCTGCCTTCGAGTCAACCGAGCAGCGACCGCCGCGAAGATTTGATGTCGCCGTTTCTGTCGGGGAGCGGCATCTATCGGGTGCGGCAGATGTTCAACCTGATGCTCGAGAGCGTGCTGGCGTTTGAGGAGCTCGTGGATGAGACCGGCGCCTTTCGGGAGACGGCGTTCGTGCTTTCCCCGGGCGCGCGAGGCGGGTGGAATCTGGGCGACCAGCAGCTCATCCTGGGTGTCGCCATGCCGATCACCTGGGTGGCCGACGAGGTCGAAACGGGGCTCTTTCTGTATCTGTCCTACGAGCTGCCCTTCCGAAAACAGTAGGGTGCCAGGGTGCCAAAAGCACCCTAGCCTCTTGAGTAGTGAGTCGGATCTAATACCCCCGCGTCGCTGAACGCGTTCTTTCGTTCGCGGCACTTGCTGCAGCGGCCGCAGTGCACTCCCTTGCTCGGCTGCATGCACGAGAGCGTCAGTTCGAGCGGCACGCCGAGCGAGCGCCCAAGCGCGATCACCTCGGCCTTGTGCATCGTCGCAAAGGGCGTCGCGATGTCGATGTCGGCTGCCAGCCCGATCGAAAGGGCACGCGACATGGTGTCGAAAAACTCCGGAGTGGCATCGGGAAAGGGGTTGCCGGCGAGCGGACCGATGAAAATCGTTGCGAGTGATGCTCGCGCCGCAAATATCGCCGCCTTGGTCAGAAGAACGATGTTGCGGCCTTCGAGGTAGACGTCCTCGTCGGGTGTATCAAACCCTGGCGGCTCCCCGCGGATCGCCCAGTGGCTGGGAGGGTAGATGTCGCGCATGTCGAAGCGAAGCGCCTGAACCGGCTGAACGTCCCGGAATGGAGCCGTTGCCAGCAGTCGGTCGAGCATCGCGAGCTCTTCCTGTTCCCATGCGAGGCCGACGCTGACGTAGATCGGCACGACCTTCTGCTTTGTCGTACCGATCCCATGGCCTTCCGCGACGGCGGCCCGCCGCGCGACGTCGGCCAGCAGGACCGCGCTGTCGAGTCCGCTCGAGCAGAGGACTGCCGCTCCTTGACCGCCTTCAGACCGAACCACTACGATCCTCCGAGTGGTTCAGGGCACTCTGAACCTTGAACTCATGAACGTTGAACCCTGAACCCTGAACCTTGAACCCCGAACGTCCCCAATGTATCTAGTCACCAAACGCATCGAATTCTGCTACGGTCACCGTCTGCTCGACTACGACGGAATCTGCAAGCATCCGCACGGGCACAACGCCGTCGCCGAGATCGACGTTCGAACCGACGCGCTCGATCGCCGCAACATGGTGGCTGATTTCTCCGATATCAAGCGGCTGGTGAAAGGCTGGATCGATCAGGAGCTCGACCACAAAATGATACTGCGGCAGGACGATCCGCTGGTCGGACCGCTGCGCGAACTTGGCGAGCCGATGTATCTCCTCGAGAGCAATCCGACAGTCGAGCGCATCGCGCGGCTCATTTTCGAGAAGACACAGGCACTCGGTTTTCAAGTAGTGTCGGTGCGCGTTTGGGAGACGCCGAGCTCATTTGCGGCCTATTCGACCGAATAGGCTTCAACGCAGGCAGACAATACAGCGACGTGGCTACTGAGCACCCATGGCCCCCGGCCCCTTGCGCCTTGGCACCCTGAGCACCATGGGCCCTGGCCCGCTGGCACGCTAGCACTCTAACGACCTACGATGGCCTCAGCCGGATCGTGCCATCGCCCGTGCGCACGCGAATCAGCTTGCCGCCGTCGCCGAGGCGGCCGCGCAACGTCCGACGGCTCTCCTCTTTATCCTCGTCGTTGTTCGATTCGACCTGACCGGCGACATCGAGATCGTTCCTGATCGAACCGTCGCCGGTGTGGGCGTCGAGCTCGGCGCCGAATCCCGAAGGGAGATACAGCGTGACTCCGCCGTCGCCGGTCGTAATCTCCCAGTTGTCCGACATCTCGGTGCCCGGCTCGGCGCGGTAGACGATTGAACCGTCACCAGTGTGGAGCTTCACGCTGGTGAGGCGGCCCGTCACGTTCACGCCGCCGTCACCCGTGTCAACGTCGAGCCGGCCCTGCGCGCCGTCGACGGTCACCGAACCATCGCCCGTATCGAGGATGAGCTCTCCGCCGACATCCGAGGCGCGGATGCTTCCGTCACCGGTCCGGAGCTCCAGCCTCCCGTTGACCCGCTCGATCGTGATCGAGCCGTCGCCGCTCTTGGCCACGATGTTCACATCCTTGGGCACGGACACGATGAGCCGTGCGCTCGCCGACTGATGAAACCCGAGTCCGCTGAAAGACTCCGCCCTGGGTCGCTTGACTTCGAGCTCGATGCGATTGCCCGTCTGCGAACTCTTGACCTCGAGGCCGTCGACAACCTCGCGCGTCGCGCCGCGTTTTTCCACGTCGATGGCGACGTCGGCTTTGTCCCAGGCTTGAATCTCGATGGCCCCATCGAATGTGGTCAGGTGGACCTCGGGAGTGCCGGTGACCGTAAAGCGTTTCTCCTCGCGGACAATCTGGCCCTGCGAGTCGACGCTGACGACGCAGGCCGAGCCGAACGTGGCAAGGGCCAGCAGCGGGGCGGTCCTAAGAATGGATGACTTCATGTGTCGGATAGACGGCAAGTGGCTGCCGACCGTTCCCGTCCGGCGGGGTCAGACGGGGGTCAGACCGGGGTCAGACCATGGTTTGACCCCGGTCTGACCCCGGTCTGACCCCACCGTTCAGCGGCCAAACGCCAGTTCTCCTCCAATCCAGGTCTGGGTAACGGTCAAATCGGCCGACAACACAGCCAGGTCGGCCGCCATCCCGGCCGCAATCACCCCGAACCCCCGAAGCCCCATCGCCCGGGCGGGGGTGGTCGAGCAGACAGCGGCCGCGTCCACCAGGCTGAGTCCCATCCGGCTGATCAGCAGCGCAAAGGCACGGTCCATCGTCAGCACGCTGCCAGCCAGCGTGCCGTCGTCAAGGTAGGCGGCGTCCCGGACGGTAATGGCCCGGCCGCCGAGCGACGCGCGTGAGCCAAATGGAAGTCCGGCTCCGGCTGTCCCATCGGTGATCGCCATGATCCGCGACGGCGACTTGGCTCCCAGCGCGACGCGCGCCATCGACGGGTGGACATGAACCCCATCGCAGATGAGTTCCGCCACCACATCATCGTGCTCGAGAACCGCTCCGGCCAGCCCCGGGGCACGGTGGCTGATTGGCGTCATGCGGTTGAACAGATGCGTCGCGTGACGCGCGCCGGCGGCGATGCCATCGAGCGCCTGTTCGTAGGATGCGCCGGAGTGTCCCAACGAAACCCGATGTCCGTGGCTCGTCAGCATGCGAATGAGGTCGAGCGCGCCGTCGATCTCGGGTGCGATCGTGAGAATCCCCACATCGGGCCGGGCCGCGGCAATCTCTCTGAGGATTGCTTCGCCAGTGAACTCGCCTTCCTTACCCCGACCGCGCGGGAGTCGCAGGCACTCGGCCGGCTGCGCGCCGCGGTACTCCGGATTGATGAAATTGCTTTCGAGATGCGCCGGCAGGACGCGGGATGACGCCGGTGGTCGGGTAAGACGCGCGGCTCTCACGGCCGCAAGCATCGTTCGAAGGTCGTCCGGCGAGCAGGCGACTGACGTCGGGCAGAACGCGGTAACGCCGAAGCGAGGTAACCGCGCCGCGATACGCTCTATCGCGTCGCCGCCCTCGAGCGTATCGGTTCCCTCGATGCCGTGCACGTGGACGTCGACAAAACCAGGGACCACCGTGTGGCGCCGCAGATCGATCCGCAGATCGCCCGGGGAGTACGCGGGCGCTGACTGAAGAACGTCAATAATCCGATCGCCATCGACGACGACGGTCGCCGGGCTCATCACCCGATCCGGCAGAACGACGTCCGCATCGGCGAGGAAAATCATCGGTGCTCGCTACCAATCTGCCAGACGAGCTTCCGGCCTTCGAGCGGCCGCGCCGGCGCGCTGACGGCCCGAAACAAGGTTCCGTGGGCCTGCTCCAGCAACTTGCGCAGCCACCGCTCGTCGGGGGCCGAAAACACAATCACTCCCGGACTCTCCTCGGGTGGGAAACGACGGTCGTCGGTGTAGTCGCGATCGAGCGTCACGAGCGTGCGGCCCAGCTGACGGGCGAGCCGGTAGTGCTGAATATCCGGCGCGCGGCGCAGGTCGTCATGCTCGAGCACGAAGAGAACATCCCACCCGAGCGTCAGGCGCATGAACTCCACCACGCCGCTCGGGATGTTCGCGTCCGCGTAGATACGCGGCTGCTCTGCGATCCGTTCGACGAGAGGCCCGAAGCTCGGAAGACAGGGTGCCCATAGAAATATGGCCTTGCCTCGGCGTTACCGGTGTCTATCGAACTCTGGCGGCTGCGCGGTCATCGGCGCTTCCTTCGGTGTCTCGCGCGATTGTCGCGCCTGACGCAGCAGATCGGCGACGAGCTCATCCCGGCGGTTGACGAGCTGCTTGCGCTCGCGACGATTGTGCTGCGCGCCAACCGCGTACTCGCAGAAAAGCGGGAACGCGATCGTCGAATCGCAGTAGGCGACGACGGTGTCGGGAAGCACACCCGGGTTCACTTTGCCCCAGCTGACGGCTTCCGCTGGCGTGGCCCCGGACAAACCGCCCCACACGACCTGGTCGGTGGTGATCTGGATGAAGTAGTCGTTGCCGCCTTTTGGAATTCCGTAGACCTCCCAAAGGGTCGGCTGGCCCTGGAGATAGAAGTTCTTGGGCGAACCGCCGCCGAGGATGATGCATCCATTCTGCTTGCCGGCGAGGACGATCGCGCAGACCTCGTTGACGTCGCGGTTGGGATCGATCATCAGCGTGCCGCCATTCATCAGCTCGTGATAGGCAAGGTTCATCCCGATCGAGCTGTCGCCGGGCGACGAGGTGTAGATCGGCACGCCGGCGAGCGCCGCGCGAGCGACGACTGAGTGTTCTTCGCAGCCCGGGTAACGATCGAGCAGGTCCAGGCCTAGCCGATAGTGGAGCTCGGAGGTCGAGACGGGACCGGACATCTCCCACCGCACCAGGAAGTCACGGATGTAGGCGTCGGTCTCGAGCAGCACCGTGGCGGGAAACAGCACGTCGTAGATGCGGATGATCCCCTGTTCGTACAACTCGACGTCGTCGAGGAACGGCGAGCCGCGGTGGAGCGTGAAGTTCAGCGCGTAGTGCAGGTCGTGATAGAGGTTGGCGCCGGTGCTGATGATGAAGTCGACGAGCCCGCGGTCGACTAGCTCGATGACGCAGCCGCCAAGGCCCGCAGGGGTCAGGGCGCCGGCGACCGTCAGCCCGATCGTGGTCTCGTTGGCCGGGTCGAGCATCTTGTCGGTGAAAATGTGGCAGGCCTCGGACAAGCGCCCGGCGTTGAAGGCCTGAAAGCCGTTGTCGACAAGCTGCCGGATGGCGTCGCTCCCACGCGGCCGGTAGTATTTGATCGGTTTTCCCGAAAGGTAGTTCCTGGTCGGCTGGCCCGGAGACCCCGGCGCTCGGTGGGGCATACGGCATCGAGCATAGCACCGGTGACCTGCAGAAGCCCTGCCGATCGGCCGAAAAGCCTTGACAGCGGGAGGCTTCCGGAGCGAACGTACTTCGCCTTCGCGCGAAATCGGACATCTTGTCTACGGCCTAGTGGCGGAGTTCAGCCGTGGCAATGGCCATCTTCCGCCTGCAGGCGGAAGCCACCTGATGACCAGTGAGGCCAATGGGGACTGAAGGCTCCGGAATGGTGTCGCTCGTCCTCGTGGCGGCAGTGGCGGTCGGCCTGGCGGCAACGGTGTTCTTCTGGTCGAAAGGACGCAAGATAGCTGGCGAGCACGTCTTCCGCGCCAGCCGGCTGAGCCGCGGCAACCGATGGTTCCCGACGCAGGTGGCGGTAACACCGACGAGCGTCGTGCACTACACGCCAGAGTTTTTTGGCGGCCGGGAGCATTCGATGCACATCTCGCACATCGCGTCGGTGCTCATCGATCGCAATCTGTTGTTTTCCGACGTGCTGATCGAAAGCTCGGGCGGCACGAGCCCGGTGCGCTGCCACGGGCACCGCAAGTCGGATGCAGTCGAGATGAAGCGGCTCATCGAGCACTTCCAGTCGGAGTACTACCGCGGGCGGGACATCCCGGCGGCGCGCGCCCCACAAGCCGTGCGGGAAGCCTAGGAGACGGGAAGCTTAGGAGAATCGTGGAGAATCTTTCGGTCCCTGGTCGCCGTGCCGAATCGACGGACGTCGAAACGCGATTTCAGGCGCTCGTGCAGTCGCCGCTGCGCGCGGCGATCCTCCGCTTTCTCTGCGCCCGGCCCGAGGAGGCCTTCGACGTCGAAGCGCTGATGCAGACGTTCGGCCGCATGCGGCTGGACGTCGAAAACTGCGTGCGCGAGCTGGTCGGCTTCGGCGTCGCGCACCGCATCGCCGGCGGCGGCACGCCGCGATACGCGTTTGTCCAGCCCGAACAGGACGCGGTCCGCGACCTCCTCGACCAGTTCCTCGAGCGGCGCGCCACCGTCAGTCACGAAGACCGATCGCCGTCTGTCCAGCGGTTCCGCGAGATGATCGGTCGGGACGAGAAGATGCTGGTGGTCTTCGAGTGGATCCGCACGGCCGCCAAGTCAGATATCTCGGTGCTCATCCTCGGACCGACCGGATCGGGCAAGGAAGTCGTGGCGCGGATGATCCACGAGCTCAGCCGCCGCGGCACCAACAAGTTCCAGGCGGTCAACTGCGCGGCGCTACCGGACACGCTCTTCGAGTCGGAAATCTTCGGCTACGAGAAGGGCGCATTCACCGGCGCTCACGACCGCAAGCCCGGACGACTCGAGCTCGCCAACAACGGCACCCTGTTCCTCGACGAGATTGGCGATCTGTCGATCATCGCCCAGGCCAAGCTCCTGCGCGTGCTCGAAGAACGTCGTTTCGAGCGGCTCGGCGGCAACACGTCGATCGAGGTCAACTTCCGCCTGATCTCGGCCACCAACCGGCCGCTCGATCAGTTCGTTCGCGACTCGCGATTCCGCGAGGATCTCTACTATCGCGTCAACGCGTTTTCGATCCGGTTGCCGTCGCTGCGCGAGCGCACCGTCGACATCCCTGTCCTTGCCCAGCGTTTCCTCGCCCGGTACTGTGCCGCCAACGGGCTCGCGCTCGATGCCAAGTCGTTCTCGAAAGAGGGCATCGACCTGCTGCTTCAGTATCACTGGCCGGGGAACATCCGTGAGCTCGAAAGCACGGTCTCGCGGGCCGCGCTGTCGTCGCCGGGTCGCGTGATCCGGGCCGGCGACATCGAGTTCCTGCACGCGAGCGAAACGCCGGTCGAGGCCGCGCGCGAGCGGCTGCCGTCGCTCGCGGACGCCGAGCGCGCTCACATCGTGCGCGTGCTCGAGAGCGTGCAGTGGAACAAGAAGCAGGCGGCTAGTGTGCTCGAGATCAGCCGTGGCACCTTGTACCGCAAGATTGTCGAGTACGGTCTCGAGGGAGAGGCTCGGCCGTCTCGAAATAGACCACGTAAGCCGCTTCAGTAGACATCAAGTGTCGCATTTTTGAGCAGTGCTGACAGCTTTGTACGCACACATTGCGCCAAAACGAGACATTTTGCTCGTCCGCGGGCGCACAAGGCCGTCTGACAAACCCCGCTACCTCAGCCCTAATCGACTTCCATTCAGCACGTTAGACTCCTTCGAAAGCCACCTGAGCCGGGACGGCAGTGGCCTTGCACGGCTATCCAAGTTTCTTGGATTCCATTTGATGCATCGACTCGTGCTCGTGCTCTCGTGTGCCCTGCTGACGGGTGTTGTCGGCGTGGCTCGCGCAGCCGATGGCGGAGCCGAAGGCACCACGGTGGACGCCGTCGACTTTGTCGCTGCCGTCGATGCAAAGATGGATCTGGCGGTACGGGCGCGCGCCCACGCGGCGGCAGGGCGACAGACCCACTCCCGGGTGATTCTCCGCACCGTCGACGGCCGCCCGGCGTCACAGCTGATTCGGTCGGTGGACGGCATCGCGGGGCGCTACTTCCCCTGGCTGGGGGGCCAAGTGGCGATCGTGCCTAACGCGGCACTCGACGACCTTGCCAGGCGGCCGGAGATTGCCTCGGTCAGCCTCGATCGACCCGTGCGCGGCACCATGGACCGCGCGACCACGGCAACCGGCGCCCGATGGGTCGCGGAGCATCTGGGCGTGACCGGATCCGGCATCGGCGTTGCGACGGTCGATTCGGGCGTCAACCCCTGGCATGAGGACCTCGACGGCCGGATCGTGCACTTCGCGGACTTCGTCAACGCCCAGCGGTTCGCCTACGACGACTACGGACACGGAACGCACGTCGCCGGCATCATTGCCGGCAGTGGCCGGGCCTCGGCAGCGGGCAGTCAGGAGGCGAATCTTGCGCGGCGGGGCGTGGCGCCCGGTGCGCACCTCGTCGTCTTGAAAGCACTCGACGTCACCGGCAACGGCTTCACCAGCAACGTCATCGCCGCCATCGACTACGCGATCGCGAACCGTGCAACCTACAACATCCGCGTCCTCAACCTGTCGGTCGCGGCCGGGGTGTACGAATCGTTCACCAAGGATCCCCTGACCCTCGCCGCCAAGCGCGCCGTCGACGCCGGCATCGTCGTCGTTGCCGCCGCTGGCAACCGGGGCCGCGATCGAACAGGCCAGCTGCAGTACGGTGGGATCGCGTCGCCCGGCAACGCCCCGTGGGTGCTGACGGTCGGGGCGACGAGCGATCTCGGCACGACCGATCGCCGAGACGATGTGATCGCCGGGTTCAGCTCGCGCGGACCGTCGCCAGTCGACGAAAACGCGAAGCCCGATCTCGTGGCGCCCGGCGTCAATATCGAGTCCACGGCGGACCCGTCGAGCGCGCTCTTCGCGGCGAATCCGTCCTCCCGCCTGTGGGGCGCCGTGAAGTCCGGGACCGAGCCTTACTTGAGTTTGACGGGCACGAGCATGGCCGCGCCGATCGTGACGGGAGCGATTGCGCTGATGCTCGAGGCCAACGCCGCCCTCACACCGAATGCCGTCAAGGCCATCCTCGAATTCACCGCCGAGGCGCGTGAGGGCTACGACCACCTCACGCAGGGCGCCGGTTTCCTCAATGCCCGCGGCGCGGTGGAGCTGGCCCGCGCGTTTTCGGGCGCCGGTCTGCCACCCGAACTCTCGAGCGACCCCGTGAGGTGGAGCCGCCACATCATCTGGGGCAACCGCCGCGTTGGCGGGGGCATGCTCGGCGCCCGCGCCAATGCGTGGAAGCTGGGCGTGACGTGGGGCGACGCGCGCACGGCGCGCGGTGAGGCCATTACCTGGGGCATCGGCTGTCGCGAGGGCGACGCCAATTGCGACGAAACCCCCTGGACGGCCCCCTGCAACGTGGTCACACCCGATTGCGATCCCGCGGCGCTCGACACGGCGTCGCTGCCGGGCGTGGACGATCTCGTCGTTGGCGCCGTCGCTGACGTCGCGAGTGCCGTGCGCTCCGATGGGTTGACTGATGGAACGTCAACGCGTCCCCGAGACGTGCTCGACAGCCGGCGGCGGCCTGCTGGTGCTGCGGGGAGAGCGGCATGATGACGCTGCCGATTCCCGCGCGCCTCTACGTCGGCGGCGTCATCGCCCTCGGCGTCGTGATGCTCGTGCTGTTCTTTCCGCTTCAGACGTTCAGCAACCCGGGCCGGTTCGCGCTGTTCGGGCTGCTGCTCTTTCTCTCGGCGATCACGTCGATTTTCAAGGTCAACCTGCCGCTCACTCGAAGCGGCTCGACGATGTCGGTTTCCTACGCCGTCGATTTCGCCTCGCTGCTGCTTCTCGGCCCGAACGAGACGATGCTCGTCGCGGCCGCAAGCGCATACAGCCAGTGCACGTTCCGGATCAAGGAACGCAACCCGCTGCATCGAACGCTCTTCAGCATGGCCTGCCTGGTCATCACCGTGCAGGCGGCGGGGGCGGCGTACCATCTGCTCGGCGGTATCGCCGGCCCGGTCTCGATCGCGACGCTGCCCAAACCGCTCGTCGGCGCGGCCACGACCTACTTCGTCGTCAACACGCTGGCCATCGCGACGGCGATCGCGCTCTCCACCAGCCAGCCGATCTTCAAGATCTGGAACGAGAACTTTCTCTGGAGCGCGCCGAGCTACTTCGTCGGCGCCGGCGCCTCCGCCCTGGCGACCTGGATGGTCACGGGATGGTCGGCGCACTGGATTACGCCGCTGGCCGTCGCGCCGCTGTATCTCACCTACCGCACCTACAAGGTGTACCTCGGACGGATCGAAGACGAACAGCGCCACGTGCGCGAGATGGCCGACCTGCATCTCGCGACGATCGAAGCGCTCGCCCTCGCCATCGACGCCAAGGACCAGACATCGCAGTCGCACATCCGGCGCGTGCAGCTCTATGCCGCCTCGGTCGCCAGAGCGCTCGGCATGTCGGAGAACGATGTGCAGGGCGTGAAGACCGCGGCGCTCCTGCACGACATCGGGAAGCTCGCCGTGCCGGAGCACATTCTCTCGAAGCCCGGACCGTTGACGCCCGAAGAGTTCCAGAAGATTCGCGCCCATCCAAAGGTCGGCGCCGACATCGTCAGCTCGGTTCCGTTTCCGTACCCGGTTGCGCCGCTCATCCTGAGCCATCACGAGCGCTGGGACGGCAAGGGCTATCCGACCGGCCTCAAGGGCGAGGACATTCCGCTCGGAGCGCGCATCCTCTCGGTCGTCGACTATTTCGACGCGTTGATGGCGGAGCGGCCTTATCACAAGGCGATGAGCTTCGACGCCGCCGTCGGCTTGCTGCGTCAGGAGGCCGGCAAAGGTCTGGACCCCTCGGTCGTCGCGAAGTTCATCCAGCTGCTGCCGTCGCTGCAAGCGGAAGCGGCCCGACTCGAGCTGGCGATGCGGAAAGCGCAGACCGACGTCTCCGAGCACGCCATTGGCCGGCCGGCGACCGGGCTTTCGCCGGAAGCGACCAAGAAGAACGTGTTCGAGGACATCGCGCTCGCGCACCGCGAGATTTACGCGCTCTATGAGATCGCTCAGGCGATGGGCACGAGCCTGGGCGTATCGGACACGATGGCGCTCATCGCCGCGAAGCTGAGCAACCTGGTACCGTTCTCCTGCGCGGCGCTGTTCCTCTTCGACGAAGACAGCGAATCGCTACGCTGCCGGTTCGCGTCAGGAATCGACGCCGAAGTGATTCAACAGATTGCCGTCAGCAACGGCGAGGGGCTGACCGGCTGGGTGGCCCGCAACCGCCGGCCGCTCGTCAACGCGCGTCCGAGCGCCGACCTCGAAGCGGCCGGGCTCACCGCGACGACGACGCTGCAGTCGGCGCTCGTCTGCCCGCTCCTCTTCAACGACCAGTTCATCGGTACGCTGTCGGTCTACCACACCGAAGCGGGCTTCTACCGCGATGATCACCGCCGACTCCTTGATCGCGTCTCGGAGCAGGCCGGCGCGGTCATCAAGAACTCGATGCTCTTCGAACAGACGCAGTCCGACTCGCTGACCGACGCGCTGACCGGCCTCCCGAACACGCGCTACCTGTTCATGCAGCTGACGCGCGAGCTCGCCCGTGCCGAGCGCCTGCAGTCCGAGATTTCGCTGATGGTCATGGACCTCGACAACTTCAAGGAGATCAACGACAACCACGGCCACCACGTCGGCGACCGGGCGCTCTGCGAGATCGCCCGCGTGTTGCGTACGACCATCCGCCCGTACGACATCTGCGTGCGCTACGCCGGCGACGAGTTCATCGTCGTGATGTCGGGGTGCGGAGCGGAAGAGGCCGAGCAGAAACGCGAAGAGCTGCAGACGGCGATCGATGCGGTGTCCTTCGAGGCACGTCCGGGCAAGCGGCTGCGGATCGGCGTCAGCATCGGCACCGCGGTCTTCCCGCACGATGGCGATTCATACGAGGTGCTGCTCGCGACCGCCGACAGCCGGATGTACCAGAACAAGGCGGATCGCAAGCGCCGCACGAGAGAAGACGACGCGCGCCGGGCGACGCTCGCCGCCTCGCCGGCGGCGGACCGTGACCAGCGCTCGGCCTCCGGAATCCTCTAACCACGACCGGGCTGAATGAGAGATCATTCAGCATTGCCGTCCGACGCTCTCGTCCTCACCGTTCAGGAAGTTATCCCAGCCACACCGACAACGCGGCTCGTGCGGCTCGATCTCGGTGGCGCGCCATTCGCCTTTGCCGCCGGCCAGGCGGCGCTCATCGGGCCTGAGGCGCACGACGCCCGCGTTCCCTACTCGATTGCCTCTGCGCCGATCGAAACGTCCGAGAACGGCTGGCTTGATTTCCTGATCAAGGTCGAGCCCTCCGGACGGTGGGGCCACCTCTTCGACGCGGTCGCGCCAGGGATGCGCGTGGGCATTCAGGGACCGTTCGGCGCGTTCCTGTTCCCATCGCGCCCGCCGGAACGACACTTTCTGTTCATCGCCGGCGGCACCGGCATCGCGCCGATACGCGCGATGATTCGACAAGCCCTGCTGACGGGACAACGGGGGCGGGTGCGGCTGCTCTACAGCGCCAAGACCGCCGACGACTTCGCCTATCTGCCAGAGCTCGGCGCGATGGCCCAGCTCGATCGTCCCGATGGCGGCCTCGACCTCCGCCTGCACGTGACCCGCGAAGCCCCCGAGGCCTGGCATGGCGCGCGTGGACGAATCACACTCGACCAACTCGGCCCCCTCGTCGACGACCCAGCGACACTCTGCTTCGTCTGCGGTCCCGCAACGATGGTCGCAGACGTCCCGCGAATGCTGACCGAACTCGGAATCGACCGGGGGAGGGTGAGGGTGGAGGAGTGGTGAGACGCAATGCTGAATGCTGAATGTTGAAGTAAATGCTGAAATGAAAGTCGGAATTCAGAATTCACTTCAACATTCAGCATTCAGCATTTCTTCCTACGGTTGTATCTGCAGTGTCGACTTGACGTCGGTGACGCCGCCGATTTTTCGCGCGAGCGCTACCGCCTTGTCGCGTTCGGCTGCCGTCTTGACGGCGCCAGAGAGCGTGACGACGCCTTTGAACGTATCCACGTCTATCCTCAGCGCGGCGACGTCCGGGTCGTTCAGCAACGATGTCTTCACGCGCGTCGTGATCGTCGCGTCGTCGACGGTTGCGTCGACCGATTTGCCGCACGCCGTGAGCAGCATGGGTGCAATCAGTGTCACCGCGAGCAGAAGAACTGTCGCGGCGCTGTACTTTCTGATCCTCATGATGTCTGTGCCTCCAGCTGCTGTGGTAGCAAGCTACATGCCTGTTGCGTGATAGCCGCCGTCGACCATCAGTACCTCGGCGGTGACGGCGCGGCCGGCCGAGGACAGGAGAAACATCGCGGCGTCGGCTACCTCAGCCGTCTCTACGGTGCGCCGGAGCGGCGCGCGATCACGATAGATCTGCAGAATATTCGAGAATCCTGAGATTCCTGACGCCGCCAGCGTCTTAATCGGGCCGGCCGAAATGGCGTTGACGCGGATCGCTTTCGGTCCGAGATCCGCCGCGAGGTACCGCACCGTCGACTCGAGTGCGGCCTTGGCGACACCCATCACGTTGTAGTTCTGGAACACACGGTCGCTACCGAGGTAGGTCAGCGTCAGGATACTGCCCCCGCCGCGACGCTCCATCAGCGGCATCGCGCCTCGGGCGAGTGCAATCAACGAATACGCGCTGACGTCCATCGACAGCCGGAAACCCTCGCGAGACGTCTGGACGAAAGGCGCCATCAGCTCCTCGCGCGGGGCGAACGCCGCGCCGTGCACGAGGAAATCGAGGCCGCCGAATTCTTTGTCAATCGACGAGAACACCGCGTCGATCTGGGCGTCGGTGGTGACATCGCACGGCAGGATCAGCGGGTCCTTCAACGCCGCCGCGAGATCACGGACGTTCTCTTCGAGCCGCTCGCCTTGATACGTCACGGCGAGGCGGGCCCCGGCGGCCGAGGCCGCCTGCGCGATGGCCCAGGCAATCGAGCGCTTGTTGGCGATGCCGACGATGAGGCCGGTTTTCCCTGCGAGGTCTGTCATTCCACATCCTTGACTGTCAAGTCATTCGTGTCACGTATTACACCACGAAGAACACGATGACACGATGGGCACGATGCACGCGGATCCATGCTCTCAGAAACCCTGACGAACATCGTGTTCATCGTACCATCGTGTCCATCGTGGTCGAATCCGTTGGCCGTGAAGCCTCCCAACGGAAAGCGCAGATCACCGAGCCGTACTTGTTTTTCTCTGCGTGCTCGGCGCACTCAGCGGTGAGAGGCTCTTGCACGCGAACGGCCTGGCAATCAGCGCTTCGGCGGCAACAGCTTCTTCGGAAACTTCGCCACGACACTGTAATTCGGATCGACCACGTTGGCGATGCGCGAGTGGCCGCCCTGAGACACGACCTGGTAGGCCTCGAGCTTTTCGAACCCGTATTCGTCGACGAGCCACTCGATGAGCTCGACCTGCGCGATGCGAAAGGCGTCGACGAGCGGGCGCGCGCTGCCCACCACCATGATGTCGTCGGCGTCTTCCATTCGCGGCCACCGGATCCGACGGCCTTTGATCACGTCGAATTCGAACGTCACATCCATCGTCGTTTCGAGCCCGGAGCCGCAGATCTCACCATCGCCCTGAAGGGCGTGACCGTCACCGAAATAGAAGTAGGCGCCGTCATGAAAGATCGGCAGGAACACAGTCGTGCCCTCGCGCGCATCCGAAGCGTCCATGTTGCCCCCGAAGTTGCCTGGCCAGAGCCCGCCGAACGCTTCGGCCCCGGCGGGCGCAACCGCCAGCCGGCCGAGCATCGGCTTGAGCGGCATCTCAATCGACTTGGACGCCGAGTTGGGCAGGTCGAGGATTCCGATATTGCGCGATCGATCGAGCCGCCAGACGAAGCGGCGTGCCGGCAGTGGGTCGTTAATCATCCGCGTTCGCGAGTCGCCGGCGACGGCGCTGATCCCCATCGGGTTGACTGCCGACACCGCCATGTCGCGGTTGGGGCGCAATCGAACGATGCGGACGACGAGGGTGTCGTCGGGCGTCGCGCCCTCGATGAAGAATGGCCCGACCTCCCCTGGCCACGGCCCGCCGGTTTTTTCGTAGTAGTCCCCGGGCCGTGAGAACGTGCGGGTCTCGACGACCGCACCGGGCCGCAGCCTAAGGACCGGCGGCCGCACCGCGAAGGTGGGCACGCCATCCTGCGGCTCGAACTTGATTGGCTGCTGAAGCGGAGGCTGGCTCGGCCGTTGGGATTCCTGGCCGGCGAGTGAGGTCAGGCCCTGCGATTTTCCTGGCGCGTAACCCGCAATGAGACTCGAAGCGAACAGAAGCGATATGAAACGGCGCGGCATGATCCCTCCCTGACGGAGGGATTCAAACATGAGAGCCGCCCGAATAACAGAAGAGAGTACGGCGGGCTATCGAGATCGTTTTCGGCCGCCACCGTGCCGTGGCTGCTGTGCCGACCTGAAGCCGCCTCCCTGACCTCGACCGTGGCCCTGACCCTGGCCCTGGCCCTGGCCCGGCCCCTGCCCCGAGCGCGCGAACCGGCCGTGGGGTCTGTGGCCATTCCCCCCGTGCCCGGCATTGCCGCCGACATTGCCGCCGTTGCCACCGAAGCCGCCGCGACCGGATCGCGGCCGGTTTCCGCCGCCACCGCCACCACCGCGGAACTGGTTGCCGGCGTTGTTGCCACGACCGCCAGACTGACGGATGGTGAAGTCGGTTGGGCGCCGTTCGTCTTTCTGACCCTCGATGCGCGGCAATTGCGCGCGGATCAACGGACGGTGGACAGGGCCCTCTTCGGTATCGGAGAGGCGCGGCTCGGCGTCCGGGGACTCCAGAATCGGGACCGGCCTGGTCGCTGGCGGCGAGCACCACCGGCTGGAAGGCCGATGGCGGTTCAGGCGCAGGCTCGCGGCGTGCCGCCGGTGCGGGCCGGCTCACCATCGTCGCGGGGGGTAGATCGTTCTCGCTCATCACGTTGCCGTTGGCTTCATCGTGCCCGTCAGGCCCTCCAGACCCTCCGGCGGGCAGGTCGGCCGCGGCGTAGGCCTCCCCGTCGTCGTGGCCTGTTGGGATCTCAGTGTCGGGCTTGCCTGCCAGCACTTCCTTGAAGAGAGCCGACGTGCCTTCCTTCTTGCGTCGGCGCGGGGCCTGACCGCCCTTGTACGGGTGCTCGGCATCGCAGGTTGTGCACCGCGTCTGTTTGACGGTCTCTTCAACCATGGCGACGACCGCGTGATTCGTCACACGACGCTCACGCGGGCAATAGTCATCCAGAATGTCTCCGAGACGCAGCCGGCGCTGCTCCATTCAAATTCTCCCGAGTTGTTTCCGTTTGAGAGGGGCTGGAAAAGACTGCCTGATGCAGGTTTCGTGAGTCTAGCAGAGCCTCTCCCGCCAGTGCAAGAATCCTTAACGTTGGCTCACGGCTCAGGGCTCACGGCTCAAGCAAAACCTTCGACTACCTACATTGAAGATCTTGCTTGAGCCCTGAGCCTTGAGCCCTGAGCCTAATCCCTGAGCCGCCCTCCTATCGCTGCTGGTCGATCCACTTCAGGGCGGCCTCGAGCGTACTGTCCCGCCCGGCCAGCAGCTCGCGGCGGGTGATCGCGACGGTTTCATCCGGCACCACACCGCGCCCTTCGAGCCTGGTCCCATCGGCGGTCACGAAATCGCCGGTTGCGTGAATGAGCACATCGCCGTTTGGCAGTTTGGCAAAAAACGCCGGGAGCGCCTGACCCATCGACGTCTGGCCGAAAACGCGAGCACGCCCGAGCGCCTGCAGGCCGCCAGCGAAACACTCCGATGCGCTTCCGGTCATTGCGTCGACGAGGATGGCGACCGGTCCGCTGAAGGGTTCGACGCGCTGACCGGCGGCGTTCACCAATCTCGGGTTGGCGGCGAACTTCAACTCCGCGTCGCGTGTTTTCATCGTGCCGAGCGGCTTGCGCTCGTTGAGAAAGTGCCCCGAGATCCCCATGATCATGGCGGCAAGCCCGCCCGGATTGCCGCGGAGATCGACAATGATCCCGGCGGCGCTCCGGTAGGTATCGAGCGCACGCATGAAAAGGGGATCGACGCCTGGCATCCAGACGTTGAAGCGAATCACGCCGACGGCGGCGCCGCGCACCGTTCGGCGCTCTTCGGTTTCGACGCGCACGTACATCGTCGGCAGGTTGCCGACTGTCGCCGGTTGGCCGGCTTCAGCACGGCGTTCGACCGACACGCCGATGTCGCGCGGCCCATCGACGAACATGAGCGAGGTCCGCGAGCCTTGCGGTCCGCGCAGCCTCGTCTCCACCATCCTCCACACCTCCACGTGTCGCAGCCGATCCGGCATCGAGTCGGGTAGCCGGGAGAGGAGCTCGGTGACCGGCATGTCGTCGATCGACAGGAGCCGCCAGCCGGGCTTGATCCCTGCGGCGGCGGCACCGCCCTTCGTATCGACGTGCGTGACCAGCAGTTCGGGGCCGACGAGTCGAACGTCGAAGCCGGGGTCGCCACTAAGATCTGTCGGAGGACCAGCCGTGTTGCCGCCCGATGGGATCAGCGCGAAATGCGACAAGCCGAGCCGCCCAAGCATGTCGCGGATGACATCACGCAGCTCGCCCTCGGTTTGCGCCCGCGCTGCACGGGGGGCCAGTTCGGCCCGCACGGCGGACCAGTCCACCCCGTTCATCGTCGGATCGAAGTGCGAGTCGCGGATGATGGTCCACGCGGCATCGAAGGTTTCAATTCCCCTCGCCCCATCAGCCGGAGCCGGGGTCTGCGCGGCAGGCGCCGTGAGGAGGACCGCAGCGATCGCGATCGCGCCGAGCAGAGCCGTCCGACGACGAGTCACTTGATGAGCGCCTTTATCTGCGCTGGAATCGCGAAGACGGACGGGTCGACCGTGCCGTATTCGACAGTGGTAATCACCATGATCAGCTGCGTGTTAACGGCGCTCACCTTGGTCGTCGCCGGATGGAGCAGCTTCCCGAACTTCTTGTAGTCGCTCCACGACATCGTGCTCTGGATTGGCCCCATCTGTGAGTCGCGGGTGGAAATGGCCCCAGCCTTCAGGCCAGTTTCGGCGTCGTAGAACTCAATGTCTTCCCCGCCAGACTTCCTCATGAGTCGAACCTTGTAGACCGGGCGCCCCTCGAACGTCGTCTTCTCGAGCGTCGTCATCGACTCGTAACGATCGCCGCTTTTCAAGTCCTCGTAAAAGTCGGCGTCGAACTTTCGCTCCTCGAGCAACTTGCCCTCGAGCACGGTCGGCCCCGTCAGCGGTGAGAGCGACCAGCCAACGGTTCCGTCGAAGCCCTCCTCCACGTCGCCGATGCCAGGCAGCGACATCCGCTGCAGGAACTTGTTCGGTTTCGCATGGTACGAGTCCAGCTTGCCTGAGAGCCCTGCCGCCGGAATGGAGACAGTGCCTGTCGCATGCGAGGAGGTCAGCGCCAGGATGGCGTCGCGGCCTCCCACCTCCTTGATATGGCGATCGATCAGCGACCGCGCAGGGGGCAGCGAATTCGCCTGGCTGCCCGCTTCACGCGCGGCGACGGGGGCTATCGCAAAGAACGCGGCGAGAGGCAGGGCAAGGCCCGGCCGAAGGGTTCGAAACATGCGGGCTGGCTCCTGTCAAAGCAGCTGGGGGGCAAGACCCAGTGTGCAGTACAGGGTGCCAGGGGATCAAGGGGCCCTGGTGCCAGAGCCAGGGTGCCAGCGTGCCCTATCCTGACGATTTCGTGATCGACGTCACAACCCCCACGAGGTAGTGCAGGTCGACTCGATCGCCAGGCTCGAGGTGGCGGGGCATCGCCTCAGCGCCGAGCCTGGCCAGGCTCACCTGCCCCTGAGGATCGTCGGGGTCGACAAAATACACGTCGAGCGAGATCTGGCCGTGAATACTGACGGGCTGGATCTTCTTGATGAGCGCAGTGCGAGTCCCCTTGAGCATTTATTTCCGCCGTCCCTTCACGAAGACCTCGATGGTGTCCGGCCTCGGATTGACGAACGACAGTCGAATGCGCCCGTCGTCCATCTGCGAGATGGTGGCGGGAATCGAACTCGCCGTCAAATACCAGCCCGCCGGCAGCACGATCTCGTTCCGCGGGCGTCCGAAGCTGCGCCGCCACATCAGCTGTCCATCGACGAGATCGTAGCGCGCCGGATCAGTGTACGTCTCCTCGATACGGAGGCGCACGCTCTGCCCCGACTTGACGGCCGGGAACCTGATTAACACGACTTCCGTGTCGGGCTGTATCGGCTCGCCGATGTCGAGCCGGGCTTCGGTGATGGCCTGGCCCTTCAGCGTCTCGATCTTGAGCGTTTCGCCCGTGTCGAGGATCTTCGCCGACGGATCGGACACCGTGCTGCCCTGGCGAACGACGTTGATGTATTTGTCGGTACCTTCGCGGGTCTCCGTGTAGTCGTGATACAGGCTGAACGCGTGTGTCTCGGGACCCTTGAGGAAGTACACGATCTCGCGATCCTGAAACGCCCGTTCAGCGACACGTACTCGCGCCATCGGCGGAAGCGGTGGACTTGGATCCGCGGGCGTGCCCGCGCGCGCCGGCGCGGTAGATGCACTCGGCGGGGACGCATCGCGTTTCGCCAGAGGGGTCGCGCGCAAGATCAAGGGCGCCTGCCCGGGATAGCTGTTCATGAAGCTGATGCCGATGCGACCGTCAAGTTCTTCGACGACTTGCGACGGAATGTTGCACGACAGCAACTCGTATCCCGGCGGCAGCACGACGGCGTTGCGTTTGATACCGAGCGGGCGATCGAAAACGATCGCAGCGCCGTCACGGTAGTAGCTCTTGGGATCCGTGTAGGTTTTGATGATGCGGATCCGCCCTTCGCCGCCTTGCGGCACTGGTCTCGCCAGCTCGACGCGGATGTAGCGACCGTCCAGGCTGGCATTGGCCAGGCCGGATTCGCGGGCCTCGGCGCCCGTGACTTCTTGAAACGTCAGCCGCGCGCCGGTCATCAGATCGACGACGGACTCGTCGGTGGCGATGCTGCCCGGCCTGATCGGATTGAAGAAGAACGTCGCGCCGGGCGTGACGGCCGTCACGTCGTAGACGATCTTGAAAGACGACGTCTCGGGCGCGAGGAGCTCGTAGCGCGTGTACTCGTCTTCGCTACGGTTCTGGGCGAGCAGTGGCGGCGGCGCAAGCGCAAACAGTCCTGCCGCAACCACCGCCGGCACCGGCCAGAGCCTGTTGCGCCTCAACTGTCGCATGGTGTCCTCCTGCCCACTACCCTCAACGCGCTCCCGGCTTCCTCGCAAACGTCGTCGACGCCCCGAACGCGGGGCCGTCGACGGATTGTATGCGCAGCCAGTCGCGAAGACGATTACTTGGCGAGATCAGGAGCATGTTTTCCTTCTGATCCAGGACCGCGCTGAGCCCGGGAATGGGCCGGCCGGCACGCACACGTTCGAGGAACCACTCGTAGGAGAGCGGTGTCAGCTCGAGACGATCGCCATCGAGGCGGAGGTGGAGCACCGCGTGAACCGGGATCAGGAAGGCGCCGCGATCCTCGCCACGCAGCGGCATCACGTCGAGAAATCGCTCGTTGCCAATTGCCGTGAGGTACGCCGTCACGTCGCTGGTCTGGATGGGGTGGACGTAGTGAATCCGGTACGACTTCCACTCGCTGCGATCGATCTGGAGCGTGACTTGATCGTCCGCATCGACCCAGTCACCGACGAGATTTGGATCCCAGCCGATGGTCGTGTCGTCGTAGCCGGGGTTGAGGCTCAGAACCAGACAGCCCGAGCTCATCACGATCACCGTGAACACGAGCAGCAAAGTTTTCAGACGTCCCATGGCTTCTTAGACACCAAAGAGACGGAGGAGTCGGAGTTCACGGTTTTCACCACGGAGGCCCGGAGCGCACAGAGACGCGCGGAGGACCGGTCTAACTGCGTCGACGCAGCGCGACAGCCTCCGTGCGTCTCCCATTCGATTCAGCTCCGTGGTGAAAAACCGTGAACTCCGTTCCGGGAGCACCACCGGCGAAATCGCCTTCTACGCCAGCCTCCGCCCTCTCGTCTCAGGAATCCAGAACCACAACAACGCCGCAGCCACGAACGCGACCGAGGTTGTCGACAGCGCGACGTCGAAGCCGCGTGTCTGCGCAAGCGCGCCGACAGTGAACGGCGCCGCTGCGCTGGCGATGCGGCCAAGGTTATATGTGAAACCCTGTGCAGTCGCTCGAATGTCGGTGGGGTAGATCTCGGCGGTCACGGCGCCGAAGCCACTGAAGTAGCCGGTCGCAAAGAAAGCGACGAACGGACCGAGGAGGAGCAGGGCGAGCGGCGTTCGCAGGGACGTGTAGACGGCAATGAGAATCGCCGCCGTCACCAGGTAGGCAACGTACGCGCGCTTGCGGCCAACCGCGTCGCTGATGTAGCCAAAGGTGATGTAGCCGAACCACATGCCAACCTGCATCGCGATCACGAACCACGACATGACCGTGGCCGACAAGCCGATGCCCCCGGACGCGGCCGGCATCGACAGGAACCCCGGCAGCCACAGGTTGAAGCCCCACCACGCAAAGAGCGTGCAGGCGTTCATGGTCGTCACCGCGATCGTCACGCCCGCGCGGCCGTTTCGGAACACGTCGCCCAGCCGGCCGCGCGGCCGGGTCGATCCCCGTGTGGTCAGCCACAATTCCGGCTCGCGGACGTGGCGTCGCACCCAGAAGGTGAGAAACGCCGGCAGCACGCCCATGAAGAACACCACGCGCCATCCCCACCGCGGCAGCACGATCATTGTCGCGGCGGCGGCCAGGAGGTAGCCGATCGCCCACGCGCTCTGCATCAATCCGAGCGCCTTGCCGCGATGCTCGGCCGGCCACGTCTCGGACACGAGCGCGGCACCACTTGCCCATTCTCCGCCCATACCGATGCCAAGCAGGATCCGGAACACGGCGAGCTGCAGGGCGGTTGTCGCAAATCCGCAGGCCGCCGTGAACACCGAGTAGATGATCACACTCGCCATCAACGCGCGCGTGCGGCCGTAGCGATCGGCGATGACGCCAAAGAAGAGACCGCCTGCGGCGGCCGCGAGGAGGGTGACGGAACCAATGGCGCCGGCAGTTTGTCTCGTGATGCCGAGGTCCGCGATGATCGACGTCAGCAGCAGCGCGTAGAGCATCACGTCGAACGCGTCGAGCATCCACCCGAGCCCGGCGGCGACGAGCGCGCGCCTCGCATCCGGTGTGCCATCGTGCCACCACCCGAAGAAGCCGGGGCGAGCAGTCGCAACTGCCGGAGCGAGAGGGACCGACGTCATGCTCGCCCGGGTGGGGGCCCGGCCGGAGGCCGGTGTTCGGCAATGGCGGCAGGCATGAATGCGCGGACCGCGACGCCTCGCTGCTCGAGACCCTGGCGCAGGAGTCTCGTCAATTCAGCGGCACCGGGAGTGTCGCCATGGACGCAGAGGGTGTCGACAGCGAACGTCAACGTCGACCCATCGGTCGCCGTCACCTCGCCGCGCGTCACCATGCGCACAGCGCGTTGCAACACCATCTCGGGATCGGTGATGACCGAGCCAGCCGCGGTCCGCGGCGCGAGCGAACCATCGGCCATGTAGGCGCGATCGGCAAATCCTTCCGAGGCAACCCGCAGGCCCGCGGCCTCACCTGCGCGAAGCAAGTCTGAATCTGGGAGCCCGAAGAGAATCACTTCTCGATCGAATGCAGCGGCGGCACGGGCAATCGCATCGGCAAGCGAGCGGTCACGCGCGGCCATGTTGTACAGCGCGCCATGAGCCTTGACGTGCGACACGGGAACGCCCTCTGACGCGGCGATCGCCGCCAGCGCGCCGATTTGATAGAGCACCAGATCTTCGACCTCTCGCGGCGTGGCCTTGAGCTCCCGGCGCCCGAACCCCACGAGATCCGGGAAACCCGGGTGCGCCCCGACCGCCACACCGGCGTGTTTGGCCAGCCGCACCGTCTCGCGCATCACTCCAGGATCGCCGCCATGAAAGCCACAGGCGACGTTTGCGGACGTGATGCTGCGCATGACGTCATCATCAGCGCCAATCCGATAGACACCGAAGGACTCGCCGACGTCGCTGTTGAGGTCGATAGAGGAAGTCACGCTGTCACATGTCGGAGAGTCAGGAGCCTGTCAGAATTGCCGTCACTATCTCTATCGACGAAAAGAAGTGCCCGATCCGCAGGTTCTCGTTCTCCTCGTGCTGATTGTTGTCGAAGTTGACTGTCGGCACCAGGATGGCCGGAAAGCCGAGCGCTTCGATGAACGGAGCGACGGGCACGGTCCCACCGAGCGTTCGTAGCTGAACTGGAGACCGGCCATCGATCCCTGTCATGCCGGCGACAATGCGTTTGACTTGCGGATCACTCGGTGAGGTGCGGAAGGCCTTCGTCGCCGACTCGGAGACCACGATCGCGGCCAGCTTCGAGTGCGCGGCGCGGTCGGCATCTGAAGGCTCACCTTCGACGAGATGGTAGCCCTGCGCGCGGGCGTGGGCGCGCAGCTTGCTGACGAGGCTCGCGGGGCTCGTTTCCTTGACGAGCCTGATGTCGATCGCCGCCGTCGCGCGGTCTGGAATGATCGTCCGCGCGCCAGCACCGACGTGCGCGCTGACGAGACCACGGATGTTGAGGGTCGGGTATTGCAGGGCATCCTGGAGCCGCGGAAACGCTTTCGACGGTGCGGCGATGCCGAACGTCTTGAGCATCTCGGCCGAGTCGTCCGGCACCGCGGCGAGCATTGCGTGTTCATCTGATGTCAGCCGCTCGATGCCGTCGTTGAAACCGGCCACGAGCACTCGACCGTCATCGTCTTTCATCGTCGCCAGCAGCGACGCAAGTCGCTGCGCGGGGTTGGGCACCCAGTTACCGTAGTTGCCGCTGTGCACCCCGACTTTGGGTCCAAAGACGGTCAGGTTCAGGGTCACGATGCCGCGTGCGCCGTAGGCGACCGTCGGGCGCCCGCTCGAGTGCGCGGGACCGTCGAGGATCACCATGACGTCGGCTCGAAGCTTGTCGCGATACTTTGCGATCGCAGGAACAAGACTGGGTGAACTCGCCTCCTCCTCGCCGTCCAGGACGACGCGGACATTCCAGCTGGGCTTCACCCCGGAGCTTTTGATCGCGTCGAGTGCCGCGCAGAGCGCGACGATCGGCGCCTTGTCGTCAGACGCGGACCTCGCGTAGAGGCGCCATTCGCTGTCGAACTTGGCGACGCTTTTCGGGTTTGCGATCTCCTCGCCGCCGCGATCGACGCGTCCCGTGCGAAGAACCGGTGTGAAAGGATCGGCTTGTCGCCAGGCCTTCGGGTCTACCGGCTGACCGTCGTAGTGGCTGTAGAAGAGCAAGGTCGACGTCGCGCCTGGCACACGAAGATCGCCATAGACCAGTGGGTTGCCCGACGTCTCGAGGATCTCGGCCGCGAAACCGCGCGCTGCGAGCAGGCCGCGGAGGTGTTCGGCATTGCGACGGATGTTGGCGCGATCGGCGGCGACGTTCGGGATCGAGAGCAGGTCGATCAACTCGCCGACGACCAACTGCTGATGACGGTCGAGCCACTGCCCGACAAGGTTCGGAATGGGGTACTCAATGGGAGTGCCCTGCGAGAGCAGCGTCGCAACGACGACAGCGGCGATTGGCTTGAGCATAGGCAATTTTAGGAGTCAGGCCCCTCTAGAATTCGAACAGCAGCCCTGCCGACGGCACGACAGGAAGCAGCGACTCGAACAGGCGGCGGGCCTCGAACGTGCGCGCGTCGATCGACGGAGGATGGTATCGCACGTTCTCGCGGTTCAGCACGTTGATGACTTCGACAAGAGCGTCAGGCGCCGGGTCGACCACGTGAAGGTCCGATTAACCCGCAGGTCCAGGCGCGCAAACGACGGTAGCCGGACCTTATTCTTCGTCTCGCCGACATAATAGCGGCCGTCCGATTCGTCGTAGTACCCGGGCGCGGGAAAGTTGCTGCCCATCCTCAGCTTGCCGCTGACGCTCGCGCGCGGCGACATCCGGTACGTGCCAACAGGTTGAACGTGTGCCGCTGGTCCAGGTCGCCCCAGTATGTTTCCTGGCTGACCGTGTCGTAGTAGCGGAGTCGTAGACGAACTTCGTCTGCGCGTCGGAGAACCCAAACTGCACCTGATCGTCGACCAGCCGGGCGATGACGAGATCGAGATAGCTCTGACGCGCGGAGGCCAGCCACGATCCTCGCTTGCCAGGCAGCGGCCCTTCGACCACGAGCGACACTCCCGTTCCGCTGACCGCGGTGCGCACTTGCGGGCCCTCGCGCGATCCCGAGCGGACGTTGAACTCGACCGATGGCGCCGGTGCGGTTCCCGGACCGCTGGACGTACCCGCCGCTGACGAGCGCCACGTCCTGGAGAATGTCACTGTTGATCATGGCGACCGAACCCGAGCTCGACTCGTCTTCGACCGCGCGAATCGCATGGAGCAGGTACGGCGTCGTGAAGCCGTTGAGCGTCAGGTGCATATGGGAGAAGTTGCTGCCACGCACCGTAAACTCGCTGCGCAGATCGTCACCCGTCGCCACGCCCGGCAGGACCTGAACTGCCCTCAGAGGATCGTCCGTGAGGACGCCGCGCAGATTCTGGATGTCGGCGCTGCCGAGCACCTGTTGGGCAGGCGCTCCAGGGTCGGCGTGGCGAAATCGTTCCGCGCTGACGGTTACGGCTTCCGTATAGCCCGTGCCTCCGACCAGGGGAATCGTCAGATCCAGCGTCACCCCTGCCGCGAGCGTGACGTCACGCTCGACGAGTGAATAGCCAACGACCGACGCGCGCAACCGACAAGCACCGGGAGGCAGCGTCAGGTCGAAGCGCCCGTCAACCGCCGTCACCGCGGACGGACCGCTGTCGCCTTGCGTGATGTCGGCGACGAGCACCCGGCTGAGCGGCGCCCCCGTCGCAGCATCGATAACCATTCCCCGGAGGCTTGCCGGGAGCTCGTTTTGCTGAGCTTCAAGCCCCAGGCCCGCTGAAAAGGCCAACAAAAGGGCGGTTAGGACAGTCTGAACGACAGAATTGTGATCCGTGTGACGATTTGGTGCGCTTTGAGCGGGCTCTGAGGGTGAAACGCGTTGAAAACCCAATAGAAATCGCGGCAAATCGGCCGGGCATACCACTTGCTCTATGCCCGGACGCAGGCGGCCTGAATATTTACGGCAGGGAGCCGTGAGTTGCTGGGGAGCCGGGTCGCCCGCAAATACCGGGGGCATCGTCAATGACGGCGATGCCCCTTTTTCTTGTACCGCGGCAGATTGCGTCACAGCCAAGGCGGGGACACTCAACCGGGACAGTCCCCGGGGACAGTCAACAGTGACAGTCCCCGGCCAGCGTCAGACGGCCGCACCCTCAGGATACTGCAGCGCCAACCGCAGTTCCTTCGCCAGCGAATCGACGGTCGTCCCGGAACGCTTCCACGCGCCCTCGGTTTCGAAGCGGAGGTCGCCAATCCGTCGGCCCCACGGCGCGATGACACGACCGATCGCCCGGAAGTCGGTCCGGTCAGCGTGCTCCTGGTCGAGTCGTCGCACTACGTCCGGGGCAACCTTGATGAACGCGCGGAGCGCCGCAGCGCTCTTGATGCTGTACTTCCGTCCGTTCCACGCCGCCGTGAAGACCTGCGCGATCTGTTTCAGGTAGTTCACAAAAAACTTCTTCGACTCCTCCCGGAACGCGTCGCCTTTGCGGCCGGCGCCGAACGCTTCGGCTGCGAACAGCTTTTTGAGCTCCTGCGCGAGCGGCGCCTGCGCGACGCGTCCGCTGCCGACGCCGAGCAGCTTGATCTCGTCGTAGAGCGGCGAGTCCTCGCGATCGTTGAGCGCCCGGACGATGTCGTGCGCGGCAGCGAGGCTCTCGTCGCGATACAACTGCCGTCCTGAGAGGGAGACAAGATGCGAGGCGTTCAGCCGGGTGTGCTTCGCGTTAATCGTGACGAACATCTGCACGACGTGATCTTCGGGAAGACGATCGAAGATGACGGCCGGCACGGTGAAGGGCTCCTCACCAAAATGATCGATGTCGGCGTGCAACGCCAGCAGCCGATGCTGACCGTCGATGGCTCTGAGGATGCCTTCTCGCTCCGGGACCTTCAGCATGCCGAGCGCTGAACCCGATTCAATCGACTCAAAGCGCAGCGGCTCGTCGCACGAGATGATCACGGCGCCGGCGATCGACGGCAGATCTCGCGCCTGCCGGCACTGTTCGTAGTACTGGACCAGCTCGTCGATCTTCTTGCGGATAATCTGGCGCTGGTAGGCTTTCTCGCTCGCCGCGATGCGACGCTCGAGCAGATCCCAGTTCACCTTGCTCGGCTGGGCCGGGGCCTTCTTCCGACCCCCACGGACGGGCTGCGCTTGTTCGCCATAGCTCAAAACCTCGAACCGCACGAGCTTGTCGATGTCGCTGGCGGTAAGGGAAGCCTGATAGAACTGGACACCAAACTGCTGCATCCGAATGGCGGCGACGCTAATCATGGGCTGATGAGTCCTGACTCTAGGGACCGTTGACGCCGAGGCGTGACATCAAAGAACGCTGCGATTTTATATTGTGTCGGGTGCAGAATCTCAAGGCCACGGCCGTGACCGTAGCGATGACGTCTAACTAACTGACTGGTTTGTACTTGAAAGCACGAGGTGCCGCTGATGAGCCGCCGTCCGCTAGCCGCCGCTGCTCTCGCTCTCCTGATGACCTCCACCCAGCTGGCGGCCATCTACATGCGGATCGAGACCCGGCAGGTGCCGACCGACCGGCTGATCGGCAACCTCGAGCGCGAGCTGAAGGCCGATCCCGCGAACGTCCAGACCGTAATCAACCTGGCGCGGCTCCAGGCCATGGCGTTTGCGCTCAAGGCTGATGAATTCCCGGCTGTACAGTCCAAACAAGACCAGACAGAACTGCCGTCCTATCCTCCCGGCTCGGGCCAACTTCCCCCGGTCGTTCGCCCAGCCGAGTCGCCCGAGCACGCCGCGCGCGCCGCCCAGCACCTGAAAGAGGCCATTCGACACTATGCCGCCGCGCTGGCGATCCAGCCCGATAACATGACGGCGCGTCTTGGTCACGGGTGGACCTTGCAACAGGCGGGGGACACCGAGAGAGCGATCGCCGAATACCGTTTGCTCATCAAGCAGGCCTGGCAGGCCGATCAGAAGCTCAAGGGTCTCATGCCGTCACAGCAAGTGTTTACCAGCGAAGCCGCCGGCTACCTCATCCCGCTCCTCGACCAGGAACGGGACGCGGCCGAGATCGCCGACCTCAGAGCCAAGCAGGCGCAAATCAAAGCCCTGCCACGAGCGATCACGCCAGTGGCCATCCCCCTCACCGACAATCTGCCCGCGCGCGCTCTTGTCGACCCGTTGGCGCGCGTCCGCTTCGACGCCGATGGTCTGGGCCCACGCGAATGGACGTGGATCACTCCCGAAGCAGGCTGGCTCGTGTACGACGCCGACGGCCGCGGCACGATCACGTCGGCCCTGCAGTGGTTTGGCAACGTGACGTTCTGGCTGTTTTGGTCGAACGGCTACGAACCCATGCGAGCGCTCGACGACAACGCGGATGGCGAACTGTCAGGCCTCGAACTGCGCCACCTGGCGATCTGGCACGACCGCAATCGTGATGGCTTCTCGGATGTCGGCGAGGTCCGACCGCTCGAGTCGCACGGCATCGTTGCGCTGTCGTGCCGGTATCTCGAGGGTGACGGTAAGCGGTTCGCCGCGTTCTCGCCGCGCGGCGTGCGTTTCCTCGACGGCACCACCAGGCCCACCTACGATGTGATCCTCACGCACTCGTCTTCGACCTGGACGCGACGATGACTATTCCCAACCACCTGTTCCGATCGTCGTTTGTCCGACCGGCGCTGAGCACGCTGATCGTCGCGACGCTGGCGATCGGCATTGGCTCGGCGACGGCACTCTACAGCGTGATCGAGGCGGTGCTCCTCCGCCCCTACCCCTTTCGCGAGCAAAGCCGCCTCGCCATCCTCTGGCAGACCGACATTGTCCGCGGTCATCCGTTCGTTGAAATTTCCTACCTCGACGCGCGCGACTGGGCGACGCGAACAAGCGCCTTCGAGTCGATCGCCGCGATGTCGGCGGTCAACTTCTCGACGACGCTGACTGGCATGGGTGATCCGCGACAGCTCCAGGTCCGTGCCGTGTCGCACCCGTTCTTCGACGTGCTCGGAAGCGCGCCGATCCTCGGCCGCACGCTGACTGCCGACGACCACCACGCCGGAGCGCCGCGCGTCGTCGTGATCGGTCACGGCGTCTGGCAGTCGCTCTACGGCGGCGACCCGAACGTTGTCGGGCGGTCGATGGCCCTCGACAACGACGCGCACACGATTGTCGGCGTCATGCCGCGCGACTTTCGCTATCCCGAGGGAGCGCAGCTGTGGGCTCCCGTGGAGCCGGCGGTCCCTGCCGAGGCTCTGGAGGATCGCCGCGTACAGTGGATGGTCGCAGTCGGACGACTGGCGAGCGGCGTCTCGTTCGATCAGGCCCGAGCGGCACTCGACCTGACCGTCGGGGCGCTGACAAGGGAACACCGGGCGGAGAGCGAGCGGACCGGTATTCACGCGGTGGTCCGTCCGCTCGTCGGCGAGATGCTCGGGACGACGCGCCAGGCGCTCCTCCTCCTGCTCTGCGCGGTCGTTGCCGTGTTGCTCATCGCGTGCGCCAACGTCGCGAACCTGCTGCTTTCGCGCAGCGTCGACCGTCGCCGGGAGATCGCCACACGGATCATGCTGGGGGCTTCTCGCGGGCGGCTCGCGCGCCAGTTGATCGGCGAAGTGCTGCCACTCGCCGCGGCCGGCGGGGTGCCTCGGCCTCGGGATCGCGTGGATCGCGCTCGAATCGCTGGTTCGCATCGCCGGCGCCGAGCTGCCACGTGCTGACGGGATTGCGCTCGATGCACGAGCGCTGGCCGTCGCCACGGCGCTGTCGCTTGGCTGCGGTTTGTTGTGCGCGCTCGCGCCGCTCCTGCACACAAGAGAAGTGACGCTCGGCTCGGCGCGTGCGGGACGACGCGCGCGCCGGCACGAGCCGGCTGCAGCGGCGTCTCCGGGACGGGCTCGTCGCCGCCGAGATCGCGCTGGCGCTGGTTTTGTTCGTCGGCGCGGGACTGCTCATCGCCAGCTTCGCATTGCTGCACTCACAAGATCTGGGCTTCAAGGCGGATCGCGTGGTGACGGCCGAACTCTCGCTATCGCCGCAACGATTCGCGTCGATCGCCCAGATTCGCCTCGCGCAGCGCGAACTGGTGGAGCGCTTCCGCGCGATTCCGGGCGTCGAGGCCGCGTCAGGAGTCATGCTTCGTCCGCTGTGGAGCACTGTCGGCTACGACAGCGTGCACATCCTCGAAGGCCAGCGCCCAGAGGATGCGAAGAAAAACCCGGTCTCGAACCTTGAGACGGCGATGCCCGGCTACTTTGCCACGATGGGGATTCGGCTGATTGCGGGTCGTGATTTCACCGAGCAGGACAACGATAACGCTCCACGCGTCGTCATCGTCAGCGAGCGTTTCGCCAGGTCAGCCTGGCCTGGCCATGATCCACTGGGACGCCGACTGCAACTCTCGTTCGCAAAGGATTCGTGGGTGACAGTCGTCGGCGTGGTCGCCGACACGCGGTACCGCGAGATCGAGACGGCCCGGCTCGATCTTTATCTGCCCTACGAACAGTTCTCGAGCCCGATCCGGTTCTTCGTGATCCGCACCGCCGGCGATCCTGCTGCGATTGCCGCCGACGTCAGGCGCGCCGTGCGCGCAGTCGATCCTTCGCAACCGGTCGACTTGCTGACGATGGACGAGATCGTCGAAACGGCGATGGGCCGGTGGCGGCTGAACGCGCGGCTGTTCGGCGTCCTTGCCCTGCTGGCGCTGCTCCTCGCCGCGGTCGGCATCTATAGCGTCATGAGCTACGCGGTCAGCCGACGGACGCACGAGATCGGCGTTCGCATGGCGCTTGGCGCGGGGCGCTCGGAAATTGCGCGAATGGTCCTTGGCGACGGACTTCAGTTGGCCCTGGTTGGTGTGTCGGTGGGGTCCCTCATCGCGTTCTCGGCTGCCGGGCTGCTCCGTCACCTGCTCGTCGGCGTCGGCCCACGCGACCCGATGGCATTTGGCTCGGCGGCGGTTCTCCTGTCAGTCGTCGCTGTCCTCGCGGCCCTGGTGCCGGCGCGCCGCGCCGCAGCGGTCGATCCAATGACGGCGATGAGGATGGACTGAGCGACGGCTCAAGGCTCAAGGCTTAGGGCTCAGGCTAAATCCTGAAATCCTTGGTCGAAGATCTTGCTTGAGCCCTGAGCCCTGAGCCCTGAGCCGTGAGCCGTGAGCGCTGGGCCCATCGCTCCACTACGCGATCTTTAGCGATCGAGCACAGGAGCATGAGCACGTAGAAGAGCGCCAGCGCCAGCCACGATTGTCCCCACGACAGGCGCTTGTGCAGCGGCAGCGAAATGAGGCCGTAGACGATCTCGACGTGAATCCAGTAGATGAAGAGCGACGTCCGGCCCAGTTGGCCGAGGGGACTCCATTTCTGCGCACCGCCGGGCCGGAGCTCCCAGACGTACGCGAAGCCGAGCGCGGCTGTCATGATGCCGAGGCGCAGGAAGAAGAACGCCGGCGAGGTCGTCCAGAAGTGCGACTGCGGATACCACGTCGGCCGAAACGACAACGCGTAAGCGGCGGCGGCGATACCGGTGCCGATGAGCGCAAAACCCAGATTCGCGGCCTGCTCCAGGCGCGGGCGGCGAGCCGCCCCGACATGGTCGAGCACGAGTCCCGCGAGCGAACCGGCGAACACGAAGCCTGCCCACGGGAAGAAGACAAAGTTACTGAAGCCGCCGGCCGGGCGGAGATACGCCTCAATCGGATCGGGCAGTGGCGACAGGACCGAAATGTTGCGGACGATGGGTGTCGTGAGCGCGACCGCCAATGTCGCCGCGGCAAACGCCGTCAGGCGTCCGGCGAGGGTGTTGACGGCACCCCAGATGGCCGCGGCCGCCATGATCGACGGTCCCATGATGTTGAGGATGTCGACTCTCAAGAGCCACCGCGGCGCGGACCAGCCGAGTACCCACGCCTGAAGCCGGAAGAGAAACGCGAGGCCGAAGATCTCGAGACCACGTCGCGAGACGGCACGCGAGGCAGCGCGCGCGTCACCGTTTCTCCTGAGTTTTGATCCGGCGGAGAGCGGCACGGCCAGACCGGCGAGAAACAGAAAAAGCGGCGCGCCGAATCCGCCAAGAACCATCGCGTAGGCGTAGTGTCTGGTCTGGCGATCGGGGAAACGGGTCCAGCTATCGAGGACGTGCGCCTCGATCATGATGAGGACCGCGAGACCGCGCAGGACGTCGATGTAGCCGCGACGAGGCGACATTCGCAATGCTGAATGCTGAATGCTGAATGCTGAAGTGAATTCGGAATTCATTTCAGCATTCAGCATTCAGCATTCAGAATTGCAAACGTCACCGTCAGTTGGATGTCCTGACGAAGAGAGCTCCAGACCGAACAGGTACTTGTCGCGGGAGAGATCGATGGCACGTTGTATCGGTTCGGGGGGCACGGCACCCGTGACGGTAAAGTGCAGCGCGACGCTCGTGAATCGTCGCGGCTCCTCCGAAGCGCGCTGGGCGACGAGACGGGTGTTCAGGCCCCTGAGATCGTGCCGCCCCTTCTTGAGAATGTGCACCACGTCCATCGCCATGCAGCCGGCAAGCGCAAACCCCAGCGCCTGCATCGGGGACGGACCGGCGGACGCCGCGCTGTCGAGCGTCATCGTTACGGCGCCGGACGATCCGCTGAGCACGAGATCGTGGTCCCAGACGAGATCCACGATCGTGGGCGGCTTCATGCGGGTAATTGTAAGCCGTCAGCTGTCAGCATTCAGCTCTCACCAAATCCTGCTGATCCGACCCTTTTCCTGCTGATAGCAGACAGCCGAGAGCTGAGAAGCTCTACGCCGTCTGCGATCGCTGCGCGGTGTTGTTGGCGCGTCTGAAGAAGTTCGAGACGGCGAGCCAGCCGAGCGGCAACACGACCAGGAGGTACGTGAGGTACTGACCGTAGATGCCGTCCGGGCCGTATGGCTCGGTCGCGTCGTGCCAGGGCTGGCTGTTGGGGAAAATATTGGCCTCGGTCAGCTCGTGGATGCCGTAAATCAGGAGCTGCACGACGAAGACCAGCAGAAAGACGGCCGTGACCTGAAAAAATCGCCCGAGGTTGACGCGGTGGCCGAAGCGAGTCCAGAGCCAGGCCACGAAGGCGGCAACGAGCGTGCCGGCGACGGCGCCGCCGATGATCTCGATCGACCGCACCTGAAAAAGCAGCGCGTTCATCAACAGGGCGGTCTCCATGCCCTCCCGCGTGATCATCAGGAGCGTAAAACCGAAGACCCCCAGAAAGGCGGCCATTCCAGTCCTGCTCGACGACGCTTCGAGCCGGCCTTCGATGTTCTTCTTCAGGTGCCGACCGGCCCGCCACATGTGGACGATGAGGGATGCCACCAGAACCGCGGCGACCAGCGCCAGGATGCCCTCCCAGAGGGCCTGATTGGCCGCCCGGGCGAGGAGAACGCCGGCGACGATGCTGACGGCAATCGAGGCAAGGATGCCCCAGTGCACCGCGGGGATGAGGTTCTTTCGGCCGGTTTTCCTGAGATAGGCGAGGCTGATGGCAACGATCAGGAACGCTTCCAGCCCTTCCCGCAACGTAACGACGAACGCCTGCAGCATGAAGACTCTCTCCGCCGACCGGGTACTCGAGGACCAAAAGTGAGACCGATCTCGTTTTGAAAGCGTACACATTGATATCCGACCAGTCAAGTCGGAGATTAGCGAAGGGCTCAGGCTAGGGCTCAGGGCTCAGCAAAACCCTTCGAGGACGTAGTCGAAGATCTTGCCTGAGCGTTGAGCCTTAAGCCTTGAGCCCTGAGCCTGTCAGCCCCGCGACCCCTGAGCCATAATCCCGTCATGCGACGTTCCCTGGCTGCGCTCACACTCGTCCTCGCCCTCCCGCTGCTCGCCGCAACTCAGGCGCCCCAAGACGCGCCCCAGGGCGACCCTGCCCTTCTGGCGCGCGCGCGGGAGCTGCAGAAGCAAGTGCCACTTATCGACGGGCACAACGACTACCCGTGGGCGCTCCGAGAGAATGCCGGGCGCGACCTGGACAAGCTCGACATCACCAAACCGCAGCCGACGATCATGACCGACATCGCCCGCCTGCGGGCGGGCGGCGTAGGCGGTCAGTTCTGGTCGGTTTACGTCTCGACAGATGATCCGGCGCCCGTGACGACGACGCTCGAGCAGATCGACATCGTGTACCGCATGATGCGCAAGTACCCCGAGACCTTCGAGCTGGCGCTGACCGCCGATGACGTCGAGCGCATTTTCAAGAAGGGCAAGATCGCGTCGCTCATCGGCATGGAAGGCGGGCATTCGATCGACAGCTCGCTCGGCGCGCTGCGCATGTTCTTCCGCCTCGGCGCGCGCTACATGACGCTGACGCATTCGAAGAACACTCCCTGGGCCGACTCGGCGACCGACCAGCCCGTGCTCACCGGTTTGTCGCCGTTCGGCGAGCAGGTGGTGCGCGAGATGAACTGGCTGGGGATGCTCGTCGATCTCTCGCACGTCTCGCCGGACACGATGAAGGATGCGATCGCGGTGAGCGAGGCGCCGGTGATTTTTTCACACTCGTCGGCACGCGCGGTCAATGACGTCCCGCGCAACGTGCCGGACGATGTTCTGCAGTTGCTCACCAAAAACGGCGGCGTCGTGATGGTGACGTTCGTGCCGGGGTTCCTGTCGGGGAAAGTCGCGCAACACACTCGCGAGAGACAGCTGATCGAAGCGGCAAACCTCACGTTGTCACAAGCAGAGGGAGACAAGGGAGGCGTGAAGATGCGGTTGGAAGCATGGGACAAAGATCATCCCGCGCCACGGGCGACGGTCGCCGACGCCGCCGACCACATCGACCACATCAAGAAAGTCGCGGGCATCGATCACATCGGGCTCGGCGGCGACTTCGATGGCATCACGAGCGTACCTCTCGGACTTGAAGACGTCTCGAAGTATCCGGCGCTCACGGCCGAACTCCTGCGCCGCGGCTACAAGGACGACGAGGTCAAGAAGATCCTCGGCCTCAACATCCTGCGCGTGATGCGTCAGGTCGAGAGAGTGTCGGCAAAGCAGCAGAAGGAACGCGCGGCGTCACCGACGCTGTATACGAAGTAGTTGCCCGCGCCCCCGGCCTCGAGCGCCGAGCGCCGAGCGCCGAGCGCCGAGAAAGAGATGACCTCAAGCATCCGCATCATCGCGCTCGGCGATTCGACCACCGCCGGCACGCCGGCGTTCCTGTCGCCGCTCGAGGCGCCCCCGAACGGGCGCGGCGACGTGACGAGCCAGTACGCGTACTGGCTGATGAAGTCCGAGCCGCAGTGGGAGGTCCTCAACCGCGGCGTCAACGGCGAACGCAGCGATCAGATTGCGGCGCGCTTCGCGCGCGACGTGATCGATCAGTCGCCGGCGGCAGTCATCGTCATCGCCGGGGTCAACGACGTCTACCAGGGCCGAACCGCGGACCACGTGACCGGTCAGCTTCGGACGATGTACGACCGCGCCGCGCACGCCGGCATCCGCGTCGTTGCCGGCAGCATCGTTCCCTACAATACGGCGACCGCCGATCAGAACGAGCGGATGCGCCGCATCAACGCGTGGATTCGCCAGCAGGAACGGTCGGACCCGTCAATCGCGTTTGTCGACACTCGCGCGGCGGTCGCCGCAGCCGGCAATCCCGACCGGCTGGCCGACTCGCCAGACGAGCTGCATCCGTCCCCCCGGGGCTATCGACAGATGGCCGACGCCATCCGTCCTGTGCTCGCGGGTGCCTTGCGCGGTATCCTGTAAGGACAGCCGCCTGTAAAGACGCCGCCTGTAAAGACAGCCGGTTGTCCAAGAAATGGACCGACGAGCCACACTATGTCTTCAGCGACCCGACTCACACCGGCGCGAGCGCTTGCCCTGACCGCCTGCGCGCTGACCCTGCTTGCGACGCCAATTGGCGGCCAGATCAGGGTCAGCACGCAGACGGTCCCGCTCTACGTGACGGTCACCGACAGCGCCAAGCGGCTCGTCCCCGATCTCCTGCGCGAAGACTTCGAGGTCTACGACAACGGCAAGCTGCAGACGCTGACGAACTTCGACAACCAGGTGACGCCGATCAACGTCGTCGTCATGATCGACACGAGCGGGAGCATGACCCTCGCGCTCGATCTCGTGAAGCAGGCCGCCGAAGAGTTTCTGATGCGGCTGCTGCCGGAAGACAAGGCCAAGGTCGGCGCCTTCAACGACAAGATCCAGGTGAAGCCGGAAACCGGGCTCCCCTTCACCAACAATCGCGATCAGCTCATTCGCTCGCTGCAGGATTTGGACTTCGGCTACCCGACTCGGCTGTACGACGCCGTCGACTACAGCATCAATGAGCTGAAAATCGTCGACGGCAGAAAGGTTGTGCTCGTCTTCACCGACGGCGCCGACACCGCGAGCCGTCTCGGATCCGGCGACGTCACCGAGCGCTCGCGCACGGAAGAGGTGATGGTGTACTCGGTCGGAATGGAGAACGAGTACATGAGCGGCAATCAGCGCGTGCGAACCTCACCGGATCGCGGGCTGAGACGCCTCTCCGACGAGACCGGCGGCGGATTTTTCATGTTGAAGAAGAAGGACGAGCTCGGCCCAACGTTCACGCGCATCGCTCAGGAGCTGCACAACCAGTACGTCATGGGTTTCACTCCTGAAACACTGGACAACAAGATCCACAAGCTCGAGGTCCGCGTGAAGCGCCCCGGTAACACCGCGCGAGCGCGTAAGAGTTACGTGGCGTCCCCCCCAAATTCCACTGTTGGCGGCAAATAGCGGCATCTGTCACACAAAGCTCACAAATCCCTTACACGTCCCGCTAAACTTTTGACCCCCGCGGGCCGTCTTACATGTTGAAAGGACGGACGACATGTTTGAATGGGATTTTTCGAGCAACGCCGAGCGACTGGTAGCCTTCCTGCTGGTCTGCGCGATTCTCGTCACGGCACTCGCCTAACACTCTGTTGCACGTGAGGTCATCGGACGGCCGTTCATCGGCGCCGTTCGGTTGACCTCCGCGATCCCGCAACAGTCTTCAACCTCGTTCCCCCACCAGAAGACTCCAGCCTGCACACTAGTAGAAATTATCTTTGAAAGAGAGCTGTTCAAAAGCTTCTCACCGCGAAGAGCGCCACGCACGCAGAACCCATTGATTGGTTTCTCTGCGGTCTCGGCGTCTCTCTGCGGTGAGAGGCTTTTTGGCGCTGCAACGGCGTCCTGTCTGGCCAAGCTAGAGTGAGGGGGCATCGCCCGATTACCCGCATAAAGGCCGGGCGCGGTCCGGTCGATAGTTTGTCGATGGGCGGTTGTACAAATCTCTCTCCAAATGAGGATGGTCACGATGCACCGAATGACGCTCATGGCGTTGGCGATTGTGATCGGAGCGGTGACGGGCTGTCAGAGCTCCGAGCAGAAGCAGGCGGAGACGGCCGCAAAGCAAGCCGCGACGGCGATCGAGCAGGCGGCCAAGAGCACCGAGAAGGGCGCGACCGAAGCTGCCAAGGGGCTGGAGCAGATGGCCAAAGGCCTCGAAGCGATGGCCGGAGGCGGCAGTGGCAACACGCCGGCGCCCGTCGATCCGGTGAGCTTTCGCGACCTGCAGACGCTCTTCCCCGATCTCGCTGGCTGGGAGAAGGGCAAGCCAACAGGCGAACGGATGACTGCGCCTTTCAAATTCTCGCAGGCCGAAGTGCGCTATACGAAAGACGACTCGCGCCTCGAGATAAAGATCGTTGACTCGGGCTTCAACCAGCTGCTGTTCACGCCGTTCATGATGTTCATGCAGGCGGGCTACGAAAAGGAAACGTCGAGCGGCTACGAGAAATCGACGACGTTCGGTGGCCAGCCGGGCTGGGAGAAATGGAACACGGAGGGCAAGGACGGCGACGTGAACGCGTTTGTCGGAAAGCGATTCATCCTGACGGTCGAGGGCCGCAACGTCGCCAACATCCAGGTGCTGCACGACATCATCGGCAAGGTCGACATGGGCAGGCTCGCGGCCATGAAATAGACGACATGAACGCCCGGAGGAGAGGCGATGCTGAAGCCACTGACAGTTGCCGTTGCCGCGTTGAGCCTTGCTGTGCCTGACGCGCAGCTGCCGGGCGATCGCCCCGCCGCCAACCCACGCGCGACGCGCTCGGTCGTGATGGCGCGAAACGGCGTCGTCGCTACCAGCCAGCCCCTCGCCTCCGCCGCCGGCCTTCGCGTGCTCCAGCAGGGCGGCAACGCCATCGACGCCGCCGTGACGGCGGCCGCTGTCCTCTCCGTCGTCGAACCGACGATGAACGGCGTGGGCGGCGATCTGTTCGCGATCGTCTACGACGCGAAGACGCGGACGGTGCGCGGCTTGAACGCGAGTGGCCGGGCGGCAGCCGCCGCCACGCCCGAAGAGTACCGCCGCCGAAAGCTCGACGAGATTCCCTATCGCGGCGTTCTCTCGGTCAGCGTTCCCGGCGTTGTCGACGGGTGGCAGGAGCTCCTGGCGAAACACGGAACGTTTCCGCTTGCTCGAGCCATCGAGCCGGCGATCGGCTATGCACGCGATGGCTTCCCGGTCAGCGACATCGTCTCGGAGCAATGGAAGGCCGAAGAAAAGACACTTGCGCAGGATCCCGCTGCCGCGGCCACGTTCCTGCCAGACGGGCGCGCACCTTCAGCGGGCGAGGTCTTCAAGAACCCGCGCCTCGCGGCGACGTTGGACGCGATTGCGCGTGGCGGGCGCGATGCGTTCTACCGCGGGGCGATCGCGCAGGCGATTGCGGCCGACATGAAGGCGCGCGGTGGCCTCCTGACCGCGGCCGATCTCGCCGCGCATCACGCAGATTGGATCTCGCCAATCTCGACGACGTACCGCGGCTACGAAGTGTTCGAGCTGCCGCCGAACACCCAGGGCATTGTCGCGCTCGAGATGCTCAACATCCTCGAAGGCTTCGACGTCAAAGCGCTCGGGCACAACTCGGCGGCGTACCTTCACCTGCTCGTCGAAGCCAAGCGAATCGCGTTTGCCGATCGCGCGGCGTGGCTGGGCGATGCCGTGCCACCCGACGCCGTGGCGCGGCTCAAGTCGAAGGAGTACGCGGCGGAGCGCCGCCGCGAGATCGATCCCGCGAAAGCGGCGGCCAGCTACAGCGCGATGACGCTCGGCTCGCGTCCGCCGGCGTCGCCGGAGCCGCCGCAGGCCAGAGGCGACACGATCTACATGACCGTCGCCGATCGTGAGGGCAACGTCGTATCGCTGATTCAATCGATCTTCGAGAACTTCGGCGCCGGGATCGTTGCGGGCGAGACGGGCATCACGCTGCACAATCGCGGCAGCCTGTTCGTGCTGCAGCCAGGCCATCCGAATTTTCTCGCGCCCGGACGGCGGCCGTTCCACACGCTCGTGCCGGCCATGGTGCTGAAAGACAACCGCCCGTGGCTCTCATTCGGCGTGATGGGCGGCGACATGCAGCCGCAGGGTCACGTCCAGGTGCTGCTCAACCTGATCGACTTCGGGATGAATGTGCAGGAAGCAGGCGAGGCCGCGCGTTTCAGGCACTCAGCCGCCGGGCTGGCGCTCGAGTCAGCGATCTCCGCCGAGGCGCGCACGGATCTCGGCGCACGCGGCCATAACGTGATTACGAGCTTCGGTGTGTTTGGCGGCTTCCAGGGGATATTGTTCGACCCGAAGTCAGGCGTGATGATGGGAGGGTCGGATCCGCGGAAGGACGGACAGGCGGTGGGATATTAGAACTTGCAATGCTGAGTGCTGAATGCTGAAGTGAATTCCGAAGTACTTCTAACTTCTGACTTCGTCCTTCAATTCAGCAGTCAGCATTCAGCATTCAGCGTTGTATTTTCTGCCCCGTGCGCTCCTGCAGCGCCGGCAGGACGGTCTTCATCGCTGAATCCTCGATCCTCATGATCACCGGCTCGCCGCTCGTCAGCAGGATAATCCAATTGCGGTCGCCCCTGAGGAAGCCCATCCGGCCGAGATCGATCTTGCTCTCGACGACCTGACCACTCGCGTCGCGCCAGCGCGGCTGCTTGGAGCGCGAGTAGAAAATCGCGCCTACCGAGCTGTTCGGGAGCGACATGATCGGCGCGCCGCCGGCAGCCGTCACGATCGCCACCCGCCCATCGCCAAGCTGCAGCATGCCCTCGCGCTCGCGGACTCGCTCGCCTTCGGCGACGAGCAGCCGGACCTCATTGAAGGTCACTGGTGGCGCCGGCGGCTCAGCCACCGGAGAAGGGGCCGGCGGCGGTGTGACTTCCTTGGGCGCAGGAGCAGTGGCGCGTCCGCCGGTCGGCGAGTCACCTGGCGAGACGCCGGTGCTCGTTCCCCGTCCGGCAGACTTCGACGCGCCTGACGCAGCGCCCGGTACGGCGCCCGCCGTCGCCACGCCGCCGGTCGCTGCCTGCACCGAGCCAGTTCCGCCGACCGACGGTGTTTTCTGCGCCGCCGCGATGGGCGCGGTTGTCGGCACGGGCGGAGCGGCGGGCGGCGGAGGAACCGTTGGCGTTGAAGACGCCTCCGGTTCAACAGCCGGCGGCGCGGGGAGAGGCGTCTGGGCCGCCGCACCCGAAGGCGCCGAGCTCGTCCCACTCTCTGTCGCCGTCTGTGGGACCGATGCGGAGCGACTGCCACGCATCGCCGCGACGGCCAGGAACGCGATGCCCGCTGCCACGATCACGAGCAGAGCGCCGATCGCGACAAGATGCGTCCGGCCGAGCACCACAGTCGTGGTCCTCTCGGGCAGCGGCGTATTCGTCGGTGTGGGCGGCGCAGACACTGCCGTGCGAACCGGCGAACTCTCCGGTGTCGTTGGTTTGACCGTGCCTCCGGAAACTACAGCCGACGCACGCAGCGCCGTCGGCGTGCGGTGCGGCGCCGTGATGTCGGGATCGAGCGTCAGGCCCGGTGGCGTCGGCGTCGAGAGCGTCGGCATTTCGCCGAGAGCCTGCGGCGTCACTGCCGCTGCCAGCGCGCCGCGGAATTCCTCCGCGCTCTGGAATCGATCGGAGGGCGACTTGGAAAGCGCCCGATCGACAATCGCAGAGCACCAGTCGGGCAGGTCCGGTCGAAACGTCAGGATTGGCGTCGGCGGCTCCGAAATCTGCATCTGCACCATCGAGATCGCAGTATCGGCATTGAACGGCAGCTTGCCCGTGAGCAGGCGGTAGAGAACGACGCCCACGGAATACAAGTCGGCGCGCCCATCGATCTCGCGTCCGAGCACTTGTTCGGGCGCCATGTAGGCTGGCGTGCCCATCATGTAGCCGCCGTGCGTGAAATGCTCGGAGCCGAGCACACGGGCAATGCCGAAGTCCATCACCTTGACTGCCCCAGTCTCGGTGATCATCAGGTTGGCCGGCTTCAGATCGCGGTGCACGACGCCGCCGCGGTGCGCGTGTCCGAGCGCGTCGAGGACCTGCATGCACAGATGCGCGGCCTGCGGCGGCGCGAGTGGCCCGAGCCGATCTGACAGGTCGTGGAACGTCTCGCCGCGCACGAACTCCATCACCATCAGCAGCTCATCGTCCTGATGGTGGAGCTCGAAGATCGTCGCAATGCCGGCGTGATTCAATCGCGCGAGCGTGACGGCCTCGCCGCGGAATCGCTTCAGCACGTCGGCGTCGGTCAGATCCGGATTGAGTACCTTGATCGCGACTTCGCGATCGAGCGTCTGGTCGACCGCCTTGTAGACGGTGCCCATGCCGCCGCGACCAAGCTTATCGACGATACGGTACTTGCCGACAGTAGTGCCGATCATTAGGAAATCTGGGACAGGGCTGAGTTTGCCAGTGTAGAAGTCCGCGTCCTCGCTTGTCAAACCTATCCGTGAGGCAGACAAGCGGGATCCGTGCCGTGCACGATCACAGAAGCGTTTGGCGCGGCAATTCACTGATGGGCTGGCACTTCTGGCGCGATCTGCGGGACTTCTCCAGAGGATCGCGGCCCACCGGCTCTCGAGCATCAGGAACGGTGTGGCGTCGCCAGCGAAGAGAAAAGTCTGCCTCCCGGCAGGAGAACGGCTCAGGGCTCAAGGCTCAGGGCTCAAGCAAGACCGCGAGTAACAACTCCAAGTTCTTGCCTGAGCCTTGAGCCGAAAGTCTGGAAGCTGTCTCATAAACCTGACGCTCGTTCCAAGGTGCGAGCGGCATCGCGAGCGAGCCACGCGACCGGAGCGCGCCGGCGAAGCGGCGCGCGAGGGAGCGTGTCGGGGAGTCCGAGGGGCGAAGCCCCTCGGATACGACTAGAGCCGGAACCCGTGCCGCAACGGATCGGCCTCGTCGATGAGGAAGACGCTCTCGCCGGTGACGTACGCTTCGCCTTCAATCTCGGGAACGATCGCCGGATACGCACCCACCGTCGTCTCGCCGGCCACGCGGCCGCGAAACCGCGTCCCGATGATGCTCTCGTGGACGAACGTCTGGTCCGCGGCGAGCAGCCCCATCGCCGCAAGCACAGCCATTACAGCGCAGGTGCCGGTTCCGCATGGCGAGCGATCGACCTCGGCGTCCGCGAAGATTGTGACGTTGCGCAAGTGGGCCTCGTCGGAGGACGGTGGTCCGGTAAAGATCGTCCCGTAGATTCCACGCAAGTCGGTCTCGCCAGGATGCACCACCCGTATCGCGGACTCGACGGCGTGTTTGATAGCCATGCCGGCTCGCCGCAGCTCGCTGAGGTGTTCGGCCCTGAGCGCCATGCCGGCGGACTCGGCGTCCACGATCGCATAGAACGCGCCGCCGAACGCCACATCGGCCCGAACCTCGCGCGTGCCGAGCCGGACTGGCACCGCGGCCTCCAGGATGAAGGATGGAACGTTGACGAAGCGCACTCGCTCGACTCGCGTTCGATCGCCGTCACGCCGTACGTCGGCGCGCGCGCGGATCTGCCCCGCCGGAGAATCGAGCACGATGGAGTCGCCGTTGCGGGGGACGATCAACCCGCGTTCGATCGCCATCGTCACGACCGCGATGACACCGTGGCCGCACATCGTGCTGTAGCCCTCGTTGTGCATGAAGAGCACGCCCGCGTCGGAGTCCGGATGTTCGGGCTCGGTCAACAGCGCGCCGTACATGTCCGCGTGGCCGCGGGGCTCCAGCATCAGCGAGGTTCGAAGGTGGTCGCAATTGGCCCGCACCCACTCACGCCGCTCGAGCATCGTCCTCCCCTGCACGCGAGGAAAGCCGTCCACGATGAGCCGGAGCGGCTCGCCAGCAGTGTGCGCGTCGATGGTGCGGAGGGTGATCATGGGGTCTGGCTCAGGGCTCAAGGCTCAGGCAAACCTTCTACCCATTGCTCGAAGATCTTGCCTGAGCCCTGAGCCTTGAGCCCTGAGCCGCTCCTAAAGCTTATAATCTCCCCGCTCCAACTCATGCTGCTGCTCTCCGAAACCGACGTTCGCCATCTGCTCTCCATGGATGACCTCATTCAGTCCATGGAAACGACACTGGCGGAGTTCTCGTCCGGGCGCACCGAACAACCTTTGCGCACGGTGCTGAACGTCGGTGCCGAGCACGCGTTTTTTGGAGTGATGCCGGCTTTCATGCCGGCCCTTGGCGCGCTCGGCACCAAGCTGGTCACGGTATTCGGCAGCAACGCCGCGCTCGGACTCCCATCGCATCTTGCCACTATTCTCTTGATGGACTCGACGACGGGCGAGCTTCTCTCGGTGATGGACGGCCGGTATATCACCGAGGCGAGAACCGCGGCGGTGTCGGCGGTGTCAGCCAGGTTGCTGGCCCGTGAGGATGCCGGCGTCCTGGGGATTCTCGGGTCGGGCGTCCAGGCCCGCAGTCACCTGAGAGCCTTCCTCCACGTGCGCGCGCTCAAGGAGGTCAGGGTCTGGAGCCCAAGTGAGGCGCACCGCCGGGCATTTGCCGACGAGATGCATCGGGAGACCGCCGCGCCGATCCACGCTGTCAAATCGGCGAAGGAGGCGGTAGATGGCGCCGACCTCGTCGTCGTCGCCACGGCTGCGCGGGAACCGGTCCTGAACAGTGACTGGGTCGCCGACGGCGCGCACATCGCTGCCGTTGGCGCCTGTCGGCCGGATCAGCGTGAAGTGGACACGGCGCTCATTCGCCGCGCCCGCGTCTTCGTGGATTCGAGGACCGGCGCGCTCTCAGAAGCCGGGGATCTCATGTTGCCAATCCACGAAGGCGCAATTGACGCGTCGCACATCGCGGGCGAGCTCGGCCAGCTGGCAGCGGGAACAGTCGCCGGCAGGCAGACACCCGCCGATGTGACGCTGTTCAAGTCGCTGGGCATGGCCGTCGAAGACGTCGCAGCGGCACATCTCGCCTACCAGCGAGCGACGGAGCGCGGCCTCGGACGTGGAATCCCCTGGTAGGTCGAGCGCGCGCTACAACCGATTTCGGTTCTTCTTCTTCGCTTCCTGCCAGCGCTTCTTCATCATTTCTGACATCCGCCGCCGTCCTTCGGCAGACATGCGGCTGCGACGCGACGGCGCCACGGGCTTTCCTGCCGCCTTAGCGGCAACGGCCGCGGCGACGCCGCGACGTGCCGCCACACCGACCCGGCTCCGCAGTGAGGCGGCCTGATCGGTGAGCACCTTCAGCCGCGCGCGTGTTTCCTCGATTTCGCGCTCGAGCCCTCCAAGCGCCCATCCAATCCACTCAGCCGACTTGAACAGGACGCTGTCGGATTTCTTTCCGCGCCGCCCTCGAGGCATGTATCAGTCTCCTTCCAGGTTTCCGGTCCGGGCTGACGGCCTCCCAGCCAGTCAGCATTGCTATCATAGTTCCTATGCGATCGTGGCGGTCACTGCCCGCTTGGGTCACTATCCTGCTGCTCTGGACGTGCGAAGCGGCGGCACACACCCAACCAGAGACGGCTGATGCGCTGCGGGTTCGCGCGACGCAGCTGATTTACGAGCATCAGCACGACGAGGCCATCAAGCTGCTGCGGCAGGCCGTAGCGATCGCGCCTGACCAGTCGGCGACGCACCGATCGCTTGCGAGCGCCATCTGGCTCAAGATGTTATTTCAGCGGGGCGCGATTACGGTCGACCACTATCTGGGGTCATTCAGTCGCGCCAGAGTTGAGCTCGCCAAGCCGCTGCCGGAGCTGGTGACCGAGTTCCAGAAGTCGATCACGGCGGCGCTCACGCTCGCCGAGTCGCAGGTCGCCAAACAGCCGCAGAGTGCTCAGGCACACTACGACCTCGGTGCCGCGCTCGGCCTCGACGCCTCCTACATCGCGTCGATCGACGGACGTCTCCTCGCCGGATTCCGGGCGGCGAGCCGCGCCTACGACCAGCATGAAAAAGTGCTGACTATGGACCCGTCCCGAAAAGATGCCGGGCTGACGGTCGGCACCTACCGCTACATCGTCTCGACGCTATCAGCGCCGCTGCGCTTGATGGCCTACGTCGCCGGGTTTGGCGGAGGGCGCGAGCGCGGCATTCAGATGCTCCAGGAAACGGCGGCTGCGGGCGGCGAAAACCGCACCGACGCCATGTTCGCGCTCGTCCTCGTCTACAACCGGGAACGGCGCTATGACGACGCCCTGCGCGTCCTTCAGGAACTGCATCAGCTCCATCCCCGTAACAGGCTAGTACTACTCGAAACAGGCTCAACCGCCCTGCGGGCCGGACGGCCGGAGCGGGCCGATACGGTGCTGACCGAAGGTCTCGGCATGCTCGCAACCACGACCGGTCCACGGATTCCTGGTGAGGAAGCCCTGTGGCGCTTGAAGCGCGGCTCCGCGCGAGTCGCGCTCGGCCGAATCGACGCGGGCCGGGCCGACCTGGAGAGCGCCACCAGCGCGGATGCTCAGACGTGGGTACGTGGCCGGGCGCGCGTGGAGCTCGCGCGGATGGCGCTGCAGCGTGGCGATCGAAGCGCTGCCGCTGGCGAGGCGCGGCAGGCCGAGAGTTTGTGTCAGGAGGGTCAGGATCCGGTGTGCCTGGACGAGGCGAAGAGAGTGCTGAGGATGAGTGATGGCCGGTAAGATCAAGACGTGGGTCTGGGTCGTTATCGGGATCGTCGTCTTCTGCGTCGTCGGCGCGGTCGCGGTCGCCGGTATGGGCTACTACTTCTTCACGAAGCACTTCGACACCAAGGTCACGTCTCCGGCCCGCGCCACCGTCGAGTTCGAACAGGTCAAGGCGCAGTTCAGCGGTCAGAAGCCACTCATCGAGCTCGACGAGCGCGGCAGGTTTCTTCGCGCCAATCCGGATCGGCCCAGCCGGTCGGATAATCGCCGACCGGATCAACTCTTCGTCCTCGCCTTCGATCCAGACGACGAGCGCATCGTCAAAGTAACCATTCCGTTCTGGCTGCTCCGCCTGAAAGCGCATGGAACCGTCGACTTCAACGGCGGCCAGCTCGAGCTCGAGGATCTCAAACTGACCGTCGAGGACCTGGAGCGATTTGGCCCGACACTCATCGTCGACCACAAGAGCTCGGGCGGTGAGCGTGTCCTCGTCTGGTCGCAGTAACTGTCCTTTCGATCGAACGGCCCCGCGAAATCCTCCCGGTTTTCGGCCTAATCCGCCACCTCGACTCCGGCCCGCGTCTTGAAATGATTGACACGACAGAAGAGCGCGCAACTTTAGTTGCGCGTCTCTAACGCGGATCTAAAGATCCGCGCTCCGGAGGTCATCATGAGACCACTGTTCCTCGCGCCTGCGCTCGGTGTCGTTGGGCTCGCACTTGCCTCGCCGGCCAGCGCGCAACTCACGGTCCGGCCCGATGTGAATCGCGCGTCGTACGCGGATGAGGCCCAGCAACCCTACAACGAATCGCGCCGCGTCGCCTACGACAACGGCTACCGTGAAGGGATCAAAGAAGGCGAACGCGACGCGCGGCGCCGCGACGTCTTCAACTATCAGGACGAGCGAACCTGGCAGCGCGCCGATAAGGGTTATCACCGCAGCTTCGGCGACTGGCAGCGCTATCAGCAGACGTTCCGAACCGGATACGCTGCCGGCTATTCGGACTCCTTCCGGCGCTTTGCTCCGGACTACGGTTACCGGGGCAACGGCGGGATCTACCCGGAGACACGAGGAGGCTACGGTTATCCGAGCCAGGGCGGCTACGGCTACCCAGGGCAGGGTGGTTACGGTTACCCAGGGCAAGGTGGCTACGGCTATCCCGGACAGGGCGGGTACTGACAGCCCGGCACTCGCGAATGGCACGAACGACGGCTACGAGAAGGGCCGCGAAGACGCCCGCGACCGCGACTCATACGACCCGCTGCGGCACAAGTGGTATCGCGAGGGCGACCACGACTACAAGAGCTCGTATGGTCCCCGTCAGCAATACGAGAATGTCTACCGGCAGGGCTTCAAGGAAGGCTACGACCGCGGCTATCGCGAGTGGAGCTACCGGCGGTAGGACCAGCTCCCAGCTTCCGGCTGCCAGCTTCCAGTCGTCAAGTTCTCGCTGGAAGCCGGTAGCTGGAAGCGGGAAGCTTCATGCTAGCCGCAAGAACCGTTTCATCCGACCCAGAAACGTCGCCGGGGCATCGACCGCGGCGGCGTTCCGGGTCACGTCGCGTATCTGAGCGAGCTCGGCGCGCCGTTTGATCGCGGCAAGGCCGATCTGCTCGACGGCTTTCGGATCCGCGGCACCCAGCGAGCGGAAGAGCTCCGCATCCAGCTCGAGGACCGACGCGTCGCGCCTGGCGATGACCGACGCCGACCGCGCGTCGCCGGTCAGGAGCGACATCTCGCCAAAATAGCCGCCTGATTCGATGACCGCGACCTCCCGGCGATCCGGCTCCAGCACCACCGTGACCGCGCCCGAGCAGACGATGAACATCGATTGCCCCGGATCGTTCTGCCGGACGATGACTTCGCCTGGTCCAAACACGCGGATCGACGACGCCGCCGCGATGTCGCGGCGCTGATCGTCGGTCAGACGCGAGAAGAGATCGACGCGCGCCAGCACGCGTTCGCGCTCGTGCTGCTTCGTTGCCGCGTCGGGCTCCGGCCAGTCGCGCGAGTATCCGACTTCGATCGGCCACGGAATCTCAATGCCGCGTCTGCCGAACGCGTAGAAGATTGCCGTCCGCGCCTCGTCGCGCGTCTCGTCGTCGTGCTCGTAGTCGGCAATCCAGAAGCGGACGCGATAGGTGATCGCCGAACCATCGAACGAGTGCAGCAGAATGTCTGGTGCCGGCGCCTCGAGAATGCGCGAGACCTGACCGAGCGCCTCGAGCGCGGCCGCCTTGACGTCGGCCGGCGTGCTCAGGTAGCTCGCGCCGACTTCGACCTCGAGCCGCGTCGGAACCGCCGGCTCGGAGTAATTCGTGATCGCGTCCTTGGCGATGATGTTGTTTGGGACGATGACGAAGTTGCCCGCCTTGGTGCGGAGCTTCGTGGCGCGCCAGGTGACTTCTGCGACACGTCCCTCGAAATCGCCGACACGGATCCAGTGGCCGACGCGGAATGGCTTCTCGCTCTGGATGCCAAGCCCTGCAAAAGCGTTTCCGAGCGTGTCCTGGAGCGCGAAGCCGACGACCACGGCGCCCACTGCCGAGGTCGTGAGCAACTTGTCTTCGAACACGAACGTCGCGATGAGCACCAGGATGCCGATGACCATCGCGTCCTGGAGGATCGACGGAAAGGCGTCCGGGACGCGGTCCGTGCGCAGTGGGTTGACGAGAACGTAGACGAGGAGGTTGATGACGGCGGCGGCAAAGACCAGCCGCTCGAGGCCCTGGAGATCACTGCCGAGGCCAGGCAGCAAATCGGGACGCTGCCAGACGACGATGTTGAAAAGAATGTAGCCGGCGAAAAGAAAGAGCGAGAGCCGGAGCTTCCGCTGGACGAGGCGATTGACCGTGAGGCTGCTGATTGCGAGCGTCGCGGCCAGCGCCGCGACGCCCATAATCAGGTGATTGGGATAGTGGATCAGGCGATCCCCTTCTGGAACTCGGCGATGTCGTTCGGGCCGATCTTCACCGGTACGCGGTTCTTGTTCGGGCCGCCGACAGCGTCGCGATCGGGGTTGACTCCTCGGGCGCCCGCCGAGGCGACAGTCTGCGACTGCTGCGCCTGTGAACCGCCGCCCGGCCGCAGCTTGCTGAACATGCCGCCGCTCTTCTTTGGCTCTTCCTTTTTCTCGGCATCCGCCGTCTTCGTATCGGCGGGCTTCTTCTCTTCGCCGCCAGCGAGGCCACGTGAACCTTCTGCGACCGTCGCCAGCTCGCTCGCCGGCTTGACGTCAAAGGTAATGTTCTTCGCGTAGCGCGGCTGAACGGTAGCCGTCGCGCCTAGCTTCCTCTCCTTGATCAAGGTGTCGATCTTAGTGATTCGTTCCTTGAGCTGGGGATGCGAGGCAAAGAGCCCGTTCGGCTCCTTCGCGTCCTTGTTGCGATCGGATAATTTGGTGAGCGCCGAGCTCAACCCGGAGGGTGCGTAGCCGACCTTGTTGGCCAGCACGATGCCCTTTTCGTCGGCCTCGCCTTCGTCGTTGCGGCTGAACTTGTTATTGAGGATGTCGCTATAGGCTTTCTCGACCATCTTGGCGACGAGGCTCTGGGCCATCCCCGCCGAGCCGACCTCGTCGGATGCCACTTTGATGGTGTCACCTTTCTGAATCGCGTTGACGGTGTGCTTCTCGGTGACGTGGATGATCTCATGCGCGAGGACGCCGGCGAGCTCGGCCTCGTCCTTCATCAACCCAAGCAGGCCCTTCGTGATGTGGATGAAGCCGCCGGGCGCGGCAAACGCGTTGACGCCTTCCGTGTCGAGCACCACGAACTGCCAGTCGAGCCCGGGGCGCGGGCTCTGCAACGCCAGCACTGCCCCGACGAGCGTGACGTACTTGGTGACGTTGGCGTCCTGGTAGACGCCGAACACCTCGACCATCTTGTCGCTCACCGCCTGGCCGATCTGGTGTTCTTCGGCGTCCGTCACTTTCAGGTCGGCGATCTTCTTGGCCTTCGCCGCCGTGTTCAGCGCGCCAGTCAGGCCCCCGAGCTGCGCCGCCGCCGGCCGCACGCCGAGACTCAGCGCCGTCGCGATCGAGACGCTCAGGACGAATGCACACTTTTTCATACGGGTTTTCCCTCATGTTCCCCAGCGACCGCCGTCTGAACGGCACCGGCAGTCGCGACGAGCGGTGACGGCGCGATGACTTCGAAGATATCGACCGTCCGCGTCTTGCCCTTGACCACAACGCCTCCAAGCGGGCGCATCTCGTAACTCTTTCCCAGCCGGGAGCGCGTCGCCTCGCTGATGATAATGCGGGTCCGGTACTCCTTATTGAGCGACTCCAGCCGCGCGCCCAGGTTCACGTTGTCGCCGATCACGGTGTAGCTCATGATGGCGGACGATCCGATGTTGCCTGCAATCATGTCGCCCGAGTTCACGCCGATGCCGATATCAAGCTGCACTCGACCCTCGGCCGCCCAGCGGCGGTTGAGCTCGCCAAGTTCGCGCACCATTTCCACGGCGGTCGTCACCGCATCGTCAGCATGATTAACGTCGTCCACGGGCGCCCCGAACAGCGCCATCACCATGTCGCCGACGAATTTGTCGACCGTCCCACCATTTCGAAAGACGATCTCCACCATCCGCGTGAAGTACTCGTTCAATTGCTGGACGAGATCTTCGGGATGGCCTTTTTCGGTGATGGTGGTAAAACCGCGCAGGTCTGAGAAGAGCACCGACATCTCGCGCCGTCCGCCGCCAAGCTCGGCCAGTCCGGGATTGGCCATCAATTGTTTATAGACGTCGCGTGAGACGTAGCGGCCGAAGAGCCGGCTGACTTTCCGCTTCTCAGCATCCTCGACGAAGTAGCGATAGGCCGTGCCGGCGAAAAGCGCGACCGCGGTCGCGAGGATCGGCTGCGCCATGACCAGCCAGAGGCCGCGGTCGAATGCAGCCAGAGAGGCGCCGGTCCATCCAGCGACGACTGCAGTGGCGATGGCCGCTGCGACCCAGAACGGCAGCGTGGCCGAGACCAGACCCACCGTCAGCGCGGCGCCCGCCGTTGCCGCGACCGCCGTCCAGCGCGGCGCCGGGCGCAGGAACCGGTTCGAGAGGATGCTGTCGGCTACGCTCGCGTGCAGTTGGATACCGATCATCGAGCCGGCGCCGAACGGAGTCTGGAATACGTCCACCAAACCTGAAAAGGCGATACCGACAAAGACGATCTTGTCCTTGAAGACAGCCGGCGGGACGTCTGGCTTCTCACCGTCTGCGAGCTGGCTTTGTGACTTGAGCAGCAATGCCGCTTCGTAGGACGGATACGGTCGCTTGCCGTTGACGAGGGCCGGCGCGCGATAGTTGATGAGCATCGTCTGCTGATCGCTGGCGCGAGCGTTGCCCTTCAGATCGGTGACCTTGACCGGCACCAGTGGAATGTCCCTGTCCCGAACCCTGATCGCACCGCTCTCTAGAACAACTTCGTCGGGCCGGAAGCCACCGCCGGCGAGCGCTGCGGCTACGCCCAGCAGCGGCATGTATTTGTCGCCCTGGCGCACGAATGGCGGAAAGCGCCGCGCCGGGCCGTCACGGTCGAGGGCGATGAAGTTATGGGCCAGGCTCGCGGACGCCGATGACAGCGCGGGATACGGCAGCGTGATCACGGGACGTTCTTCGATGGCCGGGCCAAGACGATAGGGCGGAGAGGTCCAGTCCTTCTGAATCAACTCGCCGTTGTCGATGCCGGCATCAACCGCGTCGGCCAGCGTGATGACATTGCCAGCACGCCGCACCGCCTCGGCAAGTTCCTGATCGGACTGAATGCTCGTGATCTCGCCCCGGCCGGGGAACTCGTACCTGGAATCTCGCTCCGGCTCGAGAAATGTCAGGTCGAGCGCAATCGTTTTCGGCTTCCCGCTGCTGATGTAGTCGACGATCATCGCTTGCAGCGCGCGCGGCCACGGCCATCGGCCGACAAATTCGGACAAGTCCCGAACCGACGCGTCGGTGATCTCGACAAGGACGATGTCGGGATGGACGAGCGGCTGTCCGCGAGCGATACGGAGCTTCGCCAGGGTCCGCATCCGCCAGTCGTAGCTCTTGAGCTCCGTCGTGTCGAGCCACCCCGGCAACGCTGTCAGAAACACCAGGCCTGCCGCGCCAAGACCGATCGCGATGCCAGCCAGGAGTTTGCGCACTGCGCTAAAGATTCCCGCGAACGGCGGTTCACGTCAATCGCAGAGCATCCGGCCCCTCCAGGTTTGACTCCAATCGGCCGGGGACAGTAGCGTCTCAGACATGCTCTCGGCCTTGGCCCACGCCTGGCGCTCCTGGATGAGCGCCAGGGGCGTCGCCGCGCTGGCGGTCGTCGCCTTCGCCGTTGGCATCGGGTCGGCCACAGCCATCTACACGGTTGTCAACGGCGTCATGCTGCGGCCGCTGCCGTACGCCGACGGACATCGCTTCGTCGCGCTCTACGGCGCGCGGTTCAGCGAGCCACGACAGCGATCGGCGCACACGTTCCCGGATCTTCAGGAGTTTCAACAGCGGACACAGAGCTTCGACGCATTCGGTTGGTTCAGGCCAGCCAGCTTCAACATGACGTTTGCGGGACAGCCGCAGCATGTGGTCGGCGCCGAAGTGACGCCCGAACTTGCCAGGAACCTTGGCGTCAACCCGATCGTCGGGCGGTGGTTCGACGACGACCACGGTGCCGTCGTCTCGAGCGCGCTGTGGCGCCGCCTCGGGGCCGACCCGCAAATTGTCGGGAAGCCCCTGACGCTCGACGGCCGGCACTTCACCATCACTGGGATCGCACCGCCTGGATTTCGATTGCCGGTGCCGGGACCCGGACTCGACAGTGTTCATGCCGACGTCTGGATTGCGCTCGATCCGCTTGGCCGCGGCCAGAGCCGTTCGACCGGCGCGTATTTCAGCTACGCGCGAATGAAGCCCGGCGTCACGATCGCACAGGCCGAAGCGGACGTGAAACGGGTCGCCACCGAGATCGCGGCGCTCGATCCCGCGTCGCACCCGTCGTATACGGCTCGCCTGGACGACCTGCGCGAGTCGGTGCTGCTGACGATCAAACCGACGCTGCTGGTGCTCGTGGCAGCCGCGGCGCTGCTGCTGCTCATCACGTGCGCGGACGTCGCCGGGCTGTTGCTGGCGCGATCGGTGGCGCGCGCGAGGGATACCGCCGTCCGCGTGGCGCTCGGCGCCGCCGGACGTCAGCTCGCGGTGCACTACTTCATGGAAGCGCTGATCGTCTCACTCGCCGGGGCCGCCGCAGGAGTCCTCGTCAGCGCGATTCTGGTCCGGGTCGTCGTCTTTTTTGCGGCGGAGTACATCCCGCGCGCCGATGAGATCGCGCTCGACTGGACCGTGCTGCTCTTCGCGGGCGCCTGCGGATTGGTCGCGAGCGCCCTCGCCAGCCTGGCGCCGCTCTGGCAGGCGGTCCGGACCGTTCCTTCCGATGTGCTCAGCGGCGGCGCCCGGGCAACCGCAAACGCTCGAAGCCGCCGCTTGTCACAGGCGCTGGTCGTCGCCGAAATCGCGCTCGCGTTCACGCTGCTCGCGGCAAGCGCCGTCCTCGTCACGCATCTCGTGCGCCTGACCCGCGTCTCGCCTGGCTTCACTGCCGACGGGGTGTTGACCTTCGAGATCACGGCAACAGATCCGAGCAAGGAAACTGTCGACCGCGTGCAGTTTCAGAAGCGGTTCCTGACGACCCTCGAAGGCATTCCCAGTGTCACGAATGCCGCGCTCGCCAGTTCGCTGCCTCTGGCCGGCTGCTGCTTCAGCACGACGCTCTACCCCGCGGGGCGGCCGGCCAGCCCCGATACCGTGCAGCGCGTCAGCTTTCGCGCCGTCAGCCAGAGTTTCTTTGCGACGCTGCAGATCCCGATTCGCGCCGGGCGGCTGCTCGACGAACGCGACGTGCGCGATGACCCGCTCGCGATCGTGATCAACGAGTCGGCGGCCAGGACGTACTGGCCCGGGCAGAGTGCCGTCGACGCCTACGCGCGTCTTGGCGCGCCGGAAGGCACACGCGTCCAAGTCGTCGGCATCGTCGGGGACGTGCGCAACGACGGCCCGAGCAATCCGACGGTACCGGAGGTCTACCTCCTGAGCGCCGTCCTGGCCATCAATCCGATGCGGTTTCTCGTTCGTTCTTCGCTCCCGCCAGACACGCTCGTTCCGGAGGTCCGGCGAGCGATCCAGGGACTCGACCCGGCGCTGCCGCTTCATGACGTGGCGATGATGAGGGACATCGTGCGCGATTCGACGTCGCTCGAGCGGATCGGCTCGCTGATGATGTCGTTCTTCGCGCTGGCGGCATTGCTGATGGCGTCGCTCGGCATTTACGGCGTCGTCTCGTACTCGGTGCGACAGTCCACTGTGGAGCTCGGCACGCGGATGGCGCTCGGTGCCACCGGACGCGACCTGCTGTGGATGGTGGTCAAGGGCGGTCTGAAGATGGCCGCCTACGGAGCCGCGATTGGCGGTATCGCGATGATCGCGGCATCGTGGGCTCTCGTGCGGATCTTCGAGATCCGCGATCTCGGCGTGCTGCCCTTCATCGCCTCGACGATCGTCGTTGCTGGCGTCGCCACGATCGCCTCGTTCTTTCCCGGGTGGCGCGCGACGCGACTCTCGCCGATGGTGGCCATTCGGAACGATCCGGCATCGATGTGGCAGTCGACACGGCAGTCGCTGCGGGAGACGCTCGCGCGCGTGTCACAGGCGGTGCTTGCCGGCGAAGGGCCACGGGAGACTGACGCCGATCTCCTCACCGAGTTCGTGGCTGCGGCAAGAGGAGCGACGTCTTTCGCCGATGCGTTCGAGCGCGCGGTCGCGACGCTTCGCGACCGCCTCGACGCCAGCTCGGCAGTATTGCTCGAACGTGTTGCCGACACGCACCTGCCGATTGTCGCGATTCCTGGCAAAGAACACTTGCGACACTCGTTGCCTGCCGGCGGCTTTCTCGAGAACCGGGTGAGGTTTTACAGTTACGCGCTGCCCTTCACAACCGCCGACCTCGAGAGCTGGTTGCGCTGGGCGCGTGATGAGAACCCAGGACACGTCCCCGAGATCGAATCGCTCCTCCGTGGCGGCGCGCGGCTGGCGGTGCCACTTCGAGCCAAGGACGAGATCGTCGGCATGCTGCTGGTTGGCCCGAAGACGAATGGCGCGACCTACAGCACGGCTGAAAAGCTGCTGCTGCGGCAGTGTGCCGAGCAATTGACCTTGATGATCGAGAACGCTCGGCTGACCTCGCGCGTCGTCGAGCAGGAAAAGCTTCGGCGCGACGTCGCGCTGGCGGCCGAGGTACAGCGACGCCTGCTGCCCGCCGCGCCTCCTGAAATCGACAGTGGTGTGCTCGCGGCTCTCAGCCTGCCCGCCCGCAGCGTCGGCGGCGACTACTACGACTTCCTTGATCTCGGCGACCAGCGGATCGGGATCGCGCTTGCGGACATCGCCGGCAAGGGCGTCGCCGCAGCGCTCCTCATGGCCGTCGTGCAGGCGTCGCTGCGAATCGTCGCCGCAGAGAAAGGCATGTCGCTGCCCGAACTGGCGGCGCGGATGAATAGCCTCCTCCATCGATCGACGAACTCGAACAGCTACGCGACGTTCTTCTACGCGCAGCTCGACGAGCGCAGCCGCCAGCTTCGATATGTGAACGCCGGCCACAATCCGCCGTATCTCGTGCGGCCGCTCGATGGAAATCCGCGCCAGGATGCCGGACCCGAGATCCGCGAGCTGTCAATTGGCGGAACAGTGATTGGGCTCTTCCCGCAAATGAGCTACGAGGAGGCGACCGTCGATCTGCGATCCGGCGACGTCCTGGTCGCCTTCACCGACGGCGTCACCGAAGCGCTGAATGCGGCCGAGGAGGAGTTCGGCGAGGAACGCCTCAAGAATCTTCTGCGCGGGATTGTGCATCTACCTGCCCCGGAGATTTCGACGCGCATCTCTGAAGGCCTGAAAGGATGGATCAAAGACACGGCTCAATACGACGACCTGACGTTTGTCGTGATGAAAGTGAACTGATCCCGCCCTCGATGTATTGGCCGGCAGTTCGCGTGCACAATAGTTAGCCGAGATGATGCTAGAGCCAGGCACACGTTTCGGGCAGTATGAGATTCGCTCACTCCTCGGGAGCGGCGGCATGGGAGTGGTCTATCTTGCGCGCGACACGAAGCTCGATCGAGACGTCGCGCTGAAGCTGCTGCCCGCCGATCTTTCGAACGACGCCGACCGCTTGCGGCGATTCGAGCTCGAGGCACGCTCGGCTTCCGGACTCAATCACCCTGCCATCGTCGCCATCTACGATCTCGGACAGGCCGAGGCACAGCCCTACATCAGCATGGAGCTCGTCGACGGGCAGACGCTTCGCCAGATCCTGCAGGCCGGACCGCTCCAACCTCGCCGGGCCTTGCAGGTGGCGGCTCCGATCGCCGACGGGCTCGCGAAAGCCCACGAGGCCGGGATCGTGCACCGGGACCTCAAGCCGGAGAACCTGATGGTGTCGCGCGACGGCTTTGCCAAGATCCTCGACTTTGGTCTGGCAAAGCTGGTCGGCGAGATCGATGCGCGGGCCACACTGGAGACGGAGACCGAGAAGGGCACCCGGCCTGGAAGCGTCGTTGGAACGGCCGGTTACATGTCGCCCGAACAGGCGAGCGGCGGCCAGGCGGACAGTCGATCCGATCAGTTCTCGTTCGGCCTCGTCCTCTACGAAATGCTCACAGGCAAACGGGCGTTCCAGCGGCCGACCGCCGTTGAAACGCTGTCGGCGATCATTCGAGATCATCCGCCGCCGGTCCGCCAGGTCAATCCGTCCGTACCGGCGCCTGTCGAGTGGATCGTCGATCGGTGTCTGGCCAAAAGTCCTGCCGACCGGTACGGGTCGACGCGCGATCTGGCACGGGATCTGGCGAGTGCGCGAGATCATTTCTCTGAGTTGACGAGCTCCGGTGCGGCCGCCGTGTCGAGCTCGTCATCTCTCGCGCGGATCAGACGCCGGGAAATCGCTGCGTGGCTGCTCGGCGCCACACTCGCAGTCGCAGCGGTGGCCTTACTGCTCCGCCCCACGCCAGCTACGACAGCCGATCGCGACCGAACGGTTCGCTTCACGATCGCACCACCGGAAAACGTCAATTTCAGCTGGAGCATCGGAAGCTCACCATTTGCCATTTCGCCCGACGGGCGCCATCTGGTGTTTTCCGGCATCGGTGCCGACAAGAGGCGCGGGCTCTGGCTCCGCTCGTTAGACTCGCTCGTGTCGCGGGCGCTTCCCGGGACCGAGGGCGCGTTTGGTCCGTTCTGGTCACCCGATGGCCTCGCCGTTGGTTTCTTCACACCCGACCGCCTCAAACGAGTATCCATCTCCGGTGGAGATGTCGCTACCATCTGCGACGCCCGCTACGGCGGCGGCGCCACGTGGAATCGCGACGGCGTGATTCTGTTCGCGCCGGCGATCGATACCGCTCTCTTCCGCGTGCTCGCGACGGGAGGCACGCCGACACCGGTCACCGTGTTGGATCCGGCCCATGAGGAGGGCGCTCACTTTCATCCACTATTCCTGCCGGACGGCCAGCACTTCCTGTTTGCGATTGCCGGAGGCGACAATGCAGGTCAGTACGTAGCCTCGCTCGACTCACCCGAACGCAAGCGCTTGTCGTTCGAGCCGTCGATGCTTGGCTTCAGCGCACCAGACTTCCTCTTTTTCCTGCGCGACCGCACGCTCACGGCCCAGCGGTTCGACCTGACGCGTCTCGACCTGACTGGAGAGCCGATTCGCGTGGCGGAAGGGGTCGACAGATTGGGATATAGCGCCACCTTCGCCGTTTCAGAGAACGGTACGCTGGTGTATTGGACAGGTGACCGGATCATCACGCAACCGACGTGGTTTCGACGCGACGGCACTGTTGCGGGCACATTGGGACCGCCGGCGGCATACATGAACGTGGCCCTGTCGATCGATGGGCGGCAGGCGGCGGTCGATCGATTCGATCTGACACCTGGAATCTGGCTCCTCGACCCGGCCCGTGGCACGTCGACCAGAGCGACGACCGGGGCGATCTATGAGTCGACGCCGGTGTGGTCGCCCGATGCTAGCCACTTCGTGTTTGCAGCGGCGCGGGACGCGCCGCCGAACTTGTTCTTGAAACGCATTGGCGCGCCCGGCGAGGACGAACGGCTGTTCCGCACGACGCTTCAAAGTTTTCCGCAAAGCTGGTCTCGCGACGGACGCTATATCTCGTTTGCGACCGTCGACCCAAAGACCACCGCTGACGTGTGGGTGATCCCGATGACTGGCGATCGAAAGCCCGCACCGTTTCTTCAGACGCGATTCTATGAGTCTCATGCTCGAATCTCGCCAGACGGCCGATGGATGGCGTACTCCTCGAACGAGACCGGGAGGCAGGACGTCTACGTCACAACCTTTCCGAGTCCCGGCCGTAAGTGGCCGGTATCCACAACGGGTGGGGCATTTCCGGTCTGGCGCCAGGACGGCCGCGAGCTGTTCTATCGCGCGGCCGACGGGGCAATCACGGCTGTCCCGGTCGGTCCCGGCACTGATTTCGCGCCCGGCCGTCCGGTTCCGCTCTTCAAGCCTCGCGCAAACCTCGGCGGGCTGGGCCTCGGCACGTTTTACGACGTCGCGCCGGACGGTCGGTTTCTGGTGAACGTGTTCGTCGAACGGACGTCACCGCCGGCCACCGTCGTGCTGAATTGGAAGGCGGACAGCCCGGCGTCCACGCGCTGATCCGATGCGCCTCTTCATCGGCATCGAGCTTCCTGACGCTCTCAAGAACAGCGCGGCGGACGCTGCCTCGCGCGTCAGGGACGAGATTACGCGTGGCGCGCCAGACGCGCAGATTCGCTGGGTCCCGACCTCCAACCTCCACATCACGGTCTGGTTCCTCGGCGAGGTTCGAGCGCCACGGGTCGAACCCCTGGTCGCCTCGCTGACGCCGCCGCTCGACGCACGATCGTTCACTTTAAGGATCGGGGGAGGCGGCGCCTTTCCCCACTCCGGTCCGCCACGCGCGATCTGGCTTGGGCTAGCGAGTGGCCGCGAAGGGCTCATCACCGTGCACGAGCAACTGCGGGGCCGACTGGAGCCGCTTGGCTTCGCACCAGAGGCCCGGCCGTATTCCCCGCACCTGACCATCGCGCGGGTGAAGGACATTCGGCCGCGAGATGCACGAGCGATGCGCGGCCTTCTCGGCGACGTCGCGGGCGATGTTGGACAGTGTGAGGTCCAGCGGGCCACGCTCTTCGTCAGTCGGCCGACCCGGACCGGGGCCGAGTACGAGCCTCTCTGTCGAGTGCAGTTGGCCAGCTAGTGTCCTGTAACTGTAGAAGCTGAAACAAATGGCGCGGCCCGCTCGGTACTCCCTTACAAGGAGGCGAGCATGCGAAAGGGACGCCCCAAGATTGCGCTGATCTTGACCGAGGACGAACGGCGACGATTGGATTCGCTGGCGCATCGATCGCGCACGGCGCCCCACGTCGCCCGGCGCGCGCGAATCATTCTGGCGTGCGCCGACGGGAGCGACAGCAAGGGGGTCGCGCGCCGATTGCACGTCACGCCCGGGACCGTCGGCAAGTGGCGCAGTCGATTTATCACGGGTCGCTTGGACGGGCTGTACCGATGAGCCGCGGCCCGGCGCCAAACGCACGATCACGGACGACCAGGTGGAGCAGGTGATCGTTCGCACGTTGGAAAGCACGCCGCGCGGCGCCACGCATTGGAGTACGCGCGAGATGGCGAAAGCGGTCGGGTTGAGTCACATGGCGATCAGTCGGATCTGGCACACCTTTGGGTTGCAGCCGCATCGGACCGAGACGTTCAAGTTGTCGAACGATCCGCGGCTCGTCGAAAAGGTCCGGGATATCGTCGGGCTCTATCTCGATCCGCCGGCGCATGCCGCGGTGTTTTGCGTCGATGAGAAGCCGCAAATTCAAGCCCTCGATCGGACGCAGCCGCTGCTGCCGATGCAACCGGGGCAGATTGAGCGCCGGACCCACGATTACAAACGGCATGGCACGACGACGCTGTTTGCGGCGCTCAATGCGAAGACCAGCGAGGTGATCACCCAGTTCCATCAACGCCACCGCTCGGCGCAGTTTCGGGAATTCCTGGATCTGATCGAGGCGCACGTGCCGCGCCGACTCGACGTGCACATCATCATGGATAACTACAGCCCTCACAAAACGGCGTTGATTCGCAACTGGTTCCTCAAACGGCCACGATTCCACGTGCACTTCACCCCCACGTACGGCTCGTGGCTGAGCCTCGTCGAGCGGTGGTTTGCCGAGCTGACCATGAAACAGATCCGGCGCGGCGCCTATCGCAGCGTCGCGCAGCTCAAAGCCGGCATCCAGGAATTCATCGAGGCCCATCAAGCCGACCCAAGGCCCTTCGTGTGGACCAAGTCGGCGGACGAAATCTTGGCGAGCATCGCGCGCTTTGCTCAGCGGACAGCGGACGCGCGGGCCGCACAAACAATTTCACGAACCACAGTTACAGGACACTAGCAGCCCGTGGTGCAAGTCCAGCGTCGCACCGAGACGGGCGAGGCGCCCCGCTGGCAAGGCGCGACGAGTGAGAATATTCGGCATATTTGAACGAGGAGCAACGCCGCCAGCGGGGATGCATCGCCCGTCGAATGCAGCTGGACTTGCACCACGGGCTGCTAGGGCCACGGAACACACGGATAACACGGATCGGCCTTCTCACATAGCTTCTCGTTTCAGTCCGTGGTATCCGGCGTGAGCTGAGCTCCAATCATGCCGACAAGCCACTCACGGCGTCGGCCAGCCGCTCGACGTCGGCAAGCTCGATGTAGACCTGCCCGCAGATTCGCACGTAGAGCCGGCCGCGAAAGGCGTGGACCTGGACTTCAATGCCGTGACCGAAGAGAAGCGCATCGCGGACCGTGGCTGCGTCTTCCGCCGCCGACCCGAGCTTTTCGGGCAGCGCGATCGTCGCCATAGTGCCGATCATGGTTTCGGGCGTCGTGAACCCGCTCCCCCAGCGTTCGGCCAGGAGCTGCGCCCCGTTCCACGCCAGCCCGTGATTGTGGCGACGCACGGCATCGATGCCGAGCTGCCTCATGTACGCGATTGCCGCAGGGGCGGAGAGATGCGGCGACGGATCGCGGGTCCCGGGCATGTCGAACTCGGCGTTGAAACCGCGGTCGAGACCCCAGGAGATCACTGCCGAATGAAGCGCCTGCTGCCGCGCAGGCGACGCCCAGAGGATCCCGCTGCTCCGCGGCACCCAGAGCCATTTGTGAAGATTCCCCACGTACCAGTCGACGCCGAGTGAAGGGATGTCGAGCGGGACGGCGCCGGGCGCGTGCGCGCCATCGGCCAGGACAGCGACGCCGCGCGCATGGCAGCGTTCGGCGATCGCCGCGAGCGGCAGCACCAGTGCGCTCTCCGACGTGACGTGATCGACGACGGCGAGCGTCGTCTTTGGGCCAATCGCGGCGGCGAACGCCTCCAGGACGTCATCGGCCGATCGCACGGGGTATGGCATCTCCGCCACGCGCACGGTCGCCCCGCGCTCGCGCGCGGCAAACATCACGGCCCGCGTCACCCCGCCGTAGCTGAAATCCGAGACGAGGATCTCGTCGTCGGGCCGGATCGGCCAGGAGCGAAGAATCGCGTTCGCGCCGGTCGTCGTGTTGTCGACGAACACCAGGTCGTCGCCGCGCACGCCCACGAACTCACCAACCGCGTCGGCGGCCTGACGCAACCGGGGGCGCTCGGCCCTCGGATGCCCGACGACGATCTCGCAGAGCTCACGCAGCAGATACCGGCTGGGATTGCGCTCGATGTCGTCGCGAATGCCGCGTTGGGCTTCGAGAACTGGCAGCGGCGTGACGCCGACCGTGCCGTGATTCAAATACGTGAGGCCCGCCTCGAGCGGCCACCGCGACCGAAGGGAATGTCCGAATTCACTCATGGCCACAAGGTTACTCCGAAGCGAACTCCTGATGAGGTTGCAGTTCTTGCAGCAGCCACGGCCGTATGGGTTGGCGCGCGTTGCCCGCTGTGGTCGTGATGGCAGTTTCAGTCACCGCTGATTACTCAACGGCGCAAGATGGGAAGCCACCGACTCAGAACAGCAAACCCGCAACGACGAGCGTCTCGGCGAACGAGCGTCTGAACGCGCTGAGGCGGGCCCAGGTATGGAGAGCTCCGGCGGTGCCGATCTCAAAGGCACGTCTCGCCGGCGATCCCGGCCAGGCTGACTTCATCAGTTGCAAGTTCAAAATCACAGAGCTTGGCGGCACGGCGCCGAAATTTGACTGCGTCGTGGACGGCGGCGATCAGATTCGGGTGAAGTATGGCCACACTGCCGAGATCCATTCGGAAGTCGCCGCGGCTCGCCTGCTCGCCGCGCTGGGCTTTGGCGCGGATCACGTCATCCTGGTCGAGCGCCTGCGCTGCCACGGATGTCCAGCGATCCCGTTCATGACGATGAAAGCTGTTGACCTCACACGGACCGCGGCGGCGTATGAGAAGCTCGTCGACTACTCCGAGCACAAGGAGTTCGAGTGGGTCGCTGTGGAGCGCAAGCATCCGGCCTTCGCGATCACCACGGAGCAAACCAAGGGCTGGGCGTTCTTCGAGCTCGACGCGGTTGATGCGAAGAAAGGTGGAGCGCCTCGCGAGCACCTCGATGCGCTTCGACTCATGGCAATGTTCCTCGCGCACTGGGACAACAAGAGCGAGAATCAGCGGCTGGTCTGCCTGTCCGGCAATCACTCGGCGAAAGCTGGAGCGTGCCGAAAACCGTTCGCGATGCTACAGGACGTCGGCTCCGTCTTCGGACCGAAGAAGGTCGATCTCGGAGGTTGGCAACGGGCTCCGATCTGGTCGGACCGGCGCGCCTGTGTCGTGAGCATGGAGACTCTGCCGTCAGGCGGCGCGACGTTCGCACCGGTGGCGATCACGGAGGGCGGTCGGCGCCTGCTGGCCTCGCTCCTCGGTCAGCTGAGCGATCGCCAGCTGACGGATCTCTTCACTGGGGCTCGCTTCGACAATCTCAAAACGTTGTTTCCGTCTCGAACAGACACCATCACGGACTGGGTGCGGGTCTTCAAACGGAGAGTCCTGGAAATCAGTGACGGCCCGCAGTGCCCGCAGTAGGTGCTGGCGCCGCCGTCGGCGGTTTCGGCCGGCGTAGCGAGCCGGCGTCGATGGTTTCGCCCTTCCGATTGATGGCCTGAAAGAAGAGCTGATCGTCGGCCACTTCGACCAGCATGAAATGGTAGTCGCGATCGTAGCTCTTCGCGACCTCCGGCGAGGGCCTGGCTTCCCCGACACGCAGTGAGCCCGCGCCGCCGCTGATGAAGTGCAGGACGCCGTTCTGGAGACGGGACCGCTGGTAGAAGTGCTCGTGTCCCGAGAACGCCACATCCATGCCTCCCGCCACGAGCGAAGGCTCGAGCGCAAAGCGCTGGCGCCGGGCGCGGAGCGTGTAGCGTCCAGAGGCGTAGAGGGGATAGTGCATCAGCGCGATCTTCCAGTCCGCCTGCGACTGCTCCAGCTCGCGTTGCAACCACTGCAGCTGCTCGCTGTCGAGGTGAGTACTGTCGAGCGCGAAGAATCGGACGCGGGTGTCGAGCTTCGACAGGACGCCCACGGGCGGCGTGAAGGTGTAATAGCGGTGCCCGTCCATGTGGAACGGCGGGTAGTAAATCTGCGCCGGATCGTCGTGATTGCCGAGCACCGCGTAGAACCTGACGCCTGCGTCGAGCAGCGGCTTGTAGGGCTCCTCCAATTTCAGGCGGTAGTCTTCCGGCGTCGCCGGTCCCTCGTAGATGTTGTCGCCACCCATCAGCACGAAGCCGAAGTCGAAACGTTTGCGATACGTCTCCATTTGCGCGGCGATTGCGTGCTGCTCGGGCGTTCCGCGGCCGCTGTCGCCGATCACCGCGAACTTGATGGACAGTTCCTTGTTCGGAAGCGTCACCGTGTCCGGCGGAACGTCGCTCGTCGCCACCTCGGCGACCACGGTGGGGGTCTCGCGTGCCTCGGTGACCGCGTTTCGACAGGCGGCCACAAACAGGAAACAGACGAGGCCGAGGCAGAGGAGCAGGAGCTTCGCGACCATCGTTCCAACGTGGTCTCGTGCAGGATCCGAACCGTCGATCCAAGCTCTGCCATGTGTTGGCCCCGCGCGCAGCCGCGCTCCGGGTTTCCGTTGCTACCGACGAACACTATGCCGTCATCTCGATCCCGGTGTCAGAACGCCCGCCACCAACACCAATCCCGCGATGATCACGCTGAATTGAGTCATGAGACCCGCCTCGATGTCACCTTACCGAGGCCCGTTCGACACTAGCGCCCGGCGATCGACCCACGCCGCGAGGCTAACCCCATCCCACTCGGCCCCGTTCGGACCGTCGATCGCCTGCTCGCCGAGCGGCATGGCGGCCACGAGGGTTGGCGCCCAGCCATAGCGCACGATGATGTACTCGCGCACTTGCCTGGCGCGATCGGCCGCCAGGCGATAGCGCGCGTCGCGGGTGTTCCCGACAGCGTAGCCCTCGACGATGAGCGGGGTGTCCTTCGGGTAGCGCAGCACTTCGGCCATGGCCCGATCGAGGCGCACGCGCCCGTCCGCCGACAACGCCTCGTTCGCTTGCACCTGGCGCTGCACGGTCTCGAACAGCAGGTCGCCGCGCAGCCAGATCCGGATCGGGTCGCGATGCTTGCCAGCCAGCGCGCCTTGCCGGTAGTCGATCGCGGTGATGGCGTTGAGATCGTAGTAGCCGCGATCGTCGAAAAATCCACGGACCAGTACGTTACGCTTCAGCGCCTCGGTATTCTCGGCAAGATTGGACATCGCGTCCCGCGTGCTCGACAAGGTCTGCCTGAGCTCGCCGACAATCGATTGCACCGACCCCTCAGACCCGCCCTCCTGCAGCCGCGCAATCGCAGAACGGGCGCTATCGGCGGCGAGGCGGGCCGTTTTTGCCGCCTGCTCCGCTTCGGCGGCGATCCCGGCAACGCGAGTGTAGAGCTCATCATCGTTCACGAGCTTGCCGATCGTCCCCCGACCGGCACGAATGCCCTCGACAATGCGAGTGGTTTCTTCAGACAGGCGACGACCGGCGCGACCGATCGACTCGAGGTCTTTCGACACGGTCGTCACCATCTCGTTCGCGTTCGCAGCCGTTACGCTGATCAGGCCGACCACCTCGTTGAGATGGGCACGCAGCTCGGCAATCGTGACGTTGACACTCTCGATCGTCTTGGTGCCCTGGTCGAGCAGGTCGGCGAAATCGAACGGTTCGCGGCCCTTGATGGTCCCGCCATCGTCGACGGCCGGCGTCTGCTCCGATCCGGCGTCGATCTGGACGTAGCGACCGCCAACAATGCCATCGGTGCGAATCGACGCGACCGAATCGACACGGACGAGGGGACGCAGCTCCTCTCGCAGGCGCATGCGCACGCGGAAACGGCCCGCCGGCGACGACGGGATGGCGATGTCTGTGACCTCCCCCGCCTCCATGCCGCTCACCCGAACGGCGGCGCCATCCTGCAGCCCTGCGACCTGAGCGAACTCGGCGTGCACACTGAACTGTTCGGCGAAAAGCGATCGCCGATCGCCGATCATGAACAGGCCGAGCGCGAAGATCAGCAGTCCACCGACCACGAACACGCCGACACCAATCAAGCGGGCAGCAGGCATTATCCAGACCCTTCAGAGCGCATGAAGGCACGGACCAGAGGATCTGCGCTTTGGTCGAGCGCTGCGGCACTGCCGCGCGCGACGATCTTGCCCTCGGCGAGAAGCGCCAGCTCGTCACCAATGGCGCGGGCACTGGGGATGTTATGCGTAACCACCACCAGCGTCGTGCCCTGCTGACGCTTCAGATCGACGAGTAGCTGGTCGATCTCGCCGGCGGTGATGGGATCGAGCCCGGCACTGGGCTCGTCAACGAGCAGCAGTGGCGGACTGAGCGCCATCGCCCGCGCCAGGCCTGCGCGCTTCCGCATCCCTCCGGAGAGATCGGCCGGCATCTTGTCGTAATCCTGGTCCAGACCGACCTGCGCCAGCGTGTCACGCGAGGCCCTCCGGACATCGGCATCCGACATGTGGCGCCGATGCCGGCGGAGCGGAAAGGCGACATTCTCCCCGACGGTCAACGAATCGAACAAGGCGGCATGCTGAAACAGAAACCCCATCCCCTGCCGCATGCGCGACAAGCCTCGGCTGTCGAGCGCTGACACCTCGTCGCCGTTCACGAACACGCGGCCCGAGTCGGGGCGCATCAACCCGATGATGTGCCGCAGCGTGACACTCTTGCCGGTTCCGCTGCGACCGAGCAGGCAAAACGCCGTCGCGCGTGGAATCTCGAACGACACCTCGTCGAGGACGCGCCGGTCGCCGAAGGACTTGGTGACCGCGTCGAAGCGAATGGCGGCGTCAGACATCGGACCTCAGCTAACCCGCCTCGGGAAACAGCAGGAAGATCAGCCGCACCAGCACGACATTGACCACAATCAACACGACCGACGACATGACGACGCTGCGGGTCGAGGCGCGGCCCACGCCCTCGGTCCCTTGGGTCGTCGTCATCCCGAGGTAGGACGACACGATAGCGATGATGAAACCAAAGACCGCGGTCTTGAGTGTCGCCGGAACCAGGTCGGTGAAGTCCATCAACGAGAAGGCGCGGTGGAAATAGAGCTGCGGCGACGTCGGCACCAGCGTCGCTTCGGCGAGGTAGCCGCCGACGATCCCCGAGCCATTCATCACGGTCGTGAGGACGGGGAGCGCGACGACACAGGCGACCATGCGCGTAACCACGAGATACTTGAAGGAGTCGACGGCGGTGGCCTCGAGCGCATCGATTTGCTCGGTGACCTTCATCGCTCCGAGCTCGGCGCCAATGCCGGCGCCGATCCGGCCGGACAGCAGTAAGCCGGCAGTCAGCGGACCCGTCTCTTTGACCAGCGCCAAGGCCAGGCCGGCCGGAATCATTGCCTCCGCCCCAAATCGCTCGAGCGACGCGCGGGTGTGCATCGACAACACCACGCCAACCGCCAAGCCGGCGACGGCGATGAGTGGGACCGATCGCACTCCCAGCTCGTGCAGCTGACGCAGCGTTTCGGCGACTTCGTAGGGAGGACGGAACACTTCGCGGATGCTGCGCGCCGCGAAGAGAGACAGCGCTCCACACCAGGCGAGCGCATGGGCAGCCGAATTGCCGACCGTGTCGAGCACGGTCATGACCCAACCTTGAGACCCGACTTGACGTGCCGCACGCCCGCCGTGCGCTGAGCCACGGTCGTCGCACGTTGGACTTCGTCAGCGGTGCGCACGACGCCCGATAGCGACACGACACCGCGGTCGACGTCAACGGCAATATCGCGCAACCCGAGGTCCGGGTCAGCGAGGAGTGCCGAGCGAACGGCGGCGGCAATGCGGGCGTCATCGAGCGAGATGCCGACAGTGCCGAGTGGCGGGCCGGACCCGCGCGCACACGCTGGAACGGCACAGAGTGCCGTGAGGGTGATGACTGCCAGCGGACGCATGATCGTCACGCTACCACACGACTCAGCCTTCGGCGCCTCATCAGTAGCGGACGAGCACAATCTTAGACGTGCACAGCTGCGCTAAGGTGGATCGCGGTGGAATGCTCTCGAGCCTCGCACATGACCCTTCCCACATCGCGCTTCTCAGCTCCACACGCGAAGCCGCTGCGCTCGGGTCTTCTCTCTGCATCACTCACGGTTCGTGCTAGTCGACTCGTCTGGCGATCACATCGACGACCTCGCCACGGCCGATGAGCGACTCCAGGCGGGCCAGGGAATGGCCGGCGAGCTGTAATATCGCTTGTGATACGCCTCGCGCGCGAACGATGGGACAGCCTGTTTCGGAAGCGGGCCCCACACTACTCTCACCGTCGCCGAGCGTGGCGCTCCACGGCAACCGGCCGGTCGCGAGTTGCTTCGCCCGGCTGCCGAGCGAGTTGCGCGCAGCGCCTGGCCCGTGCCACGGGTCCCACGTGGTGACAGACTGCACGTCGAAGCCAAATCGCCGAAGAAGCGCGCGCAGCGTCGCGGGCGTGTAGAAATACACGTGCTGCGGGAACGTCATCGACGCCCACGCCAGACCGGTCACGGTCCGGGATAGCGCGTTCCAGTTCGGCGTCTGGAAGTGCACCATGCCTCGCGGCTCGATGAGCAACCGAACCCGCTCGAGCCAATCGGCAGGCCGGTAGACATGCTCGATGACATGATAGGCCGCGACGACCGGGAACGGAGCTGACGCCGGCCTCTGCTTCGTCGCCTCGCCCTGGGTAATCGCGATGCCATGGCGCACTCGGACCAGCGACACGGCTTCGCTGCCAAACTCTGAGCCGTCGACCTTCCAGCCAGCGCGCTGCATGAACGCGAGAAAGTTGCCGTCCCCGCAGCCAATTTCGAAGATGCGCCGTTCGCCGCGACCGCGCATCGCCTCAATGCGTCGCCTCCGGTATGCGAAGGTCGGGTTCCTCAGCTGCGCTTCGAGTGCTGCAGCGCTCAGCGGTCCCGGATCGTAGTAGTGCGCGTACAGCAGACCGAGAGCGGATTCGGCGACGCGATCGATCAGTCGCACTACTCCACAACCTGCACACTGGCCGTAGCGACGGCCGCAGATCGCGGCGACCGGATGCCACTCGATAGCCGTGCAGAGATTGCATGACGAGGCCTCTTGCCAGTGCTCCCCGAACGCGGGCCTTACCACGTCGTCCGTGCCGGATACTGCGTGATGAGCGGATCTGGAGTGAGGATCGTCATCCCGTGAACGATCGCCTGGCTCACCAGCATGCGGTCGAACGGGTCGCGATGAAGGGCCGCGAGTCGCGACACATGAAGCGCCGATTCCTCATCCACTGTCAGCGACTGGATGCCGGCCGCGTCCCGCTGATCGCGGACGAAACGATCGGGCGGCTCGTGCAAATGCAGCCGACCCCTCGCGTGCTTGATCACGATTTCCCAGGCAGAAGCCGCACTGAGATAGACCTCATGCTCCTCGAAGAGAATCAGGTCGGCGACACGACGCGGGAGACGATCGGGTTCGGCGATCGCCCATAAGAACGTGCACGTGTCGAGCAGCAGCTTCATCGGCGCGGACGCGTCCTCGGCACGCGGTAGTTCGGTTTTCCTTCCGCCACTTTAGCGCCGGTCTTCGATTCCTTCAGTTCCCCCTCGAACGCGTCCAGGTCCGCGTCGGGAAGCGGCGCAAAAAACGACGCCGGGATGTCGACGACGCCGGCGGCGGTGCCGAGCCTTCGCTTGGCCGTCGTCCCCGACGCTACGGCGCGGAGCTCCGCGACAGGGCGATTGTGCCTGCAAATCACCACGCGCTCGCCTCGGCCCACCGCGTCGAGATACTCGGAGAGCTTCGCTTTGGCTTCCGCTATATTGACCATAAACATGACCATAATTATATCATATTTATGATCATATCAATGACGAGCGCGTTGCTGCTTCAACCCCGTGGACGAACAGTTTCAGGCCGCTGAGCGTGCTCACCTTGACACTCTAGGTGAACGAGCATATCGTCGACACCTAGGATGTCTACTAAACAGGAACGCGACCGCATCGAGCTGCTGCAAGGCACGCTGGACCTCCTGATCCTCAGGACGCTACGCACCGGATCGGCCCACGGACACGCGATTGCCAAGGCCATCGAGCGCGGCTCTGACGACGTGCTGCAGGTGGAGCAAGGGTCGTTGTACCCGGCGCTGCACCGCTTGATTAGGCGTGGGTGGATTGCCTTCGACGAAGGCACGTCAGAAAACAACCGGCGCGCCAAGTTCTACTCCCTGACTCCCAGGGGCCGCAAACAACTTCAGGTCGAAACCAGCCGATGGGACAAGCTGGCTCGAGCCATCGCGCGCGTCCTTCGCCCCGCGTAGCAGGAATCAACGACGATGACCTCCCACAAACGAGCCATCGACGGTATTGACGAGGACATCAAGGATCACATCGAGCGCCAGACTCAGGAAAATATCGAGAGGGGGATGGCGCCTGACGAGGCCCGCCGGCAGGCGCTGCTCGGCTTCGGTAACGTCACGTTGGTGAAAGAAGACACGCGCGCGGTGTGGGTATCGCGGCGGATCGACGAGACACGCCAGGATGTCGGGTATGCGTTGCGCGCGTTGCGCAGGAACCGCGGCGCCACCCTTCTGGGGATCCTGGTCATGGCCCTCGCCATCGGTGCGAACACGGCCGTCTTCAGTGTCGTCCACGCGGTCGTGCTCAATCCGTTGCCCTACTCGAATGCGGACCGGATCGTCACCCTGTCGTACCTGTCCACCAGCGCCAGCACCTCGGGCGAACGCAGAAGGCAGGTATCGGTCCCGGATTTTCTCGATTGGCAGGCGCAAAACACGTCATTCGATTCGATGGCGTACTACACGGTTGGGAGCACGTCGGTCATGGCTGGCGCCACGGCCGAGTATGCCGTCGTCGCGACGGTGACACACGAGTTCTTCCGCGTTTTGGGTGCGCAGCCGTCAATCGGCCGGGTATTCACCCGCGAAGAGGCGAACGAGGGCGCCACAGGCGCCGCCATCGTCAGCGACCGTTACGCCCGCCAGACGTTCGGCGACCCTGCACGCGCGCCGAGTCGTACCCTGCGGCTGGGCAATCGATCCGTGCCCATTGTCGGCGTGCTTCCATCGGGCTTCGACTTTCCCGTCGGCACGGACGTCTGGTTCACTAACGTCGGCAGCCGCTCGCAGCTTCACCGGCGTGGCAATAACTTTCGTGCAATTGCCCGGTTGAAGGCGGACGTCAGCGTCGAGCAGGCACAGACCGAGATGACGACCATTTCGGAGCGGTTGGGGCAGCAGTATCCAGACACCAATAAGAACGTCCGCGTCATCGTCGCGTCTCTTCAAGAGGAGATGGTTGGCGATGTGGAATCGATGCTGTATCTGCTGCTCGGCGCGGTGGGCCTCGTCCTCATGATCGGTTGCGCGACGATGGCGACGCTGTTGCTGGCCAGAGCCACAGCACGGGTTCCGGAGATCGCCGTGCGTACGGCGCTCGGCGCAAGCCACTCCCGAATCGTCAGGCAGCTGCTGGTCGAAGCCTCCGTTCAGGCGTTTGCGGCCGGGGCTATCGGCGTGCTGATTGCCGTATGGGGCACCAGAGCCCTGGTTGCGTTCTCGCCGCCGGACGTGCCGCGTCTCGACGAGGTCGCGGTCAATGGCAGCGTGCTGCTGTTCACGTTGGCCCTCTCTGTGCTCTCCGCATTTCTCTTTGGACTGCCACCGGCCCTGCAGGCCATCCGCGTCGATGTCAACGAGCCGCTCCGTCGCAGCTCTGGCCGCACAGCCGGCGGCGAAGGCAGGCGAACGCGCGAGGTGCTCGTCGTTGCCGAAATCGCGCTCGCGGTCGTCCTCGTCGTCACCGGCGCGCTGCTCGTGAGGAGCGTGGTCGCCCTCCAGCAAGCCCCACTCGGATTTCAGCCCGACGACCTCCTCCTGATGCAAGCCACTGCGCGGCCGCGCGCGGCGGACTGGAGCGACAGCCGAGCGTTCTTCGAGGGTTTACTCGGCGACGTCGCGCAACTTCCGGGCGTTTTGGCAGCCGGCGCGATGATGGCGCCTCCGGGGCACGTCGAATCTGAAAGCGGCTATTGGGTCGATCAGATGCCAAGGGAGTCACCGCTGAGCACCTCGCGCCCGGCGGTCATGAACGTGGTCGCGCCGGGCACCTTCGCGGCGCTCGGCATTCCACTCCAGCAGGGACGCGACTTCGACAATGGTGACCGGCGCGATCGTCCCCAGGTCGTGATCGTCAACGAGGCATTGGCGCGGGCGGCGTTTCGCGGGCGGGATCCGATCGGTCGCACCCTCGTCGCTGGATACGATTCGACCGAGGCGATGACGATCGTTGGGGTGGTCGGAGACGTTCGACAATACGGCCCGGCGCGGGAACCACAGCCGGAGCTCTACATGCCGTACCAGCAGCACTTCTATAACGGCGCGACGCTCTACTTCGTCGTGCGAGGCGCGATCGATCCCGCCATGCTGAGCGCATCAGTCGAGCGCAAGGCGCGTGAGCGATCGCCCGAGGTGTCCGTCCGCGTGACGACGATGAACGCGCTCCTCGCGGAGCATGTGGCGACGCCGAAGTTTCGAGCGTGGTTATTGAGTCTCTTCGCCGGCATCGCCCTGTGTCTCGCCATGGCGGGCGTCTACGGGGTGATGGCCTACGTGGCGGGACAGCGGTCGAAGGAGATCGGCTTGCGGATGGCGCTCGGGGCGAGCGCGCGAAGCGTCGTGTGGCTCATGCTCGGTCGCGGACTGACGTTGACCGTCATCGGCCTCACGGCAGGCGTGCTTGGCGCGATCGCGTCCACACGGCTCGTCAGCGGCATGCTGTTCGACGTCAAGCCACATGACATGACGACCTACGCAGCCGTCGTCGCGGCACTCGGTCTCCTGGCGTTGTTGGCGATTTACGTGCCAGCACATCGAGCGACGCGGGTCGATCCGCTCCTCGTGCTTCGTCAGGAATGAGCACGAACGGGTGAAGGTGGTCGTCTCCGGCTCGCCGGCTCATCTATAGCGGGGGCACGATGACCAGCGGAGCCGAGCGCATGTGAGCGCCCATCCAGGCCCCGGCACGCACTTCGTCGCACGGTATTCCGGACCCCCTCCGTCGGTCCGGGGGACTCGCAGGTCCGCACGATGGACGGGCCCTCGAAAACCGCCCGGATTTCCTAACTCTACATCTGGCACAGCACATGCCTCCGGTGCAGAGCCATCGCGAAGCTGGTCCCGATATTCGGGCCAGCCTCCGTGATGTTGGGGGCATTCGCGAGTGGGACTTGCCGGGGTCGCAGAGCGCGCGGCGTGGGTGTTCGGCCTCGTTTGCGTGGCGACGTGTGGCGCGCTCTACTTCGAAGGCGTGACGGGCGCCCGCCACGAACTCGAGCGCTTCGCGGTCCTCCAGGTGGCCGCGGCGCAGCAGTCTGCCACACCGGACCTGAGCCTCTGGGACTCCGAACGCATCAACGCCTGGCGGGGCGCGTTGAACGAACCCGCTGCGCCGCCGATCGCGGTCCTGCGCATTCCGAAGATCCGCCTCGAAGTGCCGGTCTTGCCGGGCAGCGACGACTTCGTGCTCAACCGCGCCGTGGGTCATATCGCGGGCACGGTACTGCCGGGGACGGATGGCAACTCCGGAATCGCCGGGCATCGCGATGGGTTCTTCCGCGGCCTGAAAGACATCGGGCCAGGTGATGCCATCGAGCTCGAGACGCTTCGTGGAAACAAGAAAGAGGTGTACCGCGTCGAGCGGATCTGGGTCGTTGCCCCGGAGGACGTCTCAGTGCTCGACCCCACACCGACGCGCTCGCTCACGCTGGTCACGTGCTATCCGTTCTACCACGTCGGTCCAGCGCCGCAGCGCTACATCGTCCGCGCCGTGCGGGCCGAGACCGTGGCGGCCGCCTATCGCGGTCGCTAAGCAAGTGTCATGGATCCGGCGCGACGCCCGATCGACAGTTGGCAGCGTGCACTAAGGAGATCAAGCGAACACGGGAATTGAAATGCGGGCCCTCACGGGAACTCGGAAACGGGAGGAACAGGAGGCTTTATGATGCGTGCAACAATTCGGTTGGCATTGTGTAGTGCGGTCGTGTGCCTGACGGCAGTCGCAGCGTCGGCGCAGACGACGACAACGTCGGAGACCAAGAAGTTCCAGGTCATCTCGGTGGAGGGCAACGTGCTCGTCGTGCGGTTGCCGGAAGGCACGAGGGAAATGGCCATCGCCGACGACTTCCGGTTCAACGTCGACGGAAAGATGCTGTCGGTGCACGAATTGAAGCCCGGCATGGCGGGCACTGCGACGATTACCACAAAGACCACGGTCACACCAGTCACCGTGACCGAGGTAAAGAATGGAGTGGTGCTGCAGAACGTTGGCACGGCCATCATCGTTCGCACCGACGACGGCGTGAAGATGTTTTCGCAGAGCGACATCGACAAGCGAGGCATCAAGATCATGCGCGACGGCAAGCCCGCGGAACTCTCGGAGTTCCGTGCCAACGATCGGCTGACGGCAACGATCGTCACGTCGAAGCCACCCCGGGTCATGACCGATCGAGAAGTGCAGGCGACGCTCGCCAAGAGCGGCGGTACTGGTGCCGCCGGCACGCCCGCCGCCGCGGGGGCGCCAGGGGCGGGAGCCGGAGCAGCGTCTTCCGGCGCGGCCAAACCGAGCGCGGCCAGCTCGGGCGGGGCAACCTCGGGCGCGGCAACCTCGGGCGCGGCGCCCTCGGGCGGTGCGGCGAGGACGCTGCCCAAGACCGCCAGCCAACTGCCGCTCATCGGCCTCGCAGGTCTCGCGTCGCTCGTGGCGGGGTTGGGTCTCACCGTGAGGCGTCGTCGCACGACGCGCTAACGGGTTCGTTCATCTACCGTGGGCCGCGCTCGCTCCTTGATGGGGCGTGGCCCGCGCGGTATTTGAGGCGCGGCGCGTCTTCTTGCTCAGAAAGGAGGCCGCCGTCGCTCACGTGCTCGTGAAGGGGCCGGGAAGGCCCGAACAATGAAATACGCGCGCGAATTCATCACGAGCACGATCGTTGGGGGGTTGTTCATCGTCGTGCCCGTCTACCTGGCGACACTGCTGATGCTCAAGGGCATGAAGTCGGTCGCGATTGTGGTGCGGCCACTCGCAGTGCTGGTCCCTGACTGGATCCCCGCCGAGCGCCTCTTTTCTCTGTTGCTGGTGTTAGGGGTCTGTTTTCTCGTCGGTCTCGTTGTGCGCACCCAGGCCGGGCAGGCGCTTCGCGAGCGCATGGAGAAGGTGTTCTTCGACCGACTTCCCGGGTACAGCCTCCTGCGCAGCTTGACACAGCGAATGGCGGGCGACAGCGACGAGCACGCTTGGCAGCCGGCTTTGGTCGAAATCGAGGACGCGCTCGTCCCGGCTTTCATTATCGAAGTACTCAACGACGGTCGATTGACGGTCTTCGTGCCGTCAGTGCCTACACCGCTCGCCGGAGCCGTTTATATCCTCCGCCCTGAACGGGTGCACATCCTCGACGTCCCATTCACGCAGGCGATCAGGTCCGTCTCTCGCTGGGGCTCAGGGTCAAAAGACCTCGTGGCAGCGATGAGAAACGGGTGACGGGCCTGCCGACCCGAGAGATTTCGAGACACAGCTGTGAATCGTGTGTAGCGAGCTCGAGTCTCGAGCCGCAAGGAGAATGAAGATGAGAACGAAATGGATGGCAGGCGTGTTGGTGGCCACCGCATTCATGTACGCGGCGCCGTCAGTCGCACAAGACCAGGGGAAGACAGAGGCGGCGGAGCTCACAAGCGAATCGCAAGCGGCCTTGCAGCAGCTCTACGGCAGCGTGGAGCTGGCAAAACTCCTCGGGACAAAAGCGCTGGCGATTCTGGTCTTCCCGAAAGTCACGAAGGCTGGCCTCGGGATTGGCGGTCAGTACGGCGAGGGCACGCTGCTGAAAGGTGGATCCGCGGCCGCGTACTACAAGACGACTGGCGCCTCCTTCGGGCTACAGGCCGGAGGCCAGACGTATGGTTACGCGATGTTCTTCATGAACGCCAAGGCCCTCGATGAGTTCGTCAAGGCGAGCGGCTTCGAGGTCGGCGTCGGTCCGAGCGTCGTCCTGATCGACGAGGGTAAGGCGAAGACCACCACGACCACGACGATGAAGGACGACATCTACGCCTTCGTCTTCGGCCAGAAGGGGCTGATGGCGGGCCTGGGCATTCAAGGGAACAAGATCACAAAGATCACTCCGAAGTAAAACGCCGTCAGGAGGAACGAGTGCACCTCGACGTCGAGCACTTCGCGTGCAACGTGTCGGATCCCGCGGCGATGGCGGCCTGGTACGTCGCCAACCTCGGAATGCGAATCATCCGCGAGGTGCCGACGCCGCCCTACATACACTTCCTCGCCGACGCTGGAGGACGCGTCGTGATCGAGATCTACAGCAACGCCGCCGACCCGGTGCCGGACTACTCCGCCATGCATCCGCTGCGGTTCCACGTCGCGTTCAAGACCGACGACCCGGATGCGGCGATGGCGGAGCTCGTCGGCGCAGGGGCGACGCTCGTCGATCAGCAGACGCTCGCCGATGGAACCCGACTGGTGATGCTGCGCGATCCGTGGGGGCTGCCGCTGCAACTGTGCAAGCGGACGACTCCCCTGCTGCCGCGCTCATAGCCTGCCCCCTGGGACATAATCCGGGTCATGCGACGAGACGTCCGGGCGCACGCCCTCTGGCTGGCTGCCGCCGCCCTGATCACCTTGACCGCGGTCGAGATGCCGCTCGCCCAGGCACCGGCACCCGCGCAGGCGCCGCCGACCGGCGTCGACCTCGTCAGGTCGACGTACACGAAATACGAGTACCTGATCCCGATGCGTGACGGGGCGCGTCTCTTCACCGCCGTCTATGCCCCCAAGGACGCCTCGCATCAGTATCCGTTCCTGATCACGCGCACGCCCTACAGCGTGTCGCCGTACGGCGTCGATCAGTACCCGGCGCAGCTGGGCCCGTCGGACCACTTCCAGAAGGACGGCTTCATCTTCGTCTACCAGGACGCGCGCGGGCGGTACATGTCGGAAGGCGAGTTCCAGCAGGTGCGTCCCTTCAACGCCTCGAAAGGGCCGAAGGACATCGACGAGAGCACCGACACTTACGACACGATCGAGTGGCTGCTGACGAACGTCCCGAACAACAACGGGCGGGCCGGCATGATCGGCATCTCCCAGCCGGGGTTCCACGTCGCGGCGAGCATCATCAATTCGCATCCCGCGCTCAAGGCGGCGTCACCGCAGGCGCCAACGGCCGACTACTACATGGGCGACGACGTGTATCACAACGGCGCGTTCATGCTCGGGGCCAACTTCGGCTTCTACTCGTCCTTCGTCGCTCGCGGAGCGACGCCGGAGCTGCCGAAGCAGGCATTGAGGTTCGATCCGGGTACGCCGGACATGTACGACTTCTTCCTGCGGACGCCGGTGCCGCTTGCGCGCATGAACGCCGAGCTCTTTGGCGGCAAGGCGGCGTACTGGCAGGAGATCGTCGACCACACGACCTACGACGAGTTCTGGAAGAGGCGCTCGCTGTGGCGGTTCATGGACGGCGTGAAGTGCGCCGTGCTCAACGTCGGCGGCTGGTTCGACGCCGAAGATCCCGTCGGGCCGTTGAAGACCTACCGGGCGGTCGAGGAGAAGAACGCCGGCATTACGAACATACTGGTCATGGGCCCGTGGTCGCACGGTGGGTGGTCGCGCGGCACCGGCGCCAGCCTCGGCAACCTGAACTTCGGCGTGCGGACGTCGGAGTACTTCCGCGAGAACATCCAGTTCCCATTCTTCATGCAGTACTTGAAGGACAAGCCGGCGAGCATGCCGGAAGCCTGGCTGTTCCTGACCGGCGTGAACGAGTTCCGGCGCCTCGGCTCGTGGCCACCGAAGAACCTGCAGCAGACGACGCTCTTTTTCGACGCGGACGGAGGACTGTCGCGAACGCAGCCGGCCGGGCAGCGGCTGTTCGACGAATACGTGAGCGACCCGAACCGGCCGGTGCCGTACGTCGGTTACACGGCACCAGGGATGACGTCCGACTACATGACGGAGGATCAGCGGTTCGCCAGCCGGCGCACCGACGTGCTCGTCTACCAGACGCCGCCGCTCGATCAGGACATGATCATCGCGGGGCCCGTGAAGGTGAACCTGCACGTTTCGACGACCGGCACAGACTCGGACTTCGTCGTCAAGCTCGTCGACGTCTATCCGAACGACTACCCGACGCCGGCTGCGCCCGCCGGCCAGCCCGTCCGCGCCGACGCCGTGAAGATGGGCGGCTATCAGCAACTGGTTCGAGGCGAGCCGTTCCGCGGCAAGTACCGCAAGAGCTTCGAGAAGCCGGAACCATTCGTCGCCGGCGAGCCCGCCGCCATCACCTACGAGTTGCCTGACGTCTACCACGCGTTTCGCAAGGGACATCGCGTGATGGTCCAGGTACAGAGCTCGTGGTTCCCCCTCGTCGACCGGAATCCGCAAGTGTTCATGGAGATTCCGACAGCCAAGTCGTCAGATTTCAAGAAGGCGACCCAGCGCGTCTACCGGTCTGACGCGATGGCCTCGTCCATCACCGTGATGGTGCAGCAGTGATTGTCTCGCGTCGACATCAGTCATAAATCGTGGCTCCCTCTTCTGTAGACGAGTTCACCCAGCCGCCGGGAGGCACGATGTCCTGGGCGAGAGGGGGAGGCCCCCACGTCCCCGGCTCGTATGCGCGAACCGGCGTCTTCATCCCCAGCACCGGGTCGACGATGCGCCACGCCTCTTCGACATAGTCCATGCGAGCAAACAACGCCGGATCGCCCGCGAGTGCATCGCCGAGAACGCGCTCGTAGGCAGCCATCTCGTCAGCGCCGGGCCGTCGGCTCGCCACGAGCTCGGCGCGCTGGCCAATCATCTGGTCGGCCGCGTCCATCACCGTAAGGCCGAACGCGATCGTCTGCCGCGGGAGGATGCGAAACCGGAAGTAGTTGGACAGGGGGTCGGCAGTGGCGAATACCGTCGGCGGCCGCCGCAGGCGAATGACGATTTCCGTCGACGTCACCGGGAGGCACTTTCCAGTGCGGATGTAGAACGGCACGCCCTGCCACCGCCACGAATCGATGTGCAGTCGAACAGCTGCGTAGGTCTCCGCCTGCGAATCGGCGGCGACGCCGCGCTCTTCGCGGTAGCCGCGGAATTGTCCAAGGACGATGTCATCAGTCTTGAGCGCGGGAATGGACTTCAGCACCTTCACCTTCTCGTCCCGGAGAGACTCGCTGTCCATCCTCGCGGGCGGCTCCATGGCGAGGTTGCTCAACACCTGGAAGAGGTGATTCTGGACGACGTCGCGAATTGCCCCGGTCGCGTCGTAGAAGGCGCCGCGGCCGTGAATGCCGAAGTCTTCCGCCATCGTGATCTGCACGCTCTCGACGTGCGTTCGATTCCAGAAGGCTTCGATGAACGGATTCGTGAAGCGGAAGAAAAGCATGTTGTGGACGGGGCGCTTCCCGAGATAGTGGTCGATGCGGAAGATGTCGCCCTCGACGAAGGTGCTGAGCAGGATCCGATTCAAGTCGCGCGCCGACAGCAGGTCCTGGCCGAAGGGTTTCTCGACCACGACGCGGGACCCTTTCGCACACCCAGAGTGCGCCAGCTGCTCAACGACGGGTCCGAAGAACGGGGGAGGGATCGCCAGGTAGTGCGCGGGGTGCTGTGCAGTGCCGAGCGCCTGCCGGAGCGCCGCGAAGGTCGCTCGGTCCTTGTAGTCGCCGTCGACGTAACGAAGCAGCCCGACGAGCTTGTCGAACGCGGCCTGGTCCAGCCCTCCGTACGTCTCAACGCTGTCCCGCGCCCGCGCGCGCAACTGGTCGAGGGTCCAGCCGGCCTTGGCCACGCCGATCACCGGCACGTTGAGATCGCCGCGCTTGGCCATCGCCTGCAGGGCGGGGAAAATCTTTTTATACGCCAGATCGCCAGTGGCCCCGAAGAAGACGAGCGCGTCGGAGTGTATGTCGGCCATCGCTGTCCTGTCGTGTCTGTAGTCCTCGGATCAAGCCTTCATTTCCGCGGCCTCCTCAACGTGTCCGCCGAACTGAAAGCGCATCGCCGAGAGCAGCTGGTTCTGGAAGTCCGCTTCGCCCCTGCATGACTCTACTGGGCATTGCAAAAAAACGGCCGCCTTTCCAGGCGGCCGTCGATGCGTGCTAATGAGCCAGGCCGAGGCGCTTGCCTCTGTCGCTGGTGTCGAGAGAACTACGTCCCCGACGCCTTCATCGCGCGCGACCTCACCAACGCGTACCCCACACCGTTCTGGTTAGACGTGGCGACCCTCTTGTACATCTTCGCGGCGCCGGCGGCGTCGCCCTTCAGGCGCATCGCCTCCGCCTGGTAGAACATCGCATAGGGGTCCTCTGGATCAGCCCGCTTCAAGTGCGGAAGCGCTGCGTCAAACTTCCCCTGAAGGACGTCGATGACGCCCATCGCCGATTCGTAGTTCTCCGTGGCTGACCTCGGCAGGTCCGACGTCATCGTGGCCTTGGCGCGGTCCATGGTGGACCCCGCGGTCGCGAAGTCCTTGGCCTGCGCCGCAGTCAGTGCCTTCGACAGCAGCACCTGTCGGTGCCAGTCGGCCTTCGCCCGATCGGTGAACGGCGCGCCGTCGATCATGGCCTCGGCCTTGTCGATATTCGCCCCGGCGTCGGTCGCCTTGCCAGATTCCGACAGCAACCACGCCTGGTCGAGATACGAAGCCATGGCGGTAGGCGTGAGCTTCTCCGCGGTCGCGAACTCGCGTTGCTGTTCAAGCGTCTGGATGGCCTCGGCCGGCTTGCCTTCGTGGACGAAGGACACCGCGGTCCAGTACAGGCTGGAGGCCTTGTCCGGGGCATTGCCCGTGTCGTAAAGGCGCTTGTAGCTGTCGCGCGCCTTGGCGTAGTCGCCCTTGAACACCTTGTTGTGGCCAATGCCGATCAACGACCCCGCGAACGCTGGCGATTTCGTCAGCGCTTTCTCGTACTGCGCGATCGACTCGTCGTAGCGGCCCATTCTCAGCAGCAACTCGGCGTACGAGTCATACGGGTTGGCAGAATCGGGGCGATTGGTGATGTACTGTTTGAGCGCCTGCTCGGCACCAGGGAAATCACCCTTCCGGAGTTGGATGTAGCCGATCTGATTGTAGGGCGCCGCGAACTTCGGGTTGATGGCCGTCGCGCGCTTGAAATGCGTGAGGGCCTCAGAGTCGTCCACCAGGCGGGACGCATTGCCGGCGAAGTAGGCGACGTGCTGATCGTTGGGGTGCAACTTCAACAGCTCGACGAGCTGTTGCTTCATCTTCAGAACGTCTCCGTCGGCCTGCGCCTGCGCGGCCATGATCCAGTGACGCTCGCCCGGCGACACCTTGTCGATCAGGCTGACGGCCTTTTCACGGTTCTCCTGCGCCACGTTGAATCCCGCGCCAGTTACCGCGCGCAACGCATAGGCCATCGCGAAACCAGAGTCCTTCTGGATGGCCTGGTCGAGCAACGGACGGGCGCTCTCGCTTTCGACGTTTTCGACATAGTCGAGCGCCTTCTGATACAGCACCAGCGCCTCGGGGGATGCCGTGGTGATCGACAACTGCTTTTGCTGCGCCACCGTCGGCGACGACGCCAGCGCGATGACCGCACAAACCATTAGCGTGTTTCTCATGAATCTCCTGCCGTGATTGCGGATTCCGTCAGAGGGGCGCGGGCTCAAGGAGGACGCTAGCGGGCGTGCAGGAGCCTTGCCTAACTGGAGGGAGGAGCGAAGTATATTGCTCTTTAGCCTCGGCCGCAAGAACTATCTTGCGCTGCTCGCGAGACGACCTTTAAAAGGCCTCAGCGGGCCCCGTCGACTTTCACGCACGATTGACGGACGCAGGCCGGTCAGAAGCTGCGCTAGTTAGCTTGCGACCATCGCGAACAGACCAGTGTGAGTGCGGATCAGGAACTTCGCGTCCAGCAGGGTGGCAAGGACTGCGTCGCAGGTCTCAGCATCGAGACCGAACAGGCATTGGGCCTGCGGCGCCGTGAGGCGGAGACCGGGCATCTCGAGGTACTCCGCGCGAATTCGGCGCAACAGTTCTGCAGATGGCACATTCAAATACGGACGCGAAGCCACAATGGGCCTCCCCTCAGCAAGGGATCTCCCGCGAACGGGACGAATCCCAACGAACGATAGTCATGGTAGATCTTCGTCCTGATGGGCACTGTCGCGGCGCTACGACCACGCCGATCTTGCGACCGGTGATGGCACAGGACGACCGAGAGTGCGAAACAGGAAAAGCTTTGGTGAGGCTGTTGACCAGGGTCGGGGAGGATTCCCCGGCGGGGTGCGGCAGTGCTCAGGAAAGCGGCGCGAATGAAGCATACGCCTCTTCCGGTACACAAGCAATGCGAGTGGCCCTCTATCGGACCCAGCGACTCGAACTGGCGACTCTGACTGACGACTCGTACTACCGACTCGGACTGGCGACTGTGACTGAGGACTACCGACTGAAGACTGACGATTGTGGTACCGGTACGGGGATTCGAACCCCGGTCCCGTGGCTGAGAACCACGTGTCCTGACCCCTAGACGATACCGGCCCTTCGGGTCGAGCGAAGACGCGAACAGGAACCTTTTATGTTATCAAGACGGTTCGTTCGGTTCAAGGCCAGTAGCCCGACTATGATCAGCGGATGAAGTACCTCGTCGGCCTCGTCCTGATACTCCTCCTCGCGGCGGGCGGCGCCTGGGTCGTCGCCGGCCGAATGACCCCGCCGGCCATCGCCATTGAGAAACCGGAGAAGTTCGTCGGGACGGCGACGCCGCTCCAGGTCAGCATCACCGCGCCCGACGCCCCCGCAATGAAGCCGATCCGCATCGTCTTCGAGCAGAACGGCAAGCAGACGACGCTCTTCAGCCTCGACGAGCCGGGCAAGGCTCAGATCGCGCAGGACGGAAGCGACAAGGTCCGGATCACGCACGAGATAGGCAAGGCGGCGGTCCCCGACCTGCAGTCTGGCGCGGCGAAAATCATCGTGACCGCGGGCCGGCCTGTGATGCGCGGACTGCGCACGCTCGAGGCGAGCGCCAGCCGCGATGTCCAGGTCCGGTTGGAACGGCCGCGCGTCTCGGTCGTCTCGACCCACCACTACGTGAACCTCGGCGGAACGGAGTTCGTGGTCTATCGCGCGACGCCTGACGATGTCGAGTCGGGCGTAGTCGTCGGGGACGTCGAGTATCCCGGCTACCCCGCGGCGGGCGCCACCGTCGACGGCGTCAAGATCACCGATCCCGCGCTGCGCGTCGCATTCTTCGCGCTCCTCTACGATCAGGACCTCAACACGCCGATGCGCGTCTACGCGCGCGATCCGGCCGGCAACACCGCGCGCGCCGACTTCGACCATCGCACGTTCCCGAAGCCGTTCAAGAAGACGCCGATTCCGATCACCGACAAGCTGCTCGATCGCGTCGTGCCGGCGATTCTCGAAGGCACGACCGAGATCAAGCCCGATGGCGACAACCTGGCCAAATTCCTGGTCATCAACGGCGAACTGCGGCGCAAGAACGCCGAGAAGATCGCGAGCTTCGCCAAGCAGACGTCACCGGAGATGCTGTGGCGGGGCACCGTGTTCCACGACTTCCGCAACAACAAGGTCGAGTCAGCCTTCGCGGACCACCGCACGTATATCTACAATGGCAAGGAAGTCGATCAGCAGGTCCACCTCGGCTTCGACCTCGCGTCCCTCGCCGGTGTCCCGATCGTCGCCGCCAATCGCGGCAAGGTCCTGTTTGCCGACGAGCTCGGCATCTACGGCAACTGCGTGATCATCGACCACGGGATGGGCCTGCAGTCGCTCTACGCGCACTTGTCGTCGATCGAAGTCAAGGCCGGGCAGGACGTCGACAAGGCGCAGCCGATCGGCCGAAGCGGCATGTCCGGCCTCGCCGGCGGCGATCACCTGCACTTCACGATGCTCGTCAACGGACACATGGTGAACCCGGTCGAGTGGTGGGACTCGCACTGGATCGAGGACCGCATCCTGCGAAAGCTCAAGGTGTCGGGCGGCACTTCCTAACGCTGATTCAGATCACGGGACGCGGATCACACGGATTTCATTGTGTTGCACGATGCACTCCTCAGGTAAGGTTATGCAGTTGAACAAGCTGCTCGCTCCGGTGTCTGCCCTGGCGCTCGCGCTTCTCGCTGCGGCGTGCGGTGGCGGCGCGCCCGCGCCGGCGGCAGGAACGCCGCCTCCGGGCGCGAAACGGGTCGACGAGGAGACAGCCGGCCGCGTTTCGGGTAAGGTCACCTTCGAAGGAACAGTGCCAGAGAATCCGCCGGTCAAACTCGAGAGCGATCCGGCGTGCGCGCGCGAGCATCCGGACGGCTTGAAGCTCGACACCATCCTCGTCAACAATGGCGGGCTCGAGAACGTGTTCGTCTACGTGAAAGACGGCCTCGGCAGCTACTACTTCGACACGCCGTCGACACCGGTCACGCTCGATCAGAAGGGCTGCAACTATACTCCGCACGTGTTCGGCGTGAGAGCGGGTCAACCCCTGGAGATCGTCAACAGCGATCAGACGATGCACAACGTCAACGCGATGGCCAAGGTCAATCCGGCGTTCAATCTCGGCCAGGCGATCCAGGGCATGAAGAACGCGAAGGTGTTCGCGGCGCCCGAAGTCATGGTTCGCATCAAGTGCGACGTGCACGGCTGGATGAACGCCTATGCGGGCGTCCTCAATCACCCGTACTTCGCGGTGACGGCAAACGGTGGCGCGTTCGAGCTCAAGAACCTCCCGGCGGGCACGTACACGATCGAGGCGTGGCACGAGAAGCTCGGGACCTCGACGCAAAGTGTCACGATCGCAGAGAAAGAAACCAAAGACGTCAACTTTACGTTCAAGGCCGCGGCCCCGTGATCGCGCTTCATCGCTACATCAAGTTCGTCGTCTGTTCGACGGTGCTGCTCATCGCCGCCGGCGGCATGGTGACGAGCACCGATTCCGGGCTCGCGGTGCCGGACTGGCCGAATACGTACGGGCAATTCATGTTCTCGTTCCCGCTCGAGAAGATGGTCGGCGGCATCTTCTACGAGCACGGCCACCGGATGATCGCCAGCACGGTTGGATTTCTGACGATCATCCTGGCCGTGTGGACGTGGAAGGTCGATCCGCGCCGTTGGGTGCGCTGGCTCGGCATGACGGCCCTCGGCGCGGTCATCCTGCAGGGATTACTCGGCGGCATTACCGTGCTGCTGCTGCTTCCGGCCCCGGTATCGATCGGCCATGCCGGTCTGGCACAGCTGTTTTTCTGCCTCACGATCAGCCTCGCGCTCGTCACCTCGCCGGGATGGACGAGAGCACAAACTGCGGTGGATGACCCGATGCTCCGCCGGCTCGCGGCGGCGACGACGGCGATGGTCTATTGCCAGATCATCCTGGGCGCAACGATGAGGCACGTGGAGGCGGGGATGGCCATCCCGGACTTCCCGCTCGCGTTCGGCCATCTCGTGCCGCCAACCTGGAATGCCGGGATCGCGATCCACTTTGCGCACCGGGTCGGCGCGGTGCTCGTCACGGTGGCGATTCTGGCCACCGCATGGCACGTCTACTTTCATCACCGCTCGCGCCGCGAGCTGGTCAGGCCGGCGACGCTGCTGGTGCTGTTCGTCCTGGCGCAGATCACGCTCGGCGCCTTCGTCATCTGGTCGCGACTCCAACCCATCATCAACACCGCGCACGTCGTCAATGGCGCGCTCGTCCTTGCGACATCGCTCGTCCTGGCGTGGCGCAGTTACAGGTGCGGGTTTGCTGGTGTTACAGCGACCCCCGCGGCGCGTGTGCCGGCTGGCACATCGCAAACCGGACCGGTGATGCATTCGACTTCTCATCCATGAAGCACAACGTAGAAGCCGTCCCGATTCCGACCGCGTACTCACGCACGAGCGACATGGTTGCGCTCGCCAAGCCGCGCCTGAACCTGCTGGTCGTCGTGTCGGCCGTCGCCGGTTACGTCATGGCGAGCGGCGACACGCACAACCTGGTGCGGCTGCTGTGCCTCATTGTCGGCACGGGCTTGGTCGCCGGCGGCGCGTCGGCGTTCAACCAGATCATGGAACGGCAGCCTGACGCGCTGATGCGGCGCACGCGGATGCGCCCGATGCCTGACGGCCGCGTCGCGACTCGCGACGCCTGGGTGTTTGGAGCGCTGCTGACGATCGGTGGACTGGTGATCCTCGCGCTTGGCGCCAACCTCCTCAGCGCCGGCGTGGCGTTTGTGACGATGGCGTCGTATGCGGTGGTCTACACGCCGCTCAAGCGCTATTCGTCGTTCGCGACCGTCATCGGCGCGATTCCTGGCGCGCTGCCGCCGGTCATCGGCTGGGCGGCGGCACTCGACGAGCTATCGCAAGGCGCATGGGTTCTTTTTGGCATCGTCTTTCTCTGGCAGCTGCCGCACTTCCTGGCGATTGCCTGGATTTATCGAGACGACTACGCCAGGGCGGGCTTTCAGATGCTGCCGGTCATCGAGCCCGACGGCCGGAGCACGGCGCGCCAGGCGGTGATCTACGCGCTCGCGCTCTTGCCGCTCAGCCTCGCGCCGACGCTCTTTGGCATGGCCGGCCCGATATACTTCGCGGGCGCGTTCCTGCTCACCTCGCTCTTCCTCGGGCTCGCGCTCAAGTTCAACGCGACCCGAAGCATCCCCGATGCGCGACGCCTGTTCTTCGGATCGATCATCTATCTCCCGCTGCTCTGGATGCTGATGATCGGCGACAAGACGTAAAAGCACAATGCTGAATGCTGAGTGCTGAAGTAAATTCAGCATTCACTTCAGCATTCAGCACTCAGCATTGCAATGATCCCCTTACTGCCGGCTGTTAACGCCACCCTGAATGCGACTGCGGCGATCCTGCTGAGCTGCGGTTACGTGATGATCCGCCGCGGCCGCATTCAGGCACACCGGCGTTTCATGCTGGCCGCCTTCTCGACCTCGGCGCTTTTCCTGGTGAGCTACGTGGTTTACCACGCGAACGTCGGCTCGCGGCCCTTCCAGGGCCAGGGGCCGATCCGCATCGTCTACTACACGATCCTGATCACCCACGTCGTACTCGCCGCCGCGATCCTGCCAATGGCGCTCGTCACGCTGACGCACGCGCTCCGCGAGCGCTTCGAGCGCCACGTGCCGATCGCGCGCTGGACGCTGCCGATCTGGCTGTACGTCTCGGTGACGGGCGTGATCGTGTATCTAATGCTGTACCAGTGCCACGGATCACGCGGGCAACACGGATCCGGTTGATGAGATAGGTCTAGCGTGCCTTGGTGGCAACGCGCGCCGGCTGGGTCTGAGGACGGTTGCGGCGATGCGCGCGCTTGTTCTCGTACATCCGCTCGTCAGCGACCTTGATGAGCGCCATGACGTCGCTGGCCTCCTCGGTGACTTCCGCGCAGCCGATGCTCAGGCCAACCCCGGTCGGCAGCGTCGCCGCGGTCGAGTAGCGAGCAAAGTCGATCTGCAGCGCGGTCCCACGCCGCCGCGCCTCCTCTTCACCGCAGGAGAGCAGGATCAGGAACTCGTCGCCACCCCAACGGAACACGTAGTCGGCCTCGCGGATGTTGCTGAGGAGAAAGGCCGCGACCTCGCGCAGGACCCGGTCGCCGACATCATGCCCGAGCGTGTCGTTGACGGCCTTGAATCGATCGACGTCGACGAAGAGCACCGACATCGGAATGCCATAGCGGCGATGCCGCTGCAGCTCCCGGCCGATGATCTCCTCGAAGAAGCGACGATTGCGGCAGCCCGTCAGCGGATCGGTGATGACCATCCGCCGGAGCTTGCCCTGCGCTGCCTCGAGCCGGCGATTGGTTCTCCGCAACTCGAGCGTCATGTCTTCGAACGTCATCAACTGCATGCCGAGCGCAGCGAGCAGATAGAGCACGAGGCTGAAGGCGAGCGAGCTGGTCGTTCCGGTCGTGCCAGGGGAAGCGACTCGCAGGATGACCCAGACGTGCGATCCGGCAATCAGGAGGAATGAGATGCCGACGACGGCAGCGCCGAGCATCCGGACCTGACGGAGAAGAATGAGGTGACCTACACCGGCGGCCGCCAGGGCGCCGGCAATCAGGACGTGCCCGGGCGCAAACACCGCCCAGGTATCGAGCGCCATCGGCGCGAGCGCAAACCAGAACAGCACCGCGAGCAGGACCAGCGCGTAGCCGCGACGGACGCCCGGCTTCGACGGGTAGGCATCGGCGCTGATCACAAAGAAGAGCGCGCTGAGGATCCCGAGAAACTGAGACACGCCGTACGACATCAGCGTGACTTTGTTCTCGTGCACGATCGGACGCGCTGCGAGGAACATCGACGCCGACACGAGCAGCCAACCGCCGGTCCAGAACAGGATGTACAGGCGCCGACGGTAGAAGAACAGCAGGAGCAGCAGGCCAGTGACGACGAGCGATCCCGATCCGGCGACGCGCCAGAGGTTTACGGTCGGGTAGGTAGCCGATGCCACCTGGCCCAGAGCCTGCGCCAGCGCACTGTCGTCAGGTGCCAAGGGCACTGCCGACGCCACTAGAACGAGGACTGCAGCGGCCAGGACCATCAGCCAGGCGTGGCCTGGCACTCGATCCATGGTCGTTCTTGTAAGGGGGGAGCCTTACCGAACATCTTAACACTCAAAGGGCGTCAGGACAGTAGGATGCTGGTAGGATTCAACGACTTACCGTGGGTCGACGGACCCAGGATTCGGCAAAATTGCCGAAGATGGCAGCTCAGCCCTGAGAGGTCGCCAGCTCAGCGATATAGCAAATACTGAGCCCGGAGCAGTCGCCATCGCGCTTCCGCGACATTCCATGAGGCGGCAATCGCCGCCGGATCCTCCCCGGCGCGAATCCGGGAAATTCCTTCGCGCGAGCCGAAGAGCCGTTCGGCCGTATCGAGCTCGAAAGAATTCGCGTACAACTTGTGGAGCATGGCGGCAATCTCCACGCCGAGCCTCACCGGGCGCAGTGCCGCACGGTCGGTAACGATCATGAAGACGCCCTGGCAGGCCTGTCCCGCGTATTTACTGGACGCGGGAGTGAATCGCACCGGATAGAACCCGACCCCGGGAATGCGTCGTCGGTTGAGCGCATCGGCGAGGACCGTCGCGTCGATCCATGGCGCGCCGAACTGCTCGAACGGCGTGTCGGTGCCGCGGCCGACCGAAATGTTCGTGGTTTCGATCGCGCCGATTCCCGGGTACAGCGTCGCCTGAATCAGGTTCCGCATGTTTGGCGACGGGTTTATCCAGGGGAGCGACGTCTCGTCGAACCAGGAGTCTCGCTGCCAGTTCTTCGCTGCGATCACGGTCAGGTTCGCCCCGATCTTGTTCTCGCCGTTGAAGAGGCGGGCCAGCTCTCCAATCGTCAGCCCGTGCCTGATCGGCATCGCCGCGAAGTAGCCAGTGAACCCGAGCTGCGCCTTGTCGAGCGCCGGCCCCTCGATCTGAAAACCGTTGATCGGGTTCGGGCGGTCGAGCACGATCACCGGCAGTTGGCTTTTCGCCGCCTCCTCGAGGACGTAGGCCATCGTGGTCGTGTAGGTATAGAAGCGCGCGCCGATATCCTGCAGGTCGACGACGAGCGCGTCGAGCCCTTCGAGCATCGCCGCCGTCGGCCGGCGCGTCTCGCCGTAGAGCGAGTGAATCGGCAGGCCCGTCTTCTCGTCGGTGGACGAGGCGACCTTGTCGTCGACGGTTCCGCGGATGCCGTGCTCGGGGCTGAAGAGCGCGACGAGCTTCACGTCTTTCGCGCCAAACAGCACATCGATTGTCGTGGCGCCGTCGCGGGTCAGGCCCGTGTGGTTGGTGATGAGGCCGACCCGCTTCCCGCGCAGGGGCACAAAGTCGTCGGCGCGCAGCACGTCGATGCCGGTCAGGACTGGACGCGACTCTCGGGGCGTCACGGCGCCAGACGCGCCGAAATCACGGCCCGTCCAGGTCAGAGTGCGGTCCGCGGTCGGCAGGCTCGTCACCGCGGCGGCGGCAACCGTCGCGACGCGGGCGCGGAGCGGCGTCACGTCTCCCTTTCCATCCGGATGAACACGGTTCGACAGGAAGATGACGAACATCCCGGTTGCGGGATCGATCCAGAGTGACGTCCCGGTGAAACCCGTGTGCCCAAACGATCCGACCGGCAGCAGCTCGCCGCGGTTGGACGAGTAAGCCGAATCGATGTCCCATCCGAGAGCCCGCGTGGTCGTCCCCAGGTCCGGCGTGGCGTCGCTCGTCATCTTCTCGACCGCCAGCGGCGACAAGATGTGCGCACCTTGAAAGGTGCCGCCGCCGAGCAGCATGCGGCAGAAGCTGGCCAGGTCCGCTGCCGTGCTGAAGAGGCCGGCGTGGCCGGCCACGCCACCCATGCGGCGCGCGGTTGGATCGTGCACGACCCCCCGCAGCATCGTCATATCAGGACCCTGACACGGCCAGCCAAAGCGCGTGCAGCTCTCGGTCGGCGCAATCCGCGGCTCGAGCCCCGGGTCGAGCGACGAGGCCGGATTGAACATCGTGTCTTTCATGCCGAGCGGCTCGAAGATCCGTTCGCGCGCAAACCGGTCGAGCGGCATCTTGCTGACCCGCTGAACGATGTCGCCCAGAAGAAAGAAATTGATATCGCTGTAAACGAAGCGTTCGCCCGGTCGCGAGGTCGGCACTTCGTCGACGGCAAGCGCGATCGCGGTCTCGTACCCCATCCAGAGATCGGCAAGGTCGACGTCGGGCCGCAAACCTGAGACGTGCGTCAGCAGGTGACGGACGGTGATCTCTCCCTTGCCGTAGCGCTCGAAGCCAGGAATGTAGGCGGCCACACGATCGTTGAGCCTGATCCGGCCCTCCTCGACGAGCAGCATGACGCTCGTTGTCGTCGCGACGACCTTGGTGAGCGACGCCAGATCGAAAATCGTGTCGAGCGTCATCGGTTCGGCAGCCGGCACGATCGCCCGGTGACCAATCGCCTTCTGGTACAGAATCCGATCGCCTCGTCCGACGAGGACGACCGCGCCGGGGAGCTTCTTGTCCGCGATCGCTTCCTTGACGAGCGGCTCGATTGCGTCGAGCCGCCGGACGTCGACGGTCACCTGACCTTCGGCTGGCCCTCCCGGAGCTGAGGGCACCGGCGAGACGACGTTCAGGCGTGGCGACTGCTCCGGAGGCGCCTGGGCCGAAAGATGGCCGGAAACACTGCCGGAAAGGCCATAAACAATGCACAGGACAGCGGCCGCGATCATGGCGGGCATGTGGCCGTAGGATTATACTTTGCCGATCATGCGAGTGATGCTCGCCGCGGTGCTCGTTGTCGCGGCCGCAGTAGCGGCCGAGGCGCAAGTCATTCGCGTCGCCGGAACGATCAAGGACGACGCCGGGGCACCCGTCAGGGGCGCGTCGGTCGTCGCCGAGAACCCCGACAACAGTCCGCCGCGGCTCACCACTACGTCGAACGAGAAGGGAGCGTTCGGATTCATCGGCGTCAGGCGTGGGCAATGGACATTGACCGTCGATGCACCGGGTTTTGAGAAGGTGCAGTTCCGGCAGCAGGTCGCAGCCGGGCGGCAGGCTCCGATTGAAGTCCGGCTCGGCCGGACTATCACGCCAGCCACGCTGCCGCTCGACGGCATCAAGGCCAGTGACGTCCAGCAGCGGATCGCCCGTGCCGAGTCGCTGGCATCGAGTGGCGATCTCGATGGCGCCATCCTCGCCTGGCGTGAGCTCGTCGCGAAGATCCCGGCGCTGACCTCCGTCTACCTGGAAATCGGCGCGCTATACGAACGCAAGCCCGATCCCGATCGAGCGCTCGCCACCTATCGCCAGCTCCTGGACCTCGAGCCCGGCAACAGCAAAGCGCTCGCCGGGATTGACAGGCTTCGCAAGCAATTCTGAATGCTGAGTGCTGAATGCTGAAGTAAAGGACGAAGGTTCAAGGTCGAACTGAACGTCGAAGTTTGCAAGGAGCAAATCTTAGAGCTGGGAGCTGGGAGCTGGGAGCTAGCTAACGCCTACCGCAGGCTCGTCACCGCCTGCATCCGGCGCTCGGTCGCGTCCAAGAAGAACGTCTCCCACGCGCGGCGAATACGATCGAGCTTGGTCACGTGAGAATTGTCGACCGATCGACCGCGCCCGACCACCAGCAGGAATGCCTGGCGGTGGACGCGGGGCGAATCGGCGGAGGACGGAACGCGCGCTCCGTTGATTGCAATGACGTCCTCGATGAGCACATCGCGGCGCGTGCCGTTGAACGTGACGCCTACCCGAGGCGCCGAATCCGCCTCACGTCCGCCGGCCACGTTGGTCGGATTGTCGACGTAGAAGAACGTCGGCACCTGGCTGGCGGGAACGAGTCCCATCGCGTACTGATCGAGGCGGCTGTATCGCTGCACGGCGGCGGTCGTCCGGAACGAACCACCGCCGAGATCCTCGATGTCGTTGCCCTCCATGACCGACGCGTCGGAGTCGAAAAAGAAGCTCCAGTGCGCCTGATCGCGCCCGAGCAGCGCCTCTGAGGTTTGCCCGGTATGATTCCGGAACTCGAGGAAGGCGAGCCAGCGATGACCGACCTCCTGACCGAGCACGCTGACGGTGTTGTTCTCGCCGAGGAACGTCTGCAGCGGATCTTCCGGGTACTTGCCGATCCAGTCCATCACGGCGTAGCTGCGCAGCCGTCCGGCGCTGCCGAAGTCGCCTGAGGCATCGAACTGCGTCAGGCCGATCCCTCGTATTTCGTTGGCAACCGTCACTTCGTACGCGAAGGCATCGTCGACAACGGTCGCATCGGTCCATATCACCAGCTGGTCGTAGTTGTCGGGATGCGACTGATAGAACTTGCGCGCCACCTCGACCGTGTCGAGCTGGGCCTGCTCGGCGAACCGCTCCCCCACGGCGCCACCGCCCCCACCAGTCGGACCGTTCGCGCTGAGGTCGACCGGAGAGAAATCGCCGGTGCGACCGGGCGACAGGCCGACGACGGCCTCGGGCAGCGTCACCGTTGCGTACTTGATTTCGATCGAGCCATTGGGCAGAAGCGTCAGCTGCGCATTGGTCGTGCGGGTCGACTCGAAGCCCCGCACGCCACACCACGTCACCGTGTACTGGTCCGCGACGGCGTTCGCAAAGACCCGGCCACCGCCCGTGCTCGGGTCGAGATCGGCAAGGAACGGTGCGATCCGTGGTGGGCCGGTCAGCAGCCGAGCCACGTTGCGGTCGGTGCTCGCGCGGTCCTCCTCTCCAAACGTGATGTTGCCGTCGGAGTTGACGAACGCGGTGGTCTGACTCTGCCCGTAGAAAGAGAAGCCGAAGCCGACGTTCACCTGGACGCTGTCGTCGTCGGTCAGCGTCAGCCGCGTCCCGAGGCTTGTCCGGAAGCCGCCATCGATTCGGCTGACGTCGTAGCCACCGGAGTTGTTGCGAGTGAATCGGAGGCCGAGATTTTGGAGATCGTAGGCATTTGGCGACTCGATCAGGTCGCCTTCATCTTGAACGATGGCGATCTCGCCAATGTCGATCGCATTGGGGCCGGCGGTGAGGCCCGTCGGGCGGCTGATCCTGCCCGCCCGTGACTTATTGAGCCACAGCGCGTCGAACAAACGGCCGCGCGGATTGCCGTCGACACGCTCCGCCTTGCGGCTCGCGAGATCGCCTGATGCCGGCGCGCGAAGCGGTTGCGCGCCGGCAAGCTCCTGCCGATCGTCGTCGGGGGCCTCGACGGCCGTGCCGCTGCAGACTTCCTGCGAGCCGGTGCCGCCGCCGGGCGGAGGCGTGGTGCCACCGCCGCCGTTCGAACCACCGGAACCGCCGCACGCGCCGAGGGCAAGCGCCACGGCGCACGCGACCACGAACGAAGCGTTACTTGACGTCTTTGAGCTGTTCGAGAAGCTTTTTCGCATCCGGCAGCTCGCGCGCATCAGGCGCCGCCAACGAGACGAATTTGTCGAGATCGGCTTTCGCCTCAGGCATCTTCTTGGCCACGATGTACGCGCGGGCTCGGTAGTAGAGCAGGTTTGCGTGGGTCGGGAACTGCTTCATCAACTTGTCCAGCAACGCGATGGCTTCGTCAGACTTCCCCGCGTTGATGGAGGTGATGGCCGAGTTGATGAACAGGGTCGGGTCCTTGACCTGCGTGATATCGACTGAATCGAGCAGCTTCTGCGCCTCGACCTTGTCGCCCTTCAGCATGTAGAGCTCGATCAGGTACGTCTTCAGGTCGATGTCGGCCGGTTCCTTGTCGACCACCATCTTCAGGTGCTCGATCGCCTTGTCGTAGTTCTTCTCGGCCTCGTAGGTCGAGCCAACAAAGGCGTTCAGGCGATAGGCCTCCGGATATTTGGCGATCAGGTCCTCGATAAGCTTGCGGGCCTCGGCATTCTTGCCGGCCTTTTGCAGCTCCACCGCTTTGGCCATCCCGGCCTGAAGCTCGGCGTTTGGATCGATTGCCGCCGCCTTGGTCAGCTTCATGTCGATGGCCGGATTGCGGTTTTCAAGCTCGAGGGTCATCCTCTGCGGCTCGAAGCCTTCCTTCAGGAACTCGAAGTTCCAGCTGCCGGTCGACAAGCCTTCGAGCTTCCATTCACCCTTGTCGTTGGTCTTGACCTCGACCGGAGTCGGCTCGCCGACCTTTATCGCCCGCACCAGGACCGCCGAAGCGGGCTTCCCCTGATCGTCGAGAATCTTGCCGTTGACACGGGCGTTGCCCTTGGACTGGGCCCAGGCGCTCGCCGCAAAGAGGACGCAGGCAAGCATCAATACAGCGTTTCGTGCTCTCATCCGTGCTCTCATCATGAGGCCGATTATACTGAGAATGTTCGCCGGATTCTCCTGCCAAGCTCTGCTAGGAATGGCCTCGAGCCGCGTCCCCCCCTCATCCGCCGGAAGCGGGTCTCCGTCTTCCCGGGCACAGGCTCGCGACCGTCGTCGATCCGCCATGCTGGCGGCGTTTCTCGCGGTCGTCATCGGCGGGGGACTCGCGGCCTGGCTCGTGAGATATTCGAGCACTCCGTCCTCTTCAAATGGGCCGGTCATACTCGTGGTCATCGATACGCTGCGCGCCGATCGTTTGCCGGTCTACGGCTACTCGGCTGGACGGGCGCCGGTTCTCTCTGCCTTCGCGCGAGAGGCCGTCGTCTTCGACCGGGCCTACGCGCATGCGCCGCAGACGCTGCCTTCCCACGCGTCGATGTTCACCGGCCGACTGCCGTTCGAGCACAAGGTTCGCGACAACCTCGGGTTCACGTTGACCGATGGCACACCCACGCTGGCGTCGATGTTCAAGGCCGCGGGTTACGCGACTGGCGGCTTCGTGTCGGCGTATGTGCTGCGTCCCGAGACTGGTATCGGGCAGGGATTCGACGTGTACGACGCGAAGTTTCCGGCGATGGCCGCCGATCGGTCGGCAGCACACGTCCAGAGATCAGGCCCGCAGACGCTCGCGGCTGCCGAGGCGTGGCTGAAGGGAATCACGTCCGACCGGTTCTTTCTTTTCCTTCACCTCTACGAGCCGCACACGCCGTATCGCGCGCCGGAGCGCTTCGCGGATCTTGCCGCCTACGACGGCGAGGTCGCGTTTTCCGACGAGATCGTCGGCAATCTATTCACAACCTTGAAGGCACGCGGCTGGTACGACACTGCGACGATCGTCGTGCTTTCGGATCACGGCGAAGGCCTGGGCGACCACATCGAGGAAGAGCACGGGTTGTTCCTCTACGACGAAGTGGTCCGCGTGCCGTGGATCATGCGGCTGCCACACGCGCAGTCGGCCGGGCGACGCGTGCGCGATCCAGTGCAGCACGTCGACCTGGTGCCAACGCTGGCGGCGGCCGCGCGGCTCGCGGTCCCCGCCGGGCTTCGGGGCCGTGATCTTGCGGTCGCTGCATCCGGCCGCGGCACGCTGGCGCCTCAGGGCATTTACGCTGAAGCGCTCTATCCGTACTATCACTTCGGTTGGAGCGAGCTTCTGTCGCTGACCGATGACCGCTACCGCTACATCAAGGCACCGCGGGAGGAACTGTACGACCTCGAGCGTGATCCTGACGAGCGTGCCAACCTCGCGAAGGAGCGTGGGCAGGCCGCCACGGCACTGCGATCGGCGCTCGAAGCGCTCGTCGCGGGGCGGAACATTGACGCACCCACCGCGGTGTCCGATGACGACCGGCAACGGCTGGCGGCGCTCGGGTACATCGGCACGCAGTCTTCCTCGCCGGCGGGCGGGCGCGGCGCGATCAGGGCAGATCCCAAAGACAAAGCGCCGCTCCTTCGCACCTACCGGCAGGCCGTTGTCCTCCTCGGCGAGGGCCGTCTTGGCGAGGGCACGCGGTTGCTGCGAGCGATCCTGGACGACGATCCGGCGATGACCGACGTGTGGTCGCAGTATGCCGCCGCGCTTGGCAGGATGGGCCGATATCAAGAGGCCTTCGACGCCTACGGCCGGGTCATCAATCTCCAGCCTGACGAGCCCAATGGTCCGCTCGGCGCCTCGAGTATGCTCCTCCTGTTGAACCGCCCCGATGACGCGCGCGCTCACGCCGAACTGGCGATCGCGAGCGCGCCGTCCCAGGCCCATCAGGCACTCGCTCTCATCGCCGTCTCGCGCCAGCGCGACGAGGAAGCGCTGAGGCAGGCCGATCTCGCTGCCGCCGCAGAGCCGGGGCTCCCGATGCCGGCCTTCATCCGCGGCACCCTGGCCTACAGCCACCAGCAGTACGAGCCGGCGCTCGGATTTCTGCTCCAGGCGCAGAAGGGTTACGCGGGCCGCAGCGCGCAACCGAGGGATTTGCATTTCATGATCGGCGACTCGCTGGCGCGACTCGAGCGCTACAAGGAAGCCGAGCCGTACCTCGAAGAGGAAGTCCGTCTCTACCCTCAACACGTTCGCGCTCGAGCCGGCCTCGCGATGCTCTATCAGTCGACGGGACGCAGCGCCGAGGCCGAACGAGTGCTTGGCGATCTCGTCCGTGATGTCCCCTCGCCCGACGCAGCGGACACGGCCGCTCGTGTCTGGCGCATGTTCGGCCGTGCCGACCGAGCGGATTCGGTCGCAGACGAGGCACGACGAAGGCGTCGCGAACGGTGACCGGGCACAAGCGCGCGACCCGCTCGCGCGCTTTCGCCATCGTCCTTCTTGTGGCAGCCCTCGCGGCCGTCTGGTGGTGGACTCGTCGTCCAACAGGATTCATCGTCGCGCCCGACGCTAACCGCAATGTCCTGGTCGTCACCATCGACACGCTGAGGGCGGATGCCATGTCCGCCTATGGCGGACGTGCCAGCACGCCGCGCATCGACGCGCTCGCGGCACGCGGCGCGCGGTTCACCTTCGCCCACGCACACGCCGTGGTCACGCTGCCGTCGCATACCAGCCTGCTGACCGGCGTCTATCCGTATCAGCACGGCGTCCGCGACAACAACGGCTATCGGGTCAAGCCTGATACCACCACGCTCGCGATGCGTATGAAGCGCCTCGGCTTCGCCACCGCTGCCTTCGTGGGCGGATTCCCTCTCGATCAACGTTTTGGCCTGAACGCCGGCTTCGATGTCTACGACGACCGCATCGGCGAAACCGGTAGCACCGTCGACTTCGCGCTGCCGGAGCGGCGCGCTGACGCGGTGGTATCGTCCGCGCTCGCCTGGGCCGGCACTCGTTCGGACAAGTGGTTCGCCTGGATTCACCTGTTCGATCCGCACGCACCGTACCAGCCGCCGGACGAGTTCGCGCGCCGGTACACCGAGGATCCGTATGCCGGAGAAATCGCCTGGACCGATTACGCGCTCGGTCCGCTGTTCGATCGGCTCTCGAGCCTCCCTCGCAAGACCCTCGTGATCATCACCGCCGACCACGGCGAGAGCCTCGGCGACCATGGCGAGCTGACGCACGGGATCTTCGCCTATGAGCCGACGCTTCGGGTGCCGCTGATTGTTGCGGAGCTTGGCGCCGGGGCCGCATCGGCGACGGGCGCAACCATCGATACGGCTGTGCGTCACGTGGATCTCGTCCCTACCATCCTCGAATCGGCCGGCGCAGGCCGAGACGAGAGCCTGCCCGGCGCATCGCTGGTCGAACTGATGCGGATCGGCAGTGGCGAGGATCGCCCGTCGTACTTCGAGGCCATGACGGCGAACCTGTCGCGCGGCTGGGCGCCGCTTCGCGGCGTGATCGTCGGCAGAGACAAGTACATCGACTTGCCCGCTCAGGAGCTCTACGCGCTCGACACAGACGCCCGAGAGGAGCGCAACCTGGCCGAGGCGAGAAGAGATCGCACCGAGGTCCTGCTCAACGCGCTCCGCGGCTTCAACGTGGCGCCGCCTTCCCTGCCTGGCGAAGAAACGTCAGCCGTCCGCGACCGTCTGCGCGCGCTCGGCTATGTCGGCGGGAGCCCGGCCACGCCGCGCGACCGCTACGGAGAGGCCGACGATCCAAAGCGCTTGATCGAAATTGACGCGATGCTGCACCGCGCCGGCGACCTCTACCAGCGCGGCAAAGCCGACGAGTCCGTTCAGGCATTTCAACAGGTCATCGCCCGGAGGCCTGATACCGCCGATGCGTATCGCTACCTCGCTTTCGTCTACTGGCAGAGCGGCCGGCCAGACGAGGCTATCCAAACGCTCGAAGCGGCGCTCAAGCACGGCGTCACCCACCGCGACGTGCGGGTGAAGCTCGGCGTGTATCTGGCCGAGACCGGACAGGCCGGACGCGCCATCCAGCTCCTCGACGGCCTGGCCGGTGACGACATCGAAGCGTTGAACGCGCTCGGTATCGCCTATGGGCAGGCCAACCGCTCTGCCGACGCCATTCGCACCTTCGAGCACGTCCTGCGAGTGGATCCGACCAACGGCTTGGGCTGGCAGAACATCGGCACCGTGCAACTCCGCGCCGGCGATAGGACCGCTGCTGAAGCGTCACTGCGCCGTGCGCTGTCGATCGACGACACCCTTCCAGGGGCCTACACCACGCTTGGCGTCGTGCTGTCACGGACGGAACGTTCGTCAGAGGCGATCGAGATGTGGAAACGGGCGGTGGCGATCAACCCGACGGAGTTCGACGCGCTCTACAACTTGACGATGACGCTCATCGAGCTGGGTCGCCAGGACGAGGCCCGGCCCTACGGCGAGCGCTATATCGCGACCGCGCCACCTGGCTTCTTCGCCCGGGAGATCGCAGAGGTGCGGGGGGCGTTGCGGGGGAAGTAAGAGGCTCAGGGCTCAAGGCCCAGGGCTCAGGGCCCTAAGCAAGATCTTCGAGATGTGGTCTCGAAGGTTTTTTGCCTGAGCCTTGAGCCTTAAGCCCTGAGCCTTTGGGACGCCGTGATCCGTGGCTAGAAACCGACCCTCACTCCGAAGCGGATGATCCTCGGATTGACGATCTCCCGAACCTGATCGAACCCATCCGAGGACAGGTCGTACTCGCGGCCGAGCACCGTGGCGGTGTTGAACAGGTTGAACATGTCGAGATCGACGTTGACATTCAGCCGTCGATACGCGAACAACTTGCTGACCCGTGCATCGAAAGTGTGAACCGTCGGCAAGCGGTTCGCGCCGACGTCGGTCACGAGCAGCACGTTCTTCTCGGGCGCGATCGCGTCGCCGGCGCCATCGGTGCCCGAGAGGTTGAAATACGGCGCGGAGAAGCCCTGCCGCATCAGGTAACTGCCGGCCAGCGTGATCCCCCAGTTCGCCTGATAGGCGCCGTTGGCGATCACCTGATACTTGGGCAGGACCATGTAGATCGAGCTCTTGCCGCTCCCCGTGCTCGGCGTCATCACTGGGCCGCCATCCACGTTCGGATAGGCGTCCGTCGTCGTGAATACCGGCGTCGGGTCTTCACTCGCGCCTGGACCCTTCAAGTACTCCCGGTGCTCGTTGGTTGAAAATCCGAGCCGCATCATCCAGCGGTCGGCCATGCGCTTGGTCGCGGAGATCTCGAACCCGAGATAACGCTGATAGTAGTCGGTCCGCGTTTCGTACAGCTGTCCGAAATCAGCGGGCAGCGCGCTCTCGTTGACGTGGTAGTACGGCACGTCATACGTCCCGACTCCCGGCGCGACGCCGGCGAAGACGCCGGCCTGCGTGAAATCCGCTCCGGTGACGCCAGGGTAGTCCAGCCAGTTGAAGCCGTTGTAGCGCCTCCACGTCACGTTCGCGGCAAGCGCGAAGTTCCGGATGAGCTCGTGTTCGACGCCGAACAGGAGCTCGTGGGTCAGCGGCGAGCTGTAGCTCCCGATTCGATCCGGATTGCCGCCAAGCGGATTGTCCGGGTCGAACCCGGCCACGCCCTGGAAGTTCGTGAACTCGCTCACGTCGGCGATCCGGTTCCCGTTGGTGTCCACGGCCCCGTAGTAGACATAGGAGTAGTACGGGATCGCCGAGACGGTCAACGCCGCCCGGTTCGAGTCGAGCTGCGAAGCGAACGCAGCGTAGCTGCCACGTACGATCGTCCGGCGGGACTCGTTGAGCGCGAGGGTGAACCCAACGCGCGGTGTCACGTTGTTGAAGACGATCGCGTTCTCGACCGGCGGAGCTTCGAGCGCCGGCAGGAAGTCCGGCAGCGCGATGCTGGCCGGCACGGAGGCGGCAGCCACCGAGCTGCCCGAGCGATCCCAGCGCACGCCGAGGTTGACCGTCAGTCGATTGAGGCTGATCGTGTCGCCGAAGTAGGCGTTCCAGTAGTTGCCCTCTCCTGCCAGCGACCAGTCGCGAACGACACGCGCCTGCATGTTCGGATAGCCGCGGTGATAGGTTCGAACGCCGTTGCCGGGCCAGCCGCTCTCGGACGTCACGCTCGATTTGCGCCAGCCGAATCCGAACTTCAGGTCGTGGCGGCCTTTGAACATGTTGCCGTCGATCGCGATGTTGTTCTGCGGCCGCAAGGTCTGATACCACCCGTACGACCCGTGATAGACATTCGAATCGTCGCGATAGGACTGGGTGTCGCGGCCGCCGCGCGGTTCGAGCGAAAAACCGTTCTTGGTATGCGCATAGCGCCCGACGATGAAGAAGTGGCTGCCGAGCGTCTGGTTGACCTCGAACTTGTAGAGGTCAGTCGGTCCATCCTGGTTGTAGGTGGTCTCGTCGGGGCGGAATCCTGACGCCCCGCGGCCAAACTTCTGTTTGTTACCGCGGAAGTAGGTGAAGTTCGCCCGCGTTTTTGACGTGACCTCGCCAGTGATCTTGGCGGAAATATTCTCGAGGAACGTCGCGTCGCGCGCGATCTGCTGATAGTCGTTGGTGGCGTCGTCGTAGCTGAAGACGTTCAGCGCCGGCTCCGTCTTGCCGTAGGCGCCCCACGCAAAGATGCGGTTCGGGACGATCGGTCCGCCGCCCTCGAAGCCCCAGTCCTTGTACTCGCCGACGCGGTTGTAGCTGGCGATCTGACCGAAGAGGTCCGAAGACACGTTGTCGGACTGGAGGTCCTCGTTTTCGAAGTAATAGCGCGACGTGCCCCGCCACCTGCTCGTGCCGCTGCGGAGGACGAAATTGAGCTGCACGCCCGGCGTGGCGTTGGCGGGATCGGCGCCGCCGGTCGTCACCTGCATCTCCTGGAACATGTCGAAGTCGTAGTAGGTCGGCGACGCGCCCAGCGAGCCCATGTCGGTGATCGCGATGCCGTCCATGTTCCACGTGTTCTGATCGGGGTTCGCGCCCTTCGCCTGGTAGTTCGACTGCTGCCCCGATTCGGCCCCGCCGACGTTGACGCGATCGACGATGATCCCGGGAACGGTCTGAAGCACGACCCAGGGATCGCGAGCGCTTGGGATGTTCTGCAGCTCGTCGAGGTTGACGTTGGTCGAGACCGTCTGCTTCTTCGACTCGATGACAGGCGTCTCGGATGAGACCTCGACGCGTTCGGCCAGGCCGCCGACGGCGAGGGTCACGGCGAGAGGCACGATCGAGCCGGCATTAACCGGAACGTGCTCATTCCGGTAGTCGGTGAATCCGGAGAGTTTGGCGGTCACCGCGTAGCGCCCCGGCGCGAGGTTGACGAAGTGCGCCTCCCCCTTGGCATCTGTGACGGCGACGTCGGTCTGCGTGCCGACCGCCTCCACGGTCACGCCTGGCAATACGGCGCCGGTTCCATCCTTGATGCTCACGTCGATACGGCCCGTGTAGACCTGTGCTGCCACTGGCGCCGCCACGAGCGACACACAGGCGAGCGACAGGCCGACCAGGGCCAGTCGTGTTTTCATCCGATCCTCCTTTGGGTGATCCGACAAGGCACCGTTCCGTCGGTGAAGGCGCGGAACGGCCGCCTGGCCCACGCTTGGAAGGCGTACGTGGCACAGGCGCTCGGTGCGTGGATATGGCCGGATGCGCCGGCCGTCAACGAAATTGAGGAGAACTGCGCGTTTGGAGTGACGAGCCGCGGGTTTTCCGTGACGGGCGGCTTACTTCGTGAAGCGGTCGAAGATGTCGACGAGCTCGGCCAGCCGCCGGCTCTGCTCGGGCTCGCCCGAAGCGATCCCGTCGGGGACGCACGTCTCGACGTGATGCTTGAGGACTGCGTGGCTGATGCGATTGAGGGCGGCCTCTGCGGCGGCAAGCTGCTGCAGGATGTCGAGACACGTCCGCGGCTCCTGCACCATGCGACGAATGCCGCGGATCTGCCCTTCGACGCGGTTGAGGCGGGTAGTGAGGTTCTGCTGCAGCGTGACGTCCAACATGCGTACCTCGCGAGCTCGGCTTCGGCGCTGACACTATACGCCCCATCGAGTTCCCGCGTGGATGTGCGTGCCCGAACGCCAAACATCATCGCCACACCTCTTCCTCTTAGTCCGCGTCGGTGGCGATGTGCAATCGGGCTGCCTCAAGATAGCGCTGGATGAGGATTGGGCTCGGGTCGAACGACTGTGATGAGTCGAGTGCGAGGCGTGACCAACGGTCGAATACTGAGGACGCATCGATCTTGCGTCGCAAAAGCCCAAGCAGACGTGTGAAGAGAGATCCAATTGGACGGTGGCCGCAGTCCAAGGCAAGGGATCAGGCTCAAGGCTCAGGGCTCAGGGCTCAAGCAAGATCTTTGAGTGAGAAGTCGAAGGTTTTGCCTGAGCCCTGAGCCATGAGCCTGATCCCTTGACAACCCGGAACGGACTGAATGAACATTCATTCATGCCCACGGCAGTGACCCGACGCGCAGCCAATCCGCCGCCCAAGTCCGACAGAACCGATAAGCGCGACGCGCTGCTGCGGGCCGCGATCGATACGTTCGCCGCCCGCGGCTTCTTCAACGCTCAGGTCGCCGACGTCGCCCGCTCCGCCGGCGTGGCCGCCGGCACGGTCTACTTGTACTTTCGCGGCAAGGACGACCTCCTCATCTCGATCTTCGAGCGAACGATGAAAGACGCCATCGCCGACGGTCGGCGGAGCGTCGACGCCCTGACCGATCCGATCGAGCGGCTGCGCGAAATCGCCAGGCTCCATCTCGGCCGGCTCGGCAGGGACCGGGCCCTCGCCGTGGTCTTTCAGGTCGAGCTCCGGCAGTCGACGAAATTCATGGAACGCTTCTCCTCGACGCAGCTCCGCGAATACCTCGGGATCATCAGAAGCGTGATTGCCGACGGGCAGGCGCGCGGCGTGTTTCGTAGCGCGATCAGCCCGACCCTCGCCGCAAAGCTGTTCTTTGGCGCGCTCGACGAGATGGCAACCAACTGGATCCTCAGCCGTCGCAAATACACGCTGGCCTCAGAAGCAGACGCCATCGTGGAGCTCTTCGTCGGGGGCTTGGCGCAGCAGCGGTAACGGCTCATCACCCGGAAAAGAACGAGGCTCGGTGAACACTCGCATCCGCTCAGTGGCAGTTCTCGGCGCCGGCACCATGGGCGCGCAGATTGCCGCGCATTTCGCTAACGCCGGCGTTCCGGTGCTGCTGCTCGACGTCACCCGCGACGCGGCCCGCGACGGGCTGGCGCGCGCGCGCAAGCTCAAGCCCGATCCATTCTTCACGCCCGACACCCCCACGCTCGTCCGCACCGGCGGGTTCGACGAGGATCTTCCGGGCATCGCGGCCACCGACTGGATCGTCGAAGCGGTCGTCGAGCGTCTCGACGTCAAGCAGGCGCTGCTCGAGCGCGTCGACCGCTATCGCGCGCCTGATGCGATCGTCAGCTCCAATACGTCGGGGATCCCGATCGCGGCGATCGTCGAAGGCCGGTCGCCATCGTTCCGCGCTCACGCGCTCGGCACGCACTTTTTCAATCCGCCACGATATCTGCGGCTCGTCGAGATCATCCGTACGCCGGATACCGATCCGGCGGTCGAGCGTGCGGTTGCAGAGTTTACCGACTACCACCTTGGCAAGGGCGTCGTCCCGGCCAGGGACACGCCGAACTTCATCGCCAATCGCATCGGCCTGTACGGCGTGATGCAGATCTTCAAGGTCTGGGGAGCGCCCGACGCCGAGTACTCGATCGAGGAGATTGACGCGATCACCGGTCCCGCGATCGGCCGGCCGAAAAGCGCCACGTTCCGGACGATGGATCTGGCGGGGATCGACGTGCTTGCGCACGTTGTGCGGAACCTGGCCGGCAGCCTTCGCGACGACGAAGAACGCGATGTCTTTGTTCTGCCAGCCGTGGTCGAAGAGCTGATCAAGCGAGGCTGGGTGGGCGCCAAGTCTTCGCAGGGGTTCTACAAGAAGGAACCGAGCGGCGACATCGTCACGCTCGACACCGCCTCGTTGAGCTACAGGGCCGCCGCGCCAGCACGCCTCGCCGCGCTCGACGCGGCCCGGGCAATCGACGACCCGGGAACTCGAATCAAGACACTCTTCACGGGTGTCGACAAGGCCGGCGGTTTCCTGCGCGCCACGCTCGGCCCGACACTTCTTTACGCTGCGCGCGTCACCCCGGAAATCGCCCACAGCATCGACGATGTCGATCGCGCGATGCAGTGGGGCTTCGGGTGGGAACTGGGCCCGTTCGAAACATGGGATGCGATCGGCATCGAGCAGGTCCTCGAATCCTGTCGCGTCAGCGAACCGCCACCGCTCGTGCGCGATGCCCTCGCGCGTGGCGGCTTCCGCCCGAAGCGCATGGGGCACTCATTTGAGCCCGCGCCCCCGGCCGGGCCGGGCCTCCAGCTACTTCGAGAGGCGAAGGAGCGAACGACAGTCGTCCGCCGGAATGCCGGCGCGAGCCTGATCGACCTCGGCGACGATGTCCTCTGCGTCGAGTTCCACTCGAAGATGAACGCCATCGGTGGGGACACCATCCAGATGCTCCAGGCCGGCGTCAAGGAGGCAGCATCGCGCTTCCGCGCGCTTGTCGTGGGAAACGATGCACCGAACTTTTCCGCCGGCGCCAACCTGATGCTCCTGCTGCTCGAGGCGCAGGAGGGCAACTGGGAGGAGATCGACTTGATGGTCCGCGCATTTCAGGGCGCCACGATGGCGTTGAGACGTGCGGAGGTTCCGGTGATCGTCGCGCCCGCAGCATTGACGCTCGGCGGCGGCTGCGAAGTCGTGCTTCACGCAGACAGGGTGCAGGCGGCTGCGGAAACCTACATGGGCCTCGTCGAGGTCGGTGTGGGCCTCATCCCGGCTGGCGGTGGGACCAAAGAAATGCTGGCGCGCGCGATGGAGGCCGCGGATTACACGGATCACACGGATCGCACTGGTCACCGCGCGGATTCGCAGGCGATCGTCCAGCGCGTGTTCGAAACGATCGGCTTCGGCAAAGTGTCAACGAGCGGCCCTGACGCGCGTCGCCTTGGATACCTCCGGCCCGTCGATGGCATCACGATGAACCGCGAGCGGCTGCTCGCAGATGCCAAGGCGGTCGGGCTGGCGCGCGCGAAGGACTACGTGGCCCCTCGGCAACGAACGGCGATCCCGGTTCTCGGCGAGGGACTTCAGGCCGCGCTCAAGCTCGGCGTGCACCTCGCGTGGAAGGCCGGACGTCTCACGGATCATGAGGCGTTCATCGGCCGCACGCTGGCTCGCATTCTCGCCGGCGGCGATCGGCCTCACCCAGGCACAGTCACCGAGCAGGAGCTGCTCGATCTCGAGCGTGAAGCGTTTCTGAGCCTGTGTGGCCAGCGGAAGACGCAAGAACGGATTGCGTACACGCTGAAGACCGGAAAGACATTGAGGAACTGAGGGCCATGGTGATCATGTTCGATCGAGGCCACGGACCGCCGCTCGTGATCGTGCCAGGTGTGCACGGGAGGTGGGAGTGGATGAAGCCCGCGCTCGACAAGCTCGCCGGGAGCTGCCGGACGATTTCGTACTCGCTCTGCGGCGATATCGGATCCGGCCAACACCTGGACCCCGAGCAGGGCTTTGACAACTATCTTCGTCAGCTCGATGCCGTGCTCGACCAGTCGGGGGTGAAAAAAGTCGCGCTCTGTGGCGTGTCCTTCGGCGGATTCGTCGCGCTGAGGTACGCCGCGACTCGACCCGATCGGGTTTCATCGCTCGTCCTCGTGTCCGCGCCGGCCCCTGGATGGCGCCCCAATCCGCAGCAGGCCAAATGGATCGCGCGGCCGTGGATCTCGGCGCCGATTTTCGTCATCACCTCCCCGATGCGCGTGTGGCCTGAGGTGCGGGCCGCTCTTCCGACGTGGTCATCGCGCGTTAGTTTCTTTTTCCGCCAGGGCCTGCGTGCCGCCGGTGCGCCGATGATCCCGTCGCTCATGGCCGGCCGGATCAAGCTGGCGCGGCAGACGGACTTCGCAGCGGATTGCAGGCGCGTACACGTGCCGACACTCGTAGTGACCGGCGAAGAACCGCTCGACCGAGTCGTGCCGGTCGCGAGCACGCGGTCGTTCTGCGGGTTGATCCGCGGCGCTGAGTCACACGTCCTTGAACGCACGGGACATATCGGCGTCCTGACCCAACCGTCCAGGTTTGCCGACGTCGTCGGAAGCTTCGTTCATGCCCACAATCACTGATCTCGTTGGCCCGGCAGGGCGCCTCGAGGCGCTGGTCGACACACCCGAGCCGTCACCCGTCCGGGCCGCAGTTGTCTTCGCGCACCCGCACCCACAGCACGGCGGCACGATGCACACCAAGGTGATTTTCCAGGGCGCGAAGGCGCTGAGCCGAATCGGGTGCGCCGTTCTCAGATTCAACTTCCGCGGCGTCGGCGCGAGTCAGGGCGAATTCGATCGCGGTGAAGGCGAGCAGGCGGACTTCCGCGCCGGTCTGGACTACATGACGGCCCACTATCCGGGCGTGCCGCTTTGGGCCGCCGGCTTTTCCTTCGGATCGTGGGTGGCGCTCGAGGTCGGCGCCGTCGATGATCGGGTCTCGGTGCTGATTGGCATCGCGCCGCCGGTCGTGACGTCGGTGTCGGGACAGGACTACATGTTCGACGCGACGCTCGAGAGCACCAAACCCAAGTTCTTCGTCCAGGGAGAGGCCGACGAGGTATGCCCGCTCGAAGGCATGTGGCAGTTCTACGGACGCCTGCACGAACCGAAGGAGCTCACGGTCATCGACGGCGCGAGTCACCTCTTCGACGGCAAGACGCAAGAAGTCGGCGAGGCGCTCGAAGACCTGCTTGGTGATTTTCAAGGGTGAGGTCGACGATGCGAGACGCAGTCATCGTTTCAGCCGTGCGAACGGCAAGTGGCAAGGCGCCGAGCGGAACCTTGCGGTTTACTCGGCCGGACGAGATGGCGGCAACGGTAATCAAGGAGGCACTCGCGCGCGCGCCCGGCCTCGATCCCGCGGAAGTCGAAGATGTCATCCTCGGCTGCGCGATGCCGGAGGCCGAGCAAGGCCTGAACGTGGCACGAATCGCCAGCCTCCGCGCCGGCGTGCCGGTGTCGGCATCCGCCCTGACGGTCAATCGATTCTGCTCGTCCGGGCTGCAGTCGATCGCGCACGGCGCCGAGCGAATCATGGCCGGGTTCGCCGACGTAGTGGTCGCGGGCGGAACCGAGTCGATGAGCCTCGTGCCGATGGGCGGGCATAAGGTCGCGCCCAATCCCGTGCTGGTTGATACCTACCCGGACGTCTACCTCACGACGGGGCTCGTCGCCGAGAACCACGCCCGGGAGGCGGCAGTGACCCGCGAGGAACAGGACGCGTTCGCGCTCGCCAGCCACCAGAAGGCCATCGCCGCCATCGACTCCGGCCGGTTCAAGGACGAAATCGTGCCGCTCGAGGTTCGTGTCGCACAGCGCCGGCGCACCGGCGATCTTCAGCGTGGACGAAGGGCCGCGGCGGGACACGTCGCTCGAGGCCCTCGCCAAGTTGAAGCCGGCATTTCACGTCACGGGTTCGGTGACGGCCGGCAACTCGTCGCAGACGAGCGACGGCGCGGCGGCGGTCGTCGTGACCTCCGCAGATCGCGCGCGCTCGCTCGGCGTTCGCGCCGCTGGCACGGTTCGTCGCGTTTGCGACCGCTGGTGTCGAACCGGAACGCTTTGGCATCGGACCGGTGCCGGCGATCCGAAAGGTCCTGAAGATGGCCGGCCTGACGCTCGATCAGATCGACCTCGTCGAGCTCAACGAAGCATTCGCGGCTCAGGCACTCGCCTGCCTCCGCGAGCTCGCCATCGATCCGGCGCGTCTCAATGTCAACGGCGGAGCCATCGCCCTCGGCCACCCGCTCGGGTGCACCGGCGCCAAGTTGACCGCCACGCTGTTGCACGAGATGCGCCGGCGAGGATCCAGGTACGGAATGGTGACGATGTGTGTCGGAGGTGGGATGGGTGCCGCGGGAATCTTCGAGCGGCTGTGAAGTTGGAGTGTGAACCATGACGACTCTCGCGACAATGCGTGGCGGGCAGTGGCTGATTGAAGACGCGAGCGAACCGATCGTCACGCCCGAGCGGTTGAGCGATGAACACCGGTTGATCCGCCAAACGGCTGCCGAGTTCACTGTGAACGAAGTGCTGCCAGTGCTCGAGCGGCTCGAGCAAAAGGACTGGGCGCTTGCGCGCGCGCTCGTCCGGCGCAGCGGTGAGCTCGGCCTGCTCGGCACCGACGCGCCCGAGCTGTACGGCGGCGTGGAACTGGACAAGGTCTCGGCGATCGTTGTCTGCGAAGCGCTCGGGCGTTCCGCGTCTTTTGCCACGACCTTCGGCGCGCAGACTGGGCTGGCGATCACACCACTCCTTTGCTTCGGCACTGAAGCCCAGAAGCAGCGCTTCCTGCCGGGCCTCGTAAGCGGCGAAACCATCGGCGCCTATGCCCTGAGCGAGTCCGGCTCCGGGTCCGACGCACTTGGCGCCAAGACGCGCGCCACGAGCCAGCCTGACGGCAGCTTCGTCCTCAGTGGCGAAAAGATGTGGATCACCAACGGGGGATTCGCCGATCTGTTCGTCGTCTTTGCGAAAGTCGACGGCGAGCAGTTCACGGCGTTCCTCGTCGAGCGAACCTTCCCCGGTGTGAGTTCGGGTCAGGAAGAGCACAAGCTCGGGCTGCACGGCTCGTCGACGACGCCGCTCGTGCTGCAGGACGTCAAGGTTCCCGCGAGCCACGTCCTTGGCGAGGTCGGGCGTGGCCACAAAGTCGCGTTCAACGTCCTCAACTATGGCCGGTTCAAGTTGGCGGCGAGTTGCAGCGGCGGGGCTCAGCAGGCACTCGGGGAGTCGGCCGCGTACGCCGCGACGCGCAGGCAGTTCGGCCAGCCGATCGCAAGCTTCGGCGCGATCCGGCACAAGCTCGGTGAAATGGCGATCCGCGCCTATGCGGTCGAGGCCATGCTCTATCGGACGGCCGGCCTCATCGATGGAATGCTGCAGGGGAATCACGACAGCGCCGGAGTACTCGCTGCGCTCGAGGAGTTCGCTATCGAGGCATCGATTCTGAAAGTCGCGGCCAGCGAGATGCTCGACTTCGTTCTCGACGAGAACGTCCAGATTCACGGCGGCAATGGTTTCGTGAAGGACTATCCGGCCGAGCGGCATTATCGCGACGCGCGAGTGAACCGGATCTTCGAAGGCACCAACGAGATCAACCGGCTGCTGGTACCCGGGATGCTCGCCCGGCGCGCAGTGAAAGGCGGGCTGCCGCTCATCGCCGCGGCGCGGAAGCTGCAGGACGAACTTCTGACCCCGACGACGATGGACCTGCCGGGGGACCAGCCGTTCGAAGCCGAGCAGCGCGCCGTCACGTCGATGAAGAAGGTTGCGCTGATGGTTCTCGGAACGGCGATGCAGACGTATGGCGACAAGCTCGCCGACCAGCAGGAGGTCTTGTCGAGCGCCGCCGACATCATCATCGACGTCTATGCTGCCGACAGTGCAGTGCTGCGCGCGAGCCAAGCCTTGGCTCCACTGCACGCCGACGCCGCCGCCGTGTTCGTGAACGACGCCGCCGGACGCGTCGAGATCGCCGCGCGACAGACGCTCGCGGCGATGAGCGAAGGCGACGTGCTGCGAACGCTGCTCGCTGCCCTCCGCCGCGTGATGAAGGTCACGCCCGTCAATACCGTCGCATTGCGGCGGCGGATCGCGGATGCGGTCACGGAAAAGAAGGGATACCCTTTTTAGGGGTTCAAGGTTCAGGGTTCAAGGTTCAAGGTTCACAGAGGGAGCCAGAGTGCGTGGCAGTCTGAGCGGCAAGATTCGCGTCGGCGTTGGCGCGCTGGTTCTCCTTGGTTTTTCCGCGTGCACGGTGCCCGAGGTCCCCTACGAGGAAGGCATCGCGAGCTGGCGGGCGGACAAGGATCGATTCATGCGCGAGTCGCCTGAATCACCGGTGGCGGCGAGCGACCGCGCGAGTTTTCCCGCCCTCCCCTATTTCCCAATCGATCAGGAGTTACCGCGTGCCCGCCTCGCTGTCGGTTTCGCGCACCGAAGATATACTCGAGATGCAGACCTCGACCGGTCAGCGCCGAAAGATGCAGCGGATCGGCAAGCTCGAGTTCACGTTGAAGGGGCAACCGCTCAAGCTGACGGCCTTCGCCGAGGCTTCTGACACACAGCTGCGGCGCCTGTTCGTGCCGTTTCACGATCTCACGAACGGATCCGAGACGTATCCCGGCGGCCGGTACCTCGATCTCGATCGGACCGCGACCGGCGTCTATGATCTCGACTTCAACCGCGCCTACCACCCGTTCTGTCTTTTCAACGAGACCTACGACTGTCCGCTGCCTCCGCGCGAGAACCGCCTCGCGATCCCGGTGCGCGCCGGCGAACTGCTCGGACGGCCCTAGTGTTGCGTCTCCGGAGTTCGTTGGCATTCGGGCGGCGCTGCATCCCGGCCGGCGGCGTTGCTCGGCGCTCACATATACTGAATATGCTCGCTTCTCGCGCCTTGCCGGCCGGGCGCATCGCGGCCCTCGGTGCACAACAAACTCCGGAGACGCAACACCAGTGATCTCGGCGATCGTCTTCGACTTCGACGGCGTGCTCGTCGACTCCGAACCGCTGCACCTGCGCTCGTATCAGGAAGTGCTCGAACCGGTCGGCCTGTCGTTGCCGCGTGAAAAGTACTACTCGTCCTACCTGGGCTACGACGATGCAGGGGTGTTCAAGGCGATCGCGGAAGCGCGAGACTGGCCGCTCGACGAACAGAAGCTCCGCGCGCTCATCGACGAGAAATGCCGGGTGTTCGAAGCGCTGAAGTCCGACGGGACCGGCGGTGACATGCTGTACCCAGGCGCGGCGGAGTGTGTCGCCCGTCTCGCCGGGGCGTGGCCGCTCGGGATTGCGTCGGGCGCAGCGCGGCCGGAAATCGAATCGACACTCCAGGGAAGCGGGCTGGACCGCTACTTCCGCTTCATCGTCGCGGCCGGCGAGACGCCAGCCGGGAAGCCTGCTCCAGACCCGTACCGACAAGCTGCGAAGCTGCACGGGCATTCGCCGGAGAGCTGTGTTGCCATCGAGGACTCACGCTGGGGGATCGAATCGGCCAAGGCGGCCGGCCTGTGGTGCATCGGCATCACCCACACCTACCCGGTCTCGGAACTGCTTGAAGCCGACGCGATCGTGACGTCGCTCGCGGAGCTGACGCCGAAGCTGATCAAAAGCCTCGCCTAGCTTCCAGCTACCAGCTTCCAGCTCCCAGCCTGAACTAAACCCGCGAGCTCGCAATCGAACGACCTCGGTCTGGATGTTTTAGCTGGAAGCTGGCAGGAGCTGGAAGCTGGAAGCCGGTAGCGTAGAATCACCATAGTGTCCGTGTCCCTTCATCTTCAACCTCGCGCGGTTCAAGTCGCCGCGGAGCTCGAGCAGGCGATGAACACGCCCGGCGAGGATCTCGCGCCAGCCGCGCTGGCGATCGCCAGGGTCGAGTACCCGTCGCTCGAGACGTCGCCGTACCTCGAACTGCTCGACCAGATGGGAGAAGAGGCCTCGGCCCGGATCGGAACCGCCGGTCGAGGTCCGTTCGAGGATGCGGTCCGCGCGTTCAACGAGTACTTCTACGACGAGCAGGGGTTCCGCGGAAACCGCGATCGCTACGACGATCCGCGCAACAGCTTTCTGAACGAGGTCCTGAATCGCCGCACCGGCATCCCGATTAGCCTCGCCGTGGTCTACATCGAGGTCGCGCGTCGCGCCGGCCTGCGCGTGGCCGGCGTGAATTTTCCCGGTCATTTCCTCCTGCGGGCGCCGCTCGCAACGCCGACGCGGCTGGCCGACGACATCCTGATCGTCGACCCGTTCCACAAGGGCGCGTTCCTCTCCGAGATCGACTGCCGCGAACTGCTCCGCCAACACGTCGGCGACGCCGCCGCGTTCGACCACAGCCTCCTCGAGCCGGCGACGCGCCATCAGATCGTCGTGCGGATGCTCGTCAATCTCAAACGACTCTACGTACGGATGCGATCCTTTCCGCAGGCGCGTTTCATTTCCGGCCTGCTGCTGACCGTCGATCCATCCGCGATCGTCGAGCTCCGAGACCGCGGCCTGCTCGCCTACCATCTGCAGGATTTTGCCGGCGCGTTACGCGACCTGGAGGCGTACCTGCGACTGCTCCCCAAACGCATCGTCGGCGACGACGACAGCGATCAGACTCCAGGCGAAAGCGAAGAAGCCCCGGCCGAAGCGGAGAGCGAGCACCAGCAAATCTGGGAGCACGTCAAGACGCTCCGGAAGCGAGTCGCGGGGTTCAATTGAGAAGGTTTGGGGCTGAATTCTGAAGTGCTTCCAATCACTTAGGGCCGTACCGCTTTAGACCACTTCAGCGTTTTGGTTTTTGAGATGCAAACCGTTGGATCGGTCAATTTTTCGTCCCAAAATCCGTCCCTGTGACGCCCGTCCCTACGCAGGTCACTGACCACTCTATATCGTCATTTCACAACCATTTCCAAGCACTTCAGCAATCCCATAAAAGGACGACGCCCGGTCCGGAACCATTGGTACAACTGCTGCTCGGCTGGCGTCGGAGGATTTGTCTGTTCGTTTTCCAAGGGAGGCTGACGATGAAAGTGCGTGTAACCGCCATATTGGCCGTACTGGCCCTGTTGGTGGGTGCGATTCCGGCCCTGGCGCAGGTCCAGACGGGTGAAATCACGGGGAGAGTAAGCGACGACACCGGCGCAGTCCTGCCGGGAGCAACCGTCACCCTGACCAGCCCAGTGCTGATCCAGCCGCAGACGGCCACGAGCAGCGAGACTGGAAGCTTCCGGTTTCCGTTGATTCCGATCGGCACCTACTCGGTGAAGTTCGAGCTCCCCGGATTCAAGACGGTCGTCCGTGAGGGCATCATCGTCACCATCGGGTTCACTGCCCAGGTCACGCAGCAGCTCGCGATCTCGACGGTGCAGGAAACCGTGACGGTCAGCGGCGAGAGCCCGATCGTCGACACCAAGGCGACCACGGCGAAAACGACATTCGACCTCGAATCGCTCCAGAACATCCCGTCGGCGCGGGACCCGTGGGTCATGCTCCAGCGGGTGCCGAACATCGCGATGGACCGCGTCAACGTCGGCGGCAGCCAGTCCGGCCAGCAGTCGGGCTACATCAGCCGCGGCAGCACGAGCACCAACAACAAGTGGTCGATCGACGGCGTCGACATCACCGACATGTCCGCTACAGGGGCATCGCCGATGTACTACGACTTCGACATGCTGCAGGAGATGCAGGTCACGACCGGCGGCGCGGATGCGTCGCAGCAGACCGGCGGCGTCGGCATCAACTTCGTGATGCGGAGTGGCACCAATCGCTTCAGGGGTAGTGGCCGAATCTACAACGTGAACGACGCCTTCGAGGCCGACAACGTCACCGACGAGATTCGCGCCCAGGGCGGAGGCTCCGGTGCGCCGATTCAGAACATCAACGACTTCGGCTTCGAAGTCGGCGGGCCGATCAAGCGCGACAAACTCTGGTACTGGGGCAGCTACGGCAAGCAGGACGTCAAGGTCGGCGTCGTCAACTTCTACAAGCCGACACCGACGTGCCGTCCCCCCGGCGTGCCGGTCGGGCAGATCGCGGCGACGCTCGGCAGCACCGAAGCGATCCGCGACTGTCTGGCGACCGACTTGACGGTACTCGACAACTACAACGTGAAGCTGACCTGGTCGGCAGCTCGGAACAACAAGTTCAACTTCCAGAACACCTGGGGCGGTAAGGTGCGCAATGCCCGGGACGCGTCCGACACGCGGCCGATTGAAACCGCCTATCGACAGAAGAATATCGACAAGACAGCCGGAACCTGGGGGTGGGACGCGGGTCCAGTGCCGATCTGGAAGGCAAGCGATCAGCACGTCGTCAACGATCGCATGCTGATCGACATCCAGTACGCCCACGTCGGCAACAACTTCACGCTCACCTTCCAGGATCCCGCGCAGTACGACATCCAGCCACGGTTCGACATCGCGTCGGGCGTCTGGGGCCGCTCGTTCCAGGAGTCGATCTTCAAGCGGCCGACGCAGAGCGTTGATGTGACGACGAGCTACTTCCTGCCGGCGACGCTCGGCGGTGACCACGCGTTCAAGGTTGGCTACCGCTGGCGCACCGCGCGCGGTGAATCGATCAACCACTTCGGCGGCAACGCCGTGGCACGCTACGCGAACGTCGCGGGCGCGAACCCGAACTGCGCGCTCAGGTTTGACAGCGCGGGCGCGGCAGTGTACGACTGCCAGGCCGACCTCTACCGCGATGCCTACACGAACTACAACTCGCCGACGCACGCCCTCTACGCGCAGGACACCTTCACGGTGAAGCGCTTCACCCTCAACCTCGGCGTGCGGTGGGACCGCGCGTCCGACGAGGCACTGCCGGGTCAGGTTCCAGCCAATCCGCTCATTCCGCAGATCATGCCGGCGATTGACTTCCCCGGTCTCGACGGTGGCGTGGTCTGGAACGACATCTCGCCCCGCCTCGGCATGACCTACGACATCACGGGCAGCGGCAAGTCGGTCGCCCGCGCGTCGTACTCGATGTATTTCGGCCAGGTGCAACCGGGCCAGTTCGCCGGCCCGCAGATCGCAATCGCCGCGGTGTTTGTCCGCTATCCGTGGGCGGACCTCAACGGCGACACGTTCGTGCAGGCCAACGAGCTGAATATCGTGGCCAACCCGACCAAGAGCCCGGAGTTCGATCCCACCAACCCGACGAGCTACCGCTCGCCGGGAACAATCGATCCGAACCTCAAGAACGATCGGACCCGTGAGTTCGTCCTCGGACTGCAGCAGGAATTGATGCGCAACCTCGCGGTCGAGTTCAACTACGTGTGGCGCAACTACGACCAGTTCACCTGGAACGATCGCTACAACTGGGACTCGACCAACTTCCAGGCGTTCACGCTCGCCACGCCGTCCAATTGCGGGCCGACGGCAAGCTGCCCACCGGTTACCTATTATCGGGCAACGTCGCCGCAGCCCTCGCCGTACCTCCGGACCAACCAGCCGGGCCGAAACCGCGGCTACAACGGCGTCGAGTTCGCGTTGACCAAACGCTACTCGGATCGTTGGGCGGCCAACGTCAGTTTCGCCTGGAACGACGCGATCGATTATTGGGATTCGCTCGCTGGCATCGAGGACCCGAGCAACCTCGAGAACCTCAACGGCGCGGCGTACGCGCCGGCGTCCGGGGGCTCCGGCGTCGACAACGTCTATACCAACGCCGAGTGGCTGTTCAAGTCGAGCGGCCAGTACACGACGCCGCTGTGGGAAATCGGGATCGCCGGTAGCGCGAGTGTGACCCAGGGGTATCCGTTCCCGCAGCAGATCGCGATCACGAACCGCGGGAATGCCGTGGGCGACGACAATACGTTCCTGTTCCCGCTCGGCGATGTCCGCCTGCCGAACCTCTTCGTTGCGGATTTCCGCGTCGACAAGGCGTTCACCTTCGGCGGGATGCGCATCATCCCGAGCATGGACATCTTCAACCTGACCAACTCGAGCCAGATCCTCTCACGCCGCCGGACGCAGTACTCGTACAACGTTATCAACGGCACCGGCTCGTCCTCGACGACGCTGCCGCCGAACAACATCAGCAGCATCATCGCGCCGCGCGTCATCCGCTTCGGCGCCAGGGTCACCTGGTAGACACGGGCAATGCTGACTGCTGACTGCTGAATGCTGAAGTAAAGGAAGAAAGTGGGAATTGGTGGCCGGAGGCGAAAGTGCCTCCGGCCTTTTTTTGGCTCGGAGTCCTGAAGCCGGACACTACGACTCGGACTGTCGACTGAGACTGCCGACTCCGACTGTCGACTGTGACTACCGACTACCGACTGCCGACTGTCTTATTTCCAGCCGACAATCTTCGCGATTCGTGTGAGCAGGCTCGGATTCGTTTGTGCCAGCGTGGCCTCGTCGAGGATGTCCAGCGCATCGCCGATCCGGTGAACGACGCCGATGCCGAGCTTCCGCGCGCCCGCGACCGCCGTCTTGTTCGCTTCGGGGACGATCAGAATAGTCTTGGCGTTCGAGTCGACCGAGACGTCGATGCAGTTCTGCGGCCGATCGTCGACGTGATAGTCGAGGCGCAGCGCCGCGGCGGCGGTGCCACGGGAGCCGTGCAGGACCAGCACGCTCGGCAGATCGAAGCCCTGGGCGACGAGCCAGCGCTGGGTTTGACGCTGGACGGTTTCACCGGTCGTGAACGGCCGCTGCGTGATGAAGAAGACCTCCCACCGGTGCCGCAGCATCAGCTCGTGGATCCGCGTACCGCCCGCTCGTCGAGCGGCTTGAGCGTCGTCCAGAAGTTCGGCGTGCTCTCGATCGCCTCCCAGACCTCGTCTTCGCGGCGCCGCGACTCGCGCTGCGCCTCCACCTCCGCCTTCGCCTGGCGCTCCTCTTCTTCCTCGGGGTCGCCAGTGCTCTTCCGTTGATCGCCGCCTTCGGACTTGACCGCGTCCAGCATTGACGGGCCGAAGAGCCGGAACGCGTGCTCGCGAAACGCGCCGGAGAAGTCAGCGAGCACGCCGTCCATGTCGAAGCCGATGCGAAGGGGCATGAGGGGAAATGTTGAATGCTGAATGCTGAAGTGAATGTGGAATTGTGAATGCTGAAATGAAGACCATCTATTTCGGAATAAGGCTCCTGGTATAGCGGCCAGACGTATCGGGCGCGCTTTCGATCAGCACCAGCGCGGCGTCCTTGTAGGTCAGGCGGCGATCCGGGCGGCCGTCGCGATCCTCATCGAATTCGGCCGTCTCCACGGTGCCTCCCGCGTAGCGCTCCCACTTGTCCGGCCTACCGTCGTGGTTCGTGTCTTCCTCCACTCGTAGCAGCGGTCCCGCGCCGTCGGGACCGGGATTAGTGTCGTAGAACTCCCAGCGATCGATTCGTGCCGGGTCCGCGGTCGACGAAATCTCGATCCGATCGACGCGGCCCTCCGGGGTCGAGTACGCCCACGCGTCGGGTTGGTCCTTCAGGCTCCTGGAGAACCCGACGCGGCTCAGGCGGCCCGCCTGGTCGTAGTATTCCCAGCGGTCGACGCGTCCATCCTCATTGGCGTCGATGCGTGAGCGCAACGGCCGCGTCCCGTCCATCTCGGTCCAGGTATCAATCCGCCCGTTCTTGTTCGCGTCATAAGTCAACTCGGTCAGTTTGCCGGTGACCTTGTCGTACGACGCCCGCGTCGTGTCTTTCAACCGCTCGCGCTCGGGATCGGTGCAGCCGTGCGCCGGCAGCGCCGAGCAGGCGGCGAGCGTCATGAGGAGCATGCGACCGAGAGGCATGACGGGCTTTCCGCGCCTCTCGCACCGCACCTACTTCGTCCTCGCCAACTCGTCGTACAGGAATGCTGACGCGACAATGCCCCCATGAAAGTTGCCGAGATCGAGCTTCTCGTTCGGCGCGTGCGCATTCTCGTCCGGCAGCCCGACCCCGAAGAGCACCGACGGCAGCCGGAGGATTTCCTGGAACGTTGCCACGACTGGGATCGACCCACCCTCGCGATTGAACACAGGGGTCTTGCCGAAGCCCTTCTCGATGGCGCGGCCGGCCGCCTGTACGAACGGATTGTCGAATTCCGTCATCCACGGCTTCCCGCCGTGCATGCGCGTGACTTTCAACTCCATGGTCTTCGGCGTAATTTTGCGGACGTAGTCCTCGAAGAGCTTGGCAATCGTGTCGGGATCCTGATCCGGCACCAGGCGCATGCTCACCTTGGCCATCGACACCGCCGGGATGACCGTCTTGGCCCCCTCGCCGGTAAATCCCGCCAGTAGTCCGTTGACCTCGAATGTTGGACGAGCCCAGGTGCGCTCGAGCGTCGTGTAGCCGCTCTCGCCAAAGAGCTTTGGCGCCCCCAGATCCTTGCGATAGCGAGTTTCGTTGAACGGCAGGCGCTTCCACTCCGCCCGTTCCTCGTCGCGAAGCGGCCTGACCGCGTCGTAAAAGCCTGGAATCTTCACCCGCCCACCGCGATCCTTCATCTGGGCCAGGACCTGCGCCAGCGCCATCGCCGGGTTTGCGACGGCGCCACCAAACGATCCCGAATGCAGATCGCTCTTCGTGCCGCGGAGATCGATCTGGCAATACACGAGGCCGCGCAGCCCGTAACAAATCGACGGGATGCCCCGATCGAACATCGGCGAGTCCGAGATGACGACGACGTCAGCCGAAAGCTCGCTCTGGTGGGCCTTGATGAAGTTATCGAGGTTCGCCGAACCGACTTCTTCCTCGCCTTCGAGGATGATCTTCATGTTGACGGGCAACTTGCCGGTCTTCTTCAGGTGGGCCTCGATGGCCTTGAAATGCATGAAGACCTGACCCTTGTCGTCGGCCGATCCGCGCGCGTAAATCTCGCCGTCGCGGATGGTGGCTTCAAAGGGCGGCGACTCCCACAGCTCGACCGGATCGACCGGCTGCACGTCGTAGTGGCCGTAGAAAAGCATCGTCGGTGCGCCTTCGGCGCCAAGCCAGTCGCCATAGACGACAGGATTGCCCGGCGTCTCGATCAGCCGGACGTTGGTCAGGCCAATGCGGCGCATTTCCTCGGCGGTCCACTCCGCACAGCGCCGCACATCGCCCGCGTGCTGAGGCAGGGCGCTGATGCTGGGAATCGCGAGGTACGCCTTCAGCTCGTCGACGTAGCGGTCGCGATTGGTGTGGATGAAGTCGATGACGTCGTTCATGGAGGAAATCCCTCACTCAAAACGGGCCAGGGTGCGAAAGGACCACGGTTGCTCACGTTGCAGGCTGGCCCTTTGACTCAATCGGTAAGTCTTCTCTGTCGCCCCACTCTTTCCAGGATCCGACGTAGTTCCGCACGCGCGGGTAGCCGAGCAAGCGGAGCGCCAGATAGGAATGGGCGGCGCGGTAGCCGCCCTGACAATACGTAATGACCTCGCGGTCGGGGGTCACGCCCGCGTCCTCATACATCTTCTTCAACTCGTCGGCCGGCTTGAACTCGCCCTCAGGGGTCAGGTTTCTGGTCCATTCGATGTGGACGGCATGTGGGACCGCGCCGCCGCGCTTGGCGCGAACCGTGGTGCCGCAGGTACTCGCCGTCGCTCCTGGCATCGACGATCACCGCATCCGGCCTCGAGATCGCATCTCGAACCTCGCGCCACGTCGCCAGTGCGTGCGATTCGCGCCGGCCCGTCCAGTCGCTTGCCGGCGCCGGAGCGGCGTCGCGCGCGACTGGCAGCGCGGCCCGCGTCCACCCACCAAACCCGCCATCGAGCACGCGGGCGGACGGGTGGCCGAAGGTACTCGAGAAACCAGAAAGCGCGCGCGGCGCGAACGCCCGATTGCTCGTCGTACGCGACGATCGGCGTCGCGGCGTTGACGCCATGGATTGCGAGCACATGCTCGATCATCCACATGAACGCGTTGAGCGGCGCCGGATCCGTGTCGGTCAGGCTCAGACCCCACAGATTGATATGAATCGCCCCTGGGATGTGACCGGCGACGTAGGCATCCGCAGGGCGCAGGTCGAGAACCAGCGGTCGCGACTGCTGGGGCCCCTCGAGCTCGACGGCGAGCTCGCGAGGTCCAATCAGCAACTGCGGGTTGACGTACCCTTTCATTCCCGGAATCGGTACTACAGGGGTCCTGTTAGTTGGGCCCTCGTCGATCGGATGGAGCCAAGGTGTGGTTCCACACGAGGTCAGGAGATGAGAAGGTCCCTGGTTAGAAATCAAGAGCTCCGTCCCATTAATTCCTCCTAGTCTCCTGATCTCCTGTTTGCAGACTTGTGAGCACAAGTCGGGGGATCCCGTCCGGGGTTGACGAATTCACTTTGTTGTGCAAAGTTAGAGGGGTAACACGATGGAACTGCCGCAGGCGCTGGCGCAAATTGCTGAAATCCGGGCCCAAGCCGCCAAGGCTGAGGTCTATCGCGGCTATCGAGCGCTGCCGGTGGCCGCGTCAGGATTAGTGGGCCTCGCGGCGGCCTGGTTTCAACCGACCGGACTCTCAGCCGATCCGATCGGATTCGTCATCTACTGGGTCATCGTCGCTGCCCTCGCCGGGTTCGTCGGCGTCAGCGAAACCATCTACAACTACGTCGTCCACGACGAGACAATGACCCGACGGCGCACGCGACGCGTGTTCGGGCAGCTGCTGCCCAGCCTGTGTGCCGGCGCGCTTCTGACAGCGAGCTTCGCGCAGTCGAGCCCGAGACTGGTCCGATTGCTGCCTGGCGTCTGGGCGCTGGTGTTCGGTCTTGGCATCTTTGCGTCGCGCCCGTACCTGGTGCGCGCGAGCGGATGGGTGGCTCTCTACTTTTATGCGGCCGGCGCTGTGCTGCTTTGGGCCGCGCTCGGAACGGAGACGCTCAACCCGTGGGCGGTCGGCGGCACGTTCGGCGTTGGCCAACTATTCACCGCCGCCGTGTTGTACTGGAACCTCGAGCGGGAAGAGTGGCAATGAGATCATGAAGAAGAAAAAACCGGCCGAGCTGTCGCAGCCTGGGCGTTTTGCGTACGACGGCCTCGAACGCGTGCTGCACGAGAAGGCACGTCTGGGCATTATGACGTCGCTCGTAATGCGACCCGAAGGCCTCCTCTTCTCGGATCTCAAGCGGCTCTGCGCGTTGACGGACGGTAACTTGAGCCGGCATCTCGACGTCCTGAAAGAAGCCGGCCTGGTCGAGGTGTGGAAAGGGTTCGAGAACCGTCGCCCACAAACGCTCTGCCGGCTCTCCACCGATGGCCGCCATCGGTTCCTGGCTTACCTGGAGGAACTCGAACAGGTCATCCGGGACGCCATGCCCAAGGTAGCCAGGCGCGGTGAGCGCTTGCCAGAGCTGCCTCCTGGATTTCAGCCGGCCTGACCGTAAACCAACGACAGGCGTTTCTCAGTTCAGCGTCCAGCGATCGCCGTCCTGCCGGGCCTTGCGGTCCACTTTCAATTTGACGAGGTGGGCCAGCACGCTGTCGACCGCGGCCGACACGAGCGCGGGCGGCAGCCCGGTGTAGATTGACGAGGCGATGCGCTCCGGTGTGTCGAACCCCGCGTCGAGCGCCCGGATGATTTCGGCTTCGCGCTCCGCGCGGTGCCGCACATACGCATCAATCACCTGCGCGGGATTGTCGATGATTGGCCCGTGCCCTGGCAGCAGCCGCACCGAGCGAAGCTCGCGCACCCGTTGCAGCGACGAGAGGTACTGCGACAGGTCACCGCCGCGAGTGGCGGGAATCACGATTGTGCCGCCAAGCCGAACCAGATCCCCGCAAAAGCACACGTCGCCGTCCAGGAAGCAGCAATGATCGGGAGCGTGACCAGGTGTATGGAGCGTGGTCACGCTCCCATCGCCGGCAGCAATGACTGCACCGTCCTCGAGCGGATGGTCGCCGCTACCGAATCGCCTGACTCGCACGTCTGGCCAGCGAGCAGCGATCGCCGGCACGCCGTTGACGTGATCCGAGTGACCGTGAGTAAGGAGCACGAGCGCGAGCGGGCGCCCGTCGAGCGCGTGCGCGATAGCCTCGATGTGCTCCGGATTGCCGACGCCGGCATCAATGAGCGTCGGCGTACGGCCTGGCAGCAACCAGGTGTTGTTACCAGTCGGTCCCGTCCACGTCGAGGCGTTGTTAGCTGGGAGCAGTATGTGCTGCATGTCCGGAGGCACGGATCTGGGATCAGGGATCGGGGACCAGGGGCTCGGGGCAATCGAATCACACGGCCAAGGATCTGCGTTGGGGCGTGGCCGGATCCCTGGATCCCTGATCGCTGATCCCTGGCTCGGTGCCTCCGCGACCTTGAACGCCCTAAAAATAGTACTTCACCCTCACGTAGGCAAAGTCGCTATCCCCGAATCGTCCGATCAGGTCGCGACTCGTGCCAGCGAACCAGCCGACCGACGCCTCGAGCGCGACGTTGTCGCGCAGATTGGCCATTCCGATGCCGCGCATGAAGCCAGAGGCGTCGGTCGCATTGTAGACACCGAATCCTCTGAAGCGATAGCGCTCGCGGGAGAACGTTCGGTCGGCCGACACGACCAGCGAGACGTCGGCACGCCCGCCGGCGCTGTCGGTAAGGGACAGCCGGCCGTCGTAGGACTCCGAATGGACGAGCACCGTGCCGCTCAGCGTGTAGTCCCCGGCTCGTCGATCGACGCCGACGCCGGCGTCGAACGAGTGGCCTGTCAGGACCCGCAGATCCGGCGACTGGAAGTTGTCCTCGACGAACGCGGCGGCCTCACCGCGCACGCCCCACGGGCCCCGCACCGACTCGAAGTCAGCGCCGATCATCGTGAAGCGCGGGTAGACCACTGCCACGATTGGCGGCGGTGCCGGCGGCGGCGCGAGCGCGCCTTCGAGGGTGTACAGTCCGAAACTCTCAAACCCACGAAAGACCGACAGGCTCCAGTCCACTCGTCCGCTGGTTGCCGACACGCGCGCGCCTCCCTGCGCGTTGACGATCGTGAATGCCGGCGCGCGATCGGATACCGGAATCGCCGCGACCGGGCAACCAATCGCCAGGCACACAACGGAATCGTCGGCGACTTGCACCGGAAGGTTGAACGGCGACGTCGGTTCGTCGAGCTGGTCGAATCGCCCGCGCCTGAAGTCGGGAAGATACACGCCCTCGACGGTGACGCTCTCAGAAAGATGGACGCGCGCCCGCGCGAGCAACATCGGCAGTCGCGCCTCGCTGCGACCCTCGAAGAAAAATCGGGACACGTCGAGCGGATTGATCACGTCGGTCGGCTGGATCTCGTCGAGTTTCCCCCAGGCGACTCGCGCGTATCCAAGCTGAAGGTCGACGCGTTGACTGCGCCACTCGACGTTGCCGTCGAGGACGCGCACGATGGCGTCGTTGACCGCCTCGAGCTCGGTACGTGAGCCGGGCGTCAGCCGTCTCGACAGCAGCCCTTCGACAAAGCCAGACGCGGTGACGACGAGACGTGACTCCTGCTCGAGCTCGCTTTCGATCTTCTCTTCGACGAAGAGCCGCGCGCGCAACTCGGTGGCGCCGTTTTGGTTCGGGAAATAGTCAGCAAACAGGCTCACGGCACCGGTCGGGCGCTGTGCAGACGCCGGCCGTGCCGGCGCCAACACCATCACCAGAGCGAAGAGGATGGCCGGCACGGAAAACCACATTCTCAAGGCCGTTGGCAGGGCTACGCGGCCTGAGGGCGCCGCGGGCGGAGCGCCTCCGCGCCAAACACGCGTGGCAACAGCTTGATGGTCGCCGGAAGAATGAACACTTCAGCGAGAAACGCCGTCAGCATCGTCAAGGCCAGCAGCCCCCCGAACCAGGCCGTCGGCTTGTACTCCGAGAACAGCAGGACGCCGAACCCGGCACTGTTGATGAGCGCCGTCGTGAGCGAGGCACGCCCCTCGTGTGCGGTCGCGATCTCGATCGCCTCATCGGTCGATCTGCCGGCGGCCGCTTCGCGCCGATAACGGTTGATGAAGTGAATCGTGTCGTCATCGACGATTCCAAGCGCAACACTCGCAACCATGACCGTCGCCACGTTCATGGAAATGCCCAGATAGCCCATGACGCCGAGCACGGCGAGCACGGGCAGCAGATTCGGGCCGATCGTCAACAGCCCAAATCTGAACGAACGAAAGACCAGGAAGATGACGCCGAACACCGTAAAGAATGCTGTGCCGAAGCTGCTCAGCTGCGACATCACGAGGTAGTGATCGAGCGTGCTGAACAATCGCCCTGAGCCGGTCGTCAGCACGGTAATGCCCGTCCCTTCGAACGTCTCCTTCGCCATTCGATCCGCCTCTTCGACCTGCTCGAGGACCTGGTCGGAGCTCATCGACTGCAGTTTGATCGAGATCTGGGCCCGCGAGTAGTCGCTCGCGACCACGCGCTCGAGCTCGTGGCGGCCCTCGCCCCCGAGGGCAAAAACGAATAGCTCCTGGGCGATCGTGTTGGCATCGGCGGGCACGACATTCGCGTCGGCCCGTCCATCGTTGAGCTCAATGTTTATCCGCTTGACGTAGTCGGCGACCGACGTGACTTTGCGAACGTAGGGGAACCGTCTCAGCGCTTCCTCAAGACGATCGACGCGCTGCAGCGCGTCGGGTGTCTTCAGCGACTCAGGCGGCCCCTCGAGCATGATCTGAAAGCTGTAGACGCCGCCAAGTTCCTTATCAATGACGGCCGCCGACTGTCCAAGCGGGTGGTTCGCACTAAAGAAGCTGATGTGATTCGTGTCGACCCGCAGCTGCAGAATGCCAAGCGACGCGAGTACGGCCAGCCCAACCGAGACTGCCAGCACACGTCTCGGACGGGCGCACGACAATCGCGCGATGGTCTTCAGTGGCCCCAGAAAGTATTTCTCGTGCGGCGCCTCGGCCGTCTCGGGTTTCACGAGCGACAGCAGCGTCGGCATCAGAACGAGCGAGATCACGAAATCCACCATGATCCCGACTGCGGCTCCTACGCCGAACGACCTCACCGCCACGACGTTGCTCGTCGCGAGCGAGAGCATGCCGAGCGCCGTCGTCGCGCTCGCGCCAAGCAGTGGCGCCGTCAGGTGCGCGACCGTTGCCTTGAACGCCTGTTCTTTACCCCCGTGCCGCCGCTCCTCGTCCCAGTGCTGCATGATGTGCACGTCGTCGGCGATCGCCAGGACGACGATGAGTGGCACGAGCAGGCTCGCCAGGACGTTGAAGCTGAAACCCATCAACGAGTAGAGGCCAAGAGTCCAGAGCAGGCTGACCAGCACCGCGAACATCGCCAGCAACGTCTTGCGCCACGACCGAAAGGAGAGGTAGATCGTCAGCACCGTGAAGAGCAGGATCGGTGGCGTGAACTTGCGTTGGTTGTCGAGCGTGATGCGGTTGTAGGTCTCGCTGATCTCGAGGCTGCCGTTGTAGTAGGCGCGGACGCCAGCGGGAAGCCGTGGATCGACGATGTCGTGGATTTTCTGGATGACACCGGCGCGGACCTCGTCGATGCGGTCCTCGTCGAAGAAGACGATGATCGCCGTCGTCGAGCCATTTTCCGAGACGAGGTCACCGCGGATGAGATTGTCCGCGAGTGCGCGGCGGCGGATGTCAGCCGGGTCGCGGGTAGCGAGGCCGTCGAGCAGTGGACGGACTTCGAGACCGCCATCCTCGGCGTCGCCACCCTTCAGCGCCTCGACGATCGTGGCCGTGGACAGGCTGTTGACTTGTTGAACAGTGTCGACGCGCTCGATGTCGCCGGTGATCGCCTCGATCGTCTGCAGCGTGTCGCGGGCGAACAGGCGATCGGGCGAATCGGCCTTGAGCGCGATGATCAGCGCGCGTGTGCCGCCAAACTCCGTCCGAAAGCGCTCGTAGTCGCGATAGACAGGGTCGTCCTTCGAGAACCACGCGGTGATGTCGTTGTCGATTTCCGTGATGTTCGCGCGCGGCGCCAGTGCGATCGCGCCAACCACGATGAAGATCGACAGCGGAAAGCGCCAGCGATAGATCCAGCCGGCAAGCGCGTGACTCACTTGTCGGCCCTGCCCTGAGCTGGCCGAAAGGTTTCGAGCTCGCGCCGGTTGAAGTCAGCCTCTTTCAAGCCGACGTTGTAGTCCATCGTCTCGACCACGAGCTCGGTGCGCGTCTTCTCGAGCGCGTTGGTCATCTCGGACTCCATCACCGTCCAGATGTTCTCGATCTGCTCGAGCCGCCGCACTGTATAGACCTTCTGCTTCTCGTTGCGGCGGTTATAGACATCGGCACCGACGACGACGAGGGACTCCTTCAGGACCATCGATACGACTCGTGGAAACTCCGCCGACGCGGCCTTCCGGCGCGACTCGAGGCGCCAAGCCGGGCGCGCCGCGCCGCCTCCCGCCGGCGACCACGACGCGTTCTCGCCGTCAGGACCAGCAAACGAATAGCTGTAGTCGTCGAACTCGCGCCCGCCAATGTCCTCGTAGGTGAAGTCGCTGCCAACGAAGCTCTCTTGGGCTTCAGTCCCGGCGATCCGGCGGACCCGGCCAAGCGACGGCAGGTAGAGAAACCGCTCGTCGTCCGAGTCCGGGTGCTCCCAGACGAGGAAGGCGGTGCCGCGGATGTCGTTCGGGTAGTTGAAACGGATGAGCAGGCGGTCGCCATCCGGCGCCGACGGGAGCGCGCCTGGGGCATCGCGACCGCGCAAGCTGATGAGGGCGAGGGCGCGCTCGCGCACCCGATTGTGGCGATCGACGAGTTTCATCCGCATCGCCGATCTTGAGTCGCGGCCGATGTTGCGGTCCTGAATCTGGCGGGCGACGGACTCGGCGGTCACCGCCGGAGCCTGGCGCGCCGCGGGAGCCGACGGGACGACAAGGGCCGATGACAGCACGCCTGCGGCGAGGACGGACCAGCGCCGGCGAAGCATCGACATTATGTGAACTCTTTCACAATATCGCCGAATACTTCAACTTTCTCGCATCTTTTGCCGGACGTCGTCAGGGATCGGCACCGGCTTGGCCGCCTCGTAGTCGTACATCACCTGGACCGTCCGCGCCGATGCGACGAGCACGTTCGCCTCGTCGACAATCTCGTAGTCGTAGGTAAAGCTCGTTCTGCCGATCGCCGCGAGGGAGATCCTGATCTCGAGCGTCTGCCCGAAATGCGCGGGCCGCCGGTAGTCGATCTCCGCGCGCGCCATGATTACGCCGGGAATCGACGAGTCGGCCTCACCGAATCTCCAGAGCGCGCGCCAGCAGTGCAGGCGAGCCTGTTCGAGGTAGGTCAGATACACGGCGTTATTGACATGGCCCAGCGGATCGCAATCGCGAAAGCGGACGTCGATACGGTGCGAGTAGATGGGGGACATGGTTCTTTCTCGCTTCCGGCTTCCAGCTTCCAGTTTCCTGCTGCGAGCGTCTTCAACTTCATACTCAGCTCGGTGCCAGGAGCTGGAAGCTCGCAGCTGGTAGCTGGCAGCTGACAGCTAGTCTACAATCTCGACGTGCTACTTCCCACGTCAGCGGCCGAAGCGTTCACCGACGCCGAGCGCGCGCGGCTTGCGCCCTATTTCACGAACCTCGATGGTCACGTCTTCGTGCTCACCAACCTGCCGGAAACCGTCAAGGGAGCGCTGTTCGCCAGGTATTCACGATCCGCCAAGTCGCTCCGGCGGTTGTTTCTCGACGAGTTCGCGGACAAAGTCATGGATCAGGCGTCGCCGTCCGGCAGCGAGACGGTCGGCGTCGCGAGAGCCGAGAAGCTCTTCGACAAGGTTTTCAATGAGTACGGCGACGACTCGGTCGCGCAGCTCGGCGGCGCGCACATCGCATGCGAATACGTCTCGAACGTCTTGACGAAACTGCTCGAATGGGGACGGCTGATGGCCTACCTCGAGCAATCGACACGGTACGTGCCGTATACCGACCGCCTGCACGGCCGCTGGCGCTATCACGTCCCGGTCGAGATCACCGGCGGCGCGCTGAAGGATCACTACATCCGGACGATGGATGGTGCGTTCGAGTGCTATGCCAACTGGATCGCGCCGATGCAGGATTACTTCGCGGCTCGCTACCCGCGAAGCGCCTCTGATTCCGAGGCCGTCCATCGATCGGCGATCCGGGCCAAGGTGCTCGACACCCTGCGAGGCCTGCTGCCTGCTGCGACGCAGTCGAACCTTGGGATTTACGGCACCGGCCAGGCGTTCGAGGCGCTGCTGCTGCGGCTTCGCGCGAGCCCGCTGGCCGAGGCCCGCGACTGCGCCGACCAAATGCTCCTCGAACTGCGGAAAGTCATCCCCGCATTTCTCGTGCGAGTCGATCAGGTTGAACGTGGCGGTCGCTGGAGCGACTACATGGCTGACGCGCGCCGCCTGACGGCCGAAGTCGCGGCCGGACTCCTCGACGACAGCGCCCCGGAACCGAGACCCGAAGTCACGCTGACCGACTTCGACGCCGATGGCGAGGTCAGGATTGTCGCCGCCGCGCTCTACGCGGCCTCAGAACTGCCCGACGATCAGCTCATGCAGATTGCCCGCCGGATGTCAGCCGACGAGCGGGCCTCTGTGCTCCGGGCCTACGTCGGGGACAGGACGAATCGGCGGCATCGCCCCGGCCGGGCATTTGAACGAACGACATACCGGTTCGACATCCTGACCGACTACGGCGCATTCCGCGATCTCCAGCGGCACCGGCTGCTCACGCTCGAGTGGCAGCCGCTGACGACTCGCCACGGATTCATCGAACCCGATGCGATCCGCGAAGCGGGCGCCCAGGATGACTGGGCACGCGTGATGGACGACTCAGCCGATCTGCACGAGGCGCTCGCCGATGCGGGTCTGCGCGAGGTCGCACCGTACGCCGTGGCCATGGCCTACCGCGTGCGCTTCTACATGGACATGAACGCGCGTGAGGCAATGCACGTCATCGAGCTGCGCAGCGCGCCGCAAGGACATCCGGCGTACCGCCGGGTCTGCCAGCAGATGCACACGCTCATCGCCGAGCAGGCCGGCCACCGCGCGATTGCCGCGGCGATGCAGTTCACCGACCACAGTGAAGTGGAGCTCGAAAGGCTGGGCTCCGAGCGCGCTCTCGAACGCAAGCGGACTCAGGCGTGAACGCGCATGGCAATGCTGAATGCTGACTGCTGAAGTGAATCGCGAATGAATTGATGATTGCCAAATTCGAAAGGTAGGTTCGACCTTCGCAAGAGTGCTTCACAATTCACTTCAGCATTCAGCACTCAGCATTCAGCATTGCATCGTTATTCGACCCTGACCGGCTCGCTCTCTGGACCGGTCCAGTAGCGGCCGAACTCATCGAGGAAGGTCAGCGTCTGGAACGACTTCATGCGATCGAAGAACAGCACGCCATCGAGATGATCGGTCTCATGCTGGATCACCCGCGCGGTGAACCCGGCGGCTTTCAGCTCGATCCGCTTGCCGCGCCGGTCGTAGGCGCGAACAGAAATCTTTTGTGACCGCGGCACCCGGCCGCGGATATCGGGAATGCTCAGGCACCCTTCCCAGTCTTCGACAAGGTCCGGGCCGACCGGGGTAATCTCTGGGTTGATGAGCGCCATCAGTGGCACTCCCCGGGCGGACTCATCGTCTTCATCGTCGGGCGCGAAGCCGGCGACGAACACGCGCAGACTCTCGTGAACCTGCGGCGCTGCGAGCCCGACCCCCTGGTACTCCTGCATGGTCTCGAACATATCGTCGATCAGTTGCTGAATCCGCGGCGAGCCGATCTGCGCCGGCTCGATCGGACGCGCCCGGGCCCGCAGCACCGGGTGGCCCATGCGCGCGACCTTGAGAATCGCCATAACCGGATTATATTCGTCAGCGATGGAACCGGTCGCCTACCGCTTCTGCCCGTCCTGCGGCGGTCGCCTCGAGACACGCCTTCTGAAGGCGACCGAACCGGAACGTCCGGTCTGTACGGCCTGCGGTCACGTCGTCTATCTCGACCCGAAGGTCGCCGTCGGGACCATCATTCGCGCCTCGGACGATCAGCTCGTGCTCGTGCGACGGGCAATCGAGCCTGGTTATGGGCTGTGGGTGTTCCCCGGCGGCTACGTCGATCAGGGCGAGGAGGTCATGAGCGCCGCGATTCGCGAGGCGCGTGAAGAATCGGGACTCGAGATCAGAATCGACGGGCTGGTGAACATCTACTCCTACGGCGGGCGCTCGCCGATCATCATCGTTTATGCCGCGACGGCGCTCGGCGGGGAACTCTGCGGCGACGATGAGTGTCTCGAGGCCGGGCTGTTCAGATTAGAGGAGATCCCCTGGGACAGCCTGGCGTTTCGCAGCACGACCGAGGCGCTGCGGGACTATTTCAAAGCTGAGCGCTATTTCAAAACCGAGGGGACGAGCTCAAAACTGAAATAGGAAAGCGGGTGGGGCTGCCCACTTCTGCGCACAGGCCTCGCAAAAGCAAGTGGTATACTTCTCGCCTCCACCCTGCGAAGCTCCGACACGCTCAGATGTTGCGCGGCCGGCGGTGCGCCTGAAAGACGGCCGCGTGGCGCGCAACTGGTCACTTTTCAGAAATTCGGGTTCAGATTATGAGATACGCGCTTCTGGCGCTTTGCCTTGCTTTTTCGACCGCCTCGTCTGCCTGCCTCGGCTACGAGCGCACGAGCACGGTCGGCCCGACGGCTACCGGCGTTTCGGCGCTCCTTGGAAACTGGACGTCGTCGAACCTTGTACCGTCGTCCAGCGCCTGCTCGGACTTCAAGTGGAACGTGACGCAGCAGACTGGCAACACCGCGAGCGGCACGTTCAGCGCGACCTGTACCGGCGGTCTGAAAGTGTCGGGCAATGCCAGCGGAACGCTGTCGGGATCGACCGTGACCTGGAACGCGCAAGCGACCGCGTCAGTGCCAGGATTGCCGTCGTGCCCAATCGCACTGACCGGCACGGCCGAACTGGGCGTCGACTCGATCCGCGTGCCCTACTCGGGCGACACTTGCCTCGGGAAGGTGAGCGGTGTCGAGGTGCTCAAGAAGAACTGACCCTGCAAGAGCCTCTCACCGCTGAGGACGCCGAGACCGCAGAGAATTCAACTATGGCTCTGCGTTCTGCGGCCTCCGCGGTGAAAAGCTTTTGACCGCAGGCAACGAGCGACGACACCGTGGACTGGGGGCTGACTTTGTTACGCCAGTTGGTCCGCTGACTTCGCGCCGTAGAACTCGTACCACGGATGCGCGGGCTTGAGCCGCGCGTTCACGTTGCCGATGTTCTTCACGCCTTCGACTTCCAGCCATTTCCGGAATGCGTCGGCGCCGCTCTTCCCGTAGACCGCGATCCCGTCCTTCCACGTCGCGCGTCCGCAAAGGACGCCCGAGAACCGGGTTCCGGCTTCGGCCGCGAGCTCGAGCGACTCGGTGAACTCCTGGTTGCTGACACCGGCCGACAGGTAGATGAAGGGACGCGTGGCGACTTCCGCTGAACGGCGGAAGCAGTCCATCGCTTCCTGCTTCGAGTACGCCTTCTGTCCGCCAAACGACTGCGCGCCCTCGACGAACTTCATGTTGACCGGCATCTCGACCTTCATGACGTCGACGCCGTAGCGGTCCTTGGTGAACTCGGCCATGCTGCCGGTGACGATCTGCGGCTTTTTCTTGGCGAACTCGAGTCCCTTTTCATCGGCGCCCTCTTCATAGCCGACGAACTCGAGGAAGAACGGGATGTCGTTGGCGCGACACTCGTCGCCGATGCGCTCGACCCACGCGTGCTTCTGGTCGTTGACATCTTTGGGATCGAACGGCGTGTAGTAGAGCAGGATCTTGATGCAGTCCGCGCCCGCTTCCTTGAGGCGGCGCACCGACCAGTGGTCGAGCAAATCACCCAGTCGGCCCTTCGCGGTGGCGTCGTAGCCGGTCTTTTCGTACGCCATCAGCAGGCCGGCATTCTTTGCGCGCCGTTTGCTGGCGGGCAGGCCCCACTCCGGATCGAGGAGAATCGCGCTCGCGTGCGGCGTCAGGACCTCGGTGACGAGCGATTTGAATTCTTCGATATCGTGGTCACCGACGGCACCGCCCTTCTCTTTGGCGAGCGCTTTCTGCAATGACCCGCGCTGGTCCATGGCCGCCGCGGCGATGACGCCTCTGTCGTTTGCAACGGCTTTCATGCCAGCCAGTTTGCCCGGTGTGAACTTCACGTGCTTCTCCTCAGATCCCGGCGGGCTCCGCCTCGAGGGCTCGGCCTTACCAAAAGGTACATTTTTGTCGCGCCAGACGATCACGGCGCGCAGCTATTTTACAGGAAACTGAAAGTGCTCGACGGCGGCGGCGGCGACCGCACGTCCGACAATCTCGTCGATCGCGAGGGACTGCTCGGCTCTGAGCACGTCGGCGCGGCGCGCCTTGGTAGCGGGATGCTTTGGCGTGAAGAGCGTGCAGCAATCCTGGTCGGGAATGATTGAGATCGGGTAGGTACCCAGGCGCTGCGCTTCGGCAGTGATCTCCTCCTTGTCCATGCCGACGAGCGGCCGCAGCACCGGCAGCGTGGCGACCTCGTTGATCGAGGTCATGTTCTCGATTGTCTGCGACGCCACCTGGCCAACGACCTCGCCGGTGACGAGCGCGCCGGCGCGATGCGCGGCGGCGATTGCCTCGGCAATCCGCATCATCAGCCGGCGGTAGATGACCACGCGCAGCGGCGGCGCCACCGACAGCACGACCTGCTGCTGAATTTCGCCAAACGGCACGAGGAAGAGCCGCGACCGGTTCTGAAACTCGGTCAACAGTCGTACGAGCTCGCGTGCCTTCTCCTGCGAGGCGCGCGATAGGATGGGATAACTGTGGAAGTGGACGAACAGCACCCGGCACCCGCGACGCATCAGACGCCACGCCGCCACGGGTGAATCGATTCCGCCCGACAGCAGGCAGGCAACGCGGCCGCTCGCTCCGACGGGCAAGCCGCCCGCGCCCGGATGCTTGCCAAAAAAGTAGAACGCTTCGTTCGTCAGCGTCTCGACGTGAATCGTCAGTTCGGCGTCGTCGAGATCGACGTGCCAGCCGCGCGCTTCCTTGATTCGGCCGCCAACCTCGCGCTCGATTTGCGGCGAGGTCATCGGGAATCGTTTATCCGCCCGCCGCACCGAGACCCGGAAGGATCGAGGATTCTCCGGCTCGAGATCGCGCAAAATCTCGGCCGCGATCGCGTCGAGGTCGAGCGGCGCGCGCCCGGCGCGGGCGAAGTTCCCTGCGCCGAATACCTTCCCCAGCCGCTGGCGCACGGCTTCCCAATCCGCGTCTGCCCCGAGCACGACTTCGATCCGCCCCTGGAGCGCTCGCACCTGGCGCACGTCGAGATCGGAGGTCGTCTCGCGGATGTTCTTCACCAGGCGCGAGACGAACCATGGCCGGTTCCTGCCCTTCAGTGCGATCTCGGAGTAGTGAACGATGATTGATTTCATCCGCAATGCTGAATGCTGAGTGCTGAATGCTGAAGTGAATTCTGAATTTACTTCAGCATTCAGCATTCAGCATTCAGAATTTCTTGAGCGGCCGAATGGCCGCTCCGTACTGCGCTCTCGATGGTCCCAGGCAGACCAGTGTCGATCCAGTCACCGGCGAGCCATAAACCGGTCAGGCTGGTGCGCGTCGCCGGCCGGGCCGGCTGCCCAGCCGCGAGCGAGAACGTGGCGTGTTTTTCCCTGATCACCGTTCCACGCACGAGCGTCGCGGCGCGCGCGCCGTGGATCGCCTCAGCCACCTCGCTCGCGGCGCGCGAGACCAGGTCTTCGGTGCGCTCGCCAGTCAGCGCGTCGGCGCCACTCGCCACGAGCGACAGGTGTGAGGTCTCGCTGCCGAAGGCCAGCCGCTTGTCGAAGACCCACTGCATCGATCGTCCGGGCAGCCCGACGAAGGGTTCATCCATCACCCGGCGGTCGTACCACAGATTCACGGTGACGATCGGCTTCGATGTCATCGCGCCCGCATCCGCCACGAGCCGGACCAGCGGTGGCGGCGTCGGGCTGGCGAAGAGTGTCCGCATGCCGAACCACGGCACCGCCGAGATGACCCGTGAGGCAGGAATGCGCTCGCCGCGCACGTCGACGCCAGTGATGCGCGTCCCATCCGACAGCACGCGCGCGAGCGCGCCGGTGCGAACTGACCCGCCGCGGCGCTCGATGAAGGCCCGCGCCGGCTCAGCGTACATCGCGTGCAGTGGGCGGATCGGTAGCGCAATCGCGGAGGCCGTCCGATCCGGACCGAACATCTCGGCCAGCACCCGCACGAACGGCGTCGCGAGGGCCTCGTCTGGCGCCTGATTGAGCGCCGCGAGGGCGAGCGGCTCCCACAGCCAGGCCGTCAGTTTCTCGGTCTGGCCACGGTCGCGCAGCCAGTTCGAAACGGTGGTGTCCCCCCCGACTGCCACGCGACCGCTGCGCGCGAGCTCGCGCCTCGCGGCCTGCAGCGACGGGGCGATCCGCAGGATCGACAACCGATCGGCCCATGACAACGCGTCCCACTTGAGGACCGCACCCAACAGGTGCAGCGGCGGCGGCAGCGCCGGACACTCCAGCACCGAGCGGTTCCCGGAGCGATCCAGATAGGGAACGCTCAGCGCCGCCTGCGTCCGGACGTTGCGCTCGGCACCGATCCTTGTCAGAAAGGCAAAGGTCTGGGAGTAGCAGCCAAACAAGACGTGCTGGCCGTTGTCGACCAGCTCGCCCGTAGCGCGGTCGGGAAACGCTGTCGCGCGTCCGCCAAGCTGGGGCCGCGCCTCGAGCACGAGGACTCGGCGACCGGCGTCGGCCAACGCGGCCGCGGCCGACAGCCCGGCGAAACCGCCACCGACGATAATCACGTCGGGCATCATTGCCCGTAAGGAGGCTTCCCGAATGGGGGTTTGGCGGCCGGCGTCGACACCCGTGGTCGCGCGATGCCCGGCAGCAGCAACGTGCGAATCCAGGTGAAGGCGGCGATCGCGGCGCGCTTCGGCCGCGGAACGCGAACGACCTCGGTGAACACGTCGTAATCGCGCCGCTCGATGCCGTCGAGCACGCCGCGGTAGATTGCCGCCATGATCTCGGCCGCCACCAGCCGGCGGGCCTCTTGACGCGGCAGCACGCCCGCCGCGCGCGCGTAGTAGTCCCGGGCGCGGTTGCCCTGACGTACCAGCAGCGCCTTGACCGCCGGAGACCGCACCCCGTGGCCAGCGTTGGCCACTTCGTCGCGCAGATCGTCTTCCGAGCAGCCGGCAGCGCGCAGATCTTCCTGGGGAATGTAGACGCGGCCTCTCTCGAGATCATCGCGCACGTCCCGGAGAATGTTCGTGAGCTGCAGCGCCACGCCGAGATCGATCGCGTACTGCCGCGAGGCGGCGTCGCGACTACCAAAGATGTCGAGACAGACGAGGCCGACAGCCGACGCGACGCGGATGCAGGTACTGATACAGATCCGCAAAGGTTTCGTACCTCCGTGTGTCGACGTCCATCTCGACGCCTTCGATCAGCGCCTCGAACGGCTCGCGGGACATCCGGAAGGTCGTGACGAGCGGCGCCAGCGCCCGGCCCTGCCGTGTCTCAGGTTCCCGGCCCTCGAAGCACGAAGCCAGCTCGCCTCGCCATCGCGCAATCTCGTCAGCTGCGGAGGGGCCCGGCCGGGCCTCTTTTTCGGGTACCTCATCGGCGGCGTCGTCGACGGCACGGCAGAAGTCCCACACGGCGATGATCGCGTGACGTTTGGCTGGCGGCAGGACCAGGAACGAGTAGTAGAAGCTGGTGTCTCGGGACACAGTGTCGATAGTCTCATCCGGGGGGCTTCGCCCCCCGGAACCCCCCTGCTGGCTCGCTCGCGGGGGCCCCACGCCCCGCGCCGCTCGCCAGGCTCACTCGCTTCCGCTCGTTCGCGCTGTTGTTCATGAAATAGCTTTCAGTCAGCGCCAGAGGACGGCGTCACGAATCAAACCAGGGATGTCGCCTTTGCCGATCGTGGGCCGGTGGTTGAACACGTCGAATTCGTGCCGCTCGAGCTTGTCGAGAATCCGCGAGCCACCGAGCCATGTCAATCGCAGTTCCCAGCGGAGCCGTCCGGTGACGCCATCGCACACGCCGCGGCCCGCGGCGAAAAGTGCTCGTGTTCGCTGTACCATCTGGCTCATCACGCGGCGCCACTCCGGCGTCATCCTCTGCTCGGCCACGTCTTCCTCACGCGCGCCCGCAGATGTCCGGTCAACGCGCGGAACATAGAGGCGGCCGATGGCCCAGTCGCGCGCGAGATCCTGCCAGAAATTCGCCAGCTGCAGCGCGGTGCAGACGGCGTCCGATTGGGCGTCGAGCCGGGCATCGTCGTAACCGCCGACCCGCAGAACGAGTCGGCCGACTGGATTGGCTGAGAGACGGCAGTAGTCCAGCACGCTCTCCCATGTGTCGTAGCGCGGTGTCGTCACATCCTGCCGAAACGCGCTCAGCAGGTCCTCGAAGAGCGTCACCGGCAGGCGGCACTCTCGAATCGTCTGCCCGAGCGCCACGAATATGGGGTCAGGCGGTGACTCCCGTGAATCGGGACTGGCCGTGAACGATTCGCGAAATTCACGTCCTGACCCCGCCGCAGCGAGCTGCCGCGCCCAGGCGTCGAGCAGGCGCAGGCGCTCGTCTGTGGCGATTCCGGGCTCGTCCGCGTAGTCGTCGGCCGTTCGCGCGAAGGCGTAGATCGCGGCGATGTGCGGCCGCATCGCCCGTGGCAGGAGACGCGACGCCACCGGAAAGTTCTCGTAGTGCTCGCGCGCGCGCCGTTCGCACTCCGCATAGGCGCGAGCCATCGCTCGATCGCGGCTCACCACTCGAATTCGGACGCACCGTCCCGTCGGTTTGCGACCCGCGCCATGACGAACAGCAGATCGGACAGGCGGTTCAAGTACACGAGAATCTCGGGCTCGACGTACTCGGTGCCGAGGCCGACGACCGTCCGTTCGGCGCGGCGGCAGATGGTGCGGGCGACGTGCAGCGACGCGCCAGCCCGGGATCCGCCCGCGAGAATAAATCGGCGCAGCACCGGCACCTCCGATTCGAGGAGGTCGATCCAGTCTTCCAGTCGTTTGACATCGTCGCCAGTCACGGCCGTCTTCGCGACGCGATGCGCCACCTTGCCGCCGGGATCCGCCAGACGCGCACCGATCGCGAACAGATCCCGCTGAATCCTCTCGAGCATTGCCGCCAGCCCGGCATCGCTGCCGATCGAACGGACGAACCCCAACCACGCATTCAGTTCGTCGACCTCGCCGTACGCGTCGACTCGCGGATCGGCTTTCGAGACACGCTTTCCACCAAGGAGAGCGGTTTCACCGCTGTCGCCAGTCTTGGTGTAGATTTTCACCCAACAAGTATAGGTGGCTTCGTTCATGGCGGGGGCAGGATGAGTTCTCGATGAGTTCCGGCCGGCGCGCGCGGAAAGTTACCCGCACGACAAAACGCTCCCCCCAGCAGGTTCCCCTCCCGGTCGACAGACAGCGATTCAGGCGACGGCTGCTCGAGTGGTATCGGCGGTATGGGCGCGATCTGCCGTGGCGCCAGACCAGGGACCCGTACCACATCCTCGTGTCGGAGGTCATGCTTCAGCAGACGCAGGTCGACCGCGTCTTGCCGAAGTACGAAGAGTGGCTGCAAAAATATCCGACGCTCGAGGCCCTGGCGGCGGCGCCGGAGACCGACGTGTCCCACACCTGGCGGCCACTCGGCTACAACATCCGACCGAAGCGTCTGCACGCTATCGCGCGTGAATCGATGGTCCGCTATGGCGGACAGCTGCCCTCGGACGAGGCCACCCTGCTGTCGTTCAAAGGAATCGGGGAGTACACGGCAGGCGCGGTCCTGAGCTTCGCCTTTGGCCAGCGCGCCGCGATTCTCGACACCAATGTCGCCCGCGTGCTCTTCCGCGTGTTCATCGGCCGCGGCGACGCCAAGAGCCATGCGATGCGGCGGCATTTGTGGGACGTCTCCCGCGCCGTGCTTCCCCGCCGTCACGTCTTCGACTTCAATCAGGCCTTGATGGACTTCGGGGCAACGCTCTGCACGGCGCGCAACCCAAAGTGTCTGATTTGTCCGATGCGCCGCAATTGCACGGCCTACCCGTTCAATCCCGAGCACGAGCGGGCGGCTCAGTGATGTCGCCGCCGAGACTCGTGGTGACGGCGGCCGTCGTCGAACGCGATCACCAGTTCCTCGTCACGCGCCGGCTTCGAGGCACGCATCTCGCCGGGTATTGGGAATTTCCGGGTGGAAAATGCCAGACCGGCGAAGAACTGGAGGCGTGCCTTCATCGCGAGATTGCCGAGGAACTCGGCGCCAGGCTTCGAGTGGGTAGGGAGATCCACCGAGTGGCGCACGAGTATCCCGAACGCATCGTCGAATTGCACTTCTTCCAGTGCGACCTGCTCGATGAACCGCGGCCAATCCTGGGACAGGAGATGCGCTGGGTCGCGCGCACTGAGCTCGCGACGCTGGACTTTCCCCCAGCCGACACGGACCTCATTGAGATCCTCGCTCAGGGTGATCTCGGCTAGTCGCCGTCTCAAAGATCGCTGGCAGAGCCTCACCGCAGAGCACGCTCAGGGCGCAGACAAACGAGAGCCACGGATCACACGGACAACACGGATCGGTTAGGAGATGGCTTCTAGAGTTGAGCTCTGCGTGTTCAGCGATCTCTGCGGTGAGGAGCTTTTTGCACGCGAGGAATGCCGACCTAGTGTCTAAACACCAACAAACGGCAATTGCGTGACGACTGCCGGCATCGCTTGATCACCGTTTACGACGGTAACGGCGATGCCGGGCTCCGCGAAATCCCGGCGCACATACCCCAGCGCAATCGGCCGCCCCAGCGCGGGTGACCTGGCAGCGCTGGTGACGAGGCCAATCTCGCGATCGTCGGCGCGGATGGTTGAGCCACTGGCTGGCGCGTTCGCCATCGGATCGAGCGTCAAGCCGACGAGACGGCGCGCCACGCGGCCCTGGCCGCGATGCAGCACCCTGATGATGATCTCCTGCCCGACATAGCAGCCCTTGGTCAGGCTGATGGCGCGATCCTCGAGCCCCGCCTCGAGCGGAATCGTGTCAGTCGTCATGTCCCGTCCGAACAGCGGCCGTCCATTCTCTATCCGGCAGACGTCAGCTACTTCCGGATCCACGGCGAGAGCACCGGCGCCACGAAGAGCCGCGGCGAGCGCATCTGAATGCTCCGCCCCGATCCACACATCGAAACCCAACCCTCCGAGGTCGTCCCGTCGGACAAGAATGACGGGACTTGTCGAGTGCTCTGGAGGCGCGCTCCAATTCCAGGTGCGATTCTCGAGCACGCGCAGTGACTCGAGAGCAGCTGTCGTCGGCGCCGAACCGCGCGACTCGAAGACCCGGCTCACGATGTGTGCGGCGTCGGGACCGAAGATGCCGAGCTGGGCGGTCGATTCGCTGACATCAGTGACCTCAACGTCTTCGCTGAACACGAACTGCGCCAGATGTTCTCCCACACGTGCGGTCACAGCCCTTTCGAGATCCATCAAGACGGCATCGCCGGTCTCGATGACGTACATGTCGGCGATCATCCGGCCCTGCGCGGTCAGGAGGCACGCGTAGCAGCCCGTGCCGGGCGAGAGTGCGGCGATATCGTTGGTCAGCAGTCCCTGCAGATAGTCGCGGCGATCGGCTCCGGTGAGGCGAAGGCGCCCGCGTGCCGACCTGTTGACAAACCCCACGCCGTCGCGAAGCGCCCGGTACTGTTCGAGTGAAATCATGGATGGCGGCTGATATCCTGAGGGGATGACGTTCTTTCGCCATTGTACCGCTGCGTTGGCTCTGGCCACTGCCACGGCCGCAGCGGCCACGCTCCTGGGGCAGGCGGGCGGGCAAGTCGAGCCAATCCCGGGCGACGCGATGTTCACCATCTTCATACGTGGAACTGACGTCGGCCAGGAACAGGTCGCCCTGGTCCGGTCCGGCTCGCAGTGGATCATTTCCTCCACCGGCCGACTCGGGGACTTCACCCTCAACCGATTCGAGGTCAAGTACACCGCCGACTGGCAGCCAATTGAGATGCACGTCGAAGGCACGCAAGCCGGAAAACCTGGCGACAAAGGCACGCCAAAGAAGCTCCAGATATCGACATCATTCGCCGTCACCAGCGCGATCAACGAGATTACCCAGAATGGCGTGACCAACTCGAAGACCGATCAGATTTCCGCGCGCACCGTCGTCCTGCCGACCAACGTCTTCGCAGGCTACGAGGCGCTCGCGGCACGGCTCGCCAACGCAGATGTCGGAACCGAGCTCTCAACCTACGTGGCAGCCGGGGGCGAAGTCCGGGTGAGCGTCAAAGGCATTTCGGAAGAATCGGTGACGACGCCCGCAGGCATCGTCAAGATGCAAAAATACGAGCTCCTTGTTCACGGCACGGGCTCGACGTTCACGATAAGCGTATCCGTCGATGGTCGGGCTCGGCTCGCCCGGCTCGATATGCCGACCAACGGCCTGAGCGTCGTTCGAAACGACCTTGCAGGTGTCGCCGCCCGAACACTGACCGCAAGGAATCCGACCGACTCCGACGTAACCATTCCAGCCAATGGCTTCAGCATCGCCGGCACGATCACCATGCCGCCGGTCCTCGGACGGCTGCGGCACCCCGCCGTGGTGCTCGTGGCGAACGCGGGCCCGCTCGATCGCGACGGTACCGTTGCCGGCATCCCGATACTGAGTCAGCTCGCCGGCGCCCTGGCGCAACAAGGATTCCTCGTCGTCCGCTTCGACAAGCGCGCCGTCGGTCAGAGCGGCGGCCGGAGCGAAACCGTCACGCAGCGCGACTATGCCGACGACCTCATTGCCATCGTCAAATGGCTCGACAAGCGCGACGATGTCGACCCTCGCAGGATTGCCGTCGTCGGCCACAGCGAAGGCGGCATGATCGCCATGCTTGCGGGCGCGCGAGAGAAAAAGATCGGATCGCTCGTGCTGCTGGCGACGAGCGGGATGAGCGGCGCCGACCTGATTCTCGAGCAGCAGCAGCGCGAGCTCGTTCATTTGAAGCTGAGCGAAGCCGAGAAAGCCCAGCGAGTGGCGCTGCAGAAGCAGATTCAAACCGCCGTCGTCAGCGGCACTGGCTGGGAATCGTTGTCCGAGGACGTGCGCAAGCAGGCGGATACCCCATGGTTTCGCAGCCTCCTCCTCTTCGATCCGGCGGCGGTGATGCCGAAACTCAAGCAGCCGATCCTCGTGATCCAGGGCGACCTCGATACGGTGGTCGAGCCGCAGAATGCCGAAAAACTTGGCGAGCTGGCGCGCGCGCGCAAGAAAGGCGCAGGGCCGGTCGAAGTCGTACACGTGCCCGGCCTCAACCACATTCTCGTCCCGGCGGTGACGGGCACGGTCCAGGAGTATCCGGAGCTCAAACAGAAAGCGATCAGCCCGGAAGTTGCCGAGACCATCGCCGCGTGGCTGAAGAAGTCGCAGCCGTGAGCGTTATCGATTAGACTTTCTGCCGATGACAGTCGGCATCCCAAAGGAAACTGCTGCGGGCGAGACGCGGGTCGCCGTCATTCCTGCCGGCGCTGGCGCGCTGACCAAGGCTGGATTGCAGGTCGCTGTCGAGTCGGGCGCGGGTCTGGCGGCTGGGTTTACAGACGCCGCGTACGCCGCTCAAGGCGCGACCGTCGTTTCCCGCGCGGACGCGTTGAAGGCGGACATCCTCCTTCAGGTCAGGGCCACTCCACCAGCCAACGGCTTACGCGCCGGCCAGACAGTGATCGGCTTCGCTGATCCTCTCGGTGCGCCACAGACAGTTCGCGAAGTGGCGGCCACGGGCGTGTCGATGCTGTCAATGGAGCTGATGCCACGAATCACGCGAGCGCAAAGCATGGACGCGCTCTCGTCGATGGCGACGGTCGCCGGCTATAAGGGCGTCCTCCTCGCCGCGAACCAGTTGCCCCGCATGTTTCCGATGTTGATGACCGCGGCCGGCACCGTTGCGCCCGCGCGCGTGTTCATCGTCGGTGCCGGTGTCGCTGGGCTCCAGGCGATCTCATCGGCGCGCCGCCTCGGCGCAAAAGTCGAGGCCTACGACGTGCGGCCGGCAGTCAAAGAACAGGTGCAGAGCCTCGGCGCCAGATTCGTCGAGCTCCCGCTCGAGTCTGCTGACGCGGAGGACAAGGGCGGGTACACCAAGGCCCAGGACGAATCGTTCTACCGCCGGCAGCGCGAGATGATGATCAAGGTGGTCGCCGGTAGCGATGTCGTCATCACGACCGCGCTCATTCCCGGCAAGCGGGCGCCCATTCTCGTGACGACCGAGATGGTCGAAGCGATGCAGCCTGGATCCGTCATCGTCGATCTGGCGGCCGAACGCGGCGGCAACTGCGAGCTCACGCGGCCCGACGAGATAGTCGTGCACAAGGGCGTCACGATCATCGGCCCGTCCAATCCGGCCGCGCTCGTGCCGTATCACGCCAGTCAGATGTACTCGAAGAATATCGTCACATTCCTGCTGCACCTTATTGGAACGAGCGGGGGTAAGGATGGCGGCAAGCAGCCGTCCCTCGTTCTCAATCTCGAGGATGAGATCACTCGGGACACGTTGCTGACCCGTGACGGCGCCGTCGTTCACGCGCGCATCAAAGAGCTGCTCGGCTGAGGTCCGGCTGAGCCGACACTCGTCGGCGGTTGGAATCGAGACGTATGACGATGTGGGTGATCAACACGGACGAGCAGGTCGAAAGTCCGTTTACGTTTCGCATTCTCCCCGGTGCTATCAAGACTATCGGACGGGCCGCCCGCGCCGACTTCATCGTCGACGCCGCACTGGTCTCGCGCGTCCATTGCCGGCTGACCGCCGGCGCCGCGGATCTGGAAGTTGTGGATCTCGACAGCACGAACGGGACTTTCGTCAACGGAGCCCGTGTCGACCGGGCGCTGCTGAAAAGCGGCGACCGGCTGGGCGTCGGGAAGGTGGAGTTCGTAGTCTCGCGGTCGTGAAACGACGACCGTGCAGGTCGACAGCTACAGCAGCGTCCCGCGCAGAACGATCATCGCGACTGTGAAGTAGATCACCAGGCCGGTCACGTCGACGAGGGTCGCGACAAACGGCGCCGACGAGGCGGCGGGGTCGAAGCCCAGCCGGCGCATCAGCAGCGGCATCAACGAACCCGTCAGAGTCCCCCAGAGCACCACACCGACGAGCGACAGCGCCACGGTCACAGCGATCAGCAGCCAGTGGGCGCCGTAGATGTCGGAAAACGCCGACCAGAGCGCGATCCGCAGAAAACCGATCGCGCCCAGAATCGTGCCGAGCGTCAGGCCGGCGAGGAGCTCCCGTCGCATCACGCGCCACCAGTCGAGGAGTCCGACCTCGCCAAGCGCGAGCGCTCGAATGACCAGCGTCGCCGCCTGAGATCCTGAGTTGCCCCCGCTCGAAATGATGAGCGGCACGAACAGCGCGAGCACCACCGCCTTCGAGATTTCCTCCTCGAAGGCGCCCATCGCAGTCGCGGTCAGCATCTCGCCAAGAAACAGCGCCGTCAGCCAGCCGGCGCGCTTTTGAATCATGCGCGCGAACGCGATGTGCATGTACGGCTCGTCCAGTGCTTCCGACCCGCCGATGCGCTGAATCTCGCGGGTGGCTGTCGCCTCCGCCACGTCCAGCACGTCGTCGATCGTGACGATCCCGATCAGCATGCCAGCCGTATCGGTCACTGGCAAGGCGACGCGATCGTATTGGCGGAACACGGCCACTGCCGCTTCCTGATCGTCGCTGGCCTTCAAGGCCACGAATCGTCGGTCCATCAAGTCCGCGACCAAGTGTTCGACCGGCGCCAGCAGGAACTCGCGAATCCGGACGTCGTCGATCAGCAAGCCGTGCTCGTCGACGACATAGATGACGTTGAGAGTTTCGCTGTCCCGGCCGTGTGTACGGACGTGGTCGAGCACCTCCCGGACGGTCCAATGCTCTTGAACCGCCACGTAGTTCGGCGTCATCAGGCGGCCCACCGAGCGCTCGGGATACCCGAGCAGCGCCATCGCGACCGACCGCTCTTCTGGGGTCAGGAGGGTCAGCAGCTCACGGGTCGCGGTCGCCGGCAGTTCCTCGAGGAACATCGTGCGCTCGTCGGGCGCCATGTTGTTGAGCAGGGCCGCAACATCTTCCTGAGCCATCGCCTTGAGGAGGGTTTTCTTGGTGTCCTGCGCGAGGTACTCGAAGACGGCAGCCGCATCCTTCCGGGGAAGCACACGGAACACGACGACCTGGTCTTCGAGACTGAGCTCAGTCAGGAGCGTCGCGACGTCGCCTGCGTGCCGATTGCGCATCAGGTCTCGCAACTGGGCGTAGTCTCGAGCGCGAAGGATTGGAGTGAGCTCGTCGGCTCGCCGGGCAGTCTGCCGAATGGCGGCGAGTGCCTCATCGCGCTGTGGGCCGTTCAGTTGCTGTTCCATTTGGGTGAGCGCTGCTCTGACGACGTCGTGGTGGTGCACGTGCGGGCCGATGGCCTTGGTCGCCTCGAGCCACACACGATGAATGAGGTCGAGATCGCCGGGAGAGAGAGACGGCGGATGGGCGCCGAGATGATAGGTGTCGGTGCGGCCGCTGCGGTGGTGGACGACAAGTCGAACGTCAAGCGGCTCGGCCGGAGCGGCCTTCTCCCAGGCGTTGCCGAGCAGTCGCGCTTGCTCGTCGGCCGAGAGCGTCGACGATTCGCCAACATGCACGTCCGACGATCGAAGCCGAAGAATCGTCGCGACAATGGCAGCGAAGACATCGTGGGCGGGCACCACCATGAGACGCACCGGGCGATCGTGCCGCTCGGCCAAGGCCGAGACCTCTGAGAGCACGCGCCGCTCAGCCGCTGTCGGAGTCGCGTCGCTGAGGCCGTCCGCGTCGACGTCGGTGCCCAGCAGCCTGACGGTCATCATCACCACGTCCCGATCTGGTGGCGTCTGGAGCGCGGCAGCAACGTGAGCGAGAGAATGCGGGTTGCGGACGAGCACCAGCGCATTGCCCGGCCGAACCCCCATCTGGTCCGGCGACACCTCGGTGGCCGGCAGAATATCGAACGCGTCAGCGTCCTCGGCGGCGACTGGGAGGACCGTCGCGCGGCCAACGCCCGTGAAAAGCAGGAGGAGGCTGCCCATCAACGCGCAGGTGGCAATGGCCGGAGCATCCCGAAAGACAATCATCGCTATCGCCCCCGCACCGACCAGCAGCGTGGACGCCAGGAGTCCCAACGGAATGTCGCGGCCGCCGAGGCGCAGGTTCAAAGGTGCCTGGAATGGCTTGGTTGCTGGGCGCAGGCGTCGTAACCGGACAAGAGCGGCGGTCTTCAACCCAAGCGTCGCAATGATGGCGATGGCATACGCGTGCGCCAGCCAGCCCACTCGCCCGCCGCTGACAAACATGACGAGAATCGTCGCGGCAACGGCGACGTCGATGGCGCGCGACGGCGTGCCGAACTTCGTATGCAGAAAAGCGAACTGCTCCGACAGTGCGCCTTCGATCGACAACCGTTGCAACAGCTGCTCGGCATCGCTCAGCGACAGGTGCACGGCAGGCAGCAACAGCAGCACCGCGGCGCCAATCAGGACGATTGAAAGAACGTCTCGCACCCACCACGGTCCTGCAAGATGCTGGGCGAGACCCGCCAGCGGCGCGTTCGTCCACAGCGCCTGGTCGGCCCCCGGCACCAGCAGGACAAACAGGAAGACTCCCGACACGGTCGCGAGCACTGTAACCATCGAGACGAGCAAACTCGTTCGCTGCAGCGCCTGAAGGCGAGGCGGCCGCAATTCGTGTGCCGCGCGCGCGACGGCGTCACCCCCGCCGATCGTGGGAAGCGCCAAGGCGAAGCCGAACAGATAGATCAGCACGGCGTCGAGCGGCTGCCAGCCCGTGACGTGCGCCTGCGGCGGCGGAGACGCCAGCGCCGACCAAACAATCTGGCCTCGCGTCAGGCTCACCAGCCCCCAGAACGTGACGAAGGTCAGGATGCCGACGGAGATCCACACGCCCCAGGCAATCCGGTCCGACGTCAAATCCAACCCGACCCGGGCGCGCAGCCAGAGAAACCCCACCATCAGGACCGCGACCACCATCGCAAAGTCTTCCGGCCGGACGTAGCCTGTCAGATGCAGACCCGCGATTGCCGTCAGCGCGACGGTCGAGGCGTACTGGCCAACGACAACACACGCAAGCGCCGCGAGCACGAGCCGTTCGACCAGGCTGGCGGCGGCAGCGGCTTTGGCCACTCGGGCGCCAAACGCCTGATGGACGCGGGCTACGACGCCGCCAGGAATCAGCAACGCCCAGCTCTCGATGTCGATGGCGCGGACAAACGCCCCTACGACGGCCGCCGCAAGCACAAACCATGCGGCGCTGTCTCCGAGCGTGGATCGCGTGGTCCCGGCAATGAAGAACGCCGCAACACCCAGCTGCGCAACAGCCAGCGCGGCTGCTTTCCGCACCGACATGAACGACAGCAGTGCCGTCGACGACAGGACCACGCGGACCTGACGACGAGGACGACTCTGGGGGGGAACGTTCATGGCTAGTAGGCGTTCAGAAACGGGTTCGTCCGTCGTTCCTTCCCGATCGTCGTCGGCTCCCCGTGGCCCGAGTGCACGACCGTCTCGTCGGGAAAACTAAACAACACCTCCCGGATCGACCGCAGGAGCGTCGGCAAGCTGCCACCCGGCAGGTCGGTGCGGCCGATCGATCCGGCGAACAACGTGTCACCGACGAAAAGCGTCCGTCTGGCGTCGCCGTCGCGACCGACAGCGAGGCAGACGCCGCCTGGACAGTGGCCCGGTGTGTGGTGGACCCACGCCGAGTACTTCCCGAACGACCAGGGGCCCTGACCGTCATAGAACTGGTCGACCGGCGGCTGTGGGTCGACATCAAAGCCGAATGCCTGTCCCTGCTGCACGAGCGCCTCGTACAGGAAGTTGTCGTCGCGGTGCAGCACGACCGGCGCGCCGAGCGTTTCCTTGGCCCTGCCGACGCCGGTGATGTGGTCGAGGTGGGCGTGCGTGAGCAGGATGTAGCGAATCGACAGCCCGTGGTGTCTGACCGCCTCGAGGAGCAGCTCGACGTCGTCGCCAGGATCGATGACGACGCCGTCCCGGGTGTCCTCACAGCCCAATACGAAGCCATTTTTCTCGAAGGGAGGGACCGCCCGTGACTCCAGAATCATGTATGAGCCTCTCTGGCGCCCATTTTCGCATTGAAGGGTATGAGAACGAACGCGCCCGCACCTAGGGAACACCGGATTCACGCCAGCATCCTCGCCGCGGTCGAAAAACGCTGTCTGATCTGGATAGCCCGCCGCCTGCCGACTGCGGTCGGATCTGACCACCTGACCGCGCTCGGGGCCCTCGCCATGCTCGGCGCTGGGGTCGCGTTCGCTGTTGCGCCAGCCCGGCCGCTGGCGCTGTTCGCGGTGGTCCTGTTCCTCGGCTTGAACTGGTTCGGCGACAGCCTCGACGGAACGGTGGCCCGCGTCCGGCATCAGGAACGGCCGCGCTATGGTTTCTACGTCGACCACGTGCTCGACGTGATCGGGATCCTGTGGCTCTTCTCGGGACTGGTCGCCGGCGGGTTCATGACGCCTCTGGTGGGCGCGGCGTTCCTCATTGCCTACTACCTGCTCAACGTCGAGATCGCGCTCGCCACTCATACGGTCGGCACATTCCGCATTTCCTACTGGAAGATGGGACCGACCGAGTTGCGGATTCTTCTGGCTGCCGGCACGTTGCAACTCCTGCGCGCGCCTGACGTGGCCTTGTTCGGCGGCCGCTACCTGCTGTTCGACGTTGGCGGCATGGTTGGCATTGCCGCGCTCCTCGCGACGTTCGTCGCTACCGCGATCTCGAACACGAGAACGCTATATCGGCGGGAACCGCTGCCGGAGGCAAGGGAGATCTCGGAGACAACGGAGCGTACTCACCACAGAGTTAATGGTGTCAACGAAGGAACGGGGATCCTCACGTCATGATGCTCGTCGCTGTGGACGACTTCTGGCTTCTTATTCGACGATCGTTGGCTTGTTGAACAGTCCGGTCAGCCGGATGCTTCCGTGCCGGACCTGTGGAAAGCCCGGCGACGTGCGGTCACCGGGGTCGAGATTCGACGCGGTGTCGTCCGGCGGAAAGATGATGAGCGAGTTCAGGAACGCGATCATTGCGTCGCGATCCGATCGTGACAGGTCCTCAAACACGTCACGCGCGGCTTTCGCCTCGCCGCCATGGCGGAAGATAACCTCCGTCAGGGTGATGCTGCGGCCGTCGTGCCCATACGGCGGCGTGTTTCCCACACCCCAGAGCGGTATCGTCAGGAACTCGGTGCGCAGCGTCCCATCGTAGTTGCGTTCGTGAAAGCCCGAGCCAAGGTCGTGCCGCTTGAAGTCGGTGTAGATGTTCCTGACGAGGAATGGCTGGTTCGCCGGAGTTTTCTCGACGCCTTCCTGCCCGACCGATGCCGGGTTCGCGAGTTGTAACCGCGCGGTAGAGAACAGCCGATTGAAGTTGCCGTTGACCGGGTCGAATACGGTCTCCACATCCGCGACCCGTCGATCGCGTTGGAGGCGCTGGTTCGGAATGTGACATGTGGCGCAGCCCGTTTCCTCGAACAGCTTGCGCCCGTGCTTCACGTCGAGCGTTTGCTCGCCGGTCCCGGCCTTGAAGTAGCTGAACAGATAGAACTCGAGAAAGTCGACGAGCGCGGTCCGCTGCTCGACGGTGCCGATGTCGCCTTCGTCGGCGGGTAGCGGCTCGAACGCATCCGTCTGGCCGTTGAGGATCATGCCGGTTGCGGTCTTCGCGACCCCACCGGACTGCACGTTGGCGAGGTCCGGATCGTGTGCCATCGCGAGCCCGAGCTCGTTCTTCAGCGCGCCGACGATGAATTCCCGGATCGAGAACATGCCCCCATGGTAGAAGAACGGGCGCACGCGCAGGTCCGCGTCGATGCCTTCCACGCCCGAGGTGTCGACCCTGCCGTCTGGCAGCGCCCGAATCACACCGTAGCTGATACCTTTGCTCATCAGCCGCCGCGTCACCGGCGATCCGCGCCGCGACGCCTGTGCAACCGCTGCCGTACGAAGTGCGCGAAGGTCAGCCGTGATTTCATCTGCCAGCATTTCCTTGAGGCCGAGGCCGAACAGGTGGGGGGCGTCGCGGCTGTCCGGGCGCGTGACGACATCGCCGCCGAAGCCTGCCGATCCCCGCGGGCGGCCGTGGCATCCCGCGCAACTGTCGGAGAGGCCCGCGCCGATGGCGAGATCGACCTCGATATTGCCGAAGCCGTCTCCCATCGCCGTACCTTGCCCCTCGAGGCGCGTGAACTTGCGCTGAAAGAGTTGCCGCCCGCGGCGGATGGCGCGGAACGGATCCTGTGTGATCACCCACTGCGAGGCATTTGCATCTGAGCCCGTTCGTCCATCGCCGATCTGACTCGGGTACGGAGCCCCCGTGAGTGGCCGCGCAATGCCCTCGTTTGCAGTGTTTGGGGCTTTGTTCTTGTCGACCAGCTGCCCGACGATTCGTGTCGACGTCGCCAGCACAAACATTGCCGCGCAGACAAGGATGAGCTTCATTGGACACCTCTTTCACTCTCGGTACTCACGAGTGATGGATGCCTGGAAAACGTATCGCCCGACACGTTTTGAGGGTTTTTCTCACTCTTCAATGTGATGCTGTACGCAGCTGGACCCGCGATCAGTTCGGCGATTGCGCCGAGGCGCGACAGCGATAAGATTCGAGTTTCAGGGCCCGTCCTGAGCGGTTTCGAAGGGTTCCTCGGCCGCCTCATGCGTAACCGTCCCACCACCGACGAGCGCCGTCTCACGGGCTTCAGTCGTCTACTGGCGCGACTCGGTTCCAATTCCGACGAAGCGGCGGCTCAGTACGAACGCCTGCGCGCCACGCTCGAGAAGTTCTTCGACTGGCGCGGCGCGTGGCCCCCAGAGGAATGCACTGACGAGACGCTCGACCGGCTGACCCAAAAACTGGAAAGCGAGATCGAGATCGTGGACGTGCGGAGCTACGCGCTCGGCATCGCACGGCTGGTGCTGTTGGAGTGGCAGCGCCGCCCCGCGACACTGTCCAGTGCCGGCCTTCCCGAGATTGCGGATCTATCAGCGCCTGTGTCTCGGGACCTGGAGGACGAACCGCTTCGCGCCTGCTTCGATCGATGCCTGGCGGCGCTTCCGGCGGACAGCCGGACGCTCGTCCTGGAGTACTACGTCGCCGAGCGCCGGGCAAGAATCGACAACCGCCGACGCCTCGCGCAGACGTTCGGTGTTTCCGAGAGTGCGCTGCGCAACCGTGTCCAGCGCGTTCGGGATCGTCTCGAGCGGTGTGTGCACACGTGCACCACGACTGCCGCTGAAATCGGAATCGACGCCGCCGTGCAGCAAACTGGCGATGTGAGGCGATCCGGTGAGCCCTGAACCCGACAGCACTCAGCTTCGGCGGTACGTCCTGAGCGCATTGACCGAGGACGAGCGGGCGGGAATCGAACGCGAGTACTTCGAACGTGCGGACCTCCTGGGTCGAGTGTGCGACGCCGAAGACGACTTGATTGACGATTACCTGTCGGATCGTCTCGCATCCGAAGAGCACGAGCGATTCGAACGGGACTACCTGGCTACGCCGCGTCACCGCACGCGCGTCGCCGTCGCGCGCGCGCTCAGGACTGCGTCATCAACATCAGGATCGAGTTCGAGTGAACGAGTCGAGCACGAAGTGAGGTGGGGGGAGAAGCTCAGGGCCTGGCCTTCTCTCGCCCAGGTGGCCCTCATCGCGGCTCCCCAACCTGTCACTCGCTCGGTTGCCCTTCTCGCGCGGCGAAGCGGACGCCATCGCCTCGCTGGCCCCCCAAGAGGTCACGACGTTCGTTGGAGCGGAGGCCACCCGCGAGCGTGTGCTGGGCCGGGCACCCTACGACTACCGTTTCCTCCACTTCGCGACGCACGGCGTTATCAACCAGGAAGTCTCGAGCCTGTCGAGTCTCGTCCTGTCGGTGGTCGACGCCACCGGCCGGCTCCGCGATGGATTCGTGATGCTGCCGGACGTCTACGACATGACACTCAACGCCGATGTGGTCGTGCTGAGCGGCTGCCAGACGGCGCTTGGAAAAGACGTGCGCGGCGAGGGACCGATCGGCCTGGCGCGAGCGTTCATGTACGGGGGCGCCCCGCGAGTGGTGGCGTCGCTCTGGCAGGTAGACGACCTGGCGACGGCGGAGCTGATGAAGCGCTTCTACCTCCAGGGTGACTGGCGCTGATGAGAGAGCCGCAAGATTCGCGTCCCGTTAGAGATCCGCAAGATCCGCGTCCCGTGGGATGCTCGTAGTATCCTGATTTCATGATTCTCGTGGCCGTCGACGATTTCCTGTTCCGCTCAAAGATCCGCACAACCGGCAAGCAGGCCGGAGTGGAGTTGACATTTCCGCGCACGCCGGATGAGGTGCTCGAACAAGCGCGAACGTTGAAGCCGTCGCTGGCAATCTTCGACTTGAACAGCGCGAAGCTGGCGCCGATTGATACGATCGCGCGGATGAAACAGGATCCGGAACTCAACACCATCCGCACGCTTGGCTTCGTCTCGCACGTCGACGCGGCTCGGATTCAAGCCGCCCGGGATGTTGGCACCGACGAAGTGTTGGCGCGCTCCGCCTTTGCGACACAGCTCGCCGACATTCTGCTCGCCAGCGGGACGCGCAACTGACCCTCGACGACATTCGTGCAGCCGCCAGGCGAATCGAAGGCCGCGTGCTCCGAACGCCGCTTCGCGCCTCGCCGTGGCTGAGCGCGCGCACGTCAGGAGACGTGCGCTTGAAGCTCGAAACGCTCCAGCCAACGTCCTCCTACAAGGTCCGCGGGGCCTTCAACGCCGTGCTCAGGATGGCTCAAGAGCATGCCGAGAGTCCGCCTCAGCTCGTAACGGCATCAGCGGGCAATCACGGCCGGGCGCTGGCCTGGGCCGTCCGCGCGGGAGGGATGTCGCTGACGGCCTATGTCCCGGAACACGCGCCGCGCACGAAGGTCGAAGCGATCGCTGCCAGCGGAGCGGTGCTCGTGCGGTGCCGAGACTACGACGACGCGGAGCGCCGAGCCAAGGAGCACGCGCAGCGCGAGGGCGCGGTCTTCGTCTCACCCTACAATCACGCCGACGTCATCGCCGGCGCGGGAACCATCGGCCTCGAGATCCTCGACGAGTGGCCAGACGTCGATCTGATCGTCGTCCCAATCGGCGGAGGCGGGCTCATCTCCGGGATCGCCCTGGCGGTCAAGGAAGCATCGCCGCGTACCCAGGTCGCCGGCGTCGAGGTCGAAGCCTCCTGTCCGTTCACGCGAGGGCTCGAGGCGGGCAGGATCGTGGAGATTGACGTCCTGCCAACGCTCGCGGACGGCCTGGCAGGCAACCTCGACCCTGATACGGTGACCTTCGACATCGTCAGAAGCGAGGTCGCGCGCATCGCCGTGGTGAACGAGGAACAGGTGCGCGAGGCTATCGCCGGCGTCATGCAGAATGAGCGATTGGTCGTGGAAGGCGCGGGCGCCGTCGGCGTTGCCGCGCTCCTTTCGGCCAGGCTCGAGGTGCAAGGCAAGCGCGTCGCGGTCGTCCTGTCGGGCGCTAACATCGACCAGGGCACGCTCAGCACGATTATCTAAAGCTTCCCGCTTCCAGCTTCCGGCTCCCGGCTTCGGGCTTCGGGCTTGAGCTGGAAGCTGGAAACTGGAAACTGAAGCCTACGTCCCCCAGAAGTACCACCACACCGCAACCAGCACCGCCAGCATCACCGCCCCAACCACCCACCCGAGCGCACTCTTGTCGCTCGCCGACTGCGCCCGGACGGGCGGCAGGTCAATGGCGCGCTCGCGCGCGTCGAGCGCGGCGGCGATCCGGCGCAGGTCTGACGACACGGCGAGTGCGCTCGCCGCACGCACATCCACGGGTTTGGCAAGTGCGCGCGCGACCAGAGCATCGAGGTCAGGTGGCACTGCAGGCGTCAAAGTCGACGGCAGGGGCGGAGTGAGCCTGACGATGTTCATCACGGTCGCCGACGGCACCGGGCCGCTGAACGGATTCTGCCCGGTGAGCATTTCCTGCAGCAAAATGCCAAACGAAAACACGTCGCTGCGTTCGTCGATCGCGCCGCCGAGCGCTTGTTCGGGCGACAGGTAGGCGGCAACACCTTCCGGATCGGTGCCCAGCCCATCGGGCGAGGCGGCCGCAGCTCGGGCCTGTCCGCTCGTCGTCCAGGCGGTCAGCCCGAAATTGAGGATCTTCGGGCTGCCCTTCGGAGTGATGACGATGTTGTCGGGACGCAAATCGCTGTGGATGAGACCCCGCGAATGGCCCTCGGCGAGCGCATCGCTGATCTGAGCGGCCAGCTCGATCGCGCGCCGCAGGTTTACCGATCGACCCGCCATCTCGTCCCGCAGCGAGGGTCCGGCGGCAAACTCGTAGGCCAGATAGCACTGCCCGCCCTCGTCAACGACGTCGAAGAGCGTGGCGATGTTGGGGTGATTGAGCGTCTGTGCGGCGCGAGCCTGCTCGAGGAACTTTTCTCGCCGGTTTGGACTGGAGATGAGTTCGGGCGGCGGAATCATCAGCGCAACCGTGCGCCCGTACTTCAGATCTCGGGCTCGGTACACTTCGCCGAGCGCGCCCGTACCGAGCCGCTCCAGGAGGTTGTAGTGCGCGATAGTCTGCATCGTTGGAGTTCGACTCGACCCTACAAGCTAACTCACAAGCCCGATCCGTGTTTATTCGTGCAATCCGTGGCCCTACGCGACGCGTGTGGTTCGTGGCACTACTTCTTCGGCCGTGCCGGCCGCAGTTCGATGCGGCTGGGCAGGCTGCGGGACGGAAACGTCACCAGGTCGAGCACCAGATCGGACACGTCCTCTGCCGCAATCTTCCAGTCAGCACCGGCGCCGTCGGCACGCCCGCTGAAACCGGTGGCCACCGACCCGGGCATGATGTAGCTGACGCGGATGTTGTCGTAGCGGACCTCTTGCATCAGGGCCTCGCTGAACGCGTTCAACCCCGCCTTCGACGCGCAGTACGCCGCGCCGCCGACGAAGGGGTTCTTCCCGGCAAGGCTGCTGATGTTGATGATCCATCCGGCGCCACGCCGTTTGAGATGCGGCAGGGCGGCGGCGCAGCAGTAGAACACGCCGCTCAGGTTGGTATCGATGATTTTCCGCCAGTCGCCAGTGGACATGTCGGCGACGTTCGCAAAGTGGCCGACCCCGGCATTGTTGACAAGGACGTCGAGCCCTCCGAAGCGCGCGACAGCCGCTTCGATCAGCCTGCGGGCATCGTCGGGATTTCCGACATCAGCTTGGACTGCCAGCAACGCGTCTGTCGAAAACCTGGAGACGGCGTCGTCAAGAGACTTCTGATCGCGTCCGGCGATTGCGACGCGGGCGCCGCGCTCGAGAAACGCGGCAGCGATGGCCAGACCAATTCCGCGGGAGCCGCCGGTCACGATGGCGATAGTCGACGCGAGTCCGGACGAGGCTGAGGTTTGTGAGGCCGTACTCATGCCATTAGAATAGTCGAGTCGGATGGGTTTCATTGCAATCGTCGGCAGCGGCGCGCTTGGCGGTGCCGTCGCGCACGCACTGGCGATGCGCGACCGCGTGGCGGAAGTGCGGCTGATCGATACGGCTGAGTCGATCGCGCGGGGGAAGGCCCTCGACATCCAGCAGTCGGCGCCAATCGACAACTTCAGTACCACGCTTACCGCCGCCGATTCCATCGAATCGGCTGTCGGCGCCGACGTGATCGTGCTCGCCGACAGCGCGGCCGGAAGCGTCGAGCACGCGGGCGAGGCCGGGTTGAGCCTGGTCAGGCAGTTGATCCGAGCCGGAAGTCACTCACCGATTCTCTTCGCAGGCGCGTCTCATCGAGATTTGATTGGGAAGTGCGTGACCGAACTGCACGTGCCGCGCCGCCTCGTGCTGGGTTCGGCGCCCTTGGCGCTCGAATCAGCGTTACGGGCGCTGGCCGGACTGGCGCTCGATCGATCAGGTGTCGAGGTCTCGCTGCGGATCGTCGGCGTGCCGCCGCGCGCGGCGGTCGTGGCGTGGGAAGAAGCGACGGCGTCCGGGCAGCCGTTAGCGTCGCAGTTGGCGGCGCATGAAATCGCAAGACTCTCAGCGCGGATTCCTGGTCTGTGGCCACCAGGCCCGTACGCCCTCGCCGCAGCCGCCGCTCGCGTCACCGAGGCGCTCGCGCATGGAACGCGACGGCGCTTCTCATGTTTCGTGGCGACTGAGGCCGGACCGGTTCGAGCGGCGGTAGGATCGATGCCCGTCGAGCTCGGCCCCCAAGGCATCGAGCGGGTCCTCGAGCCCGCACTCGCTGCAAACGAGCGCACAGCACTCGAGAACGCGCTCGAGAGAACGTTCGAAGTCTGAGCCGAGAAGCTATCTCACGAGCCCGATCCGTGTTGTCCGTGCAATCCGCGGCTCTAGTTCACAGTGTTGTCCGTGCAATCCGCGGCTCTAGTTCACAGTGTTGTCCGTGCAATCCGCGGCTCTAGCTCACAGTGTTGTCCGTGAAATCCGTGGCGCTAGTTCACGCTTCCCAGTTCAGACTTCACGCTCTCTCTGGCGTGCATCATCACCCCGTCGGCAAAGTCCGCGAGGTGCTCACGCAGCATGAGGCGACCGCGATGAAGTCGCGACTTGAGGGTCTGTGGCTTCACGTGGAGCACCGCGCTCGCTTCCTCGGTCGAGAGCCCCTGAATATCGCGCAGGATGACTGGCACCCGGTACACAACGGGAAGGAGCTGAAGCGATTCGATGAGGCGATCCCGCATCTGGCCCCGCAGCACCTGATCGTCGGCGAGCGACGACCAGTCCGCGGGTTCAGACGGCATCCGATCGGGTCGTTCGGCTGAGCCGAGATCGGGCGCCTGCACTTCCGTTGTGCGACTGACGCGCGTGCTGCGCAGCCGCGACATGGCGGTGTTGAACGTTATCCGGTAAATCCACGACGAGAGCGCGGCGTCGCCGCGAAACGCGTCGATCTTCCGAAACACTTTCATCAGGACATCCTGGGTCACCTCTTCGGCATCTTCCCAGTTCTTCACGTAACGGAGAGCCAGTTGATGAATTCTCGGCCCGAACGTCGAGGCCAGGTCGGCGACAGCTGTGCCGTCCCCTGCCTGCATGCGGCCGATGAGCTGGCTGTCCGCATTCTGTTGACGCATTGCTGTGGGCCTCCGTAAGGAGATGAACACCTCGACCGAGGAGGTTATTCCTCCCTCGATGCGTGGAGTTAACTTATTGTAAATATTAGCTTTAACTAGCCTAATTGGAGAGCGAGGAGCGTCCTATTTCACGAGGAAGGCGGTCAAAGACCGCGGCGAGGGCGGTAACCGCCGCGTCTTCTACCTCAGCCATTGGAATAGGCCGGCCAAGAAGCTGCCTCAGGGAAGTGACGCCTTTGTCGGATATCCCGCACGGGACAATCAACCGGAACTGATCGAGGTCGGTGGTCACATTGAACGCAAACCCGTGGCTGGTGATCCAGCGGGCGATCCTGACGCCGATCGCCGCGAGCTTTTCCAACCCGCCAGACGTATCGACCCACGCGCCGGTGAACCCTTGGTGACGCACGGCCACGACGCCGAACGACGCCGCGATGCGAATCATGACGTCCTCGAGGTCGCGGACATACCGGTGCACGTCGAGGCGGTCGGGCCGCAGATCCAGGATCGGATAGCCGATGAGTTGACCCGGGCCGTGGAACGTCACGTCCCCGCCTCGGCCCGTTTCAAAAAGCTCGACACCGTCTCGTTCGAGCGTCTCCGGAGTCGCGAGCACGTGCGAGCGATCGTCGCGGGACCTGACTCCGAGCGTGATGACCGGCGGGTGCTCGAGCAGGAGGAGTTGATCGGGAATCCTGTCGGCCTTCCGTTCCTCGACGAGCTGCTTCTGGAGTTCCAGCGCCTCGGCGTATCTGACGATCCCTAGCCGGCGAACTTCGATGGCCCGCAGTGGCGGAGCGGTTAGAGCCACGCCTCGTCGAAACTTTCAAGCCGGTCCTTGACGAACGCCAGGAATCGGCCGCCCTCGGCGCCGTCGATCAGCCGGTGGTCGTATCCGAGCGTCAGGTGACACATCGGTTTGATCGCGATCGCATCCTCAATGACGACGGCGCGTTTCTCGATCGCGCCGACGCCGAGAATCGCGACTTGCGGCTGATTGATGAGCGGCAGGCCGTACAGGGCGCCGAAGATACCGGGGTTGGTAATCGTAAACGTACCGCCCTGAACTTCTTCCGGATTGAGTTTCTTCGAGCGGGCACGCGTCGCCATGTCGTCAATCGCGCGGCTGAGGCCGAGCAGATTGCGCTCGTCGGCGTTGCGGATCACCGGGACGATCAGGCCATTCTCGAGCGCCACGGCAATCCCGAGGTTGATGTCCTTCTTGTAGACGATGTTGTGCCCATCGATCGACGCGTTGACGTCGGGGAACTGGCGGAGGGCGTCGACAATGACCTTGGCGATGAACGCCGTAAAAGTGAGCTTTGCGCCGGCTGCCTCGAATTCGGCCTTCTTCTTTTCTCTCAGCGCATTGACGCGGCCGAAATTTACCTCGTACACCGAGTAGACATGGGGCGAGGTGTGCGCGCTCAGCACCATGTGCTCCGCGATCTTCCTGCGCATCACGCTCATCGGCACGACCTTGACGCTCTCACCGGGTCGGTAAACGGGACCCGGCGCTGGGCTGGGTGTAGGAGCGCTCTTGGCAGCGCCCGTCGCCGCAACCGGCTCGGTCCCGCCTGACTCGATGAAGCCCAGGATGTCCTGCTTGGTTACGCGGCCGTTGATGCCAGTACCCTGGATCTTTGAGATATCAACGTTGTGCTCGCGCGCGATCCGCCGGTACGACCGGAGATGACTTCTGCCGGTGCGGTTCATCGGCGCCCTCACCTTCTGCGTCCGCGTCGGCTGCTTCGTCCTCCGCTGCCGGAGCGGTCGCACTGGCCGGCGGGTTCGCCGCAGGCGCCGGACTGACATTGGGTTCTGCGATGATCGCCTCGCCCGCCGCGCCGATGATCGCCACGACGCTGTTGACCGGAACCGTCTCACCCTCCTTCACCCGGATTTCAGCGAGACGCCCGGCGACCGGTGATGGAATCTCGGCATCGACCTTGTCGGTCGAGATCTCGAAGAGTGGCTCGTCGCGATCGACGTCTTCTCCCACCTTCTTAATCCAGCGGACAATCGTGCCCTCGGCGATCGACTCCCCCATCTGGGGCATCACGACATTGGTGGGCATTAATCAGCTCCCAGCTTCCAGCTTCCGGCTTCCCGCGCCTTCCGGCCTTGCTCTCGCGCTCGCTGGCAGCTGGAAGCTGGCAGCCGGAAGCTGTTCATGCATGTATCGCCGCGCCATGAACCGCGTGCGCGGCCTCGCCAACCGCCTCCGACATGGTCGGATGCGCGTGGATCGTGCGGATGAGTTCCTCGACGGTGCACTCGAGCCGCAGGGCGAGCGTCGCCTCGGCGACGAGCTCGGTGGCGCGCGGCCCGATCATGTGCACGCCGAGGATCTCGTCGTACTTTCGATCGGCGACGATCTTGACGAATCCTTCAATCTCGTTGGCAATCCTGGCGCGAGCGAGGACGCCGAACTTGAACGTGCCAATGCGCACGTCGTAACCGCGCGCGCGCGCCGCCCGCTCGGTCAGGCCGACGCTGCCGATTTCCGGATCGCAGTAGGTGCAGCCGGGGACCTGGTCGTAGTTGATCGGCCGCGACTCCGCTCCGGCGATGCGCTCGGCGAGCACGATACCCTCGGCCGACGACAGATGCGCGAGTTGGGGATGGCCAGGCGCGTCGAACGTGATGACGTCGCCGATCGCGGAAATGCCAGCCACGCCGGTCTCGAAGCGCCTGTTGACGTGGACGTAGCCGCGTTCGAGCCGCAGCCCGGCTTCCTGGGCGCCGAGGCCCGTCGTCACCGGACCGCGTCCGGTCGCGACGAGCAGGTATTCGGCGGCGAGCCGCGTCGCGGTCCCGTCTGGGGTCTGCGCCTCGATCTCGACCGAGTTGGCGCCAACCCTGGCGCTCGATACTTTCGTGCCCGTCAGCACCTTGATGCCCTGCCGCTTGAATGACTTCTCGAGCTCGGCCGACACGGCGTCGTCTTCGATCGGGACGAGGCGCGGTAAGAGCTCGACGATCGTCACGTCGCTCCCGAAGCGGCGAAAGATTGACGCGAACTCGACGCCGACGGCGCCGCTCCCGAGGATCACGATCGACTTGGGGATCTCCTTCAGCCCGATGGCTTCGTCGCTCGTGATGATCCGCTTTCGATCGATGTCGATTCCCGGAACGCTGCGCGGCTGCGATCCGGTGGCGACGATGATTTCGCGACTCGCCGACAGCATCTGCGCCTGGCCACCGGTGACCTCGACCCGACCATTGCCAGCCAGGCGCCCGCTGCCCTTGATCCAGTCAATCTTGTTCTTCTTGAACAGGAGCTCGATGCCGCCGGTGAGACCCTTGACGATCTTGTCTTTGCGCGTCTGCACCTGCGCCATGTCGATGCCGATCGCGGCTTGGCCGAGCGTCAGGCCCCAGTCCTTCCACTCCTGTGCCACCTTGAGGGCGTGCGCGTGCTCGAGGAGCGCCTTTGTCGGAATACAGCCCCAATTGAGGCAGGTACCTCCGAGCGTCGGCGCGCGTTCGACAACCGCGGTCCGCAGACCGAGCTGCGCCGCCCGGATGGCGGCCACGTAACCTCCGGTCCCGGAGCCAATCACAACGACGTCGTAGGCGTTTTCAGTCGGCATCAAGTCTTTTTCTTTATGGACGACAGCGGGACAAATGACACGGACGGCGTGGCTGCGGGAGCGTCAGCCGCCTCGTTCACCTGTTCGGGCACTTGTGCGGGGTCCAGCCGCGACACCTGCGAGCGCAGGCGGGTGTAGTCGTAGCGCAGTTCCCAGTACGACTGGTTCAGCGCGTCGAGCCGCCGCGACAGCCGCCTGGCCGACACCAGCGCCACGGCAGCGACGAGAAGGGCAGTTCCAGCTACGACCCAGAGAGCCACAACCGATCTAACTTAACGGTTCGGTTCAGGGGGTGTCAATTCAGCCGACGTCCGATGACGATTTTCGACTTCCCTGTCCCAGTCGAGTAGAAAATCGAGATCTGACCCTGGCGGGGTGGCCACTTGATACAATCGCGCCTTCGCATGACGCCTGCCACAAAAACCATCCTGGTCTGCGACGACGATCAGGGGATGCGCGAAACGATCGGCGCGATCCTCGGACGGGACTATCGAGTCCTGACGGTTTCGACCGGCGAAGCCGCGTTGACGCTCCTCCGCCAGGAGGAGGTCGATGTGATGCTGCAGGACGTCCGACTGCCAGGCATCAGCGGCTTCGACGTCCTTCGCATCGTCAAGGAGAACTACAGCCTGGTCGAGTGCATCATGATCTCGGCGATCAACGAAGTCGAGACCGCCGTGCAGGCGATGAAACACGGGGCGTATCACTACATCACCAAGAACTTCGACTACGACGAACTGCGGTCGCTCGTGCGCAATGCCTGCGAGCGGCAGGATCTCAATCGTCAGGTCATGACGCTCAGTGCGCAGGTGGCCGAGCAGAGCGATCGCGAGTTCCACATCGGACCGAGCAAGCAGGTCCGCGAGATCGTCGAGATCGTGCACAAGGTGGCGCGGCTCTCGGCGACGGTATTGATTCTCGGCGAGAGTGGCACCGGCAAGGAGCTCCTCGCGCGACTCCTTCACAAGGAATCGGGCCGCGGCGACGCGCCGTTCATCGCGGTGAACATGTCGGCCATCCCGCACGAGCTCGTCGAGAGCACGCTCTTCGGCCACGAACGCGGCGCCTTCACGGGCGCCCTCAAGCAGCAACTCGGGAAGTTCGAGCTTGCGGCGTCGGGCACGCTGTTTCTCGACGAGATCGGCGATTTACGGCTCGATCTTCAGGCCAAGCTGTTGCGGGCGATTCAGGAAGGCGAGATCGAGCGCGTCGGCGGCGCGAAACCGATTCGCACCAACTTCCGGCTGGTCGTCGCGACCAACGTCGACCTCGAGAAAGCCGTGCGTGATGGCCGGTTTCGCGAGGACCTCTACTATCGGATCAACGTCATTCCGATTCGGATGCCGCCGCTGCGCGAGCGGGTCGAGGATCTGCCGGAGCTGGCGCGGCTGTTCCTCGAGCGCTACCGCGTGAAGTTCCGCAAGCCGGTCCGCGGGCTGTCCGATTCCGCGTTGAAGATCCTGGCGTCCTACTGGTGGCCGGGCAATATTCGAGAGCTCGAGAACCTCGTCGAGCGCCTGGTCGCGGTCAGCGACAAGGAGTGGATCACCGACGAGGATCTGCCGCTCGAGTATCACTTCGCCAAGCTCGATTCAGGCCCGGCGACCGGCGAGGCGCTTTTTCAGGAGGCGTGCGACACCTTCGAGCGCAATTTCATCTTGCGCGCGCTCGAGAAGAAAGACTGGAATGTGACGGCCACCGCCCGCTACCTCGGCATCCCGCTGAGCACGCTCAAGCACAAGATGTCCCGCCTCGATCTGTCGGGTCTCGCCAAGAAGCTCAGGAACGCCTGAGAGACCCCCGAGACCTGACCGATAGTCCCACTGCCCGTCCCTCCTCACGGATCAGGCTGGCCAATCCTTGACCTGACCGGCCAACAGATTGGCCGTTATCCTCCGCCAGGCAGCCTTTGCTGTGCTAAAACAGCTCATATCCACGGCTGTGTCGGTAAGAAAGAGTCCTATCGCATACGCAATATTTTCGGGACCGCCCCGCCGACTGGATACCTCGATAGGACTCTTTGGACATTTTCTGAGCCTATCGGAATATCGGTTGCACCCCTTCCCGCCGAAGCGCGCGAGCAATGCAGGCCACCGGCGTTTCAGCCGGCGGTAACCAAAAGAAAGCTTCGGGACTATGCAACCCTCGATTTTTAATGTTCGTGTCCCTCTCGCTGACCGGGACGAGGTGTTCCTGATGAACACCTTCACCGACGCCCAGCTGATCGTCTCGCGCGACGTCTCGGACCTGCTCGATCGGCTCGGGAGCGACGGGTTTTCGCCGGTTCCCAGCCGGGCGCTCAGCCCGGCGTTGACCAATGCCGAGCGCGAGGCGTTGGCCACGCTTGCCGAGAACGGGTTCATCGTCGAGAACCGCGAGACCGACCGCCAGAACATCGAGGGCTTCTTCAACGAATTCCGCGTCGGCCAGGATCAACTGCGCGTGACGGTGCTCACGACGCTGCAGTGCAACTTCGCCTGCGACTACTGCATTCAGGGCGATCACGGCGAGTACAACAAGACCGCCGCCAAGATGTCGATGGAGACGGCGGCGCGAGTCGCGGATTGGATCGAAGGGCGGATGGAGGCGATCGGGCCAAAAAGCTTCGCGCTCACGTTCTTTGGCGGCGAGCCGCTGCTCAACCTGCCGGTCGTTTATTACCTCGCCGAGCGCATGTCCAGGGTTTGCGAGGCGCGCGGAGTGAGCATGGTGATGAACATCATCACCAACGGTCTGCTGCTCACGAGAGACGTCGTCGACCGCCTCACGCCGTTCGCTCCGCTGGGCGTCAAGGTGACGCTCGACGGCGATCGCGACACGCACAACCGGATGCGGCCATTGCGTGGCGGCCAGGGCACGTTCGACAAGATTCTTCACAACGTCCGTCAAGTCGCGGATCGGTGCCGCCTCTCGATCGGCGGCAACTTCGACGAGTCGTCTGTCGATAGCTACCCGGCGCTGCTCGACTTCCTGCGCGAGCAGGAGTTTGCCGACAAGCTCGCCAAGGTCGCCTTCAAGCCGATCATTCGAGAGGCGAAGCCGCAACCGCCGAAGGGTTTCATTCCGCTGACGGCGATCGGCTCGGAGGGTAAGCCACTGAACGGCACGTGCATGACGTCGGCTGGTGCCGGTGTTTCGACGGCGACCGGCGCGTGCGACTCGTGCCACTTCCTCGACGACAAGATGTCGTTCCTGCGCGAGGAAACCAGCAAGCGTGGTTTCAAGACCGTCGACGGCGTGCACATGGGCCCCTGCGAGATCCACAAGCAGCACGCCCACACGATCGGGCCCGACGGGTCGCTCTACGCGTGCCCTGGTTTTGCGGGCAACGTGCCCGAGTCGGTTGGGCACATCGACGGCCGCGCGGACGAGTGGCGGAGCGCCGCGGCGCGACGGTTCGCCAAGATCACGGCGTGGGAAGACTGCAACGACTGCTCGTTCATCCCGGTGTGCGCCGGTGGATGTTCCGCAGCCGCACACACCGAGCTCGGGGACATGAACAAGCCGAACTGCCACAAACCGAGCTTCGAAGCAGGTGTCATCACATTGGCACATCAAGCCGCGCGGGCGGCGGCTGAAACGGCGGTGGCCGGTTAGGGACCAAATCTGTGATTAACGCGCGAACAATTGTGCAGAACTAGGAAAGGAGCCTCAACGTGAACGGCAAGAAAGACTCGAAGAAAAAGGGCACCCTGCGGCCGTGGCTGGTCGACGTCTCGCTCGACCACCTGCGGTAGGCACGAAAACCGACATTTACCATTTCCCAACAGTCTGGAGAGCTCACAATGAAGATTCAGGTTATCAAGAAGGCCACCCCCCGCGCTGGAGCGGAACTCATCTGCCCGTGGTTCGTGGACGTCCCGATGGACCCGAAAAAGGGCTAAGGAATTCTTGAAGCTGTTCTGGTGCCCTGGCAGGGTCGGCCGATATAGCAGTACAATAGCGTACGGCTTAGTCGCCGGCCCCCAGCATCAGCAACAGCGTTGAAACAACCGCATATCGTTCCGAGCGCCTGGGCGGTGCCTGTACGAAGCGCGTTCGACAGGCGCTTCGTTATCTGTGTACTCCTGGTCACCCTGACTGGGGTTTTCGCTTGTACAGGCCGGTCCACCCCTCCTCCATCACGGAACAATGGCCCCTCCACACTGAGGTTCGGCATCGCCCTTCCACCAACTGGAGCGGGGAGTTCCGCCGTCCTGCGCCTCGTCACCAATTTGGTGGATGACGGCATCGTCGGAATTGCCTGGAATGGTAGACCCGCAGATCGACTCGTCCTCGACGACTTCGTGTGGAGTAGCGATCAATTAGCCCTGACACTGCGGCTGCGCCCAAACCTGAAATTCCAGGACGGCAAGCTGATCGACCGGGCCTATTTCAGGGAGAGATTGGAAGCGATCCTCAAGGAGCCTCAAGCGCCAGGGACGAACGTCAGCTATCAGAGTGTTACTTCGGTTGACCTCGACCGCGAGTCAAATGATCGAATCACGATCAGGCTCTCGCGTCCGGAAGCGTTTCTGCTGACGGACCTGGCAAACTCAACGCTGCCGCATCCCACCGACACCACCATCGGCACGGGTCCATACCGAGTAATCACGGCCGGACCTCGAGCACGGTTGGCGGCGTTCGATGGCTACTATCGGGGGCGTCCGAAGATTGACTTTCTGGAAGTAGAGGGGTTTGAGGAACAGCGGGCGTCCTGGACCGCGCTCATGCGCGGCGAGATCGACGCGTTGCACGAGATTACGCCGACCGCGATCGATTTCGTCCAGGCTGAGGGACAGACCAACCTCCAGACCTATCCGTTCGTGCGCCCGTACTACGTGCAACTGGTCTTCAACATCCGTCACCCGCTGCTGAAGCAAGCCACCGTCCGCCAGGCTCTTAGCTATGCGGTCGATCGCCAGGCGATCATCGACCTTGCGCTGAACCGTCAGGGAACAATTGCCGACGGACCGATCTGGCCCTATCACTGGGCTTACAGCACGGCGCCCAAGGTCTATACGCACAACATCGAGGCGGCAACGCTTCGGCTGGATGCCGCCGGTCTTCGTTTGCCCAAGACGGCCAAGGCAGGACAGATGCCGGCCAGATTCCGTCTCAAGTGCGTCACGCTGGCTAAGGACCCGCGCTACGAGAAGATTGCGCTCATCCTCCAGAAACAGTTCTACGAGATCGGCGTCGACATGGAGATCGAAGCGCTGCCGGCGAGGGACCTGATTTCCCGACTCCGCTCAGGAAATTTCGATCTGGTGTTGATGGAACGAACGAGCGGGCGTTCGCTCGCGTGGACGTACCTCAGTTTTCATTCGAGTCAGAATCCGGCCGGCTACTCCTCGGCAGACAAGGTCCTCGATCGCCTTCGCCAAACGACGGCGGACTCAGGTGTTCGCACGGCGGTCAGCGACCTGCAGCAGATCTTCCACGACGATCCCCCCGCCATATTCATTTTCTGGCCGAAGGTCGCCAGGGTGGTCAGCTCGAAGTTTGTGGTCCCCGACGAAGGCGGTAAGGATCCGATGAGCAGATTCTGGCTCTGGCGTCCGGCCACGTCCGTACCATGAGACGCATCACCTCGCGATTCGTGCTTCTCATCGCGAGCGCGGCGATAGCGCCGCTGGTCGTTTACGGGGTGATCTCCCTTATTAACCTCCGCAACGGAACGATCTCGTCGGTTAGCGAGGGCAGCCAGCGGGTCGCCGATCAGGTCGCCGCGCAGATCGGCCAGTACGTCGCCCACAACACTCGCGTCCTCAGATCATTGGGACTCACGCTGCGCGGCATCCACCTAGAGCCGTGGCAGCAGTCTCGCGTGCTGAAGGACTACCTGATCGATTTTCCGGAGTTCCGCGAAATCAGTTTTTTTGGCGCCGGCGGGCGTCTTATCGCAACCAGCCGGCCCGGCGACTCGACGCTCTCGATTCCGGCGGCGACCGATGTCGATGCGGATGGCGTCTACATCGCGCCGCTGCAAATCGACGACGACGGCCTGCCGCGCACTACGATCGCGGTGCGCGTGGTGCCGGCGGGTCAGGAAGCCGGTTGGGTAGTCGGAGAGATCGCGCTCGAGGAGCTGTGGCGCACGGTCGACCGCGTCCGCGTCGGCTCGCAGGGGTTTGCGCTTCTCGTCGCCGAGAATCAGCGGCTTATCGCGCACGGCAATCCGAACAAGAAGCGCCTCGTGGCGTCGAGCAGCGCCGCCACCGGTGAGAAATCAGAGGAACAGGAATTCGCACGCAAGCTGCTCGCGTCGGAGCTCAAGCCCAACCAATACCACGACACCGACGGTCGCGAGATGCATGCCGCAGGCGCGGTCGTCCCAAACCTGCCCTGGGTCGTTATCGTCGAGCAGCCGACCGACGAAGCGTTCGCGCTCGCGACGCGCCTGCAGCGGCAACTGCTCGTCGCTATCGGCCTCGCGCTGCTCGGCACGGTCATCCTCGGCTGGTTCTGGGGCCGCTCCTTCATCACCCGCATCTTTGCGCTGACGCGCGCGACCCAGGCCATTGCCGCGGGGCGGATGGACGAGCGCGTGGCGATCGGCGGCAAGGACGAGATCCACCAGCTCGGCGACGCCTTCAACTCGATGGCCGATCGCCTCGTTCAGCTGCAGGACGACGTCCGGCGCCAGGAACGCCAGGCCATGTTCGGCAAGATCGCCGCGGGCCTCGTCCACGATCTGTCCCACCCGATCCAGACGATCGTCACCAACTCGAAGCTGATCGTCCGGATGTTCGACGATGCGGAGTACCGCGATACCTTCAAGCGGATGATCGAGCGCGAGAGTCTGGTGATCAAGCGCGTGCTCGAGGACCTTCGCAACATCGCGCAGCCGATACCGCTCGAGCACTTTCCGGTCGATGTCGATCGGTCCGTCACCGACGTCGTCGAGTCGCTGAAGGTGCCGGCGGAGACGGCCGGCGTCAACCTGACGTCGGAGCTGGGTTCTGGTGGCGCGCTGGTGCAAGGCGACGTCTTCGCCCTCGGCCGTGTCTACCGCAATCTGCTCATCAATGCGATTCAGGCAACGGCGCCCGGCGGCACCGTGGCCATCGCCACCGAAGCCACTGCCGAGCGCGTGCGGATTCGCGTCTACGACACCGGCTGCGGGATTCCACCTGACCGGATTGGCGCCATCTTCGACGACTTCGTGACGACGAAGCGGCGCGGACTGGGGTTGGGGCTGGCGATCTCGAAAAAGATCGTCGAGCAGCTCGGCGGGCAGATCTCGGTTGCAAGCGAAGTCGGCAAGGGCACGACGTTCATCCTGGAATTCCCGCGCGCGAAGGCCCGACCGATCGCGCTCGTCGCCGGCTAGCACCCGCCTTCGCCCTCCGGGCTTCGGCGCGGCAAGCCGCGCGGGCGCTCCTGCGCTTCCGCAAGGAGCCCCTTTCAAGCACGCGTACAAAAAACTCGGCCGCCTTCGCCAAGGCCACGGCGGCCAGGGTCCGCGGACCCGTAGCAACCGTCGCCTCGCCGAAGGGGCCTCAAGGCAGCTTGCCGCGCCGTAGCCCGAAGGGCAAAGGCGGGGGCTACTTGCGCGGCAGAACCGCGTCTTTGAGCTGCTTGGCGATCCGCGCCTTGACAACCGTCTTGGCCGGAATCTTGATCGCCTCGCCGGTAGCCGGATTCCGTCCCATCCGCGCTTTGCGCTTCTGGACGACCAGCTTCACCATGCCCGGAAGCACGAACTCGCCGGCACGCTTGAGCTCCTTCTCTGACAGCGTGGTCAGCTCGTCGAAGAACTCCCGCGCCTGCGTCCGCTTGACTTCAAAGCGATCCGCGAAGTGCGAAAAGAGTTCTGATTTGCCCATCCTGCGGGCCTCTGCCATCGGCTATACCCCTTGCTTGGGCGCGCTCACTACTAAGGTCCGCGACGATCGCGGCCCGCAGCGACCGCGCGCGCGTGCGGGGGCTGCGGAGAAAATCTCGGTAAAGCAGCGGGTATCCTAGCTCGCAGGCTTTTTCCCTGTCAATCAAGGGTTTTTTGCGAGACCCGCGAGAATCCGGCCTGAATGCTACAATTTTTTGCAGATGTCCAGCTCGACCCTTGAGACCTTCCCCAACCCGCGTCCGGGTCGTGACTACCAGATCGCGATCCGCTGTCCCGAGTTCACATCGGTTTGCCCTATGACCGGACTCCCCGATTTCGGCGAGATTCGGATCAGCTACGTGCCCGATACCGCGTGCATCGAGCTCAAGTCGCTCAAGTTCTACATCGTTGAATTTCGCAACCGGGGCATCTTCTATGAAGCGGCCACCAATCAGATCCTCGACGATCTCGTCACGGCGTGCCGCCCGAAACGGATGACCGTCGTCGGCGACTTTTCTGCGCGCGGAGGGATCACGACGACGGTGACGGCGACGTACGAGGGTGGATAGACAGCGCAGCTTCCAGCTACCAGCTTCCCGCAAGAAGCTTGGTGCGATCGGTATGGCCTTGGTGGCGTCAGTTGGCTTGAGCTGGAAGCCGGAAGCTGGCGGCTGGAAGCTGCGTCTAGAACAACCCCGGAACCACCCTCCACCGGACTCGGGTCTGATAGTGGCGGTAGGCCTCGTCACGCGCGAGCGTGCCCTCTTCGCAGACGGCGCGTGCGAGCAGCGCGATGTCGGCGGTCACCAGCACCGCGACATTCCACGTCGTCGGGTTGGCCGCAACAAAAGCGACGTGGGTGATGAGGTAGCCGAGATAGATGGGGTGGCGCACCAGGCGGTAGAGTCCGGTCGAGACGACGCCGCGATTGGCTGGAATCAGTCCGAAGCTCCGGCCAAGGGAGATCTTGCCGGCGATGACGACGAGCAGGCCGACCACTGAGAATCCGACCGTCAGGAGCTCAGGCGCGAGCGGCGCGATGAGCGACGGCCGCACGAGCGGCGGGCCGAGCAACGACAACGTCGTCAGCACTCGGGCACGGATACTGCGGTCGACGGCGGCCGGCGCGCGCCGGAACACCGTCATGATGACGACCAGCGCTTCGCTCGCGAGCAGGAGCGGCCCGGTCAGCCGGCCGGTCACGAGAAAATCAGCGCCGATCCTGACCGCCATGAACGAGAACAACGCGATGACCAGGATCCGCGCGATTCGGTCCGTGAGGTCGCCTTGAGCTACAGGCCGCTCCTGCGCCTGAATTGGCGATCGTCCAGCGAGGTCGAGATCGAGGCCGAGCGCGCCGGCAGTCGTGACCGTCGGTTCGCCAGCGGCGCCACGAAAGGTGACGAGAGGCGACCTCATTGTTCGTTACTCTGCGAAGCCGATTCCTCGATAAAGTAGCTGCCGCACGCGAGGTCGAGCAACTCGCGCGTGATCGCCGGTTCGCGGTCCTCGTAACGGCACCGGTCGACGACCTGCTCGATGAGATCGCGCGGGTGACAGGCGCGCATCTGGATCTTCCGCGGCTGGTAGTACTTGCGATCGAGGTACTCGACCATCACCGGATCGAACCTGATCCCGCGCTTCTTGCAGTTCAGCTCGAAGATCTGGCAGTACTCGTCCATCGTCGGGTTCTTCGCGAGAATCTTGTACGGGATCCGGCGAAGGAACGCTTCGTCCGCCAGCGACGCCGGCTTGAGGTTGGTCGCAAAGACCACGAGCACGTTGAAAGGCACTTCGAACTTGCGTCCGGTGTGCAGCGTGAGATAGTCGACGCGGCTTTCGAGCGGCACGATCCAGCGGTTGAGCAGGTCGCGCGCGGGGATTCGCTGCCGGCCAAAGTCGTCGACGACGAAGACGCCGCCGTTGGCTTTCATCTGAATCGGCGCCTCGTAGAACCTGGCGATCGGGTTGAACGTCAAGTCGAGCATCTCGAGCGTGAGCTCGCCACCGACGACAACCACCGGCCTGACGATCCGCTCCCAGCGGCGGTCGTGGGCGGCGTTGGCGACGACGCTGTCGCCGGCGGTCCGAACGCCGCCGGCCACCTGATGGCTGACGGGGTCGTACATGGTGATCGTCTGCCCGTCGACGTCCAGGGCATACGGCATGTGCATCTCGTCGCCATACGCGCGACCGATCCCCTCGGCGAGCACCGTCTTACCGTTGCCAGGAGCGCCATAGAGGAAGAGCGACTTGCCGGAGTTCACCGCCGGACCGAGCTGGTCGAACATGCCCTTGCTGACGACCAGGCTGCCAAAACCGGTCGCGAGCCGGTCGCGGTTGAGATACGGCTTGGCGGCCATGCACGCACGAACGTAGGCGTTGTAGTGCGCGAGCGGCACAGGCGCCGGCCCGACGTAACGTGACAGACCAAAGAACTGCATTGCGCGCTCACGCCCGAGGTCGGTGAGGACGTAGCGATACCCGGCCGAGCCGACGCCGCTCGTGCCACGCACCTCGAGCAGCTTTTCGACGCGGCCGTGCTGAATGAGCGCATCGAGCACGGAGTACGGCAGACGCAGCTTGTCCGACAGGACTGTGCCGCTCGCCTCACCACCGACGAGCGTCTTGAGCAGCAGCTGCGCGAGCGTATCGGGATGGAGTCCAGTTTCTTCGAGTGTCGCCGGCGGTGGCGGCGGCATCGGGTGCCCGGTCACGCTTTTCAGTTCGGCGACGGCGGCATTCATCTAGTCGTCTCCTCAACTCTCTCGACGGCGGTTGTCCACCTGCGGCTCGAAAGCGATCCGGTGGCCGATGGCAGTGCCGGATCTGGTCAGCGTGCCGACGGGCAGCTCGAGCACGCCGGCGGTTCCGCGGCGCGGCAGCCGAATCCGCCAGGGCTTCAAGTTGGCGACGCGGTCGATCACGACGCCACGATCGTCGAGCGCGACGATGTCGATGGCAAAGCGCATCCAGCAGGTATGGACGCCGCGACTCGGCACGATCCACAACCCTTCTCCGGGCTCGAATCCTGTTCGGTTCAGCAACCCGACCGCGCGTGTGGCGCGAGTGTCCGCCACCGCGACCGCCTCCGCCACCACCGAACCCGTGTCGACGTTCCGCGCAATCAGTGCCACGTTAGCCCCGAACCTTGAACCTTGAACCCTTGAACCCTGAACCCAGTTACTTGTTCGTGATCGGCATCAGCACCTTGACGAACTTGATCGCCGCCGGGCCGATGGTCACGACCCAGATCGAGGGGAAGATGCAGAAGACGAGCGGGAAGACCATCTTCACGCCGGTCTTGGCCGCGGCTTCTTCGGCGCGCTGGCGGCGCTTGGTCCGGAGCGTCTCCGAATACACGCGCAGCGCCTGCGCGACGCTCGTGCCGAACTTGTCGGTCTGGATGAGCATCGTCACGAGGGACCCCAGGTCATCGACGCCGGTGCGGTCGGCGAGATTGCGCAGCGCCTCGGGCCGCGGCTTTCCGGCGCGCAGCTCGAGGTTGACGAGCCGGAGCTCGTCGGACAGTTCCGGATACGCGAACGCGAGCTCGTGCCCGACTCGTGTCAGCGCCTGGTCGAGGCCAAGTCCGGCTTCGACGCTGACGACGAGCAAGTCGAGGGCATCGGCGAGCGCGAGGCGGATGCGGTGCGCGCGGCGCTTGGCCATGCGTGCGAGCAGCATCCCTGGCAGCACGTAGCCGACGCCGAGGCCACCGAGCGCGAGCGCAATGTTCGGCTTCATCACCATCGACGTCGCAAACAGCGCGAAGAGCGACAGGGCGAAGACGATGCGGATGCCGAAGAAGATGGTCATCGCCTCGTCGCGGCGATACCCGGCCTGGACGAGCCGCAACTTGAGCGAGCCAAGTTCCTTCGCGGAGCGCGGCGCTTTCTCGCCGACGCGCTTGACAAAGCCCATCAGCTTGTCGAGGCGCGGACGGTCGTCATCCTCGTCGCGAATTCGCCCGCTCGTCAGCTCCTCGAGGCGGCGATCGATTGCAATCGCCCGATTCGGCATCAGGGCAAACGCCGCGCCGCCGACGAGAACGGACCCGAAGATGAACGCCAGCAGTGGGATCAACACGCTACACCTCGATTTTGACGACCTGTCGGATCCAGAAATAGCCAATGGCCTGCATCGTCACGGCGACCATCAGCAGCATCTGGCCCATCCGCTCTCGGAAGAGCAGGTTCATGTGATCCGGGTTGATGAACATGAGCGCAATGCACAGGACCGCCGGCAGCGCCAGGAGCACGTAGCCGGTCATGCGCCCGTGCGCCGTATAGACCCGCACCTGCCTCAGGATTTTGAAGCGCTCGCGGACGACGTGCGCGAGGTTCTCCAGGATCTCCGAGAGGTTGCCGCCGGTCTCGCGCTGGATGAGCACAGCGGTGGCGAAGAAGCGCACGTCGAGTCCGGGAACCCGCAGGGTCAGGTTCTCGAGCGCGTCCTTGAGCGGCAGACCGAAGTTCTGTTCATCGAAGGTCTTCCTGAACTCGGGTCCGATCGGTTCGGGCATCTCGTCGGCGACCATCTTGAGGCCAGTGACAAACGCATGTCCGGCCTTGAGCGCCCTGGCAATCAGGTCCAGCGCCTCCGGGAATGCTTCCTCGAACGCTCGCATCCGCCGCGTCCGCTTCATGTTCAGGTACATGAACGGCAGGGCAAAGCCGAGGATCGCGCCGAGGAAGAACCCCCAGGGTGCGTTGAGCAACTTCATCATCAGAAAGCCGATGACCACGGCATGCACGGCGGCGATCAGCAGCATGGCGCTGATCGTCGTCTTGACCCCGGTCTGCTCAATCCACCGCCCCATCGCTGAGCCGCGTGTCGTCCCGCTGACGAACCGATCGAGAGACGGCAGTGGTCCGCTCTCGGAGGCCTTGAGAATCGCCTTCGGCTTACCTTCAGGATCGGGCTCGAGGTCCGGCCCCATCGCGACTTCCTCGAGACGCGCCTCGAGCTTGCGCTGGAGGAGCATGCCGGGTAGCTGCGTGACGCCGAAAAAAGAGCCCAGCACGACCCCCGCGCCGAGGCAGAACGCTAGGCCGACCAGGATGTAGAGCAGCATTTACCGCACCTCCGTCACGCCTTCGAACATGTCCGGCGGCAGATGGATGCCCGAGGCCTTGAGCCGCTCGCAGACCTTCGGGCGCACGCCGGTGGCCCTGAACCGTCCGATGACCTTGCCTTCGGGCGTCACGCCGAGCTTCTCGAACGTGAAGATCTCCTGCATCGTGATCACGTCGCCTTCCATGCCGGTGATCTCCGAAATGCTGGTGACTTTTCTGGTGCCGTCGCTCATACGCGACTGCTGGCAGACAATCTGGATCGCTGACGCGATCTGGTGTCGCATCGCGCGTTCAGGCAGATTGACGCTGCCCATCGAGATCATCGTCTCGACACGGGTCAGCGCGTCGCGGGGCGAGTTGGCGTGGACCGTCGTCAGCGACCCGTCGTGACCGGTGTTCATCGCCTGGAGCATGTCGAGCGCTTCCTCACCTCGGACCTCGCCGACGACAATGCGATCGGGCCGCATACGGAGGGCGTTGATGAGCAGTTGGCGCTGACGGATGGCGCCCTTGCCTTCGACGTTCGGCGGGCGCGTCTCGAGCCGAGCGACGTGCTCCTGATGCAGCTGAAGCTCGGCGGCGTCTTCGATCGTCACGATGCGCTCGCGCTCCGAGATGAACCCGGACAGCACGTTGAGCAGCGTCGTCTTGCCGGCGCCGGTGCCGCCGCTGATGAGCGCGTTCAGCCGGGCGCGGACGCACACCTCGAGGAATTCGAGCATCGGCCGGGTCAGCGATCGGATCGCCACCAGGTCCTCGGCACGCAGGCGCTCGGCCGGGAAACGGCGAATCGAAAGCAGCGGTCCGTCGACCGCGAGCGGCGGAATGATCGCGTTGACACGGGAACCATCCGGCAGGCGCGCGTCGACCATCGGCGAGCTGTCGTCGACGCGCCGGCCGACGCCGCTGACGATCCGGTCGATGACGCGCATCAGATGCTTGTCGTCCTGGAACGTCGTCGGTAGCCGGTCCAGCTTGCCGCTGCGCTCGACGTAGACGTTCTTATAGGTGTTGACCAGGATGTCGCTGACCGACGTATCGCGCAGCAGCGGCTCGAGCGGCCCGAGCCCGAAGACTTCGTCGATGACGTCGCCGAGAATCGCGTCGCGCTCGCTCATGCTGAGCGGCATGCTCTCTTCGGCAATCAGGTCGAAGAGCAACGCGCGAATGTCCGCCTCGGCGCGCGACCGTTCCGTCGACGCCAGCGCTTCGAGATTCAGCCGGTTCAGCAGCTTCCGGTGAACGTTGGCCTTGAGCTCGATGTACTGCGGCCGGGGCGCTTCGACGCGCGCCGGGCGCGCCGCGGCGTCCTTCTTGTCTGGCGGCGTATTGAGTGAAAGCGAGAAGCTCATGATGGTCGCATGTCCTGGTTACTCGTTCGTGAAGTAACAGTTAGAGGATGCCGAGGAAAGCGCGGCGCTTCTCCGGTTCCTTTTCCTCTTCCGACTGCTGTCCCAGCAACTGGCGCGTGAAGCTGTTGAACTGAGTCGCGAGCTCCGAACCATTCACGAGCGCGAGCGGCACGCCCGAGTTGAGCGCTGTCGAGACGGTCCGATAGTCGCTCGTGAACGCGTGGTGAATGCTGTACCCGAGCGCGGTCTCGATCTGTTTCGGCGCGATCAGATTCTGGTCTGAGGTGCGGTTGAGCAGGATCTTGACCCGCTCAGCGCCGGCGCCGAGCTGACGCACGCGATCCACGAGCCGCTGCGCATTCCTGATCGAGGGAACATCGGGATTGGCAATCAGGAAAACCGTGTCCGCCGTGTAAAGCGTCGCCACGACGAACGAGTTGATGGTGTTGCCCGCGTCGATGACGATCTGGTCGTAGGTGCGACCGAGCACGCGGAGAAGCTCTTCGATCGCGCCGGCGTCCTGCGCATTCGGCCGATCGAACTGCTCAGACCCAGCCAGGATGTCGAGACCCGACTTGTGCTTCGAAACGAGCTCCTTGAGGAACTCCTTGTCGAGCTTGTGCAGGCTCTCGATCGCGTCGAGCACGGTAAATCGCGGCCGCACGCCCAGGAACAGCGCGACCTCGCCGAGGCACGGTTTCAAATCGAGGACGATCGTCGGCCGCTTCGACAACCGCGCGAGCTCGACCGCGCAGTTCACCGAAACGGTCGTCGTGCCGGCGCCGCCTTTGGCGCCAAGAAACACGTGAGTGGCGCAGGGCTGGCGCGTGCCGGCGTGGGCCGCTTCGCGCCGCGCCGCGGTCTTCCGCACCGCACCGTGGAAGGACTCTTCCATCGAGCGGCTGGCCTGTGTCTGGCCGCCAGTCGTCCACGGAAAGAACTCGTTGGCGCCGGCGCGCATGGCGCCGAGAATCAGGTCGGATTCGGCCGTCATGGCGACGGCGAAGATGGCCATCGCTGAATGGGTTGCCCGAAGCCGTTCGATCGCCGCCATGCCCGAGGCCGCATCCGCGCGAAGATCGACCACCGCGACGTCTGGGTGCGAGCCGTCCGTCGCGCGACCGTCGACGATTCCTACCGGGACCCCACACGCCCGCAGCAGCGTGGCGGCCTGGCGTTTGAAGTCGTCATCATGGCTGACGATGAGCGCTGTTAGCTGTGCCATGTCGATACTGTTTCGTTGTCCGAATCGGTCCGTAGAATCTCGGGTCGCGCAGAGAGGGAGCGACCCCGGTAACAGAATGGCAACGCCTGTGCCGCGACTGTCAGTCTTCAACTCGCCCCGTAAATCGCTCTGATTAGGGGCCTTACTGCCATTAGCCGTTCACTCGAGTCGTTTCAGAGCTTTCTTTCACCCACAGTTCCGTTGTTCGCCGGACGGTTTTGTCGATACCGTGCTGACAAAAGCGAACGGGGCCAGATGTCGATTTGTGGAAAATCGAGATCTGACCCCGTGTGTCAGAGCCGCAGGGTGGACTTACTTGGTCAACCGGATGATCTGGTTCTGCAACGCCTGGAACGCCGCCTGGACGTGCGCTTCGGTTTCGGCGAAATAGTACCGGCCTTCGAGCTGATTCGTGTTCTTGTCGGGAGACGTCGGATCGTTCGCGACGCGCTTCAAGATCTCTTCCGACATCTCTTGACGCGTGCCGAGTGGACAGCGCACGAGCTCGCCCATGCCGATCGAGTAGATGCGGACTGGGTAGTCGCCGCCCGTATCGGCGCGAGCCGCATTCGCGATGATCTCGACCAGGTTGCGTGCCGCGTTGTTGACGTTGAAGATCTGGGCCGGGTAGCGGTTCTGCGCCGCGTTGAATTGACGCAGACCTCGCGCCGTCGACTGTGCGACGCCGTTGACGGTCAGCGCATTCGTCTGAAATGGGAACGTCGTCGGTATGCCACCACTGCGATGTTCGAGGTGGAACGACGCCGGCGGCATGAACGGAACCGATGTGATCGTGGTCGTGCTGTTCCACGGCAACTGCAGGCTGACCGACGGGCTTGCCGTACCGGTATCGGTGTGGTACAGGCCGTCGATGTACGGGTTGCTATGCGTCTGGTTGTCTGGGTCGGGGCAGGTGCCATCCGGGAAGTCCCAGGTTCTCAGACCACGCGATGATCCGGCTGGCGCCCCTGCCCACTGTCCCGGAACGCTGTTCGACGCGCCGTCAGTGAACAACACGATGACGCGAAGGCCGGACTGCTGGCCGTTTGGCACCGAACGCAGCTCGTCCCATCCTCGATACAGACCCTGGACCATCGCGGTGCTGCCGCCAGGAAGCGAATTGGGGATGTCAGCCATCACTCGCGCCTTGTCGAAGCCTCGGCCAGCCGGCATGGCGTCGACGACGCGAGCGCCGTTCCCAAAGAACACGAGGCTGACGCGGTCGTTCCGGGCATCGAAAGCATCGACGAAGTGTCGCGCCGCATCTCTTACGTACTGCCAACGCCAGCCAATCGAGCTCGAGACGTCCATGACGAGCGAGAGGTCGACCATGCGCCGCGTGGCCTCGCCGAGCGCATTGACCTGCAGCTCGGTACGGTTCGCCAGCCGCATGAAGGTCGTCGGCACGATCGCGGTCGCGCGGACGTTGACCACGTTGACTCCGGTCGTGGTGTCGGTGGTCATCGTGAAGAAGCCCGCCTCAGAAGGGCTGGTCGACGACGTCGTTCCCATCCAGCCGTCCGGGAAGTTGGCGCGGTAGATGTTGGCCGCTTCTTGTCGAGGGTTGCCGCTGTTCAGCATCCGGGCCGCCCCGAGCGCGGCGCCGTCCACGGCCTTGGACAACTGCGCCTGCACGACGTAGGCGCGGCCGGTGTCGACGGCCAGTCCGACGCAGATCAAGAGCAGCGTCAGGAACACGGCCATGTAGAAGAGGACGAAACCCTCTTCGCTCGAGACCCTTTGTGTATGTCTATTCATGTCCGTCCCGCCCTTATGAAGAATGTAGGAACGACTGGCCCGACGAACTCAGAAATATGCGATCGAGTAGAGGGTCCTCGGCACCAGCACCCGGAAGAGCGGCGGCAGAAAGCCATCGATCCCGGTCAGCAGGTTGTGCCTCGTGAATACCTCGGTGACGTACAGAAAGCCACCGTTGACGTTGATGATGCTGTCGGGAACGTTCGTGAGCTGCAGGCCGGCGTTGGTGTCGGGGTTCACCGCGAGGTACTCGGGCGGGCCGCCGTACGACCCGCCGGCAGCGGTCAACCGGCTTGTCGCCGGAAACGTGCCGAACGTCGCGCGCTGAAACAGCACCACCTGGCCGAAGTTGGCCGTGCCGGTCGTTCCGCCCTTCATCAACACCGAAAAGATCACCGTCGAATCACCGTTGCTGAAGTTGACCGGCGTGGAACTCATGGTGGTCAGGACGTTGGCGGCCTGCTGGATGGTCGTGTCGCGCGAGATCAGGTTCGAGCCTTCGCGGGCCAGCTTGGTCACGACGTGCTGGTCGAGCAGCGCGAAGGACGTCTCGATGACGCCGAGCGAGACGAGGATGAGCAGCGGCAGCACGATCGCGAACTCGACGATGCTCTGGCCGCGCTCGGAGTGGACCCGTGTGCGTCTCCGGTTCGTTGGGGTGGTCATTAGAACACCGTCTCGTTCTTCATGGTTGATTGCACGCGCAGGTTGATCTGCCCGTTGGTGAAGAACGGCCGAACCAGCGGCGTCATGAACTGCCAGTTGTAGTTGACGGTGACGCGGCCGACGTCGTTGGCGCCGCCGAGGCCGGAGGACCAGCTCGTGCCGTTCATCGGCATGAAGCTGAAACTGAACGCGCTGTCGGGAATCGTGAGGGTCGGCGTGGCGTCGCGCATCGCCGTCTTGATGGAGGCCTCGCGCCCCACTGGGGTCCCACCGGAGCTCATTTGCTGCCCGGTCACTGCAAAGCGGGTCGCCTGGCTGACGCCATGCTCGAGCGCCAGGTAGCAATAGAACATCGCCGCAAAGTCGACGATGGTGAACGTCATCAACAGAAGCAGCGGCGTGATGACCGCGGCTTCGACCAGGTTGGCGCCTTTTGAATCTCCCAGTCGTCTGACGTTCCGAAGCCTCCCAATACTAGCCATGACAGCACCTCGAAAAAGCAAAGGCTACCCTCCCCAGGTAGCCTTGCTGTTGGGTCGCGGAGCCCTAACTCTTCCCCGGCTCCTTCGATTTGTCATTGCTTCCGCCTTTCGTCTTTTCGACTTCGGCCTGGTACGCGGTCTGCGCCTGCTTGAGTCGCGCGGCAGCCTCGGCGAGCGCCTTTTCGCGCTTCGCGTCATCGTCGGCCTGCTTCTTGGCCACTTCGGCGTTCCTACGGGCGATCTCCGCCTCGCGCTTCGCGCGGTCCTTCGCCAGCCGATCGGCCTGCCGGCGATCCTCTTCGGCCTTCGCCTGCGCCACCTTGTCTTCCTCGGCCTTCTGCCTCGCCTCGGCTTCGGCCGCCTTCCGCTCCTGCTCACGCGCCTTCTCGGCGGCGCGCTCGGCGGCCCTGTCGACTTCCTTCACTTCAGCCTTCACGCTTGAAGGCGCCTTGGCCGCCGGGGCTGGCGTCGTCGCGACCGGCTGCGCCGGTGCCGACGCCCTGGCCGGCGCGGGGGCCACAGGCGGTGTCTGTGTGGTAGCGGTTGCCGGACGTGGCGCGGGCTGCGGCGCCACCGGGGCAGTCTGCGAAATCGGCCGCGATGGCACGGGCGTCGTGGCAGTCGGCGTGGCCTTCTGTGCCGGTGCGGGCGAAGCTGGCGTCGTCACGGGCACGGACGAAGCGGGCGTCTGCTGCGCCGTTCCGGTGCGCGGGGCGGGCACCCCGTTCCCCTCCTTCGGCTGCGGCTGATCCGCCGGATAGCGCGCCGAGCCGGTGAACGGATCGGGACTCGGATAGGTCTTGTCCGGCCGCGCCAGGTAGGGCTCGACGAGCGACGGCAGACCTTCCGAAACCCCCATCTGACCCTTGCGGATGATCGTCGGCGTGATCATCACGACGAGCTCGGTCTGATTCTTCTGGTGCGCCTTGCTCTTGAAGAGCAGGCCGAGGATCGGGATGTCGCCGATGCCCGGGATCTTGCTCATCGAGTTGGTCAGGGTGTTGTTCATCAGGCCGGCGATGGCAAACGTCTGGCCGTCGCGCAGCTCGACTTCGGTCTCGGTGCGCCTGGTCGAAAGCGCCGGCACACGGAAGCCATCGATCACGACCGCGTTGGCGAAATCGAGCGAGCTCACCTCGGGCTTGACCTTGAGGTGAATCAGGTCGCCGCCGAGCACCGTTGGCGTGAAGCTCAGGCGAACGCCGAACTCCTTGAAGGTGATGGTCACCGAGTTGGTGCCGGATCCCGACTGCACCACCGGATAGGGATACTCACCGCCGGCGAGGAAGCTGGCTTCCTTGCCGTTGGTCGCAATCAGGTTCGGCTCGGCTAGACTCTGGAAGAGACCCTTGTTCGACAGCGCCTTCACGACCGCGCCGAGGTTTTCCTTCGCGTTGAAGACGAACAGGTTCAGGAAGTCGCTGAAGACGAGCTTGCCATCGCTGAACGACGGACCCGGCGTACCGGCGTTCGTCCGTCCGAACCACTGATCGCTCGAGCCTGATCCGTTGGCAATAAAGTTCACGCCAAGTTCCTGCATCGCCGAGCGGCTCACTTCTGCGAAGCGCACGCGCAGCATCACTTGATTCGACGCCACGCCTTCCTGCTGCTTCAGCATGTTGACGACGTCTTCCTTCTTGGCGACGTAGCCGGCGGCCATGTCCCCAGCCTTCTCGATCACGTACTTGCTCGACACGGTGCCGGAGATGACGATGTCCTTGCCGCTGCCAAGTACCGTGATGTCTTCGCCGGGGAAGAGCTGCTTGAGGTGCCCCAGGAGCGCGCTGAGATCGTGGCGGACCTTGACCTCGAAGGTTGAGATCGCCCCGGCCTTGTCCCAGACGAACAGCGAGATCGTGCCGGGCTTCTTGCCGTGGATGAGGAGCTGCGACGGGGCAGTCACCAACGCGTCGGCGATGTCTGGCACCGTCAGCGACACGCGGGCGATCTGCGCGCCGACGTTCAGCACGGTCGACCGGCCGACCATCAGGTCGATCTCGGAGCCGCTGATCGCGTCGCGAACGATGGTCGCCGACGCCGTGCCGGTCGGGTTGAACACCTGTGGCTGCTGCGCCTGCGGCGCGGCCACGAGGATGACGATGATGTACACGACCAGCGCCGCGAAGAAGGCGGCCGGCCGGCGGCCCTGCAAGGGGCGCGATCGCCAGAACTGAGTCGTGTGTGCCGCGAGCATGTTCAGATCCTCCGATTCGAGTTCGCTGTGAGTGGTCCGGCTGGCATCAATCGTCATTTCACGACTTCCGTCGCGCGCTTGTCGCCGCGAATGATTTCAACAGTGGGAACGAAGGCCGGCGTCGTCGAGGCGACGGTCACCGCCTGGCCCGGCTTCGCCTTCGAGGCCGTCGTCTGCGCGGGCGCCGGACCCTTCGCCATTCCAAGCAGCACCGCCGGACGCATCCCGGGGGTTGCCGGCGCCGATTGATCCAGAGGATTGCGGAGGGCGAGCTGAATCTTGCCCTCGGTGCTCGCGAGCGCGAGCCGTTCGGCCTGCTCTGGCGTCACCGACATCGTCACGACCGTGACCTGCACGGGCTTGCCGTCCGACTGGTCCTGCTCCATGCGCGTGCCGGCGGTCAGCACCTGCACATTCGCGAGGACGACCTTGGTGGTGATGTCCTTCGGGTCGTTGGTCGGGCTCGCCGTGGCCAGCACGTCGACGCGCGTGCCTGGCAGAACGTAGCCGGCAACGCCGATGACCTCGTTGACGCGCACCGACACGGCGCGCATGCCCTCGGGAATCACTGGCGGCAGCCCGGCACCGGCTTCCTTCGAGGCCAGCTTCGCCGGGAGAATCGGCTCGTTCTTCACGATGTTGACGATCACCCCGCGGCCGACAATCTCGTCCGGCTTGACAAACGCCCCTTCTGGCGCCTGTCCCTGCGGGTACAAGGCAACCTTCAAGTCCTCAGCCTTCAGCTCGGCGCCCAAATTCAAGTCGGTGGTGGCAATCACGACCGGTTGGGTCTTCGTGGCCTGAACAACCGGGCTGTTGCCCTTGTTCATGGCGTTGTAGGTGGCGAAGGCCAGACCGCCGCCCGCCAGCACGGCAACAGCGAGAACGGCGAAGATACGGTTGCGCATGAGCGTCCCCTAGCTTTCGTTACGCATGGTGGCGACCGCTGACATCGTCAACGGCTCGCCCGTGGTTACCGGCCTCACGAACCTCACGGCCGGGTCGAGCAAGATGAACGTGAACGGATACTGAATCGTGACCTCGCTGCCGGTGTTCGATCCCAGGACCACCTTGCGGTTGACCGCGATCGGCGCGACGCCGGCATTTCCGAGCCGCTCTGCCGCCATGTACGAGCGCACGGCGGCTTCAACATCGTGGTCGGTCGTGCCGCCGACCGCGGCGACGCGCGCGCCCTCGCGCGCGGCATTGGTCAGCACCTGCCAGGTCTGGTACGCCCGGCCGAACTCGACGATGCCGACACAAATCATCAGGACGATTGGCAGTGTCACTGCCGTCTCGAGGAGAGCCGCGCCGCGCTCGCTGGAGCTTTGAGTTTGAGTGGCGGCGCCATCGATCGGCGACCTGCGACTCTCCACCCCGGCGGTCTGACGTGGCATCAAATCCTCACTCGCTGCCCGCGGCTCGCAACTCTCGCGGCTCGCACGACGGCGAATCCTGAACCCTGAACCCTGAACCGATTACTGCATCACCGCCGCAAGCAAGCTGCCGACAGCGATCGCCGGCCCGTACGCGAAACGGCTTGCGGGCGCCCCGGCTGCGATCTCGCGCTTCACATCAGCCGGCGCCGCGATCATCCGGCCCGTGCCGGCCAGGGTCGTCCCGAGCCGGCGCCGCTGCATCGCGACCACCACCGCGAGCACGCCGCCCGCGACTGCCGTGAAGAGCACGGCGTTGACGACCACGAGCGGTCCGAGCAGGCTGCCGACCGCGGCCATCAGCTTGACGTCGCCCGCCCCAGTGGCGCCGAGTATGTGACCCGGCAGCATCAGCACCAGGCCAATCACACTCCCGAGCAGCGCCGCGCCAACCGACACGCGGCTGAAACCGAACGCGGCGAGTGTCAGTCCTGTCGCCGCCATCGTGCCGGTCAGGACATTTGGAATTCGCCGCGTCCGAAGATCCACGACGGTCGCAACCACGAGTCCAATCACTAAAACCGCCAACGGCGCGCTAGTAGTTGTTGGCAATGGTCGTCCAGAACAGCGTATGGATTGTCGTACCCACAGTCGTGACCGCGCCGAGCGCGACGAGCCCGATGAGCGCGAACAACAACGCATACTCGAGCAAATCCTGGCCCTCGATCTCACGGCGCAATCGGGTGTTCCCCAAACGCCTCAATTCAGCAACAGCATCTGGCGATGGCATCACTCCACTCCTCCCCATCGAACCTGCGGTCTGTGGGCCGACGCGCGAGGCGCGCCGGCCCACGACGACCTCTAGCGACTAGCCCGCGGCGGTGAGACCCGCCGCGATGTCCTGGAAGATCCGGTCGACCTGCTGGCCGGCCAACCCGACCGCGCCGATCGCGATGAGCGCGATGAGCGCCACGAGCAGCGCGTACTCGAGCAGGTCCTGACCCTCTTCGTTGCGAACCGACTTCACGAGATTCAGTAGCATCGACATTTCGATCCTCCCCCGAGGAAACGCACCGCCCTGTTGCGGTGCGGAACTTGCGGCAGCGCCGCATGTAGGTTGATAAGAGCGCCGCGCTTGCCGCGACACGTCGGGTCGGCCAATCGCAACGGCTGTGCCACGGGGCCGCGCGCTTCCGCGGTCGCTGCGTGCAAGTCCTTCAGCCGACGACGATTGCCACACGCCGCTGGGACTGATGGGCGGACGTAACAGGCGCTAAATGACCTCGCCCAAGGACGCCAGGCAGGTGCAGTTTCGTAAGGCATCACGCGATTTTGGTGAGCGCCGCGATGATCCGAACCGCCTCCCGCCTGTGCGCGACTCGCACACGCCCGCATCTATTTCTTGTATGCGCGCCACTTACCGCTCGCCTCGCGTACAGATCTGTCGACGGCATACGCATTGCGAGCAGGCGCTCGAAGGATCACGCCATGAAATTTCGCCAACTGCTGGTGTCGCTGATAGGTTTCGCGCTCGTCGTCGGCGGGCTCGCCTATGTCGACCCGCGGGTGCGCGACCACTTCGGTCGCCTCGTGTCTGGCGGCGACGGCATCGCGTCCTGGGACAACCGCCTGATGGATCTTGGAGGCGTCCTGGCCGGAGCACTGCGCTATCAAAGCATCGAGAACGGACCACTCATGATCTTTGCCGTCGTTGGCGCCGTGCTCTTTCTCTTCATGATAAGGACGTAGACCTTGGCGCTCGTCCTCGCTGTCGAGCCTGACCACCGTCAGGCGTCAATTCTCAAGCGCATCATTCGCGATCAGGTTCGCGCGGATCTCGTGCTGGTCGATTCGCGCGACGCCGCTGTGGCGGCGTTGAAGGCGCGGATCCCTGACGTCATCCTCCTCACCGCGCTCCTCTCTCCGCGGGACGAGGAGGAGCTCGTCTCCTACTTGCGGACGCTCGCCGGGGCGCAGCACATCCAAACCCACACTATTCCGCAGCTCGCATCGACCGCGGCGGACATGGAACAGAAGGGCGGCGGCGGACTGTTCGGCAAGCTACTCGGCAAGAAGGATTCCGGCCCGAAGCTGACGATGGGCGGCTGCGATCCGGATCTGTTTGCCGACGAAATCCGGACGTTCATCGAAACCGCGACCGAACGGAAGTCCGAATCGGTCGATGCGCTCCAGCAGCGGGTGGCCCACCTCGAATTCCAGTCGCAACCGGCACACTCGTTCTCGGATCAACCGGCCCGGTCGTTCTCGGATCCGGACCCGGTCGTCCGAGTCTCGGAGGCGGCGCCGCGGCCCGAACCCGTCCCAGACGAACCGGCCGTCAGCAGCGGCGGTTCCGCCTGGGAGTCGCCATTCGAATGGCGGCCCTCCACCGTGCTGGCCAACGCCGCTGCGGCTTCAGCCACGCCGTCGCTCGTCACCAACGTCCCCCTGGCGGTACTCGCCGAAGATCAGGAAGAACAGGACCGGCAGGCGCAACACGCGCGGCAGGCCCGCGACGAGGCGGACGCGCAACGCCGGCGCGAGGAGGAAGCCGAAGCCGAGCGGCGGCGCGCGGCGGAAGCCGAAGTCGAGCGTGTGGCCGCGGAGGCGCAAGCCCGTGAACGGGCCGAGGCCGACGCTGAAGCCGCGCGGAAGGCGAAAGCTGAAAAGAAGCGCGAGGCGGAAGCAGACGCGCAGCGAAAGCGCGAGGCCGAGGCTGTCGCCAAGCGGAAAAAGGAAGAAGAAGCCGAAGCCGATCGAAAGCGGCTCGAGGCCGAAGCCAAGCGCAAGCGTGAAGCCGAAGCCGCCGCCAAGAAGAAGCAGGAAGAGGCAGAGGCCAAGCGCAAGCGAGAGCTCGAAGCCGAAGCTCAGCGCAAGCGGCAGGAAGAAGAAGTTCGGAAGCGGCTCGAGGCCGAGGTCAAGCGCAAACGCGACGAGGCAGAAGCCAAACGCAAGCGCGAGGAAGAAGAACGCAAGCGCCTCGAGGTCGAAGCCAAACGCAAACGTGAAGAAGAGGAACGCCGGCGCCTCGAAGCGGAAGCCAAGCGCAAGCGCGAGGAAGAGGAACGCAAGCGCCTCGAAGCCGAGGCCAAGCGCAAGGAAGAAGAACGTAAGCGCCTCGAGCTCGAAGCTAAACGCAAGCGCGAGGAAGAGGAACGCAAGCGCCTCGAAGCCGAGGCCAAGCGCAAGGAAGAAGAACGCAAGCGCCTCGAGCTCGAAGCCAAGCGCAAGCGCGAAGAAGAAGAACGCAAACGCCTCGAGCTCGAAGCCAAACGCAAGCGCGAGGAAGAGGAGCGCAAGCGCCTCGAAGCCGAGGCCAAGCGCAAGCGCGAAGAGGAAGAACGCAAACGCCTCGAGCTCGAAGCCAAACGCAAGCGCGAGGAAGAAGAACGCAAGCGCCTCGAAGCCGAGGCCAAGCGCAAGCGCGAGGAAGAAGAACGCAAGCGCCTCGAGCTCGAAGCCAAGCGTAAGCGGGAGGAAGAGGAACGCAAGCGACTCGAAGCCGAGGCCAAGCGGAAACGTGAGGAAGAAGAACGGCAGCGCATCGAGGCCGAGGCACGTCGCAAGCGTGAAGAAGAAGAACGGCAGCGGATCGAAGCCGAGGCGCGACGCCAGCGTGAGGAAGAAGAACGGCAGCGGATCGAAGCCGAAGCGCGTCGCCAGCGCGAAGAAGAAGAACGGCAGCGGATCGAAGCCGAGGCGCGACGCAAGCGCGAAGAAGACGCCAGACGACGTGAAGAGGAAACCGCCGCCGCCCGTCGCCGGCAGGAAGAGCTCGCGTGGCGCCGCCATGAAGAGCTGACGGCGAGCCACGCCGACAACTATGCCGAATTCCGCGCCGACCACGACGAGCCGAAGGGGGTCCTCCGCCTGATGCCGCTGTCGGTCTGGGCACGAACCGAGAACGGGCATTCGAACGGCGAGGCGCCTGCCGCCCAAGACGATCTGCATCGCCTGATCGAAGGGCTGCGCATGCCGCCAACGGTCGCCTCCGTTTCATACCCGCGTGGTTGCCGCATTCGGCGTGTCCGCGTCCGGGCACCAAAGACCGCGGCTGCCAGTGGCGAGAAGCGCCGCCCGGTGATCGTTTCGCGCCGCGCCCTGCGCGGTTCGCGCGACGATGCGACGGGATAGATAGCTCTCAGCTGTCAGCCCATAGCTCTCAGCTGCCGGCTGCCAGCTCTTTGCTCTCTGCTCTAGGCGCGACCGAGAAAATGACCACAGCGTCAGGGATAGCGCGCAGATTCCGAGATCTCGGCGCGGATACCTGGTTGCAGCAGTTGCAGCGGCACCGTTGTCGAGACAACCTTGAGCTCGACCCGCCACAGTCGAACCGTAGCCGCAAAGCCCATGTGCTGAATACGTTAGAGCGTCAGCAGCCGGCGGTTCCAGTACGGCAGACACTCAGGGCATCCGCATTGCGATGCCCGCTTGAATGCAGCCCGACTCCCTTCTGACGCCAATCGAGGTCGGCAACCGGGTTCGCGTGCGCGGTCGCCGATGGACCGTTAGCGACATCACGCGGTCGATCGACGGCGCAGCCCTGCGATTGCGGGAGATTGGCCGGAGCGGCGCGCTCACGCTGTTGACGCCGTTCGATCGTCCGCAACGGATCGACGTGGATCCGCGCCCACGCACGGTCAGCGCCCGCCGTTGGTTGCACGAGCTCGATCGCGCGCTGCTGAAGCTGCATCCGTTCGGATCGCTCCGCGCCGCGGCGCGCGCGCCGATTCGTCTCCTGCCCTATCAGCTCGAGCCCGCGCTGGCAGTGTTACGCGACGGCGCAACCCGCCTTCTCGTCGCCGACGGCGTCGGCTTAGGTAAGACGATTCAAGCTGGCCTGCTGCTTCTCGAGCTCGCCGAGCGCCACGAATCGTTTCGGGCGATCGTGCTGGCGCCCGCCGGTCTGCGCGAACAGTGGCGTGCCGAGCTCAGCGAGCGCTGCTCGTTGACGCCGGTCCTCGCCGACGCGGCCTGGCTCAAAGCGATGGCTGCTGAGCGGCCCGGAGACGTCAACCCATGGTCGCTTCCAGGGATCTACATCGCCTCGCACGATCTCGTGAAGCGCCCCGAAGTGCTCAGGCCACTCGAGGACGTTTTGTGGGATGCCGTGGTGATCGACGAGGCGCACGCCGCCCCGTCCGGTACCGATCGGCGCGTCGCGGTGGACGCGATTGCAGTCCGGTCCCGTTGCGTGATGCTCCTGTCGGCAACGCCGCACAGCGGACGTCCGACCGAGCTCGAAGCTCTCTGCAGAATCGGCGGGGACGAACCCGTCGTCATGTTTCAACGTTCGCGGGAGGATGTCGGCGCGGGCCCTCCACGCAAGACGACGGTCCTCACGGTCGTTCCTTCAGACACTGAACGACGGATGCACGCACTCGTCAGCCGCTACAGCCGGCGCGTCTGGGAGGAAGCCGGCAGGCGTGGAGACGATCGTGCACGGCTGGTCTCGATCGTACTTCGCAAGCGCGCCCTCTCGAGCGCAGGGTCGCTCTACGCATCCGTCGAGCGCCGGCTCACGCTGCTCAGCGGACGACCTGAGGAACCAAGTCAGTTGAACCTGCCGCTTGATCCGGAGCGGGACGAAGATCCGCTTGAAGATGACGCGCCGGCCGCCGTGCTCGCCGTTCCCGGACTCGGCGACGCAAAGCGTGAACGCCGCTGGCTGTCGGCGATTGCGGAGGCCGCCCGGCTCGCGGCCACAAACGAGCGTAAGGGCGGCTTCCTGCTGCGGCTGCTTGCCAGATCGGGGCGACGGCTTGGCGAAGCGGCGATTGTCTTCACCGAGTATCGGGATACGCTCGCCCGGCTCGAGCAACGGTTGACGGCGGCCGGGTACGCAATCTCGGTCCTTCACGGCGCGCTCTCGCCAGCCGATCGGCGACGTGTGCAGCTGGCCTTCAACGAACGCGGCGGGATCCTGCTCGCCACCGATGCCGCATCGGAAGGCCTGAACCTTCATGAGCGATGCCGCCTGGTGATCCACTACGAGCTTCCATGGAATCCGAGCCGGTTGGAACAGCGCGCGGGACGCGTGGATCGATTCGGTCAGGCGCGTCGCGTGCACGAGCTCGCATTGGTCGCCGCCGACACTGCCGAAGGGCTCGTGCTCGCGCCGCTCTTCGCTCGCCGGGGCCGCCGGACCTCACCCGGCCGGATGCTCCACGCGCTGACGGAATCGCGCGTGGCGGCCGCGATCATGAATGCGGACCCGGCCAGCCTCGTAACCGGCGTCACTGTGGCTACGGCAGGATGCGCTGTCGGTCCCCCGCCACAGCTCGAGATCACCGCCGTCCGAGAGGCCGCGCGACTCGAGCATCACAGAGCCCTTGCCGCGCGCTCGTCCGGCGATGCGACGTCGCAGGTTGCCGTGCGCCCGACTGTGACGGCGCTTCGGCGTCGAACGCGAATCCCCGCGGGGCTGTTTCTCGTTGTTGCGCTGACGCTCGAAACCAGCGATGGCGCGGAGTTGCACGCCGAGCCACACCTGGTTCGCATTGCGCTCGAGCCTCATCAGTTCAGGCGCTTCTATCTTGGCGCGCTTAGGGGGCTTGGCGGGCATGACGCGCGACCAGACACCCAGCGACTGCATGAGCTCATCGATGCGCTCGTTCAAAACGGGAGCCTTCAGTCGCGTGTGGATCACGACAATCAATTGGAGGTTGCTGTTGCGCTCGAGGCCAGACGCAGGAACCGGCAGCGGCAACGCGAAAGAGCGATCGCTGCCGCTATCGCTCCGGGGCAACCGTCAGCGTCGCGTCGGCTGGTGCAAGGCGGATTGTTCGACCGGCGATCGCTCGTAGCGGCGAGCGCACACGCCCAGTCCGCTCAGGCTCGGAGAGATGCAATCGATGAACGCGCGATGACGCTCAGCGACAGCGCGGCAACGCCGACGAAGCGTGCCGCGGTCATTGCCGTGCTCCTCGTACCAGAACAGCAATGATCGCCGGCCTGTCCGGATCGCTCCTGTCGCATGAAGCGCTGGCCGATGTCGTCCCGCGAGTCCTCAACGGCCTGCTCGGCGAAGCCGGGTGGGAGGCCGCGCGGCGGAACCTTCGCGCCTGGCATCTGCCGCTGCGCGCGCACCTCGGCCCAGCGCTGTCGCTCCGTGCCATTTACGATCGCCTGGCGGAACCGCTGTTTAACGGAATGGGCTATCACGTCGTGCCCATCGACTCACTTTCACGCGCTACTCGCGCCCAGCCTCCGACAGGCCTTCGCGCCGTCCTCAGCGTCTCAGGCGTGCCGCGGGCAAACCTGTTCGTGACGCTGTGGGGTGACGATTCCGCCACGACCTGGCGTGACACGGTTCGACTCGGCATCAGTCAAAACGGCCGCTGGTGTTTCTGCCTCTCCGGTCCACGCCTCCGCATCGTCGACAGTTCCCGGACGTACTCGCGGCAGTTCGCCGAGTTCGATCTCGAGATGGCGCTCGACCGCGAGAAGACGTTCGCGGTCTTCTGGGGACTCCTCCGTGGAGCGGCCATGGAAGGTGCCTCGGGCGACGCGCGACCGCTGCTGGAGCGCGCCATCGAGCTGACCGAACAGCATCGCGCCGCGGTTCGATCGTCGCTTCAGCACGGTGTTCACGATGCGCTGACCCACTTGACGCGCGCATTGGCCGGTGCCGCCAGCACCCGCAACGCGTCATCTCCCGCCGCCGTCTCCGCATTCGATGAAGCGCTGGTCGTGATCTACCGCATTCTCTTTCTCCTGTTTGCCGAAGCCCGTGGGCTCGTACCTCGCTGGCATCCGATCTATCGCGACGCCTACACCATCGAGTCGCTGCGTGAGCCTGTCGAGACACTGCCAGCGCCCGTCGGCGTCTGGGAGACACTGCAGGCCATTGCCCGCCTCGCCCACCGCGGTTGTCGAATCGGCGCGCTGCACGTGCCTGCCTTCAACGGACGACTGTTCTCGCCGGCGCACGCGCCGCTCGCCGACAGCGTCCCACTTGACGATCGCGTTGTGCGTCTGGCGATGCTGGCGCTGACGACACGGACCGGACGCGACGGATGTCAGCGCATTGCCTACGGCGATCTTGGCGTCGAGCAGCTGGGCGGCGTCTACGAGCGGTTGCTGGATTTCGACCCGGTCAGTAGCGCGGACCGAGCGCGCGTGCCTGGTTGCCTCGTCCGCGGTGAGCGCCGCAAATCCACCGGCGCCTTCTACACTCCCAGGCCGCTGACGGAGTATCTCGTTCGTCGCGCCCTCGCACCACTCGTTGCCACCGCCCCGCCGGCATCGATTCTGGCGTTGCGTGTCCTGGATCCGGCGATGGGCAGCGGAGCGTTCCTGGTCGCCGCGTGCCGATACCTGGCCGCTGCGTACGAAGCAGCCCTCGTCCGGGAAGGAGGCGTGTCGACCGGCGACATCTCTGATCGCGACCGGTCGGAGTATCGCCGGACCATCGCGCAGCGATGTCTATACGGCGTCGATATCAATCCGATGGCTGTTCAGCTCGGACGACTCTCTCTCTGGCTCGCCACCCTTTCAGCGGATCGGCCGCTGACGTTCCTTGACCATCGGCTACGCACCGGCAACAGCCTGGTGGGCGCCTCTGCGACGGACCTGTCCAGGCAAGCGCCGGGCGCCGGTCGTCGCGGGGCCCCACGCGCGCTGCCGCTCTTCGAGGATGTCGCGCAGAATCTCGCGCTTCGCGACGCGATTGCCGTCAGGTCGCGCATCGCGACGGAACCAGGCGACACGCTCGAGCAGGTCCGCGCCAAGGAGCAGGCGTTGGCAGCGCTGACCCGGGGCGACGCGCCGGTCGAGCGCTGGAAAGAGGTCTGCGATCTGTGGTGCAGCGCGTGGTTCCGGACACGCGACGATCGACCGCCGGTGCCGTTCGGGGCGTTGGCCGACCAGATCCTCGGACGGGGGCGCCTTCCCGTCCACGTCGCCGAACCGCTGGTTGCCGAATCACGAAACATCGCGGCGCGGGAGCGTTTCTTCCACTGGACATTCGAGTTCCCTGAGATCTTCTGCGACGCCAGTGGCGAACCGATGGCGAGCCCGGGCTTCGACGCGATCATCGGCAATCCACCCTGGGAAATGCTGCGCGGCGATCGCGGCGACGCCGTCACCAGGGACGCAGCCCGGACGGCCGCTGAGCAGTTGACCGCCTTTGCGCGTGGATCCGGCGTGTACCGGGCGCAAGGTGACGGTCACGTCAACCTTTATCAGTTGTTCATCGAGCGCACGCTCGCGCTGCTCCGCCAGGGCGGACGGCTCGGCATGGTCCTTCCCGCCGGCCTGGCGACCGACCACGGGGCGGCGCCCCTGCGGAGGGCTCTGCTGGACGGCACGCGGATTGACAATCTAGTTTCGCTCGAAAACCGCGAGGCGATGTTCCCGGTTCACCGCAGTCTCAAGTTTCTCCTGCTCTCAGCGACGGCCGGTGGCCGGAGCGCGATGATTCCGTGCCGCTTCGGGATTCAGAAAGCCGAGGCACTGGACGGCCTCCCGGAACTCGGCCTGGATCGCGACGCCGTGTCGGTGGCTCGTCCCCTGCTCGAGCAACTGAGTGGCGAACAGATCGCGCTTCCCGACGTCCGCTCGGAGCGCGATGTCGACATCCTCGGCACAATCGCCTTCACCGCGCCCGCTCTCGGGGACGCCAACGGTTGGGCCATCCGCTTCGGACGCGAGCTCAACGCGACCGACGACCGCCGCCACTTCACTCGCGACACCGACGGCCTGCCGATCATCGAAGGAAAGCACGTGCTCCCGTTTACCGTCGATGTCGGGGGCGTGTCCCAATGGATTCGGGCGGACGTCGCCGCGACGCTCGTCGACCCCGCCCAAACCTTCGGACGGGCTCGACTGGGCTATCGAGAAGTCGCGGCGGCAACAAACCGCCTGACGCTGATCGCGGCGGTTCTGCCCGAAGGGACGATCACCACGCACACGGTCTTCTGCCTGAAGGTGCCGCTGGACGTCGAATGCCAGTGGTATCTCTGCGGGATGCTCAACAGTTTCGTCGCCAACTACCTCGTACGGATGCGCGTCAGCACACACGTCTCTTCGGGGATCATCGATCGACTGCGAGTGCCGTTGCCGACGCGGGAGGCCCCTCGATTTCGCGAGATCGCCGGGCTTAGCGCCTCGCGGTCGACGGGCCAGGTTCCGCTCGCGGTGCAGGCACGCCTGCAGGCGCTCGCCGCGCGCGAGTACGATCTCGAGCCGGCCCAGTTCCACCACGTTCTCAACACCTTCCCACTGGTGCCGCGCGCCGAACGCGACGCGGCATTGGCAGCCTTTTGCGATATAGTTTCGTGATCCGAAAAGACTAATGCCCCTCCGAGAGGATCGCGCGCCCGTCTGGGCTATCTGGCTTTTGATTGCGTTCGGCGCGGTGCAACCGCTCGCGTGGTGGCTCGGCGTCGGTCTGCCAGGACATGCCGCGGTGCTGGTGTCGCTCCTGGTCGTATGGATCACGCTGCTGGCGCTTGCGGCTATTGCCACGCGCCGGATTACCGCGCTCTCGCGCCGACTCTCGCAGAAAGAGCAGGATCACAGCGCTACGCTGACCGAAGTCGATCAGCTCCAGACACAGAACGCGATGCTCGATATCATCGCGCGCTCGGTTGACGTGCCTCTGGCCTTTCAGGCACTGGCCTCGCGGGTCGCCAGGCTCGCGCCGTGCGACCGGGTCGGCCTGGCGCTGCTGTCCGAAGATGGACGGGAATTCCAGACCTACACCGCGCGCGTGCAGCAGGAAGAGCGAAGGTCCCGCCCACGACCCGAGATCGTCTTCAAGGTCGAGCGGACGATTCTCGGCGGGGTCGTACGATCCCGTGAGCCGATGATCGTGGCCGACATCAAGACGGCGGCGCCCGATTACCTCGATGCGAACATCCTGCTAACGTCAGGATTCCGCTCGGTGCTCCTGGTGCCGCTCGTCTCGCGCGGCCGCGCGGTTGGCACGCTGAACGTCGTCTCGCGGCAGCCCGACGCGTTCCGTCAGTCGCACGCCGCGGCGCTGCAGCCGATCGCCGAGATTCTCGCGGTCGCCTGGGTCGCCCAGCAGCTGCACATGACTCTCGGCAAGCACCGGACGATGGAAGTCATGTCCGAGCTGACGCTGTCGGTTGCCGCCGAGATCAACAGCGCCCTGCAGACGATCATCGGCCACTGCGATCTGATTGGGCGAGGCCAGCACGACGAAGCGCTGCTGCGCGACCTGCAGACGATCATGGGGCAGGCGCAGCGCGTGACCGGCCTCCTCGACAAGATGCGCAGCGCCGCGAACGAACGGCTCCGCGAGATGGCCGACACGATGAATCAGGAAGGCATTCCGACGAGCCCCGACGCGGAAGCCGACGGAAAGTTTGACGTCTGATGGGTTGACGTCTGACGTTTCACACTTTCAGGCGGAGCGCCGACAGCACCGCCACTGACAGCTCCGCTACCACTGCAATCGTGATTGCCGCGAAGAACCAGTCCCCCATCCTCACGTATTCCACGATCGACAGCAGCACGCGCAGCATCGGCGTGGCCATCAGCACCAGCAATCCGGCGTTGAGAAGGTGACTGGTCGCAGGCGCGTCTGGCGTGGCGAGAAACAGGGCCAGCCCGACGGCCAGGATCGCGGCGCTGAGCGCCACGCCGACGGTGAACAGCCGGCCGACGTGATCTTCGAGGCGCGCGAGGGCGTCAGAGTCGTTGGTCATAACACTTTGGCGAAATGGACGATGGAGACGAGCGCGAGGATGGTCGCAAGCAGCAGCTTGAGCCATCGTGCCTTCGCGCGGCCGCCGAACCAGAGCCCGAAACGCGAGCCCGCCAGCACGCCGAGCACGGCGGCCGCCGCGAGCGGTGGTTGGATATAATGGTTCGCGTACTGAATCGGCGCGGAGGCGGCGGCGGTCACGCCGATCATCAATGCACTCGTCGCGGCAGCCGCGCGGAGCGGGACGCCGCACCAGGCGTTGAGCAGCGGCACTTTCAGGATGCCGCCGCCGATGCCGAGCGATCCGGAAACCACGCCGGCAAGCGCAGATACTCCGAGCGCAACCGGCAACCGCTTGACCTGGTAGACGACCTCGCGGCCACTCTCCTCTTCGTAAAAACGCCCGCCGAGCCGGCCCGGATCGGCGGACGCGTCGAGGACGTTTCGCCGATCCAGCCGACTCACGACCAGCACCGCAATCACCGCGGTCACGAACGCGAACCAGAGAAACAGCGTCTCATCAGATAGAGCGTGAAACGTCAGACCGGCGGCAACACCCCCGGCCGCCGACGCGACTTCGAGCAGCATGCCGAGGCGAAGGTTGATGAGGTTACGGCCGACAGTGCTGACGGATACGACGCTCGATGTTGCAATGACGGTCATCAGACTGGTCGCCACCGCGATCTTAATCGGCAGGCCGATGACTGTATTGAGAAACGGCACGAGAAACACTCCGCCACCGATGCCGAGCAACGCCCCGAGGCCGCCGGCGACGGCGCCCGCGGCCATCACGACGGCGATGGTGAGCGGCGTAATGAGCAAGCGGCGTTCAGGAGTGGTGAAGAACCGGAGTGTTATGATCCGAGAGCGGATCTTACCTCATGTTTGAAAGGCTTTCCGACGAAGGCCTTGCGCAAAGCTCGTTCCTGATCGCCTGCGAGCGGACACGCACGGCCGCGGTCATCGACCCCCGGCGCGACATCGACGCGTACACCACGATAGCGACGCGGCACGGGCTGATGCTCAGCTACGCCATCGAAACGCACATCCACGCCGATTTCGTCTCCGGCGCCCGTGAGCTCGCGGCCCGTGGCGCGCAAGTCGTCGCCGGTCCTGGCGCTGCGCTCCGCTTTCCTTTCCACGAAGCCGCCGACGGCGAGTCTCTACGCGTCGGGGACATCGCAATCGACGTGCTGCATACGCCCGGCCACACTCCTGAGCACATCTCGCTGCTCGTGCACGAACCAGATCGACCCGCTCGCATCCTCACGGGCGACACGTTGTTCGTCGGAGCCGTTGGTCGCCCCGATCTGCTGGGCGCCGCTCAGGCGCGCGGCCTGGCCGGTGACCTGTACGGGTCGCTGTTCGATCGATTGATGGCCCTCGACGATGCCGTCGAAGTCCACCCTGGCCATGGCGCCGGCTCCCTTTGCGGCGCCGGCATCGGCCCCGCGCCACATTCGACCATCGGGCAGGAACGGCGCTTCAACCCGCTTCTCCAGCAAGCCTCGAAGGCGGCGTTCGTGAATGCCGTCCTCGCCGATCTGCCGGAAACGCCGCCGTACTTCCCGCGGATGAAGGAAATCAATCGCAACGGCCCGGTCGTTCGCGGCCTGGGGAATGGAGTCCCACCGCCTGCCGCGATCGCGACCGCCGATGCCGCGGCACTGGTCGAGGACGGCGCCCTGGTAGTCGATCTCAGGAGTCCTGAGGCCTTTGCCGCCGGGCATCCATCAGGAGCGCTGAACATCGGCGCCGGTCCGCGAATCGGCTTCTGGGCGGGATGGCTGGTTCCACCGGCTATGCCGCTGGTTCTCTTCGGCGTCAACCCCGCCCAGGCTGCCGATGCCAACCGGCAACTCATTCGCCTGGGTTTCGACGACGTGGTGGGGTTCGTTGGCGGCGACATCTCGCAGTGGCGGCAGGCAGGAGGTCGGCTCTCGAACGTCGAGCTGATCACCGCGCGCGAGTTGCGCGATCGTCTCCAGCGGCGCGAGCAGTTGACGCTCGTCGACGTCCGTACGCCTCAAGAGTGGCTCGACGGCCACATTCGAGAGGCGATCAACATCCCGGTCGGAGACCTGCCCGGACGCGCCGACGAGTTGCGTGGCCCTAACCCTGTCGCGACGGTCTGCGAAACCGGGTATCGTTCGAGCCTCGCCTCGAGCGTGTTGGCCCGGGCCGGCGTGCAGGTCGTCAACGTGAGCGACGGCACCGCGGCGTATCGGATGCTCGAGTGACGCTGCCTAGGGAACAACCAGTGACGTGCCTCACCCTGCAAAAGCTTTTCACTGCTGAGATCGCCGAGCACGCAGAGACTTCCTTCTGTTTGCTCTGCGTCCTCGGCGCCCTCGGCGGTGAGAAGCTTTCCCAGTGTTATTTGCACAAGCTTGGGAAACGGCGATGACGACACTTGTTGCCGGCGCGCGCCTCGCTCAGTACCAGATCGTCGGACCCATCGGGTCTGGCGGCATGGGCGAAGTGTATCGCGCGCGCGACCCACGGCTCGATCGCGACGTCGCGATCAAAGTCATGGCGCCGCACGTCGCCGACGATCCCGAGATGCGGCGGCGGTTCGAGACCGAGGCACGGGCCATCGCAGCGCTCTCCCACCCCAGCATCATGGCGATTCATGAGCTCGCGGTCGTGGACAACCAGCCCGTGGCCGTCATGGAGCTGCTCGAAGGGCAGACGCTTCGGGCCCGCCTGGCACAGGGGCCAATGCCCTGGCGCGATGCGGTGCACATTGGCGCCTCGATCGCCGAGGGTCTGGCCGCAGCGCACGCGCGCGGCGTCATCCATCGCGACCTCAAACCCGAGAACGTCTTCTTGACCACTGATGCGGCCATCAAGATCCTGGATTTCGGGCTGGCCCTGCGCCGGCTCGAACTTCCGGCGCTCGACGCCGCCGGTCCGACTCTTGCGCGCACCGCTCCTCACATCGTCCTCGGAACGCTCGGCTATATGTCACCGGAACAGGTGTCGGGCGACACGGTCGACGGACGCTCGGACATCTTCGCGCTCGGGTGTGTGCTCTACGAGATGCTGAGCGGGCGGGCGCTCTTTGCCGGATGCACGCCGCAGGAGATCGTGGCCCAGCTGATGCACGATCGCCTCCCCGAGCTCGCCGAGCTCGATGCGGTTGCACCGAAGGCACTGCGCGCAATCGTGTCGCGCTCGATCGAGCGCACACCAGCGAGACGTTTCGACTCCGCAGGCGATGTGGCGATGGCGCTGCGCTCGCTGCTCAGCGGATCGACGGCGGTCAGCGCCGGGCGCAAGACCCGATCGCGCGGCAAGTCCCTCGGGGTCCTGCCGTTCGTGCATGAGGGCGCTGATTCCACCATCGAATTCCTGACCGACGGCATCACCGAGAGCATCATCAACAGCGTCTCCCAGTTGGGTGGGCTTCGTGTCGTGCCCCGCAGCCTCGTGTTCCGCTATAAGGGAGTGCAGGCCGATCCGGCGACGATTGGCGTAGCGCTGAACGCGCGCACGATTCTGACCGGGCGCGTCAGCCAACAAGGCGACTACCTGACGATTCAAGCCGAGCTCGTCGACACGGCGACCGAATCGCAGCTCTGGGGCGAACAGTTCCGGACGAGACTCAGCGAGCTGCCGAACCTGCAGCAGGACATCGCGTGGCAGATCTCCGAAGCGCTTCGCCTCAAGCTGACTGGTGAGCAGAAGAAAAAGCTGCGGAAGCGCGCCAGCGTCAACCCCGAGGCCTACCAGGAATACTTGCGCGGACGCCACTTCTTCAATGCCTGGTCGCACGACGGCTTCCGAAAGGCGCTCGAGCACTTCGAGCGGTCGATCGAGCTCGATCCCGCTTATGCGCCCGCCTATGCGGGCCTCGGCGATGTTATCGGCTGCATGTCGTACTACGGCCTGATTTCGCCGCGCGACGGCTTTCCGCACGCCCGCGCCGCCGCCGAGAAGGCGATCGCCCTCGACGCCGACCTCGCCGATGCCTATGGAACGCTCGCGCTCGGCAGCCTGTTCCGCAGACTCGACTGGGAGGAAGCCGCGCAGCAGTTCGGGCGTTCGATCGCGCTCAATCCCAAACTGGCGAGCGTGCGCGCGTTCCACTCGATCATGCTGTCCACGCTCGGTCGTCATGACGCTGCCGTCGCCGAGGCGCGCGTCGCACAGGAGCTCGACCCGCTGTCGCCGCTCGTCAACATGAGCGTCGGCTGGGCGCACCACTTCGCCGGGCAGCCCGAACAGACGATCACAGAGATGCTGCGCACGCGCGATCTCCACGGTCACGACGCGGGCGAGGTGCACGGGCTGCTGATGGTGTCCTACGAGCTGCTCGGCAGGTTCGAGGACGCGGCGCGAACAGCAGCAGGGTATCTCTGCTTCGGCGTGCCGACCGACGGCGAGGCACTGATCGCCGCCTGGCGCGCCGGCGGCGCCCACGCATACTGGCTCGAACGCCTCGCGGCTATCGATCGTGTGGAGGGGTCGATCACGCCGAAGGCCGATTACGGTTATGCGTGCGTGCTGACGAATCTTGGCCGGTACGACGAGGCGATGGCGCATCTCACGTCGCTCGTCGACAGCCAGCAGGGCAGCGTCGTCTTCCTTGCCGTCGAACCGTCGCTGGCACCGCTGCGCGCGCGGCCGGACTTCGAAGCGCTGCTCACGCGGATTGGGGTGCCCCGTCCGACCACGGCTTCAGCACCGCGTAGAGCGTAGACGTGATTGGCGCCGGCACGCCCACGCGAGCCGCCCGACGCACGACCGAGCCCTGCAGCTGTTCCACCTCGATGCGCTTCCCCTGAGACAGATCGATCAAGAGTGACGAGCGCATCGACCCCGGGATTGCCGCGACGTACGAGGAAATGCGTTCCACGATATCGCGGGCGACCGGAACGCCTTCCGCCCGGGCGAGCCGCTCGATTTCGCGGCAACTGTCGAGAAACCGTTCGCGGATGACGGGATCGGCCCAGATCGGGCCGATCGGCAACCGGGACGCGCCGGTGAAGCCCGCCAACGAGACCAGAAAGATGAACTTCTCCCAGATCGGCACCCGGCCGTCCTCGACGCCCTCGGCCTGAATGTCCGCGCCCGCCAGGGCGTCGTGGATCGCGCTGACGCGCGCGCTCAGCCGCGGCAGCGCACCAAACACTTCCCCGAAGACGATGCGCCGGTGCGTACCAGTCTGCTCGATGAGGCCGGGCGCCGTGAGCGCCGTCGCGATGTAGGTGACGCCACCGACGACCGGCGCTTCCCCGAACTGCGCCGCGAGCTCGGCGGCGCTATCCACGCCGTTCTGCAACGGCAGAATCGTTGTGCCGGGGCCAATCATGGGCGCGATGCGCGGCAACGCCGTCGCGTTGTCGTACGCTTTGACTGCGACAATCACCACGTCGACCGGACCCACCCCGCCCGGATCTTCTTCGGCCCGGGCCCGCACCGTGAAGTCACCGAGCATCGGGCTGCGGACTTCGAGGCCGCGCTCCCGCATCGCCGCCAGATGCGCGCCGCGGGCGATGAACGTGACGTCATGGCCGGCGCGCGCGAGCTTCGCGCCGTAATAGCCGCCAACAGCGCCAGAACCGAAGATTCCGAATCTCATCAAGATGACCTCTGAACGTTGAACCCTGCACCTTGAACCATGAACCGCTCAATCCTTTTGATGTAAAATTTTGCCGGAGGTTCAATGGCTGCCCGCCTGACCGCCTATGTCGTTGTTGGAATCGTCGCCGCGACGCTCATCGCCGGGTTGATTGTCGGAGCCCAGCGGGACGACACAGATGGTCCCGTTGACGTGATCGTCCACAACGCGAAAGTGTATACGGCGAGTGCCAGGGGCACGATGGCTGAGGCCGTCGCCATCCGTGGCAACCAGATTCTTCGCGTCGGCAGCGAGCGTGAAGTCACGCGTCTCCGCCGTCCGCAAACGACGATGATCGACGCGCGCGGCGCGGCGGTGCTGCCCGGCTTCAACGACGCGCATCTCCATTTCATCACGGGAGGCCTGAATCTCGAGCGCATCGACTTGACGGGCGCGGCCACGCTCGACGACATCCGCTCGCGGATAGAGACGTGGGCAACCGTCCACGCCGACGCGCCGTGGGTACTCGGACGCGGGTGGTACTACCAGCCGTTCCCCGGTGGCCTGCCGACCCGCCAACAGCTCGACGCGATCGTCTCCGATCGGCCGGCGCACCTCCTGAGCCACGACGGCCACACATCGTGGGTGAACAGCCGGGCCTTGCGCTTGGCCGGGATCACGAAACGAACCCCCAATCCGCCGCACGGCGTGATCGTCAAGGATCCAAAAACCGGCGAGCCGACCGGGGTGCTCAAGGAATCGGCGATGACGCTCGTCACCAATCGCCTGCCGCAGCCTACTCGCGCCGATCGTGCCGGCGCACTTCGTGCGGCAATCACTGAAGCTCAGAGAAACGGCATCACCAGCATTCAGAACGCCGGCGGCAACGCCGAGGACTTCGCGCTCTACGCCGAGGCGCGGCGCGAGGGTGACCTCGGGGTCCGGGTTTATTCCGCGCTGTCGGCGGCGGGGGTGATGACCGAACCCGCAATCGCCGAGCTGCACGACGTCGCGAAGCAATATCCCGACGACCCGCTGTTCAAGGCCGGCGCGATCAAAATCAACCTCGACGGCGTGATCGACGCGCACACCGCAGCGATGCTCGAGCCGTACGCTGACGACACGGTCTCTGGCGCGCCGACGATGGCCCCTGACACGTTCAACCGGGTCGTGCGGTTGCTCGACGCCGGCGGCTGGCAGGTGATGACGCACGCGGTTGGCGATCGCGCCGTGAACATGGCGCTCACGGCGTACGAGCACGCTGTGCGATCCAACCCGCTTCCGGAACGTGGCCGTCGTCATCGGATCGAGCACGTCGAGACCGTCGACGCTGCCGACCTACCGCGGTTCGGCGCGCTCGGCGTGATCGCGTCGATGCAGCCGGCGCTCGGCTCTCCGAGCCCGAGCCTGATCGATGTCTGGTTCAAGAACGTCGGGCCGGAGCGCGCGTCACGCGGATGGCCCTACCACAGCATTGCCGCCGGAGCCGGCCGGCTCGCGTTTGGCAGCGACTGGCCTGCCGTGCCGTTGAACCCCTTGCTGGGACTGCACACGGCGGTAACGCGCACCACGCCCGACGGTCTTCCTGAAGGCGGCTGGTATCCTGCCGAACGACTGGCTCTCAAAGCGGCAATCGACGCCTACACGTCGGGCGCGGCCTGGGCGTCGTTTGACGAGCAGCGCAAGGGACACCTCGCGCCCGGGATGTTGGCGGATCTCGTCGTGCTGTCTGAGGACATCTTCGATGCTCCTGCGCCAAGACTGGCATCGACGCGGGTCGCCGTGACGATCTTCGATGGACGCATCGTCTATCGCCGCGACGGCATCCAGACGAACTGACGCTCAGCGCAGAACCATCTCGACAACGAACTTGCCGGGCTCGCCCGCCGGCTTCAGCAGCACAATCCGCGCGGCCTGACCGACCACAATCGGCGCGCTGGCAGGGGTCTTCCACTCCGGCAGATCAATCGTCTGCCCTGCCACGACGGCGTCGTCAGCGAGCGGAATCGCCGTCATGCCGCTGGCGTCAATCATTCGCAGGCCGCTCATGGTCCGCAAATCGCCAACATCCTCGATCGTCAAGGACGTTTGCAGCTCGCGTCGCCCGGCGGCGATCTGCACGCGGCGGTTCGCGACCACGCCGATATCGGCGGTGAAGGGCGGGATGCCCTTGCCGCTGATGACCGTCGCGTTCTTGATCAACACGGCGAACATCCTCGACTCGTTCAACGGCAGCGTCTCGTAGCGCTGCGGGTCTGCGCGTTCGACCGAGCCAGTCGCGAGCGCGTCGAGTGCCGCGACGATCGCGAGAAAGTTGAGGCGGACGAGCGCGGCGTCAGGCTCCGGCGATGGCCAGGGACCAGTCTCGATCAGCACGACCGGCGTTCCCCAGAGCGTTATGTTGTCGCCGAACGCCCGGACTTCGAATTCGTCGTCATAGCGGCCGATCTGAGCCGGCGCCGACGGCTCGAGCGCGTCGCGGATGATCGCGCACAGCTGTTTGGTCAACTTTCGGCCGGCGTTCTCCGAGCGCGGCTCGTCGTACGCCACCGAGAGGAGCGAGATGGAGGCCGGCTGCGGCGGACGGCCGACCGACGTTCGCCAACTCTGGTTGTGGAGGTTGAAGCCAACTCGCGGGCTGAGCCGGTCACGGAGCGCTTTGAGCGCTCTCCCCTCCGGTGTCTGCAACCGCAGCGCGTCGCGATTGATGTCGATGCTCTGCGCGTTGCGTCGCTCAAAGCGCTCCGCCCCGTCAGGGTTCAACATCGGCACGACGTGCAGCGTAAGACGCGACAGAATCCGCTCGACGGCCGGGTCGTGACGATGCCGGCGAAGGTACTCGAGGACGTCGAAGAGCGCCGATGTGGCAGTCGACTCGTCGCCGTGCATCTGCGACCACAACAGGACCGGTAACGCTCCGTTGCCCGCCTCGACGTGGTGAATCGACCGCCCTTCGATCGACTCGCCGATCTTTTCGGCCGTGAACAGATCCGGCGTCTGGGCGGCAAGTGCGGAGATGCGCCGAACGACGTCGGCGTGGTCGACGAGAGGCGGGAGTGCCGGCGACACGTGCTCCGCGTCCCAGATCGCGCCAAGTTCCGCAATAGAGATGGGTGATTCGTTCTGTGCGTAGCTGACAATTTGAGATGGTCCGCTGAACGTGGCAGCGAGCACAGCCAGGCTGAGGCCGATCGCCAAGCCGGCCTCCGGTCGGCGTCCGACCAAGCCGGCCTCCGGTCGGCGTCCGACCAAGCCGGCCTCCGGTCGGCGTCCGACCAAGCCGGCCTCCGGCCGGCGTCCGGGTCGAGCGGCAGACCAGCGACGGCGCACGCGCATGCGCGACATTATCTCCCGCGGCTCCGTTGGACACTCAGCGATAGTGCAGCCGCAATAAAGCTGGAGGCGAAGACAACGTCACCAGGAACATGTCGTCGAAGTCGTTGTCGCCAATCGTGACCGGCGTCGTGACGCCGAGGGCCTTGATGATCTCGGGCACGGTGTTCGAGTGGCCGACGACGAGAACGTTGCCCTTGTTCTTCTTGAGGTGATCGATGAGCTCCGGGGTACTCTTGGAGGTAACAATCGTGACGGTCAGTCCAAGCGCCTTCGCGAGGGGGGCGGCGGTCTGCTGCGTGCGCTTGAATTCGGTGGCGTAGATAGCCGTGATCTTCGCGTCCCTCAGCGCCGTTGCGAGCGAATCCGCCCGAGCCCGCCCCGCATCTGACAGGTCGGGATCAGCGGCCATTGTCGGGCTGGTGCCTTGTGCGGTATCCGCGCGCTCGGCGTGGCGCACGAGAAAGACGGTCGGTTGCGCCGCCGCGGGAGAGGCGCTCAGGATGGCGATAAGCAACGCGAGGGCGATTGATATCTGCATGATTCGCAGTCTCAAGATAACAGGAGATCAGGAGATGAGGAGGTCATATTGGATTCTACGTTCTCCTGATCTCCTGTTCATAGTGGCCCCGCTACGGACGACCGGCGGACCGTGATCAAATACAGTAGCCCCCCAACGACGAGCGAAATAAGACCCGCGACGAGCTGCTCACGCCTCGCGCCGGCCAGCATGGCCAGCGCGATCGCGATCGCCGCGGCGGGAATAACAGCGCCAAACGGCACGACGAACGTCGGCGGCTTGACCTGTCCAGCGAACACCGCCGATCGCAGCCGTAGCGTCGAGGCGCAGGTCGCGACGTAGACCAGCAACCGGCTGATCGCGCTGACCAGCGCCAGATCGGAGTACCGACCTGACACCGCCAGCACCAGGGACACTGCCGAGGTGACAAGGATGGCGTTGATGGGTGTCCTGAACTGCGGATGGATTCGCCCGAACAACCCCGGCAGGTCGCCCTGCTCGGCCAGCGCATAGAGATTGCGCGACCCCGACAGCGCCTGGCCCATGTTGTTACCGGTGGTCGATAGCACGGCGCCGAGCGTCAGAAGGGCGGCACCCGCGCCTCCCATGAACAGCAGTGAGGCATCGGCGAGGGGGGTTTTCGACGCGGCAAGCCCGGGCAGCGTTCCGACGGCGATGACCTGCACGACCGTCATGACGATCGTGACGATGACGATCGTCATGACGAGGGCAAACGGCACGGCGCGTCGCGGGTCACGGGCTTCGCCCGCCGGTACTGGAATCACCTCGTATCCGCCAAACGCAAATACCAACAGCAATCCGGTCGACGACAGCTCGGCAAATGTGACCGCACGGTCTGGCACGAGCAGCGCCGTGTCGACGAAGAAGATCCCGACCGCGGCAAAGACCACGAGCGGGAACAGCTTCCCCACCGTCAGCACGTTGAGCACAAGGCTGCTCTGGCGGATCCCGCGGATGTTGATCGCCGCGATCACGACGATGATTGAAGCAATGAAGGCCGCTCGCGGCCAGCCAGACGACAGTGCCGGCGCGTAGAATGCGACCGCCGTGGCGAGCACGTTGATGACCGCCGCCCAACTCACGGCACGGGTAAACCACAGCATCCACCCGACCTCGAAGGCGGCGAACCGGCCAAACGCGGCTCGCGTGTACAGGTAAGGACCGCCGGTGGTATCGAATCGGCTGCTCACCTCGGCAAAGGACAGCGCGATCAGCATCGATGCCAGGCCCACGGCCGCGACCAGCCATGGACTCCAGCCGCCGACGCTGGCAGCGTAGAGTGACGGCTGCGCGAACACCGCGCCGCCAATCACCTGATTGACCCCGATCGCGGTCAAGTCCCATCGGCCGAGCTCTCGAAGAAGTGCGGGTGGAGATGATGTCGGGGTTTCGGGCGGACGGCTCATCGCGAGGGTTGTATCATGACAGCTCGGAGTCAACATGATCGAGGGCGAACGAGAAGTCGTCGTAAAGCCACGCGAAGCGATGCCCCAGGGAGCCCGAACCCTACCCGCTCGGTTCTACACTGCGGCGGAGTACTTCAGCCGGGAGCTCGACGCACTCTTTCGCGCGATGTGGATCTGTGCCGGTCGGGCTGAGGAAGTCGCGCGGCCGGGTCAGTACGTGCTCCGCGACGTCGCCGGCGACAGCATCGTCATCACGCACTCGAACGATGGGACCGTCCATGCGTTCCACAACGTGTGCCGGCATCGAGGCACTCGCCTCTGCACGGAAGCGGCCGGCCAGTTCCCCGGCTGCATTCAGTGCCCCTACCACGCGTGGACCTACGGGCTCGACGGACGTCTGGTGGGCGCGCCTCACATGGAGGAGGTTCCGCATTTTCGCAAGGAGGACTTCCCCCTGCATCGGGCGCATGTCGACAATTGGGACGGACATCTCTTCCTGAATGTGGCGCCGAACCCACCAACGCTCGCGACCCAGCTCGCCGACCTTCCGGCAAAGTTCCGGGCCTGGCGGATGGAGGATTTGCGGCTGGGACACCGAATCGTCTACGACGTCAGGGCGAACTGGAAGCTCATCATCCAGAACTACAACGAGTGCCTGCACTGCCCCAACCTGCACCCGGCGCTCAACAAGCTGTCACATTACCTGAGCGGTGAGAACGAGCCGCTCCATGCGTCCTACATGGGAGGACGCATGGATCTGCGACCGGGAGTCGAGACGCTGTCGGTCGACGGCATCTGCCGGCGGGCGCCCCTGCCGGAGCTCGGGGCTGACGATCGGCGCCGTGTCTACTACTACGCGATCTTTCCGAACATGCTCCTCAGCCTGCACCCTGACTACATGATGGTGCACACGCTCTGGCCGATCGCGCCCGACCGTACCCTTAACGTCTGCGAGTGGCATTTTCATCCAGCCGAGCTCGCCCGTCGGGATTTCAACGCGTCAGACGCGATCGAGTTCTGGGACCTTACAAACCGACAGGACTGGCAGGTGTGCGAACTGTCGCAGGCCGGGATTTCGTCACGCGCCTACACGCCCGGGCCGTACTCGAACCGGGAAGATCTGCTGTATGCCTTCGACCGGATGATTGTCGAACTGCACGCTGGTCACGACGGGGCTAGGTCCCGCACATCTTGAACAGGAGATCAGGAGACCAGGAGAACCTTTGGAGAACAACAAGTTGGCTCCTGATCTCCTGAGCTCCTGTTAGGAACCCTAGCAGGGTGGAACGGCAGTCTTCCTCACCGGATTGAAGAACGGCGTCGGCACGACCGTCGCGTTGACGCGGTGGCGGACGGCCTCGACGGTCACTTCGATCTCGAGCACGGTCCGCTCGGCAAAATGCGGGCGGTCGATCGTCGCGAGTGCGACCATCTTTTTCAGGATCGGCGACCACGTAGTGGTCGTTGCCCGCCCGACTTGCCGGCCGGAGCGGTAGACCGGTACGGCTGCACGGGACGCGGCCGCACCGACCGCCGGCGGCAGCCCGAGCGTCTCGTAAATCGACTCGACGCCCGTCCAATCGATCTCCAGACCAACAACTTGCCTCGCCGGACCGCGCTGTCGCTCGGCGCGGAGCGCGTGGTCGCCGATGAATCGGCCCTTCGAGGACGACACCAGCCGACCGAGGCCCATCTCGAACGGCGTGTATTTCTGTGATTCGATGAGAGCCTTCTTGCTGCTGAAGAAATCAACCTCAATCAACAGCAACCCGGCCTCGACGCGAGCGACATCGAGCGCGAGCATGCCAGCCGGTTTGATGTCGAACGGCCGACCAAGTTCCATCAGCGCGTCCCACACCCGCACCGCAGCCGTGGCAGGCATCCAGATCTCGTAGCCGAGGTCGCCGGTGTAGCCGGTCCGAGAGACGTCGACAGGCACGCCACCAATCCGGCCGCTGGAGACGCGGAAGTATTTCAGCGCATCGAGATCCACGTCGGACGCCGCTCGCAACACCCGGGCGGAGGTTGGGCCCTGCAGCGCCAGCGCGGCAACCTCTTCCGAGACATCCTCGACAGTAACGCGAAGCCCTGCGGCATTCTGACGGAACCATCGCAGGCTGGGATCGGCGGCCGTCCATCTGAATCGTTGCTCGCCGAGCCTCGACACGGTTCCGTCGTCGATCACGTACCCATGCTCGTCGCACCACGGCGTGTAGAACACCTGGCCAACCGCCAGCTTCGACACATCACGGGTGATCAACCGATCCACCAATCGAGCAGCGTCAGGACCCGTAATCAGGTACTTGAAGAGCGGCGACACATCGATGAGCGCGGCCGCGTTGCGGATCGCGTTGTACTCGTGGTCGTGGTGGCTCTCGTACGAGCTGACGGCAAAGTAACCGGACCACTCGCGATAGTTCAGGCTCTCGCAGAGCGCGAAGGTGCGGTCGTGAACGGCTGTACCGACGGGCATACGGGGGAATATAGCAATTCTGAATGCTGAGTGCTGAATGCTGAAGTAAATGCTGAAGGGGTTAAGGTCGAAGCCGGAATACAATTGCATCCTTCAGCGTTGAATTTCAGCATTTACTTCAGCACTCAGCATTCAGCACTGCAAATGTCGAACTACGACGTGATCGTTATCGGCGGTGGCCACAACGGGCTCGTCAATGCTGCCTATCTAGCGCGCGCCGGACGCAAGGTGCTGGTACTGGAGCGCCGGCACGTCGTCGGCGGCGCGGCAGTAACCGAAGAGGTCTTTCCGGGGTTCAAGTTCTCGGTGTGTTCCTACGTCGTCTCGCTGCTTCGTCCGGAGATCATCCGGGAGCTCGATTTGCCGAGGCACGGACTGGAAATCCTCCCGCTCGACGGCACGTTCACGCCGATGCCAAACGGCGACTATCTGTGGCGCGTCAATGATCACGCGAAGACTCGCCGGGAAATCGCGCGCCACTCGAAAGTCGACGCCGAAGCCTACGACGAGTACGGCAAGGCAATGGTCGACATGGGTCGGTTCGTGAAGCCGATCCTGAACATGACCCCGCCCGATCCAACATCGCTCGATCCGCGCGGCCTCATGCACCTGCTGACGCTCGGACGCCGATTCCAGGCGCTCTCTGACGACGACAAGTACAACCAGATCCAGCTCATGACGATGAGCGCAGTCGACTTCCTCGATCAGTGGTTCGAGACCGACGTTCTGAAGGCGACGATGTCAGCGTCGGGGATCATCGGTACGTTTCTTGGCGTCCGCTCCCCAGGCACCGCCTACGTCCTCCTGCATCACTACATGGGCGAAATCGACGGCGCCTTTCGATCGTGGGGGCTCTCGCGCGGTGGAACGGGCGCGATCTCGGATGCGATCGCTGGCGCTGCGCGTGAGGCCGGCGTCGAGATCCGCACCGAAACGAGCGTCTCGAAAATCATCGTCAAGGACGGAACTGCCGTCGGAGTCGTCCTCGGCGACGGCGACTATTTGACGTGCCAGGTGGTCTCATCGAGCGTCGATCCGAACCTGACCTTTCTGCAGATGGTCGGCGCCGAACATTTGCCCGATGAGTTCGTGACCGATGTCCGCCGCTACAAGTTTCGCGGATCGTCCGGCAAGGTCAACCTTGCCCTCGATGCGTTACCGGACTTCACATGCCTTCCGGGCCCCGGAGCCCACCTGCGTGGCGCCATGTCGATTTCGCCCAGCATCGAGTACATGGAACGCGCCTACGACGAGGCGAAGTACGGCCATTACTCGAGGCGGCCTTACATCGACGTCGTGATTCCAAGCCTGACCGACCCATCAGTCGCACCGCCAGGCAAACACGTGATGTCGTGCTTCGTGCAGTACGCGCCTTATCACCTCAAGGAAGGAACCTGGGACGAGCACAAGGACGCATTCGGCGAGACGGTCATCAACACCCTCGCGGAGTACGCGCCAAACATCAAGGACATCATCCTTCACCGCCAGGTCCTCACCCCGCTCGATCTCGAGCGCGAGTGGGGACTCACCGAAGGCAACATCTTCCAAGGCGAGCTCACCCTCGAACAGCTGTTCTTCCTTCGCCCGGCACCCGGCTGGGCGCAGTATCGGACGCCCGTCGCCAACCTCTATATGTGCGGCTCCGCCACGCACCCCGGCGGCGGCATCATGGGCGCACCGGGAAGGAATGCGGCGAGGAGGATACTGAAGGAGACAGGAGTTAGAAGATAGAAGACAGGAGATAGAAAACAGGAGACAGAAGACAGAAGAAGGCAGGAAACAGGAGGTCGCGGTGCTTGCTAAGCAATTCGAAGACCTGTCCGTCTGGCAAAAGAGCCATCAACTCGTGCTTCGCGTGTATCGAATGACGACGCGGTACTTGGGCACGCTGAGTACTGAGTCATGACTCCCACTTCTGTCTCCTGTCTTCTGCCTCCTGTCTTCTGACAATGGTCATAGTCATCGGCGCTGGCATCAACGGTCTGACCACGGCTTTCTACCTGGCGAAAGCCGGGCTGAAGCCGCTCGTCCTGGAGCGTCGGTCCGTGGTCGGCGGTGGCGCCATCACCGAAGAGATCGCGCCGGGTTTTCAGTGCCCGACCCTCGCGCACGCAATCGGGCCGCTTCGGCCCTCGGTCGTCCGCGACATGCGGCTGGCGGCTCGCGGGGTCGAATTCATCGCTCCAGACCCGCGTCTGGTATCGCTTGCGCCTGATGGCAGGGTTCTGGCGTTTTCGCGAGACATCGCCCCAACCGTCGAGGCCATCCGGACGTTTTCGGATGCGGACGCCGGGGCATATCCGCAATTCTGCAAGGTCCTCGAGCGACTGGGCCGGTTTCTTGGTGAGATCCTCGAAACGACGCCGCCATCGCTCGACGGTCCCGGCATCGGCGAGATGTGGGATCTGCTGAAGACGGGCCGGCGGTTTCGCGCGCTCGGGCGGTCGGATTCGTTCAGGCTGCTTCGATGGATGCCGATGCCTGCCGCGGATCTCGTCGCGGAGTGGTTCTCGGCGGACCTTCTACAAGCCGCGGTCGCCGCCCGCGGCATTTTCGGCGTGGCTCAGGGACCCTGGTCCGCCGGCACAGGCGCCGCGTTATTGCTGAACGCCGCAGTCGATCCGGCCCCTGGCGGCAGCAGCGTGACGGTGAGGGGCGGACCGGGGGCGCTCGCGCGAGCCATGGCCGATGCAGCAACCGAGGCTGGAGCCGAGATCCGGACCGGGGCGTCGGTCGCCCATCTAGTGGTGCGCGATCGGCGGGCCTCCGGAGTCGTCCTGGACGATGGCCGCGAAATCGGAGCGCGAGCGGTCATCTCGAACGTCGATCCGAAGCGCACGTTTCTCGGGTTGGTCGATCCCGTCGAGCTCGACCCGAGCTTTCTCGTCCGGATTCGCAACTACCGATGTCCGGGAATCACCGCGAAGGTGAATCTTGCTCTGAGTGCGCTGCCGACTTTCACCGGCATCAGTAACTCCAGCCTGCTGCGCGGCCGCACTTTGATAGCGCCGGGCATCGACTACCTCGAACGCGCCTTTGACTCGTCGAAGTACGGCGAGATCTCTGCCGATCCGTATCTCGACTTCACCCTTCCGACGCTCAACGACCCGTCGCTCGCGCCGGCCGGCGCGCACGTCATGTCGATCTACGTCCAGTACGCGCCCTACACACTCGCGGGCGGCCGCTCCTGGTCTGACGCGGCAGGCGACCTCGGTCGCACCGTCTTCCGAACGCTGGCCAAGTATGCGCCCGGCATCGCACCGCTCGTCGTGGCGCAGCAGGTGATCACACCGCGCGACCTCGAGTCGACATATGGAATGACCGGCGGCCACATCCTGCACGGTGAGCCATCGCTCGATCAACTCTTCCTGACGCGGCCGGTCCTCGGCTGCAGTCAGTACCGTACGCCAATCGCCGGACTCTACTTGTGCGGGGCGGGCACCCATCCGGGCGGGGGCATTACCGCGGGATCCGGCCAGAACGCCGCCAGAGAAATCCTCAAGGCCTTAAAGAAATGACCAGGGCAACAACGCGCGTCGGAGTGGCGCTGATCGTCGCGGCTGCCGCCTTGGTCACCACTGCGTGGCAGCGACCTCAGACTGCGCCGTTCGGCTTTACCCCCGCGCGCGCCTCGCTGCAGGCCGCGGTCGAACGGCGGTTTCTGGCATCGCCTTCGGCCGATCGGATCCGCGACGCGCACCGCTTCCTGGCCGACAAACCCCACATCGCGGGTTCCGCACGCGACCGCGAACTGGCCGAATGGACCCGCGAGCGTTTCCAGATCTCAGGCCTCGAAGAAGTCGCTATCACGACGCACGACGTCCTACTGCCCTGGGCCGAAGAGATGAGCGTCGAGATGATCGCGCCGCGCGCGTGGCGCGCGTCGATGCGTGAGGAACCGATCCCTGGCGATCCGTACACCAGCCCGGAGCATGCGGATGCGGGCCTGCCTTATCACGCGTACTCGGCCTCGGGCGACGTCACTGCGCCTGTTGTCTACGCAGGTAGCGGGACGCCTGCGAACTACGAGTGGCTGGCCGCGCAGGGCATCGACGTGCGCGGCAAGATCGCCCTGGTGCGCTACTCGGTGCCATACAGCTACCGTGGCTTCAAGGCGCTCACCGCGCAGCAGCGAGGCGCCGCCGGTCTCCTTATCTACTCGGATCCGGCCGACGACGGGGCCGCGAAAGGGAAGGTGTATCCCGATGGCCCGTGGGGTCCGGACACTCACATTCAGCGGGGCGGGATCGTCTACGACTTCATGGTTCCGGGCGACCCGCTCACGCCGGGCTGGGCGTCGCTGCCGGGCGCGCCGAGAATCGACGCACGCGATGCGGTTTCGCTTCCAGCCATCGTCAGCGCACCGCTCTCATACACGGACGCACGAGTGATTCTCGAATCGCTTGGAGGACCCGAAGTACCTCGTGAGTGGCGCGGCGCCGGACCGTTCACGTATCGCGCGGGATCCGGACAGACAGTCGTTCGCATGCGAGTGAAGAGCGACGACCGCATCCGTCCGATCTGGACGGTCACCGGCCTCATTCGCGGCAGCACGCGGCCGGAGGACGTCGTCATCGTCGGGAATCACCGCGATGCCTGGATCTACGGCGGTGTCGATCCGTCGAGCGGGTCGGCAGCGTTGATCGAACTGGCCCGCGTCCTTGGAGACATGACGCGCGATGGGTGGCGGCCCGAACGCTCGATTCTTTTCGCCAGTTGGGACGCCGAGGAGTTCACCTTGACCTCGTCGACGGAGTGGGGCGAGCAGCACGAATCCTGGCTGAGAGGGAACGCCGTCGCCTACCTCAACGTCGACCATGCCGCGTCAGGACCCGGACTTTCGGTGTCGGCCGTGCCTGCCCTGAACCAAGTCATTGAGGAGGCAGGTCGAGTCGTGCGTGATCCGGTCTCGCGATTGACGCTGGTCGGGGCGGCTCGGGATCGACGGAGACGACAGGCCGGCGCGCGTCTGACGGGTAATCCTGACGACCTCGTCGACAACCGGCTTGGCAGCGGGTCGGACTACACAGTGTTCCTGAACTTTCTCGGCGTGCCGATCGCCGATCTGTCGTTCGACGGACCGTACGGCGTCTACCACTCGATCTATGACAATCACAACTGGGTTGCAACGATCGGTGATCCGGGTTTCCCCTATCACGTCGCGCTTGTTCAGCTCTGGGGACTCGTCGCGCTCAGGCTGTCGGCGGCCGACGTCGTGCCACTCGACTACGAGCCGTACGCGCGTCGGATCGGCGAGTTCGCGGCGGAGGTGGAACGACGATGGATCGTGCGCCCGGACGTTGGCACAGCGGAGGGCATGGCTAACGTCCGAAATGCCGCGTCACTGATGCGAGCCGCCGCGGCGCGATTCAACCATCGACGGGAAACGGCGTTGCGCAAATCGGATGTGGCCAAGTTCGAGCCGTTGAACCGGCAACTGCTATCGATCGAGCGGGCCTTGCTGGATGCCGAGGGCCTCCCGGGACGTCCTTGGTACCGCCACCTCATCTACGCCCCCAAATTCACATATGCCCCCGAAGTCCTGCCGGGAGTGTCGGAGGCGATCGAGGCCGGAGATGGCGGCCGAGCCCGCGCCCAAGCAGCTCGTCTTGCGGATGCGCTGCGGCGCGCCGCCGCCGCGCTCGATCGTCTCAACTGAGTGCACCCGAGGGCCACCCGGCCCTTGGTCTTTCGTCCCACGTAAGCGCGCGGCGGACTTCGTAAGATTCAGAAAAGACGACACAAAGCGTCAGGACTCCGTTGCTTCGCGGCCAAAGACGTCGCATACAATAAGGGGCTTACTCAGACCGAGACGCCCATGGATGCCAGCCTAGGTGCCGTCAACTTTCGGTTCCACGGCTCCGCGCCGCTCGATTGATCTATGCGTGCGAGGGCGCTCGGAGTCGTCGTCCTCCTTCTGTCGTACGGCGCGGTCGGCGCCCGGCAGCCCGCGGTGCGAATGGCCGTGCCGCTGCCGGTTCCCGCTCAGGACCTGGCCACTGCGCTCGACATGTTGTCCGTCGATCGCAGCCGCTTCGTTCTCGACATCGTGCGGACGCTCTTCACAACTGGTCTGGCCGAAGGCGACGCGCGGCAGCGCGAGCACCTGCGCGACGCGCTCCTTGCCACGCCAGCCACACCGGGGGAAAGCGTCCCGCTGCCACTCGACGCGTCTATTTGGCGCGAAACTCTACTTCCTCGTCCGGTTCCCGACAATCAGCTCGTCGGCGCAATCCTCTCCGATCGTCAGACCGCGCTCCTCTATCACGGGCTCGCCGGCCTCGACGACGAGACGCTCGCGTGGCTGGGACCTGAGCGCGACACACTACGGCATCTCCTTCGGCACGCCGGCGCGTTTGCGGTCTTCGGACCGAGCGTGCGTGTCCAGGCCGGCCGGATTGTCGTACCAGGGGGGCCGGATGCAGAGCCGATGTGGCAGGCTGTTATCGGCGCCGACCCTGCAAAGCCATCGGCATTCGTCCGGCGGTTGTTCAGCGACGACTCTGGCGTGTTGTCGTGGTTCTACGACACGATGTCGCAGCTCGACGAGCCGCGGCTGCGATTCGCCACCAGCGCATCGCTTGCAACGCCGGCCCGCATCGAACGAGTGCGGGCGCTTCTCGAAGTCTTCGAGCGCATCGGCAACGAGTGGCAACCTGAAAAGCAGCCGTTCACCCGTCGACCGCACGATCCGGCGTTGACGCTGGCGATTGTTCTCACTGACGCGGACGGCAACCTGAGAGGCCCGAACCAGCGCGGGATGTGGGAACGCGTGTTCGCCGATGAATCAGGCGGGCGTCCACCGTCGAAGTCGCGCGACACTCACCCGATCGATCCCACTCCGATCGACGCGGTCTGGCTCGTGTCGCGCATCCACAAGGTGCCAGTTGACGTCGGGCGGCGGCGCCTCGAGACGTTCCTGTTTGCGCAGCGTGTCTTTCCAACCCTCGGTTCGCCTGATCCTCTCGTCTCGAATGCGCTCGCTGCTTATGGCGCGTTCCCGTCGCTGCTCGTCACGCTGGAGCGCGCGGGCGTGACGTCTGCCGCCACCATGCACGCGGCTGTTGTGCGCGCCGCTGCAATCAGCGACATCGGCGACGATCAGGCCCGTTCGCTGACGCTGCAACAATTCCAGGCCTCGCTCGGCATCCTCGACCGAATCGTTCGCGCCGGCAGTCTGTCGAAGCCCGACGCTGATGGGCTCGTCAGCAGACTCAGTGCGATCGAATACTCGAAAGGCAGCTACGCCCCGAAGATTGCGGCCTGGTTCCAGAAAGATCTGCTGCTGAAGTTGCCTTCCTCTCAGAGCGACGCACCTGACGCGTTGGAGGACACGCTGCTTGGTGGCATGGCTGGCGTTCTCGCCAAAACATCCGATCGAGAGGTCGAGTGGGAGGGCCGTCGGTATCGCGTCAGTGCTCCTCGGGCCGAAGCGACCCGGCTGCGCCGCGTCCGACATCGGCAGGGCGGCCCATCACTACAGGTGGCCCTCGACCGCGTGCAGTCTCAGAAGGGCGCCGCGGGGGAGCGCGTACTGGCCGACACTTTGACGTCCATCCTCTACGCGGCATACCTGGGTGATCCGCAGGGCCCGGCAGTTCTCGGCGGCAACGTTGCGCTGCGCCACGATCTTGGCGCGACCGGCGTCATGGGGCCCCGCGCGGCGTGGCGGTTGCCCACCGAGGGGCATACGAGCAAGGGGTGGCGCATCACCGGATCGCTTCTCGGACTCGACGTGGCGCTGGCGCGCATGGCGTTGCGGCGTCTCGACGATGGCGTTCTGCCGCCAGAACCACGGATGGTTTCGTCGGAGCGGCAGACGGCGGCGCTGACCGTGTCGTTGCTGAACCCACTGGCGTTGAACGATGCGGCTCGCGACGAAATCGCCGCGGCGTTGGCGCGCGGCCGGGCGCGCCTGGACGCGCTCGACGCCAACGAGTCGGACATCGCGGCGGCCGCAAACGACGCCGGCCTGAGCGCGTGGCGGCGCGAGTCGCTGCGTTGGACGATCGCGCACGACAGCGATCAGCGGATAGCACAGCTGTCGCTGCTTGAACTGATGTGGCTTGGACGCCCACGAGCGGCCGCTGGCACTTCCCTGGATGGGTGGGGCGCAGCAATCCTGCCGGTCACCGGATGCGTGTGCCTCTCGATGCCGTCGGCACAGCCCTGGGAATTCCTCGCCGGCCGACCCTCGCTCGGATTGCTGGCCTCTCGCGGCGCGGACGTCTCCATCCATGTGGCCGACGCGTTGGCGGCGCTCGGCTTGCCTGCGCAGATCGCCCCTGGTGTGATCGCCTACGCGATGCAGGAGGTGCTGGATCAGGCCCGCCCCGCTTATTTCGACGACTGGTCGGGGTTCAGCCGCGCCGCGAGCGCCCTCAGCCGCGACAATCTCATCGACTACATCGCCGCACAGACCGCCGGCGGGCCGCTCTTGCCGACGACGCGATCCGAAAACCGTCATCCGTGAGCGCTGACGCCTATGCCGAATCGCTTGATCGTCGTTGCGCTCGCGGCCATCGGTGGCGCCGCGGTTGCCGCCCAGCCGCAACCGCTCACCGTTCGCATCACCTCGCCAGTCGACAACGAGTTCCTCAGTGGACAGGTGAAGATGGTGGCGGTCGTCGAGCCGGCGGCGGTCGCGCGGCAGATTAAGGAAGTGGTGTTCTTCGCTGACGGGCGCAAGATTTGCACCCTGACACGCTTGCCTTTCGAGTGCGATTGGGACGCGGGGATCAACATCGACGAACATACGGTCCGGGTCACGGTGGAGATGATCAAGGGCGGCAGGACCGCTGCCAGCGTTCACACCAAAGGCCTGACGCTCAGCGAGTCGGTGGACGTCGATGTCCTTCAGTTCACCGCGGTCGTGACCGACGGCGATGGGCGATTCATCACCGGCCTGAAGCCGTCCGACTTCAAGGTCTACGACAACGATCGACCGCAGAAGATCACCAGCTTCGAGTCGGAGAACATCTCGCTCGAGCTCGTCGCGGCGCTGGACGTCAGCTCCAGTATGCGAGCGGCGATGCCGGACGTGAAAACGGCCGCGAAGCGGTTCCTGGAAGGCCTTCGCGCCGGCGACCAGGTCACGGTGCTCGGCTTCAACGACAACGTCTTCACGCTCGCGCCGAGGAGCAAGGACCAGGCGGCACGCGTCAGGGCGATCGACTTGATGCGCGCCTGGGGTGGCACAGCGCTCTACGACGCCATCCTCAAGGGACTCAACCTGCTCGGGCGGCACCCCGGCCGACGGTCGATGTTGCTCTTCAGCGACGGCGACGACCAGTCCAGCCACGCCACGCTCGAGGCTGCCATCGCGCGCGCCGAAGGGAGCGACGCGACCATCTACGTGATCGGACAGGGGCGGGCGGTGCGCGCGCACGACCTCCAGGAGATCTTGAAGCGGTTTGCCAAGATCACCGGCGGACGGTCCTTCTTCACCGAGGACACGAACCGCCTCGACAAGTTCTTCCAGGAAATCCTCGAAGATCTCAGCAACCAGTACCTGATCTCCTACTCGTACCCCGACGACGAACGCGACGGACGCTGGCACCAGATTCGCGTCGAGGTCGCCGACGGCAAGTACAACGTGCGAGCCAGAGATGGATATCGCTTGTCGAAAAACTAGGATCACGACCGTGATTTCGTCGCAGGCGATCGGCGTACTGAGCCTGACGGCAACCATCGCGATGGGCGTCCGGGGCGATGCCGTCGCCCAAGATCCGCCACAACAACCACCGCCGTCCGTCCGCGTTGCCGTCGATGTCGTGCCAGTCGACGTCAGCATCATTGGCAATGACGGCAAGCCCGTGACCGGTCTCACCACCGCCGATTTCTCGGTCGACGTCGACGGTCGTCAGCGCCGTCTGGTGTCGGCGCAGTATGTCTCGACGATAAGCGAGGGCGCGCCGGCCTCGCCGTCTCAGTCGACGTTCAGCACCAACACGGCCCGCGGCGGCCGGATGATCCTGTTTGTCGTCGATCGGGGCAACATCGCTCCGGGCCGCGGCCGCCAGGCGACGGAAGCCGCGAGTCGCTTCCTCGCCAAGCTGACGCCGGCCGATCGCGTCGGGCTGATTGCCTTCCCCGGTCCAGGCCCGAACATCGATTTCACATCGAATCACGCGATCGTCCAGAAAGCGCTGCCGGGCCTGACCGGACTCTCCGACTCCTTTCCGACCAGCTATCGGATCGGCGTATCGGAAGCGATGGCGATCGTCCAGGGCGACAGGACCGCCCTCAACGTCGTCATCCAGCGGGAGTGCGCCAGCCTTCCCAGCCCTGAAGAGCGTGATCTCTGCACCAGGCAGGTCGTGACCGACGCCAATGGGATCTACAGCGGTCTCAACGAGCGCACCCAGACCGCTCTCGCGACGCTGCGCTCGATCGTCGAACGCCTGTCGCAGTCGTCGACACCCAAAACCATCGTCTACATCTCAGAGGGGCTGATTCTCGAGCGGCCGAGCGACGGCGCCTGGCTGGCCGCGGCGGCGGCACGCGGACAGGTGACGCTCTACGCCATACAAGTCGAAGTGTTCAGCTCCGACGCCTCGACGGCGAGAGAGCCCGTGACGGCGGGCCGTGACAAGGCCCTCGCGAACGAAGGACTCAGCGTCATCGCCGGATCAACGCGTGGAATTGTCGTGCCGGCGATCGGCAACGCCGACAACGCGTTTACCCGCCTGGCGCTGGAGTTGTCGGGCTACTACCTCCTTGGCTTCGAGCCGGAGTCGGCCGATCGCGACGGCAAACCACACCGCATCAAGGTCACGGTACCCGGCCGCACAGCTGTAGACGTCAGGGCTCGTAGCCAGTTTTCGATCGCACCACCGTCGAGCAAGACCGACGATGCGCTGCTCAAGGGAACGCTCGAAGCCCCGGTGCTGGCGACAGACATCGCTCTGAAGCTCGCGACCTACACGTTGCGCGACCCCGCGAGCGACAAGCTCCGCATCCTGATGGCGGCAGAGATCGATCGCGGGAGCAATCGCGACGGCCGGCTCGCGCTCGCCTATAGCCTTGTCGATGACAAAGGACGGCTGATCGATAGTCAGATCGACCGCGAGGTGAAAACGCCGGTCTCTCCGGAAGGCGTCCAGAAGTACACCGGATTCATCATTAGCGGCGCCACGGGCACTCACACGTTGAAGATGGCCGTCGTCGACGAGCGGGGCCGTCAGGGTAGCGTCGAACATTCGTTTCGGGCGGAGTTGACCCAGACCGGCCAAATTCGTGCGGCCGATCTCTTGCTCGCAGACGACCGCACGACGTCTGCGAGCGCGCAACCGGTCGTGGGCGGCGAATTCACATCAGGAATGGTGAACGGGTACATCGAGCTCTACGCCGATGAGACCGACCTGCTCAAGAACTCAACCGTGATGTTCGAGGTCGCCGCTGACGCGCAGTCGAGAGCCCTCGATGGCGCGGCCGGCCGGGTCCAGCCCGCGACCGCCGACGCGCCAAACCGCCGCGCGCTCGAAGGATCGATCCCAATCGCGTTGCTGCCACCGGGCGATTACGTGGCGCGAGCCGTCGTCAGCACCAACGGGCGGAAGGTGGGACAAGTCACGCGGCCGTTCCGGGTTGGACGGACGGTCACGGTCACGCGTCCGAAGCCGGCAGTTGGCCCGAGGCTGACGACGACCAGGGCGGCTGCGATTCCGGTTACGTCGGCCACCGAACGTTTCGACCGGGTGTCAGTTCTCACGCCGCAAGTCGTTGGCTTCTTCATGGAACGCCTGAATGTCGGGGCTCGAGGCGAATCCAACCCGGCCTCCATCGTCGAGCTCGCGCGCGCGGGCCGCTTCGACGAGGCGCTCAAGTCGCTCAGCAGCGGCTCGACATCGGTGCCGGCATCATTCCTGAATGGCCTGGCGTTGTATTCACGCGGCGAGCTCGAACCCGCGGCGGCGAGGTTTCGCGAGGCGCTGCGGCTCGATTCGGAGTTCTTTCCAGCCGCGTTCTACCTTGGCTCGTGTTACGCCGCCGGCGGACGCGATCAAGAGGCTGTGGGTGCATGGCAGCTCGCGCTCGTGACGGAAAGCGAGGCGCCATTCATCTTCACTCTTCTGGGAGACGCGTTGCTCAGATTGCGGGAAGTGGATCAGGCGCTGGTGATTCTCAACGAAGCCGCGCAGGAGTGGCCGGACAATCAGGAAGTTCAGGTCCGGATCGGATCGGCGCTCGCGATGAGCGGCAAGCGCGCCGAGGCCCTACAGAAAATCGAACCGTACCTGGACAGTCACCCGGAAGATGCCGAGCGTCATTTCGTCGGGCTGCGCTTGCTCTACCAGGCACGAGCAGACGGCAAGCCGATCAAGTCGACGAATGAAGACCGGGCCCTCTTCACGAAGTGGGCCTCGGCTTATGCAGCCGCCAAAGGCCCGCAGCAGGCGCTCGTCGACCAGTGGCAGAAGGCGATGTCTAAGTAACTGGCCCGATTCGAGATAGTCGATTTCTGCCCGATCGACCCTCCTTACTTTTTCAACCCGTCCGCCCAGGACCCGGTCTAACCCACCAGTTTCGGGGACACTCAACCGGGACAGTCCCCGGGGACAGTCAACCTTGAGTGTCCCCGGATGCGAGCGCCCAGATGGAGCCTGACCCCATCCGCGGGCGCACGAAGGAGAGGTCGCGCATGCATGCCGCCCGGATTGTTGCCGTCGTCATCATTGTTGCCGCCATGCCAGCAACGGCCCGCGTGGCCGGCCAAGCCGGCAACGTCAAGTCAGCAGTCCCGCAGAAACCTGACGATCGCGCGATCGTGCACGTCTTGAACCGAATCGGTTTTGGCGCGGCACCGGGCGACATCGAGCGCGTCCGCGCGCTTGGGTTATCCGCCTACATCGATCAACAGCTCCATCCGGAACGCATTGACCAAAGTGAATTGGCCACCAGGCTGGCCGCCTTCGACTCGCTCTCCAAGAGCACCGAGGAGATGGCCACACAGTTCTATCTCCCCGCACAGATGGCCCGCCGGGCGCTGCAGCGTCCACAAGCGCAGGAGCCCTCGGACATGGCACCGGCGCGGCGGGAAATGAGCCCTGACCAGGCCGAGGCCGTACGCAAGGAACGACAGGCCCTGCTTCAGCTCATGCAGGCCAAGCTGCTCCGCGCCGCGTACAGCGACCGGCAGCTCGAAGAGGTTATGGTCGACTTCTGGTTCAATCACTTCAACGTGTTCTCGGGAAAGGGACAGGTCCGCGTCTACCTCAATGAGTACGAGCGCGATGCCATCCGCCCGCGTGCCCTTGGAACGTTCCGTGAGTTGCTTCAGGCGACAGCCGAGAGTCCGGCGATGCTCTTCTATCTCGACAACTGGCAAAGCTCGGCTCCGGAGGGAGCCCGCACGGCCGCGCCGCGCACTGAAGGCGCGCGAATGTCTCGACGCAATCCGAACCGGGTGCCACAACCGACCGGTAGTGCAACCCGCCCGCGCACCCTGGCCGATCTCCCTCCCGGCCTGCGAAACCGTCGGGCGGGGCTCAACGAAAACTATGCGCGCGAGCTGATGGAGCTGCACACGCTCGGCGTCGAGGGAGGCTATACGCAGAAAGATGTGCAGGAAGTCGCGCGTGCCTTTACCGGCTGGACGATCGCCAATCCCAGACAGGGCGGCGCGTTCAGATTCGAGCCGCGGATGCACGACGATGGCGAGAAGGTCGTGCTGGGCCACACGATCAAGGCTGGAGGCGGCAAGAAGGACGGCGACACGGTTCTCAATCTCCTTGCGAATCACCCCGCGACGGCGCGGTTCATCGCCATCAAGCTGGCCCGGCGCTTTGTCGCCGACGAGCCTCAGAAAACGCTCGTCGATCGTGCCGCACGCCGCTTCACGGAGACTGGCGGCAACATCCGCGAGGTGGTGAAGAGCATCGTCACCTCGCCTGAGTTCTTCGCTGCCGACTCGTACCGCGCGAAGGTCAAGACGCCTTTCGAGTTCGTCGTCAGCGCGGTGCGCGCGACCGGCACCGACACGAGCAATGCGATGCCGCTCGTGCTGGCGGTGCGCAATCTCGGGATGCCGCTCTACGGTTGCCAGCCCCCGACCGGCTACTCGGACAAAGCTGAGGCCTGGGTCAACTCGGGCGCTCTCCTCAACCGAATGAACTTTGCCGTCTCTTTGACTGCGTCTACTGCTGAAAGACGTGGCGCGCGGCGGTCGCCACAGGACCCTAACGGCGCCGGGCCAACGGTGACGAGCGACGCGCTCGTGGCCACAGCGCTCGCCGGTGAGCTCTCGGAAACAACTGCCGCGACGGTTGCGAAAGCGACGACGACGCCGCAAGCGCTCGCGCTCGTCCTCGGCTCACCCGAATTCCAGAGAAAGTAGGTCGTCATGATCTCGAGACGAGTATTCATGAAAGACGGCGGCCTCGCGCTCGTGAGCCTTGGGTTCGCGCCGCAGTTCCTCGCCCGCGCCGTCGCCGAAGCGGCGCCGAAGCGCAAGGTGCTGGTGACGATCTTCCAGCGCGGCGCTGTCGACGGCCTCAACATGATCGTGCCGTTCGGCGAGCGCGACTACTACGCCTCACGGCCGAGCATAGCGATTGCGCGGCCCGGATCGTCAGGCGATGCGGCGCTGGATCTCGACGGTTTCTTCGGCCTCCACCCACGGCTCGCGCCCCTCAAGCCGCTCTACGACGCTCGCCAACTCGCGATCGTTCATGCTTGCGGATCTCCCGACGGCACGCGCTCTCATTTCGACGCGCAAGACTACATGGAGAGCGCGACTCCTGGCGTCAAGAGCACGACCGATGGCTGGTTGAATCGCTATCTCCACGCGCGCGAGCACGAACAAGCGACGCCGTTCCGTGCCGTGGCGCTGGCACCGCAACTGCCGCGCGCGCTGCAGGGACTCGCGCCTGCGCTCGCCATCGGACAAATCGGTCAGTTCGGCATCCGGGCCGGACAGGCGACCGATATGGTGCAGGCGTCGTTCGAGGCCGAATACGCGGCGGCCGCGGGACACGTGTTGAACCGGACCGGCCGCGAAGCCTTCGATGCTGTGAGAATGCTCAAGGACGCAGATCCCGCCAGGTATACGCCTGAAAACGGCGCCCAGTACCCTCGCTCGCCCTACGGCGATGCGCTCAGACAAATTGCCCAGCTGATCAAAGCGGATGTCGGGCTCGAAGTCGCTTTCGCCGAAACCGGCAACTGGGACCACCACGCGCAGGAGGGCGCCGCCGTCGGACAGCTGGCGAATCGGTTGGCTGATTTCGGCGGCGGACTGGCGGCGCTCGTCCGCGATCTCGGCGATCGGATGAGCGACGTGATGATCCTGACGATGTCGGAGTTCGGGCGAACGGTTGCTGAAAACGGAAATCGCGGCACCGATCACGGGCATGGCAACGCCATGATGCTGATAGGTGGCGGCGTACACGGCGGAAGAGTGTATGGCAAGTGGCCCGGCCTGGCCCGAGAGCAACGCTACGAAGGCCGTGACCTGGCGGTAACGACCGACTTCCGGACGATTTTTGCTGAAGTCGCCAACGGGCACCTCGGCCTCACGAACACGAAGCACGTCTTCCCGGGTTTCAACGGGCCGGTGTCGGTGGGAGTGGTGGGGTGAGGTCGGCTCTAGGCTCAAGGCTCTGGATCTAGGCTCTAGGCAAGATCTTCGAGTACGAGTTCGAAGGTTTTGCTTGAACCCTGAGCCATGAGCCTTGAGCCCTGCTACACTCGCTCTCTGTGACGATCAGCGATCTGCGCACGCCCTCCGTCCTCGTCGACAAGACACGTCTCGAGCAAAACGTCGATCGAATGCAGGCGGCAGTCGCGAGTCGCGGTATGCGCCTCAGGCCGCACGCCAAGACCCATAAGTCGCCGGATCTCGCCCGAGTCCAGATTGCTCGTGGCGCCGTCGGCATTTGTTGCGCCAAGCTTGGTGAGGCGGAAGTCTTTGCGGCTGCCGGCATCGAAGATATCCGTGTGCCGTACCCGATCAATCCGGTCAATGTCGATCGGGTGCTCAAGCTGCTCGATGCCACGAGGCTCTCCTTCATCGTCGACGATCTCGATGTGGCGCGCGGCTGGTCGGGGTTGATGCGGGTCAATCAGCGGGAAGTCGAGGTCCTGGTCAAAGTCGACGTCGGCTTCCATCGCTGCGGCATCGATCCCACGCGGGCCGGCGCCGCCGAGCTCGTCGCGCGCGTCGCCGAGTTGCCGGGGCTGCGATTTCGCGGCCTGCTGAGCCATGCCGGTCACGCGTACGGCGCCGCGTCCGAAAGCGATACGGCGGCGATTGCCGCGGCGGAAGCGGAGACACTCAGGCGCCTGGCCGCTGATGTCGCAAGGCTCGGACACCGGGTCGAGGAGATTAGCGTTGGCGCCACGCCCACGACGCGGTTCAGCCTGCAGCAGAACGGCATCACCGAAGTCCGGCCCGGAAACTACATTTATTACGACCGTACGCAGGTCGGGCTTGGCGCCGCTGCGTGGAACAATTGCGCGCTGACCGTCCTCGCGCGCGTCGTCAGCCGTCCGTCAGCGGATCGAATCATCCTGGACTGCGGAAGCAAGACACTGACAAGCGACCTCGCGCGAGGGTTTTCGAGTTGCCCTGGCTTCGGGGTCGTCTTTGATGATCTCGAGGCCTTCAGACCAGACGACTCGCTCCTGATTGAACGGCTGTCGGAAGAACACGCGAACGTGCGAGTGGTCGGAGCTGACCGGGGACTCAAGACCGGTGATCTCGTTCGTGTCCTGCCCAACCATTCGTGCGTCGTGTCGAATCTCGTCGACTCGGTCTGGCTGGTGAGTGGCGATTCTGTCCTCGACGAGCTCCCGATCGCTGCGCGCGGCCGAATCACGTAAATCCCGCGAGAGCCTCGAAAGACAGGGTCCGGGGGATGAGGTAGAATACGGGCCGCATGCCGAAAGAGTTGCCTGGCGAAGCGCTCGGACTCGTCGAAACCCGCGGCCTCGTGGGGATGATTGAGGCCGCTGACGCGATGGTCAAGGCGGCCAACGTGGCGTTTGTCGGCTGGCAGAAGGTCGATGCCGGGCTCGTAACGGCGATCGTCCGGGGTGACGTCGCGTCGGTCAAAGCCGCGACCGACGCGGGTGCAGCGGCGGCGCGACGTGTCGGCGAGCTCGTCGGGGTCCACGTCATTCCGCGCCCCGCCGACGGCCTCGATAAGATTTTCCCGATAGGCTGAGCCGCTTCTGTCTTCCGAAGGCCGAAGCTACGGCGCCTTCGTTTTCCTTTTCGCCACACGCTTCCTTTTTCTTCCACGCATGCCGTGAGCTCTCGACGCGAGCTCCCGCCACTCGGATTCCGGCTCGATGACGAGAAGCGGCTGCTCGGGATCGCGCAGCAGGTTGTAGAACTGGCCATGGGCCGTGCGCGCGTACACGTCGCGACCGTCGGTCAGTAGCGTCAGTGAGCCGGCCCCGCCGATCGCGTCGAAGAGCCTCACGCCGAAGCGAGTCCTGAGCGTTTCGAGCAAGAGCCGGATGCGGGAGACAGTCATGCCCTGTCGGCGCAAGTCGGCGAGCACCATCAGCTCGAGGAGATCGACCGGCGTGTAACGACGTTCAGTGAAACCGCCGGCGGCCGTAGGTTTCGGCGCGACTGCGGACAGGAACAGCCGACGATCGTCCCACCATTGGAGCTGCCGCGCCGAGAGTCCGGTGATCGCGGCGACTTCTCTCGCGCTATAGCTGTTCTTGAGCTGCATTGTCATTTCTGGCTCAAGGCTCAGGGCTCAGGGCTCAGGGCTCAGGGCTCAAGCCAAATCATTCGAGTGTGGTCCCGGAGGTTTTGCCTGAGCCTTAAGCCATGGCCTTGAGCCTACTGGCCCCCCATCGTCGCCGCAAGATCGCTTGCGTGCGCGGCCCCGGCGAAGTCCTTTTCGGTAAGCCCGCCGGCGCTGTGAGTCGTGTACGTGAGCGTGACCCGCTTGTAGTTCACCAGGATGTCGGGGTGATGATCTGCCGCCTCGGCGTCGAAGCCCAAGCGGACGACGAACGCCACGGCGCCGGGGAAATCCCCGAAGGTGAATTTCCTCCGAATCGCGTGCCCGTCGAGCTCCCAGCCCGAGAGCGTTTTAAGGCGCTGGAGCGCCTCGGGTTCGCCAACGGTCGTCATTTTCGCCATCAGGCAGACGTTATACCAAGGTGGCTGGCACCTTCGCGGGAAAGGTGCCAGCCACCTTCTCTCCGAACGGGTGGTGGAACCAAACTGGCGTTTTGTCGTCTAACGGTGTTAGACTACTGAACGCTGTTCAATTTGCAATTTTTGGAGGATTTTTGGGAGTCAAGGAACGTCAGGAACGGGAGAGGGAGGCTGTGTCGCGGTCAATCCTGGACGCGGCGCGGGACCTGTTTGTCGCCGAGGGCTATCACAACGTTTCAATCCGCAAGATTGCCGAGCGGATCGAGTACAGCCCCGCCGCGATCTACAGCTACTTCCCGAGCAAGGACGACATCTTTTTCGCGCTGGCGGAGGAAGGGTTCCGGCTGCTTTTCAGGGGCCCGGTGACGCCGCCAGACGACGCAGATCTGGTGGGCTGGGTTCGAAAAGTCGTGTGGCACGTCTACGAGTTCAGCAAGACCCACCCGGAGTACTTCGCGCTGATGTTCCTCGACAGGACCGTCCCGCAGATCACCCGGAACTGGGAGCGGTTCGAGTTCGTTCGCGACGGTAAGGCGCAGCTGGCCGTCGGCATCCAGAAGGCGATCGATGCGGGGCATTTTCCCGCGGGCACGCATCCGCACGCCGTCTTCCGGATTCTCGTCGCGGCTATCCTCGGCGCCGCCGTAACTCGGCTGTGCGGCCGGGTGGCGCCTGGGGAAGACTCCGACGCGCTCGCGCGCGACACACTCGAGGCGGCACTCACCGGGCTCCGGACGGGTTTCGCCGCTACGTATCATCCGTTCTCCTGCAATGAATCGTCTGTAGTTGAGTGAGGCACGGTAGTCATGACACGCACACGCACGTCCTTCCTTGCCGGCGCGAGCTTCGCACTGGCTGCATCCCTTCTCTCTGCCGCGTGTTCGACAACGGCGGAAACAGCTCCCGGGGCCGACAAGGCGGCCGAACCGACCGCGATCCCGACCGCTTCGGTCGAGAGCCGCGCGATCGATCGCTACCTTCGCGTCACGGGGTCATTGATGGCCGACGCCCAGGCGGAAGTCAGCGCCGAGACGGCTGGCCGGGTGATCGAGACGCCGGTCGAACGCGGTACGCGGGTCGCGCAAGGCGCGTTGCTCATCCGCATCTCTCCTTCGGAGACAGCCGCGCAGCTTCAGGAAGCCGACGCCAACGCCGCGCAGATCGAAGCCAAGCTCGGCCTGACACCTGGGCAGCCGTTCGACCGGATGAAGGTCCCGGATGTGATGAACGCCAAGGCATCCGTCGATCTCGCCGAAGCGGAGTTCAACCGGATGCGCACGCTCGTCGATCAGAAGGTCATTTCACAGAGCGAATTCGATCAGCGCCGCACCCAGCTGGAAGCTGCGCGACAGCGCTATCAGTCCGAACAGAACCTCGCCGATCAGTCGTATCGCTCGCTCGAGGGCGCGCGCGCCAGGGTCGCGCTCGCGCGTAAGGCAGTCTCTGACACGTCGGTCCGGGCGCCGCTCGCCGGCATCGTCGCGGAGCGGCTCGTCAGCGTCGGCGACTACGTCACGCGCGGGGCCCGAGTCGCCACCGTCGTGCGAATTGACCCTCTGCGAGTCGAGCTGACGATCCCCGAGCAGCATGTCTCGCTCGTGAAGGTCGGCCAGCAGGTCAGGCTCACCGTTGACGCGTATCCGGGCGAGGAGTTCGCGGCAACCGTCAAGTTCGTTTCTCCCTCGCTTCGTTCCGACCAGCGGGCGATGACCGTCGAGGCGATTGCCGCGAACGGCGACGGACGACTGAAGCCAGGATTCTTCACCACCGCGCTTCTTCGTCAGCCCAACGCCGCCCCGGCTCTCCTCATTCCTGCGACCGCGGTTGAAACCCTGGCCGGCACGAGCCGGGTCTATGCGGTGAAGGACAATCGCATCGAGGAACGAATTGTTACGCTCGGCGAGAAGGTCGACGCGCAAGTCGAGATCACGTCGGGTGTGGCCAAAGGCGAAATCGTTGCCACCGAGCCCAAGGGGCGTCTCTCGGATGGCCAGCAGGTCAGGAGCCGGTAACCGTCATGCAGTGGCTCGCTTCTATCTCCGTTCGTCGGCCAGTCTTTGCCACGGTCATCACTCTCTCGTTGACCGTCATTGGCGCATTTGCCTTCACGAAGCTCGGGCTCGACCGGTTCCCCAAGGTCGACTTTCCGACGGTCGTCGTCGTCACCAGGCTGCCCGGCGCGGCGCCCGAGGAAGTCGAAACTGAAGTCACCGACAAGATCGAGGAGGCAGTCAACACGATCAGCGGGATCGACGAGCTGCGCTCGAATTCGTCAGAAGGCGTCTCGCAAGTCATCATCGCGTTCCTTCTCGAGAAGGACGGCGACGTGGCTGCCCAGGAAGTGCGAGACCGTGTCAACCGCGTTCTCCCCCGCCTGCCGCGTACCGTCGAGCAACCGACTGTCGAAAAATTCGACCCCGACGCGGCGCCGGTGATGACGCTGGCGGTTTCGGCGCCGGCGCCAATCCGCGATATCACCGAGTACGCCGACAAGACGCTCCGACGCCAGCTCGAGAGCGTGAGCGGCGTCGGCCAGGTCGTGGTCGTCGGCGGCCGGGCTCGTCAGGTCAACATCCTGCTCGACGCCGATCGGTTGCGCGCACAGAACCTTACCGTCACCGACGTGTCGCGCGCCGTTCAGTCCCAGAACACCGAGATTCCTGGCGGTCGCGTCGAGCAGGGCGCCACCGCTATGACGCTGAGAACGCGCGGTCGTGTCGAATCGGTGGCCGCCTTTGGCAACATCGTCGTTCACCGTCGCGAGGGCCATCAGGTTCTGCTGCGCGATGTCGCTACGATCGAAGACGGCATGGCCGAACCGGAAACGTCGGCGAGCCTGAACGGCGAGCCTGGTGTGATGCTGACCGTTCGACGTCAGTCCGGCACGAATACCGTCCAGGTCGTCGATGCCGTCCGGGAGCGTCTCGCTGACGTCGCGCCGCTCGCGCCCAAGGGCTACGAGATTCGCGTCGTTCGCGATCTTTCGGAGTTCATCAAGGCCTCAATCCACAGCGTCGAGGAGCACCTCGTGCTCGGCTCGATTCTGGCTGCGGCCGTGGTGCTGGTCTTTCTCTGGAACTGGCGCTCGACGATCATCGCGGCCATCGCCATCCCGACCTCGATCATCGCGACCTTCGGGCTGATCTGGTACCAGGGTTTCACGCTCAACTCGATGACAATGCTGGCGCTCACGCTTGCCGTAGGTATCGTCATCGACGATGCGATCGTCGTGCTGGAAAACATCTATCGGTTCGTCGAGGAAAAGGGGCGTCCGCCGATGCAGGCGGCCGTCGAGGCCACGCGCGAAATCGGACTCGCCGTGCTTGCGACGACGCTGTCGCTCGTGGCGATCTTCGTTCCGGTTGGTTTCATGGGCGGCATCGTCGGCCGCTTCATGACCAGCTTCGGCTTTACGATGTCGTTCGCGATCATGGTCTCGCTGGTCGTCAGTTTCACGCTGACGCCGATGCTCGCCGCCCGCTGGATCAAGATGACGCCGCGGCATGAGGATGCAGATGGCCACGTGGTGGTGGAGAAGACATCGCGGGACGCGCGCTTCTTCAGGGCGCTCGACTCCGGCTACACGTCGATCTTGCGCTGGTCGCTCGCGCACCGCGGCATCGTCGCCGGTATCGCGGTCCTCGTGCTGCTGAGCAGCGTGCCGCTCTTCATGGTCGCAAACAAGAATTTTCTGCCCAACGACGACCAGGCCGAGTTCGAAGTTGGGGTGCGGGCGCCAGAGGGCACCAGCCTCGAGGCGACCGAGATCATCGCCAATCGGATCGCGAGCCGGATTCAGCGGCTCGACGGCGTCAGCTACACGCTCGTCTCGATCGCAGACGATCCGGCCCAGACCCAGAACTCCGGAACAGTCTACGTTCGACTGAAACCAGTCAACGAGCGTGATCGTGACCAGTTCGAGCTGATGAACGTCGTGCGCAGTGAGATTCTGCCGGCGGTCGGCGTGCCGAACCTGCGCACTGGCGTGCGGGCGGTTGCCACCATCGGCGGTGGCGGCAACCAGAACGCCGAGATTCAGTTCACGATCAACGGCCCGGACCTGAAGCGGCTGGAGCAATACGCCAATGCTGTCGTCACGGAAGTGAAAAAGGAACCCGGCGTCGTCGACCTTGACACCTCCCTCAATGTCGGCAAGCCGGAGCTGTCGGTCGAGCTCGACAGGCTGAAGGCCTCCGACCTCGGCGTGCAGATTTCCGATGCAGCCGACGCGCTGCGGCTGCTCGTTGGTGGGGATCAGGTAACCACCTACAACGAAGGTGGCGAACAGTACCGAGGTCCACATCAGAGCCGTCCAAGGCAACCGTCAGACGGCGGCGGCGATCGGTCAGTTGACGGTGCCGTCGAGCACGGTCGGCAGCGTGCCGCTCAACAACATCGCGAAGCTGACACCTGGGACGGCGCCGTCGGAAATCAACCGCCTCAACCGACAGCGCCAGGTGACCGTGTTCGCCGGGCTGCTGCAGGGCTACTCGCAGGTCCCGGCGATGGATGCCATGACGCGCGCCGCCGATGGCCTCAGCATGGGCCCGGGCTACAGCACGCGGTTTGCCGGCCGTTCTCGCGAGCTCGGCCGCGCGGCGCAGAACTTCCTGCTCGCCTTTGGCCTCTCGCTGGTATTCATGTATTTGATTCTGGCAGCGCAGTTCGAATCGTGGCTGCACCCGATTACGATTCTCCTGTCGTTGCCGCTGACATTGCCGTTCGCGTTACTGTCGATCATCATCACTCGCCAGTCGTTGAACATCTTCTCGGCGCTCGGCCTGCTGGTGCTCTTTGGCGTGGTCAAGAAGAACTCGATTCTGCAGATCGACCATGCGAATCAGCTCCGTGAGCGGGGGATGGAGCGCGACGCCGCGGTGCTGCAGGCGAGCCGGGACCGGTTGCGGCCGATCCTGATGACGACGCTGGCGTTTGTCGCGGGGATGATCCCGCTCGTGCTGTCGAGCGGCGTCGGATCGGCGACCAACCGGGCCATCGGATTCGTGATTATCGGAGGTCAATCGCTCGTGCTGCTGCTCACCCTCGTTGCCACGCCGGTCGCGTATTCCCTGTTTGACGACCTGTCCAAGATCCGGTTCTGGCGGTGGCGGCGAGTCGCCGCGCCGGCGACCGCGAGCATGCTCGCTCTGGCGATCGCGCTCCTGCCTGCATCGCTGGCCGCGCAGACACCGCCGCCGACGCAACCGCCGAGCGGGCTGACTGCGCCCGCGCCGCTGCAGCCGTCGGGCACGATCATCAAGCTCACGAAAGACGAAGCGGTTCAGATGGCGATTCAGAACAACCCGGAGCTCGCCGCCGCCCGCTTCGATCCGTCGATCGGCGACGCCCAGGTCGCCGCCGCCCGCGGCGCGTTCATGCCGACGTTGCAGTCGGGCGTCCTGCGCAACAGCCAGCAGCAGCCGCCAACGAACCTGTTCGCCGGCGATCAGGGAATCCAGACCGATCTCTGGTCGTCGAACGTCTCGATCGGTCAGCTGCTCCCGTGGGGCGGGGGGAGCTACACGGCCGGCCTGGATGCGGCGCGAACCGCAACCGACAGCCTGCTGACGAGCCTGAACCCTCAGCTCGGCGCAGGCCTCGCGGTCGGTTACTCGCAGCCGCTTTTGCGTGATTTCAAGATCGACGCGCCGCGCGCGCAGCTCGACATCAGCCAACGCACGCGCGACATTCTCGGCAGCCGGTTTCGCGAAAGCACGGTCAACACTCGGGCCGACGCCGAACGGGGCTACTGGGCGCTCGTCGCAGCGCTGGCGCTCGTCGACGTCCAACAGCGATCGCTCGAGCTCGCGCAGGAGCTCGAACGAAACAATCGCGCACGCGTGGATGTCGGTCAGGCGCCGCCACTCGATCTGGTTTCGGCTCGCGCCGAGGTCGCTCTGCGTCAAGAGAACGTGATCATCGCGCGGACTGTGGCGCTCCAGACCGAAGATATTCTGCGCACGCTCATCATCGACCCCAATCGCCCGGACTACTGGAACGTCCGGTTGGACCCCGCCGATCGCGTCCCCATCATCGGACCGCCGCCGGACGTCGACGCCGCTGTCCGGCGCGCTCTCGGCGAGCGGACGGATCTCGAGCAGGCGAGGTCAACGATTCAAATCACCGATACGACGGTCGCGCTGTCGAAGAGCCTGACCCTGCCCGACCTGCGCGTGCAGGCCAACTTCAACCCGACCGGAGCAGGCGGAACGCGCCTGATCCGCGAGGGGGGGTTTCCGGGAACCGTGGTCGGTTCGGTTGACACAAGTTTCGGCAGTGTCCTCGGGCAAGTATTCAGCTACGATTTTCCGACTTGGACGCTCGGCCTCACGTTCAGCTATCCGCTGGGAAACAGCACCGCCGAAGCAAATCTCGCGCGAGCGCGGCTCGAGCGCGATCAGGCCGCGGCGCGTCTGCGCAGCAGCGAGGTCATCGCCGTTCGCGAAGTGCGCTCGGCGGCGCTTCGTCTCGAGCAGAACCGGCAGCGGATCGAAACGACGAAAGCCGGCCGGGAGCTCGCCGAGCAGCGCATGGACGCCGAGCAGCGTCGGTTCGAGGTCGGAATGTCGACGAGCTTCCTGGTCATTCAGGCACAGCGCGATCTCGCGGTCGCGCGAAACAACGAGCTCCAGGCATTGCTGGACTATCAGCTCTCAGCCATCGCGTTCGAAACGTCGCAGCAAACCTCGGCCTTCAGGCTCATCGGGCAGTAACGCCTCTCGGCGCTAACCCTGAAAGCGATCCGGCGTGGTGCGCGTCAACGCCGGATCGTGCCGCCCGTCGAGGATCAGATCAGCGACGATCGTCGACGTCAACGGCGCCAGCAGCACGCCGTTGCGAAAATGGCCGGTCGCGTAAACCACGCCGTCGAGATGTGACGACGGGCCGATGATCGGCAGCGAGTCTGGCGTCGCCGGACGAAGTCCCGCGCGGGCCTCGAGGAATGTGGCGCCCCAGGCTTCGGGCAGGAGCTCGCAGACCGCGTCAAGCAGATCGCGGACTCCTGCCGCAGTGGTGCGTTCGTCGAATCCGACCTCTTCCACTGTCGCGCCGACCAGCACCGTGCCGTCACGCCACGGCACGACGTAGCAGTCCTTGCCCCAGATCACGTGCGAAAGTGGATGGCCCTTCCACGCCAGTCGCAGCAGTTGACCGCGCACCGGTCGCACCGATCGGGCGGCAGGATCGAGCGGCTCGAGTTGGCCCGACCAGCTGCCTGACGCGATGACCACATGCCGTGCCGTCCAGGTCGCGCCGTCATCGGCGGTCACCTCGAGCGCGTTCGGGTGATCGCGAATCCCCCGCACGTGCCGCCCGGTCTCGAGCTCGGCGCCGTGTCTCAGCGCGGCCCACACGAGGGCTTCGGTCAGCGACGACACGGCGACATAGCCGTGGGAGGGGATCAGGATCGCGCCGTGGATCGACTCGGGGAGCGCGGGCTCGAGCTGCCTGGTCTCGCTCGCAGTCAGCCACTGCTGCTCGGCGCCGGCTGCGTCAGTTGCGCGGCGAAACGTGTCAGCTGTGGCCTCGTCGGCGGCGATCTCGAGTGAACCGCAGCGACGGTACTCGACGTCGATCGCCGACCCCTCGGTGGCGCGCGCGACGAAGTCGTCGAACATCGTCAGGCTGCGCAGTGTCAGGTCGAGAAGTGCCCCGCGGTCGTGACCCTCGATGTACGGCGCAAGAATCCCCGCCGATGCCTGCGTCGCGCCAGCGCCGACCGTCCGCCCTTCAAAGATCCGTACGGCCGCCCCCCGTGCCGCCAGCTCGCGAGCGATCGCGCACCCAATGATGCCCCCACCGACAACGATGACGTCCGCGCCGCGGCGCATATACCGTCATCATACAAGGCGGGGACGAACGGCTACTGCACGGTGCCGGGACGCGGGGGGCCGGGCCGGCCGGCATCCAGATCATTCCAGTTCAGGATCGCGTTGAAGCCCAAAAAGAACGTGCCCTGGGTCTGCCAGCGCCAATACGGTCGGATCGCGAACATGACGACGTGGCCCTGACCGACTGGTGCGTCAACGACCTGCGCGCGGCCAGAGAGCGCCTGCCCTCCGACCAGCACGCCCGACAGCAACATGTCGTCGGCATTGACGGGGAACGAGACGACCACTCGCGGGCGTGTCTCGGCAGCGTCACCGCCGACCGCACCAAACCCACCGCGACCACCGCCGCGACCACCACGCCCGCCAACTGCTGCATCGTCGCCACCCCGCCCGCCGCGTCCGCCAGCGCCGGCGGCCGTTGACGTCGGATTGTCGGGTTCCCACACCGACAGCCGCTGCTGACCGGCTGTCGCCATCGGCTGCGTATTCATCCCGACGCCAGGTATCGAATCACCGCCGCGCCCGCCGCCGAATCCCGCGAAGCCGCCACCGCCGACGTTGAGTACCGGGTTCTGGCTGAAGTACACCGGCACCTGAGCGTCGTACCCATACGCAATCGGACTGCGGCGATCAGAGACCACACCGCGCATCACCGAACCGCGAACAAACAAATCGTCTGGCGTCTCGACCGTGACGCCCGGCGTGACCTTGTAATCAGGAAAGATCGTCGACGTCGCCCCTTCGGTGATAAGCGTGCCGCCTTCGCGCACGAACTTGACCAACTCCATCAGCCCTTCCCATCCCATACCGCCCCGAATGTCGTCGGCCTGATCCTGAACGCCGAGATTCGGCGTCTCGGCCGACTTCTTGTACGGCAGCGCCATCGAACCCGTTTTCGGAATCCCCGCGACCTGCGACTGCGAGTTGCCGCCGACGTGCGGAAAGATGATGACGTCGTACTTCTGACGCAGGTTGCCTTCGCGCAACTTGATGTCGCCGAAGTAGGTGTACGGCACGCCGTAGGTATCGAGCGCCGCACGCACCCATCCTTCGTTCTGCGTGTTCGACCACGCATGCACGTAGCCGATGCGAGGCACATCGAGGTCGTGCATCGCGACCGTGGGCGCGGTCGCCGCGCCGAATCCTGCAATTCCGAGCGCCTTCATCGTCGGTTCGAGCACCGCCCGGTCGGCGGCTGGAATGACGAACGCGCCAGCGCGGAACTTGCGGCCACCGGCCTCGAAATCCTCTTCCGCGGCCATCATCTTCACGGCAGCGTGCTTGAAGCGGAAGGCCATGAGGACATTGTCAGTCGTGTGATCGACGATGACGACCGGGCCGGCGCCCTCGATGCCGCCGGGCGCCCTGGCGTCGGTGGTGAGGAGCGACGCGGCGCCGTCGAGCACAGCCTTGTCGCTGACCGCCTTGATCACCACGTTGCGCATATACGGGAACGTCCACCCGGTGTCGTCGTACGGGCTCGGATTGGCCGGCGCATAGTTCTGCACCGAGAAGTACATCTCGGCCAGCGTGCGATACGGCTGGTCGCCGCGAATCACATAGTCGCCCGCTTCGACGCTCACCGTGCCGGCCTTGAAGGCGGTCGTCGCGCGATGCACTTCGAGACCCTGGCGGCGCAGCTCGTTGACGGCATCTGCCGCATCCTGCTTGCGACGTTGACCGGCCGGAATGATCCAGCCATAGGTCGGCCCAGTCTTGCCGCGCTCGACCGCGCGCTTGTTCTTGATCCAATAGTTTTCGAGATACGTATCTTTGTTCTTGGCCACGTGGTTGAGCGCAATCAGCAGTGCCGACTGCTGAATGTTGGTGTTGTTCCGCGGCCCCCATTTGATGGACGGCAGCGGTGGATTGGGGCGGAACCACTCGCGGCTCGTGACGCCGCCACCCGGCTGCTCGCGCAAATCCGGTCCGTAGGACGCAACCTCGTAGAACCGACCAATGGCGTTGTGCGAGTGGGCGATGAAGAACATGTAGTTCGGCACCCAGCCGTCGTAGAACCCGTAGGTCCAGACGCCCGGCACGCCGCGTTTGGTCATCTCCATCACTTCGGTCTTGGCCAGCAACCACCACTCGTCGATCGTGATCGGATCGATCTGCTCGTTGTAGGGCCCGGTCCCGGTCGAGGCGTAAAGATAGATCTGCGCTTCATGCAGGTCGTGGAGAATGGTCGGCTTCCATTCGAGGAACGTCTTGGTCGTGTTCTTCGTCAGCGCCAGGAACTGGCCCATGCCGTCGCGGTTGTTGTCGTGCGCGACGTACTTGCCCCAATACATCAGCGGCAGCCGCGCCTCCGCGGCTGGACGTTTCTTGTTGAAGTAGTAGGTGTCGACGTGCTTCTCGCGGCCGTCGACTTCGATCACCGGCGTGATGAGCGTGATGACGTTATTGCGAATCGCCTGGATGAAGGGCGTCTCCTCGACGGCCAGCCGGTAGGGCAGTTCGAGCAGCATCTCCGGACCACCGGTCTCGCCGGAGTGCATGCCGCTCGTCACCCAGTAGATTGGCTTGGCCGAGCGAATCAACTGCTGCGCCTGCTCTTCTGACGTCTTGCGTGGATCGGTTAGCGAGGCGAGCATCCCCTTGTACTTGTCGAGCTGCTTGATCGTCGCCTCGTCCGCAACCGCGAGCAGCACCATGTCGCGGCCCTCCTCGGTCTTGCCAATCGTCCACATCGAGATGCGATCGGACGCCTTGTCGAGTGCCTCGTAGTAGCGCTGAATATCCTTCGCGTAGGTCAGCTCGCCGGGGGTGCCGGGCATCCGGCCAAGAAATTTCAGCGGTGTCGGAATCGTGTCGGATGCCGGAAGGTGATCGACAAGTTCAGTGCTGATCCGCGGATCCTGCGTGTACTCCTTGATCTTCGCGGTGTACTCTTCGTCGAGCTTCTGCTTCGCGGGCTGCGAGCGAGATTGCGCGACGGGCCTGACTCCAGGCGTCGCGACAACCACGAGCAGAACGGCGAGGGCGAAGCGGAACCACGGGCTTCGCAGGGGCACGGAACGCATACATCCTCCTGGAAAACGGGCAGAAAGCTCGCGTTATAGCACATCTGGTCTTTCCCGAGGGGCTTGCCCCTCGGACTCCCCGACACGCTTCCGCCGAAGCGCCTACGGCGCGAAGGCGGGCCGGGCGCGTGGCTCGCTCGCGGCGCGCGCTCGCACTGTTCAAACCGCTCTGGCAATTTATGATGGGTTCTAGTGGTGAAAGACTCTGCAAGACACCAGTGGCCGCTCGGCCACGGACCAATCGATCGCAGGAGCAATCGCGGCTAGCGCTTGTTGGGCGGCGTCGGTGCAGGTTGCCAGGCATCCGGCCTGAGCTTCCCGCCCCAACCCCAATACACTGGTTCCGCGGGCTTGTGGCGTTCGGGCCGAGCGGCAAGAGACACCGTCGGGATTTCGAGCGGAGCAAACGGCGATTGCGGAACGTACGACAGGTCGCGATGGCGCGCGCGCGAGCGGCCGCCGACGGCCACATACACCGGGACGGGCACGGCGACCTCGTGAACCACTGGGCGATCGACGATGACGACCTGCGGTGGCGGTGGATCAGGGGGCACGATCTCGACGATCGGCTCGGCGGGCGGCGCTGGAGTGCGCCCGCTCTTGACGATCGCGACTATCACGCGCGTGCTCACGCCAGCATCCTTGAGGCCTTTCAGCGTCTCGGGATCAATCTCGAACACCCGTTGATCGACTTCGATGAGCGCGAGGAGAACGTCGTCGCTCAGTCCGGCCCGTGTCAGCTCGACGATCTCGCGGAGCGTGATGGCCTCGGCTCGCGAAATCGAGACACCGATCAGGGCAACGACCATGATCAGCAGCCTGACGGCGACTCCATTGGATCTGAACATCGAATCCTCCTGACGCCGATCGATTGTCGCGGCAAGCGGGCGCACTACAATTTATCTCACACATCCCGAGTCTGGCGACCTGTCGGGTTCTCTACCGGGCTGCCTGGACAGCGTGAAGCTCCTGAACTCCAGACCTCATGCCGAGAACTTCTGGGACTGCTCGAATTCATGCGACGATCGCAGGCGCCTGCCCGCCCCGTTACTTGACGGCGCCGCCGGCGCGTCGGTTTGGGGGTCCTGAGGCGAGGACAGGAACTGTCTCCGGGAGAGGGCCAGACTGGCCCTGACTAGACGGTCGCGCAAAAACAGGCCAGAATTCAGGCCTGTTTGTCGAATTCCCGAGGTACGGCTCTTGCTGGCTAAGGGGCCGGATCCAGGAGCTTTTGCACCATGATTTCTAAGCCCATCGCGCTCGGTCTCGTCGCCGCAGCCTGTGTCGCCGCCTCGGCCGGTGGAGCGTACGTGGCAGTCCGGCAGAACGAGCCGACTCCGGCTTCACCTGTCGCGACGAGCGAGCCGTCACGAGCTGGTAAGACTGAGGCCCCCGTTGCGAAAACGGTTGCGGAAACCGAGGCAGTAATCACTCCGCCTCCAGCAATCGAAGCAGTCGCCAAAAGCTCAGCCAGAACGCCAACGCGGCCGTCGGCCCCGAACCGCACGTCAACGCCCACCGCGAGGAAAGAAAGCGCGAGCGCGTCGGCTCCCCCGTCTGCAAGAACCAACGAGTCGTCCCGTTCGTCAATTCCCAGCGGTCCGGATCCCGCTACAGGACTAGAACGTCCGTCGGCATCACGCGAGACACCGATCGCGCCGCCCGCCACGTCGTCCACCACGGGGTCCACCACGGGGTCCACCACGGGGTCCACCACGGGGTCCACCACGGGGCCCGCCCCGGGGACCCCAGCGCCGCTACCAGAACCGGTCCCCGACGTGCCCGCCCCGGCCAAGCCGCAATTCGTCGAGGTCGTCGTGCCGGCGTCGTCCGTCGTTGGACTCCACGTCTCGACGTCGATCACGAGCGAGACGGCAAAGGTCGAAGATCGCGTCGAAGCGCGCGTGACGCGCGATGTGATCGCGGATGGACGAGTGGCAATCCCCGCAGGCACGAAGGTCATCGGCGACGTGACGCTCGTCGAACGGGGCGGAAAGATGAAAGACAAGGCACGGCTCGGCGTCCGCTTCCACACGCTCGTCCTGGCGGACGGCAATCAGGTGCCCTTCCGCACCGACGCGATCTTCCGCGAGGGTTCTTCGCCCGGCGCTGAGAGTGCCCGCAAGATCGGTGGCGCGGCAATGGGCGGCGCGATCATCGGCGCCATTATCGGCGGCGCGAAGGGCGCGGCGATTGGCGGGGCCACGGGCGCCGCGGGTGGCAGCGCAGTCGTGATGGCCGGCGATCGCAACGCCGCGACGCTCCCGGCAGGCACGATCGTGACGGTTCGACTGTCGTCACCGGTCGCGATCGACATCGAGCGGGAGCAGTAACTCGGACGGTTCCGTTTCACCATCCCGGAGAATGCCGCTACCGTACTAACGGCCGACCTTCGAGCACTCCAGCCCGCCGGCATACTCCTTCGACGCACGACAACTACTACGACTCCAACGCGTTGCACGAGTCTCCTGCTGTCGAGTTTCACGGGCATACCCCTTGCACCGGACGAAGCGATCAGGCCGCTCGTGTAGCAAGCCTGGTCGGCGTGAATAGAGCGGACCATGCGTGTGGATGCGCGTGCCGCAAGGGGAGTGAGGGAGACTCATGTCAGTGCGCAAGTGCTTCGCGATTGCCTCTCTGGTGTTGATCACAACTGTGGCGACGCCCTCGAAAGCGTCGGCTGATTGGCTGCTTACGCCGTTTGTCGGCTGGAACTGGGGCGGCACCGCCAACCTTCTCGAGAGCGATGATTTCGACGACGAGTTCGAACAGAAGGCCATGTTCGGCGCGTCGCTCGCGTGGATGGGGGCGGGCGTATTCGGATTCGAAGTGGACTTCGGGTTCGCACCGAATTTCTTCGAGAACACGAGCGGGTCAGGCGACTTCGAATTCGCGGACAGCAATCTGACGACGGTGATGGGTAACCTCATCATCGGCGTTCCAATTGGCGGCCAGCACGGTGTCGGGTTCCGGCCCTACGCGGTCGGTGGCGTGGGTCTTGTGAAGAGTCGGCTTGGCAGCTCGGGGGATCTCTTCAACGTTGACTCGACGGACTGGGGTTTCAACGTCGGCGCAGGAGCGATGTTCTTCTTCTCGGATAACGTCGGCCTGCGAGGCGACGTCCGGTACTTCAGATCGTTAGAGGACGTCGAGCCGATTGACGACTTCAACATCGGATTGGCCAACTTCCGCTTTTGGCGCGGTACGCTCGGCGTGACGATCAGATTCTGAGTTCAGAGACGCCAGCGCTCAGTCCACCGCTCCCCTGTCGCTTCGAGCGCGATCGCGCCGTGCAGAGGAAACGACAACAGTGGTAACTGAGCGCCGGTGACGAGCAGGGTCAGCAGGCGCGGCAGATTCGGCATGTGACCAACGAGCAGGATCTCGCGCGTTTCGCCGGTCACGAGATCACTAATCGAGTTGGGCGAATCGGTCGGCTGGAGGCCGCGGACCGCGGCGAACTCTGCCAGCGGGTTACAGAGGCGCAGGAAGGGCTCGGCGGTTTGCCGCGCGCGGAGTTTGCCGCTGTGCCAGATGACGTCAGGCTTCACACCACGCGCAGCCGCCGCGGCCGCCAGCCCCTCGGCATGGACCCGGCCCTCGGCCGACAGCGGTCGCTGCGGTTCGACTTCCGGGCCGACTGCCTCGGCGTGATGCACGAGATAGATCACTCGGACGCCTTCAACCAGCCTTGCAATTCCGCGAGCGATCTGGCGACCGCCTCGGGATGAGTCGACTGAGGCGTCCGTTTTTTCGCGACCGACGCGGCGGCAGTGACGAACGTTCGCACGTCAGGACCGATGAGCGATGAATGCGAACGCCATTCGTCGTCCGAGAGGTCCTCGAACCCCCGTTTCTCTTTCACCAGCCTCCGCACCAGCGCGCCAACGATCTCATGCGCCTCGCGGAACGGGATACCCTTCGCCACCAGGTAGTCGGCGACATCGGTCGCCAGGAGCAGTCCTGAAGCCGCCCGGGCCGTGGTCTCGCGATTGATCGCAATGCCGCCGACCACCGACGCTGTTGCGGCGAGAGACGCGCGCAGCGTATCCTCCGCCTCGAACAACGCCTCTTTATCCTCCTGCAGATCCTTGCTGTAGCCGATCGGCAATCCCTTCATCGTCGCCAGCCAGCCGGTGAGGCGTCCGATGACCCTGCCCGCCTTGCCGCGAACGAGCTCCATCGGATCGGGATTCTTCTTCTGCGGCATCAGGCTGCTGCCGGTCGCTGCCGTATCTGCGAGCTCGAAGAAGCCGAATTCCTCCGACGTGAACAGAATCATGTCCTCGGCCAGTCGGCTGAGGTGCACCATCGATAGCGACGACGCATAGAGGAATGACGCGACCACGTCACGGTCACCGGTCGCGTCGATGCTGTTGCGGACGATGCGCGAAAACCCGAGACGCTCGGCCAGCCAGTGCACGTCGATGTCATAGCTGGTGCCGGCAATCGCGCCAGAGCCGAGCGGCAGCTCGTCAACATCGTCGAGGAGTCTCTCGAACCGGGCATGGTCTCGAACGAGCGCCGCGGCATGAGCGAGAAAGAAGTGCGCGGCCAGAATCGGCTGCGCCCGGCGCAAGTGGGTGTAGGACGGCATCAGCGCGTCGCTCGCGCGCTCGGCACTCGTCGCCAGAACCTTGACCACCGCGACGATGGACCGCTGAATCTCTGGGATCCGCCGCTTCAGGTAGAGCCGGAGGTCGACCGCGACCTGTTCGTTGCGAGACCGGCCCGTATGGAGCCGACGACCGGCGTCGCCAATTCGCGCGACCAGCTCCCGCTCGACAAACGCGTGCACGTCCTCGTCTTCCTGCGCCTCGGCCGAATTGAAGAAAGCATCGAAGAAAGCCTCGTCGCGGCCGCGTGACAGTACCTCCTGCAGGCCCGCCTCGATGGTCGCCGCGTCTGCCGGGCTCAATACGCCGGCGCGCGCCAGCGCCGCTGCCCACGCCAGGCTTCCTCGCACGTCGTCTTCGAACAAGCGGCGATCGAAGCCAAACGAGCGACCAAACGCGACGAGCGCCGCGTCGGGATTGCCCTCAAAGCGTCCGGACCACAAATGTGCCACTGATGCTGCCCTACGAATGGATTGTGACGTCGGCTGACCGCGCCGAGCGGGCGTTCGCGTCCGAAGAGGACGACGCGGCGTCTGGAGCGAACGGTGAGCGGCGTCCGGCAACGCGGCAGTCACCCTTGAACAGCTTCAGCCGAATCGCGCCCGTGACTCGCGGCTGAATGGCAGCGACGAACGCGTCGATGGCCGTCCGAGTCGGCGAGAACCACTGGCCGCCGTTGATGAGGTCGGCATAGGTCCGGCCAAGCGCGTGCGCGACCTGCTCGAGGTCGGAAGGCATCACTAGTTGCTGGAGCTCCTTGTGCGCCGCGTGCAGGACGACAGCGGCCGGGGCTTCGTAGACCTCGCGGGCCTGGCCGCCCGTCAGCCGCGCGGCAACCAGGTCAACCCGTCCGACGCCGTGCAACCCGGCGATGGTCTCGAGACTCTCGATCATCTCGAGCGGCAGCATCTCGATGTTGTTCACTCGGATCGGTTTGCCGGCTGCGAACTCGATCTCGACGTAAGCCGGTTGATCGGGGCAGTCACGAGGCGATCTGGTCAGCGCGTAAAGGTCCTCCGACGGCTCAACCCACGGGTCCTGCGCCGGTGCACACAAAGTGGATCGGCCCCAGACGTTCGCGTCGGTACTGTAGCGCCCGTCGGCTGACGCCGGAGCCGGAATGCCGCGATCGCGCGCGAAGGTCAGCGCCTCCTCGCGTGACATCTCCCACATCCGCGTCGGCACAATCACCCGCAGGGCCGGATCGAGCGCGGACACGAGGGCGTCGAGGCGCAAACCATCGTCGCTCGTGGCTTCAGATCCGTGGGCAATGGCCTTAGCGTTTTCCATCCGCGCGACATCGACGAGCTTGCGGGCGATGAGCGGCCGCGTCAGCGCGGTCGTCATCGGAGCTCGATCAGCGAGGAGCGCGCCGGCCTGAAGAGCCGGAATCGCGTAATCGCGCACGAACTCCTCGCGGACGTCGATAACGTGCGAGCGCACGGCACCGAGCGCCAGCGCACGCTGCCGGATCTCGACGAGCTCGCTGCCGTGCCCGAGATCGAGCGTCACCGTGACGACTTCCGCGCTGAAGGTGTCCCTCAGCCATGGGATCGCGATAGACGCGTCGAGCCCACCCGAATAGGCCAGGATGATTCGTTCCATAGTCTCTGCGACGTCACCTCATGGATCGGAAGCGTTCGGCGATTGACGACGCGTCCGTGGCCGAGCGGCAGATGACCAGGATCGTGTCATCACCGCCGATCGTGCCGGCGATTTCAGACAGGCGGGCTCGGTCGATCGCAATCGCCAGCGACTGTGCCTGCCCGGGATCGGTCCGCAGCACCAGGAGTTGCTCGACGGTCTCCTGGGTGCGGAGGTACTCTTCGACCGCTCGCCTGAGGGCGGCCTCCCCGCCAGTCCCTGGAGCGTCTCCGCCCGAGCGTCGATACGCGCCATCGACGGACCGCTTGACCAGTCCGAGCTCACGGATATCGCGCGACAGAGTCGCCTGCGTCGCTTCGATGCCGCGCTCACGAAGCTTTTCGCGGAGCTGTTCCTGGCTCGTAATTGCTTCCCGATCAACGAGTTCCAGAATGACGGCCTTCCGTCGCGCCTTCATGACCATACTGCAACGAATGAGTATACACGAATATACACAGCTATCCAACAAGGTGTGTGGTTTTTCTTGACGCCACCATACATATCCTGTATAAGTACAGGTTCGAATGAATAGTTATTCGCGAATCAGGGTCGGAATCGCTGGTGCGACTGGGTATGCGGGCGTCGAACTGCTGAGGCGGTTGGCGCAGCATCCGCACGCAGACGTCCGGCTGGCGATGGGCTCGAGCACAGCGTCGAGCAGCGGCAGTGCCCGGCGGGTGCCGGCGCTCAAACGGATTTGGGACGCGCCGGTCGAAGTGTTCGACGTCGACCGCCTCAGCACTGAAACTGACGTCGTGTTCCTGGCGGTCCCTGACACGCTCGCCGCCGAAGTGGGGCCGACGCTTGCGCGTCGAGGCCCGCGAGTCATCGACCTGTCGGGTGCGTTCCGCCTCCACAGCGAGGCCGAGCGCGCCCACTTCTACCCGCATTCGCCGGATCCGGGACTCCCCGTGATCTACGGTTTGACCGAGCGCTATCGGAAGGAGCTCGGCGGCGCGTCGCTCATCGCGAATCCCGGATGCTACCCGACGGCGGCCATCCTTGCCCTGCAGCCGCTCGTCGCCGCCGGCCTCGTGCAGCCCGGCGTGATCATCGACGCGAAGTCGGGGGTCTCCGGCGCGGGCAAGACGCCGACCGAACGCACGCACTTTTCGGAAGTTCACGGCAGCATCGCAGCGTACGGAGTGTTCTCGCATCGGCATGAAGCCGAGATTGAGCAGGAGCTCGGGCTGGACGTCACCTTCGTTCCGCATCTCGTGCCGCTCGACCGCGGGATCCTCGAAACGATCTACGTGCGCCTGGCCAACGGCGTGGATGCCGCTGCGATTGAACGCGCGCTCGAGGCGGCCTACGCCGACTCTCCGTTCGTGAGGCTGACCGGCAGCGATCTACCCGAGATCAAGCACGTCGCCCACACGAACTATTGCGACATCGGATGGCGCGTCGAACGGCCTGGCGGCCAGCTGGTCATGGTCTCCTGCATCGATAACCTCGTGAAGGGTGCGGCCGGCCAGGCGATTCAGAATTTCAACGTGGCGTTCGGCTTCGACGAAACGCTGGGGCTCAATTGATCACGGTCCTGAAGCTTGGCGGTGAACTGCTCGAGGACAGCGCAGCCGTCCGCTCCGCTGCTGAAGCCATCGTCTCTCTCGCTGCCGCGACGCCGCTCGTCGTGGTTCACGGGGGTGGGCGCGCGATTGACGCCGAGCTACGCACACGGGGCGAGTCGCCGCGCTTCGTCGACGGCCTGAGGATCACCGACGAGGCGGCGCTCGACGCGGTCGTCTCGGTGCTCGCCGGACGAACGAACACGACGCTCGTCGCCGCGATTGGCGCTGCCGGCGGCCGCGCCGTTGGACTCACCGGCGCGGACGGCAGGATTGGGCTGTCGCGCCGGGCCGCGCCGCTACGGACGAGATCGGGCGAGCTCGCCGATCTCGGCCTGGTGGGCGAGCCGGACGGCACAGACGCAACGCTCTTAACCGATCTGGTTAGGAGCGGCTACATCCCCGTTGTCGCGAGCATCGGTGTGGACCGGGACGGCGTTCTACTCAACGTCAACGCCGATGTCCTGGCCGCGCACCTGGCCGTCATCGTGCCCGCAACGCGGCTCATCGTCGCGGGCGGCACGCCGGGTGTGCTCGACGCCGAGGGGCAGACGATTCGCGAGCTTCGCGTCGATGCGGTGGACGAGATGCTGGCGTCCGGGGTGGCGCATTCCGGCATGGTGGCAAAACTCGGCGCGTGCCGTCTCGCGTTCGTGAGCGGCGTGACCGATATCTCAATTGTGTCGGGCCGAGGGGCAAGCGATTTCGCGACGGCCCCCGGTACGCGACTTACGGGCTCGTTCGTAAAGGCGTAGTGTCCGCCTTTTTAGGCGGACCAACAGTACGTGCGGCTGAAGCCGGACACTACGGCACACAACAGTGGGTGGAGCTAGAGCGATGACGACCGCGACCAGCAACGTGATGGCGATCGAGACCGACCATGTCCTCCAGGTCTACAAGCGGAACCCGGTGGTCTTCGAACGCGGACGTGGCTGTTACCTGTTCGACGGCGAGGGTCGCGGCTACCTGGATCTGATTTCAGGAGTCGGCGTGGCGGCGCTCGGCCACGCGAATCCGCGCCTGGCCGCAGCCCTGGCCGATCAGGCGGCGACGCTGCTCCATACCTCGAACCTTTATTTTCATCCGCTCCAGGGAGAACTCGCGACGCGGCTCTCGGATCTGTCGGGCCTGCCGCGTGCGTTCTTCTGCAACAGCGGCGCGGAAGCGGTCGAGGCGTGCCTGAAGTTCGCGCGCCGTTACTGGTACGCGCAGAAGGCGGCCCGACCAGGCTTGGTGGCGTTCGAGCAGTCGTTTCATGGCCGCACGATCGGCGCCCTGTCAGTGACATGGGATGACCACTACCGTGCGCCGTTTGCGCCGCTCTTGTCGGACGTCCAGTTCGTGTCGCCACACGATCCGGGCGCCTTGCTGACGGCGGTGACCGAATCAACTGGCGCCGTCATCCTCGAGCCGCTGCAGGGTGAGGGCGGGGTCCGGCCCTTCAGCCAGCCGATGGCCGACGCGATCAAACAGGCGTGCGCGCGCACCGGCGCGCTCCTCATCGCCGACGAGATCCAGTGCGGCCTCGGACGCACCGGGCGGCCCTTCTACTCGGAAGTACTTGGCCTCGAACCCGATCTGATGGCCGTTGGCAAGGCGCTCGGCGCCGGCGTGCCGATCGCGGCGGCACTCTTCAGCGAGCGCGTCGCGAAAGCCGCGGCGTTCGGCGACCATGGGAGCACCTACGGCGGCAACCTGCTGGCCTGCCGCGCGGCGCTTGTCTTCCTCGAAGAGCTCGTCGACCGCGACCTCATTTCGCACGTCGCGTCGGTGGGCGCGCACCTCGAGCGCGGCCTGCGCGCGATCGCCGCGCGCCACCCGATCGTCAAGGAGGTGCGTGGAGCCGGACTCATCTGGGGGCTCGATCTCAGCCAGCCGGCGCTGCCGGTCGTTGAAGCGGCGCTCCGCCTGGGGCTGCTGGTGAATCGCACGTCGGATACCGTCGTGCGACTGCTGCCGCCGTTTGTCATCACGGTCGGTGAAGTCGACGAGGCCTGTGCCCTGCTGGAACGGGCCATCGGACAGGTGGAGGGACAAGTAAAGTGAACGAGTCAGTGACATTGCGGACCGCGAGTCCGTCGGACGTACCGGCAATCCACCGGTTGATCGCGGACAACCTCGAGGTCGGCCATTTGCTCCCGCGCAGCATCGAGGACGTGGAGCGGCATGTGGCCAGATTCGTCGTCGCGGCGATCGACGGCGTCGTGGTCGGCTGCGCCGAGCTCGCGCCGCTCAGCGGCAAAGTCGCCGAAGTGCGCTCGCTCGTCGTCGACGAGACGTTCCGCGGCCAGCAGATCGGCCCCAGGCTCGTGACCCAGGTCGCGACGACCGCCACTGCCAGCGGATTCTCGACACTGTGCGCGTTCACGCACCAGCCCTCGCATTTCGTGCGCATGGGGTTCACGATCGTCCCGCACATTTGGGTGCCGGAGAAGATCGCTCACGACTGCACAGGCTGCCCGCTCTTCCGCCGCTGCGGCCAGCACGCGGTGATGCTCGCGCTGCGCGCCGGCGTCACGATTGGCCCGGAGCTGCCGGCGGCGATCATCCATGGCGCGCGCTCGACGACAACCAGGCGGCTGGCGCTGCGGCCGATCGGAGTCGAACCTGATCTGACCGAGGCGATTCCGGCGTGACCACCACCGCGCTTCAGCCAGACCTACGGTTCGGGACGATCGAGGGCGGCATCACCGCGCCCCGCGGCTTCCGTGCCGCAGGTGTGGCCTGCGGAATCAAGGCGTCCGGCGGACTCGACCTCTCGCTCCTCGTGTCCGACGAGGTCGCCAGCGCCGCCGGTGTCTTCACGACGAACCTGGCGAAGGCCGCGCCGGTCCTGCTGTCGCAGGATCACCTCGCGCAGTCTGGCGGTCGAAGCCGCGCCGTCGTCATCAACAGCGGCTGCGCCAATGCCTGCACAGGCACGGACGGTCACGACCACGCCAGGGCGATGGCGGTCCTTACCGCCGACGCGGTCGGCTGCGACCCGTCGACGGTGCTGGTTGCGTCGACGGGCGTCATTGGCGTCAAGCTGAAGATCGCCAACATCGAACGGGGGATCGTGGACGCGGTCTCGCAGTTGTCGATGTCCAACGGAGCCGCCGCTGCGCGCGCGATCATGACGACCGATCCGTTCCCCAAGGAGTCCGCGATCGAGGTGTCGGGTGTGGACGGCCGCTCGTTCCGGGTCGGCGGCATGGCCAAAGGATCCGGCATGATCGAGCCGCTGATGGCGACCATGCTCGGCGTAGTGACGACCGACGCCGCCGTTGCGCCCGCGCTACTCCAACGCGCGCTCAAGGCCGCGGTCGATGAGACGTTCAACGCGATCACCGTCGACGGTGAATGCTCGACCAACGACTGCGTGTTTGCGCTCGCCAACGGCGGGAGCGGCGTTGAGCTGACCGATCGCGACTGGCCGCTCCTCGTCGGGAGCCTCAGAGCGGCGTGCGAGCCCCTGGCCATCGGCATCGTGCGCGGCGGCGAGGGCGCAACCAAGCTCGTGACCGTGCGCGTGACGGGGGCCGCTTCGGAGGAGGACGCGCGGCGGACCGCGCGCGCCATTGCCAATTCTCCGCTGGTCAAAACCGCGATTCACGGCGGCGACCCGAATTGGGGACGACTCATCGCCGTCGCCGGGCGGGCTGGATCGGCGTTCAACCTCGAGAAGGCCGTGGTTCGAATCGGTCCGCTGACGCTCTTCGCAGACGGGAATCCATACGACGAACGCTCCGCCGAGGCGGCCGAGTACCTGCAAGGACGCGAGATCGATGTGGAGGTCGATCTCGGCACTGGTGGTCGAGGTCAGTCGCGGATGTGGACGTGCGATCTCAGCGCGGAGTACGTGCGCATCAACGCCGAGTACCGGACCTAGGCACTTTGAGCACGTTTAGGGAACAGTTTGGGGATACGTTCGAGGACGATCAGATGAAGCGATCAGCACTGAAGATGGCTGTCGGCCCGGCGGCGCCGACGCAGTTCCTGTCGATCCTGGACTTCGGTCCGGCGCAGCTGTCCGCGTGCCTCGCGCGCGCGGGCGAACTCAAGGCGGCGCGTTCCGCCCACCGCCCGCACGAACGGCCGCTCGAAGGTCTTCATGTAGCGCTGCTCTTCGAGAAGCCATCACTCCGGACCCGATCTACATTCCAGATTGCCGTCCGCGAGCTCGGCGGCCATACGATCGAGCCGCCCGAAGATGTGGCGCTTGGCGGGAGGGAATCGATCGAAGACGTGGCGCGCAACCTCGAGCGATGGGTCGCCGCCGCAGTGGTTCGGACATTCGCGCAGTCCCGGCTCCAGACCTTTGCCGACGCCGCGCCGCGGCTGCGCGTCGTCAACGCGCTCACCGACGAAGAGCATCCCTGCCAGGCGCTGGCGGACTGCCTGACGCTGACCGAACGGTTCGGCAGTCTGCGTGGCCGCACGATTGCGTTTGTCGGCGACGGCAACAACGTGGCCGCCTCGCTCGCCCAGGCCGCCACCATGCTCGGCGCGAACGTGCGCATCGCCTCGCCGACAGGCTTCGAGCTCCCCGCGTCGATCCACACGGGCATCGCGCGCTTGGCAACGTCGGGCGGCCGGCTCGAGCTGATGACCGATCCGGTTGCTGCGGTGAATGGCGCTGACGCCGTCTATACCGACGTGTGGACGTCGATGGGCCAGGAAGCTCAGGGGCCTGACCGCCATCGCATCTTCGCGCCCTATCAGGTCAACGCGGCGCTGATGGCCCATGCGTCGGCTGACGCGCTCTTCATGCACTGCCTGCCAGCGCATCGTGGCGACGAAGTCACCGACGAGGTGATCGATTCACCGGCCTCGGTCGTCTTCGATCAGTCAGAGAACCGCCTGCACACGCAGAAGGCGCTGCTGGCGATGATGGCCGGGGTCTGAGCCGAACCAAAACCTTCTCCATCGTCTGAAATCCCTCGGGCTTTGATATCCTTCAGGCTTCACCTGGAGGTTGCTGTGATCCGCCGACTCGTTTCAGCGCGGCTCCCTGTCCGCTTTCTTGCGCTTGGAGCCCTGCTCGTTCTCGCGCCACTTCGAGCGGCTCGCCTCGATGGTCAGGCTGGACGGGTCCCGCCGGGAAGAGTCGTTGCGCTCAGGGGCGGCACGGTCCTCACGGTAACACGCGGCACGATTCCGAACGGCACCGTCGTGCTCCGAGACGGCAAAATCGCCGCCGTCGGCGCGAACGTGACGGTGCCAGCCGGCGCCGAGGTCATCGACACCACCGGGCAATTCGTCTCACCCGGACTCATCGACGCGCATTCGCACATCGCCAACGACGCGATCAACGAAGGCGGAACGACCGTGAGCTCGATGACCGGCATGGAAGATGTCATCGACGCGACCGACATCAACATTTATCGCGACCTTGCCGGCGGCTTGACGGTCGCCAACGTGCTCCACGGCAGCGCGAATCCGATCGGTGGCAAGAACCAGGTGATCAAGCTGCGCTGGGGCAAGACGCGCGCCGAGGAGCTGGTCTTCGAGGGCGCGATGCCGGGAATCAAGTTCGCGCTCGGCGAGAACCCCAAGGACATGCCGATCGGCACCCAGACCGGTCCGCGCCGCTACCCGATGACGCGGTTGGGCGTCGAGTTCGTCATCCGCGACGCCTTTACGCGCGCCAAGGCCTACCAGAAAGCGTGGAAGGACTACGAGAAGAACAAGGCGAGCGGAACCGCGATTCCGCCGCGCCGTGACCTCCAGCTCGAACCGCTCGTCGAGATCCTCGAAGGCCGTCGTCTCGTGCACGCCCACGCGTATCGGGCCGACGAAATCCTGATGCTCATCCGGCTCGCGGAAGAAATGGGCTTCAAGATTTCAACCTTCCAGCACGTGCTCGAAGGCTACATTGTCGCGAAGGAAATCGCCGCTCATGGCGCGGGCGGCTCGACCTTCTCCGACTGGTGGGCCTACAAGGTCGAAGCGGCCGACGCCATTCCGCACAACGCCGCGATCATGGCGCGCAAGGGCGTTCTCGTCTCGATCAATTCCGACAGCGCGGAACACGCGCGCCGGCTCAACACCGAGGCCGCCAAGACCATGAAGTGGGGCGGCATGTCGGAAGACGAAGCGTTCGCGATGGTCACGATCAATCCGGCCAGGCAGTTGCGCATCGACAGCCGGGTCGGGTCGCTCGAACCAGGCAAAGACGCCGACGTCGTCATCTGGAATCACCATCCGCTGAGCTCGTACACCATCGCCGAACGGGTCTACATCGATGGGACGGTCTACTACGACCGTAAAGGCGAGGAAGGACGGCTCACCGCGCTCAAGAAAGAGAAATCAACCCTCGCCGCTGCCGAGGATGGCACCCGGCCCGCCACGACCACTCCCCAGGAGAATCCAAGGGCGACTGGGCGGGACGCCGAAGCCGGATCACCTGAAGGTGTGCGTCAGGGCGGACCGCGAGGAGACGATGACGGAACACAGTCGTCGCCGGCAGTTACGGCTGGCTCGACGCCGGCGTCGCGGAACAGGACGGCGGGCGCAAATCCTGCGCCATCGATCGTCGGGGACACTCAACCGGGACAGTCCCCGGGGACAGTCACCGGGGCGGTCGTCGCGATCACGAACGCCAGGATTCACCCCATCACCCTGCCAACGATCGAAAGAGGCACGATCGTGCTTCGCGGCGCGAAGATCGAAGCGCTCGGCGCAGGCATTCCTGTCCCGACAGGCGCCACGGTCGTCGACGCGGCTGGCGCCGACGTCTATCCGGGCTTCATCAACGCCCGGACGCAGATGGGGCTGAACGAGCCGGGCCCGCGCGGCTTCGAAGACGTCAACGAGATGCTGGACCTGAACCCACAGCTCAGGACACGCGTGGCGTATCACTCGGAGAGCGACGCCATCGCGGTCGCGCGCACCAATGGCGTCACGTCAGTCGCGGTCATGCCGGGCGGCGGCACGTTCGGCGGTGAAGTGGCCGTGATGAATCTGGACGGCTGGACCTGGGAGGACGCCACGCTCAAGGCCAACGCCGGGATCACGTTCAACTTTCCGGTCATCGGTGGCGGGGGCGGCCGCGGAGGTGGCGGTGGGCGCGGCGGCGGCGCGCCCGAAGGCGCGACCTACGAGGACCTCAAGCGCACGCGCGACCGTCGACTCGACGAGCTCGCGCGGCTCTTCGATAGTGTGCGCGCTTACGCGAAGGCCGGTCCCGACAAGACCATTGACTGGACGCTCGAGGCGCTGATTCCCGTCGTCGAGCGGAAATTGCCGCTCGTGACGGCTGCCAATCGCGCTCAGGAAATCCGCGACGCGGTGGCGTTTGCCGATCGCGTCAAGGTCAATCTGGTCATCAGCGGTGGAACCGAGGCCAACGCTGTGGCGCCTCTCCTCAAAGAAAAGAACGTCCCGGTGATTCTCGGCAACATCCTGTCGCTTCCGGCCAACGAGGACGCGTTTCACGCCGCGACGTATCAGCTCGCGGGCGAGCTCGTGCAGGCCGGCGTCAAGGTCGCATTTTCGACCGCCGACAGCGCCTACGTGCGAATCCTTCCCTACCACGCGGCGATGTCGGTCGCGTGGGGCATGAAACGCGACGACGCCCTCAAGGCGCTGACCATCAATGCCGCGGAGATTCTCGGCGTCAGCGACCGGGTCGGCAGCCTCGAACCTGGCAAGGACGCGAACCTCTTCATCGCGAAGGGCGATCCGCTCGAAATCCGAACGGCCGTCACCAACGTCTTCATCAACGGCAAGGACGTCGGCCTCGACAACAAGCACGAGCGGCTGTATCGCAAGTACATCGCGAGGCCATAAGTCATGACACGCTCCCTTCAGCTCACGGCCTGCGTCATCGCCGGGGCACTGGCGTTCTCGGTCACGCCGCGCGCCGAGGCGCCGCAGATCTACGCCATCCGCGGTGCCAGGCTGGTCACTGCGAGCGGCGCTCCCATCGCGACGGGCACGATTGTTCTTCGCAACGGGCTCATCGACGCGGTCGGCGCTGACGTCGCGGTCCCTCCGGATGCGACAGTCATCGACGGCGCGGGGATGAGTGTCTACCCTGGGCTGATCGACATGGGCAACGCCGCCGGGCTCGACGCCGCGCCACCCGCCGCGCCCGCGACGTTCCGCACACTCGAGGATGCCGAGCGCTGGAAGCGGAGCGTGATCCTTCGCCCGGAGCTCGAAGCCGCCAGAGTGGTCCGCCCCGACGCGCCGGAACTCGCGCGCCTCGCTGCATCAGGCGTGACGACGGTCCTCGCGACACCGACGGCAGGCCTGTTCAAGGGACAGAGCGCGCTCGTCAATGTGTCGGCGCCACCTGACGAACCTCAGATCGGCGCCGTGGCGGACCCGCGACGCGGGCTTCAGGTGGTGCGGACGCCGGTCGCGTTGCACGTCTCGCTGGCGCTCGGACCGGGGGGCGGCCGCGGCGGTGTTGGTGGCTACCCGGTGTCGCTCCTGGGCTCGATCGCGTTCGTCCGTCAGAGCTTCCTGGACGCGCAACATCAGCAGCTCGAGAAGCAGCGCTACGACAAGGCCAAGTCCGGCGTCGCGCGGCCGGCCTACGACCCGTCACTCGATGCGATCCAGCCGGCGCTGGCGCGCGCCATGCCGGTCGCTTTCGAGGCCGACCTCTCGCGCGAGATTCTCCGCGCGTTGAACATGGCCAAGGCGTTCAACCTGGATCCGGTCATCACCGGGGCGCGTGAGGCCGATCAGGTCGTCGCCGACTTGAAGGCGCAGAACGCGCGCGTCATCTACAACCTCGATTTTCCAGCGCGTTCGAGGGCGATTGCGCCTGACGCGGACGAACCAGTCCGCGAGCTGCGGGCCCGTGCCCAGGCGTCGAAGACGCCGGGCAGCCTCGACAAGGCCGGAATCCTGTTCGGGTTTTCGTCGGGCGGCATTCAGCAGCCCCGCGATTTCTTGCGCAACGCTGCCCGAACAGTCAAGGACGGCCTGTCGCCGGACGCCGCCGTGCGAGCGCTGACGATCAACGCCGCGCGCATCGCCGGCGCCGCCGATCGGCTCGGCTCGCTCGAGAAGGGCAAGATTGCCAACGTCATCGTCACTGACGGTGATCTGTTCGAAGACCGCACCCGTGTCGTGCACGTATTTATCGACGGCAGGAAAGTCGAACCCGAGGCGCCGGCTCCCGCCGGTGGTCGAGGCCGTGGCCGCGGCGGCCACTGAGTCCCAGTCGCGAGATTGGTTTTTTTCAGACGTCGGGTCCAGCTTAAGCCGGACTGCTGAAGGTCTGCGTGTAGACGGGGACACGCGTCAAATGAGGTTGCATCTAAGCACAATCCAGACGTCCGTCGTCTAAACCGGAGATGTCACCCTTCTACTTCACGTTCGTACTCCTGCTCTGCCTGGTCGTTCTTTGCCCGGCACCAGCGACAGCCCAGGATGCGCCCGCAACCGACCGCACGGGCGCGCTTCGAGTGTTCCTCGACTGCGCGCAGTGCGACGAGAACTACTTGCGCACGGAAATCACGTTCATCAACTACGTTCGCGACCGCGCGGACGCTGATGTGCACGTGCTCGTCACCACTCAGCCTACCGGTGGCGGAGGCCAGGGTACACCATCAAGTTCATCGGCCTCGGACGGTTCGCGGGAGTCGATCAAACGCTGCCGTACGTGTCGGCGCAGACCGATACCGAGGATCAGCGCCGCATCGGGTTCGCGCGAGTGTTCCGTCTCGGGCTGATTCGGTATGCCGCGGAAACGCCGCTTGCGTCGAGCCTGAAGGTGACCTTCGACGCGCCGAAGGCTGCCGCATCGGCTGCGACCGTGGCCAATCCGTGGAACTTCTGGGTCTTCCGCGTCGGCGCGAGTGGCAACCTCGAAGGCCAGGAATCCGGCAATGAGAACCAGGTCAGAGCCTCCTTGTCGGCCAACCGGACGACCGAGGCGTGGAAACTGAACTTCGAGGCCGAGGGCGAGTACGGCGAGGAGGAATTCGTCCTCGACGAGGGCGAGATCTTCACCTCCATCTCGCGCAATATCGAAGCCGATGCGCTCGTCGGAAAGAGCGTGACCCAGCACTGGTCGCTTGGAATTGTCGGCGCGCTGGAATCGTCGATCTTCAGCAACTACGACTTGCGCACCCGGATCGGCGCCGCGGTGGAGTACGACATCTTCCCCTACTCGCAGTCGACCCGCCGCCTCCTCGCGCTCTTCTACACGATCGGCGTGGAAGCGGCCGACTATATGGAAGTGACGATCTACGACAAGACGTCGCAGACGCTCCCTGACCATCGGTTCGAAACCACCTTGGAGCTGCGCCAGCCCTGGGGCAGCGCGTCAGCCTCCTTCGAAGCAGCGCAGTACCTGACGCAGCCTGACAAGTACCGTCTGTCGACCTTCGGCGGCGTCGAGCTCCGCCTTTTCAAGGGGCTGTCGGTCGAGTTCTTCGGCGAGGCGGCACGCCGTCGCGATCAGCTGTCGCTCAGGCGCGGCGATGCCACCAACGAGGAGATCCTGGTTCGGCAACGGGAGCTGGCGACGGGATACGAGTACGACTTCAGCTTCGGGATCAGCTACTCGTTCGGATCGATCTTCAACAACGTCGTGAATCCGCGTTTCCGGAGCGCGGGAGGGTTCTAAAGACCGGTTCAGGGTTCAAGGTTCGGGGTTCAAGGTTCACTAATCCCTTTCCTGAACCGCCACTACCCTTGCGTGCCGCTGATGATCCGCAAATAAGCATGCCACGGGCCGACCGCGTCTGAATACTGCCGCCCAAGCACGCGCGAGACTTGCATGACGTGATCGAGATCGTGCGCGGTCCACGTCGCCAGGAGCTGCCTCAGCGTGACCGGACCGAGCTCAGGATGGAGGCCCGCGCGATCGAGATCTGCTCTCGTGAGCCCGAGTGATTTCAACGCCTCGAGATTGCGTCGACGCAGACGGGCAAACTCGTCGAGCCGGCTTTCAACAGTCTGGCCGGCCGAGGCATCAAACTGCGCGAGCCGATCGAACCGCGCGAAGGCGCGCGTATCACCGTGCTCGAGAATGATCCTGGCACGAGGCATCCAGTCGGTTCGTTCGCCATGAATGAGGTGACCGACGATGTCGAAGGGGCTCCAGGTGTCGCCCCCTTCATTCGCGGTCAGCCAGGCGACTGGCAGGCCACGAAGCAGCGAATCGAGCGTGGCTGGTGTTCGAGCGAGAATGCCAATCGCGTCCTCCAGCAGGAAGGGACGGCGCGTACGATCACTATCCGGTGACATAGCGCCAGCTTATCGCGGAGGCTGCTCAGGTGCCCACTTCTCGGTAATCTTCAACCGCGCCAAGGATTTCAATGGTTGAGTCACAGCTGTAAGTGAAGACGTCACGGCAGTTCGGTCAGTCGCCAGACAATACGACGCCGCGGTACGTCGCTTGCCACAGCCAGCGGCAGGAGGTTTCACCATGTTGAAACCCGTAGCGGTGCGAACGGCAATACTGTTTGGGCTGATGGTGCTCGCGGCCGCGCCATTCAATGCAGCGGCGCCCGCGGCTGGAACGTCCTCGGCTGTAGTGACGCGCGATCGCGCGGTCACGATTCCGGCGGGGACGGTTCTTCGGCTTCGCGTCTCGCGAGGATTCGGGTCTGATATCTCGAGGGTTGAAGATCAGGTCCCGGCCACTCTCGCACGCGCGATGGTGATCGGCGGCCGTACCGTGATCCCCGCGGGAAGCCGGGCGTCAGGATATGTCTCCGAGGCGACGCGGCCGGGCAAGATCAAGGGCCGCGGACGCGTGGCCGTGCGCTTCACACGGATAGCGCCGGCCGACGGATTTGACTGGTACACCCTTCGCACGAATCCATGGGTGGCCGTGGCGCCGGCAACCAAGAAGAAGGACGCGCTGACAATTGGCCTTCCGGCCGCAGGTGGCGCGGTCGTCGGCGCATTGGTCGACGGCAAGAAGGGTGCGGGGATTGGCGCCGCGGTCGGTGGCGGCGCGGGTACAGCCGTGGTGCTGTCGACGCGCGGCAAAGATGTTCGAGTCGGCCAGGGTGCCACGCTTGCCGTGCGTCTGCGCGAACCGCTAACGATCAGGGTCGACGAATAGTGCCACGGATCACACGGACTACGCGGGACTAACGCCACGGATCACACGGACAACACCGATGGAGTTTCTGAGATAACTTCTAGTCTCGCATTCACTCCTGAGACCACGAGTGATTGGCTGGCGCCGAAACGCCGGCGACTGGCTCCGCCTGCATTTCTCTACAGTGCGTCAGCATTTCTTGACCGATCGAGATAGCCTCCTACCTCAACACGTCGCCAGGCGCGCCCGCCTCGACGACGACGCCGCGATCGAAGACGACGACGCGATCCGCGAAGCGGCGCGCTTCGTCCCGATCGTGGGTTACATAGAGAATCGGCACTGCCAGCTCGTCGCGCACGCGCTCGAGATACGGCAGGATCCGGCGGCGGAGCTCGAGGTCGACGGCGGCAAGCGGCTCGTCGAGCAGGAGGACGTCTGGCGCTGACATCAGCGCGCGCGCGAGCGCGACGCGTTGCCGTTCGCCGCCAGACAGCATCGACACGCCCCGATCGAGGAGCCCACCGACTTCGAGGATCGAGGCGACAGCGTCCAGTGACAGTCGCTGGCCAGGCCGCTGCCCATAGGTGACATTTCGCCGCACGTCGAGGTGTGGGAAGAGCGCGATGTCTTGAGAGACATATCCGACGTGCCGCTTGTGAGGCGGGAGGTTGATCCCGCCGCTGGAGCTGTAGACCGTCCGGCCGTTGAGCGCGATCACGCCCCGCACCGGCGTGCGCAACCCGGCAATCGCATCGAGCACCGTCGTTTTGCCCGCGCCGGACGGACCAAAAAGCACGGTGACCCGCGCCTCCAACCGCTGATTCACGTCGAGGGTGAAGCTGCCCTGCTCGATCCTGAAGTCGAGCGCGATCATGTGCGGAGCCCGGCACGAGACGTGAGATAGTTTGACACCCACAGCGCGGCGAAGGCGATGCCGGCCGAAACGGCCAGCAGCACAGCGGCATCGCGGTCGCGACCGATTTCGGTGAACGTGTAGATCGCGACCGGGAGCGTCCTCGTCGCGCCCGGAATGCTTCCGGCGATCATGATCGTCGCGCCGAACTCCCCGATCGCCCGCGCAAAGCCCAGCACCGCACCAGCCGCCAACGCCGGGAACGCCAGCGGCAACGTGATCGAAAAGAACACGCGAAGCGGCGGCGCGCCGAGCGTGGCGGCGATCGCCTCGTACCGCTGGTCGACCTGCTCGAAGCCGGCCCGCAGGGTCCGAACGAAAAGCGGCAGCCCCATGACGGTCATTGCCAGGACGACGGCGCGCCACGTGAAGACCACGTCGATGCCGAGTCGAGCCAGGACACTGCCAATAGGACCACGCGGCGAGAATAGCAGCAGCAGGATGAGCCCGGTGGCGACAGGGGGCATGACAAGCGGCAGCGAGACGAACGTTTCGAGGAGCACTCGCCCGCGAAACCGCCGGCGCGCGAGCAACCAGGCCAGCAGCAGCCCCGGCGGAAACATCAGCGCCGTCGCCGTCACGGCGGTCAAGAGTGTGAACCGGGTGATCTGCCAGATGTCCACGGGCGCGCTACCTGGGCGCCTGCAACGGCACGAACTTGAAGCGACCGAAGATCGCTGCAGACTCAGGCTGGCGCAGAAACGACAGGAATTTCGTCGCCTCGGCCTGGTGTCGTGCGGACGCAAGAACCGCCGCCGGATAGACGATGCGCGGTCCGTCCGCGGTGGGCACGGTGAACGCCAGCACCGCGGTGCGAGCCGCGGCGAGATCGGTGAGGTAGACGATCGCCGCGTCGACGCTCCCGGTCTCCACAGCGGTGAGCGCCGCTCTGACGTTGGTCGTCGGCACAACGCGTGGCTCGTAGGCGGCCCACAATCCCCGCTGCTCGAGGTAGCGTCGCGCGTAGACCCCGGCGGGCACCGCCGCCGGATCGCCGATCGCCAGGCGACGAATCTCCGCTGGCGCCCGCGCAAACTCACGGCGCACCAGTTCTACGCGATCCGGCGTAGCGACGATCGCAAGTTGATTCGCCACGAGATCGACGCGAGAACCGGCCAGCACCGCGCCTGCCTTCTCGACGACATCCATCTGCGTCTCGTCGGCGCTGATGAAGACGTCGGCGGGTGCGCCGTTGACGATCTGACGCGCGAGCACGTTCGACCCGGCGAGATTGAACCTGACCGGGCCGCCGCCGGCCGCTGCATACGCTGTGGCAATCTCGTCGAGCACTTCGGTCAGGCTGACCGCCGCCGCAACGGTGATCGGCTCGGACGGCGCGGTCCCCTGCCCGAAGAGCGCACAGACGAGAGTGACCGCGGCGAGACGCGACGTCATCTATACAATTTACTGCGAATTTAGCTTGCTTTTCCAGCGTATCAATACGATTCTTGAAGCCGTGGAACTCGTGACCCCCAGAGAGGCCGCACGCCGGCTCGGCGTCAGCTACCCAACGATCAAGCAGTGGATTTACAAGGGGGTTGTGCGCACGCAGCCGACAGCCGGCGGGCATCACCGGATTGCTGACTCGGAGGTCGATCGCCTTCTCGCGGCGTCGGGGAGGCCTCTGCCACCGGCAGCGGCGCTACACGGGCCGATCGTCGCGCTCAGCGGCCGCAACCAGCTTCATGGCATTGTCGACGAAGTGCGGAGCGAAGGGCTGCTCGCCCAGGTGCGGTTGAGGATCGGCGATCAAACGCTGACCGCCGTCATCACGCGGGATGCGATCGACGAGCTGAAGCTCCGGCGCGGCGACGAGGCGCTGGCCGTCATCAAGTCCACGGAAGTCATGATCGCCCGCCAGGTGGCGCCATCCGCCGCCAGAGCACGAGCGACCAAGCCTGCACTTGCAGCGCGGCGCCGGCGCTGAACTCTCTGCCGAGCCGCTCCTCCGACATCTCATCGCCGCTCTCGAAGGTATCGAGCACTTGCGTCCAGCGGCGCCCCCACGCCTCGGGAGGCAGCCGGAACTCGACCGCCGCATGGTGGGCGTTGAACATGACGTAGAAGCTGTCGTCGACGACGCGCTCGCCTCGCTCGTTCGGCGTCGGGATGGCGTCGCCGTTGAGGAACACGCCGAGCGACTTGGCAAACCCTGCGTTCCAGTCCGCATCGGACATTTCGGTGCCGGCTGGCACGAACCATCCGATATCCGCAACGCTCGGTCCGTGCGGTTCGCGCCCCTGAAACCAACGGCGCCGGCAGAAGACTGGATGGCGCTGGCGGAGGCGGATGAGTCGACGCGCGAATTGCAGCAACCGTTCGTCGGCGGCCGCCCAGTCGTACCACGAGGCCTCGTTGTCCTGGCAATATCCGTTGTTGTTGCCGTTCTGCGTCCGGCCGAGCTCATCGCCGCCGAGTAGCATCGGCACGCCCTGCGACAGCATCAGGGTCGCGAGAAAGTTGCGCTGTTGGCGCGCGCGCAGGGTCACGACCTCGATCTTGTCCGTGGGCCCCTCGAAGCCGCTGTTCCAGGAACGATTGTCGCTTTCGCCGTCGCGGTTGCCTTCGCCATTGGCCTGGTTGCGCTTCTCGTTGTAAGACACCAGGTCTCGGAGCGTGAACCCGTCGTGCGCGGTGATGAAGTTGATGCTCGCATAAGGACTGCGCGCCGTGCCCTCATAAAGATCCGAGCTGCCGGTCAACCTGTATGCGAACTCGGCCAGCTTTCGATCGGTGCCGCGCCAGAAGTCCCGCACGGTGTCGCGATACTTGCCGTTCCACTCCGACCAGAGCGGCGGAAAGTTGCCCACCTGATACCCGCCCTCGCCGATATCCCAGGGCTCTGCAATCAACTTCACCTGGCTCACGATCGGATCCTGCTGAATGAGATCGAAAAACGACGACAGGCGATCGACCTCATGCAATTCGCGGGCGAGCGTCGCGGCCAGATCGAAACGGAAGCCGTCGACGTGCATCTCGATGACCCAGTAGCGCAGGCTGTCCATGATGAGCTGCAACACGTGGGGGTGCCGCATGTTCATCGAGTTGCCCGTTCCCGTGTAATCGACGTAGTAGCGCCGGTTCTGCGGCAGCAGACGATAGTAGGCGGCGTTGTCGAGCCCCTTCAAGGAAAGCACGGGGCCAAGATGATTGCCCTCGGCCGTGTGGTTGTAGACCACGTCGAGAATCACTTCGATGCCCGCCCCGTGCATGGTTTTCACGAGGTGCTTGAATTCCTGGACCTGCTCGCCGCGCTTGCCGCGGGCGGTACTCGTTGTGTGGCGCGAGGTACCCGATCGAGTTGTAGCCCCAATAGTTGCTCAGCCCGCGGTCGCGCAGCGTCGAGTCCTGCACGAACTGATGAACCGGCAGGAGCTCGACCGCCGTCACGCCGAGACGCTGCAGATACTTGATCGACTCGGGGTGCGCCATTCCTGCATAACTGCCGCGCAGATCGTCGGGGATGAGCGGGTGGGTCTTGGTAAAGCCCTTGACGTGCGTCTCGTACACGACCGTGCGATGCCAGGGCGTTCTCGGGCGCCGATCCTGTCCCCAGTCGAAGAACGGGTTGATGACGACGCTCTTGGGCATGAACGGCGCGCTGTCGAGATCGTTGCGCGAGGATTCCGGCGCCACGAAGTGATACGGGAAGACCGCCTCGTTCCAGTTCCACGGCCCGTCGATCGCCTTCGCGTACGGATCGAGCAGCAGCTTGGCTGGGTTGCACCACGAGCCCTGTTCCGGCGCCCACGGTCCGTGCACCCTGAAGCCGTAGCGTTGTCCGGGCTTCACATCAGGCAGGTAACCGTGCCAGCACAGTGCCGTGCGCTCGGGCAGGTCGAGCCGTGTTTCGGCGCCCTGTTCGTCAAAGAGACACAGCTCGACGCGTTCGGCAGCTTCGGAAAACACAGAGAAATTGGTGCCAATCCCGTCAAACGTCGCGCCGAGCGGCGCGTGATGCCCAGGCCAGGTCCGCATAGGGCTGAGATGGTAGCGCAGTCAGGTCACGGCTCAGGGCTCAGGGCTCAGGGCTAAGGCTCAAGTCAAGATCTTCGAGTAGGTGGGCCAAGGTTTTGCCTGAGCCCTGAGCCTTGAGCCGTGAGCCGTCGACCCTGTAAGCTTCGCTTGGAGGGTCTGATGTTGAGACGCACAAGTGCGCTCGGCGTATTGCTATGCGGTCTCGTGATGGTCAGGGGCGACGTGCCTTCCGCGCAGGGCGCCCAGGACCCCGGCGACAAGCCTCCGAAGACCGACCGCCTCACGCTCGATCTCTATCTCGATATGGAAACGGTCGCCGAGCCGCAGCTCTCCCCTGACGGCACCCAAATCGTCTACACCCGCGGGTGGATCGACAAGGTCAACGACAAACGCGAGTCCGCGCTCTGGATCATGAACGTCGACGGCAGCCGCAACCGGTTCCTCGCGAAGGGATCTGCCGCGCGCTGGTCGCCCTCTGGCGATCGCATCGCCTTCATCACGCCGGGTGAGCCGAAAGGGGTCCAGGTCTTCGTGAGATGGATGGACGCCGAAGGCGCTACCTCGCAAATCACCAGGGTTGAACAGGCGCCCTCGGCGCTCGCCTGGTCGCCCGACGGGAAGCAGCTCTCGTTCTCGATGCTCGTCGAAGAGCGCAACACCTGGCCGATCAAAATGCCGAAGGCGCCCGCTGGCGCCAAGTGGACCGAAGCGCCGCGCATCGTCGAGCAGCTGAACTACCGGCGCGACCGCAGCGGTTTTACCGACAACGGCTATCGTCATCTCTTTGTCGTCCCTGCCTCAGGCGGCACACCGAGGCAGATCACGTCCGGCAATTTCGATCACGCCGGCACCGACTGGACTCCGGACGGCCGCACGATCCTCCTGAGCGGCCTGCGCAGCGACGACTCCTCGTATCAGTGGCGCGAGTCTGAGATCTACGCGGTCGACGTCGCCGACGGCGCCATCCGTCAGCTCACCACACGCAGAGGTCCCGACGGGAATCCCGCGGTCTCCCCAGACGGAAAGCGCGTCGCCTACACCGGCTACGACTGGACGACCGATACGTGGGTGGACAGCAAGATCTATGTGATGAACATCGACGGATCGAATGCGCGCCTCGTGTCGGGAGACTGGGATCGCGCGCCGTCCGAGCTCCGGTGGTCCGCCGATGGCGGCGGGCTGTACTTCACCGCGCAGAACGAAGGCTCGCAGAATCTGTATTTCCTTCCCCTCACCGCCGCAGGCAAGGTCACGCCGGTGACCAAGGGCACGCAGATGCTGACGGTATCGGATATCTCGACCAAGGGCCTCGCGGTCGGCACGCTTTCCACATTCACGCAGCCCGGCGATGTCGTCTCCTTCGACTTGAAAACGCCGGCCTCAATCAAGCAGCTGACTGCCGTCAACGAAGACATCCTCGTCGGTCGGAAGCTCGGCGAGGTCAAGGAGCTCTGGTACACCTCGACTGACGGGATGAGAATACAGGGCTGGTACATCACGCCGCCAGAGTTCAATCCATCCCGCAAATACCCGCTGCAACTCCATATCCATGGTGGCCCGCACAGCATGTACGGCGTCGGTTTCAACTTCGGCTGGCAGGAGCATGCCGCCAACGACTACGTCATCCTCTACACCAATCCTCGCGGCAGTACCGGGTACGGCAGCGCGTTTGGCAACGCGATCAAGAACGCGTACCCGAGCAAGGATTTCGACGACCTCATGGCTGGCGTGGACGCGCTGCTCGCGAAAGGCTTCGTGGACTCACAGAACCTGTTTGTGACCGGTTGCAGCGGCGGTGGCGTGCTGACGGCCTGGACGGTCGGTCATACCGACCGATTCGCAGCGGCCTCGGCCAACTGCCCGGTCATCGACTGGCTGAGTTTCGTAGGCACGACCGACGGCGCCAGCTGGTACTACAACTTTGCCAAGCTGCCGTGGGAAGACCCGAGCGAGCACATCAAGCGGTCACCGTTGACCTACGTCGGCAACGTCAAGACTCCGACGATGCTGATGACTGGCGTGAACGACCTTCGCACGCCGATGCCGCAGACCGAACAGTTCTACAGCGCCCTCAAGCTGCGCAAGGTGCCTACCGCGATGATCCGCTTCAACGACGAGTGGCACGGGACGACGAGCATGCCCTCCAACTTCTTGCGAACGCAGCTCTACCTTCGTTACTGGTTCGACAAGTACAAGCGCGGCGGCGAGCGCAAGACCACCTCGCCTTCGGCCGAGAACCGTCGATGACGCGTGCGCGCGTCTTGCTGACGTTCGTCGCGATCGCGCTCGTCGCGCCACCCGGCCCGCGCGCGCAAGGCGACCTCGGCGTCCCTTCAAAGGACGGCCTGGTCGTCTGTGTGTCGGCGCCAGCCTGCGACGCCGGCGCATCGATCCTGGCCAGCGGCGGGAATGCCGTTGACGCGGCAGTCGCGACGGCGTTCGCGCTGGCCGTCACGCATCCTTCTGCCGGCAACATCGGCGGCGGTGGATTCATGATCGTCCGCACGCCGGCGGGCGACGTCACCTCGCTCGAGTATCGCGAGAAAGCCCCGCTCAAATCGACCAAGACGATGTACCTCGGCGCGGACGGCAAGATCGAGCGCGGCTTGACCAACTCGGGATATCTCGCGCCCGGAGTGCCAGGCACAGTGCGAGGCCTCGAGCTTGCGCACAAGAAATTCGGCAAGCTCCCGTGGAAGGACGTCGTCAGCCCGGCTGTTGCGCTCGCCGATGGCTTCACGATCTCGGCGGATCTCGCTCGAAGCTTGAACCGCGAGGTGCTGGGCCCGATGAGCGTGTTCCCTGCCTCGATTGCCGCCTTTGCCAAACCCGGCAGTGGCGACTGGAGCGCGGGTGATCGGCTGGTCCAGGCCGATCTCTCGAAGACGCTGCGCGCGATCGCCGACGACGGCGCCGACGTGTTCTACAAGGGGTGGATTGCCGACCGCATCGTCGAAGACATGAAGGCGAACGGCGGGATCATCGCGAAGGACGATCTGGCTCGCTACAAGGCAAAGGAACGCGTGCCGGTGCGCGGAACCTACAAGGGCTATGACATCGTCTCGATGCCGCCTCCGAGCTCCGGCGGAGTCGTGCTGCTCGAGATGCTCAACATCGTCGAGCCTCTGAATCTCAAGGCCAAAGGGCTGCTCACGGCACCGGCTCTCCACCTGCAGATCGAAGCGATGCGGCGCGCGTACCTCGATCGCGCGCGTTACCTCGGGGATCCGGATTTCGTTGACGTTCCAGTAGCGCGGTTGACTTCGAAGAACTACGCCAGGACGGTGGCGGCAACGATCAACGCCGAGAAGGCATCGAGCAGCGTCGAACTCGGGAGAGATATCGTCACCGCACCAGCTGCCGAGTCCAGCGAGACGACGCACTTTTCCGTACTCGACCGCAACGGCCTCGCCGTCACGAGCACCTACACGCTCGAAGGCAGCTACGGCTCGCACGTCGTCGTCAGAGGAACGGGGTTCCTCCTCAACAACGAGATGGGCGACTTCAATAGAAAGCCTGGAGAGACGAACCTGACCGGCGATATCGGCACGCGAGCGAACCTCATCGCGCCAGGCAAGACCATGCTGAGCTCGATGACACCCGCGATGGTCATCAAGGACGGCCGGCTCGTGCTCCTGACCGGATCGCCGGGCGGGCGGACGATCATCAACACCGTGTTCACGATCGTGCTCGGCGTGACCGAATACGGCCTCAACGGGCGTCAGGCAGTCGACCTGCCCCGGATGCATCATCAGTGGCTACCGGATCGCGTCACGCTCGAGAACAAAGCGGTGCCCGAAGAGGTTCTAGCGACGCTGCGGTCGATGGGGCACGAAGTTCGGACGCTCTCCCGGCAGGGCGACAGTCGGACGCTCCCCCGACAGGGCGATGCGCACAGCATTTGGGTGGCGCCCGATGGCATGGCCTATGGCATCGAGGACAAGCGTACGCCCGACTCGAAGGCTTCGATCCCGCCGGGTTTGACACCGACTGCGGCGGGACGGTAGGCTGTTGGGTCACATGTTTCGGGACTTCGTTCAGCACGGACACCGGCATCACCATTCCCACCCGAACGGCGGGCCGGTCGAGTTCTGCGCGAAATAGTCACGATTCAAGCGCTCAACCGAATTCACCAGGCCTCGCCGGACACCCGGCGAGGCTTTTTTGCTTTATGGAGTTTACGAAACTCTCTTTATGAACTTTTCGAAACTGGACGGATTGATCCCCGCCGTCATCCAGGACGACGTGTCGAACGAAGTCCTGATGGTTGGCTTCATGAACCAGGAGGCGCTCGATCGCACCGTCGCGACCGGGTTTGCAACCTTCTTCAGCCGTACCCGCGGGCAGCTGTGGATGAAGGGCGAAACCTCCGGCAACCGGTTGCAAGTCGAACGAATTCTCGTCGACTGCGACGAGGATACCGTGCTCGTGCGAGTCACGAGGCTTGGGGAGGGGAACGTGTGCCATACAGGCGCCCGAACGTGTTTCAGCGACTGGCGGGTGCCAGAACCGCCGCAGGGCGCAAACCGCGTGCCATCGTCGTCCGGGGACACTCAAGGTTGAGTGTCCCCGGTAGGAAAACCATGCCAAACAAGATCAAGCTCGGGATTCCAAAAGGCTCGCTGCAGGACGCGACGATTGAGCTGTTCGCTCGCGCCGGCTTCAACATCTACGCCAGCACACGATCGTACTTCCCGGCGATCGACGATCCGGAAATCGACTGCATGCTGATCCGCGCGCAGGAGATGGCCCGTTACGTCGCCGACGGGGTGTTGGACGCGGGGCTCACCGGCCAGGATTGGATCGCCGAGCACGCCGCAGGCAACGGCGGGGCCGGCGAGACGACTGCGATCGTTCGCCTGGCCGACCTCATTTACGCCAAACAGAGTTTTGGCAAAGTGCGGTGGGTGCTCGCGGTGCCAGAGGAGTCGGCCTATCGCACGCCGCAGGATCTCGAGGGCGCGACGATCGCGACCGAGCTGGTTCGCGCGACGCAAGCATACTTCGCCCGGCTCGGTGTCAACGTGAACGTCGAGTTCTCGTGGGGCGCGACCGAGGTCAAGCCGCCGACGCTGGCCGACGCGATCGTCGAAGTTACCGAGACCGGGTCGTCGCTGCGCGCCAACCGGCTGCGGGTGATCGACACGGTCATGGAGTCGAACACGCAGCTCATCGCCAACGCGCGCGCCCTCGACGATCAGTGGAAGCGGACCAAGCTCGACAACCTCGCGCTGCTTCTGAAAGCCGCCATCGAGGCGCAGGGCCGCGTCGGGATCATGCTCAACGTGAGGAAAGACGACCTCGAGACAGTACCTGGCGCTCCTGCCCGCGTTGCAACAGCCGACGATCTCGCCGCTCAGCGATGCCTCGTGGGTAGCGCTCAACACGATCATCGAGGAACGGACCGTCCGTGACCTCATTCCAAAGCTGAAGGCGGCGCGCGCGCAGGGGATCGTGGAGTACCCGCTCAACAAGATTGTGCTCTGAGCAGGCGGAGCGCCGATCGAGATCAACACGGGACGCGGATACACGCGGATCATGGAAGCCATGGGGACATCAGATAGACACCTGATGCAGATCATCCAGTCATCGAATGCCCGTGCCGTCGCGTCATTGCTCGATGCGCGACCGGGGAAGGACCCCGCGCTCCAGCGGCGCGTGGCATCGATTGTCGAGCGAGTGCGGCGCGACGGCGACTCGGCCCTGGCCCGGTACGCTCGCCGGTTCGATGGTCTCACCGAACCGATTGAAGTCACCCGCCGCGAGCTCGACAAGGGCGCGATGCTCGTCGACCGCGGCGTTCGCAAGGCGATCGCCTTCGCGTCAAAAAACATCAGGTCGATCGCCGAGCGTCAACGACCGCGACCGTGGACCGTGAGTCCGGTCCCTGGTGTAACGATCCGTCAGCGGGTCGTGCCGCTCGATCGCGTCGGCTGCTACGTGCCTGGGGGCCGATATCCGCTACCTTCGTCGCTGCTGATGGCGGTCATCCCGGCGCGAGTCGCCGGCGTACCCGAAGTGATCGTCATGTGCCCGCGCCCTGATCCGACTGTCATGTATGCCGCGCTCGAGGCCGGCGTCTCGCGCCTGTTCCGTCTGGGCGGCGCCCACGCGATTGCGGCAATGGCCTACGGGACGCGGCGGGTCCCGCGCGTCGATCGCATCGTCGGCCCCGGGAACGCGTACGTCGCCGCCGCCAAGGCCCTGGTGTCACGCGACTGCGCCATCGATTTCTTCGCCGGCCCGAGCGAGATTGCGATTGTGTCGAGCTCCGGCAGAGCGGGATGGATTGCGGCCGATCTCATCGCCCAGGCCGAGCACGACCCCGAGGCACGAGCCATTCTCGTCACGCCGAGTGCTCGCCTGGCGGCGGCAGTGTCGCGCGAAGTCACGCGACGGCTGCCGTCCGAGGGGCCAGCGCGACAGTCACTCGCTGCGCACGGCGGCATCGTGGTGACGCGGACACTCGACGAGGCGATCGCCCTGGTGCAACGCCTCGCGCCGGAGCATGCCGTGTGCGACTCCGCTGCAGTCGCAGCGCGCGTGACGCGCGCCGGCACGGTGTTTGTCGGCCCGTACAGCGCGCAAGCGTCAGGCGATTACGTGACAGGTTCGAACCACGTGCTGCCAACCGGCGGCGCCGCCGCGGCCCGCGGCGGCTTGAGCACGGCCGACTTCACGCGGGTCACCACGGTGCAGCGAGTCACCGCCGCCGGGCTGCGGCGGATCGCCCCGTCAGGCATCGCGCTCGCCGTCGCCGAGGGACTCCAGGCGCATGCCGACTCACTCAGGATACGGATGCCGGCGCCAAGATCGTCTCTAGAGCGAGCGCAGCGATGACCTACGAGTACGAGAAAGTGCTGACACCGTCGACTGGGCTACGGCTGCACCTGAATGAGAACACCGCGGGCTGCTCGCCGAAGGTCATCGAGGCGCTGCGGGCGCTGACGCGGACTGACGTTGGCTTCTATCCCGACTACGACACCGTCATCTCTGCGTGCGCCAGGCGGCTGGGCGTCGCGCCCGAGCAGCTGATACTGACCAACGGCCTCGACGAAGGCATTCTGGTGATTTCGGTCGAGGCGCTGCGGGTCCGCGGCACGATCGTTCCGGACGCCATCGTCGTGGTTCCAGCCTTCGACATGTACGCGTCGACTGCGGCGGCGGCGGGCGCCCGCGTGGTCGAAGTACCGCTCGGTCCTGATTTCACGTTTCCGACTGAACGGATACTCGCGGCGATCGGACCCGATACGCGGTTACTGTTTCTGACCAGCCCGAACAATCCGACCGGCCTCTCGATCCCGAAGTCCGACATCGTACGGATCGGTCGCGCGGCTCCGCACGTGCGGGTACTCGTCGACGAGGCCTATGCTGACTTCGCGAACACCACTCTGATCGGCGATCCGGACGTGGGCGCTCTTCCCAATGTCTTCATCGGACGCACCTTCGCCAAGGCCTACGGCCTGGCCGGCGTGCGCGCCGGCGCGATCGTCGGGCAAACCGAGGCGCTCGTGCCGCTCAGGCACATCGTTCCACCGTTCAGTCTCAACATCTGCGCGACCGTGGCCCTCACGGCGGGCCTGGCCGACCTGGCCTATTACGACTGGTACCTCGAGCAAACAAGGACGTCGAAAACGATCCTGTACTCGGCGCTCGACAAGGTCGGGGTTCGCTACTGGCCGAGCGACGCCAATTTCGTGCTCGCCGCCTTCGGCAATCGCGCCGGCGCCGTCGTCCAGGGGCTGGCAACACGCGGCATACACGTTCGCGACAAGTCGCGCGACCCCGCGTGCCCGGGATGCCTTCGCATCACGACCGGCGTGGTCGAGCACACACAGGCGTGCATTCGCGCGCTCGAGGAGGTTTTGTGCGGCGAGGAGTGATCGAGCGGCAGACGACCGAGACCTCGATCTCGATCCGGTTGGCGCTCGACGGGCGAGGACGATACGACGTGCGGACCGGTATCCGGTTTCTCGACCACATGCTCGAGCTCTTCACGCGCCACGGCGGCTTCGACCTGCGGATTCGGGCGGCAGGTGACCTCGACGTCGATCAGCACCACACGGTCGAGGATATCGGGATCGCGCTCGGCGAAGCGGTCGAAACGGCGCTCGGCTCGAGGCGGGGGATCAACCGGGCGGGCTATTTCGTTATGCCGATGGACGAATCAATTGGCGTTGTCGCCATCGATCTCGGCGGCCGCGCTCACGCCGTCGTCGACGCGCGCGTCAAGACACAAAAGGTCGGCGATCTACAGGCAGATCTGCTGACCGACTTCTTCGAGGGCTTTGCCCGCGGCGCGCGCGCCAACGTTCACCTCAAGGTGCTGTACGGACGGTCCGATCACCACAAGGTCGAGGCGCTCTTCAAGGCCTTCGGACGCGCCTTGCGTATGGCCTGTTCGCGGGACAGGCGGCTCTCGAAAGTGATGCCGAGCACCAAGGGACTACTTTAGTAATTCTGAATTCTGAGTGCTGAATGCTGAGTGCTGAATGCTGAAGTGAACTGCGAATGGCGATTGCTCTCATCGACTATCGTGCGGGAAACCTGACGTCCGTGCGCAAGGGCTTTGCGGCGGTGGGCGCAGAACTCTACACGCCATCGGCCGCGGCCGACCTCGCGCGTGCGGACGGAATCGTCGTGCCTGGCGTGGGGCATTTCGGGGCGACGGCGTTTCTCGACCGGGACTGGCGGCGCGAGATTCAGGCTGCGGTCGCCGACGGCCGGCCGCTCCTCGGCATCTGCCTCGGGCTGCAGTGGCTCTTCGACGGCAGCGAGGAAGCACCGCTGCCAGGTCTCGGCGCGATCGCAGGACAGTGCACGCGGCTTCGGCCGATCGTGAAAGTGCCGCACGTCGGCTGGAACTCGCTCGAAGTAACCCGGCCCTCGGCGCTCCTCGACGGCATTCCCGATGGCACGCAGGTGTACTTTACGCACTCGTACGCAGCACCGGTTACCGCAGCGTGCGTCGCCGCGACGACGCATGGCGAGAGATTCGCCGCCGCAGTCGAGCGTGATCACGTTTGGGGGGTTCAGTTCCATCCCGAAAAGTCGGGACGAGCGGGCCTGAAGATCCTGGAGAACTTCGTCAAACGCATTGGCGAACGTCGAACCTGGAACCCCGAACCTGGAACCCCGAACGCCGAACCCCGAACCCCGAACCTATAGAACATGCTCTCGAAACGCATCATTGCCTGCCTCGACGTGCGCGACGGTTCCGTCGTCAAGGGCATCAATTTCGAAGGGCTGCGCCGCGCCGGCGATCCTGCTGAGCTCGCGGAACGCTACAACGCCGAGGGCATCGACGAGCTCGTGATCCTCGACGTGACGGCGACCATCGAAGGACGACGGGCGCTCGAGGCGACGATTCGTGAAGTCTCGGCACGCCTGTTCATCCCGCTTGCAGTTGGCGGCGGCATTCGTGTCGAGGCCGACGCGGCGGCGGCGATCGACGCGGGCGCCGATAAGGTCAGCATCAATTCGGCCGCCCTTTCGGACCCGACACTCGTGACCACGCTCGCCGAGCGCTACGGCAGCCAGGCTGTCGTCGTGGCGATTGACGCCAAGCAGAACGGCGATCGGTTCGATGTCTTTGCGCGGAGTGGCAAGGTGCAGACCGATCGCGATGCTGTCGAATGGGCGGTCGAAGCCGAGACACGCGGGGCCGGAGAGATCCTGCTGACGTCGATCGATCGCGACGGCACACGGACGGGGTTCGACTGCCAGCTGACGGCAGCGGTCTCGGGCGCGGTCTCGATACCCGTAATCGCGTCGGGTGGCGCCGGCTCGTTCGATCACTTCTTCGACGTCTTCACGAGTGGCCGGGCTGACGCCGCGCTCGCCGCATCGATCTTCCACTACTCCGAGCACGCGGTGGCGGATCTCAAGCAGTTTCTGAGCGCTCGTGGCGTGCCCATGCGTCGCGTGGACTCGGAGGCGTTGCCTGGGTCCGGCTAAAGCCGGACACTACTGATTTGGATGACTGTCGTAGTGTCCGCTTTCAGGCGGACCTCACGCATCGAACAATTTCTGGTTGAACATGCTCATACCATCGATAGATCTTCAAGGCGGGCGAATCGTTCAGCTCGTCCAAGGCGAACGCCTGGCCGTCGAGACCAGCGACGTCGACGGATGGATTGACCGCTTCACCGGCTATTCAAAGGTGCAGCTCATCGATCTCGACGCGGCCAAGAACGCCGGCGCGAACCAGGCGCTCATCGCCACCATCTGCGCGCGGCTGCCCTGCCGCGTCGGCGGCGGCATCCGCACACCCGAACGAGCGCAGGCGCTCGTAGCGCTCGGCGCTTCCGGCGTCATCCTCGCGTCTTCCCTCTTCAAAGCCGGCGCCGTCGATCTCGAGTTCGCCCGACGGGTGTCTGAAGCGGTCACGCCCGACCGCTTTATCGCCGCCGTCGACAGCCGCAGCGGTCACGTCGTCGTCGACGGCTGGCGGACGATGCTCGACCTGACTCCCACCGAAGCAGTGCGCGCGCTCGAGCCATACGCGGGCGAGTTCTTGTACACGCACGTCGATCGCGAAGGGCTGATGCAAGGAACAGACATGACAGCGATCCAGGCCGTGCGCAACGCCACCACTCGGAGGCTGACCGCCGCCGGCGGCATCACGACGCTGGAGGAAGTGGCGTTTCTCGACTCGATCAACGTGGACGCTGTGGTCGGCATGGCGATCTACACCGGCCGGATGAGCCTGCCGAGCGGCCCTGGGAAGCCGCGCTAGGCGACTTCTGGAGTACTCTTCGGCCTGATGCGGCTATCGATCGTCAGGCTCAGCCCGCTTCTTATTTCATTCGCGATCGCGACCTCGGCCGGTTGCGGGCGGCCGCCGGGCCTGTTCTCCGAGCCAAATGCTCGCGCGCACATTGGGATGCTCGCGGGCACAATCGGCAGCCGACCAGTCGGGACACCTGCCAACGCCACTGCTCGGACCTACATCATCGACCAGCTTCGGTTCTTCGGTTACGAGGTTCGCGTACAGGAAGCCGATGCGCGGCGGGCTCCCATCGGGCTGACCACACGTGTCGCCAACATCATCGCGGTACGCCCAGGACAGCGTCCGGAGGCGATGGCCATCGTCTCTCACTACGACTCGGTTCCGGAGGGCCCGGGCGCGGCGGACGATGCATTCGGCGTCGGCGTGTCTCTCGAGGCCGCGCGCGTGCTGGCCGCTCGTTCGGATCGCAATTGGACGTTGATGATCCTCGTCACCGACGGCGAGGAGGCCGGCCTGATGGGCGCTGCGGCGCTCGTCACCGACCGCGAGGTCACGAGCCGGCTTCAGGCGTACGTCAACCTGGAGGCGATCGGTTCGGCAGGAACTCCAACGCTCTTCGAAACCGGTCCGGGCAACGCGTGGATCGTGGCACCGTGGGCCCGCTTCGCTCCCAACCCTGCCGGCGCTTCTTATGGTCTCGAAATCTATCGTCGCTTGCCTAACGACACCGATTTTTCAATCCTGAAACGGCAGGGGATTCCCGGTCTCAACTTCGCGGCGGTCGAGGACAGTTACGCGTATCACACGACCCGCGACGCACCCGAGCGGCTGTCGCCGGCAACCGTCCGCACCGCCGGCGAGCAAGTCGTCGCGATCATGACCGCGCTCGACGCCGTCGACATCACTCAGCGCTCGACCGTCGATCCAACGTTCTTCGACATCGCACGAAGAACGGCCTTCTCATACGGTCCGAACGCGAACCTGGTTTCCGCCGGCACGGCGTTGCTCCTCGGCGTCGTCGCTTGGGTAAGAGTGATGGGCGCAGTGATCCGCATCGAGGGTTTGCTTCGGTGGGTGCTGACAACACTCTGGACCCTCGTTGGATCGGTCGCCGTCGTCTCGTCGATGGTCGGTGCGACCTGGGCTCTGCGCGCGGCGCGCGAGGTGTATCACCCCTGGTACGCGAGACCCGGCCGACTCTTTCTGCTGCTCCTCGCCGTCGGTCTGACCGTTGGGTGGAGCATCGCGCGGCTGGGCCAATGGCTGCCGAAGCGGGCACATGGTGTGCGCCACCCGCTTGTCGCGTGGAGCATCGCCCTGCCGTGCTGGGTTGCGCTCGGTGCCGTCACGATCTGGCTCGCGCCCGGCGCCGCTTACTTGTGGGTCCTTCCCCTGCTCAGCGCCGGCCTGCTGCTCTCGATTGTCCCCACGTCGAACGCCTTTGTGGTACGAGCCGTCTCTGCTGTCGTCTTTGTGATCAGCGCCGCGCTCTGGCTGAATACCGCGAAGTCGCTGCTCTATTTCATGGTCCCGATGTTCGGGCGACTGCCAATTGTCACGCCGGCATACGTCTACGCAGCGGTCATGGCGGTGGCCGGCCTGATGCTCGTGCCTCCACTCGTCGCCACCATCGCCAAGTCGCGTCCCTTCGTGCGACCGTCGCTCGAGACGGCTCTGTGCCTCTTTGCTGTCGCTGCGACCGCCGGATTCGCCTATGTCGCGCCCGGCTACACGGATGAGCAACCGCTTCGACGGTCGGCGCGTGCGATCCAGGACGGCGATGGACCGGCAATCTGGGACGTGGGATCCATCGAGCCAGGCATCGATCTCGCCGAAGGCGCTCCGACGGGTTGGATGCCGACGTCAGCCGCGCCGAACGCCGCCGTGCCATTTCGACGCCTGCCCCAGCCGTTCGTTTTTCGATCGAACGGACCCACCCTCGGCCCGGCGCCGATCACTATTGCCACTGCGACGGTCGAGCCGCTCGAAGCGGGCACTGAGCTTGCGGTGACCGTCCTTCCGGCAAGTCCCGGCCTTGGCATCTCGTTCGTGCTGCCTGAGGGCCTCGAGCCCGCCAGGTCCAATCTCCCTGGGGTGACCCGGCTCGGTCACTGGACGGCGACGTACCGGGCGCCAACACCAGAGGGCCTGGTCTTTCGGGCGAGCTTCGGGCGCCAAAATCCAGAAGAGGCCGCCCGTCTGCGCGAGCTTCGCGTCGTCGCGACCGCTGCCGGGTCCGCGGACGGCGCCATCTGGGAGGCGCCGTCGTGGCTGCCGTCATCGCGCACCGCCTGGACGGTCGAGGCCTTCTGGATCGTGGCGCCGTTCGCCCTGCCGATTGCGCCTGTGTCGCCGCTACGTTAGACTACGTAGCGGTTACGGTATTCGGCGTAATTGTCAGAGCCCCCAGGTCGCGCGCCATGGCCAACCTGACCAACCCGTTCGTCTACGGAGAGATCGTGCCGGTGACGGCGTTCGTCGACCGCGAGGTCGAGCTCGACCGGCTTGGCCGGGATCTCTATGCCGGCCAGAAGATCTTCCTCATCTCGCCGCGCCGGTATGGCAAGTCGTCGCTGGTCCGCCAGGCCTTGAAGAGTGCGGCTCGAAGCGGCGCGCTGACCGTCGAAGTCCAGGTCAGCAGCTACAGCTCCTACGTCGCGTTCCTCGAGGGCTACGCCCGGGCGCTGGCGTCTGCAGAAACGCGGCTGGAACGCGCCCGATCGTGGCTGAGCGAGATGCTGACCGGGGTCCGGCCCGAGGTGCGGATTGAACCCGACGAGACGGGCCGCGGCCAGATCGCGGTCTCCTTCCCCTCGGTCCGAAGCGATCGGGATGTAGCGCACCTCGCCCATCAGGTCTTCGCGCTGCCAGGCCGAATCGCGGAATCCAGGCGGCGCCGGATGGCGATCGCGCTCGACGAGTTCCAGGGTATCGCGGCGTTCAACGGCGGCAGCGTCGAGCACGCGCTCCGCGCAGCAGTCCAGCAGCAACGGCAAGTGGGCTATGTCTTCTCTGGTTCCGAGCCGACGCTGATGGAAAGGATGCTCGGCAAGAGCCGGCCGTTCTACAAGGCCGGCCCGGTGATGCGCCTGCAGAAGATCCCTGCGGATCGGTTTGCCGCGTTCATCGAATCCCGGTTCAAGGCCACCGGCTTCCGCCCCGTGGCCGGGCTAGGCGCCGCGATTGTCGACCTCGCCGGCAATCTGCCGTACGACGTCCAACGTCTGGCGCACGAGGTCTGGGACGATGTGAAGGCTGGACCGGGACGGACCGCGGATCTCGAGGACCTGCATGGCACGTTGAAGCGACTGCTCGGCGAGCACGAGACGCTTTTCGAGGGCACGTGGCAGCGCCTGACGCTGACGCAGCGGGCCGCGCTTCGCGCCGCGGTGCTCGAAGACGGACGAGAGCTTCTCTCGGGAGACGTGCGCGCGCGCCATCGACTGAGCGGGACGTCCACTGTCCAGGCTTCGCTCGCGGCACTGGTGCGCGAGGATGTCCTGACGCGCGAGGGAACGCGCTACGCGGTCGTGGATTCGCTGTTCCGGGAATGGGTCGCGCGACGGACGTTCTAAACCACTGAGCACACGGACAACACGGACAACACGGGTAGCAATGTGAAGCATCTCCTTGAACGTCTCGGGCTTGGCCGCCCGGAGCTGCGGGCCTGGGCGATGTACGACTGGGCCAACTCGGCGTTCCAGACGACGATCATTGCCGCGGTCTTCCCGATCTACTTCCACAACGTCGTCGCCGCCGATCTCGGCGACCGCCTGTCAACGAGCCGGTTCGCCTGGGCGACGACGATCGCGATCATGATCGTGGCGCTGGTGGCGCCGCTACTCGGCGCGATCGCCGATTACGCGGCCATGAAGAAGAAGATGCTTGGCGCTTTTCTCGCGATCGGCGTCGTCGCAACGCTGGCGATGTACTGGATTCGCGCGGGCGACTGGCTGTTCGCGCTGACCCTGTTCGTCCTCGGCAACGTGGCGGTGGCCGGCAGCATCGTGTTCTACGAGTCGCTGTTGCCGCACCTGGTCAGCGAGCAGGAACTGGATCGTGTGTCGTCGGCTGGGTACGCCATCGGCTATCTCGGAGGCGGCGTGCTGCTCGCCATCAACCTGCTGATGATCCAGCAGCCTGACTGGTTCGGCATCGCCGATACCGGAATGGCCGTGCGGCTGTCGTTGGCAAGCGTGGGGATCTGGTGGTTGGTGTTCTCGATCCCGCTGTTCCGCCGCGTCCCGGAGCCGCCGCGCCGGATCGAGCCCGACGAAATACCGAGCGCCAGCCTCGTCGGCACGGGTGCGAGGCGCCTGGTCGAAACGTTCCGGGAACTGAGGCGCTTCAAACAGGCGTTTCTGCTGCTGGTCGCGTTTCTTGTCTACAACGACGGCATCCAGACCATCATCAGGATGGCGACGACGTTCGGCAGTCAGATCGGCATCGACCAGGGCGCGATGATCACGGCGCTGCTCATCACGCAGTTCATCGGCGTCCCCTTTGCGTTTCTGTTCGGGATCGTTGCCGGACGGATCGGCGCCAAGACCGCCGTCTTTGTTGGTCTCGGCGTCTACGCGTTCATCATCACGCTTGGCTACAACATGACCACGGCGACGCATTTCTACGTGCTCGCCATCATGGTTGGCATGGTGCAGGGCGGAACCCAGGCGCTCAGCCGTTCGCTCTTTGCGAGCATGATCCCGAGACACAGGTCATCGGAATTCTTCGCGTTCTTTGGCGTGTTCGAACGTTATGCCGGAGTTCTCGGCCCGCTGATCTTTGCCGTGATGGTCGACGCGACTGGACAGAGCCGGAACGCGATGCTGGCGGTGCTGGGGTTTTTCGTGATTGGCGGCGCGATTCTTGTCTTCGTAGATGTCGACGCTGGCCGCCGCGCGGCGCGGCAGGCCGAGATCGCGTAGCGGATCGAGGCAGGCCGGAGATCTGTTTCCTCTGACATGAACCTGCCATGAGCACGCGCGCGAACCCGGCGGTCCGCTGGCTCGCCAGAGCCGCCTGCTGGATCTTCTACCGGACAGATCGCATCGGAGGAGTTCCACCGCACGGCGCCGTGCTGCTGCTCCCGAATCACCCGAACGCGCTGCTCGACCCTGCGCTGGTGTGGGCCTCAGCCGAGCGCGACGTAAGGTTTCTCGCCAAGTCGACACTCTTCCACACTGCACTGAGGCCGGTGCTCGCAGGCGCCGGCGCCATTCCCGTTTATCGGAAGCGCGATGCGGGCGTCGACACCTCGAAAAACGCCGAGAGCTTCGACGCCGTCGCGGCCGCCCTGGCGGACGGCGACGCGATCTGCATATTCCCTGAAGGGATCAGCCATTCGACCGGTCGGCTCGAGCCTCTCCGCACCGGTGCGGCGCGGATGACGCTCGCCGCCGAACGTGACGGGACAGCGGTGATGCTCGTCCCAGTCGGCCTCAACTTCGATCGCAAGACCGCGTTTCGCTCGCGCGTGACGGTTGTCTTCGGTCAGCCGTTCTCAGGACACGACCTGCTGGAGGAAGACTCGGATTCGACTACTCAACAGGCGACGGGTGACACGACGGCCGTGCGGCAATTGACTGAGCGCATTGCTGAGCGCATGCGCCGCCTGCTCGTCGAAGCCGACCCTCGCGCCGACGCCGCCCTCGTCGAACGCGTCGATCGTCTGTACGCCGCCGCGCGCGACCGGCCCGCCGATCCTGCCGAGCGCCTCGCCAGACGCCGCGCGATTGCGGATGGAATGGAGCGACTCCGCCGCGCCGATTCGGAGCGATACGAACGGATCCTGCTGCGCCTCCGCCGTTACGATCAGCGGTTGCAGCGGTTCGGGCTTCGCGATCGACATCTCGACTGGCAGGTCTCGACGCGCGACGCCGCGACGTTTGCCACGCGCGAGATCGCCCTCGGGATTATCCTGCTGCCACTCTGCGTGCTCGGCCTCGTCGTCTGCTTCGTTCCGTATCAGCTGACCGGGTTCATCGCCAGGCGCGTCGCCCGTGAGCGCGACGTGGTCGCCACCGCCCAGTTCTTCTCCGGCCTGGTCATTTACGGTGCGTGGCTCGTCGCACTGGGTGCACTCGTCTGGTTCACGGCCGGACCAGTCGCCGCTGCCGTGGCGACGCTCCTCGTGCCCGCCGTGGCGGTCGCGGCGCTATTCGCCCTGGAGCGCGAGTCGGCCGTTCTCGACGCAGTGCGTGCCTGGTGGCTGCTGCGCCGCGCGCATCGCGATACCCGGGCGCGTCTGCGGCGCCGGCGCTCTGAACTGGCCGACCTGCTCGACGAGGTCAACCAGTGGCTGAATCCGAGGCCGGATGGCGACAGATAAGAACAGGAGCGCAGGAGATTAGAGCGACTGTCCTACCTTGTAGTACATAGTGTCCGGCTTGAGCCGGACTTCTGCTGGTCCGCCTAAAGGCGGACACTCCGGACAGATGGAAGTACCCTCTAGAGGAGGCGCATCTCTTGTTCACGCTTGAGAGCGTTTCTCCCGGACGTGGTTCAGTTCAGCAAGAACTTCTGCACGAAGAGCACCCACGCGTACTGGTTGAAATCGTTCGTGGTCTGCGTGAACTCTTCGTGGCCGGCGTCGTACACGACATACCAGACCGTGGTGCCGTTGGCGCGGACCGCGCGAACCATCGCGTCGGCCTGATTGAGGGGAACGCGCACGTCTTTCGCGCCTTGCGCAACGAAGAGGGGAATCGTCAGTTTCGCCGCGTGGGTCAGCGGCGAAATGCTCTTGAGGAATGCCCGCGTCTCCGGATCAGACGGATTCCCGTACTCGAGCAGCCGATCGCGCTGCCGTGCCGGGTCGGTACCGTCGAGAAACGCCACGAAGTCGCTCAGGCCAAAACCCGCGAAGGCGCATCGGATCCGATCCCCGTAGGCAATGGCCGAGGCGAACGTGATGTAGCCGCCATAGCTGACACCCGTGATCATCACGCGGTTCTTGTCGAACTCGGAGTGGGCGCGAATCCAATCGAGTAGCGCGCCGATGTCCTTGACCGCATCTTCGCGATTCCGGCCATCGTCGAGGTGCTCGTAGGTTTTGCCGAAGCCGCTCGAACCGCGGATGTTGGGGTAGATGATCGCCATGCCTAGCTCGTTGCGGAAGTAGTTGCTCCGCCCCAGCGCGCGAGGCCGCTCGCGAATCTCGGGTCCGCCGTGGACGTTGATCATGACGGGACGGGGGCCGGTGAACCGCTTGGCCGGAGGGTAGAGGATGCCGGGGATCATGCGGCCATCAAAACTCTTCCAGTGAATGATCTCCGCATCCGGGAGCGAGTCCTGGCTCGCGCCGCCCATTTCGCTGGCGGTCCAGCGCTCCAGCCGGCCGCTCTTGACGTCGAGGGCATACACGTCGCGGAACGTGCGAGCGCCAGCAAACTCGATTGCCAGTGCGGTTCCCGAACCATGCCAGCTCACATTCCAGATGATGCCTGGCGGGATCCCCTGCACCCGACGGCGTGTCCGGGTGTTCGCGTCGACGAGTTGCAACTCGCTCGTGGCGCCCCGATCGGCGACGACGGCGATGAGGCTTCCGACAGGTGACACCGAGAAAGCCTCGACGCCGACGCCCTCTTCGCTTACCGGAGTCCACGTATCGGACGCAAGCGAGTGCTTCCAGACTCTCGTGACCTCCGAATCGCGATCGCTCAGCGCGAGCACCGATCGCCCATCGGCGCTGAACTGCGCCGCTGTCCAGCGCGCGGGTTGGCCCGTCTGCGGCGTGACGAGCCGTCGCCGCCCGGAGTCGACTCCGATCCGCCAGAGGCGTGTTTCCGAGGCTCCCGCGATGAACTCCACCGCCAGAAGCTCCCGGTCGTCCGCCGACCAGTCGAGCACCTCCCAGCTGCCATCGAATTCTCCAAGCGCCCGCTCGCTGCCCTCTTCGAGGGGTTTCATGACCCACAGGTCGCGATCCTTGCCGTTCCGTCGCGTCGACGAGTACGCGATCAGGCTCCCGCGATGGGACCATACGGGCATACCATGCCGGGATTTGGCGTCGGTGAGGAGCGTGATACGGCCCGAGTCGAGGTCGTACCGGAAAAGCTGCATCGCCTCGCCGCCACCTGACGTGTCTTTGCGGAACACGAAATATCGTCCGCCGGGCTCGTAGGACGCGCCGCCGGTGACGCCATCACGGAAGAACGTCAGCTGCGTTCGCGCGCCGCCGGGGCTCTTTACCTCGTGGATCTGCGAAACGTTACCAAAAGCGGTCGAAACGAGGATGCGGCGCCGGGTCGGGTGCCAACTGAGGAAGCGAGCTTGTCGAAACTGGCCGTAGGGCGCCACAGCGTCGACGATCGTCATCGGAATAGGCGGCACGCCATCGACTTTGGTGCGATCGGGGACGGCGAGCGACACATCCTGCGCGTACGCGCAGGCGGGCAGGAGCAGGATCAATGCAACGCGCAGGAAATAGCGCATGGAATCGGCCCGAAGCGAGCAGGGGAATCTGGGGAGAAGCCTCAACAATTATAGTGCAAACTCAGTTGCCTTCTCGCTCGTCAAACCATACCGACGTGCGCGGTTCTGCGCACGAGGCCGCCGCCAAGCGGAGAATACGACCCGTCTAGGCTCGGTCCGCCTCTAAAGGCGGACACTACGACAGCGTCCAGTAGCGTCCGGCGTTAGCCGGACCAGCTGCAAACGGTGTCGCAAGTGCACGGTTCTTCCGGGCCATGCAAGGCCTGGCACTGTTTTCGGCAAGGACATCTTCATGAAAATCGTCATCGCCGGCGGCTCGGGATTCCTCGGCAGCCCGCTGGCCGAGATGTACGCCGAAGACGGGCACGACGTCCGCGTGCTGACGCGCTCGCTCCAGTCTGGAGAGACACGGCACGACCCGGGCACCGGCGTCCCTGGCATTACGCGGGTCGGGTGGAAAGCAGACGGCGTCAGCGGACCATGGGCGACCGTCGTCGAAGCCGCCGACGGCGTCGTGAATCTCTCGGGCGAGTCGTTGGCTTCGAAACGCTGGTCGGTCGAGGCGAAGAGGCAGTTGCGGGAGAGCCGACTCCTCGCGACGCGGAGTCTCGCTCTGGCGATCGGCGGCGCCGCGTCACCGCCGGCGGTTCTGGTGAGCGCCAGCGCCATTGGATTCTACGGGCCGGCGGATTCACGCGCGATCACAGAGGGCGACCCGGCCGGCGGCGATTTCCTCGCCGAGCTTTGCGTCGATTGGGAACGCGAGGCCCAGCAAGCCGAGCGCCCGGGCACACGCGTCGTTCTGCTCCGGACCGGCGTCGTCCTCGAACGATCGGGAGGCGCGTTGCCGGAAATGATGCGACCCTTCAAGTTCTTCGTTGGCGGGCCGATCGGATCAGGACGTCAATACGTGTCGTGGATCCATCGCCTGGATTGGATCGAGATCGTGCGCTGGATCGTCCAGACGCCGAGCGTGAGTGGACCGGTGAACGCGACCGCGCCCCATCCGGTCACCAACCGCCACCTCTCGACCGCGCTCGGTCGCGCCATGCATCGGCCCAGCCTGGTGCCGGCGCCAGGCTTCGCCGTGAAGATCGTGCTCGGCGAGTTCGCCACCACGGTGCTGACCGGCCAGCGCGTGCTCCCGGCGCGCGCGCAGAAAGAGGGCTACCACTTCCGCTATCCGGAAATCGAACAGGCGTTTCGCGGAATATTTGGGGATTGAGAACGCGGAGTTTGTAAGACACGTCAGGCTCTGCAAAAAGCCTTTCACCGCGGAGAACGCAGCGCGGCCGAGGGCCGCAACCAAACATCAGAGTGATCGGCGGATGTGAAAAAAGCGAAACGCTCCGCAGTCGTTCGACGGATGATGAGGTTTCCACACACCCATTATCCGGAGAGGACCGATGGAGCGTTTCGTGACACGGCACCGTGACCGCATCGGGGGAATCCTATCAGGATTTGACCGGCTCCTGTTTCGCGGGACCTTGCGATCGATCGCGTATGTCGGCGGGCTGGATATCTTTCTGTCGAGTCAGCACGTCTTGTACAAGGATTTCGCCACGTTTGCCCTGGGCGTGTCCGACCGGTTGAAGGCGCACGCCGAAGCGATCGCCACCCACGCGGGCCGGCCCTTCCGGTATGTCGTGTCCTCTCGGCAATCGAAGGAGGACATTGCCCGAGAGATTCTGCGCACCGATCCCGTCGTCGAGGGCTTGATTTGTGTGCTGTCCTGTGTCGAGCCCTGTCAGTCGTTCACGATCCGCCGCGACCGGGCCACGCATCATCTCCAGCTCACGTCGCAAGCCCGCAAGTGCTTGCATCTGTACTTCTATTATCTCGACCGGGACTTTGGGCTGATGCATGTGCGATTGCAAACGTGGCTCCCGTGCACGATCCAGGTGTGTGTCAACGGGCGCGAGTGGCTGGCCCGCCAATTGACGCGCGCGCGGCTCGGATTTCAGCAGGCCGACAATGCCTTCGTGGCACTCGAGGATCCGATGCGCGCCCAAGCGCTGGCCGATCAGCTGATCGACTGGCCGTGGCAGACGTTTCTGCAACGGTTCGCCCGCCAGCTCAATCCGTGGGCGTGTGCCAAACGGACCGGCCTCAAGCCGTACTACTGGACGCTCCGCCAAGGCGAATACGCCACCGATGTGCTCTTTCGCGACGCCGACACCCTCACCGACTGGTATCCGCGTCTGCTGCATCATGCGATCGAGCACTTTGGCGCCGTCGATGTGCTGCGGTTTCTCGGGCGCCGGCTCACCGGCCGTTTTCTGGGCGAGCTCTGCACCGACCTGCGGCGGCGCCGGGAAGGGACGCGCATCAAACACTGGGTCGATGAAAACTCGATCAAGATGTACGACAAAGCGACGCGCCTGCTGCGCATCGAAACGACGCTCAATAATCCTCGGCGCTTCAGCGTGCGCCGCGCCGCTCACCGCCACGGGCGCCGCGTCGTCGCCTGGTTACCGCTGCGGAAAAGTATTGCGGATCTGCGGCGGTGGGTGGACATTGCCCGCGCCGCCAATGCGCGCTATTTAGACGCGCTCAGCGTGGTGGGTGAGGTCACGCCCTCGCATCACCTGCTTGACCCCGTCTCGCACCGGGTCACTCGCGACGGTCGGCCGTTTCGGCCGCTGCGACCCATCAGCCCGGACGACGCGGCGGTCTTTCGGCTGGTGCTCCAAGGGCAGTTCTGTATTCAAGGGATCCGCAATGCCGATCTCCGGCGTCATTGGCTGCCCGACGCGGAGACCACGCCGCTGACACGACGGCAAGCCTCGGGGCGCGTCAGTCGCCTGCTCCGACTCCTGCGGGCCCACCGCCTGCTCCGCAAAGTCTCCGGTACGCGCTACTATCGCGTCACCGCTCACGGACACGCGGTGATGACGACCGCCCTGACCTTCCGCGATACCGATATCGCCGTGCTGGCTGCTTGATTGCGTGTCAAGAAAACAAGAACCCAGACGTTTGCAGTGCAGAGCACGCTGAGCCAGATTTGTTCCTCTGCGTTCTCCGCGAACTCCGCGGTGAAAGGCTTTTGCGTCGGAAAGCCGCTCGGGTAAGCAACAATCCTCAGATGAAACTCGGTCCGTTGCGGTAGTCTCCGCCGAGAATCGCCGCCGAGTCCGAGCCGAGCCAGTTGTCGATGACCTTGGCATACACCGACCGGAAGTCGGTCTCGTAGCGGACGTCCTGGTCGTTATTCTCGAGCGTCGGGTTACCGTTGGCGCTGAGGTTAGGTGCCGTTCCGTAAATCCCGCCGCGCACGCTGCCACCCATCGCCATCATCATGCTCGCGGCGCCATGATCGGTTCCATTGCTGCCGTTCTCGCTGATTCGCCGACCAAACTCGGAAAACTGGATCACCAGCGTGTCCGACAGCAGCCCCTGATTGAGCAAGTCGCGGTAGAAGGCGAAGAGTCCTCCGTTTAGCGTCGTCATCAGGTTGTTGTACGAGCTGTTGGCGACGTTCGTGTTCTGGCCAGCGTGGGTATCATAGCCGCCGGTCTGCACCCAGTAGATGCTCGTCCCGAGCCCGCGTGAGATCGCGCCAGCAACCATCTGAAGTGCCTGCCCGAACCCGTTGTTGGGGTACGTGACGCTCGGCGCGTAGGTCGCCACCTGGGCAACGCGATCGAGGGTGGCGAACGCGGCCTGCGCCGTCGAGTTGACGAACGCGAGGTGCGGCTGATCGACCGGAACGTGCGACGCGATGCGGGTCGCGCTTTGCCGAGCGGCCTGCGCGTCGGCGCCAGTGTTCGGGCTGGCCAAGGCGTACTCGGCGACGCTCGGAATCGCCGCCACACCAACCGTGCGGGCAAGCAGCGTGCGCGGCGTTTCCCGCACCGTGGACCAGGCGGTCAGCGGATCAACCGGCGCCGGCATCCGATCGAGGTACTTGCCCAGCCACCCGACACCCTGCGGCGTGTTCGGATCCGCAGTCGACCAGATATCGGTACCCTGAAAATGGGACCGGCTGGAATTCGAATAGCCAGTGCGCTGGATCAACGCCAGCCGGCCGGAGTTGAAGATCGTGCGAAGGTCGGTCAATCGAGGGTTGAGGCCAAGCGGATGTCCGGCATTGTCGGAGCCAATCTGCAGCACGTTGGCAGCCGGAATGGCGAGGGTCGGCCGGCGCGCGAAGTACTGCGGATCGGTGTACGGAATCAGCGTGCTCAAGCCATCATTGCCGCCGCTCAGGTAGAGGACCACAAGGTTACGTCGCGAGCGTCCCTGGGCGCGCGCGATATCGGTCAGAAACGACGGCGCCGCGAAGCCGACGGTGAACGCCGCCACGCCGCCGCGAACGAAATCGCGCCTGTTCATCGCCATAGCTACTGAACCTTGAACTGTGAACCCCGAACCCTGAACCTTGAACCGTGAACTAGACGAACTGGTAGTCCCCCGCCCCCGAAATGAGGTGCGCCAGGCCTGAGGCCTTGGCCGCGAGCTGCGTGTCCGAACCAGTCCACGGGCCCGTCCGCACGAAGTCGATTAGCGCCGCGTGCGAGGCGGACGCGAACTCCGGCGCGGTGAGCCGGTCCAGCATGAACGAGAGCAGGCTGTCCGGAGAGTCGACCTTGCCGCGCACCTGATCGCGCAGGTTGAACCGCTGATTATTGGCCAGCGCTGCGGCGAAGTTCATCCGCGCCAGCATTGCGCCGCTCGAAAACCAGCCCGGCCCCAGTTCCCAGCCGTTGACGTCGGGCGGTTCGAAGAGCTGTTGGCCCATGTTGATCAGCGGGTTGAGCGCGCTGTTCACCGAGTAGCCGTTCCAACCGATTTCCTTCAGTGATCTGACAACGAACTCGACCGGCCACGAATACCGTTTGTAGTAGCTGGACGGATCCTTGAACTGCGGCGAGAGCAGCAGCATACGCACCATTGGCTCGATCTCGTAGTTCCTGGCGTAGTAGGAGCGCGCCAGAGCGTCAATCAGCGCCTGGTCGGGCGGATCCACTTCGTTGACGAAAAATGCGTAGAGCTTCCGGGCCAGCCTGGGTCCGGTGTCAGGGTGTCTCGCGACGGCGTTGATGAAGTCGATGCCGTCCTGCATGCCCTCGGCGGCGGAGCGCGCGGGTATCGTGCGACGGCCGTCGGCATAGACCGGGAACGAGAATTCCTTGGCGGCGGCATCGTGCTGCGCTGGGTTATAGAAGAACTCGTACCGCGCCTGCGCCGTGTTGCGGCTGGCGAGGTTCAGGTTCCACCCCGTGAACACGCGGGCGCCGGCGTAGACATCTGTTTCTTCGAAGCGGCCCACGCCCAGGGTGAAGAGTTCCATCAACTCACGGGCGAAATTCTCCTGCGGCCTGGCTCGAAAGTTGGTCCGGCCGTCGAGCCACACGAGCATCGCCGGATCCTTCGCCACCTCGATCAAGAGGTCTCGAAAATTCCCGAGCGCGTACTCGCGAAAGAGTTCGATCTGGCCCTTCGTCCGGCTGGCGTCCTCGTCGGGTTTGGCGGCGAGCATGCGCGTCGCGAAAGCCCCGTCGCCGATATCGCCGTTGATCTTCGTGTAAGCGGTCGCGAAGTGGTTGTGCCAGAAGAGCGCCATCTTCTCTTGCAGCGGGCGCTTGGTGTGCACCATCCGGAACAGCCAGCGCTGCCGGGCGTCGAGGATGTTCGTGGCGGGCTGGAATCCGTTGCCGCTCCGACCGGTGACGCCGACATAGCCGGGGCGCCCGATCAAGCTGTCGACGTCATCGGGAATGTCGGAGTAGGCGATGAGCCTCGCGACCGAGGCGGCATAGCTGGCAAACGACAGGCTCGTGTAGCTCTCGACCTCTTCCTGACTGGCGCCGAATCCGGCACGCCGGTAGAGATGGTCGATCTCCTGCTCTCGGGCGCTGCGCATGGGCGATTTCTCCGGGCTCGTGCAGACTTCCTCCGCCTTCGCCAAAGGCTTCGGCGCGACAGGCAAATCCTACGGCCGCGATGGTCCGGGGTCAAAGCCTTCGTGAGCGTTTGTTCGCAGCGACGCGATTACAGTCTTGGTCTGCCGCCGCCCGTTCTTGCGGCGGCCCCGGCGGGTTTAGACCGTGCGAGCCACGGCCTGGTTACCTTCGATCTAGCCTAGGATCCGGCTGAAACTGAAGAGTTCATCGCCCTTGTCCGCCGACCCCTGGAACTGCCGGAGCAAGAGCCGGGCCGCGAGCCACGCGACTGCGGCGCCGTGCCGGCCATGCCCGAGCGCGAACAGGTGCCTGGGGAAGTTGCGATGGAGGCCCACAAACGGCAGCCCGTCGGCCGTCAGGTCATACGTCATGTCCCAAGACCATTCAGGCCTCGCTCCGGAGATCGCCGGGTAGATCGTCGACAATTCATACATCAGCTGCCCCGAGCGTTGGAGAAGGATCTTGTCGAGCGCGCGCGCCGGAACGGGATCCTGGTCGGCCCCGGTGAATAACACCCGATCGTCCTTCAGCCAGCGCAGAAAGTGCGGCGGGCTCGCGCCATCCCGCAGCGCTGCCGCCCGTCGGCCCAGCTCGCGCCTGACGACGGCGGGAAGCGCCTCGGTGACGACGACATAACTTTGCTGAGGATGGAGATGGCGACGAAGCGCGCGTAGATCCGGAAGAGCGGCGCCGGTGGCAATGACGACCGCCTGCGCGCGCACCCGGCCTGCGCCCGTCGTGATCTCTACATACTTGCGCCCCGCCCGGATGCGTCGCACGGGACTTCGCTCGAAGAGCGTCGCCCCGCGCTCAATCGCCGAGTCCGCGAACCCCATGCAGGCCCGGAACGGGTCGAAGGCAAAGCCGCGCGTGCGAATGGCTGCGCCGCTGTCGACCGCCGCCTCCTTCGCCAGGGCCGCGGCCGTCATCCACGTGTGATCGAAGCCCGCCGCACGGCGCGCGTCGTACTCGCGCCGCAGGCGCCGGACGGCGTCCGCGTCGCGGCGAACCACATGCAGCAAGTCCTGCGGAACCAGGTCGCACTTGATGTTCAGCCGTTTGATCGCGGCGGCAAAGTCCAGCGATGCCCGCCGCAGGCCTTGCCACAAAGTGCGCGCGGCACGAAGGCCATGGGCTGCGGAGGTGTCCTGAAACGACGCGTCGAAGTCCTCGCGAATGAGCCCCGTTGACGCGGCAGTCCCGCCTCCAGCGACCCGGTCCGCTTCGAGGAGAACGACCTTCACGCCGGCCGATGCAAACGACCAGGCGCACGTGGAGCCGGTCAGGCCCCCACCGACGACGACCACGTCGGTTTCGACCTCGCCACGAAAGGGCGGATGGGACCGGCGGCGACTCTTCGGGAAGCGATCCAGCCAGATGGGCACGTGACGAGGCATGCTGGCTGGGTATTCTATCCGGCGCGCTCAGCTTTCGCTTCCAACGTCGTGTCCGTCGTCGGCCCGACCTCAGATATCCGCTGCTTCTCCTTCCAGAAGCCGGCGCTTGCGGTCAACTCCCCAGTGGTAGCCGCCGAGCTCTCCGTCCCCGCGCACGACGCGGTGGCAGGGGACGAGAAGAGCGATTGGATTGGTCGCGCAGGCGCGCGCGACGGCCCGCGCCGCCGACGGTCGGCCGACGCGGCGCGCCACTTCTCCGTAGCTCGCGGTCGCGCCTCGGGGAATCCGCTGCAACTCGCGCCACACGCGCCGCTGGAACGCCGTCGCGCGAACGTCGAGCGGCAAGCGCGGATCGGGCGCCCTCCGCTCGAGACTCGCCACGATGGTGGCCACCCACTCCGCGAGACGTCGATCGACGCGATCGACTCGCGCGTTCGGGAACTCAGCTCGCAAGTCGGCCTCGAGAGCCCGGTCGCTCGCGCCGATCTTCACCGCGCAGACGCCGCGTGTCGTCCCGGCAACGAGCAGCCGCCCAAGCGGCGACGCGACCATCACGTAGCCGACGGTTGCACCCTTTCCGCCGCGCGCGTACGACGCCGGAGTCATTCCGAGCATCGAGGGCGCCTGCTCGTAGACGCGGCTGCCCGAGCCATAGCCGGCATCATAGGTGGCAGCCGCTACGCCGTGCCCGTTCTGGAGTCCGGCCTTGAGCGCTCCAGTCCTGCAGGCGTCGCGGTACTCACGAGGCGAGACCCCAAGCAGCTGCTTGAAGGTGCGAAGCAGATGATGCGGACCGGTGCCGACCAGCCGCGACAGGTCAGCCAGGGTCGGGGACGCCTCGGGGTTGGCCGCGATGGCGGCGCACGCCCGGCGAACCCGCTCGACGCCCGGCGGGAGCGACGGTGGTTTGTCGGGATGGCACCGCCGGCAGGCGCGGAATCCGGCCGCGCGCGCCGCCGCCGTAGTCGCAAAAAACGATACGCCTTCACGTCGGGGCCGACGGCTCGGGCACGTCGGACGGCAGTACCACTCGCGTGGACGGGACCGCATAGACAAAGGCGCCGTCCCAATGTGCATCGCGATTGGAGACCGCATTCCAAAGCAGAGTTTCGTTCATCATGCGTTCACAGTACGATGCCCGAGGCGGCGCCGGCTATCCGGCGATTGACATCAAAGTAATCTTAACAGCCCGTGGTGAAGGTCCAGCTGCATCCGACGGGCGACGCTCGGACCTTCACCACGGGCTATTAAGGGCAACCACATGAATCGCACGATCGTTACTGCCAGCGCCGGGATATTGCTATCGGCCGCCGGATGGTGGAATCTGCAGGCGCATCAGGGAAAGACAGGCACGACGCCGATGGATGGGCTCGCTGAGCGGTATGTCAAAACGGTCCTCGCGCTCGGTCAACACGACAAGGACTACGTCGATGCCTACTACGGCCCCCCAGAGTGGAAGCGCGACGCCGACGCGAGCAAGGTTGACCTCGACACGATCGCGGCGCAGGGACGCGGCGTGCGTGCAGAACTCACGAAGCTGGCCGCCGGCACTGACGAGCTGAGCCGCCTCCGACATCAGTATCTCGACCGTCAGCTCGCCTCGCTCGACGCGCGCATCCGCATCGTCAAAGGCGAGCGCTTGTCGTTTGACGAGGAGTCCAAAGCGCTCTACGACGCGGTCGCCCCGACACACCCCGCGGCGCACTTTCAAGGGATCCTCGATACGCTGGAAAAGCGGTTCCCTGGACAGGGCGCACTAGCCGCACGCTACGACGCCTGGCGCCGGCCGTTCGTGATTCCACGCGAGAAGCTCGACGCGGTATTTCAAACCGCGATCGCGGCGTGCCGTGAGCGAACCCTGAAGCACGTGACGCTTCCGTCGAACGAACGCTTCACTGTCGAGTACGTCACCAACAAGTCGTGGAGCGGCTACAACTGGTATCAGGGCGACTATCGAAGCCTCATCCAGGTCAATACCGATTTGCCGATCTACATCGACCGCGCGATCGACCTCGCGTGCCACGAAGGCTACCCCGGACATCACGTCTACAACGCGCTCCTCGAAAAGCATCTGGTGCGCGACCGTGGGTGGATGGAGTTCACGGTGTATCCACTCTTCTCTCCGCAGTCGCTCATTGCGGAGGGCACCGCGAACTACGGCATCGAAGTCGCGTTCCCCGGGCGGGAGCGCGTGGATTTCGAGCGGACGGTGCTCTTCCCTGCCGCGGGACTGGACGCGACGCGGGCCACCGAGTACTACGAGCTGCAGGGACTCGTGGAGGAGCTGGCGTATGCGGGCAACGAGGCTGCACGCGCCTACCTCGACGGCAGGATGTCGGCGGCTGATGCGGCCGCCTATCTCGAGAAACATGCGATCTACTCGCCCGAGCGCGCCAAACAGCGCGTCAGGTTCATGGAGCAGTATCGCAGCTACGTCATCAACTACAACCTGGGCAAAGACATGGTCCGGCGTTTCGTCGAGTCACGCCCCGGCGTGTCAGGAAATCCCGCGAGACGATGGGCGGAGTTCGAAAAGCTCTTGTCGTCGCCCCGTTTGCCCTCGGGCCTGCAGTGAGCGTGTCGGTCGCGGCGACCGCGGTTGATCCAATTCCCGCTCGGAGGCTTTGGCTCTCGCTGCTCGTCGGAAGCACGGTGTCGTTGTTGGTTTGCTGCGCAGTCGTCGCCCAGTCGGTCATCATCGGATCCACGGAAGGCGGCTGGCGGTATCCCTACGCTGACCATGATGCGCTCACAACCATCAAGTTAATCGTGAGCTGCTTCTTGTGGACGGCGGGCGCCGTGGCGCTCCTGCTCATGCCCGTGCCTCGGTCGGGCGCTCGGCCGTTGTTGCTCCTGCTGGTCTGGATCATCCTGGCGACGGGCTTGCAGTGGCCTCTGCGCTCAATGGCACCATCCTCGCTCGAGTCCGTATTCGTCAGCGACAACGCGAACTCGTTTTACAGCGTCACCGGGCGGTACGAGCCAACCGACGTGCTGAGACAATTCAACCGGGTCCGGGCAGGCGCGCCACTGCACGTTCAGAGCAACATGCCAGGCAAACTGATGCTCCTTTACGGGCTTCAGCTTGTGTCGACGAGAACCGACGTGCTGCCGTGGCTGGTCATTGGTCTTTCGAACCTGGGCGCGATCCTCGTATACCTGTTCGTTCGCGATCTCTTCGACGACAACCAGACCGCGTTTGTCGCGGGCGCGCTGTACCTTTTTGTACCGGCCCGCCATTTTTTCTTCCCGCTTCTGAACACGGTTACGCCGATCGCCGTTCTGACGTGCGGATGGCTGCTGCTGCGGTGGTTGCGAACGGGTAAGACGGCCTATGCAGCGCTGATGGGGCTCGGGTTGTACGGATTGGTATTCTTCGAGCCATTGCCGCTGGTGATGGGACTGCTCTTTGCGGCCCTTGCGCTTGCCGCCATTGGAAGGGGCGAGGTGGCATGGGACCGTTTCCTCGCCCAGGCGGCCGCCGTCATTTTTGTGTTCATCGGAACCTCGGAGGCCGTAGCGGCATTGTCCGGCTTTGACGCCGTCCGCACCTTCCGCAGCATCGGCAGTCATGCCGTGGAGTTCAATGAAAGCACTGGACGGCCCTACCGGGTGTGGGTCCGCGCCAACCTCTGGGAGTTCGTATTTGGCATCGGGTTCTGCCAGGCGACGAGCTTCTGCGTTTTGGTGTGGTCCGCTCTGCGGGGAGCGAGCCCCTGGCGCGAACGCTTGACGCGACCGATCACCGCCCTTTGTCTCGGACTGCTTGCCGTCTTGATTGCCGTCGACGTGATTGGCGTGAACCGCGGCGAAGTCATCCGCCTCTGGATCTTCCTCGCCTGCTTTTTCCAGATTCCTGCCGCCTACGTCTGCTCGATGCTGGACAGACGCGCCGCGCTCGCACTCGTTCTTGCCACGACGGCCCTGCAGACGGCGATTGGCGTAGCCATGATTCATTTCGTCATGCCATGACATCCGGACGATGGCTCGCGGCGATCGTGCTTGTTGGCGCGGCTCTTCGGTTCGTGCCGATCTGGTTCGGGCTGCCATTCCCTCACGCGCGTCCCGACGAAACAGTCGCGTTGGGGCTCGCTACGTCAGTGCGGGGAGGCGACCTCAATCCGCATTTCTTCCACTGGCCCTCCCTGACGATCTACGTCTTCGCCGCGCTCAACGCTGCCGCGTCCGCGATCCGTCGCGCGCTCAACGTCGATCCCGGATTGACGTTTGCCGACCAGGTGATTGTCGCGCGCGCCTTCGTCGCCGGCGCGGGCACCCTCACCCTCGTTGTTCTTTTCAGAATGGCGCGGCGCATGGCCAACACCACAACCGGGCTGCTGGCGGCGTTTTTTCTGGCGGTGTCGATTCTGCACGTCCGGGAGTCGCATTTCGCGATGACGGACGCGCTGATGACGTTGCTGCTGACCGCGTCGCTTGCGCTCCTCCTGCGCGCGATCGAGATGGAGCCGGCAGCGACTGAATCGGCTGAAACGCGGTCCAGCGCGATTCGGTGGTTTGCAGCGGCGGGGTTCGTTGGCGGCCTTGCCACATCGACGAAGTACAGTGCCGCAGCGGTACTCGGCGCGCTTGGGGCCGCACAGTTGTATTGGCTCGTCCGTTCCGGAACGCAGGCCTGGCGGCCAAGGACATGGCTGCCCTCCGCAGCCTTTGGCGCAACTTTCCTCCTCGGCTTTGTCGTGGCCACGCCGTATGCGCTCCTGGACTTCCCGGCATTCGAGGCTGACCTCCGTTTCGACGTGACGCATCTCTCGGTCGGTCACGGAGTCAATCTCGGCCGGGGATGGCAATACCATCTGACCAACTCCTTGCCGTACGGCCTTGGCGTGCCGCTGTTTGTCGCTGCGCTTGCGGGGATTTGGCCCACCGCGAGGTACTTCCCCAGGCAAGCGATCGTCTTGGGAGCTTTCGCGGCGGCCTTTTATGGACTGATTGGCAGCGGGCAGACGGTCTTTTTTCGCTACGTTCTGCCGCTCCTGCCGATCTTGTGCCTCTCTGCGGCAGTCGCCACCGAGCGCGCTGCGCGCTGGGTCGCGTCGCGCACGGCGGTCACTCCTCTTGCGGCCGCAGCGGTCCTGGGTCTAGTGGTTGGAGGAACGGGACTCGTGAACAGCGTTTCGTTCGACGTGATTCTGTCAAGAACGGATTCCCGCGTGCTGGCCGCACGCTGGCTGGCGCCGCGCCTTCGACCTCAGGATTCGCTGTGGGATTCTGGCGGCGAGTACACGCGGCTCGATCTCTCCCGGGTCGACTTTCATCCCTGGGCGTACGATCCGAATACCGAGTCATTCGGGCATCCAGAAGGGCGGACGCCGGACTGGCTGGTGCTGCACGAATCTCCACTGCCGATGTACACGTCGGTTCCGGGCATAATTGAGCGTCTTGCCAAGTCCCGCTACCAACTGGTCCGTATGATTCGAGCCACGATGCGACGGCCGGGCTCGGCCGTCTACGATCCGCAGGACGCGTTCTTCATGCCGGTGTCAGGATTCAGCACGGTCAGACGACCCGGACCCACGATTCGGATCTACCGCCATCGCGACGCGCCGCCTCTGTCACTGGGCGATGGTGCTCAAACTCTCACCGACGATGAGGACGTCGGCAGGTAGTGCGCACATCAATGCGAGCGATTGAGATCTCTACTCCGGGTGGACCAGAAGTACTTCGCATGGTCGAACGGCCGACACCCGCGCCTGGGCCGGGAGAGCTTCTGGTGCGCGTCGAAGCGGCGGGCGTCAACCGACCTGACATTCTGCAGCGGCTTGGCCAATACCCCCCGCCACCAGGCATTTCTGATTTGCCGGGTCTCGAAGTTGCGGGCACCGTCTCGGCTGTCGGTCCCGACGTCTCGCGCTGGCGCGAAGGCGACAGCGTCTGCGCGCTCGTCGCCGGCGGCGGCTACGCCGAGTACCTGCGTCGTGCCCGAACCGCAGGCACTACCGCTCCCCCGCGGGTTCCGGCCTGGTGAGGCCGCCGCGATTCCAGAAACGTTCTTCACGGTCTGGACCAACCTCTTCGATCGCGGGAAGCTCGCCGCAGGCGAGACCGTCCTCATCCACGGGGGCTCGAGCGGCATCGGGACGACGGCGATTCAGCTGGCGCGGGCGTTCGGGGCGACGGTCCTGGCGACGGCCGGTTCGGACGCGAAGTGTGCCGCGTGCGAGCGGCTCGGCGCACGCGCCATCAACTATCGCGTTGCCGACTTCGTTCAAGTCACTCGCGAATTCACCGGCGCCAAAGGCGTCGACGTCATCCTCGACATCGTCGGTGGAGACTATCTGCAGAAAAACATCGAGTGCCTCGCGATGCACGGCCGCCTGATCCAGATCGGCCTGCTTGGCGGCTCACGCGCCGAGATCAACCTCAGACCCCTGATGCAAAAGCGCCTCACCCTCACGGGATCGACATTGAGGACGCGAAGCGTTGCCGAAAAGGGTGCGATTGCAAGAGATCTCGAGGCCAAGGTCTGGCCGCTTCTGGTATCCCGACAAGTCGCTCCCCTCATCGATCGCACGCTGGCGCTCGGCGACGCGGCCGAGGCGCACCGACTGCTCGAGTCTGGCGAGGTCATCGGAAAGATCGTGCTCGTGCCGTAGGGTTCCAGATCGCTCAGACCTCCCGCGCCCGACGCAGATACAGCAGCCAGCACCCGGCGACGACAATCGCGAGTATCGAGAGCGGCAACTTGTCACCGGGCATCGTCTGATGCGGCAGCGCCGACCAGTAGAACGATTGAACCGATGCGGCGACGGACGCGAGAAGCGCCAACCGAGCCAGCAGAACTCCTGAGGGCTGCGCGCCCGAGAGCGCTCGAACCGCGGCAACCGCCAGCGCCGCCACGACACCGTGGAAGAGCAACTCAATCATCGCCGGCGGGCCACGCCGGCCGAGCGACGACAGGGTCGACGGAAACTCAATCGCGAAGTCGAGCGGCCGCCACACGAGCAGCGTCACGCACAAGAGCATCAGCCATCCACGGCGCACTCACGAAGTGTAAGCTACCGTCTGCTCTGAGGAGACGTCAGGTTCTGCGCCTCGAGCGCTGACGCCAGCTCGACGAGCCGCACGAACTCGGCGCGATAGCCGTCGGGATCGTCGCCGCGGTAGCGACGCGCAAGCTCCTGCGCCGAGGACCACGTCGCCTGGCCCTTGAACTCCGACCCGCGCAGCAGCATGCCGAACTCGGCGACCGCAGACGCAAAACCGAGGTTGGGCGTCAGCTCGCCGACGCGATCGCGCACCGCCACCGAGATGAGCTTGCTGGTGTCGCCATCAGGTTGCTTGTAGCGGAGCTTGACGGTCATCAGCTCGTCCGACGTCGCCGTCGCGTTCGCTTTCGAACCGTCCTGATATTTCAGTGGATCGATCGTGCCGCCGTCGATCGGCTCACCCGGAGGGATGATCTCGTAGAGCGCAGTCACGGTGTGGCCGGCGCCAATGTCTCCCGCATCTTTCTTGTCGTTATTGAAGTCCTGATGTTGAAGGATGCGGTTCTCGTAGCCGATCAACTTGTACGCTCCAACCGTCCTCGGGTTGAACTCGACCTGAATCTTCACGTCCTTCGCTACTGTCACGAGCGTCGCGCCGGCCTCGGCGATCAGCACGCGTCGAGCCTCGTTCAGCGAATCCAGGTACGCGTAGTTGCCGTTTCCCTTATCCGCCAGCTTCTCCATCGTCGAGTCCTTGAGGTTGCCGGTGCCGACGCCCAGAACCGACAGGAAGATGCCCTTCTCGCGCTTCTCTTCGATCAGTCGGATGAGTTCTCCCTGGCTCGTCACGCCAACGTTGAAGTCGCCGTCGGTCGCAAGGATGACGCGGTTGATACCCTCCTTGAGGAACGCCTGGCTGGCGATGTCGTACGCCAGCTGGATGCCGGCAGCGCCGTTGGTCGATCCGCCGGGCCGCAGGTCGGCGATCGCCTGCTGGATCTCGGCTTTGCGGCCGCCGGACGTCGACGGCAGGACGAGGCCGCTCGCTCCGGCGTAGACGACGATGCCGACGCGGTCGTTCGGAGTCAGCGTGTCTGCGAGCATCCGCATCGCGGTCTTGACGAGCGGCAGCTTGTCTGGCGCGTCCATCGAACCCGAGACATCGATCAGGAAGACCAGGTTGCGCGGCGGTGTCCGCTCGGCGCTCATGCGGCGTGCCTGCAGCCCGATGAGCGCGAGCCGATGACGTGGGTTCCACGGACAGGTGGACACTTCGGTCGTCACCGAAAACGGCGCGCCTTCCTGGGAGTCCTTGTACGCGAAGCGGAAGTAGTTGATGAGCTCCTCGATTCGCACCGCGTCGGCGGGCGGGAGCGTGCCGCCGTTGAGAAATCGGCGAACGTTCGAGTACGAGGCTGTGTCGACGTCGATCGAGAACGTCGACAGCGGATCGTTGGTCACGCGATGAAACCGGTTCTCGTCGATCTTGTCGTAGGCTTCGGTGTTGTAGTCGCGCGTCCGGTAGCTGCTCATCTGCCCCGCGATGGCGCCGCCTACGCGCACTGGCGACGATGCCGGGGGCGCCGGGGCAGGCATTCGCGCCGACGCTTCCGGCATCGCGACATCCTTCGGCGCCTCAGCCAACGCAGCAGTTTGAGACGGGATCAAGAGCGCCAGCCTCAACACGGGAATTGGACGGTCCTTGACCACGACGACGCTCGCCGACACCGGCCGAAACCCGGTCATCGACACCCTCACCTCGTAGTTGCCTGCCGCAACGCGTTCGAACCGGAAACGGCCGTCGGAATCGGTGGTCGTCGTCCTTTCGACGCGCGAGCCGACCCAGAGCTCGACGTTGGCGCCGGCCACGGGGCCCGCCGAGTTGTCGACGACCTCGCCAACCAGGATCCCAGCCGTCGTCGGATTGGTGATCTGCGGCGAACCTACGGCGATGTAGCCGACAGCAACAAAGCCGACAAGAAGGGCAGAAACGAACAGTCGCATGGCACTACCTCCGCGTACGCGCGTGGAACGTCGCTGGCGAGTGTGCCCATCCGGCCGGAAGGGGAATGTCCTGTCGCGGGTTTAGACACCATCCCGTCCCGGTTGGCCCGGATCGGTTGCCAGTGTCTTTAGAACGCGGAGGGAAGTTTTTCTTGCAGGGTGTGAGTAGCGATTATTCACGCTGCTCAGACGTCGAGCTCCTCGGCTTCTTCAGCACGTTCCATGATGAAGCGGAAGCGCGCCGACGGATCCTTGCCCATCAGCTCGTTGATCACGCGATCCGTGACAATGTGGTCCGAGATCTCGACGCGCAGGAGGCGCCGCGTTTTCGGATTGAGGGTCGTCTCCCACAATACCTTCGGCATCATCTCGCCAAGCCCCTTGAACCGCGTGATCTCAGGACTGCCGCGGCCGTTGCCGTGCTGCTTCAAGAGCCGGTCGCGGTGCGCATCGTCGAGCGCCCAGAACGTTTCCTTGCCGATGTCGAGCCGGTAGAGCGGAGGCTGCGCGAGGAAGACACGGCCGGCCGAGATGAGCCCGGGCATGTGGCGGTAGATGAACGTCAATAGCAGCGTGGCGATGTGATGCCCGTCGGAGTCCGCGTCGGCCAGGATGATGACCCGCCCGTAGCGCAGACGCGCCAGATCGAAGTTCTTCCCGAGCCCGCTGCCAAGCGCCGTGACGAGATCGGTCAATTCCTTGTTCTCGAGCACCTTCGCCAATGAGGCGCTCTCGGTATTCAGCACCTTCCCGCGCAGCGGCAGGATCGCCTGTCGCGTTCGATCGCGGCCCTGCTTCGCCGACCCGCCGGCGGAATCGCCTTCGACGATGAAAATCTCGCTGTCGTCGCGGTCCGAGGAGCTGCAGTCGCTGAGCTTGCCGGGAAGCGTCAGGCGGCTCGACGTCGCCGACTTGCGCGCGACCTCCTGCTGCGCGGCACGGCTGGCCTCGCGCGCGCGGGCGGCGAGGATCACGCGCGCGATAATCGATTCGGCGATGCTGATGTTGGTGTTCAGCCAGTGCTCGAGCGCGGGGCGCACCTGCGAATCGACGGCCGACATCACCTCGGGATTGTTCAGGCGATCCTTGGTCTGGCCCTGAAACTGCGGCTCCTGCACGAACACGCTCAGCACGACGACCATGCCTTCGCGAATGTCCTCGGCCGTGAGCGTCACGCCCTTCGGCGACAGATTGTGCGTTTCGATGAAGTTCCGCACTGCCTTGCCCAGACCTGCGCGGAAGCCGTTCTCGTGCGTGCCGCCGGAACCAGTCGGGATGCCGTTGACGTAGCTCCGAAGATGCTCGTCGGTCGACTGAGTCCACTGAAGCGCGAGATCCAGGCGCAACCCGCTCTCGTCGCTTTCCTTCGCGATCGCAAACGCCGCGTCGTGGACCGGAATCGCCGAGCGCTCCGCGAGAATCTTCTTCAGATAATCGGCGAGCCCCTCGGAGTGCTGGAATACTTCCTTGGTGCCGGTCTCCTCGTTCTCGAAGACGATCTTCACGCCCTTGTGGAGGTAGCTCGAGACTTCCAGCCGCTGACGGATGAGATCCGCCTCGAACTCGACTTTCGGGAAGATCGTGGTGTCCGGCCGAAAGAAGACCGTCGTGCCGGTGCCGCGCGCCGGCCCGGTCTTCTTGAGCGCGCCGACCATCGCGCCCTGCTTGAAGCGCATCTCCCATTGGGCGCCGTCCCGCCGGACGGTCGCGACCAGTTCTTTCGAGAGGGCGTTGACGACGCTGGCCCCGACGCCGTGCAGTCCACCGGCCGTCTTGTAGTTGCCAGCATCGAACTTTCCGCCGGCATGGAGCGTCGAAAAGATCACTTCGAGCGCGCTTTTCTTCGTCTTCGGGTGCTTGTCAACGGGGATCCCCCGCCCGTCGTCGGCGATGGTGATCGAGCTGCCATCTTTGTGCAGCGTGACGACGATGTTCGAGGCGTAGCCGTTCATCGCCTCGTCGATCGAGTTGTCGAGGATCTCCCAGACGAGGTGGTGAAGGCCGGCGCTGCTGACGCCGCCGATGTACATGCCCGGGCGTTTGCGGACGGGTTCGAGGCCCTCGAGAACGGTGATGTCTTTAGCGGTATACGTGGTCGCCATTCTGGGTCAACTGATTGTGTATCAGCATGTTAGCACGTCGCGTCGGCGTCTCCGCGATGCTGACGCCGCCTTTGTGTAGTCGGCGCATACAATACTGAGATGGCGCGGAGCCGTTGGCTGAACCGACTCGCGGTTGCGATGTTGCTCGTCGCGCTCGGCACTGCGGCGGCGAGCGCGCAGCGGCGTGGGCGCGGACGTTTCTTCGAACAAATCAAGAGCCCGACGCCGGATACGTTCCAGGGATCGTTCAACTTCTGCCGCGTGATGTTCTCGATGGCGGCCGACGGTGACGGCGGGGGCTGGTACGTCGATTACCCGCGCGCCGACGTCAACCTTTCCATCAGGCTGTCCGAGCTCACCAAGACGCGCATCAGCACCGACGCCTCAGGCGAGCCCGATCACGTCGTCATCGGCCTGACCGACCCGGCGCTCTTCGAGTGCCCGTTCGTGATGATGACCGAGGTCGGTAACGCCTACATCGGCCCTGAAGAGGCCGAGAAGCTCCGCGAGTATTTGAAGAAGGGCGGCTTCCTGTGGGCAGACGACTTCTGGGGCTCGTATGCGTGGGAGCACTGGTCGCAGGAAATTGGCAAGGTGCTGCCGCCCAACGAGTACAAGATTTTCGAGCTGCCGAAGGACCATCCGCTCTTTCGTCAGCACTTTCAGATCTCGAAAGTTCCGCAGATCGCATCGATCAATCACTGGATGGGCACCGGCGGCACCTCCGAGCGCGGCGCGGACAGCGCGGTCCCGCACGCGATGGGCATCGCCGATCCGCAAGGCCGCTTGATGGTGCTCATCACCCACAACACCGACTTCGGCGACTCGTGGGAGCGTGAAGCCGACGACCCGAGCTATTTCTACCAATTCTCGGTCGACGGCTACGCGTTCGGCATCAACGTCCTGCTTTACGCGTTGTCGCACTGAGCGTCTGCTCGCCGATCGAGGCACGAAAGGCCCTGCCGTGAAAGCCGCCCGAACTACTCCTCCAGTCACAACCGAGATCACCCGCATCGTCGACGAGCTGCAGCGCGAGCACGAAGGCGATCCGTGGCACGGCTCACCGTTGCAGGCGATCCTCGAGGGTATCGATGCGGGGCGCGCGGCGGCTCGGCCAATCCCGGGCGCCCATTCGATCTGGGAGCTCGTTCTGCACATGACCGGCTGGAAGAACGAAACCGCCAGAAGGCTGACGGGCGCCGTCGCCTGCATGCCGATCGAAGGTGACTGGCCGGACGTCGGTGCTCAAACAGACGAACGCTGGCAGGCGGCCCTGGCACGCCTGGAATCCGCGCATCACGGATTGATCGGCGCGGTGAAGGCCCTGCCTGAGTCGAGGCTCTACGAACCCACCAACGACACGCGCAGCGCACCGCTGGGGACCGGCGTGTCGTACTACGTCCTCCTCCACGGCATCGTCCAGCACGACGTCTACCACGCCGGCCAGATTGCGATTCTGAAGAAGGGGCTCTAGTCCTTCCGAGGGGCTTTGCCCCTCGGACTCCCCGACACGCTGGCGATTTATGAAGATAGGTTCTAGGCTCGCGTCCGCACGACCATCATCAGGCCGGAGGCCCACGCAAGCTTCACCGTCACGAAACCGGCTTGCCGCTCGAGCGTATCGATGAGCGCTGTCACCTTTGGCGCATGTCCGTCCGGCCAGTTCGGTTGCGGGAGCAGATCGTCGATGAAGTAGAGACCGCCGACAGTCAGCAGCGACAGCGCGTCGTCGAGATGCGAGAACTTGCCAGGCCACGCATCGGCATAAATGAGATCGTAGTGGGCCTTGGGCGAGCGGCTGAGGAACGTGGCGCCGTCCGCGAGGTGAAACGCGACGCGCGGATCAAACGAAAGATGCCGCCGCGCGATGGCCGTGACCTGCTCATCGACGTCGACGGTGTCGAGCCGTGCGTCGCCGTCCATGCCCGATAGCAGCCAGGCTGTACCGATGCCGGTGCCGGTGCCGAGCTCCAACAGCCGTCCACCGGGCTTCGACGCTGCAAGCGCGGCGAGGAGCGCACCTGTCTTCGGTTCGGATGCCATGTCGAAACCGAGCGCGGCGGTCTCGGACAAGATCGCTTGAAGAAACTCCGGTGCATGGCGGCTGGCCTGATCCGACAGAAATGGTTCGTTCATCGGTCGCTCGTCGCTGACGGACGCCGATCGGGCCGGCACGGCCACCACAGCGGCACACGCTTCTTGTAATCAACGAACTGCGCTCCAAACGTTCGCGCCAGATCAGCCTCTTCGTGTGGCCTGACAACGATATGCCACATCGCACCGCCGAGGACGACGTAGGCGGCTACCGCGATCGAACCGTGCCAGAGGGCGATGGCCAATCCTTGCGTGAGGCCGGCCAGCGCCATCGGATTGCGAACCCACGCATAGGGCCCCGTGACGACCATCGCGCGTGGAGCGTCGAGCGGCAGCGGCGTGCCGCATCCGTGAACGACAATCGTGAACGCGCTGAACAGCCCGAGCGTGCTGGCGCCGACGAACAACACGGCGCCGATGGCGCGGAGCAACGCCGTGGGTTGCGAGAGAAATCCGAACCTGGCGGCGATGTTCACTACGAGTGGCGGCAACACAAACAGGAAGAGGCCCCAGAACGCCACGATCTGCACCGCGGTCTTGGCGAGGTTCCAGCTAGCTGCGGCCGGAGGGGCGCGTCGGAACCATTGCATACCACACCACCGTCAGGCCAGCGAGCGCGACGAGCATCACTGCGGGGCCGATCACCGGCGCCTCGACGCTGCGCGCCCACGCGATTGAGTACGCAGTCGCGTACGCCCAGGCGCCCCAGGTGACGCCGAAGAACTCGGGAACCACTCGACCGCGAACCAGCTGGCCGGAGACTACCAGCGTCGTCGCCGCAAGCGCGAGATCCGGCAGCAGCACAGCCTGAAACGCTGGCCACGCGGCCGACGGGACAAACAGCTGACGTACTTCGGGGGAAAAGAACAGCGCGACCCACCAGCCCGGAATCGCAAGCGCGCACAACCCGACGAAACCGCCAGCCGCTCTCATGGCGCGTCGGTGGCTTCCGCGATTAGTCGAGCAGCAGCGCCCCGGGGTCTTCGACGAGCTCTTTGACGCGGACGAGGAATCGCACGGCCTCCGCGCCATCGACAATCCGATGGTCGTAAGTAAGGGCGACGTACATCATCGGGCGGATCGACACCTGGCCGTTGACGGCGATCGGGCGATCCTGAATCTTGTGCAGGCCGAGAATGCCGACCTGCGGCGGGTTGAGGATGGGCGTACTGAGTAACGAGCCGAACACGCCGCCGTTGGTGATCGTGAAGGTTCCGCCCTTGAGATCGGCCAGCGACAACGAGCCGTCTTCGGCGCGCTTCGCGAACTCGCGGATGCCCTTCTCGATCTCCGCAAACGTCATCCGGTCGGCATCGCGAAGCACTGGAACGACGAGTCCTTCGGTCGCGCCGACCGCAACGCCGATGTCGTAGTAGTGCTTCAGCACCATCTCGTCGCCCTGGATCTCGGCGTTGATGCGAGGGAAGCTCCTGAGTGCGCCAATCGAGCCTTTGACGAAGAACGACGCGATCCCGAGGCCGACACCATGGCGGTCTTTGAACGCCTGCTTGTGACGCTCGCGCAGCGCCATCACCGCGGTCATGTCGACCTCGTTGAAGGTCGTCAGCATCGCCGCGGTGCTCTGGGCCTCGACGAGCCGCCTCGCGATCGTCGCGCGCCGCTTCGACATCCGGACGCGCTCTTCGGTGCGATCGCCGTCCGGACGGCGGCGGTCTTCGGCCACCGGCGGCACCGGCTTCGCCTTGTCGGTCTGCGGCGCGACCGCCGCAACGGCCGCGCTGTCGGCCGGTTTCGCCGCAGTGGTAGCGGTTTTCTCGGCGGCGCCAGCGGCTTTTTCGACGTCGCGTCGCATGACGCGCCCACCGTCGCCGCTGCCACGCACGCTCGAGAGATCGACCTCGTTCGCCTCGGCAGCCTTTCGCGCCGTCGGCGTCGCTCGCGGCGTTCGTGCCGGCTCGCCCTTCGGCGCCTGGCCTCGGAAGACTGGAGCCACAGGTGCTCTCCGCGGGTGGTGGCCTTCGCTGACTCGTCGAGGATCCCCAAGACTTCGCCGACTTTGACATCGTCACCATCCTTGCGGTCGATGCGGCTCAACACGCCGGCGTGCGGCGCGCTGACCTCGACGTCGATCTTGTCGGTCTCGAGCTCGACGAGCGGATCGCCGGCGGCGACGGTATCGCCCTCCTTGCGCAGCCATTTGGCGACACGCGCGTCGACGATGGACTCACCGACTTCGGGGACGAGGATGTTTGACGACATATGAATGTGAAAGCTAACGCGGCTGAGGAGCCGTGACGTCGGCGACCGGCCTCGGCCGCGCGACCGGCTTCCCGCCGAACGCCTGCGCGATGAGCATCTGCTGATGGTGGGCGTGACGCGACGCCGACCCCTCGGCCGGACTCGCGCTGCGCGGGCGCGCGACGCGGCGCACCGTGCGGCCGTCCGAGACCTCCTGGAGGTGCGGCCGGATGAACTCCCACGCGCCCATGTTTTCGGGCTCTTCCTGAACCCAGACCACTTCTCCGGCTTCGGGGAACGCATCGAGCGCCGCGCGGAGGTCGCGCATCGGCACTGGATAGAGCTGCTCCAGCCTGCAGATCGCGATGTCCGGCCTCGCCGCCTTCTGCTCGGCGGCGACGAGATCCATGTAGACCTTGCCGCTGCAGACGATGACGCGGCGAATCTCGGCGGCCCGAGCCTCGGCTTCGTGGTCCTGGATAACCATCCGGAAGCGTCCTTCCGCGAGCTCGCGCGGGGCCGACGCCACCAGCGGATGCCGCAGCAGGCTTTTCGGCGTCAGCACGACGAGCGGCAGCGGATCGACGATCAGCAACGCCGCCTGTCGCCTGAGGAGATGGAAGTATTGCGCGGCGCTCGTGCAGTTGGCGACGCGGATGTTGATGTCGGCGGCCAGCTGGAGGAAGCGCTCCGGACGCGCGCTGGCGTGGTCAGGTCCCTGGCCTTCGTGCGCATGCGGGAGCAGAAGGACGAGCGACGGCCGCTGCCCCCACTTACCGCGCGCCGAGACGAGGAACTCGTCGATGACGACCTGCGCGCCGTTGATGAAGTCGCCGTACTGCGCTTCCCAGATCACCAGTCGTGACGGCTCCTGAACGTTATAGCCGTACTCGAATCCGAGGACCGCGTTCTCGGTGAGCGGGCTGTTGTGAATCTCGAAGGCGGCGCGCGCCTGTGGCAAGGTCTGCAGCGGCACGTGGGTGCGGCCGGTCGTCATGTCGTGCAGCACCGCGTGGCGGTGGCTGAACGTACCGCGCTCGACATCCTCGCCGGTCAACCGGATGCTGATACCGTCACTGAGAATCGAAGCGAGCGCCAACTCTTCAGCCGAAGCCCAATCAACCGATCGCTCGTCGACGGCTTCGAGCATCCGCACGCGCTTGTCGCGGCCCCGCTCGAGCTTCTTGTGGATGGCAAAGTCCGGCGGCAGCGTCAGGAGCGATGCGTTCAACTCGCGCAACCGCTCGAGCGAGACGGTCGTGTTTGCTTTCGCGGCCGCGCCGGGCGGTGGCGCCTCGGGCTCTGGCTCGACGAGATCCTGTTCCGGGCGCAACGCTTCGTAAGCGGCCTGCATCTCCGCCGACCGCACCTGGAAGATCGCCTCGCCTTTGTCGGCCGTGATGATCCCGCGCTCGACGAGGCTCGTCGCCCAGATCTCCCTGACGGTGGGGTGCCAGCCGATCTTCTGATACATCAGCGGCTGGGTAAAGGCCGGCTCGTCGCCCTCGTTGTGGCCGTATCGACGGTAGCCGATGAGATCGATCAGAAAGTCGCGCTGGAATCGCTCGCGGTAGGCGAAGGCCAGCCGCGCCGCCTCGACGCACGCTTCAGGGTCGTCGGCATTCACGTGGACGATCGGAATCTTGAAGCCGCGCGCGAGCCCGCTCGCGTACGACGTGCTGTAGACGTCCTCGGGTCCGGTCGTGAACCCCAGCTGGTTGTTGACGATCACGTGGATCGTGCCGCCGGTCGAGTAGCCGGGGAGGCGACTCAGGTTGAGCGTCTCGGCCACGACACCCTGGCCGGGGAATGCCGCGTCGCCGTGGATCAGGATCGGCACGCTGCGAGTGGGATCGAACTTCGGCGCGCCGGGGCCGTCCACGTTCGTGCCCGCCGCGCGCGCCATGCCCTCGACAATTGGATCGACCGCCTCGAGGTGGCTCGGATTGGGCGGCATCGACACGACCAGGTCCATCGCCGCGCCACCCTTGATCGCGCGATGCGCGCCAGCGTGGTACTTGACGTCGCCGGTCCACGCCATGTCCTCGCGGAAGTTGCGGGAGACCGGATCCTTGAACTCGGCGAGGATCTGGGCGTACGGCTTGTTCAGCACGTGCGCCATGACATTCAACCGGCCGCGATGCGCCATCCCGACAAGAATCTGACGGATGCCGGCCTCACCGGCCTCGGCAATCACTTCGTCGAGGACCGGGACGAGCATGTCGAGCCCCTCGATCGAAAAACGCGTCTTGCCCGGAAACGTGCGCTGCAGAAAGCGCTCGAACGCCTCGACCTCGGACAGCCGGTCGAGCAGCTTGACTGGATCGATCGGATCAGCGGGGGCACGAAAGCGGCCGCGCTCGGCCGCCTGCCGCAACCATTCACGCTCGTCGGGGACAAACACATGCGCGTAGTCGTAGCCGGTCGTCGAGCAATAGATGCGGCGGAGCAACTCAATGGCGTCGTAGGCAGTCGTGACGCCCTCGAGCGTGCCGGCGACGAGATTCGCCGGAATACTCCGGAGATCGTCGTCTGTTACGCCGTGTGTCGACGCAAGGAGCGACGGATCACCGATCGGAGGACGGCCGCCGAGCGGATCAAGCCGCGCGCCCAGGTGTCCGTACCGGCGAATCGATTCGGCGAGGTTGACCGCACCGACAACTTTTTCGAGAGGAATCGATCCAGCGCCAGCGGCAGGCGCCTCGTCCTGGAGCGACGGCGTCCACCGCTCGAAGAGCGCCCGCGCTTCGGGGTCCACAGACGAAGGGTTCTCGCGATACTTCTCGTACAGCTCGAGAACATACCCGCGATTGAGCCCGGTGAACTCCTGCCAGCCTGACATAACCCCGTCAATTTTACCCCACCCGTCGTCCGGGTTCAGGAGGTTCAAGAGGTTCAGGTGGTTCAGAAGGTTCAAGGTTCATGCGGTTCAGGAGGTTCAAGTTCACTGGAGTAGTCGCGGTTTCCCACTTCGGCACGTCGAACCTCATGAACTCTCTGAACTTCTTTGAACCTTGAACCTCCTGAACCACAACTATTCAGTCCGCAACGCTCTAATCGGATCGACCTTGCTCGCGCGCGATGCTGGCGCCCACGCGGCGACGAGCGCCACAGTGCCGAGGATGACCGCGACCGCCGCGATCGTGACGGGGTCGATCGAGCGAACGCCGAAGAGCATGCCTTCGAGCGCCCGGCCGGCGAGGACGAGCACGAGTATTCCGATCGACAACCCGATGGCCGACAGCCGGAGCACCTGGCCCAGCACGAGCCAGATCACATCGCGGCGCTGTGCGCCAACGGCAAGCCGTACGCCCATCTCCTGCGTCCGCGCGCTGACTGCATAGGACATGACGCCGTAGATGCCAATCGCCGCGAGCACCAGCGCAACGCCGGCAAAGATGCTGACGAGGACAGCCGACAGCCGCTGCTGAAACGACGACGTGGCCAGAGCGTCGTCGAGCGTTTGAATCATGTAGACGGGTTGCTCGGGATCGAGCGACGAGACCGTCTCCCGGGCGGACGACACCAGGCTCGCCGGCCATCCGTCGGTTCTGATGAGCATGAAGAGCTGGTTCCACGCGGTCTGCTGACGAACCGGTGTGTACACCTCGGGGCGCACGGGTTGGGTGATGCCGTTGTTTCGATAGTCGGCGACAACACCGACGACCGTCATCCAGGGTCGAGCTTGATCAGGACTGCCGAGTGAGAGTCGTTGTCCGATGGGGTCGCTTCCGCCGAGATAACGGTTCGCGAATGCCTGGTTGACCATCGCCACGAGCGGCGTGTCGAGGCGATCGGTCGAATGGAAACCGCGGCCCGCCCGAATCGGCACGCCTAAGGTTTCAAAGTAGCTCGGCGTCGCCGTGGTGATCTGCGCCGTCGGGAGGGTCGCGCTCTCGGCCTGGCCTCGCTCCAACCGGAACTGCGTGCCGAAGGTACCCGACGGCGGGAACTGTGACGCGGCCGACACGGCGCGCACGCCCGGCAGGGCGGCAAGCCGCTCGGCGAGGCGATCGAAGAACGCTCCGGCGGCATCGCCCGGATAGCGCTCTCGCGGCAGCGTCAGGCGCATGGTCAACACACCGCGCGGGTCGAAGCCACGGTCGATGCGCTGGATGTTGAGGAAGCTCCGCATCAGCAGCCCGGCACCGAGCAAGAGGACGACGGACAGCGCGAGCTCGGCGACCACCAGGGCCTGTCGCAGATACTGCCCACCACGCGATCCGCCAGTTCGCGCGTCAGACTTGAGCGACTCGTGCGGATCGGTGCGCGTGGCCTGCACGGCTGGCAGCACGCCGATCAGGAAGCCGCACACCACAGCGAGCACCAGGCTCCATCCGAGCACTCTGAGGTTGATTGACGCCTCCAGACCGAGCATCTGGAACTGAGCGGGGATGATCGCGCCGGCAACCTGTAGCCCCAGCCAGGCGACGACGAGCCCGACCGCCGCGCCGGCCGTCGCAAGCAGAAGGCTCTCTGCCAGCAGCAGCCGGGTCACGCGCCAGGGAGCCGCGCCGAGGGCCAGGCGCACGGCCAGCTCGCGTTGCCGCGTCGACGACCGCGCGAGAAACAGATTCGTGAGATTGGCGCAGGCAATAAAAAGGACCAGGCCGACGGCCCCGAGCAGCACGAACGCCGCGGGACGCACATCCCTGAGCAGCGCCGCCGCCCATGGCGTCGCCGTGAGCCGCCAGTTCTCGTACTCCGCAAACTGCGCCTTCTCGGTTTGCTCCACGCGCCGGGCGATCGCGCCGAGCTCCGCATTCGCTTGCGCGAGGGACGCGTCCGGCGCAAGCCGCGCCAGAACGTTGAATTGCCGGACGTTGCGCGGGACGGTCAGCGGATCGCTCCCCCACGGGATCCAGAGATCGGTGCCGATGAGCACCAGGCCCGGCGGCATGACGCCGACGACAGACGCGGCCCGGCCGCTGATCCGAATCGCGCGATTGATGATCGCGGGATCGCTCCCGAACCGCGTCTGCCAGAGGCGATGGCTGATGATGGCGGCCGGTGGGCCGTTCGGTCCGAGCTCCTCGGCCGTGAAGCCGCGGCCGAGGTACGGCGCCATCCCAATCACTGGAAACAAGTCGTCGAGCAGGAGCGCCGTGAAGACTCGCTCCGGCACGTCGCCACCCGAGATGTTACGGTTGCCGAGATCGAACGAGCCTGCGTGCGCGAAGCTCCGGCTGTTCCGGATATCGATATATTCGGCGGGCGACAGCGCCTCGACGTAGCTCGTTTCGGACGAGAGCTTCGGAAAGGCGACGCCGACCGCCACCAGCCGATCCGGTTGCGGATACGGAAACGGCCGGAACACGAATCCGTCGAGCATTCCGTAGATGAGACTGTTCCCACCGATGGCGAGTCCGAGCGAGGCGACTGCGATCGCCGTGAACCCAGGACGACGAAGGAACTGCCGGAGCGCGTAGCGCAGGTCCTGGAAGAGCGTGTCCATCTGTCGTCCTCCTCGGCTCAAGGCTCATGGCTCATGGCTCAAGCAAAACCTTCGAGTATTCTTTCGAAGATCTTGCCTGAGCCTTGAGCCCTGAGCCTTGAGCCCGTCTCTTACCGTCGCCGCGGCATGCTCAGATTCTTCCAGTCGGCCGACCGCAAGTGCTTGGCAAGAAAGACTATCTGGCCGACGTGGTAGGCGTGATGGGTCATCTGGCGATCGAGCGCCTGGATGACCGACAGCCTCTCACCTCGAACGTGTACGTCTTTGAGCAGGTCGGCTGGGGTCAGGGCGTTCAGCGTCTCGAAGAGCCGTGTCCATCCGCTCTCCCAATCCTTGAAGGTTGTGGCGCGGCCGGGGTGCCCCTCGATTTCGAACTCGCCATCGCGGTTTCGATCCGGCTTCTCGCCGTCAGTCGTCAGGAAGTCGGTGAACCGCGAGCGCAGGTTCCCGGCGATGTGCTTCATGATGACCGCGAGACTGTTCGACTCGGCGTCGAGCGTCACGTTGAGTTCTTCGTCTTTGACCTGCACGAGGGCGTCTTCGGCGAGCTTCTTCAGCTTCCGGAACTGCAGGCGGACGTCGTCGAGGTACTCGTCAGCGGCCGGCATAGCTTGCTCTCCTTTCTTGCTCATTCAGACAGCGGCGGCGGCGCGTCGGGAACCGTCGGCACAATCCGAGTGAACTGCCCCCGCTGCAGCAGCTCGCGGCCTTTTCCGCCGCGGCCGGTCACCTCGTACTTGGCCGTGCTGATCGTCTGCTCGGCGCCGCGGGTCGTTTCAACCGTCATGAGGTCGCGATCGCCCGCCGAGGCAATAAAGCCCAGGACTCGATCGGTTTTGGCGTCCAGCTTGATCAGGATGACGCCACGGCCAGGGCCCGAAAGGAAATTGACATCGTCGGCCTTGCAGAGGATTGCCCGAGCTTCCCGCGTGGCGGCGATGAGAATCTCGCCGCCGCTGACCCTCGCCACGCCGACGACCTCGGCGCCGTCGGCGGTTCGCGCGTAGCGCCGGCCGGTGCGTGTGCTTGGCTCGACGAACGGCTCGAGGCCGAAGCGCATCGAGTAGCCATCGCTCGTGACGGCAACGGCGTGGACCGGCGGTTCGTCGCCTTCTTTCTTCGCGGTGATTGTGCCCACAACGCGTGGATCGAGGCTGAGCGCCGCGACGATCCTCTCACCGTCCTTCAACTTGAAGAACCGCTGGATCGGCTCGCCGTAACCGGTCGACGCCGGGATGTCGATGAGCCGCGCGGAATAGGCGACGCCGAAATTGCTGAAGAGCACCGCCGACGCGCGTGTGCTGCCTGGCAGCACGGCGAGGACCGCATCGCCCTCGCGCACGCGGGTCGAGGACACGTCCTTGACCTCTTTCTGCCGCTTGACCCAGCCATCGCGCGACACGATGACGACGTTGTCTTCTTCGACGATGAAGTCCTCGGCGGTGTACTCGGCCTCGTCGGCATCCGACGCGATTGCGGTTCGTCGAGGGTCGCCGTACTTCTTCTGGATCTCCTCGATTTCCACCTTGACGACGCCCCAACGTCCCTCCTCATCTTTGAGGAGCGTATTGATCTGGCGGGCCCGGCGTCGCTTGTCCTCGAGCTCTTTGCGAATGATCAGGATCTCGAGCCTGGCCAGCCGGTAGATCTTCAGCTCGAGGATTGCATCGGTCTGGTCGGCGTCGAGCGCGAAGCGCTTCATGATCTGTTGCGCCGCGTCGGCCTTCCCCTCAGACTTCCTGACAATCTTCAGGATCTCGTCGAGCGCATCGAACACCTTCTCGAAGCCCTCGAGGATGTGGACGCGCTTCCTGATGGCCTGCAGTTCGTGCTCGAGCCGCTTGGTGACAACCTCGAGCCGGAAATGAAGGAAGTGCCAGAGAATCGCGTGCAGGTCGAGCCGTTCCGGGCGGCCGATCTCGGGATTCTCGGTCGGGATGAGGCAGGTCAGATTGACGATGAAGCTGGTCTGGAGCGGCGTGTGCTTGAAGAGATACGCCATCACCATCTTCTCGTCGGCGTCCTTCTTCAACTCGAGCGCGATTCGCACGTCGTCGGTCGAGACGTCCTTCACATCGAGAAGCGGCGGAAGGCTCCGGCCGGCGGCGATATCACCGATTCGCTCGACAAGCGCCGACTTGTTGACCGTGTACGGCACGCTGGTGATGTAAATCGTCTTGCCCGAACGCGTCGCCGGCCCCTCCTCCCACGTCGCCCGCAGCCTGATCGCTCCGGAGCCGGTTTTGTAGATTTCTTTGATTTCCTCCGGCGAGTTGAGCATCTGGGCGCCTGTAGGAAAATCGGGGCCCTTCACGTAGCGGCAGAGCTGGACACTGCTCAGATCCGGGTTGTCGAGCAGTTTCACGAGCGCCGTGCAGACTTCGTTGAGGTTGTGCGGCGGGATGTTGGTCGCCATGCCGACGGCAATCCCCGTCGCCCCGTTGATCAGCAGGTTGGGCACGCGTGACGGCAACACCACCGGCTCGGTCTTGGTGCCGTCGTAGTTTGGGCGGAACGGTACCTGTGGACTGGTCAATCTCGGTCAGCAGCTCATCGCTCAGTCGGGCCAGCCGGCACTCGGTGTATCGCATCGCCGCGGCGCTGTCACCGTCGAGCGAGCCGAAGTTGCCGGAGCCATCGACGAGCGGATAGCGAAGCGAGAAGGGCTGCGCCATGCGAACCAGCGTCTCGTAGAGCGCGGTGTCGCCGTGCGGGTGGTAGTTGCCCATCACGTCGCCGACGACCTTCGCGCACTTGCGGTGCTTGACGTCGGCGGTCAGGTTTTGCTGCCACATCGTGTAAAGGATGCGGCGTTGCACCGGCTTCAGTCCGTCCCTGACGTCGGGAAGCGCGCGTGACGTGATAACCGACAGCGCGTAGTTGAGATAACGCGTCTGTGCGGCCTCGTGCAGCGCCACCACCTCTGGCCCGCCGCCACTGCCCGGGCCTCCTGCATCGATCACACCCGCGCCGCCGTCATCGAACAGCGACGCGCCGCCTTTCTTCCGTTTCGCCAACGAGAGTCCTCCGTGTGTCGACAGGATAGCGTACGGCGAAAGGGAATCGGCGGGAGCCGCGAGGCGATACGGCTGGCCGTCGCATTGGGGCGCATTCAGACCACTCCCTGATTGGCGCTGCGCGTCGCGCGACACTCTGTCATTCTCGCTCGACCGATATGTACCGCTACCTCCACCTCGACGTCTTCACCGATCGCCGCTTCGAAGGCAATCAGCTGGCCGTCTTCCCCGAGCCGCAAGGCTTGACCCCGCAGCAGATGCAGCGCATCGCCAAGGAGATGAACTTCTCCGAGTCGACGTTCATCCTGCCGCCCGAGCGTGGCGGCGACGTCCGGATGCGGATCTTCACGCCCGCCGAAGAGCTGCCGATGGCCGGCCATCCGACGATCGGCAGCACGTTTGCGCTCGCGATCGAGGGCGTCATCTCGCCAGGGCGTGAAGGGTTCGTGTTCGAGCTCGGCGTTGGCCCGACACCGGTCTCGCTCGAATGGGATCACACAGGCCTGACGTTCGCCTGGATGACGCAGCCGCTGCCGACCTTCGGGACCGTTGTCGCTGACCGGGACGCGTTTGCCGCCGCTGTGGGAATCTCGCCGCACGACCTTCTTCAGGGCCTGCCCGTCCAGAGCGTGTCGTGCGGCGTGCCGTTTCTCTTCGCGCCGCTCGCCACGCGCTCTGCGGTCGACGCCGTGGCGATCGACCAGAAGGCGCTGGCACGCTGCGCCCATGCGGCGGGTCTAGCCAACCTGCCGGCCTTCTTCTTTACACCCGAGCGGTCCGGCGGCGGCGACGAAACGGTCTACAGCCGGATGCTGGCCCCCGGCTTTGGGATTTCGGAAGATCCGGCCACTGGCGCCGCCAGCGGTCCGCTCGGTGCGTTCCTGCTGCATCACCGGCTCGTGACGCCCGACGTGGCGCGCCGCATGCTCAGCCTGCAGGGCGTCGCGATGGGACGACCGAGCCGCGTCCACATCTCGATCGACAGCGACGAGGATCGGATTACCCGCGTGCGAATCGGCGGGGTGTCAGTGCTCGTGGGGAGGGGCGAACTCAGCCTTGACTGACATGAATCGTGTGGCTGCACGATCAGACGTCTCGATCACGATGATCACGATGGCACGAAGGTCACGATGCCAGATGGGTTACGGGCTTCGTGGCCATCGTGGTCATCGTGGTCATCGTGCGTGAATCGTGATCGGTGTTGCTTTCTTTTAGTCGACGACGAACGCGGGCACCTGCCCGCCGCCCGAGGTCACGTTCGCGAGGCCGGTTGCGCTCAGGCGCGTGAGGTAGCCGCCCATGCGACCGCGGAAAAGATAGGGCGCGAAGTCGACCAGCATGTCGTTCATGCTGATGCGGCCTGTCGCATCGAACTGCGGAAACACTTCGCGCCGGACCGGGATTCGCTCCTGGACGACCCACGTGCCGTAGGGGTCGGCAAGCGCGGCCTCGATTGCGGTCTCCCATTCACTCTCGGTCTTCTCCCACCCCAGGTGGACGCCCTTGCCACCATACTCGTCGTTCGGCTTGAGCACCAGGTGCTCGCGCCACGCCCGCGTCAGCTCGAGGAGATCTCCGCGCCAATCGTCTTTGTCGGTCTCCGCGTCGTCGACGACGCGCGTCCAGGGCACGTGCGCGCGAATAATCGCGCGCTCCTCCGCCGAGAACAGCGTCGCGTGCGAAGGATCGGTCAGCACCGCGAAAAAGGCCTTCTTGTGCGCAAGCTTGCAACGAAATGAATTGGCCATGCAGACGGCGCGGGCGGCACATGCGTCGACAAGCGCGAGGCACTCGGCCGGCTTGGCGAGGATGTCGTTGACGAGCACGCGACGGTAGACGAGATCGATCCTGGTACCCTGCGCGGTCAAGGCGCCGTTTGCGAACACCAGTTCACGTGGATCACAGACGATCGTCGGCACGCCGGCTGCTGCGAACGCGTCGCGCAGAATCTCGAACTCAGTCCATGTCGGCACGTCGCGCCAGTCGACGATCGCCATCGTCGGCGGCCTGGCGGTGCCACCCCACTCGTGGTAGCTGGCGAGGAGCGCGTCGAGCAGCGCCTCGATGACCTTGTGAAAACGTACTTGCCGCTGCGTGCGAAATCGTCCCATGACGGCAGTCGCGTCGAAGAGCTCGCACAGCCGTTGGGTATAGCCGATGCCGGCGGGCGATTCGGCGTTGTACTCGGCAAAGTGCAGCGAGTCCGGTAGCAGGAACGCGTCGAGCCGCGAGGTCGTGCTGGCCGTCTGATACCCCGGTTCGATGTCGACGAGCGCGTCTTCGGCTTCGGTGATGCCGAGCTGATGGTAGATATCGTCGGACTCGAACGCCGCGCGCGTCACCCGTTCGCCGAGCGCCGCGATGGTCTCGGCCGCGACGCGGATGCGGGCTTCGTCGACGGCGGTCAAGAAGAACGGCCGCAAGAACGGACAGTGGACTCGCTGGCCGAAGGTCAGCTTCTTGGCGCGCATCGACGCGGTGAGGGCGCTCGTGAACCGCGGCGTCAGTTCCTCGTCGGGCCTGAGCAGCGCGTGCCAATCAGCAATCGGATCCATGTCCTGGTCAATCCGCTCGAATCAAGACAATCCCGGAGCACCGGTAAAACCCGATGCCGGGCCAATCCCGAGCATCTCTTCCCACCTCGGCCAGCACTGCGCAGGATGACCGTTGAGGGCCCGATCGACGACCAGGTGGGCCATCTTCTCGACCACGTGGCTGAAGTAGAAGGGCGTGATGCGATCGCGTTCGAAGTCGGGCGCGGGATTGAGGTAGTCGATCGCGTAGGGCACGCCGTCCTCGATCGCGAACTCGATCGTGTTCATCTCGTAGCCGAGCGCGAGGTTGATGAGCTGCGCATCCCGGACGACACGCGCGCCCACCTCCGCCGAAAGGTATTCGTGCTCGACCAAGTAACGGCGCTCGCGCGGATCGTAGGCGACTGGCGTGATGTCGGTCTTGCCGAACGTGAAACACCGAACGTAATGATCGAAGTGGATGAACTGCTGAAGCGTCATGCAGTACGGCGCGGTGCGGTCGTAGGCTTCGAGCAGCTCGCGCTTGTCCTCCACCTTGTAAACATGCTTCCATCCGCCGCCCGAGTAGGGCTTGAGGATAGCGGGCCGCCCGACGTAGTCGAGCAGGCCGTCCCAATCGATCGGGTAGGCGAGGTTGTGCAGCGATTCCGACGTCAGGTCGATGTCGGCCGGGTAGCCTTTCTGCGGCAGCAGCACGGTCCGCGGGATCGCGACGCCCAGCTTCGCCATCACCGAGTAGTTGAAATACTTGTCGTCGGCGGTCCACCAGAACGGATTGTTGATGACGTAAGTGCCCTGGAGCACGGCGTGCTTCATCGCGCCGCGGTAATACTCCACCTCGTGAGAAATGCGATCGACGATGACCCGATAGCTCGGCGCCTCGTCCATCTTGGTGCCGCCGAGTTTCACCATCTGGCCAGTGATGCCGTGCGGCGCGCCAAGCTCGTCGACCCGTTTGATGAAGGCTGGCGGAAAACTGTACTCCCGGCCGCAGAGAAGTCCGACGACCTGTGACGCCCGCTGCTGTTGCATGAAGCCCTCGACTATCCGTTCTTACGCCCCCGCAGACGTAGCGTGTCCGGCGAAAGCCGGACACGACGGGTTGCGGCTCAGCGCACCCCATCCTGCGTCTGGCGAATCACATGATGCACCACGGCTTTGAGGTCCCCGGTCTGGCGGAATACCGCCAGTTGCTGGTCGGCGCTGGTGCCTTCACGCAGCACGACGTGGACGTGCTCCACGGCCTTCCGGCTGCCGAGATCGTCGACGACGTCGTCGATGAACTCGAGCAGTTCGACCGCCAGGTCTCGCATTGGCACCTCGGCGCGGCGTCCGAAGTCGATGAGCTTGCCGTCGAGGCCATAGCGCGCGGCCCGCCACTTGTTCTCCTCGATGAGCGCGCGGCGGTAGAGGCGGAAGCCCTGATTACGGATCCGGAGCCGATAGAGCTTGACGACGATCGCCTGCACCAGCGCGCCCAGCATCACCGCCGTCTCGGGGCGCGTCGGCACGTCGCAGACGCGAAACTCCAGCGTCCCGAAGGTCGGATGCGGCCGCACGTCCCACCAGATCTTCTTCGCGTCGTCGATGCTGTGCAAATCGACGAGGAGTTGAATGTAGTTCTCGTATTCGCTCCAGGAGTCGAAGTGATCGGGAACGCCGGTGCGAGGAAACCGCCGAAAGATCGTCGTCCGATACGACTTCAGGCCCGTGTCACGCCCCATCCAGAAGGGCGAGCTCGTCGACAGCGCGAGCAGGTGCGGCAGGAAGTAGCGCACTTCGTTCATCAAGTCGATCATCACCGACCGATCCGGCAGGCCGACGTGCACGTGCAGGCCGAAGATCAGGAGCGACCGCGCCAGCTGCTGCAGCTCCTCGACGATGTTGTCGTAGCGAACGCCTGGCGAGATGATCTGATCTTCCCAGCGTGAGAACGGATGCGTACCGGCCGCGGCCACCGCCAGACCAACGCGCTCGGCGGCGCTCGCGAGTTCGCGACGGTTGCGATAGATCTCGTCGCTCAGCTCGTTGACATCGGCGCAAATCTTCGTGCCCACCTCGACGATCGACTGGTGCATCTCACGCTTGATCTGCTCCCCCAGCATCGGCGCGCTCGAAGCCAGGAGCTCGGACACGTGCGAACGCAGGTCTCCGCTCTGGGGGTCGACGATTTGGAATTCTTCCTCGACGCCTAGGGTGAAAGCGGACACGCGACTGATAATACTTCAGTCGACAGTCGGGGGTCGGGAGTCGACAGTCGCAGTCGACAATCTGAGTCGGCAGTCTGAGTCGGCAGTCTGAGTCGGCAGTCCGAGTCGGCAGTCTGAGTCGGCAGTCCGAGTCGGCAGTTCGAGTTAGCAGTTCGAGCCCGGCCCCCCGTGCGCCTCCTGGCACTTTCGGTGCAATTCAGGAGGTAGGGATGGCCCAGCAGGTGGAAGATCTGAAGGTTTGGCAACGCGCGCGGGAATTCTGTGTTGCAGTTAATGCGCTCCTTGGGCGAGCTGGCTTCCAACGCGACAGGAAGTTGAGGGAGCAGCTGTCCAACGCCGTGGACTCGGTGATTTCTAACATTGCCGAGGGATTCGCGCAGCCCACCGACCGTGCATTCGCCAGATTTCTGGACATCTCGAAAGCCTCCAATGCCGAGGCTCGAACAAGGCTACTGCTCGCCTGCGATCGAGGCTACATTACGGACACAGAACTTGCCGCCTGCAACGAGGTCAGCGATGAAGTGGCGCGGATGACGACAGGGCTTATCAAGTACTTAGTCAAGAGCGACCGCCGAGATCGAGGACTTGGTCCTAATCAGAGAGCCAAACGCCGGTAGGCGAACGACCGGACTACAGACTCGGACTTCAGACTCGGACTACAGACTCGGACTACCGACTGAGACTAACGACTGTGACTGCCGACTCCCGACTCCCGACTGACGACTGGCTCGTGGATGCCGCCAATTTCCCCGGCGGCCACGCCGCCGGCCTCGTCTTTCCCCGCACGACCGCCGACGTCGTCGACATGCTGGCCAGCTCGGCGTCAGTCCTGGCGGTCGGCGCGCAATCGTCGCTCACCGGCGGCGCGACCCCGATGGGCGAGATCATTCTCGCGACCGCCAAGATGAACGGGATTGTCGATGTTCAGCCAGGGCGCATAACCGTCGAGCCGGGCGTCACGGTTGCCGCGATGCAGGAACGGCTCGGCGGGGCCGGCGCCTGGTTCCCGCCAGCGCCGACGTTCACCGGCGCCTGCGCGGGCGGCATCGTCGCCACCAACGCGGCCGGCGCTGCGACCTTCAAGTACGGCAGTACGCGCGACTGGGTGGAGGCGCTGACGGTCGTCCTCGCTGACGGCACCGTGCTCGAGTTGGAACGAGGCGGCAGACATGCCGTCAACGGGCGCTTTGACGTCGAAACCACCAGGGGCCGTGTCGCGGTTCCGGTTCCAACCTATCAGATGCCGCAGGTTGCGAAGCGTTCGGCGGGATACCACGCCGCGCCCGGCATGGACCTCGTCGATCTCTTCATCGGATCCGAAGGCACGCTCGGCGTCATCACACGGATCACCTTCAGAACGCTCTCGCCTGCGCCGAATACCGCGCTCGCCTGGATCCCGTGTAGGTCAGAGGCGCAGGGCCTCGAGCTCGCCAGGGAGCTGCGCGATGCCTCGATGGTGACGTGGCAAGCCGGCACGCCGCAAGGAATCGACGCGTCCGCGATCGAGCACATGGATCGGCGATCGCTCGAGATCGTGCAGGAAGACGGCGCCGGCTCGCGGAACAACGTCTCCGTGCCCGCGGGAGCGTGCCTCGCGCTCCTCGTGCAGCTGGAGCTCGGCGCGCAGATAGATGCCACCGCGGCGTTCGACGAGATCCAACGATCGCTCGACGATGCGGGCGGATCGTTAGTGGACTCGACGCGTGGCGGCTCGCTTGGACGTTTCTGCCGCGCGCTCGATCGGATCGGGCTCCTGGCGGACACCGAGTTAGCACTCCCCGGCGACCGTCGTCGCGCGGCGGAGCTCCTCGCCGTGCGCGAGTCCGTACCGGCCGGCGTGAACCAGCGCATCAGCACGGCGAAGCGGACCATCGATGCACGGATCGAAAAGACTGCCGGAGACATGATCGTGCCCTTCGACCGTTGCGCCGACATGATGGACATCTACCGCCGGGGCTTCGAGAGTCGTGGGCTCGACTACGCGATCTGGGGACACCTCTCTGACGGCAACGTTCATCCCAATGTCATCGCCCGTTCCTTCGACGACGTGGTCAAGGGCAAAGAGGCAATGCTGGAGTTCGGCCGTCACGTCGCTCGGCTCGGTGGCTGTCCGCTCGCCGAGCATGGCGTCGGCAGAAATTCCGTCAAGCAGGACCTGCTTCGCCAACTCTACGGAGACGCCGGCCTCGAGGAGATGCGAGCCGTCAAGCAGGCGCTCGATCCTGGGAATCGCCTCGCCCCGGGAGTAATCTTTCCAGAGAAAACTCCTGCGTGAAATCACGTACGGGTTCCTTTTCAAGTAACGGACATTCAATTGTTCAACAGCTCTTCACCGCAGAGGGCGCAGAGCACGCAGAACAAGAGTGTTTGTCTCTGCGCGCTCGGCGTCCTCTACGATGAAAGGCTTTGACACGCGAACCACCAAAGGGCCATGAGGGCATGAAGTACAAACCCGAAGCACGAATTGCGAAACCCGAACCCCGAACCCGGTCCCAGTGGCCGCTCCTGACGCAAATCGCGACCGGCGGCGATGGAACCGGTACGGAGGCAATGTCGGAGCTAACGCTCCAGCTTCGACCTCGTCACGAGACGGCAGACGTCGTACGGTCCGTCTGCCCTTACTGCGCGGTGGGGTGCGGGCAACTCATTTTCCACAAAGATGGGAAAGTGATCTCGGTCGAAGGCGATCCGGAATCGCCGATCTCGGAAGGACGGCTCTGCCCAAAGGGCGCAGCGACGCACGAGCTCCTCACTCACGCTGGCAGAGCCAGGCGGGTGAAGCACCGGGCACCGGGCGCAACAGCCTGGACTGACATCGACCTCGAAACGGCGATGGACATGGTCGCCGAGCGCGTCTGGGCGTCGCGCGAACGACACTTCGAGGAGGACCGCGAGATCGGCGGTACTCAGCGAACGTTGATGCAGTGTGCGTCGATCGCGCACCTCGGCGGAGCCACTCTGGACAACGAAGAGAACTATCTGATCAAGAAGCTCTTCACGGGCGGCCTGGGCATGGTCGCGATCAGCAATCAGGCCCGCATATGACATAGCTCCACGGTGCCCGGTCTGGGCACTTCGTTCGGGCGGGGCGGCGCGACTACGGCGCTACAAGACCTGCAGAATGCCGACGCGATCCTGATCATTGGGTCGTCGATGGCCGAGAACCACCCGGTCGGGTTCCGGTGGGTCATCGAGGCCCGCGAACGGGGCGCGACGATCATCCACGTCGATCCGCGGTTCACCAGGACCTCGGCGATGGCCGACATGTGGGTGCCGCTGCGCGCCGGGACCGACTCGGCGTTCCTCGGCGCGATGGTCAACTACGTTCTGACCAATCGGCTGGAGTTTCGAGACTACGTCGTCGCCTACACCAACGCGTCGACGATTATCGACGACAGGTTCGTCGGCCCGGAGGATCTCGATGGCCTATTCTCAGGATGGGACGCGGAAGCCGGACGCTACACGACGGATTCCTGGGCCTACGCGCGTGCCGAGGCGCGCGACCCGACGCTTCTTCATCCGCGCTCGGTGTTTCAGATCATCGGCCGGCACTTCGCTCGCTACACGCCGGCGATGGTGGCGGAGGTCTGCGGCGTGCCCGCCGATTCATTCGTGCGGATCGCCGACGCTTTCTGCCGCGCCTCCGGCCCTGAACGTACGGCCGCCATCTGCTACGCCGTCGGCTTGACGCAGCACTCGGCGGGCGTGCAGATCGTCCGGACTGCGGCGATTCTGCAACTGCTCCTCGGAAACATCGGCCGCCCGGGAGGCGGGATTCTCGCGCTTCGCGGCCACGCCTCCATTCAGGGATCCACCGACATCCCGACGCTCTACGACCTTCTACCTGGTTATCTGCCAATGCCGACGTTCGGTGAGACAGACTCGACCCTGGTCGGTTACCTCGCGACGCATCGCTCGAAAGACGGTTGGTGGGCGAACTTCGACAAGTACGCAATCTCGCTCTTGAAGGCATGGTACGGCGAGCTCGCGACGGCGCAGAACGAGTTCGGCTTCGGCTGGCTCCCGCGCACGAGCGGCGATCACTCACACTTCGGCTACTGGCTCGACATGGCTGACGGAACCCCTGGATCAGACGTCGATTTTCTCCCTGGACCGAGTCGCGCCGACCTGCGCGTAGAAAATCGAGATCTGACCCCGGACCGGCGCGCGAATCGCCTGGAAGGACTCTTTGTCATGGGGCAGAACCCTGCCGTCGGTGCGCCAAACTCACGGCTCGAGCGACGAGCGCTCGGCAATCTTCAATGGCTCGTCGTGCGCGATCTGGTCGAGACCGAAACGGCGACGTTTTGGCTGGACTCTCCAGAGGTGCAACGTGGCGAGCTGCACACAGAGAAAATTCGGACCGAAGTGTTTTTCTTCCCCGCTGCCGCGCATGCAGAAAAATCCGGCTGCTTTACCAACACGCAGCGGCTACTGCAGTGGCACGAGACGGCGATCGATCCACCTGGCGACGCAAGAAGCGAGGCCTGGTTCATCTATCATCTCGGCCGGCGACTCAAGGCGCGCGCCTCCGGCGATCTCAGGCGTCGCAATCGCGGCCTGAACGCCCTGACCTGGAACTACCCGACCTCCGGGCCACGACGCGAGCCCGAGATCGAGCAGGTGCTGCAAGAGATCAACGGGCGATGGACTCGCGACGGTGCGCAGGTCGAGGGTTTCACCGATCTGTCGGCGGACGGCAGCACCGCGTGCGGCTGCTGGATCTACTCGGGCGTCTATCCGGCCGCTGATCGCAATCGGGCCGCCGAACGGGACGCGTCGGGTCCGTACGGACACGGATGGGGATTTGCCTGGCCGGCAGATCGACGCATCCTCTATAATCGCGCCTCCGCGCGACCCGATGGCACGCCGTGGAGCGAACGCAAGAAGCTGGTCTGGTGGGATGCCGAATCGCACGCATGGACCGGTCTCGACACGCCCGACTTCACGAAGAACAAAGCTCCGGACTATGTGCCGCCACTCGGTGCCGGCGGCGATGCGGCGATTCGCGGCGATGCGCCGTTCATCATGCATTCCGACGGGCTCGGCTGGATCTGGGTGCCGGTTGGCCTCCGCGACGGACCGCTGCCCGCGCACTACGAACCGCTCGAGTCTCCGGTCCCGAACCGTCTGTATCGCCAGCAGGTCAATCCGGTCGCGGATCGGAAAGAGCGGTCCGACAACGCATACGCGCGGTCGCCGGGCGATCCGCGGTATCCGCACGTGCTCACGACCTACCGGCTGACCGAACATCACACGGCCGGAGGGATGTCGCGAACGCTTTCGCATCTCGCCGAGCTCCAACCTGAACTCTTTTGCGAGATCTCCCCCGCCCTCGCTGGCGAGATCGGCGTCGAGAACGGCGCGTGGGTACGCGTCTCGACGCCACGCGGGGCGATCGAGGCGCGCGCGCTCGTCACGCCACGCCTGCAGCCGCTTACGATTCACGGTCTCGTCGTTCACCAAGTTGGCCTGCCATATCATTTCGGCGGGCGCGGACTCATCCGCGGCGACGTCGTCAATGACCTCGTGGCAATCTCCGAAGAGCCAAACGTCCGGATCATGGAAGCCAAGGGCCTCCTGTGCAACGTGACGGCGCGGGACCAATGACCACCACCGCCTTTCTCACCGACTCGACGCTCTGCATCGGCTGCAAAGCCTGCGAAGTCGCCTGCAAGGAGTGGAACGGCGTCCCCGACGACGGATTTGCACTGACCGGGTTCTCGTACGACAACACTGCGAGCCTCGGCCACTCCACCTGGCGGCACGTGAAGTTCATCGAGCGCGGCGAAAAGCCTGCGCACGCCGCCGACGGCGGTTACCGGAGCAATACGTTCCGGTGGGACTTCTCGTCCGATGTCTGCAAGCACTGCGAGAACGCCGGGTGCCTCGAGGCGTGCCCGACCGGATCGATCGTCCACACCGAGTTTGGGGGCGTCTTCATCCAGCCCGACGTCTGCAACGGCTGCGGCTACTGCATCGTCGCCTGCCCCTTCGGCGTCGTCGACCGACGGCCCGACGATGGTCGGGCGTTCAAGTGCACGTTCTGCTACGACCGCCAGAAAGCAGGCCTGCAGCCGGCCTGCGCGACGGCGTGTCCGACGCAATCCATTCAGTTCGGCGAGCTCAGCGACCTCCGCGAGCGAGCCGCGCGACGAGTCAACGACCTGCGCACGCGCGGCATCGACGACGCGCGGGTCTACGATCCTCGCGACAGCAGCGTCGGCGGGACCCACGCGATCTTCATCTTCCGCGGGGAACCGGAGGAGTACAATCTGCCGTCGTCGCCCGAAGTGCCGACTGTCCACTTGCAAGCAGGTTGGACGTCAGCGGCTGCAGCCGCGGGCTTGATGTTGGCAGCCGTCGCCGCCGCTTTCTTCACACGTCGGTCGTCAGCCGATTGATGTTCAAACTGAGCCTGCTCGTTCCTGCCGCCGCGGCGCTGGTGCTCGCGGGCGAGGGGATTTACCACGCGGTCGCCAGCCGTCAGCAGGTCGCCGTGTCGTGCGACGAATTCCGGCGCGCTCAACCTGCGTCGCCGCGGGTCCTCGTCACCGGGTGCGACATCAACGTCGCGGGTGCAGGCTATCGAGAATCGTCTGGACAGGTTGAGGAGTTGTATCTGCCGGCTCGGCCCGCTGGCGATCAAGCCGTGGCGGCGCCGTTCGTCGTCGCGACACGGGATCCGGCGGCGATCGCGCTGGTCCGGACGGTGCTCGGCGGAGGCCGCCGCGCGACCAGCGAGCAATCGCTCGGTGTCATGCAGACGGTCGTTGCGCAGTTGCGACTGACAGACGCGATCGACGGACTGGTCCGGACCGGCATCATCGAGCGGCTTCGTTCGCGGCGAATCCTGTCAGGGCTGGCTCCGCCCATCGTCGAGAATGCGCCCGTCGTCGACCTTCATGGCACGCCGGACTTGCTGACGCCCGGCCTGGCGCTCCTGGCCGGAGCGCTGCTCACGCTGCTTGCGTTCTGGCCGTCGCGACGCGATCTGCCGGCCACCGCGGCCGTCGAACCCGCGGCGACGTCTCAGGCGTTGCCGATCGGTTTCGAACCTGCTTCGCTCGAGTCCAGTCAGTACGACCCGGAACACGCATTTGACGAGTTGTCTGAATTGAGAGAATTCCCGACGAGTCCGCACGCGCACTCGAGCGCGGTGGCGTTGCCGCGACTGCTCCTCCTCGCGATCGATGTGTCGTCGGGACCCGAGGCGATCGAAAGCGCGCCGCCGCTTGGCTCGCGCGCGGATGTCGCGGCCATGCTGCGCGGTGTCATTTCGGATTTGAGTGGCGACGAACGGCAGAGCGTCCTATCGCGACCCGATGGATCCGTCAAAGTCGATCTCGGGCGCTCGGACCCGGTGCCAACAGTCGTGGTTGACGCGCGCGGTGAAGCCGGCGTTGCGCTGGTCAAGGAAGTGCTCCTGATGACCGGCTGGCGCGCGTTCGCGCCGAAGACCGGTCTTTTCGTCGGCGCAGACGATCTCGAAGCGCTGGCAGCGCTCGCCGGAGAAGGGCCACTCGACTGAGCGACTACTACGGTCTCCCGCTCCTGAAGCCTCCCGTCTGGACATGGGAGATCCCTGCCTACTTCTTCGTCGGTGGCGCGGCCGGCGCGGCGGCAGTCGTCGGCGCAGTCGCGCGCGTGGCGGGCGCGAATCCCGCGCTCGTCCGCGACGCCCGATGGCTGGCTGCGGTCGGCGGCGCGGTATCGCCGGCGCTCCTCGTCTCGGACCTCGGACGGCCGGAGCGGTTTCTCAACATGCTGCGGGTCTTCAAGCTGCGCAGCCCGATGTCGGTCGGCGCCTGGACACTCGTCGCGTTCTCGAACGCAGCTGGCGCCAGCGCCTTCGCAAACGCACTGACCAGAACGAGCCATGGTCGGCTGCCGATCAAGATCGTCGCTGATGCCGCTGAGGTCCTGTCCGCGGCCACGGGGCTGGTGCTGTCGACCTACACCGGCGTGCTCATCGGCGCGACGGCTGTGCCGGTCTGGTCGCAAAGCGTGTCGCTCCTCCCGATCCACTTCGGCGCCGCGGGTCTCGGCGCGGCGGTGTCGATCCTTGAACTGAGGGGACATCGCGATCGGGCGCTGAACGTGCTCGGTATCGGCGCGGCCGCCGTCGAGACAGCCATCGGGATCGCGCTCGAGACGGACGACCATCCCGCGCTCGACCCGATCAAATACGGATGGTCTGGCGACGTCACGCGGCTCGGTGGCGTCCTGTCAGGACCCGTGCCGCTGGCGCTACGGGTGATGGGTGGGCGCTCGATCACCGCGCGACGCATCGCGGCTGCCTCGACGATCGTCGGCTCCCTGCTGACGCGCGTCGGATGGCTCGCTGCGGGTCGGGAGTCCGTGAAGTAGATCCCTTTCGGGCGGCAGCGAACCGAGCGAGAGTAGAATCTCGCCAGGCTGGGGGGCTTGATGACGAAACGTCTCCTCGAGACACTGAGCGGTGTCGGTGCGATTCATGCCGGGGAGCTGCTGCTCCGCCGGACGGCCTACGAGGTCACGGTCTGGGCCGATGAGACGCCACCTGCGTCCGACGAGGATCCAAAGACGGTCGCGCGCATCGAAGGGCACATCGACATCAAGGGGATCGCCGAGGCCGTCGTGCTCGCAGGTCCAGGCACACTGACGTTGACGCTCGAGGACGGCCGCCGCCTGGCGTTTCAGCTCACGGGTTCCGGAGGCGGAATCGTCGGACGAGGCTGGTTGCCCTGAGCGGCGCACCTCCGCCCAAAGCACGGCACATCCTTTTTCATACTTTCTCAATCCACCATCACGACTGCGTCGGGCCCTCGTCCCTACACTCGGGACGGAGGGCGACATGAAACGACTCGTAGCAATCGGTACTGGTCGGAACACTGTCGACGGCCGGCTGCGCTCTGCCCTTGACGGCGCACGGGCCACGAATGGCCCACGGGGCGTCGATGTGGGGCAATGTCGTGTCGTTGCCGCCGAACACCGTGGTCCGCGTATTCACGCGCGTGACCTGGCTCGAGGGCACGCTGATCGCGGCCGACGATGTTGATTTGCGGATTCGCACAAAACACGGAGACGTCGTGCTCCCAGCCGATCAGGTGCTGCGCGTCGATCGATTGCTGCGAGCGAACCGCGGCCGCGGCCAGAGAGCTCTTCTCGGAGCTGCCGTCGGCGCCGCGACCTCGGTCGCAATGACCGTGTTGACAACCGCGTTCTTGTGCACAGCTTTGGGAGGGCACCCTTGCTGGGCGCCGCCTTCGCCACGCGTCGTTGCCACAACCGCGGCAATTTACGCAGGCGCCGCCGTCATTTCCGACGACTCACGACCCCTGACGATCTACCTGCGTCCGTAGTTGCGGCTGTGATGTAGATTGGAGGTGGGTCAGCGCTGGATGGCCCCGGATTGCGATACAGCGCGGCAGGAGGCTCAAGGATGAGTACCATATCGGCTCCTGATCGGACCGAGGCAGCGGAGTACTACTTCACCTACATCGATCAGGTCGGGGCGGGAGAGATTTGCGCGCTCCTCGAAGCCCAACTACCGGAGATGCTCGGGCTGCTGCGCGAGATCTCCGAAGAACAATCGCTCCTTCGCTATGCTCCAGACAAGTGGAGCATTCGAGAGGTCCTCGGCCACCTGAACGACACCGAGCGGTTGTTTGTCTTCCGGGCGTGGTGGTTCGCGCGTGGGTTTGACAGTCCTTTACCCAGCTTCGACCAGAACGTCGCAATATCCACCGCGGGCGCGAATGAACGAACCTGGTCCAGCCTCGTGGCGGAATTTCAGGCCGTTCGGCTCGCGACGGTGACGTTCTTTCGGGCGCTGCCGGCCGAGGCATGGTCGCGACGCGGCGTCGCCAGCGGCTACGAGTTCACGGTTCGCGCGCTCGCCTACATTGGAGTGGGTCACGTGACTCATCACGCGAGGATCCTACGAGAACGCTATCTCGAGCGTCAGGCGTGATTCCAAATGGCCGCCCCAATTGTCGACCTGAGGCCTGACGACGAAGACCTCGTCGAGCAGGCCGGGGTCCTTCTTCAGAACGCCTTCCGAAACAAAACCGAGGACTGGCAGGATGCCGAGTCCGCTCGGCAGGAAGTCCTGGAGTCGTTCGGTCCGGATCGAATCAGTCGTGTTTTCGTAGACGAGTCGCGAACCGTCCTCGGCTGGATCGGTGCCATTCCGACCTACGCCAGCCGCGTTTGGGAAATCCACCCGCTGGTCGTCGGCGAATCGCACCGCCGCCTGGGCATCGGACGGGCGCTCGTCGAAGACTTGGAGCAACTGGTGGCGACTCGAGGCGCCTTGACGCTGTGGGTCGGCAGCGACGACGAGAACAACGAGACGACATTGAGCGCAACCGATCTCTATCCAGACATTCCTGGCGCGCTTCGCGGGATCAGGAACCTTGGCCAGCATCCGTACGCGTTCTATCTTCGGCTCGGGTTCCGGATTGCCGGCGTGCTGCCGGACGCCAACGGTCGCGGCAAGCCTGACATTTTTCTGGCCAAGCGGGTGGGCGCGTGAGCGGGGTTTCGCGGCCCGGCGACGATTCTCTGCGGACTCAGCGACCTTGCGGTGAGAAGCTTTGAAACAATTCCCCTGAAGATAGCTTCTCTATACCGCCACAGACCGCATCGGCACCGCGCGCGCGAGGCACCCCGCCAGCCTCTGCACCGCATCGTCAATCGCGCCCGGCAGGACGCTCGAGAAGCACAGGCGCAACTCCGACTCGCCAGCCGGATCGGGATAGAACGCGTAGCCAGGCACGAATGCGACACCGGCGGCCAGAGCCTGATCGCGCAGCGCGCGCGAGCTCACGCCGGCCGGGACTCGGCACCAGAGATACAAACCGCCCTGCGGGCGTGCGAAGCGCAGCGATCCCGCGGGCAGATGCCGCTGGATCGACGAAATCATCATCGCGCAGCGACGGGCGTGCTCGGCCCTGAGCGTCTTCAGGTGCGCATCGAAGTTGCCGTCGCGGATGAACCTGGCCATTGCGAACTGGCCGAGATTCTGGGTGTGCGGATCGAGCCGCTGCTTGATGATCGCGATCTGATCGACGATTGACGGCGCGGCCGACAGCCATCCAAGTCGAAGCCCCGGCGCGAGCACCTTCGAAAAGCTGTTGAGGTAAATGACGATGTTCTGCGCGTCGAGCTCGCGGAGCGATGGCGGCGGCACCTCGTTGAAGTAGAGCTCGCGGTAGGTCGCGTCCTCGACAATCGGCACGCGATAGCGCTCGGCCAGCCTGAGCAGCTCGCGTCTCGCCCGGATCGGTACCGTGACGCCGGTCGGGTTCTGGAACGTCGGGTTGGTGTAGATCAATTTCGGACGATAGCGCACGAGCACGTCCTCGAGCTCGTCCATGTCGGCTTTCGTCACATCCCAGCCGATCAACTTGGCCCCGGCAGCATTGAACGACTGAATTGCGCCGAGATACCCCGGCCGATCGACGATGACCGCATCGCCGGGATCGATCAGGCACCTGGCGAGCAAGTCGAGCCCCTGCTGCGCGCCCGCCAGCACCAGAACGCTCTCGGCGGGCACGCCGAACCGCTCGGCAATCGCCTCGCGAAGCACGGGCTGACCTTCGGTTGGTCCATGTCGCCAGATCGCCAGACGCTCCCGCTTGATCGCGTAGTCGATCGCCTGTTGAAAGGCCTCGACAGGAAAGCAGTCGATGGCCGGCTCGCCGGCGGCGAGCGAGAGCACTTTGGCATTCGACGAGTGGCGGAGGGTGTCGCGCAGCGTCGAGTCGCTCGATCGCAGCGCCGCGGCGGCAATCTTGCCCCGCCACGCAAACGGCGCGCCGGTCGGGTCGGGGGCCGCGCAGACGAAGGTGCCGCGGCCGACGTAACCGCGCAGCAGCCCGCGCGACTCGAGCTCGCGATACGCGCTCACGACGGTCGTGCGGCTGATATGGAGGCGCTGAGCGAGCTCCCGCTCCGGCGGCACGCGCGATCCCGACGGCAGGTCGCCGCGCGAAATCGCCGATTCCAGAAGACTGACCAGGTGTCCGTAGAGGGGCCGTGTGGTCCGAACAAACTGCCGTTCGATCTGCTGAATCATGAGGCCTCCAACCCAAAGTGGCTGGCTCCTTCCCCGGAAAGGTGCCAGGCACCTTCAGTGCGCAAGTATTGACCGGCTTCGGAGGAAGGAGGTAGCCAATCGCCGTTTGGCATGTGGCGCCGCAAGAGCGAATAGTAAACTAGCCGAATATTCTTCGGTAGAGCTTAAGACTGGACTGGGACCAATGGCCGTTCGGAAGGGTCCAATGGCGTACGCCGGCCTGGAGAAATCGATTCAGCCGTTGGCGATGGCTTCGAACCTGGGACGGCCGCGCAAGCTCTCGAGGTCCGGATCCCGTCGAGCGCGCGCAGCGGTCAACGCGGGCAGCGACGCGTAGACACGTTCGAGCGCGTCGAGCGCCTTGTCGGCGTCGCCTTCGCGGCCGCGGAGCGCCAGCAGGCAGGCGATGTAGTAGCGCGTGTAGGGATCGTCGGCGCCCTTGGCAACGCGCGCCTCGAAATTCTTGAGCGCACGGTCGAAGAATCGGGCGGCCTCCTCACTCCTTCCCATTCGGAAGTACGTCGCGCCGATCTTGATCGTGATCTCGATGCTGGTGCGTTCCTTGAGCGCGTGATCACTCGACGACACGAAGGCGAGCCCACGCTCATACTCGCGGATGGCCTCGTCGTAGCGGCCCTGCAGGTAGAACACGTAGCCGAGCCTCGCGTTTGCGCCGACGACCTGCAACCCTGCGTTACCGGAAATGTACTGATCCTGGAGCTCGACCGCGCGGCGGCAGACCGCCTCGGCTTCCTCGTACTGGCCCTCCCAGGCGAGCAGCAGGCCGAGCTGCAGATAGGAGTAGCCGGCCTCGGGATTGAGCTCGATAGCGCGCCGGAAGGCGGGGATCGCGGCAGCAAAATCCCCCTTACCGGCCCAGTAGGCGCGCCCGAGCGCTTGGTACGCCTGGCCGTTTTCGGGCTCGAGCCTGATCGCTTCGTTGATCGCCGCGATCGCCTCGTTGACCTGACCGAGCGTGAGGAGGGCGCTGCCGAGCCAGCTGTGCGCGTCGGACAGGTCGGGGTCGATCGAGACCGCCAGGCGTTCCATCTCGACGCCTTTACGCACCAGATCGCCGATCGACAGAAACGATCCCTTGAGCGCATACGCGCTGCCGAGCGCCGCCCAAGCCATCGCGTACTCCTGATCGTGACGAGTCGCGTCTTCGAACGCCGAGATGGCACGCTCGATCGAATCGCGTGTCGCCAGGCGCAGGTTCATCATTCCACGCGCGTAGCTCTCGTAGGCCTCGACCGACTTCGTCTCACGCTTCTCGATGTCGGCGATCTCGGTGCCGCGCAGTGCCAGGTTCAGTCCCTGACTGAGCTCGAAGACAATCTTGTCCTGGAGCGCGAAGATGTCACCAATCCGGCCGTCGACCTTGACCGTGCGGCGCACTTCGCCGGTGCCGACGTCGACGAAATTTGCGGTAATGCGGACGAGCTCGTTGAGCCGCTGGAACCCGCCGACCACGACCCAGGTCGCGCCGAGTCGACGTCCGACGTCGATCGCGAGCGACTCGTCGAGATGCGCGCCTGAGGCGAGATTGCGCAGTGCATCGAAGACGCGCGCCCGCCCAATCACCGTCAGGCCGTGAATGTTCTTGAGATCCGAACTCACCGTCTCGGCGATGCCGGTGCCGATCCAATCATCGGCCGGCTCGCGCGTGATGTTCGCAAACGTCATCACCGCGACCGATCGTTCGATCGCGGCCGACGTCGATGCGTTTGCGGCGACACGACTGGTCGTGCCGCGCGGCGCCGTGTCGAGCTCGCTCGCGACGTCGCGCAGATCGTGATGCATGTCACGAGCGGATTGATAGCGGAAGGTCGGCGACTTTTCCAGGGCCCGCCCGACAATGGTGTCGAACGACGGCGGAATGGACTGCGCAAAGCGCGAGGGGGGCGGCGGAATCTCGTGGAGAATGTGATCGATGATCTCGGTGGGCGATCCGCCAGTGAACGGGATCCGGCCCGTGGCGAGCTCGAAGAGCACGACGCCAAGCGAAAACAGGTCCGTCCGGGAATCGACCGCTCGTCCAAGCGCCTGTTCAGGCGCCATGTAGGACACGGTGCCAACGACCATGCCGGCAATCGTGACCTGCGGCTGGGTCACGCGCGCGCCTTCGACATCAGGCGGTTTGAGGAACTTGGCCAGGCCGAAGTCGAGCACCTTGACCAGCCCGCGCTCGGTGCGCATCAGGTTCGCGCTCTTGACGTCGCGGTGGACGATGCCCCGCGCGTGTGCCTCGTCGAGCGCGTCGGTGACCTGCAGGCCGATCTCGACGACTTCCCGGATCGCGAGCGGTCCCTTCGCCACCCGAGACGACAGCAGTTCGCCCTCGACATACTCCATCACGATGAAGTCGGCGCCGCTCGCCTCGCCGATGTCGTAGGTCACGGCGATGTTGGGCGAGCGCAGCAGCGAGGCGGCGCGCGCCTCGTTGAGCAACCGCGCCCGGCTCTCCGGGTCGGCCTTCAGCTCGGATGGCAGGAACTTGAGCGCGACAGATCGGCCAAGGCGGACGTCTTCCGCCCGATACACTTCTCCCATGCCGCCAGCGCCGAGGCGCTCACCGATGCGATAATGTTGAACAGTCGATCCAATCAGGGTGTTCACCGGGTTATTCACAGCTGGAGTGCCCGCCGAGACGACGCGACCTACTATCTTACGACGCGCCTGCCCTTGCCAACGTTCCAGCAGTCGGTTGACCTTCCTTCCGTGTCAGGGTCTATCTCTTAGCGTATGACGGCATTCGCCCGATTGCGGGTCGGCATTACCCTGATCGGCTTTCTGCTGCTCAGCCGCACTCCGACGTCCGCCCAGACCTCTCCCCCTCTGCAACACGACCATGCAGCCATGCCATCTTCGTCTTGGCACTTGATGCAGGACGGCGTAGTTTTCTTCAACTTCAACGATCAGGGAAGTCCTCGAGGCGGCGAAGAGCTCGCGGTTCAGAACTGGTGGATGGGCATGGCCGAGCGGCGCGCTGGAGCCGGCCGGCTACGATTCTCGCTGATGCTCAGCCTCGAACCCGCGACGCTCGGCGAAGACGGCTACCGCGAGATCTTTCAGGTCGGCGAGACGCTCGACGGCATGCCGCTCATCGATCGGCAACACCCGCACGACTTCCTGATGCAGGCCGCCGTGGTCTGGCGGACACCGCTTGGGCGCGGCTATTCACTCACGCTCGCCGGCGCGCCAGTGGGTGAACCGGCGCTCGGGCCCGTCGCCTTCATGCACCGCTCGTCTGCGTTCGAGAATCCGACAGCGCCGCTCTCGCATCACACGGTTGATTCCACACACATTTCGATGGGCGTCCTCACTGCCGGGCTCGATCGGGGCCCCTGGCAGGTCGAGGGGTCGCTCTTTCACGGCGGCGAGCCTGACGAGCAGCGGTGGGATTTCATGGACCCAGGTGTCCTCGATTCCTGGTCGGTACGGGGCTGGTACCGTCCGACGAGCGCATGGACCCTGCAAGCGTCGCACGGATTCCTGAAGGCACCGGAAGCGCACGAACCGGGAGACGTCAGGCGCACGAGCGCCTCGGCGTCCTGGATGCGGCGACATGCGCGCGGCTGGACCGCTGCCACGGCGATCTACGGTCGCAACAACAAGGTCGGCGGCGACTTCAACGCGTTTCTCGCCGAGGCCACGCACACCTTCGGCGCCAACAGCGTCTATGGACGGGTCGAATCGCTCCAGGTCGAGACTGACGTGCTGCGCTTCGGCAACCACACGTTCATCGGACGCTCGAAGATCCTCGCGCACCAGCACGTTCCTGAAAGCGGCGAGGGCCGCGACCTGCTGAATACGCTGACACTCGGCGCCACCCGGACGCTTGCGAAGCTGCGGGGCTGGGACCTTGGCGTCGGCGCCGACGTCACGTTCTACGGCGTGCCCACGGCACTGCGACCGTATTACGGCGACAGCCCCGTGTCATTTCACGTCTTCGTCAGCGTCCGTCTGCCGGCGCCGATGGGAAGCCTGACCCGGATGATGGACATGACCATGACCACGATACGTTAGTCGACAGTCGGCAATCGTCAGTCGACAGTCAGGGCGTTAGTTTGGATCCTAACCAGGACTCGCGAAATTGTTTCTGCTCGGCCGTCAACATGCCGCCTGTGGACTCGAGCGGCACCGTTTCGAGCGATGGATCTTCCGTGAGGGTGATCGCCGCGGTGCCGGTCGCGCCGCCGCGGCGCTTGAACGTGATCGTCAGCTGGTCACCAGGCTTCCGTGACTTGAGCGCCGCCTGCAGCACGCCAGCAGCGATCGCCTTACCACCGACGTCGACGATCACGTCTCCCTGATCGAGCCCGGCGTCGAACGCCGGCGAACCCCACGGCATCAGGTTGTTGATCGTTCCGCTCGCGTCGATGAGATTCGCCGGTCCGATCCATGCGGCACCCGGGCTGCGTTTGCGCAATACCAGGCCGGCGCGCAGTAAGAGGCGCGTATAGTCGGCCACCTCCCGGCCTTCGATGTACTTGTCGAAGAACTCGTCGGCGAATGCGCGATCGCCCGAGACTTCCGCCAGGCGCGCGCGCGCATCCGCGAGCGTGTAGGGCTTGCCTACCAAGCCTGGCTCCGGCCCACCTGGCTTGCCGTGCACGCGCCACATCGCGCGCATGTAGTCGTCGAGCGAAATCCTTCCATTCGATCGATCGCGCAGGCTCAGATCGAGCGCTAGCGCAATGGCCGATCCGTAGGTGTAGTACGAGATGAACGTCGTCGAGAAATTTGTCTGGTCGACGGCACGGGCCGCGTCGGTAAACGGGGCCATCTGACTCATCTCAACCGCCGATCGAAACTGACGCCCGGGGTTGTTGATGACCGAGACTGCAGCACGCGCGAGCCCGACCGCTCCCCGCTCGCGAGGCGACAGCCCCGTTCTCGTCATTATCAGATCACCGTAGTACTGCGTGAAGCCTTCCGCGAGCCAGAGCTCGCCCGAGATGTTGGCCTCTTCGAAATTGAATGGCTCGAGCGTTTTGGGACGGATGCGCTCGACGTTCCAGCAGTGAAAGAACTCGTGCGAGACGGTATCGAGCACGTCGGCGACCATGCCCGGCGTTCGCAGCGAGACCGGCGCGGCGACAACAGTGCTGTTCCGGTGCTCCATGCCATCCCCGCCGCCCCACGGAACGTAGTCGCCGAGGAATGTATACATGCCGGCGTCGAACTCGGGAAACTCGCCGAACACCGCCCCCTGCTCGCGGACGATCTTCTCCGCGCCCTTCACATACTCATTCACTTCCGCATCGCCGGCATCGTGATGAACCGCGGTCCGAATCGTGAATTCCCTGCCGTCGGGATTGCGGACCTTGAAGCTGCGGATGGCCTGGGCGCTCAACTCCGCCGGGCTGTCCATCAGGTACTGCAGGTTGGGCGCCGTGAACGTCAACGGATCGCTCGTGGGAAACAATTGTGTCGCCGGCACCCACGATGACCCTTTCGGCGGCTCGAATGTGATGCGCACAGCGCGCCGGTCGAGCCCGCGGGCCCACATCAGCGTCGCCGGCATGTTCATGTGCGCGTGTGTCGGATCGATGCCGAGGTAGGTGCCGTCGACATGATCGCCGTAAATCTTGTAGACGATTCGTACCGTACCGTCGTGGCCGGCGATGTCCCACTGATAGGGGTTCGGCCTCATCGCCGTCAGCGTCTTTCCGTTGCCGTCGAACGCCTGCAGCTCGAAAACGTTCTTGGCGTATTCGTGCAACGCGTACCGGCCCGGCGACGATCGACTCATGCGCGCCTCGAGCGTCCCTGCGGGCAGGTTGGGGAATATCACCTCAATCTGCGCGTAGTGATGTTCCGGCGCAGGAAAGGCGACGCGGTAGGTGACGGGCGCCTGCGCCAACGCCGGCAAAGCCGCGCTGACGATGCTGAGACCGACGAGAACGGACGGCAGGAGCCTGGCCGCACGACGCATGAGTGGTCCTCTCGAACACTCGAATCGTAGCATGCTGCTTCCGGGCACGCGGATTTCCGCCGAAGGGATCGCGAACATTACTCACGGGACGCGGATCTCGCGGATCACACAGATTCAGGAACGGTCACGATCTCGACTATCCGCGGCCCGCAAGATGGGTTGGGCGATCCGCGAGATCCGCGTCCCGTGAGTGATCCGCGTCCCGTCAAGTCATCCGCGATCGGCGCCCCGAGTAACCAGATCCACGCGTACACCAAAGCGAGCGCGACGACGTTCGGCCAGAAGATTCGTGGATCGGCCCAGCTGAGGCCCTCGTACTGCCAGGACGATAGCGGGTAGAACGGACGGGTCTGGTAGCGCTCGTGCGTAGGAATGTCCATCACGATGTGCAACGCGTAGGGAATGGCTAACCAGGCGTAGCCTCGCCAGGGGGTCACCAGGAGTATCGCGACCACGACCGCGAGCAGCACCAGGCTGTGCGTGTAGATGTAGTAGCGGAAGTACGACTCGACGAGTTCCGGCGGCAACGGCGGACCATCCGCGCGCCAGATGCCCCGGTCGCCCCCGACGGTCAACGCTCCCCAGCCGCGCTGCATGACCCGCTCGATCGTGCTGGGGATGAACCAGAGGAGATCGGGCGCCGCGCCGGCGAGCGCGCCCCACCACCGCAGACGGGGCCGTCGATAGAGTGCCGCATAGCCCCACGCAGCGTGAGAAAAGGTATCCATCGCGCAGTTCCTCACCCAGTAATATCACTCGCGTGGCCCAGCTGTCGCCGGCGCTGACCCGGACCAACGCTGTGGCGATGGTCGTGGGGACGATCATCGGCGCGTCCATCTTCGTTCAGCCCTCGGAAATCGCGCGCCACCTCGCAACGCCGCTCGACATCATGCTCGTGTGGCTCGCGTGCGGCATTCTCACCCTCTTTGGCGCCCTGGTCTGCGCCGAGTTTGCCTCGGCTTTCCCGCAGACAGGCGGCCTCTACGTCTTCTTGCGCGAGACGTTCTCGCCGCTCGCCGGGTTTCTCTGGGGCTGGGCGATGTTCTGGAGCGTGCACACCGGGATCATCGCGGCCATCGCGACGGTCTTCGCGCGCTACACCGCGTACTTTGTCGACGCCGGTAACCAGGGCATGCGACTCATCGCCGTCGCGGTGATTCTTGCGCTTTCCGCGCTCAACTATGTCGGTGTCCGCGCCGGCAGTCGAGTCCAGACGGCACTGACCGTCGCCAAGGTCCTCGCGATCGCCCTCGCCGTCGGCGCGGGCCTCTTTCTCGCGGGGTCAGATCTCGATCTTGTCGTCGCGGGAGAAAATCGAGATCCGACCCCGACCGGCCATAGCGAATTCCTCCTTGCCATGGTCGCGGGACTCTTTGCCTACGGCGGCTGGCACATGGTCACCTACACCGCCGGCGAGACGGTCATGCCGACGCGCACAATTCCGCTGGCACTCATCGCTGGTGTCGCAATCGTGACGACGTGCTATATGGCGATGAACGTCCTCTACCTCGTCGCGCTCCCCCTGGATACGGTGCGGTCGTCGACGCGCATCGCCGCTGACGCGGCAGATGTTCTGGTCGGCAGTGGCGGCGCCTCGGTCATGGCCGTCCTCGTCATGATGTCGTCGCTTGGGGGACTCACGGGAATCGTGCTCACGGGCCCGCGTGTCTATTACTCGATGGCCGGAGACGGACTGGCCTTCCGCTGGCTTCACCACGTCCACCCGGTCTATCGCACGCCGTCGCGGGCGATCGTGGTCCAGGCCATCTGGGCGAGCACCCTTGCGGCGACCGGCGCATATCGCGAGCTGTTCACGCGCGTCATCTATACCGAATGGCTCTTCTTCGCCCTGATGGGCCTCGGCGTATTCGTGCTCCGGCGACGTCCCGGCTACAGGCCGGCGTATCGAACCTGGGGATACCCGGTTGTCCCGGCGGCGTTCATCGTGGCGTCGCTCGTCATCGTGATCAACCAGATCGTGCGAACGCCAGTCGAGGCGCTGACCGGTCTCGGCATCGTGGCTTTGGGGGTGCCGGTCTATTATCTGAGGGGCTCACGGCTCAGGGCTCAAGGCTCAGGCTGAACGCGGCTCAATCGGAGGGTTTGGTTGAGCCCTGCGCCTTGAGCCTGACCCTTGAGTCTTGAGCCCTGAGCCTTTTCAATGCGCATCATTGACTTCCACAACCACTACTACCCGCCCGAGTACGTCGACGCGTTGAGATCGTCGAAATCGGTGATCAGGGTTACCTACGACCACGATGGCAATCCGTGCGTGCACTACCCGGGCGACTACAACATCCTCGTCCCGGGGCACCGCGACATCGACTACCGGCAATGGGTCCTGGACGAGCACGGCGTCACGACGCAGCTCCTCACCTTCACGACGCCGGGCGTCCACGTCGAACCGCCAGAGATTTCGGTCGCGTGGGCGCGCACGGTCAACGACGCGTTCGCACGCGTCGTCGGCGAGCGTCCGCGACGCTTCGCCGCGCTGGCGACGCTTCCGCTCAACGATCCGGGCGCGTCGGTCACCGAACTCGAACGCGCGATGTCGACCCTGGGACTACCGGGGGCGATGGTCTTCAGCAACGTCAATCACGTCGCGCTCGCCGATGCGCGGTTCGAGCCGCTCTGGCGCAAGGCGAACGAGCTCGGGGCGGTGGTCTACATCCATCCGACCGATCCGCTTGGCGTCGACGCGATGCTCGACTACTGGCTGATGCCGCTCGTCGGCTTCCTCTTTGACACGACGCTCGCGGCGTCGACGCTCGTCTTCAGCGGCGTGGTGGCGCGATATCCGCGCATACGGTGGGTCCTGACCCACATGGGGGGCGCGATTCCCTATCTGGCAGAGCGGCTCGATCGCGGGTATCGGGCGTTTGCGGAGTGCCGGCAGCACATCGATCGGCCGCCGAGCGAGTATCTCCGCCGCTTCTATTTCGACACGGTCAACTTCAATCCGGCCGCGCTTCGCCTAGCGCTCGAGTTCGCGGGAGAGGATCGCATCGTGGCGGGCAGTGACTATCCCCATCAGATCGGCAGCATTCCCCTGATGCTCGACACCATCCGTGGCTGCGGGGCGACGGCCGCGGTCAAAGAGAAAATCTTCAGCCGAAATGCCGCCGAACTCCTCGGTTTGTGACGGTTTGACACTTTGTGAAAGATTTCACATTATTTAGGAGGGCGCCGTCGGCCGACCGAGGCGTCTCTGGACAAATGGCGACTTCCGCACTTCTGCTCGCAGCCCTGTTTCGAGTACGCTCTTGGGGGCCGCGAGGCCAGGTGACACGGTAAGAGCCCTCGGGACGCCGAAATGGACCCAATTCCGCAGCGGCACGACCAGTCCCACCGAACCGTCGCTGCAGCCGCCCTCTCGGACGTCGAGCGAGCGCTGCCAAGGGCCGTCGCGCTGGATCAGGGACGGCGGATGTCGACACGATGAGCCAGCTTTTCGATCGCAACACCAATATCTACTCTCGGGTCAGCATCGTCGCGGTCCTGGCATTCCTGGGGTTCCTCGGCTGGGTCATCACCATGCTGTACCTCTCCGGGTATCACACGAAACAAGGCGATTTCGTCGAACAGCCGATCCAGTTCAGTCACGCGCATCACGTCGGCGGCATGGGACTCGATTGCCGGTATTGCCACACGTCGGTCGAGGAATCCGCCTTCGCCAACATCCCCCCGACCAAGACGTGCATGAACTGCCACTCGCAGATCTGGAATAACGCGCCCATTCTTGAGCCAGTACGGGCCAGTCTGCGCGACGACAAGCCCCTGACCTGGGTCCGCGTCCACGATCTGCCTGATTTCGTGTACTTCAACCACGGCATCCATGTGAACAAGGGCGTCGGCTGCGTCACCTGCCACGGGCAGGTCGACAAGATGCCGCTCGTCTATCAGCAGTCGACGCTGATGATGAACTGGTGCCTCGATTGCCACCGCAATCCGGAGAAATACATCCGGCCGCGTGACCAGGTCTTCAACATGAACTGGGAACGTCCGTCCGACGATCCAGACCTCGGGTCCCGTCTGGCCAGGGAATACAAAATCGGCACGGTCGAGCAGCTCACGAGCTGCTCGACGTGTCACAGGTAGGCTTCCGGCCTCCAGCTCCCAGCTTCCAGTGGGAGCCCACGGCAGACAGGAAAACGGAGCTGGAAGCCGGAAGCTGATAGCTGGAAGCTATTGATTCATATGGACTTCGCTGCAATTCGATCGCGTCTGGCCGATTCGGAAGGCCGCCTGTATTGGCGGAGCCTGGGCGAACTGGCTGATACCCAGGACTTTCGCGAGTACCTGCATCGGGAATTTCCGGAACAGGCCTCGGAGTGGAACGATCCGAAGGGCCGACGCAACTTCCTCAAGCTGATGAGCGCGTCGCTCGCGCTCGCGGGCGTCGGGGCGTGCACGAGACAGCCGCCCGAGCAGATCGTTCCGTATGTCCGGCAGCCAGAGGATCTGGTGCCCGGCCGACCGCTGTTCTTTGCGAGCGCGATTCCCCTCGGCGGCGTCGCGCGACCTGTCTTGGTCGAAAGCCATATGGGCCGCCCGACCAAAATCGAAGGGAATCCTGAGCATCCGGCCAGCCTCGGGGCCACTGACATGCTCACGCAGGCCGCCGTCCTCGGTCTCTACGATCCCGATCGGTCGCAGACCGTGAGCTACCGCGGCGAGGTTCGTCCGTGGAGCAGCTATCAGGCCGCCATCCAGGCGTCGCTTGCCGTCCAGAAGGCGACCAAGGGGGCGGGGCTGCGGATTCTGACCGAGCCGATTACGTCGCCGTCGCTCTCGGAACTCGTCGCAACAGTTCTCCAAGACTACCCGCAAGCCCATTGGCATCAATATGATCCGGTCGCGTCCGATGGTGGACGGCTGGGCCTGCGTCAGGCGACCGGCTCTGCCAGCCACGCCATCTACCACCTCGATAAGGCGGACGTCGTTGTATCGCTCGACGCTGATTTTCTCGGCGTCGGCCCGTCGATGGTCCGCTACACCCGTGATTTTGCCGACCGTCGACGGGTCACCGACGACGCGAAGCGGATGAATCGGCTTTACGTAATCGAGAGCTCGCCGACGCTGACCGGGGCGAAGGCGGAGCACCGACTGCCGATCCGTTCGTCTGACATCGAAGGGTTCGCGCGCAGTCTCGCTGCGGCGCTCGGCGCCAGCGGTGGACAAGCAGCCCCCGCTGCCAGCCCCCTGGCTGAAAAATGGCTGGCTGCAATTGCCAAGGACCTGCAGGACCATCGTGGCCGATCCGTGGTTATGGCGGGCGAGTTCCAGCCGGCCGCCGTACACGCGCTCGCGCACGCCATCAATCAGGCGCTCGGCAACGTCGGCACGACGGTGACCTACGGTGGATCCATCGAGCCACAGCCGGTGAGTCAGCATGCTTCGCTCGCAGAGCTCTCGACGGCTATGGAAGCGGGGCAAGTCCAGCTGCTCGTGATACTTGGGAACAACCCGGTCTTCACGGCGCCAGCCGACGTGAGATTTGGCGAGCGGCTCGCCAAGGTGAGCCTCGTGGTCTACCACAGCCTCTACCTGGACGAGACCTCGGAGCTGGCTCACTGGAACATCCCCGACACGCACCCGCTCGAGACGTGGGGGGATCCGCGCGCGTACGACGGCACAGTCACGCTGATGCAGCCGCTCATCGCGCCGCTCTACGACGCGCACTCGGCGCACGAGGTTCTCGCGACCCTCACCAGCCAGCCAGGACGAAAGGCGCTCGATCTCGTCAAGAGCTACTGGATGCGCGCGTTCGGCGGTTCAACGGGCTGGACGGTCCGCAACGCCGACGGTGAGACGTTTGGCAACGCCGAAGCTTTTTGGAAGCAGGCCGTGCACGACGGGTTCATTCGCGGCACGGCCACGGCCAGCGGCGGTCAAGCGACGCCCTTCAAAGCGGCCCCGGCCCCTCCCCCAGCTGCCCCGGCTGCGGCGGCAGTTCCTGTTCCGACACCCGACGCCGCTCCGGTGGTGGCCGCACCGGCCGCACCGGCTGCGCCGGTAGCGCCGACGCCGCTGGCACCGCCGCCCGCAGCAGCAGGACTCGAACTCGTCTTCCGGCCCGATCCAACAGTGTGGGACGGGCGTTTCGCCAACAACGGTTGGCTCCAGGAAGCACCGAAACCGCTCACGAAGTTGACGTGGGACACCGCCGCCTGGATCAGCCCGCGGCTTGCGGAAGAAAAGAGCCTCGATCGCGGCGACATCATCGAGCTGCGCTATCGAGGGGTCACCGCCCGCATGCCGGTCTTCATCGTGCCCGGCCAGCCCGATCAGTCGGTCACCGTGTTTCTCGGCTACGGTCGCCGCATGGCCGGACGCGTCGGCACCGCGAGCGTGGAAGCCCAGGCGTTCAATGCCTATCGGCTGCGCACGTCTGACGCGCCCTGGTTTGGCACCGGCCTCGAGATCGTCAAGACCGGCGATCGATACCTGCTCGCAACGACCCAGGACCACCACGCCATGGAAGGCCGGCATCCTGCCCGCGTGGTCACGCTCGCGGAGTACACGCACGAGCCGACGGTCGTCTCGCACATGACCCACTCGTTTCCGAAGACGCTCACGCTCTACGCAGACCACGAGTACACCGGCAACAAGTGGGGCATGGCGATCGACCTCACCTCGTGCACCGGCTGTGGCGCCTGCGTCGTCGCGTGCGTCGCCGAGAACAACATTCCGGTCGTCGGCAAGGCGCAGGTCAACGTCAACCGCGAGATGCACTGGATTCGCGTCGACCACTACTTCACGGGCAGCATCGACACACCTGAGTCGGTGCAGGCGGTCCACCAGCCGGTGCCGTGTCAACAGTGCGAAAACGCGCCGTGCGAGGTGGTGTGCCCGGTCGCCGCGACCACGCACAGCTCGGAAGGCCTGAACGACATGGTCTACAACCGTTGCGTGGGCACTCGCTACTGTTCGAACAACTGCCCGTACAAGGTTCGCCGTTTCAACTTCCTGCTCTACTCCGACTGGAACACCGAGAGCTACTACCCGCTGCGGAACCCGGACGTCACGGTCCGGAGCCGCGGCGTGATGGAAAAATGCACTTATTGCGTGCAGCGCATCAACCACGCGCGCATCGACGCCAAGAAGGACGACAACCGGGAGATCCGAGACGGAGAAATCGTCACGGCGTGTGAGGCGGTGTGCCCGGCGGAGGCGATCGTGTTCGGGAACATGAACGATCCGAACAGCCGCGTGAACAAACTGAAGGCGCAGCAACGCAACTACGGGATGCTCGAAGATCTCAATACGCGCCCGCGGACGACGTATCTGGCGTCGCTGCGCAACCCCAATCCTGAGCTCGAACCGGCGACGACGGGCGAGCGAACGACGGGACACTGATGGATTCGACAAAGGTCCAGCGCTCGCCTTACAAGACGCCGCCGCCGGTCATCGAGCCGGGGCATACGTTCGAGTCGATCACGAGCAAGATCTCGTCGGTCGTCCTGACGAAGTACCAGCCGTTTTCGTGGGTGGTCACGACCGCGATCGCGTTCATGTTCATGAACATGCTGCTCGTGTCGGTCGCCTACCTGTTCATGAAGGGCATCGGCATCTGGGGCAACAACGTCCCGGTCGGTTGGGCGTTCGACATCATCAACTTTGTCTGGTGGATCGGGATCGGGCATGCCGGGACGCTGATCTCGGCGATCCTGCTGCTGCTCAAGCAGGACTGGCGCACATCGATTAACCGTTTCGCCGAGGCGATGACGCTCTTCGCGGTCGCCTGCGCGCTGATGTTCCCGCTGATTCACACCGGCCGGCCGTGGCTGGCGGCGTACTGGCTGTTGCCGTACCCGAACGGCATGAGCATCTGGCCGCAATTCCGCAGCCCGCTCATCTGGGACGTGTTCGCGGTCAGCACCTACGGCACGGTCTCGGCGCTCTTCTGGTACACCGGCCTCATTCCGGATCTGGCGACCTTCCGCGATCGGGCCAAACACAAAGTCACGAAGTATATTTACGGCGCGTTGGCGCTCGGCTGGCGCGGGTCGGCGCGGCACTGGCAGCGCTACGAGAACGCCTACCTTCTGCTCGCCGGCATGTCGACGCCTCTGGTGCTCTCGGTCCACACGGTGGTGAGCTTCGACTTCTCGGTCGGCATCATTCCGGGCTGGCACACCACGATTTTCCCGCCCTACTTCGTCGCTGGGGCGATTTACGCCGGCTTCGCGATGGTGCTGACGCTGGCGATTCCGCTGCGGCGGATGTATGGATTCGAAGACTTCATCACGATGCGGCACCTCGAGAACATGGCCAAGGTGACGCTCGTCACCGGCCTCATCGTGACCTACGGCTACGCGATGGAAGTGTTCTTCGGCTACTACAGCGCCAATCAGTACGAGAAGTACATGATTCACAACCGCATGTTCGGGCCGTACGCGTGGTCGTACTGGATGTTGATCTTCTGCAACGGCATCGTCCCGCAGACGCTGTGGATCAAGAGCCTGCGCACCAACACCATCTGGCTCTTCATCATGTCGCTCATCGTCAGCGTCGGGATGTGGCTCGAGCGCTTCGTGATCATCGTCACGTCGCTGCACCGAGACTTCCTGCCCTCGTCGTGGGGGATGTACTACCCGACGTTCTGGGACTTCTCGACATTCTTCGGCACGATCGGGCTGTTCACGACGTTGATGTTCCTGTTCGTCCGGGTGCTGCCGATGATTTCGATCTTCGAGGTGCGGACGCTCATCCCGGCAGCGAAGATCAAGGGCGCGGAGGGGCACTAGAACCATGCATCAAGAGCCATCCACTCCGACGACTTACGGGCTCATGGCGGAGTTCGACGACGCCAATGCGCTCGTCGACGCGGCGAAGCGGAGTTACGCCGAAGGCTACCGGAAGATGGACACCTATTCGCCGTTTCCGATCGAGTCGGCGTGGGAGGCGATCGGCGTGCACGACCGTCCGGTCTCCTTTTTTGTTCTCTGCGGCGGCATCGTCGGCATGATCGCCGGCTTCGGGCTCTGCTACTGGGTATCGACGATCGCGTACCCGCTGAACGTCGGTGGCCGGCCGATGAACAGCTGGCCGTCGTTCATCCCGGTGACCTTCGAGCTGACGATCCTGATTGCGTCGTTCGCGGCCGTCATCTCGATGCTTGCGTTGAACGGTCTGCCGATGCCGTATCACCCGGTGTTCAACGTGCCGGCGTTTGCGCGGGCCAGCCAGGACAAGTTTTTCCTGGCTATCGAGGCCGCCGATCCGAAGTTCGACCGGACGCGGACGTTCGAATTCATGAAGACCCTCGGAGCACGAGAGATCAATGAAGTCGAGAACTAAGTCGCGTGTGGCTCGCGGCTCGCTGCTCGCGATTACTGCAAGCCTGTTCCTGGCGAGCGGCTGTCGCCAGGACATGCACGACCAGCCGAAGTACCGGCCGCTGCGCGCGAGTGCGTTCTTCGAAAACACGTCGAGCGCGCGACCCCTCGTCGACGGCACAATCGCGCGCGGAACGCTGCAGACCGATGCCTCGTTCTTTACGGGGAAGAACGGCGCCCTGTTTGTCAGCGAGCTGCCGTTTCCGGTCACGCAGGCGGTTCTCGATCGCGGGCAGGAGCGCTTCAACATCTATTGCACGCCTTGCCACGACGCGACCGGCAGCGGCAATGGCCTGGTCGTGCAGCGCGGATATCCCAAGCCGCAGACGTATCACAGCGATCGGCTCCGGCAGATCGAGGCTGGGTACTTTTTCGACGTCATGACCAACGGTTTCGGCAGGATGCCGGACTACCGGGCGCAGCTCACGCCCCGCGATCGCTGGAACATCATCGCCTATATCCGCGCCCTGCAATTGAGCCAGCACGCGGCCGCCTCCGATGTACCGGGCGGCGACCCGACGAAGCTGGCCAAGCCGGCGGCGACCGGACACGAACCAGCGAAGCATTGAACGCGTTTATGTCTACCCAGGCAGTCAACACCGATTCTCCAGCACTGGCGCGGTTTCAGCAGCGTTCGCTCATGATTGCTGTCGTCGCGCTCCTGGCGAGCGCGATCGGCGCCGCCATGGACTTCGATCAGTTCATTCGCTCGTGGCTGATTGGGTTCCTGTTCTGCCTGGGACTCTCGCTCGGCTCGATGGCGCTGCTGATGCTGCAGCACTTGTCAGGCGGCCAGTGGGGACTCGTCAGCCGCCGGGTGTTCGAAGCGGCGACGCGCACTCTGCCGATCGTCGCGCTCCTCTTCATCCCCGTTGTTCTGCGCCTGCCCGTGATCTTCGAGTGGGCGCGGCCGGAAGCCGTCGACAACGCCATCATCCAGGCCAAGGCAGGCTACCTGAACCAGGGATTCTTCATCGTCCGCGCGCTTTTCTACTTCGCTTTCTGGCTGACGTGCATGGTGCTGCTCAATCGCTGGTCGGCCGAGCAGGACCGCGGCCGCGCGACCACGCCGGCAGACAGCGTCCGCTTCCGGACCCTGAGCGCTCCTGGCTTGCTCTTCCTCGTCCTCACCGTCACCTTCGCGTCTGTCGACTGGGTAATGTCTCTCGACCCTGAATGGTTCTCGACAATCTTCGGCCTCATGACGATCGCCGGCTGGGCACTCACGGCATTCGCGTTCGCGATCATCATCCTGGCGATGCTGGAACGCTCGGGTGTCGCGACCGACATCCTCAAGCCGCGCCATTTTCACGACCTCGGCAAATTGCTCCTTGCCTTCGTGATGCTGTGGGCATACCTGAACTTCTCGCAGTTCCTGATCATCTGGTCCGGCAACCTGCCGGAAGAAATTCCGTGGTACGTGACCAGAACGACGGGATCGTGGGGCTACGTCGCCATCGCGCTCGTCGTCGGACACTTCATGCTGCCGTTCCTGCTGCTCCTGTCGCAGGATCTCAAGAAGCGCAGCGGGATGCTCGCGCGTGTGGCCATATTCATCATCTGCATGCGGATGATCGACCTCATCTGGCTCGTCGCGCCGACTTTCCGGCCCGGAACTGAGTTCCCGATCCATTGGCTGGATATCACCGTGCTTGTCGGCCTGACTGGCGTCTGGATGTTCATGTTCGCGCGCAACCTCCGCAGCCGCGCGATCCTGCCGGTCAACGACCCCTACTTCAGGGAGGCGTTCGCGCATGAAGCCCACTAAAGCCCCGGCGGAACCGATCCACCACTACACGCCGGAGGAGATGCACAACGACGACGTTGCGCACGAGCAGGTCGACATCAATGTCGGCGCGCTGGTGTGGTCGATGGTCATCATGTTTGGGACGGTGATCGGTACGGCAGTCCTGATGTACGGGCTGTTCTGGGGGGTACTCGCGCCCCGGGCAGCCGCGAGGGATCCCAAGCTCTCTCCGCTGGCGATGCCGTCGACGACGATGCCGCCGACAACGACGGCCTCGCCATTTTTCGGCGGCGCCCCGGAGCCGAAGCTGATGACCGACGAGGCGAAGCGGCTGAACGAGGTCCGGACTTCCGAGCAGTCGCAGCTTCACGCCTACGGCTGGACTGACGAAAAGGCTGGCGTCGCGCATATTCCGATCGACGAGGCCAAGATACTGATGATCAAGCGGGGCCTGGCGGTGAGGCCCGATCCGCTGACCGACGAGCGCCTCGGCACGCGCCGGCCGGCAACTGGCGAATCATCCTCGGGTCGGAATATCACCGGCACGCTGGCGCCCGCGGCCGCGTCGGCGCCGGCACCCGCGCCGGCACCGGCCGGCCGCGAAGGCCACAAGTAGTTCAGGGTTCAGGGTTCAAGGATGAGCAACAGGCTTCTGATCGCGTTCGTCGCTGCGCTCGCTCTCGCAGCCAGCACGCGGACGTACGCGCAGAATCCTGGCAACCTGGTCGAGCCTGGTGATCCCACGTCGGCCCGGCCTGGCATTCTCAGCAGAATCGCGATCGATCAGCGAATCGGCCATCAGGTGCCATTCGACATTCCGTTTGTCGACGAAAGCGGCCGGGACGTCACGCTCGGCGACTACTTCGGCAAGCGTCCGGTGGTTCTGGCCCTCGTCTACTACGAGTGCCCGATGTTGTGCACGCAGGTGCTCAACGGGCTGGTCTCGGCGCTCGGCGTGTTGAACTTCGAGGCGGGCCGGGAGTTCGACGTCGTGGCGGTCAGCTTCAACCCGAAGGAAGGCCCTGGTCTGGCGGCACAGAAGAAGGCCGCCTATCTCGAACGCTATGGACGGCCCCAGTCGGCCGCGGGCTGGCATTTCCTGACCGGATCGCAGGCGTCGATCGATCGGCTGACCGACGCCGTCGGTTTTCGCTATGAGTACGACGAGAAGATCGGACAGTTCGCGCACGGCGCCGCGATTGAGCTCCTGACGCCGAAGGGCAACATCGCCAAGTACTTCTACGGGATCGAGTACTCGCCTCGCGACCTCCGGCTCGGGCTCATCGAAGCGTCTGACGAACGGATCGGGTCTGTCGTAGACGACGTACTCCTCTTCTGCTACCACTACGACCCGTCGTCTGGAAAGTATGGGACGAGCATCCTCAGGATGGTTCGCGCCGGAGGCGTCCTCACCGTGCTGGCGTTCGCGATATTCCTGACGCTCAGCCTGCGCCGGGATCATGCGGCCGCCGGATCCGGGCCGGTCAACTCATCTCCCGGTCACCGAACTTAACGATGTTCACGAACCTTCCGTTCTTTCCACAGCAAGCGTCGGCGCAGGCGGCGCAAGTCGACGCGATCTACTTTTTCATGGTTGCGGTCACGGCCTTCTTCTCGCTGTTGATCGCCGCCCTCGTGGTGCTCTTCTCGGTCAAGTATCGGCGCCGCAGCGACGACGAGATCGGTGTGGCGATTCACGGGTCGCTGGCGCTCGAGCTGCTCTGGACGTTCATCCCACTTTGTATCGCGATGGTGATGTTCGCGTGGGGCGCGAAAGTGTTCTTCGATTTGTACCGACCACCGGCAGGGGCGATGGAGATCTTCATCGTCGGCAAGCAGTGGATGTGGAAGGCGCAGCACGCCGACGGCCAGCGCGAGATCAACGAGCTCCACGTCCCGATCGGCCGCCCGGTCAAGCTCGTGATGGGTTCGGAAGACGTCATCCACAGCTACTACATTCCGGCGTTTCGCGTGAAGGCCGACGTCATCCCAGGACGTTACAACTCGCTGTGGTTCACGGCCACCAAGCCCGGCCGCTATCACCTGTTCTGCGCCGAGTACTGCGGCACGAAACACTCGGGCATGATCGGCTGGATCACGGCGATGGAACCGGCCGACTATCAGGCTTGGCTCGCCGGAGGCCCAGCGACGATGTCGCCCGTGGCTGCGGGTGAGAAGCTCTTTTCTGATCTCGTGTGCAACACGTGCCACCAGGAGGGTCCCCAGGCTCGCGGTCCGGCGCTCGCGGGGCTCTTCGGCAAGACGATCGAGCTGCAGGGCGGCGGAACCGCCGTGGTGGATGAGTCTTACGTCCGCGAGTCGATTGTGAATCCGCAAGCGAAGATCGCGGCCGGCTACCAGCCCATCATGCCGACGTTCCAGGGACTGGTGACGGAAGAACAGCTACTGCAGCTCATCGCATACGTGCGCTCGCTCGGCGAGCAAAAACCCGGCGCTGTCCGGTGATGAGGCGGGCCGATCGGCCCTTTCTCGCCTCCGCGTAGATTTCGCGACCGCCCCACAGCGACGCCCGATCGAGTCGGCGCGCTGCGCTGTGGAATCCCACACCCTTTTTGTGTTCGCAGCACCCTCTTCGTAGCATCGCCACGAACGATCCCCGCACCTCAAGCGGCATTTACCTGATCGAAACAGCCGCGGCGCGCTTGACCCTCGTCCTAGTTCGTGGATAAACTGCGGCCTCAATCGGCGGGACTTCGGTCGTTCCTCTGCGACGCAAATCTTTCTGGGGGCGCGAGGATGTGGCATCACGGTTCCATCGTGGACTCGCGCGTAGACTCGCGGCCGGGGCAACTCTTGTCCAGAGCCCCGGAGCCGTAGTCTGTGGGCCAGATTTTTCCCCCTTGGTGGAACAAGCTCCCGATCGTGGCCGCCCTCGCAGGCGCTCTCGGCCCGATCCTCGCGATCGCGGGTGTCTGGTACTACCTTTCCCCGTGGTACACAGACGTCGGTTACCGTCCCGGGCAGCCCGTCCCCTACAGCCACAAGCTCCACGTTGGCGAGCTGGGTCTCGATTGCCGATACTGCCACGCCTCGATCGAGATTTCTGCCGTCGCGAACGTTCCGCCCACGAAGACCTGCATGAACTGCCATCAGCTCGTGAAGAAGGACAGCGAGTTGCTCGCACCGATTCGCGACAGCGTCGCCAGCGGCCGGCCGATGCGCTGGATCCGCGTCCACAAACTTCCCGACTTCGCCTACTTCGCGCACAACGCGCACGTGGCGGCAGGAATCGGCTGCGTCACCTGTCACGGCCGCATCGATGAGATGGAAACGGTTACACAGATGATGCCGCTCAGCATGAGCTGGTGCCTCGACTGCCACCGCAACCCCGGTCCCAACAGACGCCCCGTGTCGGAGGTCACCAACATGAAGTGGACTCCTCCCCGGGACGCCACGATGCTCGCGGCGGAGCTCGCGCGCGACCGACCGGTCAATCCGCCGACTGATTGTTCGGGGTGCCATCGGTGACACCGACCTACTGGCGAAGTCTCGCGCAGCTCGAGGAGCGGCCCGAATCCCGCGCCTTTCTCGAGCGGGAGTTTCCCGAAGGAGCCTCGGAGCTTCCCGAGGGGGTCACCCGGCGCGAGATGATCATGCTCCTCGGCGCTTCGCTGTCGCTCGCGGGGGTCGCCGGGTGTCGTCGCCCAGTCGAAGAGATCGTTCCTTATGTCACGGCTCCCGAAGAGGTCGTCCCTGGGATCCCACGCTACTACGCGACGACCATGCCGTTCCGTCGGAGCGCGTACGGCCTGATCGTTGAGAGCCACGAAGGACGGCCCACCAAGGTCGAGGGAAACCCATCGCATCCCTCGACCCTCGGAGCCTCGAGCTCGCGCGTCCAGGCGTCCGTGCTCGGCCTCTACGATCCCGACCGCTCGCAGTCGATCACGCGTCAGGGAACGCGAAAGTCCTGGAGCGATTTCGTGGCGGCCTGGGGACCGCTCGCCGAGGCTCATGCCGCGGACGGCGGCGCCAGCCTGGCCGTCCTGTCCGAGTCGTTCTCTTCTCCGACGCTGGCGCGCTTGGTTTCCGAGATCCGTGCCCGCTACCCGAAGGCGCACTGGGCGACCTATGACGCCGTCAGCGACGAGAGCCGGGTCGCGGGACTGCGGCACGCCACGGGGCGGGACCTCGATCTCATGCTCCGGTTCGATCGTGCCTCGGTGATTCTCGCCCTCGACGCCGACCCGCTTCTCACCGACCCGGAGATGATCCGTCACGCGAGAGGCTTCTCGGCCGGAAGACGGGCGGGAGCCTCCGGTGGCGAGATGAACCGACTGTACGCCGTTGAAGGGGTGTACTCGCTGACCGGAGCGATGGCGGATCATCGGCTCCGTCTCGAGAGCCGACAGATCGCGCCCTTCGTCGCGGCGCTTGCTGCACGTCTGGCTCCGCCCGAGGCCGGAGCCGCGGGCCTCGCGGGCGCGGGCGTCGCCAATGTCGACTCGCGCTGGATCGACGCTCTAGCGAAGGATCTGCTGGCGAACCGCGGGAAAGGGTTGATCGTGGCTGGGGAACGCCAGCCCGCGGCCGTCCATGCGGCCGTCTGCGCGCTGAACACGTACCTCGGCAACACCGGTAAGACGGTCAGCTATTACGAGACGAAGGATGCGGCGCTTCCAAGCGTCAGCTCGCTCGCTTCACTCGTCTCCACCATGAAGGCGGGCGCGATCAAGACGCTCGTTGTGCTTGGCGGCAACCCGGTCTTCGATGCGCCCGCGGATCTCGACTTCGCCTCAGCGATGGCGAAGGTCCCTCAGTCGATCGCGCTCGGCCACACGCTCGACGAAACGTCCGTCAAGGCGACCTGGCACATTCCCCGCGCGCATTACCTCGAATCGTGGGGAGACGCGCGCGCAGTCGGAGGCACGCTCAGCGTCGTCCAGCCGCTGATCCTCCCGTTGTTCGGCGGTCGAAGCCCAGTCGAGGTGCTCGGGCTGGTTGCCGGAGGGCAGGATCGTCCCGGCTACGACATCGTGCAGGAAACCTGGAAGCCGATCCTGGGCGAAGCCGAGTTCGAGAGGAAGTGGAACCGCGTCCTGCATGATGGGCTTCTTTCCGGCAGTGAACTTCCAGAAATTGTGCCCGCTCTCGCCGGACAGCCACTGGCAGAGCTCGGCCGCCTTCGCGCCGAAGGCGTTTCAGCTATCCAGACCGCACCGCCATCTCCAAGTGATCTGGAGGTCGTCTTTCTCCCCTCCGCCTCGCTTCACGACGGGCGCTTCGCGAACGACGGGTGGCTGCAGGAGCTTCCCGATCCCCTGACCAAGCTGACCTGGGACAACCCCGCGCTCGTCAGCCCGAAGACGGCCGAACCGCTCGGCCTCGCAAACGAGGACTGGGTCCGCCTCGACTATGCCGGCCGCGCGCTCGAGCTGCCCGTTTGGGTTCTCCCCGGAATGTCGGACGGCGTGGTCGCCCTGACGCTCGGCTACGGCCGTTCGCACGCAGGTCGGATCGGCTCGGGGGTCGGGTTCGATGCGTTCAAGGTTCGAGGCTCCACGGCACCTGGCTTCGACAGCGGCGTCAAACTCACGAAGCTGGCGCGTACTTACCCACTCGCGGCGACACAGGAACACGGGAGCATGGAAGGGCGTCCTGTCGTGCGCGAGTCGACCCTGACCGCGCTTCGAGCGAGCGACGCGAAGCCGGCTGCCGGCGCGGAGGGAGCCGAGAACTCGCATGGGGGCGGGTCTCCTGAGGCCGGCCGGCGCGACGGAGGAGAAGCCATCAGCCCGCTCGGCGTCTACGAAAAAGATCCGCATCACTTCTCTCTCTGGAAGGAGCATGCCTACGATCAAGGCCACCAGTGGGGGATGACGATCGACCTGAACTCCTGCATCGGGTGCAACGCGTGCATGGTCGCCTGTCAGAGCGAGAACAACGTGCCGGTCGTCGGTAAGGTCCAGGTCGCGAAGGGGCGCGAGATGCAGTGGCTCCGAGTCGACCGGTATTTCTCTGGCGAGCCGTCCGGCAGCCCGGAAGTCGTTTTCCAGCCGGTTCCCTGCATGCACTGCGAGGATGCTCCGTGCGAGCAGGTCTGCCCCGTGGCAGCCACCGTCCACGACGCGCAGGGCCTCAACGTGATGGTCTACAACCGGTGCATCGGGACCCGCTACTGTTCGAACAACTGTCCCTACAAGGTACGCCGCTTCAACTTCTTCAACTTCACCAAGGACACGCCCGACATTCTCAAGCTCGCGATGAACCCCGACGTCACGGTCCGCGCGAGGGGCGTGATGGAGAAGTGCACTTACTGCGTTCAGAGGATCAACCGCGTCAAGATCGACGCGCGGCTCGCGGGACGCGAGATTCGTGACGGCGACGTCAAAACGGCCTGTCAGCAGGCCTGCCCGGCCTCGGCAATCGAGTTCGGAGATCTTCGTGACCGATCGAGCCGGGTCGTGAAGGCAAAGGCTGATTCACGCAACTACGCGCTTCTCGACGAGCTGAATACCAAGCCCCGGACGACCTATCTGGCCAAGGTGCGCAATCCGAATCCGGATCTCGAAGGTACCGGAAAGGAAGGGAGGCCGATTGCATGATCGGCCGCACAAGGCGCGTCCTGCGCAGGCTCGCGCTCACCTGTCTTCTTACCTCTCTTATCGCCTGCACGGGATGCGTGCGCGGCTGTACGTCGAGCCGTCCTCCCATCCAGATCAATCCGAGCATGGACGACCAGCCGAAGGTGCGGCCCCAGACGGCGAGCAGGTTCTTCTACGACGGTGCGTCCATGCGCCAGCCGGTTCCAGGAACGGTTCCGATCGGCGGGCTGAAAGAAGACACGGCGTTCTTCACGGGCAAGGGAGCGGACGGGCAGTTCGTCGCGACCATCCCGGTGACCGTGCCCGGAACCGGGAGTGCGGCAGTCCTCGAGCGCGGCCGACAGCGGTATGTGATCTATTGTCAGCCTTGCCACGACGCCCGGGGAGACGGCAAGGGGATCCTGTTTCAGCGCGCCAACGTCCCCACTGCCTCTTTCCACCAGGAGAGAATCCTGAAGTACCCGGACGGGCAGATCTTCGACGTGATAACGAACGGTGTGGGGCTGATGGCCGGGTACCGGTGGCCGATCCCTCCAGCGGACAGGTGGGCGATCGTCGCCTACGTGCGAGATCTCGAGCGCAAGCGGCTGGCCAGCGCCACGGGCGCGCCCGCCTCCGCCGAGGCTACGGCGGGCAAGCCCGCGGGCGTCAAGTAAACGGAACCACCTCATGAACCGCAAACGCCTGATCCTTCTCGGTCCCGTCGCCGCAATCGTGATGTTCGGTGGGGCGGTCTGGATGGCCTCGACGCTCATGAGCCGCGAGTACAAGGAGCCTTACCAGGCCCCTGCCGCGACCGTCGACCAAACGCCCCGCGCCGCGGGACAGACCGACGAGGCGGCCGCCGCGGCCAAAAAGCTCCAGGACAAGCCCTACGAGGAAGCAGAGTATCGGAGGTTCCCCGTCGTCGGAAGCCGTGTGGCCATCTGGGTAGTCGCGCAGCTTCACCTGCTGTTCGCGGCATTCGTCCTGGCCGTCCCAATCTTCGCGTTCATCGTCGAGGCGATCGGCTACAAGACTGGAGATCTGCGATACGACCGGCTGGCACACGAGTTCACGCGGCTCCTCTCCGTCTCCTTCTCGCTCACTGCGACCTTCGGAGCCTTCCTGACGTTCATGCTCATCATCCTGTATCCGAAGTTCACGAACTACTTGATGAGCGTGTTCTCTCCCACCTTCCTCCCGTACGTCCTGCTTTTCTTCTTCGAGGCGTTCTTCCTCTACACCTACTACTACGGCTGGGGGAAGTTCCATCCCCTGGTGCATCTTGGTCTGGGGCTTGGCCTCAACCTCGTCGGCACGGGGATCATGCTCATCGCCAATTCCTGGCTCACGTTCATGATGTCGCCGGCCGGGATCTCGAGCAAAGGGGCCGTCATCTCCGTCTGGGACGCGATCGACAACTTCACCTGGATGCCAATCAACGTCCATCGAGTCATCGCGAACGTCGCCTTTGGCGGATCAATCGCCGCCGCCTACGCCGCATTCAAGTTCCTTCAGTCGAAAACCGACGAGGAGCGCGCGCACTACGACTGGATGGGTTACATCGGAAACTTCGTCGCCATCAGCGCTTTCCTGCCGCTTCCCTTCGCCGGCTACTGGCTCGCGAAGGAAATCTACGCCTACTCGCAGACGCTCGGACTGACGATGATGGGCGGGGCTTTCTCGTGGCTCTTCATCATTCAGGCGGTCCTGATCGGGAATCTCTTCCTCGCGGCCAACTACTATCTCTGGCTGGGCATGGGCCGGGTCGAGGGGGGGCAGTCGTTCCAGAAGTTCATCAAGTACCTGCTCATCACGATCGTGCTCTGCTTCATGGTCTGGGCCACGCCCCGGTCGATCATCGCCACGGTCTCCGAAGTCCGGGCGATGCGAGGATCGGCGCACCCGGTTCTCGGCTTCCTCGGCGTCATGTCCGCGAAGAACACCGCCGTGAACATCCTGATCCTCACGACCTTCATGAGCTTCCTGCTCTATCGCCGGACGGGGAAAGTCGCGTCGGTAGCGTGGGCGAAAACAGGCCACGTGGCGCAGCTCTCGATCTTCGCGGCCGTCGCGATATTCGTCATCTTCCTCGGCGTCTACGGGTACTTCGTTGAGGCGACGGTCCGGATCGGGCTTTCAGTGCCCCAGGTCCTTTCGGTCCTGTTCGCCATGGTGTCGATCACCGTGATCGACATCTTCCTCTTCCGCGGGGCGAAGAAGACGGGTGAGTTGCGCTGGGGCAGGATCCCGGCGATCTCGCAGTACGTGCTGATCTTCATTGCGGTCACCTTCACCTGGCTCATGGGACTGATGGGCTACGTTCGCTCCGGGCTCCGGCAGCACTGGCATGTCTACGGTGTCATTCGGGATCAGTCAGTCGATGCGTTCACGCCCACCCTTGGCTTCGCGACGCAAGTCGTCTCGGTGACCGTGCTCGTGTTCTTCCTCCTGATCGGTTTGGTGTTCTGGATCACGAACCTGCACGATCAGCCCGATTTCGAGGCGCGGACCAAGGCCCTCCGCGGCGGCCCCGGTGAGGTGCCGCCCGAGTTCGCGGTGGCAAACCCCGGCAAACATGGGCGGATGTCATGAGAGTCCCGCTCTTAGTCCGGATCGGCGCTCTCGTACTTGCAACGACCGGGTTCTATACCTATGTCGGCCAGATGGTGCCGCAGAAGGAAGTCCAGCCACCTCAAGAGACCGCCCTGGGAAGCGACATGACCACGGCCGAGATGGTGAAGGTCGGCCAGGAGATCATGGCAGGGAAGGGAATCTGCCTGACCTGCCACACGATCGGCAAGACCGGCGCGCTCCGGTTCCCCGACCTCGGAGGAGTCGGCGCCCGGGCGGGCAGCCGTGTCCCGGGGCTCAGCGATGTCGATTACCTGGCCCAGTCGATGTACGAGCCCACCGCCTTCGTCGTGCCGGGATTCCCTCCGGCGATGCCACCTGTCAACCAGCCGCCGATCGGTCTGACCGATCAGGAGATCCTTTGCGTGATCGCGGCTCTTCAGACGCTTGGCGGCACGCCGACGGTCACGATGAAGACGACTCACCGCTATTTGGGCGGGGCGGCCACTCCGGGCGGGGCGCCGCCTCCAGCTGCTACCCCAGGGGCACAGCCCCCGTCGTCTCCCCAAGGGGCGCAGCCCCCGTCATCTCCCCAGGGGGCACAGCCCCCGTCATCTCCCCAGGGGGCACAGCCCCCGTCATCTCCAAAGAAGGGCGCGCAGCTGTTCCGGAGTAGGGGCGCCGTCGCGTTTCTCCAGCCGGTTGCCGCCCATCAGGCGTCGACCGAGCTCGATGGAGCAGCACGATGAACATCCTGGTCGTCCTTGCCGTCGTCGCGGTGTTCGGGATCCTCCGCTTCCGCCGGGCCAATCTGCTGCTGTGGGCCCTCGCCTGGTGGGTGGGGATCTACGTTCTGCTCCGGTTCGGATTCACGGTCCCTATTCCCGCCTCCGTCGTCTCGCTCTACATGGGAATCGTCACCCTTGCGATCGTGGCGTACATGTCCTCCAGCGAAGAGCGCCGCGACGAAGTCTCTCGACCGCTCGTCCGGTTCATGACGGAGAAGCGGTACACGGCACTCCTCGGGGCTACGGTCCTCGGGATTCCGGCGCTCGCGGCTGCGAACGTCTATGTGAAGATGAACGTTCCCGTCGAGCCTCCCCTCTTCTCGCGAACGATCCATCCTGCATCGCCTTCCGAGATCACGGTTCACGACAAGAAGATCGATCTCGACGCCGGAGAGAACCCCTTCCTCCCTCTCCAGACGTCGAACCCGGAAGAGTTCCGCAAGCATGTCGAGAACGGGCGGCGGGTCTACTATCGCAACTGCGTCTTCTGCCACGGCGACAACATGACCGGTAACGGCATGTTCGTGCACGGGCTGGACCCGATCCCGACAAACTTCAGCGACCAGGGCGCGATCGCGATGTTGCGCGACTCATTTCTCTTCTGGCGGATTGCCAAAGGGGGCCCCGGGCTTCCCGAGGAAGGGGCTCCCTGGGACACGGCCATGCCGGCCTGGGAGAAGCTCCTGAAGGAAGAAGAGATCTGGGACGCGATCCTCTTTCTCTACGATTTCACCGGCCAGAAGCCTCGGGCGAAGGAGGAGGCCCACGCGAAATGACCTCCTTACTCATCGGTCCGCGCGCGCTCGGAAGTCTCGCTGTCCTCACCGTCATGTTGTGTGCCGCGCCGACGGGATCGGTGCGCGCGCAGGCTCCCGACGTCGGAACGGAGGCGCAGCGGGAATCGGGCAAGAGGCTCTACCTTAAGTATTGTTCGCAGTGCCACAGCGAAAAGGGGGATGGTGAAGGATATGCGTCACCTCACCTCCGCCCCAGGCCCCGTAATTTCACGACGGGCAAGTACAAGGTTCGGACGACTCCCAACGGAGCGCTCCCGACCCATCAGGACCTTGTCAACATCATCAGGCACGGCATGCCCTACACGTCTATGCCCGCCTGGCCGACCCTCTCCGATCAGGAAGTGTCCGATCTCGCGCACTTCCTTACTACCTTCTCGACCGACTTCACGAACCCCGAGAATGTCCCCAAGCCTGTGCCGCTCCCGAGCGCGCCGGCCAGCACGAACGAGTCCATCGAGCTCGGGAAGAAACTCTACGAGGAGAACGGCTGCGTCAAGTGTCACGGCACGCTCGGTCGGGGTGACGGACCTTCGGCGCCAACTTTGACGGATGACTGGGGCTATCCGATACGCGCGGCGGACCTCGCGCAGAGTTGGACCTTCCGGGGAGGCTCGTCTCGCGAGGATATCTTCAGGACGATGAGCACGGGGTTGAACGGCACGCCTATGCCGTCGTTCCTCGACGCCCTGCAGCCCGAGCAACGATGGGCGATCACAGACTTCATCGTCTCTCTCTCTGGGACCAACGGGCCTCGCTACTCCAACCTCGTCGTCGCCAAGTACGTCCAGGATCCGATCGATCTGAAGAAGGGGGCGGCGAGCTTCGAATCGGCTCGTATCGCGCGCTTTCCGATCATCGGGCAGATCATGGAGCCCGGTCGAGCGTTCCATCCTCCCGCGACCTCGGTGACTGTTCAGGCGATCTACGATACTGAGTCAATCGCCTTCCTCGTGCGATGGCATGATATGAGCCCGCAGAAAACGGGGAAGAACGGGCCATCCCTTCCCGTGCCCCTGGAGGAAGAGGAAGAGCCGGCGGTCGGTGCAGCCTCGGGCAGCGGCGGCGCGTCGAAGGGGGGCGTTTTTGGCGAGGAGGAAGTCGCCCCAGCCCCGGCCGGCCAGAAGCCAGGTGGTGCCCAGCCGGCAGCAGCGGATCCGTTTGCAGAAGCCGAAGCGGCGCCGGCCGGCCAGCCATCCGAGTTCTCCGACGCAGTCGCGATCCAGATTCCTACGCAGGCGCCGACGGGCGCCCGCAAGCCCTACTTCATCCTTGGCGACAACCAGAATTCCGTGGATCTCTGGTTCTTCGATCTGGCCCGGCCCGATCCTCTTCAATTCACCGGGCGAGGAAGCGCGGACATCGCTCCCAACCAGACGGGCGATCTCACCGGTGTCGCGAGCTACGACCAGGGAGAATGGTCGGTGATCTTCAAGCGGCCTATTCGGCCAAACTCGGGGGCAGCGTTCTTGCCTGGACAGTTCCTGCCGATCGCCTTCTCGGTCTGGGATGGGTTCTCGCGCGAGCGTGGCAACCGGCGAGGTCTCACGGTGTGGAATTCCATCTACGTCGAGCCACAAGTCGTCCCGTCGGCCGTCGGTCCGATGGTGAAGACGGCGTTGCTCATTCTCGCCATCGAGCTGGCCGTGATCGGTTGGGTGCGGTGGCGTTACGGCTCTCGCGCGCGCGGGGAGCCCGGCGGTCAGCCGACGCAGCCGGCAGCTACGAGAGCATGAGCCGTCGTGAGCTATCTGGAGAAAACAATGTACAAGAGCATCTACGTTCCTGTCGATAACTCAGACCACTCCAATCGCGCCGTCGCCAGCGCCCTCGCGCTGGGCAAGGCGTATTCGGCGAAGCTTGTCGGCTGCCATGTCTACGCGGCAAAACTGCACGACTATCGCTTCAGGCAAATGGAGTACACCCTGCCCGAGGAGTACATCGACGAGGTGGAACTCGAGCGCCAGCGCAAGATCCACGACAGCCTGATCACGATGGGCCTCAAGCTCATCTCCGACAGCTATCTCGACGGCATGTCGCGCCTCTGTGGGGAGTCGGGCCTTGAGTTCGAACCGCGGATGATGGACGGGAAGCATCACGCCGAGATCCTCAAGGATCTGGCCGGCTCACAGCACGACCTGGTCGTGATCGGCGCCCTAGGGATCGGGCGCGCCAGGGACAGCGTCATCGGCTCGGTCTGCGAACGCGTCGCCCGCCAATCCGACCGCGATATCTGGGTGGTCAAGCACGTCCCCGAGCCGGGCGAGCCGGAGCGGGACACGATCCTGGTCGGCGTCGATGGCAGCCCACAGTCATTCGGCGCGCTCATGACCGCAATCGACCTGGCAGGCAGGTTCGGCAAGAAGGTCGAAGCGATCGCCGTCTACGACCCTTATCTGCACTACTCCGTCTTCAACGGCATCGTCAACGTCCTCACCGAGCAGGCGGCGAAGGTTTTTCGTTTCGAGGAGCAGAATCAGCTCCACGAGGAGATCATCGACACGGGGCTCGCGCAGATCTATCAGTCTCATCTCGAGATCGGTGAGCGGATGGGCAGCGAGGCGGGCGTCGCGATCAAGAAAACGCTCCTCGACGGTAAGCCATTCCAGAAGATCATCGATCACGCGCGCAAGACGAATCCCTGGCTCATCGTGCTGGGGCGGATCGGCGTTCACAGCCCGAAGGACGAGACGGCGCTGGGGAGCAACACGGAGAACATTCTTCGCGGCGCACCCTGCGATGTCCTTCTCTCCACGCGCATCGAAGTACCACGCCTCGACGTGCGCGCCGAGGAGACCATCCGATGGACGCCTGAGGCCGAGCAGCGCATGACGCACGTTCCCGACCAGGTCAAAGGCATCGCCCGCACGGGCGTCCTTCGCCTGGCGCTCGAGAAGGGACATTCGGTGATCACGAACGCGGTGATCGACGAGGCGATGGATCGGTTCATGCCGAAAAGCGCCTCGGCCGCGACCAAGGCGCTGGCCGAGGCGGTGGCGCTCGAGCGGGCGAAGTCCGGCCCGGTGTCGATGTGCCGCGCCTGCGGCGTCACCGCCACGCAGAGCGGCGCCGTCAAGTGCACCGTCTGCGGAGCCACTGACTTCGAGGTGATTTCGCTGGAGATGATCGAGAAGATCGCGGCCGTTGAAGGAGGTCTCCAGGAGGAGACCACCTACGACGGGCGCAAGCTGCGTTGGTCGGAGGATGCCAGGAAGGGCCTCTGGACCATGAAGAACGCCTATCAGCGACGTCGCGTCAAGGCGCGTGTCGAAAAGAGGGCGCGCATGAAGAAGCTCGACGCGATCACGCTCGAATTCGCACGACAGGTGATCGAAGAGGAGACTGGCGCGCCGCTGGAGATCGGGGGGGCCTCCTCTGACGTGAGGCCCGCCAGCCTCGCCGAAGCTTCAGCGGAGGCCGGCGGCGCCGGTTCGAGTAGTAGCGCATCGAAACTCATTGCTCGCGACGACAAAAAGAATCCCTTGATCTCTACGTTCGACTGGACCGGCGAGGCCGCGCAGCGGATCCTCCGGGTCCCGGCCGGGTTCATGCGGAACCAGACGCAGGAGCGGGTCGAGGAGCTCGCGCGAGAGCGCGCCGCAGTGGCGATCGATCTGACGCTCGTCGAAGACGGGATCGAGATCGGCAAGAAAATGATGGCCGAGATGATCGCGAACTACCAGGCACCGGGCAAGAGCCCGGCGACGGCGGCGCCGGTGCGGCCGTCCGCGGACTCGACGGCCCCGTCCGGTAACGGGCGCGGCTACCTCAACGAGGTGAGCCCGCTGACCGCGCGAAGCGACGGCTGACCGGTCGCTTGGCCAAGGCGCCGGCTTGGGTAAACAGGAGTGTCGGCGTATCGCTTTTGCCGAACGGACGACATCGGGCTGCTTGTTGACGCGCAGAATCGCTGCTGGTCGCCGTACTTTCCAGCCGAGCCGCCGGTGACGCCGGCAGCGTTCAAGCGGTCGATCCGCGACCTTCAGGTCTGGTGCAGCAGCTGCATGGTCGCTTTCTCGGGCGCCGATCCGATCGGCGTCCTGATCGGCGCCAAGCGGCCTTCCGGTACCCTCGTCCACAAGATCGCCGTCCATCCCGATCATCTGCGGCAGGGTCACGGCAATCATCTGCTGACCTCGCTCGGCTCGAAACTCGCGATCCTTGGCCCCCCGCGAATCGTCGCCGAAGTCCCCGAGGCGCTCGCGGACGCCTGCAGGCTGTTCAGCGCAAGCGGATACGTCGAAGAAGCGGTCCTGACAGACTACGTCTTGCAGCGTAAAGAAAACGATGCGCGCGAGGTAGCAGGGTTTGTGATCCCTATCACGGTCGACGATCTCGCCGCGAATGGTCTCCTTGCAGTGGCTCAGCCGGAGGTTTGCTGGGAGCGCTCGGTCGAGACCCTCACTGCCAGGAAGGAGGAAATCGCCGGCCTTGCCGTCGCCACAGACGAGCGAATTGAGGCCTACCTTCTTTATATAAAGGACGCGGAGATCCTGTCGCTCCGCTCATTCATCGACGACGGCGGAGCCCGTCTGAAGCAGTTGATCTGTCGACTCGGCGCGCAGGGCCTGACAACCTGCAGGTTCCCGAAGGTCCACCCGGTGGAGATCTCAAAGGAGCTCCTGGAGGCGCTCGGGTTCCGCGCAGCCAGCAGGCATCGACTTTACGCTGCAAGGGCGCAGGCCGGCTAAGCCTGGACGGACTCATCTCGTGATGGATCCGCGCAGGGCATCGCCGCGGCGACGGGCGGCGCTCAGTGCGACGGCGCCCCCGCCGTGCGTCGGAACGTGAACGGAAATCTTCCGCCGCAGAACTGCCGGGGTTTTCCCTGCGCCCCGATAACGACCTGTCCGCCGAGATTCGCCGTGATGGTCGTTCCATCGACCACACCGGCGGCGCTACCGCAAATCATCAACGTGCCGCCGTCCGGCAGCCGTTCCGGCCATCCATCGCATCCGTCGATGTCGAAATTGTTCCAGTTGAACGAGACCCGGCCCTCGCCGTCACTATGCATGTCACCGGTTAAGGTCGGGACGTCATACCCCTCCCCCACGATTCGAACAGAGAGATACGAATAGGGCGTCGGGTCGAATGTCGCTTCGTAGGTTCGCCGTCGCTCGGCTTCCGGAAGCTCCGCGCATGCCGCGCCAAGATCGATCGTGAGCGTATAGGCGCCGCTAAGGCCATCCAGCGTGTTGGTGAGCGGTGGTCGTGGAATCGGCGCGATGGGCGCCGGCCGTGTTGGTCCGTCGCAGGCAACTGCCAAAACACAGATCAGCAGGACCGCTCCTACCGTCTGCCCGTGTGTGGTCGTCATGTTCCGGCGTCCTTTCTCAAGGTGCCCGATAATATGGGGGGCCGGATGCGCAAGTCCTCAGGAATCTCTGACGTTTTCTTGATCTCTGACGTTTTCTTGAGATGTGGAGCGCCGGTGCAGGTGAGCTTTGGAGAATATCGGCTGGACCTCGATGCCCGGCAGCTGTTCAAGGTCATCGAGCCCATCCGCATCTCACCGAAAGCGTTCTTGCTGCTAAAGCTTCTTCTAGAGCGCAGGCCTGACGCCCGTTCGAAAGCGGAGCTTCACCAGGCCATCTGGCCGACCACATTCGTATCGGACACAAGCCTCGCGCAGCTCGTCAGCGAGATTCGCGCCGCGATCGGCGACGAATCCCACGACCCGCGCTTTTTGCGGACAGTCCACGGCTATGGGTATGCGTTTGGCGGCGAGGCGGTCCCGAGGAGTGCCGCCATTCCCGACCCGCAAGCCATCGTCGTCGCGTGCTGGCTGCAGCTCGAGAATCGTGCGATTCCGCTAGAGGAAGGAGAAAACGTGATCGGGCGGGATGCGGCGGCAACAGTGCACCTCGAGTCGCTGCGAATTTCGCGTTACCACGCCCGCATTGTTTTGAGAGCTGATGAAGCAGTTCTCGAAGATCTGGGAAGCAAGAATGGCACGTATCTTCGTGGCGAACGGCTCGCCGCGCCGGCGCGGCTGAATTCCGGCGATGACGTACGCATCGGCCCGTTCACGCTCACCTTTCAGAAGGGCCGTCCAGCCCAGACCACTGAAGGGGATAAGTCTTAGGAACGAGCCGCGCTCAGGGTCGTCCTGAGCATCGTCGAAAGTGCGGTCCGACTAGAAAACTAGGAGGTGGTGGTTGATGCCGCTGCCGGGGGATCCGGTGACTGCTTCTTGGGCTTGTGCCAGTGTGGATCCTCGACGCCCAGATACTCATCCTTGAACGCGGCGAAAACCGTCGACGAGACGACCACCACGGCAACAGCCACGGCAGCGACGATGACTGCGTGCCGAGCGATCTGTGGATCATCGGGCAGCGCGCTCCTCGACGCTGACGGCAGGGCATACCCGATGAGAACCGCACCGACGGCGGTACCCAGGTGGTTGCTGAAAGTCCGTGTGCCGAAGAGCGTGGATGCCCACCGTTTGCCGGTCTGCTTGATGACGCCCATATGGCCGAAGAGGCGGATCAGTCCGAATCCGGTGCCCATCAGCAGGAGCGACGGCAAGATCATGAGATACGTCGGGTTCCGGGAGGCGGCCGCAAACCACCACGCCATGCTGAGCACGATGAGGCAGCACCCGATCCAGGTCTCCATCGGCCGGGTCAGTCCGTATTGCTTGCGGAGGCGATGGGCGAGCAGATGCAGCGTGATCAACGGGATCGTCAGCGCCAGCATGTGGATGCCGATTTCCGCCGACGAGAGATGCACGGCGGCATCGAGGATCACCGGGAAGGCGGCGACGATAACGAAAAGCGCACCGACGTGGATCGCACCAAAGACGTCGGTAATCCACATGCGCCGATTGTGCAGGACGATGTTCGTGTCGAACAGCGGGTGCGATGACCTGCGGTTGAGAACGACGAATCCCCACAGGCAGGCGATGCCCGTTACTACAATGGCCACGCTGAGCGGCCAGGATGCCACGCCTTCCTTTCCCATGAGCAACGCCAGGTAGGGGCTCAACAGGCCGAGGCCGAGAAGCACGGCAGGCAGCAGAAGGGCGAACGTGAACACACTGTCCTTGTCACGACGCTCCTTCATCGCGTACGCCCCGAGTCCAACCGCAGTCAGCATGAAAACGGCGTCGGCAACGAACAGCGACCGCCAGCTTGACCCGGATGCGACGAGCGGGCCGATGACTGGACCGAGCACCATGCCGGCCATGCCCGCGCCGCGCCACAACAGCCATGCGTCATGGCGTGTCGTGCCGTGCAGGGTCGATACGAGGACGCCGCCGGTGGCGGTGAGGACCAGGGCGGCACTCAAGCCCGCGAACGCGCGAACCGCCACGAGCGACCACAGGTTGGTCACCGTCAAGCCGAGCAGCGCTGCAGCGGAAAAGGCCAGGCCGCCGATGATGAACATGCGCTTGCCGCCGAGAATGTCCGCCAGGCGTCCACCCGCGACAGCGGTCATGATGAGCGCCACCGAATAGCTCGCCAGGGCGATCTTGACCCGCCCGTGCGACACCCCGAGTTCGCTGGCCAGCATGGCGTGAATCGTCACGAACACCGTGCTGCCCAACCACGAAAAAAACACCGAGACCGTGATCGCGACGAGGCTCAGTCGATGCTTCGCGCGCTTGTTGGCCTTCTTCTGTTGTTTCGCCGCCTTCTTCAGCAGGTGTGCGGCTTCCTCCTCGGGCGATCTCTTCTCAGCCTTCGGTTCGTTCGGGAGTGCTTCAGACATCGCGCACTTGCTCAGACGCTTTCTTGATCATCGACCAGGAGCATTTGCGGCACGACGACGAAGCGGTACTTCGGCTCCGCGCCAGGCTGACGCACCAGCACCCAGATCAGGTCAAACCGCTCCTCGGGCCAGTGCTTCGGCACGTCGTCCATGTTGGCGATGGGGAAGTGGCGCACGAGTTTCGACAGGGTGCCGTGATGCCAGACGATCAACGTTGGTTCCGACTGACCGAGCACTTGGTTGGCCAGGTCCTTCTCGTCGCCGTGTGCGTAAGAGTCCACCACGTCGACGTTCAGCCGCTCGGCCACCGGCGCCGCGGTGTACTTCTCCCGCTTGCTCTTCGCTTCGTGGGTCGACTTGGTTGCGAATATTCGGCCAGGTTGCACGATATGGGGATGGGACTTCGCGGGGGCATAGGCGAAGAGACCCGCGAGCGCGCCGGCGCGGGTCCAGCCCCGCACGGACAGTGAGTGCTCGTCCGGCTCGCCGTGATGATTGACCCCGTGCGGTGGCGAGCCGTGGGCGGGTTTTTCGCCGTGGCGAACGAACATCACGATTTCAGGGAGCGATTTGTGACTTGACAACTTCACGCCTCAATCTTTCTCGAGGGCCGTCACCGCCGCCGCCGAAGGCCGGGTGAACCCAATTCCATGCCTGGCGTCCAACTCTCGCTCAGCGGCATCCACTCACGCGTTCGCAAGGATCCCACGCCAGGACAATTGCGGCCATTGTGACATCGCAGAGTGCTCCCATGTCGCCGGACCGGGCCGTGGCAAGTCTATCGGACTTGAAGATCATTTGTGGCGCTTCAGATTTCCGAAGGTCCACCCGGCGAAGATTTCAAAGGAGCGCCTAGGACCCTACTTGGGCGGTGCGTCCTGATTCGCCAGCACCCAGCTAACGTGATGCACCAGGCGCGCGATCTTCTCCATCTTCTCGTAGTTGACGCGCTCGGGCCGGTCGTACTGCGTGTGGTAGTCGGGATGAAGGCCAGTGTGGAACCACAGCGCAGGCACCCCGTTCTGTAGAAACGGCCACTGATCGCTGCGTCGCAGCAGATTGGACCGGTTGTTGTCGTAGCGCATCTTCAGCTCGAGCCCATAGGCGGCCTTGTTTACGCGTTCGACGAGTGCGCTCAGCTCGGGATACCGGCTGTAGCCGAGAATGTTCATCGCGTTGCGGTTCGATTCTGCCGTTTGCACTTCGAGACCGTTGAAGCGCGGACCGCCACCGACCGGCACTTCCTCGTTGCGCCCCACCATGTCCATATTGAGCATGGCGACCGTGCGATCGAGCGGGAACGTCGGTGCTTCCGTATACGCCCATGAGCCCAGCAGCGGCCCACGCTCCTCCGATCCCCAGCACGCAAACAGCACCGAGCGTCGCGGACGCTGGTTCGCCGCCGCGGCCATCGCATAGGCTTCCGCAATCTCCAGAAGCGCCACCGTGCCGGAGCCGTCATCGTCAGCGCCGTTAAGGATGGTGTCGCCATTGGCGCCTTCATGGTCGTAGTGCGCCGAGACGATGACGACCTCATCTTTCAGTTTCGGGTCGGCTCCCTCGATGTACCCAAGGACGTTGCGGTCAGGCACGATGTGACGATCAACCGAGGTGGTCAAGGTGGCTTCGATGCCGTCGAGCGGGAGAGCCAGGAAGCCGCGCGTCGTTTCCGCGGCCCTGGACAAATCCGCGAGCCGGCGCCCCGTCCCGCGGACCAGGATTTCAGCGATCGCAGGTGAAACCTGCCCGACCGGAATGCGCACGCGGTCCGCCCAGCTCGTCAGGGTGAAGCGATCGATGCGCGGCGGCTGCAGAGGCCAGAAGGCACGGGCCGCCGCTTCGAAATTCACCGGGTCGGGATGATTGTGGATGTCAGTCACGAAGAGCACGCCGATCACGCCCTTCTCCTGAGCCGCCAGAACCTTCTTGATGGGCACGGCAGCCTCGGCCGTGACGACGCCGTCAAACGGGCTGTTCGGGTCCCGCTCGCCGGGCTCGTGCTCGAGGATGAGGGCGATGCGTCCCTTCGCGCGGTCGCCGTAGTCGTCGTAGCCGAGCTTTGGCGCGTGGATGCCGAATCCTACATAGACCAGCGGCGCGCGGACCGAGGCGCTGGCGCTGAAGCGCTGTGGGTAGAAGTCCTGCTCCGGCTTCAACTCGAGTCGCGTGCCGTCCGCCGAGGCCAGCTCGAGCAGGTTCTTACTGCCAAGCGTGGCGATCATCAGGTTGGTGGCCTGGATGAACGAGCCGTTGGGCGCGCCTGGTTTCAAACCGGCGCGCTCGAAGCGGGATCGCACGAACTCGGCCGCCAACGCGTTCTCGGGTGTGCCGACGAGCCGCCCCTTGAAGCCATCGCCCGCCAGAAAAAACAGGTCCGCCTTGAGGTCGGCGACTCTGATCGAGTCATTGAAGGGAGCTGTGCCTCGCGCGGACTGAGCCGCGCCAAGCGCCATAGACACGGAAACAAGGAGGAAAAGAACCAGGCGCTGACACATGGCGACCACCATACTCGAAGTCGCTTACATTGCGGCATGTCGCCGCTGCGTTATGCTCACCAAGGAGGTCAACGAGCGTGAAGCGACGAACCGCGGGCAGTCTTCTTCTTGTTTCTCTTGTGTTTCTGTCGACGGCGGAGCGAGCCTCTGCCCAGGTCGACCTGACGATCTTCGTCGGCTCGGCGTACCCGGTGTACGACGAGCGGCTCACCCTCCGGCCATCGGTGCCGTCGCTGCCGGGCGCCGAGGTGACCGTCTCTGGTAGCCCGGAGATCACCGCCAACGGAGGCTTGGTCGTCGGCGGCGCGCTGGCGTTCGAGGCCGGCGTGCTCGGCATCGAAGGGCGCATCGATTCGACGGCGGTGGCATTCGATCTGACCGGGAGCTCGATACGACGTCCGCGCATCGTCCGGCCCTTTTCAAGGCCTGACGGGATCGGTCACCGTTGGCGACGGGCAGTTCGACGCCGACCGGTTTCAGCTCCTGTCGATTAATGCACGGCTGCGAACGCCAGGGCCCATCTGTCTCGTCGTGTCCGGAGGTTTCAGTTACCTGCCGAACATCACCATCACAGGCGCAGTTCCGTTGTCGGCAGAGGTGGCGGGTTTCCCGATCGTCAGCGGCATCGCGCCGCGCTTACGCCTGGAGGTTGCGCCGGGAGAATCGGAGCATAGATTTGGTGTCAACGGAGGCGCCGGGCTCCGCATCGGCGGCGGCCGGGTTGCGTTCATGGGCGAAGTGCGTATTTTCTACTTCCGCGAGTACGAGCTGCGCTTCAGCGTCGCGGACGCGCCGCCAGTCGTCGAAGACCTGCTCGAGGGACTCGATCCCGTCCGCTTCGAGCCGGTCATCGTCAACGCGCAAGCGGGGCTCGTGTTTCGATTCTGATCTCGAACCGTCTTCTAGGCGGCGCTTGGGCTCCGCCGAGACATCATCCTTCGCGGCCGGCGCGGGACGATGTAAGCTATCGAACCTTGGAACGTCAATAACGTGAAGAGCTACCACGACATCGCCGGCGACGGAGGGTCCAGAGTCCTCGAGCAAGTTGCCGAGCAGCGCACCCGCATCACCGACGGGCTCGCCGGGGTGCGTCATCTCGTCGCCGTGGGCTCCGGCAAGGGGGGAGTCGGCAAGAGCACCTTGACGCTGCATCTCGCGGGCGCGCTGCGCGCCCGGGGGCTCCGGATTGCGATCCTCGACGCGGACTTCAACGGCCCCTCCCAGGCCCGTATGGCAGGCGTCCAGGGGGCGCTATTCGTTCCCGGCAGCGACAAGGTCGCGCTCCCGCGGACCCGGAACGGCATCGGGGTATTCTCGATGGGCTCGCTGATTCCGGAGTCGGAGGCGCTCGAGTTCGAGAGCTCCACGCAAGGAGAGTCTCAGACGTGGCGCGCCACGAGGGAGTTCGCTCTCCTCGGTGAGATCCTCGGGTCCTTCGAGTGGGGAACGCTCGATCTGCTGATGTTCGATCTGCCGCCGGGAGCCGAGCGGACCGTGCAGTACGCCGATTTTCTCGGGCCGCGGACGTCGTTCGTGCTCGTGACGATCCCTTCCGAGGTGTCGCGGGGCGTGGTCGCGCGCTCGGTGGCAGCCTTGTCGAAGGGGCCCAATCGCCTCCTCGGTTACGTCGAAAACATGAGCGGCTACTACTGCCGCGACTGCAACGCCATCAAGCCGCTCTTTGATTCATCGGCATCGGAAACTGCGGAACTGGAAATCCCCTGCCTCGGGACGGTTCCGTTCGATCCGGAGCTTGCCCGTCACTGCGATCTGGGGATCCCGCTCGCGGCTCCGCACGAAACCCCCGTGGGCCTCGCGCTGGCGCAGATCGCGGAGCGACTCTTGGATGTCCTCGATAACCCGGCCAGGCCAGAAAAGGAGCCTCGACGATGAAGTTCCTCTGCGTCCCCTGCGACAGCCCGATGAAGCTCCAGTCCGTCGGCCCGCCCGAGCGCGGCTCGCTGTCGGTCGTCTACTCGTGTCCTGAATGCGGCTACGAGATGGCGATGCTCACCAATGCCTACGAGACACAGGTCGTGCAATCACTCGGAGTCCGCATCGGGCCCCAGGTCGACGCGGCGGCCAACGGGAAGTGCCCATTTTCGGCGATGATCCCCGGCACCGACGCCGTTCGCCCGGGCGAACCGATTCCCGTTCGCTGGACGGCCGCCGCAGAAGCCAGGCTCGCCAACATCCCCGAATTCGTTCGTCCCATGGCAAAAACGGGGATCGAGAAATTCGCCCGCGACAGCGGGTCTCTCGAAGTGGACGAGAAGATCCTCGATGCCGCCCGTGACTTCTTTGGCATGTAGGTGCGCCAATGGCGCGCCCGCGCGAACGGGGCGGGGATCGTGGTCCCCGCGAGTGAGCGCGTAGGGGGTCCGGGGGGCGAAGCCCCCGGTCTAATAAACGATGAACGCATTCGCAAGACCCTACGTCGTCTCCTGGAACCTGACCTACCGCTGCAACCTCGCCTGCGAGCACTGCTATCTCGACGCCGGCGGCGCGCCTCAGGTTGGCACGGAGAACTTCGCCGACCGCAGTGAGCTCGGCACCGAGGAATGCTTCAGGGTCATCGACGAGATTGCCGCGTTCGCGCCCGAATGCGTGACGATCCTGACGGGTGGCGAGCCGCTCCTACGGCGGGACATCCTCGAGATTGTGCAGCGCGCGGCGGAGCGTGAACTCTGGGTCGTCGTCGGCACCAACGGCGTGCGCATCACGGAGAACGTGGCGCGGCGGCTGGCGGAGGCCGGAGCGCGCGGGCTCTCGCTTTCTCTCGATGCGCTCGATGCCGATCGTCACGACCGCTTCAGGAAGGTCCGGGGTGCCTGGAAAAACACGGTGGAGGGAGCGGAGATCCTGAACCGGACCGGGCTCCCCTTCATCGTGCAGACGACCGCGGGCTCGCACAATATCGGCGAGCTCGAAGCAATTGCCGACTTCGCGCACGATCGCCTCTCGGCCAAGGTCTGGAACCTCTACTTCCTGGTACCGACGGGCCGCGGGCAGTTCGTCTCGGACCTGACACCCGAGCAGTACGACGAGGTGCTCGCCTCACTGTACCGAATCCAGCGGAAGTACGACCGCCGGATGCTCGTGAACGCGAAGTGCGCTCCGCACTACATCAAAACCGTTCTGGAAAATTCCGACACTCACTCCGATCCGATCCCGGCGGATGCCGAATCGGGGAGGGCGCCCTTCGACGCAGCTCAGGCCCGGCCATCGTGGCCCGGTTCGTCTCCGATCAGAACCTACTCCGGAGGGGCCGGCGGGTGCCCGGCGGGAACCCATTACATGGGAATACGGCCGAACGGAGATGTCACTCCGTGCCCTTATCTCCCGGTCTTCGCGGGGACGCTTCGCAGCTCGAGTCTCGCCGACCTGTGGACATCCTCGGAGCTGTTCGCCGGCATTCGCCGCCGCACCTCGCTCGGCGGGCGATGCGGCGAGTGCGAGATGAACGGCCACTGCGGCGGTTGCCGCGCCCGAGCCTACGGGATGAGCGGCGATCTGATGGCCGAAGACCCTCTCTGCACCCACACTCCTGGGAAATTTGTCGGCTCTCCCCTTCTCGCCATCCAGAGCCGTCCGTCCGTCGGGACTTCCGCGATCCACTACGGCGCCGAGTCGACGACGACGATTGCCTGGGACGATGCGGCGGCTGCGCGCATCAAGAAAATCCCGGCGTTCGTGCGGGGCATGGTCGTCAGGGCCGTCGAAGAATCCTGCCGCAGGAACGGTTTCAGCCGCGTCACGGCCGAGGAACTGGAGCGGATCCGCGCACGCATGCCGACACCGAAGATGTTTGGGTTAGGCGCGCCGCAGGCGCGCCCCGCCGGAGCGGAGCGGGGCGAAGGGGACGCCGCGAGCGACGGCGATGGGGGGTCCGGCGGGGCGAAGCCCCCCGGTCGATAATCGACGTCATGATCAGGACTCCATTCGTCCTCAACCTCGTCGTGCTCGTATTGTCACTGTCAACAGGGACAACGGGAGAGCTGCTGGCTCAGGCGCCCCGCACGACCGGACACGAGCACTTGACCGAAGTGGCTTGCGTGGACGTGCCGCCGGGCGAGAAGCGGCCCGAGTTTGGCTGCTTCAACATCGGCACGGTCAAGGCACTCCAGTTCCCTCAGGCGGTCGTCTACTGGCATCTCTACGCGTTCGGAAGCAGAAAGGCTGCCGAGGCGGCCAGGAGTGCGACAGGAATCGTTGTGGAGGAAGACGGCCGCGTGTGGCTCTCTGAATTTGGGGCGCGCGACACCGCTCCGCGTGGAGGTGAAGCTGTCGCCGTGGTCGGACCGCTGCAGCTTCCAGTAGCAAAGAGTTATAGTGCCGTTCTCTCGTACGCGGTCATGCGGCCGGGCGACAGTTCGAGAGTACACACACACCCGGGCCCTGAGGGCTGGTATGTGCTCGCGGGAGAGCAGTGCCTGGAGACTCCCGCAGGCGCGAATAGGGCTGGCGCGGGACAAACCATGACGGTACCACCGAACGTTCCAATGGAACTGAACGTAACCGGTACGACGCTCCGGCGGGCGTTTGCCCTGGTCATCCATGATTCGACTCAGGAGAGGGGTGTTCCATCCGACTGGAAGCCATCCGGGAAGTGTGGCCCGTAGCGTTCGTGTTGGGGGCGCCGCGAGTGCCGCCTAACCTTGCGCTGCACCCGACGCCGCGTTCTAGCCGATGGCCGGATAACAGCTTCAACGCTGAATCGGCGCGTTATGATGGGGTCGCGTTTCGAACCGGGCCGTACAGCTTGGAACTGCGCGGCCGGGAACTGGATGACGAGCTCATGCCGCTGGCCGCAGGACGACGCCTCGGGCCTGTACGAGATCCTCTCGCCAATCGGGGCCGGCGGAATGGGCGAGGTCTACCGTGCGCGCGACACTCGTCTCGATCGGACCGTCGCGATTAAGGTCATCCGCTCGCAATCCACCGTCAGTCCGGAATTGCAGGATCGCTTTGCTCGCGAGGCACGAGCGATCTCCGCGCTCGACCACCCGCACATCTGCGCCCTCTACGACGTGGGCCACGACGATGGCCTCGACTATCTGGTCATCCAGTACCTGGAGGGCGAGACGCTGGCAGAGCGCCTCGGGCGTCTGCCGCGGTCGCTGCCGCTCGACGAGACACTTCGCTACGCCATACAGATCGCCGAGGCGCTCGGCGCCGCGCACCGGAAGAACATCGTCCATCGCGACTTGAAGCCTGGCAACGTGATGCTCACGAAGAGCGGCATCAAGCTGCTGGACTTCGGCCTGGCAAAGCTGGTCGCCCGCACGCCGGCCGGCGAGGTGGCGAGCCTTGCGACGCTGACATCGCCCCCTGTCACGGGCGAAGGGGTCATGCTGGGTACGCTCCTCTACATGTCGCCCGAGCAGCTCGAAGGACGCGACGTGGACGGGCGCAGCGATGTGTTCTCGTTCGGCGCCGTCCTGTTCGAGATGCTCACAGGCCGGTGCCTGTTCGAGCGCGAGAGTCAGGCGGCCGTGATTGCGGCCGTCATGACCGTCGACCCGGCGATGGCTGGCCTCCTTTCAGGCGTGAAGCCCGCCTTGCCGACGAAGACGCGGCGCGACCTCGAGCGGCTGCTGCGAAAATGTCTCGCGAAGCATCCGGACGATCGCTGGCAGTCCGCCGCCGATCTCGCGTACGAACTGACGGGAATTGAGGAGGACTGGCGGGGCGGCACGGACGAGACGAAGGCGCCTCAAGCTCCTTCACGCGGCTGGCCAGCGTGGATGGTCGTGGCCGCGGGACTCGCCGGCGCCGGTGTAGCGGCAACCGGCTTGTCTCTATTCGGACGCTCGATCGATCGGAAGGAAGCCGCCCCAGAACTGCAGGCGATCCGATTCCTGGCCGAGCCTCCGGCGCAGACGAGTTTCACCAACCTCTACGACAGCGTCGCACCATCGCCTGACGGACGGTACGTCGTGTTTTCTGCCGGGCCGGAAACAAGCGATGCAGCATCCCTGTGGCTCCGCCCGTTGGATTCGGCCAGGGAGCGTCCCCTGCAAGGCACCGATAAAGCACTCTTTCCCACATGGTCGCCGGACAGCCGATCGATTGCATTCTTCACCGAGGGCAAGCTAAAACGGATCGAGATTGTCGGCGGTGCGCCGCTCACGCTGTGCGACGCATCGATCGGTGTAGCCCCCGGCGGCGCGACCTGGAATCGCAATGCCATCATTTTGTTTGGCGGCGCGGCCGGCCTGCATCGGGTCTCCGCGTCTGGCGGCACGCCAACGCTCGTGACGACGGCGGACCGGTCCCGTGGGGAAACGGGCCACGGCTTCCCGCAATTCATGCCTGACGGGAACCGGTTCATGTACTTCGTGGCGAGCGACAATGCCGACGTGCAAGGGGTCTATGCCAGTTCCCTCGACAAGCCAGGCGAGCGCACACAGGTGCTGCGGACGGCCGCCAAAGCCATGTACGTTCCGCCGCGCGCAACGCATCCCGCCTATCTCCTGTGGATGCGGGATCAGACACTCCTGGCGCAGCGCATCGATGAGGACTCGCTCCACCTCCAGGGCGATCCGTCCGCTGTTGCCGAAGACGTCAGCGTGAACATCTACAATTCGCGGCCGGCGTTCTGGGTGTCGGACGGCGGACTGCTGGCGCACTTCCCCGGCTCGACGTACACGAAGCGGCCCCTCGTCTGGGTGGATCGGGATGGAAAGCAACAGACAGCGGCGCCTGAGGAGACGTACTGGAACCTCGAACTGGCGCCGGGAGCAGGGCGTATGGCATTCGCCAAATGGGGCACGACGTCAGCGGGGCTCCCCAATCTGGATGTCTGGGTACAGGAATTCGGGCGAGGCGTGGCGAGCCGGCTGACCACCGATCCCGCCAGGGACGGGTCGCCCGCCTGGGCTCCTGACGGGAAGCAACTGGCGTTCTCATCCGCGCGCGACGGCGGCGTGGCTCAGATCTACCGCATGCAGGCTTCGGGCGAAGGCGACCCCGTGCGGCTCACCGACGGCGGAAACTACAAGATGGTTCAGGATTGGAGTCGCGACGGCCGGTACATCGTCTATACGGAGCTCGGGGACCTTCTGGCGGTCCCGTCGGAAGGCGGCACGCCCCTTTCGGTCGTCCGCACGCCCTCCACGGAGAATGATGCCGCTATCTCGCCAGACGGACGATGGATTGCGTTTACTGCAAACGAGTCCGGCCGATTCGAGGTGTACGTGCAGGCCTTTGTCCCCGGAGAGCGGCCGCCGCACGATCGCCGGCCGGTTTCTACCAACGGGGCGCGCACCGTCAGGTGGCGTGGCGATAGCAGGGAGCTCTACTACCAGAGCCTGGATGGCCGGATAATGGCTGCCGCACTGCAGTCCACCGCGGAAGGTCTCCAGGGCGGCACGCCGCGCGAGTTGTTCCGACCGGCGACACGCCCTGGCCGGGCATCGAGTTTCGACGTCACGGCCGACGGGCAGCGCTTCCTGATCATCCTCACTCCGGGGCAGGAGCGGCCGCGGCTGACGGTGGTTTCGAACTGGCAGGCTGTCCTGCAGAAGTGATCCGCGACCTTGACGTGGTTGCGGACGGCCGGCCCGGGGAAATCGCTAAGGCGCCTACTGCTTGAAGGGGTCCGCTGCCGCCTCGCTCTGCTCTTTGATCTTTTCATCCATCCACGTCTGGAACTCCTCGGCGGTTTGGATGGTGACAAATCCCCGCATCCGGGCATGGCCCAAACCACAGAGCTGCGCGCAGGCAATCTCGTACTGAAACTCGGGCTTCCCCATCCGGGCCCGCATCTCCGCGGTCGTGACGGTGGGGACGAACCAGATCGGGATCGTGAGGCCGGGCACGGCATCCTGCTTCACGCGAAGCTCGGGCACGCCGAAGCTGTGGATGACGTCCTTGCTCCTGAGCCTGACGATGATCGGCTTGTTCACCGGGAGATAGAGCTGATTGAGGGTCGTGACGTCGTCTTTCGCGGCAGGATCGGAGCGATCGAGTCCCAGGGGGTTCGCCTGGAGGTCGAGTAGCTTGATGTCCGTGCGGCCGAATACCCTGTCGGGCCCGGGATAGTGAACGTTCCAAGCGAACTGCTCTGCGGTGACTTGAACAACCAGCGCTTCACTGTCCGGGGGCCTGCGATCGACCCTCGCCGCCCACAACGGGATCGCAAATCCGAACAGGAGAACCGCTTCGACCACCGCCACGCCGACCTCGAGATAGGTCGACCTGTGCGACTTGACCCCGGCATAGTCCGCGACCGGATTCCGCGATTGCCGGAAGCGGAACAGGCAGTAGAGGAAGAAGCCTCCCCAGCCGACGAACAGGACGAGCATGAACACGTGCGTCCAGCCGATCATGTTGTCGATCTGTCCGCCGTGAGCCGAGGCGAGCGGCGGGAGTCCGAGCCAGTCAGTCATGGTGTTCTCGGCTACCTTTGGAGCTTCCGACCATTCGGTGTCGAGCTCGATGTCCGCAATGCGTTTCGCGCGCTTGCGGAGATAGAGAAAGAAGCCCAGGAACCCGCCCTGGACCGCAAACGTGATGGTCAGCATCACGAGGATGCCGATCCTCGTTCCGTCGACCATCGAGGTCTCCTCCGCCCCGAAGCACACCGGGCAGGCGAGGACGGTCGAGCTTCCGCCGATGATGACGGCCGCAGCCGTCGATATTGCCCCTCGGATCCTGCTTGCTTTCATCGCAGTGTCCTCGTCTTGCGCAGGAACCACGAATCGTAGACGACCAGGCCGAACGACGCGGCGAAGGCGGCGACGGCCCCGAGCAGGCTCGCCATCTCGTGATCCCGCCCGTACTGGCCCAGGCACCAGACCCCGAACACCACCGCCAGGACTGCGGACAGGAGGATCAGCACCGCGTGGACCAGCCTGAGGTTCATTGATGTGGACTCGTGGCTGGAACGCTCTGCGCCCCGCTCGGCGGTTCGTGAATCCAGTAGCCGTCGTGCACGGTGAGGACGGGAAGGGACAGCAGCGCGATGAAGAAGGCCACGGTCAGCCCGAGGACCGCGTAAATCAGCTTCTTCTCGGAGATCAAGTGCATGAAGTAGCACGCCACCAGCGATCCCTTGATGGTCGCGACGAGGAGCGCCACCGTGACAGCAACCGGCACGGAAAGGTGGAGCCGGGAGATCGCCACGGTGACGATCGTCAGGACCATCAGCACGACGAAGACCGTGATGTAGACCTTGACGTGTCTGTCGATGTCAGCCGCGTGGTCGGTCGTCATGAATACTGCCTACAGAAGGTAGAGGGTCGGAAACAGGAAGATCCAGACCAGATCCACGAAATGCCAGAAAAGACCCGAGTGCTCGACCCGGTTGGTGAACCACTCCGGGTTCGTCTTCCACTGCTTCGCGCCGGGGCCCCAGAAATAGGCGTTCACCGCCATCCCGCCCATGACGTGGAGCATGTGCAGCCCGGTCAGGGTGAAGTAGATGGCGAGGAAGTTGTTGGTGCTGGGATAGAGGTGGTGCTCGAACTTGGCAGTGTATTCGAAGTACTTGACCACGAGAAACACGCCCCCGAGCAGGATCGTCGCCCCCATGTACATCCGATAGGTCCCGAAGCGGCGACGCATCAGCGACGCCCAGGCCATGACCATCGTGACGGAGGACAGAATCAGGACGATCGTGTTGAACGTGGCCAACGGGACGTTCAGAATCGTGTCTCCCCGTGGCCAGCTCGGCGACCCCGTCCGGATCAGGATGTAGCTCGCGAACAGGGCCCCGAACAGCATGACCTCGGATGCGAGGAAGAGCCAGATCCCGATCTTGCCGTTGGTGAGGCCGGTGTCCCGGCGCACCTCGACGGTGTATGGAATGTCCATTGTTTAACCGGGGGACGTTGTCCCCCGGACCTCCTTACACACTCGCTCGCGGGGGCCCCTCACGCCCCGCTCCGCTCGTGTGGCTCGTTCGCTGTGCTCACTCGCGCTACGCCTCGTGCTGCGGCACGAAGTCCTTGGCCGCGCCTGGAACGCTGTATTCGTAGGGCCCTCGGTGCGCTTCCGGCGCCACGGCGAAATTACCGTGCGGCGGAGGCGAGGGAGCGGCCCACTCGATGGTCGTGGCCTGCCAGGGGTTATCCCCAACCTTCTCCCCCTTCCAGATGCTCCAGAAGAAATTGAAGATAAAGGGAATCTGGAAGATCGCCATGATCCACGCGCCCCAGGAGGACACGACGTTCCAGTGGAGGACGGGCTGCGCAAAGTCGTAGGTCGCCCCCCCGTCGAACAGCCGCCTCGAGACGCCGGCCAACCCCATGAGAAACATCGGCATGAAGACGACGTTCATGCAGACGAACGAGCCGGCGAAATGGATCTTGCCAAGCGTCTCGTTCATCTTCCGCCCGGTTGCCTTCGGAAACCAGTAATAGACCCCCGCAAAGAGAGCGAAGATCGTCCCTGGAGCGACGACGTAGTGGAAGTGGCCGATGACGTAATACGTGTCGTGCAGCGGGATGTCCGCGATGTTGAAGGCCAGCGGAAGTCCCGTGAGCCCGCCGATGCCGAACATCGGGAGAAAGCCGGTCGCGAAGAGCATAGGCGTGTTGAAGCGTATCGATCCGCCCCAGAGCGAAATGATCAGGGCCGTGAGGATCACGACCGATGGGATCGAGATGATCATCGTGGTCGTCTGGAAGAACGCCGCCATCGTCGTCCCCATGCCGGTCATGAACATGTGGTGCGCCCACACGATGAACGACATGAAGCCGAGGAAAACCAGCGAGTAGACCATCGAACGATAGCCCCACAGGGGCTTCCGCGTGTTGTTCGCGATGACCTCTGCCACGATTCCCATCGCGGGAAGGATCAGAACGTAGACCTCCGGGTGCGCCAGGAACCAGAACAGGTGCTGCCAGAGGAGCGGGTTGCCTCCGCCGGCCACGTTGACAACCTGGCCGCTGACGACGAGGCCGCTCGGGAGAAAGAAGCTCGTGCCGGCCAGCCGATCCATCAGCTGCATGACTCCCGCGGCCTCGAGCGGCGGGAAGGCCAGGAGCAGGAGGAAGGCCGTGACGAACTGCGTCCACACGAAGAAGGGGAATCGCATGAACGTGAGCCCCTTGGCGCGGAGCTGGATGATGGTCGTGATGAAGTTGATCGCGCCGAGGAGCGACGACGTGATCAAGAAGATCATCCCGATGAGCCACCACGTCTGGCCGGTGCCAGCGAGGTCGGCGAGCGGCACGTAGGACGTCCACCCGGACTGCGCGGCCCCGCCGGGAACGAAAAAGCTGCCCAGCATCGTGAGGCCGCCGAGGAAGAAGAACCAGTAGCTCGCCATGTTCAGCCTCGGGAACGCCATGTCCTGGGCTCCGATCTGGAGCGGGACGACGAAGTTCCCGAATCCTCCGACGGCGAGGGGGACCACCCCCATGAAGACCATGATTGTGCCGTGCATCGCCCCGAGCTCGTTGTAGAACTCAGGGAGCATCGTCCCGCCCGGCATGCGCGCCTCGCCGAAGAGGTTGGCGATGAGCGGCAGCGCGGTTTCGGGGTAGGCGAGCTGCCACCGCATCAGCATCATCAACGAGAAGCCGAAGAGCAGAAACAGGAGGCCGGTGATCGCGTACTGGATGCCGATGACCTTGTGGTCGGTCGAGAAGACGTACTTGCGCCAGAAGCCGAGCTCCTCGTGATGGGCTTCGTGCGCGACGTGCGGCTTCGGTGCGACAGCTGCTGGATCAGTCATGCGGCTGTTCTCCGGATCGCTACTTCGCGGCAGGGACGGTGAACTTGAAGTTCTGGGTCTTCGTATCGGTGGCGCCCACCGTGACCGACGCTGTCTGCGTCCCCAGCTTCTCGTGCCAGGCGGTGATCTCGTAAGTCCCGGGGTCGAGGCCAGAGATCGTGAACTTCCCATCCGTGCCCGTCACCGAGAAGAAAGGATGGGTGAATACGGCGATGTAGGCGCTCATCCATGGGTGAACGTCGCACTTGATGTGGAAGATCGCCTCTTCCTTGTCGAACGTCGTGGTCGCTTCCTTGAGCGTCGCAGGCATCGCCCGGTTGAAGGCCTTGTTGACCGTGGGAAGCGTGTGGACGTTGTGGAGGACACCGTCGGAGTTGAGGATCTTGTAGGCCTGACCCACCATAATTCCCATCACGTGCGGCTTGTACTGACAGCCGTTCTGATCGAGAACCACCGGAGTCTTGGGAACAGGATACGTTTTCCCGGACGGGAGCCCTTTCGAGACCCAAACCATGATGCTCCCCATCGTGTTGCCACTGCCGAGGGTCAGCATTTCGTTGGGCACAGGAGCCGAGTGCTTCTTTGCGCATGCGGGGTCGGCGTCCATGGAGAGCGGCTTGAGGGCGGGGATCTTCCCATCGAAGGTGACGGTTCCGCTTATGGTCGAGGCCGCGAACGCGACGCCCGGCCAGAACGACACCGCAACCACACTAGCCGCCAGCCACAACCTGTTCCCTGTCCGGCCCATGCTCAGCTCCTTAGTTGTCAGTTATCCGCTATCGCAAAACCTCGTCTCCGCTGGACTCGTCGACGCTGCCCTCCACTGATCCTACTTTGGGCCGACTCTACACCGGGCCTTATTGTTTGTGCAACCCTGACACAGCCTCGGCCCACTAACAGCACAGCCGATCCGCGTTCAAACGTTCTCGAACGCCAGCGATTCGGCGAGCCTCGGGTCGCGCAGCGGAACGAGCGCCTGCCGTCGCATCAACCAGCTCGCCGCCGCCACGAAGCATCCGCCGACGGCGAGAAGCGCGGCAACGTCAAGAAGCGACGGACGGAGCCCCTCGGGATGTAGCGTCGGCATGACTTGCCAGTACAGATCGACGAAGTGCATGGCGAGGAGCCACGCGCCGCCCACGGCCAGCGTCGCTCCCTTCCGCTTCACGGTCCGCCCCATCAGGAAGAAGAACGGAATAACGAAGTGTCCCGCCATGAGAAGCAGCGATACCGGCAGCCAGGATCCCTCGAGGCGCGTCTTGAACCAGAACGTCTCCTCCGGGAGGTTCGCGTACCACATGAGGAAGAACTGGGAGAAGGCGATATAGGCCCAGAACGCCGTGAACGCGAACAGGAGCTTTCCGACATCGTGCAGGTGCTCGGCGGTGATGACCGTGTCGAGCAGCCCCACGTGGCGCATCGCCACTACAACGACTGAGAGAAGCGCGATAAACCCCACGAAGGACCCGGCGAAGAAATAGACGCCGAAGATGGTCGAGTACCAATGCGGCGTGAGCGACATGATCCAGTCGATGGAGGCGAAGGTCTGAGTCAGCGCGAGGACGATGATGGCGGGCCCGGCGAGGCGGCGCAGGCGGGCCGATACTCCGGGGTCCCCAGTCACGTCCTGACCGCGGGAGCCGCGGTAGTAGAGGAGGGCGATGAAGGACCAGCTTCCGAAGTAGAGCGCCGCCCGGATCAGAAAGAAGGGCACGTTGAGGAATGGCTCCTTCCAGCGAAGCAGCGCATCGTGCTCGGCTGCCCCTGGGACGGACCACTCGTAAAGATCACGCAGGCCGAGGAGCACCGGCAGGAAGAGGACCGCCATCACAGGAAGCGTCGCGAAGATCGTTTCCCCGACTCGTCGCACTACGATCCCCCATCCTCCCTGGACCGCGTACTGGATCAGCACGAAAAAGAGCGCGCCGAGGGCCAGGCTCAGAAAGAACAAGAACGACACGAGCCACGAGAAAAAGAATTGCTTCGGATTCGCCGGCCCCAGGATCGCGCAGGCCACCACGCCCAGGAGCGCGCAGACGGCGGCAATGAGCGGAATGCGATTCCACACATGCCCCGGTGGGATGGTGACTTCCTCGGGTCGCAACGCCCGGCGATCGTGTTCGTGAATCATTCAGGACTCCACGAGCTCGACGCTTCGCGCGCCCAGGGACTCGAGCAGCTTCCGGGTGGCTGACGGATCGAACCGGGGATCCCACGATTCGATCGAGATGAAGAATGCGTCGTCGGTCACCCGCTCGAAGACCTTGGACTCGAAGAGCGGATGGTAGTGCATTGGAAGCCGGTTCAGGCCGAGCATGCCGAAGACGGCGCCGAGCGCGCCGAAAAGCACTGCGCATTCAAAAGTAACCGGAATAAAGGCGGGCCAGGTGAAGAACGGTTTGCCGCTAATCACGAGCGGGTATGCGGCGGTGTGGACCCACCACTGCAGGACGAACCCGCCCGCGGCCCCCAGCAGTCCCATGCCGAGGACGATCCACGGAAGCGGAGAACGACGGAGCCCCATCGCTTTCTCGAGGCCGTGGACGGGGAACGGACTGTGGGCGTCCCACCGGGTGAAGCCCGCGTCTCGCACCCGCGCGCACGCGTGTTGGAGGTCCCCCGGCGAAGCGAATTCACCGAGGATGCCGAAGTAGGGCCCCTTCGGGAGTCGCGCCACGAGCGGCACAAGGTCGCTCCATCGGGACTGTGCACCGGCGACCAACGGAGCCACAGCGCGGCTCGGTGCTTCTTGATTGCGGATCTCGCGTTCGGGGTGCGGCTGCGAATGCGGATCGGCCTGCGGCAGGACGGTCTTGACCTCGGCGGTGGCCACCATCGGCAGAAAGCGGACGAACAGGCAGAACATCGTGAAGAAGAGCCCGAAGCTTCCAAGCAGGCACGCGATGTCCCACATCGTGGGAGTGAAGTAGCCCCATGCCGAAGGAAGGAAGTCACGGTGCAGCGACGTCACGATAATCACGAACCGCTCGAACCACATGCCGACGTTGATGACGATCGACAGGACGAACAGGATGGGGATGCTCGTGCGCGCCTTCTTGAACCAGAAGATCTGGGGGCTGATCACGTTGCAGCTGACCATGATCCAGTAGGCCCAGGCGTACGGTCCGAGCGCGCGGTTCAGGAACGTGAAGAGCTCGTAAGGGTTCCCGCTGTACCAGGCGGTGAAAAACTCCGTGGCATAGGCGTAGCCGACCATCGTCCCGGTCACGAGCATGATCTTCGCCATGTAGTCGAAGTGCCGGAGGGTGACGATGTGCTCGAGGCGGAACGCCTTCCGGCAGATGACCATGAGCGTCAGCACCATGGCGAACCCGGAGAAGATCGCGCCGGCGACGAAATACGGCGGGAAGACCGTCGTGTGCCAACCAGGGAGGATGGAGACCGCGAAATCCATCGAGACGATCGAGTGAACCGATAGGACCAGCGGCGTCGCGAGGGCTGCAAGAATGAGGTAAGCGGTTTCGTAATTTTGCCATTGGCGCACCGAGCCACGCCATCCGAGGGCCAGGAACCCGTAAATGAGCTTCCGGTTGCGCGTTTTTGCCCGGTCGCGAATTGTCGCCAGGTCCGGTATCAGCCCGACGTACCAGAATAGGAACGAGACGGTTCCGTAGATGCTGACCGCGAAGACGTCCCAGAGAAGCGGGCTCCTGAAGTTGGGCCAGATGCCCATCTGGTTCGGGATTGGGAACATCCAGTAGGCGACCCAGACGCGTCCCACGTGAATCCCAGGGAACGTCATGGCGCACATGACCGCGAAGATGGTCATCGCCTCGGCCGACCGGTTGATCGAGGTGCGCCACTTCTGGCGAAAGAGGAAAAGGATCGCCGAGATGAGGGTCCCGGCGTGGCCGATCCCGACCCAGAACACGAAGTTCGTGATGTCCCACGCCCAGCCGACGGGGACGTTGAGCCCCCAGATTCCGATCCCTTCCCAGAACAGCCACGAAACTGCCACGCCGAGAAGGCCAAGGAGCGCGAGCGAAGGAATGAAGAACAGCCACCAGCCGATCGGCGTCCGCCGCTCGACGGGCTCCGCGACGACTTCGGTGATTGAGTGGAAATCCGGCGAGCGCAGGATGAGCGTGGGACGGCCCGCAACAGGGTTGTCGAGCAGCTCTGCTTCCGTCTGGGCCAAGCCGTCTCCCTGCGTGTGAGTTTGAAGAGTGGCCGTTTTGTACCATCGCGCATCGTGGGAGTCAAGCGTCCGCCTCCGCGCGCACGATCGAACAGGCGCGAAGGCGGACGAGAGCTCGCCGAAGCCGCTTCGCGGCGGAGGCGGGTAGAGCCCTCACCTTGCGCGACGGGATTGGAAAAGTTCGCCACCGTACCCAACCTTGACCGACGAGCGTGAAAGTACTTGCCGTCGAAGTAGTCGGCCCAATGGATCCTCATGGGATCGATCTGCGGTCTCGAAATGCACGAGGCTCGCGCGGCCAGACTTTTGAATCGACGTCGTGGAGAATCGACCGTGTGATGGAGTGATCGCCTGACACGATAAACGCGATCGTTCTGTCGCCGCGAAGCGGCGCATGGCCCGTTCAACCACTTCGAAAGGCCGAGCTCATGATGTCAGTTAAATGCTGATAATTAACGGCTTGTCGTCGAATCTCTGGTTCGGCACGTGCCCCGTTTGATATTTTGTGAAAGATTTCACATTATAGGAGCGGGCCACCGCCGGCATGCGCCGTCCGGCCGAGGCGAATCGACTCGAGCGATGTCCATCCGCAGCGACTTCATTCTCGGAAACGTGCAACACTTGTCAGCTGCCGGGCGCCCAGCACAGGGGCCGGTGAAGACATTGCTGCTGCAATTGATCGCCTACGAACGATTGCTTCGGCGAGCAGGCCGCAAGGCAAGCCTATGGATACTCTGAACTACCTCAACAACGGCCACGGCATCGCGTCCTGGCTGTTGACGAAAGACCACAAGCGCATCGCGCTGCTCTACCTCATCTCCGTGACAGCGTTCTTCGCCGTGGGCGGGTTCTTCGCGTTGCTCGTTCGTCTGGAGCTGTTGACGCCCGCGGGGGATCTCCTCACCTCCGAGAGCTACAACAAGATGTTCACCATGCACGGCGTGGTGATGGTCTTCTTCTTCCTCATTCCCTCGATTCCCGCGACGCTCGGCAACTTCCTGATCCCGATCATGATCGGCGCGAAGGACCTGGCGTTTCCGCGCATCAACCTCCTGAGCTGGTACATCTACATCCTCGGCGGCCTTTTTACACTGACCGCGGCGCTCAGCGGCGGCGTCGACACGGGCTGGACCTTCTATACCCCTTACAGCACGGCGGCGGCGAATTCGCACGTCATCCTGGCCGCGCTCGGCGTCTTCATCACCGGATTTTCGTCAATCCTGACCGGCCTCAACTTCATCGTCACCGTGCACCGCATGCGCGCACCGGGGCTGACCTGGTTTCGCCTGCCGCTGTTTGTGTGGGCGCACTACGCGACCAGCCTGATCATGATCCTCGGCACGCCGGTCGTGGCGATCACGATCCTGCTGGTGGCCGCAGAACGCGTGCTGCACATGGGGATCTTCGATCCCTCCCTCGGTGGCGATCCGGTGCTCTTCCAGCACCTGTTCTGGTTCTACTCGCACCCGGCCGTCTACATCATGATCCTGCCGGCGATGGGAGTCATCAGCGAGATCGTGCAGGCGTTCTCGCGCAAGAACATCTTCGGCTACTCGTTCATCGCCTTTTCATCGCTCGCCATTGCGGTCATCGGGTTCCTCGTCTGGGGCCATCACCTGTTTATCGCCGGTCAATCGGTGTACGCGGGGCTGATTTTCTCGTTTATCAGCTTCCTCGTCGCGATTCCGTCGGCGATCAAGGTCTTCAACTGGTCCGCGACGATCTACAAGGGCTCGGTTTCGCTCGATTCGCCGATGCTCTATGCGTTCGGCTTCATCGGGCTCTTTACGATCGGCGGGTTGACGGGCCTTTTCCTCGCCGCGATGGGCCTCGACATTCACGTGCACGACACCTACTTCGTGGTCGCGCATTTCCACTACATCATGGTCGGCGGCGCGATCATGGGCTATCTCGGGGGCCTGCACTACTGGTGGCCAAAGATCACAGGACGGCTGTACTCGGAGCCGTGGTCGAAGCTGGCGGCGGGAATTATCTTCATCGGATTCAACCTGACGTTCTTCCCGCAATTCGTCGCCGGCTACATCGGGATGCCGCGGCGCTACCATGAGTATCCCCCTGAGCTGCAGGTCTGGAACGTGATGTCATCGGCCGGAGCGTCGATTCTCGCGGTCGGCTACCTCATCCCGCTGATCTATTTCACGTATTCGCTCTTCGCGGGCGAGAAGGCCGCAGCGGATCCGTGGGGCGCGCAAGGGCTCGAGTGGGAGATCCCCTCGCCGCCTCCGACGGAGAACTTTGCGGTGACGCCGATCGTCACGCACGGGACCCATCAGTATGGACCCAGCGAGGAGGTCGGCATTGTCTGACCTGCACTCGCGTGCCGAGCACTATCCGGGGCCGCTTCATTCGCCACCCGTCGGCCAGACCCAGCAGCCGCATGCGCCGCATCCGCATCATCCCAAGCTGCAGCACCACTTCGACGACATGTCGCAGCAGCTCGAGGCCTCGACCCTCGGGATGTGGGTGTTCCTGGTCACCGAAATCATGTTCTTCGGCGGTCTGTTCATGGCCTACCTGCTCTACCGGTGGGCCAATCCGACCGCCTTCCAGGAGGCGAGCGCGCACCTCAACAAGTTCTGGGGCGCGGTCAACACCATCGTCCTCATCGTCAGCTCGCTGACGATGGCGATGGCGGTCCGAGCGGCGCAGACGAGCGCCAAGCCTAAGACGCAGGTGTTCTGGCTGGTCTCGACGATGATCTTCGGAACGGCCTTCCTCGGGGTCAAGGTCGTCGAATACACCGACAAGTTCACACACAACCTGGTGCCCGGTCCGCATTTCGTCTGGCCCGGTCAGTATCCCGCGGGCGCCGAGATTTTCTACTCGCTCTACTTCTGCATGACGGGCCTGCACGCCGTCCACATGATCATCGGTCTCGGCATGATGTCGGTCATCGCGATCATGGCCTGGCGGGGCAAGTTCGACGCCGACTACTACACGCCGGTCGAGGTCTCGGGTCTCTACTGGCACTTCGTCGACATCGTCTGGATCTTCCTGTTCCCGCTGCTCTACCTCATCGGGGCGCACTACTCAGCAGGTCACTAAAGGGCACTCATGTCTGGTCATATCGCGCCGGTCCGCATCTATTACGCCGTCTTCGTCGCGCTGATCGTCGGCACGGTGCTGACGTATCTCGCGGCGCTCGTCGACTTCGGCTTCTTGAACAACATCGTGATGCTCGCGATCGCGCTGACCAAGGCGGCGCTCGTGATCCTCTTCTTCATGGGCGTACGCTGGAGCTCGCGGCTCACCTGGGTCGTTGCCGCCTCGGGGTTCGTCTGGCTGCTCATCCTGTTCGGCATCACGATGTCGGACTACATGTCCCGCGGCTGGATGGTGGGAAGTCTTCGCTAATTGGTTCAAGAGGTTCAGGGTTCAAGGTTCTGAACCTTGAACCTTGAACTCTGAACCCTGAACCGGTTTCCCCCGTTTACCGTCGGTTCCCCGCCACTCGCCGCTTTAGCCTGACCCGGTTCGGGGTTCCCAACGTAGAAATAGCTATACTCAAGACCGGTGGTTCGTGGAATTTTCGCCGGCTACAGATTTGGTGTATTCTTCGAGGCTTCGCAACCTCCTTTCTGAGTAATCCGTGGCGACCCTAAAAGACGAACTGGCCTCTCTCAAGATCGATCACGACGCGCGCGCCGGCAGTAAACGGCGCGGCGGGTGGATCTTCGCGGTCGTCGTTGTGGTGCTCGCGGGCGCGGCTGCCGGCTGGTTCTGGAGCCAGGGCGCGCAGGCTGCGACCGTGAAGACCACGGTCGTCACGGCGGTCTCTGGTGGAGCGACGCCCGGCGCGGTCCTCAACGCGTCGGGATATGTGACGGCCCGCCGGCGCGCCACGGTGTCGTCAAAAGTGACCGGCAAGGTCCTCGAGGTCTTCGTCGAGGAAGGCAAGGCGGTCAAGAAGGGGCAGGTTCTGGCGCGTCTGGACGATTCGCAGGTCCGAGCGGCGCGAGCCACCGCCCAGGCGCAGCTGACCGCGGCTCGCGGCGCGGCGGCCGAGGATGAAGCCCGGCTTCGCGAAGCCGAGCGCCAGTTCAACCGCCTCAACCAGCTGGTGCAGGAGAAGGTCGTGGGACGCGCGGAGGTCGACACGGCTCAGGCGTCCGTCGAATCGCTGACGGCGCGGATCGCGTTGGCGCGGCAGCAGGTCGCCGTGGCAGAGTCGCAGGTCGCCTCGCTCGAGGTCGACCTCAGCGACATGGTCGTGCGCGCGCCGTTTGACGGCGTGGCCATCTCGAAGGACGCACAGCCTGGCGAGATGATCTCGCCCGTATCGGCCGGGGGCGGGTTCACACGCACCGGCATCTGCACGATCGTCGACATGTCGTCGCTCGAAATCGAGGTCGACGTCAGCGAGAGCTACATCAACCGGGTCAAGCCGAACCAACCCGTGGAAGCGATCCTCGATGCGTATCCCGACTGGCGGATTCCCGCCCACGTGATCACGACCGTTCCGACGGCCGACCGGCAGAAGGCCACGGTGCGGGTACGGATCGGCTTCGAATCGCTCGAACCTCGAATTCTTCCCGACATGGGCGTCAAGGTCTCGTTCTTCAACGAGCGGGAAACACAAGTGCCGGACGCGTCAGCCAAGCCCCGGCTGCTCGTGCCAAAGGACGCGGTTCGCAGCGAAGCCGGTCAGAGCGTCGTGTTCGTCGTCCGCGACGATCGGGCCGAACGACGCGCCGTCACGACTGGCGCGACCGAGGCCGATCAGGTCGAAGTTGTCTCGGGATTGAACTCGGGCGAGCGGATCGTCGTCGAGGGCGTCGCCACCCTCGCCGACGGCGCGCGCGTTCGGGAACGGTAACAAGGCGGGTCAAAGGAGCGCTGATGGACACGCTGGTCAAAGTCAGGGATTTGCACAAGGTCTACTATCGGGGGAGCGAGCAGATCGACGTGCTTCAGGGCATCACGCTCGACATTCCCACGGGTGACTTCCTTGCGCTGATGGGTCCCTCAGGGTCGGGCAAGACGACGCTGCTCAACCTGATCGGCGGACTCGATACGCCGACCAAGGGATCGATCGAAGTGGCCGGCGATCGCATCGACACGCTCTCGGGCGGGAAACTCGCGGCCTGGAGGGCTCGCCATATCGGGTTCGTCTTCCAGATGTACAACCTGCTGCCGGTATTGACTGCGGCGCGCAACGTCGAGCTGCCGCTGCTGCTCACCAAACTCGGCGCCGCCGATCGCAAGAAGCGCGTCCAGACGGCGCTCTCCGTCGTCGGTCTCGCGGAGCGCGCCAACCACTACCCCCGGCAGCTGTCCGGTGGTCAGGAACAGCGCGTCGGCATTGCCCGGGCGATCGTCACCGACCCGACCGTGCTGCTCTGCGACGAACCGACCGGCGACCTCGATCGCAAGTCTGGAGACGAAGTCCTCAACCTGCTGCAGACGCTCAATCGCGATTACAACAAGACGATCGTGATGGTCACGCACGACCCGCACGCCGCGGATCGCGCCCGCCGCACGCTCCACCTCGAGAAAGGCCTCCTCGTCGAGGAAACGGTGACCGCATGAAATTCCTGCCACTGGTCTGGCGCAACCTGATGCGCCGCAAGATCCGCACCTTCATGACCGTCATGAGCATCGTCGTGGCGTTCGTGCTGTTCGGCGCGTTGATGGCGATCCGAGCCGCCTTCAGCATGGGCGTGGACGTCGCAGGCGCCGATCGCCTGATGATGATCCACAAGGTCTCGATCATTCAGTCCCTGCCGCGAAGCTATGAAGCGCGTATCCGGAACACGGAAGGCGTGAAGCAGGTGACCCACGCGAACTGGTTCGGTGGCTACTACCAGGAACCGACCAACTTCGTCCAGAGCATGGCCGTCGAGCCGGAGAGCTGGCTGCAGATGTATCCAGAGTTCGAGGTGCCGGCGGAGCAGAAGAAGACGTGGTTCGCCGACCGCACCGGTGCGCTCATCGGCGCCGATCTCGCCAAGCGGTACGGGTGGAAGGTCGGCGACCGGGTCCCCCTGCTCGCCCCGATCTATTCGCGCGTGCACGAAGGGGCCTGGGAGTTCACCATCGACGGCATCTACGATTCGGCGAAGCAGGGCGTCGACAAGACGCAGTTCTTCTTCCACTTCGACTACCTCAACGAAGTGATGCGCAAGCTACCCGCGCTGGGCGATCAGGTCGGGTGGTACATCTTCCGGGTCGCCGATCCAGCGACGTCGGATCAACTCGCCAAGAAGATCGATGCGATGTTCGCCAACTCGCCGGCGGAAACCAAGACGGCGACGGAAAAGGCGTTCATCTCCGATTGGGCCAAACAGGTCGGCGACATCGGCGGCATCATGATGGCGATCACGGGCGTCGTCATGTTCTTCATCCTCTTCGTTACCGGCAATGCCATGGCGCAATCCGTTCGCGAGCGCATCAACGAGCTGGGCGTGCTCAAGACGCTCGGCTTCGGTGACGGCAGGATCCTTTGGCTGGTGCTGCTCGAATCCTGCACCATCGCGTTCCTCGGGGGAGGGCTCGGGCTGCTCATCGGGTGGACGATTATCACCGTCGGTGGCGATCCGACGGGAGGGATGCTGCCGATCTTTCACTTCCCGCCCCGCGATGTAGTCCTCGGGGCCATCCTCGTGCTCGCGCTCGGAATCGGCACCGGCATGCTGCCGGCGTTTCAGGCGAGCCGGTTGAAGATCGTTGACGCGCTCCGGAGAAGCTAATCAGGAGGCCCCTGGCCTCTGTGACAGGACGTTCACATGAACTGGTTGTCTCAGATTTTCGCGATCACTGGCGTGACCCTGCGATCAATCCCTCAGCGTCTCGGGTCTTCCATCGTGGCGATTATCGGCATCGGTGGCGTCGTCATCGTCTTCACGGCCGTGCTCTCGATTGCCGATGGCTTTCAGGCAACGATGAAGGGAACCGGCGATCCTCAGACCGTGATCGTGCTGCGATCGGGCAGCGACACCGAGATGACGAGCGGATTCAGCGGCGAGGAAGCACGTCTGATCTCGGAAGCACCCGCGCTTGAAAAAGGTCCCGAAGGCGCACACGCCTCCCCCGAGCTCTTCGTCATCGTCGGACATCCGCTCAAGCGGTCGGGCACGGACGCGAATGTGCCGCTTCGTGGCTTGACACCGATCGCATTGAGAGTACGTCCCCAGGTGAAGATCGTCGAAGGGCGGATGTTTACACCTGGAACGAACGAGATCGTCGTCGGCCGCTCCGCGTCACGGCAGTTCGCGGGATTGTCGATCGGCACGTCCGTGCGGTGGGGTGAGTCGTCGTGGCAGGTCGTCGGCATCTTCGACGCGGGCGGGAGCGTCGCCGAATCGGAGATCTGGTGCGACGCGAAGGTGTTGCAGCCGGCGTATCGACGAGGCAACTCGTATCAGTCGGTCATCGCCCGCCTCGAGTCTGTCGATAGTTTTCAAACGTTCAAGGATGCGCTCACGACGAACCCAAGGCTGCAGGTCACGGTGATTCGTGAGCCGGACTATTACGCCCAGCAGTCCCAAGTGATGCAGACCATCATCCGAACCATCGGGTTCGGCATCGCGGGGCTCATGGGCCTCGGCGCGATCTTCGGCGCCATCAACACGATGTACTCGGCGGTGGCCAACCGCACGCGCGAGATCGCGACGCTCCGCGCCCTCGGGTTCGGCAGCAGTCCGGTCGTGGTGTCCGTCATGGTCGAGGCCGTTCTCCTCAGTCTGGTCGGCGGCCTGATCGGCGGACTCCTGGCCTGGGCGGCCTTCGACGGCTTTCAGACGGCGACGATGAACTTTCAGTCCTTCAGCCAGGTGGCGTTCGCCTTCAAGGTTTCGCCGTCGCTACTGGCGCAGGGGATGTTCTTCGCGCTCATCATGGGCCTCATCGGCGGCTTGTTCCCGGCGATCCGCGCCGCCCGCATGCCGGTCGTCACTGCGCTACGGCAACTCTAGGCAATTCTGAATGCTGAGTGCTGAAGTGAATGCTGAAGTCTGTTCGACCTTGCCAAGTTCAAACTTAAGTTCGAATTTGGCAAGTACCAAGTCTTCGAAATTCACTTCAGCACTCAGCATTCGGCATTCAGAATTGCGAAGACTTCGCCATTCGCCGGCTGCTGAGGGATCTCGTAGACCTTCGCCCAGGCGATCCGGCCATTGATGTCGACCACGAAGATTGCGCGTTCGGAGATGCCGTCGTTCGCCCGGTAGACGCCGAACTTCTCGGCGACGGCCCCGTGGGGATGGAAGTCGCTTAACAGATCGAACGAGATCGGGCCGAGAGCCTTGGCCCAGGCGGCCTTCGCAGGCTGGGCGTCGACGCTGATCCCGAGCACGGCGGCATTCGCGGCCTCGAATCGGCTCAGTTCCGACTCGTAGCCGCACATCTGGGCCGCGCAGACAGGCGTGAATGCGAGCGGATGAAACGCCACCACGACCTGCCGCTTGCCGCGAAAATCGGACAGCTTCACCGTGCCGCCGCGGTGGCTCCGCAATTCGAAATCAGGGGCCTCATCTCCAACCTTCAACGCCATCGCGGTCAATCTCCTCTGTGCGCTGAGAGCGCTACTTTGCCAACGTGTCGACGGCGCGCACGCGGGCGATCTGCCAGTCGACCCCGACGCGTCGCATGCCAATCGCGAACTCGCGCGCATCGAGCGCTTGATCGCCGGTCCCGACGGTGCGCTTGATGAACGCGGCGGTCAGGCGGACGTCGGCCGCCTCGCCGCCAGGCGCCATCGCAACCGAGACATCCTCGAACTGCAACCGGAACGCCGCCGTGCGCGGTTGGAGGCGCTGAGCCATCCCGACGACCGTGTCCCGACCCCGAATCGGCGCCGCGCCCTGACCGAGGTCGACATCGACGTCTTCCGCGAAAAACGCGCCTATCTGTTTGCTACGCAGTTCGGGACGCTGACCATCGACCGGACTTCCGTTGACCAGGTTCGCGAACGCCAGAAGCCGCGCACGAACGGCCGACCCTTCGTCTGCTGGCTTCAGCAGAAACCAGGCGCCGAGGGCCATCGCCGTCACCGCCAGGCCAATGGCTGCGGGGCGTCGCATCAGAAGACGACCTTGCCGAGAATGCGATCCGCGTGCGCCCGCCCGAAGTCGTGTTCGCCGGCTGACATGCCGCGATTGTCGCCCATCACGAAGTACTCATGCGGCCCAAGTGCCACTTCCGCGAAATCCCAAGGCCGCCGGTGCTGAACGTACGGCTCGGCTAACGTCGTGCCGTTGATGCGCACCTGGCCAGCCGTGATCGCGACTCGCTCTCCTGGTAATCCGATGATGCGCTTGACATAAACGACGTGGGGCCCGGCCATCTGAATCGCGACCACGTCGCCACGCGACGGCGCTGTCGTCGTTCCATAGGCCAAGCGATTGACGAAATGCAGCCGGTCCGGCGCGAACGTCGGCAGCATGCTGCTGCCCTCGGTCCGTATCGGAATCAGTACCCACCTGAAGAGGATGAAACTAATGGTCCCCAGGACGAGCACCCGGACCGCAGTGCGCCGAGGGTTCTGGCCGAAAACGAATCGCCGGATGGCGCTGGAGCCCCTAGAGTCCGAATTCAATTGTCGTGACCAACCTCGCGAGCGTTCGCAGCGGTCGGAGGTCTGCAGGTCCGAGTATACGGCTCATCCGCGCTTTGACCGCCAATACCTCGCGAGCCCCTGCCAGGAGTAATCGAGACGGCCAGCCCGCCCATACTGTTCAGCTTCAACCTCTCCAACCGTTCTTCGGATGTCCTGGCGCACCTCCTCCACAAACCGCCGCTCGCGCTCCTCAGCGTCGATCGTCGAATCGGACAGGAGCCGCCGGACGATGGCACTCCAGGACTCCAGCCGCTCGAAGAGCTCCTGAAAATGAGGGCGAGCGCCTCGAAACGGACCGAAATGTGTCAGAAACACCGTGTCGGGGTCCCATGACAATATTCGGTCGGCGCTGGTGCGCCACGCTTCGAGGTCAATATCGGGAGGCGGCGTGGGCGGCATGACGTAGGATCCGGCCCCCCGCCGAATGCCAGCGGTATCGCCCACGAAGGCGATGCCGCTCGAGCGATCGAAATAACTCACGTGGTGCGAAGCGTGTCCAGGCGTGTCTGCGACCTCGAGCTCGCGGCCACCAACCGATAGCCTTTCGTTGCCCGATAGCGTCCTGACGCGCGCCGCAGGCACCGGCAGGACGGCGCCCCACAGTCGATCCATGTCCTCGCCGTAGAGCCGAGTGGCGCTCGCAACGAGCTTCGACGGATCAATAAGGTGACGTGCGCCGCGCTCGTGCACGAACACCTCGATGTCGGGATTCGACCTCAGGAGCAATCCGGCTGCGCCCGCATGATCCAGATGGATATGCGTCAGCAGCAGTTGCCGGACGTCTCGAACCGCTATCCCCTGCGCTTCGAGAGCCTTGAGCAGTCCGTCAAGGGTGGTCGACGGGCCAGGGTCGAGGAGCGCCACCCCATTGGCGCCCTTCAGCACGGCCGCGGCGATGATGCCGGGCCGCCCCAGGAAATTCAGATCGAGATAGTCGATGCCGCCCGTAAGCACGCTCATGTCGGAACCAGTCTCATCCGGGGGACGTTGTCCCCCGGACCCCTTACACGCTCGCTCACGGGGACCCCGACGCCCCGCTCCGCTCGCGTGGCTCACTCGCTTCCGCTCGTTCGCGCTGTTTATGAGACAGCTTGTACCGTCCGTAAAATGCGGATTCTATCGTAAGCCTGTTAAGATCATGGGGATAGGCATGGGTGACATTGAGCGGCAGACCGACGGCCAGGTGCTCGAACGGACACGACAGGAGACCAAGAAGCCGGAGCTCTTCAAGGTCCTCCTGATCAACGACGACTACACGACCATGGAGTTCGTCATTGAGATTCTCGAAAACGTGTTTCACAAGCAGCCGGCTGAGGCGTACCGCATCATGATGGCCGTGCATACGCAGGGGAAGGGCCTCTGCGGCGTCTATCCGCATGAAGTAGCCGAAACAAAGGTCGCGACGGTCATCGACCTCGCGCGCGAGAGCGGGTTTCCGCTATTGGCAGCGATGGAACCGGAATAGGACCACGGATAACACGGATAACACGGACGGACGGAACCTGAAGTGGTGCTGAGGAGTCGTACGAGATAGAGCCCACGACAGAATCACAACTAAAAGCACCCCAATGCTGGTAGTACCGTCGCGAGCGAGAGCGAAGCGACGACAGGTCGTGGGGGTGGGGCCCCACGACAAAACCAAAAAAATGTTCAGTCCCGCACTAGAAATTGTCCTGACCGTCGCCTACCGCGAGGCCACCGCGCGGCGTCATACGCACCTGACGCTCGAGCACTTGTTGTACGCCCTGGCGCACGACCCCGACGGCGAGCGAATCCTTTCGGCCTGCGGCGCCGACATGCCGCAGCTGCGGCGGGATCTCGACAAGTACCTTCAGGACTCGGTCGAGCAGTTCGCTCGCGGTCAGCAGAAGGAACCCGAGCAGACGTTGGCGTTCCGCCGTGTGCTCCAGACGGCGGTTCTGCACGTTCAAAGCGCCGGCCGCCAGGAAGTTCATTCGGGCGACGTGATCGCGGCGACCTTGCAGCAAAACCGATCGCACGCGGCGCAGCTGCTTGCCGGACAGGGCATCACCCGGCTCGACGTCCTCGAATACATCACCCACGGCAAGACCAAAATCCCTCCCTCGGCGCCTGGCGGTCCGGACACCGGCGAAGCTGCCGCCGAGGCCGAATCGGGGATTGGCGATCGCGGCGGCGCGACCTCGCGCGACCCGCTGGCCGCGTACGCCACCGACCTGACGGCCCGCGCCAGGGCCGGCGAACTTGACCCGCTGATTGGCCGGACCGACGAGCTCCAGCGGACGATGGAAATCCTCTGCAGGCGGCGCAAGAACAATCCCGTGTTCGTCGGCGACGCCGGGGTGGGCAAGACGGCGCTGGCCGAAGGCCTCGCCGCGCGGCTGCTCGGGGAGGACGTCCCAGATATCCTCGAGGGCGCTGAGGTCTTCTCGCTCGACACGGGCGCGCTGCTCGCGGGGACACGGTTCCGCGGCGACTTCGAAGAGCGCTTCAAGGCAGTGATCCATGCGCTATCGAAGCGTCCTCTGCCGATCCTCTTCATCGACGAGATTCATTCGACGGTCGGCGCTGGCGCGACGACCGGCGGAACGATGGATCTGGCGACGCTCATCAAGCCAATCCTGACGAGCGGCCAGCTGCGGCTGGTGGGGTCGACCACGCACGAAGAGTTCAAGCACATCGAGAAGGACCGCGCCCTGGCGCGGCGGCTGCAGAAAATCGTGATCGACGAGCCGTCGATTCAGGAAACCGTCAAGATCCTCCAAGGGCTGCAGTCACGCTACGAAGGCCACCACCGCGTCCGCTACGCCAATGACGCGATCGAGGCGGCGGCAAAGCTCGCGGCACGCCACCTGCGCGATTACAAGCTGCCGGACAGCGCTATCGACGTGTTGGACGAAGCGGGCGCGAAGAGCCGCATGGGGCGCCTGCGGCTCGAGCGAGGCGCGAAGTCGCCGAGCGAGAGCGAGCGGGGGTGGGGCCCCGCGAGCGCTGAAAAAAGCTTGCCGCCTGGTCAACCGGCATCGGACTCGAACGCGTCGCCTGAGGCCATCGAGATCACGGCCGCGAACATCGAGGAAATCGTCGCGCGGATGGCGCGGATTCCAGCCAAGCAAGCCACCTCCTCCGATCGGGATCGCCTGCGGTCGCTCGAAGAGTCGCTCGGGCGCGTCGTCTTCGGGCAGGAAGAGGCCGTCGCCACTGTCGCGCGGGCCATCAAGCGCGCGCGAGCCGGCCTCGGACAGCCCGAACGGCCGGCGGGTAGTTTTCTCTTCACGGGACCGACGGGTGTCGGCAAGACTGAACTCGCCAAGCAACTGGCTTTGCACCTTGGCAACGAGTTCCTTCGCTTCGACATGAGCGAGTACATGGAGAAGCACGCCGTCGCGCGGCTGATTGGCGCGCCTCCGGGCTACGTCGGGTTCGAACAGGGCGGCCTGCTCGTCGACGCGGTCCGCCAGCATCCGTACGCGGTCGTCCTGCTCGACGAGATCGAGAAGGCGCACGCCGACATCTTCAACATCCTGTTGCAGGTGATGGACCACGCGACGCTGACCGACAACAACGGCCGGAAGGCGGACTTCCGTCAGGTCGTGCTGATCATGACGTCGAACGCCGGCTCACGCGAGATGAGCGCCGGCAGCATCGGGTTTGCCGAGTCGGGCACGACCGTGCACGTCCAGGGAGTGCGTCAGAAAACGTCGCAGCAGCGGTCGAAACAAGCCATCGAGCGGGTCTTCAGCCCGGAGTTCCGGAACCGGCTCGACGCGATCGTGTCATTCGGACCGCTGACGCCGGCGGTCATGGAAACCATCGTCGAAAAGTTCATCCTGCAGCTGGAGGCGCAGCTCGCCGAGCGTCGTGTCGCGATCAATCTAGAGCCGGAAGCGCGGGCCTGGCTGGCCGAGAAGGGCTTCGATCCCGTCTACGGCGCGCGTCCGCTCGCCCGCGTGATCCAGACCGAGGTCCGCGATCCGCTGACCGACGAGATTCTCTTCGGGCGGCTCGAAGGCGGCGGAACGGTGACGATCACGATGAAGGACGGCAAGCTCGAGTTCAGCTTTGAAGCCTCAGCGCCGCCCAAGACACCGGTGATAGCGTAGCAGCAGCGCCTGCGGCCTCGCCTTCGCCAAGGCTACGGCGAGCTTTGCCGCGAGCGACAGCCGTGAGCCGCCGTGAACGCGAAGCGTGAACGGCAGCGCTTGGGGGTGGGGCCCCAAGCGCTGTGATAAAAGTGGGGCCCCGCGAGCGCTTGAATAATGCGGACCGAAGCCACCATGCCAGATTCAGACAAAGAACACGAGATTCCCGTCAAGGTCGTCGACCGCCGCTGGTGGGCGAATGCCGACGCCCCGTCTTCCTCAACCGGAAGCGCCACGACCTCCCTCAAGCCGACCTACGTCGAGGAACTCGAGCAGAAGGTCGCCGAGAAGGACAAGCAGATTCAGGAGTACCTGACCAAGTATCGTCAGGCCTCGTCCGAGTTCGACGAGATGCGCCTGCGGCTGCGCCGCGAGATCTCGAAGGACGTCGAACGTGCCCGGCGGGACGTCATCTCGGAGTTGCTCGAAGTGCTCGATAACCTCGAACGCGCCCTCGAGGCGGCCCGCATATCCGCCTCCGGCGAGACGCTGCTCCAGGGAGTCGACATGGTGCGGAGGCAGTTCCTCAGCAAACTCGAGGGTCTGGGTGTCACGCCAATCGACTCGGCCGACGCGCGCTTCGATCCCGCGCTCCATGAAGCCATCAGCACCGTACCGGCCGCGACGCCTGAACAGGACGGAACAGTTATTGGCGTCGTCCGGCAGGGCTACCGGATTGGCGACGAGGTCCTCAGACCGGCCGCGGTCGCGGTCGCCAAGTCGTAACGCGCGGCGCCAGGCCGCGGCCTTTTTTGTTCCCCTTGCACTTCTGCATGAGAGGGGTGGTAGCTTCCTGTAGAAGCGCAAAGGGGAGCCATGACTGAACCACGCCTCGACCTGCCGCAAGGCACTCTCGATCTCCTCATCCTCAAGGCCGTCTCGCTCGGCCCTATGCATGGCTGGTCCATCTCCGAGCGAATTCGTCAGGTCTCGCGCGAAGCGCTGCAGATTCCGCAGGGGTCGCTCTATCCCGCTCTCCATCGGCTCGAGCGACGCGGCTGGATCGCCGCGAGCTGGGGCACCTCTGAAAACAATCGCAAGGCGAAGTACTACGAGCTCACACGCGCCGGCCGGAAACAGCTCTCGTCGGGGGCCGACGACTGGGCCCGGCTCACCGCCGCGGTCGGCTTCGTGCTCGACATGAATTGAGCCACGGACGACACGGACAACACGGATAGGTCCCAACCGAACGAAAGGGCGCCATGCTGGCCGAGCTGTTGAACGACCTCCGATACCGCCTCCGGGCGCTCACCCGTGGCGCCGACCTCGATCGTGAGATGGAAGCCGAGATCGAGGCGCACCTCGAGCGTGAGGCGGAAGCGCTGGAGCGCCAGGGGTTGCCGGCGGCCGAAGCCCGGCGTCAAGCGCGCCTTGCTTTCGGCGGGCTCGAGGGCCTGAAAGAACGAAGCCGAGACGAGCGCGGCACCAGACGGCTCGAAGACTATCGTCAGGATACCGGTTACGCGTGGCGGCGCATCCGCCGGTCGCCGGCGCTGTCGCTCACGATCGTCGCGCTCCTCGCGCTGACGATCGGTAGCGCGACCGTGGTTTTCAGCGTCGTCAACGCCGTGCTGCGTCTGCCAGAGATTGGAGTTCGTGTGGCGCTCGGCGCTACGCGGCGGCAGATTTACAAGCTCGTGCTGCGTGAGGCGGCGATGATGACGGCCGTGGGCGTGTGCTCCTCGGGCTTCTGGCGGCGCTGGCGCTGGGGCGCTTCATCGCCGACCAGCTTTACGGTGTGACGCCGACCGATCCCACCACGCTCGTGGCCGTCACCCTCCTCGTCATCGTCGTCGTTGGCCTTGCCTCCTGGCGGCCAGCGCGAAGGGCAGGCCAAATCGACCCGATCCTGGTGCTTCGGCACGATTGAACGGCGCGGCGCCATCCGGCCACGAAACGCGCGCTCTCGGCTACAATCGATCCATGCCGATCTTCGAGTACCTCTGTCAGGACTGCGGGCGAGAGTTCGAAACCTTCGTGACGAGCGAGCGCAAGCCGGCCTGCCCTGGATGTCAGGGCGTCAATCTCGGCAAGCTGCTCTCGAGGCCGGGGATGGTCGGTGTCGGAGAACGCGCCGGCAACGCATCTTCGCAACCCTCGTTTGGCGGCTGTGGCGCTGGCGGCGCCGGTTGCGCCTGCCGGACCAACGGCCACTGACTTGTCAGGCTCGAGGCTCACGGCTCAAGGCTCAAGCAACCCTTCGGTCCTCTTCGGCGATCTTGCCTGAGCCCTGAGCCCTGGGCCCTGAGCCGCCATCCCCGGTGTGCTAGTCTTTTTTCACTTATGTACTCACGCGAAGAAGTCAAAGCGATCACCGACAAAGTGATCGACATGGCGAAAGCCGATGCGATCGAAGTCGAGTTCAACGGCGGCGAGCGCTCAGCGACGCGTTTCGCGAACTCCAACATCACCGCGAACATGGTCCAGTACGACCGCAACCTGAGCGTGACGGTGTATGTCGGCACGCGCTCGGCGACGGCGTCGACTCGGGACTTCGACGAAGCGTCGCTCAGAGCGGCGGTTGAAGATGCGCAGAAGCGCGCGCAGGACGCGCGCGAGAACCCCGAGGCCCTGCCTCTCGTCGAGGGTCCGCAGGACTACATGCAAGTCGATGCAGCGTTGCCGAGCGGCGTCAACTTCGGGCCGGCCGAGCGCGCCCGCATGGTCAAAGAGAGCCTGGAGGTCTGCCAGAAGAAAGGCGTCATCGGCTCCGGGTACGTCCCGAAGGTTCATCAAGCGACGTGCACGGCCAATTCCAAGGGGCTCTTCGCGTACTACCAGTACGCCGAGGCGAGCTTCATTCTGACCTGCCGCACGAAGGACGGCGGCGGCTCCGGGTGGGCCGGGTCGACGGGCATCAAGGACGTCAGCCTGATCAACGCGACCGAACTGAGCGAAATCGCCTCGGACAAGGCGCTCAAGAGCCAGAAGCCTCGCGCGATCGAGCCCGGCCGCTATACCACCATCCTCGAGCCTCGGGCCAATGCGCGGTTTCTCTCGTTGATGACTGGCCTTTTCAACGCCCGGACCGCGGAAGGTGCCGTCGGCAACTACTTCACTGGCAGGCAACCGGACACGACGAAGGTCGGCGAGAAGCTGTTCAGCGAGGCGTTCACGCTCAGGACGGACATCGGAAATCCTGTACTGCGGCAGACGCCGATCGGCATCGACGGGATGGCGGCGAAGCCGACGACATGGATCGAGAAGGGCGTCCTCAAAACTCTCGCCTACGATCGCGCCTGGGCCAAGCGGCAGAAGAAAGACCCGACACCGTCGAGCATCAACCAGAGCCTGGTAATGGACGGCTCGGACATGACGGTCGAGCAGATGATCAAGACGACCAAGCGTGGCCTGCTCGTGACGTTCTTCTGGTACATCCGCGCTGTCGATCCTCAGACGTTGCTCAACACCGGTATGACGCGCGACGGGCTGTTCCTGATCGAAAACGGTGAGATTGCCGGTCCCGTCCAGAACTTCCGCTGGAACATGTCCCCACTCGTCGGTTACAACAACATCACTGCGATCGGGAAGCCCGTTCCAATGCACACCGGCGAGTCGTACGACGGCCCCGGCACGGCGCTGGTGCCCCCAGTGCGGCTCGAAGACTTTTTCATGACGTCGATTTCGCCGGCGGTGTAGACAGAGACACGGCTCAGGGCTCAGGGCTCAGGGCCCCGGCTCAGGGCTCAGGAAAGAGCGTCGAACAAGTACTCGAAGGTTTAGCCTGAGCCTTGAGCCCTGAGCCTTGAGCCAGCAAGGATCACAGTGATGAAACGCAGAGACTTTGTCAAAACCGTCGCGATGTCTGGCATGGCGGTCGCCGCCAGCGACATCGTCGGTGACCTGATTGCTCAGACGCCGCCGGGCAAGGTCCTCGAGTCGAAGTTCAAGGGCCTCTCGGACATCGCTCTTCTCGAAGCAAAGACGCAGGGCTGCAGCTACGCGGACATCCGGTTCACGCGAACCACGAACAGCGGCGTGAACGCGACCGGCGGTCACCGCGACTTCGAAGATTTCGGTGGTGGATTCGGTGGTCGTGGGGGCGGACGCGGCGGACGCGGGGGCGCTCGCGGCGGCGGTGGGTTCGGCGGATTCGGAGGCGGCGGCGTCGCGGGCCCGAGTGGCGCGGCCGGGTTCGGCGTCCGCGTCATCCACAGCGGCGTTTGGGGCTTTGCCAGCAGCCCGATCGTCACCGAGGACGAGATCCGCCGGATCACCCGGATGGCAACCGAAGTCGCCAAGGCGAGCGCGATCGCCAAGCGGATGGACGTGAAGCTTGCGCCGGTGCCGGCCTACACCGAGTATTGGGCGAGCCCGTTCCAGACGGACCCGCGCAAGGTTGCGCAGGACGAGAAGCAGGCGTTCGTTCAGAAGATTGTCGACGCGGTCATCAAGACCAAAGAAGTCACCAACGTCAATGCCTCGGTGCAGCTCGAGCACGAGTGGAAGTACTTCGCGAGCTCGGAAGGATCGTACATCGAGCAGGAAATCTTCACGACGACACCGTCGTTCACGGTCACGGCCCGGAAGGATGGACAGACGAGGTCGCGCACGTTCAGCGCCGTTCCAATGACCGGCGGCTGGGAGGTCGCCGAGGCGGCGAAAATGCTCGAGAGCGCGGAACGCATCGCCGCCGAGGCGGTAGAGTTCTGCACGGCGAAGCCGGTCGAGATGGGCGTCAAGGACCTCGTGCTCACTCCGTCGCACGCGATGTTGACCATCCACGAGATCGTCGGCCACGCGACAGAGCTCGACCGCATCCTCGGCTACGAGGCGAACTACGCCGGCACGAGCTTCGTCAAGCTGGCCGACGTCGGCAAGTTGAAGTACGGCTCGAAGCTGTTCAACGTGACCGCCGACCGCATCAAGCCCGGTGGCATCGGCACGGTGGGTTTCGACGACGATGGCGTGAAGACACAGGAGTGGCCGATCGTGCGCGACGGCATATTGGTCGGCCTGCAGACCAACCGCGAGATGGCGCACCTCGTTGGCGAGAAAGAGAGCCGCGGCTGCACTCAGGCAAACTCGTGGCGCGACTATCCGTTCCTGCGCATGCCCAACGTGCATCTCGACGCGGGACCAGCGGGATCACCAACCCCTGAGGAGATCATCGCCGACACGAAGGACGGCGTCCTCATCGACGGGCGCGGCAGCTACTCGATCGATCAGCAGCGCTACAACGGCCAGTTCGGTGGCAACGCGTTCTGGGAAATCAAGAACGGTAAGAAGACCCGGATGGTGTCAAACGTTACCTACAACGCGATCACGACTGATTTCTGGGGAAATCTTGACGCGATCTCCGGGAAGGAATCGTGGGAAATGCACGGCACCGGTGGCGACGCGAAGGGGCAGCCGACCCAGACCAACAGCATCTCGCACGGATCGCCCTACCTGCGAATCCGCAAGATTCTGGTCGGCGCGGCCTACGCGTAAGCCGATGTACGCGCCACACTACCCTTCAACCTTTACTTCAGCATTCAGCACTCAGCATTCAGCATTGCACGTTAGACGATGATCCCCTTGCGCACCGCGTAGAGGACGATCTCGGCCGTGTTGTGCAGGTTCAGTTTCTGCATCATGTTGCCGCGATGCGTCTCGACCGTAGAGAGACCCAGATCGAGCAAGGTGGCCACCTCTTTGTTCGAGCGTCCCTCGGCCAGAAGCTGAAGCACTTCCTTCTCACGGTCGGTCAGGAGGTGATAGGTGTCGGACAGGCCCCGCGCGCGCAGCTGGCGCATGTAGTCCTCGACGAGCACGGCGGTCACGGCCGGGCTGAAGTACGGCTTTCCGGCCGACACCGCGCGTACGGCTGGCAGGAGATCCTCGTCAGTCGCATCCTTGAGGAGATACGCGCGCGCGCCCGCGGCCAGCGCCCGCGTGATGTAGGACTCGTCCGAGTGCATGCTCAGGATAATCACCGCGGGCGGGCGCTCGAGCTTCTGCGTCCGCGACGCGACTTCAATCCCGTTCATCTTCGGCATCCCGATGTCGACGATGAGCAGCTCCGGCGCGTGCTCCTCGCAGAGCCGCAGCGCCTCCAGGCCGTCGGAGGCTTCGGCGACGATCGTCAGACCCGCGTCGGTCTCGAGCAAGCTGCGCAAGCCACGACGGACGATCCCGTGATCGTCAGCCAGCAGCACGCGCACGCACGACCTCCATGGACTCGGTCGGCAGCGGCACCGTCATTGTGAGCGTGGTACCGGCACCCGCGGCGCTGCGAATGGTCAGAATGCCGTGCAGATCGCGGACCCGCTCCTCGATGCCGCGCAGACCGAGACCGCCCGCCCGCTGCGCCGGATTGAATCCGATACCATCGTCGGCCACCGTGACAGTGAGACCATCACCTTTCCGGACGACCGACACGTCGATGCGGGAAGCGCGCGAATGGCGCACGCAGTTGGTGAGCGCCTCCTGCACTGAGCGGTAGACGCAGGTGCGGTGCTGCTCGGGCAGGAGCTCGAGGTCACCATCGACTGACAACTCGACCGGGATGCCGAAGCGGCGACCGAAGTCCCGCACGTGCCATTCGAGCGCGGGCTGAAGGCCGAAGTCATCGAGCATGCTCGGCCTGAGGCCGAGCGCGAGATCGCGGACGGTGCGCACCATGTCGTCGACGAGCTTCCGGCATTCGGCGACCGCGCCAGCGATGCCAGACCGCGGCGACGCGTCAAGGCTGGGATCGGGCCGAACCCGGTCGCCTGACAATCGAAGTCGATCAATCCGCCCGATCTCCATGCGCAGCGCCGTCAGCATCTGGCCGACGTGGTCGTGGAGCTCGCGCGAGAGGTTTTTACGCTCTTCCTCCTGTGCAGCGACCAGCTGCTGAGAGAGCTGCCTCATCAGCTGCTCGGCTTCCTCCGCGACCGCGCGCTCGTTTTCCGAGCGGCGCTCGAGCACGCGCAGACGAATCACGGCGGTCAGGGCGACAAAGAGCCCGAGCGCAAGACTCCCCCACACCAGCCTGAACAACTCGCTGCGGAATTGGGCGTGCCGTCGGGTCACCTCGGCGCGCTGGATCGCATGGTTGGCATTGTTCAGCTCCTCGATTTCCGAGGCAATCGCCAGGACGGCCTCGCGACGCGGCAGCACCTCGCGTCGCAGGAAGCTCGCGCTCTGGCTGATCTTTTCGACGAGCGTCCAGTCGAAGAGCGGATCGAACGCTTGCCAGTAGTCGTCGAGCTTGGCTTCCAGGCTCGAAATACGCTCATCGATGCCGCGACCACTTGCGAGCGCTCGAAGGTCATCGACCGTCGCGACGTTGTCCTGACGGAATTTGGCCAGCGTCTCTCGGTAGATTGGAGCATTCTCCCGCTCCGGGTCGAGCAGGTAGTCCCGGATGAAAATCCCCGAAGATTGCACATCCGAGCGCAGCGTCCTCAGCCGCGTCTCGACGTCGCGCTGGTAGGTATTGAGTTGGTCGAGCTGGGTGTAGATCTCCTGTGCGCGGCTCGAGGCTGTCAGAACCGACACGACGACGAGCAGGAGCAACCCCCCGAGGCCGAGCGCAGCGACCGGCCACGTTCTGAAGCGCATCGTCGTGAATTTAGTCGGCTCAAGGCTCAAGGCTCAGGCCTCAGGCAAAACCCTCGAGCACAGGTTCAAGGTCCTGCTTGAGCCCTGAGCCCTGAGCTTGCCTACGCAACCATCGTACTCCCGTTTGTCGGCGGCACGGTATCCCGTCCTCGCCCGATCGGAGGTCCGATATTCGGCTTTTCTACCCTCCCCAGGGAAAGATGCAGATCTCCCCCATCCACCGGATAGCACGGAAGCACGGGTTCGCGTTTACTGAGGGAGGTCGCTGTGCAAAGCGATCGGTTGCGTTGGCTGGCGCAATGCCGTAGCTGTCGCAGCTTCGTTATGCGGCGTGCCTGCGGCGAGAACGTTGTCAGGGCTGGCTGCCCGCCTGGTCCTCACCGACGGTTCTCGCGCAGGTGCGTCGCGCCATCCTCACGCTTGCTTTCCTCGACATAAACAGGCCTACAATGAAGGCTTCTGCAAGGAGCTTTCATGAGCAACATTGAAGCGAGAGGTTACGCCCATCCCGAGGTCCTCGTGTCGACCGACTGGGTCGCCGCGCACCTGAACGACCCTTCCATTCGGATTGTCGAGTCGAACGAGGACACGCTCCTCTACGCCTCCGGACACATCCCGGGGTCGGTCAACGTCGACTGGACTGCGGATCTCAACGACCAGCTCCGCCGCGACTACATCACGCGCGAGGGTTTCGAGGCGCTGATGTCGCGGATTGGCGCCACGAAAGACACGACGGTGGTCTTCTACGGCGACAAGAACAACTGGTGGGCTTGCTACGCGTTCTGGGTGTTCCAGCTCTTCGGCCACGCCAATGCCCGAGTAATGGACGGCGGCCGCATCAAGTGGGAAAAGGAAAAGCGGCCGGTCACACGCGACGTCCCGTCCTTCCCGAAAACGGCCTACAAGGCCGATGAGCGGGCCGACGCCAAGCACCGCGCCTTCCGCGACGAAGTACTCGCGCACATGCAGGCGAAACGGCAGCTGGTCGATGTCCGCAGCCCTGACGAGTACACCGGCGTGCGCATGCACATGCCCGACTATCCGAACGAGGGCGCGATTCGCGGCGGCCACATCCCGGGCGCTAAGAGCATTCCCTGGGCGCGCGCGATCAACCCCGATGACGGGACCTTCAAGAACGCCGATGAGCTCAAGAAGATCTACGTCGAAGAGAAGCAGCTATCGCCCGCACAACCGACGATTGCCTACTGCCGCATCGGCGAGCGCAGCAGCCACACCTGGTTCGCGCTCAAGTACCTGCTCGGCTTCGAGAACATCCGCAACTACGACGGCTCGTGGACCGAGTGGGGCAACATGGTGAATGTACCGATTGAGAAGTGAACTGTCAGTCGGTAGTCTTCAGTCGGTAGTCGGCAGTCACAGTCGGCAGTCTGAGTCGTCAGTTCCAGTCGTCAGTTCCAGTCGCCAGTTCCAGTCGGCGATGCCAGTCGACCGACGACTCCGACTGACAACTCGGGCTGACGCCTGACGACTCAGACTGTGGACTGCGACTGACGACTCACGACTGCCGACTGAAGACTGTCCTAGTCATGACTCTGCAAAAACTCCAGACGCTCCTGGAAACTTTCGATGAGTTCCCCGACCCTGTGGACCGGACCGATCTGCTCCTGAGCTATGCGGACCAGTTCAAGGAAGTGCCACCGGACGTCGCCACGCGACCGTTTCCTGAAAAGAACCACGTCCCGCAGTGCGAGTCCGACGCGTATGTCTGGGCACTGCGGAAGGCCGACGGCACGCTGAAGCTGCATTTCGCCGTCGAAAACCCGTCCGGCATTTCGGCTCGCGCGCTTGCCACCATTCTCGACAAGACGCTCTCGGGTCTGCCGGCGGCAGAGATCGCCACGGTCGACTGCGACATCGTCGAGCGAATCTTCCGGCGCAACATCTCGATGGGGAAAGGCATGGGGCTGATGGCGATGGTCGATGCCGTTCGGACGCTGGCGAGGAACGCTTCCAGCTCCCAGCTTCCAGCTTCCAGCTAAACGCGCCCGGCACGATCTCGGCGGGAAGCGGGAAGCGGGAAGCGGGAAGCGGGAAGCTAAGATTGCCTGAACGTCAGGTTGAAACGGCCGGGACCGGTTCCCGCGGGCGCACTGCCAGGTTCAATCCTCGTGACGCCGTGGAAGCGCAGCCTCGACGGCCCACCCAGCACGATGACGTCGCCCGAAGACAGCATGATCGGGCGCATCGGATCCTTTCTCGACAACCCGCCGATCACGAATCGGGCAGCGTCGCCGATCGACACAGAGACGATCGGCACGCCTGATTCGATCGTCTCCCGGCTCTCGTCCTTGTCCTGGTGCACACCCATCCGGCTCTGCTGATCGTAGAAGTTCATGATGCAGATGTCCGGACGGAGCGTGAACCCGGCGCGCGTTGCGGCGTCGATGGCAATCGCTTCGAAGTCGGCCGGAATCGGCGGAACTCGCAGCCCGTCGAAGTCGGTGCGTACCTCCTCGTATCGATATGTCAACGCGTTCCAGTGACGGCCGAGACACAGCATCCCGACGCTCATCTTCCTTCCGCCGCGGACCGTCGGAGTGTAGATGGGGACGGTCCCGCTGGCCAACGCCTGACACGCATCCCACACGCGGCGTTGGTCCTCAGCGGGCAGCGCGCGCTGGAAGAGGTGCAGTCCGGGTTCCAGTTGCATCACCGTCACTCGCTCGTCCAATACTGTCACGGGACACACCAACTCACGATAGGCGATGCCACGATGATCACGATGAGCTTTTCGTGGTCGGCCTTCGTGACCTTCGTGACCTTCGTGAGAGGCCGTCAACGCGTGCGAGACAACTCAGCAGAACTTCTTGGGCAAGATCCTCTGCAACACGATCGAGACCGCCACGACGACATTGAGCGAGTCGCTGCGCGGATCAACGGGAATCCGGACGGCCGTGTGCGCCGCAGATAGGGCCTCAGCTGTCAGTCCCGATCCTTCCGAACCCGCGAGCAGCGCCAGGTTCGCATCTGGAGACAGGGTGGCGGCGAACTCGTCGACGGTCAACTCCGCAGACGGCGTGAGGGCGACGATGGTGAATCCCATCTCGCCGAGGGCGGCAAGCCCGTCTGGCCACGAATCGATGGTCGCGAACGGCAGCCGCAGGACCGCGCCCATGGAGGTGCGCACCGCCTTTCGATAGAACGGATCAGCGCACGTCGGATCGAGAAGGACGCCGTCTGCGCCGAGCGCCGCCGCGCTTCGGAAAATGCCGCCGATGTTGTCTGGGTTCCCGACCCCTTCGAGAAGGATGAGACGTCTCGCGCGGGCAAAGGCCGACAGCGGCAACGTGCCCCGCGGACGGTGAACGAGGGCGAGGCAGCCTCGGTGAAACTTGAACCCGGTGACGCCGTCGACAATCGCCGGATCCGCGACGAGCACCAACCAGCTCGGATCGAGACGGGGCTCGATCGCGCGGAATGCCCCCTCAGTCAACAACACCGAGTCGACCGCGAACCGTCCGTACTCGATCAACCGCTCGAGCACGAGTCGTCCCTCGGCGACGAACAGGCCCTGCGCCTCGAGCCACACCGGGTCACCAACGTGGCGATAGTGCTGGAGGCGCGGGTCGCCGGCTCGGGTGACGTAGGCGATCAATCGTCGTCGCGCAGCACGGACCGTCGACTGCGGTGGCTGTCAATCACGTGCTGGCCGAGCCGCTTGCTGAGGAATACCTTGGATTCGCCGCTGTCGACCGGGTGTGGAACGAAGCGAATGACGTCGAAGGCCAGCTGCGCGAGAGTACTGCGCATCTCGTAGAAGCGGTTCTTCGTCTTGACGATAATCTCGTCGAAGCCGTTGTCCATGGCCCAGACTTCCTGTTCCTCGGTGAGGGCGCGGAAATGGCCCTGACCGCGCCAGTCCTTCCGCGTGCCACCAATCCACTGGTAAAGCACGCGCCGGCCGCGGAACCGCACGACGTCTTCGAGCTGGAACACGAGATCGGCGAGCTTCGGGTCGGTCTCCGATGCCTTGAGCTCGTGAGCGACTTTGAACGAGACCGGAACAACCGTCGATCGGTCATCGGGAAGCGCGGCCTCGGCCATCAGAATCTGGTGGTCGCGGTCGACGAGGCGCTGGACGACCTCCGCAGCGGATTTCTTGCGGGGGAAGTCGAGGAAGAACTCCTCGATGTACTGGATCTCGAGCGCGCCCTGTTGGAGCCCATACTGCCGGATCAGATATTCCACGGGCATTTATAATACTGCGATTGCCGAGATGCTCCGCCGCCAAAGCGCCCGAAACAGGCCGAAGCGGTCAGCGACCCTTGAAGGACCAGCGGTCGTTCACGATCGCGTAGATCGCCTGATTCCTGGGTTCTCCAAACTTGACGCAGCTCGAGCTCAAGATGCCCTCGGCACGGTAGCCGGCTTTCTCGAGCACGCGAATCGACGCGGCGTTGTCGGCTAGCGGTAGCGCGAAGAGACGCAGCAGGCCGAGCGCGTCAAACGCGTGCCGCGTGAAGAGCCGGAGCGCTTCGGTCATGATCCCGCCGCCCCAACGGGCTTCACCGAGCCAGTAGCCGACTTCCGCCGAATAGCGCTCCACGTCCGTTCCCAGCACGTAGCCCAGCCCGCCGGCCGCTTCGCCGGCAACCTCGATGGCAAAATTCGTCTGGGGCTCTTCGTTGGACGCCGCCGCCAGGAAGGCGGACGCGTCTTTCACAGTATACGGATGTGGAAAACGGTCGCGCAGATGCCTGGCGACGTTGAGGCTGTTCGCGTGCCGGACAAGCGACATCGCATCGCTCGTCCGCCACCGTCGCAACACACAGCGCTCACCACGGAGTGGCATGATCCTCTCCGAGTACAGGGCACCTTGGCCCTCTAGCACCCTGGCACCCTTACCCTGGCACTCTGGCCCCTAGACCCCGGCACTCTGCTCTTCAAAAGAGCTCCCTCCCCGCGGTTTTCAGCCAGCGCTCGGCGTCACGGAACTCCGGGCATGCCGCCTCGACCAGGCGCCAGAAACGACGCGAATGGTTCTGCTGTTTGAGGTGCATCAACTCGTGGACGAGGACGTAGTCTCGTACCTGCGGCGGCATCTGGACGAGCCTGAAGTTGAGGGCGATATTGCCGTTTCTGGCGCACGATCCCCACCGGGACCGCTGGTTGCGGATCGAGACCGCGCCGACACGTAGGCTGTGCCGGGCCGCCAGATCGTTGAGCCGCGGCAGGAGGACTGACCTTGCCAGCTCGCGCAGATCGCGCTCGATCGCGGCCTTCACGTCCGCGAGCTCTCGAACATGCACCGAACGATCGCCGTAGCCGACTCGCCAGCCGGTCGCGCGCGGCTCGACCAACATCCGCAGCGCTTCCCCACCGACGAGAATCGTCCGGCCGTCGTGCCAGTCGCGGCCGGGTACCAGCGAACACTCCTCGCGGATGCGGCCGCGTTCGCGAATCACCCACTTCTCGTGACGCCGCACGAATTGCTCGGCCTCGCGCCGCGAGCCGCCGCGCGGGACGGTCACGCGAAGCGTGCCGTCAGGTCGGACGCGCAGGATATAGCGGCGCGCGCGCGGCACTCGGACGAACTCGATCGCATACTGCGGCGCGACCGGGCCCGCGGGCGCGGGACCGACTGGCGGTTCAGCGGCCTGGAGAAACGGGAGGTGGAGCTGCACCCTGCCGACGATGATAACCGAGGCGTGCCACGGATCACACGGACAACGCGGATCAGGTCATGAGCGCGGACGAGCGTAGCGAGTGAGTCACGCGAACGTCACGCGCCGTCGACTCGTAGTACGCCGCAAGCGGCACCCAGAGCCGATTCGTTTCCGGAAAGATGAACTTCGGCGGCAGGACGCCGATGACCGTGTGTGGAAACCCGTTGATCGATATCGAGCGGCCGATGATTGCGCGATCGCCGTTGTAGCGAAGCCGCCATCGTCGCTGAGCAGCACGGCACGCTCCGCACCGGCAGGGTCATCGGCCTCTGTGAAGTCACGGCCAAGCGCACGGGGTGTCCCGAGCAGCCTGAAGACGACGAGACGGTCGCGCGAGAAAGCGTCGGGCTCACCAGTGCATCCGAAATGGTCAGCGTCCGTGCCGTGAACGCAGCCAGAGATTGACGACGCTGAAAACGGCTGAGTTCAGCCCCAATTCCGAACGACAGGCAGAGAATCGCCGTCATCGCAAAGCTTGGGTTGGCCAGCAGGGTCCGGACCGCGTAGCGCAGATCCTGCAGAAACATAGGGGCTTATACGAGCGCGTCACCCATTCCAGTTCAGCTTCGGATCACCGTTGGACAAACAGGAGATCGGGAGTTCTCTTGGAATTTGGAAATTCTCCTGGCCTCCTCATCTCCTGTTCAGAACTCTTGGAAACGGCACGATTTGGCGGAACTGGCCTACCGACCAACGCCGCGGGCGGGAATCCCGTCCAAGTGAGCCGAGGAGCAATTCACATGATGAATCGTGCAGTTCCCGTGTTCTTTTTGATGGCCCTTGCCACCGCGCCCCTGCCCGCTGCGCCGCAGCAGCCCGCGACGGACGACTGGTGCCGCAGCGAACGCAACAACAACAGTGACCGCGAAAGCGTCTGCGACGTCAGGCAGTTCACCGTCGTCGCCGCCGGGACGATGACAGTCAACGCTGAGCCGAATGGCGGCATCCAGGTCGAAGGAGAACCACGCCGCGACATCCTCGTGCAGGCTAAGGTCGTAGCGCAGGCCGAGACCGCAGCGCGCGCCAAGCAAATTGCCGACGCCGTCAAGGTATCGGCCGCCCCCGACAACGTCTCCGCGGATGGCCCGTCGGGGCTGGGACGTCGCGAAGGGTGGTCGGTGAGTTATCGGCTGACCGTTCCCAACGTGTCGATGCTGTCGCTCAAGACGACCAACGGCGGCATCTCCGTCAGAGACGTCGATGGTCAGGTCGACTTCAAGACCGTCAACGGCGGCGTGAAGCTGTCGAACGTCGCTGGTGACTTCAAGGGCCGGACGAGCAACGGCGGCGTCGATGTCGACCTCGACGGTCCTGGCTGGAGGGGCGAAGGCCTCGACGTTGAAACCAGCAACGGCGGTGTGCACCTCCGCATTCCTGAGAATTACTCGGCACACCTCGAAACCGGCACTGTGAATGGTGGGTTGAACATCGACTTCCCGGTCACGGTGCAGGGCCGTGTCGACAAGAACATCAGCGCAGACCTTGGCGGCGGTGGCGCGCCAATTCGCGTCAGGACACACAACGGGGGGGTGAAAGTTAGTAAGAAGTAAGCTTCCAGCTGCCGGCTTCCAGCTCCCAGCCGGGAACACAAAGCACCCGAATCGTGCAGCGGCGTTCTCTGACGTTCTTAGCGGGAAGCCGGGAGCTGGGACCTGGAAGCTGACCCCCAGAGATATTTGTCGAACCATTCGAGGTTGTGCTCCATCAGCGCGCGGCTCGACTTCGGCTTCGAGGGCCCGTGTCCAATGCCCTCGAAGCCTTTGTAGACGATGAGCTTGGTCGGGACGCCGACGTCCTGAAGTCCTTGATAGAGCTCGTAGGCGTTGGGCAGTGGCACGCGCTGATCGGTGGCGCCGTGCTGAATGAGGGTCGGCGCCTTCGCGCTCTTGATGTATGTCATGGGTGACGTCCTGGCGTAGATCTCGGGATCGTCCCACGGCGTCGCGTTCAGGTACTGGCGCGTGAACGGGTGGATATCCGTGTTCACGTAGTAGGTCATCCAGTTCGAGATTCCGGCACCTACCGACACGGCCTTGAACCTCGCGCTGTCATGCGTCGTGAGGAAGGCGGAAATGTAGCCGCCCTGGCTCCATCCCATCGTGCCGACGCGGGCCGCGTCGGCCAATCCTTCCTTGACGAGATAGTCGATTCCCGACAGGACGTCCCATGCGTCGCCGACGCCGAGATTCCGATAGTTGAGCGACCGAAACTTCTCGCCGTAGCCGGCGCTGCCGCGGTAGTTCGGTTCGAGGACGAGTGCGCCCTTGTTGACCCAGAGATCGATGGGATAGATTGCGGTGCTGCTGTAGGGCGTAGCGCGGGAGATACCGGTCGGGCCGCCGTGGACGACCACGAGCAGCGGATACCGGGTTCCGGGCTTGAAGCCCACAGGTTTGTGGAGGATGCCCTCAATCGTGGCGCCATCCTGACTCTTCCACGAGATCACTTCAATCGGTGCGGATGGCCAGGATGCCACCTGATCGCCCGTCGTCGTGAGTTTCTTCGGGAGCATCTCTTGACGCTCGGCGGCTTCGCGCCTCGCTCGGGCCGGAGGCGCGCTGATGGACGCAACGTAGATCTCCGGAAACGTCGAGGCATCGCTGGCGGTGAACGCGACGGTCTGCGCATCGGCACTGAGGCTGAAGCTGGAGCCAATCCAGCGTTCTGAAGGCGTGAGCCGCGTGACGGCTTTCGTCTCCGGGTCCAACCGGTAGAGGTAGGCCCACGTCCTCGCAGCCGCCGTAAAGAAGATGCCGTTCGGCGTCCATCGCACGATGGTGGGGTCCTCGTCGAACCCAGCCGACAGACTGGCAATCGTTCCCCCGGCGGCAGGAATCACCGCGATCCGACGGTTGCTGAAAAAGAACTTCGGACTGGCCATCGAACTCTCGAACGCGATCTGTGAGCCGTCCGGCGACCACTGCGGGTTCGCGTCCGGTCCGTCTTGCGTGACGAGCTTCCGCACTGCACCGTCCGCCACGGTGACGACCGCGATGTCGGCCGAGCCGCCGTTCGCAGGATCGCCATTGATGCGATGGTCGAACGCGATTTGACGGCCGTCGGGTGACCACTCGAACCGCCCGACCGTGAACGCGCCACTCGTCAGCCTGCGGATGGCCTTGGTTTCGACATCGACGACAAAGAGCTGCGACAAGCGATGATCCTGGTCGATGACGTCGAACTCGGCGTACTTTTTCTCGCGCTCCTTGAGCGCTTCGGCGCGTGGCTCGTTCGACGTGAACGCAATCGAGCGCCCATCGGGTGACCAGCCGAACCCGCCGACCGATTCTTCGGCCGACGTCAGCTTGATCGCCTCGCCGCCGCCGAGATCGATCAGGTAGATCTGCCGCTTGTCTTCGCGGTCCGACCCGAAGGCGAGCCTCTTCCCGTCGGGAGACCAGGCGGGCGCGTTACTCGACTTGCGGCCGTTGGTGAGCTGACGCGTCGAACCCAACTGCGCATCGGCCAGCCAGATCTCGGTCTCGTAGATGTTCTCGTCCCAGTTGGTTTCACGAATCGTGTAGGCGACCCATCTGGCGTCTGGCGAAATGGCCGGCGAGGCGGCACGCTTGAGCGAGATCAGTGCGTCGATGGTCGGCGTCGCACTTGATGGCGGCGGAGATTGCGCGAGAGCAGGTCCGCCAACCGCGAGGGCACACGCGAGAACGGTGACTGTCAGACGCATGGTTTCAAGTCCTTCGACGTTTTATCGGTCCGGCTAAAGCCGGTCACTACGAATGCTCTTTTGACCGCCTCCGTCGCAGCGTCCGGCTTTAGCCGGACCATCGGCCTTGGCCTATCACGTCACTCGGCGGGCGGACGCGTATACAACGCCGAGTTGAACAGCACGCGCAGCGTTCCGAACGGCTGACCGCGCCACTGCGGCCGAAACCCGAGCAGCACGACCTGCCCCTGCTCCAGCCGCACGTCGAGCGCGGCAGCCTTGCCGTGCAAGTGCTTCTCGCCGATCAGGAAACCCGATAGAAGCGGAGAGCCGGTCTCCTGGTACTTCGCCAGCACGCGGCCGTTGAAGCCCTCGAGCGTCTCGAAGATCGGGCTCCCGTCAACGAACACGGCTGCCTTCTCTGGCATACCCGCCATTACCTGATGCGTGGGGTCGGTCGTCACTTCGACCAATGAGCCTCTCAGGAAAAATTCCTCAGGCTTCAGCCCGGCGACGACATTTCTGACCGGCAACTTGAACTGCGCGATCGCGAACGTGCTGGCCCCCCCGAGGCAGACGACCGTGCCGCCGCCGCGCACGAACTGATCGAAACGCGCGAGATCCTCAGGCGTAAGAAGATCGGCGTATCGGGCCGTACGGCCCGGGCGCCCGGCGCGGCGCCACGGCCCAGCCCTGCGCCACCGTCGCCAGAACCAGCGGGCGCTATCGGTAGACGCCCGTCCTCGGTCAGGATGACGACGTCGACTCTTTCGCGAAGCGGCGCGCGAAAATCGGCCGGCCTGAGCACAACAATCTCAAATCCATACTGTTCGAGCACCCACCGGGTCCATCCTTCGTCCATGCTCGAGCCCCAGGGCCGGACGAGGCCGATGCGCGGGCGCGCGATGGCTTGTCGCGCATTTGCCGGCTCGACGCGCTCCACCTGCTCCGCCCGCTCCGCAATGAGGGCCAGCGAGCTGACCAGCTCTGCCTGCGCCGATTCCGAAAGGCCGCTGATGAAATAACGCGACTCACTGCCGGTGGTGAGCTGGACGGTGGCGCCGTGCTTCCAGGCGCTATTGATTGCACGAAACGCGTTGTTCTGCGCCGCGGCCACCGATAAGTCAGGACCAGAACCAGTCAAGCGGCCAGTTGGCGGCACGATAGCCGCCGCGTTCGGATTGGAGTCGAAGCCGATGCCTGGCACACTGTCGAACGGGGCCGCGTCCTGCGACCCTCGGGAGTTGTACGGTGCGGGCTTGCGCTTCGGATCCGGTTCAGGTCCAAGCAGTTTCAGCTGTGCCCGCACTTCGTCGGAGAGCGGCGTCATGGCCGCTGCGACTCGAACGCCCATCTGGATCGGCAACGTCCACCCGGCAGCATCGTACGGGCGCAGCGGCGGCCCGCCCGGGTATTGCCGCATGTCGGGATACTTCTGCACGTTCAACACCTGCCGGGCCATCGCGGCGAACTCTTGATCGGTCGGCACGACCCAGGTGCCCGCCGGAAACGCCTGGCCGTCAACCTCCACCGCGGCGTTCAACTGCGAGACGCGCACGCCGCCAAACGCCAGGCGACGCAGCAACTCGACGGCCGCAACCGGATCGCGCTGATCCTGTGGAATGAAATAGGCAAACGGCGGCTCCTTCTTTCCCCTCGCAATCTGGTCGCGGCCGGCCATGTAGCGATTGAAGAGCAGCGAGTCCTTGTACTTCGACGCATACTCCAGGACCGCCAGCGAGGCCGTGTGCATGTAGGACACGGCATCCCCGAGCCGCCACCAGCCGGGACGCCACGGGCTCGGATAGAGGCTTTGCGGACGGAAGTCGCGGAAACCGTCAGGAAAGTCTGCAATCGTGTACTCGCGAGGCGTCGCGTACTGGAAGAGTGCGGTCTCGGTCCAGAACGCCGGTACGTTCTTGAAGTTCGGCGCGTAGTCGATGTAGCCCGGATACCACGCGTCGAACGACGTCCCCATGTGCGTCGCGCCCACCTGCCCGCGTTCTTCGAGGCTCTTCGCGATGGCCATGCCGATCATGTTCACTTCGCGCGACATCAGGTACGGCGCGTCGGTGCCGATTGGCTCGGAGAAGGGCGGCAGCCAGATGCGGGTCGGGAACGGCGATGACTGATGGTGGACGTAGACGATGTTGGGCTCCCAGTCGCGCCAGGCGTGTTCAATCACCCGCGATTCGATCATGTTCAGCATGTACGCATCGCGGTTGTTGTCGTGGCCGACGTACTCCTGGTAGAGCTGCGGCAGCGCCGACAGCTCGTACGGCGTGCCGACGTTCGACATGTACCACTCGCTGACCATCTGCTGGCCATCGGGATTGATCGTCGGCCAGAGCATCAGAATCACGTTGTCGAGGATGGCTTTGGCGAATGGATCCTCGGTCTGCGCCCGGCTGACCAGGTCATACGCGAGGAGCGGCGTGTGCTGGGCACCAGCGACCTCAGTCGAATGCAAGCCGCCGTCGATGTGGATGAACGGCTTTCCCTCGCGGGCAAGCTCGCGAGCCATCGCGTCGGTCAGCCCCGCCGGATGCGCCAGCCGCTGCGCAATTTGCCGGTAGCGCTCGAGCTGCTCGAGGTTCCTGGGGCTCGAGATGAGCGCGAAGTACATCGTGCGGCCCTGACTCGTCTTCCCCGCTTCGACGAGCCGCACGTATTTGGTCGCGGCCGCGAGCTTGCGGAAGTACTCGATCGACTGATCGTAGGTCGCGAGCTTGTAGTCGGCGCCAGGCTTGAACCCAAACGACGCTTCTGGCGAAGGAACAAGGCGAGACTGCGCCGTCAGAACAACCGACGCGGCGAATGCCCAGATCAGAAACACTCGAACCGGAGACTTCATCGATGCCTCGGGAATGGCTCAGGGCTCAAGGCTCAGGGCTCAAGCAAAACCTTCGAGCAAGCAATCAAGGCTCTTGCTTGAGCCCTGAGCCCTGAGTCCTGAGCCCTGATTCTGTCCTGTTACTGACAACCTCTCTGACGATACTCTGCGGCCGCTGGTTGACACTCAGGAACATCCGTCCGAGATACTCGCCGATGAGGCCGAGCATGACGAGCTGCGTGCCCGAGAACACCAGCACCGTCGCCATCACCCAGCCCCACCCGTAGGCAGGACCGCGATCGTAAAGCCACAACCACACGACGAACACGAACGCCAGCAGACCCGCGAGGGCGGTCACGACACCGACGGCGGTCGCGGCACGCAGCGGCAGCAACGAAAAATTGATCCACGCGCTCAGCCACAGCCGGATCAGCCGTCGCAGCGTGTAGCCGCTCTGCCCGGCGCGCCGTTGGTCGTGCCGCACCGTGATCGAACCAATCCTCTGCGTCACCTGCAGCAGCAGCCCGTCTATGTACGGATACGGGCCAGCGTAGCCGACGACCTGCGCAGTGACGAATGCGCTGACGCAGCGAAAGCTCGAAAGGTAAAACCCGTGAGGCTTGTCGAGCGCCCAGTCGGTCATCCGGTTCGTGAACCAACTGCCGGCGTTTCGCCACATCGAATGGCGCTTGACTTCGTAGTGACCGAATACGACGTCGAGCTCCTCACGCCGTGCGTGCTCCCACAGCCTCACCGCCTCAGACGGCGGATTCTGCCCATCGTCATCGAGGTTGACGACGAAAGCGCCACGGGCATGACGCCAGCCCGTAAGGACGGCGTTGTGCTCGCCGAAGTTCCGGGCATGCTCCACCAGCGTGATTGGAATCCGGGAATGGCGCACGAGATCGCGGCAGACGATGCTCGTCTGGTCGGCGCTGCCGTCGTTGACCAGGACAACTTCGTGCCCACCCTGAATCGCGAGCGCCTCGATGTCGCGGACCAGGTACACGATGGTCGCGGCGCTGTTGTAGAGGGGGATGACAAAACTCAGCGAAAGCGACATGCCACCTACCACCGCAGTAGCGGCCGGCCATGCGGCAGCGTCGGCCACGGGATCGACCCCAGGATCAAGATAAGCGCCAGCGTGAAGAAAATCAGCGAGAGTTTGTGGCGCCGGCCATCGTCACCCGTCTTGTGCACACGCGAACGGCCGATGTGCGCGAGCGCTATCGCGAGAACCATTCCAAAGACGTGCTCGACGGCCCAGAACCTGAGAACGCTGTCACGCATGGCCGCCCCGAAGTCCTGAAAGGCCGTCCGGGTCACCGGGCTGAGCGCGATGTAGAGGATAAGGCCAAGCAGGAACTGCAGATCGAGGCTGGTGATGAACCAGAAGCCGATCCGCTCGTCGTGCAACGTCCACGGCCGGCGCGATCGCCACCCGGAAAAGGCGCGAGCGACCGCCAGAAGGCCAGTAAGCAGAACCGCCCAGCGAAGCAACGAGTGGAGGAGCAGAAGTGTCCCGTACATGAGCCAGCATTCTATGCTGGAACATCCGGCGCTCAGTGGTGTCCACTAGACCATGCTTGATTCGGGGCTTGATTCGGGGCTTGATTCGGGGCTTGATGCGGGGCCTGAAATGGGTCCTGACACGGAGCCTGATCCAAGGGTCGATTCCCGTGGCCTGGAGGCCGACGGCCTTACGAAATACTACTCGGCCATTCCCGCCATGCGCGGAGTGTCCTTCAGCCTTCGACCCGGCGGGGTTCTAGGCCTTCTCGGGCCAAACGGCTCCGGGAAGTCGACGACTGTGTCCATCCTGGCGGGCCTCCTCGACCCGTCTGGCGGCACGGTCCGGCTCGATGGACAGGACGTGCGGGAGGACCTGCTCGGCTACAAGGCGCAGATTGGCTACGTCCCCGAGGAAGCCGTCCTCTACACCTACCTCACGGGTCCCGAGTACCTGACGCTCATCGGCAGCCTCAGGGCCGTGCCGCCGGCAACCCTGAGGGCCCGGATCGACGGATTCATGGCGCTCTTCGGGCTGACCGATGACATCCATGCGCCTTTGTCGGCCTACTCGAAGGGCATGCGTCAGAAGATCCTGATCTCGGCGGCGCTCCTGCACAACCCGGCAATCGTGATCCTCGACGAGCCGAACTCGGGCCTCGACGTCACGACGACGCTCGTGCTGCGCAGCCTGGTCCAGACGCTCGCCACTGAGGGACGGATGGTCGTCTACAGCTCACACGTGCTCGAGAGCGTCGAACGTGTTGCGACCGACGTGATCATCCTCAACGACGGCCGTGTCGTCGCGCACGATTCGGTCTCTCGCTTGCGGGAGCTGATGGAGCTCGCCTCGCTCGAGCAGGTGTTCCGACAACTCGTGATCGAGACCGACATCGACGGAATGGCGGGCGATCTCGTCGCGGTGATGAAGCTCTGACTCGAACGCTGCTCCTCGCCCGGGCATTTTTTGCCAGGTTCTTCGAGAGCGACCTGATGCCGCCGGGCTTCCCGCAGGCGCAGGCCGTCATCTGGAGTATGGCGTTCCTCGCAACGCCGGGACTGATCCTGCCGGTGATGTATTTCAGGGCCAACGGGCAGGTCGGAGCCGATCCTCAGGCGCTTCTGCGGGCGATGCATGTCTTTCGCCTGTTTTTCATCACCCTGACGATGACGTCGATTGGGATGGTCGCGCTGGTCATCTGGGACGGGATGTTTCCCGACCGGCGCGATGCCCGCATCCTGACCGGGCTGCCGCTGCCAGCCCGCCTGTTGATCAGCGCGCGGCTGCTGGCCTTGTCAGCCCTCTGCGGCATCTTCGTTGTCGGCGTCAACATTGTTCCGACGATCTTCTATGCGCCCACGATCGCGGTCTTCGGGGGCGCGGCGAACCTGCCCCAGGGGGTGCTCGCGTTCGTCGTCGCCAACGGGCTCGCTGGGGCCTTCGTGTTCAGCGCGCTCGTCGCCCTTCAGGGCCTCGTCCTGAATCTTGGCGGAAGGCGCGCGGCCGATCAGCTGTCGCTCGCGCTGCAAGTGTCCTTCGTCATGGTGCTGCTGCAGATGGTCCTGTTCATGCCGCGCGTGGCAGCGATGCTCACGGCAGACCTCCAAGCGGGGTGGGTCCTGGCGCTTCCGTCGGTCTGGTTCCTGGGACTCTACGATGTCATTGGCGGCCGGCCCGTTGCTGGATCACCAGCACTGGCGGGCAGGGCGCTTCTCGCGACCGCGGCTACCGTCGGCGCCGCCATCCTGCTGTTCGTGGCGACCCACGATCGACTGACGCGACGGGCGCTCGAGTCGCGCGAAATCGGCGGCAGCCGCAGGGGATTGACGACGGAGAGCCTGGCGCAGGTGCTGTGCCGACGGCCGGCTGCACGCGCAGTCTTCGGGTTCACCGTCAAGACCCTGACCCGCAGCCGAAGCCATCGGCTGCTGATGGCGATCTACGTCGGAGGTGCGCTTGCGCTTGTTGCCTCCGGCATCGTTCCGGTCGCGCTCACAGATGGTCTGGCAGGGTTCACGACGCCGGGCGTTGTGCTCCTCTCGGCGCCGCTCGTCATCGGCTTTTTTGCGCTGGTCGGCATGCGCGTCGCCCTGGCCATCCCTGTCGAGCCAAAAGCCAACTGGCTCTTCCGTCAATCGGAACCAAGCGACCGCCCGGCGGCGATTGACGGCGTCCGAGCGGCAATGCTCGTCGTCGGAGTGCTGCCGACGTCACTGCTCGCCATAGTTACCGCCGGTGCACTTTGGGGTGGGTGGGCGGCGCTCGCTCACGCGACGATTTGTACGGTGATGGGGTGGCTGCTCGTCGAGATCCTGCTGATGGGGGTCGTCAAGATTCCGTTCACGTGCTCGTACTTCCCAGGCAGGTCGCGCGTCGGAACGCTCTGGTCGCTCTACCTGACCGGCTTTACTGCCTACTCCTACACCACCGCCGCGTGGGAGGTAGAGTTCCTCGCGCGCCCTCGTGCCGTGACGATCTTCATCGTCGTCATCGCTTCAGCGATCACGGTCCTCACGATCCGCCGGCACCGCCATCTTGCAAGTCTGCACGGGCTGCGCTTTCATGAAGAGGACCCGGCGGCGATCTTCGAGGGGTTCCACCTGAGCGAGGGTCTAGCCGCGCGCGCGGCCGCTGCTGCGTCAACGACTGCGAATCGGTAGAGACCAAGGAGCGCATTCATGGCAGTCAAAGCGAAGAAGGTTGTCAGAACGATTGACGAATATCTCGCCGCCCTCAACGAAGAGCAGCGGACCGCCCTCGAGACGCTTCGTAAGACGATCCGGGCCGCCGCGCCTCGAGCTGAAGAGTGCATCAGCTACGGACTGCCGGCCTTCCGCCTCAACGGGCTCCTGGTCGCCTTCGGCGCGCGGCCGAACCACTGCGCGTTCTACCCCATGAGCGCGTCGACCATCGGCGACCACAAGGACTTGCTCGAGGACTACGAAACGAGCAAGGGAACGATCCGCTTTCAGCCAGAGAAGCCTCTGCCGGCGGCGCTCGTGCGGAAGCTGGTCAAGGCGCGCATCGCGGAGAACAAGGACTGATTACTGCTGCGACGGCGAGGTCCGGGGCGCTCGCTTCTGTTTCTCGACCATCGCCGCCACATCCGCGAGCAACTGCTTCCCGTCGTAGACGATGCCGTCCTTGATCGTGTACTTCACGCCGCCGACCTGTTCGGGCTTGCCGGTTTTGTCGTTGAGTTTGAGCGCGCCGGTGCCGTACAACACCTTGAAGTTCTGCAACGGATTCTGATCGACGATGACCATGTCGGCCAGCATGCCGGCGCGAACGATGCCGAACTCCGGGGCCTTGCCTTTTGGTTCGGCGAGCGTGATCGCGCCGTTCATCGTCGCGGCTTGCATGACCTCGAGCGGGTGGAAGCCGGCCTCCTGAAGCATTTCCAGCTCGTTCACGTAGCCGAATCCATAGGTCTGATAGATGAAGCCCGAGTCTGAGCCGGTCGTCACGCGTCCGCCAATTTTCTTGTAATCGTTCACCAGCTTGAACCAGACCTGGTAGAAGTTGCGCCACTCGACTTCGTCTTCTGTGGTCCAGTAGTACCAATACGAACCGTGGGCCGCGCGGCTGGGCGTGTAGAAGTCCAGGAGCGTGGGCAGGGTGTACTTGCCGTGCCACTCGGCATTGCGGAACTTCATGAGGTCCCGGCCGGCCGAATAGATCGTCAGCGTCGGATCGAATACCGTGCCGAGCTTGAGGTGCTCGGCAAGGTACGCCTTCCACTCCGGGGAGCCAGGCTCGTAGATCTTGTTCCAGAGTCGCGCGACTTGCCCGAAGCGCCACTGCTCGTCGCTCGCGTTCATGTCGACGGGCCACGGCTGCACGACGTAGTCCTTCAACAGCGATTCGAAGTGACCGTAGAAGTGCGTGACGGTATTGAGGCCAAGGCGCGCGGCCTTGATTGCGTTCATCTGAGCCACACCGCCCTGCTGCAGGTGCGCGGTCGAGCCAAAGCCGACCTTCCTGGCCTCGTCCAATAGTGCCGCCATGATCTCCGGACGCTCGGCGCCGAGCTTGAGGCCATCGATGCCGTTGGCGGCGGCCCAGCGGACGTACTCGCGCGCCAACTCGGGCGACGTGACGGCGCCTTTGTCCCACCCGCTGCCCGGCCGCTGATAGTTGTAGATGCGTGGCGCGACGATCTCGTTCTTCTCGCTCCTGAGCTTGTCGCCGACGGTGATGCTGTTGCTGCCAAGCGGCACGCCGCGCACCGTCGTCACGCCATGTCCCAGCCACAGCTTGTACGCATACTCGGCGTCGGTGTTTTTCGGCGCTCCGCCCGCGTGCACGTGCATGTCTACGAACCCCGGCATCAAGTACATGCCTGTGGCGTCGAGATCGAGATCGGCAGCCTGCGGTGCGCGTTGCGGTTGGAGCGCCAGGCCGGGAGTGCCTGCGCTGCGTACTGAGGCTATGCGGTTGCCGGACACGACAACGTCGACCGGACCCTGGGGAGGAGCGCCAGTGCCGTCGATCAACATGACGCCACGGATGACGAGCGTCTTGAACGGTCCCCGTCCTTCGTCGGCCCGGCGGTTGGGCGCCGGCGTGAGCCCGCCTTCCGCGATCGCCGGACGTGCCGTTGCCGTTTGTTCGGCCGCCGTCTGCGTGGCTTCAGGCGCGACCTCACCAGTGGTCGCGAGGACGGCTGAAGCCGAGACCGTCGCGAATAGAGCGGCGACGAGCCGAATGGGCATCATGAGCATCGGGACTCCTTCGAGAGTGGGCGCCGAGTATGTTACTCCGACGCTGTCACGAGGCAGTAGGTCCGGCTAAAGCCGGACGCCCTCACACGAGCAGCAGATAGACCACGAGCGCAACAACCCATCCCGCCAGCGCATCCGCGAGATAGTGATAGCGCCCGAGCACCGCACCAGCAGAGACAGCCAGGGCGGCAATCAGCATCGCGATAACGATGCCCGCAGGCGCGGCCAGCACCAGCAACGCGGCGGCAAGCCCTTCGGCGGCGTGACCGCTCGGGAACGTGTTGACTTGGATGCTGGTGGCCCCAAGCAACCGCAGATTGAACCGGCGCAGCGACGACGCCCAGGGCTCTGCGTCTTCGAGGGCGCGCGGCGGCCGAGTCTGAACCCACGGCAGTACGCCGAAGCAGACAAAGTCGGTGATGAGCACCACGGACCAGAACGTCCCGGGGTCAGGTGCCGGCGAGTGCCGCAGATAGATCAGCAGGGCGAGCGGAACCAGCAGGTACACGCCTGTGTACGCCGCCTCGAGCACTTCGACAACAGGTCGTGGTGTGCGGCGTGAAATGGCGCGAATGTCCAGCCGATCATCGAGCCATCGGAGAGCATTTTCCTGTGGAATGCTTGGCTTCACGAAGAGCAGACCGGTCGACCAATAGGCGATGAGCAGCACCAGGGGTGGCCAGATCCAGTGATTGAGAACAGGCGGCTGACGGGCGGACATCGAAACGGCTAGCACGACCAGACCCACGACCGCACCGGACAGAACCCGCCGGAGGGCCGCCGGACCCGGCGAACGGACCGCTCCCACGAGGATCACGTACCCGAAGAAGATGACGCCGGCGATCTGCCACGATTCCATCCTAGGTCTCTGCTCGACGGTACTGCGCGGAATGTCGTCAAACGGGCTCATTCATGAGCCGGGCATGAGCCGGGCATGAGCCGGGCATGAGCCGGGCATGAGTCGGTCAACCCTGTCGCGCTAAGATGAAATCGATGATTCGTCTCGTGGTCTTTGATCTCGATGGCACACTGGTCGACTCCAGCCGCGACCTTGCCGACGCAGTCAATGCTCTCCTGACCGAGCGCAGTGCGCCGGCTCTTTCTCGAGAGCTCGTCACGAGCATGGTCGGCGACGGCGCAGCCGTGCTGGTGAAACGGGCGCTGACGGCGGCCGGCCTCGACCCCGACACGCCGCACGCGCTCGAACGGTTTCTCGAGCACTACGACGCTCGCCTGCTCGACAGCACGCGGCCGTACCCGGAGATGCTCGACACGCTCAACCGCCTTCACCCGAGGCATCGTCTCGCCGTCCTCACCAACAAGCCAGGCCGCCCGACAGCGGAAATCCTAAAGGGCCTCGAGATCGACAGCCTCTTCAGCGACGTCATCGGCGGCGACTCGGGGCATGGCCGCAAGCCGGATCCCGCCGGCCTACTCGACCTGGTCCGGCGCGCGAGCGTGACGCCACGGGAGACGCTCCTCGTCGGCGACTCGCCCGTCGATCTCGAAACGTCACGTCGAGCCGCCACCCGCATCTGCCTGGCCCGGTACGGGTTCGGCTACCGGTTCGAGGGGAACGGCTTCCGCGGCGACGAATACTTCATCGACGGACCCGCTCAGCTGCCGGCGATCATCGGCGCGATTGGGTGATGACAACGTGACGGCGCCGCCAAAAGCCTTTCACCGCCGAGCACGCGGAGGACGCAGAGCCAGATCCTCTTCTTTCTCTGCGACCTCGGCGTCCTCAGCGGTGAGAGGCTTTGGCAAGTGAACACTACTCGGGTATGCGAATCCGCTAGATTTCGCCTCTAAGGTACTTCCGCCGCTCCGCCTCCGGAAACTTCTCGATCGCATACCGCAGCATCGTTCGCGGCATGGTTTTGTAGCGGCTCTTGAGAAACGCGCGCTCCGCGGCGGCGTCGCGATTGCCGATTTCCCGCAGCATCCAGCCCACAGCCTTGTGAATCAGATCCTGATCGTCGTGCAGGAGGAGGTCCGCGATTCGAAAAGCATCGTCGAATTCCTCGCGACGGATGCCGTCGAGCGTGGCGATCATCGCGATCCGCCGCTCCCAGAGCGACGACGATCTCGCCAGTTTTGTCAGTGGAGCGCGACTGCGACCCTGCAGCCATCCGCCGACGATCTGCCCCGCGGAACAGTCGACGAGATCCCAGTTGTTGATGAAGGCCGTATGGGCGAGGTAGAGCTCGTAGACGTGGCGCTTCGTGGGTTCATCACCCGCCTTGAACGCGTCGACGAGCATCAGGAGCGCGAGGGCGCGCTCCTCGTGGATTCGTGAGCGCAAGAGCTTCCGAAGCTCGCCGAGCGTCGCGCCGCGGCACTCGCGGCAGACGGTGCGAATGTTGGGCACCTTGACGCCGATGAATCGATCGCCCTCCCCGTACTGACCGGGTCCCGTCTTGAAGAAGCGCTGGAGAATTGCCACGTTTTCGGGATGCGCGTGCTCGCGCAGCTTGTGGCTGATGGCAGCGGCGGTCAGCGGCATGGGTCAGCGCTCGTACGATTCGCGCCGGGACGACGGCGACTGGCGAATCATGTACGCGTCTGGATTCGCCCAGAACATCGAGCGGAGCTCGGCGAGGCTCGAGGCGCCGCCGTAGCTGATCGACGAGCACAGGTGCTTCATCATCTCGCGCAGGATCGTACGTGCCGAGCCGCGCGCGGGCACGCTGATCTCCATACCTTCGGCCCCGATCGCTTCGAGCTCGACCGTGTCGGCATCCTCGACGTCGAGCCGATCCCGGATCGCCTCGATCGAGGCCATGCCGCGCAACACTTTGAAGGGCACCTTCACCGCCTTCTGAGATTCCGGCAACACGACCGACTTATGAACGATTTCTCCTGGCGCTTCTTCCGTGCCGGCAAACGCGCTGCCGAGCATCGCGCAGTCTCCGCCGAAGAGGAGCGCCTCGGCCAGCGCGCCATGACGCTTGATGCCGCCGTCGGCGATGACCGGCACGCCCGACTCCGCGACCGCCAGCCGGCACTCGACGAGCGCCTGGAGTTGCGGAACCCCAAAGCTCGTAGTCATCCGAGTGGTGCAGCCGCCGCCTGGTCCGATCCCGACCTTGATGCCGTCGGCGCCACGCTCGAGCAGGAAGCGCGCACCCTCGGCGGTCGCAACGTTTCCAGCGATCATCTCGACGTCGCCGAACCGCTGGCGGAATTCGCGCATCGCCCTTTCCATGACGATCGAGTGGCCGTGCGCGATGTCGATGACGAGGATATCGACGCCAGCGCGGACGAGCTCGGCGGCGCGCTCCAGGTAGTCGCCGGTGGCGCCAATGGCCGCACCGACCCGCAGTCGGCCCTGCTCGTCACGCGTGGCAAATGGCAGCCGCCGCTGATGCATGAGGTCGCGCGAGGTGATGAGTCCAATGAGACGGCCGTCGTCGTCGATCAGGGGCAGCTTCTTTACCTTCCGCCCGACCATGACGCGCTCGGCTTCAGAGGCCTCGAGCGGGCCGCGATGAACCACCAGCTGATCGAGCAGCGTCATCCGCTCGGATACGCGCGCGGCGCGGTCGTTCACGAACCGCACGTCGCGTTCGGTCAGGAGGCCCTTCAGGCGGTGATGCGCATCGACGACCACGAGCGTGCCGACACGCGAGCGGGTCATGACTGCCATCGCTTCGCCAACCGAAGCGGACTCATCGATGCTGTAGGGATCGTTGATGACGCCGTGCTGGGTCCGCTTGACGATCTCCACTTCGCGGACCTGCGGCTCGATCTCACCCGGCCGGAAGCCACGGTCGATGATGCCGATCCCGCCCTCTTCGGCCTGGACGATGGCCATCGGCGCGCGCGTCACCGTGTCCATGTTGGCCGACACAATCGGCCGCTTCAGCGTGATCCGGCGGGAGAGGCGGCCCGAGAGATCGATGATCGAGGGATCGCGGCGCGACAGAACGCTTTGCTTCGGTGCGAGAATGAAGTCATCGAACGTGCAGCCTCGCACGGTGTCGAGCACGCGTCGTCCAATGGCCGGATCGATGACAGGAAACATGTCGTCATCGTACATTGGCAAATCGTCGATTGGAAATCATGCCGTCACCGCTCCGTCGCCTGGAACGCTCGTTGCGCGTCCGTCTGGCCGAAACGCTGCCCGGCGTCCAGGCGCAGCTGAAGTTCGCGCCGACGCCCGCCAGACCGGGGTGGCGCGCCGGCCATTTTCCGCCTGATACGCGGACTGCCGCGGCCCTTCTGCTGCTTTACCCGCGCGCGAACGATGTCGCCATCCCGCTGACGGTTCGCGCCAGTGGGCTCGCCAGGCACGCCGGGCAAATCAGCCTGCCGGGCGGCGCGAGCGACGAGGGTGAGACACTGAGCGACACGGCACTGCGCGAGGCGTCCGAGGAGGTTGGGATCGACCCGGCCTCGGTCCGCATTTTAGGGGAACTCACGCCCGTTCACGTCGTGGTCAGCGGGTTCACCCTGCACCCGATCATCGGCGTGACCGACGAGCGACCGGACTTCGTGGCCGCTCAGGACGAGGTCGAGCAGATCCTGGAGGTGTCGCTCGACGATCTGCGCGATGCGTCGCGCATCGGACGGGACATCCGAATCCGCGAAGGCGTTGCGGTTGAATGGCCCTACTTCGATCTACTCGGCCACCAGGTGTGGGGCGCCACGGCTATGGTGCTCGGCGAGTTTATTTGCTTGATCTAAGCCACGGATCACACGGATCACACGGATCGGGATCCGTTAGGCGGTTGCGTCTGGTCTCTCAGACGTAGTGTCCGGCTTCAGCCGGACCTCAGCGCACGTCCGGCTAAAGCCGGACACTACGAATGCCTGTCTACGCACGCAGCGCCAGCGTTCCGTCAATCCGCAGAGCCCGTGCGGCCGGAATCGCGCCCGCGAGAAGCGCAACGCCGATGAGCAACGCCGCGACGGACGCGTAGGTCACCGGATCGCTCGCCTCGACACCGTACAACTGTCCTGCCAGTACGCGGGTGAGTCCCGCCGCCGCGCTCAGACCGGCAATCACGCCAATCCCCGATAGCCACACGCCTTTCATCAGCACGAGCCTGAAAACGTCGCGCTGTTGCGCGCCGAGCGCGCTTCGGATGGCGATCTCCCGCGTGCGCTGCGCGACGGAGTAGGCCATCACGCCGTAGATTCCGACAACCGACAGCAGAAGCGCGACGCTGCCGAACGCCGCCGTCAACGTCGACATGAACTGCGGGCGCGACAGCGACCTCGCCAGGTGCTCGCCCATCGTGCTGACGCGCGAGATCGGCTGCGCCGGATCGAGGCGCGCGACGGCAGAACGAAGCGACGGCACAATATGAAGAGTCGGGGCTCTCGGGTCGCCGGCCGTCCGCACCACGAATGCCATGGACGTGAACGAGTTCTGAGTAAACGGTTGATAGATTTCGGCGCGCGGAGGCGTCGCCGGTCCGAGATGTCGGATGTCAGCCACGAGGCCAACGACCGTCATCCAGCGGTCGGCAGAGTTACGACCAAGTCGGAGGCGGCGGCCGATCGGATCCTGGCCAGGCCACTGTTTCCGCGCGAGGGTTTCATTGACCATCACGACTGGCGGCGCCTCTCGAACGTCCGATTCACGGAAATCGCGACCCGACACGAGCGGAATTCCCATCGTCTCGAAGTATCCGGGGGTGACCACCTGATAGCCGGCGACGAGCTCCTGATCGGCGGGCAGCACTGGCTGGCCTTCGACGGTATACGCCGCAGAGAAATCGTCGCCACCGATGGGCAGCGTGACGGCCGCGCCGGCGCCGCGCACGCCGGGCAACGAGCGTAGCGCCTTCAGGGTCTCGTCGTAGAAGGCGACCTGCGTCCGCTGAAACTCCGCGCGCGCGCCGCTCAGGGCCATGTCGAACGTGAGGAGGTTTTTCGTGTCGATCCCGATATCGACGCGCGTCAACGCGCTCAAGCTCCGCAGGAGGAGCCCCGCGCCGACGAGCAGCACGATCGCCACCGCAACCTGCGCGACCACAAGCGCGTCCCGAGTTCGACCTGCACGGGGCCCAACGGAGCCACGTCCACTGCCCTCGCTCAGATCGCCAGTAATCGCGCCAGTCGACACCTGCCAGGCGGGGACGATCCCGAAGAGGATGCCGGTCACGAGCGAGACTGCCAGCGTGAACATGAGAACCGTCGAGTCGATGCCAGTGTCGGCGAGGCGCGGGATCTCGGCCGGAGCCATCGCAATCAGCCACGACCTTGCCCACAACGCAATGACCACACCCCCACAGGCTCCGCCGACCGCAAGCACGATCGACTCGGTTAACAGCTGCCTGACGATTCTCCAGCGATTGGCGCCGACGGCCAGCCGAACGGCGATTTCGCGCCGCCGCGCGGTCGCCCGACCGAGCAGTAAGCTGGCCGCGTTGGCGCAGGCGATCGCCAGTACAAAGGCGACGGCCCCAACGAGCACCAGCAGCGGCTGCCGCACGGCACCGAAGAGCTGCTCTCGCATCGGCTGAACCGCGACGCCAGCACCGCCGTCGTCACGCGGATACGTGAGCGTCAGCCGGTTCGAGATTGCTTCGGCCTCGCGTTGCGCCTGCGCCAGCGTCGCGCCGTCCTTCAGGCGCCCAACCGCGCGCAGGTACCCGGCGCGGCGATTGGTCGACAAATCCTGATTGGGGTCGTCGCCGGGCGTGCGCGGGATGTCGTGGCCGGCGCCGGGCAGCCAGAGCTCGGGCGGCGTGGCACTGCTGGAGCCTCGGCCCGTAATTACGGGCCATGCAAAGTCGGCAGGCATGACCGCGACGACGCGCCGCGATCGGCCGTTGACGACAAGCTCGCGACCGACAAGAGCGCGGTCTGAGCCGAAGCGGCGTGTCCAGAGACCGTAGCTCAACACGACATCATTCGGGTCGGCGTGATCGTGATGGAACGTGTCGCCAATGAACGCTGGCACGCCGAGAACGTCAAAAAAACCCGACGACACGCTCGAGGCGGGAAGACGCTCCGCTTCCCCACCGCCGGTCAGGTTGACCGAGAACTGACTGATGCCGGCGAGCCCCTCAACCGAGGTCAACTGCTCGCGGAAGTCGATGAGCCGCCCGGGAGTGAGGGCGGATCGGGCGAACGCGGGGGTGGTTGACCAGACGAAAACAACTCTATCCGCGTCTCGATATGGCAGCGGCCTCAACAGCACCGAGTTGATGACGCTGAATATCGCTGTGTTCGCGCCGATCCCCAAAGCCAGCGTCACCAGCGCGACGATAGTGAACGCCGGACTCTTGCCGAGGGACCGGGCCGCGTACGAGAGATCCTGCCGGAGGTCGCTGAGCATGGTGAGGGTTAGACGGAGGCCGGCGACGAGACGTTAGCTGGACGCGCCGACGGCCATGGTTCACGATGGACCACGATGACCCGATGAACACGAAGCAACTCTTGGGGGATCGACCGCTTCCAGTGCCTCGAGGTGTCCGCCTCGATCGCGCGCTTTCCAACCTCGGCCTGGCATCTCGCCTCGAGGCCCAGCGCCTCATCCGGTCCGGCCAGGTCACGGTGGCGGGGCTCGTCGTCACGGATCCCGCTCAGCTCGTCGTTCCCGCGTCGAGTTCGGTCACTGTCGCAGGCGCCATCGCTCGCGCGAAGAAGTGGCGCACCCTCGCGTTCCACAAACCCCGCGGCATCGTCACCACGCGACGCGATCCGCAAGGCCGCAGAACGGTGTTCGATGTCCTCGGGCCGGACGCCGGCTCCCTGGTCGCCGTTGGACGCCTCGACCTGGCCAGCACCGGGCTATTGCTGCTGACGACCGACACGCAGCTTGCCGCGTGGTTGACCGATCCTCACAATCAGGTGATCCGTCGCTACGTCGTGACGGCGCGCAGAGCGGTGTCGGATGACGCGGCTCGAGCCATGGAACGGGGTCTCGGCGGTCTCCGGGCACGTGCTGTCGAGGTTCGGAAGCGCTCGAACCGCGAGACACATCTGATCATCGAATTGACCGAAGGCCGGAACCGCGAAATCCGCCGCCTGCTCGAGGCGGTCGGGCACGAGGTCACGAGACTGTTGAGAGTCGCCTACGGCCCGATCGAGCTCGGAACACTTCAGCCGGGCGAGTGGCGGGATCTCACCCGTGACGACGTGCTGGCGGCGTTCCCGTTCACTCCGCCTTCAGCGCGATCAGCGGGTCGATCGTCGTCGCGCGTCGGGCGGGGATGAAGCCGGCGACGAGCGCAACCGCCAGTAGAAGCGTCATGGCGCCGGCGAGCGTTGCCGGATCGTGCGGCGAGAGGCCGAAGAGCTGCGATTGGACCTGTCGTGTCAGGTAAAACGCGCCGGCGAGCCCGACGACGACACCGAGCGCAGCCAGGGCGGCGACTTCCTTCAACACCAGCCACATCACGCGTCCCCGCTCGGCGCCCAGCGCCATCCGGATCCCAATTTCACGCGTTCGGCGCGCCACCGCATAGGACATGACACCGTACAGCCCGATCGCCGCGAGCATCGTGGCAAGGGCGCCGAAGGCCACAGACAGTGCGGCGACCATCCGCTCGACGTACAGCGACTCGGACACTTGCGCACTCATCGCTTTCATATTGAAGATCGGGAGGTTTGGATCGAGCCGCTGCACGGCCTGACGCACCGCTCCCGCGGTGACCCCTGTGTCGCCGGTCACGGCGACCACAAATGAAAGCTCTGTGACACCTTCATCCTGACGATACGGAATGTAGACAAAGCGCGGAGCCTTTTCGTTCAACTGAATCGTGCGGAGATCCTTGACGACGCCGACGATTTCGATGTCGTTTGGCTTGCCGCGTCCGAAACCGAACCGCCTGCCGATCGGGTTGGCGTCACGAAAGAAATACTTCGCCATGGTTTCGTTGATGATGGCGACTTTGGGCGACTCGGCCGTGTCTTTGGCCGTAAACTCGCGCCCCGCGACGAGCGTGACGCCGAGTGTTTCGAAGTAGCGAGGACCGATGCCGTCGACGTTCGGATTCATATCCTCGTCTTCCTTCTGTTGATATCCGTCGACTTTGACGGTCATGCTCCACGCGTTTCCGGTGAACGCGCCGATCGCCGACATCGACGCGCTCCGGACCCCAGGAACCGCGCCAAGCGCGTCCTGCGTCTGCTCGAAAAGCGCGAGCGTGCGCGACGTGTCGTAGCCGCTGAGCGACGGATCCATGGAGAACGTCAGCAGCCTCTCGACCGGAAACCCTGGATCGACGGAGCGCAGGTTGAAGAGGCTCCGCGCAAACAGACCCGCACCAGACAGGAGTAGCATCGACAGCGCCACCTGCGCGACGACGAGCACCCGCCTCGCGCGCACCTGCTTCCCACCGCCGACGACGCTTCCCGCCTCGTCCTTGAGCGCCGTCACAACGGCAGGGCGGGTCGCGGAGAGCGCCGGGCCGATGCCGAACAGAAGCGCGGTGACGATCGCCAGGAGCAGCGTGAACAACACGACACGCGCGTCGGGGTTGGCCGTCAGCGTCTGGGTGGTCGGATCGCCGGGCAGTGCGGCAAGCAGAAACCTCCCCGTCCAGGTCGCCAACACCAGGCCGACGATCGCGCCGGCGCCCGCGAGGAGGAGACTCTCGATGAGGTGCTGGCGCGCGATGCGGCCCCGGCCGGCGCCTAGCGCCAGTCGAACGGCGATCTCTTTCTGCCGGGACGTCGACCGCGCGAGCAGCAGGTTGGCGACGTTCGCGCACGCGATGAGCAGCACCACGCCGACCATGCACATGAGGACGACGAGCGGCGTCGAGAATTGCTGTCGCATCTCCGAGAGGCCCCGCGCTCCCGGCAGAACCTCGAGATGCTTGCTCACGAAACGTTGACGGAAGGAATCGGACACGTTCGAGAGCGCCTGAATCTCCTGCTGGTTGATCTGTTTGTAGACGACATTGAGCTGAACTTCGGCGGCCTCGGGCGTGAGACCAGGCTTCAAACGGCCCATGATCGTCACCCAGCGGCTGAGACGATTGTCGAGATCGTTCCAGGTCGGCGTCATCTGGGCTTTCATCATCATCGGGACCATGACGTCGCTGGTCGATCCGACCTGCATCCCGGTGAAGCCCTGGGCGGCCACGCCGATGATGGTCATCGGATGACCGTTGACGACAAGCGTCTGATCGAGGACCGCCCGGTCGCCGCCAAACCGGCGCTGCCAGTAGCCGTAACTGAGAACCGCGACAGAATGCGCGCCCGGCGTTCGGTCGTCGGAGGCGTTGAACACGCGGCCGATGGCGGGGCCGACGCCGAGGACGTCGAAGAAGTTGCCGCTGACGATGTCGCCGCTGGCGCGCTCGGATCGGCCCTGCCAAACGACCGTCATCGCGGTTGGAAACCGGGCCAGCACTCCGGAGAACACTTCGTTCCGATCGCGGAAATCCACGTACATCGGATAGGAGAAGGTCATGCGGTTAAAGGTGCGGCCCCGGAACGCGCCCGGACCGTCGAGCAGGACAAGCTGAGAGGGATCGCGCACCGGCAGGCTGCGCAGCAGGACCTGATCCATCAGCGAGAAAATCGCAGCGTTGGCCCCCATCCCGAATCCGAGCGTCAGGACGACGACGAGTGAAAAGCCCACGTTCTTGCGCAAACCGCGCGCTGCATAACGGATCTCTCGAGTAATGGTCATAGTCGAGGTGAACCCTGAACCCTGAACCCTGAACCAGTACGAAGCCTTTAGTACATACCCTTTGACGAACATAATGGCAAGATAGTTGGCCGTGAGACGACTACCAGTTGCCCTCCTGACCTGCGTCCTCGCCGGATCGTGCATCGGGCATCGTCCGAGAATCAGGCATCCCGAAGTTCCCAACGCCGTCACGAGCCTGACACTTGTGGGGCAGTTCAGCTTCCCGACAGAATCGCGGTTTCCGCCGGTCATGGGATTGCCATTTGGCGGGTTGTCCGGGCTGACGACCCGCGACGCCGGTCGTGAAGTCCTGGGCATCTCGGATGCGCAGCAGGGTGGGCGAGTCTATCAATTCGCGCTCGAGGATCCCGGCGGCACGCTTCGGGTTGCGACGCTCAACGCCGTGCCGCTCGGCATGGCACCGGGGGACGAGCATCCGGATCCTGAGGGAATCACCCTTCTGCCCGACGGCAGCTACGCAGTGTCGGCCGAGGGCACGGCCCGTGAACCGCGGCTGCCACCGTCGGTCAACATCTATGGTCGCTACGGCGACTTCGTGCGCAGCCTGACGATTCCCGACAAATTCATTCCCGAGCCGACCGGGCAGCAGACCAAAGGCGCGCGTGGCAATGCTGGATTCGAGAGCCTGACGCTGACGCCGGATGGCAAGCGGCTATACACGGCCGCCGAAACCGCGCTCGTTCAGGACGGCGAGCTCGCGTCACTCGACGCGGGGACCGACACGCGGGTTCTCGAGCTCGTCGCGCGGCAGAAGACGTTCGAGCCCTCGCGGGAATTCGTCTATCACCTCGAGCCGGTTCAAAGGCCAGACTTTCGCGCCGAGCTTTGCCTTCAACGGCCTGGTCGAGTTGCTGGCGATCGACGACACGACGCTGCTCGCGCTCGAACGCGGATTCGTCGCGAGCCAGGAGAAGCCGGGCGAGAACCGCTGCACGATTCGGCTGTTCAGCGTGACGCTGTCCGGCGCGACCGACGTGTCGACACTCGAGTCACTCAAGGGACATCCGGAAATCGTGCCGCTGAAGAAGACGCTCGTGCTGGATCTCTCTCAGGTACAGGGACTCAGCCCGGAGCTCGCGCCAAGCCTAGAGAATTTCGAGGGCATGACGTTCGGGCCGCGGCTGCCAGACGGCCGAGCCTCGCTCGTCCTCGTGAGCGACGACAACTTCAGCGCCGTGCAGCGGACCTGGTTCCTGCTGTTTGCGATACAGTAACGGGGTCAAGGAGATTGCGATGAACGTTCCCGTGGTGGAAGCCATTAACCGCCAGATCAATTCCGAGCTCAGCGCGTCGTATTCCTATCTCGCGATGTCGGCCTGGTGTGAAGGTCAGAAGTTCACCGGCGCCGCCCGGTGGCTCCGGCTCCAGAGTCAGGAAGAAAATATGCACGCGATGAAGCTCTTCGACTTCATTCTTGCCCGCGACGCCAAGGTCGACCTGAAGCCGCTCGAGAAGCCGCGCCAGAAATTCAAGTCGCTCGCCGAGGTCTTCGAAAAGGCGCTCGAGCAGGAGCAGGAAGTCAGCCGTCAGATTGACGCGCTCTACGAGACGGCGTTCAAAGAGAAGGCGTTCGCGGCCGTTGCCGAACTGCAGTGGTTTCTGACCGAGCAGGTCGAAGAGGAAAAGACCGGCCGGGAGATTGTCGCCAAGTTCAAGCTGATCGGAAACGACCCCGCGTCGATTCTGGACATGGATCGGGAGCTCGGCGCACGGTCGGCAGTCGAGGCGCCGCCAGAGGCCACGGCATAGAGCGCGACCACTAGCTAAACTCGGGGCGGCATAGTCAGGGAAGATCGTTCCCGCCCAGACCAAGGTCTCCGGGGCTGCGTACAATTGCAAGGATCTGCAGACGCCTCCTGGATCGAACGCTGCCCGCATCACCCTGAAAAATAGCTTTTTAGAATTGACGCGAGGCCTTGCACTGACCGCAGCCCTCGGCGGGCATGTACGTTGCTTGAAGGCGGCCCTTCGCCCTCCTGAGGAGAGCCTAAATGATTCGACGGTTTGCTTGTGCAGCGATCGTACTCGTAGCCCTCGCACCTCGCCCGGCCTTGGCCGATCCTGTCAAGCTTCCCGATCCGTTTATCGGCGTTCGAGGCGAGGACGGGTCAATCGACAGCAGGATCCCCGGGTTCCACGAATTGGGAGATGAGGGGTGCCCGGACATATCGGGAGTCTTCTGTCAGACATTCGACATTTTTCAGAAGGTCAAAGGTGGGTTCGTGCAAAACATAACCTTGGCCTTTACGGAACTCGGCGGGTTCGGACTCGAAAACCAGTTTCTGTCGCTCGATGAGACATCGGGTTTCAACGAGTTTGCTGGCAACTTCGTGCGAGAGCAGGACGGATTTTCGGTAACGCTTTCCTTCACCTCGCCGATCAGTCTCTTGTCGTATTCCGGTTGGCATCTTCCAGTAGGGGAACCGTGCTTCAATCTTCACAGGGGTAAGCCGAACTGCACGCTCCAGGTTTACCTCTACCCAGGCGAGGGCGATGAGGTCAGAGATCCGTACGCCGTGTCGCTCCGAGCCATCAACGGCGTCGCGATCGATACCACGCCCATCCCTGCTCCAGTACCAGAACCCGGCACGCTGCTGCTGATGGGGACCGGCATCGCCGGCCTCGCGGCGCGACGGATACGGCGTCGCTCGAGCTAGCCACAAACTTGCGAGGCGGGACGCTCCGGCCTGTCTACTGAGACGGGGCAGGCCGGAATTCTCGCATCAGGGCTTCAAAACGGCGATCTTTGCTGAGGGCCTTCAAATCGGGATCGTCCTGAGCGAACCGAGGAGGATACCCCGCTTTCAGCGCCTTGCCGAGCGCGTCGAGCGCCGGACCAGGCTGTCCGGCGAGCGCATGCACGACAGCAACATTGTAGAGAATTGAGACTTCATTCGGATCGGCGGACGCTGCTTCGTTCACCAGCTTTATCCCCTGAGCCGTATCACCCTTCTTGCCGTAGTAAGTACCCAGGTAGCTGCGGGTCCTCGCATCACTCGAGTTGACCTGCAACGCGGCGTACGCAAGGGCAATCGCGCGATCGTAGGTTTCAGTAGCCTTTTGGGACTGCCCCAGCCAGCGATAACCGTCGCCAAGATTCGACAACCATCCGTCGACGTTCGGGCTGGTCTCGACCGCTTTGGCGTAGGGCGGCAACGCCTCCTGAAACCGGCCTTGCCAGGCGTACGCGATCCCGAGATTTGAATAGGCATCCGCCGTGGGCACCAACTCTGTCGCGCGCTGGAACGCGGCGGCTGCCTGTGCGTAACGACTCGTCACGAGGTAGATCGCACCCAGATTGTTGAAACCGTTGACGTTGTCCGGCTCGAGCTCGATCACTTTGCTGAAGGCCTGCTCTGCCCTCACGTTATCGCCCATCCGCAAGGCAGCATCGCCCATGGCGTTGTGATTCAGCCAGTAGTACGGATTGACGCGAATCGCTTCCTCGTTCATGCGCCGTGCCTCATCCACTCGGCCTGCTCGCCTGAACGCCACCGCGAGCCTGCGATAGGCATCGTCGGAGTTCGGGGCCAGCTTCAGCGCCTGCTCCAACTCCACGATCGCTTCGTTGAACTTGCCGGTCGCCAGGTACGCGCTGGCAGCAGCGATACGCACCTCGACCAGATTCTCATCGAGCCTCTTTCCCTGTTGCGACGCGGCAACCGCCTTGTCGGCCCAAATTCGCTCCTTCGTCTCCCGATACATCTGCAGAGATGCGTCCGTGAGGCCTGCGAAGGCCAGCGCGAAACGCGGATCGACCCTCAGCGCGTCCTCGTAAAGCTTCACGGCCGCTTCAACGTTGCGCTTGTCCTGTTGACCGCGCATGGCGTTCCGGCCCTTCAGATAGAGATCGTAGGCTTCGATGTTGTTCGTCGGTCGTGAGACGCCGCGGGCTTGCGCCTCGGTGGACGGCGTCACTTCCAGCGCCTCGACGAGGCCGCCGAAAATCTGGTCCTGCAGCGTCAGCAGGTCTTTCGGAACGCCGGCGAACTCGTGTGTCCAGACGCGGCGTTTGGCGAGCGGCTCCTCGACGTTGATCACGATCGAAATCCGTTCGGCACTACCCTGGACCGTTCCGGTCACGAGCAGATTCGAGCCAAGCTCACGGGCGATGCGGGCCGATGGATGCTTCAGGTCCACTCGCTCGGTCGCGCTGGTCGGCGCGACCGTGACCGTACCGAGCCCGAAGAGTCTGGCCGACAACGCCTCGGCCACACCGCTGCCGATGTGCTCGAGCCCCTCTGCCTGACCAATAGTGCGGAACGGCAAGACCGCGATGAGCTTCTTCTCAGCGGCCGACGGGATTCCGGCGGTCGTGGTCCCGCTGCGAAATACGAAGTGCCTGACCGGCGGCACGGCCAGCAACCCGACGATGGCGGCGGCCGCGATGCCAGCGTACACCCATCCCCGCGGCGTCGGGAGCGGGAGGTTGATCGAGACCGTGGGGTGTGATTTGAGCTTCGCGGGTGCATGCCCCGAATCGAGGTCAGCGGCGATGTCGTGCGCTCGCTGATACCGGTTGGCGGGATCACGCTCCAGACAACGCATCACGATCCGGCTGAAGTACTCGGGAATATCGGTCTTCGCGAGTCGCAGGTCCTTCGGAACCGTTCTGATGCGCTGCATCAGCAGCTCGATCGCCGACTCTCCGCGGAACGGCGACGTGCCGCTGGCCATCTCGTAGAAAATCAGTCCAAGGGCATAGAGATCGCTGCGATGATCGGCTGGCCGGCCCTCGACGATTTCCGGCGCGATATATCGCGGTGTGCCGATGAAGTCCCCGGGACGGGTCAGGCCGGCGGTCGACGCTTCGTATGATTTGGCGAGACCGAAGTCCGAAATATAGGCTCGCCCGCCAGCGTCCACCAGGATGTTCTGCGGTTTCAGGTCCCGATGGGCGATGCCGGCCTCGTGCGCGGCCGCCAAGCCCGCGGCGATCTGCCGGGCCAGCGAAACGACCCTATCGAAGGGCAGCGGCCCGGAGGCAAGCAGCGCGTGCAGATCGGAGCCCTCGACGAGCGGCATCGTGATGTACTTGATGCCGCCTGACTCGCCGAGGTCGTGAATCCTCAGAACGTTGGGGTGCGTAACCTGCCGCGCGAGAAGCAGTTCCTGTTTGAACCGCTGTTCGAAATCGCGGCCTGTCGCAGGATTGCTGAGAATCTCGGCGCGGATGATTTTCAGGGCAACCGGGACGTTCAGCTCCACGTCCTGCGCGCGGTACACGGCACCCATCCCACCGGCGCCGAGCTGGCGCTCAATCCGGTATCGGGACGCAAAGAGCTGTCCCGGGTTGAGACCTCCCGCGTGCGACGCCGAATCGGGGCTGCGCTGGGCGCCGGACGAAATCGTCCCATCGAGCGACAGGGGCGGGGCGAAGCCGTGCGGGGGCGACGCCACCGTGACGGCGGCCGAGTCCCCGGACAGCTGCCCGGCGCACACGACACACCTCCCGGATGCAACCGGTGTGTCGGCGCGGCAGTGGGGACAGGCGATAACCACAGACAGCTCGCAGGCGCCTCATTATGGTGCGAACGGCAGTTGGCCGCCAAGACCGGCAACCGGGGGACAAGCTCTAATCCCGGCACGGCGGCGGGCTACCCGAAAGAACGCCCGAACGGGATAACATTTGGATATGCAGAGACTCATTCCGACGCTGTTGGCGTTCGCTCTCCTCGCCTCCGGCTGCTCGCCGCGTACAGAACCGCCGCCGGCAGCCGCAACGGCGCCAGCCGCAAAGATCCCGCTCGCCGGGATGCCGAAAGTCGGAGCCGCGCCACTCCTCGAGCACATCAAAGTGCTGTCGTCCGACGAGTTCGAAGGACGGAAGCCAGGTACGGCTGGTGAAGAACGCACGGTCCAGTACCTGACCGCTGAATTCCAGAAGCTGGGCCTGAAGCCCGGCAACACCGACGGCACCTACGTGCAAAAGGTGCCGCTCGTCGGCATCACGGGCGTCGAGGTAAAACCGCTGACCGTGACGGGCAAAGCGCGGGCGACGTTCAAGTGGCGCGACGAGGTCGTGGCCTGGACCAAACACGTTGCCGCGGGCGCGAGCATGGAGAATTCCGACCTCGTTTTCGTCGGCTACGGCGTCGTCGCGCCCGAGTACGGTTGGGATGACTTCAAAGGGGTCGATCTCAAAGGCAAGACGATGGTCGTGCTCGTCAACGATCCGCAGGTTCCGGATCCGTCGGACCCGTCAAAGCTCGATGCCAGGACGTTCAACGGCACGGCAATGACCTACTACGGCCGGTGGACCTACAAGTTCGAGGAAGCGGCGCGCCGGGGCGCCGCTGGCGCGCTCATCGTCCACGAGACCGGGCCGGCAGGCTATCCGTTTGCGGTCGTGCAGGGGAATTTGAGTGAGAAGTTCGACCTCGTCACGCCAGACAAGAACATGGGCCGCGCCAACATCGAGGGCTGGCTGTCGCTCGAGGCCGCGAAGAGGCTCCTGAAGATGGGCGGGCAAGACTTCGACGCGCTCAAGAAACAGGCGACCACGCGTGATTTCAAGCCGGTGCCGCTCGGGCTGAAGGCGTCGCTGGCGGTCAAGAACACGCTCAGGACGATCGACTCACGCAACGTGCTGGCCAAGCTCGACGGCAGCGATCCGCAGCTCAAGGACGAATTCGTCGTCTATACCGCGCATTGGGATCACTTCGGGATTGGCGTCGCGGTCAACGGCGACAAAATCTACAATGGCGCCCTCGACAACGCCTCTGGCGTCTCAGCGATGCTCGAGATCGCGCGCGCGTTCACGCAGATAAAACCGGCGCCGAAACGCTCGATTCTCTTCGTAGCGGTAACAGCCGAGGAGCAGGGCCTGCTCGGCTCGCTGTATTACGCCGTGACACCTGTCTATCCGCTGGCGAAAACCCTCGCGAACATCAACATCGACGGCATCAACCAGTGGGGCCGTACCAAGGACATCACGGTCATCGGACTGGGAGCCTCCGACCTCGACGACTACTTGCGCGATGCCGCCGCCGAGCAAAGCCGGACGCTCCGGCCCGATCCAGAGGCGGAAAAGGGCTTCTACTACCGGTCCGACCATTTCAACTTCGCGAAGCAGGGCGTGCCGGCGCTCTACACCGACACCGGCATCGAGTACATCGGCAAGCCACCCGAGTACGCCACGACCAAGCGCGACGAATACAACAAAGTCGACTATCACCAGCCATCGGACCAGATCAAGCCTGACTGGGATCTCGCTGGAGCCGTGGAAGACGCGGAACTGATGGTTGCCGTCGGCTATCGGGTAGCCAATGCCGACAAGTTCCCCGAGTGGAAGCCGGGGAATGAATTCAGGGCGAAGCGGGAAGAGATGCTGCGCAAGTAACCGGCAAAGCCGGTTACTTGCTAGCTTCCAGCTTCCGGCTGACAGCTTCCAGCTAAGAGCTTTTCTTTCTGAGCCCGACAGTTGAGATCGGAATGAACTTAGCTGGGAGCTGGAAGCGGGCAGCCGGAAGCTATCGTTCTTTCGGGTCCTCGAGGTACGTGTAGCCGCCGAGGCCCTCTTCGTAGAATTCGAGCATCCGGCCGGATTCCTCGTAGCTGATCTTCCCCTGCCGTACGGCGAGCTCGACGTCATTCCGCAGCTTACGGACGAGCTCGTCGGCGCTGAACTCCACGTAGTCCAGCACCTCTTTCACCGTGTCGCCCTTGATGACGGCGTCGAGCACGACGCTCCCGCGATCGTCGAGGCTGACGTGCACGGCATGCGTGTCGCCGAAGAGGTTGTGGAGATCGCCCAAGATCTCCTGGTACGCCCCGACCAGGAACACGCCAAGGTAATAGGGCTCGCCGTTGACGGTGTGGAGTGGCAGAGTCCGCTTGACGTCGCGCCGGTCGATGAACTGGTCGATCTTCCCGTCCGAGTCGCAGGTGATGTCGCCGAGCACCGCGTGGTGCGTGGGCGGGGTGTTCAGCCGGTGAATCGGCATTACCGGGAACAGCTGCTTGATCGCCCAGCTGTCTGGACACGACTGGAAGAGTGAGAAGTTGCAGAAGTAGGTATCCGCCATCGTGTCGTCGAGGCCCTGCAGATCCTCGGGGACGTCTTCCATCTGCGAGACGATCTTCTTCAGCTTGACCAGGATCGCCCAATACAGGTTCTCGGCCTGGCAGCGCTGATCGAGCGGGAGATATCCGCCCGTGAAGAGATTGAGCGCCATGTCGAGCGCCTGCTGCGCGTCGTGATAGCTCTCGAGGGCGTTGCGCGGCGACAGGTTCTGATAGGTCTCGAGCAGGTCGACGAGCGGCTGCTCCGCCTCGTCGGGCTTGATCGACTCGGGAATCTTCTCCTCGCCGAAGGCCGAGACGCCCAGCACGTTGAAGATGAGAACGCTGTGGTAGGCGACAATCGCCCGCCCGCTCTCGGACACGATCGTCGGATGCTTGACGCCGGCATCGTCGCACACCGTCTGGATGTGGTAGACGACGTCGTTGGCGTACTCCTCGAGCGTGTAGTTGACGCTTGACTCGAAATTGGTCTGCGAGCCGTCGTAGTCGACACCGAGGCCGCCACCGACGTCGAGGTACTCAAGACCGGCTCCGGCCTTGACGAGCTCGGTATAGATGCGCGCCGCCTCGTTGAGGGCGCCCTTGACGATGCGGATGTTCGGAATCTGGCTGCCAAGGTGAAAGTGCAGGAGCTTGAAGCAGTCCTGCATCCCGAGCACCTTGAGCTCCTCGAGCCCGCGCAGGACCTCGGTGACGGTCAGCCCGAACTTGGACCGGAAGCCCCCGGACCCCTGCCAGCGACCGCCGCCCCGAGCGGCGAGCTTGACGCGCATTCCAATCTGCGGCCGCACTCCAACCTTTTCGGCGTATTTCAGGATCAGTCCAAGCTCGGTGTACTTCTCGACGACCGGGATGACGGTGCGCCCGATTTTCTGGGCGAGCATGGCCATTTCGATGAACTCGGCGTCCTTGAAGCCGTTGCAGATGATCGGCGTGTCGTTATAGGCCTGGGCGGCCACGGCCAGCAGTTCTGGCTTGGAACCGGCCTCGAGACCGAAGCCGTATTCGCGGCCGAAATCGAGCACTTCCTCGACCACCTGGCGCTGCTGGTTGACCTTGATCGGGTAGACGCACATGTAGCGGCCTTCGTACTGGTGTTGGGTGATGGCCGCCTTGAAGGCGTTATGGATGTCTCCAACCCTGTGCCGGAGGATGTCTCGGAAGCGGATGAGCACCGGCAGCTGGATGCCGCGCAGCATCAGATGGTCGGTGAGCTGCTTGAGGTCGATCGCCTGCGCCGGGTCCTTGGTCGGGTGGACGAGGACGTGGCCTGACTGGGAGATCGAAAAGTAGCCCTTGCCCCACCGGTCGACCTCGTAGAGCTCGGTAGCGTCGCTGACGGTGAAGGCCTCTCCCGTCTGCCAGTTACGGTGGGCGCGAGTGACAGATGTGCTCACGGTCACATGATACAGACGTTGATTGAGGGTTTCTAGTAGTAATAGGGACTCTGTCAGTCGGCAGTCGGCGGTCGGCAGTCCGAGTCGGTAGTCCGAGTCGTCAGTCCGACTAGATCCCAATCGCCGGTTTTGAGTGGACGACTGTCCAGAAACCACAGCGTGGTGATTCGACTCGCAGTGTCGATGAAGCCGCCACGGACTCGCAGGCTGTCGAGTGCCTGGCGGAGTCCTTTGCATCCGACTCGGACCTGGCGATTCGGAACCGGACGACTCTGGAACCGGCGACGCGGACTATCGACGCGGACTATCGACGCGGACTATCGACTCGGACTACCGACTCAGACTACCGACTCTGAGACTGCCGACTCGGACTACCGACTCGGACCACCGACTCTGAGACTGCCGACTCGGACTGCCGACTCAGACTGACGACTGCGACTGCCGACTGTCGACCGTCGACTCTCGACTGTCATGTCGACTGTCACGTTTCTTGTCACCTTCGGTCACTGTCCGATTCCGCGCGGTCGGGCCGGCGCGTCGTGGGACGAACAGCACCCGTCGAGGGACGAACGGCAGGTGGCCATGGATGGGCCTGATACCCGCCGCTCGGCGGGCTCCCTACAATCGGTTCCCCCAATGTTTTCGGGCGTGAATCGCACAATTCGACAAGACGAAATCCCGGTTTCTTACGTCTAACAGCAAGTCATGTTCAAACACAGCCGAAGGTTCGTCCGTCCTTCAGGAGAGCCCTGCGGCCCCGAAGCACAGACCGCTCGGCATGTGACGCGAGCTAATCAGCCATGAAACCGCCTGCGGATCGGCAGCTGAACATCCAGGGGACCGGCACTGACGTGCCGGCGGTTGCGCCCCTCCGTTACGGCGTGCACTGGTCGATCATCTTCATTGCGGCATCGCTGCTGGCGCTCTTGTCGTCGTTGCTGGCGTGGCAGTTTACGGCCTCGCTCGGGCATGGCACGACCTACTGGCGCAGGCTCGTCATCCTGAACGCGACCTACTGGTACTCTCTGGGCGCTCTTCACACCCGCGATCGTCTGGCTGTCGCAGCATTTCCGGTTCGAGCGCCAAGGCCTGTGGCGCGCCCTGGTCGTTCATCTCCCCTCGGTCGTCGTCTTCTCCCTGACCCACATTCTGGCGATGTCAGGCGTGCAGTGGTGGTTCGCCCGGACGCAGGGGCGCCCGTTCGTCTGGTGGGCTGAAGCGCAGAAGTCGATGCTCCTCAACTTCGACTGGGAGATGATGACTTACTGGACGATCGTTGGCCTCAGCCACGCCGTCCTCTACTATCGCGAGTCGAAGGACCGCGCGCTGCGCACCTCGCAGCTCGAGACGCGCCTCGTCGAGGCCCAACTCAAGACGCTCCAGCAGCAGCTCCAGCCGCATTTCCTTTTCAACACGCTCCACGCCATCTCGGCGCTGATGCACCGGGACGTCGAAGCCGCCGACCGCACGCTGATGCGGCTGAGCGACTTGCTGCGACTGACCCTCGAAAACATCGGCCAGCAGGAGATCCCGCTGCAGTCAGAACTCGATTTCCTGGCGAAGTACCTCCAGATCGAGCAGACGCGCTTTGCGGATCGGCTGATCGTCCGTTTCGACGTCCAGCCCGAGACGCTCGACACGCTCGTGCCCAACCTGATCCTCCAGCCGCTGGTCGAGAACGCGATCAAGCATGGCGTTGCCAAGAAGGGCGGGCCCGGCCACATCGATATCTCCGCTCGCCGCGAGGGCGACAAGCTCCGCATGGAAGTACGAGATGACGGCGTCGGGCTGTCGGAAGACGCGTTGACGGCGCTGCAGAAGGGGATCGGTGTCTCGACGACACGCGCCAGGCTACAGCATCTCTTCGGAGCCGACTACCGCTTCGAGTTCCATCGACAGCCCTCGGGATTGTCGGTCGTCGTGGCGATTCCCTGGCAGATCGAGGTCAAGACCCGGGCCGAACACACCAGCCGTCTCGGTGGCACGCAGATGGAGATTCCGCGGATCAGCGCCACCGGCGGACTCGAAACCGCAAGACAGCATCACTGACCGGAGTCCAGCATTCACTTCAGCATTCAGCACTCAGCATTCAGCATTTCTTCCGAGGGCACCATGGACACTAACCACACCGCCGCGCCAGCCACCGCAGAGCATCCCGTGCCGGGAAACATGCATCGGACAACCGCCATGAAAAAGATCAAGACCTTGATCGTCGACGACGAGCCGCTCGCCCGAGAGCGCCTGGCCGCACTGCTCTCGAGCGAGGCGGACATCGAGGTGGTTGGTCAGTGTCGCGATGGCGAGGAGGCAGTGACCGCGATCCAGGATCACGCGCCGCAGTTGGTGTTCCTCGACGTGCAGATGCCGCACATGAACGGGTTCGAGGTGATCGAAGCCGTCGGCAGCGAACGGATGCCACTCGTCATCTTCGTGACCGCCTACGATCAGCACGCCCTCAAGGCGTTCCAAGTGCGGGCGCTCGACTACATCCTCAAGCCATTCGACCGCGAGCGCTTCGCGGACGCGCTGCAGCGCGCCAGACGGCAGATCGAACGGGAGGAGACCGGTGACCTCGGACGCCGGCTGCTGGCGCTCGTCAAGGACCTTCGGCGCGACCAGCCGCGCACGGACCGGCTCGTCGTCAAATCAGGCGGCCGGTTGTTCTTCTTGCGGATGGACGAGATCGACTGGATCGAGGCGGCCGGCAACTACGTCCGGCTGCACGTGGGCACGACGTCGCACCTGCTGCGCGAAACGATGAACGCGATCGAAGGCCGACTCGACCCCGAAAAGTTCTTCCGCATCCATCGCTCGCGGATCGTCAACATGGAGCGGATTCAGGAGATGCAGCCCTGGCTGAACGGTGAGTACGCGGTCGTGCTGCGCACCGGCACGCGTTTGACCCTTAGCCGTGGCTACCGGGAAAAGCTGCAGGAGCGGTTGGGGCGGGGAATGTAGTTTTCAGAAGACAGGAGACAGGCGACAGGAGATAGAAGACCGAAGACAGGAAAAGCTTTTTGTCTTCTGTCTCCTGTCTTCTGTCTCCTGTCCTACTTCGGCATCGCGAACAGCGCGTCATCCATTGGCGCGTTGAACTGTATCTGGTCGTAGATCACCTCGGCCATGAGCTGGCCGTTGAGCGTCTGGCGGATATGCAGCGGCACTTTGATACCATCCACCTCCTTGTAGTTTGAGAACTCGGAGGTGACGACTCCTTTGCGTCCTGCCTGCTCGATCTGCATCACCATCTTCGATTCCAGCATCGTTTCGGCGTTGATGTAGATCTCCTGAACGGCGCCGGTCTTGGTGGTAACCCGCAGCCGGTGCATCGTGATCCCCTGGACAGCCTCAGTTCCGACGAGTTCGACGGCGCGCCCTTTGGCCTTGTAGTCCAGCAGCACACTGTCGAAATCGTCGGCGTCCTGGCGTGTCATGTCGGCCTGCGGCCCGGTGATCTCTCGGGGGCGCGTGCTGATCAGCGGGTTGACGGCCCAGACGGTCGTACCGTCGAAGGCCAGGATGAAGGTCTGCCCGTCGTTCACGTTTTCGCGGCGCCTCATGTTGGGTCGCTTGGCGTAACTGACGACAGGCATTTCGCCGCTGGGACCCTTGATTCGTCCGGTCATCTTCACCGACGTGACCGCGCGCAGTTTCTCGATACTGCCCTTGGCCGCCAGATTTTTCGCGACGATGTCGTCCACAGTCGGGGTCTGCCCCGAAACCATCGCACCAACCAGCGCCGCAATCGCAGCGGCATTCCCGAATACCCGAAGGGACATGACGGCGTTCCTCACCACGGACAATACGGATCAATCGCCACGGATTACACGGACGACACGGGTCAACTCAATCGCCACGGATTACACGGTCAACTCAATCGCCACGGATCACAAGGACGACGCGGTTAACGAGAAGCGAAAGAACACAGGCAACGCGGAACGATCCGCATTGCCTGTGCTGTTCGCGTTAGCGTTGAACCGGAGCGTCGTCGAGGTGGTCAGGCGCTTCGTTTGGCCATCATCCGATACAGCGCGAGCAGGATGATGGCGCCGACGATGGACATGATGTAGCCGGCGACCTGGTCAGGGCCATAGAAGCCCATCGCCCTGCCGAGGAAGCCGCCAACGAGCGCCCCGGCAATCCCAAGCAGAATCGTGACGATGAAGCCGCCGGGATCATTGCCCGGCATCACGAGTTTCGCGAGGGCGCCGACGATCAGACCGAACACAATCCAGGAAAGAATGGCAATCATAGGTCCGTCCTCCTAGTGTCCCTGCAAAGGGATGCAAGCGGTTGACCAATCCGGACGCGGCTGTGGGAGAGCCTACACCAAGAGGGGCGCCCAAGAGCGGGACAACGTGGAGGCAGTGGACGGTTAGGAAATCGCGCCGTGCGACGAGTGCCCGAGCAGGGATTCGACGTTTTCGTCATTCACCCGACCGGGCGAAATCACGCGCCGCGGCTTCGCTGACGGCTTGAAAGACGACGGCTCGCCGATGAGGGCGACCATCGGGCTGGTTCCGGTCAAGAGCACACCGGCGGCATAGTAAGCGGCGATGAGGAGAACCGGCCAGAGCAGCCGGGACCCAGCGGCCGCGCTGCCGAAGGCGAGCACCACAGCGACGGTCATGTCCGCGGCGGTACCCAGGATTCGAGCCCGATTCGACGGGCGCTCACCCGAACCTTGGTAAACCCCGGAGACCTGCGCGAGGGCAACGATCTCTCGGGGAGGCTGAGCCGAGTCCATTCCCGGCGGCGTGTCGGAGGCGGGCCTGTACTGGCGCTCGAAGCGCTGGAACACCTCGTCGGGGTCCAGCCCGACTGCCTCGGCGTAGGAGCGGACAAACGCCCGCCGGAAAATTCCGCCCGGCCAGCGCGAAATGTCGTCGGATTCGAGCCCTTCGAGCAGCGGCAGCGAGACCTTGGTGCTTTCCGAGATCGTCCTGAGCGCGAGGTCTCGGCGTTCGCGTTCGGCCCGGAGATAGGCTCCGAGCGTGGTGGTATCGTCCATCAGCTCCAGCACGCGGGGGGTTGACCGCAGGGTACGACGGCGAGTATGCGCCAGGAAAGGCGTGTCTGCAAGCTGATCCTTGCAGGTATAGTGCCCTGGTGCGGCCCCTGATGGCACTTTTCCTGGCGTCGATCCTCACTGTGCCCGGGCAGACAGACCGCGCAAGGAGCCCGATGGAAGATCAGGTTGTCGCGGTCGTCAGGGCATTCCGGGGCCAGATCGGGGTCGCGGCGGTCGACCTGCGAAGTGGTGAAACGATCGCGGTGGACGCCGATTCGCGGTTTCCCACGGCGAGCACCATCAAGACGGCCGTGATGATCGAGGCCTGGCAACAGGCAGCCGACGGCCAGCTCGGAATGGACACGACCCTGAGGCTCAAGGAGGCCGACAAGGTCGGCGGCGCTGGCGTGTTGCGCGATCTGCACGATGGTCTGGCACTGACGGTCGCCGACCTCATCCAGCTGATGATCGTCTTGAGCGACAACACGGCGACCAACCTGCTCATCGAGCGCGTCGGCACGGCGCGGGTGAACGACCGGCTCGAGTCATATGGCCTCAAGGAGACGAAGCTCTTTCGCCCGACGTTCCGCGACGGAAAGGCCGACGTCCTGCCTGAACTGGAGCGCGAGTTCGGGCTTGGAATGACCACGCCGCGAGAGATGGCGCGCCTCATGGCGCTCATCGCCGACGGCAAGGCCGTCAATCGAGTGGCGTCGGACGCGATGCTCACTACGCTCCGGCGCCAGCAGGACCGCGCCATGATCCCGCGGCTGCTTCCGACCGACGACCGCATTCAGGTTGGCAACAAGACCGGAACCGATGAAGAAAAGCTGCCGCTGAAGAACGGCGTCAAAGGCCACGTGCGCGCCGATGCCGCAATCGTGACCGGCCCGGACCTGACCTACGTCATCGCGATCTACGCGCGGCAGGTCGAGGACACTCGGTGGGGCGTCGATAACGAGGCGCTGACGACGGGCGCGAAGATTTCGCGGATGGTGTTCGAGCATTTTTCGCGGAAGCGGTAGTCAGTCACCGATGTTCACCGTCAAGAGCCTCTCACCGCAGAGGGCGCGGAGGGCGCAGAGGCGCAGAGGCGCAGAGAAACCGAACCTGGGCTCAGCCTGATTGAAACACCAGAGAAACTCTGCGTACTCAGCGTCCTCAGTGGTGAAGGGCTTTTGAAAGGGGAAGACAGTGGGGGCGAGCCCACTTCAAAACAACAACCGCTTTACCCCTTCGTGGTCGAGCAGCCAGCGCTTGCGCTCCAGCCCGCCGCCGTAGCCCGTGAGGCTGCCGTTGCTGCCGATAATTCGATGGCACGGTAGAACCACGGCGACCGGGTTCGCACCGTTTGCGGCCCCGACTGCACGCACGGCCGCTGGCGCGCCGACCCGTCCCGCGAGCTGCGCATATGAGTTCGTGGTGCCCGCCGCAACGGAACGTAACGCGTTCCACACTCGCTGTTGAAACGGCGTGCCATGGAGCTCGACCTCGACCTCGTCAAGGCTCGTCAGTTCCCCGCCGAAATAGCGCGCCAGCACGCTGACAACGCCGCCGGGATCGTCGCCCGGCTCGACCTTCGCTTCCGGGTACCAGGCGGTCAACGCCGCCCGCACGGACTTGCCGATCGGACCGAAATGCACCAGGCACACCTTCGAACCGCGCGCAGCCACCGCCAGTTTGCCGATCGGTGAGTCGGTGGTGGCGAAAGTGATCGTGTCCACGAGGTCGATCATAACGCCGTCGCGGGCCAGGTCCAGGAATCGGGGATATGGATCAGACATCAGGGATCAGGGATCAGGCTCAGGACTCAAGCACAACCTTTCGAGCACTTCATCGAAGATCTTGCCTGAGCCTTGACCCCTGGGCCTTGAGCCTAGAACCTTCTGTGGGCCTCGATCGTCTGATACCTTGATAATCTAGGCTTCAGCCCAAAGACGGGGGACGGATGGCCCAGAAAACCGAATCGAACGGCATGCTCCACGGCACGTTGGACGCGCTCATTCTCAAGACGCTCAGCTGGGGAGTGTGCCACGGATATGGCATCGCCAAGTGGATCGAGGAGGCGACTGACGAGGCTGTCGTCGTGGAAGAGGGGTCGCTCTACCCGGCGCTGTATCGCATGGAGCGCCGCGGTCTGATCGAGGCGGACTGGGGCGTCTCGGAGCTTGGACGCAAGGCCAAGTTCTATCGCATCACGGCGAAGGGCCGCAGGCAGCTCGCGGCCGACACCGAGCAATGGGCCCGGTTCGCGACCGGCGTATCGAAGGTGTTGCTCCCAGCATGAAGTTCGGACAACGGCTCCGCTCGCGCTTCTGGAGGGCGGGCGTCGAGGACGAAGTCGACGCGGAGCTCTCTTTCCATGTCGAGATGCGCGCACGCGAGCTCGTCGAGCAGGGCATGCATCCCGCCGATGCCCGCGAGGCGGCGATTCGGCGGTTCGGGGACATCAACCGGGTCAACGCGACGTGCCGCGCGATCGGCAGACAGAGGGACCACGACATGCGACGCACGGAGTACCTCTCGGAGCTTATTCAGGACGTGTCGTTCGCTTGTCGCGAGCTCTTGGCGAACCCTGGCTTCACCATCGTTTCGGTGCTGACCCTCGCGCTCGGCATCGGCGCCACGACTGCAATTTACAGCGCCGTACAGTCCGTCGTGCTCCGGCCGCTACCCTTTCCACAGCCGGATCGACTGGTGTCGGTGTACGAGTACCTGCGCAACAATCCGAGCAACGTCTCAGCCGGCAACTTCGTCGACGGGATCGAGACGGTCAGCGCGTTCAGCGCCGTTGCCGCGGAGCAGTTCTCGAGCTTCAACCTGTCAGACGCGGGCGACACAGAACGGGTGATCGGCGGCAGGGTCACGGCTGGCTACTTCGACGTATTCAACCTTCCGGCCGCGCGTGGCCGCGTCTTCACGAAGCAGGAGGATCAGCCCGGGCGTGAACAGGTCGTCGTGCTGAGCCACCGCCTTTGGACCCGGCGGTTCGGCAGCGATCCGGGCGCGGTGGGCCGGCGAATCACACTCAACCAACGGCCCTACGAGATCATCGGAGTCATGCCCGCCGGGTTCGACTACACGGCTGATGGCGAAGAACTCTGGGTGCCGATCGCATTCACTGCCGAGCGAAAGGCGATGCACGATGAGCACTACCTGCAGATCTACGGGCGTCTGAAGCCGGCGGCGACGGAAGAACAGGCGCTCGGCGAGCTTCACGCTCATGCCGCGCGACTGCGCGTCGCGTTCCCACGCGAGGCCGGGGAGCTGGACTTCACAATCACCGGGCTGCAGGACGACATCGTCGGGGACTATCCCCGCCGGATGTTCACACTCCTCGGTGCCGTCGGCTTCGTGTTGCTCATCGCCTGCGGCAACGTCGCGAACCTGCTACTCGCCCGGGGCGCGGCACGGTCGGGTGAGCTCGCGGTCCGCGCCGCTCTCGGTGCAGGCCGGACGCGGATTGTCCGACAACTGATGACCGAGAGCGCCGTGCTGGCGCTCGTCTCTGCCCTCGTCGGGGTTGGACTTGCCGCCTGGGGTATCCGAGCCCTCGTCGCGGCGGCCCCCCCCGGGGTTCCGAGGCTGGACCAGACGGCACTCGATCCCTACGTCCTTGGATTCACGCTGGCGGTCACGCTCCTTAGCGCACTCACCTTCGGTGTTGTGCCGGCACTGCGTGCTGCGCGTGTGGACGTACAGACCGTGATCAAGGCAGGAGGACGAGGCGCGGGCATGGGCGGCATCCGTGATCGCCTGCGCGCCGGCCTCATCGCCGCCGAACTTGCCGTGGCGCTCGTCCTGCTCGTCGGTGCCGGACTGCTCATTCGGAGCGCGCTTGCTCTCCAGAACGTTAATCCTGGGTTCGATCCCTCAGGCGTTCTTTCCGCACGTCTGGCGCTGCCAGCGGCAGAATACCCCGACCGAGAGACTGTCGTCCCTGCTCTTCACAGGCTGGTCGACCGAGCTGCGCAGATTCCCGGAGTAACGCACTCGGCAGTGTCGACCCAGGTGCCGATGGGCGGGGGCGGCAACGGCAATGGTCTCCTTCCCGAGGGCGTCGCCTTTGAAAACAGGAATTTCATCAACAGCCGTCTGCGCATGGTTACGCCCAGCTACTTCGCGGCAATGAGGATTCCGATCGTGAGCGGCCGTCCTCTCACGAGTGCTGACCGCCTGGGCTCACTGAAGGTCATGGTCATCAGCGAAGCGCTGGCGCGCGCGGCCTTCCCCGACAAGGATCCGATCGGCCGTCGCATCGCGTGCTGCGAGTCCGGCCCGGATGGCAAGACTCCCGACTTCAAGGTCGTGGTGGGCGTCGCGGGTGACGTTCGTTCGCGCGGGCTCGGCGAAGCTCCGGCGCCAGAGTTTTACCTGCCGATTGACCAAGTCCCGGCCGAAGGCTGGGATTGGATTCAGCGAACAGTGTTCATGGTCGTTCGAACAGACCTGGATCCGCTGACGATGACGAAGCCTCTGCGCGAGGTCGCGCGGACCGTGGCGCCTGGCGTTCCGCTTTTTCAGGTGCGGACGATGGAGCAGCGGCTGCGGGATTCTATGGCGACCGCGCGCTTCAATACGATGCTGCTGACGCTGCTTGGTGTGGTGGGCTTGGTACTCGCCGCAATTGGGGTCTATGGCGTGATCACGTACTTCGTGACGCGACGCACGCAGGAGATCGGCGTGCGCATGGCGCTCGGTGCGTCACGGGGTCACGTGCTCGCCCTCGTCTTGCGACAGGCTGCGTGGCCGCTGGGGCTGGGAATCGTTGCCGGCGTCGGCATGTCGGCGGCAGCGACCCGAGTACTGACCACACAACTTTTCGGCGTGTCAGCCTACGACCCGCTGACTTTCGTTGCAGTGCCCGTCGCGTTGACCCTTGTGGCGCTCGTCGCCAGCCTGATTCCCGCGTCGCGCGCCGCAGCGGTCGACCCGACGAGCGCGCTGCATATGAACTGACGGCTCAGGGCGCAGGGCTCAAGCAAGATCTTCGAGTGTGTAGTCGAAGGTTTTGCCTGAGCCTTGAGCCCTGAGCCCTGAGCCGTCGTCCCCCCAAGCCGTCAGGATCCATCAGCCAACCGCTTGTCGATCTCCGCCTTCGACATCCAGCGGCCGTTCAGCATCACGCCGGCGATTCTCCAGCTGTTGTCGATGCTCTGCAGCGGGTTGGCATCGAGCAATAACAGATCGGCTCGCTTGCCGGCGGCGACCGTCCCGGTCGTCGATTCGGTCTTGAAGTAGACCCCGACGTTGGCCGTGCCTGTCCGGAGCGCCTGATACGGCGTCAACCCGGCGTCGACGATGGACTTGAGCTCCCGGTGCGCCGAGAAACCGGGCACGTTCCAGATCTGTGGCGCATCGGAACCGAGCGCGAACGGCACGCCGGCGTCGTGAAGCGCCTTAATCAACCGTCGCCGAAGGCCGAGCAGCTTCGCGCGTTCGGCCTGCGGAATCTTCTGGAAGTTCTGCTTCTGGGTGATCCAGTTCTTGATCGTCTCGGCCGGGGTGACGTATTTCATTTCCAGCCGTGCGGCGAGATCATCGGTCGGCACGTCGTTGAGCAGGTTGTCCATGAGGACCTGCGTCGGCACCTGCCACACGCCAGCAGCCTTCGAGGCCGACACCAGACCCGCGAATGTCGATTCATCGATGTCGTTCATCAGGTTGGTGCCGAAGAACTGGGACACCGTCTCTGGATTTTTCGCCATCGCTTCGACGTAACCGTCGAGGTGATCGATGCTCGCGTACTTCGCGTCGAGCGCCCGCTGGAGCCCGACCGCGGCAGGCACGTGACCGGCAAATGGAATCTTGAGCTCGTCGGCCTTGGCGGCCAGCGTGTCGAAGACATCGCGCGGCACACCCGGATGAATCTTCAGAAGGTCGTAGCCGGCCTTCTTCTGCGCGATGACTGCGTCGACGGCCATCTCCTTAGTGGATGCCGTCTTGCCATTGAACGACGGCCCTGATGTATAGATGAGCGGGCTGACGATCTCGCCCTTGGCGGCGCGCTCGCGATACACCAGGTGGCGCGGATCGCCGAGCATGCCGCGGATGGTCGTGATGCCATTGGCGGCGTAGAGGAACAAGGTCCGCTCGACGGCCGAATCCGGAGCGTTGCCGCCGGGGATGTGGGCGTGCATCTCGGCAAGCCCAGGCATCAGGAACTTGCCCTTGCCTTCGACGCGAACCGCTCCCGCCGGAATCTGCGCTTTCGCCGACGGCGCAACCGACACGATCTTTGCGTCCTGGACGACGACCGTCTGATCGGCGAGCACCGTCTCCTTGTCCATGGGCAGCACGCTCACACCCACGAAAGCCGTCGTCACTGACTGGGCGTCTGGTTTCATGGCAAGCCCGGCCAGGACGCCGCCGGCCAGCACTCCACACGCGATGAGCCTTGGTGCGTTCATGTGTTTCATGTCACCGACTCCTTCATTCAGGCCTTGCGCCCGAGCATCCGGTCGAGCGAGTCGGATGTCTGATAGATGAGCGCTTCGGGATAGTGCGGGTAGGGATGGAAGTACTCGAACGTGCAGTAGCCGCGATAGCCGATCGCCTCGAGCGCCTCCATCACGGCCGGCCAGTTGGTCGTGCCGTCGAGCAGCGGGCGGAACGACTCGAGCGAGTAGTCGGTGCCCTTCTTGGTGAACTCCTTGAAGTGGATGTTCCCGATGCGCTTGCCCAGGATCGGGATCCAGTGCTCCGGGTACTGGAAGAGCATGATGTTGCCGGTGTCGAAGTGGACGCGCACGTGCTCGCTGTCGAAGCTGTCGACGAACGCGTTCATCTCCATCGGCGTCATCAGGTAGCCGTTGAAGAAGATGTTCTCGATGTTCAGGTGAGACCTTGAGCTTTTCTGCGGTCTTCACGAGCGTGCCGACGGCTTCGCGCGCGCGGCGATCGCAGACGTCGTTCGGGACCGGCTCGTGATCGTCGCGCCAGGGGATGTGCACCGCGCCGGGAACGACGAGCAGGTTCTCGGTGCCGAGGTCGTGCGCCGCCTGCGCCATCCGGCCGGCCAGCTCGAGGCCGCGCGCGCGCTTCGCCTCGTCGTTGCTCGTCAGCGGATACGGCCAGAAGAGGAACGAGCAGAGGCCGCTGATGGCGATGCCGATCCGGTCGGCCATCCGGCGGATCTCCTGGAATTCCCGCGTGCCCGGCTTTGGGCGAGAGATCGTTGTCGAGGTCGTAGTTCAGCTCGATGCCGTCGAAGCCGGCGTCCTTCGCCAGCTGCAGGCACTCGCCGAGCGTCATCCGCTGGGGGTAGGGAAACGCCCAGAGGTTGATCGACTTCTTCATGTCGTATGGCTTGCGTGGTGTGGACGGTCGCTGGCTGACGGCGGTCGACTGTGACGCGCTGAGGGCAGCTGGCGCGAGCATCGCCGCGCTCGCCAACATCGAGCCGATCGCGGAGCGGCGGGAGACCGGCCCGAAGGGACCGTCGACTTCGTTCTGGCGATTGGTCATGGTCGCTCCCAGGTTTTCAGCTGTTGCGGTCCTGGCGGTTCGGCGACGAGTATACGGCCGCCGCCATAGCTGTGATCCACACCTCTGGGCTGACCAGATGCCTGCACGGGCCGGGTCGGTAGCGTCGCCTGATGAGTTGCCTTGGGCTCGATATATGCTGACATTGTGGAGATGTTCGCGCCGCGGCGGCCGCCGAACACGCTCCCAATCCTCTTAAGGTATCGTGGGATCCAGATTGCGTTCCGCACTGATCGGTGTGCCGTGGGATCGGTCCTCGTCGTTCATGCGAGGCGCCGCTGGAGCGCCCGCCCAAATACGCAAAGCCCTGTGGTCAGACTCCAGTAATCCCTGGAGCGAGCGTGGTGTCGACGTCTCCGCTCCGGGTGTGCTCGAGGACAGTGGAGACATCTCGACGGGGGACGAGCCCGCGGCGGCGCGCGAGGCAATCGAGGCCGGAATCGCCCGTCTGGTCGAACAGGGGATCTGCCCGATCGCGCTCGGCGGCGACCACTCCGTGACTTACCCAATTGTGCGCGCCTATCGCGGCCGCGTGAGCGGACTCACGATCGTGCACGTCGACGCGCACACCGATCTGTATGACGAGTTCCAGGGTGACCGTTACTCGCATGCGTGCCCCTTCGCCCGAATCATGGAGGAAGGACTCGCGGAGCGACTTGTGCAGATCGGGATCAGGACAGCATCGAGCCATCAGCGTCAGCAGGCGGCGAGATTCGGCGCAGAGATCTATGACATGAGCCGGTGGTCCGAAGCCCCGATCGAGACGATTCAAACGCCCGTGTATGTCTCGATCGATCTCGACGGAGTTGACCCGGCTTTCGCTCCAGGCGTGTCACACCCCGAGCCGGGAGGTCTGTCCACGCGAGACGTCGTATCGCTCATCCATCGCCTTCCCGCTCGCATCGTCGGGGCTGACCTGGTTGAATACAACCCCGACCACGACGTCCGAGACCTTACCGCCCGTGTCGCCGCGAAGCTTGTGAAGGAGCTGGTGGGAAGTGGAGTCGTTGGATGACGGCTACAACGCTCCGTGTTCTCCGTGTAAATCCGTGGCGCTACTTCACAACGACTGAACTCTCCGCGACGCGCCCGCGCTCGTCCCGCGCAGTGATCTTGTGGACGCCAGGAGTCAGCGGCCACATCAGCGCAGTCTCCGACGAAGACGACCCGACGACGTGGCCGGCGACCTGCCATTCGATGGTGCTGGGCGCTGCTGCAACGACGCGCAGCGGCAGCGTCTGGAACTCACGCCTCAGCGTCGGATCGATCAGGTAGGTCGCACCAGCTGGAGGGTTCACGATCTCGAGCGGACCTCGAACGGTCGGTGGCGGCGGCGCAACGGTCGAAGTGCTCATCACTCGCGGTGCCATCTCGGTCATCAAACCGTTCTGCTTCGCCCACAGACGGTACGCAGGCGGCCAGATGACGAGTAGCCCGTCGTCGCTGAGGTGATGCCAGCTGCAGGGCGGATCGTTGGCCAGTGGCAACCGTTCGCGCTGGCGCGCCGGGCACCAGGGGTTCGCCAACATGCCGGAGAGCGCGCACACGTCGCGCTCGACGATGCCGTCTGGCACGGCAACGATGGCGCGAGCGTCGAAACCTGCCGCGCCGTGGAGCCGTTGGGTCGCGGCGAGCATGACCGCATGGAAGATCGGCGCGGCCCCCGTAACGCCTGTCGACGACTTGAGCGGCGTGCGATCGAAGTTGCCGACCCACACGCCGACGGTGACGTCCTTGGTGTAGCCGATGGTCCAGTTGTCGTGATACGCCTGGGAGGTACCGGTCTTCACTGCAACGGGGAACGGGAATTCAAGGCTGCCGCCCCGCCCGAAGATGTACTCGCGCGCGCTGTCGTCGGAGAGTACGTCTGTAATCCAATACGCAGTGAGCGACGATACCAACGTCCGATGTTCACGGTCGCGACTACGCGTACCGGCAGCATTGACCGCCGGCGCCCACGACGGTTCGATCCATTCGCCGCCGCGCGCAAGCGTCGAATAGGCAGCCACGAGCTCGTCGAGTCGTACTTCGGCGTTGCCGAGGGTCAGGCCGAGGCCGTAATAGGACGGCGTCCGGTCGAACGTCGAAAGCCCGGCGCGCATCAGAAACCGCTGGAGCGCAGGCACGCCGAGCTCGGACGCGAGCACCACGGCGGGCACGTTCTCGGACCCCGCCAACGCCCGCCGCGCCAGCAGCGGACCGCGGTATCGGCCATCGTAATTACGTGGGCTATAGAGAACTCCGGCCTCGGCGGTTGGAAAATGCGATGGCACGTCGGCCAGCACGCTGGCCGGCGTGAACCCGGACTCGAACGCCAGCGCGTACGTGAAGGGCTTGAGTGCGGAGCCGGGTTGGCGCGGTGTCAACGGCCCATTGATCGCCCCGCCGTGCTCGGCATCCGCGTAGTCACCCGATCCCTCCCAGGCCAGCCACTCGCCGCGAGCGTTGTCCAGGACGACGACCGCAACGTTGGCGGCGCCGTGACGCTCGAGCGCCTGCCGGTGGCTCCGGATAATGCCGACGATGTCGGCCTGGAGTCCGGCGTCGAGCGTGGTCTGGATGCGCGGAGGGAGATCCGGTCCGGCCTTCGCTCTCACCATCTCGACAAAATGTGGCGCCAGAAATGGCGACGGTGTGCGCGAAAAGCGCAAACGCTCGTCCTTCGCCTCGCGCGCCTGATCGGAGGTCAGCGCGGCGGCCGCCACCATCCGCCGAAGCACGGTCCGCTGTCGCGCAATCGCCTGGTCGCGCTTGCGAAATGGGTTGTACCCGGTGGGCCGCTGCGGCAAGCCAGCAAGGAACGCGGCCTGTGCCGGCGTCAACATCGAGGGTTCGGCGGCAAAGTAGGCTCGGCTCGCCCTGCTGGCGCCGACCACCTGATTGCCGTACGCCGCGAGATTGAGGTAGAGCGCGAGAATCTCGCGTTTGTCGAACCGGTGCTCGAGCCGCAGCGCGAGCACAGCCTCGCGAATCTTCTCGCGCCCGCCCCGGACGCGCTTCGGCGACCGACGGTTGAGGAGGAGCTTCGCAACCTGCTGCGTGATCGTTGAACCGCCCTCGACGATCTTTCCCTCTGACAGGTTCTGCCGTAGCGCTCTCGCGATGGCGACGGGATCGACGCCGGGATGCGACCAGAAGCGGCGATCCTCGGCTGCGACCGTCGCCGCGACAAGGCTGGGTGGCAGGCTCCCCGGATCCAGGTGCACGCTGCGCGTACCGTCGCCAGAGAGGGACTCGTAAAGGGGCACGCCATGCCGATCGACGACGACCGTGGAGGTCGCGTCGTCGAGGTCGAGGAGCGCGGGATCGATTGACCCGAGCCGCAGCCAGAGTCCGATGGCGACGAGCGTGAGGGCAATCACTGCCGCGGCTGACCAGCGCGGACGGCGTCGAACGAAGGCGAGCAGACGTGCGCGCATGATCTATCGCTTGACTTCAATCACCGCCGTCGCAGTCCGGCCGAACACTTCTGGCGAATACATCTCTTCGGCTCGGGCCGGTGCGGTGCGGAACGTGCCGGCCGTTGTGGCCCGGACGATGTAGGTGAACTCGTGCTTGCCCTCGCTGAGTCGCGTCGCAAAGAGTTGAACGCGGTCGTCGAAGCGCTCGACGTGGTCGAAGCCGCCGCGTTCCCACCATGAGAACCAGTTTTCGCTGCTGCGATCGCCCTGATCGTCCTGTTCCCGCGCCAGCGACGCCGCGGTCGTGGCAAACCAGGACTCGACTGCTTCGAAGCCTGCCGGCAGTGGGTCGGTCACGGCCACGTATCGCCGCTCCTTGGTCAGATTGAATGACAACGTCACTCGAACGAGATCACCAGCCTTGTAGCTCGTGGCTGCCGGTCGCACGCCCGACTCAACATAAGGCGTATACGACCGGGCGATTTGGAACCCGCTGTCCAGTCCCTCCTGGAAGAGCTCGTCAGAGGCATAGCGCAGGCGCGTGGCGTAGAAGAGCGTTCCGGTTCCCTCGCGCGTGAACGTCAGCGAGCGTGACGTGCCGCTCGGACCCAGAGTCAGCACTTTGCTCATCGGCACGTTGCTCGTTTTCGAGGTGGTTGTGCGTCCCTTGAACTCTTCGCGAGCGAGATCTTCCGTGCCCAGTGTGACGACTGCTCGAAAGTCTGGCGGTGCGCTCTCGTACTTCCGGTAGTACGCGACGAGCGCCTCCATCGCGAGCGCGTTCTCCTGGGTGTTTCCCCAGCGTCCGTCCTTTCGCACCCCCATCATCCACCGGACCATTTGACGGATCGGCGCGTCGTTGACGTTAGCCTTCACGAGCGAGCTGAGCACGATCGACGTCGTGCGGACGTTGGAGTTCCAGAACCACAGGAGGTACGGATCGCTCAGCTCCTCGACGTGAGCGCCGCCGGCTTCTGGCAGAATCGCGTTCATCATGCGCCGCCGCAGGTCGGTGCGGCGGCCGGCCGACTCGGCGGATGATCCGCCGCGGGCGATCAGCGCGTCGTGCAGATAGGCCAGCCCGAAGACCGGCATCCGCTCGCGATAGCCGTAGAGCCGCGTCAGATTCGAATCCTGGTTGCGTCCGCCTTCGACGAGCACTTTGACCGCGAAGGCCTGCCAAGCGGTGTAGGCAGGCCACCAGCCTTCATTGGTGGGCGGCTCGCCCGAGAGCGCCTTCTCGAGGTAGCTGTAGGCGCGCGCGCGCATGCCGGCGTCGACCTGATACTTCTGGTCGATGGCGGTCTTGAATACGTGCAGGAGGTATGCCGTGAGGTATGGGGATGTGTGCCGGCAATCACCGACCCAGTACGAGAAACCTCCGTCACCACATTGAAACTTCTCGAGGTCCTTGAGGTTCTGCTGCGCCGCCGGCCGCATCTTCTTCGTGTCCATGCCCGGCAGGGAGAATGCGTCGCCGAGATCAGACGCCAGGACGAGCGCGAGCGTCCGCGATCCGCGCTGTTCGGCACAGCCGAAGGGATACTCGACGAGGTACTTCGCGCCTTCACCAAGTCCGACCATCGCCGTCGAAGACACGTCGACGGACAATCCACCAATGCCCGGGACGACGGTCGCTGGAATCGTCAGCGTCTCGGTCGCGGTCGCGTTGCCATCCGTCGCCTCGCCATACGCGGCCACCGTTTCCGGGGACGCGAGCAACTCGACCGGGATGACGTCCTCGAAGGCATCCGTCTCGTCTCCGATCTTGACCGTCATCCGCACGCGGGCCCGCCCGACGCGCTTGCCGGCGGCGTCGAACCGCGCTTCGATTGACCCGCCGGCGGCGACTTGCAGCGTCTGCTCCGCTCCGGCGCTGAATTCAAGGACATCCGGATCCAGGCTCGCGATGGTCACGGTCGCGGCGCCCGCAGATTTCAGCTGGCTGGTCACTACTGCGCCGAAGTAAGCCTTGTCACCAAGCGCGAGGAATCGCGGGAACGTCGGCTTGAGCGTCAGCGGCTTGTTGATGCGGACCTCGGCGTCGCTCGACCCGAACCTGGACGCGCGATCGGCCGCAACCGCCATAATCCTGTAGGTCGTCAGCGACTCCGGCAGCTTGACCTCGATTTCGCCCTTGCCGTATTCGTCTGTCGCGACCGACCCAAGCCAGAACGCCAGAACTCTGAAGTCCTTCCGCAGCGTCCCTGCCCCCGCGTCGGCACCACCGCCACCACCTTCGGTTTCGCCCTTCGGCGTGAGCACGCGCCGGCTGATGATGCGCTGACGATTGTCGGCATTCATGACCTGCAGCGCCTTGTGCACATAGACCGAACCGAGGACGTCGGGCGTGCGGTAGGCGGTCAGCGAGAGCACGCCGTAGTCGACGGCCCAGAGGGCCACCTCGCTCGGCGCGCCGCGACCGGACGCGTCCTTGACCTCGAGCAGCACCTTGGCGGCATTCGCGGGGCGGTACTCTTCCTTGTCGGCGCGGACGCCGACAGTCAGTCGCTTCGACGCGTCCTCGACGTTCAGTTCGACGTACCCGAGCCTGAACGACGGCTTGCCCGGATCCGATGGATCTTCGACGACGTTCGGTCCTTCATCATCGGATCGTTCGCCCGGTCGCGTGGCCGTGGGCTCGACGGTTTTTGCTTCAGCCTGGCTGCGACCCTTCACCAGCAGAACTGAGACGAAGACGTTCGGGATGTCGTCTTCGGTGATCGGAATCGAGATCGACTGCTGCGTCGACGTCAGCGCAAACTGTCGATGCGATCGCACACCCTCGCGCTCGGTCGTGACGAGCGCGGTGGCCTGTTCCCAGGGCGACTGAATCATGATCCGCGCAGTGTCGCCTGGCTTGTAAGTCTGGCGCTCGGGCACGAGTTCGACGCGGTTGTGGTCGAACCGAGCCCACGCGGTGTAGCCGTCGCCGAGCGCATAGAACGATGTCCGCGTTACCGCATACCGCTTGTTCGCGTCACGCGCGGTCGCTTCCATGATGAAATAGCCACCGTTTGGCAACGGTGCGTTGAGCGGCACTGGCTCGGCGCCGCTCGTCACGGTCCACGATCCGGCGGGCACTTCCTTTCGCTCTGTGTCCCAGGTGTAAAAGCCGTTGCCTTCGGCACGGCGGACGCTCGTCCACTGAATCTGTGTCAAGGTGACCGTCACCGACACTCCGGTCACGACGTGACCGTCCGGCGCGACGGTCACGATCTCCGTGTTCAGTCCCGCCTTCTGCTGAAGAAAGTACGACGAGCGGCGAAGGCCGATGTACCAGGGCGCCGGGTGCACCAGCAGGCTGGCCCGGTTGGCGATGTGCTGCCGCGAGACGTCCTCGACGTCTCCCTCGAGGGTGTAGATGTACGGCACGCCTGCGTCGGCCTGCGGCGTCAAGACGAGGGGAAGCTCGCCCGCCTTGGTGAGTGTTCCCTCGTCGCGGTTGACTTCTCCCGCCACGGCGGTGTCGCGACGCTCGCTCCAGCCGACAAATTGCCACCGATCTTCCGGAAACTTGTCGACGATCGCGGCAGGTGCAGACCGGATCGGCGACCGCGTGAATGCCCACTTCACTGGGCGCGCGCCGATCGGCGCGCCGAAGAGATACCGCGCGCTGACGACTCCCCTCAGCGGCTCGCCAGCCATCGCGCGGTCGCTCTTGACCGCGACGTCGACGCGAAAGTCTGGACGACGGTAGGCGGCAACCAGAAACGAACCATTGACAGCCTTCTGGTATGGAACGTCCTCGTCGAGCTCGGGGCTCGGCACGTCCCCAGGCTGAACATCCTCAGGCGCCTTCGGCTTCGGCTTGTCCATCTCGAGCACGGCTCGAACCGAGTAATTGCCGAGCGCGCCCTCGGCCGGCAGTGTCGTTGTCCATTCGGCACTGCTCCAGTCGTTGATGGTGACGGTACGTTCGTCGACGACTCGGTGCTGGCTGTCGCGCAGCGAGATGAACACCGGCGTTCCCTGAGTCAGGAGACGGATACCGCTCGGCGTGTTCTGACGGAGGATGGCCTTGAAGTGCACCTCTTCGCCCAGCCGATAAACTCCACGATCGCTGAACACGGTGCCGCGCAGCATCGGCTCCGCTTCGCTGCGATTGAAGCGCACACCGAAATCCCACGGCTCGATCCCTTCGTTCCAGTTGCTGCCGACGTAGGCGATGTCGCCCTCTTTCTCGGCCAAGACGACGAAGTCGGGCTTCTGCCACTCGGCGTAGTCCTCTTCACCGGTGTAGCGACGTTCGCGATACGGGATCCCCGGACCGGTCGCGACGCCGTCGGCGCCGGTCGTGCCGCTCCAGTGGATGCTGTTGTCGCGGTTGACGATCGAGACCCTTGCGCCGGCAACCGGCGCGGCATTGTCGAGACGGGTGACAAACACCAGGGTGTTCTGCGGGCTGTCCTTGACTGTCACGCCGAGGTTCGTCACCTGAACAAGCGACGCGCGCGCCGCTTGGACGGAGCGCTTGGCGTTCGGGATCGACGCGCCGTTCTCGACTGCGGCCCAGACCAGGCCTGTACCACGAGGGCCGAGAGCCTTCGATACGTCGAGCCCGTGCGACTGGATGCGGTCGTTGGTGATGCCGAGTTTGCGATTAACAGGGTCGACTGGCGGCCGGCCGCCAAAAGTCGGCGTCAGCGCGCGAATCGCCGGCATGAGGTCGTCGGTCTTCAAGGGCGCTGCCCATTGCTTCACGTCGAAGAGATTTCGCGAGTAGAACGGCAAGACCGATCCACCGCTTGCTTCCCAGACGCCGTGACCGTCACCGAAGCTGGTGAATGCCGTGCGATGCCAGTTCTCGACTGTCCCCGCCCAGGTGTAGCCAAGCGTTTGTCCGTCAACGGACGTCAGGCCGGCATCGACTGTGACGAAGTAGGTCGTCGCCGGCGGCTGCGCGGAGTACCGCGCGTCCTCGAGCGTCAACGAGGGAGAGCTATCGCTTCCCCTTCTCGTCGTCTCCGCGGGTTGTTCGGGCGTCGGAATCTGGGTGCCGTTTCCTGTCGTGAGGTCGGTGACGCGAAGGGATTTGGCAAAGCCTGAGACCTGCACCGGGGTATGGAAAATGAGTGGATTTCGATCGTCCGGATCGCAGTGGGCGGAGCAGTCAAAGCCCCAGACAAACAGGGTCGGCTCCGCTTTCATCGTGTATTCCTGGCTTCGGCCTGGCGTGACCGGGCCGGCCGGCGACTTGAGCGTCGCGGCCAACGCCAGCTTCACCCAGCTGTCGGACGGAACGCGCGTCGCCGTCTCGATAACCACAAGCGTGCTTGCGGGCGGGTGTCGCTTCTTGTCCCAGTCGTTCGTGAGCCGGAAGGTCACTGGTGCGCTTGACGAGACTGCCGCTTTCGTTGCCGCGACCTTCGCGTTGAAGCGGTTCACCGATGTCGAATCGATGCTGTTCAGACGTTGTTGCGCCGCGGGCGGGATCGACGGCGGACTCCATTCGTGCGGCTCGAACCGCGCGCTCAGCGCTGCGGCGACGTCGGCCCGCTCGACCGGCTGGTTGAACCGGAGCAGAACGACGAACGGCGCGTCAGCGCGCCCGCCACGGCGATACGTTTCGGTACGGAGCAACTTCACCGTCGGCGTGGTGAAGGTGAAGGTGTACGCCTCCCCGAGCGTTCGCCCGCTGACGGCAGTCGCCGTCGCATCAACGGTGACGTCGTATCGGGTCGCGTACGGCAGTGGCGTCTTCGCGTCCGGCGTAAAGATCAGGATCGTCGTCCCCGACCAGCGGAACGCTCCGGGAATGGCCGGCGTGATGGTCACGTAGGGCGGCCGGACGGCCGACGGAATGCGCCCGAGCGAGACCATCGGCTCGGAAAACACGATGCGGATTTCATTGGCTTCGGCGAGGCTGGCCACCTCACCTGTTGGGCCAGCGCTGACGACGGTCAGGCTCCTGCCGGCACCAGCAGGCGTCTGCGCCGCCACGGGCGAAACAGCTACGAGAGCAACAAGGCACACGCCGAGCGCAAGAAATGACTTCATATAGTTGGTCCGTCGGATGAAAACGGAGCGGCGAGAGCGAGCGAGGGTAAGGAAGGATGGGCAGCAGACAGGCGTCGAGCGAGCGTCAAGACCTGAACCAGGAAGCTCGAACGGTCGCGCCATACACCTGACCGGGTCGCAGATCCCGGCTGAAAAGATTAGACACCGGGGCGGCGGAATCGGGCAATTCTGAATGCTGAGTGCTGAATGCTGAAGTAACTTGAGAATTCGGAACTTCAGAATTCAATTCCGAAGTTCCGAATTCCGAATTCACTTCAGCATTCAGCATTCACCATTCAGCATTGCTAAGCGTGTGCCCGCCGTCGCCGATCGGCGACGTCGAAGAGCGATGGCAGGCGCTGGCGCAGCGCCTCGGCAGCGCGGAGACCCGGCGACGCGCCGAACGCGATCGTCATGACGGTGTAATACATCACGGTGACGACGCCGGCGATCGACCAGAAGCTGAGGTTTGTCAACGAAGCGACGCCGGCGGCGACGCCGAGCGAGACCACCGCATCGAGCGCGGTCGCAAGCGAGCGGGAAATGATCCGGGCGCGGAGGGCCAGAGATTCGTCGGACGGCGGCGCGACGGTGCGACGATCCCCGTCGACCGGGACCGCCCCACTCTCGGAGTATGCGAGAGGATGTCCGATGAGTTGCGCCTGTGCCTGAATCAGCCGGCTGACGCGGCGATCGCCGAGTGGGAACAGGCGGCAGAACTCGTCCACGACTTCGTCGGAGTCGAGACCGATGGCGCGGGCGTAGTCGCGGACGAAGGCTCGGGCGAAAATCCCCGACGGCCACCGCGAAAAGTCGTTCCGTTCGAGCCCGTCCCAGAGGTCCCCGCCGACCTTGGTCACCGAAGCAATGGTCTCGATCGAAATGCCCCGGCGCTCACGCTCGGCGCGAAGTCGGGGCCCGAATGTATCCCTGTCGGACATGAAAAGGCTCTCAAAGACAGCAATATGGAGGCCGAGCCCACCGCCTCGTTTCGGGCCCTTTTGGAGGAATGCGGGCTGAGCACGGCTCAGTTCTGTAATCTGTATTCTCAAAATGGAACACCGACAGGCTCGACAGACCCCTCTTTGCCTGGGAGCTCACGCCGACTATCTCTGTCGGCATGCGGGCGCGTGCTGCTCGGCGGGTTGGGCCATCCCTGTCGAACCGGACGTCTCGTCACTCCTCGTCATCCATTTCGGCCGCAGGTTGGGCCAGGAACGCATGTTTTCTTCATATAGCCGGCTTCCCGACGGAGCGACGGCAGTGCTGGGCGTTCAGGCCAGTGGGGCGTGCGTCTTCTTCGAAGGCGATCGCGGCAATCTCTGCGCGATCCATCGCGAGCTCGGCGTCGCATCGCTGCCGATGGCGTGCCGGCAGTTTCCACGAGTCGTCCTCGAGGATCCGCGCGGCACGTTCATCTCGCTTTCACACTTCTGTCCGACGGCTGCCGCGCTGCTGCACGCATCACCGCCGGCGACGGCGTTCGAGATCGTGGAGGCGCCTTCTTCACTCACGCTCGCTGGACAGGTGGAGGGGCTGGACGCTCGAGACGTGCTGCCACCGCTGCTACGCCCGGGCCTGCTGACCGATCACAACGGCTACGACGCGTGGGAACGGCGCGCGATCGCCGTGCTGGCGCGGGACGATCTCACGGCGCCGCGAGCACTCGACATCATCCGCATGGCCACGCTGGCGGTGCAGGCCTGGCGACCGGGCCCGATCAGCCTGCGGGCCACGGTGGATCGCGAGTTCGACGTTGCGTCGGCGCGAAAACCGGACAAAGATTTGGACGGCTACGCTCAGGGCTCGATGAATGCACTCGACGTTGCCCGCGTTCGGCTGGCTGTGGACTCGGTGCCACCGGGCCTGCCGCGCCCGTCGGTCTTCGAGGGATTCGTCGGCTTCGTCGACGACTGGCCGGGCGACTTCGACGGTGTCGTGCGCGCGTATCTTGCGGCGCGCCTGTTCGGGAATTGGGTCGCGTACCATGGTCGGGGTCTGCACGCGATTGTCGAGTACCTGCAGGTCGCCCTGGCCGTCGTGAAGATGGAGGCCTTCCGGCAGCACGCGAGTGCAGCGCCGTCATCACCATGGCAGACCGTCAACGAAGCCATTCGAAACGCCGACCTGCTGCTCGTGCATCTGGCGGACGCAAAGTCGCTGTCCCGCCGGCTGGGATAACGCCGGTCAGCTTTACGACCTCGGCCCTCGAGCGCTTCCTGCGCTACGCCGTCATCAACACCCGCTCGGATGAAGGCTCGTCGTCGTGTCCGAGCACTCCAGGACAGTTGACGTTGCTGCGCATCCTCGTCAACGAGCTGACCTCGATCGGACTGACGGATGTCAGCATGGACGAGCACGGCTACGTGATGGGCACGATCCCGTCGACCACCCCCAAGCTCCACGTTCCGGTCATCGGCTTCATCGCGCACGTCGACACGTCGCCTGAGATGCAGGGCCATGAAGTCCGGCCGATCGTCCACCGCGCCTACGACGGCCGCGATCTGGTGCTGCCTGATGATCCAGCATCGGTGCTCCGCGCCGCCGACGATCCCTCGCTCGCGGCACACATCGGCCACGACATCGTCACTGCCTCGGGCGCGACGCTGCTCGGCGCCGACGACAAGGCCGGCGTGGCGGAAATCGTCGCCGCGGCTGAATACCTGATGGCGCATCCCGAGATTCCGCATGGCGACGTCCGCGTGGCGTTCACGCCCGACGAAGAGATCGGGCGCGGCGCGAATCTCTTCGACGTCGGCCGGTTTGGTGCGCTCTGTGCCTACACGCTGGATGGCGGCAACGCCGGCGAGGTCGAGTGGGAGAGCTTCTCGGCCGATGCCATCACGATCACGTTCAAGGGGTTCAACACGCACCCAGGCTACGCGAAGGGCCGCATGGTCAACGCGATCAAGCTCGCGGCGGATTTCGTGTCGCGCCTGCCGGCCGACCGCCTGTCTCCCGAGACGACCGACGCCTACGACGGCTACGTGCATCCTTACATGATGGAGGCGTCGGTTGAACGAACCTCGGTCCGCCTGCTCGTCAGGGATTTTTCGACGAGCGGACTGGAAGAGAAGGAGACGTTTGTCGAGGAGGTGGCGCGCGCAGCCGTGGCCGGCCAGGCAGGCGCGAGCGTCGAGATCAGAATCACCGAGTCTTACCGCAACATGCGCGAGATCCTCGAGGGCTACCCCGAGGTCGTCGAGTGTGCCCGCGAAGCGATTCGGCGCTCTGGCCTGACCCCGATCGAACGGCCGATCCGCGGCGGTACCGACGGATCGCGCCTTTCATTTATGGGCCTGCCGACGCCGAACATCTTCGCGGGCGAACACAACTTCCATTCCCGGCTCGAGTGGGTCTCGGCACAGGACATGGATAAGGCGGTCGAGACGATCGTCAATCTCTGCCGGGTGTGGGAGGAGCGGACGGCCTGATTTCGGCGGTCGGCGGTCGGCGGTCGGCGGTCGGCGGTCGGAACGGATGCTGATCCCATCCGCGCGGTTTGTGAAAGAAAGCTTTTCCGATCGCCGAACGCCGATCGCCGAACGCCGACTTCTATTGATCCACCGAGAAATTCAGCGACACGGTCATGATCACCGGCACCGTCACGCCGTTCATCAACGCGGGCTCGAACTGCCATTGTCGGACGGCCTCGACGGCGGCCGTGTCGAGCTGCGGGTGACCGCGAAGGACATGTGCGTCCCGGACGTGACCGGCCGAATCGATGGTGACTTCAATCAGCACTACTCCCTGAACCTTCGCGGCCAATGCGTCTGGTGGGTAGACCGGCTGGACGTCCCGAGTCTTCATGGGAGGTTTCATGTTTCCGCCGACTCGGATCGGCACCTGGCCATCAACGGGTGGCGGGGGCGGTGGGGGTGGCGGCGGAGGCACTGAAAGAGCGGCATCCTGTCCGGCGCTTCCCTGCGGGGCACCGAGCGTGAAGTTCACGGTGACCGTCATGATGACCGGCACGAGCTCGTTGTTCAGCATCGTCGGCTGGAATTGCCATTGCTTGACGGCGTCCAGGGCTGCCTGGTCCAGCAGCGGCTGGCCTCGAAGGACACGGCCCTCGAATATGTTGCCAGACCTGTCGATTGTGACTTCAAGAATCACCACGCCCTGCACGCCAGCCGCCTGGGCCTCAGGGGGGTAGATCGGTTTGACGTCCCTGACTTTGACCGGTGGCTTGATGTGCCCGCCGACACGGAGCGGCGCCTGTCCTTCGACGAGCTGCGCCGGTGGCGGAGGGGGCGGCGGCGGTGGGGGCGGTTGACCCGATGCTGGCACGAACACCATCGCGTCCTGCCCGGTCGTCTTCTTGAGCTCCATCGCGCGGTTACGCAATCCATCGGCCTCCGCCAGCATCGCCCGTTTGGCAGCTGGGTCGGTTTCCAGATTGGCCTTCATGCGCAGCAGGATGTTCTTGTAGACGAGCGCTTCGGAGTAGTCCGGCCGGGTCGAAAGCGCCCGATCCGACGCCGAGATGCCCGAATCAAGGTAGCGCAGCTTCTGTTCTGAAGAGAGCGACTGGTCCTTGAACGCCTTTTGCCAGTAGAAAACGGCGGTGAGTTGTTGAATCTCCGCGTTTGACGGGTTCGCGGTCGCAGCCGCCTCGAGCGTCTCGACCGCTCGCTCGAACTGGCCATCACTGGCATAGAAGCCGGCCACCGCGCCCGCTGCCGCGGGATCCTTTGCCGCCGCGCGCTGGAGCGCCAGCATCGTCGCTTCGGCTTCACTCCTGGCGCCGCGGCTCTCCTGCAGCCGAGCGAGCTGCAGGTACGGATCAATCTTCGAAGGATCCGCCTCGATCGCCTTCTTCAGATCGCGCTCGCGAGAAGACTCCGGTCCGGCCTCACCTGGCCGGCGGTCCCTCGGCGGATTCTGATTCGCTTGACCCGGTGACGATACCGAAAACGTCGCCTCGGCCTTTAAGGGGAACCGGGACGACGCATAGAGACCAGTCGCCAGCAACACAGCCGCCATGGCCACGCTCGAACCGACGATTCTCCTGGATGACATCGCAGCCTCCGTAGAAATCAGCACCATCCGGTGGAACAGGTGACGACGACGAGCGAAAGGCGTGGCTGGGTAGAGCGTCGGCTGATCGGCAAAGGCCAGCAGCGCTTCCATGTAGGTCTTGCGTGCGTTGGTGAGCTGCACCGTCAACTCATCGACGACTTCCTCGCGCGATGACTGCACGCGCGATACGAGCCACCACATTGCAGGGTTGAACCAGAACAAGGCGCAAATTCCCTCTTCGACCAGCACCCACGCCCAGTCGCGCCGGCGCACGTGCCACAGCTCGTGCGCCAGCACAGCACGCTGAACGCCCGCTGGCAGCGCCGAAAATGAAGCGGGGAGCAAAACTGCGGGCCTGAGTACGCCGAAGGTCACGGGCTGCCCGAGGCGCGGAACCCGGCGAATCTCCGCGCCGGCTTCGATCAGCGCGGCGAGCTCGTCGTACTCATCGTCGTTCGGCGCTCTTTCACCGCTGCGACGGAGCCGCTGCAGACCGTGGATGCCGATGAGCAACCAGGCCAGGCGCAGGATCGCTCCGATCGCCAGGAACATCCCAGCGTAGGAGCGCCAGTTCGCTCGCATGTGTGTCGAGACGCGCGCGAGAACCGCCGACGATGCGCTCAACGTCGATGCCGCGCCCAGGCCCGTCGGCAATTCGGCGTCGAGCTCCTCCATGCGCCCGACCGACGGATCGATCGCCGACGACCGCCATGGCTGCAGGACGGGTAGCGCCAGGCAGGTGACGAGCACGATCCGCCAGAAGGCGTGTCGAATGACGGGGGCATCGATCCTGAGGACGTGCATGACGACTGCGGCGGCAATCGCGACGAGCGCAATCTGAAGGTTCCACTGGGCGAGGTTCTCGAGCAGGTTTGGAGCCATCAGTCGTCCTCCTGTTCCGCTGTCGGCGCCTTTTTCTTCCCGTTCTCCGCGTCGAGCATGAGCCGCCTGATGCGCTGGCGTTCGTCCTTGGTGAGACGCGTTGCGCTGTCGCCGTCGGCCAAATGCAGCAGCAGGGCGCCAGCGGCGCCGTCGAAGACGCGATCGACGAAGTCACGAACCATCGCGCCGACGACCTGCTGGCGCGGACGCGCCGGCCGGTACACATACGCGCGATCCACCTGGGTTTTCTTGAGGTAGCCCTTGTCCTCGAGAATCCTCATCATCGTCATGACGGTGGTATACGCGATGCTGCGCTTCTCGCGGAGCGCCTCGTAGACGTCGCGGACGGTCGCCTTGTCGAGACGCCACACTTCTTTCATGATGGCGAGCTCCTGGGGGGTCAGCGTCGGGTGAGGGGTGCGCATCTGGCTACTAACTATTTAGTACTTAAGAATGATTGTCAAGAGGCTCAGGGGCTCAAGGCTCAGGCAAGATCATCGAGATATGTGGTCTAACGTCCTTGCCTGAGCCCTGAGCCTTGAGCCCTGAGCCGACGTGTCAGATCTCGAACTCAGCCAGCACCGGCGCGTGATCGCTGGTGCCAAACTCTCGCTGAGCGTCTGAGCGGCGGACGCGCGCATAGAGGGATTGGCTCGCCAGGATGTAGTCGAGGCGCCAGCCGATGTTGCGCTGGCGCATGTCGCGCCAGGGCGCCCACCACGTGAAGAGTTGATCGTTATCCGGATCGAGCGCGCGACCGACATCCACGAGGTCGTGGCTGATGATGCGCTCGAGCAGTTCGCGCTCCTCGGGCAGCTGACCGGTCGCCCGCGGCTTGCGTTCCTTCGGGTGGACGTCGGCATCGGTTCGCGCGACGTTCAGATCGCCGCAGATCACGAGCGGCAGCGCATCGGCTCGACTATCGGCGGCAAACGCGTCGAGCGAGGTGAGGAACTGCATTTTCGCCGGAAAGTCCTTGCCGCCGTTGGGCACATAGACCGATGCCACACTGGCGTGTGGTGTCCTGACCGTCACAATCCGGTTCTCGTAGTCGAACGCGGGATGCGCAAAGGCTGGACGTTCAGGCGAATACTCCTTGCGTACGAGCAGACCCACCCCGGAATACCCCTTCGATCCGTGCCAGTAGCACCAATAATCTTCGAGCTCGCACAGAAACATCGGGATCTGGTCGGGAGACGCCTTGATCTCCTGCAGGCACAAGATGTCGGGCCGCTCTTTGCGCACCCAGTCCTGCACTTGATCGAGGCGGGCGCGGATGCCGTTGACGTTCCAGGTGCCAATCTTGAGCGATGCGGGCATGGGATATTCAGTAGCGACGCTCGAGCGTCAAGCGAACGGGCTTCAGGCCTTCCGCGGCGGTCAGCGTCACCTCATCAGCGGAGTCTACGCGCGATGGTCGGCCGGGTTCGCGTGAGCGCTCCGCGAAGATCCTGTACTCGAACCCCTCCCGCGCCGCGATGACGAATCGTCCCATGAAATCGGCCACCACGGGCTCGGAAACGATGCGCTCGCCCTCGCCGACGCCTTTCAAAAACACACGAGCACCTTCAGCGGGCGCCCCTCCGGCGTCGAACACGACTCCGGACACGGCGACATACTTCTGACCCGCAGGAATGCTGAAGTCGCCAAGGTCTCGCCGCTCACCGGCGGCAAGCGTCACGCGTGTCGCCGCCGAGGGCAGTTCCGCGCCTGGATAGAAGACGCGCAACACTCCGCCACTGGTTGCGCGGGCGGGCGCCGGAGGCAGGCTCAACACGAAACGGCCGGCCGGAATGCGTCCCAGCGTGTATCGTCCGCTGCGATCGGTGACAGTCCGCCGGCCGCCGCCACGCCGCCTCCAGCTGTCGGGTGTCATCGACAGAGAACTGGCTGTGTCGAGCTCGATTGTGAGCCCGGCGATTGGGCGACCCGACGCGTCGATCACCCGGCCGGTGACCTGCCCGTTGTCGTGCAACGTCTGAACCACATGCGCGCAGCTTCGCTGGTCGCCGAGCGTTACGAGCGACGACGGCGCATCGGAATAAAAGCGTTCGGGAACCGTGACGCTGACGCGATACGTTCCCGGCCCTCGACTCTCAACGCGAAAGTCGCCTGCTAGATCCGTCTCCGTGCTCTCCGCAACGCCATCGCGCGCGACGGTGACGGCGATTTCCGGCAGCGGCGTCGGCGGTCCCGCCGCCTTCCCCGTCAAGTCGCGTGGCACCACCATCACTCGTCCAGTTATCTGGCCCACGCCGGCGCTCCCATGTCTGACGTCACGGGCATACGCGAGGTCCGCCACCGCGTCCTCGACGTCACGCGTGCGCAGGCAGCGGCTGGTCGTCAACGCCCCTCCTTCGGAACTGGCCGCGTAGACGATGTACTCGTGGCCGACTCTGAACGAGAGACTGCATTGCTGACCGGCTGGCTCAGTCGACATCTCGAGCGTGCTCGCCGTCACACCACGGAGCCCATCGAGCACGGTGAACGTCAGTCTTCGGGTGGCGCCAACACGTTTGATTGTCTCGACCCGCCCGACGAACACTGCCGAGGCATTCCAGTACGCCTCGCACGGAGCGGCGACTTGAACGCAACAGTCCTGGGCACGAGCAGTCGTGAGGACGGCACAGCCGACCAACAGGGCTGTCCCAAGGGCTGTAGAGGCTCTTCTCAAGAACACTGTGTTCAATCTGAGGGTTGTGTCTGCATTTATCAGTGCGCTTGGGGCCCCACCCCCCAAGCGCTCTCGGGCCGCAGGCGCTTCTCCTGTCTCCTGTCTCCTGTCTTCTGTCTTCTGTCTTCTAGCTCCTAGCTCCTAGCTCCTTCTCTATTTGACCCCCCGCCCCTTCGTACGTGCCGTCGGCGCGGCCGTCCAGGGATCCTCCGGCCATGGATGCCTCGGATAGCGGGCCCGAAGTTCTTTCCGCACTTCGGGATAGGTGCGGGTCCAGAAGCTGCGCAGGTCGCGCGTCAGCTGCACGGGACGGCCGTTCGGGGCGAGGAGCGCAAGAAGAACCGGCACGCGTCGAGGCCCAACCCGGGGCGTGTCAGCCAGTCCAAAGAGCTCCTGCAGCTTTACCGCTGCGGTGACTGTCCCGTCCGCCTGATAGTCGAGGCGCGCGTCACGTCCGCTCGGGACGCTGATGAACGGCGGCGCCATCTGATCGAGCCGCCGGCGCTCGTCTGCCATCAGGCCACGCTCCAGCTCGAGATCGCGAACCGTCCTGATTCCCCGCACGGCGCGTTCGGCAAGTTCCCTCGCCTCCAGATCGAGCCCGGCGAAACGGACACGGCGAAGCGTCTGCTCGTCAGCGTCAGGCACAGGCCGCGAGAGATACAGGTCGACCAGCAATCGCTCGACCTCGCCGGGTTCGGCCGGCGCCGGACGTTCGACGAGGACCAACGCGTCGTAGTACTCACGCGACACGGCGCGCACGCTGCCGTTCTCCGGATCTAACAGGTGCTCGACGACCGTGTGCGTTGGTTCGAGCCAGCTGCGCTCCACTGCGCTTGCCATCCTGATCCGCGCCTCTACCCCTTCGCCAGGTCGTCCGGCGATGACGTCCAGCGCGACCAGGAACTCTCCGTCGCGAACCCCGCTTTCGGGGCTCACCACGGCTCCGTGTCCGGACGACAGGAGCACGCGCGGAGAGCGTGGCTCGCGCCGACGCGCGACGCGATCGGGATAACCGGCAAAGATTGCGCGATTGAACGCGACCTCGCCGAGCGGTTGCCGTACCGGCGCTGCAATCTCACCCGCGAGCGACTGGAGAGTCTCGGCAGTCCTCCGGAGCGACTGGGGCAGATCACGCTGGCTGTCGACGATGCCGTGGAGATCGCTGGTGGTGGTCGCGCGATGCGCGGAGGGCTTCGGCTGGTACTGGCGCTCCGAGAGCACAGCGCACGCGATGGCCGCCTCGCGGGCGCCCCCAGCCGCGATGAGGATCGCCGACAGTCGAGGATGGAGCGGCAGCCGCTGTATGTGGCGTCCGGCGCTGGTCAGCCGGCCATCCCGCGTCGCGCCAAGGCGCTCGAGCAGGTCGAACGCGCGGTCGATCCGCTCGTGAAGCGGCGGCTCGAACCAGTCGAATGCCCTAGGATCGCCGCCCCACGCGAGGATGTCGAGCACGGTGGCTGACAAATCGACTCGCAGGATTTCGGGCTCGCGGTGCGCCCTCAAGCGATCGCGCTCGTGCCACAACCGGATCGCCAGGCCTGGCCCGAGCCGCGCAGCACGGCCCGAACGCTGGTCCGCCGAGTCCTGCGAGATCCGTTCGGTCTCGAGGCTGTCGATGGCGCGCTCGGGATCGTAACGGGCAACCTTATGAAGTCCGGTATCGACGACCGCCGCGACGCCCGGAACCGTGAGCGACGTTTCCCCGATGTTCGTCGACAGGATGATGCGACGGCGCATGCCTGGAGCGATTGCGGCATCCTGTGCCGCCGCGTCAAGCGACCCGTGAAGGTCGACGATCTCGACTCCTTCGGCTGCGGGCGCGACGTCCCGATGCCCGCGCCCGATCTCGGCAGCGCCCGCAAGAAAGCACAGAATCTGACCGGACGTTTCTCGCAGGCACGTGCCGACCGCGTCAGCGATGGACAGGCCCGGCGCATATCTCACGTCGAGTGGGTGGGACGTCCCGGCAACTTCGACGATCGGGCACTCATCAAGATACGTCGACACCGCGACAGCATCGAGCGTCGCCGACATGATCACCAGACGCAGGTCGGATCGGGCGAGCCAGGCCTGCTTCGCGAGCGCGATGCCGAGATCCGCGTGCACGCTGCGCTCGTGGAACTCGTCGAGGATGATGGCGCGAAACCCCCCAAGCAGTGGATCTTGCTGCAGGCGGGCCGTCAGGATGCCCTCGGTGGCGAACAGAACCCTGGTCGCCGGACCAAACCGGCGCTCGAACCGGACGTGCCACCCGACTTCGTTGCCGATCGTCCAGCCTCGTTCGGCGGCGATGCGCGTCGCCAGGCTTCGCGCCGCAACGCGTCGCGGCTGGAGGACGATGACCGGCCCGTCGACGGCCACTGCCGGTGGAACACGCGTCGTCTTGCCAGCGCCCGGGGCGGCCGTCACGACCACCGCCCGAGACTCGCGAACTCTCGCCAGAATCTCGGGAATGGCCGAATCGACGGGAAGGGTTGGGTTCAACGGGTTCAAGAGGTTCAGGAGGTTCAGGAGGTTCGAGAGTACCAGAACCGTGACCATCCTGAACCCCCTGAACCTCTGCTTCGGCGCAGGTCCCCTCGAACAAGGCCTGGGTCGCTGACGTATTGAGGCTGTATGGACAGGGCGCTTCAGGATCTGAAATTTGCCATCCGATTTCTCTGGCGGGATCGGTCGTTCGCGTTGACGACCCTGCTGACGCTGGCGGTGTGCATCGGCGCGAACGCAGCGATCTTTGCGATCATCAACTCCGTCCTGCTCCGACCCCTACCAGTGCCGGAACCGGCGCAGCTCGTCCGAATCTTCAATAGCTACCCTCGCGCCGGTGTTGAGCGCGCGTCGAACGGGGTGCCCGACTATTACGACCGGCTGCGCGAAGTCGACGTCTTCGACGAGCAGGCGCTGTACAACACGAGGGGTATGACGATCGGCGGCTCGTCCGGCGGTGCCGGCGGCGATCCCCAGCGAGTCGCCGCGATGATCGCCAGGCCGTCGCTCCTGCGGATGCTGCGCGTGCAGCCGTTGAGAGGGCGCATCTTCACCGAAGAAGAGGGCGAAGAAGGACGCGACCGCCAGGTGTTGTTGACGTTCCCGCTCTGGCAGCAGCTGTACGCCTCGAGCGAGAGCGCGGTCGGCGCCGAGATGCGGATCAACGGCGAACCGCACACCATCGTCGGCGTGCTGCCGCAGGGTTTCGAGTTCGTCGATCCGGACGTGCGGCTGTGGGTGCCGCTCGCCTTCACTTCCGAAGAAAAATCCGACGACTCGCGCCACAGCAACAACTGGTCGATGATCGGCCGCCTCAAGCCAGGCGCCAGCGTCAGCCAGGCCCAACAGCAGATCGACGCGCTCAACGCACGAAACATGGAACGGTTCCCGCACTTCAAGGAAATCCTCACGAACGCGGGCTTCCGAACCATCGCCAGGCCATTTCAGGACGATCTCGTGCGCGAGGTCCGGAGCACCTTGCTGCTGCTCTGGGGAGGGGTGCTGTTCGTCTTGCTGATCGGCGCGGTGAACCTCACCAATCTCGTGCTCGTGCGATCGAGCGCGCGGATGAAGGAGCTGGCGACACGGCTCGCGCTCGGGGCGGGCCTCTCCACCCTTTGCCGTCAGGTACTGACCGAAACGATGCTCTTGACGCTTTTCGGCGGTGTGTCCGGTGTGGCGGTCGGGTACTGGAGCCTGTCGATGCTGACTGGGTTGGGCATGGCCGAACTGCCCCGCGGCAGCGAGATCCGCATGGACATGACGGTCGTCTTTTTTGCGCTGAGCCTGTCGCTGCTCGTCGGGCTCGTCGTCGGGCTGGCGCCGGTCGTGAGCATGCGGCAGCTGAATCTCAGCCAGGCGTTCCGGGAAGAGAGCCGCAGCGGGACGAGCGGGCGATCGTCGCGACTGGTCCGGCGCGCGCTCGTGGCCAGTCAGGTCGCGTTCGCCTTCATGCTGCTGATTGGCGCGGGGCTGCTGCTGGCCAGCTTCAAGCGCGTGCTGGCCGTCGACCCTGGATTCAAGCCGGACCAGGTCCTGACTGCGCGTGTCTCACCGCCGGCGTCGCGGTACAGCGGCGGGGCCGAGCTCCGGACGTTTGCGGCGCGTCTGCTCGAACGGATTCGCGCCCTGCCGGGCGTGCAGTACGCAGGCCTGACGTCGAACATTCCCTTCGGTGACGACTACAGCGACAGCGTGATCCTCGCCGAGGGTTACCGTATGGCGCCGGGAGAGTCGCTCATTTCTCCATACAGCATCAGCGTCTCGCCCGGGTACTTCGAGGCGATGGGGATTCCGACGCTGACGGGCCGGGTGTTCGCGGAGAGCGACACCGACACCGCCCCCGGCGTCGTGATCGTGGACAAGAAGCTGGCGCGTCGATTCTGGGGAGATGCCAACCCGGTCGGCCGCCGGATGTTCAAGCCCGACAACGCGAGGGACCTCACGACGCCCGGACCCAAGGCGCGATGGTTCACCGTGGTCGGCGTGGTCGCCGAAGTGAGGATCTCCGGCTTCGTCGCTGCTGACGATCGGGTGGGAGCGTACTATTTCCCTCACGCACAGGAAACCGACCGCGGCGTGACGTTGACGCTCAAGAGCACCGGCGATCCGATGGCGCTGACGCCGCTCGTCCGCCGGGAACTTGCGGCCATCGATCCCGAGCTGCCGCTCTACAACGTCATGGCGATGCGGGATCGCCTCGACCAGTCACTGGTCGACCGGCGCACGCCGATGCTGCTGGCGCTGACGTTCGCGAGTGTCGCGCTCTTTCTCGCCGCGCTTGGGATTTATGGGGTGCTGGCCTATCAAGTCTCGCAGCGCACGCGAGAGATCGGCATCCGGATGGCCCTCGGCAGCGACGCGTGGCGAATCTTCCGGATGGTGCTAGGGGAGGGAATGGTGCTGCTCGGCGTCGGCTTCGCGGCCGGGCTCGCACTCGCCGTCGCCGCTCGCGGCGCGCTCCAGACGCAACTGTACGGCATCGGCGCCCTGGATCCCACCGTGCTCGTCGCGGTTGCAGCCGTGCTCGCGGTCGTCGCGCTCATCGCCTGCGCAGTCCCCGCCCGTCGGGCCTCGAGGATCGACCCGGTGGTCGCTCTGGGGAATCAGTAGTTTCAGGTTCAAGGTTCAGGGTTCAAGGTTTTGGGTTCAAGGTTCACGACGATGAACCATGAACCATGAACCTTGAACCCTGAACCGTCTTTAGGCCACCTGTTCAGTCAGCAGAGCAATTCCGGCAGGCGATTCGCTGGGGTTGCTGACGGGCTTCTCGAGCTCGAGGACGGCAGCCGTGAGCCACGCGGCGGCCTTGAGCACCTTGAACTCGGCATCGGTGACCTCGTGATTGCGGTCGAACACGACTTGCAGCGTCGTGCGCAACCGGTCGTCGCCAGGCACGTCAAAGTACAGCGTTTCGCTTCCACCCGCAGATCCCGCGGCCCCCGTTCGCACCTGCACGGCGCGGGCGCCGACGAGCCGGCGAAGTCCGTCGGCGAAACGCGCGTGCGCGGGCTCCGATCGCTCGTTGGCGGTCGCGAACACGGACCCGAGGAGCGACGCGAGCTCTTGCGGTGGGGTGGCAGGAGCATCGACGCGGCGGGGGCCGGCTAAATCCAGCTCTTTCGCGAAGGCGGCAGCAGCGTGATAGCGCACGCCGAGCCCGTCAATCCGTGCGACGGCGCTGCGAATGAAGCGAACCGGCACGACGAGGTTGGTCTCGGGGCCACTCAGGTGAAGGTCTGTCGTGCTGCCCGGGGCGAATTTCGAACCGCTCTCGACGAGCACACCCGTGCTCGAGATGTTGACCAGCTGCAGCTCAGGCCCCCACGAAACCTTGATGCCCGACAACCAGGGCACGTCCCCTCGTCCTTTTCTCAGCGCGACGCGCCGGTCGTCCGCATCACTGTTACTCTTCTGCTGGGCGAGGAACGCGCTGGCCGCTTCGAGCACCTCGTTGCCACCGGGCCGGGCCAGGGTCACCTGCCGCGTGGCGTACTCCGCGGCCTCGTGGTACGCGAGCATCGCCGCGTATTCAATCCGGAGCTCGCGCGCGCGCGACAGGCCGTCGGCAATCTGCGCGGCCACCATGTTGCGATCGTACTTGAGCCCGAGAGACACCGGCCGCCGATTGAAGACCGGTCCGAAGAGTCCACGGCGGCTCGTCTGCTCTGCCGGCGCGTCGACCAACATGTCGAGGGCGGGGAGCGTCAGCATCTGAATGTACGGAGCGGTGTCGAGCTGCTTCATGTGCGTCAGAAGCTCGGCCTCGTCCGGCGGCGACAATAGCGCCGGCGCGAGGATCAGATCCGGCGCGCGTTCGGCAATCGCTCTAATGGCGGCCTGCACCGAAGGGACGACGACGAGCTCGGCTTTGATGTGCTCCTTGACGAGCGTGGTCAAGGCGCGTCGGCGTTTGAGGTCGGCTTCGATTGCGAGAATGCGTGGCATTGTCGTCCCTTTGTTTCCTGCGGCCCCGTCGCCTCCCGCGAGGCGCCCGCACACCGTGTCCGCAAAGGGAGTACCCGCGCGCGGAATCCGCTGACTCGCGCTAAGGTGCTGGTGGAAAGCAATTTCCAGCGGCATTACAGACCTGAAAGCGTTCAAAGTCTGCCGTAGATAAGACTTTATTCCTTCAATGCTGCGCTCAAAGTCAGTTTGAAGGGTTATGTCTGGCTAAGAGCAGAATTTCTGCCCTGGCGAGTTCGGGCGGCCGTCCGTCAGCCGCGTTGTTCGATCCGGGCCCAGGTGTCTTTGAGGGTGACCGTGCGGTTGAAGATAAGGCCACTGGCGGTCGAATCGGCGTCGACGCAGAAGTAGCCGAGCCGTTCGAATTGGTAGCGTGTCCCGACGGTCGCGCCCCTGACGCTCGGCTCCAGTTGACAGCCCGTCAGCAGTTCAAGGGAGCGGGGGTTCAATTGCGAGCGATAGTCATCAATCGCCGCCGGATTCTCGCTGGTGAACAGCCGATCGTAGAGGCGGACTTCGACGTCGATTGCGTGCGCGGCTGAGACCCAATGCAGCGTCGACTTGACCTTACGCCCGTCGGCGGCGTCGCCGCCGCGCGTCGCCGGATCGTAGGTGCAGCGCAGCTCGACGATCGCCCCGGTTGCGGGATCCTTCACGACCCCTGTGCAGGTGATGAAGTAGGCGCCCCGCAGCCGAACTTCACGTCCTGGGCTCAGGCGAAAGAACTTCTTCGGCGGCTCCTCGCGAAAGTCCTCGCGTTCGATGTACAGGACGCGTGAGAACGGCACGCGGCGTGTTCCGGCGGCATCGTCCTCAGGATTGTTCGCGATCTCGAACGCTTCGGCCTCGCCCTCGGGATAGTTTTCGATGACGACCCGCAGCGGATCGAGCACGCCCATGACGCGCGGCGCGCGGCGATTCAGATCTTCGCGGACCGCGTGCTCGAGCAGCGCCACGTCGACCATGTTCTCCCGTTTGGCGACGCCGATCCGGTCGCAGAACGCGCGGATGGCTTCGGGCGTGTAGCCGCGGCGTCGCATCCCGACGATCGTCGGCATGCGCGGGTCGTCCCATCCCGAGACGTGCCCCTCCTCGACGAGCTCGAGCAGCCGGCGCTTGCTCATCACCGTGTAGGTGAGATTCAGGCGCGCGAACTCGATCTGGCGAGGTCTGGACGGCACCGGTAGGTGCTCGATCAGCCAGTCGTAGAGCGGGCGGTGATCCTCGAACTCGAGGGTGCAGAGCGAGTGCGTGATGTGTTCGAGCGCGTCTGAGGGCGGATGCGCGAAGTCGTACATTGGATAGATGCACCAGGCGTCGCCGGTCCGGTGATGGTACGCGCGGCGGATCCGGTAGAGCACGGGATCGCGCAGGTTGATGTTTGGCGAGGCCATGTCGATCTTTGCGCGCAGAACGAGGGCGCCGTCCGGAAACTCCCCCGCCCGCATCCGGGAAAAGAGGGCGAGGCTCTCTTCGGCTGGCCGATCGCGATACGGGCTGGCTGTCCCAGGCTCGGTCAGTGTGCCCCGGTGCGCGCGCATCTCCTCGGCTGTGAGTTCGTCGACATACGCCAGGCCTTCCCGGATCAAGTGCTGTGCGTACTGGTACAATTTTTCGAAATAGTCCGACGCGTACAGGGGTCGGTCGTGCCAGGTGAAACCCAGCCACCGAACGTCTTCCTGAATCGAGTCGACGTACTCGACGTCTTCCTTCGTGGGGTTGGTGTCGTCGAACCGAAGATTGCAGGTTCCGACAAACTCCTGCGCCACGCCGAAGTTGAGACAGATCGACTTGGCATGCCCGATGTGCAGGTAGCCGTTCGGCTCGGGCGGAAATCGCGTCGCGACGCGGCTGCCGTTCTTGCCGGCCTTGACGTCCTCGGCGACGATTGTGCGGATGAAGTCAAGAGCCGCGCTCGCCTCGCGGATCGGCTCCGTTGTCGGCTTGTCCATGACGCTCAAACTTCGATTATATAGGCCTTTACTCCCAACTCTTTCCCCGGAGACCGCCATGCCCAGCACTCCCAACCCCATTCGCGCTGCCCTGCTGACTGCAATTCTCGTCTGCGCGGCGGCGCTCGGAGGCCCCCGGATTAGTGAAGCTCAGGTCGCCTCGTCGTCTCCCGACGTGCTGTCGGCTCTCCTCATCGAAGTCCGAGGCCTCCGATCAGCGATGGAGCAGATGGCCTCGGCGGGTCCCCGGGTGCAGCTTGCCCTGGGCCGCCTGCAGCTACAAGAACAGCGCGTCAACACGCTCGTTCGCCGACTCGAGGACGCCAGAACCTCGCTGGCTCAAGTCAGAACCGGACTGGAAGAACTGACGGGGCGCGTCACCGAGCATGAACGGCTGTCTCGAGAATCGTCCGATCCGGAGATTCGCCAAGCGGTCGAAGCCGAGCTCAAGCAATTGAAGCCGGCGGTCGCGCGCGGGACCCTCGATCTGCAGCGACTGCAGGGCGAGGAGGCGACGCTCTCGCAGGACCTCTCCGCCGAACAGGGGCGCTGGTCCGAACTCAATCAGCGGCTCGAGGAACTCGAACGGACGCTCACGCGTCGATAGTTCTGCTAGCATCGAAGCCGTAGAAGGAGCACTGCCATGAAGCTCGGAATTCGAACCGCTGCGGCGCTGGTCGCGGTCACTCTGATGTTCGGCTACGGCCCCCGTGCTCGCGCCGCAGGAGAGGCGAAACCCGGCGTCGACTGGCCGCAGTTCCGCGGTATCAGGGCCACCGGCGTGGCCGACGGATTTGCGCTGCCGACATCATGGGACGTCGCCAAGGGACAGAACGTGGCCTGGAAAACGGCCATCCCCGGCCTGGGGCTCTCGAGCCCGATTGTCTGGGGGGATCTCGCGTGCGTCAGCACTTCGATCAGCGGCCAGAAAGACGCCGGCCTCAAGGTCGGACTCTACGGCGACGTCAAGCCGGTTCTCGACGACACCGAGCACGAATGGCGTCTCTACTGTCTCGACAAGAAAACCGGCGCCGTTCGCTGGCAGCAGACGGTGACGAAGGCGGTCCCGAAGATCAAGCGGCACACCAAGGCGTCGCACGCCAACTCGACGCTGGCCACCGACGGTGAACGCCTCATCGCCTTCTTCGGATCCGAAGGCCTTTACGCCTACGACCTGAAGGGCAAGCAGTTGTGGAAGAAAGATCTCGGTGTGCTCGATGCCGGATGGTTCACTGACCCGTCAGCACAGTGGGAAACGGGGAGCTCGCCGATCCTTCACGATAACGTCGTCGTGATCCAGGCCGACGTGCAGAGGGGTTCGTTTCTGGCGGCGTTCGATGCGCGGAACGGTCAGGAGTTGTGGCGCGTGTCGCGAAGCGACGTGCCGACGTGGGGGACACCGACGGTGCATCAGGTCAACGGGCAGACACAGCTCATCGTCAACGGCTGGCGGCATATGGGAGCGTACGACTTCAAGACCGGCAAGGAAATCTGGAAGCTGACCGGCGGCGGCGACATCCCAGTGCCTACGCCGGTTGTGTCAGAGGGCCTGATCTTCATCACCAACGCGCACGGACCGACATCACCGGTCTATGCCATCCGCGAAACGGCCACCGGCGACATTACGCTTGCGGACGGCGCCACGAGCAACGCGGGCATCGCCTGGAGCGCGCCGCGCGACGGCGGCTATATGTGCACGCCGCTCGTCTACCGCGGGCTCGTGTATATCGTGAAGTACAACGGCGTGTTGTCGGTATTCGAGGCAAAGACCGGCGAGGTCAAGTTCCAGCAGCGACTGGCCGGTGGAACATCCGCCTTCACGTCATCGCCGATTGCCGCCGACGGCAAGATCTACCTGGCGAGCGAAGAGGGACGTGTCTACGTGCTCAAAGCGGGCCCGGAGTTCGAGGTGCTGGCGGAAAACGACATGACCGAAAGTGTGCTGTCGACCCCAGCCATTTCGGAGGGCACACTGCTCTATCGGACGCAGAATCACGTGGTCGCCATTCGCGCGGCGCGCTGACTCTGCACTCGCTCCGCGCGTGAACCGATACTTGCTCAGCAGGACCGATGTTCTATTTCTTTCAGCGCGGTGCCGAGTTCCTCCAGTGCGAGATCCGTGGCGACGACACCGCTGGCTACGAGATCGTGATCACCGAGCCGAAACGCCCCGAACGCCGGGAGTCATTTCCGACGTCCGACGATGCGTACAAGCGCTGGGTCGAGCTCCAGGACCGGCTCGTCTCTGACGGATGGTGGGGACCGCACGGGCGCGACTAGCGAGACTGCCGGGGTCAGACCAATTCAGGATTCACCCCTTGGATACCGTTTCAGCACACTGCCAAGACTGCCAAATCATCAGGATTTGACAGTCTTCGCCCGGAACCGTTAGCGAAGCGTCTCGATCTGGAGCATCCGGGCGGAAATCCCCGTCGAGCGGTGCTCTCGGCTCCAGCACCAAAGCCCTCAGGAACAATAAGTTGGCGGAAACTGCGCGGACGCGGCGTCGTTTTTGCCTGCGAACGGTCGGTTGTCGTCCCTCCATCAGGGACCATTTGTGTCTTCGTTTCGGCTCGGGATCTCCAGGAGCACGAACCACATGAAGCCCAGGTTTGGCCGCATCGAGGAAGTCAACAAGGAGCTCTGGCTCCTCCTTTCCCTGTTTGGCATCTGCCTGTTGCTGAACCTGGCCGTGGACGGCCAGCGCATGGTCCTCAGTTTCTACACCCTGCCAACACTGGGATCGGCGTATCTCTACGGGCGGCGGCACGCGACCTTGACGGCGTTTGGCAGCGTCCTGCTGGTTTGTCTGATGACGTGGTACAACCCCGTGCTCCTGGCGGCGACTGTCGGCACGAACGTCAGTGCAGGCCGATGGCTCGACATCGCGGTCTGGGGCGGCGTCCTCATCGTGACCGGCTACTCGATGGGCACGCTCTACGAGCACAGCGCCAGCCAGATCGACGAGCTCCGCCAGACCTACCACGGCGTGTTGATGATCCTCAGACACTTCATCGCGAAGGACACCTATACCGAGAACCATTCGTATCGCGTCTCGGTGTACGCGGCAACGATTGCCAGCGAACTCGACCTGGCCCCTGGCCGCGTCGAGGACGTGCGGTCTGCAGCGCTCCTCCACGACATCGGCAAGCTGGACATCAGCCGCGAGCTGCTCTACAAGGCCGCTCGACTGACTGAGGAAGAGTTCAAGCACATGCAGGAGCATGTGAACAAAGGCGTGTCGATCCTCGAGCCAGTCGGCGGGTCGCTGCGCCGCGTGATCCCGATCGTGTTGTCCCATCACGATAAGTTCGATGGATCCGGCTACAACCCAACCAAGGGCCAGGACATCCCGCTCGAGGCGCGGATTATTTCAGTAGCGGACGTTTACGACTCGCTGACGAGCGACCGCCCGTACCGCAAGGCGATGTCGCCCTTCGACGCCAAAGAGATCATCCTCAAGGGATCGGGGACCGACTTCGATCCAAACGTCGTGCACGCGTTCGTGGAGGCATTCCGCAAGGGTGAGCTCGAGGTTCCCACGGTCGTCGTCTAGCCATGAGCCCTCTCGAACTCCTGGCGCCGGAAGCCGCTGAGGCAATACCCTTCTCTGTCCGTCTTGCAGCGCGCCGCCTCGCGGCCCGTGCTGAAACCACACCTTCCGATCGGCGCGCGCACGAGCGGCGGAGCGCTGATGACCTCGAGTGGCTCCAGGCCGTGCGGCTGACCGGCAGTACCGGTTACGACGTCCGGCTGGTCGACCTCTCGGAGGGTGGTGCGCTGCTCGAAGTGGACGCGCCTCTGCGTCCAGGCGTCATCCTGACGCTCGAGCTGACTGGGCCCGGACTCGACACCGCGGTCCCGATGGAAGTGCTCCGCTGCTACATCGCTAACCTAAGAGGCGAGACTGCAACATACCGGGGAGCTTGCGCGTTTGCCCACCTCATCGAACTGCCGGGGAAAAACGCGCGACCGCTGCCTGCGGCGGCGGCCGCGAACTTCGTCGGCACTGATGCAGCGCTGAAGTATCTGCTCGATCGCTGCACATCCTCTAGCGGCTCGAGCGGCCCGGTGTCGGCCGGCATCACGCTCGAGCGCACCGAAGTTCTCCATGTGCTCGACGCGCTTCACGCGCGCACGGCGGCGCGCACGAGCGATTCGCTCAGCCGCCACTCGGCGGATCTCCTGGCCGCCATTCTTCCCGCGCTCCGCAGCGGAGCGCCGCGGGAAGTCGCAATGGCCGCGCTCGAAGAACGGCTGCACGGCTTACCTGAACGTTGGCGTTCGCGGCTTCAGGCGACCCGCGGACGGTTGGCCTCACTCATCGAACACTGCGCGTCCGCGGAGGCAATCGTCGCGCCGCCTTCGATCGAGTTACCGCCGATCGTCGACTCCCGGCCGGCCCCGCTTCCCAGACCCGACGCATCTGAAACCGCGGGGAAAGAGGTTGCGGCGCCTGAGCTCAAAGTGCAGGCCGATTCAGCATTCCAGAAAATCGTCGTGCGGCACGCTGACGGCAAGATTCTCAAGGGCTATACCCAGGATTTTCATCCGTCGAGGCCGCAGTTCTCTTTGTGGCCGTCGATCAACGCCACGCCCAAGGAACGGACGGTAGTGCCCGTCAGGCAACTGAAGGCCGTGTTCTTCGTGCGCGACTTCAATGGCGATCCCAGCCATCAGGAGCGAAAGACGTTCGCCGTCCGCGGCCAGGGCCGACGCGTCGAAGTCAGCTTTACCGATGGCGAGACAGTCCTCGGGACGACGCTGAACTACCGGCCCGACTGTCAGGGGTTTTTTGTCAGCCCGGCAGATCCTTCTGGCAACAACACTCGCATCTACGTCGTCTCGAAGGCCGTGCGCCGGGTCCGCTTCCTGTAGAGCTTCAACTCACAAAAAGCGTCCATTCGGGTCGTCGTAAAGCCCACCCACGCAGCACCCGATATTCCGAGGCGGTGGCGGTGATTCCGTTTCTCCGCCGCACGGTAGAGTCACGGCTAAGTAGAGTCACGGCTAAATTGACGAGCGAATTGCCGATCAATGTTAAGGTAGAGCTAACGTCAGTCTCGAAACGGCACTCGACAAATGTGAAATAAATGCCCCCGACTGAGCGTCACGTTTTGCCCGCCAGGGCAACGTTCGATTCGGGCCCGGTCCGGCATCAAGGTTGCGTCGACCACTCGTCGCCTGCAAGCCCAGCCGGAGAGGAGAGCATGCCTTCGAAGGTGTTGATCGTCGACGACGACAAGACAACCAGGGAAGGCCTCGCCGAATTCCTCGAGGAAGCCGGATACGAGGCGGTCGCAGTCGGGACCTTCGAGGACGCGACGCGCGTGCTCCGGACGACTCCGCCTGACTTGCTGATCGCAGACGTACGTCTCGGGCCCTTCAACGGCCTGCAGCTCGTCATCAGCAGCCCTCAGCCGATTCCGGCGATCATCATCACGGGCTTCGCGGACCCGGTGCTCGAATCCGACGCACGTCGGCGGGGCGCCGACTACGTGTTGAAACCCATCTCGCCGTCGCGCCTCCTCGATCTCGTCGCGCAGAAACTCACCGCCGCGCAACCGGGATTTGGCACACCGCGCCGCTGGGAGCGCAAACCCGTGATCGGCGGATTGCCGATTAGCGTTGATGACGTCCCGGCACGGATCGTCGACGTGAGCTACGGTGGCCTGCGGTTCGAGATGCAGCGCAACGTGCCGGCCACGGAAAGCACGCTTCCCTCGTCGCTGAGTATCACGCTCCCCTCTGCGCAACTCTCCGTCAAGGCTAAGCTCGTGTGGGAAAACCTGATCGGCGACGGGAAATGGATGTGTGGTGCGGCCCTCTTCCAGGAAACGCCCGAGTGGCACGGCTTGGTTGACGCAATCTAGCCGGCCCGAGTTCTCAAGCTCCTCTCAATTCACGCGCAGTACAAGAAAAAGGGCCCGGCGCGCTGCGTCGGACCCCTCTCTCCATCCATCCAGGATGTGTGTCGCCTAGTTCGCCGCCTCGCTACGCGCCTTGCGAGCCGCGCGCCTCCGCTGGGCCGCAAGCATCGCCATGCCTGAGCCCAGAAGCAGAAGCGTGCCAGGCTCGGGCACCGGTTTGGTCTCGAACGTCGTGACGTAGTCGTTGTAGTCGGTATCGGAGTACCACAAACGTACGGGAATGTCCTCGACGCCGAGAATATAGCGCGTGGTCTCTGGACCAACGATGCGGAAGAGCGCGAACTGTTCGCCGTTGTCCCAGGAGTTTGCGCGGCCAACTCCGTCGTCATACGTAAAGGCGCCGAACTCGTTTCTCCCGAAGACCCCGGTAGTCCTCGACGTGATGCCAAAGAGGAATCTCTGATTGACGATCTCGTCGTCGAATCGGAAACTCGCGGCACTTCCGTCGGGATTGTGCAGATACTCGAGGTTCTCCGTGTGGTAGGCATTGATCAGATACGCCACGCCCATCAGCGGACCATCCCACGACCAGTTGGACCAGAACGCCGTCGCTTCAAGCGGCAGCACGTTCGGATCGGCGCTTGGTGGCGTCATGGTCGGTGACCACAGGCCGGAGGCCGTAATGGGGTCGGCCATGGCCGTCGACGGCACGATCAACGCGAGCACAACCACGAAAGCTCGGAGAGTCATTCTCATAATTCCTCTGAATAATCACCCTGAAAGAAGACTTTTGGCGCCAAAATAGCGACCTCGACTATCGCTAACCAATTGAAATACTTGGCGTTCTCGTCTCTAGCTGGTCTCGCTACGGATGAGTGCAAGATCCGGGCACATCTGTCTGGAACAAGATTTCCTGCCGAATCCCTGGTCAGTTCTCAGCGGGAAAGGCAGCAAAACCAGGCCATTGCCCATGGTCGGCGCGCTCGATAACCTCAGTCATCGCTCTCACCGGTGCGATTGAACAGTCCGTCGTCATGCCGACCTTTTTCGCGCTGCCGGTGCGAACGTCGCCGGGACCAGGGCGTCTGATACGATCCGGCGCGCCAACGATTCCCCAGAGCTGGCAGAAAGTGACCCAGGTCCGCGAGTACATCGATCGGCACTACGCAAGACCGTTGACAGTCGGCCGGCTGGCCAGGCTGGCGGGCCTGTCGCCGTACCATTTCATCCGCGCGTTTCGAGCGCATGCGGGCCAAACGCCACATCAATACCTGCGCGCCCGGCGAATCGAGCGCGCCAAGGCATTGCTGATCACCACACCGATGCCGGTCACAGAGATCTGTGATGCGGTGGGGTTCCAGAGCCTGGGTTCGTTCAGCAGTCTCTTTCGGAAGCTGACCGGCGAAACGCCGGCCGCTTTTCGCGCCGCCCGGCGTCGATCCGTCCGCATTCCGACCTGCTTCGTCCGCATGTACCGCGCCGACCGCTGACAGCAATTTCGGAGAAGCGGGGGCCGCTGGCGGCAGATAGGGTAGGGCTAAGGAGAACACCGATGATCCAGAAGCTGTCGCACGTCACGCTCTTCGTCAATAACCAGGACGAAGCCAAGGACTTCTATATCAACAAGCTCGGTTTCGAAGTGCGCACCGACCACACGATGGAAGGGGGCTTCCGCTGGCTGACGGTCGGGCCGAAAACGCAGCCGGACCTCGAGATCGTTCTGATGGAGCCGAAAGCGGGCCCGATGTTCGACGATGAATCCGCCGAGGCGATCCGGCTCCTGCTGAAGAAGGGACGTGCTCGGCTCAGGTGTCTTCCAGGTCGACGACTGCCACAGGACCTACGAAGACTTGAAGAAGAAAGGCGTGCAGTTCGCGGGCGCGCCCGAAGATCGCTTCTACGGCGTCGAAGCGATCATGAAGGACGGGCTCGGCAACTGGTTCAGCATGACGCAGCCCAAGGCCTGGCAGGGCTAACAATCGAGGCAGCGAACCTCGCCGAAGATGTCATCGAGTCGATCCGGGTTCTCCCTGGCGTAGTTCACGAGGCAGCGCACGGCCTTGCCGACGTCCCCAAGCCCGTACTTGGTGGTCATTTCCTTGAGAAACTGCAGTTTTTCAGACTCGAGGTCAATCGTCTGCGGGGAAAGATCTTTCATCGACGCTCCTATCAGGCAGGTTGTTCGGCGGCATTATCGACGCCGACGCGCGCGAACGCAAACACCAACTCAGCTCGCTCTCGATCCGGCCGTCACGAAGTACCCGTCATGAAGTAATCGTGTCGAAGGACTCGACCAGCCCGTAGATGCTAGACGTGGGGGCAGACGCTGGCGGGCGAACGCAAAGCAGCGTCCGAAGGCCTGCCTCACGCGCGGCGTCGAGTTCCTTCGCGACGTCCGACACGAAAAGGATGCGTCCCGCGGCGACGCCGAGCGCCTCGACGATCCGGCGGTAGCTGCCAGCCTCGCTCTTCGCGCCTACGCCGGTGTCGAAGTGACAGCTGAGAAACCGGGAGAGATCGCCGGCCGTCGAGTTCGCGAACAAGAGCTGCTGCGCGAGCACGCTACCCGACGAGAAGATCCCAATGCGCACGGCGTCGGCAGCCCAGCGCGCGAAGGCCGCTGGAACATCCGGGTACACTTCACCCTTCAGCTCGCCATCACGGTAGCCCTGTTCCCAGATGCGCCCCTGAAGCGCTTTGAGCGGGCCGGACTTGCGATCGCGGTCCATCAGCGCATGGACGTAACCGACGACGGTGGCCTCGCGCAGCCCGGCACTATTGGCAGGAGCCGATCGTTGCTCAGTGCGAAGGGCTTCGACAATCTCGCGAACGTCGTCGTCGGAGGCGTGAGACTCGAGGAACGACCCGACGCGCGCCCGCGCGTACGGAAACAACACATCGTGCACGAACGCGATCGGCGTGGTCGTGCCCTCGATGTCGAGCAGCACGATGGCGATGTGTTCGGCCGCGAGGCTGAAACGTTCAGCCACACTTCACGAGTGCGGTTGCACCATCGGACCGACGTACGAAGGACCGAAGCAGATCGGCTGGAATCCGCGGTCGACGCCGCTCTCGGTATAGTGCGGCGTCCAGCCCGAAGGATTCTGGAACAGGCGAATCGCCCGGATCCGCCGGTCCGCGCAGAGGTCGAACCAGTGGTGCGTGCCGCGGGGCACGCGGATGAGATCGCCCCGCCCGACTTCCAGCACGAATACGCTGTCCCCGGCGTTGATATGAAACAGTCCGCGGCCCTCGATGATGAACCGCACTTCGTCCTCATCGTGCCAATGTTCCTTGTTGAACTTCGCGAGCATGGCATCGAGGTTGGGCGTGTCGGGCTTGACGTCGATGACGTCGGCGGTGACGTAGCCGCCGCGCTGCTTCAGCACTTCAATCTGGTGCGAGTAGGCCTCGAGCACGGCATCCGCCGGCGCGTCGGCGGACAGCTCACGGCTCGGCGTCCAGCGCTCGTACTCGATTCCGCGCACCGCCAGAAACGTTGCGACGTCCTGCGTATCGGTCAGCGTGATGTTGTCAGCGGGAATCTTCACGACAGCCATGGCATGAACCTCCAGGAAGCTATCAGCTTTCAGCTGTCAGCTGTCAGGAACTGGGCTGAGCGCTGACGGCTGAAAGCTGAGAGCCTCTCCCAACGACCTCCAACAAGAACTCCAGAATCTCGACGTGGCGGACTGCCTGGAGCAAATCGTTCCCCCAGGTGTAGAGTCCGTGCCGGCGCAGCAGGACTCCATGCGCCTCCGGGTGCTCCTCGAGCACGCCGCGCACGACGACCGACAGCCGCGTCATGTCCTGATCGTTCTCGACGATCGGCAGCCATTCACGATGCTCGTGAGTGCGAACCCCCTCGAGGCCCTTGAGCATCTCGTAACCTTCGATGAAGAACCCACGCGCCCCGGCAAACCGCTCGGACAAGAGCGTGGCCCAGATCGAGTGTGTATGCAGCACGGCTCCGGCACCGCGCGCGCGGACGATTTCGAGGTGCAGGAGCGCCTCGGCCGACACTCGAGGCCGGGTCGAGGCCGGCCCGAGCGGCAGCGGCGCGTCGACAGGCGCGCCACGATCGTCCATCTCCAGGATCTGATCCGCCTGCAGCTCACCTTTGAAAGCCGCACTCGGCGTAATCGCCAGCCGCAACGGATCCCGACCGATGACGACGCTGAAATTGCCGCTGGTGCCCATGACCCAGCCGCGATCGTCGAAGCGACGGCCGACCCGGACCAGCTGCTCCGCAAGATCGATGCGCCCTTCCTGCTTTGGGTGCTGAACCGTAGTCAAGGCCTGATTATAGCCCTCTGTTCGTCACAGGGAACTGCTCTGTAAACAGGCGAATGCGACGCAATGTATTATCCTGAGCGGTCTCGAGCCACCGGCAGCACGGTGTCTCAGGCCGCGGACAACACGGACAACACGGATGGGTGTTCCGGAACAGCTTGTCTTGATACAAACGTTGGATTCGTCAGGAGTTGCTCTCATGAATGCACGAGGTATGGTCAGGCGGGCCGGGCTGACCCTTGCGGTCGGTCTGCTGGCCGTCAGCGCGTATGCGCAGGCGACAGCCACTCAGAAACCTGCGCAGCAGCCGTTTGAACCCAAGTCAGGACAGGCAGGAAAGGACGTCGTCTGGGTGCCGACGTCGCAGGCGCTCGTCGAAAAAATGCTCGATATGGCCAAGGTGACGCCGCAGGACTTCGTCATGGACCTCGGGTCCGGCGATGGCCGCACGGTCATCGCCGCCGCCAAGCGCGGCGCAACGGCGATTGGCATCGAGTACAACCCCGACATGGTCGAGCTGTCGAAGACGAATGCCGCGAAGGAAGGTCTCAACGGGACCAAGGCGACGTTTGTGAAGGCCGATCTCTTCGAAACGGACTTCTCGAAGGCCACGGTCATCACGATGTTCCTGCTGCCCGAGATCAACATCAAGCTGCGCCCCAAGATTCTCAATATGAAGCCCGGGACGCGAGTGGTCTCGAACTCCTTCACGATGGAAGACTGGGAAGCGGACCAGACGGAAACGCTCACCGGGGACTGCACGAGCTGGTGTACGGCGCTACTGTGGATCGTGCCGGCGAAAGTCGAAGGCACCTGGTCGATGCAGCAGGGCGATCTCAAGCTCACACAGACCTACCAGAAGCTTGCCGGCACGCTTGGGACGGCAAAAATCGAAGGCAAGATGAACGGCGACCAGATCACGTTTACGGCCGGGAAGACCACTTACACCGGCAAGGTGAACGGGGCCGGGACCACGATCCAGGGCACCGCCCCGGGCTCCTGGATCGCGACAAAGAAGTAGAACCCTCAACGGTTCCCGCTACGGGGGCCGGTTCTCGAACCGGCCCCCGCCGAGCAGCTGGGGTGCTCGCGCTCAGACTGCGCGAGAGCGAGCTCCCCGCGTACGCCAAAAAGCGAGTTCCCAAAAACGAGTTCCAAAACACCAGGAGAAGCATGCAGTCGAACGTACTCGCGGGGATCGCCTCCGCCGTGCTGCTAATCGGTATCGGCTCGAGCGGACTTGACGTCCGCGCGCAGGCGCCACAGGCAGCGGCGCCGGCAGTCGCCGCGCCGGCAGCCGAGGACAACGATCCAGTCAGGGCGCTCGTCGGCCGGCTCGACCTCGAAAAGTACAAAGCCACGATCAAAGGACTCACACAATTTGGCGACCGCCGCCAGGGCACGGACCGCAATCGCGCGGCCATCGACTGGATCGAGGCGCAGCTCAAGAGCTATGGCTGCACGAACACCGAGCGCATCAAGTACCGACTACCAGCCACCAGCTGGCAGGGGCACGGGCGCAGGGGCAGGGGCCGGACAGGGGACGGCCCGCGGTGAAGCCCGAGGTGAGGGAAGAGGTGAGGGAAGAGGTGAAGGCGCGGCGGCGGCAGGCGGCCAGCGCGGCGGCGGTCGTGGACGCGCTGGTCAGGGTGGCAGCACCATCTTCGGAAACCGCGCACGTACTGGCGTCAACAACGACGTCAACGCCCAGCCGGACCTCAAACTGCGCGAGCTCAACTCGCAGCCCAGCACGCCTGGCCCGCGCGAGCAGGTGTTCTGCACCAAGATCGGCACGACGCGACCCGACGAAATGTACATCGTCGGCGGCCACATGGATGGCATCGGCTACGGCGAGGCGGCGAACGACGACGGCTCTGGCACCGCGTTGGTGATGGAGCTGGCGCGGGTCTTCAGCAACCCCGACGTGCAGACCGAACGTTCCATCCGCTTCGCGCTCTGGAACAATGAGGAGACTGGCCTCAACGGCGCCCGTGCCTACGTCGAGCAGCGGAAGGATCTGCAAGGCAAAGAAGACCCGCCCGGCTCGCGGCGGTTTCCCGAACCGAAGTGGCTCGGGATGATTCAGCACGACATGATGATGTTCGACCATGGCATGCCTGGCCCTGACGGAAAGGTCAGCGCCGAGCAGCGGCCTGAAGCCGATGTGAACATCGAGTTTCAATCAATCGCCAAGCTGGCCGATGGGGCGCAGAAGCTCGCCTGGTTCTTCAAGGCGGCGAACGAAAAGTACGCGACCGACTATCCAGCCGCCGTGGGCCCGCACATGACGAATACCGATTCGACGCCGTTCATGGATCTTGTTCCCGCAATCAGCCTGCGCGAGAACGAGCGTGGCGCTCAGATCGGCGGCGGCTGGGATCCTCATTGGCATCAGGTGACCGATGTCTTCACCACCTTCTCCGACAAGGACTTCCGCCTCGGACTGAACGCCGCGCAGACAACGCTCGCGGCCGTTGCGCAACTGACTGGGGCGACGGTGAAGAAGTGACCGCGCGCGCCTGACGTCGCGGTTCCTCTCGGTTTCTGCAAGTTTCCTCAATTCGGCCTCTGCTTCCCTACCGGCCTGACTTCGGGCTTGACAAACGTTCGGTAGTACTAGTTAACTAGTAATCAATGAGACCGAAATCACCGACCCTGACGGCCAATGAGCTGGAGATGATGAAAATCGTCTGGCAGCACGACGCTCCCGTCACCGTGCGCGACGTCTACGAGGCGCTGCGCGCGCGCCGCACGATCGCCTATACGACCGTGATGACGAGCATGAAAACGCTCGAGCAGAAGGGCTACCTGAAGGCCACTCAGCACGATCGGGCGTACCTCTACCAGCCAGCCAAACCCAGGCAGCAGGTCATCAAGGCCATGGTGCGTGAGTTCGTTGACCGGGTGTTCAACGGCTCGGCCCAGCCGCTCGTGACGCACCTCATCGAAGACGACCGGCTCTCGGAAGCCGACCTGCGCGAGATCACGCGAATGATGGGGAAAAAGCGATGACGACCTCGATTGTGCTGAGCGACATCCTCGCCTACAGCCTGCAGCTGACGCTCATCATCGGCGCAGGCGCGGCGCTCGCCGTGGCATTTCGCATCCGCGAGCCGCGCGTCACGCTCGCCTGTTGGCGAACGCTCCTGGTCGCCTGCCTCGTTTTGCCACTCTGTCAACCATGGCTCATGAGTGACGTGCCGATCGCGGAGCCGTCGATCGCTCCCCGAGGAATGGAGGTCGGCACTCAATTTGCCCCTGCCGTTGTGGTTGCGGCCTCGACCGCGTGGTCCATCACACCCCTTGCTCTCCTGATCCTGTGCGCTGGCGCAGCGATTCGCGCGGTCTGGCTGACGACCGGCGCGTGGACGCTCGCTCGACTCCGGCGCACCGCGCAGCGGCTGGCGCCTTTGCCTGCCGCCTTCAGCGAAGCGGAGGCGCGCATTGGCGTCCAGCCCGGGATCTACGTCTCGGACCGCATCGCCGGGCCCATCACCTTCGGATGGCGCCGGCCGGTGGTCATCGTTCCCCCGTCGGTCCTCGAGATGCCGCTGCATGTGCAGGAGGCGATCGCCTATCACGAGCTACTGCATGTGCGTCGGCGGGACTGGCTCTTCGAAGTTTTCGAGGAAGCCGTCCGGACACTTTTCTGGTTCCATCCAGCGATGTGGTGGCTCATCGGACGTATTCAACTCAGCCGGGAGCAGGTCGTTGATGGCGCGGCCGTGGGACTGACCGATTCGAAAGAGCGCTACGTCGATGCCCTGCTCCTTGTCGCCCTGAACAAGTCGCGCGTTTCTCTCGTCCCGGCACCGCTTTTTCTGCGTCGCAGCCTGCTGAGGCAGCGCGTCGCCCAGATCCTGCAGGAGACCACAATGACTACACGCCGCTTGATCGCTTCGCTGACCGCTAGCAGCGCCGCACTCGCCCTCGCGGCGACCGTCGCCGTCCGCTCGTTCCCACTCGAAGCGCAGGGAACAGTGGGCTTCGCACAGGAGTCAGCGAGCTCGCCAATTCAGATTGTCAAAGGCGGCGATCACCTGCTGCACGCCTCATTCTCCGAGTATCCACGCAGGGCAATCGAGCAGCAGGTCCAGGGAGACGTGGTGCTGGACCTTGTGACCGACGATCGCGGCGAGGTCTCCGACGCGCGCGTTCTGAGTGGCCCGGAGGAGCTCCGGCGGGCGGCGCTCGAATCGGTGTTGCAGTGGCACTACTCGCCCGACGCCCTGCGCTCGACCAGTCTCCAAACGACGCTCCGATTCAGCCTGCCGGCCGGGGACGCGGAGCGCGAGGCGCGCGCACACACGTTGCGCGCCAAGCATGAGGACGACGAAAAAGCGAACGAGTCGCCTGCCGCCCGCGCCGAACACGTCATGAAAGAGCTCAGCGAGGCGCTGCAGGATCCGAGCGCCTCCGATCAGCAGAAAAACGAGTGGAAGCGCTCGTACGCCGAGAAGGCAACGCTCCTCGAGAAGATTCGTGCCGACCTGGCCGAGGGAGGAGAATCCGTGTACAGCATTCGGACGGCACCTGGGCGGCCGCTTTTCGAAGGATCACCACGCCTGGTTCAGATCAGGGGCGAGCGCGTGACTCCTGCCACAATGAACGAACTGACGCGGCGCGCCGGCATTCACGTCGGCGATCAGATCTCGGAAGAGAATGCCAAGCGTATCCGTGACGTAGCGACGGGCCTCGACGAACATCTTCGCGTATCATTTCGCGGGGATGGCAAGGGGGGCGTGATCATCATGGTTCTGAATCCCTGAACCTCACTCGTCCTCGAGCTGGCGGCGTGCGGCATCGAGCGCCGCCAGTTCTCGTTGCGCTAGGGCAGCACTCCCAGTTCGTCGAGAGAGTCGTCGAGCTCCCGGGGATCCCGATAGACGCGAAACGCACCGGCGCGAATCAGCTCCTCCGCTCCGTAGCCGCCGCTCAACACCCCCACGCTCAGCATCCCGGCGCGGCGGGCCGCCAGCAAATCCCAGACGGCATCGCCAATCACGAAGCAGTCGCGCACGTCGACACCGAGCCGCTCCTGGCAGGCCAGGAACAGATCGGGCTCGGGTTTGGCGCGCATCACGTCGCCCCGCTCGATTACCACGGTGGTTGCCGGGATCTCGAGCATCTCGAGGGACGGGTTAATCTCCGGCCGACGGCCCGACGTCGCAATGCCATACGGCACGCCCAGATCGCGCAGGCGGCGGAGCAGAGATACCGCCCCGGGAAGGGGCCGAGGGCGCGGGAGCAGATTCTGGTAAATCTCGCCGTGCCGATGCTGGAGCGCGTTTGCCTGTTCGGGCTCGAGCGCGCGGCCGATCTCTCGAGCGATCGCTCGGGTGAACAACCCGCCGCTCATGCCGATGCGCCTGTGCACGCGCCAGCCGTCAATCGGCAGGCCCGCCTCCGCGAGCGCCTGCTGCCAGGCGAACACGTGAGCGTAGACCGTATCGACGAGCGTTCCGTCGAGATCGAAAATCAAGGCGCGCATGGAAGAAATGCTGAATGCTGAAGTGAATTTCGTATTTTAGCACTCAGCATTCAGCATTCAGCATTGCGTGATCATTTGTCGCCCTGAATCCCATCGCCAGTTGGGCTGCGAGTCCACCAGATGGACACCGCCGAGCCAGCGGTCGATGCCACACTGCGCGACGCGGTCGGCGTGACCACCAAGGATCGACCGCCCGGTGTCAGTCAGGGCAATCGTGCCGCTCGGCAATCGGCCTGGCGCCGCCTCCGTCGCGTCAATCGAGACCAGCGAAGGCGTCGCTGACGCCAATTCCTTCACGATCTGCCAGAACGACGAGTCGCCGATGTAGAACGCCGACTCGTCGTCGTGCATCAGCGGAAACGCGCTCCGGATGTCGATCGAACCTGGGCGCGCGAGCTGCATGATCCGACGCTCGGTTCGCGACAGCCCGTCGCGCGTCCACGGAAACTCCTCGAGGTGACGCCGCAGCGAGGACGCGAGAAATGGCATCGCGGAAGTGTCGGTACTGCGCAGGCGGTCGAGCGCCAACGGATCGTCCGCGCGGAACGCCTCCCACGCTCGCGCCGCAAGCTCGTACTGGCTGGCGCCTACTGATTGGCGTGTCTCGAGGAGCGATCCGAGCTCGAGCGCGGAAAGCTCGCCCAGTCCCTTAAAGCGTGGATGGCCCGGAAACCGGTCGATGCAGATGAGGCTGACAGGCTTGTGGTCGGAACCCGCCCTTTGTCCAATGCGCGTAAGCAGCTGAATCAGATTGAGCTGATCGAAGAGGTCGTGTTCGTACCACAGAACGAGTTCGTCATAAAACGCCTGATTGTCAATGGTTTCGCGCCAGCGCCGCAGCTCGGCGATCGTTTCCTCGAGGGTGATGCCCGATCCGTCGTCTCCTGCCAGGTGACGAGCGCGAACCTCCAGCAATTCCCCGTCTGTCAGCCGCGCCGGCACCGGTCCTTCGTGCAGCGGATCAGCCCAGAGTGACGTCGCGCCGGGAATGCCCGCCGCGCGGATGGTGTCCGTCGTCGACGTCCCGTTAGCGACGTGAAGAAACCTGCGGGTGTTCGAGTCCATGACCGGCTCCATGAATTACTCTCGCGCCCTTCAACTGAAGTTATTCTGCCTCTGGACGGAATCGAAGCGTATCCCTGCTCACTCGGCACCGCGCCCGTCCTACCACTTGCTACAACGACCTGCAAAGGTGTATCCCTGTTACGCACGGGAGACAATCACGGATGCATTCTGGGGTCATCACGTCGCTCGGACTGGCTCTCGCGCTCCTCAGCCCACCACCAGCGTCGGCCCAGTGGGATCCGCGCGACGAGGCCGTCGGCCGCTGCCAGCAGGAATTGCAGTACCGAATGGGCCGCGAGGTTGGCGGCAGGCAACCCAACGCGTCCATCGATGAACGGCGGGCTCAGATCACGCGCGTCTCGAACACCGAAGCGCGCGTTCGTGGCAACGGGCGCTACATGCGCGACAACAACGACCGCGGCCGGGACTTCTCCTTCGATTGCACGTTCAACAGCCGCAATAACACGGCTCGCGCAACCTATAACTGGTCCGGCCCTGGATGGGATGGTCAGTATCCCGATCCGGATCCTGGCTACAATCGCCCCCCGTCCGGAGGCTATCCACCGGATGGCCGAGTGTTCTTCAGCGGCGGTATCGTCAGCCGGCCGAGCGGCAAATGCCTGGACGTCGAGGGACGAAGTAATCGCAACGCGGCCAACGTCCAGCAGTGGAGTTGCAGCGGCGGCTCGAACCAGTTGTGGGATGTGATTGACCTCGGCCGAGGTCAGTTCTCGATCATCAGCCAGGGCACCAACAAGGCCCTCACCGTCTCCGGCCGCGGCGCCGACGGCGCGAACGTCGAACAATTCCGCTGGAATGGTGGCGACAACCAGCGGTGGCGCGTCGAGCGTGCTGGCAATGGAGCCTATCGCCTCATCAGCGTATCCAACGATTCATGTCTCGATGTCGAGGGCGCGAAGCGCGACGACGGGGCGAACGTTCAGTTGTGGGGCTGCAGCGGCGGCGCCAATCAGACGTGGTTGTTTCGCAAATAGATCATGAGCACACAGACCGCGGTCGTTCACTACGCGCTCGAACCACTAGCGGTGGAATTGCGCGAGATTCCCATTCCTCAGGTTGGCGATGGCGAGGTCCTGCTCGAGGTCGGGGCCGTCTCGGTTTGCGGCTCCGATGTCCACCAGTCGAGAAACACGCACTCGTGGCCGGTCAACATCCCGGTGGTCCTCGGCCATGAATTCTGCGGCACAGTCGCCAAACGCGGCCGTGGAGTGACGGACTTTCGGGAGGGCGATCGCGTCGTCAGCGAAACCGCTGCCGAGATCTGCGGTTCGTGCCTGCTCTGCCGAACGGGCCGCTACAACCTGTGCCCGCAAAGGAAGGGGTTCGGGTACGGCGTCGACGGAGCGATGGCCCAGTTCGTTCGCGTGCCGGCGCGATGCCTCCACCATATTCCCGATTCGTTGCCTTTCGACATCGCCTGCCTGGCCGAGCCTCACGCGGTGGCCTATCAGGTCATGTGCGTCAACACCAGAATCGCGCCAGGCGATTTCGTGGTCGTCGTCGGGCCTGGCCCGATCGGGCTGCTCTGCACGCGAATGGCGGCGCTGTCCGGTGCGAGCACGCTCGTTGTCGCAGGCCTCTCCTGCGACCGGCCGCGACTCGAGGCGGCGCGGCGGCTTGGGGCGACGCACACCGTCGATATCGAGACGGAGAACCTGGAAGCTATTGTTCGCGACCTCTGCCCGATCGGCGCCGACGTGGTCTGCGACGCATCGGGAGCGAGCGCCACGCTCGAGACGGCGCTCCGGCTCGCGCGGCCCGACGGGCAGGTCTCGAAGGTCGGGTGGTCACCCGACTTGATTCCGACAGACGTGAACCCGCTCGTGTTCCGGAACATTCGACTGCAGGGTTCGTTCAGCCACAACTACCCCGTCTGGGAGCGTGTCATCAGCCTGCTCGCGCGCGGCGTGACGATGGCTGATTCGATCGTCGGGCTGCGCGCGCCGCTGGCCGGCTGGCGCGATGCGTTCGACTCGATGCACGACGGACGGGTCATCAAGTCCGTGCTCCTCCCGCGCGACCGCTAGTGTCCCGCCGGCGCCCACTGTTTTCGTGCGTAGTGTCCGGCTTTAGCCGGACCCCTGCCGTCCGCCGGTGACCGACGCCGCTTCGAGCCGCCGAGTGATCGTAATCGGCGCGGGGGCAGCCGGGGCGGCGGCAGCGATCTTTGCCGCCGCGTCTGGCGCCGAGACGCTCCTCCTCGAGCGCACGCGCGATGGTGGCCGCAAGATACTGATCAGCGGCGGTGGCCGTTGCAATATCCTGCCGGCGCGCCTCGACGAATCGCGTTTCGTCAGCGACGCGCCGCCTCACCTCGTCCGCCGCATCGTCCGCTCGTGGCCGCTCCGCGAGCAGATCGCCTTCTTCGAACGCGATCTCGGTCTGCCGCTGGTCGAAGAAGTGGAGTCGGCAAAGCTGTTTCCAGCCTCCGAACGTGCTCGCGACGTCAGGGATCGCCTGCTCGAGCAGGCGCGCCGGAACGGGGCGCGGCTGCTCATGAACACGACCGTCACCGGCTTCGCCCCCGTCGATGGCGGTTGGCGCGTCGACATCTCGGACGGGGCCCCGCTTCACGCCGGTGCAATCGTGGTCGCCACTGGCGGCCTGTCGGTACCAAACACGGGTAGCGACGGTGTCGGCTTGCGCATCGTCAAGGGCCTCGGCCACGAGGTGCGGCCGACGTATGCCGCGCTGACGCCGCTCATCGCTCAACCTGCACCATTTGGAGAGTTGTCGGGAGTGTCGTTGCGGGTGACGATCACGGCTCGCGCCGACCGCCTGTCGTCAACCGCGACCGGGGGGTTCCTCTTCACCCACCAGGGCTACAGCGGTCCGGCGGTGCTCGACGTCTCGCACGTGGCGGTGCGATCGCGTATGGATGGCGGAGTTCCGGCGCGTGTCGCTGTGCGATGGACCTCACTCGACGACCGGGCGTGGACCGAAGCCCTGAAGCCGCATGGCGCGAGGAACGTGCTGTCAGCGGTCGGCGACGCGCTGCCGTCACGCCTGGCCGAGGCCTTGATTGCTAGCACGGGAATCAGCCCCCGCCTGCCGCTTGCGAGTCTGAGCCGTGCCGAAAGGCTTCAGCTCATTGACACACTTGTGAGGGGAACGCTGCCATGGACGGGTGATGAAGGTTACAAAAAGGCCGAGGTAACCGGCGGCGGCGTAAGCTTGAACGACATCGATCCGCGAACGATGGAAAGCCGGAGGCACAAGCGGCTCTTTCTGTGCGGGGAGATCCTCGACGCCTTCGGTCCGATCGGTGGCTACAACTTTCTCTGGGCATGGGCCACCGGCCGCGCGGCCGGGTTAGCGTCATCTGCTATAATTATGGGTTTGCCACCAACGGAAGGGCTCCCATCATGATTTCGGTCAGCGGCGTGTCCATGCGATTTGGCTCGAAGATCCTCTTCGAGGACGTCACCACGACGTTCTCGGCGGGACGGCGCTACGGCCTGACCGGGCCCAACGGCGCTGGAAAATCTACGTTCATGAAGCTGTTGACTGGCGAAGCCCAGCCGCAGCGGGGCACCGTCGCGCGGCCTCGCAAACTCGGCGTCCTGAGACAGGATCAATACGCCTTCGATGAGTTCCGGGTGCTCGATACCGTCATCATGGGCAACGAGCGGCTCTGGAACGCGCTCCAAGAGCGCGACGCGCTGTATGCCAAGCCCGACATGACCCACGACGACGGCATGCGCCTCGGCGAGCTCGAGGGGGTTGTCGGCGAGGAAGATGGCTACTCGGCCGAGAGCGATGCCGCAGTGCTGTTACAAGGTCTCGATATCCCCGACGCGCTGCACGATCGGAAGATGGCCGAGCTCCAGGGCGGACAGAAAGTGCGAGTGCTCCTGGCGCAGGCCCTCTACGGCAGTCCTGACGCGCTCCTGCTCGACGAACCGACGAACCATCTGGACCTCGACTCGATCCACTGGCTGCAGGCGTTCCTCGAACGCTACACCGGCACGCTGATCGTGATCTCCCACGATCGGCACTTCCTGAACAAGGTCTGCACGCACACGGCCGATATCGACTACCAGACGATCATCACGTACACCGGCGGCTACGACGACATGGTGCTCGCCAAGACGCAGATCCGCTCGACGATCGAGGCCGACAACGCGCAGCGCGAGAAGAAGATCGCGCAGCTCAATGACTTCATCGCGCGGTTCGGCGCCGGCACTCGAGCGAGTCAGGTCACGTCGCGGCGCAAGGAAGTCGAGCGCCTGCAGACGACTGAGCTGGCCAGATCGAACATTCAGCGTCCGTACATCAAGTTCGCCATGAAGCGGCCGTCGGGAAAAGTCGCGTTCGAATGCAAGGGTTTCAGCAAGGCGCATGGCGCGCTGAAGGTAGTTTCCGACTTCAGCGCGATCGTCAACCGCGGCGAGAAAATCGTTTTGGTTGGCAGAAACGGCGTCGGCAAGACAACGATGCTCAAGGCGCTGCTCGCGGATGCGCCCGATCGCCCGGCGTCGCCGACGGATCTGGACAGCGGCACGATTCGCTGGGGCCATGAGATCTCAATCGGCTACTTCCCCCAGGATCACACCGGCGCGATCGAGAAGGGGATGACCGCGGTCGAATGGCTGCACCAGTTCGACCCCGACGCCTCGCGGCAGGAGATTCACGGGCTGCTCGGCCAGATGCTCTTCAGCGGCGAGGAGGGCCTCAAGCCAACTGAGGCGCTCTCAGGCGGTGAAACCGCGCGGCTGCTGTTCTGCCGGATCATGTTGCTCAAGCCAAACCTGCTCGTGCTCGACGAACCAACCAACCACCTGGATCTCGAATCGATCAACGCGCTGAACGTGGCGCTCCAGAAGTTCGAGGGCACGGTGCTGCTCGTGACTCACGACCAGGATCTGCTCGAAGAGGTCGGCACGCGAGTCTGGCGCTTCGAGGATGGCGAGATCGCCGACTTCAAGGGCAGCTACGAAGAGCTCGAAGCCACGACGGCATCCTGACATCGACTGCTTTCCATTGGAGGCGCAGATGACTTCTGAGGTGTGTCCACACATCGACGCGGTGACCGATGTCCGGCACGCGCAGGCGCGCCGCTGTGAGGAGTGCGTGAAGATCGGTTCCGGATGGGTCCACCTCCGCACCTGCCAGACGTGCGGCACCACCCTTTGCTGCGACTCATCGCCGAACCGCCACGCGACCAAGCACGCGAAGTCCAGCGGGCACCCGGTCGTTGCGTCGGCGGAGCCGGGCGAGCGCTGGCTTTACTGCTATCCCGACGATCAGATGGCGGAGTACTAGCTGACAGCTATCAGCTGACAAGAACTGAGAGCTGACAGCCGAGAGCTGGCAGCTACGTCGTGAGCGTCGCGCGACGCTGTTCGTGATAGTCGGCCAGTGTGTCGTTGGCGGCCGCGATCACCGACAACGACCTGACGACGTCGCTGAGGCGCGGTCCAGGGATCATCAAGTAGAGCTCGTCGTCACCGATCCCGGTGTAGACGCGGTTGCCGATGCATCCCGAGCTCATCACCGAGCCGTGTGCCATCGCTGCCGGCAACGCCATGCATGTCGGGCGGCCGAGCAGCGGGAGCGTCGCCGCGGCACCGGCATGAGCCGCTGCTTCCTGCAGCCGCATCAATGGACCGGGGCGGCCGCTGACGATCACCACGTCTGGCGGCGCCACCACCTTGCCGAGCGGCGCGTAGTAAATGAACGCGGGTGGCTGCGACAGGCGCGGGATCGACGGCACTTCTTCCATCCTCACGTACCCGACACCAGCCATTAGTGTCAGTACCTGTCCAAGCTCGGCCGCGCGCTCGGTGGGCAGATCGATCGCGTGGGTGTAGCTGCCGATCGGACAGTTCAAATGGTCGCCGGGCACAGTGTAGAAACCGTTCCCGGTCGCAGCAAGTCTCCAGAATGAGCAGCCGGACGGCACGGTCCCCGAAAACTGCTCGACGCCCTGCGGGGCAGCGGAGAGATATGAGATCGCAATTAGCCCGAGGGGACCGAGGACCGACACGAGCGCCTCTTCGAGGCCCGCGTAATTCGTGGACATGATCCAACTACTCTAGCCGAAGCACGGGCCATTCCCACGTCGATCATGCTCCAGGCATTGGCTCATCGGCACTCGCCCCGTAAATTGCCGGAACCTTGGAACCCATCGCGCGCAAGTAAGCCGCCAGCTGACCCCGATGATGTATCGAGTGGTTGTTGGCAAAGCCCAGGTAGGTCGCGTTCGGCATCTTCATCATGCCAAAGAAGTCAACCGGCGCCGCCAGCTTGTCGGCCGGCAGTGCCCGCACCCTGCCGAGCGCCGCGGGGAATTCCTTTTTGTAGTACGCCACCACGTCGGCGACCGATCCAAACTGCCCCGACTGTTTTTTCGCAGCGTCGGCGTCAAAGACGAATGAGCCAGCCAGGATGCTATTGATGAACCAAATGTCCCCGGTCGCTATATGCGTCGCGAGCTCCCACGCGGTGCGCGATTTTTCATCGGGGCGATAACTGCGCTTGTCGTCGGGGACCGCCGCCAGAACTTTGCAGGTCGCCGGGAACTCGCCCTCCCAGAGCTTGCAGAGGCATTGCGCGAGGAACTGTGCTTGAGTCTGATCCATTGGTGTCTCCTGACGCTCGCGTCACGGCTGCGAGCATCCGGAGACACTATCCAAGGCGGGAGAGCACGTCAAATGCGTCTGTCAGAGTGTTGACGGAGTTGGACGGAGGTAACGGCTTTCACCGCGGAGGCACGGAGCGCACGGAGACGCACGGAGAGATCCGGGCAGTTGGGACTTTCTTGGCGGCTGGTCGCACGCCGGCCTCGGCCGGCGTTACGGCTAGCGAGGAATCGACGGATCGCAAGCCCGCACGAGCATCACCGAGGGCTTGTGATTCGTCGATTCCTCGCTAGCCGACCGCGCGAAGCGCGGTGCGACCAGCGCAGCTGCCCGTAGTTGCTCGTTCTCTCCGCGCGTCTCCCACTTGTTTCGGCTCCGTGCCGCGGTGAAAACCGTGCTCTCCGTCAACTCCGTCCAGCGTCGCTCTACTGCCGACGAAGCGCCGCCATCGGATCGCAACGAGCGGCGCGGCTCGCAGAGCACCAGCACGACACCGCGGCCACGGCCATCAACAGCGCCGGAACGCCGACGAATATCTCCACGTTGATGGCCCGCCCACCGTAGAAGACGATGACTCCGCTGACGGCGATGGCCCATCCTGCGAGAGCCCCGACGCCGATCACGGCCAGGCTTTCGCCGACAAACTGCGCCACCACGCCTCGGGGCGTTGCGCCGAGCGCGAGCCTGACGCCGATTTCAGACGAGCGCTGCGCGACCGTGTACGAGACGACCGCGTAAATCCCGATCGCGGCGAGGACGAGGAGCATTGGGCCGAGCACCGCGAACATCCTGGCTGGAACGCGGCGAAACAGCAGATGCGTCTCGACATGAGTGGTCAGGGTCCTGACGTTGTAGACCGGGAGCTCGGGATCGAGGTCGCGCACGATGCCGCGCACGGCCGCTGCCACGGCAGTGTCGCCGCCGGTTCGCGTGCGGACGTGAATTTCTCCGGTTCGGCCAGGATTGTCGCGGTACGAGAAATAGATGATCGGCGTCGGCGGCTCGCCGAAGGCGTTGTAGAGCGAGTTACGCGCGATGCCGGTGATGGCGTAGGACCGGCCGCGCGCCTGCAGGCGTCGACCGAGTGGCTCGAGTCGCGGCAAGTAGCGGCGCACGAACTCCTCGTTCACGATCACTTGCAGCGGCTGAGTCGTGTCATTGAGATCGACGAAGTCCCCACCTCTGACCAGCGGTATTCCCATCACGGCGAAGTAGCCAGGCGTTACCGTGTTGGCGAGAGCCTGGTCGTAACCGGCCTCGGCCCGCACCCACCCGTCGACGGTGAACACACGCGAAGGCAAACCATGTATGTCGAGCGGCACCGATGAGGCAATCGCCGCGTCCTCAACTGACGGTAGCGCTCGAAGACGTTCGATCAACCTCGCGGCGAAGCCTCGCGTAGACGCGTTCTCGGTGTTCCGGCCGGTCAGATCGTAGGCCGCGAGGAGCACTCCCTCTCGACGAAAACCAGGGTCGGCTTCACGTGTCTCGAGGAAGCTCCGCAAGAACAGGCCCGCCGCGACGAGAACGACAAGGGCCAGCGCTACCTGAATCGCCATCAACGTATTGCGAAGACGACTGCGGCCGTAGTAGGTCGCGCCGGCGCGGAACGCCAGCTGCGGGTCGAGACGCGCCAGTTGGATCGCTGGTGCGGCGCCAAAGATAACGCCACACGCGATCCCCAGCACCGCCGCGAAGGCGAGTCCGGCCGCGTCGATCTCGGTTTCGAAGTTGATCGGGAAACCAATCGTCAATGGCATCGAGGACAGCGCCCGAGTGCCCCAGACACCAATCGCGACGCCGAGCGCCGCCCCAACCAGCGCGAGCACCACGTTCTCGGCAAGCAACAGGCGCACGATCCGCCACGGGCCGGCGCCGAGCGCCAGCCGCATCCCCATCTCCCTCTGACGCGCGCTGGCTCGCGCCAACATGAGGTTGGCCGTGTTGCCGCACACCGCGACCAGCAGGAGCAGCATGATCGCCTGCAGGAAAGCAAGCGCGGTGGCCAGGAAGCGTTGCGGGCCACGCGAGAATTTCCAGAAGGGCAGCACTTCCCCTTGAATGGTTGCGTTGCTCTCAGGGTATTCCTGCGATAGCTGCCGCATCGCCACGTCGACTTCGCCCTGCGCCTGCTGGGGCGTCGCGCCAGGCGCGAGGAGACCGGTCGCCGTATATCCACGCGCGCTCCTCTGATCGAGCTCGCGCGATCCGTTGAACAGCGCCGGCGCCATCGTCGCCGGCAACCACAAGTCGAACTTCAAGCGAAGTACCGTCCCCTGGAATCCGCGCGGGCTGACGCCGATGATCGTGAGGTCCCGGCTGTTGACGCGAACCGTCCGGCCGACAACGGTTGTCGCTCCAGCGAACTGGCTCTGCCAGTACTCGTGCGAGATCACCACCACCGGCTCGCCTCCTGGGTGCGACACTTCGTCGACGAGAAAGAAGCGCCCGAGCGCTGGCTTGAGGCCGAGCCCCGAGAAATAGTTGGCGGAGACGAGCAGACCATAAGCTCGCTCGACTTGCCCTGGTTCGCCGACGTAGAGCGGCGACATTCGAAACGCCAGGAGATCGGGGAACGCGGGCAGGCGCTCCCGGAGATCGCGATACTCGAGCCACGACATTCCCGGGTTGGTTCCCGTCTCGGTGCGGGGCTCGACCAGGTAGAAACTCGCGGCGCGAGCGACACCGGGGATCGGCTTGAGGACAACCGCCTGAATCCACGAGAAAATGACCAGGTTGGCGCCAATGCCGACGCCGAGTGACAGCACGACGACACTCGCCAGAACGGGCATCCTTGCGATCATCCTGCCGGCATGTTGCAGGTCGCGGCCGAGGGAATCGACCCACGTCATGGCGCAGCCTCGTTACCCTGGAGAGGCCATCTCATAACGCCAATCCGTGTGATCCGTGTAATCCGTGGCATTACTTGGCCGTGTTGTCCGTAATCCGTGGCATTACTTGCGCCGTGTAATCCGTGGTCCTACTTGCGCGTGACGCGACGCGCGGTCCACGTCATGTCACCCATCTGGCTCGAAAGATAGCCGTCGAGTGTCCCGTCTTCTTTCAGCTTCGCGGTCATGCTGATCTTCGACTCGCCTCCACTTGTCGTCGCCAGGGTCAGCGTGTTCTCGGCGAACTCGCCCGCAACCTGAAGGTCGTCACCATGCGGCGTGGCGAGCGTGCCGCTGACCTTCTTGCCCTCCTGGGTCAGCTCGAGCGCCATCGTCACGTCGTCGTGAGGACTGCCTTTTACCGACATGCTCCATCGCCCGGTTACGCTCGGCGCGGATTTCTGCTCGGTCCTGCCGTGCTGAGGCGCGGCCGCGACCGCGGTTCTGGCTGTTATCAATACCGACAATGTAATGACCGCAAGGGCTAGCGTTCTCGTCGTCATGGTTCTCTCCCTGTTAGTGGCCATGAATTCTTTGAAACCAGTTCGCCAGCGCGCCGTCACCCCTTCCACCGTGGGCGAGAGCGCCCATGATGAGCAGCGCCGCAGCGACAAGGACAACCAGTAGAGTGCGTTTTGTCATTGGCGGATTCTCCGAGAGGTTCCAGAGAGCGTATCGAGTGCCCGCTGAACGACGGATGAATCGGATGTTCAGGTGCCATTCAGGTTCGGTTGCGCTATAACCGTCAGGTGCGGGTTCTCGTCGTCGAGGATGAAGTGCGCCTGGCGCGCCAACTGGCCACCGCTCTTGGCGAGGCTGGCTACGCGGTGGATTGCGCCGCCGACGGCGAGCACGCCGACTTTCTCGGCAGGACCGAACAGTACGACGCCGTGATCCTCGACCTTGGGCTCCCTCGCGTCGACGGGCTCACCGTGCTGAAGCGATGGCGGGACGATGGGCTGGTCATGCCGGTGCTGCTCCTCACCGCCCGCGGCAGCTGGCACGAGAAGGTGCAGGGAATTGACGGCGGCGCGGACGATTACGTCGCGAAGCCGTTTCGGATGGAAGAAGTGCTGGCGCGTCTGCGCGCGCTCATCCGCCGCGCCAGCGGGCAATTTACGCCGGAACTCCGCTCGGGCGAGGTCACGCTGGACCCGCGGGCCGCGCGCGTCACACGCAGCGGCACGCCGGTCAAGCTGACCAGCCACGAGTTTCGAGTCCTCTCATATTTGATGCACCACCGCGGACGGCTGGTCTCGCAGAGCGAGTTGACCGAGCACATTTACTCGCAGGGGTTCGACCGTGATTCGAACACGGTCGAAGTATTCATCGCCCGCCTGCGGCGTAAGCTGGGATCGTCGTTCATCGAGACGGTGCGTGGAATGGGCTACCGCATCGCCGAGGGCGGCAGGTGATGTCCGGTTTGTCGCTCCGCGCGCGCATCATGCTCGGAGCAGTGCTCTGGTCGACGGGGCTGTTTGCTGTGCTCGGCGTGATCATGACGCAGATCATTTACCGGCACCCGAGCGCGCCGCGAGTGTTTCACAACTTCTTCCTTCACATACCGGGCATCTCGATTCTCGCGCTCGTCTGCCTGATCGTCGGGTTCATCCAGGTAAGGAGCGGGCTGACGGCCGTCGACCGGCTGCGCGCGCGGCTGGCCGCCGTGCATGCCGGTCGTGAACGCCGCGTCGACGGCAGCTACCCCGCGGAAGTGCAGCCGCTCGTCAACGATCTCAACATCCTGCTCGAGCACCGCGAACAGGCGGTCCGGCGAGCCGTCGCGCGGGCGGGCGACCTCGCGCACGGCCTCAAGACACCGCTTGCCGTGTTGGCCCACGAGGCGGACCGGGCTGCCGCCGCGGGACAACAGCAGTGGGCAGACGCCGTGACCGAGCAGGTGGAACGGATGCGGCGTCAGGTCGAGTCGCACCTGGCGCACGCTCGCGCCGCCGCGTCCGGCGCGACGCCTGGCGCACAGTGTCAGGTCGCAGAATCGGCGGAGGGGTTGGCGCGCACGATGCTCCGTCTCCATGCCGACCGCGGTCTCGCCATCGACGTGCGCGTCCCGCGCGACCACCTGGTCCGGTGCCAGCGCGAGGATCTTGACGAGATGCTCGGCAATCTCCTCGACAACGCCTGCAAGTGGGGCCGGACGCGGGTCGTGGTCGAATCGGCCGCGGACAACGAATCCATCGTGATTGCCGTCACCGACGATGGACCAGGGCTCCACCCTTCAAAGTGGGACGTGGTGCTGCAACGCGGCGTGCGCGCCGACGAAGCGGCGCCGGGCTCGGGGCTGGGCCTCGCGATCGTCCGCGATCTCGCCGAGCTTTACGGCGGCTCGATCGCGCTCGACCGCTCGACCGCTGGCGGCCTGCGCGCCGCGCTCACGCTTCCAAGGGTAAACTGAGCTCGAGGACGTCCACGGGTTGACGGAGGGGACGGAGATTGCGGTTCTCACCGCGGAGATGAAAACAGTGGGAGACGCACGGAGAGGACTCTCAGGTTGGGCGCGACGCGCGGTGCGCCCAGCCGCGGCATCCGTCGAGAAAGCTTGTTATCTCCGTGCGTCTCCCACTGGGTTCAGCTCCGCGCCGCCGTGGTGGAAACCGCGCCCTCCGTCTCCGCCGTCACTCCCACCAGAAGCGCGGCGCCGGCCGTTTTGTCGCCGCGACTTCGGCGAGCGTCTTGCCGTCGTACAGCCGGCCGTTCATCATCACCATGCTGATCGACTCGGAGTGCCGGATATTCTCGAGCGGGTTGCGATCGAGGACGATGAGGTCCGCCAGCTTGCCTTTCTCGAGCGAGCCGATGTCACCGTCGAGACCGAGGTAGCGCGCGCCGGCGATCGTGGCGGCGCGCAGCGACTCCATCGGCGTCATCCCGCCCTGCTGCAGCATCCAGAGCTCCCAGTGCGCGCCAAGACCCTGCAACTGTCCGTGCGCGCCGAGCTGGACGCTGCCGCCGGCATCGGCCACCTGTTTTGCGCCGCGCGCGATCAGCACGTGGTTGAAGTCGGCGTCCGGGGCCATCTCTCGCCGCCTCGAGCGTGCGTCGATCACTTCACGCGGGGTGAAGTGAAGCAGCCGCTCGTTCTCCCACACGTTGGTGTGCTGGTACCAGTAGTACTCGCCAGACAGCCCGCCGTAGCCGACGATTAGCGTCGGTGTATAACCGACGCCGCTCTTTGCGAAGAGCTCGACCGTGTCCTTGTACAGCCTGGGCACGGGCAACGAATGCTCGACGCCGGTATGACCATCGAGGATATGCGTCTGGTTCATGTACAGGAGTGAGCCGCCCTCGGGCACATCGAGGATGTCGAGCTCGCGCGCCGCCTTGACGATCATCTGGCGAGCATCACGGCGCTGCTGGTTGTAACTTTTCACGCTGATCGCGCCAAGTGCCTTCTGCCGCCTGACGTGCGACAGCGCATCGTCATAGCTCTCGACCACCGCTTTGAACGGCGTCTCGGCCCCATAGAGAATCGTCCCCGTCGAAAATACACGCGGACCGAGCTTGGCCCCCGCTCGCACGAGCTCGGCGTTGGTGAACACGGTCTCGCTGTCGTTCGACGGATCGTGAGAAGTCGTCACGCCGAACGCCAGATTGGCGGCCAGCGGCCAGCTCGATTGCGCGACCAGGCCATTCGATTCGCTCCCAAGATGCCCGTGGACGTCGATGATCCCAGGCATGATCGTCTTGCCCTTGACGTCGACCCTTGTCGCGCCGGCAGGGACACTCACCGAAGACGACGGTCCGACGGCGGTGATGCGATTGCCTTCGACGATGAGCGTCGCGTTCTCGATGACGCCGGGTGTGCCCTGGATCGGACCTGACGCGAGGTTCGCCATCGTGATCACGCGCGCGCCGACAAGCGCGACGGCGCCCGACGGCAGATCGCTCTTTGTCGTGAAGCCGATTGGAATCCCCTTCGCCTCGGGCTCCGCGGCTTTCGCTTGACCGCCTTCGACGAACGCGAACGAGTTGGCAAGGTCGCGGCTGAAGAGCTCTGGACCGAGAGCCCAGAAGAGGCGCCGGCTATCTCCGGACCAGTGCAGGTAGTACCCGGCGTCACGCGAGACGCGCTGCACGGGGTATGTCTGTGTGGCCGGGCCAACATCGACGGGCCGGCCGGTGCGCGGGAACGCGGCGACGTACGTGCGATACCGCTCTTCGAACGCGACCCACTGGCCGTCGGGCGAAGGCACGATCTGCGTGGCATTGTCGCTGCGCACGTGCTCGATCTCGTCACGCCCGGGCAAGGGTGAGGCGACGGTTGGCGCGCCAACGCTCAGGAGCGTGTATTTTTCGTTGCGGACCTCGCGAACATAAATCCGCGTGCCGGTGTGGTCGAACTCCGGATCCGAACCGCTCTCACGCGCGAGAAGTGATGGGCCGCCGGGCGTGGGCACCACGTGAATTCCGGCATCGTCGGCGTACAAGGGCCCGCGCGTCGAGTCGCCGCCGGCGTGGCGATAAACGATGAACCTGCCGTCTGGCGAAAACGACGGCTCGACGTAGTGACCCGGGCGGGTGACGACGTCTCGGCCGGCTGAGCCGTCTGGCTTGATGACGCGGACGCGTCCCTGGCTGGCATCGCTCCACGTCGTGTAGACAATCCACTGGCCGTCGCGCGAGAACGAGGGGAAGAATTCATAGGTGTCTGCGCCGGCCGACGTCAGACGCTTCGGCTCGCCAGCCGGGAGCGCCCGCGTGTAGAGATGACCGAGCGCGCTATAGACGACGAGCTTGCCGTCGGGCGCGACGCGGACATCGCGCAGCATCCTGACCGGAAACTCGGCGGGATGCACGGGACGGGGCATGCGGACGGGCGCATTGAGTGTCTGCTCGACGCGCGCCTGGAACGGGATCGGCTGACCTTTCCCGCTGGCGACGTCGACCCGCCAGATCTTGCCCTCGCCCCAGATCACAATCGATCGGCCGTCCGGTGTCCACGCGTACTGCGGGTACAAACCGTGGATCGCCCACGCTTCCTGCAGATCCTTGTCGACGTTCGAAAAGACCTGCCGATCGCGACCCGACTCGAGGTCCCGGACGTAGAGGAAGCTCTGGAGACGAACGCGGCGAACGTAGGCGAGCGACTTGCCGTCTGGCGAAACCTGTGGCGTCACCGACCCACCCTGGACGCTCACAGCTCGCCGCTCGCGGCCGGTCGCAAGATCTCTGCGGATGATGGCGTAGATGGTGCCGTTGGGGTCCTTGTTGTACTCGAACGTCTGGCCGGGTGTGACGTCCTTGCTGTAGTAGAGCGTGCTGCCGTCAGGTGAGATATCCGGCTCGCCGGCGTCTTTCTGCCAGCCCGTGCGTTCGGTGACCTGCAGGCCGTCGCTCGGCCCGGCGCTGTGATACATCCAGATCTCACCGGCGCCAAGCGAGCGCTCTTTGACGAAGTGGCGTCGCGCATAGATGTAGCGGCCATCCGGCGACCACGTCGGACTGTTGACGAACCAGCGCCGCTCCCGCGAGATCTGCTTGGCGTCTTTGCCATCCAGATCCATCGTCCAGATGTTCCACAACCCGTCACGGTCGCTCGTGAGCGCAATGCGTTTGCCATCGGGGCTGAAGCGAGGCTGCATGTCGAACACGGGCCCGCTCGTGAGGCGCCTGGCGGGCGCCGCTCCGCCGGCGATCGGCATGAGATAGACGTCTCCGAGCAGGTCGAAGACGACCTGCGTGCCGTCCGGGCTGACGTCCAGATTCATCCACGTGCCCTCGCTGGTGTCGAAGGCGAGAGGGGTCGTCGGTCCGGTGGGATCCGCGACGTCCCACTTCTTTGCGTCGGGCTTCGCGTCGGGCTTCGCTTCTGGCTTGGCGTCCTGCCTGGCGTGTGTTGCGACCATGCCCGTCGCCATCAGGACGAGCACCAACAGGCTCTTTCGCATCATCTCGACTGATCTCCTTGGGCCAACATGCTACTTCGAGGCAGCCAGATATACTTCGCCGATGAGTGAAATGCCCATCGTCGATACGGCAGCGGCGCCTAAACGCCCCTGGCCCCGCCGTCTCCTCCGTTGGACCGTCTGGATGGTGCTCGCCCTCGCGCTCATCGTCGCGACGATCATCATTGGTGGCGCGGTTGATGCCCGGCACCGTCTTCCGGATCTGCAGCCCTGGCATCGGTACGCGCCAACGAGCGAGGTGCGCGCCGCGGATATCGACGACCGTTTTACGATGGCCGACTATTTCAAGCGAGAGGATCGGATTTTCGACGAGGTGCGGACGCACGTCGAAGACGTCCTGCCGCCGGCCGCCGCCTATACGGCCAATCGCTACATCCGGGCCAGCCGGTCGAGCCCTTCCCGATTCGACCGCAACTACAACCGCTCCTACGAAGTCGTGCCCGAGACGATTCGTGGCGGTGCGTTACTGATCCACGGACTGACCGATTCGCCCTACTCGATGAGAGCGATCGCCGAGCAGCTGAGGGCCGACGGTTACTATTCACTCTCGCTCAGGATGCCCGGGCATGGGACCGTGCCGGCCGGCCTCGTCTCGAGCGGCGCTGCAGACTGGCAGGCGGCGGTCCGCCTTGGGGTCCGGCACGTGCGATCCCGGATTGGGGCCGGACTACCGCTGGTGCTCGTCGGTTATTCGAATGGTGGCGCGCTGGTCACCCGGTACACGCTCGATACGCTCGAGGATGCGTCGCTCCCCCGCCCTGATCGGCTGGTGCTGGTATCGCCGATGATCGGCGTCAACCCGATGGCGCGCCTCGCACGGTTCATCAGCGCGCTCGGTCCGATTCCCTACTTCGAGAAGGCGCGCTGGCTCGACGTCATTCCCGAATACAACCCGTTCAAGTACAACTCGTTTCCTGCCAACGCCGGGCAACAAACCTTCGTCATCACCCACGACCTTCAGCAGCGTCTCGAGCGTCTCGGAGCCGATGGCCGGCTGGCTCAGTTTCCTCCGGTGCTGACGTTCCAGTCGCTTGTGGACGCGACCGTCAGCACGCCGGCCATCGTGGCCAACCTCTACGATCGCCTGCCGAAGAACGGCAGCGCGCTCGTGCTCTTCGACTTCAACCGCCACGCGCGACTCGATCCGTTTATCCGCCCCGAAGACTACTCGCTCATCCCGCGGCTCTTCGAGGGACGGGCACGGAGCTACCGCGTCACGGTCGTCACGAATACGCGGAAGGACTCGCTCGAAGCACAGGCTCGCAACGTCGAGCCGGGCTCAACGACACCAGTCGACGAGTCGATCGGGCTTCAATGGGCGCAGGACACGTTTTCGCTGTCGCACGTTGCGCTGCCGTTCTCGCCGGATGACCCGGTGTACGGCAGCAGCGCCGCCGAATCTCCAACCGGACCCGTCGCGCTCGGCCTGCTGAGCCCCCGCGGCGAACGCTCGGTGCTCACCGTTCCGGTCGAGGTGCTGATGCGCGTATCGTCGAACCCGTTCTTCCCGTACCTTGCTCAGCGTTTGTCGGCCTGGGTGAACACCGGCAGTTGAGGCCGGCGCTCAGTCATCATTCAGCATTCACTTCAGCATTCAGCGTTCAGCATTCAGCATTGCGCGAAACACCAGCAGGTGGCCAGCCAGCGCGGCAAGAACCATGACCGCCGGCAACCAGACGTACGGCGGACGCGTCACCCATACGTTCAAGTGGTCCGGACCGAAATACTGAAATCTCGGCGTTCCCAGGATCGCTATGACGACGACGTTGATGAGGAGCGCGAGTCCGGCGACGTTCCACACCGCAACCAACCGCTTGCCGCCGCGGCCGGACCACACAACGGCGGCCACCACAAGCGCCGACGCGCCGGTGAGGATGTCGAAGTTTCGTCCGGAATAACTCATCTGGATCGGCATCACACCACGTTCGTACATCCCGTGCATCGCCAGTTCCAGAGGCAACCGGAATCCCTGCACCGCAACAAGAATCCATAGGGGAACGTAGCGCGACAATCGTGTGCCGACCGGGCTGAAGGACACGACCACCGCGAGGACAATCACGCCGAGCACCAGAAACGCAAACGGTGGAGGCATCGGCTCGAAGTTCGCCAAGATGCCGTTGGCCGCCGCGAGCCATGTGACCGCCATCCACGCGACCGCTGCCCCGAGGGTGAGGACTCCGGCGCGGAACACGCTCGCCTCTCGCATGTCGGCACGACGCGACGATGCCATGACGCCCCACACCAGGGCGAAGACGAGCGCAATGGGGATCAGGACGAAGGTGAGAGTCAGACGTCACATTTCCTTCAAGTACTCGTGCACGAACTGGATGGCCATCGATCCTTCACCGACCGCTGAGGCCACGCGCTTGACGGAGTTGGCGCGCACGTCGCCGGCGGCGAACACACCGCGACGACTCGTCTCGAGGTGAAACGGCTCGCGCCGCGTGGCGCCGGCCGACAACTTCTCCACTGTTGGTCCGGTGCGAACGAATCCGCGCGCATCGGTCTCGATTTCCTTGGGCAACCATTCGGTCCGCGGCACGGCGCCGATAAAGCTGAATAGCGCGGCAATCTGGAGGGTACGGTTCTCGCCGGTCGCGCGGTTCCTGACCTCGATTGTCGACAACTGGCCGTTGCCGAGCATTCGCTCGACAGACGTGTGCACCATCACCTCGATGTTGGCGGTTTGCTCAATCCTGTGGGCGAGGTACGACGACATCTGTTTGTAGAGGTCGGCCCCGCGGATGAGGATGTACACCCGACGCGCCTGTCCGGCGAGGAAGACGGCTGCCTGTCCCGCCGAGTTACCTCCGCCCACGACGGCGACATCGGCGCCCCGGCATTGCTGCACTTCGTTCGGCGTTGCGGCGTAAAAGACGCCCCTCCCCTCGAAGCGTTCGCAGCCGTCCACTTCGAGACGGCGATAGTCGGCACCTGTCGCCACGAGCAGACACTTCGCGACGACCGTCTCACCATCGTCGAGCGCGACCACGGAGTACGCGTCGTTGAACGTCACCCCGGTCACCGGCGTCGCGATCGAGAGAACCGCGCCGAACTTGTTCGCCTGAAGGACCGCACGCTCCGCCAGCTCGCTGCCAGTCAGCCCCATCGGAAAGCCGAGGTAGTTTTCGATGCGCATGCTGCTGCCGGCCTGTCCACCAGGCGCGGTGCGCTCGAGCACGAGCGTCTTCAGCCCCTCGGAAGCGCCGTACACGGCTGCCGCGAGGCCGGCCGGCCCTGCGCCAACGACGGCCAGGTCGTAGACGGTGCGCTCCAGAGGCTTGCGGATGCCGGCGGCCTCCGCCAGCACGCGGTTCGACGGATTGCGCAGCATGTCCTCCGAGCACACGACGATCGGCGTTTCGGCTTCGGAGACGCCAAAATGCTTCAGCAACTGGTCGACGTCGGGATTCGCTTCGAGATCGATCCAGGTAAAGAGCACGAGGTTCTTGGCCAGGAAGTCGCGGATGCGAAACGTGTCGGGAGAGTAACGCGAGCCGATCACCCGCACGCCCGTGAACGTGCCCGATTCACGAACCAGCTGACGACGGGCCATGAATGCGCGCAGGATGATGTCGCCCAGATCGGGACACTGGTTGATGACCAGCTTGAGGAGTTCGCTCGAGATCGCGTAGACCTGGCAGTCGCTGAGGGCCACGGCGGTGACGATCGCTGGCGTGCCGTTCAAGTGCGAGATATCGCCGGTGAACTCGCCGCGGCCGTGCACCGCAATCGTGGTCGGACGATCGCCGCTGGGGTCGAGGATCTCAATCTCCCCCGAGCGGACCACGAAGAAGTTGAAGTTCCGGTCGCCGACATGGAAGAGGACGTCGCCGGCCGCGTAGGTCGACAGCGTCGCCGCCGTGCAGTCGCCGAGCTTGGCGATCTGGGTGTCGTCGAGCGTGGGAAATGCGATTTCGTGCAGATCGAATTGGGCCATGGCGTTTGACTACAACCGTACATCAGAATGCGCGGCCCCGTGCCGCCTAGGTGGGTGATCTAGAATATGAGGTGATGGCCAGCCTGATTGAAGCAATTGAGATCAAGCGGAAGATGTTCTTCGAATTCGAGGGCGCGCCGTATCACTGTATCGACGTCGAGGTCTCGAAGCCGACGGCACGCGGGGGGCAGACACTCGTGCGCCTCAAGATGCGCAACCTGCTGACGCGCGCGGTCTTCGACAAGACATTCAAGGCGGGGGAGAAGTTCAAGGAGCCCGATCTCGCCAACGTCGACGCGACGTTTCTGTATTCGGGGGGCGACGGCTATCACTTCATGGATCAGGAAACGTTCGAGACCGTCACGCTCGGCGCGGCCATGGTCGGCGACGACCGGTTGCTGCTCGTCGACAACGTGCTCGTTCAGATCCAGAAGTACAACGGCAACGCGATCGGCCTTCAGTTCCCGCCGCACGTGCTGCTGACCGTGACCTCGTCCGAGCCCGGCGCGCGGGGAGATACGGCCAGCGGCAGCGTGACCAAGGTCGCCACGCTCGAGACCGGGCTCCAGATTCGCGTGCCGCTCTTCATCAAGGACGGCGAGAAGGTCAAGGTTCACACCGAAACGCGCGAGTTCGCCGGCCGGGCGTAGCCCCGCCTCCGTCACCAGTCGCTCACCTCGGTCGGCGCCTCCATCCGGGAGTCTACGAACGCTTGACTGTGTTGTACTAATGAACTAGTATAATCAAGCAAGTGGAGTTAGTGAGCATCGACCCGCGCGACGCGACGCCAATCTACGCGCAGCTCGAGCGTGGACTGCGCGCCGCGATTGCCACCAACCGCCTGCGACCAGGCGATCAACTCCCGACCGTGCGACAGCTGGCCGTGGAGCTCCGCGTCAATGCCAACACCGTGGCGCGTGTGTATGGCGAGCTCGAGCGCGCCGGGGTCATCGAAACGAGGCGCGGCGTCGGATCGTTCATCAGCGCCACGCCCGCCCAGGCGCATCCGCCGCGCGAGCACGATCGCCGGCTCCGCGCGTTCATCACACGCGTCCTGGCCGATGCCGACGCGGCAGGTTTGACCATCGACGATCTTTTGGCCGCGCTTGAAGCGCAAAAAGACGCTCAGAAGAAGGAACCCAAGAAAGACGACAAAAGAGGAGGAGCGTAATGCCCCCCGTTATCTTCGCCGGTTCGGACAGGCCAGGCGTGAGTGTGCCGCGCGTCAACTTCGTTGCCATTGCGATCCTGCTGGTCTCGATCGGCCTGTCCACGTACGCGTGGCAGGTAACCGGCAACTTGGTGTGGCCAGTCGCAATCCTCGCGGCCGGCGTCGTGCTGGCGCAGGCGCCGCGCGTGGCCCAGCAATGGGAGCGCGCCGTTGTGCTGAGAATGGGCAGGTTCGTCGGCCTGCGCGGACCTGGGATGTTCTGGCTCGTACCGTTTGTCGATCGCGTCACCGCCTGGATCGATCAACGCACCGTGACGACGAGCTTCGCCGCCGAGCAGACCCTCACCTCCGATACGGTACCGGTCAACGTGGATGCGGTGCTCTTCTGGATGGTTCACGACGTGCAAAAGGCTGCGCTCGAGGTGCAGGACTATTCGCAGGCGGTGAGCTGGGCGGCCCAGACTGCACTGCGTGACATCATCGGCCGGACCACGCTCGCCGATCTCCTGCGTGGCCGCGAGCACATCGAAGCCGAGCTGCAGCAGCTCATCGACACGAGGTCCAATCCGTGGGGTGTCACCGTCTCTTCGGTCGAAATGCGCGACATCGTCATTCCTGGTGCGCTTCAGGATGCGATGTCCCGTGAAGCACAAGCGGCCCGCGAGAAGCAGGCGCGCATCATCCTCGGCCAGGCCGAAATGGAGATCGCCAACTCGTTCCAGGAAGCGGCCAAGTCGTACCACGACAACCCGACGGCGCTTCACCTGCGCGCGATGAATATGCTCTACGAGGGCTTGAAGGAGAAAGGCGCGTTGATGCTCATTCCGAGCAGCGCCGTCGAGTCGATGGGGATGGGAGGGATGCTCGGCGCAGCGGCGATGCGGCAGGCGAATCTTACCGGCGGACCTGAGCGCACACCGAAGCCGGAGTAGCGCCATGGACCGCACGATGGACGTGATCGTTCACCAGCCGCGGAGTACACGGACAACACGGCCGAAGAGGTTCCGGCCCGAGCGAGTCGCGCGATAGCGAGTGGGGATGTACCCCGACGAGCATTGAGAATGCACATCGCAGGTTGAAATCGAGATCGATGATGACCAACACGTCTTTCCTGCTCACGACCGTCCTGGTCCTCACGTGGGCATCAACAGCCCCACCCGATCAGGATCTGCATGTGGCGCACGCGCGACTCGAGGCGACGTGGCCGGTGCCCCAGGCAGCTCCTGACAACCGCGCAGTCCCCTCCGACGAGCAGGGCGCGGCGCGACGCCTGGCTTCGTCCCCTCGTCGGGGCGAATTCGTCGCGGTCGACATCGACGGCAAGCCGCTGACGATATGGATCGTCTATCCCGACCGAACGGAGCGCGCGCCGGTTGTCATCGTCATCCAGGAGATCTTTGGATTGAGCGATTGGGTGCGCGGCGTGACCGACCAGCTCGCTGCGGAAGGCTTCATCGCGGTGGCCCCGGACCTGATTTCCGGATACGGACCGAACGGTGGCGACACGAGGTCCATGGCCACTCGCGACGAGATCATGCAGGCAACCAACAAACTCTCGGGGATGCCCGCCGAGATAATTTCGAAACTGAGGGCCGCGCGCGCGTACGGCCTGTCGCGACCCTTCGCGAGCGGCAGAAGCGCCAGCGTCGGGTTCTGCTATGGCGGTCGTCTGAGCTTCGAGCTCGCGATCGCCGAGCCGGCGCTCGACGCCGCGGTTGTCTTCTACGGAAGCCCGCCCGGCACGTGGAAGTCGCCCGCACCAGGCACCTTCATTCCCTCAGATGCCTTGGCCAGGATCGCGGCGCCGGTGCTCGCACTCTACGCCGAGGACGACCGCCCTCTCACGCCGACGCTCGCGCCTACAGCTGCGAAGCTGAAGGAGCTCGGCAAATCGTACGCGTCGCACACGTTCGAGGGTGCCTCGCACGCCTTCTTGCGGGAGCAGTCTGGACACGATGGCAACAACCTCAAGGCTGCTCAACGCGCATGGTCGTTGACGATCACCTGGCTCAGGAAACACACGACCTGAAAGGACAGATGCCATGGACACGAACTCACCCGATCGCATGTCGATGCGCATATGGCTGATGCTGGCCATTCTCGGCGCCGTGCTCTGTATCGTCGGCTGGTATCGCTTCGCCGGCTGAGATGTAGAATTCATCCTGGATGATCCGTCGTGCGCTCTGCGTCATCGCCATTCTCCTTTCTGCCCTAGTCCGGACGGTCGCGACCGGCGCACAGACGCCGACGGTTGAGAACACCATCCGACTTCGGATCGAACAGGTACGGGAGCTGCCGGCAGCGACTGTTCGAGGCAGCCGTCTCCTGCGGCCTGACGCGGTCGCGCGATTCTTCGAGGCGCGGACGTTCACTCCCGCATGGCGTCTGCCGGATGGCGCGCAGCAGGTGCTCGTCGCGATTCGCAACATCGAGCAGGACGGACTGACCCCCGCCGACTACCATTTAAGCGCCATCACTGCCGCGCTGGACGCCTACACGAAGGCGCCTTCGACTGAAGTCACGGCCGACCTCCATGTGTTGATCGCCGACGCTGCTGTCGCGCTCATTGACGATGTGCGCTACGGGCGTGTCAGGCCCTCGTCGCTCGACCGGAGATGGAATGTCGACCCCCGCAATGGTGCGCCGGCGCTCGACCTCGCGCTGGCCGAAATCGCTCGGGCAGCGTCCATCGACGGGGGAGTCGAAGCGCAGAAGCCGACCCATTTCATCTATGCCGGGCTGAAGCAGGCGCTCGCGCGAATGCGCAGTACCTGCGAACGCGGGGGGATGGCCGGTCGTCACCTCTGGCTCCGCGATCAAGCCTGGCGCGACCGATCCCAGGGTCGCGATGGTCAGAAAACGGCTGCTGGTGACTGGCGAGCTAGGGAACGCGACGACAACCACTGACGCCGCTTACGGCGACGAACTCCTCGGCGCAGTCAAGAGTTTTCAAGCCCATCATCGGCTGACGGAAGATGGAGTGATCGGCAAGGCGACGATCGACGCGATGAATATCTCCGCCGAGGCGCGCGTGCAGCAGTTGCGCGTGAACCTCGAGCGCGCGAGATGGGTCGTCGGCGGGTTGAGCGACACGTTCGTGCTCGTCAATCTTCCCGCCTTCAAGGTCTACCTGATTCGCGATCAAAAGAATGTCTGGGAAGCGCGCACGCAGATCGGGCGCGAAGCTCGGCAAACGCCGACGTTCCGCGCCGACATGAAGTACCTGGTGCTGAATCCCGATTGGACTGTGCCGCCCACGATCCTCGCCAAGGATGTGCTCGAGGGGATGCGCAAGAATCAGAACACGATCGCGCGCAAGCGCCTGACCATCCTCGATCAGCAGGGCGCCATCGTCGATCCGGCGTCCATCGACTGGCAGAACGCTACGCCTGGAAACTTTCGCTACACGTTGCGGCAGCCACCGGGGCCCGACAACGCGTTGGGACGGGTCAAGTTCATCTTCCCGAACCAGTACTCGATCTTCCTGCACGACACGCCCAGCCAGGAACTGTTCGCGTCCGACCAGCGCACGTTCAGTTCGGGTTGCATCCGAGTCGATCATCCGCTCGATCTAGCCGCACTGCTGCTCGAGGGACAAGACAGCTGGACGAGGACGCGGATTCAGGAGACGGTCGATTCCGAGGAGTCCAAGACCGTCTTTCTCACGACCCCGCTGCCGGTCGTCATCGTGTACTGGACCGTCTCGGTCGGCGTGTCAGGCGAGTTGCGCTTCGCGAAGGACGTCTACAGCCTCGACCCCGCCGTCCTCCGCGCGCTCGGCACGCCCGGGGACACTCAAGGTTGAGTGTCCCCGGCGGTTTGTGGCACGCTTTTCGCGGCGTGACTGTCCCGGTTGAGTGTCCCCAGCCTAGAAATACTTCGCCAGAAACTCGAGGAACGCTTTCCAATCGGCGGGCGTCGCGGTGTGACCGCCGGTATGGTAGTGCCATCCGATGTCGCCGGTGATGACCGGCGTGTCGAACGGCGGTAGTTCGTTGACGCCAAGATCTTTCTTGCCGAACAGTCGATAGACCGGTCCCGCCGCAACGGCGGCTTTGAACATGCCGACGGGGTCGGCCCACTGGTCGGCCGTTCCGCCGGTGATGAACACTGGGCGCGGCGCACTGAGCGCGATCAGCATGTGAGCGTCGACGGGCATCTCGTTCCAGCGACCTGGCCACTTCTGAAAATTCCCGGCGAACTGCCACGGGAAATTCTGGGCCATGTCGTCGACGGTCTCGCCCCAGTCGCGGCGCGCCAGCGCGGCGCCCATCTCGCCTGAACAACTCGAAAACGCTGCGGCAATCCGCTCGTCTTTCGCCGTCGCCCACAACGCCGTCTTTCCCAGACGCGAGTGACCAAATAACGCGACCTGCCTGGCATTTACCGAAGCGTCTGTTTCGAGGTAGTCGATCATCCGGCTGACACCCCACGACCATGCGCTGATCGTTCCCCACTCGTCCGGCGCCGGCCGTTCTTGCTCAGGCGCAAGCGTGCGACCAATCACACCCTCGCCAAATGAATTGAGTCGATCGGGCTGGATGTCGGCATAGCCGACCGTCGCGTATCCCCAGCCACGGCCGATGATCTCGGCGGCAACGGGCGGGTCGGTCGGAAAGCCACCTCCCCTGCCTTGAGTAGCAGGCGGTTTCGGGCCGCCACCGAAGTTGACCAGCAAGATCACCGGCACCGACTTCTTTGCGTTGGCGGGTGTGTAAAGCGTCAACTTGATCTGTGGAGCGTCCGGCCCTGGGCCAACCGTCCCGGTGATCTTCTTCATCAGCGCCGTACCTTCGCGCGCTTGCGGATCAGTTTCGGTCACCTGCCATTTCACTGCAGGCGTCTTGGCCGGCAATCGGCCGTAGATCTCGGTCTCGTACATCGCCACGATCTCGGGACGACGCTGTGAGGTCCAGGTCGAGCGATCGCGGACGCGCTCGCCGTTGGCGAGGACGAGCGGGTCAGGAAGCGTGAAGGGCGCAACCTTGGACTCGTCGTAGTTGGAGATATGACCGGTCTTCAGCGCGCGGCGCAGCGGGTTCCCATTCGCGTCGGATCCAAGATTGGTCGCCGAGGCAGGCGGCGCGCTGTTTTGGCTCGCGCTCGACGGCGTGGCCGGCGCCGGCGATGGAGGCTGCTGGCCGCCCAGGGTCAGTCCTGTCCCGACGAGTACCGCCGCCACTATGCACAACTGCTTGTTCATCTCTACTGCTCCTGACCGATTGGCTCGCGACGTAGAAGCATCGACTATAACGCGGGCACGGAATCATCGCGAACGCTACGGCGCGTTCTTGCGCGGAGGAAGCTTCAACCGCTGCAGCAGCGCAGCATAGCGCGGGTCTTTTACGAGCGGCTCAAACTGAGGACCGGTGCGCACCCACGGAAGGAAGCCGTGATGCGGTTCGTACGCAAACCAGCGAAACGCTTCGTCGAAGTTGCCGAGCGTGGTTTGCAGCGTTCCGAGCCCGAAGGCGCCAAACGGCGTCGGTGGCAAGGCTTCGAGCTCAGCCAGGATCTTCTCAGCCTCGCCTCGTCTTCCGACGAGTGAATACGTCCGGGCAAGCTCAAACTTCCAACGCGGTCCCAGTTGGGCAGCGCGTTCGTGGGCCGCGACCGCGTCCGCGCGCCGGCCTTGAGCGAAGTGGCTCCAGCCAAGCACCAGCCAGCCAATGGGGACGCGCTCGTCGAGCTCGATCGCCTTCTTTGCCTCCACTAGCGCCTCGTCGTGCCTGCCGATCGCCGAATACAGGCCGCCGAGCCACGCCGTGTGGACCGGCGTCAGGGGATCGATCTCCTGCGCGCGACGGTGTTCGATGACTGCCTCCTCTACCCGATCGAGAGTCACCAGATACCACGCATAGTGATATCGGTTCTCGGCGAAGCTGGGGTTGAGCTCGTTGGCGCGCCGGTACTCGACCTCGGCTCCCGGCCAGTCGAAGTCCCAATACATCTTGACGGCGGCAAGCGCCATGTGGGGCGTCGCCAGATCGCCATCCAGCTTTATCGCGCGCTCCGCAGCCGCGCGCGCATTCGACCACACGTCGGCGGTCGCGACCGGCCCGTGGCCGATCGTGACGTAACCAAGCGCCAGACCTGCCCACGCGTGAGCGTTGCCCGGATCCTGATCGACCGCCTCCCGAAGGTACCCCAGGCCCTTGACACGATCCGGCGGCGTGCCCTTGTGAAGAAGCGACATCCCGCGAAGATACGCCTCGTACGTCCGCGAGTCGATGTCGGCCGCGCTCGCGAGCCGTGCTTGATGGTCCGACGCAATCTCGAAGCCCAGCGCGCTCGCTATGCTCCGGACGATGTCCCGCTGCACGACGGGCAGGCCGCCCTCGTCGCTGTTCAGAGTGCCGGCCCATATCTCCCTCGTGGTCCCGGCATCGATCACCCGAGCGGTAACCTCGATCCGATTTCCAACCGGCTTCACTGCGCCCGTAACGACCGTCGTTACGCCAAGGGTCCGGGCGATCTCCGGGATCGTCTTGCCTGCGGCCGCCACCCGTCGCGTCGATCCCCTGGCGATGACGCGCGCGATGCCCGGCACCCGGGCTAGTTCGGTGCTGAGCGCGTCCTGCACGCCGTCAGCGACATGTCCGTAGTCAGTGCCGTCGGCCCCTGGTGCCACGTCGAACGGCAGGACGGCGATCGCCTCGACCCGCGTGCCAAAACTGGCAAGCCATCGGCGGACTCCCCATGTGTCAAACGCGAGCACCGCCAGCAGCGCGACGGCGACGATCGCTGGAGCACCGAGGCGCGCGCCCGACAATCGAGACCCCGTCGCGGTCTTCGTGGTCGCGGGCTGGGTTCCCGTGCCTGGCTCGATGGCCTCCAACGCCGCCCGAAGCTCCCCCGCGTGCGGATACCGTTCGGCCGGAGACTTCGCGAGGCACCGCTCGATAACTATCCTGAGGTTCCGCGGAACCGAATCGGGGAGCGACGCGGGGGACTCGTTGAGAATGGCGGCGCTGACCTCGAAAGGTGTCTGGCCCGGGAAAGGACGCTGGCCCGCTGCCAGTTCGTATAGGACAACGCCAAGCGCCCAGACGTCGCTGCGCGCGTCCGCGGGCTGGCCGCGCAGCACTTCTGGCGCCATGTACGACAACGTTCCCATGACCGCGCCTGCCTGCGTAAGCGAGCTCGGTGCGGAACCGGTCAAATCCGCAGGTGACGGGGCGTCGAGATGCTTGGCCAAGCCGAAGTCGAACACCTTCGTACGACCCGCTGGAGTCACCATCACGTTGGCGGCCTTGATGTCCCGATGCAGGATGCCGCGCTCGTGGGCGTGCGCAACCGCGTCCGCCATCTGCACGCCGTACTTGAGTCCCTGCGCGAGAGACAGGCCTCCAACGGGAATGAGCGTGTCCAGCGTCTGACCCTCGACGAGTTCCATGGCGATGAAGGCCTGATCGCTGTCCTCGCCAACCTCGAAGACCGTGCAGATGTGGGGGTGATTCAGCGCGGCGGCCGCGCGCGCCTCGCGCAAGAGGCGGCTACGCGCGCCGGTGTCGCCGACACTCGACGGCGGAAGCACTTGATGGCGACGTCGCGCTGAAGGCGTTCGTCGTGGGCACGGTAGACCTCTCCCATGCCGCCCGATCCAATGCGATCCCCGACTCGATAGTGGCCGAGCCGACTACCGGTCACGATTGGGACCCCCGGCCGAAGGGGTGGGGCTTGCCCGTCGCGGGAGCTTGAGCGGAGTCCGGGCAGACATCTGACGCGAACGCTCCCGAGCGAACGTGGCGCGCGAGTGAGGCCGTGCCGGGCATCTCGCTGGCCCTGTCAGTGACGGACGGCCAACGATACTACGATCGCGGCCTGTGAGTCCTCGAGCCCTTATACTTCGGGCCTCCCATGCCGCGCTTCGCCGCCAACCTGAGCATGATGTTCACCGAGGTGCCGTTCCCTCGACGATTCGAGGCCGCGGCCCGCGCAGGATTCACAGCCGTCGAGTTTCAGTTCCCGTACGACTTCCCTGCCGATGATATTGCGCGGTGGCTCACTGACAATGGCCTGCAGAACGTGCTCTTCAACCTGCCGCCAGGAGACTGGGCTGCAGGCGAACGCGGCTGCGCATCGCTCCCCGGGCGTGAACAGGAATTCCTGTCGGGCGTCGAGCGCGCGCTCGACTATGCGGAGCGTCTGGGAACGCCGAGCTTGCACGCGATGGCTGGCATCGTGCCCGGCGGCGCCGATCGCGGACGCCATCGGGAGGTCTACATAGCGAACCTGCGCGCGGCGGCGCAATTAGTCGACCGTCAGGACCGCACGCTGCTCATCGAGCCTATCAACCCTCGCGACATCCCGGGCTTTTTCCTCAACACGCAGGCCGAGGCACACGCCATCCGCGAAGAGGTCGGTGAGCCCAGCCTCCGTGTCCAGATGGACTTCTATCACACGCAGATCGTCGAAGGCGATCTCGCGACGACGTTCACAAAATACCTTGACCACATCGGTCATGTGCAGATCGCCGGCGTGCCCATGCGAAACGAGCCCAACCGCGGCGAAGTGAACTACGAGTATCTTTTCAATCTGATGGACGAGTTGAATTACGCAGGATGGGTCGGCTGCGAATATCGGCCATCTGGCCGGACCGAAGACGGTCTCGGATGGTTCAACACGTGGCGCCAGGGACGCCACTTCTCATGAATGTTGTCATTACCGGCGGAGCAGGGTTTCTCGGGCGACGGCTGGCAGAGACGCTGCTCGAGCGCGGCGTCCTCGGCGGAGCCAACCGCCCCGCCGCCACTATCACTACGATCACGCTCGTCGACGTCGTCGCTGCGCCGGGCATGACCGACGCCCGCATCCGGCAGGTCACGGGTGACGTGGCCGATCGCCAGGTACTCGAGCGGGCCATCGATGCGAAGACGACGTCGATTTTTCATCTGGCGGCGGTGGTGAGCGGTCAGGCGGAGGCAGATTTCGATCTGGGCATGCGCGTCAATTTCGACGCGTCGCGCCATCTACTGGAGCTCTGCCGCGAGCTCGGTCACCGGCCGCGCATCGTTTTCACGAGTTCGGTGGCTGTTTACGGAGGCGAGCTGCCGGCAAAGGTGCCGGACAGCCTTGCCGTCACGCCTCAGACTTCGTACGGCACACAAAAAGCGATGGCCGAGCTCCTGCTCAATGACTACACGCGGCGCGGGTTTGTCGACGGCCGCTCGCTGAGGCTGCCGACGATCAGTGTGCGGCCCGGGCGCCCGAATGCGGCGGCGTCATCGTTTGCCAGCGGCATCATCCGAGAGCCTCTCAACGGTGAAGCGTCCATCTGCCCGGTGGGCGCGGCGACACGCGTCTGGTTGCTGTCGCCTCGAACGGTCGTCGACTGCTTCATCCTCGCCCACGACATCGACGGCGCGACGCTCGGTTCGAACCGCCTGCTCAACCTGCCGGGCATGTCGATCTCGGTTGGTGACATGGTCGCGTCACTCGAGCGCGTGGCCGGCCGCGAAACTGCCGCCCGCGTCCGCTACGAACCGGATCCTCGTATCGAGCGGATGGTGGCAACCTGGCCGGGCGAGCTCGAGGCCAGCCGTGCGCGCGCGCTCGGATTCCCGACCGACGGGGACTTCGACGAGGTGGTCCGCCGCTACATCGCCGAGGCTGGAATCAGCGTCCAGCGATAGTTATCGACCGCTAGACTCGCTCATCAAGCTGTCACGACATCACGTAACAACACGATGCGCACGATGACACGATGGTCACGATGGTTCCGTAGATGTCCTCTTCGTGTTCATCGGGCCTTCGTGTTCATCGTGAACCGTGGCCGTCGGCGTTTTTCGGCCGTGACGGGCCGCGTCGTCACAGAACGCGACGGCGGCTACCGCTTTTCGCGCAGGATCGTCAGCGGGTCCACCGTCATGGCGCGGCGCGCGGGCAGGATGGCAGCGATGCCGACGGCGACAAGCAATGCGAGTGGCGCGGCCAGCCACGCCCAGAGCGCCGGCGAGCCACCGGTCGGTGTTATTCGCGCCAGCCACCGCACCAGCATCAACGATCCGAGCATCCCTGCGACGGCTCCCGCTCCAGCGAATCTCAAGCCGTCGCCCAGCACCAGGCCGATGACGCGACGTCCCTGAGCGCCCAAAGCAATCCTCATCGCGATTTCCCGCCGGCGCTGGCGGGTGGCCTCTGCCATTGCGCCGTACAGCCCGAGCCCGCCGAGCACGAGAGCCGAGGTCGCCGACGCGCCGACGAGGACGGTCGCGATGCGCTCAGATGCCAGCGCCGTTCTGCTGAGATGCTCGGCGAGCGTCCTGACCGTGACCGGCGCCCTGCCGCCTGGGACGGCGTCGAACTGCCGTCGCGCCATGGCCAGCGTCGCGTCGGTCGTCTCGCGGGCGCTGAGAACCAACGTCATGCGGGGGAGAAAATCCTGTGTCATCGGCATGTAGATCGTCGGCTCCGGGCGTCGCTGTGACGTCCCATGCACCGCCGAATGGACGACGCCGATGATCTCTGTGCGGCGACCCGAGCCATCGATGACGGCGCCACCAACGGCGTTACCGCCGAAGTACCGCTCTGCCGCCTCCTGATTGATCACACCGACGCGGCAACTCAGGGACGCCCCAGCGTCCCGAAAAGTGCGGCCCGCAATCGGGACCAGACCCATTCGGTCGAAGTAACTCGGCGACACGACGTTGACGTCGAACATTGCGCTCCCCGGCACTGCTCCGTCAGGAACGCGAAGCGGTATCGGACCCGGACTCTCGGCGAGAGTTCTGTCCTGCTCGGCGTAAAGAAACAGTCTGGGGCGTCGGGGCCCCGCGGCCTTTGCGGGCGGGCGCTCAGTAACGACACCGACGACTTCGAGACGCTGGCCGATTGGGCCCTCGATCGTCCGACCGACCGGATCGCCGTCGAAGAGCTCTCGGGACGCCTCCTCGTTGAGCACGACGACCCGGCACGACTGGGCGGTGTCAGCCGCCCCGAACATCCGCCCTGCGATCGGCGGCAGCGTGACCTGCGCGAGCGAATCTGGGGTGAAGAGGACCGCGTCGATCGTCACATCACGCCGCAGCGTTTGTGGCGATTCGGTGCGCATCGATTGCCATGCCGGTCGCACGCCCGGCAGCGCGGAGACCCACGTCGTCGATGAAATGCCAGGCAGCGATTGTCCGGCCTGCTCGAGATCGTCGAAGTATCGAAGACCGAGATCCGGGCGATCGAAGCCGAACTTTGCGTACGCCGTCGCCAGAATCGGCTGGCCCAAACTCTGGCCGACGTTCGTCTGCAGCGCGCTGCGAAAGCCCTTGAGGAGAAGGCCTGCGCCGATCACCAGCACCGAACAGCACGCCATCTGCGCCACGACCAGCCCGGCACGCAGCCGTCGCATGCCGCGTGACGGCCCTGCGCTCTCACGTTGTAGGACGGCGGCTGGATTGTCGCGGCGGAGGTCAAGGAGCGGCAGGAGACCGCAGGCGATCGTCACCAGGACACCCACCGCGCAGACGGCGAGGGTCCCAAGAAGATCCGGGATCAACGTCAGCTGCTCCGCATCCTGATCGAAAAGCAGCGCCGGAACGACGTCGTTCGTCCACAGGGCCAGCAGCCCGCCGAGCAGTCCGCCCGCGCCGGAGATGAGCACGCTGTCCGAGAGCAGCCCCCTGGCGAGTTGACCGCGCCCGGCGCCGAGCGCGACGCGGACCGATGTCTCGTGAGATCGTGCCGAGGCGCGCGCCAGCAAGAACGTCGCAACGTTGACGCACGCAATGAAGAAAACGACACTCGCCGCGCCGTACAGAAGGCTCGTGATGCGCGCCATTCCGCCGGCCGCTTCCGGAGTGAGGCCGGTATACGAAAGCACGGCAATGGCATCAGCGCCACTCCGCGTCGAGTTCACGACCGCCTGCACCTGATCGATTGAGACATTCGGACCCAGCCTGCCGATCGCCCAAAAGGTACGGCTGCTTCGATCAAACGCGAAGGGCTCGCGCGCCGGCATCCAGATGTCGACGGCCCGCCCGATGTAGAGACCCTCGAGCCCCTCCGGCGCGACGCCGGCGACATGAGTATCGATGCCGTCAATCGAGAGCGGTTCGCCGCGAACGCCGCCGGCGCCGGCAAAGTCGCTCTCCCACAGCCGGTGGCTGATCACAACGCCCTCGTCGGCGGGAATGTGGAGAAGTTCGGCAAGCTCCGGCGTAATCGTCGCGGTCGACACGACCTGCGAGCGCTCGTGAACCTTCACTAGGCTCTGCGACTCACGAGCTGCGCCGAGGCGCGCGACGGCGGTCAGCTGTGCCTGGAGCAACTGGTAGCCGTCGTAGGATACCGGACCGAGAGCGTCCTGTTCGTCGCGAGCAAAAAGCGAAAACATCCTGTCGATCTCGGGGATCGGGAGATCGCGCCCCACCGTGCCGCGAACGAACCCCAGCACCGCCGCGTTGCTGCCGATGCCGACCGCAATCGTGAAGAGCAGCGCCACGGTCAGGCCAGGCGCCCGCGCGAAGCCTCTTGCCGAGTATTTGAGATCCGCCAGCACTGTTCTTTCCCGAGGGGCTTCGCCCCTCGGACTCCCCGACACGCTTTCTCGCGCGCCGCTTCGCCGGCGCGCTCCGGTCGCGTGGCTCGCTCGCGGCGCTCGCTCGCGCTGCTCAATCTTCCAGGGCGATGCATGAGATAGGTTCGAGCCGCAGTATGTAGCCAGGAGTATGCCAGGCGGCCAATGCGTAGCAAACACCGCGAGCCGCTGCACCAGCCAATTGCTGACGGCCTGAGTGACCTGCCGCAACTCTGATTCGCCAGATCCGCGTGCCGTGTTCGGCGATGGAACGAGCGTGTTCGCGATTGGGATGGGAAGTGATCAGCCGCGTGGCCTATTGGTGCTCGCGGCGCTGACTACGCGAGTGAACCGTACGCGAAGTCGCGTCACCGGCAGACAAGCGTCCCTGGCAATTGCAACGAGAGCAGAATGGCGTTGACTTCTTTTCTCGCCGAGCGTACATCTGGCGCCCACCACTTCGTTCATCGCCTTACTGCGAAAGGCCTTAGCAATGAACCGCCGGCGGACTGCGCTCGCAATCCTGCTCTTTCTCGTCGTCTTCTCGAATCTCCGCGTAAGGACTGCGGAACAGACGCTCATCACGGCGGGATCGGCGTGGAAGTACAACGACAGCGGTACCAACCTCGGAACCGCCTGGCGGTCAGCCGCGTACAACGATGCGGCGTGGGCTACGGGTTCGGCGCCACTCGGCTACGGCGATGGCGACGAGGCCACGGTGCTGTCCTACGGCAGCAACCCGAACAACCGGCGCATCACCTATTACTTCCGCCGCGCCTTCACGGCCGCGAACCCGACGGCACTCGCCGGACTAACGGTCCGCTACGTCCGTGACGACGGCTGCGTCATCTATGTCAATGGCGTCGAGGTCGTCCGCTCCAACATGCCGTCCGGCACGGTGAGTTACACGACTCGCGCATCGACGGCCATCGGCGGGGCGGCGGAAAGCGCGTGGCTCGAGTCCCCTATCGACCCGGCGCTCCTCGTCAGCGGCACTAACGTGATCGCAGTGGAACTGCACCAGCAGGCGCCGACGAGCACCGACATCAGCTTCGACCTCGAGCTCCGGGCGAGCGCAGCGGCGACGCCCACGCCGACCGTCAGCCTGACCTCTCCGGCCAACCACGGCGTGTCGAACGATGCGACGGTCTCGCTCAACGCCGCGGTCACCGCCCCGTCAGGACTGGAGAGCGCCACGTTGTTTGTTGGCGGTCCGCCACAGACAGTCGTCTTCAGCGGCCCGACGCAGCTGGAGGACGCGCAAATAACCGCCGACACACCCACCCTCGCCAATGGCAGCGGGCCGGCAATCAACGTAGACGGTCAGGCCCCGCACGCGCACGGCCTGCTGAAATTCCTTTCGCTCATCGGCAGCCTGAGCGGTCAGGTCCCTCCGGGGGCCATCGTCACGTCTGCGATTCTCCAGTTGGACTGCACTAACGCCGGTCAGTCGATGAGGCTCTTTCGACTGACTCAGAACTGGGTCGAAGACCAGGCCACCTGGAGCGAACGAAGCATCGGCTCGGCGTGGGGTGCGGCAGGCGCGGACGGACTCGCCTCGAACGCGGGCGTCGCGGTTACGGGTGATTGCACGGTCACGGGTCAGCGCCTGATCGATCTCACCCTCTTCGTGCAGGAATGGAGCAGCGGCAGTCCCAACTACGGCGTCGTGATGACTGAGTCAGGTACCGACGGCGTGGACTTTTCGAGCAGCGAGTCGAGCGCGTCTCCCGTGCTGACGGTTACGTACAAGAGCACTCAAGTACCCATCGAGACCCGGTTGCTGTCGGGAACGAGCGCCGGGGTGACGTTCGCGACGACACTGTCGCTTGGTCAGACCTACTTCTGGAACGTCAGAGTCACTGATTCGGTTGGGCAGCAGAGCTGGGCCCCGGTGGACTTCGAGCTCACAATCGACGCGAGTTCTCCCGACGCACCGGTGCTGATGTCACCAGGCGATGGATCCGCCGGCGTCAACGTATCGCCGGCGCTCGCGGCCGTCGTGAGCAACCCAGACGGCGGCGACCTCGACGTCAGCGTGGCGCTGAGGAAGGCGGCAGCGCCGGAGTTCACGATCATTGCGCTCCCAGACACGCAGCACTATTCCGAGGCGTTTCCACACATCTTCACGGCGCAGACGCAGTGGATCGTCAACAACAAGACCGCCCGAAACATCGTCTTCGTCACCCACGAGGGCGACATCGTCGAGCACTACGACGATACCGACGAGTGGGAGGCAGCCTACGCCGCAATGCACCTCCTCGATGGCGTGGTGCCCTACGGCATGGGACCCGGAAATCACGACGTGCCGACGTCAAATTTCAACGCGACGTTCCCGCTGTCACGTTATGAGGGCGAACCTTGGTACGGCGGCCACTATGGGACGACGAACGACAACAACTACCAGTTGTTCTCGGGCGGCGGGATGGAGTTCGTAATCGTGCACCTGACGTACTGCCCGGCGGCGGCCATCGTGTCCTGGGCCGATTCGGTTTTTAAGGCAAACCCGGATCGCGTCGGCATCCTCACCACACACGCATATCTGGGGGCATCGGCCGAGCGCTCTACTCATGGGTGCGGCAGCACGCAGTTTCTCTGGGATGGACTCGCGCTACCGAACGCGAATCTCCGGTTCATGCTGAGCGGGCACGTGCACGCGGAAGCGCGGCGCACCGACATCGCGAACGGGAAACCCGTGTTCCAGATACTGGCGGACTATCAGGATCGTGCGAGTGGGGGCGAAGGCTGGCTCAGGATACTCCGGTTCGTGCCGGCCGAGAACAAGGCGTACATCCAAACGTACTCGCCCTGGCTCAACCGCTTCGAATCGGACGCCGACAGCGAGTTCACGATCGACTTCCCAATGGGCGGCGCGTTTGGAACTGCCGGCAACGTTACGGTGGCTAGCGGTGAGACGGCGTCAATCACGCCGCCGGCGCTCGAACCGAACACGCTGTACGAGTGGCAGGTGACAGTAACCAACCACAGCGGTAAGAGCCGGACCGGACCTGTCTGGAGGTTCACGACAGGATCCGGCGGTCCGATCAACCAGCCGCCCACCGCCGACAGTCAGTCGGTGAGCACGCCGGAGGATTCGATCGCGGCGATCACGCTCGCAGCAAACGATCCAGAGGGTTCGGCTCTGACCTACGCCGTCGTCAGTGGTCCAACCCACGGTACGCTCGGCGGCAACGCTCCCTTCCTGACCTACCAGCCCGCTGCGAATTACCATGGCACGGACGCGCTTACCTTCAGGGTCAACGATGGTCTGTTGAACAGCGCGCTAGCGACCGTCTCGATCGCGGTTCAAGCAGTAAATGATCCACCATCGGCGGCTGCCGAGGCGTACACGGTCCAAAGTGGCAACACGTTGACCGTTGCCGCTCCAGGCGTGCTCGCCAACGATGCCGACATCGACGGCGGCACGCTCGTGGCACAACTGGTGTCGGGTCCGGCGAATGGTTTGTTGACCTTGAACGCCAACGGATCGCTCACCTACACGCCGATAGTGAGTTACTCAGGAGCCGATGCGTTCTCCTACCGCGCCAGCGACGGCCTGACAACCTCGCCGGCGGTAACCGTCGGTCTCACGATTACGGCGGCTCCACCGGTCGACACCACGCCTCCGATCGTCACCATGACCGCGCCGGCCGCTGGTATGGTCTCAGGCAACGTAACCGTCTCTGCCACGGCAACCGACGCCGTGGGCGTCGTTGGCGTGCAGTTTCTGCTCAATGGGTCGCCGATTGGCGCGGAAGACACCACGGCGCCATACAGCATCGTTTGGAACTCAATTGGCGTTGCCAATGGAGGTCCCTACACGTTGGCAGCGCGGGCCCGAGACAACGCGGCCAATCAGACAACGTCCACGGCTGTGTCGGTCACAGTCAGCAACGGCGCGGTACCAGGCCTCGTGGCCGCTTACAGCTTCAACGAGGGAACGGGGACGACCCTGGTCGATAGGAGTGGCCGGGGACACACTGGCACCATCTCCGGCGCGACATGGTCGACGCAAGGTAGATTCGGAAGCGCGCTCTCATTCGACGGCGTCAACGACTGGGTGACAGTCAGCGACACTGTTGCGTTGGATCTGACGACCGGCATGACCCTCGAGGCGTGGGTGCAACCGTCGAGCCTGGGGGGTTGGCGGAACGTGATCATCAAGGAGCGGGCGAACGGAGAAACCTACAACCTCTACGCGCATACCGACTCGAATACGCCAGCCGTGTTTATCGTGAACGCCTCCGCACCCGGCACTCCACTCGGCGCAATGGGAACGTCCGCCATCCAGATCAACTCCTGGACGCACGTCGCGGCCACATACGACGGTACGACCCTGCGAATCTATGTCAACGGCGTCCTGATTGGGACACGGGCGGGCGGCGGGGCGATGCTCACCTCGACCGGCGTGTTGCGAATCGGTGGGAACGGCGTATGGGGCGAGTTCTTCCAGGGGCGCATCGACGAGATCCGCATCTACAATAGGGCTCTGACCCTCGCTGAGATTCAAGCTGATATGAACGCTCCGATCACGCCGTAGCCTGGTCTGAACGGACGACCGGTGCAGCGAACGTTTCGAGAGAAAACGACGTAAGAAGACGAATTGAGGAAAGGAACAGGAGCTCATGACAATACGAGTAGCCGCGAGGCTTGCCTTGGTTGCGGTGCTGATGAGCTGCGCGCCAACCGCCTCAGCACAAACGCCAGCGGAACCTGCGGGCTCGGGGCATTGGGAAGGCGCGGTCACGGTCCAGGGCAAGGAACTCAGAATCGAAGTCGATCTCCTCAGCAAGGCAAACAACTGGGTGGGAACTGCGGCCTTTCCGGATATGAACGCCAAGGGACTGGTGCTCTCGCCGATCACGGTGCAGGGCGAGGCCGTGACGTTCTCGGTTAAGGGTGCCCCAGGAGATCCGACGTTCAAGGGCACGTTGTCGAAGGACTCGAAGACTCTCGCTGGAGACTTCACGCAAGGTCCCGTGTCGGGTACGTTTACGCTCGCGTGGAAGGGGGAAGCCAAGTACGAAGCGCCGCCGAAGAACGCGGCCATTGGCAAGGAGTTCGAAGGCGCCTGGGAAGGCACGCTCGAGGTGAGCGGTATGGCCCTGCGGTTGACCCTGAACCTGACGAACCAGGACGGGGGCGCAACAGGCATGCTCGTCAGCATCGATCAGGGCGGCGCCCAGATTCCGTTGAGCTCGATCGTGCAAACCGGAGCGCACCTGAAGTTCACGGTACCCGCAGTCGGTGGCGAATACGACGGCGATCTGAAGGACGGTCAGTTGACCGGGACGTGGACACAAGGTCCCGGGACGCTCCCGCTGACATTCAAGCGCGCGGCTAAATAGCCGAGGCACAGCCCTCCGTGCGGGCGGTAGACATTCAATCCGAGTGGTCCTATCCTTCGGATTGAATGTCCCTCCAGAAGAATCGTTCGACCTGGTTCGGCGACAATTTGATCCAAGACGTCAGGTGCGCCGCGCGCAACATGCGGCGCTACCCGGTCGCGTCGCTGGTGGCCATCTTCTCGCTCGCTGCCGGAATCGGCGCGACGACCGTCACGCTGACCGTCCGCGACATCATCTTCCACAAGCCTCCCCCGACCTATCAGCAGCCTGAACAGCTCTCTAAGATCCAGGTCGGTTCGCCGGAGAACCCGCTGCGGCCTTTCGGCAACCCCGTCCCGATTGCGCTCTACCAGAGCTGGCGGGAAACAATCGGCCCGTCGATGGCGGCGTGGATATCGCTCGGCGAGCGCGAGGTCCGGGCCGCGGACCGACTTGAGAGCATGTCGGTCCGCGCCGTCACTCCGGAGCTCTTCCAGATCCTCGGCGTCTCGCCGACCCTAGGCCTGTCGTTCTCGAGCCTGGGATCACAGCGCGACGACGCGCGGCAGGCGATCCTCAGCTATCGAGCCTGGCACCGGCTCTCCGACAAGCGCGCCGACGCGATCGGGCAGGTCTTCTGGGTTGACGATCAACCGCATACCGTCGTCGGTGTCCTGCCAGAGCGCTTCTGGTTCGCGGACTGGGATTCGCCCGTCTGGACCGTGCTCGATCCGCGAACACTACCCGCAGATGCCGTGCTCGGCGTCGTCGTGCGACGGGCGCCAGGCATCAGTGCGGCGATGTTCGAGGCCAGTCTGCAGAGCGGTCTGGCCGACTACGCACAGCGGTTGCCGGCGGGGCAACGGCAGCTGACCGTGAGAGCGTCCGGCTTCGAAGGCACGCCGCTCGGACAGCAAATGTCGTTCATTCTGCCCTACGTGCTCGGCACTGCCGTGTTGCTGACGCTCCTCATCGCCTGCGCAAATGTCGCGATCCTGATGATCGCGCAGTGGACTGCCCGCGAACACGAGATCGCGATCCGCGCGTCGATTGGCGCGACTCGCGGGCGTATCGTCCGATCGCTCCTGACCGAATCAGTGATCATTGCGATATGCGGTGGCATTCTCGGCGTGTGTGTCACCTTGGCCCTGCGCGGCGTGATCGTGCGCAACAGTGGCAGCGGCGGTTTCTTCGACCTCTCGATCGACCCGCGCATCTTCCTGCAGTCGGCCGTCATCGCGTTCGCGACCGGCATCGTTGCAGGAATCGCCCCGGCGCTCTACGAGACGCGACGCCTCCACACCAATCCCCTGCGCACCCTGGCGACGTCGGACCGAATTCGTCAGCGCTGGCGCCACGCTCTCGTAATCTTCGAAATCGCGGTCACGATCGCGCTGCTCGTGGTGACGAGCACGATGATCGACGGCTACTGGCGCGTGCGCCAGGCAGAAGTCGGGTACCTCACGCGGCCACTGCTGAACGCGCGAATCGAGAACCAGAAGGGCGTTCCGACGACGCAGATGCTCGTGGCGCTCACGAGCCTGCCCGGCGTCGCGGCCGCGGCGGCCTCAAGGAGCGAACGGCAGCCGGTGACCGCCGACCCATCGCTCAGCGAAGCTGTGACCGCCGAACGAATCGAAATCACCGCGGACTTCTTCACCGCGCTCGGCGTGCAGATGCGGGCGGGACGTTCGTTTTCAAGATCGGATTCGAGCGCCGGTCGCACGGCTATCGTCAACGAGACGCTGGCAAGACGCAGCTTTCAGAGACAGGAAGCCATCGGTTCCAGGCTCTGGATTGCCGGCACTCCGCACGATGTCATCGGCGTCGTCGCCGACTATGCCAGCAACCCGCTGCAGGCGGGCCGGCCTGAGCCGAGAGTGTTCGTGCCGTTGCCGCTCGACTCGAAAGAGATCACGCGGCTGACCTTTCTCGTCAGGGCCGTCAACGATCCGTCGACGCTCGTGCCTACCGTACGAACCGACGCGCGCAAGGTCGCGACTGGAACTATCGTCGGCAGCGTCGAGACCGTCGACGAGGTGATCGACATCGGGGGACAGGAAATGCTGGCCGGAACCGCGCCGTTCGTTCCCATCGTCACCATCGGCGTGATGCTGACGGCAACAGGGATCTACGGCGTGCTGGCGTTTGCCATCGCGCGACGATCGCGCGAGCTGGCGATCCGCGTCGCCGTCGGGGCGAGCGAACGCGACGTCGTCCGAATCGTGACGAGCCACACGCTCCGGCTTATTGCTGTCGGTTCAACTGTCGGCCTGATGTTGATGTACGCGCTCGCGAGGGTCGTGCGGGCCGGCGGAGGCGCAGGAAGCATTTGGGACCCGTCGCTTCACGCCTTCATCGTGCCGGTGATCGTCGTGTTCATCGTTGGCGCCCTCGCGTCCTGGATACCGTCACGGCGCGCGCTGAAGATCGACCCCGTGGTACTTCTACGGCAATGCTGAATGCTGAGTACTGAATGCTGAAGTAAATGCTGAATTGCTGACTTCAGCCTTGCCTTCAACCGTTCCTGGATCCGACCTTCCTCATTCAATTCAGCATTCAGCATTCAGCATTGCCTAGAGCGCCAGCTCACCTTGGCTCGGCAGGCCGTGCACGCGCCGGGTTTCTTCCCCTTCGAACGCCGCGGAAATCTTGTAGAGCTCGAAGCGTCCGTCGATGGCGGCGCCCTCGACACGGCGGCGAAGGACTCCGCGCTCGCGGGCCGTCATCGCCTTTGAGCTGCGAGCGACTGCCAGGTTCTGCTTCAGCACGCGGACCGAGTCCATGCCGCTGACGACCGTCGCCACCGGCAAGCTGAGGGCATAGCCAAGAGCTTCCTCTGCCGAGACGACCTTCGCCTTGACTGCGCGCGCGTCCCCACCAAGGCTCTTCATGCCAATCGGCGCGATGCCGCGGCGATTGAGTTCGGGCAAGACCTGCTGCTCGAAACTGCGGAACGTCGCGTCGAAGCAATTGAGCGGAAGCTGACAGGCGTCCCACTGATAGTCCTGCGCCAGCATCGCCAGGTGCAGGGCCGGATCCTTGTGGCCCGTGAAACCGACGTAGCGGACCTTCCCCTGCTGCTTGGCGCGATCGAGCGCTTCGACGACGCCGCCTCGCGCGAAGTGCTTGGCGGGCTCGTCGTCAAACACGACCTCGTGGATCTGCCAGAGATCGAGGTAGTCGGTCCGCAGGCGCCGCAGCGAATCTTCCAGTTGCCGCATCGCGACCTTGGCGTCACGCCCGTGCGTGCAGACCTTGGTCATGAGGAAGACCTGGTCGCGCCGGTCGGCGATCGCCTTTCCCATCCGCGCCTCGCTCAACCCGTCGTTGTAGTCCCAGGCGTTGTCGAGGAACGTGACGCCGGCGGCGATCGCCGTATGCGCCAGGCGGACTGCCGCGTCGTCAGAGTCGGGCACACCGAGGTGCCAGCCGCCGAGGCCGAGGCTGGACACGCGCTGACCGGTTCGGCCGAATGGGCGCATCGGGATATCGGACATCTCCCGCACACTGTATCCGATCGTCTGGCCGCGAAATCTGCTATCTTTTCGCCTCGAGCCCAGTCGCGAGCGTCGTGTGGCCCCCGTCGAAGTAAAGACGTCAAGAAGTCAATAAGCCAAGGAGCGTTTCGTGACCATCAGTCGTCGTCAGTTCGTCTCTGTGTCCTCGTTCTCGCTGGCGGCGTTCGGTCTCGGACGCCTGCCGCTCGGCGCTCAGACGCCGGCGGCGCAAACGCCACCGGTCACCAAGTTCGAGGAGATTCGTCGGGGCGTCGGCTACTTCACGGGCAACGGCGGCACCATCGGCTACCTGGTCAACGGTGACGGCGCGATTGCGATCGACAGCCAGTTCATGCCGACGGCCGAAATTTGCGTCGCTGGCTTGAAGGAGCGCGCGCCGAAAGGCCTGGAGATGCTGATCAACACACATCACCACGGCGATCATACGAGCGGCAACCCGGCGTTCCGGCCGGTCGTCAAGCGCATTCTGGCCCACGAAAACTGCGTCGTGTGGCAGCGCAAGGTGGCCGAGCAGGCCGCGGCAACGCCGCCGGCTGCTGGCGCGCCGCCGCCAGCCGCGCCCGTGTACGCCGACGCGACGTTCAAGGACACGTGGAGCGTCGACTTCGGAGGCGAAAAGGTGCACGTGCGCTACATGGGGCCTGGCCACACGAGCGGCGATGCGATCATTTTCTTCGAGAGAGCCAACGTCATTCATGCCGGCGACCTGCTCTTCCGCCGCGTCCACCCCCGTGTCGACGGACCTGCCGGCGCTTCGGTCGTCAATTGGGAATCAATTCTGTCGAAGATGGTCAGCGCGCACGGCAACGACACGGCGTTCATCTTCGGCCATGGCAAGGATGGCCTCGTGCTCGGCACGAAGGCCGACGTCACGTTCTTTCGCGACTACCTGGCGGCCGCGCTCGCGCACGTCCGAGCCGGGATCAAAGCCGGTCAGCCAAAAGAAGAAGTGGCAAAAGTCGCCGCGCTCAAGGGTTTTGAGGACGTCGCTCAGGTGAACCCGCGGATTACCCTTGCCGGCGTACTCGAATCGGCCTACGACGAGCTGAACAAGAAGTAGCCACGGGTCGGCGAAGCGGTCCGATATCATTAGGGCTTGCCTGCACCTCTCCGCATAGCCTTTCTGGGATGTGGCTTCATCACCGGCGTCCATAGCCGCGCCCTGCAGTCGCTTCGAAGCGTCATCGAGTGCGGCTATGCCAGCCGCGACCGGGCGAAAGCCGACAACTGCTGTCGACAGTACGGCGGTGTGCAGGCCTATGGGGACTACGCTTCAGCCATTGACGACCCGCGCATTGACGCGGTGGTCATTGCGGTGCCGCCGCGTTTTCACCTCGACCTGACGCTGCAGGCGCTTGCCGCCGGCAAACACGTCCTCGTCGAAAAACCGGCGTTCGTTCGGATGGCCGACTACCACACGGTCGTCGCCGCCAGGAACGCAGCCGAGCGCGTGGTCCTGGTCGGAGAAAACGATCATTACAAGCCGCTCGCAGTCTACCTGCGGAAACTGGTGAAAGAGGACGTCATCGGCGAGATGGTGTTCGCTCATTTCACGACTGTGGCGCATCGCCTGAAGTCGGCCGGCGACTGGCGCAACGACGAGACGATGGCGGGTGGCGACGCATTTTTCGAGGAAGGCATCCACTGGCTGCATCTTGCCGGCAGCCTCGGCCCGACGATCACGTCGATTCAGGGCTTTCGGCCGGACGTGCCGCGCCACGGCCCCGACACTCGGGTCAAGAGCATGATGGTTGCCTTCCGCTACGACAACGGCGCAGTCGGGGCGCTGTACTACTCGCGCGAAATCCCATCGCTCTTGCGGGGACTCCGGCTGTCCAAGCTGCTCGGCCGCCAGGGCGTCATCTCATTCGAGTCGAACGGCGCAGTGATCCTGGTCCGCGGCCGTGGGCTTCCCAGGCTGGTGTTCCCTGGCTTCCGTGACATCCGCGGTTACCGCGCGATGTATCGCGATTTCGTCGGCTCGATCCGCGACGGCCGTGCGCCGGAGATGAGTCTCGAGCGCGCGATCGAGGATCAGCGGCTCATGGATCAGATCTACGCCACCATCGGTCCGGCTCCGGCCGGCCGTGGTTATGCACACATCGGGCAGTGACACTTCACTACGACGTCATTATCATCGGCACCGGCGCAGGCGGCGGCACAATGGCGAGGGCGCTGTCGACGAGCGCTGCTCGCGTCCTCGTGCTCGAACGAGGCCAGGCGGTACCTCAGGAGCCGGATAACTGGAATCCGGAGGCGGTCTGGAAGCATCTCCGCTACCGTGCGACCGAACGGTGGCTCGACGGACGAGGAGACGAGTTCCTGCCGTACACACACTACGGCGTCGGCGGCAACACGAAGTTCTGGGGCAGCGTGCTGTATCGGCTCCGTCGCGAGGACTTTCAGGCGATGGAGCACATCGACGGAGAGTCTCCTGCCTGGCCGATCGACTACGACACGCTCGAGCCGTACTACGAGCGTGCCGAGCAGCTCTATCACGTGCATGGAGAGAGCGGCTGCGATCCGACGGAGCCGCCGCGAGGGCCGTTTCCCTACGCGCCGATTCAGCACTCGGCGGCGATGGCTGAGATAGTCGACAAACTCCGGGGCCAGGGCCTGCATCCTTCTCACCTGCCGCTCGGGCTGATACGACCAGGCGAGCCGGGCGGCTGCGTTTTGTGCAGCACCTGCAATTCCTTCCCGTGCCGGATTCACGCGAAGAGCGATGCCGAGGTCTGCGGCATCGAGCCGGCGCTGGCGAGCCCCAATGTCGAGCTCTGGACCAACGCGCGGGCGATCCGGCTCATCGCCGATTCGGGCGGCAGGAAGGTCGAGGCGGTCGAGGTCGAGCGGAACGGCGAGACGATTCGCGTCGGCGCATCAGTGGTAGTCGTGTCATGCGGCGCCGTCAATTCGGCGGCCCTGCTGCTGCGATCCTCGAGCGGCGCGCACCCTGATGGGCTGGCGAACTCGTCAGGCCTCGTCGGCCGGCGCTACATGGCCCACCTCGCGACGATGATGCAGGGTTTCAATCCGCTGCGCAAGAACGACACCATCTTTCAGAAGACTGTCGCCATCAACGACTTTTATTTCCGCGGACCTCGCACCAGCTACCCACTCGGCCACATCCAGTCGCAAGGCCGCACGCACGGCGTCATGGCCCAGACCGTAGTCCCATGGGTGCCAGTGCGAGCGTACGACGTCTGGGTGTCGCGGGGCGTGGACTGGTTGGCAATGTCAGAAGATCTTCCGCGCGAGGACAATCGGGTCATGATCGCCGCTGACGGCCGCATCAAGTTGGTCTACCGACCGAACAATCTTGCCGCGCACCTGATGCTCGTCAAAGAGACAACGCGCATCCTTCACCGGCTGGGATTCTGGAAAGTGATGACCCACTCGCACAAGAGCAAGAACACCACACATCAGTGTGGCACGCTGTGCTTCGGCAACAATCCGCGAATGTCCGTTCTCGATCCGTTCTGCCGCGCCCACGACGTCTCGAACCTGTTCGTCGTCGACGCGTCGTTCTTCCCCTCGTCTGCCGCTGTCAACCCCGGCCTGACCATCGTCGCTCAAGCGCTGCGGGTGGCGGACCATATCATGGCGACCGATCTTTCGTGATGGAGACCAAATGAAGGCGCGATCGTTCAGCCACGTAGGCATCACCGTCTCGGACTTCAACCGGTTCGTCCAGTTCTACTGGGACGTGTTCGGCTGCCCGCTCGTCGGCGTCGCCGATACGCCACCAGACCGCGTGCGTTCGTTCTTCCAGGTTGATCATGTTGAGCATGTTGATGGCGCCGCGCCGTCCTGCAAGATCGGTTGGGTGCGAGTGCCCGGCGGCGCTATCCTCGAGATTTTCGAGTTTCAGCCGCAGCTCGCCGCGCAGGCCATCCCCTGGAATCGCGTCGGCCTGACCCATTTCAGCTTCAACGTCAGGAATACGCAGAAGTGGTACGACTACCTCGTCAGCAAAGGCGTGGAGTGCGTGAGCAAACCCGAACGATCGCCGCGAGGGCACACATTCTTTTTTGCCCGGGACTTCGACGGCAACCTGATTGAGATGATCGATCTCGGCTACATGCACTACGTGCTGCAGTGGTTCGGGCCGCTCGGGGGATTCATCTTTCGTCGCGGGATGTACAAGCAGGTACTACGCCGGGCGGTAGGAGCTTCCTCAGCGCCGAACCGCCCTCAAAAGCTTCTCACCGCAGAGAGCGAGAGTTCGCTGAGAAACCAACCTCTTTGACTCTGCGCGCTCTGCGCACTCTGCGGTACGGAGCTTTTGGCAGTAGAAACGCTCGGGGTGTGGTGGGTGACGGGAGAGGGGCACAATTGCAAACCGACATTGTCGGCCAACGACTGGTGAATCAGAAGCTCGTGCGATCTGATCTGAAAAAACCCGTCGAGATCGTCTCATGGCTCGGCGCCGTCCAGTCGCAGGACTACACCGGCGCCAAGTGGGCACTGGCGCTTCGCGCCCCAGCGCTTACCGACGCGGACGTCGATCGCGCCTTCGATCGAGGCGATATCCTTCGAACGCACATCCTTCGCCCGACCTGGCATTTCGTAGCGCCGCAGGACATCCGCTGGATGCTCGCGCTGACGGCGCCGCGCGTCCTTGCCGGCAACCGGCATTACTGCCGCAAGACTGGGCTCGACGACAAGATCCTCGCACGCTGCCGCAAGGTCATGGAACGCGCGCTTGCGGGCGGTCGGCATCTGACACGTGCGGAGTTGGCCGCGGTGCTCGACCGGGCGGGCATTCCCGGTGCTGGAGTGCGGCTGGCCTACCTGGTCATGGATGCGGAGCTCGAGGGCGTGATCTGCAGCGGCCCACGACTGGGCAAGCAGTTCACCTACGCACTGCTCGAGGAGCGCGCGCCGAAGGCTCGCGCGCTCCCGAAGAACGAGCCCCTGGCGGAACTGACGAAGCGGTACTTTGCCAGCCACGGGCCCGCGACGTTGCGGGATTTCGTGTGGTGGTCTGGCCTTACGGTCAAGCTGGCGAAGAGCGGACTGGACATGCTCGGGCGCGCCGTCGTCTCTGAGCCAATCAACGGCCTGACCTATTGGTCGGTGCCTCCGGCGCGAGTGCGTCGATCGCCAGCGCAGGCGGCCACTCCAATCGTCCACCTGTTGCCTAACTACGACGAGCTCATGAATGCGTTGCGAGATCGCGGACTCTTTCGGGACCCTGCGGCTCAGGCGCCAGCGGACGCATTCCTGCGATTTCCGCACCAGCTCGCAATCAACGGCATCATGCGAGGCGCCTGGCGGCGGACACTCACCAAGCGCGGCATCATCATCACGGTCCGGCCGTTCAGACCGCTCGCCAGGCCTGAGAAGCGGGCGCTCGACGACGAGATCACGCGCTACGGCAGGTTCGCGAATACGACCGCGACGCTGGCGATCGCGTGAATCCTGAGACTAAGCCAGCTCTTCGTCCTTCGTCTCTCGTGTCGCCAGCAACCCGACGAGCGTCAACCCAGCCGCTGCCGAAAGGTAGTAGCCGACGTACTGCAGCCCGTAGGTCTTGGCGAGCCACGTCGCGATGTACGGCGCCAGCGAGGCGCCGAAGATGCCGGCAAAGTTGAACGTCAAGGAGCTGCCGGTGTAGCGGACAGACGTCGGAAAGAGCTCCGACAGCACCGTGCCCAGCGGTCCGTAGGTCAACCCCATCAACGACAGGCCAATGATCATCGTCAGCACCACCCCGATGCTGCCAGCGAGGAACAGCGGCGCCATCACCAGCCCGAACAAACCGATCGCGACGGTGACAGCGATGAGCGTGATGCGGCGGCCCCGTTCCGCAAAGATCGCGGACAAGGGAATCGTCAGCGCGAAAAACACGATGCCGACGAGCTGCATCAACAGGAACTCCTCGCGGCTGTAGCCGAGTGCAGTGGTGCCCCAGGCGAGCGCGAAGACGGTCATCAGATAAAAGAGGACGAAGGTCGCAAGCGAGGACAGGATGCCGACGACGAGGGTTTTGGGATAGTGGCGGAAGACCGCGACCATCGGTACCTTCACCCGCTCGCGCCGGGTCAATGCCTCCTGGAAGACTGGAGTCTCAGTGATCGTGAGCCGGACATAGAGTCCGACAAGCACGAGCACCGCGCTCGCGAGAAAAGGGATACGCCATCCGTAAGCAAAGAACTGCTCGTCGGTCAGCCATCGCGACAGCGCGAGGAACACGCTTCCTGAGAAGAAGAACCCGATCGGCGCGCCGAGCTGCGGGAACATCCCGTACCACGCGCGCTTTCCCGCGGGCGCGTTCTCGATGGCGAGAAGCACCGCGCCGCCCCACTCGCCGCCGAGCCCGAGTCCCTGGCCGAACCGGCAGATCGCGAGCAGGAGCGGCGCCAGAACGCCGATCGTCTCGTAGGTAGGTAGCGCGCCGATCGCAACCGTAGAAATCCCCATCGTCAGGAGGGCGGCAACGAGGGTCGTCTTGCGGCCGACGCGGTCGCCGAAGTGGCCGAACAGCGCCGAGCCCACCGGACGAGCCATGAACGCAATCGAAAATGTCGCGAGCGAAGCCAGTGTGGCCGAGGCAGGATCGGAGGCCGGAAAGAACAACCGCGGGAAGACGATCACCGCGGCGGTTGCGTAGATGTAAAAGTCGAAGAATTCGATCGTCGTGCCGACCAGGCTGGCAAACAGCACCTGGCGCGGCGTGTTGACCGCGTGGGCTCTGGCCGCTGTCGGGGTCACGGCTCACAGCATACAGGCTGTCTCATAAACAGCGCGAACGAGCGGAAGCGAGTGAGCCACGCGAGCGGAGCCGGGCGTCGGGGTCCCCGCGAGCGCCCGCCTTCGCGCCGCAGGCGCTACGGCGAGGTCTCGCCGTAGCCTTGGCGGAGGCGGAAGCGTGTAAGGGGGTCCGGGGGACAAAGTCCCCCGGATGAGAATAGTCCACGACCCTGTCAGGGAAATACCGCCGTCGTGGCAGGAGGTCGGCGTTCGACTCAGATCGCCGACAAGATCGCGAGCGCCTCGGCCGCGCCCATGGCCGTTGCGACGTCGATTGGCCGTAGCCCCGACGCGTCACGCGCGTCTGGCGACGCGCCCTGCTCGAGCAGCCACCCGACCATCCTCCCGCGGTTGAAGGCCGCCGCCATGGCGAGCGGTGTGCGGCCGTCTGCGGCCGACGCATCGATGTATGCGCCTGCGCCGACCAGGAGTGAAGCAATCTCGACGAGTCCCTTGAACGCGACGCCTGCGAGCGGCGTTTGCCCTTTGGCGTCGGTCTGATTCGGGTCGGCGCCGCGCGCGAGCAGCAGGCGCACGGCGGCGACCTCGCCGTAGTACGCGGCCAGCATCAGCAGGGAATCACCGCGCGGGGTGGCGGCGTCTGTCGCCACCCCGGCGTTCAAGGCCCGTTCGAGCGTGTCGATATCGCCGGAACGAGCGGCGTTTGCGGCCATGGTCGCAAGGGCCGCGCTCACCTCCGGAGTGAGGAGCACTCCAGCACGGGGCTCGGACGTCACCGCGCGGCTCCGGCAACCGCCACACCACGTCGTGACGCGACGGCCTCCGCAATGCGACGGCCCAACTCGTGATCGGCCTTCCGGAAGTGTTCGACCGAGCGGGCAATGATGTCTTCACGCGACACCTGGGCGAGGCTGCCGGCGATGTTGTCCACGAGCCGCTGCTGCGCGTCTTTCGGCATCAGGCGATAGAGATCGCCCGGCTGCTTGAAGTCGTCGACTTCTCGCGGCACCTGCGGGTAGTGGCCCGAGGCCCCGCTGACACCGATGCCGGCGTACATCTCTTGGTTGGTCTGCACCGGCCCGTCGAAGCTGTTCGGCTCGTAGTTCTTGACGCGGCCATTCGGCGCATGCAACGGCATCGCGCCGTCACGACCGTAATTCTTCGCGCCGCCTGGCACGCCCTTCGAGCTGTTGACCGGCATCATCGAGTGATTGATGCCAAGGCGATAGCGGTGCGCGTCGCCATAGCCGAAGAGCCGCGACTGCAGCATGCGGTCGGGAGACGGCCCGATGCCAGGCACGAAGTGCCCCGGGTCGAATGCCGCGTGCTCGGTCTCAGCGAAGTAGTTGTCAGGAGTCCGGTTGAGCACCAGCGTCGCGATCGGAATGAGCGGGTAGTCCTTGTGGTTCCAGACCTTGGTGAGGTCGAACGGGTCGATGCGATACGTCGGCGCGTCGGCCTCCGGCATCACCTGGACGTTGACCGTCCACGACGGAAAGTCACTCTTTTCGATCGCGTCGTACAGATCTTTGTGACAGTGGAACTGATCCTTGCCGCCGACGTCCGCCGCTTCCTCGGACGTGAAGTTCCTGATCCCCTGGTTGGTCTTGAAGTGGAACTTCACCCAGTGGCGCGCACCCTTGGCGTTCACCCATTGGAAGGTGTGCGAGCCAAAGCCGTCCATGCAGCGGTACGACGCCGGGATGCCGCGGTCGCTGAACAGGATGACGAACTGGTGTGTCGCTTCGGGCGAATGCGAGAAGAAGTCCCAGACGTTGTCTGGTTCCTGCCGATTCGTGTACGGATCCTGTTTCTGCGAGTGGATGAAGTCGGGAAATTTGATGCCGTCCTTGATGAAGAAAACCGGCGTGTTGTTGCCGACGAGATCCCAGTTGCCATCTTCGGTGTAGTACTTCATCGCGAAGCCGCGCGGGTCGCGGGCCACGTCGGGGCCGCCGCGCGACGCCGCCACGGTCGAGAAGCGGATGAACATCTCGGTCTTCTTGCCGGCCTTCTCGAAGATCTTCATCTTCGTCCACGACGGCACGTCGGCGCTCGTGACCTCGAGGTAACCATACGCGCCGGTGCCGACGGCGTGGACGATCCGCTCGGGAATCCGCTCGCGGTTGAAGCGCGCGAGCTTCTCAATCAGATACTGGTCCTGCAGCAGCGTCGGGCCGCCAGGGCCGGCGGTCTGTGAATTCTGATTGTCAGTGACGGGTGCGCCACTCTCGGTGGTCAGCGTCGGCTTGTCGGACATTCAGGCCTCCAGGGTCTTCACGCGCAAGAAACTCTCGGGCGATCCGTCATTCTGGTTCGCGCCGGAGCAACAGATCAAATATATCGATTATGTCGGAGTGATAGACTGATCCTATGGCTGCCCTGGACGTGTCCCTGCGCCAGCTCGAGTACATCGTCGCGGTCGCGGACCTCAAGGGCTTCCGGCGGGCCGCGGACGCCTGCGACGTGGCGCAGCCATCGCTCAGCATGCAGGTGGCGCTTGCCGAACGCCAGCTCGGCGTGCAGATCTTCGAGCGCGATCACCGCGGCGTACGTCTCTCGGCCGTCGGTGCAGCCATCGTCGAGCAGGCGCGGCGTGTCCTCGGCGCTGCGCGCGAGCTCCGGGAACTCGCCCGGCAGTCCTCGGATCCTTTTCGTGGCACGCTGCGGCTTGGCGTAATCCCGACGATTGGACCCTACCTGCTGCCGGAGATCACGCCGCGGCTGTCAAAGACTTTCCCGCACCTGCAGCTGCTGTGGACCGAGGCGCGCACCGGTGACCTCGTGCAGGAGCTCAAGGACGGTCGGCTCGACGGCGTCCTGCTCGCGCTCGAGGCGGACGTCAGCGATCTCGACTACGAGGTCATCGCGCGAGACCCGTTCGTCCTCGCGGCATCGTTGAGCCATCCGCTCGTCAAAAGCTCGCGAGCCACGCCAGCCGATGTGCTGAAAGACCAGGTGGTGCTGCTGCTCGACGACGGGCATTGTTTCCGGGAGCAGGCGTTGAGCTTCTGCACGCAAGCGAGCGCTGGAGAGCACAGCTTCCGCGCGACCAGCCTGGCGACGCTCGTGCAGATGGTCAGCGCGGGCACCGCGGTGACGCTGCTGCCGTCCCTGGCGTTGCCGGTCGAGAATCGCCGAGGTCAGCTGCGCGTCCGCCGATTCACTTCGCCAGAGCCCGGCCGGACGATCGCGCTCGCCTGGCGTCGCGGCTCCGCGCTGCGCCAGCCGCTCATCACGGTAGCCGAGACGATCCGCTCTGCGGTGCCGGCTGGAAGCGCGGACCGGAATTGCAGTCGCGGACCGAGATCCTGAGAACGCGCGGACTCCTCGATCGCGGGAGGACGGCTACAATGGCCACCAACCATGGCCCTCACCGCCGGCACGCAACTTGGTCCGTACGAAGTGATCGCGCCCATCGGCGAGGGCGGGATGGGCGAGGTCTACCGCGCCAGGGACACCCGGCTCGGGCGCGACGTGGCGATCAAGATCCTGCCGCCCTCAGTCACTGATGATCCCGATCGGCTTCGGCGTTTCCAACACGAAGCGCGCGCTGCCGGCTCGCTGAACCACCCTAACATTCTCGTGGTCCATGACGTGGGCGATTACGACCGCGCCCCATACGTCGTGTGTGAGTTGTTGGAGGGAACAACCCTGCGCGAGCAGTTGACTGGCACGCCACTGCCAGCTCGACGCGCGATCGACTACGCCATTCAGATCGCGCGAGGTCTAGCCGCCGCGCACGAGCGCGGCATCGTCCACCGTGATCTCAAGCCGGAGAACCTGTTCGTCACGCGAGACGGCCGCGTGAAGATTCTCGACTTCGGCATCGCGAAGCTCGTTGAACGCGAGCCGGCTGAGAGCGGCGACACGCTGACCGAGCGCGCCGAGACCGATCCTGGGCTCGTGCTCGTGACGGTGGGCTACATGTCGCCCGAGCAGGTGCGGGGGCAGCGTGTCGATCACCGGTCGGATATCTTCAGCTTTGGCGCGGTGCTCTACGAGATGCTCACCGGCAGGCGGGCGTTCAAGCGTGACTCCTCTGTCGAAACCCTCAACGCGATCCTGACTGATGAACCGCCCGAACTAGCTACGGCCTCTGGAATCGTGCCTGCATTGGACCGTGCGGTTCGTCACTGCCTGGAGAAAAGTTCGGAGCAACGCTTCCAATCCGCGCGCGACATCGTCTTCGCGCTCGAAGGTGTGACGAGCCACTCGGGTGAGACGCCGATCATTGCCGGCGCGGCGACCGCCCGAGCAAACCGCGCTCGGATCGCCTGGGTGATCGCAGGCTTGTTCGCTCTAACTACGGCGGCTCTGGCGATGGTGTTGTTGCTCCGACGCGATAGTCCCGAAGTGCGTTCCGTCAGCTTCGAGATTGCGGCACCGGATGGCGGCGCATTTCAGGGGACTCTCGGTATTTCGTCCGCCATCTCACCGGACGGCAAGATGCTGGTGATGGTCGTGACGACCGGTCAAGCGCCATACCTGTTTTTGCGTCCCCTCGACTCGACCCGGTCCGTGCGGCTCAGCGGAACGGACGGCGCCTCGGGTCCCTTCTGGTCGCCAGACAGTCAATGGATTGGGTTCTTCGCCGAAGGAAAGTTGATGCGGGTCGGGGTTGCCGCGGGCGCTCCGCAGACTATCTGTGCTGTCCCGGGAGCCCGAGCCACGACACCCTGGCTGGTTGGCACCTGGGCGATAGAGAACACGATCCTGTTCACCGGAATGGACGCTTCGAGCGGCAGCCTCCTAAGAGTGAAGACGTCACCGGGAGCGGAGCCGGTTGTGGTTTTGGGTCCAGGGCCAGAGGGCCGTCTCGGTGCGTTGCCGCTCTGGCCTTCCTTCCTGCCCGATGGCCGAACGTTCCTGTACTACTCGCTCAAGATCGGGCTGCCAAACGAAATACGCATCGGTTCCTTGGAATCCTCGGAGACGCACGCCGTATTGCAGGCGGCCTCCAGAGCCGTGTACGCCGAGCCGGGCTATCTGCTCTTCGCGCGTGAAGGCGTTCTGATGGCGCAGCCGTTCGACCTGCGCACCAAGCGCACGACTGGCGATGCGACTGCGGTGACAGACGATCTTCTGTATTTTCGCGACCTTGGTCAGTCCGATTTTTCGGTGTCGAAGAGTGGAATCCTGAGCTACCAGGCCGGGGACACGTCGTCGCGGCTCGTTTGGTATAGGCGCGATGGAACTGAACTCGATCAAGTCGGCGATACAGCAAATTTTGGCTTCCCGCGTCTGTCGCCCGATGGCGAGAAGGTTGCCGTCAACATTCTCGATCGCAGAAGCGGAACGATGGATATCGCCCTTTTCGATCTGCTACGCGGCGCAAAGTCCTCGTTCGTAACAAAGGACCCGATCGCCGACTTCACACCGGTCTTCTCACCGGACGGCACGCAGGTGGCGTTCGCCTCCGCCCGGCGCGGGGCACCGCACGTCCATGGAAGGACTTGAATAGTCGACTGGCGCCCAATCGATCCTGCCGCCGAGCGGAGCAGTGCAGTTCATATCGGACTGGTCGAACGGTCCGGAAGGAACCTTCATCATCTACCAGGACTCCACGCAAGGAACTGGCGGCGATGTGATGCGCGTGGCGCTGTCTGGCGACCGCACGCCGCGACCGCTGGTCAACACGCCGTTCGATGAAACGGACGGCGTCGTGTCTGCCGACGGCAAATGGCTGGCGTACGTCTCGACCGAATCCGGACGGAACGAAGTCTATGTGCGCCAGATGGGGACGGGCAGTGAACGACAGCCGGTCTCAACGGCCGGCGGTCTGACCCCGAGGTGGAGGCGCGACGGCCGCGAGCTCTACTACCTGGCGACCGCCTCGACGATGGTGTTCGGCGCCACGGCTCCGGACGGCCGCTTGATGGCGGTGACGATCTCGCCAGACGGACGACCAGGTGTTCCAATTCCACTGTTCTCGGTGCGTGCGCTCGGCAGCCAGTTCGATACGAAGGACGGTCAGCGCTTCCTCGTCAACGTCGAGAACCGCAGCGCGCCGCTGCCCATCACAGTCGACCTGAACTGGATAAACAGGTTACGACGATAGCTCGACGGCCTCTGGCTGGCGCGGCCACCGCCGGTTGTTGAGCCACGCGCCCACCCACGTGAACCGCACGCCCACGGCGAGAAGAACCCAGTAGCGTCTTGCAAACACGCTCAGCAGCTCTGCGTTTCGGTAGAGCCACCAGCCGAGCGTGAAGAAGCCGAGACCTGGCGGCAGCACGTACGGCAGGGCCAAGTGCAGGACGATGCCGAGGAGCAGCGCGGAGAAGGCACGGAGCGCATCGAGGCCGTGGACGCGGTCGGTGCACTCATCGGCGAAGCCTCCACGCGCGGTAGAGGATGCGCCCGATTGGCACGACGATGCTCAGGACAATCAACCAGACGGCAATCTTGGAGAAGAAGATGGCAACGGCCGCCGTGAACCACTGAGCTCCGAACCACTCTGCAGCCGCGGCCGTATTGGCTTCGGCCGCGCTCACCAGGCCGCCCACGGCATAATCGCGCGCGATCGCCACTCCGCCAGCGGCTGCCTTCCAGGCAACGGCGACCGGACCGAATGCCCACCATCCGGCAGCAAGGCTGCCAAGCGCAAGCAGGCCGAGCGCCGCGCCACCGATACTGATCGCGCCGACTGTCAGGCCGCCAACCGCAACCGGCGCGATCGCGATGCCTCCTATCGCGAGGACAGGACTGATCGCAACATCACCGACAGCAATCCACCCACGGGCCGGACGCTTGCAAAAGGTGACATTACTCGACCTTCGCGCCGTGTTCGACGAGAAGCTGTTTCAGGATGGAGCGGTGGCACCGGTCTTCGTCCTGGCAATAGCAGCCCACCGAGAAATCGGCCGTACGTGACAGAACAGCCAGTAATTCCAGGCTGCGCCTGGCTCCGGGCGCGGCCATCTCGGCCCTGAACTTTCTCGCGAACGACGCCCATTGGGAGACCGACGAGGCCGCAAGCCCGAGTTTCATGATTGCGACGCTCGGGGCCAGCGTTGGAAACCAGACGTCATACCAGTTCTGGGATGAGAACTGGGCTTTCGGCACACCCCGTGGCGGCCGTCGGACGGTTCCAATCCGAGTGCCCTCGTTTGGAAGCCGGGGAGTGCCGAGGCGGACGACGCGCACGCTCATGGCGGTCATTGTCGTGCCAAGAGCTGACGGAGGCAACGGCGGAGGTGACGGCGCGCGCTCCGGATCCTCCGTCGTGGCGCCGAAAATGTGTATCCTCCTCCCATGGCGAACCAACATCTCCGTCGACGTGACATCCTGACGCTCGCCGGCCTGGCCTCGCTCGCGCCGGTCGGCGTACTCGCGTCGCAAGTCGTAGACCCGCAACGGGAGAAACGGATGGAAAGGCGACCGATGGCTGCCGCTCCCCAATCGCCGGAGGCCCGGCGCCGAGAGCTCTACTCCCTGCTCGGCGACTTACCCGATCGAACGCGGCCGATTGGGGGGACAAAACGCGCCGAGGAAGAGCGCGACGGTTACGTCCTCGAAACCTGGGACCTGGACCTCAACGGCATCGAGAACGTCCCGGCGTATCTGGCACGACCGCGACGACTGACGGGCAGGGCCCCGGCCGTGCTCTTCGATCACTCACACGGCGGCGGCTACACAATCGGCAAGAAGGAATTCATCGAGGGCCGTTCATACCTCCAGCCGGTTCCGTACGCGAAGGTCCTGACCGATCTTGGCTATGTCGGACTCGCGATCGATCACTGGGTGTTCGGCGAGCGTAGCCACACGACCGAGCTCGACATGTTCAAAGGCATGCTGTGGAAGGGGCAGGTCCTGTGGGGCATGATGGTGTACGACAGCCTGCGCGCAATGGACTGGCTGGTCGCGCGGCCGGACGTCGATCCTGCGCGCGTCGCCACGCTCGGCATGTCGATGGGGAGCACCATGGCGTGGTGGCTCGCGGCGCTCGACGAGCGCGTGAAAGTGACGGTCGACATCTGCTGCCTGACCGATTTCGACACGCTCGTCGCGAAGAAGGGCCTCAGCGGGCACGGTGTCTACTACTATGTGCCCGGCCTCCTCAACCACTTCACCACGGCACAGATCAACGAGCTTATCGCTCCGCGCGCCCACCTCGGCCTCGCCGGCCTGCAGGACAAGCTGACGCCGGTCGAGGGACTCGACATCATCGATCGAGAGCTCACCCGCACCTATGCCGCGATGGGCCACCCCGAACGATGGAAGCTGATCCGCTACGACGTCGGACACCAAGAGACCGCGGAAGGTCGACGGGAGATCATTGTCTTCCTGCAGCGGTTCCTCTAGCAGCTGTCAGCTCTCAGCGTTGTTCTTGCTGACAGCTGACAGCTAAGAACTGATAGCTCACCCTAGCGAGACGATCGTCGTGAACCCACCGTAGCTCATTCGCTTGGCATCGACTGGCATCGACGCCGGGTCCATTTTGGCAATGCGCGGATCTTTCATCACTTTCTGGTTCACGCGATCGCGATGCGCGCGGGACTTGAAGACAATCCACGCAAAGATGATCGTCTCGCCAGGTTTGGCCTTCACCAACCGCGGGAACGCCGCGCCGTGGGCGATGTTCAGATCCTCGCCCGCGCACTCACGATATTCGAGCGCGCCGTGCTCGCGCCAGATGCGACCCGCCTTCTGTGCGATCCGGCGATAGACTCCAAGCTTCTTCTTCGGGACCGGCAGGATATATCCGTCGACATAGCGAGCCATGCGCACGATCTCCTTCTGAATCTGCCCTCTTGAACCGATTGTGCCACAGGGAGGAACGCTGAGCTTGGCGCGGCTGACGACTGGAACTGACGACTCTGATTGTCGACTGTGATTGTCGACTGTGACTGTGACTGCCGACTAACGATCGTCGACTGTCGACTGTCTCATTCATGTCTCAGCGCGAGTATTGGATCGATCCGGCTGGCCCGATGAGCGGGAATCAATCCGGCGGCAGCCGACACGAGCGTCAGGAGAATCGTCGTCGAGCTCGCGATCAACGGATCGTGCGCCTGGATGCCGTAGAGCTGGGACGAGACGTAACGTCCAAGCAGCAGGGCGGCCGGAATCCCAATAGCCAGACCGATAGCGAGCAGCACCAGCACTTCGCGCATGACGAGCCAGATGACGAGGCCGGGCTGTGCGCCGAGCGCAAGGCGGATGCCCAGCTCTTTTTTGCGACGTGCGACAACGAAGGCCATCACGCCGTAGAGGCCGACCGATGCGAGCACAGTGGCGAGCAGCCCGAACCCCGCCGACAGCAATGCGATCAACCGGTCGGTCAGGAGCGTCTCGTCGAGCTGCGCCTCGAGCGTCTTGAGGTCGTAGACCGGCATCGTCGCATCCTGCTGCCGCACTTCGCCACGGACGAGGCTGTACGCCGCCGACGAAGGCATCGTCGTGCGAACATAGATCGCGGCGCTGCTCGACCCGAAGTGAGGGACGAATACCTGCCGCCGCACGCCCTCTCTCGGACCCTCGTAGAGCGAATCGGAAACGACGCCGACGATCTCGATGGTCAACTTGGTGTTTGGCCCGACGCCCTGCCCGAGGTGCTTGCCGACGGCGCTCGTGCCCTTGAAAAAGTGGTCGGCAAATTTCCGATTGACGATCGCAACGTTCGAATTCTCCTTGAAGTCCATTCGCTCGAAGTCACGGCCTTCGAGGAACGGGATCTTCATCGTCTTGAAATAGCCAGGCGACAGCGCGTTCATGAACGCCTGCATGTCCTCCCCGTCAGTCGGGCGATGACCCTCGACCGACATCGAGCTGTCCCACTCGCTACCACTGAGGATCGGTACGGCGGCAATCCCGGCCGACGTGACGCCCGGCGCCGAACCCAGGCGTTCGAGGAGGTTCTGATAGAACTGGACGGCGCGTGGAGTGTCGTAGCCGTTGAGCGCCGGCGACAGCTGGAAGGTGATGAGATTGTCGAGCGCCACACCTGTTTCGGTGCCCTGCAGGTTCTGGAGGCTGCGGACAAAGAGACCGGCGCCGAAAAGCAGCAGGAAGCTCAGCGCAACCTGCGCCGTCACGAGCCCCTTTCGCAGGAAGAGCGACCCGCCGGTGCCGGCGATCGACCCGACGGTATCCTTCAACGTCGTCCACGGATCCGGCCGGCTCGCGCGTAGCGCCGGAAGGAGCCCGAAGACGATCCCGGTGAGACAGGTCAGGCCGAGTGTGAATGCCAGGATGCGCGGATCGGGCTCAGGCCGGATGAGGAGCGGCTGTCCGTCGGAAGGGATCAGGGCCAGCAGCCCCCGTGTCAGCACGAACGAGAGGATGAGGCCGACGACGCCGCCCGCGCACGACAGGACCAGGCTCTCGACGAGTAACTGCCTCACCAGCCGGCCACGCGACGCGCCGAGCGAGAGGCGGACAGCGATTTCCCTCTGCCGCATGAATCCGCGAGCGATGAGCAGATTCGCGACGTTGGCGCAGGCGATCAGGAGGACCAGCCCGACCATGCACATCAGCACGACGAGCGGCGTCGAGAAGTCGTTGCGGAGCGGCGAGTAGCCCATCGCCGCGGACGTCACGAGCAACTGCCCCTTCATGAACCGGTCGCGCGAAAACGCCGACCAGTCTTTCGCGGCGGGAAGTGTCGATTCGTAAGTACGGATCTGCGTGAAGAGGCCCTGCAGTGGCGCGGCCGCGGATTCAACCGTGTAGCCAGGTTTCAGGCGGGCGAAGACCTGCACCCAGCGCGCGCGCCGATCGTCGGGCCGCAGCCAGGTCCACTCGGGCATCATCACAGCCTTCATGAGCACCGGCACTCGAATCTGCGGCGACTGGGTGGGATCGATGCCTGCAAATCCCGCCGCTGACACGCCGACGATCGTCATCGGCGAATCGTTGACGTAGATCTTCTTGCCGATGACCTTTGGGTCGCCCGCAAACCGGCTGACCCAGTAGTCGTAGCTCAACACGACAACCGGATGCCCCTGGTAGACCTGATCGTCGTCCTGTGAATTGAAGACGCGCCCGATCGCGGGCTTGACCCCCAGCATCGAAAAGTAGTTTCCCGAGACCACCTCGGCCTGCAGGCGTTCGGTGCGATTGTCGACGCTCACCGATGCGGGGACCAGGCGGCGGCACAGCACCTCCGCAAGCGGTTCGGCGCGCTGCTGGTAGTCCTGGTAGATCGGATACGAGTGCATCCGCTGGCCCATATTGCTGCCGTTGTGGGCACCCTGCTGATAGAGCATGACCAGCTCATCAGGTCTGGTCACGGGCAGTTTCCGGAGCAGCACCTGATCGATGAGCGTGAAGATCGCGGAATTTGCGCCAATTCCCAGGGCCAGCGACAAAATCGCGACGATCGTGAACAGTGGGCTCCGACGCAACCCGCGGAGGGCAAAACGCAGATCAGACAGAAGGGTGCTCATCGCCTTACTTTGACGGGAAGGGGCCCCGAACGGTTTACGGGTTCCGAGCCCACCGCAGCCGCCCTCACCGGATAAAGCCCTTCACCGCTGAGAGCGCCAGGAACGCAGAGAAACCATGAATTGCTCTGCGGCCTCTGAGTGCTCAGCGGTGAAGTGCTTTGGGCTGTGGCCAGATGCCCTCGACCGGTGCGCCGAGCAGAAGCCGGTTCTTCGGGGTGACGTCAGCCGAAATGCGCTGCGTCCAGATGCGATAACCGCGTTGTTCGAGACGGACGGCGCGCATGATATCGATCGCGACGGGACCGTCGACCCATCCAGACAGCGCGCCCGCATCACAGGCCGCAAGATCGTGGCAACACGGCAGGACGGCGACGCGCGCGGTCGCGGCCACGGCGCGGTCGAGCACGTGGTCGGTCAGCCTTCCGCACGCGTGGCTTGACACCACCACGTCAGCCGGCCCGATCTCGACATCGTCGATCGCGCGTGCCAGGAACGTGATGCGTCCAGACAACCTCGGCCATTGCCTCACCAGCGACTTGTGTAATCGCGCGCTCGACACAGGCAGCGACTTGTCGACGATCAGTGCATTCGGAGACGTGTCGTCGAGGATCAGCATCACCTGCGCGAGCAGTCCATGACCGGCGCCGAGGTCGACGATCCGTCCGCCGCGAAAGAGCCGGCGCGTGCGCCGCGCCAATTCCCAGGCCTCGTAGAGCTCCTTGCGCGGGAGGCAGCCCGCATCGCACACCGTCCGACCCAGGCGATCGAAGAGCGTATCGCCTGGGAACCGACCGAGATCCTTGAGGGTGAGTCGGCCGCGGGAGGAATGCGAGAACGACATGCTCAAGGCTATCGCAGCAAGTAGATTGAAGATCTCTCCTGATTCAAGAAAACGGGAGGCCACAAGATCAGGAGCAATCCTCACCAGTGTCTCCTGATCTCCTGGACTCCTGTGAGGTCTTGCTCTTCCGGGTTCGCATATATTGGGGTGGATCTACGGAGGACGCAGCCATGGCACTGCATCCGCTGGCGGGCAAACCTGCGCCTGCCGACGTTCTCATCGATGTCGCGAGGCTCGAGCGCGAGTTTCTCGATCGATCGCCCGATCTGAGCGACGCACGGCAGCGGGTCAAGTTTGGCACCAGCGGTCATCGCGGGACGCCGCTCGACGGCAGCCTGACCGCCGCGCACATTGCCGCGATCACCCAGGCGATTTGCGATTATCGGGCGGGCCAATCGATCGACGGCCCGCTCTACATGGGCATGGACACGCACGCCTTGTCGGCGTTGTCGCAGGACGTTGCCCTCGAAGTTCTAGCGGGCAACGGCGTCGAGACCATCATCCAACGCGACGGCGGGTTCACGCCGACACCCGTCATTTCCCGGGCGATCCTGGCGCGTAATCACGGCCGCTCGACCCACCTGGCCGACGGCATCGTGATCACCCCATCGCATAACCCGCCCGAGGACGGTGGCTTCAAGTACAACCCGCCGCACGGCGGTCCGGCTGACACGGACGTGACGGGGCGGATTCAGCAGCGAGCGAACGAGCTGCTCGCCGCAAAGAACAGCGCCGTTACGCGCGTGCCGCTCGCCGACGCAACGAAAGCGTCAACGACGCATCATGAGGACTTGGTACTCCCCTACGTCGACGATTTGAACGCGGTCGTCGACATCGACGCGATCCGCGATGCCGGTGTGACCATCGGCGTCGATCCACTGGGTGGCGCGTCGCTTCCCTACTGGCAGGCGATCGCGGCGCGCCACGGCCTGAGGATTACGATCGTCAACTCCGCCATCGACCCGACGTTTTCATTCATGACGCTCGACCACGACGGCAGAATCCGGATGGACTGTTCGAGTCCCTACGCGATGGCGGGCCTGGTGGCGCTGAAGGATCGTTTTCAGGTGTCGGTTGGCAACGATCCGGATGCCGACAGACACGGCATCGTGACGGCGTCGGCTGGATTGATGAATCCGAATCATTACCTGGCGGTTGCCATCCAGTATCTGCTCGCCCACCGGCCGGCCTGGCCGGCCGACGCGGCCATTGGCAAGACCGTCGTCAGCAGCACGATGATCGATCTCGTCACCGCTGGTGCCAGTCGTCGCCTTGCGGAAGTGCCGGTTGGCTTCAAGTGGTTCGCGGCGCCGCTCTACGAGGGCCGCATCTGCTTTGGTGGGGAAGAGAGCGCCGGCGCCAGCTTTCTGCGTCGCGATGGCACGGTGTGGACGACGGACAAAGACGGTGTGATCATGGCGCTCCTGGCCGCTGAGATCACGGCGCGCACCGGCAAGGATCCCGGGGAGCACTATCGGCAGCTCGAAGCCAGGTATGGCGCGCCGCACTACACGCGGATCGATGCGCCCGCGACGCCGCAGCAGAAGGCGCAGCTGCAGAAGCTCTCGCCGGACGCGGTGCCAGCGACCAGCCTGGCTGGCGAGCCAATCCTGGTGACACTGACCCGCGCGCCCGAGAACGACGCGCCCATCGATGGCCTGAAAGTCGTCGCGGCGAGTGGCTGGTTTGCGGCGAGACCATCCGGAACCGAAGACATCTACAAGATCTACGCGGAGAGCTTCAGGAGCCAGGCGCACCTGCAGGAGATCGTCAACGAGGCGCAGCGGATCGTTGCGGCGTCGCTGAAGGGATGACGAGGTCAGCGCGACGCCGTCTTGGGAACGATGTCAATCTGAAGCGCCGGGTCGGCGGCAGGAATGTAGGTCGTCGCGAGCCCGAGCTCCTTGCGAATGATGTTGCAACCCTGAGCGATGGCGCTCGCCTTATGAAACGCGATCTCCCGGTTGCAGCCCTGTCGCCCGAACCCGCAGTCGCTCGACACGATCAACTGTTCGGGGGCGACGTGTTCGAGCGCGGTGCGGATGGAGTCGGCGACCTCTGAGGCGCGGTCGGCCTGAAGCGTGCGGTGGCTGACCGCGCCGATGCAGATCTTCTTCGGCAGCTTGCCCTTGTAGCGACCGAACAGTTCGATGTCCCGGAACTGACGATCCTTGGTTTCGATCGTCCACACGTCGCCCCTGAGCTCGTTCAGATACAACTCGAACGACGCCTTGTAGCTCGTGTCCTCCATCACGCGCTGCATGTTGGGATTGCCCCAGCAGGTGTGGATCCAGATCTCCACATCGTCGAGCCCCTGGACCTCGCGGTTGTAGCACTCGACCATGAACTTGACCTTCTCGTGCTTGGCGCCGAAGGTGTTGGCCATGAAGTGCAACGTTGGTTCCTCGATCTGGATGCAGCGGCAACCGGCGTCCCGAAGCGCCAGGAGCTCCGTGTTCATCGCGACCGCCATGTCCCAGACGACCTCGCGGTTGTCCTGGTACTGGTCGGTGTGAATGTCGAGAAAGAGGCCCATCACCTGCGAGCAGCAGGTGCCGAAGCGGACCGGCTTCTGTGTCTTGCTCTGCGCGAGGCGCCAGATCTTGGCGTAGTCGAGCGGGCGATGCTCGATCTTGCCGGTCACGCGCGGCCAGCGCCAACCGGTGTAGATCTCGTTGAGGAGCGTCCCTGGCGGATACCGCAGCCACTCGCTGCGCGTCTCCTCGGACTGGAGGTGATCGCCTTCGAAGCCGGTCCAGCGTTGGAGCGGGTAGTGATGCCAGCTGCGGCCGCCGAAGTCTTCGTCGCAATGAAAGTCGCCGTGCGTCAGGATATCGAGGCCGGCCCGTTCCTCGTCGCTGATCACAACCGCCAGGGCGTCCTGGAACTTCTCGCGAAACCGGATGTCGAGCATGCACGTGTCGAGCGACTTGGCCCACATGCTGACGTCGAACCATCGCGGCCTGGGCCACGAGCCGGTGACGGTGCTCGGCAGGACGAGGTCTTTCGTGACGGTGAGGGCCATTGAGTCTCCTAGTTGTGCGTATCACTGATGACGGAGGTGACGGAGTCAACGGAGTTCACCACGGAGGCACGGAGCGCACGGGGACGCACGGAGGGTGTCCCGCTGCACTCTCCTCCACGCTGTTGTCTCTCGAGGTCTGAGCGGCCACTCGAGTTCTAGTCGTTGCTTGCGTTAGATAGAGACTGCTTGGACCGCGCGACGCGCGGTGGGGCGATGCGAGAGACCGCGATCGCAAGCACCGACTGAACTACACGGGTGCTTGCGATCGCGGTCTCTCGCGTCACCCCTACGCCGGCCTACGGCCGGCGTCCAAGCAGTCTGCAGCTCGACAGCCCTCCGTGCGTCTCCGTGTTCTCCGTGCCTTCGTGGTGAAACCCGTGATCTCCGTCTTCTCCGAAATCCCGCGGTCACCTCACGCCAGCAACGGCGTGACGACCTTGCCGTGCACATCGGTCAGTCGGAAGCGGCGGCCCTGATAGAAGTAGGTCAGCCGCTCGTGATCGACTCCCAGAAGATGCAGCAGCGTCGCATGGAAGTCGTGCACGTGCACACCGCCGTCAGTAACGTTATAGCTGAAATCGTCGGTGGCGCCATAGACCAGGCCAGGCTTCACGCCTCCTCCGGCCATCCACACGGTGAAGCAGCGCGGGTGGTGATCGCGGCCGTAGTTGGTGGCGGTGAGCTTGCCCTGCGAGTAGCTGGTCCGTCCGAACTCTCCGCCCCAGACGACGAGCGTGTCGTCGAGGAGGCCGCGCCGCTTCAGATCGGTGATGAGCGCCGCGCTGGCCTGATCGGTCTCGCGGCACTGCCTCTGGATGTCGCGCGGCAGATTGTCGTGCTGATCCCAGCCCTGGTGATACAGCTGGATGAACTTCACGCCCCGCTCGGCCAGCCGGCGCGCGAGCAGACAGTTGGCGGCGAAGGTTCCGGGAGTGCTCGAGTCCTTGCCGTAGAGGGCGAAGGTCTCCGCCGTTTCATCTGAGACGTCCATCACGCCTGGCACGCTGGCTTGCATGCGATACGCCATCTCGTATTGGGCGATGCGGCCGTCCACCTCCGCATCCCCGAGGCGTTCGGCTGCGTGTGCCTGCAATTCGCGCAACCGGTCGAGCATCAGCCGGCGGCCTTCACGCGTTACGCCATCGGGATTGCCGAGATAGAGCACCGCGTCCTTGCCACTGCGAAACTGCACGCCCTGATGTTGTGATGGAAGAAAGCCGTTGCCCCAGAGGCGCGAATACAAAGGTTGATCGACCTTGCCGGGCGTAATCAGCACGACAAACGCCGGCAAGTCCTCGTTGTCGCTGCCGAGGCCATAGTGAATCCACGAACCCATGCTCGGCCGGCCGGCGATCTGCGAGCCGGTCTGGAAAAACGTGATCGCGGGATCGTGGTTGATCGCGTCGGTGAACATCGAGCGCACGATGCACAAGTCGTCCACGATGCCGGCTGTGTGAGGCAGCAGATCGCCGACCCACGTGCCGTTTGCTCCATGCTGACCGAACCCGAACTGAGAGCCAGCGAGCGGCAATGACGACTGATTGCCAGACATACCGGTGAGGCGCTGGCCTTGTCTGACCGAGTCTGGCAGCTGCTCGCCGTTGCGCTGCCTGAGCAACGGCTTGTAGTCGAACGTCTCCATCTGCGAGGGCCCGCCAGCCATGAACAGGTAGATGACGCGGCGCGCCCTCGCCGGCACATGCAGTTGGCCACCCAACACTCCACGGTCCTGGCCGATTCCGGCGAAGGCACGCGTAGGGTTGACGAGATTCGCCAGGGCGATCCCGCCAAGTCCCATCCCGAATCGACCGAGTAGGCTGCGGCGCGACATTCCCGCCGCCGGCACGGCGCCTGTGCATTTGTCGCAGTTCATCGCAGCACCACGAATTCTTCGATATTCATGATCGCGCTCACAACCGTCGCCATCGCCGCAAAGTCCGCCCGGGGCAGCGTTTCATCCCAGCTCGAATCGCCTGCGCTCAGCCAGCGGCTCGCATTTTCAGGGTTTCGACTGAAGAGCGCCTTCTGTTCGGCGAACAGCTGCGCGAGTATGCGCGCCTCGGTCTCGTCCGGCTGGCGGCCGATGAGCGCGCGGAACGCTTCGCTCGCCCGGGTGTCTGGTTCATTCGGGAACCTCGTCAGCAGGCGCTCGGCAAGGACGCGCGCAGCCTCGACGAATTGCGGATCGTTCAGCAGCACGAGGGCCTGCAGCGGTGTCGCAGTGATGTCGCGCCGGGCGGTGCAGACTTCGCGAGAGACGCCGTCGAAGGTCAGCATCGAGGGCGGCGGCGACGTGCGTCTCCAGAATGTATAGAGGCTGCGGCGGTAGAGCTTGAGTCCCATGTCCTGAACGTACGTTTTGCCGGTACCGGATTGTTCCCAGAGGCCAGCAGGTTGATAGGGCTTGACGCTCGGGCCGCCAATGGTACGGTTGAGGAGACCACTCGCGGCGAGCGCGCTGTCGCGAATCTCCTCGGCCATCAACCGCGTTCTCGGTCCGCGTGCCAGCAGCAGGTTGTCCGGGTCGTGGAGGATCAGTTCGCGCGGCGCCTGCGACGACTGCCCGAACGTCTCAGAAGAAACAATCTGTCGGTGAAGTGCTTTGACGTCCCATCCTTCATCCATGAACCGGCCCGCGAGCCAGTCGAGCAACGCCGGATTGGTTGGCAGCTTGCCCTGGCTGCCGAAATCTTCCTGCGATCCGACGAGGCCGCGGCCGAAGTGCATCCGCCAGATCCGGTTCACGACCACGCGGGCGGCCAGCGGATTTCGGCGATCGACGAGCCAGCGCGCAAGGCCGAGTCGATTGCGCGGCTGATCGCTCGGGAATGGCGGAAGGCTTGGCGGCGTCTCGCGCGACACGACGATGCTAGGCGCGTCGTAGGCACCGCGAGCGAGGAGGTGCGCGGGACGCGGCGTCGGCATCTCCTCCATCACCATGATCTCGGGAATGTCCGCGACCAGCTGGTTCTCCTGCTCGCGAAGCGCCCGCAGCTCGGCACGCGCCGCCACCGATGGTTGGTGATGCCTGGCGAGAAAATATGCGAGGCCGGCCGCGTCGCCTGGATCACGCCGTATGGTTCCGCCAATCTCCACCGCCGTCAGGCAGACATCGAACACCTGCAGGTCGTCGATCAACCCGTTCTTGAAACCGCTGTCGCGAAAGCGGGCCCCAATCGTCAGCGGATGCGTGTCGGCGGATCGGTCGCCGGCCTCGCGCCGGTAGCTGATGTCCTTGTAGAGGTGATCGCGCAGAGTCTCGGTCTCGAGCGGCGCTTCGTTCAGATACAACCGAATGCCTGAGGCCCGACTCGAGCCGTCGTAGGTGATGACCAGGCGCGACCATTCGTTGAGGGGCAGCGACTGCCTGGCACGGACGGCGATGGCATTCCCCGGCCAGAAATGAATGAGGCCAAAAAACGGCCGGCCCTCGTCAAGCGTCAGCTCGAACCCTCGGCTCCCGGCATCAGACCAGGCGCGGGACTGGTGCAGGATCACTGCCCGGTCCTGCTTCTCGGTCGGCTTGAGTCGGAGACTCAAGGAGAAGGCGTCGGTGCGGACAAACGGCCGCAGATCCGCATGGACAACGGGGCTGTCGCCGCTGAACCGCAGCGCGGCAATCGACGCTTCCCTGACCGGCACGACCCCGTCCTGAATCTGAGCCGCTGCACTCAGCACGTTGTCTGGTGTTTGGTCACCGTGGACAACGTCGAACGCCAGATGGGCGATCGGTTGTGGCTGGGTGACCTGCGCCGTCTTGAGCCAGGCCGCAAACGCCGGACGCGCCGAGGCGGAGAGTGCGGTGAGCCTGGCCTCCGTCGCAGCGATGCGGCGGGTAACGGAGTCGTGTTGCTGCTTCGCGCGATCGGACCACAAGAGCAGCGACGGTGACGGAGTGGCGTTGGTGAAGTGCGAGTACAGTCCGGATTCGTCGATGTTGTTGAAGAAAGCAAACAGCGAGTAGTAGTCGCGCTGTGTGATCGGATCGAACTTGTGATCGTGGCAGCGCGCGCATTCGAGGGTGAGGCCGAGCATGGCCGTCCCGAAGGTGTTCACGCGATCGACTGACGTACTCGGTGCGAAACTCGGCTTCGATGCTTCCGCCTTCGTTGGTCTGCCGGTGCAGCCGATTGAAGGCGGTCGCGACGCGTTGCTCGCGCGTCGCGTTCGGCAGGAGATCACCGGCGAGCTGCCAGACCAGGAACTGATCGTAGGGAAGATTTCGGTTGAAGGCTCCAATCACCCAGTCGCGGTACGGCGACATGTCGCGCTCGACGTCGGCCTGATAGCCGTAGGTGTCGGCGTAGCGGGCGAGATCGAGCCAATCCATCGCCATCCGCTCGCCATAGGCCGGCGAGGCGAGATACCGCTCGACCGCGCGCGCGTACGCAGTCGGCGATCGGTCGGCGGTAAATGCCTCGATCTCGGCAGGCGTCGGTGGAAGACCGGTGAGATTGAAGGCGAGGCGACGCAGAAGCGTCTCGGGAGATGCCCGAGGCGCGGGACGCCACGATTCACCGTCGGTGCTGCGCGCCAGCCGCGCGCGCACAAACGCATCGATCGGATTGGTCGGGGCAGTCCCGCTGTCGGACGCCGGCACATCGACGGTGTGAACCGGGATGAGGGACCAGTGCGGCTGGTAGTCCGCGCCTTCGACGATCCAACGCTTCAGCAGCGCCTTCTCCCCCTCCGACAGCGACAGGTGCGATTCGGCCGGCGGCATCACGTCGTCTTCAAAGTCCGAGTTGATCCGGCGGATGAGCTCGCTCCGCGAAGGATCGCCTGGCTTGACGATCGACCAGCCGTCGCCAATATCTTTGAACGCTCCTTCCCGAGTGTCGAGACGGAGCTTGGCCTTCCGCTTGGAGGCGTCCGGGCCGTGGCAGCGGAAACATCGGTCGGACAGCAGCGGCCGAATCTGGAAGCGGAAGTCGACGCGTGCTACCGACGCAACCGCCGCTTCCGACGAGCGCGGCGCCAGGAGCGGCCCGCCGGTCTGGCCGCTGACCGTCATGCCGGTCCGACCGGAGAGCGCGCCAATCAGGCCAAGCCCGCCAATAACGATAATCAGCTTGCCCGGCTTCTTTTTGGCTCTGCGCTTCGGCGCCGGCGGTTTCGCGACAACCGCCTCCCATGCGAGAACCATCGCCCCACGCACGGCCGCCCTCGAGGCGACCTCGAGCCGGACATCCGTGCAGCCCTGCCGGCCCCATGCGCCTGGCGACGGCTCGAACGCGCGTGGGTGGTCGCACATCACCTCACGCTGCTCCTCTGGCGAGAGCTTGACCATGCCGATCTGGTCGAGGGTGTGCCCCTTGCGCCCCATGCGTAACGTAGCAAAGATTCGCCCGTTGGCGCGGAAGTCTGGGTGACCCATGTGCGAGCCTTCGATCGCGCCGTTCATGCTGAGCGCGATGTCACGAAAGTCGTCGTCGGTCATGAGAAGCCTAGACGGCGGATCAGCGCCAGCCGACGCGTCCGGGCTGCCAGTGATGCGCGCGATGCGCGAGCAGATGGTCAGGTCTTTCGAACATTTTCACCAGAACGACACCGGCGATGAATCCGCCGACGTGCGCCCAGAAGGCCACGCCGCCGCCCTCGCCGCCGAAGCGCGCGAACCCGCCGACCAGCTGCAGCACGGACCAGTAAATGAGCATGACCCACGCCGGGAGAGCAATGGTGGTCATGAAGAATCCGAGCGGCAGCAGCGTGAACACGCGAACCCTCGGATAGAGGATGAGGTAGCCACCCATGACGCCGCTGATCGCGCCCGACGCTCCAACCATCGGAATCGCCGAGGCCGGGTCGACGACGACCTGCAGTAACGCCGCCGCCAGTCCGCTCAGCAGATAAAAGACGACGAATCGCGGCCGCGTCATCGCGTCTTCCACGTTGTTGCCAAACAACCAGAGAAACCACATGTTCCCGAGCAGGTGCATCCAGGACCCATGCAGGAACATCGAGGTCAGGACGTTCAGCGGCTGACGGCCGGGATCGGCCAGGCAGACCAGCCCATCGCCCATCGGGAATCCAGTGCCCGGGGTCAGCGCGCCGGTCAATTCTCCGGGTATGAGGCCAAGGTTGCAGACCGATGTCGCAAGCGGCACGGACGAGCCCGCGCCCTGCACCACAATCCAGACCAGGACGTTGATGGCCACCAGGACCATCGTGACGTAGGCCGGCCGCTGCGTCTCGTTTTCGTCGTGGTAGGGAAACATCAGTCGACCACGATAGCGTACACCCTTGGAGGACGGGCGTGAAGGACAAGGGATAAGATCGCGACCATTCAATGACGTCCGCATCGCACACGCCGATCCCGGGGGCACGGCTGCACGCGCCAATGCGGGCCCGCTCACCGCATGAGGCCCACCGCGCGGCGACACCGCTCGAGCTTCTCTTCGATCTCGTCTTCGTCGTCGCAATCGCCCAGGCGGCGAACGGGCTGCACCACGCGATTAGCGAAGCTCACGCGCTCCAGGGCCTTTTCGGATACCTGATGGTCTTCTTCGCGATCTGGTGGGCGTGGATGAACTTCACGTGGTTCGCGTCGGCGTACGACAGCGACGACGTGCCCTACCGGCTGGCGGTATTCGTGCAGATCTCAGGCGCGCTCATCCTGGCGGGAGGCGTGCCGGCAATGTTCGAAGACCGCGTGCCCAACCTGGCCACGATTGCCGGCTATGTGGTGATGCGGATGGCCATGGTCGCGCAGTGGCTGAGGGCGGCGGCGGCGGATCCGGGCCATCGCGTCGCGGCGCGGCGATACGCGCTAGGAATCACGATCATGCAGATCGCGTGGGTCGGCATGCTGTGGATTCCGACCCTCTGGGTGCCCGGCTTCCTCTTGCTCGCGGCACTCGAACTCGTGGTCCCGATCTGGGCGGAGCGGACCACGCCAACGAGTTGGCATCCGCAGCACATCTCCGAACGATACGGCCTCCTGACGCTGATCGTGCTTGGCGAATCGATTCTCTCCGCGACCGTGGCTGTCCAGTCCGCCCTTGCCTCCGGCGAGGCCCTCCCTGCTCTGACACCGCTCATCATCGGCGGGCTGCTCATTGTCTTCTCGATGTGGTGGGTGTACTTCGATCGCCCGGTTCACGATCTGTTGACCAGCTCCCGCAAGGCGATCGTCTGGGGTTACGGCCACTACCTGGTGTTTGCCGCTGCGGCGGCCGTTGGCGCCGGACTGGCCGTCAACGTTGACTACGCGACACATCACGCGAAGATCGGCGCGTCCGCCGCCGGCGCGGCCGTCGCGATACCCGTGGCGATCTACCTGCTCTGCCTGTGGGTCCTTCACGACCGGCCCGAGTATCGAGCGACGAGGGCGTATGGGCCGATCGCCGCCGGCGCCGTGTTGCTGGCCCCGCTGACCGGGTATGGCGTGCTGATGACGGGCATCATTCTGGCGACGCTCGTGGCGGCGAAACTCGTGTTGCGGCGCGGGGCCAACTAACTCTGAGGGAGTCGATGACGATCTCGACAATCGTTCGGCGTGTTCACATGTTCCTCGCGCTCTTCTTCTTTCCCTGGATCCTGATGTACGCGCTCAGCACGCTCGTCATGAACCACCGCGCGTTCTTCGTCAACCGCTTCGGAGAAGGGCCGGTGCCGTTCGTGACCGAGCGGCGGCTCGTCTACGAAGGCGTTTTCCCTGAGAACGCCCAGCTGAGAACTATTTCGCAGCAGATCCTGGCGTCGGTCGGACTCGATGGTGCGCACGCCGTTTCGCGACGGCAGGACGGAACGATTGCGATCAACCGGAACGACCTGATCGCACCCCGGCGTCTCACCTATTCTCCAGCGGACCGCACCCTCCTCATCGAACGGATGCAACCCCGTCCAAACGCGTTCCTGGAACGCTTTCACCGGCGACGAGGTTACGCCACCGGGTACGCGCTCGACACCGTGTGGGCGGTCACCGTCGACCTCGTCATCCTGACGATGGTGTTCTGGGTGCTGTCGGGCCTCTGGATGTGGTGGGAGATGAAGCTGACTCGCCCGCTCGGGCTGGCGGCAGTGTTCGGTGGTGCCAGCCTGTTCACGTTGTATTTGCTCCTCTTGTAGGGTCAAAGGTTCGTTGACGAGGAGAGTCAGGCGTGACGTACTCGCATCTCAATCGACGGCTGCATCTGTACCTGGGGCTCGCGTTGCTCCCCTGGTTCTTCATGTACGGCATCTCATCGGTGCCGTTCGCGCACAGTCAGTACTTCGACCGGCTTGATGCCGCCACGGGCCTGCCGTTATGGACGCTCCGCGCCGAGCGCATTTTGGACGTGCCTGTTCCGGAAGATACGGCCGGCCTCAGAGCATTCGGCCGAACGCTCCTGACGGAGGCCGGCGTCGACAGTTCGAGCTTCGGGACGTATCGGCAGAGCCCCACTCAAATAAACGTCTACTCGTACTCGTTCTGGAAATCGACGCAGCTGAAGTACTACGTCGATCAGAAGAAGCTCACGGTCGAGGACCGGCGGTTTCGCTGGGACCATTTCCTGACCGGGATGCACGCTCGCGGCGGCTTCGACCACGAAGGCGCCCTCGCCCTTTCGTGGAGCGTCGTCGTCGACGTCGTCGTGGTGGCGATGATCGTGTGGATCGCGTCCGGCCTCTACATGTGGTGGGAGCTGCCGGGTCAGCGCCGTTGGGGTTGGCTCGCCATCGTGGCTGGCTCGGCATCATTTCTGGTCTTCACGATGCGACTGTGAGTGCAACATCGCGTTTCGCGGCGCCAGTTCCGCGCGTTGCGCTCGGCTGCATGCGTCTGTCGACCGAGCCAGATCGCGACGACGATCGGGCGCTGGCAGTCCTGCATGCCGCGTTCGATGCCGGAATCGCACTCCTCGACACGGCAGACGCTTATTGCCTCGGCGCTGACGATGTGGGGCACAACGAACGACTGATTGCGCGGGCGATCGCATCCTGGCCCGGCGAGCAATCCCGCATTCGCGTCGCGACCAAGGGTGGCCTGACGCGGCCGCAGGGCGGATGGATCCCCGACGGACGGGCGCGCCACCTGATCGCGGCCTGCGAAACGAGCCGCCGCGCGCTCGGCGTCGAACGCATTCACCTCTATCAACTTCATGCTCCGGACCCTCGGATACCGCTGACAACGAGCGTCAGGGCGCTCGCAGCGCTCAAGAGAGACGACCGCATCGAATTCATCGGGCTCTGCAACGTGAACGTTGGGCAGATCGAGGAGGCTCGCCGCATTACCGAGATTGATGCAGTCCAGATCGAGCTGAATGTCTGGAAGGACGAGAGTCTCTTGAATGGCGTCGCAGGATACTGCGTGGCGCACGATATCCCGCTCCTGGCCTACCGCCCGATTGGCGGAGTCCAGCGGCGGCACCGGACGCTAACCGAACCGCTACTCGCCGATCTGGCTGCGAGGCACGGTACTACCGCGTTCGAGATCGCGATCGCCTGGTTGAGCGATCTCTCACCGCTGGTGATCCCTGTGGCAGGGGCCACACGCGTGGACAGTGTGCAGTCAATCGCGCGCGCGAGCGCGATCACTCTCACAGACGACGACCGCGCCTCGCTCGACGAGCGGTTCGCGGCGAGGCGAGTGTTTCAGCCGGGGAACGCGAGCGTCCGCCCGGTAGTCGCTTCAGGGCGCGATGCCGAAATCGTCCTGATCATGGGCCTACCCGGAGCGGGTAAGAGCACGGCCGCAGCGACGTTCGTCGCCAAGGGGTACGATCGCCTGAATCGCGACGCTGCCGGAGGCTCGCTGGCCGACCTTCTCCCACAGCTCGACAGGTTGATCGCCGCTGGCTCTTCTCGCATCGTTCTCGACAACACGTACGGGTCGCGGCAATCGCGCGCGCGCGTCGTCGCCGCCGCAACCAAGCGCGGGCTGCCGGTGCGATGCGTTTTTCTTTCGACCAGCCTCGAAGACGCGCAGGTCAACGCAGTGCAGCGCATCGTGGCAAAGTACGGACGGCTGCTCGACCCTGAAGAGATGCGCACGATCTCAAAGCGTGACGTGGCGGCCTTTGGTCCGGCAGTGCTGTTCCGTTATCAGCGAGAGCTCGAGCCTCCCCACCCATCCGAAGGCTTCTCACGGATCGAGCAAACGCCGTTCGTGCGCGCGCGCGACAGCTCTCTCCGTGAGCGAGCCGTGCTCGTCTGGTGCGATGGCGTGCTGCGCCGGAGCCGATCGAGCCCCGGGACAAGCCCCGAGACGAGTAATGAGGAGGTGTTTGCCGAGCGAGGCGGCGTGCTGCGCCGGTATCAGGACGATGGCTGGCGTGTGCTGGGGTTGTCGTGGCAGCCGGAGGTCGCCGACAAGTCCATGAGCGCCGACGAAGTCCGCGCCGGCTTCGAGCGGATGCAGAAATTCCTCGGTCTCGAGATCGAAATCGAATACTGCCCCCACGCCGCGGGACCACCGGTCTGCTGGTGCCGGAAACCGTTGCCGGGCCTTGGCGTCATGCTCATCGAGCGTCACCGCCTCGACCCGACGCAGTGCATCTACGTCGGCGCGGGTCCGCAGGACCCTGGCTTCGCTCGTCGGCTCGGTTTTCAGTACCAGAGCGTTGAGGAGTTCTTCGGTTGAACCGCGGCCGATTGACTTGATAGGACCATCACATACGATCTAACTGTGATCACTCGCCGACGCCGGATAGACGTCCTCGCGGTATTGACGATTGCGGTCGGCCTGACCGCAGCCTGTCGCAACGAACCTGTGAAGCGCGAGGTCGTGGGCGCGACGGAATCGCCGGTGACGGTCAACGAAAAATGGCGCGCCAAGCATGAAGAGGACTACCGGCGCGACTGGGTCACTATCGCAGGCCTGCATCCGCTCAAAGCAGGGCCCAACACCGCGGGCAGCGCTGAGACCAACGACATCGTTCTTCCCGCTGCGTCACAGCCCCTGCTGGGCCGATTCGTCCTCACCAACCAGATCGTCCGGTTCGAGCCTGCTGTGGGCGCACAAGTCACCCTCAACGGTCAGCCGGTTACCGGTCCGATTGACCTGCGTGACGACCGTGTGCCGAAGGCCGACGAGCTCGTCGTTGGCGATATCCGGCTGGTCGTTCATGTCAGCGGCAATACGCGCTCGCTCCGCGTGCGCGATCCAAATAGCGCGCAGGCGAAGGGGTTCCTTGGCTTCTCGTGGTTCCCCATCGACCTCCAGTACCGCGTCGTCGGCCGCTTCATCAAGGACGCGCAGCCGCAGCAGATCAAGGTATTGAACACCTTCAGCGAGATCGACGAGTACAAGAGCGAGGGCGTCGTCGAGTTCACGCTGCTCGGCCAGACGCTTCGGCTGCGGCCGTTCACGACCCGGCCGAAGCGCTTCTATTTCGTGTTCAGGGACGCATCGAGCGGCCAGGAAACCTACGAGGCCGCGCGCTTCCTCTATGCCGACCTGCTCGACGACGGGACGACCGTGCTCGACTTCAACCAGGCCTACAATCCGCCGTGCGCGTTCAATCCGTATACGACCTGTCCGATACCAATTCGCGAGAATCGGCTGCCGATCAAAGTGCTCGCGGGCGAGAAGGCCTATCCAGTGCACGTCCCGCTTCCCGGCGAACCCAAGCGCTAGACGAGTAGCCGAAATCGACAAGGATCCACAGCCGTTGCAGGGGCGCGGCGGTGTGGAGTATTTTTTCCTGTTCTTAACTGCGTCCCCTTGACGAAAGCGATGGGTTTCGTGCCCACAAAGGATGACATGCCGGCAGATCGACGGACGTTCGTGAAAACCCTGGGTGCGGCCACACTGGCGCTCGGCGCCACCGCTCCAGGCACGGCAGAAAGCTCGACGACGGCACAGACGCCGGCCGGACCGGTGCGCTTCGGCGTGGACATGTACAGTCTCGGCGCGCAGAAGTGGACGCCGTTCGAGCAGATGGACTTTGCCGCGAAGTGGAACGTCAAGGTCGTGCACTTCAGCGAGATCCGATTCCTCGGAAACCTCGAACCGGACAACCTGCGCCAGGTGCGGGCCTACGCCGACAAGCTCGGGCTCGATCTCGAAATCGGCATGCGATCGATTTGCCCGACGTCGGAGATGTTCGACAAGGCTCAGGGCACCGCCGAAGAACAGCTGGCGCGGATGGTCGACGCCGCCAAAATCGTGCGCTCCCCCATCGTCCGCGCCGTGCTCGGCAGCGCCGCCGACCGCAAAGGCGGCATCGAGAAGCACATCGACTCGATGGTCGCCGTACTCAAGAACTCGCGGTCGAAGGTCATGGATGCGGGCGTCAAGGTGGCGATCGAAAACCACGCCGGCGACATGCAGGCGCGTGAGTTGAAGGGGCTGGTCGAGGCGGCCGGCCCGGAATTCGTCGGCGTCTGCATCGACTCGGGGAATCCCGTCTGGACGATCGAGGATCCGCATCTCACGCTGGAGACACTTGCCCCGTACGTGCTGACGAGCCACATGCGCGACAGCGCGCTCTGGAACACGCCCGAGGGCGCCGCGGTGCGATGGACGCGGATGGGCGAAGGCAACATGGGCATGGAAGACTACATCCGCACCTACATTGCGAAATGCCCGGGCAAGGCCGTGTCGCTCGAAGTCATCGTCAGCGGCAATCCGCGCACGTTCAACTACCGCGATCCAGCGTTCTGGGACCTTTACAGGTCGACGCCGGCCTGGGAGTTCGCGCGGTTCCTGACGCTCTGCGACAAGGGCAAGCCCACGCCTGCCGCCCCGCCGGATCCGGCGGTGACACCGCAGGCACGTAACCTCGCCGATGTCGAAGCCAGCGTGAAGTGGACCCAGGCGTTTCTGGCGAAGCTCTGATCCCTGGAGTACACAGTGAAGCTGCATCACCAGAGTCCTGGAGTGATCGTCGCCATCGCCGTCGCGGTGCTCCTGCCGATCGCTGCGCAGGCGCAGGCTCGCTACTCGGCGAAGCAGACCGCCGACATCGTCCAGCTTCGCGACGAGCGGGCCGACATCACGGTGTCGGTGATGACATCGGTCAGCAACGCCTACGAGATGGTCGTCAAGGGACAGAACGTCATCCGCGTGCAGTTTGCGACCGTCGAGGACTTCCGCGCCAGGCCTGGACTCAATGGCATACCACTGCTCGCGCCGTTCGCGAACCGGCTCGACGAGCAGGCGTTCTATGCGAACGGGAAGAAGTACAACTTCGACATGGAGCTCGGAAACGTCCGCGGCACCATTCCAATCCACGGGTTTCTCTCAGGGGCGAAGGACTGGAAACTGGTCGAGGCGAAGGCCGACGGCAACAGCGCCTGGGTCACGAGCCGGCTCGACTTCTACCGCAATCCTCAGTGGATGCAGCAGTTTCCCTTCGCGCACATTCTGGAGATGACCTACCGCCTGTCCGACGGCGTGCTGGAGGTCAGGACACAAATCGAGAATCTCAGTATCGAGCCGATGCCGGTGGCGATCGGGTTTCACCCGTACTTCCAGTTGACCGACTCGACCCGCGAGGACTGGGTGCTCTCGATCGGAGCGAAGGCGCGATGGCTGCTGGCGGACAACAAGATTCCGACGGGCGAAACGGAACCCGCCGACAAGTTCTTCCCCGATCGCAGGGCGGTCCCGTTGAAGGACTTCGACCTCGATCACGTCTTCGGCGATCTCGATCGCGACGCGCAGGGACGCGCGCTCATGAGCGTCAAGGGCAAGACGCAGCGGCTCGATGTCCTCCTTGGGCCGAACTACCGGTCGATAGTCTTGTATTCGCCGAACCCGGCCAACGCGCGCGGCGGTGGCGGACGTGGTGGACGCGGTGGTCCGCCAGCAGCTGCGCCTGCCGCTGCGCCGTCAACGCCGACTGTGGCGCTGACAGGCGCCAAAGAAACGGTCGCCAATCGCGGCTTCATCGCCTTCGAGCCGATGGTCGGCATCACTGATTCGATGAACCTCGCGCACAAGGGACTGTATAAGGAGCTGCAGAACATACCTCCCGGGGGGAAGTGGGAAGCGAGCTTCTGGCTCAGGCCAACCGGGTTTTAGGTCCCGCCGGCGCTGACGATTGTTCGGCGCTACACAGATCTTGAACAGGAGATCAGGAGAACAAGAGACTCGAAGGAGTACGCTCTTGACCTCTTGACCTCCTGTTCAAGAACCTCGAGTATCGCCGCCGACCAACGAACGCCACTACTCTACTTCACACTCCGACAGGATTTGCCGGTAGCGCGCGTGGTCGTACGCGACCACAGCCGCCTCTCGCAAACATCTGGCCCGGCTTCAAGGACAATGTTGGTCAGACGCACCGCAACCTGCTCGACCAGAAGTTCGGTACGATCATCAAGACGTTCACACTATGGTGCGGAGGTGAGATGAAACGCACGCGCGCATGCAGGATTGGGTGGTGGATGCCGTTGGCAATCTCGTTCGCACTGGCAGGTGTGTCGTGCGCGCGCCTGCAGGAAGATCCGTCGAACGCGTCGTGTGTAACGCGTCTCCAGTTACCGGTCTATCCTCCGATTGCGCAGTCCGCGCGACTCAGCATCAGCCTGACCGCGGCGGTTCTCCTTGCAAACGACGGCTCGGTCCAGTCCATGTCGTTTGAGAACATCGGCGGCGAGAGAGCTGACCTCGCGAAGCTGTTTTTTCCCGAACTGGAGCGGTCTCTCAGGGGGTCACAGTCTTCGGGAACCTGCGGCGGCAAGACGGTTCGACTGGTCTTCGATTTTCGAATGAATGGAACCCCGCCAAACAAGATGATCTGGTTCGGGTTTCCCAATCGCTTCGAGATTTGGGACGTTTCGCCGCCGCTCTAGCCGCCACCTGAGTAGCCATTGAGCGCGACTGGATCCTCCGGTCATGGCGCTGTGCCGCGCCTCTGCAATCCAGTCACTCATCTTGCGAGAGCTGTCGAGAAGGTGGGCACGTGGAAGACGCCGGCAATGGTCGGCATCACCGATTCGATGAACGTCGCGCACAAGGGACTCTACAAGGAGCTGCAGAGCATTCCTCCCGGTGGGAAGTGGGAGGCGAGCTTCTGGCTCAGGCCAAATGGTTTTTAGCGCACGCGGGCCGACAAAGCTTGAACAGCAGATCCTTACTCCTGACCTCCTGACCTCCTGTTCAAGAACCTTTATTCGACCTCGCACTCCGACAGAATCTGCCGATAGCGCGCGCGAGCGTGATCGTAGGCGACCACAGCCGCCTCCCGGGCGGTACCGCCGATCCGGCGTGACTTTTGCGACCAGCACTGGTCGACAGCCTTCAGGCACCACTCCGCGCTTCGGCGGGACGATCGAATCGGTCGACCGCCAACGAGGACGAAAATTGGATTGGTATGCGCAGAACCGAGAATGCGCAGGGCGATCCAGCTGCTGCGATCGATGGTGACGTCGAAGGCGACGTCGTGAACCGTTCCATCGGCTACCAGCCGGCGGCTTGTCACTGGCCGGCCGTTCACCACTACCTCCACGGTAACCTCACGCGATTCGCCAACCCGCGCATGTTCGGGAGTCCATGCCGATCTGGTCCGCGACTGGGGCTCCGACGGCGTGTCGTGAATCGGCTGGGTGGGGAGCATGCACGCGACGCGCGCGGCCGCGCGAACACTTCCGGAACGCTCGAGCCGCAACTCGCTTCCCTTCGTCCCCGCCTCCAATCCGTTCGCGGTGAAGTCCATGAGATGACTGAAGCCGTCCGATACGTAGCACCGTCCCTCGCGCACGCCTTCGCACCAGGCGTCGTAGTTCAGGCCCTGCGGCAGGTGCACGTACGAACGACCGCCGCCGACGCGATCGTCGGTGATGCACGGAAAGTCGGTCTCGCCGCTGATCCTGGTCCGGTAACCGCAGTTGAGGGTGTGATACCAGATGTTCAACTCGGAGACGAACGGTGTATCCGCCGCCGAGATGAAATCGACGACGTCGTGGGTGACGTCCATGATGTACTCGTTGGCGCCGATGCCGTCGAAGTTCGGCATCTCGTAGTTGGGCAGCTCGCTGGACTTGACCTGCAGGCCGTTGCCGGAATGCGCGAACCCGCTGACTGCCCCCTGCGCCTTCGCCCACTTGAGTATGGGGAGATCCCAGACCGGCCAGTCCTCGATCTGGCGCGCGTCGGGGTAGTCCTGCTCCCGCAGGCGAAGGAGGACGAGATGTCCGCAGTGGCTCGACGGAAAACCGGAGACCTCGAGGTCGTAGCGCAGCAGCGTCGACGATGTCGAGAGCCGGTTGTCTTGGCCCTCGAAGAACTGCCGTTGGTGATAGTAGCTCGGCCCCCAGTTGAGCACCGATGCCACGCTCAGCGCCTCGCCGAGCACCTGGCGCATCATGTCTTCCGGCCGCACGCCTTCGGTCGGGCTCTCGTAGTGGCTGCACCCGGCCGCATGGATGTGATGATCGCCAGAATACCAGCCGAGGCGGGCGGGATCGATCCAACGCCGCAGTGCGAAGTCGAGCGACGTAGTCGAACGGTCGAGCGTGACCGCGCGCGTCTCGGGGATGTACTCCGGGCCGCGCCCACACGTCACGGTAAACGGTCCGTCGGGGAGGCGCACAGTCTCGCCGTCCGCTCGATAGATCCGATCCTGGAAGAAAAAGTCCGGTGCCAGTCGCTTCGAGCGCGCCGGGTAGACCCGACCGACCTTGTCCTGAATGAGGAACGATGCGGTAGTGGGCTTGCCGTTTTCGTCGCGCACGCGCAACGTCACCTCGCGTGACTCGGCAATGTCGAAGAGAACGGCTGCGCGGTTGCGAAACCCGATGTCGGCGGTGCCAGCCCCGAGGTTGGCGCCGATCTGCGCCTCACGGCGGCCACGATCGCGGCTGTAGAGCAGCACGATGCGATACTCGAGCGCCAGACCGGAGAGCTGTGGCTCCATCGGCTTCGCGCCATAGGTCGTGAGCGCGAGCCAGCGATCGGCGACATCCGCGGGAAGCACTGATTGCGGCGCGAGCGGTGACCCGGTCCCCGGCCGGTAAACGGGCCTCGCCTGCGGGCTTTCGGCGTTCAGCACTCCAGTCACGCCGGCCTCGTTGCGGACCTTGACCAGAAATGCCCGCCAGCCGTGCTCGACGAGTCGCGCCGGCGCGGCGCCGCGCTCGACCGAGACCCGACTCTCCGGGTTGATCCGAACCGCCACGAGACAGTGTGGATCGAGGACGCGCTCGATCTCGGCGACGACCTCGGAAGCTGTGGTCAACCGGCCGGCCGCGTCGAGCCTCGCTCGATCGGCGTCGCTCAACGGCTCACCCAGATACGCCATCGCATCGACAAGTCGCCGGACCGCCGCCTGCAGAGGCTGTGGCTCAACCTGGGTTGCGGAAGACCCGAGCGCCAGCAGGCGCCAGCCGACCGGATGCGTGATGACTCCGGCCTGCAGCAAAGCACCGACGGCTCGTCGGCGCGTAAGGCCACCAAACATCTTTTTAACCTTCACGGGGCCTCCTTGGAAGCGCTCACAGCCTCGTGCCGGAGCGTCTTCACTCGACAATCAGCTGGTGATACCGGCCCATCCAATACGGCAGGAGGAAATACGCGCCATCGTCCTCTCTCCGCCCGTCATACCCGCCGTCCAGGTTGTAGGGATTGCCGTTCCATTTCCACATCGGCAACTCGTCGTACGGCAGGACGACCAGAGCCTGCGGCCGCTTGAAACGGTCGGCCTGAGGATCGAATGGGAGGTCTTTTCGATGTGAATTGCGCACCGTCCATTGGATTTGATCGACCGGAATCTCACGCAGCGTGCGCTGCGAATCAGCGAGGTCGAATTCTCCCGCGCCGGTGCCGGCGGCATAAATGAAGTTCCAGAGAGGATTGCGCTCGGGCCGCTCGATCCTCCAGCTTCGCTCGAGGCTCTGCCGGTAGACCTCGAGGAGCGCGGGATCCTTTTCGTAGCGCAGGAGCGGGTAGTACGACAGGAACGCCAGCTGGTCGTCTGAATGATTGACCGAGCCTGGAACGATCACCTTCTGATTGCGCGTCAGCCAGTGATACTTGTGAGTCTTCACCAGTTCGTCGTAGGCCGCCTGGTACTTGGCGCGGTACTCGGGGGTGGCGGTCATATACAAGGCGACGCGCAAGTGCGAGAGGATATGCAGCGCGCGCAGGCCTGTCTCATCCGGATCCTCCCACACCGCTGTGGGCCCCCACCAGCCCCAGCGCGTCGCCTTGCCATCGACGTCAATCAGCTGGTAGTTGTTGTCCAGGATGTGGTTCGTGATGCGATCGATGACCGCGCGCAGCGCTGGTTTTTCTGCCTCGTCCGCGACCAGGTCGAGGTAGAGCGGATAGACGAAATAATGGCCGACGATCTCGTCGGAGCTCGTGTCGCCTTTCCATCGCCATTCTTTGTCCGGCGTATCGTGCCACTCGCCATCTCCCGGCTGGACGTCCGCTTTGACGTTGATGAACGACCGCGCCGGAAATCCTGGCCGGCCGGTGATCGCCTCGAGCCGCATGACCGCCTGCATTCCGCGTCGCGCGTTCTCGCGAGCGTCGGCCTCGCCGGTGACACGGTAGCGAAAGGATTCCGCAACGACGTAGATCGCCGTCCATAATCCGTCGTTGTCGCTCGAGACCATCTGGTTCGACGACAGATCCCCTGGCACTCGCAGCTGCGACGTTGCGGTCAGGCCCCATCGGTTGTGACGCGCCTGAATCCGATCGACGAAGATGCGCGACTTGGCAGCGAGCGTCATCTCGCGGTATTCGATGCGGGCGAAGCCCTTCGGGGTCTCGACCCACGTCGCGTTTGCTTCGAAACCGATGCCGGTGACGCGATCGTCGGGAAGCCAGCGCTGGCCGGCGAAGTACTCGACCGATCTCGAGCGAGTGCCAAGGCGGATGGCGCCCTGCTCGGTACCAATCCACGTCACCGCTGGTGACTGGACGTTGATGACGGTCAGCGGGGTGTTGGGCAGTTGGATGTCGGTCTGGCGAACGGCTGCGTGCTGTCGGGGGTCGCGCTGGCGCTCAATCCGGACCTTCCCGCCGGTGATTCGCGCGAACTCTTCAGTCGAATGGAATGAGCGGATTTTTTGAACGTAGGCTGACGGCGTTGGGGCTTGGGTAAAGGCCGCCATCACCAGCGACGAGCAGGTGAGCCACATCACGATAAGGAGGTTTCGTCGACGGTTCACGTCAAGCTTTCAGGGCTCTCGCTCGCTCGGCGAAGCTCGCCGTAGCCTTGGCGAAGGCGAGGCCGCAGGCGCTCAGGACCGTTCGGCCGTTCTGGCAAACGGGAAGTACACCAGCATCGCAATCACGACTGAAATCGCGCCCCAGACGGCAGCCCTCCAGTCTCCGCCGGTCACCAGATAGTGCCCGATAATCGGCGGCGTGGTCCAGGGAACATTGACGAACGGTTTGTGAATCACGCCCCAGGAGATGAGCAGATAGCTGGCAGTCGTCAGAATCAGTGCGTTGAGGATATAGGGAATCATGAACACCGGATTCAAGACGATCGGCAGGCCGAAAAAGATTGGTTCGTTGATCTGGAACACCTGAGTCGGGAGCGACAGTCGGCTGACTTTCCGGAAGGCGGGATTGCGTGAGTTCAAGAGCAGCAGCGCGAGCGCGATGGTCGCGCCGGTCCCGCCGACGTTGACGAACGTCGTAAAGAAACCATAAGCCGTGACGTACGGCAGCGGTCGTCCGTCGGTCATGGCGGCAACGTTCTCGGCGAGGAACTGGAGGAAAATCGGCGCCACGATGGCGTCGACGGCGTTGTCGCCATTGATGCCGACCGACCAGAGCACCGTGACGAGGCTGGCGTAGACCAGAATGCCCGGAAGCGTGTTGAGCGCGAAGACCAGCGGCGCGAACGCCGACTGGACCATCTGGGTGATGTCGATGCCGGCCACGAAGCGAACCAACCAGAAGAACACGACCAGGAACACCAGAGGATTGAGCGACACGAACGACTGGGACACGATCGGCGGCACGCTCGCCGGCAGCTTGATGACGAGGTCCCGATCCGTGAAGAACTTCTGCGCGTGAACGGAGACGAGCGCCACCAGAATCGCGGTGAACAATCCTTTCGAGCCAAGATTGTCCATTACCAGCGTCTCGGTGTTCGGGTCGAGCTGAACCAGCAGGAACGCGACGGTCGCCATCGAAGCGCTGGTCATCGCGTCCTGCCCGAGCCGCCCGCCGAGGTCGTAGGCGATCGAGAAACACGCGACCAGGCCAAGGAGACCAAACGTCGCAGCCACCGGCATCTGAAGCAGATGGCGATAGGGCGCGACGAACTCGTCCCAGCCACTCACCGGCAGGTGCGCGGCGATCATGAACAGCCCGCCGATAATCGTCAGCGGCACGACCGAGACCATCCCTGCCCTGATCGCCGAGAGGTAGGTATTGTCGCTGAGCGCCGTCAGCGTTCGCGCCAATCGGCCGGTCGGTTGAGGCGGCGCGTCCACTTCAGCCACCGGCGAGAAGGGCCGATTCTTTGAGCACCTCGCGATGTTCGTAGATCTTTTCGAAGCCTGTGGCGATGTCTTCAGTATCAGCGGTCGATCCCAGGAGCAGATGTTGCTCCAACCATATCGACTGCTCCCTGCACAGGAGATCGCTCGCGGGACAGCGAACCTCGCGGTAGTCCAGCCTCGGCGAGGCGCCTGAAAGATACGGTCCGAAGGCCTTGTTTCGGAAGAGCGGCTGCTGCGGCAGGGAAAACCCGTATCCTGACCCGCAGGGAATCCCCTCCGCCTCCAGGGCCTTGAGCACGGCCGCGCGCGGCGCGCCAAACTCCGTGGCGTCAATGCGCAGCATGAAGAGGTGGTAGCTGTGCCTCGTGCAGGCAGCGGAGCGCGCTTGCGGGTAAAGACCGGGCAGCCTCGCGATCCGGGACGCGAGATCCCGGCCATTCGCGTCGCGGGTGCGCGCCTGCGCTTCGAGTCGATCGAGCTGGCCATTCAGGACCGCGCCCTGAAACTCGCCGAGGCGGTAGTTACCAGCGATGATGTGATGCTCGTACCACACCCCGCCGGCCACCCGGCCGCAGTTCTGAATCGATCGACAGGACTCGGCCAGCACATCGTCATTGGTCGTGATGATGCCGCCTTCGCCCGCGGTCAGGTTCTTACTCGATTGAAACGAGAACGACGCGAGGTCCCCGAGTGAGCCGGCGGGACGCCCGCAATAGCTGGCCCCGTGAGCATGCGCGGCATCCTCGATCACGACAAGATTCCGCGCCCGCGCGATCTCGGCGATCGCGTCCATATCGGCCGGCTGCCCGGCAAAATGAACCGGAATGATCGCCCTGGTGCGCGGCGTGATCGCCGATTCCACCGCGGCCGGATCCAGGTTGAAGGTGTTCAGATCGACGTCGGCAAACACCGGGATCGCGTTGGCTTCGACAACTGCCGAGGCCGTCGAGATGAACGTGTACGGAGGGACGATGACCTCGTCCTCGGCGCGGATGCCGGCCGCCATCAGGGCAATGCGCAGCGAAACGGTGCCATTGACGACCGCGATGCCATGGGCGCAGCCGTGCATCGACGCGAAACGCTGCTCGAACTCCGACACTTCCTGTCCATGCAGCCTGCCCCACTCGCCGCTGCGCAGCGTGCGAAGCAGCCGCGCCTCCTCTTCGTCCCCGAAGATGGGCCATGACGGGAATGGCCGCGAACGAACGGGCGGGCCGCCAAGAAGAGCGAGCATCACTTTAGGTTCATTAGGTTCAAGGTTCAGGTTTCAGGGTTCTGCCCATATAGATACAACCGTCCTGCTCAGTGCCGACGCGCGTGAGCTCGTGAAAGCCGAGGCGTTTGTAAAAGCCAATTGCCGGCGCATTCAGCACGCTCACGCCCAGATGCGCGCCGGGTGAGCCGCGGCGTGCCAATAGGGTCATCACCTGTTCGAGCATCGTTCGGCCATGTCCTCGGCCCTGCGCCCTCGGCAGCAAGTCGATGTGCAAGTGGGAAGGATACGCCGCGTATGGCTCTGGACAGAAATAGTCCGGGTGGTGATAGGAGTGATACACCTGCTCGAGTCGCGTCCAGGCGCCCGGATCGTTTGCCGGCGCCGGAAAACGCGCGCTCAGGCCCGGCCGCCACTCCTTCTCGTACCTGTCGTAGAACCCGCGAGACTCGAAAGCCCCGAGCGCGTACCCGCAGATACCTTCATCGTCTTCGAGGATCAGGCTGAATTCCGGCTCGAACATCAGGTAGGGGCCAACATAGATCCGGCCGAGCGCGTCGGGATCGTCGCGATAGAAGGGCGTGCCGTCCCGCCCATGATCCCCGGTCTTCAGGCACACGTGATACGCGCCAGGCTCGTCGCCCGGCCGTGCGGAACGGACGACGCACGGGCTGCCCAGCTCCCCCTCCCTTCAACACCGGTTCGAAACGATGCTACCGCGGCGCCTCTGGCACCTGGCAGTCGCGCCCTAATGCGTAGTCCGGGGCATCCAACGCGTGCGGCAACCTGGGTGCGGGGTTGGCCGGATCGCGGATTCCGATCCGCTTGTTCACGAAGAGCACCTGATACGCCCAGGCAGGCAGGGGTCTGTATCTTGGTGAACACGACTGATTGTTATAGTGGAGATGGACGAGATGAAACGTCCGTTTCAACTTCCGCACGAGCTCAAGAAAATGCCGGTCGGTGCCGTGAATCTCCATCGCCAGCTGATCGATCCGGTTGAGCACGCCATCCGAAGTCGCGAGGAGTGAGGCGAGTTCGGCTCCCTCGACGTCGATCTTTACGACCAGTGTCTTTCCCACGTCTCCGTTCCTGAACACCTGGCCCGACAAGGTGTCGAAGAGTCGCGACTCGACCACCTCGGTGCGCGGACCGATGCATTCGTTGTGGAACATCGTCTGGCCGCCTGGGCACGGCACCTCGATCGGGCTGAAGCAATCATATTGATGCACCGGCACGCGGTAGCGGTGCGAAATCGCGCAGCCCCAGTCGTCTGCCGGGCCGATACCGTACCGAGTACGCCGACTGAACGCCGCCCAGCAGATTGGCACACATCAGGTAGCCGCCGTCGTTGGCGCTGCCAATCCGTTCGAGCGTGCAGTTCTTGAGGGTGACCGGCTCGAGTTCCAGCAGAAGACGCTGCCGAACCTGGCGAGCAGTGGGTTTTCCACGCTGCGCCGCACCAACCAGTGCAAGCACCGCGACCACAAACATCGCCAAGGCTATCCAGCCGAAAGCCTGACGCAGGCTGCTACTCACCGAGTCGTTCACGCTCGGAGCCGACGGCGTCATTCAATCTCCTCTCGGGCCAGGGTACGATCCGGATGTGAATCGTAACCTGAGTCGTCACGAATTCTGTTGCAGGCCGAGCTGAACCGGTCGCGGGAAGCAGTCCGCAGGCTGGCGGCGGTCAGCCCGATTGCGCAGACGAAGAAGATAATGGTGTTCGGCGTGCGCGGAGTCCACGCCTGCCACGGCCAGGGAGAGCGGGCAAAGGCAAAGTTCAACGCGAAATAGATCCACGTGTTGATTAGGAGCGCCGTTCGCGCAAATTCCGCCGCTGGCAATCGGCGATTGGCGCTACGCGCAAACCAGAGTGCGATGGCAGTCGTCAGCACGACCGGCAAAGCCGCATAGAGTAACCAGCCGCCAATTGGCCCGATCGCCCGAGCGTCGTAGACGAGCGTCCGAACGGTCTTGCCAGCGATCGGCACGAGTGTAATTGGCAGGGCGACGAGGAAGGGCCACCACCGACCGGCTGCCACGGCGACGAGCGGGATGAAGGCGATGACAAGACCCGGATCGTAGAGCGCGTTGGCCCAGGCCATGGATGTGAATTCGGCGACGATGAGCAATGCCACATGAACGGCGACGAGCGTCCACTCGACTGAGGGTGGCCATGCCGCGCCACCATTGAATACGCGTGATCCGCGTCCCGTTTGTCCCGCTGATCCGCGTCCCGTTAGTACCACTGATCCGCGATTCAGCCACGCGCCAAGCCCGAGACTGGCGCCCATGACCGCTCCAAACGTGGTCTCCATCCAGTTCCACCAATTCATCACCGGATCGAAGGTGGCCCAGATGCCAGTCGTGAAGAAGTCGCGATTCCACGCATGCCAGGATTGCAGGCATTGACCAATCGGAAACCCCACACCACCGACCATGCCCCAGAGCGCCAGGTTGCGTGCTAACCGGTCACCGCGCGTCCACGCCCAGGCCCAGGCACCGAGGAGCGCGAAAAGCAACCCGCCCCATACCTCCGGACGCGGTCGCAGCGCGTCGCCGGCCTCCGGCTGCCAACGCCATGAGGCTGAGAAATACACGCGTGGCAGGATCCTGTTCGCGGGATCGAATGGCTGGTTCAGCATCCACCAGCCAGCGGCGTAGAGCACGAACATGCCGAGCATCAACTGGAACACGTCGCGTCCGGAATAGCGTTGTCCGCCGAGGGCCATGCCGAGAAACAACCCGGCGAAGCCAATCCAGATTGCCCCCTTGACCCCCAGACCGAGCATGCCCCATCGCCATGCTTCCCAGTTGCCGATCACTTCCGCGTTTTGCGTCAGGCCAATCGTCTGCCCGTAGGTCATCGACCCGCCGATGCCCATCGCGATCGTGCCGAACGCCACGGCCCGAGCTGCTGGCAGACTCGCGGCCTGCGGGCAGTACAGGAGCACGAGCACCAGGCTCACGAGCACACCCGCGATCATCGCGCCGGTTTCGTGGCCGTACTGTCCACGAATGCCCCAACCCATCGCGCCGGCCATCGCGGTCAGAAGAATTGATTTCGCCATCGGTCATTCAAGCGGCCGATCGACTCTGGGCGCGCTGAGGTAGGTATTCAACCCCCACGCGGCCAACCAATCGATGAGCGCGATGCGCTCGGCGTGCGGTCCACGGCTGGCCGTAGAATCCTTCGATCGCGCCAGACAGGAATGGCACTGCCAACGGTCAGCGACCGCCCTTCACCAAGACCCGGCCAGGCTGCTGGTTGCGGGAGCGCGAGTCGCCCACGACGGGCACGCCATTCACAAAGACCATCTGGATGCCACGGGCGCGCAACGATGGCTGCTCGAACGTCGACAGGTCGCCGACCGTCGCCGGATCGAACAGTACGAGATCGGCTTTCATTCCAACCCGAATGACGCCGCGATCCTTCAGGCCAAGACGCGACGCCGGCAATGACGTCATCTTGCGAATCGCATCCTGCAGCGTCAGCCACTGCTCCTCGCGGACGAACCGGCCGAGCACTCTCGGGAATGTCCCGGCGCCGCGTGGGTGGCTCATGCCGATGCCGCCATCGCTTGCCACCATCACCCACGGCTGCAGGTAGAAGGTTCGGAGATCCTCAGCGACCATCGTGTGACCAACCACGCCGGCGTCTTCGTCGGCGACGATGCGAATGTAGAGATCGACTTCACTGACGCTCTCGGCACGGGCGATGGCGTCGAGGCGTTGACCGACGTACTGTGGAAACTTCGGCAAGCGAGTGATTTGAATATTTCGACCGCCGCCGACGTCGTCGAGTGCCTTCTTGACGCTGGCCGGATCCGTCCATTGCCGATTGGGCACGAGGACCTTGAGGTTCGAATGCCAGGCCAGGTACGGGTAGGCGTCGGCGGTCACATCCAGCCCGCGCGCCCGTGCCGCCTCGATGAGCGCGACCACTTCAGGCGCTTTGCCCCACACGGCAACGGTTCCAAGTTTGATGTGCGTAATCTGCACCGGGAGCTTCGCCTGCTCGCCAATGGCAATGGCCTCGCGGACGGCCTCGAGCGTGCGATCCGCTTCGTCGCGGATGTGCGAGATGTAGAAGCCGCCGTGCCGCGCTGCCACGCGCGCCAGCGCCACGAGCTCCGCCGTCGATGCGTAGCTACCGACCTCGTACTCGAGTCCCGACGAAAGGCCGACGGCGCCTTCGGCGCTGGCCTCGTCGACGAGCAACTCCATCTTCGCGATTTCAGCGGTTGTGGATTCGCGCCGAAAATCGTCGCCCATCACCGATCGCCGGACGGTGGCATGCCCGACGAGCATCGCGACGTTGACCGCCGCCGGTTGCGATCGGCGTCGCGCGAGATAGTCACGAATAGGCAACGGCGAGCTGCCGTCCTGACCCAGGAGAACGGTGGTGATGCCCTGGGAAACTTGCGTGTCCGCCTCGGGATTCGAGTTCAGTCCGTCGGTTGAGTGGTTGTGCGCATCGATGAAGCCCGGGGCGAGTACGAGCCCAGACCCGTCAATGACGCGATCGGTGGATTGAGCGATCGATGAGCCAATCTCACGAATCGAGTCGCCTTCGAAGCGCACATCCAGGCGCGCGAGGGCCGAGCCGGTACCGTCGGCCACCATCGCACCCTTGATAGTCCATGCGAGCGGTTCGGTGGCGCTCGGGACAGGCTGTGGCGATCCGGTTTGCGCGATCGCATCAACCGAGTGGCCGAGCTGCGACGAGGCCAAGAAGGTCAGGAGCAGAATGACCGATGCGGCGCGACCTGGGTTCATATCGCGGATTCTATGTCGTCTGCGGCGAGATCCGCGTTCCGTTGGCGTAACCCGCGGCCCGGGTTGCTCAGACCCTCGCCAAGCCGCGTGTGCGCTACCATCTGCGCCATGCTCAACTACATCTGGTTCGGGCTGATGGCGATCGCCCTCGTCGTCGCGGCGATTAACGGCACGGCCGAGACCGTGACCAAGGGGGCCGTCGAATCCGCATCCACCGCGGTGCAAATCGCCATCGGTTTGGTTGGAGTCATGACGCTCTGGCTGGGGATGATGCGCGTTGCCGAAGCCGCTGGGCTCGTGACGATCGTCGGCCGCGCCCTCCGCCCGCTGCTGCGCTGGATGTTTCCCGACGTGCCGCCCGAGCATCCTGCGGCCGGAGCGATCGTCGTCGCGCTCGCCGCCAATATGCTCGGTCTTAATAACGCCGCAACGCCGCTCGGTATCAAGGCGATGGAGGAGCTGCAGGCCCTCAACACCGATAAGGACACGGCCAGCAATGCGATGGTCACGTTCATGGCAGTGACCACCTCGGGCGTCCAGCTCATTCCAGCGACGATGATCGGCGTCCTCGCCGCAGCCGGTTCGCTGAACCCAACCGTGATCATCGGCACCTCGATCGTCGCAACGTTCGTCGGCACGCTGGCGGCGGTCGTCGCGGCCAGACTGCTCCAGCGGTTCTACCCGCAAACCCCAGCAGTGGCGGAGGCGGGCTCGTGATCCGCGGCACACTCGAGGCGATCTCGCTCTGGGCGATCCCGGTGCTCCTCGTCGTCATCCCCCTCGCGGGACTGATTCGGAAGGTCAAGGTTTACGACGTCTTCATCGAAGGCGCCAAGGAGGGATTCGAGGTCGGCGTGAAGATCATCCCGTTCCTGGTAGGGATCCTGGTGGCGATCGGCATGTTCCGCGGTTCGGGCGCAATGGAGCTGCTGACCTCGGCGCTGGCGCCGATTGCACGCGCGACGGGATTCCCGGCTGAGCTCGTTCCGCTGGCAATTCTCCGATCGCTGACCGGCAGCGGATCGCTCGCGTTCACGACCGACCTGGTCAAAGCCCATGGGGCCGACTCGCTCATCGCCCGGACGGCTGCGACGATGTACGGATCGACCGAGACGACGTTCTATGTGCTCGCCGTGTATTTCGGCGCCGTTGGCGTCAGGCGGACGCGGCACGCCGTTCCCGCGGCGCTCGTCGGCGACGTCGTGGCTGCGATCGCCGCGGTCGCGGTCTGCGCCTGGATGTTCTGAGGCTTCTCGAAACGCAGTAATGCCCAAGCTGTATACCGATCTCGCACCGTGGTGGCCGCTCCTGTCCGCGCCGGAGGACTATGAAGAGGAGGCGGCGTTCTACGGACAGGCGCTCGTGGATAGTTGCAGCGGGCCGCTACGCACCTTGCTCGAACTCGGCAGCGGTGGCGGCAACAATGCCTCGCACCTCAAAGCCCGCTTCGAGATGGTGCTCGTAGAGCCGTCAGCGGGGATGCGTGCGGTCAGCCGCGCGCTGAACCCCGAGTGCGAGCACGTCGAGGGCGACATGCGCACGGTGCGGCTGGGACGTCACTTCGACGGCGTGTTCGTCCACGACGCCGTCTGCTACATGACCACGGAGGCCGATCTGCGGATGGCCATCGAGACGGCGTTCGTCCACTGCCGGCCGGGTGGTGTGGCCCTCATTGCGCCGGACCACGTCCGCGAGAATTTTCGGCCGTCCACCGATCACGGCGGACACGACGGAGAGTACCGCAGCCTGCGCTACCTGGAGTGGACGTGGGATCCGGATCCTGGCGACTCGACCTACTTGGTCGACTATGCCTATCTCCTGCGCTCGCCGGACGGTACGACACGCGCCGAGCACGATCAGCACGTCGAGGGCTTGTTCAGCCGCGCGTTGTGGCTGCGTCTCTTTTCTGAAGTCGGATTCGTCGCGCGTGCGGTGCCGTTCGATCACTCGGAGCTCGACCCCGGATCCTACGAGGTGTTCGTGGCCCGGCGCCCGGCGCTGACTAGTCGCTGAACGGAAGCCGCGAAAACATCCCCGGCGCGGCCGTCACGCCCTGGCGATGCCAGTCTTCGTGAAGTCGTCGCCGACGTAGAGCAGCGTGTCGTCAGCGAGCGACGCGACCGCATAACTGAGGCAATCGCCGAAGTTGAGACCGGCTTTGTGACGGCCGCGCCCATAGCGTTGATACGCGCGCACAGCCTCGGCGTAGTGGGCATCGCTGAACGGCACGATCGTCACGCCCAGCTCGGCGACGAGCGCGTCGAGATCCTTGACGCCGGCAGTCTTGCGGCGCGCGGTCAGGACCATCCCGGTCTCGGCCAGCGTTGGGGTGCCGACGCGTGGCGTCCCCGCTTCCAGGATTCGGTCGACGAGGTCGAGATACCCGGATTCACCGAACAGGATCGCGAGTAGCGCCGAGGAATCGAGTGTCATACGCCGTCAGGCCCGTAACCGAGGAGCCTGTCCTCCTCGCTGCCGGGGCCTGGCGATGGACGACGACGGCCTTTGCCGCGCGGCAGCGTCGGCCAGATCTCGCGCTCGAGTAGCCGCAGGATCCGTTGACGTCGTTCCGCGACCGACCGGCCGGTCAGCCGGCGCTTACGTTCATCGAGCGCACGCCGGATGGCTTCGGTTTTGGACTCGCCTGTCAGGCGCGCGACATCTGCCGCCAGCCGCTCGACTTCGAGGTTTTTCAGGTTTAGAGCCATGTTACACCATGGTAGATCGATATGGTGTCACGGCGCAACGGACCGCCTTTTCGCCTACACTCGTCGGCCGTAGTACAAATGGCTCACGAGCACGCCATCGATCAACGCCACGTCCGGCAATCGCCCCCACAGCTCGAAGCCGCATTTCTGCATCAGGCGAATGCTCGCCTGATTTCGCTCGAGAAGAATCCCAAACAGCACGCGCTTGCCGAGTTGCGGCGCGCTCAGCACAACCGACTGCACCAGCGCCGTGCCGACACCACGATTGCGCGACCCGCGACCGACGTAGTACGAGATCTCGGCGGTTCCGAGAACCGCCTCCCGTCCCGATCGATACGAACTGAGCGAGCACCAGCCGCGAACCGCGCCCTGGTCTTCGAAGACGTAGATCGGAAACGAGGAGGGATCGTGCGCCTCGAACCACGGCTTCCTGTCGCTGACGGTGACCAGGCGCAAATCCGCCGTCGCGAAGCGATCGTCGACGGCTTCGTTGTAGATATCGACGATCGCGGGAAGATCTTCGGGAGAAGCGAGGCGAACCATCGGTTCAACTATCTTAGTCCGCCATGGCGTGACGTAGGCCGACCGGCGGAGAGCCGCGAGCCCGCACGTTCGCCGGTCACGTGCGGGCCCGATCAACGCACGACAGTTACGCCAGTCGAGGCGAACCCATCTTGAGTGTCCCGGCCGCGCGGTACTGCAACGTTGCCAGAACATCGACCGCCAGCGCCACCGCGATAACCAGCGCGCGGGCGAGCGGCGTGAACTCCGACCAGAAGATCGTCAAGGCAACGACACTCCCGACCACCCAGGCGGCATCGGCGAGGGTGAACATCAGGAGTGTCGGTCGGTCGACGACCTCTCGCCGCGCAGCGACGAGGAGTGCGCCGGCGTAAGCGAGCAACCCGACCGCGATCGCGTCGAGCAACTGCGGCGTGCCGAGCCCAAAATGTGGATAGAGTGCGCCACGTGAGGCGAGCATGCCGGCGGCACACGCCGCGGTGGCGAAGGCATTCAGTTTGAGGATGCGCTGCGGTGTCATGGTTGGACTCCTTTGTAAGCCGTCTGCAGCCAGCATCGCGCCGGACCGCGAGGCGCCGCAATTACCTGGCAGGTAATGGCGCTCGTGACCGCCACCGACTAGCATGGCCTGATGACGAAGAGCGAGCGGTCGTCGGGCGGGTCCGTTGGAGATCTCCTGCGTGAATGGCGAGCCGTGCGCGGACTCAGCCAGCTGGATCTGGCGATGCGCGCCGGATTCTCCGCGAGGCACGTCAGCTTCATCGAAACCGGGCGCGCATCACCCAGCCGCCAGACGCTGCTCGTGCTGGCCGAAACACTCGAGGTACCGCTGCGCGACCGCAATCGGCTGCTCGAAGCCGGCGGGTACGCGCACGTCTACCGTCAGACGCCGCTCGCGGCGGACGAGATGCGGCACATGCGCGGCGTCCTACAGTTCATCCTGGATCGTCACGAACCCTATGGCGCCGTCGTCCTCGACCGCTACTCGAACATGTTGATGGCGAATACCGCGGCCAATGGCATGCTGGGCGGGCTGCTCGATCCGTCGCTCCTGACGGGACCGCCGAACCTGCTCCGAGTCACATTTCATCCGCTCGGGCTCCGGGCGTCGATCGTCAACTGGGACGAAGTGGCTCGGCACCTGTTGGGGAGAGCCGAGCGGGAGCTCGGTACGAGCATCGACGATCCGATTGCCGTGGAGCTCCTGAAGGAGTTGCGTGCATATGCCGGACCGCTGCGAGCACACGTCGCGGGGCCCACGGCGCCCGCCGATCTCCTCCTGCCCGTTCACATCAAGAAAGGCGCCTTCGAGATTCGCATGTTCAGCGCGATCATGACGCTCGGCACACCACAGGACGTGACGCTGCAGGAGTTGCGCGTCGAGACGTTCTTCCCGGCCGACGCGGAATCCGAGACGCGGCTGCGACAGTAGCCAGACTAGAAGCTATCTCACAAACAAAGAGCGCGAACGAGCGGAAGCGAGTGAGCCTGGCGAGCGGCGCGGGGCGTGGGGCCCCCGCGAGCGAGCCAGCAGGGGGGCTCCGGGGGGCGAAGCCCCCCGGTTGAGACTAGAGAGACGCGGTCTCGTCCGCGATCGCGAGTAGCTTGGTGACGGTGTTGATGTTCCGGACCGTGGACGCACAACCTGTCTTTGGCAGCTTCAGCTTCGATCGGCCCATGCCGTCGGGGTAGTAGACATAGATCTCCTGCGCGGCGGCGACGACCTGCTCGCCGCCCGGGCCGACCACCTTGGCAAATGCTTTCTTGTCCACAGGCATAGCGCAGAACGCCACCGTTACTCTGGATGGCTCGAACTCGCCAAACGGGTTGGCCTCGAGCACGCGGCGGAGCTCGGACGCCTCTCGCAGAATGACGTCGATCTTCTTCCCCATGTGTGCCGTCAGCGAACGTTCGAGCGCCGCCAGCACGCGGGCCCTGCCAAGTCGGCTCTTGAACACCACGTTGCCGCTCTGAATATAGGTACGGACGTTCTCGAAACCAAGCCCCGTGCACAGACTGGACAGATCTTTCATCGCCAGCATTCCTGTGCCTCCGACATTGACTGCACGAAGCAAGGCGATAAACACGGTCATTCAAGATTCCTCGGTTCTGTCCGGTCGCTGCGCTCAGATTATCGCCGACCGCGCCGAACGCTGGAAACCTCCGCGTGACGGCCCGGTGAGTGTGTGGGAGACTAGGTTCGCGTGCGTGTCACCCTCTTCGCTTTGGCGCTCGCCGCGGCGCCGCTTGCGGCTGGGGCCGTCGTCGGCCAACGTGCGTCAGGCCCCGCCACAGCGCCGGACTCCCGCTGGTGGATGACCGAACCGATTCGGTTCCTCCAGACCAACCTGAGTGAGACCGATTCGACGGTCGATCCCCATCAACTGGTGAGCGCGGTCGCGGAGGTTGGCGCCAACACGTTCCTCGTGAACATGGGCGGCATCGTCGCGCAATACCCGACCCGCGTGGCGTTTCACTATCCGAGCACCTTCCTGCCGGCGGGTCGCGATCTTTTTGGTGAAGTCCTGCGCGACGCCCACGCTCGTGGCATGCGCGTCGTCGGCCGCTTCGACCTGAGCAAGACTCAGAAGCCGGCATACGACGCACACCCTGAGTGGTACTTCCGGCGCGCCGACGGTCAGCCGGCAATCTACAACGGCCTGTATTCGACGTGTATCAACGGCGACTACTACCACAAGCATGCGCTGACGATTCTGGCCGAAGCGCTCGACCGCTACGATGTCGACGGGCTCTTTTTCAACATGTTCGGGAATCCCGCGACCGACTACAGCGGCGTAGCGATGGGGCCGTGTCGGTGCGACGCCTGCCTGGCGCGGTTCCGCCGCCGCTACAACCGCGACGTCCCAGCCGAGTCCGACGCCGACTATCGCGCCTTCATGTCCGAATCGGCCCGCGAGGTTGCCGCGACGATTGCTGACCTGATACACCGCAAACGCCCGCGCGCGGCCTTCCTCACTTACATCAGCGATCACACCGACGGCATCATGTCCGAGTCGAACACGGCGGTGGGTCGTCCGCTTCCGCTCTGGCCGTACTCGGCCAGCGACAACGTCAGTCGCGCACGCGGCTCGGAGCCGGATAAGGTCGCCATCAACCTGGCGATGAGTTTTGTGGACTTCCCCTGGCGCTACGTGCACGTGTCCCAACCGGAAACGCAGCTGCGGCTGTATCAGAACATGGCGCACGGCGGGCCGCCTGCGATCGTCGTGGTCGGCACCATGACGCAACAGGATCGAACCGGGCTCCTGGCTGCCAAACCGGTTTTTGCGTGGCACGCGCGACACGAGGACCTCTATGTCGGCCAGCAGAGTGCGGCACGCGTCCTTCTGATGGCTACCGGCGACACACCGGCCTACCGGGGCTTCTTCCGCCTGCTGAGCGAGCAGCACATCCCGTTCGCCGTCTCGGAGAACCTTCAGTGGATGGACGACGCTTCGCGACGCTACGATCTCGTCATCGCGCCAGGACGCGTCCCGCCTGGACTCGAACGATACGTGCGTGAAGGCGGCCGGCTACTGGTGGCTGGATCGACTGCGCCCGCGCTTCCAGTGGGCCGCGTCGTCGGCCGTCGGTCGACCCAGGGCTATTGGCGAATCCACGACCACACCAGCCTGCCGTCGTTGCGAGACACGAACCTGCTCTTCATCGACGGCGACTACGTCGAGCTCACACCCACCGACCCTCCGCTGCTGACGCTCATTCCGACGGCGATGTTCGGTCCACCGGAAAAGGTGTGGAGCGACAAAGTGGAAACCACCGTGCCGGGCCTGGTCTTTGCCAATTACGAAAAGGGGCGGCTGGCCTACATTCCTTGGGACGTGGGCGGCCTTTACTACAGGCACAGCTCCCCCGGGCACGCGGGCCTGATGGCGGATGTGATCGATTCTCTCCTGCCGTCAGGCCGTCAGATCAAAACCGATGCGCACCCGCTCGTTGAACTGACCGTCATGGATCAACCGCATCGCCAACGAACGCTCGTGCACCTCGTCAACGGGATCGGCCACCAGGACACGGCGTACTTTCCATCGGTGGAACTGAGAGATGTTCGAATCGAGCTCGCCCGAGACGTCCGCCGAGTCCGCGCCGTTGCGCTCGGCGTCGACCTGCCCGTGACGAGCTCCGGCGCCTATCGATCGATGACGCTCCCGAGCCTGAAGGCCTACGAAGTCCTGATCGTTGAATAGAGCCACGGATCACACGGACAGCACGGATCGGGTTTATCAGATAGGTTCAGGTCGGGTTCAGACGACCGCGAACTTAGCTGGACTCGTCTGCCGTCGGTCCGTAGGAACCCGGAACCGGCACATCGAGCAGGCGCAGGTAGACCGACAACTGCCCGCGGTGGTGAATCACGTGGCTCAACGTGAAGTCCCTGAACATCGCCGCCTTTGGCTTCTCGACCCGAACCCGGCCCATCACCTTCAGGCGCCACGGCCTCACTAAGTCGTGGTCCGTCGCCGCGGCGAGCACGCGCGTGCCTTCGGCCACTTTCTCGTCAAACGATTTCAGCAGATCGGAGATCGATGACGCCAGGTAGGGCTTGGAGGTCGCGGGCGTGAAGTCGAATTCATCACTGCTGAAAATTGAGCTCGTCCAACCGACGCACTCGACAATGTGCGAGGAGAGTCCACGAGCGGTGAACGATTTCTCGTGTGGGCGCCAGTCAAGCCTGTCGTCGGGGAGTCGTTCGAGATGCCTGCGCGTCGTCTGCGCCTCATGCTCGAATTCCGAGGCGATGGCGTCGATCAGTTTCATTTTCTTGCTGCCTTCTTGCGGGCGGGAGTCTTGCGTCTAGCCTCCGCCGTACGGCTCGCCGTTCGACGGCCCGGAAGCTTGCTGACGACCGCAGTGCTCGTCAGCTCCTTGAGTGCGCCCTTCCCAATCCACCTTGCCGACGGGTTCTCCGAGGTTGACAAACGCCGGGCCACGGTGACCGACGCAGCGTTCAGCGCGGCATTACGCCTGCCCACCAGGCGGATCGCCCAGCTGACACCTTTCTTCACAAAATTCCGGTCGTCGCTTGCAGCCTGCTCGATCAGCCGCAAGCCCTCGAGGAACGGCTCGTCCGGGGCGGCCTTGTCGTGAAGCGCGAGGCACGCCAACAGCGCAAACGACGCACGCTTCGCGAACTCGCCGCGACGGTCGGACCACTCGGTGACCTTCGCCCAGGCGTGCGGCGTGCGATCGAAGAGAGCGAAACACGCCGTGTCGCAGATGCCCCAGTTATCGAAATCGCGGCACCAGCGTTCCATCTGCACGGGCGTGACCCGCGCCGGCTCGTCGATGAGCGTGGCCAGCATGCGCGCCTCATACCGGTCAGTCTCCCAGAGCGCCGCGGCGAGCTCGTGATGGGGGCCGACACGCTTGGCCAGCACCTTCAAGTTGGCCATCGACACCCCGAACGGCCGCGTCGCTGCAATGCCGAATCGCGCCAGGTTGTCGAGATCGCGACGCGTGCTCATTTGTTCGAGCGATTTCAGCGCGACCTGGAGCTGTTTCTCTACTGATGGTTGGTCTGTCTTTGTTTTTGCAGCCATGCAAGGTTCGGCGTCTCCGCTGCGGCGCGCTCATATTCATAGCACGTTCGCCCCACGCTCGAACCGACGCCGCGGGGGGCTGGGTAACGTAGCTGACGAGCCCCACCAGCCGTGCAGGGTAGATGAATCAACGCCTGATTGCTCTCACCGCGACGTGGCTCGGGCTCAGGACCTCGGTCGCGCCCGGGCGCCGGCAGCTCATCGTCCTCTTCAGCGATGGACAGGACAGCAGCAGCATCAGCGACGCCGAAACACTCCTCGACGTCGCCAGACGGAATACACCGACGGTCGCCGTCGTTCTGGCGTCGCAATCGCTCCAGCGTCCGGCGTCGTTGCTGAGGAATTCGTCCAAGCTCGCCGCGGCGACGATCGGCGGTCTGGCCGATCAGATTGCCAGCAACACCGGCGGGTTCCTGGTCGCCTTTGCTCCGGGAGACAACCTCTCGTCAACGTTCCGGCGAGTGCTCGAGCAATGTCGCGCGAGCTATGTGCTTTATTTCACGCCGCGCGGCGTCGAGCGCGTCGGGTCTCACTCCCTCGAAGTGCGTGTCAAGGGCGCCAAGGTCGACGTGCGCGCCCGCAGTGGCTATGTCTGGAAGTGAAACTGTGACAGTCGACAGTCGGCAGTCGTTGGTCGGCAGTCACAGTCGACAGTCTGAGTCGGCCGTCCAAGTCGTCAGTCTGAGTCAAGCGATCCCAGATTGACGACTGTGACTCTCGACTCAGACTGACGACTGCGACTCCCGACTGCCGACTCCCGACTATCGACTGTTGATTGTCAATCTTCTGCTGTCCACTCCAGTATCTCGCCTGGCTGGCACTGCAGCTCACGACAGAGGGCCTCGAGCGTCGAGAATCTGATCGCGCGGGCCTTGTTCGTTTTCAGCACTGACAGGTTCGCGATGGTGATCCCAACGCGATCGGCCAGCTCGGTGAGCGCGAGCCGTCGGTCGAGCAGCAGACGATCGAGTTTGACGCGTATCGCCATCGGCCTCACACCGTCAATGACTGCTCTTCATCGAGGCGCGTCCCGGCCCTGAAGACCTCAGCGATCACCAGGATGATCAGCCCATTGATGATCGCGAAAAAGTTGAAGTCCGGCCGGGCGTCGAAACGCAGACCGTCGGCTGAGAAGTGGGTCATCACGTAATAGTTCTCGAAAAACACAAACGCGGACCGTGCCAGCTCGCCGAGGATGACGAGCCAGGCGATCGATCGGATTCGGGTCGCGTTGGCGCTCACGAACGGCCGGCCATCGCGGAGGGTACGAAAGACCGCCCGGAGCGTGCCGATCACCCACAGGCTCAAGGCGAACATGAGCGTGACGAGGATCACGTTGGCGACGAAGAAGGTGCTTCGACGACTGGGGAACTGCAACAGCCCTCGCACCCCCTGAAGCTGCGCGTCGGTGACGCCGAGGGCGGGAGCCGTCACGCGGTGCGTCAGGGGGTCCACGCTGAACGACACGGGGATGGTCATCCTTGTGCCGACCCCGACCCATCCCGCGCTCACCTCGACGGGACCTTCGACCACCGGGGCGAGGACGATCAAGAGCGGGGTCAAGACCAGTGCGAGCAACACCAGCCCCCACGCCGCGTTCAATAGCACCGTCAGGAATGAAGCAACCGACGCCCGCCCCAAGACCCTCATGTCGAACCTCCTGTTTATCGTTATACGATAATCAGGTACTGATGTTCAATAAATATTTATCGAACAACGATAAAAACAGGAGGTCGAAGGGCGAAAAAACGGCGATTCTCGACTCGGCGCTGGAGCGAAGCTCAGGCTCGGACGCCGATGGTGACCCAGTATTCGCGCGGAACGCAGATGCCGAGGTCCGTCGAGTAGCCGGCATGAAACGCCGTGAAATCGGTGCGCAGGGCTTCTCGCCGCTCGGGGTCCAGCGCAGTCGCCAGCGATCGTGTAGGGCCGTAACCCTTTGAGAAGGTCTGCCAGGCGGCATCAGCGCTCGGCTCGCGGTAATAGGACACGCCCCCTTCGAATCCGAGCTCGAACGCGTTTCCCAGCAGCTCCCAGATCCGCTCTGTTCGCCCCCATTCGAATGGTGATCGCGGAGATGGGCTCGACGGCGGAGGCATGTACTGCTTCATGACCTCGAACATCTCGAACAATGTGCTGTCGGACAACCACGTCGTCAGGGCAATCCGCCCCCCTTTGCGACAGACCCTCGCGAGCTCTCCAGCCGCGGCCTCGGGGCGGCTCGCGAACATGATGCCGAACGTGGACACCACCGCGTCGAACTCGCCGTCTTCGAACGGCAGGCTCTCGGCGTCACCGAGGTGGTACCGGATCGGCAGTCCTTCCGCGTCCGCTCTGGCCCTGGCGGCGTCCAGCAACGCGCTGGCGATGTCCACACCGATCACATTGGCGCCACGTCGTGCGACGACCCGCGAGGTCCAGCCGGTTCCAGTCGAGAGATCGAGAATGCGTTCTCCGGGCTGAGGGTTGAGCCGCAATACGCAGTGCTCGATGGCATCGGCGATGCCCCTGCTGATTTGGTCGTACTCCTTTCCTCCTGCGCTCCACACGGCAGCGGGCCGTTGGTTGTGCTGCTGGATGGCATCGGTCGTTGTCGCTATCTTCATGGCCGCTCTCCTTTGGTCAGTCTGATATAGGCTACGAATGAGCGGCCGGCGGGAGCGCTACGAAAACTCCGGATTCCTTGCCCGTTCCACCGCCGTTCGACCGGCCTCTATGGAACCATTGCTGGATCTCCTTCGCGACCTGCATCTTACGGGCGGGGTCTTTCTCGACGCCGAGTTCACGTCGCCGTGGTGTGTCAGGTCCAGCGTGGGGATTGATGACTGCAGCGCGTACTTGCCGAGACCGTCGCACGTCATCGCCTACCACTACGTGACCGAGGGGAGATGCGTGGTCGAAGTGGCCGGCCTGCCGGCCATGGAGGTGAAGGCTGGCGAGATCGTCCTGCTGCCGCGCAACGACCCTCATCGACTCGGCAGCGCGCTGAACGTCCGCGCGGTGAACGCGGGAGAGCTCATCGAGCCCGCGCCCGACGGCGGTCTTGCACGTATCGTCTACGGGGGCGGCGGCGAACGCACACGCATTCTGTGCGGGTTCCTCGGCACGAGTACGGCGAACCCGCCGATTGCGGGCGTCCTGCCGTCGGCGCTGACGGTCACGGTCAACGAGGGCGCGGTCGGCGCCTGGATTGAAAGCTCGTTCAAGTTCGCGTCACAGGAACTGGTCGCCGGACGGGCGGGTTCACCAGCGGTCCTGGCGCGGCTGGCCGAGTTGCTGTTCATCGAAGCGGTGCGGCTGCATGTGCAGTCCCTTCCGCGCGACCATCGCGGCTGGCTGGCCGGTCTTCGCGATCCGATTGTCGGGCGCGCGCTGGCGCTGCTCCACGAACGCACGTCGGAGCGATGGACGGTCCCTGAGCTGGCGCGTGAGGCGGGCGCATCGCGGTCGGCCTTTGCAGACCGGTTCACGAACCTCATCGGGGAATCGCCCATGCGCTACCTCGCGCGGCAGCGCCTGCGAGTCGCAGCGGAGCAGCTGCGCGAGTGCTCGGCATCGATCGCCAGCGTGGCGTCCGATGTCGGCTACGAGTCAGAGGCGGCGTTCAGCCGCGCGTTCAAGCGCGAGTTCGGCAAGTCCCCTGCCGCGTGGCGGCGCTTGTGATAGAGACCGATCCTTCCAAGGCGCTCTCTTTCTAGAGAGAGAGAGAACAGTTTCACTACGTTGTAGGTGTAGGCCGTAGTGTCCGGCTTTAGCCGGACTTTGGCGAGTCCGCCTGAGGCGGACACTACGGATACGTGAAAAGGCGCAACAGCGCATTAGTGGGCTGCGGCTGCCACGGCGACAAACGGATTCTCATCCGCCGAAGGGCCGTACACCGACGGCACTGGAACGTCGAGCAGCCGCAGGTACACGAGCAGCTGTCCGCGGTGGTGATACCAATGGTTCAGCATGATCGCGCGCGCGAATGCCGCTCGGGGCATCGCAAGCAGTTCGCGATCGCCACTCATCAGCCGCCAGGTGGCGCCCATTGCCTCATCGTCGAAACCACCCAGGTGATGTCTAGCCTTGGCCACGCTCGCAGTGAGTGCAGGTATCAGCTCTGCGGCCGTTGCCGCCTCCGGCTGCACGAACGCCGACGGCGCTGGCTTCGTATCCACCGACGCGAGCTCGGCGACGGTGCCCGGCACCGTCGCTACGTGCAACGCGAGCTGGCCGAGCGACATCGACTTCGGATGCGGTCTCCACGACAAGTGCGCCTGCGGCACGCGTTCGAGCACGCGCCGAGTCGCGTCCGATTCCTGTTCCAGCTCTGCAAGCAGTCCGTCTATGATGGTCATCGTAGTCTCCTCACTCTCCGTCGTTGGTTTCGGCGGCCTTGCGCACCCGCGCGTGCAGCGCGGCCCACCCGGCGGTAAGCTGCGGCCGGTGATCCTCCGGGAACGGCCCCACCACGGTGTGCGTGAACGTAATTAGCGACCCGCCTTCGACTTCGGTCAGCCGATACATCAGGTTGGAGGTCGCGGCTGTCGACATGAACAGCGGGCCCCAGATCTCGAGCAGCGCTGGCCGCTTGATGCTCTGCACGAAACCCCACAAATGCCCGTTGTCGCTGCCAAGTTCACGGTACCAGCGGCCTCCCGGTCGCGGTTCGAGGACCATCGGCAACGGCTTGCCGTCTGGCGTTTCGTTCAGCCGCCCCATTTGCGCGATTAAGGAAGCGAAAGTCTTCTCGAGGGTCGCGCGAACCACAATCTCTTCGGTCACCGCAAATGTCTGACTGGCCTGCTCCATGGTCGTCGTCATCGTTCCTCCTCGGCGTGTGCCTTGATCCGTCGCAGCTGGCCGCGCCAGTGACGCGCGAACATGCCGCTCCAATCGTGAACCGTGCGTAGCGTCTCCGCGTTGAGCCGATACATCGTCCGCCGCCCCTCCCGCCGCGCCAGCACCAGCCCGACGTCTCGCAGCACCTGCAGGTGCTTCGACACCGACGGCTGACCGAGCTCGAGGGCATCGGCGATGTCGGTTACCGATCGCTCGTCGCCGGCGATGAACTCGAGGATGTGACGACGGCGCGGTTCCGCGATCGCATTGAAGGGATCCGAGGTCGTCGAGGCGCGGGCCATGCCTTCCTTATACATTCCGATATAGGAATGTGTCAAGCCGAGCAACAGCGCGCCCTGGAGCAGGGGGATTTCAGAGGTGGGAGGCCCCCGGCCCTACCTCAGTCCTTTCGGCACTTCCCACGGCGCGAGCGGTGGGAACAAGACGACTTGGGGTCGATACTTGATGCCGGCCGCGGCGCCGTCGATCGCAAACGCGTAGATCTGTGTCGGAAGTCCCGGGAAAAGATCGTTGTCGCTGAACACGTAAAGCACCTGCCGTCCATCTTTCAGGTTCGGTCCCCAGGCCATGGCTTCGATCTTCTCAGCGACCACATCCTTGATCGTCTGAGTTGCGCTCACCATGTAGCTCGGATCCAGCAGGTCGAGAAACAGAGTCTTGGTCACCGGGACGATCCCTGGATCCAAGGCGCCTTGCGGGAGGCTTTCGATGTCTGACACGTCAGTCAGGTCGGGTTTGGCGAGGTCGATCTTGTAGATGCGCTTCAGGTTTGGGGCCTGGGGATTAGTATTCGGCGGTGTCGGCCGCTGCGTGCGATTGTCGCGCTCGAGCACCAGGAATTCGTGATCGTTGATCGCGAGGATCTCGTTGACGCCTCGGCCCTGATTGACGGCGTCCATGACGTAGACGTACTCGTGCGTTTCGCCGGTCAGCAGGTCGATGGTCAGGATGCGGTTGTTGACCCCGACGCGACCAATCGTGACGGGATCGACTCCATCGTCCTGGAGCAACGCGTTCTGCATGATGCCGACAAGCGTGCGGCCGTTGGGCGTGATCGCGAGGCCTTCCATTCCGCGATTCGCCTGCCGTCCGGTCGTGTTGAATGACGGCTGCAGCTCGACCGAGTTTCCATTGATGTCCAGATCGCCACTCGGGTGCCCGGTCTCCGGGTCGAGCCGGAATTTCTTGGGCACGGCAATGCGCCGGAGCAGATTTCCGCCGCGACCGAACTCGCGGATGTACGGGCCATATTCGTCCGAAACGAAGATGTTGCCGAACAAGCTGACGGCGACGGCTTCCGGATCGAATCGTTGAGTGGCGAAAGGTGCGGTGGTGTCAAAGGCATACGCGTCGCCCACGAAATGACGGCGCCATTCGTCTTTGAGAAATCTGGTGGCGAGGAGTTTGGTCGTAATGTTGGGGAACGCTGCCTTCGTGTCGACATCGATGTGCAGGAAATGAAAACGATCGAGGTACGGGACATCGGTTCGGCCGTCGAACGGCCCGCGATCCGGAACGGCCAGAAAGATTTTGTTGAAGCCTGTATACGTAACGCCAGACCCCAGCCCTCCGAAGGTGGCCTGATCGATGCAGACGCTGGAGTCATCGCGCTGACAGATCGACTCGCCCGCCAGGCCCGACCGATCCAAAGCATCGCCAGGGATGAAACCAACGCCGATGAGGGTCACGCCGGGTTGCGCCGCCGTTAGCGCAATTGCTGAACCGAGAATAAGTGCACACCAGCTCGCTAACCGTCCAGGTCGCATGTGTCGCTCCATGTTGTTCGATGATTGGTCGAAGGCGCATGGAGCATAGCGATGCCGTGCAAACGGCGTTTAACAGCAATGTGACGACAGCTTCAACAATGCGGTCGGTCTGATCTGGCGGCAGCTTGGATGGGCGATGTCCTCGAAAATCGGCGGGCGGGTCTGCCCCGAAAGTGATGCGTTACTCTTTTGCGGCGGCCTTCTGGGGTTTTGGTCCTGTCCACGTCCAGGCGTTGATCAACCAGCCAGCAGCACCCTTCTTCAACACGAACGTCATCTGCGCCGCTTCACGCATCGCCACACCGCGTTCCTTGAAGGTATAAACCGCCGGCACGACGATATAAGCCTGATCGCCGTTTATTTCCGTCCGCGTTGGGGCACTGATCGCCACCGACTGATCGGTGATGCCGCGCTTCTTCGCGTCGCTTTCCAGATCGGCGGCCCACGTCTTCAGGGCTTGCGGTCCGCGCCAGAGGAACGGCGACACTTCGTCGGTGATCGATACATCGGCAGTGGCGGCGTGTGTCGCGGATGCACCCGCCATGTCACCCTTGTTGAAGCTATCGATGAATTTCTGAATCGGCGCGATCAGTTGCGCGTCGGGCGCCTGGGCGCCAGCGGTCCCGCCCGCGAGCACCAACGCGACCAGGCCAAGTGTCACATACTGCATTCTCATCTCCTTCCGCCAACATCGACGGTAGTCGGGATTAGGGGCTGGATCTGCAGTGGTTGTCAACAGCAGAGTCGGGTGAGGAGCGGAGCGCTGCGAAGGAGTCGAAAGAATCAGCGGCGCTCGAGGGGCAGCCGGAACGCGGCCATCTCCTCACCGTTGCGAACCAGCAGGACATCGCCGACGACCACCGGATGGTTCCAGGTTTTGCCGTTGAGTACCTGGAATCGGGCGAGCTCCGTGAACTGATCCGGAGTCGCGCTGACCAGAGCCAGCTCACCGTCCTCTGAGAGCACTAGCAGCAGGTCCTGGTCGGGAAGCAGCACGAGCTGACCGTTGCCATAGCGTCCACCCTTCCATTTGCGCGTGCCGTCCGCGAGGTCGATGCTCGAGAGGATGCTGCCATCGAAGCCAAAGGCGTGGCCCTTGTGAACGACGAAGTCGTTGAAGTAGGGCTTCAACCCGCGCGACGTCCAGCGCTCTTCGACGGTCCAGCCCTTCGAGTCGCGCGCAACCGCGAGGCGTCGCATACCAACCCCGCCCATGGTATCGGCGCTGGCGACCAGCACGTCACCTCCCGCGACCAGTGCCGGCTGAACGATGCTGGCACCGGGTTGCCCCCGATGTTCCCAGAGCAGAGTACCATCGGCGGGCGCGACGCTGGTCGATCGCGATCCTCTCAACAGCAGGATCTGAGCGACGCCGTCGATCGTCATTAGATGTGGCGAGCTGTAGCCAGCGCCGCCAGTCGGGCCGAACCAGCGCGGTTGGCCGGTGGCGACATCGTACGCGGCGAGCCGCCCGGACGCGGCGACGATCACGAGATCGTTGACGACCAGCGGCGAACTGGCGAAGCCCCAGCCGGGGTTTTCGACTTCTGCGTCGGCCGCAGCGTTGCGCGTCCACACGATCGTTCCCGTCGAGGCGTCGAGCGCGTTCACGATTCCCGTCGCGCCGAACGCGTAGGCACGGCCGTTGCTGAGCGCTGGCGTCCCGCGCGGACCGGCGCCGCCGGTTGGTTCCCAGAACCGGGCCGGATCGCCGTGCCGCCAGATCGGCTCGCCCGTTGACACCCGATAACACGCGACGATCTCGTCGTCACCGCGCTGCTCCTGCGTGTAGAGAAGGTCGCCGTGGACGGCGAACGATGACCAGCCTGGCCCGATCGGCCGGCGCCACATCTCGACCGGCGGCGATTTGGCCCAGTCGGTGCTAATGCGCACGTCGCGAACGATGCCATCGCGACCGGCGCCGCGAAAGCCGGGCCATTCGACTCGCGTGACTCTCCCGTCGCTGACGGCTGGCAGGGCCACGGTGGGTTTAGGGTCTGCGGGATCGACGGCGCGTGTCGCAGTCGCGGCCGAAACCTTAGCGACGGGCGATTCCTTCGGTGATTCGACTGGTGCTGCGGGCACCGGCGACGGCGCGCCGCGAGCCACGTCGAGGGGCTTCTGCCCCGCCTGCGCCAGAAGCCGTTGCTCGGGTGTCGGTGTCCACCGCCAATGAAGTTCGAACTCGCCGTCGCCGGTGACCCCACTACTGCGCAGCAGCCCAAACACTCCGCACGTCAGCAAGATCACAGCGGCCAACGTCGCGCGTCGGACTCCGCTCGAAAGGCGTTGGGTGGCCACCGCCCAGGCGACCAAGGCAACGCCCAAGGCAGGGACAGCCAGGATGAGAAACAACATCCCACCGGGCGCCTTCGCAATCGACTCGTGGAGAACGCGCGAGGTTGCGAACAACGCGACGACCATCAGTACGATGGCCCCCACGCGTTCGGACCAGGGCGCGCGGCTGAACAACACCCACCACACGGCGATTGCCAATGCGGCCACCAGTCCGCCAAGCAACCCTACGGGGGGAGCCCCTGGCGAGACGATGGGAATGGCGACCAGCTTGAACATCGCCAGCGCCACCGCGGCGATCACGCCGGGCCACAGCCGGAGCGGTTTCCGGGACGCTGGTTGGTTCGACTGAGCGGTCGTCATCATAACGGCTGCTGAAGAACGCCGATGCTGCGCAGGATTACCTCGTCGGCAGTCGGCTGCGACTTGATGTAGCAGAGCTCGTTCGCGTCCGCTCGAAGTTGGTGAGCATCTGCAGGTCTCGCTGATTCGCGACGATACAAGGAAGCCATCGTCGACTGGGCCATCAGTGAGACGCGCAGCTTCATCGCGCTCGTGGTCTTCTTCAACGGCTGAATATCCGAGCCTGCCGAAAAATCGTCGAGCAAGCGAAGCGCAAACGCTCGGAGCTGCGACACCTCATTGAGACTCATGACCTGTTCCGCCGAGCGCCGCAGCTCCCAGACCTGATGCAAGCGCTCGAGCCGGGCGAGATACAGTTCGGTCAGGAAAAGATGAAACCAACATCGTTGATAGTCCGACGTGCAACGCAGGGCTTGATCGTCTGGTACGAGAACAAAACGGCCGTGAGGGACCAAGTGCCCGACGAAGGTCACCGATGATGTGTCCGACAGCCGCATGCTGCCGGTGAATTTCCAATTGCCGATACAGACCGAATCGACCCGCAGGTCGGCCGCGCAGAGGACCGTGCCATCGCCGTTCGTCAATCGCGCCGCGAAGAGGACGACGTCAGCAACGCTTGCGAGGGACATGTATTCAAACCTGCCATCTACGCGAACGCCATCTGCGTCCTGATGTGCGACCACGGAATGCCGGACCCCTCGGGTACGTTCGCCCCCGGCATTGGCCAGAATGAGCGCACGATTCCTGATCGTTCGCAGTAGCATCGCCCGCTGAAATCTCGCGAAACTCAGCAACGGCAGGGGAACGCACTGCAAGACGCATAACGGGTAGAGGTGCATGGCCACAGCGATGCCCAACGGCAAACAGCCTGCGGCGAGATTCCTCGCGGTCTGTGCCGCCGACTCGAAAGTGACCGAGGCGTGCCGTCCGGACACCGGAAATATCTCGAACTGCGCGCGAAGTCGCGTGAAGCCCTCACGAAACGCGGCGCGCGCTGCGGCCTCGTCACCCGTGCCGTTCACGCGCGTGATGAACTCCGTCACCAGCCGGTCTTCGTTGGTGTGGATGTGCGGTTGCATCGCGAAGGCCAATCAGTTACGGGGCCTCGATTGACAGCCGGAACGCGGCCATCTCTTCGCCGTTGCGAACCAGCAGGATGTTGCCGACCAGCACCGGGTGGTTCCACGTCTTGCCCTCGATCGCCGGAAACCGGGCGATCTGCGTGAACTGGTCGGGCGTCGCCTTGACCAGCGCCAGCTCACCCTCCTCCGACACCACCAGCAGGACATCCTGATCCGGCAGCAGCACGAGCTGGCCCTGGCCGTAGCGTCCGCCCTTCCACTTGCGATTGCCGTCGGCCACGTCGATGCACGCGAGGATGCTGCCATCGAAGCCGTAGGCATGGCCCTTGTGAACGACGAAGTCGTTGAAGTACGGCTTCAACCCGCGCGACGTCCAGCGCTCCTCGACGGTCCATCCCTCAGATCCGCGCTTGACCGCAAGACGGCGCGTCGCGACTCCTCCCATTGAGGACATGGCGTTGATCAGGACATCGCCATCGGCGGTCAGCGCCGGCTGAACGATCGCGCCGCCTTCCCACGTGTGCTCCCAGAGGAGCGCGCCTGTGCCCACCGCTACGCCGATCACGCCAGGCGGGCTGAGGAGCAGGACCTGCTCAACTCCGTCAATCGTCGCTCGATGTGGTGAACTGTAGCTGCCGCCATGCCGAGGACCGATCCAGCGTGTCTTGCCGGTGGCAACGTCGTACGCGGCCAGCGTTCCGGAGGCGGCGACGATGACCACGTCATCGATCACCAACGGCGAACTGGCGAAGCCCCAGTCGGGTACCGCCCTGTTGGTATCTGACGCGACGTTGCGCGACCACGCCACGGCGCCGCTACCAGCGTCGAGCGCGTTCAGGATGCCTGTCGCACCGAATGCGTAGACGCGACCATGGCCGAGGGTCGGCGTCCCGCGCGGACCGGCGCCCGCATTCGACTCCCAGAACCGCGTCCTGTCACGATGCATCCAGACAGGCAGGCCCGTGGAAACCCTGTAGCAGGCCACGATCTCGTCGTCGCCGCGCTGCTCCTGCGTGTAGAGAAGATCGGCTTTGACCGCGAAGGACGACCAGCCCGGTCCAATCGGCCGGCGCCACAGTTCGACCGGCGGCGATACGGACCAGTCGGTGTTGATGCGCACGCCGCGAACCACGCTGTCGCGGTCCGGCCCGCGAAAGCCTGGCCATTCGGCTCGCGCCACTTCCCGGTCGCTGTGGGCAGGCGCGTCGACTCGCGCCTTGGCTGTCGCTGGAGAGACCGATTCGGGTTTCGCTGCAGCTTCCGGGAGTACGACTGGCTTATCACCGGTTGTCGGCGCGATGACTTCCTTGGCAATCTTGGCTGTTGCCGGAGGATACGGGATTGGTCTCGGATCGTCGCTGACCTGAGTCAGCAGCCGTTGCTCCGGAGTCTCTGTCCAGCGCAAGTGGAACTCCGAGCCGTCGCTGGACTCACCAGCTGTCCGAACGAGCGTCCACGGCACGCACGCGAGCAGGATGGCCACGACCAAGGACACGCGTCGTACTCCGTTGGCGAGGCGGTGAGTGACTACTGCCCACACGACCAGGGCGAGGCCGATGACCGGGATGGAGTACACGAACAGCATCGCGCCCATCATTCCCCCCGCAATCGACTTGTCGACGAGGCGGAGCGTCGCAAACAAGGCAACGACTATCAGGACGATGGCACCCACGCGCTCGGACCAGTACGCACGGCTGAAGAACAGCCACCACCCAACGATGGCCATCGCGCACGCCAATCCGCCAAAAAACCCAAACACAGGAACCGGCAGCGAGAAGAGTTCGGCGCCGTCTGGTGCGAGGCGTGGTACGACATACGTCAGGAGGACGAGCACCACCGCGATGCCCACGCCAGGCCACAGGCGGAGCGGCTTACGAGAAGTCGGCTGCATCGCAGTTACTCCGACCGAAGCGCCTGTAGAACGTCGACGCGCGCTGCTCGCGCAGCAGGCATCAGCGAGGCGAGGACGGCAGCGCCGGCGAGGACGACGGCCGCAACGCAGACCGGCAGCGCGCCCGGCAGCGGCACAGTCGCAAAAAACATCGCCGCCATGCCCACGAGCGCGTACCCGCCCGCGGCGCCGGCCGCGATCCCGATCGCGGCAATCAGCGCGCCTTCCCCGAGCACCTGGGCAAGCAGATGCCTCGGCGAGGATCCGACGGCCAGCCGCACGCCGAACTCGCGCGTGCGTGCGCTCACTGAGAACGCCAGCACGCCAGCGACACCCACAACGGCGATGAGCAGCGCGATGCCGGCAAATCCGGAGAAGACGAAGGCGTTCAACCGCTCCGGCGACAGCACCTCCGCGCGCACGTCCTCGAGCGTCGCGGCGCGCTCCACCGGTTGCTCCGCGGAGATCTCTCGGATGACACGCGTCACGGCCGGCACCAGCGCGTACGGATCGCCCGCCGCACGCACGAACAGCCGGCCGGCGACGCCTATCTGCCACGACGGCCGGTAGATGGTCAGCGCCGGTCCCGGCACGACGTTCTCGTCGTCGACGTCGGCGACGACGCCGACGATGCGGGACGGCACGGGTTTCCCGTAGATGCTGAACACCGGATCGGTCCACGTCAGGTGCCGGTTCACCGCGTCGTTTATTGGATCGGCGGGGCCCCCTGCACCCCGCCTGGCGACCTCCACTCGCTCTCGCTCCGTTCCGGCCGCGCCTCTTGGATCGGCGGGGTCCCCTGCACCCCGCCTGGCGCCCTCCACTCGCTCTCGCTCCGTTCCGGTCGCGTCCCCGAACAGTCGCCGCGCGACGCTCTCGCTGACGATCGTGACGGGCTCGCTGCCGCGGCGATCATCGTCAGTGAACTCGCGGCCGGCGATGATCGGGACGCCGAGCACCGTGAAGAAGCGAGGCGCGACCATGCGCATCCGCCCGCGCGGATTCTCTTCTCCGTCCGCGGGCGTGTAGCCTTCGACGGTGAACAGGAAGCCAGGACCCAGGCTGCCGGCATCGCGCCAGGGCACGAAGCTTCCCACGGCGACGCCCTCGACGCCGGGCAGCTCGCTGATGCGGCGCGTCGCTTCCTGATTAAAAGCGATCCCCTTCACATCGTGCATGCCCGTCGCTGGCCCCGGGATGTTGACTACCAACAGCTGCCGCATGTCGTAGCCAGTCTGCGCCGTCTGCAAGGAGACGAGCGTGGCGAGGAGCATGCCCGCGCCGGCGAGCAGCACGAATGAAAACGCAATCTGCGTCGTCGCGAAGATCCGCAGGCGGCGATTGGTCCCTGGCGTGATCCGGACGCTGCCGCTCGTCAGGCCGAGGCCAGCAGGCCTGTGCGGCGATGGGAGGCGTGGGACGTACGCGAGTAGCACGGCCGCGGCCATCGCCAGGCCGGCGGCGATCCAGAGCATACCCGGATCGACTGTGACCTCGAGCGCGCGGACGGAGAAACGGGCAGCATAGCGGCTGACGATCGCGACGAGCGGCTGCGCCAGCACCACGCCCAGCACGGCGCCGGCGCCGCAGAGGACCAGGCTCTCGGCCAGGAGCGTGCGCCGGAGCGCTCCCGGGCCGGCGCCGAGCGCGGCCCGCACCGCGAGCTCGCCCTCGCGCCGCACCGATCGCGCCAGGATCAGGTTGGCGACATTCGAGCACGCGATCACGAAGACGACGGCGGCAGCGGCGAGCAGCACGAGCAGGATCGTCCGCGCCGGCGACGCGATCTGGTCGCGGAGCCTCTTGACGCTCAGCTGGACATTGGCCTTCGCCGAGTAGGCCTCGGGGTTTTCGCGCATGAGGGCAGCGTGCACTGCGGTCAGCTCAGCGCGCGCCGATTCGAGCGACGCCCCGGGCGCCAGGCGCCCGAAGAGCTCCGTCATCCGGTGAGTGCGGCTCGTAACCATCGTCGCCTCGAGGTGATGCGGGCTCGTCGCCACGTTCGCGATGATCTCGGTGTCCGCCGGGTAGGGGACCGATGGCTCGAGGACCCCGACCACTGTTGCGGTGCGCGGACCGAGGCGGATGGTCTTGCCGATGACGGTCGGGTCGCTGTTGAGCGAGGTCGTCCAGAACCTGTGCGTGAGGACCGCCGTGCCCGCCGCCTTGGGACCATCGTCTTGCGCGTTCAGCAGGCGGCCGAGCACCGGGCGAAGGCCCATCACGTCGAAGAACGACCCGCTGACGACGCCGGCCTTGACCACGCGGGGCTCGTCGGTGAGGCCAATCATCGTGAAGTTCACGATCGAAAAATCGCCGAAAGCGCTGATGGTGGTCACACGCGACTTGACGTCGTCGATCTCAGGCACCGAGAACGTCATGTTCTCGGCGCCGATTCCAGGTCCGCTCTGGCGGATGTAGATCAGGCGATCTTCGTCGCGATTGACAAGAGGACGGAGCAGCACGCCGCGGACGACGCTGAAGATCGCGGCGTTGGCGCCGATGCCGAGCGCGAGCGTCACCACGACGGTGGCGGCCAGGCCCCTGGCACGCAGGAGCGCGCGCATGGCGAACCGGACGTCCCGGCCAAGGGCCCAGACCGCCTCGAACCAGCGGCTGTGCCAGACGAGACGCATCGAATCACGATGCGCCGGGATATAGCCGAACTCCCGCAACGCGGCCAGCCGAGCGGCCTCGGGATCGTCACCGTTCTCGATGCGTTCCCTGACGCTGAGGGCCAGGTGGCCGCGGATTTCATCGTCGAGCTCGCGATCATCGGGCCGCACGCTCTACTCCTTGCTCGCGGGCGCAGGGTTCATGATGCGACCGATAGCGTGCACCAGCTGCGACCAGCGATCCTGCTCGCGCGACAGCTGAGCCTTTCCCGTGGCGGTCAGCTGGTAGGTACTTGGCGCGCTGGTTGGCCTCGCTCACGCCCCACTCGGATTTCAGCCATCCGCGTTTCACGAGGCGATGCAGGGCGGGATAGAGCGAACCGGTTTCGACCTTGAGTAGGTCGTCGGACTGAACCCGGATGGCCTGGCCGATGCCGTGGCCGTGCTGAGGCCCCCACTGGAGGGTCCGCAGAATGAGCATGTCGAGGGTGCCCTGGAGGAGCTCCAGGCGTCGGGCGTCTTCGGGTGTCTTGGCCATAGTCGTAGGCAGTCTACGGCCTTAGACGTAGAGGGTCTACGGCTTGTTCCAGGAATAGTAGAATGCCTCCATGACAGCGGCGGCTTCCCTGTCGCCCGCGCCAGGCTCCCGGCCATCGGCCGTTGGAGTCGTGGCCGCGCGCGTCGCCTCCCTCGACGCCTTCCGCGGCTTCGTCATGTTCCTAATGCTCGCCGAAGCCCTTCGGCTGTGGACGGTATCCGAGGCATACCCGGCCAGCCGCTTCTGGGCCTTCGTCGCCTACAACACTACGCACGTGCCCTGGCAGGGCTGTTCGCTCCACGATCTGATTCAGCCCGCGTTTTCGTTCCTGGCCGGCGCGTCGCTGCCATTCTCGATCGCGAGCCGACAAAGCAAGGGCGCGAGCTTCGGTCGAATGTTCGCTCATGCCGTCTGGCGCAGCCTTATCCTCATCTTCCTTGGGATTTTCCTGCGCTCGCTCGAAAGCCCGCGCACCTACTGGACCTTCGAAGACACGCTCACGCAGATTGGCCTGGGCTACTCGTTCCTCTTCCTGCTGGCGTTTACGTCGCTGCGCGTGCAGATCGTGGCGTTCACAGCGATTCTGGTGGGCTTTTGGGCGGCGTTCGCGCTCTATCCGCTGCCCGGTCCCAACTTCGACTACTCGCAAGTGGGAGTACGCCCGGACTGGCCGCATCTCTATAGCGGCTTCCTCGCGCATTTCAACAAGAACTCCAACCTGGCGTGGGCGTTCGATGTCTGGTTCCTGAACCTCTTCCCGCGCGAGTCGCCATTCCGTTTCAACAGCGGCGGCTGGTCCACGCTGAGCTTCATCCCGACGCTGGCGACGATGATGCTCGGGTTGTGGGCGGGGCGATGGCTGATGACGACGCGCTCGATCGTCGAGAAGCTGAAGGGTCTCGTCATCGGCGGCGTGGCGCTGACGATTGCCGGGCTACTGTTTCAGTGGTTGCACATCAACCCGATTGTGAAGCGGATCTGGACTTCGTCCTACACGCTGTACAGCGGTGGACTCGTCATACTGATGCTCGCTGGTTTCTATGCGCTGATCGAGTTGAAGGGATGGAAGCGCTGGTCGTTCCCGCTGCTGGTGATTGGCGCCAACTCAATCGCCATCTACATCATGAGCTGGACGATCGAACACTTCGTGTCGGGCGCACTCGTGCGGCATCTTGGAACGGTCCCGTTCGCCATTCTCGGACCGCCATTCGAACCCGTGCTGCGCGGCGCCGCCATCGTCGTCGTGTTTTGGCTGATCCTGTACTGGATGTACCGGCGCCGAATCTTCCTGCGAATCTAATCTCATCCGGGGGACTTCGTCCCCCGGACCCCCTTACACGCTCGCTCGCGGGGACCCCGACGCCCCGCTCCGCTCGCGTGGCTCACTCGCTACCGTTCGTTCGCCCTCTACCCTTTCGACCTTCGATCAGGCAGGTTCGATGTTTGCGTTCAACCTGAAGAGATTCGTCGGGTCGTACTTTTTCTTGATCGTTGCCAGGCGCGCGTAGTTGACGCCGTACGCCTGTTTCACGCGGTCGCGCCCATCGTCTCCACCGATTTCGTTGACGTAGAGGCCGCCGGCAGCGAACGGCTGGATTCGCTTCCACGTGTCGCGCACCCACGCTACGTTGGGCTCGTCAGACTCGCCAGGCTTCCACAAGGCATAGATCCCGACGTGCAGACCGCCGCGGCAAGGAAACGCCGTCGCGTCTGGCGCGACCTTGGCTGCAGCACCATGGATCGGGAACAACAGCTGGAAAGACATTGGCGACATGGTGCCGGAGTACGCATCGACCCATGTGTCGATGAAGCCGTCTGTCAGCCTGTCGATGAACTCCGCCTTCCAGTAGTTCCTCATGTTGGGCGGCATCCCCTGCTCGAGCAGCGACTGCTGTCCCGAGTACGGCATCGGCCCGACGATGTCCACGACCGGCGAGCCGAACTCTTTGATCGGCCGGACGGCCTTCAGCCCTTCCTCGATCGGACCCGCGTACGCGCAGACGATCGCGCACGCCTTGTGGCCGTCTGGGCCGGTCAGGATCGCGGCAGCCACGGTCAGCGGATCCGGCGCCGTCTCGAGAAACGTGCCATAGAACTTCAGCACGTCACGCGCCGCCGAGTACGGATGAACGACCATGCCACCGACGATCTGGCTGATCGCGTGGAGCCGGTACTCGAACGCGGTGACGACGCCGAAGTTCCCTCCGCCGCCCCTGAGCGCCCAGAACAGGTCGCTGTTCTCGTCGCTGGTCGCTCGAACCAGCCGTCCGTCGGCGAGCACGACGTCTGCGGCGAGCAGATTGTCGACGGTCATGCCGCAGGTGCCTTCCAGCCAGCCAAATCCGCCGCCGAGCGTCAGGCCGGCAATTCCGGTATCCCCGACAGTCCCGCCCGTCGTCGCCAGCCCGTGCGCTTGTGTGGCCTTGTCGAAGTCGGTCCACTTCGCACCCGGCTCCGCCCGCGCGGTGCGTTTCGCCGGATCAACAACAATGTTTTTCATCGAGGAAAAGTCGATGACGACGCCCCCCTCGCAGGTGCCCATGCCGGCAACGCTATGAGCGCCGCCGCGAATCGCGAGCGGCAGGCGCTCGTCACGCGCGAAGTTGACGGCGGCCGCGACATCCGATGCACTGCGCGGCCGGGCGACCAGCCGAGGTCGCTGGTCGATCATGGCATTCCACACGCGCCGCGCGAGGTCGTAACCCTCGTCGGAAGCGGTCACAATCTCACCGCTAAACTGCTGACTGAGTACGCTTATCGAGCCGGTATTCGATCCCACGGTCGTTCTCTTGGCAGCTCGTCTGGCTTTACACTGCGCAGTTGCAGCGCCAAAAGCCTTTGACAGTTCCGTTGAGAGATAGCGACAGCGCAAGCTTACCAGATTGCCGCAACGGCCTTGGTGATCCGCCGGCCAGGAGGCCTATAATCGAGGGGCGCCCGTGTCTGCCAGGGTAACTGCAGCGCATAAAAGAGAGGTCATCCATGACGCGGCGTATGAAGATCACCGAACGCCGGGTCGGCGACGTCACGATCCTCGATCTGCACGGTCGGCTGATCATGGACGAGGACACGTCTTGTACCGAGCACATCGACCTCCTCGTCCGGGAGGGGCGAATCCGGATCCTCCTCAATCTTCGCGATGTCACCTACATCGACAGCGCTGGCGTCGGCGCTCTGATCGCCAAGTATGTCAGCCTTCGGCGCCGCGGCGGAGACCTCCGCCTGATCAGCCTCTCCGACCGCGTGCGTCGAGTGATCACGATCGCGCACCTGCTCGAAGTCTTCGATATCTTCGAGTCGGAGGATCTCGCCGTTCGCAGCTTCTCCGTCCTGCACCATACGGCGCTCTAGTCCGACGCTCTCGGACGCGCGGGAGGCTGGCATGGTGCGAATCCGCGTGGCCGCGACCAACCGACCTATAATGCCAACCGTCTCGGCCAATGGCACCTCAGGGACCTTCAGTCCACTCCGGCCGGCCTTCAGAGAGGCGACTCACCGCCGAGTATGTCGCGGCGCGCGCCCTCCTCGACGCCACGACCATAGACCAAGCGGCCCCGAAAATCCTCGAGGCAATCTGCGAGGCGCTCGGATGGGAGCATGGCGCGCTCTGGACGATCGACCGCGAGGCTGACGCGCTGCGCTGCGCCGAAGTCTGGAACTCGCCGCAGGTGCGGTTCCCCGAGTTCGCCCAGGCGAGCCGCCGGGCGACGTTCAAGCGCGGCGTCGGCCTGCCTGGGCGGGTCTGGGCCAGCGGCGAGGCCGCGTGGATCCCCGACGTCGTGCACGACGTGAACTTCCCCCGCGCGGCCATCGCCGCTCGCGAAGGCCTCCACGCCGCGTTTGGTTTTCCGGTCCTGCTGCGCGGCGAGGTGCTCAGCGTCATGGAGTTCTTCAGCCGCGAGATCCGCGAACCCGATGCCGATCTGCTCTCGATGCTCACGACGGTCGGCAACCAGATCGGCATGTTCATCGATCGACGCCGCGCTCAGGAGGAGCGCGATCGCTTCTTCACTCTTTCTCTCGACATGCTGTGCGTCGTCGGGTTCGACGGCAGCCTCAAGCGCGTCAACCCGGCGTGGCACCGCATTCTCGGCTACGACGAAGCCGACCTGTTGTCGCGACAGTATCTCGACTTCATCCATCCCGACGATCGCGAGGCGACGATCGCCGAAGCGGCCAAGCTGACCGAAGGGAAGGACGTCCTCTACTTCGAGAATCGCTACTGGCACAAAGACGGGACGCTGCGCTGGCTGCTCTGGGCAGCGGCGCCGATCCCCGAGCAGCAGATAGCCTATGCCGCCGGACGGGACATCACCGAGCACAAAGCCGCCGAAGAAACGATGGCGCGCGACGCCCGCGATCTCCAGGCGACGCACCGCGAGCTCGAAGATCAGGCATCGCGGCTGGCGCAACTCGTCAGGGAGCTGGAAGTGGCGAAGCGGCACGCCGAGGAGGCCGCGGAAACGAAGAGCGCGTTTCTCGCGAACATGAGCCACGAGATCCGAACACCGCTCAACGCCATCCTTGGGATGACCACGCTCGCGCTCCAGACCCGGCTCTCGGCCGAACAGCAGGATTACCTGAAGACGGTGAAGTCGTCGTCTCTGGCGCTCGTGGCGATCGTCAACGACATCCTCGACTTCTCCAAAATCGAGGCGCGTCGACTCGAGCTGGAGCTGGTCGAGTTCGAGCTTCGTGAAACTGTCGGCGACACGGCGAAGGCAATTGCGATCCGGGCGGCTGAGAAGGGCCTCGAATTGGCCTGCGATGTCAGCCCGGATGCTCCCGAACTGCTCCTCGGCGACGCCGGCCGGCTGCGCCAGGTTCTGTTGAACGTTCTCGCCAACGCGGTCAAGTTCACAGACGACGGTGAAGTCGTACTTCGCGTGAGCGTGGAGAACGCTACCGAGCCCCACGTGCAGTTACGCTTCAGCGTCAGCGATACGGGTATCGGCATTCCGATCGACAAGCAAGAGCAGATCTTCCACGCATTCACTCAAGCCGACAGCTCCACGACACGGCGCTTTGGCGGCACCGGCCTCGGCCTCGCGATTGCGCTCCGCCTGGTCGAGCTGATGGGCGGACGGATGTGGGTCGAAAGCGAGGTTGGACGCGGCAGTACGTTCCACTTCACTGCGGTCTTCGACCGTCCCGAGGCGCCCGCCATCGACGTCGCTGCGCAGCCAACAGCGCTCGACGGGCTGCGCGTCCTCGTCGTCGATGACAACGCGACCAACCGGCGCATCCTCGAGGAGATGCTCGCCAGCTGGCAGATGAGGCCACACGCCGTCAGCAATGCCGGGACCGCGATCGAGGTGCTGCGCGAGGCATCGCCAACCGACGAGCGATTTCACGTGGTGTTGTCCGACTGCCAGATGCCCCACGTCGATGGCTTCATGCTCGCCCGTCAGATCAAGCGCGATCAGCGGCTGCGTAGTACCCCGGTGGTTCTGCTGACTTCAGTCGGCCGCGCCGGCGATGCCGATCGCTGCCGACGGCTGGGCGTCGACGCCTTCCTCACGAAGCCCGTCAAGCACTCCGACCTGCTCGACACGCTCACCACGCTCTTTGGCGTGTCGACCCGCGGTGAGCATGGGCGGCGCGGCGCCAAGACGGCGGCCCGCTCGCCGCATCACGCGCTCCACATTCTGGTCGCCGAAGACAACGCCGTGAATCGCACCCTGGTCACGACGCTGCTGAAAAAGCGCGGGCATTCGATCAAGGCGGTGGAGAACGGACGAGAGGCGGTCCAGGCGATCCAAACCACCGGCGCACGCCCGTTCGACATCGTGGTGATGGATGTGCAAATGCCGGAAATGGGCGGGTTCGAGGCCACTCAGGCAATCCGCGCCGGCGAACGCTCGACCGGTCAGCACCTTCCCATCGTTGCGCTTACCGCACACGCAATGCAGGGCGATCGCGCGCGGTGCCTGGAGGCCGGAATGGATGGCTATCTGACCAAGCCGATCGACGTCGACGAGCTCATCGCGACCGTCGAGGGCTTTGGCGGTCAGCCGAGCGAATCCGCCGTCGAACCAACCACGCAAGACTCTGCCGCCGTCATTTTTGATGAGCGCACTGCCCTCGCCTGTGCCGCGGGAGACCGCCGGCTGCTGAAGCGCATCATCGCCCTGTTCCGGGCGGACCGTTCGACTGCCTTACGACGCATCAGTCGCGCCGTGGCCGAAGAGGACGGAGAGGCCTTGCGGATGGCGGCGCATGCCCTGAAAGGCTCGATTGCCACCGTCGGTGGCGCTCGAGGTCGCGAGGCTGCCGCCGAGCTCGAGCAGATGGGGCGAGAGAATCAGTTCTTCCAGGCCGAACCCGCGTATCGTCGTCTGTCGCAGGAGATCGCGCTCCTGGACGGCGCGTTCGCCGCCGCCAATCTCGTCGTCAGCCCACGACGCTCGACGGCATCCGGGCGCCGCCGCGCGCCGCAGCCGAAAACGTCCCGCAAAAAGGGCCGGCGCTCATGAGCCGCATCCTCGTCGCAGACGACGACCGGATCACGCGGCACGTGTTGCGCAAGGTCCTGACGGGCGCGGGGTTCACTGTGACGGTAGCAAAGGACGGCGTCGACGCGCTCAAGGTGCTGCGCCATCGCCGCTTCGATTTGCTGCTGCTGGATGTCTGGATGCCGCGGATGAACGGGCTCGATCTGCTCGAACGACTGCGGACACGGAAGTCGCGCCCTCGCGTCGTTGTGATGACCTCCGACGAGGCTCCGGAAACGCTGCTCGCGGCGGTGCGGCAGCAGGCGTTCAAGTACGTGCACAAGCCGATCGCAGCGGTGGAGCTGCTGCGGACCGTCCGCGATGTGCTCAAGGCGCCCGAGCCCCCTGCCATCGAGGTGATTTCCGCGCGCCCGGACTGGGTCGAGCTGGTCGTTCCCTGCCAAAGGGAAGCGGTCGAGCGCCTTCAGACCGTGATGGCCGAACTCGACGCCGATCTGGCGCCGGACATGCGCGAGTCGATCGCGTATGCCTTTCGCGAGCTCCTGATGAACGCGATTGAATGGGGCGGTCGCCTCGACCCCGAGCGCACCGTGCGGATTTCGTATCTGCGCGCCAGACGCATGCTGCTCTACAGGATTGCTGACCCCGGTCCTGGATTCAGCATCGACGAGCTGCCGCACGCCGCGATTGGTGGGCCAGCCGACGATCCGATCGCGCACATGCAGGTCCGCGAGGAGAAAGGGATCCGGCCGGGAGGGTTTGGCCTCCTGATGGTGCGCGGCAGCGTCGACGAGCTGCTCTACAACGAGAAGCGGAACGAAGTGGTGTTTGTGAAATACCTCGAGGATGGAGCCGCACGCTCGGGCCCCGGGCACACCGATGCTCAGATTGAGTGAGCCGAACGACTCTCCTCAAAGGCGTTTTTCATAACGCCATACGTCAAGCGGAAACGTTCCCGCCGACGTTTCCGCCTGGTTGAGCATCGTTCCCACTCGATGCCATCCGCATTTCTGATAGAACCTGGCGGCCCGCTCGTTGCCGATTGCGCACGCCAGCCAGGCCGTTTGGACGCCGGTCGCCCGAAGCCGGACCTCGGCGTCAGCGATGAGGGCTGCCGCGACACCGGAACCACGGGCCTGCGCCGAGACAAAGAGCTGATAGAGCTCGTCGCCTTTGAGGACAGAGAATCCTACCGGCGCGCCTGAGGCGTCGACGACGCGAACATCGGGAAGCGCGGCGCGAAGCCGGTCACGAAAACTCTCCAAGGTGCGGAGTCGCGTGAGTCCAGGCGGCACGATCTGCGCGTGCGCTTCGTGCCAGCCGTCGAACCACACCTGTGCCAGTTGATCGAGGTCGCGTTCTTCGGCGGATCTCACCTTCACGCTAACACCTATCTCGTAAACTTGATCCGTGTTGTCCGTGCGATCCGTGGCACTAGTCGTAGCGCAGCGCGACGGTGGGCGCGATCCGTGCCGCGCGTCGCGCCGGGATGAGCGTGGCCGCGAACGCCACGCTCGCGAACAGTACCGCCGCGGCCAGAAACGTCGGGAGATCTCTGGCGGTGACGCCGTAGAGGAAGCTGGACACGACGCTCGTCAGGGCAAGCGCCGCCGCGATGCCGATCCCGACTCCGATGATGCTCAAGCCCATTCCGTTCCGCAGAACGAGGCCAAGGATCTGTGCAGGCGTCGCCCCCATCGCCATCCTGATCCCGATCTCTCGGGTCCGACGAACGACCGCGTAGGCGCTCGTGCCGTAGATGCCGGCAGTCGCAATCACCAGCGCGCTGACGGCAAACACGGACAGGAGCAGCGTGTAGATGCGGGGCTCGGCGACTTCGTCGCCGAGCGCCTGTTGCAGCGGCTGGAGTTTGAGAATTGCGAGATCGGCATCGGCTTCGCGGATCCGCGACTGTATCGTCCCTGCGAGCGCAGCAGGATCACCCGACGTCCGAACGACGACCGAGATTGATTCGCCCTGCGCTCTGTAGAACGGCTGCTCGGTTGCGACGAACACCTGCGGCGCTGGCTCCATCAGCCGGCCGCGATAGCGCACGTCGCGCACTACCCCGACAATCGTCAGCCATCGCTTCGGCTCCTTGTCGTAGTAGAACCGAACCCGCTTGCCGACCGCGGTTTCCATCGGCCAGAACCGGCGCGCCATGGTTTCGTTGACGATGGCGACTGGCGCGCTGCCAGCCGTGTCGCGCGCGTCGAACAGCCGTCCGGTGACGAGCGGGATGTCCATGGCCTGGAAGAACTGGGCGCTCACGCTGTTGAAGCTGGCCGGATGGCCGCGGTCCGGTTGCGGGTCGCCATGCCCCTCAACCCTGAAGGCCTCACGCCTGCCGCCGCCGCGGAAAGGCTGGTCGACGTACACGGCGACCGCCTGCACGCCGGGCATGGAGCCAAGAGTGTCGAGCAGTTGCCGTACGACCACATTCCGGCGCGGCGCTTCGGCGTCCCGACGCGAGAGCATCAAATCGGCGGTCACCGCATGGCGCGCGTTCATGCCGACGTCGACCTGGTTGAGCCGCACGAAGCTCCGCACCAGGAGTCCGGCGCCGACCAGCAACACGACGGTGAGTGCTGTCTGCACGACGACCAGCAGATCGCGAAGGCGATGCTGCCCCGCTCCACCGGATTGCGTGCGCCCGTCCTGCTTCAGAAACGGCGTGAGGTCGGATCTCCAGACCAAGAGTGCTGGCCCGAGCCCGCTAACCAGCCCCGACAAGACGGCAATCCCGACGGCAAAGGCCAGCAGGTCTGAGTCGACAGTCATCGCGGGGAGCGGAACCCGGGTCGCGAGCGATGCGACCAGTAGTTGACTGCCCCAGACGGCGAGTGCCGCGCCGAGCACTGCGGCCATCAAGGAGAGTGACAGGCTTTCGGTCAGCAGCTGGCGCGCCAGGCGGCCAGTGCCTGCGCCGAGCGCACTCCGCACAGCGAGCTCCTGCTGGCGCGCGATGCCACGCGCCAACACAAGGCTACCCACGTTGCCACACCCTATCAGCAGGACACACACGCCTGCGCCCAGCAGCACGAACAGCGGTGTTCGCACCGACCCCACGGCGACGTCCTGGAGCCGCACGACGTTGACGCCACGCCCGGCGTTCGAGTCTGGGAATGCCCGCTCGAGTCCGAGCGCGATCGCGTCGAGCTCCTGCTGGGCGGAGGAAACAGCCACGTCGGTCCTGAGGCGAGCCACGCCACGGATGTATCCGCAGCCGCGGCACGGCCGCTCGGGCACTGGCACGATCAGGTCGGTCGCCTGGAAGGCCGGAAACTGGAAGCCGCGCGGGAGCACGCCGACAACGGTGTGCGCGACGTCGTTGATGATGATCGTTCTCGTCAGGATGTTCGGGTCGCCCGCATACCGCCGCGTCCAGAGGCCATGACTGATCAACGCCACCGGATGGTTGCCGCGCTGCTCCTCCGCGGTGATCCCGCGTCCGAGTACTGGGTCCGCGCCAAGCACGGTGAGCAACTCGTGCGACGCGCGAAGACCTCGCACCGGTTCCGGTTCGCCATTACCGGCGAGGATGAATGGGTCCTGTCGATAGGCAGCGGCGCTACTGAGCGCGTGGCTCTGCTGCCAGGCGGTGAAATCGAAGAACGATGTCGTGTCCCGCGACACTCCGCTCTTCGGCGTCGTGGCGAAGAGCACCACCAGCCGATCGGCATCCGCAAACGGGAGGGAGCGCAACACGAGGGCGTTCACGACCGTGAGGATGGCGGTAGTCACGGCAATGCCGAGGGCGAGCGTCAGGATCGCCACCGCCGAGAACCCGGGATTACGACGCATCATTCGCAGGGCGTAGCGTGCATCCTGCCACCAGCGCTCGGCGCTGCGCCGTCCCGAGGCTTCACCTGTGATTTCGCGAGTCTCATGAGTCGGTTGTTTGCGCATTGAGCAGGTCTCCGCCGTCGCAGGAGTGTAGATCCTACTGCCGCACCCGCAGTCACATGAGCAAATTTGTCCGTCCGCGACACACCCGGTTTCAACTCAGAAATGCGGGCTTATTCGTGGCGAAGGGCGACTATGGGATCGACGCGCGACGCCCTTCGGGCCGGGCCGTAGCCGGCGACGAGCACAGCGCTCAGGAGCGTGACCGCCGCAAGTGCCAGCGCGCGTGGGTCGTTCGGCTGCATCTCGAACAGGAACGATGCGACGAGCCGCGACAAACCAAGAGCGGCCGGCACGCCGAGCGCCAGCCCGACGGCTGCCAGCAGACAAACCTCGCGCAGCACCATCCAGATCACGACGCCGCGTCTGGCACCAAGAGCCATGCGCAGTCCGATCTCGCCCGTCCGGCGCGCCACCGCGTACACCATCGTGGCGTAGAGGCCAACGCACGCGATCACCAGCGCGAGGATGGCAAACGCGCTGCAGAGTCTGGCAAACACAATCTCTTGATTGATGGTCTGATCGATGTCGCCGGCCAGCGTCTTCACGTTGGTCACCGGCACGCGCCCGTCGGCGTCGTGGACGATCTGTCGTACAGCGGCGGCATAGCGCAGTGGATCGCCGTCGGTGCGCAGCGCGTACGTCATTTCCCGCAAGACCCCGGAAGGGATCTGCGCGTATGAGATATACACAACGGGTGGAACGTCGTATTTGAGCCCGCCGTATCGCGCCGTTGCCGCGACCCCGACAATCTGCAGCACCAGGGGCGCGTCGCCGACCTTCATGCTGCCGCCGACCTCGATGTGCCGCCCCACCGGATCGGCGTCGCCAAAGTTGGTTCTCGCGAACAGATCGCTCACCACGGCGATGGGAAGCGTTCCCTGGCGGTCGCCTTCGGCGATTTCCCGTCCCCGCAGCATCGGAATCTGCATGGTCGTGAAAAACCGAGGGCCCGTATACAAGATCCGCGTCTTCCGCGTCGGCTGGCCGTCGACTGTCACTGGGTGTCCCCGGCCGGCCCTGACGAGCGAGGCATGCGACAGCGTCGCGTCCCGCACGCCCGGCACGTCACGCAGACGGCGCTGCAAATCCTCATAGAGGGCGGCGACTCTCTCCTCCGGATAGCCGGCCTGCGGAGCGTTCAACTCGAACAGCAGTACGCTGTCGCGATTGAACCCCAGCGAAATCGCATGGAGATTCGAGAGCGTGCGCACGAAGAGACCCGCCGCGACCAGCAGCAGCAGCGCGATGGCGATCTGCGCCATGACCAGCGCCTGCGTCAGGCTCGGGCGCGGGATTCTGCCATGCAGCCGGAATCGCGGCTCGCTGACCGACCGATCCTTGAGCGCCGGCATCAGCGCCGCCCGCGTCGATTGAAGCGCGGGCGCCAGGCCGAACAGCACACCGCATAGCAGCGACAGGCCTAGCGTTACGCCGAGCACGTGCCAGTTCAGTTCGGCGTGAAGCGTGAACCCCTCCTGCCCATTGGCCAGCAACATCGTCAGGACACGGATGCCGACGACGGCGATGAGGATGCCGAGCGCGCCGCTGAGTGAAGCGAGCAGGACACTCTCCGTCAGCAGTTGACGAATCAGGCGGAACCGGCCCGCGCCGATGCTCAACCGCACGGCCATCTCGCGCTTGCGCGCGGCGGCTCGAGCGAGCAGCAGATTCGCCGTGTTCGCGCACGCGATCGCCAGAATCAGGCCGACCATCGTCAAGAGCACATAGAGCGGCTTCGAATACTGCCGTCTGAGGCTGTCGAGTCCACCCGCGCCTTCGTCGAGCCAAAGCACGGGAAGATTGGCACGCTCCCGATCGTTGGTGGCGGTCGGGGTCACCCACTGCTCGAACGGCGTGACGAGCGTAGCCTCGGCTTGCGCGCGGCCCACGCCCGGACGTAGCCGTCCCATGATCTGCAGCCAGTAGTAGTTCTGGTCGAGAAATCGTTCCGCGGCATTTGGGTCGAAGAGAAGGCTGGCCCGCAACGGAAGGTAGACGTCTGGCGCCGCGCCGGGATCGACGCCAAAGAACTCGGACGGCGTCACGCCGATCACGGTGAACGCCACGTTGTTGATCAGGATCGGCTGACCGGCGGCCTCGGCGGCGCCGCCAAAACGCCGCTGGCTGTAGCCCATGCTGAGGACCACCACGGGCTGTGTGCCGGCGCGGTCATCATCGGCGACGATCACACGGCCGGCGGCGGGCACGACCGCGAGCCCTCGAAAGAAGTCGCCCGAGACGTACTGCCCCCTGGCGAGGTCCGCCTCGCCCTTGATCCTCACGTTCACGTTTCCCGCCGGGTGGTAGGCAAAGATGCTGGACAGGATCGGTGCCCCCGCCTCCTGCAGCCGCTCGAACGCCGGGAACGGGAAGATGGCAGCTGTGATACCAGAACGGTCGAGGTAGGTGTGGCCGTCGATGGACCGCATCACGAAGTCGTTCGCGTCTGCGAGTTTGAAAGGCCGACTCCGCCATTTCAACACGACGAGCGACGCCGGATCCGAAACGGGCAGCGAGCGCAAGAGGATCGAATCCATGAAGCTGTAGATCGCCGTGTTGGCGCCAATCCCCAGCGCGAGCGAGAGTGTCGCCAGGGCCGTGAAGACACGATTCTTGAACATCGTCCGCACACCGTAGCGGACGTCCTGGACCAGCTGCTCGAGCAAGACCCACGACCAGAGCGAGCGCGTGTCTTCCTGCCACAACGTCACATTGCCCAGGTCGCGGCGCGCGGCCCATCGGGCCTCGTCTTCCGACAACCCGTCGGCCTGACGTTCACCTGCTTCCTCCGCAAGATGGAACTGCAGCTCCTCGCTGAGCTCGTCTTCCCTGCGCCGCCGCTCGAGCCACCACGTGAGCTTGCGAAAGAGCGAGGCCATCACCTCTCCTCTTCAGCCGGCTTCAGCAAGAGTCCCATCGCGCGCGCGAACGCGTCCCATTTCGACTGCTCGCTGGCCAGCTGCTTGCGCCCCTTGGGAGTAATCCGGTAATAGCGCGCGCGCTTCCCTTTCTCGGACAACTCCCAGGACGCGGCAACCCAGCCGCTTGCCTCGAGCCGATAGAGCGCGGGATAGAGAGAGCCGGTTTCGACCTGCAGCAGGTCTTCGGAGGTCCGCTGGATATGCTTGGCAATCGCGTGGCCGTGACTCGGCCCAGGCAGCAGCGTGCGCAGAATCAGGAGATCGAGGGTCCCGCGCAGGAGCTCGACGCGAGATGGTGGCTTCTCAGACATTGTGTAGTTACTCTACACATTGTTATGTAGGAAGTCTACACTTGAGACCGTGGAGTGCGAGTTTGGTCCGGGCGGTCCTGAGCGGCCTTAACGCCCCTTCAGCGCGTTTCGCAGATTGTCGGCCAGCGATCCCAGCGAGGTGGCCGGCGTACTGTCCGGCCTCGCGGCGTACTCGCGCAGTTCCGCGCGCTCACGCTCTTCCGCCACTGCCTTCTTGCTGAGGCGAATGCGGCGGCCCGTGGGATCGACCTCGACTACGGCGACTTCCACTTCGCTGCCGATCGGGAACGCCTTCAGCATGTCCGCGTCGCGCTCGACGCCCGTTTCGGCGAACGGCAGCAAACCGGTGCGGCCCGGCGACAGGAACACGAACACGCCGAACTTCTCATGACGCTCAACCTTGCCGGTGACGATCGTCCCTGGCGCGATCGTGCCCTGAGCAGACGCGGCCCGCGCAGACCCTTCGTCGACGAGTGCGATGCCGATGCGCTTCTGCGCAGTATCCATGCTGAGGATTTCGAACGCCCCGGTCGAGCCGACGGTCACCGATTTTGCCCACCCTCCCGCGCGTCCAGTCGGGGCGAAGGTGGACACGTGCGCTAACCCTTCGATGCCGGGTTCCAGCTCGACGAAGGCGCCGAACTCCGCCACGCGCGTCACACGGCCCGTGCGCACCTGGCCCACTTCGTACGTCGCGGCCACCGTCGTCCACGGATCGCCCTGGAGCTGCTTCAGGCCGAGCGCGATCTTCTGCGTGGCCTCGTCCACACGCAGCACCTTGACGGTGATCTCGTCACCGGGCGCGACGAGTTCACCGGGGCTGGTCACGCGTGACCAACTCATTTCAGAGACATGGAGCAGCCCCTGGATGCCGGCGCCAAGGTCGACGAAAGCGCCGAACGCCGGGACCGAGGCGACCCGGCCGGTGAGCACCGCGCCGGGCACGATTGACTTGCGCACCTCCGCTTCGCCGGCGCGCTGTTGCTCTTCGAGGTACTTGCGCCGGGAGACAACGATATCCTTCCCGCCGTCCTTGTACTCGATGATCCGGAACGTGTAGAGCTGCCCTTCGTGCACGGCGGGGTCGACAGTGCGGACGATGTCAATCTGCGAGATTGGACAGAAGGCGCGCTCGCGCGCAAGGCGCACCTCGTAGCCGCCCTTCACGGCCTGCACCACTTTGCCTTCGACGGCGAGCCCGGCGTTGAATGCGTCCTCGAGCTCGCGCTGCGTGGCCGCGTGACGCACGCCCCGGCGCGAGAGCACGATGCCGCCGCTCGTGGAGACGACCATTGCGGTGATGCGATCGCCGACGGACACCTCGACATCACCGTCGGCGTCCTTCAGCTCCTCGATATCGATCTCGGCCTCGCCCTTGCCGCCAACGTCGACGAACGCCGCCTTCGGTCCAAGCGCAACGATGGTGCCCTCGATCGTCTGCCCGCGATCGAACCGGCGCGCTTTGATCGATGCCTCGAACATCGCGGCGAAATCTTCTTCCTGCTCGCTCACGTCGTCACTCCTTGGAACTGTAGAACTAGGGATTATATCGGCTTACGCAAGGGGGAATGCGGGCAGAACCCCTGCGCTCGTCCCGGCCACTACTGAGTGGCACTTCGTTATGAGATGGGCTTGTCGCGAAGCGAAGGGAATCCGCTATCGCGGGGCTCCCGGCACCGGCGTAGCCGGCCTGCCGGGAGTCAGTGTCCGTCGCCGCTGCCCTCAACGAGTGCCACGGACCACACGGTCAACATCGATCGTGTTGATGAGTTAGCTTCTAGCAGTAGTTCCCTGTGCACGGCGGCGGTGGCGCTCCGCTGCTGGTCATGACAGAGCCAACCATCCCCGGATGGATTGAGCAGTGATAGTTGACGCCATCGTTGGAAAGTTGCCTCGGGCTGGTGGCGGCGCCTGGTGCGATGTCCCCTGTGTCGATGGTCCCATCATTCAACACAATCCGATGCGTCACGTTGTCGTTGTTGCGCCACACGACCATCTGATTCTGACCTGCCGACCCTGGGTTGGGAGAAAACGACTGCGCGCCCCTATCCCCGACGATAGCGATGGTGGACGGCCCACCAGCCGGCGGCGGCGATGTCGTGGGCGCATTGGGGCTTCCGCTGGACCCGCCGCCGCAGCCTGAACACGTGAGGACGAGGGCCACGGCACCGAGTCGTGCGACGATGGGGAATTGCATGGTGCCTCCTTCGAACGAATTCAATCCGGTCGAAGGGCACGATTCGTACCAATCAAGAATTGCGGGTGATCGAGATCTCCACGGATTTCGGTTACGGCCGACGTAAAGCGGCTTTCACCAATCGTCCCCGCATCAGACGACTACCGATCGGGCGCGCCGTAGCGCGGCGGCAAGTTCCGCCCGGCCTTCGATGTGGACGGCCGACGCGAAATCCCTCTCGGGCATCGCGTTGAATAGCAGCTTCCACGCGGCGTCATCATCAAGCCGGATCCGCGCCGACGCCGATGGCGGCTCCCCTCGCGACAGGGTCCAGCTTCCAGTCTCGCGCGATAGCGTCCATTGGCCGCCCCCGGCACCGCTGACGTCGATGACGACCGTGTCCCCGGGTTCGGCCGGCACGTCGCGGAAGGCGTGAGGCAACCCTCGCACTGCCACATCAATGACGGTCTGGAGATAGCGCGAATCGGCGAGTGGGTCGGCGCCCACTGCCATCCGGATCTGCTGTTGGTGGTGCCAGAGCTCCGTGAACTCGCGTCCGATGTCGAACCAACCCGCCGACGCCTGCTCCCCCGCCCACGACACCGGAAAGAGCGACGGAGCATCGAGCGACAGCGACTCGAACCAGTCTGCCAAATCATTGCCTGCCTGCTCATACAAGTCAGTCAGCACCCGCGGACTCAACCTCTTCGCCGAGCTCACCCACTGTGCATTAAGAGCATTGATGAAGTCGACAAATTCGCGCTCGGATGTGATGGCATTCGGTGGAGGGGGCGGCTGCATCCGGTCACGATGGAAGGACAGCCGTCGAAGTGTCGAATCGAGAAGGTGTGCAACGATGTCGCGGACACGCCACGTACCGGCCACGGTCGGCCGATCCCACTTCGCGTCGGACAATCCACGCAGTAGCTCGACGAGGCCACGAGAAACGGGACGGAATAGCGCCCGGCTGTCGACGATGCGCGGCGGTTCGAGCGGCATGCCTCGATCCTATCTTCTTGTGGCACGCGATGCCTTTACTCCTCAGGAAGCCTCGGATGCCGCTGCCGGCGTCTGCAACCTGGGTCTCGAGTATTGGACTGCGCTCGGGGCCGAGTCTAAGCCGACGTCGGCCGATCTCGATGTGGCGTTGCCCGAAACGTTTCTGATGGATCACGACCTTGTGTCCGTATTCGAAGTGGGATGGGCAGCGCTCTACGAGCACGTCAGCATGTTCGTCGCCGAGCGACTTCTCTGCGCGCTGTCGGACTTGAGATGCAGTGATGCGGACATCCAGGAGGAACTCGGCACGCTTCGGATCGAGCTCACGAGGCAGCGTCAGGCAGGCACACCGTGGCGCGCGCGCAAGGCCCTCGACGTGATCGCCATGCTCGACATGCCCGCCTGGGCCAGCGTGCTTGGCTTGCTGGATGAGTGTCCCGTGTTGCCCGCGGCGTTGACGGCAACACTCGAGCGCCGAACCGGCGCGATCAGTCCGACCGAGTTCGAGTTCATCTCCACCCGCAGCCAGCTTCGCAACGTCCGGGAATTCATGGCGCGCTTGCTCGACATCTTGTGTCGCTGAACTACGGATAGCGGCCTAGCTGAAGCGCGAGGCTCCAACACAATTGACAGTGCTTCCTTCTCCCCCGTATGCTCGGGCCTTGTTCCTCTGAGTACCGCACGATCCGTGTCAGCTGGAGGCATCCTTGAGCCTCACTCCGAAGGATCTCACACCCGTTTACCAGGAAACGATCGGCAAGGGCGCAGGGGCGCGTCGATGGCAGCGGCCCGTCTTCGTGGACCATCTGCCGCCCTGCAATCACGCCTGCCCGGCCGGGGAGAACATCCAGGCATGGCTGGCGCTGGCGCAGGCGGGCGACTACGAGCGCGCCTGGCAGAAGTACATGGAGGAGAATCCGCTGCCCGGCACGCACGGCCGCGCGTGTTACCACCCGTGCGAAAGCGCGTGCAACCGGCAATTCCTCGATTCGTCGGTCTCAATCCATTCGCTCGACCGCTTCCTCGGGGATCTCGCCAACGAGAAGGGCTGGACGGTCGCCGCCGGCCAACCCACCGGCAAGCGCGTGCTCGTCGTCGGTGCCGGTCCGGCCGGTCTGTCGTGCGCCTACCACTTGCGACGCTTCGGGCACGACGTCGAGATCCGCGATGCGAACTCGGAGCCGGGCGGCATGATGCACTACGGCATTCCCGCCTACCGCCTGCCGCGTGAGGGGCTCGACAAGGAAATCGCCCGCATCGAGGCGATGGGGATTCGGATCCTTCGAAACACTCGGGTGAACGACGTGCTGGCCGAGAAGGCCGCGGGATCGTTCGACGCCGTGTTTCTCGGCATCGGCGCCCAGGTCGCGAACCACCTCGATATTCCGGCGATGGACGGCGGCAAGATCATCGATGCCGTGACGCTCCTGGAGCGCGTGGAGAAGGGCCGGGCCCCGGCGCTCGGCCGCGTC
>CAVYZR010000007.1:0-138974 GCA_963773005.1 uncultured Acidobacteriota bacterium
GCTATCTCATAAATGGGCTGCCTCAATCCGACAGCCTGCGGCGCCCCGATAGGTCAACACTGCGCGACTTACATAAGGTTAATGGCCGCGGACGCGCAGGGCGATGACAGCAGACCTCCTTCGGCATTAGCGACCGGCTTAAGTTTCTAGCAGCTTTTGCGGGCGCTGCGACGTTAGCTCGAAGCGATGGGGTGGCCTCGTCTGATTCGCGGAGCAGCCAAGCCTTCGCGGTCTTCCAGTCCCGCATGACTGTCTCCGGCGATACGTTCAAGAGAGTACTTGCTGTTTCCTCGATGCTCAGGCCGCCAAAGAACCTCAGCTCCACGACTTGGCTCATACGCGCATCGAACGTCGCCAGTGCGCTGAGCGCATCGCTGAGGGCGACGAAGTCCCGATCCTTCGAGTGCGGCAGCTCTTGCACGTCATCGAGACTCACATGAACCGCACCGCCACCACGTTTCTGACGCTGCCGGTTGCGAGCGAACTCCACCAGGATCCGTCGCATCATCTGCGCCGCGACAGCGAGGAAGTGCGCGCGATCCCGCCATTCGACTCGATTGACGTCGATCAGCCGCAGGTACGCCTCGTTCACCAGTGACGTCGCCTGCAACGTATGATCGGGTCGCTCCTGGCGCATATAGCGCCGTGCGAGACGGTGGTCGCCCTCATAGACCAGCGGGACCAATCGGTCGAGGGCGGATCCGTCGCCCTGACTCCACGCTCGGAGGAAGCGGTCGGTCCGCTGTCGGAATTCGGCGACATGACAGTTTTTCGGGTCGAATGGCGCCTTCTATAAACAGAGGACGGTATGGTACACCGCGGCGACGCGGTTCCAGACCCCGCTACAGGAGTCCGACATGAACCAGCCTGTGATGGACCATTGGACGACGGTCAAACGCATCCATCAGTCTGCCCTCGATCTCGACCCGTCGGAACGTGCCGCATTCGTCGACGAATCATGCGGGCGGTGGCGAAGCGCTGGCGCCGCGAGGTGGAGTACCTTTTCCAGTACGGCGGCTGAGGGCGAGTCATTCCTGGAAGGCGGCAGTGGACATCGCGCCCACCCCGCCGGGTGAGTCGCATGAGGCGAGGCTCGTCGGCAGGACCATCAGTCACTATCAGGTCCTGTCGTTGCTCGGTGCGGGCGGAAATGGGGGAGGTTTACCTCGCGCGCGATCCGCGACTGGACCGGACCGTCGCGCTGAAAATCCTGCCCGGCGAGCTGCGCGGCGGATGCGGACCGCATGCAACGCTTCACGCGCGAGGCGAAGGCCGCATCCGCGCTCAACCATCCGAATGTGGCCACCATCTACGATGTCGGCGAGAGCGACAGCATCCCATTCATCGTCATGGAGCACGTCGAAGGAGAGACCCTTCTGGCGAGGATCAGCCGTCGAATGACGCCCCCGGAGGTTGTCGACACCGCCGTGCAAGCCGCGGACGCGTTGGATCTCGCGCACGCGAAGGGCATCACGCACCGTGACATCAAGCCTGCCAACCTGATGCTGACGCACCGCGTGGTACGTGAAAGTGCTCGACTTCGGCGTGGCAAAGCTGGCCCGCCACGACGAAGGCAGCCGGAATGGTGATTGGACCGTCGAGCCTGTGACTGCCGTCGGCAGCGTTGTCGGGTCGGCGCCGTACATGAGCCCCGAGCAGATCGTGGGCGGCGACGCGGATTCGCGCAGTGACGTGTTCAGCCTGGGAGTCGTCATCTACGAGATGGCCACAGGGCAGCTACCGTTCTCCGGGTCGACGCGGGCGGAAATGGTGCACCGCATCCTGCACGCGGCTCCGGAAAGGATGATGCGGCTGCACCGGATATCCCGCCCGAGCTGGAACGGATCACGCTCAAGTGTCTCGACAAACGCAGAGACGCCCGCTACCAGTCGGGGCGGGAGCTGTTGACCGACCTGTGGCCCCTGAAGCGTCAGCTCGACGCGAACGTGGCTCGAGCGATGCCAGATGCACTGCGGCTCGGAGGCCTGAGGCGGCCTGGCTCGCATCCTGGCGCCGCCGCCGTGGCACCCGCAGGCGCCGACGATGCCTCGATCACCGATGCGCCCCGTGCGTGGGAAGCATTGGGGCTCGTGGCCCGTGGTCGGGCGCATCTGCGCTCGGCGTCTTTCTTCGAAATGCCCGCCGCTGTGTCGGCGTTTCAGGCCGCGACGGTGATCGATCCAACGTGCGCCGCCGCGTACGCTGGCCTGGCGCACGCGAAGGTTGATCAGGCGAACGATCGCCACGTGCTCGTCGAAGCTTTCGACGAGGCTAAAGCCGCAGCGCTTCGCGCGGTTGCGTTGGACGCTGAAAGCGCCGACGCACAGGCGGCGCTGGGGCTGGTGATGTTCGTGACAGAGTGGGATTGGATCGCCGCCGAGCGCAGCTTTCAGCGCGCCCTGGCCATCAACCCGAATCACGCGGAAGCGTACCTCCACTACGGCTGCTTGATGGACGCGCTCGGCGACCTGGAGCGCGGGTTTCAGCTGAAGCTCCAGGGGTTGGAATGCGACTCGACGTCGGCGCTCGCTCACATCCAAATCGCCGGCTCGTTCTGGAATCAGCGCCGGTACGACGACGTGATCGTGTGGGCCAACAAGGCGCTCGATCGCAATCCTCAACATCCGTTCTTTCGTGGCATGGTCGGGGCCGCGTATTGGAAGATGGGCGATCTCGAGCGCGCGCGTGAGCTGCTGTCGGGTCGCATACAACTCGATCTTGGCGATGAGGGATTGTTCCTCGCGGTGCGCTCCGCAGAGGCTGGAGACCTCGACGCGGCCTTCGAGCATCTTCAACGCCTAATCGACGCGCGCGACTTTGCGGTGATTCATCTCGCGGTCGCGCCTGAGTGGGACAACTTGCGCGCGGATCCGCGGTTCAACCAGTGCCTTGCACGGATGAAATTGCGGCCGGCGGGCAACGTTGATCCTCGCTCACAGGGCGGGCGTTAGTCGCCATAAACCCCGATCTTGGCGACCGATTTTGGGGTCGGAGCCAAAAGCCAGATCGTGACGGGACCATTCTGGCCCGGATGGCCCTTCCTGCTGCTTCTCATTCCCGTGACCTCACCGACGAGCAATGGGTTCTGATTGGGCCCTTCCTTCCCAAGCTGGCGCGCCGCACAGACGGCCGGGGGCGCCCATGGCGGGAGAATCGTGCGGTGCTCAACGGCATCTTGTGGATCCTCCGGACCGGCGCCCCATGGGCCGATCTCCCGGACCGGTATCCCCCCCAAACGTGCCACCGGCGGTTTCAGCAGTGGGTGCGCGCGGGTGTGCTGCGGGGTGTTCTCGATGTCCTCGCCCAGGCTCTCCACGACGAAGGCTATCTGGATCTGCGGGAAACCTTCATCGATGGGAGCTTCGCACCAGCGAAGCGGGGAGGCGCCGGCGTGGGCAAGACGAAGCGTGGGAAGGGCTCGAAGATCATGGCGATCGCCGATCGCCGCGGACTGCCGATCGCGGTTCACATCGAGAGTGCCACGCCGCACGAAGTCACCCTGGTCCACGCAACCCTCGCGCAGCGGTTTGTCAAACCGTTCCCTGTACGTCTCATCGGTGACAACGCCTATGAGTCGGACCGCCTGGATGCCGACCTGGCCCGCCGTGGCGTGGAACTGATCGCCCCGCACCGCAGAACGCGAACATCGCGGACCCAAGACGGTCGCCCCCTGCGTCGCTACCGACGGAGGTGGAAGATCGAGCGACTCTTTGCCTGGTTCCAGAATTTTCGGCGGCTCGTTGTGCGCTACGAGCGATACGCCGAGAATTTTCTTGCGATGCTACACCTCGCCTGCTGCCTCATTCTCTTGCGAGGTTTATGAGATGGCTTCTAGTCTCCCCAGGTCATCGTGTCGGAGATGCACGCCGGCTTGCCGGCCAACGATCGGAGGCAGCTATGAACGCCCAGCAACGACGAATCGCGACGACGTTAGCCTTCATAGGGTTCACAGTGGTGCTCACGGGACGGATTGCCCAGGGCCAGGGCCAGGTCGGCCGTCGCCGCAAGCCATCGCCGACTCGCAGGCGGTAGCGGCCACGCACCGTGCGCGAACCCGGGCGGCGCTGTTTGAAGAATTCCGGACGACGACGCCAGAGAATGCTCGCATCAACTCGCGCGCGATTTCCAACCTGTTCTTCGACGGAAATCCATTGATGCGTCTGGTGAGCAGCGGCGACTTCGCACCGATCCAGGCGACGGGCAACCCAGTCACGAAGTTCGAGCGAGACGCCATCGCGTCGTTCAAAGCCGGCGGCCCAGGAATCTTCTCGCGTCTCGATCGGGTGGGTCCGTTCTGGGTATGGTGCGAAGCCGTTGCGCTCAACAACGGTGCGCTGCTCGAAGGCAGTGACATGAATCCCGACGTGTGCCAGACGTGCCACAAAAGCTTCCCGACCGACAATACCGTTCTCGTTGGCAGCCTCAATCACTGTGACGTCGTCCGGAACTAGTCGTGCGATCAATGCGTCGGTGCTGACACTGAGCTGAGATGCTTTGGACCATCACGCGCGTGCTGGCGCCGACGCGTGATGGTCACCCAGACCTGTGCCTCACTGACAGTTCTAGAGTGGAATCGCCTTCCCCGGCGATTTCCGGCAACCGGGCAGTCCAGATGATCCCGCCAACGTGCGCCGGCGCGAGACCGACTTACCCGCCGGATCTGAGCACGACGCTGTCGAGCGCGCCCTCATCGGGTCCGGTCTGGTACTCGCCGCGGATCTCGAGGCTCGTCGGATTGGCGAGCACGCTGTGGATCTGTTCCTGGGTCGCTCGCGCGTTCCAGTTCCAGCGCCACCCGACCGCGGCCGTGAGCTTCACCGAGAAGGGCGTCCAGCCGGTACCGGGCGACGTGTCGAACCGGAACGAGAGCCGGCCGGCGGGTCCCACGATGATCACATCGTCATCGAGAAAGCCTGGATCGTCGGTGGACTGCTTGAGGCTGTAGCTCAGCGTGCCGTTCTCGGCCGCCGCCAACTGCCTCAACACGCTGTCGGGCGCACGGAAGTACCAGGTTTCACCAAGGGCTTCGTCGGCATGCGAGATGTGGCCTCCGGGGCTGCCACCCGACGGCTGGAACACAGGCTCCGCCGGGCGGGTGTCCCCGGACACGAGCCATCCCTGCGCCGACGCCGTGAAGTCGCACTCGACGAGCGTCCACTCCTGCGGCAACGATTGTGCGTGAAGGCTTGTGAAGCCCGCGAATAGGGCGACAGCGATGACCGTCGGTTTAGCGATGGGCATGCATGCGTGGACAAGAGACCCCGAACCGACCTCGACGATCGGTTCGGGTTTCTAAACTGACGCGCCGGCACGCCGATCTACGTCCAGCGGTACCCTTGATTGTCCAACGGCAACGACCGGATTCGAACGCCAGTGGCCGCGAAGATGGCGTTAGTGATCGCTGGGACTGCCGGCGGCAGCGACGGCTCGCCGAGGCCCGTCGGATCGAAGTCCGTCTGAAGGAAGCGGACCTCGACGCTGGCTGGTGCGTGCTGCATCCGCGTAGGCTGGTACTGGCCGAAGTTGCGCTGTACCACCCGTCCCTTGTCGATCGTGATCGCCCAGGACATCAGGTGGCTCATGCCTTCGATGAGCCCGCCGTGCACCAGGTTCTCCGACTGGCTCGGGTTGACGATCTGCCGGCCGATGTCCACGGCACACCACGCGCGATTGACCTTGATGGCCTTCTTCGCGTCGACCGAGACCTCGACGACATACGCCACATAGCCGGCGTGCGCGAACTGGAACGCGACGCCCTTGCCCGTGCCCTTGGGCAGCGAACCGCGGCGATCCCACGCGGACATCTCGCGCACGGCTTCGAGCACGCCGCGCGCCCGAGCGGGATTGAATCCGCCAGTGGCGCCGGCGCCGACCGGGTTGTTCAGCAGATCGATCCGATACTGCAGCGGATCCTTGCCGGCGGCGATCGCGATCTCGTCGATGAAGCCCTGCTTCACGAACGAGATGCCGTTGGTGGGCGGCGCGCGCAGCGCACCGACGGGAATGCCGAACGGCGTCACGTTCTCGGACGTGATCAGCACGTTCTCGACGAAGCCCCGCGGGAACTCGTTCGCCGGCACGACGGAATTCGTGCTGGCGACGAAATCGCGATACGCGATGAGCTTGCCGCTCGCGTCCAGGCCCGCCTTGAAGAAGTGGTATCCCGTCGGGCGGTACTGGTCGTGCGCCATGTCGTCTTCGCGCGACCACAGCAGCTTGACCGGAACGCTCGGCAGGCCTGCGGCCGCCCGCTCTTCGGTGACGGTCCGGGCGATCCGCGCCACTTCGATGTCGTACTCGCTCACGAGCCGCCGGCCGAATCCGCCGCCGGAGCGCACGAGGTGGAACGTGATGTTCTCCTGCGGAATACCAGCGCCAAGCGCGGGATGCTGCTTGGATGGAATCTGGCTCGGGGACCAGATCTCAAGCCGCCCGTCGTTGCCACCATGGAAGTGCGCCGTGGAGTTCTGCGGCTCGAGCGGCGCATGCGACAGCAGCGGGAAGAAGTACTCCGCTTCGATGGTTTTCGCCGCCGTGCCGAATGCCGCCTCGACGTCACCGATCACCGCGCTGGGCGGACCGACGGGGCCACCGCGCCCACCGCCCGGGCCCGCAGCCGGTGCCGGCGGCGGCGTGGGTGGTGGCGCCGTCGGCCCCTTGGCTGCCAGTTCGCGCGCCTGCGCCAGGTACCGCTCGCTGGTCTGCGTCGCAACGGCGCCTTCGTCCCAGGTGACCTTCAGCGAGCTTCGCGCGTCGTTGGCGATCCACCAACTGTCGGCCACGATCGCCACGCCCGAGGCGAGGGAGTTATTGCCCTGCCCCGCCGGCTCGATGATGAACGCGTGCTTGATGCCCGGCAGCTTCTTGATCTCGTCGAGGTTGGCGCTGACGACCTTCCCCCCGAAGACGTCGCACTTCACCAGCACTGCATGGAGCATGTTCGGAAACGAGACGTCGATGCTGAAGATCGGACGTCCCGTCACGATGTCCAGGTTGTCGACGCTGCGGATCCGCTTGCCGATGATCTTGAAGTCGCGCGGGCTCTTGAGTGCGGCCTCGATGGCGGCGGTTTCCGGCACGGGCACGCTCGCCGCCCGCGACGAAAGCGAGGCGTAGGTCGCCGTGCGCTTGGTCGCGGCATGCGTGACGACACCGGCCGCCGTGCTCAGCTCGCTCTGTGCGACATTCCACTCCTGCGCCGCCGCTGCCAGCATGAGGAGCCGGCCGCCCGCTCCCACCAGGCGCATGTTCTGGTAGTTGGAGGGAATCGCGCGGCTGCCACCCTCGATCTGCCCGCCGTACTTCGGATCCAGGTCGGCCTGCTGGATCTTGACCTGCGCCCAGTCGACGTCGAACTCGTCGGCGATGATCATCGGCAGCGCGGTCTTGACACCCTGTCCGGTCTCCGGATTCTTCGCGATGATCGTGAAGGTGTTGTCGGGGTTAATCGTGATGTAGGTGTTCGGTGCGAGAGACGCCGCGGGAGCACCCGGACCTCCACCCCTCCCCTGCGCCAGCACGTCCGGCGCGTAGAGACCGATGAGCAGGCCGCCGCCGGCCATCGTTGAGACCTGCAAAAACGCACGGCGGTCGAGTTTCGGATCTTTCAGGGTTCCGGCCATGACTAACCCCTCCTTCCGGCGCTCGCCGCCGACTTGATGGCTTGCTTGATCCGGATGTACGTGCCGCAACGGCAGACGTTGCCGCTCATCGCCGTGTCGATCTGTTCGTCGGTCGGGTTCGGCGTGGCCTTGAGCAGCGCCGAGGCCGACATGAGCTGGCCCGCCTGGCAGTAGCCGCACTGCGGCACGTCGAGTTCCATCCAGGCACGCTGCAACGGGTGGGACCCGTCGCGCGGCAGGCTCTCGATGGTCGTGACCGCGCTGGTGCCGATCGAGGAGATCGGCGTGATGCACGAGCGGATGGGCTGGCCGTCGAGCAGCACCGTGCAGGCGCCGCACTGGGCCACACCGCAGCCGAACTTGGTGCCCTTCAGGTCCATGGCATCCCGGAGCACCCAGAGCAAGGGCATGCGCTCCGGCACATCGACGGTACGCCGCTCCCCGTTGACGAGGACTGTGTATTTCATCTTGGAGGCTTCTCCGCGAACCGATTCCTCGGCTCCGTTGGTTCGTCTGCGACGCAGACGGGACAAGCCGTTCGACTCCCGCCACTCGATCCAGGCCCGTTGGGCGTGGACCTATGGTAGCCGAATTGTCCGCCGGTCAGGTGAGGAGGTCAAATCGACCCGCTTCCCGCCCTGCGACTAATAGTTGAGCCGAAACTTGAATGCATAGAGCGCGGCGCGCGTCAGACACTGGCCGCACTGGCGAAACCACGCTAGACTCCGCGGTCTGATGTTCAGCCGTCCTGCACCCGCGTTCGCCATCTACCCGAGCCTCAAAGACACCAGCGTGTTCGTCACCGGAGGGGCATCTGGCATTGGCGCCGAGATCGTCCGCGCCTTTGCTGGGCAGAGTTCTCGGGTGGGCTTCGTCGATTTCGATGGCGAGCGCGGGAGGGCCGTCGCGTCGGAGCTGACTGCGACGGGAGCGCAGGTACGCTTCGAACTGTGCGACCTGCGAGACATCGACGCCCTGCGGCGGGCCTTTGACTCCCTCGCCGCCGAGCTGGGTCCAGCGCGTGTGCTGGTCAACAACGCGGCGCGAGACGATCGCCACGCGTGGCAGGACGTGACGCCCGAGTTCTATGACGAGCGCATCGCCACAAACCTGCGCCACATGTTCTTTGCGATTCAGATCGTCGCGCCAGCGATGATCGCGGCGGGTAGCGGGGCCATCATCAACCTCGGCTCCGACTCCTGGTGGCGTGCCGGCGGCGGGTTCCCCGTCTACACGACTGCCAAGGCTGCCGTGCATGGACTCACCCGCGGTATGGCGCGCGATCTGGGCCGGCATCGGATTCGCGTCAACACGCTCGTCCCAGGCTGGACCATGACCGAGCGACAGAAGCAGTTGTGGGTGACGCCAGACGCGCTGGCGCACCAGCTCGCCGCGCAGTGTCTGCCGGATCCGATAGAGCCGGTCTATGTCGCCCGCATGGCGCTCTTTCTGGCGGCCGACGACTCGGCGATGTGCACGGCGAACAACTACATGGTCGAGGCGGGATCGATCTGAGTTCGGCGACGCGGCGTCTGGCAAGTCACCTTCGTCATCACACCGGCACTGCTGGCCGCGCTGGCCCAAGTGGAGAGCAGCGTTCAACGCGCTCTACACACGCGTGGTACCCGCTCATGCTCCAATTCGCTCGGTTGGCTGCTGGCTGACCGGCGCGAATTCGAACCCGAGGGCGCTTGGTGATCCGGACACTGCGCGGCCCTCCCGGTAACGTACCTGAACGAATCGAGCGATCGTATGAGTTCCTGGTTTAGATTCATATTGTAATCCCATAGGACGGACCGTATCATTCGTATGGGAAGGCCATGGGTATGACTCAACTCGAAAAGAACTCCGTGTGGTCTACAAGCTCACCAAGGCCGGCCGGAAGCAGATCGAGCGCGATACGCGGCAAGGCGCATGAAGGAATGGGTGTCCGATCAATATGCCGTCAGACAAGGGTCGTGACGCCGCCGGATTGGCTCTGTTCTTGACTCGTCATGCCTTCTGGTCGGCCCTGATCCTGCGCGTTGCCCGGTGTCGGGGCGGTTCTGTTCCGTGCATCGCGATCACCTCCCCTACTCCACGCGCCACGTTGCGTAACGGGTAAACCGATGCGGCACGCGCGGCAGGGTGCTCATGGACATTTCTTCCATATCGGCCATTTGCCGTCGTGGTATATCTACCCTCATGACTCGGACAATCGCGTTTCTGCTCAGTGCCGTACTGATCCAAGCGGCCGCACCGCAGGCTGGCCCGTGGAAATCGCTCTTCGACGGCAAGAGCATGAACGCGTGGCGCATCTTCAAGACCGACACCGCCCCGAAGATGTGCGGCGCACCGAACGCGAAAGACTGCTGGGAGATCGCGAACGGCGTGCTGCGGAAGGACGGCCACGCGAACGACATCGCGTCGAAGGAGCAGTTTGGCGATTTCGAGCTCGAATTCGAATGGAAGATCGGCGACGCCAGCAACAGCGGCGTGTTCTACCGTGGCACCGACGAGTTCAACCAGATTTACTGGAGCGCGCCCGAGTACCAGCTGCTCGACAACGTGAACGCGGCCGACAACAAGAAGGACAATCACCTCGCGGGATCGGTCTATGACCTCTACGCGCCTCCTAAGGACGCCGCGCGTCCGGCCAACGAGTGGAACCAGACCCGCATCGTCGCCAAAGGAAGCCACGTCGAGCACTGGCTGAATGGCAAGAAGGTCGCGTCATACGACGTCGGCAGCGCCGACTGGGATGCAGCCATCAAGGCCAGCAAGTTCAATCCCGAGAAGTACCCCAACTTTGGGAAAGCGCCGAAAGGATATCTCGGCATCCAAGGCGACCATCCTGGTACGCTGGAACTACGCAATATCAGAATTCGCGACCTGCAATAGAGAGCCCGCCGGCTCTATCCATCGCTAGTCGGGACCTTTTCCGAACCACCAAGTTGGGACCGGCGGCTGCTGATCGCGTGCGCCAACATCGCGAACCTTCTGCTGGTCAGGGCGACCGCTGCCACGCGGCTCAGTTCAGATGTATGGGATCCCATACCTGGCCGACAATGATCCTCGTCCCGTCGGGCGAGAGACGCGGACCGATCAACGATTGTCCTGGGTCGCCGATCGGCTCCGTTCGACCATTGCGATCGAGCCATAACTGTTGACCACGGCCGGATAGATGCCGCCATCGGCGCGGTGTAGACGCCGACCGCATCGGTGCTGAGTGTTGTCGTCGTGTTCCGGTTGACGTCGCGGACCGTGACCTGTGCGCCGGGCACGAGCTGACCGCTCGAATCGACGACCGTTCCCACGATGCTGCCCGTGGCCACCTGGGCGACGGCTGCGGTCGGGAGGGAGAAAATGGCAAGGAACGCGAGGACAGCCGCTACCCTACTCGCACGCCGCGGTGGGCTCGTGCTCATCAGCACGTCCGTGTGGCGCGTCTGGAGACGACGCCAACAATCGACGAAGGATGTCTCGAATGACCCCACCGATTCGCCCGATGCGGGACCGGACCACAAGGCGGGCGGGCAAACAACAATTAATCGACAATCATTTTGACCGGCTTAGCGATTTGCTGCCTTCCCCTTCGCATCCAGATTCACGGCAAGCCCCTTGACCGGATTGTTCTCCGCGTCCAGAAAGCGCGCGCAGAAGTCCGTGGCTCCGCCCGCATTAATAATGATGGCTCTGATGACGTTGGGCCCCTGCTTCAGCATCAACCGCTTCGAGACGCCATCGTCAATCACCGCCTGCCGGTCGTTGTAGAGGCTGATGACTTCCTCGCCGTTGACCCACCAGACCGAGGCGGCGTTCGAGCCGATGGCGAGGCGGACGCCGGACATTTCCCGCGGCGCGTTGACGACGGTGACGGCCCAGAAGAGGACGTTCGACGTCGGTTTCCCCAGCGCGTAGGCGAAGTGAAAGAGATTGACGTTGTACTTGATCGTGTCGACGGCGTGCCACGTGAGCTGGGCCTCGCCGGCGGTCACCGTGTCGCCGTCACGCGGGATCACGGTGAGCTGGTTGGGGAAGTACTCGGTCTTGGCCGCGGCCTGAACGGCGCTGTCGGTGAGCTGTCCCGTCACGCGGATGGGCTCGAGCACGAGCCAACGCTGCAGGAACCCGGCAGCGTCGGTTGCCCTGATCGGCGTCTTGGGACGCACGAGCGTGGGCGCTGGCGGGCGCGCGGCGGCGTCCTGGGCTCTGGCGACGACAGACACGGATCCAGCGACGACTGCCAGGAGAACCAGCGCTGGCGTGAGATAGCGGATGAGTTTGTTCATGAGATGACTTGGTCCGCTCACGGCGTCTTGAGCAGCCAACGCTGCCGATCGCTGTCGACCTTGAACCTGTCGAGAGTCGGCTTGCTGCTGCCGGCCGCGGACAGCGCCAGCGGTTCCTTTGCAGTCGGGACCGCTTTGGACATCACTCGATACGTGCCGTCACTGAGCTGGTCGATGCGCCACAGTTGTTCCGGTCCGCCCGTGAAGGCCGGGAGCGCGACGAGCTCGCCGTCCCCGGTGGCCGCGAGGGCGCGATCTGTTCCGGCGATCGTGATCTTGAAATAGGGCGATCCCGGATAGCCGCCCGCATTGGCGACGGGCGCGATCGCCCACTTCTGTTGCGCCTGCACCATGTACGGCGACATACGTACATCGACGGCGCCGGCCGGCCAGCTCGCCGCGACCTGAGCGGCGTCCTGCGACGGGATGGGTTCGAGAGGGGCGCTCTCCCCGCGGCCTCCGGCGGCGCCACGGCCTCCCCCGCCGCCGCGGCCACCCCTGCCGCGGAAACCGCCGACGGGCATGCCCTGCACGGCGAGTTCGAGCGCGGTGCCCGTCCGCGCGGATTCGATCTGATACGTGCCTTCCGTGAAGTTGTGGCCAGCCTCGGGCCAGCCGTCACGCCAGAGGAGGGGACGAATGTCCAGCACGCTGATGCCGCCGCGATCGAGGTCGGCCTCGTAGTGGCACGAGAACTTCTGCACGCCGTCGCCGAGGTCGAGCAGCCCGAAATGCCCCGGACCGATCTGACGGCCGCTCGAGCCAAGAAACAGCTTGCCGCCCCCCTGGAGCATGTCGATGCCCATGTTGTCGAGAAAGGGCCCGGTCACTTTCCTGGCCCGGCCCATGCGGATGTTGTACGACGAATTCGCGCCGGCACAGCACGACCCGTGAGTGACCAGCAGGTAGTACCAGCCTTCGCGGAAGATCATGATCGATGCTTCGGAGTTGATGGCGATGTCGACCGGCTTTCGCTCGGGATGCAGACGTTTCCCGGTCTTCGGATTCAACTCGACGAGGCGGATGTAGCCGAAGTAGGAACCGTACGTGAGCCAGAGCGACCCGGTCGTGGGATCGAGAAGCACGCCCGGGTCGATGGCATTGCTGTCCTCGACGCCATCGGACCAGACGACCGGACCGCCGTCCTCCCATTTGTAGTCCGGGGAGTCCGGATCGAGTGTCCTGCCGACCAGAAGGCCGATCGCCGATTTGGGTTGCGTGCCCGGCGCGGAATAGTAGAGGAAGTACTTCTCACCGACCCGCATTACGTCGGGCGCCCAGGTATTGTTGCCGCCACGAGCGATGACGTCCGGGCCCGGACGACCGCCCGGGAGTGCCTCCATCAGGGTGCCGGCCCGCCGCCACGTCCATCCGTCATCCGAGACCAAGATGGGCAGACCGGCCCCGGTCCCGTACGTGTAGTACCGGCCGCCGTGCATCACCACTGTCGAGGGATCGTGGATTCCGGGCTGCCCATCGAGTGCCAGCACGGGAGAGACGAGCAACAGCACGGTGGCGGCAACGAGCCGGTACGTCATGAGCGCTCCATGATCGAAATGTGACTGCGCGCCGGCCGGCTGAAGACCGCTGGCGTGAACGTGCACCGGGTCCGACGGCAGCTCACCGTGCCCGCGTCAGCACGTCCACCACGGCCTGGAACGCCGGCTTCGGCTGGCGCTGGCGGTCCCAGAGCAGCGGATAGTTCATCCGGCCGCGATTGAGCCACGAGTCGGCGTCGCTCAGGCCCCAGAACGTCACCCGCGAGACCGAGTCGCGATGCTTGACGATGACGCCGAAGAGGTCGGCGTAGCGCTTCGCCAGCTGCTGCTGCATCTCATCGGGGAGCCCGGTGGCGTAGGGGTTCGCCACGGCTGGATCGGCGCCACGTCCGGCGTTCGGCAGCAGGTTGATGTCGAGCTCGGTGTACATCACTTTGAGACCAGTGCCGTGCAGGTCGACGAGGGCTTCGTCGATCTCGGCAATCGTCGGCGTCTCGAACCGCCAGTGCGCCTGGTTGCCGATGCCGTCGACGCGCAGGCCGCGCGCCCGCAGGTCCTTGACGAGCCGGATCACGCCCGCGCGCTTGGCCGGCTTCTCGAGGTTGTAGTCGTTGTAGTAGAGCTCGGCGTTCGGGTCGGCCTCACGCGCGAACTCGAACGCCTTGGCAACGTAGTCGTCGCCGATGCCGTCGCGCCACGGCGCTTTGCGCAGCGAGCCATCCTCGTCGATCGCCTCGTTGACGACGTCCCAGCCGTGGATCTTCCCCTTGTACCGTCCGACGACGGTGTGGATGTGGTCGCGCATGCGCGCGAGGAGCGTCTCGCGATCGGCGGGCGTGCCGTCCGCTCCCTGAAAGACCCACGCCGGCGTCTGCTGGTGCCACACGAGGGTGTGCCCGACGACCTGCATTTTGCGGTCGAGGCCGAACTGCACGTAACGGTCCTGCGCCTCGAAGGCGTACCGATCCGCCGCCGGATGCACGAGCTGGAACTTGAGCAGGTTCTCCGGGCTGATCTGGTTGAACTGCTTCGTGATGAGGTCGACGGCGGCGGTGTCGACGCCGTCGCTCTGGCGCTGATTGATGGCGACGCCGATCACCGTTCCCTTCGGCATCAGATCCTTCAGCGCGACGTCCTGACGCGCGGTCAGCGGAGCGTTGGCGACCGCCGCGGCCATGAACGTTCCGATTCCGATCAGATATTTCATCGCGTCACCGCTTCGCTGGTTCGAACGACAGTGTCTTGTCGAAGAACGGCATCACGTTCTCTTGAAAGCGGACGGCCACGTGGCTCGTATGCGTGCCCGAGTAGATCTCGAAATCGTGGGTGATGCCGTAACTCGTCAACACGTCGTGCAGTTTGCTGGCACCGGCTTTCAGGTTGTCCATGTCGCCGACGTCGATGGCGATCGCGCGATACTGCCGCAGGTCCTGGACATACTGATCGACAAAGGCCAGCGGCGAGTTCGCCGCCCACTTGGCCAGCACCTCCTGCTGGTTCGATCCGGTCGGCAGATCCAGATAGAGTGGCGGGTTGTTCGGATTAGGAGACCACGCCGCGGCCGACGCGAGCTGGGCACGCAGGCCGAAGGGCAGCTTCGCGGAGTCCTCTGGCGTCTTGACGGCCGCCAGGGCTTCCTCGTTCGCCGGGTTGGCGGGCCCGCTACCGCGCGGGGCCAAACAGCACGGGCTCATGATGTAGAGGCTGCCAAACACGTCGGCGTGCTTCATGCCGATCCGCGCGGCGCCGTAGCCGCCCATCGAGTGGCCGACCAGGCCCCGGCTGCTGCGATTCGGCATCGTCCGGTAATGGGCATCGATGTAGGACACGACGTCACGCGCAACGAAGTTCTCGAAATCTCCTGTGGTCACCGAGCTCGAGTACATCGATCCGTTGTGCACCGTCTTCGAGTCCGGAAGCACGACGATCGTCTCGCGCGCCCCTTTGGCGAACGCGCCCTCGACGGTCTGCGGCACGTGGATTTCGTGCGACCACTGCTCGGCGCCAATCGAGTAGCCGTGCAGCGCGTAGACGACCGGATACCGACGGTTGCGCTCGGTAGCGTAACTCGGTGGCAGGATGACGAGCACGGTCCGGTCGACGGCATTGCCCTCGAGGTTGCCTTCGAGCGCCTTCCCGTGAATCGTGATGCGCTCGACAGGCGCCGGGCGGGCGCCGGCCACGACGTCCGGGACGTTGGTCTTGACCTGCCCAAGGGCAGGTTCGTAGAGGGCACGAAAAACTACGAGACACAGCGCCAGGCCAATTGCGCGGCGCGTCAACAGTCTCAGATCGGTCATGATGTTCTCAGGGAAGGTGGTCATAGCTGGCCGGCCGATCATACATTCGCCGCCGCGTGGGTGCGACTGCGGTCCGATTAGAGCAGCGGCTACGCTCTGATCGCCAGATGCGCCACGGTGTACGAGCGCGGCGGCAGCTTGAACGTCATTCGGCTGCCTGCCGCGGGCGGATCGAGCCGCTTCGGCGCGACGCGCCGGGGCTCAGCGAACGTGTTGACGGCCTTCAGATCGGCGCCCGTGAGCGTTTCGCAGGCGAGCACGCTGCGTCGGCACGACGTCCTGCCACTCGAGCACGACCTCGCGCTCGCCGTCGAGATCGCGATTGAGCACCAGCACGGCGGCCTGCCCCGCGGCGTCATCGATCGTCGCAACGAGGTCGACGAACGGCACGCTGGCGTCGCGCGCGAAATCGGCCTGCAGTCCATCCGCACTGATGCGATAGGTGTCCGACTCGACACGCAGATCGAGCACCCGGCCGCGCGCGTAGCGGAGCGCCCAACTGTATGGATAGTACGTGCTCTGCCGCAGCACGCCGGTTTCGTTCGTCACGAGCGGCGCGATGACGTTGATCAGCTGCGCGAGGCAGGCCACTCGGACGCGATCCGAATTGCGGAGCAGGGTGTTGACGAATCCGCCGACGAGGAGCGCATCCTCGAGGTTGTAGACCTCCTCGAGCAAGCGTGGTGCGGCCGCGCGCCGACCGTCGGTCGACTGGGCGTCACGCGCCCGGTACCAGACGTTCCACTCGTCGAACGACAGCCACAGGCGCTTGCTCGATCGCTGCAGCCCCTGCACGTAGTCGCAGACCGCCGCAATCTCGTGAATGTGGCGATCCATGTCCAGATTCATCGCGAGGAAGCGCGCCGTGCTGTTGCCTGACCACTCCTTCGTGTTGCCGTAGTAGGCGTGCAGCGAGATGCCGTCGACCTGGTCGTAGCACTCCTCCAGGACCTCGCGATCCCAGGCGAGATACGTCGGCATGAACGTGCCGCTGGATCCACACGCGATCAATCGCAAGTCCGGATCGATCACCCGCATCTGCTTGGCGGCGTCGCGCGCCTTCCGCCCGTACTCGCGCGCCTGCAGCTGGCCGATCTGCCAGGGTCCGTCCATCTCGTTGCCGAGGCACCAGTAGCGGACGTTGTGCGGCCGATCGTACCCGTGCGAGCGTCTGAGCTCGCTCCACCGCGTGCCGCGCGCGAGGTTGCAGTACTCGACGTAGGCGACGGCCATCTCGACCGTGCCGGTGCCGAAGTTCAACCCGAGCAGCGGCTCGGCGCCCACCATGCCGCACCACTCGAGGAACTCGTTCGTGCCGAATTGGTTCGTCTCGAGCGAATTCCAGGCACGATCGAGCACCACCGGACGCTGCGCCTTCGGACCGACCCCGTCGAGCCAGTTGTAGCCCGAGACGAAATTGCCACCCGGATAGCGAACGATCGGTACGCCGAGGTCCTTGACCTCGCGCGCGACGTCGGTGCGGAATCCTTTCGCATCGGCGAGGCGAGACCCCGGCTCGTACACGCCCGTGTAGATGGCCCGGCCCAGGTGTTCGAGGAACGAGCCGAGCACGCGCCGGTCGAGGTCGCCCCGGCCAGGCGATCGGCGGAGAAACACCCTCACGGGGCCGCGACCGGCCTGCGCGTAACCTATCGACGGCAGCCAGGATCCCACGACGGCGACGCCCGCCGCGCTGCCGAGGCTCGTCAGAACAGTTCGGCGATCGCATACAGTCATCGCACACCTTTCGTCTCGTCGACGTCCTTCCACACGTGGCTCACTGGTTCTCCAGGCCGGGGAGAGATTAGATTATCGATTTTTGTGTTGTTGGAAAACGGTTGCGAGTGCTATCTTCCGCAGTCTTTACGCCACTCCTTCCAGTGCGGTTTGAGACGGCCACTCGAGAGTTCACCATGACACGAAGCACGTGCTTCTCGGTTCTGGTTGCGGCAATGGGGGCTGCCCTGACGGTTCCCCTGGCGGGAAGAGCCCCTGCGGCGCAGGAGGCCGGGGCTCGCCGCGGCACAGGGATTACGTCGCCAGAAGTGGCGTCGGACCGTCGAGTGACCTTCCGCCTGCGGGCGCCGGAGGCGAAGGCTGTGACGGTGTCAGGCGACTTCGGCAGCGACACGACGATGCAGAAGAGTGAAGACGGTCTCTGGAGCGTCACCGTCGGTCCCCTCGATCCGGAGATGTACGTCTACTACTTCACCGTCGACGGCGTTCGGTTGCTCGATCCCAGCAACGCGCAAGTGAAGATCGGCTATGTGACCAGCACGACGACCAGCCTGTTGACCGTACCCGGCGACACGCCGGCATTCTACGACGTGCAGGATGTGCCTCACGGGGAGATCCGGACGCTGCTCTACAAGTCGAAGTCGAACGGCGTGACCCGTGAGCTGACCGTCTATCTGCCGCCAGGATATGACCAGGCGTCGAGCCGCCGCTATCCCGTGCTCTACCTGCTGCACGGCTTCGCCAACGATCACCATTCCTGGCATCGCTACGGTCGGGCGAACGACATTCTCGACAATCTGCTTGCGCAACGCGCGATTGATCCCTTCCTCGTCGTCATGCCCCTGGGCTACGGCGGTGCGCACGTCAACGGTGATGGTACCGGCATCGCGGCCCAGGAGGCCGGGGCGCTCGGGGGAGACGCGGCGCTATACGAGCGTGACCTTCTCGAGGACATCATCCCGATGATCGACGGAAAGTACCGGACGATCGCCGACCGCAAGCATCGGGCGATCGTCGGCTTCTCGATGGGAGGCGGGCAGGCCGGGCGTTTCGGACTACGCCACCTCGAGACGTTCAGTCAGGTCGGCATCATGAGCGCCGGGATGGCTGCCAGCGCGGACGGCGAGCCGTTCGCGACGCTGGCGGCCAATCGGGACAAGACCAACAAGCTGATCGATCTGCTCTGGATCGCATGCGGCACGGATGATACCGCGCTCAAGGGGGCTAAAACCCTGCATCAGGCGCTCGACAAGGCCGGCATCGAACACACTTACGTCGAAACCGAAGGCGCGCATCATTGGCGCGTCTGGCGACGCTATCTCCGCGACCTGTCGCCACTGCTGTTCACGCAGGCTCGTCGTTCTCAGAAGACGGCCGGCCAACACTGATGGAGAACCGGAGAGCCTCTATGCGGAAGATCGCGGGTCGCGGTTCTGACGTACGCGGGTCGCGGTCGGCCGAGCACCGGACAACCTCCGGCGACTGCAAGCGCAATGCGTTGAATATCCCCGGCGACGCTACCCCTGCGCATCCGGCAGGTGGCGCAGCTGCCGTGTTACTTTTCCGAAAGCCCAGACCGGCGACGTGGCGTCGATCACTTCCCTCCCCGACCGGCCGCCGGTGCATCGTCGCCCCAGGGCAGCCGGCGCGGCCCGGGCCAGGGATCCACGTGGGCCCGCTCAGCCCAGGCGTTCCACTCGGCCGCGAGACCTCTCACGATATCGGGACGTCGCGCCGCGAGGTTGTTGCGCTCGACGCGATCGGCCGCCAGGTCGTACAGCTCCCAGTCATCGGGATAGGTCGACACGAGCTTCCAGTTGCCCGAGCGAACGGCGCGGTTGCCCTCGTGTTCCCAGAAGAGAGGCCGCGTGCGACCGAGCGGGCGACCGGCGAACGCCGGGCGCAGGCTGACGCCTTCCATGGGCTGGATCGTCTGGCCTTTGAACTCGCGAGGATAGTTCGCGCCCGCGACGTCGATGACCGTCGGCATCACGTCGATGACGTGTGCGGGCTGACGTTCGAGGGCGTTGCGGCGATTGGCAGGAATGCCCCGGGGCCAGTGCACGACGAGCGGCGCGGCGATGCCCCCTTCGTGGGTGAAGTGCTTGAACCGGCGGAAGGGCGTGCTGCCGAGCGCGGCCCAGTTCATGCCCAGGTACAGGTTCGAGTTCGGTCCGCCGGGCGGGCTGCCGTTGAAGCGTCCGTCCGGACCTGACTCGGCGTTGGCGCCGTTGTCCGACAGGAACAGGATGAGCGTGTTGTCGAGGGCGCCTCGCGCCTCCAGACCTCTGACCAGCACGCCCACGCTGGTATCGATCGCTTCGACCATCGCGGCATAGACCGCCATCAGATGATCGAAGCGGTCCTTCGCTTCGTCCGACAGCGATTCCCACGCAGGCGAGTCCGCTTCGCGCGGGCTGAGCGGCCACGGCGGCGTCGATCGAGTCCCATCTTGATTTGCCGGCGATAACGCGCGTCGCGCAGGCGGTCCCAGCCGGCTTTGTACTTGCCGCGGTGTTTGGCAATCAACTCCGCCGGCGCCATCAGCGGAAAATGCGGCGCGTTGTGCGCGAGGTAGAGGAAGAAGGGCTTGTTGGCTTTCCGTGCCTCGTCGATGAACTTCAGCCCGAAGTCCGTCCAGAGCGACGTCGCGTACCAGTTCTGCCCGAACACGGGCGCATCGCGCGGCGTCGGCGTGCCGTCGAGATACAGCGGCTCCTGCGCGCGTCGGGTGAGCTCATCGCCGCCACCCTGGAAATTCTGGTTGGGGAAGTACATGCCCCCGGCACGCAGGCTCAGCACGCGCTCGAAGCCGCGCTGCCAGGGCGGCGAGCCGTTCTGCTGACCGAGGTGCCACTTGCCCGACATCGCCGTGAAATAGCCGGCGTCGTGCAGGACCTCGGCAATCGTCACGGACCGGTCATTCAGGCGGCCCGTCGTCCCTGATGACCCTTCGCGGATGACGTTGTCGAGATGCCCCATTCCCGCCTGATGGGGATAGAGCCCCGTCAACAGGCTGGCGCGCGTCGGCGAACAGCGTGGGGTGCTGTAGAACTGGGTGAAGCGGACACCCCGCGCGGCCAGCGCGTCGAGATTGGGCGTCGGAATCTCGCCGCCGTAGGATCCGATGTCCGACCAGCCCATGTCGTCCACGAGGATGACGATGATGTTGGGGCGGGCGTCGGTCTGTGCGGCAGCAGCCGGTGCGCTGAAGGCGCCGCCTGCTATCGCGATGGCCGCGGCAGCCGCGACGAGGACTGCCGGCAACAGCAACGATCGAGCGCGATTGATCGCCATCGCACACCACGGAATGAAGTCGGGGTTCACGTCGCCGGCGCTGTTCGAACGAACGGTTACCAGTGCGTGAGCGAGCCGTCTGGCCGCCGGTGAGTAATCCCCGGCGCAGCTTCTGTCATCGCCTCGATGAACGTGAGCTGCTTTTCGTCGATGCTCACGCCAAGGCCGGGCCGATCGTTGGGCCACACCTTGCCGTTCTTGCAGTCGAGGAATTCGGGCATGTACGGCACCGGGCGATCGCCCTGGTTGTACTCCATGAGCACCTGACCGGGGAAGGCCATCATCGTGTGCATGTGGCCGGCCGTCGCGACCGGACCCGTGAAGTGCGGCACGATTCCGACCTTGTGGGTATCGCAGACGGCCATGATCTTGAGCATCTCCGTGATGCCGCCGACGTTCGGCAGCGACGCACGGGCGAAGTCGATGTCCCGCTGCTCGACGAGGGGACTGAACTCCGCCCTCGTCCCCCACTCCTCGCCGGGCGCCAGCGGCACGGTCGTCAGCAGCCGCAGCTTCGGGATCTGCGTCCGGAACTGCTCCTCGCGAACCGGGTCCTCGACGCAGAACGGCCGGGACGGCTCCATGAGCCGGCAGACTTCCACGGCCTCGTGGAAGTCGAACTTCTGGTGCAGATCGATCATCCAGTTGCCGTCGGGGCCGACGCCGTCGCGGATCTGCTCCACCGCCTGGATGATCAGCCGGATGCGCGACCGCGAATCGAACATCGAGCCGCCCCGGCCGCCACCGCCGCCGCGCCCACCGCCACCAGGCCCGGCCACCGGCGCGCCCGCGGCCGCGCCCGCCACCGCGCCACCCGCGGCAGCGCCTCCCGCGCGACCAGTGCTCGGCAGAATGCCGCTGTCGACGCGGTACACGCGATAGCCAGCCGCCATCGTCGCCGCCGCGCGATCCTTCAAGCCCATCGCCGCCGCTTCGGCCGGCGGAACCAGGCCCTGGGGCAGACCCGACGTCGCATAGAGCTCGATGTGCTCGCGCGCCTTGCCCCCGAACAACTGATAGAGCGGCACGTTCAGCGCTTTGCCCTTGATGTCCCACAGCGCCAGGTCGATCGCACCGAGCGCGTGCAGCCGCTCCTTGCCGGGAGAGTAGAACCCGTCCATGAAGACCGCCTGCCAAATCATCTCGGTGTCGAACGCGTTCTTGCCGATGACGCTTCTGGCGACGTTGCGGACCGTGTCCGGCGATCCACCCTGGCCGATGCCCGTAATGCCGGCGTCGGTGTCGACGAGGACGACCATATTGCTTTGGGGGAAGGCCTGCGGGCCGTTCGGGTTGTAGTTGGGCGGGTAGAAGACGCGGATCCTGGTGACCATCGCCGGAGCAAGCCGGGCCTGCGCGCGCGCCAGTGGCGAAGCGGTGCGCGGAGCAGCAGCGGGCGCCGCTGCCGCGCCGGCGGCGAACGCGCCGAAGACACCAGTCAACGATTGCGCGAATCGCCGGCGGTTCAGGTTCATCGTCCCTCCTCTGTACACACACACATCACTGAAGTGAAACCGCGTTCACTTGCGTGTGAAGCCGGCCGCATGGTACATGATTATCAATTTTTCAAATAGACTCATCAGCCTCGGTCGGCCGTGAGCCACCGCAGGAGCCTTTCATGAAACAGAAGAGTGTTGCCGCCTTCGTCGCACTTGCGTGCCTGTTCGCTGGACACACCGAGCGCCCTGGAACAGCCGCCGGCGGACTGCACGCCGAATGCGCTCAATATCCCGGGAGCGCCGTATCCGTGCATCTTCCCGGACAAGCGCGTGACGTTCCGGGTCTCTGCGCCAGACGCCCAGAAGGTGCGCGTGCGGCTCGGACAGGGCTTCGACATGAGCAAGGGTCCCGACGGCCTGTGGTACGTCACGACGACGCCACGCAGGTCGAGGGCTTCCACTACTACACGCTGTCGATCGATGGCGCCGTCGTCGCGGATCCGGCGACACGAACGTTCTTCGGATCAGGCTTTTATAACAGCGCCATCGAGGTGCCTGATGCGGACGCTGACTACTACACGCTGAAGGACGTACCGCGAGGCCAGATACGTCAGCAGTGGTACCACTCGAAGGTGACAGGAGCGTGGCGGCGCGCGTACGTGTACACCCCGCCGGATTACGACGCCAATACGAAGACGAAGTACCCGGTGCTTGTACCTGCTGCACGGCTGGGGCGAAAACGAGCTCGGGTGGTTCACCCAGGGTCAGGTCGACGTCATCATGGACAATCTCATTGCGGAGAAGAAGGCGAAACCCATGATCATCGTCATGGACAACCTGAATGCGGCCAAGCCAGGTGAAAGCGCAGCCGTCTACTTCGCTCGAGGGTCGCTGACGCAGGCGGTGGTCGAACCGGCGCCGGCGCCAGGCGCGGGACCGACCGGACCTGCGCGGCGCCGGGCCGCGGCGGCCGCGGGTCGATGATCAACTCCGCGTTCACCGAGATGATGCTCTCAGACCTGATTCCGACGGTCGAGAAGACGTTCCGAGTAGCTCCGGGCCGCGAGAATCGCGCGATGGCCGGCTTGTCGATGGGCGGCGCGCAAACGTTCGGCACCGCGCTCGCGAATCTCGACAAGTTCGCCTATGTCGGCGGCTTCAGCGGCAGCAGCGGCGGCCGCGGAGGGTTCGATCCGAAGACGTCGAACGGTGGTGTGTTTGCTGATGCCGCAGCCTTCAACAAGCAGGTGAAAGTGCTCTTTCTCGGCATCGGGTCAGCGGAAGGCCCGGGGACGAAGACCTTCAGCGAGCAACTCACGCAAGCCGGCATCAAGAACATCTACTACGAGTCACCCGGCACCGCGCACGAGTGGTTGACGTGGCGCCGCTGCCTCAAGGAGTTCGCGCCGCGCTTGTTCCGATAAGCGCGTTAGTGCCGCGGTCGCAGAATGGAGTGATGGGGCGCGCGTTGCCTGAAGGAGGCCGCATGAGGATCTTCGCGATCGGGTTGATCGGCGCAACGCTGCTGGCCCCGCCGCAGACGTTTTCACCGGACGCGGACGGCTTCATCCGCAACTGGCTGATATTGGCGCCGATCGTGTTCGACGTTTCGGGCGCGGCGGCGATCGATCATCCGTTCCTCGACGATGAGCCGGCAATCAAGCCGAAGCCGCGCGATAGCGTCGTCATCATCAACACGCCGCTGACGTGGCAACAACACCAGGCGTCCGACTATTTCGTCGATTTTCTCCAAGCGTTTCCCCAGCCAGGCGAGCAGGTCGCCGCCTACGGCGTAACTTATGTGACGGCCGACGACGAGATGAAGGTCACGCTGGCGCTCGGCACGAATGACCAAGGGAAGGTGTGGTTGAACGGCAAGGAAGTGTTCAAGTTCGCCGAGACCCGCGTACTGGAGAAGGATGCCAACCGCGTTGCGGTCACGCTGGTCAAGGGTCAGAACGTGCTGGTGTTGAAGGTGGTCAACGAGGTGAACAACTGGCAGGCGTGCGTCCGGTTTCTGAAGGACGGGCAGCCCGTGACGGCTCTGCGCATCGCCACGGCACCGCAATAGGAAGGCCCGCTGCCGACGCTCTGTCTGACAACTCGAAAGCGGACGATCAGCGTGCGCCGAATGGTAGTGACTGGATCACCAGGAGTGGACGGCGATGACGCGTGGAGCACCGGAGTCTTCGCCCATCACGGTCGCCACCACGACGATCTGCAGGTCGCCAACTGGTTCGGTCGCTTCGGAGGGAATGGCATGAGTGGCATGACGCGGCGTGACTTCGGCAGACTGGCCCTCACGAGCGCGCCGTTGCTCGGGGTGGTGTCCGCCTGGATTGACTCTGACCTGCAGGCGCAGGCCGGTGATCTCGTTGTCCGCTCCGCTAACCGCTCGTTCATCGGCGGCGTGCAATTCGGACTGCAGCCGTTCTGCTATCACGATCTGCCGATGATGCCGGAAAACCGCCCGACGCTCGTCAGGCGTCTCGTGCAGAACGGCTTCGGCATGGTCGAACTGCACGCGACCTGGGTCGAACCGCGTTTCACCGGCGTCGACGTCAGCCCGGAACAGGCGCGCGAGAAGCTGCGCGCCTGGCGACTCAGTCAGTCAGCCGATCACTACACTCGCGTGAAGCGGGAGTTCGACGAGGCCGGCATCACGATCTTCACCTACTACGTCAACATCAACGACAGCTATACGGATGCTGAGATCGACGCCGTCTTCGCCGGCGCGAAGATGCTCGGTGCCAGAGGCTGTGTCGGCTCGCAGGGGCTCGCCGTCTCGAAGCGGCTGGCCGGTTTTCCGGGCAAGCATGCCATGTTCCTGGGGATCCACAATCACGCCAACTTGTCCGACCCGGACGCCCTGAATACCGAGGAGAGCTTCGTGAAGGGTCTGGGGTTCTCGCCTGACGTGAAGGCGACGCTCGACACGCGGCATTTCACCGCGGCAAACGGCGACTGCGTCGGCTTCCTGGAACGGCATCACGAACGCATGTCGAGCGTGCACCTCGGCGATCGGCGGCGGAACAACGGCCGGAGCGCGCCGTTCGGCGAAGGGGACTCCCCCATCATCGAGGTGCTTCGAATGATTCGCGACAACCAGTGGCCGATCGTCGCGCTGCTCGAGTTCGAGCACGGCACGCTGCGCCCGCAGGTCGAAGAGGTTCAGCTGATGTTCGACTACTGCAAGCGGGTCGTCCTGTCCTAAATAACCCGCAGATGTCACCTCGCATCCGACTGGCCGTGCTCATGTGGGCCGCGACGCTCGCCGGCGGGTCGCCCGCCGCTCAATCGCCGTCATCCTCGTCGCCTCCCACCGCCCGACCCGGGTACGACATCGAGTACATCGGGCCGCCGCTGCCCGATGGCAGCATGCAGGCGGCCAAAGAAACGTACGTGCTATTCGGGTGCGCGTATTGCCACGGCGTGACGCTGACGCCCCGTGGCGAAGCCGCGGATCTTATGCACTCCCCCCTCGTCGGCGCCGACACCAACGGTGACATGATTGCCGCCATCCTGCGGGCCGGAATACCCCGCACCACCAAGTTGTCGCCGATGCCGCAGTTTTCCGACCTCAGCGATCGGCAACTGCACGACATCGCCAGGTACATCCACTTCGCGCGTCAGCAGGGGCGCTACAAGGAAATCGTCGAGGCGAAGACGGCGCCCGGCGACGCGGACGCCGGCGGCTCGTACTTTGCCGGGAACTGCGCCTCGTGCCACGCCGCCGATCTGAACGGAATCGGCACGAAGTACGATGCCACCGCGTTGCGGGATCGGTTGCTGAAACCCACGAGCCTGGAGGCGCAGGTCTTCACGGTCGATGCACTGCACGACAATCGGACGGCGAAAGGCCGCGAGCGTCATCGTTTGTTTCTCGAGAACGTCTCGTCGGCCGACGTCGCCAACCTGATGGCCTATCTTCACACCTTGAGATAGGTTCCAGCCTTCAGGCGTGCCCGCAACATGCGCGTCGGATCCGGCGCCACGCTGGGACGAGACTTGCCGCAACGCCAACAATCCCGCCAAGGCTGAGGCCAACGACCAGCACGTCCCACAACGGGCGACGACTGCGCAGCCACGCGGGATCGAGACTGTGGAGGCCGTGATAGAGCCAGCGATTGAGCCGGTCGCGATCGCGGACCACCAGACCGATCGCGCCGCGCGCTGGATCGAGGTACATCCACGTGCCGTCGGTGTCGGCACAGCGAGCGCGCAGAACCGGCAAGGGCTGTCAGCCGAATCCCTGATCGGCGCGTAGTCGCTAACCACGTCGTATTCCTGGAGCCACTCCGACGCCACCGCGACGCCCGGTGAAACGCGCCGCAGCGCGCGTGCCTGTTCAGGAGACACCGTAGTGCTCACGGCCGAAGGAGCGTCCGGCAAGTGCCTTGCGCGCGTAGGCCGTCGCGGCGATGCTCCCCAGCCGTTCGAAACGGTCCGCGAAGACGATCGCCGTCGGACGGCCAACCAAGCGATAGACGGGGCATCGCCGAGCATCGCAGTTGGAGGCCGGACGCCTCGACCTGCGCGGCAACGCGTTGAACATCCTCCGGAGTCACGTGAAGACTGTCAGTGGAAAGCGGTCTCGAATGCGACAGGCGATCCATGCTGGTGACGATCGGCATCCGTACGTACATCATGGCGATGCCGGAGACAAACCAGTTGAGGAACAACAGGCAGCCGAAGACGCCGAGCCACCGGTGGACGAGCGCAAGCGCCGTCCAGCTGCTCCCGCGGAGCGACATCAGCTGCTCAGGACTCCAGGACCCTGCGCATGTAATCGAGGTTCGCCCTGGTGGCCGCGACCGAGGAGTCGAAGCCTGTGCGTCCTTGCTCGAGAATGCAGGCGATGGGCCAGGCGTTGTCGCGAATCGTCCGAAGGATGGCGGCGACCCGCAGATCGCCCTCGCCAATGTTGGCAGCGGTGCCGTCCTGCTTCTGATCCCGAACGTGCAGGTGGGTAATCCGATCGTGATGGGCCTTGACATAGGCGAACGGATCGTTGCCGCCACGGGCATAGTGGCCGATGTCCAGGTTCACCATGAACAGCGGCGACATCGCCAGCACTGCGTCGAGGCTGGCAGGTGACGCGATCTCGTTCGGGTCATTCACGAGGCTGTGCGTGTGGAATGCCGGACTGATCTGGTACTTCTCCGCATATGGAACCATGCGGCGGCCCATCCCGACGCGTGTCTGGTTGGTGCAGAACCGCTTGACCTCGAGCGCCTGCATTTGTCTGAACACCGCCTCGATCTCCGGATCCGTGAAATCGTCGCCAATCGTCATCACATAGGAAAAGAGATCGACGCTGGCAGCATCGAACTTCCGCCGGATGTCGCGAAATCGATCGAGCGGCTGGGTCAACCGCCACTGCCGTAGAGCCTCACGAGTCTGCACATAGTCGGGGCTCACCGTCGCAGGCGCCTGGCCACCGATGCCGCCGCCGGTCACACGCGGCTCGAACAGCGTGTTCACGAGCTCGACGTGCCCGACGCCTCCCTCGAGCGACCGCGCGATCACGACGTCGACGATGTCCTGTCCGGCCGCTGGAGAGAACGGTCCGTAAACGCCGGTGATCGCCCCAATCTTGACGCCGCGCACGGTCGCCGCGTCAGACGGTGACTGTTGGACCGCACGGCGTGCGAATGGCAGCGCGGCGACGGCCATCTGGGTGAACTGGCGTCGTGAATACATCGCGATCGACGCTCCTTTCAGTTTCCGGTTCCGAGGTACGGCAACATGCGCCCGCAATACAGCACGGCGAACCAGCTGAAGAGCGACAAGGCGCCGACCACTTTCATACCTGCCGACGTGTCGGCGTCGGGGCTCATCGCCAGCGCCGGGACGGCCAGGCGCGTCTCGAAGAACAGGGCGTTCGCACCGGCAAGAACGAGGAAGGCCATTTTCGACCAGAAGACGCCGCTGCTCACATACAGATGCGGCTGCATGACGAGGAACAGGGCCCCGGTGACCGCGTTGAGTGCAAATCCGCCGATCGCCCACGGCATCAGCGCCTTGACGTGGCGGATCGCCAGTCCACGGAACATCCCCATCAGCCGCAGGTCGAGCAGGCCCGCGCCGCCGATCAGCATGCACAGGCCGATGAAGTGCAGCGACTCGCACGCCGGCCACAACCACGAGATCCCGAACAACGCTTTGGAGATCCAGGTCGCCTCGATCCACGCAGAAAGGTCAGCCACGGCTCGCGTTCGCTTTCACTATTTCAGATAGGCCATCAGCCGGCCGGCGACGATCGCGATCGTCCAGAGGCTGAGGGACAGAGCGGCCAGAGAGCGGCTCAGAACGGTCGCGACCTGCGGCGCGTCCGGCCGATCGACCGTCCGGCGCTTGAGTACGACGCCGAGCGACAGCGCCAACGCGATACTGCCTATCTTCACGTAGAAGACCGGATCCACCACGCGATCCGCCGCTTCGGTTACAAACAGCACGAGACCGCTGAGGAGGTTGATCGCGAAGCCGATCCAGATGAAGCGATACAGTGGCTGCAGACGGCGCAACGGCATGGCGACCGAGACCTGCAGCACGCGCAGGTTGATCACGAAGCTGGCGCCGACGAGGATCGCCATGCCGACGGTGTGCAGCGTCAGCACCGTCGGATAGGCCCAGATGGACGGGGAGCCGAGAAACCACTCGGTGAACGCGCTGTCCTGCAGATGGTGGAAGAGGGCCATCCGCGGCTACTTCTGCACGTCGTCCTTGGGCCGGGCAATGTCGTGGTAGAGGCGCGTGCCGTCGGGACGGATCGCATAGAAGAGCGAGACGCCCTTGGAGCCGTCCTTCATGGGATGTCCGACGAGTCTGATCGGATCGCCGACCTTGTAGCTGGCGCGCGTCCAGCCCTGGCGCGTCATGATGTTGACCGAGCCCCCTTCGACATCCCACCGGCCCACCATCTGCGGATCGACTCCGGGGTTGTTCTTGATGTCGATCGTGAAATGCACGTGCGGGTTCTGCCACTTCCATTCGCTCACGATGCCGCGATACTCGACGTCCTTGTCCATAGCGAACATGGCGAACGAATGATGCGCCGCGACTGACGCCGTCGCGAGCGCGACGCCGGCGAACGCGAAACCGATACGCGTGCTGATCCTCATCCGAGCCTCCCGAACAAAACCGAATCGACTCTCACTTGATGATCTGCTTCGGCGGTACGATCGACTGCTTCTCGATCGGATCTCCGGCGTCGCACCATTCTTCGAGCGCGTAGCTCATCGACGTGCCGCCGGAATTCACCGTGGGCGCGCGGTCGAAGTAGTACCGGTACACATGCGGCTTCTGATACACCTTGGGGTCGTCCCAGGTGTACGTGATCGTCAGCCTCGTGCCTTCCCGGGATAGCTCGAAGCGCTCGGTGAGACGCGTCTCCTGTGTCCGAACGCCTCCACCCGGCACGGCGCCTGGCGTGAATCCCGTGGTCTCCACGACGAGGGTGGGCCCTTCGTAATGTCCAACCGAGTGTCCTGCCGGCGTCGGCGTCCACGGATTGGGATGCGCGCGGCCGTCCAGATACAAGTGCCGCACGCCGCCGCGCTCGCCCGCAAAGATCACTTCATCCTTCTGCTCGATGAAGTGCACGCCGCCCGAGTCCGGGTTGACGAGGAGCGCTCCGTTGCTGCGCCCTCCAACGCCACCGCTGCACGGCTGCGCGACGACGATGTACGGGACGCCTTCCGGGTTGGGACCGGTCGATTCGGGCAGCGTGCCGCGTCCACCGCGGCCTCTGCCTCCCCGTCCGCCGGCAGTAACACCCGGAAGCAGCTGCGCGGGTGGAACGACGCCACTGAATCCGTCGAAGCTTCCGACACCGTCGGGATCGATACGTACCCAGTCTCCTTCGAGCCTCGTACCGGCGCTCCCGGCGATTGCGCACCAAAGGGCGTTGGCGCGGCGAGCGGCAACAGCAGTGCCGCGAGTGCAACGACCGTGCGTCTCATGCTCATCTACTCCTTCGCGCGACCGGAGGCTTTGCCGGCGCCGGTGGCGGACCAAGGAACGTCGCGCGCTCCTCGTCATAGGGATCGCACGGCAGCCATTGCCGTGGCTCGTATGTGGGCGGCAGCCGGTGGTACCGATACTCGTAGGTGTGCGCCTTACGGTAGACAGTCGGGTCGGTCCAGGTGAACGTGACCGAGAGTAGCGCCCTGTCTTTCAACAGTCGGTAGCGCTCGACCAGATGAGACTTCTCGGTGCGGAACCCGCCGCCGGGGATCGCGGTGATGCCATGCTCCCCGTGGAAACCGACGGTGTCGACGACCAGCGTGTCATCCTCCCAGTGGGCGATGGAGTCGCCATTCGTCGACGGGTCGAAGATATCCTCGCTGACGTGCGCGGACCGGTTCGTGTACAGATAGCGCGGAGCGGACGCGTTCTCGGGCACGATGATGATCGCGGTTGCCCCCTGGCGGATATCGAGCGGCCGCCCCGGGTCCATCACGAATGGCACGCCGAGCAGGTTGCACCACCGGATGGCATAGGCGTCTCTCTTGGCGCGCGCGTCGATCTTCGCCCGCGTCACCGCCGGCAACAGCGTGGCCGGCGGGACCTTTCGACCGTCGAAGTTCAGCTCCCAGAAGCCAGAAATATCCGGACTGGTGTTCTTCTCCTGTGCGGCTCGCCCCACCATCGTCGTCGGCAGGCTCGCCAGAGACGCCACCGCGACGGCGAGGCCCAACCGTCGTGTCATGGCAGAAGTCCTATGCGGAGCATTCGCGCCCTCGGTGATCATGATCATGTCGCACCGTCTGAATCCTGATATGTCGTGGATGGTCGTCGCCTGGCTGTTGTTGATCGCGTCCGGGGCATTCACGACCGTTCTGCTGCGCGCGCCGCTTGGACATCCTGGTCTGAGCCCAGCAATGCTCAGGAGCCACATGGTGGTCGGCGCGGCGCTCGGATTGATCATCGTGGTGCATCTGCTGCGGACGCCGCAAAGGAAGCAGGCGACGCCAATTGCACTCATCGGCGCAGCCATCGTGGCGGGCTGGTTGGCCAGCCGATCGTTCGCGCCGCTCACCGTCGCTGGACACGCGGTGCTCGCAGCATATGCGATCGGCGCCCTGCTGGCCCCATTCGGCGCTCCATCCTCTACCGGCGCAAGCACCCACTCGCCAGCGACGTGGACGGCGTGGACCGCGCGCCTCGGGTTCGTCCTGCTGCTCGTCCAGATCGCGCTCGGCGCGCTGGTGCGTCATCACCTGATGCCGGTCGTGTGGCACCTGCTTGTCGGAGGACTGGCTGCGCTCGCGATCCTCGTGCCGGCCGTCGCCACTACTCAGGAGTCGCTCGCAACAGCGGACGAGCGGGTCGCGGCCAGGTGGGCGATCGCCAGCCTGCTCGTGCAGGTCTCGCTGGGAGTCGCCGTGCTCTTCATGATCCTGATCGGCACGCCAGGCACGCTGATCTGGCTCGTGACGACGGCGTCCCACGTCGTCGTGGGCAGCCTGACCCTCATTGCGGTAGCCATGCTCACACGCGTCCTCGGGGCGCGGTCGTCGGTTCGCCGCACGCCGTCGGACGCTCGTGTGGTTCGGTAACATCGAGATCATGGCGTCGCCAACCGCACTACGGTGCGTGCCTGCTGCTGCGGCTCGGGCGAGGGTCGGTCGTAATAGGCGATCCACCGGCCCATCGAAATCACGCCGATCCAGAGAATCAGTGAGAGCACTCCCGCCGCTCGCGCCGTCGATGGCGAGAGCGGGGTCGCGCCACGCCGGTAGACGGTGCGCCTGAAGTACAGGCCGTGCAGACCAACGGCGAGCAGCAGCGTCATCTTGACCACGAAGTACGGGTTCGTCAGGTAGTCTTCGGCCTTGGAGGCGCCCAGCAGGGCGCCGCAACTCACCATGATCGAAAAGCCAAGCTGCTTCCAGGGGCGAAGGCTGCGGATCATGTCGTCGATCAGAGTATCAGTCAGCGTCCAGCCAAGGAGACGCAGGTCCGTGATGAGAATCAACCCGCCAAACGTCGCGATGCACGCAAGATGCGTCGAGAGCAGAATCGGATATACGTACGACGATTCGCGGACGGCGGTGAAGATGCTCAGGTCCTGTATGAATCGGCCGATGGACGCGGCAGTCATCGCAGCCAGGCCTCAGGTGAACGCGTAGAAGACGCCGGTGAAGACGACCGACACCCAAAGCATGAGCGACACGACGGCAACACTCCGGCCAACCGCGGACAGGTACCCTCCTCGCACGACCCGGGCACGAATGGTGTAGTTGAACGCGAGCGCGACCACGAGCAGTACCAACTTGAGCCGCATCGTCGGGTGCGCACTGTACCTGATCGGGTCGGTCGAGAGAATCATCAGTCCGGTGGTGACGGCGACGATCAACCCGACGAGGCTGGCGAGCGTCGTCGCTCGCGCCAGCCGCGCCGGGCTCGCTGCACACACGCCCACGCCCAGGAGGCGCAGATCAACCAGCGCAATCAATCCAATGCCGACGGCCAGGGATAGGATGTGCGCGACCTCGGTGACGCCGTAGGCCCACTCATGCGCGTTCAGGAAATTGGCCGAGGTGTCGTACATGGAGACCGCTGCTCTCCCTACGGTGGCGGTGTGCTCTTCGGGCCGAAGTCTAGCAGCGCTGACGTGAGGATGCGACACCTTTTACCGTAAAGGTCGGTCCGTGGCTCACCCAGCATTAATAATGATAGCTCTGATGGCGTGGGCCGCTGCACCAGTAGCGGACGTTGTGCGGGTATCCACGTCAGCGACGGGGCGCGGACTGTTCGACGGAGCGCTTGATCGAGGCGAGCACGCTTTCGAGCGACGAGCGCGTCTTCTCGACGACGATCTTGCGGAGGATCGAGCCTTTGACGCCAGTCAACCCTTCCTGCTCTGAGCCTTTGAGCGTCAGCAGATAGAAACCGTGCGGCGCGACCGTCGCTCCGTCGTCGACGCACACCGACGTGTCCAGCGCGGTATGGAAGTAGTGCGTCGCGTACAGCTGCTTGATCGCGACGACGCCGAAGTCGCGGCCCTGCGAGCGGCCGCGATAGATGACGGCGTGATTTACCCGAATCGTGGGCTTCAGTCCGAACGACACCTTCTCCCAGTGGAAGAAGCTGTCGGAGCCGGCGAGCTCGGCGTTCGGGTATTCGAGGAGGTAGCGACGCAGCTCCGGCAGCACGTCGGGCAGTGCCGATGCACGCCCGATCATCGTCTGGAACTGGTCGGCAACACGCGCGGGATGCTGCTTGTCCCGATATTCGCCGAGCGCCTCGTTGCCGCCACGTCGATACGCCTGCACCAGTTGCAGCACCCGCGGACGGGCGAGGGCGTTGGCCTGATCCGCCGCATCGGGCCGCGACCAGTCCACGCCGTCGCGAAACCGTTGCATCCCACTGGTCGGCAACTGCACGTCGCACGATCCTTCGCGGCAGTTCTTGAGGGCCTTCACATCGTCCGGGTCGAACGCGAGTGCGCTGAGATCCGCGACCGTCGCGTCTTCGCGGATCTCGCCGATCCCCTGGTATCCGGGCGTGCCGCGCAGCCGGCCGACGTCACGCGCGGCCTCGAGGTACGTGTCGGGTGACCCCTCCACGTGCACCGCGCCGAACACGTACACCTCGGACGGACCGCCCCACGGGAGGACCCTCGCGACCGGACGGCCGGCGTCGATGGCCGCGATCTGTTGCGACGTCAGCCCGAGGTCCGTGAAGATTTTCAGCGGGACGCGTGCAACCGCCGCCTGAACGATGGCACTTGAAATCAGGCTGAGCGAAAGCAGCAGCGCGCGACGGTGCATGGAACCTTCAATTCACGCGGTGACGATTGTGAGACCGTTTCAACGGTCCCCGCACGGCGCGTCGTGCGCCGTGCGAGGACTCAGCATACGCTCAGCGGAGCGCTGATTTCGTCAGCTCCCACGCCTGATTGAGCTTGTCGGACCGCTCGCGGTAGTCGGCGCGGAGCTCGGCCACTCGCTTCTCGAGGCGTTGCTTCCGCTCATCACGTGCAGTTTTCAACTGTTCCTGCAAAGACGCGATCTTGGCTTCGCCCTCCTGCTTCACGGATTCGATGCGGGCTTTGAGCTCATCCCGTTTGTCCTGAAGCTTGTGGCGTGTGTCCTCGATTCTCGCCTCGAGCCTGGCCTTCCGCTCCGCCGAGGCCTTCTGGCGTTCAGCCTCCAGCGCGATCAACTCGTCGCGGTACGCGGCGATCTGCCGTTGATAGTAGGCGTCCTCGACCTCAATCCGATTGCGCCGGAATACGTGTCCGCCCAGCGCCTCCATCCGAGTGTCGATCGGCGCCTGCCAGTCCTCATCGACCTCGGTGATGACCGCGGTCTTTCCGGGGAGCAGATACTCCGACATCTCCTGCAGAAAGTCGTCGCTGATGCCCGCCCGAGCCAGATCGAACGTTGCTCCGATCATCGTCCCGGTGCTCGCGCCGACCGCCACGCCGATTGGCCCGCCAAGGAGGCCGACGAGGCTTCCGGTGAGCAGACCGAAGAACGTGCCCTCCGGACCCTCGCTCGTTTCTCGCACCTCGACCTTTCCGCTCGGGTCCTTGGCGACGACCGCGTTCGAATACAACGTGATGCTGCCGTCCGCGTGCAGGTCGCGAAACGCTCGCAATCCTTCGTACGCCTGTTTCTCATCGTTGAATACGACTGCCACTACTTTGTCCATATGCGCCTTCCTTTCTGGTTGCGTTGCGCCTACTGACTTCCAGCCTGTCGCTTCACGGGCTCATACGCCCTGCTTTCCTCCGGTCTTCACGCCCGGGCTCCGCTCGCGACCTTTGTCTTTCATCGTTCGGGGGAGACTCAGCGGCGGGCGGTTGGTCCGGCACTGCGCGCCCTCCCTCCCGTTGTTCGCGTTTCACTTCTTGGCGGTTTTGAATTTGGCTCCGAGTTCGTCAATGGAGGCCTTGAACTTCGCCACCTCCGCGTCGATCTCGCTCTTGGCCCTCGCAACGGAGCTCGCATGTGTCGTCTTGAGGTCCTGCAGCTTCCGATCGATGTTCTCCTTCACCGCCTTCAAGTGATCGATCGCCGCCGTCTCCGCCTGCTTGCGTTTGTCTTTGGCCTTCGCCTCGAACTGTTCGAGCGTGGCTTTCGCGTCGCCGATCTGCGCTTTGATCTTGTCCTCGTATGCCTTCAGCGTCTCCGAAGCCGTGTGGCTGCTCGAAGTTGTTGTAGTGGTCGCCATTGCCTGCGTCCTTTCATGTGTTGACGTGTTACCGGGCGGCGTGCAGGGTCGCTTCGACCTTCGCCCGCTGCTCCCTGCTCAACGTGGTGCGCAGCACCATGCCGCCGTAGCCTTTAAAGGCATCGGCGACCAGGTCGGGATTGATTGTCCGCGCCAGCGCGAAGACTGCCGAATCGCCGGGTTGAAGCATCATGTCCTTCTTGAAGCCGACGACGATCAGTTCAGTTATTGGTTCTCCTTCCAGTCAGTGGTGTGTTTCTCTTCGCCGGGATCCGCTCGTGAGCAGATGACATATCGATTCATGCACCCGGCTACGACGAACTCGACGTCGTTGTCAGCCATGCGATGGAGCAACTGTTCACCCGCCGGATCAATGAAGTCGACGTTCGACAGCACCAGCGTCACCTTCGCCGACGGCACGTCGTCCATGATGGAGCGCCAGTGCTGTTCGAGCACCGCCACCCATTCGCCGCCGAGTGTCCCATGCAGGTCGAGCCGGTAGCTGTCTCCCTGCCTGTCGGTAATCACCCGTAACATTGATGCGCTCTCGCCACAGGCGACGACGTTCGCTGCGAACTCCGGCGCGTCGTCGTAGTCGCGTTCGTTGCGGTAAAGTGAAGGCAAGATCGATACCCCGCGCGGCGAATGCCGGACCGCAGCGGTATCTGCTTGTCCGTCATGAGGTTCACGCCAGCCGTCGGCGGCACCGAACGGTTTCGCTGTGGCGAAATGAAGTCAGAGGTTTCCGGGACGTCACGCCGACCGGGGCACGACAGTCACCTCGCCGCCACGATGGTGGTGGGAAAACTTTCGCGCTCGTGGACGCCGGGCCTTAGGCTACGATCGTGACCATCACAGACTCCGACTGGTGCCGGTCGGCAGTTTAGTGGTCGGCTCTGAGGTTCTGTCATGCCTCTCACACGTGTGATCGACCTGATCGGTCGTAACACTCAACTTGACCAGTTTCTGCCGCCGCTGGCCGCCTCTCTTCGAACAGTCGCCAACTTCGATGTGCTTGGAGTGGTCGTTCCGCATGACGGATGGAGAACCGCGCAGCTCAGCTTCGTGCGCCTTGAATCGCCTGACGGCGCGTCGACGGCGCAGGTTCAGTCGATGGCTGTTGCGCGGCTCGATCAAGCGCGGCTGGCTGCCCTCGTCGAAACGGGTTCCCCGGCGATGGTCTTCGACCACCTTGACGCGCGTGCCGAATACGCGGATGTGATCGCCGCGTTGCGCGGCTTTGGCCAGCGGTCGGCCTGTCTGCTGCCACTCGCAACGGCGCTGGGCCCGGTGGGGCTGATCGCATTCGCGTCGTCGCGCGAGGGGACGTACAGTCAGTGCGACACCAGTTTCTTGCGGCACATCGGCGCGCTGGTTGCCATGGCGATCGACAACGAACGCCACCAGCAGGAGGTGGTGGCGCGTGAGCGTCAGCTGCAAGCCGAGCGCGATCACTGGCGAACGCTGCTCGAGGTGACCAACGCGGTCGTTACCGAGCGTGACGTCGCTGCACTGCGTGCGGCCATCGTGCCGAACGTCCGGCGGATCGTCCCGCACGATCACACGAACCTGTATCTCATCGACGAACAACGCCAGCTCGGACCTTTCGTGATCGATCCGACCGCTCCGGCGTGGCCCGACGAGCTGGCCACGCAGATCCGGCTCGACCGGGAACCATACAGGTCGTGGCTCGCCCCCTTCGATCGCGCCGTCGACGTGGACGTCACGCACGCCGATCCGACCGGGTGGGAAGCGCTGCACGCGCACGCCGTGGCGTCGGGTGTGAAGCGGATCTGCAACGCGCCGCTAGTGACATCCCACCGTGTGCTCGGGATCCTCTCTCTCGGCCGCCTGACGCCGACGCCGTTCACGAGCGACGAGTTGGGCTGGGTCGCGCAGATCGCCGAGCAGATCGCTGTCGCGCTCGAGAATGCGCTCGCGTTCAGCGAGATTGCCTCGCTGAAGGATCGCCTTGCATCCGAGAACATCTACCTTGAAGAAGAGATTCGCGACGCCCAGCATTTCGGAGAGATCGTCGGCGACAGCAGGGCGCTGAAACGCATCTTGAGCCAGGTGGCCACGGTGGCACCGACCGACGCCAGCGTACTGCTGCTCGGCGAGACCGGCACGGGCAAGGAGCTCATCGCGCGGGCGATTCACGCCGAGGGTGATCGCCGGGGCCGGGCGCTCGTGACAGTGAACTGCGCCACCTCGCCCGCGGGGCTGCTCGAAAGCGAATGGTTCGGCCACGAGCGTGGAGCGTTCACCGGGGCACTGGCGCAGAAAATCGGCCGTTTCGAGCTGGCGCATCAGGGCACGTTGTTCCTCGACGAGATCGGCGACGTGCCACTCGAACTGCAGTCGAAGCTGCTGCGCGCGCTTCAGCAGCGTGAAATCGAGCGATTGGGAAGCACGCGAACCATTCGCGTCGACTTTCGGCTGATCGCCGCCACCAACCGCGATCTCGAGGAGATGGTCGCCAGGCGGGAATTCCGTTCGGACCTGTACTACCGGCTGAACGTCTTTCCAATCCGGATTCCGCCGCTGCGGGAACGCCGGGAGGACATTCCGCTGCTCGTCCGCTACTTCGCGCAGCGGTTCGCCAAGGGGCTGCGGCGGCCCATCGAATCGGTCTCCCGCGAGAGCATGGAGATGCTGTGCCGTTGGCCGTGGCCCGGCAACGTCCGCGAGCTGCAGAACGTGATCGAGCGCGCGGTCATCCTGTCGCAGGGCACGGTGCTGACCGTACCCCGCTCCGAGTTCGAGTCGCCCTTGCCGTCGATGTCCTCGCCCGTGACGCTAGAGGACGCCGAACGCGACCACATCCTGCGCGCACTCGACCAGACCGGCTGGGTGATTGGCGGCGCCGGCGGCGCGGCTGCGCAACTCGGCCTCAAGCGTACGTCACTCGTCTCGACGATGCGGCGCCTGGGTATTGTCCGACCAAAGACACACGTGGGCGCGAATCGCGACGTTCGCGCCCGGTGACGGGCGTCGCTTTCCCGGGATTCAACCGGCCTCCGGGTCTTTTCCTGCAGGCAAGCGCATGGCCGCGCCGCTGAAAACGCCTGCCCGCACTCGCACCTCGACGGACTCGAATCGGAACTCGGCCACCGCCTCAAACCGCGCGGCATGAGACGGGATCCATCTCGTCCACGTAATCCTTTACGATTGGCCCCCAAGGCCAAGCAGGCCGGCGTCGCGCCAATGGAATACATGGGTGCACGCCGCGCATACGCGCAACACTCCGAACCAGCGAACGTCGGTGCCGCGACACGCGGGACATCGCCTGATTGCTCCCAACGGCGCGAGTGCCCGAATGTCCATGCTCGCCACGCTGCCCTCTCTTTCGTCGGGCTACGGTGGCGACTTCGCGGGGAAAGTTCTGTTGAAACTGAATTGGCGTGCGCATGCTGTGATCGCGCAAGCCGGCCTGAAGCGGCGATTCATGTTGACCGATCTGCGGAGTGCCGTGGCCGACCTCGGCGACGTTGGGCACGTTGTGATACACCCACGGGTCGCGAACGAGCAACTCACCCTGGTGAGGCGCTGGCATCTTGGGGGCGGGGACACCCATCGTGGGTAGCCCGGCGAGCAGAGCGCCGACCAGGCGATCGTCCTGCATCGGCGGCCCGAAGTGATCGCTCTGATAGCTGAGGACGCGGCCGTTCTGATCGAGGCCGATCTTGATGTCGGAAGCCAGGGCAGACGATCGCGTGGACCACTGCACGTCTTCCGCGCGCATCCACTGCACACGAACCGGCCGGCCTACTGCCTTCGAGAGCAACACCGCCTCGTCTTCCGCGCCTGCATTGCCGCCGTTCGACCTGCCGTAGTGACCCGATCCCGCGTAGGTCCTGATCACCACCTTGTCCACGGGAACGTTGAGCATGATCGCAATGCCTTTGCGGAGGAATTGCGGATTCTGCGTGTTCGTGTGGACGGTCGGTGATCTTGTTACGCGATGCGTGCCAGCCCGACCAGCTCGCAGCGGGAGACGGTCAACGTCTCCTGAACGCCAACGACGTGAGGGCGTAGACCATGCTAAAACACACGCTTCAATGGCGCGGGGCGCGGGGCGCGACGTGGCCGCGCGACCTCGAAGGGAGATGACACTGTATGACCCATCAATACCTCATCGCACTCTGGCTGACGGCAGCGCCGTTCGTGGAGGCAGCTCCCGCAGCACAGGCAGACGGGCCAGATGCAACAGAGGTGAGGCGCCTCGAGAGCGTCTGGAACGAAGCCCACCTCCGAGGCGATGCCGATGCAATGGACCGGTTGTGCGCAGACGATTTGGTGGTGACCGTACCTGGCATGAGGTTGATGACGAAGACTGAATCCGTTAGCGTCCTCCGCTCCGGACGGATGACATTCGACCGGTACGAGACGTCGGACGTGCGCGTCCGAGTGTACGGCGACGCCGCCGTCGTCACGGGCCGACTCCAACGCACGCGCACGATCAACGGCAAATCCATGGACGACGACTGGCGTTTTACAAAGACATGCGTGAAGCGCTCCGGACAATGGCAAGTCGTCGCCTTTCATGCGTCGACCAATGCTCAATAGCTAGTACATCCGTCGGTGCGGCCGGGGGCTTGGCAGGCCAGCTTAACGACAGTAGCTAGGGCGAGCCACATCCGAAAGGAGGTCGACGTGGCTCGTCGACGGGTTGTTACGGGTTGTTTGTTCAAACGCGGCAAGCGCCGCAAGGTATGGGTGGGCGTTGGAGAGAGGACGTCGTGCTGAATGGTGGCGGTCTCGGGTACGTCCAACGATCGGTCATTCTCGGCAGTCTCGTGGAACTGCCGACGAAGCGCGACGCGCAGACGCGACTCGACGAACACTTGCGACCGATCAACACGGGAGCGGCGCGGCCGCAGTCTTCGATGAGCTTCGGCTCGTTCGCCGAGGATCAATGGAAGGCGGTCGTACTGCCGACTTTCAAGCGCTCGACAGGCTACATCGTCCCGCAGGTATTCTTCCGCGACGTCGCCGAGGGACGTGGTGGCGACAAGAAGCCACAGCCGATTCTGGCGTTCTACAAAGCATGGAAAGCCGCGTGTCGCGCAGCGGGATGTCCCGGTCGTATTCCCCACGACCTGCGACGGACAGCAGTCCGGAATCTCGTGCGCGCCGCAGTCCCCGAGCGCGTGGCGATGCAGTTGACGGGACACAAAACGGCCAGCGTGTTCAACCGCTACAACATCACCTCACCTGGAGACCTGCGCGACGCCGCGAGGGCGCTCGACGCGGCTACGCTACGCGCCAAACAGGGATAGCCCCGATACGCTACCGATACGCTACTTTTGAGCTCCACACGGGTCCGCCAGCGGCCCGTGCCGGGGCAAAATTCGCGTTTTTATTAGGAAATTTTGGAGGCGCCGCCCGGATTTGAACCGGGGATGGAGGTTTTGCAGATTAAGCAGGAACTGGCTATGTGGTTGACTCGTCTTGCTTTCTGGTGTCTGCCAGACCTTTGTTTTACCCGGTATTTGGGCGGTTTTGGACCTAAGTTGGACCCAAGTTCCGGCTAGAGGTTTTTCGGAGGTCCTGGGCACATTGACACTGCCGATTTTATGTGGTCACAATGACCACATGGCACGCGAAGTCGTCGGCGCGCGAGAACTGAAGACCCGCCTCGGGACATACCTCCAGCGAGTTCGAGAGGGCCGAACCATGGTCGTCACCGACCGTGGTGAGCCTGTCGCCGAACTGCGACCGCTACCCTCGGACGGATCTTTACCCTCGGCGCTTCTCAGGCTGTCAACGAAGGGGACCGTGACGCTGCCGACCCGTGACCGTCTGCCGGCGTTCAGACCAATCCGTAGCCGCGGAGCATCGGTGGCCGACGCCGTCGGCGAGGATCGAGAGGATCGGTTCTGATTCGCTACTTCGACGCCAGCGCCTTGGCAAAGCGCTACGTCCAGGAACCGGGCAGCGCCAGTGTTCGTCGGCAGCTGAGAACGGGTCGCATTGCGACGAGCCGACTATCTGCAATTGAAGTTGCCTCGGCCCTTGCCCGGCGCGAACGCGAAGGAGCGTTCACTGCAGTCGAGCGCGATCGTGGGCTGAAGAGGCTCAACGCCGATCTTGCCGCCTGGATTCTCGTGGAACTCACGGCGGAGCTGACCGCCGACGCTCAAACGCTGCTCGTCCGGCACAGCCTACGGTCAGGCGATGCGGTGCAGCTCGCCAGCTGCTTGTACCTGCAGCGCGAGACCGGCGAACGGATCTCGTTCGCCGCGTTCGACGATCGTCTCGCCACGGCCGCGCGTGCTGAAGGATTGACGCTCGTTTCCTTTTCTTAGAGTGGCGATCACGATGAACGAGAGGCGGAAGGCATCTCGACGCGAAACTCTGCATGGCTCTTTTACGTGCTCATGCTTCCTCGACTCACATACTGAGGCGGGCATAGTGGAAGGCAGTCTGCGCAAACGTCGCAGCTAGGTCGGTGTGGCGCTGCGCGTCGCCGTCGGACACGGCACGCCTCGCCTTGTTGATCTCCCGCACCGTTCTCTTCCGTACTCTACGGCGACCCTGCGTTGTCGTTCTTGGGTGTCGGTCAAACTGAACGGATCGGGCGTGAACGATTCGTACGACACGGGGGTCATACCCGGCTCGGAAGCAGGCTCGCGCTGCTTGCAGACGGAGCGAGGCTGGGATCCCATCCTCGCTCCCACTAAGGAAGAGGAATACTCTAAGCGGCTCGGCTAACGAGCAGCGTGCTCTGTAGGCTGTATGAAAGCGTTCGCGTGGCCGACCACGGGCGGCGAATCGTTGGCGAACGGATCGACTTTCTCGATACCCACAACCAACCAAAACGGCGTTGCCGACGAGCACAGAAGTCGGTCCCTCGCCCGAGTTCGCCCCGGATTCTAGCGAATTCGGCAAACGCCTTCTGCCAACCGTCCGCTCGATGACGTCGCACGTCGAAGAGCTTGAGGTCCTCGAAACCTCCTCCCTTTCCCGTTGAACGTAGCAAAACGCTAGAGAAACGCGCCGATCAGCTTGAAACTCGGGACCAATTGGGAACAAACCGCCAGCCGCCGCTAGTGCAGCGTTGGAACAAACGGTTAAATTTGTTGAGAAATTTGGAGGCGCCGCCCGGATTTGAACCGGGGATGGAGGTTTTGCAGACCTCTGCCTTACCACTTGGCGACGGCGCCGTCAGGAAGCCCGACTGATGATTGTGTTACAGGATGAACGCCGAGTCTAGGGGCGACAACAGCGGACTTCGCAGACGAAGACGACTCGGAGAAGATTCATGGCAAGTTCCGGCACCAAGCGTATTCATCCGCCCGGCCTAGATTACCCGAGCGCGAGGAGCGCAGCGGCGCTTTTGGCCGCGTAGCGAATCGCGCCAGGCGGGGTGCAGGGGACCCCCGCCGATCAAAAACTGGAGCGGGGCGCAGGGGACCCCGCCGATCAAAACTGGAGCGGGGCGCAGGGGACCCCGCCGATCAAAACTGGAGCGGGGCGCAGGGGACCCCGCCGATCAAAATTGGAGCGGGAAACGGGATTCGAACCCGCGACTTCGACCTTGGCAAGGTCGCACTCTACCACTGAGTTATTCCCGCTCACTATTGCGCCACGGACCGCCCCCGGTGGACTGCCCGAAGACCTTAGAGTACCACACGGGCTCCGGTATCGGCAAGGCGACCACGGCCCGACTACGCGTCGAAAGCATTTGGATAGACGGTGATAGCGGCTCCCTCCCCCACTCCGTCGATCGCAACGACGTCGAATCGGCACGGGACGTCGGTCAGGCGGTGGCGCGCAAGATAGTCGGCGGCCATCGACACGAGCCGGCGCTGTTTGTGGGTGGTCACGGCCGCCGCAGCGGTCCCAAACTCGCCGGTCGCGCGCGCTTTGACCTCGACGAACACGGTCGTGTCGCCGTCACGCGCCACGATGTCGATTTCGCCATGCTTGGTGCGGTAGCGGCGCGCAAGAACTGCGTACCCGCGGCGCTCGAGTTCCGTGACCGCCAGATCCTCGCCACTTTTCCCAAATGTCTGCCGCTCGACCGTCACGAGGCTTCGGCAGGAGCAAATGGTGATCCGCCCCCGCCTCGCGCCGCCTGCTGGTGGACCATCCGCGCCCGAATCAGGTTGATCGCATCCTGGCCGAGAAATGGCTTGCGCAGGAGAGGAATGTCGTAGCGCTCGCACATGTCCGCTTCGTCTGGCGAGAGCTCGGTGCCGGTCATCAGGATGATTTGCAGCCGCGGATCGCGCTCGCGCAACTCGAGCGCGAGTGACACCCCGTCGCCATCAGGCAAGACGACATCGAGCATCGCGAGGTCGGGGCGCCGGGCCGCCACTTCCTCGCGCGCCCGTGCGGCCGTACCGACACTGATCGCCTCGAGACCGGCGCCACTCAGGACGGTCTCCAACCAGCCGAGCAGCGCCGCGTTGTCGTCGAGCAGCAGCACCCTCGGATCGGCCCGCGGCGGAGGCATCGACGACGCCGGAACATCGACCGGGGTCAGGCTCAGGGTGCCAGCATCGGCAGCGTCAATGACGACGCGGGTGCCGGGAACGATCTGAGCCGACGCCACGAGCGCCGCGAGCGGTTGCGTCAGCAGGCGGTGGATTGTCCGCTTGAGCTCGCGCGCACCGTACTGGGAACTGACCCCGCGGCTCAGCAGCACGTCGCGCGCTGCCGGCGACACTTCAATCTCGAACGATCGATCGCCCAGCCGCGTGTGCACATGACGCTGTAGCTCGTCGATGTGGTGGTCGAGGATCCTGGCAATCGCCTCGGCGTCGAGCGGCTGGTAGGTCACGACGACGTCGATGCGGTTGACGAACTCAGGAGAGAAGCGCTTGCGCACCGCTCCGAGCCCGATCGTTTCGAGACGACCGGCGATTTGCGCCGGCGTCCGCTGGTCGCTCGACGAAAACCCAATGTCTGGAGCAACTTCCCTGGACATCTCGCGCGCACCCAGGTTGCTCGTCAGAAAAATCAGCGTCCGCTCGAAGTTCACCACGGTGTTGTCGCCGAGGTTGAGCGTGCCTTTGTCGAGAATGCCGAGCATCAGGAGCGTCAGCGACGGCGCTGCCTTCTCCACTTCATCGAAGAGGACAAGCGACAGATCACATCCTGACGAGGCGACGGCGCTCAATCGCTCTTGCGTGAGGAGTGGCTTGGTCTCGCGGTGTCCGAGATAGCCTGGCGGCGCACCGATCAGCTTCGCGACCTCGTGATCCGATTGGAATTCTCCACAGTCCACTTTGAGTACGGCCTTGGGCGACCCGTGAAGCACTTCCGCGAGCGCTTCGACCGTGCGGGTCTTCCCTGTGCCGGTGGGGCCGAGGAGCAGGAAGATTCCGGCAGGACGATCGGGAGGCGCGAGGCCAGCTTGATACATCTGCACGTAGGGCGCGATGTATTGCAGAGCTGCGGATTGGCCGACGATCTTGCGGTTCAGGAGGTCGACGAGCGTTTCACTCTGTCTGGTGTCGCCGATGGCGGCGTCCGACGACGGCGTGTGCACGCTCGACGCGTCCGGTCCGGCTGGCTCCGCCATTACGACCGCTCCACAAAAAAAGTATAGCGCTGCACAGCCCCAGCTCAGCCACGATCCGAAAAAAGCGTAAGAATTCGATCAGAACTCTCGCGCGAGTTCCGTCGTCTCCGTGTGATATAACGAGCGCCTCTCCAAAGAACATCAGGGCACCTCACCAAGAAGTTCGCATGCCACGGTTGCACATCGCACTCCAGGAAGGTTTCGCCGGCGATCCCGTCAGCATCAGCGTCGACGGACGCGAGATCTACCGCAAGGACAGCGTCCGGACGCGCACGCAGATCGGCCTCGCCGACTCGATCGAGACCACGCACGACAAAGGCAGCGCTACGATCGAGATCCACGCCCGCGATTCTGCAGCAACGATCATGCCCACTCTTGACGGCGATCTGTTTCTCGCCGTGTCGCTCTCTCCAGACGGGCGCATCGTCCATCGATCGTCCACAGAGCCGTTCCGCTACATGTAGGTGCCTCGAAAGCCCGGAAAGCAACGAGAGGTTGCGCCTCACAGAGTTGGATTGGAGGTCAGTATGAAAGCCGACGACCCGAACACCCGCACCGATTCCAGCTCGGATCTCACGGAGGCGCTGCACCACGCCCGCCCTGCCAGTGGGCTCTACACCGCGTCAGGCAGTGCAATCGAGCGGGCCACTGCGCACGACGATGCCGACCTCGAGGCGGCAGGACCGGAGCTCGTTCCCGCACTGAAGGGGGAAGAATTACGGCTCGACGTCGACGGACGCTATCCGCAGATGACCGCCAGCGGCACGATTCCGATCTCGCCGGTCGAGCGGTTGCATTGGATTGCGACCCTCCAGGCGACGGGATCCAATACCTACACCGGCGGCATCTGGTACAAGGATCCCGCTGTCACGCCATTCGCCTACACGACGGTCGATATCAAGACGTCGAGCGCGCCTCTCGGTCGCAAGGCGAAAGTCGTCTTCAGCGGGCCCGGGCTCAAGCCACGCATCCGGATCTTCAAGTTCGTATCGCCGTACTTCCACAAGGTCGAGGTCGAGTACGACAGCGAGAGCCCGATTGTGCCGGTGGTGCAGATCGACACCTGCGCGCACCCGAACCATCCGGCCACGCTTCCCTGCGAGAACCTGACGATTCGTCAGGTCTTCCAGCGCAGCGGCTTCGATACGTCAACCAGCCCGAACGCGAGCGCAGTTGGCGGCGCACCTGGCGGCACCTGGAGCGACATGGAAATGCACGACGCCATGATCGTCTACTGGTCGCGCTTCGCGAACCTTCCGCAGTGGGCGCTCTGGACGTTCTTCGCAGACCAGCACGAAACCGGCACCGGCCTTGGCGGGATCATGTTCGACGACATCGGCCCCAACCATCGTCAGGGCACGGCGCTGTTCTATAACTCGTTCATTTCGGACCCGCCGCCAATCGGCGATCCGAATCCAGCCGCGTTCGTTGCCAGGAACCGCTTCTGGACCGCGGTGCACGAGATGGGCCACTCGTTCAACCTCGCGCACTCGTGGCAGAAGTCGCTCGGCGCGCCGTACGGCTCGCCGTGGATTCCGCTCATGGATGAACCGGAAGCTCGTAGCTTCATGAACTATCCCTACAACGTAGTCGGCGGCGAGGCGGCGTTCTACGCAGACTTCGAGTACCGGTTCACGGACCAGGAACTCCTCTTCATGCGCCACGCCCCTGAGCGGTTCGTCCGCATGGGTGACGCGGCCTGGTTCGACCACCACGGATTCGAGCAGTCGCGCGCCATGCAAGCGCCGCCGCTCGCCCTCGAGATCCGCGTCAATCGCCCGATGCCGGTCTTCGAGTTCCTCGAACCGGTCGTCGTTGAATTGAAGCTCCAGAACATCTCGACGATGCCGCAGGTCGTCGACGAGAACATCCTCACCACGCTCGACGGCATCACGATCGCCTTGAAGCGCCAGGGCTCTCCGGCGCGGCAGTTCCTGCCCTTCGCGCAGTACCTGCATGAAGTCGGCGGCGAAGGTGCTGCAGCCGAAGGAAGCGATCTACTCGTCGGTCTACGTGACGGCCGGACTGAACGGCGTCGACGTCTCCGAACCGGGACGGTACCTCCTGCAGGCGGCGATGCATACGCCCCAGGGGGACATCGTCTCGAAGCCGTTCACGCTGCGCGTGGCGACCCCGAAAGGGATGGAAGAAGAAGTCGTCGCGCAGGACTTCTTCACCGACAAAGTCAGCCGGGTGCTTGCGTTCGACGGCAGCCGCGTCCTGCCTCAGGCCAACAAGGTGCTCCGTGACGTCGTCGAGCGGTTGCCCGATCGCCGGGTCGCCAGGCACGCGCGAATTCCGCTCGGTCTGGCGCTCGCCGAGCCAGCCAAAGTGCTGACGATCGGCGCCGGCGCGTCAGCGGGAGCCGCGGCCACCAAGAAGGCCTTCAAGGTGGAGGCGGCACAGCCTCAGCGCGCGGAGTCGGAGTTGAAGGCAGCGCTCATGAACCACCCGGATGTTGCGGCCGAGTCACTCGGGCACGTCGACTACAAAGTGTACGTGGACGATCTGACATCCCTGCTCGAGGCACAGGGCGAAACCGAGGCAGCGGCGACCACGCAGGACACGCTCCACAAGATCATGGCGGCGAGAAACGTGCTGCCGAGCGTTCTCGCGGAGATCGACGAGCGGCGGCAGGGTCTGCGGACAGCCGCGCGCGGGCGCTCGAACAAGAAAGGAAGAGCGAAATAGGTCCGGCTGAAGCCCGACACTACGTCTGACGAGACGCCGCGCCGACGTCCGTCAGCGCGTCGTTGAGAACGGTCAGAACGCTGTCTGCCTGCGCCGACGTCAAGACCAGCGGGGGCGCCAGGCGGACGGCGTTCTTCCCTGCCCCGAGGATGAGCACGCCGCGCCGGAACATCGCCTGGACCAGCGCATTCCTCTCCTCGACGGCACGGGCCTTCGTGGCTCGATCCTTGACGAGCTCGATGCCGATCATCATGCCCTTGCCGCGAACGTCGCCGATAAGCGCATGCTTCTTCTGCAGATCGCGAATGCCGTCGATCAGGTATTCGCCGACGACCGCTGCATTGGCCACCAGCTGATCCTTCAGCAAACGAATCGTCGTTGTCGCCGCAGCGCAGGCGACAGGATTCCCGCCAAACGTGCTCGCGTGCGCGCCGGGCGGCCACGACATGACCTCCGCTCTGGCACATGCAACACCCAGCGGCAGCCCCGAAGCGATGCCTTTTGCGACGGTCACGATGTCGCCCTTGAGCCCGACGTGATCCGACGCGAACATCTTGCCGGTCCGGCCCATGCCAGATTGCACTTCGTCGACCACGAGCAGGATGCCGTGCTTGCTCGTCAGCTCCCGCAGTCCCTGCAGGAAGGCCGGCGGCGCCACCAGATATCCGCCCTCCCCCTGGATGGGCTCGACGACGACGGATGAGACTTCGTCGGGAGAGACGAGATGGGTGAAGAGCTGATCTTCGATGTACGAAAGGCACTGAGCCGCGGCCGCATCGGCACCGCCGCCACGGTACGCATCCGGGTAATGCGCGTGATACACGCCAGGCATGAACGGGCCGAAGCCGCGACGCTGTATGGCTTTGCTCGCGGTAAGGGAGAGCGAACCCATCGTCCGCCCGTGAAACGCCCCGAGGAACGCGATGATTCCCGGACGTTTCGTGTGATAGCGCGCCAGCTTGATCGCGGCTTCCGTCGCCTCGGTGCCGGAATTCGCAAAAAACGTCCGGACGTCCCCTTGAATCGGCACGATCGCGGCGAGCTCCTCGGCGAGCCGGACCTGCGGCTCGTAGTAGAAGTCCGTCCCGGACATGTGGATGAACTTCTGTGCCTGCTCGGTGATCGCCTTGACGACCTCGGGGTGGCTGACGCCGGTCGAATTCACGGCAATACCGGCGGCGCAGTCGAGAAACCGATTGCCGTCGACGTCCTCGACGACGGCGCCCTGGCCCCGGGCGATGACGAACGGATAGTCCCTGGTGTAGGACGGCGAGACGAACTTCCTGTCGCGTTCGATGATGGCCTTCGCGTTCGGGCCGGGAAGCGGCGTGCGGATTTCAGGCGCGTCCATTCAACCGTTCCCTACTTCTTCTTCCACCGTGTCGTCGACCCGGTATCTTCGAGGATGATGCCGCGGGTTTCGAGGTCCTTGCGGATGCGATCCGCCTCGGCGAAGTTCCGCCCGGAGCGGGCCTCGCGCCTGGCGGTGATCAGCCGCTCGATCTCCTCGACAGGAACTGGTGGCTGTTCGTCCTCAGCCCTGCGAAGCGCGAGTACACCGAGGACCTTGTCGAAGCGCTCGAAGGCGTCGCGGATCGCGGTTGCGTCGGTCGCGCCGATTTCGCCCGCGTCCATCGCCGTATTGAGCTCGCGGACCAGGTCGTAGATCACGCTAAGCGCGCCAGAAGTGTTCAAATCGGCAGCAATGTAACCGCCGAATTCCTCCTGCGCCTTGGCGAGGCGCCCGGCAATCGACGCGTTCACAGCGCGGGCCGGTAGCGAGTCGAGGCGCGCCAGAAAATCGGTCAGCCGTCGAAGCGCCTCTTCCGACTGGGCCATCGCCTTCCACGAGAAGCGCAGCTGCTTTCGATAGTGAACACCGAGGTAGAGAAAGCGAAGCGCCGAGGGACGAAAGCCTTCGCTGACGACGTCCTGCAAGTTGTAGACGTTGCCGAGCGACTTCGACATCTTGTCGCTCTTGCCGCTCGGTTCCTCGATCATGAGGTGCTCGACATGCACCCAGAATCGCGAGAACTGCTTGCCGGTCGCGCCCTCGCTCTGCGCGATCTCGTTCTCGTGATGCGGAAAAATCAGATCGACGCCGCCGGCGTGGATGTCGATCGGGGCCTCGCCGAGCAGACGAAGCGCCATCGCCGAGCACTCGATGTGCCACCCAGGCCGCCCCGGGCCGATCCCCGGATCCCACGTCGGCTCCCCCTCTTTCGTCGCCTTCCAGACTACGAAGTCGCGGGCGTTTTCCTTGTCGTACTTGTCGCTGTCGACGCGGGCGCCGCTCTTGATGCCGGCGTGGTCGAGCCGCGCCAGCTTCCCGTATTCCGGAAACGTCGCGATCTTGAAGTAGATGGAGCCGTCGCTGCGGTAGGTGTGGCCGCGTTCCTCGAGCGCGCGGATCGTCTGCCCCATCGCCTCGATATTCGGTGGATCCGTGGCCCGCGGGCTTTCCTCGACGACCTCCAGCCCGAGCGCCGCTGCGTCCTCGCGATAGGCGTCGACGTAGCGGTCCGTGTACTCGCGCAACGGCACGCCGGCCTTCTGCGACTCGAGGATCGTCCGATCGTCGACGTCGGTGAAGTTCATGACGTGCCTGACGTTGAAGCCAGCCTGATACTTGAGCGCCCGGCGCAGGACATCGACGGCCACGAAGGTCCTGAAATTCCCGATGTGCCCCCTGGCGTAGGCGGTCAAGCCGCACGAATACATGCGCACGAGGTTCTCTCGCACGGGCGCAAACGGCTCCTCACGGCGAGTCAGGGTGTTAAATATTCGCAATGCTGAATGCTGAGTGCTGAATGATGAAGTGAAGGCTGAAGTAGCGGCGGCACAGCTGACAAGGCTTTCGGCTACGCAACCGCACTGGAGCTAAGTCGCTGCAGGCAACGGGTGCCTGGCTTCGGACTTACGAGCCCCGCAGCGGGCCTCGATCCGGAGTTCGTCGTCCTGCTGATGGAACTCGAAAGTAACGTCCGAGCCGCCCGCGTCGCTCGAAACGGTGGCGGCCAACGACTCGAGAAGAGCGACGACCTTCGACACATCGGCCGGCGCGCAACCCACGTATTCGGCCACCTTGACCGCGAGGTCTACGGCAACGGTGCGAAATCCGTCGGCGGCCGGCACTGACAGGCGCAACACCATCGTTGGCGCACCGGGCGCGCCCGGCGATTGAGGCATACCGACGATTCTACAGCGAAATGTGGCCGAACAGCCGTTGCGCAACGCGGCAATCGGCCTCGATCTGCGCGCGCAGGGCGTCGACATCCGGAAACGCCCGCTCGTCCCGCAAACGCTGCACGAACGACAGTCGCAGCGTCAACCCATACAGATCGCGATCGGTGTCAAAGAGATGCGTCTCGATGATCTGCCGATCGCTGTCGCCAAACGTCGGGCGGACACCGATATTCGTAATCGATGGATGGACCACGCCGTCGATCGTCACGAGGGTAGCGTAGACGCCCGAGGGCGGCACGAGCTCGTTCTCGGTGCACACGTTCGCGGTCGGAAAACCGATTTCCCGGCCGCGGCCGGCACCTCGCATGACGGTGCCATCGACGAAGAAGTGGTGGCCGAGGAGCGCCGCCGCCTCGTCGACACGACCCTCGGCGACCAGCCGGCGCACGCGCGTGCTGCTGACGACGAAGTCCTTGTAGCGGACCGGGTCGATCTTCTCGGCGCGAAAGCCATAACGCGCGCCAAGCGAACGCAGGACCGTGAACGTGCCAGCGCGGTCGTGGCCAAACAGGAAATTCGCGCCAACCCACACTTCGGCGACGTGCAGCCATTCGACGAGCACCGTGCGCACGAAGCGCTCGGGATCCCAGGTCGACAACTCGTGCGTGAAGTGGACGACTGCGACGCCCTGCATGCCGGCTCGGCCGAGCGCCTCGAGCTTCTGCTCGGTCGACATCAAGAGCGGCGGTGCCTTGTCCGGCCGCAGCACACGCGACGGGTGCGGATCGAAAGTCATCGCCGCGGGCGTTCCTGCCCGCTCGCCGGCGCGGCGCCGCACCCGGTCGATGATCTTCATGTGACCGCGGTGCAGCCCATCGAAGTTCCCGAGCGCGATGACCGGTTGATGCCAGCGCGGCGCGGGATCGTCGGGAAAACGGGCGATGTTCACGAACACTCCACCACCAGCCCATCATAGGCCAGCTCGACGCCATCAGGCAGGCGGGCCGAAGTGGCCGCGTGCGGGAGGTCGTGATTCATGTGGGTGAAGTAGGTCCGCTGCGCCGCAATGCGACGACTCGCCTCGATCGCCTCCTCGACGGTGAAGTGTGTCGGGTGCGGTTTGTCACGGAGCGCATCAATCACGAGGACTTCGAGGTTTTCGAGCAACGCAAATGAGGAATCCGGTATCCGGCTGCAGTCGGTCAGGTACGCGAATGAGCCAAAGCGGAACCCAAGAATTGGCCGCCCACCGTGAAAAATGGGAATCGGCACGACTTCCTGCCGCCCGACACAGAACGGTCCCAGGATTGTGAACGTCACGATCTGCGGCAGCCATCCACCCTGCTCGGCCGGAAGCTCAAAAGCGTAGGCAAACGTCTGCCGTATCTCAGCGATCGTTCGTGCATCGCCATAGCACGCCAGCGGTTGGCCCTGCAGGATGTTGAAGCGCCGGACATCGTCCATGCCGAGGATGTGATCGGCGTGGCCATGCGTGAAGACGATGGCGTCGAGGCGGCGGATCCTGTGGGCGAGCGCCTGCTCGCGCAGATCGGGTCCAGCGTCCACCAGCACCGCCATCCCGCCGACGGTCTGGACGTAGATCGACGGGCGCCGGCGGCGATCGCGAGGATCGGCCGAGCGGCACGTGCTGCAGTCGCACCCGATCATCGGCACGCCGCTTGAGGTCCCGGTTCCGAGAAAAGTGATCTTCAGGGCTGGATGATCCGCTTCTCGTCCTGCTGCGCCTGAACGTAGCGCAACCGCAGGTCGTAGAGGAGGTCGTCGAGGAGACGCTCTTCCTCTCTGATCAGGTTGCCTTTGGTTTTCTGGTGCAGCATCGTCAGCACTTCGATGATGCGCTTCGCTGCGTCGAGATCGGCTGGACCCTTGCGGCCAGTCGCCGGATCGGGAAGATCGCCGAAGTGCACGGCAGCGGTCGAGGCCAGCGACAGCACGAAACCGGCGAATGTGAGGTCCGAGGGGTCCTGATCTTCCACGGCCGAATGCTAGCATAGTCCCCGCATGGCCAAAGGAGTGCGGCGCAAGAGCACGACGGCGAAGAAGACGCCCGTGAAGACTCGGAAACCGCCGGCGGCACGCCGCAACTCTGCCGGCCGCGAGTTCCAGCGGCTCGTCGATGTCATGCGCCGGCTCCGCGGTCCCGGTGGCTGTCCGTGGGATCGCGAGCAGACGATTCACACGCTGCGACCATTCGTCCTCGAAGAAACCTACGAGGTGCTCGATGCAATCGACCGCACGGATCACGATGCGCTGCGAGGCGAAATCGGCGATCTGCTGTTCGAGGGCGTCTTCCTCGCCCAGCTCGAGGCCGACGACGGGCGCTTCGATGTCAGCGATTCCCTGCGCGAGGTCACGGCCAAGCTGGTCAGACGGCACCCGCACGTGTTTGGCTCGACGAAGGGCGTCACGACCGCGGGTCGGGTCCTCGAGCAGTGGGAAGAAATCAAATCACGCGAGCAGAAGCACGCCGGCCAGCCGCGCTCCGTCCTGCGCGGCATCCCCAAGGCACTGCCAGCTCTGCTGGGCGCGCACGAACTTGGCACGCGTGTCGCCGCGGTCGGGTTCGACTGGGCAAAGGCGAGCGACGTCGTGGCAAAGATCGAGGAGGAGGTTGGCGAGCTGAAGCAGGCGGTCGCCGGCGAGGGCGCGGCGCGGATCGAAGAAGAAATGGGGGATCTGCTGTTCGCGATCGCCAACCTGGCGCGGAAGCTCGGCGTCGAGCCGGAGTCGGCGCTGCGCACGGCCAATCAGAAGTTCAGTACGCGCTTCCAGGAGCTCGAGCGGCGCTTCGAGGCGGCGGGACGCTCGGTGCACGACGCGAGTCTCGAGGAGATGGAAGCGATGTGGGAGCGGGTGAAGGGCGGGACGGGCGACACTCGCTGAAAGCCGTCACGGGCACGATCTCTTCACGATGGGCACGATGAGACGATGAGCACGATGACTCGATCACAATACGACGCGCCTCAGGCCGTGCTTGAATAGGACAGAGTTAAAGTTCATCAGCAGGCCAACCCGTAGTTCGGTCGTCTTGAGGTATGAGAGGACTTGAGATTCGTGGAGCTTCTTTAGCTTGCACACTGTCTTGATCTACCAAGACCACCCCATCGACAATCAGGTCAATCCGCTGCCCAGGAATCGTCCACTGCTTATAGCGAACCTCGACGGGCTTCTGACACTCGAATTTGATTCCGCGCGAGTCGAGTTCTAGGCAAAAAGCACGCTCGTAGATTGCCTCCTTGAACCCTGGACCCAATTCGCGGTGAACTGTGAGACCACACGCGACCACGCTGGTAATTACTTCCTCCTGTGCAGGATCCAAAAGCGGTTGCCTTTGCTTGTACATGAGCACTCCTGGTGTCGTCATCGTGTCCATCGAGCCATCGTGTCCATCGTGTAATCGTCGTTGTCAGCGGACGGCCCAGTGAGGTCCAAGCGTCACGGCCCTGCCCCTCCACGTCCGCAGCTCCACCCTCTCGCCATCCGTATCCAGAATCACCGCGCCGTCCTCGGCGGTCGAGAACATCCTCGTGCCTATCGCTCGATAGCGCTCGACGACTACTCGCGCAGGATGTCCGAACCGGTTGTTGCGGCCGGCGCTGAAGATGGCCACCGCGGGGCGTATGCGTTCGAGGAACTCAACGGTACTCGACGTCGCGCTGCCGTGATGCGGCGCCTTGAGCACCATCAGCGGCGTCGGTTCGAGGTGATCGAGGACGCGGCCTTCGCCCTCGCGGCCAACATCTCCCGGCAGAATCACTGAGACCTTCCCCATCCGGATAGCGAGCACGATCGAGTCGTCGTTCCTGACCCGCTGCCGTTCCCAGTCGGGCCGGGGCGGATGAAGCGTGTGAATGTCGACGCCGGATACGCGAAGGTGGTCATCGGCCCGCGCCGTCCTCCATTCAGCGCCGATGCGACCGGCGTCTTCGGAAAGCCAGCGGAGCGGCTCGTGGGGCGGAACGGCCACACCTTCCCAGATCGCGCGTGGGCGGAAGCTCCGCAACACGCTTCTCGCCCCACCGATGTGATCGGGGTCGGCGTGGGTCAGCACGAACGTGTCGAGCGAACGCACGCCAAAAGCACGGAGCGCGCGCGACACGATACGCTCGCCGAGGTCGAAAGCGGGCCCGTCCCTTGGATCCTGGAGCGGAGCCGCAGGCAAGCCGCCGGCGTCGACGAGGAGGGCGCGGGCATCGGGAAGGACGACCAGCGTCGCATCACCCTGGCCGACGTCGAGAAACACGATGCGCAACCAGCCAGGAGATGGCTGCGGCACGCCGTCGCGTGTCGCCCACTGGGGCGCCACGACGATGACCGTGCCAAGGAGGGCCACGGCGGCGCCCGCACCGCCTTGCGCGCGCGTGGGAAGCAGCGACAACCCCAGGGCGCCGTAGTAGCCCGCAAGGAGGCTCCATGCGGGCGGCGCGATCTCGCGCGTCAGCCATGGCGCGTAGTCGACCAGACGGGCTGACTCGACGAGTCCCTTCGCGGCGGCGTGCACGACGTAGCCGCAGGCTCGGGAGAGATCGGCGTCAACGTGCCATGCGCCGAGCGTCGCCAGCGACGCCGCCTGGACGACGGTCATCAACGGAATTGCTGCCAGGTTGAGGAGCAGGCCAGCGCAGGTTACACGGCCGAACAGCGAAGCGGCAATCGGCGTCAGCACGATCTCGGCGGCGATCGTCGCGGCCACCACTGCCAGCGCGCTCGCGGCGAGCCGTGCGAGTGCGGCACGCGGCCCCCGCGTAGGCTTCCTTTCTCGTCCAAAGACCGCGAGCAATCTCGGGACCCCGATCAAGATGCCGAGCGTCGCGCCAAACGACAGCAGAAAGCCAGGGTCGAATACCGCCATGGGCGATAGCGACAAGCCCAGGATTGCTGCGACTCCAAGGATGTTGATCGATGGACCACGCAGTTCGAGCAGGCGACCGGAGAGAAACAGGACGGCCGCGGCGATCGCGCGGTCGACCGACGGCGCTCGTCCTGTGACCTGGCCATAGGCCAGCAGCACAACGATGGCGACGGCTGCGCCGAGTCGGGGCGGGACCCCCAGCCAACGCCCCAGGCCGAGCAGGATCAGGGTCAGAATCGCAATGTTCCCGCCGGAGATGGCGATGACGTGATACGTCCCGGCGGCCTGCAGGCGCTCCTCGTCGTCTTCCGCAAGACCCGTGCGGTCGCCGATCGCAATCGCGGCGGCAACGCCGGCCGATCGATCGCTCCACGGCGCGACCGTCGCCGCAAGAACCGATCGAACCCAGGCCCGGAACGAGGACGCCCATTCGTCGGGCGGTGATGCACTCGACACCACATCGACCATCGCCGCGCTCTTGACCGAGCCGACCAGCGCGACGCCCCGCCTCTCCAGCGCGCGGCGCTCGTCCGGCACGCCAGGGTTCCGATAGACCGTCGGCTCGCGAAGCGACGCGGCCACCACCAACTCTCGGCCAGCCCGCCACTCCCCCATCGCACTCTGAGCCAAGGTGCCCATGACCGACAGCCGGGCTCCACCTCTCACCGCGCACGGGCCCCGCGCGACTAAACTCTGACCCTCTGTGTCGCAGGGCATGATCGCGCGGACATCGAGCGTCAGCAATACGCCGTTGGTGGTCAGCGTGGCATCCTCACGCAGGCGGCCACGGACCAGGACTGGACCTGCGGCTGACTGGTTCGCCTCGAACCACTCGTGAAGCGGCGAATGATGGGCTCGCGTCGACGCGTCGGTGCCCGACGAGACGCCGACCAGGATCGCGCCCGCGACGATGCACACCGTAGCTTCCGCCGTGGAGTCGGGGCCTAATGCAAGGGCCGCGAGAGTGGCGAGAAGCGCCAGGAGTGCCGACGCGGCAGTGCACACTGCGAAGAGGTGCGGCGCGTGGTCTCCAAGGGCGAGACCCGTCGCGCATCCGACCGTGAGTGGAATGGCAAGGAGGGATGCCGGCGCGCGCACGGCACGCGCTCATGCAAAACCAGGAACGCCCTAGACTCGCAAGGATTCTCGAAGAACAGCGGCGACGGGCGCAGAAACTGCGCGCGCGTTACGCCTTACGCGTCGCAGTTTCGGCGTGGTATTCCTGGAGCGCGCGGACGGTGAGCCCCTCGGTGTGCATGGACCGGATGGCGTTGACCGCTGCCGCCGCGCCGGTGAGCGTCGTGATGCAGGGAACGCCGTGCATCATCGCGATGCGACGCACCGTACGGTCGTCGAAAAACGATTCCCGGCCGAGCGGCGTGTTGATGACGAGCTGCACGTGGTTGTTGAGTATCTCGTCGCCGACGTGCGGCCGGCCTTCGTTGACTTTGAAGACGATCTCGGCCTCGAGGCCGTGCGCACGCAGGAAGTTGGCCGTGCCGCGGGTGGCTATCAACCGGAACCCTGCGGCCTTGAGGTCACGCGCGATCGGCACGACGCCGGGCTTGTCGTAGTTGTTGACCGAGATGAACGCCGAGCCGGCAGACGGCAGCTTCACGCCGGCGCCGATTTGCGCTTTCGCGAACGCACTGCCAAACGTCGTCGCGCCGCCCATCACTTCGCCGGTCGACTTCATCTCCGGACCGAGGATGGTATCGACGCCGGGGAACCGAACGAACGGGAAGACCGGAGTCTTGACGAACACGCCGGCGACCTCGAGATCGTCGGTCAGTCCCTGCTCGGCAAGGGTGCGGCCGATCATCACGCGGGCGGCGACCTTGGCGAGCGGCACCCCTGTCGCCTTCGACAGATACGGGACGGTCCGCGAGGCCCGCGGATTGACTTCGAGCACGTAGACCGTGTCGTCCTTGATGGCGAATTGCGCATTCATCAGCCCGACGACTTTCAGGGCCCGCGCGATGCGCCGCGTGTAGTCGCGAATCTGCGCGACGTGGCGCGGCGCGACCAGGTACGGCGGCACGACGCACGAGCTGTCGCCGGAGTGAATCCCCGCCTCCTCGATGTGCTCCATGATCCCGCCGATGACGACCGCCCCCGTCGTATCGGCGACGGCGTCGACGTCGAGCTCGAACGCATCCTCGAGGAACTTGTCGATGAGGACTGGGTGGCCCGGCGACGCGGCGACTGCCCCAGTCATATAGCGATCCAGCGCCGAGGTGTCGTAGACGATCGCCATGCCCCGGCCTCCGAGCACGTACGACGGACGCACGACGAGCGGAAACCCGATCGTCGCGGCGACCTCTCGTGCTTCCGGAACACTCGTCGCCGTGCCGCTCGGCGCCTGCGGAATCCCCAAATCCCAGAGGAGCTGGGCGAACCGCTCGCGGTCTTCCGCCAGATCGATCGAGTCCGGAGAGGTGCCGATGATACGAATCCCGGCCGCCTGCAGCCGAAGCGACAGCTTGAGGGGTGTCTGCCCGCCGTACTGCACGACGCATGACACCTCACCGCCACCCTGCTCCTCTCGCGCGATGATTGCCGACACGTCCTCGAACGTCAGCGGCTCGAAATACAGTCGGTCGACGGTGTCGTAGTCGGTCGAAACGGTCTCTGGATTGCAATTGATCATGACCGTTTCGTAGCCTTCGTCGCGGAGCGCAAACGCCGCGTGGCAGCAGCAGTAGTCGAACTCGAGGCCTTGCCCGATGCGGTTCGGCCCGCTGCCGAGGATGACAACCTTTCGCCGCGTCGTCGGATCGGCCTCGCACTCTTTTTCGTACGTCCCGTATAGGTACGGGGTGAACGACTCGAACTCTGCCGCGCAGGTGTCGATGCGCTTGTAGGCGGTGACGAGCCCGTGCTCGGCTCGCAAGGCGCGAACCGCTTCGTCGTCGGTGCCGAGGATGGTTCCGAGATCAGCGTCGCTCAGCCCAGCGCGCTTCAAGGTTCGGAGCAAATCCGGCGACATTCCACGCAGCCCAACCAGTCCCGCCGAGCGGCACAGCTCGACGATCTGCGAGAACTGCGTCAGGAACCACGGGTCAATCTTCGTCAGCTCGTGGAGCTGGTCGACGGACCAGCCACGATCGAGGGCACGGAAGATCGCCCACATGCGGCGATCGTTCGGAATGCTCAACTCGCGCTGCAAGGCGCCTTCTTCTTCAGCCGATGCCGGATCGTCGGTCGGACGAGTGCCGGGCTGGCCGATGAGCGACCCGGTCGAGCCGAGTTCGAGAGAGCGGAAGGCCTTCATGAAGGCTTCCTTGAAGGTCCGTCCGATCGCCATTACTTCGCCGACCGACTTCATCTGTGTCGTCAGCGTCCGATCGGCGCGCGGGAATTTCTCGAACGCCCAACGCGGCACTTTGACGACGACGTAGTCGATCGTCGGCTCGAACGAGGCTGGCGTCAGGCGCGTGATGTCGTTGGGGATCTCGTCGAGTCGGTAGCCGAGCGCGAGCTTTGCCGCAATCTTCGCGATCGGGAACCCGGTCGCCTTCGACGCGAGGGCCGACGATCGCGACACGCGCGGATTCATCTCGATGACGATAATCCGCCCGTTCTCCGGGTTGATCGCAAACTGAATGTTGGACCCGCCGGTCTCGACCCCGACCTTGCGGATGATTCGGCGCGCAAGGTCGCGCATCCGCTGGTATTCCTTGTCGGTCAGCGTCAGCGCCGGCGCGACCGTAATGCTGTCGCCGGTGTGGACGCCCATCGGATCGACGTTCTCGATCGAGCAGATGACGACGAAGTTGTCGGCGCCGTCGCGCATGACCTCGAGGCTCGAACTCTTTCCAGCCGATCACCGACTCTTCGAGAAGCACCTCGTGAACCGGGCTGAAATCGAGCCCGCGGCCGGCGAGCTCACGGAACTCCTCGATGTTGTAGGCAATTCCGGCGCCGACGCCGCCGAGCGTGAACGACGGCCGGATGATGCACGGAAAACCGAGCTCCTCGACGACGCCAAGGGCTTCCTCGATCGACTTGACGTATCTGCTCTCGGGGACATCAGCGCCAATCGAACGCATCGCGTCGCGAAACAGCAGCCGGTCCTCCGCAATCTTGATCGCGGGCACCGAGGCGCCAATCAGCTCGACCCCGTACTTCTCGAGCGTGCCGTTCTCTCCGAGCGCGACGGCCAGGTTGAGCGCCGTCTGCCCGCCGACGGTCGGCAGAATCGCATCGGGCTTCTCGCGTTCGATGATCGCTGCAAGGACTTCAGGGGTGAGCGGCTCGATGTAGGTACGGTCGGCGAGCTCGGGGTCAGTCATGATCGTCGCAGGATTGCTGTTGACGAGGACGACCTCGAGACCCTCGTCGCGCAGCGCCTTGCAGGCCTGCGTCCCGGAATAGTCGAACTCGCAGGCCTGGCCGATGACGATCGGGCCCGAGCCGATGACGAGTACGCGTTTGATGTCTGTTCGTTTGGGCATGAAGAATCGTCTGGCTCAGGCTCAGGGCTCAGGCAAAACCTTCGAGAACTCGCTCGAAGATCTTACCTGAGCCTTGAGCCCTAAGCCTTGAGCCTCTTCCTAGGCTCTGCGTTCCATTTCATCCAGGAACTGCCGGAACAGATAGTCCGCATCGTGCGGGCCTGGAGCAGCTTCAGGATGATACTGCACGCAGAATACCGGCTTGGTGTCGTGACGCAAACCCTCGATGGTCTGGTCGTACAGGTTCACGTGCGTCACTTTCAGATCCGACGGCAGGGTTTTCGGGTCAACCGCGAAACCATGGTTTTGCGACGTGATCTCGATCTTGCCGGTCTCGATCTCCTTGACCGGGTGGTTGGCGCCGCGGTGGCCGAACTTGAGCTTGTAAGTGTCGGCGCCCATGGCGAGCGACAGGATCTGATGTCCAAGACAAATGCCGAAGACTGGGACATCTGCCTTGACCAGCTCGCGGGCGTTGCCGATCGCATAGTCGAGCACGGCCGGATCGCCGGGCCCGTTGCTCAGAAATACTCCGTCCGGACCCGTGGCGAGCAAGTCCGCCGCGGGCGCCTCGGCCGGGAACACGCGGACCTCGCAGCCGTGGGCCGTGAACCGCCGCAGGATGTTCCACTTCATTCCGTAGTCATACGCCGCGACCTTGAGCGGCCGCCGGGCGCGACGCTCCGGATCGGGTGAGAACTCGTCGAGTGTCTTGGGGTCAGGCTGCCAGTCGAAGGCGGCGTCGCAAGTAACTCCGCGGACCAGGTCCGATCCCTCCATCGGGGTCACGTCGCGCGCCGCATCGACGAGGCGGCGGGGATCGACGTCGCCCGTCGCGATAATGCCGCGCATGACTCCGGCCGACCGCAGAATACGCGTCAGCGCGCGGGTATCGATGTCGGAGATGGCGACGATGCCGTGGGTGGTGAGGTAGTCGCGTAGCGTACTGTCCGCCCGCCAGTTGCTGGCGACCGGGGACTGCTCACGGATGATGAAACCGGCGACTTTGGGGGCGCGCGACTCACCGTCCTCGTCGGAAATCCCGTAGTTTCCGATCTCGGGGCAGGTCATCGTGACGATCTGCCCAGCGTAGGATGGATCGGTCAGGACTTCCTGGTAGCCAGTCATGGCCGTGTTGAACACGACCTCGCCGCCAGTTTCACCGGCGGCGCCAGCCGACTCCCCTTCGTACCACGTGCCGTTTTCGAGCGCGAGTGTGGCCTTCAATCGCTAATCCCTAATCCCTAATCCGCTCGAGCGATCCGGACACGCGGGCGACGCCTTGCGCCTCGACTTTGGTGGTTGTCGTCCAGGTTTGATGGTCGATCAGCACGAGTTGAACGTGGTGGGAGCCGACCCGTTGGCCGTCGAGTCGCAGCGGCGTCACGCCGACTTCTTTGCCGTCGACGAAGACCGTGGCGCCCTGGGGCCGCGAATCGACAACCAACTCGCCAGTCGAAGCGGCCAGCTTCGCGGCCACGGATGTGGGCTGTGGTTTCGGCGGCTCCGAGGGTTTGGACGGCGGCGTCTGCGACGCTCGAGGCTTCGGCGTCTCGCCTCTGGTCTTCTTCGCCGGACGCAGGGCCACATCGATCGTCTTGGAAGCCAAATCAGCCGACAGAGCGAACTGTTCCCGGGCAACCTCGTACCCCGGCTGAACGACACGCAGGTCGTACTTTCCGAACCTGAGAGGGTCTATCGTCAGCGGCGTCCGCCCTCTCCACCTTCCGTTGATGGTCACGGACGCCTTCGCCGGGTTGGATGTGACAACCAGCCGACCCGCGGTTGCGGCGCGCGCGGCGGCCGCCGGTGTCGACGCTGGTCGTGACGGCGGAATGCCGGTCGTTGGGGCCGCGGATGGTGGTGAGGAAGCCAGCGGCGGAGAAGGCTTCCCCGTCGCCACGATTTGTTCGGTGGCGGCCCTCGGCGTCGACGAGCCCGTCGTCGGCGCCTGAGCGCTTGGCGAAGACTGGCCCGACTGGGAGGGTGAAGTGGGCCGCTGAGTATCGGTCACCTCAGACGCAAGTTGCGGCTGCTCGCGGTTTCCCACGACGTAGCCCGCCGCGTAACCGATGACGAGCCCCAGCCCGAGAACGAGCGCCAGTGGGAGCATCTCTAACCGCTGGCGCACCGGCCCTGCTTCTCCGAGCATCGGTGGCTGAATCTCCGGATCGATCGAATCGACTTCGCTGGCAAGCGGTGTCAGAAGCCGATCGTGACGCTCCGGAGAGGGCTTTTCAGGCACGCGTGTCCAGCCGCGATCCGGCTTGGCCGCAGCCGCCTCGCGGGCCCGGTACTCGTCGACGGCCACGACGCGCTCGGAGATATCGGCCCGCGCCGGCTCGAGTTCGACGGCTTCGAGTACCCGCGATGTCACTTCCTGGAGTACCGGAGTCGCCGCGTCTTGGAGTACAGGAGCCGCCGCAACCTCCTCCGAGACGTCCGGAGTTGCAGTCGTCATGGCAGAAGGTGTCGGGTCGACACGCTCCTTTGAAAACTCTTGAACGGTCGGCGGCGCCTCTGCCGCGACTTCTGTGCGTGCCTCCTCGAAGAGGACGCCAGCCTGTGGGGCCGCTTCGGGAACGAAGTCCGAGGCCGCCTCCGAGTCGGCGACGACTTCGACAACCTTCTCCGGCTTCTTGGCTTGCCGCTTACGGGCGGCAATCACTTTACGCGCGACTTCCCGAGGCGAGTCGTCGAGCGATGGCTGGTTGGGCTCGGCTGCAAAGTCATCAAGGGCGCGTTCCGCATCCGGAGCCGTCAACTCCGTCAGGGACGGCGCGGCGGCCGACTCCACGATGAAATCTGCGTCCGGCTGGATCAAGACCTCTGGGATCGGCTCGGAACTCGACGGCGACGCCTTCAAAGGCAATTCGGTCAGCACATCGAGGGGTTCAGTCGGGGCGATTCGCAGTTCCGGATCCACAGAAGGCTTGACTGAAACGCCTATGGCCGGGATCGCAGGATCGAATGCTGCTTCGGGGACTCCTGCGGCGTTCGCCAAGGCCACCGAAAACGCGAGCGCTGTTTCGTGTCGCTTGGCCGGGTCCTCATGCATCGCGCGAACGAGCACGGCGCGGACCTCATCGGCCCGACCGCCAAGGGTTGCTCCGGTGAGTGGACCGATTTCGTCCCCGAGACCAGACGGGCGCCGTCCGGTCAGAAGCTCGAAAGCGATCACCCCGAGCGAGAACACGTCGGCGGACGTGTTCCAGGGCCGTCCGGCGATTCGTTCGGGCGGGCTGTACGGTCGGCGCACGGGCGCGCGCAGGCCCATCCGCTCGAGTGCATCGACCACGCCGAACCCCGTGGCGCGAGCTTCGTCCGGCGTCACGAAAATGTCGCGAGGGTGCAAGGCGCCGTGCCCCACTCCAGCACCTTTAGCAAAGTCGATCGCCGAAGCCAACTGGGTGATGAAGGGCAGCGCCTTTTCTATTGATGCCGGCGCGTAGTGCCGCATCGCCACGTCGAGCGATTCTGCGGCCACGTATTCTTCCGCCCGGTAGGCGACGGTCCCTTCGAGTCCGGCGGCGACGGGTTCGACGATGGAGGAATGGAAAAGGCCGACCTCCGCGGCTCGCGAGAGCTCGTCCGCAAGGGCGCGAGCCTGCTCGGGAGTGATGTCGAGGCGGAAGACTTTGACAGCGACGAGTCGATCTCTCGTGGGCTCGTATGTTCGAAACACGGGCCCAAGCGCGCCGACACCGATTTGATGCAGCACCCGGAAGGGGCCAAAGGCTGGGGGCGGCGCAAATCCGGTCGAGTCGTCTCTGGTCAGTTACGGTGCTCCTGCTTCTTGGCGGCGGGCGCACGCGCCGCTGTCAACGTGAGAAAAAATGTAACACGGTTTCCCCAGGGTCAGATCTCGATTTTCTCCCCCAAGAAGAAAGAGTTGAAACTGGAACCCTCGGACGCGCAACATGCGTCGAACCGTCGAGATGGTCGCCTTGACATGTTTTGCAGGGCTCTGAGAGAGTACGAGGCGGTGCAAGCGGAAACGACGTTCGCCGACGGCTCGACCCGCACTGCGATCGACGTGCGCCGTTTCAGCTGGATCCGGCCGCTCGCCGGCGACTACGCGTTCGACTTCGGCAAGGTCGCGGCGCTCTACGCCGGCGACCCGTCCTCCCGACAGGCCTGGAGCGACGCGATCGCCCGGACCCGAAGCCTGGCCCGCCCCAGCGCGTCTGTGGCGACCCTTCTCGCCGCGCAGCAGGCCCGCCGCGGGGCTCCAGTCGCCGCTCGCGAAGCCGCGCAAAAACTCACCAACGCCGGAACGGTCGCAATTCTTACCGGGCAGCAAGCGGGGGCCTTTGGCGGCCCGCTCTTCACGCTGCTGAAAGCCATTACCGCCATCCAACTCGCCCGCCGGACCGCGCACGATCATCAGACCGACGTCGTTTCGATCTTCTGGGTCGATGCCGAGGATCACGACTGGGACGAGATCGCGAGCTGTACGGTGCTCGATCCGGGCTTCCAGCCGCACACGATCGCGCTGCCGAAACCAGAGGGCGCGGGCGAGCGATCGGTCGCGGCGCTGACGTTGGATGCCCGGGTCGAGCACAGCCTCGACGAGCTCGCCAATGCGCTTGGTGAGAGCGAGTTTTCCGAAGCGCTGATGGCCACGCTTCGTTCCGCGTACCGGCCCGGCGCGGGCATGGCCGACGCCTTCGCGACGTGGCTCGAAACGCTGCTTGGGCCGTATGGTCTCGTCGTCTACGACTCGTCCGATCCGGCTGCCAAGCCGCTCGTCGCGGATCTCTTTGCGCGCGAGCTCGGTGCGGCCGGGCGCACCGCGGCGCTGGCCAAAGCGGCCGGCGAGGCCCTGACCACCCGTGGCCATCAGCCGCAAGTTGTTCCCCAGCCCGACAGCATCGGGCTCTTTCAGCTCGACGCGAGACTCGACGGCACGCGTCGGCCCATCCGTCGGCAGGGCGATCACTTCGTCGCAGGCGAGGCAACGTTCACAGTCGAGGCGCTCACGGAACAGGCACGGACGTCGCCGAATCTCTTCAGCCCGAATGTTCTGCTCCGTCCGCTCGTGCAGGACACGCTCTTTCCGACGATTTGCTACGTCGCCGGGCCGAGCGAGCTGGCCTACCTCGGTCAGCTTCGCGAGGTCTACGCGAGCTTCGGTGTCCCGATGCCGCTGATGTATCCACGCGCTACGGCGACCCTCGTCGACTCGGCAACGGCGCGGTTCCTGGCCAAGTACGACGTGCCGCTTGAAGCGTTTCAGCCTCAGGACGAATCGGCGCTCAATCGCCTGCTCGAGTCGCAGCTGCCGCAGTCCGTCGAGCAGGCCATCAAGGACGCCGAAGACGCGATGCGCCGGACGATGGAGCGAGTGGTCGAAGCGATGCCGGCCGTCGATCCGACGCTCGCCGGCGCAGCCCGGACGACGCTCGCGAAGATGGAACAGGATCTGCGCGGGCTTCAGAACAAGATGATTCAGGCGGCGAAACGCCGCGACGAGACCCTCCGGCGCCAGTTCATGCGGGCGCAGGCTCAGATTTTTCCGCTCGGCCACGCGCAGGAACGAACGCTCGCTGCCGTCTACTTCCTCAATCGCTACGGTCCGGCAGTGATCGATCGGCTCCTGTCAGAGCTGCCACTCGAGCTGGGACAGCACTGGGTCATGACGATCTGACGCGGACAGTTTGAAGTCTGACGCAGGAAGTCTGAAGTGAGGACGCTTGGAGTGGGAAGTTTGAAGTGGAAGTTCGAAGTTCGAAGTTACGCTAGAAGCTATCCCAAAAAGAACTGTTCAAAAGCTTCTCACCGCAGAGAGCGCCGAGCTCGCAGAGAAAGACCACATCGCTGTGCATCCTCCGCGCACTCATAGGCCCGATCCGCGTCGTCCGAGTGATCCGTGGCACTAGCAGGACCTATCTCATAAACCCGATCCGTGTAGTCCGTGTGATCCGCGGCAAATGTCCGTCGAAGCTTTGTCAAATTCGTCACAGCACTCCGAGCGCGGTCCTCAAGAGTTCTTCCGCGGCCCGTAACTTCTCGATTTTTGTCCGTATCCACTCCTTATCTCCAGCTAGGCACTCGCGTGACTGGGCGATGGCTTTCACGGTCTCAGACGGAGCGGGGCCACCCGGAGTGGTACGGATCCGCACGAAATACTCCGGGCTGAGCACCTCGGCCAGACGGGTTTGGTCGTATTCGATGGGCCGTCCCAGGTACTTCGCGCGTGATTTCACGCAGCAGGGCGTTTGCCGGCTCGCTTGGACGGCTGCCGGATTCAGTCACGAACTTCGCAGCGACGGCGTGGCCCTGCTTGAATGGCACCTGATGTTCGCGAGTGAGCGTGTCGGCCAGCTCGGTGACGGTGATCCATCCCAGACGCGCACGCTCGGCCATGCGCTCGCGGTTGAACTCGGCGGTCGCCATTGCTGCCGCCACTAGCGTTACCGCGCGCGTCGCATCGTCGAACATCGACGCGACGAGCGGCTGCAGATCGTCCTCGGTGTCGACGATGTCGCCAAAGGGCGTGTTGTGGACGGTCAGCAGAATCGCGCCGGCCTGGCCGAGCGCCTTGCTGGCGAGCGAGCGGGCGTGCTCGAGGGCGACGGGGTTACGTTTCTGCGGCATGATGCTGCTCGACTGGACGAAGCCGTCCGCCAGCTGCAGATAGCCGACCTCCGCCGTGCACCAGAGCAAGAAGTCCTGGAGCACGCGACCCGTGCCGGCGAGCAGAACGGCGACCGCCGAGACGCTTTCGAGCAGGTAGTCCACGGTCGCAATGCTGCCGTAGGTGTTACCCGTCGCCGCGTCAAATCCCAGGAGCTCCGTCGTGCGTTGACGATCGATCGGGAACCCGGTCCCGGTGATGGCACATGCGCCCAGCGGATTGCGATTCGTCGAGGCGTAGGCGGCCTCCAGCCTGACGGCGTCGCGCTCGAGCTGTTCGACGACGGCCAAGAGGTAGTGCGCGACGGTCGAGACCTGTGCCGGCTGAGTGTGCGTATGCGCGGCAAAGACGGTTTCGACGTGTCTGCCAGCCAGATCGAGGAGCACGCCCCGCAACCGCGCGACCGACTCCAGCACTCGCAGGATCATCTCGCGCTGCTGCATCCGGTACATCGTCATGTCGATGTCGTTGCGGGATCTCGCGGTGTGCAGCCTGCCGGCCTTGTCCGCGCCGCACGCGTCCACAATCAGCCGCTCGACGAAGAAGAACAGATCCTCGCAGCGACCGTCATATGCCGCGCACTTGACGTCGTCGAGCGAGACGTTGGCCAACGCGTCGCGAATGGCGACGGCATCGGCCCTGGAGACGATGCCCTGCTCGGCCAGCATCACGAGATGCGCGGAGTGGATCGTCATCAGGGGCGTCAGCAGCTGCGCCTTGGCATCTTCGAAGTTCTGACTTAGAACCAGACGAATGTAGTCGGGATCGAAATGCATCTGTCAGTCGGCGGTCGGGAGTCGGTCAGTCACAGTCGGCAATCTGAGTCGTCAGTCCACGTCGGCGGTCCGAGTCAGTCCCAATCGACAGTCAACAGTCCGCGTCGTGCAGTCCCAAGTCAGGATTGTCAGCCCGAGTCTCAGACGAAGCGATTCCGGGTTCCGACTCGGACTGCACGACTCGGACTGTCGACTCAGATTGTCGACTGCGATTGCCGACTCCCGACTGCCGACAGTCGACTGTCACAGTCGCTGTCTCTGTCACTGTCTCTGTCAGAATGTAAACTTCACCCCCAGTTGCATCTGGCGCTGATCGTAGCCGCTCGTGGGTGGGAAGGGATCGGGCAGCGGCGCCGAGGGATTGCCAGCGGCATCAGTGGTCACGATTCGGTTGACGGCGGCGACATTCTCGGTATTGAAAAGATTCTTCGCTTCGAAAAAGAGTTCGATCTTTTGCTCGTTCGCCAGGGGAATGTACCGCGAGTAACGCACATCGAGGTAGACGACCTGGCCAAGCCGGCCGGTGTTGCGATCGGTACCGAGTGGGCGATCGTTGGTTTGCCCGTCGCGGTTGAGGTCGAGGTTCGAGCGAATGTTGAATGGCAGACCGCCGTTGGCTTGCATGATCAGACCGATCTGATTGTTGTTGAGAAGCGCCGTCTTCAGCCCGTTACCGGTAAACGATGGCGCGATGACGGTCGAGACGACGAACGTGTGCGCCTGGTGGAATGGTGTCACGCCCAGATCGCGGTCGAGGTTCGACGGGTCGGAGACGCGATCATCGCCGCTGCCGACGACATATGTCCCGGTGAGCGGTGCATTGTCCTCGCCGTGCGCAAAGGTATAGGTCGCCTGCGCCTGCCAGCCGCTGGTCATGCGCTTGCTGAACGTCGCCGTGAACGCGTTGTAGGTGGACTCGCCGATCGACTGAAAGACGTTGACGTGATCGAACACCGGATCGATCCGGGTCCCGGATCCAACGGTCGTCGAGTACACCGGCCGGCCGTCGCCGAGTGTCTGGCCGGTCGGAATCATGTTGACATCCATCAGCACCGGCAGGTTCCGGCCGATCGAGTTGACGTACCCGACTGCGACAGACATGTCGCTCCGGATCGCCCGCTCGACCTGCACGTTGGTCAGCCAAGCGTACTGCGACGCGAACTCCTGATCGACGGCAGTGATGCTCTGCCGCGGCAGGGCAAACCCCGGGGGCACGTTCGCGAGGCTCGTTGGGAACGGCGGCGCTCCAGTCGAAGTGCCGGACACGGTGACGGTATAGGCGCGCGGATCGCCGTTGTTGAGGATGGCGTTGTCGTAGAAGTCGATGAGCGGCGGTTCGTACATCATCCCCATCGACGCGCGCAGCACCGTCCTGGCGCCCTCGTCGAGCGACCACGAGAAACCGAGGCGAGGTGCGAAGTTGTTCTTATCGATCGTGAAGTCCTGCGAGTACGGATTCGGGGCGAACGTCCTCGCCGACGGCACGTCAAAGAGATCATAGCGAATGCCGTAGAGCAGCTTCATCCGCGAGCTCAACTGCCAGTCGTCCTGAACGAAGAATCCGTAGAACGCCGAATCGTAGGCGGCGGTCAAGTCGCCGAAATCCTGCTGCAGTGAGGTGTAGCCGAGCGGCGTCGACCCGCCCCGCGCGCTCAGATACGTGTCGTTGTTCGGGAAGGTATAGAAGAAGCGCTCGCCCCGAACACGATCGTCGGCGATGAACTGCGCGTCGATGCCCGCCTTGAATCCATGCTTGCCGCGAATCCAGGTCAGGTTGTCGATGACCTGCCAGATGCCCTGATTGAAGTCGAAGCCGGCTGACGTGGTGTCGCCGATGCGCGGGCCGCCGAAGTTCGCCACGCCCGTCACGGTGACAGCCGGCCCGTCAGCGGCGGTATCGGACAAGGTCCGGAATTGGTGCCGCCGCGCGTACTGGACGCGCAGCTCGTTGAGCTTGTCGCTTCCGAACGTCGAGACAAGCTGCGCTGACGCCGAATCCATCCGGTCGGTGAAGTCGGTGGCGCGGTCGGTCGTGGTGAGGCCGCCGCCGATGTTCGAGAGCGAAAAATTCTTGAACAGAAAGTACCGGGCCGACAGCCGGTTCGACGGGGTGATCTGATAGTCGGTCTTGCCAAAAAGAAAGTTGACCTTCTGATGTGCCGGAATCACGCCGCTGGCCGGCAGGTCGAGCCCAAGCGTCTCCGCGGCCGATGGCGTCACGGTGATGACCTGGGTGCCTGTGATCAGACTGCGGTCGACGAACTCATAGGCGCCGTAATAGTGCCAGCGGTCCCTCACCACCGGACCGCCAAGCGTGAGCGTGACATCGTTCACCTCGGTGTCGGGCTTTAACGCCGTCGGCGCCAGGAAGAACGGGCGCGACGACATGTCGTTACGGCGAAAGCGAAAGCTCGCCGACCCGTCAAGGCGGTTGGTGCCCGACGGCGTGATGGCGTTGTAGACCATGCCCGTCGTCTGGCCGAATTCCGGCGCGAACCCGTTGGTGATGACCTTGACCTCGCGAACCAGCACCTCCGAGACGGGCAGCAGCCGCAGGCCGGCGCGGTCCTTCTCGGTATTCGTGTTGCCGTCGATCTGGTAGTTGGTCCGCATCTGCGTGCCGTTGGCGTTGATCCGGGGCACGCCGAACTCGTTGTTCTCGAACCCGGTCACGTTGGCCTGCAGGAACGCGAAGTTGTAGGGATTGCGCGAAACGAGCGGGAGGTTCTTGATCTCGTTCTCGCCGATGGTGCGCCCGAGGTCGATCTTGCCGGGCTGCGCGACTGGAGATTCGCTGGTGACGCTCACCGTCTCGGACACGCTGCCGACACCCAGCTGAACATTGATGAGCGCGGTCTGGCCCGCAGAAAGCGTGATTCCGTGCTGCTCGAAGGTCTTGAATCCCTGCAGTTCCGCCACGATGCGGTAGCGGCCGAGCGGAAGGAGGATCGCGCGGTAGACGCCCTCGTCGTTGGTGATCGAGGTCCGGGCCGTCCCGGTGTCCATGTTCGTCACGGTCACGGTGACCCCGGGCAGTGGGGCGTCGGTGGTATCGCGGACAATACCCTCGATGTTGCCGTTGGCAGCTTGCGCCTGCGCGGCCGCTGCCGCCGGCGCAACCAGCGCGATGAGCGCGCTCAGCACACCGACCGACAGCAGGCGAGACTGACCGCGAAAGTTGCTAGGAAACATGACCCCTCCTCTTACCGTACTCCCTGATCCCAACATTACAGTACAATCCGATCAGCTCCCCTCTAAGACGTAGTAACCCTTTGGGCCGGTCCAGCCGAAAGATCTATCGATAGCTGTGTCTACGCCACCCTCCAAAGGCAAACCGGCCCAGGCCAAGGCGCCGTCGCGACGCCGTGTCAAGCTGCTCGGCAAGCGGTGGAAGCTGTACGCGCTCGTGGCACTGTCCGGCCCGCTCGTCGTCTTCCTCGGGGTCTTCGGCTATTACTACGTCGTTTTCTCGCGGATGATCGACGCGCGGCTTCATGGGGACATGCAGCGTGTCGATCCCAGAATCTTCGCCAGGCCGTTCGAGGTCCGCAAAGGCCAATCCGTCTCGCCCCGGCAGCTGGTCGACCGGTTGAACGAGCTCGGCTATGCCAACCGCGCGCAGTCCGGGCAGCCAGGCGAGTTCACCATCGGTCGCGACGCCATCGTGCTCGTCCCACGCGACGGCGATCGAAAGGGTCAGACGGTCCGGATCGTCTTCGGCATGCGATCGGCGAAGACGAAGGAGACGACGGCGATCGATCACCTGGAGATCGTCGGCGAAAAGGTCCGCCCCGAGCAGCTGACGCTCGACCCCCCACTCATCACGGCGCTCGTCGCATCCGGTCGTGAGAAACGCCGGGATGTACCGCTTCAGAACATTCCGCAGCACATGATTCAGGCGGTGCTCGCCATCGAGGACCGCCGCTTCTACGACCACGTCGGCGTCGACCCGATTGGCATCGCGTCAGCGGTGTGGGACTACGTGTCCGGCCGGAAGGCCTATCTCCGCGGTGGGAGCACGCTCACCCAGCAGCTCATCAAGAACACCTTCCTGACGCAGGAACGAAGCACGATCCGCAAGGTGCAGGATCAGTTCATGGCGCTCATCCTGGAGCGCCGGCTGAGCAAAGATCAGGTGCTCGAGCTCTATCTGAATGATGTCTGGCTCGGCCAGCGGGGGTCATTCGCGGTACACGGCGTCGCGGAGGCGTCGCGGCTCTTCTTCGCCAAACACATCTCCAACGTGTCGCTGAGCGAAGCGGCCCTCATCGCCGGTGTCATCCAGTCGCCGCCCCGCCACTCGCCGTTTGTCCACCCGGAGCGAGCCAAGGAACGGCGCGACGTGGTCCTGCGCGCGATGGCCGAGGCCGGCTTCGTCAGCGCGGAGGCGGCCGCCCGCGCCTGCCAGGAGCCCGTGCAGGTCGTGGCCAGGGCGCTCGAAGCGGAGGCGCCGTACTTCGTCGACTACATCAGCCAGGAGTTGCAAGATAAGTACAGCGCCGTCGCCAACACCGTCGACGTGTACACGACGCTCGACATCCACCTTCAGCGTCTCGCGCAGGACGCCGTACGCGACGGACTGATCCGCGTCGACGAACTGCTCGCCAAGCGCAAGCGTCAGAAGGCACAGGCTGCGCTCATCGCCGTCGACCCGCGCACGGGCGAGGTGCTCGCGATGGTTGGAGGGCGCTCCTACAACCAATCGCAGTTCAACCGCGCCATCAATGCGCGGCGCCAACCAGGATCCGTATTCAAGCCGTTCGTGTACCTCGCGGCGTTCGAGCATGCGTTCAAGGAAGGGCGCACCGACATCACGCCGGCCACGATCGTCATCGACGAACCGACGACGTTCATGTTCAATGACGAGCCATGGGAGCCTCGCAACTACGAGAACGAGTACGACGGCCCAGTGACACTTCGTCGAGCGCTGGCGCATTCGCGCAATGTGGCAACGATCAAGGTAGCGGAAACCATCGGATACGGGCAGATTGCCGCGCTCTGGCGCGAAGTCGGCGCGGGCGCCTCGCCGCGCGCTTATGCCGCGATCGCGCTCGGCGTATTCGAGGCGACGCCGTTCGAAATCGCCACCGCGTACACGCTCTTTCCAAATGGTGGAACGATCCGCCCCTTGAAGGCCATCCTGCGGATGACAAGCGCGGGGCAGAACCTGCAGATTCGGACGACCGCAACGAAGACCGTCGCGCGGCGAGAAACCACGTTTCTCGTGACCAACATGATGCGCAGCGTCCTCAACGAAGGTACGGCGGCGTCGGTGCGAGCCTCCGGCTTCACGCCGGATGCGGCCGGCAAGACCGGCACGACCAACGATCTTCGTGACGCGTGGTTCGTCGGTTTTACCCCCGAGCTCGTCACGGTCGTGTGGGTCGGGCTCGATGACAATCAGCCGCTCGGCCTGAGTGGCTCGACGGCCGCGCTCCCCATCTGGACGGCGTTCATGACTCGCGCGCTCGCCGGGACTCGACAGCCCGACGTTCCAGACGCCCGAAGGTATTGCGTTCGTCGATATCGACCGCGATACGGGACAAGTCGCCGGTCCCGCTTGTCCGCGGGTCCTGTCTGAGGCATTCATCGTCGGCACCGAGCCCAGAGAACTCTGCCACCTGCACGGCAACTGAAACACCTATCAGCGCCCGTTACACTGCCAAAAGCCTCTCACCGCTGAGGCCGCAGAGCACGCTGAGCCTTGAATGTTGAATCAGGACCAGAACCATCTGAGCTCTGCGCCCTCCGCGAGCTCCGCGGTGAGAGTCTTTTGACAAGAACCAGCGTGCGTCCAGTTTGACGGGACGGCTTCAAGTCTGGGAACTGCGCTACCATTAAGATTGACTTGCATAAACTACTTTCTCTTACGCTAATCGCCGTAGTCACGATTTGGGGCGGCGCGTGCCGAAAGGCACCGGCTCAAGCCGAGGCCTCGTCCTCTGCCCCAGCGACTTCCGCTGCACCGGCAGCAACCCCCTCGCAAGCGTCTGCCCAGCCAGCTACTGCCTCGGCGCCCGCGACGCCGGCGCAAACGACAGCGGCTGTGCCTCCGACGCCAGTTCCGGCGCAGCTGCCGAATGTGCTCGCGCACGTGAATAGCGAGGACGTCACCAAAGCGGACTTCGAACGCCTGCTGCGCAACATCGAGCTCAATAACCGAGGCCCTGTGCCGGCCGATCGGCGCGATGAGATTTACCGAAAAGTGCTCGACGAGCTCGTCAATTACACGCTCCTCAAGCAGGAAGCGAAGGCGCGCAATTTCACCGCGACCGACGCCGAAGTCGAGACGCAGTTGCAGTCCATGCGCCAGGGCGCCCGGAGCGAAGAGGCGTTCAACAAGGCGCTCGCCGAACGCAAGATGACCCTCGAAAAGCTCAGGGCCGACGCGAAGGTCGAGATCGCCATTGCCAAGATGATGAATGCCCAGGTGGCGACATTGACCGAAGCAACCGACACTGAGGCGAAGGACTTCTACGACAAGAACCCCGACAAGTTCAAACGTCCTGAAACGGTTCGCGCCAGCCACATCCTTCTTCGAGTCGACCCGAACGCGGATGACGCCACCAAGAAGCAGACCAGGGCGAAAATCGACGAGGTGCTCAAGCAAGCCAAGGGCGGCACCGACTTCGCCGCGCTCGCGAAACAGAACTCTCAGGACGGAAGCGCTGCCCAGGGCGGCGACCTCGGCTTCTTCCCGAAGGAGAAAATGGTTCCGGCGTTCGCCGACGTCGCCTTCGCGCTCAACACTGGCGAAATCAGCGATGTCGTGACGACGCAGTTCGGCCTGCATATCATCAAGGCGACCGATCGCAAGCCAGCCGGACTCGTGCCGCTCGACGAAGTCAGCGCCAAGATCAAGGACTTCCTCAACGAGCAGAAGAAGCAGCAACTGGCGCAGGCGTTCATCGCGCAAGTCAGGCAGAAGGCCAAAATCGAGGTCCTGATCTGAACGAAGAAGTGCTGGCAGCGGCGGCTGATGCGCTCAAGCGCGGAGAATCGGTCGCGCTCGTGACGGTCGTGCGCGCGCGCGGCTCAACGCCTCAGCGCGCCGGCGCCAAGATGCTGGTGTACGCGGATGGCCGCACCGTCGGCACGATCGGCGGCGGCTGCTACGAGAACGAAGCCTGCCTCAAGGCGCGAGAAGTCCTCGACTCGGGCCGCCAGGTGCTCATGCACTTCGAGCTCAACGACGACTTCGCCCAGGAAAACGGCCTCATCTGCGGAGGTCAGATGGACGTCCATGTCGATCCGCTCGAGCCCGCTCCGCGCCTGTACATCATCGGCGCCGGTCACGTCGGGTGGCACCTCGCCCGCCTCGCCGACGCGATTGACTTTCGCGTGCACGTCATCGACGACCGCGAAAAATTCGCTAACCCCGAGCGCTTTCCCGGCGCCGACGACATCATCGTCGAGCCGATCGCCGACTGGCTCCATCGCGCCGAGATTCCGGCGACCGGCTACGTCGTGATCGTCACGCGCGGACACCAGGGCGATCTCGAGGCGATGCGCGCGCTCGCCGCGCGCGATCTGCGCTACCTCGGCCTCATCGGCAGCCGCGCCAAGGTCGCGCGCATCCGCACCGTGCTCCTCGAAGAGGGCATGCCGTCGGAGTGCCTCGACCGCGTCCACTCCCCCATCGGCCTCGACATCGGCGCCGTGACTCCCGCCGAGATCGCGGTCGCGATCCTCGCCGAACTAATCGCGGTTCGCCGCGGCGTCGCGACCGGGGTCAGATCTCGATTTTCTAATCCCTGACCGGTTAGAAGATCGAGATCTGACCCTATGGCGACGACGCTCATCCGCAACGCCACCATCCTGACCATGAACGACGCCCTCGAGATTGTCGAGGGCGCGGTGATGGTGCGCGATGGGCGCATCCTTTCGGTCGGCGCCGAGCCGTCCGCCCAATGTGACCACGTCGTGAACGCGGGCGGTGACTACCTGCTGCCCGGCTTCATTCAGACGCACATCCACTTGTGTCAGACGCTCTTCCGCAGCTACGCCGACGATATGCCTCTGCTCGAGTGGCTGCAGCGCCGAATCTGGCCGATGGAGGCGGCGCACTCGCCCTCAACGCTGCGCGCTGCCGTGCGGCTCGCCGCCGCCGAGCTCCTGCTCTCGGGCACGACGACGGCCTTGACGATGGAGACCGTGCACGACACCGACGTCGTCTTTGAGACGCTGGCGGATGTTGGACTGCGGGCGACGGTCGGCAAGTGCATGATGGATTCGGACGACAACAACGTGCCCTCGCGGCTCCGCGAGGAGACGCAAAGGTCGATCGACGAGAGCGTGGCCCTTCGGGCGCGATGGGATGGCGCGGCGCGTGGACGTCTCCGCGCGGCCTTTGCGCCGCGATTCGCCGTCTCCTGCTCGCGTCGCCTGCTCGAGGCGGTCGCTACGCTCTCGGCAAGTGATCGCGTGATTGTCCACACGCACGCTTCTGAATCACGCGACGAAGTCGACGTCGTCCGCCGGCTGTCGGGCGGGCTCTCGAATCTCGAATACTTGAATGCGACCGGCCTCGCAAGCGAGAGGCTGTGCGCCGCGCACTGCGTCTGGGTCAGCGACGCCGAGCAGGCGCTGATGGCGGAGCGCGACGTCAAGGTGATGCACTGCCCGGGGTCCAACCTCAAGCTCGGCTCGGGCATCGCGCCGATCGTCGAGATGCGGCAGCGCGGAATCTGCGTGTCGCTCGGCGCCGACGGCGCCGCCTGCAACAATCGGCTCGACATGTTCGACGAGATGCGGCTGGCCGCCACGCTGCAGGCGATGCGTCGTGCTCCCGGCTCGATAACGGCGCGCGACGTGCTTTGGATGGCGACGCGTGAAGGCGCTCGCGCAATGGGCCTGCAGGACGAGTTGGGGTCGGTCGAGCCCGGTAAGCGGGCCGACCTGATTCTCGTTTCACGTGATCGCCCGCACCTATCGCCGGACGCCGACCCATGGTCCACACTGGTCTATGGAGCCCGAGGGACCGACATCAGAATGACAATGGTCGATGGCGAGGTCCTGGTCGACGAGTTCCGCCTCAGCCGGCTGGATGGGGCTGAGATTGCCTCGGACGCAAAGCGAGCGGCGCGCGAGGTCGCGGGGAGGGCGGGGATTTAGTCGGTTCGTGGTTCGTTGTTCTGGGTTCGTCGTTCTGGGTTCGGCGGTTCGGGGTTCGGGTTCGGGGTTCTCGGTTCGGGGTTCGGGGTTCGCCGTTTGGAGTCGTGGTGGTTCGATGGGAGAACCGAGAACCGCGAACCCCGAACCAAGAACGACGAACCAAGAACGACGAACCTAGAACCCTGCTATAATCACTTAGCAGTCGCCAACGTCGAGTGCTAACAGTCTATGGTGCTCCATCCTGCACTGCCCGAACGGGATAGACGAATTCTTGGGGTCGTGGTGTCGGCCTACATCGAACAGGGCGAGCCGGTGTCGTCGCTCTGGCTGGCCAAGGGCCGTCTCGGCGTCTCCTCGGCGACGCTTCGCAACGTGCTGGCGCGCCTCGAGGAGCAAGGGTACGTCCGTCAGCCGCACACGTCGGCTGGTCGCGTCCCGACCGACTTGGGCTATCGCAACTACGTGGACAACGTTCTCGCCGAGCGGCGCGCGTCGAGACCAGCGCCGAACGTCGAGGCCAGGCTTCGACGGGCGGGAAGCGTGGACGACCTGCTCTCGCATGTCTCGCAGGAAGTGTCGCGCGCGTCACATCAGGTCGGCTTCGCGATCGCGCCGTCTGCCGACACTACGACGCTCGAGCACCTGAACTTCGTGCCGCTGGATGGTGGGAAGATCCTGGTCGTCGTCGTTGCCGCCGGCGGCCACGTTTCGCACAAGATTATCGAGCCAACCGAGCAGTACGATCAGACGGAGCTGGCCCAGGCGTCTGCTTACCTCAACAATGAGTTCAAGGGACGGACGCTCTTCGACGTCCGTCAGATGGTGATCGAGCGCCTCCGCGAGGAACGGACGCTCTACGACGTCCTGATGGCACGGGCGTTGCGACTCGCCAGTGCGACGCTCGCCCACGTGGATTCGGATCCCGTCATCTACGTTCAGGGCACGTCGATGCTGCTCGAGGATGTGAGCACAGATGATCCCGATGTCACGCTCGAGGCGCTCCGCGCGCTGCTGCAGATGATCGAAGAAAAGGCGCGCCTGGTCCGTCTGCTCGACGACTACCTCGGCGGCGACGGCCTGACCGTCGTCATCGGGTCCGAGCATCCGTCGAGCGACCTGCGCGGCTTCAGCCTGGTTTTCTCGACCTATTCCGACGGCCGCGGTACGGGCGCGGTCGGCGTGATTGGCCCTACCCGTATGCACTACTCCCGCGCCATCAACGCGGTCGACAGCCTGTCGCGCGTCGTGAGCCGAGTCGTCGGCGCGAAGAGCTGAGAACCTCCGGCATCATGAACGACAAAAACGAACACGCCACTTCTGATCCCCCCGAAAAGTTCGAAAAGGGTTCAGCGGTCGTCGACGCCGACGAGCTCCAGAAGCAGCGCGACGACTATTACGATCGGCTGCTCCGCAAGACCGCCGAATTCGACAATTACCGCAAACGTGTGGAACGCGACCGTCAAAGCACCGCCGAATCGATCGCGGCAGACGTCGTCCGTGATCTCCTTCCACTCGTCGACGATCTCGAACGGGCGCTGAAGGCCGATACCGGCGCCGACGGCGCGGAAGCCTATCGCAAGGGCGTCGAGCTCATCCATCGCCAGCTCGTCGACATCCTGCGCAAGCGTGGCGTCAAGCCGATCGAAGCGCTCGGGGCCGATTTCGATCCGCACTTTCATCAGGCGATCGCTCACGAGCCCGCCGAAGGCCGCCGCGATGGCGAGGTCGTCGAAGAGTTCGCGCGTGGCTACATGCTGGGCGACCGGCTGATCCGCCCCGCAGTCGTCAAGGTGGCCAAGGGTGAATAGAGCCACGGATCACACGGACAACACGGACGGGTCTATGCGATGGCTTCTAGCGTGAGCAAGCGGGACTATTACGAAATTCTGGGCGTCGCGCGCGAAGCGACCGACCAGCAGATCAAGAGTGCGTATCGCAAGCTCGCGTTGCAGCACCACCCCGATCGCAACCCGAACGATCGCAAGGCCGAGGAACGGTTCAAGGAAGCGGCCGAGGCCTACGCGGTCCTTGCCGATCGCGAGAAGCGAGGCCTGTACGATCGGTTCGGACACGCCGGCGTGAATGGCGGGAGCGCGGGATTCGATCCGACGATCTTTGCCGATTTCTCCGACATCTTTTCCGGACTCGGCGACGCGTTCGGATTCGGCGACATCTTCGGCGGACGGCGACGCCGCGGTGGCCCGCAACGCGGCTCCGATCTCCGCTACGACCTGGAAATCGACTTCGAGGAATCCGCCGTCGGCGCCGAAACCACGATTCAGATCCCCCGCGAGGAATCGTGCGAGACGTGTGGAGGGTCCGGGGCCGCGGCTGGCACCTCGCCCGAGACGTGCAACCAGTGCCGGGGTTCGGGTCAGCTGCGCTACCAGCAGGGTTTTCTGACGGTCGCGCGGCCCTGCTCCAACTGTCGCGGAACGGGAAAGACCATCGCCAAGCCGTGTCCGACGTGTCGCGGCGCCGGGCGCGTCGGCCGCGAGCGCAAGCTGACGGTCAAGATCCCGGCAGGGATTGCCACCGGCCAGCGGCTCCGCCTCCAGAACGAAGGCGAGCATGGCACTGCGGGAGGCCCTCCAGGCGATCTCTACGTCGTCGTTCACGTGCAGGAGCATCATTTCTTCCATCGCGAAAACGACGATCTCTACTGCGAGCTGCCGATCAGTTACCCGACGCTGGCCCTTGGCGGGAGCGTCAAGGTCCCGACGCTCAACGGACGCGAGGATCTGAATATTCCGGCCGGGACGCAGGTCGGCGCCCGCTTCAAGCTGCGCGGCAAGGGCATGCCGAACGTCTCGGGCCGCGGCCGCGGCGATCTGCACGTGATCGCGGGCGTGGCAGTTCCGACGAAGCTCACGAAAGACCAGAAGCACCTGCTCGAGGAGTTGTCGAAGACGCTGCCTCGGCAAGAAGACGAGCTCGATCGACAGGACGCAGACAAACCGTTCTTCGAACGCGTCAAGGATATTTTTGGCTGATGTTGCCGCACTGGACCTGCGATGGAATCCTGGTCCTGACGCTGCGACGCTAGTCGAACTGCTCTACGCCACGCTCGACGAGTTCGAACCGCAGGCCATTCATGACGTCGAACCCGCCGACGGCTGGCGGGTGTTCTTCAAGACCAGTCTTCAACGAGACGCCGCGGCGGCGGCGGTGAAAGCTTCGTTCGGCGATCGTCTGCTAGCCCTGTCGATCGCTGAAGTGCCCGATGAAGAATGGGCGAGGCGAAGCCAGGCTCACCTGACACCAATTCGCGTCGGCCGCATCGTCGTCTCGCCGCCGTGGCACGCCACTCCCTGTCCGTCGTCGTGCCTCCTCGAGCCAGCACCGCTCGAGATCCGGCATTCGGCAGATCTCGTGATCGTGATCGATCCGTCCACCGGCTTTGGAACCGGCCACCACGAGACCACGCGGCTTTGCCTCTCGCTCCTGCAATCTTTCGAGCTGGTCGGACGAGCCGTCATCGATGTAGGAACAGGCTCTGGGGTGCTGGCCATAGCAGCCGCGACACTGGGGGCCTCTTCAGTGGTCGCGTTCGACGAAGATCCCGAAGCGCTGAGAAATGCTCGGGAGAACGTCGCTCGGAACGACCTGTCGAGCCGTATTGATGTTCAAGAAGCCGAGCTCGGAACGTTTCCGGGCAACGCAGCTGACGTCGTGGTCGCGAACCTGACCGGCGCGGTCATTCAGAAGCACGCGCGCCGGCTCGCAGATCTCGTCGCACCGGGCGGCCGACTCATCGTCAGCGGATTCAGCGTGACCGAGGCTGTTGCCGTCACTCGAGCCCTCAGTGGCGCCGTCGAGCAAGAGTTGAGCGACGGTGAGTGGGGTGCGGCGCTCGTGAGGGGTTGAACCGGTGTTCGGGAGTGGACAGCACTCTCACACAGTATCGAACGCGTAGTTCACCAGCGAGACCGCGACCAGACCTACGGCATCCGCGCGCAGCGTCATTGAACCCAGGCTGACGAGGACGCATCCAGCCGTCGTCGCAGCTTCACGCTCACTCGCGGACCACCCACCTTCCGGGCCGACAATACAAGCGACACGTTGAGGAACTGGACCCGCAAGACCGACACGGAGTGCCTGAACGTGGCCTTCGCCCGATGACGGCTCAGCCAGAAGCAGGCGGCGACCATCGAACGGTGCTTCGAGCCACGCACGTAGTGGCTGCGGGGGATCGATCGCGGGGAGACGGGCACGGCCACACTGCTTGGCTGACGCAACCCCAATCCTCTGCCATCGCTCGAGCGCGCCTTTGAGGACGGACCGGCTGACGAGCGAACGGTCTGTGACGACCGGCACTATCTGAGCGACGCCGGCCATCGTCGCATCGCGCACGACGCCGTCCATCTTGTCGCCCTTGAGCACGGCCTGGACGAGTGTTGTCAGTACCGTCGGCTCGGGGGCGGTCGCGATCGGCGCACCGAGTGTGACCGAGGCGCGATTACGATCGGCCCGCGCGACACGCGCCTGAAACTCGCGTCCGTCGCCATCGAAGACGGCGATCTCGTCTCCCGCCACAAGACGCAAGACACGGACGAGGTGGTGTGACTCGTCTGAGGAGAGAATGACCTCGGCCGCCGAAGGGTCGAGGCCCGGTGCGTAGAAGCGCGGACGCGTCGTCACGGATCGATTCTATCCGCGCTATACTTCGGCATTTCCTTTTTCACTTCAGCATTCAGCACTCAGCATTCAAAATTGCTGTTCAGGGGCCAGACACTCGGTAAATACAAGATCGCCGCTCCGCTTGGCAGCGGCGGATTCGGTACCGTCTACCTCGCTCACGACACCTGGATCGACAAGAAGGTCGCGATCAAGGTCCCGCACCGCCAGGGTCTCGACTTCGGCGAGCTGCTGCGCGAGCCACGTCTGCTCGCCAGCGTCAGCCATCCCAACATCGTCGCCATCACGACCGCCGAGAAGCAGGACAACGTCTTCTTCATCGTGATGGAGTACGTCCAGGGAGAGACGCTCGAGAACATCATCGCGCTCAAAGGCGCCCTGGAGCTCAACCGCGCGCTCGACTTCACCTGTCAGATCTGCAATGCCGTCGATCACGCGCACCGTCAGGGCGTGATCCACCGCGACCTGCGGCCAGCCAACGTGCTCGTGACCGAGAACGACATGCTGAAGGTCGCCGATTTCGGAACCTCTCGCTTTCTCGAGATCGCCGCGCACGGCACGACGGTGATCGGGAGTCCGCCGTACATGGCTCCCGAACAGTTTCACGGCAAGGCGGTCTTCGCCTCGGACATCTACTCGCTGGGCGTGACGATGTACCAGATGCTGACCGGCATCCTGCCGTACGACACCCCCGCACCCGCAGACCTCGACAAGCTGATGTCCGGCGAACTCGTCACGCCGCCGCGGATGCGGAATCCGTCGATTCCGCGCGAGGTCAACGACATCGTGATGAAGGCACTGGCACCCGACATCACGGTTCGATATCAGCGCGCCGCCGATCTCCTCGAGGCTGTCCTCGGGGTCCGCAAGGCGTCACGACCACGCCGGACACCAGTTGACGGCATCTCCGGGCGAGACGAGCCTGCAATCACACGACGCCCTCCTCAGACTGCCTCACCGAAGTTCTGCTGGCAGTGCCGGAAGCCGCTCCACGCGAGGACCGACCGCTGTCCGTTCTGCGGAGAAACCCAATAAAACCGGGCCAGTTTGCGATTGGACCGCGCGTCCGCTGCGGAGGCGTGTGTTAAAATCGATACGACTGCCGCATTTCGGTCTTACGTGGCGGTTTGCGAACCGTCGCTATTGGAGCAGCTGATGGCATTCTCTGGCACCGGAAAGATCTGGATGAACGGGTCGCTCGTCGACTGGGCGAACGCGAAGATTCACATTGCTTCGCACGTCATCCATTATGGAAGCGCGGTGTTCGAGGGTGCCCGCTGCTACGACACGCCACGTGGATCGGCCTGCTTTCAGCTCGACGCGCACATGCGGCGTCTTTACGATTCGGCCAGGATCTACCGCATGGAGCCCACGGTCGATCAGCCCACGCTGACAGCCGCGGTACTCGAGACGATTCGCGCCAATGCGTTCAAGGCGTGCTACATCCGACCGATCGTCTATCGCGGCTACAACACGCTCGGCGTCGACCCGTCCGCCTGCCCGGTGGATTCGGCGATCCTGACCTGGGAATGGGGAGCCTATCTCGGCAAGGACGCGCTCGAACGGGGCGCCGATGTCGCCATCAGTTCCTGGACGCGGGCGGCCGCGAACACGTTCCCGTCGCTCGCCAAGAGCTCGGCCAACTACGCCAACTCGCAGCTGATCAAGATGGCCGCGCTCGCCGACGGTTATAGCGAAGGTATCGCACTCGATACCAACGGCTACCTCAGCGAGGGCAGCGGGCAGAATATCTTCCTGGTCAGGGACGACATCCTGTACACCCCGCCGATGTCGGCTGCCATCCTGCCGGGGATCACCCGCAACTCGGTGATCACGATCGCGCGAGATCTGGGCTTCCAGGTGCGCGAAGAACTGCTGCCGCGAGAGCTTCTCTACATCTCTGATGAAGCGTTCTTCGTGGGCACGGCCGTCGAAGTTACGCCGATCCGCTCGGTCGACAAGATCCTCGTTGGCAAGGGCCGGCGCGGGCCGATTACCGAGGCGATCCAGACCGCGTTTTTCGACATCATCAACGGTGTCAGGCCCGACACGCACGGCTGGCTGACATACCTTTCGCCCGGGGCTCCTCAGAAGACCTTGCAGTCGGCGCATGCATCTCAATGACCTCCTGAAGATTGCCGCCGCGTCCGGCGCTTCCGACCTGCACCTCAAGGTCGGCAGTTACCCGATGATGCGGGTCAATGGCAGCCTGGTTGTCGCTTCTGAAGAGAAGCGGCTCGATCGCAACGACACCGAAGCGATGGCGAGCGTGCTCTTCTCGCCCGAGCACCACGAGAAATTCCGGCGCGCGCAGGAGGTCGATCTGGCCTACAGCGTCACCGGGCTCGGCCGATTCCGCTGCAACGTCTTCCAGCAGCGTGGCACGGTCGGGATCGTGCTGCGCGTCATTCCAACGCGCATCCGGACCATCGACGAGCTCGGACTCCCACCGGTGCTCAAGCGGATCGCCGAGGAAGAACGCGGCCTCGTGCTCGTCACGGGCACGACTGGCAGCGGAAAGAGCACGACGCTGGCGGCGATGATCGATCACGTCAACTCGACGCGCGCCGCGCACATCATGACCGTCGAGGACCCGATCGAGTACCTGCATCGCGACTACCAGTCGATCGTGAGCCAGCGCGAAGTGGCGGTTGATACGGCGTCGTTCTCGCATGCCCTGCGCAGCGCGCTCCGGCAGGACCCCGACGTCATCCTGGTCGGCGAGATGCGCGACTTCGAGACCGTCGAAACGGCGCTGCTCGCCGCCGAAACGGGCCACCTCGTGTTCTCGACGCTGCACACGCTCGACGCCACCGAAACCATCAATCGCATCATCACCGTGTTCCCGCCGCATCAGCAGCGGCAGATCCGGATCCAGCTCTCGACGGTGCTCAAGGCAGCTATCTCTCAACGCCTGATGCCGCGGTCCGACGGCCTCGGCCGCGTGCCGGCGGTCGAAGTCATGATCGCCACGCCGTTCATTCGCGACTGCATCCTCGACAAGGATCGGACGAACCATATCCACGGGGCGATTGCGTCGGGGACGTCACAGTACGGGATGCAGACGTTCGACCAGTCGATTTTCAACCTCTACCAGCAGGGGTTTGTGACGCTCGAAGAGGCGATGCGATGGGCATCGAACCTCGACGAGTTCAAGCTCAAGGTCCAGGGCATCGCCACCACAGCGGAGATGGCGCGTGACGAGATGGCGCAGAGCGGCGTCCAGCCGGACATCATCCGGTTTGGGAGCTGACAGGCCCTCCGCCTATCTCGACGCCCTCCATCTCCTGTCGCGTCGCGCCTACTCCATCACCGAGTGCCGCGAGCGCCTGCGTGCCCGTGAGCACGCCGACGACGCCATCGAGGCGGCCATAGAACGCCTTCTGGAAACCGGCGGCCTTGACGATAAACGCCTCGCGCATTCTTTCGCGCGCACCGCAGTCGAGACCAAGGGCCGCGGACGCCTGCGCGTCGTTCGCGAGCTTCTGGCGCGCGGCGTCGACAAGGAGGTCGCGGCCGAGGCCGTCGCCGAAGTCTTCGGCGAGAAGGACGAGGGATCACTCGTCTCGCGCGCGCTGCAGAAGAAGCTGCGCGGACGGCCAAAGCCAGCAGACCCGGCCGAATATGCGCGCCTCTATCAATATCTGATGCGCCAGGGCTTCACGCCCGCAGTCGTCGTCGCCTCGCTCCGCCGGCTGCGCGGGACCACAAACGACGAAGTAGAATGAGGGATCGGGGCTCAAGGGTCAGGGCTCAAGCAAGACCTTCGAGTGCGTCGTCGAACGCCTTTGCCTGAGCCTTGAGCCCTAAGCCCTGAGCCTGGTCCCTGACCCCTGAGTCACAACACATGCAGTCTCGCGAGATCCGCAGCAGCTTCCTCGATTACTTCAAACGGCACGGACACGCCATTGTCCCGAGCTCTCCGCTCGTACCGGGCGACGACCCGACACTGCTCTTCACCAACGCCGGGATGAACCAGTTCAAGGACACGTTCCTCGGCCGCGAGAAGCGCCCCTACACACGCGCGACGACCTCGCAGAAGTGCATGCGCGTCAGCGGCAAGCACAACGATCTCGACAACGTCGGACCGTCCCTGCGGCACCACACGTTTTTCGAGATGCTTGGGAACTTCTCATTCGGCGATTACTTCAAGAAGGAAGCTATTCCGTTCGCGTGGGAGTTGCTGACGACAACGTGGAAACTGGCCCCGGACCGCTTGTTTCCGACCATCTTCCGTGGCGACGCGGGCATTCCCCGCGACGCCGACGCGCACGCGATTTGGACGAAGCTGGTGCCGGCGGATCGCATCACGGAGCTCGGGCTCGCCGAGAATTTCTGGGCGATGGGCGAAACCGGACCGTGCGGCCGATGCTCAGAGATCCACTACTTCCGCGGCAATCATGTCCCGTGCGATGAGGAACGGCGCGGCGGGACCTGCCTGGGCATCGATTGCAGCTGCGATCGGTTCGTCGAGGTCTGGAACAACGTGTTCATGGAGTTCGACCGTCAGCCGGACGGCACGCTCACGCCGCTGCCGGCGCCCTCGATCGACACCGGCATGGGCCTCGAACGGATCACCGCAGTCATTCAGGGCAAGATCTCCAACTACGATACGGATCTCTTCACGCCAATCCTCACGGCCGTCGGCGACCGCGCCGGCCGTCGCTATGGCGCCACGCTCGACGACCCCGCGGACGTCTCGATGCGCGTCATCGCCGATCACCTGCGCGCGATGACGTTCCTCATCGCCGACGGTGTCGTGCCGTCGAACGAATGGCGAGGCTACGTCCTCCGCAAGATCATGCGTCGCGCGATGCGGCACGGCAAGAAGCTGGGCTTCGTCGACCCCGTGCTGTACTCCTTCGTCGACGTGATCGTCTCCGAAATGGGCGACGCATATCCCGAGCTTCGCACCGGCCGCGACAACATCGTCCGCGTCGTTCGTAGCGAAGAAGAACGCTTCGATGCCGCATTGACCGCCGGGCTGCCAAGGCTCGAAGAGGTTTTGGATCGCGCCGCATCCGGTTCCCGCGTCGTGCCTGGAGAGGACGCATTCCGGTTGTACGACTCGCTCGGCGTGCCTTTGGACTTCATGGAAGATCTCGCCGGGCAGCGTCAGCTCTCGATCGACCGGGAGGGCTTCGAGCGGGCGATGGAGGGCCAACGCGAAAAGGCCCGCGCCGGCAGCTCGTTCAGCAAGGCCGCCGACAAGGCGTTGACGCTGACGATGGACGCTGAGGTGGAGAAGGCGCTCGAGGCGGCCGGCGATCGGTTCGAGGGATACGACGCAACAACCGTGTCGGGCACACCGGTCGTCGCGATTTTTGATGAGGCGGGAACATCGATTGATGCGCTGCCCACGGACGCAAAGGGCTACGTCGCGCTCGCTCGAACACCCTTCTACCTCGAGGCCGGCGGCCAGGTGTCGGACAGCGGACGAGTCGTTGGGGCGGACGGCTCGTCGGCTGTCGTCGAACGGCTTGTGCGGCCGAATCAAGCGCGACCGCGTCTCCACTTCATTCGCGTGGAGAAGGGCGAGATCCGCCGCGGCCAGATTGTGACGGCCGAGGTTGCCGACGAGATCCGCGACGCGACACGCCGGAATCACACGGCGACCCACCTTCTGCACGCCGCTCTGCGACAGGTGCTCGGCCCGCACGTCAAACAGGCGGGCTCTCTGGTCGCCCCGGATCGCCTGCGGTTCGACTTCGTCCATGTTTCGGCGGTCAGCCGAGACGAGTTCCTACGGATCGAGCGAATCGTCAACGATCAGATCGTCCGAAACAACCTGGTTCTGACTGAGGTCAAGTCGACCGATGAAGCGATTGCCGGAGGGGCGATGGCGCTCTTCGGCGAGAAGTACGGCGATCGCGTGCGCGTCGTCTCGATCCCCGGGTTCAGTATGGAGCTCTGCGGCGGGACGCACGTCCAACGCACCGGAGATATCGGCACGTTCGTGGCGACCGAGGAAAGTGGCGTCGCCGCGGGTGTTCGTCGGATCGAAGCGCTGACGGGAGCTGGGGCTGTGGCCTGGGTGCAGCAGCAGCGGCAGTCGCTCGACAACGTCCTCTCTGCTCTACACACCACCGCCGCGCAGAGCGTCGAGGCAATCCAGCGCCTGCAGTCGGAGAGTAAGCGGCTTGCGCGGGAAGTCGATCAACTGAAGATGAAAGTCGCGATGGGCGGCGGCGCGAGGTCGGCGTCCACCGGGCCGGAGAGTGCGGATGGGCGCGACATTCGCGAGGTCTCCGGGGTCAAGCTGGTAACCCGACGCGTCGAGGGCCTGGAAAAGGGCGCGCTGCGCGGTCTGTCCGACTCGCTGCGCGACCGGCTCGGGAGCGGCGTCGTCGTGCTCGTGTCAGAAGTTGACGGGAAAGTTTCTCTCGTCGTTGCCGTCTCAAAAGACCTCACCAGTCGCGTCCAGGCAGGCCGCCTCGTCAAAGAGCTCGCGCCCATCGTCGGCGGCGGAGGCGGCGGCCGTCCGGATTTCGCCGAGGCCGGCGGTAAGGACGCCTCAAAGATCGACGATCTGCTCGCCGCTGCGCCCAAGGTGCTCGAAGTCGCGCTGGCGGAAGCCCCGTGACTGTCCCCGGGGACACTCAAGGTTGAGTGTCCCCGAGCTCAGCCGTGGCTGCTCACTACCGCCTGCTGGTCTGGCCCCGGTCTGACCCCAACGGCCCCACCGGTCGATATTCAGGCTTTAAGAGAATCCGCGTGATCCGCGTCCCGTTGAGCTGATCCCGCGGCCTTTTGACCGTTCTGTGTCCGCGTTACAGATTTGCGAGTCGGTGTTTTATTTCGGCACATCGAGTGAGCCTGGATCTTCGTAAGTCGTTGACTGGCGAGAGGCACCCGCCTTGCCTCAGGCTCACCCTGGATCCGTCCAAATTGTTGAGATTCCTCAGGTTGATGAGCTCGAACAGCGCGCGGACCGTGCTCGGCGCGATTCTCCTGTCAGCCACGCTACCGGCGGCGGCGCAGGCCCAGATCTACTCGTGGCGCGACGCCGAGGGCAGGATCGTCTTGTCCGACAAACCGAATGGCGCGGGCGACCTGGTCAAGACGTATCCGACGCATCAGGACAGTCCTTTCAGGACGACTGCCAAGGGCATCGTGAACGAGCGCGCGGCGCAGTACGACGCGCTCATCGAGGAAAACGCCTCGGCGCACGGCGTCAGCCCGCACCTGGTGCGGGCCGTGATTCAGCAGGAGTCGGCGTTCAACCCCAATGCGCGTTCAATTAAGGGGGCGATGGGCCTGATGCAGCTGATGCCCGCCACGGCAACTGAACTTGGCGTGTCGGACCCTTACGATCCTTCGGAAAACATTCGTGGCGGTGTGACCTATCTCAAAGGGCTCCTGACGAAGTTCTCGCAGAACGTCGAGCTCGCGCTCGCGGCCTATAACGCCGGCCCTGGCGCCGTGACGAAATACGGCTCGGTGCCGCCGTATCGCGAGACGCAGAACTACGTCACGAAAATCAAGACCGCCGTAGACGCCGCGCCCAAACCAAAGCGCATCTACAAGACGGTCGAAATCGTCAACGGCCGGGAAGTTCCGCGGTTCTCCACCGAAGAAACACCCGGCGCTGAGCTGGTAAAGAAGTAGGCTCAAGGCTCAGGGCTCAAGGCTCAGGGCTCAAGCAAAACCTTCGAGTAATCTCTCGAAGATCTTGCCTGAGCCTTGAGCCCTGAGCCTTGAGCCTACTGATCCACCCGCGGCACCACGAACGTCACCAGGCACCCGATCGCATCAGCCTTGACGCCTGCTCTCCCGCCATGGGCACGAGCCGTGTGAGCCAGCGCGGCGAGGATCGATCCGCCATTCGGGCCGCACGGATGTTCCTGCCAGCCAGCTTCGAAGAACCGCGCCAGCGCCTCGACACTCAGTTCAGGATCGCACTCGCGGAGCAGGCATTCGACGACGAGCGCGGGCCGGATGGTGGTGATTTGCGCGCGCACGTTGAGTACTGTGCCAGTACGCGGCGCGAGTGTCAGCAGACACTGCAGAAGCCCGGTCAACGCACTCCGGCAGCGAGCACCATCGAAAAGAACATCGAGAATGTCGCGGCCTGAAGCAGGTAGGTCCAGGTCGACTTTGACGCCGCGGAGCCGGGCTTCAGTAGACACGGCGGACACTATGTCGCTGACGAGCGCAAGGTGGTCGGCCGAAGAACGTTGGATCGCGGCGTCGCTGCGCAGCATCTCGTGCGCCGTGCCGACGGCTTTCGTCCGTGAGAGCTCGACGGCGGCCAGGTCGGTCAGCACGCCCCACCGCAGCCGGTCTCGTCCCGCCGCGTTCATTGCCGGAAGCAGCGCCGAGACGAACTCGAGCCCGAGTGCGGCTTCTCCGATCGTCGGTTCGGGGATGGGCGGCGCCATCGCAGGCGCTGGCGGTGGGTCACTTGCCGGCTCTATCGTGCGCTCGATCACCGCCCGCCGCATATCGGCCAACCGTTCCTCGTCCGCGTCGTGCACCAGGCATGGTACGGTGTCGAGGCCGATCCGATGGGCCGCGCGAAGTCGCCGCATCCCGGCGATGACGCGATAGCACGCGCCACGGCGCCCGACGAGTAGCGGCTCGATGACGCCGAGCTGGCGAATCGATCGCTCGAGATCCTCGAGCTGCGCGCGATCTTCGGTCGGAAGCTCAATCTCGGAGAGCGGAATCTCGCGCACCGTGCGCAGTGGCGCCTCACCGAGCAACTCGTCGACATAGTGCGGCGTATGCCGCATGCGAAACCGCGATGGCAGTCCTTCGCGAACCGCTGCCGCGGGCGCCGACTCGTCGGTCTCGTTCTCCCTCTCGTCGCCGTCCTCGCCTTCTCCCTCAACGTCGTCGAAGTCCGCGCGCGCTCGGCGCCCTTCGAGCGCCGTCACGTCTTTGGTCTCTCGCACGTCCACTCGCGCTTGTTGCACGATCTGCACGGGGACGTCTTCTTCGAACTCTCTGATGTCTGTTGCGGACGCTTGTTCGGAACCGACCGGATCAAAATGCACGCAGGGTCTCCTCGACGGAGATGGTAGCAGGTTCTTGGTTCGTCGTTCTTGGTTCGTGGTTCTAGGTTCGTGGTTCTGGGTTCGTGGTTGCGCGTTTCGCTTCTGGAGGTTCGTGGGCTTCGGTTCGTGGTTCACGTCCGGTGTGGCCGGCATCGGTTCGCCGGAAAGAATCCGTTCTATCGGGCGCCACGGTCTCAAGCCACTCCTGGCCGGGAACGACGAACCTGGAACGAGGAACCCAGAACGACGAACGGCGAACCAAGAACCCCGAACCGTGCACGAAGTCTCCCGGTGAGCGGAAAACTTGTGAATTTTGGGCGACACCCAGAACTCGGGTGGAAGAGTTCGAAACCGGCCCCCGACCCGTGGTATCGTCATGGCCGTGTGCGGGCGTCTGTGTCGGCGCTCACTCTTAGTTAAGCGGAGTTTTTTGTGTCGCGCATGACTGCTCCCCTGTCGATGCGTCAGACCACGAACGACTTGTCGACGGCCGCCGCGCGGCTCGTCGACGCAAGTCGGGCGATGCGTCAGGTCCGTGCCTTGGCGACCCGCGCGGCCGCCGGCGACGCCAAAGTCTTCATCACTGGCGAAAGTGGCGTCGGCAAGGACGTGGTCGCGCAGTACATTCACTTCCACTCCGCCCGCGCGACGCGGCCGTTCATCGCCGTGAACTGCGCGGCGATTGCCGACACGCTCCTCGAAACCGAGCTGTTCGGGCATACCCGCGGCAGCTTCACGGGCGCTTATCGCGATCGGATGGGGCGGCTCGAGGCAGCGCACCGCGGCACTATTTTCCTGGACGAGATCGCGGAAATGAGTCTGCAGATGCAGGCCCATCTCTTGAGATTTCTGGAAACTGGCGAGATTCAGCCGGTCGGCAGCGTCGGTGGTCCGATCAGAGTAGACGTCCGGATCATTTCCGCCACGAACCGCGACCTCGAACAGCTGGTATCAACTGGCGCGTTTCGCAGCGACCTCCTCTACCGGATCAAAGTCGTCCACATCCACGTACCACCCTTGCGCGACCGCAAGGAGGACCTCCCCACGCTGATCGAAGCCGCGGCGACGCGGACGGGCCGGCAGATCAGGTTCACCGAGTCGGCGCTTCAGGCGCTCGCCCGGTATCGGTGGCCCGGCAACGTCCGCGAGCTGCAGAACGTCATCGAACAGGCCGCCTGGATGGCCGAGTCGCCGGACGTGGACACGCCGGACCTGCCTGAAGGCGTCCGGCTGGCCTCCACCGACAACTTGACGCCCCGCCGGGAGCGCCGTCGGCGGTTGGCCGACGAGCTCTACAGCACGCTCGTTGAAGGGCACTATTCGTTCTGGGGCCATATTCACCCGCTGCTGCTGAAGCGCGACATCACTCGACACGATCTCCGTCAGCTCGTCAGCCTGGGGCTCGCGACCACGCGCGGCAACTACCGAGCCCTACTGAGGTTGTTCGGCATGGATGACGGCGACTACAAGCGGTTCATGAATTTCCTGGCGGCCCATGAGTGCACCGTGGACTACCGGCAGTTCCGGTCACCCGGCCCACTCACCTCCCGCACGAGGTCGGTCGGTCTCCCGTTCGAGAACCTCGAGCGCGATAGAATTACTCAGCGTTCGAAAGAGTCCTGAAGCCAGCGCCTCGTTGACGCAGGTGTGGCCGCCTCCTTCCTCAATCCGCTGCTCACCGATCCCAGCACGCCCTGGGTCCTTCGCAATGCCCGCCACTCTGGCATCGTCGCCAGAACAATCGAAACGGCTTTTGACTCGCCGACTCGCAATCGGGGGCTGCTCGGACGTTCGAGTCTCGGCGATGACCGCGCCCTGATCCTGGCGCCCTGCAGCAGCATCCACACGTTTTTCATGCAATTCGCCATCGACGTCGCCTTCGTTGACCGCGAGGGCCAGGTTCTTCGCGTCCGAAAGGCAGTGGGACCCTGGCGGTTACAAGTCGCTTTCCGAGCTTTCGCCGTGATCGAGCTGGCGTCGGGACGCCTCGACCGTTCCGACACGCGCATTGGTGATCGCTTGCACGTGGCTGCCGAATAACACTCGCTTCGGCGACCAAGTTCTGGTCCTCACCAGACTCCGCACGCGCCCGATTGCGGGGCACACCACGCAACTCCTTCTCGCAATGTGCGCTTAGAAGATTTTCAGTGTGCGGTACGCCCGTTGCTCGAGGCGCACACAGAAGTTTTCCGATCGAAGTGACTCATGCGTCGAACGCGCCGCGACCCGAGATTTCTTGTACCGCGTCCCTGGGAGGGGATGCTCCGGATCCCCGGCGACGTCGTCGTCGAACAGCACGACGCCGAGCAGAAGGAGCTCTGGGTCGTGAGTTCCGAGCCCATTCGCCGCGAGGAACGCCTGACGCTCGACCTGGCGCCGCCAGGTCAAAGCCTGACGGTGCGCGTGGTCGAGAGCAAGCCCGTGATGATGGACGGCATGGTTCGGCATCGGCTGCGGCTGGCAATAGTGGACTAGCGCGTTTGGGGGACCTCTGGAGCTGCGGATGAAACAGCGTTTGAATGGGCTGCGTTGCCAGGTCGAATTGGTTGGAGTGCTCACGAGAGAGATTCCAACGCGCCTCATCGAGATCAGCAGGTCCGGGTGCCTCCTCGAAAGCGGGCACCGCATCGAGGAGGGAACGGTCGGAGCTCTAAGGCTCGAGGTCGACGGGCAGAGCTATCGAGAGGATGTCCGCGCGACGAGGTGCGTGGCGATTGCCGGATCGGGGTCCGCGTACTTGGTGGGCGTCGAGTTCCTGCAGACCGGGAAAGCGGATGGGACCTCGATTCGGCGGGCGGTATCCGCGTCGCTCGGAGATTTTTCCCTGGGCAGTGCGGGTTTGTCGTCAACGTAGGTGGGTCGTTCTCTAGTGCCAGGCGGTTGTGCCAGTAGAACAAGGAGCTGCGTTATGAAAAGACTGATCGGACGTTTGGTTCGCGAAGACAACGGGCAAGACCTGATCGAGTATGGCCTGCTGGTGGGCATCATCACGATCGGCGCAATTGTCGGTATCCAGGCCATTGGGCCGAAGGTTGCCGCGTACTTCAACGATCTCGATACAGCTATGCCCTAACGTGCGTCACGGCTTAAGCCAGGCGAAGGAGCACAGCGCTGTGAGGGAACTGCTGATTCGAGCACTTGAGAATGAGGACGGCCAGGACCTCATCGAGTACTCGCTGTTGATTGGCATCATCACACTGGCGAGCGTGATTGCCATGACCTCGATCGGCGGGAAGATCGCGGCCTACTTCGGAGGCTTAGATACTGCCATGCCTTGACACTCGGCAATTACCAGGACGCTGAGACCAAACGTCGGAGGGGCCGATGTCGAAGGATACGTGTCGGCGCGCGGCGAGTCGGGTGGGTCGTCTGATCAGCCGGCTCGGCCAAAGACTCAGTCAGGACGAAGACGGACAGGATTTGATCGAGTATGCGCTCCTGACCACCATCATCGCGCTCGTCGGGATTCTCGTGTTCCCTTCGATCCAAACGAAGATGCACGACGCGTACTTGGAGTGGAACAGCGATGCGAACGACATCTGGATTCCCCCACCGCCTCTGTAGAAATGGCTGGGCGTTCGGAAACGGGAGACCTCGATAAATGGGCGTCGCGCAGGTGGTAAGCCTCGGACTGGCGGTAGTGGCATGCGGATGGGACCTCCGGACCCGGCGCATTCCACAGACGTTGACGCTCGGGGGCGCGCTCTGCGGCCTGGCCTTCCATCTACTGAGTGGCGGCTGGAATGCGGGCGTCGGAAGTGTCACCGGTTGGGCCGTTGGCATCGCGATTTTCTTCGTGCCATTCGCCCTTGGCGGCCTCGGCGCGGGCGACGTCAAGCTGCTTGGAGCAATCGGCGCGTGGTTGGGTCCGATGAGCGCCTTGTGGGTCGGGCTCTATGCCGGCGCCGCCGGGGGAGTCCTCGCGATCTTCGTTGCGCTGACCAAGGGCTACTTGTTTGAGGCGATCGGGAACGTGGGCATGATGCTGGCGTACTGGCGGGTGAACGGCGTCAGGCCATTGCCCGAGATGACGCTGGAGCACGGCAAAGGGCCGCGGCTGGCGTATGCGGTCCCCATCCTCGCCGGAACGATGGTGACACTGTGGCTCAAATGACGGTCGCTTCCGGCCCACGCCCCGAGCCCGATCCTCGAACCGCAAGTCGCGAGGCGTTCCGACGCGTCTGGGCGTGTGAGCGCGGCGCGGAGCTCGTCGAGTTCGCGTTCGTGTTCCCGACACTCCTCCTGGTGATGTTGGGAATCATCGATTTTGGATTCCTGTTTCAGCGGTACGAGGTCGTGACCAACGCGGCGCGCGAGGGCGCCAGGGTCTCCATCCTTCCGGGTTACGCCGATGCCGACGTACAGGCGCGCGTCAACCAGTACCTGAGCGCCGCAGGCATGACACCGACCGACCCCGTGGCCGTCGGCGCCCCGCAAACGCTTCCGGTCGGCAGCAATTGCATCACGGTGAGGCCGGTGACGGTCGCCTATCAGCATCAGTTTCTCTTTCTGGGCCCGATTGTCGGCTTGATGAACTTTGTTGGAGGGAGCGGGACCCTGACGCACAAGACCCTGCACGCCACCTCCTCGATGCGGAGCGAACTCGCCGCAGGTGCGTGTCCCTAAGGTTTGGGGTAAGGAGATCACATGAATCGCCGTTCTCGCCATCTCGTCGTGCTTGCCGTTGCGGTTGTGACTGCCGCGATCGCGAGCTTTGCAGTGTATCGGGCGATCTTGCTCAACCCCGGCCAAGCCGCTGAAAGACATCAAACGGTGGTGGTGGCGGCGCGACCGCTGGCTATCGGTACGGAACTCAAGGCGAACGACGTCCGGGTCCTGGCCTGGCCCGGAGGAAGTCCGATTGCCGGTGCCATCGGCGATCCGAAGGCTGTGATTAACCGTGGACTTCTGACGGCCGTGCTCGAGAACGAGCCCATCACCGCGAACAAAGTCGCCGCCCCCAACGAGGGCTTCGGACTTTCGCCCGTGATTCCGCGTGGCATGCGAGCGCTGGCGGTTCGGGTCAACGACGTCATCGGCGTTGCTGGATTCGTCGTTCCAGGTTCGCGCGTTGATCTCGTCGTGACGATGCGCCACACGAACGGCAGCTTGACGCGTACTGCGGCCAGCAACGTCCAGGTGCTGACGGCCGGGACTCGTCAGGATCAGGGTAAGCCCGACACCGACACGAAAAAGCCAAACGCTTCGACCGTCGTGACGCTGATGGTGACACCCGAGGATGCCGAGCGAATTGCGCTGGCGCAATCAGAGGGCGACATCATGCTGGTCCTGCGCAATCCGCTCGACACCGAAGTGACGACCTCGGCTGGCATAAAAACCGATTCTCTCCTCGGCCGAGAGCAACCGCCAGCTCCCGCGCCCGTCGTCAAGGCACCGGCGCCAAAACGCGCGCCCGTTGCGGTGGCTGCTCCCGCGGTCGAGCCTCCACCGCCTCCAGCGAGGCCAACCGTTGAGACGATCCGCCAGATGAAGCGAACCGACGAGGTCATCAAGGGCACTGACGAGGTGAACAAGTGAAATTGTCCTCCGCGTGTGCGGCTATCGGCACGTGCGTCCTGCTTCAGGCAACGCCGCTCGCCGAACCGCTGATCAGTGGGGCGACCAGTCAGGCCGCTCAGCCGGCGGCGAAGCCTCAGGCGCCACCGTTGCCTCTGCCTGGGCAGGTCGAACGCGTGGTGCTCACCGCCGGCCGCTCGACTGTCTTGCGCACCGAGTTCGACATCATCCGCATCGCCGTCACCAACCCTGCCGTCGCCGACGCCGTCGTCGTTCAGAATCGCGAAATCCTGGTCGATGGCAAGTCGCCGGGGACCATCAGCCTGATCGTCTGGAGTAACACCGATCGCAAGCACTACGACCTCGTCGTGGAGCCCGCGATCACCACGTTGCAGCAGCAGCTGCGAGCGCTTTTTCCTGGTGAGGATGTCACGGTCAGCGCGACCGACGACGCGATCATCCTCTCGGGCGCGGTCTCGAGCAACACCGTGGCGCTGCGCGCCGCAGAGATCGCGCAGGCGAGCTCAGCCAAGGTGAAAGTCATCAACATGCTGCAGCTCCCGAGCGGCCAGGAGAGCCAGCAGGTGATGCTGCAGGTCCGCTTCGCCGAGGTCAATCGCCGCGCGCTGACCGAATTGTCCACCAGCTTCGTGGCGAATCGGGCGGACTACGGCGGCCGTGTGACCACCCAGCAGTTCCCGGCACCACAACTCGACGACGAGGCGAACAACGGATTCGTATTCAGCGATTTCCTGAACGTGTTCTTTTTCAACCGCGCCGAGGGCTGGGCAGTGATCGCCAAGCTCCTGCAGTCGAAGGGCTTCTTTCAGAGCCTCGCCGAGCCGAACCTGATCGCCTACAACGGCCAGGAAGCCAGCTTTCTGGCGGGCGGCGAAATTCCGGTTCCCATCGTCCAGGGCTCCGGCGCCAATAGTGCCGTGACCGTGATGTACAAGGAATTCGGCATCAAGCTCAAGTTCACGCCAGTCATCTCTGGCGACGTCATCAGGCTCAAGGTGGCGCCTGAGGTGAGCACGCTCGATTTTGCCAACGGGATCACGCTGCAGGGATTTCGCGTCCCCGCGCTCGCGACCCGACGGGCAGAAACCAACGTCGAACTCCGTGACGGCCAGTCGTTCGCCATTGCGGGCCTGCTCGACAACCTGACGCAGGAAGATTCGGCGGCCATTCCAATCCTGAGCAAGGTTCCGATCCTCGGGAATCTCTTCAAGAGCAAAGCCGATCGCGCCGAGCGGACCGAGCTGATGGTGTTGATCACCCCGCGGCTGGTTCGCGCGCTCGAACCGGACGAGGTGCCGCCGCTACCCACGCTGCCCCGGCGCTTCCTGCCCGCACCGGGGCTCGAGAAAGGCGCGCCGGGCAATCCCGAGAAGACCGACAAATCGGGCGATGGTGCGTCCGACCTGGCGCCGCAAGGGGCAATCCTTGAGGCCCCGGCGGTCAAGAACGAGAAGGACGCGAAGGGCGCCGGCCGGAGGCCGGGCTCGGAGGACTGAAGGTCGAAAGATGCGAGCAGGAGAACGCACACTCCGTTCGGAACAGGGAGCCGTCTTCGTTCAGGTCGGTATCTCGATTTTCGTACTGATGGCGTTCAACGTCTTCGTGCTGGACTACGGGGTCATGTGGGTGAGCCGCCGGCAGGCGCAAAACGCGGCGGATGCAGCGAGCGCTGGCTGGCGCCGTCGCTCGCGGGTACGACGACTTCGACGATCCTCCGGACTCAGGTCGCCGTAGAGAAAGCGCAACCCAAGTCGCGACGGCGAACCTCATCTGGAACGCAGCCGGTGTCGCAGAGGTATCGTTCAGTTGCCCGGCCGGTGTGCCGGGCCGATGCACTCGCGTCGACGTTTATCGCGACGCCGACCACGGTAACCCAATTGACATGCTGTTTGGGCCCATTCTCGGCATCTCCGTCAAGGGTGTCCGCGCCACGGCGACCGCCATCGTGGGAAGCGGAAACGCCACCGATTGCCTTCGACCGATTGCCTTGCCTGGTGACTGGTTGGATCTTCAACTACCAAACAACGAGTTCAACTTCTACGACTCCACTGGGAACCCGCTCTCGGGTATCCGCGACCAGTTCACGCCGCCAAGCGCCACGCAAGCGGGCGGCTCGACGATTTCGGGCAACTTCGGATTAGTCCTCAACTACGATCTCGACGATACGACAACAGCGCCGACGACACCCATCACTCGTGGGCTCGTCGTTCCGCTCAGCCTGCCAGGGGCCGGTACGTTCAGGGACAAGCTGGAGTCATGCAACGGGCAAGTGGTGGAGCTCGGAGAAACACTCCCTGTCCTAACAACCCCCATGGCAGCAGAGACCGCTCTGGGGCTGGATACGATCTGGACGCTGGATACATACCCCCCGTTGACGTGGAACCCTGGCCAGAACCGAGTCGACAACAGTTGCGCACCGGGATGCGCGCCGATCAGCCCGCGGATGATTCCAGTTGCGCTGTTCGATCCGCAACGATTCCAGCTGGGACGCGCATTGAGTCCGCCCGATTGGACTCGTCCGGACGTCGGCTGCCCGACTAACAGCCCGTGCATCACCGTCACCAACATCGCCGGGTTTTTCATCCATTGCGTGAGCTCGCGTCCGTGCGACGGATCCGCGACGCCACACGGTCACCTCCTCAGATACCCAGGCATGATCGCGACCGGCGCCCCGACGTTTGTCGACGACGCGTCATGGCTCGTGACCACTCATTTGGTCAGGTGAACGTGGCAACAACACTGACAGCGACGCTCGTAGGATCCCAGGACCGTCAGCTCGAAGAGCTGATGCAGATATGCGGTCTCCGTGTCACCGTCGGCAAGTTCGAAGAGCTCGGCACCCTGGCTCAGCCTGGCGCCTCTCAGCCGGCGCTCGTCATCCTCGACATCCGCGACCGTCCGGCGCTCTCGCCGACCGTCGCCATGCTTCGGCGGCAGCATCCGACGACGGGCGTCGTGATCGTCGCGGCCTCGCTCGAACCAGCGCTGATGCTCGACGCCATGCGCGCGGGCGTGACGGAGTTCCTGACCGCGCCGGTGACGGCACACGATCTGAGCGCTGCCATCACGCGCGTCACGGCGGCGACAGTTCCCACCGCGAGCGGAGAAGTGTTCGCGTTCCTTGGCGCCAAGGGCGGCGTCGGGACGACTACGGTCGCCACCAATGTCGCGACCGCGCTATCGCAGCTTGCCGATGGCTCGACGATCCTTATCGATCTACACCTTGCGTACGGAGACGCGGCAGTCTACCTGGGAACCGAGCCGCGATTCTCGGTCATCGACGCGCTTGAAAACGTGCACCGGCTCGATAAGGCCTTCCTCGGTGGCCTGGTCGGACACGCCCGGGGCGGCCTCTCGCTGCTGGCCTCCTCCGATCGGGCGAGCGCAACGCCTGTGGACTCCACGAGCGTCCGTACGCTTATCGAGTCGGCAGCGCGTCATTACCGCTACGTGGTGCTCGACGTGCCGCGGTCTGACGTCATGATCGACGCGCTCGAGCCCTCGTCTCGGATCGTGATCGTGGCGAATCAGGAACTCGCCGCTGTGCGGGCAGCCACGCGGCTGTCGGCGGCGCTCCGGCAGCGGTATGGCAAAGATCGGCTGTCGGTCGTCGTCAGCCGCTATGACGTCCAGTCGGAGATTGGACAGAGCGACGTCGAACGCGTGCTCGGCACGCCAGTCGCGCACACGTTTCCCAGCAACTACCGGATCGCACTCGAGGCACTGAATGCCGGCCGCCCGGTCGTCCTGGACAATCACAACAAGCTGGCGGCGGCGTTGACCGGTTTCGCGCACGGCCTGGTCGACACGAATGAAGAAGCGGCGCCGAGCAAACGACAGGCGGGACTCTTTGGTCGTCTGACCGGTCGGCGATCGTAGTTGTCACAGCTCTCTCGGGCGTGAAGATGTGTTTGGGCAAGGAGCGTTAGCGTCATGAATTCCGTTGTGTCGATAGCCAGCCCCTCGGCGGATCCGCGGCAGAAGAGTTATCAGGACCTGAAAGCCAAGGTCCACAACGATCTGCTCAACCAGCTGAATCTCGAGCGGCTGACGCAGATGGGACAGAAAGAGGCGGAGCCAGAGATACGCCGCATCATCCTCGCGATCATCGAGCGCGGCAGCGAGACAACGCCGCTCGCGCTGACAGAGCGGGAGACGCTCGTCGTCGATGTCCTCAACGAGCTCTTCGGTTTGGGCCCGCTCGAAGCGCTGCTCCGCGATCAGAACATCTCGGACATTCTGGTCAACCGATTCGACCAGGTCTACGTCGAGCGAGACGGCCGGCTCGAATTGACCGACATCCTCTTCAGGGATGACCGCCATCTGATGCAGATCATCGAGCGCATCGTCAGCACCGTCGGTCGACGAATCGACGAGTCGAGCCCGATGGTCGACGCGCGGCTCCGTGACGGTTCCCGAGTCAACGCGATCATTCCACCGCTCGCGATCGATGGCCCCTCGCTATCGATCCGGCGTTTTCGAACCGGTCGGGTCGGCGCCGAAGACATGGTCGGCCGCGAGACGATGACCCAGCCGATGCTGGATTTCCTGCGTGCCGCGGTTGCCTGCCGTCTCAACATCATCGTGTCCGGCGGCACCGGCGCCGGCAAGACGACCCTGCTGAACGTGCTCTCGGGATTCATCTCGAACCTCGAGCGGGTGGTCACGATCGAGGACGCGGCCGAGTTGATGATGCGCCAGCGACACGTCGTCCGGCTCGAGACGCGGCCGCCGAATATCGAAGGCAAGGGCGCGGTCCGGCAGCGCGACCTCGTTGTCAATGCGCTGCGTATGCGCCCGGATCGCATCATCGTCGGCGAGGTGCGAAGCGACGAAGCGCTGGACATGCTGCAGGCAATGAACTCGGGGCACGACGGCGGCCTGACGACGATTCACGCCAACAGTACGCGCGACGCGCTCTATCGCCTCGACACGATGGTCGCGATGGCCAATCTGAATCTGCCGGAGCGGGCCGTGCGGCAGCAGATTGCGTCAGCCGTCAACCTGGTGATCCAGGTGACTCGGCTGTCGGACGGCACGAGGAAAGTCACGGCCATCACCGAGGTCACGGGGATGGAGGGCGAGATGATCAGCACGCAGGACATCTTTGTCTTCGACCGGACCGGTCTCCGTCGTGATGGCAAGGTGTGCGGGCGCTTCCGGGCGACCGGTATCCGACCTCGCTGCACCGAGCGATTGTTGTCGTTCGGCGTGCAGCTGCCGATCGACATGTTCGAACACGTGACGCAGGTCGCGTAACGGAGCACCCAATGGTGGCAGTGGCAGCAACCTTTGGCTTGTGTCTGACCATCGTGTTTGGGGCGTACTGGATCTTCGTGGTGGTCCCCGAGGATAAGGCCGCGCGAACACTGCGTCGGCGCCTCAGGGCGGAGGTCGCGCCTGAAACGCCGGTCGGCGGTGCCTTGACGAGGCGGACCGCACCGCTGAGCGCCCTCAAGAGCCTCGACACGCTGCTCGGACGGTCGGGGCGCATGGTCGACCCGCTGCGCCGCACCGTCGAACAGTCGGGCCTGTCGATTACGATCGGTCTGGTCGTCCTGGCGTCGATCTTCGCGGCGTCTTTGATCTATGTCCTGATCCGGCTGGCGACCGGGCTCAACTGGGCCGCGGCAGTGGTTGGACTCGCGGCCGGGGCCGTGCCCTACATGCTCGTGCGCTACGCGGCGACGCGGCGGACGCGCCTCTTCGAGGACCAGTTCCCACAGGCCATCGACCTCATCGCGAGCTCGCTGCGAGCGGGACACGCCTTTACATCGGGCGTTCAGATGGTGAGTGACGAAGTGGCGGATCCGACCGGAGCGGAGTTCCGGCTGCTCTTCGACCAGCAGAACTTCGGCATGCCCCTTCCTGACGCGCTCAAGGCGTTCGCGGCGCGCGTGCCACTCCTCGACGCCAGATTCTTCATCACGGCGGTCCTGACACAACGCGAAGCCGGCGGCAATCTTGCGGAGGTCCTCGACAACCTCTCCGGGCTGATTCGTGAGCGGTCGCGAGTGAAGCGGCAAGTGCGGGTCACGAGCGCGCACGGGCGCATTACCGGGTGGGTGCTGTCGATGATGCCGCCGATCCTCTTTGTCATCATGATGCTGGCTGCACCAGAACACATGAATACTTTCGTGACTGATCCACTGGGTATTCGCATGATCCTGCTCGCGCTCGCGCTCCAGGTGATCGGCACGCTGGCCATTCGCAAGATCGTCAACGTCGAATTTTGAACGCCTGACACATGACTACCGATCTCGCTCTGCCGCTGGCCGCCGTCTTTATCTCGGTCGCTCTTGCTGTGGGATCGCTCGCGTCGATGGCCCTCGCGCGGACCTCCCCCGTTCGCCGGCGGCTGCAGCCGACAATTGGCTCGGGTCCGGCACCGGCCGGGGCTGGCCTGTTCGATCAACTCGTCGGCGCGCTCCGACCGGCAAAGAACAAGGCGCGTCAGCTGTCCAAGACCCCAGAAGGGGCCTCGGGCAAGGTCTCGCGACTGCAGCGGCGCATGGAACTTGCCGGCTGGACCGATCCCGACGCCGCCGGCTACTACGCGCTCGCCGAAATGGTCATGCCGATCGTCTGCGGGCTGCTGCCGCTCGCGCTGATGGGAACGGCGGCGTGGCTGCTGGCCGTCATCGCCGCCGTGCTCGGCTATCTCATCCCGGATGTCGTCTTGACCCGCGCGACACGACGCCATCAGAAGGCGATCCAGAACGGGTTGCCGGATGCGATCGACCTGATCGTCGTCTGCGTCGAGGCGGGATCGAGCCTCGACCAGGCCATCATGCGCACGAGTGAAGAGCTCGAGGTTGCGTTGCCGTCGCTGGCCCGGGAGTTGCGCACGGTCACGAACGAAATCCGCGCTGGCAAACCTCGACTGGAGGCATTTCAAGGACTGGCCAAACGCACCCAGGTCGAGGACGTCCGCGCCCTGGTCACGATGCTGACGCAGACCGACCGGTTCGGCACCAGCATCGCTCAAGCCCTCAGAACCCACGCCTCGACGTCGCGAACCAAGCGACGCCAGCGCGCCGAAGAGCGCGCCGCAAGAGTGGGCGTCAAGCTGGTGTTTCCGCTGGCGCTGTGTCTCGTGCCGGCTCTGTACGTCGTGTGTCTCGGGCCAATTGTCATCAGGATCATCCGCGCGATGATGTAACGGAAAACATCCGCGAGGTCGGACGGATCCTTTTCAAAGGAGGAACGCTGTGGATAGTACAACTCTCATTCTTCTCGTGGTCTTTGCGATTCTGGTCGTCGCGTATATGGCACGCCGGCGGAGCCGCCTGCGCAGCGAAGACTAGGCACGACCGCTACGATCTGCTTCGCACCATGCATCGGCGCGATTCTCCGCGGGCGCTGCGCCCGCTGGTGATCTGAAGTCGGGATTACTTTGACTATGCGTCGGCTGTCACGGGGCCGCCTGGCGGCCCTGTCATCCATCGTGCTTGCGCTCGTCACAGCACCGGCCGCTCCCCGTGCTGTCGGCGAAGGTCTGTCCGTCCGGATCACTTCGCCACTGGGACGCACTGGCGGCGTGGGGACTGTTCGAATCGTCGCGCAGATCCAGCGCCCTTCCGACGCAGCACTCGCGCCTGTCCGCTTCTACGTCGATGGAGCGCTGCTCAAGACTGATGACGACGGTCCGCCGTACGCGGTGGAGTGGACCGACGAGAACCCGTTCGAGCGTCGTGAGCTGGCAGTGGAAGTCGAGGACAGCGATGGACACAAGGGCCGCGACAGCATCGTGCTCGAGGCGTTCGAAATTACGGAAATCTCTGAAGTCGCGAGCGTGTTGCTCGAGGCGGGCGTTTACGACCGCAAGGGGAGGTTCGTGAGCGGCCTGAGCTCGGCTAGCTTCACCGTAAAGGAAGACGGCGTCCCGCAGGCGATCGATCTCGTCAACCACGAGCGAGTTCCGGCCACCTTCGCGTTGCTGATCGACAGCAGCCAGAGCATGTCGCGACGGTTCGACTTCGTCAAGGATGCGGCGTCGCGTTTGACAGCTTTCCTCAGGCCGAAGGACACCGTCATCGTCGCTCCCTTCGCGAAGCGCCTGGGGGCGCTGACCGGGCCGACCGGAGATCGAAAGACGATCATCGAAGCCATCCAACACGTCGAACCGACCGGCGGGACGGCCATTCTCGATGCCCTCATCGAGCTGAGCGAACGCCTGCCTCGAGCCGAGGACCGGCGCTCAGTCATCCTCATCAGCGACGGCTACGACGAGCACAGCCATGCGTCGTTCGAGGAAGCGCTCGCCGCTGTGAAAAGCGCCGCGATCACGATTTATGTGGTTGGCATAGGCGGCGTAGCGGGAATCTCGCTGAAAGGCGAGCGTGAGCTGAAGCGTCTCGCGAACGAGACCGGCGGCCGGGTGTTTTTTCCGCCGCGGGGCGAAGAGTCTCGCGAGCGTGTACGACCAGCTCGCGGCCGACGCGCAGAACCGCTATCTGGTGACGTATACGCCGACGAACACCGCGCGCGATGGGGCCTGGCGCGCTGTCGACCTAGCGACGTCCTCAGACCAGTACCTCGTGCGGACCCGTGCTGGATACAAGGCGCCGAAACCGCCGCCGATCCGTCCTACGCTCGAGTTCACGGTGACGGATCTTTCGGGCCAGTACGTCGAGATTAGCGCTGACGACCTGATCGTCTCCGAGAACGGCGTCGATCAGAAGGTCGATACGTTCCACGAAGCGGAGGAGCCCGTCTCGATCGTGCTCGCGCTCGACGCGAGCGGCAGCATGCGCAAGTCGGCTGATGCCTTGATGGCCGCCGCCCGTGCGTTCGTCGAGTCCTTGCGTCCCCAGGACAAGCTGTCTCTCGTCTTTTTCTCAGACGGCGTCGTCGTGGCGCATGACCTGGGGACCGACCGGCAAGCCAGTCTCGATGCGATCAGCGGCTACAGGCCGGTTGGCGGCACGGCACTCTACGACGGCCTGGCCGGAGCGCTGACGACGCTGAAGGCCGTGGAGGGTCGGCGCGCGGTGGTCGTAATGTCCGATGGCCGGGACGAGAACAATCCGGGCACAGCCCCCGGAAGCCAGCACACGTTGGCACAAGTGCTGGAACTCGCAACAGGAGTCGACGCAACGATTCTGCCGATCGGGCTGGGGACCAATCTCGACCGCCAGGGGCTCGAGCGCCTGGCGGAAATCTCCGGTGGCGCAGCCTACTTTCCGTCGGACGCCTCGCAGCTACTCGCACAGTTCACCAGAACGATTGAGAACCTGCGTCGCCGTTACGTGCTTGGGTACACGTCAACACACATTGCCCGTGACGGATCGTGGCGGAGTGTGGAGATCAAGTCCAGGTCGGTGAATCACGTCATCCGCAGCCGGAGCGGATACTTCGCGCCGGATCGGTAGTCGAGGTATCTCGGTAACGCGACATTGAAAGTCGGATTTCGGACAAGCCTATGAGCGAAGACTCGCCGAAGATCGTCAACCTGGAGGCGTCGCTCGAGGCTCTCGGAGTTTTTCTCCGAGCTGGACTTCCCTTCTGAGACGAACCTGCCTCTTAAGGGAGCGCAGCAGGTTGCGCCAGCCGATGGGACCGTCTCGCGAGTCCAGAAGCTGATGTCGACGGACGAGCGCGTGGAAGACTCGCCATCCACGGAGGAGGTGAGCGAGAAACTCCCGCGATTGAGCCTGCACCTGGATCAACCGGCGCAAACGAGCTTCTCCCTTCGGCGAGCCACCTGCGCCCGACGACACTCCTCTCACCGAGGAACCGGTGCGCTCAGGCGCCACCCTGGAACACGGGCCGGTGCGCGGGAATTCTCACCCCGGCCCGGCGACCATAACGGAATTCCCGGTTCGGCCGCAGACGCCTCCGGCCGTTGCGCTGCCCTCACTCCCGCTTGGCCCAGTCTCGCTCGTCGAGCTCATCGAGCGACACAACGGCTTCGACTGGCGCGAGGCCGTGGCGGTCATCCGTCAGATTTGCCTGTACTTGAGAGATCATTCGCCGCAGGCGCCGATCCTCCTCGACCCCCGGACCATTCAAATCACCGACAAGGGTGAGGTTCGCTTACTTTCCGGCCAAACCAGCAGCGATCCGCTCGTCATTCAAGTCGGTCGTCTCTTGCGAACAATGCTGATGGGGAAGGAAGCGCCACCGGAGCTACGGTTGCTCTTGTCGCAGGCCACGTTCGAGCTGCCGATCTTCGAATCGGTCGAGGACGTCGATCGGGCGCTCGCGCAGCTGGACAAACTCGACGAACCCGGTCCGGCGGGGATGGCGTTGCTCCGTGCCGTCGCGGCCCCGGCGCCGCAACCGAGTCCAGAAGACCAGCGGGGCAACCCGCCGCCAGTTCGGCCCATCTTTCCCATGAAGCGCGCAACGGGCCGGCGGAAGCATTCGAGGTCGCGCGTCGGGATGTTCCTGGGTGGTTACGCATCACACGTGGCCGCGATCTTTGCGGCAATCGCTCTGATTGGCCTGCTGCTCGTGACGCGCCCCGCGATGCTGTTCCCTGACGAGGCACTTGTCACGGTGAGCAATCCCGTGGCCCCAAACGAGATCGCAACGAGCGGTGATGGACCAGCTGGCCCTGATCGGACCGCAGCCGCACCGAATGGGTCCGCGGAGTTGAGGGGACAGACCTCCGGTCGGGCGGCTCGGCATCCCACAGCGCGCGTGCCCGAACGGAACCGGACAGGCGTGGTGGTCGCAACCCCGATTGAAAGCTCGCCCGCAACGGGCGAGCCGCCGAAGGCAGGATCAACTGGTGCGCGTCCCACGGACACGATCGTCGTCGCACCTACTCCTCCGCCGCCATCCCTTCGCGAGTCCGAGCGCAGGGCGGCGTCACTCCTGGAGCAAGGACGAACCGCGGCGGCAGCCATGGCCTTCGATGCACTCGTGATGAGGAATCCGCTCTACGAGCCTCGAACGAGCGACCTGACGCCGGAGGCGCTGTCGGCATTCCGCACGAGTCAAAGGCTGCAGCTTCCAGCGCTAGCCCAACGAAACTACGAGCGTGCAACAGCTGCGCTGGCCTCTGGCGACGCGGACCGAGCCCTGGCCCTGGCGAGGGAAGCGATGTCGATTCTCGACAAGCGCATCGGCGACTTCAGGCCTCAACTCCGCGAGGATCTCGAGGATGTGCTCGAGCAGGCCAGGATCGCGGTCGCGGCGGTCAACGAGATCATCTATTCAGAGTCCGATGCTGGCGTGATCCCTCCCCGTCCGTTGAGCCGCCAGATGCCTCTAACCGGTCCAATTGGCGTTCCGCCGAATCGTGTCGGTTGGCTGGATATGGTCATCAACAGAGATGGAACCGTCTTCTCCGTCAAGCTGCACACGCCGCTGAACCGACATCACGAACGCATGATCGTGAGTCCCGCCAAGGCCTGGCTCTACCGCCCGGCGACCAAGAATGGGCGGCCGGTCATGTGCCGGATTCTGGTCAAAGTGAATCTGCCGGAATCTGGGACCGAATAGGGGCGCTTGGGCGATCGTTCGGAGTTCGCGGTTCTTGGTTCGGGGTTCTAGGTTCCTCGTTCTCGGTTCCTCGTTCTCAGTTTCCGAACGAAGAGCCTCGAACCTGAACCTGGACCGACGAACGACGAACTCCGAACCACGAGACGACGGCACGGTCCATGCCACGCCTGTCGCCTGCGGGCCGCGCTCAACGACAAGATAATTACCGCGGAAGACTTCGACAACGACCTGGTCGCTCTCCGTACGAGCAATCAAGGCGTCAAAGAAGCTACACTCCTATCTACGCAACTGCCCCAACCGCAATTGATCACCGGGCGGCGAACACTGAATCAGGGACACCGAACCTGGAACGCCGAACCTAGAACGCCGCACCTAGAACGACGAACCAGGAACAACGAACCCAGAACCACCGAATGCGCCTCGACCTCTGGCTCGATATCTCCTGTCTCTTCAAGACCAGATCAGAAGCGCAGAAGGCCTGCAAGAACGGCAAGGTTGACGTCAACGGCCAGCCAGCAAAGCCACATCGGGTCATCAAGGCTGGCGACGAGCTCGTCATTCAACGCCCGCTCGGTCGGCGGCAGCGGCTTGCGGTCGTAGCTATTCGTGAGAAGCACCTCCCAAAAGCGGAAGCGCGCGAACTTTACAAAGATTTGACTCCCCCGCCAACACCGGAAGAGCTCGAGGCTCGGAAAATGGCTCGACTGACGGGACCGTTCCCGATCAGCCGGAGCGCCGGGGCGCCCGACAAGCGCGAACGACGCGAACTTCGACGCCTCAAAGAAAAAAACTGATCAGTTCGCGCCAGTCCTGCGCGGATTGCGCACACAGAGTGTTTCAAATCCGGCACGACGTCCCCATTTTGAACACAATCGACGAAGCGGTTTGTTCACTTCATAATATAGCTGTTTTATTGGCTAGAAATAGTACGGAGTGTCACGTTTCGGCGCATAGCTGCATTGATTGAACGTGTGCTTCCAGCCGACTATTTCTTGTAACCCACAAGCGAAACAATGAGTTAGCAAGTATGGTTCGTTCCTTGCCACATGGAGGTTCGACAGTAAGCGTTCGCGTTCTGGAAGCGGAAGTTTCCGCGCCACTGGAGGGCGAGCACATGGGGGCAGACACAATGTCGGCGTTGGAAGAAAAGTTACAGAGCTACGAGGATGAACTGGCACGCCTGCGCGTTGAAAACGAGCAGCTTCGGCAGTCGTCGCAGGCGTTTGGGGAATTAGCGGAGCGGCTCAGCGTGGCGCTGAGGACGGCGACTCGTGTCAACCGACGCCAGTCGACGGCGGCAGATTCGAACGGCCGACGGCGCGCTTTAACAGAATCCTAAAAATAGAGGGCGGAATCCTAAGAATTACCTATCCTGCGGCCTTCCTTTGCAGAGCCTCGCCTGTCGACTCGGCCAGCCTGAGTCCGGCGATCGGGGCCTCCGAGAAACGCACCTTGAGTGCCCGGCGGAGCATGAGCTCGGCCTCGAACATCTTCTGCTGAAGCCCCTGCGCAACCGCGTGACGGTGCGGAGACTCCGCCACGGCCTCGCGGAGGGGCATACCAGCGCTCTCCATCCCGGCATGAAACTGGCGCCGCACCCAGGCCTCCACATCCCCGCCTTCGCGCCGAGAGGCGGCTGCCATCAGCGCCCTGAGAAGCGTTTCTGCGTAGGTCTGAAAGGCTTCTGCGGCGTATTGGCAGAGCTCGCCAGCGGTCGCTCCGCCCTTTCGGGCGACCCGCGCCCGAACGCGATCGACTAGCGCGCCGCAAGCACGGCTGGCCTCGCCGAGGACCTCACGTTCAACAATGTCATCGGGCATGGTACATAAACTCTGTCAAATCTACCCTATTTGTTCAGCTGGACGACCAACGTTTTTTCCGGACCCGAACTCCCGCTCGGCCGCCAACGTATGCTAGAATCTGGGGTTTGCGGTGCCGGCCATGCATTCGACCGGGCCGCCTAACCCGCGCCGGACACACTTCCGGTGCATCTGTGTTACAAGGATCGATCCAACAGTGGCCAGTCACGATTCCGCGCTGAAAGCGCACCGCCAGAACGTCAAGCGTCGCGACCACAACCGCCAGCTCCGCACCAGGCTACGCGGCGCGTTGCGCGATATCCGCGCAGCCATCGACAGCGGCGACCCCAAGAACGTCACGACCGCTTTGCGGCAGACCATCTCGATGGTCGACAAGATGGCCTCCAAGGGTCTGATCCACCGGAATACGGCCGGTCGCTATAAGTCCCGCCTCGCGGGTCGCGTGGCAAAGCGCACTGCAGCCGCCTAGGGCCACGTCGGCTTCCGCCATAGCCTTGGCGGAGCCCTGTGAGCCGGAAGATCCTCAGGCGCGACAGAGTTCCGCCACCAGCCGCTCGAGTAGCACGCGCGTGTCCCCGCCGGAGCTTTTCATGTCGAGATCCGTCCGAAACACCGCTTCGATCGCCGGGCGGACTCTCCGTGCATCGATCGTCGCCAGCTTCTCCCGAACGAAGTAGGCCAGCTGGCCGAGAATCATGAACGGAACCGCGCCGGATTCGAGCGACAATCCGAGTTGTCGTAACGCCTCGGCGGTGTCGCCCCGTTTGATGGCGTCGGTCACTGCCCAATCGTCCTGCGCAGTCTCTGAGCTCACGACTTCGCGGGCATCGGCAACTGTGATGCGCGGCTTGCCCGCCGCGTACAACAGCAGGCGGTCGACGTCGCCACGAAGCCTGGAGATGTCCGCGCCAGCGCGCTCCGCGACAAGTCGCGCGGCGGCCTGGTCGATCTGCTGACCGGCGTTGGTCACTGCCTGCCGCACCAGCTGCTCCGCCTGTTTCGCAACCTGCCAGAGATTGACCTTCACGTCCTTGCCCTGCTTCAGCCCCCAGCACTCGACGATGGTGGCCTGTTTGAGAAGGGCCTTGGACAGCCGTCGCGTCCGGTCAATGTCTGACGCCACCAGCACGAGTGTCGTCTGGGGCTCGGGTCTCTTGACGTAGTCCTCGAGCGCCCCGACATTAGCGACGTCAGGCGTCGGACCCTCGTCCGGCTCCGGCACATCGCCTGCCTTCCCTTTGCGCTTCGGCTTCAGCAGCTTCTCCGCGCGCAACACGACGACCACGCGTCGGGGCGACATCATCGGCAGCTGACGCGCGGCTTCCGCGATCGACATGGCCGTCGATGACTTATCGGTTGCGTAGATACGCTCGACGTTGAACGCGCGCAGCTCATCCTCGACGAGCCCCGACAGCTCCGCCGCGAGCTGCGACATCTCCGCCTCGTCGTCTCCAACGATCAGATAGAGAGGATCTGGCTTGCCTGCGGCGACTTGCTTGCGGACGGCGGCCGGCGTGGATGAGGCCAACGCTCAGAAAGACTCGAGGATGGCGCTGACAATGGTTCGGGCAAACTCCGTGGCGAGCCGTTCCATGGCGTTGGCGTTCTGCCCGAGAAATGCGTTCGGGTCGAGCGCGGTCTGCGTCGTTGCCACGTCGTACTGTTCGCTGAACGCCAGGGCCGGATTTGCCCAGAGGACCTTGTCGGTCTTGAGATCTCGGAACTCGATGTTGGCGACGATAGTGAGCGCGTATCGCGTCGCCTGCTGCTGATCGTTGAACGCCGCCGGAGCCAGCGAGACCGCTTGGATTTGCCCCGATAGCACCGCGTCCACATTCTGCCGATCCGGTTTGACCTCGTAGCGGCCTCGCCCAATCAGCTCGGCCCGAACTCTCTCGGTGATTTTCTGCTCGATCTCAAAGACCGGCGTGTTGTTGATGAACAGCGGCACGCCGATGATCTTGATGTGCGCGGGGAGGAACGAGCCCCGGCCCGCGAGCGAGTAGCCGCAGCTGGATAGACCCAACAGCGCAGCTAAAGCGAAGACGTGGGTAGCTAGGCGAAACGAAGTCTCAAAGCGACCCGCCTCGCCCGCCTTTCTGCATGTCATCCTGATCAGCTCACCACGACGCTAACAAGCTTGGAACCCTGGCCTCCGGCCACGACGATCTTGCGCACCGTCCTACCTTCCAGGTACTTCATCACCAGCGGGTCCGCAAGCGCCAACTCGCGCAGCGTATCGTCGGTTGAATCTGCCGGAACCGTCAAGCGCGTGCGCAGCTTGCCGTTCACCTGAACCGGCACGACGATCTCGTCCGCCTTCGCAACCGCCTCGTCAAATGCCGGCCATCCTGCCGAGACGACTCCGCCCGAGTGGCCGAGATGCTCCCACAACTCCTCGCACATGTGCGGCGCAAACGGCGACAGCATCAGCACGAGCGCCTCGACAGCTTCCTTCAGCACGGCGAGCGTCGCCGGCCGCAACGCCACGCGCGTCGCTATTCCCTCGTTCGCGCCAGCGGCTTGCGCTTCGTCCGAATCGCGGCCGACGCGAACAATTCCGACGCGGTTGCAGAACGCATAAAGCTCATTCACGAGCTCCATCTGCGAGGAGACCGCCGTATTCAGGTGTACTCGCGGATCCAGATCCAGCGTCACCCGTCGGATCGTCTCGTGCGTCTTTCTCCGCAGTGCGCGCTCACCATCGTCCAGCGCGAGATCACCCCCTGCGGGAATCGCCTTGCGCGAAAACGCCGCGCCCAGCTGATCGACCAACCGCCACACGCGGGCGAGGAAGCGGAAACTCCCCTCGAGGCCGGCGTCGGTCCATTCAATCTCTTTCTCCGGCGGCGCGACGAACATCACGTAGAGGCGCAGCGCGTCGGCGCCGTACTTCTGGATCATGTCGTCGGGATCGACGACGTTCCCTTTGGATTTCGACATGACCTGGCCATCTTTGAGCACCATGCCCTGCGTGAGGAGCCGGGTGAACGGCTCGTCGATGACGGTCATGCCGAGGTCGCGGAAGACGCGCGAGAAGAAGCGCGAGTAGATCAGGTGCAGGATGGCGTGCTCGACGCCGCCGCTATAGAAGTCGACCGGGCCCCAGTAGCCGACCTTGTCGGGGTCGAACGGGAGATCCGGGTTCGTTGGATCGCAAAAACGGAAGAAGTACCACGAGGAGTCGACGAACGTGTCCATCGTGTCCGTCTCACGGCGCGCGGGTCCGCCGCAGTCCGGGCAAGTGGCGTTGACGAACTCCGGGATTTGCGCGAGCGGCGAATCGCCGCGACCGCTGAACTCCACTGTTTTTGGCAGAAGCACCGGCAGGTCGTCAGCCGGCACCGGCACCATGCCGCATTTTTCGCAATAGAGCACGGGGATCGGCGTGCCCCAGTACCGCTGGCGCGAGATGCCCCAGTCCTTCAAGCGGGTACTGAACCGTGCCTTCCCCGATGCCGCGCGCCTGGGCGACGGCCGTCATTTTTTCGCTGGCCTCTTGCGACGCGAGCCCGTTGAACTCACCGGAATTCACAAGATGCCCCGGACCATCGTAGGCGGCGACCATCGACGCTGGATCCAACGCTGCTCCGTCGCCTCCGCGAGCTCCCTGAACCTCTTGAACCGTCTGAACCTTTTGAACCTCAGCTCCACCGTCAGGCTGTATCACCACCGTGATCGGCAGTTTGTACTTGCGGGCGAACTCGAAGTCGCGTTGATCGTGCCCCGGCACACCCATCACCGCGCCCGTGCCGTACTCGCCAAGGACGAAGTTGGCGACCCAGATCGGCACTGGCCGATTCGTGAACGGGTTGATGGCCGTTCGCCCGGTATCGAATCCTTCCTTCTCGATTTCGCCCGTCATCCGCGCCGTGCGGTCCTGAGCCTGAAAGCGCTTGAGCGTGTCGGCAAAGTTCGCCTGGCCTGGTTCTTTGCTCCACTGCTGCACCAGCGGATGTTCAGGCGCGAGCATCAAGAAGTTCGCGCCGTAGATGGTGTCGATGCGGGTGGTGAAGACTTCGATTGCGTCGGCGGTCGGCGTTCGGCGATCGGCATTCGAGTCAGAGCCTTCCAAGACCGGCACGTCAGCGCCCCGAGCGCCGACCGCCGACCGTCGAGCACCGTCTTGGGCGAGCCCGAATCTCACGCGAGCCCCCTCCGACCGCCCAATCCAATTCCGCTGCATCGTCAGCACTTTGTCCGGCCAGCCAGGCAGCCGATCGGCGGCTTCCAGCAACTCGTCGGCGTAGTGCGTGATGCGGAAGAACCACTGCTCGAGTTCGCGAGTCGTGACGGGCGTGCCGCAGCGCCAGCAGCCGCCGTCGACGACCTGCTCGTTGGCGAGCACGGTGTTACAGCTCGGGCACCAGTTGACGTTCGAGCGCTTGCGGAACGCGAGATCGCGCTCGAGCATTTTCAGGAACAGCCACTGGTTCCAGTGGTAATAGTCGGGCAGGCACGTGGCGATTTCCCGGTCCCACGCGTAGCTGATGCCAATCCGCTGGAGCTGCCCCTTCATGTGGGCGATGTTCTCGAGGGTCCAGGCCTCCGGGTGCATGCCGCCCTTGATGGCGGCATTTTCGGCCGGTAGTCCGAAGGCATCCCAGCCGAACGGATGCAGCACGTTGAAGCCCCGCATGCGTTTCATGCGGGCGACAACGTCGCCGATCATGTAGTTGCGAACGTGCCCGACGTGGGCGTGGCCGGAGGGGTACGCGAACATCTCCAGACAGTAGAACTTGGGCCTGGGATCGTCTTCAGTGACCTCGAAGGCGTGCTCTCGGCGCCAACGCTCCTGCCACTTCTTCTCTATGGTCTGGGGCTTGTAGTCGGGCACGATCTCACAAGTATATCTGACCGGAAGGGAGTGCTTCAGGGGCGGGCAGGATGTCAGACACTCGGCGGCCGGGACCCACCGCGTTCTCGTACAAACTCAGGGCCGGTCGGGAGCAATCTCCTGGCGGCCGGCCCTTCGAGAGAACGATAGCTAGCGAAGCTGGCGGCGACGCCGCACAGCTACTACGGCGGCGCCAATTCCAAGCAGGGCAAGCGTCCCCGGCTCCGGAACAGACGTCGGCGCATCCTTCCGCAGCGTGAACGTGGCGAAGACGCTGGAGTATCCGGGGAGGCCAAACGTCACGTCCTTGAGCGCGATCTCGAGCAGGCCTGCACCCGCCGGGCCGAAGGCCACCTGGATCGGGTCATCCCAGTGAACGTACCCGAACGACTTGCCGAACCAAGCCGCACCCGTGGTCCCTTAAATTGAACCGCTGTACCAAGACGGCTGGCTGAAACCAAGACCGACCTTGATCCCAAACGGCCAGAGGTCATCGAGGTTGAGATCCTCTTCTCTCGTGCCGATCTTGAACAACTCTTTTGTCGTTGTCGCACCGGCTCCGTTCAACTCGATATCGCCCGTCCAGGGATTCGAGTGGGCCAGAACCAGGCCGAAACCGTGGTCATGCAAATCGACCTTAACTGAGGACAGCGTAAAGGTGCTCGCTTCGACCGACCGGCTAGCAGTGAGAGTAAGGAGGAGACACAACGGAACGACGACGCGTTTCATACGACGCCCCCCAGGTTCGTTCGATACACAAAGTCCTTGCGTGTACCGACGCAAGAACAGAGCCACCACTGAGTTCCCGTAAGTTCTTGCAGGGATTAGACCGCTCTGAAACAGCGGCGGTCCATCAACACGCATGGTCGGCCGCACGGATGACTAATCTCGGCACCATGTGAGACATGTGTAGCGTGTCAGCCTGATGGCAGTCGGACCGAAACTCTTAGAGGGAGGACCAGTAGCTGGCCAGGGCTGCCTTCGTGGCCGCGACCGCGGCGGCACCTCGTCCGCCCCTGCTCGTCAAAGGCGCTGGACTCGTAGGGGCGTCTATCGCATTGATGGACGCGTCGAGGCACGCGGCCAGCGCGGAGAGGTCGTATCCGCCTTCGGTCACGAGTGCCAGCGCCCCATGCCGCCGAGCCACGTTGCACAGCAGACCAACTACGGCGCCGTACCCCTCCGTCGTCATGCGCATCGACGCAAGCGGATCGCGTTCGTGCGCGTCGAACCCGGCCGACACCAGCAACAGCTCGGGCCGGAACTCGTCGAGCACGGGTTCAACGACCTCGCGATGCACCAGCGCATAATCAGCGTCTGTGCAGCCGGCGTCCATCGGAATGTTGACCGTGAAGCCCCGACCCGCACCCGCGCCAATCTCGTCCGCCGCTCCAGTTCCGGGATAGAACGGAAACTGATGGGTCGAGACATAGAGCACTCGAGGCTCTTCGTAGAACACGGCCTGCGTTCCGTTGCCGTGATGTACATCGATATCGACGATCGCTATTCGTTCGAGACCGCGCCCGAGCATCGCGGCGGCGGCCACCGCGGCGTTGTTGAACAAGCAGAATCCCATCGCGCGATCGGGTTCGGCGTGATGCCCGGGCGGACGCACGAGCGCGAACGCAGGCTCACGCTTGGTAACGGCGTGCTCGGCTGCTTGTATTGAGGCGCCCGCGGCAAGCCGCGCGACCTCGTAAGAGGCCGGTGACGTGAACGTGTCCGGATCGAGCCTGACCGCCTGGCGAGAGGTCGCCGCCATGCGAGCAACGTGTGATTCCGTGTGGACGCGCAAGAGTTCGTCGTCGCTGGCGAGTCGCGGCTCTATCGTTTGGCGGCCGCGGGCGGTCCATCTCTTGCTAGCAGCATCAAGTACGTTCGCTCGCTCCACGCATTCGGGATGCCCTGGCGGAGTCACGTGGCGAGCGAACTGCGGGGAGGCTACGAGAACCACGGCCCGCTACCAAGAACCGATTGCGAGGTCAGCCCGCAAAGAGCTCGCCGGGGACAAAATGATCGACTTCATCTTGCAGGAACGCATAAACTGTGTAATATAGCCGGAAAAGCACAAGCAAGGGCCTTGCCCCGCAGTGGAAACCCCAATGATCCTCACCAACCCGACGAGCTCCGCCCTGCAGCTCAGGCTGCTTATCGTTGACGACGACATTGGATTGCTTGACGCGATGAAACGGTCGCTGAAAGAGTCAGTGCAAACGGTGGTTGCTTGTGACTCATTCGAGAGGGCGCGACAGACTCTCAAGGATCAGGAGTTTGACGCTCTAATCACCGACGTCCGATTGGGAGCCTTCAACGGCCTTCAACTCGCGGTCATGGCTCGTGACATGCACCCGAGCATGCGACTGATTGTGTTCTCAGGTTTTGATGACCCGGTACTGAGGGCTGACGCCGAACAGATAGGCGCCACGTACCTGGTCAAGCCAGTTGTGAGCGGCGAACTCCTCAAGCTGCTCGATCCGCGGCCGACCAACTAGTCATCGACACCGGACCAGCGTCTTTCAGAAGCGACGACGCACCCTGCCTCCAGCGCACGTCCACTCTTCGATTCTCTGATCAGGCTGATGCGGCCATGCGACCCGGCGGGGCCGGTTGCCGGCCTGAGTCGCGACTGGCCGACGCCGATCGGAACTGCTGAAACGGCATGTGGCACTGGTACTTGCGGAGGAAACCCAGAAACCGCTTGTAGTCGTCGGCCGGCATGTTGAACAGCTCGACCATCACCTTGTAATTTCCGGACGTTCGCTCGAGTCCCTTCCGTACGATCGTTCGCAGATCGTCGCGCGTAAGGTCACGCGCCATAAACGGCGCGTAAACGCACGACCAGAACGACTCCCCGCCGTTCACCATCCGTTCGAACAGCATGTCGGACGCCGGCCGCGTGGCCGGGGTCGCGGGCACTGGCTGAACGACAGGGGTCGAACGCAGCACTTCGAGCGGCAGGTCGTCGCGGCCAATCTCTCCGTTTTTAGCCCGTACCACCAGGCGTTCGACGACGTTCTTCAACTCCCGAACATTGCCTGGCCACGGGTGATCGGAGAGCGTTTGTACGGCATCGACCGAAAGGGCCGGAGACTCGACCTGATATTGCTTCGCAAACTGGTCCAGGAAAAACCCGAGCAGGACAGGGATATCTTCGACGCGATCACGCAGCGGCGGAACGCGAATGTGGATAACGTTCAACCGGTAGTACAAGTCCTCGCGAAAGGTCTTGTTGGCGACGCTTTCAACCAGAACCCGATTCGTCGCCGCGATGACCCGTACATCCACGCGGGTCTGGACCTGATCGGAACCGACGCGCTGGATTTCTCCGGTCTCCATGAACCGCAGCAGCAGCCCCTGCATCCGCGGGCTCGTTTCCCCAATCTCGTCCATGAAGACTGTGCCCCGGTTCGCCTGTTCGAAGGCACCGAGTCGGTCCCGATAGGCACCAGTGAAGCTGCCTCTGACGTGACCAAAGAGCTCGGTTTCGAGAAGGGTTTCGGAGAGCGCCGCGCAATTCACCGTGACCAGCGCCGAACGGCTTCTCGGGCTGCCGGCATGGATCAGCCGGGCGACGATCTCTTTTCCAGCCCCGCTTTCCCCAGTAATGAGAACCTTGGCGTCGCAGCGTGCCGCGTAGAAGATTTCTTCCTGGAGCGTAAGGATGGACGGACTCGTACCAACGAGCTTGGTGGGTTGCATAGTGCGCTACATCGCCGTTAGCCGGAAGTCGCTTTTATAGCGCCCTTCTTACCAGAATGTCAAGGTTTGCGCGCCAAACTGTGCGGAAATAACACACAGTCAATCAGCCAGCGGCAAAACAACTCTGCGGCGAGTCTACGCCTTTCAGACAAGGCGCAGACTTTTAGAGGACCGAATGCCGACTTCCACCAGTCCTTTACGGTGCCACACTTCCAGTGAGCCAGAACATGCGAGCAGTTCCATGCTGGCATAGAGGTTGCGCCGAACGGGTCGTCATGAATCCCGTTCCGGCGGTCGAGCCTGCGGCACCAAGCCCACTCCCGTTCGGTCACGCCGTTATTCCGTCGGACAGAGACTCTGTTCAGCAGTCCTCTCCTCGCATCGCGGCCATCGGCGGAGGTACCGGACTTCCCGCAGTGCTCGAAGGCCTTAGCACTCTCGCCCGAGGTGAACAGCCGTATCGAGTCGGTCAGGGCGCAGTAGACACGATAACCGCGATAGTCACAGTCACAGACGACGGCGGGAGTTCGGGACGCTTGCGGCGTGAGCTCGGCGTCCTGCCGCCGGGTGACATCCGCAACTGCCTGGCAGCGCTCGCAGATGGCGAGTCGCCGCTTAAAGAGCTCCTCGGGCATCGGTTCGAAACTGTGGCCGGCGTCGAGGGGCATCCTCTGGGCAACCTCCTTCTCACCGCACTCAGCCAGATTACGGGCGACTTTGGTGAGGCGGTCAGCCGTCTGAGTGAGATGCTCGGTCTTCACGGGCGCGTCCTGCCAACGACCACCGAGAACATTCGCTTGCGCGCCGAAATGGAATCCGGCCAAGTGCTAACGGGCCAGACATCAATCGTCGCGAAACGGCAGAAAATCCGTCGCCTGACGCTCGAGCCCAGCCCCCGTCCGCTACCCGAGGTCCTGCGCGCGCTGGTCAACGCGCACGGGATCGTCGTTGGCCCTGGCAGCCTCTATACGAGCATCCTTCCCAACCTGCTGGTCGAGGGCATCGCGTCGACGATTTACGGTGTGAACGCGGTGAGGATCTACGTTGCGAACCTGATGACTGAGCCAGGAGAGACGGATCACTACACCCTGGACGACCACCTGCGGGCAATCCGACTCCATGCCGGCTTTGACCTGTTCGATTACGTGCTGGTGAACCGTCGACCTCTCGATGCCGAGGCGATGGCGAGGTACGCGCTCCAGGGATCGAGGCCGGTTAAGTTTGTGACGCCTCTCCGGTGGGCTGGCCGGGCGCAGATTGTGGAATGCGATCTCGCCGTCGAATACGGTGAGCGCAAGATCCGCCATCAACCGTCTTCAGTGGCACGGGCAGTGCGGGCGCTGGTTCGCGCCGGCAGGCCGTAGCCCCCGGGCTCAGCTGGTCTTCACGACGTTCTTGCCGGCGCGCTTCGCGGCCATGAGCGCGCGGTCTGCCGCGCCAATCAGATCCTCTTCAGTCTGGTCAGGACCGAGCAAGCCAACACCCACGCTGACGGTCAGAGCCGAAGGACTCTGCAACGAACGGTCGTGCATGCTGCGCCTGATGCGCTCGGCGACCTGCAGGGCAACCTGCCGCGTGGCTCCGGGCATGACAATCGCAAATTCTTCGCCGCCATAACGAGCGCACAGGTCGAAGATCCTTACACCCCGGCGAAGGAGGTTGGCGACGTCGCGCAACACGCGATCGCCTTCAAGATGGCCGAGGGTGTCGTTGATCCTCTTGAAGTCGTCGATGTCCACCATCAACAACGCCAGGTCCTGCTGCTGTCGTCGCGCGCGGTGCACTTCTGCCTGAATTTGGGTTTCGAAGTACCGGCGATTGAACAGGCCGGTGACCGGGTCGACGGTCGCCGCCCGGGTCAGCTCGTCGAGGCTCTCGGAGACTCGGTGACGCGCAAGAGCCAGGGCCGCCGGCGCCGCCAACAGACGGGCGGATGCGAGGTCCCGCGATTCGAATGCCTGTCCATCCGCACGATCGGTCAGCGTGACGACAGCAAGGCACTGACCCGATGCGACGAGCGGGACGATCATGAACGAGTCGGTCCGATAACGCAGGCGTCGTGTCGCTTCGTCCGGCTGCCGGATCGCCGGGCGACCCGACACGAACGCCTGACCAATAATGCCCTCGCCTGGGCGTATCCGTACGTGCTCGACAATCGCCGCAGGATAGCCAAGCGTCGCGGAGATGACGAGTGCTTGGTCGGATTCGTTGTAGGTCGCGAGCGCTGCGGTCTGCGCACCGACTTCCTTGGCCATCGTCACCAGGATCGACCGGTGGGTGCGGGCAACGTCGGCAGTCCGACCGAGCCTGCGCACGAAGGCATAAAGCCTGCGATGCAGATGGGCGAGGTGGCGCTCGTCACCGAGCCGGACGATCGCCTCGAGACCGTTACCAAACTGACCGATCACACTTTCGAGACCTGCAACCGCGTTCCAACGCTCCGAGTTTCCGGGCAACATGAGCAGCCACTCACGCTCGCGGACCTGGCCGGCGAGCAGCCCGGTCCACGGCGATCCGCTTTGGTCCGTGACGTCCGCACCGGGTGATGTCGGCCAGGCGCTGACCGTCGCCCGGAAACGCGGAGCGTCGGCAACCGGTCTCGGTGGAAACGCCTCGGCCTCAAACCGCCAGCCAGCCTGGTCGCGGGATAACAGCGCCAGCGGCACGCCGAGCGTGCGGGCAACATCGTCGAGAAGGCTTCGGAGCGCGTTATTCAGGTCGGCGGGATTGAGGTCCATATGCGACGCTCGCTCGACTCGACCTGAATCGGGTACGGAGACACGCTCGACCGATGAAAGGGAATCTAGTCGGACGAATGACATTGAAGCTGAACAGTTTTAGCACGCGACGTGCCATTGGGAGATCTGAATAGATGCCTTTGGCAATCGCCCAAATCCTGAGCGTTCTTTGAGGACTGACGACGGAGCTGCTCCCTTTGGACAAAAATGCAAGAGCGATTTGGTGGTTGGCTCGAAAAAGTCAGCCCTGCAGTTGGCTTTTGTGGCCGCGGCGAAGGACCACAACTCCCAAGGATATCGACGGTTGTTGGTTTCGCGGCACTCTGGTTCGGTCGTTGAACGGAACACCGATTGCAAAACCGTCGGGCACCGGGGGTTCCCGTTTGAGGAGAGATTGAGGCCAACATGGAGATTCGATTCATATCATCGCTGACGGCGGAAGACGAGAACGCCTTCGCGCCTGCCCTCCTCAAGGCGGTGGGTGCCCTGCTCGACCAGTTGCCGATTGCGTATACCGTGCGGATTGAAACCACTGGCGCACAGGTGTTCCAGCACACGCACGCGCTCGATGAAGAGCCAAGAGCGGAGGCGCACAAGGGATTTGGCGTCAACGGGTCAAAGCTCGCGTACTATGAGTCGCGCGCCATGCCGGTCGAGGGTTCGTGACGGAGTCGCTGGCTCTCATGACCCATAGGCCTCCTCAAACTTCCCAACGAGTCGGAGCATGTTCACCAGCGTGCTTCGCGCCAGTTTGCTTCGCCAAAACAAGACTGCTAAACTATTGAGTATGTGGGCGTTGCGGCTTGAATGGCCGGAATAACGTTGACAGGTCCTGTTGGCCTATTCCGTTCAGTGCAAGTCTGTCGCACCAGACCATCCATGTCGACACCTGCGAACAGGTCGTTCGCCTGAACGTTCATGCCGGTAAAGCTACCTAGTTGGTTTCGTCAGCTTACAATCCTGTCCCTTGCCCTTGTGGTGGCCGGGTTAGTAACGGCGTCCTGCTCCCGCGACCCCAAAGCGGTCAAGGCGCGCGCAGTAGAAAGCGGCGATCGATACGTCGCCGCGGGTAAGACGGCCGAGGCGATCGTGGAATACCGCAACGCGATTCAGGCGGATCCACAGGACGGGGAGCTGCGTCTTAGACTCGGCGATCTCTATTTGAAGACTGGCAACATGCCACTCGCGGCTGGTGAATACGTCCGCGCCGCAGACCTCCTCCTCGATCGTCCGGACGTGCAGGTCAAGGCTGGCAACCTGTTGCTTCTGGGCGGACGTTTCGACGACGCCAAAGTCCGAGCCGAAAAAGGCCTGGCTACTGCGCCGCAAGATGTGCCGTCGCAAATCCTTTTAGCAAACGCCCTCGGGGGTTTGAAGGATCTTGATGCCGCGGTTGCCGAGATCGAAGAGGCGATCAAGCTCGATCCGGATCGGAGCGCCAGCTACTCAAGTCTTGGCGTCTTCGAGCACAACCGAGGCCGCAACGACGCTGCTGAGCGCGCCTTCAAGAAGGCGACGGACCTGGACCCGCGCTCGGCTCCAGCTTTTCTCGCGCTGGCGAACTTCTATTGGGTCAACGGGCGGACCAAAGATGTCGACGCTGCGCTGACGCGTGCGGTGTCACTCGAACCCGACAATCTTCTCGTGTTGCGGGCGATGGCAGGCTTTGCTATTTCACAACAAAAGCCCGACGACGCCGAGAAATATCTGAAGAGAATCCTCGAGATCTCCAAGACCCCTGAAGCGGCCATCGCCATGGCGGATTTCTATATTTCGCGACGAGACGAGGTCTCGGCGCGAGAACTTCTGGAGCCACTGACCACGTCGGCGTCGGCGAACACGGGTTCGATGGCCAGCGTCCGACTCGCCGCCCTCGATCACGCTGCCGGACGCCGCGACGAAGCGTATCGAAAGCTTGATCAGGTCTTGACTACGAATAGCGCGGACCTGCAGGCGCTGTTGGTCAAGAGCACGATGCTGCTCGACGAAGGCAGGCGCGATGAGGCATTGGCGCCGGCCGAGCAAGCCGTGAAGACGCATGCGGGTTCCACTGCCGCCTTTTTCACACTGGGACGCGTACAGGCCGCGCGCAACCAAACGGACGCCGCGATCGCGGCGTTCAAGGAGGCGCTGCGGCTCAATCCACGAGCGACCGGCGCGCAGATTGCCCTTGCGCGGCTCCATCTAGCCACCGGTCGCTCCGCTGAATCGGTGAGCTTCGCAGAGGATGCTGTCCGAACGGAGCCAGGCAACGCAGACGCGCGGCTCGCCCTCGCTCGCGGGCTGATTGCGCGCGGCGACCTCGCGCGCGCAGAGACTGAACTCGCGCGGCTGTCCGCCGCGTACCCGCGTTCGGCCGCAGTCAAGGTTCAGAATGGCTTGCTGCTCGCGCGTCGGAACAATTTCGTGGCGGCGCGCGCCGAGTTCGAACACGCACTCAAACTGGAACCTGAGTCCACTGAGGCCCTCGCCGGGCTGGTCGCTTTAGATCTCGCCGCAAAGCAGGTCACTGTCGCCAGAGAGCGCTTGAGCGAACGCATCAAGAATCCGGCAGCGTCGACTGCTGTGCTGATGCTCGGCGCCCGAACGTACGCGTCGACGGGCGATAGCCAAACGGCGGAGCAATTGCTGCGTCGCGTGCTGCAAAAGGACGCGAGCTACCTTCCAGCATATGCCGCGTTGGGCGAAATCTACGTCAAGCAGGGTCGGCTCGACGCGGCGCTGAGCGAGTTCGAATCGATGGCCCAGCGCGATCCCAAGCCGGTCGCTGCGCTCACACTCGCCGGCATCCTACTGGAGGCGCAAGGAAAGCCCCAGGAAGCACGGGTGCGATTCGAGCGGGTTCTGCAGATCAATCCCTCGGCACCCGTCGCTGCAAACAATCTTGCCTGGATCTATGTCGAGTCTGGCGCCAACTTGGATGTGGCGATGCAGTTGGCCCAGACGGCTCAGCGAGGTCTGCCGGAATCGCCGGAAGTGAGCAATACTCTCGGACTCATCTACTACAAGAAAAACCTCCTGAGCCTCGCCATCCCGGCACTAAAGACTAGTGTAGATCGCGATCCGAACAACGCCCTGTACCTGTACCACCTTGGTCTCGCCTACGCGAAGAGCGGAGACACAGTTCGAGCGCGCGAGGCGCTGCAACGCGCTCTGACGTTGAGGCCGGATTTCCAAGGTGCGCAGGACGCACGGTCTGTCCTCGCCTCCTTGCCGAGCTCACACTAGACCCGTCGTTTTCTGAGCACCTTCTTCCTCCAAGACCTCCCGCTCGGCGGTTAGACTGGGATGCTCACCCGGGTTGCAGAACCCTCCTGGGACGTCCCACATCCCTTTCCACGGTTCTTGCGCGCGACGAACTAACAAAATCAAACCGTCCTTCACCACGAGGGCACTCGCGGAGGGCGTCGCATTGTTCCAGTGTCGGACCCCGCACGCCGAGCATTGGGTTGGGGGCGGGCTCGCCAGCTTCCCGCCACAGCCGCTGCAGTACATCGCTATTCGACTCCGTACGGCACAGAAGTGAAAGAAGCAACCATTGATGAGAAGTTGCTTGTGATGGCGACTTTTGCCGCCTCTCTAGGAGCGTTTTCCTTTTGCTACGCCATAATTCGCGCGCCGGTGTGTGCATCGTCGACGCGAACTTGTCGCGCCTAAACGTTTGAGTCCTCGCCGCGTTGCAAGTACAAGCTCCTCATGGAATAAGGTCCTTGATTACAAGCCATGCCGGCATATTTGTTGCTCCCGCATCACCCGCTGAAGATACACCTTGAGATTCTCGGCCTCCATCGGCTGGCCCGTGGCGACTCGACTTGGCTGTTGGGTTGACATTCGGGTCGGCTATCTACCGCCAGAGTCGTTCTCGATCATCAAGCGTGTTCACCAAATGCGGAAGGCCTAAACGCTATCTCAGAAATAGCGAACGAGCGAAGGCGAGTGAGCCACGCGAGCGGAGCGGGGCGTCGGGGTCCCCGCGAGCGAGCGTGTAAGGGGGTTCCGGGGGATGAAGTCCCCCGGATGAGACTAGTGCAGGGCGAGCCAACGAGTCCCAGGAGTCGATAAAGCAATGACGGATGCGTTCACCTCGGCGTGTCAGCGGTGGTGCTCAATCGGCCATGGGCCTCGGCCGGTGGGCATCGCTCTATTCACGGTCCTTGTTCACGCGTTTGGTGCGATTCAAGCGGCCGCTGCGCCGGCACTCAAGCTGGGGGACATTCTCGTCACAGAACCGGGCTCGGCTGCGATTAGCGTCATAGATTCCGCGACTGGTGTCAAAACCGTCATCTCGCAAGGAGGTCTCCTGTCACCCTCCTGGAAAACCATTGGCGTCGCGCTCGCGCTCGACGGTGACGTCATCGCCGTTCACAGATTGACAGGCCTGATTCGCATTAACGTGGCAACTGGAGCACAGAGCATCCTGTCACAAGGAGGGCTTTTCAGAGATCCCTGGGCGATTGCGATCGACAAGGACACAGGCTACATCTACGTCGCTGACAGCGGCTACGACAACGACCGTTCTGAGATCAACCAACCCGGAAAGATTATCCGCGTCGATCCTGCGTCCGGGGCGCAACAACTCATCGCGTCGGGCAGTCCTTGCACACAGTTCCCGTCAAACGCGGCCTGCCAGAATACTACGTCGGCCGGTTCGTACCTCGCCCATCCGTACGGCATCGCCATAGACTATGCGACCTCACCGGGCTCGCTCGTCGTAGCAGACATGAGTTCATTCAATGGAAAGGGAGCCATCGTACGTATCCAGCCCTTTCCCGGTGGCGTGCAGACTCTGTTGTGGGGTCCGGCGTCCGCCGTGCCGGCGCCACAGGTCGTCCAAACGTCTCCAGTTGGATGTCCGATGGGTGTTGCAGTAGAGCCCAATGGGAACATCTTGACGACAGTTTTCACCTATCCAGTTCCTGCTTCTGCCACTTTTCCTCCGCCGCCCGGAACCTTCTATGGATGTGCCGCGCCCGGCATCTTCAGAATTGATCTTCTGAACAACGTGCAGCAGGTCGTAAACGCGAATGCGCCGCAGAGACAACCCGGCACGTCGTACGCCCTGGGAAGCGTCATCCGCGACGGCGTTGGAGGCTCGGGTCACCTTCATCGAGTGGTGACGGCTGGTGTATCGCAAGGTCCAGCGCCAAACTGGAATTCTGCGCTGGATGGCATCACGATCGACGGCACAGTCGTCTGGCGAAACATCGGGTTGGGAGCAAACTGGCGGATTCCGTTCGGTGTAGATACCGAACCGTCGCCGACTCCATCTGATCCGACGCGCTACCACATCATCGTCGGTGATGAGGGTTATGGCATGGTGTTTCGCCTGAACGCCGATGGTTCGGCACTCGCAACGGTTGCTGACAACGTCGGTTTTGTCACGAGCGTCAACGTGGTCTCTTTCGAGCCGGTCGGTCCCAACGATGAACCCGTGCGGTCCAACGGCCAGCCGTCCGGAACTCTGGCGATCGGAACCACCCAGGCGACGTTGAGCTTGACGACAAACGAGAGTGCGACGTGTCGGTACAGCGTGCAACCCGGCGTGGCGTACGGCTCGATGCCGAACACGTTCACCACCACTGGTGCCACGTCGCACGCGAGGCTGGTTACCGGATTGACCGCCGGCAGCTACGTCTTCTACGTCCGGTGCGTAGACGCAGCCACGAACGCCAACCTGGACGATTATGTAATCGCATTTTCCGTGGCCGCATCCCCTGCGACAACGAGCAGCTTCTCGGGCTCAGAGAACCCCCTATCGGAAGGTGGAAAATGGGATTCACCTGGATCATGGGCCGATCTCCGAAAAGCCGCCGGCGCCTTCGCTGATGGCTTGAATGCCCAGGCACGGCTGGTATCGCCGCAGTTGCTCGCGAATCAGTATTCCGAGATTACCTACGACCAAGATCCAGGCTCCGCGAGTTGGGTGGGCGTTACAACGCGGGTGCAGGGTACAGCAAACGGCAGCGGGTATCTGGCCATCGCCTACGCGGGCGAAGTTCGCCTCTATCGCACCGACGACTCCGGCGGCTTGAACTTCACATTGTTGGCATCCGCCGTGGTCGACATCGGCGCTGCGCCCAGACAACTGCGGCTGGAGTCCGAGGGAAACAACCATCGTGTCATCTTCAATGGAGCCCATGTCATCACCCACACGGCCACCGGAACCATCTACTCGAGCGGCCAGCCGGGAATCGCGGCCTCTGTCTTTGGTGGCCCGCAAGTGAAGATCCTGTCGTTTGCTGGCGGGAACATCGGTTCGACGACGGATACGACGCCGCCGGTGCGGTCCAACGGCCAGCCATCCGGAACTCTGGCGATCGGAACCACCCAGGCGACGTTGAGCTTGACGACAAACGAGAGTGCGACGTGTCGGTACAGCGTGCAACCCGGCGTGGCGTACGGCTCGATGTCGAACACGTTCACCACCACTGGTGCCACGTCGCACGCGAGGCTGGTCACCGGATTGACCGCCGGCAGCTACGTCTTCTACGTCCGGTGCGTAGACGCAGCCACGAACGCCAACCTGGACGATTATGTAATCGCATTTTCCGTGGCCGCGTCCCCTGCGACAGCGAGCAGCTTCTCGGGCTCAGAGAACCCCCTATCGGAAGGTGGAAAATGGGATTCACCTGGATCATGGGCCGATCTCCGAAAAGCCGCCGGCGCCTTCGCTGATGGCTTGAATGCCCAGGCACGGCTGGTATCGCCGCAGTTGCTCGCGAATCAGTATTCCGAGATTACCTACGACCAAGATCCAGGCTCCGCGAGTTGGGTGGGCGTTACAACGCGGGTGCAGGGTGCAGCAAACGGCAGCGGGTATCTGGCCATCGTCTACGCGGGCGAAGTTCGGCTCTACCGCACCGACGACTCCGGCGGCTTGAACTTCACACTGTTGGCATCCGCCGTGGTCGACATCGGCGCTGCGCCCAGACAACTGCGGCTCGAGTCCGACGGAAACAACCATCGTGTCATCTTCAATGGAACCCAAGTCATCACCCATACGGCCACCGGAACCATCTACTCGAGCGGCCAGCCGGGAATCGCGGCCTCTGTCTTTGGTGGCCCGCAAGTGAAGATCCTGTCGTTTGCTGGCGGGAACATCGGAGTGAACTAGCTTAGCCGAAGCTTGCCGGCGTGGCAGACGCGGGTCGCTGCGGAACCACAACCGGATTCTTACGAGCATGCGGCCAAGGAAGGCGCCCAATGTCGCTGTCTCTTAGACAGATCTCCAACCAAGGCCCGATGGAACTCGCGGGTGAAGTACTCGCAACCAAGGCATGGTCAGTGCGACGGACATTAGTACGCTTGGTCGTCACGGTCCTCGGCCTTGGCGTAGTCGGCTCGCCGTGGAATCCCGCACCCGCGGCGCAGGGTGCCGACACGGTTCCCCCGTCCCTGACTGCTCAATCGCCTGGACTGAACGCGAGCGGCGTGTCGACGGCAATCACGGTCCGAGTCACTTTCAGTGAGGCGATGCAGCCCACCACTCTGACGATGGAACTGCGCAACGCCGGCGGCACTCTACAGCCGGCGAATCTCACCTACGACCCGCTTGGAGGTACGGCGGCCCTCGATCCGAACAACGAGCTTGAAGGCAGTCAGACGTACACCGTCTCAATCAGCGGTGCGCGCGATCTCAGCCGGCAACCTGATGCTGCCCGTGAACTGGTCGTTCACGACAGCAGCACCGGGGTTCCAGGACGTAACGTTAGCCCAGGTTGGACTCGAGACGCCGACCGTGCTCCAGTTCGCATCCGACGGCCGAATTTTCGTCGCCGAAAAAAGCGGACGCATCAAGGTCTACGACAGTCTCGCCGACACGACCCCGACCGTCGTCGTCGACCTGCGAATCAACGTGCACAACTTCTGGGATCGTGGAATGTTGGGCATGGCACTACATCCCAACTTCCCCACTGTTCCATACGTTTACGTGCTTTACACCTTCGACGCAGTGTTGCCGGCCATTCCAGCACCGCGCTGGGGCGGCGTCGATACGACGGCAGATGTGTGTCCAAGCGTGCCTGGCCCAACGGCCAGCGGATGCGTCGTAACCGGTCGCTTGTCTCGCCTCAACCTGAGTGGATTTTCGGGCACGCCGCTGGGGCCGGCCAATGAACAGGTGCTCGTCGAAGACTGGTGGCAGCAGTTTCCAAGTCATTCCATCGGCAGCCTCGCCTTCGGCGCCGATGGGGCTCTCTACGCGAGCGCCGGTGATGGCGCAAGCTTCAACTACGTCGACTATGGCCCGCCGTCATCGCCGCTTGCTGACCCACCTCCTGGTGATCCGGCGAATGAAGGCGGTGCGTTGCGCAGCCAAGATCTTCGAACCGTCGGCGATCTGGTTACCCTGGATGGCGCCATCATTCGGATCGATCCGGAGACGGGAGCCGCCCTGTCCAGCAATCCTCTGTTCGCCGACACCGACGCAAAGGCCCGACGCATCGTAGCGCACGGGCTCCGAAATCCATTCAGATTTACGATCAGGCCGTCCACCAGCGAGGTTTGGATTGGTGACGTGGGCTGGAACGCATGGGAAGAGATCAACCGAATCCCAAATCCGTCAGATCAGCTCGTCGAGAATTTCGGGTGGCCGTGCTACGAGGGAACGGGACGACAATCGGGCTATGACAGCGCCAACCGCGCGATCTGCGAGACGCTGTACGGCGAACCCGCCGCCCAGTCTGGTCTGACATCTCCGCATTTCACTTACAACCACAGCGCGAGGATTGTGGCCGGCGAGGCATGCCCAACCGGCAGTTCCTCAATATCCGGTTTGGCCTTCTATCCTCAGGGGGGTGGTCAATACGCCACGGCGTACAACGGTGCGCTGTTCTTTTCTGATTACTCGCGGGACTGCATCTGGGCCATGCGTCTCGGCGCTGGGGGACAACCGAATCCCGCAGACATCGTGACGATCAAGACGAACCCCGGAGCTCCCCGTGAGGGCCCGGTGCATCTCGTCTCTGGTCCCGGAGGAGATATCTACTACGTTGGCCTCGACGATCAACGTCTGCATCGTCTTCAGTACAACTCGGGCAATCAGCCTCCTACCGCCGTCATCCAGGCTGTCCCGCCGTCAGGCGCCTCTCCGCTGACCGTCAATTTCAGCGCCGCTGGCTCGGCCGATCCAGAAGGGCTGCCACTCACCTACGCGTGGGATCTCGATGGCGACGGCGCGTTCGACGACGCGGCGTCCCTGGCAGCCCAATTCACCTATACGACGGGCACACCGCTGTCGGTCACCGTGCGCCTTCGCGTCAGCGATGGCCAGGGGCTCTCGGATGTGGCGTCGACCGTGATCACTGTAAACAACACGGCCCCGACGCCGTCAATCGCCACGCCGATCACTTCATTGACATGGAAGGTTGGCGACCCGATCATGTTTTCCGGCAGCGCCGGCGACGCCGAACAGGGACCGCTGCCGAATTCTGCGCTGCGCTGGGCGGTCATCATGCATCACTGCCCATCGAACTGTCACGAGCACAGCATTACCGAGTACGTCGGTGTCGCAAGCGGGTCCTTCGTTGCGCCGGATCACGAGTACCCCTCGTGGCTAGAATTGCGATTGACCGCGACCGATGCGGGCGGTCTGCAAGGCTCGACGAGCGTCGTTCTCAATCCGCAGACGGTGGCTCTGACGTTCCAGACTACTCCGTCAGGTTTGCAGCTGGGGGTCAACAGCAGTGCGCAGACGACGCCGTTCAGCCGCACGGTGATCATTGGATCGACAAACTCTGTCAGTGCCCCGTCGCCGCAGTCATCAGGTGGGCTTACTTACCAATTCTCCTCGTGGTCCGACACAGGTGCTCCAACGCACAACGTCACTGCGCCGGCTGGACCAGCGACCTATACTGCCAATTTTTCCCAAGTCGTCGCTCCGACCGGGCTAGTGGCCGCGTATGGTATGAACGAGGGGATTGGCACTATCACCGAGGACTGGACTGTCAACAATCTGGACGGCTCAATCTCCGGTGCTACCTGGACAACTCAAGGAAAGTTTGGAAATGCGCTGACTTTTGATGGTCTGAACGACTGGGTGTCGGTCGCCGACGCGAATATCCTCGACTTCACGACGGCGATGACACTGGAAGCGTGGGTATACCCCACTGCCAACGGCGCAGGCTCCTGGCGAAACATCATCATCAAGGAACGGGCAGGTGGAGAAGCCTACAACCTATATGCGAACGCCGACACGAACGTGCCGGTGATGTATCTGGTTCAGGCCAGTCAACCAGCGTCGGCACTCGATGTTCGTGGGACAGGTCAACTTCCTCTAAACACTTGGACGCACCTCGCAGCTACATACGATGGTGCGACACTGCGCCTCTACGTGAACGGTGTGCAGGTTGGCAGTCGGCCGATCACGGGGGCAATCCTTGCGACGACCGGCGCGCTGCGAATCGGCGGCAACAGCGTGTGGGGCGAGTTCTTCCAGGGACGGCTCGACGAAATCCGAATCTACAACAGGGCCCTCACGCAAGCCGAGATTCAGTTCGACATGACCATTGCGGTCGGCGGAGCGGACACGACTGCGCCCGTGCGCTCAAACGGACAGCCGAGCGGGCAGCTGCCGGCGGGAACAACGCAGACGACCCTGAGCGTGACAACGAACGAGAATGCCTCGTGCCGGTTCGGCGCCTCGCCGGGGGTCGCGTATGCGAGTCAGCCGAACGTGTTTACGACCACCGGAGGGACGAGTCATAGCGCCGTGCTCACAGGGCTGGCGAACGGCACGAGCTACTCGCGTTACGTGCGGTGTCTGGATACGGCAAACAACGCCAACAGTGACAATCTCGCGGTCACGTTCAGCGTGGCCAATCCGCCGCCGCCCGACACGATTGCCCCGACCGTCGCGCTGACGGCTCCGGCACCGTCGACCGTGTTCGGAACGGTCACGGTCAGCGCTTCAGCCAGCGATTCCGTCGGCGTCGTGGGTGTGCAGTTCCTCCTGAATGGCGCACCGGTCGGGGCAGAAGACACGTCAGTCCCCTTCAGCATCGATTGGCCGTCGACAAGTGTGCCAAACGGTGGGCCGTACGCGCTGTCCGCCCGTGCGCGCGACGCTGCAGGAAATGTCGGGACCGCCCCGGTGGTCAACGTGCTGGTCAACAACCTTCTTGGACTTGTCGCCGCCTACAGCTTTGACGACGGGGCGGGAACGACGCTGGTCGATCGGGCGGGCATGGGGCACACCGGCACGATCAGCGGCGCAACGTGGACCACGCAGGGGCGATTCGGGAGCGCGCTGGCGTTTGACGGCGTCGACGATTGGGTGACGGTGAATGACGCTCCCGCGCTGGACCTCACTACCGGCATGACGCTCGAGGCCTGGGTCTATCCCGCGGCGAATGGCGGAGGGACGTGGCGAAATGTGCTGATCAAAGAGCGCGCGAACGGCGAGGTGTACAACCTCTATGCCAATGCTGATACGAACGCGCCGACGGTCTATGTCGTCACTGCCGCCCAGCCGGGTGCGGCAGTGGACGCGCGGGCGACGAGCCTGATTCCTCTGAATACTTGGACGCATCTGGCGGCCACGTATGATGGGACGACGCTTCGAGTGTTCGTCAATGGCGTCCAAGTCGGCAATCGCGCTTTGTCCGGAGCGTTGCTCGTGTCGACCGGTGCGTTGCGGCTGGGTGGCAACGCCGTGTGGGGCGAATACTTCCAGGGCCGGCTCGATGAGGTGCGCATCTACAATCGAGCCCTCACCGCCGTTGAAATCCAAGCGGACATGGCTGCCCGAATCCAACAGCCTTGAGACCGTAGCAGAGTGAGTTGCGCCCGGGCCACGCGCAGTTGTCCCTGTGTTGCCGACGCGGCTTCTTGTCTTACGTCCTGGCGACTGAAGTCTGACAATCTCTGACCTTTACTCGCGCACCCGATGGGGTTCAGCGGGATAAGTCGCCATTGTCTCGGCGCATTTCTTGCTCCTGTGGCCTCTAAACTGCGCAACTTCCCTTCCATTCCCGAAGCTGATGCCGACTAATCGACCCACGAAGCGAAGGCATTTGGCGGTGGAGCGGCGGCGGGCCCCCCTATCCAGCGAGACCATCGAGAAAGCCGGTAGGTCTGCAGCCTAGTTGCCGTGCAGGAGTCTCATCAATGACCAGCGGGTCCGCTCACAGTTCCAGCCGGTGGCTGACAACGAGAGAGTCCTTTCACATGCTGGGCGTGATGATTCTGATGCTGACCGTCACCGCAACTCAGACATCGGCCAGCGTGATCCTCAAGTTGGGTGACATCCTGGTCGCGGAACCCGACCACGTCCAGTATCAGCGTTGTCGATCCTGCGACCGGGGTCAAAACCGTCATTTCCCAGGGCGGTCTGCTGGAGCCTGGGAAGCTCGACCGTCGGTGTTGCACTCGCGCTGGACGGTGACATTATTGTCGCCAATAGACGAAGAGGACTGATCCGCGTCAATCCCGTGACTGGCGCACAGAGCGTCCTGTCGCAAGGAGGAGAATTCAAAGATCCATGGGCGATCGCGTCGATAAGATTACCGGCTACATCTACGTTGCCGATAGCGGCTATGACAACGACGACCCTGCGATCAATGAAGCCGGCAAAATCATTCAAGTGGATCCTGCGACCGGGTCGCAGGTGCTCATCGCGTCGGGCAACCCCTGTAATACCTTTCTCCCGAACGTTGCGTGTCAGAACATGACGTCAGCAGGGTCATACCTGGCGCATCCATACGGCATTGCCATCGATTACTCGCTCGTGCCCGCTACGATTGTCGTGGCGGACATGAGCTCGTTCAGCGGCAAAGGAGCCATCGTCCGCATCCAGCCCGTTCCGAATGGAACGCAGACTCTGTTGTGGGGACCGGCTCCGCGGTACCAGCGCCGCAAGTGCTTCAGACTCTCCCCAGTGGGATGTCCGATGGGTGTGACCGTCGAGCCGAATGGGAACATCCTGACGACGGTTTTTACTTATCCTGTGCCCACGTCTCCTAGTTTTCCCACCACCCGCCGGGACGTTCTATGGATGTGCACCGCCCGGTATCTTCCGAATCGATCTGGTAAGCAATGTTCAGACGGTCCTGAACACCAATGCCCCGCCGTGGCAATCCAATCACACCTACGCCATTGGTGACGTCATTCACGACGGGACAGTCCACGGCCACGTCCATAGGGTTGTGACGGCTGGAGTTTCCCAAGGTCCGACGCCACCTGGAACAGCGCGGCGGAGGGCACAACCATGGACGGTTCCGTCGTCTGGCAGAACATCGGTCTCGGAGCAAACTGGCTGATTCCGTTTGGCGTGGATGCTGAACCGGCACCTACACCAACTGACCCATCGCGTTACAACATCATCGTCGGCGACGAAGGCTACAGCATGCTTTTCCGCTTGAACGCAAGCGGGCAGTTCGTGCCTTCAGCCGCACCGCTTGGCCACGAACCTAAGCAATGTCACTAGCGTTGACGTCATCACGTTCACACCGATCGGTGGCTTCAAGCGACCTGCCGGACCCGTTCGGTCCAACGGACAGCCTGCCGGAACGGTCTTCGCACCGGGGACGACGCAGACGACGCTGAGCCTGACAACGGAAGAGAACGCGACATGCCGGTACGCCGCGCAGGCCGGCGTGAGCTATGGTTCGATGCCGAACACGTTTGCGACGACGGGTTCCACGCAGCACGCCACGTCGGTGATCGGGGCTGACCAATGGGAGCAGTTACAGCTTCTATGTCCGCTGCGCCGACACGGTAGGGACCGAGAACACGGACGACTTCGTCATTTCGTTCTCGGTGGCGAGTGCCTCGCCAGCGACCAGCAGCTTCGTCGGCATCGAAAATCCGCTTTCCGAGAATGGCGTCTGGGATTCGCCGGGGTCGTGGGCCGACCTGCGCAAGGACAATGGAGCGTTTGCCGTTGGTGCGAATGCGCCAGGCACGGCGGGTGACGCCCGTAATGGCGGCGAATCAATATTCGGAGATCACGTACGATCAAGACCCAGGCGCGTCGAGTTGGGTGGGCGTCACCACACGAGTACAGGGTGCAGGCAACGGAAGCGGTTACCTGGCCATCGCCTATGCGGGCGAAGTGCGGCTCTACCGGGTGGATGATTCCAGCGGCCTTGAACTTCGTGCTCTTAGCTTCTGCGAGCGTTGACATTGGCGCCGCACCGAGGCGACTCCGTCTGGAATCCCAGGGAAATACGCATCGCGTCTATTTCAACGGCACCCTGGTGATCACCCACGCCGCCACCGGGACGATCTACTCCAGCGGTCAACCCGGTATCGCGGCTTCCGTCTTTGGAGGGCCGCAGGTGAAGATTCTGTCGTTCGAGGGCGGGAGCATCGTCGCCCTGGCGACACCGCCCACCCGTGCTCTCGAACGGCCAGCCCTCCGGCACGCTGCCGGCCGGCACGACGCAGGCCGTCGCTGAGCCTGACGACCAACGAGGCCGCCGACTGCCGCTACAGCACGACTGCCGGGGTGTCGTATAGCGCCATGACGGGTATCTTCACGACGACCGGCGGCACCGCGCACACGACCGTCGTCACCGGTCTCGTCAACGGCGGCAGCTACAGCTTCTTTGTTCGCTGCCAGGATGCGGCCAGCAATGCGAATCCCGAGCGACTTCCCCGTCAGCTTCGCCGTCGCACGCACCGGGCTGGTGGCGGCGTATGGATTCGATGAGGCGAGCGGCACGACGACGTTGGATGCGAGCGGCAACAATCTGACCGGCACGCTGAGCAATGTGACGCGAACGACGGCGGGCAAGTTCGGGAGTGCGCTGTCGTTCAACGGGGTCAACGCCTGGGTGACGGTGCCAGACGCGAACGCACTCGATCTAACGACGGGCATGACGTTGGAAGCGTGGGTGAATCCGACGGCGAGCGGCGGCGGGGTGTGGCGGAACGTCCTGATCAAGGAGCGGACCGCGGGGCGAGGTGTACAACCTGTACGCCAACGTCGATACCAACGTTCCGACGGTGTATGTCGTTCGGCCGCCCAGACCGGTGTGGCTCGATGCGCGCGGGACGGCGGCCGTGCCGCTGAACACGTGGACGCACCTGGCGGCGACGTATGACGGGACGACCCTGCGCCTGTTCGTCAACGGGACGCAAGTGGGGACCCGGGCCGTTGCAGGTGCGCTGTTGACGTCGACCGGGGCGCTCCGAATCGGGGGCAACAGCCTGTGGGGCGAGTACTTCCAGGGAAGCCTCGACGAGATTCGTGTCTACAACCGTGCGTTGAGCGTAAGCCGAGAGTCCAGGCCGACATGAACACGCCGGTGGGTGGGACGCCGACGGTGACGATCAACCAGGCGGCGGGCCAGGTGGATCCGACCAACGGCTCGCCGATCAACTTCACGGTGGTCTTCAGTGAGCCGGTCACCGACTTTGCGACGGGGGACGTGACGCTCGGCGGGACGGCGGGGGCGACGACGGCGATGGTGACGGGCGGGCCGACGACGTACAACATCGCGGTCAGCGGGATGACGGGAAACGGCACGGTCATCGCGACAGTGGGCGCAGGAGTGGCGCACGACGCGGCCGGCACCGGAAACAGCGCGTCGACGAGTACCGACAACACGGTGACGTACGACACCTCGATACTGACGGTGACGATCAACCAGGCGGCGGCCCAGGCGGACCCGACCAACGGGTCGCCGATCAACTTCACGGTGGTGTTCAGTGCGCCGGTGGCCGACTTTGCGACGGGTGACGTGACGCTCGGCGGGACGGCGGGGGCGACGACAGCGGTCGTCACGGGCGGACCGACGACGACGACCTACAACGTCGCGGTCAGCGGGATGACGGGCAACGGAACGGTCATCGCGACGGTGGGAGCGGGCGTGGCGCACACGCGGCGGCAACCGGGAACGCGGCGTCGACGAGTACCGGACAACACGGTGACGTACGACGGCACCGCGCCGACGGTGACGATCAACCAGGCGACGGGCCAGGGAGACCCGACCAGCGGGTCGCCGATCAACTTCACGGTGGTGTTCAGCGAGCCGGTCGCCGACTTCGGGCCGGCGGACGTGTCACTGGGCGGGACGGCGGGAGCGACGACGACGACGGTGACGGGCGGGCCGACGTCGTACAACGTGGCGGTCAGGGGAATGACCACCAGCGGAACTGTCAGCGCGACGGTGGGTGCGGGGGTAGCACACGATGCGGCCGGCAACGGGAACGGTGCGTCGACGAGTACCGACAACACCGTGACGTACGACGCCTCGACGCTACCGTCGCTCTCGATCAACAACGTGACGGTGACCGAAGGCGACACGGGCACGGCCAACGCGACCTTCACCGTGACATTGTCCGCCGCAAGCGGGCAGGTCGTGACGGTCAACTACGCGACCGCGAACGGTACGGCCGTGGCTCCGGGCGACTACACCGCCCGGAGCGGCGTCGTGACGTTCCCCATCGGCATGACGACACAGCCGGTGACGGTGCCTGTCGCCGGCGATACCCGGGACGAAGTGGACGAGCAATTCGTAGTGAACCTGACTAACCCAAGCGGCGCCACTATCGGGGGCGGCCAGGGAACCGGAACGATCACGGACAACGATCCGCTGCCGTCGCTCTCCATCAACAGCGTGACCGTGACTGAAGGCAACACGGGCGCCGTCAACGCGACCTTCACCGTGACGCTGTCGCTCGCGAGCGGGCAGACCGTGACGGTCAACTACGCGACCGCGAACGCCACGGCGATAACGCCAGCGGATTACACGGCGACGAGCGGCATCCTCACCTTCCCGGCTGGAACGACCACAGTTCAGATCGTCGTCCCGGTCGTGGCCGACCTGCTCGATGAGAGTGCCGAAACCTACACGGTCAATCTGAGTGAGGCGTCCAACGCCACCATCGGGACCGCCGTCGGCACAGGGACGATCACTGACAACGACGCAACTCCGTCGCTGACCATCGATAACGTCTCGGTGACAGAAGGGAATGCCGGTTCGACAACGGCGACCTTTACGGTCACGTTGTCAGCCGTCAGCGGCCGGCCGGTGACGGTCAACTACGCGACCGCGAACGGTACCGCCACGACCGCCAGCGGCGACTACACGGCCATCCCGACGACACCGTTGACGTTCGCCCCGGGCGACACGACTCGGACCATCAACGTGTCCGTGCCGGGCGACACGCTGTACGAGGCAAACGAAACGTTCCGCGTGAACCTCAGCGGTGCGACCAACGCGACGATCGCGACCTCGCAGGGGACCGGCACGATCGTCAACGACGACACCCCGCCGTCGCTGACCATCAGCAACCCCGTGGTCACGGAGACGAACTCGGGCAGCACGACCATGACCTTCGTCGTGAGCCTCTCCGCGGTCAGCGGGGCCACCACGACGGTCAACTTTGCTACCGCAGACGGCACGGCGACCGCCGGGAGCGACTACACGGCCCGGACCGGCACGCTGACGATCGCGGCGGGATCTCCTTCGGGCAACATCGCGATCACGCGCTTCGGCGACACGGTGCCGGAAGCGGACGAGACCCTGTTCGTCGATTTGAGCGGTCCAACGAATGCGACGATCGCGGGCAGAGCCGTGGAACAGGCACCATCAACGATAACGACGGAACCGTGACCGTCACGTCGCCGAATACGGCCGTCACGTGGACGCTCGGTTCGGCCCGCGTCATCACGTGGACCACCTCGAGCAACTTCACGGCCGGCGCCACGTTCCGCGTCGAGCTGAGTCGGGACGGGGGCACGACATACGAGCTCATTGCGGCGTCGGTGCCGAATGCCACGTCGACCAGCGGCAGCTACAACTGGACCGTGACGGGACCCGCGACGACGCAGGGCCGGGTGCGCGTGACGTGGACGGTCAACGGCCGGGTGACGGATATCAGCAACAGTAACTTCACGATCGGTCCTTGATCGAGAAATCTTAGAGCAGACGAGACCGCACAAGCAGCTTCGCCGTTCGCGTGCAGAACCCGTTTGAGCGATTCGGCAGTCCGGACGGGCAGTGTGGACTTCTCGACGACGATCTTTAGTGAAGGGCGTGCTTCTGCGCAACGGCACACACTCCGGAGCCCCCTAGCCTCTGCTAGTTCACGCGGCGGCGTTGGGCGAGGGAATCGTGATCATTCGCGCTACGAGAGACCGGCCCGTCAGGGCCCGATCGTGAAGTTACTGTTGCTGATATCCGTGACGCGATTGTTGACGGTCCAGGTGACGCGCACGCGGCCTTGTGTCGTCGCCGGCCCCGTCACTGTCCAATTGTAGCTGCCGCTAGTCGACGTGGCATTCGGAACCGACGCCGCGAGGAGCTCGTAAGTCGTGCCCCCGTCCCGACTCAGCTCGACACGAAACGTGGTGCCGACCGTAAAGCTGCTCGAGGTGGTCCACGTGATGACGCGGGCCGAACCAGCTGTCCACGTGAGGGCGGTATTGGGCGCGGTGACGGTCACGGTCCCGTCGTTATCGGTGATAGTGCCGGTGCCACGGCTTTGCGCAATCGTCGCATTCGTGGGACCGCTCAAGTCGACAAACAGAGTCTCGTTCGCTTCAGGCACGGTGTCACCGAAGCGGGTGATGGCAATGTTACCGGAGGCCGCCCCCGCAGCGATCGTCAGCGTGCCGATACGGGCCGTGTAGTCGGTCCCGGCGGTTGCCGTGCCATCGGCGGTCGCAAAGTTGACGT
>CAVYZR010000008.1:0-1148569 GCA_963773005.1 uncultured Acidobacteriota bacterium
CTCGATTTCGCAGATCGGCGACATCGCGAAGGCATGGCACTCCACGACGCGATCCTCGCGGCTGCGCGGGTCCGCTTGCGGCCAATTCTCATGACTACGCTGTGCACGCTGTTCGGTTTGCTGCCGCTCGCTCTGGGAGCTGGTGCGGGCGCAGAACTGCAGAAGCCGTTGGCGCTCACCGTGATTGGCGGCCTGAGCTTGTCGACGTTGGTCACCCTGTACCTGGTACCAGCGGCGTACCTGTTTCTAGGTCGCGCCAGAGGCTAGGCAGAGCGGGCCGTCCACGGAGTGCGCCGTCTCAATCTGTCGAGAGTCCGCGCCTTCCAGGCGACCACGAGCCGGCCACCGCGACGCCGCCGCGGATTGGCGTCGGGACGAGAGCAAAGCTGTCGCGGCCGTGCCGGCCGACGACGGTCCACCCGCAGGCCATGCCCAGGGCCGCGCCGAACAGGACATCGCTCAGGAAGTGACGATTGTCGGTGAGCCGGCTGGCGGCGACGTAGCCGGCGACCACGAACATCGGCCAGCTCGCGCGGTAGCCGAAATGCCGCTCCAGAACGGCCGCAGTGGCAAAGGTCACCGACGCGTGCCCCGAGGGGAACGCGCAGCATTCGCCGGTCGGCCGGTCGCGCTGTACCGCGTACTTGATGCCGTAGGTGAAGGCCTGGGTCAGCAGATTGGCCTGCAGCAGATCGAACCCCAGATGGGAAACTTTGTTGGTTCGGCTGCCGTCGACGGGCTTCATCGCGTACCTGCCAACCAGGTAGAGGCCGACGGCCGCGCCACCCTGCACCCAGCTGTAGCCGAGATACTTCCCCGGCTTGAGCGCCTTTTTCAGCCCATCGGCGTTCTGGAACCACCCGTTGAGCTCGTCGTCGAACGGATAAGCGATCGCCGCAGCGCCCGCGCCAATACCGAGGATCACCCAGGTCGATTTTCGCTTCGGGAAGGCGACGAAATCACCGGCGGTATTGCGGACGAGCGCGCCGAATCCGGTGTGCGCGGGCTCCGGCGGTGGTTGAGCGGAGGCAACCGCCTGCGCCAGGACAGGTTCCGGTGCGAGCGGGAGAGCTCCACGAATGGCACGAAATCCAGCGGCGGAACGGTCGGACGCCCCGGTGGGTCGAGCGCGATGCTCTCGCGCGGCGCGTTGAAGCGGTAGGCGAGCGCGTCAAGTTGCCGCGCCTCCGCGCTGCTGAGACTCCCATGCACTACTAGCAGACCACAGACGAGCGGCACCAGCCTGAGACGCACGCGAACTCCTTCACGGATGAGCCCTCTCGAGCGTGTTTGCGCGATCGAGCGTTAGGTCGTTACACCGATGTTGCACATGGAGGATGAACCGTTTGTGACACGACGGCTTTGATCGAGCGTTCACGAACGACCGGCCACGTCGTCGAGCGTCTGTCATCGGGCATTCATCGAGTCCACGCCATGCTCGTAGCGGGGGAGGATCAAAAAAAGCATGGCGCTATATGACGACGACCGGGCTTAGCGTCGTGGTCGACTCGATCGCGGGTGTGCCGGTGCTGCGGCTCCGCGGATCGTTGACGTTCGATGCGGACCTCGCCGCCCTCCGCGACGCTGTTTTACGACGCGGTAGCCACGGAGGAGCGCTCGTCCTCCATCTCGCCGATGTCCACGCGTGCGATAGCAGCGGGGTGGGTACGCTCGTCGACCTTCGCCTGAAGACCGATCGACAGATCGTTCTCTTACGCCCGTCGGAGCACCTGCGACGCGTCCTGCTCGTGATGAAGGTGATGTCGCTCTTCGAGGTCATAGATGACGAGGAGACACTCGGGCACTGAAAGGCTGAGCTGGCCCGTGTCTCTGCGTCATCATCAGTTCATCCTCGACGCCTTATAACTGCCCAGTGCCCCCCACCGGCCGCGGCTACAGACGTCGAATCGTCCCGCTGGCCTTCGTCGTGGCCGCGATGGCGGCTGGCGGCGCGTCTGAACAGGCCTCTCCGCTCCCGAACAAGCCCGGCTCGCTGAAGTTCGCGGCAATTGGCGACAACGGGACCGGCGATCAGCCGCAGTATGACGTCGCGCGGCAGATGGCGACCGCCCATGCGGCGTTTCCCTACGACCTCGTCATCATGCTGGGCGACAACATGTACGGCGGACAGAAGCCAGCCGACTTCGTCAACAAGTTCGAGAAGCCGTATGCCGCGCTGCTGCAGGCCGGCGTAACGTTTCGGGCGAGCCTTGGTAACCATGACCGGCCCGACAACGTGTCGTACAAGCTGTACAACATGGACGGGCAGCGCTACTACACCTACACTCGCAACAACGTGCGTTTCGTCGTACTCGACAGCACGCAGCTCGATGCGAAGCAGGTGCAATGGCTGGAGACGACGCTCCGGGACGCCAACGAGCCATGGAAGATCTGTTACTTCCATCATCCGCTCTACTCGAATGCCGCCCGCCATGGCTCGTCGGTCGATCTGCGTGTCATCCTGGAGCCGATCTTCCTGCGATACGGCGTCAACGTCGTGTTCTCCGGGCACGATCACGTGTACGAGCGAGTCAAGCCGCAGAAGGGTATCTACTATTTCGTGTCGGGCTCGGCCGGCCAGTTGCGAAAGGGCAACATGCGCCCCGACGAGGACACGGCGGCCTACTTCGACCAGGATCAGAGCTTCATGCTGGTTGAGGTGTCAGACGACGACATGTTCTTCTCGGTGATCTCGAGGGCTGGCCGCACCGTCGACTCCGGCGTCATCCATCGAACCGCGGTGGTCGAGAAGCGTTTCGACCATGAAGATGCCCGCGGCCGGTCAGCGACGAGGGCACGAGGTCCATCCCATGGTCGATGAATCCGCGCGCCACCGTCGACGTGGCTGGCGCAGGACCGTTCCGCGGCTGTCGCAATTTGCGCTTGAACATCTGCTCCTGCTGCCGCTCGGCGTGGCGATCGCGCTCGCCTGGGCCAACCTCTCTGCCGAGTCGTACTTCAGGTTCAGCTACGCGGCGGCCTTCGCGGTCAACGACGTCGCGATGGTGTTCTTCTTTGCCGTGATGACGAAAGAAGTGGTCGAAGCCACCGCGCCTGGAGGCGTCCTCCACTCGTGGCGGCGCGTCCTGATGCCGGTCATCGCGTCGCTTGGTGTGGGGCTCGTGCCGGCGCTGATTCACCTGGCCCTCGTCGAACCGCTGGACGAACCGATGCTCGGCGTCGCGTGGCCGGTGACGCTGGCGGCAGACGTCGCGGTCTGCTATCTCGCCGCCCGGTTGATCTTCGGGCGCTCGCACGCCGCGATCCCGTTTGCGATCCTGCTGGCGATTGCGTCCGATGCGTTCGGCTTCGTGGCGCTGGCGCTCCTCAGTCCGAACCGGGAACCCCACTGGACCGCCGGCCTGCTGATCCTTCTGCTCGCCATGGCCGGTGCGATGGCGTTCCGTCGCCTGCGTCTGCGCTCGTTCTGGCCGTATCTCGTCGGCCCCGGGGCGTTGGCATGGTTCGCCCTCTACTGGAGCGGCTTGCATCCAGCGCTGTCGCTGGTCCTGATCGTGCCGTTTCTCCCGCATGCGGCGCGCGACCCCGGGTTCTTCGTCGATGCTTCTCCCGACGCGAAAGACACCCTCAGCCAGTTCGAGGTGTTCTGGCGATACCCGGCGCAGCTGGCGCTCTTCTTCTTCGGCCTCGTCAACGCCGGTGTGCCGTTGCGAACATTGGAGCAAGGAACCTGGGCGCTGCCGATCGCGGTGCTGGTGGGTAAGCCCGCAGGCATCCTGCTCGGCGCCGGCGTTGCGGTGCTCGCCGGGTTTCGCCTGCCCCATCACGTGAGCTGGCGCGACCTGATCGTGATCGGATGCGGCGCGGCGATCGGCTTCAGCGTCGGGCTGTTCTTTTGCGCGGCGTTGATCCCGCCTGGACAGATTCGCTCGGAAATCAGCATGGGCGTCCTGATGACCCTGGCCGGGCTGCCGCTGGCCCTCATCGTCGCCAGGCTGCTTGGCGTCGGACGGTTCGCGCGCTGACGCGCCGGCGAGGGCGGTCATCTCCTGGCTCGCTACTCGCTGTCGGCAGACACTACTTCTTCCGTTGTTTCAGCTGTTGCTGGGTCTGTTCCCACATGGTCTTCACGACATCGCCTCGCCTGCCCAGATTCCCGGCGATCTTCGCGAGATTGTCGATGTCCACCCGGGTGAGATCCCCGAACCGTACTCCGCTCGGCGCGTTCGGATCCAGCGTTGTGGGGGTGAGGACGTCTGCCGCCGAGCCCGCTTGGCCACGTCGATCGAGTTCGTCGACGAAGAGATCCCAAATCTCCTCTCGATCCGGAGGGCGCTGGTGCCTCGGGGGAGTAGGGCGCGGAGTTCGAGGAGTGTCGTCGCTCATAATGGCTTCGCCCACTAAGGGTGGTCTGCCCCAAATGATGACACGGCTGGGCGTAACGATCCTGATCCGGCGATGGGCCACGGCGCCCGCCGTTCGATCATCATCGGCATCCCGAACCGCGGACGAAGCGTAATGAGCGCCCAAGGTTCAACCGTGCGTCCCGGCACGAGGTGAAGCCGATAGCCTTGCACCAGCGTCGCCACAATCAGTTGCGCTTCGATGAGAGCGAATTGATTGCCGATGCACTGTCGTGGCCCAGCGCCGAACGGCAGGTAGGCGAATTTCGGACGGTCCGCACTGCGTTCCGGCAGGAAGCGCTCGGGATCGAAGGCATCGGGATCCTGCCAGTAAGCGGGAAGCCGATGCAGGACATAGGGGATGACGAACGCGAGCCATCCGCGCGGCAGATGGAACCCGCCGAGCTCGTCGTCGGAGAGCGCCTGTCGCGAGAAGCCCCACGCCGGCGGATAGAGACGCATCGATTCGTCGATCACCATGCGCGTATACGGCAGATTGACCAGATCGGCGTACTCGGGCGGACGTCCCCCGAGCACAGTGTCGATCTCCTGCTCGAGTCGCCGTTGCGACGCGGCGTGCTGCGAGAGCAGATACCAGGTCCACGTCAGTGCCAACGACGTCGTCTCCTGACCCGCCAGCAGAAACGTCGTCACTTCAACCCGCAGCTGCTCGTCGGTCATGGCCTCCCCGGTTTCCTCGTCGCGCGCCGCCAGCAACATGGAAAGCAGATCGCCGTCGGCCGACGGGTTGCTCCGGCGTTGGCTGATGACGTGATCGACAGCACCCCGAAGCACGGCCCGCGCGGCCTGGAACTGTCGGTACTTCGCTGTTGGCAGCCAATCGGTCAAGCCGAGCGACCAGAAGCTCTCGCCGACATGCTGATTGATGATGGTCCAGGCATGGTCGATCGTGGCCGAGAACGGACCGAGGTCGGCGCCGAGCAGGGCACGGAGCACGACGGTACGCGTGAGACGCATCATCTCTTCATCGACATCTGCCGGCTCCCCGCGCGATGCGATCGACTGCCACCTGGCCGCGGTATCTTGGGCCGCCTCGGCCATGACCCTGGCGAGCCCCGCAACACGCTGGCGGTGAAAGGCGGGCTGCGCAATGCGCCGCTGACGCAGCCAGAACTCGTCTTCACTGGTCAACAGCCCATTGCCAAGTGCCATCCGCAGCTTGGAGTAGAGCGGGCTCTTGTGGTAATTGCGCGCGTTGTCCTGCAGGACGTGACGAACATCCGCGGGGTTGGTGATGAGGAAGCCGCGCCGCGAACCAATTTTGAGGTAGGCGACGTCGCCGAAGCGACGAGCGGCGCTCGTGAATACGGCTGTTGGATCGCGCCTGAGAGCCGGCAGTACCCCGAGGAGCGGAACCCCGCGCGGCCCCGGTGGAAGCGGACGTCCAGCTTGGGCGGCTTGTCCCATATCCCAGAGCACTATAGCCCTGACTCGACTCCCGGGAGTGGCTTACTCAGCGGCGCAGACTCTGAAGAGCTCATCTATTTCACTCGACCTACTATTAGTCAGGCGGAGCGGTGCGCGTAAAAGGTGCGTTCGCAAAACTCTGTGTGGCCATGAATCAGCAGCTGGTGCCAGTGCTGAACGCGGCGGGGTTCTCCTCGAGTGACACGCCCTTTCGGCGGGAGGAGGTGCGATACGAGTTTCGACGCCGGCGATTAGAGGAGGCTGAGGTGTTCGCCGTGCTCTTCAATCGCAAGCGCGAGGCGCTCTTCTCCGTGCAGCTGTACATCGAGCCGCGAGCGGGAGTCCCGGCATTCCTCGCTGCGGGCGGAACTCTCCACGTCGCAAGCCTCAGTGCCGCCAGGACCTGGTGGCCGATTGGCGTGGCCCCATTCCGCGCCGCTCCGACGTTGGTCGACCGCCTCAGAGGGCATCGAGCGCTTGATGTAGCGCGCCCGATCCAGCGGTGTGCCGCGCTGCTACCGCATGCCGAGAACTGGTTCAGAGACCGCACTCGCTCGCGTTATATCGTGGACGGTCGGCTGGTGGTCTCTCGGCCGGTTCTCGGTGTCTAAAACTACATGCCTTGGCTCATCCCGCTGTGCCTCTGCCTGGCCCTGGTCGCGATCGTCACCGGCGTATTCGTGGCAGCTGTGAGGAACGCCCGAGCACTGAGGCGGGACATGAGCGTGCGCTTTGATGCCGTTCAGGCCCAGCTCGAGAAGCAGGCCAATGCGATTGCCGACGAACTCGTCGCGCGAACGAAAGAGACAAAGGAATAACGACTCGGATCATAATGCCGGATGCCGCCCGCTGATGTTGCGCGCTGGACGACGACGCTGACGGCGTCGTATCTGGCGATCACGGCCGGGTTGATGGCGATCCTTGGAAATACCGTTCCAGGCCGCGGCTGGCTGGTCGCGGTGCACCTGACGCTCTCTGCGTCGTTGCTGATCCTGAACCGCGCGAGGCCGTCGGCGTGGATCCTTCGCGTGATTCGGGACTGGCTTCCCTTGGTGCTGTTTCCTTTCCTCTACAAGGAAGTGGAGGTGCTGGCGCCGGCGATTGGCGACTGGCGGTTGACCGCGACGATTCCGGCCTGGGAGTCGGCGCTGTTCGGCGGGCAACCGAGCGTGTACCTGAGCGAACGGCTGGCGTTCGTGCCGCTGTCCGAGTACCTGCATTTCTGCTACCTGTCCTACGTGATCGTCATTCCATCGGTGGCCGCGTACTGGTACGTCAGCGGACGGCGGGCGGCCTTCGGCGAGCTGCTGCTGATGCTCACGACCGTGCTGCTGGGGAGCTACCTGTTCTTCATCCTGCTGCCGGTCGACAGCCCGTACTACCTGTCGCAGCGCCTGGGCCCGCCGCTCTCCGGCCATTTCTTCTTCGATCTCGTTCATCAGATGTCGGCGCGCGGCGGCGCCCGCGGCGGCGCGTTTCCGAGCGCGCACGTGTCGGGTGCGGTCGTCGTGAGCCTGGTCGCGTGGCGGCACCAGCGTCGGCTGGCGTACGTGCTCATCCCAATCACCGTGAGTGTGATGATCGCCACGGTGTACGGGCGCTTCCACTACGTCCTCGACACGCTCGCCGGCGCGGCCCTCGCGTTCGCCGTCGTGGCGGGGTATCGATATCTGTTCGGCGATGGGCGCGTCAACCTTGGACGGACGAATGCCCCTGCTTCCGTATAAGAGTTACGAGCTTGTGAGCGACAAAACACCCTCGGAGATCGAGGCGGCGGTCCTTCGGCTCCGGCGCCGCCACCCGTCCATTCGAGGGCGAGGTGGGGGCCCGCACGTTCGACGTTCAGCGAGCGATTAGCTACCGGAATTCATTCCTTCCCCAGGTTCGCGGGGAGATCTTCGCGGCCCCAGGCGGATGCCGCATCGCCGTCAGGATGAGGCTCCGTCTGTTCATTCTCGTCTTCACGATTATCTGGATGAGCGGCGTTGGAGCTGCGTGTCTGCTGATTTTGATTTCAGAGTCTCAACAGGGCGGCTCGCCGTCTACGGCGTTGGGCCCGGCATTCATGTTCATCTTCGGTTGGTTCCTTGCGGCGGGTGGCTTCACCTACGAAGCGAGGATAGTTGAGCCTCTTCTCGCAAGCCTATGGTCGGCCCGTCACGCACGCGGGGGTGCTTAGTGCTTGTCGGACTGCTGGCTTTCTACGAATCAGCGAGCACCGCCAACGGGAGCAGTTGCGGACCGCGCCTCCTCGAGACGCGAGCGAACCAGCACGGCGACCTCGTCGATGCGGATGCTCTTCAGGCACACGTTGTCGTTGCAGGGCGACCGCCGCTGATTGAGCGGACCGATGCACGGGCTGCAGGAGTAGCCGGTGTGGATCACGTCCGCGTTGGTCGTGAGCGGCCGATAGCGCTCGGGGATCTCCGGCCCGAAGAAAACGACTTCGCGAATGCGTGTCAGCGCCGCGAAGTGAGCCGGTCCCGAATCGTTCGTGACCAGCACCTGCGCGAGATCGTAGAGATGCAGCAGCTCGGTCATCGTGGTCTGGCCGGTGAGGTCCAGCGCGCGTGGCGAGCCCAGCTGCGCGCACATGGATTGCGCGTCTGGCTTCTCGCTGGCCACACCCGTGATCAGCACGAAGACCTCGGGATCCTCCAGAAGCTGACGAGCGAGCTCGGTGAACGACTCGAGCGGCCAGCGGCGCATGGGAAACTTGTCGCTGGCATTGGGATTGAGGACGACGAGCTTGCGGGTCGGTCCGATGTCGGCATGGATCGCGCGGAGTTTTCGCCAGATGTCGGCAGCCGCGTTCGCGTCGGTCGAAATCTTCGGAACGTCGAGACAGTCCATGGTCGTCGACCGTTTCACGCGCGGCACCTGGCCCGGCGGCGCGTCGAGCGCGTGCACGAGATCGAGGAACGTGTGCGCGGCATGGACGTGCGAGTTGTGCAACACCTTGTGTGTCAGCAGGTCGCCGCAGTACAGCCCTTCCTGGTTGAACCGGTGGAAACCAACGCGCCGCCACGCGCCAGACAGGTAGCTCAGCAGGCTGCTGTACCTGACAAAGGCTTCCATGTTGATCACGGTGTCGATGCGGCGACGGTGGGCCCGCCACAGAAACCGCAGCGTGTCGCGCGCGAGTGACAGGCCGGAATGCGCGTCCAGGGTGATGATGTTCTCGGATGGGATGATCTCGAGGATCTCCACGCTCGAGCGGATCTGCTTGAAGCACAGAAAGTGCAGTGTCGCGTCCGGATAGAGCTCGCGCGCCTTCCTGAGCGCGGGATAGGCCACGACCATCGTCCCCATCTCGGCGAGCTGAATGAACAGGATGTTGCGCGGCGTGCCGGCCGGAGAAGTGGCCAGCCCGATCGCGCGCTGGACGCGGGAGACGATGGTGAGGAGAAACGTGAGCGGGATCCCGACCCAGTAGTCGATGGCCCGCATCAGGTCCGCATTCAAGTCAGTCACCGCGACTATGCCGCCAGAGAACCTGGTCGGGGCTCCGACAGCAGCAGCCTGACGGTGCGCAGCGGATGCCGCGCGTCGTCGCGAACCGTGGCCCAGCCGATTCTCCGCAGATAGTACGCCAGGAATGCGAAGAGCAGAACGGTCGTGATGTAGAGCACCGACCCGAGCCGGAACACATCCGGAGCCGCGGCGTAGAGGGCGAGGCCGATCGCTGCCGCAATATTGCGCGGACCCCGCTTGTCCGGCACCAGGAGCACGATCAGCAGGTGCCGGGCGACTCGCATCTTGATGCCGACAAACATCGCGAACGGAACGAGCGACCACCCGATCCGATCCTCCATGTCGAACCCGAGTCGCATCTCGACGTACCAGAGCACAATCGTGAAAGGCACGACCAGCGCGACCGCCGCGATGGTGTCGTAGATGTTGCCTTTGACCTGCTCGTGGAACCTGAAGATGGTCAGGTAGTTGTCCCAGATGAAGTAGGGGAGGACGAAACCGGCGAAGAGGATCGCGGCAAAGATCATCGCGGTGCGACGCCGCATGGTCAGGATCTGCCACGCGTAGGCCGCCGGCGAGAGCTTCATCGTGATGGCGAGCGCCATCAGGAGGTGACTGGCGTCGCGCGTCGAGCGGGCCCGGCGGGCCCCGCGGACCCCGTGGGCAATGACGAGCGCGATCATGACCACGACGAGCATGGCGAGATAGGTGTCGTCCTGCACGTAGACGAACCGGTAGCCGAAGTACGCGAAGTTCAGGTACAAGAGGGGAAAGAGGTACCACCGCGTGTTCAGGAAATACCAGAGGGACATCGCGACAAAGAGCGCCGCGAGCAGCAGGACCATGCCGTAGAACCCGATCCCGATCGCCGTCCCCACGGCATACAGCCCCGCCGCCACGAGCAAGGCCGCCGGCGGATAGGGAGCTGACGCCTCCCGGGTCCACGTCGCCTTCTCGAGCGGTGTCTGTTCAAGGCGCGCCTTGGTGTACATGTCGAGCGGATCGTTCAACACGACCTTGGCGACATACGAATTGCCGATCGTGTCCGTGCCGTAAGTATCGTACTGGTGAACGCCGCTGAGCAGCGGGTAGCGGGCGTAGTCGACGTACGGCTTTGGGACGTTCGGAATCGCCACGGTGATCATGTGCAGGACCGTCGCGGCGATCACCGCGTACTGAACCGGTCGGTTCACCCGTAACAGAAACCTGTCGACCGCCGCCACCGCTTCGAAAAAGGTCACGTGCCTCCTCGGTCCGGCCGAGCCGTCTAGAGTAGCAGAGCACACGCGGAGCCGAGGCGCACATGCTGGGCAGACCCGCCAGAGCGACCTTGGTCTCTATCGGATGGACGCGTCATGAGGCGGGGCACGGATCGATAGCAGGCGCGCGGAAGAACTGCAGGCGTCGACGAGCCGCCGGGTCTCCAGGCTGTCAATCCGACGCGAACCGGGGTGCGGAGGGCGCCCCGGTCCGGCCAGTCACGCGGTGCGCTCGTCTGCGCTGTGTACGGGCGTTCGGTGCAGAACCAGCTGGATCAAGTCACGGCTGGACGGCATGTTGTAGCGCCGCCCTAACACGGTGAACAGCGGCGTGACCGCCGGCCACCCGAGCGCCGGAACCCGAGTCGAGCAGGCCGCGACTATTGGGTAGTAGGTCAACGCGATCGCGCCGCAAACCGTCCAGAACTCCGACTTTGTGACAAGCGCAAGCAGCCATCCCAAAACCACGATGGCACAGGCCTCGAACGCGGCGACCAACAGCCGCCGCCCTGCACTGTTCAGCGCCGGCTTTTGATCCTCGGCGAGCGTCATTCGGAGCTCATTCGAGGAGTCTGCCCTGAGTGTCCCCTCCTCGGGAAAGCGTTCGTTGAATTCTGTGACTACCTCTTCGGCCGGCAACCCGCTCGCCGCGGCGTATTCACGAATGAACGCCCGCCGATAAATCCCTCGTGGCCATTTCGACACGTCGTCCCGCTCGAGATCCGCGAGCAGCGACCGGCTGATCTTGGTGGAGGCAGCGATTGCCTCCAGCGAAATTCCGTGGCTTTCCCGACCCAACCGTAGACGCCGCCCAAAGCTCTGTGAGTCCGTGTTCATAAGTTCTCCGTACCGATGCACCGCCAGCCACCGCTGGCTGACCCTGCCAAGACCTTCCGAACGATTCGTGTATAGTCCCCAAAACCCTCGCGCCATCGCTATGCCGATCGCCAGCGCGACAACTGCCGCAAGCCCTTCTGTTATCAGCATAGGATTCCTTCTCGGAGGAACTGAAGATACGCCCGCCGCGGACGAACAGCAACTGATTTCACGAAGGTGCGAACCGCGCCGGAAATCGAACTGTCGAACTCGATCGATCCGGGCGAGGCGACGCGTATGAAAGCCGCCGTCCGTTCAGGATACGGATCACCGTCAATTCTACGCGTGGAGGACGTCGAACGTCCCACTCCCGCGAACGACGAAGTGCTCGTTCGGGTGTACGCGACAACGGTCAGCAGAACTGACTGCCATGTTCTCTCGGGCCGGCCATTCATGATGCGCCTGTTTACGGGTATGCTCAAACCGCGCGTGGCGGTGACGGGATCGGACTTCGCCGGGAAAATTGAAGCCGTCGGGAAACACGTGCAATCGCTCAAAGTGGGAGACAGGGTCATGGGATTCGGCGGTGTCTTCGGGAGCGGGTCCCATGCCCACTACCTTGCCTTCCCCGAATCCAAGGCGATCGCAATCATTCCAGACAACCTGACGTATGAGGAGGCAGCAGCCTGCGTGGAGGGAGCTGTTTACGCGTTCAATGGCGTGAGTGCCGTCAACCCCAGGCGCGGCCACACAGCTCTCGTGAATGGCGCGACTGGTGCCATCGGCTCATCGATGGTTCAACTTCTGAAATACCAGGGCGTCTCCGTGACCGCCGTCTGCCGTGGCGAGCACGGCGCGCTGGTGCGGTCCCTGGGCGCTGAAAGAGTGATTGACTACAGAACCGAGGACTTTACGAAGGGCAGCGGAACGTACGATCTCATTCTCGATGCCGTGGGCACGAGCACATTTGGAAAGTGCAAACCGATCCTGAACGACACCGGCGTCTATACCTCATCAGGAGGGTTGCAAAACCTGTTGCTGGCGCTGACGACACCGTTACTGGGCGGAAAGAAGGTTGCGTTCCCCCCACCCAGGGATATCAGGGCGAGCCTGGGTTTCGTCAGAGATCTGGCCGAACGAGGCAGCTTCACGGCGGTGATCGATAGAAGGTATCCGCTGGAAAAGATTGCCGAAGCTTTCGAATACGTGGCCACGGGCAACAAGGTTGGCAATGTCATCATCACCCTGGACAGTTGAGCAAGCGCGGCGTGGATTACGCTCAGCGTGGGGACTAGGGACGCCATTTGCTTCCGGGATCTGCCGATATACATCGTGGCATGCCGAAGAGGCGGAAGCGATCGAGCCGAAGACCGACGCCAGTTGCGTATGCGGTTTACATCGTCGAGCTCGACCGCAGGTGCGTCAGAGTACCGTGCGCCTTTGCCCCGCTGTATGTGGGGCAGACGGCCCACTCGCCGGAAGAACGGTTCGAGCAGCACAAGGCCGGCGGCAGGCTCGCGGCAGCAAAGCCGCATCGCTTCGGTGTTCGGCTGCGTTACGACCTGATGAAGGGGATTGGTCCGTTCAAGACGCGCACGGAGGCGGAAGCCGCCGAGATGGCGGTCGCCAGCGCGCTCGCGAAGCGAGGCCATCGCGTCTTCTGGGGCTGAGCGCGATCGCGTTCGGATTCGGCGTCGTGAGGGTTTGAGCGACGCTCGATGGCGCGGAGTTATAGTGATGGCGTCTTTGGCCTGATGCCCCGTCTGACCGACAAGCACGAGATTCGCGCCCTCCTCCGCCGCGACCCCGCCTGGAGCGTGTATGCGCTCGGCGATCTCGCGCCGCCGATGTTCCCGAAGACCCTGTGGTTCGCGCCGGACCTCACGCTCGTGGTGCAGGACTACGGTTCAGCGATCCTGTTCGCGATGGGCCCGGGCAGCGTCCACGAAGCCCTGGCCAGCGTGACCGGGCCCGTGCATCTGCAGGTGCAGCGCGACGTGTTGGATGAAGTGGCGCGTCACGCGGCAGTGTCGTCACCGCGTCTGATGTGGCGGATGCTGTGGCCCGGCGATCGCCTCGCGTCGCCGGGCCGAGTCACCAACCGGCTGGGCGCGGGCGACGTTGGCGCGCTCCAGGACCTGTATACCGACGGCGAATCCTCGGGCGAGTCGCCCGATTTTTTCTTTCCCTCGATGGTCGCCGACGGCGTGTTCCATGGGATCTATGAAGGCACGGCGCTTGTGGCGGCCGCCGGCACGCACCTGCTGGCGCGGGAGGAAGGCGCCGCGGCGATTGGCAATGTCTACACCCGGCGCGACCGCCGCGGGCGGGGCCTCGGGCGCCTGGTGACGAACGCGGTGCTTGGCGAGCTCTCCGGCGTCGAGACGATCGGCCTCAACGTCCGCGCCGACAATGTCGCGGCGCTGCATCTCTACGAGTCGCTCGGCTTCGCGCGTCACTGCCAGTTTTACGAGGCGCTGGCGATGCCCCCAGAATCTCCTGGTTCTTAAGCGCTCACAGTTCACCCTAGCAAATGCTCGAGGCGCGCACCGCGTTGAGCTCTGCCGCGCACGAGGTCTTCCGAGCACAACCGATTCTGTAATCGCAGAGACACTTTTCGGGCATCGTCATTGCAATCGGTGCGCGATTACAGCGATTTTGTAGGGTACTTAGCTTGCCTAAAACAGAGACTGTGAAGACCGAGCGGGTTAGTTGGCTGCTGTATCTCGTGGGCGCGTTGCTGGTGTTTGCCTCCTGGATTGACCTGGTACCGAGGGGACTCGGCTGGATCGGTTGGCTGATGGCCCTCGTTGGATGGGCGGTGGGGACCCGACTCAATCGAACCGACGACTGACACACGTCGGTGTCCGAGCTGTGCAGATTGCAGGAGCGGCCGTGAAAGCCGTGAAGCGTGCATCTCGAGCCGGTTCGAGCCTGAACGCGCCGAACCGGGCCGAGGACTTCGGCGGTCCGGAGAGCAAGAGAGCAATCCGTACGCTCAGGTCCCACGGCGGCATGCCTGCGCTCGATGGTGACGGCGAGAAGGTTGTCCCGATTACCGCGGAGATGGCGGTCGCTAGCGCGCTGGAGAAGCGAGGCCATCGTGTCTTCTGGGGCTGACCACCAGTCCCATCTCTCATCGCATTACGAAATTCGCCAGCCCGATTCGACGTTCCGACTGGCAGAAGTCAACGTTGGCTGACGCGCGAATGCCCGCCGACACGCCGGCCAAGGCGCTCGAGGAACAGCGACGCGCGCCGCGCAGAAGGGAGCTGCCTTGCGTGGCAGCTCCCGTACGCGAGCTTCAGCGACGGTCGATTCTCTTTTGCTCGGTGCTGATCATCACCGCTTGCGGACTGCTGACAATCGTCCGAATTTCTCGCCCGTGATTGACGATCACCATTCGCTCTTCGAGCGTAATGCCCGGTCCCGGCTGAAAGAACGTCACACCAGTGCAATCGTCGTTGACCTGATACGTTCCCGAGCCCGGCCGATCGGGCACGATTCCGGTGACAGAGCCCTTCACGTTGTCGACTTGCGTGAAATTGCCAGTCCCATCGTATGTGCGTACAACCACGCCGATGACTGTCTGAATCCCTCCGCCAAGGGGAGGCGGAACAGGATTGGTCCCTTGCATTTGAATCCCGTAGGTGCCCCGAATGGTCGCGTCGGTACAGTGGACGCCCGCGTTCTCCCGCGCGACCGCGCCGCCGCCCGACGCCATGGAGCCTCCACCACTCGCAATCAATGCGCCTGCCGCGAGCGTGACCCAAGCCTTTTGTAGCATCGTCGCCTCCTGGTGAGTGCCTTCAGTTGTACAGGCGACAGGCGCGTCAAAAGAGTGCAAGGGCCTGTCGCTCACAGGTGAGGCAGGCGCGCAACAACGGCAGAGGCGGGCAAATGCACTCAACGGCGGGCGCGGTCCGAGACGTCCAGGAGGTTGGCCCGGGCCACAAGCGTTCTGAACGCCGACGCGTCCCGCAGCTCGTCCCATTTTGGGTCGACGCCAAGGAACGTCACGAACAGATCACGGCTGTTCACCGCGTCGCTCAGCTGTGCCAGCGCCTCCTCATTTCGGCCGAGGGCGTGCAGAAGGAGAGCGATGTGATGTGGCGGCACGTAGTTGTCGCGCGCCTGCGTACGCAGGTTTGCCAGCACCGCTTCGGCATCCGCCGTGCGGCCCATTCGCGCCAGGCCGTAGCCGCGCAATGCGACTGTAAACGAATGCGGCATCGCCGACCCGGCCAGCTTGCGATTGATCTCGAGGGCCGTTTCGCAGGAGTGAATCGCGTCTGCGTATCGGCCCAAAGCCAACAGCGGGTAGGCGCGCATGATGTGCCCGGCGGAGAGTTGCGGTTCAACGGCGACAACTTCATCGAGGCGCGCGAGCGACGCGCCATAGTTTCTTCCCATGAACAGAAACTGCCCTTCGAGTGATCTCAGGAGTGGCCAGGCCTGATCGAGCGTCCGGGCGCGGCGAATTTCCACGAGCGCTTCGTCGTGACGACCAGTATGCGAGAGTAGTTGCGCCAACGTGACGTATCCATAGGTCGAGCTAGGCTGGAGCTCCACCCCGCGGCGGAGCAGCCTCTCCGCTTCCCGGTAATTCCAGTCGTGCCAGAAGGCCACGGTGCCAAGCACCGAATGCGCTTCCCCGTTGCCGGCATCGAGCGCCAGCGCCCGCGCCGCCGCCCGCTTCGCTTTGACAAATGCCTCTGTTGGTACGCCATCGAACAGCGGCAACATTCTGGATGCCGTTCCGAGTGCTGCCCACGCGTCGGCGTAGGCGGGATCCAGCTCCACGGCGCGTTCAAGGAGTTCGACGGCGCGGGTGAGCTCGGCCCTCGCCGGCTTCGCGGCATGGGCGCGACCGCGCACGTACGCCTCGTAGGCGTCGTTGTTGTGCGTGCCAGGCTGCGCCAGTGCGCGCCGTGCCCCAGCCGTGAGCTGCGGCGCGAGTTCTTCGAGCACCCGTGTGACCACGATGTCTTGGATGGCGAAGAGAGTCGATGCGTCGGTGTCCACCGGGCTCGACCAGATCGTCCGGTTGTCGGATGTAGAGACCAGTTGAACCGTCGCGCGCACGAACCCGTGCTGCTCGCGGTGCAGTCTCCCGGAGAGCATGTGTGTCGCTCCAAGCCGCCGTGCCACCTCGCCCGGATCATCTCCCGTCCGCAGACGTTCGGTCGCAGTGAGCGGCAGCACACGGATCTCCGAAAGCCGGCTCAAACGGTTGATGAAGACGTCCGCGAGGCCCAGCTCAAGGACATCACTGCCCGGAGGGATGCTCCGAAATGGCATGACGGCGAGGGTGACGGGGAGCGTCTTGGATGACGTCGATCCGGACCGCCACTGCCACCACCAGCCGATCGTGATGCTCGTGAGCAGGACACCAAATGCCGCGGCCGCAAACCACCGGGTCGGGCGAGCGCGCGCACCCGAATGCGGCGAACGGCGCGTGACCAGCGGCGGCCTCGTCCGGGTGGCGGTCGACGTCGACTCGAGCCGGGTCATCTGGAGGTCTTCGAGCGCCGCAATCAGATCCGCAGTCGATTGAAAGCGCGCGTCGGGCGACTTCTCGAGCAAACGAGTTAGAACCTCGGAAAGCGCCGGCGGCAGATCGAGGTCGGCGAGAACGTCGGGCGGACGATCGTGAAGGATGGCATGGAGGGTGTCGACGATGTGCGCACGGTCGAACGCACGGATGCCGGTGAGCATTTCGAAGAGCACTGCGCCGAACGCGAACAGATCGGCACGGGCGTCGATGGACTGGCCGCGGATTTGCTCGGGCGCGAGGTACCCGGCTGTGCCAAGAACCACACCCGGGAGCGTCGAGGTACCAGCACGAACGGTTTCATCCTGAGCGAGCTTCGCGATCCCGAAATCCAGAATCTTCGTTGTGCCCGATTGCGTGAGAAAAATGTTCTCCGGCTTCAGGTCGCGGTGCACGAGGCCATCGGCATGCGCTGCGGCGAGTCCCCTTGTCACTTCCAGGCCAATCCCCACGGCTTCTTCGGTGGGGATCGCCCCGCGCGCAATCCTGGCCCGCAACGTTTCACCCTCGAGAAGCTCCGTCACCAGGTAGGCGCGATCGCCCATCAGGCCGACGTCGTAGACGCGGATGACGTTCGGATGATCGATCGAGGCCGTCATCATCGCTTCCTGCATGAAGCGAGCGCTGCGCTGCGGATCGCTCGACGTGGCTTGCGACAGGACCTTCACCGCAACCGGTCGCTGCAGGCGCACGTCGGTGGCTCGGTAGACGTCGCCCATTCCACCGCGCGCCAGTAGTTCTGAAATCCGATACGGACCCAGCAGGAAGCCGGCGGGAAGGAGATCCGATTCAGCCTCGTTCGCAAGATCGCGTGCGGCGAGCAGGACGGCGGGCGTTTCGAGAAAGCCTGCGAGGCGGCCGCTTGCGGTTGACAGCGCGTCGGCGGTCGCGCTGAGGTCCGGGTGCTCGGCCGCCAGTTGCGCGCGGAGACGTTCACGCTCCGGCGCATCGGCCGAGGACCATGCGCTCAACCAGCCAGATAGCCTCTCCCACTCTTCGACGCGCATCGCGCCTCATTCGGACGCTGCTGGCGGAGCCATCGCGGGAAGCGATTCGCCCGCTCCGCAGGTTCCACCAACGTTCGATGAGAGTTCGTGAAAGAGCCAGGCTCGGGCGCCGTTCCAATCGTTGATCACCGTTCTGACGGACACTCCCAGCGCGTCGGCCGTCTCCTCGACGGTACAGCCGCCGAAAAATCTCAATTCAACGACCTGGCTCGCGCGTGTGTTCACGTCCGCCAGCGCGTGCAGCGCGTCTTCAAGGGCGAGGAGGTCCGCGTGTCGATCAGAGGCGGCGAGGTCGATCCCCTCGAGCGGTATGGGGTCGATCCCTTCACCGCGCTTTACTCTTCGGCGCGCGCGTGCCGCGTCCACGAGTACGCGCCGCATCATCCGGGCTGTCGTCGCGAAGAAGTGCGCCCGATTCTGCCAGCGCACCGCTCGCCAATCGAGGAGACGCAGGTAGGATTCCTGGATGAGCTCCGTTGGTTCCCAGCGGGCATTCCGACGCTCCGTGGACAGGATTTTCCGCGCCAGCTCGCGGAGCTTCCTGATGCACGAGCGGCGCGAGGACCGCAAGCGCGTCAGGATCTCCGTCGCTCCACGCCCGAAGAAGACCGGTGAGATTGGCCTCTTTCGCCACGTGAGGTGGATTCTACCCCCAGGGCGGGCAGAAGGATGCGGATGCATTGGCTCCGAAGATCAGGTTTCCATCCGCGACGACGCCCGAATCGGCCTTGTGGTGGCACAAGTGTCGGAAGCCCGAATCCACCAGTTGAATGCTCTCAGGAGCGGCCGTGAAAGCCGCTGAAGCGTGCGTCACGAAGCCGGTTCGAGCCTGAACGCGCCGAACCGGGCCGAGGACTTCGGCGGTCCGGAGAACAGAAGAGCAATCCGTACGCTCAGGTCCCACGGCGGCAGGTATCCGCCCTCCGCCCCAGCCACCGTCTTCCAGGTGCGACCATCCGGACTCACCGCGAACTCGAAGCGTGTTCTGTCTGTCGCGGCGAGCCGAAGATGGATCAGGGCCTGTTGCGGGATCGTGGCCGTCGCCAGCGTGCGGCGCTCGGTCTTTCGTCTCTGCCACACCTCGATCGTCAGCGTGCCGGCCGGTGTCTCTGCAGCAGGTGGTTCTGGCCTGCGCTCGATGGTGACGGCGAGCAGGTTGTCCCGATTGCCGAACGCTGCGATGCCGGCGGCAGCGCCGCGCGTGATCGACGCGGCGTCAACGATTGCGGTCGCGACATAGCTGCCGCTGCGCGTCGGGCGGGCCGCGACGACGGTCGCGATCGGTCCGCTGTCGAGGCGCAGCCATCCTCCCGTGCTTCGGTCGATGGTCGGCGTGGGCGTCTGATCCCAGGGCCATTGCCATCCCGGATCCAGCGCCGCAGCCGTGAAGTCATCCTCGATCGAATCGGTCGTTCGACGTTGAGCCGACACTGATGGCAGCGCTGCCGACGCGGACGGACCGCGGCCACCGGTGATCGCCGGCCAGCCCTCCGCGTCCCACGTGACCTCGTCGAGAAGGGCCTGGCGGCCGACGAACTCGAACGTCGAGGCATCGTACGCGTGATAGAGGAGGAACGTCCGCCCGGATGCATCGGAGACGATGCTGCCGTGACCGGGACACTTCCATTGCGCGTTGCCGGCGAGAATCGGGTTGCCGGGATACCTTTCCCAGGTGCCGAGCAGCGTGCGAGAGCGGGCAACGCCGAGCTTGTAGTTGCACGCACGGCCGCAGCACGCGTCGGCAGAATAGAACATGTAAAACCATTCGCCGCGGCGGAGGATGTACGGTCCCTCGACGAGGTGGGCTTCCCACGGCGCCTCATTTCGCAGGATTGCCTGCTTGTCTCCCACGAGTCTCAGGCCGTCGTCCGAAAGCGGCTGCGCCCACAACGGTGTCGGTTGTTTGCGGCTGTTCCCATCCTCTTTCCACACGAGATAGCGTCGGCCCTTCTCGTCGCGGATTGGCGCCGCATCAATCGATCCGAGCTCCTGACACACCAGCGGTCCGCGATCGGTGTATGGCCCGTCGGGCCGCTCCGCGTCTGCCACCGCTACACAGAGCGGTCCGTCTTTCTTCCTCGCGGTGTAGTAGACGTAGAACCGGCCTCCGTCCTGTGCGATCTCCGGCGCCCAGTAGCTGCCGGCCGACCACGCGGGTGGCGCCTGGAAAACGGCACCGGCCATTCGCCAGTTCACGAGGTCGGTCGAATGGAGGAGCGGGAAGATCGGCGCCCACTGCGACGTCGTTGCCGTGGCCCAGTAGTCCGTGCCGACGCGGATGACGGACGGGTCGGGAAAGTCGCCAGCGACGACAGGGTTTGAAAAGGTGGAAACACTAGAGGGATTCTGCGAGCGCTCGAGGCGTCCGGTACCGTAGCCGGAATCGAAGGCAGCCGTCCCGATCACAAGCAGTAGCAGCGCGACGAGGCGCACGACTCTGTGCATCGTCATTTTCGTTCCGCGGCAGTGAATCGTTGCCTGCGAACAATGCCGGAGCCTTCTCGGATCACGACCAGCTGATCCGCCTCGACCGCGCCGATCCGCTCCATCGCACCGTTCGGCCATCGCACGTTCAGATCGGCGGATGCCGCCATGCCGAGGCCGAAATGGAGCCGGCGATCGTCGGCAGAGTAGAAGCTCGATTGTGCGGTGACCTCCAAGGCCTGCCTGCGGCCGCCATACTGGGCGGTGACGCGCGCGCCGATCGCGCTTCGGTTCGACTTCACGCCTTCGAGGAGCACCTTGAGCCAGTGGCCCGTTCCGGAGACGTCGTTGCGCAGCAATGATGGCGGCTCGTTCAGGTTCACGATCACGACATCGACGTCACCGTCGTTGTCGAAATCGCCGAACGCACACCCGCGGCTGGCATGCGCCGCGGCGATGCCCGGGCCGGCCTCTTCGATCAACTCTTCGAACCGGCCGTCGCCAAGGTTGCGGAAGACCAGGCGAGGCGTCTGGTACGGATAGGCCGGCAGCTTGCGCTCGACCTCCGGATACACACTGCCCGTGACCAGGAAGAGATCGGGAAGGCCGTCGTTGTCCAGATCGACCATCCCGGTACCCCATCCGACAAAGCGCGTCTCCACGCCGACGCCCGCGCGGATCGTGACGTCGTCGAAGTGCCCTTTACCATCGTTGCGATACAGCACGTTGGTATCGTCGGAGAAGTGCGTCTTGAAGATGTCGAGGTTGCCGTCCAGATCGTAATCACCAACAGCAATGCCCATGCCCGCCTGTTCGAGACCGTCTTCGCTCAACGCGATGCCGCGCTCGAGCGCCTCTTCCCGGAACGTGCCGTCGTGCTGGTTGCGGAACAGCCAGCTCGGAGTGGAGTCGCACGCCACGTAGATGTCCGGCCACCCGTCGTTGTCGAAGTCCGCGGCAACCGCGGTCATGGGATAAGACCCAGACGCCGCCGCGACTCCCGATTCGCGACTGACGTCGGTGAAGGCTCCCTTGCCGTTGTTGCGAAACAGCCTGACGTATCCGGGCGGTAGACCGCGCGGGCCGCAGTTCACCGGCACACCTTTCCAGCGGCAGTCGGCATTCTCGCCAGGTTTGGGCAGTTTCTCGATCGTGGTGTTCAAGTAGGTGGCGACGAACAGGTCCAGGTGGCCGTCGCGATCGAAATCTATCCACGTGCACCCGGAGCCATATCGGACGTCTGACTGCTGCAGGCCGGCTTTTTCGGTGACGTCGGTGAACGTGCCGTCGCCATTGTTGCGATACAGCACGTTGTGACCGTAGTAGGTGATGAACAGGTCGTCGAACCCGTCATTGTCGTAGTCGCCGACGGTCACGGCCGATGCCCAGCCGGTTCGAACCAGACCTGCCCGCTCGGTGACATCCGTGAACGTCCCGTCGCGATTGTTCTTATAGAGCCGATTGGTCGTACCTGCGGGCGGACCCTCGATGCGGGTACCGTTCAGCACCAGCAGGTCCTGCCAGCCGTCGCTGTCGTAATCGATGAAGGCGACACCGCAGCCCACCACTTCGATGATGTAGTTCTTGCTATCGATGCCGCCGTAGATGACCGGGGCCGTGAGCCCGGCCGGCTTGGCAATATCGGTGAAGCGCGCCAGGAACGGACGACCGGACGGCTTGCCGCGAGGCTGCGGTTTCACGCTTCGCGTCGAGATGCCCTGCGCGAAGGTGCTGGTGGCGGAACCCACCATGAGAGCGAGTACTCCCCGACGGCTGATCATCGAACAGGTTCCAGGCGCGCCGGCTCACCCGGTTCGGTCGCGATGAGCACCTCCCGGGCTTTGACGTTCTCGAACGTCTGGGCGGCACCCGACGGCCACCGAATCTCGACCAGCCTGGCCGTGGAGTCGCCGCTCAAGCCGACAATCAACCGTTTGTCGCTCGCCGACAGGTAGCCGGCAGCAGTGGTGATGGTGAAGTGCTGCGTGAGGCCCGACGCGGTCACGACCCGCACGCGCGCTCCGATTCCGTCCCGGTTCGACCGTGTTCCGATCGTTCGAATCTCCAGCCACCCGTTTCGGTTGCCGCCATCGTTGCGGAGCAGCACCGCCTTCTGACCGACGTTGCTGACGACGAGGTCGGTGTCGCCATCGTTGTCGATATCGCCGGATGCGGCACCTCGTCCTGCCCAGGCGCTCTGAAAGGCGTCGCCGGCCATCACTCGCGTGAACCGGCCGGCATCGTTCCGCAGCAGCAGCGGCGGCTGCAGATACTTCAGGTTGGGCGCGGTCTTCTCGATCGTGTCCATCACGTGTCCCTGTGCGACGAAGATGTCCTTCCAGCCGTCGTTGTCGTAGTCGAAGAGCCGCGTGCTCCAGCCCGAAAAGGGCATTGTTATCCCGCCGATGCCGGTGGCGTTGGTGACGTCGCGGAAGCTCGCGTCGCCAGCGTAACGAAAGAGCCGATAGCGTTCGTTCGACAGATCGGTCACGAAGACATCGGGATGACCGTCGTTGTCGAAGTCGCTGAAATCCGTCCCCATGCCGGCGAACGTTTTGCCCTCCTCGGTAAGGCCGACGCCGGCCATCAGTCCGACTTCCTCGAAGGCGCCGTTGCCGTTGTTGCGGAAGAGGAACGACTGAACCGAGTCGTTGGCCACGTACACGTCGATGAATCGGTCACCGTCGTAGTCCGCAAACGCGACGCCCAGCCCTTTGCCACGGGACGCCGCGACGGCCGACTGCGACGACACGTCGGTGAACGTGCCGTCGCCGTTGTTGCGATACAGGATATTCGCAACCGGATCGAAGTTGTCCGGGTGGCAGTACGCCCGGTAGCCGGGCTTCTTCTCCCCGCAATACCGGTTCTTGTGGAAGCCCCAGTCGAGGTAGCGGGTGACGAACAAGTCGAGCTTCCCGTCGTTGTCGTAGTCGAAGAAGCCCGCGCTTGCGCTCCAGCCACCGCCCTGGACGCGTGCGCGATCCGTCACGTCGGCAAACGTTCCGTCGCCCACGTTCCGGTACAGGGTGTTGCGGCCGAAATTGGTCACATAGATATCCTGCAAGCCGTCGTTGTCGTAGTCGCCCACGGCCGCGCCCATCCCGTACTGATTCTGCGCCGCTCCGCTCACGCCGGCTTTCTGAGTCACATCGACGAAGGTGCCGGCGCCCGTCTGCCGATACAGCCGGTTCCAGAATGCCGGGTCCGCTTTGTCCGGCAGTTTCCCCTCGACCATCTGGTCGTCGAGCTTCGCGCCATTCGTAAAGAAGATGTCCAGCCGGCCGTCGTTGTCATAGTCCAGCAGAGCCACCCCGCCGCCCATCGTCTCCAGGAGGTACTTGCTGGGCGTCGCCGAGTTCCTGTGCTCGAACTCGATGCCGGCGGTTTGGGTGGCGTCCACGAACCGGACCTCAGGTGCAGGCGCCCCCGCAGACGACGACACGTGCACGCCCATCACGATCGCGAGGATCTCGAGCGTGCCGAATCGATACGGGGACCGCGGGCCTGTGCTCATGACTGGCGGAACTTGCGACTCGTGACGATGCCCTTGCCTTCGTGACAGACGTGCAGCTGATTCGCCGGCACGTTCCTGATCGTCTCGGTCACACCCGAAGGCCACGCGAACTCGATGGTGTCGATTTTGGTCAGGCTGCCCAGCCCGAAATGGAGCCGGAAGTCGTTCTGCGAGTAGTAGCTCGATCCGCTCGTCACCTCGTCGATCTGCGCGCGCCCTCCCGCGGTGACTTTCACGCGCGTGCCGATTGCCGAACGATTCGAGCGGGTGCCGATGCACTTGATCATGATCGAGTTGTTCCTGTTGCCGCCATCGTTCCGGAGCAACGTCGGCGGACCGTCCAGGTTGTTGACGAGAACGTCAAGGTCGCCATCGTTGTCGAAGTCTCCGAAGGCACAGCCGCGCCCGAGATTCTCCGCCGCGATTGCCGGTCCCGCCTGCGCCGAGACGTCCTCGAAGCGGCTGGTCCCGAGGTTGCGGTAGAGCAGCCTCGGCTGGCGATAGCTGAGGTGTAGCTTCCGGTTCTCAATCTGCGAGTAGACATGGCCGTTGGCGATGAAGATGTCGGTCCAGCCGTCGTTGTCGAAGTCGAAGAAATCGACACCGAAACCGACGTATTTCCGGTTCACGCCCAGGCCGGCCCGAATGCTGGCGTCCTCGAATCCGCCGCCGTAGTTTCGGTAGAGAATCGTCAACTGCTCGGAGAAGTTGGTCCGGACGATGTCGAGCCAGCCGTCGGCGTCGTAGTCGCCGACGGCCACGCCCATGCCGGCGAGGGCGACGCCGTGTTCGTCGAACGCCGAACCCGATGGCACGCCGATCTCACGGAACGTGCCGTCATGGTTGTTGCGATAGAGGAGGCTGGGTGCGGTATCGGACGCGACGTAGATATCGGGCCAGCCGTCGTTGTCGAAATCTGCCGCCGTCGCGCCCATGCCGTACGCGCCGGCCGGTCGCCAGTCGCTCTTGACGAAGACCATCGCCGAAGGGCCGCGCGGCCGGGCTATGCCCGACGGCTCGGACACATCGGCAAACGTGCCGTCGCCGCGATTGCGGTACAGGATGTTCGTTCCGCCGGCAAACCCGAGCGGACCGCAGGGCACCGGAATGTCGTTGTAGCGGCAGTAGGCCGAATCCCCTGGTAGCGGCGCGCTGGCCGGATCGAAGTTCAGGTAATTGGCGACAAACAGGTCGAGCTTTCCGTCGCGGTCGTAGTCGAGGAAACAGCAGCCGGCGCCCCAGCGGCTTCCCGTGCCCGCGACTCCGGCTTTTGCGGACACATCGGTGAACGTGCCGTCGCCGTTGTTGTGGTAGAGCACGTTCTGTCCCCAATAGCTGACGAACAGATCGTCGAAGCCATCGTTATCATAGTCGCCGACGCAGCATCCCTGGCCCCATCCGGATTGGGTCAGCCCGGCTCTTTTCGTGACGTCGGTAAACGTGCCATCACGATTGTTGTGAAAGAGGTAGCTCGTGGGCCTGGCGTCGCGCACCGCGGGATCGAAGCTCGTGCCGTTCACGAGGAAGATGTCCAGCCATCCGTCGTTGTCGTAGTCGAAGAACGCGGCGCCGCCGCCCATTTCCTCGACGAGAAACCGCTTGTCCTGCTTGCCGCCGGAGATGTTCACCGCCCGCGCGAGGCCCGCCGGCGCAGTGACGTCGGTGAACGTCACCGGCCCTCGCGGGCGGCGCTCGCCCTGCGTCAGCCGCTCGGACCACCCGGAAACATGGCGTGGAGAAACGAGAAGCGTCGGGCAAGCGCCGAGGCAACCTGCCATGAAGCTCAAGAACCGCCGGCGCGACGGGACCTGCCTGTCACCTCGGTGCATGGCAGACATGGCAACTCATGGCAACCGGTCGCGGATGGTTGCGGCGCGCCGCTTTTCCTCGAGCTCGCTGGCTTCGCGCTCGAGGCGCCTGAACGTCTCCAGCGCCTTCTGGTTCTCGTCCATCAGCCCCAGCCGCCTGTAGACTCCTGCGAGGACATAGTAATAGGACGATGAGCGCGGGTTCGATGAAATCGCCCGGTTCAGCGCCTCGACCGCCTCTTGCAGCTTGACCTTGACGTTCGTAGGCTCTCCCTTTCTGAAACCACGCTCGATCGGCGCGTGCGTCGAGCTCGAGGGCCTGGTCGGCATACTCGAGGGCTTTCGCAGCATCGCCGGTGCGGTTGTAGTAGGCGCTCATGTTCACCAGCGGCGAGGCAAACGTGCCCTTCCTTTCGTTGTTGAGGGCGATCGCTTTCTGGTAGGCCTCGAGTGCGCCCGCGTCGTCGCCGAGCGCCTCGAGCGCGAAGCCGAGCGCGTCGATCGCCTCGAGGTACGCCGGGTCGATGCGAAGCGCGGCTTCGAACTGCTTCCGCGCCGGTTCCCAGTTGTCCTGAATCGAGAAGAGCTTTCCGAGGTTGTACGCGCTTTCGGCGGAATCCGGCTTGTAGCGGAGCGCCTGTTCGAACTCGACCTGCGCGGCGTCGAACCGGCCGATGATCATCAGGTTGCGCCCGAGGATCTTGTGAGCTTCGGCGTTGGTGACGTCGAGCTCGAGGGATTTCGCCAGCGACGCAATCGAGTCGCCGATCTTCTGCTGCGCGAACTGGCTGTAGCCGAGCGCGTACCAGCCCCACGACGAGCGCGGATGTTCCTTCACGTACTCGGCGAGCCGCGGCTCGACCTCCTTGTACTTCGCCTGACGGATTTCGCCTTCGAGGTCGACCACGAGCGATGGCTCGTCCACGGAAGTCGCGGTGGCGCCCGAGGGTGAGGGTGAGGAACGCCCTGTCGCGGCAAGCCGCTCGACTCCTGCTTTCGCAGACAGATCGGCGGGATTCAGTTCGACGGCCTTGCGGTAGGCGGCCAGTGCGCCCTGGGTGTCGCCCTGCTTCTCCAGGACCATCGCCAGGTGTCGCTGTGGTTCGCCCGATTCGGGCACGAGCTTGATGGCATGCTGGAACCTGGATGCGGCGAGCGGCAGGTCACCGTTCTCGAACGCGGCCCGCCCTTCAGCCACATCGAGGTTCGCATTCTGGGTGCGATCGTCGGCGGCCACCAGATTGCGGCCGGTGCGGAGCGCTGTCGCGGCTTCGTCCTTTCGCCCTGCACGAGCCAGCGCCAGGCCGAGCTGATAATGCGCGTCGCCGCGTTTCGGCTCGAGCCGCGCCGCCTCGGTGAGCTCGTCAATCGCCTCGGGGACCTGGCCCGCCTGCAGCAGCGCTTTGCCGAGCGCGAGGTGTCCGCGCCCAAACGTCGGCGCGATAGCGATCACCTTGCGCAGTTGCTCGATTTCCTTTGCGGCGACCGCTCTTCGGGCTGGCGCCGTAGGCCACGGCCAGGTTGAACTGCGCTTTCACCGAGCCGGGCGCCAGCGCGACCGCCTGTTCCAGCTCGCGAATGGCGGCATCGGCGTCGATCGGCGTGAGCGCGGCACCGAGGTTGGCCCGGGCCTCCGCATACTGCGGGCTGAGCCTCACCGCTTCGCGCAGCGCGGCGATCCCCGCTTCGTCCTGACCTGACTGGATCAGCACCAGCCCGAGATTGTTGTGGGCTTCCGCGTAGTCCGGACGCAGTCGAATGGCTTCGCGGAACCGTGCCGCCACTTCGTTGCTCGCCGCCCCGTCCCGTCCGAGCAGGAGGCCGAGCACGTTGTGCGCGTCTGCCCGGTCGGGTGTCGTCACAAGCGCCTGGTTCAGGCCAGTGATGGCGTCGCGCCAGTCCGGTGTCGGCGGCGAGGGGAACGGCACGTTCAAGCCGGCTTCGAACTGCCCGAGAGCCTCGTCCAGTTTCGCCGTCCGCAGGTATGTAATCCCGAGGTCGATGAACGCGCCGGCGCTCGTCGGCATCAGGGCAATCGCGCGCTGCAGGCTGGCGCGTGATCCCGCCAGATCGCCGTCGTCGCGCAGGGCATTGCCGAGGAACGCGTGTGCGGCACCCGCCGCCGGATCGCGCTCGAGGCTCTGGCCGAGCTCGGTCAGGGCGCGCTTCCGGTCGCCGCTGTACCACAGCGCAACACCGAGGTTGTAGTGCGCCTCCGCAGACCCGGGATCGAGTGCAATCGCGCGCTCGAGATGAGCGATCGCCGAGCGCAGGTCTCCCTGCTGGCCGAGCGTGAATCCCAGCAACGTGTGCGCGCCGGCGTGCTTCTCATCACGCTTCAGCGCGCTGCCCAGGAGCTCGCGAGCGGCGTCGAGGTCACCCTGCGCGGCAGCAGCCTGTCCCCGCTTGTACAGGTCGTCGGCCGCGCTCGGCGCCGCGGCAGGTGGCTTTCGCAACGTCGCGGCGCGCTGTTTCAAGGTCGTTCCGAGCGCGTAATAACCCTCGCGCAACTCTGGATTGATTTCGAGGGCTCTCTCGAACGCGGCCGCGGCGCCGGCAAGATCTCCAGCCTGCCGGAGTGTCTGCCCGAGCTCGTAGTGGACACCGGCATTGTCGCGATCTTCCGCGGCGGCTTTCCTGAGATGTTCGAGCGCTCCCGGGAGATCGCCCTTCTCCCGCAACGCCATGCCCAGATTGAGGTGCGCGGCGACATTGTTCGGTTCGAGGGTCAGCGCGGCTTCAAAGACCTTTGCGGCTTCCGCGAACTCGCCGCTCTGAACCAGGGCGGATCCGAGATTCGAGTAGGCGCGCCCGTACTGCGGATCGAGGGCGACCGCTTTGCGGAACGCCGCCACCGCAGCCGCGACATCCTCCTTTGCCGCGAGCGCAACACCAAGCCAGTTGTGCGCCTCGGCCGACTCGGGCGCGGCCTTGACGGCGCGCTGAAATGTTTCGAGCGCACGCACATCGTCATTTCGATCCAGGTAGGCGATGCCGAGGATGACGAGCAGGCGGGAATCGCCGGGATGGCGTTCAACGGCCGTCTCGAGATCGCTCAGTGACGGCTGAGGCTCGGCGCGCGGCTGCGCTTGCGGCTCGTGAGCCGTGGCATGGGTTGCTGCGCCCATGCCAATAACGACGAGGGCGCCCACCAGGTAGCTGATGAACGCCCGTTTCATGGGTGCCGATCCACTATCTGGTCAGGATCCAGCAATCGCAGTTGCAGGCGTGAGCTGGTCTCCTGCTCCTTGCGCAGCCCTTTGGCGACCTCCAGCTGCTTTGCTGCTTCGTCCTTCCGTCCCATGCGAGTCAGCAGCAGCCCCAGCTGGTAATTCGCCTTCACGGATGCCGGGTCGAGGCGCACCGCCTTCCGCAGGTATCCTTCGGCGTCAGCGTAGCGATGCGCGCTCATCAGCAATCCGCCGAGTACTTCGCACGATGCGCCGTGGTCCGGATGACTCTGGAGCAATGTCTCGAGCGCAGCGATGGCTTTCGGCTCGTCCCCCTGATCGCGGGCAACCAGGGCCAGGTAGTACTGCGACGCCACCTGCCCCGGCTGCAAGCGCAGGCTCGCCTGCAGATGCCGGGCGGCGTCTTCCAGGTGTCCTTGCACGTAGTGAACGGCGCCCAGCCCGTACTGCAACTGCGGATCGTCCGGCCGCTTCTCCACCAGGAGTTCCAGCAGGCGCTGCGCGGAATCGTACTGGTGTTTGCCAACCTTCGCAGCCGCCAGCGTGTACTGGTAAGCGGGGTCGTCCGGTCTCTGGCCGGCCGCCATGGTGAGCGCCGGCTCCGCGTCGTCGAGCAGATCCATTCTCAGGCACACTCGACCGAATCCCAGAAGGATCTCGGGATCCTCGGGTTGGAGCTTCTTCGCGCGGATCCAGTACGAGAGCGAACGCTCCAGTTCGCCGGAGCGCTCTGCGATCACTGCCGCCTGTTGCAGCGTGGGAATCGAATCCGGTTGCAGCTTCAGCGCGGCATCGTAGGCCTCGAGCGCCAGCCCGGGTTCGTTGTTCAGCAGGTGAGCCGCCGCGAGGTTGAGGTGGGCGCCCACGAGGCGGGGGTTCAGTCGGATGGCTTCCCGGAGATAGCGGACAGCGTCGCGAGGTCGATTCTGCTGAAGGCGAATCGTGCCCAGAACCGAGTTGGCGGCCGCGCGCGTCTCGAGGTCGGCGAGCGCGACTTGCGCCTGTTGGTCTGCCTCGGCGAGCTTCCCCTGCTGGACCAGGGCTGCCGCCTTTTCGAGCGCGGCCAGCCCAGCGACGTTGCTCTGAGGTGGACCGAAGCCGAGGAGAAGGAGTGCCGACAATAACAGCACGCGGTAGTGTAGCCCCCCTCTCCTGGCTTCTAGGTTCAGAACTCGAACCTGAATCCCAGCTGTGCCGACCGCGAGGTGTTGCACTGCGTGTTGACAGTGCCGAACGCCGGTGAGCTGAAGTTCTGGTTCGGGTCGCAGAAGACGACCCGGTCGAAGATGTTGCCGATCTGGGCCTCGAACCGGAATTCCTTCTGACCGCCGAACTGAAACGTCTTGAAGAAGTTGATGTCCTCGCTGTAGTTCGGGAAGCCGCGGACCGTGCCATCACGTTTCGGCGCGTTCCCGAAGTTCAGTGGCCCGGGATTCACCCAGGCGGCACGGTTGAAATAGTTGTCGGTGAACGGATCGAAGTCCCCGTTATCGGCAACGCCGTCGACGCCGGACACACGATTGGGCCGTTTCTGGCCGTTGAAGATCAGGCCGCCGAGATCGTTGTCCATGGTGATGTTCAGCGGGCGTCCGCTCTCGTACCTGAGGATGCCGCTGACATTCCAGCCGGCGAGGAGTGCCTTCGACCACCTGACGTAAATCGCTGCGATCCGGGGATCTCCCAGGTGAACCCGGCGAGGAACACGTGTGGCGTGTCGTCGGCGCTCAAGCCCCACTCGAGGGGATTCGCAGGATTTTGCACGCCGCCGTTGACGCCGTTGTCCCCCTGGGCGCTTTCCGCGCCGTTGTTGTTCAACTGTGAATAGGTGTAGCCGAACCGGGCCTGGAGCCCACGATAGAAGCGCCGCTCGAGCACGAGCTCCAACGCATGGTATTGACTCTCGCCGGTCGGGACGCCGCGCCACACGATGTTCCTGTATTGCGGGTATTTGCGCAGCGCCTGCGCCACGTTGCCGTTGAAGCCTGGATACGGCGACCGGATGCCGGCCGCCTGCGCCAGCGGCGAATTGATGTTCGACTGCAGGACCGGCGTGCCAAGCGCCAGCACGCTCGGGTCATTCATGTTCGCGTCCACACCGAGCGTCTGCCAGTGATGGTTCAGGCGTGTGCCGCGGTTCCCGATATACGAGACGTCGAGCATCATGTTGGACGTGAGCTGCTGCTGGTAGGTCACGGACCAGTTCTGGAAGCGCGGCAGCGTCATCCCATCGCGCGCGACCGCGATGATGTCGGCGTTGTTCTGCAGGCTCGGGTTGATGAACGGCGGAGTGAAGATGAGGTTCTGCGGGAAGCCCTGGTCGAGATGGAAGGCTGGCGCGATCCCGTTGGTGTTGTTGGGTGCCAGCAGGTTCGCCTGGAAGCCGGTGGTTGGCTGACCGACGAACTGATCGAAGGCGACGTGCGCGTAGTAGATGCCGTAGCCGCCGCGCAGTGCATCCTTGTCGCCGACGCGATAGGCAAAGCCCAGTCGCGGACCCCACGCGTCCCTGGGGTTGTCCTCGAACTTCCGCGTGCCCGCCCGCCCGGGACCTGACCCGGCAAAAATCAGGGCGCCCGGAATGTTACCGGCGCCAGGGTTCGGCGTGTTCGGATCGAACGTCGAGTACTGATCCATGGATCTCGGTGCGCGCCGACTGATAGTCGAAGCGGAGGCCGAGCGTCAGCGTCAGCTTGTCCGATACCTTGAACTCGTCATTCACCCAGATGCCGGTGTAGGTCTCGCGGAACGTGGGCTGCGACGGGGAGGGTCTGGTTCGCGTCCTGGACCTGACCGAGCAGGAAGGATGCAAACGGATCGCCGGTCTGGCCGAGGTTGTTGCCGCTCACGTCGAACCCGGCGGTTCCCAGACGATTGAAATTGAACTGGCCGGCAGTCGATCCAGCCGCCCAGCCGCGGAACGGGAAATCGTGGTGGCGGAACTCGAAGCCGGTTTTCAGGCTGTGCCGCCCCTTCACCCAGGTGATGTCATTCGAGAACTGCCAGCGATTGTTCACGAGGAACCCGAATGCCGGCCAGCCATTCGCGCCGATCGAGTTGTACGGAATGTTGCCGCCGAAGGTCATCCACGGTGGGCCCGCATCGGTGTTGACGATGCCGCCGTTGCTCGCCCCCCAGAGCCGCTGCGGCCAGTCGGCGCCGGCCGACAGGTGATTCCCGCCCATGAACCAGCGGTCGTAGGCGATGGTCGAGTGCATCAGCAGGTTGTCGCGAATGATCCAGTCGAACTGCTGGTGCGCGTGCTGCGTGGAGATGCGCTGGAAGAACCCGTCACCGTAGTAGTCGGTGTTCAGCGCCGACTGCGTTTCGGGATCGTTCGGGACGTTGCACCCGTCGACCTCGCCGCAGTTTCGTACCGACGGCCGCCGGTTCCAGTAGAAACTGAAACTGGATCGGAAGTTCGAATTGAAGTTCTGGTCGATCCTGAACATGATGTTGCGCGCGTCGATCTCCCACGTCTGATCGCCGGCAGGATTGCCGGCAACGTTGTTCGAGATGGTGTCGCGGTCGGGCGACACCATGAGCGGTACGATCCGGGCGGCCACCTGGCTGCGCAGCGGGTCGTCGGCAGGAATGAAGTTATTGGGATACGGATCGCGGACCGGAATGCCATTGACCAGCCGTGTCGTGGCGGGGTTGAAGATCTGGCCCTGGAAAATCGGCCGGCCGAGCGCGTCGGTCGCGATCTGCGCGCCGGTCAGCAGCCGGCTGAAGTCACCATTCTTGAACGCGTCGATCGGCGTCGTGTTGCCGAATCCTGAGAGCGTGCCCGAGCGAATGCGCGTGTAGTCGAAATTGGTGAAGAAGAACGTCTTGTTGTGGCCGTTGTAGCCGGGCAGGACGACCGGGCCGCCGAAGGTGGCGCCGAAGTTGTCGTTGCGGATCGGCGTCTTCTCGAGTCCCGCCTGCTTGGAGAAAATGCCGGTCTTGTTCAGGGCGTCGTCGGCCATGTACTCGTAGGCGCTGCCGCGGAAGTTATTCGTCCCCGACTTGCTCGTGTACTCGATGAACCCGCCGCTGGTGTGGCCGTACTGCGCGGAATACGACGTCGAGATCACTTTCACTTCCTGGACCGCCTCGACGGGCATCGTGCTCTCGTGACTCTGCTGGTGGCCGACCGCATAGCCGAACGCCGCGCCGTCGAAGAAATTCTCGGTGGCCATCGTCTGGCCGCCATTGATCCGTGAGTTGAACTGGCTGCCGCGGAACATCGGGTCGCCGTTGGGCCGCATCGGCAGGTAGCCGGGCTGCATCTGCAGCACCGATTCGGCGAGCCGGACGTCGGCGCCGGTGATGATCGGCAGCTCGCGGTAGTACTTCTCGTTGACCGTATGGCTCACGTCCGGCGTCGTGACATCCAGGCCGGACCGGCCGGTGACCTCGACGGTGTCCGTCAACGCACCAACCTGCATCGTGACGTCATGGCGGACCTGAACACCGCCCTCGAGATCGATGGGCTGGCTGACCGCTTTCTTGAACCCGGAAAGATCGACGTTGACCGTGTAGCGTCCGAGCACCAGCGGTGGCGTCGTATAGACGCCGGACGCATTGGTGACGAGGGTCGTCTCGACGCCCGTGCCCTCGTTGCGGATCGTGACTGACGCACCCGGCAGCGCGGCATGCTGCTCGTCGGTCACGACGCCGCTGATGATGGCGCGATCGGAACGTTGCGCGAGGAGGGGACTGGCGAGGAAGACGGTCAGACAGAACGTCGCGGCCAACACACGAAAAGCCGCGAGGCAGGTCCTTGACATAGGTGACCTCCCTGAATCCGGCCTGAATCCGGCAGACCGCCCTTTTGGTTCAGGCGCGTCGGATTGGCGGGAAACTAACGCGATCACATTAGGCCTGTCAAGCCGATTGTCGATCTAACTTACTGATCAGCTTGATGTTACGGCTGAGGTCGGCGCCGCGCTGCGTGGCCCTGGCTTGCGGATCCGGGATGAGATAGTTGCGTTCGCCCTATTCGGGTTTTCTGAACGCAATCTTGCCGTCGTTGACGATCATCCTGACGTCTCGCAAAGCATCGAGAGCGATCAAAGGATTCGCCGCAAGGACGACGAAGTCCGCTTCCAATCCGATCTTGATAGCACCGGTGCGGTGCTGAATTCCGAGCAGCGTCGCCGAGCCGGAGGTCATGATTTGCAGCACTCTGGCGGCCGGCACCCCGGCGTGCCGAAGAGCGAGTGCCTCGTCGGCCATTGAGAGATCCGGCGTGTCGTAGCGCAGGTCGGTCCCGGCGGCCAGCGGAACGCCGCGGGCCTCCGCGAGCGCCGTGAGCCGTGTGCGAAGCGGCAGGCCGACCCGCCGGCGCTCCGCGAGGATGGGATTGTCCCGATCCGCGGGACGCGTGGGCGGCTGACGCTCGAAGCTGAAGGTCGGCACGTAAAACGTGCCTTTCTGCTGCATCAAGGTCAGGGTCTCGTCGCTCATGAACGTCCCGTGCTCGACGGAGTGCACGCCCGCCTTTACAGCCGCAAGCGCTCCCTCGTCGCCGTGCGCATGTGCGGCGACTCGGAGGCCCGCCTGTCGCGCTTCGTCGACGAGCGCCGCAATCTCGTCGTCGGAGAATGTCTGCTTTCGCGGGTCGGTCTCTGGTGTTCCGGCCCGTTCCGTGGCCAGGAACTTGATGTGGTCGACACCACGCGACACCAGCGCCCGCACGACCCTGCGGACGTTGTCGGCACCGCTCACTCTGCCCTTGAGATCTGCGAGCTGAGGAAAGTCCTCGAAGAAGGCCGGAGACATGTCAGGGCGGATCTGGTACCCCGCGGCCACGACATCGGGCAGGTCTTCGCGGCCCTGGCGGTGTGCGTCCCTGATCCGCACGTCGACGAAGCGATCGCACTGCATCGTCCGGACGGTCGTGGCGCCGTAGCGGAGCGCCATGCGAGCCGTTTCCATGTTTGCGAAGTGCACGTGCGCATCGACATAGCCCGGCATCACCCACTTGCCATGCATGTCGAACGTCGCGGCGGTGCCAGGAAGATCCCCGGTGGGCTTGCCGAGGCTCGAAATCTTCCGGTTCGTCACGACTACCGTCGTGTCGAGAGAGGGGCTGTTCGAAAGGCCATCGATGACGTTGACGTGCTCGAACACGATCGTTGCGGCCTGCGATTGAGACTGCCCGCCGGCCGGTCGCAGCGCACCCAGCAAGATCACGGCAGTCACGACAGTCCAGCGCAGTTTTCTGACAATGGTCATGGGGTCGCTCGACGCCCGGGTCGAAGTCATAGTGCGCCTCGGTAGTATACGGATCGAGAACCTCTCTCATAAACCTGATCGGTGTTGTCCGCGTGATCCGTGGCACTAGACTGCGGCAGTCCAGCGCGAGGCTTCGCCGGCAACTCAGAACCGGGCGCATCGCCACGAGGCCGGCGAACGTATCTCGTTCGCGGCTTTCGACGATCGCCTCGCCACCGCCGCGCATGCTGAAGGATTGACGCTCGTCTCTTTTTCCTAGTCCTGGTACCGCCCGGCTTGCGCGCACCCGCTTGATTCAACACGTCGGCGTAGGTTGCTATGTGACCTGCGGGACGACTAATCTCTCCTACCCGGCGCGCCAATCCCTGCCAATCCGGGCGAACGTCAGGTCCCTCACGACAATGATTCCGACTCGTCGTGACCCGCCGCTCGCTCCTCCCGCCGAACATCTCGCGGGCGCTTGTCCTCGCGTAGCGCGATGAACCTGGCGTGACGCAGGTGATTGTCCGGCGTCCATTCCACGAACTCGAACTGGCCGACGAGCGTCGGTGTGAGCCAGCGGCAGTCGGCCATCTTCCTGGCCGTCAAGCCTGCCCCCCAACGTCCACTCTTGGACTCCGGTAAGTTGGCGAACGGGCACGCCTTGCTGTCGAGCGCGCGAAACCTCTTGAACAACTGCGCACGCACCACTGGCGTGAATCCATTGCGGGTTCGGGCCGCGTACATCAGCCGATCGCCCTCGTAGTAGCCAAAAATGAGGGCATCGAAGGGATTCCCGCCGACGGTATACCCTCCGATGACGAACTCCTGCCCTCGATTGACCCGCATCTTCATCCACGCACCCGACCGCAGGCCCGGTTCGTAGCGGCTGTCACTGCGCTTGGCGACCAGCCCTTCGAACCCCTGCGCCCGTACGGATTGCACCAGCACGGACAGGCTCGCCTCGAGTGGCGCAACGTACCGGACAGGCTCCATCAGCTTCGGCAGAATGCGTTTCTCCAGGAGCACTCGCCGAGCCGTGAGCGGCTCACCCATGACGTCCCGGCCTGACAACACCATCACGTCGAAGACGAAGTAGACGATCGGCGTTTTGCCGGACCCGTAATTCTGTAGGAGACTGAACGACGGCCGTCCGTCAGAATCGAGCGCCACGATTTCGCCGTCGATGACGGTCTCATTCGGCAGCTTCGCCAACTGTTGCACGATCGCCGGATACCTGACGCTGAAGTCATTGTCGTTGCGGGAGCGGAGATGTACTCTGCCGCCGGTATTGAAGGCGACGGCCCTGTAGCCGTCCAGTTTCAACTGGTAGTCCCACCGGCGATCGTCCGGGAGCGCGTCGGTCCGCAGGAGGAGCATAGGCTCGATGAAGTAACCCTTAACGCGCGCTGTCATCGGCCGAGTTTAGCGGAAGAGGGCAGCCACACTTGCGGCACCTCGTTTGCAGCAGGCAGGTGTTAGAGGAAAACTGTGATTGACCTTTACAACAAAGCCACCGACGAGCTCTTGGGATCTATTACTGAGGCCGACCTGCACGTGCTGGTCGATGCGCTCGAAGAAGAAGGCTCGGACGATCAGGACTACTACATCGACGCGGCGACCATTGATGTCATCGGCGATGGCAGGGCGACGGATCACTTGCTGCGTCTGTTGCGCACAGCGCTCGGAGACGCGACAGGTGTCGATATTCGTTGGCACCGCCGGTAGTCGACAACCGGCTGGCGTTGCCACGGGACTGGCCTTGACGCCTATTCCTGAGCGTTCACGCGTCTCGCGAAGAATGTCACGCACGCCGACGGTATATTCTTCTGACAGTGAGCTCTCCCCACGACGCCCGTACCACCTTCACGGCCGACGGTCCGTCCGACATCAGTCAGGACGGACGCCTTGGTCCGTACCGCCTGATTCGCGAGATCGGTCATGGCGGCATGGGCACCGTGTATCTCGGCGTCCGCGACGATGACGCGTTCCAGAAGCGCGTGGCGATCAAGGTGCTCAAGCGCGGCATGGACACCGACAGCATCGTGCGTCGCTTCCGGCACGAGCGGCAGATCCTCGCCAGCCTCGAGCATCCGTTCATCGCCGAGTCTTCTCGACGGTGGCAGCACGCCGGACGGCAGGCCGTACTTCGCGATGGAGTACGTCGAGGGGCAGCCGATCGTCGACTACTGCGACACGCACCGGCTCGACACCGCCGCGCGCCTGGAGCTCTTTCGTCACGTCTGCACCGCCGTGCAGTACGCGCACCAGAACCTGATCATCCACCGCGACATCAAGCCGGCCAACGTGCTCGTGATCGCCGACGGCACGCCCAAGCTGCTGGACTTCGGGATCGCCAAGCTGCTGAATCCCGGAGCTCGCGGGCCAGACGCTCGCGCCGACCGCGCCCGGGCTGCAACTGATGACGCCGGAATACGCCAGCCCCGAGCAGGTTCGCGGCGACGCGGTGACGCACGGCCACGGATGTCTACTCGCTCGGCGTGCTGCTCTACGAACTGCTCGCCGGCCGGCTGCCGTATCGCCTCACCAGCCGCGCGCCAGCCGACATCGTCCGCATCGTCTGTGAGTCGGAGCCGATGCGTCCAAGCACGGCGATCACCAGCATCGATCCAGAGCCGCCAGGCGAGGCAGCCACCGGAAACGAGCCCCATCCCGCGTCCACAGCGGCCTCGAAGCCGACTCGCCGGCCGACCGTCGATGCCGATCGGTTGCGCCGGCAGCTTGCCGGCGATCTCGACAACATCATCCTCAAGGCGCTCAGCAAGGAGCCGCGGCGGCGGTATGCCTCGGTGGATCAGTTTTCCGAGGACGTGCGCCGCCACCTCGCCGGCTTGCCCGTCATCGCGCGGAAGGACACGTGGGGTTACCGGACGACCAAGTTCGTCCGGCGCAATCGCGCGGCCGTCGTCACGCTTGCCGCGACGTTCGCGGTGCTGGTCGCCGGCATCATCGGCACGACGTGGCAGGCTCGCGCGGCCCGCGTGGAGCGCGCGCGCGCCGAACAGCGGTTCGGCGACGTGCGGCAACTGGCCAACGCGTTCCTGTTCGACTTCCACGACTCGATCGCGGATCTCGAAGGCTCGACGCCGGCGCGCAAGCTCATCGTGACCAAGGGGCTCGAGTACCTGGACCGGCTCGCGCAGGACGCCGGCGATCGCGTCGATCTGCGGCGCGAGGTGGCCGCGGCATACATGAAGGTCGGGGACGTCCAGGGGCGTCCGTTCTGGCCCAACCTCGGCGACACGGCCGGCGCGCTCGCGAGCTATCGCAAGGCGGTCTCCCTCTATGAATCCATAACCGGTGAGGCCGCGCGCGACGAGTCCATGCGCCGGGAAGTTGCGCTGGCCTACATGCGGCTGAGCGACGTGCTCACGGCGGCGGGGGACACGGCCGCGTCGCTGTCGTTTGCGCAGAAGAGCCTGGCGATCGAGCGAGAGGTGTCCGCCGATGCGACCGACACGCCCGCGGCACGCCGGGCGCTCGTCGCCAGCTACACGCGCGTCGGCGACATGCTGGCCGCGACTGGAAACGTGAACGGCGCCCTCGAGCACCGGCGCACTGCGCTGGCGATCATGGAAGCGGTGATGGCCGAAGCTCCCGACGATGTGGCCAACATTCGGCAACTGGGCGTGGCCTACCAGAAGCTCGGCAATACGCTGGGCAATCCCAACGCGCCGAACCTCGGCGACCATGCCGGCGGCCTCGCGGCGCTCGAGCGATCCTCGGAGATCTTCCGTAACGCCTCGGCCAAGTATCCGAGCAATGCGATGCTTCGTCGCAACCACGCCGTCGCCGAGAGCAACGCCGCCGACATCCTCTTCGCGATGAAGCGCGTCGACGAGGCACTCGCGCGGGAACGGCGCAGCCTGGCGGTCTACGAAGGACAGGCCAAGACGGATCCCACCAACGCCGCCGCGCAGAACGATCTCGCGATCGGGTATTCGAAGATCGCCCAGCTCCTCGAAGCGATCGGGAAGCCGGCGGACGGACTCGCCGAGCAACAGCGCGCCACCGACATTCATCGCCGGCTCGTGGCCGCCGATCCTCAGAGCAGCGACATGAAGCAGGAGCTGGCGTCGGATCACAACCGTGAGGCGACGCTGCAGGCGAAGCTCGGGATGCGCGAGCCGTCGCTCGCCAACCATGCGCGGGCGGTGGACATCAGCCGCGAGTTGAGCGCGGCCAATCCGAGCGACTACGAGCTGCGCTTTGCGCTGGGCCTGGCGTACGCCGGGCGAGCCGATGCCTACCTCGAGTTTGCGCAGGCGGCCCGTGCCTCATCGCGCACGGCCGATCTTGCCGCCGCCGAGCGCGATTACACCAGCGCGCTCGACATCTACAGCCAGCTGCAGAAGGCCGGCACGTTCGCCGCGAGCGACATGGAGTACGTCGACAAGGCCCGCGCGTCGCTCGAGAAGGTCCGCGCCGATCAGAATCAGAACGGAAAGCGCTGATCGATCTGCGACTTGATCCACTGGCGGACTTCCTTTGGATAGCGAGTGCAGGCGGCTGGTGCCCCGATCGAAGGGGTGCGAGCGTTGATCGTCGTGCTCACCGGGCGCGATCTGGCCGCGTGACATCACCGAGCTTGCGACGCTGCGCTATTTCAGCTCCGAACGAGGGCCTAACCTGTGAGCGACCTCTTCGTAGACTCGTGGGGTTCCGGCGTGCCGGTGGTGCTGGTGCACGGTTCGCTGGCGATAGGAGCTGACGAGTGGCAGGCACAACGACCGCTCGCCGAAGAAGGGTTTCGCCTGTTGGTACCTGACCGGCGAGGGTATGGGCGAAGCCCGGCGGCCGAATGCGAGGACTTCCTGCGTGATGCCGACGACATCGTCGACCTCATGGGCGATGGTGCCCACCTCGTGGGTCATTCCTATGGCGGTCTCGGCGTTCTGGTCGCTGCTGCCCGCCGTCTGGATGCGACTTTCTCTCTGACGCTGCTGGAGCCAGGCGCATTCGCGCTGGGCCAGCAACATCCAGCTGCGCGGACACTCCTGGCCGGCGTACGCCGCCTCTGGGATCAGGATCTCCCGGACGAGGACTGGGTCGTCCGCTTTCTGAAGTTGGTGGGGAGCGATCCCGACGCTCTCGCGCCCGAACTGATCGCCGCTGCCGTTCCGCTCGTGCCCGTGCTCCGGTGCGGGCGGCCGCTCTGGGAACTCGAACTGCCGCTCGCGGAGCTAGCGCCGGCGCCGTTCCCGAAGCTCGTCATGTCGGGTGGGCATAGCGCGGGATTCGATGCCATCTGCGACGACCTCGCTGAACGGATCAGCGCCTCCCGGATGGTGGTTGAAGGTGCCGGCCATGAGATCGAGTTCACCGGACGGCCCCTCAATGAAGCACTGCTAGCTCTGTGGGGCCCCGCCTCGTCGGGTTCGGCAAGCCTGTCGTCTTGAATCCGCGCGGCTGTAGAACATGACCTTGATGGCGGCCAGGTATTCCGCGCGCGCGTCGGCGTGACAGCCGAGCAGGTCAAGGCCCCCATGCTGGACTGGCTGGACCGCTATCTCGGTAAGCCCTGACGAGGTGAGGTCGAGATGTTCGCTGCTCCGTCGTCCACCCGAAGGATAAACACGATCGCCGCGGCTCGTTAAAGCTGTTACACTCCTCCCCGAAAGCTCATCCATTGGGCAGTTTGCGAGCCTGACCGATGGCTCTGAGCCTGCCGGAAAATCCATCGTTCCCTCGTCCCTCACTACCAAACGGAGGATGTCATGCGAGATGCCCTGCGAGTCTGCACATTGATGGCGGTGGTGCTGTTGAACGCCGTGTCCGCGGCTGCCCAGGCCAAGGAGCCACCCGACCCGCCCACTCTGCTTGTCATCTACCGCGAAGAAGTGCGCCCGGGGAAAGGCGCCGCGCACAGCGCGAACGAACAGGCGTGGTCCGGCGCTTTCACGAAGGGGCAGGCCCCGGTGCAGTGGCTGGGGATGACGACGATAGGGGGACCGAACGAGGCGTGGTTCCTCTCGGGGCACGAATCGGTACGCGGCCTTCCAGAAGAACGAGGACGCGATGGAGGCCAACGCGACGCTGACGGCGGAAGGAGACAAGTACTCTGAAAAAGACGGCGAGCTGCTCAATCGCACGTCGACGATCATCGCGCGTTACCGGCCCAATCTGAGCTACGGGTCGAAGGTCGCCATTCCCCAAATGCGCTATATGCAGGTCGATGTCGTCCAGGTGCGGCCGGGGCATACTGCGGAGTTCAACGAGGCCTGGCAGTCCATCGTGGCCTCACACGCGAAAGCGAAGATGAACGAGCACTGGGCGGTCTACACGGTGGAGAGCGGAATGGCCACCGGCACCTACCTTTTCTTCTATCCGCACAAGTCGCTCGACCATCTCGATGGCGTCGCGGCGATGCACACCGGCGCCGAGTATCGGGACGCCGTCGGCGAGTCCGGCCGTGCGAAGCAGAACCAGATGGTCAAGGACGGTGTGGCCTCGCAGCAGACGCTGCTGTTTGCCTTCCGGCCTCGCATGAGCCTGCTGTCGAAGGAGTTCATCGACCAGGACCCGGCATTCTGGACGCCCAAGCCGCCGCCGGCCGCCGCGCCGAAGAAGCCGGGAGACAAGCAGTAGTTCGCGATCGCCAACGCCGGGGTCAGACCTCGCTCGGTCTCGCTTCGGGGTCAGACCCTCGGCAAGGCGACGCGGACCGCTAAGGAAACAGTTGACGCTTCACGTACGATCGACTGAACGTCGGTGCTGACACCGGGCGCGCTGACGATGAGGGCAGGGCGCTTCGCGCGTCACTGCCGGTTCTGCGAGGCGCTGGCTCAGAACTTGAAGCCGAAGCCGTTCGACCAGCCGTAGTCGTTCTTCGAAAACCCCTCCGGCGGCTGGCTGTCGTAGTTGTCGAAGAGGCCGACGCGGAAGTACCAATCGCCGGGCAGGTTGAAATCCAGGTCGAACCGGTAGGTCAGACGGTATCGGCTAGAGTCCGTCAGGCTGGGATAGTAGGTGAACCGAGTGATGAGGTCGGTGATCTTCAGCCTCTCGGTCATGAACTCCGTGCCGACGTAGGCCTCGGCCGAGTTCTTGGTCGGCAACGCCGGGTCCGTGTAGTTCTCGTTGTTCCACGCCAGGCCGCCGCCGAGCGCCAGGTACTGCGTCGATGAGCGCAGCAGGTAGCGGCCGCCACCGCCGCCAATCGTCGTGCGCAGGTCCAGGCCCTGCTCTTCGCTGTTCAGGAAGTCCTGCGTGGTATTGACGTACCAGCGGCTGCCGAGGAGCCGGCGGAAGTCGTTGGCAACGTCCCAGCGCTGCGTGTCGGGGGCGTTGTCCTGCGAGCTTCTGAAGACGTTGGCAAAGAGGACATCGACGTGGTGCTCGTCCCGGTACGACAGGTTCGACGCCAGCGAGAGCTGCGCCGCCGAGTTGGTGCGCGTCACGCTGTAGCCAAAGTCCAGAGCGGCAGTCGAACCGCGCCAGGAACTTCTGCTCGAACGGCTGTACCGTCGACACGTCCGGCAGCTTGACGCTCGTCTCGGCGATCTGCACGAGCGGCTTCTTCCCCGGATCCGGCTTCAACGAGCCCGACAGGCGTTGTCCGTCGAATGTCTCGATGACGAATTGCCGCGTGCTTTCAATCGAGGCGATCTTCTCCCATTTGATCTTGAAATCCGAATCCGAGTAGTCGGTCGAGAAGATCAGCACGTCCTTTTCGACTTTCTTGATCTCGCCGACCAATTTGTCACCACTGGTCGTGATCACGACGTCCTGGGCCCCGAATGCGACGCCGGCGCTGCCGAGCAGCAGGACAAGCGCGAGGGCCATCGGTCCCGTCATGGTGCCCTCCGACTCTGGCGCGCGGCTCATGCCCTCACGGTTGTCCGCGGCCGCTAGCAGATGAATCATTCGAACGCCTCCTTCGTTATTCGGGCAGCATAACCTTGCGCGATGGGCGACCGCTAGTTTCGGCTGTTGCGAGACTGAAGAGGTCCAGCAACCGAGACTCGACAGGCTGCCCGCCGCGTTGAGAACGCGGGTGGCTTCTGGGCCTACGGAAGCTGACGAGGCCCGCGGAGGCACCCGTTTGGCGAGCTGAGGTGCCATGTGGCTGCCGCGGCTGAAGCCCCTGTCACTCACGATACACGCTGTGGTGCAGACCGATCCCGCGCCAGGCCCCAGAGCAGCGACGCGGACGCGATTGCCCCTGGCCACTCCCATGCTGGTCGCGGATCTTGACCAGCAAGCTCTACGCTGCTATCGAGGTAAAACGAGATGAGATCCGATGACCGTCGAAGACGTTTTTCGGTGGCGACGTTTCCGTATTTGTCCCGTCTCCTTGGCTCTGCGATCTTTGCGCCCTCAGCGGTGAAATGCTTTCGCAGCGAGAGGTGACCGTCCTCAAGATCAAGAAGGCTGCCGCAGGCGGCTGTGGCGGTATCCGTAGAACACGTAAATCAGGATGCCGATGACCAGCCAGAGGAAGAAGCGTTCCCAGGCCTGCTTGGGCAGCCCCACCATGATGAAGAGGCAGGCCGCGGTGCTGAGGAGCGCGACGGGCCACACAAACGGCACTTTGAAAGGACGGGGACGATCGGGCTCGGTGATGCGCAGCACGAGGACGCCAATCGACACCAGCGCGAACGCGAAGAGCGTTCCGATGTTGGTGAGATCGTAGGTCTCGGCGGCGTCGCCGATGAGCGATGCCACTGCCACCACGATTCCCGTTATGAGCGTTGTCGTATAGGGAATGCGCCGGACGGGATGGACTTTGGCCGCCCACGCCGGGAGCAGCCCGTCGCGCGCCATCGCGAAGAAGATGCGCGGCTGACCGTACTGGAAGACGAGGAGCACGGCCGTCATCGAAACCGCGGCGCCGAGCGCGACGATCCAGCCGACCGTCTCGAACCCGGCGCGCTGCAGCGCGTGCGCGAGCGGATCGGCCACGCCGAGCTCGGTGTAGGGAACCATGCCGGTGAGGACGAACCCCACGAGCACGTAGATCACCGTGCAGATGGCCAGCCCGCCGAGAATCCCGATCGGCAGGTTTCTCTTCGGATCGCGTGTCTCTTCGGCGGCGGTCGAGATCGCGTCGAACCCGATATACGCAAAAAAGACGATCGCCGCGCCCTGGTGGATCCCGGTGAACCCGTTGGGCGCAAACGGCGTGTAGTTGGCGGCGTTGAGATGTGTCGCGCCGACGGCGATGAAGAGCGCGAGCGCGATCAGCTTGACGACCACCATGATGTTGTTGGCCCGCGCACTTTCCTTCGCGCCGCGCAGGAGCATCCACGTGATCACCAACACGATCCCGCAGGCCGGGAGGTTCACGAGGATCGGCATCCCAGCGATGTGCGGGGCCGAATCGAGCAGGCCGCTGACCTCGGGGTTCGAGCTGAGGAGCGCCGTGCGATAGCCGGTCGTCAGCCACGCCGGCAACGAGAGGCCGACACCTCGCAGCAGCGTCGTAAAGTAATCGCCCCAGGAGATCGCGACGGCGACGTTGCCGACCGCGTACTCGAGCACGAGGTCCCAGCCGATGATCCACGCCACGAGCTCGCCGAGCGTCGCATACGTGTACGCGTAGGCGCTGCCAGCTTGCGGAATCATCGCCGCGAGCTCCGCGTAGCAGAGCGCGGCGAGCGCGCAGGCGCCGCCCAGCAACAGAAATGAAAAGACCAGCGCCGGTCCGGCGGCGTAGCGGATGACGTTGCCGCTCGCGTCGGTCTGCCCGGCCGCCGCGGTGCCGATCGCGCCGAAGATGCCGGCGCCAATCACCGCGCCGATCGCCAGCATGATCAAGTCACCCGCGCCGAGCACGCGACGAAGGCCGTGCTCACCCTCCGGGACGAGCTCGCTGATGGGTTTTCGCTTGAAGATGTGACGCATCGGCAGCGATGCTACATCAGGTCAGCATGGGAGACGCGATCGGCTGGACCGGAAGCACGCCGCGCAGGCCGACGTCGAGGCGATAGACGGTCTCGCTCGAGCAGACGACAAGGCCGCCGAGCGGGTCGAACGACACGCCGAGAAGCGCGCCGCCCGAGAGCACGCAGTCCTTGATCTCGGGCCGATTGGCGCGAATCCGGTAGACAGCGCTCGACCCGGCCACCGCGTCGACGACATAGAGCTGCCCCTCGCTGTCGAACGCCAGCCCTTGAGGCCGCCCGAAGCCTTCGCAGAAAGTCGTGACGGTGCCCTCGGGAGCGACGCGATAGATGCCGTCGCGCGGCGCCAGTGTCGGGGCCGACACGTACAACGCGCCGTCGGGACCAAACGCGAGATGGAAGGCCGCGACGCTCGAGGGAATCGTCGCGAAGACCGTCGCCCGCCCTTCACCCACTCGCAGCACGGACCCCGATCGATCGCCGACGAACAACTCGCCCGCGCGGTTGAACGCGATCCCGCACGCCACTCCAAGATCGGTCGCCACGGTTTCGACCGATCCGTTGCTGGCGATGCGATGCACGCTGCCGTCGAAGCGGCTCGACACGTGCAACCAGCCATTCGGATCGACGGCCATCGACGTCGGGTTGGGCAGCCCCGTGACGAACGGCTCGCGCGAGCCATCGCGGCGCACGACGTAGATCGACACGGGTGCTTCCTGGCCGCGCGCTCCGCTGAAGGTGACGTAGAGGTTGCCATCGCGATCGAAGGCGGGGCTGTCGACCTGGTGCACGCCGGTCGCGATCGGCGCGCCAATTTCGACGTAGGCGGTCTCGCCGGGCGCGCTGTCGACGCGGACCGGTGTGTGCCCGCCGTCGAGGCCGGGAGGGACGATGACGGTCAGCGATTGACGCGAGGCGTGCGCGATCGTGGCCTTGACGCCGCCAAGGCGCACTTCGGGAGGTTGGGGCTCGAGGCTGAAGCCGTCGCCGCTGATGGTGACGCGGCCGCCCTCGACGGCCCACAATGGGCTCACCGCTGTAATCCGGGATGCCGGCGCAGATTTCATCGTCTCCGGGATTGATCGTGGAAGCTTTGTTTGTGGCTGGGAAGCAATTCGCGGCGTGGGGACACTGCTGGCGACTGGCCGGGACGACCGGCCGGAGCCGCCGTGCCTCACGTTTCGTCGAGTTCCATGTTCCAGTAGAAGTAATCCCGCCAGCTGTCGGGCGCGTTGCGAAGACCGACCGCGATCCGGATGGCCGGCGCGCGCTCCGGGCGCTTGGGGATTCGGATGAGGTGCATGCCCGCCTCAGTCGGCGTCCGCCCGCCCTTCTTCCGGTTGCAGGAAATACAGCACGTGACGATATTCTCCCAGTCTTTTCGGCCGCCCTGGGCGACCGGCACGACATGGTCGAAAGTCAATTCAGCCGTGGCGAACACCTCGCCGCAATATTGACAGGAGTGATCGTCCCTGGCGTAAATATTGGCTCGCGAAAACGGGACGTAGTCGATCTTCCGCTTGATGCGGATGTAGCGGAGCAGGCGGATGACCGATGGCAGCCTGAAGCTGAACTTCACCGAGCGGACTTCCCGGTGGTCGTACTCCGAGATGACCTCAACCTTGCCCTGGCACATGAGCGTCACCGCTTTCTGCCAGTGGACGACCTTGAGGGGCTCGTACGTCGCGTTCAAGAGCAGGGTCTGCTCCATAACTGAGGATTATTGTCACCGAAGCGGGGGGAACTGTCAAGGTGATTAGGCTCGTAACAGGATTGTTTTGAGCGGCTTAGCGCCGTTTTATGGTCCGGCACGAGCTGCGAAGCCCCTTAAGGTGCTGCCCGAGCTACCGGGTCGATAAGTCGGGCCACCCGGCCGATAAGTGAAGAAGAGCATGTTCGAAGATGGCACATCAGTCAGGCAGCGGGTTTGCGCGGGCTTTATCACGCGACTCTGTCTTCTCGGACTCCTCCCACTCCTCCTCCTCGAAACCGGGTGCGCCTCGACCGGCGCGGTCCCGCAACCGTTCCCGAGGCCTGGTGGGCCCGCGCTGCCGTCGGGGTCCGCGCCACGGCCGGGTCCGGCGCCGGGGCACCCAGCCGGAGCTGCCGACGGTTACGCCATTGCGGGCACGGCACTCGGACTCCGGGGATCGCCGTACAGGAACGGTGGCAGCGACCCGTCAGGTTTCGACTGTAGCGGGTTCGTCCACTACGTGTTCGCACAGCATGGCATTGGCCTCGGGCGAACGGTTGGCGAGCAGTTCCACGAGGGCACCGAGGTCAAGGCAGGAGTCGAAGCGGGCGACCTGATCTTCTTCGCGACGTCAAATTCCGGCGCGGTCTCTCACGTCGGGATGGCGATCGGTGGAGATGAGTTCGTGCACGCGCCAAGCTCGCGCGGCGAAGTGCGGGTCGAGCGCCTCACTGCGCCCTACTGGGCTTCGCGCTACATCGGGGCAAGGAGGATACGGTGACGGCTACCAGCTTCCGGCTTCCAGCTCAAAAGGCAAGAGCGCTGCGCCAGAAGCGTCGCTGGAAACTGGTAGCTGGCAGCTGGCAGCTGATTTACGCGGCTCTGTCCTCGCCCTTCCGCCTCAGGCGATTCGTTCTCGATCCGGTGAACTGGCGGATGTGAAGATCCGCTTCCGTGTACACGGCGGGCTGCGTCAGCGGCTTGAGCGGTTCGATCCGCACGTTGCACTCTGACGGCGGCATGGCCAGCGCCTCCATGTAGCGCTGCGGGAACGACGGGAAGTTGCGGAAGGTCGTCGACACGACGCCGCCATGCTTCGCGGTGAGCGCGGCGAAATCATCATAGAGAAAATCGTACATCGCCGGATCGGGATCCGAGGCGAGGTAGGCGTTCACCATCTCCGCCACGTGCTCGTAGAACTGCGGGCCGTGCGAGCGCATCGAATCGCTGCCGTCGGCGCGAACGAATCGCCGGATTCCGGACTCATCGGGATCGATGTGATAGAGCTCGTGCACGACGGTGTCGAGCTTGGCGATCCAGCCCGGCGCTCCCGGATACAGCTCGGCTTTGCGCGTGCGCTCGAGTGATTGATCGCAGAAGCGGGGAATCACGAACGAGATCAGATATTTAATCGACGTCTCGCCGAGGCGCACGACCGGCGACTTGGTGATGAACCACTCCGATCGACGCGTGAGCTCACCTGTCGTGCGATCGCGCCAGAAAAAATAGCCGGGCTCGCTCTCGGGCAGCGTCAGGCAATGGCAGGTCGCAAACGCGCCTTCAGCTTCGGACCGGCCGAACCTGGCGAAAACGAGGACTTCGGAGAGGTCGATGAAGGAAAGGCTCGGCGTCCGGCGGACGATGTCCTGCATCAGGAGCGCAATGCGCTCGGTATAGTTGATCATCCCGGCTTGTCGCAGACCCGAGGCACAGCCCTGACGGTCCAGCGTCCCTATCGCATCCATATGCGGCCCCATCCAGGGGGAAGAGTTCAAAATTGAGCCTGGCCCTCGCCGGGCCTCAGGGGGAGCTCTGATCTTGCGTGTGGCGATTATGGAGGGATGAAGCGAAGCTGTCAAGGTCAGCCGAATAAAGACCTTACGGTCCAGGCGGCGGTTGCCCCCCGGCGGGCGCGGGAGCTTTGACGGAGGCACGACCTCGCCCGGAAGGACCACAGGAACGCCCTCAGACGGGCTCGTAGCCGGTATCTCGCCGGTGTCTGGACCGGGGGTCGGGGTTGCTGGCTCAGCAATAACCGGCGGCGGCGTCACGGCGCCCATCCGGCGCAAGATCATTTCCTGGCGGCGGCGCAGGCGCGCGCTGGGGCGGGCCGGATCGAACGCTCTCGGGCTGTTGATCCCGGCTGCCAGGAGCGACGACTCTTGAGGCCCGAGGTCGGCCGCAGCCTTGCCGAAGTAGGTTCGCGCAGCGGCCTCGGCGCCGTAGATGCCGTTGCCCCACTCGATGAGATTCAGATAGAGCTCGAGGATGCGTTGCTTCGAGAGCTCGGCTTCGAGCCGGCGCGCGATGAGGATCTCGCGGCCCTTTCTGATCGGATTCTTCGATGGCGACAGGTAGAGATTCTTCGCGAGCTGTTGCGTGATGGTGCTCGCGCCGCGCGCGAACTCCATGCGCTCGAGGTTGACCTCCATCGACTCTTTGAGCTGCTGGAAGTCGACGCCGCCATGCTGCCAGAAGGCGGCGTCTTCCGTCACGATCACCGCGCGCTTGAGGCTCGGCGAAATCCGCGCGTAGCTCACCCACCGCTGGATGCGCCGCGGCTGCTCGCCTTTGTCGATCGCCTCCTGCGTACGGAGTTCGATGAATGCGGTCGTCGGTGGGTTTTGCGTGCGCAGGACGCGCACGTCCGGGAGCGTGAGGTAGATATACGCGGCGCACGCGAATCCGGCAGCGAGGAGCACGGCGAGCGCTCGCCCTGCCGTCCGCATCCACAAGCGCCGGCGCATGTTCACATTATAGGGCCGCGCTCGGCCGATCGGCCCTCTACGATCGCGCCGCCCGGGGCCGTGCGCGTCGACGCGGGCGCGCGGTAGCCAGCACACCCTTTCAGTTTTTGCGACTTTCTCGTGTCAGTTTCTGCAACCGCGTCCCTTGCACGTTCGGGACGTTCGGGGACACTCAACCGGGACAGTCCCCGGGGACAGTCAAGGTTGAGTGTCCCCGGGGACCTGCAGACCCATCAGCGACTCGACGGCGGCGCGGACTTGGGACGCCGCCTCGGCGGTCAGCGGACCGAGCGGCATTCGAGGCTCGCCGCCGGCGAAGCCGGCGACGTCCATCGCGCTCTTCAACCCCGCGACGCCGAGGCCGGTCGTCACGAGCTTGGCGAGCGGCGTGAGGCGACGCTGCAGCTCGCGCGCCTCGAGGTGACGGCCGGCGCGAAAATGCTCGTGCAGCTGCACGCAGAGCGCCGGCAGCACGCACGACACCGCCAGAATGCCACCAGTAGCGCCGACGCACAGCGAGGGGTAGAAGGTCGGCGCCGATCCGGCAATCACGGCAAAGCCCCTTGCCAAACCATGTAGCGCCGCGAACGCCGCCTCGACGAATGCGGCGACCTGCGCCGTGTCGCTCCCGGTTTCCTTCACACCGATGATGTTGGGATGGACCGCCAGGCGGCCAACGGCGTCGGACGTCAGGCTGACGCCAGTCACGGCGGGCACGTTGTAGAGGAGCACGGGTACCGGCGCCGCGTCGGCGACGGCCGTGTAGTGACGCACGAAGACGTCGGGCGTCATCCGCGCCTTGTAGAACGACGGCGTGCGGACGAGCACCGCATCGGCGCCGAGCGCTGCCGCGCGCGCCGAGGCGACGATCGTCGCCCGAGTCGATTCGCGGCCAGTGCCGACGATGAGGACGCGATCGCGCGGCACCGACTCGCGCGCCGCCGCGATCACCTGCTCCGCTTCGTCGTCGTCAACAAGTGGCGCCTCGCCGTTCGATCCGAGCGCGACGACTCCGCCGACGCCGGCGTGAATCCACTTCGAAACGTTCGAGGAGATGGCGCGGCCGTCGACGCGCCCGTCGCGAGCGAAGACCGTGGCCATCGGAGGAAACACCGCGTCGAGCTGCATCGCCGAGGAGCGTACCGGGCGAGGCCCCCAGAGTCAAACAAAGTGTCGAACCAGCAGCGTCAAACCTTCGCGACCGCCAATAAAAACGGCGGCGAACACGGTATGCCCGTGCGCGCCGCCGCTTCTGCTCCCGGCACACAACTTCTTATGCTCGCGGGTCCCACCCGCTCGCTCTCGGGCCGCAGGCGCCCGTTAGTGGATCGTCTGCCTCCAACTCGACCGGCTGCGCCGCCAGTCGTCGTCGAGGATCGTCCACAGGATTTGATCGAGGTATTCGCCATCGCGCAGGAACGACTTGCGAAGCACGCCCTCCTGCACCGCTCCCATCTTGCGGAGCGCGCCATTCCCCCGGCCGTTGGCGGTTGCGGCCCGCGCTTCGAGCCGCCGCGTGCCGACGACGTCGAATGCGAAGTCGACGACGAGCGTCGCCGCGTCGAGGAAGATCCCCGTGCCCCAGAACGACGAGCCGATCGCAAACCCCCACTCGGCCGTGCCGAACCCTGGCTCGAGCTGCCGCACCTGGAAGATTCCGATGGCCGTGTCCATGTTGTGCGGCACGACCGCGAAGCAGACGTAGTTGCCGGCCGCCCGCTCGCGATGCGTCCACGCGATGAACCGCTCGAACCCTTCCACGGTGGTCGGCGGCGGCGAGATGAATCGCGCCACTTCTTCGGTCGACAGCATCGCAAGGAGCGCCGGCGCGTCCGAGAGCCGCAACTCTCGCAGCGTCGCCATCGATCCGGTCAGGACCGGGAGCGACTGCCGCCAGTCGCTCGACGTCACCTTCTCGGCTGCCGCCGTCATCACCGCATGCACGTCAATCACCTCTTGCGCGTCACGGAAAGGCATCTTCTCCATTAGAGGCCTCCCGTGCTGCTGGTCGAGTTGCCGGTTACCGGTTGTCCCGCCGGAGGCGCTGGCGGCGGAGACGGCGGCGGTGATGGCAGGAACAGATCCTCGAGCGGCGTCGCGTCGTAGTTGACGGGCTCGGCGTCCGGATCCTCGAAGAGGTCGGAGTCTTCGCCGCTGCTCCCCCAGGTCACGTCCTCGTCGGCCGACGTGCCCCACACGATGTTCTCGAGGTCCGTCGCCGTGCCCCAGACGATGTTCTCGAGGTCGAAGTTGGTCCCCCAGACGATGTTTTCACCATCGTCCAGCGTGCCCCACACGATGTTCTCGAGGTCCATCGCCGTGCCCCAGACGATGTTCTCGCAGTCGTCGGAGCCACAGAGCGTCCCCCACACGATGTTCTCGAGGTCGACCGTGCCCCACACGATGTTCTCGCCAGCGTCGGCGGTGCCCCACACAATGTTCTCGCCGTCGTCGACCGTGCCCCAGACGATGTTCTCGAGCTCGTCGGCGATGGTGCCCCACACGATGTTCTCGCAATCGTCGGCGCAGAGCGTGCCCCAGACGATGTTCTCGCCCTCGTCGTTGGCCAGCGTGCCCCAGACGATGTTCGAGGCCCAGGCATTGGCGTTCGGCTTCAGCACGCCGCCCTTGATGCGGTGATTCCCCCAGAGGATCTGCCGGCTCCACATCCACGAGTGCGGGTACTGCTGTCCCTGCTGCGGGTTCTTGAAGTAGCGCGCGAGTTCCACAGCGCCCTGCGCGTTGAGGAAGCCGGCGCCCTGCGTCAGCGCGTCGTAGTGCCGCGTCTGCGCGGTGTACTGAAGGATCGCCTTCACCAGGTTCGGCTTGAGCGACGGATTCGCCTGCAGCATCAGCGCGACCGTGCCGGCCACGACCGGCGAGGCCATGCTGGTGCCGCTCAGGCTCAGATACGGCCGGGCCGTCAGGCTCCGGCTGCCCTTGAGGAGATACGCCGACTTCGTGGCGTAGAACTCGCTCGCCACATTGGAGAGCGAAACGATCCCCGTGCCCGGCGCAAGGAGGTCGGGCTTGGCCAGGTGGTCGATCATGGTCGGGCCGCGCGAGCTGTAAGGCGCGACCTTGTCGTCCCAGCGCGACAGCGTCCCCTGCGTGCTATACGCGCCGACCGTGAGCACCCAGGGCGCGTTGCCCGGAGCCGTGATGGCGCCGTACTGTGTCTTCTTCGAGAGGCCAACCGTCTTCTGCCCCAGGTTGCCGGCGGCAGTGACCACGACGATGCCGCTGTCGACCGCGCGCTTGGCGGCGAGCGTCAGCGGATCGGTCTCGTAGGATTCGGTGACGGCCGCGCCCACCGACAGGTTGATGACGCGGATGTTGTGCGTGACCTTGTTGGCGACCGCCCACTCGAACGCGGCGATGACGTCGCTGATGACGCCGCCGCCGTGCTGATCGAGCACCTTCAGGCTGACGAGGTGCGCCGCCGGCGCGATGCCCGCGTGCGCCCCGTACGCAGTCGTAGCCGTTGCCGGCGATGATGCCGGCGACGTGCGTGCCGTGGCCGTTGTCGTCGTAGGGCTGCGTCTGGTTGTTGACGAAGTCGACAAACTTTGTCACGCGCTGATAGTTGACCGTGCGGACCTTGGACGAAGTGCCCTGGTAGCTCAGGTCGTCGTGCCAGCCAGTGATGCCCGAGTCGATGATCGCGACGCCGACGCCGGCGCCGTCGTAGCCCCACTGCTGCTGGGCGGCGCGCGCGCCGACCGAGACCGCCGTGCGGCTATTGTGGCCCGCGATCGGACGGTCGTGGTGAACGGCCAGGACCTCCGAGCGCTCGGAGATCGCCTTGATCACACGGTTCGGCAGTTCGACCGCCATGCCGTCGACGAGCTTCAGGCGGCGGCCGAGACGGCCCCCGAGCTTCCTGATCTCTTTCTCGGCGTTGTCTTCCTGCCCCGGTTTGACCGTGAGGATCACCTTGGACGTGCCAAGCAGGCGGCTCGAACGCCACTTCATTTCCTTGTCGAGCTTTTCGAACCGCTGCTGCCGTCCGGAACGCTGCTTATTCGGGTTCGACTTGCTGGACAACAGCTTGGTGCCGTGGCCTGGCTTCGCGGCAACCGGAGCCGCAAACGCGATCAGGCCTGCCAGCACCAGGGCTGCGGTCTGCCACGAACGTTGACGCTGTCGAGAACGCATTTGGTCGCTTCCTTCTCTTGATACCTTCCGAACCTCGGAAGTGGTCACAATCTCTTGCTGGTGGATACCCGCCTGTTCGCAGGCGGTGGGTCGTTCATCAACAGCCATCAGTGAACCGCCGAGCCTGCCGCGCCCCACACGGCTTTGGCCTGGCGCCAGTCTTCCCGCACGATCGACCAGAGCGACTGGTCGTGGTGCCTGCCGCCTCGCAGGAAACTGCGGCGCAGAATCGCTTCCTTGACGGCGCCAATCTTGGCGAGGGCGCCATTGCCCCGGCCGTTGGCGACGGCGGCGCGGGCCTCGAGGCGATTGACCCCGACGGTCTCGAACGCGAACTCGATCGTCAGCCGCGCGGCCGCAGTGAAGACGCCCGTCCCCCAGTAGGCCCGGCCGATCGCGAAGCCCCACTCGGCGGTCGAGAAGGCCGGATCGAGCTGACGCACCTGGAAGATGCCGATTGCGGTGTCCATGCCCTCGGGCACGACCGCGAAGCAGATGTACCGCCCCGCGACGCGCTCGCGCTGCGCCCAGGCGATGAATCGTTCGAACCCGTCGACCGTGGTCGGCGGCGGCGAAATGAAGCGCGACACTTCTTCGCTCGACAGCAGATCGAGCAGCGCTTCGGCGTCCGAGATCCGAAGCTCGCGCAGCGTCAGCACGCCATTCGAGAGCACCGGCAATACCCGACGCCAGTCTGTCGTCACGCTTGGCGGCACGGGGCTGACCGTCATCTGGGTCAGCGGCACGTAAGCCAGCGTCTCTTGTCGAAGGTTCGTCAGCATGAGTCCTAATCCAATCGTCGCTATGGACAGCCGAGACACGACTGTCGGGCTACGGCAGAGCAAGGGGGGGGCCACACCAGCTGGGCTTGCGTTTGGTGCGGTTAAGGACTGTTCCTAGAATGGGTTACGTGAAATCACGATCCTGGGTCGTGTGCGGGTGTGCGGATCCGGTTGCGCCGTATCGGGACATACAAACTTGTGATTTTTAGGGCTTTTCACCCTAAAACACAGCGCACTCACGAGTTAGAAAAACTGGTCTAAAAAGACACACGGGTGCAAGTTTGGAACACCTCGCGCAGAACTGACAAAGGCAATGTAGTCAGTAACTTAACGACCATGATCGGATCGGCCGGTGAGCGCCGGCACAGAGTGTGCGCCCACGGTGAGGTTCACAGCGAGCGCCAGGAGCACGATGGCGAGGGCCGGCGCGAGGAGCCAGGGCGCCTCGAAGAGCGCCCGCCCACGCCCGGCTTCCCGCAACATTCCTCCCCAACTGGGCGTCGGTTCGCTGAAACCGAGCCCAACGAACGAGAGTGTCGCCTCGGCGAGCACGAACGCCGGCACGAGGAGCGTCGTCTGCACGGCGAGGAACCCACGGGCGGCGGGCAGCAGGTGACGCAGCAATAACCGCGTACGGCTAGCCCCGAGCGCACGCGCAGCTTCTGCGTACTCGCGAACCCGTTCGGCGGCGACGACCGCCCGAACGCCCCGCGCCGGAAACGGCCACCCCACCGCCGCCAGGACCACGACCATCGTCCAGAACACTTCTGTCGTCGACAGTACGAGCGGCATCGACGCGCGCAGCGCCAGCACCACGTACACCGCCGGCAGCGCCACCACCACGTCCGCCACCCGCATCACCCCATCGTCAAGAAGCCCCCCGGCAAAACCGGACAGGCCGCCGGCCGCGGCGCCGATGACGAGCGCTCCAAGTGCGGCGCCGAACGCAACCCCCAGCGACAGTCGCGCGCCCGATGCGAGGCGGGCCAGCTGGTCGCGGCCGAGCGCGTCGGCGCCAAGCGGGAACCAGGGCGACCCATACGCGGGATCGACGGAGAGCAGCACGCCGTCGCGGAACACGCGAAGCGGCATCGGACGGGTGCGCTCCTCGGCGTAGCGGTGCTCGAGCCGATCTTCGAGGCGCAGGGGATAAACGAAGGGCCACCTGAGTCGGGTCGATCCGTCGTCCGCACGCTCGATGATGTGCGGTCGCATCGGCGGCGCGTAGACGGACTCGGCAAATTGCTCGGCTGGGCTGTTGCGCGTCAGCCACGGGCCAAACGCCGCGAGCGCGATCAAGAGCGCGCCGAACACGACGCCCAGTCGGCTCGCCGGCGTGGCCCAAAGCGTCATGCCGATTGATCCACGCGCGGATCGGCCAGCGCGAGCGCGATGTCCGAGAGCAGGATTCCGATCGCGAGAAAGATCGATCCGAGCGCGGCGCAACCCGCGACGAGATATAGATCGCGCGCAACGAGCCCCTCGTACATCAGCGCTCCGAGGCCAGGCCAGGCGGTGACGATCTCGACCGCAAACGATCCGCTGAGCACGCTGCCGACGATCACGCCATAAATTGCGAGGACCGGTTTCAGCGACAGCCGGAAGGCATGGCGCCAGACGACGCGCGCCGGCGAGCAGCCGCGGGCGCGGGCGGCGCGAATCGACGGCTCGGCGAGCGCTTCCTCCATCGCCTGCGACTGCAGGCGCTCGAGCGACGCGGCGATCGGCAGCGCGAGCGCGATCGCCGGGAGCGTGAGGTAGTGCAGCGTCGTCCACACCGATGTGCTTGCCGCCGCCGGAAACCCGCCGACGGGAAACCAGCCCGTGCGCGCGGCCACGAGCAGCAGCGCCAGCGAGGTCACGAGCGACGGAATCGAGAGGACGACGAGCGACAGCGCGCACGCGATCGCGGTTGCAAGATTTTTGCGGCTACCGGTAATGACTCCTGCCGGCACCCCAACGACGGTCGCCAGCAGGAGCGCCGTTACGCCGAGGAGCGCCGTCTTGCCCGCGCGCTCGGCGACGAGGCCGCTGACCGGCCGGCCGTATTTGAAGGACTCCCCCAGGTCGAGCCGGGCGGCGCGGCCGAGCCAGTCGCGGTAGCGGACGAGGAACGGCCGGTCGAGCCCGAGCCGGTGGCGTTCGGCCGCGGCGACGGCTGGAGGAATGTCGAAGCCGCCGAAATAGTCGCCCGGCGCCGCCTCGACGAGCAGGAGCGACGCCGACGAGACGACGACCACGAGGAGTACCGCGAGCAGCAGCCGGCGAGCCAGGTACGTCAGGAAGGCGCGGTGCACGACGGAGTTATCGGCTCAAGAGCGCGGGTGTGTTATGGACGGATGCAGGCGTGGTGTCCGGCTTCACAGCCGGACCCTCTCCGACGCGACGTCGGCGAGATCCACGCGTGAGCCAGCCTCCACATCGGTCGGGCTGAACCCTCACGCTGTCGGTCGGTCGTCGTCTACCGGAGGGAGGCGTCCGGGACGAGCCCGCGAATGAAGGATGAGATGGTTGCGCCCCGCACGCCCGCGTAGACGCTGATGCCGTTCTGGCAAGGCGGGGCGTTCGTCGCGGGATTGAAGATTCCGGTCGAGGCTGCACCCGCAAGCATCCACTCACCGGACTCGGACAACAGAAGCGGCCCGCCAGAATCGCCGCTGCACGTGCCGGTTTCGCTGGCGGAAAACCGTGTCGTCAGAAACGTGTCGCCGACAAAGTCGATAGCGGCCAGTCCGGCGCGAAGCGTGCCCGAGTCGCCGTTCTGATCGACGCCCCACCCGGCGAGCACACCGGTTTCGCCGACGCGACCGGTACGGCTCACCAGCAACGGGATGGCTCGACGCCCAATCGGCCGACTGGTCGTGATCACGGCGATATCGAGCGGGTAGGGATTCGGCCGGTACTCGGGGTGCGCCGCGAACGTCTGCGCCGTTATGTCGGGCGCGTCTCCGGGGACGACCGTCACCCCGATCGGATTGCCGAACACGCAGTGGGCTGCGGTCAGAATAGCCTGCGAGCCGATCACGGCTCCGGAACATCGTGAAACCGAGACGCCATCGGCCTGTCTGATCACTAACATCACGACGGAGGAGATCGTAGAGTCGCACGCGGTGCCGTTGACGATTGGAACCAGCGACCGGCTCAGCCCGGTGGCTGCCTGACACGGGCCGTTTGAAGGAAGGACCGGCGAGGTGGGAGTCGAGGGCTCCGATGCGCCGCCACAGGCGGCCGTGAGCACCGGCAGGCAGAGCATAAATGCCGCGAGCCTGGCACGAACGACCCACGCTGACATGGTTCCTCGGCTCGCGAATTGTATCGCCAGGTCGACGCTGTGCGCGAGGACTCCGTAGGGTAGTGGTTTGTTCGCCCAGGCTGAATCGTGATTCACTGTCAACGCGATGTTTCCACACAGCATTTCATGTAGAACGTTGCTGTTTCCCTGTGTGTTGTCGGTGCTGGCACTGGGCGCGCTTGGGCCTGCTTCGAGGGCCCAGGGCACCGTGGCCGCGCGGTTCGATCAGGCCGCAGTATCCAAAGGTATCGCAGCCCTGCTGAAGGAACACGGGGAAGGTGTCGTGGCGAACCTGTGGCTGAGCGGCGACAGCGGCAAGGCCTGGTTCGAGTTGAGTGCCGACCAGCCTGCCGCAACGGCCAGCGCGATCAAAACCTTCTACCTCGTCGAACTATTCGCGTCGTATCGAGGGAAACTCGACACACCGCTCCCTGGAGCTGATGCAGTGCTCGAGAACGATGAGCACCCGGCGATCTCGCACTTCTCCTCCGAGCAGCGGGCCGAGATCCGACGGGGGTTGGGTGCCGCATCCGTCCGTCGAGTGGGCGAAGTGATGATGGGAAAAGCGCCCGCGTCGAACGCGGTCTACAACGCCGCCGCCAATCTCACAACCGCCGTTCTCGGTGGGCCCGAGCTCCTCACGACACTCATTCGAGACAGGGATCCTGCCTTCGCGCGAGTCTCGGTCCGCCGCTACATGCTCAGGGATCGGAAAAATCCCGGCGACAACGAAGCTCCGGCGGCAGCCGTTGCCGCCCTGTACCAGCGGCTGGCCAGCCGGGCGCTCACCGGCATCGACGGCGAAACCATGCGTGCGATTCGGGAAGCCATGATCAAGGAAGACATCGACAACCTTGGCACGCGCTTTTCGAAGGCTGGCAACCTCAACTCCGATCCGGCGACCGAAGTGCGCGCCGGCTGGTGGGAGACCGCCAGGGGTTCGTTGATTTACGTGGTCATGTTGAGACAGCCAACTGCCGGTCCAACCGGTGCCCCATCATCCTTCCAGCGGCTCGGCAAGACCGCGGATACCCTGGCGGACACGCTCGTCGGCGCTGGGTTCGCCGCTATGAAGTAAAGCCCCGTCGCCACAGCGCGAGAGTTCTGGCGAAGACACCACCAGCCCCATCCCGGCGACCCAGAGCTGAAAACCCTCCCGCGGATACATCTCGAACATGTAGAACACAACCCAGCAGCGAATACATCTCGTTCGATTGGGACGAAACCGTAAGACGATTACAGAATCGATGGCGCGCGATGCGGCTGAATCACGCCTGGACGAGAGTCGATGCGGCTCTTCATCATTATTATTAATGTGATAGTGAAACCCTTGAGGAGACCGTCATGATCGCCGCTCGACAGATTCTTCGGATGAGTGCCCTGTGCGCAGCGGTTCTGGCCGTCCTCGCCTCGCCGTCGACGGCGCAGTCGACCGGAGGCGCGCCGGCGCCGTTGTCCGACGCCGACATCACGCGCATCCTGGCGGAGCGCATCGACGTGCAGCAACAGAGCGTGGGCATCGTCGTCGGCGTGCTGGAACCGAGCGGCCGGCGCGTGCTCAGTCACGGTCACCCGGCGAAGGGCGACCCTCGTCGGGTGGATGCCGACACCGTTTTCGAGATCGGATCCATCACCAAGGTGTTCACGGCGCTGCTCCTGGCTGACGCGGTGGAGCGCGGCGAAGTGTCGCTCTCGGACCCGGTATCGCGGTATCTGCCGGCAACGGTGAAGATGCCTCAACGCGGCCGCGCGATCACGCTTGGCGATCTCGCCTCGCATGTCTCGGGACTGCCGCGGCTTCCGGCGAACATGCCGTCCGCAAACCCCCGCAACCCGTACGCCGACTACACGGTCGACCAGCTGTATGCCTTCCTCTCCGGCTATGAGCTTCCACGTGACGTCGGCGCGCAGTACCAGGTACTCGAACCTTGGTGGCGGGCTCCTCGGCCACGTCCTGGCGCTTCGGGCGGGCATGAGTTACGAGGCGCTCGTCGAGTCCCGGATCACGCGACCGCTTGGCATGACCAGCACGCGCATCACGCTTTCAGACGACATGCGCAGCCGCCTCGCGAGCGGCTACGACGCGACGCTGCAGCCGGCATCCAACTGGGACTTACCGACGCTGGCCGGCGCCGGCGCGTTGCGCTCGACGGTGAACGACCTGCTGCTGTTCCTGTCGGCGGCGATGGGCGAGCGGCCGACGCCCCTCGCGAAAGCCTTCGCGGCGATGACCACCGCGCGCCGCCCGGCCGGCGCGCCCACACTCGAGATCGCCCTGGGCTGGCATGTGTGGACGGCCAATGGTCACGACGTCGTCTGGCACAACGGCGGTACGGCCGGCTATCGAACGTTCATCGGCTTCGAACCGCGGGCGCGCACGGCAGTCGTCGCGCTCTCGAATGCCGGAACACAGGCTGGCGTGGACGATATCGGCCGTCACCTGCTGGACCGGCAGATTCCGCTGCGGGCGCAACCGAAAGCGCGGACGGCGATCGCCGTGGATCCCGCGCTCTTCGATCGCTACGCGGGCCGCTATCAGCTCGCTCCCTCGGCGTTCCTCACCATCAGGCGGAAAGAGAGCGGACTCTTCGCGCAGCTCACCGGCCAGTCGGAGTTCGAGATCTTCCCGGAGTCGCCGCGCGAGTTTTTCTACAAGGTCGTGGATGCGCAGCTGACGTTCGAAGTCGGAGCGGACGGGCGGGCGACCGCCATCGTGCTGCATCAGGCGGGTCGAGACATTCGCGGCGCGCGGGTGGTTCCTTGAACAACCCGAGGCGTCCGTCGTCCTCGTCTTTCTCCTGACCTCTCAGGTATGAGCAAGTCCTTCGCTGCGCCACCGAGAATCCGTCGAATTGCCGCGCGACGAGTGTTCAAGTCGCCCAGCGGGAAGCCCGTCGTGCTGACGATTGGAGTGCCCCAGCGAGTACCCGGCTCCGATTGGGGCTGCGCTCTCCAGATCACGGGCCTGAACACCGAATGGCGACAGATCGGTCGGTGTCAGGCCAGTATGTTTTGCGATTCGGCTGAGGATGCGTGGGCCGAGCTCCTCATCGTCATGAAAGGCAAAGACGAAGTCGGGCCGATCAGCGCGAGAAAGTGTGCGATGTCATCCGGATTGGCGCTTGACGACCCAGCCGATTCGCACCAGAGCGGCCAGCACCCGCCGCGCCTTGGTGGTGGGCCAGTTACTCACGCCGCCTGGAAGGTGACGTTGAGGAACTCGGCGGGCGCTTCACGGTTCTCGAGACGCTCGGCGATAACGCGCAGGGCGAGCGCTTGTACGCCCGCCACGGCCTCGTCGCGATCCCGGCCGTAGCACAGGACGCCTGGGAGGCCGGGCACCTCGGCGATCCAGCGCCCGTCCTCTTCGCGTTCGAGCTCGATCGTGAAGGTCACACGGATAATGTACCACTCGCCCGCCCGTCCACCAAGCTCCGCTTCGCCTCATACTCGTAAGCTGCTCGGGGAACAGGAAGGGGAACAGCGGGATGACGACGCCAGCCAATTCCCCAACGGTCACGCCGATGAACGCGGCAGCATGGTCGCGTTCCATGCGGCATACTGTTGCCGGATCTCATCGAACACTTTCGGTTGATTCGCCTTGAGATCGGTTTTCTCGCCCGGATCGACCGACAGATCGAACAGCCGCTCGGTTCCCGAATCCTTCAAGTATTTCCACCTGCCCTGCCTGGCCGCCTCGTCCTTCGACGTGCGCCAGAAGAGCGTCCTGTCGAACGGCTCGCGGGCACCGGTACAAACGGTCAGGAGGTTTTCGCCGTCCAGCGGATGCGCCGGGGCGGGCTTCGTGTCGGCCACGCCAAGAAGCGTTGCGGTCCAATCCATGGTGATCGCGGCCTGCTCCGTGCTGCGGCCTGCCGGGATGACGCCCGGCCACCGGACGATCGCCGGCACGCGAATGCCGCCCTCCCAGAGGGATCCCTTGCCTGACGAGAATGGCCAGTTGAACGAGTAGCGCTCGCCGCCGTTGTCGCTCGTAAAGATGACCAGCGTGTTCTCCTCGAGGCCTGCGCGGCCGAGCGCCGCGAGCACTCGTCCGATACCCGCATCCAGGCTCGTCATCATCGACGCGAAGATCTTCAGCGATCCACCGTTGGTCATCGGCCCGCCGCCGTGGCCGGCATGATCGATCGCGGCATCCTCCGGTCCCTCCCACGGCGCGTGGGGAGCCGTGTAGTGCAGGCTCAGATAGAAGGGACGCTCATGCTTCCGCGCGATGTATTCAACCGCCCTCTCGGTCAGCAGGTCGGTGAGATAACCCGTCCGCTCGATCGGCGTGAGGTTTTCCCAAAGGTCCTCGCCGCCGCGCGCGGCAACGCCGGCCGCATCCGGCGAGCCATGCGTGAAGTAGTCGGCTGCGCCGCTGAGGATTCCGAAAAACTCGTCGTAGCCATGCTGGTTGGGACCGAACTCCGGTCGCCAGCCGAGATGCCACTTGCCGATCAGGGCCGTGTCGTAGCCGTTTTGCTTGACCAGCGAGGCAATCGTCGGATGGCCTGGCGGTAACCCGGCAGTCGGCGGGCTTTTGCCCGTCAGCGGCTCCTGCAACCCGACTTCCAGCCGTTGTGGATAGCGCCCGGTGATGAACGCGCATCGCGTCGGCGTGCAGACCGCCGCCGCGGCGTAGGCACTCGTGAACTTGATGCCCTGCTGCGCGAGCCGATCAAGGACGGGGGTCTGGTAATCGGGGCGGCCATAACAGCTCACATCGCCGTAGCCCAGATCGTCCGCGAGGATGAAGAGGATGTTCGGCCGTGGACGCTGCGCCGCGCGGTTGCCCGAGACGGGACCAACCGCGGACGCCACCGCCGAGCCGGCGGTGACCTCGAGAAACTCGCGACGTGTGACGCTCCGCGGCATGCGGCGATGCTAAGGAAGGCCTCGCCGGGTGTCAACCGCCTTACTAGGACAAGCCCGGGTTCCTCCCGACGTTGCCGAAGCCCTCGGGCGCGATCGCAGCTGGGTGTCGCCCGATCGATCGCGCCCGAGGTCAACAGTCACCGCTGCAGACCAAGCACGTCCGCGATCGTCTCGCGTATCCATTCCTGCGCGGCCGTCGTATCGACACGTGCCCGATAGTCGTGTTCGAAGCAATCGCCGCCGTCGCTTGCCACCGCCACGACACGAGCACCGAAGAACGTCGGCGCCCCGGAATCGCCATAGCACACGATTCCCGGGACAGACCAAGTCGCCCACTCGTTGTCGACGACTGTCCGGAACCTCGAGATCTTGATCCGCCGAAGTCCATCCCACTCGGAATCCGGGGGAGCGCCACCGCCAGGGAGCGAGTCGAGATGCCCGTAGCCGGCAACGATCATCAATTTGCCCGCGGCCCTGGCAGTCTCGAGAGTTCCCGGCCTCGCGAGTCGCGCGGGCGCGATGTGCCGTACCGGCCGGCTGAGGAACACGAGGCCGACATCAAGGATGCCAGGATCGAGTCCCTGGAACGTACAGCCTTCAGGTGGAGGGCATGGCGGGAGGGAAGGATGGAAGGCGAAACTCGACACCGGCAGCCAGGTGGACCGATCCAGAGCATTCGGACTGAAAGTGACGAATGTCTTGATGAATGGGAGAAGCCCCCCCGCCGTCGGGGCCGTGCAATGACCGGCCAGCAGAAAGACGCGCTCATGGATCAGCGTGCCGCTGCAGTGGGTGGCGATGCCGGGCGGTATTCCGAAGTCGTTCGGCTCGGCGAAATAGATGAGCGCCCCGACATTCGAAAAGAGATTCAAGACGTCGACGATCTTCACTGTGTGCAGAGCGTTCGAGCCACTGCGACTCGTGTCGGACTCGTCTTGCGCGCGAAGCCCCGGGGTCGTGACGAACAGCATCATGAGCGACGCCGCGCCGAGCATCGCCGTCACACGATTGGTCAAGAACCGAACGCGCATGGTGGCCTCCTTCGTGAATTGAACCCACGATGGCGCTAGAATGCCGGCAGGGCACCCGCGGAGTCCTCAACGCTTCATCAACATCGGCTCAATGAGGCCTCAATTACACGCCGGGATTGTTGTAATAGGCCGCTGAAGGTAGCGTATGGCGGCATTCGAGTTCGGTCCGTTCCTCCTGGATCCCGCCAAGCGCTCTCTGCTGCGCGAGGGTGTTCCACAGTCTCTCCCTCCCAAAGCGTTCGACGTGCTGGCCTTTCTGGTCCAGTCCCGCGAACGGGTCGTGTCGAAGGACGAGCTGCTCAGCACGCTGTGGGCGGACACGTTCGTCGAGGAAGGGAACCTGAGCCAGCACATCTTCGTGCTCCGGCGGACACTGAACGGTTCCACAGGGAGCCCTGAATACATCGCGACCATCCCGCGTCGCGGCTATCGCTTTACTGCCCAGGTCATCGAGCGCTCCGGGAGCGAACGACTGGCCGAGTCCGCTCCGAACGAGCCGACGCAGCGCAAGTCTCGATGGTTGATCCCATCGCTGGGCGCCGCCGTCGTGCTGGTGGCGGCGGTGCTCGCGGTCTTCTGGCGTCAATTCGTAGCAGATCCTGAGCCGCGAATCCTCGTTGTGACCGCTCTCCCTGGTTTAGAGCGATTCCCCAGCATCTCGCCGGATGGCAACTTCGTCGTGTTCTCATGGACCGGGTCGAATCCTGACGGCAGTACGGATCTCTGGGTCAAGGCGGTCGATGGCGATGCGTTGCGTCGACTCACCGACACCCCTGCTGCGGAGGTCCACTCCGCGTGGTCGCCCGACGGCCGCGAGATTGCGTTTGTCCGAGCGGGCCAGGGCGTCTTCATCGTGTCGGCGCTGGGCGGAGCGGAGCGGCGGATCAGTGGTTCAGGCTCAATGGCGGGATGGACGCCCGACAGCAGGTCCTTGCTCGTGAGAGATCGAACCGATGAAGGTCCCCACGGGATCTTCCGTATCGAGCTGGCGACGGGTACCCGGCGTCAGGTCACTCGACCGCCGAGGGGGATCGGGGATTGGGTGTTCGCGGTCTCTCCCGATGGCAGTACGGTTGCGTTTGTCCGTTACGGGATGCCCGGCATCTCCGACGTGTATGTGGCGCCGATCGCGGGTGGCGAGCCTCGGCGCCGGACCAACTGGAACGCCACCATCAGCGGTGTCAGCTGGGCGTCGGACGGCCGCGAGATCCTGTACTCGGTTGCCGAAGCTCCCGGGCTCGATCACTCGCTGTTCAGAATCCCCGCCGATGGCGATCGTATCGAGCGGGGTACGAGGGCCCTCCACACCAGTGTGGCCAACCTGCATCGGACTCATCACGAACAACGCGGGGATCGACCGCGCCGGCACGTCCGACATCGATCTCATCGCGGCGCACCCTGACGTGAAGCTGGTGGCCCTGTTCGCCGCCGAGCACGGCATCCGGGGAGCCGCCGCCGCGGGCGAGAAAGTCGCCGACGACCGGGACGCGAAATCCGGCCTGCCGATCTTCTCGCTGTACCTGGCGGAGGATCGCGGCCCGACGCCCGAGATGCTGAAAGAGGTCGATGCGCTCGTCTACGACCTGCCGGAGGTCGGCGGGCGGACGTGGACCTACGTCTCGACGATGGCGCTCTCGATGCAGGCGGCGGCACGAAAGCGCATCCCGTTCGTCGTGCTCGACCGGCCCAATCCCATTGGCGGCGAGATCGTGGAGGGAGCGCTGCTCGATCCGGCATTCAAGTCGTTCGTGGGGATGTATCCGATACCGGCCCGGCACGGCATGACCGTCGGCGAGCTCGCGACGTTTTTCAACAAGGAATTCGGCATCGGCGTCGAGCTGATCGTTGCGCGCGCGGCGAACTGGCGCCGCTCTCAGTGGTTCGCCGACACCGGTCTTCCATGGCGGAACCCCTCACCGAATCTCAGATCGCCGGCGGCCTTGAACAACTATCCCGGGCACGGTCTACTTCGAGGGGACGAACCTGACGGAAGGCCGCGGGACGGACCGTCCCTTCGAGCAGGTGGGCGCGCCGTGGCTCGACGCGCCTGCGATCGTGAACAGCGATGAATGAGCGCCGCCTGCCCGGTATCCGTTTCGAGGCCATCACGATGGCCGTCGAACGCGGGGCGGCCAAGTTTCCAGGAGAGACCATTCCCGCGATCCGGTTTGTCGTCACGGATCGCGAAGCCTACCGCCCGGTGCGGACGTCGCTGCTGCTCATCGACGAAATCCGCCGGCAGCACCGAAGGAGTTCGCGTGGGGCAAGTCGATCGACAGGTTGACGGGGTCTGACAAGGTCAGGCTGGCCATCGACGGCGGAACGCTGCCGGCGCTTCTCGAGCAATGGGATCGGGAGGCCGCGGCGTTCCGCGAACGACGCCGGCCGTTCCTGCTCTACGACTGACGGTGGGCCGGTGTCGCGCCAAGACTTCTTTGTCTGGCTGGCTCGCTCGCTGTTTTCGGAGGAAGTCACCGCATAGCTTCGACGGCTCATTTGCCTCCCCGGTGTGACCGACCACCTCACCGGTGCCGCCGAAGTTTGGCCAGATGGGTCAGAGTCTATTCGTCGTCTTGCCGAAACAGGCGAGCGAGCCCATGCTCCTGACGAGTACGCGACCGTCCGCGAGGGCTGGCGTCGCATAGCAACCGTCGTCGAGTGAGCCCACTGAGAGTATCTCCCAATTCCTGCCAGCTTGAATGACCGCGGTGTGGCCCTCTTCAGAAACGATGAAGAGCTTGTCATCGGCGGCCACCGGTGAGGCATAACAGTTTCCCGCCAACCCGGCCACTCTTGCCCGTTTCGTAATCTCCCCCGACTTGGGCTGCACTGCAGTCATGATGACGCCGTTCGCCACAAGATAGAGAATCCCGTCGTAGACCAGTGGCGATGGGACGTTGGGCACGTTCCGAAACTCCTCCCACGCCGGCGTGGTGGTCGTTTTCCCATCGGGATCGGTACTGACACGTAACGCTGTGACAACGGGCCTCCCCACCACGCCAGCAGAAAGGTCACCATAAGCCTTGATCCACTCGGCCTCGGAGATCCTTCCATCTTTGTCGCCAGCATGCTTCGCAGCCTGTGTGAGCACGGCGTCGAGTCGCCCGAACTCGCCGGGCTCGAGTATGCCGTCGCCATCGCTGTCGTTCGTCTTCAAGTACTCGGAAAATGGGGGGTACGAATCGACCGCAAAGTTGGTGCACACGAAGACATCCTCATGAAGCACAGGAGTGGAGACGATGCTTCCTCCGGGCACCTTCGCTGTCCAACATTCGCGACCATCACGGGGATCGTAGGCAACCAACTTGTTGGGCCCGAGAACGACAATTTCGCAGCTACCGTTGTCGACGCTCCTGACGATCGGGGTTGAGTAGTTGTGAGAGAGCGGGTCCCGCTCCTTTCGCCAGCGTAACTTGCCGGTCCTGCTCTCGAAGGCTGCGATATACGAGTCGACGTACCCATCCAGGGGAATGACGATCGCGTCGTCGACGAGCACCGGGGAGGACGCAGGCCCCCAGCCAATCGTGAAAGGGCCGAGAGGAACGCGCCAGCGTTCCTTTCCGATCGAGTCGTACGAGACCAGCCCGTAGTCGCCAAAGAATGCGTAGACGTTCTCGCCATCCGTGACCGCGGTCGACGATGCGGCGTGATTCAGCGTGTGTCGCGGCTCCGTGCGATCGGCATGGATTGTTTGCTCCCATTTCAGTTCACCGGTGCTGCGTTCGAGGCATAGAAGGGCCAGGTTGCGGTCCCGCTCCGCGGTCACGAAAATCGAGCTTTTGCTCAGCACCGGGGATGACTTTCCAGCGGGAAGGGAACGCCGCCACAAGAGCGACGACGATCCGAGCTCGGATGGGTAACCCTTGTCGCCGGCGACTCCGGAGCCGTTGGGCCCCCGAAATCGCGTCCACTCCGTCGCCATCACACCAGAGCACCTCACCCTCGGTTGCATTGCGACCGCGGCGGCGAGTGCTTGATGGTGCGATAGCGCCAAGCCGGCCAATCCTGCCATGCCGGCGTGCAGAAAATTTCTTCGCGGCGTGACGCGACGATCTCGATCAATGCCACGGGGGGCGCGCAACCTTTCCCTGATATGCATGCGGTAGCGGAAAGTGTACATGAAAGGCCTAAACCGAGTGTCGTGCTGACCTCCAGGACCTGACCCTCTTCGAGAGGGAGAGGTTGACCCGCGCTCGGTAGTCTGGCCCGTTCGCCCAGGGAACCGAGATCGACCGAGCCCGTCCGACCAGGCCCTGCCGGCGCTTCTCGAGGAGTGGGATCGGGAAGCCGTGGCGTTCCGCGAACGACGGCGGCCGTTCTTGCTCTACGACTGACGGGGCGCCCGTCGCTTTTCCAAGAGAGCGAGGTATCGCATGCCTCGAGTGCGATCCACGCGTTGCGAGACGATGAACTCCCTCCAGAGCTGTTCCTCAGCTTCTTGTGCGGCAACCTCATCCGCGCCATCGATGTGAGCCATCTCGTGCCAGATCACCGTGGCCAGTGCGTAGTCGAAGATTCCCGGCCCCTTCAATGCCGCTTGCAGGTTGACGCCTTGCCTGATCAGGTAGACGACCTTTCCGCCATGGTTCACGAACGCCTCCACGTGCGCCACATTCTCCCCATTCTCAACATTCTCCGAATTCTCCCCATGGGCCGTGCCGCTGCGCACGTGAGACCTCTCATCCCGTTCGACGACCTCGATCTTCTCCGGCTGTCGCGGCAGCAGCCGCAACGCTCGCGCGATGGCTTCGTCATAGGCGCTCGGGCCAGCGATGACAGGTGACAATCCGAGTAGCGTCCCCAGGAGCACGAGCGGTCCGAGGGCACAGTGACGGACCTCGTAAAAATTGACCAGCATGAGCGCACCTCCGTGTTGGCGATGGGCGTCAACGCTGGGCCCGTGGGCCGGTTACCTCAATGACCTGCGTGTCATGTCTGCCTCCTACCAAGGTCGCAGGCCAAGTGGCTTTCAGGCATGAACTTAGCCGGGGAACTCACACAAGAGATCGCGCGTGCTAGGATGGCGCTGCCTCCGGGCACGTCCTGACAGGTGTGGCGATGGCAGAAGTCCCCGCGCCCGCACGCCGGCCGCTTCGATTCGGCAGCTTCGAACTGGATCTGCAGTCAGGTGAACTGCGCAAGGCGGGTGTGCTCGTCGGCCTGCAGGAACAATCACTCAAGGTGCTGGTCGAGCTGCTGGCCCGACCCGGGGATCTGGTCACTCGCGAGCAATTGCGCCAGCGACTGTGGCCCAGCGGGACGTTTGTCGACTACGAGCACGGTCTGAACGCCGTCATCAACCGCCTGCGAGAGACGCTGGGCGATTCCGCGGATTCACCACGCTTCATTCAGACCGTGCCTCGGCGCGGATACCGCTTCATTGCCAGTGTCGAGGGCGTGGCTGAGACGCGTGGCCGGGGAGCCCGTCGCCCCTGCCAGCGTCACTCGCGATCTGCCGGTGAGTCAGTCAAACGTGCCGTGGAGGCGGATCGGTCGATCGACCGCGATCGCGGTGGCTGGCCTGATCCTTCTGGTCGCGATGGTCGCGGCGATAGGCCTGCTTCGCAGAACTCCCGCGATCGAAATCCCGGCGACTCGGATCGTGCCGCTCACGAGGCTGGCCGGCAAAGAGAGTGGGCCAGCGTTCGCACCCGATGGCGATCAGGTCGCTTTTGCCTGGTCCGGCGAGAAGTCCGACAATACCGACATCTACGTCACGCTGGTGGGCTCGACGAGTAGCCGCCCAGTGACGACCGATCCGGCAGACGACTTTGCGCCGAGCTGGTCACCCGATGGGCAGCGCATTGCATTCCTTCGCAGAATAGGACTTTCAGCTCGCATTCACCTGACGTCGGCCCTGGGTGGCCCCGATTCGAAGCTGAGTGAATTTCCCGTAGGTGTAGCGGAGACCGAGGGGATCATTGGCGCGCAGATTACCTGGTCGCCCGACGGGCGCTCCATCGTCGCCGGTCGCGATCCGCGTGTTGGGACAGGCGTGTCCGCTGGTCTCTATCGGATCCCCGTGGAAGGTGGAGAGCCCCAGCCGATTACACGACCGAGCCCTCCCACGTTCGATATGGACCCTGCCTTCTCCGCAGACGGCCACCGCCTTGCGTACGTGTCTTGCGATTCGATCGGTGTCGTTCGTGCCGTTGCTTTGGCCCGGTCAATGTGTCCTGCGCGTAATCGATGTCGATGACGGATCCACTTCGACGACCGTGCCGCGGACCTTGGCGACGCCGCCGCCAAACCCCACCGGGATCGCATGGAGCCGCGATGGCAAATCGATCGTGTTCGTCGGCGGCGCTCTCGGTGACAAGCGCCTGTGGCGACTCCGGGTCGACGGGACAGGGCCACCCGAGCGTGTTGAGATCGCGAGTCAATTGGCCGAGTACCCGGCAACCACCGCGTCGCGGGACCGACTGGTGTTCTCACAATTCGAGTGGGACGGACACATCTATCGCTTCAACGCCAGGCCTCCCAGCCGAACAGGTAGCTGCGTCAACGTCGTTTGAAACCGACCCCCACCTTTCACCAGATGGTCGGCGACTGGCGTTCGGCTCCGGTCGCTCCGGAAGCGTCGCAATCTGGGTGGCAGCAGCGGACGGGTCGGACGCACGTCAGCTCACCCACGACACGCGGCAATGGGCAGGCTCACCCGCGTGGTCGCCAGATGGACAATCAATTGCCTTCGATAGCTGGGACGGTGGTGATCTGGTCCACATTTGGACCATCGACGCGCAAGGCGGCACGCCGAATCAGATTACGAGCGGACCGGGTTCTCAGTCGGTTCCCAGGTGGTCCCGCGACGGCCGGTGGATTTATTTCTCGAGCCTTCAGGACGGTGCGCGGGATATCTGGCGTGTGCAGAGCGACGGGTGGGCAGCCGGAACAGCTGACGCGAACCGGCAGCGGCTTTCTGGGATATGAGGTGGGTGACGGAACGAGCCTCCTGTACCAGCCGGCGCTTGGGGACTCAGCCCTGCTGCTTCAGGCGCTCACTGGGACGACCGGACCAAGACAGCTCGTGGACTGCGTCAGATCAGCGGCCTTCGCCCCCGCTGGGCGCACGGTCGTCTACGTGGCCTGCGATCCGGCTCGAGGCCGCCGCTTCGCGTGATCGATATCGACACCGGTCGTGACCGCCTCCTCGGGAGGCTCGAGCATTTTCCTCCCGGTCGCGCTGCACGTCAACCTTGCCGCGTCACCTGACGGCCGCACGATTCTCTTTACTGGCGGGGTGCGTCGCGGCGGCGATTTGATGCTCATCGAGAATTTCCGCTGAGCAAGGGGCGATGGCGATCTACTTCGCCTCCTTCAACGTGGCGATCCCGCGATCCAGCTCCTGCTGCTGACGCGCATCGGTCGCCGTCGTTCGCAGTTTCTGGAGCGCGTCGAGATGGGCGGCCTTCAAGGCGTCAGCTGACGGAACCTTGATGTCTGGCTCGATCCCGGTCCCTTCCCAGTTCGTCTTCGTGATTGGGTTGATGGCGCGGCCGTTGGGTAGCCAGATTCCGAAGTGATCGGTAATCCGGCGCACTCCACCGGGATGCGCACCGCCGCCAGTTGTTGCACCAACAACGATGGCGCGCTTCAGACTCTTCAGGTTGTAGGTGAATTCTTCCGCCGCCGAGAACGTGCGATTTGACGTGAGGACATACACCGGCTTGGTGCTGCCGTAGCGTTGACCCTGGACGTGCGGTGAGGTCCAAAACTGCCGGCGCTCATCGCGTTCGCGGATATAGAAGTCGTTCAGGTGCACGACATCGTCGAACAGGTAGCTCGAAAGCAGCCCGATCATGGCCGGCGAGCCGCCACTGTTGGCGCGGAGGTCAAAGATCAGCGCATCGGTTCCGGCAACGAAGTTCATGGCCGCGACGGCGGTCGGTCCGGCATCCGGGGAGTCGCTGAAGCCGAGTAGCTCGATGTAGCCAACGTTGCCGTCCAGGCGTTCGACACGCTGGAAGCCATAGTTGGCACGGCGCTCCGCTGCGCGCATTCGATCGCGCTCCTCGGTGGTCGGCGTGCCACGCTCGGGGAACCCCTCGGCATTGAACAAGACCCGGAGATGTTTGTCCTTGCTCACCTCCTGCAAATGCGTTGTCAATGCATTGGCAAAGGCGCGCGAGTCCGTGATCGCGTCGTACTCGTTCCGCGCGGCCCGCTCGCGGATGGCGGCAGCCATCTTCTCAGCGACGTCGAAGAAGATGTACGCGTTCTCGAGCTGCTCGATGGCGCCGTCGATCACACGCTGCCTGGTCGCGGCGTCGACCGCCGAATCTGGAGACGCAGTGGCGGATTGCGCCGCGCGGATGCCAGATTGCAATGGCAGCAACAGCGTTGCCACGGCGGCCACTCGCATGAACGTCCGCATGAAGATTCTCCTTCCTCCAGGGCCTGACCCTCTTCCAGGGGGAGAGGTTGATCCGCGCTGGGGCGTCAACTTGACTCCGTGATCTCCTCCACCCCCTGGCCTCGAATGACTGACTAGTTAGCAGGCCGACCCGCACATCTTGGGCCGACTCCGCAAGGCACGCAGCATAACGCCAAAACGGCCTCGCCTGAACGACCGGCCGAGGTCATGCTACCAGCTGATCAGGCCGAGCAGCCTCTCGCCGAGTGGCGTGAGCGTGGCCGTTCGGGCGTGCTGCTGCTCCCAGTGGCGTGGGTCGCCGGGGAAAGCGTCGCGCTTCGGGGAATCCAGTTCGCGCCAGAGACGAATGCGCTCCGCGCGCTCCGGCGCGTTGTTCCAGTCCGCTGGGTACATCGAGATGTACTGCGCCATGCGCACGCGAGCGTCTGAGTGGTTGGGGCGCACGCCGTGGGCGAGCAGCGAGTTGAAGATAAGGAGATCGCCGGGCTCGAGATCGGCGCTGACGATCGTCAGTCCGGTCGTGTCCGGATGCATTGGGTCCCGGTCCGCAGGCTGTGTCTCGACCCACTCATCAAAGTTGGAGAAGAGCTCGGGCACGCACTGAAACCCTCCCACCTCGGCATCCTGTTTCAGCAGGCTGAGCACGCCCTGCACACCGATCGGCAGCGGCCGCACCGATGTGTCGACGTCCCAGTGGATGAACCCGTTCGGATTGTCGTTCATTCTGTTCGGCGGATTCAGATTGGCGCGGTCGATTGTGACCCACAGGTCTTCGCGATCCCAGATATCGACGAACGCATCGTAGACCCGCGGCTCCATGCGAGTGTCCCAGAGCGCTTGGTGGTTGTAGATCTCCAGCATGCCGGTGTTGTTCAGCTCGGTCATTTTGTGGTCGCGCCGCTGCGGCACGTACCAGGTCGACGGATCGTCGGGATCCTTCTCGTCGAATTGCCAGAGCACGTCCACGAGTCGCTCGACGGTGGCTGCTGGAACAGCCTGTCGAACGATGACGTAGCCGCTTGTCGTCCAGTGAAGCCAGTCGGCCTGCGATAGCACCCGGAGCGGTAGGGTCTTGCGGATGTCCTTGAGCTGCGCCGTCGCCTCCGAAGCCGTTGGGTGGCTGTCTCGCTTGATGGGGGGCTTCATGCATGTCTCCTTGTCGGCGCCGGCATTGCGATGACGGCCGCGCATCACCGATGAAGACGTCGCCCGGCGAGCCAGCGACGCTGGCGACGGCGGTTCTCAGTGGGCAAGGTGTCCTGTGTTCGTCTCATTCTAGGCCGTGCGCGCGCCGACAGCGCCGGTGCCCGTTAGTCCCGAAGTCGTCACCTAGTGGCGACCTCCTGCGAGGCCGGGGGATCGGTCGACACTACGGCGTTATCGCGACCGATGTGATTGCTTAACAGCCCCGCGCAGCGGCGGCTGGTTCGGCGGATACTGCGCCGAGGATTCTCCATTTTCGAGCTGCTAGGGTTTCCAGTTTCCATCCGCTGAACCGTCCGGGCTGGCGAGCACGACTGTGTAGCCGTCAGGATCGCGCAACCAGCACTCCCAGTGGTTCGGACCGCCGTTACCGTCGGGAGGATTGCGATGGCGCGGCTGGACGATCTCGGCCTTCAGTTCGGCGACACGGGCGATCGCGGCATCGAAGTCGTCGATTTCAAACCACAGGAGCACGCCGTTGCCATAGGGCGTGTCATCAGGATTACCGATCGGCCCGTGGCGGTGTTCGACCTCAAAACGGTGCAGCTGGAGGATCAGCACACCATCCGAGACCAATCGCTCATATTCCGCGCCGCCGTGCGCGCTCTGACAGCCGAGGAGACGCTGGTACCACCGGCTGCTCGCTTCGACATCGGTCACCGCGATGAGAGGTTGCGAACGCATCAGAACCTCCGTCGCCGAACCACCCACCGCGCCCCTCAGCCCAGCTTGGACCTGGCTTCCGTTGCCATAGAGATCAGAGCGGCGCGCACTTCCTCCGGCGTGCTGACCGGCTTGCGAAACGCCAGACGGACGGGTCGTGGCCCCTTGGGGGTCATCGCCGACATCTCGAAGCCGTACCTGTCGACGCCCGTCATGCTCGCGCCGGTGATCACGGTCGCTTTTGAAAAGGCCGTGCAGTAAAGCACCATGGCGTCGGCGTGGTCGGTGTTCATATGAGCAATCATACCGGCGGCCGACGGACCGAGGGGATCCGGTTCGGCGGCCCGCCAGTCAGCCTTGCTGATCCACGACATCCGGCCATAACCCCCAATGTAGCGGACATAATTTACCTGCAGCTTCCAGAACGCGAAATCGCGGAAGTCGGCGTAGTAGCTTGAGTTCGGATGAGCAGCGAAGAATGCGGCGCGCGCGCTGCCGCGATCCCCTTCGACGCGCGTGCACGGTCCGAGGATGGTGACGCGGCCGTTGGCGAGCGGATCTGCCGAGCCTCCCTCGGACACCAGCAGCGACGCGCGAGGATCCCGCTCCAAGTTCTTGGTGTGCTCGGCGAGGCCGCTGATCAGGAAGATGGGGTTTCCGTCGTCGAAGGCGACGGTCACGAACGAGCCGTAGGGATAGCCCTCCGGCTCCAGGGCCAGGGTGGACAGGGTCCCGGTCGAGATCTGGGCGACCAATGTTCGCGCGCGCTCCGCGTGCGTGGGTGTCGGGATATTTACGTCGTACAGCGGCTCCGGCGCGTCGCGTGTCGGTCGGGCGTGTGCATCTTCGCTCATGATTCTCCCGTCGGTTATCTTCCTGCTACGGCGTCTTCGGCCGGGCCTTGTCCTGCTTCTTTTGCTCCTCTTGTTTCTGTTTCGTCAGCTGCTGTTGTTTGTTTTTTTCCTTGTCCTTCTTGCCACCCTTGTCTCCCATGCCTGCTCCTTTTCAGCCATCATGACTCGTCACGGCGAGTGAGTGTGAATCTACCGGGAGGGCTGATTGATTGAGTTCTGGTCCAGCTCGTGCCCCGAGCGATGCTGGATAGATGATCGGTAAACGTGAGCCGGACTTGGCGCTTGGTTCACATCACAAGCCACCGGCTTTGCCGGTAGCACCTGGCTCTGTGCCCCCCATGAGGCGGAAGCACTTCCAGCTGCCGTCCGGGAGCTTCTTGAGCACCCACAGCACAGTGCCACGAATCTGCTTCGTCTCGCCACCCGCCGATTCGACATACGAAGCCGTAAAGGTACGCCACTCGACGGCCCAGCCGCCATCCAGAAAAGTGGAGTCCTTGGTTTCCGGAACGTAGCTCAGCACCTTGAAACCTTTGTTAGCCGTCAGGCGTTCGTTGCTCTCTCGGATAGCCTTCTTGCCGACTTCCGCCGGCGCGCCTGCGCCGATACGAATAGCGTCATCGGTCCACAGGTCCGTCAGCGCAACAGGATCTCGCGATAACGTGGCGGCAATGTCCTGCTGGCGGAACTTCTCGATGGCGGCCAGGTCCGCAACGCGGCCCCCTTGGCTTTGGCTTCCAGCCAACACGACCGGTCCCTGGAGCACGTGGCTCGTCAAGACGGTCCACCCAAACAGAGCAACAGCGAAAACGCACTGGCCCAGCGAGGACCCGCTTGGCAAGCGTTTCAAATTCGGAGATCCGGACGACGATGCGCCGTGGTTGACGGTGGTAGGGATTGTGGCGGACACGCGACGCGCCGGCGTCGATCGCCCTGTTTTCACGGAGTCATATCAGCCCTACACCCAGGACCCGCGGTCGATGACCGTCCTCATTCGCACCGCTGGAGAACCAACTGCGATTGCGCCGGCACTGCGTGCGGTCGTTCGTGAGTTGGATCAGGATCAGCCTCTCGCACGGCTGGCGCCGCTGGACGAATTGATCGACAACCAGACAGCCGTCCGCCGGTTCAGTACGTGGCTGCTCGGCGTCTTCGGCATGGCCGCCATGGCCCTCACGGCAATCGGTCTGTACAGCTTGCTCGCTTACGTCGTTGCTCTTCGCCGACATGAAATGGCGGTGCGCCTCGCGATCGGGGGAAGTCCCCATCATGTGCTGGGGCTCATCGTGCGCCACGTCTCGCTCGCGGTTGGATTGGGGATCACCCTTGGCCTGGCCGGAGCGCTCACGACCGCGTGGGGGATGCGAAACCTGCTTTACGGGATAGAACCGTGGGATCCGTTGTCACAGACAGCGACGATCGCGGTGCTGGGCCTCGTCGCCGTCGCGGCGGCGTGGATTCCGACACGGCGGGCCATGCGGGTCGATCCGGCGATCGTGCTCCGAACCGAGTAGTTCAATCAGCGCCGTCAGTGAAACGGACGCACCTCGACCGACGCCCGACAGGCGACGGCGGCCTTGCGCCCCCACGCCAGCGCCTCGTCGAGGTCAGTGGCTTCCAGCACCCAAAAACCGCCGATGTGTTCCTTGGCCTCCGTGTACGGCCCGTCGGTGATGAGCACCTTACCTGCGGGCTGCAATCGCAGCGACCTCGCGCTGCTTTCCGGTTGCAGGCCGCCAGCAAAAACCCTGACACCGGCAGCCTTCATCTCGTGGTTGAGCGCGTCTATTTCGCGGCCCATCGCTTCGTCCTCTGAGACGGCCGGGTCGTACTTCTCGGGGCGGTAAATCGCCACCAAATACTGTGTCATGACTTCTCCTTCACTATGTAGTCGAACGGCCGGACCGGAATTCGACATCGAACGTCGCGAGCCCCGAGGCTTGGTGAATCTGTTGCCCGAGCAGGTCTCCCGAAGTGGACCAACAACGTGCCAGAGTTGTTTCAGGTGCTGAAGCACGTCCGATCGGCTGCCCCATTCGCTGGTGCGGCGTTACACAGGGTCCATTCAAGGCTAGGGACGCCGCCTGAGTGTCATGGCGAGACGCCGTCGCTTCCCACAAAGCGGGCGAGTCGTCACACCCTGGTTCCCAACTCGATCGCCTGCAGAATCTTGTGTGTCATCCGGAAGATGAGCTCCGGCCAGCGCCGCTCTTTTTTCAGAAAGCGAAAGGCCGATCGGCTGGCGATGCGAAATATCCACGGGCGGAACAGGTCGGCCGAGGTCAACCACCAGAGCGTACGATAAACAATCAGCAGGACCTCTTGCGTGACGTCATCGGCATGAAGCGGGCCGATCAGGCCCCGGATGTAGCGATGCAGCGCAGGCTGAACGGCGCGCAAGAGCAGCTCCAGGGCTTCCCGATTGCCGGCCTGGGCGCGCAATACCCCACCAGGCCTCTTGTTTCGATACCAATCCAGTCCCTTCAATTGGTAAGAGGCTCCAGCGGAGGATCCGGTTCGGATCGGCAGTCTAGGGCAACGGGGTCGATTCCGCTTTTCGATCTTGACCGAAACCGGCGACACGTCGTTGAAGATGCTGGACAGAGTGATGGTGACCAGGATGTTCGCGAGTTGGAACCAGCTGGACGGCTGGCTGCGGCAAGTTGACGGACTGCGGAAGGTGGCCTGACGCGCAGGCACCTCGCCAGATGGCCGATACCACATCTGGTATAATTGAGGCATGGCGTGGGCCGTCGAGACGCTGAACGAGACGGTTAACGCTGAGTTGGCAACGTTGCCGGCGGACATGCGAGCGCGATTGGTCCGGATCTCCGAGCTAATCGAATCGGTCGGTCTGCCGAACGTCAAGGAGCCGCACGTCCGCCATATCCGCGGCCCGCTCTGGGAGATTCGCCTCAGGGGGAAGGCCGGCATCGCTCGTGCGCTCTACGTCACCGCGAGGGAGCAGCGCGTTTTGATCCTGAGGGCCTTCATCAACAAGACCGAGAAGACGCCGGCCAGCGAGATCGATCTGGCGCTCCAAAGGGCTAAGGAACTGAACTCATGACGAAGATCAGCGAGCTCCACCGCCGCTGGAAGAAGGACGCGCACTACAAGGACGCCTACGAGGCTCTCGGCGAGGAGTTCGATCTTGCACGGGTGTTGATCGAGGCGCGGACCGCCGCTGGCCTGTCACAGGCGCAGCTGGCACGGCGGATGAAGACCTCGCAGTCCTACATCGCACGGATCGAGGGAGGCAAGGTACGCCCGTCGACGGACGCGTTGGAGCGCTTTGCGCAGGCGACGCGCACGCGTTTGCGAATCGTTTTCGAACCACACGCTGCGCGCTGATTCGTCGGTCGCTCGGTCGTCGTCGTTGCGAGGTCCGCCTCCGCCCGCACGGGATCCACGAGAGCTACCTCGGCCAGCCTCCGCCTGCCTTCGTGAGCGGAGGCTGGTGAGCCGCATTTTCGCGAGTTGGAACCAGCTCGACCGATGGCTGCGGCAGGTTGAGGGCCTGAGGCGCGTGGCGTGGCGACGTCATTCGGGTAGCGCGACACCCCGGCCTGACGGACTCAGGGACCGGAGCCCTCGATCCCCTTCACACACTCCATCGGCGCGCCACTCGATCGGCGCGGCGGGCCTTTGTTCAGTCGGTCCGAAGCGCGTCTGCCGGCTGAATCGAGGCAGCTCGGTTCGCTGGAATCGCGGCGGACATCATCGCACGACAAACAGCACCAGGCTGACGGCGACGAGCACGACCGGATCGTTCAGATTGCCGATCGACCACTGGGCTACAACCTTGTTGAGCCCCACGCTCAATGCGAGACCAGCGAAGAGGCCCGCGACGATGGCCAAGACCGCCGGCTGCACCGCAGCGTTGACGATGCGCCCGCGACCGGCACCGAGCGCCATACGGATGCTGAATTCTTTGAATCGGCACGACACCGAGTACGACACGACACTGTAGAGCCCGACTACTGCGAGCATCAGCGCAAAAACCGCGAAGCCGAGCAAAAGCAACGTCACGAACCGCTCACGGGCCCAGCCCGCGCTTGCCAGCGCGTCTTCCGCTGTGCGTACCACGTTCACTGGTTGATTGGGATCGACGGTCCGCACCGCCTCCCGAATCGATCGGGTCATCGACAAGTGGATCGTGACTCGTCCGCAGGATCACATTCAGGGAATCGCTCAACATGAGCGTGTACGGCACGTAGATCGACGGCGCCGGCGGCTCATGGAGACCGACATTGGGTGTGTCGCCGACGACACCGATGATCTCGAACCAGCCGTCGCTGCCGGGCGCCGCCAGCCTGAAATAGGTGGATGATTTAATGTACTCGGGCATCCGAACTCGCCGTCCAATCGCGGATTCGTCAGGCCAACAGCTCACGAGCCATCGTTTGGTTGACGACGGCGACGTGGGGCGTTCCGGCGCTCTCTGAATCTGACCACACGCGGCCTCGAATGAGCGGGATCTTCATCGTCGCAAAGTAGTGGGCGCTGATCCGTTGGAGAATCGGTGCCTCGTCTCCTGTCATGTCCCGTCCGGGAACTTCGACCACCGACCGTTGCGCCCGACTGGGGTGGTATCCCGCTGTAGGTGGCGAGCGCGACCGATTCGACTTGGGGCACGTCTGCCATGCGATTCCGCAGGCGCTCGTAGAACGTGGCGCGGTCGGCCCATTCCGTGTGACGGCTGTTCTCGGGAAGGTTGATCGACGCGATGATCACGTTGTGCGGATCGTAGCCAAGCGATGTCCGGTACAGACCAATGAGCCCCCGGACGGTCGCGCCGGTGCCCGCGAGCAACAGCACCGTCAGCGCAATTTGAGCCGCGAGCAGGAGGTGATGCGCTCGCCGGCTTTCGACGCCGGCGGTCGTCCGGGCAGTCGCCGTCAGGCGTGGGCGCGAAAACGACAAGGCCGGTGACAGTCCACAAATCAGGGCCGACGCCATCGCAAGGCCCGCACTGAAGAGCAAGACCGGTACATTGACGGGCACTGCCATGAGGTTCCCGACCGGAACCGAATTGGGGGGCAAGAGCCTGAGCATAGCCGGCAGGCCCCAGTAGCCCGCCGCAACGCCCAGTGCGGCGCCGTTGAATGCCAGGAGCAGCGATTCCACGAGGAGCTGCCTCATCAACCGTCCACGACTTGCCCCTATGGCGGCTCGCACGGCGAACTCATGCGCCCGCGACGGTCCCGCGCGCCAACAGCAGGATGGACACGTTCGCGCATGCGAGCAGGAGCAGCAACATAGACGCCGCGAAGATCAACAGGAGGGTCGGCACAAAGCCGGCCGCCCTTTGTGTCTCCACCAGACTTCGTACGAGCGGACGCACCTCCTTCGGAAAGCGTTGCGGGGCCTCCTTGGCGAATTGGTCGAAGAGCGGCTGAAGTCGCTGTTCGGCCATGCGTGGATTGACGCCCCGCTTGAGACGGGCCTGGACGCCCCATGCGAAGTTCGGATCGAACGTCAGATGAATGGGAACGAGAATCTCCGGACCAGTGTAAAAGTATTGACGTGGCAGCACGCCAATCACGGTGTAGGGTTCGCGGTTCAAATAGAGCGTCTGCCCCACTGCCTCAGGCCGCCCGCCGAAGTGTCGCTGCCAGAACCGATAGGTGAGCACGACGACCCGCTGGGGCTGCTCGCCCGCCGGCCCGTCCGCCTCGTTGAAGACTCGTCCGAGGAGGGGCGGAACCCCGAGGACGTTCAAAGCGTTTGCTGAAAAATACTGGGTGCGCACCGCTTCTGGGAGGTCCTGGCCGGTCAGCGTCATCTCCCAGGTGTTCGAGACGAAGGCGCCGTCCAAGACGTCGCTGTGTTGAAGGGCGACGAGCTGTCGCGCCGTGACACCCAGACCACGCGGCTTGCCTTTGTCGATCATGTCAAGCCTGACGATCCGATTGATGTCGGCGAATGGGAAGGGATTCAGTAATGCCGCATTCACGATGCTGAACAGCCCTGTAGCGGCGGCAATCCCGACTGCCAGGGAGACGACAGCCGTTGCGGTGGAACCGGGGCTCCGGCGGAAGATACGCAGCGCATATCGGAGATCTGCGGCGAGGATGTCCAGCAAGAAGTTTCCTCAGCGACGAGCGCGAAAGAACATTACCACTCCGGAGTGATCAGCCACACGATGAAATCAACGAGGGGCGTCTCGCCGCCCAGAGGACTGATGAAAAGATGGTGAGCCAAATTTTCGCGAGTTGGAACCAGATGATGGCGTGGTTGCGGCAGGTTGAGGGGCTCAGACCGGCGGCGTGAACTCGCGTGACGGCTGGGGCTCTTTGCCGAGGTTCGGGCAGGCCACGCGCGTCGATCCCGCCACGGCGCTACGCTGCGACTGCCGGCGGCGTGTATGCTACGCAGGCATGGCGTTGACCGGCGGCTCGCGTCTCGGTCCGTACGAAGTTCTCGCACCCATCGGCGCCGGCGGCATGGGCGAGGTCTATCGCGCCCGCGACACACGCCTCAATCGCATCGTGGCGATCAAGGTGCTGCCGCCAACGTTGGCCGCCGACCCGCACTTCCGCGAACGGTTCGCACGCGAGGCCAAAAGCATCTCCGCGCTGAACGATCCCCATATCTGCGCCCTGTACGACGTCGGCGAGGTGCCCGCCACAGCCGCGGACGTGAGTTCAACGCATTTTCTCGTCATGGAGTATTTGGAGGGAGAAACGCTGGCGGCACGTCTCGCTCGCGGCGCGATGCCTCTTCCCGAAGCGCTGCGCAGCGCCGCGGAGATTGCCGGCGCCCTCGACGCCGCACACCGCCAGCGCATCATCCATCGTGACCTGAAGCCAGGGAACGTGTTCCTCGCACGGCGTACCGGCTCTTCGACGTCGATGTCGTCTAGCGCCAAGCTGCTCGATTTCGGACTGGCGAAGTTCGCGGCAAACGTCAGCGATCCGTTGCTGACCGCCATGCCAACGGCGACCACGCCGATCACCGCACAGGGGACGATCCTCGGCACGTTCCAGTACATGGCGCCGGAACAGATCGAAGGCGGCGTCGTGGACACGAGGACGGACATTTTTGCCTTCGGCTTGGTGCTGTTCGAGATGGTGACCGGACGCCCGGCGTTTCAAGGCAAAACCCAGGCAAGCCTGTTCGGCGCGATCTTGAAAGACGAACCTCTGCCGATCAGCCAGCTGCAACCCGTCGCGCCGCCCGCGCTCGATTACCTGGTTCGCACCTGTCTCGCCAAGGATCCTGACGCGCGCTTTCAGAGCGCCCACGATGTCCGGCTGCAGGTGAAGTGGATCGTCGAAGGCAGCAACGTTTCGGGACCAGCCGCACCCGCCTCGTCTCGAGGACGACATCACATAGGGTGGTTTGCGGCGGCGATTGCGCTGGCGGCCATCGCGTTGGCGGCGGTTGCCGGCGCCGTCGGCTGGCGCGCCAAATCACCTCCGCCTGCTGACCGTGTCGTGACGAGGTTCCAGTATCCGCTCGCAGAAGGTCAGAGATTCGCCCGTACGGGCCGTCGAGTCGTGGACGTCTCCCGCGACGGAAGAAAGCTCGTCTACAACACCGACCAACACATCTACGTGCAGTCGATGGATCGGTTGGAAGGCGACCAGATCCAGGGAACCGCCGGTGATCCGATGGAACCGGTCCTCTCGCCGGACGGCGCATGGCTCGCCTTCTTCGCACAGCGCAGCCGAACGCTGAAGAAAATTGCCATCGCCGGCGGCAGCCCCGTCACGCTCGCCGCGCTGCCTGCGGTGCCAGACGGCGCCAGCTGGCACGACAGGGCGATCGTCTTCGCCATGACCGATGGGACGAAGTCGGGCATCTTCACGGTGCCCGACAGAGGTGGCCCGCCGACGCCACTGGTGATTCTCGACGCCACGACCGAGCGAGCGTCCCAGCCCCGTCTTCTGGATGACGGGAAGCACGTCCTGTTCACGGTGCGCGCCCCAGCGAGCGGCGCAGAGGGCGTAATCGTCGTTCAATCGCTCGATTCCGGTCGTCGAACCACTCTGGTAAACGCTGGTGCGAGCGCGCGAGTATTGCCGACCGGGCAGCTCGTCTACCTTCACGACGGCGCTCTCTACGCCATCCCGTTCAACGCGCGCACACTAGATTTCTCCCCGTCACCCGTGCTGCTCGTCGAAGGTGTCCTGGGCACTGGCGGCGGCCAGTTCGCGATCTCCGACAATGGCACACTGGTGTATGAGCCGACGCCGACGACTTCTCCGCGATCGTTGGTGTGGGTAGACCGGCAGGGACGCGAGCAGCCGATTTCCGTCGCGCCCGCCGACTATCTGAATCCGCGCATCTCGCCCGATGGAACGCGGCTAGCCGTGAGCTCCGGCGCGGACATTTGGGTCATGACCCTCGCGAGTCAGGCGCTGACCCGCCTGACGTTCACCAAGACGCCGGAGTTCAACCCGACGTGGACGCCTGACAGCAGGCACGTCCTGTTCGACACGAGAGAAACGGGCCCAGCGCAAATCGTTCGCAAGGCCGCTGATGGTACCGGTTCGCTCGACGTCGTCCTGGCGATGCCCGGATATCCGGAAGCAATCTCTCCCGATGGAAAGTTGTTTATCTACCACACGGCCAGCACCGTGCCAGTGGCGATGTTGCGGCCGTTCGGGAAAGACGCGTCGAGCAAACCGCTCTTTGACACGAAGGCTCCGATCCGCATCTACAACGTCGAGATCTCTCCCCACGGTCGCTGGGTCGCCTACCAGTCCGACGAGTCCGGACGGTTCGAGATCTACGTTCACCCGTTTCCTGCGCTGGACGCGGGGCGCTGGCAGATCACGGCTAACGGCGGCGCGCATCCGTTATGGTCGCGCGACGGGCGCGAGCTCTTCTTCATCGATGGCAAGGGGACGCTCATCTCGCTGCCGGTTCCGGCGGGAGGCACGTTCAACCACGGACCGGGCACACCGTTGTTCGAGGCCGGTCAGTACTTCGTCGACACTGCCCGCGACTACGACGTGACGAACGACGGCACTCGTTTTCTTTTCGTCAAGAACGTCACCGCCGTTCCGCGTCCGGCGGTCGTCGTCGTGGCAAATTGGTTCGACGAAGTGCGCGCGAAGATGGGCACTCGATAACGCGAACTTCCTTGTACTGCTCCCGCTGCGTCGGCCGCCGGCCCGTCTTCTTGAAAAAGTGCGTGAGGTCCGCCTCCGCCAAGGCTACGGCCGACAAATTTCCTGTGGCTTGCCAACCGTAGCTCCCGCCGACGTTGACAAGCGTGAGCGAAGATCGGCGAGCCTAAATTTCACGAGTTGGAACCGCGTTAGCGCGTGTCTGAGACGTCTCGAGGCGCTCCGGCGTGCCGCCTGAACCCAGACGAGCCGGCTGAATGCGCGACACCGTGTCGGCGTGTTTCCGGAACTTATCCCGTGGCCGTCCCTCACGCCCATATAATCACGCCAGCGTTGTCCCTCACTTCCGGCACCCGTCTCGGCCCCTATGAAGTGGTCTCCGCCATCGGTGCTGGAGGTATGGGTGAGGTGTACCGCGCCAAGGACACACGCCTCGAGCGAATCGTCGCCCTCAAGGTCCTGGCGCCCCGCTTCGCCGCAGATCAACAGTTCCGCGAGCGGTTCGAGCGCGAAGCGAAGACGCTATCGCATCTGAATCACCCGCATGTGTGCACGCTCTACGACGTCGGCCATGCTGCGGACACGGCGTTTCTCGTCATGGATACCTCGATGGCGAGACGCTCGCGGCTCGGCTGGCGAATCGCTCCGGACTCGAGGAGGGCGGTCTTCCGCTGAACGATGCAATCAAGATCGCGATCGAGATCGCCAGTGCACTGGATGCCGCGTTATCGGCTCGGTATAACGCATCGGGATCTGAAGCCGAGCAACGTGATGCTCACGAAAGCTGGCGCGAAGCTAGTCGACTTTGGCTTGGCGAAGGGCCGGGCCGGTTCGAGCGTGCAGGCGGACAACCCGGCACTGCCGACACGGAGTGCTCCGTCCCCTGGGCACGATGCGCCGCTTACCGAAAAGGGCACCATCCTCGGCACGTTTCAATACATGGCCCCGGAACAGATCGAGGGCCAGGACGCCGACACGCGGACGGACATTTTTGCTTTTGGGGCACTCGTCCACGAAATGGTCACGGGCCGGAGGGCGTTTCACGGCAAGACTCAAGCGAGCCTTATCGGGTCCATTCTCAAAGATGACCCGCCGCCGATTTCGTCGATTCGGAAGGTCTCGCCTCCAGCTCTTGACTTTGTTATCCGGAAGTGTCTCGCGAAGGATCCTGACGATCGCTGGCAATCGGCGCGCGACGTGGTGAGTCAGCTCGAATGGATTGGCCAGGGGAGCGGGGCGCAAGTGGGGACGCCCGCAGCCAAAAGCTGGATCGCAACGGCCCGCCTTCGGGAGCGTCTAGCCTGGGCGGTGGCGGGGGTTCTGGCTGTGTTGTTGGCGATAACTGTCGGGACGAACGTCGGCCTCGCGCCACCGGCTGAAGAACGCGATGTGCGTTTCGAGATCCCGGCGCCGGAGGCCAGTCCTTTCGCACTGACCATCTCGCCCAATGGACGCCTGCTCGCTTTTGTGGCCAGAGCGCCAGACACCAACCGCAACCTGCTATGGTTACGGCCACTCGCGGCGACGGTGGCGCAGCCGCTCGCCGGGACCGACGGGGCCTCGGCGCCTTTCTGGTCTTCAGACAGCCGCAGCATCGGGTTCGTCGCAGACGGGTCGGTTAAGCGAGTCGATGCCGCGGGTGGTCTTCCTCGGACGGTCTGTGACGTACCACCTCCGCATGACTTCAGCGGCACGTGGCATGACAATACAATTGTGTTTTCCTCGGGGCTCGTGCTCCTGCGCGTGGCTGCGGAGGGTGGACAGCCCGCGGTCATCACGACGCTGGACCTGAGTCGCGGCGAGACGGCTTACCGGTACCCGACATTTCTGCCCGACGGGCATCACTTGGTCTATTCCGTCCAGAGCACCGATCCTGCTAACACTGGGGTGTTTGCGCGGTCGCTCGACTCGCCGGACCGAACGCGCGTTCTGGACGCGGTTTCGATGGTGGCCTACGCCGAGCCGGGCTACTTGATCTACCAGGACTCTGGCGCGCTGATGGCCCAGCCTTTCGACGCAACCCGATTGCGATTGAACGGCACACCGACCCGCATCGCCGAGAGGATCACCCTCAATCCAAACTTGGGACTAGCGGCATTCGCCGTCTCGGAGAGCGGCGCGCTCGTGTATCGGACAGCAGGAGCCAGGGAGTCCAGTCAGCTTCAATGGTTCGATCGCACTGGCAAACCACTCGAGCGGCTTGGCCAACCCGGGTTCTTTCGGGGATTGGCGCTGTCCCCAGACGAGAAGCGTGTGGCGGTGTCGCGTCCAGATCCTGAGACGGGAAAGTCCGATGTTTGGACCATCGAGCTCTCAACCGGCGTGCCGACGCGCGTGACGTTCGATCCTGCGATCGACGACGATGCGACATGGACCCCCGATGGGTTGGCGCTCAGCTTCTGGTCTGACCGTCGCGGGAACTACGGCATCTACCAGAGGACGCTTGGGAGTGCCGGGGATGTCGTCGTGTATGAATCGCCCAATCCGCTTTACCTGGGCGACTGGTCAGGGGATGGGAAGTGGCTCCTGTACCACAACGTTCAAGGGATCTTCGCGTTACCGAGGCTCGAGCCGCGAGTACCTCTTCGCCTCATCGAATCCAGGTACCTCAAGGACGAACCGCACTTCTCGCCCGACGGACAGTGGGTCGCGTACAACTCCAACGAAAGCGGTGCGCGTGAAGTGCACGTGGCGTCGTTTCCGGGATTCAACCAAGGACGACAGGTCTCGTTGGGTGGAGGCGGCGTGCCCTGGTGGCGTGCGGACGGTAGAGAACTGTTCTATATGTCCACGGACGGCAAGGTGATGTCCGTGGCAGTGACGCCGGGGCCGGCGACCGATTTCAGTCTCCCAAGAGAGCTCTTCCAGACGCCGCTTCAATCGCCCCTCCTGATTACCGCCCAGTACGTGGTCACCGGCAACGGTCAGCGATTCCTCCTAGCCGCCCCAGTCAGAACCACGACGGCGCCTATCACGGTCGTCCTCGACTGGACCAAGCTCTTGCAACGCTGATCGCGCGCCCGATCGGAATATCGCTGGTGACAATCGAGAGATTGAAGGACGGCTGTGTGCCCGGAGGCACACGGGTGTGGGAGGCCATGCGGGGGGAACCCCACCTGCTGTGTGGAGCCGCAGCGCAGCCGAGGTCCACAGCGAGGAGAGCAGGGAGCCTTCGCTACCCGCATCGCCGCGGCGGGCACCGGCGCGGTTCGATTTCCTGTTTGGGATCGAGATTTAGATCGTGTGGCATCAACGAATTGTTGTTGGTGAGCCGGACAGGAATCGAACCGGCTCCGGCGAAGGCGTCGGAGACCTGAGGATTACTCCGGTGTTGTCGCTAGCGTTCATCGGAGGTGTCTCGGCGCTCGAGGCTCGACGAGCAGCTCGATGCTGATGCCGAGACACCTTCGATAACGAGACTTGAAGGAAGCCGCTGGCGCGGCGGCCGGCTATGGAGCTGGAATCGGGATCCCTGAGCGTGGGCCGGAGTTGATCGAGAGGCCGGGGGCGCGCGAGCGACGGCGGCTCCCATCCGGCTGGTCGTGCGGGCGCCGCTGAGTGCCAGGGCGCGGTGGGCGATCGGTGGGTTGACGCACACCCTTCCCGAGACGTGGGCCACCACGCTGTCGAAAGCGGCGACTACAACGGTGTCGCATTCTCATGAGGTATCGAAACCCCACGTGAGGGTCACGAGCTGGAGCGCCGAGAGGATCGGCCCGACGATCATCGTTGCGCCGCATCGCGGACACGCCCACGTCGCACTGGTCGGTGTCGCCGTGGTTGTCGACCCCGTCGCGTCGGGGGCCGGTGACCGCGGTGAAGGGAGCACGGTTCGCGCGAGGGCGACCCGAGCGGTCCGGCACGCATTCGCAAGGAATCCCGACTGGCGGATGCGTACGAAGCCGCGCGGCAGGATGTGTTGGACGAAGCGGCGTAGAAACTCCATCGCCGAGAGCGTCATCGTTCGCCGTGCGTCGCTGTGGGCGTAATCCTTCCAGTGAAACGTCACGTGCGCACCATCGAAGGCGAGCAAGCGGTGATTACTGATCGCCACGCGATGGGTGTAACGCCCGAGGTATCGGAGGACAGCCACGGCCCCGCCAAAGGCTGGCTTGGCGTAGACTACCCAGTCGGTCTCGAAGAGCGCGTCGACGAAGGCCCGCCACGCCGTGGGGTCTCGGAGGTGCTCGCTCCCCCCAGCGAGATCGAGCTCGTTCCGATCGGTACGCCCGTCGGAGGGCCTCGACAAACTTCCCGCGGAAGACTCGACTGAGGACTTTCACGGGCAAGAAGAAGCCGGCGTACTTTGGGTAGATCCATCGCGTGTGATCGAGTGAGAGTCCGCTCCGCCGGCACGACGCAGTGGACGTGGGGGTGCCGGACCAGCGTCTGCCCCCACGTGTGGAGGATGCTGAGCACGCCAATCTCCGCACCGAGATGGCGGGGGTTGGCCGCGACCTCACGAAGCGTCGCCGCGCTGGCCTGAAAGAGCCACGTGTACAACCGGGTGCTGTTCCGATAGGCCAGCGGCAGGAGTCGATGCGGGAGCGTGAAGACGACGTGGACGTATGGCACGTCGAGGAGTTCGCGCTCGCGGGCATGGAGCCAGCGCTCCCGCGCCTGCGCTTGGCACTTCGGGCAGTGCCGATTGCGGCACGAGTTATAGGAGATGGCCCGGTGTCCGCAGGCGTCACACCGATCGAGATGCCCACCCAGCGCGGCGGTGCGACAGCGCGCGATCGACCGAAGGACCGATCGCTGCTGCGCGTTCAGCCACGGATGCTGCTCAAGGAAGGTGTGGCCCTGCGCGTGGAGGATATCGGCCATCTCCACGGCAGGCCGGCTCACGACGGCGGCGGTTTCCGCAGCAGACGGGATCGCAGCACCACCGGTGGCGGCGTCACGTGCAACTGCTCAAGCGGAATGGGCGCCGCGTGCAGGTGTCGTCGCGACAGGTGGAGATACACCGTCGTGTGCGACAGGTCGGCATGGCCGAGCAGCAGCTGAATCGTGCGCAGATCGGTCCCCGCTTCTAGCAGATGTGTCGCGTACGAGTGCCGCAGCGTGTGCGGTGTGACGCGTTTGTCGATCCCCGCCTTCCGGGCGGCCAGGCGCACGGCCTCCCAGATCACCTTCGTCGTGATTGGTGCATCGGCCCGCCAACCGTTGCGCGTCCCAGGGAAGAGGTAGGTTTTCGGTCGCATCCAGCGGTAGTACTCACGCAGGGCAGCGAGGAGTGTGGGACTGAGGGGGATCTCGCGATCGCGGCCGCCCTTGCCCTGCTCGACGCGGAGCACCATGCGCTGGCTATCGATGTCGCGGACTTTGAGCTGACACGCTTCGCTGCGCCGCAAGCCGGCGCCGTACAAGGTGAGGAGCAGCGTGCGGTGATAAAGATTCTTCGCGCCCGCAATCACGCGCCGGACTTCGTCGGGACTGAGCACGACCGGTAAGCGGTGTCGCTCCTTCGGGTACGGTAGGTCCTCACGCACGTCGCGACGTCTCAACACGTACCGGCAGAAGAACCGCAACGCGCAGATCTGCGTGACCACCGTCCCGATCGCCAGACGGCGATCCTCCAGGAGGAACAGGTGGTAGCGTCGGAGCTGGGCTGGCGTGATCCGATCGAGGCGCGCACCCGTGCGCTGGCGAAACGCTTCAACGATCTGGACGTAGCTGCGAATGGTGGTTCCGGCGTAGTCGCGACGCACCAACTCGTCGCGCAGGCATTGCAGTAGCTTGGTCACAGACACCTCCTGTGACCACGCACCCTATCCTGTTACGGATTACCCGGCTGCCCGTCGGCCGCCGCGCCAGCGGCTTCGTTCAAGTCGCCTAGTGTTGACGCTCGAATCGCCGTGTCCCCCCAAGGTCTCTACCGCGCCGCCGCGAGCGTGTCAGCGTTCCACAGCAGATGCGGCGCGAGCGGCGCCGGGGTGGGATTGAGCACGCGCGGCGTCGTTGCGATCGTCACGCGCGGCGCGACGAAGTAGATCGACGGCAGCTCGTCGGCGAAGATCTGCTGCACCTCTTTAAAGGCGTTCTGGCGGCGCGACAGGTCGGCGACGGTCGACTGCTCGCGCATCAGCTCGTTGATGCGCGCCTCCCACGGCGTCGCGGGCGCCGCCTGTCCAGGGTTCCAGAAATGATACGGGCCCGAGCTCAACCAGAAGTCTGGATCCGGATCCGTCGTGCTCGTCTGCAGGCCGAAGTAAATCGCGTCGTAGTCCCCCGCCATCCAGCGCTGACGCAGCCCCGCGGGGTCGAGCCCGACGATGTCGACGGCGAGGCCGAGCTGGCGGAGCTGCTCCTGGAGCATCGACGACACCCGCTCGCGCAGGTGGCCGGCTTGCGTGAGGATCGAGAAGCGCGCCGGGTTGCCGGCCGCGTCGTCGAGCATCTTGTCGTTGTTGCGGTCCGTCAGCCCGGCGGAGGCGAGGAGCTGGCGCGCGCGCGCGACGTCCGACTTGCACGCCGGCTCCACGCCCGCGAACCACCGCCGGTTGGCCGGCGTGATCGGACCGAAAAGTGGTTCGGCCGCGCCGAGGTAGACGGTGTTGACGATCGCCTGGCGATCGACCGCGCACGCGATCGCCTGGCGGAATTCCTTGCGGGCGATCCACGGCGCCCGCTTGTCATAGTCGTTCGTGAGCCGCGCCGGCCGCAGGTTGAACGAGAGAAAGTCGGCGTCGAGCGCGACGCTGACGTTGATCATCCGCAGCTTGCCCTCGTCCGCGAGCCGCCGGAAGGCGGCGTGATCCTGCGGGCGGATGTCGCCGTTGCTCATCAGGTCGCTCTCGGCCGCTTCGAGCCGGAGCGCCTCGGCGTTCTGATCGGGGACGATCGCGAGCGTCACCCGATCGAGGTACGGCAGCTGGACGCCGGCGGCGTCGCGCCGGAAGTAGTGCGGGTTGCGCGCGAACACGAGCCGCTGCCCGGCGACGTGCTCGACGAGCTGAAACGGCCCGAGGCCGACGACCTCGCTGACCGGGCGTGACGGGACCCAGAGGGTTTGGAGCTGCTGCGCGTCGAGCGCCGCGCCGAGCGTGTGCTTCGGCAGGATCGGAAGGCTGTCGAGGAGGCGGAGGCCCGGCGCGAACGCCTCGGGGAACCTGACGACGACCGTGCGCGCATCCGGCGCGCTGACGTCGAGCGGCTTGCCGTTGACGCTCATCGCCGACCCGAGCAGGCTGCCCACGCCGGGGTCGTACGCGACGCGAAACGAGAACAGCACGTCGGCTGACGTCATCGGCTGGCCGTCGGAGAACTTCAGGTCAGGCCTGATCGTGATCGTGTAGGCCTGGTGGTCGGCCGACACGGTCCAGCCCTCGGCCAGCCACGGCTCGAGCTCGTCGGTCGCGCGATTGACCCGAACCAGCCTGGCCTGGGTGAGGAAGGTCACGACGTCGGTCGCCGCCGCTGCCCCGGCGGGGACGTAGCGGTTGTAGGTTGACGGCTCGGATCGAATCGTCGCGAGGAGCTCGCCACCCCGCGCCGGCGTCGAACTGGTGCCCGCACCAGTGGGCGCTTCGGACGCTCGACAACCCCAATAGAGCGAAAGACATACCAGAAGCCCTGCCATTCGGAGGGCCAAAACTGGTCCGGCCACAATAGGCCCCGACCGGCCAATAAGTTGGCCGGTCTTCCAATTCACGTAAATCGGCCATTTTTTGCGGGTATCCGATACCCGAGGGGGCTGGTCGGGCTTGCGAGGCAACATGTTGGCTCTATCGGCCGCCGAACTCGTGTGCGGGAGCCGCATCCTCAGCGTGACCGTTCCCTGCGATGGTTGGTGTTGCACGTCAAAGTCATCTCATGTCGTTCGATAACTGCGGTTTCTGCAGCTGACCTTCTATAGATGAGCGTGGCACGAACGCTGCCTAGGGGCGTCGGCAACCCTGCGAATTCGAGTTGGCGGCACCCCATGACCCAGAATCAAGGTTGGTTCACGCTCTCGCTGGTCCGTCGGCAGATTGGCTTCATCGCCGCGCTGTCGTGCGCGCTCGCCGTCCTCACGGTTCCCGTCGAGGCTGGCCAGCGGCGCGCGCGACTCTCCAAGGATCTCAGCGATCGGCTCGCCGCGCGAGTCGAGGCGCCAACCGACGTCATCGTCGCCGGGAGCGACGAACAGGTGCAGGCGCTCGCGACCCGCTACGGCGCGCGCGTCAAGAAAAGATTGAGGAATGCCGCCGTCCTCGAAGTCTCCGGCGGCCAGCTGCGTGATTTGAGCGAGGACGCCGAGGTCGCGAATGTCTCCGGCGACGTGCCGGTCAGGGCGATGGCGACGATCACGGCAGAAACGATTGGCGCCGATCAGGTGTGGGCGGGCGCGTCCCGGGGAGTTCGAGGATTTACCGGCCGAGGCATCGGCGTGGCGGTGATCGACACTGGCGTCGACGCGAAGCATCCGTACCTGGGCAGCCGCGTCGCGCTCGCCCTGGACTTCACCGGGAACCGCGTCGAGCGGTCGCGCGGCCGGGACGAGAACGGCCACGGCACGCACATCGCCGGCATCATCCGCGACGTCGCGCCCGGCGCGCACATCGTCAGCCTGAAGGCGATGGGGGCGGACGGCTCCGGGTTCACGAGCAACGTGCTCGAGGCGCTCGACTGGGTGATCGACAACAAGGCGGCGTGGAACATCAAGATCGTCAACATCTCGCTCGGGCACGGCGTGATGGAGTCGGAGAAGGACGACCCGCTGTGCCAGGCCGTGCAGCGGGCGACCGACGCCGGCCTGCTGGTCACCGTCGCGGCCGGGAACGTCGGCAAGATGTCGGACGGCCGGGCGGTGATGGGCGGGATTACCTCGCCGGGCAACTCGCCGCACGCGCTGACGGTGGGGGCGGTCAACACGATGCAGACGGCGGCGCGGTCCGACGACGTGATGACGACCTACAGCTCGCGGGGCCCGACGATGATCGACGGGGTGCTGAAGCCCGAGCTGGTGGCGCCGGGGAACCGGATCGTGTCGTCGGTGCCGCGGGACGGATATCTGCCCGGGCTGCTGCCCGAGCGAGTGACCGGGCGCGGGGCGAACGTGTTCATGGAGTTGAGCGGAACGAGCATGTCGGCGGCGGTGGCGGCCGGGGCGGCGGCGCTGCTGCTCGAGGCGCGGTCGCTGACGCCGCGGGAGGCGAAGGTGGTGCTGCAGCTGACGAGCAGCGCCGTGGCCGGGAGCGGCCTGCTCGAAGCCGGCGCCGGCAGCCTGAATGCGGTCGGGGCAGTGACGGCCGCAAGGCGAGGAGATTCCAGTACGGTGCGAATCGCGGATGAGTCAGCACCAGCTCGCGGAATTGCGTTCTCATCGTCGGCATCGGGTCTGTCTGGCGACATTAGTGCGCTTCTCGCGCCGGCTCGAACGATTGTTTGGGCGGACACCATCGTCTGGGCGGACACCATCGTCTGGGCGGACACCATCGTCTGGGCGGACACCATTGTTTGGGCCGACACCATTGTTTGGGCCGACACCATTGTTTGGGCCGACACCATTGTTTGGGCCGACACCATCGTTTGGGCGGACACCATCGTTTGGGCGGACACCATCGTTTGGGCGGACACCATCGTTTGGGCCGACTAACCTTCGCTGACTAGCAACCGATAACCAATATGCCAAGGAGCCAACCATGCGCCGTCTAATCGTCTGGGCTGACTAAGCCCAGTCTCGCGCGGCCTGATCAGGCCCGTATCATGTCTTCAACCGACCTCAGCGGCTCCAGCCGGCTATACATATCTGTCGTCGTCGCGGCGGGTGTGTGTGTCGTACTGGAGTCGCTCTATTCGATTTCGCAAGCACCAGTCGGTTTCAATTGGCTAGTGCTCGCCGTTCTGACTCTTCTCAGCGGCTCCTTTACTGTTCGCATTCCTGGGATTCCGGCGAGGCTCTCGGTCTCCGAAACATTCGTCTTCGCAGCCGCGCTTCTTTTCGGGCCGCCCGCGGCAACCATGATCGTCGTTCTTGACACGCTAGTAATATCTTTCTGGCTCGGTCGCCAGTCGTCCCTCCCATGGTCAAGGGTAACGTTCAATGTCGCTGCGGCAGCCGTCGCGATCTGGATAGCGACGCACGCCTTCTACTACTGCACTGGAATCCAACCACTCGCGATCTCTCCTGAGCCCATAGTGCGGCTCCTCCCGTGGCTTCTATTACTCGCAACAGTCTACTTTTTGCTCAACAGTTGGTTAGTGGCAGTTGTCGTCGGTCTTCACAAACGTCGGTCGCCCATTGCAGTCTGGCATCAGAGTTTTCTCTGGCTCTCATTGAACTACTACAGTGGAGCGTCGGTTGCAGCACTAATCCTTCCGTATCTCGTACAGGCGAGTGATTCCACGTTCATGTATGTCGCGGGGGTCATCCTTCCAGTCCTTATTATTTCATATCTCACGTTCAAGACCGCCCTCGGCAGGATAGAAGACGCCAATAGGCACCTGAGTCAGCTCAATCGACTGTATCTGTCCACAATTGAAACATTGGCGATGGCAATCGACGCGAAGGATCAGATCACCCATGGCCACATTCGGCGTGTCCAACAGTACGCGGTCAGCCTAGCCAGGCATCTCGGCATTACGGACCCCGCACTGATTAGCGCCATCGAGGCAGCATCTCTCCTACACGACATGGGAAAGTTGGCAGTGCCGGAGTACATCCTCAACAAGCCGGGGAAACTTACCCCCGCCGAGTTCGAGCGAATGAAACTCCACGCCAGCATTGGCGCGGACATCCTTTCAGCAATTGAGTTCCCCTATCCAGTCGTTCCGATCGTTCGACATCATCACGAAAACTGGGACGGAACAGGCTATCCCGACGGCCTTCGTAGTACTTCAATTCCCATAGGGGCTAGAATTCTTTCCGTTGTTGATTGTTTCGACGCTCTTACCTCTGATCGTCCTTATCGGCCGAGAATGGCGGATACCGAGGCGATTCGTATTCTTCAGTCACGGAGAGGGTCGATGTACGATCCTTTGATAGTCGACACTTTCATCGCCATTCACTCCCAAAATGCCTACTCCGAACGCGCTGAGACTATTGATGAATCGGCTCTTGGAACAGTAATCCATGAACTGGCTGTTCCTGGTGTCGGCCAGTCGGCAACGACGGCACGTCACTCGGCGTCAGCACAGCTTGATGAAATTGCAGCCAGCACTGAGGAAACTCTCGTACTGTACGACCTAGCTCTCGGCCTCACGGGGCACGTGGACCTGGAAGATGTTGGTGACGTAATAGCCAAGCACCTACGCCGAATCGTCCCCGCATCCGTTATAGTCTTCTATGTTTACGATGCTCAGACCGATGACTTGGTCTCGATGCATGCTGCAGGCAGCCAAGCGTCACACCTAGTCGGACTCAGAATACCCAGAGGAGAAAGGCTCTCTGGCTGGGTAGCTGCGAACAAACAGACCATAGTAAATGCAGACCCCGTACTGGATCTTGGCGAAGTGGGCAGGCTGTTGCGGCCACGCTTTCGGAGCTGCATATGTACACCGCTTGTATCTGGTAAAGATCTAATCGGCGTGCTAACCCTATATTCGGTCGAGTTGGATGCGTTTAACGAGGATCACAAGCGCATTCTAGAGATTGTCGGTCGCCAGGTTTCGCACACCGTGCGACATGCTCTTACGTTCGAGCAACACAGAGCTAATGACCTCCGTGATACTGCCACGGGCCTGCCAAACGTCCGTCACTTGGAGCGGATGTTTGCAGCAGCCCGCACCAACACACAGCCCGAGGACAAGGTCTCCGTCATTTTTGTTACGATACGCACAGATGGAATATGGAATGTCACTGGAGCACAAGTCGCCAGTGATCCGGTCGTCGAAGCCGTCGCAAGCGGAATCCGCAAGGCGCTGAGAGTCGGCGACCTACTGTTTCGCTACGATGCAAACGAGTTAGCGGTTTTACTCAGCCAAACTGATGCGGAGACATCCAGTCTTGTAGCCGAGCGAACCCGGTTGACCTTGCTCAGCGAGCTCTCTGGCCAGCCTTTCGGAGGAGGCGGCATCAACATCCTACTGGGCGTAGCAACCGCGCCCGCCGATGGCGTTTCCGTGGATTCTCTAATTGCGGCTGCGCGAGGACGTGAGCGCCCAGTCAGCGCTGGTTCTGCGCCTCCAGCTATCCACTAGGACGCCATGGAAGGAAACGCTGCCGCCGCTCGAACCTTCCGCGAGGGGCTTCTTCTGAAGTGCCACGAACTACTGATTAGGGTTCCCCAAAGGGCCCTCGCTGATGCGGTCCTGGCGGCGGAGGTTCTAAATCTAATCGGGAAAGCCGATGAAGCTGAAGAGGCCACCCATCAACTGGTGAATAACAAGAACTTGCCGGAGGCCTTGTTGGCCAGATGTACAACAGTTCTCGCCGACTGCAGGTGGTACGCGGGCGATTTAGTAGTCGGGCTGGATTTGTACCGGCTCGCCGCACGGCGCGCAGAAGCCTCAAAGGATCTGACCACTGTCTGTCGAACACAAACGCAGTTACTGGAGAGAACCTGTGACAGTACCGGATTTGACAGTTCCCTCCCTCTCGCCAGTGTCGTGCGCCGTTCAGTCACAAGGTCGGATGACCCACAACTTCATTCATTTGTCCATCTCGCCTTTGGAAGGCTTGAAGCTAGAGCCGGTCGCTTTGCGGTAGCGCAGCGACACTTTCACTTAGCGCGTCAACTACTGTTGGGTGACCTAAACATCTACCTAGCAGCCTCGGTGGATCTCGACGAGTCGGTCGCGCTATGGATGACTGGGGACATAGGTTCGGCGATTGAGCTTGCGGAGCGGGGGGCGACTAACGCAGAACGAATTGGATGGTCGAGAGGCCGGGTTGCAGCGGCCGGAAACTTGGCCTGTTTGTACGTATGCGCCGGGAGGCTGGCAGATGCTCACAAGCAAATACGACTAGCTTCATTCGAATCGTTTTCCAGCCCAAGTTTCAGGCTTGCGCTAGCTGATACCAACGCCCGAGCTCTGTTGGCGTCAAAGGATTATGCGGCCGCAGATTTGGCTCTCTCGGCAAACCTGAATGAACCTCAGGTCCAGCTTTGGTACCGATTGACCTCAGAACAGACGCGCATCGAACTGCTCCTTAGAACGCGGCGCTGGCTTGAGGCCCTCAAGGTTGTTGACGCATGTATCGCCGAAGCTCGCCAAGCAAAGTTACAGACGTTCTTGACAGCGTTTCAGCTCGCGAAATTGGAAGCCCTGCTGGAATCAGACCTGAGACTCGATCTTAGCCAACTTCCACTGAACGAAAACCGTGAAGGTTGGCCGATTCGGTTAATCGGAGGATTTCACGCTACCCTCGGCATGGCGCTAGTTAGGGCAAGTCGGCCAGAGAGAGGAGCATCGCACCAAATGCGGGCCAGGCGCGTACTTGAGGGCGCGGGGGATCTAACTGCGGCAAAGCATCTCGGTGACAGCTCAGCCTCGGATGCGTCCGGGGTTTCCACCTGCGGAGTCGGTTTGGTGGCTCCGCTCGACTCCGCTGTGGCACTCCTTGACCTTTCTGGTCATCCTAACATTCTCGGCCGCGAGGCTTTCGCGACCCTGCAGGACGCGGGTTGTGCCACGGCGCTGGCGTTGGGCGCGCGCAGCGATCGCAGTGTGCGGCTTGTCGACGCGGACGGCTGGAAGGACGCTGAAGCACTCGCGGCTCTCCGGACAGCGAGACCGGACGAGTTGATCATCCTCGGGCAGCACCGGGATGAACGCTGGGAGATTGTCGCGCGGCCAAAGCCCGAGCTCGATCATCAATGCACTCTGGCCGCTATCAGGAAACTCGTCGACGCCGCGCGCACACTGAACCAGTACCGGCGCGACCAGAAACAACGTTCAGCGCTGTGGCCTGTCGAGGCATTCGAAGGCGACCCCGAGAGCCTCTGGATTTCTGAACAATCGGCTGAGCTGCTGCGCATCGCCCGGCAAATCGCCTCGAGTACCATGCCGATTCTCCTCACCGGCGAGACGGGCACCGGTAAGGAGATGCTCGCGCGCGCAATCCATCGCGCTTCGGATCGCGCCGACCGGGCCTTAGTCCCCTTCAACTGCACCGCGGTCCCGCGCGACATGCTCGAAAGCCAGCTGTTTGGCTACCGCAAGGGTGCGTTTACTGGTGCCGATAGCCCTTTCGGAGGAGTCATCCGCGCCGCGCATGGCGGCACGCTGTTCCTGGACGAAATCGGCGATGTCGCAATCGACCTCCAGCCCAAGTTGCTTCGCTTCCTCGAGCAACATGAGGTTCATCCGCTCGGCGAGGCGCACGCCGTCAAGGTTGACGTGCGGATCATCGCCGCCACCAACGCCAACCTCGAACAGTTGGTCGCCCAGGGCCGCTTCCGCGAGGATCTGCTCTACCGCCTGAAGATTCTGCCGCTCCATCTGCCGCCGCTCCGCGAACGCCGGGAGGAGATCCCGGCGCTGCTCCAGCACTACCTGCAGAAGCACGGCGACGAGCAGAAAAAGGGTCGCGTCACACTGAGCGACGAGGCCCTCGAGTACCTCCTGCTCTACTCGTGGCCCGGCAACATCCGCCAGCTGGCCAACGAAGTGCGCCGGATCATCGCCCTGGCCGAACCGGACGCGATCGTCACGCCGTCGCTGCTGTCGCCGGAGATTCTGGCCTCGCGCCGCACTGTCCCCAGCGCCGACACCCCAGCAGAACCCGAGATCCGGCTCAAGCTCGATCAGCCGCTCCCCGCCGCCGTCGACGCGCTCGAACAGACGCTCGTCCGCCACGCGCTCGAAAAATCGCACGGCCGCGTCGAAGAGGCCGCGCGGCTCCTCGGCATCTCGAGGAAGGGATTGTTCCTCAAGCGCCGGCGCTGGGCGCTGCGGCAGGCGTCCTAGACGGACAGCTTCGACTCAGGTTCACGAAATGTCCCCCCAAATCTGACAGCCAGTCGCAACATCCATGCGCTTGGCCGCCTCCGCCTGAAGGCCGGGAAGAACGTGTGAGTACCTGTCGAGGGCCAGGCTGAACTTCGCCATGGCCGTTGCGGGAGAGGATAGCGCACCAGCCCAAGACTTAACTGACCAGGTGGCTGAACCTATGATGGACGGGCGGAATTATTCCGCCGAATGTTTAAGGATCGAAGGTCGAACGTGTATCTCGCATATCTGGACGACGGTGGTAAGGGTAAGGTGAAGATTTTTGGTGGTGTTTTGCTTCCTGAGGACGTCTACAGCCACCTCGAATTTCAAAGCGCCATGATTGTCCACCATCTCTTTTCTGACGAGGAGCAAAGGGAAGAGTTTAAGGAATTCCACGCCAGTGACCTCTTTGCGGGGGCTGGTGCGTTTACCGATGTTCCCGAAGCGGTCAGACACAAGGCGCTCCTTGACCTTGTCCAAATGTGTGGCATCTTTCAGCTCCCCTACGTCTATTCCGCTGTTGACGTTGAAGCGCTGAAGCGTGGGCCTATGCGCTCGGCTTCATGGGTAGACACCGCATTCTTCATGGTTGCGTGCGGCATTGATGAACAGCTTACGCAAAGAGCGGACGAGCGAATCAAAAGCTGGATGGTCCTGCCAGATGAGCAGAAGACACTTGCAGGCCTGCCGCCGTTTCGAGTCACGAGTCTGATGGTGATTGACGAGCCGGAACAGCAAGCAGAGAAGGGAAAAATCAGAGACAGCTTCAGATCGATAAGACGGCCCCTCACACAAGCTCTCAAACCGCGCAAGTCAAAAGGAAATTCGTTCCATTGACCAATCGTCTTCGCGCTCCCGTGGACGAAGTGTTCTTGGCCGTTCCTCCGATTCGCTTGGCCTGCAGATCGCTGATGCCTGCAACTGGGGTGATGTGGAGGCAGTTGTCTGGAAATCCGGTGCCTGAGCTGTACGAAAAGCTGATGCGAGGTCCGGTGATTTGTGCCAAGCCTGAACCTGAGTGGACGCAGTATCGGCACATCTTCAAGTCTCACGAATGACAGCTGATCGCCGTCGTTGAACTCGCTCCGTCTACCGTGGGAACTCCGACCACGTGGAAGTAGCGAGACCCCGACGGTCAGGAACTGAGCCGACTCTCCATGGTCCGCGCGGCTGGGACGTCCTTCGATCTCGAACGTCAACGAAGGCACCCAATTCACGGGAATGTTACTGGCCACGGCGTCCTGGTCGATTCCCGGAATGGCCTTCAATCGAGCGTCGAGTCGATCGAAGTACGCCAGCCGGATCGCGGGGCTCTGGTAGACGTGGGTCAGCATTTTTCGCGATCCCACCAGCAGGTGTTCGGGATCGCGGACGTCGGTTTCGGCGTTGACAATCTTCACGAGGCTGCGGACCAGCACGCCTGCCCCATCGGGCACCACAACGGCGAGAGTTGTCTGGCCTGCCACACAGACGCGCTCTTTTGTTGTTGCGCTTGCGTGGCAGATAGTAAGGTGCTATACGGATTTTATCATTGGCCACGATCTGGTCAGCAGCGAGGCGGTCGCCCTCGAGAGATAGAGCGGTCCACCAATCCGCGGGACCAGAACCTGGCCTCATTGCTCATCGGGTGACCGCGATTCTGCCGCACAGACCCTGGCCGGCTGGTTAGGCCACAAGCGAGCGACGAGGTTCGGACGGACTACTGCAGAGTTCATTTGAAGCGAGCGACACAGCGTGGGCGCGAAAGGGGGCAGAGTGCCAGCCGAACGGTTCAACGACCCGCTTTCTCTCGACGTGACGGACGATTTGATCCGCGTCGACCGCGTAATGACGCAGGTGCTCAAGGACCGCGCCATTTGGAACGAGTTCATTCGCGATCCGAATGGCGTTCTCGTGCGGTTGGGACTTCATCCGCCTACCTCACCGGAGATCAACGACCGGGCGAATCGGATTTTTTACGCGACACTGACCAACAAACCTCTGCTCGAACTCGTCATCGGCCACTACGAGCGCTTCACGCCGAGCGATGAGGCGCTGTTCCAGAAGACCAGCATCGACGCCGCTTCCCAGGGCGAGATTGCCCACCACATCGATCTCGACCTGGAAGCGTTCCATCACTACCTCGACCATCCGGACGTCATGCGCCAGGCGCTCCGGCTCTCACTGCACGACCTAAACGAAAAGAGAATTCTGAGAGAGCATCACTCTCCAGATGAGATCGCCGCGTTCGTGGAGGGCCTTATCGAAGCCGCTCAGCAACGACGGCGCCTTGCAAATCACCCGAGGCTCGAAGAGTGGGACCGCAACTATGGCATCGGGTTCACGTTTGGAGGGCCTTCGTTCGCAGAGCTCGGCGCCCCAACGACCCTCGCAGCTGCGGTGGAGGTTGTCGTCGCCGGAACCAACGCGCTCTTGGTGTATCAGGTTGTCGGGTTCTGGGGGCCTACGTTCACGGCCCGGTCGGTTGCCTCAGGCGACGAGGCGAGCGTGCGCGGGACCGCGATCGTTGGGCGTCTTATGGACTTCTCAGCAGAACTCCTGTCGTACGTGCAGAGGTTCGAACGGGTAACCTGATGACCATCGACGACCTTGCCGGCTCGCTGCAACCGCCTGCTGTGCCACCCCGCTCGTTCGTGCAGCCGCGTGTCCTGACCGTTCTCGGGACTTACCGATGCACTGCGATGTGCGATCACTGCTGCGTCGATAGCAATCCATGGATAAAGCAGCGGCTCTCCCTGGATCGGATTCTCTCGTTCATCGATGAGGCGGATCGATTCCCCTCCGTTCAGCTCGTTGCGTTCTCTGGTGGGGAGTGTTTCCTGCTAGGCGACGACCTGGCGGCTGCCGTGGCTCACGCGCGCCAGAAGGGTCTCCGGACGCGATGTGTCACGAACGGTTACTGGGCCAAGAACCTGGACCGGGGGCGCATGCGCCTTCAGCAGCTGACAGAGGCCGGCCTCAATGAGCTCGAACGTCAGTACGGGTGATTACCACCAGAAGTGGGTGGCAGAATCCACGGTGATCAACGCCGCCTGCCTGGCCGATGAGCTCGGACTCGACAGCATCGTCATCTCCGTGGAGACGCAGAAGCACCGCAACGTGCGGGCCGCCACGCTGCTTAAGGATCCGCGTCTTGCCGCCCTCGCTCAGCGACTTCCGCGCGACCGGTTCCAGGTCATCGAGTCGCCCTGGATGCCGATGGATGCCAGGAAGACCATCGCACAGGACGTGCAGAACGTATTAACCCGAAGGAACGTACAGAGCCGGCGCGGGTGTGACAGCATCTTTTCGACTGTTGTGCTGACTCCCTCAGACAAAATCGGCATCTGCTGCGGCTTGAGTCGGGAGTTGATCCCAGAGCTCAACTTGGAGTCGAACCGGCCGCTCGAGCAACTCCTAGAATCAGCCGGAACCGACTTTATGAAAATCTGGCTGTTCGTGGACGGGCCCGAGCGCATTCTGCATTGGGCTGCTCAGAGAGATCCAAAAATCGAGTGGGAGGGGCGCTATGCCCACCACTGTCAGGCGTGCCTGGCGCTGTTCGACGATGCCCGAGTGAGAAACGCTATTAAGAGTGGCTACAGGGAACGGGTCACCGACGTTCTGATGCGCTACAGCATTATCTTGCGACGTAGGGAGCTCCAAGATGGGGCCGTTTACGCCTAAAAAGTCCTCAAAATGCTTGGAACGGTTGCCTCCCCCGAGGACGCAACGCGTGGCATCGAGGCGTAATGGTAAGACCACCAGCTGAGTGGTCGCCGCCTCAGCGGATTACCTTGAGGGCTTCGAGCTGGCGTCCCTCGCAGTGATCACGCATGGCAAAGTCGTCCGGCCAATCCTTCGTACAACTTGTTCGGATAGTTACTTGTTCAGATGTGGCGTTCATGCTTCTTCGTTGAAGAGCTGCGACACCATCATCCTGGCGCTTCTGACGGTGGGCGCGCATCGCGAAATCATCGGGCCAGTCGGTCGCGCACTTCGCGCGAATCACAGCAACGGTATCGCCTAGGTAGCCTGCGGTAGTAGTCTGCACAGTAGCAGTGGGTGCCCCTTGAGACTGCGATTTATAGATCGCCTGTGACAACTCCGTGCGTAGAAACCCCAAGCGGGGATCGAGGGCGATATCACTAGACAGCACTTGCAAAACATCGCCGGAAAACAACGTGACCGTCGACTGAGTCTTAGTGATGGGCTTGATGTCTCTGACGTGCAGGACAAACAGAAGACCCAGTTCTATTGCCGGGTTTGCTTGGCCATGCAAAGCCCGACCGAACCACCGCAGTGGCGTACTGGTGAACGTCTTGGACGCGCACGGTAATGCGAGCGCCGGAGCGAAGCGTTAGCTCCAGAGGCGACTGCGTGGAAGGCTGCTTGTACGACCGCGCTCCGAGGATCCAGGCGTTCTCCAGCGCTGGAAGCGAGTTTTGCGCTCCTGGCACGACGGGACACAGAAGAGCACCGACAAAAGTCGTGCAGAGGGCCCGTCGCATAGATGCTCCTTGGTAGTTCGGAAAAACGATTATAGGTGAGTTGGCTGAACGTCGAAAGCCGAACTCGGCTGGCTGGACGCAGATCGAGACTCGCCTGACGCGAGCCGCAACGCTGGGAACTCACGGCTCGGCCCGCGAAGCGTCACTCGTCACGAGCCAATGGTCAGGGTAAACGACATTGAATAAAAGCAAAGGGCTTTGGAAATCGCCAGCCGGTACCGCGCTACAGTTGGTCTGTAAGTTTGCCCAGGGAGGGTTTGGCCGGGTCGTCGACGACTGCGCTGCGCGTTCCTGATCGTCGCCCGAATCTCGGCGACAATCTTGCGGCCGGGGAATAGCCCTGGCCTTCAGCTTCCGCCAATCGCCCAGTGCTTCCTCTGGGCCGCAGCGATGGCCCTGAGCACGATAACCTGAATGGGCCCTGTTGCGCCTGAAGCTGTGCAACACCAATTACCGTGCGGCACACCCCAAGCAGAATTCCTCACATCGTTGCGTCATCCGGGTGCAATCTAGTTTACCGTGCGGCCCGATGTCACGGAAGACAGGTTCGTGCCAAGATCGTGCTCGAGGATCTCGGGCACAAGCACAGTAGGAGGTTGCCATGTCTGCCGGGGCTCTGGATCTGCATCTGACGGACCTCGCCGGTGAGCCGGTGCGAAACATTTCCGTCGAGCTCCTGCGGTTTTCTGGGGAGCCGGGCACGGGCGGCGAGACGCAGCACGTCACGCTCGCCGGGCCCGACGCGGACTTGTTGATCACCGGGATCACCTGCCGGGGAGGCATCGGCACGATGTATCGCGTGTTCGCGGAGGCCGAGCACTACCGGCGATACGGATTCTTTCAGCTGATTCGAGAGGACCGCGTCAATACGGCAAGCGATGCGGTCGAGTTCTGGGTCAAGCCGGGAGACGTGCAGGATATCAAGGCACCGACCTTCGATAACCTTTCTGCCAATGCGCGCAGGATTCTGAGCGACGCGGAAATGACGGCCGTGAAGGATGAAGATCGAGATCTGCTCAGCCTCACGGGCGAGGACCTTTACCGGCAGCTTGGGCCGCTGCGAAAGGCCTGCTTCCTGAACCTCATCGCCAAGGCGGCCGACGACACGACGACAGGCGGATGTGTCTCGCAGTTCCACGGTGTGCTGGTGTGCCGGCAGGACCGCTTCTTCGCGCGCGTCAGTGCCGGCTTTCCTGAAGTACTCCGCCGAAGCCCGCTGTTCAGAACGGCGCAGGAAACCCTTCACGATCCGCTGCCGGGCTTCGAGATGACCGGCGAGAGTTTCAAGAGCAGGGATGCGCACGCCAACCTGCAGGTCACCTTCATGCGCGACGAAGGAAACGGGGCGCTGGCCGCGGACATCGACGTCGACGAGTCATCCGGCATCGAGCACGGATTCGAGGTGATTCACAACGCCGCCTTCCGGTCGCGGACCAATCCGTTCCTGATTCACGAGTTTCTACTCAGCGCTGATCCGGTGGGCAAATCGCTGGACCCGGGTTACACGTTCCGGTTCTGACTGATATGACCGGCGCAGCGCAGACGCGTCGTCGGTGCCTCGGCCTCGCGCTCGCGGCAATCCTGAGCGGCAGTTGTGCCACCACCCACGGCGGCGCGAGCGTCGGAGGAACGGCTGCTCCTGCCGCCGATGCGTGGCACGAGGACACGCTGCTGGGCAAGAAGGGCTTCTGGGCGCTCACATTCGTCCTCAAGCCCGACTACGACGGCCCGGTGTCGGCCACGCTCGTCCGGCGTCCGCTGCATCGCGAGCGGGCGTGCGCCGTCCTCTACCTCCACGGCTACGTCGACTACTTCTTTCAGGCTCACCTCGCCGACTACTATCAGGACACGCTTGCTAATGGGCAGAGTGGCAAAGGCTGCGACTTCTTTGCGCTGGACTTGCGCAAGTACGGGCGATCGCTCCCGCTTCATTACAAGTATCCCAATTTCGCAAAGTCCCTCGACGAGTACTATCCCGAGATCACGAAGGCCCTGACGATGATCCGCGGCGAGGGCTATTCCTTCGTCATCCTCAACGGGCATTCGACGGGCGCCTTGACGGCCGCACGTTACTTGCAGGACGGAACCGCAAAAGACGTGGTCGACGCCGCTTTTCTCAACAGTCCGTTTCTCGACTTCAACGATCGCGACATCAAGGGGTTCGGAGAAAGAATCGCCCGGTTCATAGGGAAAATCGCTCCCCATTACAGCCGGAAATCGTCCGTGCCACTGTGGTACGCCCTCAGCCTGCTAAAGCGATGCCCTGCATGCAGGGACTGTCACGGCCACTGGGTTTTCGACACCAACCTCAAGAAGGTCGACGGGTTTCCTGTGTTCCTCGGCTGGGTGCGTGCGATCGCCATCGCCCAGGACAAGGTGCGGAAGGGCGGCATCGGTCAGCCGATCCTGATACTGCACTCGGAGCGATCGAACGACGGCGCCGACACGATCTGGCACGAAGAATATCGGCGATCCGACCTCGTGCTCGACGTCGAAGACATGACGCGGGAAGGCAAGACTCTCGGGCAGCAGGTGACGATCAGGGCCATCGAGGGCGGCGTTCATGATCTCGTCCTCTCCGATACGGACGCTCGAGCGCGCGTGTTCGAAGAAGTCACCGCGTGGTTGCGAGGGCTGCCGGGCAACCCGGTCGGCCCGTGAGAACGCCCAGGTCCTGCTCATCGGAAAGGGTCTCCACGTAGCGGTAACGTGCGCTAGGCGAGTATAAAGGTGGCGCACTAGGAGAGGGTTCATGCCCAACCGCCACAGCCCCTTTCACCCGATTATCTACGTGCGTGGCTACGCCATGACGCGTCAGGAAATCGACGACACCACTGCCGATCCGTTTTGCGGCTTCAACATCGGTTCGACCGTCTACCGCGCGGTGCCGGACAAGACCAAGCCGCCCCGCAAGTTCATTTTCGAGTCTCCCGTCCTGCGCCTGGCGACCGATTTCGGTTATCAGGACGTCTTCGAAGACGGCTATGACATCCTCGACCCCAACTGGGCAACGGAGCCGGACAACAAGCTCGGTTCGCGTTCGATCGTCGTCCATCGCTACTACGATGAGGCGTCCTCGCTCCTCGGCGGCGGCAAGACACCGGAAATCGACACCTTCGCCAAAGAGCTGGGCCCACTGATCCTGAAGGTACGCGAGCTCGTCTGCGGCAATCCGGAGAATGGCATCGATCCGGCCGAGTTCAGGTGTTATCTCGTCGCCCACTCGATGGGCGGACTCGTCTGTCGGGCGTTCTTGCAGAATCCGAAGAACGACAAGGCAAACGTCCGGCGGTATGTGGACAAGTTCTTCACCTACGCGACGCCGCACAACGGGATCGATTTCGCTGGAGTCAACGTCCCGTCGTGGTTATCCCCCTTCGACATCAACAACTTCAGTCGGAAGACCATGGCGAAGTATCTCGACCTGGAGGCCGTCTACAAGAAGACGGATCGCGTCGACTGGCTGCCATCTGACCGGTTTCCTGCCTCGAGGGTCTTCTGCATGGTCGGCACGAACCGCCAGGACTACGAGCCGGCCGCCGGCGCGTCGCGCACGTTCGTCGGCCACGGGAGCGACGGGCTGGTGCGGATCGAGAACTCGACCCTGTGTTCGCTCGACACCAAGGCCGCTCCTTCCGAACCCTGCGCCAAGGCGTTCGCCTACCGCGCCCACTCGGGCTATTTCGGCATCGTCAACAGCGAGGAGGCATACCAGAATCTCATCCGCTTTCTCTTCGGAGACGTGCGCGTCGACATCTGGGTTCACCTTGACGATGTGCGGCTGCCGAAGGAAGTGCAGGAGGCCGCCGACGAGGGGAAGACGATCAACGCGTTGTATCAGATCGAAACCCTTGCCTCAGCCCGCGGGAAGCTCTGGTTCCTCACCCGCCGCGTCGCCGAGGAGGACTCGGTGGCCTGCCTTCCCTACGCCGACTGGAAGAAGTCACCCAAGAAGGAAGGAGCGTTGTATCTCTCGACTGTGTTCCTCGCCAACCGCGCCCGCGTCAACAAGCGCCGCCGCTCCCTCTCCTACAGCTTGCAACTCGGCGTCCGCGTGCCCGACTACGAAATCGACAAGGCGCTCTGGTTCGACAAGCACTACGAGGGCGGCTACCTGTTCCGCGACGCGGTGATCATCGACATTACGCCGCCGAAGGACGAGGGGAACGACTGGAAGGTTCAGTACGCCTGGCAAGGCCGCGGTTTCAGCCCGGCCAACAGGAGCATCGCGCCGAGCGACCTCAAGGGTCGCGCCGTGGAAGTGGAGTTGCCGTTTGACAGCAAGACAGTGCCGGGAGTCAGTGGGAGGGTGAGGTTCGTCGCATCAGAGTGGAATGCCGAAGCTTAGTTCGGTCAACGCCCAATAAACCGACCGTTCGGTTTATGATTGTGTTGTGACGTGGGGTGAGCTGATTCGGCGTTTGAAGGCCGCCGGGTTCGTTCAGCACCGAGCCGGCAAGGGTAGCCACCAACAGTTCGTCCACCCGAAAACGAAAAAGGTGATCACCGTTTCGGTGCACACCAAGAAAGAGATCGGCACCGGGCTCGCGCAGCGGATCCTGAAGGAGGCGGGGCTATGAAGGAATATTTTCCGGTGGTGATTGAGCGAGAGGACAACGGCACGTATAGCGCGTGGGTTGCTGGCCTGCCAGGTGTCTACGCAGCCGCGGATAGAGCGGCGGTCGCGAAGCGCAGCCTAAAAGGCGCTCTCGCAGCCCATCTGGCAGCGCTCCGCGAGCTAGGACGAGTGCCAAAGCCAAAGGCTGAAGTTGCCGTATTACGTCTGACGACGTTCCGCAGGCGGGGCGCCACCAAGGATACGCTGCGGTATGCCGGTCTCGGGGCGCTTCTCGGTCGGAAGACCAGCAAAGCAAAGGCTGTTGCGGCACGCCGTAACGGACGAAGGGGCGGGCGCCCGTCAAAAACCGGAGCGGAAACGTCCTGACGAGGCTGACCTACCCGCACTGAGCGGCGGCACACCCCGCAGAGTCAGTTCATTGATTGCAGTCGCTTCAGCGTCACGGCGAAACGAAAGAGGACGTCGATCGTGCCCAGGCGGGCTCGAAAACGGCCCGCCTGGCGGCCGCACACTAGCGTCGACACGGAGTGAACTCCGGGAAGCGCGCGCACAAGTTGGAAAACTCCAACTCGGCGTCCTGATGGGTCAGCGTCGGGGTCGTCGTTTTCGTAACACACGTCACTCCGAGGGCACGGAGTTCGTTTGCGGTCACATCATCAAACAGTTCTTGTTTCAGCTTGAGATAAGGCACCTGGGCATGCGGCATTTCTGCCGTCCCACACAAGATGGTGTTGAGAAACCCCGCAGGGAACGCTTGCAATTGCGTATAGGTATTGAGTTCGCGTCCCGGGCGCGCAGCCACATGGCATGTGCGACAGTATGGTCTGACAAACGACTGATATAGCGTCACGCGGCCTGTGTTACCTGACCAGCCTGGAACCGTCGACACCCCCGTGTCTCGCGCTGCTGTCCCGGCAATGTTTACCGACGCGGGGATGTTCGCGTTTGTTTGTATGTACATCCAATCGATCATCTCCGCCACGGCACTTCCAGGGTTGGGGTTGGCGAGCTTGACAAGCGCGTTGAGCTCGCGGAATTTTTCTTCCTGGGCTGGTCGAGTAAAAGCAGGATTGCTGCTGAAGATGAAGTTAGTGAGGTCGAATGGCAGGAAGGACGCGCCGGTCACCCGATTGTTTTGAAAGTTGTAACTTCCCCCGTGACACGTCATACACATCTGGGGGACTGGCTTGTCACCTTCCTGATCCAGCGCCGCAGTGGACAACAGCTGCTGGTTGGAATTGTAGATATAGAACTTAACATTTTGCCGATTTACCGCGACTGAAACTGAGAACGAACCGTAACCATCTCCGGGTTTATCGTCGTTCGTACGAAGAAACAACCGCCCGCCACGGGCGGGCTGGCCGCCACTTGCGCCATTGAACGGGACCGCGCGACTCATACCGATGTTGAAGTAGCCACCATTGCCGACCCGACCGATCAAGCCGTACCCCGGAGCGGTCGGCAACGGATACAGGGGGCCCGGGTTTGCATGCCCGTTCGCATCCGAGTCCCCGGTCAAGCAGACTCCTGACCAGATCGCACCGGCTGCGAAAAAGGTGACGATGTCACCGGGCTCGATGTCGATGCCAGTGTCCACATCGACACCTGGAATTCCGCCGGGAGTACTGATGGTTCCTACGCCGAAGCAATAAGATTTTTCATCCCGGTTTGCAGTGGCACCATCCTTTTCACGAACCGTCACGTACTTCAACGCTGGGGTTGGGCTGTACTCCATGGCCACCGTCGCGAACGGTTGTCCGCTGCCGGACGCGCCGGCGATGGTCCTTGTCAACGCGTCTTGAGCGTCGGGCCATTTCGGATTCGCCGTTCCGGCTACAAAGGGCGGCTCACCGTAGTTCGACACGTAACACGCCACTCGTGGTCCGTTTTGCCTGCAATGCATCTCGCGACCGAGTCGTAGGTCTCCTTCATTGAAGTAAATCGCCTGCACGTCACCAGCAACGCCAGGGGCGAATCCGTTTCTAGTCTTGAATGAGTCAAAAGTGTCCTTGACGGGCATCGTTTCTGGGCCGGTAATCGCACCAATGCCCCTATAGTAGGCGTCTGTCGCCCTTGCGCTGCGAGCACGGCCGTCAGCGTCGGTCGCGGCAATATTTACTGCCCTCCTGAGCCAGCAGTCCTGATTAACCAAGTTCAAGTTGCTACACTGCTGTGGAAGTTGAAGGGAGTTATCGGGTCGCACGAGCCTGATGATCTGCCTTCCAGATAATCGAGGAGCCATCCACCCAAAAACCGCGATCGTGACGATCCCGAAAAGTATGACGAGCCTTCTAGCTTCGTTACCCATGGGTGTCCCCTTCTCGGTAGATGGCTGCACCGGAATTCACGATATTGAATACGAGGAGAGACCAAGTCGAATCCTTACGGAGTTCTTCGTGTTCTCTCCTTTCCGATCAACGGAGGGATCGATCCACAACGCATTGCGCCTCGATTCCTGGTACCAAGCGAATCCGTCCAGTGCGTGCGGATACAATGTTGTGGCTAGGCGGGAGGGAGCACCTTCATGACTCCGAGTCGCCGTGATCTTCTCAAGGCGCTGGTCGGCGGTCCGCTGCTGTTCGCTCCGCAGCGCCCGGCCGCCGGGACGACCGTCGACGGCGTGGTGTTCGGCGTCGAGACCTTCAGCTTCCACGATCTGCCGCCGGCCGGCGACCCGCAGCTCATCCCAACCATCGTCAAGAACCTGCAGACGCTTGGCATCGTTGAGTGCGAGATCATGTCCGGCCACGTCGAGCCGTTTGGCAGTGTGATGACCGGCTGGTGGGTGCAGAGCCGCCGCTCGCCGGATTTCGCGCGGCTGCGCGATGAGGCGCGGCAGTGGCGGCTCACCGTGCCGATGACCTACTACCGGGAGATCCGGCGGCGATTCGAGGACGCCGGGCTGCGGATTTACCTCTACAACGTCAACTTCAACGAGACCTTCACCGACGCCGAGCGCGATCGGACGTTCGAGGCAGCGCGAGAGCTCGGCGCCGAAGGGTTCAGCTCGTCCACGGTGCTCTCGGAAGCGCGGCGGCTCGTGCCGTTCGTACAGAGGCACAAGATGTTCGTGGCGATGCACAACCACAACAATCTCGTCGACCCCGATCAATTCGCGACACCGGCGAGCTTCGAGACCGCGCTGGCCATGTCGCCGCTCTTCTACGTAACGCTCGACATCGGACACTTTACGGCCGGCAACAACGACGCGGTCGCCTTCATTCGTCAGCATCACGGCCGCATCATCAATATCCACGTGCGCGACCGGAAGCGGAACAACGGCCCGAACCGGCCGTTCGGCCAGGGCGACACGCCGATCGCCGACGTCCTCAGGCTCATCAGGGACAACCGCTACTCGATTCGCTGCTATCTCGAATACGAGTATGGGTCGTTCCGGCCGTCAGTGGTCGAAGTCGAGGCCTGTTTCGACTACTGCAAGCGCGTGCTCGCGTCATGATGGCGGTGATGACGCGTGTGCGCCGCTACGCGCTCCTGGCGGCCGTAGTGACGATGGTCACGATTGGACTTCGACTGGATGCCAGGCAGGAACGCGACGCCGGCGGCTTCAAGGCGCCGACCGCGGCGCTCGAACGCGGCCGCGCGGTCTACGTGCTCAACCATTGTCATTTCTGTCACGGCGTCGATCTGACGCGCGCAACGATGGGCGCGGCCAATCTCTCGCAGTCGCCGTTTGTCGGGACAGACGAGGACGGAAACATGATCGGACCGCTCGTCAAGGCCGGCCTGCCGAACCTGCAGACCGCGATGCCGAGCTACACGGAGCTGACCCCGGAGGAGGTCGTCGATCTCGCTCGATACATTCACTTCCTCCGTCAACAGGCGCGGTTCCGAGAGCTCGGTCGCGTCGCCGACCCGCCAGCCGGCGACCGCGCAGCCGGTGAGGCGTACTTCAACGGCGCGGCCAACTGCCGATCCTGTCATTCGGTGACGGGTGACCTTGCGGGCATCGGCCGCAAGTACGACACGGCGACGCTTCGCGCGCGCCTCCTCAGGCCAGGTCCCGCGATGCCGAGCGACGGTGCGAGCCCGACGGCGGGTCAGGCCGCGCACCTCAAGCTGCTCGAAAACTACACGTCGGCCAACATCCAGGACCTGCTCGCGTATCTCGGCGCGAGCCGGTAGGTCATCTCTCATCCGGGGGGCTTCGCCCCCCGGACCCCCTTACACGCTCGCTCGCGGGGACCCCGACGCCCCGCTCCGCTCGCGTGGCTCACTCGCTGCCGCTCGTTCGCGCTGTTTGTGTATCAGCTAGCCTCTAAAATTCGAACCTCGCACCGAGGCGGATCTGCCTTGGCGTCTGAATCTGCGGCGGGTTGCCGCCGAGGACGCTCGTCGTGGGCTGGCCGAAGTTCGGGTTCAACGCGCCGAACGTGCTCTCGGTGAAGTTGTCATAGTCGAGCACGGTCTGCGTATCGAACAGGTTGAAGATGTCGGCCAGCAGCACGATCCGCTTCGTGCCGAAGCGGAGCCCGTAGTCGACGTGGGCGCTGACGTCGGTCAGGAACGGCGTGCGCTGCTTGAAGCCGTCAATCGTCTCGAAGCCGCACCCGCGTGCGCACTCGGGAATCTCACCGCCGTTCTGGTAGTTGATGTTCGGGTTGGCAGCCAACGGCGTCAGCGGCTTGCCGGACGACATCTGCAGCCCGAGCGCGGCGTTCAGTCCAAAGTTGAAGGCGTAGTTGCCGAACACCTTGAATTGGTGCTGGCGATCCAGGGGCAACGGCCCTTCGCCGAGCTTGCCGAGGAACCGCACGTCGCCGCGGAATCCGAACTCCGGCACACCGATCGCGGTGTAGCTCGGATCGTTGCTGGGAAAGTCGAAGAGCGAGGTGATGCCCGGATCCGACTGTCCGTTGTCGTCCCGGTACGCGCCCTCGAACGTGCCCCACAGCCGTGACCAGCGGTACGATGCCTGGACGCCCCAGCTGTTGGCAAACCGACGATCGAGTGTCAGCTCCACCGCATCGTACGTGTGGATCGGCTTCTCGAACGAGGCGCCGAGGTCGCCTGCCGTCGGCGTATCGGTGGTGATGTTGGTCAGCGTGTAGTCCACCGATTCCGCACCCTCGATGCCGAGGTTCGCGGCAACAATCGGGAACGGTGTCACGTCTTCGAGCACGCGGCCGATGTTGCGATGGATGTAGCGGGCGCCCACCTTGGTGCCGGGGTAGAGCTCGTACTCCGCGCCGCCGATGAACTCGTTCAGGAAACTGCTCCTGACGTCTGGATCGATGACGTCTGCGCCGGCGCCGGCGATCGAGAAATGCGTCAGCGTGCCGCCCGCCAGCGTGCCGTCAGGAATCGGCTGGGTCAAATTGGCGTCGAAGTAGTCGGCGCCGATGCCGGCGTCGGACGAGAGCGCGCGCGCGGCGAGGTCGTTCGGCACGCGGGAGTAGTACATCCCGTAGCTCCCGAACACCTTCCATCGGCTCGAGCCGGTGGGGTCCCACGTCACGCCGATGCGCGGCGCCCAGTTGTTGTCCAACTTGAACGAGTCGACGAGCGTGCCCTTGAGATCCTGCTGCTCGTAACGGATGCCCGGCAGAATCGTCAGGCGGGAATTGACCCGCCACGTGTCCTGCGCGAAGAAGCTCGTGTAGAGCTGATCGGTGGACCGTGCGGTGTTCAGGTTGGCGCGGGTCACACGGAAGATCCGCCCGAACGTGGGATCGGCAAGGATCTGAATCGAGGCGCCGGTCGCGGTCTGCTCACCGTTGACGAGCGTGAACGTCGGGCCGGTGCGGTTGTTGATCTGGTCGTAGCCGACGTCTTCGACGAGCACGCCGTACTTCAGTTGGTGCTTGCCGAACAGGTTGGTCGCCTTGGCCTGATACTGGAAGTTCTCGCTGCGGTTGCCCTGCTCGAACAAGCCGATGCCGCCGGAGATGATGTTGGGCGTGACGGTCGTGTCGGTCACGTTCCACTCGTCCACTGACGGGATCTCCACGATCTGGTTGAGGGCGCGGGCGAACGACGCCTCGACGAGCCAGTGCGACGCGATGATGCCGTCGTAGCGCACGGACTGGTTGTGGCCGCCGTACTTCTCGAGCTCGCTGAACCCCGACGTCGTCGTCCGCAACAGCGCCGTGGTCCGCTGTGGGCCCAGATCGCCGTGCGCCGGATCGCCGAAGAACGACGCGTCGAAGCGATGGTTCTGCGTCGCCTGCCACGTGCCCTTGACGGCGTAGGACGTCACCTCCCGCTTGCGATCGACCTCGCCGAGACTCGCGAGCGGGAAGTCGGCCGGCGCGATGAACGTCCGCTTCTCCCACTGCGGGTCGACGGCGCCGAAGAAGAACAACTTGTTCCTCAGGATCGGTCCGCCGGCCTCGATGCCGGCGTCGGACAACTCGCTGCCGGTGGTGTTCACCGTGCCGTTCGGCGTAATCACGTGCGTGAAGTCGGACTCCAGCCCGGTCGGGCGAACGTAGCCGAACGCCGTGCCGCGCAGACTGTTCGTGCCGCTCTTGGTGACGACGTTCACGACGCCGCCGGTGGCCTGTCCGTATTCGGCTTCGTAGCCGCCGCTCTTGATCTGCACTTCTTTCATGAAGTCGAACGGCGTGCCGTTGCCGAGCGACCCGAACACGATCGAGTACGAGCCGAGCGCACCGTAGCCCTGATTCGTGATGTTCACGCCGTCAACGACGTACTGATTCTCCAGGCCGCTTCCACCTGAAATCGAGGGGTTCGCCTCGCCGACGGTGCCGCCCGTGCTGACGCCCGGCGCGACGTACAAGGTGTCGCTGAAGCGTCGCCCCACCGGAAGACGGCTCAAGAGGTCGCTGTCGATGTTGGCGCCGATGGTCGTCGACGATGAATCGATCACCGGGCTCGCCGAGGACACTTGTACCGTCTCCGTCAGTCCGCCGACTTCAATCTTCAGATTCAGCTCCACGGTTTGTCCGAGCCCGACGGTGACGTTCTGCCGCTCGACTGGTTTGAAGCCCTGCAGCTCCGAGCGAACGGTATAGGTGCCCGGCACGAGGAAGGGCACGTTGAATCGTCCCGACGTTTCGGTGACAGCCGTCTTGGCGCCTTGCGGGCCGGTGACGGTGATCGTCACGCCGGGCACGGCGAGTCCCTGCGAATCGACGATGGCGCCGGTGATGGAGCCGGTCGTCTCTTGAGCCATAACGGAGCCGGCGGCGTGCAGCAGCAACGCGAGGATGATGAATCCGATCGTTTTCGCACGGCCGCGCGCGCGCCAGCTGCCACGCACGCGGATGAGTCTTTCTTTCACGTAGCACCTCCAGGTTCGGTCCCGCGAGTGATCGCGGCCAGCCCAACCGCTGCACCGAGCTCGTCAAATGCGGCAACGGTTAGCCGCGCAATTGATACCAATTCCGATACCAAGCGACGAGATGCGCTTTCGCGGAGGATTCCACGGCAGACGTAAGCAGCGGACGCAGCGAGAATCCACGCAATAGATGCGTCCGTTCAAGCCGATGGATCTGGGACGAATCACGAGCTACGGATGATGCACGAAGTTGGCGAGTTGTGGGACGAGTGGTGTGATTAATGGCGAGTACCGATGCGCGATCGTCGACCGTGGCGCTCGAACGAGGCCGTGCGTTCCACGTGCTCAACCATTGTCATTTCTGCCACGCCGTGTCATTTCTGTCACGGCGTCGATCGGACGCGGGCGACCGCGATCACTTCAAAAAGCTCCCGGCGGTGCGATGCTCAGGTAGTACGTCGCACTCGACGGGTCGTACATCAACAGCCACTTGAGCGGCACGTGTGTCTTCGACAGAGCTTCCACCAAAAGCGTCCGGACTCGTGCTGTGCGCTCCTGCGCCGGCAGCATGGTCTGCGCTGCACGCCCTCTCGGTATCGTCGCGGTTATGACCTTTGTTGGGCCGACTGCGCTGAGGTTCTCGCACAGAATCTCCAGGAACTCGTTCAGACTCACTGCGCAATGAGATAAGGCGATCGTGATATCAAAGATCGGAACGGCCGTTTGCCATCGCCCCGCAGCATCCAGGACCTGATCGGGAACGACATGAAACATCGACTCTGATCGCAGCACCTTGAACCGCTTCACACGCCCGCGCGACATTTCTTCGGTGGCAATCACAGACTCGAGGAACGCGACCGGATTGTCCTGTGCTGTGGCCCGAAATAATCGCGAGACCACACGAAATATGTGAGAGTCCGTGACTCTTCCACCGGACTGATGGCCTTCGCATCATTCCCGTGTTCTGCGGCCCGCCCGTCAGCTCCACCCGTGTTGCAACTCATTCTGTAATCCCCATCGCGCGGAAGCATTTCCAGCTGCCGTCCGGGAGCTTCTTGTACACCACGAGCACCGTGCCACGAACCTGCTTCGGCTCGCCACCCGGCGATGCGACAAACGAAGCCGTGAAGTAACGCCACTCGACTGCCCCTCCGTCCCAGATCGTCAAGTCTTTGGTTTCCGGAACGAAGGTCAACACCTTGATTGGGCGAGCCGTCGAGCGTTCGTTGGTCGCTCGGATAGCTTGCTTGCCGACGTCTGCCGGCGTGTCTGGGCCGAAACGAACGGCGTCATCGGTCCACAGATCCGCCATCGCAACAGCATCTCGCGCAACCGTCGCGGCGACGTCCTGCTGTTTTAGCTTCTCGATGGCGGCCCGGTCCGCATCGTGGCCTCTGTCGCTTCCAGCCGACGCGGCCGGTCCCTGAACCACTTGCCCTGCCAACGGGGTCAACGCGCCGACAACGACAGCAACTGGGGTCCCCATCCCGCGGAAGACTTTCCAGCTGCCGTCCGGGAGCTTCTTGAGCACCCAGAGCCTCGCGCCACGAATCTGCTTCGGCTCGCCACCCGGCGATTCGACATACGAACGCAGTGAAGTAACCCCACTCGACTGCCCAGCCGTCCCAGATCGTCACGTCTTTGGTTTCCGGAACGAAGGTCAACACCTTGAGACCTGGGCGAGCCGACCAGCGTTCGTTGCTCTCTCGGATAGCTTGCTTGCCGACTTCTGCCGGCTGGCCTGGGCCGAGACGAATGGCGTCATCGGTCCACAGATCCGTCAGCGCAACAGGATCTCGCGACAACGTAGCGGCGATGTCCTGCTGGTGGAGCTTCTCGATGGCGGCCAGGTCCGCATCGCGGCCCTGTCGCTTCCAACCGACGCGGCCGGTTTCTGAACCACTTGCTCTGCCAACGCGGTCAGCGCGCCGACAACGACAGCAACTGAAAGCACTTTCATACCCCCTCCAACCCCACCTGCACCCGCCAGGCGTCCGGTAGTCCGCAGAACAAGAGCAGGGCGACCGGCAGACCTCGGCCGACTCCGGAAGGCACGCAGCATAGCGCCAAAAACGGCCTCGCGAAACCTGTCGGCCAAGCTCCACGCCGCTGGATAGCGCCCTCTGCGGTCAGAGGCTTTTTCAGCGACAAAATCCAGGAAATCCCGTCCCACCAACGGTTTCGGCTTCCACTGACCCCCGTGCTAAAATTGCAGTTTTGGGAGAGCTGCGAAATCTCCCGCTGTACCCATCCTCACCATGGCGCACGACTGGATTGCGGTGCGCGGCGCGCGCGTCCACAACCTCAAGAATATCGACGTCGACCTCCCCCGTGACCGGCTGGTCGTCATTACCGGCCTGTCGGGGTCGGGGAAATCCTCGCTCGCCTTCGACACGATTTACGCCGAGGGCCAGCGGCGGTATGTCGAATCGCTGTCGTCCTACGCCCGCCAGTTCCTCGAGCAGATGGAGAAGCCGGACGTCGACCTGATCGACGGCCTGTCGCCGGCGATCGCGATCGAGCAGAAGACGACCGGGTCGAACCCGCGATCCACGGTCGGTACGGTCACCGAGATCTACGACTACCTGCGGCTGCTCTTCGCCAACATCGGCGTGCCCCATTGCCACTTGTGCGGCCGCGAGATCTCGTCGCAGTCCCTCGAGCGCATCATCGACATGGTGATGCTGTCGCCGAACGAAGAGCGCGTGAACGTGCTCGCGCCGATCGTCCGCGGCCGGAAAGGGGAGTTCAAGAAGGAGCTGGCGGCGCTGCGCGCCCGCGGCTTCACGAAGGTCCGCGTCGACGATCAGCAGCGATCGCTCGACGAGGACATCAAGCTCGATCGCCGCCGCAATCACACCATCGACGTCGTCGTCGATCGGCTGATTCTCAAGCCCGGGATCGAGCGGCGGCTCACCGAGTCGGTCGAGATCGCGCTCGGCCTCGCCGATGACATCGTCATCATCAACACGCTCGACGGTGGCGATCGGCTGTTCTCGCGCCGGCTCGCCTGCACGTGGTGCGGCGTGAGCATGCCGGAGATGACGCCGCGCGCGTTCTCGTTCAACTCGCCGCACGGCGCGTGTCAGGAGTGCCAGGGGCTGGGAGCGGTGTACGACTTCGACCCCGCCCGCGTTGTACCAGACGACTCGCTGTCGCTCGAGGCGGGGGCGATCGCGCCGTGGGCGAAAGGCGACCGCAAGCTCGTCAAGGAAGCGCTCGGCACGCTCAGCCGCGTCTTTGGCATCGACCTCACGGTGCCGTTCCGGCGCCTTCCGAAGAAACTGCGCGACGTGCTCTTCTACGGCGCGCAGGCGGGCACGAGGCGCGCCCCAGATGAGAACGTCACGCCGGTCAAGAGCCCCGCTAAGAACGTCAGGAAGAAAAAAGGCAAGGAAGAGGATCCGTTCGGCGCCGGCTTCGAGGGCCTGATTCCCAATCTGCGCCGTCGCTACGAGTCAGGCACGTGGCTCGATCAGGAAGGGCTCGAGCCGTACCGCGCGCTTCGCCCGTGCCCGTCGTGTCGCGGCGAGCGCCTCAAAGCACAGAGCCGCGCCGTGCGCGTCAAGGGCCGGACGATGACGGAGTATGTCGGGCTGCCGATCGCCGAGGCGGTGAAGGTGCTGGACGTGCTGGAACTGACCGACCGCGAGAACCTGATCGCCAGCCGCATCCTGCGCGAAATCCGCGATCGCCTGCACTTCCTCAACGACGTCGGCGTCGGCTACCTGACGCTCGGGCGCAGCGCCGCGACGCTCTCGGGCGGGGAAGGGCAGCGCATCCGCCTGGCGACGCAGATCGGTTCGAACCTCACCGGCGTCCTCTACGTGCTCGACGAGCCGTCGATTGGCCTCCACCAGCGGGACAATCGCGCGCTCCTCTCGACGCTGGCAAGGCTGCGCGATCTGGGCAACACCGTGGTCGTCGTCGAGCACGACGAAGAGACGATCCGCACCGCCGACTACGTCATCGATCTTGGACCCGGCGCGGGCGAGCACGGTGGCCACGTCATCTTCCAGGGGACGCCGCAGGCGCTCCTCGAGGACGGAAACGGCTCGATGACCGGCGCGTACCTGCGCGGCGAACGCACCATCCAGACGCCGGGTTCGCGGCGTCCGGCGACGCGCGGTTCGATCGTGGTGAAAGGCGCGCGCGCCAACAACCTGAAGGGCATCGACGTCACCATTCCGCTGGGCGTGCTGACGACGGTGACCGGTGTCAGCGGCTCGGGCAAGTCGACGCTCGTCAACGAGATTCTCTACCGGGCGCTGGCGCGGCTGCTCTATCGCGCCGGCGACGAGCCCGGTACGCACTCGGCGATCGAAGGCATCGAGCTCGTCGACAAGGTGATCCAGATCGACCAGTCGCCGATTGGGAGAACGCCACGATCCAACCCGGCGACCTACACGGGGCTGTTCACGTTCATCCGCGAGCTGTTCGCGATGCTCCCCGACGCCAAGACGCGCGGCTTCCGGCCCGGGCGCTTCTCGTTCAACGTCAAGGGCGGGCGCTGCGAGGCCTGCCAGGGCGACGGCGTCATCGCGATTGAGATGCACTTCCTGCCCGACGTCTACGTGCCGTGCGAGCAGTGCAAGGGTCGCCGCTACAATCGCGAGACGCTCGAAATCAAGTATCGGGGCAAGTCGATCGCCGACGTGCTCGACCTCACCGTCGATCAGGCGCTGCCGCTCCTCGAAAACTTCCCCCCGATCGCCAACAAGCTGCGAACGCTGCAGGACGTCGGGCTGGGCTATATCGAGCTCGGCCAGTCGGCCACGACCCTGAGCGGCGGCGAAGCCCAGCGGGTGAAGCTGTCGAAGGAACTGTCGAGGCGGGGAACCGGCCGCACCTTATACATTCTTGACGAGCCGACGACAGGATTGCATTTCGAGGACACCCACAAGCTGCTCGACGTGCTCAACAAGCTCGTCGACCAGGGCAATACGGTGGTCATCATCGAGCACAACCTCGACGTCATCAAATCGGCCGACTACGTCATCGACCTCGGCCCCGAAGGGGGAGAGGGCGGGGGACGGATTGTTGCGCAGGGGACTCCTGAGGAAGTTGTCAGGAGCCGAGAATCTTCTACGGGACGGTTTTTGAGAGACATCCTGGGCCGGCAAGCCGCTCAAGTCACCCAGGCTGGGGAAAAGGCTGTGGTAAAATGACCACACTTTTGACGTTCTCCACTGTGGCTGTGCAGCCACATTCGTCGGTCCACACGCCTAGACCTTGTTCGGCCAAGATCTCATATCCCGTTCTAAATAAACATCTTAGTTTTATTCGTTACGCTTCTGTTTATCTGGCAGAGGCTTTGCTCAGCAGCCATCGGCTTCCCCTTCTCAAGAGGTCATGAGCGCGCAGCTAACCCTTCGTCGATCCGTTTCCTGCACTGGTATCGGACTCCATTCAGGCAACAAGGTCACTTTGTCTCTGAAACCGGCGCCTGCCAACTATGGCATCCGGTTCCAGCGGTCAGACCTGGGCGGCTTGGAGATTCCGGCGACGGTCACGCATCTGGGCGGGATTCAGTACCAGACCGGGCTCACTCGGGAGGCCGTCTCGGTCGAAACCGTCGAGCACCTCCTCTCGGCGCTGACGGCGCTTGGCATCGACAACGTTATTGTCGAGCTGAGCTCGCCGGAAGTGCCCATCATGGACGGCAGCGCGGCGCCGTTCGTCTACCTGATCCTGAACGAGGCCGGTGTCAAGAAGCTGACAGCCCGGCGGCGCTACCTCAAGGTCCTGCGCCCGATTTCGCTGACACAGGGTGACAAGCGGATTGCGCTCTATCCGTCCGACCACTTCAAGGTCACCTACAGCATCAGCTTCGATCACCCGCTCCTGCGGCATCAGACGCGCACGATGCGGATCACGGACGAGACCTTCGTCGAGGAAATCGCTCCGGCGCGGACGTTCGGCTTCCTCAAGGAAGTCGAGATGCTCCGTCAGCGCGGGCTGGCGCTCGGCGGCTCGCTCGACAACGCGATCGTCCTTGGCGAGACGGGCGTCCTCAACAACACCCTGCGCTTCGAGGACGAGTTCGTCCGCCACAAGATTCTGGACGTGATCGGCGATCTGTCGCTCGTGGGCTACCCGGTCGTCGGGCACCTTGTCGCGCACCGCGGCGGCCATGCGCTGCACACAGCGTTTGCGGCCAAGATTCTCGAGGAAGTCGACGCCTGGCGCCTGGTCGACGCCGACGGCGAGGTCTCAGCGGCGGCTCTGCCACGCGCAGTGCCGGCGAAAGCCGACGCGCGGCTCGCCAACTAGAGCCGCGGATCACTAGCCACGGATCACTAGCCACAGATCACACGGATCACACGGATCGCACGGATCGCACGGATCTGAGCCGATTCACGCTTCGGCAGGGCTTCGGCGGACTGCCGTAGCTCTGGCGGAGGCTTGTCGCCGGACTCACGCAGGTCCACTTCCGTGCCGGCGCGTTCACTCCGATCGCAGGGCCGTCATCGGATCGAGTCGTGTTGCGGATCGCGCCGGGATGTAGCACGCGAGCAACGTGACGGTGATCAACAGGGCGGCGACCGTGCCGAGGGTGACAGGATCCGTCACGGTCACGCCCTCCCACCGGTCAGCCTGATCTGCTGCCCGATCGGATCTTCGTCCTTTCTGACAAACGCTGAGACATTCGGATCGCCCGCGCGCGCCGTCCAATACAGCTTGACCAGACTGGTGTTGATGATGGCAACGGGCTGCGAGCTTGATGTGTCGGACCGATCGAACGAACGCCCCCTGATGACGGGGATCCTCAGCGTGTCGAAGTAAGTCGCGCTCACCGGAACGATGCCGGCACTGGGCAAGTCCATCATGACGGCACCCGGCGGGACGGGCCTGCCGGCGACCGTGAACCAGTTCCACCAGTTCGAGCCCAGGATCGGGAGCGAATACGTGATGGCGGCGTTCGCGACGCCGGGAACCGCTCGCAGACGCTCGACCGCTTCGGCGAAGAACGTCTGCTTTCGCGGGTCCGGCCAGGCCGGCCAGGCCAGCGAGAACATGACGGTCTGCAGGCTATGCGGATCGAAACCAGGATCGACGCGCGATAGCCCGCAGCATCGTGTGGACCATCAGTGCGGCTCCGGAGAGCAGCACGGTCGCGACAGCCACTTCCCCAATCAACAGGCTGCGGCGCAAGAGCGAGTGCTGCCGGGTCGAGCCGCGGCCCGACCGCACCACCGTCTCATGGCCGGCGCCAGACGCCCTCAGGCCGGGCAGCACGCCGACGAGGAACGCGCAGGCACAACTGAAGACTGTGGTGACGGACAGCACGACGAGGTCCAGGCGGATCTCGTCGAGTCGTGGTGTATCCGGGGGCGCCACGCTGACGAGACCGGTGAGGATCGCCCAGATCACGAATGGCCAGCCGACGCGCCTCTTCGGGCGGGACACCGCGCCGGCGGTGCGCTTCGATCGCGTGCTCGAGATGATCCTGAAGCTCCTCGAGAATCTCGGCGTCGATGCGGCGGCGGCCGAGCAGTCCACGGAGCGAGGCCATGCGACGCCTGAAACGAGCGATCATCCGCGTTCTCCAAGGACGCGTTGCATCGACAGCGCAAACTCCTGCCAGGTCTCTGTTTCCGTGTCGAGGCGCTTACGGCCCGCGCGGGTGATCGTGTAGACGCGCGCCCGCCGGTTGTTCTCCGAGGCGGTCATCTCGGACTTGACCTCGCCGCGCATCTCGAGCCGGTGCAGCGCGGGATACAGCGAGCCCTGGCTCGTCTTCAGCCCGTCCATCGACATTTGCTGTAGCCTGCTGGAGATGCCCCAGCCATGGTTGGGCCCGAGCTCGAGGATGCGCAGGACCAGAAGGTCGAGCGTGCCCTGCAGCAACTGCGTCTTGTTCACTGGCGCGTCTCCTCTCGAGATCCGAGAGAAGTCTAGGCCGTTACCTCTCGGAGGTCAAGAGGTCTGGGGATCCGGCTGCGCCGTCCGCGATGGGCGGAGCATCGCATGACCATCCGGGCGAAGCCGACCGCCGACGTCGCTATCGATACATCTGTCGTTCGGGCTCTGCTGCAGGAGCAACACGCCGACCTCGCGCATTTGTCGTTGATCGAGGTCGGCGAGGGCTGGGACAACAAGCTGTTTCGTTTGGGTGAGGACCTTGCGGTGCGCGTACCTCGACGCGCGGCGTCGGCAGCCCTCATCGAGCATGAGCAGCGGTGGCTGCCTCGACTTTCGCCGAGACTGCCTTTGCCAGTTCCCGCGCCGCTCCGCGTGGGCCGTCCAGGCGCGGGGTTCCCGTGGTCGTGGTCCGTCGTACCCTGGTTTCCCGGCCAAAGTGCGCTGCTGACGCCACCACGGGATATTGCGACGACGGGCATCGCTCTGGGTTGTTTTCTTCGCGCGCTTCATCGACCCGCGCCGGAAGACGCTCCACACAACCCGTGGCGAGGTGTACCCCTTGCCGCTCGTGCAGAGACGGTGCAGGAGTGCCTCCAGCGGCTCGACGGGCTCGTCGACCGCCGTGCCGTGCTGGGTCTGTGGGAGCGCGTTCTTTCGACACCGGCGTGGTCCGGACCACCATTGTGGATCCACGGCGATCTTCACCCAGGCAATCTGCTGGTCAGCGGCGGACGTCTCTCGGCCGTGATCGACTTTGGCGATCTCGCCGCTGGCGATCCTGCGACCGACCTGTCGGTAATCTGGATGTGGCTGCCGCCGTCCGCGCGGCACACCTTTCTCACGTCAGCACGCGAAGCATTCGATCCGCTCGACGACCACACGTTGATGCGCGCACGCGGATGGGCGCTCGCGCTGGGACTCGCGTACCTGGCTAACTCACGTGACAATGAGGCAATGAGTGCGCTGGGGCGGGCGACAATCGATAGCGCTCTGAGCGATACGTTCGACACGGGTGCACCCCGGTAAGTTCGTCATGAAGGCGGGGAGGGGTAAGATCTTCTCAGCGGAGCAACACACGATGTCCTCGATTTGGCAGGACGTTCGATTCGGACTCCGGATGCTGCGCCATGGCAAGGGCGTGACGGCCGTTGCCGTCATCTCGCTCGCGCTGGCCATCGCCGGCAATACGGCCGTCTTCGGTCTCGTCAACGCGCTGCTCTACCGTCCCCTCCCGTATCCTGAAGCCGATCGCCTCGTCCTGTTCGGCGAGCGCGAAGCGTCATCGCCACCGCTCTTTCTCTCCTCGGCCGGCAACTTCCTCGACTGGCGCGAGCGCGCGACTTCGTTCCAGGCGCTCGGCGCGTTCCGGGCGAGCTCGCTGAGTGTCGGGCTCGGCGACCGTCTCGAAGCGATTCCCGCCGGGGAGATGAGTCCGGATCTGCTCCGAACGCTCGGCGCTCGGGTCACACGCGGCCGGCTCTTTTCCGACGATGAGGGGCGCCCGGGCGCGCCGGACGTCGTCCTCGTGACCCAGGATTTCGCGACGCGCCGGCTGCCGGCCGGCCGCGATCCGATGGCAGAGCCGCTCGTCCTCAACGGCCGGTCGTTCGCCGTCGTCGGCGTGCTCAGCCCCGACTTCGAGTTCCTGCAGCCGAACCTGCAGCTGTGGGTCCCGCTGCGAATCGACCGTGCGGCCGCGTCACGGGCGCAGCGCGATCTCTTCGTCATGGGACGGCTCAAGGACGGCGTGACGATGACGCAGGCGCGCGCCGAGATGGACGCCGTCGTCAGGCGGATCGAGGACGAGCACCCGGACACGAACCGCGGCGTGCTCGTGGATGTCCTGAATTATCGGCACGAGTTCCCGGACAAATGGCGACGGCAGCTGTACTTCATGCTGCTCGGCGTGGTGCTGGCCGTGTTGCTCGTGGCCTGCGTGAACGTCGCGAATCTGCTGTTGGCACGCGCTCAGTCGAGGCAGCGCGAGATTGCACTCCGAACGGCCATCGGTGCGGGCCGGATGCGCGTGCTGCGCCAGCTTCTGACGGAAAGCCTGGTGCTGGCGTCGTTCGGAGGGCTGTCGGGCCTCGCGCTCGGGTACGTTGGCCTGCGCGCAATCGCCTCGGCGTTCGGACCGTACCTCCCGCGGTTCTACGTGCCGGTCCTCGATGGCCGCGTCCTTGGATTCACGGCTGGTCTGGCGATCGGCGCCGGGATCCTGTTCGGGGTGGCGCCGATGCTGGCGTCGATGCGGATCGACCTCGTGACTGTGCTGAAGGAGGGAGGACGCGGGCTCGGCGGGCCGAGCCGCCGCTGGCTGAGCCGTTCGCTCGTCGTAGCCGAGATCGCTCTGTCCCTCGTGTTGCTCGGCGGCGCAGCCGTGATGGTGCGGAGCTTCCTCGACTTCCAGCACGCGGATCCCGGGTACGACAACACGCATTTGGCGACTGTGCCGCTCGGCCTGCCCGCGAACCTCGCCACGCCCGAAGCGCGGGGAGTCTTCCACACGCGGCTCCTGGAACGCGTTCGAGCGATCCCGGGCGTTGCGAGTGCGACCCTGATGTCGTCGCTGCCGGAGAACGTCACCACTCCGAGCGACAGCTTCACCATCGATGCAGCACCACCGGCGACAGGCGACGCTCATCCGAGATCACTCTGGGTCGCCGTGTCGCCCGACTACGCGGCGGCCATGAAGATCGCCCTACGACGCGGCCGGTTCATCGACGGGACGGATCACCCGGGATCTGCACCGGTCGTCGTCATCAGCCAGCGGCTCGCCGATCGGTACTGGCCCAGCGCGGATCCGATCGGGCAGCGCCTCACATTCGACCACGTCTCGCGCACGATCGTCGGGGTCGTCGGCGACGTCCGGCAGTCGCTCATCCGGTTCAACGAATCGGCACAGATGACGCTCTATGTGCCGCTCGCGCAACAGGCAGCTCCGACGGTCGTGCTGGTGGCCCGGGCGTCAACGAATGCCGAAGCGCTGATGCCGCAGCTCCGTCAGGATCTGTCGTCGTTCGACTCGCGGCTCACGATCGGACAGATCGAGACGATGCAGCAGCTCATCGCGCGCTTCAACGTGGGCCTCAACCTGTTCAACGTGATCCTTGGCGGGTTCGGGTTCCTGGCGCTCGTGCTCGCGGCGATCGGCACCTACGGTGTGCTGGCCTACGACGTCGCGCAGCGGCGCCACGAGATCGGTGTTCGCATGGCGATGGGGTCGCCGCGCTCGAGGCTGCTGCGGCTCTTCCTCAGGCAGGGTGCGGTGCTGGGCGTGATCGGACTCCTCGTCGGTACGCCCGGCGTCATCGCGATCGCCGTCTTCGTCCGCAGCCTGCTCATCGTGTTCTCGCCGCCGCAGACGTCGCTCATGGTCGGCGTGGCGATGACGCTCTTCCTGTCGACGCTGGCGGCCAGCCTGTTGCCCGCCTGGCGTGCGACACGGTGCGACCCGGCCAGCGTGCTGCGGCGGGAATGAGTCGGGCCGCCATGGGCGCGCCTCGCGGATTCGAACCAGCCTGAAGGCTGGTTGCGTCGGCTGGACGAGCTCAGGCAAACGGCGTAGCGGGAGATCCGGGCAGGCTCAACGTGTTGCTTTTGCGCGTCGTGTTGACGGGGCTGCGGTCTTGCGCGGTCGACCGCCAAGTCGCCCGTTTGCTCGTGAGGCGCGCGCCTTTGTTGCGCTGCGCCGCGCGCCGACCAGGGCCGCGACACCGACGATATCAACCCTCGTCTTCCCCTTGTCGGAGAAGCGCGCCACGCGGACTCGTGCTTCTGGTCGGCAGGCTGGGTGCGCCTCCAGGTACGCCGTCAGTACGGCACGAATGGCGCGTTCTGCCTTCCCGGGGCTTTCTGCCGAGGCGTAGACCGGCAACCCTGGCACGTAGGCGCTCACGGCACCGTTGTCTTCAGTCTCCAAGACAATCGGATAAAGAAGAGTCATTCAATACCAGCCTCGCGCAGGATGCGGTTGCCCAGCCGCCCAGTATCCTTTTGGCTGTGAACGGCCACCCCGACTTCTTTGCCGGACGTGGGATGCTTCAACAACAGGTGACTGCCTTTCCCGGACCGGACCTCGACGAAACCCGCGGCCTTCAACTTGCGGATCACCTCGGCCCAGGTCACGACCTTGATCGTAAACCTAACGCTAGGTTATGTCAATGCACGGAGCAAACTGGTTGGGTGCCCGCGTACCGAACCTTACGGGTCGACCCAGTGAAAGTCTTGCGCCGAACTAGACGACGACCGGCTCCGGCTCGAGATACGACTGCGATGGTTGGCGATCGTCGAGAGGCTCGTCTGGGATCAGTTCGCGTGGCGGGTCCATTTGCATCCACAGCATACCGAGCACGCGGTGCTGGTATTTCATGCGAGCGTCGGGTGCTGGCCCGGCAAAAGCTCGCCGCGTGGCAGGTGGGACAATGCGGGCTCTCCATGTGATCCTGTAAGCTAAAGTCGCAGATGGAATTGAATCTCGGGAGGACGGATGGACAAGCCGCGCATTTTCCTGGGCTCGTCAGGAAAACAGGAGAAGCTGCTGCGGGGGCTGACACGCGGTCTCGAGGATGTCGCGCACGTGGAACCGTGGACCACATCCTTCAATCCAGGGATCACTACCCTGGAGCGCCTCGTCGAGCTCGCACATGAAGTCGACTTCGCTGCATTCGTGTTCGCTCAGGACGACTGGACGACAACCAGCCTGCCCGCATCCCCCACGGGACCCGGTCAGGCGTCTCCGCGAGACAACGTCGTTTTCGAGGCCGGCCTGTTCGGTGGGGTCCTCGGCATGCGTCGAACCTTCATCCTCCATGCGAGCGGCTCGAAGCTTCCCACGGATCTCCTCGGGCTCACGTCCGTACGGTACGGCGACGCGTCGACTCCTGCCGAGATGAAAGTCATCAACCAGAAGCTTCGGAAGGCGATCGAGAACGAGGGGCGCGTCGCACGCATCGAAGGCCTGTGGTGGCAGTTCTCCCTGACCGAGCGCGGCCCTCACGAGCCTTCCGCCGTGAGCATCATTCGAATCTCGCGAGACCGCGACGGCGCGCTGGAGCTGGCTGGCCGTTCCTGGCAAGAGGATGGCAGGCTGTCAGCGAGATACTGGTGCGAAGCGTCGAAGGAGAGGAAGGAGCCTTCAGGCATCTTCTATTATTGGAAGGGGGAACGGCCTCGGGATCCGAACGCACCGCAACTGCACGGGACGGGAGAAATCCTGCTGGAGTCCGCCGATCGCGCGTCCGGGTACTTCACAACGAGTTCGGACGCGCCCGGGAGCGTGAAGGCGCGGACGGCCGGTGTTTTCTGGCGCGCCGCTCCTGAGGACATGAGCATCCTGGACGGAGGCGACGATCGGCAACGCGCCGAGTTGATCACAGAGCGGCTTCGGCAGTGGAAGTCGATCACGAGCGCCTGAGATGAGCGCGCGGGAAGCGATCGCCCGATCTGCCGTCCCTCAGCGAGCCTGCACGTCCCCGACGGGCACGATTTTGACCGCATCGACGTAGACCGATCGGAGATCTTGCAGGACGACGTTGCCGGGTCGCGCACTCATCTGCTGGTGAAACTCTTGGTCTGAGCTGATCGTGACCATGGCGTCTTCGTCGCCGCTGGATCTGAAATAGCCCGTGAACATCGGCAGCGACGCGTTCGGTACTGCAAACGAAACGCGATTCTGCAGCAGCCGGAGCAGCACTCCTGCCGAGTGGCTCCAGGCGCGCCCTTCGACCTGAACGAGCGGCTTGTCAACGCGCTCGGCGCGGAGATATTCCCGAATCGTCTGGTACGTGGCGAGAATGGCTGGCGGATTGACGCGCCTCAACTCGAATGAGGTCAGGTCGCGCAGATGGCGGGTGCCGAGCACGGCTACCAACATCACGAGCAACACGCTCGCGGAAAGCGCGGTCTGTTCTCCCAGCCTCCACCTGGCGAACCGGCGGAGACTTGCTGCACCGAGAATCGCCACGTTCAACCCACCCAGGGCCGCCAGCCAGAAAATCTCGTGATCGAGCACGTCTCCCCGGATCTGCGTGATGGCCCAGAGGCCAACGCCCGACGCCAGGGCCGCGAAGAGAGCAAGTGAGCTGTCGAACAGTCGTCCCGATCTGAAATCCTGGCGCGCGACGGCCACGAGCAGGAGCACCTGTCCCAGTGCGCCGGGCACGACCCACCAGAAGCCGCGCAGGACGAAGTGCCCGCCCCACGGTAAATTGAAATCGGACCGGAACAATCCGACCAGTCCATAACTCCAGTTGTACAGCGCGTCCTTCAACGCATGCCCGGGCCCGCCGCTGGCCACGAAGAATCGCCCCAGAGCCGCGAGATTGCCACCCGCGCCCGTCAGCGCCTCGCTGATGGGCAGTAGCCAGAGCCCAAAGGTCACCCAGGCCGAGGCATTCACGATGAGCCATCGGCAGCGCGCGTCTTCCCGCCTCCACGCGAGGACGACTGCGACGACGGAGAGCACAAAGACCAGCGGGACAAACCCCACGTGAGTCTGCGTGAGGAAACTGCCCACCACCACCGCAAGCGGCAGCAGTCGCACACGGCCACTGGCGATCGCCGCGCAGAGCGCGATGAACGTCAGGCCGGGAATGATGGCGATGTGTCCCGTCCAGGGACTCGCCAGCAACCTCGGCGCTCGCCATGCCAATATCACGCACGCAGCCGTCACAAACACGAGCAGCGGTCCACGGTTCGTGCGCGCCACGATCCAGGTCAGGGTCGCGATCGCGAGGACGTTGATCGCGACGGCGACGCCGTAGAGCGCTGCTGCGCGGTGCCCGCTGGCGGCATAGAACGGCGCCTGAACGTAGAAATACAACGGTCCGGGATGATTCCAGCCGAAGCGCGAATACGGCCCGACCAGCAGCCGGCCGCGCGTGGCGAGCTCGGTGTACAGTTCGGTGACGGCGAGATCTGAGTCGGTGACGATGGCTGGTGTACTGCGCGCGAAACAGATCACGGCGAGCAGTCCCAGTGCCGTCAGCAGTCCGAACCCGAGCCGGCGCCAGGGCGCGTGCCGCCAGTCCCGGACGAGTAGCCCTCCGACGGCGAGCAGGCCGAAGGCGAGCGGTTTGTTGAAATCGTTCAGGGTAATACGGACAAACCCAGACCTGAATGTTCCGCCGAGGCCGGACGCGAGCAGCGTCAGCGCGAGGACGGCGCCCACTGATACCACGACGAGGGCGCCGCGAACCGTCACGAGTCGGCGGCGAAACCGCCGGAATACGAGCGGTTCACCTTGCTCGTTTGCGCACCGCCGATCGGGCGATCGCGCCCTTCTTGTCGAGTTTCTTCAGGTAGGCTCCCAGCCGCTCGTTCTCGTAGGACACGAAGTTGAGGAACAGGCTTTCCGACAGGTACTGCCGACGCTCCGTGTCGGTCATCTGTTCGATGGCGCTCTGAATCTCGCGCACGGTGTCCTCGAACGTACGCTCGAGCTCCTGCTTGGCGGTCAGCTCGTGGTAGAGCGTCTCGAGCATCGTCAGCAGGTCGCCGTCGAGCGGCACGCGCGCGCCCGTCGTCATTTTGATCGTGCGCATGATGGGTCAGGCTCCGAAGCTTTTGACGGCGCTCGACTCGTCAGGGTGTACTTCGATGAAATTCTGGGCGCCGGTCATGGTCAGCATCGTCTCGACCCGCTTCTGCACGCCGGCGAGCTTGAGAGACCCGCCGGCGGCGCTCGCCTGCCGATAGAGGTCCATCAGGCAGCCGATGGTCGCGCTGTCGACGTAGCCAACCGAAGAGAGGTTGACGACGACCTTGCGTTCTCCGGCAGCGATGAGTTGGGTGACGGCCGAGGAGAATTCGGAGAGCAGCGGATACATGAGCCGCGCCTCGCCGATTCTGATGACCGCCACATTATTCGCGCGATCAGTCGTGATGTTCATTCAGCACTCCGGGTCGACTTGGCTCGGCCGCGCGCGGGCGCACCACGCCTGCGGCGGTGAGCCGGCTGTTTGTCCTGCAGCCGTTTGAGCTGGCGCGCCAGTTCGATGCGGCCGCGGTTGATACGGGACTTGACGGTGCCTTCCGGCAGGCCGAGCTGGTCGGCGATTTCCTGATACGAGAGCTCGTGTAAATCGCGGAGGATGACCGCCGTGCGAAGCGTGACCGGCAGCGTCTGCAGCGCCTGGCGCAGCAGCGCGCGCAGGTCGCCGTGCTCGACGAGATGATACGGCCCGCGCTCGACCGACGCCGGCTGCAGGTCGCTCGTGTCGACTTCGCGCGCGATCGTCTGACGTTCCTTGCGGACGCTGCGATAGTGATCGATGCACAGATTGCGGCTGATGCTGATGATCCAGGTCTGAAAATTGGCGCGCCGGTCGAACGTCTTCAGCGCCTTGAAGATCTTCAGGAAGATATCCTGCGTCAGATCCTCGGCTTCGTCGTGCTTGCCGACGAACTTGTACGCAACGTTGAAGACCTTGCGCCAGTTCTGACGGACGATTGCGTCCCAGGCCGCCTGGTCTCCGCTCAGACACTGCGCGATGAGGCTGTCGGGCGTGACCGGCTGCGCGGCCGCGGAGTCAACGGGCATGCATCATCAGGACGTCAAACGGCAGAAACCGTAGCGAATGATATCAGAGATTCGAGTATACAATTTCCCTTACCTGTGAGCTTCTCCCGCCAGCACGGCGCACTCGAGTGCGACGGCGTCTCGCTCGTCGATGTCGCCGCCACGCATGGCACGCCGCTCTACGTCTACAGCGCCGCGACGGTCGCGTCACGTTACCGCGCCGCTGACGAGGCGTTCGCGTCGTATCCGCACGCGATGCACTACGCGCTCAAGGCCAACTCGACGCTCGCGATCGTCCGGCTGTTGCGGTCGCTCGGGAGCAAGGTCGACGCCAATTCCGGCGGCGAGATCGACGTCGCGCTGCGCGCCGGGTTCATCCCGCCCGAGATCGTGTTCACCGGTGTCGGCAAGACCCGCGCCGAGCTGGCCCAGGCCATCGACCTGGGCGTCAAGACGATCAACGCGGAGTCGGAGGGCGAGCTCGAACGGATCGACGCGATCGCACGCGAGCGTCAGACGCGCGCCCGCGTCGCCATCCGCGTCAACCCGGATATCGATGCGCGCAGCCATCCGCACATTTCAACCGGCCTCAAGACCAACAAGTTCGGCGTCTCGATCGACGAAGCGCGCGACCTCTGCCTGCGAATGCGCGATTGCCCCGGCATCGAGATTGTCGGCCTCCACACGCACGTCGGCTCGCAGATCATGGATCTCGAGCCGCTGCGGCGCGCCGCCTGCGCGATCGTCGAGCTCGCCAACGGGCTCGTCGCCGAGGGCCTGTCGATCGAGCACCTCGATCTTGGCGGCGGCCTCGGTATCTCGTACGACGGCACGGTCGCGCCGACCGCGCAGGAATACGCCGAGGCCGTGCTGCCGATCGTCCGCGGCTCCGGCTTGTCGATCATCCTCGAACCGGGCCGGAGCATCGTCGGGCCGGCGGGCGCGCTGCTGACACGGGTCGTCGACGTCAAGGTGCAGCCCGGCGGCAAGCTCTTCGTGATTCTCGATGCGGGGATGACGGAACTCATCCGGCCGATGCTCTACAACGCCTACCATCGCATCGAGCCCGTGGCGACGCGCGAGGGCCCGGAGATGCTCTCGGATATCGTCGGCCCGCTCTGCGAGAGCAGCGACACGCTGGGGAAAGATCGGCGCCTCCCTCGACCGGAGGTCGGCGATCTCTTCGCCGTCCTCGATGCCGGCGCGTACGGATCGGTGATGGCCTCGAACTACAACCGGCGTACTCTGCCGCCAGAAGTCATGGTGCAGGATGGCCGGGTCACCGTGATTCGCCGCCGCCAGACCATCGACGACCTGCTGGCGCTCGAAGCCTGATCATGTCGCCCGCGCTCACGCAGACGACGGGATTGCTCATCGCATTCGAGGGGCTCGATCAGAGCGGCAAGCAGACGCAGGCCGAGGCGCTGCGCGATCACTTGCGGGACCACGGCCGCGAGGCGCAGCTGCTGTCGTTTCCCGACTACTCGACGGCGATCGGCGACGAGATCGCCAAGGCGCTCCACGGCGGGCGCGACTACCCACCGGATGTGCTGCAGCTCCTCTACGTCGCCAATCGGGGCGAGAAGCGCGCGCAGATCGACGCCTGGATCGCGGCCGGCGTCGTCGTCATCTGCGATCGCTACATCGCGTCGAGCATTGCCTATGGCGACGCGCACGGGCTCGACGCCGCCTGGCTCACCGAAATCCAGCGGTTCCTGCCGGCGCCTCACCTGACGATCCTCCTCGACATCGCGCCGGAAACGGCTGTCAGCCGGAAGGCGGCCGCGCGCGATCGATTCGAGCGCGATCTGGAACTGCTCGGCCGCGTGCGCGCCAGCTATCGCCGTCAGGCGGCCGCGCCGGGTTGGGTGAGGCTCGAAGGGGAGCGAGGGAAAGCTGAAGTGACCGCCGACGTCATCCGCGCGGTCGAGACACGACTCGCGCAGCCGTCACCGCGCTGACATCGACGGCGCCAGCAGCCCGAAGCACGCGCGCGCACGCCTCGATCGTCGCCCCGGTCGTGCTCACATCGTCGACGAGAACAATCCGCAACCCTTCGACGTTCAGCGCGAGCCATGGCAGCCGCCGGCGCGCCAGCGCAAACGCCTCGCGCACGTTGCCGTGGCGCGCCGCGGCCGGTAGATCGGTCTGCGACGGCGTCGCGCGAGTCCGTCGCAACGCGTCGACCACGGGCAGGCCCAGGTGGCGGGCGAGCTCGCGCGCCTGGTTGAAGCCGCGCCGGCGACGACGACTGCGATGGAGCGGGACCGGGACCACGATGTCGGCAGTTGCGAGGAGCCCGGCCGCGCTCTCGCGCAGGCGCGCGCCCAGGCCTCGCGCCAGCGAGCGGCATCCGCTGTACTTGAACGCGTGCACGATCGCGCGCAGCGAGCCAGCGTACGCGCCAATGGCGCGGCTCTCCGTGAGCGCCGACGGGCGGCGCCGGCATCGCGGGCAGGCCCCAGCTTCCACGCTCAGCACGCGCCAGGATGGCAAGGGATCTCCGCATCGGCGGCAGAGCGGCGGGGTGAAGGAGCGGATCGCGTCCCAGCAGGATTGACAGACCGGTCCCCGGGCTGGATGCGGCAGCGAGGCGTTGCAGGCGGCACACCCCGGCGCCAGGAGCACCGCAATCAGGCCGTCGGCGAGGCGGGAGAGAGATACAGACACAGTGGCTCGCGGCTCAAGGCTCAAGGCTCATGGCTCATGGCTCACGGCTCACGGCTCAAGCAAGATCTTCGAGTAAGCGCTCGAAGGTTTTGCCTGAGCCTTGAGCCCCGAGCCCGAGAAGAGCGCGGATCTAAAGATTCGCGCTCTTCTGTATGACCGGCTCGTCGCTCATCTCGATTCGCTGGGCGTCGCCCCACAGGCGCTCGAGCCCGTAGAACTCGCGCGTGTGCGGCGCGAAGACGTGGACGATGAGCGTGAAGAAGTCCATCAGCACCCAGTCGGCGCGGTTGTAGCCTTCGACGTGCGCCGGCCGCACGCCCGCCTCGCGCTGCGCGGTCTCGACGCTGTCGGCGATCGCCTTGACCTGCCGCGCATTCTGGCCCGAACAGAGCACGAAGAAATCGGTGAACGCCGGCGTCTCGCGCAGATCGAGCACGACGACGTTGGTGGCCTTCTTGTCGAGCGCCGCGCGCACCGCTCGCGTCACGTCCGCCGGCAGCCGCTTACGGCCGCCCTGAGTTCGGGTCCGTCGGGTACTTGTCCGAGTGGTTCTGGTGGTCATGCAAGTGATTTGCCGCAGCTCGCGCTGGCAGTGCCGCGCGAGTAAAGCCCGTGTTGAAGGATGTAGGTTTCGACGGCTGGGGGCACGAGGCCGGAGATTGATTGGCCCGACTCGAGTCGCTGCCGGATCTCGGTGGACGACACGTCCCGCGTCGCCGCATCGACGAGCAGGACCTCGAGAGTTTGGCGTAGAACCTCGAGAACCTGCGCCGCATGCGCGCGTGGGCCGGCTGCGGTCCTCGGCTGAACGGCCACGCTACGCATCCGGGTGGCGAGCGCCGGGAGCTTCGATGCGAGCCCGGACGCCGCATGCCCCGGCCGCGAGACGACCACGAAGTGGGCCATCTCGAGCACCTGCGGATAGCGGCTCCACGTGGCAATTTCTGCAAACGCGTCAGCACCGGTGATGAAGAAAATCTGCGACGCGGCGAGGCCGCTCTGATGCAGGCGGGCCAGCGTGTCGAAGGTGTAGGACGGGGCGGTCGAACCGATTTCGAGATCGCTCGCGACGAGTCCCGCAAGCCCGTTGACCGCCAATGCCGTCATCGCGAATCGATGGAAACGCGAGGCCGAGGGCTGTCCCGGTCGATGAGGCGGCGTGCCGGAGGGCATCACGAGCACGCGATCGAGGGCCAGCGCTTGCTGTGCCGCCAGGGCCGTGTCGACATGACCCGCGTGAACGGGGTCGAACGTGCCACCCAGGAGACCGATGCGGGTGCCGGAAGTCATTCACTCCAAGCGAACGTCACTCGAGCGCCGGAACGGGACGGCCTTCGTCACGCGACCGCGCGACCTTGCGCCACACGGCTTCGAGGAGCGCGTCGAGCCCCGCTCCGGTCGCTGCCGACACAGGGTAGAGCGGAACGCCAGCCGACTGCAAATGCCGCTCGAGACGCGCCAGCCGGTCGGGCTCGTCGAGCGCGTCCATCTTGTTGGCGGCGACGATCACGGGCTTCTCGGCAAGCCTCTCGCCCGAGGCGTCGCGGCCCGGGAAGAGATCGAGCTCGCGCGTGATGATGTCGAAATCCTCGACCGGATCGCGGCCGGTCGACGACGATACGTCGACGAGGTGCACGAGGACTTTCGTTCGCTCGAGATGGCTGAGGAAACGGTGACCCAGCCCATGTCCGGTATGGGCGCCCTCGATCAGTCCCGGCACGTCGGCCACGACAAACGTCCGGTCGCCAGACATGCTCACGACGCCCAGGTTGGGCGACAACGTGGTGAACGGATAATCGGCGATTTTCGGCTTGGCCGCCGAGATCCGCGAGATCAGCGTCGACTTGCCGGCGTTCGGGAATCCGACCAGCCCGACGTCGGCGAGCAGCTTCAGGTGTAGCCGCAGGTCGCGTTCTTCTCCCGGCAGCCCAGGCTGGGTCCGCCGCGGCGCCCGGTTCGTGGAGCTGACGAATCGCGCGTTGCCCCAGCCGCCGTTGCCGCCCTTGGCGATTAGAACCGGCACGCCGGCGGTCGTCAGATCGGCGAGCTGGACAAGCTCACCGTCGGGTTCACCGCCGGGCTCGCCGTCGGGACTGCGCTCGTAGACGACGGTGCCGACCGGCACTTTCAGCTCGATGTCGGCGCCGCTCCGGCCGGTGCGTTTCGAGCCTTCGCCGTTCGCGCCGCGGTCGGCCTCGAAGATTTTCTGAAAGCGATAGTTGAGGAGGGTGTTCAGGTTGGCCGAGGCGACCATGTAGATCGAGCCGCCGTCGCCGCCGTCGCCGCCGTCGGGCCCGCCGCGCGGCACGAACTTCTCGCGGCGGAAACTCATCGCGCCCGATCCGCCGTGGCCGGCCGCCACGTGGATGTCTACTTCGTCGACAAACATCTCAGTCGACAGTCGTTAGTCGATCGGGGGGTCGCCAGTGGTCAGTTGGCGATCGGGTGAACGCTGATGACGCGACCCTTGGCGCCGTGGTCCTCGAACTTGACGGTCCCGGCAATCTTCGCAAAGAGGGTGTCGTCCTTGCCGCGGCCGACGTTGAGGCCCGGCCGAAAGCGCCGGCCACGCTGGCGCACGAGGATCGATCCGCCGGTGACGACGTTGCCGTCGAACCGCTTCACGCCGAGGCGCTGCGAGTTGCTGTCGCGGCCGTTTCTTGAACTTCCTTGCCCTTTTTTTGTTGCCATGATCTCGGCTTCCAGCTTCCAGCTTCCAGCTTCCAGCTACGAATCTCCAGCGAGACACTGGAAGCTGGAAGCGGGAAGCTAAACCACGATGTCTTTGATTCGAATCAGCGTGTAGGTGCTTCGGTGACCCTTGGTCCGGCGCATGCCCTTGCGGCGCTTTTTCTTGAAGACACGAATCTTCGGCCCGCGCGATTCGCCGTCGACCACGCCGACGATCTTGACGTCGGCGACATACGGTGCGCCGGCGAGCACTTCGCCGCCTTCCTTTTCGACGACCAGCACCTGATCGATGGTGACTTCGTCACCAGGGCTGGCCTCGAATCGATCGACGGAGATGACGTCGCCCGGCGACACCTTGACCTGCCGCCCACCGCTTTGAATGATTGCGAACACGGCTTACTCCCACGCCTGAGGGCCACATTATGGCGCCTCCGGCAGCTTCGACAAAGGAACTAGGGTAACACGGAAAAGCCGGGCCGGTAAAGCGTTTGGGCGATTTTGGCTTGAAAAACGCCCGGATCTTACTTGATGAGCATCCTCGTGCCGCGAATCTTCTGCATGCTGAGGGTGTTCAGGAAGCTCGGAATGAGTTTGTCCATCAGCTCGAAGTAGGACGAGAGCGCCGGGGTGTTCTGTTGCGCGTTATAGAGGATTTCTTCGCGCAGCGTTTCCGAGTAGAGCGTCGCGCCGGTGCGGCCGTCGATGTAGATCAGTTTCGGCTGCAGCGTGAAGCCCTTGCGCTCCTGGTACTGGCGCTGTTGCACGACGCGCCGGCGCCCGAGCTGGTCGAAATACTCACGCTCGACTGGCACGTACCCAGCGGTGGCGAGCGGCGAGAACAGTACCGTTCCGGTGATGATGAGCGGACCCTGATATTCCTCACCAAGCTTCTTCCAGAACGCGACGTCGGCAAAGATGCTCTGGTACTTTTCGAGATCTTTCTCGTTGCGGATCCGCGTCGTCGTGTCCGTAGCCGGTTCGGGCTGCGCCGGGTGTGCAGGCTGCTGCTGGCCGTCGGCGGCGCCGCCAGGCGACGGCGGCGGGGTCGCCTCGCCCTTGGCCTGTTCCTTGGCGATGTCGGCGAGCTGTAGCACCTCGGCTTCGATGACCCGCAGCGACGACTTGGAGCGCAGCTGGCTGCGCAGGAGCCGAACGGTTTCGAGGTTCGCATCGACGTCGTCGGTGCCGCCACCGATGAAGCCGGCAATCAGGACGCGCTGGAACATCGAGACGTCCATCTTTGGCTGGATGGGCGTTTCAATCGGAATCTCGTAGAAGCTCGTGCAGGCGGCGGATCCCGCCAGCAGCCCGAGGCCGAGGACCAGGCACGACAGCGGGCTCGAGAGCCGGCTAACGATCGCGGCGGCGCTTCGTGCGGTCATTGATTTCTTTGAACAGATCGTAATTCTGCCGCAGCAGAAGGTTCTTCGGATCGAGCTCGACGGCCTTCTCGTACGCTTCGCGGGCTTTTTCGAAGTTGCCCTGCTGCTCGAACGCGACGGCAAGGTTGTTCCAGGCCGCGGCGTAAGTCGGGTCGAGCTCCACGGCCTTCTGCCACCGGTAGGCGGCTTCTTTCCAGAGGCCGTTTTGCGCGACTTTGATCCCGAACTCGACCTGCTCTTTCGCCTCAGACCGTGCGTCGCCGGCGTGCGTTTGCGGAGCAAACGCGACGAGCGCGATCGCAACGACGAGAGCTCGGGACAACATGGGGTCGCTCCGAATCACTATAGCACCGGGCCGCCGCGGTGCAAGGGCTTTCGCCACCAATTTCGAGCAAGCGACGTACCACAGCAGAGCCGCGCCGGCGGCCACTCAGCCCCTCATTTCAGGCGAATTTCGTAAGACGAAGACGACCTTCGTAAGGACGGTAGTCCGGGCAACCCGGCCAACCAGCCTCCGCAAAAGCTACGGCGGAAGCCGGACACTACGACATCCGTAAGTCCGCCTGGCGGACCCTCGAGCGTCCCGCTGTGGCGCCGGACACGACGACTCTATAATGAGGATAGAGGTCGCGCCGTCGCTCGAAAGCGAGTCGACGCGCATGGATCTTTTCGCTGCGGTCGCCCTGTCGATGCTGCCCGCATCGCGCTCGCGGGCTGCCTCCACGTTCAAGGAAATCCGGCATCAACCGAACCTCGAGTTGAACGAAACGCTCGAGGCTGTGCTTCGGGGCTGCAACGTGCCCGAGGTGGAGTGGGGGGAAGCCGCCCGCGTCGCGCGCTTGCGCGCGCGTGAAGCGCTCAGCGCTGCCAGGACGGTGTCCATCGAGGCTCTGCCCTGGTACGATCCACGCTTTCCGGCTCTCTTGAGCTGCATTCCCGACCCGCCGCCGGTCATTTGGACGCGCGGCGACGTTGGGGCGCTCGCCCGGCCCATCGTGGCAATTGTCGGATCTCGCGCCGCGACGCCCTACGCGCTCGACGTGGCCTTTCGGCTCGGCCAGGAGCTGTCGGATCGCGGCGTGGCGGTCGCAAGCGGCCTGGCGCGTGGCGTCGACTCGGCCGCGCATCGTGGATGCCTGACCGGAGCTGCGCCGACCCTCGCGGTCCTGGGCTCTGGGGTTGACCGCATCTATCCGGCGGAGCACGCCCCGCTGGCGACAGAAATCTCCAAGAAAGGCTTGCTGGTCAGCGAGTTCGGGCCTGGCGTGGCGCCGCTTCCCGAGCACTTTCCGCTGCGCAACCGGATCATTTCCGGGATCTCGCTCGGCGTCGTCGTGGTCGAAGCGTCAGAGAAGAGCGGGTCGCTCATCACCGCCCGGTGCGCGCTCGAACAGGGACGCGACGTGATGGCGGTGCCGGGCAGCGTGCTGTCGGGACGGAACCGCGGCTCGCACAGCCTGCTCAAGGACGGAGCAAAGGTCGTCGAGTCTGCAGTCGATATTCTTGAAGGGCTCGGCTGGCCGGTTGTCGCTCCGAGCCATTATTTATCGTCTAAAATGTTGAATTCAGACAACTTACTGTCGACGATGGAGATCGGAGAGGTCTACCGCCTCGACGAGCTCATGGAATTGACCGGTGTTACAGGTACAAAGCTCCTCCCGCGTCTGATGGAGCTCGAGCTGGCCGGTCTGGTAACGCAGTCGGGCAGCGGGTTTTCCCGCCGTCTGTTAACGTAGGGGTTCCGCCTTCGCGCGTTTGAGCTACGGCGGACAAGCCCGGCCTTCGCGCTTTAGGCGCCTCGGCCAGGCAAGCCGGCGCGCGTTGCGCTTCGGCCAGGAAAGCAGCCGTCGCGCAATTTGCGCGTCGGCCGGACAGGTCCTCAAAGAATGGCAAAGTCACTCGTCGTGGTGGAGTCGCCGGCCAAGGCGAAGACCATCAACAAATATCTCGGCAGGAATTACAAGGTCGTCGCCTCGATGGGCCACGTCCGCGATCTGCCCAAGAGCAAGCTCGGTGTCGCGATCGAGGATGGGTTCGAGCCCTCCTACGAAGTCATCGCCAGTCGCAAGAAGGTGATGACCGAGCTCAAGGCGGCCGCGAAGGATGCGACGGAAATCTTCGTCGCGACCGACCCTGACCGCGAAGGCGAGGCGATCGGCTGGCATCTTGCCGAGGAACTGGGCTCCGGGAATCGCAAGAAGATCCGCCGCCTGATGTTCAACGAGATCACCAAGAAGGGCGTGCTGGCGGCGCTCGAGAACCCGACGAAGATCAACCGGCAGATGGTCGACGCGCAGCAGGCGCGCCGGGTTCTCGACCGCCTGGTGGGCTACAAGATCAGCCCCATCCTCTGGGACAAGGTCCGTCGCGGCCTGAGCGCCGGCCGCGTGCAGTCCGTCGCGCTCAAGATCGTTGTCGATCGTGAGCGGGAGATTTCCGCGTTCGTGCCCGAGGAGTACTGGAATCTCACGGCGCGGCTGGCCGGACCGGTCCCGCCCGAATTCGACGCCAAGCTGCTCAAGAAAGACGGCGCGAACATCAAGATCGCTAACGTTGCCGAATCGAACGCCGTCCTCGACGACCTCAAGCACGCCGAGTGGACGGTGGCGTCGGTCACGACCAAGGAGCGCAAGAAGGGCGCGGTTCCGCCGTTCATCACGAGCAAGCTGCAGCAGGCCGCGCGGTTCCCCGTCAAGAAGACGATGATGATCGCGCAGCAGCTCTACGAGGGCATCGAGCTGCCAGGTGAAGGCGCAGTCGGCCTCATCACCTACATGCGAACCGACTCGACGCGCGTCGCCGAACAGGCGCTGACCGACGTGCGCGAGTTCATCGGCCAGAAGTTCGGGCCCGACTACCTGCCCGAGAAGCCGATCTACTACAAGACGAAGGCCGACGCGCAGGACGCGCACGAAGCCATCCGTCCGACGTCGATGCAGTACGACCCCGACGCGGTCCGCGCGCAGCTGACGCCGGATCAGTACTACCTCTACCGGTTGATCTGGAATCGGTTCGTCGCCTCGCAGATGCCCGCGGCGACGTTCGACGAAACCACCGTCGATGTCGAAGCGGCGCAGTACCTCTTCCGCGTCAAGGGATCGGTGCCGAAGTTCGCCGGCTGGATGGCGGTCTACAACCAGGAGCCCGCCGAGGAACGCACGGCCGGTCCTGGTCCCGACGCGGCGAGCGCGGAAGACGACGACGGCGCGAACGTGCTGCCGGCGCTGACCGAAGGCGACCGGCTCGAGCTGAAGGCGCTCAAGCCCGAGCAGAAGTTCACCCAGCCGCCGCCCCGCTACAGCGAAGCCACGCTCGTCAAGGCGCTGGAAGAAAACGGGATTGGGCGGCCGAGTACCTACGCGTCGATCATCGGCGTCATCCAGACGCGCGAGTACGTCAACAAGATCGAAGGCCGGTTCAAGCCGACGCTCCTCGGCATGATGCTCGTCGAGAAGCTCCTCAGCCCGGCGTTCGACGACATCCTCGACGTCAACTACACGCGCGAGCTCGAGGAAGAGCTCGACAAGATCGAAGACGGCTCGAACGACTACGAGACTGCGCTCTCCAGCTTCTACAAGAAGTTCGAGAAAGACCTGAAGCGCGCCGCCAAGGACATGATCAACCTCAAGGAGGGCGTCGAGCCCGATCCGAAGGTGGTGTGCGACAAGTGCGGCTCGCCGATGGTGATCAAGGCCGGCAAGTTCGGCCTGTTCCTCGCCTGCAGCGCCTATCCTGAATGCGAGAACACGCGCGAGCTCGAAGCGCCGGAGGCGAATGCCGAGGGCGGCGAAATCGAGGAGAACTGCGAGAACTGCGGCAAGCCGATGGCGCTCAAGCGCGGCCGGTTCGGCCAGTTCCTGGCCTGCACCGGCTACCCGGAGTGCAAGACGACGCGCAAGATCATCGCGACCAAGCAGGGCCTGGCGGCAGCCAAGCCCGATCAGATCCTCGACGAGAAGTGCCCGAAGTGCGACTCGAACCTCGTCCTCAAGCAGGGCCGGTTCGGCGAGTTCACAGCGTGCAGCAGCTACCCGGCGTGCAAATACGTCAAGCAGAAGTCCACCGGTGTCCTCTGTCCCAAAGACGGCGGCGACATCGTCGAACGGAAGTCGCGCCGCGGGCGCGTGTTCTTTGGCTGCGCGAACTATCCGGACTGCGACTTCACGCTGTGGAACCGGCCGCTGCCGGAGAAGTGCCCCGACTGCGGCGCGCCGTTCCTGGTGGAAAAGATCACCAAGCGCCACGGGCGTCAGCTCGTCTGCAACAACGAGGAGTGCAGTTACGTGCGCGCGGAAGAGCTCACGACTGCGTAGCAGGCAATTCTGAATGCTGAATGCTGAATGCTGAAGTAAAGGTCGAATTCAGCATTCACATCAGCATTCAGCACTCAGCATTCAGCATTGCGAATGATTAACATCATTGGCGGCGGCCTCGCCGGGTGTGAGGCCGCGTGGCAGGCGGCGGCGATGGATGTGCCGGTCGTCATCCACGAGATGCGGCCTGTACGTCCGACCGCGGTGCACAAGACCGACGGCCTCGCCGAGCTCGTCTGCAGCAATTCTTTCCGCGGCGACAAACTGGACAACGCCGTCGGCCTTCTGAAAGAGGAGATGCGCCGGCTGGGCTCGCTGATCATGCGCGCGGCCGATCTGTCGCGCGTGCCGGCTGGCGCGGCGCTCGCCGTCGATCGCGTGCGGTTCTCGGAGACGGTGATGCGCGAGATCGCGAATCACCCGCGCATCCGCGTCGTCCGCGAAGAAGTGACGAGCATTCCATCAAGCGTCAAGGCCACGGGATCGGTCATCGTCGCCACCGGCCCGCTGACGTCGGACTCGCTCTCGCGCGACGTCGCCGCGCTCGTCGGCGGCGATCATCTGTATTTTTACGACGCGATCAGCCCGATCGTCCTCGCCGAGTCGCTCGACATGTCGAAAATCTTTCGCGCCTCCCGCTGGGCGCGGAGTTTTCGGGGACACTCAACCGTGACTGTCCCCGGGGACACTCAACCGGGACAGTCACCATTGAGTGTCCCCGAGCTCAGCTGTGGAATCGACGACGGAGAAGGGGACTACCTGAACTGTCCGATGGACAGGGAACAGTACGCAGAATTTCACGCGGCGGTTATGGCAGCAGAAAAAACCGCCCTGCACGACTTCGACGACGCGAAGTTCTTCGAGGGCTGCCTGCCAATCGAGGTGATGGCGGGGCGCGGCGTCGATACGCTGCGGTTCGGACCGATGAAGCCGGTGGGGTTGACCGATCCGCGCACCGGGCGCGAGCCGTACGCGTGCGTGCAGCTCCGGCAGGATACGCTCGCCGGCGATCACTTCAGCCTGGTCGGGTTCCAGACCCAGATGAAGTGGGGCGAGCAGGCGCGCGTCCTGCGTCTCATCCCGGGGCTCGAGAACGCCGAGTTCGTCCGCTTCGGGATGATTCACCGCAACACCTACATCAACGGTCCGGACGTGCTGCGCGACACGTGGCAGGTCAAGACGCGTGACAATCTCTTTTTCGCGGGGCAGATTTCTGGCGTCGAGGGCTACGTCGAGTCGGCGGCCTCTGGGCTGATGGCCGGGCGGAACGCCGCGGCGCGCGCGCTCAATCAGCCGATCCGGGTGCCGCCGCGCACGACCGCGCTCGGCGCGCTGGCCCACTACGTGTCGCACGCCAATCCCCGACACTACCAGCCCACGAACATCACGTTCGGGATCATGGAGCCCATCGACGATCGTTCGATGCCGCGGATGCGCGCGGCCGATGGACGCAGGATGAGCCGGAAGGAGACGCGGAAACTCGCGTTGTCGGAGCGAGCGCTTGCCGACCTGGAACAGTGGATCGAGGCCGGCGAGACGACCCCGGCAGCCTCCGACGAGCTCCACACAGGCCCACGATGAAGGACGCACTCGCGGAATTCCTCGAGCACCTGCGGCTGAACGAGAACGCCTCGCAGCACACCGTCCGCGCTTACGAGAGCGACCTGTCGCAGTTCCTGATGTTTCTCGCTGCGCGGGGCAGCCGCACGCGCGCCCAGCTGACGGTGGCCGATGTCGACCACGTGAGCATTCGCGAGTTCCTCGGCGATCTGCACCGCCGCGGCAACACCCGGTCGTCGGCCGCGCGCAAGCTGGCCGCGATTCGCACGTTCAGCCGCTACCTGCGCCGCGAGGGCATCCTCGAAGGGGATCCCGCCGCGCTCGTCGGGACGCCGAAGCGAGAGCAACGCCTGCCCGCACACCTCGGCGAAGCCGAGATGTCGGCGCTCCTCGACATGCCTGATGGATCACAGCCGCTCGGGCGCCGCGATCGCGCGATCCTCGAGCTCTTTTACGCGTCGGGGCTTCGCCTGAGCGAGCTCGTGGGGCTGGACCTTGGAGATGTGAACCTGAACGGTCGCATGGTCCGCGTCCTCGGCAAGGGCGGGAAGGAACGGATCGTGCCGTTCAACCACTCGACCGAACAGGCGCTGCGGGCGTGGCTCCGCGATCGCGAAGCGTTCGTGGTCGCCGATGCCGCGCCGCCAACACAGCAGCCCAGGCCACGGACAACACAGACAGACCGGCCACGGAAAACACGGATCACACGGACAGGCAAACCGCCACTCTTTCTCAACTACCAGGGCGGGCGACTCTCAACGCGCAGCGTCGATCGGCTGGTGAGGAAGTATGTGGCGGCGTGCAGCACGCGCTTCGGGATCAGCCCGCACGCGCTGAGGCATTCGTTTGCGACGCACCTGCTCGAGCGCGGTGCCGACCTGCGCGCCATCCAGGAGCTCCTCGGCCACGCGCGTCTCAGCACCACCCAGCGCTACACGCACTTGAACGCCGCCCAATTGCTGGAGACCTACAGGAAGGCGCATCCGAAGGCCTAGGGGCAATGCTGAATGCTGAGTGCTGAATGCTGAAGTGAATGTTGAATTGAAGTTCCAATACTGAATTTGAAGTACCAATGCTGACTGCCATTCAGCATTTGGCACCTTCGGCCTTCTATTCTCCCTTCAACCTTCAGCCTTTACTTCAGCATTCAGCATTCGCAATTCAGAATTATCAAGACGCCATCGACTCGACCATCGGCCGTCGTCCCCGCGCGTAGTCGATGCCGAGCGTCTTGATCTTGTAGTTCATCACGCGCGGGCTGATCGCCAGCAGCTCCGCCGCGTCCTTCTGCACCCAGTTCGACATCTTCAGCGCCTCGATGAGCGCCTGACGCTCGATCTCTTCGAGCGCGATGCCGGTCGGCGGAATCTTGACGACCGGGCTGGATTCGCCGGACGGTTGCGTGGTCGATAGCTCGCCCAGCCGCAGGTCGATGCTCGTGAGCAGCGGTCCTTCGGTCAAGAGCACCGCCCGCTCGATCGCGTTCTCGAGCTCGCGGATGTTGCCGGGCCAGTTGTAGCGCATCAAAAGCTTGTGCGCGTCGGGCGAAAGACCGTCGAGCCGCTTCTTCAGCTCCCCGGAGAACCGCCGCAGGAAGAACATCGCCAGCTGCTGGATATCGTCCTTGCGCTCGCGCAGCGGCGGCATGTCGATCGAGACGACGTTCAACCGGTAGTAAAGGTCCTCACGGAAGAGCCCGTTGGCGACCATCTGCGGCAGGTTGCGATTGGTGGCGGCGATGACCCGGACGTCCACGCGCAACGTCCGTGTACCGCCCAGGCGCTCGAACTCGTGTTCCTGCAGGACGCGCAGGATTTTGGCCTGGGTGTTGGCGCTCATGTCGCCAACCTCGTCGAGGAAGAGCGTGCCGCCGTCGGCCTGTTCGAAGCGGCCGACGCGCTGCTTGTCGGCGCCGGTGAAGGCGCCCTTCTCGTGACCGAAGAGCTCCGACTCGAGCAGGTTCTCCTGCAGCGCCGCGCAGTTGACCTTGACGAAGTTGCGTCCGGCCCGGAGCGAGTTGTGGTGGATCGCGCCGGCGATGAGCTCCTTGCCGGTGCCCGTTTCGCCGCGGATGAGCACCGTGGTGTTGCTCTTCGCCACTTTCTTGACGATCGAGAGGACCGACTGGAGCGCGCCGCTCGCGCCGACGATGCGGTCGAAGTCGTAGATGTCCTGCTGGGTGTGCCGGAGGTATTCGATCTCGTGCTTGAGGCGCCGGTGCTCGATCGCCTTCTCGACCTTGAGCTCCATCTCCTCGATTTCAAACGGCTTCTGAACGTAGTCGAAGGCGCCGATCTTCATCGCCTCGACCGCCGTGTGCACCGAGCCGAACGCGGTCATCAGAATCACCGCGGTCGTTGGATGAAGCGACTTGGCGGTGCGCAGCACGTCGAGACCGTCGCTGCCCCCCATCTTCAGGTCGCTCAGCACGACATCGTACTGCCCTTCGTGCAGCTTCTCGATTGCCACGTTGCCGTTCGGCGCCTCGTCGACTTCGTGATGCGCATCCGACAGCGCGCGGCCAATCCCGCGCCGCAGCGAATCGTGATCATCTGCCACCAGAATCCGGCCCATTGAATCCTCTCTTGATCCGGGGGGCTTCGCCCCCGCGGACCCCCCTACGGCGTCGCTCGCGGGGCCCCACGATCCCCGCTCCGCTCCGCCGGCTCGCTTCGCTACGCTCGCTCGCGTCGTACTAGACGCAGTGGAGGTGCTCCCCGCGTCGAACCCGAACCCGAACCCGGAACCCAGAACCCAGAACCCAGAACCCCGAACGACGAACTCCGAACCCCGAACGACTACCGAAACAGCTCGTGCTCGCTCGACACCGGCAGCGTCACGCGAAACTGCGTGCCGCCCGCTGACGGCACCTGCACGTCGATGCGGCCGTCGTGGGCGTTGACGATCTTGCGGACGATCGCCAGCCCGAGCCCCGTGCCTTGCGGCTTGGTCGTGAAAAACGGACTGAAAATCCGGTCCATCACGTCTGGCGGCACGCCCGGCCCATCGTCAGTGACGTCGACCTGGACCATCGCGCCGACGTGCGCTTCGCCGCCGGACGTCCCCTCTTCCTCGGGAAGCTCGGTCGCCACGATGCGGACCGATCCGCGGCCGCTCATCGCCTCGAAGGCGTTGATCAGCAGGTTCGTGAACAGCTGCCGCAACTGGTGCGGGTCGCCTTGAATCCGCGCCAGATCGTCGGGAATCGCGACCGTGACGTCGACCTTGCCGCGTGGCGCGTGCGTGTCGGCGAGCGCCGACGCGTCCTTGATGACGTCGACAAGCGACATGTGCTCGACCTGGAGCCGGATCGGCCGCACGAACTCGAGGACCTCGAGGACGATGGCGTTGGCCATCTTGGCTTCCTTGATGATGTCGCCGAGGATCGTCTGCGCGTCCTGCGACTCGGGAAGCTGCCGCTTGAGGATGCCCGCCATGACTTCGATGCCGGCGAGCGGATTCTTGACCTCGTGCGCGATCGCCGCGGCCATCTCGCCGAGGGCGGCGAGGCGGTCGCGCAGCCGTTCCCGCTCTTCGAGCTGTTCGACGCGGGTCAGGTCCTTGAAGAACAGCGTCGCGCCGGTCAGCCGCCCGCGCGAATCGTGGACCTGCGAAATCGTGTAGCCGATGACCTTGTTCGTGCTCTTCAGCCTCAGCTCGGCGCGATTGGGCAGATGCGTCAGGTCAAAGGCCCCGGCGATGATCCGCGCCACCTCCGGCTGCTCCTGGAGGACGCCCGTGAACGGCCGCCCGATGTCGGAGTTTCGCTGCGGCAGGCCGAGGATGCGGTACGCCGTATCGTTCATGACCGCGACCGTGCCGTCGACGGTGACCGCCAGGACGCCGTTGCGCAGGCTCCAGACCATGTCGCGATAGAAGTCGTCCGGCGCGACGCTGCGGACTCCCGCGGGGCGCGCTTGCGGCTTCCGGGTCTTCGTGGCCGCGCGGGCAGACGGGCGGCGACCCTTTGTTTTTCGCGTAGGCAAAGCGGGATCGGCACCGAGGGCCTGCTGAGTCGCAGAGGCCTCGACTGGCAATATTGTAATTGCGCGATCCTGATCAGCCAAGCTCATTTCCATGTTGGAGTTACGGCGCCCCGGTGTCCCTCGCTGCGCTCTCGCCGGGTCTGGGTCCTCGGGCGTGTACTTCTCCTGAGGTCGGTGTGCGTGGGGGCAAACCGTGTGCCCCGGGGTTGCAGAGCTCCGTCGACGGATTCCTTAATGTTTTGAGGAGGTTGGGGGCGAGTGACGCGTTTCGGCGGGTTACAAATGTGACCAACGATTACAATTCTGTTTGCAGCGCTTCCCACTGGTTCATAAGATCACCCACCTCCCACATGAGCGCCTGGTGGCGGTCGATAAGTGGCTGAGCGGCTTCGCGATCGTCGTAGAACCCCGGGGCGGACATGGAGGCCTCGATGGCCTTGATGGCCGTCTCCCGCTCGGCAATCCGCGCCTCGAGGTCCTCCACGCGCTTGCGGAGCCCGTCGGCGGCCTTCTTGACCTTCCGGGCCTCGGCGTCGCGTCGCTTGCGCTCTTCGTAGGACTCGGGGCTCGGCGTTTGGGGCTCGGGGCTCGGGGTTCGGGGCTCGGGGTTCGGGGATCGGGACTCGGCGGTCGGCGCTCGGCGCTCGGCGCTCGGCGGTCGGGGCTTGGGGCTCGTGGCTCGGGGCTCGGGGCTCGGGGCTCGGACGGCCTCTTCCCGCTGCTTCTTGCTCCACAGCCACTCTTCGTAGTTGCCGGGATAGAGCAGCGCCTGGCCGTCACGAATCTCGATGACCTTGCTGGCGAGCCTGTCGACGAAGTAGCGATCGTGAGAGACGAAGATCAGGGTGCCGCCGAAATCTTCCAGCGCTTCGAGCAGCACATCCTTCGAGTCGAGGTCGAGATGGTTGGTCGGCTCGTCGAGCAGCAGCGTGTTCGACGGCCGCAGGAGCATGCGCGCCACGGCCAGCCGCGTCCGCTCGCCGCCGGACAGCACTCGCACGGGCTTGTCGACGTCGTCGCCCGAGAAGAGGAACCCGCCGAGGATATTGCGGATGGCCGGCACCATGTGGATCGGCGCGTCGCCGGCGAGCGTCTGGTAGACGGTAAGGGTGGGATCGAGGCGCGTCGCCTCATCCTGCGCGAAATACTGCATCACGACCTGATGCCCGTCAGTGCGGGTGCCGCTGTCGGGCGCCTCGACGCCTGAGAGCATGCGCATCAGCGTCGACTTGCCGACGCCGTTGGGGCCGATGAGGGCGATGCGATCGCCGCGCTCGATGTGGACGTTGATGCCGTCGAAGACGCGCCGCGCGCCGTAGGCTTTGGAGATCCCGCGCAGATCGAGCACGGTGCGCCCGCTCTTCGCGCACGCCGGGAACGTGAAGCGGACGCGCTTTCTCTCGGGCGGGATCTCGATCGGCACGATCTTGTCGAGCATCTTGATCCGGCTCTGCACCTGCGCCGCCTTGGTCGCCTGGTAGCGGAAACGGTTGATGAACGCTTCCATCCGCGCGATCTCTTCGTCCTGGTCGCGCTTCTGCTGACGTAGGCGCTCCATCCGCTCTTCGCGGGTGCGGAGGTAGGTGCTGTAGTTGCCCGGATAGTCGGTGAGCGTGCGCAGGCCGATGTCGGTGATGCGCGTGACGACCGCGTCGAGGAAGAAGCGGTCGTGCGAGACGAGCATGACGGCGTGCGGGTAGTCCGACAGGTACTCCTCGAGCCAGTTGCGGGCGTCGAGATCGAGGTGGTTCGTGGGCTCGTCGAGCAGCAGCAGGCCGGGACGTCCGAGCAGGAGCTTGGCAAGCGCAATGCGCATCTGCCAGCCGCCGGAGAAGGTCTCGGTCGGTTTCTCCATGTCCTCTCTGGAGAAGCCGAGGCCGCGAAGCACGGTGTGGATTTTCAGGTCGACGCTGTAGCCTTCGAGACGCCGGAAACTTTCCTGCAGCTCGCTATAGCGGCTGAGCATCCCGGCGTGCTCGGACTCGTCCACAGTGTCGTCGGCGAGGCGATTCTCGAGCGCGGCGATATCGGCGCGCATGTCCAGCAGCGTCTTGAACGCCTGGCCGGCTTCTTCAATCAGTGTCCGGCCGCTGTGGAGGAGCCCGTCCTGCGGCAGGTAGCCGATCGTCAGCCCGGACGGTTTGACGACCAGCCCTGAATCGGGCTCTTCGAAGCCCGCCAGCATCTTGAGCAGCGTGGTTTTGCCGGCGCCGTTCGGTCCACTCAGGCCGACACGCTCACGGTTGTCGATCTGCCAGCTGACCGAGTCGAGGAGAACGCGGTCACCGAACGATTTGCTCAGATTGGCGAGCTGGATCATGGCAGGTTCAAACGAGCGCGCTACAAACCTGTAATTTTAGCATGAGGTTTTTGCGGGTCCAGAATGGGACAACTGGCGATGGAGTCTCATCGAGGGCATTGCTGCGCGTTGCCATCCGCGGTCGCCTGTCGTTCAAGGTATAGCCAGCGTCCGCCGCCTCTCCTACGATTTGCTTGAGGTTGGTTTGACCCGAGCTCCCCAGCTCCGAATCTTCTCCTCAGCCGCGATTCTGCTGTCGATCCTCCAAGCGATACCGCTCGGTGCGGACGGATCTGCCAATCTGGCCAGCGCGTCGACGAGCACCACGACGTCGAGCCTGCACGTGACGGCAACGTTCACGCCGCGATCGTCTTTGCAGGTCTCCACCCACGTCCTGACGTTTCACGTGACCGGCTCGGCGCCTGCCGAAGCGTCGGTAGATATCGCAGCCGGAGTTCGGCTTGCGTCGGGAACTGCCGTCGAATTGATTGCCGAAGCAGACGCGCCGGCCTCCAGCCAGCTGGCGGTTGTCGCGGGCCCCGAGGGAACGATCCCGACATCATTGGGATCCGCCACGCCAACAGTGATTGCGAAGTGGAGCGGAAGCGGCTTTCGAACTGGCCCCGTGACCTTGAGGCTGAACGCCCCGCCAGGCGTCTACTACATCCCGATCACGCTACGACTGTCGACGGGGACTGCCGACTGAGACTGTCGACTAAGACTGTCGACTAAGACTGTCGACTAAGACTGTCGACTAACGACTGCCGACTGCGACTGCCGACTAAGACTGTCGACTAACGACTGCCGACTGTCGACTGTGTTATCCACACCTTTCCCCCAACCGCGCGGCCGACGCTTGCAGCAGCGCGCTCGGCGTCGAGCCGGCTGGCGTAGGCGCCAACGCGCACGCGATACGGCGCGTTCGGCGCATCGGGCGGCGGTTCGACCAGGTACGCCGACAGACCCTTCTCCTTCAGGTCAGCGACCAGCTGTCGAGCGCGAAGCGGGTCATCAAACGCTCCTACCTGTAGCGCGAAGGTTCCGGGCGTGGGAACTGGTGTGGCGGCGGTCGCCGGCGGCGCGTCGGGCTTCGCGAGAGCCGCATCGGCTTTTGGAGCGATGAGTGCCGGCCGTCCATCCCGGCGCGCCGGCGCGCTGGGCTTCGGTAGCGCGGCCGCTGTGGATCCCGGAAAGACCTTTCTGATCTCGGCACGGGTCTCGAGAGACACGGCAAACGGCACGTCGATCGCCATGCTCTCGCGCCCGAGCGTTGCGACCTGCGTTGCTTCACCGGCGATGAGCGCCCCCTCCGGCAGCGAGTCGGCCAGGAGCGTGACCGTGTGCTCGCCGCTCTGCACGGCTTCGAATGCGTACTGTCCACGTTTTGCTTTCTCCGACCGCCTGCCGCCGTCGAGGACGACGACCGCGCCCTCGATCGCGGGCTCGGTGCTGTCGGCCGTGCCGTTCCGGTTCGTGTCCCGGACGACGCGGCCGCGAATCGACCCGAGCGGAATCAACCCGAAGGCGACCTGTCGAGTGTCGCGTCCAGACAGGGCCACTTGTAGTCGAGGAATCGCCGGCGGATCGTAATCGATCGGCAAGGCGCCCAGGTCGAGCCCGACTTCGTGCAAGCCATCGGGGATGTTCCGGAACAAGAACTCCCCGCTCCTGGCCGTTTCTACTGCTCCGACGGCCTCGAGACGCAACGGCACGCCGGCCACCGGGTTCTCGCCAGGGTCCTGCAGACCGTTCCCGTTCCAGTCCGCGTACACAGTCCCTTTGACGGTCGCGACCGCCCGCACCGGGACCGAGCGGAAGAGTCCTGAACCACCGGTTGCATTGGGGGCGCCGGTCGGCAAGCTCTGAATGAGACGCACCATCGAACGCGTCGCCCACGGGCTTCCGGCGCTCGATGTCGTCGCCCGGTCGAGATAGACGTCGACGCCAAGCGACGTCCGCGGTGTGACGTAGCCATTGAATCCCAGACTGATCGACTCGCGAGGGATGAAAAACTGGCCGAGGAGGTCCGCGTTGCGGCTGACGGTTCCTTCGGTCCTCAACCAGAGGCCCTGTCGCACGACCTGCAGCTGCGCTCCGCCACCGGCTTGCCAGAATGTGTTGCCGCCGCCGGCCTCGTCGACCGTGCGAGTGCTGGTGACGAGGCCAAACACCTGTGCGGAGGCCGACATCCGATAGAAGATCTGACCAGAGACATCACGCTGTGAGTACGAACCGGAACGGCTCGCGCTCGTCACGTTGCTTCGCTCGGCGATCCGGACGAACCCGTTCATCCGGTTGAGCGCCAGCTGCCAGTCGACGCTCCACACACCAGTGTCGCTCTCGACATCCTGTCGGCCCGACACATACTTCGAGATGCGATCGCCCGATTCCACCCTGAACGTCGCCGTCGAGCGACTCGTCATCTGGGTTCGGATACCGGCGAATTGCCGCGTGCCATCGCTGCGCGGGATCTGGTAGCCGGCGGCGTACGCGGCACTGGGATCGAGGTTCTGGCGGAATGCCTCCCAGCCTCCGAACACTCGGATGCGCTTGATGAGATCGAGCTCACCCGCCGCGAACTGTCCAGATCGATCCGCGAGCGCCGAGTTGATTGTGGGCGAATCGCCCGGCGAGAATCGCGCAGCGTTGACCTGCAGCCACCCCCGGCTGTGCAGCCAATGCACACCGACGAGCCCGGAGCCATCGCGTTCATTCACCTCGGAACCGGCCCGCCGATAGGACACTACGCTTCCGTCCGCGATGACCTGGATCGCGGGCGTCACGACGTAGCGCGCCCCGCTGCCCGCTTGATCGCTGGCGGCAATCGTGTAGGTGTAGTCGTCGAGGTCGTGGTTTCGAATGCGCGAGGCGCGCGCGCTCACGTCCAGCCGGTCGCTGGCGCGATGAGTCGCGCGTCCGCCGACAATAGTCTGATCGAGCGTGTCGGGATCGCTCCCGAAGATGTTCCGCCAGACGGTGCCCTGGCCGGCTATGATGCCGATACTGGTGCGCGCCGAGCGCGCGCTGACCGCTCCGCCAACGAACGTGACGATTGGGGTCGTGAGGTTGGAAAACTTGTATTCGCCGATGGCCGGCGCGTAGTACGCGTCGCCGCCTTCGACCGTCCAGGTGTAGTTGCCGGTCTTCAGATCCCGCAACGAGCCGTAGATGCGTCCGGCGTGAAACTCGTTTTTGCGCTCGGTGCCGCGCAACTCCAGTTGGACCGTGCCGAAGCGTGTGCCCGGCTGAAACCAATTGATGCCTAGATCAGGTTCGACCTGACCGACGGGGCTGTACCGCGCAGCGTCTCCCGTGACTGCTTGCGCGGACGCGCTGACCTGCAGCGAGCCCTGCTGCGCCGCAACCGGCGACGGCAGGAGCAACGCGACGAGCAGGAGCAGCACGACGGGCATACGGCTACTTCGCGATAGTCACAGGCGTTTCGCCGACGATGATGGCTGCCAGCCCGAGATCGAGTTTGAGTTCTGCGCGGTAGATCCCCGGAGCCAGCGGCGTCGTAGGCGCAATTGCGACGGGCACGGCGACCTCTCGCTCGCTTTCCGGCAAGAGCGGGACGTCTGGCACCGCGGCCTCCCTGGCAATTGCGCCGGCGGCGTCGATCAGCACAAGCGTGCCTTTGGTCCGCACGGTCTTCCTTCCCGAGTTCTTCACCGTGGCCACGACATCGACGCCCTCGCTCGTCGGTCGAACTGTCACGTCGACGAGCTCGGTAACCGCCGGCGGCGCTCCGGTATTGATGTAGAGGAGCGTCGCAATCCGGCTCTTGAACGCCACCTCGCGGCGGACCGAAAGGATCGGGCCTGCCGCCGACTCGAATTCGAACAGGATGCCGGTCCGGTAGCCGCCGGGTTCGACCGATTCGGGCAACACGGCGTTGAACCGGACGGTGGCTGATGCTCCTGGTTCGACGACCTGTTCGGGTGGCGCGATGCGCAGCCAGGCGGTTGCCGAGTACCGGCCGGCTTCCACCCCCTCGAATTGCGGCGTGCCGTCGCGGGTGAGATCCCAATCGGTCAGCCGCGCCCGGACCCGCACGGCTTCCTTGCCGTAGTTGGTGAGCGTGATCGGCTGGGTCGTTGAACTACCGGGGCCGGCCTGGAGCTCGACGCGCAGGGGCGACACCTCCACGGAAACCTGCGCGGCCACCGGCGTGTCGCCGAGGATCGCGCAGAACGCGAATGCCGGAAAAACGACTGCGGTTTTGATGCTCATGGTGAACTCAGCGTGAAGGTGATTGTCTGCGTGTAGTTTCCGACGGTGTAGTTCCACGAGTTGGCAAAGCGAAAGGTCACGTCGCCGCTGGCCAGGAATGCCGTGCCGGTACCGTTCGCGAGCGTTTGCGCGACCGTGCTCAGCGTGCCGGCACGAAAAGGCGGGCTTGGCGTTGCGATCCAGGAGACGTTCGAGATCGGAATCGTCGATGCGCCAGAGATGAGCGCGCCGCTGGCGCGCACTGTAATCAGCCATGGCTGGCTGGCGCCACCGAGCACGAGATACGTGACACGGACCGGCGCCGCCGAGACCACCGGCACCGTGTCCGGGTCGCTCGAGGGAAAAGAGATTGTGGCCGGCTGGACCAGGAGGAATTGCGCCGCCGCCGGACGCGCGGTAGCGAAGATCGCCGCTGTCGTCAGAACGGCGATCGCGAGCGCGCACGACGAGCGGCCGAGGGCAGGCGCGACGATCACGGCGAGCTCAGCGTGTAGGTCATCGTCAACGTGTAGGTGCCCGTCGAATACGTCCAGGCGTTGGCGAAGAGCAGGCTCTGATTGCCAGTGCGGACGCCCGAGCCGATCCAGGTGCCCACGGTCTGCGGCGTTGTTCGATTCAGCGTTCCGGGGACGAAACCGGCACCAGTGGCGGTCCACGTGATCGTCGACGCCGGGAGCGTGCGAACTCCCGACCGGAGGTCATCGCTGGCGAGCACAGAAAGCCGCACCGTGGCGTTAAGGGTCGTCCGTGCCTTGACCGTCAGCACGAGCGGTCCTGGCGTGCCCGGCACTTGCGGGACCGAATCGGGGTTGCTGTCGACGAAGCTTACGCCGGTGCTCGAGAGTGACAACCGCGCGAGGCCGTTGATTGAGACATTCAGCGTCGCGGTTCGACTCTGGCCGAACGCGTTACGAGCCGGTGACGCCACGGCCAGTGCCAGCAGGAAGACAAGGGGCGTTGCGAGTCTGACCGGCGCCGGCATAGTGCAAGGGAACCGTCATTACGAGATGGCCTTAACGAGCGTCGCCGGAACGGAACCGATGCGGTTCCGATCCGGCGAGGTCGCATTTCTGAACCAGAGAACGAACTAGGGAACGGTCAGCGTGTAGTTCATCGTGGTCGCGTAGGTGCCGGGCGCGTAGGTCCAGCTGTTCAGGAGCCGGTAGGTCTGGGTGCTCGTCCGCAAGCCGGACCCCGTCCACGTACCGACGGACTGTGCCGTCGTCGCGTTCGCCGTTCCATTCGCGAACCCCGTCCCCGGAGCGAGCCACGACAGGTTGTTGATGGCAATCGTGCCAGCCGGCCCAGTGAGATCCCCGGTCGCGAGGACTGTCAGCGTAACCGTTGCCCCCGTCGCCGTGCGTGCCCCGACGTTGACGTCGATCGCCGGTGCAACGAGACTCGGGCTGCCAATTGGATCGTCGTCTGGCAAGAGAATCGCTGGCGCGCTGAGCGTCAGCCGTGCACGTGAGCTCAAGGTGACGGTGACGTTCAGGCCAGCGTTCGCCGTGACCTGCGCGTACGCGGAGCTCGATGACAAGAGCACCACGGCCGCCGTTGTGAGTCCGACTTTCCAGAGTGTCTTCCGCATTGACGTCGCTCCATTCAATACCTTCCAGCCACTGCCGGAAGTGGGTTCATGTCCTCCTGTCTTTGTGAAAGCACTCTAGAGGACTCTATGTGACAGTAACAAATCCACTCTACGGGAGACTTGGCGGTTCGTCAACCCGCACAGGGGCGCACACGCCGCTAAGGCCGAGGTTGGAGGGAAATACCAGGCAGGAACGCGCAGAAATGTAACCGAAAAGCTATTCGCCGAGGGCTTTGGCCGCCACCGCCAGGACCCGCGGCACCCGGAAAGGCTTGGTCAGATAGCCGGACACGCCAAGATTGACGGCGTCGATCGCGCTCGCCTCCGTCGAGAACCCCGTGATGATGATCACGGGAATATCGGCCTTCAGCCGCCGCGCCTCGCGCACCACGGTCAACCCGTCGACGCCGGGCATCTTCAAGTCGGTGATGAGCAGGTCGTACGGAATGATCCGAAGCCGTTCGAGCGCCGTGCGGCCGTCAGGGGCGAGGTCGACGTCGTAGTCGGCGAGCGCAAGGGTCTTCGACAAGAGATCGCGAATCGCCGCTTCATCATCGACCACGAGAATGCGCGGTCGGCCGGGCGGCGGCATCGCCGCGCGCGCCGATCCGACCCCAGTCCTTCCCTGACGCGTCTTCTGATTCTCGAGCCAGCCGTCGATGTCACGCTTGCGGAACCGCCACTGGCGCCCGACGCGGACCGCCGGGATCTTGCCAGCCTTGATGAGCCGGTAAACCGTTCGCAGGTTCACCTGGAGGTACTCGAGTACCTCCTCGGTCGTCAAAAACCCTTCGTCTCCTCCAGTGACCATGGCTGAAGGAACTTTATCAGACTTTAGATGGCTCAGGACTTAAGGCTCAGGGCTCAAGCAAGATCTTCGAGTAAGTGGTCGAAGGTTTTGCCTGTGCCTTGAGCCCTGAGCCGTTCAGCCTGTTGCCGCCGCCGGGAAGCTCGATCGTGAACACCGCGCCATTCCCGTCGTTGGCGGCGTGAATGGTGCCACCGTGCTCCTGGATGATGCCGTAGGTGATGGCGAGTCCGAGACCGGTACCTTGTCCGACCGGTTTGGTGGTGAAGAAAGGATCGAACAGTCGCGGCAACACGTGCTCGGCGATGCCGCCGCCGCTGTCGCGGATCGTCGTGATCACCTTGCCGTCTCGAGTCTTCGTGGAAATCACGATCGACCCGGCGTCGCCGCGGGCGGCAATGGCGTGCTCGGCATTGATCAGGACATTGAGGAAGGCCTGCTGCAGCAGGAGCGGATCGCCCAGGACAAAGACTGCCCCGGCCTCTTCCTGCTGGTCGCGGACGAGATCGATGCGCGCGCGGGCGAGCGATCGACGTCGGCTGGCCACGACTCGCGACAGCACCCGCTCGATGCGCAGGCGCCGGCGAACCTTGCGCTGGGCGCCGGAGAACGTCAGCAGGTTCTGGACGATTTTCGCCGCGCGGTCGGCCTCGCGGTAAATGCGCCGAAGCTCTCGACGGAGCACCGGGGACGTTCCGGGCCCCGCGTCGCCAACCAGCAGCAGTTCGAGGTGGCCGAGCACGCCCTGAAGCGGGTTGTTAATCTCGTGGGCGATGCCGGCGACGAACTGCCCGAGCGAGGCGAGCTTCTCGGACTGGGCGAGTTTGGCGCGCAGCGCTTCCCGTTCGGCTTCGAGGCGGGTCTGCCGCGTCACGTCGCGCGCCACGAGGACGGTCCCGACGGACTCGCCATCCTCGTTGATGAGCGGCGTCATCGTCACGACGAATTGACCGCCGAGATCCGGATGCTCGAGCGTGCGCACGCGCTCGCTCGAGAGATCAGCCTCTGACGCCGCCGCCCAGTCGGCCAGGTCCGCTCCCACGAGCTCGACGAGCGGGCGTTCGAGAAGCTCCGCGCGCGAGCGTTCCAGCCGCCGCGCAAAGGCGTCGTTCATCTGCACGACTCGCTGCGCGCCGTCGGTCACGACGACCAAATCGATGAGCGAGTTGAACGTGTCCTCGAGAAGACGACGCTGGCGCAGCATGTCCTCGAGGAGCTGGACGTTCTCGATGCCCGCCGAGAGCTGTCGTCCAAGATCCCCGGTGAGGTCGAGCCGCTGCTGGTCGCTGAGCCCGGTGGACCCCACGCCCTCGATCACGATCGTTCCGAGGGCGCGGCGCCAGCCGCGGAGCGGGGCAATGATCAACGGCTCCGCCGGGATCGACGGCTCCGCCGGCCCAGGCAGGATTTGCGGACGGTCCAATCGCAGCCCGCGGGCCGCCGGCTGCTCGGCATCGCCGATCGCGACGCGATGACTGCCGGCGACGTAGGCGCTGTCGGATGACGCGAGCAGCAGGAGCTCGCGCGCGCGCCGATCGTGCAGCCACACCGACGACCGCCGCGCGCCGACGTCGGCGTTGAAGGCGCTCAACACATCGTCGATGGCCGCGGCGAGGCCGTGGGTCGAGGAGATGCCCCGCCAGAACGTCCGGGAGAGCTCCCGGAACGCCGGTGGAGAGGCCGATTCGGGCCGTCCGGGGCCCACCGGTCCGGAGGACGGCGGTCCGGAGGACGATGATCCGGAGGACGGCAACGACGGGGGAGCCATTGGAATCGGGTGGGAGCCGAGGCATTCTAAGATGTTGAAGCCAAAAGGTAAAATGAGGGTCCGACCGGCCGTTGCCGCGAGTCGTCTAAAGAATCAGGACGCCACGGATCCGGCCCCGCTAGAAGCTGATAGCTGATAGCTGAAAGCTGATAGCAAATGAATGATGAGTGACGAAGAGCTGGTCGCCCGCTCGCGAGGGGGTGATCTGGACAGCTTCAACCAGCTCGTGCTGCGCTGGGAACGGCCGATCTATGCCCTGGCGTACCGTGTCATCGGGCGGGAGGAAGAAGCTCGCGACGTCGCCCAGGAAACCTTTCTTCGCGCGTTCCGCGCCCTCGGCGGTTTCAAGGGTCAGGCGAAGTTCTCCTCCTGGCTGTACCGCATCACGCTGAATCTGTGCCGCGACTGGATTCGGCGCGAGCGCCGCACGCCGATCGTGCAGGCGCCCGAGGGCGTCGACCTCGTGGAGCTCGCCGGCGAGGCCGTCGGAACGGAATCGATCGACGAGCTCGTGTCGCGGAAGGAGCTTGGACGCGCGGTCGCCCGTGCCATGGCGCTCCTGCCCGACGAGCAGCGCACCGCCATCATCCTGAAGGAGTACCACGGGCTGACGTTTCAAGAGATCGCCGACTTGCTCGATTGCCCGTTGAGCACCGTGAAAACCCGGTTGTATCAAGGATTGACGGTGCTGCGTCGGCAACTGCAAGAGGTCGACGCGGATTCCGAACGCGTGCGGAACGCGAGAGCGCTCGACCCGGTGATTGGATCATCGAATTGACACATATTGACCTGGGGAACGAAACCCCGGCATTGAACAGAAGAGACCCTGCACCATGTGCGACAAGGAATTGCTTCTCGGTTATCTCTACGATGAGCTGCCGGCGTCTGACCGGCAGGCCTTCGATCGGCATCTGGCCTCGTGTGCCGACTGCCGCGATGAGGTGGGCGGCCTGCGCGGCACGCGGACGCACCTGACGTCGTGGGCGCCGCCGGAACCCGACCTCGGGTTCGAGATCGTGCGCAGCGCCAGGCCGGCGCCGGCACGGTGGTGGCGCGCGTCGCCGGCCTGGGGCCTCGCGGCGGCTGCCGTCCTCACGCTGGCCGCGGCTGCGGCGATCGCCAACATCGACATCAGGGTCGGCGGCGACGGCGTCGTCGTCCAGACCGGATGGAATCGACCTGCCGCGACCGCGCCAACGCAAGGCGCCATCCAATCGGCGGTGACCGCGACCGAGCTCGGCGAGCTTCAGCAAAGGCTCGAGGCGCGGGTCAAGGATCTCGAGGGCCAGCTGGCGGCGCGGCAGACAGCCGCACCCGTGACCGCGAATACCGGCCGGATGTCGGATGCGGATCTCAAGTTCGTGCGTCAGCTGGTCAGCGACAGCGAGCAGCGCCAACAGAGCGAGCTCGCGCTTCGGATTCTTCAGGTGAATCGCGATACGGAAGCGGCTCGGCGCGCCGACGTCGACCGTTTGCTGGCGGCCTATCGCCAGTTGCAGGGAACCAATTTCGAGACGTCGCAGCGGCAGAAGGCGCTCGAGGACCATTTCATGCGCGTCGGTCTGCAGCGATAGAGCGCGAACGAGCGGCAGCGAGTGAGCCACGCGAGCGGAGCGGGGCGGGGCGTCGGGGTCCCCGCGAGCGCCCGCCTTCGCGCCGTAGGCGCTCCGGCGAGGTCTCGCCGTAGCTTTAGCGAAGGCGGAAGCGTGTAAGGGGGTCCGGGGGACGAAGTCCCCCGGTTGAGACTAGGGGTGAGACCGTGAAGAAGGCGATTCTATTTGCGATGATCGTGACGATGGCAGTGCCGGCGCTGTCGCAGGCGCAGGGCCGATCGCGCGACGAGCAACGTCGCAATCAAATTCGAATGATTGAAGGCGTGCTCGTCCAGGCCGTGCGGCTCGGCGCCGCAGAAGTCAGCAAGGAGATGCAGCGCTTCGAGCCAGCCGGGGTGACCGTCCTGACCGGTGTGCCGCGCGCGCGGGGTTTTTTGCTCGACGGCTACGGCGTCTTCTTCGACGTCGAGATTCCCGACATGAACCAGAGCGTGATCTGGTCGATGATGAATATGCAGCGCGATCGACAACTCGGGAACGCGTTCGATTCGCTGCTGGCCGCCATCGACACAATTCCCGCTGGACCGCAGCGTCAGCAGGCGCAGGCGGCGCTCCAGCAGGTGACCAAGACCGTCGGACCGGCGGCGCCGCCGCGCGGCCCGCAGGGCCAGGCGCCGGCACCCGGACAGGTCGGCGCTGCGACGATTCCCCCCGATCCCGACCGGCTCTATTCCGAGGCCGTGAAGAGCGCACTCGTCGAAGCGATGCTCGGCTACAGCGTGCAGATGGACCTCGGCGCGGACGAGTGGCTCACCGTCGCCGCGCGCGCCAGCGAGGGCCCGGTGCCGTCCCAAGCGGGCCTGTCGGAGCTCATCACCATCGTGCTCCGCGTCAAGGGCAGCGACCTGTCGATCTACCACGCCGACCCCACCAAGCGCGACGAGATTCGCCAGCGCGTGAAAATGGAAGCCCGCGTGTTCTGATCTACAATCCCGGGCATGCCGGTCACGGGCCGCCTCCTCGTCGCATGCCTTCTGCCGCTCGCGCTGGCTGGCGCCGCGTCGTGCAGCCAACCGGTTGATTTCAAGCAGACGCTGCAAGTCACCGACGTCTCCGGCGGCTGGTTCGACGCCGGCATCGTCGACGGCAAGAACAAGCTGGTGCCGAGCGTTACGTTCCGGATCAAGAAACCGGCGAACGTCCGCCTGAACTCGGTCTCGCTCAACGTCCACTTCAAGAAGATTGTCGACCCGTCCAAGCCCGGCCTGGAAGGCGAGCAAGAGTTCGAGGAAGTGTTCCTGCAGACGGTCGCGTTTGCCGAAGGGCCGCAAACGGCGCTGATGACGGTCCGCTCACCGGTCGGCGTGACGGGTGACCCACCGCAGACACGCGCCGAAATGCTCGAGCACCGGCTCTTTCAGGACGTTCGCGCGCGCGTGTTCGCCAAGCAGAGCTCGACGACGTGGGTGGATTTACTGGCCTACGACATTCCACGCACGGTCCTTACCAAGTAGCGTCAGCCTTTCGCATTCAACTCCCCCCAAAACACCGTGCCGACTCAAACTGCAGCCGCGCTTTCGACTCCGCCGGCCGAGCCGCAAGTGCTCGCACGACGCCTCGGTCCGTACGACGCCGCGGCGATCATCGTGTCGAACGTGATCGGCGGCGGCATCCTGTTTACACCGCCGCTCGTCGCGGCCAGCGTCCAGAATCCGTGGCTGTTCCTCGGAACGTGGGTCGCCGGCGGCGCCCTGGCATTCGCCGGAGCGATGGCCTACGCCGAGCTCGCCGCGCTCCGACCGCGCGCCGGCGGCGAGTACGTCTACCTGCGTGCCGCGTTCGGACGGCTCGCGGCATTCCTGACCGGCTGGACCTCCTTCGTCGCCGGGTTTTCCGGCGCCACTGCGGCCAGCGCCGTCGTGCTCGCGTTCTACGTCGGACGTTTTGTCCCCGCCGCGAACGACGCGACGCCGCTCCTCGTGATCCCGCTGCCGTTTGTGCCGTTGACGATCTCGCGGCAGGCAATCGTCGCGCTGGCCGCGATCGGATTGATGGCCTGGATCCATGTGCGCGGCGTCGGGCCGGGACGCCTCGTGATGAACGTGCTGGCCGGCCTGAAGGTGTCGGCGCTGCTGATTTTCATCGCCCTCGGCTTGACGGTCGGCGCCGGCTCGGCGGCGAACCTCGTACAGGGCGCGGCGCCGGTTGGCGGGGGCGCCTGGCTGCTCGCGCTCATCCCGGTGATGTTCACCTACTCGGGATGGAACGCGGCGGCGTACGTCGCCGAGGAGATTCACGAGCCCGGACGGAACGTACCCCGTGCCCTCGCGCTCGGCACGCTGTCGGTGGTCGCGATCTATTTCCTGCTGAATCTGCTCTTTCTCTACGTCCTGCCGGTCAATGAGCTCGCGCAGGTGAAAGGCAGTGTGCTCGACGTCGTCGCCGATCGCCTGCTCGGCGTGCGCGCCGGCGATGTGATGGGCATCGTGTCGATCATCAGCATCGCCGCGAGCATCAGCGCGATGACGTTCGCCGGGCCACGGGTGTACTACGCGATGGCCCGTGATGGGCTGTTCTTCCGCGGGGCGGCCCGCATCCATCCCCGGTATCACACGCCGGCGACAGCGATCGTCGCGCAGGCCGTGTGGAGCAGCGTGCTCGTGCTGTCGGGCGGCGCCAACGCGCTGACGACCTACACCGGGTTTGCCGTCGTGCTGTTCGCGGGCGTGTCAGTAGTTGCGCTCTTCGTCCTGCGCCAGCGGGAACCGAATGCGCCACGGCCATTCCGCGCGTGGGGTTATCCGATCGCGCCCGCAGTCTTCGCGATTGCCAGCCTGGCGATTGTTCTCAACGCGCTGTGGGCGGACCTGGCGATTCCGGTCCTGACCGATAAGCCCTGGGGGCCGTCGGCCGCGGGGCTGATCGTCATCGGTTTGGGAGTGCCGCTCTACTTCTTCTTCAGCCGCCGCCGCTCGTAGGGTCCGGTCCCTGTCATTCGTAGTGTCCGGCTTTCCGCCTTCGCGCGAAGCGCTTCGGCGGATCGCGCCGTAGCCTTGGCAGAGGCGGGCAGCCGGACCGATGATGGTCCGCCTGAAGGCGGACACTACTCTTGCGGCTGTCTGAGTAGTGCCCAGAGCGTCAGCAGCGCCAGCGCGCCATCCGAAGCAGCGAAGAGCAGGAACGACCGCGGCGACCCACGAAAGGCGTAGTCCATCAGGAACGTGGCGGCGCCAGCTCCCTTAAGGAGCGGACCCATAATCCACATATAACCTCGATAGCGGGACGGATCGCGCCAGGGAAAGTAATAGCCGGCGCCCACCGCCATCAGGAACAGGCCGTTCAGATCGGAGAAGATCCGCGGTGTCGCGGGCGGCACGCCGAAGAGCGACGCCATCGCGCCTGGCGCGACAAAAAGAAAGGCCCCTACGAAAAAATCGTAGAGGCCTGAGATTCCTGCGACAAAAGAGACCATGTGAAGCGCCCGCGGGCGGTGCCACGCTGGCTCACTTGATTGGCTTCAGATCTCCCTTGTAGGTGACCGTCTCGCCGGGCGTGATCAGCACTTCGAACTCGGCTGGTTCGTATCCGTCGGCCTTGAGCTCGATCCGGTGGCTGCCGCCTTCGATCCCCAACTTCTGGAACGCCCCGTCGAAGCTGTCCACCACGCCGACGTAGTAGCCGTCCACGAAGATCTGCGCCTGCTTCGGGTTGATCTTCAGCCGCAGATTCCCGTTCTCGCGATACGACTGGCTGACCGAGTAGCCGCCGCTGCCGCCGCCGCTGTAGTAGCCCGGATCGCCGTAGCCGTAGCCATAGCTGCTGAACCACGGGTCGTAGTAGAGGTACCCGAGACCGAAGCCGTATCCAGGTCCCCAGAAGCCCCAGGGATAAGAGGGATAGTACGGGTAGGACGGATAGACCGGGTACCCGCCCCCGCCTCCACCAGGCACCGAGCCTCGCTCTGCGACTTCACCCGTCACCGGTCGGCCGTCGCGTGGGCGGCTGTAGGTCGGCACGGCCCGTCGCGGCGATCCCGAGTCGCTCGAACCAGAGGCGGAGCGGCCGGACGCGTTGCTCGAGTCGCCCCGGGTTGAGCCGCCGCTGCTGCCGCCCGATCGCGGAGTCGCCGTGCCGGTCGACGAGCCACCGCCACGACTGCGCGACCCCTGGTCATCCGACCGGCGCGGGGCCTCAACCGAGTTCCAGACGGGAGAGGGCGGCGAAACATATCCGCTCGCATCGGCGCCTCCGACGGACCCACCACCACCGGAGCTGCCGGCGCTCGATCCGCCGCCGGAGCTTCCGCCACCGCCGCTGGGGACGGCCGAGCCGCCGCCATCGCCACCACCCCGAGGCACGGCCGAGCCGGTCGTATTCCCGTTGGACGTCCGCTCCTGCGCCGCGGCCATCACTTCCTCGACAAAGAGAAAGGGCAAACCGGCGACCGCGAACGCCATGGCACAGGTGACGAAATATCGCTGACGAGTCATAACGCCTCCGAGCATGTGTGCAGACGGACTGCTGAGCCGATAAGCACGCAACAGGCCTGCCAGACGCGCGGGTCGGAATACGGCCTGTTCTCTGATTCTACGCCTTCAGCCGGCTGCCGTCCTGTCCTTTTCAGAGTCCAAGGCGTCCGTCACTGAGAACAGGCTCAAGGCTCATGGCTCAAGGCTCAAGCCTCCCAAGACCTTCGACCGCATACTCCAAGATTTTGCTTGAGCCCTGAGCCTTGAGCCCTGAGCCGTCTCCGACCGTCTGATAGACTCGGAAACGAGCCCTATGTTTCACGCCACCACGGTCCTGGCCGTTCGTCATCGTGACGAAGCGGTAATGGCCAGCGACGGTCAGGTCACTTTCGGCACTACCGTCGTCAAGCACAACGCCCGGAAGATCCGCCGGCTCTACAACGACCGGATCCTCGCTGGCTTTGCCGGCTCGGCGGCCGATTCCTTCGCCTTGTTTTCCCGTTTCGAGGCCAAGCTCGAACAGTATCGCGGCAATCTCGAGCGTTCGGCGGTGGAGCTGGCCAAGGATTGGCGGACCGACCGCCTGCTCCGGCGCCTGGAGGCCATGCTGGTCGTGATGGACGCGAAGGCGACCTACCTCCTCTCGGGCACCGGCGATCTCATCGAGCCAGACGATGGCATCATCGCGATAGGATCGGGTGGAGCCTATGCGATGGCGGCCGCGAAGGCACTGGCCCGCCACACCGACATTTCGGCGAAGCGGATCGCCGAAGAGTCGATGCTCATCGCTGCCAGCATCTGTATCTATTCCAACGACACAATCACCGTCGAATCGCTATAGATAGATCGATGCTCATACGAGACGCCGATCAGGTACGGGACGCGGATCACGCGGATTACTTCGGTCGCATTTTCTGAGAGCTTGCCAGCCGGGACATGCCCATCTACTTGCCGGAAACCACTGCCTCGAGCATCGAAGCCCTGACCCCTCGGCAGATCGTCGTCGAGCTCGACAAATACGTCGTGGGCCAGGCCCGCGCCAAGCGCGCCGTGGCCATCGCCCTCCGCAACCGTACGCGGCGGCAGAAGCTCGCGCCGGAGCTGGCCGAGGAAGTTGCCCCGAAGAACATTCTGATGATCGGACCGACCGGCGTGGGGAAGACCGAGATCGCGCGGCGGCTGGCGCGGCTGGCGCAGTCGCCCTTCATCAAGGTTGAAGCGTCGAAGTACACGGAAGTCGGCTACGTCGGCCGTGACGTCGAGTCGATGGTGCGGGACCTGACGGAGCTTGCCGTCGACATGATTCGGGAGGAGCGTATCGCCGAGGTTCGCGAAAAGGCGCGCCACGCCGCCGAGGAGCGCATCCTCGATTTGCTGCTGCCGCCGCTTCCGCCTCCGCCCGACTACGACGAACAGGCGGCGGGGATTCGCGAGCAGGCCCAGCGAACGCGCGAAAAGCTGCGCGAGCAGCTGCGCGACGGCCGGCTCGATCTGAAGCAGGTCGAGATCGACGTGCGCGAGAAGAGCTTCCCGTCCTTCGAGATCATCGCCGGCTCATCGGTCGAGGAAGTCGACATCAACGTCAAGGACATGCTGCCGGGGTTGTTTCAGGGCCGCACCCGGAAGCGGAAGCTCGCGGTGCCGGACGCGCTCGTCGCGCTGGCGCAGGAAGAAGAGCAGAAGCTCGTCGACATGGACACCGTGGCGCGCGCCGCGGTCGAGCGCGTCCAGCAGTCCGGGATCATCTTCATCGACGAGATCGACAAGGTCGCCGGGCGCGAGGGCAGTCACGGCCCCGACGTCAGCCGCGAGGGCGTGCAGCGAGACATCCTGCCGATTGTCGAAGGCACCACGGTCAATACCAAGTACGGCATGGTCAAGACCGATCACATCCTGTTCATCGCTGCCGGCGCGTTCCACGTCTCGAAGCCTTCGGACCTCATTCCCGAGCTGCAGGGGCGTTTCCCGATCCGCGTCGAGCTCGAGGCGCTGGGGCGCGAAGACTTCGTGCGCATCCTGACGGAGCCCAAGAGCGCGCTCGTCAAGCAGTACACGGCGCTACTCTCGACCGAGGGCGTCGCCGTCCGGTTCACCGACGGCGCCGTCGGCCGCATCGCCGACTTCGCGGCGCTCGTCAACGATCGCACCGAGAACATCGGCGCGCGGCGGCTCCATACGGTCATGGAAAAGCTGCTCGACGAGGTCTCGTTCGACGCGCCCGACATGACCGAAAAAAACGTGACCATAGACGAGGCCTACGTCGATCGCATGCTTGCCGACATCGTCCGCAACGAAGACCTTTCCCGCTACGTCCTGTGAGACTGCCGGGCGCTGCCAAAGGTCTCGACCCCTCAGAACTTCTACAAATGAGTCAAGTTTCGCGGGGTCAAGACCGTGATCAAACAATGCCACCTGGCGAGGTGGAGCCACTCGTCGGTCTGAGGCGGAGCCTCGCCAGAACCGTCGCCACCGCGCTCGTGCTGACGACCCTGGCCGGTTGCGGCAAGAAGGGGCCGCCGCTCGCGCCGTTGCGGCTCGTGCCGGCCGCCGCGGCGGAGCTCTCCGCGCGTCGCAGCGGCGACGACATGGAGCTGCGCTTCCTGCTGCCGACGACCAATGCCAACGGACCAGGCCCGATCGATCTCGCCAAGATCGAGATCTATGCGATCACGATCGGTCCGGGTGCCGTCACACCGCCGAACCGCGACCTGCTGACGACGGCGCGTGTCGTCGGAACGATCGCCGTGCGGCCGCCGCCCGTCGAGGGTGAAGGAAGCGATACGCCGTCCAAGCCCGGCGCACCACCCGACACGCGCCCGGCGCCGGGAGACCGAGTGACGTTTGTCGATCAGCTGACGGCCGAGAAGCTGAAGCCGATAGCCGCGCCGAATCCGGCCGCGAAATCAACGGGGCCCGAACCGAAGCCCGTGCCTCCACTTGGCAAGCCGGACCCCGCGGACCCAACGCGGCAAGCTAGATCCGGGAAAACCGGAAGCGGGAAAACCGGCGCCGGGAGCCGTCCCGGCCGAAACGCCTCAGCCACCGGCCCCGAGCGGCGCGGCGCTCTTTCCCACGCGGATCTATGCGGTTCGCGGCCTGTCGAAATCCGGGCGTCCGGGTTCGGCCTCGACGCGGGTCGTTCTTCCTCTTGTACCGCCCGTGACGCCGCCGACCGCGGTGGCCGCGCAGATGCCGACCGAGGCCGCGGTGGTGGTTGACTGGACGCCGCCAGTGGGAGAGCCGGGCTTGCCCGCATTCTCGTTCAATGTCTACCGCCGCGACGCGCCAGCCACGCCGCTCAATCCCTCGCCGATCGCCGACCCCAAGTTCGAGGTTGGCGGCGTCGAGTACGGCAAGGAACAATGCTTTGTCGTGCGCTCGGTGCAGAAGTTCGAGACTGTCACCATCGAGGGTGTGCCGTCGGCGCCCGCGTGCCTCACGCCGCTCGACAAGTTCCCGCCGGCGGCGCCCAAGGGGCTCCGGGCGGTGGCCGAGGACGGCGCCATCAGCCTGGTCTGGGACCAGAGCGGCGAGGCCGATCTCGGCGGGTACATGGTCCTGCGCGGCGAAGTGCCGGGGGACACGCTGGCGCCAATCACGCCGCAGCCTATCGCCGACGCCAACTATCGAGACACGACGGTGAAGCCCGGAGTACGATACGTCTACGCCGTCGTGGCCGTGGATAATGCGACGCCGAGGAACTCGAGTGCCCCGTCGGCGCGCGAAGAAGCGACGGCGCGCTGATCCGCTCATCATCGGCCGGGCCTATTCGGTTACGATCACGTTGAGGCGTTGAGCGAGCTCACCAATCCGGTTCAGTAGATCGGGGATTTAGCCATGAAGCTTTTCATCGACTCGGGCAACCTGAAGGAAATCGAGAACCTGGTGCCGCTCGGCATCATCGACGGCATCACCACCAACCCGTCGCTCCTGGCGAAGGAGCCGGGCGACTATCGCGAGATCCTCAAGAAGATCTGCCAGATCGTCAAAGGTCCGACGAGCGCCGAAGTCGTCGCGACCGATTACGAAGGCATGATTCGCGAGGGCCGCGACCTTGCCAGCATCGACCCGCACATCGTCGTCAAGGTGCCGTTCACGAAGGACGGCGTCAGGGCCTGCAAGACGCTCTCGTCCGAAGGCAAGAAGGTGAACGTCACGCTGTGCTTCTCGCCGACGCAGGCGCTCATCGCCGCCAAGGTCGGCGCGACCTACATCAGCCCGTTTGTCGGCCGGCTCGACGACATCGCGACGTCGGGCATGAACCTGATCAGCGAGATCGTCGAGATCTACGACAACTACGAGTTCAAGACCGAGGTGCTGGTCGCGTCGACGCGCGGTCCGATCCACATCGTCGAAGCCGCGCGCCTGGGCGCTGACATCTGCACCTGTCCGGCGGCGGTGATCGAGGCGATGTTCAAGCATCCGCTGACCGACATCGGGCTCGAGAAGTTCCTGAAGGACTGGGAGAAGGCGCAGGCCGTCAAGGCGTAGTGAGCCTCCAAACTGAACGCCCGCGAACGAATCCCAGTGACACGAACTGATGTGAGCGGCGAACGAGCGACAGCGAGCGAGCCCACGCGAACGGAGCGCGCCGGCGAAGCGGCGCGCGAGAGCCCGCCTCCGCTCTTCGAGCTCCGGCGAGGTCTCGCCGTAGCGCTTTGCGCGAAGGCGGAAGCGTGCAGGGGAGTCCGAGGGGCGAAGCCCCTCGGGTAAGAATGGACCGGGTTACTCATCTCTCAGACCTCGAGCGCCGCGCCGAGCGTGGTGGCGGCGACGATCGCCTGAAACGGCAGCACGACGCCGGCAAGCTGTCGGCGCGCGAGCGGATCGATCTCCTCTTCGATCCCGGAACCTTCGACGAAGTCGACAAGCTCGTCACCCACCGCTGCCTCGACTTCGGCATGGAGGAGCAGATCGTCCCCGGCGACGGCGTCGTCGCCGGCGCGGGACGGGTCGAGGGCCGCCCGGTCTACGCCTTCGCCCAGGACTTCACCGTCTTCGGCGGTTCGCTGTCAGAGACCAACGCCGCCAAGATCGTCAAGATGATGGATCTGGCGATGAAGATGGGCGCGCCGGTCGTCGGGCTGAACGACTCGGGGGGCGCGCGCATCCAGGAAGGCGTGCTCTCGCTCGGCGGCTACGCCGACATCTTCCTCCGGAACACGCTCGCCTCCGGCGTCATCCCGCAAATCTCGGCGATCATGGGGCCCTGCGCCGGCGGCGCGGTCTATTCGCCGGCAATCACCGACTTCAACCTCATGGTCGAGGGCTCGAGCTACATGTTCGTGACCGGCCCGGACGTGCTGAGGACGGTGACGCACGAGGAAGTGACGAAAGAGGAGCTCGGCGGCGCCAAGACGCACAACGAGACGAGCGGCGTCGCGCACTTCTCGATCCCCGACGATCGCGAATGCCTGCAGTTGATTCGCGAGTTGTTGAGCTATCTTCCCAGCAACAACCTCGATGGCGCACCGCGGCGCGAGACGAGCGACCCGATCGACCGTGAGGATGATGGGCTCGACCGGCTCGTGCCGGCGTCACCGAATCAGCCGTATGACATGCACGACCTCGTGCACGCGATCGCCGATGAGGGCGCGTTCCTGGAAGTGCATCGCGACTTCGCGCGGAACATCATCGTCGGATTCGCGAGGCTCGGTGGCAGGAGCGTCGGGATCGTGGCCAATCAACCGGCGCACCTCGCCGGGACGCTCGACATCGACGCGTCCGTGAAGGCGGCGCGGTTCGTTCGGTTTTGCGACGCGTTCAACATCCCGCTGGTGACGTTCGAGGACGTACCCGGATTCCTGCCGGGCACGCGGCAGGAGTACGGCGGCATCATCCGTCATGGCGCCAAGCTGCTCTTTGCGTATGCGGAGGCGACGGTTCCGAAGGTGACCGTGATCACCCGCAAGGCGTACGGCGGCGCGTACTGCGTGATGTCGAGCAAGCACATCCGAACCGACGCGAATTTTGCCTGGCCGACGGCCGAGATCGCGGTAATGGGTCCGGAAGGCGCCGTGAACATCCTGTACAAGCGCGAGATCGAGACGGCGGCGGATCCGGCGGCGCAGCGCGCGAAGCGAGTCGAGGAGTTCCGGGAGAAGTTTGCCAACCCGTACGTGGCGGCGTCGCGCGGCTTCATCGACGAGGTGATCCGGCCGCGGCAGACGCGCGCCAAGCTGATTACCGCGCTGGCGCGGCTCGAAACCAAGCGCGACAAGAATCCTCCGAAGAAGCACGGCAACATCCCGCTCTGACGCGGGTCAGGTTGCGACGTGATGCTGATCGACCGGCTCGACAATCGTGACGCCACCTCCGATCTGCCGCCACGAATACGGCAGGCTCTCGATTTTCTACGCACCACCGATCTCCAGTCGCTCGCTCTTGGACGGCACGATCTCGACGGCGATCGGCTCTTCGCCTTAGTTCAGGAATACACGACCCGCGCGGCCGACCAGTGCGTCTGGGAAGCGCACCGGAAGCACGTGGACGTGCAATGCGTGGTGGCGGGTGCGGAGCGGATGGGAGTCGCCGAGCTTGCCAGCTCGACCGTGCGCGAGCCGTACGACCCCGCGCGTGACGTGGCCTTCTTCGAGCCCGGCCGGGATTCCGTGATCGTGTCGGCGGGCATGTTCGCGATCTTCTGGCCCGACGACGTGCATTCGCCGGCCGGCATGGTGGACGATGCCGCGCCGGGAGCGGTCCGCAAGATTGTCATCAAAGCAGCAGTCGAGTCTTGACTGGAGATCGTCGTCCGATTGACTATCCTCTGCACCGGAGGAGCTGATGGTCGCAATCGCTCGCGCAGTTCCGCTCACGTTTGCATTGTCAGTGCTGGTAGCCACGGGCTCGAGCCCTTCCTCGGCTCCTGCAGACGTGAAGCTAGTTGCACCGGAGTCCGTCGGCTTCTCCGGCGCCGGCCTCAAGGTCTTCGAGCAGGCCATGCGCGCGCTCGTGGACGAAGGTCAGCTGGCAGGCATTACCACGCTCGTGTCGCGTCACGGCAAAGTGGTGGCGTTCGACTCGTACGGCTATCAGAATCTCGAGACCAAAACCCCTCTCGCCAAGGACACCATCTTTCGTATCGCCTCGATGACCAAGCCGATCGTCGCAGTGGCGATGATGATGCTCTTCGAAGAAGGGAAGTGGAAGCTCGACGATCCGGTCGCCAGGCACATCCCGCAGTTCAAGAACCTCAAGGTTCGAACGGCCAGCGGCGACGTCGCGCAGGTCCATCCGATGACGATGCGCGAGCTGATGAGCCACACCGCCGGATTCGACGAGAACGCGGCGCCGGCGTACACCAAGGCCAACCTCACGGACCGCGATACGCCGCTGCAGGCCATGATCGACAAGCTCGCCGCGATGCCGCTGGCGGCGCAACCCGGGACCGACTGGCGATACGGCCCGAGCGTCAACATCCAGGGATACATCGTCGAAAAGCTGTCGGGCATGCCGCTCGACGAGTACCTCGAGAAGCGGATCTTCAGTCCATTGAAGATGAGCGACACCGGCTTCTGGGTGGAGCCCTCGAAACTCGGCCGCGTCTCGGGGATCCACACCTACGGCCCGGACAAGCGGATCACGAGCGCGCCGGAGCCTGTCGATATATCGAAGAAGCCGGTCTTCCTGTCGGGAAGCGGAGGGCTAGTCTCGACGGTCGAGGACTACTGGCGGTTTTCGCAGATGCTGCTCAACGGCGGACAGCTTGACGGTGCCCGGCTGCTCAAACACCAGACCGTCGCGCTGATGCGGACGAATGTTCTCGCCCCAGGCGTGAAAGTGGTCATGGTTGCAACCCCGCTCGAGGGCATCGGCTTTGGCCTGGACTTCGCCATCGTCATGGATCCCGCGGCGTACGGCTCGTCCCACGGCCGCAACACGTTCTACTGGGGCGGCGCGTTCGGCACCTGGTTCTGGATCGATCCGACCAACGACGTCATCGTCGTCGGGATGATCCAGAACATCAACGGCGGCGCGCCTAATGGCGGCTCGCCGCCGCTGCGAGTCTTGTCACAGAAGCTCGTGTATCAGGCGCTGAGCGACCGGACGAAATAGCGCCGCGCCGAAGCGGCGATCATTCCCTGACGAACACGCTCGCAAACTCGACTGAGCGTCCGTTGTGCCGCAGCGCAATCCGACCGGATCGATCCAGTCCGGGAACCGACGCGTCCTGAAGCACGATCTTGCCGTCGACGGCGATGGTCAGGCGTCCACCTCGTTTGGTGACGATTGCGCGGTGCCACTGGTCCTTGGCGGTGCTCGAGACGAGCGCGCTGCCGATCGTGTTGCGTGCCTCGTCGGGCAGGTCCCCTGCGCCGAAGCGAATTGGCAGCGGCGCGACGGCCGGAACCGCGTCATCCATCCAGCGCCAATCCAGCATCAGCGTGACATCGCCGTACGCCTTGTCGGTCCAGAGATCCTTGTCTTCGGCAGCGCTCCGGCCGTCGTAGGCGATTACCCAGTCTTTCGCGACCCAGTGCCCATCGTGGCCTTTCGGAAACTGCCAGCCGGCGAAGTCGACACCGGAGTAGATCGAGAGGAAGCCTTCGTCGGCCTGCGCGATCTGATCTGGTGCGAGCGTGGCCTCACTCGGCAGCTCCTTGATCCGAATGTTGCGATAGAGCACACGGCCACCTTCTGACTCGAGGTGGATGTAGCCCTTCCGGGGAGAGATGTCGTAGCCGCCCGAGACCTCTTTGCCGTTGACGGCGAGCTTCAACGTGCCGTTGCGGCCGGTGATGCGGTAGTGGTTCCACTCGCCGGCGGGGCGGGCGCGGCGCTCGCTCGGCAGGCTGCGCATCCATCCGCCCGGATGCGGCCGGTCGGGCGTCATCCGCGCGCCGTGAATCGCGAAGACGTCGCCGTGGCTCGTGTAGTTATCGGTGTTGCGGCCGTCGAGCACCTGCACCTCGATGGCCCTGACAAACGGCTGGCCGGTTGCCGTGAGCGCGTCGCCCCAGATGAAGACGCCGGCGTTGCCTTGCGGATCGAGGTGCTGGTAGTCGAGCTCGAGGATGAAGTTCTCGAACATCCGAGCCGTCCGGAGCTCGCAGATTGGCTTGCCGGTGCTGTGGATCATGCCGTCACGCACGGTCCAGGTGTCTGGAGCGCAGTTGACGTTGACCCAGCCGTCGAGATTCCGGCCGTTGAAGAGCGGCACGAAGCCGGTTTCCTCCTGGGCTGCCAGGACTGTCAGCATGACGCCGAGCGCGGCCAGGATCATCGTCATCCGCGGGATTGTAGCGCAAGCTGAGCCTTGCAATTCTGAGTGCTGAATGCTGAATGCTGAAGTGACTGCTGAATGAATTCAGCATTGCCGACTTCGAACGTCAATTCAAAAGTTCTGAATTCCGAAGTTACTTCAGCATTCAGCACTCAGCATTCAGCATTTGATACGCTTTCTGCGCCCGTGAGCCCCCGATACAAATGGTGGGTCGTTCTGATGCTCTGGACGATCTGCGTCTTCAACTACGCCGACCGGCAGGCGATCTTTTCGGTTTTTCCGCTCCTCGAACGCGAGATGAACCTCACGCCGGTCGAGCTCGGACTGCTCGGGTCGGCCTTTGCCTGGGTCTACGGCCTGATGGCGCCCCTCGCCGGGATGGTTGTCGACCGCGTGACTCGGAAGACCGCGATCCTCGGCGGCCTGCAGGTGTGGAGCCTGATCTGCATGGCGACGGCGCTCTCGCAGAACTTTCGTCACCTCTTCTTCTTCCGCGCCGCCGAGGGGCTCGGCGAAACGTTCTATTTTCCTGCGTCGATGTCGCTCATCGGCGACTACCACGGCCGCGCGACGCGCTCGCGCGCGATGGGGCTTCACCAGACGAGCGTCTACGTGGGGACGATCGGCGGCGGGTTTTTCGCCGGCCTGATCGGCCAGCATTACGGCTGGCGCCTGTCGTTCATCGTTTTCGGGGGCCTGGGCGTCCTCCTGGGCATCGCGCTCCAGTACCTACTCGTCGAACCGCGCCGCGGCGCGGCGGAGCGGGCGGATCTCTCGAGCGATGCCGCTCCGACCGCGGTGCCGACCAGACTGTCATTTGTCGAGTTCTTGCGCCTCGTCGCGCGCACGCCCACGCTTCTCTGCCTGATGGGCGCCTTCATGTGCGCGAACTTCGTCGCGGTCGTGCTGCTCTCGTGGATGCCCAAGTTCCTGTTCGACAAGTTCCAGATGAGCCTGGCGATGGCCGGTCTCACCGCGACGATCTTCGTCCAGCTCGCGAGCATGGCCGGCGCCCCGCTCGGCGGCTGGCTCGCCGACATGTGGCGGCGCCGATCGCCGAGAGGACGGCTGGCCGTCCAGATGATCGGCGTGGTCGGCGGCGCGCCCTTCGTGGCGCTCTGCGGGCTGACGCCGTCGGTCGGAACGGTGATTGCGGCGCTGACTTTCTGGGGTCTTTTCAAGGGACTCTACGACGCGAATATCTTCGCCTCGGTTTTCGATGTCGTGCGCCCCGAAGCGCGCGGCACCGCCGCCGGGTTCATGAACGCCGTCGGATGGCTCGCCGGCGGCGGCAGCGCGCCGCTCGTGATCGGCATCATTGCCCAGCGCGAGAGCCTCGGCCTCGCCATCGCGCTCGCCTCGATGGTCTACCTGGCCGCAGGCGCCCTCCTGCTGATCGGGATACTCTTCTTCGTCACGGGCGACGTCAGGCGGATGGAAGCAATGCTGAATGCTGAGTGCTGAAGTGAATTGCCAAGGACAGAAGGCAGAAGACAATGGCGAATGAGCGAATGACCGAAGTATGAAGGGACTCTTTGCGGCGGTTGCAACGCCGCTTCATGACGACGGGCGGTTTGACGAGGCGGGATTCGACCGCGTGGTGGAGTTCCTGGTCGAGGCTGGCGTCGACGGCATTTGCATCAGTGGCGCAACCGGAGAGTTTCCACACTTCGAAATGGCCGAACGGCTGGCGGTCATCAAACGCGCAGCTGAACGCCTGCCGCGCGATCGCGTGCTCCTCGTCGGTATCGGCTCGTCGTCCATGCGCCGGACGCTCGCGCTTGGTGAGGCGGCGGTCGCGGCTGGCAGCCCGGCGCTGCTTCTCCCGATGCCGATGTTCTTCCGCTATCAGCAGGAAGATTTGCAGGCGTTCGCGGCTCACGTCAGTCGCGCGCTCAGGGCGCCGTGCCTGCTGTACGATCTGCCAGACTTCACCAACGGCCTCGCTCCCGAGACCGCCCTGGCCCTCCTCCGCGACGAAGAGTTCATCGTCGGGATCAAGGACAGCAGCGGGCGGGAGGAGAACGTGGCGAGGTTTGCCCAGGCGCGACGGGATCGTGACTGGACGCTGCTCGTCGGCGACGACCGCTTGTTGAGCGCGGGGCTACTCGCCGGGTGGGACGGCGGCATCTCCGGCGTGGCAGGCTGTTGCCCGGAGCTCTTGGTCGCGATCGTGCGGAGCGTTCGCGACCAGCGTCCCGGCGAGACGGCCAGGCTGCAGGCGCGGCTCGACGAGCTCATCGCGCGCTTGAGTGTGTTTCCGACGCCGTGGGGCATCCGGATCGCTTTGGAGGCACGCGGGCTCACGACAGGACCCCTGCCGCTTCCGCTCACCCCCGTGCGACGACAACAGATTCAGGAATTTCAAGCGTGGTTTCGCGGGTGGATAAAGGCGGCGGCTCCGGACGCCACAAGTTAGTTCCACGCTCTCAACGACATGCACCCAAGAGCCTTTCACCGCGGAGCACGCAGAGCGCGCAGAGTCACATGGTGGTTTCTCTGCGCACTCATCGCTCTCAGCGGTGAAGAGCTTTTGTGACAACGTAGATCGCTCACAGATCAAATCGAAAGGATCCGAGATATGCGATTCAAGACGGCCTTCGTGATCGCTCCGTTGCTCGGGCTGGCGCTGACGGCGCAGCAGCCGGCGCCGGCGGCGCCCGCGCCTCCACCAGTGCCAAGCTGCACCGAGCTTGCGACCGCGCTGGTCAATCTGGGCCGCAGCGACGCCCGGATGCGCGACTGGCAAAACCTCGGCCGCTATCGCGAACAGAACCGCGCGCTGGCCGCTCCGGCAGCGGGCGAGTCCAGGGTCGTGTTCATGGGCGATTCCATTACCGATGCCTGGCCTCGCCGCGTCGAGCCGTTCTTCACAGGCAAGTCGTACGTCGGCCGCGGCATCAGTGGTCAGACGACGCCGCAGATGCTCATCCGGTTTCGCCCTGACGTCGTCGATCTGAAGCCGAAAGTCGTCGTCATCCTCGCGGGCACCAACGACATCGCCGAGAACACTGGTCCGATGACCAACGAGGACATCCAGGCGAATATCATGTCGATGACCGAGATTGGAAAGGCCAACGGCATCCGCGTCGTGCTGTCCAGCATCCTGCCGGTAAGCGCATATCACACCGCTCCGAACGGCATCCCGCAGACCATTCAGCGGCCGATGACCCGCATCCGGGCGATCAATGACTGGATGAGCAAGTACGCCGCCGCCGAAAAGCTCGTCTACCTGGACTACTTCTCGGCGATGGTCGATGCGACCGGGCATCTGCGCGAAGACCTCAGCGCGGACGACCTGCACCCCAACAATGCCGGCTACGCGATCATGGGACCATTGGCTGACGCAGCTGTGAAAACCGCGCTGCGGTGAAATGCTGAATGCTGAGTGCTGAATGCTGAAATGAATTTGGAATTGAATTGCCAAGTTCGAAATTCAATTCCGATCTTCCCAATTCTGAATTCACTTCAGCATTCAGCACTCAGCATTCAGAATTTCCTGAGTTCTTCCGCGGTCCACGGCCGCGTGCGCCCGGCCGACAGCGCGCGGACCTCTTTCACGGTCGCGGCGTCGACCGCCGGCGCCGTGTGGCCCCACTCGCGGCGGATGTAGGTCAAGGCGGCAGCGATCTGTTGGTCGGTCAGGGCCGCGCCGAGCGGAGGCATCAGCCCGGTCGATCCTTCCTTGCCGCCGAGCACGATGCGGGCGGCAATGTCAGCGGGTCCGAGCGCGAGGTCGGAACCGACGAGGCTTGGCGCGAGGTGCTCACGGCCGCGGCCGTCGGGTTGATGGCATGCCGCGCAGAGCGTCTGGTACACCTCCCGGCCCGCCACGAAGCGCTGCTGTTCCTCAGCGGTCAATGGCACGACGGCCGGCGCGCCATCTGGCTTACCCGGCCAGGTGAGGCGGGCGAGTACCGCGGCCGATCGCTGACCGAGCTCGCGATCGTCCCGCGCCACTGCGACCAGCGCGGGCTCTCGCGACAAGGGAACGGCTGTCAGCGACGCCTGGTTTCGAGGAGTGGCCGCGGCTCTCGGAAAAGCGGGCGAGCCGCCCGGGTCGCCGCGCGCTCCGGCTGCCCCCCCGTCGCGGCCAGCCGCACCGGCACCTCGACGTCCTGCGCCGCCAGGACCGCCCGTTTCGAAGAGCGCCGTTTCGGCGCCGCGAAGTACTGCCGACCGCTGCCACGCTGGCCGCGCACTGTCTGCGACGAGAGCGAACACCGCCTGGAGCGCGTCGTCTTGCCTTCCGCGCACGATCGTCGCGGTTGTCATCGTGATCGCCGGGGCCAGCTGCGGAGTCTCAGTCCGTTTCTTCAATAGCGCCTCGAGCAGCGCGGGCTCACTCCCGTGGAGCCCACTGAGCGCCGCGTCGACCGTCACCGCGTCATTCCCATAGCGCTCGAGGATTCGCGCGAGTGTGGTCTCTCGCATTCCTCGCGGGAGCGCGCCGAGCGACGCGACCAGCTGGCTCCGCACGGCCCAGTCAGGATCGTGTTCGAGCTTCAGCACTGCCGCCTGAACGGGATGACCGGGTTCGGATAGCCAGCGCTCGGACAGCCGGATGGCTGACGCGCGCACGTCGCGCGAAGAATCGCCGAGCGCGCGCTCGACGATGTCCCCATCGATGCTGTCGAGTCCATCGAGCGTCCAGAGCGCGTGAAGCCGCGTCGTCGCGGCCGGCGCAGACGCCGCGTGCTGTTTCAACACCGAGGCGACTGTCGGATCGCCGCGCTCGACGAGCAACCGCTGCGCCGTGTCGCGCAGCCAGCCGTTCGGGTGCGACAGGAGATCGACCAGCTGCGCCGGGGACTGCTTCGACAACGACGGCCTGCGGCCCCGGCGGGTCGACGAGTGCACGATTCGGTAGATCCGTCCATATCCGATCGGCGCTCCCAGCTTGCGCGACAGGATCTGGTCGCGCAGATACTCGGTGATGTAGTCACGGTGCTGGATGATGCCGTGGTACATGTCCACGACGTAGAGAGTGCCGTCCGGCGCGTTCGACAAGTAGACGGGCCGGAACCGCTCGTCGGTCGAGGTGAGGAACTCGGTCGTGTCGTAGGCCTTGCGAGCGGTGAGCCTCGTGCCGTCGTCCTGAATGATGATCCGGCTGACGACGTTGGCAGCCGGATCGACGACGAAGACGTTGCCGCGGAGGTCCGACGGGAGGTGGTCGCCTCGGTAGACCGTGGGTGAGCTGACGGCCGTGTAGGAAGCCAGCCGGCCGTCAGGGCGGAGGACGCCGGCCTGGTAGCCGCGGTTGACGCCCGGCGTCGGCCGAACCGGCCACACCGTGTTCACCTCGTTCTTGTCGCCGCGGAGCGATTCGTAGCTCCCGCGCGTCCGTACCAGATTCGAGTTTCGCGCGTAGTACGGTGTCGGCACGAGATCGACGTGCAGCACTGATTCGTTCGAGTTGCGGTAGATTCTGCCGGCATCGTCCTGCGACGCGCCCCATTGCCCGCGCGCGAGCGTCTGGCGCACCTCGAAGGCGTTGTTCTTCAACCGCAGGTAGACGTCGGTCTCGGACGTGTGCATCCAGTTGTCGAGTGCCCAGACGAGGCTGTTGGCGTTGTGCTCGACGTTGGCTTCCCGGCGGCCGTAGGTGTTGGTGACGAGCTCTTTCGTATCGGCGCGGAGATCGCCGTCGGTGTCGCGGGCGAGCCACAGGTTGGGCGGTTCGGCGACCAGCACACCGTGCTCCAGCACTTTGAGCGCGCGCGGCAGCACCAGCTTGTCGAGGAACACCGTCTTCTTGTCCATCTTCCCGTCATCGTCGAGATCTTCGAGGACGCTGATGCGCCCGAGCGGCTCGCGCTCGCCGGTCGCGGCGATGTCCGGCATGTAGCCGAGCATCTCGATCACCCACATGCGTCCGTCCGGATCGAAGTCGACCAGCACGGGTTCTTCGATTAGTGGCTCGCTCGCGACGAGCTCGACGTGGTACCCGGGCGGGAGGAAGAACCGCTTCAGCTCGTCTTCCGGAGAGCGCACGGGTGAGATGGTCGGCGCCGCGTGAAGGGCCGGCGGCCACGAGCCGGTCGCCTGAGGCGCCGACGCGCCGAGCGGCGTGGAACCGGGGACCGAACCGAGAAGGAGCCAGCCGACACCGATGGTGATCGAACCACAGGTCAGCCAGCGATGCGGGACACGGCGCTTCACTCCGCGACTGCTCATCACCAAAACATTGTAAGCTCACCAGACCTTGCCCCCCGTCGACGTCACATCGCTGCTGCTGGTCGCCGCTCTCGGCGTCGCGTTGGTCGTGCTGCTCATTACCTGGGTGAGGATTCCCGCGTTCATTGCCCTGGCCGCCGGATCGTTTTTCGTCGGCCTCGGCGCGCGCATGCCGCTTGCCGACATCCCTCGCGCGTTTCAGCAGGGCGTCGGCGATACGCTCGGGTTCATCGCGATGGTCGTGGGTCTTGGAACGGTCATCGGCAAGCTCCTCGCCGAGTCGGGCGGCGCGGTGGTGGTCTCGCGGGTTCTTGTCGGCGCTCTCGGAGAGAAGCGACTCGATTGGGCGATGCTGCTGTCCGGCTTCCTGATTGGGTTGCCAGTGTTTTTTCAGGTCGGCCTGGTGCTGCTGGCGCCGGTGCTTTTCACCGCGATTCGCCAGACGGGCACGCCGATGCTCCGTCTCGGCATTCCGCTCATCGCCGGGTTGTCGGTGTCGCATGGTCTGGTGCCGCCGCATCCCGGACCGCTCGCGGCGATCGAGCGGTTGGGCGCCGACACCGGTCGCACCTTGTTCTATTCGCTCATCATCGGCCTTCCCGTGGCAATGGCGGCTGGTCCGATGTTCGGCCGGTTCATCAGCCGGCGAGTCCACGTGGACGTCGGGGGGCTGGCGGATCAGCTGAGCACCGCCGTGGCCGCGCCACGGACGCCGTCGCTCGCCATCACGTTGATGACGATCCTGCTGCCGGTGCTCCTGATGCTGCTGGCGGCGCTGGCGCAGGCGACGCTCGCCGATGGTCCACTGGGTCAGTGGCTCGCGTTCGCGGGCAGTCCGCTGGTCGCGATGCTGCTGGCGGCGCTGCTCGCGTTGTACACGTTCGGCACGGCCTGCGGATTCGATCGCAGGCGGCTCCTTCGGTTCGCGGAAGAGTCGGTGCCGCCGATCGCCGGTGTGCTGCTCGTGGTCGGCGCCGGCGGCGGGTTTGGCCGCGTGCTCGACGCCGCGGGAGTCGACACCGCGATCGCGCAGTCGATGAGCGGCATGCGACTCTCACCGATGGTGCTTGGCTGGGTGGTCGCCGCGTTGCTGCGTGTGTCGGTGGGATCGGCCACTGTGGCGACCGTCACCGCTGCGAGCATCATGGCCCCGATCGCGACGGCCATGCCCGGCACGAACAAGGATCTGCTCGTCATCGCGATTGGCGCCGGGTCGCTCATCGCGAGCCACGTGAACGACGGTGGATTCTGGCTCGTGAAGGAGTACTTCAACATGAGCATCTCGCAAACGGTGGCGACATGGACCGTGCTCGAGACGATCGTGTCGGTCCTGGGCCTCGCGGGCGTGATACTGCTGGGCCTGATCGTGTAGAACCGTGAACAATGAACCCTGAACCCTGAACCCTGAACCCTGAAGAATGCTGATCTTAGACGCGCACCTCGACCTGGCGATGAATGCAGTTGAATGGAACCGCGATCTGTCGCGTCCCATCGACGAGATCCGTGGCCGCGAGCACGGCCAAAACGACCGGCCGGACCGCCGAAACGGCACCGTGTCGTTCGCGGAAATGCGCCGCGGCGGCGTCGGCCTCTGCGTCGCGACGCAGATTGCCCGGTACTCCACACCGACGCACCCGTTCCCCGGATGGCACTCACCCGAACAGGCCTGGGCCATGACTCAGGCGCAACTCGCCTGGTATCGATCGATGGAGGAACGCGGCGAGCTCGTGCAGATCACGGATGCCGACGGGCTCGATCGTCACCTGGCGCGGTGGGCCAACGGCGCCGCCGACGCGCCGATTGGGTACGTGCTCAGCCTCGAAGGCGCCGATTCACTCGTCACCGTCGGACATCTCGAGCGCGCGTATGCGCAGGGGCTGCGGGCGGTTGGCCCGGGGCACTACGGGCCGGGCGTGTACGCGCAGGGCACCAACGCGCAGGGTGACCTCGGCGTGCGCGGCCGCGAGCTCGTCCGCGAGATGGGACGCCTCGGGATGATCCTCGACGCCACGCATCTCTGCGACGAGAGTTTTCGCGACGCCCTCGATCATTTCAGTGGCCACGTCTGGGCGAGCCACTCGAACTGCCGCTCGATCGTCAACCACAATCGGCAGTTCAACGACGACCAGATCCGCGAGCTCATCGGGCGCGGCGCCGTCATCGGCGCGGCGTTCGATGCGTGGATGATCGTCCCCGGCTGGGTGCGAGGCGAATCGACGCCCGAACGCGCCGGCGTCACCGTTGAACGGATCATCGACCACATCGATCACATCTGCCAGATTGCGGGCAACGCGAGGCATTGCGGCATCGGGTCCGATCTCGATGGCGGCTTCGGCCGCGAGCAGGGTCCCTCCGACGTCGCGACGATCGCGGACCTCGCCAGGCTTCCGACGCTACTCGCCGCGCGGGGCTACAGCGAGGCCGACGTCCAACTCATCGCGCACGGCAACTTCGTGCGCTTCCTGCGCAATGCGCTGCCTCAATAGCCCTGAATGACATGACTGGTCTGAACAGGAGTTCAGGAGTTCAGGAGCTGTTCTGGGGGTGCCTGGGGCAGGTCCGAAATTCCTCCTGATCTCCTGGTCTCCTGTAAAGAATCAGCGAACGCCGCAGACTGGGTGCGCGTGTCGGCTAGTACAGGTCTTTGAGATTCTCCCTGACGTAGGCGGGTAGCACCGTCTGCGCGGCGACGCGGTCGAGGAAGTCGCCGTCGTCGGCCACGGTGAGGGGATCGAGCGTCATCGGCGTGACGAGTTGAGAGAGCGGCACGGCGCGTGCGGCCGGCGCTCCGAGGCGCGGCCCGGTGACCGCACCTTGTGAGCCAGGCAACCGCGGCCGGAGCTCGGAACCGGTCGACTCGAGCTCGTCGAGCGCGAGGAACCAGACCGGTGGTCCCGGACGGAGGAGCCTGTCCGTCATCGCCCGCACTGGGCCCGTTCGGGCGTTCTCGAGGTCAGCCGCCAGCTCTGGCAGCCGGCGCAGCGCATCGACGAGCGTCCGCTTCGCCTGCCCAAGCGAGATCCCCGAGACGACCTCGTCGGCCGATGACTGCTCCATGAAGAGCATTCGCTGGCGGCCGCCGACGGCAACGCGTTCGCCCGATGCGCCCAGCCGCGTCATGAGCGTCGTGGTGCCAAAGCGCGGCACACCGTTAATCGTGACGAGCGAGATCGCGGTTTCCGACGCGCTGATGAGTGCCTTGTACGGATCGGTGGACGTGCCGTCGAGGATGAGGAGGTCGGCTCGCGCGCCAGGCCGAATCGAGCCTAGCACCCTGCTCCAGCCGAGGATCGACGCCGCATCACGGGTGGCCATCGCCACCAGATCCCGATCGGAGAAGCCAGTATCCATCTCGTCGCTCGCGAGCTGAGCCACCTTGAGCTCGCCGAGCAGGTTCTTGCTGCCCGAGACCGCCCAGTCCGAGCCGAGCCCGATTCGCACGCCGTGCTCGCGTGCAGACTTGACGCGCGAGGTCGCGCCGTAGAGCAGGAGATTGCTCATCGGCGACCACACCATGGACGCCTCGCGGCCACCGAACACCTTGAAGTCCTCGTTGAGGAGTCCGGCGCAGTGGATGCCGGCGAGCGCAGACGTGATCGCCCATTCGCCGCTCGGCAGCCGCAACGCGCGGAAGTGCTTCCGCGCCGTATCGTCGATGCCTTCGCTCAGATGCAGCAGCATGCAGGTCTGCTTCTTGAGCCGTGCCAGAAAACGTTCGGGGCTCTTCGCGTCGACATCGGCGATTCGCGTCACCGCCTCAGGGAGATCCACTTCGTCGGTCTGCTCCACGTTCCGGACAACACCACGGTAGTAGCGGCGGGCGCCGGCATTGCTGAAGAGCTCGATCCCCTGCGTCGTCGTGACGCCGCTCACCAGGCACTTGCACTCGACGTAGCGGACGAGCGCTGGCATGACGTCTTCGGTCAACCCCATCACCTTCATGGGCCCGGTGACCAGACGCTGGTACTCGGCGGTACCGCCCCACTGGCCGCGATTGGTGAAGAGCCGGGGCACGTGCCACAACCGCAGTGCGTTGTAGGCCAGATGATTGTGGAGCTCGATCAGCCCAGGGAAAATCGTTCCGCCAACGTCGATGCGCGTGGTCGACTCGAAACCGACTGGTGGCGACTGCGACGCGTCGTGCACCGCGACGATGCCGCCCTGATCGATGTAAATGGTGCCGCGGCGAAGGACGCTGAACGTGTCGTCCATCGTGACGACCTGCCCCGACAGGGCAAGCTTCGGTCCGGAAAGCGGATCGACGGGCGGTTTCTTGGCCATTTCTGTAGTTCAGGGTTCAGGGTTCAGGGTTCACGGTTCAACGGTTCAAGGTTCACGGGTAGGGTTCAAATGCACGGTTCCCTTGCTCGAGGCTCTACTGTTATTTAACGTCGCAACACACGATTCTGAACAGCGAACCTTGAACCCTGAACCCTGAACCCTGAACCATGAACCCTGAACCTTGAACCCTGAACCTTGAACCCTGAACCATGAACCCTGAACCGTGGCTGAGGTAACATTCATCTCCTCGGATTCGGAGGCAGCTCATGTATCGTCGCGATTTTCTGAAGCAGAGCGCCGCGTTGCTCGCCGTGTCGGGTCTTCCGTCGTACGCCGGACAGCTCGGCGACATGAAGAAGCGGGTCGGTATGATCGGCAGCGGCTGGTACGGCAAGTCCGACCTCCTGCGCCTCGTCCAGGTGGCGCCGGTCGACGTCGTCTCGCTCTGCGACGTCGATAAGCAGATGGTGTCGGACGCAGCCGATCTGGTCGCGACCAGGCAACTCTCGAAGAAGCGCCCGCGAATCTATTCCGACTACCGCGCTTTGCTCAAAGAGCGTGACCTCGACCTGGTCATCATCGATACGCCCGATCACTGGCACGCCCTTCCGATGATCGAGGCGGTCAAATCCGGTCTCGACGTCTGGGTCCAGAAACCAGTCAGCGTCGACGTCGTCGAAGCGCAGGCCATGCTCGCGGCCGCACGGAAATACAAGCGCGTCGTCCAGGTGGGGATGCAGCGCCGCAGCACGCCGCACCTGATTCACGCGAAGGATCGGATCATCAAGGAAGGCAAGCTCGGGACGATCGGTCTCGTCGAGATCTACTGCTACTACCACATGCGGGCGACGCAGAACCCGCCGGATGGACCGCCGCCGGCCAACCTCGATTACGAGATGTGGACGGGGCCGGCGCCGATGCGGCCCTACAACTCGCTCGTGCATCCGCGCAGCTGGCGCGCGTTCATGGAATACGGCAACGGGATCCTCGGCGACATGTGCGTGCACATGCTCGACATGGTGCGCTGGATGCTCGACCTCGGCATGCCGACCAAGATCGATTCGACCGGCGGGATCCTCGTCGACAAGAAGAGCAAGGCCAACATCACCGACACGCAGACGGCGACGTTCGACTTTCCCAATCTCCGCGTCGTCTGGACGCACCGGTCGTACGGAAGCTCACCGGATCCGGCCTATCCGTGGGGCGCGACCTTCTACGGCGACCAGGGAACGCTCAAGGCCAGCGTCAACTCGTTCGACTACATTCCGCAGGCCAAGGGCGAGGCGCCGATTCACGAAGACGTCGTCATGGAGCTCGAGCAGTTTCCGGAGGACAAGACCGAGAAGGACCTCGAGCGGCACGTCGCGCCAGCGATTCGCGGGCACATGAAGAATTTTCTCGAGTGCACCGCATCGCGCGCCAATCCGGTGGCCGACATCGAGCAGGGCTACATGTCGACGGCCGCCTGCATCCTGGCCAACATTTCCCTCGACCTCGGCCGCTCGCTCCAGTGGGACCATGCCAAGGGCGTCGTCGTCGGGGACGAGGAAGCCAACAAGCGCCTGCAGCGGCCGTATCGCGGCCCGTGGGTGCATCCCGATCCGAACAAGGTCTAATCAAGAGAGGACATCGATGACAGCTCGTTCGAACAGGGCAGCAGCAATCACGAGCGCCGCGGTGGTCGCGCTGTTTACGACTTTCGCCTTTGCGCAATCGACGGCCAAGCCCGCGACATCGACGCCAAGTCAGGCCAAACCCGCGCCCACCACGCAAAAGCCGGCTCCCGCGAAGCCCGCGACCGCCAAGCCGGCCGTGGTCAATCCCGCGCTCCGAACGCCGGCGAAGCTGAAGGAAACGGCGCCGGCCACTTTCCGCGCGAACTTCGACACGTCGGTCGGCCCTTTCGTCATTGAAGTCACTCGGGCCTGGGCACCGATTGGCGCCGATCGCTTCTACAACCTGGTGAAGTACGGCTACTTCGACGGCGCGCGCTTCTTCCGGGTCGTTCCCAACTTCATGGTCCAGTTCGGCATCCACGGTGATCCAAAGCTCAACGCGGTCTGGCGCGACTCGAACATTTCCGATGATCCGGTGACGCAGAGCAATAAGCGGGGCTTCGTGACGTTCGCCACGCGCGGCCCGAATTCACGCACGACGCAGCTCTTCATCAACTTCAAGGACAACGCCGGCCTCGACGGGCAGGGGTTCGCGCCGTTCGGCCAGGTGGTGTCGGGCATGGACGTCGTCGACAAGATCAACGCCGAGCATGGCCAGAACCCGGATCAGGGGCTGATCCAGACGCAGGGCAATGCCTATCTGACGAAAGCGTTCCCGTCGCTCGACTACATCAAGTCGGCGAGAATCGCGAAGCCGATGCCGCCGCCCCCGCCGCCGCCGGCCAAGAAGTAGAGCCGCGGTAGAGCCGCGGATTACACGGATAACACGGACGGGGTTCGGTGAGATAGAGGCGCCGCAAGCGTCGTCGGTGCCGCCGCAGGGCAGTGGCCGCCTGCCCAGTCGCCTGTTCTGCGATCGACATTCTCGAGCATCCAGATACTGCCTGTCACCCTCAACATCGTCAGCGCCGCGTGCCGCGCGGAAATGCTCAGCTCCGAGCTGTCGAAATAAGGGGAGATGATAGGCGACGATGGGGTCTCTTTCGATCGCTTCGTCAGTTATTTATTGAGGCTAATTGGCTGGGTGTTAGGGACGGAATTCGCAACTGTTGACGTGGGCCTGCGGCCCGTGAAGGACGATGAAAATCGGCGCGCTGCTCCATCAGCGTGAGCGATTTTCGACCCTGGTTGGTGTCGGCGTGAGATGCGGCCGGGCAGGCCGAGGGTCACGGATCGAAGCCGCGCGAGCTTTGCGCGATGTCAGCGGGAAACTGGATGGCGCCGGTAGAACGTGGCAAGTGACGCGGCGACCGCAGCGGGATCCTGGATCAACATCGCGTGGTTCACACCTGAAATGACGACACCGTCAACATTGGGCAGCGACGATCCAAGGCGCCGATGGGTCTCGCCAAAGCGAGGCCATAGTGTGTCGCTTTCCCCGCCGAGCACAGCCAGGACCGGCTGCGTGATCCGGTGCGCCAGATGCTCGTCGAACGTCCACGCACGCAAACCGGGGACCTCCTGCTCGAACCATGTCGCGGCGTCCGCAACGGCTTGCGCGAAAGACCCTGGCAGCACGCGATCAAGGTGGGGGCGGTAGTCCGCTCCGAACCGCGTCTTCAGGAAGTCGTCGATCACGACTTCGGCGCCCTCCCGTCGAAAGCGCTCCTGACCCTTCGATAGTGCATCCAGATAGGCTTGCCCGCCGAAGACCGCCGGCTCGAGTAGCGCCAACGACTCGATCAGCTCCGGTGAGTCAAGCGCCAGTTGAAGGGCGACGGCGCCGCCGTATGAATGCCCCACCACGTGAGCGCGTCCGATGCCGAGGTGCTTCATCAAGGCGCGGCAGTCCGCGGCATGTTGGGCAACCGTGATTGCGCCCGTGGGGTGCGTGCTGCCCGCGTAACCGCGGCGGTGATAAACGAGCAACTGATGCGCGCTCGTGAGCGCGGACTCGGCGAGAAGCGGCCGAAATGCGTCGGCGATGAGCGCTCCGTGAAGGAACACGATCGCGCAACCCTCGCCGGCGCGCTCATACGCCAGCGTGAAGCCATCGAGGACCGCCCGGCTCATGGATCACTCCGTCGAGGCGGGCATTGTTGGGACCGAATGCCCCGGCCCCGCCCCACCGCCTGTCAAGGTCACGCCTGAAGAGTAGACGCATCTCCGAACCCCACCGGTCGGGTGCATTCGAGGTGAAGGCCAAAAGATCTGCATCATCGGTTACGGCCCGCACCCGCCACCTGATGATGACTTGGTGGGATTCGAACTGCCAAGTTGCCGTAGCCAACTGAGAACGAAAACGCTATTTCGATATGCTTGAGCTGTCTGGGTGCGATTCCGCGGACAACACGGGGCGGGGTTTGTGAGATCTAGTAGGTCGCCCGGCCGCCGCTGATGTCGAAGACGGCGCCGGTCGAGAACGAGCAGTCTTCGGACGACAGCCAGCAGATCAAGGCCGCGACCTCGTCGAGCTCGAGGAAGCGGCCCATCGGAATCCGCGCCAGCATGTAGTCCACGTGCTGCTGCGTCATCTGGCCGAAGATCTCGGTTCGGGCCGCCGCCGGCGTGATGCAGTTGACGACGATGTTGCGCGGCGCGAGCTCCTTCGCCAGCGACTTGGTCAGGCCGATCAACCCCGCCTTCGACGCGCTGTAGTGCGACGCATTCGGGTTCCCCTCCTTGCCGGCGACCGACGCGACGTTGACGATGCGGCCGTAGCCGCGCGCGATCATGTGCGGGACGACGGCGCGGCAGGTGAGGAAGGCTCCGGTCAGGTTGACCTCGAGCACGCGGCGCCAGACGTCGGGATCGAGCTCCCAGGTCGTGGCGTTCCCCCCGGTGATCCCGGCGTTGTTGACGAGGATATCAATCCGGCCGTGCCGCGCGAGGGTCGCGTCGGTCGCGCCGGCGACGGCGGCGGCGTCGCTCAGCTCGACAATCTCCGCGGTGACCGGGCCGAGTGGGGCCAGCTCGGCGACCGCGCGTCCGACGCGGGCCGAGTCGATGTCCCAGAGCGCGACCGAGGCGCCGGAACGCAATGCCCGATCCGCGGCGGCGTAGCCGATGCCGCGCGCCCCTCCGGTGATGATGGCGACGCGTTCGCGCAGGTCGAGTTGGTTCATGGCTGGTGGCTCAGCTCAAGTCATCCCGAGGGGCTTCGCCCCTCGGACTCCCCGACACGCTCTCTCGCGCGCCGCTTCGCCGGCGCGCTCCGGTCGCGTGGCTCGCTCGCCGCGCTCGCTCGCACTCCAGACGGCCCTCGCGGTTGTGAGACAAGTTCTAGTAGAAGCCAACGCATCAACGCCGATCCGTGTGATCCGTGTCGTCCGTGGCCCATGTGACCGTGGCCCGTGTGGTTCGTGGCACTATATCGCGTCGAGGCAATGATTTCCGGCTCTCGGGCTACCGAGCGTCAACGGTTCGGCGTTAGAATTGTCTGGCCACTTCGCCTGTCCTGGCCTTCCGCCGTGGCGGCGCTCAACCTTCCGCCTGAAGGCGGAAGCTACGGACGATCAATAGTCGCTCAGTGAAAATCCTCATCGCCAACCGCGGCGAGATTGCCGTCCGAGTGATTCGCGCCTGCCGCGAAATGGGGCTTCCGACCGTCGCCGTCTACTCCGACTGCGACCGCGCGGCGCGCCACGTGCGTGAGGCCGATCAGGCGTTCCACCTCGGGGCCAACGAGGCCGCCCGAAGTTACCTCAACATCGAGGCCATTCTCGACGTCGCGCGCAGATCCGGGGCCGAGGCGGTGCATCCCGGCTACGGGTTTCTGGCCGAGAACGCGGCGTTCGCGCGCGCCTGCCGCGACGGCGGCCTGACCTTCATCGGCCCGTCTCCCGAGGCGATTGCGCTGATGGGCAGCAAGACGGCGGCACGAGCGGTCGCGATCCGCGCTGGCGTCCCGGTTGTTCCAGGCACCGATCAGCCGTTTGCCGCGTCCGCCACCGAGCCGGAGATTGTCGCCGTTGCCAAGAGCATTGGCTATCCCCTCGTTGTCAAGGCGGTCGCTGGCGGGGGCGGTAAGGGCATGCGTGTCGTCGGCGAGCCCGCGGAGCTGATGGCGGCGATTCGCACGGCCCGGTCAGAGGCGGGCGCGGCGTTTGGCGATTCGAGCGTCTATCTCGAGCGCCGTCTCGCCCGGCCGCGACACGTCGAGATTCAGCTCCTCGCCGATCGATTCGGCACGGTCGTGCCGTTTGTCGAACGCGAATGTTCGATTCAACGCCGCCATCAGAAAGTCGTCGAGGAATCTCCGTCGATCGCGGTCAGCGTCGCGTTGCGTCAGAAGATGGCTGCGGCCGCGGCTGCCGTCGCCCGCGCCGCTGAGTACACGAACGCCGGAACGATCGAGTTCCTGCTCGACGATGGCGATGGCGGCGGATCTTTCTATTTCCTCGAGATGAACACGCGGCTCCAGGTCGAACATCCGGTGACGGAGATGGTGACGGGCCTGGACCTCGTGCACTGGCAGATCAGGATCGCGCGCGGCGAGCGGCTCGACATCGACAAGAATCGCGCGCTGACACCCGTCGGACACGCGATCGAGTGCCGGATCTATGCCGAGGATCCAGACCAGGGATTTCTGCCCGCGCCGGGGCGCATTCGAGCACTGAGGCCAGCGGCGGGTCCCGGCATCCGCGACGACGGCGGCGTGGACGCGGGCTACGACGTTCCGGTGTACTACGACTCGATGATTGCCAAGCTGGTGGCCTGGGACGGATCGCGTGCGGCGGCAATCGCCCGGATGTCGCGCGCACTCGAGGAGTACCAGGTGCTCGGGATCCGCACGACGATTCCATTCTTCGTGTGGCTGATGCGCCAGCCGCAATACCGCGACGGCCAGTACGATACGACTTGGCTGGACCGCCTGATGGTTGCTCGAGGGGGCGCCAGCTTCAACGAGTTCGACGACGACGAAAAGCGGTTGGTGACGATTGCGGCGGCCATCGAGGCGCACCTTCGCGCGCGGTCGGGGGCCGAGACGGCACCGGGGCAGAGCCGGGACCACAGCCTCTGGGAGAAGACGGCGCGCATCGAGGCGCTCCGAGCGTGATCTTCGACATCGAGATCGACGGCGCTGCCCGGACCGTTGCAGTCGAGTCCGATGCTCCTGGCCGCTATCGCGTCGTCATCGACGGCGTGGCGCACCAGGTTCACGCCGAGCGAGCCGGCGAGTTTGGTCTGTCGTTGGGTGTCTCTCCCTCCGGCGGGGAGGCCGCAAAGCCGGGCCGCGAGCTGCAGATCGCTCCCGGCGCGGCGAAGGGCGAGTTGCTCGTGACGCTCGGTGGCCGCACCGTTCCGGTGATCGTGAACGGGCGCAGCCGTCGTCGGGGCGCACCGGCCGAGGCCGGTCGTGCCGGGCTGCAGGCGGTGGTCGCGCCGATGCCGGGACGAGTCGTTCGCGTGCTGGTGAATCCAGGCGACCATGTAGCAGCGCGTCAAGGTGTGGTGGTCGTCGAGGCAATGAAGATGGAAAACGAGCTGCGCTCGCCCAAGGGTGGCACGGTCCGCGAAGTGTCCGTGACGCCGGGCACGTCGGTCGAGGCTGGGCGGGTGCTCGTGGTGATCGAATAGAGCTGTGAACGACAACGCGCCAGCAGAATCGCCCGAACCCGTGCAGGAGCCCGCGGCAGCGCCGGTGCGCAAGCGCCGCGTCCGCCGCGTCCTGCTGCGGCTGCTGGCGGTCGTCGTCGCCGTCATCGCGGCGCTGCTGGCCACGGTGTTCACTTTCGATCTGGGCCCGAACCTGCGCGAAATCGCCGAGCGCGAGGGAACCAAGTACATGGAACGGCCGATGCACATCGGCCGCCTGTCGGCGAAGCTCACGCCGGGCGTGTTCGTCGTCGAGGACTTGCTCATCGAGGGCCTGACGCCAACCGATCGCCCCTTCCTCAAGGCCAAGAAAATCGAAGTCAGGCTTCCATGGTGGACTGCGTTCAACAGGAAACTGATCATCGAGTCGGTCACGCTCACCGATTGGGAAATGGTCGTCGAGTCGTGGCCTGGCGGGCGCCACAGTTTCCCGAAAGTCATGCCGAAGAACCGTCGCACCGGCCCGAGCCGGTTCACGACGACGATGCAGTACGTGCACTGGCAACACGCGGCCAGTTCATCTACGACGATCACGCGACGCCATGGAGCAGCGTCGCGCGCAACCTGACACTGCAGCTCCACCGCAGCGACGTCACCAACGACTATCGCGGCACCGCCACGATCACCAACGGGACCGTCAAGATTCAGACCTATGAGCCGTTTCGCGTCGACCTGCGCTCGCGGTTCAGCCTCAACGGCGGGAAAGTGCACTTCGACCGCATGGAGCTCACGAGCGACGGTGCCCGGACAGTCGGGACCGGCGATGTCGATCTCGGCCGCTGGCCTGAACAGCTCTACCAGCTCCAATCACGCATCGACTTCCCGACGCAGAAAGAGATCTTCTTTCACGGGCAGAAGTTCGATGTCTCTGGCGTCGGAGACTTTACCGGCACGTTTCATCTCTTCAAGGGCGGGCGCGAGCTGAAGGGCTCGTTCGTCAGCGCCGTGGCCGGCGTCAACGACTGGCGGTTCCCGAACCTGCGCGGGTCCGTCCTCTGGTTGCCGGATCGACTCGAGATCACAAATGCCACGAGCGAGCTCTACGGCGGCGCGGCGCGCTTCGACTACCGGATGGCGCCGTTCGGCCAGCCGACGCCCGCGCGCGCGACCTGGGATGTCGAATACAGGGATGTCGATCTTGTACGGCTCACGGATTTTCTGGAAACCGAAGGGCTGAGACTGTCGGGCCGCGCGTCGGGCCGGAACCGTCTCGAATGGCCGCTCGGGAAATGGGCGCTGAAGACCGGGCGGGGCGAGGCCACGATCGAGCCGCCGCCGGACGTGCGGCCGATGACGCGCGAACTGCCGGCCGACCTCGTCGCCGAGCTCAGCGCGCTCCCGGATGAAGAGGGCCCGTTCAATCCGCAGCTGTCGCTCGGCTATCTGCCGATCGCCGGCCACATCGTCTACTCGCTCGATCCGCAGTGGATTCGCCTGGAGAAGAGCTGGGCGGCCTCGAACCGCACGTATGTCGAGTTCGAGGGCCAGACCGCGTTTGGCGAGCAGTCGCGCATTCCGTTCCACGTGAGCAGCCTCGACTGGCAAGAGAGCGACCGCGTCCTCGCAGGAATCATGACCGCGTTCGGGTCGCGCACTGGGGCCGTGCCGATGGGCGGCTACGGCGAGTTCGATGGCGTCCTCCTCGAAGCCTTCAAGCGGCCCCGTATTCTGGGCAAGCTCAACGGCGAACGCTTCAGGGCGTGGGACGTGATCTGGGGGAGTGGTCGCGCGGACCTCGCGATCGAGAACAGCTACGTGTTTGTATCGAACGCAACCTTGACCCAGGGCGACTCGGAGATTCGCGCCGATGGGCAGTTCTCGCTGGGGTTCCCGCGGCGTGACGGCGGCGACGAGATTGACGCGCGCGTCAGAGTCACCCGGCGGCCGCTCGTCGACCTGCGCCACGCCTTCAGCCTCGACGACTACGCGGTCGAAGGCACGGTGTCAGGCGAGTATCAGCTGTACGGCAAGTATCAGACCCCGTACGGCTTCGGGCGGCTCAATATCGAGAACGGCACCGCCTACGGCGAAACGTTCGACAGCGCGACCTCATCGCTGCGCTTCGAGGGCGCCGGCGTCCGCCTCGACAACATCGAGATCAAGAAGAGCACTGGAGGCGTCAGCGGCGCAGCGTACGTCGGCTGGGACGGCACCTACTCGTTCAACGCCGATGGCGCGCGCATCCCGGTTGAAGCGCTGGCCACCGTCGCTTTTCCGCGGGCGCCGCTGTCGGGCCGCCTGCAGTTCAACGCGAATGGCGTCGGAACCTTCGACGAACCGCGTTACGACGTCAAGCTGGTCGTCGACGATCTCTTCGCCGGCGACGAAGGCATCGGCGTGCTGTCGGGCAAGCTGAATCTTCTCGGGGACCTGCTGGCGCTCGACCTCGAGGTCGGCTCGCCCCGTCTCGACATGAAAGTGCTGGGACGGATCGCGCTCACGAACGAGATGGACGCCGAGCTGACGGTGCGGTTCGGCGAAACGTCGCTCGACCCTTACGTCCGGTTCTTCGTGCCACAGCTGTCGCCGTTCACGACCGCGATCGTCCGCGGCACGATGCGCGTCGTTGGCGAGCTCGCCAATCGTGACCAGCTCGCGGTCGTTGCCAATGTCGAGCAGCTCGACCTCAAGTTGTTCGACTATCGCGTGCAGAACGATGGGCCCATTGAGCTGACGCTCGATCGGAGCGTCCTTGAGATCGGCCGCTTCCGTCTCGCGGGCGAGGGAACGCAGCTCGCGCTCGACGGCCGGCTCGGCTTGAAGGACCAGACGATTGACGTCCAGGCTACGGGTGACGCCAACCTCGGCATCCTGCAGGGGCTTTTCCGCAATCTTCGCACTCGCGGGCGTGCCGCGATCAAAGCGCAGTTGGGCGGCACGTTCACCAGTCCGGTCTTCGGCGGGAGCGCGACGCTCAGCGACGGCCGGCTGCGTCATTTCTCGCTGCCGCACTCGCTCGAATCGATCAATGGACGGGTCTCGTTCGACGCGAGTGGCGTCCGCGTCGACGAGGTGACCGGAAGGCTCGGCGGGGGGAACGTCGTCTTCGGCGGGCGCATCGGGCTAGACGGCTTTGCGCTCGGCGACCTGAACCTGACGGCGATTGGCGAGCGCATGACGCTCCGCTATCCGGAAGGCTTCCGCTCGATCATCGACGCCGATCTCGGGCTGCAGGGGAACATGAACGCGCTCGTGCTCACTGGCACGGTGGTGGTCCAGGACGGCGTCTGGTCGAAGCGCCTCGAGACGAGCCCAGACCTCTTCAACCTGGCCGGTGCGTCGGCGGCCTCGCTCACTCCGGCCGCGGCGTCGGCGGCGTTGCCAGTGCGCTTCGATGTCGCGATTACTGCGGCCTCGAGCCTGCGCATCCAGAACAACGTTGCCAACATGGTAGCCAGCGCCGACCTGAGACTGCAGGGGACGTACGACCGTCCGCTGCTGTTTGGCCGCGCCGAGATCGAGCGCGGCGACGTGCTCTTCGAGGGCAACCGCCTCATCGTCACGCCTGGCGGCAGCATCGATTTCTTCAACCCGTCGCGGATCGAACCATTCTTCGACATCGAGTTCGAGACTCGCGTGCGACGACCTGGCCAACCGTACCGGTTGACCATTGGAGTCAGTGGCACGACCAGCCGTTTCAGCTACGCCCTCAACGCCGATCCTCCACTGCCTGAGGTGGACATCATCTCGCTGCTTTTCGGCCAGAACGTCAACCTGGAGGATGCCGAGCTGCGCGCGCTTCGCTCGAACGCGGCGCAGCAGTCCGAGGAGACGCTCTTGCGGGAGGGTATGGCTCGCCTGCTGGTCAGCCCGATCTCGACGCCGGTTGGCCGGGCGCTCGGCGAGGCGTTCGGCGTCGACACCGTGCAGATCACGCCGTCGCTCGGAAACGAGACCGACACGCTGACGCCGTCCGCGCGCGTCGTCATCGGCAAGCGCATCTCGAATCGCGCCTACCTGACATTTGCCCGAGCGCTCGGCACGAGCAGCGGCGACCGCGATCAGGTCATCGTCCTCGAGTACGACCAGAACGATCGGCTCGGCTGGGTCATCACGCAGCTTGGCGACAACACGTTCGCGCTCGACTTCCGGGTGCGCCACAGGTTCTGATGTCTAGCAGTCCGTGGTGGAAGTCCGGCGTCGCACCGAGACGGGCGATGCATCGCCCGTCGAATGCAGCTGGACTTGCACTACGGGCTGCTAGTGTTCCGGATCAGAAATACGTTGCCAAATTTTTCGGAGCGCGGCGCCCCGAGGGCAAGGCGCGACGACCGCGAATATTCGGCATATTCAAGGGAGGAGCAACGCCGCCATCGGGGATGCCCCGCCCGAACAATGGTGACGTATTTCTGATTCGGGACACTAGGTCCGTTTCCCGACTGGCGCCGTTCCTCGCTTCTGTGTTGCTCTTGACCGTTCCCGCCACGGCAGCCAGCGGCCAATCCATCGCGGGCCAATATGCCGGCCGGCCGGTCGAAGACGTCCGGCTGCTCGTCGAGGACAGGCCGACGACGGAGGCGATGGTCCTGGAGCTGATCGAAGTCCAGGTCGGGCAACCGCTGTCCATCGGGGCCGTGCGTGAGTCGATTGCCCATATTTACAGCCTTGGCCGCTTTCAGGACGTCCAGGTAGAGGCCGTCTCCGGGGCAAGCGGCGGCGTGACGCTCCGATTCAACCTGATCCCGTTTCACAACATTCGGCGGGTCGAGTTCAAGGGCACGTTGGGCCTTTCGTCGGGGCTGCTGCGGGAGACCGTCGCCGAACGCTACGGCGCCTCACCGTCGATCGGACGTGTCGACGCGGCGGTGCGCACGGTCCAGCAGTTGTACGCCGATCACGGGTATCTCCGCGCCAAGGTCGAGGCGTCGACCGAGATCGCGCATGACCCTGACAGCGCGGTCCTGACCTTCACGGTCGACTCGGGGCCACGCGCCGTCATCGGCCGTGTCGTTGTCGCGCGCGATACGGAGGTCTCTCGCGAAGCGATCATGCGCCAGATCGATGCCCAGCCCGGGCAGGTGTTTCAGAGAGCGCGCATCCAGGAGCGCCTCAACAAGTACATTCGCGACTTGAAGGATCGGCGGTACTACGAGGCCGACGGCTCGCTTCAGGCCGACCCCTCAGATGATGGCCGGACGGTGGATCTCGTGATCGCGATCACGACTGGCTTACCAGTGACCGTTCGGTTTGATTTCAAGGGCGGCGCGCCCGTACCAGCCGATCGACTGAAGGAGCTGGCGCCACTCGAGCGGGAAGGATCGGTCGACGAGGATCTGCTCGAAGACTCCGAGACGAGAATCGAGAACTATCTCCGTCAGGAGGGCTATTGGAAGGCGGATGTGACCGTCCGCCGTGAACCGACCGACGCGGCGCTCACGATCGTGTTCGAGGTCAACCGGGGCCTGCAATACCGCGTCGCCGCACCCACCGAAATCCGCGGCGTTCGCGCGGTGCCGGTCAGCGAGGTGGCGGCGCTCGTCGCGCTCCAGCCCGGCGAATTGTTCGTCGAGTCGAAACTCAGCGCCGGCGTCACTGTGATCCGGGAGTTCTACCGCCAGCGCGGCTTTGCCTCCGTCGACCTGAAGTCCGGGGTCAATGAAACCGACGCGCCGCGAACAGCCGACGCCTCTGTGCCGGGACACGCCTACGTGCGGGCTGCGATTGTCGTCACCGAAGGTTCGCAATCGACGGTCGGCGACGTCGGGATTCTCGGCACGTCGGCGATCCAGGCCAACGAGCTGAGGCCGCTCGTCAAGATCGCTGCCGGCGATCCGTATTTCGAGCCGCGCATCGTCGATGCGCGGGACGCGCTCATCGTCGAATACCTCAACCGCGGCTTTGCTGCCGTCGCGGTCAACGTCGCGTTGAGCGCGAGCGCGGATCACACACGTGTCGACCTGACGTTCACCATCCAGGAGGGTCCTCAGAGCATCGTCGATCACATCCTCATCGTCGGGAACGCGCATACCAAGCCGGACGTCATCCTGCGTGAGCTGCAGTTCAAACCGGGGGGGCCGCTCGGCTTGCAGGATCAGTTCGAGAGCCGGCGGCGGTTGAGCGCGCTGGGACTGTTTCGCCGCGTGCAGATCACCCCGTTGACCCACGGCGCCGGCAACGAGCACGACGTGCTCGTGACCGTCGAGGAAGCGCCAGCGACGTCGATTGGCTACGGCGGCGGCGTCGAGGCGTTCACGATTCTGCGCCAGGGTCCCGACGGGACGGCTGAGGACAATGTCGAGTTTGCGCCGCGCGGTTTTTTCGACATCGGCCGGCGGAATCTCTTCGGCGCCAATCGTTCGGTGAACCTGTATACGCGCGTCAGTCTCCGGCCGAATCAGGGTTCCGACGATCCCGAAGACCCCAGCAGCAACTCCGGCTTTATCGAGTTCCGGGTGGTCGGGACGTATCGCCAGCCGCGCTGGTTCGGGGCCAACGATTTCATGGTCAACGCGGTCATCGAGCAGGCTGCGCGGACGACATTCAACTTCGCGCGCAGGGGCGTGAACGTCGACGTGGTGCGGCGGTTGTCGCCGTCGCTGCGAGTCAGCGGACGCTACTCGCTCAGCTCGACCCGAACCTTCGACGAGCGCCTGAGCCTCGAGGATCAGGCGACGATTGACCGGCTGTTTCCGGACGTCCGCCTGTCGGGCTTCTCGGGCGCGCTCGCCCGCGACACGCGCGACGACCTGCTCGACCCGACACGGGGCACGTTTCTGAGCGGCGAAGGCAGCCTGGCGGCGCGCGCGCTCGGCGGGGAGGTCGGATTCGTCAAGACCTACGTCCAGGGGTTTACGTTCCATAAACTGCCAGGTCGCCGGACAGTTGTGTTTGCCTCGCGTGCCGCGCTTGGTCTTGCCAACGGATTCCCACGCGAGGTCCAGCCGACAGGGCCCGACGGCAATCCGCTTCCGCTCCCGCCCGTCACCGTCGACGACCTGCCGGCCAGCGAGCGCTTCTTCGCCGGCGGCGACACGACGATTCGCGGCTTCGCGCTCGACAGCGTCGGCGCCCCGAACACGATCAGTCCCGACGGCTTCCCGCTTGGCGGTAACGCCGTCGTGCTCCTCAATGGCGAGTTGCGCTTTCCGGTCTGGAAGGATATCGGCGGCGTCGTCTTCCTCGACGGCGGCAACGTCTTCCGGCGCGTGAACGAGTTCGACATGGGAGAACTGCGCGGCAGCTACGGGTTCGGCCTGCGCTACAAGTCGCCGGTCGGCCCGATCCGAATCGATCTCGGGTTCAAGCTGGATCGCCGCGTGGTCGCCGGCGTGCTCGAGCCGCCGACGGCTATCCACTTCAGTCTCGGGCAGGCCTTCTAGTGCCGCGGATCACACCGACGACACGAGTCCTGGGGCCACGGAATACACGGACAACACAGATCAAGGTGCCGCGGATCACACAGACAACACGGATCATGCTGTCGCGGATCACACGGACGACACGGATCACGTGGGTTCTGTCGCTCGCGGCGCTGATCACGTTCGCCGGGCCGCTTCGCGCGCAGATCATCGACCGCGTTCTCGCCGTCGTCGTGGCGGAGCCGATCACACTCTCGGACGTCACCGCGGCGATCCGGTTCGGATTGGTCCCTGATGCGCCGGGCGGTCAGGATCGGGTACGGGCGGCGCTCGATGCGATCATCGAGCGCCGGCTGCAGTTGATCGAAGTCAACCGCTACCAGCCGCCGGAGCCACCTGCGGCCGAGGTCGACGCGCGGCTCGCGCCCATCCAGGCCCGATTCGAGAGTCAGTCGGCGTTCGAGAAGGCGATGACAGAAACGGGCGTGACCATCGACGAGCTCCGCTCCCGAATCCGTGACGACCTGCGTATCGAGAGCTACGTCCGGCAACGCTTCGGCGGGTCCTATCAGTCAGGCGATGACGAAGTCGCTCGCTACTACGCGTCGCACGAATCCGAGTTCATGCGCAACGGCTCGCTGCGGCCGTATGAGGAAGTGCGCGACGAGGCGAGGAGGCGTCTCCTCGACGAGCGGACGGCTGCTCTCGTGCGGGAATGGGTGGCCGGGCTCCGGCGGCGGACGGATATCACGATCCTACCGAAATAAGAGTGCCAGGGGGCCACGGGCCACGGTGCCAGCCCCTATCGCAGTCTGAATATTCGAATCTCCGGCCCCGGATGCTCGGCGCTCGGCGTGAACCGCATCACTTCCTGGCTCTCAGCGAACAGCTTCGAATAGGCCCCGTGAAGATCCGGAAAATCCTTGGGGCGGGTGATCGCGTCGCCATATTTCTGCGAGGACGAGACGATGTAGTCGACGCCGTCCTTGACGTACGCGTCGCGGTCACCCGGGCCTCGGGAGTCGAGGACGAGTTGCGGCACGTTTCGCGCCTTGTAGGCTTTCGGTGAGAGGAGCAATGCCTGCGTTTCGATGACGATCGAGGAGCCCTTCGGGACGCTGGAGAGGATCCAGTCGTACGCCTGCTCGACCGTGCTCGTGCGCGCGATCGTCCGGACGAAGTTCATGGACTGCCACGCCGGTGGCAGCAGTGCCGCGGCCGTCAGCGCGGCGATCACCGCCGTGCGCGGCGCTCGAGGAATGTCGAAGCGGCGGAGGAGGCTGACCCCGGAGACGGTCCCCGCCGCCGCCAGCACGCAGACAAACGGCAGCAGCGGCAGCAGGTAGCGGCCGAACACCAGCGTCTGGCCGGACAGGAAATAGTAGTAGAGCAGCGGAAAGACGATCGTGACGGTCCATCGGACGCGGCCCGGACCGCGAATCGCGCGGACGGCGCCGAGGCCAAGCCCGCCGAGCAGCAGCAGGAACGCCGGCCAGTCCATGCTGCGGGAGAGATGCTTGTAGTAGGTCACCGACGCGGGTTCGGCGAGGCGCTTGGGCGCGTAGTAGCCGGCGAGATGCGCGTAGCCGTTGAGAAATGCCGGCAGATCGAGAATCGTGTACGGCGCGGCGACGAGAAACGCGGCGGCCGCGCCGCCGAGGACGGCGAGCGATGCCATCAGCCTCGAGGGCTTGGTGCCGAGCGTCATCCAGACAGCGATGAGCGGCACGACGATGACGAGCGCGCCGGGGTACTTGGTGGCTGCCGCAAGCCCTGCGGCGGCGCCCGCCCAGGCAAAGCTCGTCGCGCGCTCCCGCTCGTGCGCGCCAAGCGTCAGCAGGAGCGTGAGGGTCACGAAGAAGGTGACTGGAACGTCCGTCAGCACGTAGTGCGACTCCCGGACGTGGAGCGGCATGACCGCCATCAGTCCCGCGGCGAGTGCCGCGTGCCGGGCACCCCAACGCATGCCGACGCGGTAGACGAGCAGAACCGTGAGCGTCCCCAGGATTGCCGTGACCGCCCGCCCCCAGAGGTAGAAGTCTGGCGTATCGACTTGATCGAGCGCGTTCCACTCGCCCCTCGTGGCGCCAGCAAGGAAGCGGAGCACGGCGACCCCGAGCTGCACGTAGAAGTAGAGTCCCGGGTAGTCGAAGAAGTGCGGGTTGAAATCACCGCTCCGCATCATCTGAACGACGCGGGACATGATTTCCGGTTCGTCGACGCCGATGTTGAAGGGGATGCCGGAGCCGAGCGCCACGAAGCGCAGCAGCGCGGCCACCACTATGATGACCGCCAGCGTGAAGGCCGAGGGGCGAATATCGCCTGCTTCCCGCCACTCGCGTTCGACCACAGCTGCTCTCAGAAGAATGGACGTCGGATAGAATGCGTGCGCGGGAGGAACCGTCGGTCGGCCGCGCCGCTCAGGCCTCGGGTTGCCGTGAGGCAGCCCGAGCAAGACCTTAACACACTATGGATCGTCTGCTCGAAGCCACCTACCGGGTCGAGCAGCAGCATTTCTGGTGGCAGGGGCTGCGCGGTTTCGCGCGCCCGCTCATCGCGGAGGCGCTCGCCAAGCGGCCGGACCCGCGGATCCTGGACTGCGGCTGCGGTACTGGGGCGAACCTCGTCATGCTCGCCGAGTTCGGCCGCGCCTCCGGCTTCGATCTCTCCTACCGCGGCCTCGAGTTTGCCCACGCCTACGGGCAGCGCTCGGTGGCCCAGGCCTCGATTACCGGCATTCCGTTTGGCGGCGAGCGCTTCGATCTGGTGACCGCGTTCGATGTCCTCTACAGCCTGAGCGAAGAGCAGGAAGCAGCGGCGCTCGGCGAGATTTTTCGCGTCCTCAAGCCCGGCGGGACACTCATCGTCAATGTGGCGGCGCTGAGGATACTGCGTGGCAATCACTCGGTCTTCGGCGCCGAGGTCCGGCGGTCGACGCGCCGCCGCCTGCGCCGGGTGCTCACGCACGCCGGGTTCCGCGTCACGCGGCTGACCTACTCGAATGCGTTTCTCTTTCCGCTGATGCTGACGGTCCGGACCGGACAGCGGCTTGTGGGTCTCGCAACGCCCGAGGAGGCTGGCACCGATGTGGTCCTTCCTCCGGCTCCGATCAACGGACTGCTCAGCCTGCTGCTGCAGCTCGAGGCGCGCGCCTTACGCGTCGTCGACATGCCCATCGGCAGCTCGCTTCTCTGCGCCGCCCGGAAGGACTGAAGCATCCGCGCCGGCGCCTTCCGCCCTCAGCCTCGCGCGTTCGGTCAGGACCCGTAAGGCAACCGCATAGGTGATCGTCGCGAGCGTCAGCGCTCCGAGCGACGGACCGATGAGAAACGGCCAGAAAAAAGCATTGAGCAGATCGGCGGCGTGTCCCCAGAACGCCGCCTGGTAAAACGGAACGGAGAAGATCCGCCGGAGACGTTCGCTCAGGTCCACGGTGGACGTGGTGCCGAGGAATGTCGCGGCCGCCGCCGTCGTGCCCGTGTACCACGGCACCATCACCCACGGCACGTTGGCGCAGAGCCCGATGAGGACGGCAACGCGGCTCAACCGGAACGCGAGCGCCGCGCCGATGCCGAGCAGGATCTGCAACCCGAGCAGCGGCGAAAAACTGAGGCCGACGCCGAGCGCCAGCGCCACCGCAGTCCGTTGCGGTGCCGCCTCGACCCGGGCAAGGTCCTCGACTGTCCGCCGCAGGGCGTTCAACACTGAGATCAACTATAGCTTCAGGGATCAGGAGTCAGGGCTCAAGGCTCAGGGCTCTCGCAAAACCTTCGAGAGTGTGGTCAAACGCTCTTGCATTGCTAAAGCCCAAAGCCCAAAGCCTGGGCCCTGAGCCCTGAGCCCGACCCTGTCAGACGGGGCTTGACAGTGGCAGCCGGTAGTGTTATTTTTCTCGCATCGATGTTATAAAAATAACATTGAACGGGCTTATGACACAAAAACTGCAGACCACGCTGAGCCGCCGCGAGCGGCAGATCATGGACATCCTTTACCGCCGGGGCCGCGCCAGTGGCGTCGAAGTAATGGAGGACCTGCCGGGCAATCCCAGCTATTCGACTGTGCGCACGCAGCTGCGGGTGCTCGAGAAAAAGGGCCACGTCCGGCACGAGGAACACGGCGCGAAGTTCATCTACCTGCCAGCCGTGCATCGCCGGGCCGCGCGCAAGTCGGCCCTCCGCCACCTGGTCGAGACGTTCTTCGACGGCTCGGTCGAGAATGTCGTTGGTGCGCTCCTCGGCGGCGAGGGGGCTCGTGTTACCGAGGAAGAGTTGGCGCGGATCGCCGAGCAGGTGGCGAAGGCACGCACCGGAAAGCAGGGAGAATCGAAATGACGTTTCTTCTCGGCAGCACACTGAAGGTCTCGCTCGTGATCCTCGCCGGCCTCGCGCTTGCGGCGGCGATGCGCCGGCACTCGGCGGCAGCCCGTCACTCCATCGTCGCGTCAGCGATGCTATGCGCGTTGGCGATGCCGCTGCTCGAGCTCATCGTACCGACCTGGGGTGTGATGGTGCCCGCTTCCGCCGTGGCGCCCGTGCCGACCACGCCGGCGTCAGGCGAGCGCTCCGGTACTGCGACTTCGCCCATCACGGTCTCCGAGACCGTGACGATTGCCGCGCCTTCCGAGCGCCGCTTCCGGTTGTCAGCGTGGCTGGCTCCGACGTGGGTGGCCGGCGCCGTCTTCAGCCTGGCGATCCTCGGCGTCGGGTTGACGCGCCTCAGGTTTCTCGCCTCCCGAGCCCGCGCCGTCGAATCCGGCACGTGGACCGAGCGTGCGGACGCGATCGGGCGCGAGCTTGGCTTGCGCCGTCCGGTGCGCCTGCTCGAAAGCGATCATCCATCGCTCCTCGTGACCTGGGGGTTGCTGCAGCCGAAGGTGATTCTGCCGCGCGCCGCCAGATCGTGGACGGAAGATCGGGTCGCGATCGTGTTGCGGCACGAGCTCGCGCACATCCGGCGCGGCGACTGGGTCGTGCAGATCGCCGGCGAGATCCTGCGCACCGCCTACTGGTTCAACCCGCTCCTCTGGATCGCCTGCGATCGCCTGCGCCAGGAAAGCGAGCAGGCGTGCGACGACGAGGTCCTGACAAGCGGCGTCGCCGGTCCTGACTACGCCACGCATCTCCTGGAGCTGGCTCGGCTCCTCAAGGCCGAAGCTGCACCGCGGCTTCCCGCTCCAGCCATCGCCCGCACCTCGAGTCTCGAAAGGAGAATTCGCGCCATGTTGGATGCCCGTCTCACTCGCACGCCGACTACGCGCGCCGCCCGTCTTGCGACCGGCGCCGCGCTCATGACGTTCACGGTCGCCCTCGCCGCCGCGCAGACCGGCCCGGTCGCGTTCTCAGGCAAGGTCTTCGATCAGACGGGCGCGCCGGTGGCGGACGCCACGGTCGCGCTGACGAACACACAGACACGCGCCAAGTTCGAGGTCAAGAGCGACAGCACCGGCAAGTTCGAGTTCGTACCGCTGCCCGCGGATAACTACGCCCTAATGGCGACGATGCCGGGCTTCAAGAAATCGGAGGACTCGGTCGTCCTCACGGGCAAGAAAGTCAGCCGCGACGTCACGCTGAGTCTCGGGGAATTGCAGGAGACGATCTCGGTACGCGCTTCGGCGCTCCCGGCCGGCGCGACGGAAGCCGCCCCAGAGCGCCGGCGGGACCAACCGGCCCTGAGCCGCGCCGCCTTTCAGAAGGATCTGGAAGGCTGCCAGGCGTCCGCGAACGGAGGCCGCGTCCGTCCGCCGCGCAAAATCAAGGACGCGAGGCCGATCTATCCAGCCAGCCTCCGCGAATCGAGCACCGCGGGTAAGGTGCTGCTGAAGGCGACGATCGCCGTCGACGGCACCGTCCGCGAGGTCGACGTCGTCAAATCCGCCAACCCCGATCTCGACAACGCGGCGATGGAAGCGGTCCGTCAGTGGCAGTTCGACGGCACGCTGCTCAACTGCGCGCCGGTCGAAGTGACGATGAACGTCAGCATCGATTTCGCCATTCAGTGAAGTCCGGCTGAAGCCGGACACTACGACCGATCCGGTATTCGTAGTGTCCGGCTTTAGCCGGACGAAGCGACGACGACGGGCTACGCGAGCAGTTCCTCGTAGAGAGCCACCGTCGCTCGTCCCGCCGCATCCCACGAGAACTCGTTCTCCACGATTCGACGTCCGGCCTGCCCGAATTGAGTGAGCTGTCGGGGAATATCGATCGCGCCGCTGATCGCGGCGGCAAGCGCCGACGCATCCCCGGGCTCGACGAGCCACCCGTTCACTCCCGGCTTGACCTTGTCGGGCAGGCCACCCGCGTTGGTGGCGACGACGGCGCGGCGGTGGGCCATCGCCTCGAGCGTGACGAGCGAACTGCCTTCGTAGAGCGTCGGGTGCACGAAGAGCGTCGCGGTTTCGTACCAGGCGTGAAGGTCCTTGTCCTCGAGTCGTCCCGCTAGCAGGGCGGCGCTCCCGAGGTTCGCTTCTCTGATGGCCTGCTCGAGCCGCCCCCGAAACGGTCCATCGCCGACGATCACCCAGCGCCATCGACCTTCCGGCAGGCGTCCGCCGTGCGCAGCAAGCGCGCCGAGCGCCGCGGCCAGATGATGAAAGCCCTTGTTCTCCTCGATCCGCCCGACGCTCAACAGCACCACATCGTCGCGGCCGATGCCGGCCGCCAGTCGCACCCGCGCCGCGTCGGCGGCAGTCGCGATCCGGTCCATCGAGCGAAGATCGAGCGCGTTTGGAATCACGCGAACACGTTCGGCTGGCACATGGAGATGCTGGCGGACGATCGGCTCGAGGGCCCGGTCGGTGGCGATGATGCGATCGGCCGCTTTCGCGCAGATCCGAACGGCGCGGCGAAGCGGCAAGTAGCCGGCGCGCTTCAGCCTAGCCCGCCGTGGGTTGGTGGCGCCGAACTCCTCGAGCCCCTGCGGGTTCAGGACGAGCGGCGCCGCGCTCGTCGCGCGACGGCGCGCGTAGCCGAGCACGCTCGCGCCAAGGCCATGGACGATGTCGATCTTGCCATCGCGGACGAGCTGCCAGGCCAGTCGGCCCGCGCGCAGACCGAAGAGCGGGTACGCCGTGCTTCGATCGATCACCGTCGTCCCACGCCGTCCCGCCAGCGGGAACGTTCGATACGGGACGGTTGCGAGCGTGATCCGTGGATGAATCTCCTCGGCCGCGTGGTTTTCCTTGGGTGTTCGCGTGACGAGCGTCGTCTCGACGCCGGCTTCGGCCAGATAGCGCACGAGGTCATAGACGTGGCGCTCGAGGCCGCCGAGTCCATGCAGCGGGAACACGGATCGGGCGACCACGGCGACGCGAATCACGGGCCTCTTCATGAGCGTCTGGAGATCAGCTCCATGTAGAGTGATTCAATTCGTCCAACGACTGACGCTCGGTCGAACGACTGCTCGGCCAGGCGCCGGGCTCCCTGACCGAGCCGCGCGCGAAGCTCTCCATCCGCTCGCAGGCGTTTCACGTCCCCGGCCAATGCTTCAGCATCGGACGACAGGAGCCCCGTCTCCTCGTGCTTCACGATATCGGGTGTGCCGCCGGTGTTCATGGCGGCAATCGGCACGCCGAGGGCGCTGGCCTCGAGCAGCACGCGGCTGAGCGACTCCGGGCCGCGCGACGTGAAGATGAGTAGTGAAGCGTGCGCGAGCCAGGCGGTCGTCTGCCCCTGGTCGACCCACCCGGTAAAGCGAATGTCACATTGCGAGCGTTCGGCCTGGGCTTCGATGGTCGGCGCGATCGGGTCCGTCGCCGACGATGACGAGCGGCCAGTCGAGGCGCGCGCGTTCGACGACGTCGACCAGCGATGAGGTGCCCTTGTTCGGCGCCAGCTTGCCCAGATAGAGCGCGTAGGGACCCTGGGCCGGCGGGGGCGCGGATGCCGCGCGCGCGCGCAGCGCCGGCGACGTCGACCGGGTTGGGGATGATCTCGAGCCGCGTGGCGGCAGATCTCCGGCGCGCGGGCCCGAAGATCGGCGGCAATCGTCGTGCTGACGGCGATGATGGCGTCAGCGGCGGCGAGGCCCGATCGTTTTCGCGCGAGGTTGCCGCGCATGTAGGGAATCATCGGCAGCGCCAGCGGCCAGAGCGCTCCGACTGCGAGGCCGGATGCAACGCGTCATCATCCCCGCCGAGCACGCGGGGCAGAGCGATGTGCCACTGCGGGTGTAAATCAGATCGGACCAGTAACAGACGGGCCAGTAGTCGCGAACGGTGCAGACGGCCGGCCGGCGGTGACGGTGCGCGGCTTCGATCGCCGGGAGGCCGGTCAAGACGTGCTGGCCGTGGACCAGATCGATCTGCTCGCGCTCGATGATGTCGGAGAGGACATCCGTGAACGCTGGATACAGCCGTTCGTTCTTGAAGTAGTTCCTGACGTAGGGGAGCGGCGGCGCCGGAAAGCCGAACTCGAGTACCCGAAGGCCGTCGTACTCGCGCTCACGACGTCCGGCCGGTTCGCCGGGCCTGGGCTGGACCACGATCACGGTCGTGGCCGCGCGCGCGGAGACCGCGCGCGAGCTCGTAGGTGCTCCAGCCACTGCCCTCCGCAGACGGGTGGAAACGAGTCGCTTGCCAGGAGGAGTCGCGTCACGCCAGCAGTCTCTGGATCGCGCGGTCGAGCGCTTCGCAGTGCGCCCTCCAACTGTAGTCGCGGACCGCCCGGTCGCGGGAGGCGCGGCCAAGCGGCAGGCGGATTGCGGGGTCGCTCAGTTTTTCGAGCGCACCGGCCAGCGCCCCTGGTTGCGCAGGGTCGTAGAGGATTCCTTCCCGGCCATCGCCAACGATCGACGGGATCCGGTCGACGGCGGGCGCCACCACGGGAAGGCCGGCCGCCATGTACTCGAAAATCTTGAGCGGCGACCAGTAGAACCCGAGCGACAGCGGGCGGTGCGCGCCGATCTCGAACGGCGCGACGCCGATGTCGGCGGCTGTCAGACACGCCGGCATCGCGCTGTGCGGCACGGCGCCGGTGAAGACGATGTTCGGAAGGTCGGCGGCTTGGTCCTGTACCGCCCGAGCTCGGGTCCGTCGCCGACGAATACGGCGCCGACGTCCGACCGGCCTCGCGCGTGCAAGTCGCGCAGCGCGCGGACGAGATTCACGGCGCCGTGCCAGCTCCTGAACGCCCCCGCGAAGATCGCGACCGTCGTTGCCGGCCGCTCGAATGGCGGCGTGCCCGGGGCGTCGGGCCGGAACCGGTCGGTGTCGGCGCCCCACTCGAGCCGAACGATTTTTCGGGCCGGCGTGTCTCTGGGCAGAATGGCTGCGCTCGGCGTGACGATGAGATCGGCGCGCGCGCAGATGGCTTCGCGCCAGCGCCGCATCGGCTCGAGGAGAAGCGCGCGATCGATCCGGCCTTTCACCGACCCGTCGTGATCGATGACTGGCGCATTGACCTCGAGCACAGTTGCGGCACCGGACGCGGCGGCGCTCATCACGCCCTCACCGCCGAAGTTGTAGTACCGCTCGATGACCACGGCCGGCTGCAGCCTCGAAACGATTCGCCGGACGTCGCCGATGCGCATCCACCGGAGTTGCCTCGCGCCAAGCGGTGGCGCCATCGGGATCCACTGGACCGGGTGGGAGCCGCCGGCGGGAAACGGTCCGTCGCCCGGGGTCACTAGCACGTGCACTTCGTGCCCGAGCGCGGCGAGTCCTTCGGCGACCGCCGTGACATGCACCGACCCGCCCGTCGTGCCGGGGACGGTCTGGTCGATGGCGGCGTACAGAATCCTCACGGCTCAGGGCTCATGGCTCAAGGCTCAGGGAAGAGCATACTCATCTAATTAGGGCAGAAAGCTTTTGCCTGAGCCCTGAGCCTTGAGCCCTGAGCCGCCTTCTTTTTCCAGCAGCGCAAAGAACGGACCCGACGTAATGCGTCCGAAGAGCAGCAGGTCGAGCCGCATCGCAAACGAGAGCGCGCGGAGCGCGCCGTAGGTTGCGGGGCTGCGCGCGATCTGGGCCTTTGCGGCCGATCGCGCTTCTCGAACCGCGGTCGCGTCGGCATCGGCAGGGCTGACTCCCGGATCGAGGCGGCGCGCGGCGCGCCGGGCCATTGCGCGTTCGGCGACGCGCATCAGGATGTTCTCGACGAACCCGCCGACAATCGGCGTGTAGAACGTAATCCGCGCGATGCGGAAGCCGCAATCCCGCGCGACCCGCTCGAGATCCGGCACGTCGGCGAGCGGATTGAGGTGATCGGATTTGCGCAGGCGTTCCTGGCGCATGTCGATCAGGCCGAGACGCTCGAGTCCGCGCGCGAGCCGATTGATCCAGCGCAGGCCCACTGCGACGGGTGCGTTCTTGCGAACGTGCGTGTAGACGAAGAGCCCGCCCCCTGGCGCAAGCACACGATTGGCTTCGGCGAGCATCCCTCTCAACGCTTCGGGGGAGAGATGCTCGAGCACGTCGAGCGACCAGGCTTTCGAAAACGTCCCGTCAGCAAACGGCAGACGCCGCAGGTCGCCGAGAAGCAGTGGCACGCCCTGGCGCGCGTCCTCGGAAAAAAACGGGCTGATGTCGATGCCGATCGCCTCGGCGCCGAGGTCCCGGTTCCAGATGAGCGCGCGCCCGCTGCCGCAGCCGAGGTCGACGACGAGGTCGCCGGGCCCGGGCCGCAGAAACTTCCGCAGCATGTCGTTGCGGATCTTCGATCCGAGAAGCGGCGGCGACACGCGTTCGTGGCGCGCGTCGGCATGCAGCGCTTCGTCGAGGTATTTCGTCTGCTCCGTGAAGGCGTCCGCCGGGCGCAGGTCCAGATACTCATCGCGCGGTGACCGGTAGAGGCGGCCGCAGCCCTGGCACGTCAGCTCGCTCCGAGCGTCGGCGCGGCGAGCGAGGGCGCCGCGGCACTCGGGGCAGCGGACGAGCGCAATCAGTCGATCGGAAATCATCGTGTCGGCGCGAGGACGTCGTTGAAGAGGATCTCGAGCCGTTCGGCGCGCCGGTCCCAACTGTACTCCGCGACGGCGTCGCGCGCGGCGCCGCCAAGCCTGGCGCGAAGCGCCGGGTCGTTGACCAGCCGTCTGATGCCATCGGCAAGCGCATCGGCGTCGCCAGGCGCGACGAGCAGGGCATTGACCTCGTCGGTCAGAACTTCGCCGAGCGACGGCAGCCTCGACGCCACGATGGCCTTGCTGGCGGCCATGTATTCGAACAGCTTGAGCGGCGACGTCGAGTGCGTCGAGATGGCCGATGCGGGATTGGGCAGCGCCACGATGTCAGCGCGCGCGAGCTGGCTGGCGACGGCCGAGGGCGGCAGGTGTCCGGTGAACGCCACTCGGTCCTCGATGCGCAATCCCTTGGCGAGCGCGCGCAGCCTCGCGAGATCGGGTTCCTGCTCGTGGCCGCCAACGATGAGGCCGCGCACGTCGGCCACACGCGCGATCGCCTCGAGCAGCACGTCGACGCCCTTCCAGGCATAGAGATGCCCAGCGTACGCGATAGTGCAGAGCGCAGGGGGGCCAGGGGCCAGCGAGCCAGAGGAGGCCAGGGTGCCAGGGGGTGCAGGAGCGCCAGGGTGCGGCTGTTGACGGGTGATCCTCGTGCCGTCTGGCACGACGGCGAGCCTCGCGCGCGTGCCGAATCGCGCGGTCAGCGAATCGGCGAGCCCGCGCGTGATGGCAATGTATCCGTCCGCGTGTTGCCAGACGTAGGACTCGCGCCGGGCGAGCCGCGCGAGCTTTGCGCGGTCAGGGGGACGCGCGGTGGACACGAGTTCGGGCAGAGCCACCGAGACCTCTGGCGCGTAGCCATGCGACTCGTAAACGATCGGTGCGCGCGCCGGTAGCCGCAACAATAGCGACGCCACGGCGAGATCGCGGGTCATGATGACATCCGAGTGGCCACCGCCGGTCACGCGTGCGGCGGCATATGCAAGGTAGCCGACTCGTCGCGCGATCTGCGGCCCCTTGGCCGGTGCCCGTTCGACCACCAGTCGGCTCGTCGGCTGGAGTCCGTCAGTACTCGAAGGGGTCTCGTGATGGCATGTGCGTGTCTGGCCTCACGACCAGGCGCACATCGTGCCCCCGCCCGGCGAGCGCGTGGCACGTTTCCATGGTCTGGATCCCGTTCGCGCGCTCGAGCGGCAGGCGAATGTCGGCGAAGTAGAGGATCTTCACTCTACTGTTCCTTCTGCCGGTAGAAGGACGCGCGATCGAGGAAATATCGGTGTGCCAGCCCCGGCAGCTGCTGCGGCAGCGTGACGAATGCGTCGTAGGCGTTCTGTCGCAGCTCGAGCCGCTGCCGATTCATCATCCCTGTGCCAAACTCGGCAATCAGCGCCACATTCCACCAGACGCAGAGACCGAGCGTGAGCGCGAGCGCCGACCGCGCCACCCCCCGCGGGACGGCGCCGACCAGGGCGGCAAGGCCGATCGTCAGCAGGATCGTCAGCGCGACAAAGCGGCGCTGGCCGAACGCGCCGGCCACCGTCCACGATTCGACGCTGCCGCTGACATAGATCTGCACGGCGACCATCAGCAGCGCGCACCACGCGACGCGGCGCGCAGGGGCCTGGCCGCGAACCGCCAGTACGACGAGTCCGGCCAACGCCAGCGCCGCGAGAGGTGTCCAGACAAGAAAGCCGTGCTCGGGAGAGCCGAGCACTTCGATCGCGTGCGGTGCCTGCCAGTTCATCTTCCGCATGACCAGCCGCGACGGCCCGAAGCGACCGTTGAGCGCCTTATAGGCGAGAAGCTGGGGGAGCAGGCCAATGGCGAAGGAGAGACAGCCAGCCAGAGCCGGGGCGACGAGGTCAGCATTTATCAATGCTCGCGGGGCCCCACCTTTCTCAGTGCGCTTGGGGCCCCACCCCCAAGCGCCGGCCCGCTCGCGCTTCGCGCTTGCGGGCGGCTCAAGGCTGTCGCTCGAACTGCGGGCGCTGCCGATTCCGCTCCCGGCTTCTTCGGCGCGCAGGCCGGCACGACCGAACGCGGTCCAGACAAAATCCACCGCCGGTCCGAGTGCCAGGAACGCATCCTGCTCGCGGACCATCGCCATCAGCGCGCCGGACAGGCCGAGCGCGATGGCGCCGCCGACAGTCCAGCGCTCGCGCGCGCGCAGCCAGATCGTGACGAACAGCGCCACCGCAAACGCCGAGCAGGCGTGAGAGTACGGCGGCGATACGTACATGTAGAAGAGCAGTGGCGTGCCCAGCCAGACGAGAATCCCGGCGAGCAGGCCTGGGCCCGCGACCCGGCGTGCCGCCCCGATCGACAGGAGGATTGCGACAAACCCGTAGAACGCCGAACCGTAGGCGACCGCCGCCACGTAGGGACGCGAGAAGCCATCTGGCGGACCACCCCGGACGCGCGTCACCAGATCGGCGACGGCGTAGAAGGGGGTCCACAAGAGGGCGCAGCCGATCGTCGCGAAGCTTGGCCGCCGCCCGGCATCGGTGTACTGCTCGAGGAACGTCGCGTGAAACCCCTCGCCACGGCCGACGTTGCGGTCGAAGAAGTATCGATACTCGTTCTCGAACGACACATCACCGTCGAACCAGAGCGATCGCAGGTAGGAAAAATACTGGATCTCGTCGGAAGCGTAGATGCGCGGCGTCACCGCTGGCAGCGAGATCACGAACGCCGCGACGAGCACGGCGAGCTCACGTCGCGACAGGGCCAGCAGTCGTGAAAGGGTATCGAGCAAATGATCTCGAGCTCTCGGCCGGCCGCGCGTCATCCCTATCGCAGCGCCATGAACTTGACGAGCTGCGCCAGGTTGAAGGCCGCATGGCTGACCATCGGCGCGATGATGCTGCGCCGCCTCAGGTAAATCGTACCCCAGATGGCGCCGAGCGTTCCGACCGCAATGGTGGCATCCCACCCCTGATAAACGTGCCCAAGCCCGAAGAGGGCACTGTGCACTACGACTCCGACAACGCCGCCGCCCAGATACTGGCTGAAGCGGTGCAGGATGAATCCGCGTTGAATCTCCTCGCGGACGCCGCCGGCGATCATCACGACGATGCTGAAGATGGCCGCGTCGCGCGGATTCCGCATCAGGTCTTCAACGGGGTTCCGCGGCACATTATGAAGCTGTGGCGCGAACGTGAGGATGAGCGCCAGGATCAGAAGCGCAACGAGGAAGATGATCGGGAGGAGACCTGCGCCCACCAGGGCTTCGCGCCAGGCCGGACGCCGTCCGAGCAAGACGTCCCGGGGGTCCTCGTGGTGCGCCCGCAGGAAAAGGAACACCAGGCTGACGACCAGTGCGGTGTCGAGCATCGAGAGCGTGATGACGAAGAGCGGGGTCAAGCCGCCGTCTGCCGTGGGGAGCCGCATCCCGGCCCCCCCCATCGCCGCGAGGATCAGGACTTGGGTCGGGAATCCCGAACAGAGGATCACTTCCGCCAGCGCACCCAGACGTTCGCCAATGGCGATCCGCGGGGGAGCGCCGAGAGGGACAACGTCGGGGACGACGTCTGGCTCGAGCATGAATGTCGACTGTACATCCCCTACGGCGCGGTAGGCTTACTCAAACCGGACGCAGACAGATGCAACAATGTAAATCTTACCCAAGGATGGTAAACTTTCCCGAGTACACATGGACAAAGCAATGACGATGGAAGAAGACATCACCGTTACGACAGAGAATCCTGGGGAGAGAGTCCTGATCGTCGAGGACGACTCGGCAACCCGGACCGGTCTGGCGGAGCTCGTTCAGGCCTGGGGGTTCCAGACCGACGAAGCCTCCGACGGTGAGGAAGGGTTGCGCAAGGTGACCAGCTTCCGGCCGGCCATCATCGTGAGCGACCTCGTGATGCCGCGAATGGGCGGTCACGATCTGCTCCGCACGCTCAAGGACCAGCTGTCTGACATCACCTTCATCCTGCTGACGGCTCAGGGCACGATCGAAAGCGCCGTCGACGCAATCAAGGACGGCGCCTACGACTATCTGAGTAAGCCCGTCGATCCGCAGCGGCTCAGAATCCTGCTGAACAAGGCGGTCGAGCGCCAGGAGACGTTGCGGGAGGTCAAGCTGTTGCGGCGGCAGCTGCGCGAACAGGGCAGCTTCGGCCGCATCGTCGGCAACAGCCCGGGGATTCGATCGCTCTATCGCGTGATCGAGCAGGCGGCGCCGACCGCCGCATCGGTGCTGGTCTGGGGCGAGTCAGGGACCGGCAAGGAGCTCGTGGCGCAGACCGTCCACGAGCTGAGCCCCCGCGCGTCGTTCCCGTTTGTCGCGATCAACTGTGCCGCCATCCCGGAGACGCTCCTCGAGAGCGAGATCTTCGGCCACGAGAAGGGCGCGTTCACCGGCGCTCACGATCGCCGCACCGGTGTGTTCGAGCTGGCGCATCGGGGCACGCTCTTCCTCGACGAGATCGCCGAGATGGTTCCGGGGACCCAGGTCAAGCTCCTCCGCGTGCTACAGGAGCAGAAGTTCCGCCGACTCGGCGGTCGTCAGGAGCAGACGGTGGACGTGCGGGTGATTGCCGCGACCAATCGCGATCCGGCGGAGGCCGTGCGCGATGGACGGCTGCGGGAGGACCTGTACTATCGGCTCAACGTATTCACGATCGAGCTGCCGCCCCTGCGAGAACGGCGAGCCGATATTCCTCTCCTCGTGCAGACGTTCCTCAACGAATTCAACGCCCGGAACAACAAGTCAGTCCGGGCGGTCGACCAGGAGGCGATGTATCTGCTCGAGCGCTACCCCTGGCCGGGCAACATCCGCGAGCTCAGGAACGTCATCGAGCGGGCGACGATTCTGGCCGAAGGCGACTTCATCGAGGCCAAGCACCTGCCGCCGCCAGTCGTCACGCGCAGCGAGCAGACGCTGCCGACGGTAACGCTGTCGCCTGGCACCACCGTCGACGAGGCCGAGCGCCGGCTGATTGTCCTGACGCTCGAGCACACGCGCAACAACAAGACGCGCGCCGCCGAGATCCTGGGTATCAGCCTCAAGACGTTGCACAACAAGCTCAATCGGATGAAGCAAGAGACACGGGGATAGCAGGGCTCAAGGCGCATGGCTCATGGCTCAAGAAGAGGCTCGATGCCTTTGCCTGAGCCCTGAGCCCTGAGCCCTTGGGACTCTCAGAGACTGCGCCATTGAGCATCAAGGCAAAACAGGTTGCCGGCGTCACCACGCTCGTCGTGTTGGTCGTGGCGGGGATGATCGCGGTGCAGATCGCGTCGCTGACCCGGTTACGAATCGAGGAGACAGCGTCGCGCGCCACCACGCTCAAAGAGTCCATGCTTCACCACGCAGGCGTCATCGTCCGCGGCGCCGGCACGACCAATCCCTACGTCGCGATTCGCGACGACAGCGGCATGCGGTCGATCCTCGAGTCCGCCGTCACGAGCCTGCCCGACAACAACACGATCCTGTACGCGGCGATAGTCGACCCCCAGGGCATCGCTTTCGTGCACAGCACTCCGTCGCTCGAGGGGCAGCCGACGCCGAAGCTCGAAGATCTGCAGGACATCGTCAACGCCAAGGCGATTTATCAACTGCTGTACGTCTTCCAGGAGCGCCGCTACGAGCTTCGCGAGGAGATCCTGGCCGGCGACGCCCCGTTCGGCGCGATTCGCATCGGCGTGTCGACGCTGTTCGTGCGCGCTGAAATCCTCAAGGCACTGGCGAGCTTCGGCTACACGGCTGTCATCGCGCTGGCGGTGTCGACCATGGTCGCGACGCTGCTCGCGCAGTGGATGCTCAGGCCGATTCACGTCATTCAGAGCGGCCTCACGCGCCTCGGCCGCGGCGAGCTCGACGTCAGGCTCGATCTGCCGGGGCAGGAGTTTGCCGATCTCGGCAGCTCGTTCGAAGCGGTCAGCGCGCAGCTCGCGGCCGTCCGCGCCAGTGCCCTGCCGGCGGCGGCTTCGACCTCGACCGAATTCGAGTCGGTCATGGAGAACCTCGAGGACGCGGTCGCGCTGTTCTCGCCCGAGGGCGAGCTGATGTTCAGCAACGCCGCGATGCGGGCGCTCCTGCCGGCACTCGCGGCCCGGCCCGGATCGACCGGCCCGGCCAAGCCGGCGCTGGCGTTGCTGGCGGAAAACGACCCGGTCCGTCAGCTGGTCGATCGTGCGCTGGCGGGCCGCAAGTCCGCCGGGCCCATCGCCGTGCCGCTTGGCGCAGCCGCCGAAGCCGATCAGGAGGCACCCGAGCACCTGTTGTTGTGCCATGCGATTGACGATGCGAAGGGGCGGTTCATCGGCGCGATGGTCGTCGCGCGGAATCTGGTTTACCTGAACCAGGTGCACACGACCTTGAACTACTCACGCAAGCTGGCCGCGCTCGGTCGGCTGATGGCCGGCGTGGCGCACGAGGTCAAGAACCCGCTCAACGCGATGACGATTCACCTCGAGCTGCTGAAGCAGAAGCTGGGCGCGATGCGCGAGCCGATCACGGTACCGGCGGGCCCATCAGGCGGCTCGAAGACCCTCGATCTGACCAAGCACGTGAACGTCATCGGCGATGAAATCAAGCGGCTCGACCAGGTCGTCGTCGGGTTCCTGAAATTCGCGCGGCCGGATGAGCTCAAGCTGCAGCCGGTGCATCTTTCATCGCTCGTCAGCGAAGTGGTATCGATGACCGGTCCTGAGGCCGAGCGCCGCGGTATCGTCGTCAAGACGGAGTGTCCGCCGAGCGTCCCGGAGATTAACGCGGATCCGGGCATGCTGCAGCAGGCGCTGCTGAACCTGACGATCAATGCCTGCCACGCGATGCCCGATGGCGGGACGCTCAAGATCATCTGCCGCCCGGCACCCCGCCGGCGGGTCGAAATTTCGGTGGAGGACTCCGGCGTCGGGATTGCGCCGGAGAACCTCGGCCGAATCTTCGATCTTTACTTCACTACCAAAGAAAAGGGCAGCGGCATCGGTCTATCGATGGTTTTTCGCATCGTTCAGTTGCATGATGGTGAGGTCGAGGTCCAGTCGACCCCGGGGCATGGGACTCGTTTCAGGCTTCTCTTCCAGCAGGCGTAGCGCAGAACGGTGAATGATGTCGACCAGGTCTTGAGTTGATGCTCGGAGCACGGATTCGCTTGTCGAGAAGCGCCTGCGGCCCGAGCGCGGTCCGCCTTCGCCAAGGCTTCGGCGGGACAAGCGCGGCGTCCGAAAGAGAGCGAGCGACAGCCATGAGCGCACTGAGAGAAGTGGGGCCCCGCGAGCATTGAGAAAGGAGCATCCAGTGACGCATTCGATTCGACGCCTGGCCCCGCTCCTCGTGATTGCCCTGGGCGTCAGCGGCTGCGTCACCAACCGCGCGCACATGCCAGAGCCGGAGCCAACGCTCATCGTTCCGGCGGTGCCACCACGCGCGATCGAACCGCCTCTCGTCGTCGAAACCCCGGTCGAACCGCCGGCGGTCGAGCCGTTGCCACCCCCGACAACCAACAGCAAGCCAAGGCCGTCACGTCCCGCCGCCGAGTCAAAAGCAGACCCGAAGCAAGACACGCCGGTCGAACCGGTTACGGCGGCGCCGGCGCCGGCGCCGGTCGCGCAGCTAAGAACGCCGGCGACGCCGACCGGTCCCGAAGCGATTCGACAGATTCGCGAGATCCTCGACAGCACACAGAAGATGCTCGACAGCGTCCAGCCGCCCTTGAGTGACGACCGCAAGGCCAACCTGACGTCGGCGAGGGCGCTGATGCAGCAGTCGGAGGAGGCACTGCGGAAGGAAGAGCTGACGCAGGCGCGATCGTTTGCCGAGCGGGCGCTGCAAATCGCGAAAGTACTGCTGTCGGGACGATAGCGGCGATAAAGATGTGACTCAGCCGTTACAGCTCAAAAATAGGTCAATCAGAAGAAGGCCGCGGCTTTCGGCCTGATTGTCCATATCTTGCGCCTGCCCTAAAAAAATAGCACAATATGTGGTGGATCGGGCCTTGACAACGACGTAAACAGGGTCCATTATCGTCCCCGCCTTCGCGCTCTTTGCGTTCCCCTTGGGTGATCAAAGAACGCTTCGGCGAGGCCACGAAAACGCGGGGCTTCCCAGCCCTCGCAAGTCGGGAAAAACGAGTTGGACGGGAGACCGGGGACGATGACATCAGGCCCAGTTGGGGCTACTGAACCTGGTTTACCGTGCGATCGTTTCGGCCGACGAGTTGCCGTGCGCGCTTCCTAGACAATTGCAAGATTTCGGGGTCAGTCGGCCTGGGGGCGGTCGATGTGGCTCGGCGTTTTCGGAGGGGAAATATGCAGAGAGGCGCTGCTCCGCAGGTGGAGACCACCAGGGGAGAGACGACCACCACACGCCCAGCGACATCCGCACCCGCGGCCGGTCTGGACTTTGTCAGGTTCTTCAGCCACGAAGGGATCGATCCGTTCGACGAGGTGGAATGGGATACCCGGTCTGCGGTGATCGGGAACGAAAAAGGGCAGGTGGTCTTCGAGCAGCGCGACGTCGAGATGCCGCGATTCTGGTCGCAGCAAGCGACCAACATCGTCGTCTCGAAGTATTTTCGCGGACAGATCGGCAGTCCCGAGCGTGAGCGCAGCGTCAAGCAGCTCATCGGCCGGGTCGTCGACACGATCACCGAGTGGGCGCGCAAGCAGAGCTACTTCGCGAGCGAAGACGACCTGCAGGCGTTCAGCGACGATCTGAAGCACCTCCTCGTCTACCAGAAGGCCGCCTTCAATAGCCCCGTGTGGTTCAACGTCGGGTTCGAGAAGGCGCCGCAGTGCTCGGCGTGCTTCATCAACGCGGTGCAGGACACGATGGAGTCGATCCTCGGCCTCGCCAAGACCGAGGGGATGCTCTTCAAGTACGGATCCGGCACCGGCTCGAACCTCTCGAACATCCGCTCGTCGCGCGAGCTTCTGGCCGGCGGCGGCACGGCCTCGGGGCCGGTGTCGTTCATGAAGGGGTTCGACGCGTTTGCCGGCGTCATCAAGTCGGGTGGCAAGACCCGCCGCGCGGCAAAGATGGTCATCCTCAACGCCGATCATCCCGACATTCCGGACTTCATCAACTGCAAGGTCGAAGAAGAGAAGAAGGCCTGGGCGCTCATCGACGCGGGCTACGACGGCTCGTTCACTGGTCCGGCCTACTCGTCGGTCTTTTTCCAGAACTCGAACAACAGCGTGCGCGTGACCGACGAGTTCATGCGCGCGGTGCTCGACGATGGCGAGTGGCATACCCGCGCGGTGCTGACCGGCGAGGTGATGGATACCTACAAGGCCAGGGATCTGATGCGGCAGATCGCGGAAGCGACGCACATCTGCGGCGACCCCGGCATGCAGTTCGACACGACCGTCAACGACTGGCACACGTGCCCGAACACGGCGCGCATCAACGCGAGCAACCCGTGCTCGGAGTACATGTTCCTCGACGATTCGGCGTGCAACCTGGCGTCGATCAACCTGATGAAGTTCGTCGTGCCCCCATCAGACAAAGAGGGCTCCGAGAATGCCGGCGAGTTCGACTACGCGGCGTTCGATGCCGCCTGCCGGACGCTCATCACCGCGCAGGAGATCCTCGTCGACAACTCGAGCTACCCGACCGAGGCGATCGAGAAGAACAGCCACGCCTATCGTCCGCTCGGCCTTGGCTACGCCAATCTGGGCGCGCTCCTGATGTCGCGCGGCCTGCCCTACGACAGCGATGCCGGCCGCGACTACTCGGCCGCGATCACGGCGCTGATGCACGGGGCGGCGTACGCGCAGTCGGCCAAGATCGCGCGCGATCACGGCGGGCCGTTTGCCGGCTACGAGAAGAACCGCGAGCCGTTCCTCCGGGTGATGCGGAAGCATCGCGCCGCGCTCAAGGACATCGATCGCAGCCACATGCCGAAGGAGCTGTTCGATGCGGCCAGGGCGGTGTGGGACGAGGTCATCGAGCTCGGCGAGCAGCACGGCTTCAGGAACGCGCAGGCGACCGTGCTCGCGCCGACCGGAACGATCGGCTTCATGATGGACTGCGACACGACCGGCGTCGAGCCGGACATCGCGCTCGTCAAGTACAAGAAGCTCGTCGGCGGCGGGTTGATGAAGATCGTCAACCAGACGGTGCCGATGGCGCTCGCCAAGCTGGGCTACACCTCGCAGCAGGTCAAGGAGATCATCGAGTACATCGACGAGAACGAGACGATTGAAGGCGCGCCGCATGTGAAAGACGCGCACCTGCCGGTGTTCGACTGCGCGTTCAAGCCGGCGCGCGGCGTCCGCTCCATCCACTACATGGGCCACATCAAGATGGTCGGCGCGACGCAGCCGTTCCTCTCCGGCGCGATCTCGAAAACCGTCAACGTGCCGAAGGACGCGACGGTCGAGGAGATCCAGCAGGCCTACGTCGACTCGTGGCGGCTCGGCACCAAGGCGGTCTCGATCTATCGGGACGGCAGCAAGCGGACCCAGCCGCTCAACACTTCGCGGGACAAGGAGAAGGCCGCCGCGGCCCCCGCCGTGGCGGGTCCCGCCCGTCGCCGCCTGCCCGACGAACGGATGTCGCTGACCCACAAGTTCGATATCGCCGGTCACGAGGGCTACATCACCGTCGGCCTCTACGAGGACGGCCAGCCGGGCGAGCTCTTCCTCGTGATGGCGAAGGAAGGGTCGACGATCTCGGGCTTTGCCGACGCGTTCGCGCAGGCGATCTCTTACGCGCTCCAGTACGGCGTCCCGCTTCAGGATCTCGTCGACAAGTTCTCGCACGTCCGCTTCGAGCCGTCGGGGATGACCAAGAACCCCGACGTCCGCTTCGCGAAGTCGATCGTCGACTACATCTTCCGGTGGATGGCGACGAAGTTCCTCTCCGCCGACGCGCAGTTCCGCGTCGGGGTCAACAACCGGGAAGAAGTGGTGACGACACCCGAGCAGCTGCCGCTCGACGTGGCCGCCGCCGCGGGCGCATCGGCGACGGCCGCGATCGCCTCGCCGAAGACGTCGTCTTTTGCGGCAATGCAGAACCAGGAAGACGCACCGCCGTGCTCGACATGCGGCTCGATCATGATTCGCAGCGGCTCGTGCTACAAGTGCTCGAACTGCGGCACGACTTCTGGCTGCGCATGACAGTCGGTGGTCGGGAGTCTTCAGTCGGGAGTCGCAGTCGATAGTCTGAGTCGACAGTCGACAGTCGATTGTCGCAGTCGACAATCAGTCGTGGTGTCCGGCTTCAGCCGGACCACAAGGGGGCCGGCGCAAGCCGGCCCTCGGTGTTTGAACACATCGGTGACGAATTCCGTCGAGAACGCGAAGCCAGCACAGCTCAGCTCAGCTCAGCTCAGCTCAGCTCAGTTCAGTTCACCAAGCCTGGCTCCTGGCGGCCGTGCCGCAACCACTGCCACAGATAGAGCAGCCCGGCGATGAGCGCAGCCTGAATCACGAACGTGAGCACCACCAACGCGGGGATGGTGAAATCGCTTTCCAACGTGACCAGTCTGCTGCTCACGAAAAAGCCTGGAGCATTAAGGAGAAAACTGAACCAGCCCACGGTCGTCGGTCCCGCATGTCCCCATGGCAGCAACACCGTCGGTGCGATGAGGACGGCCTCGATGAGGGCGCCGATCCGCAGCGCCTTGCGTCCGCTCGGTTCGTTGTCACGGTGGTTCAGGATGGCCACTCCAGCCACTCGTGTCATGACAGCTCGCGCGTGTGAGTTGAGGCGTCAAACTATCAGATCCCTGAGGGTGGCTCGGTGTTTGTCCCTCAGGGCGACTCGGGCATAATGCCCGAGTCCACCATTGGAGGTGACATGACACAGGCGATCAACGGCGAGATCGTCCCGGCCCTGTCCGGGTGGCAGGCCCTAGCAGCCCGTGGTGCAAGTCCAGCTGCATTCGACGGGCGATGCATCCCCGCTGGCGGCGTTGCTCCTCGTTCAAATATGCCGAATATTCTCACTCGTCGCGCCTTGCCAGCGGGGCGCCTCGCCCGTCTCGGTGCGACGCTGGACTTGCACCACGGGCTGCTAGGGTTCATGGCGGCGACGTTTGCGATCGCTTCCATCGTCAAGTTGCTGCGCCGGCGCGCCTAGATCATGCGCCGCCTGGTTCTCTCCCTCGCGCTCGTCGCCATCCCGTCCACATCCGCGCTCGCCCAGTCGTGGACCGTGCCAAGCGCGGCCGAGCGCTGTCCCTCGAAGTGGGGCGCCGACGACACCCGCGGTTCGGCGAACCACATGAAGCCCGAGTCGGTCCTCAAGGCGGTACGGCTGATCAAAACGGGCGAGGTGATTGAGCTTGGGCAGGTGCTGAGCGCGGCGATGCCGTTTTTCGGCACCCGCCGCTTCGACGTCACCACCAAGCGCACGCTCATGAACACCGGGTCGAATCGCCGCGGCAGCAACGAGGAGCTCGTCGTCGGCGAGATGGGCCAGGTCGGCACGCAGTTCGACGGGTTCGCGCACCAGACCCACGAGGACAGCCTCTACAACTGTCTGAAGCTCGACGACATTGCCACGCGTAGCGGCTTCACCAAGCTGGGGATTGAGAAGGTGGGTGCGCTCATCACGCGCGGCGTGCTGATCGATGTTGCGGCGCTCAAGGGCGTCGAGATGCTGCCGGACGCCTACGAGATCATGCCCGCCGACCTTCAGCAGGCGCTCGAGCGGCAGAAGCTCACCCTCCAGCCTGGCGACGCGGTCCTCATCCACACCGGTTGGGGCAGGTTGTGGGCGAAGGATAACGCTCGCTATGTGAAGAGCTGCCCAGGCATCGGCATTGCTGCGGCGACGTGGCTAGCCAAGCAGGATCCCATGCTCGTCGGCTCCGACAACTGGTCGGTCGAGGTCGGCCCCAATCCCGACCCGCAGCTGTCGCTGCCCGTTCACCAGTTCATGCTCGTCGTGAGCGGCATCCACCTGCTCGAGAACATGAAGCTCGACGATCTCGCCTCGAAACCTGTGCACGAGTTCGCCTTCATCGTCCAGCCTCTCAAGATGCAGGGCTTCACCGGGTCGACCGTCGCGCCGATTGCGATTCGGTGAAAAAGGGCTTAGGGCTGAGGGCTCAAGGCTCAGGCAAAATCGTCGAGTAGGTACTCGAACGTTCTGGCTTGAGCCCTGAGCCCTGAGCCTTGAGCCATCCGTTGACAGTCCATTCGCGAATCCGCGACACTGAGCCCCGCCTGTCGCCGGCGACTTATGGATTCGATTGCGTCCCTCATCGGCGCCGCGGAACAGGGTGACCGCGCCGCGGCCGGCCGGCTCTTCGACGCGCTCTACTCGGAGCTGCATCGGCTCGCGCGGCGCGAGCTCGGACGACGAGGCTCGGATCTCAGCCTCGGCGCGACCACGCTTCTGCACGAAGCCTACCTGGACATGGCCGCACGGAACGGTCCCGCGTTTCCGGATCGCGCCAGGTTCATGACCTACGCGGCGAGAGTGATGAGGGGCGTGATCATCGATCACGTCAGGAACCGTCGCGCCCAGAAGCGAGGGGGTCAGCTGGTGATCTCACCGATGGACTCCGCCGCCGAGCAAGTCAACGACGATCGAGAGCTGACGCGCATCAGCGACGCACTGGACGAGCTCGCCGGCATCGATCCATCGCTGACCGACATCGTCGATTTGAAGTTCTTCTGCGGCTTCTCGTTTGCCGAGATCGCCGCCATGCGTGGCGTCTCCGAGCGCACGGTCCAGCGCAAGTGGGAGAAAGCGCGTATCTATCTCCATCGAAGTCTGCGAACGGATCTGTCTTCGTGAGCGGCTGATGTCAAAGCCGACACGCGAATCATGGCAGGCGATCAGCGCATATCTGGATCACCTTCTCGCCTTGCCGTCAGGTGAGCAGCAGGCGTGGGTCGACTCGATCCGCGGCAGCGCGCCGGCGGTCGCCGCCCAGCTCCAGGCGCTGCTCGACGAGCATCAGATACTGGCATCCGAGCATTTCCTGGAACAGTCGCTGTTGCCGCAGCCTGGCCGGGTGCCGACCGCAGGTCTCGCCATCGGTGCTTACACGCTTCGGTCGCCGATCGGCGAAGGCGGCATGGGTACGGTCTGGCTGGCCGAGCGTAGCGATGGACGGTTCGAGCGCCTGGCAGCGGTCAAGTTTCTCAACATCGCGATCGCCGGCCGCGACGGCGAGGCGCGATTCACCCAAGAGGGGACCATCCTCGGGCGCCTCACCCACCCGCACATCGCTCAACTGATGGACGCCGGCGTGTCGCCGGGCGGCCAGCCGTACCTGATTCTCGAGCGCGTCGACGGCGAACCCATCGACCGCTACTGCGATGGCAAGACGCTCGACGTTGACGGGCGCGTGACGCTCTTCCTGGACGTCCTCGGCGCGGTCGCGCACGCGCACGCGAACCTGATCGTCCACCGCGACGTCAAGCCCTCGAACGTGTTGGTCAGCGCCGTCGGACAGGTCAAGCTGCTCGACTTCGGGATTGCCAAGTTGATCGCAGACGAGAACGGACCGCCGGGCGCGCGGACCGCACTCACGCGTGACGGCGCCGCCATGACGCCGCTCTATGCATCGCCGGAGCAGGTGACGCACGCGCTCATCACGACGGCCACCGACGTGTACGGGTTGGGTGTCCTGCTCTACGTGCTGCTGACCGGCCAGCATCCGGCCGGTCCGGGACCGCATTCGCCTGCCAGCCTCGTCACCAACATCGTTGAGGTCGATCCGCCGCGCGTCTCTGACGCGGTGGTCGACATCAGAGGCGGCGCCGTCGACATCGCCGGCCTCGCCTCGCGCCGGCAAGCGACGCCAGAACGGCTCAAACGCCTGCTTCGCGGGGACCTCGACACCATCGTCTCGAAGGCTCTGAAGAAGAATCCTCGGGACCGCTATTCGATTGACGCCTTCGCCGACGATCTACGCCGTCAGCTGCGCCACGAGCCGATTCGGGCCCGTCCCGATACGCTGCGCTACCGCGCAGGAAAGTTCGCCCGCCGGAATCGGACCGCGGTGGCGCTCGCGATGGTCGCGATGGTTGCCACGACGGCCGGCGTGGTCGGCACGCTCGTGCAGGCGCGGACGGCCAACCAGCAACGCCTGATCGCCGAGCGGCGTTTCAACGATGTCCGCCAACTGTCGAACAAGCTTTTCGACATCGATCGACAGGTGTTTGCGTTGCCGGGCAGCGCCAACGCCCGGCAGTTCATCGTCGACACCGCGCTCGACTATCTGCAGCGACTGACGAACGATGCGCAACAGGATCCGGAACTGGCCCTGGAGCTCGGTACCGCCTACATGCGCGTCGGCCGTGTGCAGGGAGTGCCGATCTCCGCCAACCTCGGTCAGATGGAGAACGCCGAGCGAAATCTCCAGATTGCCGAAGGTCTGATTCGTTCGGTACTCGCGACGCAGCCGACAAATCGTACAGCGATGCTTCGCTCGGCGCAGATCGCTCACGATCGGATGATTCTCGCCGGGCTCCGACGGCCGGACACGGACGCCCCCGCCTTGGCGCGCACCTCAGAAATGTGGTTGGAGCAGTATCTGAAGACCGGCGCGGTCGACGAGGCCGACAAGGATCAAGTGGTGATGATTGGGACCAACATCGTGAGCCGGTACACGCGAGAGGATCGCGTCGATGACAGCCTGCGGCTGGCGCGGCGCATGATCGACGTCGCGATGGTGACGAACCAGCCGGTTCGGCGCGGTGCGCTTCAGATCAACGTGGCGCGGGCGCTGCGCGGCATCGGCGATCTCGAGGGCGCGCTGGCGGCGAGTCGCGACGCCGTTGCGCTGCTCGAGCCGCCGGCCGGGGACAGGAACACAAGCCGCGCGATCACGTTCGGGTTGGCTCTGGCGACGGAAGGCGAGATTCTTGGCGACGATACCGGCGTCAGCCTCGGCCGTCCGTCAGAAGCCGCCGACTATCTCGAGCGAGGGTTTCGCATCGCTGCCGATCTGGCGACGCAGGATCCGGGCGATTCCCTGAGCCGCTTTGGCGTGTCCAATCGAGGCATCACCCTCGCGGGTATTCTCAGCCGTACCGATCCGGCTCGCGCGCTCGCGATCTACGATGAGGTTCTCCTGCGAATGTCCGAGGTCAAGGAGAACTCGCGGGCCCGCCGCGACGAGGTTCGCGCACTCGCAGGTTCGACGTACCCTCTGCGTCAGATGCGACGGCCGGCCGAAGCTCGCAAGCGGCTCGACGCCGCATTCTCGACGCTGCGCGACCTCAATCTCTATCCCGCAGAGGATGTGAAGCCTGGTTCCGAACCGGTTGATGCGCTCACGGCGCTCGCCGAGCTGGAGGCGGAGGCGGGTCGGCTGCAGCGAGGGCTCGAGGTCTATCAGGACCTGGTCGCGAAGCTCCTGAGGTCAGGCGCGAGACCCGACACGAATCTGGAAGACGCCGCGGAGCTGTCAAACCTCTATGGCGCACAAGCGCGGCTCCACCAGCTGGCGCGGCAGGCAGACGCGGAGGCCGCCCTGGAGGCCCGCCGGCTCGCGTTATGGCGGGCCTGGGATCAGAAACTGCCTGGGAACGCCTTCGTGCTGCGCCAACTGACGGTCGAGACCGCCAGATAACGTCCTGAAGGTCTGCCTGTCGTCTTTTTCTGTCCGTTGCCGCTCTTTGTGAGTAGGAAGGACAGAAAGGCGACGCCCATGCCCGAGATGACCCGACCCGCCGGACCCGAACGTACAAAAGAAAGCCTGTCGACCAACGATCCGAGACTGCTGTCCCGGGCCGAATTTCTGCGCCTCGCCGCGGCGGCCGGCGCGGGCCTTGGCGGCATCGTCACGGCCGGTACCAGTGTTCACGCAACCGGACACCGCAACCGAATCGATACGCCGGTCCTGACGAGCGCTCAAGTGGCACCGACGTACATCGAGCTGCAGCTCTGTGCGCCCGCGGGCCGTGGCGCCACGGGTCTGCCCGGAGGCTTCTCGATCCAGCGGATGACGCAGGCCGATTTCGTCGCAAACGGCGGGTGGTTTGCGTCGAACGATCCCCGACTGTGCAAGGCATCGTTTTCGGGACGGCCATGTGCCAGCCGTTACGATTTGCGGCCGGGCGGCTGCGTCACGGTACGGATCGGTGATCTCCTGCTCGACACCGGCGCCTCGGCGAACTGCACGGGCGCGCTGGTGTGCGATACGGCCTACGTGTTTCGCGCGTTCGGGCATGCGACCAGCCGGTTGTACCGCAGCGCCTTCACTGCAGACGTCCTGACCACTACTGCGCAGTGCAGTAGCGATAGCAACTGTACCTTGTCGAGTTGCTACTGGCCCTGGGCATTCCCAGTGTCGGCCAACTGTGTCGGATTTCCGACCAACGGTGACTTCCCCTGGCCGGTTGACACGTTGTTCCTTGGGACCGTCAGCTACACCATCTGCGACATGGTCGCGACCATGCGGACGTTTTTCGAGGGACCCAATGCTGAGAATGCGCTGATCACCATCGCCCGTCAGCTGATTCCAGTCAAACTCAACATCGCCCGCGGTGCGGATGGGACTGATGTTGCACAAGCCGTCCTCGACGCTGATGCGTTAATCGCGGATCTGGTTGTTCCCCCCAAGGGCACTGGCTACATCGCGACGAGCGCGGCCACCAACGCGCTCGCCCAGGCGCTGAATGATTTCAACGCCGGCTTCACTGGCCCCGGCAATTGCGGGGCGAATTGTCCCGACTGAGGGCTGACATGCTGATTCAGACGGGACGATGTCGGCCGTGCGAAGCGGCAAAGCTGGCGGCAGCTCAGAAGGGGAGGCCCGACGAGGCCGCGGGACCGGCGCCGTTGTCCCTGCCGGACTTCGGGCTGCTGGGGCCGCTCAAACGATCGCCGCAGTATGCGGCGATCCGCCGCCGCGTTGCCGAGCCGCTTCCGGTCGACGCCTGGCAACTCGACATGAGGCACTACTTTGTCTTTTCTTTGCGGCCCGATGAGACCGCACCCAACGAAGGCGCGGCGTACGCCATCTTCGCCATGCAGTGGGAAGACGACGAGCCCCTAACGGCCGCGATCGTTAACGCGCTTCGCTGAACCCGATATCCCCTCCACTTGCCGCCCTGCTCCTGATATCGTGAGCTGCATCCATACGCAGCTTGGAGTGCCTACAACCCCGCTCAACCAGCCGTGCCGCCCAAGGAACAGTGCAAGACCCTGACGGCGAAGGTCTCGAAAAAAGACGACGGCTATCAGGCGACGTTCGAGGGCGACTGCGGGCGTCCCTACAAGTACGCGATCAGCATGGAGGGCCGCGCCGCCGGGAAAACCGTCCTCTTCAAGGGCACGGCGGATCTGGGGCCGAAGGACGGCGGCGTCTACGACTGGATCGGGCGCGCAACTGAGAAAGAGTTCGTGGGTTTCTATACGAACGCGTACTACACCGGCGTCTTCACGCTCACGCGCACGAAATGACGCGCCGAGCGGTTATGCTGATGGCGTGAACAAGGACGCCGTCGCCACCGCGCACCAACAATCCCGTCGTCTCGCGGCCGTCCAGGCGCCCGTCATCCCGATCGTCGGCCGGTGGACCGCCGAAACGCCCGGCACCATCTCGCTCGGGCAGGGCGTGGTGTCCTACGAGCCGCCGCGCGAGGCGATCGAGGCTGCGCGCCGCTTCGGCGGCACACTGGCTGACCACCGTTATGGGCCGGTCGAAGGCCTGCCGGCGCTCGTCGAGGCGATCGAGGCCAAGCTCGCGCACGAGAACCGCCTCACGGTCCGGCCAGCGAGCCGCGTGCTCGTGACGGCTGGCGGCAACCAGGCGTTCATGAACGCGGTCCTGGCGATCACGGATCCCGGCGACGAGATCGTCCTGCTCGTGCCGTATTACTTCAATCACGAGATGGCCGTCGTGATGGGCGGGGCGCAGGCGGTTGCGGTGCCAACGACCAGCGACTATCAGCTGGATGTCCGTGCCATCGACGCCGCGATCACGTCGCGGACGCGCGCGGTCGTCACTGTGTCGCCGAACAATCCGACCGGCGCCGTGTATCCCGAGGCCGCGCTTCGCGCCGTCAACGCCCTCTGCCGCGATCGGGGCGTCTTTCACATTCACGACGAGGCCTACGAATACTTCACCTACGGCGAGGTCTCGCACTTCTCGCCCGGCAGCCTTCCCGACGCCGCGGGTCACACCATTTCGCTCTTCTCGCTGTCGAAGGCCTACGGCATGGCGAGCTGGCGAATTGGGTACATGGTGATTCCTGAAGCACTCGCCGAGGCCGTCCACAAGATTCAGGACACGATTCTGATCTGCCCGCCGGCGGTGTCGCAGCAGGCCGCGGTGGCCGCGCTCGAGGTCGGCCGATCGTTTGCCGGCGCGCACCTCGCACGGCTCGACGCCACGCGCCGGGCGATCTTCGAGGCCTTGAGCTCGCCGGATGTGCCCTGCGACGTTCCGTCGCCGGATGGCGCCTTCTACTATCTCGTCCGCGTGCACTCGCGGATGGACTCGATGACGCTCGCCGAGCGCCTGATCCGCGAGCATCGCGTCGCGACTATTCCCGGCTCCGCGTTTGCGGATCCTTCGCCGTGCTCGGTGCGCATCTCGTATGGCGCGCTCGACGCCGAGTCGGTGAACGAGGGACTGCGGCGACTGGTCGCCGGGTTGCGCCAGATCGCGTCGGAGTCGGACGCGACGCACTCGAGTGCGGACCGTCGTTGAGTGGGTCCGATGGCACAACCGTGGTACATCGCCACCGAGACGTTCACAGCGCGTGGCGGTGAGGCGTGGGACACCTACGTCGAGTACCTCACACGCCCGCGTGCGTCACGTGCCATCAGAGCTGCGCGCGCGGTATCCAGACGAGCATCACGCCCACTGTCATGTCTGGGCAGTATCCAGGCCGTGATGCCGTGACGAGATTGTTGTGAACCTTTAAGGAGATCGCATGCGTTGTTCATCCAGGCGCGCGTTTTTGACCACTCTGGGGACAGCTGCCGCGGGTCCTGTCATCCTGGGCCGGCGCGCGTTCGCACAGAGCTCACCAGCGCGTGTCGATGCCACCGCGTTGCGACAGCGGCTTGACGCGCTGAGCATGTTCGGGCGAGCGCCGGGTGGCAGCTTCGCTGACGGGGTCAGCCGGGTCGCCTATTCGGATGCTGATCTCGCCGGTCGTCGCTACGTGATCGACTTGATGCGGGCGGCCGGTCTCGATCCCCGCCTGGACCCCGCGGGCAATATCTTTGGTCGCCGCGCCGGAACCGACCAGGCACTACCACCGATCCTTTTTGGTTCGCACATCGATTCAGTGCCGAACGGCGGCAACTTCGACGGTGATCTGGGATCGCTCGCGGCGTTGGGCGTACTCGAAGCGCTCGCGGCAGCAGGGCTGCGCACCCGCCACCCGCTCGAGATGGTCGTCTGGGCCAACGAGGAGGGCGTGGCGTTCGGCCAGGTGGTGGCCGGCAGCCGTGTCGTCGCGGGCGACGTGAAGTCGGACCTCAACCAGGTTTGGAACGGCATGACCCGGGCTGATGCGATACGCAAGATCGGCGGCGCTCCCGAACGCATTACGGAGGCGGTCCGACCGAGGGGCGCGCACCATTGCTACCTCGAGCTCCATATTGAGCAGGGCGCCACGCTCGACCGCGAGAACATCCCCGTTGGAGTTGTCGAAGGGATCGTCGCGATCGATCGGTACGAAGCGACCGTCACCGGCTTCGCGAATCATGCTGGCTCGACGGCGATGTCAGATCGGCAAGACGCGCTGCTGGCAGCGTCGCATCTGACGATCGCCGTTCGCGAGCTCGTGACTTCGGAACCAGGCCGGCAGGTCGGCACCGTCGGCCGGTTGGAGGTGACCCCCAATGTCCCGAACGTGATTCCGGGCGTGGTCCGGCTCACGATCGAACTTCGCGACCTGTCGCCTGAAAAGCTCAAGCGTCTGGCCGAACTGATCCGGCGGCGAGCGACGGAAATCGGGAACCAGACCAGGACATCGATTGAGCTCACGCTCGCCAGTTCAACGATGCCGGCCAACGCTGCCGCGGCGGCGCAGCAGGCGATCGAACGGGTCGCGGGGCGGCTCGGCCTCGGCAGTCGCCGGCTGCCGAGTGGCGCTGGCCATGACGCGCAGATGATGGCTCAACTCTCGCCGATGGGCATGATCTTCGTGCCGAGCATTGGCGGTATCAGCCACTCGCCGCGGGAACTGACAAATTGGGATCACTGCGCACAAGGGGCCGATGTCCTGCTCGGCACTGTTCTGGAAATCGATCGGGCGTAGGATCAGCAGCTCCTCTCACCGACATGACCGACAATGTTCGTCGCCCGTTCTATGGCGAGTACGCGTGGGCCTTCAACCTGCTGATTGATCGTCCGGTCCGTAAAGAGTGCGCGACGATGGTTGGCTGGCTGGTCGAGCGCGGCATTCTTCCTGGCGCCGAACTCCTCGATGCGGGATGCGGGACAGGACGTCATGCGGCCGAGTTGGCACGTCGAGGCTTCGTCGTCCATGGTATTGACCTGTCGCCTGAGCTGATCGACATTGCCAGGCAGGCGAGCGACGGAGCGCGGGTCTCAGTGTCCTTTGCGATTGGTGACATCAAGATGTTGCCAACCCATCGATTCGACGCGATTCTCTGCCGCGGCGTCCTCAACGACTTCGTTGAGGACCGAGATCGCAAGGCCGTGTTTGACACGTTCGCAGAGGCTCTTCGGCCGGGAGGCGTGCTCATCCTGGATGTGCGGGAGTGGGAGGCCTCGGCGGAGCGCAAGGCGCGGGAGCCCCTCTTCAGGAAAAGCGTAGCCACCGATCGGGGCAAGCTGACGTTCTCGAGTGTCACCGAACTCGACCCGGAGAATCGGCGGCTCCTCTTGGCCGAGCGACACATGCTTGTCGACGATCATCAGGAACGCTCCAGCGACTATCAGTTTGTGATGCGGTGTTGGACGCCTACTGAGCTGCAGTCGTGTCTGACGAGCGCCGGATTCGCGAGGGTCGCGTATTTTGGCGCTTACGACGATGCGGTCGAAGCCGGACGCACCGATCGCCTGGTGGCCGTGGCTCAACTCTAGGCGGAAGGATCACCATGAAAATCACGACGTATCTCAGCTTCAAGGGAGATTGTGAGGCGGCGTTCACGTTCTACGAGCAGTGTCTCGGCGGCGAGCGCGGGGCGCTCTTCCGATACGCCGGGAGCCCGATGGCGGATCAAGTCCCGGCCGACTGGCACGACAAGGTGATGCACGGGAGCCTGACGGTCGGCGGCCAGATGCTGATGGGTGCAGACGTCGCGCCGGAGGGGTATGAGGCACCGAAGGGCTTCTCCCTCTCGATTCAAATCAAGTGCACTGCTGACGCCGAGCGGATCTTTCACGAGCTGGCCAGTGACGGTCGCGTGGTCATGCCGCTCGAGAAAACGTTCTGGGCCGACCGCTTTGGCATGGTCGTCGATCGTTTCGGCATCCCGTGGCTGATCAACTGCGAGGGAGCCGTTCAGCCTCCGGCCGGGTGACGCGGATGCGTACAGAGGAGAAAATCGTGAGGGCGATCGCGCGGCGCAGCCGCGTGCTACCCTGAAGCGCAAAAGAGGCGAGGCTCGATACATGGGAGACGTTCGAGACGAACCCGCTCGCGCAGGTGACGTTCCTCATCACGCCCGCTGGGTCAGGATCTCTCACTGGATCCTGACCGCGAGCCTCCTGACGCTCGCCTTTACCGGGTTCGTGATCCTGATGGCTCACCCACGGCTCTATTGGGGCGAGGTGGGGAACGACCTGACGACGGCACTTCTCGAGCTGCCGATCAGCCGAAACTACCAGCATGGCGGCTGGGAAAAGCCCATGCCGTTCTTCCAGGACACAACCGGGCCGACGAGCGCCAGCCGCACCTACGACATCTTCAATCAAAACGGCTGGGGAAGAAGTTTGCACTTCCTGGCCGCCTGGTGCCTCGTGGTTCCCGGCGTCGTCTATCTCCTGTCCGGCCTGAGCGGCGGTCACTTCCGCTCGCACATCTGGCCGCACGCCAGGGAACTTGCGCCGCCTCGCGTTTGGCGCGACGTCCTCGATCACCTGCGCTTCCGGATTCCGCCGGCCAGTGGCGGGCCGAGCTATGGCGTGCTCCAGAAGTGCGCGTACTCATTTGTGGTCTTTGTCGCGGCGCCGCTGATGGTGGCGACCGGCCTGGCGATGTCGCCGGCCGTGACCGCGACGTTTCCGTGGCTGGTGCGCCTGTTCGGCGGCTACCAGTCGGCCCGCACGGTCCATTTCCTTGCTTTCGTTGCGCTCCTGCTGTTCGTGCTCGTGCATGTCGTGATGGTCATCAAGTCCGGGTTCAGACATCAGATCCGGGCGATGACCGTGGGAGACTGACATGAAGACCATCAAGGTCACTCGCCGCCAGGCAATCGTCGCAGGATTGGCGTCCGTGGGCGGACTGTCCCTCGCGCGTTTCCCGAGCGATTTGCCGCCGACCTACGGCAGCCTGCTGCGCATGGGCGACACGCTCACCTATGCCGCGCATCGCGTGCTGCTGCCGCAGCAGTCGCTGGTGAGGGAGTACAGCTCGAAGGACATCACATCGTTTCCAGCGACCGGCACGACCAATCCCGGAGTCAGCGTAAAGTCGGCGCTCGGCGAAGCCTACCGCCGGTTGGAGTTCGGCGCGTTCGCCGACTGGCGTCTCTCGGTCGAGGGTCGCGTGACTACGCCGCGCACGTTCTCGCTCAACGATTTGAAACAACTGCGCGCGCGGACGCAGATCACGAGACACACCTGCGAGGAAGGCTGGACCGCCATTGGCCAGTGGACCGGCGTGCCGCTCAGCCTGGTGCTCGAGGCGGCGGGCATCCTGCCGGCCGCCCGGTTCGTGGTGTTCCACTCGTACGACGACTGGGTGGACAGCATCGATCTCGTGGACGCCCTGCACCCGCAGACCATTCTCGCGTATGGCATGAACGGCCGCGACCTCCCGATCCAGCACGGCGCGCCGGTGCGGCTGCGAGTGGAACGTCAGATGGGCTACAAGAGCATGAAATACCTGCACCGCATCGTCGTCGCGGACGAATTCGACGATGGCGGCCAGAAGGGAAATATTCAGAACGGGTGGGCCTGGTACACGGGCATCTGAGCCGCGGTTGATGCCGGTATGAAGCCCCTCGGAGGTGAGAGCGTGAAGCGAACGTTCCTGTGTTTGGTACTCTCGGCGCTCGTCAGCGCGGTGGCGGCGTCCCAAGTCGCAAATCCCAGCACGGACGCGCTCATAGCGAGGGGGAAATCCCTCGAGCTGGACACGCCGTACGTGCCGCCCCCTGGGGATGCTCTCGAGCACCACACGGCCGGGTTCGCGAAAATCATGTGCTCGGCGGTGTTTGTGACCGGGCTGGATCCGGACTTCGCCGCCGAGAACGTCGGCTATTTCATCAGCCCCTACGCGGAACGTGCCAAGGTGGACAAACCGGAAGTGGATCGCGCGGCCAAGATGGTCCACGTCACGTTGCCGAATGGCGTGAGACGGTCGGCGAAGTATGTGGGCGATCAAGGCTGTGTGATTCTGCCCGCGGGCGAGACGTCCGTGAAGTTCAAGCCCGTCGACGTCAAGCGCCGGCTGCCCGACGCGTCCAAACAGGCCTGGCCCATGGGTGATATGCCCCCGAGCGGTCCGCCGCCGCCCGGCATCGATGTCGAGAAAGTGAAGCGGGCCGTGGATGCGGCGTTCGAACCCGCGACTGGAATGACGGCGGCAGTTGTAGTGACGTGGAAGGGGCGCTTGATCGCCGAACGCTATGGCGATCGGATCACGTCGACCACGCCGCTTGAAAGCTGGTCGATGGGCAAGAGCGTGACGTCGACGCTGATGGGCATCCTCATCAAGCAAGGCGTCTACCAGCTCTGGCAGCCGGCACCCGTGCCCGAGTGGCAGGGCGCTGGAGATCCCAGGGCGAAGATTCGTATTGGCGACATCCTGAACATGTCGAGCGGACTGCGGATCAGGGCGCCGCAGGATCCTGACTACGATGCTTCGGGTCCCTATCCGGATCACTTGTACCTGTACACTGGAGGCGTCGATACCTTCCGGTACGCCGCAACCAGGCCGCAGCAGTGGCCGCCCGCCACGGTCGGCCGGTATCGCAACACCGATCCGGTGTTGATCAACTATCTCGTGCGTCTCGCCGTCGAGAAGCGTGACGAGGCGTACCTGTCGTTTCCTCAGCGCGCGCTGTTCGACAAGATCGGCGTCCGCACGATGGTCATCGAGACCGACACCTACGGCAATTTTCTCGGTCAGGGTGCGGTGTTCGCCTCCGCGCGCGATTGGGCTCGCCTCGGCAACCTGTATCTCCAGGACGGCGTCTGGAACGGCGAGCGGATTCTCCCTGAGGGCTACGTCAAGTTCGTCAGCACGCTCGCGCCAGCGTGGGTGGCGGACAAGCGCCCCGTGTACGGTGGGTTCTTCTGGATCAACGGCGATTTCACTTTGCCGGTTCCGAGGGAGGCGTATTACATGGCGGGCGCGGGTGGGCAAACGACGATGGTCGTTCCATCGCACGACCTCGTCGTGGTGCGCCTCGGCCACTTCAAGGGCAGCACGCCCGGCGCGGCAAGTTTTCGAACGGCGCTGGCGCTCCTGATGGAGGCGGTGCCAGCGAGTAACTCATCCAAGCCGTAGAATCGGCCTTACGGCCGCCGCACTGCGATGCCTGGCATACTCCAAAGTCGATTGTGGCTCCTCGGCTCGGTACTCCTTGCGGCGGTGCCGGTGGCTTTTGGTCTGATCCGCGCCGTCAGCACAGGAAACGATGTGCGATACCTCTGGCTGGCGGGCGCGGCAATCCTCGGATCGATGGCGGCGATGCGGTTCTGGCGCGGCGCGTCAGGTCCGGCCCAAGTCTCGCTCGCTCGCGCGGTGGGCGCCGTGGCGGCCGGAGCCGCGTCTGCCGCCGTGGCCGCGCTTCTGATGGGCACGACAGCGGGTCCCGGATTGGCGATCGTCGCCGTATCCTTCGGGCTCTGCACAGGAGCGAGCGCCGTACTCGCGACGATCGCACGTCCACTATGACTTCGACATTTCCTGATTTCATTCGCGTCATCGTGGACGGAAACATCGACGAGGTGTCCAGGCGTCTGGCTGCCAGCCCGGTTCTTGCCACCGCTTCGTCTGGCGTCGGCGCGACGCGTCAGGGCGCCTCGACCTTCTTCTTCGCCGACATCGCTCACTACTTCTATGCCGGCGATACGGCTCTTCATATGGCAGCCGCGGCATTTCGGCGCCAGGTTGCGGAACTCCTGGTGGCGCACGGAGCCGAGTGGCGCGCAAGAAATCGCCGCGGGGCGCAGCCGCTTCACTACGCGGCGGATGCCAATCGATGGGATCCGGCGGCACAGTCGGAGACGATCGAATACCTCCTGTCGATCGGCGCGGATCCCAACATCGTGGACAATTCCGGCGTCACGCCTCTGCACAGAGCCGTGCGCACGCGGTCGTTGCCGGCTGTGCGTGCGCTCCTCGATGGCGGGGCGAACCCGAGGCAGCCCAACAAGACGGGTTCGACGCCATTGCACCTTGCCGTTCAGACCACCGGCCGAGGAGGGAGCGGTTCTCCGCAGGCGCGTGAACAACAGGCCGGCATCGTCAAGCTGCTGCTGGAGCGCGGCGCGAGAGTGACGGACCGGGACGGACGCGGCAAGACAGTGGATCGGGCTGCGACCAGCGAGTGGAGTCGAGCCTTGCTGAGGGAAGATCCGAGACTGTAGTGATCGTCACTCGCTTTCAGCGGATCGCACATATGGTCAGCGACGCAGTCTGTCAGGCCAGCTGGAGTCTGACCTTGTCTGATGATGTACCTTCCCATGTGTCAGTGGCTGTCGACTGTGACTTTCGACTAGGACTGCCGACTGTGACTGTCGACGGTGACTGCCAACTAACGACTGCCGACTGAAGACTGACATATATTTCAGTCCCAGTGCTTGCTTATGCCGCGTTGCTCGTTGCGATCTCCGGTATTGCCTGGTCGGCCATCTTCATTCGCTGGTCGGCATTGCCGGGCCCGTCGTCGGCGTTCTACCGCGTGTTCATTGCCGCCCTGGTCCTGGTGCCATGGTGGCTCATCACCGGACTGACAATTCCGAAGAGGCGGGCCCGGATCGTGGGAACGACATCACGTGCGTACCTGCTGGCGCTCTGCGGAGGCGTATTCTTCGGCCTCGATCTCGCGCTCTACAACACGGCGGTGATGCGCACGACCGCGACGACCGCGACGCTCTTCGGGAACAACTCCCCGATTTTTGTCGGCATCGGGACGTGGATCTTCTTCCGTCGCCGGCCACAGCCGAGGTTCTGGATCGGGCTGGCTCTGGCAACGGGTGGAGCGGCAATACTGATGATTGCCAACGCCTCCCGGCCTGCCGAAGCGACCGGCGATCTCACCGGCGCGTTGATGGCGATCGGCGCCGCCGCCTTCTTCGCCGCCTATCTCCTGGCGACCGAGCACGTCCGCGAAGAGATGGACACGCTGACGTTCAGTACGGTTGCCGTGGTCGGCAGCGTGCTGACACTGCTCGTGGTCTGCCTGATCTTCGGCACCCCGCTGTGGGGGTTTACGACGCGGACGTGGTTCGCGCTCCTCGGCTTGGGTTTGATTTCGCAGCTCGGTGCGTACCTCGGCCTGGCCTATGCCCTCGGGCACCTGCCCGCCACGATTACGTCAGTTGGATTGCTCGCCCAGGTCCCGCTGACCGCGCTTCTGGCCGTCCCGTTGCTCGGCGAGCCGCTCACGCGACCCTACCTGGCTGGCGGTGCGCTCGTACTAGCGGGGATTTACATCGTTACGACGGGATCCAAGTCGCGTTGACCTGGCGACTGTCTGAGTTCAGCGATCAGCTCAAACGATCGCAATCGCGCCCCGTGGTCGTATATCTGTCCCGAGATAATGATCTCGTCCGCGGCCGTGCGGTCCATGAACCTCGTCAATCCCCGCTGAACCGTTGACGGCGATCCAACCAGTGCCGACGAGAACACGTGCTCGAGCTCGGCGCGTTCGATCGGCGTCAGCGCGGCGTCGAATCGATCCGGATCGACCGGTGGCGGCACGGGTCCAAGCGTGCCACGGCGGAGCGCGAGAAACACCTGCTGGTGCGACGTGAAGAGTCGCCGGGCCTCATGGTCGGTGTCCGCCGCGACGATGGTGATGCCGGGCATGACGTACGGCCGCTCGAGCGGTTCGCGCGCGATCGAGGTCGGCCGAAATCGCGTTCGATAGATCTCGAGCGCGGGCATCAGCTGCGCCGGCGCGAAGTGCGAGGCGAACGCGAACGGCAGGCCGAGCTCGGCGGCGAGTTGCGCGCCGTAAAGGCTCGATCCCAGGATCCAGATCGGCACCTGCGAGCCGGCGCCGGGGACGGCCTTCACTCGCTGCCCTGGCGCAGGCTCCCGCAGGAAGGCGATGAGCTCCTGCACATCCTGCGGAAAGGAATCGACGTTCGCTGCTCGTCGCAGCGCGAGCGCCGTCACCTGGTCGCTCCCCGGCGCGCGTCCAAGCCCAAGATCGATGCGGCCCGGGAAGAGCGCCTCGAGTGTGCCAAACTGCTCGGCGATCACGAGCGGGGCGTGATTCGGGAGCATGATCCCGCCGGCGCCGACGCGGATCGTCGAAGTGCCTGCGGCGACGTGAGCGATGACGACCGACGTTGCCGCGCTCGCTACCGCCGGCATGTTGTGGTGCTCGGCGAGCCAATAGCGGTGATAGCCCCACCGCTCTGCATGCTGGGCGAGGCCGAGGCTGTTCCTGAAGGCCTGGGCGGCGGTGCCCCCTTCGACGATGGGGGCGAGATCGAGTATGGAAAAGGGCGTCATGTTCGGTGACAGAATACAGCCACAAATCACACGGATCACACGGATGATCTCTACATAGGACGCGCTGAGGAGCCATAGGATGCCACGCCGCTCACGTCAACTGTCCAGCCGCCTGGCGGTGATCGCTGCCATCTTGGCCCTCGGTTCGGCGCCGCAGACCCAGCCGTCACCCGATACATCCCGGCACATCGTCCTCATCAGCCTCGACGGGTTCCCGAGTTGGGCGCTCGACGATCCCTATCTGCCAGTCCCGACGCTCCGACAGCTGGCCGCGCGCGGCGCCCTGGCCAAAGGCATGCGCCCAGTGAATCCGACGGTCACCTGGCCGAACCATACGACGCTCATCACCGGCGTCACGCCCGCGAAGCACGGCGTTCTCTTCAACGGCCTGCTCAAGCGTGACCCCGGCGTTCCCCCTCGCGTCGAGCCCTGGCTCCACCGCGACGAGATGGTCCGCGTCACGACGCTCTACGACATCGCGCACGCGCGCGGTCTGACGACAGCGCAGGTGGACTGGGTGGCGATTCAGGATGCGCCGACCCTGACCTGGGCGTTTCCGGAACGCCCGCCGCCGGCCGGGCAAGTTGCCCAAGAGCTCGTGAAGGCGGGCGTGCTCTCTCAGATCGAGCTCGAAACCTTCGCCACGCGCAACATCGTCTGGCGCGATCGGGTCTGGACCCAGGCCGCCGCGCACATCATCGAGAAGCATCGACCCAACCTGATGATGTTCCACCTGCTCAACCTGGACTCGACGCAGCACCGCTACGGACCGCGCACTCACGCCGCGATGACGACGATGTCGCTGCTCGACGCGCAGGTCGCCGAGATCGTTGCGGCAGTCGACCGTGCCGGTCTGACCGCGCGCACCACCTTCGTCGTCGTGTCCGATCACGGGTTCAAACTCGTCAAGCGCCAGATCAGGCTCAACGCGGCCTTCATGAAATCGGGACTGCTGAAAGCCCAGGATGGCAAGGTCCTTCAGTCCGACGCTTACGTCGTCCCTGAAGGCGGCTCGGCGATTGTCTACCTGACGGTTCCCGATCCGACCGGTGAGCTCCTTGCGCGCGCGCGAAAGGCGATGGCCGGAGTCGAGGGGATCGACGGCGTCATCGAGCCAGCCGACTACACTCGATTCGGCCTGCCTCTCCCGACCGTCAACGACCAGATGGGAGTCCTCTTCGTGACGCCGAAAGAGGGCTACTCATTCACGGCGGCGGTTGGGGAGGAGGTTGTGGTCGACGCGACCGAGGGCAGCCTTGGCGCCCATGGGTACCCGGCGAGCGACGCCGATCTGAGCGCGCTCTTCATTGCGTCAGGCGCCGGGATTCGGCAGGGCGTGACTCTCGGCGTCATCGACAACGTCGACGTCGCGCCGACGATGGCGGAGTTGCTGGGATTGAATCTGCCGAATGTGGACGGGAAGGTGCTGAAGGAGATCCTGGCGCCGCGCCAGTGATGATCGGGTCAGGTCTTGACGGAGCAAGACCTGACCCGTGATCGCTACTGTCCTGAGCCTGCAGCTCCCGGCGCGGGCTCGATTCGCAGAATCCCGCCCGGATTGGCGTCGACGACGAGATAGAGGAGTCCATCGGGCCCTTGACGGACGTCGCGGATGCGCTGCCGCAGCGAACTGAGCAGCAGCTCACGTCCGGCGAGGCCTTTGTCGTTCATGCCGACGCGCCACACCCCAGTGCCGGCGAGCGCGCCCAGGAAGAACTGGCCTTTCCAGCCTGGATACTTGTCGCCGCTGTAGATCACCATGCCGGAAAGGCCCGGTGACGGCGCCCAGAACATGAACGGCTGCTCGAGTCCCTCTTTGGCCGGCTGCGGGCTGATCACCTCGCCGCTGTACTCCCGGCCGAAGGTGATGATCGGCCAGCCGTAGTTCTTGCCCGCCTCGATCAAGTTGAGCTCATCGCCGCCCTGCGGCCCGTGTTCCGTCGCCCAGACCGCTCCAGTGTCTGGATGTACGGCGAGCCCCTGAATGTTGCGGTGGCCCCACGTGTAGATCTCGGGCTTGTAACCGGCCTTGCCTACAAACGGATTGTCTGGCGCCACGGTGCCGTCGTCTTTGAGGCGCAGGATCTTGCCGCCGTGGATATTGGTGTTCTGCGCGCGAACCCGGTCGTTCCGTTCGCCGACGCTCATGTAGAGCATGCCGTCCTTGCCAAACGCCAGCTTCGACCCGAAGTGGACGCCGCCCATGTTCCAGTTGTCGGTGACGAGCAGGTCCTTCACGTCGACGAGCGCCTTGCCATCGAACCGTCCGCGGGCGAGCGCCGTGGTGCCTTCCTTGTCCTTGCCCTTCGAGTAGGTCAGATAGACGAACTGGTTCTGAGCAAACTGCGGATGGACGGCAACTTCGAGCAATCCGCCCTGTTGAACCGCGAACACCTCTGGTGTTCCGGCCACCGGCTGCGGGTCGAGCGTGCCGCCGCGCACGATGCGCAGCTTCCCGGCCTTTTCCGTGATGAGCATGTCGCCGTTCGGCAGGAACGCCAGGCTCCACGGCGTCGCCAGGCCCTTGAACATCGGGACGACGCGAACGGGCGCGCCAATTGTTTCGACGACCTGCTCCGCGTCGGGAAACGGCGGCGACGGCGGACGCTGAAATCCTCCCGGCGGTGGCCCCTGTCGTCCCCCGCCCCGCGCTCCTGCAGGCGGCTGAGGAATGCCGGCTGGCGGCTGCTGAGCCCCGCCGGCTGGCGGCTGTTGAGCCCCGCCGGCTGGCGGCTGTTGAGCAACGAGCCCCGCCGCAACCATCGCAATCGAAGCCGCAACCACCGCCCACGTCGCCTGTCTCACTGATATCCGCATCTTGGAATCTCCTGTTGTTCTCGCGAGCCGCATGTTACGTCTGTCTGATTCCCGCCAGGACACCGCGCATGTAGGCGAACGACTGCAGCATGCCCGGCAGCGGATTGTCGACGTCGATCTCGTACTCGAGCCCGACGTGCCCCTGATAACCGATCTTCACGAGCGCGCGGAAGAGGCCGGGGAAATCGATCGCGCCCTTGCCGACGATCACCTGGCTGTCGCGCTTGTTCAGATCGCTCAAATCCTTGACGTGGAGATCGTAAACGCGGTCGTGCAACTCGAGCACGGCCTTGGTCGGATCCACCTTGGCGCGCCAGGTATGGCCGATGTCGACGCACATGCCCATGTGTTTGTCGCGGCCCTTGACGTGCTTGTAGACGTCGTACGGCGACGGGAAGAACTTGTCCTCAGGGCCGTGATTGTGAATCGCGACTTTGATGTCGAATTCCTTCGCGGTCTTCTCGACGGTGTCGAGCGCCTCGAAACTCGGCGCCGCGACGATGAGGGGCATGCCCATGAGCTTGGCGTATTCGAAGTCCTTGCGGACCTGCTCGGCGTCGCTCGCCTCCCAGGTTGGGCCCTTCTGCACCCACGTGATGGTGCCGCCGCCGATGATCGTGAGGCCCGCCGCCTCGGTCTTCGCTCGCGCGGCTTTGAGGGCCTCCGGCGAATCGGTGCGCGGAACGTGAACGTCCTTGAAGTTGATGTACTTGACGTCGCAGGCCGTGGTCATCTCGAGCGCTTTGTCGAATGGAAACTTGCGCAGGGAGTACGAGGCAACGCCGAGCTTCAACTGCTCCGGGGCCGCGGCCGGAGGCGCGGCAGCCGCTCGACCGGTGACCTGGGGCAGGAGACTCGCAGCTGCCACCGTCGTCAGGAACTCACGTCGTCTCATCGGTTTCCTCCGTAGATGCGTCTGGACTAACGCTGAATCATATCGCCTCTTGGGTTTGGGGGGACAAGGGGGGCGTTACGGGCTTACGGCTCAAGGCTCAGGGCTCAAGGCTCAGGCAAGAGCGTTCAGACAGAGCCGCGCGTTTTGATCGGAAAGCACTTCCCTGAGCCTTGAGCCTTGAGCCCTGAGCCATAATGATCCGTGCAATTCAACCATCTCGGCCTTCACCCCTCGTTGCTCAAGGGCATCAAGGAACTCGGCTTCGTTCGACCGACGACGATTCAAGCTGAGGCGATTCCGCCGGCGATGCAGGGCAAGGACGTCATCGCCACCGCGCAGACCGGCAGCGGCAAAACGGCGGCCTTTCTGCTTCCGATCGTCCATCGTCTGATCGACAAGCCGCGGCGCACGACGCGGGCGCTCGTGCTGGCGCCGACGCGCGAGCTCGCCGCGCAGATTCTCGAAGATCTCACCGCCCTCGCGATTCACACGCCGATCACCGGCGCCGCGGTGTTCGGCGGGGTCGGGATGGGGCCGCAGGAACACGCGTTCAGGAGCGGCGTCGACGTGATCGTGGCGACCCCTGGCCGGCTGCTCGACCACATGCGCTCCAGTTACGCGAAGATGAACCACCTCGAGCATCTCGTCCTCGACGAGGCGGATCGCATGCTCGACATGGGTTTCCTGCCTGAGATTCGCCGCATCCTGACGCACCTGCCGACGCGGCGCCAGACACTCTTTTTCAGCGCGACGATGCCGCCGCCGATTGCGGCGCTGTCGGCCGAGATGCTTCGCAATCCAGTGACGATCCAGATGCAGCGCCAGGCGGCACCGGCCTCCGGCATCACACAGGCGGTCTATCCCGTCCCGCAGGAGCTGAAACCTGCGCTCCTCCTGCATCTGCTGACGCGCGATACGATGCGGCAGGCGTTGATCTTCACGAGGACGAAGCATCGAGCCAATCGTCTTGCCGACTTTCTGGTCCGGAGCGGCGTCAAGACTGAGCGGATCCACGGGAATCGATCGCAGTCGCAGCGGACGGCGGCGCTCGCCGGCTTCAGGAGCGGGACCTACCCGGTGCTCGTCGCGACCGACATCGCGGCGCGCGGCATCGACGTCGAAGCGCTGGGCCACGTCGTGAACTTCGACGTGCCGCTGGCGCCCGACGACTACATTCACAGAGTCGGTCGGACGGGTCGCGCCGAGATGACCGGCGAGGCGTTCACGTTCGTCTCGCCGCAGGAAGAATCCGAGCTGCACGCGATCGAGCGAGTGGTAGGACGCCGCCTGCCGCGGGTGACGGTGCCGGATTTCGATTATGCCGCGCGCCCGCAGGCCAAGCTCGAGATTCCGCTGGCGCAGCGAATCGCGGAGATCAGGGCGAGAAAGCGCGGCGAGCGCGAACGCGCTGCCGCGAACGCGGCGCGGCGCTCCGCGGCGCAGCGCGGGCGACCAGTTGGTCCGTCACAGCCGCAAGGTCCAAGCGGTCATCGCCCGTCACGTCCGGCCCATCCGAGCGGCCGTTCGTTTCGCGGGCACGGCAGTCATCGCCGGGGGCGATAGGTGCGCCTGCCCTTACTTGGCCTTCGGCTTGACGGTGACCTTTCCTTCGAGCTTCGATAGCTCACTCGTAGGAATGGCTTCTTTGAGCTTGGCGTCGTCGAGACCGCTATAAGGACGGCCCGCGACAACCTTCTGCTGCGTGGCTTCGTCGAGCCCAAGCGTTGTCATCTGCTCGGCTGATGCGGTATTGAGATCGACCGCCTCAGGCGCCGCGGCCTTCTTGACCGCGCCCGTGGCGGCGTCCTTTGTGGCCTCCTTTGCGGCATCCCCCGCAGCGTCCTTCGTTGCCTCCTTGGCGGCCTTCTTCGCGACACGGCCGCTCTGGGCGTTTCCCGGGACCGCCGTGAACATCACGAAACCAGCCAGCGTCAGCACAGACAGCATTCGAATTGTGCGCATGTCAACTCCTTGTCTGGTCGCTCTCTCTTCAGGAGATAGTATGCGACTCTGCGGGTACAGCCGAGCCGGTCTTTGAGGCGGCGACGTGGTAGCATTCCTCACCTCTGCCTGCCCGTGCCCGCCGCTGGCGGTGCCTCAGACATCCAGATTCCACAACAGGTTCTCTTTTGCGGAGGACCGCGGGACGTAGCGAGACTCCGCCCCCGGCCGGTCTGCCAGAAGTCTCTACACAGAACGCGAGAGCAGTTGATGAAAATCCTCAGGAACGTACTGCTGATCGGTGGACTTGCCGCGGTCGGCGCAGTGCCAGTGATCGGCCAGGTGCACAAGTACTTCAGTCCGGGCACGATCTGGACCGTCACGATGATCCAGATGGCGCCGGGCATGGACCAGATGTATCTGCAGTACCTCGACACCTCGTTCAAGAAGTCGGAGGACGCACAGGTGAAGGCCGGCTTCCAGAAATCGTACAAGATTCTCCGGACGTTGGACGACAGCGGGACGTGGAACCTGCTGATCCTCCGGGAATACGCCAGCCTTGCCGCAGTGGAAGCCAACGTCGAGAAGGCGGATACCCTCTTACAGCAGTCGGACGGCAACGACGAGGCGCAGATGAAGGGCTACGTGGACCGCGGTAAGTATCGGGAGGTCGTCGGCACGAAGTACGCTCGCGAGCTGATCCTGAAATAGAAGATCCGATTGGAAGATCGGGGCGGCTCCGCACAGGTGGCCGCCTCGATTCGCTCCCTTCGTTCGTCCCAGGTCTCTTCCGAGCGACACCTCTTTCAGCTTCAACGCCGTCGCGTGGTGAAGGCAAACGGATTGCCGGATCGGTTCGTCTAAGGAATGACAACGTCAGTGGCCCCGCCAAGTCCGGGCGCGTGCAGGGCGCCAAAAGGAGGAACCCCGCGATGCGGCTTGTGCAACGGCTCGAAGAACTGCTGAGCGACGTCCGCCTGGCAGTGCGGCAGTTGATCTCGGCCCGTGGGTTCACGCTGGTGGCAGCGCTCACCCTGGCGCTCGGCATCGGCGTCAACAGCGCCATTTTCTCGCTGGCCGATGCGGCGCTGATGCGGCCGCTACCGTTTGGCGAGGCCGAGCGACTGGTGATGCTGTGGGAGCGCACGCCGACGTCGCCAAAAACCGGTGTCTCGCCGCTGAACATGCGCGACTGGAACCTGCAAAGCCGGTCGTTCGAGGGCATCGCCTTCGTCCAGCGAGGCATGGGCGGCGGGCCGTTGCTGACCGCTCCTGACGGCTCGATCGAAACGGCGGAGCGTCAGAGCACCAGCGCCAACTTCTTCGACGTCCTCAAGGTGGTCCCGATTGCAGGCCGCACGTTCAAGCCCGAAGACGACGGCCCGTCGCCGCGCGTGGTGCTGCTCGGCGAAGCCGTGTGGCGGCGCCGATTCAGCAGCGATCCTTCGATTGTCGGCCGTCTCGTGCGGCTGAACGGCCAGCCGTACACCGTCGTCGGCGTGGTCGCCGACAATGTGCAGTTCTCGCGGCCAGCCGAGATCTGGACGCTGTCTGGACAGTTCCCCGACATCCCGACGTTGCGCGCCGCCCGCGCCTTCGAGGTCGTCGCGCGCCTGAAGCCCGGGGTGTCGATCGAGGCGGCCCAGGCCGAGCTGAACGTCATTGCCGACCGGCTCGCGCAGGCATATCCAGAAGCGAACAAGGGTGCCGGCGTGATCGTCGAGCCGATCCGCGCCGGCATCGTCGGGAGCGATTTGGCGACGACGTCGATGTTCCTGCTGGGCGTGGTGGGCTTCGTGCTGCTCCTGTGCTGCGCGAACGTCGCCAATCTGCTGCTCGCGCGGGCTGCCGCGCGCACCCGTGAGATCGCCGTGCGGTCCGCGCTCGGCGCCGCGCGCGGACGCATCATCAGGCAGCTGCTCACGGAGAGCCTCGTGCTCGCGGTGCTCGGCGGGATGCTGGGCATCGGCGTCGGCGCCGCGATTCTCCGGGCCGCGCCAGCGCTGATTCCGCCGGGCCTGTTGCCGGCGGCGGTGACGCCCGCGTTCGACGCGCGGGTCGTGCTGTTTGGTCTGGCCGCGGCGCTGGCGGTGGGCGTCGTGTTCGGTGTCATACCGGCGTGGCAGGCGACGGGCGGGTCGCTTGCCGGTGTGATGGCGTCCGAGAGTCGGTCCTCGACCTCGACGAGCAGGCGCTTCCGCAGCCTGCTCGTGTCAGGCGAGGTGGCCGCGGCGGTCGTGCTCTTGTGCGGTGCCGGGTTGCTGCTGCAGACGCTGCTGAAGCTGGTCGGCGGCGACACCGGCTATCGCGCGACGAGCGAGTCGGTCCTGACGCTCGACTTCAGCGTGCCCACGGGGAAGAGCTCACGGTATCCAACGGCGGAAGCGGTCACACAGTTCTACGATGCGGTGGGTCGCGAGGTCAGCGCGCTGCCCGAGGTGCGCCGCGTCGGCTGGGCGTCGAGCCTGCCGTACGGCACGAGCGAGCTGGGCCGGTGGGCGTTCGAGATCATCGGCGATCCGCAAGTCGAGGCGCGCGATCGGCCGAGCGCGGAGTACACGACCGCCGATCCCGGATACTTCGGCACGCTCGACCTGCCGATCGTGAGCGGGCGCGGCTTCAACGACCGCGACACGCTGCACAGCCTGCCCGTGTGTCTCGTCAACGAGGCATTCGTGCGCCGGCATTTCCAGGGCCGCAACCCGATCGGCGCGCGTCTCTCGCTCATCGCGCCCTTCAACGGGCCCACACAGATCCGCGAGATCGTCGGCGTGGCGCGGCAAACCAGCGGCGAGCCCGATGCGCCCGAAGAGCTGCTCCAGGTCTACGTGCCGCTGGCGCAGTTCCCGACCGGCGACGTCTACATGGTGGTGCAGCCGTCGGCCGGCGCGGCGGAGACGCTGACGCCGCTCGTGCGGCGCGTCGTCGCTCGGATCGATCCCGACCTGCCGGTGCGGCGCGACCGGACGCTCGAGACGCTGTCGATTGCGTCGACCGCGGGCTATCGCTTCCGAGCGGAGATGGTCGGGACGTTCGCGGCGCTGGCGCTCGTGCTGGCCATGGTGGGCGTATTCGGCGTGCTCGCCTACACCGTGCAGCAGCGGCAGCGCGAGATTGGCGTACGCATGGCGCTCGGCGCCACCTCCTTTCGTGTGACGTGGCTCGTGTTCCGTGACGCCGGCTGGATGATCGCGACCGGTGCCGTCGTCGGCATGGTGATCGCGGCCCTCTCAGGACGGGTCGTCGCGACGTTCCTCTTTGGGGTCGATCCGCTCGACCCGCTGACGTTCGTGAGCGTACCGGTCGTGATCCTGCTGACGGCGATCGTCGCCGCCGCCGCGCCCGCCTGGCGGGCCAGTCGCATCAACCCCGTCGAGGCGTTTCGCTACGACGGGTGAGTTGGTCGATGCTGTGGACGCAGCACCTCTTCAGCCTTCAGCTACTTGCGACCGATTGAGGCTGGGAATGAAGAAGTGGTGGACCAGATCAGTGCCAGTTGGAACCGCGTCGTGCCGTGGATGCGGCAGCTCGAGAGGCTGAGACGAGTGTGATGCGCCGCAGCTCCGGCCAGGGAACGAGCATGCGTGCGCGGCCGGTCGCCTCCGTCCGCATTTCTTCCCGTTTGACAATCCGTCGGCCAGCACCATAATCGGCGGGGCAACGGGCTGAGTGGGGCCTGACCACCGGGCCCTGCAGGTTGCCTTGGCCAGCGGGCGTTGCCGGTGGTCGCCGAACAGGAGCGGTCTAGGCGGGTCACGCGCGTAGGTGCATTTGATATGAGTACCTCCACCGCTTCGTCGACGGACACCTCACGCAAGCCCCAAGCTTTAAACCGGCAGATTGTCTTCTGGGCGATCACGTCGGCACTGGCGGGATTCCTGTTCGGCTTTGACACGGTCGTCATTTCCGGTGCGGAACAGAAGATTCAGGCGCTCTGGGGGCTCAGCTCCGGTGTGCACGGATTCGCCATTGCCTCGGCGCTTTACGGCACTGTGCTGGGTTCGTTGTTCGGGGGCTGGCCAACGGATCATTTTGGTCGCAAGAAGACGTTGGTGTGCATCGGCGTGCTCTACGTCATCTCGGCGCTGGGCAGCGCGTTTGCCAACGGCGTCGCCATGTTCATCGTCGCGCGGGTGATCGGCGGCATCGGCATCGGCATTTCCACCGTGGCGGCGCCGCTTTACATCTCGGAGATCGCCCCGCCAGCCTATCGCGGACGGCTCGCGGGCACGTTCCAGTTCAATATCGTGTTTGGCATTCTCGTCGCGTTTGCCTCGAACGCACTGCTCGCCGGCATCGGTGAAGATGCCTGGCGCTGGATGCTGGGTGTCGCGACGTTTCCCTCCGTTGCGTACACGGTCATGTGTTTCGGGATTCCGGAAAGCCCGCGCTGGCTGATCGGACGAAAGGGCGATCGAGCGGCCGGGGTGAAAGTCTTGCAACTCATCGACCCGGACGCCACTGCCGCCCAGGTCGAGGCGGATGCTGATGCCATTCTCGCGGCCTCATCCGAGCGCGTCACCGCCGCGACCTTTTGGACGTGGAGGTTGCGGGTGCCCATCCTGCTGGCGTTCCTCATCGCCTTCTTCAATCAGCTCTCCGGCATCAATGCGATTCTTTATTTCGCACCGCGAATATTTGCCATGACGGGACTCGGCGCGGAGGCTGCCTTGCTGCAGTCGGTCGGCATCGGCATCACGAATTTGATCTTCACCTTTGTCGGGTTGTGGCTGATTGACCGGCTGGGCCGCCGCACGCTGCTGCTCATCGGCTCGTTCGGGTACATCGTGTCGCTCGGGCTGACCGCCTGGGCATTCTTCACGGAGCATTACAGCATCGTGCCGGCGTGCATTTTCGGCTTCATCGCGGCGCACGCGATCGGCCAGGGGGCGGTGATCTGGGTGTTCATCTCGGAAATCTTTCCGACCCGCCATCGCGCCGAAGGCCAGACCCTGGGGAGCTCGACCCACTGGGTGTTCGCCGCGTTACTCACGACTTTCTTTCCCAAGATGGTGTCCATGTTCTCGCCGGGCTCGGTGTTCACCTTTTTCGCCTTGATGATGGTGCTCCAATTGGTCTGGGTGACAACGATGGTTCCAGAGACCAAGGGGGTTCCCCTGGAGCAGATGCAGAGGCGGCTGGGCATTGTTTAGGGGCAGATATGAGCTTTAGAGTGGTCGGCATCGGCGAGGTGCTCTGGGATCTGTTGCCGGCCGGCGCGCAACTTGGCGGCGCGCCCGCCAACTTTGCGTACCACGCGCATGCCCTGGGCGCCACGGCCTCTCTGGTGACCCGGGTCGGCAATGATGATCTTGGAAAAACCATCGTCGAGCGTTTCGAGCAGTTAGAGATCGCCGACGACACCATCCAGGTGGACGACGTCGCCCCCACAGGCACGGTCACGGTCGCGCTCTCTCGCGACGGCATTCCACGCTACCTCATTCACGAAAATGTGGCTTGGGATCACCTGGCGGTGACGACGCCGGCGCTCACGGCCGTTCGCGCGGCGGATGCGGTCTGTTTTGGCAGCCTCGCACAGCGCGGCGACATTTCGCGGGATGCCATCCAGAGGCTGGTGGCCGCCGCCTCGGCGACGGCCTTGCGAGTGCTCGACATCAATGTCCGCCAGAACTATTTCTCGCGCGATGTGATTGAACGATCCCTCCGGTTGGCGAACGTGCTGAAGCTGAACGACGACGAGCTACCGATCCTGGCGCAGTTGTTTGGCCTGACCGGTTCCATTCGGCACCAGATAGAGACCCTCACGCAGGCGTTCAGTCTCCAACTGGTTGCTCTGACACGCGGTCCGGCGGGCAGCCTGCTGTTTCAGGCGGGCGAATGGTCCGACTGCCCGTCGGTTCCGACCATCGTTGTGGATACGATTGGCGCAGGCGATGCCTTTACGGCTGCCTTGGTCCTGGGCCGGCTTTGTCACATGCCGCTCGACGTCATCAATACTCTCGCCAACGAGGTCGCGCGCCACGTGTGCTCCTGCGCTGGGGCCACACCGCGACTGCCACAGCATCTGTGCGATCGATATGGCGCCGGCAATGGCGCGCTCGAGACCGTGACCGGTTCGATGGCTGCGACCAAGGACACCCAACATGACGACAACCGAAACCACAACATCACGTGTCAGGAATCGTCTGAGACGCGCGCTGTCGCACGAGAGACGTCTCGTCCGCGGCGGTAAGTGGGCTCTGGCCGGCCTGTGCCGGGACCAGCGTGGCCGCGCGAGGACGCTTTTTCTACTTGCCGCAGCTCTCGCAGCGGCGCTGGTTTCCGTGGCCGCTCGTCCACAGGGCTTTTACATGGAGCCGTTCCGGCCGCAGTATCACTTCACGCCGGAGAAGAACTGGATGAACGACCCCAATGGCATGGTCTTCTACGAGGGCGAGTATCACCTGTTCTACCAATACAATCCCGCCGGTGACAAATGGGGGCACATGAGTTGGGGGCACGCGGTCAGCGCCGACATGGTTCATTGGACGCATCTGCCGCTGGCGTTGGCCGAAGCGGACAATGTGATGATTTTTTCCGGCAGCGCGGTGGTGGATTGGAAGAACTCCAGCGGGTTTGGCAAGGACGGCAGGCCGCCGCTCGTCGCCGTCTACACAGGCTTCCGAACGACGGACCGCGTACAGTTTCAGTGCATCGCGTACAGCAACGACAAGGGTCGCACCTGGACGAAATACTCCGGCAATCCGGTCATCGACATCAACTCCATGGATTTTCGTGATCCCAAGGTGCAATGGCACGATGCGACCCGGCGTTGGATCATGACCGTCTCGCTCTCGGCGGAGCACAAGGTGCGTTTCTATGGTTCGGAGAATTTGAAGGCGTGGACACTTCTCAGCGAATTCGGCCCGGCTGGCGCGACCGGTGGCGTCTGGGAGTGTCCAGACCTGTTTGAATTGCCGCTGCCAGGCACGAACGACAAGCGCTGGGTGCTGGTCGTCAATATGAATCCCGGCAGTGTGGCTGGCGGTTCGGGCGGCCAATACTTCATCGGCCGCTTTGACGGCACACAGTTCGTTGCGGACAGAGATTCGCTGATCCCGCCCAGGCCTGGGCGCATAGCTTCCGAATCAGCGCTCTGGTTTGACTACGGCCCGGATTACTACGCGGCCGTCTCGTGGAGCGACGTGCCGGCATCCGACGGCCGGCGGCTCTGGCTCGGCTGGATGAGCAACTGGGAGTACGGTGGGGACGTGCCCACATCGCCCTGGCGCAGCGCGATGTCCATCCCGCGGGAAGTCGGTCTGAGTCGAACTGCCGAAGGCATCCGGTTGGTGCAGAAACCGGCCCGGGAAATGGAGTCCTTGCGGGACCGACATTTTGCCTTCAAGAGCGGCGACGTGTCAGAGGCAAACGCCTGGCTCAAGGAGAGACATGTGCCAGGTGACCGGCTCGAGCTCATGGTCGAATTTGCACCGCGGAGCTCGGGGACTGAAGGCGTGAAAGTATTGAAGAGCGACACTGAGGCAACGGTGATTGGCGTCGATCGCCAGCGCGGACGGGCCTTCGTGGATCGCACGCAGTCAGGCAACGTGACGTTTCACCAGAAGTTTTCCGGCGTGTATGATGCGCCGCTCGCGGTTCATGACGGCAGAGTAAAGCTGCACCTGTTCGTGGATGCCTCTTCGGTTGAGGTCTTCGTGAACGACGGTGAACGTGTGTTCACCAGTCTGGTGTATCCGTCCGCAGCCAGTCGCGGCGTGGAATTCTTTGGATCAATGACAAGCGCGAGGATCACCTCACTCAATGTGTGGACGTTGAAATCGATCTGGAAATAGCTTCGCTGGCGGCCACGCCGCCGACGATCGCCACGTCTACGCGTCATGTGTGTAGATCAATGAGATTGTGAAGATCGACACGGACACGCTGCAGGTCGTCGAGCGCGCCAGGATGGACAACTGCCTCGGGGCGGTACGCGTCGTGCCGACTCCGCTCACTGGCACGATGCTGGTCGTCAACTGCGCCGACAACGGTCGGGTCCTGCTGGTCGAGGCCGCCAGCGTGAGTGTCAAGCACGCGATCCCGGTGGGCGCCCTGCCGATCGGGATCGCGGTGCCGGACGACCGCTTTGCCTACGTCGCCGACATGGCCGACGACACCATCTCGGTCATCGACATCAGCCGCGGCGCGGTGGTGCGCACCATTCCGCCGGCGACGACCCTGATGGCATCGTGTTCGTTCCCGATTGACCGTTGCGCGAGCCGGATCCGCAGAACCGTCGTGGCCTCTCGTGTCAGCGGGAGCAACGGTTGATTCGCTCACAGGTGGACACCAATCGGCACTGGACTTCGAGCCGCGATCGTCGAGAAGTGGTCGCGCCGACAGACAGGTTAACGCGCATCATCCGCCATGCGGCCGTCGCTTCCACGTCGAGATGGAGTCGGAGCGACGGATGCCGAGAGCAGGGGAGTCTACGCCTTCGGATTGATGGGACTCTTGGTTCGCGTGGAACGCGAAGGCGGTTCGATCGATGGTGTGGGTAACGATTTTCAGTCGTTTAGACTCAACGACTTGAAGTTGGTGGACCAGAACAGCGCCATTTGGAACCAGGTTGCGGTCTTGTTGAGCCGAATTGACGCGCTTCGACTTGGCGCATGAGCGAGCGCGCGCGGGTCGTAGCCGGCCCCCGCCATGATCTGCGCGCCGAGGAGGTCCGCCTGCTTCTCGTAGTCGCGGCTGTAGCGGAGCAGCAGCGTGCCGAGACCGAACTGGGTGCCTTCCGCGATGTACCCGCCCAGCTCGCCGCCGACGACCGCGCCGCCGACCGCGCCGGCGATCTGGCCGAGCTGCAGCCACGGGTTCTGGGCCTTCGACGCGTTCGCCGTTCCATGCCGCAGCAGCACGCGTGACAGCTCGTGCGCCATCACGCCCGCGACTTCCGCTTCTTCGGCCGCCGCGTCGAACATGCCGCGTTGCACGAACATCGGTCCGCCCGGCAGCGCGAACGCGTTGATGTCTTTCAGGTTCACCGGCGTGAACGAGTACTCGTAGACCGATTGCTTCAGTTCCGTCGGCGCCGCGGCGACGAGGCGGTTGCCAATCTGCGTGAGGTACTTCGCGATGTGCTGGTCCTCGATGATGGGGTACTGCTTGCGGACTTCCGACGCGGCTTCCTTTCCGAGCTGCACGTCCTGCTTCGGCGTGTGCTTTTTCTTCGGAAGCTTGATCACCGTCTGCGCCGACAGGCTCGCTGTAAGTTTTTGCAGGACGGGGCAGAAATCTACCAATCGCCTCACTCGCACCGGAGCGCCACATTGGGATCGACCGCCGCGGCGCGGCGGGCGGGCAGGTAGCAGGCGAAAAACGCGGCGCCGACTAACGGAATTGGCGTCACGACCAGGATCCAGGGATCGACGATGGCGACGTCGAGCTCGAGGTACGCGCGCGCGATCGCCCGGCCGACGAGGCCGATCGACAAACCGAACAGGAGCCCGTCGAGCACGGGACGATACCCGTCCAGCAGCACCATGCGCTTGATCTGGCTGGAGGTGGCGCCGAACGACATCCGCACGCCGATCTCGCGCGTGCGATTGGCGATGACGTGCGACTGGATGCCGTAGAGACCCGCCATCGCGAGAAGGAGCGTGATCGCGCCGAGGCCGATCGCCGTGAGGCCGAACCCGCGCATGACCTGGAACGGTCCGGCGAGCACCGTGCGTCCCGTCCCGATTCTGTCGATCGCGACGTCCGGATCCGCGCGCCGGATCGCCTCGCGCATCGCGCCCACGGCGGTCGGCACCGATCCGGATGCGCGCGTGACGACCGTGACGAGCGGCTGATAGTACTGCTCGAACGGCGCGTAGGCGAGCGGCCGCGGATCCGCGAAGAGGCTGCCCACGTCCGTGTTGGCCGCGATGCCGACGATGGTGGCCGTCGCGCGCGCGGCCGGCTGGCCTGCGAGCGCGACCTGCCGTCCGACGGCGTCGGCGGTTCCAAAAATCTGCCGCGCGGTGAACTCGCTGACGATGAGGACGCGCGGCGCGCCCGGCCCATCGCGATCGTCGAAGCCGCGTCCGCGAAGGATCTCGACTCCGAGCGTCCGGAAGATCGACGGCGTCGCGGCGACCGCGGTGACCATGCGCGGCGGCGTGTCCGCCGAGCCGGCCTGTTCCGCCGGCGCCATCGAGAGACGCAGCGCGCTCGACACGCCGAAGGGCAGTCCGCCCGTGAGCGACGCCGATTCGATCGACGGATGGCCGCGCAATTCGCCGAGCAGACGATCGAGCGTCCGCCGCGCGCGCGCCTCGCTCCACTCAGGCCCGTCGAGATTGAGGACCGCGACCCCGATCCGATCCAGATCGACGCCGGAGTCGTGCCGCGCTTCCGCGATCGAGTACTTCACGAACATCGTCGCGATGATGAAGAACCCGGCCGCGATCGCGACCTGCCACCGCAGCAGGGCGCGCTGGCGCCGGCGGCGCGGCCCGGCGGTCGATCCGGCGGCGAGCGCGCCGCGCACGTCGATCGTGCGCGTCAGCTGGATCGCCGGCTCGAGGCCGAAGACGACCAGCGCCACGAGGAGTGACGACACGGCGACGCCCAACGCCGTCACGTTCAGCACCGGATGAAACGACAGCGTCGTCCGTCCGCCGAACGGCATCGGGAGGCTGATTTCGGTGTCTATCGCGGCGCGCAGCAGCTCGAACACGACGTAGGACGCGATCGCCCCGCCCGCCGCGAGAATCACGCTCTCGAGGCACTGCTCCCGCACCAGCCGCCACCTCGACGCGCCGAGCGCGCGGCGCACCGCGATCTCGCGCAGCCGTGTCGTCCCTCGAGCGAGCACGAGGTTGCCGAGGTTCGTGCAGGCGACCACCAGCACCAGCCCGACGAGCGCGACGAGCGTCATCCCGAACCGGCGCACGGCCGTGTCCTCGTCCGCGATCTCGGCCATCGTCTTTGCCCGCCATGGCCGATCCGTGGCGGTGGGGCTCTTCCCCGGGTACCGCGGTGGAAACGACTGGTCGAGGCGTGCGGCGATCGTCCGCACCTCCGACGACGCCGCGGCGATCGTCACTGTTGAAGCCAGGCGGCCGAAGATCGTGAGCCGCCGGCTCTCGCGCCCCCCGTCTGATTGGGTGCCGAGCGGAATCCAGAACTGCGTGCTGGCAAGCCATCCGCGCGGACCTGTGAACGTGGGCGGCGCGACGCCGATCACCTCGTATCGCTGGCTGGAGATCGTCACGACAGTGCCGACGACGCGGGGATCGGACGCGAAGGTTCGCCGCCAGAGCGCGTCGCCCAGCATCACCACGCGCGCGGCGCCGTCATCGTCGGCCGGCTGAATCGCGCGTCCGCGCGCGGCGCTCACGCCGAGCGTCGCGAAGTACGAGCCGCTGACGGCCTCGCCCATTAGCATCTGTGTCGCGGAAGGCAGAGCCACGCGCCGAATGAGCGTCGCCGACGCGGCCATGTGGGAGAACGATGTCTGCGCCGCTCGCAGATCGTGGAAGTCCGGCGCCGACACCGTGCCTGCGAGCAGCCGTCCGCTGTCGGGCGTTGCGACGATGGCGACCCGACCGGGCTCTCGGACGCCGAGGCCGCGCAGAAGGACCGAGTCGACGATGGAATACACCGCCGTCGTGATCGCGACGCCGATCGCGAGCGAGAGGATCGCGAAGACAGTGAAGAGCGGTGTGGCCCCGAGCCGCCTCAGGGCAAGCCTGATGTCGTTGACCACGCGGGGTAGCGTAGCATCACTCCTGGCGCAGGGCCCGCACGCCGCAGATGCGCATCTTCTGACGATGGACACGGACTTCTTACCACTCCGTGGTCGGGCCGGCTGGTCGATCACCGTTCTCGACGACAAGACCGGACTTCCTCGCCCGTAGGCCAGATTCTGTCGATCCTCAGGTCGTCATCACGCGAACGAACCTACTGGATCAGGGGGGAACATAGGGGGGAACAGGGCGTCGTGTGAAGTCCCAAGACTAGGGTAACAGCTTAGGCTCTCTGCTCTAACGCACCAGACATAGAGTGGAGACCCTATGACCAAGACCGAGCAAACGCGCTTACTGACGTGGCGATCGAGGATCTTGCAGGGGCCTGGGGTGGGCTGGACGGTGGCCTACACCTGCCGACATTTCGGGATTTCGCGGAAGACGTTCTACAAGTGGAAAAAGCGGCGCGAGGCGTGTGGAGACGCCGGACTCTGTGATCGCGCCCGGACGCCGCGCCGATCCCCGCGGGCCACGCCCCCGGAGGTCGTGAGCAAGATTCTCTATCTCCGCCAGTCGTACCATTTCGGGCCTGGACGGATCGCGGACTACCTGAAGCGGTTTCATCAGCGCGCGCTCGCGGTGTCGTCAGTGCATCGCATCCTGGCGCGACACAGCATGAACCGACTCCCGGCCAATCAAAAGCATCGACCACACGGCAAGCGCTGGCAGCGGTACGAAAAGCCCCAGCCTGGCCATCGGCTCCAGCTCGACGTGAAGTTCCTCGAGCGGATCCCGGGCAGTCGCCGCCGGCTCTACCAATTCACCGCGATCGACGACTGCACGCGGATTCGCGTGCTCAAAGTGTTCGACGCGTGCAACCAGCGCGCCGCGATCCGCTTCGTGGACGAGGTGCGGCGGCGCCTCCCGTTTCGCGTCCACGTCATTCAGACCGACAATGGCGCCGAGTTCCAGTCGCAGTTCCATTGGCACCTCGAAGCTCACGACATCCGGCATGTCTATATCCGCCCGCGCACGCCGCACCTCAACGGCAAAGTCGAGCGGTCCCATCGCGTCGATGACCAGGAGTTCTATCAGCTCCTGGACAAAGACGGCATCACGGACGACATCCACCTCTTCAACGAGAAACTTCGAGAGTGGGAGGACTACTACAATTACCACCGGCCACATGGCGCGCTGGATGGACAGACGCCCTACGAACGGCTCGTGGCAAAAACGAGGGCTGAAGCGTTACCGAAGTCTTGAGACCTTACATCGCGAGGTGTTCCCCCCGACATCATCGAGTCGCGCAACTCGTTTCGCACAAGACAGGCCAGTGCGCACGACGACCGCAAGCGACAAGTGCAGGTCGTTGCGCCGGTTACGAGCTGTCGGCATCGGGCGGCGCTCTGTGCCGCCCACCTGGTGGTGCCCCCGCCGTAGCGGTCACCAACAGCGGTACCGTGGCGTGAGCGACCACCCGAAATGACCGCTTGGCCTGCCAACTCGAACGGTTCCACGAGGAAGGCGAGAGCGCCAAGTCCACGGATCGCAGCCAGCTTCAAAACCTGCTTACGTACTGCCGTTGAACAAAGGCCGCGTGCACTTCGTGGTCGTGTTCAACCTGACGCGCTTCGCGCGAGACAAGTACGACCACTTCGCTCTACGCTCGCACCTCCAATCGCTCGGCATCTCGCTGCGGTCTGCGACAGAACCGATCGACGACACCTCCACTGGCAAGGTTGATGGAAGGTGTCCTCGCAGCCTTTGCGCATTTCGACAACGACGTGCGCTCGGATCGCACGCGGGCAGGCATGAAGGCGGCGCTGGAACCATCAGGGTTTTGTTGACAGGCTCTTAGGCGGAAGGATAGTGCGCGCTCACGTGACGCTCGCCGTGACGCGCCGCATCCGCAGCGCGGCCGACACTTCGTGCTGCGCCGAGATGTCGATGGCAGCCAGCAGGCGGACGACTCCACTCTCCAGGACGGCGACTGGCACGCCGTCGCGATAGGCGATTCGATTCCTCGCCGTGGCTCGGATACGGTCGCCTGAGGTAATGATCCCGGAGAGGTTCAGAGGATCGGCCGTGCCGATCGTCACGAGCCGGCCGTCGGTGGGCGTGCGGCGGACCTCGCGTAGCCGCTCGATCGCGTGTGGCATCGCGAACTGTTCACCAGACATTCCCAGCACGAATCGCCCGCCGCGGATTTCCCCGCGCGCCTCGAGCCGTCGATACACACGGGCGAGATCGCGCCAGGGCGCGGCGATGTTCTCGCGCGCCAGGATCCGGTGGAACACCACACCGTAGCGGCGGAGGAGCGCCCAGGCTTCGATCTCCACTGCCGCGCTGTTGCTAACCTCGGGGACGGGCGCGGCAATGGTGCTCCATCGCCCCGCAAACGTCGCCCGGCGATCGCGCAGCACCGTGCGCCCGGACGCGCTCAGCAGTAGCGCCCGCAGGCCCGAGAACCCATCGGAGGCGGCAAGGCCGCTCGCGACCAGCGTGCCGAGCCCACGCCGCGTATCTTCAGCGTCGAGGCTGCTCGCGACGCGAACGTCACTGAAGAACGACGCGCCTCTGGCGCGCAAAACGTCGAGGACGCGTCTGGCGCTGATAGTCAGTCGGCCTTCGGGGTCGTCCGCGACACGGCGCAGGGCCTGCCACGCGTCGGCGTGCTCGCGTAGAAAGAGTGCGACCGGCGTCGCCGGCGTCAGCTGCGCGGGTTCCGTGAACTCGGCCAGCCGCGGCCTGCGTGCGATCGTGATGGAACTGGTCGCGGGCGACGACTTGTCCCAGCGCATCGCGCGTGGCGCGATCCCGCTCGGTGAAGCCCTGCCCATCGCGCAGCAGATCGCAGGGGCGCTGGAGGCGGCGCACGAGCGGGGGATCATCCATCGCGATCTGAAGCCGGCGAATGTAAAGGTGCGCGAAGACGGTACGGTCAAGGTGTTGGATTTCGGCTTGGCAAAGGCGCTCGAACCCGTGTCCGCCGAAAGCACAGACGTCACGACATCGCCGACCATCACCTCGCCGGCAATGATGACCAGGATGGGCGTGATTCTGGGCACGGCGGCGTACATGAGCCCCGAACAGGCCAAGGGTCGTGCGGCGGATAAGCGCAGTGACGTCTGGGCCTTCGGGTGCGTGCTGTACGAGATGCTGACCGGTCGGCGGGCCTTCCCTGGTGATGACCTCTCCGACACGCTCGCCGCAGTGCTCAAAGGTGAGCCCGACTGGAACGCGTTGTCAGACGATGTCCCGGAGCACATCCGACTGCTCCTGAGACGATCATTGGAGAAAGATCGCAACAGGCGCGTCGCCGACATCAGCATCGCGCGGTTCTTCATCACGGAGCCAGTTGTCGGCTCGCCGCGCGTAACGCCTTCGGTGCAAGCGACGATTATTGCACCGCCGCGATCGCTATTGAGGCGCGCGCTTCCCCTCGGCTTCACTGCGATCGTCATGACGGGAATGACGGCAGCGGTCATGTGGAATATACGGCCCTCGACCGTCCCGCCCATTATCCGCTTTCCGATCGTGCTGCCGGAACGGCAGCAGTTCGCCCTCCGTTCGCAAGTGTTGGCAGTGTCCCCAGACGGTTCGCAAGTCGTGTACGTCGCCGGAGGCGGTCAACTGTATCTGCGCTCCATGCCCGACATGAACGCCCACCCGATCCCTGGCACCAATCTCGATGTCATGAGCCCGGTCTTTTCGCCGGACGGGCAGTGGATCGTCTTTTTCTCCTTCGGGGATTCGACGCTGAAGAAGATCGCCGTGACTGGTGGGACGCCGTTGACGATCTGCAAATCCGATCCGCCCTTCGGATTGACGTGGGATCGCGATTGGGTTGTGTTCGCCGACCAAGGCACAAAGGGTATTCTCCGAGTATCGGCAAACAGCGGAGAACCGGAAGTGCTGGCCCCTGTCCAGGCTGGTGAAGTGTTCGCTGCCCCACAGATGCTCAACGAAGGCCGCGATTTGTTGTTCACTGTCGCGAAAGGGCGAGGGAGTGACCGGTGGAATCTCGCTCAAATCGTCGTGCAATCTGTCGGCTCCAGCGAACGCAAAGTGATTTTGCGCGGCGGGAGCGAAGGACAGGTACGTACGCACAGGTCATTTGGTCTATACGGTGGGCCGGACGCTGCTCGCGTCGCCCTTCGATATCAAGGCCTTGGAGCTTCGAGGCACTGCGGTCCCGATCGTTGAGGGTGTACGGCGCTCCGCCGCCAATGTCGGGTCGCCCGTGTCGAGCTTCGTATTTTCGCCCGGAGGAACCTTCGCCTACATTCCCTTGACTGGTCAGGTGCTGCAAACTGTCGCGCTGGCGAGCCGTGATGGCAAACTTTACCGATTAGACCTCCCGGCGCAAACGTACTCTGTACCCAGGGTTTCGCCTGATGGCCAACAGTTGGCGATACAGACCGACGATGGAAGGGAAGCGTTCATCTCGATCTACGACCTGAAAGGCGCAGGGCCAGCCCGCCGGCTGACCTTCGGCGGAGGGAACAGTTTCCCGCTCTGGACGCCGGATGGTCGGCACATCACCTTCCAATCGAATCGAGAAGGCGATCGCGGGATCTTCTGGCAACTGGCGGATGGAACGGGGCCAGCCGAACGTCTCACGAAGCCGGACTCGCTCCTCGCCGACCTGCGGCCTGAGGCATGGAGCCCTGACGGGAAGACGCTGGCCCTTTCAGTGAGCTCGCCGCAGGACTGGCGTATCTTTACGTTGGCCGCCGGTGGAGCGCAGGCGTTGAAGCCGTTTTCTGGGCTTCCGGCCCGCTTCTCAGCCTTCTCGCCTGATGGGAAATGGCTCGCGTACGCCTCGACCGAGATGGGCAACCGATCCGAAATCTTCGTCCAGCCATTTCCGCCCACCGGCGCGATATACCAGATTTCAACTGAAGGCGCCCGCACCCCGTTGTGGTCACCCGACGGGAAGCAGCTTTACTATTACGCCAATTTAAGCCAACGCCTCGTCGCCGTCGATGTTCGGACGCAGCCAACCTTCGGCGCCGGAAAGCCGGTCGCGCTGCCGATCGAAGCGTTGTCCCTCAGCGCGGTCGCGAGGAATTACGACATCACGCCCGACGGCAAGCAATTCGTCGTCATCACACCTGCCGGCGCGTCGATTCCAACCCGTCGTCCGCGCAGCAGATCAACGTCGTGCTGAACTGGTTCGAGGAGCTGAAGCGCCTCGTGCCGACGAAGTGATAGCGGGCCACCTCACGCACTCACGACTCCAGCCCAGATTAGTAACGATTAGTCGCTAGCGTTCATCGGAGGTGTCTCGGCGCTCGAGGCTCGACGAGCAGCTCGATGCTGATGCCGAGACACCTTCGATAACGAGACTTGAAGGAAGCCGCTGGCGCGGCGGCCGGCTATGGAGCTGGAATCGGGATCCCTGAGCGTGGGCCGGAGTTGATCGAGAGGCCGGGGGCGCGCGAGCGACGGCGGCTCCCATCCGGCTGGTCGTGCGGGCGCCGCTGAGTGCCAGGGCGCGGTGGGCGATCGGTGGGTTGACGCACACCCTTCCCGAGACGTGGGCCACCACGCTGTCGAAAGCGGCGACTACAACGGTGTCGCATTCTCATGAGGTATCGAAACCCCACGTGAGGGTCACGAGCTGGAGCGCCGAGAGGATCGGCCCGACGATCATCGTTGCGCCGCATCGCGGACACGCCCACGTCGCACTGGTCGGTGTCGCCGTGGTTGTCGACCCCGTCGCGTCGGGGGCCGGTGACCGCGGTGAAGGGAGCACGGTTCGCGCGAGGGCGACCCGAGCGGTCCGGCACGCATTCGCAAGGAATCCCGACTGGCGGATGCGTACGAAGCCGCGCGGCAGGATGTGTTGGACGAAGCGGCGTAGAAACTCCATCGCCGAGAGCGTCATCGTTCGCCGTGCGTCGCTGTGGGCGTAATCCTTCCAGTGAAACGTCACGTGCGCACCATCGAAGGCGAGCAAGCGGTGATTACTGATCGCCACGCGATGGGTGTAACGCCCGAGGTATCGGAGGACAGCCACGGCCCCGCCAAAGGCTGGCTTGGCGTAGACTACCCAGTCGGTCTCGAAGAGCGCGTCGACGAAGGCCCGCCACGCCGTGGGGTCTCGGAGGTGCTCGCTCCCCCCAGCGAGATCGAGCTCGTTCCGATCGGTACGCCCGTCGGAGGGCCTCGACAAACTTCCCGCGGAAGACTCGACTGAGGACTTTCACGGGCAAGAAGAAGCCGGCGTACTTTGGGTAGATCCATCGCGTGTGATCGAGTGAGAGTCCGCTCCGCCGGCACGACGCAGTGGACGTGGGGGTGCCGGACCAGCGTCTGCCCCCACGTGTGGAGGATGCTGAGCACGCCAATCTCCGCACCGAGATGGCGGGGGTTGGCCGCGACCTCACGAAGCGTCGCCGCGCTGGCCTGAAAGAGCCACGTGTACAACCGGGTGCTGTTCCGATAGGCCAGCGGCAGGAGTCGATGCGGGAGCGTGAAGACGACGTGGACGTATGGCACGTCGAGGAGTTCGCGCTCGCGGGCATGGAGCCAGCGCTCCCGCGCCTGCGCTTGGCACTTCGGGCAGTGCCGATTGCGGCACGAGTTATAGGAGATGGCCCGGTGTCCGCAGGCGTCACACCGATCGAGATGCCCACCCAGCGCGGCGGTGCGACAGCGCGCGATCGACCGAAGGACCGATCGCTGCTGCGCGTTCAGCCACGGATGCTGCTCAAGGAAGGTGTGGCCCTGCGCGTGGAGGATATCGGCCATCTCCACGGCAGGCCGGCTCACGACGGCGGCGGTTTCCGCAGCAGACGGGATCGCAGCACCACCGGTGGCGGCGTCACGTGCAACTGCTCAAGCGGAATGGGCGCCGCGTGCAGGTGTCGTCGCGACAGGTGGAGATACACCGTCGTGTGCGACAGGTCGGCATGGCCGAGCAGCAGCTGAATCGTGCGCAGATCGGTCCCCGCTTCTAGCAGATGTGTCGCGTACGAGTGCCGCAGCGTGTGCGGTGTGACGCGTTTGTCGATCCCCGCCTTCCGGGCGGCCAGGCGCACGGCCTCCCAGATCACCTTCGTCGTGATTGGTGCATCGGCCCGCCAACCGTTGCGCGTCCCAGGGAAGAGGTAGGTTTTCGGTCGCATCCAGCGGTAGTACTCACGCAGGGCAGCGAGGAGTGTGGGACTGAGGGGGATCTCGCGATCGCGGCCGCCCTTGCCCTGCTCGACGCGGAGCACCATGCGCTGGCTATCGATGTCGCGGACTTTGAGCTGACACGCTTCGCTGCGCCGCAAGCCGGCGCCGTACAAGGTGAGGAGCAGCGTGCGGTGATAAAGATTCTTCGCGCCCGCAATCACGCGCCGGACTTCGTCGGGACTGAGCACGACCGGTAAGCGGTGTCGCTCCTTCGGGTACGGTAGGTCCTCACGCACGTCGCGACGTCTCAACACGTACCGGCAGAAGAACCGCAACGCGCAGATCTGCGTGACCACCGTCCCGATCGCCAGACGGCGATCCTCCAGGAGGAACAGGTGGTAGCGTCGGAGCTGGGCTGGCGTGATCCGATCGAGGCGCGCACCCGTGCGCTGGCGAAACGCTTCAACGATCTGGACGTAGCTGCGAATGGTGGTTCCGGCGTAGTCGCGACGCACCAACTCGTCGCGCAGGCATTGCAGTAGCTTGGTCACAGACACCTCCTGTGACCACGCACCCTATCCTGTTACGGATTACCCGGCTGCCCGTCGGCCGCCGCGCCAGCGGCTTCGTTCTAGTCGCGTAGGGCGGATTGACTAGTCCGCCCTGGCGACGGCTGGTCAATAGGCGTCAGGTTCGATTCCCAGTCGGTCGTTCACCGCCGACCTAAGCTTCTGTTTGCATCCCAGGTAGCGTTCGGTGGTCTGAATGGACGTCTTGGCGTGTTCGAGGTCCGGGAGCGCCAAGACGCGCTTCGGCGGCCTCTTCTGGCGAGATTTCGATTTCGGCATCGGCGACTTTCTCCTTCACCGTCGCCGACAGCTTTATGGATTCTCGCGCCTGCGGGGTTCGCGAGCGACCCAGAACTCGGCACTCAGGGTATTCCAATAACGACGGTCCAGAGCCACTCACAAAGGTTGGGTTCCGACCCCTGAGCCGTGCTTGGCCGTCATCGAAGCGCGGTTCTGACGACGACCGACGTCGCGGCGCCTGGGCCTAGGTACACAGCCACCGAGTGGTCCAAGATAGGAGTCCACTGACGGAGTCGGTGCTACACTTCGCTCGGTTAGCCCGCCAATACTACGTCTGTCGGATCCGAGTTGTCTGGAAACGGCAACTACATCGCGTCGATGCGTCCAAGAATCCTTGCGCTTGCCATCTGCGCCGCCGGCGTGGCGGCTTGCGCGCTCCCCAAGGGCATGAACGATGAGTGTCGGTGGCCAAGCGAGCGGGCGTTTGTACTCGATCTGCAGGATGCCGCTCATCGCCGACATCTCCTGAACGATGTGCGCGTGGCTGAGGAATTGGGGGTTCGGTTCCATGACACCTACCTGAATCGCGGACGCGGCAGACCCGATTGGCCTCTGACGCGCGATGACTGCGATGCGGCCCTGTTCGAGTCAATCGCCAGGAACCACCACGTCACTATGGCCGAGATCCGGCAGGGGCGGACGCAATTGTCCCAGCGATGGGATCCATTCATGTATTTCCCGCTCGGGGCGCTGTATTGTGTCGGCGCTTTCGGTCTCAACCGATGGATTCATAGGAGGTTCGCGAACGACGAGTGGGCCCCGACACTGGTCGCTGTCCTGTTCGCCTCGATGATGCTGTCGGGCTGCGTGCTTGCGTTGGGACATCTTTGGGGCGGCGCCGTGGAGATGGTGCGACTTGGCAGCATGCACATGACGTATCGCGCAGACAGGCTCGGCTGGCACGGCTACGCGTCCAGCTTGTTCATCGCCGGAACCGTGGTGTTCTGCGCCGGCATGTTGATCGACACGGTGGTCCGCGCTAGACGAGAACCGACCTGACGTATCCCGAGCGGCCATTCGCCGGCCGATCCGATACGCCGCCACAGCAGCAGCGAACCGCCGATTTCTTGGGACCCGCCGTGATCCAAACGTGAACGATCCCATCATGGACCCAAAACCCGTTCGCGCAACATGTGGCCGGCTGCGCCCGGACAACCTACTCCTGAGTCGCCGCCTAGTGGCGGGGAATCGCCCGGCCGCGGATCAATCTACGCTACGGCGTTTTGCGCGACGAACGCCTGAATTAAGCCGCGCCACGAAGTGGCGTCGGCTTGATGAATTCCTAGGCCGACTTGCACTCACGGCATTTTTGCTTCAACAAGTTCTTTCAAACAAGAAAGTACATCCGGACCCTCATCTCCACCAGTCGATTCATTGGGTGGGGAGGGGCGCGGGTCTTCCTGACGCACAAGCAGGGAAGTAACCTCTTCGCTCTCGGTCAACTCGTAGGTCATGAAAGAGTAGTGCTCTGGAATGTCTTGCAGATCTGGGCGAGGGAAGAACAGTGAGTACTTCAGGCGTGACTCCGGTAAAAACTCAAGAACGTTGCCCTTCTGTTCAAATACTCGCCCGTTCCATTCGTTGCGGAAAATGATAGGAGTTCCGACCTCCCATGTTGTCAGCAGATCAGAGCCGTACTGCCATTGCTTGACTAGATCAGACACGGTCAAGGCCAGCCAAACTTTCCTTGTGGGTGCGATAATCTTGACAATTGAGTCGGCTGTTTTCACTTGCACGTCTCCAAGATGGTCGTTGTTGGCCTAACTGCTAGTAGGCCGACCGGCATCTCGGACGACCTTGCGAGATAGATCCTGACCGTCCACAGGCACGGCAAGCGCGCCGATTTCATCGAACGCCGTACTCCGTCAGGCGTAGCGACGTCGCGGAAGGCGACCGCGGGCGCGCCCAGCCGCTTGCTGCGGGGCGATATCGACCTCCTACGCGTGGAGCATTTCCGGTAGCTATCGAATTCTTTCACCAACTTCCGGCATGCCACCGAGCGTTCGCGAGACGACTCGAACGACTCTGCCTGACGAATCCACTTCGAACGAGAGTCGCTGGAACGAATCCCTAAACGAGAACTCTCTCGCTCCAATCGGAACGATTTCGTACTTCTCTCCAGCGTTTCGCTGCGAGAACATGCGCGTCCCCTCCCGCGTAATGGTTCGCAGATCGTCGGCAGCGATCTGGTAGCGACCCACATAGGTGTCGAGCACCTCGACTGGCACCGCGATGGCGGACGGATCGTGGACCGGAGCACCGATCACTTCCGCGGCGATTCTGACCGCCGTGACTTCGGGACTGCGCGGGGGCGCGTCTGAATTGGTCAGCACGACGACGTAGACATGATCGGCCGGCATCCTCAGAACGTGCGTCTCGTAACCCGGGATACCGCCCCCGTGGCCAACGAGGTCGTGACCGTCGTACGTTCCCAACTGCCAGCCGAAGCCGTACCGGGTATCCTCTCCAGTGGTCAGGCGATACCCCGTAAACGCCTTCGCCCATGAGGCAGCCGACAGCAGCTTTCCCGCAGACACGGCGGCATCCCACTTCGCCAGATCGTCGACGTTCGACATCAGCGCCCCGGCCGCGTAGGGCTGCGCCATGCTCAGATACGGCGCGTTTTCCCAGGCACCCTTCTCTTTGGTGTAGCCGGCGGCGCGATCCGGGATGATGGCGCTGAAGCTCCCGTACAGGCTGTGCGTCATGCCGAGGGGCTCGAAGATGTTCGTGCGGATGAACTCCGCGTACGGCACGCCGGATGTCTTCTCGAGAATCATGCCGAGCAGCGTGTACCCGGTGTTGTCGTAGCGCCACTTCGTACCCGGGGCAAACTCCAGCGGCGCGTCCTTGACCAGGTCGACCACCTGGGCCGGCGTCAGATCCTGGCGCCACAACGCCGGCCACTTCGGATCGTTCGTGTAGTCTTTGATGCCGGACGTATGTGTCAGCAGATGCTCGACGGTGATGTGCGCACCCTTGTCGGGAAAGTCCGGAACGTACTTGCGAATGTCGTCGTCGAGCGACAGTTTGCCCTGTTGGACGAGCATCAGGATCGCAGTCGACGTGAACTGCTTGGTCACCGAGCCGAGCTCGAACACCATTTCCGGCCGCATCGGTGTCCGAGTCTCCAGATTGGCCAGGCCGTACGCCTTTCGGACCAGCACGCGTCCATCCTTGACGACAACCACGCTGGCGCCCGGGCCGTCTGACGTAAACGGAGCCATGATGGCGTCTACGCGCGAGCCAAGATCCGCTTGAGCCTCTGTCAGAATCGGCAGAAACGGCAGGAGCGCTAGAAATGTAGTGGAACGCAGAACACGAGAGGCTACCGAAATAGAGTCGAGCATCGCGCGTCCCTCCTCCTGCGCCGCTGATTGTATATCGGCGAAGGAAGGCGATCGGACGGGAGAGTCTGAAGTTAGAGAATCGCGCACTCCTCCGGGATGCCGAGTCAGAGGGATACTCGTTCGACGGACGCGCGACGATGTCCTCTACGGGAACACCATCACGGACGTTGTTACGACGAGCGAAGGATGGCAGGACGACCACGTCAACGAATGTGATGCATCGTGGTCCTCGCGTAAATAGGCGACTCGCTCTCGTTGCTCCTCGGCGTGCCGGTCGAGGGTGCCGCATCGAGTGCGTGGGCGTCTGGCGCGGCCCGATCAGCACGATAGAGACGAGGTGCTACTCCGCTCGATGACCGGAACATGCGAAGGTTGGGCATCGCTGGTGGAACGCTGGTACGACTGAGCTGCGTTGCACGGGGTGGGCCACACCGCCGAACAACCTTGACTACTTCCTTACGGCTCTCTTCGATTCAATGAAGCGGGGTGGACGAAAACGCCCGCACTTCGTCGACGCGGCGTTCTTACTGACGCGTTATCGGTCGGAAATTCGCATGCTCGACATGCCGGCGGTCGTGCAAGAGGTGGCGTTTCCAGTTCTTCAGGGTTTGTCTGTTGCAGGTTCTCAGGCTGAAGGCGCCTCATTCGGAAGGGCCAGCCTGACGTGCTCACGCGACGCCTGTCGTGACGCGCCGCATTCGCAGCGCGGCCGACACTTCGTGCTGCGCTGAGACGTCGATGGCAGCCAGCTGGCGGACGACGCCCCTCTCCAGGACGGCAACTGGCACGCCGTCGCGATAGGCGATTCGATTCCTCGCCGTGGTTCGGATACGGTCGCCTGAGGTAATGATCCCGGAGAGGTTCAGGGGATCGGCCGTGCCGATCGTCACGAGCCGGCCGTCGGCGGGCGTGCGGCGGACCTCGCGTAGCCGCTCGATCGCGTGTGGCATCGCGAACTGTTCACCAGACATTCCCAGCACGAATCGCCCGCCGCGGATTTCCCCGCGCGCCTCGAGCCGTCGATACACACGGGCGAGATCGCGCCAGGGCGCGGCGATGTTCTCGCGCGCCAGGATCCGGTGGAACACCACACCGTAGCGGCGGAGGAGCGCCCAGGCTTCGATCTCCACTGCCGCGCTGTTGCTAACCTCGGGGACGGGCGCGGCAATGGTGCTCCATCGCCCCGCAAACGTCGCCCGGCGATCGCGCAGCACCGTGCGCCCGGACGCGCTCAGCAGTAGCGCCCGCAGGCCCGAGAACCCATCGGAGGCGGCAAGGCCGCTCGCGACCAGCGTGCCGAGCCCACGCCGCGTATCTTCAGCGTCGAGGCTGCTCGCGACGCGAACGTCACTGAAGAACGACGCGCCTCTGGCGCGCAAAACGTCGAGCACTCTTCTGGCGTTGCTGGTCAGTCGGCCTTCGGGGTCGTCCGCGACACGCCGCAGGGCCTGCCACGCGTCGGCGTGCTCGCGTAGAAAGAGTGCGACCGGCGTCGCCGGCGTCAGCTGCGCGGGTTCCGCGAACTCGGCCAGCCGCGGCGAGACCCGCGCCCAACCAATCTCGCCCGCAAGGCACAGCATGTCGAGCATCGACGCGTCGTAGCCGTCGACGCGTGCGGGAAGGACGGAGCGCTCCCAGGCCGATCCAGCCAGCTCAAACCCGTCCAGCTGGGCGAGCGCTTCTCGAAGGCCATCGAGGCCAGTAAGGCGGTCGCTCGCACCGACGTGCTGCCACTTGAACAGGAACCGCATGAAATCGGCCGGGCTCACCGGTTCGATTTCGGCACGAAGACGGTTCAGCGTGTAGCGGTGGATGCGCGCGAGAAGGGCACGATCGCACCATTCAATATCCGACGTATCCGACGTATCCGACGTATCCGACCTGCCGGACCTGTCCGACGATCGGAGGCTGAAATGGCCGCGCAGCACTACGCCCTCCGACTCGAGCGCCAGCAGGGCCGTCGTCGCGTCGCTAGTTTCGATGGCCAGCGACTCCGCGAGGGCGTCAGCGGTCGTGGGCCCCACGATGCAGAGCCGTCCGCGAATGAACTCGGTCAGTGCCGCCATTCGTTCCCACACACGGGCCCTGGAAGCCGGCGCGTCGATGGCCGGCTCGAGCACCGCTCCAGGATGGATCGCGAGGAGCTCGGGAATCCGCTCTGCCGCCACGTACTGGATCGACGGGAAACGCGTGCCGTCGATCCGACAGCAGCAGGCGCGCCGCGTGGCTGCGAGGGCAGCGTGGAACGCGCGGGTCGCGTCGTCCATTTCGACGTCGAGCATGCAGCCAATCGTCATGAGCGCATCGTGCAGCTCGTCGGGATTGCGTGGATCCGGCCGCGCTTCTGCACGGACCCGGTCGATGGCTGCCTGGTCGAGCCTGCCGAGGTCGTCGCTGCCGGCGTCTGTTCCTCGCCGCATCTGGACGGCGTGGCTGCGCCGCTCCTCGAGCGGCGCGTCGTCGAGGAACGCGTACGGCTTCGCGCCGAGGATTTCATGGGCGAACGCCGAGGGCTCGGGTGTGTCTCGCGAGAGCAGTGTTACTTCGCCGCGATGGATTCTGCCGAGCACGGCGTTGAGGCCGTCGAGATCCATGGCTTCTTCGAGGCAATCGCGAACTGTCTGGGCGACGAGTGGGTGATCGGGAATCTGGCGGTCGCCGGGGATGTTCTCGAGGCACGCGGCGGCATCGGGGAAGACCGACGCCAGCAGGTCCGCCGCCAGCATGCGCTGCACCTGGGGCGCGAGCTTGCGCGCGCCTCGTGTGCGCGGAACCGCAAGCGAAATCGTCGCGTTCCAACGCCAGCGCGTCTCGAAGACCGGCGCATCGAGAAAGGCCTGCACCAGCACGTCTCGGGTGGTCTCGGGATGCAGGTAGCGAAACACGTCCGAGAGCGGGAACGAGTGTTGAGGTCCGAGCGACAGCAGCAGACCATCGTCGGTCGCCGCGGCCTGGAGCTCGAAGTTGAACTGACGGCAGAAGCGCTTACGCAGCGCGAGCCCCCACGCCTTGGTGATCCGGCTCCCGTATGGCGCGTGCAGGACGAGCTGCATGCCGCCGGACTCGTCGAAAAACCGCTCGAGGACGAGCGTATCCTGCGAGGGAATCACGCCGAGGACTCTCCGGCCGTCCGCTAGATACGCGACCGCCTGTTCCGCTGCGCCGGCCGAGAGACCGGTCTCTTCCATGAGCCAGGCCACCGCGTCGGGAATGGCCGAGGGGAAGCCCTGGCCCAGCCTGCTGTCGATTGCCCCGCGCAGGTCGCTGACCGATCGCGACAGCTCGTCGCTTCTGGCCGGCGCCTCCCCGAGCCAGAAAGGAATCGTCGGCGGTGCACCCTTGGCGTCGGCGACGCGCACGGTTCCGGACGTCACCTGCAGAATTCGCCACGACGCGTTGCCGAGCTGAAAGATGTCGCCCGCGATCGATTCAATCGCGAAATCCTCGTTGAGCGTGCCGATGAAGGTGTCCTCCGGGTCGAGGATGACGCGATAGTCGGCGATCTCGGGAATGGCGCCGCCGGATGTCTGCGCCAGCAGGCGGCTGCCGCGGCGTCCTCTGAGTATCGAATTGACCTCGTCGCGGTGAACGAGCGCCGCGCGCCGGCCTCGCTTCGTCGAGAACCCCTCGGACGACATTCGGAGAACGGCGTCGAACTGGGCGCGCGCGAGGTCGCGGTACGGCCACGCCCCACGCACCAGCGCGAACAGATCGTCCTCGCGGAATTCGGCGCAGGCCGTTTCGGCGACAACCTGTTGCGCAAGGACGTCCAGCGGCGCGTCGTGCGGAACGATCGCATCGAGCTCGCCCCGCCGCACCGATCGCAGTAGCGCCGCGCACTCGATCAGGTCGTCGCGCGAGGTCGGAAAGACGCGTCCTTTCGGCAGGCCCGCGATGGTATGTCCCGATCGGCCTACCCGTTGGAGGAACGTCGCAATTCGATGCGGCGAGCCAATCTGGCAGACGAGATCTACGTGCCCGATGTCGATCCCCAGCTCGAGCGATGCCGTGGCAACAAGGGCCCGCAACGTTCCTGCCTTGAGTCGCGTCTCCGCGTCGAGGCGCGTATCTTTCGAGAGGCTGCCATGGTGCGCCGTGACGGCATCCTCGCCGAGCCGATCGCTCAGGTGACGGGCCAGCCGCTCGGCCATCCGTCGCGTGTTCACAAAGACGAGCGTCGTGCGATGCACCTTGATGAGTGCCGCGAGCCGCTCGTGGTATTCCTCCCAGATCTCGTGCGCCATCACCGCCTCGAGCGGCGCTCCCGGGATCTCGACGCCGAGATCCATGGCCCGACGATGGCCGGAGTCGATGATCGTGCAGGCATCGCCCGACGCGCCGACGAGATAGCGCGCGACCTCTTCAATCGGTTTCTGTGTCGCGGAGAGGCCAATCCGCAGGACCGGCCGCTCACACACGTGTCGCAGCCGTTCGAGCGAGAGAGCGAGATGCGCGCCCCGCCGCGTGCCGATCACCGCGTGGATCTCGTCGACGATCACCGTCCGGACGGTCCGCAACATGTGGCGGCTGCGCTCCGACGTCAGCAGCAGGTAGAGCGACTCGGGCGTCGTCACGAGGATGTGCGGCGGCTGGCGGAGCATCGCCGCTCGCTCTCCTTGTGTCGTGTCGCCCGTGCGAACCGCTGCGGTGATCTTCGGCGCCGCAAGTCCGTCGTCGCTGGCAAGGGCGAGGATTTGTCGGCGCGGTTCCGCGAGATTCTTGTGGATGTCGGCGCTCAGCGCTTTGAGCGGCGAGACATACAGGACGCGGACCTCATCAGGCAACGGCGAGGCCAATCCCTCGCGCGTCAGCTCATCGAGGGCCGACAGGAATGCGGCGAGCGTTTTCCCCGATCCGGTCGGCGCAGCAATCAGCGTGTGCCGGCCGTCCAGGATTGATTCCCAGCCTCGCGCCTGTGCGGCCGTCGGCTCACCGAGCGTGCTCGAAAACCATTTCTGGACGACGGGATGAAAGCGGGTCAGGGGCATTACCAAGACGTGCTCAGTGACAGGGGAAAACAGTATACCGAAAGAAGCTGGTTGAAGGTTCAGGGTTCACGGTTCAAGGTGCACCGGAATCCTGAACTCTGAACCGTGAACTCTGAACCGTGAACCTTGAACCGACCTATTTCGCTATCCACGCATAAACCGGCAACCCGGCCAGCAGCAGTAGGAATCCCGAAAACACGACGTCCGGTCCGGCCCCGCCGATGGCGAAGAGCGCGTAGAGAAAGGCCAGACCGGACACGATCGACGCGCCGGTCGACCACGTCATGGTGCGCTCGCGGCGATGGAGGATCACGCCGGCCAGCGAGCAGAACGTGTACGGCACGAGCGTGCTCAACGTAGCGAGCAGGATGATGAACGTAAACAGCTCGACGAGCCCGCGCGTGTAGTTCATCGCGACGAGGGCGGTCGAGAGCGCCGCGCCGATTGTCATCGCGAACGCGGGAGTGCCGCGGCTCGAGCGGCGCGCGAACACTCGCGGGAACAGCCCGTCGTCGGCGACCGCCATCGGCAGCTGGCCGACGACGAGCACCCAGCCGTTCAATGCGCCGAAACACGAAATCGCCGCGCCGATCGCGACGAGGGCCGCCGCGCGGTCACCGGCCAGCACCCGGGCCGCGTCGGCAAACGGTGCCGTCGACGCGGCGAGCGTGGCGGGATCGATCAGACTCATCACGCCGATCGTGCCGAGGAGGTAAATCGCTGCCGCGATCAGCGTGCCGATGAGCGTCGCGCGAGGAATCGTCCGGCGCGCGTCGGCCGTGAGCCCCGCCGGCACGGTCGCGCTTTCCAGTCCAAGGAAGGCCCACAGCGTCAGCGTGACCGTAGCCATCACGTTCTTGCCGACGCCACCGGTTACGCCGGAAAACGAGAAGTGGGACGGCTCGAAAGCCAGCGTGCCCGCGATTCCAATAAGCAGCAAGGGCAGGATCTTGAGGGCGGTCGTCGCGAATTGGACCCGTCCCGCGCCGAGCGTGCCGCGGCAGTTGATGGCCGTTAGAAGCCACACCATGCCGACGGCGAGCGACGCGGCTGCGAGCGGGTTTCGGACCATCGACGGGATGAACGGATCGAGGTATCCGACAAACGCGACCGCGAGCGCGGCGTTGGTCGTCCACACCGAAATCCAATAGCCCCAGGCGACGAGGAATCCGGCGAGGTCTCCGTAAGCCTGCCGCGTGTAGGCGTACGGACCGCCGCTTGCCGGTCGAAATGCAGCAAGCCGCGCAAAGACGATCGCAAGGCACACCGATCCGGCGGCCGAGATCATCCAGCCAATCAGGCTGAGTCCCCCGTACGGGGCCAGCGAGGCCGGCAACAGGAACACGCCTGACCCAATCATGTTCCCAATGACCAGGGCGACCGAGATCCAGAAGCCGATCTGCCGTGGAGCGGAGGGCGACGGTGACGGTGGAGAAGAAGGAGGAAAGACCGCGGAAGGTGATGATGGACCCGAGGCACTCGAAAAGGAAGGCTCGGTCGGAACCGTCATCCGGCGGGATAGTAGCACGGGGCAGATCTAAGCCCGTTCCGCGGACGCAGAACGGGGCCGGCAGGTTCGGTATTTCCGAACACGGCCAGCCCCGATGAAAGTGCTACGCGACGACGCGCTTGCGCTTGTCTGGCGAAGAGTCGTCCGTGACGCGGAGCAGGTTATCGACACCTGCCGCACCGAGCGCACGGGCCAGGATGTCCGCGCGGCGGCGTTCGACGGGGGATCGGACAACCCCCTTGAGGGTCACGTGCCCGTCGTTGACCTCCACATTGATCACGGTCCGCGTCTTTCCCGAACCGGTCCAGAACGACGGATCCTCTTCGATTTGTTCCGTGATGACCAGCTGCAACTCGTCGTCATCGAGCAGGCCCGACTTCGCCCGACGGATAATCTCTGCGCGCATACCTCTCCTTGGCCCAGCCCCCGGTTGGTCCGGAGGCAGTTTACTTGATTGATCTACCTATTTGGACGCCCGATCGTTTCAAGAAGGCCCCAAACCAGCTCAGCTGTAGAAACTTGGCTTCTGCTGGGGTGACTCCCGGCGGAATCGGCCTGATCCGAGCCGTCCGAAGGGGCCTATTTGGCTGACTTTGGCCCTGCCGGCACGTTGGGCCCCGCGTCTCCGCTGGAGGGCTCCGGTTCCGGCAGGTGAGGGAGGGCAGTGCCACTCCAGGGGGCCAGCACCCCCGCCTTCACGTAGGTGAATAGTTTATCCCGAGTGTCGACAATATCGAGATTCCGCATGGTCAGCTGCCCGATCCGGTCGAGCGGGGTGAACATCGACTCGCCCTTTTCCATCGTCAGGCGTTCTGGCTTGTAGGTCAGGTTGGGAGAGGTCGTGTCGAGGATGGAGTAGTCGTTGCCGCGCCTGAGCTCGAGCGTGACCTCGCCGGTGATCGCGCGCGCGACCCAACGCTGCGCCGTCTCGCGGAGCATCATCGACTGCGGATCGAACCAGCGGCCTTGGTAAAGCAGGCGCCCGAGCCTGCGGCCGTTGTCGCGGTATTGCTCGATCGTGTCCTCGTTGTGGATTCCGGTGACGAGCCGTTCGTAGGCGATGAAGAGCAGCGCCATTCCGGGGGCCTCGTAGATGCCGCGGCTCTTCGCTTCGATGATCCGGTTCTCGATCTGATCGCTCATCCCGAGGCCGTGGCGGCCGCCGATCCGGTTGGCTTCCATCATGAGCTGCACGGCATCCTTGAACGTGATGCCATTGAGCGCGACCGGTTGGCCCTCATCGAATCGGACCGAGACTTCCTCACGCTTGACCGCCGCGTCGTCACGCCAAGCTGCGACGCCCATGATCGGTTCGACGATCGTGATGCCGGTGTTGAGACGCTCGAGGTCCTTCGCTTCGTGCGTGGCTCCGAGCATGTTCGAGTCGGTTGAATAGGCTTTCTCGGCGCTCATGTGGTACGGAAGGCCGACCTGGCGCATGTACTCGGACATCTCGGCGCGCCCGCCAAGCTCGTCGATGAAGGTCTGGTCCAGCCATGGCTTGTAGATGCGCAGACTCGGGTTGGCGAGGAGCCCATAGCGATAGAACCGTTCGATGTCGTTGCCTTTGAACGTGCTCCCGTCCCCCCAGATGTGCACGTCGTCTTCCTTCATCGCGCCGACGAGCATCGTCCCGGTGACGGCGCGGCCGATCGGCGTGGTGTTGAAGTACGGGACGCCGGCAGTCGTGATGTGGAACGCGCCGCACTGCAGGACAGCCAACCCTTCGGCGACCAGCTGCGCGCGGCAATCGATGAGTCGGGCCTTTTCGGCGCCGTATTGCAGCGCGCGCCGCGGGATCTCGTCGTAGTCCGGCTCGTCGGGCTGACCGAGGTTGGCGGTGTAGGCGTAGGGAATCGCACCCTTGCTGCGCATCCAGTGCAGCGCGGCGCTCGTGTCGAGTCCGCCCGAGAAGGCAATCCCGACGCGTTCGCCGATCGGCAATTTCTGAAGGATGTTGGCCATGAGCAGACAGTTTATCCCCCTTCGCGCGAAGCGCTCCGGAGGACCCGCCGTAGCCCTAGCGAAGGCGGGCCGTGCTACCATCCGCGAAAGTGTTTTCGGGAGGAACTTGCATGCCGACTCGCCTGATTCTCAGTCTCCTCTTGGTGGTTTTCCTGCCATTCAAATCCGCGGCGCAAACGCAGATCACCACCGGCGTCATCCAGGGATCGGTCGCCGACGCGACCGGGGCGAGCCTGCCCGGCGTCACGGTCGAGGCCCGCAATCTCGATACGAACCAGGGGCGGACCCTGGTGACCGAGACCGACGGTCGGTTCGTCTTCCTGCAGCTGGCACCGGGTAACTACCGTGTGACGTGCACGCTGGCGGGGTTTGCGACGACGGTGCAGGAAAACCTCCAGTTGACGGTCGGCCAGGCGATTTCGTTGCCGATGGTGATGAAAGTCTCTGGTGTGTCGGAAACGGTCACTGTCACGACGGGCACGCCGGTGATCGAAACGTCGCGCACCGCCTCGGCGACGACGCTGAATGAGAGGACGATTGACACCATCCCGATTCTGGGACGGAAATTCGAAGATCTGCTCACGCTCACCCCGGGTGTTGCCATCGTCCAGGGCGCCGACGGAGACGAGATCAGCTTTGCCGGCCAGCGCGGCATCTTCAACAACATCAGCCTCGACGGCGGCGACTACAACAACGGGTTCTTCGGTGAACAGGCCGGCGGACAGCGCGCCTCGATCGACATCACGCTCGACGCGATCAAGGAGTTCCAGGTGATTGCGACAGGCGCGCCCGCCGAGTTCGGCCGGACCGCCGGCGGCGTCGTCAACGTCATCACCAAGTCAGGCACGAATACGATGAGGGGCTCGCTCTTCTACTTCCAGCGGGCGGAAGCGCTGACTGGCGATCTGTCTGACGGGACGAAGCTCGAAGGGTTCCACCGCGAGCAGTACGGCGGCACGATCGGCGGTCCGATCAAGAAAGACAAGGCGTTCTTCTTTCTGGCGACCGAAGGCATCAACGCCAATTTCGAACGACCAAACCTGAGCCGTCAGCTGGGCGACGTGCCGTGCCCGGTGCAGAACCCGACGGTTCCGCAGAACGAGACGTTGATCAATACGATCGCGGACTGTCAGCGGACGGCCCTGCTCGGCTTCTTCCAGTCGCGGCTCGGGTTGAACGAAGGCACGCCAATCGATCACCCGCAACGGACGTCGGCCATCCTCGGCAAGGTCGACGTGGCCGCCAACACGGCCAATCACGTCTCTGCATCCTGGAACTTCAATCACTCGCGCAAGACGAACGAGACGTTCGACGTCGCCACCTACGGCCCGTCGGCGAACGGCATCGAGGGCGATCCGGCGCTGATCAACGTATTGAACGTCAACTGGTTCACCACGCTCTCGACGCGGATGGTGAACGAGGCGCACTTCACTTACTCGCGCGAGACCCGGCCTCGCACGGCCGTCGGGTCGGGCCTCGCCGCCGACACCGGTATCGGGTTCGTCCCGTCGTTTCGATTCGGCGATCCGTTTTTCCTCCAGCCGAACGTCGACGAGCTCATCTGGCGCACGCAGTTCAAGGACAACATCTCGTACGTCACCGGCACGCACACGTTCAAGGTCGGCGGCGAGTGGATGCACACGCTGAACGATCAGGTCTTCCGCGGCTTCTTCACCGGACGGTACCTGTTCAGCAGCGTCTCGGGGTTCCTGCGCTACGCGTCACCGGCGGCGGCGGGAGGTTTCGGGCCGAACACCCTCAGCTGCTCGAACGGCACGTTTGTCACTTACCCGGCGACGTGCGCGGCGCCCGCGACGACCGATGGTGGGCCGTTGCTGCTCTATCTGCAGGGCGCGGGCCGCACCGGGCTGGCCACCGACGCCACGGGCGCGTCGAAGATTACGAACAACGAGCTCTCGCTCTTCGCGCAGGACTCGTGGCAGATTCGTCCGAACATCACGCTGAACTACGGCCTGCGCTGGGACGCGCAGACGATGCCCGAGACGGTCGATCCGCAGACGACCGCCTACGCAGCGTTTCTAGGCGATCCGTCCTTCCCCTCCGACGGCACGATCCCGAGCCAGTGGAACATGTGGCAGCCGCGGTTCGGTGTCGCGTGGGACGTGCGCGGCAATGGGCGCTCGCTCGTGCGCGCCAGTTATGGCGTCTACTACGCCCGCCAGAACATGCTGAGCCAGGTCGGTTCGGTCACGACCAATGGCCTGCAGCAGCAGACGATCTTCGCGAATACCGCGAACCTCTTGAGTTTCGGCGCGCCGACACCAACGTGGCCCGGCGTGGTCACCCCGACGGCGCTGCCGGAAGGCCAGTTCCCACTCTTCAGCGGCGTGCGTGTCTTCGACCGCGACTACAAGAACCCGCACATCTTCGCGTTCGACGTGGCCTACGAGCACCAGCTCGGGCAGTCCTGGGCGGCGTACGCCGACTTCATCTGGAATGAAGGGAACAACCTGACGCGTTTCCTCAATTACAACCGCAGCGGCCCGGTGTGCTGCTCCGACGGTCCCGGCACAGGGAATTCCTACGCCTACACGGGAAAGCCCTGGGGCCTGCAGCTCGACGAAGTGATGGTGACCAACAGCCGCGGCTCGTCGACTTACCGCGGGCTGACGTTGGGGTTGAGGAAACGGATGTCGAGCGGCTTCCAGCTCGAAGGCAACTACGTGTTGTCGAAGGATGAAGACGACGATTCCAACGAGCGCGATCCGTTTACTGACACCAGCTTCAATTTCTTCGACCTGTCGAAGGACTGGGGGCTGTCGAATCGCGACATCCGGCACAAGTTCAACTTCTTCGGGTACTTCACCATCCCGCACGGCTTCTGGGCCAACACGCGCGTGCAGTATCGCGGGCCCCAGCCGATCACCGCGAGCCCGCGCAGCCTGAACGGCACCGATCGCGGCCGCAACGGCGAGCGGAAAGATAACGAGTACTTCTCATTCGACTGGCGCCTCGGGCGGCCGTTCCGGTTCGGCGGGCGCTACGAGATCACGCCAATCCTCGAGATGTTCAACACGTTCAACAACGCCAACAACATCAACCCGCTGAGCACGCCTGCGCTCTTTGACTTTGCCGGGTTCCTGCGTACCGGCGTCGGCGATCCGCGCATCGTGCAGCTGGCGGCCAAATTTACGTTCTAAGATCGTACTCGGCGTTCGGCGTTCGGAAAGATCACTTGCAGATTGCGGGACGAAAATCTGTACGATTCTTCCGAGCCCTCCGAGCGCCGAGCGCCGAGCCTACTGCCCCGTGCAGGACGACGACCGCATCCGCACGGCGGACACGTCCATTACGATGACGTTGTCGGCGGGGTTGGGCATGGAGCGCGTGCCGGCGGAGGGAGAGCCGCCGCCGATCGCGACGCGCCCGACCTGCATCCCCTTGTCGTCGAGGGCCGATCGCTTCACGAGCCCGGTGACCTCGACGAGGTGTCCCTGCTGGCGCTTGAGCTCGTCGGTCACCTTCTTCTTGCTGGCCAGGTGGAACGAACGGCCTCCGACATAGGGGCTGCTTTCGACGTCGACTTGGCGTTCATCGATGGCCTTCAGCACGCGGCCCTTGAGGCAGCCGATGACCGTGAGCTCCAGAGAGTCTTTCGGCACCTTCGGTTTCTCCTGCGGAGCTTCCTGCGGAGGACCGAGCGCGAACACGACCAGAAAGACGACGAGAGGAGTCATAGGGTTACCTTTCAGGCGCTCGATCGACGATAGCACGCCCCTGGAGAGAAAAGTAGGACGCGGGAGGGGTCGTATAATTCTTGAGCACAGGAGGGCCCAATGGTAATTGCTGCTCCGGTCGCGATCGCCCTCGCGGTGCTCTCGCCCGTGTCTGGCCAGCAGGCTCATCAACACGATAGTGCCGAGAAGCTCGGCACCGTGCGGTTTGCAAACTCGTGCTCCGCAGCGGTGCAGCCGACGTTCGCGCGGGCGATGGCGCTCCTCCATTCGTTCGAGTTCGGTCCGGCGATGCAGAGCTTCGACGCCACCACCGCGGCGGACCCGGGCTGCGCGATCGCGTACTGGGGTATCGCCGTCAGCAGGTGGGGCAATCCGTTCGCTCCCGGGGCGAAGCCTCCCAAAGAGATCGAGCTGGGTCGCGCGGCGGCCGACAAGGCGAAGGCCACCGGCGCCAAGACCGAACGGGAAGGCGACTTCATTGCTGCCGTCGACGAGTTGTACAGGGACGTCGGTACGCGCGATCAGCGCACGCGGCTCCTGGCATACCGAGACGCGATGGCCCAGGTCGCCAAGCGGTATAGCGACGACCCGGAAGCGTCGGCCTTCTACGCGCTAGCCCTCGCGGCTTCGAATGATCCAAGCGATCGGACCTACGACAGCCTGCTGAAGGCGGGCGCAATCCTCGAGGGCCTCGTGCCCGCTCAACCGGATCACCCGGGATTCGTTCACTACATCATCCACGCCTACGACGTCCCACCCCTGGCCTCCAAGGCGCTCGACGCCGCGCACAAGTACGCCAAGGTCGCCCCGTCGGCGCCGCACGCGCTGCACATGCCATCGCACACCTTTACGCGAATGGGCTATTGGCAGGATTCGATCGAATCCAACATCGCGTCGGCAGAATCCGCGCGCCGTGAGAAGTCGACCGGTGAAGAGCTCCACGCGATGGACTACCAGACTTATGCCTATCTCCAAACCGCGCAGGACAGCGCCGCGCGCCGTCTCGTCGACGCGATTCCCGAGACCGCGGCGCGTTTCGATCCGGACCGTATTGGCGGCGCGGCACCCGCTATCGCAGGGTACTACGCGATTGCCGCGATCCCGGCCCGGTACGCACTGGAGCGCCGGTCGTGGACTGACGCCGCCAGGCTCGAGTTGAGACCAAGCCCGTTCGTTCCCGCGGAGGCGACCACATGGTTCGCTCGCGCGCTCGGCGCCGCGAACTCCGGCGATCTGGCAGGCGCGCGCGCAGCAGTCGCGGCGCTCCAGGAGCGTCAGGCGCGACTCGCCAAAGCGGGCGAAGTCTACTGGGCGGAGCAGACCGAGATCCAGCGACTGGGCGCGACTGCATGGCTGGCGTTCAAGGAGGGCCGGACCGACGACGCGTTGACCGCAATGCGAGAAGCCGCGGATCGCGAAGATCGCACGGAGAAGGCGGCTGTGACACCTGGCCCCATCGCCCCCGCGCGCGAGCTGCTCGGCGAGATGCTGCTGCAGTTGAAGCGCCCGCAGGAGGCGCTGGCCGCGTTCGAGATCACGCTGAAGAAAGAGCCCAATCGGTTCCACGCGCTTGCGGGCGCGGCGGAAGCCGCGCAGGCGGTGGGCGACACGGCGACCATGCGCAAGTACCTACCAGCAGCTGCTCCAGCTGACGGTGAAGGCTGACAGTCCGGGCCGGCCGGAACTGGTGGCTGCGAGACAAGACGCGAAGTGAGGATCGGATGGGGATAAGGCTGGTCTTTGCCCGGAGCGTTGCGGCCTGGACTGTGGCCGTCGGCGTTCTACAACCGGTCGAGCAGCCGTCAGAGCTCGTTCAGCGAATTCGTGGCAGTTCGCAGTTTGCCGAGGCCAGCGCGTTCATCGACGGGGACTACGATCGGTTCGTCACCGAGCTCGTCGCGCTGACCGAAATCCCGGCGCCGCCGTTCAAGGAACAGGCCCGGGCGGAGGCCTACGTCGAGATGCTGCGACGGCAGGGCCTGTCCGACGTCGAGATCGACGCCGAGGGCAATGCGATGGGCGTGCGCAAGGGCACCGCCGGCGGTTCGATGGTGGCAGTGCTCGCGCACCTCGACACCGTGTTTCCGGAAGGCACCGACGTCAAAGTCAAGCGGCAAGGCACGCGGCTCATGGCGCCGGGCGTTGGTGACAACACGCGCGGCCTGGCGTTGATGCTCGCGGTCGTGCGCGCGATGCAGGCCGGTAGATTTCAGACGACGAGCGATGTGCTGTTTGTCGGCAACGTCGGCGAAGAAGGCGAAGGCGACCTGCGCGGCGTCAAGTATCTGCTTCGGCAGGGGAAGTACAAGGATCGTATCAAGCAACTAATCGCGATCGATGGCGGCGATCAGAGCAGCATCACGAGTGGCGGCCTCGGCAGCCTCCGCTATCGAGTGACGTTCAAGGGGCCAGGCGGCCATAGCTACGGAGCGTTCGGCCTCGTCAACCCGGCCTACGCGATGGGTGAGGCGATCGCGAAATTTTCGCGCATGCACGTTCCGGTCGAGCCCAGGACCACCTTCAACGTCGGCGTCGTCTCCGGCGGAACCTCGGTCAACTCGATTCCATCAGAGGTCAGCATGGACGTCGACATGCGATCGGAGTCGTGCGCGGAGTTGAAGAAGGTGAACGACGCGTTTCTTGCGCTCGTCCGGCAGGCCGTCGACGCGGAAAACGGCGCGCGGTCGACCCGCGAAGGAAAGATTGAAGCCGACTCGAAGCTCATCGGCGACCGGCCCTGCGGAGAAACGCCGCTGACGTCGCCGATCGCCCAGACGGCAACCGCCGTGATCAAGGCGTTCGGCCTCACGCCGCGCTATTCGATCAGCAGCACCGATTCCAACGTGCCGATGAACATGGGGATTCCGGCCGTGACGATCGGCCGCGGCAGTCCAGGCGGCCGCGGGCACGCGCCGGACGAGTGGACCGACGTCGAGCGCAAGGGCAGTGTCGAAGCGATCAAAGTCGCGATGACGATCATCGTCGCCGTCGCCAGCCTGCCGTAGGGGTCAGCGGCCCGGTCCGTCCTGTCGAGCCGTGCTGGTGTCAACCCGGCGGCGAATGTGTCCCGAATCCACTGTCCTCCCACCGTCGGTGATGGCCTGGAAGTGCAGGTCATCGCCGGCAATCTCCATCAACAAGAACGCGTAGCCCTGATCGAATCCTTTGGCGGTGAGATCGGACGCTCCGATGTTGCCTTTGCGGAGTTTGGCCGCGCTGCCGGAAATGATGTAGTTGATGCCTTTCTGCGGCTTCAGACGCTCGTAGAAATGCTCGTGCCCGGTCAGCACCAGGTCGACGCTGTGCTTCAGAAAGAGCGGCTCCAGCTGGTCGCGCAGCGCCGCATCGGATCCGTGTGTGTCTCCAGACGAATAGAGCGGATGGTGGAAGAAGCAGATCTTCCATTCCGAGTCGCTGGCCGCCAGCTCCTTCTCGAGCCAGTCCAGCTGCGTCTTGTCCATGTAGTTGCTGTCGAGCGCGAAGAAGCGAACGCTGCCTTGCGGCGCCTTGAACGAGTAGTAGCGCTCGCCGTTCATGTTGAACGGCTTGTAGAACCGTTGGTTTGGATCATCGTGGTTCCCGAGCGAGGCATAGAACTTGACGCCTGCGTCGAGCAGGACCTTGTACGGCCGTTCGAACTTGTCCACGAAGTCGTCCGGCCGCTCGCTGCCATAGAGGTTGTCGCCCAGCATCAGCGTGAACGTGAAGGGGAAGAGTTTTCGCGCAGCGTCGAGCCGCTCGGCGACGCGGATCTGCGCGCTGCCGCCGGTCCCGCTGTCGCCAATCACCGCGAAGCGTACGGACTGCTCGTTGTTCGGGAGGATGACGTCCTGCGCGGTCGGTGCCGCTCCCGCGATGGCGAGGCAGGCAAGTGAGGCAAATGCGATCAGCCGGCCCATTGGGATACCTTTCAGCGGACGGCCCGCGAAATAAAGTCGATCACCAGGTTCGCGTGCACGTCCCGGAGGATGAGCGCGTTGCCGACGATGCGGTACTCGAGATCCTCCGGCAGCTGTGGCAGGTTCGCCAGCAGGTTGGGAGGAACAGTTGGCAGCGGCGCGCTCTCCGGGTAACGCATGTTGACTTTGAGGGCCATCGGCGGCGGCGCGTCCTCCTTGAGGACCTCTTTTGTCGCCACGCCCTTCTGGCCTTTCAGTTCGGGGTACATCAGGCTCTTGAACCGTTGCGCAATCTCCGGCGTGAAGACGTCACCCTGCTTGGCCCCCGCCCGTGCGGCCCGAATGCCTGCGGCGAGCGCATCCTGCGACGCCTTGATCTTCGCCGGGTCGTCAGTCTTCTTGAGCGGCGGCGCATCCTTCTCGAGCTGCTTGTGGAGCTCCATGTACTTGTCGATGCGTTGCTTGAAGTCCTGGAGCACGAGCGCTTCCGGGTTGACCTTGGGTTCCTGCGTGCCCACAGTTGCCGAGACGAGACCCCAGCTGATGAGAAGAGCTGCTCCAATACAGTTCATCGGCTACCCCCGCAGGCTTGCTGTTCATGATGTGTGCCCACGGATTTGACGAGCTCTGCCCCTTTGCGAGAAATGGTGCGACAATGGGGATGCCTGCCCGATTCTTGAGGTATTTCTGATGCGTCCCGCTCCGCGTTCCTCGACGAGCCACTGGAGCCTGCGAGGCCTAACTCATCGTTCGCGATATGTCGTACCAACGGTTGCAGTCGTCCTGACCGTCTCGGCGTCCTTGTACGCGCAGCAGCAGACGCCGTTCAGAAGCGGCGCGAGCACGGTCGCGGTCTACACCACGGTGACCGACTCGACCGGCCGCCTGGTGCCGAATCTCACTCAAGACGACTTCGAGGTCTACGACAACGGCAAGCTCCAGCCGATCACGCTGTTTGCGACAGAGACGCAGCCGATCACGGTCGTGGTGATGCTCGATCGAAGCGGCAGCATGAAAGAGAGCTTCAACCTCGTTGCCGTCGGCGCGGAGGAGTTCGTGAAACGGCTGCTGCCCGCCGACAAGGCGAGGATCGGGAGTTTTGCCACAAGCATTCAGGTCGATCCCGAGGAATTCACCAACGACCGCAAGGCGCTCATCACGATCCTGCGCAGCGAGCTCCAGCCAGAAGGCCCGACGCCGCTGTGGAACGCCGCAAACGTGGCGATCCGCGAGCTCATTCCGCAGGATGGACGCAAGGTCGTGCTGCTTTTCACCGACGGCGTGGACAGTCCCGGGAATTTCAAGACGAACAACCTCAGCGTGATGGACGTCATGGATCGGGCGACCAAAGAGGACGTGATGATCTACGCGATCGGCCTCGAGAGCCGGTTGCCCTATGGGCGCCGCCAGGCGCCGCTCGGCGGCGGTGGCTTGACCGGTGGGTTCGGGGGGCAGGGCGGCGGCGGAATGACTCAGCGGCCGGATCCGGGGCTACCAAAGATCGCGGCTGAAACCGGAGGCGGCTACTTCGAGCTCACCAGAGCCGACGACTTGCGGTCGACGTTTGCGCGCGTGGCCGACGAGCTGCACCAGCAGTACGCGCTCGGATTCGCGCCGACCAAGCTCGATGGCAAGACCCACGACCTCGAGGTCAAGCTCAAGGTCAAGGGCATGAAGGCGCGCGCGCGCAAGAGCTATCTCGCCGCGAAGGCGCCGACGTCCTGACGACGTCAGTCGTCGCCTGCGACGCTGCGGCGGCCCTGCTTCGTGTTGGCGCGTCGCCGTTTCGAATCGAGGCGCTGGAGCCGCGACGCGCCTGACGGCCGTGTTTTGCGCCGGCGTTTTGGCTTCACCGCCGCCTGTCGAAGGAGCTCCACCAGCCGTTCTCGCGCGGCTTCCCGATTCTGCGCTTGCGTTCTGAACGTCCGCGAATCGATCACCAGCACGCCGTCGGCCGTCATGCGCGAGCCCGCGATTGCGATCAATCGCGCCCGCACGTCGTCATCAATCGACGTCGAGCGCCCGGCATCGAAGCGCAACTGCACCGCCGTCGCCACTTTATTGACGTTCTGGCCCCCAGGCCCCGATGCCCGCACAAAGCGCTCTTCGATCTCGGAGTCGTCGATCACGATGGACGGAGTGACTTGCAGCATTTGTCAAAACGGACGAAAGGCTCAAGGCTCAGGGCTCAAGGCTCAAGGCCAAACCTTCGAGAGCTTACCCGAAGATCTTACCTGAGCCCTGAGCCCTGAGCCGCGAACCTTTTGAACCCCGTCGACTAGGCCTCCCACCGTAGCGCATCGGCCGGGTCGATGCGCGATGCGCGGCGAGCGGGGAGGTAGCTCGCAAGCAGGGCCGTCGCACCAAGCGCCAGGGCGACGGCGGCGTAGGTGAGCGGATCGTAGGCGCTGACGCCGAAGAGAAGCGCCGACATCGCGCGCGTCATCAGCGCCGCGGCGGCCATTCCGCAGACAATCCCGATCCCGGCCAGCACGATGCCGTGACGAACGAACAGCCGGCTGACATCATGGCTGCCGGCGCCAAGCGCCATGCGGATGCCGATCTCCTTGGTGCGCTGCTGCGCGACGTACGCGATGACGCCGTAGATACCGACGACCCCCAGGAGCAGCGCGACGGCGGCCGCGATGCCGAGCATCACCAGCGCGAACGACGTCTGCGCCATCGACCCGGCGCGGATCTGGTCGAGCGTGCGGACGTTAGCCACCGGCAGGTTGGCGTTCACATTCCAGACCGCCTGCTGGATCTCCTTCAGCAGCGTCGGCGACTCCGCTCGATCCGTCCGCACCGCGAACGCGACGCTGCGCTGGGCGAAGGGCTTTCCGCGGTAGTAGTCGTTGATCAAGAGCGGCCAGTAAACGATCGACGCCGCCGGGCTGGCGATGCCGTTGTCGCGCTCGTTTCCGACGACCCCGATGATCGTCCGCCAGGGATCCTTCGGGGTCTGCTGGATGCGCTTGCCGATCGCGGCTGACGGCTCCTTCCAGTACTCGCGCGCGAAGTTTTCGCTGATGATGACGACGGACGCCCGGCTGTAGACGTCGGCCCACGTCATTTCCCGGCCCGCGATGATCGGGTTGCCCATCGTCTGGAAGTAGTTCTGTGCCGTCCACTTGAATCGGCGCAGCGGCGGGATCTTGTCCGCCGGCGGCGGGAAGTCCTCGATGAAGATCGGGTCGTTGCTGTCGTAGCCGTCCATCGTGATCGAGTTGGACACTCCCACGGATCGCACGCCGGGAATCTGCTCGACCTTGCGCGCAATCTGCTCGAACGTCCGGATCGCCTGTTCGTCGTCGGCAACGATTGATTCGGGAATTGAAACCCGCAAGGTGAGCACTTCCTCGGGCCGCGTGAATCCGGGATCGATCTTTCGCATCGCCTGGAACGTCCGGATCATGAGCCCGGAAGCGACGAGCAGCACGACGGCCAGGGCGATTTCGGCAACGACGAGCCCGTTGCGTGCGCGGTGACGTTCGCGGCCGGCGCTCGAGAGCCGGCCCCCCTCCTTGAGCGCCGAGGCGAGGTGTGGGGTCGCCAGCTTGAGCACCGGTAGCAGCCCGAAGAGCAGTCCAGCCAGAAGCGAGATTCCCAGCGTGAAGGCCAGCACGAGCGGATCGATGCTGATTTCCGCCGTTCGCGGCAGTCCCTCGGGCGCGTTCACGACGAGGGCGCGGATGCCGGCGTAGGCGAGGCCGAGACCGGCGAGGCCGCCCGCCAGCGCGAGCGTGAGGCTCTCCGAGAGCAGTTCCCACGCGATTCTGGTCGAACCAGCGCCAAGCGCGGCGTGGATCGCCAACTCCTGCTGCCTGGCTTCCGCCCGCACGAGGAACAGGTTGGCAACGTTGGCGCAAGCGATGAGCAGGACCAAACCGACCGTCCCGAGGAGCACCCACAGCACGCGCCCGATGTCTCCGACGACGTCAACCGACAGCGGTCTGACGTTAGGTCCCAGCTTCACATCGTCGTACATCTTCCGCGTGAAACCGGGGGGCATCGGAAATCGATCCGGGATTACCGGGAGGAGGCGTGCCACATCCGCGTTCGCCTGTTCGAGTGTCGTGCCAGGTTTCAGACGGGCGACACCGCGATAGCTGAAGTTCGCGGCGTACAACTCGGCGCGGTTGAACCGGAACGGCAGAACGAGTTGCGGGTTGCGATCGAGAAAACGAAATCCTGCGGGCAGCACGCCGATAATCTCGCGGGGCTTGCCGTCGACGACGACCGACTTGCCGACGATCGCCGGATCGCTGCCGAATCTTCGCTCCCAGTAGGCGTGGCTCAAGAGCACACGATCGGGTGTCTTCGGTGAGTCGTCGTCTGGCGTGAAGTGTCGCCCGATGATGGGGTTGACGCGCAGGAGACGAAGCGTGCCGTCACTCACGAACAGCACCTGGATCCGCTCGGGTTCGCCGCTGCCGGTGATCGACACTGCGCCGCCATTCCAGAGCCCAACATCTTCGAAGACGCGCCCCTCCTCGCGGTAAATGAAGTAGTTCGACGGCGACATATTGAGCTCGGGGATGCCAATGCCCGGTGCCGTGTGCCATACGCCGACGAGCCGGTCGGCATCGTCGAACGGCAGCGGCTTGAGGAGGACGCCGCGGACGACGCTGAAGATGGCGGTGTTGGCGCCAATGCCGAGCGCCAGCGTGAAGATGGCGATCAGCGTGAACATTGGGGCTCGAAGCAAACGTCGAGCGACGCGAACGGGGGTGGCAGTCATCGGGTCCTTAGACGTCTGCCTTCCGCCGCGCGTTCGGCCCCCCTTTTTCCGGGGACACTCAACCGGGACAGTCCCCGGGGACACTCAAGGTTGAATGTCCCCGCAGGCGGGGACGGACAGCAGGTGTTCGAAATCGGCCACCTCGGTGGACGATCGAAGACTTTTCTCGTTTATTTCCAGCGGTTTCGAGGCACGCGGGTTGCACCTGAGAATCTCCATGGTTCCCATGCTCTCCGACCTTTTTCAGGATGTCCGGTTCGGCCTCAGGCTGCTGCGCCGAAGTCCGGTGTTCACCACGGTGGCGGTCCTGTCTCTCGCGTTGGGGATCGGCGGCGCGGCCGCCGTGTTCTCCTTGCTCAACGCGATTGTTCTGCGCAGTCTCCCCGTGGCTGAGCCCGACCGGCTCTTTGTCGCCGAGCGGCACAGTCCGGACGAGATGTCGCCCAGGTTTTCGTGGCCCGAAGCCGCGCGCCTTCGCGACGAGCTGAACGGTCGAGCGGACCTCGCGGCTGCAAGCGCCGTCGCCACGATGCAGCTGCGTCCGGCGCGCGCGTCCACGGGCGCGGCAGCCGAGCGCGGAATGGTGCAACTCGTGTCCGGCGAGTACTTCGACGTCCTCGGCCAGCGGCCGCATGCCGGACGTCTCTTGACGCCCGAGGACAATCGCACGCTCGATGGGCATCCGGTGGCGGTCGTCAGCTACGGTTACTGGCAGCGCGCATTCGGTGGGGCAGCTGATGCCGTTGGACAGACGGTCGGAATCAACGGCCCTCTGTTCACGATCGTCGGAATCGCCGCTCCGGAGTTCATTGGCACGACGGTTTCCATGCGCGGCGTCGACGCGTGGGTTCCCTTAATGATGCAGGCGGCGATTCGCTACGGCGGGAATGCCAGCTCGCGAGAGACGGGGGACATGCGAAAGCCGTGGCCGCCGCAGGAGGATGTCGCCTGGCTCAACGTGTTCGCGCGCGTGCCGCGCGGCACCGAGCCAGAGACCATCGCCGCCGCCCTCACGCTCCGCCATCACACGGACGTGACATCGCGGAGGAATGCCGACTCCGAGTATGCCGACCGCCTTCGCGCCGAGCGGATCGCGCTCGCCCCGGCCGGCCGCGGACTCTCGTCGCTGCGCGACCAGGCATCGACGGCGTTGTACGTGCTCCTCGCGATGATGATCGTGCTGCTGTTGATCGCGAGCGGCAACGTGGCCGGCCTGCTCGTGGCGCGGGCCACCGCGCGCGAGCGCGAGGTCGCCGTCCGCCTGTCGCTTGGTGCCGGACGCGCCAGGCTCATCCGACAACTGCTGGTCGAGAGCCTGCTGCTTGGCGTGGGCGGCGGCCTTCTCGGCCTCGGCCTGGCTGTCTGGGGTCGCGACCTCCTGCTTGGATTGTTTGTGAGCGGGCAGACTACACTCGTGACGCTCGACACAGGGATCGACTGGCGCGTCCTGGCGTTTGCGACCGCAATGTCGCTGCTGACGGGGGTAGCGTGTGGACTGCTCCCGGCATTCCGCGGCACGCGCGTGCCGGTCTCCGAATCCCTCAAGCTTCAGTCGCGAGCGGTCGGATTGCACAGCCGCCGAACCCTCCTCGCCGGGCGCGCGCTCGTGGCGGCCCAAATGGCTTTTTGCCTGCTCCTCCTCATCGTCGCTGGACTCTTCGTGAGGAGCTTGCGTGTGCTCGCGACTTCAGAAATCGGATTCGATCGCCAGCACCTGCTGGGAGCGCGCTTCGACGTGCGGAGCCTGGGATATTCGGCCGGGCAACGGCAGTTGCTCTACCAGCGCCTCCTCGATCGCGTGCAGACGCTGCCGGGCGTGCAGTCCGCCAGCCTGTCGATGAACGGTCCGGTCATCACGTCGTCCCAGATCAGCGGCTTCAGCATCGAGGGCTACACGCCGCAAACGGGTGAGCGGATGTCGACCAACGAAGAAATCGTGACGGAGCACTACTTCTCAACGGTCGGCTTGCGAATCGTGCGCGGCCGCTCGTTCGGTCCCGGCGATCGCGTCGAAGGCGCGAAGGCCACGCTCATCAACGAGACGATGGCGAAGCGGTTCTTTGCGGGGCAGGATCCGATCGGCAAACGCTGGGCATATGACGAGGACACGGTTCGCACCAAGGACGCGTTCGTCATCGTCGGCGTCGTCGAGGACGCGAAGTATCGAGACTTGCGCGCGGCGGTTCCGACGATGACGTATCACTTGTCAGGGCCAGCAGAGGACGCGGTCCTTAACGATCTCGAGGTTCGCACCGCTGGCGCGCCGGACGCGCTTGTCGCCACGTTGCGCCAGGCTCTCGCCGAAGCGGAGCCGGCATTGCCGGTCTTCGACATCCTGCCGATCGAGCAGCGCGTGGCGCGCGTGCTCTCGCAGGACGCGGTGGTCGCGCGCTTGACGACGGTGTTTGGCGCGATCTCGCTCCTCCTCGCGTGCCTGGGCCTCTACGGAACGATTTCGTATGGCGTCAACCAGCGTGTCGCCGAGCTCGGTCTCCGCCTCGCGCTCGGCGCCGATCGGCGTCAGGTGCTCTGGATGATCATGCGAGAGGCGCTCGTGCTCGTCGCAATCGGCAGCGTCGCCGGATTCTCGCTCGCCTACCTCGCGGCCAGAGGTCTCGGTAGCGTGCTCTACGGTATTGGCCCGATCGATCCGCTGGCCTACGGCATTGGCGCGGTGCTGCTGCTGAGCGTGGGGCTGATCGCGGCATATCTTCCTGCGTTTCGCGCGTCACGGATCGAGCCCATGCGCGCGATGGTCGGGGGATAACACTCGAGCTCTATCCCGCAAGCCCTTCTGTAGCGCTGGTACGGTCGATGCACCGATCACCCTGTGTGGGTAGATGGATTCTCAGGAGGGTGTGCGACATGACGCGACAGAAACTACTTGGCTTCTTTGGAGTGATCGCCGTGGCGGCCGTAGCAACGATGACGGCTGCCTGCGCGCAGACTGACGCCGGCATCACGACAGCCGTCAAGTCCAAGCTGGTAGCCGACGACACGGTCAAGGCCTACCGCATCGACGTTGACACGAAGGACAAGGTAGTCACGCTCAGGGGCGACGTCGACTCACGCGCGGCCAGAGATCGAGCGGTCGTGCTGGCCCGCGCGACCGACGGCGTGCGCGAAGTGGTCGACGTGATGGTACTCGCTCCGGCCCCGGCGGCGACGAGCGGCGTGGCTGATCAGGCGAAAGAGGCATCGCGCGATGCCGGCCAGATGATCGGTGACGCAGGCATCACCGCGGCCATCAAGGCCAAGATGCTCGCCGATACGACGGTCAGCGGACTGAAGATCGATGTCGACACCAAGGATGGCGTGGTGGCGCTGATCGGAAACGTCGCATCGGCGGCCGAGAAGCGTCGCGCGCTCGAAATCGCCCGCGAGACCGACGGCGTCAAGTCCGTCAGAGACGATCTGAAGATCGCGAAGCAGTAGCGAGCCGATACATCTACCGTTCAGTGTCCTCAGGGCACTGGACGGTAGGTGGATTCGATCCGCTCGACGTTCACGTAGTACAGATCAGTAGCGACCGAAAAGTCGTCTCGTTTGATCGAGGTCGACAGCTTCTTCCACTCGGTCGTCGGGCGAATCGTCTGCCACTCTCCGGCCTTGCCGACCTTGATCGGCATCGCGAATCCCTTCTCGTCGGCCTTCCAGCGATACGAGACGGAACTCTCCGCGTCGTTGAACGCGAGCTCGAGCGTCGGGAGGTCGGCGTGCCGCAAGTACTGGTCGAAAATCGGCGTCCAGTCGCGGCCCGTCTCCTGGTTGAAGAACCGCACCAAGTCCTCGGTCATGATGTTCTTGTACTTGAATTCCTGATAGGTGGCGCGCATCAGCGCCCACCATTTCTGATCGTCGTCTATTGCGGCACGGAGCGTCTGCAGGAAGAGTGCGCCCTTGAAGTACTGATCCTGCGACGGCGAACGGTGAATGCCGCGGGTCGTGATGATCGGCGCCTGGTTCCGAACCTTCGACTTGTAGCCGTTGAGGTATTTCAGCGCATCGGCGTACCCGAACATGTGCTCGACGTAGACGACCTCGAGATAGGTCGTCCAGCCTTCCTGAATCCACATATCCGACACGTCGGCCGCCGACACGCTGTTGCCGAACCACTCGTGCGCGCTCTCGTGAATGATGATGAAATCGAACCTTGAACTGACGCCGACGCCGGTCCAGTCGCGTTCGAGGTAGCCGTTCGCGAACCGGTTGCCATAGGTGACAGCGCTCTGGTGCTCCATTCCTGAATACGGCACTTCGATCAGCTTGTAACCGTCCTTCTTGAACGGGTACTCGCCGAAGTATTTCTGGTACACCTCGATCATCGGCTTGGCCTGGGCGAACTGTAGCTTGGCCTTCTCGACGCTTTCTGGCAGCACATAGAAGTCGAGCGTCAGATCGCCAAGGCGATCCGCGAATTGCACGTAGCTGCCGATGTTGAGCGACACGTTGTACGAATTGATCGGGTAGTTGATCTGCCAGTTCCAGCGCGTGTAGCCGTCGCCGAGGTCGGTCTTGCCCAGGAACCGACCGTTCGAGGCGTCGACGAGGCCGTTGGGGATCTCGACGCTGAGGCGCATCTGCTCGACTTCGTCACGCCACTGGTCCTTGCTCGGCCACCAGATGCTCGAGCCTTCACCCTCGCACGCAGTGTTGATCCAGTGGCGCCCGGCCGGATCCTTTCGGAAGGCGATCCCGCCGAACCGCCCGGTCTCGCGCGGGCTGCCGGAGTAGTAAAAATCGATCGAGTACTCACGGCCACGCTTGAGCGTCTCGGGAAAGTCGACGAAGACGGCATTCAGCTCGCGTTCGTACTTCAACGCTTGTGCGCCGAGCACGATCTTGCCGATCGCGAGGTTGTCGTAAAGATCGAGCTGAATGCGCGTGTCGTCCTGCAGCATCCTGAAGCGGATGGTGTTCCGGCCGTTGAGGAACTTCTTGTCGGGATCCACCCGAACGCTCAGGTCGTAGGACAAGAGGTCGTTGTTCGCCCGGTAGCGGCCATATTCGCCGCGCAGGATGTTAGCCCGCGTCGGCTCGGCTGACGCGGGTTGGGCTTGAGCCTGCGGCGCCGCCGCCGGACGATCGCTTGGCGGTTCATAGGTCCCGATTTCCTTCCCGAGCAACCATTTGTCGAACCAGCCGACGATGTGCTGGAGGCGTTCGACGCGGTGCCAGGGACGGCCCGAGCGGGAGAGTTCATGGCTCTCGCCAGGGAAGCGGACCATGACCGTCGGCCGCTTGAGGTACTTCAGCGCTCGAAAGAGATCCTCGCCGCCAGCCGCCGGCGGTGTCCGCCAGTCCTCATCGCCGAGGATGAACATCAACGGGGTTTGAATCTTCGCGACATGGGTAATCGGCGAGCGCCTCGCAAAATCTGCCGGGTCTTCGAAGGGCGCCTTGCGGAACCAGGTCGGGGTGAAGAGCGTGAAGTCGGCCGTGTACCAGAAGTTTGCCCAGTCGGAAATGTCTCGCTGGCTGACAGCCGCTTTGAAGCGGCTGGTCTGCGTCACGACCCAGTTGGTGAGCAGTCCGCCGCCGCTCCCGCCGGTTACTCCCAACCGAGTCTCGTCGATGAATCCCTTCTTCAGGACCTCGTCGACTCCAGCCATCAGATCTTTGTAGTCGTCGCCAGGGTAGTTGTATTGAATGATGTTGCCGAAATCCTGGCCGTAGTTCGAGCTGCCGCGGGGATTCGTGTAGAGCACGACATACCCCTTGGCGGCCATCCATTGAAACTCGTGCGTGAAGGTGTTGCCATAGGCGGAGTGCGGGCCGCCGTGGATTTGAAGGATGAACGGATACTTCTTCGTCGCGTCGAACGCCGGCGGCTTGAGAATCCATCCCTGAATCTTCCGGCCGTCGAAACTCGTGTACCAGAGTTCTTCTGGTTCGTTCATCGAGAGCTGGCTGAAGAGGCGATCGTTGAACGTCGTGAGTTTCTTTGGCGCGCCGGTCGAGGCCGTGTCGATGACGTGGAGATCGCCGACGGCAGTGGGCGTCGAGAGGACGTAGGCGATCTTCTGCGCCCCGGCGTCGACCGTATAGGACATCACGTCGCTGTTGCCGGAAGTCACGGGATCGACCTTTCCGGTCGCGACGTCGACACGCTTGAGGTTGGCGTTCCCCTGCTCGCCGACCCCGATCAGGATCGAGCGTCCGTCGCGGCTCCAGACCGGGCCGCTTGGCAGTTGACCGCGCGGCGCGCGCTGATCGCCTCCGAGCCCGCCGTTGACGTCGAAATCGTAGGTGGCGGTCAGGTTGCGCGGTGTGCCAGCGCCCAGTTCGGCGACCCAGAGGTCTGGCTGCGTATACGAACGCTCGGGGTTTCCCGCCGCAGTGCCGACGAAGGCCACGCGCTTGCCGTCGGTCGAGAGCGCGTAGGCGCCGATCCGACCGTCGATGCTGACGACCCGGGTCGGCTCGCCGCCCTCTTTCGGGATCGAGAACAGGTCGCTGTCGCCGGGGAAGTAGTACAGACTCTCGCCGACGATCGGCGGTGAAGAACAGGCGCGATCCATCACCGGACCAGCGGAAGTTCGTCGCGCCGAACTCTCCTGACGTCACGGCGACCGGCGTTGTCTTGTCGCTCGCGGTCCCCGGGACGGGCACAGTCCAGATCTGGGACGGGCGATCGCGGTCGACGTACCCGCCGCCCGGGATGCCATTGGCGCGATACACCGCTTCGGTGATGACGCGCACATCGGATTCGCGCGGTTTATCGGCGGCCGGCTTCTGCGCCGACGTCAGATCGGCAGGACGAGCAGTCGACGAGAACGCGATCGTCTTGCCGTCGGGCGCCCATTCTGGATTCCCGGCGCCGCGTGGAATGTCGGTGATAGCCCACGGTTCGCCGCCAGACATGCCCTTGGCGGCCTCGCCCGCCGCCAGGACCATGAGGTGAATCTGCGCGGGCTGAGGCTTGCCGTCCTTCTCGACCGATCGCACGAAGGCCAGCTGTCGACCGTCGGGAGACCACCGCGGGCTCGTGTCGCGACTACCGCTGGTGATCGCGCGTGGCGGCTCGCTGCCGTCCGTTCTGGCGAGCCAGATCGCGGTGTCGTAGGCATCCTTCTTCTCATCGATGCTCACGCGCACGAACGCGACTTGCGATCCGTCGGGAGAGATCTGCGGGTCGGCCACCCACACGAACGCGAAGATGTCTTTCTCGGTGATGGGTCTTTGCTGTGCAGAAGCCGGGGCGGCCAGGCCGACCAGGACGGCGAGCCCGACGATGGCGCGAGCGATATGATGATTCACGTTGTGGTTCCCTGCTGGATTCGACTTATCGAGGTGGTCCGGCTAAAGCCGGACCCTGCCCAAACCGATCGAATTATACGGGCCTTGGGGACCATCGGCGCTGGCCGGGCGTCCTAGGCAAGCGGAACTCTATTTGCGACAACGTCGTGAGGTAAGGTTATGAATATTCTGGTCACAGGTGGCACGGGTACCGTCGGGTCGCAGGTCGTTCGCGAACTCCTGTCTCGCGGCGCGCAAGTACAGGTGTTGACGCGGGATCCGGCAAAGGCCGCAAAGTTGCCTGCAGGCGTGAAGGCCGTCACCGGCGACCTGATGAAGGTCGAGACGGTCAGGCGCGTGTTCAAAGGTGTGGACGGCGTGTTTCTCGTCAACACGGTGAGCCCGACCGAAGTCCACGAGGGGCTGCTGTCGGTGTGCGCGCTCCGCGACGAGAACGTCAAGCGGCTGGTCTATCTCTCGGTCCATCATGCGGATGCCGTGCCGTGGGTGCCGCATTTCGGGGGCAAGCTTGGCATCGAGCAGGCGGTCCTGAAGTCGGGCGTGCCGGCGACGGTGCTCAGACCGAACAACTTCTATCAGAACGACTACTGGTTCAAGGATGCGATGCTCCAGCACGGCGTCTATCCGCAGCCAATCGGCGACGTTGGGCTGAACCGGGTCGACGTTCGCGACATCGCCGAGGCCGCGGCGATCACGTTGACGACCTCAGGTCACGAAGGGCAGACCTACGATCTGGTGGGACCTGAGGCGCACACGGGTAAATCGACGGCAGAGGCGTGGTCGCGTGCGCTCGGCCGCCCGATCGTCTATGGCGGCAATGATCTGGACGCGTGGGAGAAGCAATCGCTGCAGTACATGCCGGATTGGCTGGTCTACGACTTCAGGCACATGTACGTCTTCTTCCAGGCGAAAGGGTTGAAGGCGTCGCCGGAGGCCATCGAGCGGCAGACGAAACTGCTCGGCCATTCGCCGCGCTCGTTCGGCGCGTTTGTCGGCGAGACGGCTGCGGCGTGGAAGTAGGTCGACCTACGTTAGTTTAGAACCTGTCTCATGAATCGCGAGGGACGTCCTAGCAGCGCGAGCGAGCGCTGCGAGCGAGCCACGCGACCGGAGCGCGCCGGCGAAGCGGCGCGCGAGAGAGCGTGTCGGGGAGTCCGAGGGGCAAAGCCCCTCGGGAAAGACTAGAGCTGCCGCAGGACTGCGGCAGGATCGAGAGATGACGCACGGCGCGTCGGGACGATGACGGCCGCGAGGGCTGCGGCCGTCAGGACCAGGATCGCCGAGACGAACGCGATGGGATCGGCAGGCGCGACACCGAAGAGCACGCCCGCGAACACGCGGCCAACGAGGAGTGCCGCGACGGTCCCCGCCGCCATTCCGATCACGACCGGCCGGAGACTGTCGCTCAGCAGCAACTGGACGACGTCCCGGCCGTTCGCCCCGAGAGCGATCCTCAACCCAATCTCCTGTGCCCGTCGGCCGACGACAAACGCGGTCACACCATAGAGACCGACGACCGCGAGCGCAAGCGCGATGGCGGCCAGCGCTCCGGCAATCGTTGCGAGCGCGCGCGGCTCCGAGATCTGTTGCTGCAGTCCCTCGCCGACGAGGCCGACCACCAGCCTCGCGCGTGGGTCGAGCGGATGGAGAGCGCTCCGCATGGACTGAATCAACGCCTCGGGCGGACCCGCGCTGCGAACGATCATCTTCGCGCCGAGCGTCTCGTTCATCGGCTGATAGATCGCGGCCGACGCCATTTCGCGCAGACGCGCGGTGACGGCGTCGGCAACGACGCCAATGACGACAGCGCTGGAGCCTTCGATGACGCTGGCCAGCGATTGACCGACCGGATCCTCGCCGGCAAAGAAGTCACGCGCCAGCCTCTCGCTGATGACGGCGACCGGTGCTCGATCGGCTACCTCAGCGGCCGTGTACGTCCGTCCCCGCACGGCGCGCAATCCGACGGTTGCGAAGAACTCGGCGCTCGTGTCGTTGTGATAGATGGTGTAACGCCTGCTGCCACGCCCGAAAATCGTCACCCTGGAGGCACCGCTGAACGGAGGGTACTCGGCGAGCGAGGCGCGCTGCACGCCTGGAAGCGCGCCCACCCGCTCGAGCGCAAGAGTCCAGTACGCCTTGGTTCCTGCGGCGTCGTAGGCGCCGCGCGCGAATTCCGGATCGATCGTCAACAGGCGGTGCGCGTCGAAGCCGACATCGACCTGCGTCGCGCGCACCATGCCACGCGTCAGCAGCGCCGCGACGACCAGTAGCACCAGGGACGCCGCCGCCTGGATTCCCACCAGGGCGGAACGCGATGCCTGCGATCGGGAGGTCCCGCCCGCGCCGGGGCTCGACCCCTTGAGTGGCGAGGCAAAGTTGTCGCGCATCGCATGACGCGCCGGCACGAGGCCCGCGCCGAGGCCAGCGACGAGCGAAATCGCCCCGAGAAAGCCATAGACGCGGATGTCCGGGCTGAAATCGAGTGTTGCCGGCGCCTCGGCGACCCTTGCAAGAAGCGGCACGAGCCAGGTGGTGAACAACAATCCCGACGCACCGCCCGCGATGCCAAGCACGAGGCTCTCCGTCATCAGCTGACGGACGATGCGCCAGCGGCTGGCCCCGAGCGCGAGCCGGACGGCAAACTCCCGTTGGCGGGTCGTCGCGCTGGCAAGGAGCAGGTTAGTCACGTTGACGCAGGCGAGCAGAAGTACCAGGCCGATCACGCTCATGACGATCGCAACGACCAGCGCATTTTGCGCAGCGTCGGCTCGATCGACCGGGTCGGTGAGCAGGGGAAGCGTGACGCCGGTCAGTGGCGGATCGCTCGAGTCCAGCCGATGGTTGGCCATCGCCGCCGCAACCGCGCTCAATTCCGCCTGCGCTCGCGCTCGGGATGCACCCGCTCCCGCTCGCGCAACGACGTTGACCATGAGGACCGCGTTTCGGTCGACCGCCGGTCCGCCAACCGCCAGGTGATAGCTGGCAACCGGCGCCCAGATCGTCGGACTGCTATCGTTAATGCCGGCAAAGCCGCGCGCGGCCACGCCGACAACGGTGAACCCCAGACCGTTCAGCCAGATGGTCCGTCCGACGATTCCCGGATCTGACGACAGGGTCCGCGTCCACAAGTTGTGGCTCACTACGACGACCGGCGCAGAGCCAGGCACGTCGTCTGCCGGCGTCAGCAGCCGCCCGCGCGCCGCGCGATTGTTCAAGTTGCCCAGATAACCGCCGGTCACGAACATCACGCTCGTGGTCGCGGGTGTCTCGGTGTCCGGAGAGAACCCAATCGAGGCGTCGTCGCTAAACCAGGCGTCGAGGGACACGCTCGGCGCGCCCTCCCGAAGCAGCTGGTATTCCGAATAGCGCCACGCCGTTCCGGAACCGTCGGCATACGCGCGCATGACACGCGCCGTCGACGCGGGATCGACGATGCCAGTCGGCCGGAACGCGACGGCGTTCAAGAAGCTGAAGACTGACGTGCTGACGCCAATCGCCAGGCCAAGCCCTAGCACTGCGACAGCCACGACGGCTGGACTGCGCCGCATCAGCCGCAGCGCATATGACAGGTCCTGACCGACTTCGCGCACAAAATCTGGCCTCGATCCCGGTACCAGCGGGTAAATGGCTGGAGTCTCCCGAGTTCTCCACAAGCTGAGGACGTCGCCGTAGTAGCGGAGCCGCGCGTAGCGCACGCCCCGGCCGGTGGCGCGTTCGCCGAAGAGCTCGAGGAGATCAGCTTCGACTTCCGCCCGACGACTGCCAAGGGGAATGAGCCGCAGGAGCAACCTGCCGAGGCCGGGCGGAGTGCCGCCAATCATGACTGTTTACCTTCTGCGATGGCGTGCCAGATACGATCGCGGACGCGATGGAGCTCGCGGGCGGTCTTCAGGCCGAGCGGCGTGACGGCGTAGAGCCGCTTGGACTTGCCGCCCCGGCGCGCCGTCGCGTCGCCCATCGACGAACGCAGGAACCTCTTGGCTTCGAGCCGCGCCAGCGCGGCGTAAACCGCCCCGATCGACACGTTGCGACCGGTCGCGTCCTCCACGTAGCGCTGCACCGGCACTGCGTAAGTGTGATCGCCGAGGGCGCGGACAGCGAGCAGCGTGAACTCTTCGAATTCGCCCAGGCGGTCACCTTTCATAGACGCAGCAATAGCACAATTAGTTCGTCTTTGTATAGATAAAAACCTGTCTCATACCGCCAGGGCGGTCTTCATAGTGCGAGCGAGCGCCGCGAGCGAGCCACGCGAGCGGAGCGCGCCGGCGAAGCGGCGCGCGAGAGAGCGTGTTGGGGAGTCCGAGGGGCGAAGCCCCTCGGGAAAGACTAGACGCGTGGAGCTGATGACCGGAATAGGTCGTGACGACCTTGATCTGGAACCTGCGGAACAGCAGCGTGCGGCCGCTGCCTTCGATCGTCAGCTCCGAGGCGACCCAGGTTCCGTCGACCGTCTTGCGGACGAAATCGAAGCCGCTTCCGGGCTCGACACGAGCGACGACGCCCCACCCAACCGAGACGCTGTCGACGGCGTGCAGCCGCACGCGCGCGATGTGATAGTCGCCGTCGGACACCCACATCCGCCCGGCGAACTGTTTCATCCGCTCGCCGTCGCTCGTCGTCACGCGCGCATTCGGCCGAGGCGTCAGCGAGACGAGGATGGTCGGCTGGCCGTCCACGGTTTCGCGCCCGAGGAAACCGAATGCAAAGACCCGCTCCGCGTCGTCGAGGATCTCGTCGCGTTCGCGAAGCTCCTCGGCTTCGCGGTTGAGGCGCGCGGTGCGCTGACGCGGGCTTTCAGCCCAATCGCGGTCGCGTTTCCGGCGATGCTCGTCGTCTCTCCTGGCCAGCTCGGCGCGGTCGAGCGGCGTGCCGTCGACCGCGATCAGCCGTCGCCACGCCCGGCGCGGCGGGTCTTGGCGTACCTCGAACGTCTGCATCGGCCCGACCGATACCTTCCCGAGCATCGAGATATCGACGTCGCGACCCTCCTCGATGTAGTTGAAATACACCGGCTCGGCATATTCGCTTCGAATGACCTCTCGTACTTTCTTCGCGAAGGTAATGGGGTCAGAAGGCGGCTGACTGCCGCTCGACAGCTGTGCGCCCGCGAGGAATGGAAGGACGGCAAGCACGAAAGCAGCGCGAGCGACGAGGGCCATGAAATACCAGTGTAAAACACGCTCTCGGCGTATTGATGACCTCGGCCGCTCACGGCAGTTGAACCGCCCGTTTCGTTCACGGTGCGACAGTGGCGCCGGCCTTTAGCCACACTTCTTATCTACGACAAATGTCGTATTGACATCTACGACAAAAGTCGTAGACTACTCCGCATGGACAGACTGCCGCGATCACCGAAGAAGCCGACCAACGCTGAAGTCGCCATCCTGCGCGTGCTCTGGTCGCGCGGCCCGAGCACGGTTCGAGAAGTCGCTCAGTCCATGGGCCGGGAAGCCGCCTACACGACGGTGCTGAAGCTGATGCAGAACATGACCGACAAGCGGCTGGTCCGGCGCGACGCATCGTCCCGGACGCATGTCTACACCGCTGCCTGTCCGGAAGAGCAAACGCAGCGGCAGATCGTCACCGACCTCGTCGACCGGGTGTTCGACGGCTCGGCGGCGAAGCTGGTGATGCAAGCGCTCGCGGCCAGCAAGACGTCGCCAAAGGAACTCGAGGAGATTCAGAAGCTGATCGACTCACATCGAAGGGGGCGCCGATGAATCCGCAATTGAATGCCTGGATCTACTCAATCGGCTGGACACTCATTCATTTCGTCTGGCAGGGCGGGCTGATTGCGCTGGCGACTGCCGCTGCGCTTGCTGCGTGTCGCCACCGCTCGTCGGAAACGCGCTACGCGATTGCATGCGCTGGGCTCGTGGCTATGCTGGCCGCGCCGGCCATCACGGCTGTAGTCGTCGGGACCTCGGACCAGATCATCGCGCCGGGAGGAAGCGCCTCGCCAACGGTGTCGAGCTCCGCGAGCCCCTCGTCGGCGCCCGCGACGGCACGGCTCCAGGCAGCGTCGCTATCACTGGCCGTTACGGCTGCGCGAACAGCCTCGACGGTCGAGCGCTGGCTCCCGATCGTCGTGTGGGTGTGGTTGAGCGGTGTCATGCTTCTGTTGGCGCGATTCGCTGGCGCATCGCTCCGAGTACGAAGGCTGCGTCTTGCCTCGCTCAACGAACCGCTGTCGCCGTGGCAGTCGACGGGTGAGCGATTGGCGGCCCAGCTTCGCCTCGACATCGGCTTTCGCATTGTCGAATCCGCGCTCGTCGACGCACCAAGCGTGATCGGCACGATGCGCCCGATCATCTTCTTGCCGGTCTCGGCTCTCACCGGCCTGGCGCCGCACCAGATCGAGGCGCTGATCGCTCACGAGCTGGCCCATATCCGCCGCCGGGATTACGCGGTCAACATCGCTCAAACCGTTGCCGAGGCGCTGTTGTTCTTTCACCCGGCGGTGTGGTGGATCTCAGATCGCATCCGGCAGGAGCGCGAGCACTGCTGCGACGACGTCGCGGTCGAGATTTGCGGTGAGCCGGTCGACTATGCGGCCGCCCTCGCCGAGCTCGCGGCATGGCGCACACGCGATCTCGCGTTGTCGGTCGGTGCCGCCGACGGACCACTTCTGGCTCGCGTGCGTCGAGTGTTACGCGCGCCAAGCGAGGATGCGCCTCGGACATCCGGCGGCTTGGCGGTCCTGGCGCTCGGCCTGCTCGTGTCCGCCGGGGCCATCGTGCACTCGGCATCCCAGAAGCCTCCGGCGCCAGCACCCGCGTCGACCGAGCAGACGATCCTGGTCAGAACCAGATCCTTCGAGGAAACGTGGAGCCTGAGAAGAACCGACCACTTCGATCTGTACTACCCTCAGGACGCGGACCTGCACGCCGAACGCGCCGCACAGGAGGCCGAACGCGCGTACGAGCGGGTCAGCGGCGACCTGCGGCACAACCTGGCGTTTCGCGTGCCGATGTTCTTGTTTCGCACGACGACCGAGTTCGACGACAGCGTCCGCGTCGCCGCCTCTCCCGGCGCAGCCGGCGAGCCGTCCGGCGATCGCATCCTGCTCGCGACCGATCAACCGGCGGACCGGTGGCCAGGACTCATCACTCACGAGGTCGCGCACGTCTTTGCATTCGACATCCTTCCGGGGCGCTCGACGGCGACGTGGGTCATGGAAGGTCTGGCCGAGTACGAACGCGGCGCCTGGGATCCCAGCGATCTGTCGGCGCTGCGAAGCGCGGTCCGCGCCAATGCCGTTCCGGCGTTGAGCCGGCTGCAGGCGGACGATAACCGGACTCCGCATCTCGTCTCTGCCTTCGGACATGCCGCATTCGATTTCATCGAATCGCGATCGGGGAAGGCCGGCGTGCGTCAATTCCTGTTCGCGCTGCGTCAGGCGCAGGGCAACGGCGCCGATCCGTTTCAGGCTGGCCTTCAGCTTCGGCGGGACGAGTTCGATCAGGCCTTTGAGTCGTACCTCCGGAATCGATTCGCCGCGGCCAGTCCGCTGCCGGCCAGCCGCCTCGACCAGGCGGCGACGACGCGCGTCGAGGGAGACATTACGAGCGTGGGCTGGCCCGTCGCGACGGGCCTCGCCTGCATCGAGTTGTGGGTGCCGGATGCGGGAGCGGCGCGACAGCTATGGGCGGTCGAGTGTGGGGCTGCGAGCGGCCAGGATCTGATCCGCGCGCTGAGGCCCGGTGACCGCGTGGTCGTCACGGGACCACTGGCTCGCGGAGTGACGGCCCAGCGGTTGACTCTCCAGAGCCTGACTCGGCCCGCCGACGGCTTCACTTGGCGCGCGCCATCACGGTGACGCCGTGAATCCTGAACCTTGAACCTACTGTCTCAACGCTATTAACGGATCAACAGTCACTGCCCGACGCGCGGACAGGACGCTGACGAAGACGCTGAGCAGCAGGAAAGCGGCCGCGGTCGTCAGGTATGCCACCGGGTCGTACGGGACAACCTCGAACAGCAGCCTGGCCCCGGCGTACATTAGCGGAATGGTCAGGGCCGTTCCGACGAGTATTCCTGAGATCGCCGTTCGCATGCTCGACCGTACGAACATACCGAGGACCTGCGTCGGCTGCGCGCCGAGCGCCATTCGCACGCCGATCTCCCGCGTCCGTTGGCTGACGGCGTAGGCGATGACGCCATAGACGCCAGTCAGCGCGAGCATCAGCGCGAGCGCGGCGAAGGCGCCCACGACCAGCGCCGTGATCTGCCGTCGCGCGACCGAGTCGTTCACACGGCCGCGAAGCGTGGCCACGTCGTACAGTGGCAAGTCCGGGTCGAGCCGTTTCACGGCTGCGCGAACCCCCGCCACAGTCGTCATCGGATCGCCGTCGGTCCTCAACACCGCGAAAGCCGACGTCGTGGGTCGCTGCGGCAGCGGGACGTAGACGGTTCCCCGCGTCGCTGCCTCGAGCGAATCGTGCTTCACGGCGCCGACCACCCCGACGATCTCCCGCCAGAGATTGTCGGGATCGATTCCGAGCGCCACGCGCTTGCCGATCGGATTCGTTCCGCCAAAGACAGATCGGACCACCGCGTCGTCGACGATCGCGACCGCCGGAGCGTCGGCGCGATCCCGGTCGCTGAACGGCCTGCCGCCGACGAGTCTGATCCCCATCGCGTCGAAATAACCGGGCGTGGCCGAGCGCATGTCGGCATGCGGCTCGGGTTGCCCAGGCGGGACGACCTGACGCTCGACGTCGAACGACGCCATGTTGCGCTGCGTGCTCAAGGGAAGTTCGGAGACACCAGCGACGGTTCGCACACCACGCACGGCGCCGAGCGCCTCGACGAACCTCGCGTAGAACTCGGCGCGCTGCGGCCTGGTCGGGTAGCGCGCGCCGGGCAGCGTGACCCGAACGCTCAACCGTCCGTCAATCGCGAACCCTGGATCGACGGCGCTGAGCCTGGTCACGCTCTTGACGAGCAGCGCGGCGCTCGCCACCACGACAACCGCGAGCGCCACCTGGCCAACCACGATCGCCGGAGTGAGCTCGGCACCGATCGAGCCGCGACCGGCATGACCCAGCAGCTCATTCAGGGATGCGCGCGACACCTGCCACGAGGGAAGGATGCCCATGATCAAGGCGCCTGCGAGTGTCGCGGCGAGCGCGAACAGGACGACCGGGAGATCGACGCCGGCCTCAGGAATCGACAGACCGGCCCGAGCGCCGAGTTGCGGCAGCAGCGGTGAGAGCCAGATCGCCAGCAGGAGCCCGGTCGCGCCGCCAATCGAGGCGAGCGTCATCGCCTCGACCAGCGACTGGGCGCGGATCTGGCGCGGTGCGGCGCCGATGGCGAGCCGCAGAGCGAACTCGTGGCGTCGATCGGTGGATCGTGCCAGCATCAGATTGGCGAGGTTCGCGCAGGCAATCAGAAACACGAGCCCGACGGCGCAGAATGCAAAGAGCACGATCGGTTTGACGTCACCGCGCAAGTCGTCGTCCACGGTGGCGCAGCGGATTGTCCAGTTGACCTTGATGCCGTAGAGAGTCCGAAGGCGCTGACCGAGCGCATCGAGCGACGCGCCCGCCTGGCCGAGCGAGACACCCGGCGCGAGCCGCGCGATGACGTCGAGGTACTCCGAGCCCCGTTCCGACAAGGCTCGTTGTTCGGACGTGAACGCGATCGGAATCCACACGTCGGTGCGCGCTGGGTACGGGTCGTCAGCGGCCATGACGCCGACCACGAGCCGCGGAACGGCGTTGAGGACGATCGTGCGGCCGAGGATCGCCGGATCGCCTCCGAATCTGCGCATCCAAAGGCCGTGGCTGACGACCGCGACGAGATTGCGGCCTGGCGCGTCCTCCTCCTCGAGAAACCAGCGGCCGCGCGCGATCCGGCTCTTCATCACCACCTGCAGCGATTCGGTCACGCGCGCGACCTGCACTCGCTCGGGCTCGCCGTGCCCGGTCAGGTTCTGGCTCTGGCTGCTAATCGCGGCGACGCCCGCAAAGCGCCGTGTCTCGCCGCTGCCGAGGTCTTCCTTGATGAAGTCGTAGGTCGGGACCGAGACCGCCGATCGAGCGAGCGAACCCCCCGACGGCCAGACCGAGACCAGGCGCTCGCCCTCGGGAAAGGGCAGCGGCGCGAGAATCGTCGCCCGCACCTGGGAGAATACGGCAGTCGTCACACCGATGGCGAGCGAGAGCGTGACGATCGCGACCGAGGCAAATACCGGCGTCCGACGGAGTGTGCGGAGGGCATAGCGGAAGTGCTGGAGGATCATCGGACGTTAGATGGTGGTGGGCCGGCAAAGGGTTGGGAAGACGTAGTCGCAAGTTCCCGGGGGGACCGAGATTGCGATGTAGCCGCTATTGCCTGCTGCGGCGATCTCGCGCAAGCGCCCGAGTCTTGACGGAGTGGGCGCGCAACGGCGCCGCCAGTTCGTGCGCGTGGCGAAGCCGGTCTTCGACCTCGGACCAGTCTGGCGCGTTGTCGAGATAAATGCCCACCCATCCGCTCGCGCCGACATAGGGCGGCGCGAAGTAGCGTTCGGGGGAGCGGGCGACCAGGAGATCCTGTGTCACATGGGTGGCCTTGCACCACACCGCGTCGCGCCCAGCGCCGTGGTGATTTGCTTTGCTCGCGAAAGTCGCGAACATCTTCTTGCCGACCCAGAACGTGGGCTCGCCATGGGATACCTTTTCCCAGGTATCGGGCAACGCGAGGCATGTGCGGCGCAGGCGATTGAGCGGGCTACGGGCGGTCGCTACTCCCATCGAAACACCTTGGCCGACACGGCGGTGAAAACCAAGGACAGCACCGCGAGCATCACGACGTCCCCGATGTGATTGGCCCACCCTTGGCCGAGCCAGATGCCTCTGAGTAGCGAGACTGCGTAGGTGGAGGGCAGCGCGTGTGCAATCGCCTGCAGTAGCGGCGGCAGCGCCACGACGGGGAAGAACAACCCGGAAAGACCAAGCATGGGGTAAATGATCGCGGTGCCAATCGGCTGCGCGAACCGCGCGGTGGGGACGATGCTGGCGATGAGAAAACCGAGCGACAGGATGCTCACCGCGCTGGCGAGGAGCGCGACCGTGAATGAGACGAGGGGGACGTCGGCGCCGACCGGGTAGTAGCGTCGGCCGACCAGGACCATCGCTGCAAGCGTCACCGCCGTGAACAGCAGCTTGACGATCACGTGAGCGGTCAGGATTGTGTGCGGTCGCAGCGGCGTCGCACGCAGTCGCTTGAGGATGCCTCCCTCGCGGTAGATCGCCATAATGGCGATCAGGGACAGCACAGCGTTGGCGGCGATCAGGAGAGAGGCGAAGATCGGCAAATCGACCGAGACGAAGCTGGGCACGTCAGAAGAGCCCGATCGTACCCGCGGGCCGAGCATACGGCCGAGCACGACGAAAAGCAGGACCGGGACACCCACGGTCCCGATTACACCCATGGGCTCCCGCACGAAGATCTTGATTTCCAGCCAGGTGAGTCCGAGGAGCCCGCGCAGCATGTTGTGCAGCCTCAGTCGCGAATGAGGTGGCCGGTCAGCTTGAGAAAGACGTCCTCGAGCGTCGGCGCCTCGGTCCGGAAGTCGATCACCGGCATCCGATGTTCCCCCAGGCATTGGATCACCTGAGTTACCAGGTCGTCTCCCCTGCCGCGAATCGTGAACTGCTGCCCCTGGACGCCAACCGACTCGACCGCCGGGATCGCGCGAAAGCATTCCTGGGCGCTCGCAGCTTCCGTCGCCACGATGATGGTGCGTTCGGGGCAATGCCGACGCACGAGCTCTGCGGGAGTGCCGATGTCGATGACACGTCCGTGATCGAGGATTGCGATGCGGTCGCAGAGCCGCTCGGCCTCCTCCATGAGGTGCGTCGTCAGGAAGACTGTTTTCCCGCGGTCCCGGATGCCGCGGACCAGGTCCCAGATCGCCCGACGTGCCTGCGGGTCGAGTCCCGTCGTCAATTCATCGAGAAACACGAGCTCGGGGTCGTTGATGAGCGCGAGCGCGATGAACAGCCGTTGCTTCTGGCCTCCCGAGAGCGTCATGAACCAGGCGTTCCTCTTTTCGCGCAAGCCCAGTTGCTCGAGCAGCCGATCGCCGTCAATCGGTGCTTTGTACAAGGAGGCCCAGAAGGCGACGGCTTCCCGGACCTTGATTCGTTTCTGAAGCTGCGCCTCCTGGAGCTGAACTCCGATTCGCTTCTGCAGCGCGTACCGATCGCGGCCTGGATCGAGTCCGAGCACCGAGATCGCGCCGCGATCGGGCGCGCGCAGACCTTCGACGCATTCCATCGTGGTGGTCTTGCCGGCGCCATTGGGTCCGATCAAGCCAAAGGTTTCTCCCGGCTGCACTTCGAACGACACCTCGTCGACAGCGACCGTCTTGCCGTATGTCTTGCGGATGGCGTTGACGCGTATGACGGCCGGCCGCATCATTCTGGACGTCCGTGCGCCGGCCCGGCATCGTTCAGCTGCTTGACGAATCGGTAACCGGTTCGGGCGTACTGCCGGCGCTCGTAGAAACCGTGCGCGCCGCCGCGATGCAGCGCGCTGTTGACGACGATAGCCCGCGCGCCCTGGCTGGCCGCCCATCGTTCAACAGCCTCGACGAGTCGAGTGCCCGTACCTTGCCCTCGCGCCGTCGAAGATACGGCCAGGACCAGCAACTGGCAATACACGCCGTCCTTTTCGTAGTACTTCCCGACCGTGGCACCAGCGACGCCGGCGACGCAGGCTCCGGTGTCGGCCACGAACGTGGCGTAAAGCGGATCGGTGAGGATCATCGCCAGCCGTTTCGTCATCACCTCGACCGTCGTCGGATAGCCCAGCTCGGTCATGAGCTGGCTGACGCGTTCGGCATCATCGAGCGTCGCTTCTCTGATCCCAGCCTGTTCCATTCTGTTCACTCGACGCCATCGGAGAGCGCTAGAACCTATCGCATGAATCCGATCCGTGTTGTCCGTGTGATCCGTGGCGCTAGTCGCGCATGCGACCCTTGTACAGGGAGCGCGCGACGTCGATCAAGTCGTCTGCGGACATCTCCGCGCTCGCAATCAAGAAAAACATGTCAGCGTCACACCAGGTCACCACCGATGGGCTGCGCCCGTCGATATCATCCGGCGACGGCTCCGGCCCGCGCTCGTAGGCGCGCGCGGCGCGGCCGACAATTCGAGCGTCGCGCGGTGCCCGTCCATACGATACGTCGAGGGCGAGCCGGTGGGCTTCCCGGGCGCCCTTCTTCGACTGGCTGAGCACGAAGCCTCCGTAATGTGCCTCGAGCGTGCGGTCCTCGATCGTGCAGCTCGCGCAGCTTGTGATCGCGCACGTGAATCTGGATCGACTGAAGCCTGAACCCCGCCGTGTGGCTGGGCTCGAGCGGCCGAAACGCCACCATCGGCCTCGCCGCCTTCCAGGATCGCGCCGTTTCGAAGTGAGGGTTGATCGTCACCGCGCGGAATCATAGTCCGAGGTCTCGCGCGCGACCACGGTCGATCAAGGCGGCGGCGGTAACCGCGCTCGCCATTGACAGGGCGACCGCGATCCAGACGACCGATCGATAGCCGGCGATGAACGAGCGCTCGATGGCCCGGCGGCCCGTGGGGTCGTCCGTTTCGGCACCACCCAGCTTGCTGCGCTGTTCGTTGATCTGGGCACGTACCGCGGGCGGCAGGCCGAGCGAGCCGATTTCCCGATCCAGCGCGCGGTTGAACGTCGCAGACACGACCGCGCCGAAGACCGCAATCGCAACGAGACCAGCGACACGCGACACGGCGTTGTTGATGCCCGAAGCGATGCCGGCGTTATCTGGCGGCACCGAGTTCATCACGGTCGTCGTCAGCGGCGCAACACTGACGGCCATGCCCACACCGAGGACGATCACGGCAGGAAAGAACGTCGTCCAATACGAACCGCCGATGCCGGGCCTCGCGAACAGCGCGAACCCGAGCGCCGCTATGAACGGCCCGATGATGAGAGGTGTCCGAGCTCCATAACGTTCGATTAGCCCGCCTGACCAGCGTGACAACAGAAACATGAGGACGATGAGCGGGAGGAGCGCGGCCCCGGCCCCAGTGGGCGAATACCCTTGGACCTGGATCAGGTTGAGCGGAAAGAAGAAGAGGACACCGCTGAGCGCTGCGTACAGGAAAAAAGTGAGCAGGTTGGCGCCGCTGAAGCTGCGTGAGCGAAACAGCGCCAGCGGGAGCATGGGCGCGGACGATCGGCGTTCGACGAGAAGGAAGCTGCTGAGCAGAACAATCCCAGCGAGGCTCGCCATTCGAATCGATTCGATCAGGCCGAATACGAGTCCGCCCAGACCGGCCGTCGCGAGCACGACGCCTGGCCAGTCGAGGCGTTCCGCAGGGTGCGCTGATCGCGTTTCGGGAACTCTCCACATCGTGATCACGAGGACGACCAGCGCGAGGGGAAGATTGATGAAGAAGATCCACCGCCAGGAGAGGTGTTCGATCAGCCACCCACCAAGCACCGGCCCGAGCGCCGCGGTAATCGCGGTGAAGCCCGACCAGGTTCCGATGGCACGACCACGTTCGGCTGGCGGGAATGACGCGCTGATCAGGGCGAGGCTCCCGGGCACCAGCAGCGCGGCGCCGACGCCTTGCAGTGCGCGAGCCGCGACGAGCTCGGCAATACTTCGCGACACGCCGCACCAGGCCGAGGCGACCGCGAAAAGGACGACTCCGGCGGCAAAGGTCTTACGGCGGCCTCGGGCGTCGCCCATTGCTCCGCCGGTCAGGAGGAGGGAGGCCAACGTGAGGGCATAGGCTTCAACCACCCACTGCACGCCCGACAACGAGGCGTCGAGAGATGACTGCAGGGCGGGAAGAGCCACGTTCACGACCGTGCTGTCGATGAAGGCGAGGCTCGAGCCGAGGATTGTGGCTGCTAGCACCCATCGGCCGCCAGGGGCCGGCGCGCAGTCCGCATCGCCCGCCAGGATGGCGGCTTCGTCGCACGGGTGCTTGCCGACTGCAGTCATGCCGATCCGATTCTAGAAGCTGATATGGAATGACCCTTGTCAAGTCCCCGATTGTTCGATGGAGGCGTGACGCGTGCGAGCACGCGTCAGCTTGCTCGCATAAAAGCCTCCGCCCCTGTGGCGGGCGCGGGGTCCAGGGGCGCCGCAGGCGCCGCCCGCAGGGCGCGCAGCCCTGGATGCCGCGTTCGCCACAGGGTACGTCCACCGCGCGTCGGTGCGCGGGCCGCGGAGACGACGGACGACCGAGGGCGCTTCGACGACGAGTCACGCTGATATCCGGTGGTTACCGCGGTTGCCCACGGCAGAGCACACATGACAGTGCTTCGTCGGGAGGACGTGCAGTCTATCTGCGCGAGTTGGGACGACTGTCCGTATCGCATCTTCTAGTCGCCGATCCTCACAATCGTGCCTCGAATCATCCGCCGTCTTCGCGGTCCGTCACCGACCCGCGTCATCGATGTCGTCACTCCTCGACCATCGTCTCGTTAACGAGCCGGTACCAACGCCGGTTGGAGCGCAGCCCACAGAAAGCCGGCCAGCTCACGCGCGATCGCCACCGCGACCTTGGACGCGGGCTGATGTTGTTCCATGAGGCATCGGAAACGACGACACAGTCGCTGCTGCGCCTTGTCCGCCACCGCAATGACCCGTCCCGGTTGCCCTTTGCGGCGCCGCGTCAGCGCGAGGCCGATGCTCGGCCGATGTTGATAGTGCCACGCCGTTTCCACCAGCCGCCGTCGGACCAGCGCGTTTCCGGCCCTCGTGATCCGACCGCGCCGATGCTTTTCGCCGGTCGAGTCCTCTCCGGGCACGAGACCCAGATAGGCCATCAACGCGCGGGGCGACGGGAACCGCTGAAAATCATGCAGCTCGGCGAGGATCAGAATGGCAGTCAACGTGTCAATCCCGCGGAAACACCGCAACCACCCCACCCGTTCCTGATACGGCGCCGTGTCCGCGACCTCGACCAGACGGGCGTCGAGCTCGCGGAGGCGCGACTCGAGCTGATCGATCGCCAACAGATAGTCGTCGACGACGACGCGCTCCGCCGGCTGCGCCCACTCGAGACTGTCGATCCACTGCCGGTGCGCGCGCGTCCAGTTGCGCCCGCCGTAGTGCAGGCCTCGACGCAGCAGCAACTTGCCCAACCGATGGCGACTCCGCTGCAGGTCCTCGCGCGCATCGTCCCGTGCCCGGCACAGGTCGCGGACGGCTTCGTCCTCCGGCGTCGGCGGCCGCACCTCGGTCAGCAGGCCTGCCCGAAAGAGCTCCGCCAATTTCCGCGCATCGCGACGATTGGTCTTGATGCGGTCGCCGGGCTTCCGTGGGATCAGCCCGGGCGCGATCACCTGGCAGCTCACGCGAGCGGTCGTCACTTGGCGTTGTAGCGCGTCGCCACAGGGCCCGGCTTCGTAACACATCCGCACCGGACCCGGCGCCTCGCGCTCGAGCTTTCGCACCAGGCGCTTCACCGCGTTCGGTGCGTTCGGCACCGTCCACGTCACCGGCGTGGGGCTCTGCCCGACCAGCATCGCGATAAAGAGATCCTTCTTGTGCGCGTCCACCCCCACGTACGTAGTAACCTGTTTCACGACCGGCTCCTTTCGTCTGCGGCTCTGGCGCCGCGAGGCGTTAACCCGCGATCACGGTGGTTCACACCACCTTGTCGAGTGCGACAGCACTACGACGTTACGATAGCGAGCCGGTCATTCCATATTGTCTATCGCATAACCCGATCCGTGTTGTCCGTGTGATCCGTGGCGCTAGTCGGGAGATCGATGACATCGACCAAAAAGAATGGATCCCAGAGCTCGGGCATCGAGTACCAGGTCTCTATCGGTGCGTAGGCGATAAGGAAGACGAGAGTGAACGTTTGTAGCTGCGCCGCTCGATGGTGCTCCATCCTGGGGAGCGTACCCTAAGAGACAACCCCCAGGGCGAGATGCTCCTTCTTAACTTCCAACGCGCGGACGGCGGCGGTAGTCTAGAACCTATCTCATGAACCCAAATCCGTGTTGTCCGTGTGATCCGTGGCACTAAACGTCGCAGGGCGCCGGCGCGATCAGGCTGCGCCATCGAACCATTCAATGAGGTGAACATGCGCGCGAAGATCATCACCGGTGTTGTTGCAGTCGTGGCAGCGTTGTACTGGGCGCGATCAATCGAGGGGCAGGTGCAGGCAGTGCCGGGGCCCGGCAGCGGCGTCGTGATCGTCCAGGGCGAAGTCGACGTTCGCCGCTTTCCACAGATCGCAGTAGGTCAACAGGGGGACTGGAAGGTCTCGCTGGCGAATGTCGCGGAGGTTCGCGTCGCCAACACGCCAGCGGTGGCCGCCGCGCCGTTGTCCTTCCTCAGGGTGGGGGGCCGATACACGGTCACCTGGCCAGTGGGTGAGACGGAAACGTTCGAGGTGGCGCAGCTTGGTGGTGGTGCGTGGGTCCGGGCAGCGGTCGCTGATCAGGGCGGGCGCCTTCGGTGGCTGAACCTCACCGTTGCGAAGTCGATCGACGAAGTCCGCTGAGGCCTACAGCCAACCCTTCTGTCGGGCGGTGCGCGCGGCCTCGACGCGGTTACGGGCGCCGAGCTTGCCGATCGATTCTGAAAGATAGTTGCGGACCGTGCCCTCGGAAAGCTTCAGCTGCCGCGCGATGTCAGCGCCCGACAGTCCTTCGTCGGCCAGGCGAAGCACCTGCCGCTCGCGGTCGGTCAGCGGATCGGGCTCGGTCCAGGCTTCGGCGGCAAGCGAGGGATCGATCGCGCGGCCGCCGGCGGCGCCGCGCCGAATCGCGTCGGCCAGCTTTGCTGACGGCGCGTCCTTGAGGAGATACCCGGACGCTCCGACGTCGAGCGCCCGCCGCAGATAGCCAGGTCGCGCAAACGTCGTCAGGATGATCACCCGTGGCGCCGGTTGGTGATCGCCGAGCGCCGCCGCCAGATCGAGCCCGGTCATTCCCGGCATCTCGATGTCTGTGACGACGACGTCGGGGTGGTGCTCGAGGGCAAGCGCGAGCGCCTCCGAGCCTGGTTCGCGCCTCGCCCACGACTTCGAAATCGCTCTCGATCTCGAGGAGCGCGCTCAGCGCGCCAAGCACCATCGCCTGATCTTCGGCGAGGAGAATTCGAATCACGAGGCGGCCATCGCGCGCTCGACCGTGGGCCGGCGCGGCACGACGAGCGTCAGCCGCGTGCCACGCCGCGCGTCGCGCTCCATGGTTCCGCCAATTTCGGCAAGGCGTGCCCGCATGCCCGAGAGGCCCGCACCCTCTGTTGGTTCGCCGCCGACACCATCATCCTCCACTGTGAGCCGCACGTCGGCGCCGCCGTCCGCGAGCGTCACGCGGCAATGCTTTGCCCGGGCGTGGCGGATGACGTTCGTGACGGCCTCCCGTAGCGCGAGCGACAGCGTGCGTTCCTGCTCTGGTGCGAGCGCGACCGGCGTGACGTCCATATCGAGCGCGACCCCGGCCGCGTCGAGCGCCGTCCGCGCCGTCGCCAGCTCCTCCACGAGGCGTTCTCCCCGGTATCCATAGACGGCGTGGCGGACCTCGTCGAGCGCGTTGCGCGAAATCCGCTCGACGTCGCGAATCTCTCGGATGGCTCTGCCGAGATCGCGGTCGGCGACCTTGGCGGCGAGCTCCGACTTCAAGACGATGATCGAGAGCGTGTGGCCAAGAAGGTCGTGCAGGTCGCGGGCGATCCGCTCGCGCTCGACGATCGTCGCCATCTGCTCGGCCACTTCATGCGCCTTGATGAGCGCGCGATCCTTCCGACGCATCTCACAGAAGTGGATATTCGTGCCGCCGACGAGGACCGACACGACTAGCGCCGGCGCCCAAAAGGGTGGCGAGAGCGAGAACCACAAGCTTTCGGCGGCGACGGCTGCGAGAATGACGAGAAGCCACCGCACGGCGATGACTGGGCGGCCGACTGCGCCGACAAAGGCGGCGGCGTAGATGAAGAAGCAGCTCGCCCCAGGATTGCGGGGCGCGACGACCATGCCGATGCAGACGATGCCGACGATGACGCCGAGTAGGGGGCGGCCCTCCAGCCAGAAGCCCCGGAAATAGAGCACGAGAAACAGCGCCAGCGCGGGGCCGTCGATCAGCCAGTCGCGCGGTGAGAGTAGCTGCAGAACAAATGAATACGTTCCCTGACGGTCAGCGTCTCGGGAACCTTGGCGATCTGCAGCATGACGCCGGTGCGGCGCCGCGCCGCCGGGGACCGTGGATCCGCTCCGAAGAGGGCGACTGTCCCTCTGGTAGGCCGGGTCAGGCCCAGCAGCAACTTCACGGCGGTCGTCTTGCCGGCGCCGTTGGGCCCAAGGATGGCGGTGACTCGGCCCGCCTCGAGCTCGAGACTGAGGCAATCCAGAGCGACGACTGAACCGTATGTTTTGGTGACGCGCTGAAGCTCGGCAATCATGGAGGCACCTCGAATTGATGCCTCGAGCATGGGGCTTCGGCAAACCCCACGGTAGTGTGGGCAATCAGCTACCTGCGATGACAGTTGTCACCCCTGGAGATGTAAAACGCGACAGTCTCAAAAGCGTTCTGCAGGGCGCGACGATTGGTATAATCCCGTTCAGACCAAAAGGGCCGGGCAGCCGGTTCGCTCGCCCGATGGCAAGTTGTTTGCGTGCGCTTGAACCGGGTTGTACTGTGCTCACTTTCACGCCGGACACGTAGAGCCCTTGCCGAGGTCGGATCACGAAGAATGAGCGTCAAGTCGCACATCCATCGCCCACACCCGACCGGACGCGTCAGGCAGGCGCGGTCCACGTCGGAACGTCCGTCCGTGGCGGCAACGCTCGATGCGTGGGTCGCCCGCGACTGGAGCCAGTGCGTTCACGTCGGGTCGCTCGAAGAATTCCAGCAAATTCACGTCTGCACTCGGAACACGCTCTACGAGCTCATCGTGCTCAACCGCTGCGGCGATGTCCGCGTGCGCGGCGGCCGCTATTTCCCCGACTGGACTCCGGCACGTTTCGCCGGCTCCACCGCCGGCGGCAGTTTCCTCAAGCGCCTGGCGTTGACTCTCGGACTCCAGATGGAGTTCGAGCTCGATCATCGGCGGATCATTACCTCGCCCGTCCGGACAGTCACGATCCTGCAGAAGGCGCTTCCCGTCTGATAGCTGCCGCTTGAGGGAAAGAACCTTCAGGCGGAAGGACGGTGCTACGATTCCCACCCATGCGCAGCGCACTGGTGATGCTGGTTCTCGCGAGCATCCTCGCGACGGCTCAGACACGGCAGGAACCTGACGCGTCTGCTCTCGATAGCGAAACACTCCGGCACTTCCAGGCGCTCGTTCGCATGGACACTTCGGATCCTCCAGGCAACGAGCAGCCCGCCGCCGAGTACTTGAAGAAAGTCCTCGAAGCCGAGGGCATTCCTGTGGAGGTTCTCGCACTCGAGCCGCGTCGTCCGAACGTCCTCGCACGGCTCAAGGGCAGTGGCACCAAGCGGCCGATCCTCATCATGGGCCACACCGACGTCGTCAACGTCGACCCGAAGAAATGGACGCACCCGCCGTTTGGCGCCACGCGCGACGGCGGTCATGTCTATGGCCGCGGAACCGTTGACGACAAGGACAATGTGGTGGCGGCGTTAATGGTGATGTTGACGCTGAAGCGACAGAAGGTCCCGTTGGATCGCGACGTGATCTTTCTTGCCGAAGCCGGCGAGGAGGGTTCGACCAAGATCGGCATTCAGTACATGACGGGACAACATTTTCCACAGATCGATGCCGAGTACCGCTTGGCGGAGGGCGGCAGTGTGTCACGTGCGGGCGGCCAGGTCAGGTTCGCGTCGATCCAGACGCTCGAAAAAATCCCGCGCGCGATCGAACTCACAGCGCGAGGCATCTCGGGCCACGGGTCGGTACCGCTCAAGTCGAATGCAGTCGCGCACCTTGCGGCCGCGGTGGCCAGGGTGGCCGCGTGGAAACCGGCGGTCCGGCTCAACGACACGACGCGCGCCTACTTCAAGCGGCTGGCGTCGATCTCCTCGCCCGACGATGCGAAGCGCTACTTGAGCATCGTCGGCAGCGATACCACCGCCGCCGCGGCTGCCGACGATTACTTCCTCGATCGCGAGCCGCGTCACGCATCGATGCTGCGGACGTCGGTCTCGCCGACGATCATCCAGGGCGGCTATCGCGTCAACGTCATCCCCTCGGAAGCGAAAGCGAGCCTCGACGTGCGGACACTGCCTGACGAGGATCTCGATGCGTTCCTGGCGGAGATGACGAAAGTCATCGACGACCCGGCCGTCGAAGTCGCGTGGGCTGCGCGCGAAGTCAGGCCGCCATCCGGCCTCACCAGGCTCGACTCTGAAGCATTCACGACGATCGAAGCCAACGTCACCCGCCACTACAAAACAGTGACGCTCCCGACGATGTCGACTGGAGCGACTGACATGGCGTACCTCCGGGCCAGAGGCATGCAGTGTTTCGGGATTGGACCAGTGGTCGACGTCGAGGACGGCCCCCAAGGTTTCGGCGCCCACAGCGACCAGGAACGCATTCTCGAAAACGAGCTCTACCGCTTCGTGCGGTTCCACTACGACATCGTCGCCGATCTAGCCCGCGCGCGCTAGCCGCCTCCTCGCCACATTTCGTGACCATCGCGGCCCGTTGATAGTCGCGCGATTACTATCAGCAAAAAACCCCAACGATAAGGCGGAAACTGTCGCGTCCGACCTGGCTGCACCCTTGCACAATCGCCGCGTCTACACAGAATTCAAGTCGAGGCGTGGTCGAGAAGGAGGTCTGTTGTGAGGAAGTTGCTGACGGTTGCTGCAGGCGCGGGTCTGCTTATTGGATCCGCCTTTCAATCAACGGCGCTCGCCCAGGACCAGTACCCGAACGTGAAGGGCCGCCTCTGGGCTGGCGTCCAGTGCCGGTGCGTGTTGTCGGACGACGACACGTTTACTGATCCGGTGTTCGGCACTACAGAATTGATTGCCGCCAAGTCGGCCTTCGGGTGGGGTGGAGATGTCGAGTTCCGCCTGGCAAGGTTCTTCAGCTTCGACGTTGGTCTCGGGTACAGCAGCACCTCCGTCGAGTTTTCGCATTCGGTCGGCGCCGGTGTTCAAGAGGACAATCTCGGGATGATGCCGCTCTTCCTTGGAGCCAATGTGCATGTGGTGAGCACCAGACGAGTTGACATCTCCGTCGGCTACTTGACGGCGTTCATGTTCTACCTGAATGACGTGAGCTTCAACGTGCCAGGCACCGGTACGTTTACGCTGCCGTCGAGCAACGAATTCACGCCGAAGGGGTTCAGTGTCGGCGTTGATATTGCGACGGGTGAGCGGTGGGCCGTGAATCTGGCCTTCCGCATGGTTAATGCTGACGCCGACAGCGAGCACTTGCTAGCCCTTGATCCCACGTTCATCACCGTAGGCGTGACCCGCAAGTTCTGATGCCGGACCCGCCTAGTCTTCCTTCAGCGCGAGCATGGGATCGATGGTCGCGGCCCGGCGAGCCGGAATCCACGCCGCCGCGAGCGCGACTGCCAGGAGCGCGGCAACGGACAACGCCGACGTCGATGGGTCCAGCGGCTCGAGGCGGAAGAGCGCGGATCTCAGAGCTCGTCCGATCGCGAAGGCGCACGGGAGCCCGATGAGAATCCCGACGCCGACCATCCAGAGTGACTCGCGCAGCACCATGCTGATCACATCGCCAGCCCTCGCACCCAGTGCCATGCGGACCCCGATTTCGCTGGTTCGCCTGGCGACCGCATACGCGAGGAGGCCGCCGAGTCCGATCGCTGCCAGCGCCAACGCGACCAATCCGAAGGCCCCTGACACGAAACCAAGGAGCCGCTCAGTCCGAAGCAGCCGATCAATTAGTGCAGTCTGGGTATGAAACTCGGTGACCGGAACCGCTGGATCGACGGACGCGACCGCGCGCCGAACGGCTTCTGCGAGACGTGAAGCGTCCATTTTCGCGCGGATAGCGAAATGAATCGTGGTTCCTGGACGGTAGGGCTGGTACACGGCCGGCACCGTCTCCCCACGCAGAGTGTTGTAGCGGCTACTCCCGACCACGCCGACGATCTCGTAGCGATTGTTGTCGGTGGGACTGAGGCCGAACCGGCGTCCGAGCGGATTTTCGTTCGGAAAGAACCGCTTCGCAAAGACTTCATCGACGACGACGACGTCCGCGGTTCCACTGACATCGCGCTCTTCTATCGCTCGTCCTGAGACGATCGGAATGCGCAGCGTTTCGAAGAAGCCCTCTCCGACCGTATTGAAGTCGGCCCGGCTCGCGTCGTCCCACGGCCGTCCAGGAAGGTTCACGCGGCCATTGTTCCCTCCACCGGAGAGCAGCCGCGTCGAGACCGTGCTCACGCGGACGATGCCGGGCAGCCGGGCCAGCTCTTCGCGCACTCGATCGACGTACGGTTCGATGCGCTCGGCCGTATAGCCAGCGCGCACAGGGCTCACGGATGCGTACGCGAGGTTCTCTCGGTCGAACCCGATGTCCGCCCATTTCAAATTTCCGAGCGTCCGTCCCAGCAGCCCGGCGGCTACCAGCGCGGCCAGGCACAACGCGATCTGGATCGATACGAGCGATCGCTGGAGCGTCAACCGGCCGCCGACGACCGATCGTGACTGGGCCTTGAGCACATCGTTCAGACCCGCGCGAGCGGATCGCACAGCTGGCGCTATGCCGAAGACCAGCGCGGTCACGACTGAGAGCGCGACGGTGTATCCGACGACGCGAGGGTCGAGATGGAGGTCGTAGGCGTTGCTGGCGTCGCGCCCGGTCTGGAAGAGCACGTGGAAGGACTGCGCCAGCGCGTATCCCAGCGCGAGTCCTGCGGCGCCTCCCAGGAGCGCCAGCATTCCGCTCTCGATCAGATGCTGCCGGAAGAGCCGTGTCCGCGCCGCCCCGAGAGCGAGGCGCAGCGCGCACTCGCGTTGCCGCCCGACCGAGCGCGCCAGAAGAAGGTTCGTCACGTTGGTGCAGACGACGAGCAGCAACACGCCGACGAGCAGCATCAGAATCCACAGCGCGTTGGTGTCCCTGGCGTTCAACGCATTGAAGCCACGCCGGCCCGGCACCGTGATGAGCTCGGGGGTGCCCCTGGTGCCGTCAGAGACCACCATGTTCTTGAAGAGTCCTGCCATTTGAACCCTTGCGGCGCCGTCCGAGATCCCTGGCTTCAACCGGCCAACCTGTCGAACCCACCAGTTGCGATCGTTCTCGGCCAGCGCCGTGCCGGCTTGCGGCCCGGGCTGGAACGCGACCTTGATCGAGAGGGGAACATACATGTCCGGCCATTGGCCGGCCCTGAGACCGAAGAACCCGACTGGCGCAATGCCGACAATTCGCGCTGGGACGCTGTTGATGCGGATGGTGCGGTCGAGTACGTGCGGGTCACCGCCGAGCCGGTTCACCCAGAACCGGTGGCTGACGATGACCGCCGGTTCCGCGCCGATTCGGTCTTCGTCGTCGCGGAACCGCCGTCCGATCAACGGTTCGACGCGCAGTCCCTGGAAGTAGTTGCTGCTCACGTACTGAAGGCTGGCTTGTTCGGCCGGGCTCGTACCGACGGCAATCGCTACGGCGTCGGGGTAGGCCGCGACGCCGACGAGCGACTCGAATACGGTTTGCTCGCGCGCCAGGCGCCGATAGAGATGCGCGGCGATGGACGAGCCCTTGAAGCGACCCTCGGCGATCGGGATGTATTCACCATTGTGGTTCTCGACGTCCGGCGGGAAGCCGTCGTTGGTCCACTCGAGGATCACCAGCGAGTCGGGCGCCTTTACCGGCAGCGGCCTGAGGATCGCCGCATCGACGAGGCTGAAAATCGCGGCGTTGGCGCCGAGACCGATCGCCAGCGAGAGCACGACAGCCAGCGAGAGTGCCGGCGTCCGGAGCAACTGCCGCAGGCCGTATCGCGCGTCGCGCCCGGCCGAATCGAGCCACTCGATGATTCCCACGGCGCGGGTTTCTTCCGTGATGCGGGTCATGTTGCCGAGTCGCAGGCGAGTCTGACGGTAGTCGTGACCGTCGGCGGCGTCCATATCGAGATGGAACTGCAGTTCCTCCTGGATGTCTTCGCTGTGATGGCCGCCGCGAACGGTTTTCGCCAGCCTCGACCAGATCCCCATGGTGCCCGCCCTCTCACGTGGCGCGGAGTATCTTCGTGACGGCCGCCGAGATGGCGTGCCAGCGCATTTCGTCGGCTTCGAGCCGGCGGCGGCCCTTTGGCGTCAGCGCGTAGAATCGGGCCCGGCGTCCGGCGTCCGACATGCGCCACTCGGCCTTGAGCAGTCCCGCTTCGGTCATGCGATGCAGCGCCGGGTAGAGCGAGCCGGCCTCGACCCGGACGATTTCGTCCGAGGTCTGCTGGATGTAAGACGAGATGGCGAAGCCATGGTTGGGGCCGCGGCGGAGAATCTTCATCACGAGGAGATCGAGCGCGCCCTGGAGGTTGTCGGCTTTGGCCATGGTATCGACGTCTACTATAGACATCTATACAAAAGACCGTCAAGACCGACGGCGTCCCAGCTCGACAGTGTTCCGGGTGCGGGGCGGCGTCAGATCTGTGAAGCGGTGTCAGATCTGTGAATACGAAGCGGGCCGCAGGAAAACCGTCGTGATGTTGGTGACAATCTCCGCGTCGCTGAAGCCGGGCGTCGCCGCGAGCGTCTTCCAGTCGGGACTGGTGCGGAATGCGTCCCAGCTCTTTTCGCGGCCGGTCATGTTCTCGTGCACGAGCATGTAGACGAGGCTCGGCATCCGCGGGCCGACGAAGGTCCTGGCGAAGAACACCGGCGTCAGGCCAACCTTCCGGAAGATGTCGACCTCGCCCATCTCCGTGAACATGCGCACCTTGGCGCGATGCGCGCGCTCGTTGTGGCTTTCGTAGGTCCGCAGCTCGAACAGTCGCGGGGCCTTGGCCGCCGTCGCCGCGGGCATTTCCACGCGTGGGACGTTGGGGAAGGCGGTCAGGAGCGAGAGCTCCTGCCGGAGGTACACCGGGTCGGTCGCCGGGGCGTTCAGGTAGGGATCCGCGGCGCGCATGAATGCCTCGTCGCGCTCGAGACCGGCCTCGATCGCCAGCAGGCTCTCGAGAGAGGACGAAGGCGTGAGCACGAAGAGCGTCGGCGACGGCAGCCCCGCCATCACCTCAAACACGCCAATCGGCGTGTGGCCCAGGCGGTTGAGCGCAGGGATGGCAGCGTTCTGCAGGAAGTCGGCGAGCCGCCTGGGCTGCGTGCCGTTCTTCAGGATGTACTGCCGCCACACGTAGAACTCCGGTGCCACTTTGGCTCCAGTCGCTTGGGCCGCGTCGGCCCGGTTCCCGGAGGCAGCCATGGTGGACATGAGCGTCGCGCCGAGCGTTGAGGTCAGAAAGTTGCGTCGTTGCACGGACCGGAGTGTACATCAAGGCTCAAGGCTCAAGGCTCAAGGCTCAGGCAAAACCTTCGAATACTTACTTGAAGATCTTGCCTGAGCCTTGAGCCTTGAGCCCTGAGCCTACTCGTACCGAAGCGCCCGCATCGGATCCAGGCGCGAGGCGCGGTAGGCGGGGATGAGGCCGGCGCCGAGGGCGACGAGGGTCAGGACGATTGCCGACGCCGCCAGGACCAGGGGATCGGAGCCTTGAAGTTGGAAGAGAAGGCTCTGCGCGCCGCGGCCGGCCGCGACGGCCGCGGTCAGGCCGATGACTCCTCCGATGAGGGTCATGATCGCCACCTGACGGAGCACCATGACGCGGACCCGCGACGGCGCGGCGCCGAGCGCCATGCGCAGGCCGATCTCGCGCGTGCGCTGCGTGACGGTATAGGCGAGCACACCGTAGAGGCCGATCGCTGCGAGCAGCGTCGCGAGCATCGCGAACGCCGCCGAGAGCGTCGTCATCAGGCGATCCATGAAGACGTTAATGCGCACCTGCTCGTCGAGCGTGCGCAGGTTATCGACCGGCAGATTCGAGTCGAGCCTCGCCACGATCTTCGGGATGTTGACGAGAAACGACGCCGGGTCGGTCGCCGTGCGCACGTAGAACGTCATCGTGCCGACTTGCGCGTCCTGTTGGTACGGGCGGAAGAATATCGGGGGGACTTCGCGCTTGACGGCGTTGTATTTGGCGTTCTGCACCAGTCCAACGATCTCGATGTCCAGCGGCGCGCCCGGGCCGCCATCGGCGATCCGCTTGCCGACGGCGTCTCGTCCGAGGTTGAACTTCTTGGCGAACGCTTCGTTGACGACCGTCACCTTTGGCGATCCGAGCGCGTCCGCGCGCGTGAACTCCCGGCCGGCGATGAGTGGTACGCCCATGGTGCGGAAATAACCGGCGCCAACCGCGTTGAAGCGCGAGTTGCTGTCGATATCCGGGCCAGACTGGAAGCCCTCGACCTGCACATCGCCGCCCCGGTTGCTTCCGGCCAGGAGCGGGATGAGCGCGGTCGTGACACCCGTGACGCCGGGAAGAGCGGTCAGCTCGTCTTCGAGCCTGGCGAAGAGCTGGCGCGACCGGTCGGGCTTGTAGGCGTTGCGCACGGGTGAAATCGAGAAAGTCACCACGTTGTCGACGTTGATGCCGAGGTCGACGCGGCTGATGTTCAGCAAACTCTTCGTGAAGAGCCCCGCGCAGGCCAGGAGGGTCATCGACAACGCGATCTGAGCCGTGGCGAGTGTCGTTCGGAACCGCTGGGCGGACCGCGCCCCCGACGGTTGCCCGGCCTGGCTCTTGAGCGTCGAGACCAGATCCGGCCGTGTGCTGTGCAGCGCGGGAAAGAGGCCGAACAAGAACCCCGTGCCGAGCGTCAGCGCGGCGGCAAAAAGCAGGATTGTCCTATCAATCGCCGAGGGCATCGTCGCCGCCGCCTGACTGGGCAGCACCGACGCGATGAAGTCGATCGTCCAGCCGGTGACCAGCAAACCGGCAGCGCCACCGATCACCGCGAGCAGGCACGATTCGACGAGCAGTTGCGAGATGAGCTGCAGCCGGCTTGCCCCGAGCGAGAGTCGAATCGCCATCTCAGTGGCGCGGCCAGCCGCGCGGGCGAGCAGGAGATTGGCAATGTTGGCACACGCGATGAGGAGCACGAGCGCAGTCACCCCCAGAAGCAGCAACAACGGCGTCCGAGCTTCGCCGTGCACCGAGCTCTGCCCGCGCCAGCCTTCCTCGAGCACTACGCTCTTGGCCTTGAACCGGGCCATCGCCTGGTCGCTCAGGCCGCTCTGGAGCGACGCTTCCACGTCGTTCACGATCTGGTGATACGGCACGTTGAGCGCCGTTCGTGCCTGATCCAGCGAGACGCCGGGCTTCAATCGTGCGAACGAATAGACCCAATAGCTCCGACGGTCCTCGAAGCCTGCAGACCCCGGCTGGAGGAGCCCGCGCAGCGTGATTGGCACGAACACGTTCGGCGTGGCGCCAAGCGTCGTGCCCGTGAAACCTCGCGGCGCGACGCCGACGATGGTCAGCGACTGGCCATTGACGATGATGGTGTCGTTCAGGACGTTCGGATCGGCGCCGAATCGCGACAACCACCACGCGTGGCTGAGCACCGCGACGGGCGACTCGCCGATCGATCGATCGTCGCCCGGATCGAGCAGGCGCCCGAGCGCGGGCCGCATGCCGAGCACGGGGAAGTAGCTTCCCGACACGAACACGCCCTCGCCGCTCAGCGTCTGACCTCGATACGCGAGATTGACGCCAAACAGACGGTGCACCGCGATCCCGGTGAAGGTCGTCTGCGCGCGCTCGAGATCCCGAAACATCGGATAGCTGAACGGGACGTCGCAGTCGCCCGCTTGATTGCATGCCTGCGATCCGGGCTTGGGGCCCGGCGCCGAGAGGTTCACGAGCGTCGAAGGTTCGTACACCGGCAGCGAGCGCAGGATCAGCTCGTGGAAGATCGAAAAGATTGCCGTATTCGCGCCAATGCCCAGGGCCAGCGAGACGACGGCGACGACCGTCACAAACGGGCTCTTGAACAGGGCCCGGAGCGCGAGCTTGATGTTCATCATGTTCAGCATGGAGGATTAGACGAGATCTGCAGTTGATGGTTTATGAAGGCTCAGGGCTCAAGGCTCAGGGCTCAAGCAAACCTTGGAGCGAGGTCTCGAAGCTCTTGCCTGAACCCTGCACCCTGAACCCTGAACCTTGAACCCTGAACCAGCTACGACTCCATCATCTTCTTGACATCCTCGAGCGCCGGCACTGCGTTCATCGCGCCGCGGCGGGTGCAGCTGACCGCGGCGGCGGCGTTGGCAAACCTGAGGAGTGCCGGCGGCGCGTCTCCCCGCAGGAGCCCGTAAATGAACGCGCCGCGAAACACGTCCCCCGCGCCGGTCGTGTCGACCGCGTCGACCGCGAAGGCGGGCGCGTAGTGCACCCGCCCGTCGTCCACGATCATCGCGCCGCTACGGCCGAGTGTTACGCACATCAGAGTCCCGTGTCGCTCGTGGAGAATCCGGAGGGCGCGTCCGATCTGGGATTCACCGGTCAGGGCGGCAGGCACGTGCTCGGCCAGAATCGGGATACTGACGGCGGCGACGAGCTCTTCGGTCCGATCGGTGACGCGATCGATGTCGCTCGTGACGATCGCCCCGGCGGCACGGGCGAGCGTCGCCACTTGAATCGCCGCCTGCTGATCGACATCGTCGACATGCACGATCTGCGCAGAGGGGAGCAGCCCCGGCGGCAGTTCATCGGCACGGAGCGCGATCGTGTCGTCGCGACTCCAGAGCACCATGCGTTCTCCGGTCCGTTCGTCGACGAGGATCACCGCGAACTGGTTCGGGCCGTGATGGACGACGGCGTCGGCAACGTCGACGCCCCGAGCGACGAGCGCCTCCTGGACTCGGGTGCCGTTGTCGTCGGATCCGATCACTCCGGCGAACTTCGAGCGCAAACCGAGCGTCGCGCACGCCGCGAGCGCGGTGGCCATCTGACCGCCGCACGACACGGTATGGCTCGAAATGCGGATCTTCGAATTGGGTCCCTCGGCCTCGGGGCGGACTGGCAGGCGATACACATAGTCGACCGAGGTGGCGCCGATCCCGATCACGTCCCAGGGCCGAGTCATGGGGGAAGGATATTAACAGGTTCATCAGGTTCAGGCGGCTCAAGGGTGCAGGGGTCCAAGAGGTTCTCCGTTCAGTTGAAGTATCATCGACGCTCATGGTTCGAAGGCATTTTCAGGCGCGCCTTGTCTGCCTCGCCGCGGTTTGCCTCGCCGCTTCTTGGGTGCCTGCGGTTGCTGGTCAGGCGAGCGCGCCTGTAGCCGGCCTCGTGATTGACACCTCCGGCGCCCCGATTGCGGGCGCGAGCGTCACGCTCGAGATCAAGGGCCGGCAACCGCGTACGGTCGAGACGAGCGCCGAGGGCCGCTTCACCCTCGATGAGACAACTGGCACGGAAGGCACTTTGCGCGTTCGCGCCAATGGATTCGGCGACTCGTCGCTCGCTTTGACTGGCGAGAGCGCGTTGCGCATCGTCCTCCTGCCGCGGCCGCTGACCGAATCGGTCACGGTCACGGCGTCGCGTGGCGCCACGGGCGTGGATACGGCCGCCAGCGCCACCATCGTGTCGTCGGCCGAGCTTCTGACGTCGGCGGCGGGCGCCGTCGATGACGCGCTTCGCAACACTCCCGGTTTCAGCCTGTTTCGCCGCTCGTCGTCGCGCGTGGCAAACCCGACCACGCAGGGGGTCACGCTTCGTGGCGTGTCCGGTTCCGGCGCGAGCCGCACGCTCGTCGTCGCCGACGGCTGGGCGCTCAACGATCCGTTCGGCAGCTGGGTCTACTGGAATCGGATTCCGCTCGCCGCGGTCGACCGCGTCGAGGTCGTGCGCGGGGCGACGGGCGATCTCTACGGCTCAGACGCGCTCGGCGGCGTCATTCAGGTGTTGACACTCGACACCAATCGGCCGCGGCTCCGCGGGTTGTTCGAGGCTGGCTCGCTCGACACCTATCGCGCCTCCGGCTTTGGCGGCCGACGCTTTGGCAACTGGGCGATCTCCGCGGGGGCGGAGTGGCTGAACACCAACGGCGCCTACGTCGTCGCCGAAGAGGACCGCGGCGCGGTCGACGTGCCGGCGTTCAGCGACTATCAGTCCGGCTTTGGCACCGCCGGCTACGGCAGCGGAACGTGGCGCGCGACGCTTCGCGTCAACCTCGCCAGCGAGGACCGCGGCAACGGCACGCCGGTGCAAGTCAACAACACCGAGTGGCGGCAGTTCTCCGGTGAGTTCACCGGCGCCCTGGCAGGAGGATTCTGGACCGCGCGTGTCACCGGCGGCAGCCAGGACTACTTCCAGACGTTCTCGGCGATCGCGCCCGATCGTCAAACCGAGCGGCTCACGAACGACCAGACGGTGCCAGACGACTTCTTCACCGTCGGCGGCCAGTGGATGCGCACGTGGAAGGCAGCCGACGTACTGTTCGGAGCCGAGGCGCGCCAGACGACGGCCGACCTCTTCGAGACGCGGTTTCCCGTCGTAGGAGCACCGGTGCCGACGTCGAACCTGGATCTCGACGACAAGAACGCTTCGGTCTATGGCCGTGTCCGCTTCAACATGCACTCGGACTGGTCGCTGGTTCTCGGCGCGCGCGGCGATCGCTGGGAGTCGACGCGCTCGATGGGATTCTTCAGCCCGAGGGCGACGCTGACGTGGCGGGCGAACGACCTGGCGTCGCTGCAGTTCTCGGTGGCGCGCTCGTATCGCACGCCGACCCTCAACGAGCTCTATCGCGGCTTCCGGGTTGGGAACGTCGTCACAAACGCCAATCCCCTGCTCGCGCCGGAACGGCTGACCAGCCTCGAAGGCGGCGTGCTCCTCGGGACCGGGCGTGCCTCGGCGCGTGTCACTGCTTTCTACAACGTGCTCGACGACGCGATCTCGAACATCACGCTGACGACGACCCCCGCCCTGACCACGAGAGAGCGTCAGAACGCCGACCAGGTCGGATCGTCTGGCGTCGAGGTCGAGGGGGACGTGAGGCCGCACCCGCGGGTGACGGTGTCGCTCTTCGGCGCCTTCACCGCGGCGCACTTCAAGAACACGCCAAAACAACCGGCCATTCAGGACAACCGCATTCCGCAGGTGCCGGTGTACCACGTTGGCGCAGGGCTGATTGCCGAGACGCCGCGCCTGGCGACGTTCTACGTGCAGGCGAGGTTCGTCGGTTCGCAGTTCGAGGACGATCAGAACCTCATCACGCTCGACAACTACGCCGTCGTCGACGCGTCGGCATCACGACCGATCACGCGCGCCATCCACCTGTTTCTCGGCGTCGAGAACATGTTCGACGTGGAGTACGACGTCGCCCGGACGCCGGTCAGAAATATTGGCTGGCCGTTCACGATTCGCGGAGGGGTCAGGGTCTTTCTGCCGTAGCCTCCAGAGTGCCAGGCCCGCCGCTACGCGGCAGCGGCATCCTTCTTCCCCAGTACTTCCCCGAAGACCGCGACCGCTTTCTTCATCTCGTCCATCGTTCCGAACGACAGGCGGCAGTGGGTCTTCTCGAACGGCGGGAAGTCGCGGGCGACGAGCACACCCTTGGCACGACAGGCGTCGCGGAATGCCGCTACGGGGCGGCCGATGTTCACGAACAGGAAATTCGCCTGCGAGTCGGTTGGTTTCATTCCGCGATCGGCGAACCACTTCATCGTGAAGTCGCGCACTGCCGTGTTTCGCGCGCGCTCGGCGGCGATGAACGAGGGATCCTGCTCGATGGCGGCGATGCCCGCGTGCAGCGCGAGGACGTTGAGCGATCCCGCCCCCGAGCCGCCGTCCCAGTCGCGCATCTTCTTGGTCGTGTCGACATGACCGACGGCGTAACCCATCCGCAGGCCGGCCATGCCATACGCCTTCGAGAAGGTCCGGGCTACGACGACCCGCGGGTTCTCGACGGCGATGGCGATATGCGTGTCGTGATCCGGGTCGGTGACGTAGTCGAAATACGCTTCGTCTACCAGGATCGTCGTCTCGGGTGATTCGCGGTTGACCTTCGCCAGAAAGTCGCGGGTGGCTTTCGCGCCGACGTAGGTCGCCGTTGGATTGTTGGGATTGCAGTAGAAGACGAGGCCCGCGCCCTTCGCCGCGTCGGCAATCTTGCCGAGATCCATCTTGAAGTCCGCGTCGAGCGAGACGCCGCGGACGGGATGTCCCATCATCTCCGCGTAGCCGGCGCATTCTTCGTAGGTGGGAATCGTGCCGACGAGCGCCTTGTCCTTCGCGGTGAAGAGGTGCGTCGCGGTGCGGAGGATTTGCGTCGACCCGCAGCCGAGGACGATGTTGTCGGGCTTGACGCCGAGCTTCTTCGCGATCGCGTCGATGAGCTCGCCGCCGCTCGACGAATAACGGCCGGGTGCGCGGCCGCCGTCGCCAAACGCGGCGCGCACTGCCTTCATGACGGTCTTGCCAGGTCCGAGCGGGTTCTCGTTGCTGCTCAGGCAGATCTTGCCTGGCTCGACGGCCTCGAGGGTCGGCTCGAACGCGGACCAGATGCGGTCCTCACGGCCGCGCGCGCCGATCCACGCCCCGGTCAGTGCGGTCGCCGATCCGATGCCGACCGCCTGAACGAATCCCCGTCGCGACAGCGCCATGCGTCCTCCTGGAAACTCGTGCTAACCGTCTGTCCGTGTGATCCGTGTGATCCGTGGCTCTAGTTCCTGACCGCGGTCGTCGTCACCGGCCTGAGCACGTTTCTGATCACTGCCGTGGCCTTCTTCATCTCTTCCATCGTGCCGAGCGAGATGCGCGCGTGGGTCTTTTCGAGCGGCGGGAACGGCCGGCCGACCAGGACCCCCTGCTTCGCGCAGGCGTCGCGGAACTCCTCGGCGCTGCGACCGATTTCGACGAACAGAAAGTTGGTCTGCGAATCGCTGGACTTGCAACCCAGATCGTCGAGCGCCTTGACTGTATATGTCCGAACCTCGGTGTTGCGCGCGCGCTCTTCTGCGATGTGGTGCGTGTCGGGCAGGGCCGCAAGCGCCGCGGCGACGCCGAAAACGCTGACGTTGTACGGCATCTTCAGCTGCGCCAGCGGCTTCATGGTCGCCGTCTGCCCGATCGCGTAGCCGATCCGCATGCCGGCCATCCCGTACGCCTTGGAGAAGGTCCGGGTCACGAAGACGTTGGGCGTCTGCAAGGCGAGCGCGACCGCGCTCTCATACGCGGGATCGGTCACGTAGTCGTGGTAGGCCTCGTCGATCAAAATCAATGTATCGGGCGACGAGGCGCGGACGCGTTGCACGAAATCGGCGACCGCCTTGCCGCCATGCACCGTCGCCGTCGGGTTGTTCGGGTTGTTGAGGAACACCAGGCCGGCACCCTTCGCAGCGGCGGCCATGCCGTTGAGGTCGAGGCGGAGAGCGGCGTCGACCTTGATCTCCGCGACCGGATGACCCAGCCGCGCCGCCATCTGCGGACAGTTTTCGAACGACGGGGCGGCGGTCACGAGGCCGCGCGACGGCGACGTGAACGCGCGGACGGCGGTCTTGAGGATCTCCTGGGAACCGGCGCCGAGCACGACATTCTCTGGCTTGGTGCCGAACTTGGTGGCAATCGCGGCGACCAGCGCGCTGTCGGCGGGCGTGCTGTTGAACGGATAGCGTCCAGCTTCGGGAAACTTGCGCACGATCGCGTCGAGCGCCGCCTTGCCTGGACCAAGCGGATTTTCGTTGCTGCTGATTCGGATTGCTTTGACGCCCGGGGGCAGCGGCGGTCGCGGGGCGCCTTGGGTCGCCTGTGCCGTCTGCGCCAGGTAGTCCTCTTGGCCGCGCGCGGCAATCCAGAGGCCTGCGTCAAAGGCCGAATCCGGTCGTCCCCCGCTCAGGACGTCAAGAAAACTGCGACGCGACTGGCGCATGCCATCCTCCCAACCCTCAGAGTGCCAACGCGTCGAATACTACGCTCCGCTCCAGAGGGCGTCAAACACGCACGCCGGAGGGTGCGAGAGGCGGGCGCCCTTTTCAAGCCGTTTTCATCGCGCTAGAGCCCAAGTTTGGCTTCAGTCGGTCGTGTTCGACCGCGGATCCGACTTCGTCGTGATTGCGGTTCGTGTCACCTATAATGACCAATGGCCGACGGACGGTCTCCGCTCGAGGGACGCCTCTCCCGAGACACGGATCGCGTGGCTGAAGAACGCCAGGTCGCCGCGTGGCGTTCCCTTTCGACAGTCGAGATTGCACGGCTGGTCGCAGGCGCGTCAAGGGCGGTCCGCACGCTCGCATTGGCCGGCCTGCGCGCGCGCTACCCGTCGGCGTCTCCCCATGAGCTGACTGTTCGCCTCGCTGCCATTACGCTTGGCCCGGCCCTGGCCAGGCGAGCCTATCCGGACGTGGATCGCCTCGAGCCGTGATCGATCTGCTCGAAGTGGCTTCCCTGGTGATCGAAGCGCTCGACCGGGCCGGCGTCCGCTACACCGTCGGCGGCTCGCTTGCCAGTTCCTTCAGCGGCGAGCCTCGAGCCTCGATTGACGTCGACATCGTCGTCGACATGGCCGCCTCGCACATTGGCCCCTTCATCGACGCCGTGGGAGATCAGTTTTACGCAGACGCCGAGGCGCTCGGCCGAGCGGTCGACATGAGGACGAGCACGAATCTCATCCACCACGGTTCGGGCATCAAAGTCGACCTCTTCGTCGCCGGTTCGCTGCTTGACGGCCGCCAACTGGAACGACGACGTCTGGTCCAGGTCACGACCGATCCGGATCGGTACTGGTTCGTCCACTCCCCGGAAGACATCCTGCTGCAGAAACTGGTGTGGTTTCGCCAGGGCGGCGACGTATCGGACCGCCAGTGGCGTGACGCCGTCGCGATCGTGATCGTGCAGGGTCCTCGTCTCGACCGTGACTACCTGGGCGCGACGGCGACGGATGTCGGCGTAGGCGACCTGCTGGAACGCGCATACCGTGCAGCGGGCGTAGACACTGCCTGAGACACGGGATTCGGCCCGCAGGCGTGACCCTGTTTGTGGAGGAGTTCGCTCATCGCGTGTTCTGATCAATGCTGCGAGGGACCTGACGGCTTGGCCACGATGCCGGTCAGCACACCCTGGAGACCCCGCAGTAACGGAGTTCTCAGCGCCACGCCGCAGAAACTGCAACGTGAACTACGCTTCGAATCAGCAGTATCTGATTGCTCAGTTCGCATAACACCTTTTCAGAACGCGTGACTGGATCTCGACAGACGAGGGTGGGTTCTCGCCGAGGCCCAGGGTGTGCAGCGCCTCGTGGATGAATGCCGCCACAATCTGACGGGAGTTCTGCCGCCAGGTCCTCCATACCAGTCGGTCGCCGCACACCCGGACGACGCGACTGCCGGGTTCGGTTACTGCCAGCGCACCACGCGTGCACAACTTGGTGGCGCTCCCGTCAACGAAGACGATCCGAGCGAGATGAGTCTGAAGGTTAGCGGCATCTTCTGGGATATTCGACGCAAGAGGGCGGCCTCGTCGGTCGCTGAATTCAGTCAACAAGGCCTGACAGCGCGGCTCCTCCAATTGCCGCCACGCTTCCTGCAGAGCTTCTCCGACCGCGCGAGCGACTGCTGGGTCCGCAATGAGGATGCGGTTCACGGATGTCTCGTGTGGCGTACCCGGGGCACATGCGCATCCGATGACGGGGGAGTCGCCCCGAGCGGCGAGGGCTGCTTCGCTGTTTCCGAGACGCTCTGTTGGGCCGACAAGTCGGGCGCTGTGCCGAACGCGACGAGTTGACAGAACACGACACGAGCCAGCCCGGATGTGCGCACCGCCATTGGTCACCCCCTTCGCGGAGGCGGCTGGTCCCGGGCGGTGGGCCCGTGAGCGCCTCCTGAGGGGTGACGCGAGAGGGGTCAGCAAGCTTGCTCACGGACGTGGAGGGGCTTTGGAACCCAGCCCTTGACCCGCCGGTTCCGGGCGGCGCACGATGGAGCCGGGCAGCAGATGAAGGAGGTCGCGCCTGACGTGACGACCCTGCTACACGCGTGGCGAGGGGGAAATTCCGCCGCGCGCGACCAGCTCATGCCGCTGGTCTACCAGGAACTGCATCGTCGCGCGGCAGTCTATCTGCGGCGAGAGCGTCGCGACCACACCCTCCAGGCGTCGGCCCTCGTCAACGAGGCCTATCTTCGACTCGTCAAGCAGGATCGGGCGGCGTGGCAGAACCGCGCCCAGTTCTTTGGCGTGGCATCCGAGATCATGCGCCGCATCCTGGTGGACCATGCGCGCGGTGGGCGCATGGCCAAGCGCTCCGGACGCTGGGTGAAGGTCACTCTCGATGAACGGCTGGTTGAAGGCCAACCTCCGGACATCGACGTACTCGCGCTCGATGAAGCGCTAACGCGACTGTCGGCGTTCGATCCCCGGAAGAGCCGAATCGCCGAGTTGCGGTTCTTCGGCGGGTTGTCGCTCGAGGAGACTGGGCACGTGCTCGGCATCTCTGTCGCGACCGTAGAGCGCGACTGGCAGGTCGCACGGGCCTGGCTGTATGCGGCGCTGAAGGGCCTGTCATGACGCCCGATCGCTGGCGCCAGGTCACCGAGATCTTTCACGCGGCGTTGGCGCGTGACGCGGCCGCGCGCGACGCCTTCTTGGGCGAGGTCTGCCAGGGCGATTCGTCCCTGCGCGAGGAGGTGGATGCGCTCGTCGCGGCGCATGGTGACGCCGGATCGTTCGGCATCGACCCTCTCTTTCCCGATGGCGCCCCCCGTCTCTCGCCGGGCATGCGCTTGGGCACCTATCAAATTGAAGGACTGCTCGGTGTCGGCGGCATGGGGGAGGTGTATCGCGCTCACGATACCGAACTGGGACGGCAGGTCGCCATCAAGATCCTGCCAGCGTGCCTGGCTGCCGATCCGGATCGACGGGCTCGCCTCGACAAGGAAGCGCGGCTGCTAGCCGCGCTCAATCATCCGCACGTCGCTGCGATCTACGGCATCGCTCAGGCCGATGGCGTGCGCGGGCTGGTGCTCGAACTGGTCGAGGGTGTGACGCTTGCGGAACGATTGGACCGAGGGACCGCTGTCGCTGTCGGAAGCCCTCAACGTCGCGATGCAGATCGCCGATGCGCTGGACGCGACGCACGAGAAGGGAATCGTGCACCGCGACCTGAAGCCGGCCAACATCAAGATCACTCCAGACGGCGTCGTCAAGGTATTGGACTACGGGGTGGCGAAGGTCCGTCAGTCCGAGGTCCCGTTCCGCGCGGACCACGAGCCGCCCACCGGTATCGCCGGTCAGACCGGCGATGAGGTCATGATCGGGACCGCGGCCTACATGAGTCCGGAGCAGGCCCGGGGGAAGCCGGTCGACAAGCGCAGTGACATCTGGGGGTTCGGGTGCGTGCTCTACGAAATGCTCAGCGGCCGCCGTCCATTCGTCGGAGAGACGACCACCGACGTGCTCGCGGCCATCGTCGACCGGGAGCCGGAGTGGACGGCATTGCCGGCGACTGTGCCGTCCTCCGTTCGTCATGTATTGGAGCGCTGTCTCGAGAAGGATCCGAAGCGGAGGTTGCGCGACATCGGTGATGCGAGAGTCGAGCTCGAGGACTCGCTCAAGCCCAACACCCCGGTCAGCGGGGTCCAGACCGGAGAGTCGACTCCGCGCGTTCCCCGATTCGCGCCTTGGGCAGCCGTTGGAGTCGCCCTTCTGGTCGTGGCGGTTGCGTTTCTGGCGCTGCCCCATAACGGCTCCCGTTTTGGCAACACCCCACAGAACGCGGCAGAGGAAAGCGCCAAATCGGCGGCGGAGCCCACGGTCGTGCCGCTCACCAGCTATCCTGGCACTGAAGACATGCCGTCGCTTTCTCCCGATGGCACCCAGGTCGCGTTTCGGTGGAACGGAGAGGCGGAAGACAACTTCGACATCTACGTGAAGCTCGTCGGTCCGGGCGATCCGATTCCATTGACGAAAGACCCCGCCCCGGATTTGCTTCCCAAGTGGTCGCCTGACGGAAATTGGATCGCCTTCCTTCGAGAACAAGCCGAGCCCAGTGAAGTGCCGTCCACTAATACTGCCCGCATTATGTCGGGAGTGCAGCATGGACTCGGCGTGTATGTGATTCCGGCTCTGGGTCGGACTGAGAAAAAGGTCGGCGACGCCGCGGTGCCATCCCTGGCCTGGTCTGCGGATTCACAGTCTCTGGTGATTTCGAGATCGCCCGCCGCCAATCAACCGCCGGGCTTGGCCACGCTGTCGATAGAAACAGGCAAGGTGACCCAGCTCACATCACCCGGCGCCCCACAATTCGACAGCTTTTCGGCTATGGCACCGGACGGAAAGACCTTGGCGTTTCAACGCTATCTGGGTCCTCCGAGTGTCTATACTCTGATGCTCCTTACCCTGCCTCGGCCCCCGCAGCCGGTAGCAAAGTTGAAACAGATCGGCCTCGGGCCGTGGGACCTTCGCCTGGTCTACCGACGGCCGGGAAATCATCTACTCGAGGGGCCCCGGCCGGAGGTTTCTCTGGCGGGTCGCCCATTCGGGAGATTCTCCACCCGAACGGCTGTCGTTTGCGGGAGAAGGCGAGGATCCAGCCAGCAGCCCAAAGGAGCAATCGACTAGTGTTTTCCCGTTCCCTTGACGAGCTGAACATCTGGTCGTTGGCACTCGACGACGCGGGGCGTGCGAAGGGCAAGGCCGTCTCTGCCTTCCCTAACGCCGCGGCGCGGCCTGGCGCGAGGACTGAGGTGTGTCCGGCCTTCTCGCCGGATGGAGCCAAATTCGCGTTCCAGTCGAATCGTTCCGGCAGCAGCCAGGTGTGGGTCTGCCGGAGCAACGGTTCGGACTGTTCACAGGTCACGTGGTTCGTCGGACAGCATGCAGGAAGTCCAGCCTGGTCCCCGAATGGTAAATGGCTGACGTTCGACGGTTCGGAACCTGGCGGATCTGCCATCTACGTCGTCCGCCCGGATGGGGGCGAGCTCAAAAAGGTGGCCGACGGCGTCGTTCCGCGGTGGTCCCGCGATGGAGAATGGATCTACTACTCCCGCAGCCGGCCGCAGCAGCTCTATCGCGTTGCCCGCACCGGCGGCGATCCGGAGGCAGTCAGCGGGACGGCGGAGGGATGGGTACCGGAAGAATCACCGGATCGTCAGTGGATCTACTATTCCGGGCACCCTGTGGTCCGAGCGACCAACCTGCGAAGAGCGCCTTCGCGCGGCGGCGAAGCGACCGACGTGTTTCCGGAGCAGGTAGCAGGAAGGAACTTTGTCGTTGCCGAGGCCGGCATCTGGTACTTGACGCCGAGCCCAAGCGTAAAGGAAGGCAGCCTGCTGCGGTTTTTCGACTTTGCCTCGAAGACCACGCGAACCGTCCACCGCACCGAACATCCAGTCGGGCCAGGCCTGACACTCGCGCCCGACGGGCGCCGCATCCTGTTCACGCAACAGGACCGCCGCGGCAGCGACCTGATGGTCGTCGAGAACTTTCGCTGAAATCCGTTGCGACAGCGCTTGCTCAGTCCGTCTTCGCCCTCTCGACCCGATTGCGCAGCACGCCAATCCCTTCGATCTCGATTTCGACGACATCGCCTGGCTTCATCGCCTTGGTCGATCCAGGCGTGCCGGTGTAGATGACGTCACCGGGTTCGAGCGTCACGAAACGGCTGATGTAGCTGACGATCGCGGGGACGTCGAAGACCAGATCCTTCGTGCGCTGTGACTGCAGGACCTCGCCGTTCACGCGCGTCTGGAGCAGCAGGTCGCCGTAGTTGAGACCTTTGACGATCACCGGTCCGAGCGGGCCGAACGTGTCGGAGGCTTTGGCGCGGAACCATTGCAGATCGTTTTTCTGCCAGTCCCGCTCGCTGACGTCGTTGCCGGCTGTGACGCCAAAGACATAATCTGGGGCGTCAGCGACCGACACGTTCTTCGCCCGCCGGCCAATCACCACGACGAGCTCTCCTTCGAAATGCAGGTTCTTCGCGTCATCCGTCGCAACAATGGCATCGTCAGGACCGACGATCGAGGTGGGGAGTTTGGCGAAAAGACCAGGGTAGGCAGCTGCCGGCCGTTCGCCGATGTGTGACTTGTAGTTCAGGCCGACGGCGATCACCTTCGACGGCTGGCACGGGGCGAGCAGCCGTGCGTCGGCCAGCTTGACGGTGCGTCCAGTCGGGGTCGCACCAGCAAACAGATTGCCCTTCAGCTCCCTGATCGTGTCGTCCTCGAGGATGCCGTAGGAGGTGACGTTCTGGTGCGAGTACCGCACATACTTGGTCACGCCCTGCTGGGGCTTGGTCACCCCCTGCTGGGCGACAGCCGGGAGCGTGACTGCGCCGATCGCGATCGCCGCCATGAGTTGCGCCAGTTGGTGCTTCACAACGCCTCCACTTCGCCGCTGAGAGCTGATCGCTGACAGCTGATAGCTATTGGCTCCATCCCGCCCGAAGCATACAATCCGCCCCGAAGGAACACAACGAGGAGAGACCACATGAAGCATTCGTCGGCCGCCGCGGCGATCCGTGGCCTGGCTGTATGTGCGTGCGCGTTGCTGCTGGCGACGGCCACCGTCCACGAGACGACGGCCCGGCAGCCCGATGCCCAGACGCCGCAGCAATTCTTCGGATTTCGCATCGGGACCGACGGCGAGCTCGCGCGCTATCCCAGAATCCTCGAGTACTTCCAGCACCTGGCGAAGACGACCAACCGCGTCAAGTACCAGGAGCTCGGAAAGACGACGATGGGGAATCCGTATGTGCTGGCGACGGTCAGCGCTCCGGAGAACCTCGCACGGCTGGAGAAACTCATCGCCATCAACCGCCGGCTCGCCGATCCGCGCGGGTTGACGGAAGCGGAAGCCAGGAAGCTCGCGCAAGAGGGCCGGGCCTTCTATCTCGTCTACGCGACGATCCACTCAACCGAGGTCGGGAACACCCAAGCGCTCACCGAGATCGTCCACCGACTCGCGACCGACGGCAGCGCCGAGACTCGACAGATGCTCGACAATGTCGTACTCCTCGTCGTGCCTTCACAGAATCCGGACGGCCAGGTTCTCGTCATCGATCACTGGTACAAGACGAAGGGCACGCCGTTCGCGCGGGTGTATCCCGACCTCTATCACAAGTACGTCGGACACGACGACAACCGCGACTGGTTCATGTTCACGCAGGTCGAGACCCGCCTCGCGGTCGAGAAGATCCACAGCGCGTTCAAGCCGATCATCACGCACGACATGCACCAGCAGGGTACGACCGGCTCGCGCATGTTCGTGCCTCCGTTCGACGACCCCTACGATCCAAACGTTCACCCGATTCTCGCGCAGGGCCTCACGAGCGTGGGCAACGCCATGGCCTCAGCGTTGGTCGCGGAAGGGAAGACGGGGATCGAGTACCTCGCCAGGTACGACCTCTGGGCCCCGGCGCGGCAGTACATGGTCTACCACGGCCAGCCGCGAATCCTGACCGAGATCGCGAGCGTCGAGCTCGCGGATCCATTCGTCAACCCGGCGGGCAGAGACGTCCCCCTCGGACCGCAGGATGCGCGCTGGAACTATCCAGTTCCGTACAAGAGCGGGGAATGGCGCCTGCGGCAGATTGTCGACTACGCCGTCACCGCGACGTTCGCGGGAATCAGTCATGTCGCGAAGAACCGCGCCACCTGGCTCGAGAACTTCTACCAGGTTCACGCCGACTGGGTCAACCGGAAGGCCGCGCCTTACGCCTTCGTTCTTCCGGCGGCTCAGCGGGATCCTGTACGAAACCTACGAGTTGCTCGACATCCTGCGCACCGGGGAAGTCGAGATTCACCAGGCCAAAGCGCCGTTCAGCGCCGCCGGCCGACAGTACGGCCTCGGATCGTGGGTCATCAAGCTCGCGCAGCCCTACGGCGCGTTTGCCAAGACGATGCTCGAGCGCCAGCAGTACCCGGACCTTCGGCTGTTTCCGGGTGGCCCACCGAAGCCGCCGTACGACGTGACCGGGCACACGCTCGGTCTGCTGATGGGAGTCGAGGTCGATCAGATCGATCAGCCGTTCGATGCCACCTTGGAGATCGTGCGAGCGCTTCGTCCCGCGTTGACGCCGATGCCTGCGCAACCCAGGTGGGCCTATCTCGTCGGACCGGAGTCGAACGGGGCGTTCATCGCCGTCGCGCGCCTGCAGGCGGCAGGCCTCGCGACGTATCGCGCCGCACAGGCATTCGAGAGTGGTGGCCGCACGTATGCGCCGGGAACGTGGATGGTGCCCCCTTCTCCGGAAGCGACGCGCATCCTGGCGGACGTGTCGATCGCGACGGGTCTGGTGGTCGTGTCGGCCGACAAGCCCGTGCCGGTGGACGCGTACCGGCTCAAGCCGGCGACCCGCATCGGCCTCTGGCGCGGCGCCAACAACATGCCTGGCGGCTGGATGAAGTGGCTGTTCGAACAATACGGCTTCAACCACCGCACGATCGCCTCGACCGACTTCAACGGCGACCTTGCCAGCCAGTACGACGCGATCGTGCTGCCCGATGGCACGAGCCGCGACACCATCGTCGCCGGGCTCGATTCCATGCGACACGATAAGGAATGGAGTTGGGCGTACGGCGTCGGCGACGCCGGCTGGAAAAAGCTCGCCGATTGGGTTCGCGGTGGCGGCACGCTGGTGGCCATCGGCTCAGCCGTCACGACGGCCCGGGCGCTGCTCGACCTGCCCATTGAGCCGGTCCTGCTCGTCGGGTCGGCAGGCCGACGCGGCGGAGCGCCGGATTCGAGCGCCGGTGGCGACGTGAATCGAGTGATGCGTGAGGCGTTCTCCAGCCCCGCGCGGCTGAGCGCCGCGCTCCGCGAGCGCGTTGTCGATCCCGCGTCGGTGTTCTACTGTCCCGGCTCGCTCCTGCAAAACGAGTTCAACGCGTCACACCCCGTGGCATTCGGCATGCCGGCGGCATGGCCGGTCTTCTTCGAATCCGATCAGGCGTATCGGTTGAAGCCGGGCTTCGCGATCCAGAGCGAGGTCGTGTCGCGGTATCCCGCGCAAGGCGCAATCCTCCAGAGCGGTTGGCTGCTCGGCGAGGATCTCCTCCGCGACCAGGCCAACGTCGTCGCATTTCGCGTCGGCCGCGGCTATGTGGTGACGATGGGCAGCCAGGTGGATTTTCGGACGCAGCCACGCGCGACGTTCAAGCTGGTGTTCAATGCGATCTTCCACGGTCCGTCGACGCGAGTCTCTGCCGCCGAGCTCGCGCGTCTGACCAATCCATAGCGCCGAATTCGCGCGACGCCGCGCACTACTTTCTCGCGATTCTTGGTTCGGGCGACGTATCGAAGTTGTCGGCGACCCATACATCGGACCGCGACGAGTACACGGTAAGGACAAACCTGCGGCCGTCGGGAGTCATGGCGACGCTGCCAATCTCTTCGAAGGGAAGAGAGCCTACTGTGCTCACGTCCCCGCCTTTCACAGGCACCAACAGAATCTTCGCCTCGGTCATTGTTTCCCCGAGGGGCGCTGCAAGGTCCCGGGCGGTAGAGGGTTTCGCTTCGACGACATAGATGGAACTTCCGTCAGCGGACCATCCAATTGGCGTAGAAGACGAACCTGTAGACCTCTTGTAGACCAGCGTCTCGTGACGGTGATTGATGTCAATGACCCACACCCCGGGGGTCGGGCGGCGATTCCATTGGACGGCAACCTTGCTGCCGTCAGGTGAATAGACCGGCGAAAACATCCAACCCACCGAGCCATCAGTTGCCAGCAGTCGTTCCTCCCGAGACTCTGGATCGAGTTCGTAGTAATTACGATTCCCGGTCTCTTGATACAGGATCCGGGACCCTGCCGACCAGGCGAGGTCCAAAGAGTCGCTCAAGTTGCTCGAGGAGAGGGCACGCGGGGTTCCACCGTCGGCAGCAACTGTCCAGACCCGTGGCTTGCCGCCCCGAGTCGAGGCAAAGGCTATCTGTTTCTTGTCAGGTGACCAGACCCCTCCCACGCTGAACGCTTCGAGAAACGTCAGTTGCTTCGGAGAACCGCCCGACACGGGCATCGTGTAGAGCTCGGTCAGCGGTTGATAACCGATGTTGAAGACGATGGATGCGCCGTCGGGTGATACGCGGGGTCTTTCGATGTGCAAAGTACCGTGGGTGAGTTGCCTTGGTTCAGCGCCCTGGTTGTTGTCGGGGCCGCCCGGTTCGAACACCCATAGATTGGAATCATAGGGGGCGCGAGCGTACACGAGCCGCGTGCCGTCTGAAGACAGCCCAAACCCTCGATCGGTCTCGAGACCGGCGATGAGCGTGGTGGCGACAGCGTCCCCGAGCGCATGACGAGGTTGCACGAGAATCTTGTTCAGGGAGACGGTCTGGTTCAGCCGGCGAAAATAATAGATGGCGTCCCCGCCGGGAGCCCAGCGCGCTGAAGGGATTTCTGTATTTTCTACAAGAAGCGTCTTCTGATCGTTTCCGTCAGCTCCGATGGTCGAGATGCTGTAGCGTCCCTGGCCATCGTCGCTGACGAACACCAGGCGGCCGCTCGCTTCCGACCAGTCGATGGCCCATATCGCCCCCTGAACTCCTTGAAGCGACAGCGTGCGTTGCGCCTGGCCCTCCTTGTTCAGAAGCCAGATCTTCCCGCCAAGGTAGCTCCCGACGGCGATCGTGGAGCCGTCCGGCGCCCAACAGGCCATGTACTGGCCTGGGGCTATCATGCGTGGGGTTCCGCCCAGCTGCGGCATGATGTACACGCCAGCCTTGCCTGAGCCTCGCGCCCACATCATCAGCTCAGAACCATCAGGTGACCAGCGCACGTGTCCAACTTCCGGCGCACTGAAGATTCCGTGTGGCTGGCCACCCGCCAGTTCCTGCACGATCAGCTTCTTTTCGGGATCTTCATCCGACACATAGGCGATGCGCCTGCCGTCCGGGGAGATCGTGGGCGTGCCGCTTTTCCCGGTGAACGTGACCTGTCTATGCGCTGGAATAGTCGCCAGCGACGCACTCATCTTTGGCTCGCCGAGTCCCCGAACCGCATACGACAGCGTGGCAACAATCAGAAGCAGAAGCGCACCGGCGATAGCTGCCGCTCGCTGTGACATGGAGGTACGAGTTGGCCGCGCCTGAGCCGTATTTGAAAGGTCCACAGAACGCGTGTCCTTCGCTTCGATGTCGGTAACGGCGCGGCTGTGCGGATCGACGACGGATCCTGAACTGTCGTCGGGAGACTCTGAGACCGGCGCGACAAAGCGATATCCTCGTTTTGGCACCGTCTCGATATACTTCTGTCCCGATGGGCTATCGCCCAGGGCCTTCCTCAGGACCGACACGGAGCGGTTGAGAGCCCCTTCTTCGACGAAGCTGCCCGGCCAGACCTCCCTCAACAGCGTTTCCTTCTCGACCAGATGTCCACTGTGCCGAACGAGCACTGCCAGGACGTCAAAAATCTTCGGCGTAACCGGCACTGGCTGACCGTCGCGCAGCAGCGTGTGCTCCGACAGATCCAGACGAAAGGGCCCGAACTGGTAGGACTGCCCGGTCTCGCGGCTCATGAGGCCTCCGGGGAGGTGCGAACGGGGGAATTTTGGCGCTTTTTTGGAGCTTTTTGCAAGGACTCTCGAGCGTTGTCGGGGTCATACCAACGAAGCGCGCCCAGGTCGGGTGTGTTCGAGGTTCGTGGCCACATTGACGTGACTCGAGGAGGACTCATGCAGAGGCGCTGGAGCTTGTCCGTTCTCGGCATTCTCGGCCTGCTCACCATGCTCACCATGGCGACGACCGCCGGGCTCTTTTTGATTCCGTCACTGGAGGCGAAGCGTCAGAACCCGTCCTGTCTTGTGACGACCACCGGCGGCGACGTCCAGGGACTGGATAACGGCGTCTCGTGTTCTTTTCTCGGTATTCCTTTTGCCGCGCCGCCGATCGGCGACCTTCGCTGGAGGCCGCCACAACCTGCCCCGTCATGGGCGCCCGCGACGTTGACGGTAACCACAGCCGTCGCGATGTGCCCGCAAGTCAATCCGGCGGGGTCCACAACGGTGGTCGGCATCGAGGACTGTCTGAAACTCAACGTCTGGACACCCGATCCGGCGCCGGCGTCGCCAGTGCCCGTGATCGTTTGGATTCACACCGGCGCTTTCCAGGCTGCTTCCCGTAACCTCGCGGACAGCAACCCCCAGAAGCTGGTCGAGCGGACGGGAGCCATCGTTGTCGCTGCCAACTATCGCATCGGTCCGCTCGGCTTCATGGGTCATCCCGCGCTCACGGGAGAGGATCCCGGCTATCCGTCGTCGGGTAACTACGGATTCCTCGATCAGCGCGCGGCGCTCGCCTGGGTCCGGGACAACATCGCGGCATTCGGTGGCGATCCAGGAAACGTAACGATTGATGGGCAGTCCGCGGGTGGGCACAGCGTCAGCCTGCACGTCGTGTCGCCGGGAAGCGCCGGCTACTTTCATCGCGCAATCATGCAAAGCGGCTACGCCTCAACCCGTTGGCGAACGCGCGCGGACGCTGAGACTCTGGGCACGGACTTCGCCACGGTCGTTGGCTGCACTGATCCCACGCAGGTGCTCGCCTGCATGCGCTCCAAAACCAGCAACGAAGTGCTGCTGGCGTTTGGCAACGGCCAGCAGGAGTTCGCCGAAACCGGTCGCGTCCCGTGGGGGCCGGTGGTGGACGGACTGGACATCCCCGATCAGCCTCGCAGGCTGTACGAGGCCGGCGACTTCAACCACGTGCCGCTGATCATCGGCGCGACACGCGATGAAGGATGGATCTACGTGGACAGGAGCTTTCCGGCGGGCCTGACGGAAGAGCAGTACGAGGCCGCCGTGGTGACCGAGTTCGGCGCCGCCGATGCGCCCGCGATCCTTGCGCAGTATCCCGCGTCCGACTTTCCAACGCCGAAGCTCGCCCTGTCGCAGCTGTCGGGCGATGTGGAGGCAGTCTGCGAAGGGCGCCGGATCGCACGCCTTGTCCGGCGCACGCGAACGCCTGCCTATCTGTACTCGTTCGAACGCGAGGTCGACGCGGTCGTCCCTGATCTCGTAATCCACGGCCTCGACAGGAATTTCGTGTTCGGCAACAACTTCGGACCGCCGTCGCCCCCCTATGTGCTCAATGGGGACGATCTCTCGCTCTTTGCCGCCATCAGCACCTACTGGACGCGCTTCGCCGCGGCAGGCAATCCGAATGGTGACGACGACGGCACAATCCGTTGGCCGGCATTCAGGCAGTCAAACGGGCACGGAAGCGGGGCCAGCAAGTATCTCGTCCTCGACTGGCCGTTGCGGGAGGACAAGCGTTTGCGAGACGCGCAATGCGATTTCTGGGAGCCGTTCTTCCTGAAGTCAATCGTCAACGGATCCACTTCGGCGTCGAGCCCTTCCAGCGACCTCTGCGGCGCGACGATTGTGGCGGACATGCGGCTCGACTATGACCTCGTGTGTCCGGGCAACGGTTTGATCGTCGGCGCCGACGGAATCAAGATCGATCTGAATGGTCACACGATCGCCGGGCCTGGAAGCGGGGTGGGCATCAGTGTCTCCAACCGAACGGGCGTGGTGATCACCGGGGGGACGGTCAAGAACTTCCTGGCAGGAGTGCAGCTCGTGAACTCGACCGGCATCTCGATCAAGAAAAACCAATTCACTGGCAACCAGGACGCCGTCTTCCTGATCGGGTCGAGTGGGAACATCATCAAAGAGAATGCGGCCTGGCAGAACAGCAGAGTAGGAGTCATGCTCAGACCGAGCGCGATCAAGAACTCAACGGAGAACCTCGTGGCGGAGAACACGCTCACGGACAACCTGAACGGCATCATCCTGGTGGACACGCCGACGGACAACACGTTCAAGGAGAACCTGATCTCCGGGAGCGGCCGGGCCGGGATTGCCCTGAACGGCGGCGTTTCCAGCAACGTGATTCGGGAGAACACGTTCACAGGGAATGCCGCCGGGATCCTGTTCAATGTGGGGGCAGGCGGCCTCTTTCCGACCGCCAACACGTTCGTCAAGAACACGATTGCCATGAACACGTGCGGAGTCCAAGGGCCGCCCGGCAACAACACTTTCAAACAGAACCAGTTGGAGGGCAACGTGGCGGATACGTGTTTCTAGCGGTGAAACAGTCCGGCATTCGGCGCTCGGCACTCGGGAACCGCCACCCAGGTCGTGGGTCCAACGCGTACCGAACGCCGAGCGCCGAACGCCGGACACTACGTCGCGTTCTCAAAAGACGAACTTCAGCCCCAGCTGGATTTGACGCGAGTCCAGCCGCGTGCTGTTGATGACGCCAAAGGTGGGCGTCCTCAGTTGCGATCCTGGCTGGTTCCAGATGGGGTGGTTCGGGAGGTTGAAGACCTCGACCCGGAACTCGACGTACGACTCCCTGAACTGGAAGCGCTTGTTGGCCGAAGCGTCGACGCTGACGATCCCCGGCCCGGTCAGCGAGTTGCGGGCCACGGTGCCATAGCGGAACGGTCCGGTCGCCGGGTCGCGATCGACGAACGCGTCGGTGTTGAACCATCGCGTGCGGGACCGCTCGTCCCCAGACAGACGCCAGTCGATGCCGGTGGCATCGGGATAGCAGACGCCACCGCCATTCTGGATGTTGCCTGGTCCGCAGGTCACGGTGAAAGGAAAGCCGTCCTGCAGCGTCAGGATGCCGCCAATCTGCCAGCCGCCGAGCGCGAGATCGGCGACGGTGCTGGTATTCATCCATCGTCGATCCTTGCCGAACGGCAGCTCCCACACCCACGACGTCGTCCAGCGTCGACGGAAGTCGAACGCCGAGAGCCCGCGTTCGAGCTCGAGGTCGTAGTTGTTCGACGGCGTCAGCGAGTCGCCATCCGAGGTCCGGATGCCGCTGCCGTTGTCGATCGACTTGCCCCAGGCAAACGAGCTGAGGAAGCTCAGTCCGCCCGAAAACCGCCGCTGCAGTTTCAGGTACAGCGCGTGGTAGTTCGAATGACTCGGCGCGCTCATCACCTGGATGCTGCCGAACTTCGGGAACGGACGCGCGTTGTTGGAGTTTGGCAGCTGGCTCGGCTCTGGATTGTTGTAACTCATCAACCGGCGCAGGTGCACACCCGCAGATCCGAAGTAGGTCGCCTCGACAGACATCGTACCGGCCAGCTCGCGCTGGAAGCCGAATGACCACTGCGCGACGTACGACGACGGCTCGTCGTACTGGTTGGCGAGGATGAAGGTTGGGGCGCCGGTGCGGGCGAACGGTTGCTGGAAACTCAGATTGGGCCGGAAACTCTCCGCCGGTTCGTCGCGACGAATCGTGAACGGTGCGTTCCGGACTGTGTCGAAGACCGCATTGCCAATGTCGCGGACGTAGTAGATGCCGCCGCCGCTTCGCAGGACCGTCTTCGGCGTGATCGCCCAGGCGATGCCGAGCCTCGGCGCGAAGTCATTGAAGTCGCTCTTGTAGGCGCCGCGTCCGAAGCGACCGTCGCGCACGTACTGCACGTCAGGGGCGAGCCGGAAGGCCGGGTTCCCCTCGTAGGGATCGCCCGTGCCTGCGCGCACGAATACCGGCTCGGCGGAGTTGTCCCAGCGGAAGTCGATGTTGACGATGGCGTCATTCTCGTCATAGAAGGGCTGGTCGTACTCCCAGCGCAGGCCGTAATTGACGGTCACCGTGTTGGTGAGTCTCCAGCTGTCCTGGAAGAAGAGCGCGAAATAACTCGAGCGGAAATTGGCGATGGGCGCGCCGACCTGTCCCTCGGAACGGTTCATCGTCCCCAGCAGGAAATCGGCCATCGCCGCGCCGCCGCGCTGTGCCGCCGGCAACAGCGGGTTCTGTGTGTAGCGCCCATCGAAACCGAACCGGCCGCGCGTGACGACGCCGCCGATCTGATCGTAGAGCACGTGACGGATTTCGCCGCCGAACTTGTACGCATGCTTGCCGACGATCCACGAGAAGTTGTCGACGAGCTGAATCGTCTTGTCGTCGTTGATGAACGGCGCGTCGCTCTCCTCCCCGAGACCCGAGAGCCCGGTAATGCCGATGTTCGGAACGCCCCAGTAGAGAGGGTTGTCGCTCGGCAGGTTGATCCCAAGCTCCTTGACGACATTGACATTGTTCGCGCGCGGCGAGATGTGCGCGTTCTTCAAGTAGCCGTAGCCGACACGCAGGTCGTTGACCTTGTTCGTGCCGAACGTCCGGGTGTTGGCCAGCACCAGCTGATGGACGTCGGTGTCGGTGTTGATGCCCATGTCCGGGATGGCGAACGGGTCGTAGCCGAGCTCGTGCGAGGTGCTGTGCCGGAAGAACCACCGGGAGCTGTCGTTCTCGATGAAGTCGAATCGATAGGTGAACTGATCGGCGTTGACCGTCCGGGCTTCGTCATTGACGTAATTGGCGCCGGTCTGCTCCTGCAGAGGCAACGGATAGAAGTCCAGCAGCTGCCGCGAGACCGGGTCGATACGATTTGCCGGAATGAGGTTGCCGGGAAACGCCGTCGGCGCCTGCGTGACATTGCCGGCCGCGTCGAAGACGCGCGTCGCCGGGTCGTAGATCGGGATGAGGGTGCCGCTCGCATCGCGAAGCTGCGAGAAATCGCCCGTGCGCCAGGCCGTGAGCGGCACCGAGGGAGACGAGGTCAGCGACTTGTGCTCGCGCAAGCCTTCCCAGTTGAAGAGAAAGAACAGCCGGTTTCGGCCGTTGAGGAGCTTTGGCACGACGACCGGCCCGTCGACCGTGAGCCCGTATTGGTTGCGCCGGAACGGCGGGATCGGACGATCGTCGCGGTCGAAGTAGTTCTTGGCGTCGAGTGAGGAATTACGCACGAACTCGAACACCGTGGCGTGAAACTGATTCGATCCGGATTTGGTCGAGGCGTTGATCTGGGCGATGGCGCGCCCGTACTCGGCGTCGAAGAGACCGGCCTCGACCTTGAACTCCTGCAGCGCGTCGACCGACGGCAGCAGCATATAGCTGTTGAAGTTCAGGTCGGTGTTCTCGATGCCATCGAGCGAGTAGTGGTTGTAGTGAATGCGCTGACCGGCAACGTTGAGCGCAAAACTGTTGCGCTGCCCGCCCATGCGCTGTCGCCCCTGACTGGACGACGGTCCGTTGGTCGTCGCGCCAGGAATCAACGACGCCAGCTGCAGATAGTTGCGCCCGTTGAGCGGCAGCTCGACGATGCTGCGATTCTCGATGACGGTGCCGATGGAGGCGTTGCTGCTTTGGACGAGCGGCGCGCCGCCGCGAATCTCGACGGTCTCGGTGAGGTCGCCGAGCTCCAGCGTAATCGGGATGCGGTTGGAACTGCCGACCTGGACGTCGATGTCCCGGCGCTCGATCGCTCGGAAGCCTGAGATTTGGGCCTTCAGGATGTACCGGCCGGGCGGGATCGCGGGAATGACGTACAGTCCCGCGCTGTTGGTCTGGACTTCCCGAACGGCATTGGTTGCGGCGCTCGTGAGCGTGATCGTGACGCCCGGCACTGCCGACCCACTCGGATCCACGACAACGCCGCTGATCTCACCAGTCGGCGTTTGGGCGCGAGCCGGAAGGGCCGCAAGGGTCGCGGCGATGCCGAGAACACTCAGACTGCCGAGCACGGAGCGTGCACCCGACCTGAGGAACATAGGCAACCTCCTCTGAAGCGAATGGAGGGTGCCTATATACCACGTCTACCCCTTTACTGAAATGTCAGTGTGTTCAGCCCGCGGGGCGTGAGAGATGTGGTCAAAGGAGGCTCAAGGCTCAAGGCTCAGGGCTCAAGGCAAGATCTTCGAGTATGTTCTCGAAGGTTTTGCTTGAGCCTGATCTACTTCTTCGCCAGCCGCCCTTGCGGCTTGACCTCTTTTGCAGGCGTGAACATCACGCGCTCGAGAAAGCGTTCGATGGCGTAGGTCGTGATCTGGCCGCAGGGACCACTGAAACTCCAGTCACAGGCGTGGGTCGCCCACGGGAGCCGCACGAACAAATGCCTTACCTTGGATTCGGCGAGGCGGGCCTCGAGGCGCGCGCTCTCTTCGGGCAGGACATGCTGATCATGCAGCCCGTGGATCAGCAGCGTCGGCGGCGTCGAGGCGGTCACGAAATTGATCGGCGACGCAGCGAAGTACGCGTCGTCGGCCTTGGCTGGCGGACCGCCGAGATAGCTTTCGAGCACGCCGCGTGTGTCGATCAACTGCTTCGACGCCGGGCGCTCGTAGCCGAACTTCAAGTCCGTGGGACCGTAGACCGAGACGACACCGCGAATTGCCGGTTCGCCCGCCGTATAGGCGGCAAGCAGCGCAAGCTGTCCTCCGGCCGATCGCCCCATCAGAGCGAGCCGCGTCGGGTCGAGGCCGAACTCGCGCCCGTAGACCTTCAGGTAGGCCAGTGCCGACAGGACGTCGTCGCGGCCGGCCGGGAACTTCCACTTCGGCGCGAGCCGATAGTTGATGGACACGACGATGTAGTCGCGCGCCGCGAGATACGCGTTGAGGGCCATGAAGTCCCTGCTGTGTCCGCTCTGCCAGGTGCCGCCGTGAATGACCAGCACTCCAGGCAGCGGGCCGCTCTCATACCCTGGTGAGTAGATATCGAGCGTGAGCTTCTCTCCGTCGGTCGTGCTGAACACGCGCTCAGTGAGCTGTACCGGGCGGGACTGCACCGACGACACGAGATCGAGCATGACCAGTGGTTCTGGTCGCAGATCCTCGGCAAAGCGTCCCCGCACGCGACGGTCGCTTCCGAAGCTGGCGTCGAGCATCGCCGGCAGATCTTTGTTCATCTGGGTCGCATGGAAGAGCGGCAGCGCAAAGAGCGCCGCCGCGCCGAGCCCCATCATCGCGCCGAGCTTTCCGATCTTGCCCTGGCCTCTCCACGGGATGGCGGGCACGAGCGCGCCGATGGCGAGCCAGTGGCCGCCTTCAGTGGCGGCCACGCTGAGCCGCCACAGTAACTGGTTGGGCGCGGCGACAGTGGTCAGCGCCGCCAGCGCGAGGAATACGGATCCACCAAGTAGTCGAAGCAGGTCGCTCATGAGGGTTTGCCCAACCGTTCCGCAGTCACCGCTTGCGCGTCGAGGGGTCACATCGGGCCGCTCGCGCACGAGTGGCTGCCGAGCGACGTGGCAAGCCAGGTGCCAGCCCAGATTCAACATTGCGGAGGGAATCACGCGTGTTTTCCACGGATGACCTGGGCCGGCGGATGCCGGAACCGTGATCGGTGCGCAAAACCGCAATCGGACCGCCGGGGTAGGGCAAGAGAAAGAGCGGATCGCAGGGGACGCTTCCCCCTACTTCTTCGTCTTCGTCGCGATCTTCACGTTCGACATGATCTTGCGCACTGGCGCCGGCTTGCCGGCTTCCAGCCACGGATCCATGAAGTTCCAGTTCGTCAGCCCGTCGTCGCTTTCCGGTTCGAGCAGGTAGGCCGCGAGCAGTCCCAGCGGCTGCGCCAGACGGACGATGCGCGCTCCTGCCGCGATCGTCGACTGTTCGCTCACGTACTGACCCTTCAGCCTCACTTCGTTGTGTCCCTGAAACGGCTTGGGTGACCTGATCACCGCTTCGACCACGAAACTCGAGACTGTGGTGGAGAACGGCGCAGTCGTCTCCTCGACCGTGATGCCGTGCTGCCTGAGCTTGTCGACGATCGGCTGGAACGACGGACCTGCGGGCAGGACGTAAACACGCGCCATGGGCACGGTACGCGTCGGCGCAAAGTAGGCGTAGTCCTCCATCATCTCCGGCTTGTAGCTGTCCTCGATCGCGACCGTCATCGGCCGCTGATTGCGGGGATTGATTTCCTGCTTCACCTCGCCGACGAGGATCGGGACGGGCTTTGGAAGCGGACGGAGTTCGTACTCGACGCCGAGAGGCATCTCAGCCGACCCTTCGGCCCGCTTCATCCATTCGTCGTCGAGTGATTTCGTCAGCGTCACGATCTCGGCGCGGTGTGCGTCGACGTAGCCGAGAATTTCTTCGACGAACGTTGTGGTCACCTCGATCCGGCGTTTGAACGGCAGATAGGAGTACGCCTCGGAGAGAATCGTGAGCCGGTTGCGGAACCCGACGTAGTTCTGGCCGGCGCGCGGACGATGGTCGAACGCGTTCCACCGGCGCAGCTCGCCTGATGCAGCGTTGCCACGGCCGAAGTTGCCGTAGTAGTACGAGCGGAACTGGTGCCGCGCCTCGAGCGATTTCATGATCGCCGGCATCATCGTGTCGCGGTGATAGTCGAGGATCTTCGCGCTCAGCGACAGATTCAAAGGAATCGACTGGGTGAGGTGATAGCCGTGATAGGACCCGTTGGTGGTGTGCAGGTCGACCACCAGATGCGGATCCCACGCTGTGAACGCTGCCGCGAGCGCGCGCGCCTCGGCCGATTCGAGCTTCATGTAGTCGCGGTTGAGATCGAGGCCTTTGACGTTCTCGCGCCGGCCGACGCCTGCGATCGGCCCGTACTGCGCCGTCCGGTTCATGACGTCGATGGCCTCGTTGCCGTCGATGTTGTAGATCGGCGCAATCAGGATCACCATGCGGTCGAGGAGCGGCCGCAGGTCGCCACCCGTGAGGCGCCGCATCAGTACCTGCACCGCCTCCTTGCCCTCGACTTCACCGCCGTGGATGTTGGCGAGCAGAAACACCACCGGCCGACCTGCGGGACGATCCACTGGTCGGCTGACGGCCGGGTTCGACAGCGTCACGAAAGGCATCGGCCGTCCCTCTTCGGTCGTGCCGAACGTTTGTACTCGAACGAGTGGAGACTTCGCGGCGAGGGCAGAAAGAAACGCCGTGATGTCGTCGAGCCGGCTGGTCTCTTCGAAATTCGTTCGCTCGGGGCGCGTCTGCAGCGGATCGGGTTTGTCCTGTGCCAGCGATGTAGCAACAGCCAGGGTCATGGCGAGTAGCAGGGCCGTTCGAATCATTCGTGTCGGTCGCTCCGGGCGGTGTGGACGGGTGGGTATTCTGTCATCAGCCGTGAAGTTGCGTCCATTCTTCGAGTGGCCCGCAGTGCCGACACGCGCGGCGCTAGAATCGGTTCATGTCTGTCTTCACCAATCCAGCGAGCGGCGCCGCTGGCCAGGCCGCCGCCTACGTGAGTGCCATCCTCGACCTCCTCGGATCGCAGGATCCGATGACTGTTCTGCGAGAAACGCCGACCGCGCTGCGCCGCGCGATCGACGGCCTGCCACCGGCGAAGCTCAAGCAACCAGAGAAGGCGGGGAAGTGGTCAATCGCGCAGGTGCTCCAGCATCTCGCCGACTCGGACCTGGTCTGGGGCTGGCGCGTTCGGCTGATTCTCGCGCAGGACCGTCCAACCATCACGGGCTACGACCAGGATCTCTGGGCCGAGCGGCTGGGCTACGACCAGGCCGATCCCGCGGAGTCGCTCGCGACGTTCGACGTGTTACGGCGGGCGAACTTGCGCGTCATCGACCGGATGTCGCCACAGGATTTGAAACGGGTCGGCGTTCACGCCGAGCGCGGCGAAGAAAGCGTCGAGCACCTGCGGCGACTGTACGCCGGCCACGATCTGCTGCACCTGAAGCAGATCGAGCGGATTCGGACGGCAGTGTCAAGCTCAGTGCCTTGAACCTCCTGAACCTCCTGAACCTTTTGAACCCCTGAACCTTTCCTGGTATGGGTCATATTGCATTCCCATATGAGTAGTGCTATTGGTATCCCATATGACAAGTCCCAAAGCCGAGGTGTGGCAAGGCACCCTGGCACTCATGATCCTGAAAACGCTCGACACGATGGGCGCCCAGCACGGCTACGGCATCGCGAGACGGATCGAGCAGACGAGCGACGATCTCTTGTCGGTGAACTACGGAACGTTGTATCCCGCGCTCGTGAAGCTCGAGCAGGCGGGCTTCATCACGTCGGAATGGGGCGTCTCGGACAACAACCGCAAGGCCAAGTTCTACGCTCTTACGCGCGCCGGCCGCAAGCAGCTGGCGAAGGAGGCGCGGGAGTGGCAGCAGACGACGGGCATCATCGCCAGGTTCTTTGCTCCCGAGTAAATAAGGCGACAGGAAGGAGCGAGGCATCATGATGCGGCGACTGCGCACGGCGCTGGCGAGAGTGGTGGCGCTTTTTCGCCGAGACCGTCTGGATCGGGACTTGGCGGCCGAGCTCGATAGTCATCTCACCCGCGCTTCGAGCATCCCCGACTCTCACCGCGGTGACGATTCTGACCCTCGGTCTCGGCATCGGCGCCAACACAGCAATCTTCAGCATCATCAACAGCGCCCTGTTCCAACCCCTTCCGGTGAACCGTCCTGACGAGCTGGTCACCATCAACAGAATCAGCGCTGGAGTTCCGACGTTTTCGTACCCGGACTATCGCGACTTCCGCGATCGCAGCACGCTGCTGGCGGGCCTCGCTGCCTACCGAATCTCTCCGATGAGCCTCGAGGCGGGTGGGACGACCTCTCGCATCTGGGGCTATCTCGCAACGGGGAACTACTTCGACCTGCTCGGGGTACGCGCCGTCATGGGACGGGCACTCGTCAGAAGTGATGACCTTGTTCCAGGCGGGCACCCTGTCCTGGTTCTGAGCCACGAGTGCTGGCGGGGTCGATTTGGCGCCGATCCTCAAATCGTGGGCCGCACCGTGAAGATCAACGGAGCGCCCTTCACGATTCTCGGCGTCATGCCAGCAGGATTCCGCGGCACGGAACGCCTGCTGGTTCCTGATCTCTGGGTGCCGATGATGATGGAGGCACACATCGAGTCGGGGAACGATTGGCTGGAGCGGCGCAGAACGCAGAACATATTTCTCTTGGGACGCCTGGGGGAGAATGTCTCGGTCGCCCAGGCCGAAGCGTCGCTGAATGCGATCGCCGGAGCTCTGGGTCGTGAGTACCCAGACACGCACGAAGGCATGCGCATCGCGGTGTCGCCGCCGGGGCTGGCAGGCACTCTACTGCGCGGCCCGGTCATCGGATTCTCCGGCGCGCTGCTGGCCATCGCCAGCCTCGTGCTGTTGCTCACGTGCACCAACCTCACCGGCCTACTGCTCGCGCGATCCACGGACCGCCGGCGTGAGACCGCGATCCGGCTTGCGCTCGGTGCCGGCCGATCCGATCTCATCCGACGGACGCTCGTCGAGAGCGCGTTGATCAGCCTGGCCGGTGCAGCCGTCGCGCTGCTCCTGGCGCAGTGGCTCGCGACGGCCCTGACTGCTTGGCGGCCGCCGACCGATGTTCCGCTGACTGCTCAGGTCACCCTCGATCATCGCGTGCTGGCGTACTCGCTGGCGCTCGCGATGCTGTCGACGATCCTCGTGGCGTTCATGCCAGCGGTCCAGAGCACCCGCACAGACGTCGTGCCGGCGCTAAAGGAGGAGACGACGCGCTGGCGCGGAGGGTGGCACTCGAGAGACATCATCATCGGCCTGCAGATGATGCTGTCCACGGTGCCGTTGGTCGGAGCGCTGCTGGTGGTGCGGAGCCTGCAGTACGCAGCCACTGTCGACGTGGGTTTCAACCCGCGCGGTGCGGTTTCTGCACGGGTGGATCTAGGTCTGCAGGGGTACGATCAAGAGCGGGCCCGCGACTTTCAGCGTCGCGTGAGAGACGACATCGCCGTTCTCCCGGGCGTCGACTCGGTCGCGGTCGCGAGCGCATTGCCGCTCAGCACCGACGTCTCCACGCACACGGTCTACGTCGAGGGACAGCCGGAGCCACCAGCGGCAGAGGTGCCCGACGCCATTTACTATCAAGTGTCTCCCGGCTTCTTTCGCACGCTCCAGACAAAGCTTGTCGCGGGCAGGGATTTCGCGTCGAGCGACACGCGAGAGAGCACGCGTGTGACCGTAGTCAATCAGGCGTTTGCGCAATTGCTGGGAAGCGGAGATCCGGTTGGCAAGCGCTTCCGCACTGGGCGGAGCGGCGAATGGATCGAGGTCGTGGGCGTTGCCCAGGACGGCAAGTACCAGACGCTCACCGAAGCGGCGAAGCCGGTCGCTTTCCACAGTGGTGTGCAGTGGTACAACCCAACGACGTCGATCGTGGTGCGCTCGTCGCTCCCCGAGAGTGAAGCCCTGGATTTGGTCCGACAGGCAGTGCGCCGCCTCGACCCGAGCTTGTCGCTCTTCGAGGACCGCCCCTTGTCGGAGATCCTCGCTCTCCCGCTCCTGCCGGCGCGCGTCGCGGCGGCGCTCCTGGGTATCTTCGCCGCGCTCGCGATTGTGCTGGTGCTTGTCGGTGGCTACGGGCTGATGTCGTACGGCATCGCACAGCGGACGCGCGAGATCTGCATCCGCCTCGCCGTCGGCGCCTCGTCTCCGCACATCGTGCGCCTCGTGCTCAGCCGAGCCGCCGTCGTCTGGTCGGCCGGTGTAGGTGTCGGCGCGGCGGTGTCGCTCATCAGCACGCCGCTGCTCTCGCCGCTCCTCCTCGGCGTGAGCCCACGAGATCCCGTCGCCATTGTTCTCTGTTGCGGGATTCTCGCACTCGTGACGGCCGCGGCCTGCTGGCTTCCGACAAGGCGCGCGCTCGCGAGCGATCCTGTCGCGCTCTTCAGAAGCAGCTGATCAAGGTTTGCGTTCCGCAGCGAGCGCGTCCTGATATTCCTTCAGCGCCTTCTTCACCTCTTCCCGCGCCCTCGCTTGAGCGCGCTCCTTCGAGTTGAGTTTCTTAGCCAGGAGGTTGATGAGGGGCAGCACGGGGCAGCACGGGTACATCGAGGTCGCGCGGAAAAAGTCCGGGGTGACCTGCTCGAGGAACTCGTGGTGGGTAAGCCCCCGCACCGGACGCACGTGCGCGGAGACAAAGTCACCCTGCCACAGGTGCTCGTACGGCAGCGGCCGCTGGTTGATGTCCATGCGAAAGACCAGCGGCATTGTCGGGTCGGTAGACAAGACCGTCACTGTGGAGGCTGGTTCCTCGAGTCCGCGCCGGATGCGATCGAGCGACACGGCTGGAGCCGGGTCGGCAGGCTGAGGCGGTGCGTGTTGGGCCTGGTCCGCAAGCAACAGGGCGATGAGCAAGTGCATCGCGGTCTTCGGTTGGTTAGACGCTGGACGCAGCGGCCTGGCCGGCCAGCCCGATCTCCCATGGCATAATCCCGACGGCACCGTGAGTCTTCGGCCGTCGAGGTTCCGAATGAGAGATTGTAGTCCCGCACGGGTTTTTGCAGCGGCGGTTGTCGTTTTCAATCTATCGCTCGTCCTGCCGCATCGCGCGATGCCGACGATGCAGGCGCAGACCGAGCGTCGCCCTGCAACGGCAGTCGCCGCCCCCTATTATCCCGAGCGTTTCGACTGGCAGAAGCAGACGGCTGAGCAGGCGCACTTCGACACTGCCACGCTCGACGCTGCGATGAAGTTCGCCAGCGACAACGAGAATCCGGCAACCAAGGATCTGGCCGTCGATCTGGCGACGACATTCGGACGGGAACCGTTCGATACGCCAATCGGTCCGGTCAAGCCGCGCGGCGCTCTCAGCGGCATCGTCATCAGGCACGGCTACATCGTTGCCGAGTGGGGCGACACGGCGCGCGTGGACATGACGTTCAGCGTAACGAAGAGCTTCCTGTCGACGGTCGTTGGGCTGATGTGGCAGCAGGGGCTGATTCGCGACGTCAGCGACCTCGTGAAGGACTACATGCCGCCGGGAGATGCCGCCGCGCTTTTCGAAGGACCCCACAATTCCAAGATCACGTGGGAACATCTCCTGCGCCAGACGAGCGACTGGCAGGGCACCATCTGGGGCAAACCTGACTGGGCGGATCGCCCGGAGGGCAAGACGCCAGCGGACTGGCCGAATCGCCCGCTGAGCGAGCCCGGTACTCGCTACAAATACAACGACGCGCGCGTGAACGTGCTGGCGCTCGCCGCCCTGCAGGTGCTGCGCCGGCCGCTGCCGGAGTTTCTGCGCGAGGAAGTCATGGAGCCCATCGGCGCGTCGAGCACGTGGCGCTGGCACGGCTACGAGAACTCCTGGATCGATCTCGACGGCCGGCGCGTCCAATCAATGACCGGCGGAGGGCATTGGGGAGGCGGGATGTTCATCTCGGCGCGGGACATGGCGCGCTTTGGCTACCTGGTGCTCCGCAACGGGAAGTGGAAGGATCGCCAGATCGTCTCGCAGAAGTGGATCGACATGGCGCGATCTCCCGGCTCGGCGAACGACGGCTACGGCTACATGAACTGGTTTCTCAATTCCAACGCGAAGCCGGCCTTCCCGAGCGCCCCGCCGACCGCGGTCACGTTCCAGGGCAACGGCAGCAACATCATCTATATCGACTGGCAGAACGATCTCGTGGTCGTCGTCCGCTGGATTCGCCAGAACGCGTTCAACGAGTTCATCGGGAAGGTGCTGGCCGCGCTCGGTTCCGCGAAACCCTGAATGGATCCCGTTGACCTGCTCGTATTCGGTCCCCATCCCGACGATCTCGAGATCGGCCTCGGGGGCACGATCGCCAAGCACGCGGCCGGCGGGCATCGCGTCGGGTTGTGCGATCTGACCGCCGGCGAGATGGGCAGCAATGGCACCGTCGAGGAACGGCTGGCCGAGGCTGAAGCCGCGCGAGTGGTTCTTGGCGCGACGTGGCGGGTCAACCTGCGCTGGCCGGATCGCGCGATCGGCGGGACAGCCGAGCATATCCGCGCCGCTGCGGCACTCATACGCCGGACTCGTCCACGTGCCGTCGCGATCCCGTACGGAATCGATCGCCACCCCGATCACGTCGCTGCCAGCCAGGTGCTGACTGAGGCGGTGTTCAACAGCGGGTTGCGCCGCTACGATGCTGGCACCGAAAGTCCATTGTGCCCTCCATGGAAACCCGACTGGGTGTGCTGTTACTTCATCAATGATTCCGCGCCGCCGTCGTTCGTCGTCGATGTCTCCGAGTACTACGATCAGAAGCGCCGCGCGCTCGCGTGTCACGTGTCGCAATTCACGGCGGCCGCGGCCGCTGGCGTCGCGACACGCCTGACGTCGCCACTCTTTCAGCAGCTCGTCGAGAGCCGCGACGCGCAGTTCGGCGCCCTCGCCGGCGTTCAGTTTGCCGAAGGAGTAGTCGTGAAGGAACCGGTCGTCAGGACGACGTTGTTCAGACACGGTTCCTGAACTCGGAACCTTGACCCTGAACCCTGAACCCTGAACCAGATTCGTGAATATCGGCATCATCTGCTATGCATCGGTCGGCGGCAGCGGTATCGTGGCGACCGAGCTCGCAAAGGCGCTCGCTGACCGCGGTCACCAGGTGCATCTCGTCAGCACCGATCCGCCGTTCAGGCTTGGCGACTACCAGGCCGGACTGGTGTTCCACCAGGTCAACACGCCGAGCTATCCGCTCTTCCGCGAGCCGCAGTACGTCCTCTCGCTAGCCAACAAGGTCGTGCAGGTGGCGCGGGAGTTCCGGCTCGAGGTCGTCCACGCGCACTACGCCATTCCGCACGCGACGGCGGCACTCCTCGCGCGCCAGGTGCTAGAGGCCAGCGGCCACGCGGTGCCTCGAGTCGTGACGACGCTGCATGGCACGGACATCACGCTCGTTGGCAGTGACCCATCTTTTTCAGAGATCGTCGCCTACTCGATCGAAACCTCGAACGGCGTCACGGCCGTGTCGCAGAGCTTGCGCGAAGCCACGCGCCGCGAACTGAACGTGCGGCGTGATATCGAGGTGATCCCCAATTGCCTCGATTGCGGGATCTACCGCCGGCGTGAGGTGCCCGGCCTGCGCAAGCGTTTTGCCGCCGACGACGCGACCAGGCTCGTGATCCACATCTCGAACTTTCGCCCGGTCAAGAGGATCGATGCCGTCATGGAGGTCTTCGCCCGGATCAGCCGCGCCGTGCCGGCCCGGCTGCTGCTCGTCGGCGACGGACCGGAGCTCGGGACGGCCTATCGGCTGAGCCGGGAACTCGGTATCGCTCCGCTCGTGGAGACGCTCGGCGCACAGGAAGATGTGATCCCGCTGCTGTCGGCGGCCGACCTGTTCCTCTTGCCCTCGGCTCAAGAAAGCTTCGGCCTGGCCGCGCTCGAGGCGATGGCGTGCGACGTGCCGGTGGTGGCTTCGAACGTCGGCGGCTTGCCGGAAGTCATCTCGCACGGCGTGTCCGGCTTCCTGCGCGATCCGGGCGATCTCGACGGCATGGCTGGCGACGCGATCGCGCTGCTGACCGATCCGGTTCTGCATCGCACGATCGCGGACGCCGCTAGGGCGCGCGTGCGCGACGAGTTCTGTGTCGATCGGGTCGTGCCGATGTACGAGCGGTACTACGAGCGTGTGTTGGCGGGTTAGATAGATGCTGAAGGTCAGGGTTCAGGGTTCACGGTTCAGAGTTCAAGGTTCAAAGGTTCACGGTTCAGGGTCGACCTTGGATAATTCCCATCGACAATTCGGTGCGAACCCCGAACCTCCTTTGAAGCAGGATCCGCAGTACCAGGACTACGTCATGAGGAGATGACTATAATGAAGCCGTTCCCCGCCCGGTTTCAGCCCCGGATTGAACGATGAAGAGGTCGCGCATGAGAAAACAGGATATCGCGCTGGTCGTGCCGTTTCTGGCGCTCGTACTGGTTGGATCTGCCACGCACGCCGAGCAGTCGGTCGTGGCGCAGCCGCCAACTGCGGCAAAGCGCCCACACACGACCGAGATCCACGGCTACACGCTGAAGGACGACTATTTCTGGCTGCGTGAAAAGAGCAATCCGGACGTCATCAAGTATCTGGAGAGCGAAAACGCCTACACCGAAGAGGTGATGAAGCCGACCAAGGCGCTGCAGGAGACGCTCTACACCGAGATGCTCGGGCGTATCAAGCAGACCGATCTCAGCGTGCCGTCGCGAATCGGCGAGTACTTCTATTACTCGCGCACCGAAGAAGGCAAGCAATATCCTTATATGTGCCGCCGCAAGGGAAGCATGGATGGCAGCGAAGAAATCCTGCTGGATCTCAATGCATTGGCCGCGGGTCACAAGTATCTAGGGCTCGGCGCTTACGCCGTCAGCGACGACGGCAACTGGCTGGCGTACTCGACCGATACGACCGGCTACCGCCAGTACAGCCTGCACGTCAAGGATCTGCGCAAGGGAGAGATTCTCTCGGAGAACATCGAGCGGGTTGGCTCGGTCGTCTGGGCGACTGACCACAAGACGCTCTTCTACACGACGGAAGACGCGGTTTCCAAGCGCTCCGACAAATTCTGGCGTCACGCGGTCGGTGCAGCCGGCAACGATCTCATCTACGAGGAGAAGAGCGAGCTCTTCGACCTTGGTGCCGGGCGCTCGCTCGACAAGAAAATGATCTTTCTGACGAGTTACGCCAAGACCTCGACCGAGGTGCGCTACCTCCCGGCGGATACGCCAGGCGCACCGGCGAAGGTCGTCCTGCCGCGCGAGGCCGAGCACGAGTACGACGTCGATCACTACAACGGGCTCTTCTACATCACGACCAACAAGGGCGCGAAGAACTTCAAAGTCGTGACCGCCCCGATGAATGACCCCTCGGAGAAGAACTGGACGGTCTTCATCGATCACAACCCGTCGATCAAGATCAACGGTCTGAGTTTCTTTGCGAATCACATCGTGGTGTCGGAGCGTGAAGAAGGACTGACCCAGCTCCGCATCATCGATCCGAAGACCCGGCAGTCGCATCGCATTGCCACCGACGAACCTGACTTCGCGCTGTCGCTTGGCAGCAATCCCGAATTCAATACGGCGACCGTGCGCTTCAACTATCAGTCGATGGTGACGCCCTCGTCGGTCTACGACTACGACGTCGTCTCCCGCCAGCGGAAGCTTCTGAAGCGTCAGGAAGTGCTCGGCGGTTACGATCCATCGCGTTATGAGGCCAAGCGGCTGTGGGCGGTCGCTCGAGACGGGACGAAGGTGCCGATCTCGGTCGTGCACCGCAAGGGCGTCGCGCTCGACGGCAAGGCGCCGTTGCTTCTCTACGGCTACGGCTCCTACGGCGCCTCCGGCGCTGCGACGTTCTCGTCGAATCGACTGAGCCTGCTCGATCGCGGTGTTGTCTTCGCCAACGCCTACGTCCGCGGCGGCGGCGAGATGGGCGAGGACTGGCGCGAACAGGGCCGGATGATGAAGAAGATCAATACCTTCAACGACTTCATCGACTGCGCGGAGTACCTGGTGAAGTCGCGCTACACCTCGCCGGATCGGTTGGTGATTCAGGGCGGCAGCGCCGGCGGTCTGCTCGTCGGCGCCGTGGCGAACATGCGCCCGGATCTCTTCAAGGCGGTGGTGTCGCAGGTGCCGTTTGTCGACGTCATCAACACGATGCTCGACGCATCATTGCCGCTGACGACGAGCGAGTATCTGGAGTGGGGGAATCCCAACGAGAAGCCCGCGTTCGACTACATGATGCGCTACTCGCCGTACGACAACGTCAAGCCGGTGAACTATCCGGCCATGCTGGTGCAGGTGTCGCTCAACGACAGCCAGGTGCCCTACTGGGAGGGCGCGAAGCTCGTGGCCAAGCTGCGTGCAACCAAGACCGACAAGAACACGTTGTTGCTGAAAGCCAACATGGGCGCCGGTCACGGCGGCTCCTCAGGCCGCTACGACGCGCTGCGCGAGACGGCGTTCACCTACGCGTTCATGCTGTGGCAGATGGGGGTGCCGGTGGCCGGCACCGCCACGTCGTCTGGCGGGTCGGCCGGACGCTGACGCCGCGTCAGGCGGCCGACTGCGCTTGCCCGGCGCCGCTCCGCATGCTAGCGTCACCGCGGGGAACAGGAAGCAGGGCGCGGGTCGTAGACCCGCTGTGCCTGCGCGTTGCCGTTCCCCGTGGACAAACTGGGTTCACAGCCCATCCACGTTTCGTCTCGGGGCGCCCGCAGTCACGCTGCAGCCTGCGGTCCACTCTGCGGGTTGAGACCCCCGTGGTTCGCCGGCGGCGCTTCGAGGCGGAACACTTTCTTCCGCACACAAATCATGTTGAGCCTGTGGCTTTCTCTTCTGGTCCTCGTCCTGCTGGTCGTGGTCGCCGGGCGCACCGCCCGGACTATCGTCTTTGAGTACGAACGCGGGCAGAAGTTCACGAGTGGCCGCTTCAAAGGCGTGCTCGGTCCTGGGCTGTACTGGCACTGGGGTGCGACGCAAATCCAGAAAGTTGATGTCAGGCCGTCACGCGTCTCTGTACCCGGCCAGGAGGTCCTTAGCGCCGACGGCGTCGCGGTGAAGGCGAGCATCGTCGCGACGTTTCAGGTGAAAGATCCCGAACGCGCCGTGCTCGGCAGCGACAACTATCACGTGGCGATCCACAGCGAGCTCCAGCTGGCGCTCCGCGCGATTACGTCCGGACTGCCGATCGAGGATCTGCTGCGGCGGCGCGGCGAGGTCCCCGCGCAACTGAAGGCGCTCGCCGGACCGCGGCTCGAACCCATCGGCGTTGAGCTGCTGGATGCGTCTCTGCGTGACCTGACTTTTCCCGGCGAGCTGAAGAAGATCTTCACGCAGGTCGTGAAAGCTCGTCAGGAAGGGCTTGCCGCGTTGGAGAAGGCGCGTGGCGAAACCGCGGCGCTCCGAAACCTCGCGAACGCGGCGGCACTGGTCGAACGAAGCCCTTCGCTGATGCAGCTGCGAGCCCTGCAGGTGCTGGGCCAACAGCCCGGGAACACGCTCGTGCTCGGTATGCCGCAAGGCGCCCCGATCGTGCCGCTGCGCGCCCAGAGCAGAGACGGAGGTGAGTTGCCACCAGCGGTCGACGCCCCGCCTCAAGCGGAGTAGGATTTCAGTGCCTGGCGCGGCCGGACGCCGCGCTGCATAGTGCCTGGAGTTGTCATGATTACTGGCGCGCATTCGATTATCTACAGCACCAACCCCGACGCGGATCGCGCGGTCCTGCGGGATGTCTTCAAGCTGACCCACGTCGATGTCGGTGGCGGATGGCTGATCTTCGGGCTGCCTCCGTCCGAGGTCGCCGTGCATCCGTCAGACAAGAACGGCGTGCACGAACTCTACTTGATGTGCGCCGACGTCGAGGCGCTCGTGGCGGAGATGACGCGGCGTAACTTGTCATGCGCGCCGGTCAAGGACGAGGGGTGGGGTCTCCTGACGCAGCTGACGCTGCCGGGCGGCGGCACGCTGGGAATCTATCAACCGCGCCACGCGCGTCCGGCACCGATGGCGGACGGCTCGGCGAAAAAGCGAAAGACGGCATCCCGCTCGGCCGCAAAGCGCCCGCGCAGGATTTCAGTCAGGCGATCCCGTTCGAGACAAGGGGCCACGAGGACACCCCGATCGAGAACTCGCGGTAAGAAGACACGCAAGTAGGGCCAGCTTCACTAGTTCATGAGGCAGGTCCTCCTGTGGTCGTGCGCGCTCGCGTTCGCGGCATCGCTCCTCGTCGCAACTGACTATCGTTCCCGCGATCCCGATTCGACGCTCTACGCGCGACTCTCCGGCGAGCTCGCCGAGCAGCCACCGTCACGATGGATTGCTCCCGAGTGGCGAGGCGCATGGAATCAGGAGGGGCTGTTTCGTGAGCACCCCGCCGGCATTCTGCTCCCGTCGGTGCTCCTGATTCGTGCCGGTGTTCCCGCCGGGCAGGCCGCCTTCATCGTCAACATGCTGTATCAGGCGGCAGTCATCGCGCTGATTCCTCTCGTCGCAGGCGCGGTCGTCAACGGGTTGGAGTCGCGCTCGCTTGCCTGGATACTGCAGCTCCTTCCGGTGTCCTTCGTGTACCGCATCCGCGGCAACCAGGAGCATCCGCTGCTGATGTGTTTCCTCGCGCTCCTCTACGGCACCCATCGCGCGCGGACCAATCCGTGGTGGATGCTGTTGATGGTCGCGTCGTTCTGTTGTCTCGTGCTCATCAAGGGCGCGTTCGCGATGTTCGCGCTCGTCAGCGCCGCGCTCTGGGTTGTCATCATTCCCGCGCCTTCTGGAGGGTCGAATCGCTGGGCCTGGTCGGGCCTTACTGCGGCCATCGTTGCCGCGGCGCTCATGCTCGCCGGCTACGAGGCGCTCTATGTGACAACGACCGGGGAGTCGTTCCTGGAGTTCTACCGGACCACGCGCCTTGGCGCGTCGATGCAGCTCAATGACCCTCGCGTCGTGCCGCACGCGCTTGCCAACATCGTCTGGTACCTCACCAGGCTCGCGTGGTTCGCCGCGCCGTGGAGCCTGGTGGCGTTTGCGACGGCAGCGGCCTGGCTTCGCTTCCGAAACCGTGGAGCGTCCGCCGCGCCCTTCGACGCCATGACCGAACGCGGGCTGGTGTGGGCACTGTTGTTGACGGCGGCGTTCATCGCGGTGCTCAGCCCGGCGAACGTGCGCGCCGAGCGTTTCATCTTCCCGACCTACTTCATCATCGGCGCCGTCGGGGTGGTGACGGCCATGCGCTATTCCGACGGCATGCGACGATTGACCGAGCGCGCCGATCGTCCATGGATCCCGCTTGCGGTCTGGATGACGACGTTCCTGCTGAGCCTCGGTAGCCGGGTGTTGAAGTCGTAGATGCTCAAGGATGGGGTAGTTGAAGATCTCGGGGTCGTCGAGCCCGAGAATCCGCCCCTCGGGATTGACGTCAATCAACGTCAATTCCTGCAGGATTCTCGCGAGGTTGGCCTCGGCGCGTGGGTAGTCGGGTTCCAGGCGTTGCTCATGCCGCGGCGCCCAAAGCCACCGCCGCCGTCCCAGCGCAGCCGTACGAACCTGAACCGCCCGTCGTATCCCTCATCCTCCCGGGCCGGATCGCGCCATCCCGGCTGTGCCGAGCAGAGCTGGCCAGGACGACGACCAGGACGGCTCTCAGCCAGCGTCGCGATGAACGGTGTCGGGTGAGAAGGCTGGCAGGCATACGGCGACGTACTCGGCCCCTTCAGGTTCAGGCGTACTGTAGCGGATCCACTCGCCGGGAGCGGTCACCACGGCCTGGCCCGCGCGAATGTCGAGCGTGCCGGTCTCGTGCTCGACGCGGAGCACGCCTCGTAAGACGACGGTGATTTCCTCGAAGTCGGGCCGTTGGCCGGGCTCCTGCCAGCCGCCTGGCGAAACCATGCGGGCGACGCTAACCCCTGCATGGCCAGAGTTTACGCGACCCGCATACTCTTCGATGCGCTTCGGCTTCGTGCCGGCGGCCTGCACGACTGCCGGCGCCGGGATAAGGGTGGGCATGGAGTGAATAATAGAGGAAGGATCGATGAAAGCGCACGAGCGCGGATCTGGGGACTTGATCCCCCACGAACCCTTTGTTATATTTGCAAGGTTCTGGTCGGCCCTGGGACACCCTATCTAGGGCCAGACTCCAAGACGCGGCAGCCGTTTGGTGTGATCTGCCGTATCGCCGACGCCCGACTGATCTCGAGCGATCACGAGGCGCAGCATCATCAACCTTTATAGGGTAAGTCAGCTCCAGGTGCCGGACCGCTTGCGGTTCCCTAGGCTTGGGGCACCAAACACCAATCACGCGCGTCGCTGCGCGTGTGGATGGCGTGTGCGGTGAATGTTTTCTGCGCGCGTGGGGCGCGCATGGAGTGCTCGTGCCGACGATCAGCCAGCTGGTGCGACGGGGACGCGACAAGGTCCTCACCAAGACCAAGAGCCCGGCGCTGCAGAACAGCCCGCAGAAGCGAGGCGTGTGTGTTCGCGTGTTCACGCAGACGCCGAAGAAGCCGAATTCCGCGCTGCGCAAGGTCGCGCGCGTCCGGCTGACCAACGGGATCGAAGTGACGACCTACATTCCAGGCGTGGGCCACAACCTGCAGGAGCACTCGCTGGTGCTCATCCGCGGCGGCCGAGTCAAGGACCTGCCCGGCGTCCGCTACCACGTCGTCCGCGGCACGCTCGACGCGGTTGGCGTCCAGGGCCGGAAGCAGGGACGTTCGAAGTACGGAGCGAAGCGGCCCAAGTCGTAATTCTGAATGCTGAATGCTGAATGCTGAAATGAAGGCTGAATGAAGAAGGCAGGAAGGTCATTTCGAAGTCAGCAACTTCCGCATTCACTTCAGCATTCAGCATTCAGAATTGCAAGGATCAGTTAGATGCCTAGACGACGAGAAGTACCCAAGCGCGAAGTGCCACTCGATCCGCTGTACAGCAGCGCGCTCGTGACCAAGTTCATCAGCACACTGATGCGCGATGGCAAGCGCAGCACGGCCGAGCAGATCATGTACGCCAGCCTGGCGACAATCCAGGAGAAGACTGGCGACGATCCGCTCAAGGTGTTCAAGAAGGCGGTCGAGAACGTCAAGCCTGCGCTCGAGGTCAAGTCGCGCCGCGTTGGCGGTTCGAACTATCAGGTGCCGGTCGAGGTCAACCCGAACCGCCGCCTGTCGCTGAGCATCCGCTGGCTGGTCGGCTACGCGCGCGAGCGCGGTGACGGCAAGACGATGAAGGAAAAGCTCGCCAACGAGCTGATGGACGCGGCCAATCTCCGCGGCGGCGCGGTCAAGAAGCGCGAAGACGTGCATCGCATGGCCGAGGCCAACAAAGCGTTCGCGCACTACCGCTGGTAACGGGCAATGCCGAGGGAAACACCGCTTCTTCGCACGCGCAACATCGGCATCATGGCGCACATCGATGCCGGCAAGACCACTACGACCGAACGGATCCTGTTCTACACGGGCATCACCTACAAGATTGGTGAAGTCCACGACGGGACGGCCGTGATGGACTGGATGGAGCAGGAACAGGAGCGCGGGATCACGATCACGTCGGCGGCGACGACCTGCTTCTGGCGCGATCACCGCATCAACATCATCGACACGCCGGGCCACGTCGACTTCACGGCCGAGGTCGAGCGCTCGCTGCGCGTCCTCGATGGCGCGGTCGCGGTGTTCGACTCGGTCGCTGGCGTCGAGCCGCAATCGGAGACCGTCTGGCGTCAGGCCGACAAGTACCGCGTCCCGCGCATCTGCTTCGTCAACAAGATGGACCGCATCGGCGCGGACTTCAAGCGGACCTTCGATCAGATCATCTCGAAGCTCGGCGGCAACCCGGTCGCGATTCAGCTGCCGATCGGCGCCGAAGACAAGTTTGTCGGCGTGATCGACCTCGTGCAGATGAAGGCGATCACCTACAAAGACGAAACGATGGGCGCGGACTATGTCGTGTCGGAGATCCCCGCCGACATGCTGGAGGAAGCCCAGAAGTACCGCGAGCAGCTGATCGAGAAGGTCAGCGAGGCGGACGACAAGCTCCTCGAGAAATACCTGCACGGTGAAGAGATCACCGAAGCGGAAATCAAGGCGGCGCTGCGCAAGCGCGTCAACAGCTCGGTCCACACCGAGGGTGACAAGGCCGAACCGGCGTTCGTGCCGGTGATCTGCGGGTCCGCGTTCAAGAACAAGGGCGTGCAGCCGCTGCTCGACGCCATCGTCGACTACCTGCCGTCACCGGTTGAAGTGCCCGCGATCAAGGGATTCGATCCGAACAAGGGCCCCGAGGCGATCGTCGAGCGCCCGGCGGCTGACGACGCGCCGTTTTCGGCGCTGGCGTTCAAGATCATGACCGACCCATTCGTCGGTCAGCTGACGTTCATCCGCGTCTACTCGGGCGTCATGACCTCGGGCTCGTCGGTCTACAACTCGACGAAACAGAAGACCGAGCGGCTCGGCCGGCTGCTCAAGATGCACGCGAACAAGCGTGAAGAGATCAAGGAAGTCTACGCCGGCGATATTGCCGCGGCCGTCGGCCTCAAGACCGTCACCACCGGCGACACGGTGTGCGACGAGAAGAAGCCGGTCGTGCTCGAGTCGATGGACTTCCCGGAGCCAGTCATCTCGCTCGCGATCGAGCCGAAGACCAAGGCCGACCAGGAAAAGCTCGGTCAGGGCATGCAGAAGCTCATGGCCGAAGACCCGACGTTCCGGGTCAAGACCGACCAGGCGACCGGGGAAGTGGTCATCGCCGGCATGGGCGAGCTGCACCTCGAGATCATCGTCGACCGCCTCAAGCGGGAGTTCGGCGTCGAGGCCACGGTCGGCCGGCCGCAGGTCGCCTACAAGGAAACGCTCACCCGGCCTGCCGACGGCGAGATGAAGTACGCCAAGCAGACCGGCGGCCGCGGCCAGTATGGCCACGTGAAGATTCACCTCTATCCGGGTGAACCCGGGTCGGGCTACATCTTCGAGAACGAGATCAGCGGCGGCTCGATTCCGAAGGAGTACATCAAGCCGGTCGACGAGGGGATCAAGGAAGCGCTGACGCGCGGCGTGCTCGCCGGCTATCCGATCGACGACGTGCGGATCGAGTTGTACGACGGCTCGTACCACGACGTCGACTCGTCGGAAATGGCGTTCAAGATCGCCGGCTCGATGGCGTTCCAGGACGCCGCCAAGAAGGCGAAGCCGGTGCTGCTCGAGCCGATCATGCGAGTCGAAGTGGTCGTGCCCAAGGAGCATATGGGCGACGTCATCGGGAACCTCTCGGGGCGGCGCGGTCACATCCAGTCGCAGGAGGATCGCGGCGGGACGCAGATCATCAACGCGCGCGTGCCGCTCGCCGAGATGTTCGGTTACGCGACCGACCTGCGGTCACGGACTCAGGGCCGCGCCACCTACTCGATGCACTTCGATCGCTACGAACCGGCGCCGAACAACGTAAGCGAGGAAGTTGTCGCGAGGGTGCAAGGAAAAACATAGCAATTCTGAATGCTGAGTGCTGAATGCTGAAGTAAAGGACGACTTCAGCATTCACTTCAGCATTCAACATTCAGCAGTCAGCATTGCAAGGATCACTAACGTGGCTTCAGCTTTCAGCGACAAGATCCGCATCCGCCTCAAGGCCTACGACAGCCGGGTGCTCGATCAGTCGACGACGGAAATCGTCGATACAGCGCGGCGGACCGGGGCGCGCCTGGCCGGCCCGATTCCGCTGCCGACCGACAAGAACAAGTGGACCGTGCTGCGATCGCCGCACGTCGACAAGAAGTCGCGCGAGCAGTTCGAGCTGCGGACGCACAAGCGGCTGATCGACATCTTCGAGCCGACCCCGCAGACGGTCGACGCGCTGATGAAGCTGGATCTGCCGGCCGGCGTCGACGTCGAGATCAAGGCGTTCGGTAAGGAGCACAAGTAAGCTCCCGGCTTCCGGCTTCCAGCTTCCAGCTGGAGCAGGCGGAGGACATGGGGGCTGATTGCTGCCGGAAGCGGGCAGCTGGAAGCTGGAAGCTATGGTTACAGGCATCATCGGCAAGAAAGTCGGTATGACCCAGGTGTTCGGCCAGGACGGGACGGCTACGCCTGGCACGGTCATCAAGGCCGGCCCGTGCGTCGTCGTGCAGGCCAAGTCGAAGGCGACCGACGGATATGAAGCGCTGCAGATTGGGCTCGTCGAAGAGCGCCCGGCGCGCGTGCGCAAGCCGCTAGAGGGGCACTACAAGAAGGCTGGTGTGCCGCCGACCCGCGTCCGTCGTGAAGTCACGCAGGCCGCCGGCAGCGAGGCGATGAAGGCTGGCGATCAGGTGCTCGTCACGGGCCTGTTCGCGAATGGCGATCGCGTCGACGTCATCGGCATCAGCCGCGGCAAGGGTTTCCAGGGCGTCATGAAGCGCCACAACTTCCGCGGCGGAGCGGCGACGCACGGGTCGATGTTCCACCGCGCGCCCGGGTCGATTGGCGCCTCGTCGTTCCCGTCACGGGTCGTCAAAGGCATGCGCGCCGCCGGACGGATGGGCGGCGACCGTGTCACGACGCGCAACCTGAAAGTCGTGCAGGTCGACGCCGAGAACAACCTGCTCGTGCTGAAGGGCGCCGTGCCTGGGGCGCCGGGCGGGTATCTGATCGTGCGCAAGGCGATCGCGCGCAAGCCCGATCCGAAGCCGCAGGTCGAGAAGCCGTCGAAGGCGGTAAAAGGGAAGAAGTAGATTTCAGCGTCCAGCTGCCAGCTCCCAGCTGCCAGCTAAGAGCTTCCAGTTCTTAGCCGAGCGACTGTGATCGAAGGTGGGCTGGAAGCTGGTAGCCGGAAGCTGGAAGCTGATAGCCATGCAGATAGACGTCGTCAACGGCAACAACGAAAAGGTCGGCGCGGTCGAGTTGAGCGACGAGCTCTTCGGCGGGCGCATCAAGGCCGGGTTGATCTGGGAAGCGGTGGTGCAGGAGAACGCCTCCGAGCGCCGCGGCACACACGCGACCAAGAACCGGGCGCTCGTCAGCGGCAGCGGCAAGAAGCCGTGGCGGCAGAAGGGAACCGGGCGGGCCCGGGTCGGCGAGATTCGTAACCCGCTCTGGCGCAAGGGTGGCACCGTGTTCGGCCCGATGCCGCGGAGCTACGCCTACGACCTGCCGAAGAAAGTCCGCCGCGGCGCGCTCGCCGCGGCCCTCGCGCAGAAGCTCAGCGATGGCGCGGTAATCGTCGTCGATCGGCTCGAGGCGAGCGATCGCAAAACGAAGACGACCGCGCAGATGCTCAAGCGCCTCGGCGCCACCGGGAAGACGCTGGTCATCGACGTGACGCCTGAGGAGGCGTTCGCGATCTCGGCCCGCAACATCGATGGCGTGACGCTCGTTGCGAGTAACAAGGTGACCGCCCGCGACGTGATCGACACCTCGCGCGTCATCGCGACCAAGGGCGCGCTCGAGAAGCTGCAGGAAGCGCTGGGATAATGCTGAATGCTGAATGCTGAATGCTGAAGTGAATTGCGAATTTCGACAATGTGTTCGTCATTCGCAAGTAGCCGTGATTCAGCATTCGATTCAGCGATCAGCATTCAGCACTCAGAATTGAAACGGCTATGAAGCTAACAGACGTCATAAGGCGCCCACTGATCACCGAGAAGACCACGCTGCTCCGCGAGGACAACCGAACGGTGGTGTTCGAGGTGGCAGTCGGCGCGACCAAGGTCGACATCAAGCGCGCGGTCGAGAAGCTGCTCGGCTCGAAGGTCGAGGCCGTCCGGACGGCGATCGCGCACGGCAAGTTCAAGCGCCAGGGCCGCTTCATGGGTCAGCGATCGGACTGGAAGAAGGCCTACGTCAAGCTCAGGGACGGCGAGAAGATCCCCGAGTTCCTCGAGGGCGCGTAAGTTCCGGGCTGGATCAGGAAAAACGATCATGCCAATCAGAAAGTACAACCCCACCTCTCCCGGGCGACGGTTTCAGACCGTCCAGGTGTTCGATGAGGTGACCACCAGCGAGTCGTACAAGCCGCTGACCGAGCCGCTGCGGAAGTCGGGCGGCCGAAACAACCGCGGCGAAATCACGTCGTGGTGGCGCGGCGGCGGGCACAAGCGCAACTACCGGATCATCGACTTCAAGCGCGACAAGCGCGACATTCCGGCCACGGTGTCGACCGTCGAATACGACCCGAACCGGAGCGCGCGGATTGCGCTGCTGACGTATGCCGACGGCGAGAAGCGCTACATCCTGCAGCCGCTCGGCCTGAAGGTCGGGGACTCGATTGTCGCCGGCGACAACGTCGACATCTTGCCGGGCAATGCGCTGCCGCTCAAGCACATCCCGCTCGGCACCGAAGTGCACAACGTGGAGCTCAAGGTCGGCAAGGGCGGGCAGATCGCTCGCAGCGCCGGCTCGTCGGTGCAGGTGGTCGCGAAGGATGGCGAGTACGCGTCGGTCAAGATGCCGTCAGGCGAGATCAGGAAGATTCATGCCGAGTGCCTCGCGACGATCGGTCAGGTCGGCAATGTCGACCACGAGAACGTGTCGGTAGGCAAGGCGGGCCGGTCCCGGTGGATGGGCAAGCGGCCACACGTGCGCGGTGTCGCCATGAACCCGGTCGACCACCCGCTCGGGGGCGGCGAAGGCAAGACCTCCGGCGGACGGCACCCCGTCTCGCCATGGGGTCAGCCGACCAAGGGCTACAAGACGCGCAATCGCAAGGTAACGGATCGATTCATCGTCCAGAGGCGGAAGAAGTAGGAATCAGCTTCCAGCTTCCAGCTCCCAGCTTCCAGCAAGAACAGGGGAAGCAAGGATGAACGAGCTGGAAGCGGGAAGCGGGAAGCTGGAAGCTCACAAATGTCTAGATCGCTCAAGAAGGGCCCCTTCGTCGACGTTCCGCTGCTCGAGAAGGTGGAGATCATGAATCGCGGCGGCGAGAAAAAGGTGCTCAAGACCTGGTCTCGCCGGTCGACGGTGATTCCCGAGATGGTCGGCCACACGCTCGCCGTGCACAACGGGAAGAAGTTCATCCCGGTGTATCTGACCGAGAACATGGTCGGCCACAAGCTCGGCGAGTTTGCGCCGACGCGGGCGTTCAAGGGGCACACGACGAAGGCGGACAAGGCGGCAGCCGTGGCAGCGTCGGCGCCGGCTGGTGCCGCGGCGCCCAAGGCTGGTGGCTGATGGCGGTGCAGGCACACGCGACGGCGAAGTACGTGCGGACGTCGGCTCAGAAGGCCGGCCTGGTGCTCGACCTCATCCGCGGCCGTGACGTCAACGCGGCGCTCGCGACGCTGAGGTTTGCGCGTAAGAGTGTCGCGCGCGATATCGAAAAAGTGCTGCGGTCGGCGATTGCCAACGCGCAGCAGAAAGAAGGCTTCGGCGGCGACGTCGAGCGGTTGTTCGTCGCGGCCTGCTACGCGAACCAGGGTCCGTCGCAGAAGCGGATCCGCCCGGCCCCGATGGGCCGCGCGTTTCGCGTCGTCAAGCGCACGGCGCACCTCACCGTCGCCGTGACCGAGCGGCCGAGCGAAGTCGTGGCTGCGGCGCAGCCGGGCAGCGGCGCGCCGAAGCGGCCGCGCGGCGCCAAGCCGAAGGCAAAGCCGTCGGCCCGGGCGAAGAAGCCGGCGAGCAAAGCGGCGGGCGCGAAGAAGAAGACAGCGGCGAAAGCCTGAGGCGATTGAGTTATGGGACAGAAAGTTCATCCGCACGGATTCCGGCTCGGCTTCAACAAGACGTGGCGCTCGCGCTGGTTCGCTGATCGCGACTACGCGAAGCTGCTCCACGAGGATCTGAAGCTGCGCGACAAGCTCAAGGAGCGGTTCGCGCACGCCGGCGTGTCGAAGATCGAGATCGAGCGGGCGGCCAACAAGCTCAAGATCGACATCTACACTTCGCGGCCCGGCATCATCATCGGGCGGAAGGGTACCGAGGTCGACAAGCTGAAGACCGAGATCCAGAAGCAAACCAACCGCGAGGTCTTCATCAACATCCAGGAAATCCAGAAGCCCGAGGCTTCGACGCGCAGCTGATCGGCGAGTCGGTAGCGATGCAGCTCGAGAAGCGCGTCGCGTTCCGGCGCGCGATGCGAAAGGCCGTGGAGTCGGCGCTCCGGTTTGGCGCGCGCGGCATCAAGGTGCGCGTGTCCGGGCGGCTCAACGGCGCCGAGATTGCCCGCTCCGAGTGGTACCTGCACGGCCAGCTGCCGCTGCAAACGCTGCGCGCCGACATCGACTACGGGTTTGCCGAGGCGTTCACGACCTATGGCGCGATTGGCGTCAAGGTGTGGTTGTACAAGGGCGAGCGCCTGGTGCCGAAGATCGGCCGCGAAGAAGACTACCGGACGCCGCGGCGGCCGACTGGCGCAGAGCGACGGTAGCGATTGACGACCGACGACTGACGACTCTCGACTACAGGATTCATCGTTATGTTGATGCCGAAGAAGGTCAAGTATCGGAAACAGCAGCGCGGCCGCATGCGCGGCAAGGCGTGGCGCGGGTCCGACGTGTCGTTCGGCGACTACGGGCTGAAGGCGCTGGAGCCGTGCTGGCTGACCGATCGGCAGATCGAGGCGGCGCGCGTCGCGATGACACGATTCATCAAGCGCGGCGGCAAGATCTGGGTGCGCGTGTTCCCCGACAAGCCGATCACGAAGAAGCCGCAGGAAACCCGAATGGGCAAGGGCAAGGGCGCGCCCGAGCAGTGGGTCTGCGTCGTCCGGCCGGGGCGGATTATGTTCGAAATGGAAGGCGTGAACGAGGTCGACGCGCGTCGCGCGCTGCAGCTGGCCGCGGCCAAGCTGCCGATCAAGACCCGGTTTGCGACGCGGTTTGCGCAGGAGAAAGCGTCATGAAGGTAGCCGAGATACGTGACCTCGGCGTCGACGAGCTGCAGCAGCGCGTGAAGGACTGGGACGACCAGCTCTTCCGGCTGCGCATTCAGAAATCGATGGGGCAGCTCGAGGCCGGACCCAAGCTGAAAGCCCTTCGCCGCGACCTGGCGCGAGTGAAGACCGTGCTGCGCGAGAAGGAGAGTCGGTAGATGGCGAGCAAGGAAATCACCGGCGTCATCGTCAGCGACAAGATGGACAAGAGCGTTGTCGTGGCGGTTGAGCGTCAGATTCGACACGAGCTGTATGGCAAGACCAGCAAGCGGACGTCGAAGTTCCTCGCGCACAACGAGGCGAACGACGCGAAGATCGGCGACCGCGTGGCGATTGTCGAGTCTCGGCCACTGAGCCGCCGGAAGCGCTGGGTCGTCACGCGCGTGGTCGAGAAAGCCAAGGAGGTCTAGCCATGATCCAGATGCGATCGATTCTTGACGTGGCCGACAACTCCGGCGCGCGCAAGATCGCCGTTATCAATCCGATCGGCGGATCGACCGGGCGCTACGCCAGGCTCGGTGACATCGTCACCGCCTCGGTGAAGGAAGCGACGCCCGACTCGACCGTCAAGAAGGGCCAGGTCGTCAAGGCCGTCATCGTCCGGACGCGCAAGGAACAGCGCCGCAAGGATGGCAGCTACATCCGCTTCGATCGCAACGCGGCGGTACTGGTCAACGACCAGAACGAACCCGTCGGGACGCGCGTCTTCGGGCCGGTGGCGCGTGAGCTGCGCGAGCGGAAGTTCATGAAGATCATTTCGCTGGCGCCCGAGGTGCTCTAGAAGCTACCAGCTTCCAGCTCCCAGCCGTCAGCTGGAAGCCACGGGAAGCTGGAAGCCGGAAGCTGGAAGCTGAACTATGTCGAGATTACAGAGCCCGATTCGCCGTAACGACAATGTCGTCGTGATCACCGGAAAGGACCGGGGCAAGCGCGGACGCGTCCTCAAGGTCGACCCGGCGAAGAACCGGCTGATTGTCGAGGGCGTGAATTTCATCAAGCGGCACACCAAGCCGAATCCGCAGCGCCAGATCAAGGGTGGGGTGATCGAGCGTGAAGCGTCACTGCACGCGTCGAACGTTCAGGTGGTGTGCCCCGAGTGCGGCAAGCCCACGCGGCTCGGCCGCAAGATTCTCGGCGACGGCCGCAAGGTCCGCATCTGCCGCAAGTGCGAGGGAGTGGTAGACAAATGAGCCGCCTGAGAGAGCGATACGAGAAGGAAGTCGCGGCCGCCCTCACCAAGGAGTTCGGCTACAAGAACGTGATGGCGATCCCCAAGATCAAGAAAGTGGTCGTCAATATGGGACTCGGTGAGGCGACGCAGAACGCGAAGATTGCCGACACCGGCGCCGACGAGATCGCGCGCATCACCGGCCAGAAGCCGGTCGTGACGCGATCGAAGAAGTCGATTGCGCAGTTCAAGCTGCGCAAGGGGATGCCGATCGGCGCGATGGTCACGCTGCGTGGCGAGCGGATGTGGGAGTTTCTCGATCGCCTGGTCTCGGTTGCGCTGCCGCGCGTCCGCGATTTCCGGGGCGTGTCGCCCAAGGGGTTCGACGGGCGCGGCAACTTCACGCTCGGGCTGAAGGACCAGCTGCTGTTCCCCGAAATCGACTACATGAAGGTCGACAAGGCCCGCGGGATGAACATCTCGGTCGTGACGACGGCAAGGACCGACGAGGAGTCGCGCAAGTTGCTGCAGCTCCTCGGAATGCCGTTCCGCAACGCAGAGCCCGTAGGTCGCTAGAGAGAGAAGACAAAGGAAACATGGCCACGACTGCAAAGATCGCCAAGGAACTCAAGACGCCGAAGTTCAAGGTCCGGCTGCGGAACCGCTGCCAGCGCTGCGGCCGCCCGCGGGCCTACCTGCGGAAGTTTGCGCTCTGCCGGCTCTGCTTCCGCAAGCTGGCGCTCGAGGGCGACATTGCAGGAGTGACCAAGAGCAGTTGGTAGTCAGCTGCCAGCTTCCGGCTGCCAGCTTCCAGCGAAGACGCTGGAGCCGAACAGCTGGGAGCTGGAAGCTGAAAGCTGGAAGCTGATAGCGAGAGCTAGGAAATATGACCGATCCAATTTCAGACATGCTGACGCGGATTCGCAACGCGACGCTGGCCCGGCAGGCCCGCGTCGAGATGCCTTCGTCGAGGCTCAAGGTGGAAATCGCGCGGATCCTCGAGAGCGAAGGCTACATCCAGGGCTTCAAGGTGCTCGACGCCCAGCCGGGCGAGCGCGTCCAGGCCCTGCTGCGGGTCTTCCTGAAGTACGGGCCGCGCGGCGAACGGGTGATCACCGGGCTCGAGCGCGTCAGCCGCCCGGGACGTCGCGTCTATTTCGGCCGTGATGACGTGCCGGATGTGCTCGCGGGTCTCGGCACCAGCATCCTGACGACCTCGCGCGGCGTCATGACCGGCCGCGAAGCCGTCAAGGTCGGCGTCGGCGGCGAAGTGCTCTGCAACGTGTGGTAGCAATTCTGGTGGTAGCAATTCTGAATGCTGAATTCTGAATGCTGAAGTGAATGCTGAATTCGCCCTTTACTTCAGCATTCAGCACTCAGCATTGCAAGGATCAATAGAGATGTCACGTATCGGCAAGAAACCAATCGCGGTCCCCAAGGGCGTCAAGATCGACGTCCAGCCGGGCGTCGTCGAAATCAAGGGCCCGAAGGGCACGCTGCGACAGGCACTGCCGCCGGGCATCGGCTTCGAGCTCGAAGGCGAGCAGCTGAGCGCCAAGACGCTTCGAGACGATCCGCAGCTGGGCAAGTTCCACGGCCTCGCCAGAAGCCTGGTCGCCAACGCCGTCAAGGGCGTGACCGAAGGCTTCCGCAAGGATCTCGACATCGTCGGCGTCGGATACCGCGCCGAGGTCAAGGGCAAGCAGGTCGTCTTTGCGTTGGGCTATTCGCATCCGGTCGTGTTCGAGATTCCGGGCGGGATCGACATCGCGATCGACAAGCAGACGCACATCACCGTGACCGGCGTCGACCGCCAGGCGGTCGGGCAGGTGGCCGCCAACATCCGTCGGTTGCGCAAGCCCGATCCGTACAAGCAGAAGGGCGTTCGCTACACGGGCGAAGTGCTGAAGAAGAAGGCCGGCAAGACGGGAGCGAAGTAATGGCCCAAGGCTCATGGCTCAAGGCTCAGGCAAAAAGGTCCTGAGAAAAACCTTGAGCGCTGAGCCCTGAGCCCTGAGCCAACGACTATGAAGATCAACACCAAAAAGGATCGACGCCGGCGGATCGCGCTCAGGCAGCGCCAGCGCATCGCCGGCACCTCCGAACGGCCGCGGCTGCGCGTGTTTCGTAGCGTCTCGCACACCTACGCACAGGTCATCGACGACTTCACCGGCACGACGATCGCGTCGGTGGCGACGACCGAGCCGGCGCTGAAACCGCAGCTGGGTGGCCCGGCAAGGGCCGGCAACAAAGCCGGCGCGCAGTTGCTCGGGAAGACGATCGCCGAGCGGCTGATTGCCAAGGGTATCAAGCGCGTGGTATTCGACCGCGGCGGCTTCCTGTATCACGGGCGCATTCGCGCCGTTGCCGAGGCAGCACGCGAGGCAGGGCTGGAGTTCTAGGCAGCTTCCAGCTTCCAGCCGCCAGCTGCCAGCATGTCGCTGGCACGCCGGTCGGAGATGGAGGCGCTGGAAGCGGGTAGCTGGAAGCTGGAAGCTATGATTGAAACACGAGAGAGAATCGACGCGTCGCAGCTCGAACTCAAGGACACGGTAGTCAACATCAGCCGCGTCACCAAGGTCGTCAAGGGCGGCAAGAACTTGAGCTTCAGCGCGCTCGTCGTCGTCGGCGACGGCCATGGCGTGGTGGGTTTTGGCGTCGGCAAGGCCAAGGAAGTGCCCTCCGCGATCAAGAAGGGGATTGAAGCGGCCAAGAAGTCGCTGATTCGCGTGCCGTTGAATGGGACGACCGTGCCGCATCCGATTGTCGGACGATTCGGCGCCGGCCAGGTGCTGCTCAAGCCAGCGCCCGATGGGACCGGCATCATCGCTGGCGGCGCCGTCCGCGCGGTCGTCGAGTCGGCGGGGATTCAGAACGTGCTGACCAAGTCGCTCGGGTCCGCGAATTCCCACAACGTGGTCAGGGCGACGTTTGCCGGGCTCGCAGGTTTGAAGGATCCGGCAGCCATCCGCAAGCTCCGCGGCAAGGAAGAAGAGGAAGAGGCCGTCAATGCCTAGGACCAAGAAGGCGTCCGCACCGTCCGGACAGCGGCAGCTGAAGATCACCCTGGTCAAGAGCCCGATCGGTTTCAACCGGGATCAGGCGCGCGTAGTAATGGGCATGGGGCTGCGGCGGATCAGGCACTCAGTCACGCTGGCCGATACGCCGGAGACGCGGGGCATGATCCTCAAGGTGCGCCACCTCATCGAAGTTGCATAGCACGTGTGAAGGCCGAGGAAACGAGTCATGGATCTGAGTAACCTGCGCAAGCCCAAGGGCTCGACGCATTCGAAAAAGCGCATCGGTCGAGGTCAGGGTTCCGGTAACGGGAAGACCGCCGGCCGCGGCCACAAAGGTGCGAAGTCGCGCTCGGGGTTCAAGCACAAGCGCGGCTTCGAGGGTGGCCAGATGCCGCTGCATCGGCGCGTGCCCAAGCGCGGTTTTCACAACCTGTTCCGCGAGGCGTATGAGGTCGTCAACCTCGACACGCTACAGGACCGCTTCGACGTCGGTGTCGAGGTGACGCCGGAACTGCTCCGCGAGAGCGGCGTGGTCGGCCGGAAGGGTCCGATCAAGGTGCTGGCGCGCGGCGAGATTGCGAAGGCGCTCACGGTGAGAGCGCACAAGTTCAGTGGCAAGGCGGCGGAGAAGATCGCTGCTGCAGGCGGGAAGGCCGAAGTACTGGCGTAGCGGAAATCGCAGGGGCGTTGTCCTCAGCGGACCACTTATATGGTGCAAGACAGTCTGAAGAACATCTTCGCTGTTCCGGAGCTGCGCAACCGCGTGTTGTTCACGCTTGGGTTGCTGGCAGTGTATCGCGTCGGCGGCCACGTCCCGACGCCAGGGATCAACCCTGAGGCGCTGGCGCTCCTCGCCGAACAGGCCAAGAGCACGATGTTCGGCTTGTACGACATGTTCTCGGGTCAGAACCTGTCGCAGATGACGATCTTCGCGCTGGGGATCATGCCGTACATCAGCGCGTCGATCATCCTGCAGCTGCTGACCGTCGTCTGGCCGTATCTCGAGCGGCTGTCGAAGGAAGGCGAGCTCGGCCGCCGGAAGATCACGCAGTACACGCGCTACGGGACGATTGTCCTCAGTGTCGTGCAGGCGCTCGGCATCGCCTTCTTCCTCGAGCGTACCACCGAGGTGGCGGGTGGACTGCCGCTCGTCTACAGCCCGGGCTGGGGCTTCCGCCTGATGACCGTGCTGACCTTGACGACCGGCTCGGCGTTCGTGATGTGGCTGGGCGAGCAGATCACCGAGCGCGGCATCGGCAACGGCATGTCGCTCATCATCTTCGCCGGCATCGTCGTCGGCCTGCCGCACGCCGTGATCATCACGTTGGATCAGCTTCGTACCGGCCAGATGGGGCCGATCCGGCTGCTCTTCCTGCTGGTGCTGATGGTCTGCGTCATCGGCGCGATCGTGTTCGTCGAGCGCGGCCATCGCCGCGTCACGGTGCAGTACGCCAAACGAGTGGTCGGACGGCGGATGTATGGCGGGTCGAGCACGCACATCCCGCTCAAGGTGAATACGGGTGGCGTCATCCCGGTCATCTTCGCGTCGTCGATTCTTGCGTTCCCGGCGACGCTGGCGTCGATGTTCGCCGAAGGCAGCTGGATGCGGAGCTTGAGCGACCAGCTCGCCTGGGGCATGCCGCTCTACAACCTGCTGTACGTGACCGGCATCATCTTCTTCTGCTACTTCTACACGGCGATCATCTTCAATCCCGATGACGTCGCCGAGAACATGCGGAAGTACGGCGGGTTCATCCCGGGCATCCGGCCCGGCAAGCGCACGGCCGAGCACATCGACACGATCCTGACGCGGATCACGCTCGTCGGCGCGATTTACCTCGCGCTCGTCGCGCTGCTGCCGGAATTCCTGATCAACGGGTTCAAGGTCGCGCCCATCCCGTTCATCGGGGCGACGCTCGATACCTACACGCCGCGCTGGATCACCGACGGCCTCGGCGTGCAGTTCTTCTTCGGCGGAACTTCGCTTCTGATCATCGTCGGCGTCGCCATGGACACAGTGAACCAGGTCGAGTCGCAGCTCATCATGCGGCATTACGATGGGTTCATGAAGAAGACACGGATCCGCGGGAGACGAGGCCAATAGGTGCGGCTGCACCACGGCGCAGCCTCGGGTCTGAACGTCGTGATGCTCGGCCCGCCTGGTGCCGGAAAAGGCACGCAGGCGGAGCGCCTCGCGCAAAAGCGCCGGCTGCCGAGAATCTCAACGGGCGACATCCTGCGCGAAGCGGTGCAGGAGGGCACGCCGCTTGGAAGTGTAGCCAGGGCGACGATGGATGCTGGCCGGCTGGTCAGCGACGACGTGATGATTGGGATCGTGCAGGAACGGCTCGATCGGGACGATGCGCGCCATGGTTTCGTGCTGGATGGCTTTCCGCGGACCGTCGAGCAGGCCTCGGCGCTCGACCGGATGGTGAACGGGCGCGGTCCGCTGGTGGTGCTCGATGTCGTCGTTCCAGAGGATGTGCTGGTCCGGCGCCTGGCGACGCGGCGGATTTGCGGCCGCTGCGGCTCGAATGCGGCGGTGCACTGGACGAGCGCCTGTGAGAAGTGCGGCGGACCGCTGGTGGCCCGAGTCGACGATGACGTCGAGATCGTGCGGGAGCGCCTCAAGGTCTACCAGCGGCAGAGCCAGCCGCTCGTTGACTATTACTCGGTGCGCGGGACGTTCCGCGCGATTGACGGAAACCAGCCGGCCGACGTGGTCACGGCTGCGGTGGATGCCGCGATTGCGGCCGCAACTGCTGGGGGCGTAGCGCAGTGATCGTCTGCAAGTCGCCGCGTGAGATCGAGCAGATGCGCCGGGCCAACGGCCTGGTGGCCGAAGTGCTTGCGGAGCTCGCCGGCATGGTCGAGCCGGGCGTGACCACGGCGGACCTGGACGCGGCGGCCGAGCGGCTGGTGCTGGCGGCTGGGGCCGAGCCGGCGTTCAAGGGCTATCGTGGCTATCCGGCGACTCTCTGCGCGTCGATCAACGACGAGGTCGTGCACGGCATCCCCGCCAATCGAGCCCTGGTCGGGGGGGACATCATCTCGCTCGACATGGGTGTGAAGCTCGACGGCTTCTACGGCGACTCGGCGGTCACGGTTCCCGTCGGCCAGGTGTCCGACGACGTGCAGCGGTTGTTGCGGGTGACGCAGGAAGCTCTGCAGAAGGGGATCTCCCAGGTGCGCCTGGGCGGGCGGGTTTCCGACATCGGCCACGCCATTCAGGAGCACGTCGAGGCGGCGGGCTTCTCAGTCGTGCGCGAGTTTGTCGGGCACGGCATCGGGGCGCAGCTGCACGAGGAGCCCCAGATCGCCAACTACGGCGAGCCTGGTCGTGGGCCGCGGCTGGCCGAAGGCATGGTGCTCGCAATTGAGCCGATGGTGAACATGGGCCGGCCGGCAGTGAAGGTGTTACGCGACGGGTGGACCGCGGTGACGCGCGATGGCAGCTTGTCGGCGCACTTCGAGCACACGGTCGCGGTGACCAAGGATGGCCCGTTGGTGTTGACCGAACGAACCAGCGCGACGGCTGGAAGCAACGGCGGCGGTGTCCGACGCTAGGCTGACGACGCGCGTCCAGAGACGCGAGCAAGGACCCTCGGCAATGCCGGTCAGCGTGGAAGGGACGGTGCTCGAAACGCTGCCGCACGGGCTTTACCGGATCGCCATCGACCGCCAGCGTGAGGTCGTCGCGCACGCGGCAAAGGGGCCGGGCCGGAATTTCATCCGGGTGCTCGTCGGCGATCGCGTGCGGTTGGAGTTGTCGCCGCGCGACCTGACGCGGGCCCGGATCGTGGAAAGGCTGTGAGTAGCTTCCAGCTACCGGCTTCCAGCTTCCCGCAGGGAGCCGGGGTCGGATACAGGAAGCCGAGGATCAACCGCTGGCAGCTGGGAGCTGGCAGCTGGAAGCTGATAAGCGAGAGAAGCAATGAAAGTCAGAGCGTCGGTCAAACGGATGTGTGACAAGTGCAAGGTCGTCCGCCGCCGCGGCGTGGTGCGGGTGATCTGCTCGAATCAGAAGCACAAGCAGAGGCAGGGATAGCTTCCCGCTTCCGGCTTCCAGCTTCCAGCTGGAAGCTGAGAGCTGGCAGCTGGTAGCTAAGAGGTTCAAGAATGGCACGTATCGCAGGCATCGACCTTCCGCGCACCAAGCGGGTCGAGATCGGGCTGACCTATATTTACGGCATCGGGCGGAAGCGCTCGAACGACATCCTGACGGAAGCCGGCGTCAGCTCCGACATTCGCGTCAAGGATCTGTCCGAAGAGGACGTCCGGAAGATCAGCCGGGTGATCGAGGAGCAGGGCCGGGTCGAAGGAGACCTTCGCAAGGAGGTCTCGATGAACATCAAGCGGCTGATGGAAATTGGCAGCTGGCGCGGCATGCGGCACCGGCGCAACCTGCCGGTCCGCGGCCAGCGGACGCGCACCAACGCGCGCACCCGCAAGGGCCCCCGCAAAGGCGCGGTGGCAAAGAAGAAGACGGTATAGCTTCCAGCCTCCAGCTGCCAGCTCCCAGCAGGAGTGGCGCGATTGGCTGGAAGCGGGAAGCAGGAAGCTGGAAGCGGACAATTATGGCAAAGAACGACCCGATCGACGCGTCGGCGCCACCTGAAGGCGGTAAGAAAGCCGCCGGCAAGCCGACCAAGAAGAAGACGTTCAAGAAGCGCGGCGAGAAGCGGATCGTGCACCACGGCTACGCGCACATCCAGGCCTCGTTCAACAACACGATCGTGACGATCACCGATCCCGACGGGAACGTGGTCGCGTGGTCGAGCGCTGGCGGGATCGGCTTCAAGGGCTCACGCAAGGGCACGCCGTTTGCGGCGACCCAGGCGGCGATTTCGGCCGGAAACGCCGCCAAGGCATTCGGTATGCGCAGCGTCGAAGTCAAGGTAAAGGGCCCCGGCGCAGGCCGCGAGTCGGCGATTCGCGCGCTCCAGACGATTGGCATCGACGTCAAGTCGATCCGCGACGTCACGCCGATCCCGCACAATGGCTGCCGGCCTCCGAAGCGGAGACGAGTGTAAGAACAGCCTCCAGCGACCAGCTCCCGGCTTCCAGCGATTCGCGCTTGGGCGGCGGTGAAGCTGGAAGCGGGAAGCTGGAAACTGGAAGCGATAAGGATCTAACAGAATGGCACGTTACATCGGTCCGGTCTGCCGGCTCTGCCGGCGCGAAGGCATGAAGCTCTTCCTGAAGGGGGAGCGCTGCTACACGGAGAAGTGCGCGATCGAAAAGCGCAATCTGCCGCCGGGGCAGCACGGCAAGCTGCGCAAGGCGAAGCTCGTCGGCTACGGCCTGCAGCTGCGCGAAAAGCAGAAGGTCAAGCGCATCTACGGCGTGCTCGAGAACCAGTTCCGGCGCTATTTCGAGATGGCCGACCGGACGCGCGGTATCACCGGCGAGACGCTGCTGCAACTGCTCGAGCGGCGCCTCGACAACGTGATCTACCGCCTTGGTCTCGCCACGTCGCGGGCGCAGGCCCGACAGCTCGTTCGCCACGGCCACTTCACCGTGAACGGCCGGAAGGTCGATGTGCCGTCGTACTCGCTCAAGGCCGGCGACCTCGTGACGGTGCGGACGACGAGCGCGCAGAACGCGGCGATTCAGCACGCGATGGAAGAGGTGAAGGGCCGCGGGATCCCCGAGTGGCTGTCGTTCAATCCCGGCGACCTGACCGGCCGGATCGCTTCGCTCCCGACTCGCGAGCAGATCAACCTGCCGGTGCAGGAACAGCTCATCGTCGAGCTCTATAGCAAGTAGGAATGCTGAGTGCTGAATGCTGAAGTGAATTGATTAAGGCAGAATTGCGGAATTGAATTCTTGATTTGGCACGTTCCGAATTCATTCAGCATTCACTTCATCATTCAGCATTCAGCATTCAGAATTGCAAGAATCACGCAGCCCCTTGCCCGCAGCCTTCCCGGATCTGCGGTGGGAGGCAGGGGGTTTAACGCAGGTCCGGCGGGTGCTCAACTACGGGCGTCCGATTGAAAGGAAGCAAGCTACATGCTCTGGAAAGGTTTTCAGCGGCCCAAGCGGCTCGAGTTCGAACGCGAGACGCTCACCGACAGGTTTGGACGGTTCTACGCGCAGCCGTTCGAGCGCGGCTTCGGCACGACAATCGGGAACGCGATGCGCCGGGTGCTGCTGTCGTCGATTGACGGCGCGGCCGTCACCGCCGTCAAGATTGACGGCGTGCTGCACGAGTTCTCGCCGATCCCCGGCGTGGTCGAGGATGCGACCGACATCATCCTGAACCTCAAGCAGATCCCGCTCAAGATGCACGTCGACACGACCAAGACGCTCTACCTGCGCGTCGACAAGTCTGGCGAGGTCAAGGCCCGCGACATCGAGGGCGATGCCGACATCGAAATCCTCGAGCCGGACGCTCACATTGCCACCGTCGCCGATGGCGGCAAGCTGCACATGGAGATGCGCATCAAGCGCGGTCGCGGCTATGTGGCCGCCGACAAGAACTTCGACGAAGATCTCGGCATCGGCTGGATCCCGATTGACTCGGTGCACTCGCCGATCAAGAAGGTGAACTATCTCGTCGAAGCGGCGCGCATCGGCCAGGCGACCGACTACGACAAGCTGACGGTCGATGTGTGGACGAACGGATCGGTGACGCCGCGCGACGCCGTGTCGCTCTCCGCCAAACTGATTCGCGACCACCTGAACATCTTCATCAACCTCGAAGATGCCGGCGACCTGCAGCAGGACCTGTCGTCGGAAACCGGTGTCCGTCCGCTCAACGAGAACCTCGACAAGAGCGTCGAGGAACTCGAGCTCTCGGTGCGGTCCTACAACTGCCTGAAGAACGCGAATATCCGGACGATTCGCGAGCTCGTGCAGAAGACCGAAGGCGAGATGCTCAAGACAAAGAACTTCGGCCGGAAGTCTCTGAACGAGATCAAAGAGATTCTCTCGGGGATGGGACTCAGCCTGGGCATGCGGCTCGACCAGCCGACAGCACAGTCGCAGGAATAAGACAGTCGGCAGTCGGGAATCGGGAATCGGGAGTCACAGGCGTTACTCTGAGTCGTCAGTCCGAGTCGACTGTCCGAGTCGAACTGACGACTCGAACTGCCGACTCAGACAACCGCCTGAGACTCCCGACTCCCGACTCCCGACTGTCGATTACAAGGATCAGCATCATGCGTCACAGAGTCAGTCACCGCAAGTTGGGGCGGGTTACCGAGCACCGCATCTCGATGTTGCGGAACCAGGCATCGGCGCTCCTCAAGTTCGAGCACATCGAGACGACCGTGCCGAAAGCCAAGGAGCTCCGGCCGTTCGTCGAGCGAATCATCACCATCGCCAAGCGCGGACTGGCCGCCGGCGCGGACAATGCCGCGAACGGGCGGACGCTGCACGCGCGACGACTCGTCCTTCGCGATATCCAGGATCGCGAGGTCGTGAGCAAGCTGTTCGACACGATCGCGCCCCGCTTCGAGGCGCGGCCCGGCGGATACACGCGGATTCTCCGGCTCGGACATCGCCGCGGCGACAGCGCCGAGGTCGCGCAGATCGAGCTCGTCGGCAGTGAGTACGACCCCAACGCCGACGAGAAAAAGACCGAAACGCCAGCGGCGAAGAAATCGGGCGGCGTGGGTGGACGTCTCCGTGCGGCGGCCCAACGGCTGCGCGGCAAGAAGGCCGAGGGCGGCGAGGGTGAAGATGAGGCTGAGCCCAACAAGGCCAAGCCTGGCCGCACGAAAACCAAGTCCGCCAAGTCCGACACGCGCGGCAAGGCGAAGACAACCGCCGCGCCGCGGAAAGCCGGCGGGAGTTAAGAGGGCTCAGGGCTCAGGGCTCGGGGAAGAGCCTTGAGCTCCTAGCCGTTCGACTAGGAACTGCGAGCTCTTACTAGAGCCCTAAGCCTTGAGCCCTGAGCCCTGAGCCTCGCACGGTCTCACGCTTCCTCCACCGCCTCCTGCCCTCGCTCGGCCTTGGCAGCCGAGATGATCTTGCCGTGCAGGTGCGACGGCACTTCTTCGTAGTGCGAAAACTCCATGTGGTAGGAGCCGCGCCCGCCGGTCGCTGAAGTGAGGTGCTGTTCGTAGGTCAGCATCTCGGCCATCGGCACCTTGGCGCGGATGATCGTCGACACGCCGCGCGTGTCCATGCCGCCGATCCGGCCCCTCCGGCTGTTGAGATCCCCCATCAGGTCGCCGGCGTAGTCGCTGGGCGCGTAGACTTCGACGTCCATGACCGGCTCGAGCAGCGTCGGGCGCGCCCGTGTCATTCCATCCTTGAACGCGAGCCACGCGGCCATTTTGAACGACAGCTCGTTCGAGTCGACCTGGTGATACGAGCCGTCGAAGACGGTGGCCCGGAAATCGACCATCGGATAGCCGGCGAGAAAACCACGCAGCCGCGCGTCCTGGAGGCCCTTCTCGACCGCCGGGACGAACTGCCTCGGGATCGAGCCGCCGAAGATGTCGTCGACGAACTCGAAGTCGCTGCCGCGCGGCAGCGGGTCGAACCTGACCTTGCAATCGCCGAATTGCCCGTGGCCGCCGGTCTGCTTTTTGTGGCGGCCATGCGCTTCGGTCGAGGCGGTAATCGTCTCTCGATACGGAATCCGCGGGATCTTCAGGTTGACCTCGACGCCGAAGCGGCGCTTCAGCTTGGCGACGGTGACTTCGATGTGCGACTGGCCCTGGCCCGCGAGCAGCAGCTGCTTGGTCTGCGCGTCGCGGTTGTAGCTGATGCTCGGGTCTTCCTCCTGCAGCCGGTGGAGCGCGGTGCTGATCTTTTCCTCGTCGCCGCGGGTCTTCGGTTCGATCGCGTAGGAGATCACCGGCTCCGGGAACTTGATCGACTGCACCCTGAAAGCGACACCCTTGTCGCCGAGCAGATCGCTCGTCAGCGTCTCTTTGAGCTTGTTAACGGCGCCGAGATCTCCGGCTCGGACCTCCGGCACGTTGGCCGGGGTCTTCCCTTGGAGGAGCGTGAGGTGGCCGAAACGTTCGGCGGACTCTCTCGAGAGATTCTGCACCGTCGAATCCGACTTGACGGTACCGGAGATGACGCGGAACATCGTGATCCGGCCGGCGAACGGATCGGCGATGGTCTTCCACACGAAGACCGCAGCCGGCGCACTGTCAGCGGCCTTGACCATGACGGCCTCGTCCGATGCCTTGGCCGTTGCCGTGAACGGCCGCTCGGCCGGCGACGGCACGTAGCTGATGATCGCGTCGAGGAGCGGCTGCATCGCGATATTCGCGGCCGCCGAGGCGCAGACCAACGGGAAGATGCGACCGGCGCCGACGCCGCGCTTGAGGCCTTCGACGAGCTCGTCCTGGGTCAACGTTCCCGACTCGAAGAACTTCTCCATCAGCGCGTCGTCGGCTTCAGCGACCATCTCGATCAGCGCGTCACGAGCGGTCTGCGCCGCCGACTCGAGGTCGCCGGGAATTGCGCCCTCCGACGGCTTGCCGCTGCCGTCGGTCGCGAACGTCCAGCTCTTCATCGCCACGAGATCGACGACGCCGCGAAAATCCTTTTCTTCGCCAATCGGAATCTGAATCGGAATCACCGTGCGGCCGAAGACGCCGCGCAACGAGTCGAGCGCCCGGCTCAGGCTGGCGCGCTCGCGGTCGAGGCGGTTGAGCACGACGATCCGCGGCGTCTCCATTTCGGCGGCCACGCTCCACACTTTCTCGGTCGACACCTGCACGCCCGAGACCGCATCGACGACGACGAGCGCGGCGTCGGAGACGCGCAGCGCCGCCCGCGCGTCGCTGAGGAAATTGGCCATGCCGGGCGTGTCGATGAAGTTGATCTTGGTGCGATTCCACTCGACGTAGGCGAGGCTGGCGGAGAGGGTGTGCTTGCGGGCGATCTCTTCTTCGTCGTAGTCGGTGACGGTCGTGCCTTCGTCGACGCGGCCGAGGCGGTTGACAGCGCCGGCATCGAACAGCAGCGTGGAGAGCAGCTGCGTCTTGCCGGCGCCGCTATGGCCGACCAGCGCGACATTTCTCAAGCTCTGGGCGTCGTAGACTTTCATGGGAGGTGGCCTCCGAAGCTGCCAGCTTACCGCTTCCAGCTGCCAGCTCGAAACGATTAGGACTCTAAACTGGCCATTAGGCCGCTTAGCATTCGTCTGACCTCTTCCAATAGCGTCGAGAGCCGGGAGTGCTCAGCAGCGGGCAGGAATCCCAGATCCCGAGCAAGAAGCAAATCATACTCAACTTCGTTCAGGGATCCCAAGGAGTGTCCGAGGAAGCGTCTGAAGTCAGGATCCGAGCCTCGACCGGCCCCTTCGGCAATGTTTGAAGGCACCGAGATGCTCGCCCGCAGCATCTGGTTGCGCAGGGCCAGGCAATCGGTTTGGTCAGGTACTCAGAGGCTGCGTACGTGCCCAAGGTCAATTCGTGAGCTTTCTGCCACACACGGAGCTTTCTGTAGTCCTGCATTGATGTCTCCTCGTTGGAGCCATGCCGAGAGCAAGAACAATGCAAGTCAGCGAGGACCTGGAAGCGCTCTCAGCGGGAAGCTGGAAGCGGGAAGCCGGAAGCTACTCGTACCGCAACGCTTCGATTGGATCGAGCCGCGAGGCTTTGACGGCAGGGAAAAGTCCAAAGAAGATCCCGACGCTGGCCGAGAAGCCGATGCCGAGCGCGAAGGACCACCAGGGGAGCGAGACGGGGAATCCGGACACCCAGTGCACCAGCAGTCCAATCGAGCTGCCGAACAGGATGCCGATCACGCCGCCGACCGAGGTCAGGAAGACGGCTTCGATCATGAACTGCCACAGGATCTCGCGGCGGCGCGCGCCGAGCGCCTTGCGGACGCCGATCTCGCGCGTCCGCTCGGTCACCGAGATCATCATGATCGCCATCACGCCGATGCCGCCGACCATCAGCGCGATCGAGCTGATCACGACGAGCGCCAGGAACGTCGCCTGACTGAACTGATCCCACACCTTGAGCAGCGCGTCCTGCGTGCCGAGATCGAAGTCGTTCGGCTGATCGAGGCGAAGGTTGTGGCGCGCGCGCATCAGCGCTTCGACCTCGGCCATGGCTTTGTCGCGCCCGGCGTCGTCGCGCGGCACGATCGCGATCATTGCCGAGCGGAACATCGCCGGCGTGATGTTCCCGGACGTGACCCTCGCCGATCCCTTGAGCACCTTGCCGTAGAACTTCTCGTGCGTCGAGTAGGGGATGACGGCGAAGTCGTCGACGCCGATGTTGAAGCCACCGGGGCTCGGTCGTTTGCCGAGCACGCCGATGACGGTGAACTCGTTCATGCCGATCCGGACTTTCTTGCCGAGCGGATCGGTGTTGGGGAAAAGCGACTCGTACGGCGTCCGGCCGAGAACGACGACCTGCTTGCGGTGCTCGACCTCGGTCGGCAAAAAGAAGCGCCCCGACTCGAGCTTGACGAAATTGACGGCGGCGAAGTTCTCGGTTGCGCCGAGGATACCCAGGGGCTTGGTCTTCTCGTTGCCGTAGAACATCCGCGGCCGGTTGCTGCCAGGCCCACCGCCGAGCCACACGTCGATGATCGCCACCGACGGGCACTCGCGCGCGATCGCCCGCGCGTCGTCCATCGAGAGGTTCGGACGCCGCGCTATCTCCAGGAAGGTCTTGCCAGAGCTCGCGCTGATCAGGCCGAACTTCTGGACAAAAATCGTATTGGGCCCGAGCTCGCGGAAGAGATCGCGCAGCGACTCGTCGAAGCCGCGGATGAGCGACGTCATCCCGACGATCGATGTGATGCCGATGACCACGCCAAGCACGGTCAGCGCCGAGCGCATCTTGTTCGACCGCAACGTGTCCACCGACATCGTCACGATCTCGCCGAGCAGGCCGCTGCGCAGGCTTCCCATAGTTGTTACTCGCGCGACTTTACTCGCGTCTTAGGGCTTCGATCGGGTCGAGCTTTGCCGCCCGCATCGCCGGATAGAGCCCGAAGAACAATCCGACGAGCGCGGTGATGCCGATCCCCATCGCGACCGACCAGACCTGCACCGCAGCGGGCAGGGGCGTCACTTTGCTGATCGTCAGTGCCAGGGCGAACCCGAGGATGATGCCCACCACGCCTCCCAGGATCGAGAGCGTGACCGACTCGGTGAGGATCTGCCAGATGATGTCGCGGCGACGCGCGCCAAGCGCCTTGCGCAGGCCGATTTCCCGCGTCCGCTCGCTCACGACCATCAGCATGATGTTCATGATGACGATGCCGCCGACGACGAGCGAGAGGGCGACCACGCCGACGAGCACGGCGAAAATGCCGGCCGTCATCTGCCGGTAGAGGTTGAGCAGCGTCTCCGACGTGAACATCCCGAAGTTGTCGGGCTGCTTCGGCCGCAGCCGCCGCTGGATGCGCATGGCGACGGTGGCGTCGTCCATCGCCGGCTGCACCAGCTCTGGCGTGCGCGGTTTCACCAGGATCTGCAAGCCGAACCGCGACCCGAACATCTTGGCGAACGTGCCGAGCGGCACGATCGCGAATTCGTCCTGCGAATTCCCGAAGACCGAGCCCTTTTTCTCGCTGACGCCGACGACTCGGAAGTGGAGCCCGGCAATCTTGATGGTCTTGTCGAGCGGGTCACGACCGCCGAAGAGCTTGTCCGCTGTCTCCCAGCCGAGGACCGTCACCGGGTGGTTGCGGTCGATCTCCGTCGGGCTGATCAGCCGCCCGCGCTCCACGCTGAACGTCGAGAAGTACAGATAGTCGCGCGACACGCCCTGGAGGCTGACGCGATCGAGCGACTCCTCGCCGTACGAAATGCGCGCGCTCGAATTCCCCTGCGTGGCCACCGCGCTGATGTAGTCGTCGTAGCGGCGTACAGCATCGGCGTCGGCGAGCGAAATGCGCGGATTGCTCCGCACGCGTTCCTCGTCTTCAGCCGAACGCACGACCGGCATCCGCTGGATCGTGAAGTTGTCGGCGCCGACGTCCGAGATGATCGCGTCGCTGACGTACGCGTTCATGCCCTGGATCAGCGACACGACCGCGATGATGGACGTGACCGCGACGATGTTCCCGAGCACGGTCAGGAACGACCGCAGCTTGTTCGCCCAGACCGAGCTGAGCGCGATGCCGGCCGCTTCGAGGAACTGGTTCATGTCTATCAGCTATCAGCTATCAGTAACAGGACCTTAGCTGCCGGGGCGGCGTGCCGCCGCCTGCTCGACCTTGACCGCCGCGCCGTCGGCCAGCTCGCGGACCGAGCTGAACGGGCCGACGACGACGCTGTCGCCCTGCTTGAGGCCCGAGAGCACTTCGAAGAACTTCTCGCCGGCAATGCCGGTCTTGATCGGCACGAACTGCACCTTGTTGTCACGCACGACGAACACGCCTTCGAGCTCCTTGCGGGACTGCCCGGGTTTCAACTCGGAGGCCTGGACCCCGCCTGGTCTCTGCCGGCGCGTGCCTTCGGTCTGTGGCTCGCGGACGATCTCGCCCTTGTCGTCGACCACCACTTCCCGCACGGCGGTCGCCTGAATTGGCACGCCGACGACATCCTTGCGCGTGGCAGTCGTGATCTCCGCCGTGCACGTGAAGCCCGGGCGGACCTCCTTGATCTCGGTATCGAACGTCACTACCACCTTGAAATTGGTCGCCTGTGTGCCGGCCGCCGCCGCCGTCGTCTGAATCGGGCTGTTGCCGATCTCGGTGACCTTGCCGGTGAAGGTCTTGTCGGGGATCGCGTCGATCGTGATCTTCGCCGTTTGGCCAAGTGTCAGCGTCGGAATGTCGGTTTCGTCGACCTCGACCTCGGCCTCGATTACCGACATATCGGCGATGGTGAGGAGCACCGTCCCGGCATTGTTCATCGTGCCGACGACGACCATCTCGCCTTCCTCGATGTTGCGGCGCGTGACGATACCGTCGATCGGCGACTCGATGCGGACCTTGCTCAGGTTGTAGCGGTCGGTCTCGAGGCTGGCCTGCTCCTGCTGCATGCGCAGCCGCTGCGTCTGGATCTGCTGCTCCTGGGAGCGGAGGTCCGACTGGCGCATCTTGACCTCGTTCTCGGCGCGGTCGACCAGCTCGCGCGTCGTGAGGCCGCCCTTCCAGAGCTGCTGCTGGCGGTTCAGGTTGTCTTCCGCCTGCTTCAGGGCGGTCTTCGCGCTCTCAATCGAGGCGACGAGCTGCTGCGTTTGCGAGCGCGCGGCCTCGAGCGAGGCTTCGGTGCGCTGCACGGCGCTCCGCCAGTTGCGCGGGTCGACCTGCAGCAGGAATTGATTCTTCTTGACGCGATCGCCCTCGTTGACCGCGAGGTCGGTAACCCGGCCCATCGTGTCGGCGCTGATGTTCACGAAGCGCTTCGGCTGGATCTTGCCCGACGCCGACACGATCGCCTCGAGGTTGTGCGACTTTATCGTTTCGGTGTTGACGGTGACGCCTTCGGTGCGCTTGAACCTGAAATTGGCAAAGGCAATGCCCCCGAGCGCGATAACGACGCCGACGCCGATGAGAATCTTCTTGTTCCTCGTCAATTCGTTCTCCCAAAAGCACTCATGACAGCCGCCGCCGCGAGGATGATCACCACGTAAACACCGAACAGGCCTATCGCGATCGGCTGTGTACGCCGCCGGTATAACACGCCCAGGCCAATGGCCAGCAGGACCAGCCACCAGATCAGGAAAAGGTCGATCATGCCGAGCAGCCTGCCGATGAACGAGTGTTCGTCGATCATCGGCAGCAGGACGCCAAGGTTGGTGGCGCTGGACATCGAGCCGCGGAAGTAGTTCAGCGGCCCCGTGAAAAGCTGTCCTACCGCGGAGATGGCGGTCGAATGCACGTACACCGCGAACAATTGTTTGAACGTAGCCTGGCCGCCCATCAGCACGGCAAACACGCCGTAGAGGATGCCGGCAAGGATGACCGAGATGATCGGTCCGACAAAGAGAATGCTGGCAAACGTCTGGTACACGGCGTAGCGCATGCCCTTCGCCATGTTGGCGTACATCTCGTCGTTGACCTGGACCCCGAAGTTCTCCATCTGCCGGACGTTGTTGTCGAGCGCCGCCTGACGGCCGGCCTCCGTCGTCATTGGAAGGCTAACGCACAAAGCGACGATGATCGTCACGAGCGCCAGCATCCCCAGCCAGCGCGGATGCGCCACGATGGCCTCGAATGTGGCCTTCGGCGACGTGACCACACCGATGAAACGCGACAAAAGGCCCATCGGGGCAACGCTCGCCCCGGCTTCAGTCGATGTGTTGGTCATAGGTATGGGGAGTCTCAGTCGGGTGGCACTCGGCGCCCCCGAAAAGGTTCAGTCAGATCTTACTGCAGGAGAATACGACAGAACCACCCCGCGGGTTTCGCCAATTCAGCCCAGAGAACCTCAACGCCGTCAGTGGCTTAGGGGCCGGCGAGGGGACGGGCTCATGACGGGCGCGAACCGCCGACGCCGAGGGCAAAAGGCCGCGTCGGACCCGTACGCTAAGCTCACAAGGATGCGCAGATCGCTGATATCTGTCCTGCTGGCGCTGCTCGGGATGCAGGCACTCGCCCGACAGGCCTCGGCGCAGACCTTTGAAGTGCTGGGAACACGGGCGGCGGGCATGGGCGGCGCGTTTGTCGGTGTTGCCGACGATGCGTCGGCAGTCTACTGGAATCCGGCGGGTCTCGCGCTCGGGGGCTCGTACTTCAGCATGCTCATCGACAACAATCAGGGAAAAGCCGAACCGGAAGACATCGCCCAGGCCGGCAGCCAATCGGCCACGATCATCGCGCTCACCACGCTCCCCTTCGGAGTGACCTACTACCGGTTGAGCGCCACGACGCTGACGCCAACCGCCGATCCCCAGAGTCTCCGGCTCGAACGATTGACGACGCACCACGCAGGCGTGACCTTCGTCCAGTCGCTCACGGATCGTATTGCCGTCGCGTCGACGCTGAAATGGGTGTCCGGTTCGGCAGCGTCGGGCGCGGTTCCGTCCGGGGATCGCGATGATCTCCTTGACGGTTCCGGTGAGCTGCCCGACGCGTCGACCAACAAGTTCGACGCGGACATCGGCGTCATGGCCTCGTTCGGCGTCGTCAGGGCCGGCCTGACCGTCCGCAATGTCACGGAACCGGATTTCTCGACCGTCAGCGGCGATGCCCTGCAACTGAAACGGCAGACGCGGGCGGGAATGTCCTACATCGGCGTGCCCCGCTTGATTGTCGCCGCCGACGTCGATCTGGAACGCGTCGCGGGGTCGCTCGGTGATATTCGAGACGTTGCCGCTGGCGCCGAGGCGCAGCTCCTCAAGCGGGTGTCGCTGCGGAGCGGTTTTCGGTTCAACACGCTCGGGAGTGAACCCGGGGGCCACGCCCCGGTCTATAGCCTGGGCGGGAGCGTGGCGACCTTCCGGTCACTGCTCGTCGATGCCCAGGTCACGCTCGGCTCTCGCGCGGGCGACCGCGGCTGGGGCGTCGCGGCGCGGCTGGTGTACTGACTCGGGGCTCGGGGCTCGGCCTCGAACCCCTTCAATTTGAGCAGCAAGGGTCTTACTCGAACCCCGAACCCCGAACCCCGCCCCCCCGAATCCCAAGCCCCGAGCCCCGAATCTGCCGATACAGATTTCGTGTCGAATTCAATCACGCGTGGCTCAGCCGTTCGGTCCCTAATCACGGTTTCGTGTTTCCCGTGGCCTGATTGTTCGTTCGTGTCAGTCAGAAGTCTTTTTTGTCCGTCAGCCTTGACAAAAAATGTCAACCATGTACACTACTCATCTCCCCCAGCGGGCTCTCCCTCGCCGACTGACGTGGTCCGGCCTGACGGTCGTGATCTGCGCAGCCAACTTCTGGCCCGCCTTCGCGCGTCGCGCGCTTCGGCGAGGCAGGCGATCTGAGTTGTAACGATGGCCGTCCGTATCGGCGACCTGCTTCTGAAGGAAAAGCGCATCACTCCTGCGCAGTTGCAGGAGGCGCTCAACTATCAGAAGACGAACGGCGGGAAGCTGGGCTTGAATCTCGTCAAGCTCGGTTTCGTGACCGACGAGGAAATCACGTCGCTGCTCAGCAAGCAGTACGGCGTGCCCTCGATCAACCTGACCCAGTTTGAAATCGATCAGTCGGTAATCAAGCTGATCCCGGCCGACACCGCCCAGAAATATCAAATCGTCCCGTTGAGCCGGTCCGGCGCGACCCTGACGATTGCGATTACCGATCCCACGAACGTCTTCGCCATGGACGACATCAAGTTCATGACGGGCTACAACGTGGAGCCAGTCGTCGCGTCCGAGACGGCTGTCACAGACGCGATCAAGCGGTACTACCCGACGGCGGCCGCCACGCCGAAGGTCTCCCTGGGCACGGTAGCGGCGCAGAAGAAGCCGGACAAGCCCAAACCGAACCCGCAGGCCGCCAACCTCACGAGCGCCGCGACCCTCGAGATGGTCACCAAGGCGCTCGAGGAAACCGCGCAGATCGTTGACGACGATGTCGAGCTCCTCGAGGAGCTCGAGCAGATCGATGTCGCCTCGCTCGAGCGCCAGGGCGGCGAGGCGCCGGTCATCCGGCTCGTCAACCTGATGTTGATGTCGGCGATTCAGAAGGCGGCGAGTGACGTCCACATCGAACCGTACGAGAAGGAGTTCCGGGTTCGATTCCGCATCGACGGCATCCTCTATAACGTGATGGCGCCGCCGATGAAGTTCCGCGACGCGATCACGTCGCGCATCAAGATCATGGCGAAGCTCGACATCGCCGAGAAGCGCCTGCCCCAGGACGGCCGCATCAAGATCCGCTTCGCCGTCGAGGGGGCGACCAAGGAAATCGACTTCCGCGTGTCCTGCCTGCCGACGCTTTTCGGCGAGAAGATCGTCATGCGTCTGCTCGACAAGGACAAGTTGATGCTCGACATGACCAAGCTCGGTTTCGAGCACGAGTCGTTGAGCAAGCTCGAGGTAGCGATCGCCAAGCCCTGGGGCCTGGTGCTCGTCACCGGTCCGACCGGCAGTGGCAAGACGAATACGCTCTACTCGTCGATCTCGAAGGTCAACACGACCGAAACCAACATCATGACCGCCGAGGACCCGGTCGAGTTCAACCTCGTCGGCGTCAACCAGGTTCAGGTTCGAGAGAATATCGGCCTCAACTTCGCGGCGGCGCTGCGCTCGTTCCTGCGGCAGGACCCCAACATCATTCTGGTCGGCGAAATCCGTGACTTCGAGACCGCGGAGATTGCGGTCAAGGCCGCGCTCACCGGCCACCTCGTGCTCTCGACGCTGCACACCAACGATGCGCCCAGCACGATCAACCGGTTGATGAACATGGGCATCGAGCCGTTCCTGGTCGCGAGCTCGGTCAACCTGATCTGCGCGCAGCGCCTCGTGCGTCGCGTCTGCGCCGCCTGCAAGACTGACCACCCGACGCCGCCGCAAGCGCTCGTCGAGGCTGGCTTCACGCCCGATGAAGCGCAGCAGGTCATGCCGAAGCGCGGCACGGGTTGCGAAGTCTGCAACCAGACCGGCTACAAGGGGCGCGTCGGCTTGTACGAGGTCATGGAGGTCACCGAGGAGCTGCGCGAGTTGATCCTCGTCGGGGCCTCGGGCCTCGAGCTGAAGCGCAAGGCGGTGGAGGAAGGCATGATCACGCTCCGCCGCAGCGGCCTGCGAAAGGTCATGGAAGGCGTGACGACGATCGAGGAAGTGGCGCGGGAGACGATGAAATAGCTGGAGACTGATGGCTACATTACCTGAACTGCTCAAAACGCTCGTCGACAACGATGGCTCTGACCTGCATTTGACCACGCAGACGCCGCCACAGATCCGCGTGCACGGGAAGCTGCAGGTCCTCGACCTGCCGCCGCTCGGCGCCGCCGACACCAAAACGCTCGCCTACAGCGTCTTGACCGACGCCCAGAAGAAGCGCTTCGAGGAGACCCTCGAGCTCGACTTCTCGTTCGGCATCAGGGGCGTGGCGCGGTTTCGCTGCAACGTGTTCAATCAACGGGGCGCCGTCGCGGCTGTCTACCGGGTCATTCCCGAACAAATCAAAGCGTTCAACGAGCTCGGCCTGCCGGCGGTGATCGGTAACCTGTCCGAGCGGCCGCGCGGGCTGGTGCTCGTCACTGGTCCGACCGGGAGCGGCAAGTCGACGACCCTGGCGGCGATGATCGACAAGATCAACACCGAGCGGCGCGAGCACATCATCACCATCGAAGATCCGATCGAGTACATCCATCAGCACAAGGGATGTCTCGTGAACCAGCGCGAGGTCCATGCCGACACTCTCGGCTTCGGCGTCGCGCTGCGCGCCGCCCTGCGCGAGGACCCCGACATCGTCCTCATTGGTGAGATGCGCGACCTCGAGACGATCGAGTCGGCGCTGCGGATCGCCGAAACGGGGCACTTGACCTTTGCGACGCTGCACACGAACTCGGCGGCGCAGACGATCAACCGAATCATCGACGTGTTCCCGGCGCACCAGCAGGGACAAATCCGGACGCAGCTGTCGCTGGTTCTCGAAGGCATCGTCTGTCAGGCGCTGCTGCCGCGCGCCGACGGCAAGGGACGGGTCGTGTCGCTGGAGATCATGGTGCCAACCCCAGCGATCCGCAACCTGATCCGTGACGACAAGGTGCATCAGATCTACTCGACGATGCAGACAGGTCAGGAAAAGCTCGGGATGCAGACGATGAACCAGAACCTGGTCACGCTCTACCAGAAGCGCCTGATCACGATCGAGACAGCGATGAGTGCCTCGTCCCAGAAAGACGAGCTCGAACAGATGATCAGCCGAGGCGCCGGCGTGGTCGCCGGAGCGGGAATGAATCGGCCGGGAATGCCGACGAGGACGACGACGGCGAGATAGGGACGGGCTCAAGACTCAAGGCTCACGCAAAACCTTCGATGGCTTACTCGAGGATCTTGCTTGAGCCCTGAGTCCTGAGTCCTGAGGCGATTACAGAGGATCTATGCCGACATTTGCTTATTCGGGTCGTACACGAACGGGGCAGACGGTGACGGGCGAGCGGATTGCCGACACCATGGATGGAGCAGTCTCGGCGCTGCGCCGCGAGCAGATCATGGTGACGCGCATCGATCCCGCCAAGGCGGCGGCCAAGGCCGAGGCCAAGGCGGAGGCGAAGCCTGGCGCGCCCAAGCCGGGCAAGGGCGTGCCGGCCAAGAACCTGGCGATCTTCACCCGACAGTTCTCGGTGATGATCGACGCCGGCCTGCCGCTCGTGCAGTGCCTGGACATCCTCGGCAAGCAGGAGCCGCACAAGAACTTCTCCGCGGTCATCCTCAAGGTCCGCGAGGACGTCGAGTCGGGCGCGGCGCTGGCCGACAGCATGAAGAAGCACCCGAAGACCTTCGACGCGCTCTACTCGAACATGATCGCCGCCGGCGAGGCCGGCGGCATCCTCGACACCATTCTCAAGCGGCTCGCCGTCTACATCGAGAAGAACGTCAAGCTGAAGGGTGAAGTGAAGTCGGCGATGATCTACCCGATCGCCGTCATCGTGATCGCCGCGCTGGTCGTCGGCGCGATCCTCTGGAAGGTCATTCCGACGTTCGCGTCGCTCTTCCAGGGCCTCGGCGCCCAGCTGCCAATGCCGACCCGCGTCGTCATCGCGGCGAGCGACTTCGTCGTCGCCTGGGGTTGGCTGATTGTCATCGGCCTCGGCGTGATGGGCTGGCTGATTCGTCGCTACTATGCGACCGAGGGCGGGCGTCACATGATCGACGCGATCATGCTGAAGGTGCCGATCCTCGGCAACATCCTGCGCAAGGTTGCGGTGGCGCGTTTCTGCCGAACGCTGTCGACGCTTCTCTCCTCGGGCGTGCCGATTCTCGACGGCCTCGACATCACGGCCCGCACCTCCGGCAATGCTATCGTCGAAAAAGCGATTCTGACGACTCGAACCGGCATCGAGCGCGGCGAAACCGTGTCGGGGCCGCTCAAAGAGACGGGCGTGTTCCCGTCGATGGTCGTGCAGATGATCAACGTCGGTGAGACGACCGGCGCCCTCGACACGATGTTGTCGAAAATCGCGGACTTCTACGAAGACGAAGTCGACTCGGCGGTGGCCGGCATGCTGACGCTCCTCGAACCGATCATGATCGCATTTCTCGGTGTCGTCGTCGGTGGCATCGTCATCGCGATGTACATGCCGATCTTTGATCTGATCAGCAAGTTGACGGGATAACGGCTGGTTCAGGGTTCAAGGTTCATGGTTCAGGGTTCTTTCGTCGGAACCGAACCATGAACCCTTGAACCCTGAACCTTGAACCAAGAGAAATGACTCCGAATTTCAGACGCCGACTCTTGTGGTTGATTGGCGGCCGCGCCGCGGTCGTCACGCTCCTGCTCGGGTCGGCGATTCTGATTCAGATTCAGGCACCGGGATCGCTGCCGATCAATCCCTTCTTCTTTCTGATCGGCCTGACCTACGCGCTGACCGTCCTGTACGTTCTGTTGCTTCGCCACGCCGAGCAGCACCGCTGGCTCGTCGACGTGCAGCTGGCCTGCGACGCGGTCATCGTCTCGGCGCTCGTCTACCTGACGGGCGGAGTCTCGAGCTATTTCACGTCGCTCTATACGCTGCCGATCATTGCGGCCAGCACGATCCAGTCGCAGCGGACCGGGATGATGGTCGGCGTGCTGAGCTCGCTCTTGTATGCTGGCCTCGCGAGCGCGCAGTACTTCGGCACGCCCGCTCTGCCGGTGGTCGTCGGCGCCGACTCGCGGCCGCAGGAGCGCGTCGCGCTGTTCATCGTCTTTCTCAACATCTTCGGGTTCCTGGCCGTGGCCGCGCTGAGCGGCCTGCTGGCGGAGCGCCTGCGCCGTACCGGCGCCGCGCTCGAGAAAGCGTCGAACCAGCTGGCCGATCTTCAGGCGTTCAGCGACCACGTGATCAGCAGCCTGACCGGTGGACTGGCGACGACCGACATCGAGGGCCGGATCCTGAGCTTCAACAAGGCCGCCGAAGGGATCACCGGCTCGACGGCCGCCCAGGTCGTCCACCGTCACGCGTCGGAGGTCCTTCAGCTGCCGTCGGAATTCGCCGAGCTCTTCGGGTTGCGTGAGGGGCGGCCGAAATTGCTACGCGTCGAGTACGTATTCAAGTGTGCCGACGGCCGCGACATCGAGCTCGGCATCAGCACCGCGATTCTGCGCACGCCGCGCGGCGAAGTCGGGTTTGTCTTCACGTTCCAGGACGTGACCGACGCTCGTCGGCACGAGCGTGAAGCCCGCATCCAGCAGCGGTTGGCCGCGGTGGGGGAGATGGCGGCCGGGATCGCGCATGAGATCCGCAACCCGCTGGCGTCGATGTCGGGCTCGCTGCAGATTCTCCGGCAGGAGCTGCCGCTCAGCGACGAACAGTCGCAATTGATGGACATCGTGCTCCGCGAATCGGATCGGCTCAACGAAACGATTCGCAGCTTTCTCGCCTATGCGCGGCCGCAGCGAAATGCCTCCGCCAGGCTCGACGTCCGACAGATCGTGACCGACGCGGCCACGCTTCTTCAGAACAGTCCCGAGCTGCTCGAGACGCACGCCGTCCGCTGCGATGTGCCGTCTGAACCGGTGTGGTGCCTCGCCGACGAAGCGCAGATCCGGCAGATCGTCTGGAACCTGGCCACCAACGGGCTCCGGGCGATGGCCGAGGGCGGAACGCTCACGCTCGCGGCGGCGCCGGCACAGCCGGCACCCGGCGAACCAGACATGATCACGCTTGCGGTGACCGACGAAGGCATCGGCATCGATCCCACGGAACTTGACGGTATCCTGCAGCCCTTTCACGGCGGTTTCGCGCGTGGGACCGGCCTCGGCTTGTCGATCGTTCACCGCATTGTCAGCGACTACGGCGGCGAGCTATTGATGACGTCCGCGCGTGGCAAGGGCACGACGGTGATGGTGAAGCTGCCGGGAGCTGAAGCGCATCAGGAGCTAGAAGCTAGAAGCTAGAAGCCGGGCGGCATCGCTTCCGCCTGAAGGCGGAAGCCACGTGACGACGAAGAAGCCGGCAGCTGGAAGCCGGCAGCTGGAAGCTAAAAAACATGGCCACCGACACCGTACCTGAACCCGTCACCACGGCGCCCACGCGCGTGCTGGTCGTCGATGACGAACGCTCGATGCGTGAGCTGCTGTCGATTGTGCTCAAGCGCGACGGCTACGAGGTGCTGGTGGCCGACGACGGGGTCCGGGCGATCGAGCTGTTGAAGAAGCAGCGCGTCGACATCCTGATTACCGACATCCGGATGCCGCAGATGAGCGGTGTCGACGTCCTCCGCGAGGCCAAGAGCATCGACCCCGAGATCATCAGCATCGTCATGACGGCGTTTGCGTCGACGGACACGGCGGTCGAGGCGCTCCGTCTCGGCGCGGCCGACTACGTGCACAAGTCGCCGAGCGCCGCGAACGAGCTGCGGCTGCGGGTGCGGAAGGAGCTCGAACGGAAGCATCTCCAGCGCGAGAACGTGCTGTTGAAGCGGGCACTGCAGAGCTCACACAAGTTCTCGAACATCATCGGCCGCAGCGACACGATGCTGTCGGTATTCCAGCTGATAGAGACGATCGCGCCAACCGGCAGCACCGTGCTCATCACGGGGGAGTCGGGAACCGGCAAGGAGCTGGCGGCGCGGGCGATCCATTTCAACTCGCTCAGGAAGGAGAGACCGTTTGTCGCGCTCAACTGCGGCGCCCTCTCCGAGACGCTGCTCGATTCGGGAGCTCTTCGGGCACATGAAAGGGTCCTTCACCGGCGCCGACACCAACAAGAAGGGTCTCATCGAGGTGGCGGAGAAGGGCTCGATTTTCCTCGACGAGATCGGCGAGATGAGCCCACTCGTGCAAGTGAAGCTGCTGCGCGTGCTGCAGGAGCGGAAGTACCGGCGCCTCGGCGGCACCGAGGAGGTCGAGGCAGACATTCGCGTCATCGCGGCGACCAATCGCGACCTGGCGAAGATGGTGGTCGAAGGGACGTTCAGGGAAGACCTCTTCTACAGAATCAATGTCATCCCGATTCGCCTGCCGGCGCTGCGCGAGCGTGTCGAAGATATTCCCCTCCTCGCCGATCACTTCGTGGTCCGTTTTGCGACCGAGATGGGGAAGAAGATCACCGGCATCTCGGGTGCGGCGATGGCCTGCCTGCAGGCCTACGGCTGGCCCGGGAACATCCGGGAACTGGAAAATGCGATCGAACGGGCGGTGGCGCTCGAGCGCACGCCGTCCATCCTGGTCGAGAGCCTTCCCGAACAGATTCGCGGGGCCGCGGCCGCGGCGGCCGGCACGGCGGCGCCAACCGAGAACTTCCCCGACAACGGGTTCGATCTCGAGCAACACGTCCAGCACATCGAGCGCGAGTACATCGCGGAAGCGCTCAAGCGGGCCGGCGGCGTCAAGGTCAAGGCCGCCGAGCTCCTGGGTATGAGCTTCCGGTCGTTCCGGTATTACATGAAGAAGTACGACCTCAAGTAGTCGGCGCTCGGCGCTCGGTGCTCGGGATGACCCTGAAGCGCTCGAAGCACGCGGCCAGAACTCCGACCGCCGACGCCGAACGCCGATTCCGCACACGGACACTTTCTGACAACGTCGGGCGACACAAATTGTCAGGTCGCCAAAATTTGGCAGTGATTTCAAGGTAATTGGCAGGCGGTTATGAGACAACAACTCTCTTTAGTGCAACATGTTACGGGTAGTCAGTTGGGATCTTCGCGCTCTGGCATTGCCGTTGCTGAATGGCTGACCGTCGGCCGCTGGGAGTGACCAGTCGGGAGCCGACGCGGGCAGTCCCCGCGGCCAACACACACAACTTCGCTATCTGAGGAGAGACGACAATGAAGGTTCGCAACCAGAAGGGTTTCACGCTTATCGAGCTGCTGATCGTCGTGGCGATCATCGGCATCATCGCCGCCATCGCGGTTCCGGGTCTGCTCCGCGCCCGCATGTCGGGTAACGAGTCTTCGGCGATCGGTTCGATGCGCGCCGTCAACAGCGCGCAGGTCAACTACTCGGCAGCGGCCGGTCAGGGCGGGTATGCGACGAGCCTGACGATTCTCGGCGCGGCTTGCGCCGGCGGCACCCAGGGGTTCATCTCGCCGGACCTCAACCCCACGACGCCGGGCGTCACGGGCGGATCGGGCACGGGCGTCATCAAGAGCGGCTATGACGTCGACCTCGTTGGAAACGGCACCGCCGGCCCGGACGACTGCAACGCGGCGCCGACGAACACCGACTTCACCGCCACGGCGTTTCCGCAGGTTATCGGCAGCACGGGCACCCGCGGCTTCAACACGACGGCGGCTGGCACGATCTTCTTCGACCCGGCGGGCGGCGTCGCCGGCACCACGCCCCTCCAGTAACTCGGACGGTCGACGGCCTACACGAAGGGATGCCCGGTTATCGGGCATCCCTTTTTTTTGAATCTAGAGAGTCTTTTCGAATCGAGAGAGGCAGACAAGGGATCATGCGCAAGCCGGAGAACACGGGCCCTCTGAACGCGACGGGCTTCAGCCTGGTGGAGTTGCTCATCACGGTCGCGATCATCGGCGTCCTCGCCACGGTGACGATTCCGTCGCTGCTGCGGGCCAAGATGTCTGGCAACGAGGTCTCCGCGATTGGGTCGCTGCGGACGATCAACACTGCGGAGGCCGCCTATTCCGACGTGGCCGCCTCCGGCTCTTACGCGACGCGGTTATCGGTACTCACACAACCCTGCCCGGGGGGCAGCCAAGGCTTTCTCTCTACGGAGTTTGCGGCCGACCCTTCGCAGAAGAGCGGCTACGTGATCGTCCTGGATCCGGGTTCGGCGGCGCCGGCCCAGCCGGACTGCAACGGCGTCAACACGCGGCGCGGCTACTACCTGACAGGTGCCCCAATCACCACTAACCGGACGGGCGTCCGGAGCTTCGCCACGTCGAGCGCGGGGGCTATCTTCTTCAGTGCGTCCGGCGGACCGCCGACAGAGGCGGAGATTGGCCCGGGGGGCGGAGCGACGCCCATCCAGTAGTCAGACGCCCAGTTTTCATAGTAAGGAGTGCACATTTTTACACTCGCCCGACCCGAGCCCGGTGGCCCTTCGAGAGGCTCGGGGCCGCGCTGAGGATGGTAAGCTGATGGTGTGCGCGACTCGCGCGGCTTTACCCTGATCGAGCTGCTGCTGGTCCTGTTAATCATCGGGATTCTGGCCACAATCGCGATGGCGAACTACCGGCACGCGCGGCTCCGTGCTGCGGAGACGTCCGCGATTGCCTCGCTGACGGCCATCAACCAGGCTCAGTTTTCCTTCATGCAGACCTGCGGCAACCAGAAGTTCGCTCCGAGCCTGCCGAGCCTCGGCAAGCCTAACCCCGGATCCGCGGCTCCCTATCTGAGCCCCGATCTGACCGGCGCAGACGAGGTCGATAAGAGCGGCTACCGGATCACGATGGACGGGACGGAAGTGTCCGAGCCTGTCCTGACCTGCACTGGCGAAACGCCGTTGAGCGCGTATCACGTCACGGCGGACCCGGTGATTCCGGGCGTGACGGGCGGCCGGTTCTTCGGTACGAACGTGGATCACGTGATCTACGAGCACACCGAGACCTTCGGCGGCGGCAAGATGCCCGACACCGGGCCGCCGACGCTCGGCGAAGAGATGCGCGGCATGGTCAAGTAGAGTGATTCGTATGACAGCGTTGCAGCGCAACTTGATTCTCGGACTGGCAGTGGCCGGCCTGGCCGCGTCGCTGATGTCGAGCTACGTCCACTACCAGCTGCTCACCGACACCTCGTACACGAGCGCCTGCGACGTGAGCACCACCATTAGCTGCACGCAAGCCTACTTGAGCCGCTATGGGAGCCTCGGGGGCGTACCGGTGGCGCTCGGCGGCGTACTCTACTTTGCGGTAGTGCTGGCAATTGCGGGCCTGGCCGGGAAGCCCGCCTGCAAATCGCGCGAGAACGTGCCCGGCTACATCTTCGCGCTGTCGACGCTGGCGCTCGCGTTTGTCCTCTATCTTGGCTGGGCCTCGTACTTCGTGCTCAAGACGTTCTGTATCCTCTGCGCGATTACTTATGTTGCCGTGATCGGTATCTTTCTCGTTTCCGGTGGAGCCACGACCTTCCCCATGAAGACTTTGCCCGATCGCGCCCGTCGCGACATGCGCACGCTCGTCTCGAGTCCGCTTGCGCTGGCCGTCACGCTCCTCCTGGTCGCCGGCACGGCGATCGCGGTGGCCGCCTTCCCGGGGGATGCGGCGGCTGGCGGGGTGGCGGCTGCTGTGCAGGCGCCGATGCCAACGGTGACGGAGGACGATCGCGTCAAGATCGCGCAGTGGTGGGAGGTGCAGCCGAAGAGCGAAGTTCCGGTGCCAGCCGACGGCGCGAAAGTAGTGATCGTCAAGTTCAACGACTACCAGTGCCCGGCCTGCAAGCTGACCTACGAAACTTACAAGCAGGTCCTGCCGAAGTACGTGGCCAGTGGCCAGGTGAAGTACGTCGTCAAGCATTACCCGCTCGAGCCGGAGTGCAACCCCGGCGTGCCCGGCGGCAACCACTACGCATCGTGCGAGGCAGCCGCGTCGGTCATCATGGCGAAGGGCAAGGGCACGTCCGATAAGCTGGAAGACTGGATTTTTTCGCACATCGGCCCGCCGCAGCTCACGCCCGAGCAGGTGAAGGATGCGGCGCGCACGGTCGGTGGAATCACAGACTTCGACGCCCAGTACGCGCGCGCGAAGGAAGAAATCAAGACCGATGCTGGCCTTGGCCAGCTGCTCGGTGTCCGCTCGACGCCGACGTTCTTCATCAACGGCCGCAAGCTCGAACAGGTGCTTCCGGCCCAGTACTTCGAGGTCCTGATCCAGTTGGAGCTTCAGAAGGCCAAGTAGCGCCGGACATGTCCCCCGCGCGACACGCGACATGCCCCCAGCGATAAGCATCGACGATCTGACGAAGGACTATGCGGTCGGCTTCTGGAGAAAGCGGCCGTACCGTGCGCTCGATCGGCTCTCGCTCGCGATCGAGCAAGGCGAAGTGTTTGGCTTTCTGGGACCGAACGGCGCGGGCAAGACGACCACGCTGAAGCTGCTGATGCAGCTGATCTTCCCGACGTCGGGGCGCGCCGAGATTCTTGGCCAGCCCGTCGGCCATGTCGCGACCCGCCAGCGGATCGGCTACCTTCCCGAAAACCCCTACTTCTACGACAACCTGACCGCCGAGGAATTGCTCGAGTATTTCTGCCAGCTCTTCGGCTACGACGCCGCCGATCGCAAGAAGCGTGTCGCCGCTTCGCTCGACCGCGTCGGCATCGGGGCCGAGCGCCGGCTGCAGCTGCGCAAGTTCTCGAAGGGGATGGTGCAGCGCGTCGGCATCGCGCAGGCGCTCATCAATGACCCCGAGGTCGTCTTCCTCGACGAGCCGATGTCCGGCCTCGATCCGCTCGGACGCCGCGAAGTTCGCAACCTGATACTGCAGCTGCGCGATCAAGGGCGGACGGTGTTCTTCAGCTCGCACATCCTCGCCGACGCCGAGGCGCTCTGCAGCCGGGTCGCCGTCGTCGCCGGAGGCCGGCTGGTTGCGGCCGGTCGGCTGAACGAGATCCTCGCGTTCGAAGTTCGCGGCTGGGAGCTCGTCGTCGCTGACGTGACGCCCGACATGCTCAAAAGCCTCGCGCCGATTGCTCGCCGAACGACCGAAATCTCCGCTGGGCGCTATGCGGTCGAGCTGTCGCTCGATTCCCCGCCCGACCGGGTGTTGGCGGATCTCGCCGCGATGGGTGCCAAGCCGGTGTCGCTCAATCCGATTCGCGAGACGCTCGAAGACTTTTTCGTCCGTCGCGTGGCGGAGGCCGGCTCGGCGCGGTCAGGCCTGGAGGGCGCTCGTGCGCGCGATTAGCCGCATCGCGGTCAGCGTATTCCGCGAGTCGGTCCGGGACCGCGTCCTTTACAACCTGGTCTTCTTTGCCGTCCTGCTGATTGCCTCGTCGTATCTGCTCGGGCAGCTCACTGCCGGGCAGGACGTGAAAATCATCAAGGATCTCGGACTGGCGGCGACCGCTGTCTTCGGCCTCTTCATCGCTATCTTCATTGGCATCGGTCTCGTGTCGAAAGAGGTCGAGCGCCGCAGTATCTACGCGCTGCTCGCCAAGCCGATCAGCCGGCCGCAGTTCGTATTGGGTAAGTACGCCGGGCTGGTGCTGACCCTCGCGGTCAACGTGGCGGTCATGACCGCCGCGATCTACGCCGTGCTCGCCTACATGACCTGGACCGAGACGGCGCTCGCTCAATCGGGCTGGGACGCACCGGGGATCGACCCGGCGCTCCTCAAGGCGCTGTTCCTGATCTTCGTCGAGCTCATGCTCATTACCGCAATCGCGCTCTTCTTCTCCACGTTTTCGACGCCGCTGCTCTCGGCCGCGCTGACGTTCGGCTTCTACATCGTCGGGCACTTCAACGCGGACCTGCGCAACTTCGAGCGCGTCGTCGACTCGCGCGCCGCGCAATGGCTGGCGCGCGGGCTCTATCACGTGCTGCCGGATTTGTCGGCGTTCGACGTCAAGACTGAGGTGGTGCACGGAGTGGCGGTTCCGGCCGGCTATCTCGTGATCACGGCCGCTTACGGCCTCGCGTACATCGCCGGGCTGCTGCTGCTGGCGACGTTGATCTTTTCGCGAAGGGATTTCAAGTAGGGTGCCCAAGGTGCCAAGGTCAGCGGGTCCGCTTCTCGTGGCTGCCGCGATCGTCTGTCTGGTGAGTGCGGTCGTCCTCCAGACTATTCGCGACCGCACCTATACGATGCGCGAGCAAGTGGCCGAACGGATCCTCTACGTGCGCTCGGGGGAGGCGGTGAAGCGGATGACGCTCGGCTTCGACGCGCTTGCCGCCGACGTCTATTGGATTCGCGCCATCCAGCACTACGGCGGCGATCGGCGCACCGGCAGCGGCCCCCGCCGCTACGAGCTTCTCTATCCTCTCCTCGATCTGACGACGACGCTCGATCCCTACTTCACGATCGCGTACCGATTCGGCGCCATCTTTTTGAGTGAGGCGGTTCCCGGTGGGCCCGGGCGGCCCGATCAGGCGGAGCGGCTGCTCCGCAAGGGCATCGCGGCACAGCCAGGAAAGTGGCAGTACTACTACGACATCGGTTTCGTCTATTACTGGCACACCAAGGACTACCAAGCTGCAGCGTCGTGGTTTCAGCGGGCTCAGGAACAGCCGGACGCGCCGAACTGGCTCTCACCGCTGACGGCGAGCATGCTGACGTCGGGCAACGACCGCGCCGCCGCGCGTTTTCTGTGGCAGCAGATGCTGCAGTCCGACCAGGAATGGCTCCGGCAGAACGCGGAACGACGTCTGCTTCAGCTCGACGCGCTGGACCTCATCGATCAGATCGACGCCTTCATCAGGCGCTACCCTGCGCCACCAGGCGAGCCACTGACCTGGGAGGCACTGATGCGCCGCACCCCTCTTCGCCAGGTTCCGACCGATCCGACGGGGACACCGATCGAGCTCGATCCGGCGACCGGACGCGCCAGCGTGTCGAAGACGTCGCCGTTGCAGCCGATGCCCAATCTGGACCGGCCGATCCCCAATCCAGACCGGCGGCCTCCCTCATGACCATCGACGCGATCGGCCTGGTTGCGATCGGGATCCTCGGCTTGGCGGTCGGCAGCTTTTTCAACGTCTGCATCCATCGATTGCCGCGCCACGGTTCTATCGTCCGGCCGGCATCGAGCTGTCCGCACTGCGGCTACATCCTGCGCTGGTTCGACAACGTCCCGGTCCTCAGCTACATCCTGTTGCGCGGGCGCTGCCGGAAGTGCAAAGCCGCGATCTCGATTCGCTACCCGATCGTCGAGATCCTGACCGCGGGAATCTTCGTCGCGCACTACCAGGTGTTCGGACCCGATATCATCCTGGTGCCGCGCCTGGTCTTTGCGAGCGCGATGATCGTGCTCTTTGCCATCGACCTCGAACATCATCTGCTGCCAAACGTGATTACGCTGCCGGGGATAGTGGTGGGCCTGCTATTTGCTACCATGCTCCCTCCCGGCCTCGTTGACGCACTCATCGGCGTCGTTGCCGGAGGCGGTGTCCTGTGGCTGGTGGGGGAGGCCTACTACCGCTACTCCGGCCAGGAGGGGATGGGTGGGGGCGACGTGAAGATGCTCGCCATGATCGGCGCGTTCCTGGGCTGGCAGCTCATGATACTGACGCTCGTCCTGTCGTCTGTCCTGGGATCGGTTATTGGCCTCCTCGTGATTGCCTTCAAGCGCGGCGGGATGAAGTACGCGCTGCCGTACGGGACATTCTTGTCGATCGCCGCGCTCGTCGCCTCACTCATCGGCCGTCAGATCATCGACTGGTACGTCGGGTTTTATCAATAAAACGGCCGGTTTCTCCCCTCAGTTACAATTCTGTTGATCGTCTGTTCCGTTCTGGAACGTCGCGGCGCACTCCGCACCGACAGGACTGTGTTCGACAGCATCTAACACCTGTAAAAACAATAAGTTAACCCCCGATGGAACATCACTTGCTTTTCTGCCCGACCGAGGACGATTTAGCGAGGCGTAAGGTCGCCGTAACTGCCATGCATGAGAAATACCGCAGGAGCATTCGGGACGAGTCGGGCTTCACGCTGCTCGAAGTGCTCGTCGTCGTTGCAATCATGGGTGTGCTGACAGCGACCGCCATCATGGTGTCTCCGTCGTTTGCACGGCACGCGCGAGCCGAGGCTGGGATAGGACAAGCGATGGAAGCTCTACGCAACGCTCGCGAGACGGCGATCAGCCAGCGCCGCAACGTTCGAGTCGTTGCCGTGGGGTTGAACGCTCTGCAAACTTTTCGGGAAGACATCGGCGCGGGGGGAGTGGTGACGGGCACGACGCTGCTGCGGACGGTGGAGCTCGAGAATCGCATGCAGTTTCGACTCGAACCCGACGTGCCCGATACCCCGGACGGGTTCGGAGCGGGCATGGGCTCCGCGGTGGCTTTCGGACCCTCGCCAACGCGAATGTTCACCAGCGAAGGAACCTTCGTCAACCAACAGGGCGACGCACTCAACGGTACGCTGTTCCTGTCAATCAGCGGAGACAAGCTCAGCCCGCGAGCTATCACGATCTTCGGAGCGACGGCGCTTCTTCGCGCGTGGCGTTGGAACGGACGCGAGTGGGTGGAGTAGAGCCATGACGAATTCATTACTCACATTCGAGGACAAGGCATCAGCCGACCGGATCAGGGTCACCGCGACGGGCGAGGCCGGCTTCTCGCTGATTGAAGTGTTAATCGCGATGGCGATCCTGGCAACCGGCCTGCTCAGCATGGCCGGCGTGTTCATCCTCGGTCTGAATCAACTATCAGGCTCCTCGGCGGCGCTCATTGCCAGGGAGAAGGCCAGAGAAGCGGTTGAGAGCGTGCACACGGCACGCGACACGCGCGTCATCAGCTGGTGCCAGATCTACAACGTCTCTTCCGCCCGCGATGCAGCGTGTGCGGGAGCACCCGCGGGAGTTTTTCTCGACGGCCCGCAAGATCTCAACAACGCCGGTGAAGACGGCCTGGTGAACACGGCCGACGACGCGGCCGCCGGGATCGCGGTGTCGATGAAGCCAGGCGCGGACAACATCCTCGGAACCCAGGATGACACCCGCATGGAGCTCACGAGCTATACGAGAGAAATCGAGATCAGCGAGATCATGATCAACGGTGTGGCCAATCCCAATCTGCGGCGGCTGCGTGTCCGGGTCCGCTACGGGCGCATGGTGGTGCAGGACGGCGTCAGCATTCCCGAGCGTGTCTACGAGCTGACGACCTACATTTCGGCGATTTCCTGAGGCTCGACCATGCGCTACCGTCCAAGCCGTATCGTCGTTCAGCCGCGAATCGAACGCGCGGCGCGACTAGCAGGTCACGAGCGTGGCTTCACGTTGATTGAATTGCTGCTCTCGATGGCAATCACGACGATCATCCTCGGCGCGACGATGCTCGCGATGAACGACGCCATCAAGGCGACCGACACGGCGACGCAGGTAACCGATCTGAACAACGGGCTTCGAACGGCCATGGACATGATGGTTCGAGACTCGATGCAGGTCGGACAGGGGCTGCCCGCCGGCCGCGTCGTCGGCCTGGCGAGCGGTGCTGGGGTCGTCCCGGTCCAGCTCCCCGGTCCGATCGACTCGAACCTGCAACTCGACGGCGGGTCGTTTTGTCCGCCTGATCCGAACGACGCGACGCCCGACACTGTGTGCGAGCAGTTCAGCGCGATCGTGCCAGGACCCGGACGCGGCCCTCAACTGCCCGACAGCGGCCAGCCGACGGACATGATTACGATGATTGCCGCCGACAGTGCCTTCGACCAGGTGCGGTTGACCTCGTTTGCCGCCAACGGTTCGAGTATCAGGATCGATCCGGCCGTGAATATCACGAACGGGGGTGCCGACGACGTCGAAGCCGGCGACCTGCTGATGCTGTCGAAGGGGAACAACAGCTCTCTCGTACAGGTGACGCGGGTGGCTGGACAGCAGCTGTTCTTCGACGCCGGTGACTCGCTCAATCTGAATCAGCCCGCGGCCCCGGCTGGGACGCTGGCGCAGTTGCGCGCGCTGGCGCCAGCCGACACCGCACCCGTCGCGCCGGCCGTGTTCGTGAACACCACCGCGACACGCATCCGGATGATTACCTACTATCTGGACGTGACGACCGATCCCCGGCGGCCACGCCTCATCCGGCGGAGCAACAACGGGGATCCGATCAATTTCGACAACACGCTCGGCACGGTGGTCGCCTTCGATGTCGAGAACCTGACGATCAGCTACGACCTGGCTGACGGCGTCGACAATCCGACCAACGTGCGAATGAACGACGCCGATCTGGACGGCACCGGGGCCTGCGCCCCTCGGGTCTGCTCTCCCAATCAGATTCGCAAGGTCAACATCGCGCTGTCGGCTCGATCGCGGCTGCCGCTTCGCGCGACGCGCCAGTTCATGCACAACACGCTCGTCACCCAGGTGAGCCTCCGCAGCCTGGCATTCGTCGACCGGTATCGATAAGGACCGCAGTCATGCCTTTCAATGCTTCTTCACGACAGTCCGTTGCGCGGCGCCAGGACGGCATCGCGCTGCTCGTGACCCTGATGGTCATGATGCTCGTGTCGGCGCTGATGGTCGGGTTTGTCACGGCGATCGTCGCCGACCAGCGCGCCAGCGGCCTCGACCGCGACCAGACGCAGGCGTACGCCGCGGCGCACGCGGGCCTCGAGCAGCTGACCTCGGACCTGTCCGGATTGTTCACGCAGGACTTCTCGCCGGATGCAGCCCGAATCAGCACGTTGACGGCGACGCCGCCGGCGCTGCCGGGATTTCAGTTTATGGATCCCGATGGCTCGTCCGGGTACCGGATTATCTTCACGCCGGACGGGTCGGGCAATCCCGCGCCCGAGAATGCGGCAGGCAGCACGATTTCCGCCGGGCCCTACCAGGGTTTTCGCGGCATCATCACGCCGTACAACATCACCGTGACGGCGCGGTCGCGCGGCGGCGCCGAGGTCCGGATGCGGCGGACCCTGCAGACCGTCGCCGTTCCGGTCTTTCAGTTTGGCCTCTTTTCCGAGAACGATTTGAGCTTCTTCGCCGGTCCCGACTTCAACTTCGGCGGCCGCGTGCACACCAATGCCAACCTCTTTCTGGCGTCTGGCAATGGCACGACGCTGACGCTTGGCGACCGGGTCACGGCGGTTGGCGAAGTGATTCGGACCAACCTGTCGAACGGTTGGGATACGAATACCAACTACACCGGAACGGTGCGGGTCATTCGCGCCGCGCCAGCGACCTTTCGCAACCTGACGCGAACCGAGGGCAGCCTGGTCACCAACAATCCAGCCGTCCTGAACGAACCAAACTGGACGACGCTATCTGTTGGCACCTACTCGAGCAACATCCGCAACGGTCGAACCGGCGCGCGCCGGCTAGACTTGCCGCTCGTTTCGCAGGGCGCCAGGCCGATTGACCTGATTCGACGGCCGGCCGTGAACTCGAACGAGAACGTCGGCGCGGCCCGGCTCGTGTACGACCAGCGGTTTTTCGGGCAGGCGGCCGTTCGCATCCTTCTGTCGGACACGGCCGAAGAGATTCAGCAGTTGCCGACAGTGACGCAGGCGACTCAGCCGGTTGCACTGTTCAGAGCCCTTGCCGTCAACAAGGCATTCGATTACGCGCCGCTACCCGCGAACCCGGCACTGCCCCGCGCTCCTCTCGGGAACTACGAGACGCCGGGTGAAGCATGGGGACCAGGCCCAGCGCTGAACGTCGCTGGCGCGCTTCATGGGAGCGTTTACAAAGGCGTGCATAACGAGTCAGTGCTCGGCGGCTTCATCAAGATTGAGATTCAGCGTCAGGGCACGACGCCCACCAATGGCGTCTGGCAGGATGTGACCGGCGAGGTCCTGTCGCTTGGGATCGCGGGGCGTAACCTCGCCGATTGGGATCGTGCGATCGCGAACCGATGGAACAGCATCCCCGACGGCGCCGGCGGCGTCAACGACGTCTGCCCCGAGCCGAACCCCAGCGCAATTATCCGATTGCAGCGGCTGCGAGACATTCCGATGAACCTGGGGGCTTGCGGCGTCACGGTCGTTGGTGGCGTTGTCACTGCTGTGAGCGACAACGAGCACGACTACTGGCCGAACACGCTTTACGACGCTCGTGAAGCGCAGACACGTGACGCGACTGCCGTCGCCTCGACCGATATTGCGCTCGCCGGCGTGATGCACTACGTCGAGCTCGACGTCAACAACCTCCGCCGTTGGCTCGCGGGGCAGTTCGCAGGCGTTGGCGCTCCAAACGGAGTGAATGCCAAGAACGACAACGGCTACATCGTGTACTTTTCCGACCGCCGCGGCAACAAGAACCAGGCCGGAGCTCCAGCCGAGACTGGGGAATTCGGCTACGAAGACACGGTCACTCCAGACAGTGCCGCGGGCACGCCCAATGGCGGGCTGCCAGACCCCGGCGAAGACGCGAACGCAAACGGGGCGCTCGACCTCTATGGCCGGATTGCGCGCAACGTGCCGACCTTTCCGGTCCTGACCCCCACCGGCTCACCCTGCGTTACCGGTTACCCGAATCCGCTGCACGCCGCGACGCTCGTCACACAAGTTCTCACCAATGCGAACCTGGGGATTGGAGCGCCCGTGGGGGTGAACTGCGCGGGTGGGCAAGTCGCCACCAACACCCCGGCGGCGGTCAAACCGCTGGTCGCGCGCGCCAATCGCGCGCTGTTTTTCCGCCGCGCCCTGAAGATCGTCAACGGCGGCTTGGGCAACTTGCCGAACGGCTTGACCATCGCGTCTGAGAATCCCGTCTACGTGCAGGGCGACTACAATGCGCAAGCTAACAACACGCTTGCCGACCCGCACGTGCCGGCCGCGATTATCGCCGACGCCGTGACCTTGCTGTCGAATAATTGGAACGACATCCGTTCGTTCGTGAATCCCGCCAACCCTGCCAATCGCGCCGCGGCGACCACGGGTTATCGCGTGGCGATCGTCGGCGGCAAGAGTCTGCTGTTCCCGCGTCCTACGGGCTGGGCGTCGGCCCAGGATTTCGGCACTGACGGCGGCGCGCACAACTTCCTGCGTTTACTCGAAGGGTGGGGCGGCGCGACGCTCAACTACCGGGGCTCCATCGTCAGCTTCTTCACCAGTCGGCAGGCGGTCGGCAGCTACAAATGCTGCACGAACGTCTACGGGGCGCCGACCCGCGGCTTCAACTTCGACAACGATTTCCTGACGCCGGCGCTGCTCCCGCCGGGCACGCCGATGTTCCGCGACGTCAACACGCTGACGTTCAGGCAACTGCTGAGGCCGACGCAATAGACTTCCAGCTGCCAGCTTCCAGCTGCCAGCTAAGACCTCTCAGAACTCGTTCGTTCGACTAGGATCTGAAAGTTCTTAGCTGGAAGCTGGCAGCCGGAAGCTGGCTGATCCCCATGTCCCAGAGCGGCTACCTCTTCCTCGGTCTCACCGCGATCGTGGCCGCCTTGTCGGGCGTCCTCGCCTACGCCATTCTTCGCATCTTCGCCGCCGCGCGCGCCGCGACCAGAGACGACAAGAAAACCGGAAGCGAGACGGCCTTCATGGCCGCCGCGATGGAGGACGCTGTTCGCAAGCTCCGCGACGGCGAACGTGCGATGAAGGCTCGCGCCGAGGCCTCCGAACGCCTGAGCAGCGAGATCGTCGCCAGCCTCACGTCGGGTCTGCTCGTCGTCGACCGCGAGGGGATCGTGCGCACCCTCAACCCGGCGGGTCAGACGATGCTCCGACTGGCGGGAAACCGCTGGGAAGGACCCTACCGCGAAGTCTTGAAGGACGCGGGACCCCTGGCCGACGTGCTCGAAGAGTGCCTCACGACGTCGAAGCCGGTGGTGCGGCGGGCGGTGCCGCTCACTGGCGGCGCCGCCTCGCACCTGGGCCTCACCGTCTCACCGATTCGCGAGGACGCCGGCGGGGTCGCGCATGGGGTGATCTGCCTCTTCACCGATCTGACAGAGGTGATGGAGCTCGAGGAGCAGCTCCGCCTGAAGGATAGCCTGGCTCGTCTCGGGGAAATGACTGCCGGCATCGCACACGAGTTCCGCAATGGGCTCGCGACGATTCACGGCTACGGCCGGCTGATCGAGCTCGGACGTTTGCCAACCGACTTTCGCCCATTCGTCCAGGGGATTCGCGACGAGACCGAAGCGCTCGGGCAGGTCGTCACGAACTTTCTGAGCTTCGCTCGTCCGACCGAGCTGGCGCTGGCACCCGTCGAGATGACCGCGCTCGCAGAACGCGCGGCCGAAGAAGTCCGCGCCGAGGTTCGCGCCCGCGGCGGCGACGTCGTCGTTCGCGGCGAGTTTGGCCGTGTCGACGGCGACGAGGTCCTGCTTCGTCAGGCGCTCAGCAATCTCTGTCGCAATGCGTTCGAAGCCTGCGCCCAGGCGCGGATCGTGCCGAAGATCGTCATCGAGGGCCAGCGCGATCCCGTCCATGGCGTGATCCGCATCAGCGTCTCGGACAATGGCCCTGGCGTTCCCGACGGCGTGGTCGATCGAGTCTTCCAGCCGTTTTTCACGACCAAGGCGCAGGGCACCGGCCTTGGCCTGGCGCTCGTGCAGAAGATCGTGGTCACACACAACGGCCGCGTGACGGTGGCCACCGATGAGGGCGGCGGCGCGAGGTTCGTCGTGACGTTGCCCGCACTCGAAGCGCCGGTCACCGCGCACTGAAGCCGGCCGTCGCAAATTCTGCGCCTCGCCGGTCATTCCGACCGCGCGTGTTTTGCCACGTGGTCTTCGTCTCACCTTCCTCATCGCGCGATTTGTCTCGATAAACCGCGGATCGTCCATTCGATCGCCACGGGATCGGGAGTTGCACTTCTCGCGTCCAGCCATGTGTCGCCCCGATCGCCCGTCGAGCGCCTCCGGCTTCACTCTCGTCGAGGTGCTCATCGCCGTCGCCATTTTCATCACGCTGTCGGTGGGCGTGGCACAACTCATCGCGGTCGCGACCCGAGCGGTTCGGGCCGCGCGCGAGCGGACATCGGCGGCGATTCTCGCGGGGGCGAAGATGGAACAACTCCGATCGCTCGCGTGGACCTACTTCCCGACCGAGCTGGGTGCTCCAGCCCTCGCGCGGTCCGATCGCACGACGGACGTCAGCCATCCGGCTCACGCGTCGAACGGCGCCGGATTGCAGGCATCACCGGTCGGCACGCTTGGATCGAACACGCCACCGTACGTGGACTACGTGGACGGCGCAGGACGCTGGGTGGGGCATGGCAGCGTTCCGCCGCCAAGCGCCGTCTTCATCAGGCGATGGGCGGTGCTACCCCTTGCGACCGATCCGGAGCGGACGCTCGTCCTGCAGGTCCTCGTGACGACGGTTCGAGATGATCGTTCACGGACGGCAGCGTGGAGCGGAGCCGCCGGCGTCGACGCGGTGCTCGTTAGCGTTCTGACCAGAAAGGGCCAATAACAGTGCTTGAACGAGGATTCACGTATGTCGAGGTGCTGATCGCGATCGCCATCCTGTTCGCGGCAACCAGTACGTCACTCCGAGTGACAGCGAGCGGTCAGCGGCTGGCTCGATCGCAAGGCGAGGCGACCGACCTGCATCAACGCACGCGGGTCGGCGTCGACAGGTTGAGAAACGATCTCGCGCTCGCGGGGACCGGCGCGCTCGCTGGCCCACATTCAGGCAGTTTGTCTGGCCATCTGGCGCCACTCGTGCCTGCTCGAACGGGCATTCGCCTCCCCGACCCGCCACTCTCAGCCTTCGTCGATCGCGTCAGTATCGTCTATGTGGCTGAGGGGGCCTGGCCGTCGCCATTGACGGTGGACGCGGCGAGCTCGCTCGAGCCGTTGCCGATTAGCGCGACGGCGCCGGGTTGTCCCTCGACCGGTCTCTGCGGATTCGGTGAGGGGTCCCGCGCCCTTGTGCTCGATACGCGCGGCGTAGGAGCGGGGCACGACGTCTTTACTGTTACAGGCGTTGCTGGCGCGCTTGCGCATGATTCACCGAACGCCCCGCTGCACCGATCCTACGAAGCCGGAACCTCGATCGTCGTGCCGGTCGTGCACCGTGTCTACTACTTCGATCGCGCTGGACGACGGCTGATGGTCTACGACGGCTATCAGGGCGACATGCCGCTCATCGACCATCTCGTGGATCTGCGCTTCAGGTACTTTGCCGACCGGTTGGCGTCGAGCGTCTCGCGCCCGGCGGATGGGATCGCGAGCTGCGTCTACGATGCGGGCTCACCCGCTGTGCCGAAGCTCGACGACTTCGGTGGGGCGGGACTGTACGAACTGACGTCAGCGCAGATGACCGACGGGCCCTTTTGCGGCGCCGGTCCCGGCGCCTTCGACGGTGACCTTCTGAGGATTCGGCTCGTGCGGGTCACGATGCGCCTCGAGGCGGCCGCCGACGACGCTCGTGGCTCGGGCGTCCTGTTCGCGCGCCCCGGCCGTTCGTCATCAGGGGAAAGCCTCGTGCCCGACTACGAGGTGACGTTCGACGTCGCCCCCCGCAACATGCTTCCAGCAATGTCCCCGCGTTGATAGCGATGTCCCCGCGATGAACACCGATTTCAGTAGTGAACGGGGTATCGCCGTCGTGATTGCCCTCCTTGCGATGGTCCTGCTCGGAGCACTGGCCGCTGCACTCATGACACTGACGACGACTGAAACTCTCGTCAGCGCGAGTTTTCGACGTTCGCTCGAGGTGGCGCACGGCGCCGAGGCGGCGCTGGAGCGCGGGCTGCACGATTTGTCGGCGATGCCGGACTGGTCACCGGCGCTGGCGGCACCGCCGGCCAACGTCACGTCGAGTTTCGACGATGGAGAGACGACGCCCCGCGGGCCCGACGGCCGACGCCTCGACCTCACGCGGCTCACGGCCGATCGCCAGCGCGCGAGCGATGCGCGCGGCGGCTTCGGCGCCAATAATCCCGCGTGGCGTCTGTTCTCGCACGCGCCCCTCCGAGCACTGCTCGCCAGCCCTGGTCCGGATCTTCCGCTCTACCTGGCGGTCTGGATCGCCGACGACGAGTCCGACGGGGATGGCAACCCAGCCATTGATACCAATGGCCGGATCCTCGTGGGGGCCGTGGCCTTCGGTGCCGGGGGCGCTCGCGGGGAGGTCGAAGCCCGGATTGAGAGAGCTGTCAGCGGGGAGCTTCGGCTGCTCGCCTGGCGTCAGGCTCGATAACCTGTCTTTCTGGCTGAGGTTAGGACGGTCTGCCACCGATAACTCGTAGGTCGGGCCGGGTGGGGAAATGCGGTTTCGCTGACCGGCCTGAACGACTGGTCTTCGACGGCCGTATCTGCTACAATTAATTGGTAGTTAGTGGACTTATGAAATCTCTTCTTGCGCTGAAGGGGGCGGTTCGGCCAGCGGCCGTGATAGCGCTCCTGGGGCTTCTGGCGTTGCCGGCTGCAGCGGTCGCGCAGTCGTCGCAACCATCTCTTGCCGAGGTCGCCCGCAAGGAAGCGGAGCGCCGAAAGACTGCCAAAGAGGCCAAGATCGTCATCACCGACAAGAATCTGCCGGAGTCGGCTCGCAAGCCAATTCCGACAGAGACGCCGCCAGGAGCTCCCGTTGACAGTCATCCGGGTCACGGTGCGGAGCAGAAACCAACGGCGGCCGGTGAGGCCGCTGCGGCTAAGCCGGCGGCCGATCAGGGAGACAAGGGCGAGGCGCTCTGGCGCGGGAAGATTACGCAAGCGCGGGAGGCACTCCGCCGCAACGAGGTTTTTCTGCAGGCGTTGCAGACCCGTGTGAACGCGCTTGCGACGGACTACTACGGCCGGGACGATCCCTACCAGAAAATGAAGCTCGCCGGCGAACGCGACCAGGCGATCCAGGAGATGGAGAAGGTCAAGGCCGACGTCGAGTCCTCCAAGAAGCAGATCGCGGACATCGAAGAGGAAGCGCGCAGAGCCGGCGTTCCCCCAGGCTGGCTCCGCTGACCGCCGCCCGCGTGGCCGCTCCCGCCCAGATTCTGATCGTCGAAGACAAGGACTCGCTGCGTACGATGCTCCGGCACGCGCTCGAGCGGCAGGGGCATTCTGTGCTCGAAGCGCGCGATCAGCCCGAGGCCGTGCGCATGCTCCAACAGAGCCCGGCGATCGTGCTCTCGGACCTGCGCCTTCCCGAAGGTGATGGCTTCGGCGTGCTACGCGCGTCGAAGGAGTTCGACGCCGACACGCCCGTGATCGTCATGACCGCCTACGGCAGCATCGAGGATGCGGTCGCGGCGATGAAGGAAGGCGCGCTCGATTTCCTGGCGAAGCCCGTCGATCCCGACCACCTGGCCTTGCTCGTCGCGCGGGCGCTCGAACAGCGCCGCATGGTGACCGAGAACCTCCTGCTGAAAGAGGAGCTCGCGGTGCGTCGTGGCGCTCCCCAGCTGGTCGGCGAGGACCTCTCGCTCAGGAAAGTGTTCGCCAGCCTGCAGAAGGCCGCGGCAACGGATACGACGGTGCTCCTCGAGGGCGAGAGTGGGACCGGCAAGGAGCTGTTCGCGCGCTCGCTGCACGCCCTCAGCCCACGCGCCGAGGCGCCGTTTGTCGCGATCAACTGCGCGGCGATTCCCGAAACGCTCCTCGAAACCGAGCTCTTCGGCCACGAGAAGGGCGCGTTCACCGGCGCCGTGGCCCGGAAGCCCGGCAAGTTCGAGATGGCGCACCGGGGAACGCTCTTTCTCGACGAGATTGGCGATCTGCCGCTGGCGCTTCAGGCCAAAATCCTGCGGGCGCTCGAGGAGAAGCGTTTCGAGCGGGTCGGCGGCACGGCGACGGTGCAGGTCGATGTCCGCCTCGTGGCGGCGACCAATCGCGGCCTGCGCGCGGCGGTTGCGGCTCGGCGGTTCCGCGAGGATCTCTTCTTCCGCCTCTCGGTCTTCCCGATTACGGTTCCACCCCTTCGCGACCGGCCCGGCGACATTCCGCTGCTGGCGCGCTACTTCGTCGAGCGCTTTTGCCGGGACATGAAGAAAAAGCCGCTGACGCTGTCGCCGGCGGCGCTCGAGCAGCTGGTCTCGTATCGATGGCCAGGCAACGTCCGAGAGCTGCAGAACTGTATCGAGCGAGCGGTCATCCTCACCGACGGCGACGCGATTCAGCCGCGTCACCTGAACCTGTCCTTCGTCGCCGCGGAGCCCGCGAGCGAACCGGTGAACCCGCTTGCCGATCTCGATCTGTCGGGTTCCCTGATGGATGCGACCAAGCGGGCGCTGGCGGTCGTCGAGCGGATGAAGATCGAAGCGACATTGAAGGAAGCCGACAACGTCAAGGGACGCGCCGCCGAATTGCTGCAAATCAACTACAAGGTGCTGCTGGCGAAGCTGAAAGAGCATCGCCTCGAGTAGAGCCGCGGATAACACGGATCACACGGATCGGGGTCACGAGACAGCAGGCACTTACGCTCGCAGCCCCAGCCCCCGCGCCACGCCAATCAATTCCTCCGTCGTGACATCGGTGACGGTCGTCGTCTTTCCGATCCCGGTGGACACGACGAAGTGCAAGTGCCCTGCAACGACTTTCTTGTCGCGACCAATGGCCTCGACCAGTTCCTTCGCTGAGAGGTCTGCGACCGACGGCAGCGGCCCCATTTGTGCGATGAGTGTCGCCAACCGGTCGCGATCCGTAGCGGGCATCGAGCCCCGGTCGACTGAGAGGTTGGCGGCGGCCAGCATGCCGTAGCCGACCGCTTCGCCATGTCGGAATCGGCGGTATTTGGTGACCGCCTCGAGCGCGTGACCCACGGTATGCCCGAAGTTGAGCGCCCGGCGAGGTCCTGACTCGCGCTCGTCCTCCTCGACGACACGCCCCTTGATCCGGCAACACTCGGCGATGACCGGCACCAGCACTGCGGGCTCGCGGGAGAAGAGCTGGGACAGGACGGACGCGAGCTGCTCGAAGAGCGGGCGACTCGCGATGACGCCGTACTTGACGACTTCGTACAAGCCGGCGCGGAATTCACGACGAGGAAGGGAAGCCAGGAGCTCGGGGTCGACGACCACGGCCGCCGGCTGGTGATAGGCGCCGATCAGGTTCTTGCCCGCTGAGTGGTTGACGCCGACCTTGCCTCCGATCGCGCTATCGACCTGCGCCAGGAGCGTCGTCGGTACCTGGACGATCGGTACGCCACGAAGGAACGTCGCCGCAGCGAAGCCCGCGATGTCGCCGACGACACCTCCGCCAACGGCGACAATCGTCGTCGCGCGATCCGCAGCCGCGCGGATGAGGGCATCATAGATGCGTCCAACAGTTGGCACCTGCTTGAAGCGCTCGCCGTCGGGAATGAGGATGGGCTCCTCGCTAGTCAAGCCTGCGAAGGCGTCGCCGTACAGCCGCCACACTGTCGGGTTGGAGACGACGAAACGCCGCCGCGGGATGCCGAGGGCGTCGATGAACGACGGAAGGCGTGCCGCGGAGCCACCGGCAATCTCGACCGGATAGGCGCCGGAGGGTGTTCGCACCTGGAGAGAGAACGGATCGGGCATGTCAGGGTCAAACCGCAAAATAGGCCGGGAATTCGAGCAAAAGTCGCGGATGGTAGGATAGCAGGATCGGACTGGGAGTGGACCTGCACGCGGACTTCCTCATCATCGGCAGCGGCATAGCGGGCCTCCGGGCGGCGGTGGAGCTTTCGGGCGCCGGATCGGTCCTGATCCTGACGAAGGCGGAGCCCCGCGAGGGCAACACCGGCTATGCCCAGGGCGGTATCGCGGCAGCGGTCGGGCCGAACGATTCGCCGGCGCTGCATGCCGCCGACACGATGGCGGCCGGCGATGGGCTGTGCGACGCGCACGCAGTGGAAGTGCTCGTCGGCGACGGGCCACGCTACGTCCGCGAGTTGATGGAGTGGGGCGCCGCGTTCGACCGCGACGCCGACGGCAATCCGGCGCTGGCGATCGAGGGCGCGCACAGCGCGCGGCGCGTGCTGCACGCCCACGATGCGACCGGCCGTGAGATCGGACGCGTGCTGTGGCGGCGGGCGTCGGCTCTGCCCGACGTGCGCACGTCGGATCACGCGCGCGCGGTCAGCCTTGTCGTTGACGGAAAGATCGGCCGCTGCATCGGTGCGCAGGTCCTGGACGAGAACGGGAACACGAGCGTCGTCCGAGCGAAGGTGGTGCTGCTCGCGACTGGTGGCGCCGGTCACGTTTTCAGCGACACCACGAATCCACCAGTGGCGACCGGCGACGGCGTGGCCATGGCGTACCGGGCCGGTGCGACGGTTGCCGACCTCGAGTTCGTGCAGTTCCACCCGACCGCGCTGAAGATTGCCGGGCAGCCACGGTTCCTGCTCTCGGAGGCGCTGCGCGGCGAGGGTGCCCAGCTGCTCAACGAGGGCGGTGAGCGCTTCATGCTTCGCTACGATCCGGCCGGCGATCTCGCGCCTCGCGATCGGGTGGCCCGCAGCATCGAGCTCGAGTCGCGGCGGACGGGGGCGCCGATCTATCTCTCGCTCCAGACGCTTGACCCGGACTTCGTACACGAACGCTTTCCTCTGATCTCAGCCGCCTGCCGCCAGGCGGGCTTCGACCTGGCGCGGGATCGAATTCCGGTTGGCCCTGCCGCGCATTACATCATGGGCGGCGTACAGACCGATCTCGATGGCCGCACCACGATCGGCGGCTTGTTCGCGGCGGGCGAGGTGGCCTGCACCGGCGTTCACGGCGCCAACCGTCTTGCCAGCAACTCGCTGCTCGAGGGGCTGGTGTTCGGCGCCCGTGCAGGACGCGCGATGCGCGCTGATCTGAGGGATGGCGTCCCCGTCGATGCCGTCCCGAACCCGTTCCCTGCTCGAGGTGTGGCAGATGGGCTCGAGTTTGCTGACGATGCCGCGCGCCGGCTGCAGGCAGCGATGTGGCGCGACGTCGGGCTGTTCCGCAACCGCGCCGGCCTCGAGGCTGTCGTCGGCGAGTTCGAACCGATGTGGCGTTCGCTCGACGCTTGGATAGCCAACGATCGTCCGCTCGAGGCCGAGGGCTGGCGCGTCGCGAGCATCCTGACCGTTGGACGCCTCATCGCCCGCGCCGCGTTGCGCCGCGAGGAGAGCCGCGGCGCACACTACCGCGACGATTTCCCCGTCCGCGACGATATACACTGGCAGCGAAGGATTTCCGAAACGATTTGACGATGGCCGATAACAAGAAAGAGTCCCAGGTCACCGAGATCACGCCCCAATCGCAGGACTTTTCCCGCTGGTATCTCGATGTCGTGCGGCGCGCCGAGCTCGCCGACTACACCGAGGTCAAGGGATGCATGGCGATTCGTCCGTACGGCTATGCCATCTGGGAGCTGATTCAGCAGGGCCTCGATCGCCGCTTCAAGACGACGGGGCACGTCAACGCCTACTTCCCGCTCTTCATTCCCGCCAGCCTTCTCATGAAGGAAAAGGAGCACGTGGAGGGCTTTGCTCCGCAGGTTGCGTGGGTCACGAGGGGTGGTGATGAGGATCTTACCGAGCCGCTCGTCGTGCGGCCGACGTCCGAAGCGATCATCGGGACGATGTACGCAAAGTGGATCCAGTCGTGGCGGGACCTGCCCGTACTGATCAACCAGTGGGCGAACGTCGTGCGATGGGAGAAAGTCACCCGGCCGTTTATCCGAACGACCGAATTCCTCTGGCAAGAGGGACACACCGCTCATGAGACGCCAGAAGAAGCGCAGGAAGAAACGCTGAAGATTCTCGCGCTCTACAAGGAGTTTGCCGAAAACGAACTGGCCATGCCCGTCGTCGACGGGCAGAAGAGCGAGAGCGAGAAGTTTGCCGGGGCATCGAAGACCTACTCGATCGAAGCGCTGATGGGCGACGGCCGGGCGATGCAGGCGGGCACCTCTCACAATCTCGGGCAGAACTTCGCGAAGGCGTTCGACATTCAATTCCAGGGACGTGACAAGACGCTGCAGCACGCGTGGACGACCTCGTGGGGAGTGTCGACGCGGCTGATCGGTTGCGTGATCATGACCCACGGCGACGACAGCGGCCTGATCCTCCCGCCTCGCGTGGCGCCGTATCAGGTCGTGATCGTGCCGATTCCGAGAGGCAATTGGCAGGAGACCGTTCTGCCAAAAGCGCGCGAGATTCAGCAGGCACTGACCGCTCAAGGCGTTCGCGTCATGCTCGACGATCGAGACGCCTACACCCCTGGCTGGAAGTTTGCTGAATGGGAATTGCGAGGCGTGCCCGTGCGTCTCGAGATCGGTCCGAAAGATATCGAGAAATCACAGGTCGTTCTGGCACGCCGGGACACACGCGAGAAGTCGTCGGCGGCGATGGATGGGCTCGTCGCGCATGTCGTGGCGCTCCTCGATGAGATTCAGAAGTCGCTCTTCCAGCGCGCGCTCAAGTTCCGCGAGGAACATACCACTCGCGTGTCGAACTACGAGGAATTCAAGACGGTGATGGAAGGCCGTCCGGGCTTCGTCATCGCCCAGTGGTGCGGCAGCGCGGAGTGCGAGGCCCAGATCAAGGCCGACACCCAGGCCACGCTCCGCAACATCCCATTCGGCAGCGAGGCCGTCGCCGGGTCGTGCGTGAAATGCGGCAAGCCGTCGCTCGGCGAGCCCTGGTTCGCGAAGTCGTACTGACAGGCTCAGGGCTCAAGGCTCAGGCAAGATCTTCGAGTAAGCGGTCGACTGGTTTGCCTGAACCCTGAACCCTGAACCCTGAACCTCTTAATTCACCAATCCTGGCCATCGCGCGACGATCCGCCTCATCGAAGCATGGCGCCGCGTGATTTTTTCGCGCTGCGCGATCGCGCGCAACGCCGTGGCCAGTTGATGCCGCCAGCGGAGCCCCTCGGGAGTCCGATCGCCATCGGCCGTTGCCCAGGCTGCGGCGATGGGCTCCAGGCATGACGCGTCACCGAGGACGTGGAGCGCGGTCAAAAACGACGTCGGAAGTGGGCTTTTCGCTTCCTGAACCGCTTCGCGCAGGTCGTAGAGCGCGACGCGGCTGCCGCGAAGGGCGAGTGCCTGGTGCAGGGCCCCCCGCAACGCGACCCATTCCCGAGCCGTCGCCTCGCCCGGTTCTGCTCCTCGGTGTTCTCGAACGCGAACGGCGTCGACGAGCACTCGAAGCGCGTTGAGCGGCGCCGCACCGCCCTTCGTGGCCAGCGCCTGGCGCAAGAGGTCAGGAGCGTCTGGCAGCCTTCCGTCGAGAGCATCGTTCCAGACCGCTTCTGACCCTGCCGCCTCTCTGTCGGCGCCCGTGAGGACGCCAGTCCTTGGGCTGACCGCCATGGCAGGGTCGGCCTGCAGCGCCTCGGCGACGCGCGACCGCACGGCTGGGGACATGTCCTGCAGCGCGTCGAACGCGGTCAGTCGGAGCCGGCGGTCGTGGCGGGCGTCAAGCGTCGTCGCGACCAGCGTGTCGAGGGCGCCGGCAGCGGCCGTCGGACTTGGCGACGAGAGCAGCGCTCGAAAGACACCCGTCGCCGCGACGGCGAGATCCCCACCTTGAGCGAGCGCCTGGCGTGCCAGTGGCGCGGACCGATGGTCGCCGATGCCTTCGAGCGCGCGAAGGATCGCGAGCCGTGTGCTCCGGGTCGTGGCCCTGGAGTACTCGTCAGTCAGACGGTCAACCGCGCGTCCGCCAATGATCCCGAGCCTGGCGATCGCCGCCTCGCGCGACACCTCGTCATCGCCGGAAAGCGCATCGACGAGAGCCCGGATCTCGGTCGCAGCGGTCGCTTTGATGACCATTTCACACCGGTTCATGGTTCAAAGGTTCAAAGTTGCACGGTTCAGAGTTGACGCTCGCCGAACCCTGAACCCTGAACCTTGAACCCTGAACTAATCTTCGACCGCCTTCTTCTTCGCGAACAGCCACGCGATGCCGATGCTGAGCACGTAGAGCACGAGCATCGGTCCGGCCATCAGCGCCTGCGACACCACGTCGGTACCGGGGCTGAGAATGGCCCCCAGGATGAAGATGATCAGGACGGCGTACTTCGTGTGCTTGATGAGGAAGCCGGCCGTGACCATTCCCATGCGCGCGAGGAAGAAGACGATCGTCGGCATCTGGAAGATGACGCCGAAGGCCAGCAGCATCTTGACCCAGAGCGAGAAGACGTCACTGAGCTTTGGCAGGAACTGAAGATACTCATTCTCGAAGCTGAGGAAGAACTTCCACGTGTACGGAAACGCCACGTAGTGCGAGAACGCCGCGCCAGTCACGAAGAAGGACGTGCCCAATAACACGAATGGCACGGCGAAGCGCTTTTCGTTCGCATAGAGGCCCGGTGCGATGAAAAGCCAGAGCTGCAGAATGATGAAAGGCAACGCGACGAACAGGCCCCCGAGCGCGCCGATCTTCATCATCGTCATGAAGCCTTCGGTCGGCGCCGTGAACACCAACCTCGTGCCATTCGGCATCAAGTGCTGGAGGGGCTCGAGAATGAATCGTTGGGTGTCCGCAACGAAATAGAAGGAGACGAGGCAGCCGCCGACGAGGGCGTAGACCGAGGCAATCAGTCGCTTCCGGAGCTCGTCGAGATGCTCCAGAAACGACATCTTCCCGCCGGCTTCGTCGTCTTGCTGCTCTTCGTCGTCCGGATCTAGCGGGGCCGGAGTTGCCGAGGGAAACGGAACGAGGGCCATGGAGGCCTATGCGTTGCCCGACTGCCGAGGGATTCCCGCGTCGTTGCTATCGGGGTTGTCAGAGCGGTCAGAGCTGTCGTGCTCGGAGACCCCGGACGGGCTGGCTGGTTCCGGAACCCGCTGCCGATCGGCCGACCGCTGCTCCTCGACCCGGATCTCCTCGTCCAGCGTGTGCTTCAGCTCGTTTGATGCGCGTTTGAACTCGTTCAGACTCCGCCCCAGCGAGCGCCCCAGTTCGGGCAGTTTTCGCGGCCCGAAGATGATCAGGGCGATCACCATGATGACGATGAGCTCGGGCATGCCGATGGGACCGAACATAATGGAAGTCCTTGAAAAACCGGGCGGTTGTACGCCGTACCCTGGATTATAGGAACGGGCCGGGGGGAGGGTCAACCGCAAACCTCGTGACGTCCCCGGAAGTCGTTGCAATTACGACACTTCGTTTGTTACGATGCAATCATGCGTACGTCCCGCTTCTTCCCCGTGGCGATACTTGCGGTGGTCCTGTCAGCGATGGCCGGCGGCGTGCTTGGAAGCAGCCTGCTGGCGAGGCAGGACGAAGTCGCGCAGCAGTACCGCATCTTCACATCCGCCCTCGACGCCATCTCGAAAGAGTATGTCGACGACCTCCCGGCGGATCGCCTGGTCTACGGCGCGATCGACGGGATGCTGAAGCAGCTCGATCCGCATTCGAGCTTCTTCGACCCGCGAAGTTATCGCCAGCTACGCGAGCGGCAGCAGGGCAGCTACTACGGTCTCGGCATATCAATTCAGGTCATCGACGGCGACATCACGGTGATGTCGATCTTCGAGGGGTCGCCCGCCTACAAGAAGGGCCTCCGGCGCAACGACGTGATCGCGCGGATCAACGGCGACGATGCCAAGGGCTGGTCGGCTGACGATGCGGTGTCGAAGCTGAAAGGGCCGAAAGGGACGACCGTCAATATCTCGCTCCGGCGTCGCGGCTACGATGGGCTGATTGATCTCGAGATCGAGCGCGACGCGGTGAACATGAAAACCGTGCGCGGCGCGTTCATGATCGACAAGGACACGGGCTACCTCAAGCTCGGAGATTTTTCGGAGACGTCGAACGAGGAAATGGGCGAGGCGCTCAAGGCGCTCAACGCAAAGGGCATGAAGCGCCTGATGCTCGACCTTCGCGATAACCCCGGCGGGCCGCTCGATCAGGCGATTCGGATCTCGAACCGGTTTCTGCCCAAAGGAGAGCTGATCGCCTACACCAAGGGCCGCACGCCAAACTCGAACGAGGAATATCGCGCCACCGAAGACAGCGACTATACACATCAACCGCTCGTCGTCCTCGTCAACCGCAGCTCGGCGAGCGCATCCGAGATCGTCAGTGGAGCGCTTCAGGATCACGATCGCGGCCTGATCGTCGGCGAGACCACCTTCGGCAAGGCACTCGTGCAATCGGTCTACACGATCAAGGGCGGCGCCGGCCTCGCGCTCACCACCGGACGCTACTACACGCCGAGCGGCCGCATGATTCAGCGCCCATGGGATGGTGCGTTCGACGAGTATTTGACCTACTCGCTGCGTGACCAGTCTGCCGAGCGCTCGCACGACTCCGCCGAGCTGCGCTATACCGACGCCAAGCGGAAGGTTTACGGCGGCGGCGGAATCGAACCGGACAAGTTCCTCGCCGGCCCAATCGAAGGGTTCAACCCGACGCGCTTCGGCCGCTCGATTTGGGCACGTCAGAAGTTTGCCGCCTTCGCCGACCAGTTCGTGGCTGAAGGCGACACCCGGCTGAGCGCGGCGAACAAGAATCAGAAGCGGATCGCCAAAGGCTTTACGGTCACGGACGCGATGATGGCGGACTTCAAGGCGCTCCTCAAGCAGGACAAGATCACCATCGATGAGGAGAGCTTCGCGAAAGACGACGTGTTTTTCCGCGCCATGATTCACTACGACATCGACCTGGCGCTCTTCGGCGTCGAGGAGGCACGGCGGAACCTGGTCGCGAGAGATCCGCAGGCGCAGTTCGGCCTGCAGCAGTTTCCGGACGCCGTAAAGCTCACAGAACTGGCCAGAGCGAAGGTGACTGGAAACGACCGGAACCGATAGGGCTTTGGCCCCATATTTGGGGGTTCACTTTAGTGTTGCCCCATGTAATAGGGGCTTGTTAGACTGACCGCCGTTTGCCGATCCCAGGGGCCATCCTGCCGGGGCAGGGTGTGGCGTCGGCCCGTGCGGTCTTTGACACGAAGCGTCGACTCCCGAGAAATCACGCAACAATCGAAGCGATCCCAGCCGCTTCCGGGTCGGAGTGTCACTCCGGCGCGCAGGCGGCTTTTTCTTTGAGTTTCGGCCGCTTTCTCGCGCAGGTTGGGCAGATCGCTGGCTCGCCGTGCTCGAGCCATTAAGGACAAGGGACTATTTCATGCGGTTGCATCGTCTAGAAATCGCGGGCTTCAAGAGCTTTCCGGACCGCTCCGAATTGACCTTCGAGCAGGGCGTGACGGCCATTGTCGGGCCCAACGGCTGCGGCAAAAGCAACGTCGTCGACGCGCTGACCTGGGTGCTCGGGGAGCAGAGTGCCCGTAGCTTGCGCGGTGACCGGATGGAAGACGTGATATTCGGGGGCAGCGACGCGCGCAAGCCGACTGCGGCCGCCGAGGTCCGGCTCAAGCTGAGTGGAGTGGCGGCGCGAGTGCCGGGTCAGCCCGGAACGGCGCCCGCCAAGCCAGGTTCCGGCAACGGATCCAACGGCGGCAACGGACATCACGCCTTGGTCGACGCTGACGCTGCGATACTCGCCGAGCTCGACGGTGGAGGGGTGGCGGTGGCATCGGAGGTCATGTCTCCTGTATTTGAAGACGACGGGCCGCTGCTGGTCCGTGACGTCGAGCTGATGCGGCGACTCTACCGCTCGGGTGAGAGCGAGTACCTGATCGACGGAGAGATGTGCCGGCTGCGCGACGTCCAGGATCTCTTGATGGATGCGGGCGTGGGCGTCAAAGCCTATGCGGTGATCGAACAGGGGAAGATTGGCCAGATTCTGAGCGCGCGCCCGACCGACCGTCGACAACTCATCGAAGAGGCGGCGGGAGTCACGAAGTACAAGAGCCGGCGGCGCGCGGCGGAGTTGAAACTCGAGGCGGCCCAGCAGAACCTCACCCGCGTCGACGATATCGTGTTCGAGGTCGAAAAGCAGCGCGGCACCTTGAAGCGGCAAGCGGCCAAGGCGCGCCGCTACAAGCGGCTGCGCGAAGAACTGCGACGCTGGGAGAAGGTCCAGTTCGCCCAACGCTACCGCGTGCTTGGCGAAGCGATCGAAACGGCTCGGACCGAGCTCTCGGGCGCCCGCGAGCGTGAGACCGTTGCTGCGGCCAGACTGGCCGAGCTCGAAACGACGCTCGAGCGGCTGCGGCTGGAGCTGATGGAGGCCGATGGGCAGGCGACCGCGGCCCGCGAAGCCGCTCACGCCAGCGAGCTGGAAATCGGCCGGCTGCAGCAGCAGATCGCGTTCGACCGCCAGCAGATCGACCAGTTGACGCATGCCGCGTCCGAGATCGAGACCGAAGTACGCGCGCTCGACGCGCGTCAGGAGCCCGCCAGGCTCGAGCTCGAGGCGCGCCGCGAGGCGGCCCGCCGAGCCGGAACCGAGCGCGACGCGGCGGCGGCCACGCTCGCCGCCGAGGAAGCCGCGTATGTCGCCGCGCAGCGCCAGATTGAAGGGCTCGAGGCGGACGTCGAAGGCGCGCGCAGCGAGGTGTTCGCGGCCGTCAACGCGGCGACCGCGCTGCGACATGCCATGGAGCACGCCGTCGTGGCGCGCGCCCGCATGGCGGAGCAGATCGCCGCGCTCGAGGTCGAAGATCACGATCTCGGCGTCGAGGCATCCCGCGCGGCCGCTGAGCGCGCAACCGCGGTCGATGCGCTCGAGCGCGCCCGCTCGGCGATGGAAGCCTTGCACGTCGATCGGGTCGCCCGCGAGTCGGAGCTTGTCGGCGCGCGCGCCGCTCGCGAGACGCGGCTGCTCGATCTGCGCACCCGCGAACACGATCTCGCGGCGCTCATCGCGCGGTTGACATCGCTCGAGGAATTTGATGCCGCGCGCGCACAGTATGGCGACGGCGCCCGCACGATCCTCGCCGAGTCGCCCGGCGACGTCGGACAGATGGGATCGGTTGCCGACTATCTCGAGGTTGACCGCCGTTACGAGCGTGCGGTCGAAGCATCCTTGGGCGACGCGCTGCAGCACGTCGTGGTGGCCAGTCACACGCACGCGCAGGCCGGCCTACGGCTCGCCCGCGATCGCAACGCCGGACGCGTGGGTTTCGTGATCGCCGATCACGGCGCTCAGGAGGGCTCGCCGGCGGCGATCGAGGCTCCCGCCGGGCTGACACCCCTCGCCGATCTCGTGCGCGTGTCCGGGCCAGTGGCTCATGTGATTCGCGCATTCCTCACCCATACGTGGATCGCGCCGGACTTCGACACTGCCCGGGATGCCGCTGGCCTGGTGCCCGGCACCGTCGTGACGCTCGAGGGCGACGTCTTTCGCGGTTCCTACCTCGTTGAAGGCGGCGTGCGCGCCGAAGCGACTGGAATCCTGTCGACCAAACGCGAGATCAAGGAGCTGCGTGAGCGTCGCGAGGAACAGTGCACGGCCGTCGAACGCGTCAGGGAGGAGCTCGCCGTCATCGACCTGAAAATCGCGGAAGCGGAGTCCGCGACCGCATCGCTGCAGGGTGAGCAACATCGCCAGGAAAAGGCCATGGTCGGGTTCGACCTGCAGATTGGCACAGCCGGCGATGCCGCGGAGCGGATCGCGAGAAAGCGGGAACAGATTGCCGCAGAGCGACGCGCGGCCGAAGAGGAGCAGCGCGCGCAGGACGCCCGTCAGGAGGAAGCCAGGCAGTCGATCGCGCGAATCGAAGCGGATCAGCGCGCGGCCGACGATCAGCTGAACCGGGCGCAGCGCCGGCTGTTCGATGCCCGAGAGGCGATGCAGGCGCAATCGAACTGCACGGCCGAGGCCAAGGCATCACACGCCGCGCTCGTCGAGCGGACGAGCGCGCTCGCCGTCGAGGTCGGTCGGCTCGAGGAGGCCAGCACCGAGCTCGAGTCGCGCCTCACGACGCGGCGCGAGGATCACCGTCGGGCCGGCGTCCGCCGGACCGAGGCTCGAAGAGGGCGTCAGGGTATCTGAACTGCGGCTCGACGCTGGCGTTCGGGCTTTTGACGAACAGCGAGACCGCGTCCGCGAGGCCGAGGAGCGATCGCAGACGCTGCGCACCGCGTTTGACGAGCATGATGGGCACATCCGGGATGCGCGCCGGAGCCTGGAGGGAACTCGCGGCGAAGTGTCGAGGTTCGAGGTCGCGCGGGCGACCGCCGAGGCCGATCTCTCGCATCTGGCATCCTCCTGCGTCGACTCGGTGCAGGCGACGCTCGATGAGGTCGCGGCGGAAGTCGAGGCACTCGAGCGCGAAGGGCTGCTGGCCAGCCCAAAGCCCGTGGACGATCGGCCGGAGGCCGCCGAAATCGACGAAGACGCGCCAGGCGGCGACGCCGACGCGGCTGCGCCGGCGCTCGAGGCCGCTCCGGTCGGGCGTCACATGACGCCGGACGAGATGGTCGCCGACCTGCGAGCCAAGGTCGAAGGGATGGGCGCCGTCAATATGATGGCCATCGATCAGTTCGACGATCTCGAGTCGCGCCACACCTTCCTCACGACCCAGCGCAAGGACCTCATCGATGCAATCGCCTCGACCGGCGAGGCCATCAAGAAGATCGACAAGACGACCAAGGAACGTTTTCGTGAAGCGTTTGCCGTCATCAATCAGAACTTCGAGCACACGTTCACGACGCTCTTTGGTGGGGGACGCGCCGGCCTGGTTCTGCTCGACGACAACGATCAGCTCGAGAGCGGGATTGACATCATCGCTCAGCCGCCGGGCAAGCGGCTTCAGAACGTTCAGCTGCTCTCCGGCGGGGAGAAGGCGCTGACCGCCATGGCGCTGATGTTCGCCATCTTCAAATACCGGCCGAGTCCCTTCTGCCTGCTCGACGAGATCGATGCGCCGCTCGACGATGCTAACATCGGCCGCTTCGTCGAGATGTTGCAGGGCATGCAGGACCACACGCAGTTCATCCTGATCACGCACAACCGCAAGACGATGGAGATCGCGGATCGGCTGTGGGGCGTCACGATGGAAGAGCCCGGCGTGTCGAAGCTGATCTCCGTGCAGCTCAACTAGCACGGGCATACGAGGAACCGATCGAACAGGAGCCCAGGAGATCAGGAGTTGTCTAGTTTGCGAATAGGTCTCCTGCTCTCCTGACCTCCTGTTCAACATCTCGGCAGCCGGGGTGCGACACGGATTCGGGAATCGCACAACTCTGGGTCCACCGCGTGTGAACGAAGACAAAGCCGCCCGATTTCACCGTCTTCAGCGCCGCTGCTTCTGGGTGTCCTTGGCGACCCAGGGGATCACCATGCTGGCGCTCCTTCCAGGTGGGGTTTCCGCGAGCATGCGTGACCTGGCGCTTTCGATCACCGGGGCGCCGGCCTCCTCGGTGTCGACCGTCGCCGTGTTCACTCTCCTGCTCCTTGCCCTGATGGAGCTGGTCGCCTTTCCCCAACGCTTCTACCAGACGTTCGTCCTTGAGCATCGCTACGGGCTGTCGGCCGTTCCGCTGCGCGTGTGGATCGGCGATCATCTGAAGGGGCTTGCGCTCAGCTTGGCACTCGTACTCGGCGCGGCAGAGTTCGTCTATTTCGCTCTCGCGCGGTGGCCGCGCGCGTGGTGGGCCGCGACCGCGCTGGCTGGCGCGCTCGTCGTCCTGATGCTGGCCCGGCTGACACCAGTCGTACTGTTGCCGATGTTCTACCGCTTCAAGCCCCTCGACCGCGACACCCTGAGGTCGCGGATCGAATCGCTCTCACGCCGGGCCGGCATGCCCGTACTTGGCGTTTACGAATGGGGACTCGGCGACAAGTCCCGCCGCGCCAACGCCGCGCTCGTCGGCACTGGGCACAGCCGACGGATCCTCCTCTCCGATACGCTCCTGGCGCACTATACAGACGACGAGATCGAAGTGATACTGGCACACGAGCTCGGCCACCATGCCCATCGGGATATCAGGAATGGTCTCGTGCTCGAATCGGGCCTTAACGCGCTGGCGTGCGCCGCCGCCGCCGTCGCGCTGCATGTCCTCTGGAAGCCCCTCCACCTCGCCGGGCCAACCGATGTGGCCGGCCTGCCCGTGATGCTGCTGGCAGCGGGAGTCGTGTCCCTCTTCACGACGCCGGTGTCGAACGCCTGGTCTCGTCGCAACGAGCATCGCGCCGATCGATTCGCGCTGAAACTGACCGAGCGTCCGGACGCGTTTGTCTCGGCCATGCGGCGGCTGGCGGCTCAGAACCTGGCCGAGGAGCGTCCGTCGGCGACGACGCTCTGGTTGTTCCACACGCACCCACCAATCGAACAGCGCATCCAGGCGGCGCGAAACTTCCTCAGCTAGGAGTCATCTCAAAAGGAACTGTTCAAGAGCGCCGAGCTCGCGACACAGCTCACATCGCTCTGCGGTCCTCTGCACACTCCGCGGTGAAAGGCCTTTTGACGCTGCAACGGGCACAAACGTGAGCCTTGACAATATTTTAGTTATAACTAAAATATAAGGATGCTTCTGGACACGCCCCTGCTGGCCGCGGTCGCTTCGCCGCGCCGTCGGGAAATCCTGAGGCTCGTGTGGCGCGACGAGCTGGCCGCAGGGGAGATTTCCCGCGCTATGCCAGACGTGACGTTCGGAGCGGTTTCGCTGCAGCTGCGCGCGCTCGTCGACGCAGGGCTCGTCGAATCGCGTTCCGAGGGCCGGCACCGGCTCTATCGTGCGCGGCCAGACAAGCTTGGTTCCGTCGGACGGATGCTCGAGGGCATGTGGAGCGATGCGCTCTGGCGGCTCAAACTGCAGGCCGAACTCGTCCAGACACGCCGCGGCCCCGGCGCGGCTCGCGCCAAAGCACGGCTGGCAACATCCAGAAAGAGAGAGCGAACGTCATGAACCTCCCTCATCGTAACCACCCGTATCGTCTTGATCGCACCGTCATCATCCAGGCCGCGCCGCAGACCGTCTTTTCTTTCTTCACCGACAGCGATCGCTGGGCCTCGTGGTGGGGAGCCGGGTCTAGCATCGAGCCCCAGGCGGGTGGGCGCGTCTACATCCGCCACGCCAACGGCATCGAGAGCTCAGGGGAAGTGGTCGAGGTTCATCCGCCAAAGCGGATCGTTTTCACCTACGGCTTCAATAGCGGCAAACCCATGCCGCCGGGCGGCTCACGCGTGACGATCACGCTGGAACCGCACGGCGCCGCAACACGGCTCGCACTCCAGCACGACTTTGCAGAGGAGGCTCCGCGCGACGAGCACGTGCAGGGGTGGCGCTATCAGCTCTCCGTCTTTGGCAACGTTGTCGCCGACCTCGTCAACGCCAGCGCCGCCGACGTCGCCGACTCGTGGTTTGCCACGTGGTCGGAAACGAGCGAGGAGCGGCGACGCCAGATGCTGGCAGCGATCGCAAGGCCGGACGTCCGCTTCCACGATCGATACAGCCTGCTCGCGGGCCTCGACGATCTCGTCCTGCACATCGGCGCCACGCAACGGTTCATGCCAAACCTACACCCGAAGCGACAGGGGGAGGTTCGACATTGCCAGGGCGTGCTACTGGTCGACTGGATTACCGCCGGCAGCGACGGAGCTCAGCGCGGCGCCGGTACAAACGTGTTCGTGCTGCAGGCGGACGGGCTCATCGAGGCGGTAACCGGATTCTGGCAATCCTGAATGCTGAATGCTGAATGCTGAAGTAAATTGCGAAGATTCGTTCCTTGCCAACTTCAAAGTTTCATTGTGAAACTGGCAAGGTTAACTTCCTTCCTAATTCAATTCAGCATTCAGCACTCAGCATTCAGAATTGCTCTAACGTGGCAGCGTGGTCGCGGGCGGGCCGAGCAGTGCGCGCACATCGCGGAGCCACTCCAGGCTCACGATCGCCGAGCCGCTCGGTCCGGCGCTACGTCGGAGGAGGATCCGACCATCAAGAGAGATGCCTTGGAGCAATCCGCCCTCGAGGTCGCCAATTCGCGTGACGGTCTCGACGCGCGGGGCGTTTCCGTTGGGGATCGCCGCCCGCATCAACTGCCCACGCGACTGGAAATAGAGTCCGTCGTTTCGCCAGATCGGCCGTTCACCACCGTCGGTCGACACTACGATGCGGCGGCCGTCGTCGAGGCTCTGAAGGCAGACTTCCCAGCGTCCTGTGTCGGCTGACTGGAAGGCGATCCATTTCGAGTCAGGAGAGAAGCCCGCGCCAGCGTCGTCGAATGGGCCGGACACGACGGCGCGCGGGGATCCGCCGCCGAGCGGCAGCACCCAGATGTCGGCGCGGTTTCCCGGCGAGGTTTGGAGAAAGGCCAGCAGCGTGCCGTCCGCTGAAACGGCCAACGGAAACGCGTGCCGCGAACCGTCGACGGAGGCCACGCGCGTGGCCGGTTGAATCCCCTCTGTGGTCCGGCTCCACATGCTGAACGCGCCGTCGCTCCGCGCGGCGAAGTAGATCGTCCGTCCATCCGCCGACCAGATCGGTGACGCGTTGATGCCGCTGTGCGTCAGGCGGGTCGCGGTGCCGCGACTGACGTCGGCGACCCAAATGTCGGATCGGGACCCCTCGATGAAAACACCGGCCAGCCGGGTGCCGTCTGGCGAGAGACTGGCGCCGCGCAACTGTGTGATGTCCGCCGCCGCGGCTTGAACACCTGTCGGCGACCACCAGGCGAGCCCCGAAAGAGTGGGCGACGTCGACGCCGGCGCGTCGGCCCAGATGAGCGATCCTGCCGGGGTAACCGCGTACTGTGCCAGGCCCTGGGCGGTCCCGACCGGCGCGACGACGGTGCGTGGCGGGCCCGCGGCGGCCAGTCGAACAGGATCGAACGCCATCGCATCGAGCTCGGCGCCTCTGGCAAGGAGGACTGTGTCGGGCGCTGCCGCCCGGGCGAGATCGACACCGGCCACGATTGTTTGCCAGTTCTGGACTTCCGAGGGTCCACCATCGAGCGTCAACGCCGCCATGACGCCAGACGCGCCATCGACCGCCATGGTGTCGATCGTGAAGAGGAGCGCGCGCCGGCCGGGGACGATCGCCGGCCAGGCGTGCCGCACCTCGCCACTGGCTTCTCGCGGTGTCGTCATCGCCCGCGCCTCGCCGCCGTCCGCCGGCACGCGCATCAGCCCGCCGGTGGGCGATCCCGCAAAGATAATTTCCCGGTCGATCCATGCGCCGCCAAGAACCGACGGCGCATCGGCCAGCGTCACCGGTGCGCCACCAGCGAGCGCCACCTTCTTGAGTCGTCCATCTGCGAAAAAGGCGATCCATCGGCCGTCCGGCGAAAAAAACGGCGAGCGGCCATCCTCAGTTCCGGCGACGACGGACGGTTCCAGGCGGTCGAGCGGGCGGATATAAAGGCGGCATCCGCTGTCGTCGCAACCAGACCATGCGAGCTGAGTGCTGTCAGCGGACAAGGCCAGGGCCGGCGCCGACGTGTCAAACCTCGTTCCCGGCGCCGGCGACACCGCAAAGCGCGCCGCGGGAGCCGACGCCGCCTGCCGTTCGCGTGTCGCCTGCCACACCGCAGCGCCGGCAATGATCGCGCAGATGATCGCGGCGCTCCAGGGGACCAGCTGGCCGCCGATCGATGGCGAGATCGCTGGTTCAGCAACCGGCGCGTCATCACGCCTCACGGCCTGCCGGACCGGCGTCACGTCAGCAGTCGAGACCGGCGCCACGAAACGGTAGCCGCGCCTGTGGAGAGTCTGGATGTAGGTCGGGGACTGCGAATCGTCCCCAAGCGACTGCCTGAGAACGCTGACTGCTTCGGCGAGCGACGTGTCGGTGACGAAGGCATCCTTCCAGACGGTATCGATCAGCTCCTGCCGCGAGACGACGTCACCGGCGCGCCGGAGCAGGAGCTCGAGGACGCCGAGGACGCGTGGCGGAAGCGCGACTTCGCGGCCGTCGCGACAGAGCAGCCGCGTCTGCGCGTCGAACTCGAACGCGCCAAACGAGAGGCTCGGCAGACGTTGACGATCCGTCGCGACCGGGGCTTCGGTGGCCGGCATGGGTTGAGTACCGCCATGTTATCGCGGCCCCGCGACGTCCTGCCAGCCGCGCGAGGAAGAGGGGAGTGCCCTCCTCGCGCGCCTGGTCCGTGTAATCCGTGATCCGTGGCTCTAGAAGCGGAACCCCAGCGCGAACTGGAAGGTTCGCGGCAGCGTGTACGCCGCGGCGCCCACTGGCGTGCCGAAGTCTTCGCCGTAATCCCAGTGGACGCCTTGCACCGGCCGCTCGGTGAATGGGTTGAACGCCTGGAACCGATCCGGGTCGTCCACCGCCGTCAGCACGGTCGTGTCGATGGCGTTGCTGTTGATGTTGAACAGCTGGAACTGGTTGAAGACGTTCAGCACCTGGATCTGCCCAAAAAGCTCGCTCCGACCTCGGAGCTGCAGCTTGTAATTGAGCGAGAAGTCAGTTCGGAACATGGTCTCGGTGCGGAAGGCGTCCCGGTCCGCGAACCAGTAGTTGACGGTGGCGGGCGGCTGGGCGTACCCCACGTCGGGAACGTAAGGCGTCGAGTCGATGGCTCCCAGCGCGCCATAAGGTGTCCCGGAATTGATCTGCTCGAAGAGCGCCACCGTGAAGGTGCCGAAGCGATCGAGGAACGGCAGCTCGGCAGTTCCCCAGGCCCGAATCCGATGCCGCTGGTCGGCGGCGAGGTCGCCGTCCGGCGCTGACCAGGCGAGATCGAAGTATTCCGGGTAGCTGGTCAGGCTGCTCGACACCGGGCCGCTGTTGATCGTTTCGCCATTGACGTTCCCCCACAGGCGCGACAACGTGTAGTTGCCGCCGAGGTTGATCCGCGACCCTACGCGATAGTTGGCCTGTGCGCTGACGGCGGAGTACTGCCGCGTCATCAGGTTGGTGTTCTCGACGAGCGCGAGATCGAAGACCTGCCCCGCCTCGTCGGTGACCTGTCCCGTCGACGTATCGATGCGATCGCCGTAGAAGTCGGCGAAATCCCTGTAGACGAAGTCAGCGCGGATCGCACCGCGGCTGCCAAGCTGACGGCTCAGGCCAGTCGCAAACTCCTTGGCATGCGGCGAGAGCAGCGACTGCCGGATCTGGGTCTGCACGCCGGGAATGCTCGTGAAGAATTGTGGCCGGTTCGTACCCCCGCCGGCATTGAACCAGTCGAACATCTGCCTGAGCGCGGCGTCCGAGGCGACGAGCGGCGCGCCTGGCACCGTGTTGATTCCCGGTCCGCGATAGAACCACGCGAGAATCGACGGCGTGCCGTTTGGCGACGCCGAGTCAGCGATGGTGTTGGCGATCGCGGCGACGTACTTGCCATAGCCGGCATGAACGCTCCATTCGCCGTTGCCCGGTCGGGTCCCACACCACGCCAAGGCGCGGGCTGAACGCACTGTCGTTGGCGACGAGACTGCCGCTGGCGTCCTTGCCCTGGTTCCGGTCCCAGCGCACGCCTACGTTTACCGTGAAGTGCTTGTTCGCGCTCCACGAATCGTTGAAGAACAGCGAATGCGTCCTGAAGTTGGTGCCGAGGCTCTCCTGGACGATCGGATAGTTGATGATGTACGTGCTCCCGTTATTCGCGGCCACGGGGTAGACCGTCCCGTTGTCGATGATCGTATCAGTGGTCCAGATCTGGAAGTCGCTGCCCGACTGGTGATTGTCGCCCTTGCGCTTGTCGTTGAAGGTGTCGTACCCGAACACGATGTTGTGCGACCCGCGCGGCGTCGACAGGAAATAGGTGCTCTTCAAGAACAGGTTGTCGTTGTCCCGCTCTTCCGGTCCGCACACACCGCAGAAGTTCGGCGACCACCAGTACGCGCCGGTCTGTTGCGAGCGCAGCACTGTGCCGTCGATCAGGTCCCTCGACGTTCCGCCAGAGTTCTCGAAGGAGAACTGGCGCGCGGAGTATTGCGCTTCGAGGAACAGGTTCGACTTCAACGTGCCGGAATACTGCAGCGACAAGAGATTCTGCGGCAGCTCCCGGGTGTGGAGGCTCCTCAGGTCCATGACCTCCTGAGGACTCGGCCAGACGTTGTTGGCTTCGGTCTCGGAATACCGGTATACGCGACCCGCACGTTGTGGCCAGCGGCAATCGCCTGCGTCACCTTGCCCTCGAATCGCTTCTCATCGTTGTCGAAGCTGTAGGCGGATCGCGTGTAGCCGGTTTCGTTGGCCTGTGACTGCTCGAAAAACCGTCCGGCGCCGAAGAACCAGGTGCGATTCCGCACGATCGGACCGCCGAGCGTGAACTCGTAGGTCGGCACGGTTGAATCGACCTTCGGCTCGTCAAATGGGCTCGTCGTCCGCCAGTCGTCGTTCGTGAACGTCGTTCTGAACGAACCGCTGAACTGATTGCCACCGGACTTGGTGATGGCGGTCACGACCCCGCCAGTGAACCGGCCGTACTCGGCTGAGATGCCTGACGTCGAGACCGTTGTTTCCTGGATGGCGTCTTCGATGAAGAGCGAGAACGGCGTGCCGCGAAGGTTGTCCTGGATCTGCACGCCGTCGAGCATGAACAGGTTGTCCGCGGACATCGCGCCGCCGATGGTGATGGCGTTGTTCGGCCCCGTGGCGTGGGCCGCGGGCGAGACGTTCACCGCCGACAGGATCGTGCGCGCCGTCGGGCAGCGTGGCGAGCAGTTCCTGCTGAATGTTGGTCGAGGCCTGAACGGTGTTGGTGAACGCATCCGCCCGCGCCATTCACGGTCACGACTTCGCTCAAGGACGCGGGACGCAACGTGACGTCGACGTGGACTGGCTGACCGGCGCCGACGTCACGGGTTTGCTTCATGGTGCCAAAGCCACTGAGCTCGACGGTGATGGTGTAGGGACCCGGGGGTACGCTGGTAAAGATGAAGTCTCCGTTCACCGAGGAAACGGTCGAACGGACGCCCTGAAGATTCGGCGAGGCGATGGTGACCGTGGCGCCGGGCACTTCGAGTCCGCTCGCGTCACTGACTCGCCCCGTGATTGTTCCGGTCGGAGTCTGCGCATTGAGGGTGGAGGCGGTCGTGAGTGCCGCCACCATAGCCAGCACAGAAGCGACAAGCGCGCGTCCCGCCCACATCGTGAAGAACCTGGACATTCGACCTTTCCTTTCTGGACGCCGCCGATCGGCGCATTCGAGAGTCGATGAATGGCAAAGGCGGGGCCGGTTGCTCTGCCGAAGTGACACGACGAGGCCAGTTGCGCCGGTCACGGATTGCTGTGCGCTCGTCACCGCTGTGCGACTAGTCGTCCGCAGTGGCCAGCAACAGGGATGACTGCCGACGCCCGGCACGTTCTCGACGCTTCAATTGCTTGGTTCCGGGATACGACGAAGTGAAGTCCGCCAGACTCGGCGGTGGTGATCAACGGGGCGAGTCGCGCCTTGCCTCGACCTTAAGAACAACTTGAGGGTTTCTTACGACCGTTTGAGCGGTGCTTGATGACTCTCATGGGCTCTCCACCCAAGCTGGTGCTGGAGTGTCCTGATGTCTATTCTTGCGACCAAACCCATTGAACGCATTCAGTCGGAACAGCTCGAAGGCCATGGAGGAGGTGGTCTCCCCCGCGTCCTGGGGCCGAGCCAGCTCATCATGCTCGGCGTTGGCGCGATCATCGGCACCGGCATCTTCGTATTGACCGGTCAGGCCGCGGCCGCGAATGCGGGCCCGGCGATCGTGTTGTCGATGGTCCTGGCCGGGCTGACGAGCGTGCTGGCGGCGCTCTGCTATTCGGAATTCGCTGCGAGCGTGCCGGTTGCCGGGTCCGCATACACATATGCCTACGCGACGCTCGGCGAGTTCGTCGCCTGGATCATCGGCTGGGATCTGATCCTGGAGTACGCGCTCGGCGCCGCCACGGTCGCCGTCGGCTGGTCCGGCAATCTCGTGACGCTGCTCGGTCAGTTGGGGATGAGCTTTCCGGCTGCTCTCAGCGCCGCCCCGGGAACGCTCGTCACCGTCACGGGCGGCGATCCGGTGACCGCGGTTTTCAATTTGCCGGCGGTGCTCATCACGGTTGCGGTCACGGCGTTGTTGATGCTCGGAGTGAGCGGATCGGCAACGGTCAACTCGGTGATCGTCGTCATCAAGGTCGCCGTTGTGCTCGTCGTCATTGCCGCAGGCGCCGTTTTCATCGACGCGGCCAACTGGCGCCCGTTCATTCCGGACAACACCGGCCGGTTTGGCGAGTATGGCTGGAGCGGGGTACTGCGAGGCGCAGGCGTCATCTTCTTTGCGTACATCGGATTTGACGCCGTGTCGACGTCGGCCCAGGAGGCCCGGAACCCGCAACGCGACATGCCGTTCGGCATCCTCGGATCGCTGGCGGTCTGCACGGTGCTCTACGTGCTGGTGTCCGGCGTGATGGTCGGACTGGTGCCCTACAAGGCGATGCTGAACCAGGCGGCACCCCTCGTCGTCGCCATCGATGCGGCAGCCGGCCGCGCCGCGGGAACGGGCTGGGACGGGCCCATGGCGGTCGTGCGGATCCTGGTGACGGTGGGCGCTCTGGCGGGGCTGAGCTCCGTCATGGTCGTGATGATGCTCGCGCAGCCGCGCATCTTCCTCTCGATGTCCAAGGACGGCCTGCTGCCGGCGTGGGCCGGCCGGCTTCATCCCAGGTTCCGGACACCGCACATTTCGACCATGGTGACCGGCACGGCAGTCGCGATTGCGGCGGGCTTGACGCCGATTGGCACCCTCGGCAACCTCGTCAGTATCGGCACGCTCATGGCATTCGTGATCGTTTCGCTGGGAATCATCGTGCTGCGCCGCACGCGTCCGGATCTGCCGCGGCCTTTCCGCATGCCACTGGTTCCGGTGTTGCCCGTGCTGTCAGCGCTGGTGAGCTTCCTCCTGATGCTCAGCCTGCCGTGGACCACATGGGAACGGCTGATCCTGTGGATGACGATCGGCGTGGGCGTCTATTTCGCGTATGGATTTCGACGGAGCCGCCTGCGCAACGCGCGCGCAGTGCCGGTGTAGGTGCCCCCAACATCTCAGAAGCGGAACTTCAGCGTCGAATTCGGCAGAACCATCGGTTGCGTGGTGGGCCTGGGCACGGCGCCAAAGTTCAGCACGTCGACGTCAGCGGTCCTGGCGTCGATCAGGTTGATGCGCGTCACACAGTAGTTGTCGTCGTCGAACTGCAGATCCGGCTGGGTCCCTTTCCAGCCGGTGTAGTGACCGCTGCCACCGGCACCGTTGACGAAGACGTGGATGCCTTGTGCGAACGCGACGCTGCCGGACGCGGGATTGTCCTTCGGTCGCGGCCCGTAAAGACTCACCGAATGATCGTGTCCAGCCAGAGTGAATGCCACGAGCGGTGCGCCGCTGACAGGGTCGAACAAGGTGCGCCACAGCTCGTCGAGCTCGTCGTTATCGCCGTGGCGGCCACGACTCAGGCGGCTGTGATGGGCGAGGACAATTTTGGCCCGCCCTGGCGCCGACGTCAGCGCGGCGCGCAGCCAGTCGACGCGGCTCCGATCACCAAGGGGCCATGGTCCGAACTCGAGCGGGCCGGTGTCGAGAAAGATCAGACGCCAGCCGTTGAGATCGATGTAGTGCTCGTACCGCGCTCCGCCCTTGCGCGTCGTGTCGATAGGTTGCCGGGAAAGCGGCGGGGGAAACCTGGCCCAGAAGAGCTCGTATCCGATCGGAATCTCGCCGGCCGTCTCGGATCGCTCTCGCGTCTTCCAGTCGTGATTCCCAGCCGTCTCGCAGATCATGCTGACGTCGCCGTCCATCTGATCGAGAAAGTCGTCAAACTCGGTCGGCTTGCCCCGATCGTAGATGTCGCCGCCGTTCACAATCAGCGCTGGATTGCCGTTGGCGCGTATCCATCGAACCAGCACCGAAGGAATGTCGCCAACGCCGGAGCCACCGCCGTCGCTGGTCCAGTAGACGAGCGCCATCAGGCCCCCGCGCGCTTCGGTGCGGGCCTCCTGTAGCCAGCCGGCCACGCGGCGACGGTGCGCTCCACTTGGCGCCGCGGCGGATCGACGACAACGACCGCGTCGGGAAGCTCGCCGTGCAGGACCATCTCATGCGCATCCTGGATGAGATGCGACGGGTCCACGAACTGATGCGCGAGCAGCGTCAGGCTCCCGTCGTCGTCCTCGAACGAGAGCTGCCAAAATCCGAAGTCATCCTGAGCGACATGGAGTTTCTTCACGACGGTGACCGCGCTTTCTTCGCGTCGTCGAGCCGCCAACCCGGCTCGCGAACTATGGAACGACGGCGCTCATCAGCTCGTGCCGCGCGACGCCGCGCGACGTGAGGCCCTCGACGGGTGCGCCAATCGCACGCAAGCCAGCCAGGTACGCTACGAGGCTGTGCGCCTGATCCAGGTTGCCGTCGACTTGGACCTCCTCGCCGACGTGCATCCATCCCGTGATGATCGACGGCACCTGCGGCACGATGTCGAACTGGTTCGTCAGCCGGTAACACCGCGCGATCTCCGCGTTGAACTTCCCGCGAAAGTCCGGCTTGCCCACGCGGGGGCCGCCACACGTGCAGATGTCCACATTCGGGCGGTTGAAATTGCGTTTGACGTCCGGCCCCGCAAGAGTGGCCATTGCGCCGCCCAGGCTATGACCGACCACGGTGACGCGCACGTTCGGCGGTACAGACGCAAGGCCCTGCTCGATGCTCGCGCGGACGCTGGCATAGACCAGGCGGAAGCCGAGGTGGGTCGTGCCGAAATCGGGCAGAAAGGAATACTCCGCGGGAATCACGGTGAAGTTGCGAAGCCATTCTTCGGGGACCAGCGTTCCGCGGATGGAGACGATGATGGCACCGGTCGCCACCTCGCGGACGATGAAGCCGAAGAGGTCGGGGTGGGCGGTTGCCGCGGCCATCGCCCTGGCTTCGGGCATCGCCTCCGGCGCCCGCTCGGCCCGAGCCATCCTTCCGATATCTCCCGCACTCGCGCTGACGCGCCCGATTTCCTGGTAGCCGTCTGGTAGCTTGAACGGCAGCCCCTGCGCCAGTTGGTAGGAGCAATCGAGGATTGGGATATAGGCGTTGATTGCCCGATCCACCTCGAAATCAGTGGCTCCGATTCGGATAGTGATTGTTTCGCTCATGTCGACAACCTCCACGCACGGCCAGCTAGCGCTCACTTCAATCGGGATTGCCGCCGGGGCCCCAGGGGATGGCTGATGCCACGCGGAAGATTGGGCCGTCAGGCACCAGAATCAGGCGAACGGTCGGAAGCTCCACGGCAACCGCGCGGACAAAACGTGGGTCAGCGCTCGCTGATGGATCGCTCGTCAGCCACACGACGGGCTCGCGCTCCATTGCTGCCGGCGCGGCGCGAAAGCGCGCTGCCTCGCGGCGCAGCGTCGCTCCCGCTTGCTCGTCGTCGTTCAACGAGCGGCGCGCGCGTGCCAATTGATCGAGCGATTCAACCGGTTCGGCGAGCGAGCTGGCGGACGAATCCACCGCTTCGGCCAGCGCGGCGAGTGCAGGATCCGCGTTGGCGTCGCGACGCGAGCGCATCGCCTGCCGCATGCCCTTGCTGGCCTCGATCTGGCCCAACTGGACGTTGGCGCGCGCGAGATAGTAGTCGCGCAAGGCTTCGGCCGGCGCTTGTTCGAGGACGGTCGGCGCCACCGTGCCGAGGAGCGGTGACGCCTGCGGCGATCGAAGCAAGTCTATGAACAGCCGGCGGTCGGCGGCGCCGTCGACAGCCGCACGGAAATCGCCGGACGACTCGAGGAGCGACGAGAACGCGAGTGCCTGCTCGACGGCCCGCGCGCGCTCGGCGTCGGTGAGGCGGTCTTGCGGCAGCGGACACTGACTCGTCAACTCCACCTCGTCCGGCTCGACGTCGCCGACTTTCTTGACCTTGAACGGCGCCTGCCCGAACTTCGATACGTACTTCGCGTACCACTGGCGCGAGTCGGAGTTCGCGTAGGTCAGATGGTGGAAAACATCCCAGGGTGCGTAGCCGTCGACATCGATGTCCGCCAACCCATCGCAGTGGCGGTAGTTCCATTGAATCCGTGGCACGTCGCGGTTGCCGGTGATCCCTTGGATGTCGAAGCCCTCGTGAAGCGATCCGCCCGTGCCACCCCGGTTGAATCCGACCTTGCCGGACTCGACGCTCCCGTCCGCGCGGGTGATCGCAAACTGTCCGCCAGCATCGCGCCAGGAACCAAACGTCCCGCGGTCGAGCAGCACGTACGCGCGATCGCCGGCGAGCTCCTTGATCTCCAGGACCATTTCAAGCCCGCCGATCGACCGGCCGTCCTTGAGGCTCAGAACGGTTCTCGACAGCGCGCCGCAGACTGCGAGCAGCGCGGCTGCACGATCGTCGTGTTGGGTGACTAACTGCTCCCAGGCTGTGTCAGAGCCCACGTGGGCTCGAACCAGATCGGCGGTGCCCGTCGGCAGATCCGCGAGCGGCAGAAACTCGGTGGCAACGTAATCCATTCGCCCCCTACTCCCTTGTCTGCGCCTTCGCGGTTCAGATCGCTGCCATCAGTGCGCAGCCGCTCGCGCTCGGGATGCGTACTCTACAACGAAGATCGAGATGGATCCGAACCAATATGGCGTGACTTTCTCGCGGAACGATGCGCGGAATCCTCGTCTGAATCTCAAAGTCCCAAGCTCTACCGTGCCACCGACGTTCTTGTCAGCAGAGCAGCCGACTCCGGCGATTTGATATCAAGCGGACGGGGCGCTACGATACCGCCCATGACACGACGCACTTTTCTTCAAGCTTCCATTGCCGCCGCCGCGGCGAGCGCGGTTCCGGCATCGGTGGCTGCCCAGCGCAAACTCGGTCCGTTAGGGCTCCAGCTCTATTCGGTGCGCGACCTGCTCAAGCAGGACTTCGCCGGAACGCTGCAGAAGATTGCCGCGATCGGGTTCAAGGAGGTCGAGTTTGCCGGGCTCTTCGGGCTGGCGCCGGCCGACGTGAAGGCCTTGCTCGACAAGAACGGTTTGACGACGCCGGCGTCGCACGTGGATTGGGGGACGGCGGAGAACAAGCTGCCTGAGGCGATCGCGACTGCGAAGACTCTCGGCCAGCAGTACCTCGTCGTTCCCTATGTTGGCGAGGCCGAGCGAAAGCAGCCTGACATCTGGAAGCGTGCCGCCGACGTCTTCAACAAGGTCGGCAAGGAGACGCAGAAGGTCGGGATCCAGTTCGCCTACCACCAGCACAGTTTCGAGTTCGTTCCGTCTGCCGATCTCGGCGGCAAGATGCCGTACGACTATCTGCTGGAGAATACCGATCCTGCCGCCGTCAAGATGGAGTTGGACATTTGCTGGACGGTCGCGGCCGAACAGGATCCGGTCGCGTACTTCAATCGCTATCCCGGGCGTTTTCCGCTCATTCACGTCAAGGATTGGTTGAAGGATGGCAAGGACGCGAGTGCCTACGCAGGAGCGCTCGGGCAGGGCACGAAATTCACCGGGCAGATGACCAGCGTCGGAGCCGGGTCGGTCGACTGGAAGCGGATCCTCGGCCAGGCGGAGAAGGCCGGCATCAAGCACTACATCGTCGAGTACGACAATCCGAAATCGCCGCTCGACGACCTGACAGCCAGCTATACCTACTTGAGGAATTTGAGCTTCTGAGACGGAAGGCTCTCGGCTTTAGGCTGTTGGCTTTGGTAAAGGCAGGCTTCTTAAGAAAACGGTTTTTTGAGTAGGAAGAAACGATCGTAAGGTGGATCGACTGTGCATTGATCGCCGCGGCGCTGGAGCGGTTCACCCCGACCTAATATCGCAACTTGGTGCGACACGCGGCTAATTTTGGTCGCTACAGCGTTATGAAAAAGGCTCTAAGCCTAAGCCTAAAGCCTAAAGCCTAGAGCCTAAAGCCGATCTAGCGGACCACCAGCTCGCCCTTCATCTGCTTGCAGCGCTCATCCTGCGTGAGGTTGCAGTAGAAGGGAAACCGGCCGGCCTCGTCGGCGCGAAACTCGAAGACGACCGACTGGCCTGGGCCGGCACGCTTGGAGATGCGGTAGGGGACGTCGATCGTGAAACTGTGGGCGACATCCTTGGCCGTGAACTTGACCTGGACGAGGTCGTCTTTCTGGACCTCGATGCGGGTGGGGGAGAAGGCGAACTGGTCGCCAGTGATGACGACCTCGCGGACCTGACCCCGGCTGCTGGCCGTTCCCCTGGCCCAGAACACAGCAGCGCCGACGACCACGACCGCCAGCGCCGCTGCGACTTTTCCCGGCCTTCGAGTCATGATCCCCCCTGAGGCGAAGCCCTCAGCAATTTAGAGAGGGCAAAGCCCTCAGTAAGTTAGAGGCGAAGCTTCGGTAAGTGAAGAGGGCAAAGCCCCTCTTTTAAAGACGCGCCAAAGGGCGGTTTGGTTGCCCCCGCCTTCGGCTTCGGCGCGGCAGGCCCTGGCCTCGTCTACTTCTCTTTTCGGCGCTTCGACCGGCCCACGTTACCAGCCAGCCACTCCGAAGCCCGAGCCGAGCCTGCCGCGCCGAAGCCCGAAGGGGCGAAGGCGGGGGCTACGCCTTCCGCCCCTGAGCCTCTTCGGGAGCGGGCGGCTGGAGCAGCGCCTTACGGCTGAGCCGAATCTTTCCAGATGGGTCGATGTTGATGACCTTGACCATCACTTGATCGCCCTCTTTGAGTTCGTCCCGAACGTCCTTTACGCGGTAGTGCGCGATTTCTGAGACGTGAAGGAGACCATCGAGCCCCGGCATGATTTCGACGAAGGCACCGAAGTCGGTGATGCGCTGCACCTTCCCCATGTAGGTCTTGTTCAGCTCCGGGGTGGCCGTCAGTTCCTGGATGATGCCGATGGCCTTTTGTGCCGACGCTTCGTCAGCTGACGCGACATTCACCCGGCCGTCGTCCTCGACATCGATTTTGACGCCGGTGCGCTCGATGATGCTCCGGATCATCTTGCCGCCCGGTCCGATGACGTCGCGGATCTTGTCGACAGGGATGCGAATCGTCACGATCCGCGGCGCGTAGGCGGACACATCCGATCGATTGGTCTCGATCGCCTGCCGCATCTTGTCGAGGATGTAGAGGCGCCCCTGACGCGCCTGTTCGAGCGCCTTCTTCATGATGTCGTGCGTGATGCCCGACACCTTGATGTCCATCTGGAGGGCCGTGATGCCGTCGGCCGATCCTGCCACCTTGAAGTCCATGTCGCCGTAGTGGTCCTCGGCGCCGGCGATATCGCTCAGGACGGCGTGCTTGCCGCTCGCCTCGTCCATGATCAGGCCCATGGCGACGCCCGCCACCGGTGCCTTCAGCGGTACGCCCGCATCCATCATGGCGATCGATCCGCCGCACACCGACGCCATCGACGAGGACCCGTTCGATTCGAGGATGTCGGAGACGACGCGGATGGTGTAGGGGAATTTCTCTTCAGTGGGGATCATCGGGGCGAGAGCGCGTTCGGCCAGCGCGCCGTGACCGATTTCGCGTCGTCCCGGACCGCGCAGGAACTGCACTTCGCCGACCGAGAAGGGCGGGAAGTTGTAGTGGAGCATGAAGCGCTTCCATGTCTCGCCGTCGACCATCTCGATCTTCTGCTGGTCCTCGGCGGTGCCGAGCGTGACCGTCACGAGCGCCTGCGTCTCGCCGCGCGTGAACACCGTCGATCCGTGCGTCCGGGGCAGGATGCCTGCCTCGATGGTGATTGGCCGAATCTCGTCGAACTTGCGGCCATCGAGCCGGCGCCCGCGTTCGAGCGCCTCGTCCTTCATCACCTTTTCCTTCAACTCCTTGAAGACGGCCTTCGCGGCGCTGCGCTTCTCGGCGTCGTCCTCGGGAATGCTCGCGAGAAGCTCGGCGAGCACCTGGTCGACCTTGCCGTAGTTCTCGAGCTTGTCCTTGATGAGCATCGCCTGGCTCAACGGCCCGTACGCCTTGCTCTCGATCTCGCGATAGACGTCGGTGGCAATTTCCTTCGCGACGATTTCGCGCTTGGTCTTGCCCGCCTCTTTCGCCAGCGACTCGATGCCCGCGATGATCTCCTTGATCGCCGCGTGCGCCAGGTCGAGCGCCTTGAGGATTTCGTCCTCGCTCACTTCCTTCGCGCCCGCTTCGACCATCACGATCGCGTCCTTGCTGCCGGCGACAATGAGATCGAGACTGCTCTTGCGGCGCTGCTCGAAGGTCGGGTTGACGAGGTACTCGCCGTCGACGAGGCCCATGCGCACGCCGGCAATCGTCCGGGTGAACGGGATGCTCGAGAGCGCGAGCGCCGCCGACGCGCCGGTGATCGCGAGGACGTCGCTGTCGTGATCGGTATCGGCGGAGATGACAAACGCGATGATCTGCGTCTCGTGCCGCCAGCCGGCCGGGAAGAGTGGCCGGATCGGCCGGTCGATGAACCGGCTCGTCAGGACTTCCTTCTCGGTCGCTTTGCCTTCGCGCTTGAAAAAGCCACCCGGAATCCGTCCCGAGGCGTAGGTGTATTCGCGGTAATCGACCGTCAGCGGCAAGAAGTCGATGCCTTCGCGCGGGTTGGGCGCAGCGCATGCCGTGACGAGCACCATGGTGTCGCCGGAGCGTACGACGACCGCGCCGTCGGCCTGTTTCGCGAGGCGGCCGGTTTCGATCGACAAGGTGTGCCGACCGACCGAGATATTGCGGGTATGCATAGGTGTCTTTCGTGTAACGCGTGTCGTTGGTCAGGAGCTGGAAGCTAGGAGTTAGGAGTCAGGAGCTGTACGCCAGGGGCTTGGACCAAGAGGCTGGAAAGCATCGCGAGACCCGTGACGCGCATCGCTCTAGCTCCTTGCTCCTAGCTTCCAGCTCCTATTTCCGGATGCCCAGACGCTTGATCAGATCCGAGTAGCGGTCCGTGTCCTTCCCCTTGAGGTAGTCGAGAAGGCGGCGGCGCTGGCCGACCAGCTTCAGCAGGCCACGACGCGAATGGTGATCCTTGGCGTGGGTCTTGAAATGTTCGGTCAGGTAATTGATTCGCTCGCTGAGGAGCGCTACCTGAACTTCGGGTGATCCGGTGTCTGCGGTGTGGGTCTTGTACGAGCCGATGATGTCTGTCTTGCGGTCCTTGCTCAAAGCCACGTCGAAACCTCCACGCGCGGCCCAGACGCCAACGGACCCGAGGTCCGTCGTACCAAACCGCCGTTTGCCCTACATTGAGGAATTTACAATTCCAAGCGACTCAACATCTTACACCAAAACGACCACAGGATGCAAAAGCCCGTCGGCTTTGGCGTCGGCCAGCCCGACGAGCGATCCATCGCCGTCCAGAAGCCTCACCGGGCCACCCACCACGCGTTCGGACGGCAGGGTCGGCTGCATGACGTCCTCTGGTCTCAACTGGGCGCCGTGGCGCGCCCGTTCGGTGCCCCTCTCGGTGAGGACAACCGCGGACAGATGCGTCAGGAGCCCACTCATTGGGACGAGCGTCCGGCGCGCGACAGCAGGTCCTTTGGTAACCAAATCCCCGAGCGGCAGGGCCTCTTCGAGGCGGAACGCGCCGGCGCGTGTCCGTTGCAGCCCTTCGAGGTGCGCGCCGCAACCGAGACGCTGTCCGAGGTCGTGGGCCAGCGACCGGACGTAGAAGCCGCTCGAGCACACGAGTCGCACCTCGGCGAGACCGTCAGCGTAACTGCGCAGTTCGATCTCCGTGACGGTGACCTCGACGGGCTTGACGTCGACGGGCTTCCCCTGGCGCGCGAGTTTGTAGGCCGGGGTGCCGCCAACTTTCTTGGCGGAGTAGGGAGGTGGGGTCTGCAGGTACCGTCCAGCAAAGGTCGACACCGCCTCGGCCACTGCCGCCTCGGTCAGGGCGGAGACCGCGGTGACCTCGGGCATCTCACCTCGGCCGCCGACGCTACTAGCGGCACTTTCGGCGTCGTAGGTCTCCGTAGCCGCACCGATCCGAATCCTCGCGACGTACTCCTTGTCGGCGCCGCTCATGAATGACGCGAGCCTTGTGGCGCTGCCGATGACGAGCGGGAGCACACCGGTTGCGAGCGGATCGAGCGTTCCGGTATGGCCGACGCGCGTCAGGCCGATCGCTCGGCGGACGACCGCGACGACATCGTGCGAGGTCGGGCCGGCGGGTTTGTCGATGACAATTACACCGTTCACGTAATTCTGAATGCTGAATGCTGAGTGCTGAAGTGGATGCTGAACTACCAGAGATTTGCCAATTTTGAACTTAATGTCGAAGTTGGCAATTCCAAATTCACTTCAGCATTCAGCACTCAGAATTCAGAATTGCTATGGCCTGCTTTTAAGGCCTTCGCCAATGGCTGCGACGAGCCGTTCGATGATCTGTGGCCGTACCTCGGCCAGCGTGCCGGGGACAGTGAAGCCGGCGGCATTCTTGTGACCGCCGCCGCCGTAGAGATTGGCGACGGCGCGGACGTCGACGTCGTACTTCGACCGCATGCTGACGCGGACCTCGCTCGTCGATCCGATCTTGAAGAACACCACGGCCTGAATCTCGCGCGCCGTCAGCGGCAGGTTGATGACGCCCTCGGTGTCGTTATGCGTGCAGCCGCACGCGTCGAGCATCCGGTCGTCGAGGCACAGCACCGCCAGCCGCCCATCGTCGACGAGCTCCATCGTGTCGAGCAGGGCGCCGATGAGCTTCAGCTTGCCGAAGCTGTTGCTGTCGAAAACCCGCCGCGCCATCGCGGCCGGTTTGACGCCGGCCTCGACCGCCTGGCGGCAGATGTCGAAGGTTCGCGGAGTGATGTTCGAATGGTGGAACGAGCCCGTGTCGGTCAGGATCGCGAGGTAGATGTGAGTCGCGATGTCGCGGCTGAGCGGGACCCCGAGCGCCCTGATGACGTCGAAGACCATCTCGCCGCACGCGGCGGCCGACTCGTCGAACCAGTTGAGCGCGCCATACATGCGGTTGCCGGCGTGATGGTCGATGTTGATGATGAAGTGATCCTCGAGGCCGGCGACGCCAGTCCGGCTGAGATCGCTGCACTCCATCACGATCAGCGCATCGGCCTCGACGTCGCCCCGGTCGGAGATCTCGATGCGATCGACGCCGGGGAACTCGCGATAGTGATCGGGGGCGGCATCGGCATTGACCAGCCGGACCTGCTTGCCGAGCGCCTCGAGCGCGTAGGCCATCGCCAGTTGTGATCCGATCGAGTCCCCGTCGGGACGCGCGTGCGACGTTAGCAGGAACCGCCGGCGGCGGAGAATGGCTTCACAAATTTCCGCCACCACGGCGGTATCCGGACTAACGCTCGTCGTCTTGCTCATTAGGAGGAATATCCTGGGCGTCTGGCGAGTCCGCTTCGGCCCGCTCGACCCGCTCGACCTTAAGGTCCTGAAGGATCCGCTCGACCCGGTCGAGCCGTTCCACATTCTCGTCGTAGAAGAACTGCAGCTCCGGAATCCGGCGCAGCCGAAGACGGCTGCCGAGCTGGCGCCGCAGGAATGGCGTCGCCCGTCCAAGCGCGCGGCGGGTCTCGGCTCGTGCCTTCTCGTCGCCGAGCGTCGTGTAGTAGGCCCGTGCGTTCTGAAGGTCCGAGGTGACCTCGACGCGAGTAATCGTCAGGAAGCCGATGCCCGGGTCGTGGACGGCACGGGCCAGGAGCTCGGCCAGGTCCTCTCGAATCTGCTCGCCAACCCGGATCGGACGCTGGGAAGACATCTCAAAAATGCTGAATGCTGAGTGCTGAATGCTGAAATGAATTCTGAATTGACTTCAGCATTCAGCCTTCAGCACTCAGCATTGCTAGACGGCGGTCTTGACCTTCTCGACGGCGAACGCCTCGATGACATCGCCGACCTTGAGGTCGTTGAACTTTTCGAATCCGATGCCGCACTCGAACCCTGACTTCACCTCGGATACGTCGTCTTTGAAGCGGCGCAGCGAGCCAATCTTGCCCTCGTAGATGACGACGTTGTCTCGCAGAAGGCGCGCCTGGGTGTCGCCGGAGCGCGTGATGCGTCCTTCGGTGACCATGCAGCCGGCGATGGTGCCGAACTTCGGCACCTTGAAGATCTCGCGCACGGCCGCAGCGCCCATCCGGACTTCCTTGAACGTCGGGTCGAGGAGCCCGGCCATCGCCTTCTTCATCTCGTCGACGACGTTGTAGATGACTGAGTGCAGGCGGATGTCGACCTTCTCGCGGTCGGCGACGTCCGAGGCGTTGCGGTCCGGCCGCACGTTGAAGCCGATGACGATCGCGTTCGACGCCGAGGCGAGCAGCACGTCCGATTCGTTGATGGCGCCGACGCCGCTGTGGATGATGCGGATCTTGACCTTCTCGTCGGTCAGTTTGGTCAGCGTGTCGCCCAGCACTTCGGCCGAGCCTTGCACGTCGGCCTTGACGATCACCGGCAGTTCCTTCATGCCGCCTTCGGCGATCTGCTGCTGCAGGGATTCGAGCGTGAGCCGTGATCCCTTCCCGCCGAGGGCTTTCTCCTTGGCCTGTGTCTGCCGGAAGAGCGCGATCTGCCGCGCCTTGGCTGCGTCGGCGAGCGCCTGGAACGCGTCGCCCGGCTGCGGCAGCCCGCCGAGACCAAGGACCTCCACCGGCGTTGCCGGCCCGGCCAGCTTCTGCTGCCGGCCGCGGTCGTCGATGAGCGCACGAACGCGGCCGACGATCGTGCCGGCGATGAGCGTGTCGCCGACGTTGAGTGTGCCGTCCTGCACGAGGATCGTCGCCACCGGGCCGCGACCTTTGTCGAGCTTGGCCTCGAGTACCGTGCCCGACGCGCTGCGCTTGGGATTCGCCTTGAGCTCGCTCATCTCGGTGACGAGCAGGATCATCTCGAGCAAAGCGTCGAGGTTCTGCTTCTTCTTGGCCGAGACCTCGACCATGACCGTCTGTCCGCCCCACTGTTCGGGGACGAGACCAAGGTCGGCGAGCTCCTTCTTGACCCGTTCCGCGTTGGCGTCGGGCTTGTCGATCTTGTTGATCGCGACAAGGATCGGAACACCCGCCGCTTTGGCGTGGTCGATCGCCTCCTTGGTCTGCGGCATCACGCCGTCGTCGGCGGCCACCACCAGGATGACGACGTCGGTGACGCGCGCGCCGCGTGCACGCATCATCGTGAACGCTTCGTGGCCAGGCGTGTCGAGGAAGACGACGTTGCGATCGTTGACCTGGACCGCATAGGCGCCGATGTGCTGCGTGATGCCCCCGGCCTCTCGCTCGGCGACGCGCGCCGAACGGATGGCGTCGAGCAGCGTCGTCTTGCCGTGGTCGACGTGGCCCATGACCGTGACGACTGGCGCGCGTGCGACGACGTCCTCGGGACTGACATCCTCGGCTTCGACTTGCAGCATCTCCTCTTCGAAGGTCTGCATCTTGACGTCGGCGCCGAATTCGCGGGCGATCATCGACGCCGTCTCGTCGTCGAGCGTGCTGTTGATCGTCATCATCAGCCGCCGGTCCATCAGCTTGCGCAGCACGTCCTTCGCCTTGACGTCGAGCTTGGTGGCGAGATCGGCGACTGTCATCCCTTCGGCCAGCGTGATCGTCCGCGTAACGGGGGGCGGCGCCGCGGGCGCCGCTGCCGGCACGTTGACACGCGGCGTATGGTCACGGCGCTGACCGCCACCAGGACGGCCGCCACCAAAACGTGGAGGCGGCGGGCGATACCCTGGTGTCGATCCGGGTCGCGGCGGTTGCGCGGGCCGGACGGGTTGAGACGGGAGCGGCCGGGGGCCGCCCATCGGCGCCTGCCTCGGTGGCAACATCCCGGGACGCTGCGGCGGGCGGGCAGCGACACCAGGACCCGTCGGCGGCGACGGTCGCGCGCCGGCCGCCGGCCGACTCAAATTGCCGGTCGGCGCCTGCGAGGCGGCTGGAGCCGCGGGCGCTGCCGGGCGCACGAGTACCCGGACGGCGAGGCGGCGCGGGCGGCGCCTGGCCAGTCTTCGGGTCTTCAACGCGAAGGCGCAGCGTCGGAGGGACGACCCGTCCGGTCGACGGCGGCATCACCGGCCGTGGCGGCGCGGGCGTCTCGCGCGGAGCAACCGGGGCGGTTTCAACAGGTTCTTCGAGGACTGGTTCAGTCACGCGGGCAGCGACCACCGGTTCTTCAGCTTCGACAGGGGCCTCGGCGACCGGCGTCTCGACGGCGGCGAGGGGCTCAGGAATCGCGACGGGTTCCGGGACTTCGTGTACGACGGCCACATCCCGGATGTCGGCAGGCGCGCTCGCCGTGCTCGGGGTCGCCGCTTCGGCTTCGAGATCGGGCGGCGGCGCCGCCGGCTTGGCCGTCTTCACCAGTCGCGGCGGCGGCAATGCCGGCGTCGCCGGGCGCTGCGGCTCGGGAGCTTTGCCCGCCGGCTTCTTGCCACGCACTGCTGCGGGCGCGTCCGCGAACGACGCGCTCGACGGCACGGTGATGTTGCGCTGGCGGGCGAGGCGCTCGACGAACTGGCGCGCGACGACCTCCTCGATTGTGCTCGAGGCACTCTTGACGTCGATTCCGTGATCGCGCTTCAGGAGCGCCATCACTTCCTGGCTCGACGTATTGAGGAGCTCCGCGACCCTATAAATCCGAACTGTCGCCATTTACCTCTCTTATTGCTACTTACCGGTTTCTTCAGGCTCAGCTGGCGCGGCGGCGCCCGTCTCGCTCGCGGGCCGCGTGGTCCCGTCCTCGGCAATCGCCGCCTCGGCGGCCGGCGCGTCCGCTTCCACCATGACACTGGCGGGACCGACGGCGACGTCGGCGCCGGCCTCGGCTTCTTGCTCGACTTCGGGGCCGCTCTCCGAGACATCAGCTCCAGGCTCGCCAATCTCGAGCGCGCCGAGCTGCGCTTCGACCTCGCGCCGCTTCTCTTCTTCGCTCTTGATGTCGATCTTCCAGCCGGTCAGCTTGGCGGCGAGCCGCACGTTCTGGCCCTTCTTGCCGATTGCCAACGACAGCTGCTTGTCTTCGACGATCACTTCCATCACCCGCTCGGCGTCGTCGACGATCGAGACGCGCTGGACTTTTGCCGGGCTGATGGCGTTGGTGACAAACAGAATCGCATCCTCCGACCACTCGACGATGTCGATCTTTTCGCCACGCAGCTCGCGGATGATCGACTGCACGCGGGTGCCCTTCATGCCGACGCAGGCGCCGACCGGGTCGACGTCACGCTCGCGCGAGTAGACAGCCACTTTCGCCCGATCGCCCGCCTCGCGGACCGCGCCGCGAATCACCACGGTGCCGTCGTAGATCTCCGGTACTTCCTGTTCGAACAGCTTGATGAGGAGCGCCGGATCGGTCCTCGACAAAACGATCTGCGGGCCCTTGGCGCTGCGATTGACGCCGCGGATGACCGCCCGGACACGGTCGCCGGCCGTATAGTTCTCCGCCCGCGACTGTTCCTTGCGCGGGAGCTGTGCCTCGACGCGGCCGAGCTCGATGATGATGTCGCCGTTCTCGAACCGCTTGACCATGCCGCTGACGACTTCGCCGACCCGCTGGCTGTATTCGGCGTAGACGTTTTCGCGCTCCGCCTCGCGGACCTTTTGAAAGATCACCTGCTTGGCGGTCTGCGCGGCGATACGGCCCAAGTCCTCGGTCGGACGCGGGAACTCGATCTCCATGTCGACTTCCGCTTCCTCGCCGTAGAGCTGCTGCGCTTCCTCGAGCGAGATTTGCGTCGACGCGTCGGTGACCTCGGTCACGATTTTCTTGACGGCGTACAGTTCGAGCTGACCCGTGTCCTGGTTGAACCGGGCCCTCAGCGCCTCGCTCTTGTAGCGCTTCCGCGCCGCCGCTTCGAGCGCGTCCTGCACCGCACTGATAATGATCTCCGGCTCGACGCCCTTTTCCTTCGCGATCGCGTCGATCTGCTGGAGCAGCGGATTGGTCGTGGTTGCCATATGTACTCGTAGTGTCCGCCTTCAGGCGGACAGCCAGTCCGGCTAAAGCCGGACACTACAACTAAAACTCCACCGCCAGATGCCCACGCTTGATGCTGGCAGCCGGCACACGATGTGTCTTGCGGCCCTCTTCGAGGACCACCACGTCCTCGTCGCCACTGCGTTCGATGCCGACGATCCGTCCGGAGAAGGCCGATTGCCCGTTGAGCGGCGCCGACGTCACGATCTTGGCAAGCCGTCCAGTGAAGCGACGGTAGTCGGCCACGTGCCGCAGCGCGCGATCCAGCCCGGGTGACGAAACCTCCAGAGTGTAGTGCTGCCCCAGCGCCGCTTCGCCCAGCTCCTCTTCTTCGACGTCGAGGACCGCGCTCAGGTCTTGACTGACGCGCTGGCACTCCTCGATGCCGACCGCGTCTTCCGGCCGTTCCGGTACGCCCCGATCCGGCCGGTCGATAACCACTCGCAAGACCGTCCCGATCGACTCACGTCGCAACTGCACGTCAAAGACCTCGAGGCCGTACGAGCCCGCGATTCTCGCCGCAGTGGCACGGATCGTCGTCAACCGCTCCGACGGCATGCGTGTCGAAAACAGCCCCTAAAAACAACAAAGAGTGGGCACAGGCCCACTCGGGTACTGACTTACTCGAAGCTGCCACCCATCAATATAACACAGCGCTCCGTGGCGCGATCAGGAGCGGGGCCGGTGTTGACTGCGCCCATCCTACCCGGTCGGCGCAACCATTCGAGGCGTGTTATGGCAGAGGCGAAGCGACCAGATCGTATCCGCGCGAGGCCACCAGCCTGGCCTGGATGAGTGTTCCGCCTTCGAAGGCCGTCGGGTCACAGTCGGTCAGGTAGACCACCGAATCGATATCGGGAGCCTGCCCTTCGAGTCGTCCCTGCAGCACCATGTCGTGTTCCGACGACGGGCCGTCGATGATGACCGCCGCGTCGCTTCCGATTCGAGCCCGGTGTGCCCGCGCCACGATCTTTTTCTGACGAGCCATCAACGCATGCCGCCGCCGCTTCTTCTCGGCAGCCGGCACGTCGTCGTCGAGGCCGAACGCCCTCGTGCCCTCCTCGTGCGAGTAGGTGAAGACCCCGAGGTGGTCGAAGCCGGTGTCGGCGACGAAGCTCTCCAGCTCGGCAAAATCGGTCGCCGTCTCGCCCGGGAAGCCGACAATCAATGTCGTCCGGAGCGTTACATCCGGTACTCGGGCGCGGATGCGCGCGAGCAGCGCGTCGTAGGTCCGCCGGTTGCCGGGGCGCCTCATGCGTTTGAGGACCTCTGCCGACGCGTGCTGGAGCGGAAGGTCGATGTATCGGCACACCTTGTCGCACTCGGCCATCGCCGCGAGCACATCGTCGGTGATGGTCGTCGGATAGAGATAGAGCAGCCGGATCCACACCAGCCCGTCGATGTCGTTCAACTCGCGGAGGAGCCGTCCGAGCGCGCCACGCTCGCCCCGATCGATCCCGAAAAACGTGGTGTCCTGCGAGATGAGCAGCAACTCGCGAACCCCCTGCTCGGCGAGCGCGCGGGCCTCTCGGACGATCGAGTCGGCCGACCGGCTGCGGTACGAGCCACGCAGTGTCGGGATGATGCAGAACGCGCACGTGTAGTCGCATCCCTCGGCGACCTTGACGTAGGCAAAGTGCTTCGGCGTCGTGAGGTAACGTGGCGTGTCGGCGTCGTAGAGGTAGTCGGGGATCGGCATTCGGCGCTCGGCGTTCGGCGTTCGGCGCTCGGCGGTCGGCGGTCGGCGTTCGACACTCGGTGTGGGAGCCCTCAGAGCCGTGGGGTCTGAATAGAACGTCAACGGGCTCACTGACTCCCGATCGCCGATCGCCGATCGCCGATCGCCGATCGCATCGAGAATCTGCGGCACCTCACCGGTGCCGAGCACTGCATCGATCTCGGGAATCTCACGCCGCAATTCGTCGCGATAACGCTCGGCAAGACAGCCTGTGACGACGAGCCGCGAGCAGTGCCCGTCGCGCTTCTGGGCGGCCATCTCCAGAATCGCGTCGATCGACTCCTGCTTGGCGGAGTCGATGAACGCGCAGGTGTTGACGACCAGCACCTCGGCGCTAGCGGCGTCGGTCGTGATCTCGTGTCCGGCGTCGCGGGCCATGCCCAACATGACCTCGCCGTCGACGAGATTTTTGGGGCAGCCGAGGCTGAGAAAGCCAATTTTCATTTATTGAGGGCTCAAGGCTCAGGGCTCAAGGCTCAGGGAAGAGCTCGTGATCTCAATCGCCCGGCTAAGCTCTCGAAGCTCTTGCCTGAGCCCTTGAGCCTTGAGCCCTGAGCCTTCCCCCATCACGGGTAAATCCGGTACAACATCCGGGGATACGGAATTGCCTCGCGCAGGTGGTCGATGCCGCAGATCCACGTGACCACGCGCTCGATGCCCATGCCGAAGCCGCCATGGGGCACGCTGCCGTAGCGGCGGAGATCGAGGTACCACTCGAACGCCTCCTGCGGCAGATTGTGCTCCTTGATTCGCTGGACCAGCAGGTCGTAGTCGTCCAGACGCTGACCGCCGCCGATGATCTCACCGTACCCTTCGGGCGCCAGCACGTCGACGCAGAGCGCGAGCTCGGGTCTCTCGGGATCCGGCTTCATGTAGAACGCCTTGACCGCCGACGGATAGCGATGCACGCAGATGGGGCGGTCGAATTCCTCGGAGAGCGCTGTTTCATCCGGAGCGCCGAAATCGCCGCCCCACTCGAACGGCAGGCCCTTCTTCTTCAGGATCTCGGCGGCCTGATCGTAGGACAGGCGTGGGAACGGTGCCCGCACGTTCTCGAGCTTGCTCGTGTCGCGTTCGAGCACCTTCAGCTCGCGCTGACGGCGTTCGAGGACCCGGCCGACGACCGAGACGACCAGCGCTTCGGCGAGATCGATCACGTCGTCGAGCGTCGCGTACGCGACTTCGGGCTCGACCATCCAGAACTCGGTCAGGTGGCGCCGGGTCTTCGATTTCTCGGCGCGAAACGTCGGGCCGAAACAGTAGGTGCGGCCGAGCGCCATCGCGTTGGCTTCGTTATAGAGCTGGCCGCTCTGCGTCAGGTACGCGGTTTCGTCGTCGAAGTACTGGACCGGGAACAAAGTCGTCGTCCCCTCGCATGCGGCCGGCGTGAAGATCGGCGTATCGGCGAGGATGAAACCGCGGTCGTTGAAGAAGTCGCGAACCGCATTGATCACCTCGTGACGGATGCGCAGGATCGCCTGCTGGCGCGGCGCGCGGAGCCACAGGTGGCGGCGGTCCATCAGGGTACTCGACGCCGTGTTCCTTCGGGGTGATCGGATAGTTCTGCGCTTCGGCGACGACCTCGAGCCCGCTGACATCGAGCTCGAACCCCCCTGGCGCTCGCGCGTCTGCTCGCGCCGTGCCAATGACGGCAATGGCGCTTTCCTGCGACAGGTGGTCGGCGCGCGCGAAGGCCTCCTCGCCGACGGCTGCTTTCGACATGACGCACTGGAGGAACCCGGTGCCGTCGCGCAGCGTCAGGAAGTGAATCTTGCCGCTCGAGCGGCGATTGTGCAGCCAGCCCTTCAGCGTCACTGTCTGGCCGGCGTGGCCGGCAATGTCTTCGATATAGACCATCATGCGTGAGCCAGCGTGCGCTCGAACCGTTCCCGGCTGCGCCGCGCGTCTTCGAGGATACCGGGGAGTACGCCGTCTGCCGCGCCGGATCCGGCCAGTTCCAGGAGATACGTACCCTCGTAGCCAATCTTCTGCATCGTCACGAGCGCCTGATCCCAGGGAATCGATCCGCGGTACGGCACGAGATGCTCGTCCTCCCGGCCGTGGTTGTCGTGAACATGCGTCGCGATGATATGTTCCGCGACCGTCTCGACGGCGTCGGCGACGTCGCCGAGCAGGTGCGCGTGCCCGAAGTCAAGACAGATGCCGGTCGCCTGGCCGTCGAGCTCGTCGTCGAGGATCGCGACGAGTGACGCCGGGTCAGAGAGCCGGTTCGGGATGACTTCGATCGCGACCCGAACGCCGAGCGGCTCGGCGGCCCGGCAAATCTCGTCGAGGCTCCGCAACGCCGCACCGCGGTGATTGTCGTCCGGGTGTTTCAAGCCGGTCGGCGTACCGAGGTGCAGTACCAGGATGTCGAACGGGATCGTCCTGGCGATTCCCAGCGCTGCTTCGGTTTCGCGAACAGCGGCTTCGCGCCGGTCGTTCGCGCCGACTGCGTTCGAGTACGTCGTCCTCGGCCCCGGGCCGCCAAAGACATCCGTGATCGGCGCATGGACGCTGTTGAGCGTCAGCCCGGTCTCGGTGAGCCAGCGGCTCAGGTCCGTGACTGCCGAGCCGTCGCGGTAGTCAAAATGGCTTCGCGTCGCGAAGAGCTCGATCGTCTCGAACCCCGCCCCCGCGATCTGCGCCAGATGGGCGCGCTCGAGCCGGCGATCGTGATAGAGGTGCGTCGAAATCCCGAAGCGCATGGAACGGCTCGCTGGTCCTTGGTGAACCTCATATTGTACCACGCGCGGTGCGCCAAGCCGCGATTCCCTCGCGCAAGCTTGTTATCTCCGCGCGTGTCCCCCGGTCTTCAGCTCCGTTGCTCCGCGGTGAACTCCGCTACCTCCGTCTCCTCCGGCCAGCCTGAACCTACCGAAATTCCTCGACGTACGCGGCCAGCAGCTCCCGCAGCCGAGCGAATCGCGGCAGGTGATCGAGGTTGTCGCGGACGTAGCGAAGCGTCCGCGGGATGTACTGGATGTAGACCGGATTGCGCCGGGCGGTGGTCTGGTAGCCGAAGGTCCCGAGCGCCTTCAGGTTGCGCTGGAGCGCCATCGCGTCGAAGCGTTGCCGGAACGCGGCTTCGCTGCCCATCTCACCCTTGAGCGCCAGGAAGTAGGCGATGAGCTCGTCGACCGTGCGCTCCGGAAGGTCGACGTACGAGTCGCGAAGGAGCGAGACGAGGTCGTAGGTATCCGGCCCCATTCGCGCGTCCTGGAAGTCGATGATGTAGAGCCGGTCGTGATGCAGCATCAGATTGCGGCTGTGATAGTCGCGGTGGCAGAGCACGCGTCGCTCGGCGGTCAGCTCGGCAATCAGTGGTTCGAAGGCCTGGTGCAGCTCCTCGCGCGCGGCGGGCCCGATCATGACGCCGCGATACGCTTCGATGAAGTGCTTCGTGAAGAAGTCCATCTCCCAGGTCAGCTTCTCGACGTCGAACGCGATTCCGTATGGGAGAAAGGCAGGGCTCTCGAGTTCTGCGCCACGACGCTGCAGCGTCGCGATCAGAGCGACGGCCTGTCGATACCGGGCGGCGTGCTCGGCTGGTGTCACGGCGCCGAGGTGAGCCTGAAGCGTGACGTCGCCGAGGTCTTCGAGGGCGAGTACCCCGAGGTCGCCGGCATGCCCAAGCACCGTCGGAATTGGCACCGGCATCTGCTCGAGCAGCCGCGCGACGTTGGCGAACGACAACGTGTCGAGGTCAAACGGCGCAGCGTAAAGCGACAGCACGATCGACGGGGCGTTGGGGAGCAGCACCCGGTAGTAGCGCCGGTCGGAGGCGTCGCCGGTGAGCGGCACGACGCGCGGCGATTGCCGGGCGAGATCGCTCCGCTCGAGATATGCATCGATTCGCTCGCGTTGGCCGGCGGCGTCGGCAACCTGGTTGCTCATGACTAGGTCTCAGGAGAATGGGCGGACGAGCAAGTCCCCGTCGAGGCGCTCGTCGTCTACGGGTGTCCGGCCAGCGGCGGCGACGATCGCGCATCGCTCGTAGCGCGCGTCGTCGGGAACGCTGGCGCCGTCCCCGACGATGCACTCGTGCAGATGAGCTCGCTTGCCGACCCTGACATCATCCCACAGCAGGCTGCGGACGAGCACGGCCGAGTCCTCGATCGACACACGCGACCCTGCGAACCGCGCGCCCTCTGTCGCCGCGAGCGCGAGCGACGTATCCAGGCAGTCGCGCGGCGTCCCGATATCGAGGAACGACGCTTCGGTGAGGTAGGCGGCCACGCTGCCCGGGCGTTCGGCGATGAGACGTGGGTACAGCGCAGTCACGGACTCTGTCGGTATACCGTCCTCGAGGCGCGCGAATGCGCGCCCGCTCGCGACCTGCACACCGATGAAATGCCACGTCGGTTGCCCCTGAGCGCGCGTAAACGCCGTGACAAACCCGTCCGCTGAAACAACGACGCCTCCGGTACTGGCTGGGCCGCGGGTTCGGAATCAGCGCCATCGTGACGAGCGCCCCGGATTGTCGGTGGCGTGCAACGAGGGCCGAGATGTCCACATCGGTGAGCGTGTCGCCGTTGACGATCAGAAAGGTCTCGTCGTCTGAGTCGACCAGAAGCGGGAGCGCTCGTCGGGGACCGCCGGCTGAGCCGAGCACTGGCTGTTCCCAGGAGTAGCGGACCGAGACGCCCAGATCGCTGCCGTCGCCGACGAGGGCCGCAATCGACGCCGGTCGGTGATGAAGATTGAGCACGAGCTCGGCGATGCCGGCGGCGGCGAGGCCGCGAATCACGCGCCGGACGAGGGCCTCGCCGTTGATCGGCACAGCGGCCTTGGCACGAACGTAGGTCAGTGGGCGCAGCCGCGTGCCGAGCCCTGCAGTCAGCAGGAGCGCGCGCGGCGCCCGCTCGTCAGCTTCCGGCATCCGACTCGTCGAACAGCATGTCGGGACCGGCGATGCCGAACGCTTCGCGGTGCCGCAGAAACAGGCCCCGGTAGGAGTCTTTGATGTAGTCGCACTCCTTCTGGCCAAGCGCGCCAGCCATCGCGGCGATCCCGGATTCGCTGCCCTCGATTTCGACAAAAATGCCGACCGGCGTCTCGTCGACGGCGACTATGACGTCTTCGTGGGCGAACTCCTCGCGGTACTTCTCGTACCTGAACCAGACGTGCAGTCCGAGTTCCTTCAGCACGCGCAGCAGGATGTCGCCATCGCCGATCACTGTTTCCAGCTCTTCGCGGATTTTCATCACGCCAGGCTGAACCGGGCCCTTGAACGTCAATCGACTCTTGCCGTTCTCGGTCCTTACCCGCAACACGCACCGCCTCCGCCGCAGTGCCTCGTCGTCGCTGTCGAGGAGCGAGTCCTCCTGGAGCCGGCGGCCGAGCAGCGGTGTCGCGCCGCACGCGAGGATCGCCGTGCGGGCCTCGTCGACCGATCCGAACCGCAGCTTGATCTCGCGTTCGAGCGTGGTCGTGGGCGTCGTGGACATGTGATGTGCCTCCCGGGCGCGCCGGATTATACCGACATTGATCCCGGCCACACCATGATTCAAAAAAGAAGGCCGCTGGCGGCTCTTCCGCCAGCGGCCCGCGAATTTGACCATAGACGCCGACTGTCGACTGTGACTGCCGACGGTGACGATCGACTGTGACTGTCGACTGTGACTGTCGACTATCGACTGCCGACTGCCGACTGTCTCATCTCTTTCTCAACGTCAGGAACGTCTCCTGTCCGCCGGCGCGACCGATGCGCCAGACGACGAGAAATACGGTCGAGCCCTGGGGGGCGCTTTCCAGCTCTCGCGTCACCTGGCTGACGCTGCTCACCGGGTTTCGATTCACCGAGAGAATGATGTCCCCCGGCGCGACGCCGGCGTTGCTGGCTGGACTCCCGCGGCTCACGTCGCTCACGAGCGCACCACTCTGCCCGGAGGGCAGTTTGAGCTCCCGGGCGATTTCTGGGGTGACCGGTTCGATGGTCATGCCGAACCCCGTCGACGTCGGTTCGGTATCGACATCCGGCCGGGCGGTCTGGCCCTGCTCGGCTTCGAGGTCCAGCTCCCCAATGGTGATGTTGATCGACTTTCGCTGTTTGGCCCGGTAAACCGTCAGCGGCACCGTGGTACCGGGCTTGGTGGAAACGACCAGCGCCACGAGCGCTTCGTTATCGGTGACTGGCTTGCCGTTGAACTCGGTGATGACGTCACCCGGCAAAAGCCCGGCCTTGTCAGCAGGCTGTCCCTCGTTGACCGTCGAGAGCACCGCGCCGTTCGTATTTGGCAAGCCGAACGCCTGCGCATCCTCCTTGGTCAGCGGATACGGCCGGACACCGACGCCAATCACGCCGCGGGTGACGCGCCCTGACCTGAGCTGCGGCAGGATCGCTCGAATGCTGTTGATCGGAGTGGCAAACCCGATCCCGATGTTTGCCGAGCGCTGGTCGGTATAAATCGCCGTGTTCATACCGACGACTTCGCCGCGAACGTTCAGGAGCGGCCCGCCGGAGTTCCCCGGATTGATTGCTGCGTCGGTCTGAATCATGTTCTGGGGCCGGCCGGACACGCCGCCAACCGGTCGCCCGAGCGCTGAGACCACGCCAACAGTGACCGTATGGCTCAGGTTGAACGGGTTGCCAATCGCCATGACCCAGTCACCGGGCTGCATCTGATCGGAGTCACCGAACTTGGCTTCCTGCAGCGGCGCAGCCGGCATTTCGGTCAGCTGAATGAGCGCGCTGTCGGTGAGCGTATCCCGTCCGACGACCTTGGCGGCGTAGAGATGCTCGTTGGGATTGGCCATGTTCATACCGTAGAGTCCCACCTGGATCTCGTCGGCGTCCTCGACCACGTGATTGTTGGTGAGGATGAACCCGGCTTTGTCGATGACGAAGCCTGTGCCCGCTCCCACTCTCTCCTCTGGCACGGGCGTACGCCCCCGCCCTCGTCCCTGCGGCTGTCCCTGACCGAAGAAACGCCGGAACAGCTCGTCGCTGCCGTCGAATTCCGTGAGCTCACGTCGCAAGCGCGCCTGCGTGCGGATGTTGACGACGACCGGGGCCTGGTTCTTGGCGATATTCCGGAACGTGGTCGCGTCGATCGGCCCGCTGAGCGGGGCCGAGTTCGCCGCGGGCACGGCCACTGTCTGGGCCGACGAGCTCTGGGGCAGACCCCACTGCGACGCGATGACCATTCCAACGGCCGCCGACGCGACCGCGATGAGAACGACGTAAAACAAGGTGGTCTTGCGAGTGGGCATCTTCTTACTCCTCGGACTATCGATCAGGCCTTCCGCAGATTCAGAGCGGGACGATTTCCTGTTGAAGAGGCCCGGTCACGCGGGCCTCGTGCTCGCCGACGAACATGTTGATCTCGGTCCTGACGCCATATCGGTCCGTGTAGACACCGGGTTCAATCGTGAAGCCGGTTCCCGGCAGCAGCCGCCGGTCGTCGTGGGTCTCGTAGTCGTCCATGTGGACGCCGTTGCCGTGGACGTTCTCGCCGAGGCTGTGTCCCGTCCGGTGGATGAACTGCGCTCCGAATCCAGCGCGATCGATCACGTCTCGGCAGGCGCGGTCGACCTCGTATCCACGGATGTCCCGGCCATTCCGCACGGCCGACTGCACCAGCGCCACGGCTGCGTCGCGGCCGTCGCGCGCCGCGGCAAACGCCGCCGAGAACTCAGCCGGCGGCGTGGTCCCAGTAAAGCCGATCCAGGTGATGTCGGCGAAGACCGCACCCGTCTCTGGCAGCTTACCCCAGAGATCGATCAGAACGCCTTCATTGGGACCAATCTTCCGGTGCGCGGCGCGAGTGGCCTGATAGTGCGGGTTGCCGGCGTTCTCCTGCGCCGACACGTTCGGCGGAGTGTCGGCCACCAGGCCCTCCTCGCGAAACCACCCGACCATCGCCTCCAATACCTCTATTTCGGTGAGTGTCGAGCCTGACGTCATTCGCTGACGGATCATCTCGAAGGCGCGATCCTTGATGCGATACAGCCGCTCAGCGGCCGCGAGGTGTGTGGCCAGCGCGGCGTCGGTCCAGACCGCCTCGAAACGCTGCGCGAGATCTCCCGACGAGACGACAGCCGGTCCGCACTGCCTGACCGCTTCGATCGTCCCGGCGTCGACGCGCGAGACGTAGGGGATGGCGTTGCCCGGCGAGTACTCCATCGCCACCCGCTTGGCGCCTTTCAGCAGGTCGCGCAGGCCCGCGGCCAGTTGCTCCCGTCCGGCGTAAACGCACTTCTCGCCGGGCAGGTCATCGAGGTTGTGGCTCTCGATGGCATGCACCAGCCCGCGCGGCGCGCCGTGGGCCGGCACGAAGTAGTACCACCGCCGAGTGGCCATCTTCCCCGATCCCGACAAGCCGACGAGGCGCGACGCAATGGGGTTGAATCCTTGAAAATCGTAGAGCAGCCAGCCGTCGAGCTTCTCGTCCTGGAGAGCCCGCTGAACTCGGTCGATCGGCAGCGCCATCCTTCGAGTATACCGCCCCCCGGCGACCGACCCTGACAACCTACGCACGGCCTCAGGAGTCCTATAATGAAGAAGCCCTGTCTTGTAGGCGTTCTTTGGACATTATGCGAACCAATACGCGTCGCCGCCTCATCGCCCTGACCCTTGTCGCCAGCCTGGCGACGGTCTTCCGGATGGGGGCGCAGCAAGCCCCACCTCCTCAACCGCCGGCCAAGCCGCTGGCTGAGCAGCCGCCGGTCACGTTCAAGGTCGAGGTGAACTATGTCGAGATCGACGCCATCGTCACCGACAGCCAGGGCAACTTTGTCCGCACGCTGACCAAGGACGACTTCATCGTCTCCGAACAGGGGAAGCCTCAGCGCGTCTCGATCGCGTCGCTCGTCGACATCCCGGTCGAGAAGTTCGATCCGCCGCTCTTCAAGACCAAGCCGATTGAATCCGACGTCCGCAGCAACAAGAAGGAGTTCGACGGCAGGGTGTTCGTGCTCGTGCTCGACGATCAGTTCACCGGCTTTTCGAGAAGCGCGCGCGTCAAATTGGCGGCCAGCCAGTTCATCGAGCGCTACATGGGCGCAAACGATGTGGCCGCGATCGTCCAGACCTCCGGCGCGAAGTCGACCAGCCAGGAGTTCACCGGCAGCCGCCAGCGTCTGCTTCGCGCGGTGAACAATTTCATGGGGCAGAAGGAGCGATCGGCGACGCTCGATCGCATCGACGAATACTACCGGACGCTCGGTACCGGCGCGACCGGCCGTCCGCGCGACCCGAACGATGCGTATCGCGCCTACAGGGCGCGGACAACGTATTCGGTGCTGCAGAACCTCGCCAACTACATGGGCGGCATGCGCGGCCGACGCAAGGCGGTCGTCTTGTTCAGCGAGGGGGTCGATTACGACGTCTCCGATCCGTTCGCCAACAGCTACGCCACTGACGTCTTGCAATTCAGCCAGGACGCGATTGCTGCCGCGACGCGTGCCAACGTCGTCTTCTATGCCATCGATCCTCGCGGGCTGGCAGGGTTCGAAGACGCGGCCGAGATTGGATCGCTTCCGAACGACCCGTCGCTCAACCTCGGAGTGGGGTCGCTGCAGCGCGAGCTGCAGATCCAGCAGGACAGCCTGCGCATGCTTGCGGACGAAACCGGCGGCTTCGCGGCGCTCAACTCCAACGATTTCTCGAAGAGTTTCGCCCGGATCATCCAGGACAACAGCAGCTACTACGTGCTCGGCTACTACTCGGACGACAGCAAGCGTGACGGACGGTTTCGAAAGCTGACCGTCAAGGTCAAGCAGCCCGGGCTGGAGGTACGCGCGCGCAAGGGTTATACCGCCCCGAGAGGCCGGCCGCCCGCAGGAACCGCCACGCCACCTGGAATTGCCGCGTCGGTCGCGATGCGCGAGGTTCTCGACAGCCCGGTACCTGTCACTGGACTTTCGATCAGCGCCTTTGCGGCGCCGATGATGGGGACCCGGCCCAACGCCTCGGTGCTCGTCGTCGCCGAAGTCGGCGGACAGGCGCTCAAGTTCAAGGAAGTTGACGGAAAGTCGCTGAAGCCTCCACAAGATGGCGTGCTCTTTGCCAACGAGATCGAGTTGGCCATCATTGCGATGAACGAAGAGGGCAAGATCAAGGACGGCGCGAAGGACAACGCGCAGCTCAGGCTGCGTCCGGAAACCTATGCGAACGTGCAGAAAAACGGCATCCGGCTGACGCGCCGGCTGGAGTTACCGCCCGGGACCTACCAGTTGCGGATCGGCGCCCGCGAAGGCAACGGCGGCGCCATGGGGTCGGTGATGTACGACCTCGATGTGCCGGACTTCAGCAAGGCGGACCTCTCGATGGGTGGCCTGCTGCTCACTTCCGCCTCGTCGAGCCGCATCCCGACGGCCAATCCCGACCGCGACTTCAAGGAGATCCTGCCGGGCTCGCCGACTGCAGTACGCGAGTTTCCCTCCGGCGACGAGTTGACGATCGCCGTCGACGTCTACGACAACAAGGTCGCGACGCCGCACCGCGTCGAAATTCGCACGACCGTGACCGCCGACGACGGGAACGTCGTCTTCACGTCGACGGACGAGCGCAAGAGCGAAGAGCTGAAGGGTGCCAACGGCACCTATGGCCACGTCGCGACGATTCCCCTCAAAGGCGTCGCGCCTGGCCGCTACGTCCTCCGTGTCGAGGCGCAGTCGCTCCTCTCCAAGAACGCGAGCGCCTCGCGCGAAGTGGAGTTCACCGTACGCTGATGGACGACGTCGAGACACTGGCGCGTGGTGAAGACAGCCGGCTCGTCGAGCCGCGCCGGTTCCTGATTCGCGATCGTCAGGCGTTCAGCGCGGTCTGGGCCGCGCATGCCGGTCCTGCCGCTGCCGTGCCGGCCGTCGACTTCGACTCACGCATGGTCGCGGCTGTTTTCGCTGGCGAGCGACCTTCGGCCGGGTTCTCGATCACGGTCACCGGCACGCGCCGCGAGCGCCTGGCCGATGGCGGCTCAGAGCTTGTGGTGCTCGTCGACGAGCGGGTGCCGGATCCCGCGCGCGTCGCCGCGCAGATCATCGTCTCTCCCTTCCACATCGCGACCCTGCCGCGGGACGACGGAAAAATCCGCTTCAGCCTGCCTGATCCCACCGGTCAGCAGACGATGATCTTCAAGCCTCCGCCACGGGCCCACGCGACGCCGGCGTCCGCGCCAACGCCCGCGTCGGCAAAAACCGGAGGTACAGCGCCAGCGGTGCTCGAGGAAGTGTCGTCATTTACCGGATTGCGGCCGCACGTAGCGGGAAGCCTCGCCTATCTGGCGGGGCCACTCTCAGGGGCGCTGCTTCTCGCGGTCGAGCCTGCAAGCCAATTCGTTCGGTTCCATGCCTGGCAGTCAGTGGTTGGCCTCGGCGGTCTCGCGTTGGCGGCTGTCTCGTTCCTGTTCCTGGCGTTCGTCCTGTTGCTCGTGTCGCCGGCCGCGTTCTGGACGATGCTCTGGATGGCGGCGATTACCGCCGTGGCGTGGGTGGGCGTCTGGGCGGTGTGCCTGGTCAACGCGTTCAAGGGACGGGTGTGGAAGCTACCTTATGTCGGGAGGCAATTCTGAATGCTGAGTGCTGAATGCTGAAGTAAATTCTGAATTCACTTCAGCATTCAGCACTCAGCATTCAGCATTGCATTACCATCCCTCCCGCTTGCGCAGCGCCGTGACGTGCGCTACGTGGTGGCGTCCATGCCAGGCGTAGAGCTGCAGCATCCAGTCGAGCGTGATCGGCCCGCGCTCGGGATGCTGGAGCGGCCTCCCGAAGTCGGCCGCTGACATCGACTCCAGCAGCACCACCCACCGTTCGTGGAGCGCGTCGAGCAACGCCAGCGAGACCTCCGGCCTCGTCCGGGCCGTATCGGCGATGTTGGCCCACGCTGCCTCGTCGTAGGCCTTGATCGTCGGGTTGTCTTCGGTCAGCGCGAACTTGTACCGGCAGTAGGCGTTGAGGTGGCTGTCGGGGACGTGGTGAAGCACCTGCCGGACGGTCCAGCCGCCCGGCCGGTAGGGCGTTTCGAACTGACGCTCGCTGAGGCCGCTGACCGCTGTCCGCATTTGCGACGGGGCCTCGGCGATCTGACCAATCCATCCGGCCCGCTTGTCGGAAGTGGGGCTCGAGTCGTAAGCGAAGGCGCCAATCGGATATCGAAGATCTGACATGCCACGATTCTACGCGCGCGCCCGAGCGGGCCGCGGGCCGTCAACGGATTGGACTGCGATCAGGGGAGCTTCTTCACCCGGTTCGGCTTGACCGTCCCGTTGGCGTGCTTGAACATCAGCATGTCCTGCTGCAGATCCGGCTTCTCCGGTGAGGCGATCGTGAACTCGATGATTTCGCCGGGGGGAGGAGCTGCTTGTGCCGGTAGATTCCGTTCGAGGCGATCTCACGCTTGCTGTTGTACCAGATCTCCTCGACCGACAGCAGCGCGATCGATCCCTTCGACGTGTTGCGAACCTTCATCTTGGTCAGGACCTCGCCCTTCACTCGGGCCGGGGTGCCCTGGAGAAAGTCAACCGTCACCTCGCCTTTCATCGGCGGGACCCATTTTGCCGGTGCCGGGGGCGCAGCCGGTGCGGGCGCCTGCGCGGCCGGCTTGGCCTGGGCCTGGAGAGTGGACGGAGTTGATCCGGCGACGAGACACACGGCGGCTATCAACGCGAAGCGGCGGTTCATGGCAGCCTCCTGGATAGCTCTCAGCTCTCAGCCATGAGTTTTTCAGCCCTGAGCTAGAAGCTGGACAGATTTGTACGGCCAAGTATAACCGAGCGCCCTGCTTCCTGCGTCTTGGCCCGCTGATAGTTCTTCGGCATTCCCTTCAGCATTCAGCATTCAGCATTGCCCGATTACATCTCCCCGTTCCAGTCCTCGGGCTCGGGGTTCGACGAACGGAAGACTTCGAGATGCCACTTGCCGCCACCCCATGGCTCGATGACTTCCGCGGCCACGACATCCACGAGAATTTCCGCAAACGTGCGGCCCTCGGGATCGCCTTCGAGGTGGTAGGCGGCCTCGTCCCAGCCGAAGCTCGGATAGAGCACCATCGTCAGGAACAGATCGTAGCCGTCGTCGACCACGATCAGCTGGCCGCACGGCCGCTTCAGCGTGGAGTGGTAGATGAGGTATTTCTCGGCGCTGTGGGCGCGGATGTAGCGTTTCAGCGCGAACTCGCGCGCGACGATTTCTTCGACCGCAATCTTCTTGTCCCAACAGTCGCGGCAGTAGCGCTCCTCGCCGCGGGGCTCGGAGACGTCCTTCCCGCCACAGAGCGCGCAACGTGACTGGGTCATGGCCTTGCGAGACATCGGTCGATCCTAGCGCATTATCGCTGGAGGGACACCCGACGAAGCGGCGCCGGCGGTAATGGCTGGCGCGTACATCCGCTCGGCATATTCCTTGACCATGCGTCGCGCCGAGAAGCGCGGTGTGACCGACAGGATGGCCTGACGAACGATCGCGCACCAGCGGCGCGGGATGCCCTGGGCGTCGCGGTCGTAGAACGTCGGGACGACCTCGCGCTCGAGGAGCTGGTAGAGCCCGTCGGCGTCGGCGGCATCGGTCGCGTCAGGATCGCCACCCTGGGAGTGTCCGTCGATCAGCCAGCCGTTTTGTCCCGAATAGCCCTCGGCCCACCAGCCGTCGCCGATGCTCAGGTGCGGCACGCCGTTAATCGACGCCTTCATGCCGCTCGTGCCGGAGGCCTCGAGCGGCTTGCGCGGATTGTTCAGCCAGACGTCGCATCCCTGCACCAGGAAGTGGGCGACGTGGAGGTCGTAGTCGTCGACGAACGCGATCCGCCCGGCGAACATCGAATCGATCGCACGCCGGTACACCTTCTGGATGTTGTGCTTGCCGGTCTCGTCGGCCGGGTGCGCCTTGCCGGCGAAGACGAGCTGGACGGGACGGCGCGCCGCGGTCAGGATGCTGACCAGCCGCTCGGGGTTGTGGAAGATGAGCTCCGAGCGCTTGTAACCGGTGAACCGCCGGGCGAAGCCGATGGTCAGCGCGCTCGGATCGAGCAGAGTTCCGGCGGCAACGACGCGCGCCGCCGTGACGTGGTCTTCCTTCCACCGCTGTCGCGCGCGCTCTCGCAGGAACGCGAAGAGGTAGGTGCGGAGGGCCTGCCGAGTCTCCCATAGCCGCTCGTCGGGAATGCGCATCACGGCGTCCCAGAGCGCCGGGTCGTCGACGCGGTCGCGCCAGTCTCCTGGCAGGAACTCGTCGAGGAGTGCCGCCATTTCCAGGGACAGCCAGGTCGGAACGTGGATCCCGTTCGTAATCGCGCGCACCGGCCGGTGTGCGTCGTCGAGGCCAGGCCAGATCGGGGCCCACATGTCGCGCGTGACCTGACCGTGGAGCTGGCTGACGCCGTTGACGAAGTTGGCGGTCCGGAGGGCGAGCGCGGTCATGTTGAATAGCGGCCCGCTGCCGTTGTCGTAATGGCCGAGCGCCAGGAACGCTTCGCGATACGGGCCGAGCGTGCCCCAGGCGCCCGCGAGGTGTGTTTCGACGAGGCTGAAGGGGAACGCGTCGTGGCCCGCCGGGACCGGGGTGTGCGTCGTGAAGATCGTCGTGGTCCGGACCGCTTCGAGCGCAGACTCGAACGACGCGCCGTTCTCGATCAGATCACGGATGCGCTGCAGCACGACAAACGCCGCGTGTCCTTCGTTCAAGTGCCAGGCCGCCGGCTGAACGCCCATCGCTTTGAGGGCGCGAACGCCGCCAATGCCGAGAATGATCTCCTGCTGAATGCGCGTCTCGCGATCGCCGCCGTAAAGGCGCGCCGACAGTTCGCGGTCCCACGGCGCGTTCTCCTCGAGATCAGTGTCGAGGAGAAACAGGCGCACGCGGCCGAGCAGAACCTGCCACACCGACACGAGCACCGTGCGATTCCCGAGCGGAACGGCGATGACGCACGGACGGCCGTCGGTGCCGATGGCCGGTTCAACCGGCGCGTTGGTCCAGTTCATGCGAACGTAGACTTCCTGCTGCCAGCCTTCCGGCGAGACCGTCTGGTGGAAGTAGCCCTGCGGATACATGAAGCCGATGCCGATGAGCGGAATCCCGAGATCGCTCGCTTCCTTGCAGTGATCGCCGGCAAGCACACCGAGGCCGCCGGCGTAAATCGGCAGGGACTGGTGGAGCGCGAATTCGGCCGAAAAGTAGGCGATCGCGCCGGTTGCGCCATGGTTACGATGCCACCACGTATCGAAGGCCGCGCGCGCTGTGTCGAGCGCCACGATGGCGGTGTCGTAGAGCTGGAGGAACCTTTCGTCCTTTGCTCGCTGCTCGAGGAGCTCGGCCGAGATGAGCCGGAGCATCAGGACAGGGTTGTGCGCGGTCTGCCGCCAAAGCGGGTAATCCAGTTTGCGAAAGACTTCCCTGGCTTTGGTGTTCCAGGTCCACCAAAGATCGTTGGCGAGCTCTGGAAGACGTTTCAGGCGATCAGGTACAGGAGGCGGCTGAGACTCGCTCACGTGGTCGTCACTCTCTAGAGGTTCAAGGGGTTCAGGCGGTTCAAGGGGTTCAGGAGGTTCAAAGGTTCAAGCGTTCAGGCGGTCCACTGAAAGTACGGCCACAAGGATGAGGGATTTGGGCTCGGGGATCAAGGATGGGGCCGATTGTCCCCGCAGGCGCCGACGAGCTCGGCGAACCTCTTGAGGTCGATGTTGCCGCCCGAGACGACGGCCACGATTTTCTGGTGGCCGCGCGCAGCCATTGCGGGCGAGACCGCGGCGGCAATGGCGCATGCCGCCGCGCCTTCGGCGATGACGTGGATGCGATCGGCGACCAGGCGCATCGCCCGCGCGGCGTCGTCGAGCGAGACGACGAGCGATTCGGACACCCACGCCTCGAGGAGGGGCCACATCAATCCAAGGACGGAGCGGCCGCCGGCGCCGTCCACGAACGATGCGCGCCACGCGTCGAACGTAGCTGGCGCGGCCGGCGGCGAACGATGTCGCCAGCGGCGCCGCAGTTTCCGGTTCCGCGGCGTAGACCCTGGCCTCCGGGCGTTCGCTGTGAAGGACGCACGCCACACCCGCCAGGAGGCCGCCGCCTCCGAGCGGTGCGATGACGGCATCGACGTCAGGCAGGTCCTCGAGGATCTCGAGGCCGATTGTTCCATTGCCGCTGATGAAGTGATCGTCGTCGAACGGGTGGACGAAGTGTCCGGCCATCCGCTCGGACCGGTGCTCCTCGACGGTGCGCCAACATTCGTCGAACGGAGCCTGAACGATCGTGGCGCCGAGCCGTTCGATGGCGCGCAGCTTGGTGTCTGGAGCGGTGTCCATGACCATTACGCTGCTGCGCGCGCCGACCTTTCGCGCCGCGAACGCGACGCCCTGTGCGGCGTTACCTGCGCTGACCGTCCAGACACCGCCAGCGAGCTCGGCGGGCGTCAACTGGCGGACGGCGTTGTAGGCGCCGCGAATCTTGAACGAGCCGATGGGCTGCAGCGTCTCCAGCTTGAGGAAAACCTGTGGCCGGCCGGACTCCGTCAGGAGAGGCACGAGCGGCGTGCGAGTGGCCGCCTCGTAGACGTGTGCTGACGCCTCGCGGATCGTGTCGATGGAGATCTGTCGGGTCACGTTGGGGTTAAGGCGGCTCATGGCTCAAGGCTCATGGCTCAGGACAAAAGCCTGCCGATCCTAATCTATCGACTGTGAGCTCAAGGTTTGCCTGAGCCTTGAGCCTTGAGCCCTGAGCCGTCTTGAGTCCCTGAGCCCTGAGCCACCTTAAACGATATCACGCTACACTACCGCCGTCCCTGGAGCGAACCATGACGTGCCGGCTGATTTCTGCCACGCTAGCGTGTTGGACCATCGCGAGCGCCGCGGCTGCGCAGGCGCCGACGACTCGTGAACTCGAGCGCATCAACTGGATGGAGTTCCGCGAGGTCGTGCCCAAGCGCGTCGACACCGTGCTCGTGCCGCTCGGCACGCTCGAGCCCCACGGCGTTACTGCGAACGGCGCCGACATCATTGCTCCGCTGGCGATCGCCCGCGCGATCGCATCGCGGACCAACGCGCTGATTGCACCGGTGATCCCGTACGGCATCACCGGCTCGATGGATGCCTATCCGGGCGCCTTCACCGTGCCCGAAGAGGTCTATCGCCCTTACGTCAAAACGGTGCTCCTGGGCCTGGCGAAGAATCACTTCAAGAACATCATCATGATCAACGGCCACGGCGGGCCGCAGACCGCTGTCCTGAACGCGCTCGGTGTCGAAGTCGGGCGCGAAGCCGGCGTCCGCACGCTCGTCGTCAATTGGTGGAGTTATTGTTCCGACATCACCCTCGAGGTGTTTGGCGAGGACGGCGGCCATGCCGGCGAGAACGAGAATGCATTCATGCTCGCCATCGATCCGGCACTCGTCCACAAGGAACGCTACACCGGTCCGAACATGACGACCGCCAACCCCGTTGCCGGCACGTGGAGCGCCTATCCGGCACCGTCAAGCATCGGCCTCTACAAGGAAGGGCAGGGTTTCCCGAAGTTCGATCCGGTCAAGGCCAAGCGTTACTTCGATCTCGTCAACGAGAAGATGGGGAAGCTCGTGGAAGAAACGATCCGCAAGTGGAACATGATTCAGTGACCGGTTCACATCATCCAGTCACGACGGTTTTCAGCACGATGACCACGATGATACGAAGGCCACGATGAATAGCTGCTATTTCCTTCGTGTTCATCGTGCCCATCATGTCCATCGTGCCGAGGCCGTGCCCGTGTTCGTTGCCCAGCTGAATGGGGCACCTCACCGAAAGGTCAATTGATGCCACGCAAAGTGAACCGCCGCGAATTCGTCGTCACCAGCGCTGGCGCGGGACTCGTCGCCGCCGCGCATACTCGCCCGTCGGCACAGGCGCCGGCGGTAGTCCGCAGCGGCGTGAAACCCCTAGTCGTTGCATCGGCAAACGGCCACCAATACAAGAACGGCGGCACGAAGACGGGCGTCGAGATCGCCTTCGGCATGATCACCGAAGGCAAGGATGTCCTCGACGCGGTCATCGCCGGCGTCAACCTCTGCGAGCTCGACCCCGAAGATACGAGCGTCGGCTACGGCGGTCTTCCAAACGCCGAGGGCGTTGTCCAGCTCGACGCGTCGTGCATGCACGGTCCGAAGAAGCGCGCCGGCGCGGTGGCTTGCATCGAGGGCGTTCGCACACCGTCGCTCGTCGCGCAGAAAGTCATGAGCGATACCGACCATCACCTGCTGGTCGGCAGTGACGCGCAGCGGTTTGCCCGCAACCTGGGTTTCAAGATCGAAGACGATCTCAATACTGATCGCTCGCGCGCCGCCTGGCTCGAGTGGAAGCGGCGCACCGATCCAGCCCGCTACCTCGATCCCGCGAAACGCGAGGCGGCGCTGCGCCGGGTCGAGCGCGAGATGATGGACGAAGGCTGGGTCGATCCCAACCACTTCTACGGCACGATCAACTGCAACGGCATCAACGGCAAGGGCGAGATTTGCGGCGTCACGACGACGAGCGGCCTGGCGTGGAAGATTCCCGGCCGTGTCGGCGACTCGCCGATTCTGGGCGCGGGACTCTATGTCGACGGCGACGTCGGCGCCGCGGGCTCGACCGGCCGCGGCGAGGCGAATCTCTTCAGCCTCGCGTCGTTCCTGATCGTCGAGGAAATGCGCCGCGGCAAGAGCCCAAAGGACGCCGGCATGGAAGCGTTGCGCCGGATCAAAGCCAACACAATCGAGAAACGCCTGCAGAACGCGCGCGGCGAGCCGAACTTCAACATCAACTTCTACATGTTGAATGCGAAGGGCGAGTACGCGGGCGTGACGATGTTCCCCGGTCCGCGCGGTCAGCGCTTTGCCGTGTGTGACGACAAGGGCCCGCGGCTTGAGACCTGCGAGCCGTTGTTGCAGGGCGGCCCCGAGTAAAGCCCCCGCCGACACGGAACACACGGATAACACGGCAGGCAACGTCACGGGTTACACGACGACGGAGAGGTCTTTATAAAACACGCGGACCGTGTGTTCCGTGTCCTCCGTGGCTATAAAACACGCGATTCATGTCTTCCGTGTTCCTCCGTGGCTATAATCGCGGCCATCCAATTGCCCGGAGGCCGCTGACGATGAAGCTGTATCGATTGATTGGCGTGGCGCTCGCCGCAGCCATCATGTTCACCGGACGACCGCTCGTGGGCCGATCCGAGCAGGGCGCCGCCCCACCGCCCGCCAGCCAGCCATTCGATACGCTGCACTTCCGGCCGATTGGTCCCGCATCGATGTCGGGACGCATCACCGACCTCGCGGTCTACGAAACCAACCCCGCGTTGTATTACGTCGCGACTGCGCACGGCGGTGTGTGGAAAACATCCAACAACGGCACCACCTTCGACGCGATCTTCCAGGATCAGGGTCCGCTCTCGATCGGCGACGTCACGATCTCGCAGTCGAACCCCGATCTTCTCTGGGTCGGCAGCGGCGAATCGAGCAACCGACAGAGCGTGTCGTGGGGGGACGGCGTCTACAAGTCGACCGACGGCGGCAAGACGTTCACGCACATGGGACTCCGCGCCGCCAAAGCGATCAATCGGATCGTGATCGATCCCAGGGACAACAACATCGTTTTCGTCGCCGTCACCGGAAGCGTGTGGGGATCGGGAAGCGAGCGCGGCATCTACAAGACCGTCGACGGCGGCAAGACGTGGAAGCAGACGCTGAAGGTCGACGACGATACCGGCGCCAACGAAGTGGCGATGGATCCGTCGAACAGTCAGATCCTCTACGCGACGATGTACCAACGCCGGCGGACTCAGTGCTGTTTCAACGGCGGCGGGGCCGGCAGCGGCATCTTCAAGTCGACCGACGGCGGCGAGACCTGGACGAAGCTGAAGGGTGGCGTGCTCGACGGCGAACTCGGCCGGATCGCCATCGACGTCTACCGCAAGCGGCCGAACATCCTGTACGCGCTCATCGAGGGTCCGACGCCGCCGACTGGCGGGCGCGGCGGCAGGGGAGCGGGGCCGGCCGGTGATGAGGGACCCGGTGGCGCACCCGCCCAGCAGGAAGCGCCAGGCGGTGGGCGCGGCGGCGGCGGCGGCGCCATCAACGATTCACCAACAGGCATGTATCGCTCAGATGATGCCGGAGCGACGTGGAGAAAGGTGAACAACGCCAACCCGCGGCCGATGTACTTCAGCCAGATCGACATCGATCCGAGCGATGCCGAAGTCGTCTACGTGGGTGGTGTCGGCCTCCACCAGACGCTCGATGGTGGCAAGACCATCGCGACCGACGTTGCCGAACCGATTCACGACGACGTGCATGCCATCTGGATCAATCCGAGCAATCCGCTGCACCTGCTGATTGGCAACGACGGCGGTCTCGCCGTGTCGTACGACCGCGCCAGGACGTGGGCGTTCCTGCCGAACCTGCCGGTGGGCCTCTTCTACCACGTCAGCTATGACATGGCGATCCCGTTCAACGTCTGCGGCGGCATGCAGGACAACTACAACTGGTGCGGTCCGAGCGAAGTTCGCGGCGCCGTCGGGATTCCGAATTACGCGTGGACCACGCTCCAGGGTGGAGACGGCTTCCACGTCCTTCAAGATCCGACCGATTACCGGGTCGCCTTCAGCGAATCCCAGGACGGCAACATCGTCCGCGTCGATCGCGTGACCGGCGAGACGATGAATGTGAGGCCGCAGCCCGGTCCGGGCGAGCCGGCACTGCGCTGGCATTGGGACACGCCGCTCCTCCTCTCGCCGCACGATCCGAAGGTCGTTTACACGGCAGCCAACAAGGTCTTCCGATCGCCCGATCGCGGTCTCTCGTGGGTAGCGATCAGCGCCGACCTGACCACCGGACAGGATCGCGACACGCTCGAAACGATGGGTGTGAAGGGCAGCGCCATCAAGTTCGCGCGGCACGACGGTATACAGGCCTGGCCGGCGATTGTCTCGCTGGCGGAATCGCCCAAACGCGCCGGCCTCCTCTACGCGGGCACTGACGACGGCAGCCTTGCCGTGACGCGTGATGGCGGCAAGAACTGGACGCAGATCGTCGACCGTGTGCCGGGTGTGCCGAAGGGGACGTTCGTGTCGGAGGTCGTGCCGTCGCGATTCGACGAGGGCACGGTCTACGTGACGTTCGACGGTCATCGCCTCAACGACTTCGAGACGTGGATCTTCGTCAGCAACGACTTTGGTCAGACATTCCGCGCCGTGTCGTCGAACCTCAAGGGGGAAGTCGCGCGGACGTTGACCGAGGATGTGCGTAATCCTGACGTGCTGTATCTCGGGACCGACACCGGACTCTTTCTGACGCTGGATCGAGGTACGAGCTGGCAGCGATTGAAGGCAAACTTGCCGAACGTCCGAATCGACGAGATCGCGCTGCACCCGCGCGACAACTCGATGATCCTGGCGACGCACGGCCGAGCGCTCTGGATTCTCGATCACCTCGAGCCGATCCAGGAGTTTGCGGCCGCGCAGACGGTGCCGGCGGATGCGAAGTTGTTCACGCCGCCGACCTACGCCATGTACCGGCGGCCGGTGCGCGACAAGAACTACGAGTTCTGGGGCAATCAGACATTCCTCGGCGAGAACCCGCCGCAGGCCGCCGTGATCTCGTGGTTCCAGAAGAAGCCCGTGACGAGCGTGCAGCTCAAGATCGCGGACGCCGCCGGGCGTGAGGTTCGCGAGATTTCGGGCAACGCGCTCGCGAGCGTCAATCGTGCCGGCATCCAGTCCGCCTGCTGGGATCTCCGCGTGCAGCCCCTGCCCGCTGTCGGGGCGCCTGGACGTGGGCAGGGTGGCGCGCAAGCCGCTGGGCAAGCTGGGGCACCGGCCGGAGGTCAGGGTGGCCCTGGTGGAACGCAGGCTCAGAGTCCGTTCGGCGCCGGCTGTGGCGGCGCGGGCGCGGCTGGTGGTCGCGGCGGATTCGGCGCCGCGGCGGGCAGCCCGGGTCCCTATGTCCTCGCCGGCATTTACAACGTGTCGCTCGTCGTTGACGGCAAGATACTCGAGAGCCGGCCGCTCAAGGTGATGGCCGACCCTGAGGTCGTTCTGACCGAGGCCGAACGCAAGAAGCTGTTCGACATGGCGATGGAGTTGCACGAGCTGCAGCGTCGCGCCAACGAGGTGGCTGCCGGCATCGCTCCCCTCAACACTCGACTCACCGAGCTCTCAAAGGAAGCGGCCAGCAAGTCGGGCCTGCCGGCCGACCTCAAGGCCTCGGTCGACACGCTTCAGAAGGACGTCGCCGAGCTGGCACCGAAGCTGGCGATGCCGCTGTTCGGCGGGCGAGGAGGCGGTCGAGGCGGCGGGGCCGCCGACAGCCTGGTCGCTCGGCTTGCCCAGGCCAAGACCGTGTTGATGGGTGGTATGTGGCCCAACGAAGCGTCGATGCGCGCCTATACGGATTCAAAAGCACAGCTGCCCAAGGCGATCGCTGACGCCAACCTCCTCTTTACCCGCGCCGCCACGCTTGGGAGCGCGCTGGCGAAACACAGCTTGACCCTGACGGCGCCGACGCCCATCAAATAGGTTCAGGAGGTTCAGGAGGTTCAGGAGGTTCAGGAGGTTCAGGAGGGTTCAGGAGGGTTCAAGGTTCACTGTTCAAGGTTCACGGTTCAGGGTTCGGTGGCGCCAGATACGAGCGGCGCGCGCGAAGCTTCACACCGGATTTGCGGACGCGGACGTCGAGATCGTGCATCCTGCTGTCGGCGACGGGCGGCGTGAAGCCGAGCGTGTAGCGTTCGTGGAGGTCGGCGAGCAGACGTTCGAGGACGGGTCCGGGCTCGGCTGGCACCAGCTGATCCCGTATGTACCGTCCGCCGGTGGCACCTGCAATCCATTCAAGGGCGACGCCCGGCCGCACGCGGACACCGGTTTCGGCGTCCTGTCGGATCGTCCGTTCCCAGTCCAAACCGACAACGCTGACGGCGACGCCGGCGGCCACCGCCCTCGGGGCAACTTCCTGGGGGCCCTCCCTGTTCCCAGTCGCCTGTCCATCGGTTATGAGCAGCACGGCGCGCCGGCCTTCCGAGCTGGCGAGTGCCTTGATCGCCTCGTCCAGCGCATCCCAGAGTCGTGAGGGGCCGAGAGTCTCCTCATCGCGCGGGTCGAGCGTCTTGCGGACAGCGGTCAGGAGGGCTTTCGAGTTGCCGGCAAACGGCGGGCTGATCGAGATCTGCCGCGCGAACGCGCCGGCTTGCACTCGATCGTGAGGCGCGAGCAGCAACGGGAGCCGTCTTTCGAGCTCTTCACGTACGGCACTCCGCTTGACCCTGGATTCCATGCTCAGGCTGGCGTCGACCAGCACGACGAGCGACAGCGGCTGTTCTTTGCCGGCCGCAAAGAACTCGAGCGGCCGCACGGCGTCGTCGCTGACGATCTCGAAATCGTCGCGTGTGAGTCCCGCGATCGTTCGTCCATCGGGATCCTCGACGCCGACGTCGATCAACACGAGCGGGGCTTGTCGCGCGGCCAGCGTCGTCGACACCAGCGCGCCGCCGACGAGCGCGGTCAGCGCCATGCTGAGGCCGATTCCCGACGGTCGTGGACGAGCACCCGGCTGGCGCCGGGCGGCCGAGATACGCGTCATGTGCGTCCAGCGAGGTAGTTGCGACGAGCCCGGACCTTCATGCCGGTCCGGCCGACGCGGACTTCGACCCGGTGGAGCTTGCCGTCGAGCACGGCCGGGCTGAAGCCGATCAGGTACTGGCGTCGCAGCTCCTCCGCGACGCGCACGAAGGTCGACGTCAGGTCCGCGCCTTCAGGCAGCGCGAAATGGCCGCCGCCTGTTTCCTCGGCGATCGACATAATCTCTTCGTCGAGGCCGGTGCCGTCCATGCCGATCGCGTACAGCATGAAGCCCTCGCGGACCGCGCGCCGCTCGACGGCGCTGGCCTTCACGCAGTGCCGATAGTTGCACAACTCGCGACCATCGGTAATCGTCATCACCACGCGTCTCCCGGACTCCGACGCGAGCGCCGTCATCGCCTGGTCGAGCGCGTTCCAGATTGGTGTCGGCCCATTCGGCCACAGCTCGGTGCTCAGCACACGCTTGAGCAGCTGCTTGTCGCCGGTCAGATGCGGGCTGATCGCGATCTCCTCGCCGAAGGTCCCGATTTGCGCGCGGTCGGGCGGTTCCAGGGCATCGACAAACGAGATCGTCGACGACCGCAGCCGGACGAAACGGCTGAACATGCTTCCGCTCATGTCGAGCATGACGATGACGGTGATGGGTTGAGCCTCGTTCGAGAACAGGGTGATGTCGCGCGGGGCACCGTTGTCGAGGACGGTGAAGTCCTCCTTGACGAGATCCGGGACGAGCCGGCCATCGGCATCGCTGACAGTCGCGTAGATCGACACGGTTTCGACGCTCGTCCGGAATAGTCCTTCCTGCGCTCCGGTGACAACCGAGAGGACGAGTGCGATCGCGGCCGCCAGCACGGTCTTCATCGTGAGTACTTCTCGAGGAGCGCCGTCAGGGCGGCGATCGGAATCGCCTGAACTGTACGGCCGCTGCCGGTGGTGTCGGTGGCCTTGAGCAAGGAGTTGTAAACGGCCTCTTCGGTCGCGTCCATGACGGCTTCGAAGAGCGCAGACACCCCGTCGGTCGGGAGGACCGTCCGCGGTTGCGGGCCATCGGTCGTCGTCAGGCGAAGCGCGGGATGCGTGGAAAAGGCGACGGCGTAGTCGCCGCTGCCGTTCGAGAAGGTCGAGCCGGTCCGCGCCAGGGCGAAGATCGCGCGTGCCGCGAGGCGTTCCAGGTTGCGGGCGTCGAGCGGCGCGTCGGTCGCGACGACAATCATGCAGGAGCCGTCGGCGTCGGTTCGAGGTTCGGTGTTCGCGTCCGGGCTCGCGGCAGCGACGGTTCCGGGCGTCAGCTCGCGCCAGACCGGCACGCCGCCAATCGTCAGGCGGCCGCCGTAGTTCGACTGCACCAGCACGCCGACCGTCCAGGTATCGTTCTGCTGCCGCGCGCGCCTGGACGCCGTGCCGATGCCGCCTTTCCAGCCGAATGCGACCGTTCCCGTGCCCGCGCCGATCGCGCCCTCGTCGACGGCGCCCTCGCGCGCGGAGGCAATCGCCGCCATGACGTGGTCGCGGGTCACGTGCAGGCCGCGGATGTCGTTCAGGCCCCCGTCGTTGGTTTCGCCAACCAGCGCGTTGACGGACCGGACGTTCTCGTTGCCGGATTGCGCGAGCGTCCACCTGACGACAGCATCGACCGCAACGGCGACGCCAAGCGTGTTGGTGAGTACGATTGGTGATTCGATCGTGCCGAGCTCCTGCACTTGCGTCGAACCGGCCAACTTGCCGAAGGCGTTGCCGACAAACACGGCGCCCGGCACTTTCTCGCGAAACAGGTTGCCGCCGTGTGGAACGATCGCCGTGACGCCGGTGCGCACGGTGTCGCCGGCGATGAGGGTCGTGTGTCCGACGCGCACGCCGGCCACGTCGGTAATGGCGTTCAGCGGTCCAGGACTTCCGAGTCCTGGCGTGATCCCGAGATCGCGCGCGCGGGGACGTCCCTGGGCGGTCATCGCTTCAGTTGCCAGAAGAGCGACTGCCGCAACGACGACGACCCGTTCGGTCGACCAGGCGCGAAGGGACTTCGTCAGCATTTGACTTAAGCCATAATAAGTCCGCCTTTCAACTCCAGTCGACCCGAAGCGACCGAGGCCGTTCGCATGTTGCCCACAACCCACAATCAGTCCGATGAGACCGTCGACCCTGCAGAGCCAGGCGGGCGTCGAGCCCGTGCCGTCTGCTCCGTGAGAATCCGCCGCCTCGATGCGTCCGTCGAACTGCCGCGCTACGGTACTGATGGCTCGGCGGCGTTCGATCTGGCGGCTGCCGAGGACGCGGTGATCGCGCCGGGTGAGGTCCGGCTCGTCGCGAGTGGGTTGGTCATCGAGGTGCCCGAAGGCATGTTCCTGGCGGTCTTTGCGCGCAGCAGCACGCCGCTCAAGCGCGGGCTGATGATCGCCAACGGTGTCGGCGTGGTCGACTCCGACTATTGCGGTCCCTCGGATGAGGTGAAGATTCCAGCGCTCAACTTTACGCGCCTGCCCGTGCGCGTGGCGAAAGGCGACCGCATCGCCCAAGGCATCCTGCTGCCGTCACCACGTGTCGTCTGGGAAGAGGTCGGGGAGCTGCGCGCCGGTTCGAGAGGTGGTTTCGGCGCCACGGGACAGTAAGCCACGGATGACACGGGTCACACGGGGCTGTCCCGATTCCCGAAGATGGCTGCTCACCGCAGCCGATAGAGAGCCGGCCCGCCCGGCGTCATCGCGATCCGTTCGAGATGCGGGCTGGCGGCGACGGTTCGCCACATCTCCTCGGCCTCGGTGCCGAATCCCTCGGGATGGACCATCACGTGCGTCGCGCCGGCGCGGCGCATCGCCTCGATCGCATGCGGCTCGGGAAAATACCAGAATAGCGCCGCGTTGCGCCGGTACGACTGGGGGATATAGCCGCTGTATCCGTTCATCAGCTTTCGCCAGTGCGCGGTGGAATTGAGCACGTAGCCGCCGTTCTCGAAGGCGGCCTGAGGCGGGTAGAACGGGACTTCCACCAGCACGACGCGGCCTGGCTCGCGCGCGAGCAACGAGTAGATCGGTGGGATGCCCTCGAAGCGCGTGTAGTGAACCGGCGCGCGCAGCGACTCGATGTTCGCGACGACAACAAGAGCGACAACGATTAGCGCCGCCCGCCGCACCGGCAGTCGCGGATAGAGCGCGGCGAGGCCGAACGCGGCCAATCCCGCCATCGCCAGCAGGAAGAGATTGCCAAACCTGGCGGCAGCGCGCAGGCCGTGCATGGGCGGGAAGACGTGGTACAGCCAGCCGTAGACGGGTGTGCGGGTCCCGAGCGACAGGAGGACGCCCACCGTGCCGATGGCCACGAGCATGACGATCCGGCGGCGGCGAAGGCGAGTCTCCTGCGTCGACGGAGCTTCTACGGATCCGCCGCGCGCTGGCCGGAGTCCCCAAAAGAGCGCTGCTACGGCCAGAATGATGACGACGAAGCCGGGAAAGAATCCGTCGACAGGGTTGTTCCAGAACCTCGCGCTCCACGTGGAGAAATGGATGGTGCCTGCGGCGGCGAGATAGCCGGTCCACGTCGCCGAGAACTCGGTGACGGCCTCGATGGGTCGCAACATACCCAACTCGCGCGCGACGCGGCGGTAGGGTAGATACACAGGCAGGACCGCGAGTCCGGACAGGATGGTCGCGAACGCGTAAAGGGTCACGACGCGTCCGGCCCGTGGCCACCAGTCGGCGGCACGCGTGACCAGGACGACCGCGACCATGATCGCGCCGAAGACGATCAGGTATCCGGACGTGTACGCCATGGCCGTCATCCACACCGCCAGCCACACCGCGTCGCGCCATCGCTGGTGGACGATGATCCGGTCGGCCGCGAGCAGGGTCAGCGGCAGGCCCCAGGCGTGGATGCCTTGCACGTGGGCGAGGCGAGTCAGGGTGTGGGTGTTGAAGGCGAACACGGATCCGGCGAGCATCCCGGCGGCTCGGTCTCCGGTCCATTCGTAAGCCAGCGCGTACCCCGCCCAGGCGGTCAGCGCGAACCCGAGGATCAGCACGACGTTGAAGACGAGGACAGGAGAGGCGCCGAGCCAGTGCAGCGGCGCGCCCATCAACGCCGGGACGATCAACGGTTCGGAGAACGCCAGCGAGCCCCGCTCGGGATAGAAGATGTTTCCGTCGAAGAGCCGCGACGGCGCGCGTGGCAGCTGGTGCGCCACCCACGCCAGGATCCACTCGTTGAGCTCCGCGTCGGCGTTGTCGTTGCGGGTGAGCGTGCCTGGCGCAGTAATGAGTGGCCAGGTGTGGACGATTGCCAGCAGCAGACAGAGGCCGGCGATCGCTCGCGTCTGGTGGCGTAACCGCGACATGTGCGCGTTGATTATGTCACTCGCGCAGGAACGGAGGTTGTCGCACAAACGCGTAGTGTCCGCCGTTAGGCGGACCGTCGCGAGTCCGGCGAAGCCGGACACCACGTCCGAGAAGTGCAGGGTACGGTAGGCTGTCGCATGCATATCCGCTCTGGCCTCCGACTCGCGCTCTGGCTGTCGGCCGTCCCGATTGTCGCGGCCGTGGCAGCGCAGGGACCGACGCAGAAGCCCGACCCGATCGACGAACCCTTCAAGGGCGTCACGTCGAATGGCTCCGTGACGCCGGGCTTGTTCCCCATTCGCTCGACGGGAGTGTCGACCGAACCAGTTCGGAAGGGCGCTATCGCGTTTCTCGCGTCGCTAACGCCCGAGCAGCGCGCGACGACCACGTTCCCGGTTGACGACCTCGAATGGCGCAAGTGGAACAACGTCCACCGCTACACGCGGCAGGGCGTCAGCTTCAAGGAGATGTCCGAGGAGCAGCGCGAGCAGGCGTTCGGCCTCCTCACGGCCGGCTTGAGCGCGAAGGGCTTGGAGAAGTCGCGCAACATCATGCGACTCAACGAGACCATCGCCGAGATGACCAAGCGGTTCGAGGAATACGGCGAAGGGCTCTACAACCTGACCGTCATGGGTGAACCGTCCGCAACCGATCCGTGGGGCTGGCAGCTCGACGGCCATCATCTGATCATCAATTACTTCGTCCTCCGCGACCAGGTCGTGATGACGCCGACCTTCATGGGATCCGAGCCGATTCGCGCCGAGGCGGGCAAATACGCCGGTACGGTCGTGCTCCAGGACGAGCAGGACAAGGGCCTGGCGTTCATGAACGCGCTGAGTGCGGACGAGCAGAAGCAGGCAACGCTCCAATCGGAGAAGACCGCCAATAACTCGCTGGCGCAGGCGTTCCGCGACAATCTCGTGCTCGATTATGCCGGCGTGCGCGTGTCTGGCCTCAGCGCCGCGCAGAAGAAGCAGTTGCTCGACGTCATCGGCGAGTACGTCGGCAACATGTCAGCAGGGCAGGCGAAGGTGCGAATGCAGGAAGTCGAGAAGCATCTCGACGAGACGTACTTTGCGTGGATCGGCGGCACTTCGTCGGACGCCGTCTTCTATTACCGGATCCACAGCCCGGTGATTCTGATCGAGTTCGATCACCAGACGCCGGTGGCGCTGCCCGGTCCAAAGGTGCCGGGCCGGATTCATGTGCACTCGGTCGTCAGGACGCCGAACGGCAACGACTACGGCAAGGATCTGCTCCGGCAGCACTACGCGACGCACCACAGCCGCTAGACCACCTTTCAGCCGTAGCGTCAGGCTTTAGCCGGACTCTGCAGGTCCGCCTCTCTAAAGGCGGACACTACGGGTTATTGATAGCGCCAGAGTTTCTTGGAGCATGCCAGGAGGGGGAATGAGATCGGGGTCGACGTGGATTGGCATGATCGTCATGCTCAGCATGGTCAGCATGACGGTGACCAGTTTCCCCCAGGACGGCGCTGATCGGATGACGCCCGAAACGTTCAGGAACCTCGAGTTCAGGACGATTGGTCCGAGCCTGACGACCGGCCGTATCTCCGACATCGCGGTCGATCCGAAGAATTCGAACGTTTGGTACGTGGCGGTCAGCGCCGGCAACCTGTGGAAGACGGAGAACCGGGGCAACACCTGGACGCCAGTCTTCGAGAACTACGGTTCCTACTCACTCGGCGCCGTCGTGGTCGATCCCAGGAACTCGAATGTGGTGTGGCTTGGCACCGGCGAGAACAACAACCAGCGCAGCGTCGGTTTCGGCGACGGCATCTACAAATCGACCGACGCCGGAGCCACATGGACGCGCATGGGTCTCGAGAACTCCGAGCACATTCAGAACATCCTGATCGATCCGCGCGACTCGAATGTCGTCTACGTCAGTGCGATCGGGCCGCTCTGGAACGCCGGCGGTGACCGCGGTCTCTACAAGACCATCGACGGTGGCAAGACGTGGCGCGCAGTGTTGACGATCAGCCCCGACACCGGCGTGACCGACGTCGCGATGGATCCCAAGAACCCGAACGTCCTCTATGCCGCGGCGTACCAGCGGCGCCGCGCGGTCGGACAGCTCATCGGTGGCGGCCCCGAGAGCGGCCTCTACAAGACGACGGATGGCGGCGGGAAGTGGGCCAAGCTCTCCAAGGGTCTGCCGACTGTCGACATCGGCCGGATCGGCATCGGCATCAACTGGAAGAGCACGCAGACCGTGTATGCGCTCGTGACCGCGCAGCGCGGGCAGGGCGGTTTCTTCAGATCCGATGACGCCGGCGCGAGTTGGACGCGCATCGGTCGTAGCGCCGCGCCTGGCGGGGGCCGCGGCGCCGGCGCCGGTGGGGGACGCGCGGGGGCGACACCTCCGACACCTCCCGCGCCGTGCGGACCGATCGGAAGCGTGACAGCCGCGCCTGCAACGCCACCGGCGGCAGAGGGGCCGTCGGCTGCCGCTCCGCAGGGCGGCGGCCGTGGCGCGGCTCCGGCCGACGACTGCTACCGCGGCGGCGACCCGGGGTACTACAACGAGATCTTCGTCGACGGACACGATTCCGAAACGATCTGGTCACCGCAGACGCTGATGTGGCGCAGCACCGACGGCGGCCGGATGTGGTCGTCGGTGCCGATGAACGTCCACGTCGACCATCACGAGATCGTCTTCGATCCGACCGACAAGAACCATCTCCTCATCGGCAACGATGGCGGCCTGTACCAGACCTACGACGGGATGAAGACCTGGCGGCACTTCACCAATCTGCCGCTCTCGCAGTTCTATCGCGTCAGCACCGACAACGCCAGACCGTTCTACCACGTCTGCGGCGGCATGCAGGACAACGGTTCGATCTGCGGACCGTCGCGGACGCTCAACGGCCGCGCCGGCATTCGCACGAGCGACTGGTACAGTGTCAGCGGCGGCGACGGTTTCTACACGGCCAGCGACCCCGACGATGCAAACATCGTTTACTCCGAGTCGCAGGAGGGCAACTTCGGCCGGTTGGACCTGCGCAGTGGCGAGCGGATCAACATGCGACAACGGCTGAACCAGTCTCTGACGCCTCCGGCGCCCACACCGACATCACCGGCTGCCGGCGCCGCGTCAGAGACTCCTCAGGCGGGACGTGGCGCTGCTGCGGCCGGCTCAGGGCAAGGCCGCGGCGGCGGGCGTTGGCACTGGGACACGCCCATCGTCATCAGCCCACACTCGACGCGTCGCATCTATGTCGCCGGCGAGCGTGTGTATCGCAGCGACGATCGCGGTGACAGCTGGGTCGCGACGAGCGGCGACCTGACGCGCAACCTCGATCCGGCCGACATCCCGATCATGGGCAAGGTGTGGCCGCGTGACTCGGTCGCGTTCAACCAGGCGACGACCGTGCTCAGCACGATCACGACGCTGGACGAGTCGCCGCTGCTCGCAGATCTGATTTACGTCGGTACGTTCGATGGCGTCGTTCAAGTGACCGAAGACGGCGGGAAGACGTGGCGGCAAGCCGAAACGTTTCCTGGACTGCCCGAGCACACGGCCGTGACCGACGTGTGCGCCTCGATGCGCGATGCAAACACTGTGTACGCCACGTTCAACAACTATCAGCGCGGCGACTTCAAACCCTACGTCTACAAGAGCGGTGACCGCGGCCGCACCTGGACGTCGATCGCCAGCAATCTGCCGCAGCGATCGGGCGCCTGGTCGATTGTGCAGGATCACATCAACGGCGATCTGCTCTTCGCCGGCATGGAGTTCGGCGTCTGGTTCACGGTCGATGGCGGCGCGAAATGGACGCAGCTCAAAGGCGGGATCCCGACGACACAGGCGCGCGACCTGCAGATTCAGCGCCGCGAGAACGATCTCGTGGTCGGGACCTTCGGCCGCGGGGCGTACATTCTCGACGACTATTCGGCGCTGCGCGGCGTGACGGCGCAGACGCTCCTCGACGACGCGCGGCTGTTCCCGCTGCGCGACGCGTACCTCTTCAGCGAGCTCAGTCAGGTACGGTGCCGCATGGGGGAACGAGTCGACGCCCAACCCGCCATATGGCGCGCTCTTCACCTATCACGTCGGTCAGGCGCCGGCCGCCGACGCGAAACTCGTGCTGTCGATCGTCGACGACACTGGTCGCCCGATCAGGAGGCTCGACCTCGCCAGAGAGCCTGGATTACAGCGGACTGCGTGGAACCTTCGCGGCGAAGCGCCCGCCGGGGGGCGGGGCGGCGGTCGCGGCGGTGCAGTCGCTCAGGCAGAGGATGGTGAGGCGCAGGACGAACCTCCGGCGTTTACCGGACGTGGCGCGACGCCGCAGGGCGCGCCGGTTGCGCCAGGGCGTTATCGGGCCACGCTCGGACGCCTCGTGGGCGATGTCGTCACGCCGATCGGCGAGTCGCAATCGTTCCAGGTGCTGCCGTTGCCGAGGTAGGCCGCCGCGCCCGCGCCTTCCGCCCACTTTTCGTCACGGTGGTGAAGCTACCAGCCCCCCTCCGTCGTCATAGATGGTATTAGTAAGGAAGGCGCAGGCACCTTTGGCCGATTGGCCAAGTTGGTTTAGCGGTCGGGTTTAGGTCACGGGCGGTTATACAATCCACGCCTGGCGCGAATTAGCTCGATTTCGGGACGGGGGAACAGGCGTGCTCGATGCGATCTTTCGGCTGCTGTTCAATTACCGGCCGGTCGTTTTTCAGCAGGGCGAGTTCCGCTTCGTTCCGACGACTGGTGCCTACGTCGCCGCTGCCGTGGTGGTCGCCGCCATCGCGATCACGCTTCTGACATATCGACGAACGCGCAGCGAGGGGCCCTCGCGGCATCGCGCGGCCCTGGCCGCCATCCGGCTCGCGACCCTTCTCCTCGTCCTCTTCTGCCTCTTCCGGCCGGTGCTCGTCGTGAAGGCGGCCGTCCCACAACAGAATTTCCTGGGCGTGCTCGTCGACGACTCGCGGAGCATGCAGATTGCCGACGTCAACGGCCAGGCGCGGAGCGCGTTCGCCAGGCAGCATTTTGCCGCTCCCGACGCCGACGTTCTCAAAACGTTGTCGAGCCGGTTCGTGATTCGCAGCTTCAGGTTTTCGTCGACCGCGCAACGGCTGGCGTCGCCGAACGAGCTGTCTTTCGGGGGCGCCCAGACGAGGATTGGGGCGGCGCTCGACGGTGCGCGCCAGGAGTTGGCAGGTCTTCCGCTGGCGGGCCTGATCGTCGTGTCCGACGGCGCCGACACGACCGATGCCGAGCTCACCGACGCGCTGCTGGCGATGAAGGCCGCCGACGTTCCGGTGTTCACGGTCGGGCTTGGTCGGGAATCACTGACCAAGGACGTGCAGATCGACAGGGTGTCGACGCCATCGTCGGCCTTGAAGGGCACGTCGCTCATGGTCGACGCGCTCGTCACCCAGACGGGATACGCCGGCGAGACCGTCACCCTCGACGTCGAGGACGAAGGCCGGATCGTCGGGTCGCAGGAGGTGAAGCTCCCGATCGACGGCGAGCCGGCGGCCGTGCGCGTCCGCTTCACGGCGTCCGATCCGGGTCCGCGCGTATTTCGCTTCCGGATCTCGCCGAGGCCAGGCGAGCTCGTGACGCAGAACAACCAGCGCGAATCACTGGTCGACGTCTACGATCGGACTGAGAAGATCCTGTACTTCGAGGGTGAGCCGCGCCCCGAGTTGAAGTTCCTGCATCGAGCAGTCGACGAAGACAAGAATCTCCAGGTCGTGACGCTGCTGCGAACGGCGGACAACAAGTACTACCGGCTCCTGCTCGACTCCAAGGAGCAGCTGGCGGACGCCTTCCCCAAGACTCGTGACGAACTCTTCGCCTACCGCGGCCTGATTCTCGGCAGCATCGAGGCCGGCGCGTTCACCGGCGATCAGCTGCGCATGATTGCGGAGTTCGTGGAGCGTCGCGGCGGCGGGCTACTGATGCTCGGTGGTGCGAGGTCGTTCTCGGAAGGCGGCTACGCGGGCACGCCCGTCGCGGACGCGCTGCCGGTGCAGCTCGATCGCGTGACCCGCTCTCTCGACGCGTGGTCGGTGTCGCGCGTCAAGGTGCGGCCGACGCGCGCCGGCGAAGGACACGCGCTGGCCCAGATCGCGCCGACCGAGGCGGCATCGCTCAATCGTTGGAACGAGCTGCCGACCCTCATCAGCGTCAACACCATCAAGGGGCTCAAGCCGGGGGCGACAGTGCTCCTGACCGGCACCGATGAGAAGCGCGCCACGCAGCCCGTGCTCGCCTTCCAGCGTTACGGGCGTGGCAAGGCGCTGGCGTTCACGGTGCTCGACTCGTGGCGGTGGCAGATGCACGCGAGCATTCCCCTCGAGGACATGACCCACGAGAACTACTGGCGCCAGCTCCTGCGCTGGCTCGTCGACGGCGTTCCCGGCACGGTCGAAGTACATACGTCGGCCGAACGGGTTGAAGCCGGAGAACAGGTCGTCGTCAGTGCCGATGTCGTCGACGACACGTTCGTCGAGATCAACGACGCGCAGGTGCTCGGCAAAGTCACCGGGCCGGGTGGCGTCGCCATCGACGTGCCGATGCAATGGACCGGCGAGCGGAACGGCCAGTATCGCGGGACGTTCGTCTCGGGCGCGGCGGGCATGTACGCCGCGAAAGTCGAGGCCTCCCGGGGAGGAAAGGCCCTCGGCGCAGGTCAGACATTCGTGCGGGCGGCGCCCGGCGATGCCGAGTACTTCGATGCGACGATGCACGCCGCGCGCCTCAAGCGGATCGCCGACGAGACCGGCGGCCGCTTCTACACGACCGAGACGATGGGAACGCTCGGCGAAGACCTGAAGTACACCGGCCGGGGGGTGACGACGGTCGAGGAACGCGATTTGTGGCACATGCCGATCGTGTTGCTTCTGCTCGTCGGGTTGACCTGCGCTGAGTGGGGCTACCGCCGAGCGGTAGGGATGGCGTGAGTCGCTCTCGCCCGTTGTTCGCTGCGCTGCTGCCGGCGTTCCTGGCAATCGCCGCGCCGGGCTACGCGCAGGCGACGCACCTGGCGGTCATCGTCGGGTTGGCGGGCGAGCCTGAACATGCGGAGCTCTTCGAACGATGGGGCGGCACGCTGGTCGATGCCTCCACGAAGCTCGGGGTCGAAGACGTCATCTATCTGGCCGAGAAGCCCGAAGTCGACGCAAACCGGATGACCGGCAAGTCGACACGGGACGAGGTGGTCAAGGCATTCGGCAAGCTCGCCGCCGCCGGCGAAGACGACGTCGTCTTCATCGGTACTGATTGGGCATGGGACCTTCGATGGCCGCGTCGCGAAGTTCAACCTGCCAGGGCCTGATTTGACCCCGGCGGAGTTCGAGCCGCTCCTGAAGAAGTTGCGGTCACGTCACGTCGTGTTCGTGAACACTGCCAGCGCCAGCGGGCCTTTCATCGAAGCGTTGGCTGGGCCCGGCCGGACGATCGTGACGGCGACGCGCACCGGCGCCGAGCGCTTTGCGACGCTCTTTGGCGGGTACTTTGTCGACGCGCTCGCGGGTACCGACGCCGACGCGGACAGAAATCGCCGGATTTCAGTGCTCGAGGCGTTCAATTACGCGAAGCGCGAAGTCGAGACGGCCTACAAGCGCGAAGGCATCATGTCGACCGAGCACGCCTTGCTCAGCGACAGCGGCGGCGAAGGGATTCCGGATCCGGCCGCCGACGGCAAGCAGGGGAAAGTCGCTGCGGTGTTGTCACTTGGCAGCGCGTCAGACACCGATCCGCTGCCGGCTGACCCGAAAGTCCGCGCGTTGTACCTGGAGAGGCGCGAGCTCGAGCGGCGGATCGAAGCGCTGAAACTGTTGAAAGGCAGCATGCCGGCCGAGCGTTACGCGAGCGAGCTCGAAAAGATGGCAACCGAGCTGGCGCTCAAGACCCGGCAGATTCGGGAGCTGGAAAAGAAATGAGGCGGGTGCTGGCAATCGCGTTCGTTCTCGCCACTGCAGGCGCAGCAGTGCTCGCGAGCGACTACGCCTCCGCCTTCCTCGCGCGCCCCGCCTTCGCATCCGCCTTCGCACCGGAGACGCGGAGCGGTGCTTCGGCGCGGCCCGCCTTCGCCCCAGGGAAACAGCTCGGGGCTCCGGCGAGGCAAGCGTTTCCGGGGAATGTCGAGTACGACGGCCGGCTGGTGTTCGTGCGGATTCGCTACAACTCCGGCTTTGGAGGCGGATTCGCGCAGGCGCGAGGGAGCCGGGGCGAGCCGCCGTGGGCGCACGACTATCCGACCGCTGACACCCACCTGATGCGGATCTTGAAGGAGTTGACCGTCGCCAACCCGCTCGTCGACGGTTCGAATGTGTTCACGCTCGACGATCCGGACCTCTTCGACTATCCGATCGCCTATGTGTCGGAGCCCGGGTACTGGACCATGTCCGAGGAAGAGGCGGCCGGGCTCAGGGTCTACTTGAAGAAGGGCGGCTTCATCATCTTCGATGATTTCCGCGACAACCATTGGTACAACCTCGAGGAGCAGATGAAGCGGGTGCTGCCCGAGGCGCGCTGGGTGGAACTCGCGCCGACCGAGACCATCTTCAACTCGTTTTTCGAGATCAGGAATTTCAATTTCGGCTATTACGGGAAAGAAACCTACTTCGGGATCTTCGAGGACAATGATCCGAAAAAGCGGCTGATGGCGATCGCCGGGCACAACCAGGATCTCGGCGAGTTCTGGGAGTTCTCAGATACCGGGATGATGCCGGTCGATCTCTCGAACGAGGCGTACAAGTTTGGCGTGAACTACTTCGTGTATGGATTGATTCATTGACAGCTACCAGCTTCCAGCTTCCGGCTTCCAGAGTCGCTACGGAAGGCTGGCAACTGGTCGCTGGAAGCTGGTCGCTGGAAGCTGAAAGAGAGGCCCCGTGGAGCGTGTGGCGCAGCCAGTCGTAGATATCGAGTCCCCTGATGACGTCGCGTTGGCCGATCGGATGAAGCATGGCCGCGATCAGATCATCGCGGAGCTGCAGAAGCTGATCATCGGCCAAGGTGACACCGTCCAACTGGTGCTGCTGTCGCTCTTCGTCGGCGGGAACAGCCTCGTCGTCGGAGTGCCGGGTTTGGCCAAGACACTGTTGATTCACACGCTGGCGCGGGTGCTCGAGCTGAAGTTCTCGCGCATTCAGTTCACGCCGGACCTGATGCCGTCCGACATCACAGGGACCGACATCATCCAGGAAGACCAGATGACTGGGCGCCGGCAGATGGTGTTCGCGCCGGGGCCGATCTTTGCGAACATCGTGCTCGCGGACGAAATCAATCGGACACCGCCCAAGACGCAGTCGGCGCTGCTCGAAGCGATGCAGGAGCATCGCGTGACGATCCAGGGCCGGACGTACCACCTCGAGGAGCCGTTCTACGTCTTCGCCACGCAGAACCCGATCGAGCTCGAAGGGACGTATCCGCTGCCTGAAGCCCAGCTCGACCGCTTCATGTTCCACATCGTGATCGATCACCCGCCCGAAGACGAGGAGTTCGAGGTCGTGCGGACGACCACCGCGATTCTCGATCCGAAGTTCGAGCGTCCGGTGAGCGGCCCGGACCTGGTCGCGTTCCAGCGCCTGGTGCGGCGTGTGCCGGTCGCCGAGCCGGTGATGCGCTACGCGCTCAGCCTCGTCCGGGCTAGCCGCCCGAAGTCGCCGACCGCTCCGGATCAGATCAAGAAGTGGGCAGCGTTTGGCGCCAGTGTCCGCGCTGCGCAGTACCTCGTCCTCGGCGCGAAAGCCCGGGCGATCACCAGCGGCCGCTATCACGTCAATTTCGAGGATATCCGCGCGCTCGCGCATCCCGTCATGCGCCACCGCGTGCTGACGAACTTCCACGCGCAGTCGGAAGGCATCACCAGCGACACGCTGGTCGATCGTTTGCTCGAGGCCGTGCCGGTGCCACGATCCGGAATGTAAAGGGCTGCGCTGGTTCACGGTTCAGGGTTCACGGTTCACGGTTCCGAGGTTCAGAGGTTCAGAATTCACTTCAGCACTCAGCATTCAGAATTCGTTAATTGCATGGATCAACCAGCCATCCCCGGCGCCCGGTTCGTGGATCCCGTTGTGCTCGCGCGCATCGGGAACCTCGAATTGGTCGCGCGCGCGGTCGTCGACGGCTTCATCAACGGGATTCACCGTTCACCCTATTTCGGTGCCTCCGTCGATTTCGCTGAGCACCGGGGCTATGTGCCCGGCGACGACATCCGCCGCGTCGACTGGCGGTTGTACGCGCGCACCGACCGCTATTACATAAAGGAGTACGAGGCCGATTCGAACTCGAACTTTTCGGTGTTGCTGGACGTGTCGAAGTCGATGGGCTTCGGCAGCCACGGGCTGACCAAGCTCGACTACGGACGGATGCTGGCCGGATGCCTCACCTACCTCGTGCATCGGCAGCGCGATCGGGTCGGGTTCGTCGCGTTCGACAGCGACATCGTCGAGTACGTGCCGCCATCGGCCAAGCACATGGACGTTGTGCTTCACGTGCTCGATCGCCTGACGCCGTCGCGCGCCGGCAGCCTTCGCGCGCCGCTCCACAAGATGGCCGAGCACTTCGGCCGCCGCGGCCTGCTCGTGCTGATCTCGGATCTGTACGAGGAACCGGACGCGGTGCTGGAAGCGATTGGGCCGCTGCGCTCGCGTGGCAACGACCTTGCCGTGTTTCACCTGCTCGATCCGGCGGAGCTCGACTTTTCGTTCCGCGACCCCTCGGCGTTTGAAGATCTGGAGAGCGGTGAGCAGATTCCCATCGTCCCGGATGCCCTGGCCGATCAGTACAAGGCGCTGGTGCAGGCGCACGTCGACGCGCTCAGGGACAGGTTTGCGGCCAACCGCATCGACTACACGCTGTTGAACACCTCGACGCCACTCGATCACGCGTTGTTCAGTTACCTCTCGACGCGCGAGCGTCTGTCCAGGGTCCGCTAGGCCGATGTCCTTTCTGACGCCACTCTTTCTCGTCGGCCTCGCCGGCCTCGCGATTCCGGTGATCCTGCACCTGATTCAGAAGGAGCGGAAGAACGTCGTGCAGTTTCCGTCGCTGATGTTCTTGCGGCGGATTCCCTATCAGTCGGTGCGCCGGCGCCGGATCCGGCACTGGTTCCTGCTGTTTATGCGCCTTGCTGCGCTCGCGCTGATCGTCCTGGCATTTGCCAGGCCCTTCCTTCGCCGGAGCGAGATTGCGGCAGGCGCGTCGGGCGCGCGCGAGGTCGTCATCCTGCTCGACCGTTCCTACAGCATGGGCTACGGGACGAAGTGGTCGCAGGCCTTGGCCAGAGCCGAGCAGACGATCAACGGTCTGACACCGGCCGACCGCGCCTCGATCGTGCTGTTCAGTTCGAATACGGAGGTCGTCCTGCGATCGGCCGCCGATCGCGGACGTCTGCTGGCCGCCGTCAAGGGCCTGCAGCCAGGCGCTGGCGCCACACGATACGGTCCCGCGTTGAAGCTGGCCGGGAGCATCTTGAGCGAGTCGGCGATTCCGCGCCGCGAAGCCGTCCTGATCAGCGATTTTCAACGCGGTGGCTGGCAGGGCGGGGAAGGCGTGCGCCTGCCCGACGGGGCGGTCCTCAAGCCGGAGCCGATCACTGACTCAGCGAAGACGAACCTCGCGATTGCCCCCGTCTCGCTGCAGCTATCGGAGTTCGAGAAACAGCAGCGCATCACGGTGACGACCGGCGCGGTCAATCACAGCGATATCGCAGTCTCGAACGTGGACATATCGCTCGAGGTTGGGGGCCGGGCGATCCAGTCGAAGCGAGTCAGCGTCGCGGCCCACGGCTCGGCGTCGGCCACCTTCGATCCCGTGACCGTCGCCGACCGCAACGTGCGCGCGACGGTGCGCCTGCCAGACGACGCGTTGGCGCGCGACAACGTGTTCCACTTCGTCGTATCGCCTGAGGATCCGGTCGAGGTGATCATCGGCGAGCGGTCCGGGTCCGCGCGAAACACGAGCCTCTATCTGACCCGGGCCGTCGCCGTGAGCGAGTCGCCGCGCATCGAGGTCAAGGTCCGCCCGGCTGATTCGCTGACGACCGAGGAGCTGGCCGCGACCTCGGTCGTCATCCTCAACGACGCGCCGATTGCGCAGACGACTGCCGAACGGCTCACCGGGTTCGTTCAGCGCGGCGGCGGGTTGTTCATCGTCGCGGGCGAACGGGCGGCCTGGCCGTCGCCCGCCGACATTCTTCCGGGCGCGGCAGGCGCGGTCGTCGATCGGTCGCGCGGCGCGGCCGCGCGGCTCGGCGCGCTCGAGTACGGCCATCCCTTGTTCGAAGTGTTTCGTGGACCGCGGACCGGCGACTTTGCGTCGGCGCGATTCTATGCCTATCGCAGCGTCGTTCCAGGTCCCAGCGCCTCGACGCTGGCACGGTTCGACGATGGGCAGCCCGCGCTCATCGAACGCCGTACCGGGACCGGCAGGGTATTGATGTGGACGTCGACGCTCGACACGACGTGGACCAATCTCGCTCTGAAGCCAGTCTTCGTCCCCTTCGTCCATCGCGTCGTCCGCTACCTCGGCGCGTATCGCGAGCCGAAGCCGTGGCGCACGGTCGGCGACGTCGTCGACCCGGGGCTCCAGGCGCAGGCCTTGGGCTCCGACATTGTCCGCGTCGCGCTGACGCCGTCCGGCGCGCGTATTTCGCTCGATGGCGACGGTCCCGAGGTCCTCGAGCTGGCCGAACAAGGGTTTTACGAGTTTCGAGCGCAGGGACGAGATGCAGATCAGCCGCTGGTCGTGGCGAGTAATGTCGACCTGGCTGAATCGGACCTGAGCCCGATTGATCCTCAGGAAATCGTCGCCGCCGCGCTCGGTCGGGCGGGTGGCGAGGCCGCTGGGCCGATGGCGCCTCCGACAGACGATGCCCAGGAGTCGGTTCAGCGCGTCTGGTGGTACTTGCTGTTTGCCGGGCTGCTGCTGCTCGGCGTCGAAACTATCGTGGCCAACCGGCTGACGGTGTAAGCTGATCTCAGGAGCTGAACGTCTATGGGGATCATTGAAGAACGGCCGTCGAAGAACCCCACGGACCTGGTGGGGGCGATCCATCAGATCCGGCGACGCTGGCGCTACAAGCTGATGCTGCGAGGTGCCGTCGGCGTGCTCGGCCTCGGCGCCGCGGCGCTGGCGCTGTCCGCCTGGGGTCTCGAGTCGTGGCGATTCAGCCCGGCCTCGATCATTACCTTCCGCGTCCTGATTGCGATTGCTTTCGCCAGCCTGCTTGGTTGGTTCATCGTGCGTCCGCTGCTCTGGCGCGTCTCGGACGAACAGGTCGCGTTGTATCTCGAGGAGCACGAGCCGTCGCTGCAGGCCGAGATCATCAGCGCGATCGAGGCCAGCCGCGCCGCCGCATCCGAGAGTTCACCGCATTCACGGCTGCTCGTCCAGCGTCTCGTCGAGTCGGCCATCGCCAAGTGCCAGGCGATCGATTGGGGACGCAACGTCGAGCGCCAGCCGGTTCGCCGGCATGCGGTGACGATCGGCGTGATTGCTGTCGCCGCGCTTGCGCTCTTCACGCTCGGCCCACGCTTCCTCAGGCACGGTCTGTCCGCGATCTTCGTCCTGTCCAACAGCGTCGAGGCCGCTGCGCCGTATCGCATCGACGTCAGCCCGGGCAACGCGAGCGTCCCGCGTGGCGTCGACCAGACGATCACCGCGACCCTCGCTGGTTTCGACGCCGATCAAGCGTCGCTGATGGTTCGCAAGGCGCCCGACGCGCCCTTCGAGCGGCTTCCGCTCGTGCGCAGCGAAAAGACAAACGAGGCGAACAAGTACGAGGGCATGCTGTTCGATCTTGCAGGACCGATCGACTACTTCGTCGAAGCGGAGGGCGTGAAGTCGGCGACCTACACGTTGAAGGTCGTCGACCTGCCGTACGTGCAGCGGCTCGAGCTCGAGTTGCACTTCCCGGCCTACACCGGTCTCGCGCCTCGCAAAATCGAGGACGGCGGCGACCTTGCCGTCCTCAAAGGCACTGAGGTTCGCGTCAAGGCGACGCCGACGATGGCGGCGCGCGGTGGCCAGATTCTCATCAACGATGAGCTGAAGGTGCCGCTCGCCGTCGCTGCTGACGGAACGCTGACGGCCACCTTCAATGCCGACAAGGATGGGTTCTACCGGTTCGAGCTCGACGCGCCGTCGGGCGAGCGTGTCTCCGCCTCCCCGCAATACACCATCGATGTCCTGACCGATCAGGGGCCGTCGGTGTCGATTGCCAAGCCGGGCCGCGATACCAATGCGTCGCCGATCGAGGAAGTCTTCGTCGAGGCGCGCGCTGAAGACGATTTTGGTGTCCGCGACCTCGAGCTCGTCTACTCGGTCAATGGCGCTGCGGAAAAGTCGATCCGGCTCTTCGACGGCAAGAGCCGCCTCGCTGAAGTGACGGCCGGGCACACGTTTTATCTCGAGGAGCTCGACGTGAAGCCGGGCGACTTCGTCTCGTACTACGCGCGTGCCGCCGATAACGACGCCAGCGGCGGCAAGCGGCAGTCGAGCGACATCTATTTCCTGCAGATCCGTCCGCTACGGAAGGAATTCCGCCGCGCCGAGTCGGATGCGGGCGCCGGCGGCGGCGGAGGGGGCGGCGGACAGGTCGGCGCGCTCTCGCAGCAGCAGCGCCAGATCATCGCGGCAACCTTCAACGTCAATCGCGATCGCAAGACGATGACGGCCGACAAGCTGCGCGAGAACTCGGTCGTGCTGGCGCTGTCGCAAGCCAAGCTGCGCGATCAGGTCGACAACCTGCTCACGAGGATGAACAGCCGTCTCGTCCAGCAGGATCCATCGTTCAAGACGATCGCCGATCTTCTCCCGCAGGCTGTGGCGGAGATGAAGAACGCAGAGGCAAAGCTGCAGAAGGCCGATCCCCAAGGCGCGCTCGAACCCGAACAGAAGGCGCTGCAAGTCCTTCAGAAAGCCGAAGAGGAGTACGAGACCCAGGTGCAGATGGGTCGTCAGCAGGGCGGCGGAGGCGGTGGTGGGCAAAGCGCGATGGCCGAAGACCTGGCTGACCTCTTCGAGCTCGAGCTCGACAAGATGGCCAATCAGTACGAGACGGCGCAGCGTGCCCAGCAGCAGCAGTCGGACCAGAAGCTCGACGAGCTGCTCGAGAAGTTGAAGGAGCTGGCGCGGCGCCAGGAGCAGGAAGCCGAGCGGCAGAGACGCCGGGCGCAGGCCGGCCAGCAGGGTGGCAGCGGCGGAGACCAGCAGCGATCGCTCGCCGAACAGGTCGAAGAAGCCGCGCGACGCCTCGAGCAGCTCTCACGCGAGGAGAACCGGCCCGAGCTTGGCGATGCCGCGCGCCAGCTGCGTCAGGCAGCCGACCAGATGCGGCAGGCCTCCGCGAACGGGCAGTCGGGGACGGCACAGGCCGCCGCCGCGCTCGACCGCCTGCAGGAAGCTCAGAAGCGGCTGCAGCAGTCGCAGTCGGGCCGCGCCGAGCGCGATGTGCAGGATGCGCTGCGGCAGGCCGGAGAGATCGCGCGCGAACAGCAGCAGATCGCCGAGGGCGTCAAGGGCCTCGATGCCGCTGGCGAGTCGCGGCAGGAGCGCGTTCAGCAGCTCAGCGAGCGCAAGAACGAGCTCGAGTCCAAGGTCGCCGAGCTCGAGAAACAAGTGGATCGAACCGCGGGCGAGCTCGCCAAGACCGAGCGCGACGCGTCCCGCAAGCTCCAGGAGGCGTCGGCGTCAATGCGCGAGAATCGCCTCCGAGACAAGATCCGCTATTCGCGGTCGATGATCCGTTCCGGCGTTCAGGGTAACGACGCGTCGAATTTCGAGCAGGAAATCGGCAGCAACGTTGCCGAGATGCAGAAGAAGATCGCCGACGCAGCCGCGTCGCTCGGGCGCACCAAGCCGGATGCGACGTCCAGCGCGCTGGACAAAGCGCGTGAACTCGCTCGTGGGATGGAATCGCTCGACCAGCGGATGCGTGAGCGAGCGGGCCAACAGGGTCAACAAAGTCAGCAGGGCCAGCAGGGTCAACAAGGTCAGCAGGGCCAGCGGGGCCAGCAAGGTCAACAGGATCAGCAAGGTCAGCAGGCCCAACAGGGTCAGCAAGGTCAGCGGGGCCAGCAGGGTCAACAAGGCCAGCAGGGCCAGCAGGGCCAGCAGGGCCAGCAGGGCCAACAGGGCCAGCAGGGCCAGCAGGGTCAGCAGGGTCAGCAGGGCGGTCAGGGTCAGCAGGGCGGTCAGAACCAGAGCGGCAATCCGACCACGGGTCGGGACGGCCAGGGTCTGACCTTTGGCCAGGCGCCATTCAATGGCGGCGGCTTTGGCGATTGGCGGCCCGACGGCAGCACTGGCATGAATGCTGAGGATGTCCGCCAGTTCCGCAGCGAGGTGCAGCGTTGGACGCGCGAGGCTGAACAGCTGCGCCGCATGCTCCAGGGCGCAAAGGTCGACCCGAAAGAGATTGACGCGATGCTCCGGAATCTCCGGCAGCTGAACGACGAGCGTGTCTACAAGGATGTCGAGGAACTCGCGCGGCTGCAGGCGCAGGTGACCGACAGCGCGAAGCGCGTCGAGTACGACCTCCGTCGCAAACTCGAGGGCACCGACGGTCAGTTGCTGCTTTCAGGTTCCGACGAAGTACCCGAGAAGTTCCGCAAGAGCGTGGAGCAGTACTACCGTTCGCTGTCAAAGGCGCCGGATGCTGCCAAGGCGCCTGACGGCGTCAAGCCGCCCGCGAAGAAGGAATAGGGACATCCGGGGATGGACTCGTGTCAACACGCCGCGTCATCATCGCCGGCCTCGTCGCCCTGACGCTGGCTGCCGGTGTGTCTGCGCAGGACTACTTTCTATTCCAGCGCAGATTTCAGCGGGTGGCGCCGAAGTTTGCGACCAGCAGGAGCTTCGACGGTTCGTTCAATTTCTGCCGGCTGGACTACACGAGCGATCGCAGCGAGTACGGCGGGCAGGGGTGGTGGACGGACTACCCGGGCGCCGATGCCAACTTCATGGTTCGCCTGGCTGAGCTGACCAAGACCCGCGTCAGCCAGGATCCGGACGGCGAGCCGAACCATGTCGTCGTCAGCGCCGATTCTCCCGAGCTCTTTGACTGTCCGTTCGTCACGATCGAAGACGCCGGCACGGCCCTGTTCACGCCGGCCGAGGTACAAGGGTTGCGGGCCTACCTGCTCAAGGGAGGCTTCCTCTGGTCCGACGACTTCTGGGGCACGCCCGCCTGGGAGAACTGGGAGGCCCAGATCGCCCGCGTGCTTCCCGAACGCGAGCACGCCATTGTCGATCTCACGCCGGACCATCCGATCTTCCGGATGATGTTCGAGTTCAACAAGATTCCGCAGATTCCGTCGATCAATCACTGGCGACGCTCAGGCGGCGAGACCTCCGAGCGCGGCCCCGACAGCGAGCACGTCAACCTGCGCGCGATCGTCGATGCGCGGGGCCGGGTGATGGTCCTGATGACGCACAACACCGACATCGCCGACGCGTGGGAGCGCGAGGCGGAGGATCCGCGTTTCTTCTATCTCTTCTCGCCTGACGGTTACGCGGTCGGGATCAACGTTCTGCTCTACGCGCTGAGTCACTGACCGTGACGATCACGACGGATCCGTGCCGACGCTCGTCACAACCCCGGTGTTCGCGCGGTGAGCATTCGATATTCGCGGTCCTTCGCCGGTGTTCCGTTCTCGTCATCGCTCGAGGAGGGCTACGTGACCGGGCTCGAGCCCGGCACAGGGTTTCCCTATACCCGGAGAATCGAGCGCGAGGCCGGACGCGTGCCGAAGCTGAAGCCCGGCGAAGTCCGCCGCTTTTCAATCGACGTCGGGCTCTACACGACCGTTGCCGACGTCGCGCGAGTCGGCGAGCGAATTACGAAGATCCAGAACGGTCGCCCCGTGCAGATCGATCGGGCGCCGGAGCGCTGAGCCGAACCGAGGATAGGCGCGATTGAATCGTCCGCGGCTTGTTATCAGCGATTGAGGCGCCCTGCGGATCCCTTCTCTCCAACCCCAAATCCAACACGGCCCTTCCGCGCGAAACTGAAAGCGTGAAAGCCGGGCCCGGGAATCGCGTTCCACGTTTTGCCGCCATCGTTTGACACGTCGGTCCCGGATGGACCGACGGCGACAATCGTCGCCGCATCGTCGGGCTGATAGGCGACCACCGATCGGAATCCCGTCAGACCCATCACCGGTGTCCACGTCGCTCCACCATCACTGGTTATGGCGGCATTGTCGCTGACCGCGGACTCCGCCTTGTAATCGCCACCGACGACGATGCCGTGCCTGGCATCGGAGAACGCGATCGAGAAGATTCCTGCCGACGGTCCGGCCGCGAGCGGGGTCTTCGACACCGCCCAGGTGCGGCCGCCGTCACTCGAATGCAGCACGCGCGCTTCGCTCGCGGCGCCGGTGGCGAGCCAGACATGGTTGGGCGCGGCGACCGTGACGTTCGTGCCGCTCGCCGCGAAGAAGCCTTCGTTCGGCAGCGCTGCTGGAAGCGCCGAAGATTGCACTCGCGTCCATGACGCGCCGCCATCGCGCGTGGTCAGGACGACGAACTGCCCGTCGACCGAGTCGCTGACGGCCACGCCGCGCTGCCCGTCCCAGAACGCCATCGCGTCGTAGAACGCCTTCGGGTCGCGGTTGACGAACTGCTCCGTCCAGGTCCGCCCTGCGTCAGTGGTCTTATAGATCCGCGAAAGCTCACCTGGGCCGATGCTGAGCGCGTAGGCCGTGCGGTCATCGACGGCGTCGATGTCCCGAAAATCGAGCTTCTCCGATCCTGGGATGGTAAGTCTGTGCCAGCTCACCCCGCCGTCGGTGGTCCTCAGGACCGTGCCATTGGTCCCACTGGCCCAAGCGACTCGATTGCTCACCGCGCTCACGCCCCGCAGTCTCGCCTCGACACCGGTCGTAACTGCCGTCCAATGGAAAGGCTGGGAAAAGACGAGGAGCGACAGCGACAGAATCCGGATCGTTTTCATCAGTTGGCGCCTATTATTGACGCAAGCGCTGACCTGAGGCTATACTCCTCGGCTATGTTGCAGCGGGCGACGAAAACCATCGGCCGAAAGCGAGTCAAGCGACTCGGGAGGCCGCTGGTCTGAGTGCGCGCGTGATCTGAAGAGAACACGAACGAACCTATGAACCCGCCGGCCTCACTACAGGGCCGGCGGGTTTTTTCGTTTTGGGGTCTAAATCAGCAGGGGCATGAGCAATGAGTGCAGTAGATATCGGCGGTAGTCGACAGTTCGAGGTCGGGATTCTCGGCGCGACTGGCATGGTCGGTCAGCAGTTCGTGCGGCTGCTGACGGGACATCCGTGGTTCAAGACGGCATGGCTCGGCGCCAGCGAGCGGTCGGAGGGACGCGCCTACAGCGAGGCGATGAAATGGCGGCTCTCGACGCCTCCACCGGCTGAGATTCTGGGCATGAACGTCGACACCTGCACGCCCGGGCGCGCGCCGAAGATTCTGTTCTCGGCGCTCGACGCCGCCGCTGCCAAGGACATCGAGCCGGCGTTTGCCGCCGCTGGTCACATCGTCGTCAGCAACGCCCGGAGCTATCGCATGTTCGCTGACGTGCCGCTGGTGATTCCCGAAGTCAATCCCGATCATCTCGCGCTCATCGCGCGTCAGCGGCGCGAGCGCGGGTGGAGCGGCGCGATTGTCACCAATCCGAACTGCTCGACGGTCGTGCTGTCGGTCGTGCTGGCGGCGTTGCGCAGCTTCGGCCTGTCGCGAGTGATGGTCACGACGCTTCAGGCGGTGTCGGGCGCGGGCTATCCGGGGGTGGCGTCGCTCGATATCCTCGGCAACGTGATTCCGGCCATCTCCGGCGAAGAAGAGAAGATGGAAAGTGAAACGCAGAAGATTCTCGGCACGCTCGACCGCGACGGGGTCACACCGCATCCGATGGTGGTCAGCGCGACGACCACGCGCGTGCCGGTCGTCGACGGGCATACCGAGTCGATCTCGATCGAGTTCGAGCAGCGTCCCACACTCGAAGATGTGCGAATCGCGCTCGAAGGCTTTCGCGGCCGGCCGCAGGAACTCGAGCTGCCGAGCGCTCCTCCGGCGCCGATCCTCTATCTGGATGCCCCTGATCGGCCCCAGCCGCGGCTCGACGTCGAGCGAGGCAATGGGATGGCCGTGACGGCCGGCCGGTTGCGGCCGTGCTCCATTCTCGGGACCAAACTCGTCGCGCTCGGCCACAACACCGTCCGAGGTGCCGCCGGGGCGGCGATCTTGAATGCCGAAATCATGGTCGCCGAGGGGATGCTGGACTGAGGTGTCGGAGATGACGGAGGTCACGGTTTTCACCACGGAGACGCGGAGCTGACGAGAGTGGGAGACGCGCGGAGGCTGTCCCGATGCAGTCGCGATTGGAAGCACGCTGCCGTCTATCGCGGCTGCTTGCACCGCGCGAAGCGCGGTGGGGTTGAGCCGGAGGGCCGGGATCGCAAGCGCCGGTCGCGTTCTCGTGAGGCGCTTGCGTTCCCGGCCCTCCGACTCAACCCCTGCGCCGGCCTCTGGCAGCCTCTGGCCGGCGTGCAAGCAGTTCGCAGCGTGGCAGCTCCGTGCGTCTCCGTGAACTCCGTGCCTCCGTGTGAAAACCGTGACCTCCGGCTTCTCCGTTCGGTGGCGTCGTCAACTCTTTGACAGGAAAGGACAGCGTGTCGACAAAAAGCGTGGTGATGAAGTTCGGCGGGACGTCAGTGGCGGATGCCGATGCCATCCGTCGGTTGATCGCAATCGTCTCGGCCCAGGTCGCTCGATCTGGGGCGCCGCCGGTGGTGGTGGTGTCGGCAATGTCCAAGGTCACCGATCAGCTGCTGCGGATGACGGCTGACGCGTCGCGCGGCGAGCGCGTGACAATCTCTGGCGGCGTCGATGAGATCCGCCGACGCCATCTGGCGGCGATCGAAGCGTTGGTGCCGCCGCCCGATCGGGACGCGGTGTCCGCAGAGGTCGAGCAGCAGATCGAAGAACTGCGCGCGATGCTGACGGCCCTCGCCATCCTTCGCGAGGCCTCCCCCCGGTCGTGTGATGGCATCGCCGCGGCGGGCGAGCTCCTCAGCAGCCGGGTTGTCGCGGGCGCGCTTCAGGCCGCCGGAATCAAAACCGCGTGGGTCGACGCGCGTCAGGCAATCGTCACCGACGATCACTACACGGCGGCCGCACCGTTGACCGTCGAGACGGGCGAGGCGCTCAAGCGCGAGGTTTCGCCGCACATCGCGGCCGGTCTCGTGCCTGTCCTCGGCGGGTATGTCGGAGCCACTCGCGACGGTGTGGCGACGACGCTCGGACGCGGCGGATCGGACTATTCGGCGGCGATCATCGGCGCCGGCCTCGGCGTCGCAGAGATCCAGATCTGGACCGACGTCGACGGCATGCTTACTGCCGATCCTCGCGTTGTCCGGGACCCCCGTGTCGTCGCGCACCTGTCATTCGGCGAGGCGTCAGAGCTCGCGTACTTCGGCGCGAAGGTGTTGCACCCGAGCACAATCCTGCCGGCGGTATCGACCGACATTCCCGTCCGCATCCTCAATAGCCGGCGTCCTGAGGCCCCGGGAACGCTGATCACCGCGAGGCCACCGCTCAACGACCGTCCGATTGTGGCGCTGGCATGCAAGCGCAACATCACCGTAGTCGAGGTCACCTCGACGCGCATGCTCATGGCGCACGGCTTTCTCCGTCGGCTCTTCGAGGTGTTCGAGCGTTGCCGCACCTCCGTCGACGTCGTGACGACGTCGGAGGTCAGTGTCTCGGTCACGATAGACGACGATCGGCGACTTCAGGAGATTGCCCGAGCGCTCAGGGAATTTGCCGAGGTGACCATCGAGCCACAGATGGCGCTGCTGTGCGCCGTCGGCGAGAACCTGCGCGTCGATCCGGCATTCGCGATCCGGATGCTGGCCGGGCTCGACGGTGTGCCGTTGCGCATGGTGTCCCAGGCCGCGTCGCGGCGCAACGTCACGGTCGTGATCCGCGACAGCGACGTGCCGATGGCGATGTCGCGCCTCCACAACGCCTGGTTCGCTGCATCAGCGGTCGAGGCCGCGCGGTGAGTGGCCCGCGTGTCCTGCTGATGGGGTACGGCCGGATGGGCCGTCTCGTCGAATCGCTGGCTCCGGAGGCGGGGGTGGATATCGTCGGCCGAGTCGACATCGACAATGTCGACCGTCCGGACGAATGGCCCTCGGCCGACGTTGCCATCGACTTCTCGATTGCGTCGGCTGTACCGGCCAATGCGCGGCGCCTCGCCGCTCGCGGGACGCACCTGGTGATCGGCACGACCGGCTGGCAGGACGAGGAAGAAGCGCTCCGGCGCGAGCTCGCGTCACAGCCGATTGGCGTCGTCTTCGCGCCGAATTTCGCGCTCGGTGTCAATCTCTTCGTGGCACTCGTCGCGGACGCGGCGGCAAGGCTCGCCGACCGTCCGGAATTTGGCGCCTGGATTCATGAGCTCCATCATCGCGCCAAACGCGACGCGCCATCCGGTACGGCTCTCGCCCTTCGCGCCGCGATAGAGTCGGCTGGCTACGGACTGCCGATCGACGTGTCGTCGACGCGCGCCGGTTCGATTCCCGGCACCCACACCGTCGGGTTCGACGGTCCGGCGGAGACGATTACGCTGACGCACGCGGCCCGCGACCGCTCCGGGTTCGCGCGTGGCGCCCTCGAAGCGGCGAAATGGGTCAACGGTCGTCGCGGATGGTTTACGATGCGTGACGTTTTGGGGTTGTAGTCAGAACGAGTTCGCACGATGATTTCGGAGGTCGCGCCTGAGGCAGACAGCGGGGATGCAGGTCAGGCGTGATGTGCGGTAACCAGGGATGAGGAACGACGATATGCGAACGCCTTGGACAGGATGCGGAACGGCCCTGGTCACGCCGTTCACACGTGACGGCGCCGTCGACGACGCCGGGGTGAAACGCCTTGCGCGCCGGCAGATTGATGCGGGTATCCACTTTCTCGTGCCGTGTGGGACGACAGGCGAGAGCCCGACGCTCAGCGAAGACGAACGAGTCCGCGTCGTGCAGCTCGTCGTCGAGGAGGCCGCCGGACGCATCCCCGTGCTCGCAGGCGCCGGCGGCTACGACACGCGGGAAGTCATCCATTCGGCGAAAAGAATGAAGCAGGTCGGCGCCGAGGGCATCCTCTCGGTCACGCCCTACTACAACAAGCCCACCCCTGAGGGCCTGTTCCAGCACTACAGTGCGATTGCGGGCGAGGTGGGCCTGCCGATCGTCGTGTACAACGTGCCCGGGCGGACCGGCTGCAACGTCGATGTCGTCACGCTCGTCCGTCTCAGCGCAGTTCCCGGCATCGTCGCCGTCAAGGAGGCGTCTGGGAACATCAGCCAGATGGTCGAAGTCTGTGGCGCGGTGCCGAAGGACTTTCTCGTCCTTTCTGGAGACGACGCGCTAACGCTGCCGCTGATGGCGGTTGGCGGCCGCGGCCTGATCTCGGTGGCTGGCAACGAGGTGCCTGGCGAGATGGCGCGCATGGTCGAGCATGCGGAGCGGGGCGATTTCGCGGCCGCGCGCCAGATCCACGCGCAGCTGCTGCCGCTGATGATGGTGAACTTCATCGAGTCCAATCCGATTCCGGTCAAGAGCGCGATGGCCGCCCTTGGGCTCCTCGAAGAGAATTATCGGCTGCCGATGGTGCCACCGCGCGAGGCGTCGCGGGCGAAGATTCGTCAGGTCCTCGCAGAGCTCAAGACCGACGCGCTCGTGGGCGGCCGTTCATGACGCTGGCGGCGGAAGTCGAGGCGTTGAGCGCCGCGGGTCCGGCCACCGATCGTCAGGCGGCGCGGGAAGCGTTCGCGCGCCTTCGCGCGCAACTGTCGGCAGGGGAAGTGCGGGCCGCCGAGCCCGATCCGTCGGCGCCGTCCGGGTGGCGCGTCAACTCCTGGGTCAAGCAGGGCATCCTGCTCGGCTTCAAGTTCGGCGACATCACCGACATGTCCTCCGATCATGGACGCTGGCCGTTCTTCGACAAGGACACGCTGCCGCTGAAACGCCTGGATACTCAGAGCGGGGTTCGCGTGGTCCCTGGCGGATCGACCGTGCGAGACGGCGTCTACCTCGGGCGCGGGGTGATCTGCATGCCGCCGATGTACATCAACATCGGCGCCTGGGTTGGCGAGGGCACGCTCGTCGATTCGCACGCGCTCGTCGGCTCGTGCGCTCAGATTGGCAGCCGCGTGCACCTCAGCGCGGCCGCGCAGATTGGCGGAGTGCTCGAGCCGGTGGGCGCCCTCCCGGTCATCATCGAAGACGACGTGCTCGTGGGCGGGAATTGCGGCGTCTACGAGGGCGCGATCGTGAAGCGCCGGGCGGTGCTGGCGTCGGGCGTCATCCTGACCCGTTCGACACCGATCTACGACCTGCCGAATGAGCGAATTATCGAGCCGTCGCCGGGCCAGCCGCTCGTCGTCCCCGAAGGCGCTGTCGTCGTGCCAGGGTCCCGCCCGGTCACCTCCGGCAAGGGCCGCGAGTGGGGGCTTTCGGTCGCGACGCCAATCATCGTGAAGTACCGCGACGAGCGCACCGACGCGCGCACGGCGCTCGAGCAATGGATTCGCTAGAGACCCTCGCCTTCGCGCGATCGCTCATCGACATCGACTCGACGACAGGCCGCGAGGCCGAGGCCGGCCACTGGCTCGCCGCGCGACTCGCCGCGCTCGGCTACAACGTGCTCGAGCAGAACGTCGCGCGCGGCTGCGCCAACGTCCTCGCCACCATCGACGATCCGGTTGTCGTGTTCTCGACGCACTTCGACTGCGTCCCGCCGTTTTTCCCGAGTCGGGTCGAGAATGGCCGCCTGGTCGGGCGTGGCGCCTGCGATGCCAAAGGAATCCTGGCGGCGCAGGTCGCGGCGGCCGAGCGCTTGCGGGCGAGCGGAGAGCGGCGCGTCGGCCTGTTGTTCGTGGTCGGCGAGGAGCGCGGCAGCGACGGCGCGGTCGCGGCCAATACCATCCCCAACCAATGCCGGTTTCTCATCAACGGCGAGCCGACCGACAGTCGCCTCGCCACGGCGACGCGCGGTAACCTGCGCGTGACGCTCGAGGCGCGGGGCCGGGCGGCGCATTCTGCGGCTCCCGAGCAGGGCGAGTCCGCCATCGACAAGCTCGTTGACGCGCTCGTCGAGCTGCGCGCGTTGCCGCTTCCCGTCGATCCCGACCTCGGTTCCACGTTCTACACCATTGGTTTGATCGAGGGCGGCGTCGCGCCGAACGTGATTCCCGCCCACGCGTCAGCCGAGGTGATGTTCCGGACGATCGGGTCTGCCGACGACATCCTGGCGGTTCTCGGTGCTCTGAAGCCGCGAGTGCAGATCTCGGAGGTGCTCAGGGTGCGCCCAATTCGAATGCACACCGTCACGGGTTTCGAGACCCATGTCTTCCCGTTCACGACCGACGTGCCGCTCCTCGACAATTGGGGCACGCCGCTCCTCTTCGGCCCCGGATCCTTTCTCGTGGCGCACACCGACGGGGAGTTCGTCGCGCTCGATGAATTGCACGGAGCCGTGGATGGCTTCGAGCGCCTTGCGCGTGGTTGCCTGACCGGCTGAAGCGATTGTGCCTGACTTGAAACCTCGCTTCTTTCGCACGCCGGCCGAACTCCGACAGTGGTTCAAGAAACATCATGCCACCGAGAAAGAACTCTGGGTGGGCTACTACAAGGTCAGCTCGGGGAAGCCGACCGTGACGTGGGCTGAGTCGGTCGACGAGGCACTCTGTGTGGGCTGGATCGACGGTATTCGTAAGAGCATCGACGATGAGAGCTACACGAATCGCTTCACGCCGCGAAAAAGAGGGAGCACGTGGAGTACCGTCAATATCAAGCGTGTCAAGATGCTGGTCGATGAGAAACGGATGCAGCCACCGGGGCTGAAGGCGTTCGAGGCGAGACGCGAGAACAAGTCAGGCATCTACTCGTACGAGCAGCGTCCAACGGAGCTCGATGAGCCTTATCTGAGTCAGATGACGCGCAACAAGAAGGCCTGGGAGTTCTTTGAGGCGCAGCCGCCTTCTTATCGAAAAATGCTCATCTGGTACGTCGTCAGCGCGAAGCAGGAGGCGACCAGACAGAAACGGTTGAAGATCCTCATCGAAGCCAGCGCGCGCGGGCGGCGATTGTAATCTGTGGGTCGACCTTCACGCGATCCAGCCAGCACGTTGCGGCGCCAAAAGCTTTTCACTCTGCGGTGAGAGGCTTTGAACCGGTTCATGACGTAGCTCGAGTGTCATTTGCCGATCAATCGCGCTCGTAGAACGGCGGCGGCGCGATTCCCAACGCGCGAAGATAAACGTAGGCCTGGCCACGGTGATGGATTTCGTTGTCGATCCAGTAGAGGAACAGCCCAAAGACACGGCCCTCGGTACTGGCCGAAGGCGACATCGATTTCCTCGAAGCGGTGGGGCGCAATCCTGGGCCAGAGCGTATGAATTTCGTCGGTGACCTCATCCCAGCGGCGGAGAATCTCGGCCTTCGTTCGTAGAGCCGGCGCTTTAGAGTGGTGTGCGAGGTCGTCGACCATGGTCCATTCGCGCGTGGCCAGCCCGCGGATGCCCGCCGCGGTCATGCTGATCATCTCCAACGCCAACGCCGAACAGGGCCTCATCCCGCCGACGGTGAACTGGAAGAATTCGTCTTCGGGAAACGCCTCCAGGACGCGACGGGTCAGCAGCCGGTGTCCGAGCCAGTGTCGCAGGAGCTCGTCATAGGAGATGGCTACCGAGTTGGCGTTGGCTTCAGGGACCACGGTCAACCTCCAGAACGATTCCGACGCGCCCCGACTGTCAGCTCGACGGCACAATCATCTCGCAGCTGACGCCGTCGGCGTCGTCTTGGTCTTCGCTTCCAGATCCTTCCACTCCGGCGGCCGTACGCCCAACAGATGCTGCACGAAGTAGTCGTAGCGTTTGTGGTCGCCATACGCGCCGCCGGAGGTGTGGCCGGCGCCGGGGATGACGAGCAGGTCGAAGTTCTTCCCGTGCTTGATCAACTGGTTGACGACCTGGAACGTGGACGCGGGGTCGACGTTGTTGTCCATCTCGCCGACGACGAGGAGCACCTTGCCCTCGAGCTTGTAGGCGTGGTCGACATTGGACGACGCCGCGTACTCGGGGCCAATCGGCCACCCCATCCACTGCTCGTTCCACCAGATCTTGTCCATCCGGTTGTCGTGGCAGCCGGCCGACGAGACGGCAACGTCGTAGAACTCCGGGTGGTAAAGCAGCCCGCCGAGCGAATTCTGGCCGCCGGCGGACGTGCCGTAGAGGCCCACCCGCGAGATGTCGTAGGACGGATACTTCGCGGCGACCGCCTTATGCCAGAGGATGCGATCGGGGAAGCCGGCATCGCCGAGGTTCTTCCACGCCACGTCGTGGAACGCCTTCGATCGGTTGCTGGTGCCCATGCCGTCAATCTGCACGACGATGAAGCCGAGCTCGGCAGTGGCCTGCATGCCGTTGAAAGCGGCGAACGACTTTGGCACGAACGACCCCTGCGGCCCGGCATAGATGTTCTCGATCACGGGGTACTTTCTGGTCGCGTCGAAGTTCGTCGGCCGGTAGATGACGCCCCAGATGTCGGTCTTGCCGTCACGGCCCTTCGCGACGAACACCTCAGGCGGTTTCCAGCCGGCCTTTCTCAGTGCGGTGATGTCGACGGCTTCGATCTGGCCGACGAGCGTCGTGTCTGCGCCGCGTCGCAACTCCGACACCGTCGCCAGGTCGACTCGCGAATAGGTGTCGACGTAGTAGGCACGGTCGGTCGAAAACGACACGGCGTGGTTGGCATCTGCCGTGGTGAGCAGCGTCAGCCCCGACCCGTCGAGGCCGACGCGATAGTAGTGGACGAAATAAGGATCCTTGCCCGGATCCATCCCGCTCGCGCTGAACCAGATTTGCCGCTTCTCCTCGTCGACCGCGATCACGCTGCGGACGATCCACTCGCCCTGGGTGATCTGCCGCTTCACCGCGCCTGTAGCGCCGTCGTAGAGATACAGATGGTTCCATCCATCGCGCTCCGACATCCAGACGATTTCCTTCCCGTCGGCGATGTCGAAGCGGTACTTCTTGCCCGAGTAGGCGAAGAACGTCTGTGGTTCCTCATTGATGATCGCTCGCGTCTTTCCGGTCAGCGCATCGATCTCGATGACGCGGTAGACCTGGTGGCCGCGCTGGTTGTACTCGAACGTCACAGCCCGACTGTCCTTGCGCCACTCGAGCGCCAGGTTGTCGTAGGCATTGGGAAACAGCCCGTCGTCGACGACGATTTGCTTTCTGGTGTCGACGTGAAAGAGCACCGGCTTTTCCACGTCGAGGACGTCGCCCGGCTTGGCGTACTGGAGCGTCGAGTGTTTCGGCTGCAGCTGATCTTCGGGCGACGACCTGACGTAGTGCACGTAGCGGCGATATCCCGGTTTGATCTTGTAGGCGGCGATCTTCGTCGAGTCCGGTGACCAGACGATCGAATTGGGATCGTAGTAGCCCCCTTCGGACCCGTCGATGCTGAGGAGCGTGGTTGCCGTCTTCCCGGTTTCGCGGATCGCCACGTTGTAGTTGTTGACGACGGCCTCGAGCTTGCCATCGGGCGACTTCTTCGGCGCGACGGCATTGACGTCGATTTCCGCGCGCACGGGTCCGGCGAGCCCGCCGCCGCCCCGTCCGCCACGGCCTCCCCGGCCGCGGCGCTCCGCCGGCGGCTCATTTGAACACTGGTAGTCGACGAGCGCGCACCACCAGGTCGTCCCGTTTGCCGTCAGCTCGATGGTCCGATCCCCGTCGACGAACGTGAACGTCGTGAACGGCAGTGTGACGCTCGTGAAAGCCTTCTCTGGGGTCAGCGCCGTCGTCAAGGCGGCCGCGAGCTTCTCGTGATCGAATGCAGGGCGCTTCAGCAGCGTGTCGGCGTCCACCAGCACGAACTCATTTCCGCCTTTGACGGACCGGCGATACCAGAAGCGCGCCGACTTTTCGACCCACGTCGCGGGCTCGGGAACGTTCGGCGCGGAGTCCAGGTACTTGTCGCGCATTCCCATCGCGCGCTGGTAGTCGGCGACCGTGCCCTGGGCAACGGCCGGCAGCGCCGGGCACAGCGTCGCGACGACGAGGAGAGCGATCACGGTCACACGGCTGGTGCGCATGTCTGTTCCTCTTGGCACGAAGAGGCCTGTTTATGGGGTGCATTCTAACGGCGAAGGTATCGGAATTGTCATGGCGGACGTGAAGGCAGCCAGGCGCCGGACCAAGGCATGGTCACGTAAAACTGACAGACTTGCACGTTCGGGCACAGAACTGGCCGGCGATTTGGCGAGTCGCGTGCGCGTTTTCGGCCCAGTTTCCAGCCGTTTACGCGCACACGGAGCCGGTACGGGCTCTGCAGGAGGCGGGCAGCCGCCCCTGTCGGGCGGCGCTTGTCGCGAGCCTATTTCATGTTGCATTTTCGTAATCAGGGTCGGCCTCGCCGTGTCCGCGCGACGTTTGGACGCGCGGCGTTTGGTTGCGCCTCCGCGGTCGCCGTCGCCATCCTGACAGGGGGCGGCACCGGTCATGCCATCCTCGCTCAATCACAGGGAGAGTCCGCCGCCGTCATCGGCTATGCCACGAGCGATCAGCTCATGACGCTCCAGGCGCGTGAGGCGGTGTCGGGTGGCGGCGACGGTGTCGTCCACCGGCGACGTGTCGTGCCGAGACCACCGGTTCCAGCCGCAGGGCGGCGCGGCGGCGAGGCAGAAGCGCAGGCCGCCTTTCTGAGTGAGCTCACTGCCAGCGAGCCAGCGACACTGCTGCAAAGCTTCGTCGGCGCCAACTTCGCGCAGACCGGATCGCTTCCGCCGGATCCGAGCGGCGCAGCCGGCCCGGCCCAGTTCATCCTCGCGGCCAACGGGCGCATCCGCAGCTTCTCGAAGGCGACCGCGACCGCCGATCAGGTGTTGAACCTCACGACCAACGCGTTCTTCACATCCGTGCGCGCCGGTGCGAACACGTTTGGTCCGAAGGTCAAGTACGACCGGCTCGCGGGACGCTGGTTCATCATTGCCGCGACCGACGCCGTCCCGGGGCGCATCGTGATCGCCTCGAGCAATGCTTCGACGATTACCGCTGGCACGCTCTGGAGCTTTTTCGCGTTTGACAACACCGGGTTTCCCGGGGCCGCCACGTGCGCCGTGGACTCTCCCACGTTCGGGCTCGATCCGTATGCGCTTTATGTCGGCGTCGTGCAGTTCTGCGATCCGGGAGGGGTCTACATGGGCACCTCCGGTTACGTCGTTCGCAAGACGTCGGTCATCGACTTCGCCACAATCGCGGTGACCGCGTTTCACAACCTCACCGGTACGTCGACCGGCGCTGGTCCGTTTGCGCCACACGGCGTAGACATCGAGGACGCGAGCATCGGAACCGGCTTTTTCATCGGTGTCGACAACGCGGCATTTGGCAATCTGATGCTTCGGCGGGTCTCGAATCCAGGCGGCACGCCGACTATTTCCGCCAACATCCCTATTGCCGTGTCCCCGACCGCTCCACCAATCACCGTGCGGCACCTCGGGAACCTTGGTGGCGCGAACGGTCAGCTCGACGGCGGCGACGATCGACTGACCTCCGCAAGTCTCGTGAACGGTCGGCTCTGGACGGCGCACGCGATTGGCGTCACGCATACAGGCGAGGCAAGTGGTTCCGCCAACCGCGACGGCGTGCGATGGTACGAAATCGGCTCGCTGACGACGACGCCGACGGTAATGCAGATGGGGACGCTGTTCTCGAGTGCCGGCGCCGGCAGCGTCGATCAGCGAAACTACTGGGTTCCATCGATCGCGACCAACACGACCGGCCGTTCGATCATCGGTTTCAGCGCCGCCGGCACCAGCGAGTTTGTCAATGCGGGCGTCGCCGAGCGTTTCTCAACCGACGGCACCGGCACGCTTCGGCCCGCGCAGCTCATTACCGGATCTGCGGCCGCGTACAATCCGCCAGGCGATGCGGGCTCGCCGACTCGCGGCCGGCGCTGGGGCGGGGTCTCCTCGACCGTTGTCGATGGTTGCGATGGCTCGACGATCTGGACGCTTCAGCAGTACACCGATTCGGTCAATTCCTACGCGCTTCAAGTGGGACGCACGGTTGGTCCGGGGGCGCCCACTCCGGTCAGCGTCAACCCGTCAGAAGTCGCTCTCGGGGTCGCGTCGATCAATCTGACGGTCACCGCCTCGTCGAGCGGCGGCACGGCTTTCTTCGATACGGGCGCCGGCTATCTCTGCCGAATCGGCGCGAGCATTCCCGGCGTCACGGTGAACAGCGTGACGCGCACGGGACCGACCACCGCCATCGTCAATATCTCGACGGTGGGCGCGGCACCTGGACTCAAGACGATTAGCATCGTCAATCCCGATGCGCAGGGGGCGACCAGCGGAGCGATTCTCCGGGTCAGGCCAGGCGCGCTGGTGACGGTCGAATCGCCGGTGGCGGGCGCCGCGGCGCAACCCCTCGAAGTCAGGGGCTGGGCCATTGATGGCAATACGACGAGCGGCACCGGCGTGGATGCGGTGCACGTCTGGGCCTATCCCTCGGCTGGCAACCCGGTATTTCTCGGGGCGGCCACGTACGGTCTTTCCCGCCCGGACGTGGGGGCCAATCACGGTGCGCAGTTCACACCGTCAGGATTCAGCCTCCGCGCGCCCTCGGTACTGTCAGCGGGGCCCTGGTCGATAGTTGTCTACTCGCACAGCTCGGTCAGCGGCACGTTCAACGCGACTGCCACGGTCGGTGTAACTTTGACGGGGCCCGCCCCGCCCTTTGGAGCGATCGACACGCCGGTCAACGGTGTCACCGTGGCCGGAGAAGTGGCGGTCACCGGTTGGGCGCTCGATGATGCGAGCGTTGCGGCCGTGGACGTCTTCCGCTCGCCGGTGACGGGCGAGAGTGGGTTGGTCTACGTCGGACGCGCCGTGTTCATCCGTGGTGCCCGGCCTGATGTACAGGGCGCCTACCCGTCAACACCGAACAACGACAACGCCGGCTGGGGTTTCATGGTGCTCACGAACATGTTGCCCAACCAGGGTAACGGCACGTTCGACCTCCATGTGTTCGCGACCGACTACGCGGGCTTGACGACCAACCTCGGCACGCGACGTATCGTCGCCGCCAATGGCGCGTCGACCAAGCCGTTTGGAACCATCGATACGCCCGGTCAGGGCGAGACCGTCTCCGGAACGATCACCAACTTCGGCTGGGCGCTGGCGCCTCAGCCGAGGATCATTCCGATTAACGGCAGCACGATCGATGTGTACATCGACGGCGTCTTCAGGGGTCACCCGGTCTACAACAATGTCCGTCCGGACATTGCGACGCTCTTCCCGGGCCTCCGCAACACCAGCAACGGGAACGGCGCGATCGGGTATTTCATGATCGACACGACCCAGCTCTCGAACGGCCTGCATACCATCCAGTGGACCATCCGCGACGACATTGGTCAGGTATCCGGCGTTGGGAGCCGGTTCTTCCGCGTTCAGAACGGTTCGTGAAGGAGAGGGAGCCATGGCGTCGTCCACGAAGACCGTAGAAGAGAGAGCCCCGGAAGTCAGCGAGGGACAACCGTCACGCGCGAGAGGCGTGTCGCGGCGCGCTTTGCTCGGCCTGGCAGCGTTCGGCGCTGCCGCGCGAGCCGAGGCACAGGTCCGTGACCCGAAGCGCTCGCGTCCGACGACGGTGCAGAGCGGTGAGATGCGGCTGCTGCGGCGAGTCACGGTCGGCGTGACGAGCGAGGATGTGGCGTGGATGAACTCTCTCGGCTACTACGCCTATCTCGAGTGGCAGCTCAACCCCGAGTCGATGGGAGATCCGGAGTGCGAAGCGCGACTCCAGCCGCTCATCACGATCAACCTCGCGCCGTTCTCGCTCTACGGGCAGGATTCGGCGGTCGTCATCCGTGAGCTCACCGAAGCGACGATTATCAGGGCGATCTACTCGAACCGTCAGCTGTTCGAGCGGATGGTCGAATTCTGGACCGATCACTTCCACACCAACATCACCTCGGTCGGAATTTTCAAGACGCTCGAGGTGCGTGACGTCTACCGGCGCCATGCGCTCGGCACGTTTGCCGGCATGCTCAACGCCAGCGCGTCGAGCCCGGCGATGCTCACGTATCTCAACAACACCCAGAGCGACGGACGCCCCGGGCGGGTGCCGAATCAGAACTACGCCCGGGAACTCATGGAGCTCCACACGCTCGGTGTCGACGGTGGATACACGCAGCAGGACGTCGTCGAAGTGGCGCGTTGCTTCACCGGCTGGCGGACGTTTTTCAACACTGGGGATCCACGCGCCGGAACCTTTTTCTACGACGCGAACCGCCACGACAACAACAGCAAGCTCGTCCTCGGCGTACCGCTTGCGGCCGGCGGCGGCTTCAACGACGGTCTGAACGTCCTCAACATCCTCAGCGGGCATCCGAGCTGCGCCCGCTTCGTCTCGCGGAAGCTCCTGCGCTGGCTGCTCAACTACGAGCCGTCGCCCGCACTGGTGGCGGACATTGCCGGCGAGTTCACGCGCAGCGGCGGAAACATCAAGTCGATTGTGCGACGGATCCTGCACTACGACAACGTGCTCTGGTCGCCGCCGCTCTTCAAGCGTCCGTTCCACTACATCGTCTCGGCGCTGCGGGTCATGAATGCCAACATGACGTCGCTCAATACGGTGCGCCAGACCTATCTGGCGGGCACCGGCCACACGCCGTTCGCATGGGGACCGCCGGACGGCTACCCGCAGGAGTTCGAGTACTGGGGAGGTTTGCCGCTCCCGCGCTGGAACTTCGCGTTCCAGCTGTCGAATAACAGTGTCAGCGGTGCCGCGGTCGACACGACGGCGCTACTCGCCGGGGCGAATAGCCCGACGCTGATTGCCGATCGCATCGACGCGCTGTTGTTCGCCGGCGAGATGCCGGCTGCTGACAAGGCCGCGCTCATCACGTATCTGCGCCCAAGCGGGTCAGCGACGCAGCCGTCCTCGACCCAGATTCGCGACGCATTCGGCCTGGCGTTGGCATCGCCGGGCTTTCAGTGGCACTGACGCCAACGGCGCGGTGGCTTTCAGCCGCTTGACACGAGGAGCGCAATTGTCATGTCCAGAAATCTATCGAACGACGACTGCCAGGCGTGCGACGAGTACCGGCAGCTCTCGCGCCGCGAGTTCGTCTCGCGGACGAGCGCCACGGCGGTTGCGCTGAGCGTCCCGGCGTGGCTGCCGCGCGTCACCTACGCGCAGACGGCGAGCGATCGCGACATCCTGGTCTCGATCTTCCTGCGCGGCGGCGCTGACGGGTTGAGCCTGGTGGCGCCGTGGGGCGAAGCGTCGTATTTCTCACTCAGGCCAACGCTTGCCATTCCGGCGAACGCAGCGCTCGCGCTCGACGGCTTCTTCGGGCTTCCACCAGCCATGGCGCCGCTGCTGCCGGCGTATCAGTCCGGGCAGCTGTTGGTCGTTCACGCAACTGGCTCGACCGACCCGTCGCGGTCGCACTTCGACGCGCAGTTTTTCATGGAGATCGGCAAGCCCGGTGACCTCAACGTCGTGACCGGCTGGCTCGGACGGCATCTCGCCAGCCGGCCGCCAATGAAGGTCGACGCCGCCCTGCGGGGTCTCGGATTCGCCTTCGGCTTGCCTCAGACGCTCGTCGGCGCACCTGATACGCTGCCGATTCCCGATCCCGCGAATTTCGGCTTGTCGGGCAACTCGAGCACCCGAACCCAGCGCCTCGCCTGGCTCGGCAACGCCTACCAGCCCGAGCGGGACCCCCTCCGGACCGCAGCGCTCAACACGCAGCGGACCATCAACACGCTGAGCGGCCTCAACATCAACGGGTACGTGCCGGCTGGCGGCGCGGTCTATCCCGGTGGCAGCTTTGGCGCGGCGCTTCGCTCGACGGCCGCGCTGATTCGCGCCGACATGGGCGTCGAGGCGGTGCAGATTGATCTCGGCGGGTGGGACACCCACAGCGCGCAGGGACCAATCAACGGCGGCATGTCGGTGACGATGGGCCAGCTCGCGCAGGCGCTCGCGGCGTTCCACGCCGACATGAACGGCGCCAACCGAATGGGCAACGTGACCCTCATCGCGGTCTCCGAGTTCGGCCGCGTGGCCCGCGAGAACGCGAGCCAGGGCACCGACCACGGGCACGGCAACGCGATGTTCGTCATGGGTGGCGCGGTCCGTGGAGGCCGCGTCATGTCAATCTGGCCAGGCTTGGCGGCGGGTCAGCTGTACCAGAACCAGGACCTCCAGGTCACGATCGACTATAGAGACATCCTCTCGGAGCTAGTGCTCCGGCGCCTCGGAAACACGAACCTCGATCTGGTCTTCCCGGGGTTCACGCCCACTCTCAGGGGCGTCTTTGTCTGAACCTTGAACCCTGAACCCTGAACCCTGAACCGTATTTAATCCTCTGATTCCCCGGCCCCGCGTTCAGAAGAGGCGGACAGCAGCATCGTGATCGCTGTGTAGAGGACAACGACGATCACCAGCCATCGCACGGTCCGAATGTTCAGCGATTCGAAAAATTTCGCGGCAACGTATGAGCCGGCAACGCCGCCGATCGCCAGCCCGAGCGCGTTGCGAAGGCTGTAGCACTGTTCGCGGATGAACCGGAGGCTGCCGACGGGCATCAGAAACGCACACGAGCCCATCATGACTGGGAATGCCGTCCTTTCGCTCATGCCGAGAAGGCTGACGAGAATCATGCACGGGGCGTACAGGCCGATTCCCAGCGTCATCAGCGAACCCAGCATGAAGTTGCCGCCGGTCGCCAGCGCGAGTTTGACCCCACGAACGCCAATCTCTTCGCTGCCGGCCGGGAACAGACTCAGCTGACGCATCAGCATGAACGTTGCTGCGGCAAGCAACGCCACGCCCATACCGATCTGCACTTTTCGCTTGGACCACCCGGCGACAATACCGGCGCCGAGCCAGGCGCCGAGCACGGCTGCGGTAATCATCAAGAACAGGGTGAGGACATCGACCGGAATGATTGCGGTGAAGATGAAGGCCTGCACGACCGTTGGCAGCGTGTGCCCGACGTTGAGGGTGCCAGGGATGATGCGGTCTGGCACCATCTTGCGCAACCGAAAGAAGGCAGTGGTCGTGGCGAACGAGCCGATGCCCAGGGCATCAAAGAAGTTTGTGAAGAAGCCGAGGGCTATTTGAAGAGCATTCGGAAACCGCGCGTCCGTCGCGTGGGAACTGCCACGCTGGCCCTGTACGGCTCGCGAGACGGCCGTGGCCCAACCCACAAGGTAGACGACTGTCAACGCGCCAAGCGCGGCGAGCAGTCCGGTAATGGGATTCATGCCTGGGACATCCTCCGTTCGGGAAGGTGAGCGCCAAGCGTATCCCGCCGGGCCGCGCCGAAGCAACGAGGCGCGCCGTTCACGGATTGATCGTGATGGAGCGCGCCACCATGTTATTCAGCTCGTTCGACTCGGGCACCGCTGCGAACCCGTCCGCCGCGACCAGCAGGTAGTAGCGGCCGGTCAGGCCGGCGGGCAGCGTGACGCTCGTCGAACCGGCGTTCAATCCGTTCGCGGCGATTGCCGCCACCGACCTCTCCTCGTCGAGCGTGATATCCGCGGCATCGAGCGTCGTGTTCAATGAGAGGTAGAACCTCGTCGTCGATGCCCCCGCCGTATCGGCGCCGTAGTTCCTGACGGTGTCGGTGACCGTGATCGTGGCGCCGGCGACGGCGGTTGACGGTGCGGTCACGGATAACACGAGGTCCGGCCCGATCTGGATCGAGGTGAACCGGACGTTGTTGTTCTCTTGGGTCTCCTCGACAACCGCGCCATCGTCGGCATTGGCAATGATGTAGTAGGTGCCAGGCGTGACGACGGGCAGGACCACCAGCGTCGACCCGTTGCTCTGCGTCCCTCCGTCGAGCGGACCGACTGACCGGGAACCGAACCGCGTGTCGCCAGCATCGAACGTCGTGTTCGTCGACAGGTAGAAGGCGGTGGTTGAGGCTTCTGCGACACCTCCGCCGCTGTTCTTGGTGGCGTCGGTCACGGTGATCGTTCCGCCGGAAGCCGCTCGTGCCGGCGCGCCATTCCCCAGCACATAGAGATCGGCGCCGATGCGCACGGTCGTCAAGCGGCTGTTGTTGGTCTCGTTTGATTCCGGGACCGCATTGCCGTCATCGGCCACCGCGATCACATAGAACGTGCCGCTCGAGATATCGGTGGGGATGGTGACAATGGTGGTGCCGACTGACGAATCGCCTGGGGTGAGCGCGCCGACACTGCGTGATCCAAGCGGCTCGTCGCCTGCGTCGAACGTAAGGTTAGCCGAGAGATAAAACCGGGTAGACGATGCGGCGGAGTGACCAGCGCCCTGATTCTTGATCGTCTCGCTGACGCTGATCGTCGCGCCTGGACCGGTGACAGCTGGGACCGTCAGCGTCGTAACGGCGAGGTCAGGGCCGATGCGAACCGAGGCATAGCGCATGTTGTTGACTTCGTTCGGCTCGCTGAACGCGTTGGGGCCGTCGGCCTTGGCGATCACCCAGAGCGTGCCCGTGGCGGCGTTGGACGGAACGGTCAGGACCGTAGCGCTCACGTCGGTCGTGCCCGCCGTCAGCCCTGGCACGTCGCGCGAGCCCATGAACGTATCGCCCGCGTCGAGCGTCGCGTTGGCCGACAGGTAGTAGGAGGTTGTCGACGCGCCGACGGGTCCAGTGCCCTGATTCCGCGTCGTGTCGGTGACCGTCATCGTCAGGCCCGCCCCGGCCGTCGACGGCACCGTCAGGGTGCTGACGGTCAGGTCAGGCGCGACATCGTCGCTGATGACGGTGACGGTTCCCGAGGGCGTGCCCCCGATGACGTAGCCTGATCCACTGCGGATCGTGAGGCCCACCGTCTCGTTTCCCTCGAGGTTCGTATCGTCGATCGGAATTACCGGCACGTCGACGGAGGCCGCGCCAGGCGGGATCGTGACTGCGGCGGGGATCGTGACGTAGTCGGTGCCGCGCACTGCGGTTCCAGATGTCGTGACGTTGACGATGAGGGCCGCGCCGGAGACCTCGGCGCGGGTGATTGTGAAGACGCCGTTGGTTGGCCCGGCCTCAGTGGCCGTGGCGCTCGTAACCGCCAGCGTGACCGCCGGGGGCGAGGGCGGAGCGTTGCACCCGGGCGGTACCGAAAAGTTGGCGATGACCTGATTGAAGCCATTGGCGGCCGTATCGGAAGCGTTGAGACCCATCCCGCGCCCCGCGAACGTTTCCCACAGCGCGCAGAAGTTGGGACCTTCCGGCGTCCCGGGATTGCGGATGGCGTCCGCCTCCATCATCGCGTCCCTCAGGTCGAGCATCGTCGGTGAGGGCGGCGACAGCTTCAGCCCATCGACATAGATCTGGTGTACCTCGTTGATGGCGGCGGCCTCGCTGCCGCGGACGAGATCGTGTCGGAACCGCTCGCGCAGATCCCACAGCACATTCGCCCAGATTTCGCCGTTGTCGTGCTCTTCGCAGAAGAGGCCGAGCAGGCATGTCCAGTCGTTGTAGCCCTTGCCGTTGATCGTCCTCAGTCCGCCCGGGCGTGAGTATTCGGCGAGGTTCGTGTCGCCGTTGATCGAATAGGCGAAGAAGTCGCTGCCGCCTTCGCCAATCGCGCCCGCCTCGGCGCCATTGAACGAGGCGTTCAGGCGGTGGCTGACGCCATGATGGAACTCATGCAGAATGATGTCGGTATCGAAGTCGCCGTCGATATCGAGCAAACCGTCGCCGTCGACGTCCTCGGACCAGCAGTTGGAGCCGTCCCACAGGAACATGCTGATGATCGGGCTCGAGCCGTCAGGGGCGGGTTGGAACGTCGCGTTGTTGCGCCCGGCGGCGCGCGAGATGGCCCGGATCGGATCGCCACCGACGCCCCCGCGCCCGAAGTTGTTGACCTGAAAGTTGCCAGCAGCCTCGTCGAAGCCCAGGTCGTAGAAGAAGTCGTGCGCGAAGTTCAGCGCGAAGAACAATGCCGTTTCGGCCGAGCCTGCGGAGTTGAAGGGGAAGTCGAAGAGCCAACGCGATCCGTCGAAGGTGCCGAGCGCGCCTTCCGTTTGTCCGTTGCCGCGATGGATGCGGACGTTGTTTCCCGAGAGACGGCCGCTGTCGCCGAGGACGGTCGAGGGATCCCGGAAGGGCACCGCGAGATCGCGGAGCTCGTGGTTGAGCGGTGGCGGGCAGGCGGCCGTTCCGGCCGGCATCTGATCGGGCCGCCGCGGGTCGATCGCCAGAGTCGCCGTCGATTGCATGACCCTGCCGCTGCCGTTCGCGTCGAGGACGCGATTGCGGCGCAAGAGCAGCTCGCCGGTCTCGGCGTCAACGAGAACATCGTAGAACTGCGGCAGCCCCTCGGGTTCGAGCTCGACATGCCACGCGAGCCGCAGGCCGCCGTCGATCGCGAACCAGACGAGCGACGCCGTCACATCGCGAAGAAACGGCGCGCCCTCCGGGTTCACATCGCCCGACGCGATCGTCGCAGCGTCCGTCGCTGTCAAAAGGCCGTTGCGCTGGCGGCCGTCGCCGCGAGCGGCCGTGGAGGTGACCCTCACTATCTCGCCGGTCGAGTCGATATGGATGGTCACGGTACCGCCGAAGACCGGGATTCCGTCGAAGGATTGCGCAAACGTGACGTGTCGCAGTCCGGTCGATCCACTGACGTAGTCGCGCAGCACCCTCACCGACTCCAGGTCCCCGTCGTCGAGGCCGAGCCGATCGATGGCCTGAACCAACTGGTTTCGTAGAGCGGCCGGCAGGGCGCCGCGGGCAGCCGTCCAGCCGGGGCGCTCGAGCACCCGCAGGGCGCCCGTATGGGGGTTCAGTCGAGAGCCGCGCCGGTTGCGCGCGGCAGCGCGCCGCAGTTCGGCCCGTGCCCGCGGAGAGCCGATGGCGGGCCAGCGCTGGGCCCTGACGTCGAAGTCCGGGCGAGCCGGTCGAAGCCGCTGGGGAAGCTGCTGTCGCGCCGTCAGCGAGCTCGAAAGGGCCACCATCACCGCAATGGCGAGGGTGAGGCCGAGACGGGTCCGGAACGCCATGCCGCCGCTCCTTTTGTAATGAAGCGAAACACCCGGGGGCCTGCGAAGGGAAACTCGAAGATCGTGCGAAGTTCGGGCCAAGAAGGCGGCCGCGCCGGTCAACGAGTTGGCGTCATATTACAAGAGTGTGCTGACGGTTGCGGTCCGCGGATTTCAGGACTGCCGCGTCCCGCGATCCCGTGGTTTCGCCCCGCGCCCGGTGCGTCTGACAGATCCGGGATCCGCGTGTGTCGCCACTGGGGTAGAGTTTCTTCATGTCGATCAGTACCTTCCGCGCGGTCGTAACCGCGTTCGTGCTTGCCGTCGGGGCTCCGGGATTTGGCAAGGCGCAGGCGCCGGCGCCGGCGAATCAGGTTCCGCAAAGCTTCTCGCCGACATCCGTTATCCCGCTCGATTCTGCCGTCACCACCGGCACGCTCCCGAACGGCTTGCGCTACTACGTCAGGAAGAACGCGCGGCCGGAAAAGCGCGTGATGCTGCAGCTCGCCGTTAAAGCCGGCTCGGTCGACGAGACCGACGCGCAGCAGGGCCTCGCACATTTTCTCGAGCACATGGGCTTCAACGGCACGACCCACTTCAAGCCTGGCGAGCTGATTGCCACGTTCGAGTCAACCGGTGCGAGGCTGGGGCCGCACGTCAATGCGCAGACGGGCTTCGACGACACGATTTACATGTTTCAACTGCCCACCGATCGTGCCGGCATCGTCGAGAAGGGAGTTCAGGCGCTGGCCGATTTCGCGGGTGGCATGACGCTCGATCCAAAGGAGATCGATAAGGAACGAGGCGTGGTGATCGAGGAATGGCGTGGAGGCCTTGGCGCCGGCTCGCGACTGCGCGACCAGCAGATCCCGGTGCTGTTTGCGGGGTCGAAGTACGCCGACCGTCTGCCGATCGGCAAGCCGGAGGTCTTGAAGTCGTTTCCCGCGTCAGAGCTGAAAGCTTTTTACACGAAGTGGTACCGTCCCGACCGGATGGCCGTCGTGGCCGTGGGAGATATCGATCCAACCGCGCTCGAGGCGATGATAAAGTCGGAATTCGGGCTGCTCGCAAAGCCCGCGTCTCCGCCGCCAGCCCGCGATTACCCACTGCCTTTGAAGTCTGAAGTGCTGGTCAAGATGGCCACCGATCCCGAGGCCACTCAATCCTCGGTCTCCATCCTCCGGAAGCGCGCGCGCGAGTCCCACGACACGGTGAGCGACTATCGCCGGAACCTGACGAGCTCGCTCGTCGACGAGATGTTGAACGAGCGATTCGACGAGATCGCAAGGAAAGCGGACGCTCCGTTTCTGGGCGCCGGCGCCTACGGCGGCGCGCTGACGCCGACTGTCAATTCCTTTACGCTGGCTGCGAGCGTCCAGGACGGCCGAATTGAACGGGGACTGACGGCGCTCGAGGTGGAAGCCAATCGTGTCGAGCAGTACGGTTTCGGCGCCGGCGAGCTCGATCGCGCGCGCAAATGGATGCTCGCGAGCTACGACCGCGCCTACGCGGAGCGAGACAAGACCGAGAGCGGATCGTACGTGCAGGAATACGTCGACCACTTCCTGCAAGGTGAACCGACACCCGGTATCGAATACGAGCACAAGCTCGTGCAGGCGCTGGTGCCGACGATTACTGCGGCCGACGTTGCGACCGCCTCCAAGGCCATGTTTGCGGATACGAGCCGGGTGATCCTCGGGGTCGCGCCCCAGAAGGCCGGCATCACCGCGCCGTCCCCTGAGCAGCTCACCGCGGCGATTGCATCAGCCGACGCGATGGCGGTTACTCCCTGGGCCGATACCGCCAGCAGCGCCGTTCTTCTCGCGCACCTGCCAGATCCGGGCACGGTCGTTGGCAGGCGCGAAATCCCGGAGCTCGGCGTCACCGTCGTGCGGTTGTCGAATGGCGTTGAAGCATGGCTCAAGCCCACCGACTTCAAGAACGACCAGGTCCTTTTTGCTTTTGCCGCCTCAGGCGGGAGCTCGCTCGCGCCGCCCGAGAAATACATAGAGGCGCAGCTGGCGACGGGACAAGTCGAGTTGTCCGGTGCCGGCGGCCATCGGGCCATCGATCTGCCGAAGCTGACGGCGGGCAAGATCGCCTCGGCGTCACCCTATATCTCGCTCTCCTCGCACGGCATCCAGGGGTCGAGCACGCCTGCCAACATCGAGACGGCGCTTCAGCTGCTCAACATCAAGTTCACCGCGCCCGGCGACGACGCCGAGGCGTTCGCGCTGATCAAGCGCCAGCTGGACGCCGCGGTGGTCAATCGACTGAGCAGCCCGACCGCCGTCTTTGGCGATCGCCTCGGGCAGGTCCTGACGATGGGCCACTACACCTCACGTCCGCTGACCACCGAGCGGATCGGCACGCTCGATCGCGCGGCGATGGTGTCGTTCTACCGCGAACGGTTTTCGAACGCCGCCGACTTCAGCTTCTTCATGGTCGGCGCATTCAAGGTGGACGAGGTGCTCCCGCTCATAACGCGCTACGTCGGCTCGCTGCCGTCGACCAAGACGGCGGCCAGCCGGTTCAAGGATGTCGGCATCTCATTCCCGCCGACGATCGAGCGGGCGCGCGTCGAAAAGGGCAAGGAACCGAAGAGCCAGACTGTGGTCAGCTACTTTGCCGATCCGCCGATCGAGGAGAACGAGCAGACCAGGGTCGAGGCAGCCACCGAAGTGCTCGAGATCGCGCTCCGCGACATTCTGCGCGAGGAGCTGGGCGAAACTTACAGCGTGTCGGTGAGCCTGTCTCAACAGACGCCGCAGCGCGGCGGCGGCCACATCGACATCTCGTTCAGCGCTTCACCCGACAACGTCGACAAGATGATCGCCCGCGTGCAACAGGAAGTGTCACGACTGCAGAGCGCTGGCCCCAACGAGGATCTGACGAATCGCGCCAAGGAAACCGCCCGACTGACGCACGAGACTTCCGTCAAGCAGAATGGCTACTGGCTTGGCCGGCTGCAATCGGCGAAGTTGCTCGACCGCGATCCGCTTCTCATTCTGAGCCGCCTGCAGCGGATTGACGCAGTCACGCCAGCGGTGCTTCACGAGACCTTCAAGAAGTATTTTCCCGCCGACCGCTACACGGTCGTGACCCTGGTGCCCGAAAAGCCCGGTCCGTAACAATCAGCGTCTCTTGTATCTGAACTGCACCACCGTTGCTTCGTCGACGACGAGCGGCTTGAGGAACCGGTGCGACGTGCCGGCACGGGGCACGTCGATGCGGACCGGGAGCACGCCGGCGGCGCGCCGCTGCAGGCTTTGCACGTTCACCGACGGCTCCTGCGCCCGTTGCTCGAGCTGCCGCCGAGCGACCTCGTCGCGCGTTCGGCCGCTGTTGTTCAACCCGGCGAATGGGAGGCTCTGGCTGATTTCCTTGGAACGCATGTCGATGACCGGCGCCTCAGCCTGCACCGTGACCGTCTCCTCCACCCCTCCAAGCGCCATTTGAAAATCGATCTGGCGCGGCCGCTGATCGTAGACAAGCGACCGCTGCGCGGTCTTGAATCCGGGAAGCTGGCTGGTGACTGACAAGGGGCCGGACGGCAGGTTTGAGATGACATATTGGCCATCCGCTCCTGTGACGACGGTTCGGCGTTGCCCCGAGACTTCTGCGACGATCGTTGCTCCAGGCACGACGCCGCCTTGTGGGTCCAGCACGCGGCCAACGATTTGGCCCGAGACAACGCCTCCCGTCGAGAAACCTTCGACCGGTGTCGCCGACGGTCCAGGGACCGCCAGTCCGCTCTCGACGAGATAGGCGGCAATCGCCGTTCCGGCGAATCGATCCGCCCGATACTGTTCTGGCAGGAAGAGTTCCCATTCGACGACGCTGACCGGCACGTCCATTCGTGGCAGCGCCATCTGCATCTCGCCCTTCTTGGCGAACGCGCGTCCGGCGTGAAGATAGACGAACGACACCGAGTACGGCCCGTCTGGCCGAAAGCCAGGGCGCAGCAACGGCACTCGCATGCCGTCGGCGCCTTCGGCCGGTTTCGCCGGAGATCCGGCGACGTCGACAGACAGCATCGACGCTCCTGGCGGCAGGGAGACTTTCATGAACGGCTGGGCGCGGTTGCGAAGCCAGAGCGAGACTTCCGTCAGCGCCCGTCCTTCGCTCGTGACGAGTGTCGTCGCGACCGCGCGTTCGGCGATCGCGGCCAGGACGGCGGCGTCAGGGAAGCGGGTGACGTCGAGCGCGAGCGCCGGCACGCCCGTCGCCGAGCGTTGATAGCGATATGCCGAGAGCAGGGACTGCCGCGCGACCGACGTCAGCGCCTGGTCGACTTCCCGCACGTCCATCCGGCGGAGGCCTGGCGGATCCACAGCGGAAATCTCGAGTGTACCCAATCCTTCGACGGCGATTTCGCCGGTTTCACGTTGCGCGGCGGGCACTGTCGGGAAGCCGGTCTCGAGCTTGAACGATCCGCCCGCGCTCGGACGCTCGAGATTGATCAGAAACTGATGCCGTCGTCTCGATGGCGCCGAAACGACGAGGACCAGGCGCTGCCCTTGCTGTTCGCTGCGATCGAGCGAGCTGCCGGTGACGCCGGCGAGCTCGTAGCCGGCGGGAATCCGTAGCTCGAATTCGGTGGGTTCGCCCTGGACGACGGTGACGTCGACGAGCGAGAGGAGGCGCAGGTCGGCGTCGCCGATGGTGACGAGGGTCTTGACGTCGGACAGCAACCGCGCGTCGCGCGGAGGCGCCGCCGGCCCGGTGTCTCGCGACGACCACCAGACCTGCGTCGACGATCCTGGATCGAGTGTCGCTTCGACAGTTGTGCGGCCTCCGGCCGATGTCCGCCGTAGTATCAGACCGGGCGTGACACGGAGATCGGATTGTTCGCCAGGCACGTCGAACGTCGCCGTGACGCTCCCGGCCGGCGGCACCGGCAGGACGAACGAGCCCCGGCCGGGGCTCGCGGTGATTGATGTGCCCCACTCGAGAGTGGCGGAGAAGGACGCCGGGCCCGTGACGACGGCGACGTGGGCGTTACCCTCGGCGACAAGCGGCAGTGGACGATCGGTGGAGCGCGCGTCGAGCAGCGTCGCGTTGCTGATGAGCGGCACCTTGACGCTTCCGGTGTGGAACACTTCGCCGTTCACGGTCATCGTGGCGCGAACGGCACCTGCGTCGACGCGCGCGCGGATCTCGGCGCGCGTCAGCGCCGCGGGTAGCGGCGCCGAGTCAGACGGGCGCGGTTGCCGGCTGGCGAGGTCGAGCAGCCGATCGTAGTCGGTGCGCGACAACGTCACGGTGCCGGCGGGACCGCGTTCCTGCGCGATCAGCGTCGCGGCCGGAAGCAAAACGCACACAGCGAGAGCGACGGCATGTGTCGGGAGAGATGTCGTGCCTGGCACCCGTGGCACCCTTTGCACCTTTACCACCCTATTGTTTCTTGTCATGGTTCACCTCTCGCTCACGCGCTTGTATTGGATCTCGAGCGTCGCCGGTTGTGATTCAGCCGTCAGCTCGGCTGCGACGAAAAACGACGGTCCGATCATGGGTACCGTCACGTGGACCGGTATCGCCCCCACCGCGGTCCTTCCGCTGTCTTTGCGAAAGCGTTCAACCAGGGCCTTGGCGCTCGCGGCGTCACGATCGCCAGCCGCCTGAGGCGGTGCCGGCGTGTCCGATTCAGTTCGCACGGTGCCGTACTCGTTGTCGCGAAGCGCTGCACTCCAGGGCTGCTGGGCAGGCGCTGCGCGAAACGCCCCGGGCATCGGTTCGACACGAAAACGTGGCGAGTAGTTGACGACCAATCCAGTCCGGGAGACCGGAAGGTCGACGGCGGGCAGCTCGACTCGCGCCTCACCCTTCTCGCTCCAGGCGGGCGTCCGCTGCAGATAGACGAGCTCGACGGCAAACGTCGGCGCGGCCTCGCCGGCGCGTCCCTTGACGAGCGGCAGGAGGTACCCGCCGTCGGCGCTGACGCCTGGTCGCACCGGCCGGCCAGCGAGCGCGGCGCTCCACAGCACGGACTGCGCGGGCAGCTTGAGCGCGAGAAACGCCCGCTGATTGTTGCGGACGGCGAACCGCGCGCGCACGAGCAGCTTGCCATCCTCGGTGACGAGCGCCTCGTAACGAGCCTCTTCGACGTTGGCGACGAGGACCGCCTGCGGAGTGTATCGCGAGACGTTGACCGTCAACCCCCGGACGGCGTTTCCGGCCAGCGGCTTGAAGCCGAATGCGACCATCGACGGAGAGCCACGCCCTTCGAGGATGTCGCCGAGATCGGCGGGATCGGCCGGATCCACGCCGCGCGGTTGGCGATCGGTAATCTCGCCCGCGCCGATGACATCGACGGCGATGCCACCCGTTTCGCGCTCTGCCGCTGGCATCCTGACGATCGGAATCGCGATGATTCCTTCCCGCGGCGCGCGAACTTCGGCAGACACGACGAGCGAAGTCGTCGTGGCAATCGGCTCGAGAAATGAGACTGTGAGGGACCCCGATTCGTGCTTCCAGTCGGCGACGGTCGTGCCCGAGACCTGGTTGACCGACACGCCCTCAGGTATCGCCAGAACGATGTCCCGCGCCAGACCCTGCACGACTTCGACATTGAGGCTGACGGTGATTTGCGACGCATCCTCGCCGAGCGCGACGAGCTCGGTGATTCGCGCCTTCGCACGCAGCGGCAGCGTCGATCGCCGATCGTCGATCTTGCGCTTCCAGGAGAACTTGAGCGGCCGTCCCGGCGATCCGTACACCGTCCAGCGGTTTTCGGCGTTGGCCTCGGTCTGTTCCGCCACGAAGCCGCCGCTGACTGATAGGTCCATGCCGGTGCGCGGCACGATCAGGGTCACCGCCGAGAGCGCCGACGCGGAGGCGGGCAGCGTCATCGACTCGATGCCGCTCGCGGCTTCGATCGGGACGACGATCTCCAGCGCGAGCACCGAGCGTCCGGGTCGAGAGACCAGCACGCGTGGCGGGTTGCCGTCGACGAGGGCGGTCGGGCGCCCTTCGAGCCGCGCGCCTCGGACGAGCAGGCCCGCCGGCATCTGGATGCTGACCCATCCCTGCTTCAGCACGTCGATCGTCAAGCGCGCGTCACCGGTGACGGTATCGCCGTTGACGCGCAGCTCGTAGTCGACGCGCGTGAGCGTGGCATCGACTGGTGGCGGTAACGGGTCTGGCGTCGCCGGAAACGCGCGCGCCCTGAGCGCGCGGTAGTCGTCGAGCGCCAGTACGACCCAGCCATCCGTCCGCGCGGCGTCCTGCGCTCGCGCGACGGTCGGCAGAACAGCGGCGGCGATCACGAGAGTTCCGATGAACATTCGCGCATGCATCGACATCAGCCCCTCCCAGGGTTCCGGCGTACAAACGCCAGCTAGTACAGAGAACGGGCGACCTTGGAGAATCTTGCGAACCGAGTTGGTTCGCCAATCACCGTTCAGACGCCCGCGCGCCTGTTTCCGTCTGAATCGCTGCTCGATGTCTGTTTTGTAAGTGTAACGATCGCTGCAATCGGCTCGCCGCTCGAGCGCGCGCGATGACGCTCCGCGCGAGCGCGATGAAACTTGAGGCGTCGTCGAAATCCTTTGACGCAGTCGAGCGCAAGAGTCGCGTCGACGCCGGCTGCGGATCCATGTGCGCCTATCTCGCGATCCGGCGCGAGCGATCCCACCTGGGAGACGCTCATTGATCGGGGCCACGGGACTGCCGACCAAAGCGGCGCCATTCCAGTTCAAACCGCGCAGCAATTACAGAGATGCGCGGGTGTACGACAGGATCGGACACTGAGCCGTATCCATCTCGACGGCCAATAGACCTGTAACGCGCTGAGACAGAACGTGTTAGGACTCGTAGCCAGCCGCGGCACGCGGCGTGAAGGCTTCAGCAGACGTGTCGTTGCGTCCAGCGCTTACCGCTGCCGTTTTTGCGATCGCTCTGGTCGTCGTGTCGGCTGCTGCTCCGCCGGTCCTGCTCGAGCCGTTGACCGGCCGGCAGCTGTTCCCGGCGAGCAACTGGTGGAATCAGGACATCAGTGCGGCGCCAGTCGATTCGCGCTCGGCGCAGTTCGTCTCGTGGATTGGGACGACGCGTCAGCTTCATCCCGACTTTGGCCCGCCGCCGTACGGCATCCCGTACGTCGTAGTGGCTGGCGACCAGGCGCGTGTCCCGGTCACCTTTGAGTACGACGACGAGAGCGACACGGGTGTCCCGGGTCTTTCCGGATATCCGATCCCTGAGGAAGCCAAGACCCAGCCGCACTTCATCGAGGGTGATGTCCCCGGTGGCGGGACGTCAGGCGACCGGCACTTGCTGATCGTCGATCGCGATCGCTGGCTGCTGTATGAAATCTTCGCGACGCGGTGGAATGGTTCGGCGGGCCGATGGGAGGCGGGATCCGGCGCCATCTTCGATCTCAGCACCAATGCTCGCCGTCCAGAGACGTGGACCTCGGCGGATGCCGCCGGCCTGGCGATTCTCCCCGGTCTGGTGCGATACGACGAAGTCTACGGGGCCGGCGAGATCACGCACGCCTTCCGCTTCTCGACCCGCGCGACCAACGATTACGTCTGGCCGGCATCGCATCGAGCCGGATCGACGGTCGACGCACCGCCGATGGGCACGCGGATGCGGATGAAAGCCTCGCGTGACATCTCGGGCTACTCGCCGGAGATTCAGAAGATCTTCCGGGCCATGAAACGATACGGGTTGATCCTCGCCGACAACGGCTCGGACATGTACATCACTGGTACGATGGACGCCCGTTGGAACAACGACATCCTCAACCCGGCCTTTCACTCGCTGCGCGCCGACGACTTTGAAGTCGTCGAACGTGGTTGGGGCCGCGGCACACCGCCCGCGCCGCCGACGGGGCTGCGGATAGTACGGTAGGAGACAGAAGACAGAAGACAGAAGGCAGAAGACGGGTCGTCAATCCAGAAGGATCACCGGTCGTATCGGGCCGGGCCCGCCGTCGCCGGCGTACAGCACCCTCTCTAGAAACAGTCCCGCGGCCGGTGCGGTGAGCGATGCGGGAGTAACTCCCGGTGAGGCTCCATCGCGAGGATTGAGATACTGCGCGGCGTCTTCGGGCGTCATCTCACCTCGCCCGACTGCGGCCAGCACACCCACGATTCGGCGCACCATCTTCCAGAGAAAGTGCGAGCCCTGCACGCGCACGAGCACGAGCGCGCCGGCCTCGACCAGTTCGACGCGCTCGAGGACGACAACGGTTGATTTCTCGTCAGGATCGTCGTCTGAAAAGGCCGCGAAGTCCTGCCGTCCGGCAAACGCGGCGGCCGCGCGTCGCATCGCGCCGAGATCGAGCGGTTCGCGGATCCACCAGACGAACGGCTTCGCGAACGCGGTCCGGCGGCGCGAGATCTGGTAGAGATAGCTGCGCGACACGGCGTCGTGTCGCGCGTGGAAGCGGTGCGGCGCCTTGTCGATCGTCAGGATGTGAATGTCCGCCGGCAGTTCGTCGTTGAGGCGGCGCCTGAGCGGCTCGGGCGCCAGTCCGGTGTAGAGCTCGAGGTGCGCGACTTGCGCGAGCGCGTGGACGCCGGCGTCGGTTCGGCCAGAGCCGTAGAGCTCGAATTCGCGGCGTCCTGCGACTTCCCGAATCGCGCGGTCAATCTCGCCTTGCACCGTGCGGGCGTTCTTCTGGATCTGCCAGCCGCTATAGCGCGTCCCGGCGTACTCGATGATCAGCTTGAATCGCGGCATCAACGGTCAGCGTTCGGCATCAACGGTCAGCGTTCATAGAGCCGGCGATTCGAGCCGCCACGCGCCTGGGGATGAACCGCACGCTCTGCGCGCCGATCTTGTTCGCGACTCCGGGAATCGCCAGCGCCTTCCCCGCGATCATCTCGTCGTAGCCAACGAGGGCGACCTCGGACGAGCGCATGACGCGTGCGAATCGAAACAAGCGCGACTGATTCATCTGCGCCCGGTCCTGGAACCCGGTGCGGGTGGGGCCTGGGCAGAGGCATGTGACGGTGACGCCGGTGCCGGCGGTTTCTTCGCTCAACGCCAGCGACAGCGACAGGACGTAACTCTTCGACGCATAGTAGACAGCCATCAGCGGTCCTGGCTGGAAGGCGGCCGTCGAGGCCACGTTCAGAATCCGCCCGCGCTGGCGCTCGATCATCCCTGGCACGAGCAACCTCGTCAGCGTCGTCAGCGCGATCACGTTGACCTGGAGCATCCGGAGCTGTTCCTGCGGATCGTCGCGCGTGAACGCCCCGTGTGTGCCAAAGCCGGCGTTGTTGACCAGCATGTCGATGGTGATCCTGCGCTCGGCGAGCACACGCGTCACGTCTTCGGCGGCGCCTGGCGACGACAGATCCATCGATAGCACGGTCGCCGAGATCTTGTGCGCGTTGGACAGCTCATCGGCGAGCGTCTGAAGCTTGGCCGCGCCGCGCGCGAGCAGTACGACGTCGCGCCCACCGGCTGCGACGAGCCGCGCCAGGTCCTCGCCAATGCCCCCAGACGCCCCAGTAACGAGCGCGACTTCCCTCATGAGGGCGATTGTACAGAGTTGGGGTGTGGAGACGGAGGCTCAAGGCTCAAGGCTCAGGGCTCAGGCAAGATCTTCAAGTAAGTGGTCGAAGGTTTTGCTTGAGCCCTGAGCCTTGAGCCTTGAGGCTACATCAACCGTGCTCCAACACTCCCACCGCATCAATCTCCACACGAAGTCCGGCGCCTGGCAGTCCCGAGACCTCCACGGTCGTTCGCGCCGGACGGTGCTCGCCAAACATGCGCGCGTAGACGCCGTTCATTTTCTGGAACTCGGTCATGTCGACGAGGAAGACTCCGCATCGGACGACGAGAGTGAGGCTCGATCCCGCTCGTTCGAGTATTGCAGAGACGTTTCGCAACGTCTGCTCGGTCTGCGCCTCGACGTCGTCGGCCAAATGGCCGGTGAGGGGATCGCGTCCCGCCTGGCCGGACACGAAGACGAGGTTGCCGACGATGATGCCGGGGGAGTATGGGCCGACTGGTGCCGGCAGGTCGGCGGTGAGGACGGGTGTCAATGGCGTTGTGCTCATGCCGCCGATGCTACGGCAGTTGTGTTCGAGAGCCAAAACGCTGTCGACCTTGACTTTCCAATCATTGGAAGGTTAAAGCTTGGAGGCATGAACATCGGGCAGGCAGCTCAGCAATCGGGCGTGTCGGCGAAGATGATCCGTCATTACGAATCGATCGGCCTGGTCTCCAAGGCTCGCCGCACCGACGCTGGCTATCGAATCTACGACGCGAACGACATTCATACGCTGCGATTCATCCGTCGCGCCCGCGATCTCGGGTTCTCGATGAAGCAGATCGCGCAGCTCCTCGGCCTCTGGTGCAATCGACGCCGGGCCAGCGCGGACGTCAGGCGTGTCGCCCAGCACCACATCAGCGAGCTCGATCAGAAAATCGGGGAGCTCCAGGCGATGCGTCGCACGCTGCACCAGCTCATTGAACACTGCCATGGCGATCGCCGCCCTGACTGTCCGATCCTCGACGATCTGGCGGGAGAGATGAAATGACGATTGATCCCGTCTGCGGCATGACCGTTCAGCCTGCGACGGCCGCGGGGTCGTACGAGTATCGGGGCACGACCTACTACTTCTGCAATCCGTCGTGTCTCAATCGCTTCAAGGCCGATCCGGAGTCGTTCCTGAAACCGCGCGGCGAGTCGGCCTCCGCCTCGGCAACGGATGCGCTGTACACGTGTCCCATGCATCCGGAGATCGTCCAGCACGGGCCGGGGGCCTGCCCGAAATGCGGAATGGCGCTCGAGCCGATGACCGTCTCGCTCGACGACGGGCCCAATCCCGAGCTCGTGGACATGACACGACGACTGTGGATTGCCGGAGCGATTGGCGCGCCGGTGTTCCTGTTGACGATGGGGGAGATGGTCGGCCTGTTTCGGGGCACGCAACCGTTCATAGTCGGCGCGTCGCATGAAGGCTCGTTGATGACCCTCATCAACTGGCTCGGCCTCGTCTGTTCGACGCCGGTGGTGTTTTGGGCTGGCTGGCCGTTTTTCGAACGCGGGTGGGCGTCGATCAAAACCCGACAGCCGAACATGTTCACGCTCATCGCGCTCGGCATCGGCGCGGCGTGGCTCTACAGTGCCGTCGGCACGATCGCGCCGCAGTTCTTTCCAGCCGCGTTGCGCATGCACGGTGGCCCGGTCGAAACCTATTTCGACACCGCCGTCGTCGTGACCGTGTTGGTGATCCTCGGTCAGGTGCTCGAGTTGCGCGCTCGCGGGCGCACGAGTACCGCGTTGCGACAGCTGCTGGATCAGGCGCCGCAGACGGCGCGCATCATTCGCGGTGGCCAGGAGACCGATGAGCCGGTCTCGCACATCCGCCTCGGCGATCGGCTGCGCGTGCGGCCGGGAGAGAAGATTCCGGCCGACGGGATCGTCGTTGAAGGCCGCAGCACCGTCGACGAGTCGATGCTCACCGGAGAGCCCGTTCCTGTGCCCAAGGAACCCGGGGCGCGCGTGACCGGCGCCACGCTGAACGGCACTGGCAGCTTCGTGATGCGCGCCGAGCGCGTCGGCAGCGAGACCGTGCTCGCCCAGATTGTCCGGATGGTCGGCGAGGCGCAGCGCACGAGAGCACCGATTCAGCGGCTGGCCGACGCCGTATCGGCTTGGTTCGTGCCGGCGGTCGTGGTGGTGTCGCTCGCCGCATTCGTCGGCTGGTACATTTGGGGGCCGGAGCCGCGGTTGGCGTTCGCCCTGTTGAGCGCCATCGCGGTCCTGATCATCGCATGTCCATGCGCGCTCGGGCTCGCCACGCCGATGGCCATCATGGTCGGGACTGGCCGAGGCGCCTCGGCTGGAGTCCTCATCCGCAACGCCGAAGCGCTCGAGCGACTGGAAAAGGTCGACACCCTCGTTGTCGACAAGACCGGCACGTTGACCGAAGGCCGACCTCGCGTCACTAACGTAGTCGCCTTCGCTCCGTTTTCCGATCTCGATGTGTTGAAATTCGCCGCCGGGCTCGAGCAGGCCAGCGAGCACCCGTTGGCCGCGGCCGTTGTCGAAGCCGCGCGTGCCCGTGGTCTGAAGCGTTCGGCAGTCTCAGCGTTTCAGTCGCGGACGGGGTTTGGCGTATCCGGAAGCATCGAAGGACGAGCGGTTCTGGTCGGGAGCGCGAAGCTCCTGAAGGCGAATGGTCTCGACGCTGAGCAACTCGAGGCGGCGACGACCACCGTGCGTGCGGCCGGGCAGTCGGCAATTCTCGTCGCAGTCGATGGTCGCCTCTCTGGTGTGATGTCGGTCGAGGATCCAATCAAGTCCTCCACGATCGAGGCAATCCGGCGACTCCATGCCGATGGCCTCCGCATCGTGATGTTGACCGGCGACCTCCGCGCGACGGCAGAGGCGGTGGCGACCGCCGTCGGCATCGACGAGGTCATTGCGGAAGTCCAGCCAGAAGAGAAGCGCGATGTGATCCGGCGTCTGCAGAGCGAGGGGCGGCAAGTCGTCATGGCCGGCGACGGCATCAACGACGCCCCGGCGCTCGCCGAAGCCTCGGTTGGAATCGCAATGGGAACGGGCACCGACGTCGCAATTGAGAGCGCCGGCATCACGCTCGTCGGCGGCGATCTGATGGGAATCGCCCGCGCCCGACGGCTGAGCCGCGCGACAATGCGGAACATCCGTCAGAATCTGTTTTTGGCGTTTGTCTATAACGCCGTCGGCGTGCCGGTTGCGGCCGGAGCGCTGTACCCGTTCACGGGGCTCCTCATCAGCCCGATCTGGGCGAGCGCGGCGATGACCTTCAGCTCCGTCTCCGTTATTGTCAATGCGCTTCGGCTGCGTCGGGTCGAGCTCTAGGTCTGATCCGAGGGGCTTCGCCCCTCGGACTCCCCTACACGCTCTCTCGCGCGCCGCTTCGCCGGCGCGCTCCGGTCGCGTGGCTCGCTCGCCTTGCTCGCTCGCACCTTGGAACGAGCGTCAGGTTGAAGCGGGGATAGAATGAGCTCGGCTCCGCGCGGTCGAGGCCGACGATCAACATGCGACCTCAAGGTCGACGACGCCTATTCAAATCATGCTGAGCGATCCAGAGGTCGCCTCGCTCGTCGGCTGTCGCCTGGGCGTCTACCAGGTCGTCACACCGCTTGGTGCCGGCGGCATGGGCGAGGTCTATCGGGCGCGCGACACTCGGCTGGGGCGTGACGTCGCGCTCAAGGTCCTGCCGCGGGAGTTCACGGCCGATCCCGATCGCCTCGCGCGCTTCGAACGCGAGGCCCGGGCGCTCGCCGCGCTCAACCATCCGCATATTGCCGCGATTTACGGAATCGAGGACATCGAGCCCCCAGCCGATTCGGGACTGCAGGGAACCGTGCGCACGCTGGCGTTGGAGCTGGTCGAGGGCGACACGCTGGCGCAGCGAATCCAGCAGTCCGCAGAGCGCCGGCGCTCGGGTGGTCTTTCAGTGGACGACGCGCTGGCAATCGCGCGGCAGATCGCCGACGCACTGGACGTCGCCCACGAAAAGGGCATCGTCCACCGCGACCTCAAACCGTCGAACATCATGATCCGGCCCGACGGTGTGGTGAAGGTGCTCGACTTCGGGCTCGCCAAGCTGACGCCCGCCGTTGCGTCAGCTGAGCCGGCGTCGACGAGCGCGCCCACTTTCACAGCCGAGGCAACACGCGACGGCCTCATCGTCGGAACCGCAGCCTATATGAGTCCTGAGCAGGCGCGCGGCCAGGTCGTCGATAAGCGGACCGACATCTGGGCATTTGGCTGCGTGCTCTACGAGATGCTTGCTGGACGGGCGGCATTCGCGCGCGCGACGCCGACAGACACGCTCGCGGCGATTCTGGAACGCGAGCCCGACTGGAGCGCGCTGCCACCTGATCTCCCCGCGATTCTGCGGCGCTTGCTCAACCGCTGCCTTCAGAAAGATTCTCGCCACCGCATGCGGGACATGGGTGACGTACGAATCGGGCTCGAAGAGGTGGTCGCGGTACCGGTGGTGACCGGCACGAAGGAAGCCGACCGTGCGCGAGGTCGACGTCGGCTGGCGATCGGAATCGCGCTTGTCGCCGTCATTGGCGCCGCCGCGCTGACGTGGCTCTTGACGCGCCTGCGCGACAGCGGACCGGCAACGGCATCCGAACGCGTGATTCGCTTAGAGATGTCGCTCGATAGCGTAGGACCGGAGTTGCCGATGCCGTCACCGGACGGCCGGCATCTTGCGTTCGTGCGGGCGACCGGACCGGATCGCCGGCTGCTGTGGATCCACTCGCTCGATTCCGGCGAGAGCCGCTCGCTCCCGGGAACCGAGGGCGCCATGGATCAAATCTGGTCGCCGGACGGTCGCTGGATCGCGTTTTTCGCAGACGGAAAGCTCAAGAAGGTCAGCCCGTCAGGCGGGCCGCCGCAGACGGTCACGACAGTAGCGGGCTTTCAGGACGCCGCATGGGGCGCCCGGGGCGACATCATCTTTCGACCCGCGAACCGCCAAGGCTTGCTTCGTGTCCACGAATCAGGGGGAACGCCGTCCGAGCTCACCACCTTGGATCGCTCGCTCACTGAAAACTCACACCGCGGTCCGTTCTTCTTGCCGGACGGGCGGAGGTTTCTGTTCACGAACCGCTGCGAGCAGCGCGAGCACAATGCCCTGTTCCTGGGATCGCTCGATTCCGGTCGCACACAGCGAGTGTTACCACTTCAATCAAACGCTGCCTATCTCCCCCCGCGCGGAGGATCGGCTGGCGCGCTGCTCTACTATCGCGACGGAGGGCTCTTCGCCCAGCGGTTCGACACCGAACACGTTGTTCTTCTCGGCGAACCTGTCCCTGTCCTCGAGCATGTCGGCTACAGGGCGGCGAGCGTGTTGGCTCAGTTCGAGGCCTCGCTCGACGGGAGCCTGATCGTCTCCCGTCCCGCGGGCGACGACAACTTGCTGACGTGGTTCAACCGGAAAGGTGAAGCGACGGGAACGGTTGGCGGCCCCGACAGCTACCATCAGCCGCGCATCTCGCCAAATGGCGCCCTCATCGCCTTCAATCGCGCCGACCCGCAGAACGGCAATCGCGATATCTGGTATACCGAAATCAGCAGGGGGATCACCGCCCGGCTGACGACGGATGCGGCGAACGACTGGTTCCCCGCCTGGTCGCCGAATGGCAAACAGATGGTGTTCACATCGGATCGCGCTGGTGCCAAATCCGGCGCCGGCGGATACCTTTTCATCAAGAAGTCGATGGACCCCGGGCGGGACGAGCTTCCCCTACCGACCGAGGCCGAGAGCGGTGCCTATGACTGGTCGCGGGATGGCAAGTGGATTTCGTTCGGCGGACAAGATATCTGGATCGCTTCAGTGTCGGGAGACAGCAAGCCGTTCGCGTTTCTCGCAACGTCGTTTCATGAAGGAGGGGGTCGTTTCTCCCCAGATGGCAAGTGGATCGCGTACGTGTCCGATGAAACGGGTCGTGTCGAAGTCTATGTGCGCCGTTTTTCCGGTGCGCCCGCCACGGAGGGGAGGCTCCAAGTCTCGAAAAGCGGCGGCGAGGATCCGGTCTGGCGCTCCGATGGGCAGGAATTGTTCTACGTGTCGGGGAACCAGAACGACGTCGGAGTCTATGCGGCGCGCACGAGCGATCTGAACCGAACCGGGGGCGTATCTGTGCCGGAACTGCTCTTTCGCGCGTGCCCTCAGACGACGGTTGCCGGCCCCATGGACGGCACTCCCTGGGAATACGTGTATGACACCGATGACGGTAAGCGCTTCCTCATCAACTGCAGGGCTCAGCCACAGGACAGATTCGGTGTGCTGCTGAATTGGACGATGCCTGCAGATCGCTGAGGCCGCGGCAGCGCCTACTGCTTCTTCTGGCGCGCCATGTCCTCGACCACCAACGTGTACGCGACGTAATACTTGTAGATGTTGGCGACGTAGGTCACGGTTTCCGGCCCAATCTTCTCCGACGCGATGATCTCGACGTTGTTGAACCAGATGTTCGGATTGAGGCCGCGCTTCGCGGCCTCCTGGCGAAGCTGGCGGACTCTCGCTGGCCCCGCGTTATAGGAAGCAAACGTGAACAGCCCCTTGTTCAGCCCATCCATGGGCTCGTTCGCGTAGTAGCGATCGATCATGAAACGCATGTATTTCACGCCCGCGTGAATGTTCGGATCGAGCTGTTTGACGTCGCCGACGGCGAGTTCCTTGCCGGTCGCCGGCATGACTTGCATGACGCCGATGGCACCCACCGGGCTCTTGACCTGCTGATCGAGTCGCGACTCCTGATAGCCCTGCGCCATCATGAGCAGGAAATCGACGTTGTACTGACCGGCGTATTTCCGGAACAAGTCGATGACGGTCTGAAACTTCTTTATCTCTTCCGGCGACCGCGCGTCCGTAACGAATTTCGTGCTGCCCAGGTAGCGTTTTAGCAGCGTATTCCCGAACGTCGTTCCCTGGCGATGCGTCTTCACGAACGCGTCGAGCGCCGCTTTGAGCTGTGGGCTGTTCGGCCGGATGGCCCAGGCCAGCTCGCCGCCGGTGCTCACGGCGAGATCCGGCCGGGCCTTGATCTTCGGAAAAACTTTCGACCACACATCCAACTTATAGTCGTCGACGACGGCAATGCCGAAGAGGCCCGCGTTCAGCATTTCGAGAAGGTCCTCGTCTTCGAGGTCCTCAGGTGCAGCGCGCAAGGCGATCGCAGCTTTTCCTTCCTTCTTGAATCGAGCGTTCAGTTGCTCGACGTGCGCCCAGTAGCTGGACGACTTGCGCACGAAGACTTCTTTGCCTGCGAGGTCGTCGATCGACGTCAGTTGAGGTGACTGCGGCCCCGTCACAACAATCTCGTTGATCGGCTTTGTCGTGGTCGGAATCGTGAAGTCCACGAACTTCTCTCGTTCGGCCGTGACTGTCACGCCCGCAACGACGATGTCACCCAGCCCTCCCAGGAGAGCCTTTCCCATCTGGTCACGAGTCGTTGGGAAGAACACGACGTTGACTTTCAGATTGCCGCGCTTCTTGTTGATCTCGTCTTCGAAGGCCTTCAGCGCATCGTAGGCGACACCCCTCGGCTGGCCGAGCTCGACGAAATACATCGTCTTCGAGTGCGGAACCAGCACGCGGATAAGCCGCCGCTTGACCATGGCGTCGTAGTCGCCCGTCCATGCCTTTCGCGCGATCGGGAGCCCAGCCGATTGGGCTGGAGCGGCTGGGGCTGGTTGCGCCGGCGCCGGAGGCGCCGGCTTTTTGGCAGTCTGAGCCAGCGCCGGCGCCGAGATCCCGAGGAGCAATGACACAGCGGAGCCGAGGGCGAATCTCGTGGCTGCACCACAACGTGCTGAGTACATGGGTCAGATTTTACCTACAACGGACGAGTCTGCGACAACTGACTCACCCTGGCGGAGTGGGAAGCCCTCTCGCGCGCTGTGCTTGGAGCGCCTCAGCGTACCACTCCAGCTCCGCCGCGAATCGCCCGAACCGTTGCTCGAGCGCCGGATCGCTGGTGGAGCCGTCTTCGGTGGCCGCGGCCTGGACTTTGGGTACGGCAAACGTAGCCGGAATACTCGGCATCCCGAGAGTGCACAGCATCTCGCGAAGCTGGACCGTGGCGCGAACGCCGGCGTAGGCGCCGCTCGAATAGCTCACGATCCCCGACGGGCGGAAGAAGTATTCCTCGAGGAAGTGGTCGAGGAGGTTGGTGAGTGCGGGCGGAACGCTATGGTTGTATTCGCCGCTGACGATGACAAACGCGTCGGCTTGCCGATAGAGACCAGCGAGCCTCTCGAGGGCAGCCGGAGCCGTTCCGGGCTCGTAGTCCTTGAATCTCCGCTCGAGAACCGGCAGCTGTTCCTCCAGCGGATCGACGAGGACCACCTCGTGTCCACGCCCGCGGAGCTGTCGCTCGACGAACCGGGCGATTTTGATGCCCTGCCGGCCGGAGCGCACCGAGCCGTAAATCACCGGAATTCTCAGAATCATGGCGGAAACAGTCTATGGGGAGGTTTGCCCTCGATGCTGACTGTCTGCAGTATAATTTCACCGAGTCGATGGCTTCCGTCCGACGGCATCTCGCGTCGCTGGGGCTGGCCGTGGTGTTGTGCCACGTGGTCATGCAGGTTCTCGTTCCGGCAGCGCTCTGCTGTCAGAAGCCGTTGACCACGTCCGGCAGTCGCGCGAGCGCCCATGAGTGCTGCCCTGAGGGCTCTCATCCCGGGAAAGTGTGTCCGATGCGCTCCCGGGCCGCTCAGCAGAAGCAGTCGGCTGATTCGGATTGCGCCGTCCAGCCTCTCGTCGATCTGCACGACGTCCTGATTCTGCTGTCGAACGGCGGCGTCGTTCCGACGCTCGTCGAGTTGGCGCGGCCTGCAGGTTCCGAATCCGCGCCGGCCACAGCTCTGCCGGCCGTCACGCTCGTCCCCTCCGTTCCTCTAGGCCCTCCGCCCCGCGCCTGAACCGACCTCGATCGTTCATTTCGCTCGAAGTCCGTTCTCGTCGGGGAGGAGTCCATGAATATTTCACGTGTCGCTTGTCGGCTTGGCGCGAAGCGCCGGCCATGGATGTCGTTACTGATTGTCTTGGGATTGTGCGCGGCGCCAGCCGGCGCGCTCGCACAGGAGACCGTCAACTACGCGAGCGTCAGTGGACGCGTCACCGACCCGCAAGGTGCCGGGGTCGGCGGCGCGCAGGTTTCCGCGCGTCAGACCGAAACCAATATCGCACGCACCGCAATTACCGACGCCGAAGGACGCTTTCGGTTTCCCTATCTGAGACTCGGACCGTACGAAATCGTCGTCCGTAGCCAGGGATTCTCGGACGCAACGCGACGGTTGAACCTCAACGTCGGTTCGGCGTTCGATCTTCCCATTGCGCTAAAGCTCGAAGCGCTCGCGGAGAGCGTTACCGTCACCGGTACCGCCACAGTGCTCGAATCCGCGCGCAGTCAGATCGCTGGAACTGTCTCGCAGGCCGAAGTTGCCAGCCTGCCACTCAACGGGCGGAACTTTCTCGACATCGCTCTCCTCGTGCCTGGCGTCTCGCCGACAAACGTCGGCGGCACTCAACTGTTCGCTGAAACGTCAGCCGTTCCTGGCGCGGGTCTCTCGGTTGGCAGCCAACGGAATTTCTCGAACAATTTCATCGTCGACGGGCTGTCGGCCAACGACGATGCCGCTGGCCTCACCGGCATGCCCTACGGTGTCGACGCGGTCGATCAGTTTCAGGTGGTCACGTCGGGAGGGCAGGCCGAGCTCGGTCGCGCGCTCGGCGGCTACGTGAACGTCGTGACCAGGAGCGGCACGAATGCGGCGCGCGGCGATGTCTACGGCTACTTCCGCGACGATGCCTTCAACGGTCGTAACGCACTCTCCGGGACCAAACTGCCGATGTCCCAGAAGCAGTACGGCGGAAGCCTGGGCGGGCCGATCGCGAGAGACCGCTCGTTTTTCTTCGCCAACGCCGAGCAACGCCTGCTGGATCAGACCGGGCTGACGACGATCCTCGATCCGAGCGTCGCCATCGTCAATGCCCGCCTCGCTGCGGTTGGCTACCCCGGTTCGCGTGTTGCGACCGGCATCTATCCCAATCCGGTTCACAGCGTGAACGTTCTCGGAAAGATCGACCATCAGTTCAACGGCAGCGACCACTTCAGTATCAGGTACAGCCTGTACGACGTCACGTCCAGCAACTCACGTGGCGCCGGCGCGCTCAATGCCCCGTCGGCCTCCGCCGGCCTCGACAACCAGGATCAGACGCTGGCGTTCAGTAACACGTTGACCCTGTCTCCGAGCACGGTCAATGAGACCCGTGCGCAGTTTGCCCATGGCGACCTTCTGGCGCCTCCGACCGATCCGATCGGCCCCGCTGTGAGCATCGCCGGTGTGGCGTCGTTCGGCACGTTATCAGGCAGCCCGACTGGCCGTCTGAACAAGATGTATCAGGTCGTCAACAATCTTTCGCATCAAGCCGGGCCGCACGCGCTCAGGGCCGGCGTGGACTTCTTGTACAACGACGACAAGATCACATATCCGCGTTCGATTCGCGGCGCGTACACGTTCTCGTCGCTGACGAATTTTCTTGTTGGCACCTACAACAACGCCGGCTTCACGCAGACCTTTGGCGAGACGACGGTGCTGCAGAGCAACGCGAACATCGGCATCTACGCCCAGGACGAATGGCGGGCGACGACATCACTGACCCTCAACCTGGGCTTACGCTACGATCTGCAGTTCCTCGAGACCATCGACACGGACACCAACAACGTGTCGCCGCGTCTCGGGTTTGCCTGGACGCCGTTCCCGTCGCAGAACACCATCATCCGCGGTGCCGCGGGCCTTTTCTACGATCGCGTGCCCCTCCGAGCCGTCGCCAACGCGCTCCTTTCGGCGGGGAACACCACCGACCTCGCGAACCTTCGCCAGATTGGCGTTAGCCTGTCGCCGACGCAGATCGGCGCGCCGGTGTTTCCAAACATCCTCGCCGCGGTCGTGCCGACGGTCACGCTCGTCAACCTGACGACGATGCAGCCGGATATGAAAAACGCCTACTCGCAGCAGGCGAGCGTCGAAATCGAGCGCCAGCTCGGGGCTCGCAATACGGTCAGCGTCGGATATCAGTACATGCGCGGGCGCGACCTGATCATGGCCGTGAACCAGAACGTGCCCTCGTGTGTGGCGTCCGGGACCAACAATGGATGCCGGCCAAATCCGAATTACGCGAACAACAGTCAGTATTCAGCGGTTGCCGCCTCTAACTATCACGGTCTCCACGTGTCGCTCCAGCAGCGGCCGGGTCAATGGGGCTATTACCGCGTCAGCTACACGTTTTCGAAGTCGATGAACAACGTCGGCGAGAACTTCTTCAGTTCTCCCATCGATCCGTTCGACCTCTCGAAGGACTGGGGTCGATCCGACGATGACCAGCGCCATCGGTTTGTGTTCACGGGCGGTGTCAACACCTCGATGGCGCCGGCCCGCGACACCTGGGAACTCGTCAGCCACGGATTTCAGTTGAGCAGCATGCTGCAGACGTACTCGGCGCTGCCGTTCAACATCACGTCCGGCGTGACGACCGTTCAGGGCACACCCGGACGTCCGATCGTCGATGGCGAGTTCATCCCGCGGAACGCCGGCATCGGCAGCGACTTCTTCAGCATGAGCCTGCGCCTCAGCCGGTCGTTTCCGATTGCCGGGCGTGTCCGGCTGGAAGGCCTGGCAGAAGTATTCAACCTCACGAACCGGACCAACAACCTCACGCGGAACACGAACTTCGGTTCAGGCGCGTATCCGACCAATCCGTCGCCGACATTCAATCAGATCACCGCGGTTGGGGATCCCAGAACATGGCAGTTTGCGTTGCGCGTGAAGTTTTGAGTCGAGAGCCGATGAAAATCAGCAGGGGATGGCGTCTGGCGCGGCCGCTCGTTCTGGCAGCGATGGTGGCCTCGGCGTGTAGTGGAGATCGTGTGCCCGCACCACCTGTGGCGAGCAGCGTCGAGCCATCGCGGATCGCCCTTTCTGTCGCCGGTCGGTCGAATGCGGCGGCGTCTGTGGCTGCCTTCGGTCAGACCGTTGCCGCTGTGTGGACGGCGGCCACCAGCGATATGTCAGACGTCTATATCAGCATCAGCACGGATGGGGGCGCGACGTTTTCTGCTCCGGCACGGGTCAACGACATCGAGGGTGACGCCCGCGCTTCTGGAGAACAGGCCGCACGCGTGATGGTTGGCTACCGCAATGCCGTGCACGTCGTCTGGCCGGCGAAGCGCGAGGACCGTACCGTCATTCGTTACGCGGGCTCGAAGGATGGTGGTCGGACGTTCTCCCCGGCCGTGACCGTCGCGGGTGCGTCGTTGACCGGCGCCCGTGGCTGGCACGCAGCCACGCTGGGGTATGATGGCGGCGTCCAGCTGGTGTGGCTCGACGGACGTAACGCCGCACCGATGGCGCACGATCACGGCAAAGTCGCATCCAAGCCAATGCGCATGCCGGGAGGCCCGCGTCAGGACATTTTTCACGCGTCGTGGAAGGGCGACAGTCGGCCGGTCGAACACTTGATGCAGGCCAATGTCTGTTTCTGCTGCAAGACGGCCGTCGTCGCCTCCGGCGAGAAGGTCTACGCGGCCTGGCGCCACATCTATCCCGGCAGCCTGCGCGATATTGCCGTCGCGCGCTCGACGGACAACGGCGCCACCTTCGGCCCTCCCATTCGAGTCAGCGAGGATGGCTGGAAGATCGACGCGTGTCCCGACGACGGGCCGGCGATGGCGGCGGACGGGCACGATGGCATCCACATCGCGTGGCCGACGCTCGTCGCCGGTGATACGCCGCGCAAAGCCATCTTTTACTCGACGCTGAAGGGCGACAGCTTTGCGCCGCGCGTCCGGCTCGACGCGGGAGATGCCGACCCCGCGCACCCGCAGATCGCCGCCGACCACCATACGAACACCGCCGTCGTCTGGGATGAGCGGACCACCGACCGCCGGCGCATCGCGTTCAGGCCGGTCACGGACGGCACAGTAGAGGCGCCGCGATTTTTCGATGGCGACGGCGTCAGCCATCCGGTTGTCGCCGCGGGCGAGGGCTACTGGATCGTGTTGTGGTCCGCTCAGGATGCCAGCGGTGGATCAGTCATCGAGGGCCGGCGAATTCCTGCGCCCGCGCACCCCTGACGACGTCCATCAGGGCGCTGGAGCCAGCGCGGGCCGCGGCCGAATCAGCCATGCTAGGATTTGCGCGCGGTGCCCAGATCCTGGCGGGAGACGGTTCGGCGAATGCTGGCCCAGCTGGTGGGCGGTGCCGATCCACCGGCTGTCGAGTTCAGCGATCTGAACGAGCAGACCGCTTCCAGTATTTCGCAGCGGGAGCAAGAACTGGCCGAGCATCAGCGCACCGAAGAGGCGCTCGCCAGACGCACGGCTGAACTCGAGGATGCACGAAGTTTTCTCGATTCGGTCCTCGAGAACCTGCCAGTCATGCTCTTCGTCAAGGATGCCCAGGACTTGCGGTTCGTCCGCTGGAACCGGGCAGAGGAAGAGGGATTGGGGATCGATCGCGCCGCCGCGATCGGGAAAAGCGACTACGATTTCTTTCCCGAGCAGCAGGCGAGATTCTTCGAAGCCAAGGACCGCGCCGTCCTGACCGGCGGCCGCATGGTGGATATTCCGGAAGAAGCGATCCAGACTGCCCACCGAGGCCTTCGTTTTCTTCATACGATCAAGGTCCCCGTTCGTGGCGCCGACGGGACACCGAAGTATCTGGTCGGAATCTCAGAAGACATCACCGATCGGAAGCGCGCCGAAGAGGAGCTGGCCCGGGCGCGCGAGCAGGAGGTCGAGATCGGCTTCCGGATCCAGCAGACGCTCCTGCTCGACCAGCCGCCTCGCGATCTGCCCGGCATCCGCGTCGCGGCCCTTACCATTCCGTCGCAGCGCATCGACGGCGACTTCTACGATTTCTTCAAGCACCGCGACACATGCCTCGACGTCATCGTCGGAGACGTCATGGGCAAGGGGATCCCCGCGGCACTGATGGGCGCGGCAACCAAGAGTCACTTTCTTCAGGCGCTCAGCCGCCTGCTTTCGCTGTCACCGCCCGGATCCCTTCCCGAACCCAAAGCGATTGTGACCCTGGCGCACTCGGAGGTTGCCCGCCAGCTCATCGAGCTCGAGAGCTTCGTGACGCTGTGCTACGCACGCTTCGACCTCGAACACCATCGGCTGGACTTCGTCGACTGCGGACACCCGGCGACGATTCTCTTCACTGCCAGCACCGGCACGTGCCGCATGCTGCAAGGAGAGAACCTGCCCTTGGGGGTCCGCGAACAGGAGATCTACGAGCAGGTCTCAGTGCCTGTGGCGCCGGGCGACGTGCTGCTGTTCTATTCCGACGGACTGACCGAGACGCGCAACGGTTCGGGTGAGCTCTTTGGTGTCGAGCGCCTTTCGGAGTGCGTCCGGGAACACGGGCGGCTCGAGCCCGAGGATTTGATCGACGAGATCCGCAAGGCCGCGGTCGCCTTCTCCAATTCGGAAACTTTCGGCGACGACCTGACGTGCGTCGCCGTCCGGATTGAAGAGCGAGAGATCCCGCTCGCTCACCGGGAGCTGGAGATTTCGAGCGACCTCCGGGAGTTGGCGCGCGCGCGCGCGTTCGTTCGAGACTTCTGCCAGACGGTCCCAGGCACTGCAATCGACGAGGAACGCGTGAGCCAGCTCGAGCTCGCGATCACTGAAGCTGCGAGCAACGTGATGCGCCATGCCTACCATGGGCGCACAGATCAGCAGATCCAATTGCAGGCGAGGGCCTTTGCCGACCGAATCACTTTTCGGTTACATCATCTCGGGGACGCCTTCGACCCCAACGCGGTGGAGGTTCCGTCGTTCGATGGCAGCGAAGACGGGGGTTTTGGCGTCTACATCATCGCGCAGTCCGTCGACGACGTGCGCTACGACCGTGATGAGCGTGGGAGAAACTGCATTACCTTGACGAAAAAGCGGGCGACCGCCTGAAGGGGAGCGTTCATGAACCTGACGCCGGAGAAGATCGGTGACGTGACAGTCGTGGTCCTGCCCGGCGAACAGCTCGACGCCAGCAATGCCAAGGAGTTCAAGCGAGACATGGCGCCGCTCCTCGAACCGTGTCGAAGGGTGATCTTCGACCTGGTCCAACTGCGCTTCGTCGATAGTTCGGGCCTTGGCGCGATCCTGTCCTCGTTGCGGCAACTGAATGCGAACGGCGGAGATCTGAAGCTCTGTGGGATGTCGAAGCCCGTGCGAGCGCTGTTCGAGCTGGTGCGGATGCACAAGATTTTCGAGATTCACGAGACCCGCGACGACGCCCTCCGCGCCTTTCAGGCGAAGTAGCGGATGCCGATCGTCAGCAGTCCAAGGAACGCAAAGAACCCACAGAGATCCGTGCAGGCGGTCACGAACACGCTCGATGCGACGGCGGGATCGGCGCGCATCCAGCGCATCGCCAGCGGAATCAGGCTCGCGACCAGGGCGGCCACGAGATAGTTCACGAGCAGCGCCGCTCCCAGGACAACGGCCAGAAGCCCTTGCCCGTGGAGCAGGTAAATGGACAATCCGGCGGCAAGTCCCAACACCATGCCATTGCCGCATGCGACCGCCAGCTCCTTGAGCAGGATGGCGCGCGCGTGCGCCGCGCTGACCTGCCCGAGGGCGAGGCCGCGAACCATGACGGTGAGCGTCTGAACACCGGCGTTGCCTCCCTGCGCGGCGACGATCGTCATCAACGCCGCGGCAAGCGCCATCGTGTGAATCGTGCCCTCGAACAGCCCGATCACGCTGGCGCTGAGGCTGGTCGTCACCAGGTTGAGTCCGAGCCACGGCAGCCGACGCCGGATCGTCCGTGCCGGTGTGTCGAAGATTGGCTCATTTTCACCGAGGCCTGACAGCTTCGATAGATCCTCGCTGGCCTCTTGTTGCAGGACGTCGACTACGTCATCGACCGTGATACGGCCGAGGAGAGCGCCCCGCGGATCCGTCACGGGTATTGATACGAGGTCGTACTTCCTGAAGAGCTGCGCGACTTCCTCCTGATCCGTGTCGACGGTGACGGAGATCACCTCGCGTTCCATCACCGCGTCCACCGTCTCCCCGGCTCGCGCCAGGATCAGCCGGGAAAGGGGAAGGACGCCAAGGAGATGGAAGCGATGATCGACCACGAACACGTTGTGAATGTCGCGGACCGCCTCCGCGAGGCTGCGGACGATCTCGACCGCCTCTTCAACCGTTGCTCCTTCGAGCACCGCCGCGTACTCCGACTGCATCAAGCCGCCCGCAGTATCGGCGGGATAGCGGAGCAGTTGCTGGATCCGCGCGGAGAGCGCCCCCGGCAGTCCCTCCAGAATCGCCTGCGCGCGTTCCTTTGGAACCGAACCCAGCAGATCGGCGGCATCGTCGGAATCGAGCTCCTCCACGATCTGCCGCACGTGTTCGACCGGCAACGCCCGGACGATTTCCTGGCGGGCGTCAGGCGAGACCAGCCTGAGGACACGAGGACCGTCGTCGGACCGAACCGCGCGGAACGTTTTGGTTCTGAGCTCCGGTCGATCGAGGACGTTGACGAGTTCTGCGACATCAGCCGGATGCCGCGAGAGGAGTAGCGCCTTGAGATCGTCGTCGCTTCCACTCTCTGCGGCGGCAACCAGTTCTTCGAGCGCGATGGCGGGTTCCAACGCGCCATCGTTGGAGTCGACGTTGGTGGGCATGTCCTGCCAGATCGCTCGAATTCACCTAATTGTCAACTGGAATCTCGCCACGGATTACACGGACCACACGGACGGCCTAGAGCCACGGAATACACGGAAAACACGGATAGGGCCTGTGAGGCCCTTTATCGTGATGGCGCGACGGTGGTGTGGTCCGCAACTTCCTGTAACAGTTTGAGTGTGGGCGACGGCACTCCAGGTGGGCCGGGCAGTCCGATCGCCGATTGAGCCGAGAGTCCCCTCCAAATCGTCAACGCCGCAAGGTACGAGCCCAGCCCGCTCGGATGAAACCCGTCGTCTGCGTAAAGCGCTAGTGAGGGATCGCGCCGCCACGCCTCCCGCCAAGCGTCTCCGGCCGGCAGCAGCGTGCCCGCGACGTCCTGCGCCGCCAGCGCGTACGACTCGCTGACGGCGTCGAAGTCGCGTTCGCGAGCCTTCGAGGGCCAGACCATATACAAGGCGGTGCGGGCGCCGACATGAGCGGCGTCGGCGGCGAATCGCTTGACGTAGTCGCGGAGCAGCACGCGTGATTCTGGCAGCGCCGATGGCCCTTGCTGGAGGACGACTATCGACCACCCGCCCTTCGCGACGGTCGCCCGCGCGGGTCCCTGGTTCCAGTGATCTTCCAGACTGAAATTGTTGGTCGTGACCGCCGTCGCGTCGACGACGGTCGCGGCGCCCTTCGCCCGTGAGAGCGCCTCGACCATCGCCGGTAGCCCGTTTGCCGCCGTCAGGCTGTTGCCAATGAAGAGGATGCGGAGCCCGCGAACTCGCGCCGCGCGCTTCTCTCCCGGAGCGTGAGAAGCGCCGACCGAGACGGTCAGCACCAGCAATGCCGCGGCGTACCCGACTGCCTTCACTCGAGGGCCCAGACCGTCAGGGTCGACGCGTCGCGCACGATGACGCGGTCCCGCAGGATGATCGGCTGAGCGTAGGTCGAGCTTGGGGCGACTGTGTAGCGGCGCACCTCGTGGAACGCCACCGGATCGATGGGCGCGACGATGAGCTGCGACTCGGTTGTCAGGAAGACGAGATGATCCCCGGCTGCCACGACAGAGGCGCTGGCTGCGTTGCGACCTTCGGTGGCCCAGAGAATCTTGCCGGTCTCGGGATCTTGCGCGACGAATTGCCCTTTGCGCTTCGAGGAATGAGCAAAGAGCGTCCCGCGCGCCATGACGGGGGAACTCATGTACATCGCGACCTCGGGCGTGTGCCAGGACTCGGTGGCGGTCCAGGCGCTCGCCGACTTTGTCACGGTCAGCCGTCGTGTGCCCTGACGCACCCCCGAGACGATAATCCCGGTCGCCGTCGCCACCGGCGTCACGATGTTCTCGTTCCACTCGTCGTCGAACGGAAACTCCCAGAGGAGAGCGCCGCTTGCGGTCTCGACGCCGATGACCGATCGTGTCGTCATGGTGACGACCTGCCGCACGCCGCCAAGCGTCACCTCGATCGGAGAAGCGTAGCCAGGGCCGCGAACCTCGGTGATCCAGTTTTCTTTGCCGGTCACAGGGTCGAGCGCGAGAATCGAGCCCCCCCGATCGTCTCCGACATGCGCGATGATGCCTGTCGCTGTCCGCAGTGGTGACATCGCTGTACCGCAGAACAGCTTCGAAGTATCGATGCGCGAGGAGAAGTCCTTTCGCCAGATGAGAGCGCCAGTATAGGCGTTCCATGCTGAGAGGATTGCCGTCGTGCCAAACGTGTAGAGGCGGCCCTCCGAGAGAAGTGGCGTCGAATACGGGCCTTTCGCCATCTGCTTGGCGTACGGGTTCTTGTCCATCGGGGCGGTGTACTTGTGCTGCCACGCGACCGACCCCGTCGCGAGGTCGATCGCTGAGACGACTTCATCGGGATCGCGGCGTGCGTGAACGAAGATCCGGCCGTCGCCGGCGATCGGAGACGAGTAGCCTTCGCCGACCTCGACGCTCCATCCTTTCTTCAACTCTGCCGGCCACATCCTCGGCGCCTCGTCGAGTCGTGAGCGCACCTGTTCTGGCCGGCCCACGCCATTGTGGCCAGCTGTCTCGCGCCGGCGTCTGGCCGCCGACGTGGGCAATCGGAGCGAGCGCGAGCGCCAGGCACAGCACCAAGCGGGTTCTCATCCTCGCATTCTCCACCTAGGACCGCCTCGGCAGCAACGCCGCATGTCCCATCTTTTTTTGTCCAGGCTCTTGCATTGGGGTGTCTATTTCCTCTACGATGCAGTTGAAATGAGTCGCACTGAGGCGTTAGGCGAGTTCGAACAGCTGGTGCTCCTCGCGGTCGTGCGCCTGGACGCCGAGGCGTACGGATCGACGATCCGACGGGAAATCGAGGAGCGCACCGGCCGAACGATTGCGATTGGTGCGCTCTACACGGCGCTCGATCGGCTGGAACGAAAGGGTTATGTCAACTCACGGCTGTCGGATCCAACGCCACAGCGTGGCGGCCGCGCGAAGCGCTATTTCCGCCTGCGGCCAGCCGGCATCGCGGCCCTGGCGCGATCGCGCGACGCGCTGACGCGTATGTGGGCCGGGATCGAACTCGGCGTGCAGCGGGGCCGGGGATGATCGATCCACCGCGCATCGCGGTCTGGTTGTTCGAACGTTCGCTCAGCTGGCACGAGCGTGAAGCCGTGATCGGCGATGTGATCGAAGAGTTCAACCACCGCGCTGCCCTGAATGTTTCTTCGGCTCGCCGCTGGATCTGGACCGAGGCGTGCCGTTCCGCACCGCACAATCTCGGTCGCCGCCTTCGGGATTCGCGAGGCGCGACTGGCGTTGTTCCTGAGAATGGAGCCCGTATGCTCAATGGCTTCGTCACCGATCTGCGCTTCGCGACTCGTCTGCTGAAGCGCCAGCCCCTCGTGTCCATGGTCGCGCTCGTGTCGCTCGCGGCTGGACTCGGTTTGAACATCCTGCTGCTCGCGCTGGCCGATGCGGCGCTCGTCCGGCCGCTCCCGCTCCACGATCCGGGGCGCCTCGTCCTCCTCCTGCTGCAGCGCGAATCACGATTCATGCACAACTTTTCGTATCCCGATTATGAGGAGTTGCGCCGCCGTGCGACCGTCGTCGATAGTCTCGTCGCCTACAGCCCGGTCGAGTCGTCGATGGCCGGGTCCGACGGCGCGACATCCGTCGAGGGCGAGGTGGTGTCGGGCAATTTCTTTGTGGCGCTGGGCGTCCCACTCCGAACTGGACGCGCGCTGAGCGACGCCGATGACGCGGCGGGTGCCCCCCCGGCCGTCGTCGTGTCCGAGGCGCTGTGGCGCGACCGATTTGGCGGCGCCGCACTCTCGGGCCAGACGGTCGTACTCAATGGCCAGCCGTTCACCGTGGTCGGCGTCGCTGCGGCGAGGTTCTCGGGCATGCAGGTCGGACGGAACGCGGATGTCTGGGTCCCCCTGGCGCATTCGCCTGGCTTCGCGGGCGGAGATCTTCTGGGGCGTCCCACCACATCGTGGCTGACCGTTATCGCTCGTCTTCGCGCTGACGCCACCGCCGAGTCAGCGCGGCAGGAGCTCGATGCGATCCTGCGCCGCATCCGTGAATCAAGCGGCCGGCCAGTGGAGCCGGTGGTGCTGCAGCCCGGCGCGCGCGGCGACTCACTGCTGTCGGGGCAGCTCGCCTCGCCGATGGCGCTGCTGCTGGCCGCTGGAGCGCTGGTTCTTCTCGTGGCGTGCCTCAATGTTGCCAATCTTCAGCTCTCACGGATCGAGGCGCGTCGACGTGAGCTCGCGGTGCGTTCGGCACTGGGCGCCCGCCGAGCGCAGCTCGTGAGGCTCGCGCTCATCGACGGCGGCCTCATGGCCGGCGCCGCGGGGCTGGCGGCTGTCTGGCTCGCCGTGCTCCTCAAGGATCAGGCCGCGTCGCTCATTGCGCTCTATGGCCGCCCGGTCGCGCTGTCGATTCCATTCGACGGCCGCGTCATCGTGATGGCGGCGCTGCTTTCGTGCGCAGCGGCGCTCGTCATCGGTCTGCTGTCGAGCTGGCAGATTCTTCGGCGGCAATCCGCTGAAGGCCTGGCAGACGGTCGAGGCGAAACCGGCCGGCGACGTCCGGCACAGCGAGCAGTCGTTGTGGCGCAGGTCGCGCTCTCGATGGCTCTCCTGACTGGAGCCTCACTTCTGGTTCGAACGCTCGATCGACTGCGTCGACGCCGATCTCGGCTTCGATCCACGTGGTGTCGCCGTGCTTCAGGTATCGCCAGAGATGGGCCGGCTCTCACGCCCTGCGGCGGGCGCCTACTTTGACGAAGCCGTCGCCGCCCTCGAAGCGCTGCCTGGCGTGCAGAGCGTTGGCGTCGCGCATGTGATGCCTCTCGACTTCGGCGGATCACGAACCACCGTCGGGATCGCCGGTTACACGCCAGCGTCCGACGAAGACATGGAACTGAACTTCGTCCGTGTCTCACCAGGGTATTTTCGAACATTGGGCCTGTCGCCGCGCGAAGGGCGAACCTTCGACGAACGGGACCGCGACGGCCAGCCCGAGCGAATCCTCGTCAACGAGACGATGGCACGGCGGTTCTGGCCGGACGGCAAGGCGGCCGGCCGGTTCGTGCGCTTCGACTCTCGCGCGCCCTTCAACGTCGAGGTGATCGGCGTGGTGCCCGACGCGCACTACAGGATGGTGCGGGAGCCGTCGACGCCAACCTTCTATGTGCCGCTGGCGCAGTGGCCCTCGGACGCTGGCGTTCTCCATGTGCGCGTGACTGGCGAGCCGTCGGCGCGGCTCGCCGAGTTGCGACGGGTGGTCGCTGCTGTCAATCCCGCCGTACCGGTGATTCGCGCCCACACGCTTCTCGATCAAGTCGAGCGCAACATTGCCGACGAACGGCTGGCGATGACGATTGGGCTCACGTTGGCTCTTGTCGCGCTCCTGCTTGCCACCGCCGGTCTCTACGCGACGATGGCCTTCGCCGTCGGCCGGCGGACGCGGGAGATCGGTGTGCGCCTCGCGCTCGGTGCCAGGACGTCGGAGGTTCGATCGCTCGTGGTGCGGGAAGGCCTGGCGCTGACGCTTCCCGGCGTCGCGTGCGGGCTTGCGCTTTCAATGTGGGTTGGACAGGCGCTGCGCCACCAGCTCTACGGCGTCAGCGCGCTCGACGTTCCCAGCCTCGTCGGCGCGGCCGTCACTCTTATCGGTGCGGCGTTCCTTGCGAGCTGGCTTCCGGCTCGTCGTGCTGCCAGTGTCGATCCCGTTATCGCCTTGCGGGATTGCTGACGATGTAGAGGATCGTAAGGTTCAGAGGGTTCAGGGGTTCAGCCTGAACCCTTTGAACCTCCTGAACCTCTGCTTTCCGTCACTACGCGCCGGCTGCCAAGACTGCCGAAGCACTGATCATGTCTGAGCGGCCTTGAGACTCTGGAAGTAGGCGTTCGCGTTGGCGTTAGCCTTGTCGATTCGGGCGAGCAGTTCCGTGCCGCGTGCGTTCAGCTTTTCCGCGTTTGGTTGCAGCGCGGTCATCGCGGAGGGTGTCAAGTCGCTCCCCAGGAAAGTGATCTGATCGGCCAGGTCCTTGCGGAACGGCTCGAGCGCGTCGCCTGCCTCTTTCAGAGACTGAAGCACGCCGGCAAACTCCTTCTGGTTGTCGCCCAGGCGCTGCTTGGCCTGCGCCAGGAGTTGCGGATCCTTGATGTTCTTGATGGTCTCGGCTCGCCCGCTGAAGTAGACGTCTCCCGCCTTCTGCATCTCGGCGATCTTCTGACGTGCCCCTGCCACCCGATCGTTCATGGAGTCCGCCGACTTCATCACTTTCTTGTAGTCGCCCTTCATGTTCGTCGAAGGCTTCGTGACGAGCGCGTTGTAGGCGTCGAGCGTCTTCTGGGTCTGCAGCTTCGCCTGCTCGACTGCTTCCGACGTTTTTCCGCCAGCCTTGACGAAACGGTCGGTCTCTTTCAGACCCTCGGTTCGGCTTCGTTCTGGAGTCTCCTGGGCCGCCGCGAGCGGCGCCACGAGCACGACGGCAAGCATCAACTGCGCGGCGCGGGCAATCCGTTTCTGCATAACGTCCTCCTAGCGTAGTGTCACCCTACACACAAGAAGCGTTCCTTCGTCGAACAGCTCCCTGACGGCTGTCCTCGCAGTCGAACGACGTCTGACAGCGGGTGGCCGCGGCCCGAGCCGCGAGATGTCGCGGCTCGGCCATGCCCATCAGTTCTGCGCCCGACTGCGATTGAACGAACCCGGTCACCGCGTGCCTCAGAACAACGATGGGTCGACGGAATGGCTCGGAGTTGGTTGGGCACGACATCATGCGTTTTCAGGTCTGTGCGGCGGGTTCTGAACGAGTTGCGTGGGGTTCGCCGGACGCGTCACCGCGCTGCGGAAGCCCTCTTGACGACCTCGAACGTATCAAGCGTTCTGCCATTGGCGCCGATGGCTTCAACGCGGATCGCGTCATGGGTGACGGTCGCGATTAAGAAGGAGTGGGTCGTCCCGTCGGCTTTCGCGAGAAACGAATTCTTGTAATCAATGACGTCCGGTCTCAATCGCGCGCTCGCACCGGCCGTCACATACTGCACCTGATGCCCTGTGGGCGACCGCGCGGGCTGCAGCGTGGAGCGATCGTAATGATGATCGTGGCCGGCGAGGACCAGGTCTACGCCGTGCTGAACGAAAATCGGCTCGAGCAGCACACGCAATCTCAAGAGCGATCGTTCGCCACCGTGTCCGCCTCGCCTCGTTGCAGCGGAATAGATCGAGTGGTGCAGAAACACGACTTTCCAGCGCGCAGGCGACTTCGCCAGCACATCGTGGAGCCAGACGAGCTGGGCATTCTTGACCGCCGTCTGCTCGCTGATGAACGCGACGTCCTCGCCAAGCTCGGCGTTGATGCTGGCTAGCCGCCGCTCCTCCGGTTCGGTGAGCGTCTGCTTGCGCTCGAGCGCGGCGCGCTCCTTGTCGAGTTGTGCTTTTTCGACAATCTCGAGCGCGCTGGCCTCTTCGGCAAGAGCCGTCGAATCGAGCCCGAAGAACTCAATCAGCCGCTCACCCTTTGAGAACGCGTAGAACCGCTGGCCTCTCATGTTCCATGCGGGATAGTGAATCTGCAGCTCGGTCCCGCGGCGAATGTCGTGGTTACCCAGTACGGCGTGGAACTGAACGCCCGCTGCCAGCAAATCCGCGAACGGCGCTTCAAAGACCTTCTGGATGCCTGGTCCAACGCCGTTGCTGTAGATGTTGTCGCCGAGCATGAGCACGAAGTCGAAGGTGGCGCGGTCGCGGCGATAGGCGCCCATTTCGCGGACGACGCCGCGCAGGCCTGGCGACACGTCGCCGCTGTCGCCGATGACACCAAAAACGATCGGCTCTTGGGCCGTGCCAGGGGTCGCGACGCGCGCCAGCGCGAGTACAGCCAGCCAGGCCGTCAGACGGAGGACTCGCATGAGCGGAGTGAGCGGGCTCATTTCGCCCTAATTTAGCAAACCATGAGAAAACCCCCGCCCCAATTCGCCACATTTTCGCGAGCGCCTGTCGGGAATGCCGCCACTACGTCGAACCCTGAACCCTGAACCCTGAGCCAAACGCCAAGTACAATCACCCGGTGTCGTCGTCGGAGGCCATTCGCCATGGCACGCTTTTCTGTATCACTCGATCGGGTTCGTCTCGCTCTTACAGACGGAATGCACAGATGCGCGGTTCTGGTGGCCACGTGTCTTCTGGTGTTCAACACCGTCGGGTCGGCACAGGGCCGGCCGCCGGAACCTTCCCCGCCGTCGAGTACTTCTCAGCCCATCAGCCCCGCGGTTTCTGACGAAGCACGAACCGATCTCTTTGATCTGTACAGGAGGCTCAGACACAAACCGCCCGAGGTCGCGGTCAAAGATGACCGTCGGACGGCCTTCACCATTGTGCCGATTATCGGAGCGAAGCCAACGACAGGAGTCAGCGCCGGCGTCGGCGCGAACATCGAGTTTGCGCTCGGCGACACCACGACGACGCGGATCTCAGTGCTGAATGGCGCGCTGACGTTCTCGAGTCACGGGCAACTCGGAGCCGGCACAGTCCTTCTCCTCTACGGCCGGGACAACCGATGGAAGTTCGATGGCCTGAACGGCTTCAAAGAACCGATGAACGGCAACGTGGCCCTCGGAACCGGTGCACCACCCGGCAGCGCTCCAGAGATCGACTACGACTCGGTGCGACTCTTCAACACCTACTATGTTCGCGTGTGGCGTCAACTCTACGCCGGCGCTGGTCTCTTCTACGAGAGGCAGGCAGGCATCGAGCCGACATCTGAAGACGTTGCCGGCTGGGACTCGTCGCCTTTTGTGACCTACTCCACAGAACACGGCTTCGATCTCTCGACTCAGACAGCAGCCGGACCAGGCATCGTCGTGCTGGTCGACAACCGCGACAATCAGAACGATGCGTTTCGCGGCTGGTACTTCACGTCGGAGTACCGTTACAGCTTCGAGACTTTCCTGGGAGGCGATTCGAACTGGAGCAATCTGTTCGCCGACCTGCGGACCTACAAAGCGTTGTCGCACGATCGTCGGCACAGGATGGCGTTCTGGACATTCGGTGATTTCGTGACGTCCGGCACGGCGCCGTATCTCTCATTGCCGATGACCGGCGGAGATTCGCGGGGACGGTCCGCGCGCGGCTACGCGGAGGGCCGCTTCAGAGGTGAAGGGCTGCTCTACGCGGAAGTTGAGTATCGCGCCACGTTGACCAGGAACAGTTTCCTCGGAGTCGTGACCTTCCTGAACGTGACAACGGCGAGCAACGAGCAGACTGACGAGAAGCTCTTCGACTCGGGTGCCGTGGGCGGGGGCTTCGGGTTTCGATTTCTGCTCCGCAAGCGGTCCCGGACAAACATCTGCTTCGATCTCGGCTGGGGACGGCAAGGCTCCTTCGGCGTATACGTCGGACTCGCAGACGCCTTCTGACGCTGCTGCTGTGAAGCAGAGGGATAGTCGGCGGTTGGATGCACGTTCATAGGTTCAGGAGGCTCATGGGGTTCAGGCCTGAACCCTGAACCTCTTGAATCCCCTGAACCATTTTGTTACCGCCGTCGGAACGCGTTCGCGAAGACGTCGTTCGCGATGCGCCGCCCCTGCGCGATGCCTTCGGTCTTGTCGAAGGACCAGTGGATGCCGAGGTAGATTCGGCTCTGGCCATTTTCTTCTTCCGCCTGCGACAGTGTCCGGAACGTGCGCGGCAGCAGCGGACGAACGTTGCCCTCGTTGTCCGCCGTGACCCCGTTCAGCTCGTCTGATGTGAACGTGAACGGGATCTCGTCGGTGCGGTAGAAGTTCCGAAGCGTCTGGAACAGCGCGCCACCGAACACCGCGTGGCCGGAGGGGTAGGCAGGGAACGGCGGCGTGAAGTTCGGGCCCTGAAGGTTGCTGGCCGGCGCGCCGAGCGGCGAGAACTTGCGATCGCCGATCGTCAGCGGGTTGCTGTCGCCTCGCCCGGTCGGTCCGGTGCCCGGGTCGGCCTCGCGAATGCCGGTCACCGGCCGCCAGACCTGGTAGTAGTACTTCGACTCCCAACTCGCCACGCCGGCATCCGACATGGCGACGTTCACGATCGCCAGCAGCCGCGCCAGATCGACGATGTCGGTGCCCATCTGATCGGCAATCTGGAGCGCAATCTGATTGTAGAGGCGCGGTGGGGCGCAGAGGCTCGGCGTACCGTCGTACGCCCAGTAGATGCCGGCATTCGTCTGATCGTCGGTCCGCCTGGTCCGCGTGTTCACGCCATCGCCGCCGAGGCGTTTGACCTCGTTGTACGCCTCGGTGTACTGGCGGCTGCTCATCGCCGGTGGCGGCGGGACCCGGAAGCGGGTGACATCCCTGACGACGAAAGGTGTGACTTCACCCCAATGCGCGCCGAGCGCGACAGGCAGTTGACTAATCGGATCCTGGCGCCATTTTCCAGGCCGATCGCTGGTGATGAACTCGGTGCCGAGCAACGGCTCTTTATGCTGCGAGCCATCGTCGGTCCCGAGCGCGAGAATCGCCCGAGCGGCTCGCCGGCCGACGCGGATGCCATCCGTCTTGGCGGGCCCGTCCTTGATCTTGGCGAGCTCGGCCGCGAGCACCTCATCGCAGTGCGCCTTCTGCGAGGGGTACATCTCCACGAGCGTGTCGTGCGCGGCTTGTCCGATGGCGGCGGCCATCGAGGCATCCGGTGATGCGTCGGGAATGTTGGTGAAGCTTCGATATCGCCTTGCTATTGCGTTGACCGCGTCGTACATCGCGATGTGGACGATGGCCATGGCGCGGCTCGATCGGCCAGGTCCGATCTGCTCGCCGAAGATCCGCGGATCCCCCTCCGCAACCGGCGTGTGATCGAGTCCGGCGGAGTCGATCGCGATGTGGTTCCAGTGGTGCATCGCGTTGGACGTGCCGGGGTCCGGCGGCGGATTCGGCCGCCGGGCAGCCGTCGCCGTCAAGCCGCTTGACGGGTAGGTGTATCGAGCGCCCCAGAATTGTTCGAAGCCACCAGCCGGCGCTTGCGCCCAGGTGAAGGCCACCAGGCTGGTGACGATTGTGATTAGCGCGGCAGCAAACGCACAGAATCTCCGCGTCATCGCGCAGTCCTCCTCGCTTCTCAGGTCGCTTGTGTTCGCAGGGGTGACTTGTGCGCCTGTGCAAGTGGTGTGCCCACACCAGAATGCTGGAGGAATCGCGAAACGATGCTCAGCCTTCTCTTGCAGCGCGCCGTAATGATGTAGGTCTTACGGGCGGAGCACGTCAGAGCCAGAGGAGGATCGAAAAACGCACACGATCGGCGTCGTGGGCGCCCGCGCCCGAGTGCAAGAGTCGCTACAGCTCGCCCGTTCCGGCACGTTTCGAGCTGAACGGTCACGCGCGAACGATACCCAGCGGTTGAGTCGAGCGCCAGCGGCCGCGTGTGAAGTCAGGAAAGTCGACGGCGCTGCTGCGGCGCGCATTCGATCGCTCGCTCAGCTGGACGACTGCGCTCAGCGCCGCCGCGTCGTAGACGTTCATGTCGGTCGGGAGACCCTCATGCAGGCATTTGATGAGCCGATAGTCCTCGATGTAGTCCATGCCGCCGTGGCCCGCGCCCTCGGCGCGCTTCGTCAGGTCCGACCACAGTGGATGGTCGTACTGATCGAGGTAGGTCTTCGCTTCTTCCCAGCCGTGTTCGGGACTCCGGCCTTCGATGTAGACACGATCCGGATAGCCTTGAAAGATTCCCTTGGTTCCTTGGACCATGTGAATACGGCTGTACGGGCGAGGCAGGTTGGTGTCGTGGCTGACGTAGATGGTCCGGCCCCTTGCAGTGCGAATGAGTGAGACGTTGACGTCGCCGAGCACGAACTTCTCGGATCGTTGCGGCGCGTCGGCCGGATAGTGTTCCTGGGCCCACGCCTGCAGACCGCGCGATGGTCCGCTCATCGATACGAGGTACTCGAATCGGTCACCGCGATTGATATCCATGCAGTTGGCCACCGGGCCGAGACCGTGGGTGGGGTAGAGGTTCGCGTTGACCTTCGACGCCCAGGCGCGGCGCCACAGCCCCTCGCCCTTGGTGGAGAACTTGATGCTCCGCAGATCGTGAAGGTAGCCGCCCTCGGCGTGCAGAATCTCGCCGAAGAGACCCTGGCGCACCATGTTGAAGACCATCATCTCCGGTCGGTCGTAGTTGCAGTTCTCCATCATGACGCAGTGCTTGCGATGCTTTTCCGCGTCCTCCACGAGCTGCCAGCAGTCGTCGAGAGTCATCGCTGCGGGGACCTCGGTCGCTGCGTGCTTACCGTTCTTCATCGCGGCCACGCACACCGGCACGTGCCATTCCCACGGCGTCGCGTTGAAGACGAGGTCGAGCTCCTCGGTTTCGCACAATCGCTCGAAGTCGCGCGGTCCGCGCGCGTAGGCCGTCGGTTCTTTTTGCCCCGCCTCGACGACCCACTTTTGGACGAGTTTGACGCGCTCTTCAGCGATGTCGCACACCGCCGTGATACGAACGCCGGGAACGCCCAGCATGTTGCGGACGTGGGCCCCGCCCTGGCCACCAACCCCCACGAATCCGATCCGGACTTCCGGAATCGGCGGCGCCGCGAAGCCGGGCGAGAGTGTTCCACCTGGCTGCTGAGCGGCTGCCGGCGTGCCCTCCGCGCTCGCCCCGGCCACTGACGCACCAACGAGGGCGCCAGCGAGTTGGAGAAACGTACGGCGATCTGGGTTGGTGGAGTTCGTGTCAGACATGGGAGCTGGTACTCCTAATCGAGATTTCACCTCACTCACTCAACTCTACGACCGCCGGCCCCGGCCTGGTCAGGAAGAACCGTGAGCGCGCGGCGACCGACGGGCACGCGGCAGCATACGCATTCTGCCACTGATCGAGGAAAGCGCCGCCGCGGGACTGTTCGATGAGCGCCCACGCGCTGCCGCCAAATCCCGCACCGAAGGCCGACGCCGCCCACGCGCCGAGCTCGCGAGCCGTCCTGACAAGCGCTTCCGTCTCCGGCACCTGGTTGCGCAGCAGCCTTTCGGCAAGGTGCTGCGACCGCGCCACCGTGACACCGAATCCCTCCAAGTCCCCGTGCTCGAGCTGATCGGCGGCGGTCGGGACCAGCCGGGTGCTCTCTTCGAAAAACTGATCGAACCGGTCGAGCAGCTCCTGGTCGCCGCTCAGCGTCGCGCGCAGCCGGTCAGCCGCTTCGTCAGAGGAGGAGATGGCGGCAGCCAACGACTCGTCGCGCCGGCCGGTCGCCTCGAGCCAACGCTCGAACACCCGTCCCGCAACTCGCGACGCGCGGTTGTAGTCGTCTCGCGCCTCTCCGGTCTTGCTCGCGGCGACGCCGCTGACGCCGATGGCGAAGACCAGTCCGTCCGACAGCGGAATCGACCGCTCGCGGCGAGTTGGACAAAAGGCGTACTGTCCGACCCGCGACGGTTCGCTGCAGAGGATCGCCGTGTGATCCTCGCTGCCACCTTCCGTGCCGACGCCGCCTTCACCGATCAGGTCTCGAAATGTTCGCCCGTTTTCAATCGTCGCCGCGTACGCCGCCAGGTCCTCGGGTCCGTTCCGAAGGTTACCCGTCCAGGCCGCGGTCTTATCGAGCCGGTTCGCGTGGACGAGCGCGAGCAGAACGGCAATCATCAGCGCGCTGGAGCTGCTCATGCCCGCCGCCGACGGCAGGTCGCTCTCGAACACGAGGTCAATGCCGTGGCGCATCTCGGGAAAGTTGCGAGAGAGACGGCGCAACACGGTCAACGGGTATGTTGACCAGCTGACCGCTGGCGGTGGTCCGTGGAGCCCCGTGAGCTCGAGCATCAAGCGTGCGCCCCGACCGAGGTCAGTCAGCGCCACGCGTCCGTCCGCGCGTGGCGCCGAGACGACGTCGAAACCGCGTTCGGCCGCGCAGATCAGGCTGCGGCCGCCCCCATAGTCGGTGTGCTTGCCGAGGACTTCGACGCGGCCGGGAACGAACCAGGCAGCCCATGTGTCGATGTCACGGCGCTCTGTCCCAAGCGCCGCCAGCACGCGCCGAAGCCTGGAGGCGCGGGCGCTGGCGACCGCGGCGCTGAGCCCGGCTTCTTCGAGCGCTTGTGCAAGATCCGGCGCAATCATCGTCGACGTGCGATCCTCTGACTAGAAGCTATCTCACTAAACCCCAATCCGTGTTGTCCGTGTAATCCGTGGCTCTCGGGACGCGGTCCGTGTAATCGGTGGTTAGGGACGCGGCTCGAACGCCGACAACCGACGTTCAACCTCGGCGATGTCTTCCCGGCGCGAGAGGTCGAGCACGCCCGCGTCTACCGGAATCGCGCGGAAGCGTTCGCCCATGACCCGCACAGCATAACGAACGGCGTTGGGCAGCTCGAGCTCGCCGCGCGGCGAGAGCTCGATGCTCCGGCAGGCAGTAAAGATCGCTGGCCCGAACCGCCAGCAGTTCATGCTGACCCTCACGTCATGTCTCCCGTGCCCCCCGTCGATCGCATCGTCGCCAAAATGGCGCGCGAACGTGGCTGGATCGGGCTTCTCGAGGATGTCCACCAGTGTGCCGGTTTGGTCGACGGTCAGGAACGCGAAGCTGCGGATTCGCTCCGCATCGATGTTGCTCTGCTCGATGAGCGTTGAACGGCGGAACGCCGGCAATCCTGGGCCATCGAGCGCGACGAGCGCGCGCAAGACGTCCACGGGGTAGTAGTTGTCGGCGTTGAGGACCAGGAACGGCGCCTCTTGCACGAACCACTCAGCCGACAGGACTGCGTCAGCCGTGCCTCGTGCCTGCTCTTGAATGGCAAAAGCGACGCGCACGCGCTCTGGAGGACGCGTGCGCTCGTAGTAATCTCGGACGGCGTCGTGCTCGGGTCCGATCACCAGGCAGATGTCCAGGCATCCGGCGTCGGCGAGCGAGCTGAGGATGTAGTCGAGAAACGGCCGCCGAAACGGGATCATCGCCTTGAGGCCGGAGTCGGCCACGCGCGACTGCGCTTCGTCGATGGTCGCCGCCTCGTCGACGCGCTGCATCCTCGTGCCCTTGCCCCGGGCCAGGACGAGGGCCTTCACGGGTGGTTGCTAGTCACTCACAAACGAATCCGTGTTATCCGTGTAATCCGTGGCCCTAGAAGAGCGAGTAGACCGCGCCGACGCTCAGCAGAATGGCATCCGCCGTCCACTGATTGCGATACTCGGTTCCGTCGGCGCTGCGGTAAATAAGGTCCGGCCGATTGAAACTGTAGCCGGCAAACCCGATGATTGCCACCCGCGACGCGACCGTCCACGTGACGCCGACGCCCGGCCGCACCGCGAAGCTATTCTTCGCGTCGAGTTCCGGCACGCGTGGGCCAGGAGGCAACCGGTTGAGAAAGTCCTCGTCGAAGTCGAGATCGTTGAACGACGGTCCGGCGACGACGGAGAAGCTGATGAGTACGGGCTGCTCGCCGATTGTATAGGCCACTCCGCCCATCACCGGCCGCACGCGCAGCTTCGCGAACGTCTGGCCGGCCACCGGTTCGTCCACGTCGGCGCGGAACCAGCCGAGCCCGCCGGCAAACCCCCAACCTTTTTTCGGGTTGAGCCGCACGAGGCCACCGAAACCAACGAGCGGTCCCACCTCGCTGTCGGTCGGCTTGACGTAGGTCACTGTGCCACCGACGCTGATGCGGCCTTTGGTCTGGGCTGCGGCGGGAACGGCGAAGGTCAGGAGTAGCCCGGCGATCGTCAGCACACGCGTCATTGACAAAGCTCCAGTGGAGGAACGCCAGGGGAGAAACTCCCCAAGTCGGGTGCTCCAAAGCAATTGAGAACGGTCGAGATCGACCCTCAGCGCCAGCTGAGCATCGAGCCGGATATGAAAGCGAAAGCCTACAGTGATACACCGGCCGGTCGCAAGTGTCAGAAAAGCCAAGGTTCTAGGCCCGGAAGAAGTGGTACTCCTTTTGCTCAGAATCAGCAGGAGCTGACCATGAGTCATCCGAAGTATCTTCCGGCGTTGCGGACCGAGGCTCGAAGTCTAGGACTGGCACGGTTGAGCGTTCGCGCAGCAGACGATCGGGAACTCGGGAAGCTCGTCGGTTTCGTCATCGATTCGCGGGCGCAGACGATTTCCAGCCTTGTCCTGGAAGTGGCGGATGGGACCGGATCGCAGCAGGTTGCGGTGCCGATGGTTCCGCTGCGCCTGGATGCGGAGCGCCAGGCGTTGCGATTGCTTCACACGGGAACGTTGCCGGCGATGGCGTTTCGCCCGGAATCTGTTTCGCAGGTCGAGGAAGACGACCTCTGGATTCCGTTGATTCACAGCGCGGCGTAAGGGCTCAAGGCTCACGCAAATTCTTGGTGTAGATCCCTCAACTCAGCCGCGGGCTCCGCGGTGCGGTCGCCCTGGTCGTGCAACAACACTTCGGCGACCTAGCGTCGCGTGATCGGGAGCCTCCGACACTCTCAAAACACCGAGCGCCTTATACTGTCCCGATCGCCTGGGCCACAACCGCCTTGGGATTTTCATCACCAATCTCATCCGTGGAGGGACCGCCGTGGCTATTCACAAAGTCATCGAAGTGATCGCGCAGTCCGGGAAGAGCTGGGAAGACGCAGCGCAGTCCGCCGTCAAGGATGCCGGCAAGACAGTCAAGAACATCAGGTCGATCTGGATCAAGAATGCCGAGGGCGTCGTTGAGAAGAACAAGATCGTTGCCTACCGCGTCAACGCGCACATCACCTTCGAGATCAAGTAGCCAAGACGTCAGACGCGGCTGACGTCGCTGCTGGTACCGCCGGCCGCCGCGATGTAAGCCTTGAGCAGGTAGTCCTTGACCATGCGGTCGGCGCTGAAACGCCAGCCGAGCGTGCGGATCGCGCGTTTGACGCGCGCGATCCACTCGCGCGGCAGGCCGTCCCGATCCCGGTTGTAGTACAGCGGCACGACGACATCGCGCAGGACCTCGAGCAATGATTCGCCGTCGCGCCGGTCGTGCACGTCAATCGAGGTGTGCGTTTCGCCCATGCCGATCGCGAACCCGTTGACGCCGTCGTAGGCCTCCGCCCACCAGCCGTCGAGAATCGACAGGTTGAGCCCGCCGTTGAGCACGATCTTCTGGCCACTCGTGCCACACGCTTCGAGCGGCCGGCGGGGATTGTTGATCCATACGTCGACGCCCTGCACGAGGTGGCGGCCGACATTGATGTCGTAGTCCTCGACGAAGACGAGCTTGCCAGCGAAGCGCGGATCGCGGGTCAGCTGAGCGATCTCGCGCAGCAGCGCCTTGCCCGGACCATCGTGTGGATGCGACTTGCCGGCGAAGACGAACTGGACCGGCATCGTCGCGTTGTTGACGAGCGCCGCGAACGCCTCGATATCGCGCAGCATCAGCGTGGCGCGCTTGTAGGTCGCGAACCGCCGCGCGAAACCGATGGTCAGCGCGTCGAAACTGAGGGCGCGGCGGAGCGGCGCGACGAGCTCGGCGGGCTCGCCGCGACGCTCTGCCTGATGCGCCGTTCGGCGTCGGACGGTCTCGATGAGCTGCACCTTCAGCGTCTGGTGCGTCTCCCAGAGCTCGCCGTCGTCGATCGCGTCGATGCGATCCCAGAGCGAGGCATCGCTCGCCCGCGCGGTCCAGTTGGGACCAAGGTGGCGGTCGTACACCTGGCGCATCTGCGGTGCCAGCCATGTCGGCACGTGGACGCCGTTGGTGATGTGGCCAATCGGCACGCGGTCTTCGCTGCGATCGGGGTAGAGAGGGCTCCACATCGCACGCGAGACCTGGCCGTGCAGCGACGAGACGGCGTTGGCGCGGTGGCACGACTTGAGCGCGAGGACCGTCATGCAGAACGTTTCGTTGCCATCCGACGGGTTCACGCGTCCGAGGCCAAGAAACCGGTCGCGATCGACGCCCAGGGATTCCCGCAGCGGGCCGAGGTGCTCTTCGACAAGAGCCGGCGTGAAGCGGTCGTGGCCAGCGGGGACCGGCGTATGCGTGGTGAAGACGACTTGCGGTGCGACGCGCCGCATCGCTTCCCAGGCATCGACGCCTTCGACCACCATGCGTTGACGGACGAGCTCCAGGGGCGCGAAAGCGCTGTGGCCCTCGTTGAGATGGAGGACGCCCGGCGCAATGCCGAGCGCGGCAAGCGCGCGGACGCCGCCGACGCCGAGGAGGAGCTCCTGGCGGATGCGAATCCGGTCATCGCCGCCGTAGAGTCGTGCCGTCAGCTCGCGATCCTCGGGCTGGTTGCCTTCGACGTTGGAATCGAGGAGGAGCAGCGTGTTGCGGCCGACCGAGAGCTGCCAGACGCGCGCGGCAATCGTTCCGGTGCGCGTCTCGACCGAGACGGTCACCGGGACACCCTGGCTGAGCGCCGGCCGCATCGGCAGCGAGCGATGATCGACGTCGATGTAGTCCTCGTGTTGCCAGCCGTCGCGATCGAGGCGCTGGCGGAAGTAGCCCTGGTCGTAGTAGAGGCCGACGCCGATGAGCGGAATGCCGAGGTCCGAGGCGCTCTTGATGTGATCGCCGGCCAGGATGCCGAGGCCGCCCGAATAGATCGGCAGCGATTCGTGGATGCCGAACTCCGCCGAGAAGTACGCGACCGGTCGCGCCCAGAGGACGCCTGCGTGCCGGGCGCCCCAGGTGTGGGTCGAGTGCAGATACTCCTGAAGGCGGCGATAGGCGTAGTTGATGCGGCTGTGGAGCGCCAGCTGCGAGGCCCGTTCCTCGAGCTTGTCGATCGGGATTTGCTGCAGCAGGGCCACGGGATTGTTGTCGAGGGTGCGCCAGAGGACCGGATCGAGCTCGCGAAAGAGACTGGTCGTATCGGGATCCCAGCTCCACCAGAGATTCTGCGCGAGCGCGCCCAGCCGCTGGTGCGCAGGGGCGACGAACTGCCCGAGCGTTCGCGCTTCGGTCACCATCGGCGCCAGCTGCGCGCCGGCCATCGTCAGCAGGCGCATGTCTTCGGCGCCGAACGTCCGGGCGTCGATCGTCTGGACGACCAGGACCCCCTGGAGCAGGCCTCGTTCGATGATCGGAACACCGAGGAACGAGCGGTAGGGATCTTCGCCCGCCTCGGGAAAATACTTGAAGCGCGGGTGCGTCGGTGCATCGGCGACGAACTGTGGCCGGAGGCGTTCGGCGACGAGTCCGGCGAGTCCCTCCGAGAGCCGCATCCTGACGCGGCCGACGCTCTCGGCGCGCAACCCCACCGTGGCAGCAAGGACCAGGTTGGCGCGATCGGGCTCGAGCAGGTAGACCGAACAGACGTCGGTGCTGAACCGGCGCTGGATTAGGTGAACGATGTTGTTCAGCGTTTCCGAGGCGTTGCCGCTCGCCGACACCAGTCGGCTGATTTCCTCGAGCGTCCAAAGCGCCGAATCCTCGTCACGCACCGCCACGTCTCTGATGCTCACCGACCCTCCGCGTCCAGACTGTTTCGGACGATTGAAACGATTTGAGAATGCAACTATTCGAGGATCAAACTATTTAAGGATGAAAACTATTTAAGGATGAAACCTACTTAAGGATGAAACCATTAAGGAAGAGCAAGAACGCTGCCCCCCGAGCGCCCGCTCGCGCCGCTGTTTTCCCCGCACTTCAGAGCCCTGCGGGTGCCGTCAAGACGGGCGCATGACATTTATGTAGGATTACACCAACGATAATACATAAATGCTCACCGTTCGAATCGTCCCATCGCCTTGGGAATTCGACTCGCTGAAAACGCCGCGGAATTGTCGCACACCTCGCGCGGATCACGTCTTGCTTTCGCAAACGCCAACCTGGATTGGCTCGAAGGCCATGTTGCCTCTCAATCTCGATACCCTCGAATTTCACCAGCTCGTCGACCGCGTGCGGAGCGAGTTCCTGGAGATGCCTGGGCTGCGGCTGACCCTGCCGCAGGCGGCGCGACTCTGGGGTCTCGACCTGCCGTCGTGCGAAGCGGTCGTGGATGCACTGATCCGATCCGCCTTTCTTCAGCGGACGGCGACGGGTGCGGTGACCCGGGTCGACGCGTGAAGCGGCGCCCTGCTCGCTGCTCACTACGCCTAGGGACACAACCGTCGTATTCTTGAGGCGAGGGTACATTTGTGTCGAAGGAGGCGGAGGTTAGATCAGGAGGCCAGGGGTCCGAGGGCCAAGGGTGCCAGGGAGTCCAAGAGGGCCAGGAGGGCGAACGACAGCAGCAGCAACAGCAGCAACAACAGTAATGACGGCGGAATGACGCCGGGTGGCCCTAGCAGCCCGTGGTGCAAGTCCAGCTGCATTCGACGGGCGATGCATCCCCGCTGGCGGCGTTGCTCCTCGTTCAAATATGCCGAATATTCTCCCTCGTCGCGCCTTGCCAGCGGGGCGCCTCGCCCGTCTCGGTGCGACGCTGGACTTGCACCACGGGCTGCTAGCGGTTTCGCGTCTGCTCGGCGGCCGGGCCGACCGCCGCGGCGATGCGCCGCTCCAAATCACGCGGGTCCGACAGCCGGCCGATAATATCGCCCACCCAGACCTTGCGATCGATGGTCGCGTCGACCAGACGCGCGCTGACGCGCACCCCTTCGCCTTCCGTCGAGACGCTCGCCTCCAGAATCAACTCGGCGTTCAGGGTTTGCGCGATCTCCCTGAGCGGCCGCCGCGTGCCCACAAACTGCTGGGCGCTCGTGTAGGACACGACGCCGAGCGTGCGGACTCGCGCCAGCTCGCTCGTGACCCCGTCGGTCAGGCGCGCGGCCAGAAGCTCGTCGGCCGTCCCGCTCGAATACTCGGTGAATGGCAGCACCGCGATGGTGACGATAGGCGTGGCGCGGCCAACCGACGTCCAGACGCCCGACTGCCAGATCGCCACCCCCACCGGCAGCGCGAGCAGGCCCGCGACGATGAGCGCAACGAGCCCAGGTCGCCAGTTGGGGCGCCCGGCGCGCTCCGAATTGATCGGAAGGTGCCCGGTCGCGGCGGCACCTGCCACGCGCCGTTCGAACGTGGGAGCATAGCTGCCGCGCGGGACGTGAATGACGATGGAGTCGTGCCGCCCGTCACCCGAATCGTACTCGTCGAGCTTCGCCCGCAGCCGTCGGGCTTCGACGCGGACGATCGAATCGAGCCGAGGGTCGTACTCCTCGGTGCGCCCGAAAACGGCGACGCCGACCACGTATTCCTTGACCTGATCGCCTTCTCCGGCGAGCGCGCGGTCAACCACATAGCGGAGAAAACCGCTCATGCGATCGGCGTTGGCGAAGACGCCGCTTGCAAGCACGCGGTCGAGCTGAAGGCGAATCTCGTCGGCTGACGGGTCCACGTCCGTGGTCTCTTTGGTCCAGTATGAACCAGATTCCGGCCGCCGGGCGGCGCCCGGTGCAGGTTACTAACCGTTACACTCACTGCAACTCACTGACACGTGAGCCTTTTAGCAGCGACACTTCAGTGCGGGTCTTCGTCTGACCCTGCATAGGAGGTTTTGAACCATGTCGACTTCACGCCAACACCTCACTCGCACGCTTCTCGCTCTCGGTATCCTCGTCGCCGTCGCTGGCGCCGCCGAGGCGGGGCCCCCTCTCATTTGTCACGCGTTCGACGCCGGCTCGGCGCCGCTCCTTCCCTGGGCTAAAGGACAAAGTTGGGATTCGCCGGACGCCTCGTACGACGCCACGCGCCTTACTGCCGACACGCTGCGCTTGCTGTCTGCTGACGCGCCCATCCTTGCCCGCATGGAGAACATGCGGCGCGCGACCATCTACGTAGCGCGGAACCGCGAGGCCGCGGGCGATCTGATGTCGGCGCTGTTGAAGCGGGCCCAGGCCGCCAGCGGATCGAACGATCCGCTGGCCTGGTTCGACGCCGGGTATCTGGTCGAGTCCTATCGCCAGGCGAGCCACATCTATAAATGGGACATGCTCTCGAAGGGCGACCGCGCCAAGTGGACCCTGCGGGACGAGCCGAACGGCGTCGATGGCTATGCGCTCGTTCAGAAGGCGATCACGATGACCGGGTCGAGCGCCGAAATGGAGTTTGCGGCGTCGTTGATGAAAGATGGACCGGCGGCCGCCGAGCATCGTCGTCGCGCGTTAGCCGGCGCCAAGGCTGGGTCGCTGCTGGCGAAGAACCTCGCGCACTAGTCTCATCCGGGGGACTTCGTCCCCCGGACCCCCTTACACGCTCGCTCGCGGGGACCCCGACGCCCCGCTCCGCTCGCGTGGCTCACTCGCTTCCGCTCGTTCGCGCTGTTTATGAGACGGCTTCTAGTCTTTCCCGAGGGGCTTCGCCCCTCGGACTCCCCGACACGCGCTCTCGCGCGCCGCTGGCGACGGCGCGCTTCCGCCTTCGCTAAAGCTACGGCGAGACCTCGCCGAAGCGCCTCCGGCGCGAAGGCGGGCCGCTCGCGTGGCTCACTCGCTGCGCTCGTTCGCGCCATTGAGATGGCGTTTCGTGTCGTCACCAGGAGATCCGGAGGAAGGTTTCTAAGACCACACGCCTCCTGATCTTCTGGTCTCCTGTGACTCGTGCCTTTACCACCTCGACACTATTCCATCTCGGGTATGCTGAACACGCCGATCGGGGTGGCGTTGGCGGCGGTGATGGAACTATGTCGAATCCTGAGACAGGAGGTTCGCGGCCAATCACGCGCGTGATGATCGTGGATGATGAGCCGGTCGTGGCCGAGGTCCTCCGACGGCTCCTGGTGAAGGAGGGGTACCACGCGGACGTCTTCCACGACGGTCAGGCGGCGCTCGATGCGCTGCCGGAGGTGCGCCCGCACCTGGTCCTTCTCGACGTGAACATGCCCGGCCTCAGCGGCATAGACGTCTGCCGCCGCCTGAAACAGGATCTTGCGCATCGGTTGACACCGGTCGTGATGGTGACGGGCCAGGCGCAACGGGACGCCAGGCTCGAAGGGCTCGAAGCCGGCGCCGACGACTTCCTCGCGAAGCCGGTCGACCCTCAGGAACTGATGATCCGGGTTCGCTCCCTCGTGCGCATCAAACGCTATACCGACGACCTCGATTCGGCGGCGTCGCTCATCGTCGCGATGGCCCTGCTCGTCGAGGCGAGGGACGGCAACACCGAAGGCCACTGCCACCGGATGGCGAACTACGCCACCGCGCTCGGCAGGGCACTCAACCTGAGCGAGGAAGACCTGCACGCGCTCCGCCGCGGCGGCTTCCTCCACGACATCGGGATGCTAGCCATCCCCGATGAGGTGCTCAGGAAAACCGGACCGCTTGACGCCCCGCAATTCGAGTTGATGAAGTCCCACACGACCGTCGGCGATGCCCTCTGCGCCAACCTGCGATCGCTCGAGTCGGTCAGACCGATCGTGCGGCATCACCATGAGCGGTACGATGGGTCCGGTTATCCTGACGGACTGCGCGGCGACGACATACCGCTCGTCGCGCAGATCGTCGGGCTCGTCGACGTCTACGACGCGGTGACGACTCGCCGTCCGTATCAAGGGCCGCACACTCCGCAGGAAGCGATCGCCATCCTGCGAGCGCAGGCCGAGCGCGGGTGGCGACGCCCAGACCTCGTCGAGGCTTTTGCGGGGCTCGTCGAGAGCGGGCGTCTCGACACGTTTCGGGGCTAGGCTGACCATATACGACGCCGTCAAATCTGCCAAAAAGCATTTCACCGCGGACCGCGCCGAGGACGCAGAGCAATATGATCTTTCTCTGCGGACTCAGCGGCCTTGTATGTTCAGTATGAATTGAATGATGGCTGTGGAAATGTGGGAATCTCGGTTTGTGAGATTTCCACATTTCCATAGCCTGGAAACTTCCGGGACGCCGGGAGAGGGCCTCGGTGACACTGGTCGGCGGATTGGCTGCTAGCCCGGCGCAGAGAGGAGTGCCCGGGGCCCGTTGTGTGACGTCGGACAGATCGGACGGTCTCGAATGCCGCTCCTGCGGAGCTGAGCATGAATGCACAAGGCTGATCAGCACACGACGTCGCGGAGCACGGAGGAATCGATGGCATACGCGTATCTCGGGATTGACATCGCCAAGCGGAAGTACGATGTGGCGCTCCGGTTGCCAGACGCGCGCGTGCGGGTGAAAGCCTTTGCCAATGACGCCGCGGGCCACGCCGCGCTGCGGAGCTGGATCGCGCGCTACCACGCAGGCCCGGTGCACGCGTGTCTGGAGGCCACGGGTACCTATGGCGACGGAGTGGCAGAGACCCTCGCGGATGCAGGCCTCGTGGTCAGTGTGGTCAATCCCGCGATCATCGAGGCGTATGCGCGCAGTTGTCTGACCCGCACCAAAACCGACCCGACGGATGCCCGGCTGATTGCGCAGTTCTGTGCGACGCAGCAGCCGCGGCCATGGGTACCTCTGCCGCCAGAGGTGCGCGCACTGCAGGCCCTTGTGCGCCGGCTCGACGCGCTCGAGGGGATGCGCACGCAAGAGCGCAACCGGCTCGCCGCCGACCCGTCGGCCGAGGTGCGCGATTCTCTCACGCATGTGATTGCACTCCTCGAAGCGGAGATGGAGGCCGTTCGGCTGCGCATCCGCGCGCATGTCGATCAGCACCCGCACCTGCGCCAGCAACGCGACCTCCTGACGTCGATTCCGGGGATCGGCGACGCGACGGCCGCGGTGCTGCTCGCCGAATTCGGTTCGATGGGCCGCTTCCGCCAGGCCCGCGCGGCGGCGGCCTTTGCGGGCGTCGTGCCACGCGAGGGTCGCTCTGGAACCTCCCTGCGCCGTCGCCCGCGCCTCTCGAAGCTCGGCGCCCCGGCGATTCGCAAGGCTCTGTATTTTCCGGCGCTCACTGCCTTGCGCTGTAACCCGATCGCGCAGCGGCTGCAGGCGCGGCTACTCGCCGACGGCAAACACCGGATGCTCATCGTGGGCGCGGTGATGCGCAAACTCGTCCACCTGGCCTTCGGGGTGCTCAAGACGGGCCAACCCTTTCGACCAGACTTCGCGCAGACCCGTTGACTTGCAACACGGTCTCTCTGCGGTGAGAAGCTTTAGACAGTTCTTTTTGACTTATCCGCTTCCTCCACTTGCCATCCCCAGAGCCCCCGCGTAGGATCGCGGCACACCCGTCACGCCCGGAGGCGCCGTGATCGGCAGCCAGATTTCACACTACCGCATTCTCTCGAAAATCGGCCAGGGGGGGATGGGCGAGGTGTATCTGGCGGAGGATCTTCGACTCGATCGCAAGGTCGCGCTCAAGTTCCTGCCTGAAGGCCAGGCTCCCGACGAGACGGCACGACGGCGTCTCCTGCGAGAAGCCAACGCTGCGGCGCGGCTCGATCATCCGTTCATCACGAAGGTCTACGAGGTCGGCGAGGGCGCGCCTGCGGCGGGAGATCCGGGAATCCCCTTTATCGCCATGGAGCTCGTCGAGGGTGAGACGCTCAAGGCCCGTCTCGCCCGCGGCCCGTTGCCGATGGCCGACGCCCTGCGCATTGCCTCGGAGATTGCCGAAGCGCTCGAATTCGCGCGCCAGCGCGGCATCGTTCATCGCGATCTGAAGCCGGCCAACGTGATGCTGACCTCCGACGGCCACGCCAAAGTCATGGACTTCGGCATCGCCAAGCACGTGTCCATCCGCGGGGCGGACGGAGGCCGCGTCGACGGCCCGAGCATGACGTCCACCGGCGAGATCACGGGCACGCCGGCGTACATGGCACCCGAGCAGCTGAAAGGCCTGCCGGTCGATTCCCGCGCCGACATCTTCGCGCTTGGCGTGTGCCTGTACGAGATGGTGACCGGCACGCATCCGTTCATGAAGGACTCGGCATTTGCGACCGCCGATGTCATCTTGAACCAGCCGGCGCCGCCGCTCGATCGCTATCTCAAAGACCCGCCGCCGGGGCTCGAGCACGTTTTTCGCCGGGCGCTCGCCAAGGAACCCGATGAGCGCTATCAGTCGTTCAAGGATCTCCGAATCGATCTCGGAGCGGTCGAGTTGCCGCAGACGCGGACGGCCATCGCGCCACCCGTTCGCGCGCGCACGCGGCCGAAATGGCAGCTCGCGGCCGTGGTCGCGCTCGGCATTGTCGCCGCCAGCGGGCTGGCGTGGTGGCTGTGGCCGATGCAACTCAGCATCTCGCAGCGCGCGCTGGCCTTCAACCAGCGCGACTGGATCGTGATTACCGACTTCGAGAACCTCACGGGCGACCCGGTCTTCGACCGGTCGCTGCGCGTGGCCCTCGACGTCGCGATTGCGCAATCTCAGTACGTCAACGTCTTTCCCTCGAGTCGGGTGCAGGAAACGCTCCGGCTCATGAAGAAAGACGCCGGAGCGCCGCTGAACGAGGCGCTCGCCTCAGAGATCGCGTTGCGCGAGCGGATTAAGGCGGTGCTCGCGTGCAGCATCACCGCCGTCGGCGACTCGTACACGATCACCGCCAAGGTGATCGATCCGCAGACGCGGGCGGCCGTCCAGACCGACTCGGCGCAGGCACGCAGCAAGGACGGCGTGTTGCCCGCGCTCGACGAGCTCGCGACCCGCGTGCGGCGCAATCTCGGTGAATCACTGAATAGCGTCTCGGCTCAGAAGGTGGCGCTGCCACGGGCGACGACCGCATCGCTCGAAGCGTTGCGGCTCTATGCCGAGAGCTCCCGCACTGAGGAGGACGACGTTCGCATGGAGCAGTTGCGGCAGGCGACGGTGGTCGATCCCGAGTTCGCGATGGCCCACGCCGCGCTCGGTCATGCCTACTATCTCAGCCCCAACCGTCAGCATCGCCAGGAGGGCGAGGCGCGTTTCGTCAAAGCGCTCAGTCTTCTCGATCGGCTCAGCCATCGCGAGCGACTGTGGATTACGGCGCTCGCCGAAGATTCGCGCGGCAACCGCGAGTCGGCAATTTCGGCGTATCGCACCTACCTGGCCGAGTACCCCGATGATCAGGCGGCCTGGTTCAGGTTGGGATGGACCAATCTGGCGGGTGTGCGCCAGTTCGAGCCAGCGGTGGAGGCCTTCAAGCGGGTCATCGCGCTCAACCCGTCGAACGCCAACGCGTATGTCAACCTGGCGACATCGTATTCGGCGCTGCGGAACGACCAGGAGGCCGTCAAGCAGTACCAGCACGCTTTCGATCTCAGCCCAGCGCTCAAGACCGACTCGATCGTCAATCACGAATACGGGTTCGTGCTCATCCGGCTTGGCGACCTTGATCGGGCCACCGCCCATTTCGAGCAGATGCTCGCCGAAAAATCCAGCAACAGCCAGGCGCGAGGACACCGGTCTCTCGGATTGCTCGAATCCTATCGCGGTCGCTACAGCGCGGCCATCGATCACTTCAAGCAGGCGATCGTCATCAATCGCACGAACAAGGCCCAGGTGAGCGAGTTTCGGGACCGCCTGTTCCTCGCGCGCACCTACCGCGCGAAGGGAATGGCGCAAGCGGCCGCAGAGGAGCTCGACGCCGTGCACCGCCTCGCGAACACCTCCAGGCTGGCGCCGGAATGGCTCAGCCGCCTCGGGAAGGAAGAAGCGCGGTCGGGCCGGGCGGCACAAGCGCGAGCGACGCTCGGCCTGATGGCCAAAACGGCCGGCGACGCGACCGCCGCGTCGTCGGTCAACCGGAACACCGCAGCGGAACGCGCGCACTTCGAGATTGTGCAAGGCGAAGTCGAGCTCGCTGAAGGACGCGCGGCCAAGGGCGTCGAGTCCTTCGAGTCCGCGTATGTCATTGATCCCAACGCCGCCACGCTCGATTCGCTCGCCATGGGGCTTCTCCGCGCCAATCGTCCTGACGAAGCCGCGAAGCGGTTCGAGGCCATCCTCGAACGCAAGGACTACGGGAGCGAAAGCCAGGAACAGTCGTTCAACGCCCAGATCCGACTGGCCGAAATCTACGCGCGCCTCGGGCGTTCCGATCAGGCCCGAGAGCTGTCCGAGCGCCTCATCGCGCAGTGGAAGGGCGGCGACGAGGATCTCGTGCTCCTCAAGGACGCTCGCGCGCTGCTGGCCGGTCTGAAGTAGGCATCTTGTGAGCCTCGTCCCAGTCGCACTGCAACTGCTGGTGCTTCTCATCGCTACAGCGGCGGTACCGGCCTCGTTGATCGCCTCACGCGTTCTGCACCAGGACCCGCGTGCATCGAGCAAGCAAACGGCCGTGCTCGCCGCCGGATCTCGTCTTCAGTTACGACTGACCAGCGCCCTGTCGTCGGCGACCTCCCGCACCGGAGATCCGGTGTCGGCAGTGCTCACAGTCGATGCGGCGGCGTCGGATCTCGTCATTCCCGCCGGCACGATTGTCCGTGGTGTGGTTCGACAAGCCGCAGCCTTCTCCTGGTCGACGCCGCAGGCGTTGCTGTGGCTCGACTTTCGTGAACTGCTCTCCTCTGGTGAACGGAGTGATAAATCTGGGAGCTCGATACCGATCGTGACGAGGGTCGCAGCCGTCGACAACGCGCGTGAGACGATCGATCAGGATGGCCGTATCCTGGGCATCACACCGCCACGCGAGGCGCCGTCGAGCGCCGAGGGCGCGGTCCTGCTCGCGGCGCTGGCACCTGAGTTGTACGACTTTGCGCGTGCCGAGTTCAGCGTCCGTGAGCTCGAACGTCCCGATATTGTTTACGGCACCGGCACCGATTTTGTCCTGGAGACGCTGACGACGACGCGCGACGTGCCCGCGCGTATGCCGCGGGTGGAGGCCCCGCCGGACCGTGGATTGCTGATGATCGCGGCGGCGCAGCCGTTGAGGACCGTCGCCGGAACACCGGCTCTGCCAGCCGACGTCATCAACCTGGTATTCAGCGCGAGCGAAACCGCGTTGCGGGACGCGTTCGATGCCGCTGGCTGGAACACGGCCGTCGCGCTCGGACTGCGCGCCGACGTGAAAACAATCCTCGCCGTGGCCGTGGACCGAGGATACAAGCTCGGTCCCGTCTCGCTGCAGTCACTGAACGGCCGCTCGCCGGACCACGTGTTCCAAAAGCAGACCAACACGTTCGATCGGCGCCATCACGTTCGCATCTGGCGAGTGGAAGAAACGTATCAGGGTCTGCCAGTGTGGGCGGCGAGTGCGACGCACGACATCGGTATCAAGTTCGCGCGTGAGGAGAGAACCTTCACGCATCGCGTCGAGCCGGAAATCGATCTCGAGCGCCAGAAAGTCGTCAACGATTTGCGGTTTGCGGGATCCGTTGCTGGGTACGCGCTCGAGAGCCGGCCGGGTGTTCCGACCGAGCTGACCAATGCGACTGGGGACCTGATGACGACCGACGGCAAGGTCGCCGTCGTCGTCCTCCGGCCTCGCTGAGAAACGAAAGGCCGGGCGTGCTGCCATCCGCTCGGATGGAGCAGCGCCCGGCCGTTGCCTGCCGTGGCGTGGCGCCGCGGCCTGAAGTTACTTCGCGCCGCCGAGGGTGACGAAGGCGTCGCCGCCCTTGCGCGCGACGAGGAGAAGCGCGGGCCGGCTGGTCGACTGGCCGAGCGCCGACTTCAGCTCGCTCGCGGACGTCACGGCCTTGCCGTTCACCTGAGCGATGACGTCGCCAGGCCGGAGGCCGGCTGCGGCGGCTGCGCCATCAGGATCGATGTCGCGGATGACGACGCCCTCGCGCCGTCCGGTCAATTCGAGCTCCCGCGCAACCTCCGGCGTCAACGGCTGCACCGTCATGCCAAAGCCTTGCGTATCAGCGCCGTCAGGTCCGGAGATTCGCGTCTTCCCATCCGACTGCTGAGCGTCGAGCGTCGCATTGAGCGTCTGGCTGCGACCGTCACGCAGGATCTCCACTGCCACCTTCGATCCGGGTTTCGTTCCGGCGATGCGGTTGCGGAGCGCGTTGTTGTCCGCGAGTTTCTCACCGTCGAGCGCGACGATGACATCCCCCTGACGCAGGCCGGCTCGCGCGGCCGCGCTGTCGGGCTCAACACCGCTCACCAGTGCGCCGCCCACGCTGGGAAGGTTCAGGCTGGAGGCAATGTCGGCCGTCACGTTCTGGATCGTGACGCCGAGCTTGCTGCGGCTCACCTTACCGTCGGTCTTCAATTGATCCATGACCTGCCGGGCCATGTTCGAGGGGATCGCGAATCCGAGCCCGATGTTGCCGCCGGTTGGCGTCAGGATTTGGGAGTTGATGCCGACGAGCTCGCCGGACAGGTTGACCAGCGCGCCGCCGGAGTTGCCCTGATTGATGGCGGCGTCGGTCTGGAGGAAGTCCTCGTAGCTGCCGTCGCCGACGCCAGTGGCGCGGCCCTTCGCGCTGATGATGCCCATCGTCACGGTCTGCCCGACACTGAGCGGGTTACCAATGGCGAGGACGACATCGCCGACGCTGACGCGGTTCGAATCACCGATCGGCAGCGTGTGCAGGCCCTGCGCGTCGACTTTCAGCACCGCCAGGTCGCTCGCCGGATCGGTCCCGACGACCTTCGCGTCGAACGTCCGCTTGTCGGTCAGCTCGACGCGGACGCGGTCGGCGCCGTCGATGACGTGGTTGTTCGTCAGGATGTAGCCGTCAGGCGTGGTGATCACACCGGACCCGAGTCCCGACTGACGGGGGACACGCTGTTGCCGCGAGTCTGGCAGCCGGCGACCGAAGAACTCACGAAACATCGGGTCGTCGGGCAGTTGCGGCATCCCGGTCGGAACCATCGATGCACGCTTGTCGACGCGAACGGTGACGACGGCCGGCGCGACCGCGTTCACGATACCCGCATACGAGGTACCGGGCACTGGCGCGGGTGATGAAACCGAGGGTGAGGACGCGGCGACGAGAGCGCTTGGCTGCTGAGTCTGTCCAACGCTGTATCCGGCGAATGCGACAAACGCGATGGCTGCGACGCCGGCGCCGGCCCGGGTCAACAGGCGACGCGGGGAGGGGTTGTTCATGGCTATCTGATCTCCTTCTTACTATTAGGACTGCCGCTGCATATTCGTTGGGCGGCTGGTCACCTAATAAGACGATGAGCAGCGTTGCCAGGCCGTTGCTGGACTATTACAACGGTGTAATGTTGTCGTTCGGAGTTCGTCGTTCTGGGTTCGTCGTTCTGGGTTCTGGGTTCTGGTTCAGGGTTCGCGAACGCTGAACCAAGAACCGCGAACCGAGAATCGACGAACCCAGAACGACGAACTACGAACGACGATGTTCTGTTCCCTTCGGCAGTCGGATGGTGAAGGTCGAGCCACGGCCGAGCTCGGTTTGGACGTCTACGGTGCCGCCGTGGGCCCGGACGATGGCGCGCACGAGGCTGAGGCCGAGGCCGAGGCCGCGTTCGGCCCGGCTGTGGTCGCCGCGATAGAGCCGCTCCCAGATCCGCGGCAGATCGTGCGCCGCGATCCCGATGCCTGTATCGGCGACCTCGATGCGAATGGAATCTTCGTCGGCAGCAGCGCTGACCGTCACCCGTCCTCCCGGTGGCGTGTATTTGATGGCGTTGTCGACCAGGTTGGCCAGCACCTGGCGCAGGCGATCGCGATCGCCGGTCACGCTCACCGCTTCATCGAGCGCGGTGCGAAGATCGATCTGCTTGTCTTCGGCGACGTCCTCGTACACGCTGACGACTTCACGGACCAGCGCGTCGAGATCCACCGGTGCGAGCGCGAGCCGCATCGTGCCGGTCTCCGCTTCCGAGATGTCCATCAACGTATCGAGCATCGCCAGGATCCGCTCGGATTCCTCGAGGCAGGTCGAGAGCGCCTCGCGCTGTGCCTGGAGGTTGCCTCCAGCCGGGTCGCTGGCGAGCGCCCGCTCGGCCACGCCGCGAAGCCGCGTCATCGGCGTGCGGAGATCGTGGGCGACGTTGTCGAGGGCGCTGCCCATGCCCTCGATGAGCGTGCTGATGCGATCGAGCATCTGGTTGAACAAGGCGCTCAGCTCGTTGATGGCATCGCGATCGGTGCCAACCGGCACGCGTGTGTCGGTGCTCCCCGTCCGGGTGATGGCGCTGACCGCGGCAATCAATCGATGAATCGGCTCGAGCGTTCTCCGCGTGACCAGGATTCCGCCTGCCAGCCCGATAAGGACAATGGCCACCGACACCAGCGTCACAATCGTCCGGAACCGGGCCAGCAACTCCTCGCGGTTTTCAGTGCTCTTGCCAACCTGGAGCAGGGTGCCACCCGGGAGCCGTGCCGACGCGACTTCGAGCTTCGCCGCGCGCGATCCAGACTGCGCCTGTTCCCAGAGGCCGCTTCGCCCGCCGAGGCCGCTGACGTCGAAGTCGCTCCATTCCGGCGGCATGCTGACGAAAAGCGTTTCGCTGCCGCCGCGGACCACGCGCACGAACAGGCGCTCATGTCGACCCGACCGTTGCTCGAGATCGACCGCACGGCCAAGCGCTGGCAAACCGCCGTCGGCATATTGGGCCGCGTATTCACGAAGCGTCGAAGTGACGATCTGCCGGTCGCGTTCGGCAAGCGAAGAGGCGAGCAGCGTGTAGGTGAGGAGCACGATCGCGAGCGAGCTCGCCACGAAGACCGCGGCGTACCAGAACGCCAATCGCAGTCCGAATCGTCCGGACGGGGGAGCGGCAGCGCGCAGCAGGGTTTCGTCGGCCACGTTCTGAGGAGGTTAGCGGCTTTGGTACCGTGTCACAAGGTCACTCTGCAAGAGCCATTCACCGCTGAGAACGCGGAGCTCGCAGAGCCTTTTCAAAGAGCATGAGAGCGATTGCCTGTTCTTTGTCGCTTGTAGTGTCCGGCTTTAGCCGGACGTCAGTCGGTCCGCCTAAAGGTGGACACTACGGACAAATGAAAGCGTTAGAGCCTCTGCGTGTTCAGTGTCCTCAGCGGTGAAAGGCTTTGGCGGCAAACCAAGACGACTATTGTGCGGCGCCCCGCGGCTCGAGCACGTAGCCGACGCCGCGCACGGTGTGCAGGAGCTTCGTTTCGAACCCCTTGTCGATCTTCTCGCGCAGCCGCGAGACGAGGACGTCGACCACGTTCGTCCCCGGGTTGAAGTTGTACCCCCAGACATGCGAGAGGATCATTGTCTTGGAGATCACGCGGCCCGGGTTGCGCATCAGGTACTCGAGCAGGGCAAACTCTCGCGGGCGGAGATCGAGCGCGGCGCCGGCGCGCTCGGTCCTTCGCGTCAGCAGATCGATCGACAGATCACCGGCCGTGAGGCGGGTCGGCTCGGTCGCGCCGGTCGAGCGTCGAATGAGGGCCTGGACGCGCGCAATCAGCTCGGCGAAGGCGAACGGCTTGGTCAGGTAGTCATCGCTCCCCGCCTGCAGGCCGCGGACGCGATCGTCCACGGTCCGCCGCGCGCTCAGGATCAGCACGGGCGTCCGCACGCCGCGGGCGCGCATCCGATCGATGAGCGAGAGACCGTCGAGCTTCGGCAGCATCACGTCGATGATGGCGACGTCGTAAGCACCCTGGATGGCAAGTTCCAGGCCCTGTTCGCCGTCGGCCGCAGTGTCCATCGCAAACCCGGCCTCTGCGAGCCCCTTGCCCACAAAGTCGGCAATCGTCGCGTCGTCTTCGACGATGAGCACCCGCATCGAGCCGCTACCGCTTGCTGACGAGGCGCCAGAACTGGGTTTCGTTGAGGACGGTGACTTTCTGACCCTTTTCGCGGAGGCGCTTGATCTCCATCAACTTCCGGCCGCCGTCGCGGCCGGCGGCCTGTAAGGCGTTGGGTCGTCCGCGGACGATGACCGTCGTCTTCGAGGATGGTCCGCTGTGGACGAGCGCCCCGGCGCGGCGCGCGGCCCGGATCGCGTCGCGTCGCGGCTTGCTGAGGATGCCCGTAAACGTCAGGTGCACGCCCTTGAGCGTGCGCAGCACGCCAACGTTGAGCGCGGTCGGCGGGTTGCGGAGCGCTTCGATCAGCTCGTTGGCACTTTCGTATCGCTTGCGGCGTTCGCCGAGGCAGCGATAGACGATTTCCTTCAGGTGATCGCTACACGGCAGAAGCCGCACGTCGGGCGTTCGAAGCCGCGCCCGCGCGTCCCCCTTGATCAGCATGCCTAGCAGCTGGCCGACCTGGTAGACATCGTCGCGAGCCTGCCACTTCGGCGCAGCTCCGGCCAGAATGTCGCTGGGGGCCGTCAGCGCGTTCATCGTCCGCGCCGTGATGCCGTGGCGATCGCTCTGCTGCTGCACGATGCCGAAGTCCCCGAGCTTGAGCTGACGGCCGTCGCAGACAAAGACGTTCAGCGGCGTCAGGTCGCGATGGAGCAGCTGACCACGGTGCAGTTTGCCGAGGACGTCGAGGATTCCCGCGATCTCGCGCCTGGCGGTTCTCTCCGGCCAGCCGCCGGCATGGCGTCGCAGGTAGGCGCTCAAATCGCCGAAACGCGCGTACTCGAGGGCGAGGCAATAGCGTACGCGGCCCTCCACCAGCATCGGAAACGTGTCGAAAATGCGGATCGCCCGGGGATGCTCGTCGAGCAGCTGCCCGAAGTACGCCTCGCGAAGCCAGCCGTCAATCCGCGTGCTGATCTTGATGCAAAGGATCTCGGGCACGTCGCGGGACCGTCCGAGTCGCCGCGCAAGGTACACTTGACCGAACCCGCCTTCGCCGAGCAGCCGTTCGACGGCGTACTTGAATCCGGTCTCAGGGCTTTCGATGGTTTGGCCGGGGCGGAGCAGTTGGCTTGCGGAGGTGACTCGGACCCGCCCGGACGTGGCCGTGCGCGTGAGGCGCTGGCTGTCCTCGGTCGAGGGAACAAGAGTCGTGAAAGGCCGTGAACGTTGCGGCATTTGGTCCGGACAGCCAATCAGCATAGCTGACTCACGGCCAGCGACACCATGCTTTGCTGGGGGCTTTGGTGCTCGGGCCGTCGTGCTCGGGTATGCTTCTTTGCTCAGGCACGGCAGCGATCAGCTCGTCCGGCCGGCCGTATCGCCCATGCCCATCGACCGGAGACAATCAGCCCTGCAGCTCAACCTGGTCCTGATTGGCCCGCCCGGTTCGGGCAAGGGTACCCAGGCCGTCCGGATGGCTGAGCGATACGGCATTCCACATATCTCGACCGGGGAAATCCTTCGTGCCGCAGTGCGGGCGGGGTCGCCGCTCGGCTTGCAGGTCGCTGCCACCCTCTCGAGTGGAGGGCTCGTCAGCGACGACCTGATGACGGACCTCGTGCGTGAGCGGCTCCGCCAGGCCGACGCGATTTCGGGCTTCATTCTCGATGGATTTCCGAGAACGGTCGTGCAGGCACATGCCCTCGACGAGATGCTCGGACATGCCGGGTCGGCGTCAGAACCTTCTCCACTGATTGTCATTCTCGTTGCCGTGGCCGACGACGCCATCGTCGAGCGGCTGAGCCGCCGACGCCTTTGCGCGTCCTGCGGAATCACTCAGTCGGTGTCGCAGGACAGCGAGCCTCAGGCCGATCCCTGCCCGTATTGCGGGGGCAGCCTGGTTCGGCGCGACGATGACTCGCCGTCGACGATCCGGCGGCGGCTGGCGACCTACGCGTCGTTTGCCGAGCCGATCACGACCCTCTACCGGGCCCGACCGCGCTTTGCCTCGGTGGATGGCTTGCGGCACGCTGACGAGGTGACGGCGGCGCTCTCCGCCCATATCGAGCTTTTGAGTGGCGGCGCTTCGGGGCAGCCAGGACAGTAACCCCTGCCAATTCAACGCGGTCGGGCCGGGGAGGGGGTGTCCGGGCTGGGTCTGGACAGACCCGAGGCCCGTGCTATACTCCCTGCCGTCAGGTGGACGACAGCCATCCTGCTTGAGATCCGCGTCAAGCGCCGAACCGAGCCCCTCCGACTCGCTTCCTCTGCGAACGTGATCGCCTGAGCACATAGCCGACTCCATCATCCGATCCGCATTGGATCATCCACTCGTGACGTGCCTCGTGCAGCGAGGCAGAAGTGAGCATTCAGACATGGCTCGAAAACTCTACGTTGGCAACCTGCCCTACGACACCGGCGAACAGGATCTCGAATCGCTTTTCGCGGCGGCGGGGACAGTCGAGTCTGTCAGCGTCATGCGCGACATGGCAACCGGTCGCGCCCGGGGCTTCGCCTTCGTCGAGATGGCGTCGGACGAAGATGCGCAGAACGCCATCAGCCAGTTCAACAACTACTCGCTCGGCGGACGCAATCTGACGGTCAACGAAGCGCGTCCGAAGCCGCAGTCCTCAGGCGGTTACGGCGGTGGTGGGGGCGGGGGCAAGGGCGGGCGTCGGCGCGAGCCGCGCTGGTAGCAAGTGGAGTTGGCGTCGGCGTCAGCCAAGTGGGTGGACGTCGGCGTGAGCCGAGTGGGTGGGCGTCGGCGGTGAGCCGAGTGGGTGGGATGGACGGGAGCAGGAATGCTCGATTCAGGAGTGTTGCAGATGGCATCAGTGAAGGGCACAATCAAGCGGCTGGTGAGCGACAAAGGCTTCGGCTTCGTCGCGGCGCAGGATGGCACGGAGTACTTCTTTCATCAGTCGGCCTGCACGGGAGTGCGTTTCGACGAGTTGAGGGAAGGGCAGTCGGTTTCGTTCGAGAAGGGGCAGGGCCCGAAGGGTCCGCGCGCCGAGCGCGTCACGCTCGACTAGCGCGTCCGCTCGACTTATCGACTCTGAGATTGGAGGAGCGCGGACTGGCCTGAGCAGTCCGCGTTTCCACGTCTGAACTGCCCCGATCAGGGGCACTTCCTCTTCTTCCTCCACAAGGGGTTTCCCACCACGGGAGTTTTCCGTCTGACCGGCCTCCGATAAAGCTACGGCGGTCCGCCGACCGCCTCCGCCGAAGGCTTCGGCGAGTCTGCCGTAACGTTGTGAAGGCGGAAGCCTTTGGCAACGGCGGATGACGGCAGCGACCGCCTTTCTTCGTGTTATCCTCCCGCCTTCCCGGCTCCCGGACTTTGAGGAAAGGCGTCCATGACTACGCGCGTACTTAGTCCACGTTCGGTGCGAACGTTCGTTGGCGCTCTGTTTCTCGGCGCCGCGGTCCTGACCTCGTCTAGTGGGACAGTGACGGCGGGGCAGGGCGCCCCGCAGCCGACCCCACCGCCACCTGCACCAGTGCAGCGCAATCCCGGCGCGCCGGCCGGCGACGTCATCAAGGCGGAATTCGACCAGAGCAAGGTCTACCCCGGGACGTGGCGCGAGTACTGGGTGTATGTGCCGAAGCAGCTCGATCGGACCAAGCCCGCGCCCGTCATGGTCTTCCAGGACGGGGTCCAGTACAGCGCCCCGATCGTCTTCGACAATCTGATCCACGCGAAGGCGATTCCGCCGCTCGTCGGCGTCTTCGTGATGCACGGCCGAGTCAGGGCGCCATCGGCGGACGCGCTCGACCGCATGAATCGGAGCTACGAGTACCGACTCGGTCAGCGGCGATTACGCGCGCTTTTTGCTCGACGAACTGCTGCCCCACGTGGCACAGACCCAAGGATTGCAATTGTCGAACGACCCGAACGATCGGGCCATTGCCGGGAACAGCAGCGGCGCGATCGCGGCGTTTGCCGCGGCCTGGCAACGCCCGGACGCGTTTCGTCGCGTGTTCAGCGCGATCGGCACGTATGTTGGCCTGCGCGGCGGAAACGAGTTTCCGGTCCTCATTCGAAAGACCGAGCCCAAACCGATCCGCGTCTTCCTGCAGGACGGCCGGAACGATCTGAACAACTACACCGGCAGCTGGTTTGTCGCCAACCAGGACATGCAGTCGGCGCTCGAGTACGCGGGTTACGACCTTCGCTACGAGTGGGGCGAGGGCGAGCACAACTCTAGGCATGCCACCGAGATCTTTCCGCAGGCGCTGACCTGGCTGTGGCGCGACTGGCCCGCGCCGCTGAAGGCGAACCCCGACGGGAAGTCGCGTCAGGACGTCTATCAGGTGCTCGTCCCAGGTGAAGACTGGCAGGTGGTTGGCGTTGGATATCGCGCGACCGATGGGCCGGCAGTGAGCGCCACCGGTGAGTTGTACTTCACGGATCCGCCAAACAATCGGATTCACAAAGTCGGGCTGGATGGCAAGGTTGCTGTCTTTGCCGAGAATACCAACGGCGCGAACGGCATGATGTTCGGTCCCGACGGACGGCTCTATACGGGCGCGACGCGGACGCGGCAGATTGTCGCCTACGATCCTGCTGGCAAGCCACAAGTGCTCGCCGAGGATATGCCGGTGAACGATCTTGCGGTCAACGTCAAAGGCGATCTCTATTTCACGGATACGGCCAACAAGAAGGTGTGGTTGCTGCCGAAAGGCGGTACACCGCGTGTGGTCGACGAGGGGATCGAGTCACCAAACGGCGTGTTGTTCTCGCCCGATCAGACGCTGCTCTACGTGTCGGATTACGTCGGGCAGCTCTCATGGGTCTTCCAGATTCAACCCGATGGCTCGCTGGCCTACAAGCAGCGCTACTTCTACGTGCACATGCCGGATGCGGCGACCCGCAGTTCCTCGGATGGCATGGCGGTCGATACTGAGGGTCGTGTCTACATCGCCACCGCGCTCGGCGTGCAGGTCTTCGATCAGATTGGCAAATGCCACGCGATTATTCCCGCGCCCCAGCGGATGTCGCTGTCGAATGTCGAGTTCGGTGGCCCGAACTTCGACGAGATGTATGTCACCAACGGCGACAAGGTCTTCAAGCGCAAGACCAAGGTGAAGGGCGTCCTCTCGTGGCGCCCGGCGATCAAGCCGGCGCCGCCGCGGCTCTAGGGGCCGTTTCGCTGTGGGTGCGCTGATTGTTGTGCAGTGCGCGACCGATATATAGGCGATGCGGAACGCGTATATAGTTTGCATCTCAAACTATTTGCGAACCGACTGTCGCATATGATATATGACGTCCCTCGCAATCCACTCAGGGCATAGTGTTTTGACGCGCGTCGCTTTGGTCAGTCGCTCGGTCAGTAAAGAGGAGGAGAAATGATCAGGTACGCAAGTTCGGCGCTGGGACGAGGTCTGTGCGTCGCCGCACTGAGTCTCGGTCTGGCAGCATCGGCGGCGGCACAGTCGGTCAGCGGCACCATTCTCGGCACGGTCACCGATTCCACTGGCGCGACCGTCGCGGGTGCGAAGGTCACCATCGTCAACGAGGGCACAGGTCTCACCCGTGTCCTCACCGCGGACAGCAACGGCGAGTACACGGCGCCGGCTCTGCCCACCGGGCACTACACCATCACCTCTGAAATGACCGGATTCAAGACCGTCGCGCTGTCGAACGTCGAAGTCGGCGTCGACCAGCGCGTCCGTATCAATATCAAGCATGAAGTCGGCGCGATGACTGAATCGGTCAGCGTCACGGCCGATACGCCATTGATTCAAACCTCCTCTTCTGAACTCGGCACGACCGTTGGCAGCACCCAGATCGAAGCGCTCCCGCTGAACGGCCGCAACTTTGTCAGCCTTACCCGCTCGATTCCGGGCGTTCTTCGCGGCATTCCAGGCGCGAACATCGACGGCGCTGGCAGCCTCGCCTGGCGCGCGTCGGCGTCGTTTTCCGCCAACGGTCAGCGTCCGCGTGACAACAACTACATGCTCGACGGCGTCGACAACAACGAGACCTGGCTGCAGACGGTCGTTATCTTCCCGAGCGTCGATGCGCTCGACGAGTTCAAGATGCAGACCTCGACGTACTCCGCCGAGTACGGCCGGTCGCTCGGAGGCGTCGTCAACCTGCAGATCAAGTCAGGGACCAACAGCCTGCACGGCAGCGGGTTCGAGTTCCACCGCAACGACGCGTTCGACGCCAACAATTTCTTCAACAACCGCGCCGGCCGCGGCAAGCCGGAGTTCAAGCAGAACCAGTTCGGCGGCACCATCGGCGGCGCGGTGTTCAAGGACAAGACCTTCTTCTTCTCCGACTACCAGGGCCATCGGGAGACGCTCGGCCAGACGTTCCTCTCGACGGTGCCCTCGATGGCCATGCGCGCCGGCAATTTCTCGGAAGTGTCGCGCGTCATTTACGATCCGACCACGCGCGAGCCGTTCCCGGGCAATACCATTCCGACCGAACGCATTGACACGGTCGCGCGCAACATCCTGACGCAGCTCTATCCGGAACCGAATACGCCCGGCACGCGCCAGGCGTCCAACGGCCAGACGATCAACAACTACCTGATCAATCCAATCAAGGAGCGGCAGGACAACCAGTTCGACGTCAAGGTCGATCACAACCTGACGACGTCAAACCGGTTCTTCACGCGTTACAGCTACCAGAAGACGCATCGGAACCAGCCCGCCACGCTGCCGCATGGTGACGCGGGGGCCACCTTCGGCGCCGGCGAAGGCGACATCAAGGCGCAAGGGCTGGCCTTCAACGATACGCAGACCCTGGGCACCAACTGGCTCAACGAGTTCCGTTTTGGCTGGTCGTCGGTCAAGTTTTTCATGACCTCGATCGACTACGGTACCAATCCGGCGAACGCGGTCGGTCTGCCGGGAATCAACCTCAATCAAGCGACATCCGCCATGTCGCAGCTCACCTTCCAGAACATTCGCAACCTGGGGGCCAACGGCAACCAGCCGCTCATCACCAACCAGAACGATTTTCAGATTTTCGACAACGTCACCTGGATCAAGGGCAAGCACACGGTGAAGAGCGGCGGGAACATTACCTTCCGGTCGCGCGAGATTCTCAACGCGGACTCGATCACCGGCGTCTTCAACTTCAACAACAACATGACGTCGAACTGCGCGGGCCAGGCCGCCGGCTGTTCGGTGAACAGCGCCACGGGCTTCGACGTGGCAAGCTTCATGCTCGGTCTCGTCAACACCAAGGTTCGTAACCTCTTCGACGCGAACACGTACACCGAGACGCGCCCTGAATATTCTCTGTACGTTCAGGATGACTATCGTCTGACCAACCGTCTGACGATGAATCTCGGGCTGCGCTGGGACGTGTACGTGCCGTGGATTGAGAAGGACAATCGCCAGTCGAACTTCGACGAGTCGACAGGTACGTTCGTGGTCGCCTCCGACAATGCGGTGATTAACGGCGTGGAAGTTGGTCGCTACCTGCAGACATACTCGAAGGGCGACCTCGGGCCGCGATTCGGCCTCGCCTACGATCTGACCGGCGATGGTAAGACGATGATTCGTGGCGGCTTTGGCGTCTTCTGGAACTTCACGCCCGGCGGCACGTCGTCGTCGAAGGCCCAGAACCCGCCATTTCTCCAGGGGACGGCGCTCAACGCGTCGCCGACCTCTTACGGCGTCAACTTGCTCCTCAAGGATGGCATGCCGCCGCCTCCCGGGGTCGACCCCAATCGTCCTGCTGCCGGCAACACGCGCTCAATCTTCGACATCAACTTCCGCGACGCCTACGCGCGCCAGTGGAACTTGAACGTTCAGCGGTCCTTCTTCACAAACTACATGCTGGAGGTGGCCTATGTCGGGTCACAGGGCCGGGACATGCTCTACAAGGGCGACCCGAATCAGGCGCCGCCCGTGGTCGGCGTAACCGACGCGAACGTCAATCGCCCGTATGCGAGAATCTCGCCGGCGCTCCGGACCATCGGCCAGGTGCAGAGCAAGGGCACGCTCGATTACCACGCGTTGCTCGTAAAGTTCCAGCGCCGATTTGCGAACAACTTCTCGATGCTGAATTCGTACACCTACGGCAAAGCCATCGACCTCAACTCCGACAACGATGGCAACGTCACGCTGACCAACGTCTACGATCCGCAGTACAACCGCGGCCCGGCCGACTACGACATCACGCACACCTTCGCCTCGAGCTGGATCTACGAGATCCCGTGGGCGACCCAGAAGCTCTACGGTGGATGGCAAGTCGCTGGAATCCTGACGGCGCGAGGCGGCCTGCCGCTGACCGTCACGTCCACGCAGGGCGTCCAGTCGACGGGGACCGGCAATCGCCCGAACCGGGTCTGCGACGGCAGACTTTCCAACCCGACGATCGATCAGTGGTTCGACACGAGCTGCTTCGTGCAGACGACCGAGATCACGGGGACCTACGGCGATTCCGGCCGTGGCGTGATCCGTGGTCCGGGGTCGTTCAACATCGACGCGTCGCTCATCAAGAACACGAGGATCGGCCGCACTACGACCGAGATTCGCGTCGAGGCGTTCAACGTCCTCAATCACCCGCAGTTCGGCAACCCGAACACGACGGTTGGCAATGCCGCCTACGGCACGATCTCGACGATGCTGTCGAGCCCGTCGTGCTCGCTCTGCGGCACGGTCGAGCGGCAGGTGCAGCTGGCGATCAAGGTCCGCTTCTAAGCCACGGAATACACGGAATACACGGAATACACTGCGACGGGCCACGTGCTGAAGCGCGTGGCCCGTCGTTGTCTCATGGGGACGGCGCGGGCCACCAGGACGCGCGCCACGCCCGTCAATCTCGATAATCCGCCACACCCCACTGATTACACGGGATTCTCAGGCCACGGATCACAGGCCACGGATCACAGGCCACGGATCACACGGATTACACGGACCCGCAAAACCTTCGTGTGCGTCTGGCGGCTCTTACCCACGCGGCCCGTGTTGTCCGCGGCTCGGGATTCCGTGAAACCCGTGTCATCCGTGGCTTGGGACTCTGGGGGTAACGTCCCCATGAGAAGGCTTGTCGCGGTCCAGCGGATGGAGTAGCTTCTCCGCATGATCCGTGCAGTAGCCGGGGTGGCGGGGCTGTCGATTGCCTTGGTTTCATCCGCCCCCGCACCTCCTGGCCTCGTCAGGCTCGGCGAAGTCCTGGTCTTCAGCGCGACGGGTCTTCCCGCCGACGCCAACGCCAACGCAATCGCGCAACTCCTCACAAAAGCCGCGCCACAGCGGCCCGAACCTGGCGTTGCAGTACACATGTTCCAGGGAGACCGGGGGAGTCGCAAAGGACTGCACGCGCTCGTCTGGACGGTCGACACGCTGCAGAGGCGCCGCGGGGTTCCAGATCTCGGAAGTGGCGTCGCGAGCCCCGTCGAATACCACCTGCTGGCTCCCGATACACTCGGAGCGCTTCCTGAGGTCGATGTCCTGGGGTTTCACTACGCGAGCGTGCGACCCGATCGCGCTGAAGCGTTCGAGCAGTTCGTCAGGCAGACACTGCACCCTGCCGTAGGTACCCTCAGGCCCGATCTCAGAATCCTGTATTACAAGGCCGTCCACGGCGCGCAGGCTGGCACCTACGTGGCTCTCTTCGCGCTGACCAGGGCGTCACGCGACAAATACTGGCCCGGCGGTTCAGACTCCGACGAGCTCAGAGCTGCCTTCAAACCGGTCCAGGGCCTGACGAAAGAGCTCAGCACATATCTTGTCGATGGCTCGTTTCTCGCGGATCCGAAGTTTGCCGCGGCCGTCTTCGAAAGCCGCCAGTGGGCGGATTTCGTGCTCGTGCCGACGGACCCTCGTTAACCTCAGTCAACCGGAGACGCCGCCATGACTGACATCGATCGCCGAACATTCCTGACCGGGCTCTCCGCCGCGACGGCTTTCACCATCGTTCCACGGCGTGTGCTCGGCGGCCAGGGGTTCGTCGCGCCGAGCGACATGATTCGCCTGGCACAGGTCGGCTGCGGATTGCAGTCGCAGCGCCAGGTCAACACGGGGTTCGTGCGCCGCCCCGACATCCAGTTCGTTGCGGTCGTCGATCCCAACCGCGACAGCCAGAACTATGTCGACTGGAGTGAGTTCGGCAACCGCAACCAGATTCGAAAGTTTCTGGAGGACCCCAATTGGGGCGCGGGCGACAAAGGGATTCGCGGCGGACGTGAAGTCGCCCGCGAGATCATGGAGACCTACTACAAGAAGCAGCAGCGACCGGGAGGGATTCGCGCCTACGAAGACTACCGCGAGATGCTCGAGAAGGAGACCGACATCCAGGGCGTGATCAACATCACGCCAGACCACCAGCACGGCAACATCAACATTGCTGCGCTCAAGAAGGGGCGGGCGGCGATCTCCCACAAGCCAGTCGCGAGCGTCATGTACGAAGTCAGGCGCACGATACAAACGGCAAAAGACAGCGCCGCGGTGTCGCACCTGCTCGCCTACAGTAACAGCCCCGACCGGCATACGCTCGCCGCGTGGATTAACTCAGGCGCAATCGGTACCATCCGCGAAGTCCACAACTGGACCGATCGGCCATTCTGGCCCCAGGGCATGCAGGCGTATCACACGTCCGGACCGCCCGTGCCCGATGGGTTCAACTGGGCGCTGTGGCAGGGCCCCGAGCCGGATCGCCCCTATCATCCGAGTTATACCTTCGCGGTGTATCGAGGCTGGTATGCGTATGGCACCGGCTGCCTCGGCGATATGGGCCATTACAGCCTGTGGCAGCCCTATCGGATCCTGAACCTCGGCGTGCCCGAATGGGTCGAGGGGCGGCCCAACAACGATGCCTTCGTCAACGACCGCAACGTCAGCACCGGCGGCCGCGTCTCGCTGGCCGCGTTTCCTCGCGCGAGCACTGTCCGGTGGCGCCATCCGGCGACCGCTACCCGTCCGGCAGTCGACACGTTCTGGTACGACGGCGGGATGAAGCCGCAGACGCCGGAAGAGCTCTATGCCGATGGAGAGGATCTCAAGGCCGAGGGGATGTTGATCATCGGCGACAAGGGCAAAATCCTCTGCGACTTTCGCGGCACCGCGCCACGCCTCATCCCGCGCAGCCGTCAGCAGGCCTTTGCGGGATCGGTTCCCGTGCCAGAGTTCGACGCAACCAGCCCGGAAGACGAGTGGGTGAACGCGATCAAGAACGGCAAGAAGTCACGCGGCAGCTTCGAGGAGGTCGCCGCACTCGCCGAAGCAGTCGCGTTGGCTGGGATCGCGCTGCGCGTCCCGTATAAGCGTCTGATGTGGAATTCCGAGCGGATGGAGTTCACGAACGCTCCCGAAGCCAACGCCTTCGTCCGGCGCGAGCAGTACCGGGAGGGCTGGCAGACGCAAATCGAGTGAGATCGGCGCCCACGACTCGTTGTTGGGATGTTCGTCACGTTGGGAAAGCCGCTACGATAACAGCGTGGCGCGCGAATTTCGCATAGCCGTCCTTCCCGGCGATGGAATCGGCCGGGAAGTGATGGCTCCCTGTCTGACCCTGCTCGAGGCGGTGACCTCGGCGACTGGCGTCCGTCTGCGCCTGGATTCGTACGAAGCAGGCGCTGAGCTTTACCGCAGAACCGGCGTTGCGCTGCCTGCCGAAGTGTTGCAGGCCGCGGCCTCGGCCGACGCCGTCCTCCTCGGTGCCATGGGACATCCCGACATCCGCTACCCGAACGGCACCGAGGTCGTTCCTCAGATCGATCTGCGCGACCACTTCGAGCTCTACGCCGGCCTCCGGCCGATCCGCGCGCTCCCTGGCGTGCGCACGACGCTTGCGGACCCCCGCGCGGGCGACATCGATTTCGTGGTCGTTCGAGAATCCACCGAGGGACTCTTCGCCGCGCGGAATGAAAGCCGGCGCGACGGCGATGCAGCCGTCTTCGACACCATGCGCGTCACCCGCCGCGGCTGCGTCCGCCTGTTCGAGTCGGCGTTCGCGCTCGCCCGTAGTCGCCGCCGGCGCACGCTTGGGAATGCGAACGTCACCTGCGTCGACAAGGCCAATGTGCTGCCGTCGATGGCCTTCTTCCGCGAAATTTTTCTGGAGTGCGCCGCTCGATATCCCGACGTCGCCACGGACTGCGTCTACGTCGACGCCGCGGCGCTGCGGTTCGTCAAAGCGCCATGGACTCTCGATGTCGTCGTCACCGAGAACATGTTCGGGGACATCCTGTCGGATCTCGGTGCCGGCCTGATCGGCGGTATGGGGATGGCGCCATCGGCGGACATCGGCGAACGGCAGGCGGTGTTCCAGCCCTGCCACGGCACTGCGCCGGACATTGCCGGCCGCGGGCTGGCCAATCCGACGGCGATGTTCCTGTCAGCCGCGATGATGCTCGACTGGCTGGGCGAGCGTCACGACGTTTCGTCGTGTCAGGCCGCGGCGGGGATGCTGACGGGCGCCGTCGAGCGGGCGTTTGCCGACGGCACGCTCGTGCCGACCGAGCACGGCGGCAGCGCCGGCACTGCGGCGATTACCGAACGCGTCACCTTGGCGCTGTAGGCTCGCTATCGCAACGCCAGCGTCGCGCTGCCGGATTGGAACACACCGGTCGACCGCGTATACCAGGGGCGCTGCGATGCCAAGCATTGCTTTGATAGTGGCCGGCGCTTACTTCGCGCTCTTCGCGCTGGCGCTTCTGTGGAACGTCGTGACCGACCTCGTCGCAGGACTCGGCGCGGCCATGCGCGCGAGGCAATTCCCGCATGACGTTCCCTTGTCCGACCCCAGGGTCGTCGTCACGCTTGTCCATGGCACGTGGGGGCGTAAAACGACGTGGATTCTTCCAGACTCTCCTCTGTGCCAAACGCTTCTCCGAGCGGCTGATGCCCCGGTCCTGTTTCAGCGGTTTATGTGGTCAGGCAGCAACTCGATCTCGGCCCGTCGGACCGCCGTCCGTGGTCTGGTTACGCATCTTCACACCGCGATCCAACGGTGGCCGCACGCCGAACACTGTGTCGTGGCGCACAGTCATGGCGGCAACGTCGCGTTCCAGGCGCTCGCTGATCCTGTGCTGCTCAGGCGATCCTGACACTCACCAGGGCGCTCGCCGGATCGTGGCGCACCAGCGAGACCTACGAGCGCACGGAACCAACGCCGAACGGAGGGACGGGCGAGGGTGAAGCGGTGTGGCGTCCCGGGCCGGGAGGGTTCACGTTGCTCGAAGAGTACCAATCGAGAACGCCTCTCGGGGAGCTATTCGGTTTCGGCGTCATCTGGTGGGACTCGGCCAAAGATCTCCAACACCTCTGGTGCATCAACGTCATTCCGACAGGTTGTGAAATGTTTCCCGGTCCGCCTTTACCGGGCCCGACATGGGACGGCACGGCGCTCGTGATCGATACAGAGGTCGTCGTTGGTGGAAAGAAGTTGCAATGGCACGAGACGATTTCCGACTTCACAGAAACGTCTTATGTTGTCACCGTCGATCTCGGTGACTCGCGTACAACGATGAAGCGCTGGTTGAACAGCCGTGCGGCGAAGGTCAGGAAGTAACCGTCCGATCCGTGTCGTCCGTGTGATCTGTGGCGTCAGTCTTTCCGCAGCGCCGTCAGCGGATCGACGGACGCGGCGCGCCTGGCCGGAATCACGCAGGCCAGGAGCGCGGAGACGATGAGCGCCAGCGCGACCGCGCCAAAGGCGAGCGGGTCGACCGCGCCGACGTCGAACCACATGCCCTGCATCGCGCGGCCGACCAGGTAAGCGCCGACCAGCCCGAGCGCCACGCCGGTCCCGGCGGCCAGCATGCCTTCCTTCAGCACCTGCGCGACGACACCGCGGCGCTCGGCGCCGAGCGCCATGCGCAACCCGATTTCAGGCGTTCGCTGCGCCACCAGGAACGACATCACGCCATAGATGCCGAGCGCCGCCAGCAGTAGCGCGACCGCGCCAAAGCTGGCAAACAACACCGTCCTGAACCGGTCCGCGGCAATGCTCAGATCGACAATCTGCTCCATCGTCCGCACGCCGACCATCGGCAGGTCGGGGTCGACCAACTTTAGCGCGTCGGCGATGCTGCGCGTGACGGCTGCGGGATCGCCGGCGGTTCGGACAGCCACGTCGACATTCGGCCATGGGCTTTGCGCCAGCGGCACGTCGATCTCAGGGAATCCGGTGTCGCGCGGGCCACCGTTCCTGATGTTGCGATACACGCCGACGATCTGCCACTCCATGGGCGGGCCGAGCCTGGTGACGCCGGGAATGAGCTGCTCGACGAGGATCCGCTGCGTGAGGGGGTCGACATCCGCCATGTAGCGTCGCGCGAAGGTCTCGTTGACGAGCGCGACCGGCTGCGTTCCAAGGCGGTCCTGGTCGGTGATGGCGCGACCGCGGAGAATCTGGATGCCGAACGTGTCGAAATAGCTCGGCGACACCATGTTGAAACCAGCGCCGGGCCGCCGTGACGGATCCTCGACCGGCTTTCCGACGATCGTGAAGGGCATGCCGAAGGCCGTGCCGCGGACCGGAATTCCAGTCGATGCCGAGACCGATCTGATGCCGGGCAGGTTTTCGATTTTTTCAATCAGTGCCCGATGGAATGCATTGATCTGCTCAGGGCCAGAGAGTTTGCCTTCCTGAACTGGCAGGTGAAACGTCAGCAGGTGATCGGTGCGAAATCCGAGGTCGACATTCGTCAGCTTGATCAGGCTGTGGACGGCGAGCCCGCCGCCGGCGAGCAGCGACAGCGCGAGCGCGAACTCGCCGGCTACGAGCGCGTGGCGGAGCCGATAACGGCTGGAGCCGCCCGACGAGCGTCCGCCGTCCTTCAGAATCTCGTTGACGTTGGCGCGCGCGGCCTGCCACGCCGGCATGCAGCCGAAGAGCACGCCTGAGAGCGTCGACACGAGCAGCGTGAACGCGAGGACGGTCATGTTCAGAGTCAGGTCGGCCTCGTACGGGAGCGTGTCGGCCGGCATGATCGCGACGATCGCGCGCAGGAGGAGCGACGACAGCGCCACGCCGATCGCCCCGCCGAGAAGCGCCAGGACCAGGCTTTCGGACAGGAGCTGCGTGAACAGCCGCCCACGGCTGGCGCCGATTGACGCGCGAACCGCCAGCTCGCGCTGCCGCGAGGCGCCGCGCGCGAGCAGCAGGTTCGCGACGTTGACGCAGGCGATCAGCAGCACGAAGCCGACCATGCCGAGAAGCAGCCACAACGCGGTCTGCGTCTGGCGTGGTAGGAAGTTGTTCTTGAGCAGCTCGACGCTCGCTCCCCAACCCTTGTTCGACGTCGGATAAAGCTCTGCGATCCGCTGCGCCACCGAGGTCATGTTGCCGTTGGCTTGTGCCAGGCTGACGCCCGGCTTCAGTCGGCCCATGACGAGCAGCCAATGAAAGTCGTGATTGATCTGATCAGGCGTGAACGCGAGCGGGATCAGCAGTTGCGGCGGCTCACGATACTCTGAGGGCAGCGCTGCCAGAACGCCGACGACGTTGCGAGGCTTGCCATCGATCCGTATTTCGCGACCGACGATGTTTGGATCCTTGCCGAAGCGCTCGTCCCAGAGCCGGTAGCGAAGCACCACGACCTGATCGGTGCCCGGCTGGCCCTCTTCCGGGCGGAAGTCGCGGCCAAGCACGAAGGGCACGCCCATCATCGAGTAGAACCCCGGTGTCGCGCGAACAGCATCGACCTGTTCCGGACGGTCGGCGGTCGCGAGATTGACTGCGCCGCCGGTCCAGGCGTTCAGGTCCTCGAAGACTGTGGCCTGGCGTTTCCACGCGAGAAACGTGCCGGCGGCAGTGGAGTTGCGCCCCTCCTGGACCCGCGACCAGACCATTACCAGCCGGTCGGGATCCGGATACGGCAGCGGCGCCAGGAGCGTGCCGTAGACGACGCTGAAGATCGCTGTGTTCGCGCCGACACCGATCGCCAGCGCCAGCAGGGCAATGGCAGCAAAGCCGGGACTCTTCCTGAGCAGTCGAAAGCTGAACGGGATGTCCCGCATGAGGGTAGTCAGCACGCTCGCCTCCTGATGGGCCGGAATCACGGCGCTCGGCGTTGAAATACGCGGGAATGCGGCGCCGACACGCCCTGGCGGAGTTTGACGGATCGTGCGAGGCGATGGTTTGCGAAAAGTGACGGGTAAGCGTCAGCGAGGGGCGACGAACTTCACGCTGACGGGAGCGCCGACGGCGATCTTCGATCCTGTCGGCGTCAGCCGTCCGGTTTCGGGATTGATGCGGAAGACGACGACGGAGTCCGACCGCTGGTTGCCGGCGATGAGGTATGCACCGCTCGGGTCGATGCCGAAGCCTCGCGGCGTCGAGCCTTCGGTCGCGACGGTCTCGACGAACGTCAGGCGGCCGGTCGCCTGGTCGATGCTGAAAACCGCGATGCTGTCGTGGCCGCGGTTCGAACCGTAGAGAAACCGGCCGGTCGGATGAACCAGGACCTCCGCTGTGCTGTAGTTGGGCAGCGCCTTGACGTCGGCGGGCAGGGTCGAGATGGTTTGTAGCGCCGTCAACGACCCACGGCCGGAGTCGCGCGTATAGGCGGTGACGGTGTTCTCGAGCTCGTTGATAGCGTACGCGAATTGCTGTTGAGGATGGATCGCCAAGTGGCGTGGGCCGGCGCCGGGCGTCGCGGCGACAAACGCCGGGTCGGCCGCTGCGAGCGCGCCCTTCGCGGCGTCCAGCTGATAGATCATGATCTTGTCGAGCCCCAGGTCGGCGACATACGCGAACCGATCGGTTTTGTCGACGATGACCGAATGCGCGTGCGGTCCCTTCTGGCGCGTCGGATTCACGCTCGAACCGGTGTGCTGGACAAAGGCCGACGCGGGCTTCAGCGCGCCATCGGTGCCGACCGGCAGCACGGCGACGCTCCCGCCGCCGTAGTTGGCGACGAGCACGTTTCTGCCGCCGTGGTCGACGGTAAGGTACGCCGGCCCACCGCCGACAGACGCCTGCCGGTTGATTGGCGTGAGCGCGCCAGTGTCGCGATTGATTGCGAACGCGCTGACCGATCCGCTCGGCTTTCCTTCGTAGGTGCCGATCTCATTGACCGCGTAGAGCCAGTCGCGCGTCGGGTGTACGGCCAGAAAGCTCGGGTTGTCGCTCTCGGTCGCCAGCACCGGCGCCGTCAGTGCTCCCTGCGCCAGATCGAGTCGGGAGACATAGATGCCCTTGCTCGTCGTGTTGGTGTAGGTGCCGATATAGACGAGGGTGGTTTTCGGTGGTTGCATCACGGACAGGGCAGTAATGGCCAGGAAGCTGACGAGGAGATTTTGGAAAGACATATTGACAGTCGGTAGTCGGGAGTCGTTGGTCGGGAGTCGCAGTCGTCAGTCTTAGTCGGCACTCCGAGTCGTCACTCCGAGTCGTCAGTCCAGTGGTCAGTCGCAATCGTAGCTCATGTCGACCGCCGACTGTGACTGTCGACTGTGACTGCCGATTCGGACTGCCGACTAAGACTGACGACTGCGACTCCCGACCAACGACTCCCGACTGTCGACTGTTAGAGTTCAGTCAATTGATCAATCCGTCCCGTGCTATCTCCGATTTTTTCGGCCTGAACCCCCATGCGATCGAGGACCGTCAGGAAGAGGTTCGTCATCGGCGTGTCCTTTGGATAGACGATGTGGTTGCCGAGCCTGAACCCGCCGCCCTTGCCGATCATCAGCACGGGCAGATCCTCGTGCGTGTGCCGGTTGCCGTCGCTCAGACCGCTGCCGTAGATGATCATCGAGTGGTCGAGCAGCGACCCGTCACCGTCGGGGGTGTCCTTCATCTTCTGGATGAATCCCGAGAAGAGCTCGGTGTGCATCACGTTGATCTGCGCGACCTTTTCGATCCATTCCCTGTTGTTGCGGTGGTGGGTGAGTGGGTGGTGCGGGTCGGGAACGTTGATCTCGGGATACGTCCGCATGCTGCCTTCGCGGCCCATCATCATCGTGAGGATGCGCGTGGAGTCGGTCTGGAACGCCAGGACCTGCAGGTCGAACATCAGGTTGACGTAGTCGGCGTAGAGCACCGGAATGCCGGTCGGCTTGTCGATCGTCGGGACGAGGCCGGTCATGTCTTTCTCGGCGCGCTCGATGCGCTGCTCGATCTCGCGGATCGACGACAAGTATTCGTCGAGCTTTCGCTTGTCGGCCGGCCCGAGCGTGGCGGAGAGTTCGGCTGTCCGTTCCCCGACGAGGTCGAGGATGCTGCGCCGATACATCAGCCGCCGCGCCCGCACCTCAGGCGTCAGGCTGGTATCGATATCGCCAAACAGACGTTCGAACACCAGCCTCGGGTTTGTTTCCGGCGGCATCGGCGTCGCCGGGCCACGCCAGGCGAGGCTGTTGGTGTAGGCGCACGAATAACCCGAGTCGCAGTTGCCGACCGTGCGCGAGTCGTCGCAGCCGAGTTCCAGCGACCCGAAGCGCGTCTGCGATCCGATGTGCTGCGCTGCCACCTGGTCGACGGAGATACCGTTTTGAATGTCGGCGCCGGCCGTCTTGCGCGGGTGGACGCCGGTCAGGTACGACGCGCCCGCCCGCGCGTGATCGCCAGGGCCGTCGCCGAGCGCATAGCCATTGCGTTGCGCCAGTCCGGACAGCACCAGCGTGTCTTCCCTGAACTTCTCGAGCGGCTTGAGGACGCGCGTGTACTCGAAGGCGCGTCCGGCAGCCGTCGGCGTCCAGTCGGCCATGACGATGCCATTCGGCACGTAGGTGAAGGCGAGACGCACCGGTGCCTTCGCGAGTCGAGGCGCGGCAAACGCCGGTGTCATCGAATCCAGCACGGGAAGCGCAATGGCGGCGCCCATCCCCTTCAGAAACGTGCGGCGGTGCAGATGCTTGCGCGTGACGATCATGGCGCTGCGACTCCTTATTTGATTCGACCTTCGGCCCTCTGACGAGGGCCGAAGGCCGGTGTATCAGCATTGGGGGAAGGTGAGGGTGTCCCTGTCGCGGATCGCCGGGACTGGAACGGCACGCTCTTGACGATCTCGAGCACGAGCCCCGAGAACCTGTAGTCGTACTTCGGCAGCCGGCTGGCGATGAGCTTGACGGTCCGGTAGTCGTACCGCTCCAGACCGCGTCCGAGCCCGTAGGTGAGGAGCTTCGACGTGATCGCACGGGCAAACGCGTCCTGGTCTGCAGAGAGAATCTTCCGCAGTTCCTCGGGGCCGGTGAAACGGCGGCCGTCCGGCAGCTGGCCTGATGCGTCGATCGGGAACTTGCCCTCCCGGTCTCGCCACGCGCCAACCGCGTCGAAGTTCTCGAGACCGAAACCGAGCGGATCCATGCGACGGTGACACGAGGCGCAGATCGCGTTCTTGCGATGTTCCTCGAGCTGCGCGCGCATCGACGCCGACGTGCCGATGGTGGCTTCGTCGAGGTTCGGGACGTCGGCGGGCGGCTCGGGCGGTGGCGCATTGAGCAGGTTGTCGAGGACCCACTTGCCGCGAAGCACCGGCGAGGTCCTCGTGGCGTACGAGGAAACGGCGAGGATGCTGCCCTGGGTCAGCACGCCGCCGCGCGGCGTCGCCGACAGGTCGACCTGGCGGAACTCCGGTCCCGACACATTGGGGATTCCGTAGTGGCGCGCCAGGCGCTCGTTCAGGAACGAGTAGCGACCGTTGATGAAGTCGAGCACGCTGCGGTCGTTCCTGACGATCGCCTCGATGAAGAGCTCGGTTTCGCGGCGCATCGACAGCCGCAGGTAGTCTTCGAACTCCGGGAACTTGTCGCGGTCGCGGGTCAACGATTCAAGGGCGCGGAACTGCAGCCATTGGCCGCCAAAGTTCTCGGCCAGTGCATGAGATTTCGGATCCCGCAGCATCCGCCGGACCTGGAACGCAAGGACCTGCGGGTCGCGCAGCGTGCCTGTGTCGGCCGCCTTGCGCAGCTCGGCATCGGGCATACTCGCCCAGAGGAAGTACGACAGCCGCGCTGCCAGCTCGTGAGGCGTGAGGCGAAAGACGCCGGTGACCCCGCTGTTCAACGTCCCACTCGAGCGATCGCGTTCGATCCTGAACAAGAAGTCCGGCGACACCAGGATCGCCTGAATTCCGACCGCCAGGCCCTCTTCGAACGACCCTTCCTGCTTTTGCGCCAGCTCGGCCAGGACGATGTATTTTTCGACTTCACGCGTCGTGACGGGACGGCGGAACGCGCGCCGTGCGAGACCGGTGACGACGCGGGGCATGCAGGTCGGCTGGTGCTGGCCGTTCAAGTGGCCGCAGGTGTAGATCTTCTCGAGACTCGCCCGCGACGGTCCCTTCGTAAACGAATAGGGCCCGCCAATCTCGACGACGTTCACGCGGACGCCGTTCAACCCCATCTTTGCGAGCTCCGCGGTTGCATCGTCGAAGCGCTTGCGGAGCTGCTCGAGCCGTTCTGGCGGCACATTGGCCGGCGGCTTGAACTCACGTGGAGGATCCGGCCGTGTCGATGGGTTCGGCCCCGCGTATCGGACCGGCAGCCCTTCGTAGATTCGCGGGATGGCGACGGAAATCCAGTGGTCGCCGGCGGTCAGCCGGAGTTTCATCTGCACGGCCTGGCCGCCGAAATCCTGCCGATCGTCGGCAAACGACGCCGCGCGCTCTTGATCGTGGGTGGCGGTCTGCACCAGCTTCTCGTCAACCCACAGCGCGATCGTGATCGGTTCGGACGCTTTCGGGCGCAGCCCCCCGAGCACGACGCGGACGATGTACTCGCCGTCGACGGGAATGCGGTGCATCGCGTGGAATGCGTTGGGGAGGCTGAGCCCGGTGACGTCGTAGGTAGCCGGAACCGTCACTTGATCGACGACTTTGCGGCCCTCGGAGCGCAGCCGCGCCAGCGTCGGTTCCATCGGCGGCGGTCCGAACACGGCGACCCTCGCCACACGATCTGCGGCCGACACGTACTTTTCCATGAGCACCGGCGAGAGGGACAACACGTCGGCAATGTTGTCGAATCCGTAGCCGGCATCGTCCTGCGGGAAGTCGTCGGCCGGGCGCAGGTCAACCCCAAGGAGTTCTTTGATGGTGTTGTTGTATTCGGTACGGTTCAGGCGTCGCGCGGTGACCCGGCCGGGATCGGGCGGAGTCGACGCGTCAATGCGTTCGAGCTCCCGTGCCAGCCACGCCGCCACCGCCTGACGCTGCTCTTCCGGCGGCTGCTCTTCCTCGAGCGGCGGCATTTCGCTGCGGCGAAGCTTGCCGACGACCTCGTCCCACTGCTCGCGATGCGCGATGAGAGACGCGCGGGTGTCAAACGATTGCAGGTTGAGATCGTTTTCTTGCTTCTTGTTGCCGTGGCAGGAAAAGCAGTTCTGCGCGAGGAACGGCTTGACGACGGTGTCGAAGCTCGCGCTTGACCGCACAGGCGCAGGCCCGGCCTTCGGGGCAGGCCCGGATGCCTTCTGGGCGGAGCCCACGATCACCATCGACGTGAGTAGAGCGAGAACGAGGAGCGATCGCACGCACCTCCCATCGCACGGTGACGCCTCTTCGGCCGCCCCGCGGGATCTAAACCGTTACCCTATTATGAATTATCGGGAATCGGCGTGATCAAGATCAAGCCGATTCCGGATCGGCGTCGCGGGATTGGAAAACGCCGGAGCTGAGCCGGATCACGGTGGTATAGTCGCCGCGTCTGGCGCTGTTGAGATAAGAGGAGGATCGGGGTCCATGCGTGTTTTTTCCATCCTCGCCGTTTGTGGCTTCGCAGCCTGGCCTGGCCTGTCGGCAGGGTCGGGAGGAGCCTACGGCCGCGGCGTCTCCGTGCGCGCGCCGTCACTCGTGCCGGACCGATGACGCGTCCAGGATCGACGCATGCCGCGCGGTCCACGTCTCAACCACACATCCACAGACAAGTAGCCTAGAGCCGACTATGGTTTCGTTCCTGAAAACGCGCCTCGGCGCGATGATGTTCCTGCAGTACGTGATCTGGGGCGCGTGGTATGTCACCCTCAACACGTATCTCACCAGCACCCTGAAGTTCTCGGGCACGGAGGCCGGCGCGGTCTTTGGCACCACGGCGCTCGCCTCCCTGGTCGCGCCGTTCCTGGTCGGGTTGATTGCCGATCGGTTCTTCGCCACCGAACGCGTGCTCGCGGCGCTCTATGCGCTCGGCGCGCTGTTTCTTCTCCTGGCGACGCAGGTCACCAGCTTCGGCGCCGTCTATCTCGTCTTGCTGGCGTTCTGCCTGTGTTACTTCCCGACCATCGCGTTGACCAACTCGATCACGATGCAGCAAGTCGCGGATCCGGGTCGCGAGTTTCCGAAAATCCGCATGCTCGGAACGATCGGCTGGATTGTCATCGGCTTTGTGGTTGGTTACCTCCGCGTGGAAGCCGGCACGATGCCGTTCCTTTTGGGAGCGGGCGCAAGCGTCGTGATGTGCGTCTACAGCCTGGTCGCGCTTCCGCACACTCCGCCGCGGGCGTCCGGGCAGAAGGCGACCCTGAGGAGCGTGCTCGGCCTCGACGCGCTGGCGATGCTGAAGGATCCGACGTATCTCGTGTTCGTCATTGCGTCGGTGCTGGCGTGCATTCCGTTGACGTTCTACTACTCGTTCACCAACGCCTACCTCAACGAAGTTGGCTTCAGTAACGCGGCCGGAAAGATGACCCTCGGCCAGGTGTCCGAGATCGGCATGATGCTGCTGATGCCGCTCGTGTTTCGCGTCGCCACGGTGCGATGGATCCTGCTCGTCGGCTTGCTGTCCTGGGCCGTGCGCTACGTGCTGCTGGCCTACGGCGACCCGGGCCCCGGTGTCTGGATGTTCTATCTGGCGATCATCATGCACGGCGTCTGTTTCGATTTCTTCTTCGTCACCGGCCAGCTCTACACCGATCAGCAGGCGCCACCGCACCTCCGCAGCACCGCGCAGGGCTTCATAACCGCGATGACCTACGGCGTCGGCATGCTCGTCGGCTCACTCCTCTCGGGTGGTGTGCTGGACTACTTCTCGAAGACGGCCGCTGACGGTACGATCACGCGCGACTGGACGGCTTTCTGGCTGACGTCCGCGTCGATGTCGTTTGCGATCATGCTGCTCGTGCTCTTTTTCTTCCGCACAAACGCGCGAATCAGGGCCAAGGACGCGGTGTAGGTGCGACTGGCCGGCCTCCCATCACTGCGATCCCGCCTGCGCTCGCCGTTTTACTGTCTGACGCGCGTCACGCGAGTCGGAGGTCGCCGCGACCCGACAGGGCAGTCCGCCGTGGATGGCCCGGCGCCATGTCGGCGAGGACCTGCATCAAGATGTGCGTCAGACCCTCCGAACCCACTCGCCCAAAGCCGCGGCGAGCCTGGATGGTCATGACCCTGGAGCGAGCCGACGCGGTGCGCAGCTGGAACGCGATCGGAGCGATTCTACGCGTCGCCTTCCGTCCCCGTGATCCTCCAAGCGAGTAGAAGCACAGGCGGGCCGAGAGCGCCTGATCACTGTCGGTACTCGAAGCTACTAGGCGGCGCGGCGGCGGCAGGGCATGAGCGGAGAGCGCGTTCCCGGCGAGCGGAGCGGGTCATGGCCAGCCAGGTTCGCCGCGGCTAACACGCGAGTGTCCTGGATCTGCAAATCAATGCCTCGTGCTCACTCCCCCGCGGCGTGCTTCAGGATGAAGTAGACCTCTTCCTTCAACGCGTCTTTCTTCCAGCCGCGCCGCTTCAGGATCGACTTGCCGTGCTCGATCATCTCCGGGTGGCCGCACAGGTAGGCACACGTCGTGCTGGTGTCGAGCGACCAGAGATCCGTGTACTTCCGGATGATGTCGTCGACGCGGCCGGTCTCACCCGACCACTCGGGATCGTCCCACGGCCGGCTGACGGTCGGGACATACGTCAGCCACGGCAGCTCCTTGGCGAGGCGCTGGAGCTCTGCGAGGTAGCCGAGCTCGCACGAGCGGCTCGCGCCCTGGACGATGAACAGCTTGTGCTCGCCGGCGAACTTGCCTTCGCCAGACTCTTTCTGCAACCAGCGCACGTAGCTGACGTAGGGGGCCACGCCAGTGACCGTCGCGAGCAGGAGATGATTGGTGCGGCCGCTGGTGGTGTCGAGCGAGAAGCGGCCTTTCGCGACCTTGCGTGCCGTGATGGTGTCGCCAGGCCCGAGCTTGTACAGCAGTGGCGTGAGCTCACCCTGCGGCACGAGCTCGAAGAAGAACTCGATCTCGCGCTCGTGTGGTGACGAGACGATCGAGTAGGCGCGCTCGATGAGTCCGTTGCCGTTGTCGACGCCGAGCGTCGCGTACTGGCCTGGCGCGAAGTGAAACTCGAGTCCGGGATCGACGCGGATCATCCAGAGATCGTCGGCGAAGTCGACGCGCGTCGTAATCCGAACGTCGAAAAACTTCTCAGGGGACGGAGTCGTCATCAAGCCTTCCTCTAATCCTTCCCGAGGGGCTTTGCCCCTCGGACTCCCCGACACGCTCTCTCGCGCGCCGCTTCGCCGGCGCGCTCCGGTCGCGTGGCTCGCTCGCGGCGCTCGCTCGAACGGCTCAATCCACCTTGGCGCTTTTGTGAGATGGATTCTGATGCCACGCCGAACCTCGAAGGCCCCTAGCGTGGCACACCTCGCACGCATTCACAACGACGCAGTCGCTGTCCCAGGGTGTCGTCTAACGAACCGTGTTAACGTGTCGAGCGCGCTAGAGCAGTGAGATGGCACAGGCAGCAACGGTCTTCTCCTTCGAAGTCGAGCTCGCGCACGTCGATAGGGGCGTCTACGACTCGCTCGCATTCCGCGTCGCGCAGCACCCGTCGGAGACTGAGGAGGCGCTCCTGACACGTGTCCTGGCCTACTGCCTCGAATACACCGACGGTATCCAGTTTTCGTCGCAGGGCCTGTCGGAACCGGATGAACCGCCGATAGCCATTCGAGATGCGACCGGGGCGCTCCGCGTGTGGATCGACATTGGTGTTCCCGACGCGCCTCGCCTGCACAAAGCCAGCAAGGCGGCGGACCGCGTTGTCGTCTACACGCACAAGGATCCCGCGCGCATCAGCCGCCTCCTCGATGGTGAGCGAGTGCACCGCCGCGAGGCGCTCGAGATCTATGCGGTCGATCGGGACTTCCTCGCCGCGTGGGTTGAACGGCTTGACCGCCGGATGAAGTTCGACCTCTCAATCTCCGACGGGCTGATCTATCTGGTCCTGGATGAGGTGACCTTGACCGGGACCGTCGTCCCCCACTCGCTCGCCAAGGGGTAAACTGAGCGAGCCATGCAGATCATTGCTCCGGCCCGGGTCTATCCCGTCATCGTGATCGGCAGCGGCGCGTCGGGCGGTATGGCCGCCTGGAACCTGACGCGCCAGGGAATCGACGTCCTGCTGCTGGATGCCGGCGACAAGTTCGACCGCGCCAAGTACTGGACCCACGTCAGGCCCTGGCAAGCGCAGGAACGAGAGGCGCGCGGCGAGCGTCCCGAACCGTTCTTCCTCGACACCAAGGAGCAGCCGTACCTCACTCCGGAAGGACGGCCGTTCGCGCTCACTCGCGTCTGGGGGCACGGCGGCAAGACCAACGTCTGGGGGCGCGTCAGCCTGCGCTACTCGCAGATGGATCTCAAGGCATCGGAGCGCGACGGCTGGGAGATCCCGTGGCCGATCTCGTACGCCGACATTTCGCCCTACTACGATCAGGTCGAGGAGCTCATCGGCGTCTGTGGCGGCACGGACGACTCCGAGGTGTTGCCGGGCAGCAAATTTCTGCAGCCACCGCCAGGACCCCGGTGTGGCGAGCGCCTGCTATCGCGCGGCATTACCAAGCTCGGGATTCCGGTGGTTGCCGGCCGACGCGCGAACATGACCCGGCCGACGCGCGGGTTTCCACCGTGTCACTATTGCGGCAACTGCGGCGCCGGCTGCGACACGGCATCCTTCTTCTGCTCGGCCGATCACTTGCTACCGTTCGCGATGAAGACCGGGAAGCTCGAGATCCGATCGAACGCGGTCGTGGCGCGGATTCTCACCGGCGACACCGGCCTCGCCACCGGCGTCCAGTACTTCGATCGGCGGACCGGCGCCGAGCAGCAGGTGCGCGGCAAAGTCGTCGTCCTCGGCGCGAGTTGCGTGGACTCGACCCGCATCCTTCTCAATTCGAAATCCGAGCGTCATGCCAACGGCCTCGGCAATGGATCCGATGTGATCGGCCGCTATCTCTGCGAGCAGATCCGTCTGAACGTGACCGGCTACTTGCCGGCGCTCGAGGGCACCCCAACGCAGAACGACCGTGGGATTGGCGGCGAGCACATCTACATGCCGCGCTTCAATCATCTGCCCGGCCGCGGCAGGGACTACCTGCGTGGATTCGGGGCGCAGTTCTGGAACACGGGCGCGAGCATCTACGGCGCGCACGCGGGCTCGGAGCAGGTACCGGGCTTCGGCGCTGCCCTCAAGAGCGGGATCAAGCGGCGCCATCCAGCCTGGTTCGAGATTCATCCGTTCGGCGAAGTCCTGCCGTACGCACACAACCGGATTACCGTCGATTCGAGTCGTGTCGATCGTTACGGCGTTCCGCTCCCGCGCATCGACTATCGCATCGGTGAAAACGAACGCAAGATGACCGAGCACATGGCCGACACGGTCGAGGAAATCGTCAAGGCCTGCGGCGGCGTGCTCGTCAATTACCGCCGCGGCGAGCTCGACGCCATGGGCTCGGCCATTCACGAGCATGGCACTTGCCGCATGGGTGCTGACCCGAAGCGTTCGGCGTTGAATGCATTCAACCAGATGCACGAAGCCAAGAACGTGTTCGTCGTCGACGGATCGGCCTTTCCCAACGCGTCGGAGAAAAACCCGACGCTGACGATCCTGGCGTTGTCCTGGCGCGCCACCGACCGGCTGGCGGACCAGATCAAGAAAGGGGAACTCTAGTGGCGTCGCGACTGGACCGTCGACAGGCGATGCGGACGTTGGCCGCCGGCGCGGTCGGCGCGGCGACGGCGGTGACATGGGTTGACTCGCTGAGCGCGTTGGCCCGTCAGCAGGCGCATGCGCCTGCCGCCGGCGCTGCCGTCGCCGCGCAGGATTGGACGCCGCGGGTCCTCAACGGCCGACAGAACGACGCGGTCATCGCGCTGACCGAGCTGATTATTCCTGACACGGGGCCGGCGCCCGGCACGCCCGGCGCGAAGGCCGCGCTCGTCAATCGCTTCATCGACAACGTCCTGCACAGCGCATCGCCGACGGATCGCGACAACTTCATCAAGGGGCTCGCATGGATCGACGCCCGTAGCACGAAGCTCTATGGCAAGGAGTTCCTGGCGGCGCCCGCGGCCGAGCAGACGGCGCTCCTCACGCGGATCTCGAGCGCCGGCAACCCCGACGGTGAGGAGCAGATCGGCACGGACTTCTTCCGGGCGATCAAGGTCATGACCATCAACGGCTACTACACGTCGGAGATCGGCCTCCACCAGGAGCTTGGCGACGACGGGGTCCTCTTCATGCCACAGTTTGTTGGCTGCACTCATCCGGAGCATCAATGATGCGATTCCTGGTGATTGTGCTCTCCATCGCTTCGCTCGGCGTCGAGCAACAGCAGCCGTACGCGCCCAAGCAGAGCGATCGCCCGGAGGCTGTCTCCGGCGACGAACCTGGCTTCCAGTCGATCTTCGACGGCCAGACGCTCTCCGGCTGGGAAGGCGATTCGACGTACTGGCGGGCCGAAGCGGGATCGCTCGTGGGAGAAATCACGCCGGCGACGGTGATCAAGAGCAACACGTTCATCATCTGGCGCGGCGGACGGCCCAAGGACTTCGAACTGAAGCTGGACTACCGGATCACGCCGGAGGGGAACAGCGGCATCAACTACCGGAGCGCAGTGGTGCCCGATCCGGTGACGCCGGCCAACAAGTTCGCGATGAAGGGCTATCAGTGCGATCTCGACGGCCGCAAGCGGTACCCCGGCAACAACTACGAGGAGAAGGGCCGGCTGTTTCTCGCCGTTCGCGGCCAGCTGACGCGCGTCGTCGGCGGACGACCACCGGTGATGGTCGCGACGATTGGCGACCCGGACGAGCTCGCGAAGGCGGTGACCGACGACTGGAATGCCGTGCACGTGATCGTTCGCGGCAACACGCTGACCCACATCATCAACGGCCGTCTCATGACGGTCGTCGTCGACGACGATGTGCCAAACCGTCCGGTGGACGGATTGATCGGCGTCCAGGTGCACGTCGGTCCGCCGATGAAGGTCGAGTATCGCAACCTGAGGCTGAAGAACTGGTAGGCCCTGGCTGGCAGCAAAGATCGAGCGGAAAGCACTGGCGATGAGACCACGCCTTGAAGCCGTCGCCATCGCCCTGACCGTCTGCGCCGGCTATTACTTGGGCAGCATTCTCGGCCTGCTGCTGCGGTTGCCGCCGGCCACACCATCCATCATCTGGCCACCCAACGCCATCCTGACGGCGGCTCTGCTGCTCGTTCATCCTCGCCGCTGGTGGCTGGTGTTGCTGCCGGTGCTGCCGGTGCATATCGCCGTTCAACTGCCGACCGGGTGGCCGTTGACGCTCGTGCTTTCCCTGTTCCTGACCAACTGCACCGAGGCGATCGTTTCGGCGGGAACCGTCTGGGCACTGAGTGATGCACCGCCGCAGTTCGACACGCCGCGGCGCCTGTCGACGTTCTTCGGAGCGGTCGTGGCGGCCACGGCCATTTCCGGCTTTCTCGATGCGGCCGCGGTCTCGTCGTTCACGAGCGAGCCGTATTGGTCGGTCTGGCGCCCGCGGTTCTTCAGCAACATCCTTGCGCAACTCACGATCGTTCCCGCAGTCGTGGGGGTGGCCCTCGGGTTACCGCGCTGGATCCGGATCCGGTCGTGGAGTCGGATTGGCGAGGCCGCAGCGGTTGGCGTCGGCCTGATTGTGATGGGCTCTGCGGACTTCGGCGGTGTGCTGTACCAGCTCCCGCCGCTTCGCGCCGTGTCCAGCCAGGCGCCGCTGGCCTTGCAGCTTCCGTTTCTCCTATGGGCTGCGGTCAGGTTTGGCACGCCTGGAGCCGGCGTCACGCTGTTCACCGCGACGATTCTTGCCGTGTGGTCGGTCGTTCACGGCGAAGGCCCTTTCGCCGGGATCTCGCCGACGACGACGGTGCCGGCCCTGACGCTGTCGTTGATTCTCGTGGCCGGGACGGTATTGACACTCGCCGCGCTCGTCGACGAGCGGCGCAAGACCCAGAGCGCGCTCGCAGAGCGGCTCAATTTCGAGGAACTGCTGGCGCGTCTCTCCGGCGCCTTCGTGCAGGTACCGAGCGACCGCATGGACGCCGGCTTTGATCAGTGGCTCGGCCGCATCGGCACGTTCCTGCACATCAAGTGCGTGCGCCTCTACACGCTGTCGGAGCGTGATACCGGTCTCATCGCTCGATATGAATGGACCGATCCCGCCTTCGAAAAGCTGCATCCGCCGGATGCGAAGCGGGATTTTCCCTGGGCCCACGCTCGATTGCAGCAGGGCCTGCCGGTTTCAGTGTCGTCAGTCGACGAGCTGCCGCTCGAGGCGGCGGTCGACCTCGAATCGATGCACCGGCTTGGCTACGGGGCGACACTCGTCCTGCCGATCGCATCCGGCGATCGGGCACTTGGCGCCATAGCGTTCGCCTCGGCTTACCGGCGTGAGTGGCCCGACGAGCTTGTCAGGAGGCTGCGCCTGGTCGCCGAAGTCCTGGCCAATGCGCTCGCGAGGAAGCAGACCGAGGACGCGATCCGCGCCAGCGAGGCGATGAAGTCTTCCATTCTGCACTCCTTGCGAAGCGGCGTTGCGGTCGTCGACCGCGACGGCCGAGTGCTGGCCGTCAACGACACGTGGACCAGGTTGGCGCGGGAAAGCGGCGATCTCATCGCCGGCGTTGGCGAGAACCTGCTCGAGCCCAGCCGTGTCGCGGCGCCTCACCTCCACCAGCGCGCGGTCGAGCTCGACGCGGGTGTGTTGACGGTGCTTCGCGGACTGCGAGACAGCTTCAGCAGCGAGTACACGACACAGTCGGGCAAGGAGGCGCGATGGTGGTCGGTCGTTGTCGTTCCGCTCGACCGTCCCGAAGGCGGAGCCGTCGTAACCCGCGCCGACGTCACTGATCTGCGCAAGGCGGAGCTCGATGTGCAGCGAAGCCGTCAGGAGCTGGCGCATGTCGGCCGCGTGTCGACCGTCGGTGAACTCACGGCCTCGCTCGCGCACGAGCTCTACCAGCCGCTGACGGCGATCATGACCAACGCCCAGGCGGCGCGGCGGATGCTCTCGGCAGCGCCTCCGGACATCTCCCAGGTCGACGCAATCCTTTCCGACATCGTCAACGACGACCGGCGCGCGCGCGACGTGATCGAGCGGCTGCGAGACCTGCTTCGGAAGGGCGAGCTCGAGCTGGCACACGTCGATCTTGCGTCGACGATTCGCGACGTTGCCGCGCTCCTTCGCAGCGAGGCCATCGTCAGGCAGGTGTCGGTGGCGCTCGACCTCGATGGGTATCCGGTCATCGTCCTCGGCGATCGGGTTCAGCTGCAGCAGGTCATGCTCAATCTCCTCCACAACGCGATGGAGGCGATGGCCGACGGACGTACGCACCCGACGACTGTGTCGGTGCGCTGCCGGCGGACGAATTCTTCGAGGAACTCCGGACACCCCTCGACAGGTTCGGGGCAGGGGCCGGGTCTGGCCCGAGTCACGGTCAGCGACAGCGGTCCTGGGCTGGTGCCGGGCGCAGAAGAAACCGTCTTCGAGCCGTTCTACACCACCAAGAAGGACGGCATGGGAATGGGACTCTCGATCGTCCGGTCGATCGTTGAATCTCACGGCGGATCGATCCGGGCGGCGAACCACGAGCGCGGCGGGGCGCTCTTCGAGTTCATCCTGCCGCTGGCCGGTGGTGAAGACTGACGATCACAGGTTCAGGGTTCAAGGTTCAGGGTTCAAAGCGGTGAATCTTGGACTCTGAACCTTGAACTCTGAACCGTGAACCCTGAACCAGTTCATCCCTTATACCCCAACAGCAAGCGCGGCAGGACGAGCGTCAGGAAGGGGAACGCTCCGATGAGCGCGAGCCCAATCAGGAGTGCGACGAGATACGGCACGTAAGCGCGGCTGACATCGTCGATATCGACACGGGCGACGCCGGCGGCGATGGTCAGGCCGACGCCGACCGGTGGCAGGAAGAAGGCGATTCCCATGGCGGCGACGATGACGATGCCATAGTGCACCGGGTCGATGCCGAGGACTCGGGCGATGGGGAAGAGGATCGGGCCGAAGATGAGGAGCGCCGGCAGCCCCTCGAGCAGCGCGCCGATCACGACGAAGAGGACGATTGTCAGTGCCAGGAAACCGGCACGTCCTGCGCCAACGCCGCCGATCCATTCGCCCAGCGTCTGCGGCACCCATTCGCGCACCAGAATCCAGGCGAATGCCGACGCGGCGGCTAGTACCCAGAGCGTCGTCGCCGTCACGATCCCGCTTTGGGCGAGCTGCCAGACGATCTCGTTGCGACGAACGCCGCCCATGAAGATGCCCGCGACCAGGGCGTAGACGACCGCGATCAGCGCCGCCTCGGTGACGGTCGTCGCGCCGGAGAAAATCCCTCCGAACAACACAACCGGCAATCCGGTCGGAACGATCGCGCGGCGGAACGCGCGCCCGAGGTCGGCTCGCGACGCTCCGCTGGTCACAGGCCAGTTCTGACGCCGCGCGCGCAGCGCGATCAGGATGAGCAGGGCACCGGCGAGGATGAACGCGGGGACGAATCCAGCCAGGAAGAGCGTCACGATGGACAGGTTGACGAGCGAGCCCAGGACCACCATCGTCAGGCACGGCGGGACGAGGATGCCCATCGCCGACGCCGCCGCCACGACGCTGACTGACTCCGGTCCCGAGTATCCGGCCCGCCTCATTGATGGGACGAGGAGCGAGCTGATCGCCGACACGTCGGCGGCGGTCGATCCGGAGATCCCCGAGAAGAGGATTTCGGCCACGACGACGACCATCGCCAGCCCACCACGAACCTTGCCGACAATCGCCATCGCCAGATCGACGATGCGCTCGGAGATTCCGCCCGACTCCATGAGCGCTCCGGCAAGGATGAAGAGCGGGATCGCCAGCAGCACGAAGGAATCGACTCCGCCCAGAATCTTGATCGGGAGGATGATGAGTCCAACGCCGCCAATTCCAAGTAGATAAGTAAGCGACGTTAGCGCGAGCGTAAACGCCAGCGGCAGGCCGAGCGCGCCCGTGACGAGGAAGCCGATCACCAGAACCACGAGCGGCGGCGCGCCCGCGAGGAGTGGGACGAGCACTGACGCAATCGCGGCTCCCGCGGTGCCGAGCGACCACGCGAGCGAGGATCGGTCGCGCCAGGGAGCGATCCCCTCGCTGTACAGCTGCTGGACGACCACCAGGGACATCAGAATCAGCGCAGCCGGCAGGATCGCGGAAGTCCAGACGCCTGAAATGCCGCTGGCGGGCAGGCTTTCGGCCGCGCTGGCCACGGTCAGGTCGTAGGCCGGCACGATCAAGCAAATAAAGAAGGCCAGGAGCACGAGCCGGAGGCCGCGATCGACGGCCTGACGGCGCGGCTCAGAGAGCAGGCGCACGAGGGCGGTCACGCGCGGATGTTGCGCGTGGCCGAGCGCGGCGATGCCGCCGACGCACATCAGCCAGCCAAGCAGCAGACGAGCGATTTCCTCGGTCCAGGGTATTGGCTGGTGGAGGACGTGGCGGCCAATCACCTGCAGGCCGACCACGGCTGCCTGCGCGACGACGAGAATCGCGATGGACCACCCGAGCACGAGGTCGAACGGTGCCCGGCGATAAGGGAGGGCAGTGGCGCCCGGCGCCGACATCACCCGCGGATCGCCTCGAGCCACGAGGTGACGCCAAGGGCGCGTGCCTCGGTCGACCAGAGCCGTTCAGCGGCCGGCTGCAGCGCGCGCCCGTCGATCTCGCGGATGGTCATGCCGTTCCTGGTGAGTTGCTCGACGGCCGCCGAGTCCTCGTGGGGGCCCATCGCGCGCTGCCGCTTCGCGGCCTCGATCGCGGCGGCTTCGAGCGTTGTTCTGAGGCCGGGCGGCAGCTGCGCCAGCGTCGCGGAGGATGCCCAGAGCCCGAGCACGCCGGCGATGTGCCGGGTGCGGGCCATGAAGCCGGCGATCTCATAGAAACGCTGCTGGAGCGTCGTGCTGGCGTCGTGCTCGTAGCCGTCGATGACGCCGGTCTGCAGCGACGTGTAGACTTCGCCGAAAGCCATTGGCGTCGGGCTTGCCCCCATCAGCTCGACGGCTTTGACGTAGATCGGCGACTGGATCGTTCGGATCTTGAGGCCGGCGAGCTGGCTGGTCTCGGTGACGTCGCGCGACCGCGTGATCACCTGCCGGAAGCCGAACGAATCGCCCCAGGCGATCGGGCGCATGCGGACGGCCCGCTCGAGATAATCGGCGGCCTCGCGTCCGACCGGCCCGTCGACGACGCTGTGCACGTGATCCCAGTCGCGCCACATGAACGGGAAGTCCAGGACCTGCAGCTTGGGTGCGACGCTGCCCCAGATGGCGGTGCCCGAGACCATGAAATCGACCAGCCCCTCTTGGAGTTGCTGCACGACCTCCCGTTCCTGTCCGAGCGTGCCGCTCGGAAAGACCCGGATGGTCACGGCGCCGCCGGTGGCCTCCTCGGCCAGTTCCCGGAACGTGTTGGCGAAGACGTGGAGCGCCGTCGTGCCGGTCGCCATCGAGTGCGACAGCCGCAGCACCATCGCCCCGCGTTCGGTGCGCGACCGGCATCCGGCCGAGAGCGCCGCGGCGCCGAGGCCGGCCAGGAAGGCGCGGCGGGTCACCGAGGGTTGCACGACTGGATTGTATCGGGGATCTCGTTCCGTCGTCTGTAGTGTCCGGCTTGAGCCGGACTTCTAGTGCGGCCCGAGCTGCCGGACCGGCCGGCTCGCCTCGCGGCTCCCGCTTCCCGGCGTGGAAAAACGACCTCTCCGCGCGCGTGCTGACGGTGGCGGCGGCGGCTGGAATGATCCGGGCCCGGTAAAGCATCGGTTGGGCCGCGTGGGCAATCGAATCCCGGAGACGAATCAGCGCCACCGCCTTTTTGTGGCGCTCCGAGGCCGTTTTACTTGCAACGGATCACGCCGCTCAGAGGTCGCCGCGAGCCGAGCCGGCCGCCCCGGCGGCACCCGCCGCGTGCTCCTAGCTTGGAGCTAGTCGAAGCTCGCTCCTGATCTACACTCACCACACCAATGAAACCCTCTCTCGATCTGACGGGCAGAGTCGCCCTCGTCACTGGCGCGTCGTCAGGCATTGGCGCGGCGACGGCGGAGACGCTGGCGGCGCTCGGGGCGCGCGTGGCCCTCAGCTACCACCGAAACCGGCAAGGCGCCGAAGAAACCAGTGCTCGGATTCGCGCAGCGGGAGGAACAGCGCTTGCGGTGGGGGCTGATGTGCGCCGCAGTGAAGATATCCTCACGCTCGTCAATCGCGCCGCCAGCGAGCTCGGGCCGATCGACATCCTCGTCAACAACGCCGGATCGCTCGTCGCGCGGTGTGGGATTCTCGAAATCACCGAGGAGCGCCTCAACGAGATTGTCGCCCTCAACTTTACGAGCGCGGTGCTCGCTTCGCAGGCCGTGGCCGCCTCAATGATCGAGCGCCGGCGTGGCGCCATCGTCAACGTCGTGTCGATCGCCGGGCACAACGGCGGCGGTCCGGGCGCCAGCTTGTACGCCTCGTCGAAGGCCGCGCTCACCTCGTTTACCAAAGGGCTCGCCAAAGAGCTGGCGCCACAGGGCGTCCGCGTCAACGCCGTCTCGCCCGGCGTCATCGACACGCCCTTCCACGAAGTGTTCTCGACGCCGGAGATGATTCAGAACTTCGTGAAGATGATCCCGCTCGGCCGCATCGGCACCGCCGCGGAGTGCGCGACCGTCATCGCATTTCTGGCCTCGGACGCCGCCAGCTATGTCGTGGGAGAGACGATTGAAGTTAATGGGGGGCAGTTGATGAGGTAGGAGCGTGCGACGTCGCCACTATAATTCACGCTGATTTCCGTGTCGCTCACCGCCGGCACCCGACTTGCTTCCAGCTTTCCACTTCCAGCTGGGAGCTGGCAGCGTTGAGCGGGAAGCTTCAAGCCATCACCTTTCCCACCGCATTCCCATGCACGTCGGTCAGCCGGAAATCACGGCCCTGGAACCGGTACGTCAGCTTCTCGTGATCGACCCCCAGGAGCTGCAGCATCGTCGCGTGCAGGTCGTGCACGTCGATCGGGTCTTCGACGACGTTGTAGCCGAGCTCGTCGGTGCGGCCGATGGTGACGCCGGGTCGAGTCCCGCCGCCGGCAAGCCACATCGTGAACGCGCGGGGGTGGTGATCGCGGCCGAGGAATTTCGAACCGTTCCGCGCTTCGTTCATCGGCGTGCGGCCGAACTCGCCACCCCAGACGACCAGCGTGTCGGCGAGCAGCCCGCGCTGCTTGAGGTCCGTGAGCAGGGCATAGACCGGCTGGTCGGTCTGCCGACACAAGTGCGGCAGCTTCTCGACGATGTCCTCGCCGAAGGAGGCCCCGTGCGTGTCCCAGCCACGATGATAGAGCTGGACGAAGCGGACGCCGCGCTCGACGAGTCGTCGCGCGAGCAGGCAGTTGTTGGCGAAGGACGCCTTTCCGGGTTCGGTGCCGTACAGCTCGTGGATCGACGCCGGCTCTTTCGACAGGTCGGTCAGCTCCGGCACGCTGGTCTGCATGCGATAGGCGAGCTCGTACGCCGCAATTCGCGTCTGGATCTCGGGATCACCGACGGTCAGACGGTTGAGGCGATTGAGGTCGTTGATGGCGCTAATCGAACGGTTCCGCACGTCGGAGTCGACGCCGTCAGGATTCGACACGAAGAGCACTGGTTCGCCGCTCGATCGGAATTCGACGCCTTGGTGCACCGTCGGGAGAAACCCGCTGCCCCAGCACGACTTGCCGCCGTCGGGATTGTTTTCGCCGGAGAGGAGTACGACGAAGCCCGGGAGGTCGCTGTTCTCGCTGCCGAGTCCGTAACTCAGCCACGACCCCAGGCTCGGCCGCCCGATGACCTGGTGGCCGGTGTTCATGAAGATCTGCGCCGGCGCGTGGTTGAACTGCGTCGTCCGCATCGAGCGGATGATGGTGATGTCGTCGGCGACCTTGGCGAGATTTGGGAGGAGCTCCGAGATTTGCGCTCCAGACTGCCCGTACGACTTGAACTGAAATGGCGACGCGAGCAGCTTTGGCTGACCCTTGATGAACGCGAAGCGCTCGCCCTTGACGAATTCTTCCGGGATGTCCTGACCGTCGTGTTTGGTCAGCGCCGGCTTCGGGTCGAACAGGTCGATTTGCGAGGGCGCGCCCGCCATGAAGAGAAAAATCACGCGCTTGGCGCGCGCGGGAAATCGCCGCGCGGCGGTCTTGGTTTCGGCACCCGGTTGCTCCTGGCCGATCGCGCCGCGCTCCGCGAGCACGACGTCGTCGAGCAGCGACGCCAGGGCGAGGCCGCCGATGCCAAACGATGCCTGCTCGAAGAAATGGCGCCGCGTCAGGCCCCGCAGCGATGATATGGCCCGGTCTTTCATTGCTTGGTTACCGTCTCGTCGAGATTCAACAGCACGTTGGCGACGATCGTCCACGCCGCGAGGTCTGGGTCGTCGACAGACTCCAGTTCGCGTTCACCGATCACGCGAGTGGCCGCGCCTGAGCGCTCCCGATAATGCCGGCGCTCGACGTCGTGCACCGACAGCAGGCGCGCGAGCTCGTCCGGAGTGGCTTCGCGCGAGAGCACCAGCTTGACCCCCAACGCGGCGCGCGCGCGATCACCTTCCGCCTCGGCTATTACACGCGCGGCGAGTGCCCGTGCCGCCTCGAAAGACGCCGGATCGTTGAGGAGCGTCAATGCCTGAAGCGGCGTGTTGGTGCGGACGCGGCGCACCTGGCAGAACTCGCGGCTCGTCGCGTCGAACGTCATGAAGCTCGGATACGGCGATGTCCGCCTCCAGAACGTGTAGAGGCTCCGCCGATAGCGATCCTCGCCCTCGCTCGTCGTCCACTTGTCGCTGTTGTAGGGCATGTTCCAGATGCCCGGCGGCTGCTGCGGGTACACGCTCGGTCCGTACATCTTGGCGCTGAGCAGACCGCTTGCCGAGAGCGCCACGTCGCGCACCATTTCGGCCTCCATTCGCACGCGCGGCCCGCGGGCGAGCAGCCGATTGTATTGGTCGCGTTCCTCGAGAGTCGCGCTGGCCGCCGAGGATTGGCGGTAGGTGGCCGAGAGCACAATCGTGCGCAGGATCGACTTCTGGCTCCACTTCCCGGCGATGAATTCCGTGGCGAGCCAGTCGAGAAGTTCCGGATGCGTCGGTAGCGCGCCCTGGGCGCCGAAATCCTCGCTCGTCTCGACCAGACCCCGGCCGAAGATCTGCTCCCAGAATCGGTTGACGGCGACCCGCGCGACGAGCGGATTGTTCTCGTCGACGAGCCAGCGGGCAAGTCCCAGGCGATTCACCGGCAGTTCATCGCGCATCGGATGGAGGGCTGTCGGGGTGCGCGCGTAGACTCGTCCGGCCCGGGCCGTGAAGCTGCCTCGTTCGCGAAGCTCGTAGGAGGGCTTCTCGAATGATGGCCGCTCCTTCATAACGAGCGTCGAAGGAATCTGCAGGTCGACCAACGCCTTGCGCGCGGCCGCGAGCCCGTCGCGGGTTGGCTTGAGCGACGGCGCCGTCGAGCGGAAGAATGAGTCCAGGTCTTCGGCCTGCTTCTCGGTCCGCTGGTCGACGCTCTTGCTCAGCACCGGCCTCAGACGCGCAGGAAGCTCGCTCCCTTCGAGCGGATCGATGGCCGTCGTGGCCGACAGGCGAAAACGGCCGATGCCCTGACCGATGGTGCCGTCGAGGTGATCGATCCGAAGCCTGATTCGCGTGCCGCCAGGAAAACCGATGGGCGTCTCCGGAACGAGCACCGCGCGTCGTGCCGCGCGCTCGCTGTCCCGCATTGCGTTGATGGCCCACGACCCGCCCTTGCGGCTTGCCGACACGCGTTCCGCGGTAAGAAGGTCAGCAGGTTCGAAGGAGTACGCGGAGTCATCCACCTTGATGGTCTTGAACGAGACAGTCTGGCCGCCTGTCCCGGGAGGGTCCGACGCGGGTTGGATCTCGACGCGAATGCCGGTGACGCGAAAATGTCCGTACCCGTCACGCCCGGGGCCTCCGCGCGGTAGCGACGGATCGGGAAGCGTTTCGAGCCGCAGGCCGCTAATCCCTTGGATCGGTGTCTCGATTGAGGCGGTGTACGACGTGAGCGCCGGGTTGGGACCGGAGGCCAGGATCGACCCGTCCTCGAGTGTTTTCAGCCGGACGCCGTTCGTGGCGACTGCCTGGATCGGCTTCAGCGGCGTCCACGGTCGTTCGGCCTCCCGCATCGCCTGCTCCCACTGCTCCTGAGCGTCGCGCAGGGCCGGCGTGGGCGCCTTCATCTCTTTTTCGAGGCGGTCGATTTCCGCCTGCACCTCTGCGCGCGCCTTCTCCTGTTCCGGCGTGGCCAGGTCGAGCCGGGCCTCGAAAAAGCGCGTCCCGTCGCCGAACGAACGGCTCTCGTAGTCGGTGTTGGCGAAGAACGCCAGCATCCGGAAGTAGTCCTTCTGGCTGAACGGATCGTACTTGTGGTTATGGCACTGCGCGCAGGCCAGCGTCGTGCCGAGCCAGACGGTAGCGGTGGTGTTCACGCGATCGACGAGGACTTCGTACAACGCTTCCGCCGGATCGACGCCGCCTTCCTCGTTGGTCATCGCATTGCGGTGAAATCCGGTCGCGATTTTCTGGTCGACCGTCGCATCGGGCAGCATGTCGCCAGCGATCTGCTCGATCGTGAATTGATCGAACGGCAAATCGCGGTTGAGCGCGTCAATCACCCAGTCGCGATATTTCCAGATGCTGCGACGATTATCTTTTTCGTAGCCGTTCGTGTCGGCGTAGCGCGCGAGATCGAGCCACGGTCGGGCCCAGCGTTCGCCGTAGTGGGGTGAGGCGAGCAGACGCTCGACGACCCTGTCGTACGCGTCCGGCGCAGAGTCGGCCAGAAAGGTGTCGAGATCGGCTGTGGAGGGCGGCAGGCCCGTGAGATCGAGCGTCACCCGTCGCAGAAGCGTGCCCTTTGCCGCTTCAGGGGAGGGTCGGAGCTGCTCGCGTTCCAGGCGAGCCAGCACGAAGCGGTCGATGCCGTTGCGTGGCCATGGTGAGGATGATGAGGATGAGGAGGATGAGGAGGATGAGGAGGATGAGGCGAGTGCAGCCACTGGAAGGGCCGGACGCGAAGGCTTCACGTACGACCAGTGCTCCGGGTCGGATGCAGCGCTATCCCCGGACGGCGTCGAGGGCCCCTGTCCCGAGCCTGTCGAGGAGGACCCTGAGCTCGTCGAAGGGCCGGGCATCGGCGCGCCTTGATCGATCCACGCCCGCAGGCGTGCAATCACCGCCTCCGGCAACGGGTCGTTGTCGAGCGGCATCTGATCCTCGCCGTCGAGACCCAACACGCGGCGGATGAGCAAGCTCACTTCACTCTTGCCGGGCGTGAGCGGCGTTCCGGAGAGGCCGCCTCTCTGAATGGCCTCAGGCGTGTGCAGCCGCAGGCGTCCGCGCGCCTTGGATGGACCGTGGCACTCGGCGCAGTACCTGTTTGAAGATCGGCTGGATCTCGCGCGTGAAGTCGATTTGCGGCGATGTCGACGTGGCGGTAGGTACGGTTTGCTGCGCGGTGAGCCACACTGCGCTCGCGACGACCGCGCTCCCCGCGCCGATGACGCTCCATCCTGTCCGGCCAGTCATCATTAACTCTTTTGCGGCATGTTACACCCTCTCGCGACGGGTGTTCCGGTCCCGACCGGGCGTCCACAGATCCTTGGTCCAGATTACGCAATTGACAGCGCGTGGCGGCGATTCTCGCCAAATTACTGGCGTTTTACCGGGAACGCGGCTTGCGTGCAACGTCGCGATCATGCGCGCGACCGCCGTTGTGGCTGCCCTCGTACTCTGCACACCTCTGGCGGTCGAGGCCCAACTGCGGAGCGTTACATACGCGACCGGGTTCAGTTCACCGGTCGGCTTCGAGCAGGATCCTTCCGACCCGGCCAATCAGTACGTCGTCGAGCAGCGCGGAGTGATTCGGCTGATTCGCAATGGCGCCGTGCAGCCGACGCCGTTCCTGGATATGTCGAGCCTCGTCCTCTGCTGCGGCGAGCGCGGGCTGCTCGGGCTCGCGTTTCCTCCGAACTACGGCGCGAGCGGCCGCTTCTACGTCCAGTACACGAGAGCCGGCGATGGCCGGATGGTCGTCGCGCGCTACCGGCGGTCGATCAATCCTCTGGTCGCCGAATCGCAGGGTGTCGCGCTCGTCTGGTCAACCGGTGAAGACTCGATCCGGCATCCGCAATCGAACCACAACGCCGGGTGCCTGGCGTTCGGCGCCGACGGTTATCTGTACGTCGCACAGGGAGACGGCGGTGGTGGCGGAGACCCCGAGAACAACGCGCAAAACCCGAACGAGCTCCTCGGCAAGATTCTTCGCATCGACGTCAACGTTCCCGACAATCACCCGCAGGGTTTCGTCGTGCCGGCCGGCAACGCCGGCCTGCCGCGGCCGGAGATCTGGAGCCTGGGCTGGCGGAATCCGTGGAAGTTCAGCTTCGACGACCCGGCTCGGGGTGGAACCGGTGCCATGGTCGTCGCCGACGTCGGCCAGGGCGCCTGGGAAGAAATCGACTACGAACCTGCAGGTCGCGGCGGGCGCAACTACGGCTGGCGCGTCCGCGAGGGCGCCCACGACTACACCGGCAGTACCACGCAGCCGCTGGTGGATCCTGTCTTCGACTATGACCACGTCGAAGGCCGCTCGATCACCGGAGGCTACGTCTACCGCGGCGCTGCCGCTCCCGCGCTGCGCGGCCGCTACTTCTTTGGAGATTACGCCACGCGCCGCGTCTGGTCGTTGAACCTGCGGGTCAATACGAGCACAGGCGAAGCGTCGCGCTCGGTTGCGGCGGACCTCGTCGAACATACGGCCGACCTTGGCGGGACGACGGTGCTTGGCGGGATTAGCGCCTTCGGCGTGGATGCGGCCGGCGAGCTGTATGTCGTCAACTACTCCGGCGGCATCATCCTGAAGATCATCGGAGCGGCGACCGCGCCTGCCGCGCCGACAAACGTCCGCATCATCCGCTGACGGGGTCTGACCCCCGTCTGACCCCGTATAATCAGGTGTGGCCGACCTCACCTCGACGCCGTTCACGATCGGCATCATTCAAGATCACGCCGACCGGGATGCCAGAAGCAACGTGGCCCGTGCCGAGCGCTTGATTCGTGACGCCGCGTCACGCGGCGCCCAGATCATCTGCCTGAAAGAGCTCTTCAACGCGCCGTACTTCTGCAAAGCGCAGCACAGCGATCGGTTCGACCTCGCTGAACCCATTCCCGGCCCGACCACCGATGCCATGCAAGCGCTGGCCAGGGAACTCCAAGTCGTGATCGTCGTTCCGCTCTTCGAACGGCAGGCCGCGGGCGTGTATCGCAACTCGGCGGCCGTGATCGACGCCGACGGCAGCCTGCTCGGCGTCTACCGGAAGATGCACATTCCGGACGACCCGCTGTTCTTCGAAAAGTACTATTTCGCGCCAGGCGAGGGCCCCGGCTTCCGCGTGTGGAAGACCCGCTACGCGACGATCGGCGTGCTGATTTGCTGGGACCAGTGGTATCCGGAGGCCGCCCGCATCACGAGCCTCCTCGGCGCGCAGGTGCTCTTCTATCCGACCGCCATCGGATGGCACCCTGACGAGCAGGACGAATGGGGTGCCGCGCAGGTCGACGCCTGGCGCACGGCGCAGCGCGCCCACGCGATCGCCAACGGCGTCTACGTCGCCGCGCCGAATCGTATCGGGCACGAGGAAGAGCCGGGGACCAAGGGGATCACGTTCTTCGGCCGCTCCTTCATCGCCGATCCATTTGGACGGTATCTTGCCGACGCCGGTGACCGGGAAGAGATTCTGATCGCCCGCTGCGACCCGGCGTTCATCGAGGACGTCCGCAGGAATTGGCCATTCCTGCGCGATCGCCGCGTCGATGCCTACGCGCCGATCCTCAGCAGGTATCTCGGCTCGTGACCTCCGGCGCGCCCGTCGCTTCAGGTTTGCGAAGTCTGCGGATGCCGGCCGAATGGGAGCCGCATCGCGCGACCTGGATCAGCTGGCCGCATCACGAGCCCGACTGGCCCGGCAAGCTCGGACCAATCCCCTGGGTCTACGCCGAGATCGCCCGGGCCCTCGCCGCGCATGAACCGGTCGAGATCCTTTGCCACAGCGAAACAGTCCTCGCCGATGCGCGTGTCGCGCTCGAGTCCCACGGTGTTCCCGCCGACCGCGTGCGCCTCCACATCGTCCCGACCGATCGCGTCTGGCTTCGCGATTCGGCGCCGATCGGCGTCCACGACAGCGCCGGCGACGTCGTCTTGTTGTCGTGGGCATTCAACGGCTGGGCGAAGTACGACAACTGGCGCCTCGACGCGGAGATCGCCCGACCAATTGCCGCGGCTGCCGGGAGGCGCCTGGAGGAACCGCGGCGGGAAGACACCGGCCAGCGGATCGTGCTCGAAGGCGGCGGCCTCGACGTCAACGGCCAGGGGCTGCTGCTCGTGACCGAGGAGTGGCTGCTGAGTGATACCCAGGTGCGTAATCCTGGCTTGACTCGGGAGGACTACGAGGCCATTTTCAGAAAGTGGCTCGGAGTGCGCCATACCATCTGGCTCGGCGACGGCTGCGTCGGCGACGACACGCATGGCCACGTCGACGACATCGCGCGGTTCGTCAGCGCGGACACGATCGTGCTGGCGGTCGAGCGCGATCCTCGCGACGAGAACCACGAACGATCGCTCGACAACCTGCGTCGGCTGGAGCTCGCCGCTGGCACGCCCGGCGTCGGCCCACTTCGAATCGTCACGATTCCGTTTCCGCGACCCGTCACCATGAACGGCGAGCGGCTGCCGGCGAGCTACGCGAACTTCTACATCGCCAACGGCGTCGTGCTGGTCCCGACCTTCAACGACGTCAACGATCGGATCGCGCTCGAGACCATTGCTCGCGCCATGCCGGCGTACAAGGTCGTCGGCATCCACGCGGTCGATCTCGTGTGGGGGCTCGGGACGATGCACTGCCTGACGCAGCAGGAGCCACGACCGCGCCTCTAGTCCTCATAAACCAAGACCACACTGAACACGCCGACGGCTATGGTTCACGATGAACACGATGACCCGATGGACACGAAGGGTACTTCGTGGATTCATCGTGACCATCGTGTCATCGTGCGCATCGTGTTGTAACCTGACCTCGTGACAGCATTCCATGAGACGGCGTCTACTAGTGAGGGGATGATAGAACGGACCGCTGACGGCGCGGCGTTCAACGTGCGCGTGATTCCGCGCGCGCGCCGTTCGCGCCTCGCCGGCACGCGGGGTGACGCGCTGCTCGTGCGGCTGCAGGCGCCACCCGTCGATGGCGCCGCCAACGACGAGCTCATCGAGGTGCTGGCGAGCGCGCTGCAGGTTCCGAAGCGCGCAGTATCAATCGTGGCCGGCGATCGCTCGCGGCAGAAGCGCGTCAAGGTTCTGGGAATCGATGCCGACACGGTCGCTGCGCGCCTGGGTGTCGGGGACACTCAACCCTGACGGTGCCGGTTGAGTGTCCTCGAACACGCAACGAGCTTACTGCTTGACGTAGAGGGCGACGTTGTTGATCGCCTGTCCCTTCGGGTCTGTGCCGGTGTAGTTGACGGTCATCGTCTTGCCGTCCTTCGCCACCGAAGCCTTGGCTGTCACCGCGGGCTTGCCGCCTTGCTTGTAGACGATCGTGACGTCGTTCGGTCCGGTCTGCGTGAGGGCGGCAGTGTCGTAAGCGGCGATTCCCGTGACCGGCACCTCCTTGCCGTCACGCGTGGCCGTGTATCCGCCCTTCATCGGCGCCCCTGCTGGGTCGACGCCATCGATGGCCACCTTGAACGTCTTGTCCGCCGCCGCCGTGATGACGACAGTTATGCTCTTCGGCGCCGGTCCAGGCTTGTACGTCGACTTGGCCAGATCCAGCTTCCAGGTACCCGCGAACGGGTCGGGGGCCTGCGCCGCTCCCGAGACGTTGAGCGCCACAGCGCACGCCGTCGTGAGTGCGATTCCTACTACCAGTCTTGTCCATGTTGCCCGCATGAGACCCTCCGGATTGAAGTGAAAGTTGACGTTTTGAGCGTAGAAACGATACGCGAACGACGCACCTTCTGTCCAACGCACGCGACGTCCGCAGTATAGTTGTGTGCTCGGATGCGGTTTTCACGAAAGGACACAGTATGCGCCTCGTCAACACTTCTGCGATCGCCGTAGCTCTCGCGATGCTTCTTCCTCCCGTGACTGGCGCTCAGGGCCAGGATGCCGCTCGCACCGTGGCCGGGGGCGGAGTCTCGGTTCCCGGCTGGACGGGGAAGATCGACGCGAATGAAGAAAAACAGGGTCAGGTTCTTGCCAACGCCAAGCTCGCCGGAGACGCTAAGACGATGATGGTCACGACCGGTCCCGCCGTGGCCTACTGGAATCCGGCGAATAAAGCCACCGGCGACTACACCGTCAAGGCGACGTTCAACGAAGCCAAATACATGAACGTCAACGACCACCCGCATCCCTACGGCATCTTCATCGCCGGCAACGACCTGGGTACAGCTGATCAGAGCTATCTCTATTGCGCGGCCTATGGCAACGGCAACTTTATCGTCCGCGGATTCGGGCCGGCGCCATTCCAGATGAACGGCCGTCGCGGCGAAGCGGCCGCGTCGGTGAACAAGGCCGCTGGCAAGGATCAGCCCGTGACCCAGGAAATCGCGGTATCAGTGAAGGGCGACCGCGTCGAGTGCGCCATCAACGGGACCGTCGTCGCCGGCTACACGAAGGCCGACCTCGTCGCCGCCGGCAAGCTCAAGTCGACCGACGGCGTGTATGGGATTCGTTTCGCACACAACACCGAAGCCATCGTCACCGGCTTCAGCATGACGAAGAACTAGAGCCGCGGATTACACGGACAACACGGATCTGGAGCCGCGGATTACACGGACAACACGGATCTGGAGCCGCGGATTACACGGACAACACGGATCTGGAGCCGCGGATTACACGGATCTAGAGCCACGGACTACACGGACAACACGGATCGGGACCGGGGTCAGGGCGTGAAAACGGCCTGACCCCAAGATCTAGCCCGCCAGGTACGCCTGCACCTGGACGAGGACGAGCCAGCCGGCGAAGAACCCGTAGAAGACCGTCGAAAACAGCAGCATTCCCAGTCTGAACCCGCTGACGCGCAGCGCCGGCGGCAGCCCGCGCCGATTCAACTGAATCAGCAGGATGGAGTAAACGAACATCACCATGCCGTTGAGGCAGGCGGCGATCGTCAGCAGCAGCAGCGGCTGGTTGAAGCCGGAGAGCAGGATCACCGACCCGGCGGCAATCGTGCCCCACGCGACGAGAAAATACATGCGGCTTTCCGTCCAGCGTTGGCTCTGCTGCAGGTAAACGGTCTTGAGCACGTCGGCGACGATGCGCGAGATGTAGTCGATGGTGCCGAGGGCCACGAGGATCATCGAGAGCGAGCCGAAGACCCAGAAGAACGTGCCGAACCACGGCGCGACGATTGTCTTGAGCGCTTCACCTTCCGCCTTGATGAATGCGAGGTTGGCCTGCCCGGAGGAGATGTTCTGGCCGAACACCGTCGAGTAGGCGAGCGTTGAGAAGACCGTGATCGAGAAGACGCAGATGAACCAGAACGAGACGAGCTGCTCTTTGTTGGCGACGATCCACCAGCCCTTGAAGCGCCTGAGGTTCTCGGGAGTCTGCCGGATCATCGACCCGGTGGCGGGCGCCGCGGTCTCTTCGCCCGTGATCGGGGACACAATCCGCGGCACGTAGATGCCCATGCCGAAGCCTTTGTCGCGAATCCAGTTGCTCTGCGCGAGATTGTTCACGCCGCCGGCTCCGGCAAACACTAGTCCGCTGAGGATGAGAGAAATCGGGATGACCTTCGAATCAGGCAGCTGGCCGAAGTGGGTGATGGCCTGCGGCAGGTCGGCCCACGCCGACGGGCTGATCGCAGCGACGATCGCCACGCTCAGGAAGACGAGCGTCAGCCCGACTTTGAAGAACTGGGCGCGCTCGAGCGTCTGATAAACGACCGGCGAGGTCGTCAGCGCGATCCCCGACGCCACGAGAATGCCAATCGTGATGAGCGGGACGTTCCCGCCGCCCATCAGGAACGTGAGGATCGTCACGCCGCTCGTGCCCCAGCCGGGCCACATGTTCGGGACGATCGTAAACACACAGAAGATGATGCCCCACGGCTTCCAGAAGCGCACGAAACCGGAAACAGCGGTTTCGCCGGTGGCAAGGGTGTAGCGCTCGATCTCCATATTGAGGAAATACTGAACCGTGACGCTCAGCACGGCCGCCCACAGGAACATCGTCCCGACCGTGGCCGTCATGAACGGCCAGATGATGTACTCTCCCGATCCGACACCGAGCCCGGCGAGGATGACGCTTGGCCCAAGCACTTTGCCCAGTGGTAGCGGTTCGGGCATGTCACGGTATGGCATCGGCGGCAGGTTGCCGTTCCCGGTCGCGTCGAAAAAGTCGGTTGAATCTGCTGCGCGCGCACTTGTTGGCTGAGTAATCACGGGGCGATACTATCCGAGAACCCCGAACCACGGAAAACACGCCACCGATCACACGGAAAACACGGAACACACGGATCCCCGGGCTACGGATCACACGGACAACACGGATCACACGGTTGAAAAAAGAAGAGCGCAAACCATGACGACGGACGCCGCGCGCCGCCAACTCGACGAGCAAGGTTATGTGCTCCTCGAGGGCTTGATGGGGGAGCGTCTGCTCGGCGAGTTGCGGCGGCGGATTCTCGACATCCTCGAGGAAGAAGGCGATCGCGCCGGCCACGAGTTCAAGACCGAAGCGACCGCTCGACGTCTCGCCAACCTCGTAGACAAGGGCGAGGTCTTCCGGCGGGCGATCGTCCTCCCTGAACTCCTCGACTGCGTGCGCCACGTGCTTGGGCCGCTCATCAAACTGAGCAGCCTGAACGCGCGATCCGCCGATCCTCACTCCAGCGAGGGCCAACCGCTCCACGTGGACATGGGCGCGGTTCCCGATGACCAGGGATACTGGGTGTGCAACACCGTCTGGTTGCTCGACGACTTCACCGCCGAGAACGGTGCGACGCGCATGGTTCCGGGCTCGCACAGATGGGGCACGCGCCCGCAGGACGTCCTCGACGATCCGATGGCGCCACATCCCGACGAAGTGCTGCTGCTCGGCCGCGCCGGCGATGTCGCGGTCATGAATGCTCACCTCTGGCACGGCGGCACCGCCAATCGCACGGCGGCGCCGAGGCTCGCAATGCACGCTTTCTACTGTCGATGGGACAAACCGCAGCAGCAGTACCAGAAGTCGCTGCTGCGTCCCGAGACGCAGGCCGCGCTGCCGCCCGAGGTGCGCGAGATCCTGGCGCTCGACGACCCGCTGAATGACGAGATCAGCTCGAACGTGACCGTTCGCAGCGGCTTCATGAAGTGAGCCACAGACACAATCAGCGCCGGATGACAGGACTTTACAGGCCACAGATCACACGGATCACACCGAGCAGCGCGATTGCGTTCGGCGGGAATCGACTGGACGGACGCCAACGATGACGACATACGGACTGGACGGACAGGCTCGCCGGTTGTTTCTGAAGCGCGCGGCTGGCCTGGCGATCTCGGGCGCGGGGACGCTCGTCGGCAGGCCGCTCCGGCTATTCGGCCAGGCGCCCGCGATCCTCACCTCTGCCACCGCACGACCATCCTCCGCCTTTGGTGTGGCCGCCGGCGATGTCGACGGTGACCGTGCCATCGTGTGGAGCCGCACCGATCGCGCGTCGCGCCTCATCGTGGAGTACGCAACGACGGAATCATTCAAGGACCCGCGCCGGGTCGTCGGGCCGGCGGCGCTCGAGGCGAGTGACTTTACTGCGCGCGTCGATCTGAGCGGCCTGCCCGCCGGTCAGCGCATCTTCTATCGCGCCACGTTTCAGAGCCTGCATGACTTGAAGGTCTCGAGCGAGCCCATGCCGGGCATGATTGGCACGTTCATCACTCCGCAATCGAACGGCCCGCTGCGGGACGTGACCATTGCATGGACGGCGGACACGGTCGGTCAGGGATGGGGGATCGATGCCGCGATGGGCGGGATGCGTCTCTACGACACCATGCGCGCTGCCGGCGCCGATGTGTTCATCCATACCGGCGACACGATCTATGCCGACGGGCCGCTCGTGCCGGAGGTCAAGCTCGACGACGGGCGCGTCTGGCGGAACCTGGTCACGCCCGAGAAGAGCAAGGTCGCCGAAACGCTCGACGAGTTCCGCGGCAACCATCGTTACAACCTGCTCGACGAGCACGTGCGGCGCTTCAATGCATCGATCTCGCAGTTTGTGATCTGGGACGATCACGAAGTGCTCAACAACTGGTATCCAACGGAAATCCTGACCGGGGAGACGCCCTACACCGAGCGCAGCGTCGCGCTGCTCGCGGCGCGGGCCAAGCGCGCGTTCATGGAATACACGCCGGCGAGGCCCGATCCAGTTGATCCCGAGCGTGTCTACCGCGCCGTACGGTTCGGGCCGCTCGTCGAGATTTTGGGCTTCGACATGCGCACTTACCGCGGGCCGAATACGGCGAACCAGCAGGCGACGCTGAACGACGAATCAGCGCTCCTCGGCGGACCCCAGGTCGAGTGGTTGAAACGTCGGTTGAAGGCGTCGACCGCGACCTGGAAGATCATCGCGAGCGACATGCCGCTCGGGCTCGTCGTCCCCGATGGCCCACTGTTCGAGGCCGTCGCCAACGGCGATCCGGGACCGCCGCTCGGCCGCGAGCTCGAAATTGCGGCGCTGCTGACGTTCATCCGCGACGAGCGCATCAGGAACGTCGTCTTCGTCACCGGTGACGTGCACTACTGCGCTGCGCACCACTACGATCCCGCGCGCGCGTCGTTCACCAGCTTTCATCCGTTCTGGGAGTTCGTCGCCGGCCCGGCGCATGCCGGCACGTTCGGGCCCGCGCGCCTGGACAAGACGTTCGGGCCCGAAGTGAAGTTTCTGGGCATTCCGGCCGGCATGAAGCCGAACCGGCCGCCGAGCGAAGGCCTGCAGTTTTTCGGGACGCTGAAGGTCGATGCCAAGACGAAGGCGTTGACCGCGACGCTCCGGAATGTCGCCGGCGACACGCTCTTCAGTACCGAGCTGCCGCCGGAACGCTAGGCAATTCTGACTTCTGAATGCTGAAGTGAAGGCTGAAGAGGGAATGTGTGAACGGAAGGTCGAAGTTGGCAAGGACTTCAACCTTCACTTCAGCATTCAGCACTCAGCATTTCTTCTAGTTTCCACCGACCTTGCGCGGCGTGCGCGCGCGCGGGATGTAGCCCCGGTTGGTGGTCGCCCTCCACGGCTGGTTCGACTCCGGTTTTGGCGCCCGCTTCGGCTTCGCGGCGGCCGAGTCAGCGTCAGCTGGAGGTTCTGGTGCTTCCGCAGCGGCCGCGGCTTTGGCCCGCGCCGCGCTCGCCTTCTTTTCGTCCTTCTCCAAACAGCAGTGCTTATACTTACGACCCGATCCGCAGTGGCAGGGCTCGTTGCGGCCCGGTCGTGGCTGGCTCTTGTCAGGCATTGGTACCAGTGTACCGTACCGACGCCCCCGCGTTATCCGTGTTATCCGTGTTGTCCGTGGCTGTCTGACCCTGTTGTCCGTGGCTCTGACCGTGTCGTTCGTGTCTGTCTGACCGTGTTGTCGGTGGTTCTAGTCGTTTCGGATCGCCGCCACCGGATCCAGCCGGGTCGCCCGGCGCACCGGGACGAAGCAGGCGACGATGGCGATGGCGATGAGAATCAGGGCGACGCCGGCGAGCGCCTCGACGTCGGCGAACGTCACGCCAGCGCGCCCGGTCGAAAAGATCGAACCCCAGATTTTGGTGCACACGACGCCGGCCGCCAGCCCGATCGCGAGCTGCAGCGCCACGCGTCGCGCGATGAACCACACCACCTGCCGTCGTCCGGCGCCGAGCGCCATGCGAAGGCCAATCTCGTGGGTTTGCTGGCTCACCGCATATGACGTGACGGCGTACAGGCCCAGTGCCGCCAGCATGACCGCGATGAACGTCAGCACACGTGAGAGATTTCGCGATATACGGCCGACCCACTCCGCATCGCGGACGACTTGCGCCATCGTCCGCATGCGATTCAACGGCAGATTGCGGTCGATGCTCTGCATCTCGTCTCTCAACAGTTCCGAGAGCGCGTCTGTCCGCATGTCGCTCCGCACGATCAGCGCCGCTTCAGGCGGTGGCAGCGATCGCAGCGGGAGATAGACGACGGCGTCAGCCGAGGGCGTTGGACGTTGACGTATGGATGGCGACACGCCAGCGATGGTCAGCCACACCGGGGGACCTGGCGAGTCATTCGAGCTGACAGCGATACGCTGACCGATCGGATCGCGATCCGGTGAGAATTTCTCGACGAACCGTTCGTTGACGATGACGAATGGTCGTCCTGGAGAACCGTCGTCGGAGGTGAAGTCGCGCCCACGCGCGATACGGAGACCGAGCGTGGCGAAGTAGCCCCGCGCCACGGCCACCGTCAAGACTGTCTGCTGATCCTTCTGATCGCGGAGCGGCCGCTCCATGATCTCGAGCCGTCGCGATTCGCCGCCGAGAAGCGGCAGGGCGCTGGCCACAGATATCGAGGAGATCGCCGTCAGCGCACCGAGCCGATCGTCGACCGCCTGGTAGAACGCGGCGCGCCGCTCGGCAGTATCGTAGACGCCGCCGGGCAGCGCGATCTCCGCCGTCAGGATGTCCGCTGTCTGCAGGGCAGCATCGGAAGGGAGGTCTGGCGCCGTCCCTCTCAAAGTGCCGACGAAGTTCGCGAGGAGAATCACCGCGAGGCCGAACTCAGCCGCGAGAAACGCCGTTGCCCAGCGTCGTCCACGAGTTCCGGTAGCCGTCCGACCTCCTTCTTTGAGGACGATGTTGAGATCGGGCTTCGACCCTCTGATCGCAGGAAGCAGTGCAAACAGCAGGACCGTCGCAGCGGAGACCGCGACGAGCGTCGCGAACACCCGCGCGTCAGACGAATACTCGATCCAGTAGGGAAGTTCCCCGGCGGGAATGCCGGCGCTGAACAGTCGCACACCGGCTACGGCGATCGCCAGGCCGAAGGCGCCGCCGAGCGCGGCGAGCGTCGCGCCCTCGATGCAGAGTTGCCGGATGATGCGCATCCGGCTTGCGCCAAGCGCGGTGCGCACGGCAATCTCGCGCGACCGGTTCAGCGAGTGCGCGAGCATCAGGTTGGCCGCGTTGGCGCACGAAATCAAGACGACGAGGACGCCGACGGCGATGAACGCGCGCCAGGCTGGGTGCGTGAGGCTCCCGAGGTACTGCTCGTTGATCGGTACGATTCGCGCACGAACTTGCTTGTTGGTGGCGGCGTGTTCGGATGCGATCGGTCGGGTGATCGTTTCGAGTTCGGCCTGGGCTTGCGAGAGTTGGACTCCGTCCCGGACGCGGCCGATGACGCGCAGCGTTCGCGCGTCGCGCGGCTGCTGTCGCAGGCCGGGCACCTGTGAGAGCGGGAGCCAGATCTGACCGCTCGAGGGGAAACCGGAACGCTCGGGCATGACGCCGACCACGACCGCCGGCGCACCGTTGACGGTGATCGAGCGGCCGAGCACTCCGGGGTCGCGTGCGTAGCGCGATTCCCAGGTGTTCGCGCCAAGGATGAGGACCGCGGGCGCACCAGGGTCGTCGTCTTTTGGTGTGAAATCTCGGCCGAGCATCGGCTGAGTGCCGACGAGGGCGAACGCCGAGTGAGAAATGAACGTCCCGGAGAACGTAGACGGCGCGCGCCCGTCGCCGGACACGACGATCGGTTCCGTCGTGAACGCGGCCAGTCGCTCGAAGGTCCGCGCACCCTCCTGCCAGTCGCTGAAGTCGAGAAACGACACGCCGAGATCTGGCGAGCGGTCGTCGCGCGTCGTCAAGTAGAGCACCCGATCGGCATCGGGCATCGGGAGGCCGCGGATGGTGTGTGCGTTCAGGATCGTGAAGAGCATGTTGTTGACGCCGATGCCGAGTCCGAGGACGGCAACGGCCGAGAATGCGAAGCCCGGTGCGCGCCACAACAGTCGGATCGCCAGCCGCAGATCCTGCAGCGTGGTGTCGACGAGCGGCAGTCCCCGCTGGTCCTGGTACTGTTCCTTGACGCGCGTGACGCCGCCGAAAGCTCGGTGCGCCGCGCGCCGCGCCTCCTCTTCGTTCAACCCGAGCCTCATCTGCTCTGCGGCCAGCAGGTCCAGGTGTGTTTCAATCTCTTCAGATAGCCGTTGGTCCCGCCGACGGCGCAAGACGAGATCGAGGGCTCGCGAGAGAAATACCCGGATGCGGGTCATGACTCACCCTCCAGGAGACGATTGACGATCGAGACCGTGCGCGCCCAGAGCTCGGTTTCAGACGCCAGCTGACGCCGTCCCGAAGCGGTGATCGAGTAGAAACGGGCCCGCCGGTTGTTCTCGCTCGTGCCCCAGGCGCTCTTGATCCAGCCTTTCTGTTCCAGGCGGAGGAGCGCCGGGTAGATGGTGCCTTGATTGAGCGCCAGGGCTCCGGCGGCGGCCTGCTCGATGCGCCGGGCGATGCCGAAGCCGTGCAGCGGGCCCATGCTCGCGAGCGTGTTGAGAACCATCAGGTCGAGGGTGCCGTACGGCACCTGGGCGTCGGGAGGGCTCATCGGTGCTCCTGTTGAGAGACAACATGAGCATGCCACGAGTCATGTTGAAAGACAACAGGAACCGCGGCGCGACAAACACTATCCGAAATAGGCAACACAGGCCACAGACACCACGGAGAACACGGCCATGGGGTCTCGGGCTTGTCCGCGGCTTTTGAAACCGTGTTTTCTGTGTGGTCCGCGGCTTGACCGAAACAGTGTTGCTCGTGGCTTAGAATTGCGGTCGTGCGGCTCTCTCGGGCAATGCTCGAAGATTCTCAATGGATAACTGATGAAACGCCGAACGTTCTTCACCGCTGTTGCTGCCGCTGCCGTCGCACCAAATATTGCGGCCCAGCTGCCAGCGGTTCCGATCATCGACACGCACATTCACCTGTTCGATCCGACGCGCCCGCAAGGGGCACCTTACAGCGGCCCCAAGAACGCAGGGCCGCCGGTGCCGGCGCTTCCGGCGCGCTATCGGGCGCTCGCTGGTCCGCTCGGCGCAGTCGGCGCGATCAAAGTCGAGGCGAGCCCGTGGATCGAGGACAATCTGTGGGTCCTGCAAGTGGCCCAGCAGGATCCGATCATCGTCGGGGTCATCGGCAATCTCGAGCCGGAAAAGCCTGAGTTTGCCGAGTATCTCGGACGCTACACAAAGAATCCGCTCTTCCGCGGCATCCGTTGCGGGAATCTCTGGGGTCGCGACTTCACGGCTCAGGTCGAAATGCCGGCATTCATCGACGGGCTGAAGCGCCTGGCCGACGCCGACCTCGTGATGGACACCGCCAACCCCCGCTTGTCGCTGCTCCAGGCGGTCGTTCGCCTCACCGATAAGGTCCCGACGCTTCGCGTCGTCCTCGATCACGTCCCAGCGCTCGCGCCCTTCGAGACGGCGCCCGACCGCGTCGCGCTCGAGGCCGTGCTGCGCGAGCTCGGTTCGCGCCCACAGGTGTACGTGAAGCTGTCGTCGATCATCCACAGCGTGCAGGGCAAGATCTCGTTCGAGCTGCAGCCGTACCGCAGCGGCCTCGACCGGCTGATGGACGTCTTCGGCGACGATCGCGTGATATTCGGCAGCGATTGGCCGAACAGCGACGGCGTTGCCCCGATCGACAAGGTGTTCGCCGTCGCGAAGGAGTACTTCGCGACCAAACCAAGGCTGACGGCAGAGAAGTACTTTTGGAGAAACTCCATCGTGGCGTACAAATGGGTCAAGCGCGATCCGTCTCAGCCGAGTCTCTGAAAGCGCTATCCTTTTCGAGAGGTAACCATCGCCATGCGAACGTTGTGCTCGTTTGTGTCGGTTGCGACCGTGGTTGTGCTGGCGTCGATTGGACTCGCGGGGGAACAAGGCGCGAAGCCGGCGAAAGGCGTCGCGCTCTTCGACGGCAAGACCTTCAACGGGTGGGAAGGCGATCTGAAGATCTTCCGAATCGAGGATGGCGCGATTGTCGCCGGGACGCTCGACAACAAGATCGCCCGCAACGAGTTTCTCTGCACGACCCAGACCTACGGCGACTTCGAGCTGAGACTGAAGGTCAAGCTGGTCGGCGGCGACAATGCGAACGCCGGCATTCAGTTCAGGACCAAGCGGATTCCCAACCATCACGAGGTGACGGGCTATCAGGCTGACATGGGTGTCGGCTGGTGGGGCGCGCTCTACGACGAATCGCGGCGGAACAAGGTGCTCACTGGACCAGACCAGGCCAAGATGAAAGAGATCGTCAAGGCCGGCGACTGGAACGACTACGTGATTCGCGCCGAGGGAAAACACATCCAGCTCTGGATCAATGGCTTTCAAACCGTGGACTACACCGAGGAAGATCCCGCGATCGAGCCGACCGGTGTGATCGCCGTCCAGATTCACAGTGGCCCACCGAGCCAGGCGTGGTACAAGGACATCACCATCGTCAACCTCGGTAAATAGGGCCACGGATCACACGGACACCAGACGAGAATACGCCACGGATCACACGGAGCACACGGATCAGAAGGATAGGTACGATGCGGGGTCGGACTGTTTTCTTCGGTGCCGTGATGGCCGCTGTCCACGCGGCGATCGTCGGCGGAGCCCTCCTCGCTTTTCAGGGCGGGCAGTTTCCTCCTCTAGGAACAGGACTCTCTGCCGAAGAGAAAGCTACGCTGCAGGTTCAGGTCGACTCTTTGACGTCAAGGGTCGCTGGCCTCAAGCGCAAGTACGCATCGGCGCCGATGTCGGACCGCATCGCCGACGTCGAGGTCTATCTCGAGGCGGTGCGACGGCCCTTGAAGTACGACGAGCGTCTCTACGCCGGTCGCGATAGCACCGCCATGTCTGTCGCTGCCCGAACCCTGGCCACAGGGAGCGAGCGCGCAGACCAGTTGATGAGCGGGCAGACGCCTTGGATGAACGAAAGCGGGGTCCGCGGCTTCTATTCAAGAATCGACGGCTCGGCACAGCCATACATCCTGACGATGCCGGCTGACTACGACGGCGCGGCGAAGCGGCAGTATCGGCTCGACATCTTCATGCACGGTCGCGACGATACGGTTCTCGAGCAGCAGTTCATGGCGAAGTCGACGACCGGCTACGCGTCGAAGCCCTTTGCGGCCGGCCCCGATCGGTTCATGCTTCAGCCGTACGGCCGCTACACGAATGCCAGCCGGTTCGCGGGCGAGGTCGACGCGCTCGAAGCGATCGAATCGGTCGCGAAATCCTATCCGATCGATTCCAACCGCCTCGTCATGGCTGGTTTCTCGATGGGCGGCGCGTCGGCGTGGTCGTTCACCGTGCACTACCCGGATCGCTGGGTGGCAGCGGCGCCAGGCGCCGGTTTCTCCGAGACACGTGTCTTCCTCCGGCGGGAGCTCGAGCGGCAGCCGCAGAATGCCGTCCAGCAAACACTCTGGCGTCTCTACGACGCGACCGACTACGCGCTGAACACGTTCAACCTCCCCGTCGTCGCGTACTCTGGCGCGAACGACGGACAGAAGCAGGCGGCGGACGCCATGGCCGCAGCAATGCTCGACGAGGGCCTGACGCTCGAGCACGTCATCGGTCCGAACACCGGTCACTCGTACGAGCCTGGCGCGCGGCAGCAGATGCAGGATCGGCTCGATCAACTGGCGGCCCAGGGTCGCAATCCCGTGCCGAAAGAGATCCGCTTCACGACCTGGACCCTCAAGTACAACCGGATGTTCTGGCTGACCATCGACGGGATCGCCGCCCATTGGGAGCGCGCCAGGGTCACCGCGGCGATCGACGGCGACACGATCCGCGCGACGACCTCCGGCGTCGCTGCCCTGCACCTCAGGTTCGACCCTGGGCTGGCGCCGTTTGCGGCCGGCACCAGGCCGACGTTGACAATCGACGGCACCACGCTGGCGCTGCCCGCGGTCGCCAACGACGAGTCACTCGAAGCTGGTCTCGTCAGGAACGGAGCTCAGTGGCGCCTTGGCAAATTGCCGTCGTCCGGGCTGCGCAAGACACACGGCCTTCAGGGCCCGATCGACGATGCCTTCATGGACGGCTTCGTCTTCGTGCGGCCGACGGGGAAGGCATTCAGCGAGCGGCTCGGCGAATGGGAACGCGAACAGGCCGATTTCGCCATTAGCGAATGGATCCACTTCTTCCGCGCCGAGCCGCGGGTAAAGGACGACACGGACGTCACGGCGGCTGATATCGCGGGCAGCAACCTGGTGCTGTTCGGCGATCCGTCGAGCAACGCCATCTATCGTCGGATTGCGGACCGTTTGCCAATCGAGTGGCGCGCGGCCGGCGTCGTCGTTGGAAAAGACAAGTTTTCCGCAAGCCACGCGCCGGTCTTCGTGTTCCCGAATCCGCTCAACCCGCAGAAGTACGTCGTCGTCAACACTGGGTTCACGTTCCACGATCAGGCGAATAACGCCATGCAGTCCCCGAAGCTGCCGGACTGGGCCGTCGTCGACACGACAAAACCCGGCAACAACTTCAAGTATCTGCCGCTCTTCGTCGACTCCCAGGGCTTTTTCGACGAGGCGTGGAGGCTGAAAGGGCCGTCGCGGCCTACAGACGTCAAGTGAGTGCAGCCGCGCCTCTCTTCGTCGCCGTCCTGCTGACGTCGTGGACGGCCGTTGCGTTACAGCCTCGTTCCCCCCTGCATCGTCACGAGGCCAGCCGCATGTCCATGGCATGCCTGTATGCCATCGAAGCGTACGGGCCCAACGCCGAGGACCTCGCGCGCATCGTCGACGAGGGGCTCGACGAAGTGGACCGGGTCGATCGGTTGATGAGCCACTACAAGGCCGCGAGCGAGGTCTCGCGTGTCAATCGCGAGGCTGCGCGACATCCGGTGACCGTCGACGCCGAGTTGTTCGATTTCATCGCCGAGGCGATGCGCTACAACCGCGACTTCGCGGGCGCGTTCGACATCACCGTCGGACCGTTGATGAAGGCGTGGGGATTCTTTCGCGGCGACGGCCGGCTGCCGTCGGAGGACGAAATCGCGTCCGCGCGTCGTTACGTCGGCGGTGCGCACGTGACGTTGGATCCGGCTGCGAGGACGATCGCGTTTGACGCTCCGGGCATCGAGATCGATCTTGGAGGGATCGCCAAAGGGTACGCTGTCGATCGCGTCGTGGGGCTGTTCAGACGACGTGGCGTCGTTGCCGCGCTGATCAGTGCCGGGGGGAGCACCACCTACGGTCTTGGCGCGCCACCGGGGCGAGCCGGCTGGGACGTCGAGATCCAGGATCCCATCGAGTCGGGGAAAACGGCGCTCACTGTGCAGCTGAAGAACCGCGCGTTGTCAGTGTCGGGAAGTTCGGAGAAATCGTTCGAGGCCGGAGGCGTGACATATTCGCACATCATGGATCCGCGAACGGGGAAGCCCGTGCAAGGTATGCTGAGCGTTGCCGTCCTCGCGCCAACCGGAACCGCTGGTGATGCGCTGGACAACGCGTTCTTCGTGCTCGGCCCGAGCGAGAGCCGTGTCTACCTTCGTCGTCTGCCTAACACTGAGGTGATGTTCTTCCTGCCGTCGACGCCGCGAACGTGGACGCTCGTGCGTCAACCAGGAGAAACGAAGTGATGCGGTCCGCAGCTTCCGCCTTCAGGCGGAACATCCGCATAGGCCCAGGGCTGCTCGCCCTGTTCGGGGCGTTGCTGTGCGTGCTCGCCACTCCGAGCGCGCAACGTCCCACCGCCGACTTCGAAGCGCTGCCGTTCGCGCCCCGGCGATATGTCGCGTATCGCGCGCCTTCCGCTCTCACTGTTGATGGCAAGCTCAACGAACCTGCCTGGACGGCAGCCGCCTGGTCCGAGCTGTTCGTCGACATCGAGGGCGACAGCCGGTCGCCGCCAGGCTTCCGCACGCGGATGAAGATGTTGTGGGACGACGAGTTCTTCTATGTCGCTGCCGACATGGAAGAGCCCGACCTCTGGGGAACGTTGACCGCGCGCGACTCCGTCATCTTTCACGACAACGATTTCGAGGTCTTCATCGATCCCGACGGCGACACTCACGCCTATTACGAGCTCGAGGTCAACGCGCTCGGCACGCCATGGGACCTGATGCTGCTCAAGCCCTATCGCGATGGTGGCCGGGCGATCGATGCCTGGGACATCGCCGGCCTGAAGGCCGGCATCGATCTGCGGGGCACGATCAACCGTCCCGGCGATCGCGACGACGGCTGGAGCATGGAAATCGGGATGCCATGGCGGATGCTGCGCGAGGCCGCGCCCAACAGCAAGCCGCCGCAGCCGGGCGACCGGTGGCGCGTCAACTTCTCGCGCGTCGAGTGGCAGACAGATGTCGCAGACGGCCGCTACGCAAAACGGCTGAAGCCGGGCTCGAAGGATTCGTTGCCAGAGAGCAACTGGGTCTGGAGCCCGCAAGGCGCCGTCAACATGCACATGCCCGAACGCTGGGGTTTCGTTCAGTTTTCTGGCGTTGAGGTTGGTCGCGGCACCGAGCCGTTTGTCGACGATCCGAACGAACGCGTCAAATGGGCGCTCCGCCAGCTGTATTATCGTCAACGGACGATTCGTCAGAAGACCGGCAGCTACGCGTCGGCGTTACCTCCGCTCGTCGCGGACACCATCAAGGTCGATGGCCTGTCGTTCCTGCCGGAATTGAAGTCGACGCAATCACTCTACGAGATCGTGGCGCCTGGTTTCGGCGGCGCCATCGTCCACATCGATCAGGATGGCCGGGTGTGGGTGACGAAATGACAGGCTCAGGGCTTAAGGCTCAAGGCTCAGGCAAGAGCATTGATTACTTACTCGAAGGTTTTGCTTGAGCCTTGAGCCATGAGCCCTGAGCCAACAAGGAGACAGCCATGAATCGGCGCGAGTTTCTTCAGCACACGATAGCGGGCGGAGCGGTCACCGCTCTGGGAGCCTCAATGTCGCAGACCATCGCCGCCCGATCGGTCAAGTGGCCAATCGGCTGCTTCAACCGCCCCTGGACCACGTGGAGCTATGACGATGCGCTGAAGCAGATGAAGGCGGCGGGCTATGAGACGACGGGGCTCCTCACGCGTACGAAGCAGGAACCCTTCATCGGCGCCGACGCCACGCCCGAGTACCTCGCCGCACTGAAGCAGAGAATCGCGGCCAGCGGTTTGAACGCCAACATGGCTGCTCTGCGCTCGCGGCACGCGATTCCACTCGAGGAATCGATCAAGGAAACCCGCCAGCAGGTGGAGAATGCCGCGACGCTCGGGCTGACCTACCTGTTGACCTTCGGCGTCGATCGTCCCGAGGAGTACGACCATTACTACAAGGTGATGAGCGACACCGCCGCCTACGCGCAGGAGCGAAAGGTCAAGCTGGTGATGAAGCCGCACGGCGGCAGCAGCGGAGCTGCCGACGAGATCACCGCCGTCCTCAAAGCCGTCCAGCACCCCAACTTCAAGATCTGGTACGACGCGGGCAACATCATCTACTACACGGGCAAGGACCCGATCGAGGAGCTGAAGCCGATCGCAAAGCACGTCACCGGGTTTTGCGCCAAGGACTGTGGCGCGGTCAAAGGCGACGTCATGATTCAGTTCGGTACTGGGAAGGTCGATTTCGCGGGCGTCTTCGCGACCCTGAAGGCCGCCGGTTTCGACGGGCCGCTGATGGTCGAGTGCTGCAAGGTCGGCGCGACTGCGGAGGAGACGATGGCGAACGCGCGCGCCAACCGTGAGTTTCTCGAAGGCGTGCTGGCGAAGGTGTAGCGCTACTTCACAGCCATAATGGACCAGGTGACGCGCGGCGACGTGTTCGCGGCGGCATGTGCTGCGAGATGCTGCTGGAGGGAGCGACTGCGAAGCCGCGAGGCGCTGTGGGCGAGATCGCAATCGCAGCCGCGGTCGACTAGCCCTGGAGTCGGTGCTGAGAAGGCGATGCGTAACCGCAGGACGTACGGTCGGCTGGCGCTGGCGCGCGCCTCGAAGAGTGACGCTCGTCTGCCGGCTTGAAGGAAGCATCCATATCAGTCTGCTATGTTTGGAGAGGACGCAAGTACTTCTTCGGTCGGAAGTCGAGTCGAGGCTGTCTGGAAGAAGCTGAAGCGGCCGCGATGCTAGCGATGATCGGACCTCGGGGCGGCAAGAGCTCGTTTCTCCGAGCGGGCTGCTGCCAGACTATCCGAGCTGGATGCGTATCGCGACTCCAGGCAGCAGTCCTTTTAAGTCGCTAGCACAGCACTGTCGGTGTCGCGGGACACGAGGCGCTCAGCGCTGCTGCGGATCGAAGAAGGATGCGGCAGTCGCGCTTTAAGCGCTCGCGCGCATGAGCACGCGCTCGTGATCGTAGATCAGTTCGAAGAGCTGTTCACGCAGAATCGCCGAGTCAGGATGCGTTCGCGCAGCTTCTCGGGCGGCTAGTGCTCGAAGCCGATATCCACGTGATCCTGTCCTTGCGCGACGACTTCCTGATGCGCTGCCACGCGCACGAGCCGCTCGCGACCGGCTGCTCGGATCTCACGCTGCTCGGGCGCTCAGCGAGAGCGCGCTGCGGCGGGCGCTCGTGCAGCCGGCGCTCGCCTGCGGCTATCGCTTCGAAGACGAGGCGCTGGTCGATGAGATGGTCGCCGAGGTGCAGCAGAGCGCGGAGCGCTGCCGCTGCTCGCCTTCGCCGCCTCGCGGCTCTGGAAGCGGCGCGACCGCGAGCAAGGGCCTGCTGACGCGCGACGCGTACCGGCGAGATCGGCGGCGTGGCGGCGCGCTGGCGCAGCACGCAGAGGCGACGCTCGAGCGGATGGGGACGCAGCGGATGCCGCTCGTGCGCGAGCTGTTCCGCAACCTCGTGACCGCGCAGGGCACGCGCGCGGTGCGCGAGCGCGAGGAGCTGCTTTCGGTGTTCGATGGGCGAGGAGCGTCGGAAATCGCGCGGCTGAGGAGGTCTTGAACGCCTGTGATGCCGTCTCTGACGTCGTAGAGCGACGGGGAGGCGAAATCCGACACACGTGAGATCATCCACGAGTCGCTGCTCGCATGGCCGCGGCTGTGCGCTGGCAGCGCAGGACGACGGCGCGCTTCGGAGCTGCCTTGCGCCCCATCCCTCTTGAGGTCGACGACCGCGTAGGTCGCGAGCCGCGGCACCGAGAACTCCGTGAATCCGTCGGCGACGGCGTGGTCGGCCAGCGGGACTCGCCCGGCGCCGGCGATCTGAGCGTCGCCGTTGGCGTAGGCGCCGCGCACCCTGATCCGTAGCCCCTCGATTTCGCGGCCGCCGTAATTCAGCAGGTGCAGCCGGATCTGAGTGCCGTCCCCCGTCAGCCGGGCGATCACGACCTCGCTGCCATAGACGCGTAGCGTGCGCTTCTCATCGGTAAGCTGACGGCGGATCTTGAGCGCAAAGGCGCTCGGATCGGCGGCTTCCGCGGCCGGGTAGCCGGGGCTACCCATGGCGATGTTGATCTGGTAGCTCGCCGACGCCGCGGGGACCACTTTGAAAAGCAGGTTGCGGCGCGTGAGCAGATTCATGACCTCACCGGTCACGGCCGTGCCATCCTCGACGACCGCCAGATCGGCGACGGCTGGTAAATCAGCGGCCGGCAGTCCTTCGAGGAACGTCAACATCCCGCCAAGCGCTCCCACGTCCGCCGGGTCAATTTTCAGCACGACATCCGCCGCCGTACGCGTAGGTTTCCGCTGCGGCCAACGCTGCCTTTCCCGATGGCACCTCGTAGACGTACTTCGACTGCGGGTGTCTGGTGAAGCGCCAGCCGTTGGCAACGATCCAGGGGCTGCGGGTAGGGGAGGCGAGCCCCGCCCGTGGCGTGACGCCTGGCGGCGGGAGCAATTCACGCGCGGCCAGTTCGGCCGGCGTGATCGGGTTGACCGAGAATCCTGCGGCGCGCCATGCATCGACCTGTTCGGGCGCCACACACAATCGGTTGATGCCCGCTTTCTCGAGCGCGGCTCGGCTTTCAGGGCCCTGCGTCCAATAGAGGCACGGCGCCTGTCCCACAAGAGCGGTAACAGCCGCCAGCAGAAGCAGGGTCATACCGTGATTTCCTGCACGTTGATCTTCGCGCGGTCGGAGACGCCGAGGCCGAGCGTCGAGGCGTACTCGACGTGGCCCGGCTCCCTGATGATGATATTGACGTTGGGATCGGCGTCACGCGCCCGGCCGTCGTCTATCTTCAGCGAGCTCGGCGAGCGGTCCCAGATCGAGATCACGCCTTCGGCCTTGCGCTTGTTATCGATGATGTCGAGGAGCAGGCGATCGATCGCTACCGGATCGGTCCCGAATTGAATCTCCCGCGGGTAGAAGACGTAGCGCGTCGTTCGCGCGAACGGGCCGCCGTGCCAGACTGCGCGCAAGCCGTCCATGATCTGCAACACGGTCCTCGAACGCAAGGGTTCGATGCTCGCCAGCTTGGGGACGACGGAGTAGGTGTAGGACTTGCCCCGCTGGTGGGTGCGCGCGACGTTCGAGAAACTGCCGTAGGCGATGTTCTTGAGGCAGCCGGTGACGCCGGTGGCCCCGTGATCCTTCATGTTCGGGATATTGATGATCTTCGTCAGGCGCCTCGACACCAGCCGCATCATGTTCGACCGCGTATCCTCTTCGCCGAAGAAGTCTGCCTCGAGGTAGGTGTCCGGGTCGTAGCCGCTGTTGTCGACGTTGCGATTGGCCCGCTCGGCCGCGACGATCTGGAGGCCGTCGGGGAGGTGCGGCGCGTAGTTGCATTCGGTGAGCTGGTTCTGGAAGCGTTCGTAGACGAAGATCTGCGACACCGGCAGGCCGATTCCCATCAATTGGCGAACCGTCTCCGCCACGATCTCGTAGGCCGAGATGCAGTGCGGATAGCCGCCGCAATTGACCTTGATGCCGACGACGTCCGAGGGCTCGAAGAAGCGGCGCCAGGCGTCAGGTGTCGTCGCGGCGCCCGTCAGGGCGCGCATGCCGCGCGCCATCATCTCCCGTACGACTTCGTCGTTCGCCTTGCCGGTTGCGATGTCGACGGACTTGTCGGACTTGACGGAGACGACGCGGCCTGGAAAAGGACCCGGCATCCCGGGAACCTTGGCGGGAGCGAAGCTCGAGACCACTTTGAAAGCCGGGATGTCCTGGCGCATCTGAAGCGCGCCGACCAGAGGCGACGCGGCCAGGAGCCGGACGAACGTTCTACGGTGCATCGTGCTCGACCTCCGAGCCGAGGATACCTCAAGCAATGCTGAATGCTGAGTGCTGAAGTGAATGCTGAAGGGGCACACTCGAGTGAATGTTGAATTGAATGCTGAAGTAATCACTTAACTCATCCCTATCTTGCGTACAGACTCTCTAATCAGCAGTAGACTGTGGGACACCCCATCGACGGTAATTCGTTGCGGACCGCGCCGCCCGTTACAAAGCGCCCGACGGGTGGAATCCGCGTAATGCCCAGGGAGGACCTATGAGTACTCAGTCGCGTTTCGTGACGGCGGCACTTTGCCTGCTGACCGTCGTCGCCCTTCTTACTCCAAGCTCGGCCATGGCACAAACCGGTGCCGCCTCGCTGACGGGGATCGTCAGCGATCAAAGCGGGGCGACGGTGCCCGGTGCAACCGTCACCGCCACAAATCAAGCTACCAATGTGACCTACACGGCCGTGTCGAATCAGGCCGGGAACTATACCGTCACCTCATTGCCGGTCGGGACCTACGTCGTCAAGGCCGAGTTGTCCAGTTTCAAGACTGCCGCGACCAAGCCAATCCAGCTCGAAGCGATGCAGATCGCCCGGATTGACTTCAAGCTGGAGCTCGGTGCGCTGCAGGAGACCGTGGAGGTCAGCAGCGACGCGCAGGTGCTCCAGACCGAATCGGCCGTCGTCGGCGAGGTCATCTCGGGGAGCACGCTGTCCGCGCTGCCGCTCAACGGCCGGAACACCGGGCAGCTCTCGCTGCTCCTTCCGGGCGTCGTGACGCCCAATCCGGGCTCGTTCACCGGTGCCCGCAACACCGGCGGTGGCGGCCGGCCCTACGTGAATGGCAACCGTGAGCAGACCAACAACTACACGATCGACGGCGTCGACATGAACGAAACGATCGACAACCTCGTGGCGTATCAGCCCAGCCCCGACGCGCTGGCTGAAATCAGCGTCGAGACCAACAACTACTCCGCCGATACCGGCAACGTCGCGGGCGCGGTCATCAGCAACGTGATCAAGTCCGGCTCGAACAGCTTCCACGGCAACGCCTTCGAGTTCTACCGCAACAGCAGCATGGACGCGAACTCCTGGTCGAACAACCGGTCGAGCGCGGCCAAGCCGGAGCGCCGTCAAGACATCTTTGGCGGCACCTTCGGCGGGCCGCTCGTGAAGAACAAGCTGTTTTTCTTTGGCAACTACCAGGGCACACGGTTCGATGCGCCTGGCTTCGAGACGATTTCGGTTGCGCCGGCAACCTGGCGGCGGGGCGATCTGTCGAGCGTGACAACGGCCATCAAGGACCCACAGACCGGCGTTGTGTTCGCCGGCAACCAGATTCCGGAGGGTCGGATCAGCTCGATTGCCCGCGGGATCCTGAGCAACACGGCGCTCTATCCGCTCCCGAACCGTGTGGTCAGCGGGGTCACTGGCAACTATGTCGGTGCGAACCTGACGACGATCAACGCCAATCAGGGAGACGTGCGGGTTGACTGGAACGCTTCGAACAACGACAAGATCTTCGGACGTTTCTCGTACGCGGGGTTCGAGTCACGGACCGACCAGCGCGCAATCCCACTGCTCCTCGGGAGCCTGCAGACCGCGCCTTTCCGCAACCTGGCGGTCAACTGGAACCGAATCATCACGCCAACGCTCGTCAACGAGGTGCTCGTCGGCTACAACCAGATCGCCATCGTGAATGACACTCTGGACTGGAGTGGCATCGGGGACGCCAATGCGACATTCGGTATCGCGGGCGGGCAACCCATCGCAGGCCTCAGCTCGATCGGCTGGGGCGGTGGGTTGACGTCGATTGGCGCCGGCGCGAGCGACTCGGACACGCTCGACAAGACCTATCAGATCAACGAGAAGCTGACCTGGCTCAAAGGCCGACACACCATGAAGTTCGGCGGCCAGTTCCTGCGCTACAACCAGCAGCGTTTCTATGCCGGCAACAACGGGCTGCTGGGCCTCTTCGGCTATAACGCCTTTTTCACGAATTTCGCGTTCTCCGATTTCCTGCTCGATCAGGTCTCGAGCAAGGGTCGCGGCAGCCAGTCGGAAGCCTGGACGCACTTGCACAACCGTCTCGCGCTGTTCGTCCAGGACGACGTCAAAGTCACCTCGGACCTGACGCTCAACCTCGGCATGCGGTGGGCGTACACGCAGCCCGTCGTCGAGAAGGACAACCGCCAGTCGAATTTCAGTTTGGCGACCGGTCAGCAGGTGCTCGCTCAGGACGGTGACCGCGAGAGCCGAGCGTTGTACAAGTCGTACATGAAGGGCTTCGAGCCGCGACTCGGGTTCGCCTACCGGGCCGGCGATCGCTGGGCCTTCCGTGGTGGCTACGGGATCACGCAGTACATGGAGGGCACGGGAGCCAATCTGCGCCTGCCGCTCAACCCACCGTACTTCTTCGAATCGGCCGTCCAGTACGACGGCACCACTGGCCCCGGCACTCTCGGGACGGGTTTTGCGGAACTGCGCCCGCTCGACCAGCCGTCAGGGCAGGTGCGCGCGTGGGATCCGAACCTGCGCCCGCAGTTTACCCAGCAATGGAACGTGTTCGCCGAGTATCTGCTGACGCCGTCGATGTCGGCCAACATCGGTTACGTCGGTCACAATGCCGATCATCTGGTGACGCCGGTCGAAGGCAACCAGCCGCTTGCCGGCACGGGCGATGTGTCCACTTGGGCGCCGCTCAACAATCGCCGTCCGCTCTTTGCGACGGCGCCGCTCATCACCAACATCTCGACCACCGCCGCACGTGGCCGCAGTGACTACAACGCGCTGCAGGTGAGCCTCCGTCAGCGCTTCATGCACGGCCTCGAGTACCTGGCGTCCTACACGCTGGGCTCGGTCAAGACCAACAACCTTGGCTACTACGGGTCTGGTGGCGTAGCCGCAGAGGGCGCCTACTGGATGAACACCTACGAGCCGGAGTGGAACTACGGTCCGGCGTTCTTCGATGCGCGGCATAACCTGGTGTTCTCGGCCAATTACGAGCTGCCGTATGGCCGCGGACGTACGTATGGGTCGAATGTCTCTCCCCTTGTCGACGCGATCCTTGGTGGCTGGCGAGTGAGCGGCATTTTCCAGGCGCGAACCGGCTTCCCGATCACTGTCACCGACGGTAGCGCGCCGTCGCAGCAGGGCGTGCGCGGCAACGAGCGTCCGAACTGCATCGGCGACCCGGTTCCTTCGGATCAGAACATTGCCCACTGGCTGGACATCAACGCGTTCCAGCGTGTCCCACGTGGCACCTGGGGCAACTGCGGCATCGGCGTGGCGCGCGCGCCGGGCTACAAGAACCTCGATTTCGTGCTGGCCAAGAAGTTCAGCGTTGGCGGCGAGCGCGCGTTCGAGTTCCGGGCAGAGGCGTTCAACCTGACGAACACGCCGAGCTTTGGCCCTCCGGGACGTGACATCAATGCGCCGAACACGTTCGGCGTGATCACGAGCACGGTCAGCACCGCTCGGACGATGGAACTGGTGTTTAAAGTTCTTCTTCTGACGCTGTCGGTTCAAGGAGGTTCAAGGGGTTCAGGAGGTTCAAGAGATTCAGGGTTCAACCTGAACTCTTTGAACCTCCTGAACCCTGAACCTGCTGAACCCTTTGAACCTCTTGAACCTCTTGAGCCTATGACGAACCCCATCACCCGCCGAGAGTTGATCCGTCGAGGCGGCGTCCTCGGGAGCTTGATAGCGCTGCCGGGCTCGATGCTCGGCGAGGCTCAGGCTCCTGGCACATCTTCGGCGGCGACCTCGACAGGACTTCATCCATCCGACGTCTACAAGTCGATCGGCGTGCGTCCGCTCATCAATGCACGCGGGACGTTCACGATCATCAGCGGTTCGACCATGCTGCCGGAGGTGCGTGCCGCGATGGACGCGGCGGCGAAGAAGTACGTGCATCTCGACGAGCTGGCCGATGCGGTCGGCGCCCGGCTGGCGGTCCTCACGGGCGCCGACTGGGGGCTCGTCACCAACGGGTGTTCCGCCGGGCTGACGCTCGCGAGCGCGGCATGCGTCGCGGGCGGCAACCCGGACCTCCACGTTCGTCTGCCGAACTTGAACGGGTTTGCCAAAGACGAAGCCATCATCCCCACCCATTCGCGCAACGTGTACGACGCCGCGATCCGGTCGGTCGGCCTGCGCGTGGTCGAAGTCTCGACACCGGCCGAGCTCGAGGCGGCGCTCGGGCCCCGCACCGCGCTCATCTATGTGATGGCGAGCCCGCGTGTCGACGAGAGCCCGCTGAGCGTCAAGGCGATGGCCCCGATTGCGAACGCCAAGGGCGTGCCCATTCTCGTGGATGCGGCGGCCGAGATCCTGACCGTGCCGAACGTGCACCTGCAGAACGGCGCGACGCTCGTCGCTTACAGCGGCGGCAAGTGCCTTCGTGGGCCGCAGACCGGCGGACTGCTGCTCGGGCGCAAGGATCTGGTGAAGGCCGCGTGGGTGCACAGCGCGCCGCACCACGGCGTCACCCGATCGCTCAAGGTCGGGAAGGAAGACGCGATCGGGATGCTGATGGCAGTCGAGATGTGGGTGAAGCGCGACCACGACGCCGAGTGGAAGCGCTGGACCGCGTGGCTCGATCACATCGCGCAGCGCCTTTCTTCAATCCCTGGTGTGACGACCACAATCACGCAGCCGAACGGCTTGTCGAACCGCACGCCGTCGCTGAGAATTCAGTGGGACCGCGACAAGCTCGGCCTGGCCGGCGATGCGGTTGCGCGCGCCATGCTCGACGGCGACCCGCGAATCGCGCTGTCTGGAGGCGGTGGCGCGCCCCCGATGACTGGTGTGTCGGTGACGCCGTACATGATGGAGGCGGGGGAGGAGCGGATCGTCGCCGACCGCCTGCACGCGCTGCTCTCGAAGCCGCCGGTGACGTCTGCCGCGCCGCCGCCGTCGCCGGCAGCCGCCGATCTCTCGGGTCAATGGAACGTGAACATCCAGTTCGCCGCGATCAAGTCGACCCATTCGTTCCTCCTGACGCAGCGCGGGAACGAGCTCGTCGGGTTCCATCAGGGCGAGTTCATGACCCGCGAGGTAACCGGGACGATCGATGGCGAGAACGTGCGCATTCGAAGCGCCTACGGCGAGCAGCACGGGGACTCGGTCAACATGACCTTCTCGGGCAAGATTGCCGGCGGCGAGATGTCCGGCAGCCTCGACATGGGAGAGTATCTCGGTGCCACGTGGACTGCCGCGCGCCGCGCGGGGAGGAGAAGCTGATTCATGACAGTCGTACGCACAAAGGAAGGGGAGGCCGGATTCATGCGAGTCGTAGTGTCCAGCCTTCGCCAAGGCTTCGGCGCGACCATGCTGATCCTTGTCATCGTCATCGCCGCCGCAGTGGGCGTCCCGTCGGGGCAGGTGACGAATCAACCAGCCGCAGCCCAGCCAAAGTACGACCTTCTGTTACGTGGCGGTCACGTCATCGATCCGAGAAACTCGATTAGCGCCGTGCGCGACGTCGCGATTGCCGGCGGGAAGATCGCGGAGGTCGGAACAGCACTGAATCCTGCGGACGCGCTGAAGACCGTCGATGCCTCAGGGCTGTACGTGACGCCCGGCCTGATCGATATCCATACGCACGTCTACACTGGCACTGGCGAGCGTGGTTCCTACGCTGGCGACAACAGCGTCTATCCCGATGGCTTCGCGCTCAGGGTCGGCGTGACGACCGTCGCCGACGCCGGCAGCTCTGGCTGGCGGAATTTCGACGACTTCAAGACGCGCGTCATCGATATATCGAAAACGCGTGTGCTCGCCTTCCTCAACATCGTCGGCAACGGCATGCGAGGTGGGAAGTTCGAGAACAATCTCGCGGACATGGAGGCGAAGCCCACCGCCGAGATGGCGCTCCGGCATCCCGGGCTGATTGTCGGGATCAAGACTGCGCACTACTCCGGACCAGAGTGGGCACCCGTCGAGCGCGCCGTCGAGGCAGGCACGGTGGCCAACGTCCCCGTCATGGTCGACTTCGGCGCGAACCTTCCGGAGCGGCCGCTGGCCGAGCTCGTCACCAAGAAGCTTCGGCCCGGCGACATCTACACACACATGTACTCCGGGCTGCGCGGTGAGCAAGACCCGTCGGGTCACGTCAACCCGGGCATGCTCGAGGGCCGGAAGCGCGGCGTGATCTTCGATGTCGGTCATGGCGGCGGCAGCTTTCTGTGGCGCATCGCGTTTCCGGCCATCAAGGAAGGGTTTCTGCCCGATTCGATTTCGACCGACCTCCACATCGGCAGTATGAACGCGGGCATGAAGGACATGCTCAACGTGATGAGCAAGTTCCTCGCGATGGGGTTGACCCTCGATCAGGTGATCGCCCGCTCCACCTGGAACCCGGCGCGTGAAATCAAACAGGACGGCCTCGGCCATCTCTCGGTGGGCGCGGTTGCCGACGTCGCGGTGTTGCGCGTGGAGAAGGGCAAGTTCGGGTTCGCCGACATGTATGGCGCCCGGCTCGACGCCACCGAACGGCTGACCTGCGAGTTGACGCTCCGCGACGGCAAGGTGCTCTACGACCAGAACGGTTTGTCCCGGCCTGACTGGCGGTCGTTGCCCGCCGACTATCGTCAGACTGGTGACGCGCGTTGGGACGGGATCAACCCGGTCCCTGTTCGGAGGTAACGATGGCGAAGTCGAATCGGAGAGCGTTCTTGAAGAAGGGCCCGGCCGTGGCGGTGGCGGCGGCAGCAGTCGGAGCGCCCGCGAGCGTGCTCGCGCAGGGGACATCGGCGGATAAGCCGGTGAAAAAGGTGCACTACGCCAGCGGGAAGAAGCCCGAGAATACACCGCTCTTCAACAGTGTGGTCTCGTACGGCAATCTGGTTTTCATCTCAGGCATCGGCGCTCATTTCGAGGGCGACATCAAGGCGCACACCAAGCACGTGCTTGACGAGATGCAGAAGAACCTGGAACGCGTCGGCTCGTCGATGGAAAAAGTGCTGAAGGTCAACGTCTACCTCAACGACCTGAAGGACTACGCGGGAATGAACGATGAGTTCCGCGGCCGCTTTGGTCCCGAACCCGGCGTGCGCACGACGATCGCGGCTGCCGGCGGGATTCCTGGCAACTCGCTCGTCGAGATTGATTGTATTGCCTATATTTGACTAGCTATCAGCTATCAGCTATCAGCTCGGGCTTCAGACGGATGGTCGTACAAGCTGACCTCGTCCCAGCTCGTGATCTCTTTCCAGCGGTAATACTTCCTGTCGGCGAGGGCCATCATTTCCCGGTCCTCGCCGCTATCGCCATAGGCGTACACGATCGGATAGCTGGACAAGTCGTACTGCGCGCGAATTCTCCGAACCTTCTCGGCGCCGGAGCAGTCCCCGTCGACGTACCGGCCGGTCAGCGTCCCGCGCCGTTCTTCGATTGTCGTGCAGATGACTTTCAAGCCTCGCTCCGCACACCACGGCGTGAGATACAGATCGAGTGACGCAGATACGACCACGATGTCATCGCCCTGCGACTCGTGCCAGTCAATCCGCTCGAGGGCACGCGTCTGAAGCGTGCCAGGTAGGACGTTCGCAGCGTACTGAGCGCCAAGCTGCCGGATCGCCCCGGCGGGCTCGCCGCTGAATCCGACGCGGGCGGCTGCCTGCCGGGCGCGGCTCGCCGAAATCATCCCGAGTCGATAGCCGACGACGACCGGACTCAGAGCCACCATCGCCATTCGTATCCGTGCTGGACGAACAGCCATGCGCATGAACGGCGTCCAGCTGTCGCTCGAGGTGATGGTGCCGTCGAAGTCGAAGAGGGCGAGGTTCATTGGGGTGTCTGACTTGGACCTTAGCACGCCATCAATTCGGTCCGGACCGGGTACCTAGCCGTTGTCACGCCGGCTCCATTGATCGCCTGTTAGCCAGCCGTCGCCGCCAGACGGAGACGGCCGGCAGCGATTGCTGCGAGCGTGTCAACGACAAACGGTTTCTCACGATCTCGAACCCGCGCCTTGAGCGTCTCGACAGAATCCCCATGGAGCACGGGCACCCTGCACTGCGCAATCGGCGTCCCGGTGTCGTACTGAACCTCAACGTGATGAATCGAGATGCCGGTTTCCGTTTCGCCAGCTTTGAGGACCGCCTCGAAAACGCGTTCCCCGTACATGTCCTTGCCTCCGAACTTCGGCAGCAGGGCGGGGTGTGTGTTGAGAATCCGGCCCTGGAACTCCGTCAGCACGCATGGCCCCAGTTGCTTCACGTATCCCGCTAGGAACACGAGATCGACGTTCGCCAATTTCAGGGCATCGCGAATTGCGACGTCCAAGGCCGGGGCGTCGACGTGAGTTTGCGATGAGAGATGAACAGCCACCACGCCCGCCTGCCTGGCTCGTTCCAACGCGTGAGCGCCGCTGTTGTTGCTGATGACGACTGCAACGCGACCCGAGATTCTGCGTTCCGCACAGGCGTCGAGCACGACCTGAAGGGTCGAGCCCTCGTGCGAGGCAAGCACACCAATGTTCATGAATCGTCGCCCAAGATGTTTCAATGCGACGCCTCAGCCGCTCTGGGATCCGGACCGAGTAGATCCCAACGGTTCCCCACGAGGTCGATGAAGACCGCCACCTTGCCGTACGTCTCGGCGCGAGGCGGCGAGAGGAAGCGCACACCGGCGTTGATCATACGTTCATAGGACACGTCAAAGTCGTCAACGCGCAGGAACAGACCGACGCGACCGCCGAACTGTTGTCCGACCACACTGGCCTGCTCGTCGCCATCTGCCCGAGCAAGGAGCAGGCCTGTCTGGCCTCCCACAGGTCTGACCACTACCCAGCGCTTCAGTCGTCCATCGTTTGTCAGCGCCGGAGTGTCTTCCACTAACTCAAAGCCGAGAACATCCACAAAGAAACGAATCGCGGGGTCGTAGTCCCGAACGACGAGTGCTACGAGTTGGAGACTCGGCATGGCTGTCCAGATTACTCCCGAGCTGTCGCCTAGTATTCATCTATCGGTGCGTCGACCTGCTCCGATCTCCGCCTGTTCAGGTCGGGGACCTTCGATAATACTGAAGGGTTTGTCATAGGCTCTCAAGAACGATGACGGCCTGAAGAGCCTGTGGGCGGCGCGTTCTTCAGCGCCGTCCAAGGACCTGTGCGAAACGCGTTCTGTGCGTTTGCATAGGTCCGGCAGGATCCATAGGCCTGACTGGAATGATGGGCCGAGCGACTACCAGCATCGACGGTCGCGAGGCCGCTGTTTCTCTTCTTGCATCGCTGATTACCTGAAGAAAACTCTTGACAGGTTTTTTGGATTGACTCGCCACCATCGCAGGGCGCCGGCTGGAATACCGCGCTGAGGCGCTCCGCTCGGCGCACAGGTTCGATCGCGAGCATGGGAGGCCCAGCGCCAGCAACACACCACGATCGCTGCGCAGCGTGAATCCTCAGTCGCTGAAATTGACGATGCTAGAAAGGGGGAATGACGAACTCAGCTCACGCCGCGATCCACCTATCCGATCTGGCGCTCATTCACGAGCTCAAGGCCGCGGCCGCGCGCGAGCACGGGGCAACCGCGCGACTCATCGGGCTCCTGGCCGAGCTCGATGCTCGGCGACTCTATCTTGGCGAGGGCTGCTCGTCGCTCTTCACGTACTGTACTCAAGTGCTTCGGCTGTCGGAGCACGCAGCTTATGGCCGGATTGAAGCGGCCCGCCTCGCGCGCAAGTTCCCCGTCGGGCTCGATCTCCTCGCCGAGGGCGCGGTCACGCTCACGACGCTCACACTGCTGGGGCCGCACCTGACCCCGGACAACCATCAGCAGGTGCTTGCTGAGGCCCGCCATCAGAGCAAGCGAGAGGTCGAGCAGCTGGTGGCACGGTTGCGTCCGCAGCCGCCTGTCGCAGAGAGCATCAGAAAGCTACCAACCCCGAAGACTGCGAGCGGGATGGATCTGTTGGCCGACGCGACCTATGAGGTGCAGCGTGTCGTGGCTCCCGCTGCATCGCCGTCATCCGCGCCGCCCCGACGTGTGGTACTGGCGCCCGTCGCGGCCGACCGCTACAAGGTCCAGCTGACAGTTACTCGCGCAACGCACGACAAGCTTCGACGAGCACAAGATCTGTTGCGTCACTCCATTCCGACCGGAGATCTGGCCGAGATAGTCGATCGAGCTGTCACTCTGCTTGTCGCTAATCTCGAACGGGCCAAACTTGCGGCCGTCAAGCATCCACGCGTCGCGCGATCCAGTATCCCGGGCGCACGCTACATTCCGTCGGCCGTCAGGCGAGCGGTGTGGAAGCGTGACGGCGGTCGATGCGCGTTCGTCGGCGCCGAGGGCCGCTGCACCGAACGGGGCTTTCTCGAGTTTCACCACGTTCGGCCCCACGCCGCTAGCGGTGCAACGACCGTCGAGAACCTCGAACTCCGTTGCCGAGCGCACAATCTCCATGAAGCCGAGCACTACTTCAGTGGTCGATTGCCGCTGCTCCGGGAAACGCGAGCGGAGTATCACTATTCACCGTCATCCACCTGCTCGGGGGCGTCGACGATCCAAGGCAGCCGCGCAGCGTCGGATGTTTCACGGGCGCTCGCACGCCCTTCCGCGCCAGGTCGGTCCGGTCCGGACTGAGTAGAGGACCACTTAGATACATGCCACTTTGAGGGGTGGATCGGCTGCAAGGCACGACGTACTCCGGCGATTCGTACGGTGACAGCATCCAGTCGCCGGTCGCTGCACGTCCGCTTTCCGGCGGCGGGGTCGGCAATCTCAGGCTGCTTTCGGCTTCCGAGGAATGTCCCGCCTTCTCGAGCTTCGTGGACCAATACGTCAACGATACGTCAACGCCAACATCACAATCGCTCGATTCATTGGCCATTGACCGTGATCGTCCTCTGCTCTGAGGGTTTGTGCCTTGAGCCCACTAGAACCTATCTCGCAAACCCGATCCGTGTTGTCCGTGTGATCTGTGGCACTAGTGTTGCGAAGCCACGCGCAGGCGATCGACGGCGTTGCTCAGGAATCGGCCGATCAGCGTCGCGCCGTTCTCGCCGTTGGTCATGACCACGGCGCCGAAGCGGTGTTCGATGGAGGCGACGGCGAACGCGTGGAAGCCGCGGTTGTCGCCGCCGTGCTGAATGATCTCGCCCTTGTCCGTGTGAACGAGCTGCCATCCCAGGCCGCGGGCACCCCACGCGTTTGGCTCCTTCACGTGCGGGCGACACATCTCCTTCAGGCTCGCCGCGGTCAGGCGGAACGCGTCTGGCGGCCTGGGCGCGATCATCTCGAGCAGGAACTTGGCGTATTCGGTTGGCGTGGACTCGAGATCGCCGGCCGCGGCATAGCGCGCAACGTCGGCGGCGGTGCGCTTCCGGTTGTCCTCCGGCCGTCCTTTGACGTCGTGCGGCCGCGCGGCACGCGCCGCGAACGTCTCGTTCCAGACATAGCCGCTCGTCGTCATACCGAACGGCTCGAGCAGGTTCGCCTTCATGAACGGCTCGATCGGCTGGCTGGTGACGTGGCTGACGACCGCCTGCAGCCACGCGAAGCCCTCGCCCGAGTATTGATACTGCGTGCCCGGCGTGAAATGGATGCGGAGCGGCTCCGAATCCGAGCGCCAGTTCTGGAAACCGGTCGAGTGCGAGAGCACGTGGCGCGCGGTGATCAGTTTCACTCGCGGATCGCCGTCGAGCACCGGCGGCGCGGCGTAGGTGACGAGCGGAGTGTCGAGATCGAGCACCTTCTTCTCGCACAGCTTCAGCACCACATAGGCGAAGACCGGCTTGCTCATCGACGCCGCTTCGAAGATCGTCTCGGTGTCGACCGGCCGTTTCGTCGACGCGTCCGTCACCCCAAAGGCCCGTCGCCACGCGATGGCGCCCTCGCGAATCAGCACCAGCGAGACGCCGGGCACGAATAGTTCCGTCATCAGCGGCGGAATCTGCGCCTCGAGGTGAGCGATGAGCGCGCGCCACGCGGCGTCACCGGTCAGTTGCCCCGCGTGGCTTCTGGCGTGGGAGAACAGCGCGGTGCCGAGTGCGGCATGTCCGCCGCGAACGAGGAAGTCCCGTCGTGTGGTCGCGCGCATTCGCGGATAGCGTAGTGCGTGACCGCGCGCAGCGTCCAGCCTGTGCCCTCTCCTCGCTTCCCAGAGAGAGATTGGGTGAGGTGCGGTGAGTGGCTTGAGATCGCTTGTAGATCCAGCCGGGGTGACGGTCATGCCGCGCAGCTGTGGCAGCACCCTCGGTCCGGCTTCGATCAGCCGATGGAAGGCGTCGTCTGCACGCTCGCCTGACAGATCGCCGAACCGAATCCGCAACGAAGCGCTCAACCGCCTCTGCTTGCTCCTCGGCAGGTGTCATTGCCGCTCCCTCTGAATTTGCAAGCCATCGTGGACTCGCGCTCGTCTGCGGCATCGCGCGAAAGCGCAACCAGGTCGGTCCGGACCGAGTACAGCCGCGTGCGATCGAGTCGGCAGCCTCGGGTCGCTCCGCCTCCGAGGCATCACCGCTGAAACGCATCGGCGAGATGTGAAGTGCCACGAGCGGGTGGCCGCGAACGGGGCGCCCCGCTTCGCGCCGCAGGGCCATCCCCCGTGACAAGCGTGCTTTGGCCCGAGCACGAAGTGGGGCTGTTCGCGGACAGGACCCGCCATCGGCACTCTACATCGCTGATAGGGATGTACGCGTAGTCCGAATTCGCGTCACTCGCGGCTCGCCAACCGCACGCTGATCTGCTGCGACGCCAGCGAGAAGAGGCAGTAGGCGGCGAACCAGTAGAAGCCGGCGCCGAAGTGCGCGCTGAAAGCGACGAGCGGTGGGGCGGCGCCTGGGGCGGCGGTGCTCGCTTTCGCCGCGAGATAGGCGATGAAAATCGCGACGACGAACACGTCGGCCATCGACCACTTGGCAATCGCCTCCACGAACCTCAGTGTTCGTCGTCGACGCTCGGCGTCGGTGACAAACGTCGCCCAGGCCACCAGTGCCGCTTTCCCGAACGGAACGATGACGCTGAAGAGGAGGATGAGCGTCGCCGGCACCGGGCTGCCGACTTCATAGAGTCGACGCACCGCCGAGACGATACTGCGCGTCTGCGTGTAGACTTCCACTTCGTCGACGCCTTTCTGGAGCGCGGCGGTCACCTGCGGCGTGAGCTTTTCGAGGATGATCTTGCGGAGGTCGCCGCCGGTGGCGTTCAGGAACCCAAGGATGCTCGGGTTCATCATCGACTTGAGGACCGCGATGGTCTCGTCGCTGAGGCCCTTTTCGAGCATCACCGGCGCGACTTGAGCGATACCGTCCCGCGTCAGCACGCCTCGGATGGTCAGCACCGGGAGAAAGAGCCCCGGGATGAGCAGGACCATGGAGACGGCCAGCAGCGTCAGGACCATCACTCGGTTCGATTTGGAAGTCATATCGGATTGCGGACATGATGACACAGCGTATGCACCCGAGAACGAATCGCTTCCCGATTGCCGCCCTGCTTTTCGCCGTCGCGGCGACGGCGGCGCTCGCCCAGCAGGCGGCGCGCCCGGCGGATGTGCCAACCCTTCCTGCGCGCGGCCCGTTGACGGTCAGTGCTGAGGCAGCGACAGAGATCCTGGCCGGCATCAAGGCGCCGCAGGGCTTCGACGTCAAGGTGTTTGCCACGCCGCCGATCGTCAACTACCCAACCTGTATTACCGCGACTCTCACGGGTGAGCTGTTCGTCTGCGTAGACCGGAACAGCTCGCTGCAAGCCGATCCGGGCATGGGCAGCATCCTGCGGCTCGTCGACCGCAACAACGACGGGCAGGCAGACGACTACACCGTGTTCGCGACGATGGACAGCCCTCGGGGCGCGGTCTTCGACGGGGACACGCTCTATGTGACGCATCCTCCGAACCTCACCGCCTATCGTGATGGGGACGGGGACGGCATTGCCGAGGAATCGCGCACGCTCGTTCGCGGCCTCGGCTTTGGTCTCGATTTCCGCGGCGCTGACCACACCGTCAACGGTGTCGAGCTTGGCATCGACGGCTGGCTGTATGTCGCGGTTGGCGACTATGGCCTCGTCAAGGCAGTCGGAACCGACGGCCGCGAGATTCAGATGCGCGGCGGCGGCAACGTACGCGTGCGTCGCGACGGCACTGGCCTCGAAATTTACTCGCGCGGCACCCGCAACGATTACGACGTCGCGATCGATCCGTACCTGAATCTGTTCGCCCGGGGCAACACCAACGACGGCGGCGGCTGGGATATCCGGCTGAATCACTTCGTTGCCGGCGCCCGTTACGGGTATCCATCGCTCTTCCGAAACTTCGCCGACGAAGTCGTGGCGCCGCTGGCCGACTACGGTGGCGGGTCCGGCACGGGGATGCTCTTTGTTCAGGATCCGGGCCTGCCGTCGCCGTTCGGCGACGCGCTGTACTCGGTCGACTGGGGAACGAACTTCATCTATCGACACCCGCTGCAGCCGCACGGCGCTTCGTTCAAGGCCGGCCAGGAAGTCTTCCTGGGCTTGCCACGTCCCACCGACATCGTCGTCGATGGCGCGTCGAGGCTTTTTGCCGCGAGCTGGAAGGGTGGGCAGTATCGCTACGCTGGAGAGCAGATCGGCTACATCGCCCGGTTGACCTACCCAGGCTCAAAGTCCGCTCAGATTCCCGAGGTCGCTCGCGCGACCGACGCGCGCCTTGTGGAGCTCGTCACGTCGGGCAACCAGGTGCACCGGCGGTTTGCCCAGCACGAGCTCGTCCGTCGCGGCCCGGCGGCGGACCGAATCGCGCTGCTCGAGAAACGCGTACTCGACGCGGGCTCTCTCCCAGCGCGCGTATCAGCCATCTTCACGTTGAAGCAGCTCGCCGGCGCCGAGTCTCACGGTGTCCTGGTTCGGGCCGCCGCCGATCCAGCGGTCCGCGAGTTCGCGTTGCGCGCGCTCGCCGATCGCCGCGACGAGTTGACGAACGTACCAAAGGCCTTGTTCGTCCAGTCGCTCGGCGATCGTGACCCACGCGTGCAGCTGCAGGCGATCACGGGCTTGAAGCGGCTCGGCGCCGTCGACGCGGCGGCGGCGATCCTTCCGCTGACCGCGAGCGCCGATCTGCTCATTCCACACGTGGCGGTCGAAGCACTGGTCGCGCTCGGGGCGTGTGACGCCGCGTTGAGCACGCTCACGGGTGACAAGACGACGCCCGCAGTGGAGCAGGGCGCCCTGCGAGTGCTGCAAGAGATCCACAACACGCCGACGGTGAACGGGCTGATCGACGCCGTGTCGAAGGCCAAGAGCGCCGAACGCCGAGCAGGCATGCTGCAGGCCTTGGCTCGGCTCTACTACCGTGAAGGCGTCTGGCGCGGAACGCTCGCGGAGTGGTGGGGTACCCGTCCCGACACGACCGGGCCGTACCTACGATCCGGTCGCGTGGGAGGAAAGCCCGCGCATTCTGTCGGTGCTTCGGGCTGCGGTCGTGGCGACGACGACCGACGCTGAGCCGGCTCGACTGATGCGAGATCTGGAACGGAATCGCATCCTCCCTCCCGGCGCGGGCGAGGTGATCGGCGGGCTCAAACAGTCGCGCGATGCCGCGTTGCCGGAGGTCGCCGATGCGCTGCTCGGCACGATGCGCCTCGATGTCGACGCGAAACGGGGCGCCCTCTTCGAGCTGCTTATCCGTGCACGGCCGGCATACCGGGCACCGATCGTCAAGATGCTGGCGGCTGCAACGGTGACACCGCGATCCGGTGAAATCCTCCGCGAGGCGGCGATCGACGCGTCAGTCGATCCGCTGACCCGCGCGAGTGCGCTGACGGCCCTGTCGACCGCGACGGGTACTGGATCCCTCGAGCGGGCAATCGACGGTTTCTCGAGCCTTCCAGTCGCCGCGCCTGACCTTCCGGCGCCGCTCGACAGCGCCTGGCGTCAGTTCGTGAGCTCGAGCGCGCACGCGCCAAACGTGCAGATCTTCCGCGACCTTACGACCTCGAAAGATCCGGCAAGGCAGATTCTCGGTTACTCGGTGCTCATTCAGCTCGCCGCGGAGCCCGTTGCCACTGGGCGCGGCGCCAGGGGCGGTGGCGGTGGCGGTGGTGGCCGCGGCGGTCGCGGCGGGCCTTCAGCAGCAGCCATCGAGTCGGCCCGAGCCACCGCTCGGAAAGACATCGACGCTGCGTGGCAGGGCCCATCCGTCGCCAGCCTCCTGCGCGCGATCGGCGCCACCGAGGCGACTGGCTACGCCGACCGCGTTCAGCCCTTCCTCACGGGAGCATCACCGGACATTCGCGCGGCCGCCGCCTTCGCTGCGACGCACTCGCGAGCAGCGACCACGACGGCGAGCGGTGCGCTCGTCTCGACCACTCCGTATGCGGATCTGGATGCGCGTGTCGGCGCGGTGACTGGGGACGTGGCGCTCGGCAGGACGCTCTTCACGCGCCAGGGCTGCGCGGCGTGCCATACGGCTTCACCGGAAGAGACCGAGAAGGGACCTTATCTCGGCGGCATCGCCACTCGCTACAGCAGGGCCGAGCTCATCGAGTCGATCGTCCGTCCCGCGGCAAAGGTCGCCCAGGGCTTTGCGACCAACTTCTTCGACATGGCCGATGGACGGCATCTCGAGGGATTCGTCGTCCGAGAAGGGGGAACCGAGGTCGTGCTCCGCGACCTGGCGGGTGCCGAAACGACGGTGCGAAAAGATCAAATCAAGGCGCGGGGAGTTCGTGAAGGATCGATCATGCCGCCTGGCCTCGCTGATAGTCTGACCCTGCAGGAACTCGCGTCGCTGCTAGCCTACCTGGGGTCGACGACCGGCAAGTGATCGGGCTGTCGGCGAATCCTAGCTACCACCGGCGCGCCCTGAGAGTTGTGGACAGCCGTATCGGCTCGCGGCTCCCGCCGACGGTCGCGTGGAAAAACGGCGGCTCCGGCCTGATGTTTTGCGACCGCGCAGCTCCGTGAGCTGCGCGCTGGCCCGCCTGCGCTCGCCGTTTTACTGTCTGACGCGTGTCACGCGAGTCGGAGGTCGCCGCGAGCCGATACGGCTGTCCACCGCAGAGAGGGCGCCGAAATGTAGAGTGCCGCTCGCGGGTGGCCGCGAACGGGGCCCGCCTTCGCTCTTCGAGCTTCGGCGAGGTCCCGCCGTAGCCTTGGCGGAGGCGGACGCCCCGCTTCGCGCCGCAGGGCCACTCTCGTGACAGTTGCTCTTCGGCCTGAGCACCCACTGGGGCTGTTCGCGGACAGGACCCGCCATGGGCACTTCACGTCTCGCTGACCGGCTCCAAGAATGTCGACGTGCAACGACACAGCTTCAGCTGTTGTCCCCGTCGAGCAGGCTCCCGAGGCCGCCGAGGATTGAGCCTTCCTCGCGTCCACCCTTCGCGAGTCCGGGCGCAGCCGCGATCACCCGGCCGGCCAGGCGGCTGAGCGGCAGCGACTGCAGCCAGACGCGGCCAGGGCCGCGAAGCGTCGCGAAGAACAACCCCTCGCCGCCGAAGAGCGCCGACTTGACCTTGCCAACGTATTGAATGTCGTAGCTGACCGACGGCTGGAATCCGACGATGCATCCCGTGTCGACGCGAAGCACTTCGTTCGGCCCGAGCGTGCGCTCGTGCAGCGTGCCGCCGGCGTGCACGAACGCCCAGCCGTCGCCCTGAAGGCGCTGCATGATGAATCCCTCGCCGCCGAAGAGCCCGACGCCGAACTTTTTCTGAAAGGCGATTCCCAGCGCCACGCCTTTCGCCGCAGCCAGGAACGAGTCTTTCTGCGCGATCAGCTCGCCGCCGATCTCGGAGAGGTGGACGGCGACGATCTTGCCTGGGTACGGCGCGCCGAAGGCGACCTTCTTCTTCTGGCCCGAACGATTGAGAAACACGGTCATGAACAGCGACTCACCGGTGAGCAGGCGCTTCCCCGCGCCCATCAGGGCGCCCAGGAAACCGCTGCCCTGCTGTTGCGAACCGTCGCCGAAGATGGTTTCCATCTCGACGCCGTCTTCCATGTACATCATGCCGCCGGCTTCGGCGACTGTCGCTTCGTTTGGATCCAGCTCGATCTCGACGAACTGCATGTCGTCGCCAAAAATCGTGTACTCAATCTCGTGCATCCCCGGCATCCGTCAGTCCTTTCGTGTGGCCCGCGGCTCGTTCTCGGGCTGATGTCTCCATCTTACCTTCGCTTCGCGTTCCGCTTGCCTCGCGAGGTTCCGCAACGCTATCCTCCTCTCTCATCCGGGGGGCTTCGCCCCCCGGGAGCCCCCCTACTGGCTCGCTCGCGGGGGCCCCACGCCCCGCGCCGCTCGCCAGGCTCACTCGCTGGCGCTCGTTCGCGCTGTTTGTTTATGAGATAGCGTTTAGTGGCAAGCGGCCGGAATACTAAAACAGACGAAGGGGACCATGGAGATGTTCTGGCGGACGGCGATTTGCGTAGGGGTAACGGGTGTGTTCCTGGCGTCGACGCCGAGCCGTTATCATGACCCGGTGCACGCGCAAACCGACGAACGGCCGCAGCTGTCGGTCAAGCCGGTCGACGACTTCGAGGTCACGGGGACCGGCGAACACGCCGCCTGGCGGCAGACCGAGTGGGTGCCGCTCCGTCGCCGGCAGCCGGAAGCGCATCCCTACGACACGCGATTCAAGATGCTCTACTCGAACACCGGTCTGTACTTCCTGATGGAGGGAACCGACCGGAAGCTCACCGCGACCATGACCGAAGACTTCATGGATCTGTGGAACGAGGATGTGTTCGAGGTGTTCCTCTGGACCGACGAGCGCTATCCGGTCTACTTCGAATACGAGATCTCTCCGCTCAATCACGAGCTCCCGATCCTGATGCCGAATTTCGGCGGCCAGTTCCTCGGCTGGCGTCCCTGGCACTACGAGAAAGATCGGCAGACGCGCAAGGCGACGAGCGTCACCGGCGGGCCGAAGGACGTCGAACGCCGCCATCCAGGCCTGGCGCGCGGAGTTCTTCATCCCGTACACGCTGCTGAGGCCGCTGCAGAACGTGCCGCCGAAACCGGGCACGCGCTGGCGCGCCAACTTCTATCGCATGGACCACGACGACGGGACGCGCACGCAGTGGGAATGGGCGCGGGTCGGCAAGAGCTTTCACGAGTACGAGAAGTTCGGCGATCTGGTGTTCGCGGGTCGCTGAGAGATAACGAGTCATTCTCGCTTCGCGCCCATTTGGGGCGGGAGGAGGTGTCAGATGTGGAGCCGCAGACGTTTTCTCGAGGCCGTGTCGACAGTGCCAGTGATCGGCAATGTCGCGGCGCTCGTCGGGCCAGGCGCGGTGCGCGCCGAGGCGTCGACGGTCATGGGCGCGCCCGACTATTTCCGGGATCTGGGCGTGCGGCCGTTCATTAACGCGTCAGGCACCTACACGGCGATGACGGCGTCGCTGATGCCGCCTGAGGTCATGGAGGCGATCAACTACGCCTCGAAGTACTACGTGATGCTGGAAGAGCTTCAGGTCAAGGTGGGCGAGCGGATCGCGACGCTGGTGAAGGCCGAAGCCGCCATGGTGACGTCCGGCGCCGCCTCGGCCCTGACGCTCGGAACGGCCGCAGTGCTGACCGGGACCGACCAGAAAAAGATGGTCGAGCTCCCCGATCTCACCACCATGAAGAGCGAAGTCATCATCCAGAAGGCTCACCGCTTTGGTTACGACCATGCCGTCCGCAATTGCGGCGTGCGCCTGGTCGAGGTCGAAACGCGCGAGGATCTGGAACGGGCAGTCAATCCGAAGACCGCAATGATGCTCTTTTACAACAACAACAATAAAGAGGGACGGATCCAGGACGAGGAGTTCGTTCAGCTTGGCAAGAAGCACTCGGTGCCGACCTTCAACGACGCGGCGGCCGACGTGCCGCCACTCGAAAATCTGTGGAAGTACACGAAGATGGGCTTCGACCTGGTGGCGTTTTCCGGCGGGAAGGGCATTCGCGGTCCGCAGAGCGCCGGGTTGCTGCTCGGGCGAAAGGATCTCATCGCCGCCGCTCGTTTGAACGCGCCTCCGAACGGCAACACCGTCGGCCGCGGCATGAAAGTGAACAAGGAAGAGATTGTCGGCATGCTGGCGGCGCTCGAGCTCTACCTGAAGAAGGATTTCGCGCGCGAGCTGGCGGACTTCGAGAAGCGTGCCGAGACGATCCGCAGCAGTGCTGCAGCCGTGTCCGGCGTGAAGGCAGAGGTCTTCACGCCCGAGGTCGCCAACCACGTGCCCCACGTCCGCGTGACCTGGGACAGCAGCAAAAGCGTGACGCCCGCCGCGGTGGTCACGGCGATGCGAGACGGTGAGCCGTCGATCGCCATACGCTCCGAGGGACCGGCGCTCGTCATCGGCGTGTGGATGATGCGACCCGGCGAAGACAAGGTCGTCGCCAAGCGTCTCCGTCAAGTGCTCGAGGCGAAGGCTTGATCCGCAGTCGAACGCGCGTGGCACGGTGGCTGCACCTTGGCGCGCTGCCGCTGGCAGTGGGGCTGCTGCTGATTCAGCCGCGGCTCCAGTCGACCGTCCAGGATGTGCAGCCGGTGCGTTTCCCGGCGGACGTGGCGCCGAGGAACGACATCCTCGTCGACAATCACGTTCCGGTGCGCATGCGAGATAGCGTCACTCTGTACGCCGACGTCTATCGCCCAACCGGCACCGGACGTCACCCGGTTCTCCTCTCGGTCACGCCTTACAGCACCGAGCGGTTTCCCACTGCCTACGATGCCGCGGTCTACTTCGCTCAGCGCGGCTACGTTTACGTCTTTCAGGACGTGAGGGGCCGCCACGAATCGGAGGGTGTCTGGGTCCCGTTCGTCAACGACGAGAAGGACGCGTACGACACCATCGAGTGGGCCGCGACGCAGCCGTGGTCCGACGGCAAGGTGGCGATGCAAGGCGGGTCGTATCTGGGGCAGAACCAGTGGCGCGCCGCGCAGGCGAAGCCGGCCAGCCTGATCACCATCTTCCCGATGGTCGCTTCAACCAGCATCTACCACGACTGGATCACGCTCAACGGCGGCTGGCGCCTGTCGTTCAATTTCGGCTGGGGACCGGTGCGCCAGGAATCGCGGATCATGCAAAACCCCGGGCCCCATACGATGGATGGGCTTCTCGCTATCCACTACGACCAGGTTCAGCGCCACCTGCCGCTGAATACGATGCAACAGCTGGTGGGGCGGCACGCCCGTTTCTACGACGACTGGCTGGCCAACCCCGACTACAACGCGTATTGGAAGCCGTTCAACGCAGAGGAGCAGTTCGATAAGATCGCGATCCCAGTGCACACCTTCGGTGGCTGGTTCGACATTTTCAGCCAGGGGACGCTGCGTGGCTATGTGGGGATGAGCCACAAGGGCGCGACCGATCGAGCCCGCCGTGGGAGCCACCTCGTCATCGGACCGTGGGGACACGGCCCGACACAAAAGTTTGGCGCGCTCGATTTTGGCCCGACCGCCAATGTCGATGCCCTGACGCTCCAGCTCCGATGGTACGACCACTGGCTGAAGGGGATGGACAACGGGCTGGCCAGCGAAGCGCCGGTGAAGCTCTTCGTGATGGGCCGTAACACCTGGGTCTACGAACGCGAGTATCCGCTCGCCCGCACCGATTACCGGCCGCTGTACTTCAGCAGCGGAGGCAATGCGAACGCTGCCGGAGGCGACGGCCGTCTGACCTGGACGAAGCCGACGGGCACATCGCACTCGGATCGGTTCCGCTACGATCCCAACGACCCGGTACCGTCGGTGGGCGGCAACAATTGCTGCGGCACGCCCACGGACGCCGGCCCGCAGGACCAGCGAAAGATCGAGGGCCGTCGCGATGTCTTGGTCTACACGACCGACGTCCTCCAGGAAGAGATCGAGGTCACCGGTCCGGTCAAGGTGGTGCTCTATGCGGCCTCCGACGCTACGGATACGGATTTCGTCGCGAAGTTGGTCGACGTGTATCCCGACGGCTCGAGCTATAACATGGCGGAGGGCATCGTACGTGCGCGCTATCGCGAGAGCCTGACCAGCCCGAAACTCCTCACGCCGGGCGAGGTGAATCGCTTCGAGATCGATCTCGTAGGAACGTCGGTCGCATTTCTCCAGGGGCACCGCATCCGCGTCCACGTGACGAGCAGCCACTTTCCGCAGTTCGACCGTAATCCGAACACGGGCGCCGCCTTTGGCACGTCGCCAGCGGTCAAGGTCGCGGAGCAGACCATCCATCACGACGCGGCGCGCGCGTCGCATGTGCTTCTACCGGTGATTCCAGGCCGGCGCTGAGCGGATGATTCAGTCGCGCGTCACCGGGGCTGACCTTCCGCGGACGCTGACGTTCGTCGACGGCGCTGCCTTGCTCGTCGGGTCGGTCATCGGTTCAGGTATCTTCGTCGTCCCGAGTTTGATTGCCCAGCGAGTGCCAGAGCCGGGCCTCGTGATCGGCATCTGGATCGTCTCCGGTCTGCTGGTGCTGTGTGGCGCGCTGACGCTGGCGGAGCTCGGCGCGATGCTCCCGCAATCGGGAGGCCTCTACGTCTACATGCGCGAGGCGTACGGGCCATTCTGGGCCTTCCTCTACGGGTGGACGATTACGCTCGTGGCCATTCCAGGCTCAATCGCCGCTCTGACGAGCGCGTTCCTGTTGTATCTGAAGTTGTTTCTGCCGATGACGTTGTGGGTCGAGAAGACTGTTGGCATCGGCATCCTGCTGGGACTCGCGCACGTCAATACCCGCGGGGCCCGACAGGGCGCCGGCGTCCAGAACCTGTTCACGGCGCTCAAGGTTGCGGGGCTCGTCGCGCTCGTCGGGCTTGCACTTGTCACCCGTCAGGGGAACGCGGCGAATTTCCTTCCGCTCGGCCCCGACCACGTTTCAGGAGGTCTCCTGACCGCGGTCGGCCTGGCGATGATCTCGACCCTCTTCGCGTATGACGGCTGGCAGAACGTCAGCTTCGTGGCCGGGGAGATCCGTGACCCTCAACGAAACTTGCCGCGCAGCATCATCCTTGGCGTCCTCATCGTCATCGTCATCTACGTGAGCGCCAGCATGGCGTACATCTACGTCCTCGGGCAGCCGCGCATCGCTGCCTCGGAGCGCGTCGCCGCCGACGCGATGGCCGCGATGATTGGGCCACTCGGCGCAACCCTGATCTCGCTGACGATCCTCTGTTCAACGTTTGGGGCGATCTCGGCGAACGTGCTGTCGGCGCCGAGGGTCATGTTCGCGATGGGCCGGGACGGGGTGCTGTTCCCCCAGTTGGCCAATGTCCACGAGCGCTACGGCACGCCCGCCACCGCCATCTGGGCGCTCGCGATCTGGTCCGGCGTCCTGACACTGACCGGCGGCTACGAACACCTGATCACCATGTCGGGTTTTGTGACCTGGATTTTCTTCACGATGGTCGTGCTGTCGGTCATAGTGCTCCGAGGCAAGCATCCGGAATGGGACCGCCCGTATCGCGTGACGGGCTATCCACTCACGGTGATCGTGTTCGTGCTGGTCTCGTCGGCGTTTGTCGTGAACACGCTCGTGGGGTCGGCGCGAAGCTCGTTGATGGGGTTGGGGTTGCTGCTGCTCGGCGTGCCGTTCTACCTGCGCCGGAGAGCTGGCAGGACGTGATGGCACTACGACGCTGCTGCGCGCTGGTCTTCATCCTGTCGCTGTCGGCGTGTTCGCGCACGCCGCCTCCGGCGCCATATGACCTGTTGATTACCGGAGGGTCCGTGCTCGACGGAGACGGCGGGCCTGCCACTTCACTCGACATCGGCATTCGTGACGGCAGAATCGTCAGCCTCGGGAAGCTGAGCACGTCCAGCGCCCGTCAGCGCATCGATGCGACGGGCCTCACTGTCGCCCCGGGCTTCATCGACATGCACAACCACTCGGACTTCACGATCCTCGTAGAGCCCGCATCCGAGAGCATGATCCGGCAGGGTGTGACGACGATGGTGCTCGGCGAGTCGAGATCCGCGGGTCCGGTGAAGCCTGGAGTCGACGATGGCCGGCGGCAGGATGGCGTGACGATTGACTGGACGACGCTCGGCGGCTATTTCGACCGGCTCGAGCGCCAGCACATGGCGACGAATATCGCGTCGTACGTCGGTGAAGAGCAGGTCTGGACCTACGTCAAGGGATACGACCACTCTTCGGCGACGCCAGACGAACTGGCGGTGATGAAGACGCTGGTGGCGCAGGCGATGGAAGACGGCGCCATGGGTCTGTCGACCTCGTTGCTGCAGCCGCCGTCGAGTCTGGCGACGACCGACAACCTGATCGAGCTCGCGACGATAGCGAAGCAGCACGGCGGGATCTATTCCTCACACATTCGCGACGAGGGTGAGGGGGTGTTCCGCGCCGTCGAGGAAGCGATTCAGGTCGGGAAGGGCGCCGGGATTCGCGTCGACATCATTCACATGAAGATCGCCCACCAGAAGCTCTGGGGGCGAGTAAACGAAGTCATCGCGATGGTCCAAAAGGCGCGCGACGCCGGGTTCGACATTCAGGCGAATGTCTATCCGTACACTGCGGGGCAGAACAACCTGTCGTCAATCATTCCGCAGTGGGCGCACGACGGTGGACGCGAAAGGATGGTGCAGCGTCTGCGCGATCCGGCGGCGCGGCGGCGCATGCGCGCAGAGGTGCTGCAGGGACTTCCCGGCTGGTACAACCACTACCTCGCGACGGGCGGCGGCTGGTCCGGTATGCAGCTCGTGGCGTTGAGGCATGAGCGAAACAGGCCGTTCCAGGGCAAGCGCATGAGCGAGCTCATCGAGTCGCGCGGCGGCGATCCTGTCAACGTTCTGTTCGATGTGCTCGTCGAAGAGGACGGCAGCGTGCCGACCGTGTTCTTCCACCATTCCGAACCGGATATGCAGCTGGTCTTGAAGCAGCCGTGGACCTCGATCGGTTCCGACGGCACCGCCGTCAATCCCGATGGCCCGACCGGGCGATCGCACCCCCATCCGCGCTATTACGGGACGTTTCCGCGCGTGCTCGGACGCTACGTCAGGGAGCTGAAGGTTCTGACGCTGCCTGAAGCGGTCAGGAAGATGACGAGCATGAACGCAGACAAGATCGGAATCAAGGATCGCGGCCGGCTCCGGGAGGGTTTGTGGGCCGACGTGACGATCTTCGATCAGGACACGGTCATCGACCGGGCCACGTTCGAGAACCCGCGCCAGTATCCGGTCGGCATCACATATGTGATTGTGAATGGCGTCGTCACGATTGACAATGGGCGTCACACAGGCGCGCTTGCGGGGCGGGTGGTCTATGGGGCGGGGAAGAAGTGAGGTTGCGAGGCGCCGACGGAGACGACGAAGTTAACGGAGTTCAACACGGAGGCAGGGAGTTCACGGAGACGCACGGAGGCTGTCAACGCTGCGGACTGCTTGCACGCCGGCCGAAGGCCGGCGTAGGGTGATGCGAGGGACTGGCCTCGCAAACATCCGTCGCGCATTTGTGGGTGTTTGCGAGGCCAGTCCCTCGCATCACCCACCGCGCTGCGCGCGGTGCCAGTAGTCGCGATAGACAGCGGCCTCTTCTCGCTCGACAGCGTGACAGCCTCCGTGCGTCTCCGTTGTCTCCGTTTCTCCGTGTTGAAAACCGTTAACTCGGTCTCCTCCGGCTTGGAACACGTCAGCCAGAAATCTGTGACAATGACGACATTCAGACTACGAGTCACCTGGGAGGGTGCTCTATGGCAGCGATATCACGGCGTGAGTTCTTCAGGACTGCGGGCAGCGACCTGGCTGTCGCCGGTCTGGTGGCGGCCGGCGTGACCCGGCTGGCGGCCGCTCCGCTCGGACTGCCGATCGGCAGCCAGACGTATCCGCATCGGATGATGATCCGCGACGGCAACTTTCCAGGCCTGCTGAAGACGCTGTCCGATATCGGCGTGTCAGAGATCGAGCTGTGCTCCGCGCTTGGCTACGCGGAGTTCGCCAGCCTGTCGGATGGCAAGCAGGTCAGGAAAACACTCGCGGACCACGGCATGAAGTGCGTCAGCGCGCACTTCAGCATGCGAGAGCTCCGGGAGAAGCAGGAGGCCAGCATCGCGTGGGCCAAGGATGTCGGCATGACGCAGATGATCACCGCGACGCTCGGCGGAGGAAACACGCCGACGATGGACGACGTGAAGAAGGCGGCCGACGAGTACAACAAGATCGCGGCCACCGCAGCCGCGGCCGGCATCCAGCAGGGCCTGCACAACGAGGGCTTTGAGATGTCGGAGGTCGACGGCCGGAGGACCTACGACATCCTGCTCGAGTTGCTCGATCCGAAGCTGGTCAAGTTCCAGTTCCAGATGTCGACGATCAGCCGTGGCTTTGTCGCCGCTGACTACTTCACGAAGTACCCAGGCCGGTTCTTTTCCATGCACTTGCAGGACGTCGATTTGAACGCCACACCGCCGCCACCGCCCGAGGGCGCGCCGGCTCGCGGAGGCGGCCCCGGACGAGGGCGAGGCGTCGCCACGGCGGTCGGCAAGGGCAGCATCGACTGGGTCAAGACGTTTCAGGCGGCGAAGGTCGGTGGGGTCAAGAATTATTTCGTCGAGCAGAACATGGAACTGACAAAGGAGAGCGTCGCGTTTCTCAAGACGCTGAACGTTCAATGAAGACGATCGCGTTGGTGCTCATCGTGCTGGCAGCCTCGGCGGCGATGCATTCGCCATCGAACCTGGGTCCCGCGTCGAACAACGGGCAGCAGAACCCGCAGTTCGACCTTCTGATTAAGAACGGGCGGGTCATCGATCCGGCAAATGGCATCGACGCGGTCACGGACGTGGCAGTGGCCGGCGCGAAGATTGCGCGAGTTGCCGCCAACATCGATCCGGCCCAGGCTCGTAGGGTCGTGGACGCGACCGGCCTCCACGTCGTGCCGGGACTCATCGACATCCATTCCCACGTGTTCTTTGGCACGGAGAAGGATGCCTACCTGAGCAACGCCGATACCGCGGTCCAACCAGACAGCCATTCGTTCCGAAGCGGGCAAACGACGCTCGTCGATGTCGGCGGCGCCGGATGGCGAAACTTCGGCCAATTCAAGGAACAGGTCATCGACCGCGCCCGAACGCGCGTCCTCTCGTTCATCAACATCGTCGGTTCAGGGATGAAGGGTGGGCCGGTCGAGCAGAACCTCGCCGACATGGACCCGAAGCTGACGGCGATGCGCATCCGCCAGCATCCCGGCGTGATCGTCGGGATTAAGGTCGCGCACTATACCGGCCCGGAATGGGATCCGGTGACACGGGCCGTTGCCGCCGGGCAGGAGACGGATGTGCCGGTGATGGTCGACTTCGGCGGACACACGCCGCCGCTGTCGCTCGAAGACCTCCTGATGAAGCACCTGAGGCCGGGCGACATCCTGACCCACACCTACGCCCATGTTGCTGGCAGAATACCGATCGTGGACGAGAGCGGAAAGGTCCGGCCGTATGTCTGGGAGGCCCGCAAACGCGGCGTCATCTTCGATGCCGGCCATGGCGGCGGCAGTTTTCTCTTCCGGCAGGCCGTGCCCGCGTTGAAGCAGGGATTTCCGCCCGACGTCATCAGCACCGACCTGCACACCGGCAGCCAGAACAGCGGCATGAAAGACATCCTGAACACCATGTCGAAGTTCCTCAACATGGGGATGACGCTTCAGGACGTCGTCAAGGCCAACACGGCGACGGCTGCGAAGGTGATTAAGCGGCCCGATCTCGGACGACTGAGCGTCGGCGACGAGGCGGATATTGCGGTGTTGAACCTGCGCCGGGGCACGTTCGGCTTCATCGACGTCGCTGGCGGCAAGCTCGTCGGCGATCAGAAGCTGGAATGTGAGCTGACGGTCAAGGGCGGGCAGGTGGTCTGGGATCTCAACGGCATCTCTCGGCCAGTTTGGACCGAGGTGCCGGCGCCCGGCGCCAAAAGGTAACGGGGGAGGTTGTCGTCCGGCCGACAAACACGTAAAGTCCGTACATCAGTTTGTCTTTCGATCGTCAAAAGGGAGGATTTTGGCATGACTTGGCGAATAGCGTTGTCGCTGGTTCTCAGCCTGTGTCTGGCAGCGAATGCTTCGGCACAGCTCGCGTCCCAAACCGCGCTGGTCGGGACAGTTACCGATAGCGGCGGCCTCGTCGTGCCCGGCGCCCAGGTCGTGGCGGTCAACACCGGCACGAAGGATACCTACGAAGCGACCACGAATGCCGAGGGGAGCTACCACATCCCGTTCGTGCGTCCCGGCAAGTACGAGATCACGATCACGATCTCGAGCTTTCAGACGTTCAAGACGATCGGCGTCGAGGTCGCGACCAACCAGGTCGTGCGCACGAACGCGACGCTCCAGGTCGGTGGCGTCACCGAATCGGTGAACGTGTCGGCCGAGGCGCAGGTCCTCGACACCGACCGCGCCACGGTGTCGGAAACGATCGGCGAACGCGCCATTGTGGAGTTGCCGCTGAGCGGCCGCAACGTCTGGAGCCTGGCGAGCACCACGCCGGGTGTCCTCGGCGGCCTCAACAGCGATATTGGTCTCAGCTTCCGCGGCGCGGGCCAGCGTGAGATTCAGAACAGCCTGTCGCTCGACGGCATCAATGCCTCCTCGAATCTTCTCGCTGCGACCAGCATGCGGCCGATCGCGGACGCCGTGACGGAGGTCCAGGTGCAGACCGGCAGCACGTCCGCCGAGTACGGCGCTTACCTTGGCGTTCACATCAACGTCGTGACCAAGAGCGGGACCAACGCCCCCCATGGCTCGGTTTTCGAGTTCTACCAGGACTCGGCGCTCGACGCGCGCGGATATTACGAGAACACACTTCTGCCCAAGAATCCTCGCGAACGCAATCAGTTCGGGGCGCAGATGGATGGCCCGGTCGTCATCCCGGGGCTCTATAACGGTCGCAACAAGACGTTCTTCATGGGCGCCTACGAAGGCGTGCGCGGCGAAGCGACGACGAGCCCGTTTGGTTCGGTGCCGACAGCGGCGATGCGGCGGGGAGACTTCTCGGAAATCACCACGCCGATCAGGAACCCATTCACCGGGCAGCCGTTCGCGGGCAATATCATCCCCGACAACATGATCTCGTCGACCTCGCGCGAGCTCCTGCAGTACTACCCGGCGGCGAACCGGGCTGGCACCGCCAACAATCTTCAGGGGCCGAGCGCGAACACCGACAACGTGGACCAGGTCCTCGCCAGGGTCGATCAGAATCTCGGCAACAAGATTCGGCTGAACGTCCGCTACAACTGGCACGACAGCTTCAACGCGAATATTGGCAACGCGGTCATTCCCGTGACGGCGGTCACGCAGCCGCGCGTCAACAAGAACTGGCTGTTTTCGTACACGCACACGCTGCGGCCGAACCTGCTCAACGACTTCCGGATCGGCTATCACCGCATCGACTTCGATACCGTGAATCCCTTCTATGTCAGCGGACCAGCGGACGCCGGAACCTCCCTGGGAATCCCCGGGTTCACCGGCGACACGGCGTACAACAATCCCGGCCTCCCCAGCATCAACGTCAGCAACTTCAACGGGCTCGGGGCGGGCGGCACGAACTGGTTCCAGTTCGACACGACGTTCCAGTTGTCGAACGTACTCGCCTACAACCGTGGAGCCCACAACATCCGCTCCGGCTTCGACCTGAGGCGGCTGGCGACCGGGCGCCGCGCGGCGAACGACCCGCGCGGGCTCTTCAACTTTACCGGCGACATCAGCGGCTACTCGGTCGCCGACTTCATGCTCGGGCTGCCGCGCACGGTCATCCCGCCAACGGATCAGATCCAGGGCCACGTCGGTGGCTGGCGCAACGGGTTCTTCGTCAACGATACCTGGCAGGCGTCGCGAAACCTGACCTTGAACATCGGCTTGCGCTTCGAGGCGACCACGCCCGTCCAGACATACGAGGGCCTGGCCTCGATGCTCGCGGAGAACTTCGAAACGATCATCCCGAGCACGTTCCCCAGCAAGGGCTTCGAGTTCACCGAGGCGAATTACGACTTCGGCCCGCGGCTCGGCGCCACGTATCGCATCGGCGAGAACACCGTTGTCCGCGCCGGCTTTGGGATTTACTACAACCCGAATCAGATGAACTCGTTCACGTTCCTGACCAACAACCCGCCGTTGGCCGCCGTGACTACGTTTACCTCCGATCCAGCCAATCCGACGCTGTCGTTCTCGAACCCGACGGGTCCCGTGGGACCGGCGGGCCGGCCCGACATGATCTCGCCGACGCGGGAGCTACCCAACGCCCGCAAGGATCAATGGAGCTTCGACGTGCAGCGCGAGCTCGGGCGGGGCACGGTGTTGGACTTCCAGTACGTCGGGTCGAACACGAGTCACCTCGATCGCAGCTTCTTCAACAACACGCCGACGCCCGGTGCGGGCGCGATCGATCCGCGGCGGCCGAGCCAGACCTTCCGCAGCCGGCGCATCATCCAGAACGACCTGATCGCCGACTACGACGCGCTCAGCATCATCCTGCGCAAGCGGATGAATCAGGGAATCCAGTTCGACGCGCACTATACGTACTCGCGGACGCGCGACATGGCCACGCACTCGAACGGCGGCGGCCAGACCATGGACAACTACGACATCTGGCGCGACTACGGCCCGGCGGCCTGGGATATCCCGCACCGCTTCGTCGCGAGTTACCTCTACGACGTGCCGTATCTCAAGGACTCGTCGAACGTGTTCCTGAAGTACATCGTGGCCGGCTGGCAGGTGTCGGGCGTCACGACGATCCAGAGTGGTTCGCCTGTCAACGTCACCTTCGCGCAGGATCGAGCGAACATCGGCATCACTGGCCTGCAGCGGCCGGACCTCATCGGCGCGGTTCCTGAGCTCAATTGCCAGCCGAACTCGAACGGCGCGACCGAAGTGGCGAGGCGTCAGCTGATCAACTGCTACGACTCGACAGCGTTCGCGTTGCCGGCGCAGTTCACCTTCGGCAACACGTCGCGGAACGTCCTGCGCGGACCGAAATTCTCGAGCACCGACCTGTCGTTCATGAAGAACGTGCCAGTCGGCGGGACCGCACGCTTCCAGGTGCGCGTCGAAATCTACAACATCTTCAACCAGGTCAACTACGGCAATCCCAACGCGTCGTACGGCTCGGCGGCATTTGGCAGCATTACGTCCGCCGGCTCAATGCGTCAGTTCCAACTGGGAGGCAAGCTGCTGTTTTAGTCAACCGACTGCCAAGAGCTCTTCACCGCTGAGGACGCGGAGGCCGCAGAGCCAAAATTGTCTGCGCACTCAGCGTTCTCGGCGGTGAGAGGCTTTCCCAGTGAATGCCGCCGGGGTGAATTGACAGCCTCTGCCGCGCGCTACACTTCGGCGCATATGCGCCTGGCCACCGACATCCCCGTATTCACGCTCGTGCTTTCGCTGTTTCTGGGATTCTCCGAGACGGCGGAGGCGCAAGCAATCACGGCGGCCGGGAAACCCGCGCAGCTCGATATCCGGGCGGCCGGGGAATCCAGCCTTCGCGTCACGCTCAAGCCCTTGAGCGCGACGAGCGACGTTCCCGCCAACCCCGCGCTGGCCGAACGGTCCTATCCAGCGCCCGACCTGAGCCTGCGAGTCCTCACACGGTTGACGCAAAAGAAAGTCGGGAACTTCCGTGTCGAGGTGCGGCCGAACCCGCTGACTGTCGTTATCAGGAACGCCGCGGGTAGACGCGTACAGGAGGTGATCTTCGAGGCCGACGGCACGCTGTCCTTTGCGCTCGATGAGCACCCGGTGTTGGGAATGGGCGAGGGCGGTCCGAGGCCGGAGAAGGACCGGCCGTGGCGCGAGCAGCCGGTTCAGTTCGATCGACGGGGTGCGCTCGACACGATGGAGCCGCGCTGGCAGAGCGACATGTACGGATCGCGGAACCCCGTAGCGATGCTCCTCGGGACCGGGGGCTGGGGCCTGTTCGTCGCCGCTCCGTGGGTCCAGGTCGATCTTCGACAGCGCGATCGCGGCGTCTTCATCCCGTTCACACCGACTGGAAAGGAGAGTGCCCCTCAGACCGAGCGGAACCAGCAACAGGCGCTGGGAAAAGGGATTCCACCGATCGATCAGATGATCGCGGGACTTTACGACTTCTTCATCTTCGATGCGGACGATCCCGCGAGAGCGATCGAGGACTTCTCAGCCATCACCGGACCGGCCGTCATGCCGCCGAAGTGGGCGCTCGGCTACATGCAATCGCATCGCACGCTTCAAGACGACCAGCAGATGATCGGGGTCGTCGACACGTTTCGGGCCAAGCGCATCCCGCTCGACGCGGTCATCTATCTCGGCACCGGCTTCGCGCCGCGCGGCTGGAACACCAGGCAGCCGTCGTTCGACTTCAACCCTGACGTCTTCACGCGCGACCCCAGGGCGGTCGTGGCCGACATGCATGCGCGCCACGTGAAGGTCGTCGTGCACATGGTGCCGTGGGATCGCGACCGGCTGCCGACCCTCCAGGGAACGATTCCGCCCAGGCCCGGAGAAGTCGTCGACGTATCACACGTCCAGAGCTACTGGCAGCAGCACGTGCCGCTCGTCACGGCCGGCATTGACGCGTTCTGGCCTGACGAGGGTGACTGGTTCAACCTCGTCGAGCGGATCAAGCGGCATCAGTTGTACTACCAGGGCCATCTGTCGACGAATCCGAACGTCCGCCCGTGGAGCCTTCAGCGGAATGGATATCCGGGAATAGCCCAGTGGGGTGGATGGGTGTGGTCGGGCGACACCGAGTCGTCGTGGAAGACGCTCGAAGCGCAGATCGCCGTTGGCATCAATTATTCGCTGAGCATCGGCCCGTACTGGGGTTCGGACATCGGCGGGTTCTACCCCAACAACGAGCTGACCGGCGAACTGTACGCCCGCTGGCACCAGTTCGCGGCCTTTTGCGGATCGTTTCGCTCGCACGGGCGCACCTGGTTCACGCGTCTTCCGTGGGGCTGGGGATTGAGCGACATGGGGCCGCGCGAGTACAGCAACACGAACGCGCCGATTCCGCCAGACGACCGCCGCAACATCCTGCAGTCGGAGATGAACAATCCCGCGATTGAGCCGATCGCCAGGAAGTACTCGGAGCTGCGCTACCAGCTCATGCCCTACACCTACACCTTGGCGCGACAGGCGCGGGATCGAGGTCTGCCGTTGATGCGCGCGATGTGGCTGCACTATCCAGATGACGGTCGCGCGCGTGGACTCGGCAACCAGTTCATGTGGGGACCGGATCTGCTCGTCGCGCCAGTCTTCACGAAGGGGGCGTCGTCTCGGGACGTCTACCTGCCGAAGGGTGAGTGGTACGACTGGTGGACGAATGCGCGCGTCACCGGCGGGCGGAGTGTCGCTCGAGCCGTCGACCTCGCGACGATGCCGATCTACGTTCGCGCCGGAGCGATCATTCCAGTCGATCCCGTGCGTCAGTACACGAGCGAGCCCGTGACAGAGAAGACGACGATCACGATTTACCGCGGCGCGGACGGACAGTTCACGCTGTATGAAGACGATGGGATAAGCCAGGAGTATCTGCAAGGCAAGGGAAGCTGGACGCGAATCGCGTGGAACGATCGCGAAGGCCAGCTCACCATGGAGCCGGGCGCGCCGCGCGGCGCATCCAACGTCGTTGCCGAGCGCGCGTTCAAGGTGCAGGTGCTCCCCGACGGTGCGACCGGGCAGGTGATCTATTCAGGAAAGCGGGTCCAGTCGAAGTATTGATGGATTCTGACCCAGCCTGGACTGTGATTCTACGACGAAGGCGTTCGAGAGATTGGTTCGCGCGGTTTACACTTCACCCATGCCGTGTCAACTGACGCGAACCTTGCTGGTGGCGACCGTGGCGCTGGCCGCCGCGAGCCCCCGCCTGCTCGCGCAATCGCTCGAGACCGGCCGGAAAGTCTATGAGGCGCGCTGCGTTGGCTGCCATGGCTCCGACGGAAGCGGCGGCGGCCAAGGGCCAGGCTTCGTCGACATTCGCCGGCCACGCGCCAGTTCGAAGCCCGCGCTGCAGAAACTGATCAGCGGCGGAATCCCAGGCACGGCGATGCCCGCATTCACGATGACCGACGCCGAGCTCGACGCGCTCGTCGACTATGTCGAGGTGTTGAGGGCACCGGCCGCCGATCATCCGGCTGCCGGCGACGCGACGGCCGGTGAACGGTTCTTCACGGGCCGCGGCAACTGTTCGAGCTGTCACATGGTACGGGGCAAAGGCGGTATCCTGGGCCCGGACCTTTCGGACCTCGCGCGCGAGCGCCGGATCCCGCAGATCGAGCAGGCCCTGCGCGAACCGGGCACGCGCGCCAACGTCGGCGGCCGCGAACGAGACGACGCGGCGCAGTCCTACAAGGCCGTCTCTGTGCGCATGCGCAACGGGCGCGCCCTTCGGGGCCTCGCGAAATACGAGAGCCCCTTCGATCTTGGCATGTTGAGTCTCGATGGGGCGTTTCACTCCATACCGAGGAGCGAAGTCGCCGAGGTCACTTCGGAACCGTCTCTCATGCCGCGACTGGAGGCGACAGCCGAGGAGCATCGGGATCTCCTCGCCTACCTAACCCGGCTCACGTCCGATCGTTCGCCGCCCGCGACCCTGCCTGGCACGGCTATCGCCGGAGAGGTCCTGCGGTTTGACGACGTCGCTCGACCGAAGGTCGGCGAATGGCCGACCTACCACGGACGGCTGAGCGGCAACCGCCACAGCACGCTCGATCAGATCAACACCACGAACGTGGGGCGGCTCGCGCCGAAATGGACCTTTCAGGTCCCCGGCGCGTCCGGCGCTCTTCAGATGACGCCCGTCGTCATCGAGGGCCTGATGTACGTGACGGCCGCGAATGCGGTCTGGGCGCTCGATGCGCGCACGGGCCGTCAAGTCTGGCACTACAGCCGCCCGCGCACGTCAGGACTGGTTGGCGATCCGGCAAGCGGGATCAATCGTGGCGTCGCCGTGCTCGGGGATCGCGTATTCCTTCAGACCGATCACGCGCACCTGATTGCGCTTCACAGGATGACTGGACAACTCCTGTGGGATGCAGAGATGGCAGACTATCAGGATCACTACGGTGGCACGAGCGCGCCGCTCGTAGTCAACGATCTCGTGATCGCCGGCGTGTCGGGCGGGGATGAGGGCAACCGTGGATTCCTGGACGCCTACAAAGCGTCTACCGGCGAGCGTGCCTGGCGGTTCTGGACAGTTCCCGCGCGCGGTGAGCCCGGATCGGAGACGTGGATTGGAAAGGCACTCGAACACGGGTGTGCGGCGACGTGGCTGACCGGCACCTACGATGCGGACGCGCGGCTGTTGTATTGGCCGACGGGGAATCCCTGTCCCGATTACAACGGCGACGAGCGGAAGGGCGACAACCTCTACTCGAACTCCGTTCTTGCGCTCGACCCCGACACCGGAACCCTGAAGTGGCACTTTCAGTTCACGCCCCACGATCTTCACGACTGGGATGCGACCGAAACACCGATGCTCGTCGACGCGACGTTTCGCGGCCGCGAGCGTAAACTTCTGCTCCATGCCGACAGGAACGGCTTTTTTTACGTCCTCGACCGGTTGACCGGCGAGCTGCTGCTGGCCGAGCCCTTCGTGAAAGGAATCACGTGGGCGAGCGGCATTGGCAAGGACGGTCGGCCGATTCTCCTGCCTGGCAACGAGCCGGCGACCGAGGGCACGCGAACGTGCCCTTCGGTCGCCGGCGCCACGAACTGGCCGTCGACGGCGTTCAGCCCAGTTACGGGCCTGTTCTACCTGATGGCCGAGGAATCGTGCTCCATCTACTCCAAGAGCGCCGACTGGTGGGTCCGTGGCCAGTCTTTTTACGGCGGGGCCACGCGCCGCTCGCCGGGCGACGTGAGCGCGAAATTCCTCCGCGCGCTGGACGTGCAGACCGGCAAGATCGTCTGGGAGATCCCTGGCCTCGGCGGCGGCATCCTGGCCAGCGGCCTGATGAGCACTGCAGGTGGGCTAATCTTCTATGGTGATTCCCCCGGTGGCGTATTTGTCGCGGCGGATGCACGAACGGGCAAGTTACTGTGGCACTTCAATACCAGTCAGGGCTGGAAGGCCGGTCCGATGACCTACACTATCGCCGGGATACAACACATCGGGGTTGCCGCCGGTTCGACAATCATGGTGTTCGCACTGCCTTGAGGGAGTTCTTTCATGAAAAAAGTCTCCTTCAATATCAATGGCACCACAATCGAATATGACGTGGATGGCGATACTGCATACGGCTCGGATCAAGTGTTGCTCGAGGAAGACGATAATCTCATTTCGGGCACCGATTGGGCCGAGCAGGGTTATACGATCCAGCCCTTTCTGAGTCAGTCCGAGAATGAAGTGATTAGGTCGGGACTGAAATCCACGCTGATCGAGACCATGCGAACATTTACCAGCGTGGATGAAAGCAAGTTCACGCTCGAGAAATACCACGAGTTTGTCGATAACGATCTTCACTCGAAAATTACCGGCGAACTACGAGGCGGATTTCGGGTGGCAAGTTTTCCAGGTGGAATTTCCCGGGTAGAGAAGCGAGTCTCGCAAATCTGCGGCGTGGAGCTGACGTCAACCTGTCCATCGGTCGGATGGGGAGGGTATTTCATTCGTATCGTGCGCCCTAACCTCAAGACCGACAACAATCCGCCGCATCGCGACGTGTGGCTCGCAATTCTTCGAAGCTGCGTGAATATTTATTTTCCACTCGCCGGAAGCGATGAGCGTTCAGCTCTCCCAATTGTTCCTGGAAGTCATCTTTGGCGAGAGTCGGATATTGAGCGCACCGCTAAGGGGGCTAAGGTAGGCACCGCCACCTATCAGGTGCCGTCGGTCACGAGCTCGAAAAAATCTCTGGAGCTGGAGCGTCCAAATCCGCAACCGGACGAAGTGATGGTATTTACCCCCTACGCAATTCATGGCGGTGGCATTAACCTAAGCTTGGATTCGACCCGGATGTCGCTCGAGGCTCGGTTCTGGAGAAGGCCAACGTAAATGTCCAAGGGAGAGACCGATGCGTGAAACCCCACTCCGACCATCCCGGCGCGTCTTCCTCTCCGGCGCGACTGCCGCCTCCGTGTACTTCTGGATCCCGAAACCGGTGAAAGGCTACTCGCCGGCCGAACTGGGCGCGATGACCGCCAACGAGAAGGTCAAGCCTGGCGTGTCCAAATGGGATCTCGACACGCCCGCTCTGTGCGTGGATCTGGACGCGATGGAGAGAAACATCGCGACCATGCAGTCCGCGCTCAAGAAGTACGGGCTTCCCAGCCGGCCGCATACCAAGACGCACAAGTGCGCGGCGATAGCAAAGTATCAGCTGGCCACGGGATCGATCGGCATTTGCTGCGCCAAGCTCAGCGAAGCTGAGGCGATGGTGGCGCACGGCGTCGACAGGATCCTGCTGACGACGTCCAACCCGTCGCCGAGCAAGATCCGACGCGCGATGACGCTGCGAAAGTCGCACCGCGACTTCATTCAGGCCGTCGACGAGGAGCAGAACGCGCGGGACCTTTCTGCCGCCGCGAAGGAGGCTGGTGTGGTCGCGGATGTCGTCATCGACGTCGCGGTCGGGACACGAAGTGGTATCCCAGCCGGGCCTGGCGCCGTGGCGTTGGGCCAGGTGATCGACAAGCTGCCCAACCTCAAGTTGCGAGGCATCCTCTCGTACGACGGCGGGGTCCAGCACGCGAAGGGATTTGAGAACCGCAAGGAACGGGCGCTCAAGACCATCGGCCCGAATGCGGATACGTTCGACATGATGAAGAAATCCGGGCTGAACATGGAGATCTTCAGCGGTGGCGGCACCGGCACCTACAACATCATGCATCTCGTGCCAGGGTTCACGGACGTGCAGGTCGGCAGCTATTTGTTCATGGACATGCAATACCTGGCGATTGGGAGCGAGAGCGGGGAGGCTGTCTACACTGACTTCGCCCCGTCGCTTACGGTTCTGACCACCGTAATGAACAACAGATTCCCCGGCCGGCTGACCACCGACGCTGGCGCGAAGGCGCTCACGCTCAACACCCCGAATGCGGGCGTCATCGGCGAGCCCGGCATGGACTACAGCGCGGGCTCAGACGAGTTTGGCGCGATTCGCTTCACGGCGCCGCCGACGAAGGACTACAAGATCGGCGACAGGCTCGAGGTGATCGTGCCGCACTGCGATCCGGTCGTGAACGAATACGATCAGATGTTCGGCATTCGCAAGGATCGTGTCGAAGTGGTCTGGGAGATCACCGGCCGCGGCAAGTCGCAATAGGACGAGAAGGCGGACGGCCCGTGTTTTCCGTGGCCGGACGACGCTCCTCACGGGCGCACGACCATCTTTGCGAGATAGTTTGCAGTCTTTTGGAGTTGGATATATGAGGTCAGCGGCAGTGTCTCGACGCGCGTTTCTCGGCTCGGTTGCGGGAGGTGTGACGCTCTCCGCGCTCGCTCGGCCGACCCTGTCGGCCTGGCAGGCCGCGCAACAGTCGGGGCCAAACGACCAGATCGTGCTCGGCATGATCGGGGTCGGACGCCAGGGCACGTCGCGGCTGCAGGAGTTCCTCAAGCAACCCGACACCCGGATCGCGGCAATCAGCGACGTCGATCGCGACCACCTCGATCGCGCAGTCGCCGAGGTTGAGAAGGTCCGCGGACAGAAACCGAAGGCCTTTGGCGACTTTCGCCGCGTGCTCGACGATCGCGAGATCAACGCGGTCGTCGTTGTCACGCCCGATCACTGGCATGCGATTCCGGCGGTACGAGCGTTCGAAGCTGGCAAGGACGTCTTCGTCGAGAAGCCCTTGAGCTACAGCGTCGCCGAGGGACGCATGATGGCGGACGCGTCGCTTCAGTACAAGCGCGTCAGCCAGATGGGCAATCACATCCACAACGACTATCCCAACTACCGGCGCGTCGTCGAGATCGTCAAGTCAGGCGCGCTCGGTAAGATCACGCGCGTGAACATCTGGAAGACCTCGGCTACGGAGCCGGCGCCTCCGACGACCAATCCGCCGACGCTTCCAGCCACCCTCGACTACGACTTCTGGCTTGGGCCGGCCCCGAAACATCCGTACGAACCTCTGCGATCGCACTTCAGCTTCCGGTGGTTCTGGGACTACTCAGGCGGGACGTTCATCGATTTCTGGTGCCACATCGTCGACGTGGCGGTCTGGGCGCTCGATCTGAAGGGGCCGAGCAGCGTGGATTCGCTCGGCGGTCGGTACTTTGATCATGACGCGACCGAAACGCCGGACAACGTCGAGGCCGTGCTCCAGTATCCAGACATGCTGCTGACGTTCAGCTTTCGCCCGACGCCGCTGTCGGGATTCGAGCACATGGGACACATCGGCTGCGTGTTCGAAGGAACCCAGGCGTCGCTCGTCACCAACTACACGGCTCACGAGGTGTGGGTTGCGGGCAAGAAGGCCGTCGATTTCCCGATTCCCGCTCCGACGATTCCCGACTCGCCTGGACACATTCGCGAGTTCCTCGACGCGATCAAATCCAGGAACCTGGAAACCACGTGCAACGTTCGCTACGGGCATCGCGTCACGAAGCCAGGACTGCTGTCGAACATCGCGTTTCGCACCGGACGGCGGATTCATTGGAACGACGAGCAGGAGCGCATCATCGACGACAGCGAGGCGAGCAGGTATCTGCGGCGGAAGTTCCGCAAGGACTATAAGCTCTAGATTCTCATGAGAGGCTGACCACGGCTCCGGTCCGCACCGACTGGTCGGCCGCCAAAACGATCCTCAGGCTCTTGACCGCGTCATTCATGTGGTCGGAGAGATCCATGTTCTCGTCGATCGCCTTCAACAGGTAGCGCTGCTCACGTTCGCAGAGCGCGTCGTGATCCGGCTCGTCCATCATGTCGATTCGCTCGTCGGGCCTGGTCATGTCGGCGTGGTGCCAGAGAATCTGGTTCGTCTTGGTATGCGCGTTGATGTCGTCCGATTTCACGTTGCCGGCCGTCTCTGCCATGACGATCGACACTGAACCCTTCGGGCCAATCACGTCCTTCACGAAGAACGCGGTTTCGCTCATCATCGGGCCCCATCCCGCTTCGTACCACCCCACCGAGCCGTCGTCGAACGCGACCTGCAGCATGCCGTAGTTGTAGGTGGCAACCTCGTCGGTCAGGCGAGCGCCGAGCGCATGGACGCGAACCGGCCGCGCCGGGGTCATCTGGCACATGATGTCGACGTAGTGGACGCCGCAGTCGACGATGGGCGGGAATGAGTCCATCAGCCGCTTGTGCCACTGCCAGGTCTCGCCATTGGACTGCTGATTGAGGTTCATGCGGAAGACGAGCGGCGTGCCGAGCTGCCTCGCGATCTCGATGAACTTTATCCAGGATGGGTGCTGGCGGAGGATGTAGCCGATGACCAGTTTCCGCCTCGTGCGCGTCGCGGTTGCAACTACGCGCTCGGCCTCGTCGACCGTCTCGGCGAGTGGCTTCTCGACGAACACGTGCGCGCCGGCTTCCATCGCCTTGATCGCGTAATCCGCATGCGTGTCGGGAAGCGTGTTGACCGACACCACGTCAGGCGTGAGCTCGGCGAGCGCCTGCTCGTAATTGGAATAACGCTTCGCGCCGGTGAGCGCGTCCGGCAGTGTCTTGTCGGCGATACGGCGCGTGCAAACGCCGACGACCTGAAACTCCGGAATCCGCGCGTACGCGAGCGCGTGTGACATCCCCATATTGCCAAGCCCGACCACCAGGACGCGTTTGGACTTCATGTGCTGTGTCTCTGTTGAACCTTGAACCATGAACTACGAACCTTGAACGCCGAACTCCGAACCCCGCACCACGAACGTTCGGAATTAGAAGTCTTCAACCGTCAACTCCCTAGCCATGACAATGTTCCCCGCGGATAGCCCGCAATCGACGGGCAGGACCGCGCCCGTGATGGCCGAGGCCGCGTCGGAGGCGAGGAAGGCGACGGCGCGCGCGACCTCCACCGGTTCGACGATGCGTCCCAGGGGATACCAGCGCTCGAGCTGTCTGAGCACTTCCGGGTTGCGTCGGGCACGGTCGTTCCACAGAGGCGTGCGCACGGTGCCGGGGCAGACGATGTTTGCGCGGATGTTGTACCGGCCGAACTCCAGCGCCAGCGCCCGGGTCAAGCTGATCAGACCGGCTTTCGCGGCGCTGTAGGCCGCATCCCCGAGGGCCGAGAGGCCGTTGACCGAGCCGACGTTGACGATGGCGCCAGCGCGGCGTGCCTTCATGCCCGGGAGGACAGCGTAGGCGCAGTTGTAGGCGCCGTTCAGATTGGCGTCGATGTCGTCTCTGAATCCCTCGGGCGTCGTGCGCTCGAGCGTCGGATTGTGGGACACGCCGGCATTGTTGACGAGGATATCGACTGGACCGAGCGCTGCCAACACTCCAGCGAAGGCAGCCTTAACGGCCTCGGCGTCGACGATGTCGACGACGGCCGATTCGACGCGAACGCCCTTGCCGCGAAGTTCGCCGGCGAAGGCGGCGACGGTTTCGCTGCGGTCGAGCGCGAAGATCGCCGCGCCCTGATCCCCGAAATGCGTGCACAGCTCCCGGCCGATGCCGCCAGCCGCCCCGGTGATACCGACCACTCTGTTCTGGAACTGCACTTTACCCGTCTCCGAAGACTGCCATAGCGTCGGCAATCCAGTTGATGTTACCCCGACGCAAGTGGCCGTAATTGTAGAAGGCGACTTCAGAGATCCCGGCGTCGCGCAGAGCCTGCGCGGCTTCGACCACGTCGGCGCGGCTTACGAGATCGGGAAAACCCGGCCTGATGATGCCGCGAAGTGTCCCGGCGCCATTCAACCGCCGTTTCGTGTCGTATATGTCGGCGCGGATCCGCGCGGCGCTGGGTTCGTAAAAGCATGCCTCGATGATTCCAGCGGCTGTCACGAGCGCGTGAAGGTCGCTTCCTTCGTACCAGGCGCCGCCGGTCGGACGAGCCACAGAGGGGATGACGGCGACGCTGACGTCTGTGCGGACGTTCGCGCGAATCTCCTGGACGAGCGACGTGACAACCGTCGAGCGCCAGTTGAGAAAACGCGTCAGCGCTCCGTCGGTCGCGACGTCACTCAGCCAGAACGCCTCGCCCATGTCATCGGGGAAGTCGATGTCGCCGGAAAGGTAGTTGTCGATCTCCACCCGCACGCGAGCTTGAAGGCCGCGTGCGTCGATTCCAGCGGCATCGGCCTTGCGGAGACAGTGGTCGCAGAAACATAGCCCGAGCCGGCTATGGAGCCAGGTGTTCGGCCGCACCATCGCGAACTCGTGATGGTAGCCGTGGGTATATGGCAGGAAGCCCGGTGTCTCGATCGAGATGCCGCGCACAGCGTAGTTGTCGGTGACGTCCTTGCACAGCGCGATCGCGTACTCGCGCGCGTCTGGCGCAGAAGGACACAGGCTGTAGACGTAGCGGTCCCCGAACGCGTTTCTGACCGTCGAGAGCGGATTGAGCGCGCCGAGCCGGGAATTGTGCAGCAAGACCATCCACGCGTTGGCGGCGACCTGATGGCTCCCTGCGATCTCCGACAGCACGTCGCGTTCGCGCACCAGGTCGTTGAGGATGGGTTTGATGGCGCCGTACCGCGACGGATCGGGCTTGAAATAGACGGTGCCGTCCTGGGGGAAATAGACCTTTCCTTGTCGTCCGTGTGGCTGAAGAAACTTGCCGGCGTGGTAGCTGCCAGCGACGGTGATCGTATCGATGCCGAGCGTGCGAACGGTATCGACAACTGCCGAAACCCCTTCGTCGGCGAGGTTCCACGGGTAGGCATAGATCGCCCGGTAGCTCATCGTGGAATCGTCCTCGCCTCGAAGGGGCGTCGGCCAGTCTCTGCTACTGCGTCCCCTTGGCGAGCGACATCAGATCGGCCCTGGTCACCGGCCGGTCCGGATTCGGCGCATGAACGAGGACGTGGCTGTCGAAGTCGAGCCTGAGCCGCTCGACGTTCTGGACGAGCGTGCCGATTGCCGGCGCAACCGGCTGGCCCTGTGCCGGGATGTTGAAGTCCGCGGTGAAGAGGATCTTTTCCTTCGGCAGAAACGCGATCAGCATGCCGTCGCTGTGCTGGAGATTCTGGACGTGGTACAGCTCGATGGTGTGCGTGTCGTCCTTGAGGACACGCTTGTCACCTGCCGACTCGACCTTGGGCTTTCGATTGGCCTTGGCGAGGTTGTCGCCGACGAGCGTGCGAGGATTGCTCAGGCCCTTTTCCAGAACGCTCTTGTTGTTCGCGTGGGTGATGATCGTGATCCCCTCAGCGGCAAACGGCGCGAGGCCGCTGGCGTGATCGAAGTGCGCGTGGCTGTTGACGACGTACTTGATCGGCTTGTTCGGAATCAGCTTCTTGGTTTCGGCAATGACCGCGATGCCGCGTGCTTCGCTCTGGCCACCTTCGAGTACGACTACATAGTCCTTGAACTCGACCGCCAGCGCGACATAGCCGCCGGTGATCCGGTAGACGCCTTCGGCCATCTTCTCTGACGCCACGGTTGGCGCAGCTGGCGGCGCGCCGGGCGCGCCGCCGCGGCCACCGGCGCCTGCCGCGCCGGCAGCTGGCGCAGGCGGAGTCAACAGTTCCTTGATGTTGGGTGGATTGGCAGTCGCAGCGGTAATCGTCGCCTCGAACGTCGTCAGCGCGGCGCGTTTCTGGACAATCTTCGACGGTACCTTCAGCCCGCCAAAATCCTTGTAGTCGCTGTAGGTCGTGTCCACCAGCAGGTCGCCGAGCACCGGGTGATCCACCCAGGTCTCGACACGCTCGACCATGTGTAGATCGTCGATGTATCCGTTCAGCCGATAGGCCTGCCCGGAGGGCGCCTTTGCCGATGGCGACCAGGACACCACGTAATAGGCCCTGCCACGAATTTTCTGCGCTCGAACAGTGGCCGCGTTCTCCGCCGCGCCCTTCAGGAAACCCCACGGCGTCACCCAGATTTCGAGCTGTTGCGTCCATGCCGCGTTGGCCGGCGTGATGTTCTGATTGAAAGTTCCCGCGACCGGGGCCGGCGCGCCCGGGATGGTCGGCGGCATCGTGGCGCCAGTGGCGCGCGACGCCGGCTGCGTCAAGTCGATCGCTCGGGTGTAATTCGAGATTGTCGTCACCGACAGCGGACCGGCGATGGTCTTGCTCTGCCCGAAGTTGCCGTTTGCCGCGGATCCAGAGTAGGTAATCGAGTTCAGGCCGTCCAGGCCCATCGTTTTGGACGCGAGGGCGATGACGGCCTTGGCGTCCTGTGCGATGGCGCCGGCGGAGAGAGTGGTCACGGCCACGACTGCCACGGCAAGCGTTCTCAACATGCGTCCCCCATAACCGACATGTGCGAAGTTGATCTGCCCAATCTGATGTGGCCGGATTATAGCCTTACGACCGATTTTGGAGTACGCCTTCCGCGCTGTCGTGCCCGGCTTGGCGAGCGGGCTCTCATCCAAAGTCACCGAAGCCGCGCAGGGGCCGCCGCGGCTCATCGGCTCCTGCCTCCCGCTTCACACCCCACCGCGCCAAACACGCGCGGCGGGGACCCCATTCGCGACGCGGCAAAACGTCCCTCCGCGGGCTGTGCTGACGTTGTCGGCGGCGGCTATGACGATCCGCGCGACAGCCGGCATCGGTTGGGCCGCCGAATCGCTCGACGGGTGGTGGCGAAAGGGGCGCCGCCGCCGCAGGCGACCGCTACGGGACGTTTTGCGGCATCCTGAAACGCGCCGCTCAAGGTCGGCAGGATCCGACGAGCCGCGCCGGTCCCGCGATTCACCGCCGCACACACCGATCGCCCGGGGAGACGTGGCGTCGATCAGTTCGGAGCCGTAGCGGCCTGGGCGAGTCGGGCCGACCTTGAGCGTCGTGACTCACGATGCCGAAAAATGCTGCCGGAGCGCTCCGAGCGACGGCGCCGCTGATTCGTCGCGAGATGCACGGATGTGTCCAGACGCCGAACCGATGCCGGCTGTCGTCCAGCCGTACGGCAGGCGCCGTCGGGATCGGAAGGCCTCCGCGGAGGCTGCATTTTTCCACGGCGCGAAGCGGGAGGCCCGAGTCGTCCAGGCCGATACGGCTTCGGCACGAGACGCGCAGACCTAGAACAACTGCTAGCCGGAACTGCCCCGGCCTCATTTACGACGCGCGCGGATGAGGCCCACACGCGTCCCGTCATGAGCGGGCGTGACGTGCATGTTGAATCCAGCCGCCTCGAGCGCTTTCGTCATGCGTGTCAGGCGGCCGGGCTGCGCATCGAGCTCATGGTATTCAATCGCCGCCTCGCGAACCCAGCGAATCGCGTCGGTCTCGATCAGGTCGTCAATCACGTCGTACTCCGCGCCTTCGACGTCGATCTTCAGGAAGTCGACGGGTTCCCGAATCCATCCCGACAGGCGCACCGTACGAATCTCCAGTCGCTCATCGCCTCCCCGGCTGCGATCGACGCTGCTAACCAGGCTACCGTAATCAGACTGGGGGGTATACAAAACGGCTGTCCCGTCCTTGCCTCCGACCGCGGCATTCTCTGCGTGCACATCGCGGAGACCGTTTGAGTCGATGGTCTCTAAAAGTCGCGCAAAGGTCGCTGGATGCGGCTCGAACGCGATGATCTCCGCCTCGGGCCGAACCGCTTTGAAAAAAAGCACCGTCATGCCGATGTTCGCGCCGCAATCCACGATCCGGGGACGGGTATTCGGACTGGTGAAGCTGTAAGTTGCGTTCACGAAGATCTCGTGGACCAGGAAGAGCGCGTGACTCTGATTGAAATAGTCGAGGCCGTAACCGAGAAAGCTCAGGCTGCCAGGCTCGGTGCTGCCCCAACGTCGAGCCGCGCGCCACGCGAATCGGAGGTAGTCGCGTGAGAATCTCAGCCCGAACAGGCGGAAGCCTGGAGACAAGAAGGCGTTGCGGAACGCGCGAATGGCATGAGTCATCACGATTGATCGATTGCGTCTGAGCAGCGACCAAGGCGGCCGTCGGGAAGCTATGCCGCTTCGAGAGGGCTCGTCAAGCGAGCACAGGCTGCCTTGACTCCACCCAACGGTCTCGAATACTTTCATGTTCGAGCGCGTAGGGCGCCTCCTGTCCGCGGAAAGGGACCGAGTCCCACCTGACTGTTCGACCTGAGATCGAATAACGCTTCTTTCGGCCCGCGTGCGGACATCGGGCGCTTGCGAAAGGAGCGCGTGTGCCTACCCGTTCTCTACCTCCGCGCCCAAGTCTCAGTCAGCTGAAAATCCAGGCCAACGAGCTCCAGCAGGAGCATCGTCGCGGCCGCCCTTCTGCCGCTGCGCGCATAGCGGCGCATCACCCACGCTTCAAGTTTCACGGGGGCCAGCCGCCCGAGACCGTCCTTGCCTCGACGTTCGCGCTCGCCGATGCCCAATTGGTCATCGCGCGCGAATATGGTTTCGAGAGCTGGCCCAAGCTGAAGCACCGCGTCGAGTTGGCGGAAGCCGTCGCGGCGTTCAGTCCTCATCCCGGTTTCGACGAGGCCGTCGACGCCATCGACGCGGGTGACGTCGAGCGACTGCGGGGTCTCATCGCGGCCGATCCGAGGTTGGTCCAGGCGCGCACCAACCTCGAGCCGCCCTACCACTATTTCACCGGCGCGACGCTGCTGCATCACGTGGCGGGGAATCCGGATCGGGGCCGCCTCGAAGGGAAGCGTCCGCCGCTGCCGGCCAATAGCGCCGACGTGGCGCGAGTGCTCCTCGACGGCGGCGCCGACGTAAACGCCAGGACGCTCGGTCCGAATGGAGGGGACACGATGGGTCTGCTCCTCACCAGTAAGCAGGCCAGCGATGCAGATGTCGCCGGGGCGTTGATCGATGTCCTCCTCGAGTACGGCGCCAGGCTCGATCTGACGAGCGACTCTTGCCTCGACGGGTCCCTGGCCAACCACGCGCCGCGCGCCGCCGAGAAAATGATTGCGCTTGGCGCGAAGCCGGATGTGCTGGCCGCTGCGGCGCTCGGTCAGATGGACCTGTTGCGCTCATTTTTCGACAACGACGGCCGGCTGCTGTCCCGTCCGCGGCGCCAGAACAAGGAGATGTCGTCCCGCGACGCTGTCGGGCTGGCCCTGCTCTATGCCTACGTGCGGGAGCAACGCGAGGCCGTCGACTTCCTCCTCGAGAAGGACGGCAACTGGAACATGGTCGGCGTCAACAATGGCGCCGCGCTGCATCGGGCGGCGTTTGCCGGCGATCTCGACATGGTCAGGCGCCTCGTCGAACGCGGCGCCGACACGAGCAATCGCGACAACCCGTTCAACTCGACGCCACTCGGATGGGCCGACCACAACCACCAGTCTGATGTCGTGCAGTGGTTGCGGACGCATTGCGCGATCGACCTGCACGATGCCGCCTCGTTCGATTTTCAGGAGCACATCGCTGCACGACTCAAAGAGGATCCGGAATCTGTCAACGAGCGCATCGACCACTGGGATATCCCTCAGGCGACCGCACTGCACTGGGCGGCGAGCATGGGCCATGCGGACGCCGCGACGCTCCTTCTCGACAGCGGCGCCGACGTGAACATCGTCGCCGGCAACGGCATGACGCCGCTCGATGTGGCTGACGCGAACGGCTCGTCCGATGTAGTGGCGCTGCTCGTTGCTCGTGGTGCGCGACGAGTCGCGCAGGAGCGCGGCGGCACGCGCATCGCAGGGGCGACACGGAACGAGCCCGAGCAAACGCTCGAAGCGTTCGAGCAGCTCGCCAGCGACGTCGTCGTGGCCTACAGGTCCGGCGAGCCCAACGCCTTGCAGCGCGTCGGTGACTTTTTCAAGCGCTCCTTCAGCTGGAACGAGATGCGCGCCGGTGTGGCACAACGACTGGGCAAGGCCGAGGGCGACGAACTGTCGGTCGACGATACCCGCGGTCTCATCGCGCACCAACGCGGATTCGCGAGTTGGGTGGAGTTTGCCCGGAGCGTGACGGGCGGAGGCGGTCGGGCCAGGAACTGGAATCTGCCGCTCTATCGCATTGAAGGACCCCACCGCACGCTGCATGTCCGTCATTCGCTCGAGGACCGGGAGTGGGATGAGATTCTGTCGGTGATGGCGGACCAGAAGATCGCCAGCCTCGACGCTGGTGGCCAGTTGACCGACAGCGTGCTGGCGCGACTCAGCCAGTTGCCACACATCTCGCAACTCACCTTCGGCGGAACGAAGAGCATCACCGATGACGGTCTCGCGCACCTCGCTCGCCTGCAGCGATTGCAAGAGCTCGATCTCAGCGACTATCCAGGCGGCCAAATCACCGACCGCGGGCTGGCCGTGCTGCGCCACCTGCCGGAGCTCAGGCGATTTCAGATGTGCTGGCAGAGCGCGATCACTGACGCTGGCATGGCCAACCTGAAGTTCTGCGATAAGTTGGAGAGCGTGGATCTGTTGGGCACGCACACCGGCGACGGCGCCATCGCCGCCCTCGCTGGTAAGGGCGCGCTCCGGCGTCTCAAGACCGGACGCGGCGTGACCGATGCGGCGCTGCCCCTGCTGCATCAGCTCCCGATCTTCAAAACCTGGCACGGCGGTACCGTCAAGTACTCGCTGATGAGCCCTGACGCCGAGCCGAACCATCTGCTGCTCGATGGTCCGTTCACGAACGCTGGCCTCGCGACGCTCAGCGGGCTCGACGGACTCTTTGGCCTCACCTTCTTCTGGCACATCTCGGCGCTGACGCCTGCCGGTCTCGCGCAACTCGTCGACCTGCCGAACCTCGGGTTTCTCGGGTGTCAGGACCAACTGTGCGACGACGAAGCAATGCGTCATATCGGTGCAATCCCTCGCCTTCGCATGCTCATGGGGCAGGGCACCGTAGCCACTGACGCCGGCTTTGCGGCGTTGAGCCGTTCGCAGACAATCGAGTACATCTGGGGCCGTGAATGTCGCAACCTGACTGGTCGCGGCTTTGCTGCGCTGTCGACGATGCCGGCACTCCGCGGGTTGGCCGTGAGCTGCAAGAACGTCGATGATGAGGCCCTGGCTACGCTCCCTCGATTTCCGGCTCTCAGAGATCTGGTGCCCATGAACGTCCTCGATGACGGGTTCCGGCACGTTGGCCGCTGCGAGAATCTCGAAGGACTCTGGTGCATGTATTGCCGGGACACCACGGATGCCGCCACCGAACACATCGCTGGCCTCACGAAGCTGAAGACGTACTACGCGGGCCAGACGAAGATCACCGACCGAAGCCTCGAGATCCTGAGCCGGATGCCGTCGCTCGAATCGCTCGAGTTCTGGAACTGCGGAGGGGTTACCAATGCAGGCGTGACCTTGCTCGCGGCTCTTCCTCGCTTGCGCGAAATCAGCGTCGACGGGTGCCGGCAGGTGACGCCGGACGCGGTGACGGTTTTTCCCGCGCGCGTCCGGGCGAGGTACACCGTCTAGTGCCACGGAAAACACGGGCCACGGAAAACACGGATGACACGGATGGGCTTACGAGATAGCTGTCGGTACTAAAACCTGTTTCACAGACCCCGATCCGTGTTGTCCGTGTCATCTGTGGCTCTCACCGCGTGGAGATTTTCATGACCGCGTTTCCCGACTGGCTCGAACCGATGGCGGCGACGCTCACGCAGGACCGGTTCACCGGGCCCGAGTGGATCTTCGAGCGCAAGTTCGATGGCATTCGGTTGCTGGCGTTCAAGAATGGCTCCGACGTTCGCTTGGTGTCGCGAAATCGGTTGCCGCTCAACAGCTCGCATCCATCGGTGGTCCAGGCCATCGCCAACCTGCCGGTCCACGACGTCGTCCTCGACGGCGAAGCCGCCTGGGGGTGGGGCGCCCTCGGACAGGCCGACTACTACGTGTTCGACATTTTGTGGCTCGATGGCCGAGACGTGACCGGCCTGCCGCTCGACGAGCGGCGCGCGTTGCTGAGCAGCGTGCCGCTCGGATTGCCACTCGCACAAGTGACCCTGCTCGATGATTCGAAGCCCTGGGAGCGCGCGCGTGTCGAGGGGTGGGAGGGCGTGATCGCGAAGCGCCGCGACTCGAAGTACGAACATCGCCGCTCGAAACACTGGCTGAAGATGAAATGCGAGGAGACGCACGCATTCGTCGTCGGCGGCTTTACCGATCCACAGGGCAAGCGCGTGGGTCTCGGCGCGTTGCTGGTGGGGTACTTCGACGGGGACGATTTCTGCTTCGCCGGAAAGATCGGCACCGGCTTCGACACCAAGCTCCTGCTCGATCTGCGTTCGAAGCTGGATGCCCTCGAGATCCCGAAGACACCGTTCACCAGGGCCAAGGGACTGCCGCGCCTGCGCGCGCACTGGGTCCGTCCGGAGGTTGTCGTCGAAGCAGGCTTCATCGAGTGGACCGGGCATGGCAAGCTTCGCCATCCGCGGCTGCTGGGCGTCCGAGCCGACAGGGTGGCTCGCGGTGTCGTGCGAGCAACGCCCGCGACCAGGGAAGAGGCGCGATGATCACGCACCCCGAGAAGGTGCTGTTTCCGCCTGAGGGAGGTTCCGCCGCGATCACAAAGGGGGAATTAGCCGCCTACTACGAGGCGATTGCGCCAATCATGGTGCCGCATATCCGCGCGCGACCGGTCACGATGGAGCGCTATCCCGCCGGCATCGACAAGAAGGGCTTCATCCAGAAAGACGTCTCGAAGGGCTTTCCCGCGTGGCTCGAGCGGGTCGAGGTGCCGAAGAAGGACGGCACGGTGCATCACCCGATCGTCACCGACACGCGGTCGCTCCTCTGGATCGTCAACCAGAACACGATCACTCCGCACGTCTGGTCCGCGCGCGCGCCGAATCTCTACTACCCGGATATCTGCGTGTTCGACCTCGACCCGTCCGTCGACGATCCGGGCATGCTTCGAGACGCGGCGATCGGACTCCGTGACTTTCTCGATACGCTCGGCCTGCCTAGCTGGGTGAAGACCTCCGGCTCGAAGGGCTTCCACATCGTCGTGCCGCTCGACGGGAAAGCAAAAACGGGCGAGGTCGCGGGGTTTGCGCATCATGTTGGCGCAATGCTGGTCAAGCTCGCGCCGGATCATCTGACCCAGGAGTTCAGCAAGAGCAATCGTGGCAGGCGGATTCTCGTCGACACCGGCCGCAACAACTACAGCGCGACCTGGGCCGCGCCCTATGCGGTGCGCGCGAAACCTGGCGCGCCGGTGTCTGCGCCGTGCACGTGGGAAGAAGTGGAGAAGGGGGAAGTCGGACCGCGCGCGTTCACGCTGCCGACGATGGCGACGCGAATTGTCGAGGTTGGCGACCTGTGGGCCGACATGCGGAAGCGAGGACGGTCGCTGCGGCGCGCGATACAGAAGTTGCAGGCGATGAAGGGGCCGCAGCGATCCTGACGGGCCTAGGGTTCAAGCTCAAGGCAAAGGCTTCTGCCAGGCTTTGTTAGAGTTCGGTTCAATACGATTCGACGTCGAGTCCAGGCACGCGTCGATAGTGTTCGACATTCCGCGTCACCACCGGCATGCGGTAGGCGAGACCGGTCGCGGCAATCCACAGATCGTTGCCGCCGATGAGCCGACCGTTCTCCTGCAGGTAGCGAAAGGCGCGTCCGTATTCCCAGCTCACGTCCGCATTGGACGCCAGAACGTAGAACGGCGCCAGGAATGTTTCCCACCGGCTGCGATCAGCCAATGACAATCCAGCGGCCAGTTCGCCCGCGACGATAAACGGCAAATAGAGCCGCGCGTCACCGTTCTGCTCGAGAAAGGTGACGGCGCGACCCGGTGTGCCCCGATTGTGCTCCCGTTCGAGATCGATCAGGAACGACGTCTCGACGATCAGCGACCGACCCACTTGTCCTCTGGAGGTTGATCGGCGCGCATCAGCGCCTCAATTCGGTCGAGCTCTGCTTCAGAGAATCGCGGCGAGGCCCCCTTGTACCTGTCGAGAAGCGCACTCGCCGTCATGGTGTCTTCCGGCCAGGTCGCTCTGAGGACAATCTCGCTAAACGACTCGCCGGGATAGCGACGGGCGGCTCGCAGCCTCTCGTACGCCTCCTTTTTTAAGGAGATCGTCTTGGTGCTCATGCTGTGCATTATACACATTGCACAGCAAACGAGCCAGCCACTCTGGAAACGCCATGAGGAGCCGGGGTCGATTAACGACGTAGCGGTTGTTCAGGGACCCCGATGTCGGCGTGCCGTTCGGTCGGACGCGATGGCCAGATCGAGCGACTTGCAACGCTCCATCCTGAATCACGAGCCCGACCTCGCGCGGGCCGCTCACCATCATTTGCAGTTGGAAGTGGACGTCGATGGCGCCGGATGGCGCCACTACACTCCCGTTCTCGCCGCGAAAGGCGGTGGGTCCCGTCGAGCGGCTGGAGCAACCGGAGCGTCCGGGTTCCCACCACCAGACACCCTTTGGATCGGTGGGGTCGACCGCCACGCAGAACCCAGGGTGGCCGACGCCGAGAACGTCGATGGGAGATGTGGTGACGATGTAGCGCGAGAGCGGCCGGCAGCTGATGAGGGACAGGCAGGCGATTAGTGCGAGAACGAAATGTCTAATCGAACCTCGATGAATCGAGCTTAGACGTAGGCAGACTGGATGGGGTTGGTCTGGCGCCTTCAACTACCGCAGGATCAACGGCCTCAACGGCCGAACGTAGACGTTCCGGAACGCCACCGGGCCATGGTCGCCCTGGATCATGAGCGGGTTCACTGCAGCTTCGGGAATCTCCAGGTGCGCGCGCGTCGGGCCATCGATGTCCACGTCCTTCTGGACCAGCTGGCCGTTGAAGAGCACGCGCACGAAGCGCGCGGCTTCGGTCTTCTTGCCCGCAGCATCGAAGCGCGGCGCGCGGAACCAGGCCTGGTAGGACTGCCACTCGCCGGGCCGCCGCGCGGCGTTGACTAGCGGGGGAGATCCGCCGACGCCCTGTTCGTCGATCCAACGATGATAGATGGCGCCGGCGTCCGACGTCTTGACGCCTTCGGTCGATCCCCAGCTGTCGAAGATCTGGATTTCGTAGAGCCCCTGCAGATACACGCCGGAGTTCGAGCCCTTCGCGAGCATGAACTCAAGGTAGAGCTCGACGTCGCCGAACGTCCGTTCGGAACAGAGGTTCGCGGTCCGGCCCGTCGGGCCATTGAGCATGATGCCGCTCGGCGCCGCGCGCCCGGAGAGCCTGGTCGGCCCGAGCAGCCGCTCGAACATCACGAAGCGGGTCGTATACCACTCGTTCTTGGCGTTGGCCTCGCACGCCTTCCAGCCCCCGAGATCCTTCCCGTTCAAGAGCAGTTCCCATCCCTCCTCGAGGACGTAGGGCGGGTCTCCATGGGCCTCCCCGTCCTGGATTGGTGAGAGCCGCTGCGGTTGATGAAAGACCGCGCCGATCGCGATGAGCGTCAGGAGCACGCGCATAAGTGCGGTCAAATATACACCGGCGCCTGGTGGCGGCTCTCGAGACTGAAGCTCCGAATTCTCCTCGGACCTGAACGGATCCTGACCCGCTCTCGCGTATGATCATCCTTGTCAAAGGAGACGTCGACGTCTATGCCACGCTATCGATCGCTCGCTGCCCTCATCGCTCTCACCGTCGTTTCTGCGGTCGGCGCGGCCCAGCAACCGACTCTCGATCCGTTTCCGACGCCAATCGAAACGACCCAGGGCGTGGTGGCCGTCAACTTCGTCGAGTTCGCCACCATTCCGGACGTCAAGGGCGAGGCGCCGCGTCTGATGCACCTGGTCGACGAGCCAGGCACGCGCCGCATTTTCGTGAGCGTGATGACCGGGCAGCTCTACAGCATCAGCTACGACGGCAAGGTTGTCACACCGTACCTCGACGTCAACGCGCCCAACTGGAACGTGAGCGTGCAGTCCGACGGCGCCGAGCGCGGTGTGCAGAGCGTCGCGTTCCATCCGCAGTTCGCCCAGCAGGGAACGCCTGGCTACGGCAGGTTCTACACCTACACCGACACGTCCAACGTCACACCGAAACCCGATTTCGTTACGCCTGGACCCAAGCGGACGCACGACACGGTCTTGCTGGAGTGGACGGCCAAGACTGCGACGGCCGCTTCCTATGATGGAGGCGCGCCGCGCGAGCTGTTCCGTGCCGCGCACCCGTTCGGCAATCACAATGGCGGCCAGATCGGGTTCAACCCGCTGGCCAAGTCCGGCACGCCAGAGTTCGGGCTGCTCTACGTAGGATTTGCCGACGGCGGCAGCGGCGGCGACCCGATGAACCTCGCGCAGAACATGAGCTCGGCATTTGGCAAAATCCTTCGAATCGATCCGCTGGGAACCAACAGCGCGAACGGCCGCTACGGCATTCCTGCCAGCAATCCTTTCGTCAAGGACGCGAAGCCCGACACAGTTGCGGAGATCTACGCGCTTGGCGTTCGTAACCCGCAGCGATTCTCCTGGGATACGAAGGACGGGCGGCTGTACGTCGCCGACATCGGCCAGAACGCCGTCGAGGAGATTAGCCCCGTGACGTCAGGTGCCAATCTCGGGTGGAACAAGTGGGAAGCCAGTTTTCCGTACGTCGACGGTCAGGTGGACGCGTCGAGGCAACGCGACGAGCCTGGCCTGACGTGGCCGGTCGTCGAATTCGATCACCGGGATACGCTCTTTCAGCGCGCCGCGATCACCGGCGTGTGCTTCTACCGCGGCACCGCGATCCGCGAGCCTCCAGCACCTGATGATCTTCGGCGACAACCCGAGCGGTCAGATCTTCTACGTCGACGCCGACAAGTTGCCGAACGGTGGTCAGGCAGCCATCCGCCAGGTGCTGTTCAACGACAAGGGCACGCGAAAGACGCTCCTCCAGCTCATTCAGGAGCGGAATACGAAGCAAGGCAAGGAGCCGGCGGCGCGCGCCGACCTGCGGTTCGGGCAGGGCCCAGATGGACAGATCTTCGTTCTCAACAAGCGGGACGGCGTCATCCGCTTGTTCGTGCCAGACGCGCCCTGATCGCGGTCATGGTTCGATCCGCTGCTGGATGTCGGGCGCCCGCTGGCTGGCGCGAAACTCGATGATCCGCGCGTCGGCCAGTCCTCGCGCGACGAACGGATCTTCCTGGACGATCGTCTCGATCTCCTGCCGGTTCCGTCCCACGGCCAGGATGATCCCGCCATCGCGCGGGATCTTCCGGCCTGACACCAGGAAATTACCAGCCTCGTAGTACTTGTTGAGAAACGCCACGTGCGGCTTCATGTGGGCGTCGATCCTCGCGAGTGGCACCTTGTATACGAGCTCGATCATGAACATGCAGCCTCCAGGAGCACTCAATTGGGATCACAGTGAACGGCTGCCTTCTGTGTATGACAGGTCGGGTGATTCAACCGTCTCAGTCCCGCTCGGAGTGTAGTCGAATTGAAGTTCATGACGAGGGCAGCAGGGTAGCCCGTGAGCTTCAAGTAAGTGATCGCCTGGGCGAGATGGACGGGGAGCACGCGTTCGACTGCTTTCACCTCCACAACGACGCATTCTTCCACGAGCAGGTCTACTTTCAGGCCGCGCTTGAGTCGATGGCCTTTGTACTCGATTGGGACATAGCGTTCCCTCTCGACGCCGAGGTTTGCTTGCAGCAGCTCGAGGGTGAGGCATTCCTGGTAGACGGATTCGAGTAGTCCCGGTCCGAGCGTTCGATGCACCTCAATTGCACAGCCGATGATCTGTTCGGTGAGCGCCTCGATGTCGGCAACAGTTTGATTCATATGTCGGACGAGAAGCACGAAGCGCGCCGCAGCAGACTGCTGAGGATTTCGATCGCGCGGCCGGCCAATTGTTCAGAAAGTGCGACGGTGAGTGCACGTCGCTTAGTGAAAGAATTGCGTTCCGTCCGTCGGCATCAACGTCTCCCGACGGATCGATCACAGGAGACCAGGAGATCAGGAGGCCAATAAGGGGATAGCCAGGCTGGATACTTGCTCCGACAGGTACGCTCCTGATCTCTTTATCTCCTGTATACCGTCACCGCGGTTCGACATGACGACCGAGAAACCGGCACAGGAGACCAGGAGATCAGGAGGCCAATAAGGGGATAGCCAGGCTGGATACTTGCTCCGACAGGTACGCTCCTGATCTCTTTATCTCCTGTATACCGTCACCGCGGTTCGACATGACGACCGAGAAACCGGCACAGGAGACCAGGAGATCAGGAGGCCAATAAAGGGATAGCCAGGCTGGATACTTGCTCCGACAGGTACGCTCCTGATCTCTTTATCTCCTGTATACCGTCACCGCGGTTCGACATGACGACCGAGAAACCGGCACAGGAGACCAGGAGATCAGGAGGCCAATAAGGGGATAGTCAGGCTGGATACTTGCTCCGACAAGTACCCTCCTGATCTCTTTATCTCCTGTAAACCGTCACCTCTGGCCGACGCGACGCCCGAGAAACCGGCACAGGAGACCAGGAGATCGGAAGGCCAGAAAAGGGGATAACCGGGATGATTACCTGCTCCGACAAGTCCTCTTCTGAGCTCTTTATCTCCTGTAAACCGTCAGCGCGGTTCGACATGACGACCGAGAAAACGGGCACAGGAGACCAGGAGGTCAGAAGGCCAGAAACGGATGGATACCTGTTCAGGCTAATACATTCCTGATCTCCTTGCCTTCTGTGAGAGGCACCTGCTGTAGGATCCGCCCATGCGCTCATGGATGACTTTGGCCGTTGTCGCCATCGCTGGCACGGCCGCTCTTGCTCAGCGGGCGACCACCGCTCCCGCGCAGTTTGCGGAAACCGACCGTCGGGCGAAGTTGGCGACGGCGTTTGCAGACATCGATAAGATCCTCGCAGATTACGCGACGTCGGTCCACGCGCCCGGCGCGGCGTGGGGCATCGTGATCGATGGCGAGCTCGCGCACCAGGGCGCGATGGGTATGCGCGACGTCAAGTCCAAAGCCCCGGTCGACGCCGACACGGTCTTTCGCATCGCGTCGATGACGAAGAGCTTCACGGCGATGTCGATTCTCAAGCTTCGTGACTCGGGGAAGCTGTCGCTCGACGATCCTGCCGAGCGATACGTTCCGGAGCTGAAGACCCTCCGCTACCCGACGACCGACTCTCCGCGAATCACGATCCGGCACTTGCTGACGCACTCCGAGGGTTTCCCCGAAGACAACCCCTGGGGTGATCAGCAGCTCTCCGAACCCGAGGCCGAGCTGTCGCGCATGCTTCGCAGCGGCATTCCGTTCTCGAATACTCCCGGGGTTGCCTACGAGGTACTCGAACTACGGGTTTGCCATACTCGGCCGCATCGTCTCACGCGTATCCGGGCAGCCCTACGATGAGTACGTCACGGAGAACATCCTGCGTCCCCTTGGCATGTCGTCGACGACGTTGCATCCATCCAGGGTCCCGGCAAATCGGATCGCAATCGGCTACCGATGGGAAGACGATCAGTGGAAGGAGGAGCCCGCACTCCCGCACGGATCGTTCGGCGCGATGGGTGGCATGCTGACCACGATCCGTGACTTGAGCCGCTACGTCGGCGCGTTTCTCGACGCGTGGCCGCCGCGCGATGGACCTGAGGCGGGTCCGCTCAGCCGCTCGTCGCTCCGCGAAATGCAGCAGCCGTGGCGGCCATCCGGCGTGCGCGTCGTCCTCGACAAATCGACGAGCGCGACGCACCTCACCTCGACCAGCTACGGCTACGGCCTCACGGTTACACAAACCTGCCAGTACCGCGCGATCGTCGCGCATAGCGGCGGCCTTCCCGGATACGGTTCGCTCATGCGCTGGCTGCCCGACTACGGAGTCGGCATCATCGCCTTCGGCAACGTCACTTACACCAGCTGGAACAACGCCGTCGGGTCGGCGATCGATCGGTTGGACCAGACGGGCGGGCTGATCCGGCGCGAGGTCCGCCCATCACCGGCGCTCGTTGCCGCGCGCGACGACGTCTCGAAGCTCGTGGTTCGCTGGGACGACGCCCTGGCGGAGAAGATCGCCGCCGAGAACCTGTTCCTCGACCGCTCGAAGGATCGACGCCGGAAGGAAATCGATGACCTCGTTGCCAAGGTCGGCGCCTGCTCGGTACCCACCTCGTTCGACAACGTCGAAAACGCGCTGCGTGGTCAGTGGACGATGAGCTGCGAACGCGGTGCGCTGCAGGTGGCCATCACGCTCGCGCCGACGATTCCTCCGGGCGTGCAGTTCCTGGCGATTCGACCGCGGCCGGCGCAGCCGCAGCCCGCCGGGCCATGCGTGTCGTTCTAGGCCACGGACGACACCGATCACACGCCACGGATCACATGCCACGGATCACACGGACGACACGGATCAAACGCTGGATCTCAGAGGGAGACACGGATTACCGCGAGCCCAGAACAGCGAGCCGCGATCTGCGAACTTGACGGACAGGAAGGGAGCCACACTATCTTTCGCCACGCGATCCTCGTTGCCACGCTGAAGGTGCTCGGCGTCATCCGCGCGGCGATGCTCTCAGCCGGGTTGGCGGCGCTCGTCGCGGCGGTCATGAGCTGGATCGTTGTCCTGGTTGTCGGTGGCGAACGGCCCGCCTGGGCGGCGCCACTCCAGACCTTCGGCCTTGAAATCGCCCTGGTGTTTCTACTGGCCGCGGTTGGCGCGTCAGCGCTGATACCGCGAACGGCAGACATAGCGCGCGAGACCAGGCCGCACGAGTCAGCCAGCGACGTAGCGCTGTTGCTCCTGCTCGCGGGTCTTGCCGTCGCTGCCGCGTTTCAGTTCCCGTCGATCGCCACCTGGTGGGCGGAAGATCGAGTGCTCCTAAGGCAAGTAGTCGGCGCCTCTCGCGATCCCATGGGCCTCAACCTGATTCCGCAGATCATCCTGTTGTCGCTGCCCGCGCTGGCCGGGATCGCGCTGGCGGTGTTCGTATTGACGTCGATTCTGGGAATGCTCGTGCGTGCCGAGCTCGTGTTCCTGGCGCTGGCCGCGTGCGCGGCGCTCCAGGCCGGGCTCGTGATCGGCATGCAGTTGCTACTGTATGCGGTCAGGTCGGTTGGCGGAAGCATTCAGGGCCTGTTCACGACGGCGCCAGACGCGACTGCCTCGGCACAGGTTGCGGAATGGTTCGGGCGGCACGACGCGGCCAGCGCGAACGTGGGTTGGCGCCTGCTGTGGGTTCTCGGCGGGTATGTCGTCGCCACGATCGTCTCCGAATTCGTGTCGCCGCGTTGGCAGCGGGCGAGCGCGTCCGACATGTCCGTCGGCAGCCAACCAGATGCCGCGCCTCTCCCTCCGCCGGCAGTTTCCTCGCCCGCTTCCTTTCTGTCACCGGTCTTAGAAGCGTCGCAGGCCTCGAGCGTCTTCGACCAGTCGCATTACTTCGTCAAACCGCGCGTGACGATGGTCGAAACGTTCATGCGGCGCTACTCTGAGTACGATATTCAGTCGGTTCCAGCGACGACCCGGGCGCGATTCTCGTTCTCCTGGAAGACCGGCGTGTTGCGCCGCGAGCCAGAAGGGCCGGACATTCTCACGCTGCGCGCGGGCGACCGGCAGGGTGTATTCGGCGGCCGGTCGCACGTCGTCACCAACGCAAGCGGCGCGACGCTCGGGACCTTGCACCCAGCCAGCCCAGAGTGGGTGATTGTCGACGCCGGTGGCGCGACGGTCGCCCGCGTCGTCGAGGACAGATCCGGTGTGGGGTTGATTGGCTACGTCGCCACCGCCGGCGAGCAGGCGGTGTGCCGATTCACCTGGGCGATGCATGGGCTGTCGGTCGCGAGCGCCGGTCTGGACGTAGAATTCCTGCCCGCGGCGGAAGGCCGCCTGGACAAGGCGCTGGCCATGGCGCTCGCGCCCGTTCTCGAACACAAGTCTCGACGCGCCAACGAGCGTCGCTGATTGTTACGCGCGGCGAAGCGCGGCCATCGGATCGAGGCGGGCCGCTTGCAGTGCCGGCGCCAGACAGGCGAGTGTCGTCACAGCCAGCAGCGTGACCGTCACGGTCGCGTAGATGAGCGGATCGAGCGCATTCGTTTCGTAGAGAAACGACGACAGCGTACGGCTCAACAAAATCGAACCAAGCAGGCCCAAGCCGAGCCCCGCAAATGCAGGGGCCAATCCGGCACTCAACACCATGCGCAGGACCGCGCCGGAGCTGGCGCCGAGCGCCATGCGCACACCGATCTCCTGCGTTCGTGCCGCAACGGCTTGAGAGATGACGCCGTACGCCCCGATCACCGCGAGGACGAGCGCGACTCCGGCAAGCGCCGCGAGGAGGAGTGTCTGCAGCCTCCGAAGCGAGACGGTTCGCCCGAGCCGCTGTTCCACCGTGATGATGCCGTACGGCGGCACGCTCGGGTCGAGCGCGCGCATCTCGGCGCGAATCGCCTCGCGTGATGCGTTTGGATCGGTGACCGTCCTGATCGCGATATCCATTTCACGGGCGATGCCCGGTTGAAACATGTACGGGATCGCCGGCTCGTCGAGGCGCTGCCGCCGCATGTCGGCAACCACGCCGACGACTGTCTTCCAGGGATTCTTGGCGCCGGGGTCGAGCCCGTACTTCAGGCGCTTGCCCAACGCGTCCTCGTTCGGCCAGAAACGTCGCGCCATTTCCTCGTTGATGACGATGACCTGCGCAGCGCCTGGCGCCAGGTCGCTCTCCTGAATCATCCTGCCGCGGAGAAGCGGGATGCGCATCGCTTCGAAAAATCCCGGTACAACCTGATCTTCGGTGAGCGGCGGCGCCGGATCTTCTTCGGTCTTCGTCGGCTGACCTTCGAGGGCCACGTGATAGTCGGGCTGTCGGTGGATGAAGAAGTCGCGGATCGCGCCAACGGCGACAACGCCTGGCAACGTGCGGATCCGGCGTATCGCGTCGTTGTAGAACGCCTGCACTTTCTCGTTGTTGTCGTAGGTACCAGGGAGGTCGACCTGCAAGAGCAGCACGTTGCTGGAATCGAACCCGCGGTTCGTCGCCTGGACGCGCTGGAAGCTGCGGATGAGCAGCCCCGCCCCGGACAGTAGCATTACCGCGAGCGCGATTTCGGCGACGACCAGGCCCTGATGCAGGCGCCTCGCGCCGCGACCACCGAGCGATCGTGGCCCGTCCTCTCTCAACACTTCCGCCGGGCGCGCGGTCGAGAGTTGCAGGGCGGGGAGCATCCCGGCGATCAGTCCACTGGCAACCGAGACGGCCATCAGGAAGAGGAGCACCGTCGCGTCGACGCCGATCGTGTCAGCGCGCGGCAACGCGCCCGGTGCGAGGCGCCTGAGGGCGGCCGCGCCACCCCACGCAAACAGGAGACCGACGATCGCCGCCACACTCGACAGGACGAGGTTCTCGGTCAAGGCCTGACGGATCAGGCGGAGCCGGCTCGCTCCAAGCGCGGTGCGCAGCGAGAATTCGTTCCGCCGACGAGCCGCCCGCGCCAGCACGAGATTCGCGACGTTCGCGCAGGCGATGAGCAAGACGAATCCGACCGAGCCGAAGAGCAGCCAGAGCGAACGCGCCGTCGTTTGTCCGATGACCCGATCCGTGAGCGGATCCGTCAGGACGCCGAAGCTGGCGTTTGTCTGAGGATATTGCTCACGGAGCCGCGCCGCGATGGCGTCCATTTCGGCCCGCCCCGACGCGACCGTCGCGGCTGGACGAAGGCGGCCGAGCACCACGAGCGCGTCGGCGCCGCGACTCCGCGGCTCCTGCCAGCCGGGTCCGAAAAAGAACGGTTTCCAGAGTTGGACGTCAGCGGTCGGCAGCTCGAACCCTGGTGGCATCACGCCGACGATCTCCACGTTTATGCCGCTGAACTCAATCGAGCGTCCAATCACGCTGCGATCCGCCCCGAAGCGCTGCTGCCAGAGCCCGTGGCTGATGACGACCGCGCGGGTGACCGCCGTGAAGTCAGCATCCTCGAGCGTGCGCCCCAACAGGGGCGCAGTGCCCAGCAGCTGGAAAAAGCCGGGACCGACCTCGCCGATATGGATCCGCTCGGCGCCAGGACCGCCCGAAATGGTGCCGCGCGTGAACTCCGGCCTGACGTACGCGGCCATCTGCTCGAACTGCTTGCTCTGGTCCTTCCAGTCGCGAAAGTTCAGGTAGGACGAGCCATCGGGCAGGTTCTGGCGGATGTTCTTGGTCCACATCACCGCGATGCGGTCCGCGTCGTGGTACGGCAAATCGCGCAGGACGACGGCGCGAAGGACACTGAAGATCGCCGCATTCGCCCCCACACCCAAGGGCGAGCGTTAGAAGGGCAACGGCCGCGAAGCCCGGACTCTTGATGAGCGAACGCAGGCCATACTGAAGGTCTTGGATCAGGCTGGTCATTGGCGGGTGTCGCTCCTATCAGGACTTTGACGTGGGGCGACGGGGGAACGTTGGGAACTTCCCCCCGGGGATGCCTCGAGAGTCGTTACACTGATCGTCCAATGAATCGACGTGCAGCCGTATTGGCGATGCTGGCCGCACCGCTTGGCTTCCGGAGCGCCAGCTTCGGCCGAGCGCCGACCATTCAGGATGCCTGGGTCCCGCTCTTCAACGGCCGAGACCTCAGTGGCTGGGACACCTGGCTCGGCAAACTACTGCCCGGCCAGCGAGGAAACTCACCGGCCGAGTATGCGGAACCGGTTGGCCTGAACAAAAACCCACGAGGCGTGTTTTCGGTGATTGACGTCGACGGCGCGCCGGCGGTGCGCATCTCTGGAGAAACCTACGGCGGGCTGATCACTCGCGACGAGTACGAGAACTATCACCTGCGTTTCGAGTTCAAGTGGGGAGAGAAAAAGTGGCCGCCGCGCGAGCAGGCCGTTCGTGACAGCGGCTGTTGCTACCACTCGGTCGGCCCGCATGATGCCAGCTACGGGTTCTGGATGAAGTCGTTCGAGTTCCAGATTCAGGAGGGGGACTGCGGCGATTTCTACAGCCTCGCGGGCGTGATCGTGGACGCCGAGGCCGTGCCTCAAAGCCCCGATAATCCGAAGAGCGATCTCGTCTACAAGAAAGGATCATCAAAGATCGTGGGAACGACGAAGCGCATCATCAAGGAGCCCGGCAACGAGCGGCCCACCGGCTCGTGGAATTCCATGGAGCTCTACTGCCTCGGCCAGACGAGCGTTCACGTCGTCAACGGCCGGGTGAATATGGTGCTGACGGGCCTGCGCCACCGCGTCAACGGCCGCGAGGTTCCGCTCACGAAGGGCCGGATCCAGTTTCAGTCGGAAGCCGCGGAGGTGTTCTACCGCAACATCGCGGTGCGGCGCATCAGCGAGATTGCGGTTCTGGCCATCTAGTGCCGTGGATCACACGGACCACACGGATCAGGTTTCTGAGATAGCTTCTAAATCTGGAATCTACAGATCCGTGAGATCCGTGCGATCCGTGGCTCGTGTCGCCCGGGACTGAGTTCATCCACGAAGCTGCTAAAGCGGCTGCTTTGTGTTCCCGGACGCGAGCAACGTGCGAGAGCCGATCAATCCTGCATATTCGCGGTCGCAGGGCAGACCTCGACTCCGACAGGCGCCCCAGCGCTACGGAGCGCCTCGCAACGGTCGCTGCACGTGGCTCCACCAGTGAGGAGCCCTCGCAGACGCGGCGCTGAGGTTGCACGCGCGGGGGTTGTTCTGGTGCGCGCCGCCTCGCGACCGCTGACACTCTCAATCACGATCCGATAGATGACCGGTGTCCGTTCTAGGGTCCATCCCGTGGAGAAGCGGTCGATCGAGCACCGAGCATGCCTGCGCTGAATGCCTTGGACGAGACTCATGCAGCGGGGCTACTGGCTCGGGCGCGCGTGATTGTGGACAGAGCGCTTCCGACACGGTCAATCAGTTGCGGCACAAGCAACGCGACCTCCTGTCGGTCTGCGACAGGACTCGTGGTTGTCACCATGGTGCATTTGCCGACCAGCTCGTACACCGCAATCTGACAGCTGAGCACGGGCGTAGGGCTGGCGCGCCGACTGCCCACATCGAACGTTAGCTCGGGAAGAGTGGCTTCGAGTACCGCGTACCGCACAGCGTCGCCCACTGCCGAATGCTGGCGCAGATCGCCGCCTCCCACCGGCGTGACGGCAAAGCCTTCTCGAAGAAACGCGTCGATCACTGTTTCGACGGTGCAGTCGAAGCTGTGATCCACGATTAGCCGACGGTCGTTGGTAGTCATTGCCTTCCTCGTGTCCTTAGTAGGCAGTTTCTGTGCCGTTCCTGAATACCGCGAAAATGGGCCGTCCTTCTCGCTAACCTATGGAAAACCACGCATCAGGCGCGGAACTTCCCACGGTTCCCGAACGGTCCCGTCTCCAACTCCATGCGAGGAGCCCGCGAAGAAGGTCGGTCGCGACCGGCTTCACGCCGTCATTTCGGAATCCGCGCGGAAGACGCGCAGGATCGAAGAAATTGTCAGATCCGGCAAAAGCCACCACGAGCTTCTGCGAATCGCGGAGGAGTTGCGGAGCGATCTGATTGTGCTCGGGGTCCACGGACCGAAATCCGATCGATCGGATGGTGTTTGGCTCGACGGTCGAATCCGTGGTACGCCGGGCGACGTGCCCTGTATTGACGGTCCGAGCGACCGGTCGATCCGGAGAGGCGGTAGCCTGAGGTGGTGCCGCCGACGGTTAGAAGAGGTATAGCAGCCGGACGCTCACGGTATTGCCGGTGTAGTCCCTCGGGTTGTAGCCCGTAATCAGCCCGCCAAGATAATCCAGCCGTACCACACCGGTTGCAGGAGTGAAGCCTACGGATCCATTCGAATCGATCGTCGCAAAATCTCTGACGTTCAGCTTCTCGTACCAATAGGCGAACCCGATGCCCACGTTCGTCTTGAAAAAGTACTTGACGTCGGCCGTGAATCGATTCCAGGTAGTCTCGACGTCTGGTAAAGGGATGAAGCAGTCCGACACGCCGGCCGGACAGGGTGGACTGCCTGTCACGGTTGTATTCGTGTTGAGCTGCTCGATGCGGGGCCCCCCGAAGACGAACGGGTTGTCCGAGTCCATCAGGTCGTAGCTGAGGCGAATATCCGTCCTTTTGATCACCTTGAGCAGGTCGGCGTAGAGCGTCACGGTATTGACTTTGTCGCCGTTATCGAGGTTCCAGTCGCGGGTCGGATCGAACCATGAGGGATCTGGCGGCGGATTCGCGTTCCTCGACCGCTGCAACGCGCTGTTGGTCTCGTATCCGTACGTTCCACCGAAGGCGAACGCTGGCAACGGCGCCACGTTGACTCCGACCGTCACGGCCTGAGTCTCGGCCTCGAGCAACCCGAACTGCTCGCGTCCGGGCGCGAACTCATCTGTGAGGTACGTGTCCTTGCCCCCGGAGTACGTGACGCTCAGGTCGACCATCTCCACGGGCATGACGCTCACGGTCAGCGAGGCCCGCGTTCGATCACGATCCGCCTCATCGAAGTAGCGAAGGCTCGGCTGCGTGCCGCCCGGACCTTCGTAGTCGACGCCAGACTCGATGAACCCCTCGCCTCGTCGCCAGGATCGGTCAAAGCCCGCGCGAAGCGTGACGTACCGGCTCGTGATCGTATCGAACGACACGCGGATGAGGTCGTCGCCCACACTGCTGAATCCGCGGCCCTGGCGGTCCCACGCGTCGTGGCCGTAGCCTATCCGCAGCGCGCCCCATCCGGTCAGGCTGTACGACGCATTCACATCGAGCGTCTTGCGCGTGGTGTCGTATTGCTGCGAGAGGCCATGCTCGATTTCCTCGGGGACGGCGTCGAAGCGGACGTACTCGGTGGCATCGAAGACCGGAGTCTGGTTGTCGCGATCGTTGTAACGGTATCGAACTGTGAAGGCGGTATTGCGGAACGGTCGCGAGTTCAAGTTGAGGAGTGCGTTCACGCCCTTCACCTCGGCCTCCGCTGTGCTGCGGGGCAAGGCGGCCAGATGAGGGAACGCAGCGTAGACGGTCGGGTTCGCAATCACCGGATTAATCGTCCAGGGTATCAACGCCTCGTTTTGTGACTGCGTCGTGAACTGCAGCGTGCCGTTGACCGAGGTCCGCCGCGCCATCTTATAGAGGCCCGTGGCGCTGACGACGTTCATGTTGTTGCCTGGGGCGAGCGCCATCCGACCCTGGGCGGGACCGTTGCCGTTGCTGTAGCCATTGGCGTCGTAGGGCCCGGCGGGGGGCAGCAGGCCATTGTTGAAGTCCGTCGCACGAATAGGATTGTCCCAGGTCAGGCTCTCGAAACTGTTGCTGAAGAACGACCCGTCCCAGGCCAGACGGACCATCGCTTTCCGGTTGGCCCATTCAACTCCGGCCGCGATGTCGTTGGTGCGATTGTCGACTGGCAGTGGGAGCTCGTTGGCGTTGTTGAACGCGAACGATGCACCCCAGGGCTGATACCCGGTCCTGCTGGTGGCCGTAAAGCCGACGTTAACACCGAGGTTGGGGGTCGCTTGGTACACCAGCCCGACCGCCGCCGTGTCGCGCCGCGACCGCATCTCGAAGCCAGGCAAGTTCACGTTGTAGATCGACCGGTTGGTCAACGCCGCGGCCGCTTGCGTCGGGTTGCCGCACGCCGCCGGCGGCGCGCCGGGGGCGCACGGAACACCGACGGCGGTCCGGTTCTGCACCTGCTGCCGAACCGTCGGACTAAGCGTCAACACCGCGTTGTCGCCCACGGTCCAGGGCGACACGGTGAGTTCGCTGTAGTTGATAGGAATCGAATCCCACAGGAACCCGAAATTCAGTTTGTGCCGATCGTACCGGAGTTTGTATCGCTGGTCGCGATAACCAACATTGAACGCGCTGGCATCAAAGAAGTACGACTCCGTCTCTTTGCTCAGCGCGAACAGCGAGGCGGCTCCGCTCCGGAGATCGCGATACCGCTCGTATTGCGCGGCATCCAATTCGGTATCCGTTCCGCGGGCGCCAAAATCAATCGACCCCAGGAACGGCACCGTGGGACCCGGCGCGACGGGTTGCTGGACCGGGGGCTTCGGCGCCGTTTGCGCCGTTCCGACTCGTGAAGACAGCAGGAGGATCCCGGCGCCAATCATCAGTGTGCTTCGCATGTGCCGCTCCTCCCTCGCCTACCGTAGGAACGCCTTGCCGGACGGCGCGTTCGAGCCATGGATCTGTTGATGGCAGGCCACGCAGGCGCGACCGTAGATCTTGTTCGCATTCTGCGAGTTCTGCAGCACGAACCCGTCGTAGACGGTTGGAGGGTGCCGTGACGTCACGTGGCAGCGCTGACAGAGGTACGGGGGCCTGGCCACGAGAAGGCGTGGGTTGTTGGAGCCATGCGGATCGTGGCACGTCGTGCAGCTTTCGGCGACCGGCGCGTGCTCCCAGAGGAACGGCCCGCGTTTCTCCGCGTGGCAACTCGTGCAACTCTCATCGATGGTCGTGCCGGCCTTGAGCAGCTTCACGTTCGACGAGCCGTGGACGTTATGGCACGACGCGCAGGTCATCTTGCCCTCGCGCACCGGCATGTGATTCAGCCGATACTGCTTGTTCACGATCGGCCGGTGGCACGTGGCGCAGAGCCCCAACTGATCCTTCGCTTTCAGCAACGGCTCACCGATCGGCGAGTGCACGCTGTGACAGCTCACACATCCAAGATTGCGTTGATCGTGCTGACTGCCGTCCCAGAGGGCATGCTTCGCCCGGTCGTGGCATGCCGTGCACGTCTCGCTAGCCAGACTCGGTGAGACGGTCTTCAAATTGAGGATTTTGGCCTTGTCTCCGCCGGCGTCCACGTGGTCCTTGCCCGGACCATGGCAGCTCTCGCACCCGTGCGTCGCCGCAGGTGTCTTCTCGTTGAAGGCGCGGGCGTGCGCGGTGCCTTTGTAGCTCTTGGTGTCGTGACATGTCAGACACGTCGCATCGTCGCCGACGTAGGCCGATGGCGGCGGTGTCTGTGCCGCGGGTTTGGCGCCTGTGGACTGAGCCCCTTGTAACGACCTTTTCGGCGATCCCTGTTCCGCCACCAGCACGATGGCACAGGCGAGCAGGACGACGAGGAACCCTACCGCAAACGAAAACCGCTGCCAGCGTCCCATGGAATCCATGAACACCACTCCTCGCAGCCACGTCGGAGAGATGACACGTTCACGATTGACAGGCAGGCTCGCCGGATTCTTGGCACGTTGCCGGATTTCCGGCATGGAGTGCACGCTCTATCCCGTGCGGGGATTCCTCTATCGTGATGTCGGCCAGACGCCAGCAATCGCAGTGCCATGAAAGCTGTTCACTCTCGTCCCTTCTCAATCCGCACCGCCGTTACCTTGTATTCGGGAGCGCCGACGACGGCATCGCGCTCCGCGCCGGTGATCTCGTTGAGAACGATCGTTGGATCGTGGAACGTCACAAACAGCTCACCTGACTTCATCCAGGGCGAACACGTCACAGGGACCACGGTCTTGCCGTAACGGCTCGTAAGCGTCACCTGTTCGCCCTCACCAACCCCAAGCCGCGTCGCATCGACGGGAGACATTTCCAACACGTCAGTCGGCCGCAGCTGGTTGGTCTGGCTGCGGCCCGTCATCGTGCCTGCGTTGAACTGGTAGAGCGTCCGTCCCGTCGTGAGAAGGAATGGGAAATCGGACGTCGGAACCTCTGGGGTGGGGTGAAAGTCAATCGTGCGGAGCGCCGCGCGCCCGAGTGGAAAGCCTGCCTCGTAGAGAACCTGCGTGCCGGGATGTTGCTCGGACGGGCACGGCCAGCACAGCCCGCCCTCGTCGTCGAGGCGCTTGTACGTAATACCGCTGACGTCGGACCACACGCGGCGAATCTCGTTCCAGATGGCTTCGACGTTGGCGAAATCGAATCCGGCGCCGTGATTCATCCGCCGCGCGACGGCGGAGATAATCTCCCAATCTGGTCGCGCCTGGCCTGGGGGAGGGTACGCGCGCCGCACACGCTGGATCCGGCGCTCCGCGTTCATGAACGTCCCATCCTTTTCAAAGGATGCAGCCGCGGGCAAGAAGACAGAGCCGAAGGTTCGAGCGGTTTCGGTCAGGAACAGGTCCTGGACGATCACGAATTCCATGGCTTCGAACGACTTGCGGGTGAGGCTTGAGTTGGGGTTCGTGAGCAGGACGTCATATCCGATAGCCCAGAGCGCTTTCAGGCGGCCCGCTGCCGCCGCATCCATCATCTGCATGAGGTGGAGCCCGCGGGTCGTCGGGATTCCCGAACCCCAGATAGCCTCGAAGAGGCTGCGTCCCGCCGCGATGGAGGCACCGCCGGTGAGAATCGAGGGATCGCAGCCCATCAGGGCCGCGCCCTGAACGTTGTTCTGACCTCGCAGGGGATTGACGCCCGTGCCCGGGCGGCCGACGTTCCCAGTGATGAGGGCGAGGTTGATCAGGCACATGACCGACTCGGTGCCCTGCACGTGTTCGGTCAACCCCAAGCCGTGGACGGTCATGGACGGCCGCTCGGTCGCGTACATCCAGGCGGCCTCACGAATCGATGCGGCGTCGACTCCGCACAGCGTCGCTGCCCGGTCGGGCGTCCAGTCGCGCACGAAATCCACAAAGTGGTCCCAGTCCGAGACCCGATCGCGCACGAAAGCATCGTCGTAGAGACCTTCGGTGACGATCGTGTGCGCCAGCGCGTTGAGCAGCGGCACATTCGTGCCGGGACGGGGGGCGAGGTGCACGTCCGCGTCGCCGGCGAGCTCGATCGCGCGCGGGTCGATGACGATCAGGCGCGCGCCGCGCCGCGCCGCCTGCTTGATCCGCGCGCCCACGATCGGGTGGTTCTCGGTGGGATTGGCCCCGCAGACGAGGATCGTCCGCGCGATCTCGATGTCCGCGAAGGCGTTGGTCGACGCGCCGGTACCGAGCATGGCCTTGAGCGCCGCCGCGCTTGGCGTGTGGCACACGCGAGCACAGCAGTCGACGTTGTTGGTGCCGGCCACGATCCGCGCGAACTTCTGCGCGAGATAGTTGTCTTCATTCGTCGCTCGCGCCGATCCAAGAACGCCCAGGCTGTCCGGGCCGTGTCTCTCGATCACTTCCCGCAGGCGCGCCGCGACCAGATCGATCGCGTCCTCCCACGAGACCACCTGCCAGCCGCTGCCGGTACGCACGAGCGGATCGGTCACACGATCTGGCGACGACGCGAAGTCGAAGGCGTAGCGGCCTTTGACGCAGAGGTGGCCGCGGCTGACGGGCGCGGCGTTGACAGGAATCACCTGCGTGAGCCGTCCATCGCGCGTGCCGACCTTCAGCTCACATCCGGTCCCGCAGTACGGGCAGGTCGTGCGTGTCCAGTCGGTCGGAATACCCAGAGAGAGTACGGACTTGTCCTCGAGCGCGCCGCTGGGGCACGTATCCACGCAGGCGCCGCAGCTGACGCAGCTGCTCTCAGCAAACGTCGGCCCATCGGGACGGATCCGGGTCTCGGCCCCACGATTCCAGACGCGCCAGACGGACTGCCCCTGCACTTCGTCGCAAATACGCACGCATCGGTAGCAGTACACGCACCGGGACATGTCCACCCGGATGAGCGGGTGCGACTCGTCGACCAACGCCAGGTCCGCCGCTGCCCGGCACTCGCGATCGAGCTCATACTCGCGCAAGTAGCGGAAGAACTCTTTGTGCGGAAGATGGGCTGCCTCGACTGGCGGCTGCTCTCGTGCCAACAGCTGTAGCAGCGACCGTCGGAGCTCTTCGATCTCGGGAGGGTGGGTTTCGATCTCCATCCCGTCGATCACCGGGGTCGTGCACGCAGGAACGGGCTTCGCCGATCCTCTCACCTTCACGACACACAGACGACACGCGCCGTAGGGCGTCAGGCGATCATCGTGACAGAGTCTGGGAATATCGATGCCAATCTGGCTCAGCGCTTGAAGAACCGTCACGCCGTCCTGGCAGTCGTACGGCTCCTGGTTGACGATCACGCGAAGCATCGATTCAGTTCCTCCGGGTAGTACCGCTCGATACTCGCTCCGAACTCGCCGAGCCCGCTCCCGTGGCCGCACAGGCTGGTTTCGGCCAGCGTGGTGAGAAGCGTTCGCCACGTCTCGCGGCTGTGACCCTCCGCTTCCCTGGCCGGCGATTGTGCGAACAGCCGTTCGACCCTGCGCGAGCCCAGCCGGCACGGCGTGCACTTGCCGCACGACTCGTCCGCCCCGAAGGCAAAGACATGGTGAACCAGCTCGGGGATCGTCGTGTGCTCGTCGAACCCCACGACGCCCCCGTGTCCCACGGAGGCGCCGATTGCGCGAAGCTCGTCGAACGCCAGCGGCGTCTGAAGGAGCGACGGCGGTATGATGCCGGCCAACGGACCGCCGATCAGCACGCCCTTCAGCGCGCCGGTCGTGAGTCCGCCGCCGAGATCTTCGACGACCTGTCGCACCGGAACACCCAGCTCGACCTCGTAAAGCCCGGGCCGCCGGAAGAGTGAGTTGAGCGACAAGACTTTGGTTCCGCGGCTCGTCGAGTGACCGTATGCCGCATACGCGTCGCCGCCCCGCAAAACGATCCAGGGGATATTGACCAACGTCTCGATGTTGTGGACGAGCGTCGGCCGGCCAAATACGCCGTGAGCGGCCGGATACGGCGGTCGCGCCCTCACTTCCGGCCGCTTCCCCTCCAGTGCGTTCAGGAGCGCGGTCTCTTCACCACAAAGATAGCTGCCGTGGCCGCGAACGACCTGAAGGTCGAAGGCGAGCGAGCTTCCGAGAATTCGCTCGCCCAGCAGGTTCTCCGCATGGGCCTCCCGGATGGCAGCCTCCATCCTCCGGGCCGCGGTCGGATACTCTGCACGCACGTAAATCGAACCCACCGCGCGCCCCAACCGCGAGCGCGGCGATCAGCATCGCTTCGACGATGGCGTGCGGGTCCTCTTCCATCAGAAAGCGATCGATGTAAGCGCCCGGATCTCCCTCGTCGCCGTTGGCGACGATGTACTTGACCGCCGAGTCCTGGTTGAGAACAGCCCGCCATTTCTTACCTGCCGGGAACCCAGCGCCGCCGCGCCCCCGCAGTCCGGAACGCTCGATCTCGGTGACGAGGTGCGGTGGCGCGAGCCCGAGCGCGCGCGGCAGCGCGCGATAGCCGCCCAGCGCCCGGTAGTGACTGAGGGTGGGGGCACCGCCTCTGACCAATCGGTCGAGCACGATTGGTTCAGGGGCCGCAACTTCGATGCGAGGACGATCCTCGTCGGCCGCACTCGCAGGAGCGATATGACACTTGCCGAGGCAGTGCACGCGGGTCGGTTGCGCGGTGGCGGCGCGCCAGCGGCCCACATCGAGGTGCCTGGCGACAAAACACGCGAGGCCCTGACAGCGCTCCGTCCCTTCAAGAGGCGTCGCGAGGTGGTAAAAGGACGCTCGTTCCGGGCCAGCCGCAGACGTTCGCGGCGGACCCGGAGGCGGTGAGGTGACGCGAGCCATGGACTACTTGACCAGCAAGACCGGACACTGAGCCAGCAGCCCGACCTTGTAGCTGATCGTCCCCCAGTCTCGACCCACGTTCGAGGGATTCACGCGGTGCGAGGCCAGAACAATCAGATCCGCCTTGCGTGTCGTCGCGAACTTGATGATGGTCTCGGCTCTCGGTCCGTAGGCCACTTCAGCCTCGACCTTCCCGCCTGGGGCCCGGCGGGCTAACGCCGCCATCTTCGCGTCAGCCTTGGCTTGCAGCTTCCTATAGAAGGGTTTGAGCTCCGCAAACGCGAGACCGGGAATGGTCTCGATCACATGAAACAGGGTGACACGTGTTCGACCGCCCCCCGCGAATCGGAGCGCGAAGTCCAGAGCCTTCACCGTGCGCTCCGTGAGATCGGTTGGCACGAGGATCTGCTGGAAGGTGACGCCGTCTGCCTCGCTTGATCGTTCGCGTCCTTGCGGCTTTGTCATTGGTATTCGGCCTCCTGCCCCCAGTCGCGGCCGTGCAATGAAGACGCCAGACTGCACGACACACCAAGGCGCTCGTGTGCCGACAATCCGGCAGGTGATCACTCCCGTGCGCAGAATCCAACGATCGGCTACGGAATGATATTTGCTCAACGCACGGATCGACGCGGTGGATACGCGCGTCGGGGCGCAAAGCGGGAAAAACCCCGCGACCGCCGCAGAAAATTCCGGCACGACCCCGAGGGACGAGACATGAACCAGGGGCAGATGAGGCGGCATCACGAAGAGCTCGCCGCGGCGCCGTCGATTCTGCCTGCGTTGTCCCTCCTCATTCCGTTCGTTGGCGCGCTCTGGGCGCGCATCACATCCACGAAGAAGACGAGCGGGCCACAAGGTACAGGTGACCTATGAGCGACCGGCGCGGATGGTTGGCAACCGAGCTCGCGCGGCGCGGGGTCTCGCGACGCGAGTTCATGGGGTTCTGTACGACGATGGCGGCAGCGTTGGCGCTGCCGGACGCAGTGGCGGCCCAGATCGCGCAGGCGATCCGTAAGACGGACAAACCCGTGCTGGTCTGGCTCGAGTTCCAGGACTGTGCAGGCAACACCGAGAGCTTCCTTCGGGCCAGTCGCCCGAGCGCCGCGGAAGTTATTCTCGACATGCTGTCGGTGGACTATCACGAGACGATCATGGCTGCGGCAGGGCACCAGGCCGAAGAGAACCTCGCCGCGACCGTCAAACAGCGCGCGGGCTCCTACATCGCGGTCATCGAGGGTTCGATTCCGACAGGCGCTAATGGCGGATACTGCACGATCGGCGGTCGCGCGGCGGTAGACATCGCTCGTGAGGTCTGCGGCAGCGCCGCGGCAACGATCGCGATCGGTACGTGCGCCGCCTTCGGCGGCATCCCGGCCGCGTCCCCGAACCCGACTGGCGCCCTTGGCGTCGCCGACGCCGTCCCCGGCGTCAGGAACCTGATCAACCTGTCGGCGTGCCCTGCCAACGTCGAGAACCTGACGGCGCTGTTGGTCTACTACCTCACGTTCAAGCGGTGGCCGCCGCTCGACCATCTCCGCCGACCCCTCTTTGCGTACGGCAAGTCGATCCACGACAACTGCGAGCGCCGCGCACATTACGACGCCGGGCAGTACGTCGAGGCCTGGGGCGACGAAGGCCATCGCGCTGGCTACTGCTTATACAAGATGGGGTGCAAGGGGCCGGTGACGTTTCAGAACTGTCCGAACGTGCGGTGGAATGAAGGCACCAACTGGCCGATCGGCTGCGGTCACCCGTGCATCGGCTGCGCTGAGCCCGATTTCTGGGATCGCATGACGCCGTTCTACCAGCACCTCACTGGCGTGCCTGGGTTCGGCATCGGATCCAACGTGGACAAGATTGGCTTCTACGCAACCCTCGGCGTAGGTGCGGCGTTTGCCGGGCACGGCCTCATCCAGATTGCCAAGCGCGTCGGCAACAGAGTCGAGCCGATCCCGCCGAAGCCGAAGCCGCCTTCGTCTCCGGAGCAGAAGGGAGAGCCGCTATGAGCCGCGTCATCGTCGATCCGGTCACGCGCATCGAAGGGCACCTTCGGATCGAGGCGGAAGTCGACGGCGGCGCCGTCCGCGACGCGTGGTCGTCGTCGACGATGTTCCGCGGCATCGAGCTCATTTTGAAGGGTCGCGACCCTCGCGATGCCTGGGCGTTCGCGCAGCGCATCTGCGGCGTCTGTACAACTGTCCATGCCATCGCCTCGATCCGAGCTGTTGAGCACGCGATCGGCGCGGTCCCGCCGCCCAACGCGCGGCTCTTACGCAATCTGATCATCGCGGCGCAGTGCGTGCAGGATCATGTCGTCCACTTCTACCATCTCCACGCGCTCGACTGGGTGGACATCGTGTCCGCGCTGTCGGCCGATCCAGCGAAGACCTCGTCGCTCGCCGAATCGATCTCGGACTGGCCGCTGTCGAGCCCGAAGTACTTTGCGGGCGTGCGCGACCGGATCAAGGGATTCGTCGAGCGCGGGCAGCTGGGACCGTTTGCCAACGCGTACTGGGGCCACCCTGCCTACCGGCTCCCGGCCGAGGCCAACCTGATGGCGGTCGCGCACTATCTCGAGGCGCTGGACTGGCAGCGCGAGTTCATCAAGATGCACGCCGTGCTCGGCGGCAAAAACCCCCATCTGCAGAGTTTCCTGGTGGGAGGCATGGCAACGCCTGTCGATCCGGACAGTCAAGCGGCCTTGAACACGGGCACGATCGCCGGCCTGAAGAAGTTCGTTGCCAGCGCGCGCGACTTCGTCGCGCGCGTCTACATTCCCGATCTCCTGGCGATCGCCTCCTTCTACAAGGACTGGGCCGGCCACGGCAAGAGCGTGGGCAATTACCTGGTCTTTGGCGAGTATCCCGAAGACGATTCGGCACGGCCGAAGCTGTTCTTACCACAGGGCATCATCCGCGGCCGAGACATCTCCAAGGTCGAGCCATTCGATCAGACGAAGGTCGCCGAGTACATCACCCACTCCTGGTATCAATACCAGCGGGGAGACGACGCGTCGTTGCACCCGTTTCAGGGCGAAACCAATCCCAACTTCACGGGTCCAAACCCGCCCTATGAGCGACTCGATACCGACAAGAAGTACTCCTGGCTGAAGTCCCCTCGATACGGCGACGAGCCGATGGAGGTCGGACCTCTGGCGCGAATGCTCGTGGCCTACGTGTCTGGGCATGCGCGAGTCAAGGAACTGGTCGGGACAGTCCTGACCAGGCTGAAGGTGGGGCCGGAGGCGCTGTTCTCGACGCTCGGCCGCGTCGCGGCGCGCGGCATCGAGACCCAGCTCCTGGCGGAGAAGATGGAGGACTGGGTCGACGAGCTGGCCGCGAACATGGGGGCGGGAGAGCTGCGCATCCACGACAACTCCAAATGGGACCCGAGCACGTGGCCGGCCGACGCCGCAGGCGCGGGCCTTCATGAGGCGCCGCGCGGGGCGCTGAGCCACTGGGTCCACATTCACAACGGCACGATCGCCAATTATCAGTGCGTCGTGCCGAGCACGTGGAACGCCGGACCTCGTGATGCGAAAGGCCGCCGAGGCCCGTACGAAGAAGCGTTGATCGGAACGCCGGTGGCCGATCCACAGAAACCGATCGAGATCCTGCGCACGGTGCACTCGTTCGATCCATGTATGGCGTGCGGCGTCCACGTCGTCGATGCGACGCGCCGTGAGATCGCTCGCGTGAGGGCCGTATGAGCGGCGAGACCTCCTCCGACCTGGTTCCCGTTTACGTCTGGCAGATCCCTGTGCGCATCACGCACTGGCTGATCGCGCTGTCGCTCCTCATGCTCTCGGTCACCGGCCTCTACATCGGCCGGCCCTTCATGACTGTTCCGGGCCAGGCGGGTCAATGGTTCGTCATGGGCTGGATGAAAATCATCCACTTCTACGCCGCGATCGTCTTCACCACCGCTGTGATCGTTCGCGTGATCTGGATGTTCACTGGCAACAAATACGCACGCTGGGACAAGTTCCTTTCTGTCTACAGAACGCGACAGAGAGGCATCCTGCCCACGGTGCTGTTCTACTCGTTTCTGCGCGACAAGCCTCCGGCATATGTGGGTCACAACCCGGTCGCAGGGTCCGCTTATCTGCTGGTGTTCGGCTTGTACTTTCTGGCTATCGGGACTGGGCTCGTGATGTACGCGCCGAGCGCCGACGTCGGCTCACCGCTTCGCTGGTTCGCGTGGTTGGCACCGCTCTTCGGCGGACTGCAAATCGCGCGTTGGATTCATCACGTTGTCATGTGGCTGCTGCTTGGCTTTACGCTGCACCACGTTTACAGCGCTGTTCTGGTCGCATCGATCGAGAAGAACGGAACGATTGACTCGATCGTCGCCGGATACAAGTGGGTGCCCAAACACGATCTGGGCCCTGGACCGTACCGCTGGCAACATCGCGGGGAGATCGATGAGTAATCCCACGCCGTTGCTCGTCCTGGGCCTTGGCAACGTGTTGCTCCGCGACGACGGGGTCGGAGCGGCGGCCGTCGCTCTGCTGCTCGATCGATACCAGCCTCCCTGCAACGTGCGGGTGCTCGACGGCGGCACGCTTGGGCTGTCGCTGCTGCCATATCTCGAAGAGGCCGAGACCGTCATTCTCGTGGACGCGATCAAAGCAGATGCAGCGCCTGGCGCCCTCGTGCGCCTGGATGGGGCAGACGTGGCTCCGGCAGTCGCCACTCGACTGTCTCCCCACCAGATTGGTGTGTCAGACCTGCTCGATGGCGCGCGATGGCTCGACCGGTATCCCGCGCGGGTCGTCTTGCTCGGAATCGTGCCCGACTCGATAGACCTGGCCGTCGGCCTGTCGCCGCCCGTCGCACGATCACTACCGGCTCTGGTCGAGCGCGTTGTCGAGGAAGCCGCCGGACTGAACTTCGTGTTCAGTCGCGTCGCACACACGGACACCGATGAGACGCCTCTTCTCTTGGGCGCTGTTGATGTCGCTCGTCTCGCCCGCGTGCGCTGACGCCGATCGCGATCTGCCTCGCCCGTACCGGAGGCTGGAGGTTCCGGCAACACACCTCGCCTCGAGCGAGGCCAGGCGCCGGGGCCGCACGATGTTTGTCGAGTCCTGCGCACTCTGTCACGGCGAGCGTGGTGACGGACACGGTATCCGGAAGGAAGGCTTGACGCGGCCACCGCGTGATTTCACCGATCCGGCCTGGCGCCAATCGACGTCACCGCGCCGCGTATTTTTCGCGATTCGCGAAGGAATCAAGGGAACGGCGATGCCGTCATGGAGGAACCTCAGCGATCAGGATGTGTGGGACCTGACGGCCTACGTGCTGTCGCTCGGAGAAGCACGGTGACGATACTCGGACGCCGCATCGAGATTCGCGGGGTGGTGCAAGGGGTCGGCTTCCGTCCCTGGGTCTACCGCCTTGCCACCGAGGAAGGCGTGGCCGGACGCGTTTGCAACGACGCCGCCGGCGTGACGATTGACGCGTTCGGACCGGCGGCAGCACTCGACGATTTCATCCAACGGCTCACCAGTACCGCTCCGGCGGCCGCCGAAATTCGCGAGGTCAACGCACAGCCGATCCCGACGGAGCGGCTTGATACGTTCACGATCATCGAGAGCGTGCACAAGTCCGATCGTCGGATCTCCATCCCGCCAGACCTGGCCACGTGCTCCGCGTGCCTGCGAGAGATTCTCGATCCGATGGATCGGCGGTACCGATATCCGTTCACCAACTGCACGAACTGCGGGCCACGATTCACGATCGCCCGCGGCGCGCCGTACGACCGAGCCCAGACGACGATGGCCGCGTTCACGATGTGCGCGGCCTGTCAGGAGGAGTACGAGCGGGTCGAGGATCGGCGCTTTCATGCGCAGCCCAACGCGTGCCCCGCGTGCGGTCCGGCGCTGATGCTGATGACGCCGCAGGGAACGGTGCGTGACAGCCAGGATCCGATCGTTTCAGTTGCGTCCGCATTGCGGCTCGGAAATGTGGTTGCTCTCAAGGGCCTGGGAGGATTCCATCTCGCGTGCGACGCGACCGCACCCGAGGTCGTCGAGCGGCTGCGGATCCGCAAGCGGCGCGATGCCAAGCCGTTCGCCGTCATGGTGAGCAATCTCGCCGAAGCCAACGAGGTTGCGGAGCTCACCGATGCGGAGGAGCGTCTCCTGACCTCGGTCGAGCGTCCAATCGTGCTGGTGCGCCGGCGCGAGGACCGTGGGCTGGCGCCGAATGTGGCGCCCCACAGCCCCCTCGTCGGGCTACTGCTCCCCTACACGCCACTTCATCATCTGCTCATGGTCCACGTCGGGCGGCCGTTAGTGATGACATCGGCCAATCTGTCAGAAGAGCCGCTCGCGTATCGGAACGAGGAGACGCTGGAGCGACTCGGCAGCATCGCCGATCTGTTTCTCATGCACAACCGCGATATCGAAGCACCGTGCGACGACTCTGTGGCGCGCGTGATAGCGGGTCGGCCGACGGTGCTGCGGCGCGCGCGCGGCTATGTGCCCAGGTCGATAGGCGTGACGACACATTTCGATTCGCCCGTGCTGGCGTGCGGCGCTCTGCTGAAGAACACGTTCTGCATCGGTCATCGGGACGCCGGGTATCTTGGCCCTCATGTCGGCGACCTCGAGAATCTCGAGACCTATCAGTCCTTTCAGGAATCGATCGCGCGCCTGGAACGATTCCTCCGTGTCGCGCCAGAAATCATCGCTCACGACATGCATCCCGACTACATGTCGACCGCGTACGCGCTGGCTCGGCCCGAGCCCACGAAGATCGCCGTTCAGCATCATCACGCGCACATCGTCAGCGCGATGGCGGAACACGCGCTGACGGGGCCCGTCATTGGCGTCGCCTACGACGGGACCGGGTACGGCACCGACGGAACCGCGTGGGGTGGCGAGGTGATGGTTGTCCGCTATGACGGGTTCGAGCGCATCGCGACGCTGCGCGGCATCCGGCTGGCGGGCGGGGACGCGGCAATTCGCCACCCCTGGCGGATCGCGCTGGCGCTCGTCGAGGACGCCTTCGACGGCCGGCCACCACTCGATTCGCTGCCGTCGCTCTCCGGGATCCCGGCGCAGGAGCTGGTGGTCGTCCGCCAGATGATCGCCGCGGGTCTTCGTTCCCCGATTGCGCACGGCGCCGGGCGCTACTTCGACGGGATCGGCTCACTGGTGCTCGGACGGCCGGACGCGCGGTACGAAGGTCAGATCGCAATGGAATGGAACGGCATCGCAGAGCCGTCGGAGCGGCGACGGTACGGCCACGAGATCGACTGGCGGCGGTCAGCGTGGACGATCGACCTGCGGCCGATGGTCCGCGACGTCGTGCGGGACGTGCTCGCAGGAGCCGGGGCGCCCGTCATCTCCGCACGCTTCCACAACACGATCGTGACGGCAACCGCCGAGGTCGTCCGCGCCGCGCGACGCGAGCACGGAACGCTGCCAGTTGTCCTGAGTGGCGGGTGCTTTCAGAACCCGCGCCTTGCGGAGAGCCTGGCAACCGATCTGGCGGCGCAGTTTTCCGTGCACTTGCACAGCCGGGTGCCACCCGGGGACGGGGGCATCGCGCTCGGACAGGCGGTCGTCGCGGCCGCGATGGTGAAAGGACCACAACGATGTGCTTAGGCGTACCGGGTAAGGTCGTCCTGGTGAATGGCTTGACGGCGACCGTCGATTTCTGGGGTGTGCGGAAAGAGATTCGGCTCGAGGTCGTCGACGAGCCGGTGCAGCCTGGCGACTACATCCTCAACCATGTGGGCTACGCCATCCGCCGGATTCCGGCCGAGGAAATCGGCGCCACCCTCGCCCTCTACGAGGAGCTGCTCATGCGCGCCGACGAGGACGACCTCATGGCCGCGGACGTGCGGAGTGAAATCGCAGGAGCCAGGGATGCCGACGAGTAACGGTGGTTTGGCCGAGCTGAAGTTTCGCGATCCGGCGTGTGCCCGAGCGCTCTCGGCCACGCTCGCGCGCCTTGTCGACGAGATCGGGCGTGCGCCCGTGTCAATCATGCACGTGTGCGGAAGTCACGAGCAGGCGATCGCCAGGTTCGGACTCCGAGCTGCGCTGCCCCGCGCGCTGAACGTCATCATGGGGCCGGGGTGCCCGGTCTGCATTACCGACGTGCCGGAAGTGGACGAAGGCGTCGCGCTCGCGCGTCAAGGCGTGCGCATCGCGACCTACGGCGACATGGTCAAGGTCCCAGGCACGGTCATGTCGCTTGGCGACGCACAGGCTGAGGGCGGCCAAATCGCTGTCGTCTACAGTGTGGCGCAAGCCGTGGAGCTGGCGCGCACGATCGCCGAACCACTCGTGTTCTTCGCCACCGGTTTCGAAACGACCGCAGTGGCTACTGCCGCCGCCGTGCTGCAGAACCCACCCTCCAACTTCTTCGTGCTTTCGGCCCACAAGTACATCCCGCCCGTCATGGAAATCGTGGCGGAGATGCCCGACACACGGGTCGAAGGCTTCCTGGCCGCGGGCCATGCCGCGACGATTACGGGTTGGGGGGTCTTCGAGCCGTTCGTCGAGCGCCACAAGCTGCCGGTCGTCGTCGCGGGTTTCGAGCCGCTCGATATTCTCGCGGGCCTCGCGAAGCTCGTCGAGCTGATTCGGGACGGAAAGGCGACCGTGGAGAACATGTTTCCGCGCTGCGTCACGAAAGCCGGCAACCTGGTGGCGCAACGGCAGCTCTGGCAGGTCTTCCGTCCGATCGGCGGGCGCTGGCGCGGCATCGCCCACGTTCCCAACGGCAACTTGCGGCTGCGGGACGAGTGGGCCCATCTCGATGCCCGCCAGCGGTTCACCATCGACGTCAACGCGCTCTGGGACTTCGCACCACCGGCCCTCGTGCAGGAGTGTATCTGCGGAGACATCATGGCCGGGATCAAGTCGCCCACCGACTGCGCGCTCTTCGGCAAGCAGTGCGTGCCCCACTCGCCGGTGGGTGCGTGCATGGTCAGCAGCGAAGGCACCTGCAAGATCTGGCATCAGTACGGCGGACATCCCGACCTTGGAGGCTACAGTGGCGCTGTCTGCGCTCGATGATCGCATCACGCTGAAATACGGTGCCGGCGGCCAGGCCATGCGGTCGCTGATCCAGCAGGTCTTCCTCGACGGTATGACCCGCGAGTGCCCGGAAGGCAACGTCGAGCTCGCGGCGATGGACGACGGCGCGGCGCTCAAGATCGGTGACCGCTGGCTGGTCATCACGACGGATTCGCACGTCATTCACCCCGTGTTCTTCCCCGGCGGCGATATCGGGCGACTCGCGATTTCGGGAACTGTCAATGACCTGGCCATGATGGGTGCCACGGACGTGCTCGCACTCACCTGCGCGGTGATCATCGAGGAGGGATTCAGCCGCGAGGATCTCGTTCGCATCCAGCGCTCGATTCGGAGGGCCTGCGACGAAGCCGGGGGCGTCATCGTGGCCGGTGACACGAAGGTGATGGGCAAGGGAGAGCTCGACGGCATCGTGCTGAACACCACGGGCGTCGCGATCACCGATCGTGTCGTGCCAGATTCCGGACTTCAGCCCGGCGACCGCCTCATCGTCACCGGCACGATCGGCGACCACGGGATGGCGGTCATGGCTGGACGTCACGGCCTCGCGCTCGATGGCGATTTGCGCTCGGACGTGGCGCCCCTCAACGGCCTGATTCGCGCCGCCCTGGCGATCGCACCAGGCCGCGTTGTTGCCATGAAAGACCCGACGCGCGGCGGTCTCGCGTCGGCGCTGCACGAGATGGCGGAGAAAAGCCGCGTCGGCGTCATCGTCGATGAGAGTGCGCTGCCGGTCACGCCGCAGGTCCGCGCGGCCGGAGAGCTGCTCGGTATCGATCCGATGCACGTGGCCAATGAGGGGAAGGCCGTGCTGGGCGTGCGGCCGGACGCCGCAAACGCGGTGCTCAACGCGCTGCGCGCTCATGCGCTCGGTCGCGAAGCGGCAATTGTCGGCACGTGTACTGAAGATCGGATTGGCACAGTGATCCTGGATACCGGATTCGGCCGGCGGCTGGTCACGGAACCCGAGGGGGAGCCGCTGCCGCGCATTTGTTGACGCGGGACGCGGATCACGCGGATCACGCGGATCAGGACTGAGGAAGTACATGCGGAGTCGATGGGAAGATCTTCACGGAGCGTGCTGGGTCGCCGACCGACGGCGGTGTGCACCAATGCGGGTCGGTGTCCTCTACTCGCATCGCGCCCCGGGGCTGCAGCATCTGCTCGAGGAGGATCCGAACCGCGGCGTGCTGTACGACATCGCGTGCTGCCTGACAAGCGAGGACTCGTGTGCGGAAGCAGCGCTCACGGCTTCGCATGGAATCCCCGTGATCGCTCATCCGATACGACGTTTTTGCGACGCCCGCGGTTACCGAGTGTCTGACCTCACGGGGCGCGCGGCCTATGACGCCGCGACGGTCGAGCGCCTTGCGATCTTCCGCCTCGATCTCGTCGTGCTCACGAGCTATCTGTACGTGATCACCGAGCCGATGCTGACCTTCTTCCGGCATCGAATCATCAATGTGCACCACAGCGACCTCACCCAGTGCACCGCAGACGGCCGGCCACGGTTTGCGGGCCTGCGGGCCGTCCGCGACGCCGTCTTTGCGGGCGAACGGGACACCCGAGCGACCGTGCACCTCGTCACGAACGAGCTCGATGAGGGGCCGCCATTCCTGCGCTCGTGGTCGTTTCCCGTCTCGCCTCTGGTGCCCGACGCCCTCGCGTGGAACGCGGCGGATCTGCTAAAGGCCTACAGCTACGCGCATCAGGAGTGGATGATCCGTTCGACGTGGGGACCTCTTCTCGCGAGCGCGCTCGAGTTGGTCGCGACCGGGCACGTCGATCTGACCGCGCTCGCGCGTGCGACGCCCGACATGCTCGGCAGACCGTGGGACCTCGACACTCGCGGCGCGATCCTGGGCGAAGGCCCGATGCCGGTGCTGACACCACTCATGGCGGAGGCCCGCTGACATGGCGACCCCGCAGCCCGCTCTGGAACACATCCGCACCCGGGTCGCCGATGCGGTCGGGTACATCACGATCGACCGCGCCGAGCGTTTCAACTCGCTCGACGTGCGGACCGCACAGGACCTTCGTCGCGCCGGCCTGGCGCTGGCGCGCAACGACGAGGTACGGGTCGTCGTGCTCTCAGGCGTCAAGGGCGTGTTCTGCAGCGGCGCCGACCTCAAGTACATCCGCGCCGGCGGTGACGCCGAAGAGCTCGGCTACCTGAGTCCCGCCGCGCGGGACACACCAGCCGGGTACGGTGAGCGCTTCAAGCAGATCCTGGAGTACCTCCACAGCACAATCGCCGAGATCCGCCGGGCGCCGAAGCCCTTCATCGCCGCCGTGGATGGTATCGCGGCCGCGGGCGGCTTCGGCCTCGCGATGTGCTGCGATTCTCGTGTACGCGTCGGAACGGGCGGTGTTCGAGTGGGCCTACTCGAAGACGGGACTCTCCGGCGCGGAGAGCTCCACGTTCATGCTGCCGCGACTCGTGGGCTTTCGGCGAGCGATGGAGCTCGTGCTGCTCAACCCGCGCCTTCCGGCTCGACGTGCGCTCGAGTTGGGCTTGGTCACCGATGTGTTCGCGACAGAAACCTTCGACGAAGAGGTCCAACGCATCGCATCGACGCTGGGCCAGGGGCCGGCAGCCGCGCTCGGCGTGGCCAAGGGTCTCATGAACCAGGCTGCGGGCATGGATCGCCTCGACGTGCATCTCGATCGCGAGATCGACAACCTGACACGGATCGCCGACGGCGCGGAGTTTGCCGAGGGGCTGGATGGCTTCTTCGCGAAACGAGCTCCGCGTTTTCGGTAAGGAAGACCGAGGGGCTGAGGATACAACGGTGCACGAGTACTCGATTATTCAGGCCCTGGTCGAGCGCGTGGAGGCCGAGGCTCGGGCACGTCATGCCACCGTGGTTCATCGTTTGTCGGTGCGTATCGGAGAGCTGTCCGGCGTCGACGTGGGCCTGCTGACGACCGCGTACGAGATTTTTCGGGAGCGGACGATCTGTGAGCGGGCGACGCTCGACGTCGCGGGTGTCCCGGCACGCTGGGAGTGTCCGGACTGCGACGGTGAGGTGGGGTCCGGCACGATGCTTCGCTGCGCACGGTGCGGTGCGCCTGCGCGTCTCGCCGCCGGGGACGAAATCATGCTCGACCGCATTGAGATGGAGGTTCCGTAATGTGCGACACCTGTGGATGCGGAGACCCCGAGGTGGTGGCCGTGGACGTCCACGAAAGCATTCTCGCGGGCAACGACCGAACCGCGGCGCATAACCGCGAGCACTTCCACGAGCGGGGGGTGGTGGCCGTGAATCTGATGGGGTCGCCGGGCTCGGGCAAGACAGCCGTGCTCGAGGCCACCGCCCGTCATCTCGCCGGTCAGAGGCTCGGCGCGCTCGCCGGGGATCTGGCAACGGATCATGATGCCGAGCGCCTGCGCCGCGCCGGCATCGTGGCACGGTCGATTACGACGGGATCGGCATGCCATCTGGACGCAAAGATGGTGCATCGCGCCCTTCACGACTTTCCGTGGCGCGAACTCGACTATCTGTTTATCGAGAACGTCGGGAACCTGGTGTGTCCGGCGGTGTATGACCTCGGCCAGGCAGTCAATGTCGTCGCGCTGGCGGTGACAGAGGGCGAGGACAAGCCGCTGAAGTACCCGGTCATGTTTCGGAAAGCTGACCTGGTGCTGATCACGAAAATCGACCTGCTCCCCTATCTGCCTGACGTTCGGGTGGAGACGATCGCCGAGGCGCTGGCGCGTGTGATGCCGCAGGCGATGTTCCTGCCCATTTCGGCGCGCACTGGCGAGGGCATCCAAGGGTGGCTGGCGTGGCTCGCGGGCGTGCGGACGTTGCAGCTGTCTCAGAATAGCGAGGTGATCCCCCATAGGGCTGCGGAGAATGCGGTCGGGCTGGGGACTGCACAGCGACCACTGGAGCGCGTGGTCATTCCTCGACTCGAACGCGAGGTGCGCGAAGTGGCCGCCGCGCTCGAAGAAAAGAAGAAGAGCGCGACGAGTCAGTCCGTCGCAAAGCCTGGTTGGCCACGACCCCCGCGGAGCGACGTCGATGACGGCTGAGAGGTGCAGCGCGACCGTTGACGCGGTTCTCAGATGTTCGCCGTGTGGCCGGTGCTCGACGGAGAGACGGACGCTGGCTTGTGGTCAGGAACCAGGCGCGGCTCAGCGCCGAACCAGTACAGGCTGTTCGCCATGATGCAGAACCCGGTCCAGGCGAACACCAGCATCGCGAGGCCCACGAACGCCGGGAACAGCAGCCACCACGAACTGTGGACCAACACCAGCACCGAGGCCACCGAGAGGTTGATTCCTACGGCAAGATAAATGCGCCGCTCCAGGTACCACCGATCGGTCTGCATGAAGTACAGGTTCCCGGGCGTCGGGCCGCTCACGCCAAGCATGGGCGTGAAGCCGAGCTGGTGGAGCACATTGCCCACGATGCAGAACCCCGTCAGCGACACGGTGACGGAGGTCACGCCGAGCGCGATGATCGCGAGCACCCACATCGGTTGAACGAACGCTGCCAGCATCGTGAACGCGAGAAGGAACAGGCCGGCGATGAGCCAGACCGCCCGCTCGATGTACCAGCGGTGAGTCGGCACGATGTAGATACCAGAGCGCAGCGTCATCGTTCACCTCCATCCATATCTGATTTGTGGGTCGACCCCTGGCGACATCACCCCCCGCGCTACGTCCAATAGCCCCAGAGCGTGAACGCGACCACGTATGCAATGAGCGCCAGCGACACGACCGTCACCAGGGGGCTGGGTTCGCCGCGCGCCGCGCGCCGGTCGAGAAAGGGGACGAGCGCCAGGAGCACGGCGCCCACGCCAAACCCCACGACGCCGATCGTCTCCCCCTCGATCCCCACGACGTGGGCAGGAAGCAGTTTCAGGGTCTGGAACATGAACATGAAATACCACTCGGGCCGGATGCTGGCGGGCGCGGACGCAAAAGGGTCCGCTTTCTCGCCTAGCTCGGTCGGAAAAAACGCTGCCAGGGAGACGAGGACTGCCACTGCGACGAGCCAGCCGATCAGATCGCGGAGCAGAAAATTCGGGAGAAACGGCATCTTCTGTACGGGAGAACCTCGGTCGACGCTGAGCGGGACGCTCATGCCATGGCGTTGCACGAGATAGACGTGCAGGGCGAGACATGCCGTCGTCAGCGCCGGCAGCACGGCCACGTGAATGCCGTAGAAGCGAGTCAGCGTCGCGCCGGTCACGTCTTCTCCTCCGCGGAGGACCAGCCGGATGAAATCGCCGACAATCGGCACCGCGCCCGGAATGTCGGTCCCGACTTTCGTCGCGAACAGCGCCAGCGTGTTCCAGGGCAGCAGGTAGCCCGTAAAGCCGAGCCCAAGCGACAGACCGAACAGTGCCATGCCAGACAACCACGTGATCTCGCGCGGCGGCCGATACGCCTTGAGGAGCAGGACGCTCAGCATGTGCACGAACAGCGCGAAGATCATCAGGTTCGCCGACCAGGCGTGAATGGACCGGATCAGCCAACCGAACTGCACCTCGGCCATCAGGAACTGTACCGACTCGTACGCTTCCTCGGCGCTCGGCCGGTAGTACAGCAACAGCAGGATGCCTGTCACCACCTGAACCGTGAAGAGGAAGAGCGTCATGCCACCCAGGTAGTACCAAATCGAGTGGTGATGGATGGGGATTTCCTTCTTCCGCGCGATGGTTCCGAGGTCCGTCAGGCCGACTCTCGCGTCCAGCCAATCACGAACGCTCTCGAGGTACATGCGCACGAGGACTCCGTTCCTACGAGGTCTTTCTCACGACGATTTCGTCGTTCCTCACATTCACCGCGAACATCTCGAGCGGCCGTGGCGGAGGCCCCTGGATGTTCCGTCCGTTGAGGTCGTAATGGCCGTCGTGGCATGCGCACCAGATGTGTGCGAGGTCGGGACGGTATTGCACCGTGCAGTTCAGGTGGGTGCAGATCGCCGAATACGCCCGAAGCTCCCCCCGCGCGGTCCGGATCAATATGGCCGGCCGGTTGCCGAACTTGAAGATGTGCCCGCTATTTGCCTTGACCTGGCTCGCCTTGATTGGTAGCGTCACGCTCGCGACGCTCGATTCCGCCGAGGCAGGCGGCACGAGGTACCGCGCGATCGGGTACAGGACGGACAGCAGAAAGGCGCCGAGACTCGTTCCGAGCAGCCAATCCACCATGCGGCGTCTGCTGATGGGAACCTCAGTCCTGGCTCCAGTCTGGATGTCGCGAGGAACCTCAGGGCACATGACGGTCTCCCGATAGTGTCGCGGAACTGGCCGGTCCCGCTGGCCGCTCGATCTGTCGAATCTTCATAGCCAGCGCAGCAATGAGCGTGAGTATGATGAGCACCGACACGGCGAGGCCGCGGCGGCGGAACTGGAGTTCTTCCTGGGCGCGAACTCCCCGGGCGTGCGCCCGAGCCACGATCCCCCGTCCTTCGGCGACAGGCGCGGTGACGGCGGCCACCGTAAAGGCGTGTACTGCCGCGCGCGCTTTGACCAATGCGTCGAAGGCACTGTTGAGGTCGAACTGAGCCTGGCTGACCTCGACACCGGACCGCTCGGCGCGCAGCAGCAGGGCGTGCGCGCTCTCGTGATCGGACCGGAGCGTATCGATGAGCGCGCGCATCTCCGTCGCCGCCCGTCCGTACGGGTCGTCCGCGCTGTGACACGACGCACAGGCAGCGCCTTCGCCAACCCCGAGCAGCGCGTCTGTGGCACGTAGCACAGCATGGTTGCTATGACAGGTCACGCAACCAGGCGTACCAATGTCCCGGAAGATCGTGGCATGCCGGCTCGCCCGGAAGAGCTCCCCCTGTACGGCGTGGCATTGGCCGCAGACGTTGCCGACCGAGTCGACGCCAGGCGGGACCGCGCCGTGGTTCCCATGACAGTCGTTGCAGGTGGGCGCCGAGAGATCGCCGACTTCCGTCAGCGTGTGCCCGTGGATACTCTTCTTGTACAGCTCCAATTGGTCCGTCGGAATGCCATATGACGCCATGTACGCCGCGTTTGCATGACACCCGCCGCAGGTATCCACGACGTGGGTCGGATGCACCGACGATTGAGGGTCCGAGGCGGGCCGGATGGAGTGCGGCGAATGACAACTTGCGCACGTCGCGACTTTGACGTCCTTCTGCTCCACAAGCCGGCGGCCGTGAACCGACGTTCGGTATTCGGCCAACTGGTCCACGCGAATCGCCGGGTTGTAGCGGCGCATGAACGCCGCGTCGGCGTGGCAGCGCGCGCACATGTCGGGAATCCGTTCGTGCGGAGGCTTGCCGATGTACCCGCGTCGCGGGTCCATCGCGTCGACGCCTTCGCGCGACGCGTCGCCACCATGGCACGATGCGCAGTCGAATCCCTTCTCTCGATGAATGTCGCCGGAGAACAGCGTGACTGGCGCGCTGAGACGCCGGTCGTTCAGGCGGCTGTGACAGGCAGCACAGTTGTCCTGCGCGGGGGCGGCTTGCGGTGGATTTGACTGGCTGCTGAGGGGCAATCCACGCGCGCCACCAACCAGAGGCCGAGCGGACAACACAAGCACGACGATCGCCGACGCCGTGGCGAGCACCCACATCGGCGCGCGGGCGGGGAACATCGCGCCTCTGCTACTTCTTCTTCAACGTCTGTAAGTAGGCGACGAGGGCGTCCAGGTCCTCCTTCGGCAGCTTGGAGAACGGCTGCATGGCGGGCTGGCGCGTCTTCTTCTCTTTTTCCGCCATCTCCTTGGGCGTGAGGAGCCACTGGCGCATCTGGTCGGCGGTCAGCTTGCTGCCGACGTCATCAAGGGGGCCTTTCGGGTTCCCTTTCCCCGCCACGGCATGGCAGAGGGAGCACTTCTGCTCACTGAATACCTGCTTGCCACGGTCGACCGCTTTCGCATCCTGTCCCAGCGCGGGCCGCGCGAGGCCGGTGAGCAGGACCGCGAGCAACAGAACGTAGGAGCGTTTCATCGACATCCTCCCGAGTTACGTGCGACACGTTGGGCTCACTCGATCACGTGACATGACTCGCAATCCTGACGAATGGTGAGACCGTCCCGTGTCTTGTGGTTCTCGTCGTGGCAGCGGAAGCACCCCAACGACGTGGTGTGTCCGAGCTGACTCGAATAGGTCCCCCAGTCGATCTTCATCGAGGGGAACACGTTGTGACGATAGACCGACTGCGTCACCGCAATGGCCGTCCGCAGATCGACCTCCTCGAGACCTTGCGGCATGCGGGCATTCAGCGCGTCGCGGATCGCCCGCTCGATCTGAGGGACCGCGACCTCATGGCTGGGGTAGGGACCGCGCAGCGCACGGACCGCCTCGCGGCGGATAAACGGGATCTTGGGGTTGATCACTCCAGCTCCGAGTGCCGCATCGACGGCGCGCTCGGGTGTGCTTCCGAACGTGTGGGCGGGGCGGCTGTGGCAGTCGAGGCAGCCCATCCGCCGCCGGGGTCGACCTTCGACCTCCGAGGGCGTCATACCCTCAGCGAAGTACTCGCGAACCTTGCCGTCCGACATCGTCACGCGGATATACGGGATCTTCTCGCGTTTCTCGTCCAGAGCAACGTACTCGACCAGGTTCGCTCGGTTCATATGCCAGTGAATGCCGGTTCCGCTTCCGGTCCCTGAAACCGCGCCGCCAACGTGCAGTCGGACCGTCGTCTTCGTCTGGGTGTTGGCCTCGTCATCGGCATGCTCGTAGAAGACTTTGATCTTGTCGCCGATGAACCGATCGGGTGAGTGACAGTGCTCGCACGTCGATTGAACGTCGGGCATGCCCTCGATGGGAGTAGGAATGGGTCGGTCTGTACTTGCCAGTCGCGACCAGCCCGAGCTGGCGCGTGCCATTCAGCTTCGCGCTCAGAAACGCCCCGGCGCCGGGTCCCACATGGCAGGCCACACAGTCAATCCGTGCGTGCAGTCCACTCTGATGCGCGACGAATTCAGGACCCATCACATCGTGGCACACCTGGCCGCAGAAGCTCTTCGACTCGGTGTACTCGACCGCCCCGTAACTGGCCATCGAGATGATCCCGAGATTCACAAGGGTGGCGAACGCGATGAAGGTCACCATGCGGCGAGTCGCCGGATCCTTCAGATTCACCTGGGGCCAGGATGGCGGTAGCGCCTCACCCCGCCTGCGCCGGCGATCGCGCCACAGCCCCACGGGAATGAGCAGCAACCCGAGGACGAACAGCGCCGGCACCAACACGAAGATGATGATGCCAACGTACGGGTTCGTGAGAAATCCGAGCAGTTCGAGCGCGATGAGGAACAGGAACAGCAGCGCACTTGCCGTTGTCAATGCGACGCCGATCCCCGAGATGCGGTTGCGCAGGGCGATAGCCAGAACGGATCGCATAAACAGGCTCGGCTACCTCTTCTTCAGGCTGACCATGTAGGCGACGAGCGCGTCGAGGAATGTCGAATTCATGGGGTGTCTCTCCCACCTTGCAGCCCCAAATCGAGCGTGCCGGAATTCCGGCACGCGTTAGTCGTCCGCCCGTCTCCTGAATACTTTGAATCGCGCCCCTTCTTCTATCACTTTTGCCAGGTAACAGGAATCAGAACAGGGATGCGTGTCGGCTGCCGTCAGCTCTTCCCACTCGTCATCCAGACCAACAATCGCATTCGTTGCGGCAGCGATCTGGTCGACACCCGCACCGGCGAAGCGCTTCTTCAGCACGGCGACGATCTTCTCTCGGTCGAGCATAAACGCTCCACGGAGTCGAACAGGCCGGAACACCCGTCGGCGTCGCGCAGGTTTGTGCCGCTCGCAGCAATCACGGTGCCACGGCACCAGGGCGAGGCGCGCGCGCATTTGAGCGCGAGATTGCAGAACGGGGCGGCCGGCGAAGGTTCGATTGCCGGAATTCCGGCACCGGATCGCGGCGGCTCGACGGTGACGGCGCGTGGACCGCGACAGAGCCGGGCACGCATCTTGAAGAGCCGACGCTGAACTCGGATAGTTCGCCGATTTCTCGGCGATCAATCACACGCGGGATCCGTTGGAGGTGCCTATGTCAACGCGTCTCGGACCGTGGTTTGCCGGCGTGGGCCTCCTGCTCTCGGCCCTCGGCCCGCTGGCGGCACAGGACAAGCCCACCATCAAGAAAGTGCCGGCGCAAGCGATTAACTCCGTCGAGGGGAAGGACAACTACCAGGAGTATTGCGCCGTCTGCCACGGCACCGACGCCAAGGGAAACGGTCCGGCAGCGCCGGCGCTGAAGATCCCTCCGGCCGATCTCACGACGATCGCGAAGCGCCGGAAAGGGGTATTCCCGTCCGTGGAGGTTACCAGCATCATCGAGGGTGGTTCCGAAATGACGGCGCATGGCAAGCGCGAGATGCCGATGTGGGGGTCCGTATTCCGCAGTGTCGGCGCGGGCCCGGACGATCGAACAGCCCTCCTGCGCGTCCAGAACCTGGTGAAGTACCTCGAGACGCTGCAGGTGAAATAGGAATTCGCGCGCCTGGTGACATGGCCCGACGCTGCGTGTGGGCGCGCAAACCAACGCCCAGCCGTGATCAGGCGAGCGTGCATCGCGCCGCCGGATTCTCGATCGGGTTCTCGTCTGCGCGCCGAAGTAACTCCGAGAGCAGGCCGTCTTGGAACGCGCTCCTTTTCAAGCGACAGGTGCCTGTGGGCGCTTCGAATTCAGGGCAGATAACGGAAACGACCTCGCCTTCGAGATCGGTCACTCGCGTGACGTTACTCTGCAGGACACAACACCAGCTCGACGTGAGGGCCATGGTTTCACCCGCGGGTTGCTCCGGCCCCGGTTCGGTCCGCGACTGACGGGGCTGGCCTTTCGTTCCCTGGCCGATTGTTTCCGGTTGACGGACGGCGATACAAAACGTAGGCGAAGCGGCCGTGCAACCAGGCCTCGCCCTTGGCATCGTCGCGCCGGCTATCGATCGCCTCGTCAAAGACGTGCGCATAGTGACCGCCCAGGCGAGTTACTTCCTGCTCCAGGCGCAGGCGGGTCTGAGTGATGAGGTCGTCGTAGCATACGTGCCACAGATCGTCGCGATGCGCGATGGTGCCAGGCACGTGACCGCTCGTCGCCTCGATCGTGTGTTCACCGATCACCTCTGCGTCGAGAGGTGGGAATTCGCGGTGCCAATAGACGACTTTCGCGTTATGGTCGGGCATTTACTCTCCACTCGTCGATGGCGTGGCCCCCGGCGCGACATCAGGGCCGACACTTTCCAGATGGCCGAGGCCGAGCTTCTTGATGCGATCGCCCAAGGTCGATCGTTTCACCTTCAGCAGCGCCGCCGCTCTTGACTTGTTCCCGTGGCTGGCCTTCAGTGCCCACCCGATGAGATTGGTCTCCACCTCCCGGATGCGATCGTCCAGCGAGGCGCCTGCGGGATGCTCCCGATCGGCCGTCGTGGACGGCTGCGTACCGGCTGACTTGTGAAAAAACACTGTCGCAGGCACGCATCCCGCCATCACCGAATCGCAGATGCACGTCTGTGCGATCCGTTCGCAGGCGTTTTCAAGCTCGCGGACGTTCCCTGGCCAGGGATAACGGCGGAACGCCTCCAGCACTGCGGGCGACACGGGCTTCGGCTCCTTGCCGCGGGATCGGAAGTACCGCCTGAAAAAATGGTCCACGAGCATCGGAATGTCTTCGGAACGCTCGCGCAGCGGTGGAAGCTGAATCGGAATCACGTTGAGGCGGTAGAAAAGGTCGTCCCGAAAAGTCCCATCCGCCACGAGCGCTCGCAGGTCGCGCTTGCTGCCGGTCAGGACGCGGACGTCCACAGGAATCGATCGAACCGCGCCGACCCGCTCGACAGTTCGCGTCTGAAGCACGCGGAGGAGCTTTACTTGCATCGCCAGCGGCACATCGTCGATGTCGTCGAGGAACAGTGTGCCGCCGTCTGCAAGCTCGAACCGGCCGGGCCGCTCCTTGATCGCATTGGTGAAGGCACCGCGCTCGTGACCGAACAGCTCCGACTCGATGAGTGTCTCGGAGAGAATCGCGCAGCTCACCGCGACAAAGGGTCGATGCCGTCGCGAGCTCGAATGGTGAACCAGATTGGCGATCATCTCTTTGCCGGTGCCGCTTTCGCCGGTGATGAGGACGGTGCTTTCGCTGTTGGCAATGACGCGAACGAAATCGAACACGCCGCGCATTCGTGCGCTGGTTCCCACGACAACGGAATCGATCGAAAATGGCTCGCGCCCAGCCCTGCGAGAGGAACTGCGGCTGCTCGCGGTAGATCCGGAGGTCTTAAGCGGATCGTCGAATCTGGCCATAGATCACCTGCGGCGCATCACTCCACGATGAGCTCTTCGAACTCGGCAATCTCTTCTCTAATCGCCATCTCAACGCCGACGTACAGCGTCAAGTGGGCGCTGGGGCAGCCCGCGCATTTGCCAGTCAAACGCACTCTCGCCTTGCTACCTATCACGTCGAGCAACTCGATGTCGCCTCCATCGGCCTGCAAGTAAGGGCGCAAGCGAGTCAGAACATTCTCGATTCGGATGCGCAGGTCCATCGGTGCAACTCCTTGTCGCTCGCCGACATGAGTTGATCCAGCAACCGCTATACCGACGGCACGACATGCGCGACGTGCTGGCGGGACGACGGCAAATCGCCGGCTTTCCGGCAGTTGCAGGATTCCAGAACTCAATTGCGAGCGATGGCTTCAATCGATTGCAGCCAACGATCCACGAGTTTGTTCACAACACCGGGGAATCTTCCCCAGCACGCGGTCTCTATATGTGTTCAGGTGCGGCGATGCCACACAATTGACTGCCGGCAGTCTGTTTGCACGTTTTCCTGACGCCATTGGGGAGTCGCGTGTCCACGGACTCGGCAACCCCAACGTGCATCACCGAAAACCGGCACATTCGCCCGGAGGCTGAAATCATGCGAGTCCAGCGACCGCTGTTCGCTGTCGTCGTGCTCACATCCGCGACCGTCGCAATGAACGTCGTGGCGCAATCGGCTGTTCTCGGGCGAGGCCAGTCTCCGCCGCCGCTGATCCTGGACTCGATCACGGGGCGCGATTCATTCGAGTTCTACTGCGCGGCCTGTCACGGCAAAACAGGAAAAGGCGACGGGCCGATAGTGCCGGCCCTCAAGACCCGCCCAACGGACCTGACTTCGCTGGCCCGACGAAACGGCGGCTCTTTTCCGAAGGATCGCGTGCTCGCCGTTGTTACGGGTACCGGCCGCCCGGTGACCGCACATGGCTCCAGTGACATGCCCCCATGGGGTCCTATTTTCCGCGGGCTCGATCCGTCAGAGCCTCGAGTGAGGCTGCGCATTGAGAACATCGTCACACACGTCGAGACACTGCAGGAGCCGTCCACCGGGCCGGACGATTTAGGTGCAAGACTCTTCAAAACGCATTGTGCGACGTGCCACGGACCGAACGGGCGAGGCAACGGACCGCTCGCCGATCAACTGCGACGCATGCCACCCGACCTGACGAAGTTCACCGCGAGGAATGGCGGCGTGTTTCCGAACGAACGCGTCCAGCGGATCATCGACGGCCGCGACGTGCCCTCTCACGGCGATCGGGACATGCCGGTCTGGGGTGATGTCTTCAGAGACTCGCGAGAGGGCGGAACCTCTGGTTCCGCGAAGGCGCGAATCGACGCGATCGTCAAATACCTTCAGGGCATCCAGGAACGCGCGGCAGATTAGCACGTGAGCAGTCGTGCGAAGGGGTGGCCCAGTCGGGCCACCCCTCTGAAACCGTCACCGCCGACTCGAACGGACTGTCAGCCTTCAATCTTGACGGTGCGTTTCTCGATTTCAGGAACCAGTGTCATCGGAATCGTCACTTCGAGCACACCGTTCTTGAAAATCGCCTTCGCCTCGCCGATCTTCGCCTCCTCGGGAAGGGGAATGCGACGAAAGAAAGTGCCGTACGCGCGTTCAGTCGTGAAATACCCTTTCTTTGTGACCTCTTTCTCGTACTTGCGCTCACCTTCGATTGTCAGAAGCTCCTTGACGATCTCAACCTTGACTTCCTCCTTCGTCATGCCCGGAAGTTCGGCGCGTACGACGATGGCTGCGTTCGCGTAGAACATCTCGATGTTCGGAATCCACGGTGCGGCCAGCGGCGCGCGGCGAACATACGGGAGGATCCCGCGTCGCTTGAGGCCGAGGCCGGCAAAGATTGGGTCGATTTCTTCGGCGAATCGCCCCATGTCGGCGAGGAACTCGCCTACGAACCCTGGTCCGAAGAGCTCGAACTCGGCAAGTGGCTCCTCTCTCTTGAGGATCTCTTTCGGTGTGTTCTCGAGAAGTGTGGTCGTCATGGTACCCTCCGATGAAGAATGCGTGAACCGGAATAATTGCCAAACCTCCGAAGAGTGGAGGCAAGACGAGTGCCACCGTCCCGGATCTTCACGCCTCCGCGTCACGTTGCAAGCGGGTCGCTAACGTCAGCTCTGTGAACGGTTACGCCGGCTGCAGCCCAGCCCCATGAGAAGTACACCGGGCACGCCTTGCCGGACTGCGCCAAGGCGCAGGAATTTCCAGCGTCACGCGCGAACGATTCCGCACTTCTGATCAGCTGAGCACTGGGCCGGATTGTTCAATGAGTCCGCGCTGACGCGGGAACGCTCTTCACCAAGAACTTGACTGGCGGGGTTGGAACTCGTCACGCGAGATTGCATCGAGACGTCGGGTTGGCGAGCGTCTCTTCGGACACGCGCTCGAGCAGCTGCGAAAGTGGACCCCCAAGAACTGCAGCCTTCTTCAGCCGGCAGCGTTCTCGTCACCGCCTCGAACTCGGGACAGATGACGGTCGACACTTCGCCTTCGAGGGTCGTCAGTCTCGAGACGTTCGCCTGAAGCACCGAACACCACGCCGACGTGATTGCCATGAGGCCCCTGGTGGTTCTTGAGCAACGGTTGTACCAAGTCGACCTGTATGCATTCTCCGGATCTCAACGTCGCGCGCAGGCCAGAAAGTCAATCGCAGCGCTGCCCGCAGCGGGAATTCTCCCAGGACTGGGGAATTCTTCGCAGTGGAATCAGGAGCGGGCTGGGAAAGGCGACGGGCCAGCGCCTCTCTGCGCTGAAACGGGCGGTGGCTCGCCAGTTGCTCTTCATGTCGCAATGAAAGGAGCGTCTCGATTGCCGACAATCCGCACGATGCGCCCGGTTTACGTGGACCGCCTGCCGCCGTGCAATCACGCCTGTCCGGCCGGCGAAAACGTCCAGGCGTGGCTCTCCGAGGCGCAAGCGGGCCGCTACCGCGAGGCCTGGGACATCATCGTCCGCGACAATCCGATGCCGGCCGTCCACGGCCGGGTCTGCTATCACCCGTGCGAGGACGCGTGCAACCGCAAGGACGTAGACGAAGCGGTCAGCATCCATGCGGTCGAGCGGTTCCTCGGAGACATGGCACTCCGTCAGGGGTGGACCGTCGCACCTGACGAACCGCCATCACATCGGCGCGTCCTCGTCGTCGGCGCTGGACCGAGCGGTCTCTCGGCAGCCTGGCATCTGGCACGCCGCGGCCACAAGGTCGTCGTCTACGAGGCGGGACCGATGGCGGGCGGCATGATGCACTTCGGCATTCCGAAGTACCGACTGCCACGCGAGGTGCTTGACGGCGAGATCGAACGCATCCGCAAAATCGGAGTCGAGATCGTCCTGAACCACAATGTCACCGATCTCGTGGCCGAGAAGTCCAACGGGCGGTTCGATGCGGTCTTTCTCGCCGTCGGCGCCCACCTCAGCAAGCGCCAGGACATCCCCGCGCGGGACGCCGGGAAGGTCTACGATGCCCTGCAGTTCCTCAAGGACGTCGAGACAGCTGAGCAGATGCCGCGGATTGGCCGGCGGGTGGCGATCTACGGTGGCGGCAATACGGCGATGGATGCGGCTCGGACGGCCGCGAGGCTCGGCGCGGAACCACTCATCATCTATCGCCGGACGCGCGAGCAGATGCCCGCCCATGACTTCGAGGCGGACGAAGCGATTGAAGAAGGCGTCAAGATCCACTGGCTCCGCACAATCAAGGAGATCGATGGCACGACGCTTCATGTCGAGGTGATGCGGCTCGACGAGAACCGCTATCCGGTGCCGACCGGCGAGTTCGAGACGCTCGAAGCCGATTCCGTGATTCTGGCCCTCGGACAAGACACCGACACGACGTTTCTGAAGAACGTCCCTGGCATCACCTTCAAGAACGACGGAACAGTGGTCGTCGGGACCGACATGCAGACCGGCTGCTCAGGCGTGTTTGCGGGCGGCGATATGGTGCCGTACGCACGGACGGTCACAACTGCTGTCGGGCACGGAAAGAAGGCCGCGCAGCACATCGACGCCTGGCTTCGCAACGAGACGCGAACGAAGCAGACCAAGCACGAGATCGCAACGTTCGAGATGCTGCGGCTGTGGTATCACGCCGAGGCGAAACAGCGCGGTCAGAGCTCGATCGACTTCGAGCGCAGGCGGCACACGTTCGACGAAGTGGTCGCCGGGCTCGATGCGACCGCGGCGCGCTACGAGGCCCAGCGCTGCTTGTCCTGCGGCAATTGCTTCGAGTGTGATGGGTGCTTCTCGGCGTGCCCCGAGCTGGCCGTCATCAAGCTGGGCCTGGGCCGGCGGTACGAATACGACTTGGACAAGTGCACCGGCTGCGCGATCTGTTACGACCAGTGCCCATGCGGTGCGATCACGATGGTCCCGGAGCCCGTCGCCACGGCAGCGGCCGACGTGTAGATCTGTTTCGCTCGTGCTGGCAAACGAGGGAAGACGTCATGACGAAAAGCGTCAAAACTCTGGACGGTAACGAAGCCGCAGCCTCGATTGCCTACCGCACGAACGAAATCTGCGCGATCTACCCGATCACGCCCTCGTCGACGATGGGGGAGTTGGCAGACCAGTGGGCGTCCGAAGGCAAGCCCAACATCTGGGGGACGGTGCCGCACGTCGTCGAAATGCAGAGCGAAGGGGGCGCCGCGGGGGCGGTGCACGGCGCGCTGCAGACCGGCGCCCTGACGACCACGTTCACGGCCTCCCAGGGTTTACTGTTGATGATCCCGAACATGTTCAAGATCGCCGGCGAGCTGACGCCGACGGTGTTCCACGTCGCGGCACGCGCGCTGGCGTCCCAGGCACTCTCGATCTTCGGCGATCACTCCGACGTCATGGCCGCCCGGATGACCGGCTGGGCGATGCTCTGTTCGAGCTCCGTGCAGGAAGCGCACGACCTCGCGCTCGTCGCGCAGAGCGCCACGCTGGCGTCGCGCATTCCGTTCGTGCACTTCTTCGACGGATTCCGCACGTCGCACGAGGTCAGCAAGATCGAAGTCCTCTCCGACGACGACGTGCGGGCCATGATCGATGACGAGCTGGTGTTGGCACATCGCGCGCGAGCGCTGGATCCGGACCGGCCCGTCGTGCGTGGCGTCGCACAGGACCCGGACGTCTTCTTCCAGGGTCGCGAGCGAGCGAACACCTTTCACGCGATGGTCCCGTCGATCGTCCAGGGCGCGATGGATCGATTCGCCGCTCTGACCGGACGCCACTACCGGCTGTTCGAGTATTTTGGCGCCGCCGACGCTGAGCACGTGCTCGTGCTCATGGGCTCGGGCGTCGAGACCGTCAGGGAGACCATCGAGTACCTGAATGGCCGCGGGGCGAAGCTGGGCGTCGTGCAGGTGCACCTGTTCCGACCGTTTTCGGCGAGTCATCTGCTGGACGCTGTTCCCCGCTCCGCCAAGGCGATCGCGGTGCTCGATCGAACCAAGGAACCCGGTGCGTCCGGCGAGCCGCTGTATCAGGACGTGGTGACGGCCTTCGCCGAGGCGATGGCCGACAAGCGCCGGCCTCGAGATGCCGCGGATTGTCGGGGGGCGCTACGGCCTCGCGTCGAAGGAGTTCACGCCGGCGATGGTCAAGAGCGTGTTCGACAATCTCGCGTCGGCATCGCCGAAGAACCACTTCACGATCGGCATCACAGGACGACGTCTCGAAGACCAGCCTCGAATACGACGCTCGGTTCATCACCGAGGCAGCCGACGTCGTCGGCTGTATTTTCTACGGCCTCGGCGCCGACGGCACCGTTGGAGCGAACAAGAACTCGATCAAGATCATCGGCGAGCAGACTCCTGGCTACGCGCAGGGCTTCTTCGTCTACGACTCGAAGAAATCCGGGTCGCGCACCACATCGCACCTCCGTTTCGGACCGCAGCCGATCCGATCGACGTACCTCGTGCAGCAGGCGCAGTTCATCGCCTGCCATCAATTCCAGTTCGTCGAGCGCATCGACATGCTCGACGAGGCGACCGACGGCGCGGTGTTCCTGCTCAACAGCCCGTTCGCTCCGGGCGAGGTCTGGGGTGAGCTCCCCCGAACGATGCAGGAGGAACTCATCCGCAAACATATCCGGCTCTACGTGATCGACGCGGACCGCGTGGCGATCGAGGCGGGCATGCCCGGTCGGATCAACACCATCATGCAGACCTGCTTCTTCGCGATTTCGGGCGTGCTGCCCCGCGACGAAGCGATCGCACAGATCAAGGATGCCATCCGGTCGACCTACGCTCGCAAAGGGAAGGAACTGGTCGAGAGCAATTTCGCGGCTGTCGATCGCACGCTCGAGAACCTGCATGAAGTCGTGCTGCCGGCCGCGCGCGACGAGCACGCGCGAGCCAATCCCGCTCGTGCCCGCGCACGCGCCCGATTTCGTCAGGCAGGTGACGGCCATGATGATCGCGGGGCGCGGCAACGAGCTGCCAGTCAGCGCGTTCCCTGTGGATGGCACGTACCCGCCTGCGACGGCCCGATGGGAGAAGCGGAACATCTCCGACAGCGTCCCGGTCTGGAAGCCAGAGCTGTGCATCCAGTGCGGAAACTGCGTGATGGTGTGCCCGCACGCCACGATTCGCGCGCGCTATTACGACGATCCATGGCTGGCCAACGCGCCCGAAGGTTTTGCGTCCGCCCCCCTGGCCGGCCGCGGGTTTCCCAACCTGCGGTACACGCTCCAGGTGGCCGTCGAGGACTGCACCGGGTGCGAGCTCTGCGTCGAGGCGTGCCCGGTGCGAAGTCCTGAGGCGGCAGGGATCCGCGCCATCAACATGGAAGCGAAGGCGCCGATCCTCGTCCGCGAACGCCGGAACTTCGCGTTCTTCGACACGCTGCCCGACAATAAGCCGGCCGGGCTGGATGCGGAGCTGGTGCGGGGCGCTCAGTACTTGACGCCGCTCTTCGAGTTCTCCGGCGCATGTGCCGGCTGTGGCGAAACGCCCTACCTGCGACTCCTCACGCAGCTCTTCGGCGATCGTTTGCTCGTGGCCAATGCCACCGGCTGTTCGTCCATCTACGGGGGCAATCTGCCCACGACTCCCTGGTCGGTCAACAAGCAGGGTCGCGGGCCGGCCTGGGCGAATTCGCTCTTCGAGGACAACGCCGAGTTCGGGCTCGGCTTCCGGCTGTCACTCGACAAGCAGCGCGAGGAGGCGGAGCGCCTGCTCGCGAATCTGGCGCCACAGCTCGGGCCGGCGCGCGTTCGGGACCTGCTCGACGCGCCGCCAGATCAGCCAGGAGGACGTCGACGCGCAGCGAGATCGCGTGGCGGCGCTCGAGCAGATGTTGGAGTCCATTGCCGATCCGACAGCCCATCGCTTGCGCACGATCGCGAAGCACCTGGTGCGAAAGAGCGTCTGGATTGTCGGCGGCGATGGGTGGGCCTACGACATTGGCTATGGCGGTCTGGATCACGTGCTGGCCTCGGGCCGGAACGTCAACATCCTCGTCCTCGACACCGAGGTGTATTCGAATACCGGCGGCCAGGCCTCGAAGTCGACCCCGCGCGGCGGCGTGGCCAAGTTTGCGGCTGGCGGAAAGCAGGGCCGAAAGAAGGATCTCGGCCTGATGGCGGTGGCCTACGGGAACGTCTACGTCGCGCAGATTGCCATGGGCGCATCATCACAACAGACGATGGATGCGTTTCTCGAAGCCGAGGCGCACGATGGGCCGTCGCTCATCATCGCCTACAGCCACTGCATCGCCCATGGCATCAACATGCGCTTCGGGATGCGGCAGCAGAAGCTGGCGGTCGAGTCTGGGCACTGGCCGCTCTATCGCTTCAAGCCGCCGGCGGCCGGCCGGGACCGGCAGGAGTTCGTGCTCGACTCGCAGGCCCCGTCGATTCCGCTGAAGGCATACGCCTACAACGAGATCCGCTACAAGATGCTCTCGTACACGAACCCGAGCGAGGCAAAGCGCCTGCTCGGCCTGGCGCAGGAAGACATCGATCAGCGGTGGCGCGTCTACTCCAACCTGGCCGACCGGTGGCCGGCAACGGCGCGACGCGGCCAGGGTGAGGCTGGCAGTCACGTGCCGGCGCCGGCTGTCACGGCCGTGAAAGACACGACGAAGCAGTAAGCAGCCGGAGACACACCATGGACATGACTACTCGCTACATGGGCCTGACGCTCAAGAATCCACTGGTGGCCTCGGCGTCTCCGCTCTCGGAGAGCCTCGATACCATTCGTCGCCTCGAAGACAACGGTGCAGCCGCCGTCGTGATGTTCTCGCTGTTCGAGGAACAGATCCGTCACGACTCGGCCGCGCTGGAGCACTTTTTCAACATCGGCCGGGACAGCTTCGGCGAAGCCGCGTCGTACTTTCCCGAGATTCAGGACTACGACGTCGGTCCTGGTCAGTACCTGGATTTGATTCGCAGCGCCACCGAAGCCGTCGACATTCCGATTATCGCGAGCCTGAACGGCGTCAGCGAGCACGGCTGGGTGAGCTTCGCGAAGGAGATGGAGGATGCGGGCGCAAGCGGCATCGAGCTGAATGTCTACTACATTCCTGCCGAAACGTTTCAATCCGGAGCGGAGGTCGAGCGGCAGTACGTCAACGTGCTGTCGGCGGTCAAGTCGACGGTGGCGGTCCCGGTCGCGATCAAGGTCGGACCGTACTTCAGCTCGTTTGCGGACATGGCCAGTCAATTGGACGAAGCCGGCGCTGACGCGCTCGTGCTTTTCAATCGCTTCTATCAGCCCGACTTCGACATCGAGACCCGCACCGTCGTGCCATCGCTCACGCTGAGCCGCCCCGACGAGATTCGGTTGCCGCTGCTCTGGATCGCGCTGCTGTACGGCCGGGTGTCGGCCTCGCTGGCGGCGACCACCGGCGTCCATAGTGCCGTCGAGGCCATCAAGTACCTGATGGCGGGCGCGGACGTCGTGATGAGCACGGCCGCCCTGCTGCAGCAGGGCCCGCCGTTTTTCGCGCGTCTCCTCGCCGAGATGACGGACTGGATGGAGAAGAAGGGATACGAATCCGTCGACCAGATGCGCGGCTCGATGAGCCAGCAGGCAGTCATGGACTCGAGCGCGTTCGTGCGCGGAAACTACATCAAGGTCCTCGAAAGCTACACGAAGACCACGGTCCAGAGCCGTATCGGCGAGCGATTGAAGCTGGGGTCGAAGTGATTCGGCCATGACAGGACATTGGAGATTGGATGGATGGACCAGCAGCTGCGGTGCGTGTTTGTCGCGAACGGTGAGATTCAGGCGGTGCAGGTCCGCACTTTTCTCGAGGCAGCTGGCATTCCGTCGGCAGAGCGCGGCGAGTCGCTGCGGCACACGCACGGTCTCACCATCGACGGCCTCGGCGCCGTCGAGATCTGTGTGGCCGAAGCAGATGTCCCTCGCGCTCGTTCCCTTCTCGATTCGGCTGAGGCCGGAACGTTCCGACTCGCCGATGACGCGGGAGATCCAACCGATGATGGTGGCGTGCCACCCCAGGACTCGAATGCGTAACGCACGTAGTGAGGGGAGCACGATTATGGTTCGCGACAGCGCGAGCGACTGAAGCCCACCTGGTGACTCACGGGCGTCGGCTCCCTCAACCGGACGTACCGTGGCAGCGCTTGAACTTCTTCCCGGTCCCACAGTAACAGGCGCCATTACGGCCGCCGGCGTACTCCTTCGCGGCATAGATCTGCATGATGTCGACAGGGGACTGGCCGCTGCGTATCAGCTGCGCCATCGTCTCCATCCCCGGCCTGACGTGGTCGAAAAATGACTTGAACCCGGCACAGAGGTAGTTGTGTCCGGGCTCGCCGTCGGCGGAATTCACGAAGCGATCCTTCGGGCATCCACCGTTGCACAGAAATCGGACGTCGCACTCGAGGCATTGCCTGGTGAGCGTCGCCTGTTTGTCGAGACCGAACCGGCGTTGTTTCGGCGAGGCCACCATGTCGATCATGTGTGTCTCGCCGATGTTCCCGAGGCGGTAGGCGGGTTCGACGTAGTGATCGCACGTATAGACGTCGCCGTTGTGTTCGATCGCCGGACCATAGCCGCACGTCGGCGCGTGGATGCAGAGCTTGTAGGCCCCGAAGTACGCCTCGAGCGTCACATCAAACAGCTGGACGTAGATCTTGCCGACGTCCTTGCGCACCCACTCCTCGAAGATGTCGATCAGAAACCGCCCGTACTGCTCCGGCGTGACCGAGCGCTTCGTCACCAGGCTGCCCGACTGCGTGTATAGCAGCCGCTGTGCGCCCGGTCGCTCGCGCCAGCCCAGGTTGGCGATGGGCAGCGTGTCCAGGGTTGCGCGTTCGATGATCGGAATGAACTGCATCCACTGCGGCTTTGAGGACGTCTCGGAAAGAAGCGATAGACGTCGCGGCCGCGGTCGCCGTTGGCGGCGTGGACGGTGCACAGGATGTTGAACCTGACGCCATGTTTGCGGAGATACTCCAGGCCCCGCATCACCTGATCGAAGGTGCCCCGGCCCGCCTTTGTCCACTCGGTAGGCGTCATGGATATCCCGCGGGCCGTCCACGCTCAATCCGACCAGGACGTCATGCTCCTTGAAGAATGCGGCCCATTCGTCGTCGAGCAGAACGCCGTTGGTCTGGAACGTGTACTCGACGCGCTGCTCTGGCTTCTGATATTTGCGGACGTACTCGATCGAACGTCGGTAGAATTCGAGGCCCATCAGCGTCGGCTCGCCGCCTTGCCACGCGACGGTGACCGTCGGCGTGCGATGCGATTCCAGCAGTTGCTTGATGTATTCCTCCAGTACATCGTCGGGCATCCGCAGCTTTTCGTTGGGGTAGAGCACCTCCTTCGAGAGGAAGAAGCAGTACTTGCAGTCCAGATTGCAGGCCGCGTCCGGTCGGCTTCGCGAGCATGTGAAAGCGCGGTGGCGCGGTCGGGGCGCCGACTGTGGCTGCAATCTGCAACCGACATGAGTCCGTTCTCCAGGAAGTATCGAGCTGGTCAGACGTCCACGCGCGACGATATGTCGGCCGGAGGCGGCGCGTGTGCCCCGCCTCCGGCTCGCCTCTAAACGCCGGGCCCGCTATTTCGACGAACCTTGCATCGACGCTATCCAGCACCTTGCTGATGCTCAGGCTCGAGCCCCTGACCGGAGCGAATTCTTTCAAGCTCTCCAGGTATGTTCCGATGATCGTCTGAGCCGGCACCATCATGAACATCCGGTCCGCGTACCGCTTGGTGTAAAACTGCGACTGGTCATGAAGCGCTCGTAGGGGTCCTGGCGGAGACTGACGATCGAACGGCAGCAGCTGGGCGTCTTGTGCCAGGCCGTGGGGAGATTGCCCGACATCTCGGTGAAGATGATCTTCCAGTCCCCGTGGCGCAGAGCGTTCAGATCGCCATCGCCGTCGAAATAGAGAATCTCCTTGCGCTGACCCGGCCCCTTCCCGGCCAGCAGGTCCATCTGGTTGTAGCCGTCGATGTGCGCCTTGAAGGTCTTGTCGCCGACCTGTCATGCCCTTGAGCAGCTTCTCCTTGACGTCGGGATCGCCGGCAGCGGCCAGCAACGTCGGCATCCAGTCCTCGTGGGAGAAGATGTCGTTGATGACCGTGCCGGGCTTGACGACGCCGGGCCAGCGGACGAGCAGCGGGAACGCGGAAGCCGCCTTCAGTTGGTAAGGCCCTTCTCGCCCCGGAACGCATGACAACCGCCCTGCGGCCAACTGAAGATCTCGGCGCCGTTGTCCGTGGAAAACATGACGATCGTGTTGTCGGCGATGCCCAGCTCGTCGAGCTTGTCGAGCAGCTTGCCGGTCACGTAGTCGAGTTCCGCCATCCCGTCCGCGAACTCGCCATAGCCCGGTCTTGTTCTTCCACTTGTCGTCGAGGTGAATCCAGACGTGGTTGCGGGTCGAGTTGTGCCACAGGAAGAATGGCTTCCCAGCCTTGTGCGCCTTTTCGATGTCAGCCAGCGACCGTGCCAGGAGGTCATCCTCGACGGTTTCCATGCGCTTGCTGGTCAGCGGACCCGTGTCCTTGATCTTCTGCTTGCCGACCCGGCCCCAGCGTGGCTGCTCGGTCGGATCGTCCACCGTGGTCGCGACACTGTCCAGGACGCCGCGCGGACCGAAGTTCTGCTTGAACGCGGCGGTCTTTCGGGTAATCCGGGCATTCCGGCTCTTGTTCCGAGTTCAGGTGGTAGAGGTTGCCGTAGAACTCGTCGAATCCGTGCACCGTCGGCAAGCACTCGTTCGCGATCACCGAGGTGATTCTTGCCGATCTGGAAAGTCATGTAGCCGTGCGGCTTCAGCAACTCGGCGATCGTCGGGTCCTGGGCGCGAATTCCCTGCTTCGATCCCGGCATGCCGATTGTCAGCAATCCGGTGCGGAAGGGGTTCTGCCCCGAGATGAACGACGCACGCCCGGCAGTGCAGACTGTTGGCCGTAACAGTCGGTGAACATCGCACCGCCCGTTGCCAGCCGGTTCGATGTTCGGAGTCCGCAGCGACGTCGATTCCGTTTATGCCGGGCATCGAGATGTCCAGGACTACAAGATCGGGTTCGAGGGTCAGGACCGCCTCGACGGCCGCACGGCTGTCGGAGACCAGACCGACGACATCGAATGAACCTGCCAGCAGGTCGGCCACCAGGTCCAGGATGGGACGCTGGTCGTCGACAACGAGCACTCGCGTTGTCGCAGGTGCTTTCGTCGACGAGCCCCCCATAGTGGTCGAATCCAGGACGCACCTCTGCGTTCACAGTGCGCTTCATCGAGGCAGGCGTCTACCCGTAGAACTGACGGTACGACGGAACAACTGCGGCGGGATCGACGCGGTGCTCGACCCGGCTAGAAGCTGGCTCATAAACCTTGTGCTCGTTCCAAGGTGCGAGCGAGCCCGCGAGCGAGCCACGCGACCGTAGCGCGCCGGCGAAGCGGCCCGCGAGAGAGCGTGTAGGGGAGTCCGAGGGGCGAAGCCCCTCGGATGAGACTAGATCGAGATGATCCTGTGCTTGATATCGTATCGGACCACGTCGGCGTTGGTCTTCAGAAGCAGCCGCTCCATGACGCTGTACTTGTGCCCTGCCACGGTTCGGACCGTGATGTGCAGCGCGTCGGCGATCTCCTTCATGGAACGGCCCTCTGCCAGTAGCTGAATGACCTCCCGCTCCCTGGGAGTAGCCTCCGGGGCGTGGTCCCGGCTCCTGGGGTCGCGCAAGGCGATGGCGGCTGCGCCTTCCGCGGCGCTGGGCGTGACGTAGGTACGGCCCCTCAGTACGGCGTCGAGTGCATCAGTCAGCTCCGACGCGGCAGCCTCCTTCAGCAGGAACGCGGAGGCCCCGGCCCGGAACGCCTCACCCACCAGGTAGGGATCTTCATGCATGGTCATGAAGATCAACTTCACGCCAGGCATCTTGGCCTTCAGCTGCCGGGCCGCGTCCAGCCCGTTCAGGCGAGGCATGGCAATGTCCAAGACGATAACGTCTGGCTGCAATCCTCCTGCGGCGTCCACGAGCTCCCGCCCGTCCTTTACCCGGCCGACGACGTCGCAACGAGGCTCCAGCATCGTCGTCAAGGCATCAGCCAACATCTGGTGATCGTCCGCTATCAGGACTCGGGGGCGACTCATGACTGGTTTTCCTCCACCCGTCCTGTTGCGCCCGGCGCTCCGCCGGTAGCGCCAGACAAGGGTATTTGGGCAAGCACGTCCGTCCCTCGGGTGACCCCCGAACTTACCGAGAGCCTGCCGCCCACAATCCGCAGCCTCTCGCGCATGCCTATGAGCCCGATTCCCTCTGCCCGTACGGTTCAAGCCGCGTTCAAACCCTTTGCCCTGGTCGGAGATAAGGAGGCTGATAGCCATCGAGTTCGCAGTGAGTTCGACCAACGCGCTCTTAGCCTGGCTGTGCCTGACGACGTTGTTGAGCGCTTCCTGCGCGATCCGGAATAGGCACAGAGCCACGTCCTTGCTGAGCGTCATCGAGATATCGTGTTCCCTGAACGAGACGTCCACCTTGTGCTTCCTGGTGACCTCTTCACAAAGGCCGCTGAGCGCCGGCCCCAAACCCACGAGCTGCAGCCTGCTCGAATGGAGCCGGTGAGACAGCGCGCGGACGTCCGACGACATCACCCTCAGCCCCTTCAGCAGTTTCCCTGCACGGGAACGTCCCTCGACTTCCGACTCGGGGAGCTTCTCGCGAAGCTGGTCTAGTTCGATGGACTGCACGGCCAGGCGTTGGCTGAAGTCATCGTGAAGCTCCCGGGCGATGCGGCGGCGTTCTTCCTCTTGCGCGTGGATCAGGCGCCCGCTCAGCTTTCCGATGGCGATCCCCGCGGACCTCCTTCGGGCGCGCTGCCACAGCAATCCAGCGATGAGCAAGGTCTGGACGACGATGACCGCGACTCCACAGGAAGGTACTTCTGGTATCGCTCCCAGTTTGAGGGCTGACGAAACAGGACGACCGTGCCCAGTGGAAGGGCGGACTCGGGAATGTCCCACCGCCGGAGTTGGCGGGAGTCGACCGTGGCGTGGGGCGCGGAGTCGTAGACAACGCGAATGTCTTCGGCTTTCTCGCCAGAGAGGAGGCGTGCCGCGAGTTCGCTTGTTCTCGACGTTTGATCGGCATAATCCGAGTACGATCCGCCGACGCCGCCACGATCAACGCAGAAGTTCCTGAAGAAGCAGTAGGTCGGGAAACGCTGGCCGATCGCCGTCATGAGGTCATCGAGTCCTGCTGCCGGCCGCGACGATTCCCGCGGGATCAGTTGAAAGAGCACTACGGTCGCCTTGGGCAGCCGGGCTACTTGCTCGAGGATCTCGTCATTCCGAAGTCCCACGATCTCGACGAGCCTCACACGGTCGGCGTAGGGGCGGAACTCCCTGCGGGCCATTGCCAGCCAATACCTCTCGAACTCGGAGGTCCCTGTGACATACGCGAGATTCCGCGTGCCTGGATGCAGTCGAAGAGAGAGATCCAGCGTGTCGCGAAGACCGATCGCGACGGTCACTCCGGTGACGCCGGTCCAGCCGAAGCCCAGTTGCCTTTGGTCGCCACGACGAGACCCATCGCGACGAACTGTAGGTTCGAGAAGATGTCCGACGCCGACGCGTCGATATCGACGTCGCGCCCCCGAATGGTGGTCGTACCATTCATCGCAACGCCCATCAAGTACGGTTCTACCAGCACCTTCCACTCGTCATTCGATGGCTGTACGGCCGCCGGCGTCCACGAGCCGGCGACTATCATCGCCACCACGGTGCATGAGTACTGACGGCGACCCAACTCGATCAGTAACGGCGGCTTCATGAGAGGCCGGTCCTGCAATTCACGCCGTTGTGCTTTTGGGTAGTGCCCTCGCTGTCGATGCACTGAAGCTCAGGGCCACCGCTTGCTCGACCGCGGCGATGGCGGCCCGCTCCTCTGGTGGCATCCGGCGACGCGCCAGAGTTCCTCAAGTACCCCTGACCGCTGGTCGCTCCGGTCCGCAAGACGGGACCCCGTCGTCAACCTCAATTCGGGAAGGTCTCCCGTGCGAATGGAATACGATGCACCGGTGCACAGCGACCTCGATCGCACAGCGGGGATCCTCAGGTGGCGGTTCCTCGCCGTCGGCGGCGTGCTTGTGTCGGCCATCCTGATCGGGACACTCGGGTTCCGCCTCGTCGAGGGATGGCCGCTCTTCGACGCGTTCTACATGGCGCTCATGACTTTGACGACCGTTGGCTACGGCGAGGTCTATCCGTTGTCGTTCCACGGCCGGGTGTTCGCGTCGTTTCTGATGCTCGTGGGGGTGGCGACTGTCTTCGTGTCGTTCGCGATCTTGGGCGACACGCTGCTGCGCCTCGAACTCGCCGACTACTTCGGCCGCCGACGGAGAACTCGTATGCTTCAGCACATCGCCGGACATTACATCGTGTGTGGCGCCGGGCGCGTGGGTCGCAGCGTCGTGCTCGAACTGCTGCGGGGCGGAGCGCGGGTGGTGCTCATCGACAACGATACCAAGCGGGTGAAGTGGGGCGAGGCGCTGGGCATCATAACCCTGACGGCAGATGCCTCGAAGGATGAAACGCTCCGCCAGGCGCGCATCGACACGGCGGCCGGTCTCGTGTCGGCCATTAGCAGCGACGCTGAAAACGTGTATGTGACGCTGTCGGCAAAGGTGCTCAACCCGTCGCTGCACGTCGCCGTCCGGGCGAGCGACGAGCAGGCGGAAGAGAAGCTGCAGCGCGCCGGCGCCAGCACAGTGCTGACGCCCTATACCTACATCGGCCATCGCCTGGCGCAGTCACTGCTGCGGCCGCACGTCGTCAGCTTTCTCGACGTGGCGTCGGCGTTCGGCAGGACAGACTTGGACCTCGAGATCGAACAGCTGCCCGTCGCGCCCGGAAGCTTCCTGTCGTCGAGGACGCTGGAGGAGGGGCACCTCGGGCGGACCTACGGCGTGATCGTGCTGGCGGTGCGTCGGCAGAGTGGCACGATGCAGTTCAATCCGCAGGCCGCCGTCCGGCTCGAGGGCGGCGACGTGCTCATCGCGATGGGCGAGCGCCAAAAGCTCAAGCAGCTTGAGAACGAGTTGAGCCGCGTGAACGACGGGACCGCCGGCTCAGGCTCGGGCGAATTGGCGTAGAAAGCGGCCGGACCCACAATCAGCACCGACAGGCAAATCCCGAACTCATCTGGAGTCGCCTTTACAGCAGTTGGCGGCGCCGGCGTTCCGCCCGGTATCGCGACGACCTCGACGCCTTCGCGCAGGTGACGTGTTTAGACCGGCAGCTCCCATCCCTTGCGGTAGCTGCCCTCGATGAACGACTGCGCTTCCGGCGCGTTGGCGGCCCTCATGCCCTCGGCGTCCCACTTCACGACCTTGCCCGTCCGGAGCGCCAGCGTGCCGAGGAGGACGAACTCGGTGAGTCGCGCGCCGTACTCGAAGTTGCTGCACGCCGGTGTGCCGCCCCTGCACGCCTGGAGCCAGTCGGCATGATGCCCGGCGACGCGGGGAAGCGTCTTCGGCGGGCGCGTGTACGCGCGGTGCAGTTCCATCGGGAGCAGCCGCGGCATCCCGGACCAGCCGGCACATGTCAGGACCCCCTTCTCGCCGACGAGCAGGAGGCCGTTGTCCCCCTCGCCGAGCCGCTGCCGCGGGTCGTCCGGATCGATGCCGAGCGGGGTCGGCGGCCTGAGGCCGTTGTCGTACCAGAACAGCGTGAGCGGTCCCCGATCGCCTCGCGCGCCGTACTGGTAGGTGACCAGATTGCTTCCCGTAGTCACCCGCGGGTCTACGAACGAGGCCGTGGCCTTCATGGTGACCGGCGCGTCGAGGCCGAGCGCATTGAACGCGGGATCGAAATGGTGCGGCGCCATGTCGGGCATGGTGCCGTTGCCGAAGTCCCAGACCCAGCGCCAGACGAACGGGGCGAGCTTCCCGCTGTAAGGCCGTGCGGCTCGCGGGCCCAGCCACAGGTCCCAGTTGAGACCGGCGGGCTGCACAGCCGGACCCTCACCCGGCCCCGGGTTCGTAACGGATCGCGGCTCGCCGCTCCAGGCGTGCACCTCCTTCACGGCGCCTATCGCGCCGTCCTTGATCCACTCGACCGTCTGGCGATGCCCCTCGCTCGAGCGGCCGTAGTTGCCCATCTGCGTCGCGACCCCGGTCTGCTTCGCGACGCGCGCGACGAGGCGGGCCTCACGGATGTTGTGCGTCAGCGGCTTCTCGCAGTACACGTGCTTGCCGACCTTCATCGCGAGGATCGCGATGTACGCGTGCAAGTGGTCGGGCGTGGCGATGAGGACGGCGTCGATCGCCTTTTCCTTCTCGAGCATGACCCGGAAGTCTTCGTACACCGGGCACGTGTGATTGGGCGTCTTGCCGGAGTAGTGTTTCTCGACTTCCGCCTTCACCGGCCCGCTGCCCGCCTTGCCGCCGTAATACCACCTCGAGAGGTCCCACTCTTTCGCCGGATCGGCGAGCGCGATGACCTGGCAGTCCTCCTCCTGGAAGAGGGCCCGTGCGTTAGTCCGGCCCTGGCCGCCGGCGCCGATGAGCGCCACGTTCACCTTGTCGCTGGGGGCGACAAAGCGTGTGCCGCCGAGGACGTGCCGGGGCACGATGGTGAACGCCGCGGCGGCGGTCGTCGTCGCGATGAACTGTCGGCGGGTGGCAGTCGGCTTCGGGTCCATGGTCATCCTCATTCGAGGCCCTGGGGGTCGTCGTAGACGCACGCATCATAACCTGACGGGCGCCGGCCTACGTCAGCTGGACCCTGCGCACCATGGCTCAGGCCGCCGATGTAAGATCGGAAACAGCCGCGTGACGGCCCGACCCCTCTTAACCGGAGACACCGACGTCAGCTCCAGAGGATCTCGATGACTACTCGCACGCTCGCATGCTCGCTGTTGTTGGCCCTGGCCCTGACACCGCTCGGGGCGCAGCCCGATCCCGGCAAGGAGGAGCTGAAGCTCAAGCTCCCCAAACCCATGTTCATCGGCACTCCGACCAACCTCCGAAGCGCCAACCTCGAAAAGATCACGGGCAAATCGCGCGCGCCGTTCTACGTCCCGAAGGGCACCGTCCTGCTGTCGCTGAACAAGAAGGTCACATCGAGCGACAGCGCGCCGGTCATCGGCGAGCTCGACATGATCGTCGACGGCGAGAAAGCCGGCGGTGACGGATTCTTCGTCGAGCTCGGGCCGGCTCCGCAGTGGGTGCAGATCGACCTCAGCGCCTCGCGCCCGCTCTACGCCATCCTCGTGTGGCACTACCACAGCCAGGCGCGCGTCTACCGCGACGTCATCGTCCAGGTGTCCGACGACGCGAACTTCAAGACGGGCGTCACGACGGTCTTCAACAACGACCACGACAACTCCTCCAAGCTCGGGGCCGGGCAGGAGAAGGAGTACATCGAGGTCGCCGAAGGTAAACTGATCGACCCGAAGGGCGCGAAGGGGCGGTACGTGCGCCTCTACTCCAACGGGAACACCACGAACGACCTGACCCACTACGTCGAAGTCGAGGTCTACGGCTCGCCGAAATGACGCGCGCGAGCGCGGCGGCCTTCGTGGCAGTCGCACTGACCGCGGGCCTGGCGCTCCGCCTGGCCCGGCTGGACGTGCGGCCGATGCACCACGACGAGGCCAATCAGGCCGTGAAATTCGGCGCGCTGCTCGAGCGCGGCGAGTACCGCTACGACACCCACGACCATCACGGCCCGACGCTCTACTACTTGACGCTGCCGGCCGCCTGGCTGCGCGGCCAGACGACGCTGGCCTCCCTCGACGAATGGACCCTTCGCGCGGTGCCGGCAATATTCGGCGCCGCTACGATCCTGCTGCTGCCGCTGCTGACAGCCGGCATCGGCCGGACGGCGGTCGTGGCCGGCGCGGTTCTGATGGCGCTCTCGCCGGCGATGGTCTTCTACTCCCGGATGTACATCCAGGAGTCGATGTTCTCCTGCTTCGCCCTGGCGTTTGCGATCGCCGTCGGACGCGCGATGACGGAGCCTGGCTTGCGGTGGCCGGTGTTGGCGGGTATCGCAGCCGGCCTGGCGGTCGCGACCAAGGAAACGTCGGTCATCGTGCTCCCCACCTCGCTCGTGGCCTGCGCCATCGCGTGGTGGTCGCTTGGGCCCGACAGGCGGCGGGCGCCGTTGGCGGACGGACGATGGCCAAGCGCCGCCCTTGTTGGTCTGGCGACGGCAGCGGCGGTCGCGGCGCTCTTCTACTCGTCATTTCTCGCCGACCCCAGCGGCATCCTCGGGCCGCTCCGGGCCGCCGGCACGTACGTCGACCGCGGCGTGGACCCCGCAGATCACGCGCACCCGTGGCACTACTACCTCGGCCTGCTCACCTGGTCGGCGTCCGGGGGCCTGACGTGGACCGAAGGGGTCGTGCTCGTGCTGGCCGTCGTCGGCGCGGTGACTACGTGGAAAGGGGGCTTCTGGGCGCGGTACCTCACGGGCAACGCCGCCATCGCCGCGGCGATCTTCTCCGCCATTCCGTACAAGACCCCCTGGAATCTGCTGCCGTTCTACGCCGCAACGATCGTCCTCGCCGGGGTCGGGTTTTCGACGCTCGCCCGTGCAAGCGCGTCCCGTGCGGTGCATGCCGCACTGGCGGCCGTGCTCACGATCGCGGCCGGTCACCTCGGGTGGCAGGCCTGGCGCGCGGCGGTGACCTATGCCTCGGACCCGCGCAATCCGTACGTCTACGCGCACACCGTCCCGGACGCCGTTCGCATGGCGACGCGCATCCGCCAACTGGCCGCCCTGCATCCCGACGGCGAGCGAATGCTGGTGACGGTCATCGCGCCCCCGCACGAGCACTGGCCGCTTCCCTGGTATCTCCGGACGATGCCGCACGTCGGCTACTGGACCGAACCGGGCGACGCGCTGGCCCTGGAGGCGCCCGTCATCGTGGCCTCGACAGACCACACTGAAGTCCTCGACAGCGCCCTCGGCAATCGCTACGTGTCGGAATTCTTCGGCGTCAGGCCCGAGGTGCTCCTGGCGCTCTACATCGAACACGGGCTGTGGGACCGCTTCCTGGCCCGTGCCGCGACGGGCGGGTGATTGCGAAGGGACACCCGCTGTGGCACTGTGGCGCACGGCGAACGCGCGATGACGCCTCCCGAGCTGGCCCTGGTCGTGCCCTGCTACAACGAGGCGGCCCGTCTCGACTCCGAGGCGTTCCTGCAGTTCGTCGCGACGCACCCGGGCGTGCAGCTCGTGCTGGTTGACGATGGGAGCCAGGACGCGACGGGCGAGATCCACGAGCGCATGCGCGCGGCGGCGCCGGCAGCGGTGACGACCGTGCGGCACTCGGCACGTCGAGGTAAGGCCGAGGCGGTGCGCGCTGGCGTCCTCGCGGGGCTCGCGCAGCGCGCGACGCTCGTCGGGTTCTTCGACGCCGACCTCGCGACGCCGCTCGGAACGATTGATGACTTTCTGGCCGTCCTGCGCACCCGTCCGGCCGTCGAGTTCGTCCTCGGCTCGCGCGTGATGCTGATGGGCCGAGACATCAAGCGGAAGGCCACGCGCCACTACGTCGGCCGAGTGTTCGCCACCGCCGTGTCGCTCGCCCTCGACCTCCCGGTGTACGACACCCAGTGCGGCGCGAAGGTCATGCGTGCGAACGCCGCGACGGCGACCCTGTTCGACACGCCCTTCCGCAACCCGTGGGTTTTCGACGTCGAGCTGATCGCGCGCTACTTGCGCCTGCCGGTCGCGCCCGGGGAGCCCGCCCGCCGCGACCGCCTGTACGAGCTGGTCCTCCCGGCCTGGTACGACAGGCCCGGGTCGAAGCTCCGCTGGTACGATTTCGTGCGCGCGGCGGTCGAGGTCGGATACATTTGGTGTGAGCGCATCGCGCACGGGAGACCCTCTGGCCCGGCATCAGCCGTCGCCAGCGCGGTCCGGAATCCTGATGGGGGCATTATCACACCGGTAACTGTGACCATCCAGCCGCCCCGAGGGGCCGGCCTGGCGCAGGAGAGCAGACCATGAGCAACGAAAAGCAGAAACCCACCGAGGTCTCACGCCGCCAGTTCGTGGGCACCGTGGCCACTGCGGCCGGCGTCACGATCGTGCCGCGCCACGTGCTCGGCGCCGGGTTCCAGGCGCCGAGCGACACCGTGAACGTCGGCGTCGTCGGTTACGCGCACGGCATGGGCACGAGCAACCTGCTCAACATGGCGAAGAGCGACAACATCGTCGCGCTGTGCGACTGTGACGTGAGCGCGGCCGCGAGGGAGGCCCGGAAGCAGCGCGGCACGATCGACAAGTTCCCGAAGGCAGCCGAGCACAAGGACTTCCGCGTGATGCTCGAGAAGCAGAAGGACATCGACGCGGTACTCGTCGCGACGCCGGATCACACGCACGCCGTGATCGCCATGGCCGCGATGCAGCTCGGCAAGCACGTCTACGTGCAGAAGCCGCTGACGCGCACGGTCAGCGAGGCCCGGGCGCTGACCGAGGCTGCGCGCAAGTACAAGGTCGTGACGCAGATGGGCAACCAGGGCCACTCGGAAGAGGGCCTGCGGCTGATGCAGGAGTGGCTCGATGCCGGTGCGATCGGCCAGGTGCGCGAGGTGTACTGCTGGACCAATCGCCCGATCTGGCCGCAGGGCATGCCCCGGCCGACCGACACGCCGGCGGTACCCGACGGCTTGGATTGGGATCTCTGGATCGGCCCCTCGCCGATGCGTCCGTTCCAGAAGACATACCATCCGTTCGGCTGGCGCGCGTGGCAGGACTTCGGCGCCGGCGCGATGGGCGACATGGGTTGTCACGTCATGGACGCGGCATTCACGATCCTCAAACTGGGCGCGCCGACGAGCGTCCTCGCAACCGAGGCCTACAACTTTCTGCCCCCATTGCCGGGAGAGCGCGGGTTCGGCAAGCGGGTCGAATACAACGACAGCTATCCGCCGTCCTCGATCATCCACCTGTCTTTCCCGGCGCGCGGCAATCTGGCGCCGGTGAAGTTGCACTGGTACGACGGGGGCCTCCTCCCAGAGCTGCCCGACGATCTCGAGCCGGATCGGAAGCTGCCGGAATCGGGGACGATCTTCGTCGGCGACAAGGGCAAGATGTGGTGCGAGACCTACTCGGAGAGCCCGCGCCTCATCCCGGAGACGTTCATGCAGGCCTTCCAGCGCCCGCCGCGAACGCTGCCGCGCGTGCCGGACGGACGCTCGGGGCATGAGAAGAACTGGTTGGATGCGATCCGCCAGAAGGGCCAGGCGGTGTCGAGCTTCGACTACGCCGGGCCGTTCACCGAGTCCGTATTGCTCGGCAACGTGGCCCTGCGTTACCCGGGTGTCCGGCTCATGTGGGACGCGCCCAACATGAAGATCACCAACATGCCGGACGCCGACCAGTTCGTCAATCACAACTACCGCGCGGGCTGGTCGCTGTCGACGTAGGGGCGGCAGCCAGTTGTCGTTCCTGGAGCGGGCGCTGGTGTCAGCGCCCGCTCCGGCCCTGACTCCTCATGCGTGCCGGTGAGCCGGACTTCGACGGCGGGCTCGGGATCGCGGGACCGCGCGAAGCTCGTTGACGTACGGCGCTTCTCGCACGAGGCGATGGCGACCGTCTTCGAGGTGTACGCCGTGCATCCCGATGAGCGGTACGCGGCGCAGGCCGCGCAGGCAGCCTTCGATCTCGTGGATCGGCTCGAGCGCGAGCTGAGCCGCTTCCGCTCAAACAGCGACATTGCGCGGGTCAACCATCTGGCGGCGGGCGAGAGCGCACGCGTCGGCGCGTCGGCCCTCGAGTGCCTCCTCATCGCGCGCCATCTGTTCGACCTGACGGGCGGTGCATTCGACATCTCGATCGGCACCGGACTGCCGTCGCTCGAGTTGGATACCGAAAACTGTCTGGTCCGCGCGACGAACGACGGAGTGCACGTGGACCTGGGAGGCATCGGCAAGGGCTACGCGGTCGATCTGGTGGCGGAGTTGCTCGAGGAGTGGGGGATCGAGCGCGCGCTCGTGCACGGAGGCTTCAGCTCAGTGCTCGCACTCGAGCCGCCCGCGGGTCGCGACGGTTGGCCACTCACGCTGAGCGATCCGACGGCGCCCTCACGCGTGCTTGCCAGCCTTTCGGTACGCCAGACGGCGCTCGGGGCCTCCGGCGTGCGCAAGGGCGACCACATCGTGGACCCGCGCACCGGCGAGCCCGTTCGCGGGCGCCTGGCGGCCTGGGTCACGCTGCCGCGGCCGGAGCGCACCACGGCCGAGGCGCTTGCCGAGGAGAGCACCAGGATCGCGGCCGGCGCCGTGACCGACGCACTGACGACCGCCTTCATGCTGCTGAGCGCCGGAGAGATCGCGGACCTGTGCGACCGCAGTCCCGGGCTGGAGGCCTGGGTCCTGCCCGAGTCCGCCGGAGGACAGCCGGATGAGTCGGGGCTGCTCCACTTCCGCGGTGCCGCAGGCTAGCAGCGAAAGGACTCAAGCTCTGGGACGGGATTCGCTTGTGAGATCGCTTCTAAGAACGAGACCGGGCAGTATACTCAGCCGATCTCGTGGTTCGCGTGGAAGGTGGAAGCAGGAGACGCTCGATGGCTGGCGAGGACCAAAAGGGAAAGAGAAAGGACGCCGCGCCCAAGGGGCCGCCGAAGCTCGATCGGCGAGACCTGCTCATGGGGCTGTCTACAGTCCCGGCACTGGGGCTCTTCGGCTACGCGTGGAACACGCAGCGCCGCTACCAGCAGGGGAGGGCGGAGGCGGCTTCCGCGCCGCCGGTGGCCCCGGCCGACCTGCAGGAGATCAACGTCGCCCTCCTCGGCGCGGGGGCGCAGGGCCAGGTACTGACAGAAGCGATGCTGCGCATCCCGGGACTGCGCTTCCGTGCGGTGTGCGATATCTGGACCGAGTACAACCAGAAGCGTGCCGTCAACACGCTCAAGCGGTTCAAGCACGAGGTCAACGGCTACGACGACTACCGCGAGATGCTCGACAAGGAGAAGGCTCTCGACGCCGTCATCATCGCCACTCCCGACTTCTGGCACGCGCAGCACACGATCGACTGCCTCAAGGCCGGCAAGCACGTGTACTGCGAGAAGGAGATGTCGAACACGCTCGAGGGCGCGCGCAGCATGGTGGCCGCCGCCCGCGAGACCGGCAAGCTCCTCCAGATCGGCCATCAGCGCCGCTCGAACCCGCGCTACATCCACTGCTACGAGAAGCTGCTGGGCGAGGCGAAGCTGCTTGGCCGGATCGTGACCGTCAACGGGCAGTGGAACCGTGCGGTGGCGCCCGATCTCGGGGCCCCCGATCGCTACGCGATCCCGGCGGCGCAGCTGAAACAGGTACGGCTTCAAGGACATGCACCAGTTCCGCAACTGGCGCTGGTACAAGGGACTCGGCGGCGGGCCGATCGTGGACCTCGGCTCGCACCAGATCGACATCTACAACTGGTTCCTCGGCGCGGGCCCTTCCCACGTGATGGCGAGCGGAGGGCTCCTCTACCACGACCCGAAGACGCACGAGTGGTACGACACGGTCATGGTCATCTACGACTACGACACGCCGCTCGGCCCGGCGAAGGCGTACTACCAGACGCAGACGACCAACGGCAGCCAGGGCTATTTTGAGACCTTCATGGGCGACCAGGGAACGCTCCTCATCTCAGAGTCGGAGGTGAACTACGCGGGCCAGCTTTACCGCGACCCGAACGCGCCCGCCTGGGATGAGTGGATCCAGAAGGGGTACGTGAGCGCTCCCAAAGAGCAAGAGGTCAAGGAAAAGAGCGACTCAGGCGCCGTGGCGGACGTGCGCGAGTCGGTCGCCCCCGATCAGCACACGGTGCCGGTCGTCCTGCGCGACCCCTATCACCAGCCGCATCTGCAGAACTTCTTCGACGCCGTGCGCGGTAAGGCAAAACTCAACTGCCCGGCCGAGATCGGCTACGAGAGCGCGGTCAGCGTCCTCAAGGTCAACGAGGCGATTGACGCGAAGTGCCGGCTGCAGTTCAAGCCCGAAGACTTCAAGGTCTAGAGGAAAGGGACATGGATGACATGAAGCTCTCCCGCGGGGCGATGATCGCCCTCACCGTGCTGCGGGTCTTCGTCGGGTGGCACTTCCTCTACGAGGGCATCGCCAAGCTGACGGCGCCCTCGTGGTCGGCCGCCGGCTACGTCAAACAGGCCAGGGGGCCGCTTGCCGAGCAGTTCAGGTGGCTGGCCACCCAGCCCGATATGCTCGCCAATGCGGACCTCGTCACGATGTGGGGGCTCACGCTGGTGGGGCTGTTCCTGATCCTGGGCTTATTCACGCGGCTGGCGAGCCTCGCCGGAATCGGCTTCATCCTGCTGTTCTATCTGGCCACCCCGCCCTTCATCGGGTACTTCTACTCGATCCCCAGCGAGGGCAGTTATCTGATCGTCAACAAGAACCTCGTGGAGCTGTGCGCGCTCGTCGTGATCCTGGTGACGCGCAGTGGCCTGTTCGCCGGGCTCGACCGGATCGTGCACGGCCTCATTGCCCGGCGGCCGACGCCCGCCGCGGCCTGATTCGCAAGGGACCTGGAGCCTGACACAGGCGAACGTGGGCACGCGATTCGAACGGCATCAGCGCCGGTGAAAGGGAATCAGCGGAAGCGGGATCGATTCGACGAGACGATCCTCCGGACCTCGCGAAGTTCTTCCTGCCGGCTGGGAAAGATCCCGCGGAAGGAGGCCTAAGCGGCGAAGACGGGTGAGAAAACGCCACAGATTCAGCGACGTTCCGCTGAAGGGTGCTGGCACTACGGTTGCTTCTCGTTTGTCCGGACGTCCGACGGAGCGCAGGCTTCGCGGGCGACGGTTCAAGAAGGGGGTCTTCGAGGTTCAGATCCCGAGGATTCCGGTCCTTGAGCTGAAGAGACGCACCGTCGATATTCAAGGCTGAGGCACTCGCTCAGCACGCATCGGACGCTTAGTCCGCCAACATCGATGGTGACGTTCAGAGGGATGGTTGCAAGACAGCCATCCCTCTCCGTTTTTGTGACCGTGGCAGGACAATCATCGGGACCACGGACTGCCTGGCTCACTGACGCTTGGAATCTCCTGCTTGCGGCGGGTAGTCGACCAGAAACATGTACGCGGCCGCCACTTCTGCATCTTGCAGGTACGAAAACACCGGCATCCGCCCGCGGTAATGGAACGCCGGATCACCTTTCATCACGGCCGCGCCGCTGCGGACCTTCGTCATGAAATCGACGACGGGTTTGTCCTCGAGCAGCGTCGTAAACGGTGGAATCGTCCCTTGTATGAGAAGGTCCTGTGGGGATGGGCGTGGACCGACGGCGTCATGGCAGATGTGGCACGTGCCCTTGACGACGAGCTCTCCGAGCCGAGCCCAGCTTGTCGTCCGTCGCGACTGCGGTGACGCATCCGGAGAACCGGCGAGTTGTGTCAGGTAGGCGTAGATCGCGTTGATGTCGGCTTCCTGCAGGTGCGCGAGCGCCGGCATCCGCTGCCCGCCTTTTTGAATTCGCTGGTAGAGGTCGGTCCGCGCTCGAGTGGCCTGCGCGCGGGCCGCCGAGCCCGCGGCCGCTTTCCCCTCCTGCTGCAGGTGCTGTCGCACGAGTTCGACCGACGACCCCTGCACGAGACCAAGCACGGACTTGATCTCCGGGAGTGACCCCGTGCCTTCGGCCCGATGGCAGGATTGACAGTTGAGCCGGTACAGGTCGGCACCGCTCAGCACGACCGAACGTCCAACCGGCAACACCGCGCTCAGCGGCGACGGTTGTTGCGTGGACGGCGGACCGTACGTCGGTGGCGTAGGCGGCGGACCATAGGTCGCCGCGCCACGACCCAGGGAGCTGTCGCGGTAAGTAAGACCCAGGCGATTTAGCCAGCTGGGGCCGGCGACTGGCGTGACCACCGGTTCCTGTGCCTTCGTCGAGGCCGCGCCCTGCTCATTCGAGGGGCCGCCACCCACGACTGTCAGCGTCGTGCCGACAATCAATCCCGCCATGAGTGCGAGCCAGGATCTCCTCATGTGAGGCCTACTTCCTCAGACCACGTTCGATCTTGAATCTATTCCGAGCATACACGTGGGTCGCTGCTCGAAGCGTCAGCGTTGCCGCCACGGCAAGCATGAGACACCATGATGTACACCTTTTGCTGACTCAAGAGCAATGCCCGTGCCCGTCTCACCCCAGGGCCGAATCGCCTCAGAATCCAGCGGTCCCTGCTCGGGCGCTGGGGCACTGCTAGTTGCGGACTTTCCCGCACGCCTCTAAACACAACGATTGCAGTGCGGAATTCTCGGCACCTGCCGGCGAAATTCCGCAAGTGGGCTCGCCCGGCTGCTCGAAAACGCGAGGATTTTGTGCCGTCGAGTCTCTTCCACACTGGCGCAGCTCTTGCCCTTGGACGTCCCGAGCATCAACGTGTTTCGCGCCGCTCTATTCTCGGTCGTGCTGACGTTGGCAATTGGGCAGAACGCCGGCCTGCTGTGCAAGGGCTGGTGTCCCGACGCCACTTCGAAGTCGTGCCCGCATCAGGAGTCAACGACGTCGCCAAGCATGCGAGCCGACGACACCTGCACCAACGTCGTGGTCGGGGTCGTCGCGTTTGTTCTCGAGGACGGTCGGCGCACGGCTCCCGGCCCGGACGCCCAGCACGGTCTCGTTGTTCTTCGGTTTCAATTCGTCGCCCCACCAACTGACCCGCGCCCCGGCTGTGAGTCGGGGCGGTGGTTGCTACGCGAAGAACCACCTCTCGTTCTCGCCCTCCGAATCTAAGTCCCTGCGCCGCAGCCGGCCCCAAGGCCGGGCTCACGCGGCGCCGTTTCACACAAGGGATGTCCTGCGCGTGCGAGTCGCGCAGGCAGGCAAACACAGATTTGGTGTGACGACGTCATGAACAGTTTCACAGGGCTTCGATTCGTCCTCGTTCTCACGGTGTGGGCCTCGACCGCGCCGAGTCCGGCCGGAGCACAGACGGCCCCGGTGCTTCCGTCGCCCCTGAGCCTAGCCGACGTCATTCGACTCGCAGGCGACCGGCGCGACGAGATCCAGGCTGCGCGCGCGCGTGTTCGCGCGGGTGAGCAACGGCCCACAATCGTGTCCGCCCTCGCCGACCCGATGTTCTCTCCTTCCCTCGATCACTTGCCGTTCACGCTGGAGGGCGCGGACGTGAGCTTCACGTTTGAGCAACAGATTCCCTTGTCCGGCATTCGCGGACACCGCCGCGCATCCGCTCTGGCAGATATCGATCGGTTACGAGCCGATGCGAACCGAGCCACCTTGGATGTCGGCATACAGGCGGCCACCGCCTTCCTGATGCTGCAGGAGCGGCGGCGGACTGCAGCGCTCGTTGCGGAGCAACTCATGTTCGCGCGAGACGTCGTCAGCGCGGCGAATGCGAGATACGCCAGCGGAACCGCGCCGCAATCCGACGTGCTTCGCGCCGAGGTCGAAGTCGCGCGGTTCGAGGCGCTTGCCCGCGCGCTCGTGGGACAAGTGAGAGGCGCCGAAGCCATGGTCAACACGAGCCTTGCACTCGATGCGGACGGGCCCGTACCGGCGCTCGCATCCCTCACATTCGCACAGCCCCCTCCACCCTGGTCGGTCATCAAGGCGGCCTTGACGTCCCGACCGGAACTTGTCGCTGGACGCGCCGAGATCGTCCGCGCTGAGGAGGACGTGGAGGTGATGCGCGACATGTTTCGGCCGATGGCCCTGGTCCGTACTGGTCCCTCCTACACGATGGCTGAGGGGCCCGGCTGGATGGCGATGTTCGGCATCAGCCTGCCCATCTGGCGCGACAAGCTGCACGCCGGGGTAGCGGAGGCGCAGGCTATGCGCGCGATGTCCGAAGCGGACCTCCGAGCCATGACTCGAATGATTGAGGGAGACGCTGCGGTAGCCATCAGTCAACTGCAAGCCAGCCGCGACCGGCAAGCGGCACTGACCACAGATGTGCTGCCGCGCGCACGAATGGCGATCGAACCGGCCGTCGCCGGCTACACGGCTGGCCAGTTGCCGCTCGTCAGCGTCATCGAAGCGGTACAGGCGCTCTGGCTGGTCCAGGGCGATCTCATTGCAGCGGACACAGAACTCGGTCTCGCATGGGCGCGTCTCGGACGCGCCATTGGATCGTACGAGGCGATCGTCCAATGACACCCCTTTCCACACTTCGACGAATCGGCGCGCCGCTCGGATCCGCGGCGGCGACCGCCATCCTATTTACAGGCGCCCTGTGGATTCAGCATGCGCGATCGGCGTGGCCTTTTGCTCCTCAGCGTGACGCCGTGGCGCCAATGAGCGGGTCGGCCATGCCCTCGGCCGCAGCGACCGGGTCCACCCATGATCGCGTCGCGGTGGATGTCAACGCGGCAACTGTCCAGGAGCTCGGCATCCGCCTCGAAGTAGTCGGACGTCAGTCACTGACGCAGGAGGCGCGCGCGGTCGCGACCATCGTGCCGGATGAATCACGCATCTCGCACGTGCATACGAGGGTGGCGGGATGGGTCGAACAGCTCGACGTCAATACCACCGGCGAGATGGTCGCGGTGGGTCAGCCGCTGGCCCGCATCTTCTCCCAGGAGCTGCTGTCGTCCCAGGCCGAGTACCTGGCCGCGCGACGGAACACTGCCGCGTCAGGAATCTCGAGCGCGGTGATCGCCAGTGGTCGAACGCGCCTCACCGTGTTGGGGATGGCACCGGATGAAATCGACGCCATCGAGCAGAGCGGGGAACCGAGACGGCTGGTGACCGTCGTCGCCCCAAGGAGCGGCGTGGTCGTGAATCGCGGGGTGACGGCGGGCACGTCGGTCGATCCCTCCACCACGTTGCTCACGATTGCGGACCTGTCGCGCGTCTGGGTGCTCGCAGAGGTGCCCGAGGCAAGTATTCCGGGGATTCGCGTCGGGACACTCGCGCATCTCGATTTCCCTGCGTCAGGGCGCCAGACATTTGCTGCACGTGTGGACTTCGTCTATCCGACGCTCACCGACCGCACGCGCACGCTGCGCGTCCGCTTCTCGGCGGCCAATCCGGGCGGCAGTCTCAGACCGGGCCTGTATGGAACGGCAGCTTTTGAATCGGCGGGACAGGTCGTGATGACCGTGCCGCGCGACGCAGTCGTGGACACCGGTCTCCAGCAGCACGTGTTTGTCGCCACCGGCGATCGATTCGAACCGCGAGCGGTGACGCTTGGCCTTCAGTTGGCGGATCGCGTGGAAGTCCGCAGCGGGCTCAAGGAAGGCGAGCGGATCGTGGCTGCGGGCGTATTCCTGCTCGACTCCGAGAGCCGGCTGCGGGCGACCGGCGGCGCCGGCGGACACAACCATGGCGCGCCGACGAAGTCGCAAGACACGCCGGCAACGCCCGCAACACTTCCGCATGCTGGGCATGACAAGCCACCGGTCGCCCCGGCCGTGGATCCGCACGCCGGTCATCGGCCCGCCTCCTCGAACGCTCCGGCGGACAAGGAGTAACGGCCATGGTCGAACGCATTATCGAGTTATCGGTCCGTCATAAGTGGGTGGTCTTCGGCGCGATACTCGTGCTCGCCCTGTTCGCCGCCGACTCCGCACGCAAGACTCCACTTGACGCGCTGCCGGATCTCTCGGACCCGCAGGTCATCATCTACACCGAGTGGATGGGTCGCAGCCCCGACCTGGTCGAGGACCAGATCACCTACCCGCTCGTGCGCGCGCTGCAGAGTACGCCGGGCGTGCAAACGGTCCGCGGCTACTCGATGTTCGGCATGAGCTTCACCTATGCCATCTTCGGCGAGGGCACGGACATCTACTGGGCGCGGACGCGCGTGCTCGAGCAGTTGGGACGGGTCCAGCAGCTCCTGCCACCAGGTGTATCTCCGACGCTCGGACCCGATGCGAGTGGCGTGGGCTGGGTCTATCAATACGTGCTGAAAGACAGCACCGGACGGATGGATCTCGCCGAACTGCGCGCGTTGCAGGATTTCACGGTCCGCCCGGCGCTCCAGGCTGTTGCCGGGGTGGCGGAAGTCGCGTCTCTCGGCGGCTTCGAGCGACAGTACCAGATCGTCATCGATCCGGATCGGTTGGTTGGCTTCGGGCTGACGGTGACGGACATCACGCGGTCGGTCCGCGACGCCAACGCGGAAGTCGGCGCACGCGTGCTCGAGCTCGCCGGTCGCGAATACGTCCTGCGCGGGCGCGGCTACGTCAAGGAACTGAAGGATCTCGAGCAGAGCGTGGTCGCGGTCGGCACCGGCGGCACGCCCATCCGGCTCGGCGACGTGGCCACTGTCCGCTACGGGCCGGAGATTCGCCGCGGTGCCGCGGACTGGAACGGCACCGGGGAGGCGGTCGGCGGCATCGTGGTGATGCGGATCGGCTCGAATGCTTTGCAAGTCATCCGCGCACTTGACTTTCAAATTGCTACGCTTCACCTGCCCGATGGCGTCCGCCTCATTCCCACCTACGACCGGTCGGAACTGATCCTCGGGTCTGTCGAGACGTTGACCGACACGCTCATCGAGCAGGCCATCATCGTCACGATCATCTGCCTGGTGTTCCTGTTCCACGCGCGATCGGCGCTCATCGTCATGATCGTGCTGCCACTCTCTGTGTTGCTGTCGTTCATTGCCATCCGGTATCTCGGCCTCTCCTCCAACATCATGTCGCTCGGCGGCATCGCCATCGCCATCGGCGAGCTGGCGGATGCCGCCATCGTGCTCATCGAGAACGCCCACGTCCGCCTGGCGACGGCTCCGCCCGGCGCAGACCGGACACGGGTCATCGTCGACGCCTGCAAAGAAGTCGGCCGACCGATTTTCTTCTCGCTGCTGCTGATCACCGTCAGCTTCCTGCCGATCTTTACGTTGGCCGGTCAGGCCGGTCGGCTCTTCATGCCGCTCGCCTACACGAAGACGTTCGCGATGTTCGCCGCCGCGATACTGTCCATCACCCTCGCACCGCCGCTGATGGTGCTGCTACTGAAGGGACGTTTCCGCACCGAGGCCACGAATCCCGTCAGCCGGCTACTCACCGCCGTCTACCGGCCCATTGCGGTGCTGGTCGTGCGCTTCCGCATAGTCGTCGTCACAGCAGCGGTCCTGCTCATGATCGCGACGGTGCCGACGTTTCAGCAGCTGGGGTCAGAGTTCATGCCACCACTCGATGAGGGATCGCTGCTCGTGATGCCCACCACATTCCCCGGTATCGCGATTGAAGAGGCGCGCCGGGCGTTGACCGTGCAGAACCGCATCATCATGCGGTTCCCCGAGATTGCATCGGTACACGGAAAGGCAGGTCGCGCGGAGACGGCGACCGATCCCGCCCAGCTGGACATGATTGAATCGGTCATTGCGCTGCGACCGCGAATTGACTGGCCGACGCGATATACGCCCCGCTGGTACAGCACGACCGCACCGGACTGGGCCAAGCTCGGCCTGCGACGCGTGTGGCCAGAGCAGCAGTCTCGGACGCTCGCGGAGCTCTCGCGCGATCTCGATACGGCGCTCCGCATGCCCGGCTACCAGATGGCCATCGCGCCGCCGATCCGTACGCGGATCGATATGTTGACCACCGGTGTCCGCACGCCGGTCGGGATCAAAGTCTTCGGCGAGGATTTGAAGGAGATCGAGCGTATCAGCGTGTCGCTCGAGGGACTGCTGCGCCAGGTGCCCGGCACACGAAGCACCTTCGCCGAGCGGCAGACCGGCCGCGAGTACATCGATATCGTCCCTAACCGGGAGGCCATCGCGCGCTACGGTCTCACGGTGCGCGACGTCCAGGACGTCGTGGAAGCGGCGGTTGGAGGCATGTCGGTCTCCACGGCGATCGCCGGACGCTCGCGTTTCTCCATCAACCTTCGCTATGCGGCCGACCAGCGATCGGATCCGCAGGCGCTCCGTCGCATTCTCGTGCCAGTGCAGGCGACAGGCAGCGTCGCCGATCTCGGCGGCGCCAATGCCGGCGCCGGCGCAGGTACGCAGGCCGGCGGTGTGGTCGCCTCGAGAGCGGCCGGCACGGGCGGTGGCATGGGATCCATGGGGGGAGGCGGCGGACAGGTCGGCATGCGGTCTGGCAACGCACCAACGGGCCTCGCGCCGCCGCCGATGGGCGGTCTGTCCGCGTCGCCCGACTTGATGGAGCAATGGCGTCAGCCAGGCGCGGCCGTGCCGCTTGGCGAGCTCGCCGACGTACGCGTCACGACGGGCCCGCCGATGATCAAGGACGAGAACGGCGTCCTGGTCGGCTACGTGTTTGCCGACATCGACCAGACCCAGCGGGACCTCGGCGGTTGGGTCGACGATGCGAAAAACATGGTCGCGTCTCAGCTCGCAGTGCCTGCCGGGTACCGGCTGCAGTGGACGGGTCAGTATGAGTTCCTCGCGGAGATGGAGGCACGACTCCGCTACGTGATCCCACTCACGCTCGTCCTGGTGGTGATGCTCCTGTACCTGTCGATGCGGGGATGGCCGCAGACGTTCCTCGTCTTGTCCAGTCTGCCGTTTGCCATCGCCGGCAGCGTGTGGCTTCTCGCGTTCATGGACTACAACCTCTCGACCGCTGTGTGGGTCGGACTCATCGCCGTCGCGGGCGTCGCCGCCGAGACGGGCATCATCATGATCGTGTACCTGGACGAGGCGTTCGAACGGCACCTGCGAGAAGGGCGCATTCACACGCCAACGGACGTGGACGCGGCGGTAGTTGAGGGCGCCGCCGCTCGCGTTCGCCCGCTGATCATGACGGTCGCGACGACCGTGCTCGGTTTGCTGCCGCTGCTCTGGGAAGCCGGCGTTGGTGCCGACGTGTCGGCGCGGACCGCCGCCCCGGTGGTTGGAGGCCTGTGGTCCTGCATGTTCTTGACGCTCTTGGTACTGCCAGCCGCGTACGCCATGTGGCGCCGGCACAACGTGCGCGTGCGCTTGGCAGTCTCAGTGCCACACGACGCCGTCACGACATCGGAAGGTGCGGCATAAATCGACGCACGCTCGCCCCGCAGGACACGCGGTCGGCATCGGACCATTGACCAGGAGCCTGTCCGAGTAATCATTCTCACTTTCGAGAAGCTCTCTCCGCAGGCACTGCCCAAGCGCGGGCGGAGGCGAGGTCGAGCGTCAGGATCCAGTCCTGTATAAACCCCGCACCGAGCACGCCGTCATAGATGATCGGCTTCGAGCGAATAGGCAGTTGGACTGGTCCGACGCCATCGATCTCAATAACCGCGTCCCCCTCAGTCCCCTTCAGGCCCGCCATCGCGGCGACGTGCGGAGCGACGAGCGCCGGGTCGCCATTGCCGGAGTCGAGCAGCAACCACACGCGCCGCCCGCCAACACGAGCGGCCACGTACACCGTCGTCTCTGCACCGCTCGGACCGGTCGCGATCCGAATCGTCAAGCGTCGCATCCGCCTCACGCGCGCAGCGAGGCTGCCCGCCGTCTCGAGCGTCAACCGGCCCGCGCCGAGCGCGACCGTCACCGGAGAATCACGAAGCGATCGCAGCGACAGCACGCCGTCGGCACGCGGTAGTCCTGCAGGCAGAATCGACTTCAGATCGTAGACGCCCACCGGCTCCCGAGCGAGGGCCACCTGGCCGAGCCGCAGCGCCACGTTGTCGCAGTACTCGAACTCGACGCGCTCGCCGCTCATCCTGAACCCGATGGTCCGCCCGTACGGTGTACACCCGACTGACGCGGCCACCTCGGGCGTGATCATTGTTGTGCCGCCGCCGGTATCGAAGATGAACGGGTGCGCCGTCCCATCGACCGTCACCGTGACGGAACGCAGCAGGCCGGCCCACGGCGACAGCGGCACCACGGCCGGCATGGCCGCGCGCCCGCCGGTGGCCAACGCCACCAGGACGACGAGGATCGGAGTCATTTTGGCTGTCTTCATCTTGACACTTCGAGTCGGAGAACAGCCTGCGCGGTACCCGTCGTGCGTGGTTGGATCAAGATCGTCTCCTGACCTCTCAATCTGCCATCCTGCAGGGCCTCTGCTGCTATTTCGCACACCATAATCTTGCATTCCCGCGCGGCGGGCCTACACTACGGGCGATGGCCACAACGTATCGCCCGTACGTGCCGGAGCAGGATCTGCTGCTGCCGCCGAGCCTCCGCGATTGGTTGCCGGATGATCACCGGCGTACTTCGTGAGCGACCTGGTCGATCAATTGGACCTGTCGGCGATCACACTGGTCTATGAGGACGAGGAGCGGGGGCAGCCGCCGTATCACCCGGTGATGGTGACCAAGGTGCTGGTGTATGCCTACTGCGTGGGCGTCTTCTCGTCGCGGAAGATCGAGCGCCACTTGAGCGAAGACGTCGCGTTTCGCGCACGTCTGACCCGCGAACCCCGCGTGGAGATCCGCGGACAGACGCGCCGCCGGTCGCTCAGATGACGCCTCGGGCGGCTTTCGGCCGAGAGAACGACCCCACTCTCACGTGTAGACGCGCCGCGCGCAGGGAGAAAGATCAGTCATCACCGATTCTCGGACAGGCTCCTAGTGAACCGCGAGGAGCGTGGCAAGCATCCTATGTGGAGGCTCGCTTTCGCGAACTCACGCGACCTCCGTGCGTTGGCCATCGTCTCCGGTCTCTTGCCGCGAATCCGACACGAGAGGCGATGCCATGCAGGCGTCTTGCTCTCACGTGCGGCGAGACTCCAGGAGCCGTCACTCCTCAAGATCCACGGTCACAGGGCAGACCTCGACAGCCTCGGTCTCGAACATCGGGTTCTGCGACGCACAAATCGATCGCAGCGCGTTCACCAGGAACTTCTTTTTGACGCCGTAATGCCCGAGTCCCCAGAGGACAATGTCGTCGATCGAGAGCATGCCCTGGACCTTGCCACCGGCATCCACGACCGGCAGGCGGCGCACTTTCGCGTCCGACATGCGCTCCAGCGCAACGGAGAGGTCGTCGTTCGGCAAACACGTATGGACGTTCCGCGTCATCGCCCCAACGACTGAGACATCCGAAGGACGGCTTTCGGTTCTCCCAATGGTCAACGCGAGATCCCGGTCGGTGAGGATGCCCGCGAGTCGGCCGGCGCCGTCAAGCACGATGAGCGTGCCGCAGGCGTTCTCTTCCATGAAACGGCTGGCCTCATCGAGAGTGGTGTCGAGCCGACATGTATATGCCGGCCGCGTCATGACATCGCGCGCGTTCATAATGATCTCCTCTCCTCTGGTGTCTACACCCTGCAAGACCGCCGCCGCTCGAGTGGCCCCAGCGAAGGGACAAATCCACTGCAAACAGCGCCAGGAAGTCTCTCAGCTGGAGCGAAAGGAAGTCGGGGCACGTATCTGCGCCTCATCGGACCGGCGTCTGCGGATTCGTGCGCACCCAGGCGGTCTTGCACGCCTCGAGCTCTCGTCACGATCCCGATCCGTCACGGTCCGCACGGGAGCGGATCCCGTGCCCCTGTCCATCAAGAAGCACAGAGCGGGCCATCACTCTGCATTGGGAATCTCGGGCGTCGTGGCTCAACCGGCACGCGCTAGCGGGCATCTCCGCGGAATCTTCCCGAGCGGCTGCGGAATAGTCCACAGCCGGCCGCCCGTCGTGGCCTCGCCTCGGACCTCGCGGTGCGTGTTTCGCGCTGAACTACGACCGAGGAGTGTCTTCTGGCTAGTCGTGCACGTCGGCCATAACCGGCGATTTGAACGCGTGAACAATCTCGCAGTCGCTGCGAGAACTTTCGCATCGTGCGGGTCTGGCTCGCACGAACACGGTTGCATCACTTGCTGATATAGACATTCCAGCGGCACAGTGGTTGCTCACTCGACGATCAGAAGTCACAACGCCTCCGCCCCAGAACCGCGGCGCGGCGACGTGTCTGCCGATTAGGTCAACGTGAACGAACGGCCAGGAGTATCGTCATGGTCAGCATCAAACGCATCTTGTGTCCGATCGACTTCTCGGAGTTCTCACGCCATGCGTTGATTCGCGCCGTCGCAGTTGCGAACGCGCACAGAGCCTCGGTGATGGCGTTACACGTCGTGCCGATCCCGCTTCCGGTTTTTGTCTCACACCTTGAAGTCTCTGAACCCCCGCAGCTCGGGCTGGCGCATGCGGCACGTGAACGTCTGCTGCGCGAGCTGACGGAATTCACGGCCCCGCAGCATTCGATGTGTGTCCCAATCGACACCGATGTCGTCGACGCGGAAACGGTTCACGGAGGAATCCTCGCGCAAGCCGAACGCCTGCGCGCCGATCTCATCGTGATGGGCACACATGGCCGAACAGGCTTTCAGCGGCTGCTGCTGGGCTCCGTAACCGACAAGGTCTTACGAACAGCCCGGCAACCGGTCCTGACGGTTGGCGCTCCCGCAGGCGAGCAAGACACCACGTCGGCTTTCAAGCGGATCTTGTGTGCCATCGACTTCTCCGAATGCTCGATCGCCGCGCTGCGCTACGCGGTCTCTCTGGCAGACGGGGCGGACGCGTACCTGGGCGCCGTCAATGTCATCGAATGGACTCCCATCGGTTACGACCCTTTGGTCGGCCCACCCGTCGATCTCGCGGGTTATCGGATGGCGGCGGAAACGACGGCGCGCGAGCGACTGCATACGGTCGTTCGCGATTCCGCGCCAACACTCGCGGTCGAGGAAATCGTCACGTCTGGCAAGCCGCATCACGAAATCCTGCGCATCGCGGCCGAACTCCGAAGCGATCTGATCGTGCTCGGAATCCATGGCAGGAACCCGATCGATCGGATGCTCTTTGGGTCGACCGCCGAACCTGTGGTCCGGCGGGCCACATGCCCGGTATTGACCGTTCGCGCCGACGCTGCTGCGAAGGTTGCGGCCGCCTGACGCCGCGGTTGTGCCCTGAAGACAATGATCACTGAAGACCAGACAGCCGTCATCGAGTTTTTGGCTGCGCCATCCACACACGGCGGCGCGACGGTTGAACGGATTGACACGCACGCATCCATCGTCTTTCTCGCGGGTGCGCGCGCGTACAAACTCAAGCGGGCCGTGCGGTTCGACTATCTCGACTTCTCGACGTCCGAGCGCCGCCACGCTCTCTGTGAGGGGGAAGTTCGCCTCAATCGGCGGACGGCGCCGACCCTCTATCGTGGCGTCGTCGCCGTCACTCGCCAGGATGACGGATCGTATGCGCTCGGGGGGGATGGCAGGCCCGTTGATTGGCTCGTGGAAATGCATCGATTCCCGCAGGACGCGTTGTTCGATCGCCTGGCGTCGGTCGGCAGCCTTGGGCTCGAGCTCATGTCCCCCTTGGCGGCGGCAATCGCCGACTTTCACAAGGCCGCCGAGCCTCGCTCGGATCACGGCGGCCAGGCCGGTATGTCCTGGGTCATTGAGGGGAATGCCGCCGGATTCGCCGAGTTCGGGCGATCGTGCCTGGATCCATCGGCAGCGTATCGTGCGACTGACGCCGCCCGTCGCGAGCTCGATCGCGGCGCGGAGATGCTCGAACGCCGGCGCCAATCCGGTTTCGTTCGGCAGTGTCACGGCGATCTCCATTTGCGCAACATCGTGCTGTTGGACGGGAGACCCACGCTCTTCGACGGCGTCGAGTTCAACGATGAGATTTCCTGCACGGACGTCTTCTACGATCTCGCCTTTCTCCTGATGGATCTGTGGCGGCGAAAACTGCCGCGCCAGGCCAACACCGTATGGAACCGTTACCTGGTCGAGACGGCAGACTTCGACGGCATCCCTCTCCTGCCGCTGTTTCTGTCCTGTAGGGCCGCTGTTCGCGCCAAGACGAGCGCGACGGCAGCACAACTTCAGCGCGACGCGCAACGCCGCAGCGAGCTCGAGGGAATGGCGCGCGAGTATCTCGCAATGGCCGAACAACTACTGCATCCGCCGCATCCGTGCCTCGTCGCGGTTGGAGGTTTCTCGGGCTCGGGGAAGTCGACACTGGCGCTCGGTCTTGCACCGTCGGTCGGCGCCGTCCCGGGTGCGCTGGTGTTGCCCAGCGACGAGACGCGGAAGCGTCTGTGCGGTGTCCCTCTTTTGCAGCGCCTCAGTCCGGAGGGTTACTCGTCGCACGTGTCCGAGCGCGTCTACTCCACCCTGGCCGAACAGGCCGCACTGGTCCTCCGTGCCGGCCACAGCGTCGTCCTCGACGCCGTCTACGCGCGCGCGGCCGACCGAGAGGTCATTGAACACGTGGCGGCTGCGGCAGCGGTTCCGTTCATCGGACTCTGGCTGGAAGCGCCAGAGTCCCAGCTGCTCGATCGGACTGGCCAGCGTCGCAACGATGCGTCCGACGCGGATGCCAGCGTCGTTCGCGCGCAGCGCGCTCAAGACACCGGCGACATCCGTTGGTGTCGACTTGACGCGTCGCTACCGGCGGCCGTTGTGCTGTCATCCGCGACAGATCGGGTGCGCGAGCGGCTGCATGACGTTCTGAACGTCGTGGCTGACGAGGCTCGGTGACAACCCCATTGAGTTCCACGACCCGGTCTGGGATCAGGCGGCTGGATCCCTATTGATCGAGGAAGCCGGTGGACGTGTGACCGATCTCGCCGGCCAACCGCTCGACTTCACGGATGGGCGCCGCTCGCTTCGCAACACGGGCCTGCTCGCCTCGAACGGTCTGCTCCGAGCGGCGCTCGAGGCGGTCCAACGTGCGCGCTGAGCGTGCGTCCGCATTGATCGATTCGTTCTGTACGAGAATCGCGGTCGGTCTATCGTCCATCCCGCTGACTCCCAGCCGCAATCGACGCACCGAAGGGATACGCGACCAGGCACGAACTGAAGCATGAGGTCGTGCCCGCGCGTCGCACAGAATCTCCGACGCATGCAGCCGAGCAGGCCCCGCACCCACTCGTGTGCCTGGGCGGCGCTGAACCCGAAGCCGTGGAAGTCGACGTGATGTAGCAAGCGTTCCGGGAGCGAAACGCCCATGTTGCGGAACGTGATTTGAATCGGCCTGGCCATGACGCCTCCAACGTGGGCGTTCAGCAGATGTCGTCCCAGTCGTCCATCTTCGAGTCGTAAAAGGACTGCACGAGGATCCGGTTGTCCACGTGGGCGATGCCGGGCGCATTCGCGGCCGCGCGTTCGGCGGAGTCCCGTTGCAGCCAGGTGCCAACTGTGCCCGTCAGCGTCGCCATATTGCCCGACACCGTCACCGTGATGTGACGGGCGTCCACGTCGGCGTTCTGATGGAGCGCTTGGACAATGCGGCGGCGGACGTCACGAACAACGGCCTTGGGTGCGACGGTGATGTGGTTCCACACGCCGCGCACGCCGCGAATGTGTCGAACAGCCCTTTCAGCGCTCTCCTTCTGATACAGCCATTCCACGTTACCGCTGAGCGTGACATGCCCGTTGTGGACGACCGCTTGAACGGTCTCGGGAATCATGCTGCGAAGCTCTAATGCCCGGGCGGCGCCCTGGGCGATATCGGCATCTGTCCGCTCGAGGCGAAGGCGGACCTCGATATCGTTCGCCACCGCACGTACGGCGTGCACCCGCTTGGCGGCTCGCTCGGCCGCAAGCTTGCCGGAATACGTGTCGATGAAACCACTCAGCGTTACCGTCCCGGCCTTGGCTGCGACGCCGATCGCACTGGCGTCGACCTCGGGATCCCAGTCGAGCTGCCTCATCACCCCGTCACGCACTCGAACGTCGGCCTCGGTAAGCGTTGCTGTTGTCATTGTGCCCTCCTGCAGTGCCTCTGACGATGTGTGCTGGACATGGCGTACTCCTGCGTGAGAACGATCGGCGCTCAGCCGCACCGCAGCGTGAGCACCGGGCATGACGCTTCCCTGACGACGTGCTGGGTGGTCGAGCCGAAGAACAAACGATCGGCCGCTCCACGTCCCTGCACGCCCATGACGATCAGATTACTCTGTCGCTCTGCGGCGATCCGCAGCACTTCACGCCAGGGCTTTCCATGGGTTATCAACGACTCCACGCTGCAGAACTCTGGCGCGGTTGCGACCGCCTCTTGAAGACGCCGGCGGAGCGCTTCCTCACGCTGCTTGACGAAACTGCCGACGGTTATGCCCGCGTCGGAGACCATGCTCGCCATGTCGGCAGCGTTCTCGAACTCGTGGGCGACAACGTGCAGCACGGTCAACTGCCCGTCGGCCTCCTGCGCCATCGAGGTCGCGTATTTCAGGGCGCGCAACGAAGACTCTGAGAAGTCCACCGGGCACAGGATTCGTTTGTAGAGAACAGGGCCCGCGGGCGCGGCGTCCGGAAGGCGTCTCGGAACGGTCATGACGGGGCAGCTGACCTTCCGGAGCACCTTTTCGGCGATCGATCCGAGAAGAAGGCGCTCGAAACCGGATCGCCCATGCGTGCCGATGACGAGCAGATCGGCCTTCATCCCGGTCGCCTGTTCCAGGATTTCAGTGGGCGTGTTCCCTTCGCGGACCAACGCTTCAATCGTGATGCCGGGTGCGCTCTCTTTCTCGGCAAATGCCTTGGTGTCGGCGAGCAACTGGTCGCGATCGTAGACCACCGGGCCCGGGTCGAACTCTACGACCGGAGCTGGCGAGAACACGTGAAGAACCGTGACCGTCGACTCGTACCACCGCGCGATGGCAATCGCCTGATCGAGCGCCCGCCGAGAATGGTCCGAGAAGTCGATTGGGCAGAGGATCCGTCGAATCTCGATCATCATCGCCTCCTCATACCCGTGCCTCCAAAGTCGGAACCGAGGGCGACGGCCCTTGTCCGATTCAGGCGGCCGGTCGCACCGCCGGTCGTGGCACGTACCTTTGATAGACGCCGTCACGCGTGGTCAGCACTTGCGCGTCCTCCAATGCGCCGAGCAGACCAGCGCCGGTGACTTCGTCCATGCCAAACCGCTGCTGCACCGCAGGCAGCGTGAGCGAGAGCATCGGGTCGTCGAGAAAGGCGGTCTGGATTTGCATCACAAGGCTTTCGATTCGGCCACGTGTCGGGGTCATCGCGTTATCCTCCGAGTGTTCGCGCGGTGCTGCCCGCCGTGGAGAGCAAGCCATGTGCCGCAGCTTGCCGCAACTTGAGCTCTTCTTACCCATTGCGCCCCGAGCAAATCGGTCACCGCTTGCCGGCCGACCTTGCCGAAAAATTCCCGCATTTGGGGAATTCTTCGTGGCGCTCTTGCGGAGACTGGAAGCTATCTCATAAACCTGACGCTCGTTCCAAGGTGCGAGCGAGCATCGCGAGCGAGCCACGCGACCGGAGCGCGCCGGCGAAGCGGCGTGCGAGAGAGCGTGTAGGGGAGTCCGAGGGGCGAAGCCCCTCGGATAAGACTGGTGCGATCCCGGCCTCGAAGGCCGTGGCAGGTCACTTGCTCGATTGCAGGAGGAGTCACCGTGAAGTTGTCCGTCATTGCCTTGGACTACGACGGTACCGTCGCTCGCGGCGACGTCTTGGACCCATCGGTGCGGGACGCGATTGCCGCCGCCCGCACGCAGGGCATCGTCGTGCTGCTGGTCACCGGTCGGATCCTCGATGAATTGCGACGGGTCGCTGGTGACCTGCACTTTGTCGACGGTGTCATCGCCGAGAACGGCGCGGTGATCCACTTCCCTGACAGCGGGCGGACCTCTGCGCTGGCGCCTCCGGTGCCTGAGGGCTTCGTGGCCGAATTGCGACGTCGCGGGATTCCCTTTGCTGCTGGACAGTGCCTGGTCGATGCGGACGCCAACGATGCACCGCGGCTGCTGGAGGTCATTCGCACACTCGAATTGCCACTCGTGCTCATCTTCAACCGTGGGCGGGTGATGACAGCGCCGCAGGGCGTCAGCAAGGCGACAGGACTGCACGTGGCGCTCGAGACGCTGCGGCTCTCGGCCCGCAACACCGTCGCGATCGGTGACGCCGAGAACGACCACGAGCTGCTGCGACTGGCTGAAGTGGGCGTGGCCGTCGACTGGGGCAGCAAGGCACTACAGGCGGCCGCCGACGTCGTGCTCAATGGCAGCGGGCCGGCGGCCGTCGGCGACTATGTGCGAACGCTCGCGGCGGCCGGGAATCTGCCGATTCCGCCGCGCGGCCGCCGTCGTCTGTTGCTCGGGTATCTGGAGGACGGTCGTGAATTCTCGCTCGCGGTGCGCGGCCGCAACGTGCTGGTGACCGGCGACGCCACATCCGGAAAATCCTGGGTCGCGGGTCTCCTGTGCGAACAATTGATTCTGCACGGCTATTGCGTGTGCGCCATCGATCCGGAAGGCGACTACAGCTCGCTCGAAGGCTTGCCCGGCGTGACCGTGCTCGGACGCGAAGACGCTCCGCCCACGCCTCGCGAGCTGCTGCGCGCTCTCCGGTATCCGGACCGCAGCGTCGTCATTGACCTCTCTCGCCTCCCGCACGACGAAAAGCTGCATTACGTCCGAGCCGTGTTGCCGGCGCTGAACGTGCTCAGGCGCCGAACCGGACTTCCGCATCGCATTCTGCTCGACGAAGCGCACTACTACCTGCACGACGACGACGCACCGCAGCTGCTCGACTTCGAGCGCAATGGCTACACGATCGTCACGTACTGCGCCTCGCGGCTGCCTCAGGCTCTGCTCGCCGGCACCGAGGTGATGATCGTGACGTGCGAATCGAACCCGGCCGAGATGGAAGCGCTCCGGGCATGTTGCGCGGGATGTGCCGACATCGATGTCGTCGCGCTGGGCCATCCTCGGTCACCTGAAGGTCGGTCAGGCAGTGGCGCTGCCGATCACCGAAGAGACTGGAGGCGAGCTGCGGCTCTTCACGATTGCGCCGCGCCTCACGCCTCACGTCCGGCATCGGGAGAAGTACGTGGATGTGCCCGTCAGCTCCCATCGCGCGTTCGTGTTCAACGCGAACGGTCAACCCGGGCACAGGATTCGTACGCTCCGGCAGTTCGTGTCCGAGCTGGAGCACACGCCGCCAGCACTGTTGGCGGGGTACATCGTGCGCGGCGATTTCTCGCGCTGGATTGGGGACGTGTTCGGCGATCGAGCGCTGGCCGACGAGCTGCGAGCGCTCGAAGAGCGATATCGAGCCGGATCGCGCGCGGAGACGGTACCGGAAATGGCGAGCGCCGTGCGGGGCCGGTACGACCTGGCTGAGGACGAACTCGAGACGAAGGAGGGTTGAGATTTTCCGCACCGGACGGTGGTGAGAAAGACCCACTTACTGCGAGCTTTTCCGCATCTCTCTATTGGTCGCCACGCGCTGTTCGAAGGGCGGGCCCAGGCACTCTGATTGCACCTTGGACAGTCATGACTACTCCTTGGCGATCCACCGAGTTTTTACGGTTTGCCGATCGACGACACGCTGGAGCTGTCCTCGCGCGTCAGCTGCAACATTTCGCCGGCAGACCCGATCTGGTGGTGCTGGCCCTTCCCCGGGGCGGCGTCCCGGTCGCTTTCGAAGTCGCGCGGGCGCTTGGGGCTCCGATGGACGTGTTCGTGGTCCGCAAGCTTGGCATGCCTGGACATCCGGAACTGGCCATGGGAGCGATCGCCAGTGGCGGCGTCCGCGTGATGAACGAGGACGTCTTCTGCGTGGTACCGGCCATCGGCGGCGGCCATCGAGGCGGTGATCCGAGCAGAGCACGCAGAGCTGGAGCGTCGAGAACGCGCGTATCGCGATGGTCGGCCGCCTTTACCGATCGAAGGCCGCACCGTCATTCTGGTCGACGATGGCCTGGCCACCGGATCGACGATGCGAGCGGCGGTGCTCGCGATTCGGCGGCTTCGGCCATCCCGTGTTGTCGTTGCGGTTCCGGTTGGAGCTCGTGAGACGTGCGAAGCGCTTCGCGCGATTGCCGACGAAGTCGTGTGCGCGCTGATGCCGGAGCCATTCTCCGCGGTCGGCCTGTGGTACATCGACTTTTCTCAGACGACTGATGACGAAGTGCGCCAGCCTGCTGTCGTCACAAGGGGCGGATGCCACCCGCAAGCGGAGTGCGTGATGCACGACCCCAAGGATATCGAGACGCTACGGCGCCATGTCGTTCCGGTGGACCTCGAATCAGCCGCACAACGACTACTCGAGGCGATCGATCCGGATGTCTCGTTGGTGTTGATCGGCGAAGCCACGCATGGCACGCTGGAGTTCTACCGGATTCGCGCCGACCTCACTCGCGCCCTGATCCGACAACGCGGATTCAACGTCGTCGCCGTCGAGGCCGACTGGCCCGACGCCTACCGCGCCAACCAATGGGTCCGGCTATTCGGGACCGACAGCACCGCTGAGGAGGCGCTCGCTGATTTCACTCGATTTCCGCGGTGGATGTGGAGGAACCGTGAGGTCGTGAGGTTCCTGCGCTGGCTGCGTTCCGAGAATGCGGAGCGCCGGCCGGATGCGCGCGCGGGATTCTACGGCCTGGATTTGTACAGCCTCCATCGTTCCATCGCACGTGTCATCGAGTACCTCGACAAGGTCGATCCGAATGCCGCGAAGAGGGCTCGTCAAGGCTACGCCTGCTTCGATGCCTTCGGCGAGGACGTGCAGCGGTACGGCTACACCGCCAGTCTGAACATCGAACGCTCGTGCGAAGACGAAGTCGTGGAGCAGCTCGTCGATCTGCGACGGCGGGCGGCAGAGTACGCCAAGCGCGACGGACGCATCGCCGCCGACGAGTACTTCGTCGCCGAACAGAACGCGCGGGTCGTCCGCGACGCTGAAACCTACTACCGCGCGATGTTCCGAGGCGGCGCGGAATCCTGGAACGTCCGCGACCGGCACATGATGACGACACTGGAAGGTCTGCTCGACCATGCTAGGCCGCTCCCATCGAACTCCACGCGCCGTCGTCTGGGCGCACAACTCGCACCTCGGCGATGCGCGCGCCACGAGCATGGCCGACATCGGCGAACTGAATCTCGGCCAACTCGTCCGCGAGCGCTTTGGATCTGATTGCTGCTCGATCGGCATGACGACGCACGAGGGCGAAGTGACGGCCGCGCATGAGTGGGACGAACCCGCTGCCTTGCGTACCGTTCGGCCCTCACTCCCCGGTAGCTACGAGCGTCTCTTTCATGACGTCGGCCTGCCGGCCTTCGTGGCTGCGGCTTTCGTCGCCGGCGCTGGCTTCGGTGCTGGCCGGACCGCGGCTGGAGCGCGCCATTGGCGTGATCTATCGACCGGAGACGGAGCGGGCGAGCCACTATTTCGCGGCGCGGCTGCCGCAGCAGTTCGATCTCGTCGTGCATGTGGATCGCACGCGCGCCGTGGAACCACTCGAGCGATGGGGTCGCCATGAAGTCGACTTGCCGGAGACCTACCCGACGGGTGTGTGAGGACAGCCATGGTTCAACCTGCCGCGGTGCAGATAAAGGCTGGGCGGGCTCTCATCGACGGCGATCTCACGATTCCAGTCAAGGCCGCCGGGCTCGTGGTGTTTTCGCACGGGAGCGGCAGTAGCCGCTTCAGCAGGCGGAACAGGTCCGTCGCGCAAGTGCTCCAAGCTGGTGGTTATGCCACGCTCCTGCTCGATCTGCTCACGCGTCAGGAAGACGCGATCGACGAGCAGACGCGCGAGTACCGCTTTGATGTCGATCGACTGGGCCACCGCGTCGTTGCCGCCATCGACTGGACGGCAAGCCATCCACAGGTGGCCCGGCTGCCTGTTGCCTGTTTCGGTGCCAGCACGGGTGCGGCCGCAGCCTTGATCGCAGCCGCCGAGCGGCCCGAGATCGTGCGCGCGGTGATTTCGCGCGGCGGTCGTCCAGACCTGGCAGGCTACGCGTTGCCGAAGGTGCAGGCCCCGACGCTGCTGATCGTCGGCGGCGACGACGAGCCGGTCATCGAGCTCAATCGAGCGGCCATGCGGCGTATGCGTGCGCCGGTGCAGCTGGAAATCGTGCCTGGTGCCACGCATTTGTTCGAAGAGCCTGGTGCGCTGGAATTGGTGTCGCAGCTCGCTCTCAAGTGGTGCACGAAGTACGTGAAGGGGGCACCGAAGTGATACGAGAAGTGCCGACAGGCGAATGGGGACCCTTTCTGGAGCAATTCGGCCGCGAGCATCGCGCGTGGCTCGCGACCGTCCACGTTGTCGATGCCCAAGGGACCGTGACCCGCTCTGCTCAGATCCCGCTGAAGTCGGCGGCTGCCTCAGCCGATGCCGTCAGACTCGAGTTCCTTTGCGAACCACACGTCACTCTGCGCACACCAGTCCCGGCGCTGTGCGCATCCAGGAGACAGATATCGGGCGTGTCCAGGCGCTCGAGATCGATGGGTCGGAGGGACAGTTCATTCGTCTCGCCTTCCGTGCCACGGCCCTGCCGGAGCAGCTCGATGGACTCGCACCGGGAGAGCTGATTGCCGACCCGATGCCGGTCGATCGCGACACAATGGCGACGCCTGCGGACACACTCGAGCGTGCGCGACGAATCGTGATGCTCGAATCGCTCGCCGCCTTCAACGTCGTCACGCAAGCGCTCCTGGCCACGACCGCTACGTATCTGCTCACGGCTGTCGGAACACTGCCCGTTCTCTTCTTTCGGTCGGCGCCACGACGCCTGATGGACGCCATGATGGGGTTCGCTGCAGGCGTGATGGTAGCCGCGTCGTGCTGGTCACTCCTGGTTCCGGCGATCGAGCGTGGCGGGGTGATGCAGGCATCGACCGGATTGCTCTTGGGCGGAGCGTTTCTGTATGTCGCTGATCAATGGCTTCCCCACCTTCACGGTGAATTCCCGAATGAAGCCGTAGCCGAGGGACCACGCGTCGCGTGGCGGCGGTCGGCGCTGCTGATGGTGGCGATGACCCTCCACAACGTCCCCGAAGGCCTGGCTGTGGGCGTCAGTTTCGGTGGAAGGGATCTGGGTTCCGCGACGGCACTTGCGATCGGCATCGGCCTCCAGAACATCCCCGAGGGTTTGGCCATAGCCCTTCCTTTACGTTACGGCGGGATGTCGCGGGGTCGCGCTTTTTTCTGGGGACAGCTCTCCGCGGTCGTCGAACCGCCCGCCGGAGTCCTCGGCGCCGCGCTCGTTCTCACCTCGGAGGCATTTCTTCCGTACGGGATGGCCGCTGCCGCAGGTGCCATGCTCTATGTCGTCGTCGAGGAACTCATCCCCGAGACCGTGCGCAGCGGAACGCCCGACGTTGCGACCCTCGGCTTCATCGGCGGGTTCACCGTCATGATGGCGCTCGACAACGCTCTCGGCTGATGCGGCCCGCTGCGAGAGACGTGAAGGATCATGCTGATTCACCAGCTCCCATCGGATGCCGCGCTGGCTACGCTGCGAAGCACGCCCGCAGGCCTCTCGCGATCTGACGCGTCCGCCCGACGCCTCGAGTTCGGACCCAACCGCATCGAACACCTGGGACACAGTCCCTCTGCACCGACGTTTCGCGGCTCAGTTCACGCATTTCTTTGCCGCGCTCCTGTGGGTGGCGGCCGTTCTGGCTCTGATGGCTGAGCTGCAGATGCCAGGACAGGGCGCGCAGATGCTCTTCCGCCTGGCTCGCTGCCCTGCGTGACTCCGAGGCAAGCTGACGCCTTCCGCCTCGTCCTTTCGTGCGTCGATCGAACGTGCCCGTCAGCGCTACCGTCGTCACTCAGCCGCACCGCAGCGTCAGCACCGGGCAGGACGCTTCCCTGACGACGTGCTGTGTCGTCGATCCGAAGAACAAGATATCGGCCACTCCACGGCCCTGCACGCCCATGACGATCAGATCACTCTGTCGCGCTGCGGCGAGGCGCAGAATTTCGCGCCACGGCTTTCCTGGTGCTATCAGGGACTCCACACTGCAGAACTCGGTCGCGCCCGCAACGGCTTCCTGCAGACGCCAGGCAAGAATTTCATCGCGCTCCTTCAGGAACTCATCAATCGTCATGCCGGCGCGCACGACGCTTGCCATATCGGCCGGGTTCTGGAATTCGTGCTCGAGGACGTGGAGGATGATGAGATGCGCATCGGCTTCCTGCGCCATCGACATCGCATACTTCAGTGCACGTAACGAAGACTCTGAAAAATCCACTGGACACAGAAGCCGTTTGTAAAGCACGGGAACTTCGCGCACAGCATCCGGAAGTCGTGCTGGAACGGTCATGACCGGGCAGCTGGACTTTCGAAGTACTGTTTCCGCGACTGAGCCGACAAACAGTCGCTCGAGTCCTGACCGCCCATGCGTGCCGATGACAAGCAGATCGGCCCTCATACTCGCCGCCTGCGTCAGGATTTCAGCTGCTGTGCTGCCTTCGCGGACCACGGCCTCAATCGTGACACCGGCCGCGCTCTCGGCCGCCGCAAATGCCTTCGTGTCGGCGAGGAGCCGGTCGCGACCCACAGGAGCCAGGACCATCGGTTCGAAGACCACCGGCGCCGCACCAACAGCGGCAACCGTGACTGGCGAGAAGACATGGAGAACTGTGACCGCGGCCCGGTACCATCGCGCAATCGCGACCGCGTGGTCGAGCGCACGCCGCGAGTGGTCGGAGAAGTCGATTGGGCAGAGGATGGATCGGATGTCGATCATCATCGCCTCCAGTGGTTGTCGATCCGGCGCACCGTTTCACGTCCGCGAGGGTTGCCTTGCCGCGCGGTGCGGTGGAGAGCAAGCGATGTACCGTCGCCCGGCGGGCCGGCCCACCTACCGGCCAGCTCTACGGCACGAGAACGGCCGCACCTGAGAGGCGGCCGGCGCGCAGGTCGTCGAGCGCCTGGTTTGCGTCCGCCAGCGGGTACTCGAGAACGTGCGTCGTCAATGCCAACGTCGCCGAGAGCGCGAGGAACTCGTGTGCGTCCTGACGTGTCAGGTTGGCCACGGACCGTACCGCCCGCTCTTGCCAAAGAAGCCCATAGGGAAACGACGGTATATCGCTCATGTGAATGCCGGCGCACACGATCACGCCTCCTGGTACTACGCGCGATAGCGCTTCAGGCACGAGAGGGCCGACGGGAGCGAAGATGATTGCACTGTCAAGCGGGCGCGGCGGTGGCTCGTTCGAGAATCCCGCCCAGGTGGCTCCGTTGTCTCTCGAGAACTGCAACGCTGGATGGTCACCTGGGGTCACAAAGGCAAACACTTCGCGGCCTTGTTGCACCGCGACCTGGGCAATGATGTGCGCCGCCGCGCCGAATCCATAGATGCCCAGCCTCGCGCCCGACCCGGCCATCCGATAGGCACGGTAACCGATCAGTCCGGCACACAGAAGCGGCGCGGCGTGCACATCGTCGTACTTGTCTGGAAGTGGGAAGCAAAAGGAGGCATCGGCAACCGCGTATTCGGCGTACCCGCCATTGATCTGATAGCCGGTGTAGCGCGCGTTCGGGCAGAGATTCTCGCGATTGGCGCGGCAATAGTCACATATGCCACAGGACCACCCAAGCCACGGAATGCCGATTCGAGTGCCTCGCACGAGCGTGGTCACCTCGCAACCGACCGCCTCAATTCGGCCGACGATCTCATGACCGGGGATTACGGGGATCGTGGGATTCGGCAACTCGCCATCCACGACGTGGAGGTCGGTGCGGCACACCCCGCACGCCAGCACCCTCACGAGCACACCGGTGGGTCCGGGTACAGGTTGATCGGTCTCGACCGATTCGAGGCGGCCGAGGCCAGCCCGGGTCAACCTCATGGCTCTCATCGAATCCTTCGCTCGCGAGCTTTTCTCGCGCATCTCATCGGACTGGACCCGCGGTCATGTGACCAGCGGCATCAGTGACCTCGGCTTCCAGGAAGGGGCTTCATCGGTTGGTCTCCGCCATGGCATGCGATCTGATTGAAGCCTGCGATTCGCCGGCCCGCATCGAGCTCTGGCATTCGGCGCTCCTGGTGATCGTCTTTTCCGCCTCGACGACCGCGAGCATCGTCTTGAGAACAGAATCGGGGTTTAGCGAGATGCTGTCGATCCCCAGTGTTACGAGAAACTGCGCGAACTCAGGGTAGTCGCTCGGCGCCTGTCCACAGATACCGATCTTGCGACCGGCACCGTGGGCCGCACGGATCACTTGAGCGATTGTCTGCTTGACGGCGTCGTTGCGTTCATCGAACAGATGCGCGACGAGCTCCGAATCGCGATCGACGCCAAGGATGAGCTGCGTCAAGTCGTTGCTGCCGATGGAGAAGCCATCGAACACCTTGGCGAACTCTGCGGCCAGCGTCACGTTGCTCGGAATCTCGCACATAACGTAGATTTCGAGGCCGCGCTCACCCTGGACTAATCCGTGCGTGGCCATTTCCGCGATGACCCGTCGACCTTCCTCGACGGTTCGGCAGAACGGCACCATCAACTTGACGTTCTGGAGTCCCATCACCTCGCGCACTTTACGCATGGCGCGGCACTCGAGCCCGAAGCCCTCGCGGTACCGTTCGTCGTAGTAGCGCGAGGCGCCCCGGAAGCCCAGCATCGGATTCTCTTCCTTCGGTTCGAACGCAGCACCGCCAAGCAGACCGGCATACTCGTTCGTCTTGAAGTCAGAGAGCCGGACGATGACATCTTTCGGCCAGAACGCCGCCGCGATCATTGCGACGCCTTCGGCCAGTCGATCAACGAAGTACTGGCCCTTGTCGGCGGATCCGGCCGTGAGGCGCTCAATCTCCCGTCTCTGCTTCGGGTCGGAGATCTGTCCCGGACGCAGCAGCGCCATGGGGTGGGCGCGCACGTGGGTCCCGATGATGAATTCCAGACGCGCGAGGCCGACGCCGTCGTTGGGCAGGAACGACAACGAGAAGGCCTCCGCGGGGTTCGCCACGTTCATCATCATGCGGGTGCGTGGACGCGGCAGGTCTGCGAGGTTCGTCCGCTCGACACGGATCGGCAGGCGACCTCCGTAGACGAAGCCGTCGTCGCCTTCGGCGCACGACACGGTCACCTCTTCTCCGGTCTTAATCGAGGACGTCCCGGTTTCAGTGCCGACGATTGCGGGTATGCCGAGTTCCCGGCTCACGATCGCGGCATGGCACGTGCGGCCGCCACGGTCGGTCACCACCGCCGCCGCTCGTTTCATCACGGGTTCCCAATCGGGATCGGTCATCTCGGTGACGAGCACCTCGCCAGGTTGCAGTTGCTCCAGATCCACCGACGATCGAATGACACGGGCGAGCCCCTGTCCAATCTTCTCGCCGACACTACGGCCCTTCACCAGCAGCTCACCTCGTGACTCGAGGTGGAAGCGTTCCAGCATCATCGCGTCTCGCTGCGTGTGAACGGTTTCTGGCCTCGCCTGCACCAGATAGAGCTCGCCGCTGCGACCATCCTTGGCCCACTCGATATCCATCGGCGTCGGAGTCTGTCGCAGCTGCGAATAGTGCCGTTCCACCAACACCGCCCAGCGTGCCAGCGTCAGCACGTCTTCGTCCGAGAGCACGAACCGTTCACGATCCTCGCTGGACACAGGCGCGCTCCGCGTCTGTCGTGTGCCTCCCTCGTCGTAGACCAGCTTGAATTCTTTCGTCCCCAGTTTCTTCTGGAGAATCGGCCTGAGCTCGCCGGTCAAGGTCGGCTTGAAGACGTAGAACTCGTCGGGATTGACAGTGCCCTGCACGACGCTCTCACCAAGGCCATAGGCGCCGGTGATCAGGACGGCGTTGGAGAACCCCGTTTCTGTATCGATCGAGAACATCACACCCGCGCTGGCGAGATCGGACCGCACCATCTTTTGCACGCCGACCGACAGGGCCACTTGCGCGTGGTCGAAACCGTGATGCACCCGGTACACGATCGCTCGGTCGGTGAAGAGGGACGCGTAGCAGCGTCTCACGGCGTCGAGCAGCATCGTCTCCCCATGAACGTTGAGGAAGGTCTCCTGCTGACCGGCGAAACTCGCCTCCGGGAGATCCTCGGCCGTCGCGCTGCTGCGCACGGCCACGTCGCAATTGCGCCCGTACCGCTCCTCGAGCCGGTGATATCCTTCTTGAACAGCTTGGATGAGGTCAGTGGGCAGGGATACGGCCAGAATCGCCGATCGAACCCGAACGCCTGCGGCCTGCAGCGCATCGATGTCGCTGATGTCGATACTCGCAAGAGCGTCTCGAACGACCTGCCCGAGATCGGCGCTACGCATGAAGGCCCTGTAGGCGTCCGCGGTTGTAGCGAATCCCTCTGGCGTCCGAATCCCAAGCGGGGTCAGCGCCCGCCGCATCTCACCGAGCGAGGCATTCTTGCCACCGACCGAGGCCACATCGGTCATGCCGACGTCATCGAACGACTGGATCCAGTTCATCACGCTCTCCCGTGTCTGTCGAAATTGCCGCAGTTTCATCGAAGCCGCAGGGCACCCTCGCTCGATAGTCAGCTGAATGTCTACAGACGCATTGACTCAGCAAGCGAGGTGCCGCCGGACCAACCTCCGATCGTTCGAGCGAGCGTCTCGTGGCTGCCCGGCCCGTCGCGGGCGACGGGCAAAAGTTCGCACGCTTGCGAACTAATTCCCTTCCCGTTCTGCGGGATTCGCCCCCCACGGCTTCGATCAACGGTTCGTGCCTGGCATTTCGGTTGCTCGCGGTTGGGTTGGTAGAAACGGCGACGACGCGGTCGCCGGTTTTTGAGGGACTGAACGTGTCCAGGATTCTTGGCACCACGACGGGACGAGGTGAGGGCCTCATGAGCACCACAAACGCGTTGTCGACACCGACTGACGTGCGAGCCCGCCACATCACCGCGCGAGGATCGCGCGGACTGCCGCAGCTCTGGCATTTCGCGTCGGAGTATCTGTTGATGCTGCCCGTCGGAGCGCTCGTCGGGTTCGTCTGGGCGAATACCGGGCCGGAGAGCTACTTCCGCACGGCGTTCGCGCTCGACTTCTTCGTCACCGACGTCGCGATGGTCCTGTTCTTCGGCCTGGCGACGAAGGAGATCGTCGAGGCGACGGCCAGGGGCGGGGTGCTCCACCCGTGGCGGCGCGCAGCGCTGCCGCTGGTGGCCGCGCTGGGGTCGGCGCTGCTGCCGATGTTCCTGCTGAGGGCGTTCGCGCCGGCGTTCGGCGAGCCGTTGGTTGCGCAGGGCTGGGCGGCCACGTTCGCGGTCGACCTCGCGTTCGGCTACTTCCTCGCGATGGTCATCTTCCACCGCCATCCGGTGGTGCCGTTCTTCCTGCTAATCGCGCTGTCGTCGAACGTGCTCGGGTTCGCAGCACTCGCGCCGGCGGCCATGGCAGAGCAGCTGCAGCCCGAGCTGTTGGTCGTGGGTATGGCCGGAGCTGTTGGCGCCGCGCTCGGGCTCCGGCGGAGCGGCGCGCGAAGCTTCTGGCCGTACGTCCTCCTTGGCGGCGGGTTGTCGTGGCTGGCCCTGATTCTGGGCGGCATCCATCCTGCGCTGGCACTCGTCCCGATCGTGCCGTTCATGCCGCACGCGGCGCGCGATCCGGGGTTCCTGGTCGACGCGCCGGCCGCCGAGCACGACACGCTGAACGAATTCGAGCGATGGTGCCGTCATCCGGCGCAGGTCGCGCTGCTGCTCTTCGGCCTCGTCACCGGCGGCGTGCTCGTCGGTGCCCTCGATTACGGCACGCTCGCGCTGCCGATCGCGGTGCTCGTCGGCAAGCCGCTGGGCCTCTTCGCCGGCGTCCTGCTCGCGCGCGCGCTGGGTCTTCACCTGCCCTTCCACGTCGGCTGGCGCGAGCTCGTCGTCGTCGGATGCCTGGCGACGATTGGCTTCACGATGGCACTCTTCTTCGCCACCGTCTCGGTCGGTCCGGGCGCGGTACTGTCCGAGCTCAAGATGGGCGCGCTGATGACGCTCGGCGGCGGGTTGTTAGCGTTCATCGCGGCGCGTGTGCTCCGCGTCGGACGATTCGCGCATCGCCACGCGAAGTGACGGCGGGGGCATGTTCAGGTAGCGTGATCGTCGACCCGCCCCGCCGTCTACGAAGCGTCCCTCAATAAGGCCGGCCAACGAGCAGCAAGCGATGCCTTTACCATTCCGAGGGACGGACACTTGACCGCGCCGTCGCTCAGTCGATACGTGCCCTGCTCCACTCGCGCCAGGAATCCAATTTCGACGAGATAGTCGAGTGACCTCGCGCAAGTCTGTTCGTCCATGCCCCAGAAGCGCGTCGCCTGCTTCAGGGTCAGTCGCAAGCCTGGCATCTCCAGGTATTCGCCGCAGATTCTCTGGAGTACAAGGGCGGTTACTCCAAGGGAAAGTGGCATCTTACATCCTCGCTCTCACGTGGTTTCCACCCGTTCGTGCCGTCCGGAGCGCCCTCTTCAGCAACGGTCCCTGGATCGTGGGAACGAGGCTGACTGACCACTTGCTCTTCGAGTCTCGCCTCAGCACTCGATCATGTGCCATGGATGGAGTGTCGTCTGTCTGCTGGATGACAAAACTGATCACTAAATCGTGACGCGCGCCGACCCCGGTGCGAGGGGGCGAGGGTATCTCGGTTCGCAGCATCGCGGTTGTCCGCGAGAGTCGACTCAATAGCCAAGCAGCCGCCGGTGCTCATCGCGCATCAGTCCGTAGCATTCGCAGCACGCGGTTTCCAGCCCACGCCGGTTGCGAATCGTGATGCAGCCACGTTCCTCGTTGAGCAATCCTGACCGTTTGAGCGATCCGAGAACCGTGGTCACCGTCGGCCTGTGGACGCCGAGCAACACCGCGAGCATTTCGTGCGTCACGGCGATGTGGTCGTTGGCGTTCAAATCGTTCGCTGTCAAGAGCCAACGGACGCAGCGCTGTTCGACCGTGTGAAACATGTTACAGAGGGACATCTGCATGCATTTGGTGAGCAGCACTTGTGCGTAGCGGCCGACAGCCGAATGCAATGCCTCGTCAGCGAGCATCTCGCGCCGCAATACATCGGCGCTTAACCGCAGCGCCGACCCGGGAACCTGAACAATCGCGTCGCAAGACATCGCGGCAATGCCGGGAAACAGTGCTGTCCCAACGATTCCGTCTCTCCCAACCATGCCAACCTCGAGCGTCTGACCTGACTCGAGTTGCGACACCAGTGACACGACTGCGGTGCTGGGGAAGTAGACAACTCGCAGTGGATCGTGGGCTCGGAACAGTACTTCCAGTTGTTCGAGTTGAACGATCTGGAGATGCGGCGTCAGTCGAGACCGAATAGCGTCATCGAGACGCGCGAACAGTTGGTTCGCGAGGAAGGCGCCGCGGAGCGCCGTCGTTTCGCGCGTCTCGGGCGCCTTCGTGCGCCGGTTACGACCACTAGTTCGGTGCGGAGCCACCGGTTACCATTTCTCGAGCAAGACGCAACGCAGTTACCGGACGCGGAGCACCAGCCCGGTACCTCTCGCCACGGGCAAGGTATCCGACGTCATGGTCACTGCCCCGCCTGTGTGATCTGCACGACCCTGTCGCGCACCGTGATCCGACCGGCCCGGGCGGTCGTCGTGGCGTTCGCAGCCACGGTGAACAACACCGGGTTGTCGCCGGCCTGCGGCATCGACGTGGTGATCGTGAGCCACGGGACGTCGGACTGTGCGGTCCACAAACACGCGCTCTGCGTCGGGCCGCCGCACGTATTGGGCTGACTCATCTGAATCACATCGAACCGGCCAGGACCGCCAGCCGCAGCGACGCTGATCGCGCCAGTGCTCACGGCGTAGAGACAGCCGGCTTGTAGCACCCGGATGTTCTGTCCCGCGGTGACCGTCGGCCATCGCACTTTCACCACGCTTTGTCGCGGCGCGTCCCAGTTGTCCGACACTCGGAACGAGACCACGCCTGGTCCGGATCCGGATTGACCCGCGGTCAGTGCGATCCACGACGCGTCGGGTTCCGCGGTCCACGTGCAGCCCGGCTGTGTGGCGATGGTCGCGGTCATGGTGTACGACACCGACATACACGGCGTGAACTCGACCGGCGTGACCGAGTACTCACAGACCGGCGCCGGCGGGGTATCCGCCGCTTGCGTAATCGTGAACGCGCGGCTGCCAACTGTGATGGTGCCCGTGCGGACGAGGAGCTCACTGTTCCTCTCGATCGAGTACTCGACGGCACCGTTGCCCGTGCCGGTGCTTCCCGACGTGACGGCGATCCACGCGGTGGTGCTGACCGCGGACCATTGGCACTGGTCCCCGGCGCTGACCGCAAACGTCCCGGTTGCGCTGTCCTTGCCGAACGAGGCGCTCGCGGGTGAGATGTCGATCGTACAGGGTGCCTGGCCATCCTCCCTCACGGCCACGGATTGGCCGGCGATCGTCAACGTGCCGGTGCGTTCCGTAGTGTTAGTGTTCGGCGTGAGACTGACGCCGACCACGCCGTTTCCCGCTCCGCTTGCGCCGCTGGTGATGCTCATCCAGCCCCTGTCGGACGAGGCCGTCCAGGTGCACTGGGCTCCCGCGGTGACCGTGACCGATCCCGAGCCGCCGGATGCGGCGAATGATAAGGATGAAGCCGAAAGCGAATAGCTGCACGGACTCGGTGTGGGCTGGGTCGGTGAGCCGTTTTCGCCACACGCAGGGAACCCGGCGATCAAGACGACGAGTGGGAGGGACCGTAACACATTCTTGTGCATTGTCACCTCCGTTCGTAGAGCTGAGCAACAACGCAGCCAACGTTCAGTCAATAAATGCAGGCCTTTGGCCGAGACGCCGACGTCCCATAGCGGATTTTTCGGTGACTGGGTGGAATCTTCCCCACTGGTTCGGCGAACCGCGGCGCTGCGCGCCGAATCGGGGACGGAATGGTTCTTGCGCAGACGAGGACCAGATCCGTATGTTCCTCATCACCGGCACCGGCGAGCGGGAGCGCTCAACGATTGGCAGCGACGGCGCGATGCGGCCGGCCCCAGCCGTCGTCTTCGAGCACGTGTCGCTGGCGTTCGACGAGCACGTTGTCCTTCGCGACGTCAGTTTCAGCGTGTCGAAGGGGACGATGCGGATTCTGCTGGGCGCGAGTGGCGCCGGCAAATCCGTACTGCTCAAGCTCATTCTCGGATTGCTGCGGCCCGATTCGGGCCGGATCTCCGTCAACGGCCAGCGCATCGACGACATGCGGGAGCGCGATCTGCTGCAGATGCGCGCCGACATCGGCATGCTGTTCCAGGAAAACGCGCTGTTCGATTCACTCACGGTCGCGGAGAACGTCGGCTATCGGCTGTACGAAGAGACCGATATGCCGCGCGACGCCGTGCGGACGCGTGTCGAGGAGGTGCTGGCGTTCATCGGGCTCGGTGACTGCATCGATCGGATGCCGTCGACGTTGTCCGGCGGTCAACGGCGCCGGGTCGCGATTGCACGGGCCATGGCGGCGAAGCCAGGCCTCCTGCTGTTCGACGACCCCACGACCGGCCTCGATCCGATCATCGCCACGACGGTGGACGACGAGATCGTCAAACTGCGGGACCTGCAACACGTGACGTCGTTCGTGGTTACGCACCAGATCCGCGATGCCCACTACATCGCCACCCACCAGGCCGTGAGAGACGAAGGGCGAGTTCGGATCGTGCCAGCGGAGGCAGCCTCGGTGACCCGTGCCGAATTCATGGTCCTGCACGAGGGACGCATCCGCTTCGACGGCAGCGCGACAGAGCTGCTGTCGAGCCGCGATGAGTACCTGAAGGACTTCCTGTTCAGGACGCTGCCGCCCTGGTAGCGAGAGTTTCTCGACCTTTCGCGAAATCCTCTGCACCCTTTCGCCATCCGACCCGCCTTGTGGCCCTCCAACGCAGCACAATCCGCCGGTGACGCGCTGGCAGTGGTATTGCTGTTCTGACGAGTGGATCCAGCGGACATGATGCGGGTGGCCTCAAATGCGATCGCCAGACGAGACCTCGAGTGGTCCGGCGGCGTTGGCCGCGGCGCGTTCGCGCCGGGACACTAGCCTGCGGATCGCATGGACCGTCGTCTCGATTGTCATCGTTGAGACGGTCATCTGCGGCGCGGCGCTTCTGCCGGTCGTCTTTCTCTGGTCGAGGCTCTCGGCCGCGGCCGGCGGCGCACCAGGTGTCCGGCTGGTTCTCTTCAGCCTCGCGCTGGTGCCGTCGTACGTGCTGTTCGGTCTGTTGCTGATGCTCATCTCGCCGCTGGTGGTTCGTGCCATGAACTGGCACACGCCGCCGGACGTCGAAACGCGGATCACGGACATGGAGTGGCCGCTCCTGCGGTGGACCCGCTACATGGTCGCCTCGCACGTCGTACGAATCGTGGCCGGCTCGATCTTCCGTGGCTCTCCGATCTGGAGCGTGTACCTTCGCCTCGCCGGCGCCCGCATCGGCCGGCGGGTGTACGTCAACAGCCTCGCCGTCGCCGACTACAACCTGCTCGACTTCGGCGACGACGTGGTGATCGGCGACGGCGTGCACCTGTCGGGCCACACGATCGAAGGAGGCGTGTTGAAGACCGCGCGCGTCCGGCTGGGCCGGCGCGTCAGCATCGGCGTCGGAAGCATCGTCGGCATCGGCGTCGACGCCGGCGAGGGATGTCAGGTGGGCGCGCTGAGCCTCGTGCCGAAGTACACGCAGCTCGACGCCGGCACCACCTACGTCGGCATCCCGGCGCAGCCCTCCTAGGCCCCACCGCCACGCCAGCCGGAGCGTCAGCGGTCCGCCTGATTGAAGGCGTGATCGTCGAGGTCTGGCAGAAGCCGCATGGCTCGTAGTTCTGGGATGTGAGCGCCTCGATCTTTACCGACGACAGCGGCCGCATCGACCTCGACGTTCCTTTCCACGCCCGCTGTGCACGTTACTTGACCTGGATTGACTCGATGTACATCACCAGATTGCCAATCCGCAGCGTCGATTTCGCCTTGTCCTCGCTGCGAAATACCTCACCCCAGATCGGCATTTCTTCGACGCCGTGTGCGGGCGTTGGCGTCTTGCCCGTTCCTTTAATGGTCTCTTCTACCTGAGCTGAATTGAATCGGCCCTTGTTACGCTTCGCGATGGTCGTCAGATCGGCGACTGGCACTTTCATCGCCGGCGCCGCTGGCCCGTTGCCTTTACCATCCTGTCCGTGGCACACCGCGCAGTAGGCGTTGAAGTTGTCGACTCCCTCGACGGAATTGATGGGAACTGCAGCCGCCGTCTTGATCTTTGGTTTTTGAGCCGGCTGTGTCTGCGCGCTGGCCCCAGCGATCAGACTACACGCAATGACGAGGGAACCGACGAGACGAAGGCTTCGAAGCTCATCTGGCATATATACCTCCCCACGGCTCACCCAGGCATGGGCGACAAGACATTAACGCGCACCCAATCAGGAAACCGTACGAAACCGTATCGCGCGGCACCAGAGTTGCCGCTGGACCTAGGCGAAGCATGAAGAGAAAGCGACGAATATCAGCGTTTGCGACCACTGTTCGAGACCGTTGCCCTGAAACCTGGGATTTCCATTTTGGCCGCCTGGAACCGAGCCCTTATACACCCATCCCAGCCCCGCAGGTCGAGATTTCTTCGTCGCACCTTGCTTTGCTTACCTTCGACGGCGCGATGCCGATCGTGGACAAAGGATCGGCGCGAGCAGCGAGTCCGAAGACGATCACTGATATATGACAACTGAAGGGATCGGCGCGAGCCGCATGACGTCCAGGCGCGAAGAGATTCGTGTCCTGCCGGCAGCACAGCTTGAAACCGGCACACGGCAGCGCGAACTGGCGCATGACCGCCCGATAACTCGCGAGCTTCAAAGTCAGCCGGAAAGCGCTCGCCCGAACAGCATCTCGGTCTTCTCTTACGGGCAAGACGTCTTGTTCATCCATGGCATGTCAGTTGCGGTTAACCGAGTACGCCACACAAGGGGGCTGCCATGCGCAACATCATTCTCGCGGCCGGTCTAGCGATGCTGTTGGCACACCACGCGAACGCGATCGTGGACTTCATCAGAGGGGCCCTCATGAGCTCCACTCTTTCTATGTGTTGTTCTGGCGCGCGCGGAACCACGGATCACCGCGGGAGGTGACACATGTTACGAAGGGGTTTGCTCGCCTGCGGAGTCCTCTCGTCCCTGCTCTATGTCGCCATGACTATCCTCGTTGCGAGGCAGTGGGACGGCTACAGCTCCACCTCACAAACCATCAGCGAGCTGTCGGCCATCGGCGCTCCCACGAGATCCCTCTGGGCGGTGCCGGGCGCCTTGTACACCGGTACTCGTGACCGCCTTCGGCTGGGGCGTCTGGAAATCGGGCGCTCACGATCGCGCCTTGCGCATCGTGGGAGGCCTGATCCTCGCGTACGGTGCGCTCGGCCTCGTTTGGCCGTTCGCGCCGATGCACCTTCGCGAAACGCTGGCTGCGGGCGGGGGCACGGCCAGCGACACCATGCACCTCGTTCTGGCAAGCGTGACCGTTTTGCTCATGCTGCTCGCGATTGGCTTTGGAGCAGCGGCATTCGGCCGTCCGTTTCGCCTTTACTCCATCGTGACTCTGGTGATCCTCGGGACGTTTGGGGCGTTGACTTTCCGCGATGCGCCCGGGATCGCCGGCAATCTCCCGACGCCGTGGATAGGTGTGTGGGAGCGCATCAACCTGGGCGTGTTCCTGCTCTGGATCGTGGTCCTCGCCATGGCGCTCTTGCGCGTGGAGAACACTGCGCGCGGAATAGTTCGTGGGACTGCGAACTTTTCCACACACGCGCACCAGCGCCACTAGGGATCCCACAGGAGTTTCGCGAAGCTGCCCCGGACCGTCTCTTGCACAAACCGGCCGTCGTCCACTTCAACGAGGTCTCATGCCACCGATAGAATCGCCGCCACATCACCATCCGTCCGGCACGCTGGCCATCGTCGTCATTTACGCCCTGCTCTTCGTTGGCGGCTGGGTGGCGATGTATCTCTTCGTCTTCCTGTCACGAGGACCTGTCACGCCATGAACATCGACTTCTACGAGCGGATCTGGATGTGGATGGCAGGGGTGATCGTCGTGCTGTTCATGTCGTTTGTCGGCGCGTCGACGTTCGGGCAGGGCCTCCATCCGCCCAGCCACATCGAGACGATCGACCCGACGAAAGTTTTTCAGGACCCGCGCTTCTCGCGGGTTGGAACCCCGACGGAACTGCCAGACGGCACGATCGAAGTGCAGCTTGCCGCACTCATGTTCTCCTTCGTACCAAACGAGGTCCGCGTGCCGCCCGGCCGGCGGATCCGGTTCCGAATGACGAGCGGAGACGTCACACACGGCTTCATGATCGCCGGCACGAACGCCAACTCGATGATCGTGCCGGGCTACATCAGTCAGTTCACGACGACGTTCGCCACTCCGGGAGATTACCTGCTGATCTGTCATGAGTTCTGCGGCACCGGCCACCATGCCATGCACGGCCGCGTCATCGTCGACCCCGCCGCACCAGTCGCCACAGGCGCAGCGCCGGCGCATCAAGGAGCCCATTGATGGACACCGCACGACTCGTAGCCGTTCCGCCGGCGCCGAAACCTGCGTCCATCGGGGTCCGACGCCTCGCGGTCGCGCATCTCGGCGTCGCCGTCGCCGCATTTGGCGTGGCGTCGGCGATGGCGATGATGCAGGCGCTGTCTCGAGCCAACCTCGACTTGCCGTTCAGAAGCGCATCGATGTACTACATGTCGGTCACCGGCCACGGCACGCTGATGGCGCTGGTGTTCACGACCTTCTTCATCATGGCCTTCGGCTACGTCGTCGCGGAGCGCGCGCTCGGGCGAGCGGTTCCGTATCAGCGGCTCGCGTGGGCGTCGTTCTGGGTGGCGGTCACCGGTACGCTGGCCACCGTCGCTGCGATTGTGGCGTTCAAGGCGACGGTGCTTTATACCTTCTACCCACCGCTCCAAGCACATCCAGCCTTCTACATCGGCTTGACGATGGTCGTGGTCGGCTCATGGGGATGGTCGTTAGTCATGTTGCTGTCGCTGCGGGCGTGGCGAAAGAACAACGCCGGACGGCCCATTCCTCTCGCAATGTTCGGCGTCGTGGCGACCGTCATCGTTTGGTTGCTGGCAACGGCCGGCGTCGCCGCCGAGATGTTGCTCCTGCTGATTCCATGGTCGCTGGGACTGACGAAAACGGTCGATCCCGAGCTGGCGCGGATGCTGTTCTGGTGGTTCGGCCATCCGCTCGTGTACTTCTGGCTGCTGCCGGCATACGTCATCTGGTACACGGTGCTGCCGCGCGCGGCGGGAGGACGCCTGTTCAGCGATCCGCTCGGCCGGCTCGCTTTCGCCTTGTTCATCCTGCTGTCGACGCCGGTCGGATTCCACCATCAGTTCATGGATCCAGGGATCGCGACCGAATGGAAGATGCTCCACACGTTCAACACGCTCTGGATCTTGTATCCAAGCTTCGTGACGGCGTTCACGATCATCGCCTCTCTGGAGATCGCGGGCAGGGCTCGAGGGGGCCAGGGGTTGTTCGGATGGATCAGGAAACTACCGTGGGGCGATCCGCTGGTGTCGAGCGTCATCTTCTCGATGCTGCTCTTCGCGTTCGGGGGATGGGGCGGAGCGATCAACGCCTCGTTCGGCATGAACGCCGTGGTGCACAACACGTCGTGGATTCCCGGGCACTTCCACACGACCGTGGGCAGCGCGTCGGCGCTGACCTTCATGGGCGCGTCGTACTGGCTGCTGCCGCGCCTTTTGGAGAAGCGCCTCGAGCTTGCGCCGATGGCCAAGGTTCAACCGTACATCTGGTTCGTCGGCATGCTGCTCTTTTCGATTCCGACGCACATCACCGGCGTCATGGGCATGCCCCGCAGAGTGTACGATGCCTCGTATGGCGACCATCCGACGGCGCTCTCGTGGAAGGCGTTGACCGACCTCTCCGCGATTGGCGGCATGCTGCTGTTCGCCAGCGCGCTGTTCTTCGTGCTGGTGATGCTGTTCACGCTGTTTGGCAGCGTTCGCGAGGCCGACCAGGTTGATTTCGCCGAACCGCTCGAGGCTCCAGGCCCGCGCGCGCTACTGTTCGACCGGCTCGGGCTCTGGACCGCAGCGGCCATCATCCTCGTGCTGGTTTCCTATGGCCCGCCACTGTGGAACCACCTGCAGCTCGCACGTTTTGGCTCGGCTGGCTTTTCGCCGTTCTAGCGACAGGGGGGCGTCATGGTTCGCATCAACACGATTCTGTGTCCGATTGACTTCTCGGACTTCTCTCGGCATGCGTTCGATAGAGCGGTGGCCATCGCAAAGGCCGTCGGGGCATCGGTGACGGCACTCCACGTCGCGCCGTTCCGGGAGGCGCCGATCTACCCTTACCAGGAGTCGCGGGCGGTCGAGGCGTTCCTGCTCTCCGCGGGTGACCGCGACATGTTGACCACTGAACTGAAGCGGTTTCTGGCCCTCGACGCGCCGCTCGGTGTGCCGGTCACCTGCGAGGTCGTCGACGCACCGAACGTCCACCACGAGATCCTGGCCCAGGCCGAAAAGCAGAAGGCCGATCTGATTGTCATGGGCACGCACGGCCGCAGCGGTTTTCAGCGGCTGTTTCTCGGATCGGTCACCGAGAAGGTGCTCCGCACAGCGCGGCCGCCCGTGCTCATCGTCGGCGCCGCTACTGACGCGGTGCCGGCACGCGACTTCTCCTTCAAGCGCATCCTGTGCGCCGTCGATTTCTCCGCCTGCTCGCTCGCGGCCCTCCGCTATGCGGCGGCGCTCGCCGAACCGAGCGGTGCACAGTTGACGGCCCTCTACGTCATGGAATGGCCTCCCGTTGCGCACGATCCGCTGCTCGGGCCGCCAACCGATCTCACTGGCTACCGTATGGCGGCGGAAGCAGCGGGCCGCGAACGGCTGCACAACGTCGTGGCGGAGTTCCGCACATTGACCAAGGGCCCATGGGCGTTGAGGAGATCGTCGCCGCAGGCAAGCCCCACCACGAGATTCTGCGGATCGCGGCCGAGCGCGAGAGCGATCTGATCGTCCTTGGCATCCACGGCAGGAATCCGCTGGGACGGATGCTCTTCGGCTCGACCGCTGAGCCGGTCGTGCGACGGGCCATCTGCCCGGTATTGACGGTAAGGAGCGAGGTCCACTCGGCGTCAGCAGCAGCGTAACGCCGCCGCCGGCTATCGATCCCCTACCCGCCGCGCACACGCACGCGAGCGCCGTCGGTGAGCGTGTCCGGCGGGTGCAGGACGACCGTCTGCCCTTCGGACAATCCGTTCAGGATTTGCCCGTCGCGATCGTTACGCTGGCCGAGCTGCACCGGCTGGACACGCGCCCGGCCGCCCTCCACGAGAAACACGGCCCAGTCCTCGCCGCGACGAAACAGCGCACCCACCGGTACCTTGAGGACCGCGGGATCTTGCCACGTCACGATGCGGACCTCGACGCGATAGCCATCGCCGAGGTTCCCCGCCCCGGTCTCGCCGGCAAAGTCGATAACGACGTTGACGCGCTGCTCTTCGACGCCGAGCGCCGACACCTTCATGAATCCTGAGGGCTCCACGAGACGGACGCGTCCCTCGAGAGGTACGTTGCCGCCCCACTGCTCGATGAGGACAGGATCGCCGCCTCGCACGCGCACGGCATCAGTGGACAGCAGGTCCGAGACCACCTCGAGACTCGCAGGGTCACCAATCTCCAGCAACGGTTCACCGATGGGAACAACGGACGCGCTCTCGCGCAGCCGCTTCAGCACGACGCCGTCGACTGGTGCGACCACCGTGACGAGCCCGCCGCCCGTCCCCGACGGCCTAAGCCGCGCGCGCGCGAGCTGAAGCTCGTGCTCCACTCGTGCCACGGCGAACTCCGCCGCGCGCACCGCCTCCTCGGCGCTCCTCAACGTCGTCTGCGCCGCCTCGAGCTCGTCGCCCGAGATCGCGCCGGACTTCAAGAGCGCCTCTAGGCGGGAAACCGTCGACTGCGCGCGCGTCCGTATGGCTGTCGCACGCTGCAGCTCGGCCTGTGCCTGGCCGACCGCGGCGCGGGCCGCCTCGACCGCCGCGGCGAGCTCCGCCTGCGTGCGAACGTCGATGAGCGGCGCAGCCGCGGGCGTGAGCCGCGCGACAACGGTCTTGCCGCGAACCACGGGATCCCCCGGCTCGAGCTCGATCCGCTCGACGCGTCCCATCACCGGGGCCGAAACGATAAACCGCTCGCGAACGCGGGTCTCTCCCTCTTCGTCAATCGTCACCCGCATCGCACCGCGGTCGACCTTGGCGACGTCGATCTCCATAGCACTCGGCCACAACGCGACGGCCAGGATGGCCACGACGATCGTCACCACGGCCAGCAATCGCGGACTCTTCGGCATACGCACGGCTTACTCCCGCACCTTCAGGACAGCCACGAGATCGAGCCTGTCCAGTTGCCGTCGGACGAGCAACGCGGAAATCGCCGCGGCGGCAATGATGCCGAGGAAGGACCAGGCCACCGCCTGTCGTGAGACATACAGCGGGAAACGATACACCTCGCTTTGAATGGTTCCGACGATGAGGCTCGAAAGCGCGTAGCCGAACACGGCGCCCACCGGCAGCGCCGCCAGTGTCAGGACCGCCAGCTCGCCGAGCAGGATCAAGGAAATCTCTGCACGCGTGAACCCGAGCACGCGCAAGCTCGCCAGCTCGCGGCTGCGCTCCGAGAGCGATACGCGCGCCGCGTTGTAAACGACGCCAAACGCGATGATGCCGGCGAAGATGAGATTGATCGCGATGCTGAGGTTCATGTTCGCCGCCATCGTGTCACGAAAGCTCTGGAGCACTGCGCGCTTGAAGCCGGCGCCTGCCACCGCCGGGACCGTCTTGAGCACCCGCGCGACCGCCGCTTCACTCGCGGAATCGATCAATAGCAGTGCCCCAGACGCGACGTCACCCTCGCGCATCAGCCGGTGCAGGTCGCCGAGGTTCAGATACATTGCCAGCCCCATCGTGTCGTCGACGAAACCTGCGATCGGCATATCTCGCACGGGTCGCGCTCCCTCGAGCACTTCGAGCCGTACCTGGTCGCCAGGCGTCACGCCGAGCACGTCCCCGAGCATCTTCGACAACACGACACCCGAGGCCGGCATCGGCAGCGTCCGCCCATCGCGATCGACGATGCGCTTGAAGCGGGGATTCGGCGGCACGCCAGTCAACGAGACGTAGCGCTCGCGATGGCCGGCGCGGACGCGAACGGCGACGCTGCGCTGTGGCTCCACCGCAATCACGCCCGACAGGCGCGCGAGACTGAGTCGCGCCGCATCGGCACGAGGCTCGACGAATGAGATGGTCACGTCCTGCCGCTCGGCGATCCAGAACTGCGTCTCAATCAACCGATCCATCGCGTCCGAGAAGACCAAGCCGATCATGAGGATCGCGACGGCGAAGCCAATCCCGGCAATCGACGCTGAGGCGCGGAGCGGATGGCGGGTGACGTTGCGCAACACCATGCGCCCCGCCGCGCCGAGACGGCGGGCAACCAAGGGAGTTTCCAGCATCGAGCGTCGATAGCGAGCCGGCGCCTCTGGCCGCATCGCCTCCGCGGGCGGCACCCGAACCGCGCGGCGTACCGCCGAGAACGCGCCGCCGCCGGCGGCCATGAGCGTCAGTACCGTCGCGCCGGTCACCACCGAGACGGGCACGTTGAAGAGCAGCTGTGGAAAGCGAAAGAATTGATTATAGAGACCGATGATCAAGTGACCGAGCCACGCGCCGGCGGCGATACCGATCGCCACGCCGAGCGCACCGATGACGAGTGCCCATTTGAGGTAATGCCACCCGATGGCGACGTTCGAGTATCCCAGCGCTTTCAGCGCAGCGATTTGCGGCCGCTGCAGCGCCAACGCCCGCGTCAGCGCGACGTTCAGTATGAACGCCGCCACGAGGAGAAATACGAGCGGCAGCATGAACCCGAAGCTCTGAAGTTGTGCGAGCTCGTTCTCGACGGTCCAATGCGACAGCTGCAATGCTCGCGGGATCGCGCCGAGGCCGCCGTACGGTTCGAGGATCCGATCGAGCCGCGCAATCGTCTCGTCCGGTGGCGTGCCTGGGGCCAGCCTCAGGACGACATCGTTGAAACCGCCCTCCATGTCGAAGGCTGCGCCGAGCGCCTGTCGGTCCATCCAGAAGATGCCAAACCGCTTGTCGTCCGGTACCAGCTCACCCGGACGGATGCTGTAGATGAACTCGGGGGAAAGGGCGATGCCGACGATCTTGAGCCGGCGTAGTCTGCCGTTGATCACCGCCGGCACCTGGTCCCCGGGATTCAGGCCGTGCGCGACGGCGAATCCTTCGCTGGCCAGGACTTCGTCGCGCCGGCCCGGCTCAATCCATCGTCCGCGGCGCAGGAAGACATCGTTGACCCGCGGCCGGCGGTCGACCGGGATCGAGATCAGCCGGCCAGACGCCGGCTCGTCGAGCTGTTCAAGATCGAGTGTGACGTTTGCCACGACCCGTGTCTCGATCGCCGACACGTTCGGGAGATTGGCGATCTCGCTGGCGACACGCTCGGGCGCCCGCTTCAGGGAGCCGAACACGTCTGCAAACCGCTGCTGGCTGTAATACGCAGCGCGCGTGCTCTGAAGGGAGGCAAAGTTCGAGAGATACATGACGTACACCGACACCCCTGCAGCGACCACCATCGAGATCGCGAACGCCTGCCCCTTCATCGCGGCAAGGTCACGCAACAACTTTCGGTTCAGCGCCGAGACGCGAAACGTCATCACCATGACAGCGCGTGTGGAGGGATCTTCGACGTGTTCACTTCGACCGACGTCACCCGACCGTCGGCGAGCCGCACCACACGATCGGACATCTGAGCAATTGCCGCGTTGTGCGTGATCACGACCGTCGTCGTGCCAAGCTCGGCGTTCACCTGGGCCAGCGCCTCGAGCACGACGATTCCCGTGGAGATGTCCAGCGCGCCGGTCGGCTCGTCGCACAGCAGAACGGCAGGCTGTTTCGCTACCGCGCGAGCGATCGCGACCCGCTGCTGTTCACCGCCCGAGAGCTGTGCCGGGAAGTGGCTGGCGCGCGGTTCAAGATTGACGAGGCGCAGCGCCGCCTCGGGGGACATCGGATCCTCGGAGATTTCGGTAACGAGCGCCACGTTCTCAGCCGCGGTGAGGCTCGGGATGAGGTTGTAGAACTGGAAGACGAAGCCGACATTCCGGCGGCGATAGGCGGTCAGTGCGTCGTCGTCGGCACGAGTCAGCTCCATCTGCCGGTAGAACACCTGTCCGCTGGTCGGCACATCCAGGCCACCAATGATGTTCAGCAGAGTGGACTTGCCGGAACCGGAGGGACCGAGCAACACGACGAACTCGCCCTCGTTGAGCGTCAGGTTCACGCCGTGGAGCGCGTGAACCTCGACTTCCCCCATGTGGTACACCTTGGCGAGCTCGCGTATCTCGAAGAGCGGCGCTGCCATCACCGGCGGCGCTCCAGCCTCAGGACGACGCGAAGTTCGCGGGCAACGGCGTCAGGGTCACGGCGGCGGACGGGAAGCACGAGCACCTCGGCAACATGCAATTGACAGTGCCAGACGACTGGCGAATCTTTTCGAAGATGACTCTATCTCTCGATCACAGGAGCGGCGCGGATTAATTCGCGATAAACAGGGAAATTCCCCTACCATACCCGATCCGCTTCCGCATCACGTGCTGCTGTTTAGGTTAATTGGACTCGGTTCCGGCATCGTGATTGCGTCGTCACTCAGGAAGCCGCATGCAATATTCAGCGAGCTGGCGAGGCGGCAGATCGGAGCTGGTGCCATGCAGAAGATGAAGGCGGTTGTATTTCATGGGGTCGGTGACCTGCGGGTGCAGGATGTTCCGTGTCCCCGACCGAAGGCTGGCGAGGCGGTTATCCGCATCACGGCCACGACCATTTGCGGAACGGACGTGCACATCGTCAAGGGCGAGTACCCGGTGAAACAGGGACTGATACTCGGCCACGAACCCGTCGGCGTGATCCACGAGCTCGGGGGCGGTCTGGACGAGGACTATGCGGTCGGTCAGCGCGTCATCGTCGGAGCCATCACGCCGTGCGGCCAATGCTTCTATTGCCTGAACGGCGTTCACTCGCAGTGCCATGGTCCGCTCGGTGGCTGGCGCTTTGGCAACACCATCAACGGCGCCTGGGCCGAGTATCTGCTGGTGCCCGACGCTCGCGCCAACCTGGCCCTGATTCCTGATGGCCTCACCGACGAGCAGGTGCTGATGCTGCCCGATATCGCATCGACTGGTATCTCGGGTGCGGAAAGCGGTGGCGTGAGGACTGGTGACGCCGTGGCCGTGTTCGCACAGGGTCCCATCGGCCTGTGCGCCACGCTCGGCGCCAGGCTGCGTGGCGCCTCGCTGATCGTCGGCGTCGATCCCATACCGGAGCGCCGGGCGATGTCCACGCGATTCGGCGCATCGGTGACGATCAACCCGAATGCCTGTGACGTCGTCGAGGAGCTGAAACGCCTGACCGAGGGTCGCGGCGTCGATGTCGCCATCGAAGCGCTCGGCCGCCAGGAGACGTTCGAGGCGGCGCTGCGCTCTGTTCGACCGGGCGGCGTGTTGTCCAGTCTCGGTGTCTACTCCGGCAAGCTGGTCGCGCCGTACGAAGCAATCTACGCCGGGCTCGCGGATCAACGGATCGTGACGACACTCTGTCCAGGCGGCAAGGAGCGGATGCGGCGGCTGATGGCGATGGTGGCCACCGGGCGCGTCGATCTGACACCACTCGTCACGCATCGTTTCGCCCTCGATGACCTGAAAGACGCGTACGACCTGTTCAGTCATCAGCGCGACGCCGTTATGAAGGTTGCGATCTATCCCCAGGGTATCTCGTCGAGTGAACGGGCACGCCCCGAGGCGGTCAGTGCAGTTTTGTAGAACAGACAACACCGGCGGCGCCGTAACGACGCCGCCGGTTGTTTCGTCTCAGCGAGGGTTGGCAGCCACGGTAACGACCGGTCAAGTGCGCCACGGAGCGCAAAGCTAATTAGCCACGGATGTCACGGATCACACTGAGGCGGGCTGCACTGCGAGATCCTGACCCAGTGAGATCCGTGTTGTCCGTGGCTTGAATGGCCGTGTTCTTCGTGGCCACACCAAGCAGCAGACCCGCCATCACATTTCAGCGAGGGCTGGCAGCCACGGTACGACCGGTCAAGTGCGCCACGGAGCGCAAAGCCAATCAGCCACGGATGTCACGGATCACACTGAGGCGGGCTGCACTGCGAGGTCCCGACCCAGTGAGATCCGTGTAGTCCGTGGCTGGAATGACCGTGCTCTCCGTGGCCCAACCAAGCCGCAGACCCTGCATCACATGTCCGGATAGGTCCCCAAGAACGACCCAAGCAGGAGCAGTGCACCAATCGCGGCATTGGCCAGAAGCCCCGGGCGCGACTCCGGAAGGCCCAGCAGGCAGAGAACCACCGAGACCCCGACGAGTGTGAGAATGGCCTCGTAGTGCCACGCCCCGTGCCTGAGCACGTTCGCCCCCAGAACGACGAAGAGGACGGACACGAGAAGCCACGCCAGGCCCAGTGCGCGCACGCCGGCCTGGCCAATGTCGGCCCCTAGCAGGGTGGTTCGATATGGGACTTCGCTGGACGTCACAATCCTCCACGGCACGACGAATCCAACCAGGTGCGCCACGCCGTGCACCAATAGCGTTCCGCCAAGTAAGACACGCATCATCACGCTCCTCGATGTTCGACATCCAGCCTGAGCACACGCGGTGCCAGCGTGGGTGTGGGCGCGCCGACTCGAAAGCGGCTGCGAGATGCGTGAAATTCCCCAACGGCGCTGAATCTTTCGCTGCCGGCTTTGAGCCGTGAGTTGAGGAACCGGCGCCCACACCCCAGTCGCGCATGCCACATCGCTCGGCGCGCTCGTTGCACTCACCAGCAGTCGAACAGGAAGTCAGGAGCTTGCCATGTCGCACGATATTTTCGAGAGTGAACGCTATCGCGTCGAGCGGGTGTTGGAGATTCTGGAGCACGCTGTCAGTCGGCTTGGTGCACGGACCCAAGTCTCGGTCAGCCTCTTGAAGGATGCCGTCGCGTTCCTGCGTGGAGCGGAGGAGACCGCATTCGAAGCGGCGCAGGAGGATGACAGCGAACCGACGCTTTCGGGCTGCCTGGAATACTACACAGCCGCCCGGCGGATATTGGCGGGCATGCAGGAGACACTTCAAGACCTCGAACTCGGCGACGCGAGCTGCCGCCACGCGGTTCGCCCGGTCGGCGCGCGAGTACATCTTCCTGCGGCGAGACCATCTGCGCCTCGACGATCGACTGTTTGCGAGAGCGCAAGTACGCGGCCGCGCATTGGATGGATCCCGCGAGCCGGTGGAGTTGGTCGAGCCTGAGGAGACCAGACGCCTCTATGATCGCCTCGTCGAGGCGGCCGCGATTCTCGGCCTCGGCGTTCCCTCAGCGTTTCCCACCGCACGCGCGTCGCGACGGTTGAAGTGAAATGGCGCTTGACGCGCGCTTTGCAGTCGTCGAGTGGAGATTCGCGTGCCCGCATCGATCTCGTCTGTGTTGATTGGAACGTACCATGCGCATCGGCATCCTGACCGGCGGCGGCGACGCGCCGGGTCTGAACGCGGCGATTCGCGCGGTCGTCAAGGCCGCGGCCAATCAACGGATTGAAACGATTGGTATTGAGGACGGGTTTCGCGGCCTGATTGAACCGAATCGATGGCGGTGCCTGACGCCTTCCTCCGTCACCGGGATTCTTCGTCAGGGCGGAACCATACTGGGCACCACGAACCAGGGAAACCCGCTGGCCTACAACACTCCCGACGGCCGCACCAGGGACTATTCGCGACGCGTGCGTGAAGACGTTTCGCACGCTGTCGCTCGACGCGCTCATCGTCATTGGCGGTGACGGGACGCTCGCCATCGCCGACGCTCTCCACAAACGTGGGGTTCCTCTCGTCGCCATACCGAAAACCATTGACAACGATGTTGTCGAAACCGCGGCCACGATTGGCTTCGATAGTGCGGTCAGTATGGCAACGGAAGCGATCGATCGTCTCCATACGACCGCAGAGGCGCACCATCGAATCATGGTCCTTGAAGTGATGGGTCGCTATACGGGATGGATCGCGCTCCATGCCGGTATCGCGGGCGGAGCCGACGTCATTCTGATGCCAGAGATTTCCTTCGACCTCGAACGCGTGGCCCAGCACATCATCGGCCGCGAGTTGCTTGGCGCGCGATTCAGCATCGCCGTGGTCGCGGAGGGCGCGATACCTGTCGGTGGACGCTACACCGTCCTCGAGGCAGGGTCGACGGCAAAGGCGGAGCGGCTTGGTGGCATCGGTGCACATATTGCTACTGAGCTGGCTCGCCTCACCAACAGAGAGGCCCGTTCCGTCCTCCTCGGACATCTCCAGCGCGGCGGCGATCCGACGAGCGCCGACCGGATCCTGGCGACGCGCTTCGGCGCCAAAGCGCTGGAGCTTGCTGTCGCCGGTCAATTTGGCGTGATGGTCGCGCTCCGCGCCGGAGAGCTCGTCGCCGTGGAATTGCAGAACGTCGTTGGCCGGATGAACATGGTGCCGCGAGATTCGGATACGGTTCAAGCGGCACGGGCAGTCGGAATCGAGTTCGGAGGCTAACGCCGCTAGTCTTATCCGAGGGGCTTCGCCCCTGTACGCTCTCTCGCGCGCCGCTTCGCCGGCGCGCTCCGTTCGCGTGGCTTGCTCGCGATGCTCGCTCGCACCTTAGAACGAGCGTCAGGTTTATGAGATAGCTTCTGGACTAGAACCTATCTCATAAATCCGATCCGTGTTGTCCGTGTGATCCGTGGCACTAGTGTCCCACGATCCGCGATCGACGCCGGTACAACATGTACGAGAACCGACCACGAAGCCACGCCTCATTTTTCGCCTCGTCGCGGCGGACATCGATCGCTTCGTCGAAGACGTGTGCGTAGTGCCCTCCAAGGCGTGCCACTTCCTGTTCAACGCGGATCCGCGCCTGATTCATGAGGTCGTCGTAACACGCGTGCCAGAGATCATCCCGGCGCGCGATGGTGCCAGGCACACGACTGCTGGTGGCCTCAACGGTGTGTTCGCCGACGATCTCAGCCTCAAACGGCGGTAATTCGCGGTGCCAGTAGGTGACCTTGTCGATGGTATCGCTCATGAATGTGACTCATAGGAAATCGGCGTTTGCCGAAACAGAGGTGCAAGACCGAGGCCGATTCAGCGCTGCCACGGTACAAATCCACGGTTCCAGGCGGTCTGTAATTTGCGTCGTCCCGTGCGTCAGACGCCCGAGGTGCGAATGCCGATAGCCGACCCTGATGTGATAGGCCTGTGGATCGCGGCGCTCGGTGGCGCAGCGGTCGGGATCGAGCGTCAGTGGTCCGGACACGCTGAAGGTCTCCGGGCACGGTTTGCGGGGATTCGGACTTTTTCGTTGATTGGCGGCCTCGGCGGCTTGTGCGGAGCCCTCTGGAGCCTGGGCGTCACCGGGCTCGCGGTCGGCGTGCTGAGCGGCACGGCGGCCCTCTGCGTTGCCGCCTATTTCGCAGCCAGCCGCATCGACGTCGACGGCACGACCGAGGTTGCCGCGCTTGTCGTTTTGACTTCGGGAGTCCTCGCTGGTCTCGGAGCCTACCGTCTGGCCAGTGGCATCATCGCAGTCACGTGCCTGCTGCTGGTGGAGAAGTCTCGCCTGCATTCCCTCGTCGCTCGGATCGACGATGTCGCACTGCGGGCAGGCGTGCGCTTCGGTGTGATGGCGCTCGTCGTGCTTCCCCTGCTGCCGGAGGGTCCCTACGGTCCGTTCGGCGGCATCCGGCCACGCGAACTGTGGGCGCTGGCGCTGTTTTTCTCCGGCCTGAGCTTTCTCGGTTACGTCGCGCGCCGGATGCTGGGCCCCGATCAGGGGTACTTCGTGGCCGGCCTGCTCGGCGGCCTCGTCTCGTCCACCAACGTCACCTTCACGTTCGCCCGCACGAGCCGCGCAGAGCCCGCGTCGGATGGCGCCCTGGCCTACGGCGCGATCGCCGCAAACGCGATGCTCTACCCACGCGTGCTCGTCGCCGTCGCCGCTCTGAACCTGCCCATGCTTCCCTCAGTCGCGCGATACCTGGCGCTGCCAGCGCTGGCAGCGGTAACGGCCGCTGTGGTCGGTCTGCGGCGCTCTCACGGTGAGAACTCCACGCCGTCGGACATCGCGAACCCGCTGCAATTGACGTCTGCTCTTCAGATGGCGTTCGCCTTCCAGGCGATGTTGATGCTTGTGCATCTTGCCGGAACTGCGTGGGGATCAGCAGGCGTGTACGGTTCTGCGGCCGTCCTTGGCCTGACCGATGTCGATGCGCTGACCGTCTCGATGGCCAGAGGTGTCGCGCAGGCGGTCTCGCTCCAGACGGCAGCAGTCGCCATCGCGGTCGGGGTCCTCGCGAACACAGGTTTGAAGCTTGCGCTCGCGTTGCTCCTTGGGAGTCACAGATTTCAGAGAATCGCTGGACTGACGCTGGGACTCATGATCTTACTTGCGGCCGCGAGTCTCGGACTCTGAAGGTGATTTGAAGTCTGAAGTCTGAAAGCTGAGAGCTGAAGGCTGAGAGCTAACCGTCTCGCGACCCGGCCAGCGCCTTCAGCACCTGCCCCACGACTGCGGGTACCGCCGCGAGCGCGACGATGACGAGCCACTCGACCGGCTCGAGCGGCATCACGCGGAGGACGCGGGCGAGCGGGTCAATCGCCGCCGCCGACAACTGCAACAGCACAGCGATACTGGCGCCGAGGATGGCATAGGGGTTGGCCAGCGCGCGGCGCAGCCGCAGCACCGGTCCGCGGCTGCGAGCGTTTCCAAGATGCGCGATTTGGGCGAGCGCCAGCGTCATGAACGCGATTGTCGGTGCGGCGTCTGGTCTGTGGCGCAAAGCCCACAGGAATGCCGCGAGCGTCGTGAGCGTAATCAACAGCCCGTAGCCGAAGACGAGGGCGAGGAACTGCCGCGAGAGGATGGCATCCTGCGGGTTCTGCGGCTGCCGGCGCATCACATCAACGTCGCCGGGTTCGATCGCCAGGGCCAACGCCGGAAATGTGTCCGTTACCATGTTCAGCCAGAGCAGCTGGAGCGGTGCGAGCGGCTGTGGTAGCCCGGCGAGACCAGCGACGAGCAGCAATAGCACTTCGGCGACGTTGCAGCTGAAGAGATAGAAGACGAACTTGCGGATGTTGTCGAAGATGATGCGGCCTTCTTCGACGGCCGCGGCGACCGTCTCGAACCGGTCGTTCTGCAGCACGATCGCCGCCGCTTCCTTGGCCACGTCGGTGCCGCGGCCACCCATCGCCACGCCGACATCCGCCTTCTTGAGCGCCGCCGCGTCGTTGATGCCGTCGCCAAGCATGGCCACGATCTCGCCTTGCGATTGCAGCGACTCGACGATGATCAGCTTGTGTTCGGGCGTGACGCGGCTGAAGGCCTGCGTGCGGCCGATGACGCGATCGCGATCAGGTCCGGTGAGCGCGTCCAGCTCTCGCCCGTCGAGACTGCGATCGCCGGGGCCAAGCACACCCAGTTCGCGGCCAATAGTCTCGGCGGTCAGCCGTTGATCGCCGGTCAGCATCACCGTTCGCAGGCCAGCCCCGCGCAGCCGCGCGATCGTCTCCCTGACACCGGCCGCCGGCGGATCGGCGAGTCCGATGAACCCGACAAAGGTCAGGCCGTGAAGTGCGTCCTCCCTCGACCCGCTCACCTCGCCGCGGGCGACTGCGAGCACCCGCAGCCCCGCGCCGGCAAACCGATCGTTCACGGCAACGAGGGTGGCGCGGCGCTCGTCATCGATGGCAAGCTCGCCGTCGGGAGTCAACAGTTTCGAGCTCAGCTCGAGGATGCGGCGCGGCGCGCCCTTCGCCGAGACGACCAGGCTGCGGCCCGAGGCGTAGAACGCCGCCATCAGCTTCCGCTCGCTCGAGAACGGGATCACGCTCAGGGGAGCACGCTCGCTCACCGCCGCACCGCCAACGCGATCGAGCGCGTCCAGCACAGCGCGATCGACGGGATCGACCAAGGCGCCCGTGACGTGCCGGCCATCAGCCTCGAACTGGCGAACGTGGTCGGCAGACGCCTGCTGCCGGCTGGCCTCTGCGGCCGTACCGAGGAGGGCCAGCAGGTCATCTCGCGGCGCTGCGGCGCCATCGGACCGCAGGTCCATTTCGCGTCCGCCGGTCCAGACACGCACGACCGACATCTCCCCCGACGTCAGTGTCCTGGTCTTGTCCGTGCAGACCACGGTGGTCGAGCCGAGCGTCTCGACCGCAGGGAGCCGGCGAACGAGCGCGTGCCGCTTTGCCATGCGGCGCATGCCGACGGCCAGCGCAATCGTCGCCACGGCGGGAAGCGCTTCGGGAACAGCCGCGACCGCCAGCGCAATGCCGGTCTCGACGACAAGACCCCATGGCGCACCCTGTAGCGCTCCCAACGTGGCGACCACGGCGGCGACCGCAAGGGTGAGCCAGACCAAACGATGGCCGAGCGCATCGAGCCGCCGCTCGAGCGGCGTGCGTTCTTCCGGCATCGATCCGACGAGCGTGCCGATGCGGCCCACTTCGGTGGCGGCGCCCGTTGCCACCACCACCGCGCGTCCGGTCCCGACCGCCACAGTCGTGCCCTTGTAAAGCATGTTGACGCGATCCGCCAGCGGCGCATCGACGGCAAGGATGGCATCGGCGTGTTTCGAGATCGGAAGCGATTCACCCGTAAGCGCGGCCTCCGTGAGGCGTAGGTCAGTCGTCGAGAGAAGGCGCGCGTCTGCCGGCACCCGATGGCCCGCGCTCGTCTCGATCACATCGCCCGGCACGAGCGTGTGCGCATCGATCACTCGGAGCTGCCCGTCACGAATCACTGGCGCGCGCGGTACGTCGAGCTCGAGCAGCGCCTCCATCGCACGCCTGGCTCGCCATTCGGTCGTGAACCCGATGACCGTGTTGATCACGAGCACGATGCCGATCGCGCCGGCCTCCAGCCGATCCCCGAGTGCCAGCGACACGATTGCGGCCGCCAGAAGCAGGACGACCACGACGCCGGTCAGCTGATCGCGAAGGATGCCGAGCGCAGACGCGGGTGGGGCTGGAGCGAGACGGTTGGGTCCGTACTGCTGCAGGCGCGCTGCCGCTTCCGGCTCGGACAACCCGGCGCGCGTCGATCGCGCCATCGCCAGCGCCGCATCGATCGACAGCGCGTGCCACGCGGCGCCAGGCACTACCTCATCCGCAACGCCCGGCGTCATTACCGAGGCTTCGGCATTTCGACCCAGAACCACCCTCGGATCTCCCCATCTTTGAACCCAACCGCCCGATCGAGGGGATAGCGATCCGCGAGGGCGCTTAGCACAGCGGGGCTCAACTTGTCAGCGGCGCCGTGGCACCCGGCGCACATCGGCCGCTCGGCAATCGGACGGAGTACGCCGACACGATCGCCGAGATCCACGACGAAGCCGTCGACGTTCTTCGCCTGGCGCCCGGCGTTGGCCTTGACAAGAGGAGCTGCCCACGGGCGCGGAGCGTTGGTCGGGTTGCGCAGGCGATCGCTCGTTCGCCCGGCGGCAATGCCCTGTTCCTTACCGATGCGCTGGCTCACGAACGTTGCATCGAGATGACAGAAGGCAATCGCCGAGCCTGGACCGCCGCGCGTCAGCGCATCGGTCAACTCGCGCAGCACGGCATCGTGCATCGAGACGACGATCAGGTCAGCCCGCGACACGACCGCGCGCAGTTCGCCCGGGGCCTCGGCAATCGGCCATGAAGGAGCCGGGGTCTGAGCGGCGGGCGTCCCGGACAGGGTCAGTCCAGCCGCCAGTATGACGAGCCCTTGAAGGACCTGCCGGTGAAGGTGCGAAGTATTTCTGGTCATTGGGGAAACTCCCGCGTTATCCAATCCCCGGAACGAGCCAACTGACGAACGCGCCGCTCGCATACGCTCCCACTGCAACCACCGCTCCGAGCGCGAGCATCTCCAGGCCGGCCGCAAACCAACGATCGACGGTCACCAGCGAGCGAAGCGACCCGATGAGGAAGAGCGCGCCGAATGTCAGGACGATGCTGGCTGCCAAGCGGTAACCGGCATCGAACGGCATCACGTACGGCGCCAGCGGGATCGCGCCGGCCGCGAAGAACGACAGAAACGTCGCGATTCCGTGCCTGGCCGGGTTGGCCTCTTCTTCAGGAAGGTCGTCGGCCGCCCGAGCGCTCTCGTTCGAACGGATGCTTAAATAATTCCCGACACCCATGGAAAGCCCGTCGGCAAAGAGGTTGGCGGCGCCGACGATGAGCACGGCGCGCGGCGAGAGCGCCCCACCCGTGACGCCGGCGACGACGGCAAATGTGGTGATGATGCCGTCGTTGGCGCCATAGACCATATCCCGGATGTAGTGCCGGGCGATCTGGACCACACCAGCGGGTTCGCGATGAAGTGATGGGCGCAGCATGCGTCCAGCGGCTTCACGCGGCGTGCCACCGTCCTGCAACCTTGACGGCATCGCGCATGCATCAGCATCAACCGGAGGAACTGATGCCGAACGCCGCGGCCCTTTCCGGACGCACGGTGTTTATTCACGTCCTCACCGTCGTATTGGCATCAGCGGCACTCTGCAGCGCCGGGGCGCAGGACGCACCGGCGCGTCCTCCACTGGTCGGTGCCGAGTGGGTTCATGTTGCCGTTGCCGGCGAGTCATGGACGACTATCGGTGCCCGCGAGGGGATCACGCCTGCCGTGTTGGCCGACCGCAACGGGCGAACGCTCAAATCTCCGCTCAGGGCCGGCGACATCATCGTCATCGACAACCGGCACATCGTCCCAGAGGCGTTGTTTGGGGCCAATAGCAACGGCAATGGGCTGATCGTCAACGTTCCGCAGCGCCTGCTCTTCGTGTTCGCCGACGGACGTCTCCAAGGTCACTATCCGATTGCCGTCGGTGGCCGCGACTGGCAGACACCTCTTGGAGCGTTCACGATCGTGCTCAAGGAAGAGAATCCAACGTGGGACGTCCCCGAGTCCATACAGGACGAGATGCGGCGTGCCGGAAAGCGCGTCCTGACGCGAGTGCCGCCCGGGCCACAGAATCCGCTGGGCAATTACTGGCTGGGCCTGAGCCTCGGCAGCGTCGGGATTCATGGCACGAATGCGCCTCTCAGCATCTACAGTTTCGGCACGCACGGATGCATCAGGCTGCGGCCAGACGACATCGAAGCGCTGTACGCCCAGGTGTCTGAAGGAGACATCGGCCGGATCGTCTACGAGCCTGTGCTCGTGGCCTACGACGGAACCGATGTCTACCTCGAGGTGCACCCCGATCCGTACCGAAGGGTTCCGGATCTTCTCCAACGCGCCTTCGAGCTCCTGGACGCCGCCGGTCTCACTGATAGGATCGACCGGACGGAAGCGGTCGAGACAGTTCGCCGTGCCGAAGGCGTGGCAGTCCCGGTCACGGATCTGGAACGCGCCGACCGCTGAACTCATTTCTCCAATTCAGCACCGGCGTGCGATCTCTCGCAGTTCGCGGTCCGCCGTTCGCGGCTCGCGGCTCGCGAGAAACTTCTCACCGGCGTGGAAACTTTCGCACGCCGCACGACCGGTGTCAGTGATTTCATTGGCTGGGGCGCCGCGGACGCGGGCACACAGGTTGCTCAGTGTCTTGGCGAAGCGGCGCGAGGAGTGAGCCGCTCGGCCTCGTGCAGGGCCACCGAGAGCAACGACATGCGCGCACGACGGGCGCTGTCAGTCCATTGAGATCAACGAGGCCAGCTATGGTACGAATTCAACGCATCCTCTGCCCGATCGATTTCTCCGACTTTTCGCGGCACGCCTTCGATCGAGCACTGGCGATCGCCCGCAGCCATGACGCTACTGTCACCGCGTTGCACGTCGTGCCGATCGCGCTCGCCACACCGATGCTCCCCTACATCGACCCCGCCAGCCTGGGCCCGTTCGAAATGTCACCCGGCGAACGCACGCACGTGCTCGAGCATCTGCGTCACTTCCTCGAGCTCGAGGGCTCGGCCGAAAACATGTTCGCACTCGACACAACCGGGGCGTACGATGTCCCGCGGGAGATTCTTGAGCAAGCGAACCGCCTCGGCGCCGACCTCATCGTCATGGGGACGCACGGGCGATCGGGCGTCGAACGGCTGATGCTGGGCTCCGTCACCGAGAAGATCTTGCGCAAGGCGAAACCGCCAGTGCTCACGGTGCCTGCAGCGGCACCGGCGGACGTGCGCACCGTGCGCGCGCCGTTCGCGCGAATCCTGTGCGCCCTCGACTTCTCGGCGTGCGCCATGACGGCGTTCCGTTACGCCCGCGCGCTCGCCGAGGAGTCGGACGCCACTCTCGCCGTCCTCCATGCGATCGAGCTCGCACCGCCGGCCTACGACCCACTCATCGGCCCGCCGATCGATTTGCCAGGATATCGCCAGGCATGCGAGAGCGCGGTCCGGGAGCGTCTGCACAACGTCATCCCGGCGGCTGCCCGTTCGGCGCTCGACGTCGAAGAGATCGTCGTCATCGGCAAGCCTCACCACGAAATTCTTCGCGTCGCCGATGAATGGCGCGCCGATCTCGTGGTCCTCGGCATGCACGGCCGCAACGTCGTCGATAGAGTACTGTTCGGCTCGGCCGTCGAACCGGTGGTGCGGCGGGCGCACTGCCCCGTGCTGACCGTTCGTGCCGACACGGTCGAAGCCAGCGCCGCAGCGTGACGCATTGCAATAGCGCCGCTCACTCGACGACGCCGCGACAACATTTCTGAGATTGATCTCAGGTTACCGGTGGGCGCGGCGCTCGTAGTAGCCTCTCGCGCGTGCGACTACTATCGACGATCGTTCTTGTCTCGATCGTCGCGGTTCGTGCCGTCGCCGCGCAACACGCACCCGCGCCACGCGAAGGCGGCGAGATCTTCCGCGCCGCCTGCGCCGCGTGCCATGGCGCCGATGGCAAGGGGCAGCCGATCAGCACCGTCGGCTTCGAGACGCCGCTCCCCGACTTCACCAATTGCAGCTTCGCCACACCCGAGACCGCAGCCGACTGGATCAGCATCGCCCACGAAGGTGGCCCCGTGCGCGCCTTCGATCGCCGGATGCCAGCCTTCGGCGAGGTCCTGACCGAGGCCGAGCTCGGTCGAACCATCGACTACGTGCGCAGCTTGTGCACCGACCGCACCTGGCCACGCGGCGAACTGAACCTGCCGCGCGCCCTCATCACCGAGAAGGCGTTCCCGGAAAACGAAGCCATCCTGACGACGACCATCGGTAGCGGCGACGCAGCGACGTTCGAGAACGTGCTGCTCTACGAGCGCCGGCTCGGCGCGCGCAGCCAGATCGAACTCGCAATCCCAGTAAACGTACAGAGGGACGGCGAGGGAACCTGGCAGCACGGACTCGGCGACATCGCCGTCGCGATCAAGCACGCCCTCTTCCATTCGTCCGACTCGGGCACGATCGTCAGCGCAGCCGCCGAGATCCTGCTTCCCACTGGCAAAGAGACTCAAGACCTTGGTAAGGGCGTGACGATCGTCGAGCCCTTCGTCGCCGTGGGTCAGCTGCTGCCGGCTGACTCCTTCCTGCAGTTTCAGGGCGGCATTGAACTCCCGACTGACACGGAACTCGCCAGCAAGGAAGCGTTCTGGCGCCTGGCGTTCGGTAGAACCCTCGTGCAGAACCGGTTTGGACGGGCCTGGTCGCCAATGATCGAAATCGTCGGCGCCCGCGAATTGGGAGCCGACGATGGCGCGCAGTGGGATGTGGTGCCGCAGATGCAGGTCAGCCTCAGCCGCCGCCAGCACATCCTCTTCAGCGCCGGCGTCCGGATCCCGATCACGAGCCGAGGGGAACGCGGCGCACAGCTCCTGACCTATTTCCTGTGGGACTGGTTCGACGGAGGCCTGTTCGATGGCTGGCGGTAAGGCAATCGTCGCTATCGGACTGGCGCTATGGATGACGGCCTTCGGTCTGGCCGAGCGTGCGGCCGAAGCGAACCGCCAGACACTGGTGTCAAAGCCATCGCCGGCAGCGCTTCACTTCGAGACATCCGACAACTGCCTCGCGTGTCACAACAGCCTGACGGCGCCGTCGGGAGAGGACGTTTCGATCGGTTCGGCGTGGCGCGGGTCGATGATGGCCAACTCGTCGCGCGATCCGTACTGGCAGGCGTCGGTACGGCGCGAAACAATCGACCATCCGACCAAGAAGGCCGAGATCGAAGACGAATGCTCGACGTGCCACATGCCGATGGCGCGCGCGACCGCACGGGCACGAGGGGTGCCCGGCGAAGTGTTTTCGCACCTGCCGGTGGGCGCGAAGAACTCACCCGCCAACGATCTGGCGGCCGACGGCGTGTCCTGCACGCTCTGTCACCAGATCGCACCTGATCGTCTTGGCACACCGGAGAGCTTTACTGGCGGGTTCGTGATCAGACCGTCGACAACGGACGGCCCGCTAGTCTTTGGTCCATTCCGCATCGATCGAGGCCGCACGCGCGTCATGCACTCCGCTGCCGGCGTGATACCGACCGAAGCCACACACATCCAGCAGTCGGAGCTCTGCGCGACATGCCATACGCTCTACACGAACGCGCTGGGGCCAAACGGCGACATCGTCGGCTCTCTGCCAGAACAGGTGCCATACCTCGAGTGGCGGCACAGCGCCTTTCGCGCCGAACGCAGCTGTCAGGCCTGTCACATGCCGGAAGTCGCGGAGCCGACGCCGGTGTCATCCGTGCTCGGCGAGCCTCGGCCGGGCCTGAGCCGCCACGCATTCATCGGCGGCAACTTCTTCATGCTCCGGATGCTGAACCGGTTCCGAGATGACCTCGGTGTCGTCGCGCAGCCGGTGGAACTCGAGGCGACGGCGCAGGCGACAATCCGGCAGCTGCAGACGGAGACTGCCAGCCTGTCGCTGACGGCGGAGCGCGCGCTGGCAGGACAGTTGACGCTTGAGGTCACGGTTCGTAACCTGACCGGCCACAAGTTCCCAACCGGATATCCCGCGCGTCGCGCGTGGCTCCACATGAGCATCTCGGATGCACACGGCCGCACCGTCTTCGAGTCGGGCGCGCCACAGCCTTCGGGCGCGATCGCGGGCAACGACAACGACGCTGACGCCTTGCGCTTCGAACCCCACCACCTGGAAATCCGACGTCCCGATGACGTCCAGATTTACGAATCGATGATGGTCGACGTTCGCGGTGCCGTGACTACGGGGTTGCTGAAGGGCGTGCGGTTCGTCAAGGACAACCGGCTACTGCCAAGGGGCCTCGACAAAGCAGCCGCGCCGGCCGATATCGCGGTCCACGGAGACGCCGCACAGGATCCCGACTTCACCGACAACGGCGATCGTGTCAGGTATCGTGTTGACACGGGCGGCGTGTCCGGACCGATGCAGGTGCTGGTCGAATTGCGGTATCAGCCGATTGCGTTCCGGTGGGCCAGGAACCTCGCGGCCTACGACGTCAAAGAGCCACGCCGATTCCTCTCCCAGTTCGACGCGATGGCGTCGCAGTCTTCGGTCATCGTCGCGAGCGCGCGGTTCGTTGTCCCCTGACCAGTAGGTTGGTCGGGTGGTGAAATTTCGCGCCACCGCGAAAAATTCCCCACTTTCCAGCTGCGATGCCGCAGAATCTGGCCTGAAATGATGGATTCGAGTCGGCACCACTGCTGCACTCGAGCCATCCATGCCCAAAGCCACGATTTTAGTCGTCGACGACGAAGCCCTTATCCGTTGGTCGCTTGCCGAGCGCCTGAAGGCCGAAGGGTACGACGTGCTCGAAGCCGAAACGGGACGCGCCGCCCTGGAGAAACTTCCTGAAGGCGTCGACCTGATTCTTCTCGACTATCGGCTTCCCGATACCGACGGCGTGACAGTCCTGCGCAAGGCAAAGGAGTTCGACCAGGACATCCTCGTCATTCTCCTGACGGCGTACGCCAGCGTCGAAACTGCCGTCGAGGCGATGAAGCTCGGGGCGTACCACTTCGCCAACAAACCGTTCAACCTGGACGAGGTCTCCGCGACCGTCGAGCGCGCGTTGGAAACGACGCGGCTGCGGCGCGAAGTGCGGCAGTTCCGGACTAATGCTGCCCGGCCGTACAGCCTGCAGAGTGTCGTCGGTGCCTCTCCGGCGATTACCGCGCTCCGCCATCTCGTCGCCCGGGTCGCGATCAGTCCCGCGTCGACCGTGCTGCTCACCGGCGAGAGCGGCACCGGCAAGGATCTCGTGGCCAAGGTCGTTCACTACGCCAGCGACCGGTCGTCGAAGCCGTTCATGAACATCACCTGCTCGGCACTCCCCGAGCAACTCCTCGAAAGCGAGCTCTTCGGCCACGAGCGCGGCGCGTTCACCGATGCGCGGATGCAGAAGAAGGGACTCCTGGAAACGGCTGACGGCGGGACCGTCTTTCTCGACGAGATCGGCGAGATGGCGTCAGGGCTTCAAGCCAAGCTGCTGCGGTTTCTCGAAGAGAAAAGCTTCAAGCGCGTGGGCGGATCGTCGGACATCCGCGTCGACGTGCGGATCATCGCCGCGACCAACCGCGATCTCGAAAAAGAGGTCGAGACACATCAATTCCGAACGGACCTCTTCTTTCGTCTGAACGTTCTCCCCATCTCGATGCCGCCGCTTCGCGCGCATGCCGAAGATATTCCGTTGCTGGTGGAGTACTTCATCGACAGCTTCAACACCGAGTTCCGGAAGCGCGTGCTCGGCGCCACGCCGGCGGCCTATGCGCTCCTGCAGAGCTACGGGTGGCCCGGCAACGTCCGGGAGCTTCGCAACGTCATCGAGCGGGCGATGTTGTTGTCCGACGGCGATCGACTCGACGCGCGCGATTTTTCTGCGATGGCCAAGGCGGTCAGCGCGGGGAACGAGTTCGAGCTTCCGGCCGCGGGCGTGGACCTCGAAGAGCTCGAACGGGGCTTGCTCATTCAGGCGCTTCGCCGCTGCCATGGGAACCAGACACGCGCCGGGAGGCCTCCTCGGCCTCAACCGCGACCAAATCCGGTATCGCATCGAGAAATTCGGGCTCACACCGCAGCAAGAGGTCCACTAAGCTCGTCTGAGGCTGCATGACGAACGATGTCGCCACGATCGACGTGGTGGTGCGGGACGGGTCCACCGTCTGCCTTCGACGCGCCGCCGAATCTGACGTCCCGGCGCTACAGGCGTTCCTGGAGTCGCTGTCCGTCGACAGTCGCTATCACCGGTTCATGGGACTGCCCGCCCTCACTGAATCGCAAGTCCGGGCGCTCGCAACCGCAGACGGAGGTCTGGGAACCGCGCTCGTGGTCGAGGCTCGAGGCCGCATTGTCGCCTTCGCCGGCTTCTATCGCGATGCAGCAGCATCGGAATCGTGCCGAAGTGGCCTTCGTCGTGTCCGACGCCCTGCAAGGTCACGGTATTGGCACCCGGCTGCTCGAACGGCTCGCCGCCATCGGACGTGAACACGGCATCGATACCTTCGATGCCGACGTGCTCGGTGACAACCAACGCATGCTCGACGTATTTCGCGAATCCGGCTTCGCCATGGCCACACGGATCGAGCACGGCGCCTACCGCGTGACCCTGTCCCTGTCGACGACTGATGCCTTCGCAGACAAGGCCGCGGCGCGATCGCGCGCCGCCGCGACGGCGTCGATGAAAGCGTTCTTCGCACCTCGCACCGTCGCGGTCATCGGCGCCAATCGCGAGCGCGGCAAAATCGGATCGGAAATCCTGCACAATCTCGTCGCCTATGGCTTCAACGGAACCGTGGTGGCGGTCCATCCCCGTGCCCGGCAGATCGACGGGATCCCCGCCTACCCTCGAATCGGGGACGTCCCCGGCCCGGTTGACCTGGCAGTGATCGTCGTCCCTGCGGATCAGGTCTTGACAGCCGTCGATGAGTGCATCAGCAAGGACGTGCGCGCAATCTGCGTGATCAGCGCCGGCTTCAGTGAGTGTGGAGAAGACGGTCGTGCCCGCGAGGCCGCGCTCGTCGACCGCATCCGGCGGGCCGGCTGCCGTCTGATCGGACCAAACTGCATGGGCTTGCTCAATAGCGATCCTGCCGTCCGCCTGAACGCGACATTTTCTCCGGTATCGCCTCCCGCTGGTCGGGTGGCCATGTCGACACAGAGCGGAGCGCTGGGCTTGGCAATCCTCGACTACGCCAAGCGCCTCAACATCGGCATTTCCAGCTTCGTATCCGTCGGGAACAAGCCCGATGTGTCCGGCAACGATCTGATTCAGTACTGGGCGGACGACCCGCGAACGTCCGTCATTCTTCTGTACCTCGAGAGTTTCGGAAACCCGAAAAAGTTCAGCGAGATCGCCCGGCACGTGGCGAGGACCAAGCCGATTGTTGCCGTCAAAGCGGGCCGGTCGTCCGCAGGGTCGCGCGCGGCGAGCTCTCATACCGGTGCGCTCGCCACCAGCGACACCGTCGTCGATGCCCTGTTCCACCAGGCGGGCGTCATCCGGACGGAGCGGCTCGAAGAGCTGTTCGACGTGGCGGCACTGCTGGCCAACCAGCCGGTGCCTCGCGGGCGCCGGGTCGCGATCCTCACGAACGCGGGTGGCCCCGGCATCCTCGCAGCTGACGCCTGCGAAGCGCACGGGCTCATCCTTCCCGTACTGGCCGATGCCACGCGCGCCGAACTTCGATCGTTCCTTCCGGCTGCCGCCAGTGTCGGTAATCCTGTCGACATGCTGGCCTCGGCGACCGCCGATCACTATCGGCGGGCACTGGCCGCTATCCTGCGCGATGAACAGGTCGATAGCGTCATCACGATCTTCATCCCGCCGCTCGTGACGGATCCTGCCGACGTCGCCGCTGCGGTGGCCGAAGCGGCGCGAACGGCCGACGGCAAACCCCTTCTCGGGGTATTCATGCGTGCAGAGGGTGCCCCGCCCACATTGGCGCCGATTCCGTGCTATGCCTTTCCCGAATCAGCCGCGCTGGCGCTGGCGCGCGTCGTGAAATACGGCGAGTGGCGCGCGAGGCCTCTGGAATCGCGCCCTCTTCTCGACAGGTTCGATCGGGCCGCGATCCGAACCATCATCGACCGTGTGCTCTTGCGAGGCGGCGGGTGGACGACGGCTGACGAGACCGCGAGCCTGTTGACCGCGGCCGGTATCACGAGCGCCCCGTCGCGGGTCACGACGGACCTCGAGACCACTCTGAAGGCCGCGGCCGCCATCGGCTACCCAGTCGCATTGAAGGCGCTCGGACCGGCGTTGCTGCACAAGACCGAACGCGGCGCGGTCTGCCTGAATCTCGCAACCGCCACGGCCGTCGAAGCGGCGCTCGAGGATCTCAGAGCCAGGCTTGGCGCGGACATGACCGCCGCGCTCGTGCAGCAGATGGTTCCGAGCGGTGTGGAGATGATCGTGGGCGCGCTGCACGATCCGCTATTCGGACCTGTGATCGCGTGCGGAACCGGAGGCGTCCTCGTCGACGTGCTGGCAGACACCAGCTTCCGGCTTCATCCAATGACGGCCTCGGACGCACGCGAGATGATTTCCGATCTACGCGGCTCGCGGCTGCTGCACGGCTATCGGGGTAGTCAGCCAGCCGATGAGACGTCACTGCAGCAGGTGCTGCTACGAGTTTCTGAGTTTATGGACGTCGCACCCGAAATCCAGGAGTTGGATCTGAACCCGGTGATCGTCCTCACCGCGGGCACGTGCGTCGCAGACGCGAGGATTCGCGTGGACTCGGGACATCCTGCGACCCGAAGCCGTCGCGTCGAATACTGACGTCACGCCGACGGCCGCTCGTCGTGGCTGCGGCCAAGCTCTCAACGCCTCATAGCAGAGTCACTGCCGGCACGGTCGCAACGTCAAAGGCCTGCGCGGTCGTCACTACCTCGGCGCGTTTCGGTGGCAGTGCCAGCACCAATGTCGAGGACAGGCACAGCATGCGATAGGTCACCGACCCCATCCGCGGCCCGAGCAAAGGCGAGCCGTGCAACCCCATCACCACGAGGCCAGCCTGACGATCGCGAGCAACTTTGGCAATCTCCTCCGCCGGATCGCCATAGGCGACAAGCGCCTCGGCTTGTCCCGGACAGGACGATGTGGCGAGCAGCTCCTGCAGCGCGTCCTCGGCCTCCGCTCGTCGGTCGCCGTCGATGCCAGCCAGGTGCAGCCGCGCCGCGAATCGGCTCCGCAGCGGCTCGACCACGTTCACCAGAATCAGGGGAACGGCCAATGCGCTGGCGATGCCTCGCGCGACCTCGATCTGATGCGCTGACGCGGCGGAGAGATCGACCGGCACGATGATCCGACCAATCAGCTGTTTGCCATCTTCGAGACGGATCGGACCCGGATCCTGTGGGGGCGTGACGAGCACTGGCGTCGTCGTTTCGCGGAGCACGCGCTCCGTCGTCGAACCAAAAAACAGCTTGCGCATCCCGGTCAGCCCGTGGGTGCTGACGACGATGAGATCGGAGGACTGCTCGCGCGCCACTCGAAGGATCTCCCAGGCTGGTTTGCCGACCGCCACGTCATATTCGAGGCTGGCGCCGACGGGCGGTCCTGCGCCGAATGTCTTGGCTGCGAATTGCGCGAGCTCTTTTTTGGAATGGTCGGGGGTCCACATGATGCCCGTGCCGAGGTCGAGCGCCTCGGTCAGCACCGGATCCTCGACGGTCAGGACGATCAACCGTGTGCCGAAGTGTGTCGCCGCGGCAGCGGCGTAGCGGAGCGCTCCCGCAGAAGCGTCCGAGAAGTCAACCGGGCAGAGAATCGATGGCCTGACACTCATAGTCGCCTCCGCGCTGCCTCGAGTGCAACTCATATGCCTGCAAAACCCGGCCTGCAGGTCGTTCAGGTGCGGTAACCCACCGGTTCCTTGTTCTCAGGTTGCGGAATAGTTCCCCACCGCTAGGAAAAGTTCTCGATTGGGGAAGACCGCAGCGAGGCTTTTTCACGTGTCATGCTGCGCGGACGGGGTCGACGCCACTTGTCGAGTCGAAGACGTGTTCTACGCATGGCACGACCGCTGCTTTGCTCAACGTCAACTGCCATGACGTGAGCTGATCGCCGCCACCCTCCACGGAGGTCTTGTGGCACGCGAGCGGCATGTGGACGTCATCAATCGGACTTTCCACGGAGATGGTCAATGACCGAACCACATGCGATCGAACAACCAGCGCTCGAGGCGAATAGTCCATACGAGCTGCGCGTCGACCTGGGCAAGAACGTACCCGAGACCGACGTCCGCACGGCGCTCGCCACCGGCGAAATGGGATTTCTGCATTCGTTCACCACCGGATCGACAGTCGATGGCCCTGGCGTGCGCGTCGTCGCCTGGACGGCGGGGTGTATGTGGAGATGCCTGTATTGCCACAACCCCGACACTTGGACGATGAGCAACGGAATCCCAGTCACCGTCTTCAAGGCGACCGAGGAACTTCGCAAGTACCGGCAAGGGCTCAAAGTCATGAAGGGCGGCTTCACGTTGAGCGGCGGTGAGCCGCTCATGCAGCATCGCTTTGCTGTAAAGCTCTTCGCCGCCGCCCGCGGCATGGGCATTCACACGACGCTCGACACCAACGGGTATTACGGCGCACGGCTCACAGACGACGAGCTTGGCCTAATCGATCTGGTGATGCTCGATATCAAGACGTGGGATCCAGAGCGGCACCAGCGATTGACCGGCATGGACGTCGGTCCAACGCTGGAGTTTGCGCGACGCCTGGGTGCGCGCAATCGGCCGATGTGGCTTCGGTACGTGCTCGTACCCGGCTTGACGGACGACGCCGAGGACATTGCCAAGACTGCCAGGTTTGTTGCGGGTCTCGGCAACGTCGAGCGCGTCGACGTGCTCCCGTTCCACCAGATGGGCCGTTACAAGTGGCATCGGCTGACGTTGAATTACACGCTCGAGCAGACGCAGCCTCCGTCGGCTGATCTCGTCGAACGCACGCTGGCGATCTTCAGGAACGAGGGATTGAAAGCCGTGTAAGTGGCGCGAACTACCTCGCTTTTCGGGACTCTCTACGGACCCATGCCGAGACCGCCACGCTATCTCGCCGATCTCAAGCATGTTCTGGCGGCGCGTTTCCCTCTGGATCGCGAGGCGTACATGAATGCCAAGTCGCCCCACGTCCGCGACATTCTTGCGCTCGCCCTAACGAGGCGATGAACGAACCGAGTGGTCCAAAATCTAGTCCTGCCAACGGCTGATGATCGCAGTAGTGACTACCGCGAGGGCCAGCAGTGCGACTGAGACCGGCCCTGGTGGCAAGTCCATGTAGAAGGCCACCATGAGGCCGGCGCAGACCGCAATGACGCCAATCGCCGCGGAGACGAGAAATGTCGAGCGAATACGGCGCGTGACCAGAAGCGACGCCACTGGAGGCAGTGTCAGCAGGGAAAACGTCAAAAGGACTCCAACCTCATGCACGGCGGCCGCAGCCGCAACGCCAATCGAAAGATTCAGCCCCATCGACCACGCGCGAGTGTTCACGCCGGCAACCTGTGCGGCCTCCGCGTCGAAGGTGATCAGAAGGAATCGAGGCGCGAACACGACGTGCACGGTCACGATCGCCAACGCAAGAATGCCGAGGGCAGTCGCGTGACTCGAACTGACGGCGAGTACGTTGCCGTACAGCAGATGGAGCGTATCCGCATCGGCCGCTGCGGCGCCTGCCAATATGAGCACGGTTGCCGATGCCGCCGCCGCGTACGCCCACGCGGTGATTGACTCTCCAGATACGAGTCGCGTTGCGGGAAGAACACCCAGACCAAGTGCGGTCAGGAGGGCGGCGGCGATAGCGGCGATCTCCCGGGGCCACGCCATGACCTGCGCGACTGCTGCTCCTGCCGTGGCGGCATTGGCCAGCACGAGTCCGAGAAAGACCACGCGCCGAACGACCAGATAGACGCCGATGATGCTGAGCGGAACGCTTGCAGCAATGGATGCCGCAAGCGCAACGCTCATGAACATGACTTCAAACACCCGGCGCGTCCCGGCGGACGACGAGTATCCGCTGCCCACCGACGGACCCCAACTGGATCGGCGCCCCGTACAGCGCGCTCAAGCGATCCTGGTCGAGCACCTCGTCGACTGGCCCGCTGAGGATCTCGTCGGCACCCATCAGCATCATGGAGGTGGCGAAGTTGAGCGCGAGTGAAAGCAGATGCGTGACGATGAGGATCGTCACGCCGCGGGTGCGATTCAAATCTCGGAGCAACGCGACGATGGACGCTTCGGCGGCGATATCCATCCCGGCTGTCGGTTCGTCGAGGACGAGTACCTCGGAGTCGGCCGCGAGCGCCCTGGCGAGGAGGACGCGCTGCTGCTGGCCGCCTGAAAGGTTGCGGAATAGCTGCGGAGCGAGAGCGTCGGCGTCGACCCGAGCCAACGCGCTCAAGGCGGCGGCGCGATCGCTGGCGGGTGTGCGCCGCAGCACGCCAACTCTTGCGATGCGCCCCATCAGCACGACTTCGAGTGCAGTGATCGGGAGCATCGTGTCCAGCCGATCGCGCTGCGGAACGTAGCTGACGACCAACGCGGGATCGCGCTCGACGCTACCCTGGAGTGGCGGGATCAGTCCGAGGACCGACCGCAACAACGTCGTCTTCCCGCAGCCGTTGGGTCCGACGATGGCCAGGATGTCTCCCCGATGGATTTCGAACGATAGATCTCGAACGACGACCCGATGACGGTAGCCAAGAGTCAGGTGCTGACCGCGCACGATCGAGCGCGCCTTGGAATCCACTGGCTGGCATACTACATGACCTTCCGCACAGCCACGCACTGACGCCTGCCTTCAACGCACCCCGACTACCCGATCCGCCGCACGGCAGCCTGCAGTTGGGAGGCTTCAGGCAGTTATGGCTTCGGCCTTCGGGCTACCGGGCCTCGGAACGCAACAGCCGCTCGCGGGACGGCGCAGAAGTGCGTAACAATCCGCAGCGATGGGAACTTTTTCATGTCTACTGCTGCTCGGACTGGGTGGGCGCCATTCGTCGATCGAAACGCGGCTACGGCATGGCACGACCCCTACTTTGCTCGTCGCGGCCGTTCCCGATCCTTGATGCAGCGGCCAAGAACATCCAGCAGGTCCGAAATCGTGACGATGCCGGCCAGACGCTTTCCATCGAACACCACCAGCGCACCGTCGGGGCGTCCACGCATCATCCGCGCCGCCTGGCTGATAGACGTTGCGGGTGTGGCGACCGCGATGTGGCGAACCATCGCGTCCTCCACTCTCGCGACGCCCTCGGCGATTCGTGTCCGCAATACTTCCTCGGCCAACAGCCCGCGAACCTTGCCCCGGTCCATGACAACGAGGTGGTGAATACCGTTCAGACCCATCCTCTTCGACGCGTTCTCCAGCCTCTCAACTGGCCGAACACATTTGACATGTCTGCTCATGACGTTCTTGAGTCGCATGTCCTCCTCGATTCCTGCGCGACACTCGGGTATCGGCCCTTGCGGAGTCCCAGCCGGTCACGAGCGTGTGAACGAGATCCATGCCTGCGGCGGCATGCGAGTCAGAATGCAAGAGACCAGCCGATTCCCGTGCGGAGTGGCCGTAGAATGGAGCCGGCAGAATGGCTGAGTCTCTCGGTCTCGAGTCGGGCGTCGTCCGCATCGCCGAGTACGACGCTCGGTGGCCGCAGCTCTTCATCAGTGAACGGCAGCGCATCCTCGACCAATGCAGCGCGTTAGGACTGAGACTCGAACACATCGGCGGCACCTCGATCCCCGGTATGTGCGCCAAACCTGTTGTCGATATCGTGGCGGGCCGCCGCCACGATACAGCAACCGAGGCCTGCGTTGCCGCTCTCAACCAGGCCGGTTACGAACACCGCGGCGAGCGTCGTGTGCCGGGCCGGGAGTTCTTTCTTCGAGGCCAGCCACGCAAATATCACCTGCACTTGGTTGAGGAAGCCGGTCCACTCTGGCGCGACTACCTCGCTTTTCGGGACTATCTACGGGCCCATGGCGAGACCGCACGCTATCTTGCCGATCTCAAGCGCGTCCTGGCGGCGCGTTTCCGTCACGATCGCGAGGCATACATGAATGCCAAGTCGCCCTACGTCCAGGACATTCTTGCGCTCGCCCTAAGAAAGCGATGAACGAACCAAGTGGTTCCAGGGTCGTCGAACGAATCGCGGCTTTACTACGCTGACCAGCCGAGTCAGGCGACTTCGTCGCCCGAGTGGCACGGAAAGAGCGAACGGAGGTGTCGACAAAAGAGCCGAGCGGCGTCGGTCAACGTGAAAATACCCACCAGGCGGCCACTCTTGGTGACAAGCGCGCTGCCGATGTGCTGCGACGACAGATGATCGAGCACGCTATCGAGCGGCTCACCGACGTCGACGATGTAAGCATCCGGAACGAAGACATCGCGGACGAACAGCTCCTCTTTCGGAGGCAGTCCGAGGCTGGGATCGAGCGAGCGCTTGAGGTCGCGATCGGTCAGCACGCCGATGAGCGTGCTGCCGTCCTTCACCGGGAGATGACGAACCTCGTGCTCGACCATGAGGGCGCGGGCCGCCAACACACTGTCATTGACCTGCACCACGCACGGAAATGGTGTCATGACCGAACCGATCGAGGGGATATGGTCCATGCGAAAGGCCTCTCTCCGAATCGCGTCATCCTCCGATCGACCGCTTGAGGTCGGAGAGATCGTGACTTAGTACCTTCTCGACCTTGCCGGCGAGCGCCCAGCCAAGCGGCGCGAGCAGACCTGGTGGAAGGCCTCCAGAGTCGAGGTCGAACTCCACCGTGACCTTGGTGCCGCCGTCAGTCGGCTCGAACCGAAACGTCGTGTCGATTCGCACGCGTGCTTTGTAGTGGGTAATGGTGTACACGCGATTCCGTTCGAACGACGTGATTTCCATCTCGGCGGTGTCCAGGCGCCCCATGACCTCTCGCGTTTCGAGCCACCGGGTCCCGAGGTGGACCGGGCCAGGGGTCATCATCTCGAGCTTTTTGATTCCCGACACGCGGGTCGGTCCGTGCTCGATATCGGTAAAGGTCTGAAAGACGCGGTCGAGCGGTGCGGCAATCTCGTTGGAAACGGTCACGGTCGCCATCGCTTTGTTCCTTTCATGCTTAGGGCCAGCTTGGGCGTGCCCCACGCGGCGGCGCGCTCTCGGTCGGCGATTCCCAGCAGGCGCAACGGCCGCACGCATCTTCGCTCACGACTCGCGGGTGGTCACGGCAACGGAGGCAGATCGCGTATGTCCACTGTTCCATCCGCGTTTCCGTGCCGGGAGAGATCCATCGACACTGCAGCGGGGATGAGCTGATGGTGAGTTGAGCCATGCGAATCACGTCTCGGGTTCTCGGGCGGCCGACACGGCCGCCACCACGTCCTGTATTGCATCGACTAGAGCAAGAGAGAGTCCACCTCACGGTTCTGGGTCTGCGTCCTTCGATCCGAAGAAGGAGAAGACGACATGGCGACGCTCACTGCACTTGCTGCGGAAACCAGCGGTCACGTTGCAACTGGGCCGGTGGGGGAGGAGTGCGCGAATCAGTCGACATGGCACCTCGATGAATCGGTTTCCATCGAGGCTAGTGCAAGTGCCGCACCACAGCGATGCACTCACGGCGGTCGATTCGTGTGCGATCTCTTCTAATTCATGCGTCAGCATCCTCGGGCTGAGGGAAATTCCGCGACGTGCGGGGAATCCTCACGAGGGATCGAACGTCCTGACTGGAAACGGGCGGACCTCCGGGCGATCGTGCCGCTTGCCTCACAAGCGGCTACGGGTCCGCCGCTTGCATCGGCCTGCGGCGAAAGGCAGGCCATCATGTTTACGACGTCCACGACGTCTACCTCCATCACCTCCTTCAGAAGAACCGTTCCGGTCTTGTACGCCACGACAGAAGGGCAAACGCGGCAGATCGCGGAACAGATCGCCTCGACGCTGCGGCAGCAGGGCTTCGATAGCGAAGCGCGGCTGCTCTCGCACGAGACGCGGGTCGACTGGCCGGAGGTCCGGGCGGTGGTCATTGGCGCATCGATTCACGCCGGTCGTCATCAGAGAGCCGCGGTCGACTTTGCGCGGCTGGAAGCACCGCATCTGAATGCCCGGCCTTCGGCGTTCTTCTCCGTCAGCCTGAGCGCTGGATCGCGGAACCCGGCGGAAGTCGATGCCGCGAGGGGACTTGCGGAAAACTTCGTCAGGGCCGCCGGCTGGAAGCCCCCGCGCGTCAGATGTTTTGCCGGCAAGCTCGCCTACAGCCAGTACGGCTTTCTCAAGCGTCAGGCGATGCGCTTCATCGCCTGGCGCGAGGGCGCGCCGACCGATACCCGCCGCGACTATGAGTTCACCGACTGGGTCGCCGTTCGACAGTTCGCGCTCGACTTTGCCGCCGATACGCTCGGCATCGAGCGTCTGGAAAACCGGCGCGCCGTCTGAGTCGTAAAAGGCGGCCTCAACCGGGCGGGGAAGTTTCCCCGCCCGGCCGGGGGATTTTCCCCACTTTGACCAGGTGGGACGCCGGCAATCGAGATTTCAGGCGCGAATCAGGCGGCACAGAACCTGCCTTCCAAAGCTCCGAGGGGTATTAGAGATGACCAATAGTCGGCGTCGTCTTGTTCTGGACCGGACGTTCGATCAGGCGATCGACACTGTCTTGAGCGCGTTCCTGGGTGAAGGCTTCGCGATCAGGCCCGTTGACGGCGGCGATCTGCACGAACACGCCACCGGCCGGCTGCGCTACGCGCAGCTCGAAGCCACGCTCCCCGAGCTCAAGTTCGTGCCCTGTCGACGCAAGGAAGGCCTGCCGGCGCTTCTCGGCTGCCAGATCTCGATCTTCGAGTTGGCGTGCAACTGCACGATGATCACGGCGTCCAGTCACCTGGGCCGCTATCCGCTGCTCGCCTCGCTCGTCCCTCGACTCGATGATCGGGTCAACGGCGCGCTCACCCAGGTTGCGTGTCATGCGACCCTCGAGGCGGCGTAAGTGCAGGCCGCATCACATTCATCGCTCGTCGACGATCCGGCGCGCCGCCTCGAAGAGATGCGACAAGCGCTCGATCAGGCCGCCATCGTCGCCACCACCGACGAGTGTGGGACGATCACCTACGTCAACGACAAGTTCTGCGAGCTCTCGAAATACTCGCGGGCCGAGCTCATCGGCCATGACCATCGCATCATCAACTCGGGGTATCACTCGAAGGACTTCTTTGCGGAGCTGTGGCGGACGATTGCGCAGGGCCGCGTGTGGCGGGGAGAGCTGCGCAATCGAGCCAAGGACGGGACGCTCTACTGGGTCGACACGACGATCGTCCCGTTTCTCGATGCCGACGGCCGGCCGCGTCAGTACCTGGCCATTCGCAGCGACATCACTCAGCGCAAGGACGCCGAGGCGCGCCTGCGCGAGCAGCAGGCGCTGACCGAGCTCGGCCAGCTGGCCGCGGTCGTCGCGCACGAGGTGCGCAATCCGCTCGCCGGCCTGCGTGGGTCGCTGCAAATCCTCGAGTCTCGCCTGCCGGTCGGGATGCGCGAGCGCGAGATCATCGGCCCGATGATCCAGCGGATCGACGGCCTGAGCAAGACCGTCGAAGACATCCTGCTGTTCGCGCGGCCGCAGCCGCCGCGACGCCGCGCGGTCGGCCTGCGGAGGGTCATTTCGGAAGCCGCGGTGAGCGCGCGCGCGGCCACGCCGGACCTGAGCGAGGTCGTAATCGCCGGCGACGATACCGTCGTGCAGGCGGATCCCGACATGCTCCGCGCCGTCCTTCTCAATCTGCTGCTCAACGCCTGTCAGGCGTCAAACGGTCAGCGAGTCGACATCGAAACAGCGCTCGCGCCGGATGTTTGCATCATTGAAGTGCGCGATCGAGGACCAGGCATCGCTACGGAACTTCTCGACAAGATCTTCGATCCGTTCTTTACTACCAAAAGCAGCGGCACCGGGCTCGGGTTGCCGATTGTCAGGCGCCTGATGGAGGTTCAGGGCGGATCGGTGCGATTACGCCCGCGTGATGGCGGTGGGACGGTCGCCGAAGTCAAGCTACCGCTGACGCGACTCTAGGGGCCACGGATAACGCGGACAGCAGGGATCGAGTGAATGAGATAGGTGCTAGTCTAAAGGCTCTCTTCACACCACGTGTGGAGATCATTGCGGTGAATCTCTCATGCAGATACGAGAACTGACGGCGGCCGAATGTGAGGCGATCCTCCAGAGCACCAACCTCGGCCGGCTGGCCTGCGTCCGCTACAGCCAGCCCTACATCGTCCCGGTCTACTTCGACTACTACCGGGAAGCGCTCTACAGTTTTGCGACTGCGGGCAAGAAGATTCAGTGGATGCGCACCAATCCGCGCGTTTGCGTGGAGTTTGACGAGATTATCGATCAGTTCAACTGGACGACCGTTGTCGTGCAGGGCACCTACGAGGAGTTGACCAAGTCCGCCGCGCACGACGCAGCGCGCAAGCGCGCGTATGCGCTCTTCGAGAATCGCCCCGACTGGTGGTACCCCGCTGCAGGCAAAACGCGTTCGTCTGGCGTTCGGTCCCCGGTCATCTATCGCATCCTGATCGAATCGGTGAGCGGCCGGAGAGCGGCGCGCGTTCCTGCGAAGGTCGTCCGGCCAAAGGCAGCGCCAGCCGCGACGCAGGCGCCGCACTGGTGGAGCCACGTCCTGCGCCCCCTGCAGAGCTCCGTTCCGCCGGTCGTCAAGTGAGGGTGCCGGCCAAAGCCTAGCCACGCTCGCTCAACGCAGGCAGACTGACCGTGACCGTCGTACCGATCGCAGTCGACTCGATGCGGATCGATCCGCCGTGCGCGTCGACCAGACGCCTCGCGGTCGGCAGGCCGAGTCCGGATCCACGAGACTTGGTCGTGAAGAAGGGTACGAAAATCTGCTCGTGCAGCTCGGCCGGGATCCCCGGACCGGCGTCAGTGACGCTGACGCGGCAATCCCCCTCAATCCACCGGACGACGACGCGGACGAGGCCGTCGCCGTGCATCGCCTGGGCGGCGTTGACGAGGAGGTTGTGGAAGATGATTCGCAGCATATCCGCGTCCGCGCCGATCGTCGCGGGCTCTGCAGTGATCTCGACCCGCACGCGGCCGAGCGAGGGATCGCGGGTCAGGAAGTCGGCGGTGCCAGAAAGCAGCCGCACGATATCGACCAGCGCGCGCCGCGGTTGCGGTGGCCGCGCAAACAGCAGGAGATCCTTCATCAGCTGATCGAGCGCGTCGATGCGGGCCAGGATGTCGGTGACGATCGGCCCGTCCTGGCTGCCGGACGGCAGCCGTGCGCCGATGACCTGGATCGCGCCGCGCACGCCGGCGAGCGGGTTCTTCACCTCGTGGGCGATCACCGCCGCCATCTCGCCCAGCCTGGCGAGCGCCGCCTGCTCCCGGAGCTGCTCTTCGACGCGGACCCGATCGCTCAGGTCGTGCAGGATCCCGGTGAACATCCGCTCACCGCCGATTGTCATCTCGCCGACGGAGAGGTGCAGCGGGAAGGTCGTCCCATCCTTCCGCTGGCCTCGGACCTCCCGCCCGATGCCAATGATCTTGGCCTCTCCGGTGGTCTGGTAGCGGCCGATGTAAGCGTCGTGCTCCTCCCGGTAGGGCGCCGGCATGAGCATGCTGACGTTGTGGCCCACGACTTCGGCCTGGGTATAGCCGAACAGCCGCTCGGCGCCGGGATTGAACGACTCGATTCGGCCGCGGCCATCGATGACGATGATGCCGTCGACTGCGGAATTGATGATCGACCGTAGACGCGCGTTGAGATCCTGGAGATCGGCGGTGCGAGACGCGACCTCGGCCTGGAGATCGTCGGTGCGATGGGGTTCGGGCATGAAGGAGCTACGAGCTGGAGCTGGGTGGCAGCGCCAGGACGAGCGTCGCCGTAAGGCACAGCACGCGGTAGGTGACCGATCCCATTCGCGGGCCAAGCAGCGTCGAGGCGTGGAGGCCGATCACAATCAGTCCGGCGTCGCGATCGCGCGCGACCTTGGCAATCTCCTCGGCGGGATCTCCATACGCAACGAGAGCTTCGGACCGCACGTTCGACGGAACACCGGACACGAGCTCGGCGAGACCTCTTTCGGCTCGGGCCCGGCGCTCGACTTCGAGGTTCGGAAGATGCGGAAGACCCGATACCGCGAAATGCACTGGTTCGACCACGTGGGCGAGCAGCACCGGCACCTCGAGCGCCGCCGCGATGTTCGACGCCGCCTGAACCTGCTCGACCGTCGCCGCACTCAGATCCACGGGGATGAGCATCCGCTTGATCGCACTCTTGACGTCTTCCGCCCGCGCCGGCCCGTGATCGTGCGCCGGGATCAGCAGGACCGGTACAGTCGTTTCGCGAAGCACGCGTTCGGTCGTCGATCCGAAGAACAGCTTGCGCATCCCAGTGAGGCCGTGGGTGCTCATGACCACGAGGTCGGCCGGACGCTCTTTGGCAGTGCGGAGGATCTCGACCGCCGGCTTGCCCGTTGCCACCATCAACTTCATGTTCTCTGGCGTGGCCCCGCCTTCGAAACTCTTCTTGACGAAACGCCGCAATTCTTTATTGACCGCCGCTGGCAGATGCTCGGCTGCGCCGCTGAGCCTCGGCGGCTTCGGTCAGCAGCGGATCCATGACGGTGAGGACGGTCAGCTCGGCGTGGAAGTAATTGGCGACGATTGCCGCGTAGCGAAGCGCGCCGCGCGACGCGTCGGAGAAATCGACCGGACAGATGACCGAACGAAGCGAGATCATGACGTCATTTCACCCTTCAGACTTCACACTTTCTTTCGACAGGTTGAACTTCTCGATGCGGTAGCGAATCTGGTCGCGGTTGAGGCCGAGCAGCGTGGCCGCCTTGGTCTGGTTCCCGCCGCACCGCTTCAATGCCTGCACGACGAACTGGCGTTCCACCTGCTCGAGATCGAGTCCGTGCGCTGGCAGTTCGAATCCATCAGCGATTGCGGTCGAGACCCGCAGCGCCGAGAAGTCGGCCGGCTCGAGCCGGACAGTCTCACACAGCAGCATCGCGCGCTCGATCACGTTCCGCAGCTCGCGCACGTTACCGGGCCATCCGTAGGACTGGAGCAGGCGAATGCTCGCCGGCGTCGCGCCGAGCACGCTCTTGCGGAACTCGCGGTTGAAACCGTCGACGAAGAACCCGGCCAGCACCGGGACGTCCTCGACGTGCGCTCGCAGCGGCGGCAAGGCGATCGGCAGGACATTCAGGCGATAGAAAAGATCGTGGCGAAACCGACCCTTGGCGACGTCGTCCTCGAGGTTGCGATTGGTCGCCGCGATCACCCGGACGTCGACGTGGACGTCGACCGCCGCGCCGACACGCTTGAAGGACTTCTCTTCCAAGAATCTCAAGAGCTTGGCCTGGAGCGCGGGCACCATTTCGCCGATTTCGTCGAGGAACACGGTGCCGCCATCGGCGGTCTCGAGCATGCCTCGCTTCTGCGTCCGCGCATCGGTGAAGGCGCCGCGTTCGTGCCCGAAGAGCTCGCTCTCGAGCAGCGCCTCCGGGAGCGCGGAGCACGTGATGTTCATGAACGGGCGATGCGCGCGGTCGCTCGAATAGTGCAGGACCTTGGCGACGAGGTCCTTGCCGGTGCCGCTCTCGCCCGTGAGCAGCACCGTCGACGCGGGGCTGCTCGCGATCTTGGCGACGAGGTTGCGAAGCGCAGCGATCGAGTCCGAGACGCCAACGATGTTGTTCAGGCTGAACGGGCGGGCTTCGCGAGCGCGAAGCTGTCGAACCTCGCGGCGCAGCCGCGTCGTCTCGAGCGCGCGGCTCACCGTTCCCACCACGTCGTCGAGATTGAAGGGCTTGTTGGCGAAGTGGTAGGCGCCAATCCGCATCGCTTCGACGGCGGTTTCGATCGTCGCGAACGCCGTCAAGAGCACCACAAGGATGTCCTGGTCGTACTCCTTGATCTTGCGCAACACCGAGACACCGTCGGTATCGGGGAGCCTGTAGTCGAGCAGGACGAGGTCGACGCCCTCGCGCACCTGCTCGAGCGCGCGCGCGCCCGTCTCCGCCTCGAGAACCTGATAGCCCTCGCTCTTGAGCCGCTCGGTGAGCGACCAGCGGATCAGGGCTTCGTCATCGACAACGAGAATGGTTGGCGCTGGCATAGGACAGGGTCGAGTGCACCAAGAGTACCAGCGCAAGCTGCTGCAAATGCAGGAGATTTACGCTAGGCCAGTGAGTCGCTAGGGTGATTTTAACCACTGGTGAGGAGTTTTGCCCAATTGCAGGAAACAACGGCGGCCGCAGGAAGACGGGCGCGGGGGCCACGGAGGACACGGGATCACACGCCACGGGTTCACAGGCCACGGAACACACGCCACAGATCACACGCCACAGATCACACGGAACACACGGATCCAACACGACGCGGATCACACGCCACGGATCACACGGAACACACGGATCCACACGCCACGGGATTCCACTCGCCACGGATCACACGGAACACACGGATCCACACGCCACGGATCACACGCCACGGATCACACGGAACACACGGATCCACACGCCACGGGATTCCACTCGCCACGGATGACACGGAACACACGGATCCACACGCCACGGATCACACGCCACGGATCACACGGAACACACGGATCCACACGCCACGGGATTCCACTCGCCACAGATCACACGGATCACACTGTTCCCGAGCGGCCATTAATACCAATCACATGACGCATCAGGGTCGCTTCGATTGAAGGATCGCAAAAGCTGTGACGGTCGCCGTGGCTGCCGTATAGCAGAATCTGCAGACAGCTACGACATGAATGCGGATTCATTGGTTCTTTGTCGTGGCGCCGTCGTTGCAGTTCATGGCGGGATGACTGAAACAACAACTCCGCAGCTCGCGCACGGCGAGCTGCACGGGACGGATCCTCGGTTGCTTCTATGCAGCGTACTTGGATCTCGGGCACGGGTTTTCAGAAGTGGTTCTCAGACGTGCCTTGACTATCACTTTAGAAGAGGCGGGGATGCGCGTCGCCCGGAGCGTTCCTTTGCAGGTTCACTTCCGGGGCCACATGATCGGCTCGTTTGTCGCTGACCTCATCGTCGACCGAACCGTCCTGATCGAAGTAAAGGCAACGGCCACGATCGAGAACTACGCAATCGCTCAGACGCTCAACTACCTCAAGGTCGCCGGCGGCGGGGTTGGCCTTCTGTTAAATTTTGGCCGCAAGCCCGAGTTCAAACGACTGGTGATCGGCGACCCGTTCAACAGTCTTCCCGCCTTGCGAGTAGAGTCCCAATCTTCGATAGCTGACCGACCCGCGACAGAGGAAGCAGGTGTCCGGTCGAGCCAGAAACCAGAGTGACCCGTGCGCTAATCCGTGTGATCCGTGAGCGCGTGGAACAGCGTGATGTGTAGCGTGTGGATCCGTGAGATCCGTGTGATCTGTGGCCTGTGATCCATGGCGTGTGGCTCTGTGAGATCCGTGTGATCTGTGGCCTGTGATCCATGGGCGTGTGGCTCTGTGAGATCCGTGTGATCTGTGGCCGGTGATCCATGGCGTGTGGCTCTGTGAGATCCGTGTGATCTGTGGCTTGTGATCCATGGCGTGTGGCTCTGTGAGATCCGTGTGATCTGTGGCCTGTGATCGATGGCGTGTGGCTCTGTGAGATCCGTGTGATCTGTGGCCGGTGATCGATGGCGTGTGGCTCTGTGAGATCCGTGTGATCTGTGGCCGGTGATCCATGGCGTGTGGCTCTGTGTGAGATCCGTGTGATCTGTGGCTTGTGATCCATGGCGTGTGGATCAGTGAGATCCGTGTGATCTGTGGCCTGTGATCTGCCACCACGGCCCCGCCGTGGTTCTACTCGTAGTGCAGCGCCACCATCGGATCGACCCTCGACGCGCGGCGTGCTGGGATGTAGCCGGCAATTGCGGCCACGACGACCATGACGCACGTCGCCACGACGATCGTCATCGCGTCGGTCGGTGGGAGGCCGAAAAGAAGCGTACTCAGGGTTGTGACCAGCTTCCCGGCGCCGAGCGCGATCGCCAGGCCGGACACTACGCCAATCGCGACGAGGATCATGGATTCGCGCATGACCAGATGGAGCACGTCCTGCCGCTGGGCGCCGAGCGCCATGCGGATGCCGATCTCGTTGGTCCGACGGGACACGTTGTACGACATCAATCCGAACAGTCCAATCGCAGCCAGCAGCAGAGCAAGAATCCCGAACAGCGAGTAGGCTTGCGCGAACAGCTTCTCCTGCATGAACCGCTGTTCGACCTGCTCGATCTGCGTCGAGACATCCATCAGCGGCAAGTTCGGATCGATCTGCCTGACGGCCTCGCGGACGGTCCCGGTTGCGCTCGCCGGGAGGCCGGCCGTGCGCACTTCGAACACCGGGCTGCCAACCCGCGTTTGCGGGTAGGGCACATACATCGTGGGCGGCGCTGCGTCTCGAACACTGTCGTATTTCACGTCGCGCAGTACGCCAACCACTTCGAGCTCGCCACTCGTTTCGATGCTCGAGCCGAACCGCCTCCCGACCGGATTCTCATCCGCGAAGTACTTGCGCGCCGCCGCTTCGTTGATAACGACCACCTTCTGGCTGCTCGCGTCGTCGCGGTCGGTGAAACTGCGGCCGAGGAGCACGGGGATCTCCATGAGTTCGAAGAAGTTCGGCGAAGTCACCAGGCGGTTGATATCGTTGTTCTGGTTGCGGACCGCCGGATCGTAGGCGCGGCCCTGAACAAAAATGCTGGTCGAGTTCACGCTGCCAGACAGCAGTGCCGGTGCGGACAGCGCGACCCCCCGCACGCCAGGTACCGTCCCGATTCGGTCGAGCATGTCGCGATACAGCGTCGTCATGCGCTTCTCGTCGTAACGGTTCAACGACGGGTTGACGCGAAAGAGCAGCAGGTTCTGCGGGTTGAAACCGACTTCGACGTGCCGGAGGTTCTGCAGCGTCCGCAGGAAGAGTCCCGCGCCCACTAGCAGCACCAGCGAGATCGCGACCTGGACGATGAGCAGGGACTTGCTGAGCATGCTGCGCGAGCCAACGACGCCGCGGCTGGTCTCTTTGAGTGCCGTGTTGACGTTCATGCCCGTCCCGCGAAACGCGGGAGCGATTCCAAAGATCAGCCCGGTCAGTCCGGTCAGCGCCAGCACGAAGATCAGGATGCGCCAGTCGAGCGCGGTCATCTGTCCGGGTGGGCCAGGCAGTAGCTGCTTGCCCCAGTAGCCGACGAGGATTCCGAGGGTGCCGCCCATCGATGCGAGCAGCAGGCTTTCCGTGAGGAGCTGACGGATCAACCTGCCGCGCGTCGCGCCGAGCGACAGCCGGACCGACAGCTCCTTCTGCCGAGTGGTTGCGCGTGACAGCAGCAGGTTCGCGACGTTGGCGCAGACGATCAGGAGGACCAGCGCCACGACGACGCAGAGGATCGTAACCGCGCGAAGATCGTTGGTGTTGACGTCGTAGACGCCGCGCGCGCCCGACTCGACGCGGAGACGGGGAATCTCGGTGCGGTTGCGGTTGCTCGATCGCCCGCGTTCTTCCTCTGTCAGCGATTTGAGGAACGAATCCATGCCGCTGCGCGCCGTCTGGCGGAACACCTCTTCGAGGTTGCCTTGCACTTGCGCGGCAGTTACACCTGGCTTCAGCCGCCCCATGACCTGCAGCCACCAATAAGTCGGGTCGCTCATTCGCGGCGGTCCCTTCCCGAACCCGATCGACAACTGGGAGTCTAGAGAGAGCGGGACCGAAATATCCGGCGGAGTTCCGGTCGACTGTTGCACGCCGGTGAACTGCGGCGAAATGACGCCGACGATCGTCACCGGGACGTTGTTGATCTTGACGACCTTGCCGACCACGGCTGGATCGGTTCCGAAGCGCGAATGCCAGTACTTGGAGCTGATGACGGCGACCGGCGGCGCGGTCGGTCGATCGTCCTCGGGCAGGATCGTGCGGCCCGCGCGCGCGGTCACACCCAGAATCTGGTAGTAGTTGCCCGACGAAATGAATGCGGAGGCAATCTCCGCCTGGCCGTCGACGACGACGCTGACGCGGCCGAACGGCGCGCAGGCGAAGAGATCCGTCATCGTCTGGTTGTCCGCGACGAACTGCTGGTACATCGGGTACGAGAACGACGCCCGGACCTGCGTTCCGTCGGCCGCCAGCTTCAGAAAGCCATAGCCGCTGGAGCTCGTCACCATGTCGTTGCGGCCCGAGAACCTGAACCTCACCAGCGTGTCGGGATCGTTCACTGGCAACGACGTCAGCAGCAACCCGTTGATCGCGCCGAAGAGCGCCGTGTTCGCGCCGATCCCGAGCGCCAGCGACAGGACGACAATCGTCGTCCAGCCTCTGGCTTGCCACAGCAGTCGAACAGCGTGACGTAAATCCTTGAGCATCCTTCCTCCGAAGTGAACGCCTGGCGGGCCATTCACCGCCAAGCTCCGTGTCTTCCGTGTGTTCCGTGGCTCGGGCCGTCTGTGTTATCCGTGTTATCCGTGGTGCTGGACGGTCTGCACGCCGCCATGGTTTGGCGGAGTCCGACCACGGTGTACTACGCCGCCAGGGCGCAAAGGTTAACAGGGTGGATCACCGCCACATCGCTTCGCCGGTCTCGACGGGAGACTCCATCTGCCGAAGGACCATGCCGTGATAGGCCCCGCGCGCGTTCATCAGCTCCTCGTGCGTCCCGCGCTCGACGATCCGCCCGTCTTCCATCAGTAGAATGAGGTTCGCCCGCCGGATCGTCGACAACCGGTGCGCGATCACGAACGTCGTCCGCCCGGCCAGGAGCGTCGCCATCGATGCCTGGATGAGCTGCTCGCTTTCGGTGTCCAGGTTGCTCGTCGCTTCGTCGAGGATCAGAATCTGCGGCGACGCGACGATCGCGCGGGCGATTGCCAGCCGCTGGCACTGTCCGCCGGAGAGCTTCACGCCGCGCTCGCCAATGAACGTCTCGTACTGCTCGGGCAGCCTGACGATGAACTCATGTGCGTTTGCGCGCCGGGCCGCGTCTTCGATTTCCTCGGCAGTCGCGTCGTGACGGCCGTATGCGATGTTGTCCCGCACCGACCCGTCGAACAGGAACACGTCCTGCTGGACGGTGGCGAGCAGGTCGCGGTAGGTCTTCAGCCGGAACTCGCGGATGTCCGAGCCGTTGACGAGAATCCGACCCCTGGTCGGGTCGTGGAACCGCGCGACGAGGTCGGTGACGGTGGTTTTGCCCGCGCCGCTCCGGCCGACCAGCGCGACGGCCGTTCCACCGGGCACCGTGACGTTGAAGTCCGAGACGACGGGCTTGCCTTCGCGATACTCGAACTCGACGTCCTCGAACCGAATCTCATCGACGACGCGTGGAGCGTTCCTCGCTCCCGGCTGATCCGGCTTGTCGTCGGCCATCGCCAGGACTTCGAAGATCCGCTCCATTGCTGCCAGCGACCGCTGCAGCTCCGAGAACGAGTTGACGATGTTCCAGACCGGATTCATCAGCAGGAACGTGTACCACTGGAACGCCATGATGTCGCCGATCGAGGCGCGTCCGGCGACGTTCAGGTAGCCGCCGTACCAGATGATCACGACGTTGACCGCCGCCGAGAGCAGTCCCCAGGACGTCCACACCAGGAGCTCGCGGCGGTGCGCGAAGAGCTCCTTGCGCAGGACCGTCTGCCGGCCGAGCATGTAGTCGCGCAGCTCGCGCGCCTCACGGGCGAAGGCGCGGACGACGCGGATCCCGGAAAACGTCTCGCCGACGCGGCCGTCGACGTGCTCGATGTCCTTGCGCACCGACCGGTAGATCGGTCGGATGCGCCGCGAGAAGGTGAAGCTGATCGCCATCACGCCGGGGATAATTGCGAGGGCGGTCAGCGCGAGCTGCCAGTTCAGCACGAGCAGGATGGTCACCGCGATGATCAACCGGACGAACGAGACCGACGGCGAGATGACCGCCATCTGCAGGAGACCCGTCGTCGTTTCGACGTCGCCGGTGAGGCGCGACAGGATGCCGCCTGTCTTCATGTCCCAGAGTCTCGGCAGCGGCAGGTGGAGCAGCCGGTCGAAAAGCGACCGCCGAAGCGAGAGCATGACCCGGACGTTCAGCAGCCGCTGACGGTAGTCCTTCAGGACGCGCGCCAGATTGGACAGGATGACCACGCCGACAAAGATGGCGCCGGTCAGATGGAGATGCGTGAGACGCGTCGCCTGGTCCAGGGAGGAGTTGAGGAGCACGCGGTCGACGATGAACCGCATAAAGAGCGGTTCGACCATCTCGAGGCCGGCGCTGAGGAGCGCGAGCACGAAGACGGTCCCGATCGCGAAGCGATGCGGCCAGAGCCAGCGAAGGTAGTCGCGGAGGTACTCGCGGCGCTTGACGGGCTCGGGCCGCCCGGACTCGGCGCCGGCGTCCTTGGACTCGGCGGGATCGTCCAGTTGATGGCGCTTGTACTTCTGGACGAACTCCGCGTAGCGCTTCCGCGAAGAGCCGCGGTGGCTCATCAGCGTGGTCCGACGATTTGCGAAATCCCCTCGACGAGGTCGAGCCGCTGCGTTCGGTCGGTCGTCCGGCCCAGTCGATCGGTCAGCACGCGAAGCGCGTCATCAGTGCCGACCGCCGAGATTCGCTGCACTGTAAATGTGAAGAGCTTCGGCAGCTTCGACTGCGCGACGAGTCCAAGGGCGCGCGGCATGTCGAGTGGGACGATAGGCTCGGCCGCGTACCACACCATCAACGGGATGTTGTGATCGCCGGCGTCCTCATCGTGCCCGAGCAGGGCGGTAAGGACGTCCCAGCGCTGCTCGAGTGGCACGCGCTGAAGCGCGCTGGCCAGATAGAGTCGCACCAACGGCGAGGTGTCGGTTTTGGCGAGCTGTGCGAACCGGCGAACCGCTTCGGGCGACGGCTTCCGGCTCGCGACGGTCAGGTTGACCGCCCAGCTGCGAACGTATTCGCTTTCCTGCCCGGTCAGGTCGAGGAGCTCCGCTTCGGTCATTCCGTCGGTGACGTGCAGCGCCCAGAGCGCCCGCAGCTTGCGCGTCACGTCCGGGTTCTCGCGCAGCATCCGCTTGAGCGCCGCATGCACCGCCGGATCAGGTCCGCGCTCCTGCAGAATTCGCCGCGCGTGACGCACGTACCAATCGTTGCGGTTGAGTTGAAGGTCGACGAGTTGCGCTGACGACAGTTTTTGCAGATCGACCCGGGTCCACGTGTCGTTGACGTGGCTGATCTTGAAGATCCGTCCAAGCGACTTCTGATGAAGATCCGGATTGCTGCTGTGGCACTGATTCTTGTCGTACCAGTCGATCGCGAACACGCTGCCGTCCGGGCCATAGCGGTAGTTCAGCATCTGGCTCCACGAGTCGTTGGCCAACAGAAAGTCGGGGCTGTGGGTCGCCGTGTAGCCCGAGCCCTTTCGTACCAGGTGATCGACGTTCGTGCGGCTGCCGTGAATGTTGTTCATGAAAATCGATTCGCGATATTCGGCGGGCCAGTTGTCGCCACCGAGGTAGATCATCGCCCCGGCGTGCGCGTGGCCGCCGCCAGCCGAACCCGATCGCTGGTTACCGGCGTGCGGACCCTGGCGGCCGACCCAGTGCACGTGATCGGCGATGGTCTTGATGTCGTCGTAGGCGTAGGGATTGAAATGCTTCCCGGCCTGACGCTTGTAGCGTGCGCCTGGCACGAGCTGGTAGAGGTGCTCGATGACGCACGCGGTCGTGAACGCGTGGCCGTAGTCGTTGAAATCGATCCCCCAGGGATTGCTCGTGCCTTCCGAGAAGATCTCGAACGTGTGCTTGGTCGGATGAAATCGCCAGATCGCCCCGTTGAGACGCTGGCGCTCGGAGTCCGGTGCACCCGGCTTGCCGACGTTCGAGTGCGTGAAGACGCCGTGGGTCCCGTACAGCCATCCGTCGGGTCCCCACGTGAAAGTGTTGAGCATCTCGTGCGTGTCTTGATAGCCCCAGCCGTCGAGCATCACCTGTGGTGGCCCGGCGGGTCGATCGGTGCCCTCCTTGACCGGAATGAACAGGAGTTGCGGCGCGGCTCCGATCCAGACGCCGCCAAAGCCGACCTCGATGCCGCTGACGAGGTTCAGGTTCTCGACGAAGATCTTGCGGCTGTCGAGCCGGCCGTCGCCGTTGGTGTCCTCGAAGATGAGGATGCGGTCCTTGCCCTGGCCTTCGGGCGCCCGGACCGGATAGGTATGTGCCTCGGCTACCCAGAGGCGGCCGCGGTCATCAAGGGTGAATCCGATCGGGCGTACGACGTCTGGCTCGGCTGCGGCGAGCCTGACGGTGAAGCCCTTCGGCACGGTCATCGCCTTCGCGGCGTCGGCCGCCGAGAGGCCCGCGTGCTTGATCGGGTCGAACGGCGGAAGCGTGCTGATCTCCGAGGACGTAATCTCGGTCGGGAAGAACGGCCGGGTCTCGTGGAAGCGGAAGTGATCGAACGTGATGTGCGCCCACGGACTCTCTTTCAGGTAGGCTGCCACGGTCGACCCCGTCTCATCGTCCACCAGACGGATGAAGATGTCCTTGCCAACGTACGCCTTGAGGTCGACGACGACGGGACGCATCGCCGCGTTGTTGGCGCCCGAGATTGTGAAGATGACTTTTCCTGTTTTGTCGGCCTGACCGTCGTCCGCTGCCAGGACCAGGTCGACGCGCGTGCTCGTGAACGCGCCGCCCGACACGAGAAAGCTCGCGTACGGCTGGCTGACGCGAAACGGGACTGACGTCAGCGTGCCCTTTCGCGCGCCTCCGCCCGTGTTGCTGCTGATCCAGTAGGCGCTTGCCTTGCCACCGCGCTTGTCGGGCGGCTGCCCCGGGAGCACATCGCCTTTGACGATGGCAAACGCGTCGCCCTCCGCCGTCCAGTCGTCCAGCGTGCCGCCCTCGAAATCGAGGTTGAGCGGTCGCCCGTTCGCCTGCGCCGGCACGCCGTCGGAGGGCGCGCGCGGCTCGTCGGAGACTTCGATGCGGCCCTCCATGCCCGCCAGCCGATGTCCAGGCACAGAGCAGTAGTAGATGTCGCTCTTCGTGGCGGTGAACGTGATATTGGTCCGGGCGGACTTGTCGAGAATCTGCGGGCTCTTGATGTTGAGGCCTTCGAGCGCGATGTCGTGCACCATCAGCTCGGCGTTGACGATGGTGATGCGGACGGTTTCGCCCGTGCGGGCCCAGAGCGTCGGGTTGCGAACCCCGTCGATGTCGCCGCCGATCCCGCGGTAGCCGAGCATCGACGATTCGAGCGTGTATTCGCGGTCGATGGCGGCCGGCTTGGCGGCGGGCGTCTGGGTCGAGACGGTGCCGCCCGAGCTGGCGCTGAAGATGACGAGGAGAATGAAAAGAACGAGGGACGTCGCGGCGTGCGCCGCGACGGTAGCCGGATGCTTCATGGTGCGGTTGCTCCGGCCGTAGGCTACCAGATCTGCGAGCTGTTGCTGTGCGCCAATCAGCTGGCCGCTATTTGGCTCGCACGACGATTGTCACGCCGCCGGTAATCTGTCCGGCGGTGTGTTCGACGATTCGCCACACGTCGGCCGCTCCTGACGGCGCGAGACGAGGCAGCGTTGCGCGAAACGCCGCCCGCACGTGCTGGCCCGGTGCGAGGTTCAACGGGATCCTCGTCCGGCCGGGTGGCGCCACGGCCCCGGCGAGCTCGCGTTCGCCGCTCTTTTCTCGTGAACGATCCGACGAATCGATGGCTGCACTCGTCGACACCGCGCCGCGATCGCTACTCGGTTTCCGTGGAGCGACGCTCGACTGCAGCGCCCCCATCACACGTCGGGCTTCACTCCTTGGGGGTAAGTCCTGGAGCGTCTCACGAAACGTACCAGTGGTCAGAGCATGAGACAGGGGATGCGGTCGTTCAGGAATCGTCTCGGGCCGGGACAAATCGACCTCGCCGCCACCGGCAGCGGCCCAAACGTCGCGTCCGAGTGCCGAGGCGAGCGTTGCGAGCGCGGCGCCCTCGAGTTTCTGAAGCTCGAGCTCGGTCGCGGCGTTCGTCAACGCCAGGTTCTGAGAGAAGAAGTCGAAGCTCATCGTCTGTCCGGCTGGCAATTCGACGACGCTGATGTTGCGCTGGCCGATGTGTCGGTCCTGAACGGGATTGAATGGCGCGACGACTGGATCGCTGATCGGATCGTAGACTTGTGCGATCAGACATTCGTGGCCCTGATTGACGACGACCGGGGTCCAGTCGAATGAGACGGCGGTGTGTTGGCCCGCCGCAAGCGGGACGACCTTCGATCCGATCGGATTGGCCACCGCCGGGTTGATGCCAACCGACGGATCGCACCAGTAGAGATCAACGTGCGCGGCCCAGCAATCCGCGAGGCCGAGGTTCCACACATGTACCTGGACCTTGTTGACCTGGCCGGGCGTGGCGATGTCGGGGTCGCCTGAAGGCCCCTCGATCACGATGTCAGGGCTCTCCCAGAACACGATGTTCGACAACGGCCGAACGCCGTTGTCGCCGACAAATGTCCGGCAGAGTAGTTCCACTTTGAATCGTGGCTTCCGCTCGTCCCGGTTCTTTCTCGATCCGTCCGGATTGAAGTTCTCCTCGTCCTTATCCTCGCGGGGCCGCCGGTCGAGGCCCGGCCTGCCCGCGACGTGATCGACGAAGCCGCCGTGCGGTTGGCGCCCGGCGGTCGGAATTGCCCCACCCTTGGCGATCAGCCGCTGCTGCGCCTCGGGGATCTGCGTGACGATGATGAATGGAGTAGCCATGTGCTTGTCCTGGCCGCTAGGCGTCCTGCACGTCGTAGGTGGTCACGACGCCGGCTGACGGCGGCGGCTCGAGCTTGGTCTCGGTCGGCGGCGTTGTCGTGGAGTCGGCGATGACTTCCCAGCACTTGAATCCATAGCCGCGATCGCCGTCGAGGTTCCAGTTTGGCAGCTTCAGGCTGTCGGCACCGCCCCCTCCCGACGCGATCTCCGCGGCGTGGCGAAGCAGAAAGTCGACGGCGTTGCCGAGGCTTCCTGAGTACGGCGCGCCGGTCTTTGGCGGAAACAGACTTCGCGTGAGCTCGATGGTTTTTCCCGGAGACCCCGCGTCGGCGAGTGCCTGCGCGACAGCCGGATCGAACGGCTCCCCCTCGATGAACCAGAACGGATAGTTGAGAGGCGATCTCGTGTACGGCCCGGAGGTCGCGGCAACGGGTTCGACACACCCCGGCGACTGCGGAATCGGGCATCCCGCCGGAAAGAAGAGGCAGTGGTCCTGCTCGATCGGGAACTCCCGCCGCGGCATCGACTGAACGTCGGTCGCCGGGTTGATGAACTGCTGCGCGAGCGGATTGAAGAGCTGATCGGGGTCCGGGAAGGCGAAACCGCTCAAGCTGAGCGCCCAGCGAAACTGCCGGTAGATCTCATACAGCCCGAGTTGCATCAGATAGAGCGCGTAGCGAATCGGGTAGGTGAGCGGGAACGTCACCTGCGACACGAGCCACAGCGCGAGGTCGGTGAGGTACTCGAACAGATCCTTGATGTAGTCGAGGATTGCCCACAACAGCGCGGCCAGCGAGAAGGAGCCGCCGCTGCTCCCCCCGGATCCACTTCCGCTGCCGCCACCGGGCACAGGAAACGTCGGCGGCGCATCGTCGTTGAAGACTGACGGCGGCTGCGGGCGCGCGAGGAAGCGCTCCTTGCTCGTCATGATTTCGAGTCCCACGACCAGCATCTGATAGGCCCGATTCACATGTTCCTCTTTGAGGAACGGAATCGTGCCTCCGACGTTGGGGTGACGCTTCGGGAAGTAGACGTCGTTCAGGGCCTGCGCAATCGTTTTCTGTAGCGACGCCGGCATGTCGTCGCCGAGGTCGATGAGGTTGTGGAGGCTTGCTCCGTTGACGTTGGTCCACGTCTCATAGGCGAAGGGAATCGTGCCCGGCACGACCGAACTTGGCATCGTCACGCCGGGGGTGTGGTAGAAGCCCCACACCCAGGTGTCCATGAACTTCTCCTGGATGAAGTGACGCTGCCAATGGCTGCGGGCCGGGCCGCCGACGGCGGTGTTCACGTACGGATGTCCGACGACGTCAGCGGTGACGTGGGAAATCCAGCCCAGCGAGTAGGCACGAAGCGCGGGGTCGTTGGCCAGATGGGCACGACGAACGAGCGCCGTTGCGAAATCACCCGTCCATCGGTGATGGGTGTAGTCGAGCCAGTTCCAGTCGTCCACTTTTGAGATCGAGCCGAACTTCTGAAAGTTGGGGTGGAGGAAGGCGTAGACGTCCAGCTGTTCGGTGATGAGCGTGATGAGTGCGTTCTGGATGATCCCGTTGAGCAGGTCGATCGTCTCGCTCAACTCCGCCGCGAGCCCGCCGCTGAGGGTATTGACGACCTTGTCGATGGCATCGCTGATGGGCTCCCAGATGGCGGCAAGCTTCTCGTAGATCTCATCGAGCGTCTTGTAGATATCGAAGATGACATTGACGATTGGCGTGTACTCGCCCCAGTCCGCCCAGAAGATCATGTCGGGGCCGATGGCCCCGAGCGCCGCGTGCCGTCTGTGGTTGATGAGCGCATCGAGGACCGGCCCGCTGAACGCGCCGGGGTTGTTTTCGGCCTTCGCCGTCTGCAACTCGATGAGCGTGAGGTGAGAGGCTGGTCCCGGCATCCGCGATCTCCTGTTGAGCTAGCGTCATCGAGGCTCGCCGTTGCAGCGAGCGTCCAATGTTCGAGTGATCGCCAGCTGCCGTCAAGAGAGGAAAGCATCGCGAAGAGGCGAGCGTGTCGCTACTTCGCATCTCATCTAGATGCTTGACATGAGTGGATGCGCACCGATGCTCCACCGGATGGAGCTCGACGGCCTGATCGAGTCGTTCTGGGGTACGACCGAGAACAACCGCCAGGCCAAATACTACCGGCTCACGCGTCGCGGAACCCGGCAATTGGCCAGCGAAACTGAGCGTTGGCACGCCATCGCCGGAGCGATCGCCGCCATCTTGCAGGAAGGGTGATGTGCCTGGCTGGTTGACCCGCTGGTTTCTGCGCGCACGGGCGACCCTCTCCGTCCGGCACGATCAGGAGCTTCGAGACGAGCTTCAGCTGCATCTGAACCTTCTCGCGGAGGAATACATCGCGCAGGGGCATTCTGCTGGCCGTCGTGGCCGGATTCCTCGGACTACTGTTCGCAAGCTGGGCGACCACGGTGTCCCTGAAGCAGTTCGCTGTCATGATCATGCCCCTCGAGTTTGCCCTCGAGTTCGATAGCAGAGTCCTGACGTTCGCGAGCGCATGCGTGGCGGTCGTGATCGCATTCGGCTTCTGGCCCTGCACTCGCCCGGCGCGATCTGCGACGTCGGCATCCGTGTGTCAGTCGGCGAGCGCCAGCGGACTGGCGCGCAGGCGAGCGACCGTCGGGCGCGTGATGCTCATCACTCAATTGGCGATGTGCACGGTTCTCCTGATTGGCGCCGGATTGCTCCTGCGTACTGTCAGCAATCTCAGATCTCAGGAGCTCGGGTTCGACCGCAACGTGCTCCTGGTCTCAATCTCACCGGGGCAGGCCGGCTACGCAGAGCAGGCATCCGCGATGCTGATCAACCGTGTCAGAGAACATCTGGCGGCGTTGCCCGGCATCCAGGCCAGTGGCGTATCGGGGCCAGCCCTCATGGACTACACGAACTACTGGGTTGACGGCAGCCAGCAGCTGACGACCGACAGAGGTGCAGTGGTGCCTGGCGCCCGCTGGACCTTCGCCGCCGTGGGCCCGGGCTTTTTCGAGGCGGTCGGGATGTCACTTACGGCGGGCCGCGCGTTCGCCGACCGCGACGCGGACCCGGCTGCCGATGTCGTCGTGATTAACCGATCGCTGGCGACGTTTCTCTTCGCTGAGGAGAGTCCCATCGGCCGGCGGATCAGGATGAACCCACGTGGGCCGATGCAGCAGGTGATCGGCGTCGTCAACGACGCCAAGCAGGTATCGCCGCGCGATCGTGCCATGGGCGTTGTCTATCTTCCGTTGCGTGGACTCGCTCGTGTGGTGCTCGCCTTCCGCACGGCCGACCCTCCAGCCGCGGCCGTCCCAATGGTGAGGCACCACCTCGGTGCGATTGCCGGCGATCTTCCAATCGAGAAGTCCGGACGATTGCGGAGGTGCTGGACGGCGCCATCGCGCAGGAGCGCTTGATGAGCGGAATCTCGCTCATACTCGCGGCGCTGGTGATCGCGATCGGCTGTGTCGGCCTGTACGCGTTGATGTCGTACGACGTCGCTCAGCGGACCCGGGAGCTGGGCATCAGGTTGGCGCTCGGCGCGACGAGCACGAGGGTCATGGCGATGGTGCTTCGAGACAGTGCCGCGCTGGTCGTGCCAGGTCTCGCGATTGGTGTGCCTCTTGGAATAGCCGCCAGCCGCCCGCTGTCCGCACAGCTCTACGGCGTAGAGACTAACGATCCCTGGACGCTGGCGTCGGTCGCGCTGTTACTGTCCGTGGTCGCGCTGCTGGCGACGCTCAGGCCGGCTCAGACGGCGTCGCGTATCGATCCGATTGCCCTTCTACGCAACGACTAATCGGCATACTCACTGCCAGGCTGATGTTGGTCGGCAGCGCTGAGCTGCGTGACTCTCCACCTGTCAGGTCGGGCGTCGCGAATCGATCTGGCGCGAGGGTTGGGAAATGCCTGAGGCGAAAGGCGACGCACGTGCAGGCGACTCCACCGGCAATTGGAGCGGCTGGTGAACGCGAGCCCGGTCCGGACCGAGTTGCGACTCGATACGCGGGTCGGTTTTGTTCGCGCACGAGCAGCGGCAGGCGATCGCCGAAGTACTGCTCGGCCTCGTGAACGTTGTGGGCGCGACACCTGAGCTCGACGTTCTCGACGACGGCTTGGCCACCGGCGGCGTATGGCAGCACGTGGTGGAATTCCAGGAAGCCACGCTCTCCGCAGCGGCTGTGCGCGCCGACGAACGCGCATCGACCGCCATCGCGTTTCCAGACCGCTCTCTTCACGGCCGCCGGAATATGACGCGATCCGGGTCCCGGCGAGCGAGCCGCGCGCGGTCGCGCCGTCGCAGCGAGCTTGGCCTTCTCGAGGTCGGCGACGAGCAGCGTCAAGGCCCGATCGAAAATTGCGGCTGGATCACCATTTGGAATCGAGTGCCGTAACAGATCCTGGACGCGTCGCAGCTTGTCGTGCGTCTCACGGGTCACGGTGAACTGCACTCTGTAGCGCTCCGGCGCGAGCGGCGCGACCGTGGCGGGACGAGTCGACGGCGGACAAGGCCTTCTTCACATCGAAACGTGGGTGAAGATCACTGACGGGCGGAGCGGAGGCGTTCCTGAGGGCTGTGTGAAGCCACGCAAGGCGCAGAAGTCAGGGCCTCGCAGAACTGTCAAGATCTTTTTTGTGAGAATCGAGTCCTGTATGACTAACAGGTCACATCCCCCGTGCGCGCACGGGGCTTATCGCCGGACGGGAGTAGTGTAGCGTCGCGCGTCCACGAACCTCCGAATTTGAACTCGCCGAGGCGCGACGCGATTAGGGTGCCACACGCGTCAGTCGAATCGGCTTCGGCACTGGTACTCCCATCTCCGCGAGTTCCGCGCGGTCGGCGTCCGAGGGAATGAAGAGAAGCTCGGCGCGATTGTCGACGAGCCGCAGCTCGAAATGATCTGTGTCGTTGACGTCCTTCCGCGAGAACGAGAGCACCGAATCGCTGAGCACGACGTCGAAGAGAGGCGTGAACTCGTTCGGTGCGGCGAGGGCGGTCTTGACCTCACCCTGTGAGTCGACTTCGCTATTGCCGAGACTGATCTTGCCCCCAAGCGCGCCGTTGGTGATCTGCAGTTCGAGGCGGACGTAGGTCTGTCCGGCTAGTTCGGCCGTCCAGGTCCCCGCATAAGATTGGCTCGCGGGCTGACCGAACACCAGAGCCAGGGTCACCGACAGTATCGCCCGTTGCATCGCGCACCTCCGCAACGGTTCAGACGCCTGCCGCTCGTGTTTGGCTTCGGTCGGCTGCGGTCGTAGTGTCCGGCTTCCGCCTTCGCAATGCTACGGCGGACCGTGACTACTTCGGCGGCGCTGGCGGATCCGGGATCGTGACAAGGCTCGCGACGAGCCACGTGGAGCCCTGACGAATAATCGTATTGATGTAACGGCCCTTGCCTGCGGCCGCGCCTCCGGTCGTGTAGCGGCCCTCCATGACCTTGACGGTAGGCGTGACGGCATGCGTGGTCCCCGGCTGCAACGCCAGCGTCGAGCCCTTGAGCAGGCCCGCGAAACCGTCCGTGTAGAGTTTCTCGATCGCGGCGCGTCCGACAATCAGCTGGCCATCGGGCCCGACCCGTGTGGCTTCGGCCGCATAGAGGGCGGCGATGGCTTTCGCATCACCCTTGTTGAACGCGGCCTGATAGGCATCGGCAAGCTTCTGGGCATCGGGGTCGGGCTTCTGGGCGCTGCCTTCAACGGCCATCGACAGTGCCACGAGCACGATTGCGGTGATCCACGACGCTTTTCTCATTGGAGTCCTCCGGTTGCGATAAGGATTGCGGCGCAATACTGACGGGCCGTCATGGAGGAGTCAAGTGGCCTGACGCCGTGCGGTGTTTGCTCTGGCTTGCGATAGGATTCAGCATCTAGCATTCAGCATTTGCCACTCAGCATCAGCATTTCACGGCCCCGCATGAGACGAGTGCTCATCGCCGTCCTGTTCACTGCCGCCGTGGCGGAGATGCCCGCGTCCGGGCAAGGAGCCCGGCCGGGGATCGACAACGCCGCGGCGTTCGCGCGCTTGTATGGAGTGGTGCGCTACTTCTATCCGAGCGATGCCGCGGCGACCCTCGACTGGAATCGGTTCGCGGTGTACGGCATCGCGCGGGTACGAGCCGCTCGGGACGCGAAAGCCCTCCAGTCGACGCTGCAGACGCTCTTCAGCCCGCTCGGGCCGCGAATCGAGATCGGTGAGAGACTGCCACCTCCAACCGCCCCGGGAGACCCCGACAGACTCTTGATCGCCTGGCGCTACCTCGGTGCCGGCGTCGGCGATTCGAATGTGCCGGGCCCATACAGGGGGAAACGGACCCGTCGCGCGCCGGTCTCGAGCGGAAGTCCCGGCATCGACGGGTTTGCGACGGTCATGCAGACGGTCGCGGCGATGAGCCTGCGGGGCAGGACGATTCGTTTTCGCGGACTCGTTCGCGCTGGGTCGCGTGAAGCTTCTGGCGCAGCTGCCCTTTGGTTGCGGATCGACAGGCCAGATCAGCAGATGGGCTTTTTCGACAACATGGGCGACCGGCCGATTCGCGATCCCGCGTGGAAGGAGTACGCCATCGAGGGTCCGGTTGCGCAAGATGCGACGAGCATCGCGTTCGGTGTCATGGCCTTCGGCGTCGTCACGGCAGACTTCGAGCGGATCGAACTCGCCGTGCGAGCTGAGGATGGCTCCTGGACGCCGATCGCCATTGAGGACGCCGGATTCGAGGCGGGAAGCGACGTACCAGGGGGGTGGAGGAGAGCTGGTACTTCGATGAACGTCGAGATCACGCGGCCAGCCGAGCGCGCGCCCGAAGGCCGGCAGTTTCTCCGCATGTCGCCCCGGTCCAGCTCCGCGCCAACAACCACTCAGATGTCGACGAGCGAGCTCTTCGACAGCCCGCCACGGACTGGCGCCCACGTCGATGTCGATCTTGGTCTGGGCCTGAGAGCGCGAGTAGTGCTGGCATTGGCCGAGGGCGAGGCCGTCGAGGACGCGACAGGTTCGAACTCTCTCGCGCGGCTGCGGGCGGCACTCTCCAGCAGTTCAGACTCTAGCGACCAGCCCGGTCTGGATACACGACTTGCCGACGTCGTCGTCGCGTGGAACGTGTTCCGTCACTTCTATCCGTACTGGACCGAGGCAGGCGTCGACTGGGATGCGCGCCTCCGGCCACAGCTCGAGCTTGCATACGACGCAACGACGCGCGCGGCCCATCGCGACGCGCTGCGCCTGCTGGTGGCCGATCTGCGTGACGGACATGGGTCTGTTGTCGATCCACGCGGTAGTGGCAACCGAGGCGAGCTTCCGGTTCAGTTCGGCGTGATCGAACACCAACTCGTGGTTACTGCAACTGCGGCGCCTGCGAAGGCTCCGGTTGGCGCCGTAGTGTCGGCACTCGATGGCGTGCCAGCCGCGCACCGACTGGCCGACGCGATGCGACTCGCGTCGGGTTCCATGCAGTGGAAGGAGACGCGCGCGCTGCGGGAGATCGGCTCGTGTTCGACCGGCGCGGCCGTGAAAGTCGTCATCGACACCGGGGCGGGCCCAAACCCGACGAGCCTGACGTGCGATGCGAGGCAGCCTCCGGCGGAGAAACGTCCGGCACCAGTCACGGAATTGATGTCCGGCATCTGGTACGTGGACCTCACACGAGCGCGAATGCCCGAGGTCACGCCAATACTCGACAAGCTGGCCGGCGCCACGGGCGTGGTGTTCGACGTTCGCGGGTATCCGACCGATGCCGGTGCTCAGATCCTTCCGCATCTGCTCGCGACGTCTGAGGCCGACCGTTGGATGCACGTGAACAAGATCGTCGGCCCGTTCGGTGAGTCAGCAGGGTGGCTGAGCATGGGCTGGAATATCACACCGCAAAGCCCGCGCGTGGGCGGCAAGATTGTGTTTCTCACCGACGGACGAGCGATCAGTTATGCAGAGTCCGTGATGGGCTACATAGCGGACCGCAAGCTCGGAACGATTGTCGGGAGCGCGACCGCGGGGGCCAACGGAAACGTGGTGGTGTTCGTTCTGCCTGGCGGCTTCAGGCTCGGTTTTACCGGCATGCGCGTCACCGGTCACGACGGACAGGCACCCCATCACCTCGTGGGCATCAAGCCCGACATTCCGATAGCACCGACGATCGCGGGGCTGAGGGCCGGACGAGACGAAGTACTGGACCGCGCCCTTTCCGCGATTCGCGGACAGTGAACGGGTTCGAGGAGGATGCCTTGAAGGCACAGGTCTGGTTGGTAGCCGCGCTCGTCTTAGGCATGGGCGGCATCCTGCTATCGCATCCCGGCGCGCAGCAACCGTCGGCGCCCGATGCGCTCGCTGCTCGGGTCGATCCCCACGTCGACAAACCGCGCGTGATCGTGATGACCGACATCGCCAACGAGCCGGACGATCAGATGTCGATGGTGCGGTTCCTCGTCTACTCGAACCAGATGGACGTCGAGGGGCTGATCGCGACGACGTCGACGTGGATGAAGAACAAGGTCCGCCCGGACGTGATCCAGACGCTCGTTGCCGCCTACGAACAAGTGCTGCCGAACCTCCTTCGCCACGAGCCTGGGTTTCCGCCAGCGGCGGCATTGCGGGCAGTGGTCGTCTCCGGCCAACCGGGCTATGGGATGGCAGCGGTGGGGCCCGACAACATGAGTGCCGGTGCAGAGCTGATCGTTCGCGCCGCCGAGAACCCCGATCCGCGTCCAGTCTGGGTGCTGGCCTGGGGCGGGGCGAACACGCTCGCGCAGGCGCTGCTGCACGCCAGGGCGACGAAGCCGGAGTCCGAGCTCGCGTCGATCGTCTCGAAGCTCCGGGTGTATACCATCTCTGATCAAGACGATGCGGGCCCCTGGCTCCGGCGTGAATTCCCTGCGTTGCACTTCATCGCGATGCCGTCGACGCCTGACGGAGCCCAATATGCCTACGCGACGTGGACGGGGATCAGCGGCGACCGTTTTTACAAGAACGCGCCCGGCGCCGACTTCACCACGTTCACCGACGCGTGGGTCAACGCCAACATTCGCAGCAAGGGACCGCTCGGCAAACTGTATCCGTCGCCGTGTTGCATCCACGAGGGCGACACGCCGTCGTTCCTGAACCTCATCGACAACGGCCTGGCCGGCTTCATGAGCCCGACCTACGGCGGGTGGGGTGGACGGTATGTCTGGCGCACGTTCTACGGTGAAACACGACCCTCCTGGACACAGGGCGGCGATTCGTATCCCGGCCGCGACAACTCGAAGGACACGGTCACCGGCGTCGATGGCAAGACCTACACGTCGGATCAGGCGACGATCTGGCGGTGGCGGACCGCCTTCCAGAATGACTTCGCGGCGCGAATGGACTGGACGATCAAGGATCCCGCCCAGGCCAATCACAACCCGGAGGCCGTCGTGAACGGCCAGCGCGGCCGCGCGCCAGTGCGTGTCGAGGCGACGGTCGGTGCAGTCGTGACGCTCGACGCTGGCGGGACGCGCGATCCCGACAATCACACGCTGAAGTATTCGTGGTTCTTCTATCCGGAGGCCGGCACCGGGATTCCAGGTCAGCCGGTCTACGCCGGCGGCGTCGCGCCGGTTGCGGGAGGCGGCGCGCCGGGCGAAGGCGGGATCCCGTCCGCGCCGGAAGGGGGACCGCGCGAACCGACGCCACGCGTGACGATCCAGGACGCGACCGGCGCCCGGGTGGTGGTGACGCCGCGCGTCGCCGGCACGGCGCACATCATCCTGGCGGTCGAGGACAACGGCAGCCCGAGCCTGACGTCGTACCGGCGCGTGATCCTGACGATCAAGCCCAAGTAGCCAACCGTCGCGTCGCTATTTGGGGATGACGATGCGTCCGGCAGTTTCGAAGCGGCGGAACTCGGAGTAGGTCGCCAGCGCGGTGACCGACTCGCCCGAAGAAGCTGCGTACGTTTCGCGCATCTCCAGTGGCACGAGCACGTCAAAGTTTGGATGCGGGCCGTAGCGGACCGTCATGCGGCCGCGCAGGCGCCCCGACGGGTCCGAGAGCTCGAGCGCGGTGCGCAGGACCTGACCGGTCGTCGCCTCGATCCAGAGTGTGCCCCGCACCGGGATGTCGCGATTCTCGCCCCGGATGACCGTCGGACTCCCGCGCTCGACAAACTCGTATGTCGCCGAGCGGTGCCCGTCTATCGTCTGCGGTTCGCCTTTCGCGAACGTGAAGCGGCGGCGATAGTGTTCGTCGAGAAACAGCAGCGCCAGCGTGGGTTCGTTGAACGTGCGGACGATCTTCCCGATGTTGAAACGCCCGTTCTCGGTCGCGAGCGCGCTCAATTGGTCGACTGACACGGCCGTTCCACCGAGAAGCGCCTGCAGCCGCCGGTCGCCCGCGGGTCGCGGCTTGCCGTCGACTGCCATGACGTCCCGGACGGTCATCCAGCTCCGGGCTTGCGGCAGCCAGACAAGCAGCAGCTCGGAGTCGAGTTGCCGGCGGGCGGCGATGGTGGAGAATGTCGCCCCAGACGAGCTGAACCGTCGTGGGACGCGGTCCTCCTGCTGGTAGTGCTCGCGCCAGATTGCGGCGGAGAACGTCCGTTCAAACTGGGCCACGTACGCGGCTGCGCGCCGCAGCACCTCATCACCTAAATCTGGATCGGAGCCTATGCCCGGCCCGGTCGACTCGCCCGTGGGGCGGATCAGCTCGGCTGTTGCGGGCGGGACCGCCGGAACGTTTGCGGATGTTGGCGGCGCCACCGGTTCGGCGTCGGCGAGCGCCTGTTGCGCGCGCTCGACGTCCGGCTGATCGTTGAGCGCGATGAATGTGGCTGACAGGCGGGTTGCGATGGCCTCGCTCGCGTCGCGCACCAGCCCTTGATAGTCGACCCGCGCCGGCACCCGCAGGACCACGAGCCGTGCGCCGGCCGCGCGCAAATCGCGGACGGCGTCGGCGAGCCCCAGCCGCTGCTCGTCGAGGTAGGGCCAGCCCGCGGTGACGAGGATTACGGCCGCGGCCCGGTGCGATGTCGCCGTCGCGACGACGCTCCGCAGCTTTCGGGCGCTCGCAGACTCGGTGTCTCTGACGAGCGTGGTCGCGGCGCTGTGAACCGCTCCGCCACAATCGCTTGCCGGCCGCGCGGCACACTCGCGTACGACGACCGTATCGCGGGCCGCTTCGTTCTTGCGGAGAATCTCGCTCGCTTCACCGAAGCTCAGAGAGACGCCGGCGTAAATCGGCGGCCGGAAGGTGAAGGTGGCGCTCCGGAAGCTCTCGCCGGCGCTGTCGGGGACTGGGGTGATGGCGTCAGCCGTCAGGTCGAAGTAGACGGGACGTCCGTATCGCTCGACTCGCGCCAGCGCGAGCGCGCGAAGGCGCGCCGACGCTTCGGCGTTGGCCACCGGGCCGTCGGAATCGAGGATCACGACGACCGACTCGCGCGCGGACTGGGCCTGGATCCCGGCCACGCCGATCGCCGCGAGCGCCAGCAGGCACGGGATCCTCACGCCGTGAGTGTACGGCCCATCGCCACTCAATCTCCAGGAAGCTGGCAAACGACCGGCCTCTGCCGTATGGCGCCATGGGCCGAACTGCCTTGCTCGGTCGGTCGGGCAGGTATAGATTCGTGTCGGCAAGCGTGGAACCGGTTTCGTACTGGTCCTCAACATCGTGGAGGAGAGAAATGACTCAATCCTCACGTCGCCGTCTCCCTCTGATCCCTCTTATTCTGCTGCTCCTCGTTCTGGCGGACGCGTGCGAGCGCCCAGTTCAGCGGCGTCATCCAGGGCACGATCACCGACGGTCAGAAGGCGGTTGTCGCCGACGCCGTCGTCATGGTGACCAACGTCCGGAGCGGAGTGACCCGCGAGTCGGTCACGACGAGCGACGGTGTTTTTCGAGTGCTCAGCCTCGGCCCCGGCGTCTACCGGGTCGAGGTCGTCAAGCTGGGATTCCTCAACGCGCTGCGCGAGTCGGTGAACGTCGGTAGCAGTGAAACGGTGCGTCTCGATTTCACCCTCGAAGTATCCGGCGTCCAGGAGAGCGTTACGGTCACGACCAACGCGCCGCTCGTCGAGACCGAGCAGGGCCGCGTGTCAGGGCAGGTCGACCGCATGCAGCTACAGGAAATGCCCCTGAGCGGCAGGAACTTGTATAACCTGATCGCTCTCCAGCCCGGTGTCACCGGCAAGGGCGTCTCGGCGTCGATCAGCGGCGGTGGCGGCGCCGACGATTCCTTCGCCGGAGAGTCCGCGCCACGCATCAATGCGAGCGGACAGCGCGACGAAGCCAACAACTACACCGTTGACCAGACCAGCACCAACGGCGTCGCGCGCGGCGGCATCACCAACCTGACGCCGAACACGGAATCGGTCGAAGAGGTCCGGGTCGTCTCCAACAACTTCTCGGCCGTTGACGGCCGCAGTCCGGGGGCGCAAATTCAGGTCATCACCAAATCCGGCACCAATGAGTTCCGCGGCAGCGGCTCGTACTATTTCCAGGGCGACCAACTGTCGGCCAAGAACGTTTTCGAGAGTTCGGTGCCAGAGTTCGACAAGCACCAGTTCGGCTACAGCCTCGGCGGTCCAATCATGAAGAACGAATTGTTCTTCTTCACGTCCTACGAGGGCCTGCGCCAGTCCGGCGTGCGCGGCTCGACCTTCACTGTCGAGACGCCTGCGTTCCGCAACTTCATTCAATCGACGCGCCCGTCGACCATTGCGGCGCAGCTGCTGCGGAACTTTGCGCCGGCCGTCGATCCCACAGCAGACTTTCGTGACCTCGGCAGTCCGGCCCCTGGCGCCAACGTCATCGGCCCGGCCGACGGCATCATGGACGTCGGCAGCGCGTTCTACGTCCCGGACGGGTGGCGCCGTGGCAACCAGTTCAACATTCGCTCCGACTACGAGGTTCGATCCGGCAAGGACCGCCTGTACGGCAACTTCTACCGCACCAACTCGTATGCGATGACCGGCAGCATCAGGCCGGCGTTCAATCGGCCGACGCCGAACACCACGCACTTCGGCAACATCAACTACACGAAGACGTTCAGCACGTCGATGTTGAATGAGTTCCGCGCTGGCGTGATGCGGCTGGTCGGCTTGCCCGACACCCCCGAGCACCTCGAGATTCCCGGCATTACCATTACCGGCGTTACGGGCTTCGGTCAGTCCGGATATCCCAACGGCTGGTGGCAGACGAACTGGGACTTCAAGAACATCTTTACGCTCGTCAAGTCGAACCATCTCGTGAAGATGGGCGGCGAATTGCGACAGATGTACGGCTCGGCGCGGAACACGAACAACTACATTCCCGCCTACTCGTTCTCGAATCTCATGAACTTCGCCGACGACGAAGCGCTGCAGATGAGTCGCTATGTCGATCCGCGGACCGGCGAGCCGCAGACCGCCTACTCGGAGCTGACGCAGACCGAGTGGGCGCTCTTCATTGACGACGATTGGAAGGTGCGATCCAACGTGACGATCAACGTTGGCCTGCGCTACGAAAACTACGGCACCTTCAAGGACACCGACGACACGCTGCGCAACCTGATTCTCGGCTCGGGTTCGACCTACAACGAGCGGCTCGCGAACGCCCGAGTCGACTTCGTCGACAAGTTCTACCCGACCGACAACAACAACCTCGGCCCGCGGGTCGGCTTCGCGTGGGACCCCTTCAACGACGGCAAGATGTCGATTCGCGGCGGCTACGGCTTGTCGTTCGACCGTCTGATGAACCTGCCGGCCGAGAACTATCGCAACAGCCCACCGCTGCGCGCAACGGTGGTCCTCGGGCAGTTCTTTGGCACGCCGCAGTTCACCTACAGCCTCGGCGATCCATCGAAGCCGTACCTCGGCTACCCAGTCGATCCGGCGCTACAAGTCGGTCTCGACTCGCGCAACGGCGTCATCGGCGCGCGTGTCGCGCTCACGACCGTCGATCCGGACCTGATCAACCCGTATACCCACAACTGGTTCTTTGGTGTACAGCGCGACCTTGGCCTCGGCGTCGTTGCCGAATTCAACTATCTCGGAAGCGCCGGCCGCAACCTTTACAACGCCTACAACATCAACCGTTTTGTCGGCGACCTGCTGGACGGGAGCTTCAACGGCTTCAACCCGAGCTTTCAGCAGATCAACATGGTGACGTCGACGTCGAAGTCGGACTACCAGGGCGCGACCATTCAGCTCCGCCGACGATACCAGCAGGGGTTCACTATTCAGGGCGCGTACACATTCGGCAAGGCGATGAACGATGCCGACATTGCCGTCGGCACGACGAACTTCCAGGACGCCGCGGATCTCGGCGCCGAGTGGGCGATCGCGGGCTATGACGTTCGGCACAAGCTGGCGCTGCTTGGCGTCTGGGAGATTCCGTTCTTCAACAACAGCACCGGCCTGACGCGGACGTTCCTCGGCGGGTGGCAGCTCGCCGGCTCGGCCATCTTCCAAACCGGCAACCCGATCAACATCACGAGAGGCGGCTCGTTTCCGAGCGGCGACTACAACGCCGACGGCAACGGCGGCGATCGGCCCAACGCTCCCGCGAGCACCGTAAAGACTAGTGGCTGGAGTCAGGAGGAGTACCTGGCCGGCATCTTCAAAGCGTCCGACTTCCCGGCACCTCAGCCCGGTCAGAACGGCAATCTGGTTCGCAACGCCTACCGAGGACCCGGCTACGCGGATGTCAGCCTGTCGGTCTCCAAGAAGTTCCAGATGACGGCACGGGTGACCGCGGAGTTGCGAATGGACGCGTTCAACGCGCTCAACCGAGTAAACCTGTCGGATCCGGTCACGGATCTGAGCAACTCAAATTTTGGAAAGGTGACGTCGCAGCTGAATACGCGGGCGATCCAGCTCGGCGCTCGGCTGCGGTTCTGAGATGCCGATAGCAGAACCGCAAGACGGGAACAACGACAACAGGGAACACACAAGACGGGCGGTGAAACGCTGCGGCGTCCACCGCCCGTCCCTCGAGCGCGTCCAACGGGTTTCTACCGACGTCGGTGGTGCGCCCTACAGGCGCCGCAGGCGCAGGTCGCGCAGGGCAGCTTTCGTCTGCCACGACGCGACACCGAGCGGTTGCGACGGTTCGACCTCGAAGCGCGTGCCGATCTTGTTGCCCTTGAGGCTCTGATTGATGATTTGGCGCTCATCGAGCCACGCCTCGATCGTCGCAGGCGTCACGCGGATTCGGATGCTGTACCAGCGCCCCGACTCGAACTGGACCGACTGTGAGGTCTCGTTCTCCGAGGCATCCATGCCGTTGATGCTGGACAGCCCGACAACTCTGCCACCCCACCCGCCGAGAATTAGTGAACAGAACGAATCGGCAACGGGGAACGTCACGCCAGCGAAGAAATCACTCCCCTCGACGCGCATCGCCTGCAGCGCGATCTCGTAGTTGGTGGTCGGGAGATCCGGACCGATCCAAGTGATGCCGGTCAGGCTGCGGCCGGTCTCCAGGATGATCTGGCCGTTCTCCACTTTCACGGCGCCTTCGCCGACGAACTTCGTCGACTGCCAATTGGTGAGGGTCTTCCCGTCAAAGAGCGGGCGCCAGGCCTGTTCGCTGTTCGTGCCGATCTGGGCCAAATCGGCCGCGCCGAGGCTCAGCAGTACCGAGTCCTGCACTCACGGCGGCTGGCCCCCACCAGGGACCACGACCTGTCGGGCGGGCCCAGAAAGAGTATGATTCGGGCTTCTGAGAGAGCATTCGAGGGAACATTATGGCGATTAAACCGAGGAAACAACTGGACAAGATTGAGCGTCGCGACTTCCTCAAGAAAAGCGGGACGGTCGCCGGCGCGATCGCGACCGGGTTTCCCGGCATCATCTCTGGCCGGACGGTCACCAATGCCCTCAAAGTGGGGTTGGTGGGCTGCGGCGGCCGGGGCCTCGGCGCGGCTGCACAGGCGCTGACAGCGGACCCCAACAACGAACTGACGGCCGTCGCCGATATCGACGAGGCCATTACCCAGCAGGCGACGACCAGACTGAAGGGCAGCACTCGGTTCGGGGCGCAGGTGAAGATTGACCGCCCCGTCTTCGGGTTGGACGGGTACGAGAAGGTCATCAACGGCGGCGTCGACGTGGTGCTGCTGGCGACGCCCCCGGGCTTCCGGCCGCAGCACCTCACGGCGGCGGTCAACGCCAACAAGCACGTCTTCTGCGAAAAGCCCTGCGCGACGGATTCGCCGGGAGTGCGCGAGGTGCTGGCGGCGCAAAAGCTCTCGCAAACGAAGAACCTGGCGCTCGTCTCGGGGTACTGCTGGCGTTACAACAACATGATTCAGGACGCCATCAAGAAAGTTCACGACGGCGCCATCGGGCGGCTGGTCGCGCACTATTCGACCTACTACACCAACCCCGTCAAGCCGCTGCCGCCAGAGAGCACGCGGCCCGCCGGCATGAGCGACATCGAGTGGCAGATTCGCAACTGGTACAACTTCACGTGGCTGTGCGGCGACAGCCTGGTGGAGCAGGCCGTGCACAACGCGGACAAGATCATGTGGATCATGCACGATCAACCACCCCTCAGCGCTGTCGGAGTCGGCGGCCGCGCCGTTCCCGCGAACGGCGGCAACATCTACGACCACTTTGCAGTCAGCTACGCCTTTCCGAACGGCTACCGGGTCTTCCTCGCCAACCGCCAGTCCACCGGCTGCTATAACGGCACCCTCGACTACATCATGGGGACTGATGGGACGATGATGCTTGGCGCTGGCAAGCCCCGCATCGAAAGTCCGGACGGCCAGATCAAGTGGCAGTTCGAGGGCGAGGAATACGACATGTACCAGCGCGAACACGATGTGCTGTTCGCCTCCATCCGTGCCGGCAAACCCAAGAACGACGATCTGAATCTGGCCACCAGTACGCTGCTGGCGATCATGGGCCGCCAGGCCGCCTACACGGGCCAGCAGGTGACCTGGGAGCAAGCGATGAACTCGCAGGTGAGCCTGGTGCCGAAGCCGGTCGACTGGAACGCCAAGCACGAAGTGCCTGGGCTGGCGGTTCCCGGCCAGTCGAGGGTCATCTAGTCGAGCCGTCAGCAATGACGCTGCGTTTCGCGGCAATCGCCGCCATGTCGCTCCTGGCCATGGCGGAGACTGCCCCTCGCGTCACACGTCAGGCCGCCAGCGCAGTCGATGCGAAGGAGATGGCCGCGGTCGGACGGATCCGTGCGCTCATCGAAGAGCGCGGCAAGAAAACCGCCAGCGCTCCGTCCGCCGCTTACACCGTCACCATCCCCAACACGACCGTCACCTACGGCATGGCTCGCGTGGCCGCCGGCGAGTTCCTGATGGGATCCGCCGGCTCCGGCGGCAGGCCTGACGAGCGCCCGCAGCACCAGGTGCAGCTGGATGCGTTCTGGATGCAGACCCACGAAGTGACATGGGACGCGTACTTGCTGTTCATGTTCGCCGACCAGGCGAAGGAGCGCGAGCACCCCGATGCGCTGGTGGACGGGCTGAGCCGGCCGACGGCTCCGCACCTCGAGATGAGTTTCGGCCGCGGCAACAACGGCTTTCCGGCGATCAGCATGACTCAGCACGCCGCGAACAAGTTCGCCGAGTGGCTGAGCGCGAAGACCGGCGAGTACCTACCGCCTGCCGACCGAGGCCGAGTGGGAGTACGCGTGCCGGGCGGGCGCGACAACCGCGATCGACCCCGCTCAACTGGGAGACTATGCGTGGTTCGCGAAGAACTCGGCCCTGCCAGGTTTTGCCGGCGGCACCTATCACACCATCGGAACGAAGAAGGCGAACGCCTGGGGGCTGTACGACATGCTCGGCAACGTCATGGAGTGGACCCTGGATCAGTACGCGCCGTACACGGCAGCGCCCGCGAAAAATCCGTGGGTCGCATCCACCGCTCCGTATCCCCATGCCGTCCGCGGCGGCTCGTGGCACGATGACGCACCTGGTGTGGGGTGCACCGTCCGAGTGCCGTCCGACGCTTCGTGGAAGAGACAGGATCCGCAACTGCCGAAGAGCGTCTGGTACATGACCGACGCCCAGTGGCTCGGCTTCCGCCTCGTGCGTCCCGCCACGCTGCCGAGCGTTGAGGAGATGTATCGCGCCTGGAACAACGGCGTCGCGCTGGATCCATACTGAGCTGTGCGTTGGCTGCTCGGCCTGAGCCTCTCGGTCGTCGCGCTGACAAGTGTCGCGGGATCGGAGTTGCGTCGCTATGAGGCCGTCGAGCCTCACATGGGCACGCTCGTCCGGATCACGCTCTACGCGCCGGGCGAGCAGGCGGCCAGGGACGCATTCAGCGCCGCATTCGATCGCATCCGAAACCTTGACCGCATCCTTTCAGACTACTGGCCTGACAGCGAGCTGAACCAGATCACCAAGGGAGCGGTCGGGCGCGCGGTGCGCGTCAGCGAGGATCTGTTCGCGGTCCTGGCGGCCTCGCAGGAACTGGCGGAGGCGACCGGCGGCGCGTTCGATATCACGCAGGGGCCAGTCGTGCGGCTCTGGCGCGAGGCTCGGGCGACTGCGCGCCTGCCCGATCGCGCCGCGCTGGAAGACGCCGCCCGCCGCAGCGGCTTCCGCAAGCTCCACCTCGACGCCGAGCGTCGGACCGTGACGTTCGACATGATCGGCATGGCACTGGACGTCGGCGCCATCGGCAAGGGCTACGCCGCCAGCGAGGCCATCGCGGTGCTCGACGGACTGGGAGTGCGGAGCGCACTGGTGGCAGTGAGCGGCGATCTCGCGTTCAGCGAGGCGCCCCCGGGACAGCGCGGCTGGCGAATCGCCATCTACTCGGGCGAGGCGTTGCCCGGCGTGCCCGCAATGCTGGAGCTGACCAACGCGGCCGTCTCAACTTCGGGCAGCAGCGAGCAGCACGTGGACATCGGCGGCCGCCGCTACTCGCACATCATCGACCCCGCGTCCCGCGCGGCTCTCGTCGACGACATCACGGTCACCGTCATCGCGACGCACGGCCTCGACGCCGACGGACTCGACACTGCCGTCAGCGTCCTCGGCCTCGACCGCGGCCTTGCGTTGATCGAGTCCCGTCCCGGCACCGCCGCACTCATCATCCAGCGCACCAGCGCCGGCACGACGGTCCGGCCGTCCTCGCGTTTTCTGGAACTGTCGGCGCGCTAAAGGCTCAAGGCTCAGGGCGAAGCTCGATCTTCGAGCATGCAGTCGAAGGTTTTGGCCTGAGCCCTGAGCCCTGAGCCCGCTATCGAATATTCTGCGCTGGCAACTCTGTCTTGATGCCCTGATCGAGCGGCATCTTGTCGGTCCGGGGCGTCAGCCCGGTCGCGGCCGTCAGCGCACCGAGCTCGGTCCGCAGGCGCTCCATCGTCGAGGCATGTTCGGTCGATCGCGCGAGGTTGGCGAGCTCCCCCGGGTCGCTCTTCAGGTCGTACAACGCGGGAAGGTATGTGTCTGGAGAGCCATCGCCGCGCGGGTAGTGGACGTACTTCCATTCCGCGGTGCGGATGCCGCGAACGTTTGGCGTGTAGGGGAACTCCTTTTCGAAGTTGTAGTAGTAGAACCAGCTCTTGCGCCAGTTCGGATCGCCTTCGCGTATCAGCTTGACCCACGATCGGCCGTCAATGCCGGCGATCGGGGGCGCCCCGGCGAGGTCGAGCAGGCTCGGCGCGAGGTCGACCGTCAGGACTTGTTCGTCAACCGCTCGCGGATCCCTCGTCAGGCCGTCGTACCTCACCGCCATCGGAATTCGGATGCTGGGCTCGTGCATCGTCCGCTTGTCGACCATGCCATGTTCGCCCTCGAGCAAACCGTTGTCCCCGACGAACACGATGATCGTGTTGTCGAGTTGGCCGCTCTCGTCGAGCCACGCGCGCACCCGCCCGACACTGTCGTCGACGCTGAGAATAGTGCTCCAGTAGGCGTGCACCATGCTGGCGAAGTCGGCGACCGCTTCCGGGCGTTCGTCTGGAAACTTCTTCCGCCATTCGAAGAGCGGTCCGTAAATCCCGCTGCTCGCGTATCTGCGAAAGCTGTAGAGGTTACCTCGCCGATCTGATCGGGGATCTGATCAACTCACGCCGCGGCGTTCGCACCTGCGGAGGCCGCCAGGCCGCGCGGTCGAGGCTGACTGCGCGGCCGTGCCGCCTGTACAATGCGCAGAGGGATCGCGTAACAGAGCGTTGGCGCGGGGTCAGAAAGGGTCACGACGATGAGCGGAGTGCGGGTATTGGTGGGGACGCGCAAGGGCGCATTCGTCCTGACGTCAGACGGCAAGCGCCAGAACTGGGACGTCAGCGGTCCCCATTTTGGCGGCTGGGAGATCTACCACCTCAAAGGATCGCCAGCTGATCCGAACCGGCTCTACGCCTCTCAATCCTCCGGCTGGTTCGGCCAGGTCATTCAGCGCTCGAACGACGGTGGCAAGACGTGGGACGCGGCGGGGAACAAGTTTGTCTACGACGGCGTGCCTGGCACGCACCAGTGGTATGACGGCACACCGCATCCCTGGGAGTTCAAGCGGGTCTGGCACCTCGAACCGTCGCTGACCGATCCGGATACGGTCTACGCCGGTGTCGAGGATGCGGCGCTCTTCCGTACGACTGACGGCGCGCAGAGCTGGGAGGAGTTGCCGGGCCTACGCGGCCACGGATCGGGCGCACATTGGGCGCCGGGAGCGGGCGGACTCTGCCTGCACACGATCATCCTCGATCCACGAAACCCCGACAGGATGTACATCGCCATTTCCGCGGCCGGCGCCTTCAGAACCGACGACGCCGGCAAGACGTGGAAGCCGATCAACCGCGGTCTGCGCTCGGAAGGCATTCCCGATCCGAATGCTGAAGTTGGCCACTGCGTCCATCACGTCGCGATGCATCGGTCGCACCCCGACGTCCTCTTCATGCAGAAGCACTGGGACGTCATGCGCAGCGACGACAGCGGCGAGTCGTGGCGCGAGGTGAGCGGCAACCTGCCGAGCGATTTCGGCTTCACGATCGACGTGCACGCGCACGAGCCGAAGACGATTTACGTCGTTCCAATCAAGAGCGACTCCGAGCACTATCCGCCCGATGGCAAGTTGCGGGTCTATCGCAGCCGCTCGGGCGGCGACGAATGGGAGGCGCTCACGAAGGGCCTGCCGCAGCGCGACTGCTACGTCAACGTACTGCGGGACGCGATGGCGGTCGACTCGCTCGATAAATGCGGGGTCTACTTCGGCACCACCGGCGGGCAGGTGTACGGCTCGGCGGATGCCGGCGATAGCTGGACGCCGATCGTTCGCGATCTCCCGCCAGTCGTGTCGGTCGAGGCACAAACACTGTCATGATCCGAGTGGTCCTTCCGGCGCATCTGCGGACACTCGCGCGAGTGGACGGCGAGGTCACAGTCCGCGTCGAAAGCGAAGTGACGCAACGCGCGGTGCTCGACGCGCTCGAGGCCACCTATCCTGTGCTGCGTGGGACGATTCGGGACCACGTCACGCACCAACGCCGGTCGTTCGTGCGGTACTTCGCGTGCGAACAGGATCTGTCCCATGATCCACCGGACACACCGCTTCCCGACGCAGTGGCGACCGGGCGCGAGCCTTTCCTCGTCGTCGGCGCGATGGCCGGCGGATAGCGGCCACGGATCGCACGGATCACACGGGTAGAACACGGACCTGCTGATGAGAGCTTCGAGGTTCCCTCTTCCAGGGCTCTTCAGCTGGGACGACGTCTCAGGCTATCAAGGCTTCATCCAGACGTTGCCTGCAGTGAACATCAACTACGCTGAGCAGCCTCCTCGATCCGCGGCGGCGACTGCAATTTGGGTGTGAGGTATGTATGCTGAGTGGGAGGCATTTGTGAGGGGCCGGTCCTCCGCGCGTCTCCCACTCTTTTCAGCTCCGTGCCTTCGTGGTGAATCCGTTATTTCCGTCCTCTCCGGAAGTCGCTTCCTCATCGCCCTCTTCTTCCTCACGCTGGCAGCAGGCTGCGCGCCACATGCGTCGCGCAGCAATGCGCCGGCGCCGGCCGAACGTCAGCGCTCGAGCGTCTCGGCACAAGACGATGCGCTGTTGGAAGATCTGTCCAAACGATCGTTTCTCTTCTTCTGGGAACAGGCTGACCCGACGACGGGTATCGTGCGCGATCGCGCTCGGACGACCGGCTCTCCTGTTGACAGTACCGCGCGCGACGTCGGCAGTATCGCTGCAGTAGGCTTCGGGCTGAGCGGGCTGTGTATCGCCGCGGAACGCGGCTGGGTGTCGAGGACTGCGGCGATCGACCGGACGCGAACCACGCTTCGATTTTTCGCGACGCGAATCGAACAGCAGCGTGGCTGGTACTACCACTTCATCAACTTGCAAACCGGCGCCCGTGAGTGGGCGAGCGAGCTGTCCTCGATCGACACGGCGCTCCTGCTCGCGGGCGTATTGACCGTGCGACAGTGCTTCGCCGCTGACTCGGAAGTCCCCGCGCTCGCCGACGCGATCTATCGACGCGTCGATTTTGCCTGGATGCTCGCGGGTGATCCGCTGCTCCTGTCGCACGGCTGGAAGCCCGAGTCAGGATTCCTGAAGGCGAGGTGGGATCACTACTGCGAACTGATGATCCTCTACCTCATGGCGATTGCGTCCCCGACCCACGCCATTCCCGTCGAGTCCTGGCGCGCCTGGCGGCGACCGGTGATCACATTCGACAAGTTCTCCTATATCGGAGGTCCGCCACCGTTGTTCGTTCATCAGTACGCGCATGCGTGGGTCGATTTTCGTGGACGTCGTGAGCGCGAGCCGCCGCACACCGACTGGTGGCAGAACTCGATCACGGCGACCCACGCGCAAAAGGCTTTTCTGCTGGGGCTTGGGCAGGAGTTTCCTGGATACACCGAGAACATCTGGGGGGTGACGGCGTCGGACAGCCGCAAGGGCTATGTGGCGTGGGGAGGGCCGCCGCGCACTCCCGATCTCGACGGCACGGTCGTCCCTTGCGCAGTGGCGGGCTCGCTGATGCTGGCCCCCGACATCACGCTGCCGGCGGTGCGAGAGCTTCGCCGCCGATTCGGCGATCGCATCTACGGGCGCTATGGGTTCGCCGATGCCTTTCATCCGACCGAAGAATGGGTCAACCCCGACGTCATCGCCATCGACGTCGGCATCACGCTCCTCAGCGCCGAAAATCTGCGCTCGGGCGGGGTCTGGCAGTGGTTCATGCGCAACCCGGAGATCCCGGCGGCGATGGAACGAGTCGGGCTGGGTCGGTAGTATCCTGAGCCCCATGAAACTGCTGCCGGTGCTGATGTTGGCCGGACCGCTCGCACTCGCGGTGCCGTCTCCCGCCCAGAAACCCGTGACCCGTCCGAAGATCCTCGGCGTGGCGCACCTTGCCGTGTTTGTCGGCGACCTCGCCAAGGCCAGGGGCTTTTACGAGGACTTCCTCGGCTTCGAAGAGCCATTCACGCTGCCGAAACCCGACGGATCGGTCGAGATCGCATTCGTGAAAATCAACGATCGTCAGTGGATTGAGCTCTTCAACCGGCCGTCGGAGGGTCAGGGCCAACTCAATCACATTGCCATCTACACCGACGACGCCGATCGGATGCGCGACTACCTCGCCTCGCGGGGCGTCGTGGTCCCGGAACGGGTTGGCAAGGGCCGCACTGGCAACAAAAATTTCATGGTGAAAGACCCAGACGGGCACAACGTCGAGATCGTGGAATACATGCCGGATAGCTGGACGGCGAAGAACGCCGGTCAAAACCTGCCGCCGGCGCGCGTCGCGGATCAGGCGATCCACGTTGGCGTGCTCGTCGGCAACCTCGACGTCGCGACGAAATTCTACAACGGCATCCTCGGCTTCGAGGAGTTCTGGCGCGGCAGTAGCGCAACCTCGAAAACGCTCAGTTGGGTCAACATGCGCGTCCCCGATGGAACCGACTACGTCGAGTTCATGCTCTACGACGAGATCCCCGCGCCCGACCGGCGCGGCTCGGCGCACCATCTCTGCCTCGTCGTTCCCGACGCTGACAAGGCCGTTGCGGCACTGAACGCGCGTCCAGCACGGACTGCCTACACGCGTCCGATCGAGATCAGGACCGGGATCAACAGGAAGCGTCAGGTGAACCTCTTCGATCCCGATGGCACCCGCGTCGAAGTAATGGAGCCGAACACGGTTGACGGGAAGCCGGCGCCGTCATCGACGCTTCCGGCGCCGCGGTAAGTCTGGGCTCAAGGCTCAGGGCTCAAGGCTCAAGCAAAACCCTTCGAGTGATAACTCGGAGATCTTGCCTGAGCCCTGAGCCCTGAGCCTTGAGCCGTTTATTAGAGACCCGCGATCCGCGCGACGAGCCAGTACGCGCCGGCAGTGACCACGAGCAGCGAGCACACGCGCGCCAGATGAAATCGCGCCAGAGGCGCCTGGCCCAGGCGCGCGACGAACGGCCAGATCGCCGTCGCCACTGCAATCTGGCCCACTTCGACGCCGGCGTTGAAAGCGCCCAGCGGCACCGCGATGCCAATGACGCCGGCGCCGATGCCGAGCTCCTGCAGCGCGCCCGCAAAGCCGAAGCCGTGCACCAGGCCGAATGCGAACGTCAGCTTCCAGCGCGACTCGTTCTCGCTCCGCAACAGGTTTTCGAGACCGACCACGACAATTGACGTCGCGATGAGTGGCTCGACGATTGCCGCGGGCACGCGGACCAAGCCGAGGACCGCGAGGCCGAGGGTCAGTGAGTGTGCCACCGTGAACGACGTCACGGTCTTGATCACGCTCGTCAGCCGTCGAACGCCAAGCAGCACCGCCGCTAAAAAAACGAGATGGTCGTAGCCGGCCAGGATGTGGCGGAGCCCTAGCGAGAAGAACTGGTTCGCCAGCGAAGAGCCGCGCGGGGCCATCGTCACAGTCACGGTGCCCTCGCGATCGTCGAGCATGCGTTCGGCCAGCAAAGCGCCATCCGGCCCGCGCACCGTCAGCAGCTCACGATGGCCGCGTGCGAGCCTCGCTGGAACACTCGATCGCACGGTCAGCCTGGCACCAAGCCCGCCGTCGTACGCGAGCACAACGGTCCCGCCCGTCTCGCTTTCCGTACTGCGACTCTCGACACGGCCCGGCAGCCGAGCGCCATCGACCACGACTTCGATGCTATCGAGCGCGAGCGCTTCGAGTGCGTCACCTCGCTCGGAGACGAGCAGTCGGGCGTCGCTCGGCGCGAGCGACAGCGTGGCGACGACGCGCTCCGGCAGTACGCGCAGGTCGAGCGCGCTCAGACCGGGGTCGTGCGCGGCCGTCGATGCCTGGAAACCGAAGGCGAGAGCCGCCGTCAGCAGGACGACGGCGCTCCTCGTGTAAGCAGGGATCGTGGACCGATGATCACTAGGAGCCATTTCACCAACCGATCCGTGTTGTGGGTGTAATCCGTGGCTCTCGTCTCCACAGCTACTGATCTGGCTAGACACGACGCTGTTGTGGCGCCAAAAGCCTTTCACCGCGGAGTTCGCCGAGGACGCAGAGCGATATGGTCTTTCTCTGCGAGCTCGGCGCACTCAGCGGTGAGAAGCTTGTGAACAATTTGTTCGAGATAGCTTCTACTCTAATGATGTCCGTGCCGGCGCCCGTTCTGCGGCGTCGACTCGTACGGGAACACCTTGTTGAACGCCATGTCGTTCGCGTTGACGTTGTCGCCGGCGGGGCCACGGATGATCGGCGGGCTCGTGCGCAGGTCGCTGATGAGCGCCGTCACCGCGATGTCGACGACGTCGTCGCCGAAGCGCCGGCCATTGGGCCAGCCGCCAGGGATCACGCCGCTTGCCGAAGCCCGGCTGGATCTGGCTCACCAGCACGTCGCCGCCGAAGATGCTGAGACGTGAGAAGCCGGCGATCGTCCGGATTGGTCGGATGCATGGGGCCGCCGCCGGCGAGCCGCGCCGATTCCGTCGAGAGATCGACCTTGATGACGTCGGGGATGAAGATGCCGGCGATGTCGGTGCGGCCGGTCTCGATGCCGGGCATGTCCGGTTCGAGCACGAGCAGGTTGAGGAGCTTCGCGAGTTCCGGGGTTCCGCGCGTACTTCCGGAACAGGACCTTGTCGCTCGCCGGCGTCGTCCGGCTGTAGAGATCCTTGTCTTCGAGGGCGACGAGCCCTTCGTTGAAGAGCGGATTACCCTGACGCGCGACCTGGACCCAGTCGCCGAAGTTCTGCGAGCTGGGCAGGCCGTCCGCCAGGATCGTGAAGCGCCGGCGGCTGGTCGTCGCGTAGACGCCCGACGATCTGTCGGTCGCCGCCGAGCTCGTCGATCGGAATCGCGCAGCGCCATCAGGTGCAGGTTGAACCCGCCCTGCGAATCCTTGCCGGGGTTGCGCAGCTTGAGCAGGTCGAAGACCGCCTGGATGTCTGCGTAGAACCCGTCGTCGCGCTGGCCGGCGAAGGCGACGTAGCCGCGATCGAGGTTGGCGATCGACTGCTTCGTGTAGCGATCGAGCTCGTTCGAACGTGGCGACGCCGTCCTTGCGCCGGATTCTCGCCGTTGTCGTTCCGGTTGTAGAACGGCGTGGCATTCCCCTGATTGTTCGGCGGCACGACGCCCTCGGCCGAGCGGGCGTCCGCCGCCCGGTGCGATGGTCGACCTTCGTGACCGTGTAGAACTGCGTCAGGTTCTGCGCGGCATCGTCGACGTCCTGTGATGACGCCGAGATACGACTGCAGGATGGTCTTGGTGTTCTTGAACTTCGTGTTGAAGCGGAACTGGTACGAGACGGTCGGCCTGCCGGCAGCGACGTCGTCGCCGGTCGCCACGTGAATCTCGTAGAGCACGTTGTCGTCGAAGTTGAACTTGTTCGGTCCGATGCCCGGTTCCTCGAATGGATAGACGCCGAGGGCCGTGACCAGCGACTTCGACGCCGTTCGACTTCTGAACGAACGCGTAGACGTCGGTGGTGTTGGCCGCGTCATCGAGCGTGATGAGCGGCGCGTCCATGTGACTGGACGCGCTGGCCGTCGGCCGATGCAGCCAGCAGGATTCCCGCTGCCGCGATCAGCGGAAGCGTGTGGTGCAACTGTCTTCGTGTCATACACTCCTCCTTTACGTGGTTGATCAGTGAGCGCCGCGTAGTTGGGTGGAGAGTTCGTCGGCTTCTGACGGCAGGAGCATCGCGCGCAGGCTGTTCAGCCTTGTCTCAGCCAGCGCCTCGCTTCGCGGCGCTGCCCGAGCGCCGCCGTGAATGACGCCGGCGTGCAGGAAGAGCCGGGCGTCCTCGGTGCCTTCGGCGAGCGGCGCGCCCGATGACGCTCGCGTGCTTCCGCGATGCGGCCGCTCGCGGCGAGCGCCCAGGCGTGCGCGTCGAGCGTGAAGACGTCGGCGCGCGTCCGCAGCTCGTCTTCGGCGAGCGCAAGCGCCTTCGTCGGCGCCGATCCGGCGCGTCGCCAGGTAGAGCGCGAGCGTTCGCGGATCGGCGAGCGCGCCCCGCTCGTGGCGAGCTCGCGTTCGACCGCCGCCGCTGCGTCAAGACGTCCCTGCGAGGCGCAGCGCGTCGGCCAGCGCCCATTGATACTCGGGAAGCGGATTGACTGTGCGCCGCGCGACGGAGTAGTGTCGAGTGGCCTCCGTCGGCCGCTTCGACGGCCAGCAAAATGCGTCCCCGTGCGAGAAGGCCGCCGCGTAGTCGGGCTGGTAGTCGCAGCGCCGTGTCTGCGGCCTTCGCCGCCTCGTCGAGCCGTCCGGCCTGCAGCTCGTAGGCAGCGAGACGCGTCCACGCCCAGGCGGACGACTCCGGATCGCGTGGGCTGGCGGCGATCGATGGCCAGCCGCATCGCGGTCGATCGCGCCGGCGAGGTCGCCCTTGAGCCAGCGAAGTGCGCGGCGCGCGTGTACGACTGATAGAACGGCTTGAGGTCGAGCATCCGCTGGTAAGCCGCGGCGGCTTCCGACGAGCCGTCCCTGCTCCATGAGCGCGTCGCCGAGCAGTCCGTAGTCCAGCACGACGGTTCGTCGCGCGACGAGCGCGCGGGCGAGCTGTTCCGCCTCGCTGAATCGATGGAGCTGATGAAGCACGTGACCGCGCAGCAGCGAGCGCTGCGGCCTCGTCCGGGATACCGAGCTTCGAGGCAGCCGGCTGCCTTCTCGGCGAGGGTGTAGTCGCCGGGGTCGTTGCTCACCCTGGCGCGTGCGACGTAGAGATATCCGAGCCGCTCGAGCGCCGCACGATCGTGCGCCGGTGACCGGGCATCGAGTTGTGCTCGGGAGATGGCGGCATCTCTGGTCTTGTCTCCGGCCGCTGGGGCGAGGGCGGCGATGCAAGGATTGGGAGCTACCGAGCGTGAAATCGTTGCGGCGTGTTGAGACGCCGTTGCCGAGCGTGTGGCGGTTCGTTGGCAGCCAAGCGCCTGGGTCAATGCCAGCATCAGGCCCGCGCACACGAACATCTGGACCTTCATGAAGGGCCTCCTCACAAATTTGAAATCCGTCGCCGCACTGCTTTCTACGGCTCGCCGAGCGGAACGGATTGAAGTCCCTCGCGGGACGCTCCGATGGCAGGTTCAGCAGGGATGGTGAGAAGCCGAGCTAGTACCCTGAGGCACAATAGGCCCTCAACGGCATCGGTACTTCAACTGGCAGCCGTCTAGGAGCGTGACATGGCCGACAAACGCGTGCTGGCGAATCAACGGGCAATCCTCGCGAATCAGCGTCGCATTCTTGCCAACCAGCGGGGGTTGCTGGCGAACCAGCGAAAGCTCGACGCACTCCTGACCGGTCAGAAGGCGATCAAGGCGAATCAAGCAAGGATTTTGAAGAACCAGGGGAAGATTCTGCGCGGACGGTGACGTTGTGAGTGCTCGGCAGCCGTTGTGCGTCACGGCGGTACTTTTCGCGCTGCTGGGGTGTCAGCCTGGGATGGAGGCCACTCAGGATGGAGTGCGGGTGCGCTATGTGGCTAACGCCGGGATGCTCGTCAGCATCGAGGGGGCGAACTTTCTCATCGACGCCCCGACGCGAGATGGGATCACACCGTACGAGACGAGCCCGGCCGACGAACGGACGCGTCTTGAAGAAGCGAAGCCACCCTACGATGTGGTCGACGCCATCCTGGTCACCCACTGGCACGAGGACCACTTCAGTCCCGAGGCCGCGGCCGCGCATCTCGGTCGAAATAAGCGCGCGGTGTTCATTTCCTCACCGGAGGTCGTGACGCGTCTCCGCGCCGCTCGACCCGATCTCACGGCCGACCGGATTCGGGCAGTGCTGCCGCCGCCGGGTCAGTCCGAGGAGGTTACTGTTGGCGGCGTCACCGTGCGGGTGCTGCGAATCCGTCACAATCCGACACGACGTCTGCCGGAGCAACACGTCGGATTTCTGATCGGTACGAGGTCCACCGTGCTTCACGTCGGCGACGGGGATCCCGCGCCAGACAATTTCACGCTTCTCCGCAGGCTCCCGCAGGTCGACACGGCGCTGCTGCCGTTCTGGTACGTCCTCGACGAGGCAAACCGTCGCTTTGTCGCGACGTCGATCGCGCCGCGGCGGATCGTCGGCATGCACCTGCCACGTGCAGACGCTCCCGAGGTTGCCCGCAAGCTGCGGGTCGCTGGCGTCGAGGTCGATCTGCCGCCGGAGCCAGGGTCGCCGGTGCTTCGCGCGCGCTGAACGATTTGCTGGCCATGCGCCGCACCGAGCGTGCGGTGAGCCTGGGGTAATCACGTCCGTGCTCCTCGGGGCTTCGGCGGTGTGGACCCGATCACTAACCCTACGGCGTTTTCGTCCCGTGTCGTCCAGTGCTTACCTATCCGCCCGTGGAGATGCTCGGATTGCGCCTGTTAGGGAAAGATAACGGCCAGTGGAGCCTAGGGCGGCGCGTCCTTGAGCGCGGTGCAGAGGTCCGGCATCCGGCCTCACGCTGCTGGCGGTGCGCCGACGGTTGAGAATCTCGAACTGCGCTGCCGCGCGCACAATCTGCACGAGGCCGAGCCCTACTTCAGCGGTCGATTGCCGCTGCTCCGTGAAGCGAGAGCCAAGTACGACTACACTCCTTCATCCACTTGCTCGACTTCTTCGACGATCCAAGTGCAGCCGCGATGCGTCGGAGGTCTCACGGGCGTGGGCCAATGCTTCCCGCGCTGCGGCCCCGCCAATTGTCACCAGGGCGTCGAGCGCGCAACGAATCGGTCAACGGCCTCTGTGTTGTTCCTCGTCAAGCGTCAGGTGTAGCGCCTGCAGCCAGCAACAGTCGTTGACGCTGTCGCCTCCCGCAGCGACTCGGTCCAGACCGAGTTCATTCGACCGTCCGTCCGCCGCGGATCGGTCGTCTCTACGGCGTCACTCAGAACCCATTTTGGGGGACCAGATTCGTGCGAGTTGGAACCGGATGGCGAACCGGTTGCATCGAGTCCGACCGCTGCGGGGTTGCCCGCATAGCTCGCGTCAGCCAAGGCTTTTGGCGCTCGTGTGACACTCGACTGCGGCCGCCCTAGCTGCTAGCGTCGCTGCAGGAAAGCCATTACGACCTGGTTGTAGAACGCCGCATTGTCGCTATGCATCCCATGCCCTGCCTCCGGTACCATCACTTGGGATTCACCCTCGAGGCAGCGTTCGAGTTCCGCCGTGATGAGGAGGAACATCGCCGGGCTTCGCTCTCCCGTCACCACGAGCGTCGGGAGCTTCAACTTCCCCAGATCCCCACAGTCGAGGGGAGGCCAGGCGGCGGCCGTCTCGGTCATCATCTCCGCTCGCAACGCTGGCGCTTGTTTTTCCACCCACTCCGTTCGTACGGATTGTGGGGCGTTGTCGAAACAGCCGGTTCCACAGGCGCCGCTTAGGAATTGTCGCAGTCCTTCCTCAAGATTTCCGCTCTCAAACGCCTTCCGTGATGGCTCGATGACCCGTGTGAGAATCGACTGCCTCGTGGCTTCTCCCACGGCCGTGCGGGAGAGCAGAGAGAGGAGGGGCGGCTCGCCGAGAACCAGGCTGCGCACGGGCTCGGGATGGTCCACCGCCAGCGCGAGCGCGATGTACGCGCCATAGGAGTGCGCCACGAGATGCGCTGGAGTGGCTTTCAGTTCCTTTGACCAGCGCTGCGTAGGTCGTGAGCGAAGTCGGCTGTGTCGGAAGATGCGATGAGCGCGCTCATAGGAGTGCGCCACGAAGATGCGCTGGAGTGGCTTTCAGTTCCTTACCAGCGCTCGTAGGGCAACATGGGCGCTCAGAGGATTGACATCTTGAGCCCGAGGTGGCTCGTTGGGCGGGTGATAACGCCGGCTGTAGGAAATGACCCGGAAGCGAGTTGCGAAGGTTTGCGCCTGTGTTCGAAAAACGTTCAGATCCCCAAGGGTGCCGTGAACGAATACGATCGGCTCACCCTCGCCGCATTCAAAGTAATGGAGCGTGGCTTTGTGAATCTCGATAGTTTTGATCTGGGAGGCACATGCGCTTCCCTGAGCGCTTGCGTCTCTGAGGGATGAGCCGAGCGCGAGCAGCGTAATCAAGGTCAGTATGAGGCGTGAAGGTGCCACCGTCATCTGAATCATTTCGGCCCTCCGCGATTACTCGCCTGCACTGTGCCCGAGAGTATCTGCCGACCCAGAGTCCCTCGAATTGTTGGTTGCAAAGCCCAGCGATTCGTTGCGGTCAGGCGGACGGAGCCAATTGCTGGCCGGGACGCCCGTAGCGGGGCACCACTCCTGCTTGTCGCCCAGTAATTACCTATCCGCCCGTTGGCCGATCAGGCTCTCAGGCTGCGCCTTTGCTCCACGGTGGCGTCACGTTGTTGCTGCGCGCGTACGCGATGAGCTGCCCCAGGTGCTCGTGCAGGTGCGTCGTTGTCGAAATCCACAGACGCCGGTAATTCATCTTCTGCCCGAACACCTCGAGCGGCGCGTCGAGCTTGGCGTCTGGCGTGTCGGTAATCGCTTTCTTGAGAAACGTGAACGACTTCTCGAGCTCGGCGATGATCTGATCGCGCGTCATGGTTCGCTTTTCGAACGCCGCCACCGTCGTGTAGTCCTTGCCGCTGATGCCCGTCTCCTTGGGAGCCTCGATGCCCATGGCAGCCGGCAGAAAGTAGTTGTCAGCCGCGACGTGGATGAATACCTCGCCGGTCGACCGGACGCCTTTGCCCGGTCGCCAGTCGTATGCCGTTGCGGGTATCGCCCGGGCGAGGCCGAGGACCTTGGTTTCGACCTCGGTGACATCGCGAAGGAGATCGCCCATCAGTCCCTCGCGCGTCTGCGCGCCAAGTGGAAGCGTGACGCAAGCCAGGGCGGCAACGAGAATGCTCAATCGCATGACTGACCGCATGATTTCTACTCCACAACGTGTGAAAGTGCTCGGATGCCGAGCGGTTGGAACCGATCGCCGAACGATAGCACGTGTCGAAAGGCTTAGGCGGCGCCGGGCCGTCTTCGACACTGTAGAATCGGTCCGCATGCGGACCTCGAAATCGACAACGTTTGGCGCTCTCCTGATCGCCGTGTCGATGGCCTCGGCAGCGACACAGGGCTTTTCTGAAAGAACCGTCGAGCAGCTCGCCGTCCGTCCGCCTTCTCGTCCCAACATCGTCTGGATCAGCAACGAGGACATGAGCCCGCGGCTCGGGGTGTACGGCGACGCCCTGTCGCGGACGCCAGTCCTGGATCGCTTTGCCAGCCAGTCGATTCGCTATACGAACGCCTTCACCACGGCGCCGGTGTGCGCGCCGAGCCGCGCGGCGATCATCACCGGTATGTATCAAACGGCGATCGGTGCGCAGCACATGCGGACGACCGAAGATCGCGTGCCTGAATTGCCTGGACCATACCTCGCGGTCCCGCCGTTCTACGTCAAGGCGTTTCCCGAGTACTTGCGGGCCGCCGGATACTACACGACCAACCGCGCCAAGACGGACTACCAGTTCGGCGTGCCGTTCACCATCTGGGACGAAGTGGGGCAGGGCGCGCACTGGCGCAACCGGACCGACAAGACCCAGCCGTTCTTCTCGGTGTTCAACCTGGAGGTCACGCACGAGAGTCAGATTTTTCCGTCGAGCCCAGCCCGGAAAGGCAAGCCGCTCGTGACCAACCCGGCGGCGATCCAGGTGCCGCCGTACTATCCGGACACGCCGGCCGTGCGCGAAGAGCTCGCGCGGATGTACGACAACATCGCCGACATGGACACGCAGGTCGGCCAGATCCTGAAGCAGCTCGAAGACGACGGGCTGAGCGAGTCGACGATCGTGCTTTATTGGAGCGATCATGGCGACGGCGTGCCGCGCGCGAAACGGTCGCTCTACGATTCCGGCCTACGCGTGCCGCTGATGATTCGCTGGCCGAAAGGCTTCGGTGCCACCGTCATGCCAGGCTCGACCAGCAACGAGCTGGTCAGCTTCGTGGACTTGGCGCCGACGGTGCTTGCGTTGGCCGGCGTGACGATTCCGGCGCACCTTCCTGGACGAGTCCTCGTTGGGCCGAACGCCGGCACGCCACCGGAGTTTGTTTTCGCGGCGCGCGACCGCATGGACACCGAATACGACATGATGCGGTCGGCGCGCGATGGCCGCTTTCTCTACATCCGCAACTTTTCGCCCGAGCTGCCGTACGCGGGTCACATCACGTATCGCAACCAGAGCGCGATCATGCAGGAGTGGTTCCGGCTGCAGGCCGAGCGTGCCCTGACGGGCCCACCGGCGCTGTGGATGCGCACCGCGCGGCCAGCCGAGGAGTTGTACGACACACGAACTGATCCGTACCAGATCAATGATCTATCCGCCGATGTAGCCCATCGCGTCACGCTCGAGCGGATGCGGAAGGCCGTCAACGACTGGATGTTGCGGTCGGGCGACCAGGGCTTGGTGAACGAGCCTGAGATGATTCAACGGATGTGGCCCGGTGGCGAACAGCCGGAGACCGCGCGGCCCTACATCCTGTCCCGCCGCGAGACCGACGTCCAGTTACGCCGTGAAACGATGGCGATCCAGCCGCCGATGGAGGTCGTGATCTACGTGCCGACGCAGGGCGCGTCGATCGGCTACACGACCGAGGACGGCCCGAGTCCACGCTGGCGGCTCTACACAGGTCCGATTCGCGTCGACGCGCCAATGACCCTTCGCGCCAAGGCGATCCGCTACGGCTATAAGGAGAGCGAGGAAACGAAAGTCGTCTTCACGACGGCCGAGCGATAGTTGCCGGGTTCGTGGTTCGTTGTTCTGGGTTCGTCGTTCTAGGTTCTAGGTTCGAGGTTCTGGGTTCTGGGTTCCGGCTTCAAGGTTCAAGGTTCAAGGTTCAAGGTTCAGGGAGGGGCTGAATCCTGAATCCTGAGTCCTGAACCCCGTACCCTGAACCTAGAACCCAGAACCCAGAACCTCGAACGACGAACCTCGAACGTGGGCTTGACTCGCCCTACGATATCGGACAACGATATCGTCACACGAGGTCGACATGGCCAGGCGTCAAACTGAAGTGATGAAGGGGACGCTGCCGTTGCTGGTCCTCAAAACGCTGGCGCTCGAGCCGCGCCACGGGGTCGGCGTCGCCGACCGGATCCAGCAGATTACGCGCGGCACCTTTCAGGTCAGCCCCGGCTCACTCTTTCCCGTCCTCCACCGGCTCGAGCAGGAAGATTTCATTGCCGGCGAATGGAGCGTCACCCCCGAAGGCCGGCGCGCCAGGTACTACCGGATCACGACCGCCGGCTCGCGCAAGCTGGCGTCGGAAAAGAAGCAATGGGCGCGGGTCGCGCTGGCGATCGGCCAGATTCTGGAAGCTGAGTGATGGCGTTCGGCATCCCGCGGCGGCTGTTAAGCGTCTGGCACACGGCGGCCCGGCGCGAGACGCTCGACCGCGAGCTCGACGAGGAGCTGCGCGCGTCGATTGACGTCCTTGCCGACCGTTATGAAAGCGCGGGCATGACCGCTCCGGCGGCGCGCCGCGCCGCGATCGCGGCCCTCGGCGGACCGGGCGGGTTCGTCGCGGTCCGCGAAAACGTCCGGGAAGCCCGTGTCGGGGCCGGGCTCGACACGCTCCTCGTCGATCTGCGCCAGGCCTGGCGCGGATTCCGAAGCGCATCCGGTTTTATGGCCGTTGTCGGCGCCACGCTGGCGCTCGGCATCGGCGCGAATACCGCGATCTTCGGTGTCGTGCGCGCGATTCTGCTACAGCCGCTGCCATATCGCGACGCCGACCGGCTCGCCGTGATCTGGCTCGATCACGGACCCGCCGGATATCCTCGCGCCCCTTTGTCAGGACCTGATCTCGGCGACCTTCGCCACGCCACGACAGTCAGCGGGACCTTCGAACAGCTCGGCGCGATCTGGGCGAGCGGCACCGTCGCGCTGACCGGCGACGGCGATCCCGAGCAGCTGCGCGCGGCGCTCGTCACGACAAATTTCTTCGACGTGCTGGGGACCCCGAGTGCGTTTGGGCGCACGTTCCGGACCGACGACAGCGCGCCCGGCGCGCCGCCGACCGTGCTCATTGGCTGGGAACTCTTCCAGCGCCGCTTCGGCGGGAATCCGTCGGTCGTCGGCCGACGGATTCTCGTCGACGATCGGCCGACGACAGTCATCGGCGTCATGCCGCAGGCATTTCGATTGTTGCTGCCGCTCGATGCTAGTGTGCCGGACCACCTGCAGGTCTGGGCGCCCTTCTGGCCGGACCTCGAGCACGGACCGCGCGGCAACCTCTTCCTGCGTGTCGTCGGTCGGATGCGTCCGGGCGTGACGGTTGCAGAAGCCAGCGCCGAAATCGATGGCATCGCGCGATCGATTCCGCCGGTTCTCGGCGCCGCCCGCGCGTTCCGGACGATCGCGTTGCAGGCCGACGACGTTCGCGAGGTGCGGGCGCCGTTGCTTGTGTTGTTCACCGGCGTGGCGATCCTGCTGACGATTGGCTGCGTCAACGTTGCGAGCCTGCTCATCGCGCGCGCCGCATCCCGGGCCAGGGAAACCGCCGTGCGCATCGCGCTCGGCGCCAGCCGCTGGCGGCTTCTTCGGCAGTCTCTGCTCGAAGGATTGCTGCTGACGATCGTCGGCGCCGCGGGCGGTCTCGTCTCGGGCTATGTGGGCCTGCAGCTGCTACTCGTGCTTGCCCCGCCGTCGCTCAGCCGCGCCGGCACAATCGAGCTCGACGCGACGGTCGTGGCTTTTACGTTCGCGATCTCCGCGATCTGGGGCGCGCTCCTTTCGCTCGCGCCGGCACTCGAGTTGTTCAGGGTAGGTGACGCGTCCCGGCACCGGCTGACCGTTGGTGCGCTGTCCGTCTTCGGCGGCCGCTCGATCGAAACGCCAGTGCGGTACCGGGTGCGCGCGACACTCGTCGCCATGCAGATCGCGCTGAGCGTGGTGCTGCTGGTAGGCGCGGGCCTCTTGGTGCGCGCGTTCATCGAAGTGCAGCGCGTCGATCCCGGGTTCCGCGCCGAGTCCCACCTGACGTTTCGCATCGCGTTTCCCGAGACCCGGTATCGAGAGGATCGCCTGCAGTCGGCCGCCGACGAACTGGAGCGGCACCTGTCTGTTGTTCCAGGGGTGACCGGGGTCGGCGCCATCAGTCATCTTCCGTTCGACGATTTGCCAAACTGGGGCCTGACCTACGGCCGCGATCCGCTATCGGACGCCGGCGCCGCGGCGAAGGCCGACGCTCGTGCGATCTCGGCCGGCCTCTTCGAGACGATTGGCGTGCGGCTCATTGAAGGTCGATTCTTCAACGCCGGCGAGAATCCCGCGAACCCGGTGGTGATCGTCGACGAAAAGCTGGCCGGCCAGATGTGGCCAGGTCAGAGCGCGCTCGGCCAGCAATTCCTCGTCGGACAAGCGTTGCCAGACCGTCGTGTGACAGTGGTTGGCGTCGTCGCGCACCTTCGCCTGCGCAGCCTCGTCGAAGATTTGACGCCGCAGATTTTTGTTCCATTCCGAGTCTGGCAGCGCAATCCGATGGCATTCGTCGTTCGGACGGGAGGCGATCCGGCCGCGGTCGGCACCGCCATCAGCGCGGCCGTCGCCCAGTTTGATCCCCAACTACCGATCTACGACGTTCGAGAGATGTCCGCCTATCTCGATGATGCACGAGCGGTGCGCCGCTTTACGATGGTCTTGACGACGGTGTTTGCCCTGTCGGCGGTCGTGCTGACGTGGATCGGCGTTTACGGCGTGCTGGCATATGCCGTCGCCAGCCGTCGCCATGAGTTCGGCGTCAGACGCGCCCTTGGCGCGAGCCGAGGGCGAGTCATCCGCCAGATTCTTGGCGAGGGGTTGGGGTTCGCGGTCATCGGATGCGCCACCGGGCTCATCTGCGCGCTCCTGACCGCGCGGTTGATTCAGGCGCAGTTGTACGCGATCGAGCCGCGCGATCCACTCACCTACGCCATGGCGCTCGCGATCGTCTTGACCGGCGCCACGCTCGCATGCCTGGTCCCTGCGTGTCGGGCGATCGCGGTCAGTCCCATGGATGCATTGCGGTCGGACAGCTGATGACGCCTCGCCCCCGCCTTGCCTCGATCGACATCGTCCGCGGCGCCGTCATGGTGCTCATGGCGATCGACCACGTGCGCGTCTACTCCGGGGTGCCTGCCGGGGGTCCGACGCTCGGAGTGTTCTTCACCCGATGGGTCACGCATTTCTGCGCGCCGGCTTTCGTGTTTCTGGCCGGAACCTCTGCGTACTTGTACGGTGTGTCACTGGCTGGTCGACTAGCGGGCGCACCAGGATCCACTTCCGCGTTGTCGCGTTACCTGGCCACGCGTGGACTGCTGCTCGTGCTGCTCGAGCTGACGGTCATCCGCGCGTCGTGGACGTTCAACGTCGACTACTCGCAGTTCATCCTGGCCGGCGTCATCTGGATGCTGGGTTGGTGCATGGTCCTGCTGGCGGGGATGGTCTGGCTTCCGACTCGGGCGATCGGTGTATTAGGCCTGATTGTCATCGTGTTTCAGGATGCGTTCGGCGCGTTGGGGAACGCGATGCCTGTGTCGTGGCATCCGATCTGGGAGTTCATCTATCCGGTCGGGGCCGAGCTCAAGCTTGGCGAACACGGCCCGTCTGTGACTGTGCTCTACAGCATCGTGCCGTGGATAGGAGTAATGGCCGCCGGATATGCCTTCGGCGCGATCATGTTGCGTGACGCCGCCGATCGCCGCCGCCTTTGCCTTCGAATCGGCCTGTCGGCAACGCTGCTGTTTGTCCTTGCCGCCGGTCTCCACGTCTGGACGAGCGATGCGCCCCCGCCCGCGCTCCTCCGGTTCCTGAACCAGCGAAAGTATCCGGCATCGCAACTCTTCCTGTTGATGACGCTCGGGCCGACGATCGCGCTGCTGCCGCCAGCGGAACGCGCGCGCGGATGGTTGGCCGAGATGCTGAGGACGTTCGGCCGGGTGCCGATGTTCTATTACCTGCTGCATATCCCTGTCATTCATACGCTGGCGCTTCTCGTCTGGCTGGTGCGCGACGGGAGCGCCGGGGCCGCGCGCTTTGCCACCGCCCCGTACGTAGCGATCCCAGAAGGGCAGCGATGGGGACTCGCGCTCCTGTACTTCGTATTTGCGATTTCCATCGCGGTCTTGTACGGCCCCTGCCGATGGTTTGCGCGGATCAAGGCCCGCGGCGACGCAGGCTGGCTTCGCTACCTCTAGTGCCACGGATCACACGAACAACACAGATCGGGTTTATGAGATAGGTTCTAGTCTTCTTCCCGGCCGCGTCTCGCCTCAGCCGGACTTTCGGCCGCCCATCGACTTCCAACGCTGGCGGAGGTATGGTTTCACCTGCAGGAAAGGAGTCCCGATGTCCAAAGGCATCTCCCGACGACACTTCTTCTTCGGAACCCTGCTCGCAGGTGTGATTCCGCGCGGCGGGTTTGGCAGCGTCGCGTCACTGAAGGCGCTTGGCTATCAGTCCCCCAACGAGAAGATGAATATCGCCGGGATCGGCGCCGGCGGCCGTGCCATCAGCGTGCTCGGGGCGCTCGACTCGGAGAACATCGTCGCGCTGGCCGACGTGGACTGGGCCCGCGGCGCCGAGGGCTTCAAACGTTGGGAGAAGGCGACGAAATACAAGGACTATCGTCAGTTGCTCGACAAGGAGAAGGGCATCGACGCGGTGACGGTCGTGATCCCCGATCACATGCACGCCACGGTCGCGCTCGCTGCCATGCAGCGTGGCAAGCATGTGTATGTCGAGAAGCCGCTCACACGCACGCCGTGGGAAGCGCGGCTGTTGACCGAGGCGGCCGCGAAATACAAGGTCGCCACGCAGATGGGTAATCAGGGCTACTCGCACGAGGCGACGCGGGTCGCGGCCGAGATTATCTGGTCCGGAGAGATCGGCGACGTGACCGAAGTGCACTCCTTCCGAGGACGCGCGAGCTGGCCGCAGGGGATGCAGACATTGCCAGCTGCTGAACCCGTTCCCGATACGCTCGATTGGGATCTCTGGCTTGGTGGCGCGGCGTTGCGACCGTACACGTCGGGCGACGACGCCTACCGTAAGGAGTACAACCAGCAATTCGGTTTCTACCTGCCGTTCAACTGGCGAGGGTTTTTTGACTTTGGCAGCAGCTTGATTGGCGACTGGGGAATCCATCAACTCGGCCCCGCGAACCTTGCGCTGCGGCTCGGCAGCCCGACGAGCGTCGAGTGCGTCACGCAGGGAGAGGGGCGAAGCCCTTACACGTTCCCGCGCGGCGGCGTCGTCATCAAGTGGGAGTTTGCGGCGCGCGAGAATATGCCGCCGGTCACCGTTTACTGGTCGGATACCGGCGACCTTTATACGCCGGCTGGCATGACGGTGGACGAGATGCGAGCGATTCCTGGCAAGGGTCCGCAGATCGAGGGGGCCGGTGGTGGCGGTCGCGGTCGAGAGGGGGGCGGCCGTGGACCTGGTGAAGGTGCGCGCGGCGCGGCACCCGGAGATCCGGCGGCTCAGACTCCTGGTCGCGGCCGAGGCGGTGCGGGCGGCCAGCAACAGGGCAGCGGCTACAACACGGTGTTCGTGGGCTCGAAAGGCTATCTCGGCACGAGTGGACGAGGTGAGGGCGTTGGCCTCCTTCCAGGATCGCGCTGGGCCGAGTACACCTTGCCGCCGCGACTGCTCACACGTTCTCCTGGACATCAGCGCGACTGGATTCGCGCCTGCAAGGGCGGCGAGCCCGCGTGTTCGAACTTCAGCATCGCCGGGCCCTACACCGAGTGGATGGTCCTCGGCGCTGTGGCCGCGCGCGTTGAAGGCAAGCTGCTGTGGGATCCGAAGAAAATGGAGTTCACGAACAACAAAGAGGCCAACAAGTTCGTGAAGCCGGTGTTCCGTAAAGGCTGGGAGCTGAAGCCTGTCACTTAGAGGCTCACTTGCGAGGGAGAACGAGAACATGTTGACGAGACGAGAGTTGGGGAAGCTCGCGCTGGCGGTGCCGGCGGCGACGATGCTCGGGCGGAGCGAATCGATCTTTGGCGCGTTCGCGCAGGCGAAACCGAACTCGCTCATTGATGGCGTGCAGATCGGCACGATTACCTACAGCTACCGAAGCATGCCGGATCAGAGCGCTGAAGCGACCCTGAAGTACATAGTCGACTCCGGCATCAGCGGGATCGAGCTGATGGGCGGGCCGGTCGAGAGCTTTGCGGGCGCCCCGACAGCAGGTGGCCGCGGCGGTGGTGGTCGCGGGCCAGGTGGCGGTGGGCCCGGCGGCGGTCGCGGACCAGGCGGTGGTGGGGCTGAGGCTGCGCCCGTGCCCCTGACTGGCTCGTGGAACGGCCAGCCCTGTGCGGTGCCGGCAGCCGGTGGACCGGGCGGCGGCGGCGCGGGTCGCGGCGGCGGCGGACGCGGAGAGATGACGCCCGAGCAGCAGGCGGCGCAGCAGGAACAGGCCGCCAAGCTCAAGGCGTGGCGCACGAGCGTCTCGATGGACGTGTTCAAGAAGTTGCGCAAGATGTACAACGACGCCGGCGTGACGATCTACGCCTGGAAGCAACTCAACGCGAATATGTCGGATGAGGAGTACCAGGTACATCTTCAATGTTGCCGAGGCCCTCGGGTGCACGCACACGACGCTCGAGCTCTTGACCGATCCGGCCCAACTCAAGCGGCTCGGTGACTTCGCGATGAAGAAGAAGGTCTACGCGGCGTACCACACGCATGCCCAGGGCAGCATGACTGCCTTCGATCAGGCCTTCGCGGTCTCGAAGGGCAACATGGCCAACGTCGACTTCGGCCACTGGGTGGCGGCCGGCAACGTCGGGGGGACACCGATGCAGTTCCTCGAGAAGCACCACGACCGCATCTCGAGCTTCCACCTCAAGGATCGGACGACGCCCGCCAACTGCGCGCTCAACCTGCCGTGGGGCACGGGCGAGACGCCGATCAAGGCGATCCTCCAACTCGTGAAGAAGAACAAGTGGAAGATGCCCGCGTCGGTCGAGCTCGAGTACACGATTCCCGAGGGATCGGACGCCGTGAAGGAAGTCGGGAAGTGCGTGGAGTACTGCAGGACCGCGCTGACGACGTGAGCGACTGGGAGCCAACCTCGACCGTTCGTGATACCGTCACCGTACAAGTTCAGTCTCTGGGGACCGGAAGCCGCAACGCGACCCAGCGTTGCGGGCTGGTCCCGGATCGACCGAACAGAGGAGTGTGCGAATGAAAGTGTCAGCAACACCAGCGCTCGCCATCACGATGGTCCTCACCGCTGCGATAGCGGTGTCGGCCCAGACGCAGCCCGCGCCGGCAGCTGGATCGGACGTGTATCACGTGCATTTCACCAAGGCGGTGCCAGGTCAGGCCGCGGCGCTCGGGAAAGCGCTCATGCAGCCTGATAGCACGGCACCAATGCCGGACCACTTCATCGTCCTCCGCCATCAGGAGGGCGACGACTGGGACTATGCAGTGATACAGCACCTGGGGCAGAAGACCACCATCACGGGAGGGCCGGCGGCGCCGAATCCGTCGCGCGACTTGCGCGCCTGGCACGCCGATACGCTTGTCAGTGGCCCGTCGTGGGGTGAGTTCACACGTCAGATGGGGATCGGCGGGTCTGGTAGCATGGGGGCTGTTTATACGGTTGGTGTCCATCGCGCGTTGCCCGGCCACCGCGAGCAACTCGAAAAGGCGCTGAACCAGCCGGCCTCGGCGAGCTCGAAGATCCAGACAGGCAACATATTCCTGCAGCACATCGAGGGCAGCGAGTGGACGTTCATGACCATCACCCGTCACAACTCCTGGCAGGACTTCGCTGCTGATCGGGTTGAAGCCGCGGCGGCCGCCGCTTCGACGCCGGGTGGATGGAGCGATATCCGTCAGCACTCCGCATTCCATCGCGATACGATCGCTGACCGGATCTTTCCGGCCAAATAGACGCGATTGCCGATCGCCCGTGCCGCTCGAGAACTGTAACGGTGGCATGGGCGATCTCTCCTGAGGCGAGACGAGGTGTCGACGTATTCATTTCGAGTGAACGGCCGCACGGTCAGCGTCGAGTCCTGGGATCCCAACCAGCCGCTGCTCTACGTCCTTCGCAATCAGCTCGGCCTGTACGGCGCGAAATTCGGGTGTGGCCTCGGCCAGTGCGGCGCGTGCACGGTGCTCGTCGACGGCCGGCCGGCGTTTTCGTGCCTGACGCCGGTGCAGCAGGTGGCCGGTCGGGGCGTCACGACAATCGAAGGACTCGGCACGCCAGAGAAGCCCGATCGCGTGCAGGCGGCATTCGTCGCGAGTCAGGCGGCGCAGTGCGGCTACTGCACGAGCGGAATGATCATGGCCGCGACGGCCTTGCTGCGGCAGACGCCGCGCCCGACCCGGGAGCAGGTAACCGCAGGGCTGGCGGCGAATCTGTGCCGCTGCGGCACGCACACGCGCATCATCGAGGCGGTCTTGCGCGCGGCAAAAATCTAGAAGATTTTCGGCCGAGAATCCGTTCATGCGTTCACGCGTGCTATGTGTTCTAGTGTTGTCGGCGATGGTTCTCGCGCGCGCCGACGGGCGCGCCAGACAGGCGACGACCATCACGCCAGCCCCGGCGGCCGCCCTCGAACGTGCCAGCGCCAATGGCGTGCAGTTCGAGCAGACCGTCGCCGCCACTCGGCGGCTGCTGCGCGCGTGGCTCGCTCATGCCGATCCACGAACCACGCTCCTCCCGGATCGTCTTGAGGCGGATCGGAGCAAGTGGGTGTACACGCCTCACAACTCCGGCGCCGATCTCTATCCGTATCTCGTCCTGACCGCGCAGCTCACGGACCCCGACCTGTTCGAGGGCCGGATGCTGGAGATGTTGCGCAATGAAGTCCGCTACACCTCGGCGCAGGCCTCGGTCCCCGGCAACCTGACGTTCGCGACCGGTCAGCTGGGTCCCCCCAGCCTTTTTGGCGCCGGCGAGTACGCAAAGGACGGCCTCGTCAGCGTCACCGAGTACCTGGGCCGTACGCCGTGGTTCTATCGCATGGTCGACCTCACCGTGGACGCGATGGCGCAAGCTGCCGTCTCGACGCGCTTCGGGATGCTCCCCGCCTCGGATACCGAGCTCAACGGCGACTACCTGCAGACGCTCACGCGTCTCATCACGATGACCGACGACGCGCGTTTTCTCGAATGGGCCCGTCGCATCGGCGATGCCTACGTCGACGAGGTGCTGCCAGGCAACTTCGGCGTGCCCGGCATGCAGTGGGACTTCGTCGCACACAGCGGCGACCGTCGCCTGCGGCTGCGCGATCACGGCAACGAGACGGTGGTCGGCCTGACGCTGCTTTTCGCGCTCGAGCAGCAGCTCGGAACGGACCGCGCGCCCAGATACCGCGCCGCGGTGCAGCGCATGCTCGACCGCATCCTGCAGTCAGCGGCCCCAGACGGCATGCTCTACAACGAAGTGAACGCCGAGACGCTGGCGCCGATCGACACACGGTTGTCGGACAACTGGGGCTACGTCTACGGCGCGATCTACACCTACTATCAGGTGACCGGCGACACGAAGTATCGCGACGCCGTACGCCGCGTCCTCGCAAGCCTGCCGGCCTACCGCAACTACGCGTGGGAGCCTGGCCGCAACCCGCCGCTCGGATCCTTCGACGGCTACGCGGACTCGATCGAGAGCGCGATCTATCTCGTGAACCGCGAGCCGGTGCCCGAAGCGCTCGACTGGATCGAGTCGGAGATGCGGGTGATGCTCGCAATGCAGCGCGCTGATGGACACATTGAAGATTGGTACGGCGAAGGCAACTTCAATCGGACGGCGCTGCTCTATGCCTACATGAAGAGCCTCGGCGTGCGTCCGGTTCGCTGGGAGCCGGGCGTGCGAATTGGCTCGGTCCGTGACGGCAGTCGTCTCGTTGTCTCGGTGGCGGTTCCCGCGCCGCGCCGCATCCAGTTCGACTTCGCCCGCCACCGCCGCGCGTTGAATCTCCAGCAGAACCTCGTGCGCTTGAACGAGTTCCCCGAATGGTTCACCGTGGACGAGAACGCGCTCTACCGCATCGGGCGTGCCGGCACTCCTGGCAAGGTCCGGCTCGGCTCCGAGCTGATTGCAGGGATAACGCTCGATTCAGGGTCTTGGATCGTCGAGCCAATGACGGGCAAGTGAGTGCACATCAATTCACTCGATCTTGACTGACGCCCGCGAACGCCGTTGGCCATCGCCGGCGTCGTCCTCGGGCACCTTGTGTGGCGTGCCCAGTGAGGTGGCGGCGCAGGACCAGGGAAGTGGAATCGAGTGGCAGGAAGGCATTCGACGCCGCGGATCACACGGATCCGGTAAGCCGCGGAATACACGGAATACACGGATCGAGCTTGTGAGATAGCTCAATAGTCACCAGCCTGGTCTGGAGCCTGCGGAAGCGTCAGCGGCGCTCGTGCGCGATGCGTCCGCCGATGACCGTCATGTCGGCGCGGATCGACCGGAGGCGCTGATCAGGACACGTGAGCAAGTGATCGTCGAGCACGACGAAGTCGCCAACCTTCCCAACTTCGATCGATCCCCGATTCGCTTCGTCGAAGCTGAAGCGGGCGGCGGCGCGGGTCATCATGCTCAGGGCTTCCTGCCGTGAGACAGCTTCCGTCTCGCTGACGACGCGTCCCGATTCGGTGCGCCGGGTAGTTGCCGCGTACATCGTGAGAAATGGGTTGAACGGATTCATCGAGTCGTCGGGATCGAGCCCGAACATGTGATCGGTGTTGATCGCGACCTCGACGCCGGCCTGCCGCCACGTCCGCAGGCCGATGAAGCGGGCAACGCGCTCGCCGCCAAGCGCCGGCGAAAGTGCGTCGGCGTCCTTGAAATACCAGGCGGGCTGCGTATCGACGAGCACTCCCAGACGCGCGGCGCGCGCCGCCGTCTTCGGGTCGACGAAATATGCGTGAATCAGCGTGTGACGCCGGTCTCCGGCTCGCGAATCCCCAGTTGCGGGTGTCTGTCGTTGCGCGGCTTCGATCGCATCGAGCACGACGTCGACGCCCGCATCACCCGTCACGTGCGCCACTACCTGCCATCCAAGACGGTGGCCTGTGGCCACGGCGGACGCAATCTGTTCGGGCGTGAGAGTCAGGAACCCTCTGTAGCTCGGGTCATCAACGGCATAGAGCTGACGCGCGCCTTGCCCGTACGGGTCGCGCATGAATGAGGTGCCGATCAGGATTCCGCCGTCGGCGACGATCTTGAGGGGACCGACCTTCAACCAGTCGTCACCGTCTGCGAATCGGAACGGCAGGGCCTGGATGAATTGCTCGACTGCAGCTGAATCGTCTGCCCGCGGGATTCTCACCGTCACCGTCGCCCTCACTCGAAGACGACCGGCGCGTTTCATCTCGTCGTAGGTTTGGTAGCCCTCGAGCGTGGCACCTCGCTCGATCACGCTCGTGATTCCCACGGTCAGGTACTGTCGGTGCACTTGCTCGAGCAGGTCGAGCGGAACGCGGCCGGGTGGAGGGCGGAAGCGAGCCAGCAAGTCCCCGACGTTCCTCAACAGACCGGTAGGCTCGCCGGCGGCGTCCTTGACGATGGCGCCGCCAGGCGGATTGGCCGAGTCGCGGGTGATGCCTGCGGCACGGAGGGCAGCGGCGTTCGTCGAGAACGCGTACGCGCCGTCGACGACTACCGGATGGCGCGGCGCAACCGCGTCGAGCTCCGCGCGAGTCGGAAAGCGCCGCTCGCGCAGCCGGGTCGGGTACACCCGCGGCGTCCAGATCCAGGCCCCTTCGGCGCGGCGTTGGGATTCGCTGCGAATCCAGTCCTGCAGTTCCGCGATGGATCTGAGATTCCTGAATGGCTGTGACGACTCCGCCGCCGCCACGTCGAGCGCGTGGACATGCGTATCGATCAGGCCGGGAATCACGGTGCGTCCGCGACCCTCGACGACGCGGGTCGGGTTGCCGATGTGGGCGCGCACGTCCTCATTCGATCCGACCGCCACGAATCTGCCGTCGCGGATCGCCAGCGCCGTGACGGTGCGGAACTGGTCGTCGACTGTCAGCACCTGACCGTCGAGCAGCACGAGATCGGCCGGCCGCGCCGCGTTCTGCGTCGACAGGATCGGAACGAACGCGGCAATCAGGATGATAAGGGTCAGACGGTGCCACATAGTTTTTCTGCCGCAGCTCGCGACTCAGAGCAGGCTCAAGGCTCAGGGCTCAAGGCTCAGGCAAGATCTTCGAGTAAGTGGTCGAAGGTTGTGCTTGAGCCATGAGCCTTGAGCCCTGAGCCCTGAGCCACGGTATCACCTCATCCACCGATCCAGGTTGTCGCTCACGAACGCGTCGTCGGAGAGATGCGGATAGCGGGTCAGCGCGCGGTCGATGGCGGCCATTTGACCGGGGCTCAGCTCCTCGCTTGGATCGAGACACCAGCGGCCGGCCAGCAATCCCTGGCGGCGCAGCACTTCGTGAATGCCCGGTATACAACCGGCAAACTGGTGCGCGGGATCGAACAGCGCCGCGTTGGCGTCGGTGAGCTCGGCGCCAAGCGCGAGGAGTTCAAGGGCCCCTGCCGCGCCGAAGCGCAGCGAAGGCGGGTCGCCTTCGCCTGGGCCTCCTGATGCTTCCTTGCCGGTTGTGATTGCTCGACACCGATCGAGCAGGTCAACCGCATTTAGCGTCCACACGGCCCATTGGCCGAGCAGGCCGCCCGAGAAACGCACGCGAGCCCCGTCCGCTCCGGCCGGATACGGCGTCAGCAGGTCGCTCACGATCGCGTCGTCGTTACCCGTGTAGAGCGCGACATCGGTTCGACCGCTGTCGGCCAGGGCGCCGACGGCATCCAGGGTGCGGTAGCGATCGAAGGGCGCGACTTTGATCGCGACAACGCGCTCGATGCCGAGAAGGGCGCGCCAGAAGGCTCGGTCGAGAACCCGCCCGCCCACGGAGGGTTGAAGGTAGAAGCCCACGACCGGAATGATCTCGGCAATCAGACGGCAGTGCTCGAGCAGGGCTTCGTTGGTCGTGTCACGTAGTGCGCCGAGGCTGACGAGCGCGGCGTCGTAGGCAAGAGACCGCGCGAGCTCTGCTTCGCGCACGGCCTGGGCCGTCGGTCCGCATACGCCGGCGATTGTCACGGGCAGTTGTTGCCCGCGATCCGTGCACCACGCCCGGGCCGCGCGGATCGCCAGATCGAGCACCGGCTCGAGCAACCCGACGGCTGGATCGCGAATCGCGAACTGCGTCGTATGCACGCCAACGGCGACGCCTCCGGCACCAGCGTCGCAATAGTAGCGGGTCAGCGCCACTTGCCGTCGTTCGTCGAGCTGGCGCGATTCAGTGAGTGCGAGCGGATGCGCCGGGATCACGAGCCCGCGGAGAAGCGCGCGTCGAAGCTCCGGCAGCGACTTCGCCTCAAAAGCGGCCATCGGTGACCTCGAAGCGCGTCGGCTTTTTCAGGGAGTGGCCACCAATTTGCACCCAGTGCGCGACCCATTGCCGAAGAACGGCGAGCGGCACCGTTGGCTCGCCCAGCAGGGCGCGGCACCGACTCGAATCGCTCAGAAGCGCGATTGGGCCTTCGCTGTTCACGAATCGCGGCGAGTGGCCGAATGCCGCGCCGAACCACTCTGCCATCTCGCGAACGCTGATCCGTTCCGCGCCGGTGACATTGAGGATCGCCGGCGGCGACGAGGCAAGCTCGAGGCTGCGCAGCGCATAACTGTTCGCGTCGCCCTGCCAAATCGCGTTGAAGAAGCCGACCGTCAGGTCGATCTCCTCGTCGGCGAGCACCCGCTGCGCGATGTCCACGAGCGTGCCGTAGCGAAGATCGACGGCGTAGTTCAGGCGAAAGATGACCGTCGCCATCCCTCGCTCCCGCGCGACGAACTCGACGACGCGTTCCCGCCCAAGGCAGGACTGCGCATATTCGCCGGTCGGCGCCGGCTGGTCCTGTTCTGTCGACGCGGGCCCAACCGTGGGGACCATTGGGTAGACGTTCCCAGTCGAGAACACGACCATCCGTGACTGGGAGAAGTGCTCGGCGACGCGTGCCGGAATGACGGTGTTGGTCGCCCAAGTGATGTCGGTTCGATCGAGGGTTCCAAACTTTCGGCCCGCCAGGAACAGGACATTCGAGCAGCGCGGCAAGGCTGCGATGTGCGCCGGGTCGAGCAGATCGCAAGGAACAGTCTGGATTCCTTCGGCGTCGAGACTCGCGCGGATCACGGCCGATGAAAAGCGGGACGCCGCCACCACACGGCCGCCATGGCCAATTCGTGTCAACGCGCGGTGGACGCGGCGAGTGAGTGACGGGCCCATTTTTCCGGCGGCGCCAAGAATCAGCACATCGCCGGTCAGGCGAGACACACACTCGAGATCTCGGTCCGTCGGGTCCGCCAGGATCTCTTCGAGCTGTGACGGCGTGTCGATGCGTTCCGGGAGTTGCATCCAACGTGCATCGTAGCAAACCGGACGCGTTTCTCGCGAGGGGCCAACGTTGTCGGAGAAAAGGCGGGAGGAGACGGAGTCCGCGGAGTTCACCACGGATTCACGGGGAGCACGGAGACGCACGGAGGCCGTCGAGCTGCGGCCGGCTTGGACGCCGGCCGCAGGCCGGCGTAGGGGTTGATGCGAGGGACCAGAATCGCAAACACCCCCTGAAATGCAAGGGTGCTTGCGATTTCGGTGCCTCGCATCAACCCCACCGCGCTTGGCGCGGTCCAAGCAGGCTCCGTGTACTGCCTCTCAACGCCAAGACCTCGAGCGACAAACAGTTGACGTGAATGCAGCGTGACAACCTCCGTGCGTCCCCGTGCGCTCCGTGTCTCTCCGTGGTGAAGCTTTTTCCGTGAACTCCGGACCCTCCGGGATAGGATCCCAAAGTCACGAGAACTCTGGTCCGAGGATCGCGAATTCGACGGGCGTGTGTCGACGCGTCGCGGCCGATGGCTGGCGCGCAGGCCGGCACATTCTGTAGAGCGGTCGTTGATGCTCGAAGCCTCGCTGACGGAGGGATGCCGCGAATGCGTGGTGCGCGTCGAATGCATCGACGATAACTTGCCTGGTGCCGGCAGCAGAGAGCGCGGCACGCACGAGGGCGTCGGCGGCCTCGTCGTCTTTGGCGACCACCGGTCCTATCTGGTCGAACAGCCGGCCCTGCCGGCCCAGACAATACTGGGCAATGCGATCAGGGACGTGGACGATGTGGCAATAGTCTGGCGCCCGGTCGAACGCCCACTCGAGCAACTGGCCCCGCGGTCGACTGGTCTCGTGGTCTTGTTCGATCACGATCTTCAGGTCGCTTGCGGTCAGTCGCTGCACGCGCGACGGTTGATGGGGATTGCCGCGTTCGTGCCTGGGACCGGGTGGGGCAGTGAGAGCGTAACGCGTAAGCGTCGCCTCGTCTTTAAAGCCGTGGCGCTGATAGAGCGGGCGGCCCAAGGGAGTAGCGTCGAGGCGAATCGGGAGTTCGGCACGGATGGCGCCCATTGCGGCCTCGAGCAGAGCGCCTCCGACCCCACGACCGCGATAGACCGGTTCCACGAGCATCATCGCGATCCACCCGTAGCTGACGTAATCGATGCCAATCGCGCTGCCGACGATGCGCTCGTCAGTTTCGGCGGCGAAGCACCCGTCGGGGGCCAACCGAAACAACATCCGCCAGTCGTCGGCCGTTTGATTCCAACCGGCACTGGTACTCAACCCGAAGGCGGCTTCGAGGTCGTCGATCCCCAGCCGGCGTATGACGGGGTCGCTCAACGGCTCCATCGCCCTCACTTTACAGGAACAGAACGCTCGTCACGAGCCGGAGCAGGCCCAAGAGCCTTTCACCGCTGAGGGCGCCGAGAGCGCAGAGAAGTACTATGGGGCTCAGCGTTCTCGGCGGTGAACGCTTTTTCTGCGTTAAGCGCCGACGAATCTTCTACGCTACGCCTGAGGGGGACGGCATGAGCCTTCCTGCAGACATCAGGGACCTGGAAGATCAGCTTGCTCGGGTGGACCAGGACGCTGGCGAGCTCGTCGCCGGGTTGACGGAGGAGCGGGGCGCGTGGCGCGAGAACTCAGGATCCTGGAGCGTGGCGGAATGCCTCGACCATCTGGCGACCGGCAACCGCGTCTACCTGCAGGCGATGGGCGAGCCGGCTGTGCGCGCGCGCCGCGAAGGGCGGCGGCGAACCGGTGCTGCCCGTCCCGGCTTCGTCGGCCGGTTGTTCGTGCGCTGGCTCGAGCCGCCGGTCAAGCCGCAGCTCAAGGGCAAAGCGCCGAAAGCCATTGAGCCGCGAGCATCGCCGCCGCTCGCGGATGCCTACGCGAGCTTCACCGCTTCGCAGGACGAAGTGCGAGCATTCCTGCGCGCGCACGCAGATCTTGATTTGGCCAGCGTGCGGTTCCCTAATCCATTCATCCGGGGCGTGCGGTTCAGTCTCGCGACGGGACTGCACGTCATCCCCGCCCACGAGCGCCGCCACTTGTGGCAGGCCTGGCGGGTGCGCCGGGCGGCTGAACAGGCCGCAACGAACGCTGACGCGTAGACGATGTCAACGAGGACGCGTAAGCTGTGACCGCACTATGAACACACTCAAGCCGGGCACGTCGAGGCTCCAGGCCGCAGCTCTTGCTGGTGGGTGCATAGCGGCCATCCTGATTTTCGTCGTGCTGCCGCGCGCGCAAGAGACACCGTCATCAGCAGGGCCGGCGTTCACTGTCCCGCCGGGCTTCGTTGTGGAGCGCGTGGCGGGGCCCCCGCTCGTCGACCGCCCGATCGTCGGCGATTTCGACGACGAGGGAAGGCTCTACGTCGCGGACTCCTCAGGCTCGAACGACCGTGTGGAGAAGCAACTCGCGGACAGGCCCCACCGAATCGTGCGGCTCGAAGACACCGACGCCGACGGTCGTTTCGACAAGAGCGTCGTCTTTGCCGACAAGATGATGTTGCCGGAAGGGACGATGTGGCTCGATGGGTCGCTGTACGTGGCGGCGCCGCCGAGCATCTGGAAGCTGACCGATACCAATGGTGACGGGGTTGCCGACCAGCGCGAAGAGTGGTTCCAGGGCCTGACGCTGACGGGCTGCGCAAACGACTTGCATGGTCCGTACCTTGGCCCCGACGGGTGGATCTACTGGACCAAGGGTGCCTTCGCTCAGCAGACCTACGAGCGGACGCCAGGGCCCGCACTCGTCACGCGCGCCGCCCATGTCCTGAGACGGCGACCCGGACATCCGGCGATCGAAGTCGTCATGACCGGTGGGATGGACAATCCCGTCGACGTGGCGTTCACACCGACGGGCGAGCGGATTCTGACGTCCACGTTCGTCGAACACCCGCAGGCTGGCCGGCGCGACGGCCTGATTCACGCCATTTACGGCGGCGTCTACGGCAAGCCGCACGCCGTCATCGATGGCCACAAGCGGACCGGCGATCTCATGCCGGTGATGTGCGAACTTGGCCCGGCCGTGCCGGCTGGGTTGACCCGCTACACTTCGCGCGTGTTTGGCACCGACTACCAGGACAACTTCTTTGCGGCGATGTTCAACCTGCGCAAGGTAACGCGTCACGCGCTCCAGCCAGACGGCGCAACGTTCCGGAGCCGGGACGCCGACTTTCTCGTTTCCGAAGACCGCGATTTTCATCCAACCGACGTCGTCGAGGATGCAGATGGGAGCCTGCTGGTTGTCGATACAGGACCCTGGTACAAACTCTGCTGCCCGACTTCGCAACTGGCCAAGCCGGAAGTCTTCGGCGCGATCTACCGCATCCGCCGTGCCGGCGCCGCGCCAGTGCACGATCCGCGCGGCACGCAGCTTCAGTGGGCGTCGATGACGCCGGCCGAGTTAACGAAGCTCGTCGACGATCCGCGGCCGGCGGTGCGGGAGAAGTCGATTCAGCAGCTGGCCAAGGCGGGAAACGCGGCGGTGCCGGCACTCATCGCGGTGCTGACCAGCGCGCGCCCTGACCGCCTGGCCGGCCTTGATGTCGAGGAGGCGCGCCGCAATGCCGTCTGGGCGCTCACGCGAATCGACGGGGCGCCGGCTCGTGACGCGATCCGATCCGTGCTGAGCGATCGTGACGAGAGCGTCCGCCGCTCGGCGATTTACGCGGCCGGCTTGTGGCGTGACGGTGCAGCGGTGCCGCCGCTGCTGACGGCCGTGCAGTCCACCCAGCCCGCAGTTCAGCGCGCTGCCGCCGAGGCGCTCGGACGCATCGGCGATGCGCGTGCCGTGCCGGCGCTCGTCGAGGCCTCGGCCTCCGCGTCGGACCGTGTGCTCGAACATTCCTTGACTTACGCGCTCATCGAGATCGGAAATGCCGCGACGACTGCCAGCGCGGGTCTGAAGGCCAGCGCTCCACGCTCGCGGCGCGCCACCTTGATCGCGCTCGATCAGATCGACGGAGGCCAGTTGAAGCCCGAGGGGCTCATCCCGCTGCTCGACTCGTCGGACCCGGTCCTCAAAGACACCGCCTGGTGGATCGCGCTTCGCCACCCGGAATGGGGTGGAGCTCTTGCCGGGTTTTTCGAGACGCGCGTATCGGCTCCCGATCTCGGCGGCGCCGAACGGGACGACCTGTCGCAGAAGCTTGCGAGGTTTTCGGGTGACCCCGCAGTCCAGTCGCTCGTCGCGCGCGTGGCCGTCAGCGCCACATCGACCGGTTCACAACTGATCGCGCTCCGCGCGATGGCGGTCGCTGCGTCCACGTCCGCGCCCGCCGCCTCGCGCCTGAAGGAACTGCCCGCGGTGTGGGTCGGTGCGCTGTCGCGTGTGGTGGTTGGGAGCCCCGGAAGCAACGACGAGTTGACGCGCGAGGCCGTCGCTGTTGCCCGCGCCGTGCCGGCGCCAAAGGATTCGTCCGTCGAGCTTCAGTCCGCGCTACTGCGCGTTGCGCGCGATCCGGCTCGAGCCCCGGCTGTTCGGCTCGATGCCCTGACGGCGCGTGCGCCTGCCGCCTCCCTCGATCCGGACCTCTTCGCATTGGTGCGGACAAGCCTCGAGCCTGCTCAACGCGCGTCGCTCCGCGCCAGTGCGGCAGCCGTCGTCGCCAAAACCAGCCTCGATCGGAGCCAGTTGCTCGCGCTCGCGCCCGCGCTCGAGATCGGCGGGCCGCTGGAGCTGCCATCCCTCCTGCAGGCGTTTGGCAACTCAGGTGACGAAGAGGTGGGCTTGTCGATGATAGCGGCGCTCGGCCGATCGAAGGCGCGGTCGAGCCTCCGAGCTGAGGCCCTGCGGCCTCGACTCGAGAAGTACCCCGACTCGGTGAAGAAAGCGGGGGAGACCCTGCTGACGTCGGTCAACGCAGACGCCGCGAAGGAGGCCGCGCGGCTCGAAACCCTGCTGACGACCGTACAGGGCGGCGACGTCGGTCGAGGTCAGACGGTCTTCAATGGTCCGAAGGCCGCGTGTCTCTCCTGCCACGCGATTGGCTATATCGGTGGCCGAATCGGTCCCGACCTCACGAAAATCGGCCAGGTCCGAGGCGAGCGCGATCTTCTCGAGGCCGTCGTGTACCCAAGTGCCAGCTTTGCACGCGGCTACGAACCGGTTACCGTCCGCACGCGATCAGGCGCGTTGCGGAGCGGCGTGCTCCGCAGCGATGCGCAGGATGAAGTCGTGCTGGCCAACGCCACCGGCTCGGATACCCGCATCCCCCGCGGTGAGGTCGCCGACATCGAGCCCGGAACAGTGTCGTTGATGCCGCCAGGCTACGCCGAGATGCTCACACGCCAGGAGCTGTCGGATCTGCTGGCGTTTCTTAAGGCCGCAAAATAAGGTTCAGGAGGTTCAGGGGTTCCTGAACCTCCTGAACCTTTTGAACCCTATGCTAGCGACTTCACCCTGAAGCTGAGGATCACGAGGGTGAGGCCGAAGACCAGCGCATACGCGCCGAGCACCCACACGATCGACAGCGCCCCGGCGCCCGGGCTCATGACGATGAAGATCCCGAACGCAATCGACAGCAGCCCTGCCAGGCCGAGCAACAGCTCGCCCTCGATGACCTTCCTGAACTCGATCGCCGCGATGATTTCCAGCACGCCGCGCGCGATCGCCCAGAAGGCGATCAGGTAGAGGAGCACCATGGCGGTGACGCCAGGATAGAAGAAGGTGGCGAGGCCCGCGAGGATGCTCACCACGCCGACCAGTGTCGATTGCCAGAAGCTGCTGCGCAGCCCGCCAGCGATTGACGCGATCCCGTCGACCATACAGCACACACCGATCAGCAGGATGAGCGACGCGAGCGTGATGCCTGGCGTAAAGAATGCCATGAGGCCCAATGCGATGTAGACGAGGCCGCGCAGCAGTAGGACCCACCAGTGTTGCGCAACGGCGTGTCGCAATCCGCCGATCAAACTGCTCTCCATGTCATGCCTCCTGATTAAGTGATCCGGGTCAGGTGTACGTAGTGTCCGGCTCTAGCCGGACGTGCCTGGTCCGCCTGAAGGCGGACACTACGTGTATCAGAGATCGGTCACCGCCGGCCACCGAAGCCGCGGAATCCACCGCCGCTTGGCCGGAAACTGCCCGATCCCCAGCCGCCACGGCTTCTCAGGCTACTGAACTCATTCGAGCGCGTGGCACCTTCCCCACGTGCTGCCCAATCGTTATGCAGCTGACCCGACGCCTGGACGTTGTTCCATCCGCCGTTGTCGTACTTCTGCCAACTCCCGCCCTCGTTCTTGTAGACATTGCCGTCGTGGCCCGCGTACAGGTCACCGCTCGCTGTTCGGCCGGCGACCGAGTTACCCGCCGGGCCCGATCGGCTGGCGGCCGCGCCGCCCCCACTCGTTGCCGCCGTCCGAGTCGTGGTCCCGGTCGCGTAGTTCGTCGTGTGTGAGGCCGCGGCCCATTGATCGCCGCGTTGCACTTCGCTGGCGCCCCAGTTGCCATACATGTTCGAGCCCTGGCGGGTCGCGCCGTAGGCGCCAGTGCGAGGGTTATAGGCCTGCGCTGCGCCTCGCGCGCCGTACGGTCCGTAGACCATCCCGCCCTGCGCATAGGTGCCGGTACGCGCGTTATACGCCTGTCCGGCAGACGCGCCGCCGTAGGGTCCCCACATCGAGGCCCCGCGCGCATAGGTCCCCGTGGCGGGGTTGTACCGCGCGCCGACTCCGGCGCCCCCGTACGGACCGTACGCAACCGCGCCACGCGCGTACGAACCTGTCCATGGGTTATAGACCGCGCCATAACCGTAGGTCGGATAGTGCGGATAGTAGATCGGATACGCGCCGTAGTGGATGTAGGGTGCGTAGTAGTAGCCAGTGCCCCAAACCGCGCATCCCCACGCGACCATCAGCCCAGTGTAGGCCATCGCCGTCGCAAAGACGACGGCGTCCGACGTTGACTGCTCGACGGTGACGTACGTCACTGGGTAAGCGGGTGAGCTGACCGGGATTTCGTAGATTTGCTTCGGGACCGTGCCCGTCACTTCCCACGGGCCGGTCGGCGCCGACGCCATGAACCAGACGCCCTGGAAGCACATGTAGTAGAGGTCGCCGACCTTGATGATGTCCTTGTCGGTGTTGACCGCGCGTTCGACGGTCGTCTTCTCGATCGGCTTGAACTCGGGCGCGCCCTGGTAGACCACGTCGGGCGCCTTCAGAGACTTGTTGACGCGCGCCGTCTGCGGGATCTCGGCGAGCAGCACGCCTTCGATCGCCTCATCAGTGCCTGGCACTGACGCTCGAACGCGCGAGCGTGGATGGTCGAGCGGAATCGCCTTGAAGTCGGCGGGAAGGTTTGGCGTGGCGAACGTCCACGGTCCGGTGAAATCTGGCGCCGAGAACCAGCGTCCAGACACGAGGAAGTACACGAGCCCGGTCTTCCCCATCCGGAAGACGTCGCTTGCGGTGTTGCTCACCCACAGGAGTTGCTGCGCACCCTGCACGACCTGGTAGTTCGGTGCACCCTGCAACAGGATCAACTCGGCAGGTGTCGTGCTGACAAACGCCTTGGGCGCCTTGCTCGCGCTGACCTTCTTGCCGGGGACGTTCGCCTTCACCTCTCTCCAGTTGTCGTCGTCGGGCAGTTTCTTGAAGCTGTCCGGCAAATCGCCGGCTGGCCCCCAGGGCCCCTTGACGTCGGTGGCCTTCAGCCAGATGTCGTTGTCGCGCAGGTAAAAGGTCTGGGCCTGGCTGTATTCGAACAGATCCCAGTTCGTGTTGACGGCCGACTTGAGATCGTTGCCTGCGATTGAGTTCCAAATCGGATCGCCATCGAGGTTGACAAGCACTGCTGGGGTCGTGCTGAAGAAGATCGTCGGCGGATCCGCCTTCACGCCTTCGACGTTCTTCGGGATGATCTCACTCTTGTTGATATTGGCCAACATACGGTCGAGCGAGATCACGCGCAGGTTGGGCGGAGTCGCCGCTGTGATTTCCTCGATGAGCGTCCGAAGCTCGTCCCGCTGAACCGTTGGAAAATTCGACTCGGTGATCTTGAACTCAGAGAAGTTGACCAGCCGCTCGCCGACCGAGACGCTGGTGTCGGACTCCACCTTGATCGTCCCGAGCGCGGCCTTTGGCGCGCCTTGCGGCATGTACGAAATGGCCGAATAGAACACCGCGTGTTTCTGGTTCGCCCAGCTCGCGACTTGAGGCTGGTAGATGATGAGCGTGGCGCCACTTGCTGTGACGTTGGTCCGGGGCCAGCCCCCATCGCTTGGCACTGGTGTCGTGGCCGCGACCGACGCCAGCGACGGCTGGTTCATGCCTTGAGGGACTGCCAGCGGTGCGGTCGCGAGCAGCAGCCCGCCAGGAAACCCTGGAGACACGAACAGGCTCGCGATGGCGACGATTGCTGTTCGCTTCTGGAGTCTCTTGTTGCCCATTTGTTTATACCTAGAGGTTCATAAGGTTCACTGGGTTCATAAGGTTCGAGAGAACCCCGTGAACCCGTGAACCCCCTGAACCCTTGAACCCCTTGAACCCGTTACTTAGCGGCTGTCGCGATGATGAGGTCGTCGGTCTTCTCGTCGATCGCGGCGACGCCGCAGGCCGTCTCGGCGCCACTCGCGTCGAACTTGCAGCCCCACATCCCCGCGGCCTGAGCGCCGCACTCGCCCTTGTCGAGGCTGGCGATCCAGAACCCGGAGCCTGCCGGCCGCTTCCGCGGATTACCAGCGGCGTTGATCCCGATGAGCAACTCGGTTGTGGCCGTGCCGCCGTTCTTGCACCCGAAGGCGCCGACGCTGTACGAAAACAGGATCCCGTCCTCGTCGTCCCACACCAGGTTGGCGTCCTCGACATCGCCGTCGCCGTCGACGTCGAGCTTCTCGACCCAGAAGCTATCGTCGTCGGTCGCGCTGTTGGCGGTCGAGACTTTTGCACCGGGGCCGCCGGCGGATTTCGCGGTCTTCGCGCCAGCGGGCGGCGCGGTTCCGGCTTTCTTCGCGACTGCGGCCGGCTTCACCGCGGGGCCCGTGCCGGTACTCTGCGCCAGGATGAGGCTGGACGCAGCCGCAAAAAGCCCGGCGATCACTACGGTTCCTAGCGTCGTTGCATTCTTCATTGCTGCTTCCTTTTGTCTATTGCGGCGCAGGGTTCGGCCGGTGCACCAGCCGCGATGGCGCGAGATGACAGTCTGGACCGGGACCGGCGACTTCGTGAATTCGAGCCGAGACGCTGGCCCTGCGCGGTCAGCTCGAATCAATCGACCGATTGCGAACAGGACCAGGCCCAGCGCGAAGGCAACTACGACTTCTTCTTTCTCTCTTCTTCAGTGATCTGCGTCAGCCGCACCGGCTCCTGGCCGTAGTTCTCCAGTTCGAGCCGCCCGTTCTTGGTCAAGATTGACGTCGCCGTCAGCATCTTGCCCTCACCCTTTTCGCCCGGCTTATTGAACCTCATCTCAATCAGCGTGAAGGGGTAGTCCATGGCGCGCGAGTCGCTCGCTGCCGCCGCGAAGCTGACCGGCTTGTCGGTGCAGATGACCAGCTGCCGCACGCCCTCCGCCAACGTGTTCTCGACGGCGTAGCGGAGATCCCACCCGATGCTGTTGGGCGTGCGGATGAACCCGACGCGCGGCTTGACCTTCTGCAGCGCGTTGAGCAGCTTGCGCTGGCCGCCTTCGCCGTACTTCGCTGTTTCGACGAACTCGAGGAGCTTCGTGCGCTCCGCGACTGTCGACCACCGTTCGATGGCGATCTCGGTCACGCCGGCCATGCCCGTGGGCATGCTGACGTTGAACGCGGTGAAACGCAGGGGATCCTTCTTCGTTGGCGTCTGCGTCGGCGTTCCCGCCGCCGGTGATGCTGGCGGTTGTTGGGCCGCAAGCGGCATGACGATCGCGAGGGCCGCGCCGAGGATGGCGGCGTTCCTGAGCACACGAAGCTGTTTACACATTCTGGCCTCCAATTGCGGGGCGGAAAGTCGCACCGCTTCAACCTGTCTGTTCCTCACCAACTCCACACGACACAATTCTTCCGTCACAAACCGCCAGTTACTTCCGCGTCTTCGGCAGCAGCAGCGTGATCTGGCCGCGGATTTTCCATGACGGTCCGACGTCGGGATGCGCCACGAACGCGCCGACGCCGATCGCGTAACTTGCCGGGAACGGCCCGAACGACGACAACTTCGACACGAGGAAATTGAGCGGCACCGTCCACTGCTGGTCGTCGGCCTCCCAGTTCGCGGTCATCTCCGACTGGACGGTGAGCGTGATCGTATGCGTGACCTGGTAGGCGAGAAACGGCTGGAGGAACATCTGGTTCACGTCCGCCCGGCTCGGATCCCCCGCGAACGACCACACCTGGTTCCACAGCGCACCGTAGGTCCACGGTCCTTCTTGTCGCAACGCTACAACCGTCGGTCCCATGCTCCACTTGCCAGAGCCAAGCGTCGGCTCGCTCGTCGACGGCACTACGAAGACGGGTCCCGCGCCAAGCGTGAACCCGCTCTCCTTCCGTGGTGAGAAGAAGAAGGAGGCCGTGATGTCGCTGATGCCGAACGTCGCCGCGTCGCCGGCGAAAAGCGGCGGCTGGCTGACGAGCGGCATGATGATACGGGTGATCAAGTTCCAGTCGGAGTTGAGCTCGAACGGCTTGACAGGTTGGACGTTGAGGATGAACCGGGTCAGCTCGGAGGGGCCGACGTTCTGCTCCCAATTGAACTGGAACGGCACGCTCACCAGGTCCGAAATCGGATTCGACAGCTTCTTGGCGAGCTCCACGCTCTCGCCACCAGCCGCTGGCGCGGCGGCCTGCTGGGCGTACCCGATTGAAGACGTTACGGTGAGGAGACAGACGGTTGCCACGGCCCTTACGAACTGATGACTCATGTTTTCGAGCGTCAATGATGATTCATGGTTTCGACTGTCCGATATGCGATTCCGGCATCCAGCGTTTTGGTGTCCCAGGACTCAGTCGCCGGCTACTTGGCCGGCGGCGGGAAGTTCTTGAGCAGCTTGTTGATGCTCTTCTGCATATTCTCCTGATTTTTCTTAGGATTGCTGCTCGGATTCATCGTCTTGGTCGCGTGTCCTGTCCAGATCTGCTGCTTGGCCGTTGGGTCGTACACGTCGAAGACCAGCGTGCCGATGTCGATCTTCGAGCTGGTCGCCGTGCCCATGCCGCCGAACCGCAGGCCACCCATGCCGCCGTAGGCGTTCCACTGCCGTTCCTGGTCCACGGCGATTTGGTAGGCAATCAAAAGGTCGGCAGTATCGCCCGTCGCTTTCGTGAACCCCTTGGTTCCGAGCGTCGTCTCGATCGCGGTCCTGATCTGCTGATCGGTCAGCTGGTCAGGATGGTTCTGGTTTGGGATATCCACCCACTTGTAGGTCTTGTACTTGGCGAAGTTCGTGCCCATCGCGTAGTTGTACTTGACGTCCTGCGCGAACGCCGACCCGCAGAACAGAAGGACGATGCCCAGTGCAAGGGTCACCGAAAGCACGGAGCGGGTGAACTGTCGATTCATTGCTAGCCTCCTCGACCGAAACGAGTCTCCTGGCGCAATCCGAACACAACGACCGGCCCTCGTTGAGATGAGGTTGATCGTCCTGACGATGAACTCCGAGATGTGTGAGTAGTTGGCAAGAAGCCTGCCCGCAGCATAGGAACCGCCCGGGTTCGAGAACACGCCAGACTCTGCCCGTACGCCTGCAAAGTCAGCCGATCAAAAGGCCACAGGAGCGTGCGATGACGAGGGGCCGTTACACGATCACGACAGGCCGTGGCTGAATCGGGCGGGCTCGTGGCTTAGACGCGTCCAGACCCCTCCTGACTCCGACTTCAGACTCCTGAAACGTCGAAGCCTATCGCCTTTGGACGTATGAGGCAAGGCTACTGAATGGGGCCGATCCCCTTGGTATACTGGGCCCCGCCGACGCCTGCCACTCACGGTTTGTATACGTTCCCAGCCCTCAGCAGGCGCTTCGAACCATCGTCTTTTTCTTAGGGTCAAGCAGTTGACAGGGGAGCAGCGACCGCATTGCTGAAGGAGCATCTGATGAGACCACGCCGCCCCACTCGACTTGCCACGATGCTCGCGCTGTTCCTTCTCGGGTCGGGCGCCTACTCGAGAAGCGGGACCGCGCAGACCGCAGCGCAACCGGCGCTGTCGTCGCCCGAACAATTTTTCGGGTTCCGGATGGGGGCCGATCGAAAGCTCGTCAACTGGGACAGGCTGCTTGCGTACTACCAGCAGCTGGCCAAGGGGTCGAACCGGATGAAGCTCGTCGAGTTGGGCAAGTCGAGCGAGGGCCGCCCGTATGTCGCCATCTTCATTTCGTCGCCTGCCAACCTCGCCAAGCTGGATCGTTACAAGCAGGTCAACGCCCGCCTGGCCGACCCGCGCGGCCTTGGCGAGGGCGAAGCCCGGAAGCTGGTGGCCGAAGGCCGTGCCGTCATCATCCAGTCCTTTGCGCTGCATTCGAGTGAGGTTGCGGCGTCGCAGACTGCCGCCGAGTTCGTCTACGACAGCGTCACCCGGACCGACGAGGAAGCGCAGCGGATGCTCGACAGCGTCATCAGCATTGTCGCGCCGTCGATCAATCCCGACGGCACGCAGATGATCGCCGACTGGTATATGAAGTATGTCGGGACGCCCCACGAAGCGGCGGGGTTGCCGTGGCTGTACCAGAAATATTCCGGCCACGACAACAATCGCGATGGCTTTGCGCTCAACCTGCCCGAGTCGCAGCATCTCGCCAGGCTGATGTATCGGGATTGGATGCCGCAGGCGTACGTCGACCACCATCAGATGGGCAGCGGCAACGCCCGACTCTATATCCCGCCGTACGCCGAGCCGATTCGCCCCGATGCCGATCCGCTCGTCTGGCGCGAGATGGCCTGGTGGGGCGCGCACATGGGCAATCGGCTCGAGGCCGAGGGTAAGACCGGCGTCATCGGCTCGGCGATCTATTCGGGCTGGGGCCATATGGGCTTCCACTGGATCACGCCGTTTCACAATATCGCGGGGATGCTCACCGAGTCGGCGAGCGCGCGGCTGGCGACGCCGATGTTCCTGCACCCCGATCAGCTCCGAGGCGGCCCACGCAATTTGCCGGCCTACGAGTCGCAGACCAACATGCCGAGCCTGTGGCCGGGCGGCTGGTGGCGCGTGCGCGACATCGTCGAGCAACAGAAGATTGCCGCCTGGGCGACGGTCGACCTGGCCGCGCGAAACCGCGAGACCGTGTTGTGGAACATGTACCTCAAAGGCACTCGCCAGACCGAGCGCGGCGCCAAGGGAGCGGTCAAGGCGTATGTCATCCCCGCGACGCAGCACGATCCGCTTACGGCCCGGAAACTCGTCAACGCGCTCCTCGATTCGGGCGTCGAGGTCCAGCAGGTCAAGGCTCAACTCGTCGCCGACGGCCGCGCCTACGGTCCGGGATCCTTCGTCGTGCCGATGGCGCAGCCAAAGGTCGGCCTCGTCCGGTGGATGCTCGGTCGGACCTTTTATCCGGACAACACCTACACGCGCGATCGGGAGGGCAATCCCATTCGCCCTTATGACATGGCGACCGACACATTCGGCGAGTTCATGGGCGTGCGTGCGGACGCCATCGGCGAGTCGATCGCGGCGGACATGACCAAGCTCGCAGCGCCTTTGGCTCCTGCCGGCACCGTCGCGGCGAGCGCGCCGAACGGATACGTTTTAAGCACGAAACTGAACGACAGCTTCCGAGCCGTCAACCTGCTGCTCGAGAAGGGCGTTGCCGTGCGGCGCGTGCCGCGCGCCGACGGGCTTATCGCGGGCGACTTCATCGTGGCTGGCGGAGCGAACGCGGATGTTGCCGCGGTGGCCAAGCAAACCGGCGTCGATTTCACGGCGCTCCCGGCTGCTGCGCCGGCTTCGGCATACGAGATTCGCAAGCCGAGGATCGCGATCTATCAGCGTTACGGCGGCGGCAACATGGACGAAGGCTGGACGCGCCTGATGTTCGAGCAATTCAATGTGCCGTTCAAGTCCCTGATGGACGCCGAGTTGAAAAAGGGCGACCTCAACGCGAGCTTCGACGTCATCGTCTTGCCCTCTGATTCGATTTCGGCGATGACCGGCGAGCGGCCGCAGGAAGGCGGCGGAGGTGGACGCGGCGGCGCCGCCGCCGGCCCCGACCTCACGCCGCCCGAGTATCGCAGCGGCTTTGGCGCCGACGGTGTCAAGGCTCTGCAGGGGTTTGTGCAGAAGGGTGGCACGTTGGTCACGTTCGGCCAGGCCGGCGATCTGCCGATCCAGCGTTTCGGCCTGCCCCTGCGCAACGTCGTCGCGGGCCTGCCGTCGAAGGAATTCTGGGCTCCGGGCTCGACGCTTCGCGTGCGCTTCGACACGCGGCATCCGCTGGCGTTCGGCATGCCCGAGGAAGGCCTGGCGCTGTTCATGCCCGGCTGTCAGGCGTATGAAGTGACGTCAACCGAAACGAGCCAGGACGTCGAGATCTACTCGACTTATATCGAGCGGGACATCCTTCAGAGCGGGTGGCTGCTCGGCGAAGAAGTGATTGCGAAGAAGGCCGCTGCGGTTACCGTCAAGTACGGCAGCGGCAGAGTCGTCCTGATCGGCTTCCGTCCCCAACATCGCGATCAGACACACGGCACCTTCAAGCTGGTGTTCAACGCGCTCGTCGGCGCTCCATCAGGCGCTGCGCCGCGAACGACCTCAGACGTCGTGCAACGGTAGACCGTGGTTATCCCATCACTTGTCCTCATCGTATCTATCGCCGCTGGCACAGCGCCCCAGGCGCCAAGACCAATCTGCGCGATCGACATGGGCAGTAACACATTCAGGCGGATCGTCGGTTCGTTCGAGAGCGGTCGCTACGAACAGAAGAGCATCGAGCCAAAGACGCTCGGGGTTGGCGACGACGTCGCCAGGCATGGTGGAATCAGCGACGCCAAGCTGGCGGAGATCGAAGAGACGCTGATCGGGTTTGCTCGCTCCTGTCAAAACGAAGGAGTGACGCGCATCGTCGCGATTGGCACCGCCGCTTTCCGTGAGGCGCCCAATGGCGCGACGGTCATCGCGCTCGCCGCCAGGCACCGCATCTCGATGGAGATTGCGACCGAGCGTCGAGAATCGGAGCTTGCATATCTGGTTGGCTCGCTCGGCCGCGAGGGATACGCCGTCATCGACAATGGCAGCCGGAGTATCGAGCTCGTTTCCACCGAGGGGCCCGCGACGCGCTACGTCGTCTTCGGCCTGGGCTACCGGGCCGCGTACGAGACGTTCTTCGCGGCGGCTGAGAATCCGGATGCTGCTGTTCAAGCGTTTCGCGATCGCTTGAAACTGGAGGCGGCCAAGGCCCCCTTCATGCGCGCCAAGAAGGTGCTCGTCGGAGTGGAGTTTGGGGAGATGGCCGACGTCCTGTTCGATCGGCGTGACGTCGACGGACGCGTCTTCACGCTCCAGCAGTTGAAGCTACGACTCGACCAGATTACAAGGTCCAGCGCCAGCGATTTCGAGGCGCTGAAACAACGGAAAGACATCGACCGTGCCCTGCCGCGGCTCGTCGTCGCTGCCTTCTTGACCGAGGCATTCGGCTACGACCGGCTCGAGCTGACGGCGCGGGAGCTTGGGACGGGCCTCATCATTGAGGCGGGCATGAAGAAGCCGTGATTGGCCTGATCCTAGGCAACCAGCTACAATACCTTGCAGCACATGCCCAGGCCGCATCGGTCGGTCGCCGGTTTTTGCGTCGTCGTCATCGTGCTGGCGGCGTTCCTGCCTGGGTTCTGCGCGCTCGACTATGCGCTTTTCGAGCCGCAATGGGTCCTCCTTCCCGACGAAGTTGTCGTCGCGGTTGACAGCCCGCTCGTTCCCGTCGAAGAACAGCCCGTCTCCCTGCTCTCGGTCGTTTCCTCGCGCGGTCCCCCGTCCCGTCCCCTCGCGTAACGACGCAGTCATCAGTTTTCTCAAAATCTCGCCGACCACCACGCGGGGTCTGCTCTCGATTTTCTACGCTGGGCTCATCCAGTCACGCGCCGGCGTAGAAAATCGAGATCTGACCCCGGAGGCAGTGCCCTCGTCGGCGTCTCGGCGGACAGGGGGACTTGGTGAAGACAGCCATCGTTTCAAATCGGGCGCCAGGCTGGAAGTACGACATGCAGCGGCTCCAGGGCTCGACGGTTCGCCTGGATCTCGACCGCTATCAGCCGCCGCTCGCCGTCATCGCTGCCCTCGAGAGTGAGTGTCGCCGGCTCTCGGACGACGAGATCCTCGGCCGCAGCCGGGCGCTGCAAGCCCGGGCACGCGCGGGCGAGCATCGCCTCGCGCTACGGGCGCCGTTCTTCGCGCTCGTCCGCGAGGCCTCGCGCCGGGCGCTCGGCCAGCGCCCCTTCGACGAGCAGATCGTCGCGGCGCTCGCGCTCGACGACGGGACTGTCGTGGAGATGCTGACGGGAGAAGGAAAGACGCTGACGGCGGTGATGCCGGCGGCGTTCAATGCTTTCGCCGATCGCGGCGCGCACGTCCTGACCTTCAACGACTATCTGGCCGGTCGCGATGCTGAGTGGATGGGGCCGATCTATCGTCTGCTCGGGCTGTCGGTCGGCTGCGTTCAGCAGGGAATGGCGCCGGCCGACCGGCGCGCCGCCTATCACGCGGACGTCACCTACGTCACGGCGAAAGAGGCCGGCTTCGATCACCTGCGCGACCTCCTGGCGATGGCGGCTGCCGATCTGGTGCACCGTCCGTTTCACTTCGCGCTCGTCGATGAAGCCGATTCGCTGACGATCGACGAGGCGCGCGTCCCGCTGGTGATTGCCGGGAGCGTCGACCGCGACACGTCATTGGCGCCGCGGCTCGCCGCGCTCGTCGCGTCGCTCGTGTCCGGCGTCCACTTCGACGCGGATGAGTACGGGCGCGACATCGAGCTGCACCGAGAAAGGGATCGAGCACGTCGAGGGCTCGCTCGGTTGCGGCGGTCTTCACAGCGCCGAGAACATCGAGTTGCTCACGGCCCTCAACTGCGCGCTCCACGCCCGGGTGCTTCTCCGTCGCGACGTTGACTACATCGTCAGGAGCGGCCGCATCGAGATCGTCGACGAGTTCACCGGCCGAGTGGTGGCGGATCGCCACTGGCCGGACGGCTTGCAAGCTGCCCTCGAGGCCAAGGAGGGGCTCGCGCGACGGCCTGACGGCCGCATTCTCGGGTCGATGACGCTGCAGCGTTATCTCCGTGGCTACCCGCGCCTCTGCGGCATGACCGGCACCGCCACGAGCTGTGCCGCCGAGCTTCGCCCAGCTCTATGGGCTCGACGTCGTCGTCATCCCTCCGCATGTCCCGATGGTCCGGATCGATCGCGACGACCTCGTCTTCACCGGGGCCCAGGCGAAGGAGCGCGCGATCGTCGACGAGATTCATCGCGCGCATGCCACCGGCCGTCCCGTGCTCGTCGGCACGTCGACGGTGACCGAATCGGAGCACCTCGCGGCGCGACTTCGCAGCGCCGGTGTCTCGTGCGAGGTGCTGAACGCGAAAAACGACGCCGAGGAGGCCGCCATTGTCGCGCGTGCCGGCCAGTTCGGGGCGGTCACGATCTCGACGAACATGGCCGGTCGAGGCACCGACATTCGCCTGGGCGGCGATCGCGTCATGGCGCAGGGCGGCCTATACGTGATCGGCACGAACCGGCACGAGAGCCGGCGAGTGGACTTGCAGCTTCGGGGACGCGCCGGCCGGCAGGGCGATCCGGGTGAGTCTCGCTTCTTCGTGTGCCTCGACGATGAACTCCTGGTGCGGTACGGGATTCGCGACTTGATTCCGGCGAGACTCTTTCCGGAGACGTCGGATGCGCCAATCGAGAGTCCGGTCGTGCGGCGTGAAATCGCCCGCGCGCAGCGCATCGTCGAAGGTCAGAACTTGGAGATTCGCCGGACACTGGCACGGTACGCCGCGGTCGTCGAGGAGCAGCACCGGCAGCTCATGGAGCGGCGGCGTGCGCTGCTGGTTGGCGACGCCCAGCCCGATATCTGGGAGACGGCACCCGAGCGCCGGGAGCCGCTGGTCGCGGCCGTGGGAGAAACCGTTGTCGTCGCGGCAGAACGCACGGTCACCCTGTTCTGCATCGATCGCGCATGGCGCGATCATCTCGCGTTCTGTGCCGACGTGCGCGAGGGCATCCATCTCGTTCGGCTTGGCGGTCGCGATCCGCTGACCCAGTTCACCAGCCAGGCCATTACCGCGTTTTCGCAGATCGACGACGCGATCGACGAAGCGGTGCTTGCCGCCTTGGCGTTGGTGCGAATCGATGGCAGCGCTCTCGATCTCGCGGCCACCGGCCTCAAGGGCCCGTCGGCGACGTGGACCTACCTGGTGAACGACGACCCGTTCAAAAGCCGCATCGGCGCGTTGCTCACCGGTCCCGGTGGCGTGACGGTTGCGATGTACTCGGCGGCCGTCATGATGCCGCTCCTGGTCGCCTGGGGACTCGTCGACAGCTTCTTCCGTAGGAGCGGAAAGCGATCGCAGCCGCTCGAGTAATGCTGAATGCTGAGTGCTGAATGCTGAAGTGAATGTTGGGGGCTAAGTACGGGCGCGCGGCGGAATCAGGTCGTGAAGCGCCTCCGGCAGCTGATCGCGAAGGGACGCGGCGATCGTCTTGCTGTGACGCTGAAGAGCACTCCGAGGTAGATCAAAAGAATACCGGCGACTGTCAGGACAACCGGGAAGAGCAGCGAGTCCTCGAAGACGCGATAGGACAAGTGTCCCAGATAGCCGAGCACGCCGAGCGCACCAAAGACCAGGAACACTCGCTGGCGGAGGAGGACCGACACGACGATCATCGCGACGTTGATCAGGCAGTACACGAACTTCGAAGCCTCGCCACCGCCCTCGATCATCGAGAGCCCGCCCCAGAACGTCAGGACTCCGAAAAGGTAACCCCAGAACGCAAAGTCCTGGCGCACCCGGTTTCGCAGGTCGGCGAGGTAGGCGGCGAGAAGGACTGCCAGGCCGAACATCATCGAAACCCACTTCCGCTCGTCCCAGGAGTACCGGTCTTGCCGAACAAGAGCGGTGTGAGGTCCATCGACATGGACCAGAGAGCAAAGGCAATCGGGAAGGTCAGAAAGGGGAATGGCCGGTACGCGATCGCCAGAGCGCCGGCGGCGATCGTGCCGAGCTCCATGAGAACCCAGCTGCCCTTCACCCAACTGTAGTAGCCGCGATAGTTTCCCGGATCGCCCTGCGGCCAGAGGTTCAGAGCCCGCTCGAGGCCGTGGCCACAGCAGGTTCGGTGGTGGGGGAGGCCGAAGCCACCGCGTCCGGGCGATATCCGCATCGGCAGGCCTCGACCGACTTTGGCACCTGCCGGCCGCAGGACGGGCACACCCAGCTGAATTCAGCCATCGATCCGTTATCGGACGGTCACGAACTGCGCGACACGAGACATCGTCTCCGCCGCGGTGCCGCCGGTTATCGTGCGGGCTTCCAGTTGAGGATGACCGTGATGGGCGAGGTCTGTGACGCGTCAGGCTGTGAGTTCAGGATGAAAGACTGCCCGTCGGGAGAAACGGCATACTGCTGACGGTTCGTGTTGGGGGCCGTGCTGCCTACGTTCGTCGCGAACAGTGCCTGCGGCGTCCCGGCTTCGACAGCGTCGCCGTTTGCGGAAAAGCGCATCGGAACCGACATCAGCCGATCGTCGGCCGCGATATAGAAAAGCTCCTTGCCATCGGGATTCCAACGGGCCTGTGCGCCGCCCTCGGTCGACACGGGCGCGTCGCTTCCGGGACCGGGAAACGGCTGGATGTAAACCTCGAATCGACCCGTCCTGTTGGATTGGTACACCATCCACTTGCCATCAGGAGAGAGCTGCGGGAGCTGTTCGTTGAACTCCGTCTGCACGACCGCACGTGGCTTCCGCTCGCCGTCGAGCGGCAGCGCCCAGATATCGAGACCCAGCTTCGGATCCATGCTGTTGTACAGCAGTACGCGGCCGTCGCGCGACCAGTCCATCGGAAACTTTGGTTCGTTGGTGGCGAGCAGCAGCTCCTCTCCGCTGCCTGCCGGAGTCTTGAGGTCCTTCGCGTACAGATCCATTTGGCCGCGCCTGGCGCCGAAGATGATGCGCGACCCATCTGGCGACCAAAGTGGATGGATCTCATCGCCAGGGTGAACGGTAAGCCTGTCCCACGCGCGGCGCCCGATGTCATACGACCAGATGTCGCTATTCCCCATCGCGAGCCGGAACACGGCCACCCGACGGCCGTCCCGCGACAGCGACGGAGCCAATGACTGCGTGTCGGGATACATCACTCTCTGTGTTTCGTTGCCGGACCGATCGACCCACAGGAGTTGCCGCTGGCCGCTGTCTTTCGATACCGTGCGGTAAACGACAGGTCCGGCGGCCGCTGCGGACATCGCGATGCCCCCGCCGACGTGTTCGACAATCGGAAATGGCTCTCCCACTAGCTCCAGCCGCTCCTTGTCGAATCGTTGCGCCAACAACCTTTCGTCACGAACGAACAGCAGGTGTCCGGTGGCGGTATAGACGGCCGCTGAGTCCGCGCCAAGAAGACGTCTCGAGTCGAGATTGTCGAGCTGACCGATATGAACGCCCGTGGCTTCAGCGCTGCCGCTCACGTAGAAGAGGAAATGACGGCCATCGGGGAGGAAGCGCGGTTGCGAGTGGGTCCTTTCTCGAAGCATCCCGAATCGTGTCACGGCAGACGGTTCACCGCTCTGAGCGGCAATGCGGAACAAGGGCTGTCCGGGGCTCACAGAAACGAGGATGGTGCCGTCGGCGGCCCACGTACCCCCGCCCGGCGCTGGAATGGTGGACATCACGGTCTTGATTGACCCACCGTCGATGTCCAGGCGCTTGAGCTGATTGTCGGCAAAAAAACCGATCGATCGCCCGTCGGGCGACCAAAACGGGGCTGTGGCGCGCTCAGTTCCGGGCAGCCGGCGCGGCGACGACGAGTCGAGCGACCGCAACCACAGCTGTGCCTGGCCGGCGTCTCGTGCCGCGAAGACGATCTTCAGGCCATCGGGCGAAATCGCCAGGGATGGGTCCCGAGTTGAAGGCGTATTGATTTCGAGCCGGGCCTCAGGCGCGACTGGTGCCGGGCGGAGCATCGATATGCCGAGCGCGGCCGCCACCGCTGTCAGCAGTCCAAATGTCGCGGCCGGGATCAACCACCGCGTCCGTCGCGCGGCCGCCGGTGTCGGAGCTACCCGCTCATCACCCGCGCCGTCGAGCATTTCGAGCCGGGCGTCACCGATATCTCGCAGCCGCCGTTTCGAGTCCTTCTCGAGACATCGCCGCAGCAACCGTTGGATGCGTGTCGGCGTCTCGGCCGGCAGGGCCCCCCAGTCCGGCTCGCGCTCGAGAATCGCCGCCATGGCGTCAGAGCTCGTCTCGCCCGGGAATGCGCGTCGACCCGTGAGCAACTCGTAGAGGACGCACCCGAAACCCCAGACGTCTGTGCGCTTGTCGATGGACTGCCCGCGCACCTGTTCCGGGCTCATATACGCCGGCGTTCCCACGACCTCGTTCCGTGACTGACTGGTCGTGATCGTCGGCAGGTCTGCGCGGTCGTGACCAGCGCCATCGTTCGCGAACGACTTGGCCAGGCCGAAATCGAGGATCTTGACGTTGCCGTCACGAGTGAGTTTGATGTTGGCGGGCTTCAGATCGCGGTGAATGACGCCTCTCTCGTGTGCTGCGTCGAGTGCCTCCGCGATCTGGCCGCCTAGACGCAGAGCTTCCGCAAGCGTCAACCCTGCGTTCGGCCTGTGTCGCGAGGTCTCCTCGACTTTATCCGCGAGCGTGGGTCCTTCAACGAGCTCCATGACGAGGCCGTGCACACCGTCGGCCTCTTCAACCCCGTGGATCGTCGCGATGTTCGGATGGTTCAAGGCTGCCAGCAGCCGCGCTTCGCGCCCGAATCGCGCCAGCCGATCGGGATCGTTCGCGACGAACGACGGCAAGACCTTGACCGCGACGTTTCGCCCCAGCTTTGTATCGCGCGCAAGGTAGACCTCTCCCATTCCGCCCGAACCAAGGAGCGAGACGATCTGGTAGCTGCCTACCTGCCTGCCGATCATCGATGGCACATGTCAGGGTCGATTCGCCGATGCGGCTGTCAACCGTCGCTTGGATTGCGCATCCAGGCCGAAATCCTGTCGAACACGCTCGTACCACTCGTCGTCGGGAAGTGCTCCCCATTCGACCCACTGTTCATCGGTCAACGACGCGCGCCAGCCAAGAAACGCCTCTGCGTCGGGCCCGACGGGATGGCGGAGCTTCTGTGTGCCACTTTCGATGATGTCCCGAATTTTCTCGGCAACCACTACCGGCTGCGTCGGCGTCTCGAGTGACGCCTCGAACATGTGACCGAACCGGCTGACCTGTGGATACGCGGCATCGGCGGCTGGGTGCTCGATGCGTCGGGCCATGGCTGTGTCGATGATCCCGGGCTGGACGATCGCGACGCGAACGTTGAAGGGTTTGACCTCCTGGGCGAGCCCTTCGCTGAACGCCTCGAGCGCGAATTTCGAGGCGGCGTACGCCGTCAACGGCGAGCACGAAATCCGTCCTGCCACGGACGAGACGTTGACGATGCAGCCATTCCGCCTTGTTCGCATGTCTGGCAGCCACGCTCGAATCGTGCGAATTGCGCCAAAGTAGTTTGTCTCCATCGCCGCCTTGAAGTCGTCGAACGCCAATCCCTCGATCGACCCGGTGCGCTCGATGCCGGCATTGTTCACCAGCGCGTCGATCGTGCCCGCCTGGGCACGGATGGCGGATGTTGCCGCGTCCACGGATTCATCCGAATCGACGTCCATCGTCAGGATCGAGACGGGCAAGCGTTCCTTTTCGACAACCGCACGAAGCGCAGCGCCGCGTTCAAGGTTCCGCATGGTCGCATAGACCGTATGACCGGCCCTGCCCATTACGATCGCCGTCTGGAGGCCGATACCCGCGCTCGTTCCGGTCACTAGCACTTTCGCCATGTTTGTCTCCCTCACCTGACCCTTGTCTGTCGCGAACCCCAGTGAGTGTATGCGCTACCTCGTCGCACGGCCTACTTTTTGCGGGCTTCCGAACCTGGAAAGCGGTGTAACTCGCGGTTTCACCAATACTTCACCACTTCTCAGCCTTCCCTCAGGACAGCCGTCCTGCCTCCCTTGTAACGTGAAATCTCGGTTCGCTTCATACCGAGTAGGAGGTTTCTTTGAAGGCCGACGGGTGCCGCGCACATCTCGAGCACGACCCCGTGCCACCGCACGTGCCCGGTGGCTGCGCGTTGACCGACGACGCATTGGACCAACGCTGGGCGCTGCCAGGAATCCCCTCGGCATCGCGAGAGGAACTGGCGGATCCGCGCACCCTCGAACAACGCGACGCCTACGCGCGGGCAGTCGAGAACTTCGTCGGCACGGTCAAAGTCCCGGTCGGGCTCGCCGGCCCGCTGCGCATCAACGGCACACATGCGCGCGGCGACTTTTATATCCCGCTGGCGACGACCGAAGCCGCGCTGGTCGCGTCGTACTCGCGAGGCGCACAACTGTTGAGCGAGGCCGGCGGCTGCTCGGCGGCCGTGCTGAATGAAGGTGTCAGCCGTGTGCCCGCGTTCGCCTTCGAGACGATCGCAGAGGCCCAATGTTTCGCGGCCTGGGCTTCCCATTCGTTCGACGCTTTCGCCGCGGCGGCGCGCGAGACGACCCGACACGGCCGGCTGAGTACTATGCGTGTCGCCATCGAGGGCAACCACGCTTACCTCATTCTCGAGTTCCTGACCGGCGACGCGGCCGGACAGAACATGGCCACGATTGCCGCGGACGCGATCTGCCGCTTCATCGAGATTCACGCGCCGATCGCCTGTCGGCACTGGTTCGTGGAGAGCAACCTCTCGGGCGACAAGAAGGCGACGCACCAGTCGCTGGTCGGCGTGAGAGGAAGAAAGGTGAGCGCGGAAGTCGTGCTGCCGCCGAGCCTGGTCGCGGAGCGGTTGCACACGACGGTCGACGCGATGCTCGACTACTGGCGGATGTCGGTCGTCGGAGGCGTGATGAGCGGCAGCGTCGGCGTCCAGGGTCACTACGCGAACGGCCTGGCCGCGATGTTCATCGCCTGCGGTCAGGATGTGGCCTGCGTGGCCGAGGCAGCCACCGGCGTCACGCGGTTCGAGCCGACTGGCGACGGCGGCCTGTATGCGGCGGTGACGCTGCCGAGCGTGATCGTCGGCACGGTTGGTGGCGGGACCGGCCTGCCCTCACAGCACGCGTGCCTCGAGATCATGCGAGTGGCCGGTTCCGGGCACGCGCGCGCGTTCGCGGAGATCGTCGCGGCGGTGGCACTTGCCGGGGAGCTGTCGATCACCGGCGCGCTGGCAGCGGGCGACTTCACCAGCGCGCATCAGCGCCTGGCACGCGGCGCCATCCGCCTTCGCGCGAAGCGCTACGGCGAGACCTCGACGAAGCCCAATGGGCGAAGTCGGGGCAGAGGCACACGATGAACCGCTGGATCATCTACCAACGCGAACGGTTTCCGCTTTCAGCGCACGCGCCGCTCGTCGCGGCCTTTAGCGCGTCGGCGGTCTGCTTTTCGTCGCTCCTTCGCGGACACGCGGTTGCGCCGTCGCCGGCGGCGCTCGTCGTGGCATTTGCGACTTCGCTCCTGTTTTTCCTGCAGCTGCGCATTGCCGACGAGTTCAAGGACTGCGAAGACGACGCCCGATTCCGGCCGTACCGGCCGGTGCCGCGCGGCCTGGTGACGCTGCCGGAGCTGGCCGCGATTGGCGTGGCCGCCGCTGTCGTTCAGTTGGGACTCGCGTTGTGGCTGCACCCGCCCCTCGTATGGCTGCTGGTGCCGTCGTGGCTCTATCTCGGCTTGATGACGCGAGAGTTCTTTGCGCGACGCTGGCTGAAGACGCATCCGATCGTCTACCTGGCGTCACACATGCTGATTCTGCCGCTCATCGATCTCTACGCGACGGCGTGCGACTGGCTCGTCGCCGGCGAGCGCACCGCTCACGTCGGGTTGTTGTGGTTCCTCGTGGTCAGCTACCTCAATGGGATCGTCATCGAAATCGGCCGCAAGACGCGAGTCGCCGCTGACGAAGAGCATGGTGTCGAAACTTACAGCGCCCTGTGGGGCAAACACGGCGCCGCCGGGCCTGGCTCCTGGCTGTCGTGCTGACGGCTGCGGCCGCTTGGGAAAGCCGCATCGCAAATCGGATTGGCAGTGCCGACGGTTTTCATGCTGGGCGGGCTCATCGTGGTGTGCGTCGCGGTCGCGCGTCGTTTCCTGCGAAACGCCAGCCGCGGCGGCGGCAAGGCGATCGAAGTCATGGCTGGAGTCTGGACGCTACTGATGTATCTCGGACTCGGTGCTGCCCCCATGGCGCTGACGTTGTGGCAGGGCGCGCGATGAAGGCTCAGATGACCACGTGGATCCTCGATCCCATCGACGCTCTCGACTCGCCTCATGCCGGCGGCAAGGCGCGGGCGCTCGCGCGCGCGGCGCGTGGCGGCCTCTCCGTTCCCGCATGGGTTGTGTTGTCCGACGCCGCATTTCTGGAATCCAATCCCTCGACGCTGTCGGGGATGCCCGAAGGCGAGGTCCGGTCGGCGATCGACGCCGCGGTCCGGACACTTTGCCCCATGGGTGAACGACTCGCGGTGCGTTCCTCGGCATGCGACGAGGACGGCGTGCAGCACTCGTTTGCCGGCCAGTTGGCGAGTTTCTTGAGCGTTGCTCCCGAGGACGCCGCGGCTCGAGTCCGCGACGTCTGGCGCTCGGCGTTCGACGAAGGGGTGCTGCGCTATCGACGGGAACGAGGCTTACCCGCCTCGCCGCGGCCTCCGGCCGTGATCCTGCAGCGGATGGTTGACGCGCGCGTGGCAGGCGTGGCGTTCAGCGCGGATCCGATCTCGCGCCGGCGAAGCGTCGCTGTTGTGAGCGCAGTTCGAGGTCTGGGCGCGGCGCTCGTCTCGGGTGAAGTCGATGCGCATACCTGGCATGTCTGCCGGGACGGCTCGATTCTCGAGCGACATATTTCAAATACGTCCCGAAAGACCGACGGCCCGGTGCTCACCGACGAGCAGGTTCAAGAGGTGGCAGCGTTAGCGGCGACTGCGGAACGACTATTCGGCTGTCCGCAGGACATCGAGTGGGCGATCGGCGACCGGCTCGTGCTCCTTCAGTCGAGACCGATTACCTCGCTGCGCTCGGACCACGATCAGCACTCACCATCCACGATCTGGGACAACAGCAACATCGTCGAGAGTTACAGCGGTGTCACCACACCGCTCACGTTTTCGTTTGCGCGGGAGATCTATCCGCCGGTCTATCGCGAGTTCTGCCGGATGATGGGCGTGCCGCGGCGCGTGATTGCCCGGCACGACGACACGTTTCTGAACGTGCTGGGGTTGGTGCGCGGCCGCCTGTATTACAACCTGCTGAACTGGTATCGCATCCTGGCGCTGCTGCCAGCCTACCGGATGAACCGCCGGTTTCTCGAGCAAATGATCGGCGTCGAGCAGGCGCTCTCTGACGAGCAGGCCGACGCGATCGCGACTCAAGTGAGCAGCGGACGCTTCGCGGATGGACTGCGGCTTGCGCGGACTGTGGTTGGTCTGGTCGCGAATCACGTCACATTGAACCGACGCATCACCGCGTTCAACCGCCGACTGGCGATTGCTCTCGCTCCGACATCGCCCACGCTTGCGGACTCCAGGCCTGACGAGCTGGTAGCGCACTATCGCGCGCTGCGCAGCCGCCTGTTGCTCAACTGGGATGCCCCACTCGTCAACGACTTCTTCGCAATGGTGTTCTACGGTCTGCTCCGACGCCTGATATCGCGCTGGTGTGGGCATGACGATGCAACTCTTCAGAATGAGCTGATCGGCGGGGAAGGCGGGATGGTGAGCGCCGAGCCGGCGATTCTCATTCAGCGTTTGGCACGCCTCGCTGCTGAGGACACGGCGCTCCTCGAGCGACTGAGCAGCGGACACCTGCCCGACATCCGCGCCGAGCTCGAACGCCGACCGGCGCTTCGCGACGGATGTCGTGCCTACCTCGCGAAGTTTGGCGATCGCACGATCAACGAGCTGAAGCTCGAGAGCGTCTCGTTGCACGAGGACCCGCTGCCGCTCTTTCGAGCGATTGGGGCGTTCGGGCGGCAGATCGCCGCGGCTCGGCCCGATCGCCAGGTGCCTTCGCCCGCCCGGCGCCGCGCCGCTGCGTGGGCGCGTGTCTCGCGCGCGCTGGCCTGGCACCCGATCCGCCGTCTGGCTTTGAGCTGGGTGTTGAAGCATGTGCGCCGCCGCGTCCGCGACCGCGAGAACCTGAGGCTCGAGCGGACGCGCCTGTTCGCGCGCGTTCGACAGATCTTTCTCGAGCTCGGCCGCCGCCTGCACGCTGGTGGCGTGCTCGATGCGCCGCGCGACGTGCTCTACCTCGAAGTCGACGAAGTCCTTGCTTTCGTCGACGGCCGCTCGACCTGCACCGACCTGCGATCCCTCGCCGCGCTTCGACGCCGGGAGTTTCGCGCCTACGAGGAAGGCCCAGTACTTGCGAACCGCTTCGTGACGCGCGGCTCGCCGTATCTCGCATCTCATGAGGACGTAGCGTCCGGCTTTAGCCGGACCACTGAGGGTCCGCCTAAAGGCGGACGCTACGTACGAGAAGGCGACTACCGCGAGGCCCATTCGGCTGGCGCGGAACCGAATGACCAGCGCCGCGGTCTCGGCTGCAGCCCTGGCGTCGTTCGAGGTCCGGTGCGTGTCGTGACCGATCCACGTAAGGCAGACCTCAGCAGCCGATCGATTCTGGTCGCCGAGCATACGGACCCCGGATGGATCATGGTCTTTCCGGCCGCGCTCGGGGTGCTCGTCGAGCGCGGGAGCGTGCTGTCGCACGCCGCGATCGTGGCACGCGAGCTCGGCATTCCGGCCGTTGTCTCGTTGCCCGGGGTGACGGATTGGCTCCGCGATGGCGACTGGATCGAGATGGACGGCAGCACGGGTGTGGTCCGTCGTGTTGAGAGACGCCAAGAGCACGAGCGGACCGTCCTCGGCGTCGAAGGCGCGGTGACCCATGCGTCGTGAAGCCCCTCGTAACGCACAAAGTAAAGCAATCACGCGCGCCGCCATCAGCGATATCCGCTACGCCCAGGCCTGGGAGGACGCCGACGTCCTGCTCGCCGGCCTCGATGTCCGCCCCGGCGACGTCTGCGTGTCGATCGCGTCGGCCGGAGACAACACGCTGGCGCTCTTGACGAGGCAGCCGTCGCGCGTGATCGCGCTCGACCTGAGCGGCGCGCAGCTGGCCTGCCTCGAAGCTCCGTATCGCAGCCTATCGAACGCTGACGCACGCCGGACTGCTGGAGCTGGTCGGCTCGCGGCCCTCGACTCGGCGGACGGCGCTCTATGCGCGCTGCAGGCCGGCCCTGGGCGCCAGCGCCCGCATGTTCTGGGACAGCCGACCCGGGGCGATCGACGCCGGCATCGGTGGAGTGGGGAGATTCGAGAAGTACTTCGCCCTCTTTCGCCGCGCCGTGCTGCCGCTCGTGCATCGGCGCCGAACGGTTCTCGATCTCCTAAGGCTCAAAACCACGGCCGCGCGCCACGAGTTCTATGACGCGCGTTGGGACACGTGGCGATGGCGCCTGATGTTCCGGCTCTTCTTTTCTCGAGCCGTGATGGCGCGGCTTGGCCGTGCGCCAGAGTTCTTCCGCTATGTCGAGAGCCCCGTGGCATCGGCGGTCCTCGAACGTACCCGGCACGCCCTGACCGAACTCGATCCTTCCACGAACCCATACGTGCACTGGATCCTCACCGGTTCCCACGGCGACGCACTGCCGTGCGCTCTCCGCCCCGAACACTTCGACACGATTCGCGCCAATCTCGACCGGCTCGAATGCCGCCACGTCTCGCTCGAAGAGTTCACCAGTCGTTCCGGGCCCGCCGCGTTCGATCGATTCAACCTGAGCGACGTCTTCGAGTACCTGTCGCCCGAGCGTTACGACGAGCTGCTGCACGCGATCCTCAGGTGCAGCCGTCCAGGGGCACGGCTGGCCTACTGGAACGTTTTCGTGCCCCGGCGCAGGCCGGATCATCTGGCGTCGCGCCTGCGTTCACTGGATGTCCTTGCCAGCCGGCTGCACGCGATGGATCGCGCGTTCTTCTATCGCGCATTCCGCGTCGAGGAGGTCTGTTGATCGATCACCAGTGGCTGGCGTTCGTCTTCGAGCTGACGGCCTTCCTGCTGCTTTTTGCCGCGCTGGAAGTCTGGTCACGGAAGAAGTCCGTGCGTCCCGAGACGACACGCAAACTCCTGCACGTCGGCTCCGGCGCCCTCACACTCGCGTTCCCGTTCGTGTTCGTCGATCTCTGGCCGGTTGTACTTCTGAGCGGAGGCGCCGCGCTCGTCCTTGCCGCGGCCAGGTTCGTGCCTGTCCTGCAGGCCCGGTGCGGTGGCGTCGTCGGTCGCGTCGAGCGCGCCAGCTGGGGCGAGTTCTACTTTCCCTTGTCGGTCGTGATCCTCTTCTGGCTGAGCCTCGGCGAGCACGCGTTGCTGTTCGTGATTCCGGTTCTGGTGCTGACGTTGGCGGACACTGCCGGCGCGGTTGTCGGCACCCGTTTTGGGATGACACGGTACTGCGGCGCCGGGAAGAGCGTCGAGGGCTCGCTGGCGTTCGCGGTTGTCGCCTTTGTGTCGGTGTCCGCGCCGCTGATGGCCTGGAGCAGGGTCGGCGCCTCCGAAGCGCTGATGACTGCGGCAACGCTGGCACTCCTGTTGGCGCTTCTCGAAGCCGCCGCGCAGCGCGGGCTCGACAACCTGCTCATTCCAATCGCCGGCTATGGACTGCTCCGTGGAATGCTATGGACGATGTGATCGATCTCGCGCCGGATGTTGACGATCCAGCTCTCCGCTGTGACCGCGGTGTATCGCTGCTGCCGCGAACGGACCGTGTTCGTCACGCGCCAGACAGATCGGTACTGGCCGTTCGCGAGGGATCGCTGGTTGCGCGCTGCGACTGCTGGTGGCGCGCGCGTGCCGCACACGACAGCGGGCAGGCACGACCAGGAATCATCGGGCACTACGCGGCTGCCGATCGTCACGCGGGTGAGGCGGTGTTGCGCCGCGCCTGCGAGCTGCTCGAGGCGGCCAGCTGCGCGAACGCGGTGGGCCCAATGGACGGGACGACCTGGCGCCGTTACCGTTTCATCATCGAGCGCGGCAACGAGCCGACATTCTTTCTCGAACCCGACCATCCCCTCGACTGGCCCGGGCACTGGTCCAGCGCTGGATTCTCGCCGTTGGCGACCTACACGTCGGCTGTGACCCACCAGTTGGACGCAGATCACGCCTACACCTCGGGCGCCCTCGCGCGGCTCTCGTCGGCAGGCATCTCCATCCGTGAATTCGATTCAGCGCAGCCCGACGCCGAGCTGCGCCGAATCTATCGGGTGGCGACAATGAGCTTCAGAGGGAACCTCCTCTACACTCCTATTTCCGAAGACGACTTCCTCGAAGACAGTCGCGCCTTGCTACCGTTCCTGCGTACAGAGCTGGTCCTGCTCGCGGAGCGTGACGGCGTGCCCGTGGGATTCCTGTTTGCTGTGCCGGACATCGGCGGTTCCCAAGACACCGTGATCATCAAGACCACCGCGGTCGAGCCGCGTGCCTCTGGAAAGGGCGTAGCCGGCGTGCTAGTCGCTCTCGTCCACCGGCGGGCACGTCAGCTCGGTTATCGCAAGGCGATTCACGCGCTCATGCACGAGACCAACGTGTCGCGTCGGATCAGCGATCGCTACGCACGCACATTCCGGCGCTACGCGCTTCTGTCGAAGAGGCTGGAACCTGTTTCACGAACCACGACCAGTGTGAACGCGCCGACGGCCAGGGCTCACGATGGGCACGATGACACGATGAACACGAAGAGCACACCCGCATCCATCGTGAACATCGTGCCATCGTGGACATCGTGTTGTGACGTGGTGCCCGGGACAGCATCTCTGAGGGGACTTCTGGCCGGGATGAACCCACCATGAACATCGTCGACATTCTGTGCGAACGCGCGCGGATGCATGGCGATCGGCCGGCAATCATCGAGCGTGGACGGACGATAACGTTCGCGGAGCTCGTCGCCGCGGCCGCGAGCGCGGCTGCGGAGCTTGCCAGCGCCGGTCTTACGCCAGGCATGCGCGCGATCGTGCTGAGCCCGATGTCGATCGACTTGTACATCGCGCTGATTGGCATGTTTCGAATGCAGGTCGCGTCCGTCTTCGTCGACCCGGCTCATCTGGCGGCGTGCATCGCTCGTCTTCAGCCCGATGCGTTCGTCGCCGTGCGGCGGGCTCACCTCTTGCGTCTGACGACGCCAGCCGTGCGCGCGATTCCGATCAAATTGACGGTGGCCCAGGTGGCTCGTGCCCGCAGACCAAGCGAGATCGGACGATGGGAATCGTGCGCACCAGACACGCCGGCGATCCTGACGTTCACGAGTGGCAGCACCGGCGACCCGAAAGCAGTAGTGCGCTCGCACGGCTTTCTCTTCGCCCAGCACCACGCGCTTGCGACCAGCCTCGCGCTCGAACAAGGCGAGACCGACCTGACCGCGCTTCCTATTGTTCTGCTCGCAAACCTGGCCTCGGGCGTCACGAGCATCATCCCCGACGCTGACCTGCGGGCGCCTGGTGCGATCCGGCCCGAGCCTGTGCTGGATCAGATTCGCCGCCTGCGACCGGGCCGGACTGTCGCATCGCCCGCGCTCCTGGAGCGCCTCGCCGCCTGCGCCGCGCGAAGAGGGGAGCGTTTCGACAGCCTCCAGCGAATCTTCACCGGTGGTGCGCCCGTGTTCCCGGCCCTGCTCGATCGTCTCGCGGCCGTTGCGCCCGGTGCCTCGATCGTGTCCGTCTATGGATCGACGGAGGCTGAACCGATCGCGTCGATCGACGCGCGCGAGATTGGCGCCGCCGATCGCTCCGCGATGCAGCATGGTGCCGGCGTCCTGGCCGGCACTCCGTCGTCGTCGATCGACGTCCGAATCCTTCCCGATCGGTGGGGAACTCCGATCGCGGTGTCGGGTCAGGCCGATTTGGATCGAGAGGCGCTCGTCGACGGCAGCATCGGCGAGATCGTCGTCTCCGGCGCGCACGTGCTGGCCGGGTATCTCGACGGCTCGGGTGACGAAGAGACGAAGATTTACGCCGGCAACTGCGTCTGGCATCGCACGGGTGATGCCGGTTACTTCGATCTCCACGGACGACTGTGGCTGCTCGGCCGTTGCGCGGCCAGGGTGACCGACCACGATGGGACGTTGTATCCCCTGGCCGTCGAAGCGGCCGCCAGCGACGTGCCTGGCGTGCATCGGAGCGCTTTCGTGGCGTACCACGGCCGGCGTGTCCTCGTGACCGAGGCTGCGGCCGCGTTCGAGGCGGGCTACCTGCGCGACGTCCTTAAGCACCGGCTCGCGTGGGCGCAGATTGCGGACGTACAGATCGTCGACAGGGTACCGGTCGACCACCGGCATAACGCCAAGGTCGACTACCCTGCACTCAAGCGGCTGTTGGCTGCCTAGAGATCACTGGGAGCGCGTTTTCACAGTTGAGCGCGCCGAGAGCACAGAGAACCAAAGGTTTACTCTGCGCCTCGGCTGTTAAACTCTGACTGTCGATCACAGCCTCATGGCAGACCATATCGGTATCGTTGCCTGCTCTGCTGAGGGCGCAGCGCTCTGCTATCGGACCATCTGTGTGGAGGGCGCGCAGCTGCTCGGCACCCATGCCCATCCGGAGGTCTCGATGCACACGCACTCGCTCGCCGAGTACGTGCGGTGCATCGACCGCGGCGATTGGCCCGGTGTCGGAGAGCTGATGCTCTCGTCGGCGCGCAAGCTCGCTGGAATCGGTGCTGATTTCCTGATTTGCCCCGACAACACCATTCACCAGGCGCTTCCGCATGTTGAACCGCATTCGCCGCTTCCCTGGCTCCACATCGCCGACGTTGTCGCCGACGAGGCCCTCGCCCGTCGCTTCCGGCGCCTCGGCCTGACCGGCACGCGCTGGCTCGTCGAGAGCCAGGTGTATCCAGAAAGACTGCTGGCGCGCGGCTTGGAGTATAGGCGTCCGAATGCCGCCGAACGTGAAGCAATCAATCGCATCATCATGGATGAATTGGTGAACGGCTTGGTCACGCCAGAAGCGGTCGCGTGTCTTCAGGGTGTGATCGAACGGATGAGAGGCGAGGGCTGCGATGCGGTGATCCTCGGCTGCACCGAGATCCCGCTGATCATGGACGACTCGAATTCGGCGTTACCGACGCTCGATTCCACCCGCCTGCTCGCCCGTGCCGCCCTGCGTCGGGCCGTGCGGGGCGTGCCCCGCAACCAGCAACGATAGTCACCTGTATCCGTTGAATTATTGTTGCTGCGGGCTCGCGGTGGCGCCGGACGGCCGCCTTCGCCTGGGCTGCAAACTCACAAGCTTCCGCGAGCGTGACCGAAGCTTGCCGGAGGCCCGACGCCCGCGACCTGAGTAATTCAGCAGATACAAGCCACCAGCCGACCTGATGGCTCACTGCCGCTGGATGCTCCAGCCCTGCTACAATCCCGACGCTCCGCCGATTCCCTGATGAGCGTCTCCCTCTCCCGTCGCTTCGGCCTGCTCCAGGCAACCGCGCTCAACATGTCGAACATGATTGGGATCGGTCCGTTCATCACGATCCCGATTCTGATGACGGCGCTCGGCGGCCCGCAGGCGATGATTGGATGGGCCGTGGCGGTAATCGTCACCATCCCCGACGGCCTGGTATGGAGCGAGCTTGGCGCCGCCATGCCCGGATCCGGCGGCAGTTACGTCTACCTCCGCGAAGCCTACGGCCGGGAGCGTTTTGGCCGGCTGGTCGCCTTCCTCTTCATTTGGCAGTTCATTCTGAGCGGACCGCTCGAAATTGCCTCCGGCTACATTGGGTTCTCTCGATACGCGCGCTACATCTGGCCGGACCTCACCTCGGGCCACGTCTTCCTCGTGGCGGCGGGGGTCGGCCTCCTCAACGTCGTCCTTCTCTATCGCCGCATCGAAGCGATCGGCACGCTGACCGTCAGCCTCTGGCTGGGCACGCTCCTGACGACGGGAGCGGTGATTGCGAGCGGGGCGCTTCATTTCGACGCGGCGCGCGCGTTTGACTTTCCGCCAGGCGCGTTCGACTTCTCGATCGGCTTTCTGCTTGGGCTCGGCGCCGCGTCGCGAGTCGGCATCTATGACTATCTCGGCTACTACGACATCTGCTACATCGGAGACGAAGTCAAAGACCCCGGACGCGTGATTCCCCGATCGATCCTGATCAGCATCGTCGCGGTGGCGATCCTGTATTTCGCCATCAATCTATCGATCATTGGCGTGGTGCCCTGGCGTGAGTTCGTTCCCGCCGACGCGCATCCCGAATCCGAGTTCATCGTTTCGACGTTCATGGAGCGGTTGTACGGGCCGCGGGTCGCAACGGTGTTCACGTTTCTCATCCTGTGGACGGCGTTCGGATCGGTGTTCGCGCTGCTCCTTGGGTACTCGCGGATTCCGTACGCGGCCGCCAGGGACGGGTACTTTTTCAAGATCTTTGGACGGCTGCACCCGACCAAGCATTTCCCACACATCTCGCTGCTCGTGCTGGGCCTGATTTCGATCCTCTGCAGCCTGCTGCCGCTCGGCCTGGTGATCGACGCGCTGATCACCACGAGGATCCTCGTGCAGTTCATCGGCCAGGTGTTCGCCGTCATGCTGCTTCGGGCGACCAGGCCCGACCTGCCGCGGCCGTTTCGGATGTGGCTGTATCCTGTCCCGGCGATCGTGGCGCTGGCTGGCTGGACGTTTCTACTCCTGACGTCCGGCTGGTTCCTGATCGCCCTCGGCCTCGGCACGCTGGCGCTCGGTATCGTCTGCTTTCTGTTATGGTCGTGGCGCTCGCGCCGCTGGCCATTTGCATCGGGCCCGGTTCAAGCGGAGGGGTAGAGAACGTTATGAAGAAGGTTATGAAGAGAACAGTTGTCACATTGACCGTCGTCTCGGCAGCGCTCGTCGGCATGGGCGCGCGCGGGATCGGCATCGCGGTGTCCGCCGCTCAGGCGCCTCAGCGCACGCAGGCGCCGTCGACCGACGGCAAGCTGAACATCATCGCGTTTGGCGCCCATCCCGATGACTGCGACCAGCGCGCCGGCGGTACGGCCGCGAAGTTTGCCGCGCTCGGACATCGAGTGCGGTTCGTGGCGGTGACCAACGGTGATGCAGGACATCAGACGGAAGGCGGAGGCGCCCTCGCCGCGCGGCGACGAGCCGAGGCTCAGGAAGCCGGGCGACGCATCGGCATCGAGTACGTCGTGCTCGATAATCACGACGGCGAGCTGGTCCCCTCGCTCGACGTGCGCGAGCAAGTCATTCGGCAGATTCGGTTGTGGAATGCCGATCTGGTGCTCGCGCCGCGGCCCAACGACTATCACCCCGACCATCGTTACACGGGTGTCCTCGTCCAGGACGCGGCATACATGGTTGTCGTGCCGAACATCGCGCCCGATACGCCGGCACTTCGGAAGAACCCCGTCTTCATGTACTTCCAGGACGGTTTCCAGCGGCCGAACCCGTTCAACCCCGATGTTGCCATTTCGATTGATGATGTGATCGAGAAAAAGATCGACATGATGGACGCTCACGTCTCGCAATTCTATGAATGGCTGCCTTGGGTCGCCGGCAACCTGGATGCCGTGCCCAAGGGCGCCGCCGATCGCAAGAAATGGCTGCGCGAGACCCGCGCTGGCCAGCCGACGCCGGCGGTCAGAGCGATCCTGGCCAAATGGTACGGGCCGGAGACCGGTAAGGCCGTGCGCTATGCCGAGGCCTTCGAGATCTGCGAGTACGGCACGCGACCCGACGAAGCACTGATCAGGAAGCTGTTTCCGTTTCTACCGAAAGCGGGTAATTAGAGCCGGTCGCTTGTTGTTTCGTCTTTCTTGTTCATCGTTACGGCAGGTTCGATCATCTAATCGGTGGACCCGCGTCCTAGCGCCGGCCCTCCGGCGCGCCCGGCGGGACAGATCGTAGACGAGCGAATCGCTTCGAAACGTCGCGCCAGCCGTTCGACCCAGCTTGGCGACAGGTTCATGTCCAGCAGCGTCACGGTGGCAGTGCGTGGTTGTCTGGTCCGGCAGGTTCAGCACGCAGAAGCCCCGCGTCGCAACAGACGCAGACGAGGGTGGATGTTTCTGGTATGAATCGTTCAGAGAGTCGCCGAACGCGAGCGGGCCGTCTGATCAAGGTGAAGCCCAGACGTTACGTCCGCGGACAGCCGATGCGCGAAGTCGGTCTTCAGGCGGTCCAACGCTTCGAGCATGCGCGTGTGTGCCCGATCGATCGCGGCGTCGGAGCTGAGGCTCTGTTCCCGTGACGCTACGCCCGCGAGCGACCGCGCCGCGAGCTCCTTGAAGGCGCTCGACGCGATTGCCCGTAGCTGCTGCCCGCGCTTACGGATGCCGCCCGCATGTCGCTTGCTGCGTCCGGTGAGGCTCATCGCGAGCTCCAGGGCGTTTGAGGGCGCCACGCGCTCCCAGCGGAGGGTGACGTCCAGCGCCGACGCCCAGTCGTGCCACTTCGCTCGGTTCGGCGGTTGGATGGGGCGCACGGCAATCCACGGGACGCGGAGCGCGTCGGCCACAATCGCGCCGTGCATGGCTTCGGCGACGAGAACCTCCGACTCCTGGATCTGGGTCAGGACGTTTTCGACCGTGTCGCACGGGTCGATGTAGTGGAGGCCGGCGGCGCGGCTGACCTCCGCCCATTGGCCATCCGCCGCGCTCTGCCAGTGCGGCATGAACGAGATCGGGTGCGCCTTCCGGGCCGTCAGCGACACGCACGACCGCACCAGGATTGCCGCATCGCCTACCCCGAGGTCGGCATCGAGACCGAGCGCGGCGGCGGTGAGCCGGCCGCGCACGAAGTAGAACCGCCAGCTCTCGTCGATCGCCGGAACGCCGGTGTAGCCGCCGTAGCCAGCGCCAAAGACGATCTTGCGGGACTCGCGCGGTAGGAAATCGAACAGCGTGGAGCCGACCCCGATGAACAGCTCCCGTTCGTCGTTGTCGAAGAATCCCGGGAGGAGCCGCGGCCAGAGCCAGCTGTTCAGCTCGTCGCCGAAGTTCGGGCGCCGCCCGCGGTAGAAATACATCTTCATGGGATGCCCTTCGGGTCGGTCAGCTCCGCCGCGGCGTCGAATCGCGGGATCGGCTCGCCGCGCAAGAACCGCTGCACGAGGTAGCGACCTCCGCCGGCGAGCTCGCGGCGTAGGCGCTGTCGCGCAACCGCACGCGGCCAGCGGCGAATCGTCCCGTACCAGCCTCGCAGATAAACACGCCGCGACCGGCGGTTCAGAAGGAACTTCGTGTAATAAGCGCCGCGGCCGTAATCGTAGCCGCGCCGGACACGATCCGCCTCCTCGCCCGGTTTCCGACCGTGATGGTGCGAGACGACGGGAGCGGGATCGTACCGGGCACGCCATCCCGCCCAGACCGCGCGGGCGACAAGTTCGATGTCCTCGGCGGCGACGCACGGCGTGCCGGGACCGAGCAGCGGATCGAACCCGCCGATCGCCGCGAGGACCTCGCGCCTCACTGCCAGGTTTGCGCCGTGCACCGTCCCCGGCCGTACGAACGTGCCTGCCTCGATGCTTGCGGGGGTGTCTACGTCGCGGATAGACACGTTCGCGTCGGTTGGGTCGTGACGCACCACCCGCCCACCGAGAACGCCGACGTCGTGCGCCTCGAATACGTCCGCGAGCGCCAGCAGGTAATCGGGCCGCGGATAGCAGTCGTCGTCCGTAAAGGCGAGGATCTCGCCGCGGGCGACCGCGATTGCCTGGTTCTTCGCACTGCTCAGTGCCGGCACGTCCGCGCGGAGCGGCCGGACGGGGAAGGCGGCCGAAACCGCAAACTCCCGGATGACCCGGCCGGTGTCGTCGGTGGAGGCATGGTCGACGATCAGCAATTCCCAGCCGGACGGGGCAGGCTCGAGGCCGGCGACCGCGCTGAGGAACCGCGGTAACTGCGATGCGCGATTGCGCGTGCAGACGATCATCGAGATCTTCACACCTTCCTCACTCGATGGGCATGGTTTCTTAGGGCGAGGCTCACAGTCGCTCGCCGAAGCATGTGGAAGCTGCCATAGGGTGGTCATCCGTGTGTGGCTTCGTGCAGTCGAGCTGGCCGCATCCGGAGCGTTGCAAGGAGCAGGCCGTAGTGTGTGCGTGTCGGTGACCTTCACTTCTGGCTGCGACGATCATTCGTTTATGCGCGCCGTTCTGCAACGAATGTTGCCTCGAGGCGCTATTCTTGGCTCAGCGGATGGTTGAAGCCGCTGAGAACGGAGGTTGGCGAATGCAGATCCGACTCATGCGCCTCATGCGCTGGGCACGGAAAACGCAGCTGTCGCTGGCATGGCTGAAGGCCGGCGGGTGGCTCGGCGCTCACCTGACCGGCAGCGTTCCACAGGCGCTGCGCAAGCGGCACATCGAGGCCATGGCGGAAGCAACGGAGCGACTCGGGCCGCAGAGGCTCGCGGACGAGTACGGCGAGCCGGGCGGGAAACGCACGCCGGCGCTGGTCCGATCCTCGTCCCGCGCCGGAGACCTGTACGCTTGGCTCGCTTACGAGCGGCGGCCTGCCATCATCGTCGAGTTTGGCGCGGCCTTTGGCGTGAGTGGTATGTACTTCACAGCCGGTCTTGAGGAGGCCGGGTGCGGTCACCTCTACTCGTTCGAGATCAACCGCGCGTGGGCCGACATCGCCGAGCGAAACATCCGTTCGGTCTCGAATCGTTTCACGCTCACTCACGGTGCATTCGAAGACTATGTGGCTGAGGTCCTCACCGCGCCAATCGACATAGCGTTCGTGGACGCCATCCACGAGTACGACTTCGTAATGCGGCAGTGCGCCCTCCTCGAGCCGCGCATGTCGCCTGGCGGGGTCATCCTTTTCGACGACATCGACTTCAAGAAGCCCGGTTCGGGCATGCGCGAGGCGTGGCGGGACCTGGCCGGCCGGCCGGACGTCGTCGCAGCCGTCGAGGTGGACGTGCGCCTGGGCATCATCGAGTTCACGTCCCAGCCGCGTCGGCGTACCGGTTAACGAGGCGCCTCACAAGGTAGCCAGCGGGTTCGAAAGCCATCCGAAGCGAGCCAGGATTCGCGACGGGTACTTGGTCAACGCGCCGCGCGTCAATTCCGACGTGGCGGTACGACGACGCCCAGAAGTGGGTTGGGCCAAGAGCCAGTGTCCGAGGGTTCCTACGATTGGATGAGTCGGATACCCGCTGGGTCGGCAATGTTCTTGCTGATGAGTGCGACCGGTGCGTCGACGGGAAGTTGAAGTCCCCTGCAATGGCGTACCGTTACTCACGCGCAGCCACGCCGCCCACGGTCTTTCGTGAATAAATAGTCAGTCAGAAACCGGAGGGTCAATGAGGAGGCAGCCCGGTCGCAAATCGGCATCTCACGACACAGTCATATGAGTCAATCACCCCGCAGCCTAGCCATTGTTGTGGCCGGAGCTTTTCTGCTAGCTCAGCCGTTTGTTACTGCGGCGCAGTCCGTGCCGAAACCCGCCCCCGAAACAACACCGCCGGCGACCCCGCGAACTAATGGCGTCGCCTCGGTGCCCGCGGTTCCCGCAGCGCCCGCAGTGCCGGGAGCGATCGTGCCACCCCCGGGGTATGTGATTGGACCTGACGATGTCCTGAGCATCGTGTTCTGGCGCGAGAAAGACCTCTCAGCCGAGGTAGTAGTCCGGCCGGATGGAAAGATTTCACTGCCGCTGCTGGACGAGATCGAGGTGGTTGGGCTTACACCGGCCGAGCTTCGCGAGAAGGTGATGGCGGAGGCGAACAAGCTCGTGGAAGACGCCAACGCCACAGTCGTCGTCAAGCAGATCAACAGCCGCAGGGTGTTCATTACCGGTTCGGTCAACAAGCCGGGTGTCTACCCGTTGACCGGGCCGATGACCGTCGTCCAGTTGATCGCGCTGGCCGGTGGGCTGTTGGAGTTCGCTGACGGAGACAAAATCAAAGTGATGAGAACTGAAAAGGCCGCTGCGGTCGCGTTTCCGTTCAACTACAAGCGCTTCTCCGAAGGCAAGAACCTGGAGCAGAACATCCAGTTGAAGCCCGGAGATACGGTCATCGTGCCGTGATGAGCCGGACCGCTGTGCGCACGTTCGCCGGCTCGTCGTTGGCGATTGTGGCGCTGTGCCTGGTCGGAGCGCAGCGCGCCGAGTCTCAGACGCGGCGGTCCAGTCAGATGGGGCCGGCTGTCTTCGGAGGGACCGGCACCCGTGCCGACAAGCCGGGAGGGTTGGATCTCTATGGGCAACTCTTCATATCCTATGACGATGACGTTCTAGCAGATCAGAGCGCCGGAGGGCCTGACCGGCCTAGGTTGGGCAGTGCTGCTGAGGGACAAGGGGGACTGTACACAGGGCTCTGGGCAGGTCTCCAGTATGCTCACATGGGCGAGAGTTCCAGCGTGTTCATGGAGACAGACAACGCGCTCAATTACTATCCCGACCTCGACGGTCGGATAACGAGCTACCATCAGGCCAGTGCGACATTTCTCCAGCGGTTTGGCAGCCGGTATAGCATCCGCGCGCGTCCTTTCGCAGCGTATTCGCCGAACTACTCGATGCGACTCTTCCTGGCGCCGCTACCACTCGATCCCGACCGCGCGGGCTCCTTGGATGGTGCTGTGCTGGCGGCACCTGACGTCGACTCCACAATCATCCAGCGCGCGAGTCTCCGGTACGGGGGCAACGCTGACTTCAGAATGCTCGTCGCCAGGCATTCGACCCTCAATGTCGGGTACAACTACACGAAGACAGACTTATCGCGCGACCCTATTGGCAGCTTTGATGTCCAGAGTATCGGCGCGAATTTGAGCCACAGGGTGACGGAGTCCGCGTCGCTGGTGGTCGGGTATGCTGTCGAAGACAGCACCTACGAGGGTTCGAGCGCGCCGTCGACACGCATCCAGAAGGTCAATATCGGCATCGACTATCGGAAGCCTCTGTCCCGATCGCGTCGTTCGTACCTGCGCTTCACCACTGGGTCGACTGTCAGCCAGCCAGTCGCAGGCGTCGGCGACCCAGCCGAAGGACGGAACATTCGAGCCATCGGGTCGGCCTTGCTGGTCCATCAAATGGGTCGAACCTGGAATACCCGGGCCCAATACCGACGAGAGGCCGGCTATCTCGAAGGATTCGCTCAGCCAGTTTTCTCCGATTCGGCGAACGTCGCGGTGGGTGGGCTCATTACTCGTCGTCTCGACCTCTCCCTGAACGCGAACTACATCACTGGCAAATCCGCGATCAGGGTAGATGCAGGCCGTTTTGACAGTTATTCAGCCTCGGCGCGACTGCGCCGGGCCTTGCATCGAAGCCTCGCCGTGTACGTCGAGTACCTTTTCTATCACTACAACTTCGACGAAGTGGCGGATCGCCCGTTCGGTTTGCCACCCGAGTTCAGTCGCAATGGAGTGCGGGTCGGGCTGAGCTTCTGGCTTCCCCTGACCGATTGAGACCATGATTCCTGGCAAACGCTACACCCCCGAAGTCGTTTTACAGGCAATCTGGCGGCGCAAGTGGCTGGTGCTGGTGCCCTTCGTTTTGATTGCAGTGACGACGGCTGCCGTGACCCGGCGACTGCCAAACCGGTTTCGCTCCGAGGCGCTTGTCCTCGTCGTCCCGCAGCAAATCCCCGAGAGCTACGTGCAGCCGACCGTGAGAGTGCGACTCGAGGACCGTCTGGCCTCGTTCAATCAGCAGATCCTGAGCCGTACGCGTCTCGAGCAGATCGTCCGCGAATTCGACCTCTACCCGGCGGAACGCCAAACGCATCTGATGGAGGACGTGATCGAACGAATGCGCACGCAGGACATTGACGTCCAGACGGCCGGCCCGGGTGGGCGACAGGGCTCCGCCCCGACGTTCCGCATCAGCTACAGCGGCCGCGATCCGAGAACGGTCATGAGGGTCACTGAGCGCCTGGCGTCGCTCTTCATCGAAGAGAGCCTGCGCGACCGTTCCGCGCTTGCGGAAGGCACCAATCAGTTCCTTGAAACCGAACTCCAGGAGGCGCGAAACCGATTGATCGAACAGGAGAAGCGCCTCGAAGCCTACCGCGAGCAGCATTCAGGCGAGCTGCCGTCTCAGCTGAACAGCAACATGCAGGCGATTCAGAACATCCAGATGCAGCTGCAGAATCTGTCCCAGTCGATCACACAGGATAAAGATCGACGGCAGACGGTCGACCGGATGCTCGAAGAAACGGAGGCGCTTCCACCGATTCAAGCTCCTACGCCGGCTGTGGGCCGGCCGGGGAAGCCCGACGCGGAGCCCTCCGTGCCGGTGGCGCTGCAACTGGAGGAAGCCCGTGAACAGCTCCGCGCTCTGGAGCTCAGGCTGAAGCCGACACACCCCGATCTGGCCCGTATGAAGCGTCTGATCAGTCGCCTCGAGCAGAAGGCCGAAGCCGAGGCGCTCGAGCAGCCGCTGTCACCGAGCGTCGCGCCGGTACCGACCAATCCACAGGAGATGCAGCGGCAGTCGAGGATTCGGGACCTCAGCGCAGAACGTGATGCCCTGCCGCGCCGGATTGCCGCCAAGGAAGCGCAAGAGGCCAAGCTTCGCGAATCGTTGGCGTCCTATCAAGCACGGATCGCCGCGGTGCCAGCTCGCGAGACCGAACTGGTCGAGCTCACGCGCGATTACGAGACACTCCGTCTGATCTATACCGGCCTGCTGACAAAGAACGAGAATGCCAGGGCGTCGGCGAACCTCGTAGGGCGGCAACTGGGCGAGCAGTTCAGGTTGCTCGAACCGGCGCGGCTTCCGGAGCGGCCGATCAGTCCAAATCGACCTCAAATCTACACGATGGGGGCGCTTGGCGGCCTGGCTCTGGGGCTCGGGCTCGCGCTACTCCTGGACTATCGCGACCGGACGCTGCGGACCGAGGCCGACCTTCTCGGCGCCTTCGCGTTGCCGGTGCTGGCGCTTGTACCGACGATGGCGGGCGCCGTCGAAAGGCAGAAACGACGCCGAACGGTCAAGGTAGCGGTGGCCGCCGGCCTGTTCGCCGTTTCTGTCAGCCTCGTCGTCGCGTGGAGGCTCGGCCTCGTCGGCCTGTGACACTGATATGTACGAAAAATTCTTCGGGCTGCGTGAACGCCCATTCGATCTCACGCCCAATCCGCGCTTCATGTACTTTACCCCGCGGCATCGGGAGGCACTCGTCAATCTCAAGTTCGGCATCGAGACCAGAAAAGGCGTCGTCGTGCTCATCGGCGAGGCGGGAATGGGCAAGACGACGGTGATACGCGCCGCGATCGACGCGCAGCGCGACAACGAGGTTCAGTGCGTCTATTTGAACAACCCTCTGCTCACGCGCGCCGAATTCGTGGAGTTTCTCGCCCACGCGCTGCAATTGAGCGCTGCCGCAGAGCGCTCCAAGACGAGACTGGTCGTTGAGCTGGCGTCTCGCTTGACGGAAGTGCGGCAACGCGGCGCTACCGTCGTGCTACTGGTCGATGAGGCGCAAAGCCTGTCAAACGAGCTCCTCGAAGAGCTCCGGATGCTGACAAACATCGAAACCCACAACGAGAAGCTCGTGACGCTGGTGCTCGTCGGCCAGCCTCAACTCGCCGATCGACTGAACGATGAGCGGCTCGGCCAGTTGAAACAGCGGGTCGAATTGCGCTGCACGCTCACCCCCTTCGACCTTGCCGAAACGGTGATGTACATCAGGAACCGCGTCCGTATTGCCGGAGGCGAGGCCGTCCAGATGTTCACGCGCGACGCCATTCAGGTCATCCACGAGCGCTCACGTGGCATTCCACGGTCGATCAGCGTGATTTGCGAGAACGCCCTTGTCGGCGGTTTCGCGGAGAACCAGAAACCGGTCACGCGGGCGCTGGTTGAAGAGGTCTGCGACGAATTCGACTTGTCGCCGGAGACGCCGATCGATGACCAGCCGGAGGCGCCGGCTCTGCCGGCGTCTCCCGCCGCGCCGAGGATCGACCACGCGATGAACGCGGCACCGATTTCGACGCCAGCCGAACCGAACGGCCACAGTAATGGCAATAGCAACGGCCACGGATACCACGACGGTGCCTCCCCTGTATCGATTCCGAGCGGGCGACGATGGTGGTCAATCTCGACGACCGGGAGGCGCTCGTGAGCCGACTTGAACGGGCATTGCTGCGACGGAACCGGGAGGCGAACCGAGTCTCCTCGGGACCTGATCTGCCGTCCTCACTCTCACAAAACGACGGCGATTCGCCCATCAATCCGGTCGGACTGATCGACCACTTTCTGCAGGAGCCGAATGGTCCGGAGCAGAAACGCCCGACAGCCGTTGCGCCGGTGACGGAGCCTCGATTGCGCCCGGCGTCTCCGGCGCCTCCAGCTCGAGCGCCGCAGTTCGAGTCGACTCCATCGAACAGCTTCAGCCGGAAGACCGTCGGGAAGATCGTTGGCGGAGTCGAGATGGATCCGCGGTCGGCCGAGCAGTACCGACGTCTCGCGGCCTCGCTACATCAGGTCCAGGTCGAACGCGGTATCAAGAAAGTGATGGTTGCCAGTGCGGTGGCAGGGGAGGGGAAGACCCTCACGGCCCTCAATCTCGCCGTGACGCTCAGCGAATCCTATCTCAGGCGTGTCGTGCTGGTGGACGCCGACCTCCGGTGCCCCCGCGTCCATGAGCTGCTCGATTCCGCTCCGATCCACGGTCTTAACGAGGCGCTGAAGGCGGCGTGTCCGACCCCCCTCATCCTCACCACGGTGTCCCCGAGGTTGTCGATCCTGCCCGCGGGTCAGGCCGACCCAGATCCGATGGGCCAGCTCACTGGGGCGCGCATGGCCTCTGTGTTGAACGAGCTAGCTCTACAGTTCGACTGGGTCGTCGTCGATACTTCACCAGTCGTCATGCTTCCTGACGCCAACCTGTTAGCTGGTATGGTCGATGGCGCGGTGATCGTCATACGCGCCGGGCAGACGTCCTACGACCTCGTCGATCGTGCGATTCAGGAGCTCGGGCGTAAGCGAATCCTGGGACTCGTCCTCAACCAGGTCGAGGACAAGGTGAGTCAGTATCCCGCATACGCCTATCGAAGCTAGTTCTGACGCACCTATCCCTTGAGCGACGCGAGGACCTGCTTCGCCTCAGCAGCGCCGGCGAAGTTTGGCGCCAGCGCCAGCGCGTCCCGCAGGGCAATTCGAGCCTTGGGGGAGTCACCATTCTTGAGATAGGCCAGGCCGAGGTGGAAGTGAAAGATTGGATTCTTCGGGTCGAGTTCAATGCTCTTCTGAAATGGCGCGATCGCCAGCGTCGCGAGCCCCTTCTTGTAGTAGATCCAGCCGAGCGTATCCTGAATGGCGGGATTGTTCGGAAGCCGTCGCGTGGCCGCCTGCGCCAGCCGCAACGCCAGGTCGAGATTCTCGCCGGTTTCCGCGTACATCCACGCCAGGTTGTTCGCCGCCACCGGCATTTCCGGATCGAGCGCCAGGGCCTGCTCGTAGTGCTTGCGGGCTTCCTGTGGCTTGTTCTGCGCCTCCAGAATTACCCCAGCCACCGTGTGTGCCTGGACGGGCCGCGCCTGACGTTTCGCTAGCGACTGGAATTCCGCCAGCGCTTCGTCAAGCCGCCGCTGCGATATGTACAAGCGGCCGAGCATCGAGTAGGCATCGAAGTTCGACGCATCCACTTCGACTGTTTTCCGCAGCATCTGTTCCGCTTTCGGCATGTCACCAGCTCGGGCGTATGTTCGAGCGGCGAGTAACAGCACCGCGGGGTCGTTCGGAGTTCGCGCCAGCCTGGAGTCGATTCTCGCCACAGCGTTCGCGCGGTGCTTGGCTGAGAAATCGAGCGAAATGAGGACGCTCAGCGCTTCCAGGTTGTTCTCGTCGAGCTCGAGCGCCCGGGTGAGCAACCTGGAGGCGCCGCTCGCATCGCCTTTCATAGCAGCGACGATGCCCGCTTGAGTTTGAACGACAGAGCTGTTGGGATACTGCTTGGTCAAGGCCTGCAGCTCTGTTTCGGCCCTGCGGACGTCGCGCCGCGCTGTGAGACTCCGAACGAGCGCGAGCCTGGCGTCGGCGCTTCCCGGCGCGTTCTTGAGAGCCTGTTCTGCGAGTTGTATGGAACTGTCGACGCGTCCACGCACAAGCTCGAGCCTGGAGAGTTCCAACTGGGCCGACACCGCGCGAGGGTTGAGCCTCAGCGTCTCATTGAAGGCTTTGATGGCCTGTTCACGGTCGTTCTTCGCCACGTACGCGCGTCCGAGCGCGAACTGCGCCTCGGTCGAATTGGCATTTGCGGCGATCGCGCTCTGCAGCCGATTGATCGCGTCGTCATATTTCCCCTCGGCTGTCAGGAACTCACCCTGCAATACCAAGGCTTCAGCGTTGTTGGGCTCGCGTTTCAGGAGGTCGTCGAGTCGCTTATGCGCTTCCGGCCGGCGACCCTCGCGAAAATCGAGCCTGGCCAGGCGAAGATCCGCCGCGCTTCGCGTCTCCTTGACTGAGGCGATGCGTTCGAGGATGGGGATAGCATCTTTGGATCGACCGGAGGCGATGTAGTAGTCCGCGAGGACGATTTGGGCGTTGATGTTTTTCGCGTCCGCGGCCAGCTTCGTAAGGTACGGCTCGGCTTTCGCCGGTTGTCCGGTCGCAATCTGAAAGAGCGCCAGCATCCGATTGGTCAGAGAGTTGTCCGGGTCGAGCTTGTAAGCCGCTGCCAGCGCCAGGGCCGTTTCGTCTTTCTTGCGGCCTGCCCAATAGAAGTTTGCCAGTCCGAGCTGAGCCGGGACCGATTGCGGGTTGACTTCGACAGCTTTCTTGAACGCGGCTTCGGCCTCGGCCTGACGATTAGCCGCCTGCTGCATTGCGCCAAGGCCGGCGTAGCCCAGCGTGTTCTGCGGGTCGAGTTTGATGGCCTCCTCGATTTCTTCAATCGCGCCATCCAGATCCTTCAGGCCGGCCAGCGAGTTGGCGAGCAGTATTTGTGCGTCGATGTTCCTCCGGTCGAGCGCCAGCGCGTTATGCGCGCGTGTCTTGGCATCCTCGAACTGCTCTGCAAGGAGGAGGAATTGTCCCGCTTTCACCTGCGCCTGAATGTCCTTTGGGAGCAAATCGGCGGCTCTCACGTACTCCCGCGCCGCCCTCCTCGCGTCGCCGCTTTGAACGTAGGCCTCCGCCAGCTTGAACCGGGCTTCACCAAACCGTGGATCCTGCGCCAGCGCATTCCTGTACTGAACGATGGCTTCCCGAACCTTCTGCTGGCTCAGCAGTTGATCACCGCTCGCCAGATACTCCCGCTTGGCGATTTCCGGATCGCGCGAACAGGAAATACTCGTGGCGACGACAAGCGAAATAGCCAGAATCCGGATGCGGCTCTTGACCACTAGCATGCGACGAATCTCCTCGCGGTGCCCGACCAGCACGTACAGGCCTCGAAAATTGCCTTCGAAAAAAAACCCCGTCAGCCTCGAACCGACGGGGTTTCAAGAAAGATCTCGACCGCTGAAACCAATCAGGCAGTCAGGATCGCTATGCTTTCAGGCTTCGGCGACGACGCATTGCGGTATAGAGACCCACGAGGCCAGAGCCGAGCAGGGCAATGGAGCCTGGTTCTGGCACTGGTGATGGGGCAAAGCTCTGTCCCGTGCCGGATTCGAAGCCGATGAGGTTGTAGTCACCAATCGTTGGTGGTCTAGTGGAGACGAAGAAAAACGAGATCGACTCGTTCGCATCCCAGCCAAATCCAGGGCCGATGCGCGAGCTCCAGGCCAGCTGGTCGAAATCGGCGATTTCGAAGTCCCCGTCGTCACCGTCTCCGCCGGCGCCTGCCGCGTCCGAGAAACTCCAGCCGGCAGTCCCCGTGAAACCCGCAATGTTGAACTGCGTATTGAGCAACATGTTGTTGTTAAGCGACGGGGTCACGGTGTGCACATACGTATACTGCGTCCCGTCGAAGTAGACGTTGTTCACGATCGTTCCCATCGTGGGAGGTGGCGGCATCGCCACCGTGAAGTCGTCGTCTAAGGGCCCAGCGAAGAGCTCGCCTGCGCCTGGCAGCCAGACATCGAGATCCACCGGGATAGCCGACGCAGGTCGCGCCGCGACCAGGCTGGTGACGAGCACCAGCGCGACTGTACATTTACGCAACATAATGGTTGTCCTCTCTCCACTTCTCTCCAACGGGCCTTGACTGGCCTTGGAGTGATGTCGACCTCCCCATTAACGGGTGTCTGGAATAGTTCGACCTCCCCTTCGCAGTCGCTAGCTGAACCGTCGACGTTACTCATGAGCCACACCACTGGCGCCTCATCAGTCGCAAGCCATCACTCACACGATCAGCGATCGTCCGCGTCCACGCGCCTGCACTAAGTGCGCCAGCGCACACCCGGAGTTGATCAGTTGGTCATTCAGATGGACAGCCACCACAGCTATTTGGGATCGCAAAGGAAGCCCTGTCGTGGATGTTTACACGAGTGTCAGCGCGCGAACAGTTGCTTCGTAACACTACAAGATCCTCGTGACATTGAAGCGACGACACGCGATGTAATCAACAAGGCTGAGGTTAGATCGCAAAAGATGAGGTCACGGTCGAGCTTGAAGGTCGGTGCCGGACCACTCACGACTGGTCGTGGCGTGCTCACGGAATACGGTGTCACGGGAATAGTTATGTCTTCGCGCTGGACATCTAGGTTGTTGGAATACCGAGCAGTGGTCACGGTGTGCCTTGATACCCGTAGCGAAGAATTTCCTATCCGGGCCGGCTCAGGTTGCCAGCGAGCCAATCACTCGCGACCTGCTCACGCGTGCGCGTCGATGATCCAAGGGTTGCAAGCTCAGCTTCGAGCTGACGCACGCGCACGTTCCAGCTATTCGCTTCGGCAACCTGGCGGCGGCCCGCAGGCGATCCGGGCTCCCCACGGCTGAGCGCTGACTCGAGTGCTCGTTCCCACTGGTCAGCGCCCCGGGCAATCGCCACGACATCTGCAAATGGACGAACGCTTGGCACGTCGGCGCTGACGATTGGGCGTCCCGCCGCCAGGTACTCGTGTAGTTTGAGTGGATAGATGCCCTCGATCCACAGATCGTCAGACAATCGGTAGCACATGATGTTCACGTCCATGGCGCAGACATGGGCGGGGACACTCTCAAGCGGCTTGGCCGCGAGAAAATGCACGTTCGGTTTGGCCCGCGCCTCGGCCATGGATGTGCTGGAAGGTCCGTCGAGACTGCGAATCTCGCCCATGAAAACAAACTGCCACTGAGGCCGGCGCTGCGCGAGCGTGGCTATCAACCCAAAATCCAGTTTCCGGCTGATCGCGCCCGTGTAGCCGATCCGTGGTCTTGGGATCGCCACAAGCTCGGCGGGATCTGGCCCGCCGCTGTCCGCTGCCCTGACGAACGCTTCATAGTCGACGCCATTGGCAATGACCGTGGGAACCCGTCCATAGTTGCGCTCAAGCACATCGGCAATCGTTTGAGACGATGAGACAACGAGGTCTGCCTTCTGGCAGAGATGCCTTTGGAAGAGGTCGAGCTTCGCGCTCCAGCCGCGAGTGCGTTCAAACAGATCGTAGGCGTGATAGACCAAGTGGTCAGGGTCGAGTTCGTCGATATAGGGCCAGAACTTTGGATGGAAGACATATGCAGTGAGGGGGCCGGCTTCTGGAGGACCCGCCAGTCTGCGCCAACGCCGTGAGGTCCGCCGAATGACGAATCGATCCCACGGGGCCAGGCTTGGGACTCGTCGAAGCGTCGAGGGTGGCTCGTCTACGAGCACGGCTCCGGGACGCGCGACCGATTGGGAGCCAGCGAGCAGCCCATCCGGACGCTGTCGGAGAGTGAGCGCGCCACTCGAGTACAGGACGAAATGTTGATGCGCGAGACGAGAGAAGATCTGCTGCCGATTCATCCACGCGCCATGCCATCGATTTGGCGCCAGCACGACGAATCGCCTCATGGCATGCCGCTCAATCAGGTCGCTCTTTGTCTCTCGATCCACTGCACGACCGGCCGGATACACGTCGCCCACGAGTACTTCCGCGCCTCCCCGATGGCAGCGGCAATACGTTCCTCTCGCGGGATTGCCACATGCGAGCGAATGGCCTCGGCCAGGCTCGCCGAGCTGTTTGCGCTGAAGAGTCGGCCCGCACCGCTCGGCTCAGGTACGAGTTCGCGGAAAAACGGCAGGTCCGAACAAATCACTCCGCTGCCGAGGGTCCACGCGGCCAGAAGCGCGCCACTGGTCGTGACCTGAGTGTACGGCAGTAGCACGGCGTCGCTCGCGGCGGCGAAGTCGGCGAACTCCTGATTCGTTGTCCATCGATCGATGAGGACGACGTTCGGCAGAGCGGCCGCAGCTTCGCGCAGGGGCCGTAGATTGTATCCCCGGCGCGGTGGACCGGCGATGAGGCATTGGACCTCACCTTGAAGGTGCTGCACAGCTTGGCACGCCAGCTCCAGACCCTTGTACTGGCGCAGGTAGCCGAGACAACTGACAATTGGGCGCTTCGGGTCCAAACCGAGCTCGGCGGCGACGATCGATCGAGGCCGGGCTACCGGATAGACCCCGTCCATATTGCCGTGCGACATGATGACGATGGCGCCGGTCGGGTGATAGGTTCGAACAACCGCGTCGGCACTCCAGCGCGTGTGACAGATAATCAGGTCGGCCTCATTGGCGAGGATCCGATATCCCATCACGTCCAGCCAGTCCCCGCCTTCGTGTGCGTCGTGATTGTGTACGGTCCAGACGATCTTCAAGCCCGCCCGCTTTGCAGTCCTCAGGTATTCCCGCGCATTCCAGATGCCCCTGACGCGCCCAAGGGATCGCCCGAAGTCTCGGCGCCAGAACGAGTCCGGCCAGTGAAAATGGAGGACGTCGGCCTGCTCGTTCGCAAGCCACCCGACGTTATTGCCCATCGTCGCCACCGGGACGACACCGTGAGGCTGAAGGGCTCCGTAGAACTGCGGAAAATACGGCGAGGTTGTCTTGTGTGGCCAATGCGCCCAGCGGCGGACAATGGCATTGTCTCGTGACAGATGACGCGTTGAAGTCATCGTCGGAAGCATTGGTTGGAGATTTCGAGGTGTCCGCCCGAGCGAGACAAGTGACTTTAGAAAGGGTCCCGCGAGCCGGCCGGCGCGTGAATCTCTTCATTTGGCGCAAAGGGTCGCACTGCCCCAGCTGCTTCCGGCTGGTCGTTTACCGAAGCCGGAGAACGCAGCACCATCTCCGGATTCATTTGGACCTCGCCCACGAAGCTTTTTCCATCACACACGGTCACGTTCACCCACGGACCAGTTGCGACGGGTTGGTTGCCCTTTCGGTCGAACACCACCGTCTCGATAGTGTAGATGCCTGGCGCGGTGTTGAGCTGCAGACCTACCTCGAGTGTGAACCGGGAAAGCCCCTCCAGCGACAATCCTTCGCGCAGAGTCGAAGTGGCAAAGAGCACCTTTCCATTCTGCATCGATCGCACGCGAACTCCCACACCACAGGTCTCAACGAGCTGCGCCGGTCCGACGACGTCGGCGTCCACGCGGAGCAGGATTCGGCTACCGGATGTGGTTCGACCGTCTGTCACCAGCTCTGCACGGCGAATCAGGACAGGACAGTCAGCGTTGTATTCCTGAGTCTCTTCGGTCACGCCGCTCACATACGCGGCGATGGTCTCGGCGGCGGGCCCTGCGTGCGCCACTTCGCCCCGGCGCAGAAGTACTGCGCGTTTGCATAGGAGCGCGATCCGCTCAAGCTGGTGCGAGACGATGATCGTGGTCACGTTCTGGTTGACCATCTCCTGGATGCGCCCGAACGCGCGCTGTTGGAATGCGAAGTCTCCTACCGCCAATACTTCGTCAACGATCAGCACCTCGGGTTCGAGGTGCGCCGCGATGGCAAAGCCGAGACGAGCGTTCATGCCGCTGGAGTAACGACGCACCGGCGCATCGATGAACTCCGCGATGCCGGAGAACTCGACGATCTGGTCGAACTTCCGCGCGATCTCCGCGCGTTTCATCCCCATGATGGCGCCCTGGAGGTCGACATTCTCCCGGCCGGTGAGATCGGGATGGAAGCCAGCAGCGACTTCGATCAGGGCGCCGACGCGTCCCCGCATTTCACAGCGTCCGTCCGTCGGGCGCAGGATTCTCGTCAGGAGCTTCAGCACCGTCGACTTACCGGCTCCGTTCGGGCCGATAATTCCCAGCGCCTCGCCCTGACGTGCCTCGAGCGACACGTCTTTGAGCGCCCAGAACTCACTTGTCTTCAGCTCGTGCCCGGGGCGCACGGCCCGCTTGATGAGCGACGGGATCAGATCCCGCAGCGCGGTATGCCGTTCGGTTCGCAAGAATCGCTTCCAGACATGCTCGAACGTGATGCCAGGCTGCGTCACGTCAGGCGTTCTCCGCGAAGGTATATTCCGCGCGATGGAAGACGAGCCAGCCGACGGCAAACAGAATGACGGACAACGCCGCCGCCGTGGCGAACGGTATCGCGCTTGGCATCTCGCCGCGGAGGAGGATAGCCCGATACCCATCGATGATCGGTGCGAGAGGATTCATCTGAAGGATCACACCGAGCGGACCGGTCACGTGTCGCGTCGGATAGAGCACGGGGGTCGCAAACATTCCGACCGTGATGAGCACGTCGAGGATGTACTTGACATCGCGGTAATAGAGATTCGCCGGCGCTAGAAACATACATAACCCGGCTGTGAACGTGAGCTGTACGGCGATCAGAATCGGCAGGAATAACGCAGTCGCGTGCAGGGGAATCCGATACCAGATCATCAGCATGGCGAGTACACTCAGGCCGACAATGAAATCCACCACGCAGACCAGCATCGTCGAGAAGGGAAACACTTCGCGCGGAAAGTACACCTTGGTGAGCAGCGTCTTGTTGCTGAACAGGGAGTTGATTCCCGTCCTGAGAGACGTCGCGAACATGTTCCAGGGCAAGAGCCCGCAGTACGAGAACACCGGATATGGAACATCGGTCTCGATCTTTGCGACCTTTTTGAAGATCACTGTAAAGACGATCGTATTGATGACCGGGGTGAAAATGGCCCACCCGAATCCCATGGCGGTCTGCCGGTAGCGTAGCAACAGATCGCGCCGTGTCATCATGATTAAGAGCTCGCGATAGTCGCGGAGCTCCGTCAACATCTCGCGAACGTCTCGGCGAAGTGGGGCGAACATTTATGGCCTCAATGTCGGTTGCGTGAACGTGATTCTGGTAAGAAAGGTCAGTTTGAGCCCGCCTCGGACAATCTCGGCACCGCCTCAGGACGAAGCCCCCGCAGGACGGGTTAGCGAGCTGCGCCGGCGAGCTCTCGCCTCAACCATGTCGTTCGGGCAATGCCGCCCCCGTTGGCACACGGCTGAGCTAGCTCGGGAACGGCTGACCTTCACTTCAACCGCCTAAGCAAGGAATCTACCAGACCTACCCCCTTCGGAAAACGGCGGTGAAGACGCGCACGTGCAATTTCGACTGATTGAGAAGGGGGCAGTCGGACAAAAGAGGCACTAAATACTACGCCTACGAAGACAATTTGATGTACTCAAGGACAAGCGGGACAGGTACGAGTCGAGCCTGACGTCATGCCTCCCCATCGTTCGAAAGTGAAACCGCACTGACTCGCACTTATTTTTGGTCGCCCAGACCCAGCTCCGGTCCTCTGGCGCGAAGAAGTTCGTAGAGCTTGTCGGCGACGAGACGGCTTCCGAGCGCGTTTGGATGCGCGTCGTTCTCGGCAATCCAGAGATTCTCTTTGCCTCGATTGTGGAAGACGCCCGAGAGGTCCAGGATAGGGAATCCCGCGTCCGCCGCGAGCGCAAGAATCTGCTCACGCTCGGTCGCGCTCCAGATCTCACCGGGTTCGGTCACCTTTTGCATGTACACGAAGACCGGCGTGATGCCGCGCTCGCGGCATTTCGTGACGAATTGGCGGTAGACCCAGCCGAGGAGCTCGCGTTCGAATGGCTTGACCCGGCGCCTGGCCTCGTTCGGCCCGGCTTGCGGCGTCATGCCCGACCGGCGCAGCAGATCGTCATGAAAGGGATCGGACGGAAGCGTCCCGCCTCGCACCATCCGCGACCATCGGCGTGACGTACCCTCGAGATCGCTGACGTGCCCGAGGAACAATGCCATGTTCGGCTGGAAAGCGAAGACCTTGTGCTCGAGTTGGTAGAGCATGTGCAGCGGTGAGTATCCCGCAACCCCAAAGTTCAGAATCTCAATAGTCGTCGAGCGCTCTTTCTGGAAGTCCCGGTTGAGGCGTTCCTCGACGAGCGCTTCGAATGACTCGTTCGCTTCGACCCCAGAGCCCATCGCCGTCGACGGTCCAAGGAGTGCGATGCGATAGACGCCGGCTGGACGTTCCAATGGGTACTCCCGATCGCGCATGCCCCAGTGATTCGTCCGGACCATCGCGCCGACGAACCGTCCCTCCTTGTTCGGCACGAGCTCGTAGTCCTGTGCATCGCCGGTGCGTCGCGAGAGTCCCAGCACGGCGAGCGAGCGGACGAAATCCTTCGGCATTCGCTCGTAAACCTGCTGCAGTTCGCGGTTGAAGCGGTTCACATCGAGGAGGTTCTCGTAGTAGCCGCGCTGAAACTCTTCCGCGTCCCGGCGATTGAGTGAGGCAGACTGCAGCGAGTCGACGAACGCCCGCTGGCCGGTACGGTCGGCGATCGCCGGCACCGTCAGCAGGCACAGCGCTGCCGTCGTCGCCAGGACCGCCGTTGGAGCCACTCGGACGTTGGGCCGCTGATCGGCGGCTCCCCAGCCTTTCCAGAGGATATAGATCGAGGCTGCCACGCCGGCGGCCAGCGCCGCAACGCCGAGCGCCACCTGCAGCGATGTCCACCCTGGCGATGTCCAGGAGGAACGAACCATCAGCCACCAATCCGACACCGATTCGGCGGTCCAGAACGACCACAGTATGCAGATCACGCAAAACGTGCCGATCGTGCGAAGGACGAGGCCGGCGCTTTCCCGCACGGTTCGCGTTCGCGTCAGGATCCGCGCCCGGCCGCGCCGCGTTTCGTAGAGAGAATTGACGAGCACCAGCAGCGCGAGCACGGTCCAGAAAATCAGATCGTTCGCCTCAATCAGCAGCGTACCGCGGATCCAGAACCACTGGACGAAATGCAGGAACCACGTCATCAGGAATGTAAATGCCGTGGCGAGTACAAGCGCTCGCGTATCACCGAGCTTGCGCAGCCGAAAGAAGGCCGGGTAATAGAAGACCTTCATCATGAAGTCTTTCCAGTAGATATTGATGCGCCGCCAGAAGTCAGTGAAGCTCGACGCCAGCAGGTAGCGGTGATGCGTTTCCGGGAGATTGAACCCGAACAGGTGCAGCATGCCGATGACGAGATGAAATTGCCCTGAGATGCGTACGTAGAGCAGGAACGTCGAGATCATGTAGAACACGAGATCGCCACGATCAGCCACTGACACCGGATCGAGCGTGAAGTGGTAGTAGATGACGCGATAGAGAACCAGCTGCAGCAGGCCGCGCCAGATCCACTCGATGCCAACTTGATAGGTCTTGTGACGGTCCTCGTCGTAGTAGTGGCGACAGAATTTCTTGAAATCGACAACCGGGAAGAGCGGAAAACAGACGTTTGGCAGGAGGAAGAAGTAGCCGAATGTCTGCGACAGCCGCGGCGGCACCGTTTCGTGACTGCGATCGTAGAAGTAAATAATCAGGCGAAACACAAACATCGAGCCCAGGATTGGCCAGAGCGCGGACGACCACGGGACCTCGCCGACTCCGATGCGGAGTACCGCCAGCACAATCGCCGCCCCGCAGAGAATCGCCGCCCTCGCGATCAGGGAAATCGGCAGGTGACAGACGCCGATGAGCGCGAGGCCGATCGCGATGAGCCATGCCGCCTCGACTGGCCCGAGCACCATGCCAATGCCCACGAGCGAGAGCGCCACAAAAAACCGGAGCCTGTAACGGAGCGGCAGGAAATAGTGAGCGGCGAATCCGCCGGCAGTGAGGACCAGAAGTCGCCGGAACGCCTCACTCTCGAGCTGAAACGCATAGGTCAGCGCAATCAACAGTCCGAGCTGCCCCAGGATGAGCAGATACCGGCGGAGGTCGGTGTCCTCCGACGGCTTGCGCGATGGCTCGTCCACTCCAATTGCAGAACTGTCTTTATAAGCGGCCCGGGCATCGTCGAGGCCGGCCGCCGATCGCGTTGATATGGTCATCGTCTAACTCGTCAGTTGCGCCCCAGGCCGTCGGCGAGGCGCGCCAGGCTCTGGTAATCGATTTTGTCGGTGGAGGTTCGCGGAAGCGCGTCGAGAAACCGGAACACATCAGGGCTCATGTACGCCGGCAGGTGCCCGGCACAGAACGACTTCATCTCGATGATCGAGGGCCGTTGCTGGGCGCGCGCGGCCAGGTAGGCAATGATGCGCACACCGGCGGTGTCATCGGACACGCCGACGACGGCTGCCTCCACAATGGACGCGTGTTGGTAGAGACCACGCTCGATTTCACCCAGCTCAATCCGGTAACCTCGCCGCTTCACCATCCGATCACGGCGGCCGAGGTAGATATAGCCGTCGTTGGGGTCCAGCCGTACGACGTCTCCCGTGTTGTACCAGCGCCGACCGTCGCGGTTGAGAAAGGCGCGAGCGTTCAGCTCGGGCCGGTTCCAATAGCCGAGGAAGACTGACGCTCCCGCGATATACAGCAACCCGTCAGCGCCCGTCGCAACCTCGGCGCCAGCCTCGGCCTCGAGTACCCTCGCGTCGCAGTGTGCGCACGGCCAGCCAATCGGATAGGGCGTCGCGCGCTCGTCGGGAACCGGCAGAGGAATCTGAGCAAAAGTGCAGACGTTGGTTTCGGTGGGTCCGTAGAGGTTGAAATAGCGGGCCCATGGCCAGCGCCGCGTCACTTCGCGCAGATGTTTGACGGCGAAGACCTCGCCCGCGAACAGGACGAGGCGAAGGGTGCGGCAATCTCTGCTCGCCAGATCGCCGAACTCGACCAGCAGAGCAAGAATCGATGGCGTCGAGTACCAGACGGTCAGCCGTGATTGCTCGATGAATCGAGCCAGATCTTTGGGCGATTTCCCGAGTTCTTCCGAAATCACACAGATCGTTCCGCCATGTTTCAGCGGCACATAGATGTCGAGCACGGACAGATCGAAGTGGAAGGGTGCATGGCTGCTGAAGCGATCTTCCTCGGTGGGCGAGAACGTCGCGGAGCACCAGTCCACGAAGGCGAGCGCGTTTTCGTGGCTGAGCATGACGCCTTTCGGGACACCGGTCGACCCCGAGGTGTACAGGATGTAGGCGAGGTCACTCGCCGCCCGTCCGCCGATCCGCACCGGCGGATGGCTGATCGCCTGATTCCACAGGACCATTTCCGTGCCGGCGTTCGTCTCTGGCAGCGTCTCGCCTTGGAAGACGGCGACCGACGGCATCGCTCGATCATCGGGCCATTCGTCCGTGTCGAGGATGGATGCGCCTGCCGGCGCCAGGAATACGGCCTTTACTTCGCAGTCCGCCAGAATCGTGCGATTCCGCGCCGCCGGCGCGGTGTAGTCCGCGGGCACGTAGGCGGCGCGGGCTTTCATGATGCCGAGGAAGGCGGTGATGGCGTCGGCTCCCTTGGGCACAATCACGCCGATCCGGTCGCCCGGTTGCACCCCGCGGGCGATGAGGAATCCCGCGATCCGATCGGCGCGCTCCTCGAGCTCACGGTAGGTCAGGTGCCAGCCGGCGGGGTCGACGATCGCGACGCGGTCAGGGTAGCGCGCCGCGCTGAACTCGAGATAATCGACAAGGGTTGTCGGGTCCGACGTGTTCATGGCGTGACTCAGCGTTGCGCCTGCTTGCGCTCGACGAATGCGGCGATGTCCTCGATACGATCGAAGTTGTCGACGTCGGTTTCGTGCGCTTCAACTTCGATCTGGTACTCCTGCTCGAGGAAGCTGATCAGGCCAATCGTCGCCAGCGAATCGAGAATCCCGCTCGACCTTAGCGGTGTGTCATTGTGGAGGTTCGCGGCGGACTCTCCAGGCAAATACTTGGTCAGAATGAAATCTCGGATCGTGTCAGCAATCTGTGTCACGGGGTTCCTCTCAGAGGATGAGGGGGTGGTGAAAGGGTCGGAATTCAGCGGCCTGAGGGACGTTCTCCGATCAGGCAACTGCAGACGTTCCAGGCCGCGAACGAACGATAGTGCAGGTTCCGAAACCCGGCTTGCTCCATCCACTCCCTGGTTTCGCCAATGGCGTGGTTTCGGCCGTGAGGCGTTGCGACCCGTTGAATGAGGTTCAACAACGTCGGCCACCGGGGCGAGACGCGGCTGTCGTTGAGATACTGGGCCTGAACGATTAGATGTCCGCCCGGCGTCAGCAGATCGAAGCAATGTTTCAGGAGCGTAATGGACGCTTGGGGGCCGATCATGTGCAGCGTGTTCGAGACGAGGACCGTGTCGTAGCGCTCATCGGTCGTATAGGTCAGCGCATCGGCCTCGACAAAGTCGACGCGGTCGGACATTCCACGCACATCGGCCAACCGCCGGGCCTCGGCGATGGGTCCAGGCAGATCCATGAGGGTCGCGCGCACCTGCGGATGCCGTTCGACGATCGCCATCGAGTAGGTTCCTGGTCCGCACCCGAGATCGAGTAGACGGCGTGTGCTCGAGAAGTCGAGCCGGTCGGCAATCTCGATTCCCCGAGTTCGTGCGTACGCATCCATCGCCGCCGTCATTCGCTTGGATGGCAGGTTGTCGCCGCTCATGTCTTCGAACAGGGCGCCGGGGTGCGTCCGCTTCGAATCGCCTCCCCCAACTGCGCGAGCGGGACACTCAGTGCATGCAGGAAGGCAACCCATTCGCCCAGATACGCCGGCGAGCGCTCCCGGCCAAGACACTCGAGCAGGGCATCGCTGGCGGCATATCGCCCATCCTGCGTCGAGAGCACTTTGACGGCTACCGCTGCATCCAGCGTCGCGCGCAGAGATTCTTCATCGCCCTTGACGCCCTCCTGGATCTCCTGCAGGCTTTTCGGGCCCGAAGACAACACCTTGAAGACGCCAGTGTCGAAGAGCGCAAACAGCACCACCGAGTCAAAAACACGCTCGGCAATCTGCAACGTCTCGGCTTGCCTGGCCACGTCTGGAAAAGCGATGGTTTGCATGTCCGAGCTCTACAGGCCGAGCGCGGCGGCGATGATGTTGCGCTGGATGTCGTTGGTTCCCGAGTAGATCGTGCTGCCGACCGCGTCGCGGAGATCGCGTTCGACCTCCTGCTCGGTCATGTATCCGTAGCCACCGAAGACGTGTATCGCGTCAAGCGACGACTGGACGAACGCCTCCGACACGTGCAGCTTCGCGATCGCCGCTTCCTGCACGGCCGAGCGGTTCTGGTCTTTCAGCCAGCCGATGCGGTAGACGAGCGGCCGACACGTATCGAGCCGTACGCGCATGTCGACGATCCGATTCGCAACGGATTGGAACTTGCCAATCGCCCTGCCGAACTGCTTTCGCGATTGCGCGTGCCTGATGCACGCTTCGAGCTGGCGCCGCATGACCCCGAGGCAGGTCGCCAGGATGCAGCCACGCTCCCACTCCATCGAGCTGTCGAACACCAGCGCGCCGCGGCCCTCGCGTCCGAGCCGGTTGCCGACGGGCACACGACAGTCCTCGAAGACGATCTCCGCCATCGGCGAGGTGCGCAGCCCCATCTTGTCGAGCGGCCGCGTGATCGACATGCCGGGAGTGCCGCGCTCGATGATGAACGCGGTTACACCGGTCACGCCGAGTCGGGGATCGATCGTTGCGTAGGCGACGACAAGGTCGGCCACCGTGGCATTCGTGACGAAGGTCTTCGTCCCGTTGAGCACGTAGTCGTCGCCGTCGCGGGTCGCGCGTGTGCGCATCGAAAAGATGTCGGACCCCGCGTCCGGCTCACTCGCGCCGTTGGCGCCGACGAGCGAACCGTCGCTGAGGCCCGGCAGATAGCGCTGGCGTTGGTCGTCGCTGCCATGGATCAGGATGGGAATCGAGTTGGTCCAAAGGTGCGCGTTCAACGAAAACAGCAACCCTTGATCGCGCGTGCCGTAGCCCAGGCCCTCCATGACGGCGAGGAGGGCCGACAACCCGAGGCCGAGACCGCCGTATTGCGCCGGCAACGCCATCGCGAGCACACCGAAGCTGGCGCACGCCTGCCAGCCGGCCCGATCGAAGATCTCCGCCTTGTCGGCCGCGATCCGGCTGCCGCCGAGGCTGGCACGCGCGAAGTCGATCGCGCTCTGCTGCAGCTCCTGCTGGTGAGCGTCAAGCTCGAAGTTCATGGAAGATCCGCAAAGCAATAGCGCGTCGTCGAATCGCCCGCCGAAAGGCCGGCGGCGGGCAGGTGGCGTTAAAGGCTTTCGTCGTCCCGCCTAATGAAGAGGTGGACGAGCTTTTCCCAAGCCTCATCCGGCGATCGCCGAAGCCGAAGAGACGGCGTTTCTCCACACGGCGACGGTTCCACTGGCCATCGCCTCGACGGAATGTGTGGCTCGCAGACGCGTCGAGGTACTGCTCGACGGCTCGTGCGAATGACGGCGCGTCGGTAATCACACGGTGGACGGCGGCCACGAGCGGCTCGGTTTCGCAGGGAGCCAGCACGCCACATTGTTCCGGCAGAATCTGAGCGATATCCCCGACCGCCGTGGCGACGACTGGGACCCCGGCGGCGAGCGCTTCGAGCACGACATTGGGCATGCCTTCGCTGTCCGACGTGAGCAACAGCAGCGTCGCATCATGGAGGAGCGTCGGAATGTCATCCCGGGGCCCGAGACAATGCAGCCTGGACGCAGAAGCGAGATCGGTTCCGTCAACGAGGCGCCGGTCGAGTCCCTCGCCAGCCAGGACGATGTGCGCCTCCGAGTTCGTCTGCAGTAACTGACGGACGACATCCAGGAGGCGTGGAATGTTCTTCACCCTCGCATTCCGACCGACATACAGCACGACCGGCGACAGTGCAGGGATCTCCAGCTCGCGGCGGAGCGCCCCCGGCCGGGCGGCGGTCCGCACAAGGTCGACGTCGATTCCATTCGGCACCAGCGCGATTCGGGCGGGCGAGACCTTACATGTCCGAATCACCAATTGACGACCACGTTCCGAGTTGACGAGCACGCTGGCGGCGCGGCGGATCAGCGGCGGCAGCGCCGATTGCCGGACACGCCCCGCCGGCAGGTGGCTGTTGCGAATGCTGCTCACGATTTGTGCGCGGCTGGATCGCGCGAGGACGCAGTAGCCACTGGCGAACCAGTTGACGGCGTGAATCACGCCCGCGCGCTCGCGCCGGAACAATCGTCGAAGCGCGAGCCAGCGGCTGACGTCGAATCCACCGGCGCGAGCGAGGATCGACAGCGGATAACCGAGCGCTCGTACCGTCTCGCCGTATGGACTGGCCTGCGCCGAGAGACAAATGACTCTCACCGGAGCCCACTCCGTGCCGCGGAGTTGTCGAAGCAATTCGACCGTCTGCCGCTCGGCGCCGCCGAGCCCGAGATGCGAGACCACGACAACGACCCGAACCGGACTGTCGAACTTGCCCATCGAGTCATTCATTGGCGCACGGCGCCTGGGCAATTTCCGCGTGCCGGGCCGGCCTCCCGACGATCGATCGATACAGGCGTTCGTATTCCTGCACCATGTTCGGCATCGTATAGTTCCGGCCGACCAGCGCTCGCCCCTGAGCTCCGTAGTCGAAGCGGGCCTGCGCGCTCGACGCCATCTCGAGCATCGTGCGGAAGAGGGACTCGGCATCCGGCGCGCAGATCCGCCCGCCCGCTGGCTCGGCTGGAGGGCATAACAACGAGCGGTTCGACCCGACGTCGGTCGCAATGCAGGGGAGGCCTGACGCCATCGCCTCGAGCAGCGCGTTGGACATGCCCTCGGAACGAGACGGCAGCACAAAGACGTCCAGTGATGAGAGAAAGCGGCTCGCCTGCGACAAGCGTCCGACGAAGCGGATGCGCTCGTCTCGACGGGCACGCTCGCGGAGCGCCTCCGCCCAAGGTCTGTCGATTAATCCGGCGAGCACGAGCTCGACGTGAGCTCCCGGTTCGAATCGCATGAATGCATCGACGAGCAGGTCCGTACCCTTGATTGGCTTGACCGTGCCTAGCGTTCCAAATCTGACCGGCGCATGCCGGTTTTCCTGCGGACTCCGCCCAGACTCTGCAGACTCGATCACCTCAACACCATTCGGAATGACGGTCAGCAAGCCGGGGCGGGGCGATTCCGTCGACTGGACGAACGCCGCGGTCTCCTGAGAGACGCACACGACTTTGTCCGACACGCGATTGACGAGACGTCTGACGGCCTGATGCCGCCGGTTCGCATCCTCCCCACGCCTGCTGGTGATGATTCGGACATTCGAGCCCGTCGCGCGCAGCAGACCTGCGACGACATCGGCGACGAAACCATACGAATGCACGACGTGCGGTCGAAAGCGTCTGACAGTACGCGCGAAGCGGAGATACGCGAGTGTGCCGCTGGGGTGGAGGAGGATTGGCCAATCCAGGTTGGAATGCTCGATTGCGGCTTCCGTCAGGCGCGCCTCGTAGTCGGCAGAGGCTTCTAGACAGCAGACCAGGCAGTGAACCGACGGCGGCAATCGGCTCGCAAGGGCAATCAGGTGGTGCTCCATTCCACCAAGCCTGGCGCCGCCTGTCAGGTAAAGGACGCGGATCTCGTCGTCAGCGGACAGAGACGTCATGGCATGGCGATGGTCACGCGCTCAGCGAATGACCCTGGGCTCGCCCGGCGTGGGGAGCGTGGTCGGACCGCTCCTCGCGCCGCATAGCGCGAGCCCGGTCGCACCGCTCACCGCACCGAAATCGAAGTCATCGGTGGCCTGATTCACGAACCGCCGGAACAATGTTCCGTCGATCCATTTCGCCGGTGGGAGCACCACGGAGTGGTCCTCGAGAGGAGTGTTCGCCTGGATGTCCGCAAGCGTCCTGTATACGACCCCGGGTCGGCCGTCCGTGCCAGTGACCTGCATCAAGAACGTGCTCGCGGCAGAGTTAGGCATGAACACGTTGCAATCGGCTACAACCGAAGGGTAAGTCTTGTCGTCATAGGTAACCGCAGGGACGACGTTGTAGCGAAACCGCCACGACTTTGGTGGCACGCCCCCAGCGCCGTTGTTGCTGACCCAGAAAAGAGCGCCATGGAAGATCACGTTGTGCTCGACGGTCAGCTCGTCGAAGGCATTCCTCTCAAAGTAGATCGAGTCCTGCGCGTTCACAAAAGCGTTGTGTCGGATGATGCTACCCGTCCCCGAGCCGAGAAGCGTGTGATTCGGAAACCCCCAGAACCTGGAGTGCTCGAGTGTGTTCGCTCCGTAGATCCCCACACCGTTCCACGAACGATGGACGAAGGCGCGGCGGACGATCTGCCCCGAGGAGGCGGTGCTGCCTTCGACACCTATGCTCAAGGCTTGTCCGCTCGCGTTCGCGTTCCAGCACTCGCCGACGCCAAAGTCGGGGTTCGCGTCGTAGCACTCGACGGGGTCGGTGCGCTGGCGAATGACGTGACTGACATTCAAATCCTCAGCGAGGGTGTTGACACCTCGTAGGTTCACGATCGTCGCCAGAGCGGTGATTTGTTTAAGAACGGTTCCCGTCGCGGAGGTATTGACTCGAAGGCCCTCGGGTGTCGCGTGTTCGATGGTTAGATTCTCCAGCCAGAGGTAGTCGCCGTTGATGGTCAGTGTGCCCCACCCGCCACTGGCCAGATAGAGGTTCGTTCCGTCGCGCGGCGGCGCGGTGTCGTCGAACAGGTGCACGTATAGTTTGTTGTTCGCGGTATCGTGCCACGCTGTACCCGCCTGGGCCTCGACCTCATTGATAGAAGTTCGGGTGGAGTACTGCGGCGGAAACCAGAGGTCGAGGCGTCGATTCGATGGCGTCGTGAATGGCGGCCGTCTGTCCTCGACCCAGATCGGCCGCCAGTTGGTGACGGGCGGGCGCTGCGCTGGCACGGCCGGGAACTGTGCCGCTTCGTCCCAGTCGAGTTGATAGGTATATTGCCGGCCGGGAACCAGCGTCCAGCTGGTGGCGGCAGGCTTGACGCGTGTCGCGGTGATTCGCACGCCGCTTTCGCCGATGAACTTGATCGGGTTGCCGGGGGTGCCGCTGCCCGCGAACGTCAGCGCCGCTTGCGAGTAGATGCCGTCTGCGCCGCGCTGCACGAGCACGGTGCTACCGGGCGGCATGTCCGCGCTTCCGATCAGGCTGACGGCTCGCGTCAGGCTGCACGGCTCCTGCTGTGTGCACTGGCTGCTGGCGCTTCCGTTCGGGCTGACAAAGTGTGTGTAGGCAAATGCCTTTACCAGGATCGGCGCGATCAGGCAGACGCTGCCGACCAGTGCGAGAATGAATCGCTTCACGGGTAAACCTTACAGCAAAAGCGGGGGAATCGTTCAGCTGAGACGCGCCGCTCTACGACCTGGCCACCTAGCGCTAATGGACTAGCGAAGAATGCGAAGCCCGAGGGGCGCAGTCATCGGATTGGGCCCGACGACGGTTCCGCAGAGATTGAATGCGCCGGTGGTCGCTGGTCTGAAATCGAAGTCACTGGAGACCTGACCCACGAAACGCTTGAACAGTGTGCCGTCGGTCCATTTCGCCGGTGGGAGCGCCACAGAGTGGTCCTCGAGACGGGTATTTGCTTGAATCTGCGCAAGCGTGTCGTACTCGACAGTGTGTCGTCCATCCGTACCACTGACCAGCATCAAGTGCTTGTTTTCGGTCGATACGGGAATGAACATGTTGCAGTCGGCCGCCACCTCCGGATAGGTTTTGTCGTCGTAGGCGATCGCCGGAACGATGTTGTACCGAAACCGCCACGCGGTCGGTCGGGTGCCACCGACGCCGTTGTTGCTGACCCAGAAAAGGGCGCCATTGTAGAACACGTTGTGCTCGACGGTCAGCTCATCGAAGTCGTTCCGCTCAAAGTAGATCGAGTCCTGCCCGTTCAGTAGGACGTTGTTTCGAATGATGCTGCCCGTCCCCGAACCGAGAAGCGTGTGGTTCGGAAACCCCCAGAGCCTGGAGTGCTCGAGTGTGTTCGCTCCGTAAATCCCCACACCGTTCCACGAACGATGGACGAAGGCGCGGCGGACGATCTGCCCCGAGGAGGCGGTGCTGCCCTCGTCGCCGATGCTCAAGGCTTGTCCGCTCGCGTTCGCGTTCCAGCACTCGTTGACGCCAAAGGCGGGGTTCGCGTCGTAGCACTCGACGGGGTCGGTGCGCTGGCGAATGACGTGACTGACATTCAAGTCCTCAACAAGGGTGTCGACACCCCGTAGGTTCACGGTCGCCGCCAGAGCAGTGATTCGTTTAAGGACGGTTCCCGTCGCAGATGTATTGACTCGAAGGCCCTCGGGTGTCGCGTGTTCAATGGTCAGATTCTCCAGCCAGATGTAGTCGCTGCTGATGGTCACAGTGCCCCAGCCGGCACTGGTCAGATACAGGTTCGTTCCGTCGCGCGGCGGCGCGGTGTCGTCGAACAGGTGGACATACAGTGTGTTGTTCGCGGTATCGTGCCACGCTGTACCCGCCTGGGCCTCGACCTCATTGATAGAGTTTCGGGTGGAGTACAGCGGCGGAAACCAGAGATCAAAACGTCGAGTCGATGGCGTCGTGAATGGCGGCTTCCGGTCTTCGACCCAGATTGGCCGCCAGTTGGCAACGGGAGGCCGTTGCGCTGGTACGGCTGCGAACTGCGCCACCTCGTCCCAGTAGAGTTGATAAGTGTATTGCCGGCCCGGGACCAGTGTCCACGCCGCCGCGTCTGGTTTGACGCGTGTCGCGGTGATGCGTGCGCCGTTCTCGCCGATGAACTTGATGGGGTTGCCCGCGGCGCCGCTGCCGGTGAAGGTCAGCGCCGGCTGGGAGTAGATGCCGTCAGTACCGGTACTGCACGAGCACGGTGCTACCGGGCGGCATGCTTGCGCTCCCAGCGAGGCTGACGGCTCGCGTCAGGCTGCACGGCTGCTGCAGTGTGCAAAAGCTGGTCGCGCTTCCGTTCGGGCTGACGAAGTGCGTGTAAGTGATGGCCTTCAGCGCGACCGGTGCAATCAAGCCGAGAACGCCGACGAGTGCGAGGATCGAACGACCGACTCCACGGCGGGATGCTGGCGCAACTGCGCTGAGGGGACCACGCTTGTCCATTCGCTGTGCGGACAAGCTCTACAACAAATATGCCCGTGTGCCGCTCGCAAAATCCCATTGATACGCAAAGGTTTAGCAGTCTAGCCGTCGAGCCCCGAGCGTCGGTGCAGTCGAGAGATGTAGGCGCACTCACGATATCGTAACGAGTGCGGCTGCGCCCAACAGATGCCGGCACTCGCAGATCAGGAGTGACGAAGGTCACGCCGAGCGTTTCGCAGGTGCTCACTGTGCGGTCCCGTGGGCAATGGCCGTTTCAAAGTGTTGTTCGAGGCTCGAGATGGTGTGCGAGATGTCGAACGTCCGTTCGACCAGCAATCGACCGGCGACGGCGAGCCGTCGCATGTCGGCCATGTGGCCGGCGCACCAGACGAGGGTCGCCGCCAGATCCTGCGGATCTCGCTCGTTGACCAGCAGTCCTGTGTCGCCGTGGCGGACGAGTTCCGGGATGCCCGACAAGCGGGTGGCCACCACGGGGAGTTCCACGGCGAGCGCCTCGATCAGCACGTTTGGAATACCGTCGATCGCGCCATTGGCGGGTGTAACGCACGGAAGAACAAACAGATCGCTCGCCCGCATCGACGCCTCGACCTGTTCGCCGGGGAGCCACCCGGTGGTGTGGACCCACTCGTCGAGGCGCCGGGCGACAATCGTCTCGCGCACGCGGCGCTCGTAGTCGGCTGAGCCCTCGCCGACGATCATCAGCAGTCTGAACTCGACGCCCCGGTCTCGAACGATTGCGAGCGCTTCAAGCAACTCGAGAAAGCCTTTCTTCTCGCTCCACCGGCCGACGGTCAGGAGCGCCAGTGGATGCCCGACCGTACCGACGCGCTCCTCCGATCGAGTGGGAATGCGCAATCCGTGGTAGAGCACGTGGACTTTGCTACCGTCGATCTTCGCTGTCTGCACCAGGTGCTGCCGGTTGTAGGCAGTGCAGGTCAGAACAAATCGAGCGGCCTCGGCCTTCTCGGCCAGGAGGCGGGTGTCGCAGAAAATGTCCCAGGCGTGGCCGGTAAAGGAAAAAGGTACCCCGGACAATCGTGAGATCAGCATTGCCGCCGACGTCGACACCGTCGCCCAATGGGCGTGGATGTGCCGGCATCCCGACCGGCGAACGACGGTCGCATAGAAGCAGGCCTTGGGAATGACGACGAGGTTGCGCGCGACCAGGCGCAGATCGTTGCCGAACGTCGAGGCGATCAGCCGCACATACTGAAAGATGGCCCGTGGGTTCGACGCGAAGGCCCTGATCGCCGCGAACAGAACATTTGCCGCGAGGAAACGGTCGTAGGCAACCGTGTACGCCAGGTCGTCGGGATCGCTTCCCGGTGCGAAACTTGGCCGACGGAGCGACACGACCGTGATCGACCATCCGCGGGCGGCGAGTTCAGCAATCTCCCGCACGATGAACGTCGAACGGTAGGTGTAGCGAGAGATCACGTAGAGAATGTGACGATCTCGCATCGGTGTCTCAGTCGCCGTCGGTTTCATCTCGAGCTGGCGCTGGCGCAGGCGTGCGATCTGTGCGACCGATAAACGCTCCCGCCAATAGCCAGTAGTAGGTCGTCACAGTGTGGGCGCGGAACCGCGCGCCACTGAAGTCGAGGAGAAAGAGACAGAGCGTTGCCGCCAGGACGCCGAAGCCGGCCGCACGCTCGAAGCTCCCTCGCCCGGCCTCGTACGCGCGTTTGAGGCAGGCGATCGTCACCGTCCCCAACAGACCGAGATAGCCGAGGAGGCCCAGGGCGCCCATTTCTGTGCCGATCTGGACCATGGTGGCGTGAGCGGGCCGACGGATCCCGGTCTTTCTGTGAAGTCGCTCCGGGTACGTTCCCAGGCCGGTACCCCAGACAGGACTGTCCAGGAACATCGCGGGAAACGATTTCCATTGGATGATGCGCAATGCCGCGGAATCGTCCAGAGACTCTTCCAGTGAGCTGTCCGCGCTGTCGTCAGACTCTTCGACGGCTCTCACGGTGAGGTCCGCGCGTGTCACGGCCTCGCGAGGCGCAAACCGATAGCCGACGAGGAACACGACCACCAGGAACACGACGAGACCACGGTTTGTCGAAAAGCCGACGACTGCCGCCGTCACAGCAAATGCGAGCCACGCCCCGCGCGACAACGTGAACAGCAGCGTCGCCATCATCAGTACCGCCGTTCCCGTTAGGAATAGGCGTTCGACACGTCCCAGGTCGGCGGTTCTCGACACGAACAGCAACAGCAACGCGTGCATGGCAAGAAACCCTGCAAACAGGTTGGCCTGCCCAGTCATCAACCCCGTGGGTCTGTTGGTCAGCAGATTTCCAGTCGTCAACCCATCGCGCAGGCCATGCAGCGCCAGCGCGCAACTGGCGACGGCGACGCAGAGGATCAGGAACCAGAGCTGCTGGCGAGTCCGAACCAGCCTGCGGCCGAGAACGAAGAGCGCAAACGGAAACACCCAGTTCTTGACGACCATCAGCATCGGCCAGGCGGCTTGAGGCCGCGCGAGCCACGCATGCAGCGTCGCCAGAATGAGAACGACCGAGAAGTACCCCAGCCACCCGGAGATCGCGAACCGTGACGGCGGTGCGTCCGTGCTGGCGGCCGCGATGAGAAAAATCACCAAGAATACCGTCTGGAAATTCAACCCTGGCACGCCGAGCATCTCGAGCGGCGCGAGTACAAACGTCGGAAGGAGCAGGACGAAGAGACCGACGAAACGCTCGTCAAAATTGAACAGGAGCGTCGCCCAGTACAGCGCCAGGGTACACCCGAGGATGATTTTCGTCAGTGGATACGGTGCGGCCACCGCCGTCACGATGGCGGCAACCACCAGCACGAACACCGTGCGCTGGGTCTTGTCCAGCGTGATGACGGATCTCGACCGATCGGCTCCGCGATCCAGCGGGACCAGTGCCGCGTCGTGCGCCAACGCTGGACTGGTCATGGTTCGAGCGAGTAATGAGGTGTCGAGTCCGGAGGGTGAGGCACGGTCGACATTGCCGCCGCCAGCGCGCGGTCGGCCAGGTGCGATCGGCGGTAGTGACGTTCGACGAACTCGCGACCATTGGCGCCTTTCCGACGAAGCACGGACGCATCAGTCGACGCGAGCTCGAGACAGACCTGGGCGAGTCCGTCGGGGTCGCCGGGCCTCACCACCCAGCCGCAGTCGGCCGTGTCGACGAGCGCCGCAAGTTCTCCATGGACCGCGGCCACGACCGGACGGGACGCCGCCATGTAGTCAAAAATCTTGTTCTGCAGCACCGTCCCGAGAAACGGATGGGGCCAGGTGCACATCACGGACACGTCCGACGCGGCGAGGTAGCCCAGCACCTGGTTTTTCGGCACGGCTCCATGGAAGACCGTATTCGTCAAGCCCAGCTGCGCGGCGTGGCGGCGAAGCTCGTCGCGGTGATCGCCGTCTCCGACAATCAGGAACCGGATGCGGCTGCTTTCGAGAATCTTCGCGGCCTCGAGCAGGGTCTCGAGGCTGTTCCAACGGCCCAAAGCGCCGATGTAGGTGCAGACAAAGTGCTGTTCCGTATCCAGCGGGAAGTTCGCAATCGGCTGGAGGGGCATGTCGATCATCCAGTCGTCCATGCCGTTCGGCACGAGCACGACCTTGCCGGCGGCGCCACCCCGTTCGATGATCCCAGTCTGGATTCCGGCACTCAGTGCGACCAGCGTATCGGCGCGGGCGTAGAGGAACCGTTCGACCTGCTCGATGAGCCGGACGAAGAGCCCTCGTTTGAGCACTCCAGCGACGACGGCCGACTCCGGCCAGAGATCGCGGACCTCAAAGACGAAGCGCGCTCTCTTGAGGAACGCGACGATGAATCCAGCGGCGCCGGTCGTCAGCGGCGTCGACGAGGCGTAGACGACATCCACCCGGGCGATGGTCAGGCACTTCAGCGTAGCGCCGATGGCATACGACAGAAAATTGGCGATCCGTCTGGCGTAGCTGCCCCGAATCCGGTTATACGTTTTGACCCTGACGACATTGACCCCAACGGGGGCAATCGTCGGCAACGAGATCGTGCTGAGGGTCTTGTGGTTCAGATTTCCGGCGAGCAGCGTCACCTGGTGGCCAAGGTCTGCCCAGCGCCGCGCAAATTCGTAGGCTCGCGATCCCCCCGGATCGTCCGGCGAGTTGAAGGTACTGAACCATGTAGAGGATATGCATCACGCCTTCCGTCGGCTCCGGTCAGCGAACGCCGCACAACATCCGGTTCATTCGGGAGATCAAATAGAGACGGAACGCGAGGACGTTGAAGTCCATCTTCGGTTTGACATGCCGCTTCCGCAGGCGCATCAGGGCTGCGGGGACATACGACTTGACCAGACGCCGGACGCGCCGCGGCTTGCGCAGGCTCTGTTCAGATCCAGTCGAGATCATCTGCTCCACGACGTACTTGACGAACGCCGCTGGAAGGATGGCGGTCATCGAGTCGGACGTCAACTCCTGGCGAATACAGTCCACGACCGCCTCGGTCTTGAGCAGCGTTTTTGGGGAGATCATCGCCGAGTCCTCCGCGAATGCAATCGGTGGCGTCAGCGACTGGACGATTACCTTGAACAGTTTCTTTCCGGTCCTGAGCCGGTCCGGCAGCTGGCGGACGCGGTGGACGATCCGTCGATGGAGCAGCGGATTGACGATTTCCACGTACGGCGCCTTCACATCGTTCAGGGCGGCAATGACCACCGGGATCCGGTACTGGTGGTATAAGCGATCACGCCACGCGGCGAGTGATTCGGTCGCGCGTTGTGTCAATTCATCAGGCATCGCGTGGCGTGGCAGGTCGAAGTGTTCGAGCGGCGCGAGATTCGCGAAGTCCGACCACAACGGGACACCGACAGCGATTCGAACATCGGCGGGATCGTAGACAGGTATCCAGCCGAAGCCTTCATCGCCTCGAATGATCCCGCGAATGCCACTGCGGTACATGCTGGCCCACAAGTTCAACCCGTCCGCATAGCCAGAGATGTTGTCCACTCGTCCGTCGCCACAGAGCAGGTATCGATCGAAGACCGTCTCTACTGATTCCGCACTTGAGATGTCAGTCGGGAAAAAGTCGTGTCTCAATCGATAGTGCGCGGCCAGTTGCCTCGCGATGTAGGCGTCGTTGGCAGGCTGCTCAACCGACGCTTTCAACCCCCACGTGACAGTTCTCAGATCGTGGGCCTTTCCCAACAGGCATAACAGGCTTCGACTGTCGTAGCCGCCCGACAGAGGTAGAGCCCATTCGGAGCCGTCGAATCGCAGCGGGGCGACGGCCTCTTCAAGGGTCTCTCTAAGACCACGTTCGTGCTCGTCGTCACTGCCTGGCGCCGCTGAGAAACTGACGTCGGATGACTTGGTCACCAACGTCCAGCTGTTGCGGTCGAGCGTGACCGACGCGTCGCCGCCAAGCCGTCGCAGCCGACGATCCCAACCGCCGAGCGGACCGAGCGTCCCGGTCGAGAGCATCCAGGGGATCACGCGGCTATCAAACTGGAAGCTGCCGACCAGGCTCAGAATCGCACGCTGAGATGTCGAGGCGATGAACCGGGAATCATCGAGGAAGTACCACACGGTCCGCGAGGCCACGATGTCGGTGACCAACTCGATGCAAGTAGCATCTCCTCGAAAGAGTGCAGACGTGCCGTCAGGAGGCGCCGCGCGAGGCAAGTGCCAGTCCTCCGTGTGTGGCATGCTACCGATGCAGGCGCTCGTGCCGATGACGGATACTGACTTCGTCGGATTCAAGACGCCAATAACAATGCCGCAGGCCTCGAGCAAGGACATCGGTCGCGGCACGACGTTGTCCGGCAAGAGTTGTTGCGGCAGCATCGCCATTTGTCGCAGGAGATCGGAGGTGTTACCCCGATCGCGTGCGCAGGCGTATATCAGGATGGACATGGAGCCGGGAGAACCGCTGGTCACTCGTGCAGGTTTGGACTCGAGGCCTTCCGCGCGATACCGAAATTGCGAAAGACACCGTACCGATAGTCACGAGCGCCAGCGAAGAGCGGAAACGCATTTGGTCGTTGGGGAGTTTCGAGGACGTCGTGTGAACAGAGTACGCCGCCCGGAGCCAGGTGCTTGTCGGCGACGAGGAACTCCCACATCATGTGGGAGAACGCATGCCAACTATCGTGGTTGAACATGTCCACCGTCTCGAGCTTTTGCAGCTCTGAGGTCAGCGTCTGCCGCGTGTCGCCGAGTACCAGTCGGCGGGCAGACCTGAGCGGCCCCGGGACGAGATAGTCCTTCAGGTGATTTTGTCCGTGCCGTTCAGGCATGTCAAAACTCACCAGTGTTCCACCATCGCTACGAGACAGCGCCTCGAGAATATGCGCCGAAAACGCTCCGAACAGAACTCCCGTTTCGACGACGACACGGGGCTTGGCCGCCCTAACGGTGACGTAGAGCGTTTCACAATCGAACTCCGACGAAGTATCGCTGGCGTGGTCGGGGATTTCGGACCCGAGCTGCGCAAGCCGGCGGCGGTATTCGACTCTGAATGATGATGTTTCCAGTTCCCGGAGGAAAGCTTGCGCATCACATTGAAAGACTCGGCTGATGAACTCGATCGAGCGCGCCCGCTCTTCACGAGGGTCGAGTCTGCGCTTGGTTTTGTGCAACTCCAGGCGGTGCAGACGGTTGTCGACGACTCGCACGGAATTGTGCAACGCCGCCAGCACCGCAGAAGACACGCTCACGGGAGCCTCACAGGGGCGACTTCTGTTTCCGTCACCCAGAAACGGGGGAGACTCGTGCCGCAAGGCCTGGAGCGAAGCCGGCGAGAATCTCCCCCAGGATTGCCGATTGATGCCTGGCATCGTACTGGGCCGCGCGCGGATTGCAGACGCCGGGCTGAACAAGGTGTCCGTGCCGGCGATAGAGCTCTTTCAGCGCCGCCGCGATGCCGTCGATGTTGGTCGGCGAGACCACGATGCCGAAGTCGCTATCGCGGACGACGCGTGCGACGGCACCTTCCTCGGCCAACGCGAGGATCGGACGTCGCAGCCCGACGTATTCGTAGAGCTTTGCCGGAACCTGCACTCGTGTATGCGGCTGCACGACCACGAGGACATGCGACGCCGCGAGAAGTCTGAGTGATTCGTTGTGCGTCACGGGGGCCATTTGGGTGACGGAGTCGCCCAGTCCAAGCCGCGCAATCACACTGTCAATCATGAAGTCCGACGCAATTTTGCCGACGAAGTTGAGACGAAGGCCGTCTCGGGGGACTTCGCCGTCGGCCAGGCACTTGGCCAACCCCTCAAGCAGTGGTGTTGGAGTGCGAGCGCCGTAAAGGTTACCCGCGTGTGTGAGGATCACTGGAGGTGGGGCAGGCGGCGTCGCGTCGGCATAGGGTTCCAGGAGGTCTGCATCGTAACCATTGGCCACAACGTGGAATCGACTCGAGATGTCCGATCCGTACCACTCTGCAAATTCGCGATGGAGCTCGGGTGTATTGAGCACCACAGCATCGGCTCGCTTGATGACTCGTGCCTCCAGCGACTGGTGCACGCGTGCACCGTCGAGCGCACCCCATCGCGTTCGCGCCCACGGGTCGCGAAAATCCGCAATCCATCGAACGTTGCTGAGCGATCTCAAAGCATGTCCAATCAGATGGCACGTGAATGGTGGCGCCGATGAAAGTACCACCTGGGTGCGCTGCTGCCGGACGATCCGCAGGCCGCGTAGCACGGCGGGCGCGAACCAACCGATTTCTTCGTCAGGAAAGGCAAATAGCCGGCTGGCGGTCCGGCGTCGCCACGCCTTGAACCCCTGGTGGCTCCGAGATGTCTGTGGCCCGCCGTTGGCGGACAGTGTCGGACGTTCGTTCCCCTTGATGGTGTGTCGTAAGCGAATCAGCGCGGTGAGCCCCGGTACTGCGCCTGTTCTGACAATCGTCAGGCGCGGATCCACTCGGCGCATAAGTGTGTCGTCGAGCTGAATCGAGCGCCGGTAGCAGCCAGGCTCAAGGGTCAAGATCGACGTAGCCCACCCATGCGCCTGCAGGTAATTGGCAAGACGAAGTACTCGATGTGTCCCCGCACTCCTGTCCGGAGGAAAGTGGGAGGTCACAATCAGTAACCGAGGCCCGACTGGTGCAGGGTTCAAGGTAACTAGAGGCGTGGCGCGAAGGCAGGTCAGGCCGTGCGGCCCGACCTACTTGAGAACGCGTAGCTGGGTCGGTGGCTGCGGTGGCGTGACTGTGGTCGCTCCGCACGTCGCCGCAAACGGCTCGACGTCGACGTCTCCGACGCGGTCTGTGCTCAAAATAGTCGACAGCGTCTGATGATCCCAGCAGTTGCCTTCCGCCTTCACGGTATAGCCGGTGCGCAGGTTACGGACATCCGCCACGCCGTTGCCCTGGATCCGGTTGCTACCGCGGCTGGTCAGCGTCTGGCCGATAAGGGTGAGTACCTCCACCGCCGAGATCGGCCCGTCCGTTTTCCCAGACGACAACGCCGCCCGCCGGCTCCGTCCCCGGCGACAGACCATTGTTGGTGATCGTGTTCCCGGACAGCGATGCGACGGCGTTGCCCTGGATCAAGACGCCCTGACGAGGGTTGCCGGCGATGAGGTTGTCCCGAATGATCGCCTGCGTGCTGCCCCCAAGTCGGATTCCCCGAAAACATTCCAGCGTGTTTTCCTCGAAGACGATCTGATAAGTCCCATCAATCGTGACACCAGTGCACGCGTCTCGAGCGCCTGTGGTCATGAAGTGGTTGCCCCGAATCACAAAGACCCCGCCCTGTGAGTTGTCGTATGGACCGCGGATAGGCTGTTTGGCGTTGACGAACGTGTTGCCCTCGATCGTTCCACTTCCCAGGCTCATCTGGAGGGCCTTGTCTCGATAGTCCTGCGCGCGGTTCAAGCGGATTGTGGCGTTCAACGATTGCAGCGTGGTCGTACTGATTGCGTCGTCTGAACACGAATGCGCCAGAAAGACGTTCTTCTCGACGACGTTGTCCGGGCCGATGATCTGCAGCGATTCCAGGAAGTGCTTGAATGTCAGGTTCCTGACCGTGCTGTGGCGCCCTCTGAGGTGACCGATGGCGGGACCGGAGCCAGAGGAGCAGCCGGTGAAGTTTGCGGTGTACTCGAGGGTGATGCGTCGGTCCTCGCCGTCGATGACCACCCCATCCTGGATGGTGCCGAGACCCGCCGTCATCGGGATCGTCGTAGCGCTACAGTTGAACGTAATCGTGCCGCCGCCGTTGGCATTGGCCTGAGTGATCGCCGCAAGTAGCGCTGTCTGAGTGCATGCGATTCGGGTGGGGGCTGTTTGCCTGGCGCCCGCCGAACTTGTCATGCCTGCGACAAGCCCGAGGATGAGCGCCGGCGCGATCGCCGTAGTCGATTTCATCGTCTTCAGCAGCTCTTCAGTTAGGAGTCCAACTGGTGGACTCTCAATTGGCGTGCCGGACGCGATCTCGCCGTAGCGTGCGCAATTTCCTGAGTTTTATGAGTTTTATGCCAAGGAGTCAAAACCGCACGCGCTTTCATCGTGAACATATTTCGCTCGCCCCGGACCGACTATGTAACTCCGGCGCTATCAGCCTAGCTGGCTGACGGTGAGAACGAGTACCTCGCGCGCCGATGCCGAAAGTCGACGACTGTCAGGCCGGCGCACGAATTCAACGTGTGCGTGCCCGTCAGCCCGGCGCGCCAATGAGGTTCCACCCTGCCAACGACGGTTTCCTGGAAGTCATCGGGGCTCAGCCGATCGACGCGGTTGATGACAGTCGCGGAACCGTATCGGCCGCTGCAATCCTGGGACGGCCTGAACAGCGTTTTGCCTTTCCAGAAAAACCGACCCGCGCCGCGCGCTGAACGGGCGTCCGACTTGATGGGATTGCGGCGATGCGGCGTCCAAGGGCCAAGCGGAGTCGGGCCATGAAACGCGTGGAGCTCGTCATAGTTGCGAATCGCGGGATGCGGCGAGACATTGGTGAAGAGCCACCACCGGCCTTCCACTGACACGAGCGTGGTATCCACTGAGTGAAGGGACTCGAACAACACGGCTTCCGGCGTCCATTCAAAAGGGAACTGACGAGCTGAGTACACTTCGATTCGCGACGCGTTCGACGTCTCCGGCATCATGAACCACTTGTCGCGCCACCGAAATACGAAGGGGTACGACAGGTGGTAGGGACGCTCCAGCACCGTCACGGGGCGATCGAAGACACCTTCCCGTGTCAGCCGGCTGACACCGATGTGTCCACGCTTCGTCGCGCGATCGTAGACCTCGAGGAAGATGTGATAGCCGCCCGGGGCCGCGACCGGAAACGGATCGGCCCAGGACGATCCGATCGGCGGCCATTGTTCCTTGAAGCGATAGAGGGTCGTGGACGGAGCCGCTTTCGACAGCGAAAAGGCGATCGCCCATTGATCGACCTCTCGCATCCGCCGGACACGCTCGCTCAGCCGCCTCGTCAGGTAGCGGCCGACCAGAGCGATCGTCTCCAGGTTGTCCGGCTTGCGAAACAGCCGCTCGCTGTAGAAGCGTACTTCTCGAGATCCGGCGCCGCAGGAGCATCCCTCGAGTGCGGCGGGCCGCGGTCAGCGAGCTGGCGAAGGGCGCGCGTCACAAACGCGGCGGACTTCCAATAGTAGTTGTTCCGGTTGCGCCAGACCGACGAGCGATCGGTCTTCGCGTACGACCGGCAGATCACTCGTCCGTTGTCGAGATCCTCATTGAGGATCTGCAGCACCGATCCGGTTGTCGGGTGTTCCTGCATCACCTCCCAAAACCCAGCCGGTCCACCGCGATTGACCTGATTGTCGCCATGATGGAACGACCAGACGCCATACCGTGCGGCCTGAAGAATCGGTCCCTTGAGAATGCGAAAGCCGAAACGAAGCAGCACGTCGGGTCGAACGTCCTGGATCTGGGCGAGGGCGGTGTCCGACACATAGTCACAGAAGCGCGTTTCCTTCACGGTGGCGCAGACGACGGCGGCCCCGGTGAGGAGATCCGCGGTGTCGACTCGCGCGAACGCGTCCTGAGACGTGCGAAAAGCGCGTTCGTCGAGCCACCTGTATGCGAGATAGGCTAGCCGCGATCGCCTACGCCAGATGCGACGCGCCAGAGAGGCTCGCGCCTTGGGCGGCCCATCTTTCTTGACGACGAGCACGATCCGCGCGTATTGCGACGCCTGGATGTCAGCAATGATCTGTCTGACCCACGCAGGCTGCTGAAGTGTGTCCACCAGCAGCCCGATCCGAAGAGGTTCACTCGACCCGACCATCATTGTCGACTATTGGGCCGACCATTCGGGTCGACCATTGGGCCAGCCCATTGGCGAGGACGTCGACAATGCGAGGCGCGGCGCAGCCGTCCCACAAAGGCGGTCTGGTGGAGCGACGCGAGCTCCCATTGACCTTGCGCCACGCGGCGACGATGGCTCCCGGGTCGCAGCCAACGACCTGATTCGTGCCGTCGGTCACGGTGACCGGACGCTCTGTGTTCTCCCGCAACGTCAGGCAGGGGATCCCGAGGGCCGTGCTCTCCTCCTGGGCGCCGCCTGAATCCGTGAGCACCGCCGCACTGTCGTCCATCAAGCCGATGAACTCGTGATAGCCGAGCGGTTCCAGAAGGCGGAGCCGGGACCGGGAGACGAGCGACGCGGCGTGCGCCGACTGGAGCACTGAAGGTCGGGTCCGTGGATGCACAGGGAAGAGCACAGTCACGTCGCACGCAATTTCGGCGATCGCCCCCATCAGTTCCTCGAATACCTTCGGATCGTCCACGTTGGTCGGGCGGTGCATCGTCAGGAGAACGTACTCGCCCTTTGCGACGCCGTAGCGCGCCGGCGCCGCGAGGCGGCGGGCTCGATCGCGGTGCGCGAGCAGCGTGTCGATCATCACGTTGCCAACGAAATGGACGCGCTCGTCAGGGATGCCTTCACGCCGCAGGTTCTCGTGCGCCGATTGTTCAGTGGTGAACAGCAGGTCGGACAGCTGATCCGTCAACACGCGATTGATCTCTTCCGGCATGCTTCGGTCGAAGCTTCTGAGGCCCGGCTTCGACGTGGGCGATGGCGATGCCCATCTTTGCGGCCACCGAGCGCGCAGGCCAGCGTCGAATTGACGTCACCGACGACCAGCACCAGATCCGGCGCGCCACTCGAGCAAGCACGGATTCGAAGGCCGTCATGACCGCGGCCGTTTGTTGCGCGTGGCTGCCTGAACCGACGTCCAGCGAGACGGCTGGCGGTGCAATGTCGAGTTGATCGAAAAACACCTGGGACAGACCGGCATCATAGTGCTGACCGGTGTGCACGAGCCGGGTCGCGAACGCATCGGCTCGCGCTCGCCAGCTCGCGCTGAATCGGCGCGATCTTCACGAAATTCGGCCGGGCGCCCGCTACCGTCACGATCCGCCGCCGCCCTCGAGTGTCGATCACGAGGCGTGTGAGCGACGCGCCAGCGGCAGGACGACTACCTGGCAGGGTTTCCGAAGACGTGCTGACCGGGCGCCACGCTCCTCACGACGACCGCTCCAGGACCGACGGAACTCCACTCCCCAATTTCGAGACCCCTTCCAATCGTCGCGTTCACGCCGATGTCGCAGCCTTCACCGAGCCGGACTCTTCCCGCGATGTTCGCGCCCGGCGCCACCGTGGAGCAGCGTCCCACCACACAGTCGTGACCGATCGTCGAATGGAGATTCACCGTCGTGTGCTCTTCGATCACGGCGTCGTACGCGATGGCGACGCCGGCGTTGATGATCGCTCCCGGCGCAATGCGAACGCCGCTGGCGGTGATGAGCGACGGATGGACGGCGGAGAAGTAGGTGATCGGCCGATCGCTCAACCGTTGGGCGATTCGCTGCTTGGCCCTGGTGTCGGCAATCCCGATGACATATCCAAGGTCAGGCTGCGGCTCCGTAGCGCATCCACTCGAGTCCACCAAGCACCGGCAGGCCGCCGACGAGCGCGTCGCTGCCGCGCCGGCGAATCGTCCAGGAAACCGACGACCTCTGGAGCACCGCCATGCCTCGCTGCCTCGCGCAGAATCTCGAGCGTTCCGCGGCCGTGATCGCCCGCACCGATGATGACGACTTCTGAGGCCTCACCAGGACTTCGCCGCCTTCTCCTTGAAATGGTCTTTCTCGCGCGATCAGTGCTGTCGCTGCGAACGATGGCCCCGAGCGTGCGACGCAGAACGAGAAGATCCATCGCGTAGCGACAGACGTTCGACGTACTCGATATCGCGCGATCCGCTGGTCCCAGGTGATCGCGTTTCGTCCGTTCACCTGTGCCCAGCCAGTGATCCCCGGCAGCACCGTCAGTCGACGCCGTTGCAACGGCGTGTACTCCTTTACCTGATAGGCCAGGCCAGGCCGCGGTCCGACCACGCTCATCTCTCCACGCAACGACGTTGAACAGCTGCGGAAGCTCGTCCAGGCTGGTCCTGCGAAGCAGCCGACCGACGGTCGTCACTCTCGGGTCGTTCTTGAGGCACAGGATTCCAGCCCCGTGCGTCTCGGCGCCGACGACCATGGTTCGAAACTTGATGAATCGGAAACGGCGCGCCGTCTCTTCCCGATGCGCTCCTGCACATAGAAGACGCGGGCCGCGCGACGTCAGCCTTGATGAGCAGCGCAATGAGCGCGAGGAGCGGCGAGAGCAGCACGCAGCGCCGAGCACAGCGAGCGTGAGGTCGAACAGAGCGCTTCCCGGATCGCCGATAGAACACAGTTCAACTCAGGATCTGAAGAGGTGCCGTCGGGAACACCGCCAACCGAAGACGGCACCAGGATGCTTGGCGTCGCAGGTGCGCGCTCGAGCGCCTCCCACGTCGTGAAGAGGCGGTACTCCGGTGCGAACGAGACGCGAAAATCGCGGTCGTTGAGGTGCGGGCTGAACACGACTACCTCACGCCCTTCCAGATAGCGGTTTGGCGGACGGCGGCCGGTGCAGCCGCATGCCGGGACCGTGGAGCGAGTGGTAGCCCCGTCCGCAGCTGGCAGCAGGCGGTGATGACGAGCGTTCCATCGCGCTTCAGCAGCGGCGTGCGCGCGACGTGCGATAGCAGTTGAGCGCGTTGCCGACCTGCAGGAGCTCGCCATCCTTCGGATAGGCGTTCAGGCAGACGACGTCGTATGGCGCGCCCGGTGCCGCGGTCGCGTAGACGTCAGCGCGCGCAGCCGACGCGCTGCGCGGTGCGCTGACACGGGATGACCACAGAAGAGCCCGGCGACTCGCCGGCGCGAGTTGACGACGACGTTGCAGCTGAAATCCAGGCCCGCTCTTCAAGCGCGATTTCCTCGACGTCCCGTCGCGCATCGACGTCAGGGTTGGCAAGGCCGCCCGAGATGCCCGTCACCGCCGGCTGATGGTTCGCCTGCAGCGTCTCGATGCCGGCGAGACCCGGGACCACCAGCTTGGCGCCGCCGCCAAATCCCATGTACGGATGGGGCATGACGCCGCCGAGAGCGATTTTCAGGTCGGCCTCGCAGTAGCTCGCGATTCAGCCGGATCGGCGTGCCGCGGCTCGACTCTGCCGAGGTCGACCAGGTTTTCGTACGGATGGTGCTGCTCGACGTCGAACTCGTCGAGCGATGGCCGCACCGAGCTTTCGTTCGAGCTCCGCACGCGCACCATCGGGCGATGGGCGCCGAGCGCGACGAGAATCCTGATGTTCTCGGCGCGAATGCTGCTCGAGCTCGGACAGAAGAAGCGGCAGCACCGCGTGCAGCCGGCGTCGGCCGCGTGATGTCGTCGACGGCGATGACGGCCGTGCGGGCGGCTGCTGCCAGCTCTCGCAGCGGCTTCGAGTCGAGCGGCTGCCGCACGGCGTTCGCCAATGCCGGCGCGGACAGCGCGTCGGCCGTCGCGCATGCCGTTGACCTGCACCGTGAACCGCTGCGGAAGCGACAGCTCCAGCGTGGTCTTCCGGATCCCAGCACCCCCAGGGGACGTCGCCGCCGCCGACGAGCGACGGCGGCGCGATCGTCATGTCTGCTCCTCTCGGAGTCGGTACTTCTGAACTTTGCCCGATCGAGGTCTTGCTGCAGCTCGTCGACGAAGTGCACGGCGCGCGGAATCTTGTGCCGCGACAGGCGGCGGGCGCAGAACGTCTGCAGCTCGCGCTCGGTGCACGACGTTCCAGGGCGCCGGCACGACGTAGACGACGGGCACCGTGCCGAGGACCGGATCGGGCAGGGCGATGACCGCCGCCTCGCTCACCGCTGTCGTGCTGCCAGCACGACGTCCTCGATCTCTCTGCGCGCTGATCTTCTCGCCCGCCGACTTGAAGATGTCGTCCCGGCGGCCCTGATAGTAGAGAAAACCCTCGAGCGTCGGCGTAGGCGTAGTCGCCGGTGTGAAATCCATGCCGCGACATCCGCGACGAGGTCGTCTCCGGATCGCGGTAGTAGCCCTTCATCAGGCTCGGTCCGCTCAGCACGATCTCCCCGCTCTCGTCGACGTCGGCGACGGACCGATCGGGGCGCACAATCGTGACCGAGACGCCCGGGATGGGTCGACCAATCGATCCGATCTTGCCGGGGGTCGACGTGTAGTCGACCGCCGTCGCGCGCGGACCGATCTCGGTGCATCCATAGTTGTTGAACAGTGCGGCGCCCGGGAATGCCGCCTGGACTCGGTCAATGACGGAGGCCGAGAGAGGTCCACCAGCGCTGAGAATGTATCGCAGCGAATCGACGCTTCCGGCAGCAGAAGCGCGCTGAGTTGCGAGGATGTTCAGGCTGGTTGGCACACCACCGAACCCGGTCACCCGCTGCTCGGCAATGGCGCTGAAGACCAGCTGAGGAAAGAAGAGATTCCGCAGCAGCACCACGGAGCCGCCGGCCACGAGAGTGCTGAGCACCTGCGAGAGCGTGTAGGAGTAGTAAAGCGGAAGGAAGACGAGGGTGGTGTCGGCGTCAGAGAGGCCGAGGCATTGTGCGACGCCTCGCGCGTTCGCGAGGAGCGCCTCCTCGGTCATCATGACGCCCTTGGGCATGCCGGTCGTGCCGCTCGTGAAGATGATGGCCGCCAGACCACTGACATCCTCGCCGTAAGGTGTCCAGCCGGTGCGCGAGAGAAATGCTCCCGGCAGCAACTCGACCGTTCCTCTGTCGGTGATCACGAAGTCGGGGCGCGCAATCGCGTCGATGCGTCCGCGCTCGTCGGCCGCGAGCCCTGGGTTGACGGGTATGAACACCGCGCCGGACTCGTTGACTGCCAGCAGCAACAACAGGAACGCCGGGCAGTTGGGGAGGGCAACCAGGACCTTGGAGCCGCGTCCGACGCCAGCGGCCTTCAAGAGGGCGGCCAGCTGCGCGACCTGCTGCACGAGGTCGCTCGTGGTGAACGTCGAGCCCTCGAACACCAGCGCTGGACTGGTTCGATTGAGCCGTCTCCGCAAAAGATCTATCAGGGGCATTTGCGGGCGACGAGCGCGGCGAACGATTCGATCGACGCGAAGTTCTCCGGCGCGACTTCGTCGTCGTCGATCTCGATGGCGAAGCGATCCTCGAGCGCGTAGACGAGCTCGATCATGCCGACCGAGGTCGATGCCTATCGCGTCGAGCGGCGCGTCGCTCGGGTGCTCAGACATCCGTCGTTCATCGTGATGTCTGCGAGGATCTCCCGCACTGCGCGTTCGGAGTCGTTCGCCATCCTGGTCATCTAGCGATCCGGGTCGATGGGTTGTGGCTTCCGTCGCGCGCGCAAGTGACCGGGCACCGCCTCGGCTGGACGCGACCCGCCGTTCCCCGCCGGGTGCCGCCCGAGCGCGCGGCGAAGTACGTCGCTGATGCGACGCGATCTGCTCTGGTTGCAGATTGGTATAGAAGGGGAGAGCGATTGTCGAGGCCGCGATGGTTTCGGTGACGGGAAAGTCGCCCGTCGCGATGCCCGAGTCGTTGAATGTGGGGCTGCAGGTGCAAAGGCGAGAAGTAGTCACTGCAGGCGATCCCGTCGGCCCTGAGCGTTTGCAGCACTTCATCGCGTCCGGATCGATCGACGTCCCTTCACCCGCACGACATACACGAACCAGCTGACTTCACCGTCGGGCAGATCGTAAAGCGGCAGCTCGAGGTCTTCGATGTCAGCGAGTTGCCGGCGATACTCGTCGGCAACCGTCCCGTCGTTTCCGGAGAATCGTCTCGAGCCGGCCCAGCTGCGCAAGCCCGAGCGCGCAATTGATGTCCGAGAGCCGATAGTTGAAGCCGAGTCGCTCGTGTTGCAGCCATGCGCTCCCGTCGCCACGACCCTGGTTGCGGAGGCTCTTGAACAACTGGTCGAGGGCCCGATCGTTGGTGACCAGCATTCCGCCTTCGCCGGTCGTCATTTGCTTGTTCGGGTAAAAGGCAAAGACCCCGACGTCCCCGAGCGATCCGACGCGCTGGTCGCGCCAGCGAGCGCCGATCGCCTCGCACGCATCTTCGATGACGCGTAGATCGTGGCGTCGCGCGATGTCCAGAATCGCGTCGAGGTTGGCCGGCCGTCCAAAAACGTGCACCGGCAGGATGGCCCTTGTACGCGGCGTGATCTGGCGCTCGATCAAGGAAACGTCCAGGTTGAACGTCGTGTCCTCGATGTCCACGAACACCGGGACCGCATCCTCGAACAGCACGCAATTGGCCGATGCGACGAAGCTGAACGGGGTTGTAATCACCTCGTCCCCGCGGCCGATGCCGAGCGCTTTCACGGCCAGATGGAGCGCGGCCGTTCCGCTGCTGGTGGCGGTGGCAAAGCGGGCGCCCACGTAGTCGCCAAAGGCGGACTCGAATTCCGGCAGCTTCGGGCCAAGGCTGAGGAACGGTGTCCGCAGCACGTCGACCACCGCCTGGATGTCCGTCTCGGAAATATCGGGACGGCTCAGCGGGATCTCGGCGGGGGCAGGATGTGTCATGTCGTGCTCAGGGATGAGTGAGTGATGAGGCGACGTCGTGTGGCAGGAAGTCGGCGAGCGCCGGGTAGGCGCTCTGAATGAACTCCAGAGCGGTGCGTTCGGCTGCCGCGGCGTCGTCTTCGAACGGCACGCTGACGCGAATCAGCGCGGCGTCGCTCCGACCCTTGGTCAGGGCATCGACCACGAGGTAGACACGCCCCAGATACTCGTTGGTGACAGTCCTGCCTCCCGACTGTTGATACCAATAGACCACGAGCTGCTGGTCGATGCCGTTCCGGACGGTGTAACTGTTCGCTGTGAAAGGATCGTACGGCGCGACGTTGACAGTCGTCGTATCGCGCCGAGCGATGAACCACCCGTTTCCTGGCAGGCAATTCTTGGGCGAGTGCAGCATCGCGCCATGCTGCTGCGATGCATAGAAGCCCACATACAGGTGCACAGCGGTCGAGCCCCGTCGGTACATTTTGGACACGTAGTCAGTGACGCCAAGCTTGTTCTCGATGCGTTCCGTGAAGCGCAGATCCTCGCCCCGCCATTCGCCCAACGTCTGAGGAAATCTGGAGAATGGCTGACGCAGCGCGACCGGTTCCCCATGACCCACGACGCGCACGGCCCAGGAGGACAGGAGCAGCATCACGCCGACGACAATCATCCGTCCGGTCATTCCTGTCATTTCGCAGCGACCAGGACACGCAGCAGCCGGCTGACTCCGAGGAGCAGCGCTGCGGCAATGATGAAGACCGACCAGCCACCGGCGGTGTGAAATGCGCCAAGGGCGGTATCGACTGAGACGTAGTGAGCGAGGAGGCCGGTCATGGTCACGCGAAAGACGTTTGCGGCGATCGCGATCGGAACGATGGCGAGCAGGAGCAGCAGGCGCGGCAGCCAGCTCGAGTAGGCGAGGTAGGCATACAGCAGGCCGAGCGCGGTCATCGACATCAGCGATCGGATGCCGCTGCACGCCTCCTCGACGTCGAGGGACACCGACGCCAGGTGCATCACGTTGCCCTCGCGAAAGACCAGCACACCGCAGGCCTCCATGGTCGCGCTCGCGATCTTGGCCGCGAACAGCTGAAGCGGAAAGGCGATCGAGTTGAAGATGATCCCCGGCAGCGGAATCATCAGCAGCAGAAAGCCGAGCGGAAACGCGACGACACGCAGCACCGGAAGCCCGACGACATAGAGGATGCCGCCGGCAATCATCACCACCATCGACACGCGCTGAAGAAACAGATCCGCTCCGACGATGCCGGTGACGTAGATAGCCAGGGCCATCGCCATGACGACCAGGCCCCAGAATGTGGGTCTGACCGCGGTGGCCTTCAGTTCATCCCGCTTGGTCCAGACGAGATACGCAGAGACGATCGGGATGAGAAAACCGTGCGAATACTCGTCCTCGTTCCACCACTGAGCAACCAGGCCTGGCAGCACCGGCCAATAGGTCCAGATGAGCGCCGCGACAAGCCCCGCCACCATCGGTAGCGGGTGTGGAGACAGCGAGACGCGTTCAGTGTGAGCGAGTGTGGTCGTCTGCATGTCAGCCAGCGCGGACGACTGAGGGTGTCGCGGCGGGCTGCCGCAGTGGCGTCATCGGTCGATATTCAGGCACCACTTCCTGTAGCGCCCGCTGGATCTCGTCGAAGTCCATGCTGATGCCGAGCATCTTGAGCTGCTGCACCTTCGTCGTCAAATCCGGCGGTACCTTGGACGGCCCGTCCAGCCGAGCCACCTTGGCCTGATCCGTCGGGAGCAGCGTCTCGTAGGGATACGACAACTCCTCTTCGAGCTTCTCGCCAGGCCGGAGGCCGATGAACTGAACGGGAATGGCGTCGTCGCGCAGTCCCGATAGTTTGACCATTTGCCGGGCGAGGTCGAGCAGCCGGATCGGTTGCCCCATGTCGAGCAGGAAGATTTCGCCGGCCCGGGACAAGGAGCCGGCCTGGAGTACCAACAGCACCGCCTCCGGGATCGTCATGAAGTAGCGCGTGATGTTCGGATCCGTGATCGTTATTGGCCCGCCGTCAGCGATTTGCTTCTTGAAGAGCGGAATCACGCTGCCGCGGCTGCCCATGACATTGCCGAAGCGAACCGCGCAGGCGACTCGCGAGAATCGTTGACTCCGCACCAGGAGTTCGGTGACGCGCTTGCAGCAGCCCATCACACTCGACGGGTTGACGGCCTTGTCCGAAGAAATGCACACGACTTTCTGCGTCGCGCATTCGAGCGCAGCGTTCAGGACGTTCTGCGTGCCGATGATGTTGTTCAGGACGGCTTCGTCCGGGTTCGATTCCATAAGCGGAACATGCTTGTCGGCCGCAGCGTGAAAGACGAGTTCCGGACGGCACCGCCTGAAGACCCTGTCGAGCTTGGAGTAGTTAATGATATCCCCAATCACTTCCTCGAGCTCGACGCCGTCGGCGTGAGGCAACAGGCGGTGCTTGGTCGCGTAGATACTGTTCTCGCCCCGCCCGAGGAGGATGATTTTTCGCGGGCGGAATTTCAGGATCTGAAAGCAGAGCTCCGAACCAATGCTGCCGCCGGCCCCGGTCACGAGAATCGTCTTGCCGCCAAGAAAGGTCTTCAACCGCTCTTCATCGAAATCGACCTTCGCGCTTTCGCGACCGAGCAGGTCCCCAATCTGCACGTCGCGCAAATCGCTGACGCTCACCTTGCCCATGAAGAGTTCGTCGAGGCTGGGCGCGACCTGCACGTTCGGCGAATACTGGCGGCACAGCTCCACGATTTCATCCAGCTGCTTGCCGGAGATCGCCGAGATAGTGATGACGATTTGGTCGATGTGGCCATATCGTGCGACGACCCTCGGCAGCACGCTCCGTCCACCGAGGACTTCAAAGCCGTGAAGGCTCATGTAGCGCAGCGCCGGGTCGTCGTCGATAAAGCCCAGCACGCGCTTTGAGCCCGAATGGGTCGTTTTGATCTGCTCGGCAAGGGACGCGCCGAGATCGCCGGCGCCGTACAGGAGCACGTTCTGTTTCGCAGCGGGCACGGCCTCGCGATGGAGCTTTGGCGGGTTCAAACCGGGTACGGCCTTGTCGCGGAGCAGTCGCGGCAGCGAGCGAAAGGCCGCCAGCGCGAGCAGGCTCAGACACCAGTCAAAAAGGATGATTGATCGGGGGAAGGTCACGAACCCCACCGCGATGGCGTAGTCCGCGATGATGAAGAGGCTGGCGAGGGATAGCGCTTTGCCGAGCAGCGTCAATTCCGGAATGCCGGTATGTCGCCAGAAGTACCGGTACAGTCCGAAATGGTAGAGAAGGATTACCTTGGTTGGGACAACCAGCGGCGCGCTGAAGGCAAAAAGATGCCAATACTCATCCGGAATGGTACCGTCGAACCGAAGAGTGAAAGCTCCGTAGTACGCGGCGGTAAGCAGCGCGACGTCACCCAAGTACTTGACGGCGCGTCGAAGGCGACTGTTCTGAAGCAGTTTCATGGGACCTGAGTGAACCAAGGATCAACCAGCTCAGCAGTGAGCCGACAGGCGACCGCCCTCTCAGTCACATGACGTGCTGCGAAAGGGCGCAGACAGCAACAGAGCGCGATGACCGGAGACAGACGTACAACCGCGCTTCGAAAATGTCGAAAGCAAGTTGAGGTCCAGTTGTGATCGTGCGATTGCTGCAGGACCGTCGTCAGAGCGACTCATCATTGCCTCCGGAATTCCCATTGAGCCTCCGGAATCCTGTTGAGGTAAGGAACCGCGCTGCAGGCGATCGGAATACAGGGGCACATCAGTTAACTCAACTGCTGACTCGGAGAGAGAGTGTGGGGAGATGAGACCGCGACAGAAATGGTATTTGCTCGGCTGGGTCATGGCCGGGCTTGCGTGTGGGTGCGCCGTGGCCTCCGCGCAAGATGGCAACAACGTCCTCGTCGCGGTGGAGGTCACGAGTCCGATATCTGAGCGAATCGCCGCTCACTACGTTCGGGCACGTCGTATTCCCGCCGAAAACGTTGTCGCACTCAGGACGGGCTCAACTGATGAGGTGACTCGTACTCAATACGAAGAGACAATCGAAGGCCCCATCGCCTCCTGGATCAGACGGCATGCGATGCACGATCGCATCTTCTACATCGTGCTCGCCAAGGGCGTGCCGCTCCGAATCAGCGGATCAGGTGGGAGGGCCGGCACCTCGGCGAGCGTCGATTCCGAGCTAGCTCTTCTGTATCGAAGACTCGTCGGCGCGCGCATGCCCGTCGTGGGACCTCTGCCAAATCCGTATTTTGAAAGCGTGGCGGCGCCCACGACCCATCGCGGACTGTTCTCGCACGCCGACGAGGACATCTATCTTGTCTCCCGCCTGGACGGATTCACCGAGGCGGACGCGATCGCGCTCATCGACCGAGGCACTGCCGCGACCTCGAACGGAGATTTCGTGCTCGATTCAAAGGGAAAAAGCTCAGCAGTAGGGAAAAGCTCTTCAGAAACTCCTGAGCTGTGGCTGAAGGCGACGGCGGACGCGCTGGCCGCCGCAGGCCTCGGCGAGCGCGTCTTCCTCGAGTCAACCTCCGGCAGCGTGCCCGAACGGACAAACGTCCTCGGCTATGCGTCCTGGGGCTCGAACGATCCGTCGATCCGAACCCGACGCCTCGGACTCGGATTCGTCCCCGGCGCCCTGGCGACGATGTTCGTCAGTGCCGGCGCACGCACGTTCGAACCGCCACCGGATACCTGGAAACCCGGCGGCGCGCAGGATCTCCCTTCGTCGTACCGCGGATCTCCGCAGTCTCTCATTGCAGATCTCGTAAGAGAAGGTGTCACTGGCGTCGCCGGCTATGTTGGCGAGCCGTATCTCGACGGCACCATCCGGCCGGACATTCTGTTCCCGGCCTATGTTGGCGGACTCAATCTGATTGAAGCGTTCTACGCGGCAATGCCGTACCTGAGCTGGCAGACCGTGGTCGTCGGTGATCCGTTGTGCGCGCCGTTTCGTCTGCAGACATTGCCGCCGGAACAGACATCCCCCGATCTGGAAAGTGAAACCGAGCTTCCGAAGTACTTTTCCGCGCGCCGCCTCGCCGTGCTCATGGCCGACGGAGCCAGCAGCGAGGTGGGCAAGCTCCTGCTCAAGGCCGAAGCGCGTCAGAGCCGGGGTGACAAGGCCGGAGCAATCGTGGCGCTCGAAACGGCAACCGACAGCGAACCGCGCCTGACCGCGGCACATCTGATGCTGGCAGGTCTCTATGAGGAAGTGAATGACTACGACCGCGCGATCGAGCGATACCGTCGTGTGCTCGCAGTCGCACCAAGAGAACCGGCTTCGCTCAATAACCTTGCCTATGCACTCGCCGTTCACAAGAATGCGCCGGCGGAGGCGCTGCCGATCGCCCAACAAGCCTACGAGGCTTCGGGCAGGTCCGCGTCGAGCGCTGACACGCTTGGCTGGATCTTTTACCTGCTGGGAAAGCACGAGGAGGCCGAAAAACTTCTCGACGAAGGCGCGGCCCGAGCACCCGGGAACGCTGAGATTCAGCTGCACGTCGCGCATAACCTTGCGGCGCTCGGACGCGGCGACGCGGCTCGCGCCGCGCTTGCCAAAAGCCTGCAACTCGACATAGCGCTTGCCACTCGCGACGATGTGAAGAAGCTTCGCGCCCAGCTCGGCGCGCGATAGCCCGACAGCTGAAACCTGAAACCTGAACCCTGAACCTTGAACCCTGAACCCTGAACCATCAACTTCCCCTTGTTGACTACACGTGTCGTCAATGCTATCGTGCCTACCGACACGTGTAGTCACGAAAGAGGAGAGTCGATGGCCGAGTCGTCGATTGGCGAACAGGAACTGGCCCTGCTGCGGCACATTGCCGATCGGGGCAGTATCACGGTCGGGGAAGCAGCCGACCAGTTCGGCGTGCCGCGTGGCCTCGCCCGGTCGACGGTCCTCACCATGATGGAGCGACTGCGCGGCAAGTCCTACCTCGGGCGCCGGCTCGTCGACGGCGTCTACCGATATCGCGCGCGCGCCTCCTCGGCGGACCTGCTCAAAGATGCTGTGCATCGCTTCGTCGAGCGCAACCTCGAGGGATCGGTGTCGCCGTTTCTTGCGTATTTGTCCGACGCCGGCCGGCTCTCCGACGCGGAGTTCGAGGAATTGCAAGAGATCGTGGCCAGGCTCAACGCCGACCGCGGAAAGGATCGGTGATCGATCATGGTCTTCACCCTGGCCCGCGCGTCGATGGACGGCGCGCTCCTCGTTGTTGCCATCTGGGTTGCCATCTGGCTGCTCGACCGTGTCCTTCGACTGAGCCCGGCCACGCGCGCGATGCTCTGGTGGTGCGCCGCGGCGAAGTTCGTGGTGGCGCTGACGTGGACCACGCCGGTCGCCATCCCGATCTTGTCGGCCGAGCAGCCGGTTGTGCATCGTGCGGCGGGCGGCGCCAGTCCACGCGTCGAACAATTCTCGCTTGGGCCCGATCGGGCAGCGCAGCGGCCGCGCGCGGCGACGGGCGGATGGAACGGCGCGCTCCGCGAATGGTCGACGGTTGCCGCAGTCGGCTGGACGATGGGCCTGCTGATTGTCGGCGCTGTAGCAGTGCGTCGGTGGCGAGACACCGTTCGGCTGCGCGACGCGGCCTCGCCCGCGAACGGCGTGCTGCAGGCTCATGCCGTCGAACTCGCCTCGCATCTCCGACTGAGGCGTGTGCCCCAGCTCCGCATCTCTCCTGGCGTCGATACACCCCTTGTCACCGGGCTGCTACGACCCGTCGTGCTGCTCCCGGCGACTCGTTTCGAAGCGCTGACCGCCCGTGAGCAGCAGATGGCGATCTGCCACGAGCTGGCGCACGTCAAGCGCGCGGATCTCTGGCTCGGCTGCGTTCCGGCACTCGCCGAGCGGTTGTTCTTCTTTCATCCCCTCGTCCGGCTGGCCGCGCGCGAATACGCGCTGTCGCGCGAGGCGGCGTGCGATTCGGCGGTGATGGACACGCTGGAAGTCGCCCCTCAGGACTATGGCCGGCTTCTCTTGGCGCTCGGCGTCTCCCGGCCTCGAACCGGTCTGACGGCCGCCGGCGCCGCCTGGTCGTTTCCGAATCTCAAGCGGAGGATCGCCATGCTTCAAAATCAGTCGGCGCGATCGACGCGTTCGCGCGTCTTGGCAGTCGCCGTCGTCGGGCTCGCTGTTGCCGCGATGGTGCCGATGCAGCTGTCGGCTCGTCGGAGCAGCGAGATCAAGCCTGCCCAGACGGCGGCGAAGCCGAAGCCGCCGGCGGCCAGTCGGTCGCAGCCGCGGGAACCGGTGGAGTCCGAGCCCACGGCGCATGGAGAACGCCAGCCGTCGGGCGTCCGCCCGGAAAAGGAAGAGAAAGAGCAGAAATCTGGCGAGCTGCACTTCGTCCTGCTGCTCGAGGACAACCAGCAGACGATGTCCGGTTCGCTTGCAGATGTTACGCGCGCCCGCAAGCATCAGAAGAACGGCGAACCGCTGTTGTGGTTTCGTGCCGACGGCCAGGAGTATGTCGTTCGCGATCGCGATGTCATCGCGCATGCGCGCGCTCTCTGGAAGGATGTCTACGAGTCGAGCCTCGACCACAAAGAAATCGCCGCCGCGGCACAGGCCCTCGGTGCAGAGGCCCTCGCGCATGGCCTCGCGGCGGCAGAGCAGGGGATGAAAGGCGCGCATCTTGGTGGGCTTGCGGCAGAGCAGGCGATTCGAGCACTTACCGATGCCCAACTGTTTAGCGACGCCCATCTATTGATGCCAGATATCGATATCAAGGCCGATCTCGAAAGCGCTCGCGAGCAGCTCGAACAGTCGCTGCCCGACCTCGAGGAGACGTTGCGTGAGCTCGAGCAGCAGCTCAAGAGCGACCTCGACGATCAACTGCGAGACCTCCGTCAGGGGCTTCGCGCGCTCGAGGAATCGAAGCACAAGAAGGAAGCAGGGCTCTCGCGCGATCTCGAAAACCGTGTGAACGCCTTCGGCGCACGCGTTGGAGAATCCGCGCGCCAGGCCAACGAAAAGATGCGCGAGCTCGTCGAACGCGCGCGTTCCGCGGGCCTTGCCGTGACCGTGAGATAGTCCGAGCGCTACCAGGGGGACGCCGTTTCCGTGTAGCCTGCAGTGCATGATCGACGTGCGTCCGACCGTTCTCGAGCGCGACGGCATCAGACTCGAGCCGCTGACCGCCGACCACTCAGATGCGCTCAACAGCGCCGCAGCCGACGGACGCCTCTGGGAGCTCTGGTTTACTGCGGTGCCGGCGCCTGACCGGATGCCGGCGTACGTTGCGACGGCGTTACAGGGCCAACGCGATGGTCACATGCTCCCGTGGGTCGTCCGCGACCTTTCGACGGGCGCCATCGTCGGATCGACGCGCTACCACGACATCGTTCCAGCGATCGATCGAGTGGAAATTGGCTACACATGGTACGCCGAGCGCTGCCAGCGCACGCACGTCAATACGACCTGCAAACTGCTGCTGTTCGCCCACGCGTTCGAGACGCTCGGGTGCAAGGTCGTTGGACTGAGAACCGACAACTTCAACTTTCGTTCACAGCGGGCGATCGAAGGGCTGGGGGCCAGGAAGGACGGCGTCCTCAGGCATCATGCTGCGCGCCGCGATGGCACTGTCCGGGACTCGGTGATGTACAGCATTCTCTTCGCCGAGTGGCCAGACGTCCGGCGCCACCTCGAGCTGAGGCTCGCGCGCCATCGCGCGGATTGACACACGCAAGCAACGGCGCCCTCAGTCACGTACGCCGCGTGGGTCTGCGCGCTTTCCCCTTGGCTGCTGCTCGCCGCGTGCGCTTGCGAGCTGTTCTCGGCTTGCCCTTGCGAGTTCTGCGCGAACCGACGTACTCGGGAAGTTTCGCGCGCCCGGTTTCCCGGTTCCACTCTTCGTATGTCTCAGGTGAAATCTCGCCTTTCACCAGCAGCTCTGCGAACTTTCGACGCTGCGCCTTGCTCTTGAATGGCATTGCGAACTTCCTGGCTTACGTTATCCCCAGCAATGTGCGCGCCGGCCGCAGCTGATGCGCGTGATGCGATGGCAACTGATCTCGAGATGCAATCGCTTGCCCACAATGGTGTGTCGACTGTCCTGATCCTCATTCGACATCGATTTCCGGCCTAAGTTGTCGCCATTCAGCGTGGCATCTCACTTGCACTTTTTGTGAACTGATCGCTAGAGATACCTGACGGGCTGCTCGCTCGCGGGCGTCTCAGGATGAGCCTGACGAACGAGCTCATCGGAAACCGACGGAACGCTGGCGTCGCTGACGTCCAGCGGACGGAGACACACAATGGCGAATACCCGAACACGTAACGATTGGACGTCAGAAGAACTGTACTGGCGCGACCACTACCAGCAGAGACCGTACTTTGAAGCGGGACGTGACTTCGACTACTACCGGCCGGCCTACCAATTTGGCTTCGACGCACGTGACCGATACGAAGGCGACGAGTGGAGCGACATTGAATCGGACCTGAGCCGCGACTGGGACGACTACAAGGATCGCGGCCGCTCCACGTGGCAGCAGGTCAAGCACGCAGTCCGAGATGCGTGGGATCGTCTGACCGGCGATCGGTAGGGTGGGTATCCCGGCCAGCTCTGGTGGCACTTTGGCACCAGTTGATCCCGGGACGCTGATACTTAATGAAGTGGGCGGCGTCCAATTCCTGGGCGCCGCTTTTTACGTACCTCTCGGCCGGAAGTGTTTAGCTGCATCCGGATCGAGTTAGACTCTCGAGCGACTATCCCCCGGCGGAACCGTGAGAGGAGGAGGAGCCGTGAGAGCGTTTTCAATCCGCTTGTCGTTGCTGATGCTCGTTATCTCACTAGGGGTCTCAGTCGGGGGCGTCGGCGCCGAAGCGCGCCACCGCGTAACGGAGCCGTCGTCTCAAAGCGACCTCACCGGCACCTGGACCGGGACCTGGGAGGGCGCGGGCACGGGCGGCTTCGAGTTGACGCTAGAGAAGGGCAAGGACGGCACGCTCGGTGGACAGGTTTCTGTGACCGGCGAACCTACCTACAAAGCGACATTGAAGACCCTCACGATTGAGGGTCAGAAAATGAAGGCGACCTACGACTTTCCTCCGGACGAATCGGTGGAAGTGACGCTGACGGCGACCTTCGACGGTAACACCGCGCAGGGGACGTGGGCAGCCATTCAAAAAGGTGGCGGCGAGCTCGCCAGCGGGACGTGGACGGTGGCGAAGAAATAGGGCGCGGCCCGGCCGGCAGTCGGGCGTTCACTTGCCACTCGCGGCGGAGGATCCATGAACGCCCGTCGCAACAAGGCAATCGCCTTCGGCGCCTCCGTCGGGACGTCGCGGCTGGATGCCTCGATGCTGATCCGACCGGCGTAGCCGATCTGACGCAAGTTGGCGAAGAAGGGCGCGTAGTCGAACTCCTCCCACAGGAGGGGGAATACGCGCCCCTGCGGGTTGGCCATGTGTAGATGGCGGATGTGTTCTCTGGCCTCGAGGATGATCGCCGGATCTTCTTTCTCGCTGGCGAGATGATAAAAGTCGATCAGCAGCTCGAAGTTGGGGTCGTTGACCGCCTTCACCAGGTCCAGACCCTGACGCGTGGTGTTGATGATGTTGGTTTCCTGGCGCCGGAGCGGTTCGATCACGACGGTGATGCCGTTCGCTCGGGCTGCCGGACCAATCAGCTTCCCGAAGGCGACGAGCTGCTTGAAGGCTTCCTCATGCGGGAAGCTCTCCGGCACCCGACGCGCGCCGCCGCTTCCGAAACAGACGATCTTCACTCCGAGCCGATTGAGGCGCACGAAGGCGTTCTTGACATAGGCCAGCTGCTGTGCCTGATCGGTGGCCTCAGGTCCCGTCAGCCTGATGCTTCCAGGGATAAAGAGATTGGCGTTGGGTGTGGGAATGCCAACCTGCTTCACGCGCTCGAGCGCCGCGTCGAAATCGGCGTCCGAGAGCGCGGCGATCTCCGTGACCCCGAGTTCGACATAGTCGAACCCCGCCGACTTGGCGATCTCGAGCCCCTTCAGTCCCACGCAGTACCCGATGAGCACGTTTCCAGCCTGCTTCGCAGCCGGGGACGTCGAGAGCATGGCGAGAACGCAGCCGGCGGTGACGAGGCCGTGGCGTTTCATCAGCGCCTACTCCCAGTACCAGACGACAATCACGCCGGTGCCTCCAAGGCCGAACATGTCGGTCCCGCCGGACGCGGCGACCGAGATGTTGATCAGGCGCTCTTTTCCGACGTCTGTTGCGAAGGCGGAGGCTTCTGCGCACAACGCCTCCCACGATTTGCTGGAGCTGGCAAACTGGCGGGACTGAACGGTCATTCGACAATCCTCCTCAGGTCCTGATACGGCTTACCAGGAGCCGGGTTCCTCATCTCCCGGGATACTTCGAATGGGCCTTGATTTCGCGGATCTGGAGGATGTGCCGCTGTTCGTGCGTCGAGATGAGTAGCGCCCACTGGTACGCGTCGCACAGCTGCCGGTCCACGAGGTATCTCCGGAGATCGTCTTTCGTCGTGCGCACGTAGTCCAGCAGCTGCGCATGCTGCGTCCGATACGTCTTCAGGGCGCTCGGGAGATCACGAAGGGCTCCCGGAGGCCTCTCAGAGGGGATCGCGACTTCGCGCCGGGTTCGGTCGATACCGTACCAGAGAATGTCCTCGTCTCGGCTGGTCAGAATCCGCTTGGTGGGGCGGCCCTGAAGGGCTTTCTGCAGATCGTTCCAGTAGATCGGGCCGACGACGACGAGATGTTCGACGACCTCCATGATGCTCCACACCTCGGGGGACGGCCGGAAGGCGAGCTGCTCCTGCGAGAGGTTGGAGACTTCGTCGACGAGCCAGCTCCCGGTCATTTCCAGGTGCGCGACGAGGTGGGAGCGCTCCATCGGCGTGAGTTCCACCGCATGAAGCGAGACGACCGCGCCGACAGTCAGCGTGGCGATCAACAGTGGCGTCCGCATGGTGACCCCGATCAGGTCAGGCGCGATTCGATGGCTGTTCACGCAGCCATCGAATGGTGTCGGTTAGGGTGTCCTTGAGCGGCCTCGGCGTCCAACCGAGCTCGGTGCGCGCTCTGGCCGTGTCGTACCAGGCGTAGCGGCCAAGAATCTGCATCACATCACGGTTGATCGGCGGAGGCTTTCGTCGAAGCTTGCTCAGAAGTTCGACGATGCCCACGACGGCGTTGACGAGCAGCGCCGGCGCCCGGAACCGCGGTCCGCGAACGCCCGTAATCGCCGTCACCTCCTCGACAAGCTGGTCGGCCGTGACATTGTGTCCACTCAAAAGATAACGCCGTCCCGATTGTCCCCGCTCGCCAGCAAGCACCATCCCCTTCGCAAAGTCGCGGACGTCGAGGCAGCCAAAACCGACAGTGACTCTGACCGGCACCTTGCCAGCCATGAGCGCCCCAAGCAGTTTGTTCGCGGGAGCGCCTGACGGATCATCGGGTCCGAAGGTCAACGCGGGACAAACGGTCGTGACCGCAAACCCGTCCCTCGCCTGAGCCAGCGCGTCGAGTTCGACCTCGCGGCGCAGCCTGGCGTACGGAAGATCAAGTGCATGCTCCGACCAGCTGGCAGATTCGTCGAGCGGAACCGGCTTCCGGTTGACGCCGATCGCGAGCGCGCTGCCCGTCACCACGGCACGTCGAACGCCGCTCTCGGCCGCCGCCTTCAGCAGCGCCCGCGTGCCGTCGACGTTGATGCGCTTCATTTCCTCGAGCGCCGGCGCCCCGCCGCCGAAGCTCACCTTGAAGGCGACGTGAAGCACCGTCCCCACGCCAGTGCAGGCGGACCGCATCGCTGACGCGTCGTCGAGATGGCCCGGGCATCGTTCGACGTCGAGTGCCTCGAGCGCATCGAGCTTGCTCTCGGGTCGTTCGAGGACGCGCGGGCGGATCCCGGCCTCGTTCAGTCGCTTCGCGACGTGGTATCCCAGGAAGCTGCTCGCGCCCGTGACCAGGATGGTGTCCATCGCAGACTCTCCTCACTCTTCCGTCGGCCTCGTGGATAATAACGCCGCGTGCCGCGGCGGCGAACGGACCCCAGCTCAGCCATGCCGGGAAATGAGGTGTTCGGACCATGCGCCTGTCGATCGAACTGAACACTGAAGGTGCGGTGAGGTCCAGGCGGTTTTCCGCCGATCCAACCACGCCGAACCTTGCCTTCCTCGCCGAGCCGTCGGCGCTTCAATCCTTCTTCGCAACCGTCGATCGCATCGTTGCCGACAACCCCGCTGACGGGTCGCGGCTCGTGGCGGTTGCCGCCAAGGCACGTTCAACGGGGCTCACGCCGGCGGAAACCGAGGAACTCCTGGTGCTTCAGGGTCAAGCCTTGCGGCAGGGCCGCGCCGTTGGCGCGGTGCTGGGGTTGTTCCTGAAGTTCAAGCCCTACCCGATGCTGGAAGAGGTGCGCAAGAGAGGACCGCTCTTTCAGCCCGCCTTTGGTCCAGTGCTCGTCGTTGACGGCAATCTCGTGCGCGAAGTGTTCGAACGCGATCAGGAGTTCACGGTCGAGCCCTACGGAGTCGAGATGACGAAGGTCATGTCGCCGCAACACAACGGCGGCTTCAGCACCTTCGTTCTGAGCACCGATGACACGACCGTGTACGAGCCCGACAAACGGTTGCTCTCGCTCGTGTGCAACCGCGACGACGCCGACCGCATCGTCGAAGTGCTCCATCGGGAGTGCATCCGGCGCGTCGGCGGCGCCGTGGCAGCGGCCCGCGCGAACCGGCAATCCGACACTGGCGCGATGTCGATCGACGTCGTGGAATCAGTGGCGCGCTATGTCCCGGTGACCCTCGGCCACAATTACCTCGGCGTGCCGGTTGCGCCGCAAACCGGGTCGTTCGAATTGACGCCGGAGATGCTGACCTACTACGGGTCGCCGATTGACGGAGTGGCCGAGACCGCACTCGGACGAGCCGACGGCGTCATCCCCGACGAGCGGCAAATGTATGTCTGGATCAAGGCGGCGTTCCGGCACTTTTTCAACAACGTCCAGAAAGACCCGGTCGTGCAGGTGGAGGGGTTGCGCGCCTGTCGCCAGCTGCTTGCGTACCTTCTACGAGAGGTGGACGTTCAGCGCCGGCGGCTGCTCGCGGGCCAGCCGGTCGACGACACGATGCTGACACGGCTGGTGCACTTTCAGCAGGGTCGTTCCGCGCCAACCGTGGAGATGCCGCCGGATCTCGATCCGCGCCTGGTCAGCGACCTTCGAATTGCGGAGAACGTGATGGGCACGATCGTCGGGGCGGTCGCCGGGCAGGAAGAGGCGACCTGCCGCGTCATCGACTCGCTGGTTCGGCTTCAAGAAGGCGACTTCAAGACGGGAGGAGTGGCGGGTTACCGCTCCGGTAGTTTCGCAGAAGCCAGCCAGCTGGCACGGAGCGTCCTCACTGGTTCGAACGTGAAGGAGTCCCGCGCCGAGCTGCACAAGTATTTCCGCGAGGCGCTGCGGCTGCAGCCACAAGGTGAAGTCCTGTTGCGGAAATGCGCGCGAGACGGCGCACGGATCGCGAACGGCCGGCCGATCGCGCGCGGGCACACCGGTCTTCGTGTCTCACGGATCGGCCATGCGAGACCTGCCCGAGCCCGATGCCTTCATCCTCGACCGTCCGCGCGAACACTATCTGCAGTACGGCTGGGCCCGCCATACCTGCCTCGGCCAGCACGTGTCACCCGTCATCATCGTCGAGTCGCTCATCGCGGTCCTTGGGCTCCAGGACCTCGCGCGGCCGGAACCACGCGCTGGCGAGTCCTCGTTCCCGTTCGAGCGCCGTTTCGGCCGGCTCCAACTCGACGATCAGAATCTCTACGCGACGACGTTCTCGCTCCAGTTTGCTGATTCCGGGACTACACGAGAGTTCTGGCCGGTGGCCTGAGCGGCCGGAGCCCTATCGGCACGCTCCTACTGGAGCAACGATTCGAAACGCGACCTCAAGGGCTACCTCACTGGCACGAGGCGCTTCAATTCCTCGAACCAGTTCTGGACGACGACGATCTCGGGTGAGGTGCCGCCGCTCGTGTCTTCCTGGTTTCTGCGAATCATGAGGAACCGTCCATTGGGCGCGAGGTCATACGGCCGCGACCCGCCAAGAATGGACGGAAGCGCGACGTCGAACAGTGCTTTGGGTTGCCCGACGACGAGCGCCGTTCCCAACTGAATCGGGACCATCAGGAGCTGCCGACCGTCCAGGCTGCTGAAGAACAGTTCGCGGCTGCTACGCGACCACAATGGGAGGCGGCCGCCGTTGGTCGAGATCGGCTGCCGATTTCCGAGCTGCGGGTAGCGTTCGACGTAGATCTCCGGTCGACCCGACGAGGTGTTTTCGTAGGCGATCCATGCGCCGTCTGGAGAGATGGCTGCAGGTGAGTCACCCGGCACAAGCAGTTTCACGTCCGACGGACGATCGATAGCAATCTGCCCGATCGACGGCTTTGCCCCCACTTCGGTAAACAGGAGGTACTTGCCGTCTGCGGACCAGGCGCTAGCGCGCAGACTTGTGAGATTGTTCCCGCGCGCGAGAAGCAACTCGTCGTTACCGCTGCCGTCTGCCGACCGCCAGGTACAGCTCTGGATATCCTGAGCGGCTTGATGAAAAGATCAGACGCCTTCCGTCGGGCGTCCAGAGCGGGCTCCGGGCACTGGGCTCGGTGGTCGGCTGGGTCAGCGTCGCACGGGTGAGATCGTAGATCGACAGATTCACCTGGGTAGCCAGGGCGAGCCGCGCGCCGTCGGGCGATACTCGAAGGTCGCGGTACGAGCCGGTGGAAAGGCCCGGAAGGGGAGAGGCACGTCCCTGACGATCAACAGAGACGACGGTCAGCTGATCGTCGAGACCGGCACCGCCGGGAACGTAGACGAGCGAGCCGTTCGCAGACATGGCGACTTCAGCGCCGCCGGCTCGTGATGTCGCGATGCCCTCCAGCACGAGCGTGGGCGTTCCTGTCAGCTCCAGCCGCTCGAGATCGAATCCTACCGCCCGCAACGTCCCAGCGGCGCCGTAAACGAGATGACCAGTCGGCGCGTAGTGCGCGTCGCTGCCGCCCCTGATGAGAACCTTCGACGTGAGCGTCCGAAGATCCAGCACCGCAATCTGCGCGTTCGTGATGTCACTGGCCACTGCAGTGATAGTGAATAGGACCGAGCTGCCTCCAGGCAGGAATTCGGGCCACAGGTGATCCTGTTCCCCGCGCTCGCGATCTGGCCTGGTCAGCACCTTCGGCTCACCTCCGGCATCCGACACGCGCAGCAACCCGGTGGCCGGCGAGGTCGTCGCAAAGACGATGGTTCCGTCGGCGCCCCAAGTGGCGCCCCGCGGGGCGCCTTCGTCTGCGCACAACGGCACTGGCGGCCCACCAGTGATGGCCACCTTCTTCAGCGCGTTTCCGTCGACGAACCCGATCCACCCGCCGTCAGGCGAGAGGAAGACGCCCCGCGGCGCAGGACCGAGGCCGGTCAGCACGGTCGGCTCGAGTTGGTTGAGCGCGCGCACCAGTAAACGGTTGTTGCCGCGATAGACGACTCGTGAGCCGTCGCGCGCCATGGCGAGAGCGCGGTCGGTGCCCTGGCGCACGAGCGCCGACTGCCCGGACGTCGTGATGACCGTGCGGGTGACCTGCGGCGGCGCCGGGCGCGTGGCGTACCACACCGCCGCGCCGCTGAGGACGGCGAGCATCAGCGCGCCGAAGGTCAGCGCCGCGATTCGCTGCCACGACGGGCTGTGCGACGACGGCGCGGCCGATGGAGTGGTGGCCACAGCGGCGTCAGGCAGCCGATCGAGAACAAAACGTGCCGCCGCGATATCACCGATGCGTGCGCGCCGATCCTTGACGAGGCAGCCTTGAAGGAGCGCGCGGATAGGCTCTGGCAGGTCGGAGGGGAGTGCCGCCCAATTCGGTTCGAGGCGCACGACCGCGCCAAGCACGTCGGTTGTATCCTGGCCATCGAACGGGCGCCGGCCCGTCAGCATCTCGTAGAGCACGCACCCGAACGACCACACGTCGCTGCGCTTATCCGCCTCCCGTCCCTTGGCTTGTTCCGGGCTCATATACGCGGCCGTGCCAAGCAGCACGCCGATCCCGGTGATCGCAGGCGAAGTGATCGTGGGCGACAGCGCCGCCGCATCCCGGCCAGCAGCCACGGTCGGCGGAATCGCCGACGAGAGCTTTGCGAGCCCGAAGTCGAGCACTTTCACTCCGCCGTCGTGCGTGACCTTGATGTTCGCCGGCTTGAGGTCGCGATGGATGACGCCCTGCTCGTGCGCGGCTTCGAGCGCCGCGCAGATCTGACGCGCGATCGGAAGGGCCTCATCCAACGGCATCAGACCGCGCGCAATCCGATCGGCCAGCGTCTCTCCCTCGACCAGCTCGAGGACGAGCGCGTGGGTCTGACCGCTGTCCTCGAACCCATGAATGGCTGCGATGTGCGGGTCGTTCAGTGAGGCCAGCACCACTGCTTCGCGACGGAAGCGTGCGAGCCGATCCGGATCGCGTGTGAAGGCCTCCGGAAGAACCTTCAGTGCGACGTCGCGGTTCAGCTTGAGGTCGCGGGCTCGATAGACCTCACCCATCCCACCGGCGCCGATGGCCGAAACGATTTCGAACGAGCCGAGGCGAGTGCCGGCGGAGAGGGTCATGATGGCGTGGCGGCCGCGGTCAGTCTAACGGATCACGCGTGGCGTTGGCGCCAGACCACTGACGAGAAACAGCTACTTGCTCGCCGGCAGGACGGCCGAGGCAAGCGGCAGGAACACCAACCCAGCGACCTTCCCCTCGCTGTCGAAGACCGCGCGCTGGACGATCGTCTCCTTCTCGAAAGCGAGGATGAGTTCGACGGCTTGCCGGTCTTTCATCTGCCCCTCACGCCGATCGGTGATGCTTTTGAAAGCGCCAAACTGGGCAACTGTCGCTGGCCACGCCGCCTTCAACTTGGTTTCCGGCAGGTCCTGCGTGAGCCGGGCGTCGAAGTCCTTGGCGATGTCCGCCGTCTTGCCGTCCTGAGGTTCTTGAGGATGGCCTCGGCCTTTGCAAGCGCGGCGTCCCTGGACAGCTGCGCGAAAAGGCGGACTGCGAGACCGACGACCAGCGCGACGATCATGTGAGGAACGATCTTCGTCACGGCTCATCACTCCTTTGCCCTTTGACGTCGGGATGTCTGTCTTAGTCTGGGTCAAGGATGGTTCCCTTCAGGCTGATCGGATCGTCGCGGCGTGCTCGAGGCCGAGTTCCACAATCGAGATCTCGCGCATGCGGAACTTCTGGATCTTGCCGGTGACGGTCATCGGAAACTCGGTCGAAAAGCGGACGTACCGCGGGATCTTGTAGCCGGCAATCTGGCCGCGGCAATACTCGCGCAGCTCATCGACCGTCGCCGTTTCCCCGTCGCGCAGGCGGATCCACGCACATAGCTCCTCGCCGTACTTCACGTCAGGCACACCGATCACCTGGACGTCGCCGACCTTCGGGTGCCCGTAGAAGAATTCCTCCACTTCCCGTGGATAGATGTTCTCACCGCCGCGGATCACCATGTCCTTGAGCCGACCGACGATGTTGACGTGGCCGTCCTCGCGCATGACGCCCAGATCGCCCGTGTGCATCCAGCGCGCACCGTCGATCGCCTCGCCCGTCGCCATCGGATCGTTCCAGTAGCCGAGCATCACGGCGTAGCCGCGCGTGCACAGCTCGCCGGGCGCACCGCGGTCCACGACCGCGCCCGTGGCCGGATCCACGATCTTGCACTCGAGATGCGGGTGGACGCTGCCGACCGTGGAGACGCGCGCCTCGAGCGGGTCGCCGATGTTCGACTGGAACGACACGGGCGACGTTTCGGTCATGCCGTAGCAGATCGTCACGTCCGTCATGTGCATGCGGTCGATGACCTGGCGCATGACCTCGATCGGGCACGACGAGCCCGCCATGATCCCGGTTCGCAGCGAGTCGAGCCGGTAAGTGGCAAACGCCGGATGCTCGAGCTCGGCGATGAACATCGTGGGGACGCCGTAGAGCGACGTGCAGCGCTCGGCCTCGACTGCTCGCAAACACGCCTCGGCATCGAACGATTCGGCCGGCAGGATGATGGCGCTACCGTGCGTCAGCGCGGCGAGGGTGCCCATCACGCACCCGAAGCAATGATAGAAGGGCACGGGCAGGCAAATGCGGTCATCGGGCGTGTACCGAAGGCGCTCTCCCGACGAAGAAGCCGTTGTTCAGGATGTTGTGATGCGAGAGCGTCGCACCTTTCGGCAACCCGGTGGTGCCCGAGGTGTACTGAATGTTGACCGGGGCGTCGAACTGGAGCGACGACTCGCGCTCGCGAAGGCTCGACTCAGACACCGTGTCGCCAAGTGCGGCCAGTTCCTCCCACGACAGGCCGCCGGGGTTGGGATCGCTGCCCAGGTACACGATCGTGCGGAGTGACGGCAACTCGTCCGACAGCGGCGAGCGTCGGGGAGTTGTCACGATCGCCGGGAGCAGCGTGGCCAGCATCGCGGTGTAGTCCGAGCTGCGAAAGCGCCTGGCCGTGATGAGCACGGACGTGCCGGATAGTCGAAGCGCGTGCTCGAGCTCGCGAAGCTGATAGGCCGGATTGATGTTCACCAGGATGGCGCCGGCCGTAGCCGCCGCGTACTGCGCGATCATCCACTCCGCGCAGTTCGGGCTCCAGACCGCGACGCGGTCACCGCGTTCGACGCCGAGGGCGAGCAGGCCTCGCGCAATGCGGTCGGTCGCCTGCCGAAGCGTGCGGTAGGTGAAGCGGAGCTCCTGGTGACAGCAGACCAGTGCATCCCGGTCGGGCCAGGTGGACGCGATGCGTTCGAGGCACCGGCCAACCGTTTCACCGAGCAGGGGAACCTCGGACGGGCCGCTGACGTACGAGTGCATCAGAGCGCGCGCATTATAGGCGATCGGGTTGTCCACCTGCGACGTCGTGCTCGTCTGTTTGGCTAGCTGGCTAGCCTGTCGGCGACCAGGTCCCGTACGGGAATCACTTGCCCAGAAGTTCGTGACCTTCCTGCAATTCCTGCCACGGATTGGCGCGAGTCGGACACTCGGCCCCGAGAGGGTCGAGCGGCCTGGACTCGGTATTCGGCCGGGAAGTCTGCTATTGCGGAAGTTTTGAGGCTCTACGAGAATATGCGCAGTCGGTCCGGCCAACGGCCCAAAGCTTCCGGGACAGACCTGGCGGCAAGGAGCGATGCCATGAAGAAGGCGATCAAGAACAGGCGCCCACGCGCGATCACTCGCCGTGAGTTCGTCGGCGGCCTGGCGGCCGCAGGGATTGTCAGCGGCGCGCCGGCGCTGCTGCGCGGCAGGAACCTGAACGACAAGCTGAATATTGCCTTTATCGGCTGCGGCGGGCGAGGCCTCACGAACATCAATGAGCTCACGATCCGGCCCGCAGGCGATGCCGCTCCAGCCGGCCGTCGCGGGAACGCCGCTGCCCCGACCGCGCCGCATCCAGACGAGAACGTGGTCGTGCTCTGTGACGTCAATCAGGTTGCCGTTGACGCCGCGTCGCAGCGTTTCCCGCAGGCCGCGAAGGCCATCGACCTTCGGCGCGTTTTCGACAAGCCGGACGCTTTCGATGCGGTCGTCGTTTCGACCGCCGAGCACACGCACGCCTTCGCGACCTATCTGGCCCTGACGCACGGCAAGCACGTCTACTGCGAGAAGCCGCTCACCTACAACATCTGGGAAGCCCGCCTCATTCGCGAGACCGCCGCCAAGTACCCGAAGCTGTCGACGCAGATGGGCAATCAGGGTCACGCGTCGGTCGCCCGTCGGACGATCAAGGAGATCCTGATGACTGGCGTCATCGGTCCCGTCCGTGAAGTCCACGTCTGGGCGGATCGGGCCTGGGGCCTTCAGGATTTCGAGTCGGCGGACAGGTACGACCGGCCGCATGGGTTCTACAAAGACATCCAGATCGTCGATCGGTTCAAGGAAGAGATGCCGATTCCGCCGACCATGAACTTCGATCTGTGGATCGGCCCGGCTCCCTCGCGGCCGTTCCACGAGACGTACTTTCCCGGTCCGCGCTGGTACCGCTGGTGGGATTTCGGCAACGGGACGATGAGCGACCTCGGCAGCCACGACAACGATGTGCCGTACACGGTCCTCGACATCAAGCAGCCGCTGACGATCGAAGCCACGTCACCGAACGGTCCCGTCGCGCACAAGGAGCTCGCGCCAGCGACGATGAAGGTGCTCTACGAGTTCGCGGCGTCGCCGTCGGGCGCGCCGCCCGTCAAGCTGGTTTGGCATCAGGGCGACAGCAAGCCACCGGGATGGGTGCCGGCGTGGGGCGGCCGGTCGCAACTCTTCATCGGCGACAACGGCATGCTGCTCGGCAACGGGACGCTCCTGCCCGAAGAGAAGTTCAAGGACTTCCAAAAGCCTGCCGAGTCACTACCTCGCTCACCTGGCCACTGGGTGGAGTGGGTGAACTACGCCAAGGGCGCCGGACCGATACCTGGCTCGAACTTCCAGTACGCCGGGTGGACGACGGAGGCGAACCATCTCGGCAACGTCGCCTACCGCACCGGCAAGAAGATTGAGTGGGACTACAAGAACCTGCGCGCCCGGAATGCGCCGGAAGCGGCGCCATTCATCAAGCGGCCTGAGGACCGCAAGGGCTGGGCGGATATCTTGAAGACCTAGAAAGGCTCAGGGCTCAAGGCTCAGGGAAAAGCATTCTGATCTCAATCGCGCGACTAGGATCAGCGAGCTCTTGCCTGAGCCCTGAGCCCTGAGGTACAGGAGATTCACGTGTTGATGACGCGACGGGATTTCGTGACGCAAGGCACCATCGCGTCGGGCGCGCTGACGACGCTCGTTGCCGCGGAACACAGCGCAGTCCCGGGGCAGGCGCCGCTGCCGAAAACTGAAGTGGTCAATCCAGTGCCGGTGCGCGTCGGGATGACCGACTGGAACCTCGGCGAGCGCGGCGACATCAGCAAGATCGCGCTCGCGCGCGAGATTGGCCTCGACGGCATCCAGGTCAGCCTGCAGTTCCCAACCGACGGTAAGCCGACGCTGCGCGATCCCCAGACGCAAGCCGCCTTCCGCCGGGCCGCGCTGGAGAACGGCATCCAGATTTGCTCCCTGGCGATTGGCTCCCCGGGCAAATCGCGCCTGCCGCTACATACCAACCCGGCCGCCGCCATCCTGCTCGTCGAGGCCGTGGAAGTGGCGCGCAACATCGGCACCAACAACATCCTGCTTCCCATCCTCGGCGATAGCCACATCGACATGACCAATCAATGGCAGGTCGACACCTTTATCGCCATGATGAGAGAGGTGGCCCGCTACGCGGAGAAATGCGGCGTGGTTGTCGGCCTCGAAGACTGGATCTCGGCCGAGCACAACCTCATGCTGCTGGATGCGATCGGGTCGGACTACGTCGCCTCCTACTACGACGCACACAACCTCGTCGCTCGCGTGAAGGACATCTATGCCGAGCCGAAGCAGCTCGGCAGGCGCATCAACCAGATTCACGTCAAGAACGCCAACCTCCTCATGTCCAACCCGGGAGGCAAGCTGGACTGGCCGCGGATGGCGGAGGAGTTCTACGCCATCGGCTACCGCGGTTGGTATGTCCTCGAGACCAGCTCGCCAACGAAGGACATCATCGCCGACACCCGCGCCAACATCGAGTACGTGAAGAAGACGTTTCGAATGCCTCCGGCGGCCGCCTGACGCCGCTCGGGGTCACGTCCGTTCACGGCTGACGGTTCGTCAGCCGGTCACTGGCTCGCGCGACACTCGAAGCTCGCCGCGTCGTTCGGATCGCCGGCCCCTTTGTAGTGCGCATGCTGCGGATACGGGCAGAGCGGCCGGCTCCGCTGCGGAGACGCGCGATCGGTTGCTTTCACGCCGGCAGGCGCCACGCCTTTTTCCACCCACTCGACGATCGCCGCCAGCATATCGAAGCTGTCGAGCGAGCCGCCGCGGCAATGGCCCATGCCGGGAACCAGGAACAGTCGACTCCATGCGGTGACTTCTGCTGGGCCGCCGTTGGCCTTGGTCATCCGCTCGTAGTAGTCGACCGTGTCGAGCGCCGAGAACCAGGGATCACTGACGCCGTGATAGAAAATCAGCTTCCCGCCGCGCTTTGAAAACGTGTTGAGGTTCGTCCAGCTCGACGTCGCAGTGAGGAGCATCTGCGCGTCAGCCGAAGCCGCCTCCACCTTCTTGTCCACCTCCATCTCCGTGGCAGTGAAGGGCGGACCCACGGGATTTATGCTGCCGGCAAGCAGTCCCGGAATCCCCTGCGATGCCGTGATGCCGGTGTCGAAGGGAAAGCCAGGATAGATCTGACGACCCTTCGAGTCCTTCGGACCGGCAAATGCTTTCTCCATCGCCGAGACCTGTTCGCTCGACAGGCAGCCTTCCGCCTTGACGCCGGAGCACCTCAATGTTTTTGGATCGAAGCGGCAGCCGAACGTATCAAAAACCAGCGCGTCCTTGATGCCATCACGCGCGTCGCAGGCTGAGAGCAATCCGTCGATGACCGCCTTGCGATCCGCGTCAGAGAACGCTCGTCGAAGATCCGGTTTGCCCGAGGCGTCCTTCGGTGCCGCCTGATTCAGCATGGTCGCGACCCATTCGTCGCCGATGCCGGAGAAGTTGGTGCGCATGGCTGGCGCGCCGACGATGACGCCGTCGAAGTAGGTGGGGTAGCGCTGCGCCATCAGCATGCCCTCGCGGCCTCCCGTCGAGCAGCCGGCGAAGTACCAGCGCTCCGCCTCCTTGCCGTAGTGCTGCGCGACGACTTGCTTCGCGAGAACGGCGATTCGACCGACGGCCTGATATGCGAAGTCAAGGCTCGCTTGCTGCTCCTGCATGAAGGACGCGTCGAAGACCTGACCAGTGTGTCCCGTGTCGGTGCTCACCACCGAGAATCCCTGCGCGAGCGCCGCATCGCCCTGGCCGGTCCTGCCGAGCGGAGGAACCACGCTGCCGTTGAGCCCTCCGCCGCCCTGGAACAGGAACCGGCCGTTCCAGTTTTCAGGCAGCGTGATCGCGAACCCAATCCCGTAGGACTTGCCGTCGCCGCCGGTCCGCCGATCGAGCGTCGCATCGAGGCGGCAGTAGGAGGGTAGCTTCACGGCGAGAGGTGGAAGAAACGGCGGCTCAGCGGGCGGGGGAGATCCCGCTGCAAACCATTGCGCCTTGACGTCAGAGACCGCGAGTCCAGGAATCTGCAGCGTGGCCAGATCAGCGCACGCGGCCTCGCCGCGCTGTAACTGCTCAACGGTCGACGAGGCTGACGTGACAAGCGAGGCGGCGACCACCATCGTCGCGCCGATCAAAGAGTCGCGCATCGGTGGCATTTCCCGCAGACCGTACCACAAAAACGGTTCGGAGACACGCGCATGGAACCCAATCCAGACGTGTCTTCCTGGCATGCGTCGTCGGCCTCGTCGATGTCGTTCGCTTACGTGTTTCCGTCGATGGTCCCCGGGTTACCCGCGGCCGCACCCGGGGTCAGGCCGTGAATCGTGAATTGGGCTCAGGCCCCGGGCGGATAACCCTTCCATAGCCACTCGAGGGCCTCGGGCAGGGTCTGCGCGACGACCGCGCGGTCGACGTGCCGTGAGTCCTGGGAATAGACGTACTGATATTTGTAGCCCTTGGCTTTGAGCGCGGCGGCCATCCGCTCGTTCGCCAGCACCCAGTTGTGCCAGGTATCTTCCTGATCGGTGTAGCGGTTGTCGCGCTCGCTCACGTGCATCCACACGCGGATCGGCTTGGCCGGACTGCTGGGGATAAGCGTCGCGTGGTACTCCCATGCGCCACGCGGCGACTCGGGATTGAGCGGGGACTGCTGGTTGACGTAGGTCCCGGAGTAGGAGAGCACTCTTCTATAGAGCTCGGGATGGAACCAGGCCATCGTGAATGCGCACGCCGCGCCTGAACTGCCACCCATCGTCGCGCGCCCTTCGGGATCCTTGGTAAAGACGATGCCGTAATCCCTGGTGATTCGGGGGAGCACTTCGGTCTCGATGAAATCGGTGTAGACGCCCGAGACGGTGTCGTACTCCAGCCCGCGTTGACTGCCCTGGGCGTCGCCGCCGCCGTTGTGCACCATAACAGCGACGATCGGGGGTACGCGCTTCTCGTGAATGAGATTGTCGAGGATCGGCGGCAGGTTGCCGCGGTAGTGTGCAGACATGCCGTCCTGCGCGACGATGAATGGCGCCGGCGTGCCGGCGACGTACTGCGCGGGTACATAGACCGCGACCTGGCGGGTGTAGGGCACGACAGCCCCCGGCTGGCTGCGAGCGATGCCGGGATAGATCTTGCTGTCCTTCGAGTCCATCGTGAACTCGTGAATCTTGCCCTGAGGCACGCCTTGCTTCACGGTCAGTTCGGGTGCTGGCGTGTACGGCGGACCGATAACGAAATTTCCGTCCTTGTCCGGAGTCGGTGGCGCCGTCAGCGGTGGCGTTGGCACCAGCGGCGGACCCTGAGGGCCGCGCCCGCGACCGTCCGCCGGCGACGTCGGCGGCGCGCTTTGAGGCGGTGTGGTCTGCGCATGCATGCCGCCCGTCGGTTCGCGAACCACTACAAAGAGGCATATCGCCGCGCCGGCTACTGTGAGAGTCCGCATTTTGGATGACCTCGCCTTTCGTGCGCGTCGCCGCGCAGAATAGCTTCCGCCACGTCATTCTAGTGCCACGGATCGCACGGACAACACAGATCTGGAGTGCCACGGATCGCACGGACAACACAGATCCGGAGTGCCACGGATCGCACGGACAACACGGTTCGGGCTTATGAGATAGGTTGTAGATCTCACCCGCCGACTGGCCCCCCGACAAAGAGCACCGGGTCGTCCCTTCTATGCGATGATTCTGCCCGACATGGCTCGTAAGACGAACGGGTCCGAGGAGGCTGCAATGGGTCGGCTCCGGCTGACAGTGGCGGTGTGTGCTGCGGGACTCCTGGCGATGGTCTGGCCGGCAGCGCGGGGGGCGGGCCAGGCGCCACCCACTGGGACGCCTTCAACCGCTCAACAGACTGGTTCACCCGAGAGTAGAAAGGGTGCGACGCTGTCCGGCGCTCCGGTCGGCGGTACGCTGACGCCAGCGAAAGCCGACGAGCGCGGGTGGGGCTGGCAGGTGAAGGCCATGATGGATCCCGCAACCCCGCGACCGCTCTACAACCGGGCGAAAGAGCGGCTTCTTCGGGACAAGCAGATCACCAGCTACACGATTTCGAGCTACGACCCCGAGCTCTATTGCGAGGTCGGCAAGCATTTCGACTACATCTGGTTCGAGATGCAGCACAGCACGATGTCCTACGACGAGGTGCGACGGATGATCCTGGCCTGCCCTCGCGTCGGAGCGGCTCCGATGGTCCGCATGCCGGATGCCCTCGAATCGAGCATTCAGAAAGCCACCGACCTCGGCGCCCTTGGGATCATCGTTCCCACGGTAGACGACGCGTTGGAGGCTCGCGACGCGGCACGCTTCTCCCGGTATCCCCCGTTCGGACGAAGGAGCGCAGGTGGCGGCGCCTACCGTGAGATTTGGAATCTTCCAGGCCTCAACTATCGCGCGACGATCAACGACAACATGCTCGTGACAGTGATGATTGAAACGCTCGAAGGCGTCGCGATGGCCAACGAGATTGCGGCGACGCACGGCGTCGACGTCATCATCCTCGGCAACAACGACCTGTCGAGTTTCTCCGGCTGGACTCAGCACGACCCTCGGTATCAGGACGCGATCATCAAGGTCCACGATGCCGCGCTCAAATACGGCAAGTACTATGGCAACGCCGGAGAACAGTACCTGACGGGCTACACGGTCAGCGCGGACACCCGGATGGTCCAAAACGGGCCCGCCTGTGACGGCTGGCGTCCGGCCGGGCGCGGCGGCCGAGGCCGGGGCACTGGACCGGAAGAAGAGCCGGTCATAGGTCTGCCAGCCGGGAAAACTCCGACTACCCCGACCGTGCCACCGGCCCCGCCGGCGGCCGACAGCGCGAATTGCTGGCCCTGGATGTCAAAGGCCGCAGATCCAGTAAAATAGGTCGCGACTCGGACACCGGAATAGCCAGGAGACGCGATGATCATCACCGGCAAATCCCTTCCGCGCAGGACGTTTCTGAAGGGCATGGGTGCAGCCGTCGCGCTGCCATTCCTGGACTCGATGGTGCCGGCGTTCGCCGCGCCGGGCAAGCCGCCGGTTCGCCTTGCCTTCCTGTATGTGCCGAACGGCATCGACATGAAGAACTGGAACGTGGCGCAGGAGGGCCCGCTCGGCGAGCTTCCTCGCATCCTCAAGCCGCTCGAAGCGTTCCGCGGCGACATGATCCAGATCGGCAACCTGACGAACAACAGCGGTCGCGCGTTGCTCGATGGCGCCGGTGACCACGGACGCTGCGCCGGCTCCTACCTGACCGGCGTCCAGGTTCGCAAGACGACGGTCGATATCAAGGCCAGCATTTCCTGCGACCAGATCATCGCCAACAAGATCGGCCACGAAACACGCTTCGCCTCGCTCGAGCTCGGCATGGACGATTCGCGTCAGGCCGGCGACTGCGACTCCGGCTATTCTTGTGCCTACACCAACAACCTGGCGTGGCGCAGCGAGACGCAGCCGCTGCCGCCGATTCTCGATCCGCGCGTGCTCTTCGAGCGGTTGTTTGGCACCGGCGTAGTGTTGAGCCCTGAAGAGACCGACAGGAACGCGCGTTATCGCCGAAGCATCCTCGATTTCGTCACCGGCGACACCAAGAAGCTGCAAACCTCGCTCGGGCCGACCGACAAGCGGAAGCTCGAGGAGTACTTGTCGTCGATCCGTGAAGTCGAGCGGCAGCTCGAGAAGGCGGAGAGAGACAGCATCGCGGTCAATCCCGGCATGGACAAGCCCTACGGCGTGCCGCCGGACTTCGCCGAGCACTTCAAGCTGATGAGCGACATGATGACGATCGCTTTTCAGGCCGACATGACGCGTGTGATGACGTTCATGATGACGCGCGAGGGCACGAGCCGCTCGTACCGCGAGATCGGCATTGCCGATGGCCACCACCCGTGCACCCATCACCAGGGCAAGCAGGACCTGATCGACAAGGTCATCCAGATCAACGAGTACCACACCAAGCAGTTGGCCGGATGGCTCGGCAACCTCAAGTCGATAAACGAAGGCGATTGCAGCCTCCTCGACAACTCGATGATCGTCTACGGCGCCGGCCTCTCGGATGGCAATCGCCACCTGCACGAAGACCTGCCGACGCTGCTCATCGGTCGGGGTGGCAATCACTTCAAGTCCGGGCGCCGCGTGATCTACCGCAAGGAAACGCCGATGTCGAACTTCCACCTGACGCTCATGGATCGCATGGGCGTGCCGATGGAGAACTTCGGCGATGCTTCCGGGATGCTCGAGCCCGCAAGCCTGACCTAGTGTCCCGGCCGCGTGATACGCGGCATAACTGTCGGGCGGGGCATCCCCGCTGGCGGCGTTGCGACTCGTTCAAATATGCTGAATATTCTCACTCGTCGCGCCTTGCCACCGGGGCGCCGCGCTCCGGCAGTTACGCCGCCTATCACCCGGCCGCGACACTAGCGCCCGGCCTGAGACGCTGATGCAGGAGTCGGGACGCGGCCAGGTTCGGCCACCAATCGGGGTCGCTTTCGACGGCGATTTCGGGACGAGAATCGACGCCATGCTCGGCGTGGCGATGCTGAACGGCCTGACGGCCAAGACCGAAGCGCGCCGCATCTCGCTCAGCGTCTCGCGGCCAAGCCTCGTCTCCGCGCAGCTCGCCGACGTCGTAGCGGCGTTTTATCGGCCTCGTCCGGCCGGCGGTGGCGGCGGCGGCGTCGGGGCGATCACCGAGGGCATGATCGGCATGCCGGACGGCGTTGCCGCTGCGGCGGAGACGCCCGTGCTTGCGGCCACGCTCTCGAAGAAAAATTCAGACGGAACGCCGGTCTACACCAGCCCGATCACCAGCTTGGTCAATACCGCGGAAAGCGGCGTCCTGATTCGCAACCTGTTGCTCGCCCAGCACGATGGCAACGCCGCGATCGTTCTCGCCGGGCCGGCGACGGGCGTCGTCCGAATCCTTGGCCTGTATCGCTCGGGCCCGCAGATTACGGCGAAGTGCAAGCACCTGGTGGTCGCGGCGGGAGCGTTTCCGGCCGGTCCGCCCGAGGCGAGCATCAAGAACGATGTCGCGGCTGCACGCAGGCTCTTTGCCGAGTGGCCGACGCCGATCGTAGCGGTTGGCTCGGAAGTCGGAGACGCCCTGCCATATCCAGGCTCGAGCATCGATAAGGACTTCGCGTGGTCGCCCGTTCATCCGATCGTCGACGCCTATCGCGCGTTCAAGCCGATGCCGTACGACGCGCCGGCGTCAGCGCTGGCGGCGGTGCTTTATGCCGTCCATCCCGACGACGGCTTTTTCAAGTTGTCCGACCCTGGGACGATCAGCGTGCTCGACGACGGCCGCACGCGGTTTACGCCGGGCGTTGATGGCAAGCATCGATATCTGATCGTCGATCCCGCGCTAAAAGACCGCATTACGACTCTCTACACCACCATGGTGTCCGCCGCGCCTGCTCCAAGGCCAGCCCGCGGACGTGGAGCACAGGCATGAGACTTCACACCTGCGCGATTGGCACTGCGTCGGGCGCCCTGATTCTCGCGGTCGGCATCCAATTGTCGGGGCAATCGTCCAGCCAGCCGTCCGGGCAGACCGCTCCTCCCGCGGTCAAAACGTCAGCGCCGGCGGCTGCGGCAGCCGGGAAGCCGGCACCGGCGCGATCGGCGGTTCGTCGCGCCGCACCACCGCCCAGCCAGGCCACGTTTTCCGCGGCGACGAAGTCGCTGTTCGAGGAGACCTGCAGCGAGTGCCACCATTCCGACGACCCCGCCGGTGGGCTCGACGTCGCCCTTTATGGGTCTGTCGAGTCGCTGACGAGCGACCGTGACCGGTGGGAACTGATGCTGACCAAGCTCAAGGCGGGAGAGATGCCGCCAGAAGACGTCATTCGGCCCGATGCGGAGATTGGTACGCTGGTGAAGTTCCTCGAGGCGGAGTTCGCGCGGGCTGACGCCACCATGAAGCCGGATCCGGGACGGGTCACCGCGCGGCGCCTCAACCGCGCGGAATACACGAACACGATCCGGGACCTGCTGGCGATCGAGTTTCGCGCCGACCGCAACTTTCCGACCGACGATTCAGGCGACGGCTTCGACAACATTGCCGATGTCCTGACCGTCTCCCCGGTGCTGATGGAAAAGTACATGTCGGCCGCCGCGCGCATCGCCGAGAGGACGCTGGCCGCCGGGCCGCTGCCCAAGCCGATCGAGGTGGAGTACAGCCTGCGGTTCAAGAATCTTCGCCGGATCGATCCGAGCAACGTCGAGGCGACCCACCGCTTTGATTTCGATGCCGACTACGAGCTCAAGATCGGCCTGCCCGGGCAGCGCGCGAAGGATGCCGCGCCGGTCATGTTGGGCCTGTGGGTCGACGGGAAACTGGCGCACACGACCCAGATCGAGACCAAGCCCTCGGGGCTCGTGTACTTCAACCCTCTTTCGGAAGAGCGGATTCGCGTGCCGCTGCCTGAAGGCGATCACACGCTTCGTCTTGGGTTCATCGACGACCCGTTCGTCAAGACGCTCGCCAAGGAAGACATCTACAAGGACACGGTCAACAAGTGGATCGGCGTCGTGACCGTGATCGGCCCGTTCAAGTCCCAGGGTGAGAAGCCCAGCCGCGCGCGGGTTCTCATGTGCGATCCGTCGACCGGACCCCGCTGTGTCGACCGGATCCTGACGGCGCTGGCCCGACGCGCCTACCGCCGGCCGGTGACCGGCGCGGAGATCGCTGCGCTGAGGAAGTTCGTGGCCCTCGCGGAGAGAGAAGGGCAGTCCGTGGAGCAGGGGATCGCGCTGGCGATCCAGGCGATGCTCGTCTCGCCGCATTTCCTGTTCCACATCGAGCGCGATCTCTACCCAACCGATCCGACCCGGGTGCATCGGATCTCGGACATTGAGTTGGCGTCGAGGCTGAGCTACTTTCTCTGGAACTCGATGCCGGACGAGGAACTGCTGTCCCTCGCCGAGCGGCGCAGGCTCAGCCTGCCTCAGGTCCTCGATGCGCAGATGACCCGGATGATCGCCGACCCGAAGGCGGCGGCGATGGCGGAGAATTTTGCCGGTCAGTGGCTCGAGGTTCGCAATCTCGACAGCATCAAGCCCGACCCGCAGAAGTTTCCGGCCTGGACACCTGAGCTGCGCGATGCCATGAAGGCGGAGACGCAGATGTTTTTCCTCGAGGTGCTGCGCGGCAATCGTCCAATCAGCGAGTTCATCGACGCGCGCTACACCTTCCTCAACGAGCTCCTGGCAACGCACTACGGTATTGAAGGCGTCACGGGACCGGAATTCCGGCGCGTCGAGCTCACGACCAGCGAGCGTGGCGGGGTCCTGAGCCATGGCAGCGTGCTCGCCGTGTCGAGCTACCCAACGCGAACGTCGGTCGTTATTCGCGGCAAGTACATCCTGCAGAACATCCTTGGCACGCCGCCCCCGCCGCCGCCGGCCGATGTCCCGGCGCTCGACGAGCAGGCCGTCGGCACCACCGCCTCCCTGCGCAAGCAAATGGAGACGCACCGAACGAACGCCATCTGCGCGTCCTGCCATGCCCGCATGGACCCGCTCGGCTTCGCGCTGGAAAACTACGACGCGATCGGGAAATGGCGAACGATGGATGGGGGGTTCCCGGTCGATTCGAGCGGCGTGATGTCGGGCGGCAAGAAGTTCTCGAGCCCGGCGGAAATGCGGCAGATTCTCAGCCAGCGGCTTCCCGAGTTTTCACGGACGCTGACCGAAAAGCTGCTGATCTATGCCCTCGGCCGCGGCCTGCAGCGATACGACAAACCGACGGTCAGAGCCATCACGACGCGCGTGGAAGCCTCCGGCTATGGTTTCCAGACGCTCGTGCGCGAGGTCGTGCGCAGCCTGCCATTCCAATCGCGCCGCGGCGAGGCAGAGAAGACGATCGTGGCCGCGAAGTCGCAGCCCTGAATCGGCCTCGCGCTCACCCGCCCAACCTCAGAAGCCACGTCGTGAAGCTGTGCCACGTGGTCGTGACGCTGAGTGGAATCCGGGCAATCTGAACGGCAACAATACCGCCGCCGGCGATCCAGTACGCGGGATTCGGCCGGCCGTGCCGTCGCCAATCGCGCACCATCGCGGCAACGATCAACGCATTCGCCAGGAAGCTGGGCAGCAGCGCAAACGACACCGGCGGCGGCTCTCCCTGACCCGGCGCCGCGCTTCCCTCGGGGGCGAGCAACAGAAAGACAATCCGCGCTATCGCTGGTGTCAGCATGGTGATGGTGGCAGCCAGCATCAGACGCATATGCACGTCGGGCCGTCTGACGTTCGCGATTGCCGCGCCAACGAGGCCCGCGAAGGACAGCACGATCGAAAGCGGCACGATCGCAAACGCGCGCGCCTGGGTCTCAAAGCCCGCAGCGATGGCCCCCCTGAGGCTGTGAATCACCGCCGCGAGGCCGACACAAACCATCGCCGTGGCCAGCGAGATTCCGACGAACCCGAGCGTGCGATGACGATCGAAGCGGCCCGCTGCCGCCAGCCGCGCCTGAACGATGAACAGGATGGGCCACGCTGAAAACAGCAGCCCATGGACGTGCAGGATCGGGGATCCGGTGAACGTGCCGGAAGCCACCGGCGCCCAATACGTTGGGACAAAACCGGCGATGGCGATCAGAGCGCAGGTGTACGCCATCCTGGCGAAAAAGCGGCGTTCATCGTCGCGCGGCTTCGTCAGAACGGCTGCCGCCGTCAGGGACCCGCTGATTGCGGTGCTATCGGACATGTCCTGCCTTCTGGTCAATCGGACCGCGCAGATTATAGATGATCGCCTCGTCCCACCAAGAACGATCGTAAGCTGTCAGTCATCATGAATCCGATCGCTCGAATCGTCTCACTCGCCGCCGTGGCGGTCCTGTCTCTCGCGACCGCGCAGCGAGCCGACGATCTCGACTCGTTCATCAAATCGCAGATGTCCCAGCGCCAGGTCAACGGGCTGTCGCTCGCGATTGTCCAGGACGGCCGAATCGAGGCGCGCGCGTACGGCGTGACCAGTCGCGGCGGCGCCCCCGTCACCGATGCGACGCTCTTTCAGGCTGGCTCGATCAGCAAGCCGGTCGCGGCGATGGGCGCGCTCCGACTCGTCGAGCAGGGCACGCTCTCGCTCGACGAGGACGTGAACACCAGGTTGAAACGTTGGAAGGTGCCTGACAACGAATTCACGGCGATCGAGAAGGTCACGCTCCGCCGGCTCGTCAGCCACACCGCGGGGCTCACCGTTCACGGTTTTCCAGGCTACGACATCAACGTGCCGACGCCGACCACCGTGCAAGTACTCGATGGTGCCGGTAACACGGCGCCGGTGCGCGTCAACGTCGTGCCGGGCAGCATCTGGCGGTACTCGGGCGGCGGCTTCACGGTGATGCAGCTACTCGTCAGCGACGTCACCGGCAAGCCATTCGCCCAGTACATGAGCGAGGCCGTGCTCGGACCTGTGGGGATGATCCACAGCACCTACGAGCAGCCACTACCTCCGGCGCGCGCGGCACAGACGGCATCGGGGTACTACGCCGACCGGTCCGCGGTTTCGGGAAAGTGGCACGTCTATCCAGAGATGGCGGCAGCCGGTCTCTGGACCACGCCTACCGACCTGGCGCGGTTTGCGATGGAAGTGCAGCAATCACTGGCCGGTAAGTCGAACAAAGTCATCTCTCAGGCGATGACGCGCCAGCAGCTCACGGTGCAGATGAATGACTTTGGTCTTGGTCTTGCGCTCTCGGGCAGCGGCGCCGCCCGCACCTTTGGGCACAACGGGCGGGATGAGGGGTTCGATGCGCTGATGCTGGCGTTTGCGGAGACCGGCCAGGCGCTGGTCGTCATGATCAACGCGAACGACAACTCGGGCATGATGAATCGCATCGTCCAGGCCGTCGCTCGAAAGTACAAGTGGCCCGAGCGGTCGTCGTCTACGCCCGCCGCCACCAAGGCGGTTCCGACAACCCTTCCGCTCGAGACGGTGACGGGCCGCTATGAGCTGAGCAACAACAACATGTTGACCCTGGTCGTGCACGAGGGCAGCGTGTTCAGCGAGGCAAACGGCTTGCCCGATGAAGAATTCCTGTTCATGGGCGACGACCGGTTTGGCTCGAGTCAGAGGAGTGTCAGCTTCCGGATCGCGCGCAGTTCGGCAGGAGAGGTCGTCGGTCTGACCTGGTCCAATAACGGGCAGGAGCGGCCGGTGCCGCGCATCGGTCCGTTGCTCGGATCGATCAAGGAGGCATCGATCAAGGGCGACCCCGACCCGTCCTTCACCCTCATTGTGACTGAGGCAGTAAAGGCGTTCGCCGAGGGTGGCGCGGCTGTGACCAATCTGAAGTCACTGACGCCGGGCGCGCGGGCCAACCTGGCCGGAGCCCCAGTCCGTGAGTTTGCCGGTGTTCGCGCGTTGACGTTCGTCACCTCGCAGGATGTGAGCGGTCGCCGCATCGAGCGGCACGGCGGCGCAGTCGTCAAGGTCATGTTCTATCGATTCGAGCAAGCACAGGGAAACCGCTGGCTTCTCGTGCACGTCACCGCCGACAACCTGATCACCGACTACGACGTGGTCGACAAGTAGCTCGGCTTGAGCGATGGAGAGCCTCTGCCGCGCTGTCACGGTCACCGGCTTCGCCCTGGGTGTCCTCATCGCCTCTCCCGTTGCCCAGCAGCGAAACGCTGCCGTCTGGGAGCGCGCGCTGCAGGAGAAGCCCCGTTTTTTCGACACCCTCAAGGAACTGGTCTCCATCGAATCCGGCAGTAGCGATCCCGCTGGGCTGAGCCGAATCGCCGATTTGATCGCCGCGCGATTACGCGGGCTCGGTGGGGAAGTGCGGCTGGTCGCGGCTCCCGCCGACATGGTCCGTTTCCAGAACACCCCCTCCGAACTTGGAAGGAGCGTCGTTGCGCAGTTTCGAGGCAGCGGTACGAAGAGAATGCTTCTGCTCGCGCACATGGACACGGTCTATCGACCCGGGATGCTCGGTCATCAACCGTTCCGCATCGATGGCGACCGCGCATACGGGTTGGGAATTGCCGACAACAAACAGGGTGTCGCACTCATCCTGCACACGGTGTCGATGGTCAAGGCTTTGTCGTCGCGGTTTGGTCTGATGACTGTGCTGATCACGGCGGACGAAGAGGTCAGTTCACCGGCATCGCGCGCTCTGCTCACGCAGCTCGGTTCCGAACATGATCTCGTATTGTCGTGCGAGGGATTGACAGAGGAGGAAGACATCCTGCTGTCGACGATGGGGACTGGCGCCGTGCAACTGACGGTCAGGGGACGCGCCTCGCATGCCGGACTGGCCCCCGAACAGGGACGCAACGCGCTCTACGAGCTCGCGCACCAGCTACTCCAGACGCGCGACCTGTCGGATGACGCAGCGGGAGTGAAGATGAACTGGACCGTTGCGGCAGCGGGCACCGCCCGCAACGTGATTCCCGCCGAGGCGCGCGCGACAGCCGATATCCGGGTCACGACGCTCTCTGGCTATGATCGCCTCGAACAGCAAATCCGAGAACGCGTGAAGCGCCAACTCATTGCCGGCGCACAGGTTGACGTGGTGCTCGAACGGCTGCGTCCGCCGCTCGAAGTGACGGAGCCATCTCGCCAGGCCGCCGCGCACGCCCGGCGCGTGTATGGCGAGTTGGGCGTGCCGCTGGCGATCCAGGAAGCTCCGTTTGCTGCAACCGACGCGGCTTTTGCCGGTCTTCGAACGAAGGCGGCCGTGCTCGAGGGCCTGGGTGTGCGCGGATCCGGCGCCCACTCCAGTGACGCTGAATACATCGTCGTGTCGTCCATCGAAAAGCGGCTGTACCTGCTGACCCGGCTGATCATGGACAGCGCTGACGGCACGCTCGCTCTTCAGAACGACTGACAGCCGGCTTGGATCGGGCAAGGTCCGAGGCGCGTGCCGGAGGCAAGGGCCATCGATGGATGAGGTGCTCATTGTAGACCGGAGGGCCCCGTCGTGTTGCGGGGCAGGGCACACCCGAGTATCCTTGGCCCCTGATGTTCATTCAGGGCGCGGGAACAGCCGAACGTACCTACGACGCGATCGTCGTTGGATCTGGCATCAGCGGTGGCTGGGCGGCCAAGGAGCTCAGCGAAAAGGGCCTCAGGACGCTCGTCCTCGAGCGCGGCCGCGATGTCAAGCACCCCGACTATCCGACCGCGATGATGGAGAGCTGGCAGTTTCCTGGCCGCACCCGCCTCTCGCGCGCTGACCTGGCGAAGCAGGAAAAACAGAGCCGCACCGGCTACACGACGAGTCCGGCGTCGGCGCACTGGTTCGTCAACGATGTCGAGAATCCGTACTCAGAGGTCCAGCGCTTCGACTGGATGCGTGGGTACCATGTCGGCGGCCGTTCGCTGCTGTGGGGGCGGCAGTCGTATCGTCTGAGCGAGCTCGACTTCGAGGCCAACGCTCGCGATGGCGTCGCCGTCGACTGGCCGATCCGCTACGCGGAGCTTGCGCCGTGGTACGACTACGTCGAGCGCTTTGCCGGGATCAGTGGCAGTCGTGAAGGGCTGTCGCAATTGCCCGATGGCCAGTTCCTTCCACCGATGGAGATGAACTGCCTCGAGCGTCAGGTGAAGGATCGCATCGCGAAGTCGTTCGCTGGCCGCCCGATGATCATCGGACGCGTGGCCAACCTGACACAACCGCACAACGGCCGTGGCGGCTGCCAGTACCGCAACCGCTGCATTCGCGGCTGTCCGTACGGCGCCTACTTCAGCAGCAATGCCGCGACGCTGCCCGCCGCCTACGCGAGTGGCAAGCTCACGCTGCGACCGTTCTCGATCGTGACCGAGCTCATCTACGACGCCAAAACCCGTCGCGCCACCGGCGTCCGCATCGTCGATGCAGAGACCAACCAGACATCGGAGTACTACGCGCGCGTGATTTTCTTGTGCGCGTCGGCGATCGCCTCGACATTCATCCTGCTCAATTCGATCTCGGATCGGTTCCCGAACGGTTTTGGCAACGACAGCGGCGAGCTGGGCCACAACCTGATGGATCACCACTTCAGGGTTGGCGCCAACGGACTATCCGAGGACTTCGGCGATCGGTTCTATCGCGGGCAGCGCCCGAACGGCATCTACATTCCACGTTTTCGGAATCTCGACGCGAAGTCCAGTCAGAAGGACTACATCCGCGGGTTCGGCTACCAGGGCAGCGGCAGCCGCGACAATTGGGCGCGCGGCATCAAGGAACTGAGCGCGTTCGGCGCCGACCTGAAGGCCGACCTGATTGCGCCTGGTCCGTGGCGCTTTGGAATCGGCTCGTGGGGCGAGTGCCTGCCGTACCACGAGAACCGCATGTATCTGAACAAGACGCTGCGCGACAAGTGGGGACTTCCGACCGTCACCTTCGATTGCGGCTGGAAGACCAACGAGCTCAACATGCGCAAGGACATGATGAACTCGGCCGCCGAGATGCTCGAGGCCGCCGGCTTGAAGAACGTGACACCGTTCGACGATGGCAGCGCGCCTGGTTTGTGCATTCACGAGATGGGGACGGCCCGGATGGGCCGCGATCCGAAGACGTCGGTGCTCAACGGCTGGAACCAGGTGCACACCGCGCCGAACGTGTTCGTCACCGACGGCGCGTGCATGACGTCGACCTCGTGCGTGAATCCGTCCCTGACCTACATGGCGCTGACGGCGCGCGCCTGCGACCATGCGGTCAGCGAAATCAACAAGCGCAACCTGTGAGCCACGCGATGACTTCATCAGCCACACACACTGACGGCTCGGCGATTGGCCGGCGCGAGGCCATACGTCGCGCGGCACTGCTTGCCGGAATCGTGCTCTCGCCGGAGTGGCTGGCCGTCGTCGAAGAGGCCAGGCCGCTCGCCCAGCAATCGAATCTGACGTCAGCCCAGGCCGCAATCGTCAGCGCGATCGCGGATCGCATTCTGCCGCGCACCGACACTCCCGGCGCCGCGGACGTCGGCGTGCCGGCATTCATCGATCTGCTCTATAGCCAGTACATGAGCGATGCCGAGCGGCAGACGCTCACCAAGGGGCTCGACCAGGTCGACGCTGCGGCACAGTCCGCGCAGCGCGCGTCGTTCGTCACTCTCTCGACCGATCGGCAGGACGACGTGCTGCGCGGCATCGCCCGCGCGGAAGAGGGCCAGGATCAGGGTTTTTTCCGACTAATTCGCTCGGCGACCGTGCTCGGATACTTCACGTCGGAGCCGATCGGCAAGAACGTCCTGCACTACGATCCCGTGCCCGGCCGCTATGACTCGTGCATCCCCATCGATGAGGTCGGGCGGCGCAGCTGGACGACGTGAGCGCAGCCTGCTCAGTCCGGCCTGAAGCCGCGAATTCGCGTCGAGAGCCAGTCGGTAATCGTCGTGGAGTACGGCGGCACGAATCGCTGCAATTGCGGCATTTCCGCGTTGCTGCCGACCTTCGCCTCGAGCTGGTAGTGGTTCGCCTTCGGAAGTACGCGCAGCGTGTAGTCGCGGTGCCCGCCGGCTTTCAACGCCGCTTCCCACGCGGCGCGGTTCTTCTCCGCCATGATGTTGTTGTCCAATTCACCGAACAGCGCGAGCGTCGGCACTTGGAGCTGACGCAGCGTCGGCGCGGGATCGTAGAAGAGCAACCGCCGGATGAATTGCAGCCAGGGATGGTCAGGCGTGTCCGGGAACGTGTCAGGTGGTGTTCCTCCCAGACGAGCGGCCAGCTGTTTACGGGCTGACAAGTACTGATCCCACCCCTGGCTGGTTCGCGCGAATTGGTACTGCAGCTTCATGAGTGCGACGATGTCGTCGACAATCTGCGGCTTCATGCCAAGAGCCGTCATTTCGTTCCGGGCCTGATCGATTGTGGTCTCGGAGCCTGGTATGCCCGCGCCGGAGATGCTGATCAGAAAGGCGAGGTCTTTGGCGCGGACGGCGGCGAGCGGCATGATCCATCCGGCCTGGCTGACTCCGAGCAGCCCAATCTGGCTGCTGTCGATGTCGCTGCGTGTCTTCAAGTACTCGAAGGCGGCGACGGCATCGCCGGCCAGCTCGTCGTACGAAGCCGTATTCCAGTCCCCGCTCGAGCCGCCGACGCCCCGCTTGTCGTAGCCAAGAACCGCCATGCCGTGACGGACCAGAAACCGGGCAAATGGCAGGATGGACTCGCGATTCTGGGGGCCGGACCCATGAACGAGGATGATTGCCGGGTGCCGCGTGCCGGTGGTTGGCGTGATGAGGGTGCCCGCCAGCTGGATTCCGCCGTTCGGGAAACGGACATCTTCATGTTTCTCGACGTCAACCCGCCGCGCTATCCGTGGCGGCGCACTTTCGCGCTGCCATGTCAGCGAGGCGATGCGGCCGCTGGCGTCGCGCTGGAACTCGACACGGGACTCGATAGAGCTCGAGACCGCAGCGCCAGGGCCCGTGAAAAACCGGTCACGATCGGTCGGATAGAGGGCTCGCAGCTCTCCAGATTCATCAAAGGCGCCGAGTTGATGGGTGGGGCTGAATTCGCTCCACATTTGGAGATACACAAAGGATGTGGTGTCCCATTGATACACGCCGGCGTATTCACGCAGAACGGATTCGTCGACCGACCTGACGGCAGGAGTCTGAAGGGCGGACCGGGCAAGGATGGTCCCAACGACCATCGTCGCGAGAGTGGCGCCGATTGCGGTCCGCAAACGCAGGATCATTTTTCGCGCCCGGCGGTGACTTTGAGAAACTCGGAAGGAGACAGGGCCCTGCGCGTGAATCGCGCCAGGTGCACGGCTCCCTTGAAGTAGAACACCTTGTTGATCCGGACGCCGACCGAGGAGTGGCCCGGACCGTGCGCGGCCAGATGAATGTCGGCCGCACCCTCTCGCACGCCGTCCACGTAGTTACTGAATTCCTTGCCGTCGTACACCGCTGCAACGTGGTACCAAGCACCGAGAGGATGCAGGGCGGTCTTGTTGATGAGTGCCTTGCTCGCCGCTCCCGATTGGTTGAAGCTGTCGAAATACCACTTGTCTTCCACAACCCGGATCTCGAAGAGCATCCGGTTCTCCGCGTCGGCGCCGGTCGCGGGATCCCGCTCGTTCAGATGAAACCACCGTTGCTCTTTCTCGCCGCCATCGGGCCGGAAGATCGCTTCCCACGTAAACACGTCGGCGCCCGCCAGCGGATGATTGTCAATGAAGAGGGCATCGTCTTTGCCGTTGAATTCGACTGCCTTGCCGACCGGCGAGTCGATGACTCGCGGTTGGCCGAGAACGATCGTGCGGTGGCCGCCGATCTGGTCGAGGCGGTCAAATGTCCAGACGGTCGTCATCAGGGGCTGTCTCCCGGAAGCGGATAGTGTGAAGGCGGACAAAACGGCGATTGCCACGCCGGACATCGTGCAGCGAACGGCGGCGCCGGCGATCACGGCGCCTTCTCCGCTCGAAGGCCGCTGAGATAGGCGACCAGGTTTTCGAGGTCAGTGCTCGAGAGCGAGGTAAATGGCGGCATCAGCGACAAACGGGGAAGGGCGATCCGGGCAATCTCGCTCTTCATGAACGAGCGCAGGTTGCCGCTGACATCGCGAAGGTGGACCGAGTATTCATCCTCGTTGAGATGAACGCCGCTCGTATCGGCCCCGGCGCGATCGGTCACCGACACCGATCGGTAGTCGAGCGGAATGTCAGCGCTTGGGTTGACGACGGACTCGCGCAGGTGCCGCACCGCGCGCTTGGCCCCGATGCCAGTCAGGTCCGGACCGAGGAAGCCTCCCTTGCCATCGATCGTATGGCAGGCCGCGCAGCCGTTGCCTTCGTAAACGATCGCGCCGGCGGTCGCGTCGCCAGTGCTCGGTTCCGCGGCGCCCTGCCGACTCAATTGCTGGACGTATCCGACGATCCGCCAGACTTCGAGCGCGGGTAGGTTGAAGGCGCCGGGCATCTCCGTATTCGGAAGGCCGCTGCGAATGATCTGGAACAGCTCGCGATCGGAACTGCCGTGTCGAAAGCGACCCGAGTTCAGCACGGCCCCTCGCCCCCCCTCGCCGTTCTGGCCGTGACAGTGCCCGCATCGTCCCTCATACAAGCGACGCCCGGTTTCCAAATCAGCCGCCGAGGTGTGGGGATTCGTTTCGGGCAAGTCAGTGGGCGCCGGCCGAGTCGGCCTGGCCGGCCCTTGCGCGAACGCGAGGGAGCCGAACGAGATCCAACAGCACGCAATCAAAAGCAGCTGTCGCATCAGTCGAGTCCGAACGCGATCAGTACGTCGCCAATCGGGATCGTCACGATTTGCTTGCCTCGACTGAGAAACGTAATCGGGCTGGCAAACACACGATCTCCGCCATTGAATCGCCACAGCTCCTTGCCCGTGCGCGCGTCGAGCGCATAGAAATTCCCACTCGGCGTCGCCGAGAACACGAGGTTCCCCGCGGTGGAGAGCACGCCGGCCCAGGGCGGCGCCAGGATGCGGTGCTCCCAGCGAATTTCTCCGGTCTCCGGTGCCATCGCGACGAGCTTGCCCCAGCTCTCTTCCGGCCGGAAGCGCGCGCCGCCTCCGCCGCCTCCGCCAAAGAACGCTTCACCGGGCCTGAATTCTGGCGCATCGGTCTTGAAGAACCGCCGCCGTTCCTCCCGCGCGTTGAAATACAACAGCCTTGTGTTGGGGTTGTAGCTCGGTGACATCCAGTTGTGGCCGCCGTCGACGCCGGGCCAGATCGACTCGTTGCCTTCGGCCGTCGGCTCCTGCCCAGGATTCAGCACTGGCCGCCCCTTCTTGTCGATCTCCTTCGCCCAGGTCTGTTTCACGAACGGTTTGGCGAGAAGGAATTCCCCGGTCCGCCGGTCCAGGACGTAGTAGAAGCCGTTTCGGCTCGGCACGACGACCAGCTTCCGCCCCCGCGTCGTCGAATCCGTTGCATCCGTCGCATCAATGAGAACCGGCACCTGCGTGGCGTCCCAGTCGCGCGTGTCGTGGGGCGTGAACTGGAAATGCCATTTCAGCTTGCCGCTGTCCGGATCCAGGGCGAGGAGCGAGCAGGAGTAGAGGTTGTCTCCCGGACGAACGTCTCCGTTGTAATCCGGCCCCGGATTCCCGGTGCCCCAATAGAGCAGGTTCAAGTCGGGATCGTACGAGCCGGTCAGCCAGGTCGAGGCTCCGCCGTTCTTCCACGAGTCGCCTGCCCACGTCTCCGACCCCGGTTCGCCGGGCGCAGGCACGGTCCACAAGCGCCAGATCCGATCGCCCGTCCGTGGGTCGTACGCATCGAGAAATCCGCGAATGCCACCCTCGGCGCCAGCGATGCCGACAATCACCTTGTCCTTGATTGCCAGCGGAGCGCCCGTCGCGGTGTAGTTCAGCGCTGGATCGGCGAGCGCTTTCCTCCACACGACGCGGCCGGCGCGCGCATCGAGCGCGATGAGCTGCGCATCCAGGGTCGTGAGGAAGAGCGTGCCGTCGAGGATCGCCAGGCCGCGATTGACCTCGCCGCAACACGTGTAGACGCGGCCGGACAGCTTGTGCTCGTAGGTCCACAGCGCCCGTCCCGTTTCCGCATCGAGCGCGATCACGTCGCTCGGCGGGCGCGTCACGTACATGATGCCATCCACCACGATCGGCGTCGTCTCGACCTTTTGGCGATGCATCTGGTAGATCCACTTGGCCCGCAACCGGTGGACGTTGTCGACTGTGATCTGGTTCAGGCGGCTGTAGTGGTGGCTTCGATAATCGCCGCTGTAGGTCAACCAGTTGCCCGGTTCTCCGGTGGCGTTCAGGAGCCGTTCATACGTCACAGGCAGGCTGGTGGGCGAGGGGGCCTGCGCGAGCGTGATTCCGCCGAGCGCGAATGTCGCGGCCGCGCACAAGTAGACGAGTGTCGGATGGCTCACAAGGCTTTCCGTTATCGCCGTGCGGCCAGTTGTTTCTCGATCGAGGCGCGAGCCGCCGGCAGGTAGCGCAGGGCGTTCGCATGGTCCACCTTGCGGAGCACATCGTCTGGCAGGCCGATCCCGTAGATGCGCCAGCGGCCGTGCAGCGGCGCGCCGGTGGGAGAGCGAAGCTGGGCGGGGTGATCGAAGTGCTCGTCGTAGGTCTCGAGGAACCTCCAGTGCGGCACCCAGAACTCCTCGATGCCCCGTCCCGGGTTGCCATCAGACCCGAACAGGATGCGATTCTGATACTTGAGGAAGAACTGGCGAATCATCAGCGGCGCGCGCCCGAGATCCTGCACCGTCGCGGACAGCTCGACGTCGGCGTTGGGATACTTATCCAGGAATGCGGCGACCTTGTCCATGTCGTGGTCCAGCATGGCGATATGAGCGTTGACGAAGCGCGTCTTCGGATGTTTGGCGTGCATGTTCTCGCGCGCCTTCTCGATCACGTCGGGTGTCGGCTGGCCGGTCTTGTAGTAGTTGCCCTCGGGGTTGCTTCTCCACAGACCGGCTTCGTAGCGTTCGTTGTCGGTGCCGATCGGCAAGAATCGGCCGTACGAATCGCTGATGTGGATCATGACGGGCTTGTTGTGCCTGGCGCACATCTCCCACACCGGATCGAACCGCTTGTCGTCGGCCTGAATGTAAGAGCCGTCCTTGTTCTGCAGATCGAGGCCGAGGACCTTGTTGATCTTCAATCCAGCCGCGCCCGCCAAAAAGTCGCGCTCGAGCTCGGCGGCGGTTTTGGCCGACCAGCCCGGCTCGTTGATGCCGTCGAAGTCGAGCCTGGCAAACTGCAGGATCCGATCGCGGAACGGCTCGCCGACCTTCATGGTGCGATCGAACTCCGAGCCGAATCCACCGTCCATGTTGCAGATCACGCCGATATCGGTCTCGTCCATGACCTTGACCATCTTCTGATAGTCATCAGCGGTCTTGAGCGCGCGGCCATGGAAGTGGAAGTCGACCACCGGATACTTGGCCCTGGTGATCGGCGTCCGGGGAAACTTCATCAGCGCCTTCGGCATGGCTGGGGCCTCGGGCGTCGGCTTGAAATCGGGATGCGACGGGAATTGGGGAGACTGGGAGTGCGGCGTGTGACCGGACATCAGGAAGAGGGCAACCAGCAGAAACGGCAGCGAGCGCGACATCGTGGCAGCTCCTTCGGAAACAGGGCCCGTGCAGTGATGTGAAGTGATGGCAGGAATGCTACGCTCGATTGGTTCCGGGCGGAAGCCCGTATTCCGACCGTGCATTTTGGCAGCGGATTGGACGGCTCACGATCGAGCCGGGGCGTGCTCAGGCGCGCTCGTGCTGGCCTTCGCCGACTCAGAAGAGGACCGTGACGTCGATGATCGTCCCGTGGGAGTTGTAGATCACGGCGTGCGCGTCGAACACACCGCGGCGATAGCCGGCGGGAAGCGGCGCGCACTCGCGCTCGAGCTCCGCCGGGAACGGCTGCATCTTCTTCTGCCACCCCGGCGGCAGCTGACCCGTGCGCTGATACTTGTTTCGCAGGCCGGGCGGGAGCTCGCGATATTTCGGCGTGTAATGATGCCGGAGGATCTCGACGTCGTGGGTGGTCCACGACACGTGCACCGCTAGTTTCGCCGCGTCGGTGTCGCCGCTGTGCGCGACGGCGTGCGTGGCGTCCTTGGGTTTGTTCGACCCGCCCTTCTGCTCCGCAATGACGCCGACACTGCCGAGAAGAAGGCAGGCAATCGTGGCCGCAAGCGTTCGCTTCATTTGCCTCTTTTGCCTCATGACTGTCCTCCAGGAGCTCAGGCCTGGAGCTTTCGAGGCAACCGCGGTGCCACCAGGAAGTGCGTCCTTTTCCTCTCTCGCGCCGGTCTCTGGTGACGGAATTGCATTGCGTGCGCGAGTTCTGTCATCACTTGGACCTGGGCGAGACCTCCTGGCTCACACCTTGGGCAGTTCGCGTCTGACGTTGGTGACGGCCGACACAGTCGATGCGTTCTCGGCTCTGCGTCGCAGCGTGACGCGCGACTGGCGCTCGTTGCGCCATGACTCGAACAGCGGCGCCCAGAACACTCCCATTCCAAGGGCAAACAGGTACTCCTCGAGCGGCGCGCCTTGAATCCTGACGCCCGACAACTCCTTCAGGTTCCAGTAGTCGTCGTAGAAGGTTGGGTAGCGCAATCCCGTAAAAAACAAGACCGTTGCATAGATGACGGTGAAGATCAGCCCGCCCGCCCAGACCTGCCAGCGCAACCGCGGCCGGTACCACGCAACGAACGCCCCGACCAGCAGACACGTCAGCACCGCGTCATAGATGACGTTCAGCCCGAGGTGTGCGGTGAAGCCGAAACCACCCAGGAAGATCGCGACAAGCAGGGCGTTGTCCCGACGGATGTCGTCGTGACTGAACTCGATATCGCTGCTGGCTCTGAGGGGTTCGGCGCCCGTCAGCTGCTGGTACCAGTCGTAGACGCGATGGCCGACCAGCCAGATGCCGTAGTCGATCGATTGAAACAACCTCCGGAGTGGTCGCCACTCCGGCGCCACGCCGGCGATGCCCCCGACGAAGAAACAGAACAGGAAGCTTTCGAGATCCCATCGGCGAAACGCGAGAATGGAGGGTGGATCCCAGTACTCCGGAACGAACAGAGGCTCGGTGAAGCCGAGCAGGCCGCACCCGAGGCTGCCCCACCAGAACTCGTGGAGGTTGCGTGCAGTACCGCGCGTCCGCACGATAATGAAGACCAGCAGCCACCAGGCCAACAGAATGCCGCAACCGAACAGGTACGGATTCATCGAGAAGTTGATACGCATCGTCCCCGCTCCTCATGTTGCCCATGGTGCCCATGGTTTCCGCGGTCAAACGGTCAGGATGCTGATGGGCGGTTATTCTAGTGCTGATTTGCTTCCTGCCGTGGCGAGCACAGGTGATGGGGGCTGAGAGCACGACTCGATCGATTCGTTGCAGGAATCGTCACAGGACCCGCCTTTAAAAGGAGCAGTGAACATGCAGATTGCGAGACGCCTCGGGTGGATTCTCGTCGGAGTTCTGATCGGTGGTGGCAGCTCAGCGTTGTTCGCGTTGAATGCGCAGACCGCCAAGCCGCAGCAGCGGGTGCAAGTCATCTTCGGAAATTCTGGAGGCGCCCAGAATTTCTACTTTGTGAAGGACTCGAAAAGTGGCGGGTGCTGGCTGATGGCGACGAGTTCTACCGGTTCGGGTATGAATCAGCCGGTCTCGCTCGCGACCGCCCCCGCGAATGCGTGCGAACCCAAATGAGTCAGTTCCGGGGCATGGACGAGGAACTGAGTAATGACTTGCCTGTCATGCTCGTTGAACAGCGTCGCCTGTGGTCCGAATAGTGACCAACTGAAGCCAGAGGCTGAGGGTAAACAGATGTAGTTCTGAGTGCCGACAGCGTGACCAACGCGGAAAACCTTGTTTCCAGCCGGTACGCGAATGTTGGCGGGTACACAGGGCGGTCTCTGTCGATCGCTGTAAGCCTGCGGCAGCGCAGCCGTCAGGCTCAGGACGAGAGTAGTAGCGCCCGTGAGGTTCAAACCTTCTCCTTCGCAGGTGAGTGCAGTTACCGGACTGGTACCCGATTCTGCGCGTCGCACGCAGGGAACGCGCGGCCCATCTTGTTTGTGAAGATCGGAAACTAGAGGGAAAAGACGACACGGATTGGTTCAGCTCCGTACGAGCCATCGCCGTGCTTGAGGGGATGTGATCGTTTCATCGTAAGATACGGGCCGTGTCCCACCCACTCGCGCTCGCGCTGTTTTCAAATGCGTCCAACGCCGCTCAAGCCGCGGGGGCGCTTCACGCCATCGGTATCAGCAAGGAGCACATCTCTGTCGTCGCGAAGAGCCATGCCGACGCGCGCACCCTTGCGGATCAGATGGACGCGACGCCGGGCGTAGACCTTGAAGATTCGCCGACGGCAGCACGCCTCGGAGAGCTGGCGGGCCGCGTGCTGGCAGCCATCGCCTTGGTGATGCCAGGGATCGGCCCCATCGTGGCCGCAGGACCGCTGGCCGCGGAGCTGGGGGAAGCCGCTGGACATGTCGCCGGCAGCCTCGCGTCGGTGCTCAAGTCGGCCGGTCTGCCCCAGGAGCGTGCAGAAGCCCTGCAGCGCGAGGTCGCCCGAGGGGCGGTACTCTTGGGCGTCCACGTCGTGCCGCAAGACGTCGACCGTGTGCGCGCCAGCCTGTCGGCCGCCGGGGCGACCGAGCTCGAGATCGTGACGTGGCCCTGATCTGAGGATCACGGCTGATTACGGTTCGCGTCGTACGCATGCAGATTGGTCGATCGGCCCTGGGGCATTTGGCGGCGACCCGAACGATCTCCCCGCTCTCCAGCGATTCGCGTGATGGCATAGGCACTGCACGCCGGAGTCGCGATGTCCTTCCGGCCCCGCATCGCTGTCGCCTCTCCTCTCACTCGCGAGTGCACATTCATAGCGGACTGGCTCACACCCGAGGGATTCGAGCCGTTCAGGCTCTCGAATCCGACACGGGTAACGGATGAGCTCACGGACCGCTCGTTCGATCTCCTGGTCGTCGACGCCGGGCTGGCGATGCCGGCCATCAACGCTGTGCGCGCCCGCACACCACTCATTCCGATCGTCGTCCTCGGGGAGCCCGACCCGGTCGCGGAGTCGCAGGCGTTGGCCCGCGGCGCCGTGTATCTGACGCGACCCATCGATCGCACGGTCTTCGTCTGCACGGTCGCCATGGCCATCATGGAAAGCCGGCCGATCCGCCGCTCCGAGCGGAAGCGCGCGCGGGTCGCCGTCGTTGTGCAGGGCGTACCGTCACAGATCATCGACGTGAGCAAGGAAGGCATGCGTCTCGAGATTCCCCGGACTCTGAAAGGCGGGCCGCCGCCTCCGGTGTTCGATGTCGCGGTCCCGATACTCGGAGTCGCGCTGAATGTTCGACGCTTGTGGATCGCGAGCCCCCCGCAGGCCGTTCGCGAGGCGATCTGGTACGGCGGCGAGCTGTCGAACAACTCGCGCCGCGCCGAGCTGGCGTGGTGGACGCTCGTCGATGCCCTGCCGGGCGCCCGCGTCAAACTCGACGTTCAGTAGAGGTTCGGGCTGGTGTGCGCTGTCACGGCCCTTCCGGCCGATGGAGGAACCGAGCGATCGCTCGAGCGGACTTGTTGACCACCTCTGCGTCCGTCGGGAAGTAGTGCATGCCGCTCGGAAGCAGCACGAGTTGGCTGTCGGGAATGATCGACGCGAGTAAACGCCCCTCATCCGCGCTCACGGCCAAATCCTCGCGGCCGTGGAGAATCAGCACGGGAATTCTGAGCCGCCGGAACACCTCACGTCCGTCACCCCGTCGATGACAGGACTCATGGTAGCGAGCGGCGGTTTCGGGATCGGCAGAGAGCCGCTGCAGCTCGTTGAAGTGCGCGAGCAAAGCCGGATCGGCATCGCTGCGAAAGAACTTGCTGCTGATGACCTGTCGGAATGCCGGCGTGTCCCGCCCCCAGCCTTTGCGGATGAGCGTAATGACTGCCTCGTCTTCCTCGAGGTCGTATCCCGGTCGCGCTTGCGCGCCGCGACAGTACGCGCCGTAAAGAATCAGGTGCGTGATGCGCGTCGGGTGTTCAATTGCGTAGGTGGCCGCGGTCCATCCGCCTTCGGATATTCCCAGCAGGACCGCGTTCTCGATTCCTATGGCGTTGAGCACGGCGTCGAGATCGCGCTGCCGCGTGTCTTCGGTGAACTCGCCCGCATACGCATTGGAGAGGCCGATGCCCCGCCCGTCGTAACGAACGACGGTATGCCGCTCGGCAAGGTGCTCCCAGAAGCGCCTCAGATCGGGCCACTCCCATTCGGCCTCGAGGTGTGTGAAATGGCCCAGTACTCGAACAATGTACGGTCCCGTTCCCACTGCCGAATAGGCGATAGAGACCCCGTCCGACGTCGTACAAAACCGGATATCTTGTTCTGAAGACCGGCGTCCACTCTCGACAGCAGGCGCTTCGTCGTCCTGGGACAGCGGAGCGACGAACCGATACCCCCGGCGGTGCCGCGTCTCGATGAAGCGCGGTTCCTTCGAATCGTCGTTGAGCGCCCGGCGCAGTTCCTGGATGCACGACGTCAGCGCATCGTCACTCACCGCCGTGCCGTTCCAGACCGTCGCGAAGAGCTTTTCCTTCGAGACCAGCTCTCCGGCGTGCAAGACGAGCGTCGTCAGCACTTCAGACGCCTTGGGCGTCAGACGGATCTCGCGCGTGCCGGACCAGAGGCGTCCGCTCGCGGTCTCGAACCGATAGCCCCCGAAAGCGACGCCATGTTCCCCTGGGCTCGTTCTCACTCGCCAATCCCTCCGCCCACCCTTGCCGGTCGCGAGCCGTCATACGGATATTAGATCGGACGCCCTATTGAGATCCCCAAGGTGCTGCGAGGCACCCATCCTGCCACCGCGCTGCGCGGCGACTAGTGCCACGGATCACACCGACAACTGCCGCGGATCACACAGAAACCACGGATCGGGTTATTGAGATAGCTTCTGATGCTTGCAGCCGCACTTCTACTCGTATTTGAGCGAGGCGACGGCATCGATTCGCGCCGCGCGGCGAGCGGGCAGGTACGCGGCGATCGACGCGATCAAGAGAATCGCGGCCGTCGAACTCAACAAAATGAGCGGATCTGTCGGTGACAGCTCGAAGAGGACCCCGGCAAGGAGACCCCGCGCCGCCAGGGCGGCGGCGAATGCCGCAGGCACCCCTAGAGCGAGGCCCCCGGCGACGATCCCGAAGGCTTCACTGACCACCATCCGCGCGACTTGACCCGGCAGAGCACCGAGCGCCATCCGGACGCCGATCTCGCGTTGCCGCCGGGCAACCGCGGAGGCGACCGCGCTGTAGATGCCCACCGCGGCGAGGATCGCGGCCAACATGCCGATCGCGCTCGAAAGTGTCGAAAGCATGCGCTCTTCGACGATCATCGCGGCCACCCGGTCGTCCAGGCTGACAATTAACGGCGGCGGGAGCCCGGGCGCGGCCCGACGGATCTCTGCACGCAGAGCTGACGTAAGCGCCTCGGAACTAGCCGAGGACGTCCGGATAAGGTACGCGCCCGCCGGCGCGCTGGTTTCCTGTCGGTATGGACGGTAGATCATGAGGGGAGCGGCCGCTCGCAGGCTCGAGTAGCGGACGTCTTTGACAACGCCAATGATCGACGCCAGTGCCGGCGCCGGGCATCGCTGGCATCCCGGGTTGCCCACGAGAATTTGCCGTCCGACCGGATCGTCAGCCTGGAAGTAGCGTCGCGCCACACTCTCGTTGATGACGACGTACCTGGGCGCGCGCTCGTCGTCTTTGATGCTGAAATCGCGCCCCGCCAGAACCGGTATTCCCATCGTCTCGAAGAAGCGCGGTCCAACAAAGTTGTGATAGATCGGCGGCGCATCCGAGCCGTCCGCCGGTCGGCCGGGTACCGACATCCCCGCGGCCATCGAGAGATCACCGCCAGGCGCGTCCATCGAGATACTGACCGACTGCACGGCGGGCAAGGCGCAAATCCTCGCATAGAGTTCGTCGTAGAGCGCACGCGCGCTCTCGCTGCGATAGGCGGGGCCGGGCGATACACTGACGACGAGCACCTGGTCCTGTCGGAAGCCAACGTCGACGGCCCGCAGTTTCTGCAGGCTACGCGCAAAGAGGCCCGCAGACGCCAGGAGGAGGACGAGCAGCGCGACCTGCCCGGCCACCATCGTTCGGCCCCAGGCATTGCGCGTTCGATCGGCGCCGACGCTGCGCTTCAGCCTCGACTGAAAGTCGGTCCGGCTGGCGCCGAGCGCCGGAAGAAGCCCGAAGAACGCCGCTGTGACGATCGTGACCGCAGCCGCAAATCCGAGCGTGCGCAGGTTCGGCGCGAGGTCGAGGGCGATGTGGCCGCGGCCGCGGGACATCATGGCAAGGAGCAGACCGCTCACCCAGTACGAGAGCGTGACGCCGGCCGCCCCGCCGGCGACGGCGAGGAGCGCGCTCTCCGTCAGGAGCTGGCGCACGATCCGCCAGCGCGCGGCTCCCAGCGAAAGCCGGATCGCCATCTCTTGCCGTCTCGCGCTCGACCGCGCGATCAGCAGGCCCGCGAGATTGGCGCAGGCGACAAGAAGCACGACGGCGACGGTCGCCATGAGAATCCGAAGCGGCACTGAGAACTCGCGACGGAGCTCGTTCATGCCCTGAGCGCCGGAATCGAGCTCGAGCGTGACCGGAGGACGCGACGGTGCCGACGGAGCGCCTGCGAGTTCGGTCCATCGCACCCGGAGCACCGCCCGGGCTTGCTCGCGAGAGACGCCCGGTGCCAGGCGCCCGACCAGGTAGAGCCATCGGGCGTTCGATGGCATCGTCGTCGTCTGCGCACTGAGCGGCGCAGTGACGTCGACGTAACGTCCGGGCTGTGTCCCGAAGAACTCGGGAGGCGTGACACCGACGATCGTGAATGAGCGTCCCTGCATCTCGAGGGCGCGTCCCACGACATTGGGGTCACCGCCGAACCGCCGCTGCCAATAGCGATCGCTGATCACCGCCAGCGGTTCGCGATCCTGTTCGACGAGCGTGCGCCCGAGAACGGCGCGGATGCCGAGCACTGCGTGGTAGTTGCTCGACACCCACTGTACTAGTGCGAGTTCTGTTTCACTGTTGACGCTGACGTGCGTATTGAGCCACGGACGAAACGCAGCGAGTCCAGACAAAACGTCGCGGCTGTCGGCGAGATCGACGGCGGCAGCGGAGGTGAACGGGAAGATGTCGCCGTTCGGGCCGATCTGGCGAAGCACGACGAGTTCGCGAGGGTTGCTGACGGGAAGCGTCCGAAGGAGCACCGCCTCGGCCAGAGAAAAGATCGCCGTGTTCGCGCCGATGCCGAGCGCGAGCGTCACTACGGCGACTGACGTAAACATCGGGTTCCGGCGCAAGGCACGAAGCCCATAACGCAGGTCGCGAGCCAGATCGGTGAGCCAGGGCAGGCCCCGCTGATCGCGAGCGGCCGCCAATCCTTGGGCAATACCGCCTAGCCGGATCACGGCCGCTCGCCGCGCATCCTCCCTCGAGTCGGCGCGAGGCAGCTCATGCTCGGCGGCCAGTTCGAGGTGCAAACGAAGTTCTTCTTCGATGTCGGCGTCTCGCCGGCCCGGCCGGATCGTGCGCCACAACCGGATGACCCATTCGCGGAGCGTTATCAAGGGGATGACTCCGTCTCGTGCGCGTTGCTCGCGACGGACATTTACGCTCTGTTTGACTCTCTAATGGAGTACCACTGTTCTATTAGAGTGTCAAATAGAGGCGCATCTTGACCGCCGTTTCAGGATCAAGGGTTTGCCGCGATGAGGTACAACCGGTGCGCGGTGGCCAGATAAAGCGCATCGCCGACGAGTGCCGGACGCGAATAGAGCGCCGCATCCATCTCGATCTGCGCCAGCAATTCCTTTCGCCGTCCGGCACGAAGAACGGTCATGCGGCCGTCAACGTTCCCAACGTAAAGCCGGTCGCCGGCCAGCAGGAAGGATCCCCAGATGGCCTCGTGTGTCTCGTGCTTCCAGACGTGGGCGCCGGTTGCCGCGTCCAGACAATGAACCGTTCCGCCCAGGTCCCCAACGTAGAGCAGACCGTCCTTCAAAATCGGCGTTCCCACCACGCGGCCGACCTCGCGAGAAGTCCAGAGAAGCCTGCTCCCGGTGACGTCTCCCTGGCCGTTGGGATTGATCGCATGAATCGACGAAGGCCCGTTGCCGTGCGTCGGATCCTGCCCCATCGCAACGAAGACGCGGCCGTCGGCGAAGACGGGTGAAGCAATGATCGAGCTGCGCGACCGGACGCCGGGGCGCGGAAGCCAGCGGGCGTCTTTCGGGTTGCCGTCAAATCGCCAGACTTCGTGACCCGACGCCGCGTCGTAGGCGCGCAACCAGCCATCTCCTCCGCCGAAGAGCACCTGCATGCGCCCGTTGACGTTGGCCGCTACAGGGCTGGACCACTGGCCGTGCAGCACCTGCCCGCCCGGGCCGATGACGCGCCAGACGACTTCGCCCGAGTGCTTGTCCACCGCGATCAGACTTGGGGCGCGCGGCGATGGGACGCGCGTATGGCCTTCATTCTGGCCGTTGGAGGTGCTGACCATCAGCAGATCGCCCACAGGCAACACTTCGCTGTTGGAGGCTTCATGCGGAAAGACACCCAGGCGGGCGCACATGTCGAGCTCCCAGGCGATGTCGGCCGCACCGTTGTCCTGGAAGACTTCCTCCCGATACGGACCACGGTTCTCGCCATCGCGGAAACCCTGCGTATCGAGGGAACGGAGCTGGCACTCGGCGGTGACATAGTACAAGCGGGCTCCTTCCACATACGGCGCACTTGTCGTCGAAGGCAGCAGGAACGCTCGCAGGCCGCGCTCGACTCGGGGGGCCACGTCCTGCCAAAGGAACGCGCCATCGGTCACCCGAAAGGCCATGAGCACGCCGCCCTCTTCCTGAAAGGCAGGGTTCATTGGCCTGGAGTTGTCGGTACCCACATAGACCGCATCGCCGGCAACCACGGGACGGCCAAACGTGTCGTTTCCCAACTCGACGCTCCAGACGATGTTCCGCCCAGTGGTCGTATCCCAGTCAATCGGAGGATTGCCCGTGTCAGCCACCGTCGTCTGGGGTTGTGGCGCGACGGAAGGCGCGGTCACAAGCGGCGCGGCGACAGGCTCTCCAGGCTCGACGCCAGCGATTCGATTTAGCGCCCACTCAGCTTCGTCCCGCAGTGCGGGATCGTTTGCGGCCTCTCTCAGCGCCTCGCGGGCCGTCTTTGCCTTTGGCCCGATGCTTCCCAGCGCCCCGGCCGCGAAGATGCGCACATAGAGGAATTCATCGGTCAGAGCTTCGATCAACTGCGGTACAGCGGACTGCGCGGCGGCGCCGATGCTGGCGAGTGCCTCACACGCCGCCCATCGGACGCCGGGAATCGGATCGCCTACGGCTCTGGCGAGGTCCTCGGTCGCCGGGCCCGCATTCGGACCGATGGACGCCAAGGCCTCCGCCGCGTAGATGCGGACGTATGCGTCCTCGTGCGAGAGAGCCTTGACTAAAGCGCGTAGCGAAGGACCGGCCTTCGTGCCCAAAGCGCCCAGGGCACGTGCGGCATCGCCCGCAACTTCCGAATCCTCGTCTCTCAGTGCCCGTCTCAACGCCGGTTGAATCGATTCCGTATAGGGCGCCAGGTCAATCAAGGCATCAACGGCGCTGCGCCGGATGGAGGTCCGCTCATGCCGAAGCAGGTCCACCAGCAGCGGAATCGCCGGCGGACCGATCCGCCGGATGATTTCAAAAGTCTTCAGTTGCAGGTCTTCATCGCGAAGGTTGAGGAATTGTTTCAGCAAAGGCAGCGAACGCCCCGCTCCTTTGACCAAGGCGGCTTCGGCGATTGCCCGGACCTTCGGGTCGTCGGCCATCACGCGATTTGCCCAGTCAAGCACCGACGCGGAATTCGTGGAAGGATTCGAACCCTTGGCTTGGCCCGGCTGAGGGAGTGAACGCGTGGTTTGAGTGAGTGCTGCTATCGGCAGACTACAAAGCAGCGTGCAGATGAACAGGTGTCGCATGGTCGCAGCAAGACTGACGAAAGAGTTTAGCCTCTTCCATCAATGTGAATGAGGCCTTCATGACGAGACGAGGGTTGAGGATTCGTGAGACGGCGGACAGGCTCCGCGAGAACGTGCGGCTCAGGCGCGCCACGCTCTGCGGTTCGCGGATGGAAGTGGGCGCAGCGTCGGTCTTCGGGTCGTGCTTCATCGTGCTGCGCACTCGCGGCGTCGTTCCTCGTTGCGGAGGTCTAGTCTTTCCCGAGGGGCTTTGCCCCTCGGACTCCCCAACACGCTCTCTCGCGCGCCGCTTCGCCGGCGCGCTCCGGTCGCGTGGCTCGCTCGCAGCGCTCGCTCGCACTGCTTAGACCGTCCCAGCGATTTATGAGATAGGTTCTAGTCTTTGTTTGGCGCTCGTTAGCGCCGTCCGCCGCCACCGCGCGAAGCGCCGCCGCCGCGCGAGGCGCCGCCGCCGCTGCGATAGCTGCCGGTGCTGCGGGTGCCGCTGCTGCCCTTATAGTTTCCGTAGTCGTTGCTGCGCTGCGTGCCTTCGCGGCGCGCGGCCGCGTCGCGATTCAATTGATCCGTCGTGCTGCGATCCATGGTGCTGCGATCGGTCGGCTGCTGGCGCGTCGTGGACCGGTCCGACGGCGTTGGCCTCTCACCACTCGGCTGACGGTCGGTATTCGACCAGCCGCCGTTGTCGTACTTCTGCCACGACCCGTCCTCGCGCCGGTAGACGTTCCCGTCGTTGCCGGCGTAAACGTTGCCGCCCTCGCCGACGCCGACGGTGGCGCCTCCCGGACCACGCCGTGTGACGGCTGATCCTTCATCGGTTCTGATCGTGCGCGTCGTGGTCCCGGTCTGTCGATTCGTGTAGCGATTGGTCTTGGCCCAATCGTCGCCGCGCTGCACGGCCGTCGATCCCCAGCTTCCATAGACGTTGGAACCCTGGCGCGTAGCAGCGTAGGTTCCAGTGCGTGGGTTATACGCTTGTGCGACGCCGCGCGCCCCGTACGGGCCGTAGGCGGCCGCGCCGCGCGCATAGGTCCCTGTTCGCGGGTTATAGCGGGCGCCGACTCCGGCGCCGCCGTACGGACCATACACCGCCGCACTGCGCCCATACGCGCCGGTCCAGGGGTTGTACCACGCCGAGTAGCCGTAGGTCGGGAAGTGCCCATAGTAGTACGGGTAGTAGCCGCCGTAACCGTAGTACGGCGGATAGTACCAACCGGTACCCCACACCGTGCAGCCCCATGCCACCATCATCCCGGTGTAGCCGGCAGCGGCCGCATACACCACCCAGTCGTTATCGTCTTCTTCAACGGTGACGTACGTGACGTGGTGTGATGGAGAGCTGGCGGGAATCTGGTAGATCTCCTGGGGCACAGAGCTCGCCACCTCCCACGGTCCCGTTGCGCTCTTGCCCGAGAACCACACGCCCTGGTAGCACATGTAATAGACGTCGCCGATCTTGAAGACGTCCTTGTCCGTATTCACTGCGCGCTGCGACCTGTCGTCGTCTCGATCGGAGCAAACTCTGGATTGCCCTGGAATGCGACGTCGGGCGCCTTCGTTTCTTTCTTGTTGACGCGTGCAGTCTGCGGGATCTGCGCCAGCAAGACCGCTTCAGCGGCTTCGTCGGTACCCGGAACCGACGCGAGGACACGAGACCGATCGTGCGAGAGCGGGATCTTCTTGAAGTCCTCCGGGAGCGACGGCGTCGCAAATGTCCACGGCCCTGTAAAATCTGGCGCGGAGAACCACCGGCCGGCCACGAGGTAGTACACCGCGCCGGTCTTTCCCAGTCGGAACACGTCGCTCTCGGTGTTGCTCACCCACAAGAGGTTGGTGCCCTGGACAAGGAGGTAAGTGGGCTCACCGGTCAGGAGAATCAACTCTGCCGGCGTCGTGCTGACGAAGACCTGTGGCGCCGTCTTGATTGCCCTGCCTGGCAGGTTTGCCTTGACGTCTTTCCAGTTCTCCTCCGCCGGCAGCTGCTTGAAGCCGTCCGGCAGCGTCCCCGCAGGCGACCACGGTCCTTTTACCTCAGTCGCCTTCAACCACGTGTCGTTGTTTCGAAGGTAGTACGTCTTGGTCGGCGTGTTCTCGAACAGATCCCAGTTCGTGTTCACCGCGTATTTCAAATCGTTGCCCTTGATCGGGCTCCAGATCGGGTCCCCATCGAGATTGACGATCACCGCCGGCGTCTTGCTGAAGAAGATCGTGGGGGGATCAGCCTTGATGCCTTCGACGTTCTTGGGCACGATGTTGCTCTTGTCCACATTGGCCAGGACTCGATCGAGCGCAATCACCCGTTCGTCGTCGGGGATCGCTTTGTCAATGGCCTCGACAATCTCGCGCACCTGTTCCTTCGGCAGGGTTTGAAAGTTTGCCTCCGAGATCTTCATCTGCTGGAAGCTGACCAACCGTTCGGCGACGGACACCTTGGTATCGGCCTCGAGCTTGATCGTGCCGAGCGCCGGCTTATCACCCGCCTTGTTGCGGAGGGACACGGCGCTGAATGCCACGAGGTGCGCCTGCTTGTCCCAGCTGGCTGATCTGCGGCTGATAGACCAGGGCGCTCCCACCACTTGCCAGGTCGTAGAGGCGCGGCCAACCGCCATCGACTGGCTTCGGCGTGGCAGCGGCGACCTGCGCCAACGGGGGCTTTGAGGTGGAAGCCGTCGGTGTCGTCTTCCCGGTGGCTGTCGGTGTCTGAGACGCCGGTGGAGTCTGCCCGGATGCGACGAGCAGGAGGTGGGCCGACGGTTCCACCATGATGCCCAGCGCGGCAATCATGGCCGCCGCCCGGCGTGTTCGACTCTTGAGGTTCATCGCGCGCGCACCCTTCCTCGAGGGACTGTGCCCTCTCGATCTCGCCTGCACTCCGATTACGACGCCAACCATGTAAGTGCTTCCGCCATGGCCTGTTCTGGAAAGAACTCCACCGGCGCCCGTCGCAAGTCGGCCCCGGCGAACATCATCGTCTCGCTGCGCCACTGTTCGGGCCCGACGATCGCGATGCGTTCGATGCGGTCACCGTGCCCAATGTAAAATGATAGATCGTTCCAGTTGGCGCCGCGTTCCCACCCGTCGAACTCCGCGAGAACGAACAGCAGCTTTACCGCACCGACGCGGTCCATTTCGGTCTTCAGCTGCTGCTGGCAGCCTTCCAGGTCGGTTTTCCGAAGTAATCCGCGAAGTTCCACGCGAAAGATGTTGTCCCGATCGTGTCGCATTGTAACCGGCATGTTGGACTTTGCCCCTATCGTCCGGTCGTGCGTGCCCTGGGGCCGGAAGCGCGTGCAGTGACACTTCGGACTGAGGGCATCCAACCGTGTACGTCAAAAGAAGCACGGAGTATGCCCGTTCGCGTCAATCGCCGAGACCGACTCGAGAAGGCCGCTTCAGGCCATGATCGAGGTTTTGACGATGATCTCCGTCGCTTGGCTGTCGATCCGGTAACTCCGGTTTACCGGAGTTCCTCCGGCATGGCGGATACGTCACCGTAGGCGGGCGGTACGCTACGACTGGCCAGCCACGGTTTAAATCGAGTATGGCGCGGCTCGACAATTGCACCGATAGGTTCTTCGCGACCTGTCAAAACCGAGCGAAAGGATGTTCGTATATGCAGAAGAGACTCGCTACCCTCGTGATCGCGGCATTGGCGATCCCCGTGCTGGCCGCCGCGCAGAAGGTCAGCTACGACTACGAGAAGAGCGCAAATTTCCCCAGCTTCAAGACTTACGCGCACAAGGACGGGACCAAGGTCGGTCAGCCACTGATTGACGACCGCATCATCGCAGCCATCGAGGCCCAGCTCGCGGAAAAAGGGTTCACCAAGTCGGAATCGAATCCGGACGTCTTTGTGGTTTACCACGTGGCGTTTGACAAACAGAAGGATATCTCGACGTACAGCTCCGGGTACGGTGGTGGGTATGGCCCGTACGGGTGGGGATGGGGCGGCGGCGCCTGGGCCGGCACCACGTCGACGACGCAGGTGCGTGACATCCTGGTCGGCACGATGGTTATCGATGTGGCCGACGCAAAGAAGGGGCAGCTCGTCTGGCGTGGGATGGGCGTGAAGGAAGTCCAAACCCAGGCCAACCCCGAGAAGCGCGACAAGAGCATCAACAACGCGGTCAAGAAGATCTTCAAGAACTATCCGCCGAAGCAGAAGACGTAACGCGGGAGCGGTAGAGCCGCAGCGTCTGGAGGATGTCGACGTGTTTCAACGCATGGCAGTCACGCTCGTCCTGCTGATAATCGGCTCTGTCGCCCTGGCCCAGGCACAGGCGCCGTCGAAATCGCCGAATGAGAGGCCGAATGAGCGAGAGACGAAGACGCTCAATCTCAGTGCGTATGCGGAGCTCCTGCGCAGCGACGTGCGGGCGCAGAAGGTCGCGATCATCACTGAAGTGATGGGGTTCACCGAGGCCGAGGACAAAGCGTTCTGGCCGATCTATCGCGAGTACGATCTCGAGATGGCGAAGCTCGGCGACGAGCGTGTAGCGATGATTGCCGAGTATGCGAGCAACTATTCGAAGCTAACCGATGCGATGGCCGAGACACTCGCCAGCAAGGCACTCGATCTGGAGGCACGGCGACAGGCTGTCAAGGCAAAGTGCTACGAGCGACTCAAGGTCGCACTGTCGCCGCGAACAGCCTTGCGCTTCCTCCAGGTCGAGCACCAGCTGCTGCTGGTGATCGACCTGCAGATTTCGGCCTCGCTTCCGATCGTCCAATGAAAACACACCACGATATGACGGTTCGACACCTGCTATCGATTGCGATTGTTGTGATCGCCGCGGGCGCCTCGCTCTCCGCGGACCGGGTCCGGCTGCGATCTGGTAAGGTCGTCGAAGGCATGTTCATCGGCGCCGATAGCAAAACGGTACGCGTGCTCCTCGACAGCGGCAGCGTGTCCGAGATTCCGATCGAGGACGCGGTAGCGGTGGAGTTTTCGGCTCGAAAACCCACACCATCACCGACACCGTCACCGTCGCCATCACCGCGCCCGGCCGCGGCGCCGAAGCCCGTGACAGTGCCCGCGGGCACGGCACTGAATGTTCGACTCACACAGGCGATCGACGTCGACGTCTCACAGGCGGGACAGACGTTCAAGGCGATCGTGGACGATCCCGTGATGATCGGCGGCTCGGTCGTGATTCCGCGCGGCGCCTCGGCAGCGGTGCAAGCCGTTCAGGTGCAGCAGTCGGGCAAGATGAAGGGTAGCGACAAGATCTCGCTGAAGATCAACTCCATCGGGTTCGGCGGGAGAGTGTACGAGGTCGTGACCGGGTACGTGGAGGCCAAGGGGTCGGGAGAAGGCAAGCGCACGGCGCGCAAGGTTGGCGGCGGTGCCGGCCTCGGGGCCATCGTCGGAGGTATCGCGGGCGGTGGCCAAGGCGCCGCGATCGGTGCAGCCGTCGGCGGGGTGACCGGCGCCGCCGTCGCGAGCGGCGGCGAGGAGCACTTGAAGCTGGCGGCCGAAACGCGCCTGCAGTTCCAGCTCACCGCCGCCGTGAACATTCAACGGTAATTAACTGGCCTTGGGCCGAGTCAGTCCGAGCTTGGCCATCCGCGTCTCGAGCGTGGTCGGTCGAAGGCCGAGTTGATCCGCGGCGCCACCGGAGCCCCGAATACGCCACCGGGCCGCCTCGAGAACACCGCGGATGTGTTCCTTCTGAACATCAATCAGCTTGGAGCTGCACTGCCGCGCCGCCGGTGTGCCCGTAGGGACTGGAATCGCCAGCTGCGATCCGGAGGCCACGATCATCGCCCGCTCCACGGCATTTCGCAGTTCGCGGATGTTGCCGGGCCAGGCGTACTCCTGCAGTCTCAGCATGTTGTCGGCCGGAATGGTGTCGATCCGCTTGCCGAGGAGCTTCGAGTAGTGGTCGACGAAGCGCCGCACCAGCAGTGGAATGTCTTCGGCGCGCTCGCGGAGCGGCGGCACGCGAATCGGGAAGACATTCAACCGGTAAAACAGGTCTTCGCGAAACGTGCCGTCAGCGATCCGCTGTTCGAGATCACGGTGCGTGGCTGCGACGATCCGCACATTCACTTCAATGCTCGTCGGGTTGCCGAGCCGTTCGATTCGGCGCTCCTCAAGCACACGCAGCAGTTTGACCTGCACGTCCGGCGGCAGGTCACCAATCTCGTCGAGGAAGATGGTCGAGTGGTTCGCGAGCTCGAAACGGCCGATTCGCCGCGCGACCGCGTCCGTAAAGGCGCCGCGCTCGCAGCCGAAGAGTTCGCTTTCCATGAGCGTGGACGGAATCGCCGCGCAGTTCACGCGCACCATCTCCCGGCTGCGGCGCGCGCTCAGCGCGTGAAGGTGGGTGGCGAAGAGCTCTTTGCCTGTGCCGGTGGCGCCGAGCAGCAGCACCGTCGCATCGGTTGCCGCCACGTGCTCGATCTGGTCCAGGACGTGTCGTAGGGCAGCACTCCGGCCGACGATGGCGGAGGTACCAACTGGATCGACGTCGTCTCGTCGAAACGCCCCACGGGCGATGCGCTTTTGGCCGAAGTCCTCAGGGATGTCCCGGATCACTGGAGAGTTCACTGATGAATAGGTCCCGGAATACGATACAGACATGCCCGCTCCTTAGGCTCCCGTTTACTATGAGTCCAGCCGGTAGTCGAGCAATCGATGTGCCCATGCGCTGAGCGAAGCAACGCTCGAAGTGACACGCAAAAGCGCGCGAATTCCCGGTCTGGCTAGAATTTCCGACCAGCGACGGCTCACCGACAACACCACTGTCCTCCGTGGGCCCTCGATACTTCGTGGGGAGTTCGCGGGTCAGACTCCGGCATCCCGGAGGAAACCCGCCATGTCGGACTCCTGGGCGACTGCGGGGTCCGACCGACCGGCGCATGTCGCAGCGTGGGTCGCTTTACGGCGCTTCCGTGGGCGCTGTACCATGGCACGGCGAGTGCTGCGACGCGCTCGTGGTTGGTTCATCCCCATTGCCACTCGTAAACAACCGTCGCGGACGCAGGATCATGGCAACAGTGCCGAGTCACCCCATGGAAATCGAACGTCGAGGCCCGCTCTTGACCGTTCGGAGTGTCGTCCTCTTCGCGCTTGCCCTGATCCTGCTGGCACCAGCCGAGGCGCGCGCGTCATTGCTGTCGGAGGAGGCCGAAGACAAGCTCGCCACTTTCATCGCCATCTTCGTCCTCTTCGTCGTGCCGGTCGTGCTCATCACCCTCTTCTGGATGGTGCACATCCTGCCGGAGAAGATCGCGCACAAGCGCCACCATCCCCAGTTCGAGGCCATCCGCACGCTCTGCCTGCTGTCGCTCGTCTTCGGCGGCCTGCTCTGGCCGCTGGCGTGGATGTGGGCGTACTCGAAGCCGGTCATGCACAAGCTCGCTTATGGCACTGACAAGCACGTGCCGGACGAGGAATACCCCGGGGAGACGGATGCCGCCCCGCCAGGCGAGGGCCTGCGCGAGCGCCTTGCCCGTCTCGAGGCGAAAGGCCTCTCCGAGGCGGATTTGAAGCCCCTCCGCGCCGATCTCGACGCGCTCGAAGCCAGACTCGCAGGAGGCAACCATTAAATGGAAATCCTGCTGCTCGGCATCTACGCCGGTTTCGTCTGGCTGATCTTCATCAAGCTGAAGCTCTTGCCCTGGACGACGCCGTGGAAGGTTGCCGTCGCGATCTTCCCCGTGGTCATGATTGTGCTCCTGCTGCTCCTCCTCAACATCTTCGCGCCGACGACGAGCGATGTCCGGGTCGTCAAGTACATCGTGCCGGTTGTCTCGCAGGTCCGCGGACGGGTGATCGAGGTCCCGGTCGAAAACAACCGGCCGGTGAAGAAGGGGGACGTCCTCTTCCGCATCGATCCAACGCCCTATCAGAATGAGGTGCGTTCGCTCGAAGCCAAGCTGACGTCCGAGGAGGCGCGCATCGGCGCCGAACGCCAGAAGATGGCTGAAGTGCAAGCACGGCTCGCCGACGCGCAGACCGGCGAGCGGCCAGTTGAACGAGCAGTTGAAGGCGGCGACGGAACAGGTCAATTCGCTTTCGGCATCGCTCGACTTGGCGCGCACGCGCGTTAAGCAAAACACCGAGCTCGTGGCGGCCGGCGCCGGCAATCGCTTCGATCTCGAGCAGGCGCAGACCAACGTCAACGAGCTGACGGCGCAGCTGGCGGCGGCGCGCGCGGCCGAGCGGCAGGTGCGCGAGAAGCTCTCAGGTCGCGTCAAGGGCGACCTCGCGGCAGTCGCCGAGGTGAAGGCGCAGATCGCGACGGCGCAGGCGCAGGTAAGGCGGCGCAGGCGCAGTTCGAGACGACCCAGGCGCAGCTCGAGAACGCGAAATGGGATCTGTCGCAGACGACGGTGCTCGCGCCCGGCAACGGCACGATGGTCAACGTGATGCTTCGACCGGGCTTCTTCGTCGCCGGGCATGCCGTTCAACGAAGTCATGACGTTCGTCGACGACGAGTACCAGATCTTCGCGCTGTTCGACCAGAACGAGCTGCACCAGGTGGAGCCGGGGAACCATGCGGAGATCACGCTCGACACTTACCCGGGCCGCGTCATCAAGGCCCACGTCGATTCGATCATCTGGGCGCAGGGGCAAGGACAGCTTGGACGCGACCGGCAATCTGCCGCAAACCGGCGTTCAACGCCGCCGCCCGGCCGGTTCCCGGCCAAGCTCGTCGTCAGCGACAAGGAGAAGTCCGCTTTTCTGGCCGCCGGCGCGCGCGGATCCGCCGCGATCTACACCGAGCATTTCGGGATGGTGCACATCATTCGCAAGGTGATGCTGCGGGTCGACGTCGTATCTCGACTACGTGATCATCAAGCACAGCTTCAGCGTCGGACATTGATTGGAGATCGGAATGGCAACTCGCGCTCGGACCGTCGATCGCCCACGGGTTGCACGCCTGTCAAAGGTCGCGGTGCCCGTGGCGGTCGCGCTCGCGATGCTCTCGACCCTCGCCGGCTGCGTCCTGAAGAAACCACCAGACGCGGCAACGATCAAGACCGAGGCGATGCCGACCGTCGAGGTGCCAGCCAACTGGAAGGCGCCGGTCGCGGGCCCCGGGGTCGTGTCCGTCAACTGGCTGGCCGACTTTCGCGATGACGGCTTGACGGCGGCCGTCGCCGAAGCGATCGCGCACAATGCCGATCTGCGCGTGGCTGCTGCGCGCGTCGAACAGGCCGTGCTCTACGCGCGGCTCGCCGGCGCGAAACTCTACCCGTCGGTCGACCTCCTGGCGCGCGGCGGCGGCAAGATGTCGGGCGACGGCTCCGGGTTGGAAGGCGGGGTGCTGAGCGTGAACTGGGAGCTCGACTTGTGGGGCCGGGTGCGATACGGTCGCGCCGCGGCGGCGGCCGACGCCGCGTCGGCGCAGTCGGACTTCGAATTTGGGCGGCAGTCGATCGCTGCGCTGGTCGCCAAGAGCTGGTTTCTCGCGACCGAAGCCGGGTTGCAGGCCGAGATCGCTCGTGGCTCTCTTCGTGACGACGAGGAGCTCGTGCGCCTCGCCGAGACGCGCTCGCGCATTGGCGTCGGGAACGAGGAAGATGTTTTCGTCGCGCGCGCGGCCGCGGGCACCTCCCGCGACAGTCTGCGACAGATCGAGCTTCGCACGCGAGCAGGCCATCCGCGCCCTCGAGATCCTGCTGGGCCGTTATCCTGGCGCCGCGGCGGTGGTCACACCGCAGCTGCCCGAGCCAGCCGGCCGCCGTTCCCGCAGGTCTGCCGTCGGAGCTCCTCGAACGCCGCCCGGATGTGATCGCCGCAGAACGACGGGTCGCTGCGGCCTTCAACCGGGTGCACGAAGCTCGCGCCGCGCGTCTGCCGGCGATCACCCTGACGACAGGCGTGAGCTCGGTCTCGAGCGAGTTGTTCGTGCTGACGAGTCACGACAACCCGGTGTGGAACTTCGGCGCCAACCTGGTCGCGCCCATCTACAAGGGCGGGGCGCTGAAAGCCCAGGTCGAGATTCGCACCGCCGAGCAGAAGCAGGCCATTGCGGCCTATGCCGCCGTCGGGCTGAAGGCGTTCGGCGAAGTCGAGAACGCGCTGTCGGCTGAGATCGCCGCGCGCGATCGCGAACAGATCCTGGCGCAGACCCAAGCCGACAATCAGCGCGCCTTCGAGATCGTGCAGACGCAGTTCAAGGTCGGCAGCACCGACCTGCGCTTCGTCACCCAACGACAGCTGGCGCTGAACGCGACCCAGTCGGCGGTAGTCCGGATGCGCGCCGAGCAGCGCGTCCAGCGCGTGAACCTGCACCTGGCCCTGGGCGGCACCTTCGAGCCCCGTTAATAGTTTCCCGGGGGGCTTCGCCCCCCGGAGCCCCCCTACTGGCTCGCTCGCGGGGGCTCGACGCCCCGCGCCGCTCGCCAGGCTCACTCGCTGCCGCTCGTTCGCGCTGTTTTATTGACGAGAAGTCTCTCGCCAGAGCCCGGAGCCTCAGATCTTCCGAACCACAGTCACCAGCTTGATTGGCTTGTCGGCGTAATCGTTAATCTCGACGCCGGACTCTGCGCCGGGCTTCACGTTCGCGGCGGCTGCCATCGAGCCGCTCCCGAGGCCGACGTCATCGACCTGCATCTGAATCACCGCGACATCGTAGCCGGCGCGCGGTTTGGCATCCGCCCGTCCACCGCCGACAAAGAACACGGGCTGATCGGTTACCAGCACAATCGTTCGACCCTTGGGGGTCTTCTGCTCTCGCGCCCAGCGAATGGTCCATTTCTGATCGCCAAAACTGACCGCGCCCACGGCCGGCGCTTTCCGAAGGGCCGTCAGAAATGCCGGGTATCCATCAGACTTCAATGCCGACTCGACGGCGGTTCGGTCGGCGTCCGCCGAGTAGCGCTGGATGTCGATCTGGATGGTCGCGGCGGCGGCGCCACCCGTGCCACCGGAGGCTTGCAGGTTGGCAGTGAAGACCTCGGGGGCTCCGCGCTGCTGTGCCTGCGTCGGGCCATGAATGGTCGCGACCATCACGAGAACCGCTGGGACAATCGTTTGATACCGCATGTGACTCACACTCCGTGTGAAGGATAGGCGATCTGTCGGCCTATGGCGCCGTCGGCGTTCCTGCTTCCCGTGAGGATCGGTCGCTGGCTGGCCTCGCCGCGAGCGCACCTTGTGGATCGGCGACGTACATCGTTTGCGATGGGAAGGCGATTCCGGTGCCCGCTCGCTCGACGATCTCGGTGATGCCAAAGAGCAGTTGCTCCTGAATCTCGAGAAAGTGGTCCCAGTCGCGCGCGGAGAGATAGGCCACGCCCTCGACGTCGAGGGAAAACGCGCCGAGGCGGACGAACCTGACACGTATCGACTTGGGATCCACGGCAGGATGCGTCTCCAGCATGGTCCGGATGCCATCGAGCACGACTCGAAGCTGGTCGGGCGTCGTCTCGTAGCGGAGCGTCACCACCGGATGAAACCAGAACTTGTCGCGCGCCGATAGGGTTTCGAGACTGGCGTTGGCTATCTGTCCGTTCGGCACGCTGACGACAGTGCGGTCCAGCGTGCGAATGCGCGTGGACCGCAGGCCGATGTGGTCGACCGTGCCGACAATCTCACCCATCTTGAGAGAGTCGCCGACCCGCACCGCCTGGTCGAAAATCAACGATGCGCCGGCGATCACGTTCTCGAGCGTCTTTTGCGCCGCCAGCGCGACGGCAATGCCGCCAACGCCGAGGCCGGCCAACGCTGGCGTGGGATCCACGCCGAAATGGCGGAGCATGGCGAGCAGTCCCGCGAAGACGAACAACAATTCGACGGCGCGGCGGGACAAGCGCAGAAGCGATTGAGCGGCCGCAAAGTTGGCCGATGGAATGCGCCGCTGGAGGTATTGCTCGACCTTGCCGGCGATCACGATCAACAACCAGACGACCGTGACGATCGTGAGCATGCGGGCGACATTCGACCAGAATTGACGGACAAGGAGCGAGAGGGACAGAGCCGACAGCAGCCAACGGCCCAGCAGGGAGAGCAGCAGCAGCCGCGCAGGCACAGGCAGGACAGTGTGGATCTGGCTTCCGGCGTCGCCGAGAAGTCGGCGCCAAATCGGGCGCGCCAACGGTACGAGCAGCCGGTTGAGGAGACCCGTTGCGAAGTACGCGATGGGGATGGTCAGGAGGACGATGAGCCATTCGCCGAGATGAAAGCGACGGACGCGGGCGCCCTTCAGGAATTCCGGCAGGAAGGCGCTGTAGTCCTTGGTCGAGACTTCCTGGTAGAGACTCGGAATCGAATCGAGCGTCGTGCTCGAGAACAGCCAGATCGGTTCCTCTTTCGGGCGGCGAATCCGCTCGACGAGGACGGGGATTTGACTGCCCGCGCTGGCGACTGTTCCCACCAAGTCCTGGTCAGGCCGTAACGGATTGGATCGCGAACCTTCCGGCACATCGCTGATGAGGGTCAGCCGAGCCGGGAGCTTGGCGTCGAGGACCACGAACAGCTGGTGGGCGAGATCCTCTGCCGGTTTTCCGCTGAGCCGAGTGTCGAGGTATTGGCGCGCTAGCTCGTTTTCGCCCTTTCGCGCGGCGGTCAAAAAACCCAGGACGGTCCCACGTGGGGTAGTGCGCCCGAGCGGGTCCGTGGGCGCCGGCTTGTCGGCGCTCGTCTGTGCCGCCGGGGTTGTGGTCCCCGGCACTGGTTGGGCCAGCCCGCCTGGCGCAGACACGACGAGAGCGAGGACCGCTCCCACCAAGGTTGACGTCACCGACTGCAGCCGCATATCAAGTTCAAACGACGTGAGACTGCCAACCATGTGCCGCCGCCCGCGGCGCTATCGCGCAGTGTTTTTGGCCCCTCCTCATGCTCGCCCCCGGAATTCCGGAGGTCGCCCGTCATGCCGGACTGCAATGACCAGAGGCGCCTGGCGAAGCGTCGCCGGTTCCATTCCTCTAAGAAGCGCGACAGCAACACCTTAGCGCCGCTCGGCCATCCGCTACCACCATGGCAACTGGAGTGCAGTTCAGCCTGGAGCGGCGGGACCACGGCGACTCTCCGGCTTGTTGAAGAGTCGGTCGAAGCGGACGATCGATGTGCCGACGACCAGGGCAGGAGCAGTCATGATTCGGGGGTTTCGAACGGCTCTTTTCAGTGCGTCGATCGTCGGCCTGACGACCGCTGCGAGTGCGCAGGAGGTACGCGTCACGCAAGACAAACCCGCTGAGCAAGAGCAGGAGCGGCCGAGCGGTCTCCCATCACGAGTCAAGTGGACGTTCAACCTCGACGCCGGGTGGGGCAGCTTCGGTTTCGCCAACTCTCTCTACAACAACCCGAAGGAACCCGGCGTCGACGACGACTTGAGCGACCAGTGGTTCGAAGGGTACGTGAAGCCGGCGCTATCGGGTACCTACGCGTTCGCCTCGTCGAGCGAGCTGTACGGCAAGGTGAGCGTGGTCGGTGAGCGCACCTATGGCTCGATGCCGGCGGAATTCGGCGAGGACGTCTCTTCGTTCGGGCCCGAGGATCTCTTCATCGGCTGGCGATCCGGGAAGTCAATTGAGCGGCTTGGCGAGAACGCGCTGGACTCTTCGTCTACGGGATGGTCTACGTCGGCTACAGCTTCTGAGAGTCATATGGAACACACCGCGATCTCCATTGTCGTCGCCAGCTTGGGAGTTTGACGCATGCTCGTGGTTACTGCGTTTGGCGGCAGCGCCATCCTTCGGCGCGGAGAACCGATGACCGCCGACAATCAGCGTGCCGACGTGCGGATCGCAGCAAGGGCTTTGGCACCGATTGCGGCCGAGCACCAACTCGTCGTGGGCCACGGCAACGGCCCGCAGGTCGGCTTGCTCGCGCTGCAGGCGGCCGCCTATGCGAGAGTCGAAACCTATCCGCTCGACGCGCTCGGCGCGCAGACCGAAGGAACGATCGGCTACATGCTCGAACAGGAGCTCGGAAATCTGCTCCCGTTCGAACGGCCGTTGGCGACCGTGCAGACGATGGTCGAGGTCGATCCGGACGATCCGGCCTTCAAGAACCCGACCAGGTTCATCGGTCCGCTGTACCTGAGGGACGAGGCCGAGCGCCTCACGCGCGACAAGGGCTGGGTGTTCAAGCCAGACGGCGACAAGTGGCGCCGCGTGGTCGCGTCGCCGGAGCCGAAGCGCATCTTCGAGTTGCGCACGATCAAGTGGTTGCTCGAGCGCAACACGATTGTCATCGCGGCGGGCGGCGGCGGCATTCCCACCATGTATGAGAAAACCGCGGATCGCAAGCTCGCGGGAGTCGAGTGCGTCATCGACAAGGACCTGGCGTCGGCGTTGCTCGCGCGCGACCTGGGCGCTGACCTGTTCGTGATGCTCACCGACGCTGATGCCGTCTACGTCGACTGGGGAATGCCCACGCAGAAAGCGATCAGGCACGCTTCGCCGGACGCATTGAAGGCGATGTCGTTCGCGGCGGGATCGATGGGGCCGAAAGTGGATGCGGCGTGCCGCTTCGCGACGTCAACGGGCAAGACGGCCGCGATCGGTGCGCTCGCCGATCTCGCCCCAATCATTGCTGGACAGGCCGGCACGACGATCTCCGCGTCAGATCGCGGCCTCACCTACGCACCGGCGCCCGTGTCGTTACCCACCGAGGGCGATCGCAATTGCGACCAGCACCACGCCGAGCAGAACCATGCTGAGGCCGGTGTGCCAGGGCGGATAGCCACCGTGCTGTCCGAGCCAGTAGCCAAGGCAGAACAACATCACGAGCGCGATCAGATTTGAGACGCGCAGCGCGATCTGTGCCGTGCTGAAGACCAGGAACGGAATCACGACCGGAAATGTCGAGCAGAACACTAGGAGGAACACGGCTAGCGCGCCGAGCCAGTCCTCTCGGGTCAGTGCGGCTCTCTTCGGCGGCCCCTTCATGCGGAGCAGGCCCTGTCGCAGTTTTTCGCAGTCCTCCGTCGACAGAAGTGATGCCACGACGGGCGGAAGGGCGTCCCTGACGATGCGGTGAGCCTGGTCCGGGGTGTCAGCACTGTGCACGGCGCGGATTGTCAGCAGGTTGTGTCCGCGCTCGGTCATCGAGCTCATGAGGAACATCACCGCGTCGACCAGCCCCCACGCGATGTTGCACCCGATCATCCCGATGAGCAACTCGCGAACGTCCTCTCGACCGGCGGTGGCGACGCCGAACGTGCCGGTAAACGTCAGCGCCATGATCAATCCGAACAGGACTTCCGACGTGCGTGCGATCGGATCGAGAACACGATTCGTCTGGTCTGTGGCCACCGCCGGGACCGCGGTTACCACGAGGCGCTCGACCGATGCGTCATTGCACGATCGCCCATGACGGGTCAGGGTTGTAGAGCGTCATAGCCTTGGCCGTCGTGGGAGTGTCCGCGCCCAGATCGCTCTGGCGCACGACACCGTCCTGATTGACGATGAAAGTCATGATGCCTGTGACGTCGTACTGCGCCGGCCACGCGACGAGTGCGAACCCGCCAGACATCTTCTCGTCAACGACGTAGCTCTTCGCGCCGCCCGCGGCCGCGGGTCCCTGGCCGGTCAGGATCTTGAAGTAGTAGCCGTGAAAGGGTGGCGGTGCCGCCGTGCCCCCTGTACCAAGTGCCCGGCCCTCCTCCGCCGCGTGTGCCACCAGGTCACCCAGCGGACTGCGCTTCTCGCCGTGACGGGTCGGCCAGTACAGGCCATTCTGGCGGCCCGGCTCGCTCGCGAACGTTCTTGCATAACGTCCCGAGGGAAGTCCATCGTGTCCCCTGCTGGCATAAAGGCGCTGTGCCGCAACGTAGGTGCGGCTGATCCGGATCACGGCCAGCTCATTCCGCCCGATCCGGCGGTCGAGGATTTCTTCCTTGCCCGCGGCGGCATCGAAACGCCAACCGTTTGCACCCTTCACAATCGGGATCGGGAACGGCCATGACTCGTCGCCGACGACGAGGACTCTGCTCCCGTTCGGCTGATCGACGAGTTGCCATCGCTCGGCGACGGCGACCGCGAACACCTGGCGGTTCCGGCGGGCAGTCGCCGGATCGGAGGAATCCACAAGGTCCCGGCCCTCCGGGCCGAAGATCGCGACGACATCATCGAGGTTTTTCGCTTTGGCCGCTACGACCAGTGCCAGCACCGCGTTCTCGGAAGTGTCGAAGGTTCGAGCGGTTGGTGGCGGGGCAGTGCGATTGCACGACACAAGCGCGACCAGCGCCGCGACGGTCGTCACCGTCCGTGCCAGGTTCAGCGCAGTGTCGGTGGGCCTGCAATCTCACCGTCGTCGTCCTCCGCGCGAACTACTCCTGCTGCGCTGTCCGCGTTCGCTGGCGGCGCGCTCCGACCGTCCGCTCGAGTAGCCCGAGAACGCGTCCGAGCCGGTTCCGCTACGTTCTCTCGTCGTTTGAGCCTGGTCGCGGCTGTAACCGCGCGACTCCTGGCTTGTGCCAGACGCCCTCTGTTGCGTTGCGCCCTGCGCCTCCGTGCGCCGCTGCTCCCGCTGTGCCTGCGATTCGGGGCGGTTCTCCTGGCGCGTCTCGGTACGCTCCGTGCGCTGCTCCTGCGCGTTGCTCGCGCGGTCGCCACGCTCGTCGGCCAGATCTTCGCGATGGTCCTGCCAATCGTCTCGCGCGTCTTCGCGATGGTCCTCCCAATCGTCCCAAGCGTCGTCGTACATGTACGCGCCGCCGTGCCATCCGTAAGGACCGTAGTAGTAGTCGTTGTCGATCGCGGCGCCGAGCGCAATGCCGGCGGTGAAACCAATCAACCCCGCCGCAACCGCCACGTCGGCGTCGTCATCTTCCTGGATGATCACGGTCGACGAGGTCGGTGAGGACGTATAGACGGTCTGTGAGTTGTACTGCGGCACGTAGACGACCTGCGGGTTGGCCGGCTCGATGACGATGACTTGCTGGCCGCTCGACGTCGTGCGCGTTTCGACGTCCTGCTGTGAGGTGCTTTTCAGCTTGCCGGCGTCTCGGGCCTTCGTCCGCAGCCGCTGGATGCTCGCAAACACGGCCGACTTGTCGGACGTGAATGCGTGACCGACGTTCGCGGTCCACTCGCCCTGTTCCGCCATCGTGTTCACGACCTGAGGGAAGAGCGCGATGGAGGCGAAGCTCTCGCCGAAGCCGGCTGCCTTGGCCGCGTCCTGCAGCGCCGTGCCGCTCAGCGATTCGTGGCTGCGGAGCCACTCGCTGAGCGTGCCGACCTTGCCCGGGTTCGTCGCACAGAGCAGCATCTGCCCGAGGAGCGCGTCGGGATAGAGCGCGACGGGTGCGAGTAGACGATCGAGCGCGTCGGCCGTCAGCGCCGGCTTTGCCGCGGAGGTGGCCGTCTTCTGCTGTTTTAGCGGTTCGACAACCGACATTCCGTACGGTGATGCCAGGCCGACGCAGACGAACGCGAGCAAGGCACTCGTGGCGACGGTGGATTTCCTCATATCCTGCACACTCCAGTCCTGCACTGCAGGGGTTGATTGCGCACGCAATGGACGTGCCTCGCAATCGGCGCGATAGTTAGGGCCAAAAGTACCGGCGCGTGAGTCGGTTACGCGAATTCTGCGGTCGCGCGCCGCCTCCTTGAACCGACGCGGCTCCGGCCGACCGGAGCATCTCCGGGTGGCCGGACATGCGATTGGGGGCCTTGGAGAGTAGCTACGAGGCCGTCAGCGGCTCAGCATGGCGACGGCGAAAGAGAGCAGCTGCCACCAGCATCAGCGGAAGTTCCGTCAGGAAGTAGGTGTACGCGAAGCGGGCGAACTCGACGCGTCCGAGCATCGTGACGGCGACCGCGATCGCTACGCCCAGGTTACGAGTGCCGAACTCTGCGGCCAACGTAAATCGATCGCGCGGATCGGCCGTCACCGTTGCCGCCGCCACCCATCCGGCTGCAGCCGAGCACGCGATGAACACGGCAGCGAGCGGAACCGTCTTTGGCAGCTCGTCGAGAAAGGCTCGTGGATCGTTCGAAATGATGAGCACCAGCATGAGCCCGACGCCGATGAACGCCAGGTTCTGCAGTGTGGGTTGGTACTGCCTGGCCCGATCGGCCCAGCGTCGCCGTGCCCACATTCCAAGGGCTACCGGAAGGGTGAACATCAGCACGAGTTGGGTGATCAGGGTTGGGATCGGCACCGTCAGTTTCAGGGAATGTGTGGTCACCATCTCGAGGAACCGGCCAACGGCGGGCACCGTCAGCCCGCACAAGAGACACGATAGGCCTGTGAGTGCCACTGACAGGGCCGTGGACGCGCGCGCCATGTAGCTGTAGGTGTTGGAAATGCCGCCGATCGGACAGGCAGCGACGAGAAGCAGGCCGGCCGTCACTTCAGGCGTGGGCTGAAAGGCCCACGCGAGGCCGACGGCGATTGGCGGCAGCAGGAACAGCGGGCCGACCAGGCCCGCCAGCATGAGTGCCGGCTGACGACGCACGCGACGGAAGTCGTCCACGGTCAGATCGAGCCCGACGCCGGCGAGCAGCACAAAGGTGAGCACCGGCACGCTGATGTCGATGAGCGTTTTCACTTATGGTCGCAACGTAAGCTCGACGCCCGCCTGGCGGGGCAACCCAGGCCGGCCACCGATCGCCGGAATGGGTGAACTGAATGAGCCGGTTATGTAGTCACTGTTGGTGAGGTTCCGCCCCCAGATCGTGACCGACCAATGCCGGCGCTTCGGCCCGAACTCAGCGCTACCATCGAGAAGGCCGAAAGGACTTTGCCGCTGGATGCGGTCGTTGAAGGGTGTGAAGAAGACAGTGCTCTGCCACCTGGATGCCGCCCTGAGTGAAACCCACCCGGCTCGACCGAAGTTGCCGTTCCACTGGAGCCAGAGGCGTCCCGACAATTCCGGTGCGTTGGTGAGCCGATTGCCGGCAACATCGCCCGTGATACCGCCTACCCCAACGGCGGTGTACTGATCGTAGGTTGCTGCCAGCCACGCCAGATGTCCACCGGCGTGCAGAGCCTCGGTGACTCGAGTCGAGCCCTCGAGCTCAACGCCGCGGATCGTTGCCTCGGCGGCATTCGAAATATCGATCACGCCCGGCCGAATGGCTGTTTGCACTTGCAAATCGGAGTAGTCGGTTTGAAAGGCGGCGACATTGATCTGCGCGCGACCGCCAGCGACGATCGTCTTCAGCCCGCCTTCGTAGCTCCAGGCCCACTCGGGCGCGTAGCCGCGGCCGGTCTCGGTCGACGTGACGTTGAACCCGCCGCTCTTGAACCCGCGCGTCGCGGAAACGTAGACGAACGCGTTCGCCTGTGCGCGAAATTCCAGACCGAACTTCGGGGTCCAGGCGGTGTGAGAGATCGCATCCGTGTACCGAGTACGCGCTGCCGGGGACGAGGGTCACCGGCAGGTCAATCGTAGTGAGCTGACCCACATTGTCGATCGCCTTGTGCTCACGGGAATAGCGGAGCCCGGCCGTCGCCGACACGCGTGACGTGACATCGAACGTCACCTGTCCGAACACCGCCTGGTTATCTGCTTCAACGAGGGGGTTCAGACGATTCTCGAGTCGCGGCCCTGCGACTGCGATCACAGTCGGCTGGCGGTCGACTTCATCGAAGAGAAAGAGACCTGCGATCCACGACAACCCGGGGCGCTCTTGAGAGATCGTGACCTCCTCGGACCATTGGTGCTGATCCTCATGTAAATGTACGGCGGTGAGGTTCAGCTCCGTAATGTCGGCGTCGTTCACGACGTCGTATTCCAGCTTCCGATAGGCTGTCGTACTCGTGAGCGTGGTTGATGCGGGGAGGGTGGCAGTGAAGTGGGCGGTCCCGCCGTACTGCAGGATCCGCCCCTCAGCCAACGTCGACGCGCGAACCTCGTGAAGATCGGCAGGGTTGTCCACCTGGAATCCCGGCTTCACGGCCAGCACCTTGGCGTAGGTCAGCGGAATCGGATCCTGATGGCTCATGTCCCCGGCGACGAGCAGATTGCTGCGCCCGTTGAATACGACGAGCAACTTGCTGCGCACCGCGGTCACATCGTCGCCTCCGAGGGAGTGGTCCGGGTGATCCAGGTCCCGGACGAACCCGTCGCGCACGCCTCGCAGGATGGCGGCGCTGCCCATGATTCTGTCGCGAACGATAGGACCGCTGAGTCGTGCGTCAGTGCGAAACGTCCCGAGGTTCCCGGCAACGAATCGCGCGGACGTGTCGAGCGTGTTCGTGGGTGGCTTCGTGACGAGATTGATGGCGCCGCCCACGGCGTTCCGGCCGTACAGCGTGCCTTGCGGGCCGCGCAGCACTTCGACGCGCTCGAGATCCAGAAAATCCCCCAGCACTGTGACTGGCCGGGACAGGTAGACGCCGTCGACGTACACCGCTGAGCTCGGATCGGTGCCGGCAAACACGACATTGGAGCCGATGCCCCGGATCGTCAGCTGGGCGAAGTCCGAGTTCTGAGAGAACGTGACCGTCGGCGCGTTCCCCGCGAGGTCTGCGACGTTGTGCGATTCCGCCCGCTGGAGGTCCGCCCCCTTGAGAACGCTCACGGCAATCGGGGTCGTCTGCACGTCCCGCTCGCCGGCCTTCGCCGCGGTCACGACTGTTTGCTCCTGCGCCGCCACCGTGAGCGTCAGCGAGACGACCGTGCTCTTGCCTGGCGTGAGGCGAACGGTTCGCCGGGCCGGTGCAAACCCCGCCAGCGTGGCGACGAGCTCGTAGTCACCCTCCACGAGACCTGGGACGTCGAAACGTCCGTTGACATCCGTCCGAGCGACCTGCGACACGGGACCGCGGACGGTGATTGTGACCTCAGCAATGGGGGCGTTCAGGGCGTTCTTGACCGTTCCGGTCAGTTGGCCCGACTGTGGCGTCCCGGCCGCGCTGGTCGTCCATTGAGGAAGAACGATCAGAGCCAATAGAAGCGCCCCAGTGGCTCGATTAGGTGACATAGAACTTCCGCAGACCAGCTGGTGTGTGCTGATCCTACGTCGAGACTCGCAGTTTCGTTTATAAACTAGGGTAAGAAATAGATACTCCGACACATAACTCATCTTGAAAGCTCACAACTGATGAGCTTGGAATAGAACTGGAGCGTTGGTGCGGGCGCACGATTCTTCGCAATCCACCAGGCCAGGAATACAGGCCGAGGCGCTGGCGCGAGCCGTGGCTGAATCGATGCCAGGCGGCGTGCTGGTCGTGGACGCCGCGGGTGTCATCGCGCTGGCCAACCGCCAGATCGAGTCGCAGTTCGGCTACAGCTGCGACAAACTGGTTGGCCAATCCATCGACATCCTCCTGCCGGAGTCGAGCCGTGCCGCGCTCGCCGCACACCGGGCGAGTTTGATCGCGAGGTCAGACGCCCGTCCGGGAACCGCCCGCGAGCTGCTCTGCCAACGCCGAGACGGCTCTGAGTTCCGGGCCGAAGTTGGATTGAGTCTGCTGACAACCGAAGGCGGCACGTTAGTGCTCGCCGTCGTCATCGAGAGCGCGACACTTCCAATCGACGCGACAACCCGATCGATTGCCGAGGGACAACTCGAGTTCGAGCGACTTGTCGCGGAGCTGTCTGCGAGCTTCATCAACCTACCGGCGGACCGCGTCGATGATGCGATGCGGGATGCCTTACGGCGGATCGGCGAGGCGCTCGACCTCGACCGCTGCGCGTTCATACGAATTCAACCCGACGGTGTCGCCGTCGCTCCTGTGTTCTGGCACAGAGCAGGCATTGCGCCGCCGCTCAGCCCCTTCCCGCTGAGGCAGGCCCCGTGGGCGTATGAAACGGTTCTGGCGGGCAAAATCTGGTCCTTCGAGAATATCGACAACCTACCGGAGCTGGACCAGATCGGCTACCGCTCGCAGGGAGTTCGGTCCGGACTGACAGTGCCCCTGTCTGTAGCAGGTAAGGTTGTCGGCGCTGTCGGCTTCACTACGATGCGCCGGGAGCGTGCCTGGCCTCCGGAAGTGGTTCACCGCCTGCGCGTCTTCGCGAGCGCGTTCGGCAGTGTGCTGGCACGCCGAGAGAGCGACGAGGCGCTCCAGCGAGCGCTCGACGAAGTCAGTCGGCTGAAGGATCAATTGCACGCCGAGAACGTCTACCTTCGCACCGAAGCGCGGGAGCGCCACGGCCCCAGCAACATCGTCGGCAAGAGCGGCGCCATCCGGCAGGTCCTGGAACAGATACAGCTCGTGTCAGCCACTGATTCGACCGTGTTGCTGCTCGGCGAAACCGGCACGGGCAAGGAGCTCTTTGCCACCCAGATTCACGAGCTGAGCTCCCGCCATGCACGAACGATGGTGCGCGTGAACTGCGCGGCGATTCCTGCGACGCTTCTCGAGAGTGAACTGTTCGGGCGGGAGAAAGGCGCGTTTACCGGCGCGCTATCGCGGCAGGTGGGACGCTTCGAGCTGGCCGATCACTCGACAATCTTCCTCGATGAGATCGGCGATCTGCCGGTGGACGTCCAGGTCAAGCTGCTGCGGGTGCTCGAGGAGCATACAATCGAGCGACTCGGAAATCCCAAGCCGATTCGCGTCGACACGCGCATCATCGCGGCCACACACCGCAACCTCGAGCAACGAATCAGCGAAGGCACATTTCGCGAGGATTTGTTCTATCGGCTGAACGTCTTTCCGATTCAGGTGCCGCCGTTGCGGGAGCGCACCGAGGACATTCCTCTGCTCGTCCAGCGGTTTGTCGAGGAGTTCTCGAAAACCTTCGCCAAGCGCATCGACACGATCGACAAAGACAACCTCGCGGCGCTGCAGCTCCATTCGTGGCCCGGCAACATCCGCGAGCTCCGCAACGTCGTGGAGCGGGCGATGATTACGGCGACAGGCAGACGCCTGACCATCCCGGTGCCGCAGTCGTCCACCGCGGCCACCAAACGAAGCCCAAAGCTCGCTGATGTCGAGAAGGAGCACATCCGCGCCGTCCTCGAAACGACCGGCTGGCGCATTCGCGGCGCCGGCGGCGCCGCGGAAAGGCTCGGCCTCGCGCCGACGACGCTCGAGACGCGTCTTGCCAAGCTGGGACTGAGACGGCCGAAAGATTCGTAGCGCGTCTAGTCTTGTCCGGGGGGCTTCGCCCCCCGGAGCCCCCCTACTGGCTCGCTCGCGGGGCCCCAACGCCCCGCGCCGCTCGCCAGGCTCACTCGCTTCCGCTCGTTCGCGCTGTTTATGAGATAGGTTCGACATTAGGTTAGAACCTATCTCATAAATCGCCAGGGCGGTTCAGCAGCGCGAGCGAGCAATGCGAGCGAGCCACGCGATCGGAGCGCGCCGGCGAAAGCGGCGTGCGAGAGAGCGTGTAAGGGAGTCCGAGGGGCGAAGCCCCTCGGATAAGACTAGTAGCGCTCGCGCACGAATCGCCGGCGCGCGATGGCGGCGTCGTCGTCGTAGGCGCCCTTCCGCGATCGGGCAGGCAGCTTCACTTTGTCCTGCGGCAGTTTCTTGTGCGGAATCTGCGAGAGCAGGTGGGCAATCGTGTTGAGACGCGCTTTACGCTTGTCGTCCGAGCGGATGATCGACCAGGGGGCGATGCGGGTGTCGGTCTTCTTCAGCATCAGGTCGCGGGCGCGGGAATACTCGTACCAGCGCCGCCGCGACGGCAGATCCATCGGGCTCAGCTTCCACTGGCGCAGTGGATCGTCGATGCGCGCCTCGAAGCGGCGCTTCTGTTCGTCGTTGCTGACTTCCATCCAAACTTTGATCAGGGTAATTCCACCCTCGATCAGGAACTTCTCTATCTGAGGGCACAGCTCGAGAAACCGCTTGTGTTCCTTTGACGAGCAGAAGCCCATCACGTATTCGACCCCGGCTCGGTTGTACCAGCTCCGATCGAAGATCACTGCTTCGCCAGCCGCTGGAAAATGCTGGAGATAGCGCTGCATGTAGACCTGGCTCTTCTCGCGATCCGAGGGCGCCGGCAAGGCAGCGACCCGGAAGACTCGTGGGCTGAGACGCTCGGTGATCGCGCGGATGGTGCCTCCCTTACCGGCCCCGTCGCGGCCTTCGAACACGATCACGACACGCAGGCCTTTCTCCTTGATCCAGCGTTGCAGGTGGCACAGCCGTACCTGGAGCTTGTGCAACTCTTTTTCGTACTTGGCTCGTTTCATTGTCGCGCGTCCCTCTCGATGCGATCGCGGGAGCAACCGGCTGAATCAACTCGGGACGTCGCTCCGGATCTGGGCGACGTAGTCGAGACCCCGCGTGGTCGTGACGAAATCAAATTGCACACGTGGAGGCTCGTTTGCCGATTCGATGACTCCCAGCAGCGACGTAAAGCGGGACGATCGAACCCGCTGCCGCATGTCGGCTTCAGTCTCCCATTCCTCGACGTAGTGCACCGTCGAATCGGGATCCACCCAGACAGAGCATTCCCGACACCCGGCCTCGAGTCGGGTCCCCGACATCAGGAAGCGGAGGCCTTCGACGAGGTCCTGAACACACCGCTGTGACGAGGCGCTGAGGGCGACAGTGAGCCGCACCATGGGCGCAACTCGTGCACCAGTCGTTCCACCTGTTGGACTTGCCCGTCTCCGCCCACTAATGCTGGCAGATGAGAAGGTTGGCCGTGATCGTGTCGATGTCGATCCGTGACAAGCGGCAGTTATTTTCCCCCGAGATCTCAGACGCCCCCCCGAAATACCGGAGGGAGCCAGGTGTCTGATTCCAGGCGGTTAGAAATGGCCTGGGCGCTTGAGTCCAAGTTTCGCCATGCGGGTTTCGAGCGTCGTCGGCTTCAAGCCGAGCCTCTCGGCAGCGCCACCCGTTCCTCGAATCCGCCAGCGGGTCGCCTCGAGCACGGCGCGGATATGCTCCTTCTCGACGTCGCGCAGCTTTGGGCTTCGCTTGCTTGGCGTCGGGGACGACTGCGGCAGCGAGATGCTCAGTCGTTTGCTCGACGCCGTAATCATCGCCCGCTCGACCACGTTGCGAAGCTCGCGAATGTTGCCGGGCCACCCGTAGTGCTGCAGCGCCGTGAGGCTGTCCTTGTCGATCGTGTCGATGCGCTTGGCGAATGTCTTCGAGAATTCCTCGACAAACCGCCAGACGAGCAGCGGAATGTCTTCCACACGTTCTCTGAGCGGCGGCACGTGAATGGGAAACACATTCAGCCGGTAGTACAGATCCTCGCGAAATGTGCCTTCGCTGATTCGTTGCTCGAGGTTGCGGTGTGTGGCCGCGATGATCCGGGTGTCGATCGAGATGGGGCGCGGGCTTCCCAGCCGCTCGATCTGGCGCTCTTCCAGCACGCGCAGGAGCTTGACCTGCACTTCGGCCGGAAGATCGCCGATCTCGTCGAGAAAGATCGTCGAGTGGTCCGCCAGCTCGAATCGACCGACCTGGCGCGACAGCGCCCCCGTGAACGCGCCTTTCTCGCGCCCGAACAGCTCGCTTTCGATGAGCGTCGCCGGAATCGCTCCGCAGTTGACCCGCACCATCGTCCGACCCTGGCGGCTTCCGAGTTCGTGGATTTGCGCGGCGAAGAGTTCCTTTCCGGTTCCCGTTTCCCCGAGCAGGAGCACCGTGGAGTCGGTGCCCGCGACCTGCCGGATTTGCTCCAGCACCCGCCGGATGGCCGCGCTCTGTCCGACGATGCTGGCCAGCCCAAGGCGTTCTCGTTCTTCCAGTCGCAGGTAAACGTTCTCCGCGTGCAGCCGATCTTTGAGGCGTTGCACTTCACTCGACGCCGAGAGCATCGCCTCGTCACGCTGCTGCCTCGCCAGGCCCTGCTCGAACACGCTCGCGAAAACCTTGAGGCGGTGGACGAGCTCCGGCGGCCAGCTTCGCTCGGCACGGATCGCGGTGAATCCGACCGCGCCCGTCACCCGGCCGTCGACCGACAAGGGGATGTAGATCGCCGACTTCGTGCCGATCGTACGGAGGGTCTCCCGATCGATCTCGCTTGGAACGTCGGCGAGGCTGGAGAATGCCACCAGTTCACCGGCAGTCACTCGCTCGACCGCCCATGGGAAGCGTGTCTTTGCCGACAAGGGCAGCTCGACCAAGGGAATGCCAGCCGCCGACCATGTGATCACTTCTGACAGCATGCCATCCGGGCTGATTCTCAAAAACACCGCCCGGTCGATATTGGACTCCTGACTGATTCGGCGAAGACCGTACCGAATCACGTCGATGACCTCATTGGCCGGAAGGTTAATGAACTGAAAGGAAAGCTCGGCGACAAACCGTTCGAATTCGAGTTGCCCCTCGATGGCCGAACGTTGCGCGTCCTGTATCCGCCGGCGCGCGCTGACGTCCACGACCGTCGCCAGCACGAAATGGCCATCGGCCGTTTGAATCGGCTTCAAGCCGATCTCTACGGCGATCGCGGAGCCGTCCTTCCGCCGACCGAACAACTCCGGACCGGCGCCGATCGGCCGCGCGTGCGGAGTGTCTCCGAAGCTCTGGCGGTGGGCCTGATGAAGCGACCGCAGACTCTCTGGCACCAGCAGGTCGACCGACTGCCCGACGAGTTCGTCTCGCGTATAGCCGAATTGGCGCTCCAGCTCGGCGTTGACGAGGTGGATCGTGCCCGCGGCGTCGGTCACCAGGACGCCGGCCGGCGATGCCTCGATCGCGAGCTGAAACGTTTCCGTCGCGTCGAAACGGTCGTGGGCCACGGACATTCTCGCGCTACTTCACCTTCTTGACCGCGGTCAATCGAACCAGCTCCGCCCCGTAGTCCTCGACGACGAAGACGCCCTCTTTCACGGTGACCTTGGCCGCCGGTGCGAGCGTCCCGGAGCCAGCGCCCTTGGCGTCGACCTCGATATCGATGATGGCGAAGTCGTAACCTTCTTTCGGCTTGGCTCCGGGAACACCGGCGCCGAGGAACAGAATCGGCTGGTCGGCCACGATAGTGAGGAGCCGGCCTTTGTCGGTCGCGCGCTCGATGGTCAGCCGTGTGGGTGTCGCCGCGCCTGACCCGAGTTGCACGGTGCCCGTCGGTGCCACCCCCACGAGCGCCTTGCGCAGTGCGGCCGGCCCTCCAGCTTTGAAGGCCGCGATCAGACGGTCCGCTTCTGCCTGCGGCATCTTTCGGTCAACGACGACCGTGACGGGAGCACTGGCCGTGGCCGCTCCGGCGGTCTTGACGGCGGCCGTCGCCGAGAATGTCTCGCTTGTCTGGGCGTAACCGGGTGACACGACAAGTGTAGACGCCACCAGGGAGAGCACGCCGTTTCGTAACATCTGTCGAAGCATCATGACTGACCTCTCTCTTGCCTGAATCGCAAGCCGACGCCTCAGGTGCAGCAGGCGTACCACCGGGTAGTCAGGGCTGAGCGGCGGGAACGTTGACGCCCGCCTGACGTTGGCTCGATACGGCGGCCACAGCATAGCTGATACGGCTCCGACATCGCGGAGAACATCCGGAATACCGGAGGGGTAGCGACCATCGGCGTATGGGCCGCGACTCGATTCACCAGTGCATCACAGGGATTACGGCCTCAGGATTCTGAGCACGCGAATCTCGTCGGTGGCATGCCCCGTGCTGCGGAGGCGCTATCGCGGTGACTGTGCTCGACATCCTTTGTCTCGGACTCCTCGAACCTGCGCAGCACGGCCTGTCGCAGAAGGCCGTCGAGATCGCCAGACCATTCGGGTTCCCGATCACGAACTCGATGGTCGTGACCTGGATCGTCGCTGTCGGCCTGATCGCGTTCGCGCAGCTCTCGACCCGCCGCATGTCGCAGGTTCCTGGGGGCGCCCAGAACTTCTTCGAATGGCTGGTTGAAAGCCTGTTCGGCCTGCTCGAGAGCGTCATCGGCCGGCACCTCGTCGAGCGAACGTTCTGGTTCTTCGCCACGATCTTCATCTTCATCCTCGCGTCGAACTGGTTCGGCCTGATTCCGGGCGTCGGCACGATCGGGTGGGGCCATCAGACCGAGCATGGCTTCATCATCGAGCAACCATTGCTGAGGGGCGCGAACGCGGATCTCAACATGACGTTGGCGATGGCGCTCGTGTTCTTCGCCTGCTGGATCGTCTGGGCGCTGCAGGAGGTCGGAGTTGGCGGCGTGTTCAAGGAGCTCTTCGCGCCGAAGGGGGACACCACGGGCGTGCTGCGGCTGCTGATGATTGTCGTGTTCTTCGCCGCCGGCTGCCTGGAGATCGTCTCGATTCTGTTCCGGCCGGTGTCGTTGAGTTTTCGACTCTACGGCAACGTCTTCGCCGGGGAGAACATGCTCGAGACCATGGCCACGCTCGTCCCCGGGCTGGGCTGGCTGCTGCCGATTCCGTTCTATTTCATGGAACTGCTGGTCGGGCTCGTGCAGGCGCTAGTCTTCATGCTGTTGACGGCGGTCTTCACGCTCCTGATCTGCCAGCACCACGAGGAACCCGGGGCCGCTGCGGCTCACGGTTGACCGAGGAGTCCGACGGTTTCGTGTGGCGAGACCGGCGACATCAGAAAGGACAAATGACGATGACCGGGAGTATTCACGTCGGCCTAGCAGCCTTGGGCGCGGCCATCGGGGTGGGGTTGATTGGCCAGGGAGCGTCCGTCGCGGTCGGGCGGAATCCCGGCGCGTCCACGAAGATCATGGTCCAGTCGATTCTGGCCATCGCCTTCGCCGAAGCCATCGTCTTCTACGCGTTGTTCCTCGTGCAGTAGCCCTGACGCGGGCACGTTGCTAGGTCGATCGTTGGCGGTGCGGCACGACACGCAGGGAGTTCGCGATGCTTCTAGCACTACAGGCCACGGCGGAAGGCGCCGGACAGCTCGAGAAGGTCGCCAGCACGTTCGGCGTGGACTGGCCGCATCTCGGCGCCCAGATCATCAGCTTCGGGATCGTGTGCGGCATCTTGTACCTGCTCGCCTACAAACCGATCCTCCAGATGCTGGAGGCGCGGCGCCAGCAGATCGCGAGCGGCCTGGCGAATGCCGAGAAGATCAAAGCGGAGCTGACCCGGATCGAAATGTCGCGCCTGGAAGTGCTTGGGAAAGCCGAGGGTGAGGGAAAGCAGTTGATCGAGGAAGCGCGCGCCGCCGCCGCCCGGGTCCATGCGGAGGAAACGCGCAAAGCGACCTCCGCCGCCGAACAGATTCTGCTGAGCGCCCATGAAGCCGCCGATCGGGATCGCGCCCGGATGCTCGCCGAGCTCAAACACGAGGTCGGCCGGCTCGTGGTGCAGACGACTGCGACGGTGACCGGCAAGATCCTGACGCCCGAGGATCATCGCCGTCTCGCCGAGGAAGCGGCGCGGCAACTCGCATCGTAGGACCTGGCCATGAACGCAAACCGGAAGGCCAAGCGTGCGGCGCGGCAGTTGTATCGCGCGTGTCTCATCGACGGCGTGCTCGACGAGACCCGCGTGCGCCAGGTCGCGCAGCGGATTGCTGCTTCGACCCGTCGCGGTTCGCTGCGCCTCTTGTCGGACTTCCAGCGGCTGGTGCGACTCGATAGCGACCGGCACACGGCCCTCGTCGAAAGCGCCACGCCGCTCGTCAGCAGCCTGCGCGACAGTATTCAGGCTGACCTGACGCGCGTCTACGGCTCGGGCCTCGAGGCAATCTTCGTCGCCAATCCCTCGCTCATCGGCGGCGTGCGGATCAAGGTTGGCAGCGATGTCTACGACAGCAGCGTGCGGGCCCGGTTGACTGCATTAGAGGCACGTTTGTGAAGTTTAGCCACGGAAAACACGGACCACACGGAGCCTAGAACCTGTCTCATAAATCGCGAGGCCGTCTGAGTAGTGCGAGCGAGCGCGGCGAGCGAGCCACGCGACCGGAGCGCGCCGGCGAAGCGGCGCGAGAGAGAGCGTGTCGGGGAGTCCGAGGGGCAAAGCCCCTCGGGAAAGATCAGTAGTGAGATGACCTATGGCTGACCTGGTTCAGGAAATCGAAGCTCAGATCGCGGGAGCGAAAGCCGCGGCCGGCAAACAGACGGTCGGCGTCATCCGAGAGATTGGCGACGGCGTCGCCAAAGTCGAAGGCCTCGCCGATGTCATGCTGAACGAGATGCTCGACTTCGGCCAGGGTATCACCGGCCTGGCATTGAACCTGGACGAGACCGAGGTCGGCGTCATCATTCTTGGCGACTACACGAAGCTGCAGGAAGGCGACGAAGTCCACGCGACCGGCAAGCTGCTGCAAGTGCCGGTCGGCAAGGGACTGCTGGGGCGCGTCGTCAATACGCTCGGTGAACCGCTCGATGGAAAGGGGCCCATCGTCACCGACGCCACCTATCCGGTGGAGAAGCTCGCCCCCGGCGTCATCAAGCGCAGGCCCATCGGGCAGCCGGTGCAAACGGGGATCATGCCAATCGACGCGATGATTCCGATCGGCCGCGGGCAGCGTGAGCTCATCATCGGCGACCGCTCGACCGGCAAAACGGCCATCTGCATCGACACGATGATCAGCCAGGCTCGCTTGAACGAGGTGGCGAAAGCCTCTGGGGACACGAGCTACCGGCCGCTCTACAGTATCTACGTCGCCATCGGCCAGAAGCAGTCCACGATCGCGCGCATCGTGACCGTGCTCGAGGAATCCGGGGCCCTGCCATACTGCATCATCCTGGCGTCGCCCGCGTCGGATTCCGCCACCAGCCAATACCTCGCCCCGTTTGCCGGTGCGGCGATGGGCGAGTGGTTCATGGACAACGGCATGGACGCGTTGATCGTCTACGACGATCTGTCGAAACACGCCGTTGCCTACCGCCAGGTCTCGCTCGTGTTGAAACGGCCGTCGGGTCGGGAAGCCTACCCCGGTGACGTGTTCTATCTGCACAGCCGGCTGCTCGAGCGAGCCGCCCGGGTCGGCGAACAGTACGGCAACGGCTCGCTCACGGCCCTGCCGATTATCGAGACGCAGGCTGGCGACGTGTCGGCCTACATTCCCACGAACGTCATCTCGATCACGGACGGACAGATCTTTCTCGAGACCGACCTCTTCTACCAGGGTGTTCGACCGGCGATCTCGGTCGGCATCTCGGTCTCCCGCGTCGGGTCGGCGGCGCAACTCAAGGCGATGAAGCAGGTCGCTGGACAACTTAAGGGAGATCTCGCGCAGTTCCGGGAGCTGGCGGCGTTCGCGCAGTTCGGGTCCGAACTGGATGCGTCGACGCAGTCGAAGATCGACCGCGGCAAGCGCATCGTCGAACTCTTCAAACAGTCGCAGTACAGCCCGGTTCCGGTCGAAGTCCAGGTGGGCGTGATCTGGGCAGTCCAGAACGGATATGTGGACGACGTGCCGGTGGAGCGGATCAAGGAGTTCCAGGCCGGCTGGACCGACTTCCTGACGACGCGTCGCGCCGAACTCCTGAAGACCATTGGTGTGGAAAAGGCGTTGAGCAAGGAGCTGACGGCCGACCTCAAGGCGGCCGCCGATCAGTTCAAGCAGACGTGGAAATAGCTTCCAGCTTCCGGCTTCCAGCGTCCCGCTGGTACCTAGTAGCACGTAGCTGGAAAACTGGAAGCTGGTAGCTGGTAGCTGGAAGCTGGAAGCTGACAATGAACAGCCCCCGTGACCTTCGCCGTCGGATCAAGTCGGTCAGCGGCACTGCGCAGATCACCAAAGCCATGCAAATGGTGGCGGCCTCGAAGATGCGCAAGGCACAGCTGGCCGCCGTGTCGGCAGCACCGTTTGCGCAGCTCTTGTACCGGATCCAGCGCAGCGCGACTGCCCGGCTGCCCGAGTTCACGCATCCATTGCTGGAGGTGCGGGAGGTCCGGAAGCGCGCGGTGATCCTGATCGCGGGCGACAAGGGACTTTGCGGGGCGCTCAATACGAATGTGTTCCGGCTCGCGTCGCAGCTCGATCCGCAGTCGACGATCTTCATCACCGCTGGCCGCAAGGCGGCGCAGTTCGTGGCCCGCACGGGGCGTCAACTTGTCGCGGAATTCGCCTACGCCGACTCGCCGACGTTCCCTGAAGCCAGAGCGATCGCTTCGCACGCTCGCGACCTCTTCTTGAGTGGACAGGTGGACGAGGTACGGGTCATTGCGACGCGTTTCGTCAACACGCTCACGCAGGTGCCGATCTCGCAAGAGTACCTTCCGGTGGGGACCATCACGGACATGCGGATCCCCGATGTGGTGAAGAAGGCGATCGCCGAGGACACGGAGGAGGCGCAGTTCGAGCCCGGGCCTGAGGCCGTGCTCGCCTATCTGCTGGACATCTATCTCAACGTCTACCTCTACTACGTGCTGTTGAACGCGAAGGCCAGCGAGCAAAGTGCCCGGATGGTGTCGATGAAAAACGCCACTGACAGCGCCGAGAGCCTGATCGACGCCCTATCGCTCGAGTACAACAAGCTGCGGCAGGGCAACATCACGAAGGAGTTGCTGGAGATTGCGGGCGGCCAGGCGGGATAAGAAGCTTCCGGCTTCCGGCTTCCAGCTTCCAGCTGAGAGCCGGGCTCGGAGCGCTGGGAGCTGGAAGCTGGGAGCTGGAAGCTGGGAGCTGGGAGCTGGGAGCTGGGAGCTGGGAGCTGGAAGCTGGAAGCTGGGAGCTGGGAGCTGGAAGCTGGAAGCTGGAAGCTGGGAGCTGAAATGAACATAGGCAAAGTCGTTCAGGTCGTCGGTGCGGTCGTGGACGTCGAGTTCCCACAGAAGCTCCCGCCGATCTTCAATGCGCTGACGGTGGATTACACGGTCGAGAAGCAGCCGGTCAAGCTGACCCTCGAAGTGCAGCAGCATCTTGGTGACAGCTGGGTGCGAACGATCTCCATGTCGGGCACGGAGGGCCTCAAGCGCGGCCTCGCGGTCACCGACACTGGCGGGCCGATCTCGATGCCGGTCGGCGAGGGCGTGATGGGCCGCGTCTTCGACGTTACGGGCAATCCCATCGACGAACGCGGCCCGATCAAGGCGGACAAGTACTATCCGATCCACCGCCCGCCGCCACCGCTCGTGGATCAATCGCCGTCACCGCAGGTCCTCACGACCGGGATCAAAGTGATCGATCTGATTTGTCCGTTCCTGAAGGGCGGGAAGGTCGGTGCGTTCGGGGGCGCCGGCGTCGGCAAGACGGTCGTCATCATGGAGCTGATCAACAACATCGCGAAGCTTCATGGCGGAGTCTCGGTGTTCGCGGGAGTCGGTGAACGCACGCGCGAAGGAAACGATCTCTACCACGAGATGTCGCAGGCCGGGGTCATCAATCAGAAGGACCTGGGATCGTCCAAGATCGCCCTGGTCTACGGACAGATGAACGAACCGCCCGGCGCGCGCCTCCGGGTGGCGCTCAGCGGCCTGGCGATTACCGAATATTTTCGCGACGAAAAGAACCAGGACGTGCTGCTCTTCATCGACAACATCTTCCGGTTTTCGCAAGCCGGCTCGGAGGTGTCGGCGCTCCTCGGCCGCACCGCGAGCGCCGTCGGGTACCAGCCGACGCTGGCTGCCGAGATGGGTGTGCTCCAGGAGCGGATTACTTCCACCAAGAAGGGGTCAATCACGTCCTTCCAGGCTGTCTACGTTCCGGCCGACGACCTGACCGACCCGGCGCCGGCGACGACGTTCGCGCATCTGGATGCGACGATCGTGCTCGAGCGCGCGATCGCCGAGCTGGGCATTTACCCGGCCGTCGACCCGCTCGCCTCGACGTCGCGCGCGCTGGCGCCGGAGATCGTCGGCGAAGAGCACTATGACGTGGCGCGCCGCGTCCAGAAGGTGCTCCAGCGGTTCAAGGACCTGCAAGACATCATCGCGATCCTCGGGATGGACGAGTTGTCGCCGGAAGACAAGCAGACGGTGTATCGCGCGCGCAGGATGCAGCGCTTCCTGAGCCAGCCGTTCAGTTCGGCGCAGGTGTTCACCGGCCGCGAAGGCCGGCAAGTCCCGGTCGCCGACACCGTTCGTGGCTTCAAGGAGATCCTGGAAGGCAAGCACGACGCCGTTCCAGAAGGCAACTTCTACATGAAGGGCGGGATCGAAGAGATCGCGCAGGGATGAAAGCACGCGTATGGCTGAGACACTCAGACTGGAAATCGTCACACCGCAGGCGATCGCGTTTTCGGAAGATGTGAACATGGTCACGCTGCCGGTGCTCGAAGGGCAGATTGGCGTCTACCCTCAGCACGTCCGCGTGATCACGCAGGTGGTGCCTGGCGAGATCATCGTGACGCGGGATGGCCAGGATCGATTTCTCGCCGTCGGCGAAGGGCTCGTCGAGATCACTGGCAAAAGCGTGTCGATTGTCACGGACATGGCCATTCCTACGGAGCTCATCGACGAGACCAAGGTTGAAGAGGCGCGCGCCCGCGCGGCGGCGCGGCTCAGCGAAAAGATTTCCGACGAGGAAATCGCGACCGTCAACGCGTCGCTGGTTCGGTCTCTGGCCCAGCTCCAAGTAAAACGACGTCAGCGACGGTGATGACGGTGGCCAGGGGCGCGCGCGGCGTACCGGTGGCAGTCCTTCTGGCGACGCTGTGGCATCCCGTCCCCGCCGTGCTCGCCAACGAGTTACTGTCCGGCGCCGCGACGACGGTCCAGGAAACCCCTCCGTCCCAGGATCCCGAGGCCGATCGCGATCGTGCCGCGCCGGTGCTGGTCGGAGGCGACGCGATCATCTGGATAACGGCGAGCGCCGGCCCGTATACGCCGCAGTTCCGCGCCGACCGGATCAGCCAGCGACTGCGCGACGCTATACGCGATCGCAGCCTGCGCGATCCGACGGTCACCGTCGTCGAGAACGAGGGCTCGTCCGAGCTGCGAGCGGGCTCACGCCTGTTGATGGTGGTCACGCAACAGGATGCCAGGAGCCTTGGCGGCGCGCGGACGGTCGTCGCGCAGCAGTATGCGCGCGAGCTCGAGACGGCCATCCGCGCCGAGCGGGTGCGTTACGCCCCGGCGACGCTCGTTCGTTCGGGGATTTACGGGCTCGCGGCGACGGTGGTGCTGGGCGCCTTGTTCTGGGTGATTGTGCGCCTGGCCCGAGCGACCCGCGGCGTCCTCGAACGCTGGCGGAGGAGCCGTCTCGGTGCGCTGCGTCTTCAGCAGGCTGAGATCGTGTCCTCCGACGGCGTCGGCCTTGCCATCGAGCGCGTCATTCGCGCCGGCCGCCTCGTGCTGATCCTGCTGGCGATCCATCTGTACCTGACCTACGTGCTCGGACTGTTTCCGTGGACCCGCGCCCTGTCGGCGACGCTTCTCGAGTATGTGGTCACCCCGATTCGTATGGCCGTAGCCGCCGTGGTCGGCTATCTGCCGAACCTGGCATTTGTGGTGGTCATCGGTGTGATCTTCTACTGGGCGATTCGACTCGTAGGGCTGCTCTTCCACCAGATTGAGCAGGGTCGGATTGTGTTTCCGAACTTTCCGGCCGAGTGGGCGGCCCCGACCAACAAGATTGTCAGGGTGCTCCTCGTCGCGTTCGGGCTCGTCGTCGCGTTCCCGTACTTGCCGGCATCAGACTCGCCGGCGTTTGCCGGCGTGTCGGTGTTCATCGGTGTGCTCGTCTCCCTGGCGTCGAGCTCGGCGCTCTCGAACATGATCGCCGGGATCGTGCTGACCTACACGGGCGCGTTCCGGCTCGGGGATCGGGTGAAGGTCGGCGACTCCTTCGGCGACATCATCGAGGCGTCGCTGCTCGCCACTCGTGTCCGGACGATCAAGAACGAGGACATCACGATCCCCAATAGCGTCGTGCTCAACAGCTCGGTGATCAACTACTCTCGCGAGGCACGGACGCTCGGTCTCATCCTGCATACCAGCGTGACGATCGGGTACGACGTGCCCTGGCGCAAGGTGCACGATTTGCTTATCGAAGCGGCGCTGGCGACGCCTGGCCTGCTCCAAGAACCGCGGCCTTTCGTCTGGCAGACGGCGCTCAACGACTTCTACGTCACGTACGAGATCAATGCCTATACCGCCTCGCCGCGCGAGATGATCGACATCTACGCAGCGCTGCACGCCAGAATCCAGGACACGTTCTACGCCGCAGGCGTCGAGATCATGTCCCCGCACTTTACGTCGCTGCGCGACGGCAACGCGATCGAGATTCCGGAATCCAGCCGGCCGCCGGGGTACCGCGCGCCGGCGTTCCGCGTGGAGGACGCGACGGCGAGCCGGCAGACGTCGCGCGCAGGGGCGGCGCACCCGAGTTGAAACCAACGACCAGGAGGTCACCATGACACCGCGCTCGCTTGTGTCCTCATCACCAATCGTCGCCACGCTCGCAGTCGGCGCGCTCCTCGCGGTGCCGGTCATGGCCCAGTACAGCGGGACGGGCGGTGGCGGGCGTCGGAGCGGTCCGTTGGAGAACAACCGGATTCGCCTGACCCAGTTTTCTGTCGAACCTGGCGCCGCGCTTCCCGCGGGAGGTAACCAGGTCCTCGTCTACCTCACTGCCGACCCCGATGGCCGGTTCCCTGCCGAAGCCGTCTGGCAAGCCGCCGGCGCGGGCGCCGTCCAGAATCGCGGGCCCGCCCGGTTGGACGCCATCTCGATCGAGCTGAAGGATGTGCAGGGTACGTCGAGCGGGACGCCGCCCGAGGCGCTCGATGCGCAGTACGGCGTGGAGGTGACGCGCCTGATCGACAACCCACGCGTGTTGGTCACGAAGCATCGATACGGGCCGACGGCCTACGGTAGCCCGCTGCACTTTCATGGCGAGGACGTGCTGGTTGTCTACCTGCGCGGAGGCTATACGTGGCCCCTCGCCGATTTCTGGGGCGCGACCGCGGTGAGCAGAGGTGACGTCGAAGTCATCCCGGCGAACACGTTCCACCGCATCGGCAATGCCGGCAGCGATCCTCTCGAACTGCTCGTCATCGTACCGAGGTAGTTGCGCAGAAAACGGGGGATAAAGCCGGGACACTTGAAGCTATCTCAAAAAGAACTGTTCAAAAAGCTTCTCCCCGCAGAGTGCGCCGAGGTCGCAGAGAAAGACCTCAACGCTCTGCGTCCTCGGCGTACTTCGCGGTGTAAGGCTTTCTTGGCGCTGCAACGGCGTTGTGCACAGTCGGACGTCCGTTACGGCAGGAATCGTACGCGCCCGGTGTTCAAGTCGTAGATGGCGCCGACCAGCTTGATGAGGCCTTCCTCGAGGCGCGCCTTGCCCTCCGGCGTGTCGCGCAGCTGTTTGATCGACCACCGCACGTTTGCTTCTACCGCGGCGGAGAGTTGTGCCTCTGGCGACAGCTCCACATCGAGATCCCGCAGGCCAGGCTCGATGCTCTGCAGCAGCAGGGCGATCCGTTCAGGGTGGTCCACGTTGTGCTGTGTTGCGGCGAGCGCGGCTTCCACCGCGCCACAGCCCTCGTGGCCCAGTACGACGAAGAGCGGCGTACGCAAGTGCAGGCCTGCGTACTGCAAAGTGCCTAGGATCTCTGCCGAAATCACGTTGCCGGCGACCCGCACGATGAACAGTTCCCCGAAGCCCGCGTCGAAGACGAGCTCTGGCGGGACGCGCGAGTCGCTGCAGCCGAGAATCGTGGCGTACGGGCGCTGTCCGCGCGCGAGCTCGGCGAGGATTTCTTTTTGTACTGTCGGGAAGCGTGCCTCGCCGCACACGAAGCGCGCGTTACCTGCGACCAGCCGCGCAAGCGCTTCCTCCGCCGTATACGTGAGCGAAGTGTCGTGTGTCGCGGCCACTCAATACACCGTTAACCCCTGCGCACGGAACACCGCGCACACGCGCTCGACCAGTTCGGCTGATGGCGGTTCCACGTCCTGAAGCGTGTACTCCATGCCGAGCTGCTGCCATTTGTACTTGCCCATCTGATGGAAGGGCAGCACGTCGACTCGCGCCACGTTGCCAAGGCCGCCCGCAAACTTTGCGGTCTCCGCGATGTCGTCGAGGTCGTCGGTAACGCCAGGCACGAGGACGTACCGGACCCAGATGGGCCGCCGGCGCTGCGCCAGACGCTCGGCAAACTGCCAAGTCGGGCCGACATCCATGCCGGTGAGCCGGCGATGCCGTTCGGGATCCGACGTCTTGAGATCGAGCAGGACGAGGTCGATCGATTCGAGGTCGTCGTCGCTGACGCGGTCGCCGTAGTAGCCATTGGAATCGAGCGCCGTGTGAATCCCCATTCCCTTCGCGGCCGCGAGCAGCTTCAAGGCAAAGCGATGCTGCATCAAGGGCTCTCCTCCGCTGAGGGTGAAGCCGCCGGACATGACCTTCAGGCCGTGCCGGTACTTACGCAGCGTCTCGGTGGCCTTCTCCACGGTCACCGGGATGCCGTTGGTCATCGTCCAGGTGTCGGGGTTGTGGCAGTAGAGACACCGCCACATGCAGCCCGCGGTCCACGCGACCACTCGGATACCCGGCCCGTCGACCGCGGAGCCGGTCGTGAAGGAGTGCAGGAACCCCATGTCACCGGTCGCCAGCGCCGAGCGAACGTCCGATTCGGGAACGTTCTTGCCGAGGCTGACGCGAAGCTCGAACGGGCTCTTCGCTTCGAGCGACGGCTCCGGGACCGCGTGACCTTCAGGCACCGGCCTCGCCCCCGTGGAAGGTCCGATTGATCACGTCCATCTGCTGCGCCCGCGTCAGCCGCACGAAGTTGACGGCATACCCGGACACGCGGATCGTCAGGCTCGGGTACTTCTCGGGGTGATCCATGGCGTCGAGCAGCGTCTCGCGATTGAGCACGTTGACGTTCATGTGATATCCCGTGCTGCCGAAGTACGCGTCGAGTATGCCGGTGAGGTTCACGATGCGATCCTCCGCCACGCGGCCCAGGCCTGTCGGCACCAGCGTCGTCGTCAGCGAGATGCCGTCGGCGGCGTCGCGATACGGGATTTTCGCGACCGACGCTGCCGACGCATGTATGCCGTGGCTATCGCGGCCGTGCATCGGGTTCGCGCCTGGTGCGAATGGTTCTCCAAGCCGGCGGCCATCGGGAGTGTTGCCGGTGGCCTTCCCGTACACGACGTTCGACGTGATCGTCAGGATCGACTGCGTGTGTAAGGCCTTGCGATAGGTCGGGTGCTTTCTGAGCTTGTTCATGAAAGTGCTGACGGTCCACACGGCGAGCTGGTCGACCCGGTTGTCGTTGTTGCCGAACATCGGGAACTCGCCCTCGGTCTGATAGTCCGTCACCAGCCCTTTCTCGTCGCGGATGACCCGCACCTTGGCGTACTTCATCGCCGAGAGGCTGTCGGCGACGACGGACATGCCGGCCATGCCGAACGCCATGGTTCTGAGCGGCGCATAGTCGTGCAGCGCCATCTCGAGCCGCTCGTACGCGTACTTGTCGTGCATGTAGTGGATGATGTTCATGGCATTGACGTAGACCCCAGCCAGCCACTCCATCATCCGGTCGAACTTACCGAGCACGTCGTCGAAGTCGAGATAGTCGCCCTTCACCGGCTCGCAGGTGGGGCCCACCTGTTCGCCGCTGATCTCGTCCCTGCCGCCATTGATGGCGTAGAGCAGGACCTTGGCGAGGTTGGCGCGAGCGCCGAAGAACTGCATCTGCTTGCCGAGCTGCATGGGCGACACGCAGCAGGCAATCGCGCCATCGTCTCCCCACGCGCTGCGCATGATCTCGTCGCTTTCGAACTGGATCGAACTGGTGTCGATGGCGACCTTGGCGGCAAAGCGCCGAAAGGCTTCGGGCAGCCGCGGTGAATACCAGATCGTCAAGTTCGGCTCCGGCGCGGGACCGAGGTTGTAGAGCGTCTGGAGGAGGCGGAAGCTCGTCTTGGTCACCAGCGATCGGCCATCGTCACCCATGCCGGCGATGGATTCGGTGACCCAGGTCGGGTCGCCGGCGAAGAGATCGTCGTACTCGGGCGTGCGCAGAAAGCGGATGATCCGCAGCTTGATGACGAAGTCGTCGATGATCTCCTGGGCTTGCGCCTCGATCAGGGTTCCGGCCGCGAAATCCCGTTCGAAATAGATGTCGAGGAACGTCGACGTCCGGCCGAGCGACATGGCCGCGCCGTTCTGTTCCTTCACGCCGGCCAGGTACCCGAAGTACAACCACTGAACCGCTTCTTTCGCAGTGCGCGCCGGACCCGAGATGTCGAACCCGTAGCTCTTCGCCATCTGGAGCAGTTCCTTGAGCGCACGGATCTGCTCGGCGAGCTCCTCTCGATCGCGGATCACCTCATCGCTCGACGGGGCGGCATCGATGCTGAGCTTCTCCTCCTGCTTGCGCTGGATGAGCCGGTTGACGCCGTAGAGTGCCACCCGGCGATAGTCGCCGATGATCCGGCCACGACCGTAGGCGTCGGGCAAGCCCGTCAGCACGTGGGAGCTGCGGCATCGGCGCACGTCCGCGGTGTAAGCATCGAACACCGCGTCGTTGTGGGTCTTGCGATACTTGGTGAAGGCTTCGACGACGTGCGGGTCGGGCTCGTATCCGTAGGTCTTGAGGGCGCTGGCCACGAGTCGGAAGCCGCCGTTCGGCATGATGGCGCGCTTCAGCGGCGCTTCGGTTTGCAGGCCAACGATGATTTCGTTTTCACGGTCGATGTAACCGGGCGCGTGGGCGGTGATGGAACTGGGGATCAGAGAGACGTCGAGCACGCCCTTTTTTCTTTCCTCGACAAAGAGATCAGTGAGGGTCTGCCAGATTTTCTGCGTCCGGCTCGTGGCCGGCGCGAGAAATGACGCATCGCCGTCGTACGGTTCGTAGTTCTGCTGAATGAAGTCCCTGACGTTGATTTCCTTTTGCCAGAGCCCAGTTCGAAACCCGTTCCAGGGGGACGTCGTCGTTTCGTTTTGTTTCGCTTGCGCAGCGGTCGCAGACATGTGTACGCCTTTACTTCCTGCCCGCTAGGCGCGGGCTTCGATGAGTCCCAACAGCGCGCCGGTATGGCGGGCGATCATCAACTCCTCGTTGGTCGGAATCACCCATGCCGAAACGCGGCTTCCGGCCCGTGAGATCCGTGGTCCATTGCGCGAGTTCGGCGTCCGGATCCAGTTCGATGCCCAGCCAGGCGGATGCCTCGCAGATCCGGCGTCGAATCTCGGCGGAGTTCTCGCCGATGCCGGCGGTGAAGACCAGCCCGTCGATCCCGCCCAGGACCGCGGCGAGCGCGCCGATTTCTTTCGCCGCCCGGTACACGAAGTAATCGACCGCGAGCTGAGCGCTGGGTTCGCTGCTGCCAATGAGGTCACGCATGTCGTTGCTGATGCCGGAGATCCCAAGCAGGCCAGACTTCTTGTAGAGGATCGCCTCCACGTCCTTGGCGGACAGCCCCAGGCCCTGAAATAGATAGAGGATGACGCCGGGGTCGACGGCCCCAGGCCGCGTACCCATGCACAGTCCGTCGAGCGCGGTGAATCCCAGACTGTGGTCGACGCTCCTGCCGTCCTTCAGCGCGCACATGCTGGCGCCGCTGCCGAGATGCGCGACAATCACGCGCCCGGTGGCGATCCCCGGCGCCACCTGCGGGAGCACCGAGGCGATGTACTCGTACGACAGTCCATGAAAGCCGTAGCGTTGGACTCCGGAGCGGCAGATCTCGCGGGGCAGGGGAATCAGCTCGGCGACGGCCGCTTGTCCGCGGTGGAAGCTCGTGTCGAAGCAGGCCACCTGCGGCACACCAGGAAGCCGTTCGGATACCGCGTCAATCGCGGCGAGGTTGTACGGCTGATGGAGGGGAGCGAGCGGCACCAGTGCTCGCAGCTCCTCCAGAACCTGCGGCGTCACGATCGTCGGACCGGCAAATTTCGCCCCGCCGTGCACGACGCGGTGGCCGACCCCGAGCACGCGCGCGCCGCCGTACCGAGAGCGAAGCCAGGCGGCGAGCGAATCGAGCGCGGTGCGACCATCGTGCACCGCCGATTTGTCCAACTCCAGTGCGTCCAGGCGCGCACCTGCACCGTCTTTGGCTGCGAATCGCGGCGAGGTCCCGATGCCTTCGATGAGTCCACGCGCTTCGAGCCTCCAGGCTTCGACTGCCGGTCTGCGGTAGACGCAGAACTTGAGGCTCGATGATCCGGCATTGAGCACAACAGCGTAGTCGTCCATATCAAATTCCAGCGTCCCGCTTCCAGCTCCCGGCTTCCAGCTCCTTATGTCGCTGTCTGCATCGACTGGCGTCGCGCGTGAGCCGTCAGCACTGCGACTGCGCAACTGGCGATCTTCGAACGAATGCTGTCGGCGCGGCTCGTCAGGATGATCGGGACGCGTGCGCCCAGCACCAGACCGGCGCTGTCGGCATTCGCCAGAAAACTCAGCTGCTTGGCCAGCATGTTGCCAGCTTCGAGGTCGGGCACCAGGAGAATGTCGGGATCGCCGGCGACCTTCGACTGAATGCCCTTTACTCTCGCGGCCTCCTTGCTGATGGCGTTGTCGAACGCGAGCGGACCGTCGAGGAGACCGCCCGTGATCTGACCTCGCTCGGCCATCTTGCAGAGCGCCGCAGCATCGATCGTGGCAGGCATCTTGGAAGTGACCGTTTCGACCGCCGCGAGGATGGCGACCTTCGGGGTGCTCACGCCAAGCGATATTGCGAGATCGATGGCGTTCTGAACGATGTGGACCTTGTCCTCCAGCGTCGGCGCAATATTGATGGCCGCGTCCGTGACGATGAGGACCTTGTGGTAGGTCGGGATGTCCATGATGAACACGTGGCTGATGCGGCGTCCGGTGCGAAGGCCGGTTTCCTTGGCAATGACGGCGCTCAGGAGCTCGTCCGTGTGCAGGCTGCCTTTCATAAGCAGCTCGGCCTGGCCTTGGCGGACCAGCTCCACGGCCTTCGCGGCCGAGGCGTGACTGTGAGGCGCATCGACGATCTTGGTGTCTCCGAGGGTGATCCCGCTCTTCTTTGCTACCTCCTCGATCTTGGCGGCCGGGCCGACAAGAATGGGGGTGATCAGCCCTTTGGCACCGGCCTCGAGCGCCGCGATGAGCGCCGTCGACTCGCAGGGATGGGCGACCGCCGTCGGGATGGGATCGAAACTTCGAACGCGCACGAGCAACTGTTCGTACTTTCCAGTTCCTTGTTCTCGATTCATGGCGTGTGGTTCCTTACTGCCGGGCCAGCGGTTGACCGCGGGTCCCGTCTCCTTCAAGAGAAAGTGCGAGAACGATGGCGAGCCCGACGCCGAATAGGAAGACCGTGAACGGCCTCCTCGGAGAGCAAGGGATATTCCTCTGCTCCGTGAGTGGGAGTTGGCAGCAGGCCAGCGCGGATCTTCAGATCCGCGTGGGCTTTAGCGGTTCAGCTGGAGAACGTGATCCCGTTCGATCGGAGAGCCAGGACTCCGCCGGGCCGGAGTTCCTCCCGGATATCGGAGCCTCTGAATCGCGCGCCGGAGCCGGCCGCGGTTTTCGCGCGAATCGCTCGGCGCCAGACGTCAGGCAGTCGTGGATCGGAATTCGCTGAGGTGCGTCAGATGTCGAATTCGAGCGCGAGGCTCTCGATGATGCCCGTTACCCGCTGGCTGCCCGAGTATCGGGCTGCGTGGCTGCGACCGGATCTGGTCGCCGGCCTCACGCTCGCGGCGTACCTGCTGCCAGCCGGTATCGGGGACGCGTCGCTTGCCGGCCTTCCGCCCGAAGCGGGTCTCTACTCCTGTCTCTTTTCAGGGCTGGTCTACTGGCTGTTTTGCAGCTCGAAGCACACGGTCATCACCGTGACGTCCGCGCTGTCGCTCTTGATTGGCGCATCGGTAGGCGAGTTGAGCGCAGGCAATCCTGAGAGCCACGCCGCCTTGGCGGCGTGCACCGCGCTCACGATGGCCGCGATCGCGATTGCCGCATGGCTGGTTCGAGCCGGCAACGCGATCAGCTTCTTCTCCGAAACCGTGCTGGTCGGTTTCAAGGCCGGGTTGGCGCTCTATCTCGCGAGCACGCAGCTGCCGAAGCTCTTTGGCTTCAAGGGTACGCACGGTGACTTCTGGGAGCGCTCGGCGCATTTCATCACGCATCTGGGCGAGACGCACGAGACCTCCCTGCTGGTGGGAGTAATCGCATTCGTTGCCCTCGTTGCCGGCAAGCTCTGGCTGAAGAACCGGCCTGTTGCCTTTCTCGTGGTGGTGGCCGGCATGCTTGCCGCGCGCTTGATGGACCTCGAGACGCAGGGGGTGGCGCTCCTCGGTCAGGTTCCACAGGGCCTGCCTGCGCTCGGACTGCCAGACGTGAGCCGGCAGGAGGTGAACGATCTTCTGCCGATCGCGTTGGCTGGCTTCGTTCTCGCCTCTGTTGAGACGTCCGCGATCGGCCGGATGTTTGGCCAGAAGCACGGCCACCGGTTCGACGCCAACCAGGAGCTCCTGGCGATCGGCGCCGCCAATCTGCTCGCCGGGCTCGGTCGAGGGTTTCCCGTGAGTGGCGGCATGTCGCAGTCGCTCGTCAACGAGAGTGCGGGAGCCCGCACGCCAATCTCGGGATTCGTTGCCGCGGTGTTTACATTGATCGTCGTGCTCTTCGCGTCCGGACTGCTGAGGAATCTGCCGCAGCCGGTGTTGGCGGCCATCGTGCTCGCCGCGGTCATGAGCCTGGTCGATGTCCGCGCGTTGCGTCACATCTGGCGGTTCAGCCGAGGGGAGTTCTTCGTGGCCATCGCCGCGCTCCTTGGAGTGTTGGGTTCGGGCCCCGTCAACGGCGTGTTGCTTGGCGCGGCGATGTCGATTGTGCTCCTGCTCCGGCAGGGCGCGCGTCCACGGGTGGTCGAGCTGACCCGAGTTCCTGGGACGATCCACTTCGCCGATCGACTACGGCACCCCGAGAACGAGCAAATCCCTGGCGTCCTGGTGATCCGTTGTGAATCCGCGCTCCTGTACTTCAACGTGGAATACGTTCGCGAACGGGTGCTGGACATACTCGCGAAGCGTACGGATGGCGTTGGGCTCGTCGTGTTCTACCTTGGGGCGGTTCCCAAGGTCGACCTGTCTGGCGCCGAGCTGCTGGCGGATCTGCACAAGACGTTTCACGCGCGCGCCATCGACTTCCGGCTGGCCGACACGCACGGCGAAGTGCGCGACGCGCTTGAAAGAATCGGGTTCGCGCAGGAGTACGGGCGGCTCGAAACGGGTCAGACTGTCGATGTCGTCGTGACGGCGTGGCAAGCCTCGCGTCCGACGGTGCGAGCTTCGGCCGAGTGAAGAACAGAAGCCCTCGTCCCGTCCAGGTGGGCCTGGGCAGTGCCAGGGCCGCACCGGACGAGTAGAGCATCGCTGCCGCGGGAGGAGGGTAGCGGCAGCGAATGTGGTGTCGGACGACGATCCGTGTCTTCCGTGTTCTCTGTGGCTAAACGTTGTCCGTGTCTTCCGTGTTTTCCGTGGCTGAACGTTGTCCGTGTCTTCCGCGGTTAGAAGCGGAAGCCGAACGTCGTCTGCAGGAACTGTCCGTTGGCCTTTCGAGTGTCGGTGGTCACACCGGCGATGGGCGGAGTGGCTTGGAGCGCTTGAACCTCTGGCCCCCAGACATAGTGATAGCGAAGCTCGCCGTAGAAGGCACCGAAGTTGACGCCGCCGCCGAACGACATCCCGAAGTCGGTGGAGCTGCGGTCGCCGATGATGTTCGTGGTTTCGACCCACCCACCCGGATAGCAGACATACCACCACGGATTGCAGTACCCCGGCACCCAGCCCACGCCAGGCGTCGTCAAGCGGACCTTGCGATAGTAGACGCCCATCCCCACGAGCCCGTACGGCCTGACCCCGCCGTCCGGCTTCTGCACGATCAAACTCGCCGTTCCGTACTGCATGCTCATGTCGCCGGAGAAGGGTGTCGGGACCGTTGGGTTGCCAGGGTTATCAGCGATGTTGAGCGTCAATTCCTTGTCGCCAAAACCGTTGAAGCTGTAGAGGCCCTCGATACCGATGACCGGGGTCACGTTTCCCTGGAGACCGATGTTGAAGTTGAAGCCGCCACCGAGGCGGTCGCTGACTTCCGCGTTGGGCTGGGTGTAGCCACCTCCAAAGGAGAAGTTCACCGGCTTCTGAGCCGACGCGACGTAAGGGAGGCTGGCGAGTAGGGTCACTACGAACACAGATACCGTCTTTACACGCATTGCACGCATCCTTTCTTCCGCGGACTAGAGCATCCGGTGTGCCAACGGATCGAGTTGCCACCAAACCCCGACAAGGCGCGGATGGTTTTTCCCAGCGGCTGACAGCTCGGGCCGATTATCGGAGGCCCTCCGGAATAGCGGAGGGCATGTACAAGGCGACTTCGTCGACGAGTCCATCGCCGCAGCCGTTTCAATTCAACAACTTGGAAGGAGGTTGAAAAGACCGCGTCGCCGTGGCACCGACTGTGCTCAGAGGCACCGCCATGCACATAGAGACGTCTGTCACGGTCGCTGCGATCGTGTTCATAGCCACATCCGCTTCCGCACAGACGAGCTCGCCAGAGTCCGAAACCACCGTGCCGCAAGCCACCGTGGCTCCCTCGCAAGCCACCGTGGCTCCCTCGCAACAGGCTTCCACGGCGCCAGCCGCTACGTCCTTGACGTGCGCGTCGAAGCCAGGTGAACGCACGCAGTGTCCCGCCGACACGTCGAAGGGCGTCGTGCTGCTGCGATCGATGGGCGACGCGCCGTGTCTGCTCGGAAGGACCTGGGGCTACGACCAGACCAGCGTCTGGGTGTCGGACGGCTGCAGCGCCGAGTTCGTCACCGGCCTCGCCGGCGGAACCGGAGACGACGAAGCCCAAGGCCCCTCTCGCACATTCCGAACGTCGGCTTCCTGCTCTTCGACGGCGAGAAGGGCCAGATCTATTTCCGGCTGTTCAGCTACGCGCGGTATCTGAACCAGCGGAATCTGGACGAGTCCTACGTCGACGCCTTCGGCAACACGCAGACCGTGACGCGGCGCCAGGACATCCAGCTGCAGAAGTTCTTCGCGCCGTTCTCGGGGTGGTTCCTCACGCCGAAGATGCGCTACTACCTCTACGTCTGGTCGTCGAACGCGTCGCAGGGCGATCCGGCGCAGGTCGTGGGCGCCGGCAACCTGACCTGGACCTTCAACCGGTTCGTGAGCGTGGGTGTCGGCATCACGTCGCTGCCCACCGTGCGAAGCACGGAGGGTCAGTTCCCGTACTGGCTCGGCGTGGACGACCGCCTGATTGCCGACGAGTTCTTCCGGGGGTCGTACACCTCCGGCGTCTGGCTCAAAGGCGAGTTCCACACCAAGGTCAAGTACATGGCGATGTTCGCCAACAACCTGAGCACGCTCGGCGTGAGCGCGGCGCAGCTCGACAACAGGCTCGACACGCAGTCCTTCTCGGTCGCAGTGGCTGCCGACGACCGGCGAGTTCGGCCTGTGGAACACGTTCGGCGACTACGACGATCACCAGAAGGTCGCGACGCGGATCGGCGTGCACTACACGCCACAGCCTCGAGGACAAGCAAAGCCAGCCGGGAACCGAAGGCATCGAGAACAGCCAGATCCGGCTGACCGACGGCAGCGTCATCTTCACGCCGGATCTGTTTGGACCTGGCATCACCGTCAACGAAGTGGACTACCGGATGATGAGCATCGATGCGGGCGTCAAGTACAAGGGCCTGTCTCTCGAGGGCGAGTACTACTGGCGCTGGTTGAGCAACTTCACCGGCGTCAACACGAGCGGCATCGCCAACATCAACGACCACGGCTATCAGCTGCAGACGTCGGCGATGGCCGTTCCCAAGATTCTTCAGCTGTACTTCGGCGCCTCGCAGGTGTTCGGCCGCTACGGCGACCAGTGGGAAGTGCGAGGCGGCGAGAACTGGTACGTGATGAAGGAGCGCGGGATTCGCCTCAACGGCGAGTTGATGTACGTGAACCGATCACCGGTGGGATACACGGCCTATCCCTACCCGGTCGGCGCCAAGGGCACGGTCTTCCACATCAACCTCGAGATGAACTTCTGATCGAACTCGAGATGAACGTGATCGACGACGTGAACATGACTCGCAGACCCTGGTCCCGTTCGGCGGCTGTTCTCAGTGCCTTCGTCGCGCTGACGCTGCTGGTGCTCGTCTTCGTCCGCGCGCGTCCGCTCGACGCACAGGGTCAGGGTGCCGCCAACGAGTTCAACGATTCGCACTTCCACCTGACCAACTACGTCCAGAAGGGCATCGACGTTCGCCAGTTCCTGCAGATCATGGGCACCCGCGTCTGCCGCTCGACGCTGTTCGGCATCCCGCTGCAGCAGCAGTGGTCGTACGCGAACTCCGGCGACTTCGCGCCGACCTACTATCTGCAGAGCGACGCGCCGCTCTACTACTACTCGTTCACCGATGCGTACATCGCGAGCGTGTATCGCGCGCTGCCCGCCGAGCACGGCGCGCTTCGATCCGATGATCACCGGGTTCAACCCGGCCGACATGTACGGCGTCGATCACATCCGCCGCGTGCTGACGACGTTTCCCGGCGTGTTCACCGGCATCGGCGAGTTCAGCATTCACAAGGAGTTCGTCAGTGCCAAGATCTCGGGCGAAACCGCCAGCCTGACCAACCCGGCGCTCGATCGCATCCTCGATTTCGCGGCCGAGGCCGGCCTGGTCGTGATCCTCCACAACGACATCGACATGCCGTTCGCGAAGGAGGACGCCGAGCCGGTCTACCTGTCACAGATGAAAGCCCTGCTCAAGCGCCATCCGAAGACGACGATCATCTGGGCGCACGTCGGCCTCGGTCGCATCGTGCATCCCGTGCGCGTGTCGGCCGAAGCGGCGGAACGCAATCCAACCCAGGTCGCGATCGTCGAAGCGATGCTGACCGATCCGGCGCTCGCGCCACGTGAGCTTCGACATCTCGTGGGACGAGGTCGCCAAGTACGCCGTCGCCACGCCGGAATCGATCGCGCGTGTGGCCGGCAATGCTCAACAAGTACCCGGATCGATTCCTGTTCGGGACCGACACCGTGGCGCCCGCCGGCCCGGCGCCGTACTACGCGGTGTTCGACATGTGGGCGCCGGTCTGGCGCCTGCTGACGCCTGACGCGAGCCTCAAGGTCCGCAAAGGCAACTACGAGCGGATCTTCGACGAAGGACGACGAAAGGTCCGCGCCTGGGAAGCGGCAAACGTGAAATGAAGCCAGCGCTGGAAAGGAAACGGAAACCTGTCATGGAAACGCGGAGGATTGAAATGGGTAGACATGTTCGGAGTCTCTCTGTCCGGGCGTGCCTGCTCGGTCTGGGGGCGCTCGCATTCGCGATCCCGTCGAGCGCGCAGTCGCCCGCCGAGATCCAGCAGGCGGTCGACGCGGCCTACGCGAAGTTCAGGACACTCAAGGAAGGCAAGAACGCCGACTACATTCCTGCGCTCGCCAAGGTCGATCCGAACCTGTTCGGCATCGCCGTGGTCACAACCGACGGCAAGGTCTACACCGCCGGTGACGTGAAGACCGAGGTCTCGATCCAGTCGATCTCCAAGGTCTTCACGATGGCCCAGGTCATCCAGGAGCAGGGGCCAGGCGCGATCGAGAAACGCATCGGCGTCGACGCCACCGGCGCACGATTCAACTCGATTATCGCGGTCGAGGCCGTCAGGACCGTCGCCGGGACGGGAGCACCGGAGATGAACCCGCTGGTGAATCCGGGCGCGATCTGCCGCGACGAGCATGGTGACGGGAGCGACCTCGGATGCGGTGTGGGAGAAGATCCTCGGCTTCCACAACGACGCCGCCGGACGACAGCTGAGCGTGCTGCAGGACGTCTACAAGTCCGAGTCCGACACCAACCAGCGCAACCAGGCCATCGGCGCGCTCATGCTCGCCTACGGCTACATCAAGGGCAACTGGCAGCAGGCCGTCGATCTCTACACGCGTCAGTGCTCCATCGGGGTGAACGCGCAGGATCTCGCGACGATGGCGGCGACGCTGGCATCGAGCGGCAGGAATCCCGTCACCGGCAAACAGGTCATTGACGCCGCCAAAGGTCCCCAGTGTCCTCGCCGTGATGTCCACGGCCGGACTGTACGACGACTCCGGAAAGTGGCTGTACCACACCGGCCTTCCGGCCAAGAGCGGCGTCGGCGGCGGCATCATCGCCGTGTCGCCTGGCAAGTTCGGCATCGCCGTCGTCTCCCCGCCGCTCGACGAGGCCGGCAACAGCGTGAGGGCGCAGCGCGCGATCGCCGATATTTCGGCGGCGCTCGGTGGCAACCCGTACGCCGCGACAGCGCCGGCCCAGCCGGCGCAGCCGAAGTCGACCTTCGAGATCTACGGGTTTGCGATGCTCGACATGGGGTACGACTTCAAGCAGATCAACCCGAACTGGTACGACACCCTGCGCGTCACCAAGCTGCCGACCTTCACGGATCAGTACGGGGAGGATGGCAGCTTTTTCGCCGGTGTGCGACAGAGCCGCCTCGGCTTCAGGTCTTCGACCCCAACCAAGATGGGCGACTTGAAGACGATCTTCGAGTTCGAGTTGTTCGGCACTGGAGTCGACGAAGGCCAGACGACCTTCCGCCTGCGCCATGCATGGGGAGAGCTCGGCAAGTTGGGAGCCGGTCAGTATTGGAGTCCCTTTAGCGATCCGGACGTGTACCCGAACTCGCTGGAGTACTGGGGCCCAACTGGTATTCCATGGTACCGCAACGTGCAGCTCCGTTACACGCCGATCAGCACCGACACAGAGCAACCTGATGCTCGCTCTCGCGCGCCCCGGCGCAAGCGGCGATCAAGGTCTCTACGCGGATCGAGTCGAGCTCGACGGCATCACGCCGCGCTTTCCGCTGCCCGATTTTGTCGGAGCGTACAAGTACCACGGGAAATTGGGGCTACGTCCGAACCGCTGGAATACTGCGGCGGATCAATTGGGACGATACCCTCGACGACGCCGTTCGATCTGTCCGGTGACGCCACCGGGTGGGGATTTAACGTCAGCTCGAACCTCAAGTTCGGCAAGGGCGACGTCCTGCGGATGCAGTTCACTGTCGGCGAAGGCATTCAGAACGAAATGAACGACTCTCCGGTCGATATCGGCGTCGTGGACAACTTCTCGAACCCGGTCACGCCGCTGCTCGGCAAACCGATACCGATCGTCGCGTACGCCGTGTTCCTGGATCACACCTGGAACGAGAAGTTCAGCAGCGCGATCGGGTACTCAGCGCAGGACAACGACAACACCGACGGGCAGGCGCCTGACGCCTTCAGGGTCGGAAAGTACGCGCTTGGCAACCTGCTCTACTACCCGGTCCCGAACGTGATGATGGGTGGCGAACTTCAGTGGGGCCGGCGCGAGAACTTCTCCGACGGCTTCCACAGCGACGGGTTCAAAATCCAGTTCTCGTTCAAGTACAACTTCTCGTGGAAGCTTGGAGGCTAGTGATGAATCGTCGTCATAGGAACGTCGTTGCTGGTGGCGCGTTGCTTGGCCTGCTGGTATTGACCGTAGGCTCAGGCGCGCAGACACCGACGGAGATCCAGCAGGCCGTCGATGCCGCCTTCGGGAAGTTCAGGACCCTCAAGGAAGGGCAAGAACGCCGACTACATTCCGGCGCTGGCCAAGGTCGATCCCAGTTTGTTCGGCATCGCCGTGGTCACCGCCGACGGCAAGGTCTACACAGCTGGCGACGTCAAGACAGAGGTATCGATTCAGTCGATCTCGAAGGTCTTCACGATGGCGCAGGTCATCCAGGAGCAGGGGCCGGCGGCAATTGAAAACCAGATCGGTGTCGATGCGACCGGCGCGCGGTTCAACTCGATCATCGCCGTCGAGGCGGTCCGTACCGTCGTCGGAACGGGCGCGCCGGAGATGAATCCGCTCGTCAATCCGGGCGCGATTTCGGCGACCAGCATGGTCACGGGGCTCGAACGCGGACGAGGTCTGGAGCAAGATCATCGGCTTCCACAACGATGCGGCCGGGCGCCAGCTGACTGTCCTCCAGGACGTCTACAAGTCAGAGTCGGACACCAACCAGCGCAACCAGGCGATCGGGGCATTGATGCTCGCCTACGGCTACATCAAGAACAACTGGCAGCAGGCCGTCGATCTCTACACGCGTCAGTGCTCGATCGGCGTCAACGCCAGGGATCTCGCGGTGATGGGGGCGACGCTGGCCGCCGGCGGCAAGAACCCCGTGACCGGCAAGCAGGTGATGGACGGCCCGAAAGTCCCGGGCGTGCTGGCGGTGATGGCAACGGCTGGTCTCTATGACGATTCCGGCAAGTGGCTGTATCACACCGGACTGCCGGCCAAGAGCGGTGTCGGCGGCGGGATCGTCGCGGTATCGCCAGGAAAGTTCGGCATCGCGGTCATATCCCCACCGCTCGACGATGCTGGCAACAGCGTGCGCGCGCAGCGGGCGATTGAAGACATTTCGAACGCGCTCGGTGGCAACCCGTACGCCGCCCGGCCGAAGTAAGCCAGGTCGGTGTTTTGCGCCGGCGCCGGAACTGCGACGCCGGCGCTGGCTGGGGCTCGGTGATCGTCTCGTTTCTCTGATCGGTGCACGCTGGTCTTCAATCGAGGTGCCGTCCATACTGTCACCATGGGTATGGGTTGGCGAATCACGAGATCAGCAACCGTCGGATGGTGGCCACTATTGCTCCTGGTTGGCGTAGCGGCAGGGACCGCCGCGCAGAATCCTCCGGCCAGCCCCCCGTCCAGCCCCTCGTCCAGTAACGATGTCCAAAAGCTCGAAGCGACATGGGCGTTCGTGCGCGCGCGGAACGCGCGCGACTACGCTATTGCGACGCCAAACGGTATCGACGAGGGCCGGTACGTCGAGTTCGGCGGCATCCAGCAGTGGATCACGATTCGCGGGGAAGACCGAAACAATCCCGTAGTGCTCTTTCTTCACGGCGGACCGGGTGATGCGACCAACCCTTGGGGCTACGCCGGGTTCAGGTTGTGGTTGAAGCACTTCACCGTCGTTCAATGGGATCAGCGCGGCGCAGCCAGAACCTTCGGAAAGAACCCCGATGCGCCGCCACAGGCCATCACGGTCGCGCGCATGACGCAGGACGGCGTCGCGCTCACCGAGGGGTTGCGCAAGCAACTGCGCAAGGACAAGATCATTCTCGTCGGCCACTCGTGGGGATCGATCCTTGGCGTTCACATGGTGAAGGCGCGGCCCGATCTCTTCTATGCGTTCGTGGGCACGGGTCAGGTGGCCGACCCCGCGACCAGCTACACCGTGGCTCATCGAGAACTGTTGAAGAAGGCGGAAACGCTCAAGGATGAGGCCGCCATTCGGGAGCTGCGCGAGGTTGGGCCGCCGCCATACCCGGACGGCCGCGGCTACCGCGTGCAACGGAAGTGGTCGAATTTCTTCGAGGGCGCGGACGCGTTCATCTCGTCCATGATCGGCTTCGCCCTCACTGCGCCGGGTTACACGCTGCGCGATGTCAACGACTGGTTCGATGGTCAGCAGGTGAGTGCCGAAGCTCTGGTCCCGCAAACGAGCGTGCTCGACGCGCGAACGCTCGCCGGCGACTTCGCGGTTCCGGTGTTCGTGATTCAAGGCGCTGAAGACTTCACAACCCCCACGAGTCTCGCGCGATCATTCGTCGATTCGATTCGGGCGCCAGCGAAGGCCTTCGTGCCGATCGAGGGAGGGGGGCACTTCGCCGTGTTCATGAAGTCGAGCGCGTTTGTCGATCAGCTCGTGTCGCGCGTACGTCCGCTGGCCACGCGATGACCTGAACGGAATCGGGTGAGCTGCGAAGGGATCACGCTGGCGGGACGAGCGGAGCAATGGCTCGTCCCCACGACTTGCGCACCGGCACGCCCAGCCACTCGGCCATGGTGGCGCACACGTCCGAGAGGCTGGCGGCTGGCAGAGCCGCGGCAGCTGTGGACGGGACTGGCGCGTCCGATCGGATCGCCAACATCTCGTCAACCCCTTCGGCCAGGAACAGATACAGCGTTTTGCTTCGATAGGCCGGGCTCTTCTCCGCGTTCAGCCAGACGTAGTACGACAACTGCTCGACGTCGACGAACGATCCGACGGGATCTTCGATCATCGGGATCTGATCGGAAGCGCGCGGTTGCGAGAAGAGGAGCAAGCTGCTGAAGGGCTTCAGCTTGTCGCGGACGCCGAACCGGGTCACGAGGATCCGTGGCTGCGCTCGTCTCAACGACTGGACCGCGGCCCACTCGACGAACGTGTTGTTCACGAAGAGCGTGCCGTTCCCGGTGAGCAACACGTCGCGGACGAAGGCCCGCATGATATCGGCGGCATGGAGCAAGGCGCCGGGCCCAGGCGAGATCTTCAAACCGCGGGCGTAGGCCGCAAACGCCTGCGGGCTCTCGACGCCGCTCTGGATCTTGCTGTAGAGCGCCTTTGTGAGGTCGTCGCGATACGCGCGCAGGCGATCGTAGCTCAACCCCGTGAGTGAACTGTCGGACGTACCGTCGCACAGGTCATGCAGCGCTTCGTGAGACTCGATGATCCAGGCATCTAGCGGCGTCAGCGCCGCTGATTCCGTCGCTGCCGCAAACAGCGCCGGCACCGTGACGCCGTGGTCGTGCCCTCCTAGCAGCGTCCTGAGAAACGCCTCAGATCCCTGCGCGCCCTCGAGCCGTAAAGGCACTCGAATGCCGGTCCCCTTGAAGCGGCTCCACAGTTTGTCAGCCTGGATGCCGATGCCGCTGCCGTAGATCTGGACGACGAGTCGACGGGGAGCATCCGGGGGATACAGTTGTCGGTCGAGCGCGGCGTCGACTTGCTGGAAGAAGCTATCGACTTCCTTCCGCCACGCCGGCAGGAGCCGCTGTTTTCGCAGCAGCGCCTGCGCCTCGTCTTGAAATCGACCGGGATCGCCGCCTGTGATCTTGGCGGAGCCGGCCTCAGCCTCGACACGCGCGATTCCGGCGACCGCCTGCTGCAGATCCGGTCTCGTCAAGCCCGAGAGCTGATCGAGCAGCGCCCGCTGATACCGCTGCTCGGGCGCGAACAGCATGGGCCACTTCTGAAGCTCGACGAGGATGAACGCGTGCACGGTCGCCGGCAGACGCGCGAGCATGGTTCCATGCGCCCGCGCGAGCGCCGCGGCGTCTCCGGCCAATCGCGCGTCGAATTGCATCACTCGTCAACGAGGTCAGAAAGCCAGCTCTGCGAGCGGCCTGCCTTCGCACTCCGGCATCTTGAATCCGAGAATTCGCGCCACGGTCGGGGCGACGTCGGTCGTCCGGATGGGGCGTTCGGTGCCCGCCCCCTTGGGCACGCCGGCTCCGATCGCCACGAGCCACACCCGCCGGCAGGACTCGTCGCCGCTGCGGTGGTTCGCGAACCCGTTTCCGGCGACGTCGCTATCCCGTCCAAGCTCGGGGACCACGAGGAGCGTCGTGCGATCGCGGTACTGGGGGTGCGCCTGCGCGTGCTGCCACAGCTCGTGCACGAGACGATCCGTTCTTCGGATCGCCTCGAGGTAGAGCGAGTACGCGCCATAGTGCGCGATATCGATGTCCCAGAAGTTCACGACCAGCAGCGACGGCGCGAGGCGGTTCATGATCTCTTTGGTCATGAAGAACGTCAGCTCGTCGCCGCTCGTCGGCACTGTCGGATCGTTGAAGTACTCAAGGAGCGATTTCGCGAGGCTCGCCTTCAACTCGGTCCCAAGCGATCGACCAGACTCGAACACTCTCCACCCGAACCCTTCGTATCCCTCGTCGAGCGCGAGCATCATGCGCTCGGCGAGCGCCTGCCGGTCTTCGACGCCGGGCCCCGCTTCCGTGCTCACGGCGGACTTGATCGTCTCGATCAACAGTTGCTTCGGGAGCACGACGTTGGCGGAGTACGGGTCGCCGAACGCCCTGAGTTTGCTGCCGCCCATCAGTCCGAAGCTCTTGTTCGTCGCAATCACCCAGGCCTCTTCGGGCGCCAGGGCGTGTTCCTTCCGGAAAAGCTCGAAAATCGTAGGTGTCAGCGGCGCCTCGCTGCCGTAGGCATCGACCTCCTGACGGCATCCGGTGACCAGAGCTCCGGTCGAGTTGAAGTGCCCCGTGATGCCGTCGTAGCGGGCTACCGGGTAGACCAAACCCTGCGGAACGATCTCCGAGGCGAGGTGCGGAATATTGACCCATCCTGCGGGAGCGAGCGTGTCCTCGTAGCGAACGCCGCCGCCGAAGGTCACGACGATCACCCGACGATCGGGCTTCCGCGCGCGGGGAGCGCTTTGCGCGAAAAGCCGGCGTGGCAGCCAGAAGTCGGCGAGACATCCTGCCAACACCTTGAGCGTATCGCGCCGGCGAAGGACCGGTCCTGGATCCCAGCCGTCAGCCCTGCCCTTGGGCCTAGTACTCAATGATCTCCCCACCGCTTATCTTGCGGGTCTCGTCCGGGAAATCGAAGGGGTGATCGACTCCGGGCAGGATGTCGCCGCTGGCCGAGTAGTACGGCCATCCGTCGGCGACGAGACCGACGCCCCCGCGATCGACGAAGGTCAACTTCGTGATGAGCTTGGACGACTTGTATCCGTACTTAGCCGGTAGGACCAAGCGCAGCGGCGCACCGTGCTCCGGCGTGAGCGCCTCGCCGTTCATGCCCAGTCCGAAGAGCGTGCGCGGGTGCAGGAGATCTTCCATCTTCACGAAATCGTAGTAGCGATCCGCGCAGTCGACGCGAACCCACTCGAGCTTGGGCTTCGAGCCAGTCAGCTGAAGGAGATCGTGGCAGCGAAAGCCTTCCCAGTTGACTCGTCCCGACCAGCACTGCACGCATTTCAGCCGGCTGCTCTGCGCGACGCGCGGGAGGCGATCCAGGTCTGCCGCCTTCAGGCGCACGGGTGTCTCGCCCAGGCCGTCGATCACGAGCTCCCAGGTCTTGGGATCGGGCGCAGGAATCGGATTGAAGGCCATCACCTTGAGCCCGAATCGATCGGGCTTGTTCGTGGGGATGATCCAGCCGGCGCGACGCCGCTCGGACTGCAACTGACCGAACACACCTGGGCCGGCGAGGTTCGCGGTCGCACCAGTGAGTAGAACCGACTGGATGAACGCTCGGCGGTTCATGGCTCGAAGCTTAACCCCATTAGTGCGAGCCGACAATCTCACACCCCTTGACCGCACCCCGACTCAACGGTTTTTGCCGCAGGACGCCGCTGCCCTCCCGAATGACCACCATCTGATCCCCATCGACCCCGGCGACCGTATCTGTGGCACCGCTGGGCCATTCGACTTCCACACGATCGGCACGGCTGCGCGCGCCGAGGCCGACGTGGATGCGCAGATCGTTCTGCGAACAGAAGCTGCCGCCGCTTCGCACCTCGTCGACGAGCCGACGCCCCGCCAGGTGAACCGTGATGCGCGCGCCGATGCCGCTGCGGTTCGAACGCGTTCCCACGAGCTGCACGACCAGGCTATGTCCTCCGGGGGGCGTGCAGTTGTGGAGCAACGTCGGTGTGTCGTGCATGTTGTTGACGACGATGTCTTGTCGGCCGGTATTGAAGAGGTCGCCGACGGCGGCGCCGCGAGACACCTTCTTTTCGAGCATGCCAGAGCCCGCCCGCAATGAGACGTCGGCGAAACGCCCGTTGCCGAGATTTCGATAGAGCAGCTTTCGCTGCGGGTAGGTGTAATGCCCGCCGATGCGATCGGCCTCGGGATAAACGTGGCCGTTGACGATGAAGATGTCGGGCCAGCTGTCCAGATCGAAATCCAGGAACCCCGTACCCCAGCCCAGGTATCGAGTGTTGACCCCCAACCCGGCCTCGGTTGTCGCATCCTCGAAGTTTCCGCCACCCAGGTTGCGATAGAGCGACGTCGTGTCGTCGTCGAAGTTGGTCTTGACGAGATCGAGCCATCCGTCGCGGTTGTAGTCTCCGGCACCGACGCCCATGCCGGCTTGGGCTCGGCCATCCGCCGTGAGTGCCACACCCGCCTGCAAGCCGACGTCTTTGAACGTCCCGTCACCGTTATTGTGAAAGAGCAGCGATGCGCTGGAATCGTTGGCTACGTAGACATCGGGCCAGCGATCGTTGTTGTAGTCGAGCACGAGCGGGGTGAACCCGAACGCGGGACGGGCCTTCAGGAGGCCAGCCTTCTCGGAGACGTCGCTGAACGTGCCGTCGCCGTTGCCCCGGAAGAGCGCGTTCTGAGATCCCGTTAAGCCGCTCGGCCCGCACATCACGCCGAGTCCTTTCCAGAAGCAGTCTTTTCGGCTTCCTGGCGCATAGCGCAGGGCATCGTCGTAGGCGACGTAGGCCGAGACGAAAAGGTCGAGATGGCCATCCCGATCGAAGTCCAAAAATGCGGGCCCCGTGCTCCAGCGTGGGCTGGAGAAGGAGAGACCGCTTTTGCCCGTCGCATCGCTGAACGTGCCGTCGCCGTTGTTGCGATAGAGAACGTGATGCCCGTAATAGGTCACGAACAGATCGTTGTCGCCGTCGTTGTCGTAGTCGCCGGCCGCAACGCCTTGTCCCCATCCGCGAGCCCCAATGCCGGCCTGACTCGTCACATCAACGAACGTGCCGTCGCCCTTATTGCGGTAGAGATGGCTCACAGGTGCGTCGTCGATTTCGGAAGCCGACCTCCGGGCGCCGTTCAACAGGAAGATGTCCGGCCAATCGTCGTTGTCGTAGTCGACGATGGCGAGGCCGCCCCCCGTAGTCTCCAGGATGTAGTCTTTGGTGCGTTCTCCTCCGATGACCGTGCGTGCGCTGAGCCCGACTGCGGCCGCCACGTCGCGGAAGTCCGCGACTCCGGCGCTAGCATCGGTGCGCCGATCGGGAGCGGGGCTCGGGCTTTGGCCGTTGCGCAGCTCGAACCGTCCGTTGATGAGCAGTAGAAGGACGATTCCTAGGCAGCTCAACGGTGAGGGTCCAGTCATGGGTCAGTTATGTAGGGATCGTAGGCTTGCCAAACGTCGAGGGTCAAGGTAGGCTACCGCTCGAATTATCAGGACTCTTCGGGTGGCATGACAAACCGTGCGCCCATGCGACGCACGATCCGCCGAAAAGGGGGATGGATGCGAGTTCAGCCGCTACTCCGCACTGCGCTTCCGTGGGCGTTCGTGGTTTCGGTGCTGTTCTGCGCACCGGCGAGTGCCCAGGTTGACACGGGGACGATTCTGGGCACGGTCAAGGACGAGTCCGGAGGCGTGCTTCCCCGCGCCACGGTCACCATCACTCACGAAGGTCAGGCCTTCACGCTGTCCACGGTGACGCGCGACGACGGCACCTACATCTTCACCCCCATCCGCACCGGCGCCTACTCGGTCGACGTCGAATTCGTGGGCTTCAAGAAAGGCGTGCGGCGCGGCATCACGGTCGGTATCCAACAACAGGCGGTCGTCGACTTCACGCTCTCGGCAGGCGGTTTGGCTGAAGAGGTCGTGGTGACCGGAGAGTCGCCGCTGCTCCAGACCGGCAGCGGCACGGTCGGCGACACACTGAAGGGCAGCACGATCGAAAACCTGCCGATCAACGGCCGCGACTATACGATCCTCGCCCGCCTCAGCACCGGAGTGGTGCCGCCTCAGCCCGGCGCGCGCGCACCGCTGATGTTTTCCGCCAACGGCGTGAGGCCCGCGCAGAACAACTACCTGCTCGACGGGATCGACAACAACACGAGCAACGTCGACTTCCTCAGTGGCGTGGCCTATATCGTCAAGCCGCCGGTCGACGCCGTTGACGAGATCAAGATCATGACGAGCTCCTTCAGCGCCGAGTACGGCCGCGCCGGCGGAGCGGTGCTCAACACAACGCTCAAGTCGGGGACGAGCAAATTTCGCGGGAGCGCCTGGGAGTTTTACCGTAACGACGCCCTGAACGCCAACGACTTCTTCGCCAACCGGGCCAACATCAAGAAAGGCGAGTACCTGTCGAACCAGTACGGAGCCACGGGTGGCGGACCGGCGTTCGGCACGAAGACGTTCTGGTTCGCCGACTACGAGGGCAGCATCATCCAGCAGGCGCGCACGTGGGTCCGGACGGTTCCGACGGCCCTCCAGCGCGCGAGCGGTTTCACGAACTTCTCGGATCTCACCGTCCTGCAGAGCGGCACTATCGCAGCCGACGTGCTCGGGCGGAGCTTTGCACGCGGCACGGTGTTCGACCCGGCCACCACACGTCAGGTCCAGCTGGGCCAGATCGATCCCGTCACGGGACTGGTCGCGACGCGGGCGGGCTTCGTCCGCGATGCGTTCCCCGGCAACAGGATTCCGGCGGGTCGCATCGATCCAAACGCCCTTCGACTGATGCAGCTCTACCCCGAGCCCAACCAGTCAGGATTGAACAACAACTACACGGTGAACAAAACCAACACCGACGACACGCATTCGTTCGACGTCCGTGTCGACCACAACTTCAGCATGAAGGATCGCTTCTTCGCGCGCTACAGCTTCTCGGACAACCACAAGATCCGCCCATCCCCGTTCGACGGCGATGCCGATGGTGGCGGTTTCGCCGAAGGCGACGAGAAGGTGCGCGTGGGTGGCTTTGCGGCGAGCCACACGCACATGTTCGCGCCGACCTTGATCAACGAGGTGCGGGTCGGTTTCAGCCGGGAGCACACGAACAGGCTGCAGCCGAACGGCGACAACCTGGACAACATGCCGGCGCAGTACGGGATTACGGGCATCCCGCAGGTCGACGGCAATGGCGGTTTGCCTGCGCTGCGTCCGTCGGACCTGTCGCAGCTGGGCCACGACGGCTGGGTCGTCAGCGAGCGCTTCAGCAACACGCTGCAATTCAGCGACAACCTGACGAAGCTGTACAAGTCCCACACCTTCAAGGGCGGCTATACCTACCAGAACATCTTCTTCGGCTCGACGCAGCCACCCTACGCGCGGGGCGAGTATTACTGGGACGGCCGCTACACGTCGGTGGTGGATCAGAACGACACGAGCACGGCCCGCGCCCACTTCCTGCTCTCGCAGATACCATCCCTCGTTCCAGGGGGCGTTGATTACCTTGGCGGCATGCACGACCTTCGCGTCTCGCCCTTCGGGGACGTCGATGCGTTCAAGACCTATCACGGCGCCTACGCTCAGGACAGCTGGCGCGTCTCGTCCAACCTGACGGTGAACGCCGGCCTGCGCTGGGACTACTTCAGCCGCGAACAGGAAAAAGAGTCGGAACAGGCCAACATGGTGCCGGGGTCACCCTCACGGTACTTGATTCCCTCAGATTGGACGACGTTGCCGCTGTCGCAGAGCTTTGTCAGCAACCTGGCGAAAGACCGCATCGAGCTGGTCTACACGGACGAGTTCGGGAGCGGGCTCGGGAAGATGCCGAAGAACAACTTCGCGCCTCGCGTCGATGCGGCGTACTCGATTACCGATAAGTACGTGCTGCGCTCGGGGTACGGACTGTATTACGGTGCGTTCGAGAACCGTGGCGGCAATCCGAGCCTGGGCTACAACTATCCCTTCCAGTTCACGCTGGTCTACCTGTCGCCCAACGCCACCGCGCCGAACCGCCTGGGCGACGGGACACTTGTCGGCGGTCTCGACGCCCGCGATCGCATCGTCCTGGATCCGGCCAACGTCAACGCCAACGGCTTGACGCTGCGAGGCGTCGAGTTCGACTACAAGACTCCCCGCTATCACAGCTTCAACGTGATGGTCCAGGCGGAGGTGATGCAGAATCACTCCGTCGAGGTCGGGTACGTGGGGACCAGGGGGCGAAACCTCGAGACCTTCACCGGCATGAACAACGTCAGGGCGCTCCTGCCGCCGGGCACCAATCCCCAGCCGTACGTGGAGTGGCCCGACTTCGCGCGCAATTCGCTCTTCGTCCGCACGGTGGGTGTGAGCTCGTACGATTCCTTCCAGGCCAAGTTCCAGCGGCGCCTTTACAAGGGATTGCAGTTCCTTGTCAGTTACACGTTGAGCGAGGCGACGACCAACGCGGGTGACTCGCTGTCGGGCGGTGGCGTCGGTGGGCTTCGGGCGCCAGACGTGGTCGGATGGGATTTGAAAAACGACGTGGGCCTCTCCGGTTTCCACACCAGGCATGCCCTGGTCTTCAGTGGAACGTACGAGCTCCCGGGAAGCGGAGCGCTCCTCGGCGGCTGGCGCACCAACTGGCTGATGTCGATCTACAGCGGCCAGGCGCAGACCATCAACTGCACGCCGGCCACGGGATCGGGCACCGGTTGTTACGCCCTCGTGGTCGGTGATCCCTACGCGGGCAGTCACGACGTGACGCAGTTCTACAACCCGGCCGCGTTTGCGAACCCGAATCCGGTGGCGACCATCGGACAGACCGATTTCGGCCCCCTCGGAGGCAAGCGAAGCCAGGTGACCGGCCCGCCCCTTCGCCAGCTGGACCTCGGCGTCGCGAAGCAGTTGGGCGTTTGGAGCCAGGGGCAGGTCGAACTTCGTGCTGAAGCGTTCAACATCACGAACACGCCGTCGTTCAACCTGCCAGGATCGTTGAACTTCCTGGACGCGAGAAACTTCGCGAGCATCACGAGCATGCGCAACACTCCCCGGCAGTTTCAGCTGGGCCTGAAGGTCTATTGGTAGAGTGACATCCCGCGGCGTCCCTTGGGTTCTCCTCGCGCTGGTGTTCGCCACACCGGCGCGAGGGGAACCGCGGCCGCGCAACCTCCGCCGTCGAACGTCCAGCCCTCCAAGCCATCAGCTCAGGAATCGGCGGCTGCCGAGCAGCGCTTGTCGGAAGCAGTGCGCCGCGATCCAGGCAACTTCCAGGCGCAACAGGCACTGGCGGGCTTCTACCTGCAGCAGGGAAAGCTCGAGGCCGCCATTCCTCACCTCGAACGCGCCCAGGCGATCGATCCGGCCAACTACGCGAACAGCTACGACCTCGCCGTCGCCCTCCTCCAGACCGGCAAACTAGACCCCGCGCGTGAGCAAGTCCGAAGGCTGCTGAGCGCGAAGGAGACTGGTGAGCTTCATAACCTGCTCGGCGACGTCGAAGAGCGTGCGGGCAATCTCGTCGCGGCGGCCGAGGAATACCAGCGCGCTGCGCACATGGACCCGACCGAGGATCACCTGTTCGACTGGGGAAACAACCTCGTGCAGCTTCGCGCGTTCGAGCCCGCAACAGAGGTGTTCTCCTCGGCCATCGCGCGCTACCCGAAGTCGGCGCGGCTCCACGTCGGTCTGGGCATCGCTCAGGTACTCTCGAGGGCAATACGAGGACGCCGTCAAGACGTTCTGTCGCGCGGCGGACCTTGCACCGACAGATCCGCGCGCCTACCAGTTTCTCGGCGAGATGTACGGCGTCGTTCCGGAGCTCGGCGGGGAGGTCACCAAACGGCTAGCGCGCTTCGTGAAAGCGCAGCCGGGAAACGCGCTGGCCCACTACCACTACGCGATGAGCCTCTGGAAAGGTCAAGCTGCCGACGCGCAGCCGGCCGACATGCGACAGGTTGAAGCGCAGCTGCGACGAGCTGTTGCCCTCGATCCAAAGCTCGCGAAGGGCTTCCTCGAGCTCGGGATTCTCCTCTCGGACCAGAAGCGGTACAAGGAAGCGATTCAGGAGCTGCAGCACGCCACGCGGTTGGAGCCCGCCCTGACGCAAGCGCATTACCGGCTGGCGCAGGCCTACCAGCGTACCGGTCAGAACGAGCTGGCCGCGAAGGAGCTCGAGATCTTCGAGAAGCTCAAGGCCGGCTCTCGCTGAGCGCGTCAGGCAGATCCCAAAGCCAAGCTCGAGCGGTATGCCGACGACGACAAATCCAATCAATAGTGCGAGTCCTGGCGGAAAGCCCAGATTGACGACCTGCGGGGCCGCGATGACGTAACACGTCACGATCAGCGCACCAGGCAACAGGTGCAAGATGACGGAACGTCGAAGTGAGTGTTGCTCGACGACGCTCTGGGTTTGTTACGGAGGCGGTCATCTTGTCCATTTTTGTTCATTCGTCGATGCCAATGTTCGATTTTGTACAACGCATGCTGCCGCGCGCGTCAGACCTTTGGTGCTGGTTCTGGCAAATGCCATGCGACGACGCGCCGGAGATCCCATAAGCTGAGAGGCGACACGGAGAAATCAGCCAGGGACTTCAGTGCACAGGGAGCCACGTGAACACTTCCGCGATCAGCTATCGTGTTGCCGACTTTCTCAAACAGCATCCACCCTTTCACGCCATCGAGGAAGGCGATCTTCTCCAGCTCGCCGCGAGCGGGCGCGTCAAGTTTCATGAGGCGAACGACTACGTCCTGTGGCAAGGCGAACCGCACAAGTCTCATGTCTTCGTGATTCAGCAGGGAACCGTCTCTCTCTGGGATGAAGCCAACGGGCAGTCGACGTTGCGCGATGTGCGCGGCGCGGGCGACATGCTCGGCATTGAGCGCTTTACCGACGCTCCGTGGTGCATGCACTCGGCGTTGTCGGCGAGTGATGTGGTGATTTACGCGTTTCCGGTGATGGACTTCGAGGCGCTCGTCATGAAGTATCCGTACGCCCGCCAGTTCGTGGACGCGTACGAGACGGTGACCGCGGACTATCAGTGGGTGAACGACGCTCGCGATCCCCAGCAGATGTTTCTGCACGACGTGGTAGGCCGAAAGGCGCTCGAACGCTGCGGCGCGGACATCAGCATTCGGGCGGCGGCCCGCTCGATGCTGACCACCGGATCCGAGGCGATTGCGGTCATCGACGGCGACCAGCGAATCCTGGGCGCGGTGACGCGCCAATCCGTGCTCGCGTGGGTGGCCTCGGGCGACGGCACGGCCGACCAGCCAATCTCGGGCCTGCTGCCGGGCGCTCCACCGGCGATCGGATCGTCCGCGACCGTCATCGACGGCATGTTAGCCCTCGCCGAAGCCGGCGCCGATACGCTGGCGGTGACGTCGGACGGCTCCTCGAGCGGCCAGCTGCAGACGCTCCTGACGTCGAAAGACATTGCCCGAGTCTTCGGCGATCAGCCCGTTTCGATCCTGCGCGAGATCCGGCTCGCAGCCAATACGCACGACCTGCGCGAGCTGAATTACCGCGCGCGCGCATTCGCCCTTCATTACCTCACCAGCGCCGCCTCACTCGACTGGGTGGCACGCTTCGTCTCCCTGGCCGACGAGACGATCGTCAAGCGCATCGTCGAGCTTGCCGGCAGAGAGTTGTCTTCCGCGTGCCTGTGCTTCTGTGGAGCGTCGGGACGGAGAGAATCACTCACCAGGCATGCGCCGCAGCTGGTCGTGATCGTCGAAGACGGCAGCGAGCGGCCGGTGCTGCAGGAGTGGCTCGAGCAGGTGTCGGCCGCGCTGACCGAATGTGACTATCTGGCGCGAGTCGACCTGACCTACGACCAGGCGTTCCTGGTCGCGAGCAAGGGTGAATGGCGTTCGCGCTACGAGCAATGGCTTCGCGACCCGGTGCGAGCGCAGTTGCACCTGGCGCGCTCACTGTTCGACCTGCGCCCGGTCCACGGCCGCGACTCGCTCTGGCATGACGTCGAGGCCGCGGTCAGTGGCGCCGTCGATCGCGATCTCCTGCGCGTTCTAGCCAACGACTGCCTGGCGAGTATGCCGCCGCTGACGTTCTTCCAGGATGCTGTCGTCGACGAGTCCGGCGATCACACGGCCATTTTTCGTCTGGAGCACAGCGCGCTGCGGCCGCTCGTGGACGTCGGCCGCGTGCTCGGGCTGGCAGCGGGTCGCGTCTTCGGCACCTCGACGCAGGAGCGCTTCGCCCGTGCCCGGACGCTATTGCCCGAGCACGCCTCGATTTTCCGCGACGTGTCCGAGACCCTGCGTCTTCTTCTCTGGCAGCAGGCGCGCATCGGGATCAGCCAGGGCACCAGCGGTTCGGATCTGCCGCCGGCGCTTCTCAGCCGGCACGACCGGCACGTCTTGAAGAGTGGCTTCCGTTCGATCGGGCGGCTGCTCGAGCTCACCGGCAGCTCCTCCTGGGTCGACGCGTTGTGACGGAGCCATCGCTATTCGACCGCTACCGCCGCTCGTTCGATGGTACCTGGAGCGACGACACGCCCATCGACCAGGTGCGCTTTGTCGTGCTCGATTCAGAGACGACCGGACTCAATCCGCAGACCGATCGCATCATCACGCTCGGCGCGGTCGCCGTCTCGGCTCACGAGATCGTGCTGGAGGACTCCTTCGATGCGCTGCTGACCGTCGCCAAAAACACGAGCGCCGTGACGGTGCACGGCATCACGCGCGACGAGGCTCGCGAAGGCCTGGAGGAAAAAGAAGCGCTCGCGCGATTCCTCGACTACCTTGGCGATGGCGTGATCGTCGGACATCACATCGGTCACGACATCGGAACGCTCGACGCCGGCTACGAGCGCGGCTGGGGGTTTCGCACGATGAATCGAAGCCTCGACACGATGGATCTCACGTTGCACCTCGAACGAGACGGTGCCTTCGCCGGTCGCCCGCCGATTCGCCATTTCACCCTCGACGCGCTCTGCGAGATGTTCGATGTGATTCCGCACGACCGCCACACGGCAAGTGGCGACGCTTTCTTGACCGCCCAGGTTTTCCTTCGCCTGCTCAGGCTCGCGGCACGGCACGGCCGGACGACGCTCTCACGCCTCAGCGAGCCGTTTGTCGAAGAGGCGCAAGAGGCCAGTTAGCCTTCCACAATGGCGTCAACGAGACGTGCCCTTTGCTTCATTCACCGTGCCTCGAGCTCGGTACAGATCTACGCAGCTCGGGTGCTCGGCACGTACCACACGGGACAATGCGCCTGGTGGAGCACGGCGCTCTGGGTATTGCGGCCAAACCACCCGCGCCCCGCCGTCCGCGTGTGCTCGCCCATGACGATGCACACGGCTGACAGTCGTTCGGCAGCGGCCGCGATCCCCCGACCAACGTCACCGTGTTCGACGTGGACCTTCACGCGGGCAGCGAGTTCCTCGGGCACGAGCGCACGGAGCTTGCCGAGCACATCTTCGTCGGAGCCGGCGTGGTGACTGCGCCACACGTGCGCGCTGGAGAGCACGTGCAAGAGGTGCAGCTCGATCGGCAGTTGGCGTGCTAGGTCGAACCCCAGCTCCAGCACTGCACGCGACGCCGGCTCGAGATCGGTCGGCGCGACGACGATCTGCGGGTCGACCGATTCCGATGCGAACCGTGGTGTACGAGGTTCGACCGTCGGCTCGTGCAGCACGAGAACCGCGCGCCCGCCGTCCTCGAGCACCCGCTGCGTGATCGATGCATGGTCGTCGGCCAGCGTTCCGTGCGCCGTGAGTACGACGAGGTCGGCCTTCACCAACTCACCGGCCGCCAGCACCGCGCGCGAGGGTGGACCTTCGGTCGTCAGCGGCTCAGCGCGGACACCCTCCGGCACACGCGAGAGGCAGTCGCGGAGTTTGGCTTCCACGACGGTCTGGCTGTCGCATTGGTGATCAGCGTTCCACATCCAGCCGACGCTTGCGACGGCGCCCATGGAATTCCTGTTGTGATGCAGCACCAGCCGGGCACCGAAGGTGCGGCACAGCTCCGCGGCCAGATCGACCTGCCGGTGTGTGGCAGGTGAGAAATCCACCGGGCACAGCACGGTCTCGAGCGCGATCATGGTTACCTCCCACGGTCGTTCACGCCCATCCTACGCCCGCAAACGGCCTGCGCGCTAGAGGGGTGTGCACGGCCAAACGCCCTCCCCGACCTGAATGCGATCGGCTCGCGGCACGATTCAGGTCTCACGAGACTGGTCCCACAAGCTCGACTGTTGGTGGCATAATCGCCGCCACATGTCCCTGAACCCCGGCACTCGACTTGGTCCCTACGAAATCATCGAACCGGCCGGCGCTGGAGGGATGGGCGAGGTATACCGCGCCCACGACGTGCGGCTCGACCGCGACGTCGCCGTCAAGACGGTCAAGGGGCCCGTTCACGGAACGCTTCGAGCGCGAGGCCCGCGCCATCTCCTCGCTGAACCACCCGCACATCTGCACGCTGCACGACGTCGGGCAGCACGACGGCAGCGGCTACCTGGTGATGGAGTACATCGAGGGCAAGCCCATCGCCGGCCCGGTGCCAGTCGAGCAGGCCTGCGCCTACGGCATCCAGATCTGCGAGGCCCTGCACGCCGCTCATAAGAACGGCATCGTCCATCGCGATCTGAAGCCGGCCAACATCCTGCTCACGAAGCAGGGCGTGAAGCTGCTCGACTTCGGACTCGCCAAGCTGACCTCCGGCAACTCCGGGGTGATGGTGGCGCCGACCGCGACGATGGGAGAGCAGGCCACCGTGGCCGCGCTCACCGGCGTGCACACGGTCGTCGGGACGCCGCAGTACATGGCACCGGAGCAGATCGAGGCGCGCGACGTCGACGCGCGCACGGACATCTTCGCCTTCGGCTGCGTTCTTTACGAGCTGCTCACGGGCCAGCGCGCGTTTGACGGCAAGACCTCGTCGAGCATCATGGCCGCGGTGCTGGCCACTAAGCCGCGTCCCATCGAGGAGCTCGTGCCGCTGACGCCGCCGGCGCTCGAGCGGATCGTGGCGCGGTGCCTGGCCAAGGACCCCGAGGATCGGTGGCAGACGGCGCGCGACGTCGCGGCGGAGCTTCAGTGGGTGGGGCAGGGCGGATCGAAAGTAGGCCTGCCGGCGGTCGTCACGGGACGGCGGCGCACCCGCGAAGGCGCGGCGTGGGCCGCGTGCGCGATGGCGGTCCTCTCTTGCCGCCGGGTTCGGTGTCGCCTGGGCGAAACGGGCGCCCGAGCCTCCCGCGGTCGTGCGCTTCCCGCTGTTGTCGCCGCCGGGCACGCAGAATCTCAGCCCGCCTGTCGTGTCCCCGGATGGCCGGCACATCGCATTTGCCGCCGACGGCGACGGCAAGCGGCTCATCTGGGTGCGTGCGCTCGATGCGCTCGAGGCCCGCGCATTGCCCGGGACCGAGGGCGTGCTGCGCCCGTTCTGGTCACCCGACAGCCGCTTCCTCGGGTTCATGTCGGGCGGCGTGCTGAAGAAAGTGGACATTGCCGGCGGGCCGCCGACCACGATCGGCGAGGCGCCAAATGGCGCCGATGGCAGCTGGAGCGCCGAGGGCGTAATCCTGTTCGACGGACGTTCGGCCGATCCGTTGTGGCGCGTCCCGGCCGCCGGTGGCAAGCCGCAGCCCGTCGTGTTTGGAAAGGACAAGGAGTCGGGCACGCTCGGCGCCGGCTGGCCGGAGTTCCTCCCGGACGGGAAGCATTTCCTATTCACCCTGGGCGACTCGTCTGAGATGGACGCTCACGGTGGGATCGCTCGACTCGAAGGAGACCAAGCCGCTCTTCAAGACCACCACGCGCGTGCAGTATGCCGATCCCGGCTACCTGATCTACGTGCGTGAGCGCACGCTGGTCGCGCAGAAGTTCGACCTCGACTCGTTCTCGCTCGAGGGCGAGCCCGTGCCGATCGGGCAGGGTCTCGGTTCCGGCGATCTGGGTCTGGCGTCGTTCTCGGTCTCGCGCAACGGCGTGCTGGTCTACCGCGAGGGCGAACTGACCGGCACACGGCTCGTGTGGCTCGATCGGTCCGGCAAGGAGACGCCCCTGCTCGACGAAGTCGCGGACTATCGCGACACGGCGTTCTCGCCCGACGGCACTCGCGTGGCGTACGACATGTCCGACAGCGTCAACAGCACGCGAGGGGACGTCTGGATCCGCGACGTGGCGCGGGGCGTGTCGTCACGCTTCACTTTTGACGCGGCGGCCGAGATCAACCCGATCTGGTCGCCCGACGGCAGGCGGATTGCCTACACGTCGCGAGCGAAGGGCCCCGGCGACCTGATGATCAAGGACGCCTCTGGCACGCGCGAAGCGGAACCGCTGCTGGTCACTGCCGGAGAGGAGAAGTACATCTCCGACTGGTCTCGCGACGGCAAGTACGTCCTGTACGCGGTCCGCGGTGAGGGCCACGAAGGGTGGGACATCTTCGCGCTTCCGCTCGAGGGCGAGCGCAAGCCGATCCCCATCGTGAAAACGAGCTTCCAGGAAGTTTGGCCCACGTTTTCGCCAGACGGCAAGTACATGGCCTACCAGTCGAACGAGTCTGGCCGGATGGAGATCTACGTGCACGAGTTCCCGGAGGCACGGACCAAGTGGCAGGTCTCGACGGGGGGAGGCACGCAGGCCCACTGGCGCGCCGACGGCAGGGAGTTGTTCTATCGAGCCGGGACGTCGCTGATGGCGGTGCCCGTCGCGACCGACAGCACCTTCACGATCGGGATACCCGTGCGCCTGTTCGAGACGCGATTCGCCGCGGTCACCGTCCGCGGCCACTACCGCCCTTGGCCCGATGGGCAGCGGTTCCTCGTCCTGACACCGCTGGCGCGCGACCTGGAACGCCCGGCGGCAGTGGTGCTGAACTGGTTGTCGACGCTTCCCGCGACCACGCGGTGACCGTACGCTCTGTAGGGCGGGTCCTGAAGATCAGTTCAAGCGACCGCAATCCCTTGAGCGGCCCACTGCACTAACCGTCGTTAAGCCCCGGCCGCGGCCGTGCGCGTGGCCCGGAACGCGAGCGAAAACAGCACCCCGAGGGCGAGGTCGATGCAGCCAAACAGCAGAACGTCTGCGCCGACGCGTCCCGCGTTGAACAGTAGAAGGACCGGCACTCCGAAGACGAGCTTCTCGAGGATTGCCGGGAGCATGAGCAGTCGGTAGCGCTGTACATCTTGCGCGATGACGAGGAACACCACTTGCCACGCGAGCGCGACTCCGATAAAGCCGTAGAAGTGCTCAGGTCGCTGGATTGGTCCCGGAAGAGAGGGTCCGACCCCGAGCTCGACGAGGTACTGCGGCGCGAGCACAAGCAGCCCGTACACGCCGGCCCAGAAGAAGACTCGACGCGCGAATGTCGTGGACACTTTCATAGCGAGTGAGTGGTTCTCGCGGCAGCGCGCGTGCCTGACTGGCAGTAGGCCGACGGCTCCGCAAGGCACGCAGCATAACGCCAAACGGCCTCGCAGAAAATTGGGCCCAACGTCCCCTTCGCAGGGCACTTGTTCAACTTGATCTCCTACGACGACGGCGGATTAGTTCGATCTGCAGGGAAAGTCGATCGGTTGGACACGCCGCAACCGGCCGCAACCCCGCGCAGCAGCGAAGATCGCCAGAACGAGCGGAACCTGCGCAGGAAAAACGCCGCCGAGCGATGCCATCCGATGCTCGAAGGCGTGGATCAGCTCCTTGCGTGTGGCAAGGCTCTGGAACCAGGGAACTGCATAGTTCTGGAGTGTGTCGACGACTTGGTCACCCAGCTTGGCGATGTCGGTGCTCTCGTCCACCTCCCACCAGAGGTCCCGGTGGTAAACGGCCCGCTTCGCGCGAACCCCAAGCGCTCGCTTGGAAGTTGACACACTGCGATAGGCCATCGACGAGACGCCAGAAATGCGGTGCTGAGCGCCGGAATCCGAGCGGACTCAGCATCGACCGGCATGGACCTTCGCTGATGTCGGATATCGCTTTCCGTGTAATCGAGGTCTGAGTTCGTGACATTGTACGGAGGCATCACTGAATGCGGAGGCTCGACTCGGTCGCGAAGTACAGCACGAACCACAGATCGTCAAGTGGATCGTAAGCTTCGCGCTCAATCTTCGTCCGAATCGACTCCCACTCTCGCGCCACCGACTTGAAGTCCGTCGAGCGATTGAGGCGACGAACACCCTCGATCGCCTCGTCCGAGGACCGCGATACGCAGTCCGGCCACGGCTCGCCTTCACGCTGCGGCTGCGGATCGAGGTTCAACCAGTAGGCTTCGCAGACTCCCTCATGCGTCTGAAATTGCACTTGGCCGCCAAGGGACCCAACCCCAATGCACGAGCCTCTCGGATCACTTCCTCAACGTCGCGTGCGCGCCAAGCGTGCTCGCCGCCGACGCTGACCGCTGCTTTACGACGAACCGCTTCCGGCAACAAAAGTTCTGAAGTCTTCACTGAACTACGGTTGCGGCCACCGTTGCGCTCCATGCAGTACGCAGGACGACTACCTGTTCCTCGCGAACCTCGTAAATCGCTACGAACGGGAGCGGAGGAAAGGCGATCTCTCGCGTGCCATGTACGCGACCAGGGCGCCCAAGATGCGGGAACGTTTCCAACGTGCCGATGCGCTCCACCACGGATTGCGCCACCCGTCGCGCGGACTCCGGACGGTTTTCTGCAATGTAGTCGCAGATCCGTTCGAGATCGTCCGCGGCGTCAGTCGTCCAGCGGACGCGCATCAGCCGCGATATCGCCGATCCATTCGAGCGGCGACGTCATCGTGCTCGATCAGCCTGCCTTCACGTGCGGCGGCGCGGCCCTTTTCGATCTCGGCACGGAACCACTCGTCGTGGTCTATCGAGCTGGCCAACAGGTCGAGCGCAACTTGGTCGACGGAGCGCCCCGTCTCTGTGGCCAGGCGGGTCAGCTTTGCTTCGAGTTCGGGCGGAACCTGCAGGTTCATGAAACCAGCGTAGGGTGCCTCGACCGCGCTGTCAACCGACGACTGACGCTCATTCGCTCGTCGGCTTGCGCCCGTGCCGCCGAAGGCGTGTAAGTTTTGGAAGCAGTCTTCTGGTCGCCTGCGGCCCCGTTGCGTCGTGTCAGCACGCGGGCTGAATCCAACGTTCGGCGCCTACAAGAGCCCCGAACCTTGATTCCCATAACGACCACGCTTTGGGTGCTGCGGTCTCGATCCAGGCCTCACGGCGACGCCTGAATCGCCCCGCGCAGTATATGCCCGGGAGCCTTCACGCACATTTCCTCCATGCTAGCAGCACGCGGGAGGGTTTATGTACGACGCCCGATGGGATGACCTGCGCGAACGCGACGATGGGTGTCATGTCAGTTACGATCTGGGCCGAAGCAGAGCCGGCAATCAGTCCAGCAAGCCCGATCAAGATTGGTAGTCGCATGAGCCCACTCCCCTTGCCGCATGGCCGGCGAACGACCTCGCGCTGAGCCGCGGCGCCAACGGGACAGTGCCACGATTGCGCGCTGGAGGTTGCGGGTGCGTCTAGCCGGTCTTTACGGTGGCGTTTCGAATCAACCGTGGCTGTACGAGTATGACCTGCAGAAACGACAGCAGGTACGAAGAGAGCGTGTGCATCCCGATTCGCTTCCAGCGGAGTGTCTGATGCCGACGAAGTGATAGCGGGACCTACTCGTTCGGGAAGCGCGAACCTCGGCTCAATACTTCGTACCAATCATCAATGAAAGCGGATCAACGAGGAATTCCGCCGGACGAAGACGCAAGCGAGCCTACCTGGGCAGGATGCAGTCCTCTTACTGCTCTTCGGTCTGTTGCGCACCGGTCAGGTAAAGCTCCGGAAGATGGATGGCTGGCAGGAGATGGGGTCCATGAAGCGGGCGGCGTAGGTACGCAGCGATCACGTGCGGGACAATGACGCGATCAGACGTTTCCACCACTTGACAGACACGACCTCCTCGCCTGATTCACCCTCGCACCCATTCTCAGCTTAAACAGATCCCGGGCATTTGCCAGTCAATACTTCTAAAGCGACTGGCGACGCTTTCGCCAGTATTGCCGGCACGCGGCGATGCCGAGTCCGAGCGCTGAGAGTGTCAGGGTCGCCGGCTCCGGGATCGGTGCGAGCGCGTCGTCGTACTCTACGAGGAACCCTCCAATGTTGCCAAGGTTGGTGTCGTTGGCATCATCGTTCCACCGGCCGGGCGCGATGGTCCCGAAGCCCCACATCTGCAGGTACCGCTCCTCCCCCGTGCCGGCTCCGTCATTTGGTTCACCGCCGGCCCAGTTCGTATAGTCCCACAGCTCGCCCGTAACCCAGTGCCAGTTGGCTGATGGCGATGAATTCAGATCCTGCCAACCACCGAGCCATCCTTCCCAGAAAATGTGTCCGAACGTCTGATAGAGAAAGGCGTTTTCGCCTTGCGACGTGATCGTCGCGAGATATCCCTGGTGCCCGAGATACTCTGATAACGAAGCCTCACGGTTGGCTTCCGTCCAGGTAATCTCTCCAGCCCAGATGAAATCGTATGAGTGTCCGGTTTCGCTGAATTGGATAGGTATGGCTGCGCTGTTGCCGGGTGTGAAGAGGAGCATGAGGATAGTTGAGCAGTTCATCAGCGTCGTCTTGAAAAGGAGGATCCTCATAACTGTCTCCTTCCGCCTATTGGAAACCGTCACCGCATCGAGGCTACCTCGAAAATCGCTATTTCCGATTTGACATCCCTTGATCGGTCGCATCCTACACCAACCAGAGCGCGTTCGGTCAGGATTCCTCCTTCCCTGCCGGAGAGCGAGATCCCGATGCAGCTCAAGGAGGCCGCTGCGCGCTGCGGTCCATGCGGTGTCTGTCGACCGCCGGTCCTTCCCTCGTCCAACTCCGTCGCGTCAACTCAGCCGAAGGCCGCGCCCGTTGGCTGCCCGACGACACCAGACGCGACGCCGATCGACTCGATGCGCTGCAGCCATCCGCAACCCCGCGCAACCGGAGGCGGTTTCGGCCGACGAGCGTGAACGCCCCAAGTTGTTTGGATTGAGTGGTGAACCTCCTAGGAATCGAACCGAGAACCCGCAGACTAAGAGCTCGTGCGCGACGAGCTCGATGATCGCGACAGAAGAGCAGGCCGAATCCCTTGTTTGCGCCTCTTAAAGAGCGTATGCTCAAACCATCGCTTTCCTGAGCACTGCCGCACCCCGCCGGGGAATCCTCCCCGACCTCGCGCAACAGCCCTCACCTAAGCTTTTCCACTAGGCACTCTGGATCGGCGTGTCATGCCGGTTCCGTGTGTTCGGCGCTGGAGTGCCGCCGCGGCGGTTCACGCTCTTTGTGCGCGCCATAGGTTCGACAGTTCGGCGCTGAAAGTCTTCTCCCATCGTGATGGAGGTGCCCCATGCAGGTATCTGCTCACCGATCACTTGCCGCGCGCGTCATCGGTCAGGCCATTCGAGATGTGCGCGATCCGAACGGAGCGCGGATCAACAGTGCCAGCGCACGATCATTTCTATCGGGGTCACCGATGCTGTCCTACTGGTGCGAGATTGCGGAGATCGATGTGACCTGCGTGATCAACCGGGCACGGACTCTGCTGGCTGACTGCGACGCTGGCCAGCGCGACCGCGCCAGCTCCGCCGAAGTCCACTGAGACGCGCGGCGCTCAGTAATCCGCCGTTGTCGTTCGGTGCCTCACTAGAGATCCTTTTCCTGATGGGAGGCCCGTCGTGGCCGCGCGTCCATGCTCAAGCGTTACGTTTGCAGAACTGCTGTGCCGAATCCGTGCGGAATACCTCGAGATGCCCGGTCTCCGCCTCACGGCGGCCCAGGCCGGGTGCCTGTTCGGTCTCGATTCCGAGACCTTGGACCCCGTCCTCGCCGCGCTTGTGGACGCGAAGTTCCTTTCCCAGACTCGACAACGGCATGTTCGCGATTGCCAGCACTACGAGCGTCGCGACGGGCCGAACTGCAGGAATCGGCGTCGACAGCAGTGTGCAGAAGTAGTGGATCTGGGCGGCGAACGGTGCGGAAGGAGCTCGAGGCGCTGCACGTCGAATGGCGCAAGGTGCGCACGACCCTGAGAACGGCAGAACCGATGTCGGCTCGCAGTCGTCGAACGGTACGACTGCCTGGCGTCGTCGTCACGGCACTGCAGCGGTCACCGCGTCAAAGTCCTTCACGCGCACGAAGCGCTGCAGCATGGTGACGTGTGGCGCATGTGTGGCGTCCAGCTCGTATCCGCCCGGATAGTTGCCACGTAACCGGGCGTTGATCGCCCCGGCCTTGGCGATCATCGCCTGATCCGGTTCAAGGAGTATGTCGATCGCGATGAGCTTGTCGTCAGTGGTTTGGCTGGTTGCTACTGCGTTGGCATCAGTCAGACTTGCGATCGTCGCGCAACCGAGTGCTGCAATGAGGAGAAAAACCAGCCACCGATTGCCGTGTCTGATAGGCATCGAGGCTCCTGCACCGTGAAGGTTCTGGCGGGAGATTCGGTCGCGCTATGCGTTTTCGGTAAGCTGCGCGCCCCTGGATCACGATCCTTTGGGAGTTAGTGTGTCAGTAAGTGTGTCAGTTAATGGGGTGGGACTGACCATCACAGGATTTCTTAGAGAAAGTGGTGACGGAGCTCGCCGAGCGCCAGCGGCGCCCAGTAGTTGCGCGGGCTTCGTCTCCTCGCATGCCGGCCATGGTAGTACGCGATCGTCGATCTGTCGATCTCTAAACTGAAGGATTTTTCAGCAAGCTCTTAGACGATAGCAGGTCCCTGCCAGACACCCGCGTCGACCACCCACATGACGTTGACCGCGCCGTTGCGATCGGAAAAGAACAGGTCGAGCTGGTTGACGAGCTGCCTGCCCGTGGCCATTGGCGCTCCCGGTGGTGCAGCGTCGCGGGACGTGATGCCAACCGGCCCCTGCCACACGCCCGCGTCCACCACCCACATTACGTTCACGGTGCCGTTCCGGTCTACGAAGAACAGGTCGATCTGATTGTCGAGCTGTCTCCCCGTTGCCACCCAAGCGCCGGGCGTCGTTGCACGCACCCCGGATATACGCACGGGCCCCTGCCAAACGCCGGCATCCACGACCCACATCACGTTGATGAAGCCGCTGCCATCGACGAAGAAGATGTCAAGTTGATTGTCCAGCTGGCGCTCGGCCGCTATCGGCGCGAAGGGCACGGCGGTGCCGGACGGCGTGATGCCTACGGGTCCCTGCCAGACACCGCCGTCAACCACCCACATGACATTAACGACGCCATTACCGTCAACGAAGAACAGGTCGATCTGGTTGTCGAGTTGTCGCGCAGCGGTGATCGGTCCGCCGGGCTGTCCTGCTTCTGGGGGTGTGATACCCACGGGTCCTTGCCATACGCCGGCATCCGTAACCCACATGACGTTGACGGCGCCGTTGGGGCCGATGAAGAACAGGTCAATCTGATTCTCCAGCTGACGCGCTGTGGCGAGTTGAGACCGGGGGGAGGCAGTGCCCGGCGGTGTCAGGCCGACCGGGCCTTGCCAGGTGCCGTTGTCCACGACCCACATGACATTGACCACACCGTTGCCGTCCACGAAGAAGAGGTCGATTTGGTTTTCGAGCTGCCGCTCCGTGGCCAACGGTTGCCCCGGCGCCATGCTTCCGGGTGCGCTGATTTCGACCGCGCCCTGCCAGACGCCCGCATCGACCACCCACTTGACGGCCATGGAGCCGTAGATATCCGCTACAAACGCATCGAGCTGGCCGGGCGTTTGTGGGCTGACGGCAACGGGTGCGCCCGGCGTCGTCACACGGCCGTACAGGTAGTCCACCGCCCTGACGTCCGCGGCGCTCGGGGCGGCGCGCTGCCCGACGTTGGTGCAGGTTGTAGGGTTGTTGACGCTCAATGTCGGCGGTGTCGCGCGCGGGCCGTAGTGCATGATCGAGCCGCAATCGTACGGGCCGACGGGCGCCGCGCCGGCCACTACGCCGTAGTTAGGCGGCCCGCCACCCACGATCGTCACGAAGGCGCCGGAGTCGGGCCTCTGGTGCTCGTGGTACAGGCCGATCGTATGTCCCAATTCGTGAATAAGAGAACCGGCAGCGAACCGGCCAGGAGAGAAGACTATCGGGCCCTGCCATACGCCACCGTCGATCACCCACATGACGTCGAGGCCACCGCCAGAATCGATGAAGAAGAGGTCGATCTGGTTCGGTGTCTGCCTTGCCGTGGCCAACGGCGTGCCCCCAGCGGCGGTTCCCGGCGCTGTCAGGCCCACGGGACCCTGCCACATACCGGCATCGATCACCCACATCACGTTAACCACGCCGTTGCCGTCCACGAAGAACAGGTCAATCTGGTTATCCAGTTGGCGGGCAGTAGCAAGGTCACGCCCGGCAGCGGCTGCATTCGGTGCCGTCAGGCCAACGGGACCCTGCCACACGCCGGTATCGATCACCCACATGACGTTGACCACACCGCTGCCGTTAACGAAGAACAGGTCGATCTGGTTATCGAGCTGCCTCGCGGTCGCGAGCTGCGCCCTTGGCGGCGCGGCTCCGGGCGGCGTCAGGCCAACGGGGCCTTGCCAAACCCCGGCGTCTATGACCCACATAACGTTAACGACGCCGTTGCCATCGACGAAGAACAGGTCGATCTGATTGTCCGTTTGCCGTGCCGTTGCGATCGGCGTCCCGGCTGCGAAAAGGTTGGGACCGGTGATGCCTACAGGTCCTTGCCAGATGCCGCCGTCGACCACCCACATTACCTGCACGGCGCCGTTGCTGCCCACGAAGAAAGCGTCGATCTGGTTGTCGAGTTGACGCTCGACCGCCAACGGGGAGTTGGGCGCGGCGGTGCCGGGAGGGGTCAAGCCGACCGGCCCCTGCCAGACGCCACCGTCTATGACCCACATAACGTTAACGACGCCGTTGTTGTCGACGTAGAGTACGTCGATCTGGTTATCCGACTGCCTTATTGTCGCCATTCGCTGGCCGGGCTGGCCCGTCCCCGGCGGTGTTAGCGCGACTGGACCGTCCCATGTGCCGACGCCGACAACCCAGTTGACCCTCAGTGCGCCGGCCCCGTCGAAGTAGAAGCAGTCGACCTGGTTTGCGAGCTGGTTAATGGCTGCGACGCCGCCGTTCACCGGTACCGCCGGGAAAAACGACGCGTTGATTTCCTGGCGCCCGCCGTTGCGCCCGACGTCAGCGGAGGTCCTCACCTGGTCCGGGATGATGTGGACAAAGTCAGGTTCGCTCTGGCGCGGGACGATGCGGACGACGGCTGAAGTTGTATTCCAGGCGTTTACAGCGTTATCGATGTTGGCGCGCTGAGGCGACCCGGGTGGGAATGAAAGCTGGTCTATGGTGAACGGGATTCTGGCGAAAGGCCATTTCTTGCTGCCGTCAATGATGCTGTAAGACACGACGCACTCCTTAGTCCAGTGTTTCACAATTACGGTGACGTATTCTGCACCCTCACGCGGCCGACCGCGCCACGGGCGCGGCGATGAGAAGCCGAGTCAGTAGTTGCTGAAGATCGGCCCGTGTAAACGTCCAGCGGAACGGCGTTGCGATCGTTTGGTAGCGCGCCTGAAACGCGAGGAGTGCGTGTTCAAGCGCGGCCAAGGTGGCGAACTCGTTCGGCGTGAGGACCTTGCGTTGCAGAATCGAGAAGTAGATCTCGATCTGGTTGAGCCAACTCGCGTGCCGGGGCGTGTGAATCGGCATCCGGTTGGGCCAGCGCTGCAGCAACCGTGCGTCGCCCTTGGCGCCGCGGTGGGCCCACCCGGCGTCAGTGATCCAAAAGACCCGGCGTGCCGAGCGGTACGGTTCCTGCGCCAAGACCTGTTCGAGGGTCGTCACTCGGTTGACTAGATCCTGCTCCGTCGGCATGTGCAACGGACGAGCTATTCGTTCTGAGACGCTTGCGCGACTGCTCGAACAACTCCGAGCTGCGCTCGATCTACGAGTAGCTACTATTCTTGATCTTTACACGTTGAAGCGCCATCAGGTGAGTCGCGCCTCCACTTCAACTTCCCCACGATCCCCTCCAGATCGTGCTCTCCAGTTCGTTGAACCGAAGAGCAAGCAGAGCCGTCGCCGTGTGACGCTACCGACATTTGCTGTTCACGACGTACTCACACGTTCTTCTCGGCCTTCAGGCGGAGGCGGCCAAGCGCATGGATGATGCGATTGGCTGTCAGATTGGCTGTCAGGACGAGAGCGGTGCTCCACCAGACATTCAAGAAGTCGCAGATTCTTTAGAAGAAGTGGTGAGCCGCCTCGGAATCGAACCGAGAACCCGCAGATTAAGAGTCTGCTGCTCTGCCAATTGAGCTAGCGGCCCACTGAGTTGCGCGGCGTCGGCATGGCTGCTCCGACGCGGTAGGGACAATTGCCGATTATAGCATCTCTCTGCCGGGCAGGGCCGCCCGGCACGACGAGCCACGCATCAAAGAATTCACGCAATCCTCGTCCGCAAAGAAATCCGCGCAATCCGCGTCCCGCCTAGAATTCCGCGCAATCCGCGTTCCGTCGAAACATCCATGTGTCAGAACGTCTTCAGCCCGTTCACGTGCAGCCGCACCCCATAGAGCGACGTCGTCGCGCAAATGTAGAGGTAGTTGCGCTTCGGTCCGCCGAAGTCGACGTTGGAGCAGATCTCGGGGATCAGGATCTTGCCGATCAACACGCCGTCCGGCGCGATGCAGTGCACGCCGTCGTCGGTCGCCGCCCACAGCCGGCCCGCAGCGTCGAACCGCATGCCGTCGAAACGCCCTGACGCACAATCGACGAACAGTTTGCCGCCGGACAGCGTGCCCTCTGCGCTGACGTCGAAGACGCGAATGTGCTTCGGGAGATGCCCGCCGGCCGAGTCGACGATGAAGATCTGGCGTTCGTCGGCGGACAGGGCCAGGCCGTTAGGGCGGACGAAATCGTCAACGACGGCGCGTATCTCGCCGGTCGCGCCGTCGACGCGGAACACGTAGTTCTTCCCAAGCTCGCTGTCGGCCTTGTGACCCTCGTAATCCGAGAGGATGCCGTACGGCGGATCGGTAAACCAGATCGATCCGTCCGATCCGACCACGGCGTCGTTTGGGCTGTTCAGCCGCTTGCCCTCGTAGTTGTCGGCGATGACGGTCAGGCGGCCGTCATGCTCGGTTCGGACGACGCGCCGTCCGCCGTGTTCGCACGTGACGAGGCGGCCCTGGCGATCCACCGTATTGCCGTTGGCATAGTCGGATGGCTGGCGAAACACGCTGACCGAGCCGTCGCACTCGTCGTATCGCAACATCCGGTTGTTGGGGATGTCCGAGAAGACGAGGTGGCGCGCGGCGGGGAAGTAGGCCGGGCCCTCGGTCCATCGCGCGCCGGTCCAGAGGCGTTCGACGTGCGCAGTTCGATTGAAGCAGTCGAGGAATCGCGGATCGAGGATTTCGTAATCTAAAGAAGACATTTCAGTCGGCAGTCTTCAGTCGTCGGTCGGCAGTCACAGTCGTCAGGTCGGAGTCGGCCGTCGTCGGCAGCATCGTCAATCAAAGACGCAACTCACAAGGACGAGTCGGACCTGGGTGTCAGTTCGGAACGCGAATTGAACCACTTGGACTGTCGACTCGGACTGTCGACTCTGATTGACGACTGCGACTGCCGACTTACGACTGAAGACTGCCGACTGTGTTGGTGCGCCCGGCAGGGCTCGAACCTGCAACCTTCGGCTCCGGAGGCCGACGCTCTATCCAATTGAGCTACGGGCGCGACAGTCCAAGTCGACAGGCGCAGTCCATCGTCTGCTTCGACCACCCGCGCCGACGCGAACAGCAATCGTAGCATACGTCCCCGTCGTTAAGTCGTCCGCTGTCATCCTACTGTCCAAGGTGGGCAGTCGCTCGACTGGGACTGACAATCACCGCGGGACTGCGACTGACGACTGTGGCTGTCGACTCAGACTGTCGACTGTGACTGACGACTACCGACTGAAGACTAACGACTGTCTTTATCCTTCAGTCCTCAGCGCATTGATCGGATCGATGCGTGTCGCGGTCCTGGCCGGAATCCAACTCGCGAGGAGCGCGATCGCGATAAGCACTGCCGCGGCGACCGCGAACGTCATCGGATCCCGGGCCGTGACGCCGTAGAGGAGCGTGCCGAGGGCGCGAGTGGCGGTAAGCGCGCCGGCCAATCCAACTAGCGTTCCGACGAGCGCGATCGCCGCGCCTTCGCGGACCACGAGCGCTCGCACGGCGCTCGTGGGGGCGCCGAGCGCCAGGCGGATGCCCATCTCGCGCTGGCGCCGGCTCAGCGAATAGCTCAGGACGCCATAGAGCCCGACCGCCGCCAGCGTCAGCGCCAGGATCGCGTAGGCAGCAACCACGAGTAGAGCGAACCGTTCCTGGACGATGCCGCGGCCGATGATGTCGGCGAGCATCCTGGGCTGATAGAGCACGAGCGCGGGATCGATGGCGTGAAGCTCCCGACGGATGTCGTCGACGAGTCGCCCAGCTGGCACGTCGGATGACACGACTTCGGTGAGCGCCCAATTGCGATTGGCCGCGAATTGGCGATGCAGGTGATAGACGATCGCCGGCGTCGCCGCGCGCGCCGCGACCGCGACGTCGGCAACGACGCCGATGATTGCGGCCTCGCCGCCAGACACGCGAAGGCGGCGACCGATGGGGTCTTCGTCCGGAAAGAGCGTTCGCGCGAGCCGGTCGTTGATGACGACCTGTCGTGGCGTGGCGCCATCCTGTGCGCTGAACGTTCTTCCGCGCAGGACGCGGATGCCCAGCGCTTCGAAAAAGCGACCTTCGACGACGCGCTGATCGGCCCCAACGTTGGCGTTCTCCGGCCTGTCGGTTCGTCCGTTGGTCCACGTGTGATACGTGCCGGTCACGGGCAGTCTCGATACTGCGCCGGCGGCTTTCACTCCGGGGATGGCTGCCAGCCGATCCTGGAACGCCACATGGAACGCCGCCCGCCGCTCCGGCTCGGAGTACCGGCCGGCAGGAAGGTTCACCTGGAAGGTCAGCACGTTCTCGGCGCGCAGGCCAAGGTTCACGTCCGCGAGCCGTTCGAAGCTGCGCAACAGCAGGCCGGCGCCGGTCAGGAGCACGAGGGCGAGCGCGATCTGGGAGATCACGAGCACCTGGCGGAAGCGGGCCTGACGGCGGCCGCCGCTCGTGCCGCGGCCTGACTCCCGCAGCACGCCCTCGAGATTCGGGCGCGCGTGCTGCAGCGCCGGTGCGAGACCGAACGCGAGTCCGGCCACGAGCGCGACGACGAAACCAAAAGCGAAGACGGCAGCGCTCCCGCTCGAGCCGGCGGCGACGCGGGCGACCGATTCGGGCGCGGCGGCGAGCAGCAGGCGCGTGACGGCCTGCGCGCTGGCGAGGCCGACGACGCCGCCGGCGAGCGACAGCAGCAGGCTTTCGACGATGAGTTGGCGCGCCAGCCTCCACCGCGAGCAGCCGAGCGCGGCACGAACGGCGAGCTCCTGCTCGCGCGCCGCGCCTCGCGCCAGGACGAGCCCGGCGACGTTCACGCAGGCAATCGTCAGCAGCAGCCCGACCGCGCCGAGCAGTATCCACAGCAGGCTTCCTGCCGTTCCGACAGTGTCAACCTGCAGCGGCGTGACGCGCGCCCATCGACGAGTCTGGCTCTGGCCGTAGTTGGGCTCGATCTGGAGCGCGATGGTTTTCAACTCTGCCTGCGCCTGCTCGAGCGTGGCTCCGGGCCGCAGCCGGCCGATGACGCTCAGGTAGTGGTTGTACCACTGCGTCCGGTTCGCACTCTGGAAGTCGAGCGGCGTCCAGATCTCGACGCCGGGCACGAGCGGGTCCTCGAACGCATCGGGCACCACCGCGACGATCTGCTGACGGACGCCGTTGATCGACAACGTCTGTCCGATCGCGTCGGCGCGGGCGCCCAGGTACTCGCGCCAGATCCGCTCGCTGATGACGACGACGCCGGCATTGGCGCGCTCGGCGTCTCGGTCGAACGGTTGCCCGGCCAGCATCCCCACGCCGATCACGCGGAAGTAGTCGGATCCGACCGGCAGGACGTTGACGCGCTCGGGCTGCGCGCGATCGGTGAGGTCCGCGCCCTCGCTGTTGTACGTGTACACCGGCGCCAGATCGAGCGTCGTGCTGTTGTCCCTGAACGCGCGGAACGCCGGCTGGGGCATGTAATTGTCGGCCTCGCCCGCAACGTGATACACGCGGACGAGCCGGTCCGGATCGTCATACGGCAGAGGCCGGAGCACGACGGCGTGCAGGACGCCGAAGACTGCCGTATTCGCCCCCAGCCCCAACGCGAGGGTAAGGATGACGATCGCGGAGAACTTCTTCGCGGAGGCGAGGGACCGCACCGCATAGACGATGTCTCGTTTCCAGCTGTCCACGGGTTTCTCCTCTCGGGCGCACGCCGATTGGCTTGTTTAGACGGATTCTGGCCAAATTGGGTTGGGAGTGGCCCGCGGGCTGGACGCCATCCCACAGATCCGATCCGTGTGTTGTCCGTGTAATCTGTGGCTGTTGTGTCCCTGTTGTCTGTGCAGGCCGTGGCTCTAGTCGAGAAACTTCCCGACAAGCCACAAATGGCCGAACGGGTCGACGACGGCGCCTTGGAGCATCCGGCCGATCGGACGCGGCCCGGTATCAACGGTGAAGAGCTTTGAATCTGAGAAGTTTGAGTCTAATGAAAACTCAGATTTCCCCGATGTCGCGCGCTGAGGACGCAGAGCCTCAGGGTAATTCTCAGCGAACTCTGCGCTCTCGGTGGATGCTTTTACTGTGAGAGCTGACCGGCGGATTGTAGCATTGGGGTTCTCGAGCGGCGTCGCTGGCCTCCTCGTTTCGGGAGCCGCTTCAGTCGCGAACGACCAGAGCTCGGGTGATCCTACCGGCCGGGAGCGTCCTGACGGGATTTTCGCGTCAGGACTTCGGCAGGCGTGGCGCTGTCGAGCGTCAGAGTTTGAAACGCATGACGCATACGCTCACGCTCATCCGGCAGGAAGACGAGTGCAGATGTGCGCGCCATGACCACTTCGTCCGCGCTCAGTCGTGGCTTCATCACGCCGACCGACGTGTGAGACAGCCCCAGCAGATGGCCGACCTCATGCGCGATCGTGAGGCCGACGACATGTCCCGTCGTGAGTGTCGACAGCACTGGATTCGAACGCCCCTCGCGACTTCGGCGGAGCGTCTGAACGATCTCCTCATTTCTGGGAACGTAAACCAGCGCGACCATCGGTCCCGTCGAAGCGCGGATCGCATCGCCCGAAGTTGACGGATCCGATGACTTCATGATGGGAAGCAGTTGCACGCGGACGAAAGGACGGCCGCTGGAGGATTCAGCGCAGCCGTCGTTGCCCACGCATTGGCGCCATTCGGTCCGGATGCCGCCGGAAGCCAGTAGCGGTTGTGCGGTCTGAATTGCGATCTGGACCTCGGCCGTCTCGAACGCAGCGTAGGTGAGCATTCTCAATTCGAGGACCTGATCCGGCTCGACAGCAGGGACTCGCGAGGTCAGCGTTCCAACCAATCCCGCGGTCAGAATGACGATGCGCGCGCGAGCAATCCTGGCTGGTGCCATCGCCGCCCCCTCGTGTGTCGAGGCGGCGAAGATGACCGTACCGTCCAGGGCGCCGGCAGGTGTTTACAGTGCTTTACATGTAAAAACCGAGAGGTTTCCCAACGTTTGGTGGAACTCCGATGGGGAGACTGAGTTGCGGTTCTGTTTACCGGAACCTGTCGACGACGAGGATGTCGCGCTCCCAGCGGTCGACGTGGCTGGCCACTGCCCAGCTGCCATCGCGCGATACCGTGAGGAAGCGGGTCGCCCCGTAAGGCCCGACACGGAAGGCCAACGTTCCCAGCGTGCGAATGCGTCGACCGGCGAAATCGTAAAGCTGCAACACATCCGGTGCACGCGCGAAGTCAATCGATCCACCGAGACCTGGGACGAAGACGAACACGATGCCGGCATCGGTGACGTCCCATGCGCCTGGCATGACTGGGACATCCATCCTCTCGGCTGGACCCCCGTCGACGGAGACGCGTTTGAGTGTGGCGACAGGCCCAAGACCGAAAGACCTGGGACTGTCGATGAAGTAGATGCTGCGGCCGTCCGGGGACTCGCGGGGTCCGAAGCCAAGCTCAGGTGACAGCTGCGTGCGGGCCCCGCCGCTGGCCGCCACTTTCCAGATCGCGAATTGGCCCGATTCGTTCGACGCGTAGTAGATCCATCGGCCGTCCCTCGACCATTCGGGATCCATCTCGGTCGCGGTTCCGTCTGTGACGCGCTTGACCGCTCCGCCACCCACTGGGACGACATAGATCTGCGTCTTGTCGCCAATCGTCGCGTCGAATGCCAGCCACCGCCCATCGGGAGACCACGAGCCGAGGCTGACGAATGCATCCTGTAGCTCTGTCACGCTGCGCAGCGCCAATCCATCCAGGTTCGCGACCCAGAGTTGCTGGTTGCCGCTCCGGTCCGATGCGAACGCGACCTGGCTGCCATCCGGAGAAAACCGTCCCGGGGTATCCATGCGGGTGGCATCGCAGAACGGCGAATGGCTCGTGATCGTATCGCCCTGTCGGGGCGCCCGAAGATCGACGAGGCGAAGTCCGACATCCTGCAGATTGCTGACGACGGCGAGCCGGTAGGTGTGTCCACTGCGATACTGCGAGACTGACGGCTGAATCGATCCGTGTGGAACGCCCGCCAACGGCACCTCCGGCGCGGGGGATGCGACCTTCACTCGCACCAGCCGCCTGCCGCTCGTCGCCGGTCGCGCCACCAGGATCTCGTGGCCGTCGGGGGTCCACGTCAACCCGCCGATCTGGCCGCTGTTCCAGCTGCCGAGCGCGACGGCTTCGCCGCCAGATAGCGGCACGACGAAGAGTGCCGATCGCTCCTGGCCGGAGCGCGTGAACGCTACGGAGGTTCCGTCCGGGGAGACTCGCGGGTGTGAGTCTCCGAACGTCCTGGGCGCTTCCGTCAATTGGCGGCGCGAGCCAGTTTCCAGCACGTGATGTACGAGTCCGACGCGTCCGTCAGCCGTGTGCGTGACAAGGACGAGGGATCGGCCGTCTGGCAACCAGTCAGGTTCGGCGCTGTCCGCGGCGATCATCTCTTCAGCTCCGCCAAGCGCCGACACCTTGAACACGGACGGTCGGCCTTTGACGAATCGAGTAAAGGCAATGTACCGACCATCGGGCGAGAATCTCGGGTACTTCTCCATCACGTCAGGCGTGTTGGTCAGGTTTCGCAGGGCGTCGCCTTCCACGGCCTTGATCCAGATGTCGTGGCTCGCGTCGGTCGATGATCCGGCCGCGGAAAATGTCACGACGTTGCCGTCCGGAGAGAGCGCAGGGTTCTCCTCCGCCCCCGGCATCGATGTCGCGGTGAGCAAGCGTACTGGCTCGGATCGGTCACCGATCAGCACACGCCCGACGCCCCATCCGGCACCCATCAACGCGAGCGCGGCCGCGACAATCGACCATCGTTTCCACGTCTGTGTTGGCGTCGAGGCCGGCACGATCGCCTCGGCGCTCGGGGCTGGTTGAACAGGAGCGGGCGTATTGATGTGGCTGTCGCGGCGATGGAACGCCGGCGTGTAGCTGCCCTTCGGAACCGAGATGACGATTCCCTGATCGTCATCCGTGTCGTAGTACTCGCGCAGCCGGTCGCGCAAACGGCGCGCGTCGACGCGCACGATCGGATCGGCCGCGGTATTGAAGTCCACACCCTTGCCGTACACCTCGATCGCGATCACGTGCTCTTTAAGCGCGTGGCCCTCTCCGGCGAGCGTTCGATCGACGATGAACTTCAGAAAGGCGGACAGTCGCTCCGAGCGAGTGAAGATCTCGCTGGCGAGGATGCGGTCGAGTTCGGCCCGCACGAGCGAGGCCGGAGGATCCATGCTGGGACTCGACGCGGCTGGTGGATGCGCCATTGGCGGCCCATCAGAATCTTACCTTCAAACCGAGCTGGATCTGACGCATCGGCGTGAAGGGCATCAGGCTCGAAATCGTCCCGGCATTGGCCGAGTCGATCGTGTTCGCGGGGTTGGCGAACGCTGGGCTGTTCAGCAGGTTGAACGCCTCGATCCGAAGCTCGGTCTCGATGGCGCCAACCCCGGTCAGTTTCGCGAGCGCGGCGTCAATCGTGAACTGACCGGGTCCGCGGAGAATATTTCGCCCGGAGTTGCCAAACGTGGCCGTGGGCTCGCGCGGGGCCACGAAGGCGCTCGTATCGAACCACCGGTCGACCGTCGGCGACTCGACCGAGCCTGAGCCAATCCTGTCGGGCCGATACAGCTGTCCGGGGACCGCGGCGCTCATCGTCGACACGGGATTCTGGCTCTGGAAGACCGTAAACGGGTACCCGGATCGCGCGAGGAGCAGACCACTGATTTGCCAGTTGCCGAACCAGTGGTTGCGAGCGAGCGGCAACGTGTAGATCCAGGTCGACGTGAGCACGTGGGTGACGTCGTAGTTTGCAGGTCCGCGGTTGTAGCCGAGGTCGTACGTGTTCGGGAATGTCGTGGAGCCATCGGTCTCGGATCCCAGGTCGATCGCCTTGCCGAACGTGTAGGAGCTCGTGGCTGACAGGCCCCCGGAAAAGCGGCGAACGAAGCGCGCCTGCAGCGCGTGATAGTCGAGAGTTCCCCTGCTCTGCAACTGCGCCACGCTGCCGAGGGCCGGATTGACCCGAAAGAACGGCCGGTTGACGTTCGAATTGACCACGCCCAGCTGCGCCGGCGCTTGATTGACATCGACGATCACGACGAGCTGGCGCCCACGCGAGCCGACATAGCCCACTTCGAACATGTAGCTCGCGCCGAGCTGTCGTTGCACATTCACCGACCACTGCTGAGCGTATCCGTCCCGGAAGCCGGGATCGAAACTGGATCGCGAGTTCCCACCGGTCGTCGGTGTCGGCGGCGCGCTCCCAGCGGAGTAGTCGAGGCCCGGCACGAACGGCAAGGGATTAGTCCTGAACTGCGAAAGCAGGAACGGGGGATTCTGTCCTTTGGACGACGCCGTGCCGGTCAGGGGAGTATTCCAGAACATCCCGAAGCCGCCGCGCAGGATCGTTCGTCCGGTCCCGCCGACGTCGTAGGCGAATCCGAGGCGAGGCGCGAAATCTGTCTTCGAGTACGTCTGCAGGTACCGCCCGACCCGGACGCCATTCATCACCGCGTCGTCGGAGGCGACAACGAAATGGCCTGTCGAGGTATCGAAGTTCGATTGCTGGTCATCGTCTTCGCGATAGGGCATGAACAGATCCCACCGGAGTCCCAGGTTCAGCGTCAGCCGCTCGCCGATCCTGACGTCGTCCTGACCGTAGGCCGACCACTCAGCGCGCCGCTCGGTGTACGGCGCGGCGATGAGCGATCGGTTGAAAACATTCGGATGGCCGAGAATGAAAGTAGCGAATGAAAAACCGCTGTTGGGATCCGGTATGCACACGGTGATCATCCCAGTGCAGCTGGAGGTCACAGAGGTATTGAAGGCGAAGAGGCCCAGCGGGGTTGTCCGAGAAGTACACGTGGCGCCGGCGCAGGATCCAGCTGGCGCCGGCTTTGAGCGTCTGTCGCCCTCTGACATGCGTCACGCTGTCGGTAACCTGGAACGCGCTCGTATCGGCAGTGCCCGTGCCGCCGGCGCCGACTGTTCGCATGTCCTGCGTGGCGAATCCGATGGTCACCATTCCACTCGTCCGGGCGTCGAGATTGATGCCGGGGATCCCGAGCTGCTGGGCTGTGTTTTGTCCGAATCCGTACCTGACGAAGCCCAGGTTGATACCGCTCCAGCCGATGCGAAGCTCATTCAGCCACCGCGACCCGAACGTGTGCGTATCGTTGAAGGCGATGCTTTGAGCATCGATGCGATACGTGCCCGGAAATGGCCCGCCGTCCCCATTGGGCAAGGCCGGTGGAATCACCCGATTGGCCTTCTGCAAGCTGTACCGCACGAATGCCCGGTTGGCTTGGTCGAAGCTGTGATCGAGTCGGATGTCGAATTGATTGTCCGTGCGCGTTTGCGTGGGATTAGTCACGTAGTTGTCGATCGTCTGCCCATTCGTCGTCAGTCGGCCCGCGGTGTTTGGCAGGGGATAGAGCTGGTCGATGATGCCTGCGGAGACCGCGTCGATGCGCTCGGTCGGAATGACGTTGCCTGGAAATGGCGCTCGCGTCCGAGGGTCGTAGACGACACGGGTCAGCTCGGAGAAGTTGCCCAGCCGCATCTCAGCGCTGGGCACGGTCGAGACGAGCGTCAGGTCTTGCTTGATGCGCCAGCCCTGGTAGTCGCCGAAAAAGAAGGTCCGGTTCCTGACGAGCGGCCCGCCAAGCGTTGCGCCAAACTGCTGTTGGCTGAAGTCCGGCTTCGGCCGTCCGGCGCGGTTATTGAACCAGTCGTTCGCGTCGAGCGCGTCATCGCGTGCGAACGCGAAGGCACCGCCATGGAGTGTGTTGCCGCCGGACTTCGTCTGCAGGCTCACGACGCCACCCAGCGACCGGCCGAACTCCGCGGCATAGATGCCGGTCTGAACCTTCAGCTCGTCGAGGGCATCGATGCTCGGGTAGATGGCGACTGTATTCAGCCACACTTCGTTGTTGTCGAGACCGTCGAGGAGGAAGTTGTTGTCTCGATTTCGCTGGCCGTTGGCCGAGAACGACGCCGAGGCGCGCCAGGCGATCGAGCTGGATCCGTCGATGTTCTCGCCGGGGACTCCCCGGACGACGCCTGGCAGCGTCCGCGTCAACTGCACGAAATTCCGGCCGTTCAGAGGCAGCGCCTGCATCTCGGTGCCGTCGAGCGTGCCGCTCAGGTCGGAGGCAGATCGTTGCACGAGCGAGTTGCGGGCGCTGACGACAACCGCTTCGCCCACTTCCCCAATCGTCAGGTCGACGTCGACGCGAACTTTTTGATCGACACCGAGGACGATGCCGGTGACCGACTCGGACTTGAAGCCTGCTGCCTCCACTCGAACTGTGTAGTCGCCGGTTGCCAGAAGCGGCGCGGTGTAGACACCGTCCTGGTCGGTGGCGACGATACGAGACAGGCCAGTCGACGTTTCGGTGAGCGAGACGCTCGTTCCGGCGATCGCCCCGCCCGTCGCGTCACGGACCGTTCCGAAAATGGTGCCTGTCACAGATTGTGCGGCTGCGGCGGTGGGCGAGAGTAGACCGACGAGGAGTAGAGCGGACGACAGTCGCCTGGGGACAGCATCACGGCAGCAACGGGCATGCATACGAATGTCCCCCGATCCTCCGGGACTATCCCGTCGGGCTGGCGGCTGAACGGGAAGCCCAAGGTCCGCACCAGATCCGCCTGACGCTGGAACTCCGACGGGGACTGCCGACTGGAACTAACGACTGAGACCAGCGACTGAGACTGACGATTGCCGACTCACGACTGCCGACTGTTTTGTGGCGCGCCCGGAGGGATTCGAACCCCCGACCTACGGCTTCGAAGGCCGGCGCTCTATCCAACTGAGCTACGGGCGCGCATGCGAAGTGGTCGATGGGATCCCGATCATACTGGGCCGGCAGAGCCAGGCGCAAGCTGGCGCTATCGACGGGGAGTCGGCAGGGGGTTCCTCGCGAAGCACAAGTCCTCGACGATGCGCCCGCCGATCAGGTGCTCCTGGATGATGCGCTCCGCGTTGTCGGGCGTGACGTTGCGGTACCACGCGCCTTCGGGATACACGAGCGCGATAGGACCTTTGTCGCAGATGCGCAGACACCCCACCTTCGTCCGGTAGCACGGGCCGCTCTCGCCGGCGATGTTCAGCTCCTTCATCCGCTTCTTCACATAGCCCCACGTCTCTTCGCCGTCGTCTTTGTCGGCGCAGTCCGGTCCTAGGCACACGAAGAGATGACGAGTGAGCTTGCCGACGCCGAACGACTCAGCGGTCTCCGCCGGCGACAGCCGATCCTTTTTTCCCATGCCACGGCGATCATATCCGCTCCGCCACCTACAAGTGGGTTCGTCGGTTACCGGATGAGCCCATCGGGGGACGCTCGCTTCAGAGCCCCCAACTCATGGCCCCTGTTTGCAATAACTTGAAGCCACACGATGTTGGCGTCGACCTTGCACCAAGCGGGGCATGGCTGAACGACTGACCCGGCGAACTCATACAGTAGGTCAACCGAGTAAACAGCTGCTCACGGCAACGATCCTCGTTGCGTTGACGCTGTCGGCTGGTGCGCAGACGCGCATCGAGCCCCATTCGAACGGGTTCTCACCACAGCAAGACGTCGAGCTCGGTCAGCAGGCGGCGGCGGAAGTGCGTCAGCAGCTGCCGATGGTCACCGATCGTCGCACCGAGGACTTCGTCGAAAGTATCGGGAACCGGCTGATCGGCGAGATCCCTGACTATCTGCGCCAGCCGGAATTCCGCTACAGCTTCGACGTCGTGAATTTGAAGGACATCAACGCGTTCGCACTTCCAGGCGGGCCGATATTTCTTCATCGCGGCATGATCGAAGCGGCGAAAACGGATGGCGAAGTCGCTGGCGTGATGGCCCACGAATTGAGCCACGTGATACTCCGTCACGGGACGGCGCAGGCGACCAAGGGGCAGAAGTTTCAGATTGGCTCGATCGCCGGGCAGATCCTGGGTGGCATCGTCGGCGGCCGGACCGGCAGCATCATCGCACAGGGATCGCAGCTCGGCCTCGGCGTGTACTTCCTGAAGTACGGGCGTGAGTACGAGCGCGAGGCGGACCTGCTCGGCGCGCAGATCATGGCGGAAGCCGGATACGACCCGCGGCAGATGGCCAACATGTTCCGGACGATCGAGCAGCAGCGGCGGAGCTCGGCGCCCGAGTGGTTGAGCGATCACCCGGACCCGGGGAACCGCTACGAGGCGATTCTTCGCGAGTCCGAGACGTTGAAGGTCGACGGTCCCGCGCCGCAGAACCGCATCGCGGACGTGCATGCACAACTCTCTCGACTTCCACCCGCGCCAACATCCGCGCAGGTGGCTCAGCGGCAGCAGCAGCGCCGGCAACCCGGGCCGGTCGGGCCAGTCGGAACGTCCGGCAGTGTCGGCGCCGTGCAGGCGCCCTCCGGCCAGTGGCAGACGGTCCAGCCAGCGGACTTCTTGCGGTTGAGCGTTCCGGCGAACTGGCGCCAGGTCGGTAGTGGTGGCGGCTCGGTCATGTATGTTCCGGACGGAGGTTACGTCCAGGGGCAGGACGGACAGTCGGCATTCACGCACGGTCTGGAGTTGGGCGTCCTTCGAACGGATGGCGGCTCGCTGCAGCAGAACACCGACCGACTGCTGCAGGCGTTCGCGCGGACGAATCCCGAGCTCCGGCGCCAGCGCGGCTACGCGCGCACAAACATCGGTGGTCGCAACGGTCTTGTGACGACGTTGACCAACATCTCTGAAGTCAGTGGCGAGCGCGAAGTCGTCAGCCTCTCGACGACCACGTTGAGTGATGGCAGCTTGCTCTATCTGTTGGGAGTCGCGCCTTCTGACGACGCGTCAGTCTATGTCGATACTTTCGGCCGGGTCCGTCAGTCAGTGCAACTGATGGATGGAGCCCGGTAGGGGAGGCCAAAGTGCAGACCCAGGTGAAGACAACGTTGAAATCTCTGGCAGTGGTCGCGCTGTGGTCCGTTGGAGCGGACGCAGCGGCTCAATCTAGAGGAGTGCTAACCGGTATTCGCGTTTCTGATGCCGAGGTCGTGGCCGGAACGCCGATCAACATGACGATCTCCGGCTCGAACCCGTGTGGCGCGGTGTTCATCGACCAGCGTGACGGCACGGCCGTGACATACCCGATCGAGCGAGTGCCAACCACACAGAGCTATACCTACACGAAGCCCGGCACGTACCGGATCATCGCGCGCGGTACCGGGAACTGTGACGGGGAAGTGGTGACCGACGTCACCGTCCTGCCCCGCGGCTCTGGTCGAACCGATGCGTCGGTCGGGCGATTCCGGAACATGGACACCGATCGAGATGGAGTGGTGACGCGCGCGGAATGGCGCGGCAGCGCGCAGGCCTTTCGCAATAATGACCGCAACGGCGACGGTGTTTTGTCCGGCGACGAGGTACGAAATCCCGACGAGCGAGGCGAGATTGCGACGCCAGCGCCCGGCCAGTTCGCGGAGCTCGACGTCAACCAGGATCGCCGCATCTCGCGCGAGGAGTGGCGCGGATCACGACGAAGCTTCACGGCCCTCGACGTCAACGGGGACGGCGTCCTGACACGGCGCGAATGGGCGGGCAATGCTACACAGCCGGTCGGCACGTCTGGACTGGCCGTTGTCGTCAACCCCGTGCAGCGCTGGACCGACACGGGCTTGGTGGTGCGTGACGGCGACATCCTCTCGCTGGACGCCAACGGGCGAGTGCAACTGAGCAACGATGCGAACGACATCGCGGGCCCGGCTGGCGCGTCGAGCAACCGCCGCGCGGCCGAGGCGCCTCTGCCGCAGGAACCCGCAGGGGCGCTGATCGCGCGGATCGGCAACTCGCAGCCGATCTATCTGGGCGGCCGCTCGTCGCTCGTGGTCCCCTCTTCAGGCCGTCTGTTCCTCGGCGTGAACGACGACCACCTGGCGGACAACACGGGCGAGTACCGCGTCAGAGTCGGCCTCGACCGCGAGTAAGGGCACCATCGTTGCTCGCTGCCAAAAGCTTTTCACCGCGGAGGTCGCTGAGGTCGCAGAGCCATTTTGGTTTCTCTGCGGGCCGGCGGCCTTGTATGTTCAGTATGAATTGAATGATGGCTGTGGAAATGTGGGAATCTCGGTTTGTGAGATTTCCACATTTCCATAGCCTGGAAACTTCCGGGACGCCGGGAGAGGGCCTCGGTGACACTGGTCGGCGGATTGGCTGCTAGCCCGGCGCAGAGAGGAGTGCCCGGGGCCCGTTGTGTGACGTCGGACAGATCGGACGGTCTCGAATGCCGCTCCTGCGGAGCTGAGCATGAATGCACAAGGCTGATCAGCACACGACGTCGCGGAGCACGGAGGAATCGATGGCATACGCGTATCTCGGGATTGACATCGCCAAGCGGAAGTACGATGTGGCGCTCCGGTTGCCAGACGCGCGCGTGCGGGTGAAAGCCTTTGCCAATGACGCCGCGGGCCACGCCGCGCTGCGGAGCTGGATCGCGCGCTACCACGCAGGCCCGGTGCACGCGTGTCTGGAGGCCACGGGTACCTATGGCGACGGAGTGGCAGAGACCCTCGCGGATGCAGGCCTCGTGGTCAGTGTGGTCAATCCCGCGATCATCGAGGCGTATGCGCGCAGTTGTCTGACCCGCACCAAAACCGACCCGACGGATGCCCGGCTGATTGCGCAGTTCTGTGCGACGCAGCAGCCGCGGCCATGGGTACCTCTGCCGCCAGAGGTGCGCGCACTGCAGGCCCTTGTGCGCCGGCTCGACGCGCTCGAGGGGATGCGCACGCAAGAGCGCAACCGGCTCGCCGCCGACCCGTCGGCCGAGGTGCGCGATTCTCTCACGCATGTGATTGCACTCCTCGAAGCGGAGATGGAGGCCGTTCGGCTGCGCATCCGCGCGCATGTCGATCAGCACCCGCACCTGCGCCAGCAACGCGACCTCCTGACGTCGATTCCGGGGATCGGCGACGCGACGGCCGCGGTGCTGCTCGCCGAATTCGGTTCGATGGGCCGCTTCCGCCAGGCCCGCGCGGCGGCGGCCTTTGCGGGCGTCGTGCCACGCGAGGGTCGCTCTGGAACCTCCCTGCGCCGTCGCCCGCGCCTCTCGAAGCTCGGCGCCCCGGCGATTCGCAAGGCTCTGTATTTTCCGGCGCTCACTGCCTTGCGCTGTAACCCGATCGCGCAGCGGCTGCAGGCGCGGCTACTCGCCGACGGCAAACACCGGATGCTCATCGTGGGCGCGGTGATGCGCAAACTCGTCCACCTGGCCTTCGGGGTGCTCAAGACGGGCCAACCCTTTCGACCAGACTTCGCGCAGACCCGTTGACTTGCAACACGGTCTCTCTGCGGTGAGAGGCTCTTAGAGACGTGGACGTCGGCGTTGTTAGACTCTCCCCGAGTACTTCCCGAAGATCCGTTCGAGCCGGGCGGGCTTTGATGTTCGCAGTCGTGCCCACAGATCGCCGACCTCGCGGAACCGTGACGGTGCGGTGACGATGGTGAAGTCCCTCGGGTCGAGATCTGAATCGATTTCCTCCCACGCGAGCGGCGTCGATACGCCGGCAAACTCGCTGGCCCGCGCGCTGTACGCCGTCGCGAGCGTCTTACCCAGGATGTTCTGGAGAAAGTCGACGTAGACCGTGCCGCGCCGGCGCCTCTTGACCATGCGTTCGACAGTCGCCACCTTCGGGTGCTTGCTGGCGACAACCGTCGCGACTATCTGACAGAACAGCTGACCCGATTCGTACGACGTGTCGGCCGGCAACGGGATGTAGATGTGCAGGCCACGCGATCCTGAGGTCTTGGGGAACCCGGGGACGTGCAGCGCCTCGAGCTCATCGCGCACCCAGCAGGCGACGTCGCGCACCTGCGCGAAGGTGGCGCCGTCCCCGGGATCGAGATCGATCGCAACGTAGTCGGCGTCCATCGGCGACTGCACGCGCGAGAACCAGGGATCCTGCGAGATCGCGGCGAGCTGGGTCATGTAGAGCAGCGTGATGAGCGAGCCGCCGATGAATCGCTCGGTGCCGGGCTCGTCGATGGGATCGATGTCAGGGGGCAGTACTTCGATGCGCACGCCAGCGGGGGGCCGCTCCTTCTGCTTCCGCTGCTGGTAGAACGCGACCGGATCGTCGACGCCGTTCGGAAATCGCTTCATGACGAGCGGGCGATCAGCGACGACGGGGAGGATGAACGGCGCGACACTCGCGTAGTAGCGCAGCAGGTCACCCTTAGTGTGCTTGAGCTTCGGCCAGAAGAGCTTGGCCAGGTTCGTAACGCCGATGCGGCTGCCGTCGGGCAGCGCGATAGCGCCGTCCCGGCGCGCGTCCTCCAGCGCCTGCAGTTGATCGACGACCGGCTGCATCTGGGAGAGGGCGTTCCCTGTAGGAGTGCGTCCCTTTTTCTTGTCGCTTTGTTTGGGCTGCTTCCCGCTTTGCGCAGGCTGGTCTTTCCGGCTAACGCTTAGCGCTTCCTTCACAACACTCCTCGCGTCTTTGTCATCCCTCAGCCCCAGATACACCGGGTGCCGCAACTTCCCGTCGTCGGTCCACTCCGTGAAGCGGACCTGCGCGACCAAATCGGGCGTGACCCAGTGCGCGGTCTCGTTGCTCTTGATCGGGTTGGCAAAGGGAGAGCGCGCCAGCGCGCGCGCCTTGAGCAGCTTCGACACGCGCTGGAGCTCGCGCTCATCGAACCCCGTGCCCGTGTGGCCTACATAAATCAATTTCGCCCCGGCCCCCTGACCCCTGATCCGTGCCCCCTGAGCCTTGAGCCCTGAGCGATCTTCCTCGTACACACCCAACAACAGGGCCCCGAAATGCTGCCGCGTGTTGCGCGGTTCAGTCCAGCCGCCGACGACGAATTCCTGCTCGTGATGGAGCTTCAGCTTGCGCCACGACGGGCTGCGCCGTCCCGACTGGTAGGGCGACGTCGCGTCCTTCACGATCAGGCCTTCCCATCCCTCCTGCTGCGCGCGCGCGTGAAGCGCGCGCCCGTCTTGGGCGACCTGCTCGCTGATGCGGATCGTCTCCGATTGCGATCGCGACAGCAGCCGCTCGAGCCGCGCCCGACGCTCGACGAGCGGCAGCCCGCGGAGATCGTCCTTGCCTTCGCGCAACAGATCGAACGCGATGAACGCGACCGGTTGTTCGCGGTCGATGCGCGCGACGTCGTTGGCGTCGCTCAGGTGAATCCGGCCCTGGAGCCGCTGAAATCCCATCGGCCGCCCGTCGCGATCGAGCGCGACGATCTCGCCATCGATAACGAGCGGTTCGCGCGCGGCGGCGCCGAACGACGCGAGCGCTTCGACGATGGATGGGAACTGCGACGTCTTGTCGTTGCCGAGCCGCGACCAGACCCGCACCCTGGCGGCCGTGCGGGTGGCCACGGGTTCGATCTCGACGACCGCACGAATGCCGTCGTACTTGGGTTCGAAGACGAGCGAGGCGCCGGTCAGCGGCGGATCAGCGAGCGTCGCGAGCATCGGTCGCGCACTGCCGGGTTTTTCGCGCCAGTTCACAGGGAAGAGGGAGAAAGGAGGGACAGTCGATTACCGAGTATTCGGAGACTGACGACCCAGGTCGGGGCGGGAGGAGGATGCCCCAAGTCCGAATCTGCTCAATCTCCGAATACTCTGTAACCGACTGCCAACATCTTCAACCAATTGGCGTCATTAATCAACAACCTTCCGTGCTCCAGCATTGTAAGCTCAGCGTCAAGTAGGCGGCGTGCCAATCGGCAGTATTTTCAAGCAGATACAGTCCTTGAGAACCTCTGGGGGTAACGGTACGAGGTCGGCGCCGAGGGACGAACGCCGGTCAGTGGTGCAAAATTGTGCACTCGATGCCGAAACTGCCGTACGCGGCCGATAATCAATGCTGTTTGCGGATCTCCAAAACGGCATACTGAACGCGAAGGGCGCCAGGGAATGGCGCCCCAGCCGATCAATAAAGGAGCGCATAGATGGCGGCTCGCCCAACGTGGAAGGGTTTCATGAAGATCAGCCTGGTGACGATCCCGGTGCGGGTCTTCCCGGCAACAGACGCGGCGGCCACCATCAGCTTCAACCAGCTGCACGCCGAGTGTCAGACCAGGATTCAGCAGAAGCGCTGGTGCCCGCACTGCGAGCGAGAGGTGCCCATCTCGGAAATCGTCAAAGGTTACGAGTTCGAAAAAGGCCGCTACGTCGTCATGACCGAAGACGACATGTCGAAGGTGCGGCCCGAGTCGACGCGCGTCATCGATCTCGTGCAGTTCACGGAGGCGTCAGCGATCGATCCGGTCTACGTCGAGCGGCCCTACTACCTGGCGCCGGACGGTCCGATGGCGCGCGAAGCATTCGCCGTCATGCGCGAGGGGATGAAAGGGAAGGCGGGCATCGGTAAGCTGGCACTCTACGGGCGCGAGTATCTCGTGGCCGTGCAGCCGCGCGAGAAGGGCCTGGTGATGTACACCATGCGTCACGCCAAAGAGGTGCGCAGCATGGAACAGATCGAAGAGCTCGACTCGGTACCCGCCAAGGTCAAGCCCGAGGAGATCAAGCTCGCCAAACAAGTGATCGAGAATTTCGAAGGGGCCCTGAACCTCGCAGACTACAGCGACAAGTATCAGGAAGAGCTGCAGCGGATCATCGACGCCAAGGTTGCCGGCGAGGAAGTGGTCGCGACCGAGGAGGAGACGCCGCCGAAGGTGGTCAACCTGATGGATGCGCTGCGGCAGAGTCTCGATCGGGTCAGCACGGGCAAGAAAAAAGCCGCCAAGGCGGTGATCGCGAAGCCTGTCCGGGCGGCGGCGAAACGCCGCGCGCGCTGAGGTGTCCTGGCGTAAGCTTGAGATGAATGAGTCTTCGGCTCCGCCTGATCGTCGCGTTCTTCTTCCTGTCGGTCGTACCGCTTGCGGCCGTCACGCTCATTACCTACGCCAGTAACGCGCGGGCGCTGCGCGAGGCGGCGGGGCGTGAGTCGGAGCTTCTCGCCGGCGAGCTCAGTCAGCGGATGCAGGTCGTCACCGCGCAGCTGAGCGAGCGGGTCGAGCGCCTGATGGACGTCGCGGCCGCGCGCGCGGCTGCGACAGCGGCGACGGAGGCGCTGGCCACGACCGGCACGGTCGAACCAGCCGTCGTTCCCACCAACGAGGAAACGCAAGTCGCGCAAGCGCTCGGCGAGATGGCGATGCTGCTCGAGAACGTCGAGCTGCGCGGCCTTCGCGGCCCTCGTCCACCTGGCGCCGGGCCGGGCGGTGGGCCTGGCGGCGGGCGCGGGCGTTTCGGGGACGGTAATCGCGGCGCACCGCCACCGCCAGCGTCGCCAGTTGCGCCGACTCCGCCAACGCCGCCCGCAGCAGGCGTCCAGCCAGTCCCCTCGTCGGCGCCAGCGCCCGCACCAGCGCCTGCTGACGGTGCCGCGCCGCCACCACTGCCTCCACCGTTTCCCGATCGCCCGCCTGCGCCTGGCGCCGACGGTGCGCCAAGCCCCGACGCGCTGCCGCGCGATCGGATGATGATTGACGTCGGCCCGATGCGGCGCGACATCGTCCGGCAATTTGTCCCCGAAGGGCAGTGGGAAAAGCTGACCGAGGAAGAGCGCCGCCGGATCATGGCCGAGGTCAATCAACGGATGCTCGGCATTGCGCAGGGGATTCAGCTCGGCACCGCGGAAGCGCAGAAGCGAGTGGCCGAAGCGCAGCGTGCCGCGGACGCGAAAGCGCAGGCCGCGGCGGCCGCCGCCTTGGAGAAAGTATCGAAGGCGGCCAAGGCGACGACGCGACGACCTCCGACGAAGGCCGCGCCTCCCACGCTGTTAACGCGGGCGACGCCCACGACGTCAGTGCGCACGACACCAGCGCGCAGGAAGACGGCGCTGTCGGGGACGCGGCTCGACGTCACGCTCGAACGCGACGGCGAGGTCGTGCGCGCCGCCAACGCCGAGGTGAACCTGCCGAATCTGCTCGCGACGGTGCTGACGACGACGCGGCGGGATCGTGGCGAGATTCCGTTCGCCGTCGGAAAGGACGGTCGCCTCTACACACAGACCGTCGAGGACAAAAGGAAGATCGAGGCGATCGGCGGTGACGTCACGAAGCCCGACGGGCCGGCCGGCACGAACCGGGTGGGCGACTGGATCGTCGTGTCGACCGTCGATCCGACAGGCTCGGGGCTGCGGTTCGGCATCGCCCGTCCGGTCGGCGACTCCCTGCAGACCCTCCGCCGGACGAGCGCGCGCAATGCCGGCCTCGGCCTGGCGTTCATCGGCCTCGCCCTCATCGGGATCGTCCCGCTCTCGTCGCGCCTGACGCGGAATCTGTCAACGCTCAGCGACGGCGTGCACCGCATCGCGGCCGGCGACTACGGCGTGCGCGTCAAGGTGCGATCGAAGGACGAAGTCGGGAGGCTCGCCACCGCCTTCAACCAGATGGCCGAGGATGTCGAACAGCACCAGCGGTCGGCTGTCGAGCAGGAGCGGATCAAGCGCGAGCTCGAGCTCGGCCGGCAAATCCAGCACGACATGCTGCCGCAGGGCCCGCTCCGACTCGGGCTGACCGAGATCAAGGGCGTGTCGGTTCCAGCCAAGGAAGTCGGCGGCGATTTTTTCAACTACTTCTCGCTGCATGACGGGCGGATTGCGCTCCTCGTCGGCGACGTCTCGGGGAAGGGGGTCGGCGCGGCGCTCCTGATGGCGAACATCCAGGCGTCCCTGAGGACCCGCCTCGCGCTTGGCCAGGATCTCGACGCGATCGCACGGGAGATCGACGTCGACATCGAAGGGAACACGCCCGGACCGATCTACGCGACACTCTTCGTGGGCATCCTCAACCCCGCGACGCGCGAGTTGCGCTACGTGAACGCCGGGCACAATCCGCAGTACATCTTGCGCAGGGCGAAAGCGCTCGAACGCATGTCCTCGTCCGGGCTGCCGGTGGGCCTCCTCGCCGGCCGCGGCTACGCCGAAGCCTGCGTCCAACTCGAAGCAGGCGATCTGCTGTTCTTTTACACGGACGGCTGCGTTGAAGCCGAGAACGAGGCGGGGGAAATGTTCGGCGCCGAGAGTCTCGAGAGTCTTCTCGTCTCGGCGGTCGGCGCCGAGGATCTCCTGGCGCGCGTCGAAACCGTGCTCAGCGAGTATCGCGGCAAGCGCGAGCCCTTCGATGACGCGACGATGATGGTGGTGAAAGTGGGGTAGCGTTGGTCCGGCTTTAGCCGGACTATCCCGGCCCCAGCCGCACTTCTACCGTCGTGCGGTACTTCACGGGCACGCCGTCCTTCGTCGCCGGTTTGAACTTCCAGCTCTTCGCCATCTCGAGGAGGTCCGGATCATAAGCCGGGTGAACGCTCTTTCCCAACGCCGCTGCAACTACATCGCCCCGCTCATCGACCAGCAGCTCGAGGACACCGCGGAACAGCTGGCGTCTCTCGACGTCGCTGCGTGGGCGCCAGGAAGGCACGGTTTTCGACACCAAAACCGGCAGCACGACACCCGCATCGCCCGCACTGTAGGTCACCGGTTCTCGAGGCGCGGGCGCCGGAGTGGGCGCTGTCGGCGGAAGATCGGGAACGTTCGACACGGTTGGCGGCGGCGGCGGAGTCGCAGCCGCCTTGCTGAGATCGCGGAATCCTGTCGCCAGGCGCCGCAGGTCCTCCATGTTCGGCAGACCCGAGAGTCCCGGCTCGTCAAGAAGTGCAAGCACGCGGTCGAATTCCCGGACGGCAACGTCGGGCTCCTTCCGATCGTATGCGGCCTTGGCCTGATCGTAGGTCTGCTGCACGATCGTGGGCAGCAGCTCCCGCCTGATCTCGTCGAACACGGCGCGAGTCCGCGGTGACGAGCTCGACTCCGACAGTCGATAGAGAGGATCAGACTTCACGAGCGCCGCGATCGCCTGCCTCGCGTCGAGCGTGCGGCCGAGAGCAAGGAGACAGAATGCCTGGTAGCCGGCAATTTCCGTGGAATCCGTACATCGAAGCAGTCTGACGGAGTCGATTGAGCACCAGCAGGGCTTCGTCGTAGGCGGCAGTGTTGTAAAGGTCCTTGGCCCGGTCGAGCGTATCCTGCGCGACCAGATTGGGTGAGGCAGCGAGCCAGGCGACGACGGCGATCGCGGCGACGGCGCGCGCGCCAGCGGAAGTCACGAAGTGACGGTCAACGCTCGAGGTTTGCGGTAACACGCGCAATAACGTCGGACCGAACGAGGGCGGTCCGGCGGATTTCTCCAAGCTGCGGATGACGCAGAACGATCTCGTGCTCTCCCAGGGAAATCGACAGGTTGCCGATCGGCGTTTCACCGACGGACTTGCCATCGATCAGTACTTCGGCCCACGGCACTGCATTGATGTTGATGCGGCCGTTCGGTGGGGTGATGGTGAGGGGGATGACTTGCCCGCCCTTGATATCCACCACCTGGCGCGATCGAAATCCCAGCAGACTGTTCACGAGGTCGAGTTCGTGCCGTCCCGCCGAGGCCGACACGATGCCGGTTGCGCTCGACCCGAGGCGCTTGTCGCCTTCAAATACTTCGAGATCGATCGGCGACGACAACCTGATGCCGCCGAAGGGCTGAGGCGTCGCTGCGATGCTGGCAGGGCGGGGGCTCAGCGCCGTGCCGCGTCCAGTCTCGATCGGTCGCGGCTGCTGCCCCGTGCTGCCCACGATGCCATCCGGTTTCGGAACCGGCGGCAGCAGGCTTGCCACGCTGATCGACTTCGTGTCGGGACCAATCTTCAATTGCAGCGGCGTCACGCCCGCCGACTGGCCGTTGATGAGAACGGTGGCTCCCGGGTCCGGAGTATCGAGGTTGACCTCAGTCAACGTCACGGGCGGTGACGTGGCCACACGACTCCGTAGGAGCATCGCGATCGCAATGGCCTCGCCGACAGCGACCAGCGCGAGGAGGGCAACGGCCCAGTGGAGGTAGGTCGCGGGTTTGACGAACAGAGCCGGCTTGACGAACACAGGCGGCATTGAGTTCGGCATAGAGTTCGGCACTGATTTATTTTGGGGCTGGTCGGGTTCGAACAACGTATCCGGCGCCGAAGGAAAAGGTTCGAGATCGTCACCCGTCTCGCCTGTCTCCTGATCAATATCAGTGTCCACAGGTTCAGGCACGTGTGCGGCAGCGGCGGGTGTCTCGAGTGAACGTGCTGGCGCCTCCTGTTTCGTCGCCGGCATCAACTCGAGCAGGGGGTTGGAGCGCTCCTGGCGCGCCTCGAGCAGCGCTCGCCACGGCTGCGCGGGGTCGATGGCTGGATCGCCGACGTCGCGGATCGCGTCGGTCGCGTCTTTCGACGATGGGAAGGCTCGCCCGTTGATTTGTAGCGCCCGCTCGAGCCAGCTGCGCAGCCCGCGCCACTCCTCTCCTGATTCCAGGTTGGCGGCAGAGAACGCCGTGCTACACGCCGCGTCGAGATTCTCGCGGGATTCGCCGACCGTGAGGGGCCGGCCGAGCATCAGCGAAAGAGCGACCAGCGCGAGTTGAAAGTAGTCCGTGCGGGAATCGATGTGCGGCCGGGCCGCCGCTCCGGCGCTAGGTACCGGTAGCCCAAGCACCTCGTGCATTCGCCCCGCGGTCAGCTGCAGCCGTTCCAACGCGGAACCTAGCGCATGCTCGATGATGACCAGCTGTCCACTTGGAGAGACAACGATGCGGCTGGGAGTCAGGGCCCCGTGGCCAATCCCGTCGCCGTACTGGTGAAAGGCAGCCAGCGCGGGGGTGAGCTGGCGAATCAAGGCGGCGGCAAACACGCCGCCTCTGGCGCTGTCGAGGAGGTCGGACAACCGGCGCCCGAGCGTATAGGTCGAGAGGAGTGCGAGACCCCGATCCTCGCCCAGATACTCGACGGCCGGGGTCGCGGCAAACGCGGGATGCTTGAACTGGCGCAGTCGTTCGAGCCGGCGCCGCAGGGAGACTTCAAACCCTGGAATGATGGTCAGCGTTCGATGGAACCGCAGAAGCTCGAGCGATGGCGAGCCCCGCTCGTCGAGGATCACGACTCGATCGCCGAGCTCGTCCGACCGGCCCGGCACGTGCCGGGTCGTTAGCAGGTTATCGGCCTGTGCCCACACTGGGATTCCATCGGTATCGCGGCTGTGACCGGATATTCATCGGTGGGAGAGACGCCGGTTGTTCGGCTGCCGCCGCACGCTCGCCTGGCGATTGGGGGCAGATTCGACACCGGACCCGACGGTTTGCTCGACTGTCGGGATCAAAACTGACTGGTCAAACGATGCGAGCGTTCTCCCGATCAATTTACGAATTCATTTTCCACAAAAGGACTCAGCAGTCAAGACAATGTGTCGCGACGTCGAGGACGTCGGCAATCGATGCAGGGGGGTTCGACCTCAACAGTAATCGCGCTATCGCTCGGCCGGGCGCGCATCGGTGATCGGTTGAATGCACTCCTCACTCCGGTGATCACGATTTTTGCATCTGGTATTGCATGGGAAATCCCTTCATCTCTCGCGAAGAGCTGCAGGCGATCTTTGCGCGTGCCTCCGTCAGGCGCTCCGAGCGCCGGGCTTTCGTCGAGATCATGCGAAGAATCGGCTCCCTTCGGGCGAGTCTGGAACCGCTGCTCGTGCTGAGGCTGGAGCGTCGCCTCGTGCCTCGCGAAGGCATTGTTCTGCCTTGATGGTGTCTTCGGAGTTGTCGCCGCCGTCAGATACGGTCCAGCTCCGCCACAGGGTTACGGCCGGGTGGTCCCAAAGACGAATCCGATCGAGCGCTGAATCGGATTGTAGAACTTGCCGTAGTCTGGCGACGCGAGGTTGTTCTGCACGTCGCGCTCGTTGCCGGCGTCGAACACGTTATAGATCTTGAGTCCCGCCGTGAAGTGATACTTCCGGAAGTGCCACGGCCGGGCGAGCGTGAAGTCGAGCGTTGACACCGTCGGCAGCCGTCCCGCCTGGTTGCGTTCGCCGACGAAATCCTGGAATTCGTTCACCGCCGACCACGGGAACCCGGTCCGCCACTCGTAGAGGGGCGAGAAGACCAGCTTCCAGGGCAGCCCGATCGTGCCGCGCACGATCAGCCGGTTGGGCACGTCGGTGGGGTTGAGCGAATTCGCGTTGAATCGGATGATTGGATTCCTGATGTTGCCGTAGAACTGGTCGTAGTCGTTGAGATCCCGTGTGCCGTGCGAGTGCACGTACGACACGCTCAGGTCTCGGTATTCGCTGGCGAGAAACCGCCCCGTCGTCTCGACCTCCCAATACTTCGACTCGCCGACGGAGCCGAGCGTGAGTACGCCGCGGCTCGGATCCGGATCGACGATGTAGGCGTGCGAGCCGGTGCGATGGAGGTAGGCGGCCTTGAAGAAGAAGCGCCGGCCGAAGCGCTGGTCCCAGGCGACAGTCTGGACGAGGCTCTCCGGCGTCTTGAGCTTGCCGTCGAGCACGTGGGCGAAGGTGACCGGGGCGCCGAGCGGCGCTCCGTCAGCAGCAAACCGGCTGACCGTCTGCACGTCGTACTGCGTGAACGCGCCGACCGTCAGCGGCGTGCGCTCGGAGAATTTGCCGAAGCCGCCGCGCAGGATTCCACGGCCCTCGGGAAGCACGCTGACCGACATCCCCGCGCGCGGCGAGTAGTTGACGCCCTCGACGATATCGTCGAAGTCCACCCGCATGCCCAGTTCGAAACTCAAGCGATCGTTGACGCGCCAGCGATCCTGCACGAACATCGCGAATTCCGTACCGCTGACCTCAGGGTTGAC
>CAVYZR010000009.1:0-422616 GCA_963773005.1 uncultured Acidobacteriota bacterium
GCTGCATCGTCTCGGCCACTCCCAGGAAGGTCCGCGTCAAGCGAGCTGAGTGACGCATGCCGCTGGTCGTCCCTGCAGTCGACCGTCATTCTGGTGCTTCAGCGAAAATCGCGCTGTTCAGATCTCTGTTCCGGGGCCGCGACGACGTCTATCCGCGCCGATTCGAGAGTCGGAAGACTGGCAAGTCCGGCTACGCTCCGGCGTGCGCGAACGAGTGGGTGCGCGGCATCTGTGAGAAACCGCGAATCAAGTGTGCGGTCTGCCCCCATCGTCGGTTCCTTCCGGTCACCGACGATGTGATCCGCTGGCATCTGTCCGGGCGAGATGGAGAGGGTCAGCCGTTCGTCGCTGGCGTCTACCCGCTGCTCTCGGACGAGACCTGCTACTTCCTCGCCGTCGATTTCGACAAGGCAGGATGGCAGGCAGATGCCGTCGCATTCCTGCACGGCTGCCGACGTCTGGGCCTCGTCGCCGCTCTCGAGCGATCGCGATCGGGCCGCGGGGGACACGTCTGGCTGTTCTTCGACGAGGTCATTCCCGCCGTCCTGGCGCGCCGACTCGGGTCACATCTCCTCACGGAGGCGATGGAGGACCGCCCTGACATCGGGCTGGACTCCTACGACCGACTATTCCCGAGTCAAGACACCTTGCCGCAGGGCGGTTTCGGAAATCTGATTGCCTTGCCGTTGCAGCGGGGACCGCGCGAACAGGGCAACAGCGTTTTCGTTGACGACGATCTCGTGCCTTGGGCGGACCAATGGGCGTTTCTTGCGAGCCTATCCAAGATCGGCCGCAATGAAGTCGAACGAGTCGTCCAGGACGCGGAACGTCGTGGTCGCGTCCTCGGTGTTCGTCTCCCTCCGCAGGACGACGGCGAAGTCGAGCCGTGGACGGCGCCGCCGTCGCGGCGTCGCCGAGAGCCGCCAATCGGCGGTGAGCTGCCCGATTCCCTTGAACTCGTCCTCGGCAACCAGATCTACATCGCCAAGCAAGGGTTGAATCCCGGCCTCCGGAACCGCCTCCTGCGGCTCGCGGCCTTTCAGAATCCCGAGTTCTACAAGTCTCAGGCGATGCGGTTGTCCACGTACGACAAGCCTCGTGTCATCGCCTGCGCCGAAGACCATCCTCAGCACATCGCGATGCCTCGCGGATGCTTGGACGACGTTCGACAGGCGCTGACCGATCTGGGCGTGCGCTCCGTGATCCGCGATGAACGCTTCGAAGGGCGCTCGCTCGACGTCGTGTTTCGCGGCGAGTTACGAAGGGAGCAGCAGGCTGCTGCAGACGCGATGCTGTCGCACGATACCGGTGTCCTCGCCGCGACGACGGCGTTTGGCAAGACCGTCGTCGCCGCGTGGCTGATTGCCCAGCGCGGCGTGAACACGCTGGTTCTCGTGCACCGGCGCCAACTGCTCGATCAATGGGTCGAGCGACTCTCGACATTCCTCGGTCTGCCGGCGAAATCGATTGGTCGTATCGGTGGCGGGCGCACCCGAGCCACGGGACTCATCGATGTTGCCGTCATTCAGAGCCTCGTCAAGAAGGGCGTCGTGGACGATCGCGTGGGTGACTACGGACACGTCATCGTCGACGAGTGTCACCACCTGTCCGCGCACAGCTTCGAGTCCGTCGCGCGGCAAGCGAAGGCGCGGTTCGTGGTCGGGCTATCGGCGACCGTGGCGCGCAAGGATGGCCATCATCCGATCGTCGTGATGCAGTGCGGGCCGGTGCGGTACCGCGTCAACGCGCGCGCGCAGGCGGCTGCCCGTCCATTCGATCACTTCGTCCTGGTGCAACCGACCACATTCCACCCGGCTCGGTCGCCAGATCCTGACAAGCGGCTGGAGTTCCAGGCTCTCTATCAGGAACTCGTCGACGACGCGACGCGCAATCGCCGTATTGCAGACGACGTGATTGAGGCCGTCAAGAATGGCCGGTCCCCGCTGGTGTTGACGGAGCGCAAGGAGCATCTCGACATCCTCGAGCAGCTACTCGCGACTCATATCTCGCACCTCGTGGTCCTTCGAGCGGGGCTGGGCAAGAAGCAGCGGCAGGCCGTCGCTCGATCGACTGGCCGCGGTTCCAGCCGATGAGGGGCGGGTAGTCCTGGCGACGGGCAAGCACGTGGGCGAGGGATTCGACGACCCGCGGCTGGACACGCTGTTCCTGACGCTCCCCGTCTCGTGGCGTGGCACGGTCGCTCAGTACGCGGGTCGGCTTCACCGTCTGCATGATGCCAAGCGCGAGGTCCGCATCTACGACTACGCCGACGTCAACGTGCCGATGCTCGGGCGCATGTTCGACCGGCGTTGCCGGGGCTATGAAGCCATTGGCTACACGGTGCTACTGCCTGCGAGCGCGATTCCCGGTTGGCCGGCTGACGTGATCCTGCCTTCGGATCCTGTGTGGAAGCGCGACTACGCGGGGAGTGTCCGCCGATTGATTCGCGACGGCGTCGACACCTCGCTGGCCAGCCTCTTCGAGTGTGCGGCTCGACCGGTGTCGCCAGATGCCGAAGGTCTCGCCAGGGCACGGAGCGCCACCGAGGCATTCTTCTTTCGGCGTCTGGAGTCTCTGCCGGAGACCAAAGGCCGCTTCGCGCTGAATGCTACGCTGCCGATCGCCTTTGACGGCGCTGGTGGGTTGGAGGTGGACCTGTTGTGTGCCGACGCGCGTGTGGCAGTGGAGTTGGATGGCGCCCAGCACCTCTCCGATCCCGTCGCGTACCGGCGCGACCGCCGCAAGGACCAGCTGCTGCAGGAGAATGGCTACTTCGTCTTGCGCTTTCTTGCTGAAGACGTCGGCAAGGAACTCGATGTCGTGCTCGATGCCATTCTGCGGGCTCTCAGTCGTCGGCGCGGCTCGTCTTCACTGTCTCTCGCCATCGCCAGCTCTTCTTCGTGAGTTCTTACGCGAAGAACTTCGTGACGGCTTCGGCGACAGTGGGCTTCAGTGAAGACGAGCACTCGGAGATGTGCTGTCGATAGTGCGGACGCATCGCACGGCCGTGGGCCGATCGACGGAAACTTTCCAACGATAGCGGGCGTCCTAGTCGTCGGCCGGCGGTACACCGGGCCGTAGTCCGGGCAGGAGGAAATGTGCGATCTCTACAGCCATCGAGTCCTGCGCGGCTGGTCGCGGCACAGCTGGACGTGGCCCCGACGACAACTGGGGGCAAAACTGCGGTCAGAACGGGTGAGCCGCATTTTCGCGAGTTGGAACCAGCTCGACGGGTGGCTGTGGCAGCTTGAGGGCCTGCGGAGGGTGGGCTGAGCGCACTGCCAGACCTCTCCTGCTCTTGCTGCGCGGGGACTGCGCCAGTTTTTGACAGAAATACGTGCTATATTGCTGTCAGAAGTATGGGCAAACAGGCGGCCTCCGTAGACTCCAAGGTGCTGGCGAGGATTCGCCACCAGGGGCCGGGGACTGTCTTCACGCCCACCGATTTCGTCGACCTGGGGCCGCGCAACGCCGTGGATCTCGCGCTGAGCCGAAATGCGCGAGCCGGTGCCATCCGCAAACTTGCGCGAGGCGTCTACGACCTGCCACGCCGCGACACCCGCCTCGGCGAGCTGTCGCCGTCGCCCGACGACGTCGCGTCGGCGCTGGCCGGACGCGACGGGGCACGCCTGCAGGCGAGCGGCGCACATGCTGCCAACCTGCTCGGGCTGTCGGATCAGGTTCCTGTGCGGATCACGTTCTTGACCGACGGTCGATCTCGTCGGGTGCAGCTTGGCAAACAGCAGGTTCTGCTGAAGCACACCACTCCGCGCCAGATGGCGACAGCCGGCCGCATCAGTGGCACGGTGATCCAGGCATTGCGCTGGCTCGGTCGAGGCCATGTCGACGATCGCACGGTCGCGACGCTCCGCCGCCGACTCTCCGATTCGGACAAGCGCCAACTCCACCAGGACCTGCGCTACGCACCCACGTGGGTCGCCGACATCATGCGACGGGTTGCCGCCGCATCGGTGCAGTGATGGATGCTTTCCTGACGCAGCCCGTCGAACGACAGCGTGTGCTGTACGAAGAGGCCGGCCGGCAGCTCGGACTCAGTGCCGGCAGCGTCGAGAAGGACATCTGGGTCTGCTGGACGCTTCGAGCACTATTTCGCCTGCCGTCGTCCGGTGCGCACCTGACCTTCAAAGGCGGCACGTCGCTCTCCAAGGGCTGGAAACTGATCGAGCGGTTCTCCGAAGACATCGACGTCGTCATCGATCGCGAGTTCCTGGGCTTCGGCGGCGGAGACGCGCCCGAAGGCGCCGCGACCCACAAGCAGCGCGCCAAGAGGCTCCAGCTCTTGATGCTCGCGTGCCAGCGCCACATTCAGGACGCCCTGTGCCCGTCCTTGGAACGCGAGATTCAGCGGTTGCTGCCTTCGTCAGGCCAGTGGCGCCTCGAGCCCGACGCTGACGATCCCGATGTCCAGACACTGCTGTTCCACTACCCGCCAGTGATAGGAGTCACAGCGTACGTTCGGCCGGTCGTGAAGATCGAACTCGGCGCCCGCTCTGATACCGAGCCATCGGCGACGCCAGAGATCACGCCGTACCTCGCCGAGGTCTTTCCCGACGAAGTCGTCGACGCCAGATTCGCCGTGCGGGCCGTCGCGCCTGAACGGACCTTCTGGGAGAAGGTAGCGCTGCTCCACGAGGAGACCTACCGCGAGGGAAGCGCTGCGCCGAAGGCTCGATTGGCACGGCACTACTACGACCTCTGGCGTCTCATCACCCGTGGCGTGGCCGACCGAGCCGTTGCTGACACCGGGCTGTTCGAGCGAGTCGCCGCCCACCGAGCGGTGTTCTTCCGACGCAGCCGTGACGCGCAGGCGTCCTTCAAGCCAGGTTCACTTCGGCTCGTGCCGGACGTGGCTCGTCGTGTTCACTGGAAGCGCGACTACGACGCCATGCGCGAGTCGATGTTCTTCGACGAGTCACCGGAGTTCGATGACATTCTCGCGATTGTTGGCAGGTTCGAGGAAACGTTCAACGCGCCCGCGACGTGAGTCATCAGACGTTCAATCTGGAGGCTGTCCGTTTGAGAGCCTAACAAGAATGGCTGTCAGAATGGCTGTCAAGTTGTCCTGAACGGAAATGCTCGCCCAAGACTTGCTGCTCTTCCTAGGAAAGTGGTGAGGCGGAGTGGAATCGAATCGGTCCATGGAGGATTCACCCGCCCCCTACTTCGATGGATTCGCGGCGTGATGAGCCTCGTGGCGGGGCGGCCAATCCCATCCTTATCCTCTGAATCGACTGGTCCGCTCGCAGAAGTGTCGGCGCGGTCCGATGCACATGTCCAGCAGTCGGGACGATTTGTAAGGTTCCGCTCAGATCTCGCGTTCTTTCCTTTGTGGAGGCAAACGGAATCAACGTCGGTCCAGATGGGGTGTTTGCTACGTTCGCCTACGCGCGTCCGTGGAATACGGGCAAAAGGGAGTGGAGGTGTGACGTCGAATAGAGCTGACCCACCAGTCAGGTCTGCCCACGGTACATTTTAGGTACAGTAGAAAACAGTGCGCCAGTAAGTTCTTTAGGTAGAGCCAGTTAAAAAGTGGAGGCGCCGGGATTCGCACCCGGGTCCGAAAATACATCCTCGCAGGAATCTACGATGCGTATCCGCGTCTGAAATCTCGCTCCCGACGTGAAGCCGCGGCCTGAACCGCCGGAAGCCAGCCCCAGAGAAGTCTCGCCGCTACCGTCCGGGGCAACCGGTAGCCGCCAGCCTGCTAAAATGACATCCGTTTCCGGCCCACAGGCTGACCGGAAGGGACGCTCACAGGGGTTTAGGCTGCGAGAGCGAGCTGCGTGTCCGCAGTTAGGTTTGTTTCCATCTGATTTACGAGGGTGATGGTCCTCGGCACGCATCCTGCGAAACCATATCTCCGTCGAATCTAGGTCGCCCCCTTCGAGAGACAGACCTTCTATTGTAGCCGCCTCGTCACAGTTGGTCAAACCATTGTGGTGGTTGGGTTTGCACGCTCGGCTGAGGCTTGACTTGCCTACGGGCCGTCCCGATAATGCCGATAATGCCTGAAATGCCCGATCACGATCTTCGTACGACCATCGACGCACTCTGTGCCCGGCTGCAATCGGACCTTCAGGCGCAGGTCGCTCAGGTGGCCGATCGGTTCACAGAAGAAAGAGAGACCGCCAGGCGCGAGGCGGAGGTAAAAACCGCCGAGGTCTGGACAGCCAAGGTCGAGGCGGTTCGTCAGGAATGGCAAGGTAGGCTCCAGGCCGGACTTGCCGATGCGGCGGCCGATGCGGAGCGACGGTTTGCCGCCGAGTCGGAACGGGCGCGAGTCGAGATCGAGAACCTCATGAAAGCCGCGGCCGAGGCCGAGGAGCGTCACCGCAAAGGCATCGAGGCCGTCCGCGAGGAGTGGCAGGGCCGGCTTCAGGCTGGTCTGGCCGATGCGACGGCCGATGCCGATCGCCGCGTCATCGCGGAGACCGATCGCATTCGTCGCGAGGTCGAGCAAGTGGCCGCGCAATCGACCGAGCGCGTGCGGCGAGAAGTCGAGGAGAGCGCGACTGCATCGCTCACTCAAGCTCGCGCTGAACTGGAGCAGGCGGCTGCACATTCCACGACGACCCTGCGCGCCGAGTTGGAACAGGCGGCAGCGCTCGCGACGACGCAGTTGCGAGAGGAGATGAACCAGGCGCTTGCGGCCGAACGGGAGCGCGCGGCCGAGATCGACCGCGAACGGGCACGTGTCGAAGCGCTCCTCACCGAGGAGCTTGCGGAGGAGCGTGCGCGGGCCACGACCGAGGCGCGCGCGGTCGTCGATGCGCGCGTCACCGAGCGTCAGGCCCAGCTGGCCGCTGTTGAACGGTTGTTTCATGCGGTCCGCACGATCGATGCGGCCCGATCGCTCAGCGATACGCTAACTGCCTTGACGGAGGCTGCTGGATCGGTGGCCCCTCGCGCCGCGCTCTTCATCGTCGACCACGCCGAAAACCGCCGGGATCTGCAGCCGTGGAAAGCGTCGGGTTTTGGCGAGGGTGCCCCGCCGGCGCAGCGGGGAGAGGACGGTTCTGCTCTCGGGGTTCTCGATGTCGCCGTCACGACCGGTCGTAGCGTGTCAACGGCGGCTGGGCCCGCCCCGGCATTCGCCCAACTGCCGGCCGATCGTGCCGGGCTCGCAGTGCCGATAACTGTTGGTGGGTACTGCGTCGCTGCACTGTATGTCGACGATGGGGTGGGGGAAGAATCGGAGGCGCCGGCTTCCTGGCCCGAGGCGGTCCAGGTGCTGGCGGCTCACGCATCAGCCTGCCTCACCGAGATTACGGCAGTGCGCACGACGCAAGCCATGCAGCAGATGTCCGGCGCGGCTGCAGCCCGACCTGTGTCGGGAGGTGGCGCCGACGACAGTAGCGCTCGCCGATACGCGCGGTTGCTCGTATCGGAGATCAAGCTCTATAACGAGGCGGCGGTGCGCACCGGCCGCGAAAAAAGAGATCTCCTCAACCGGCTGGCGCCCGAGATCGAACGCGCCAGACGCCTCTACGAAGAACGTGTGCCGCCGTCGGTCGGGGCGCGGGCGACGTATTTTCAGCAGGAACTCGTACACACCTTGGCGGACGGCGATTCGGCGCTCCTCGGCGGAGCGCTATGACCACACGTTGCGGACGCGCGACCTCTCGAGGGCTGGCGGCGATCCTGTCCTGCGGCCTGCTGGTGGTTCTCGCGACGTTTGTGAGCGCGAGCGCTCCCAGTTCCGGTCAACTTGCGCCAACGACGCATCCGCCGTTGCCGGCGACCGCGAGCGACATGTGGCTCGTGCCGTCGGAAACGGCCGCGACCGCGCGCGCCGCGACGCTGTATCAGTCGCTCGCGGATGCCGCCACAGAGCTCGCCGCGGGTCGATACGACAGCGCGCTGTCTCTTGCGAGCCGACCCTCCCTTGCCGGCAGCGCGCTGGCCGACTACGCCTCGTACTACAAGGGCCTCGCCCAGCTTCGACTCGACAGGGCTGCGGACGCGCGCGCCACGTTCGATGCGTTGCAGGAGCGCAAGCTCACAGGGTATCTGGCGATCGCGACATCGCTTGGCGAAGCTGAGGCAGCCGCCGCTCTGGGCGATCACGCCGACGCGCTCGCCATCTACGAGAAGCTGACCTCGGACAAGACCGCGGTCAACGAACAGATTCTCGCCAGGCAGGCAGAGACGGCACGCGTACTCGGCGATCGCCGCAAGACTGCAGAGAGCCTGCTGCGAATCTACTACGAGTTTCCGCTCACCGACGCGGCAGTCGCTGCCGCCGCCGAGCTCGAGCCGCTGCGCGACATTACCGTTCGGCAGGGCTACAAACTGGATCTCGGGCGGGCGATCCAGCTGTATGGAGCGCGCCGCTATTCGGATGCGCGCGCCGCTTTTGCCGCCTTGCAGGGCGAGGTCAGCGGCGACGATCGCGAGCTCGTCGATCTACGCGTCGCGGAATGCGACTACTTCCTGCAGCGGCATCAGGCCGCGCTCGACGGGTTGCAACCGTGGCTCGATCGCGGCTCGCGGCAGGCAGAGGCGCGTTTCTTTCAGGCCGGCGCGCTCCGCGGCCTCGGCCGCGACGAGGCGTTTCTCGCGCAGACACAGGCGCTCGTTCGCGATTTTCCGTCGAGCTCGTGGGCGGAAGAGGCGCTCAATAACCTGGGTACGTACTACATCCTCAAGAACGACGACGCGCAGGCTGCTCAGGCGTTCACCGAGCTCTATGAGAAGTTTCCCGGGGGCCAGCGTGCCGAGCGCGCGGCGTGGAAGTCGGGATGGTGGGCCTACAAGAACGCCGAATACGGAGAAACGGTCCGCGTGTTCGAGCAGGCCGCGGCCTCGTTCCCGCGGTCGGACTACCGGCCGCTGTTCCTGTACTGGTCGGCGCGGTCGCACGCGAAACTGGGCGCGGGCGGAGACGCACAGTCCCGGCTGCGCCTCATCGTGACCGACTACGGCAACTGGTACTACGGACGCCTGGCGGGGCGCCATCTCTCACGGAGCGCCCAGACCACGCTCGTCGCCGACGCCGTCCCGGCGGCCCGCCAATCGCCACCGAGGGCCGCCGATCCGGCCAATGCTCCAATCATCCGACTGCTGCTGGCGAGCGAGCTCTACGACGACGCGTTGAACGAGCTGCGCTTCGCGCAGCGAAGCAGCGGTTCGTCGCCGATCATCGACGCGACGATTGCATGGGCGTACTACCGGAAGGGAGAGCTGCGCCGGGCCATCACGTTGATGCGCCGCGCGTATCCCCAGCACCTGACCGCCGATCAATCCCTGCCGAAGGAAATCCTTCAGGTGATCTTTCCGCTGACCTACTGGGATCTGATCCGAAAGCACGCCGCCGTTCGGAATCTCGATCCGTATCTCGTCGCCGCGCTGATCGGGCAGGAATCGACCTTCGATCCCGAGATTCGCTCGAACGCGAACGCCTGGGGTCTGATGCAGATCGTTCCGTCAACCGGCCGTCAGCTCGCGCGATCGTTGGGCATCCGGCGCTTCACGACGAAGATGTTGACCAATCCGGAAATTAACGTGCGAATGGGCACGTTGTACTTCTCGAGGTTGGTCCAACAGTTCGGCGGGACCTACTACGCGCTCGCGAGTTACAACGCCGGCGAGAATCGTGTCGTGCGTTGGAAGGCGGAACGCCCCGGCCTCGACGAGGACGAGTTCATCGACGACATTCCGTTTCCGGAGACACAGAACTACGTCAAGCGGATTCTGGGAACGGCCGAAGATTATCGTCAGCTGTACGGCAAGGGCGGCGGACGTCCCCTCCCGGTTCCAGTCGATGCTGCGAAGCGGGTGGTGGGGGATTAGCTTCCAGCTTCCGGCTTCCAGCTTCCGGCTTCCAGCTTCCGGCTTCCAGACTCCAAGCGGCTACCTGCTACCTGCTAACTGCTAGTTGAGAGCTGGCAGCTGGCAGCTGGCAGCTGGAAGCTTGTCACTTTGGCCAGCTGACGACCTCGTAAATCACCAGCTCACCATCATCAGCCACGACCTTGAGGTGCGGCAGATACGGCTGCAGTCGCCGCTCGATGTCCGGCCATGCCCTTCCGCCGTAGCCCTGGCGGCCGCGGTTGAGCGTCACGTAGCGCACCCGACGCTCTTTCAGCGCGTTGAAGCTGTCCTGTGAGGGAAACGTCGCCAGAACCGGCGCCAGCTCGCGAAAGTCGGCGGGGATGTGATCGCTGTAGCCGTTCAGGAGCGGCTGCCAATGCGCGGTCGAATTGAGCATGTAGCGCGTGTGGATGTGAAAATCGATCCGGCGATCGAAGAAGGGGAATTCGGCCACCGGTCCGCGCGGCATTGCGGCCAGCACACGATAGGTCGATCGAACGCTGTCGCTGCGCCAGTCAAACGGCAGATCGTTCAGCTCCAGGATTGCGGCCGCGCACCCGATGATGGCGATGGCGCGCCGGCGGGTCGGAAAGCGCCGGCAGAGCTCGCGGATGGCAAACGCCGCGAGAACGGCGAGGCAGAGCATGACGACAATGCCCATGCGCTCGGGCGCGCGCAGAAACGAAAAGATCGGAATTGTGGCGTAGAAGAGGCTATACAAACCGGCTCGCGGACCGAGCGACGCCCAGAACGTCAGGATCGCGATCGAGCCATAGAGCATCGCGGTTTCGCGGTCGCGGGAAGACCGCAGCGTCGCGGCGGGGACGCTCGGCTCGCGAAGCGCGATCGCGGTGCCGGCGAGTCCCAGGCCGACTGAGAGGAAACCAGGAAAGAGCACGGCCGCGTTCCATTCGCGGATGAGCGGTAGCAGCCAGGCGTGCGCGTGCGATCCCGACGCCAGGTACGACCGCACGTACGCCGACCACTGGCGCGCATCGTCGAGCGAGCGCGCGAAGCCGGTCTCTTCCTGGATCGCCAGGAACGGCAGGAAGAACGGCGCCACGATGACGAGCGATGACACCGCCGCGATGGCGATCGCGATCCAATAGCGTGTCGTCGTCCAGAGGCGCCGCGACCACGCGTAGAAAAGCGTGGCATACCCAATGGTCAGGCCGACCGAGACGCCGTAATACGCGCACGACATCGCCTGCGCGGCAAGCGCGAGGCCGAGCGCCACGCCGCGCTGGAGAGACGGCGCATCGACCAGGCGATGAAAGGCGAGCAGGCTGAGCGGTATGCCGGCGACCATCAGCAGTTGGATGTGAGCGGTGTGGGCGAAGACGTACGGGCAGAACGCGAACAGGATCGACGCGGTTGCGGCGGCGCCGCCGTCTCCAGTCAGCCGACGCGCGAGGAGCCACGTGAAGATGACCGACGCGGAAAACGCCATCAGGACGACTGAGTTGTGCGCCGCGAAAGGATTGTGGGTGGCTGCCCAGATCGGCACGGCGAGCGTGCCCGCGCCGATGTTGGCCTCGGAGAAGGCGAGCGTGCGTCGATGCGGATAGAAGATGTTGGCGTCGAAGAGATCCGCCGGGCTGGTGGTGAGCGCATGCGCCACCCACGCGACGTTCCACACCGAGAATCGTCCGTCGCCGGAGTTCTGCGTTCGTCCGAGGTGGCCCATGCCCGACGCCAGCGGCCACGTCATCAGCACGCTTACCGCCAGCGCGGCGGCGAGGAGCACGATCGCGTTACGGCCGCGCGCGGTCAGTGGTCGTCCAGTCGTCTGCAGATTCCCTCGATTGTGATGCGAGCTCTCTTCAGGCTTGTTTGTAGCTCTCTGGGGTTTGTCTGGAGCTCTCTTTAGGTTGTTTGCAGTTCCCCTCAGGTTTGTTTATAGCTCTCCTTAGGTTTGTTTATAGCTCTCCTTAGGTTTGTTTATAGAATGACCAGCATTCTACATGACCCGTTCTGGTTTGGCCGCGGCCGCGCTCCTGACGACCGCGGCCGCGTGGCTGTCGCAGGGCACGCTCGCCGTCTCGAGTCTTGACGGCTCACGCATTGGACTCCTTCCGGTGTCGCCGTTCGCGTGGGTCACTGCGCTCGCCGCTGGCGCCGCGGTCGGCGGCCTCGCGCGCGCTGGTGGCTCACTCGCACCGACCTGGCTGCTCGCGTTCATTGTCTTTCCATGGTTGCCGTTGCCAATGCCGGCGGCGTTTCTCGTCTGGAGTGGTCCGATCCGCTGGCTGATCTGGACGGCGGTCGCCATCGCCATGCTCGTCACGGTCATCGCGGACGGCGACCGTCACCGGCGGCTGGCGCAACGGTTTCCCGTCCTTGTCGCGTGGGTGCGCGACCGGCCGCGCTGGATCGCCGGCACGCTCGCCTTTGTGATGTTCGCGTTCGCCGCGTGGCAAGTGTCGCCCTCCGTGCCCGGTGGCGACGAGCCGCACTACCTCGTCATCACTCAGAGCCTGCTGCTCGATGGCGACCTGAAGATCGAGAACAATCACAGGCGCGGCGATTATCAGGTGTACTACGGCGGACAGCTGGCGCCCGACTACCTCCGCCGCGGAGCGAACGGCGAGATCTATTCCATTCATGCTCCCGGTGTGTCCGCGCTCATCGCTCCGGCATTTGCGGTTGGGGGATACCACGGCGTCGTGCTGTTTCTACTTGTGCTCGCGGCGTGCGGCAGCGCGCTCGCATGGCACGTCGCCTGGCTGGCGTCGGGGAAGCCGTCGGCGGCCTGGTTCGGATGGGCGGCAGTGACCCTGTCGGCGACGACGATCTTTCACAGTTTCGCCGTCTATCCCGACGCGGTCGGCGGAGTGATCGCGCTGACCGGAGTGTGGGCGCTCCTGCGCGCGGACGACGAACGAAGATCCGGTGAGGTCAGGGTGTGGCCCTGGTTCCTGCATGGAGCGGCGCTGGCACTCCTTCCCTGGCTTCACAGTCGCTTTGCATTGCTCGCGGGCAGCCTCGGAGCACTGGTACTGCTGCGTCTGGCGTCGACGAAGAATGCCGCGGGGAAGGCGGTGGCGTTTCTGTCGATTCCGACGGTCAGCGCGATCGGCTGGATGGGCTTCTTCGTCGCGGTCTATGGTGTCGCGGATCCTTCGGCGCCATACGGCACTGGCCGTGACTTCTCGATCTCGTTCATTCCAGGCGGCCTCACCGGGTTGCTCTTCGACCAGAGGTTTGGCCTTCTCGCCAATGCGCCCGTCCTCGCCGTTGGCATCGCCGGACTGGTCATGATGCTTCGGCTGCCACAGGCTTCGACGCCGGTGCTATCGCCGGAACGCGCCGATCGTCGCCTCGCGATCGAGCTGCTCTTCGTCATGGTTCCGTACCTGTTGACGGCGACCAGTTACGCGATGTGGTGGGCCGGGTCGAGCGCGCCGGCGCGGTTTGCCAGCCCGGCGGTTCTCATCCTCGCGATCCCCTGCGCGGTGGCGTGGCAGTTGATGCGAAACCGCGCGACGCGTGTCATCGCGGCCGGCGCACTCGCGCTGACGGGATTCCTGTCGTCGGTGCTGGTGGTTGTCGGCGGCGGCCGCCTCGCCTACAACTCTCGCGAGTCGACGGCGCAGTGGTTGGAGTGGGCGTCCCGGCTGACCTCGCTCGGCGAGGGGATGCCGGTGTGGTACAGAGACCGAGAGGCCGGGTTCGCCATAGACGTCGTCGTGTGGGTGACCGCTCTAGCGCTGGCGTGGTGGTGCGCGCGACAACTCGCGGCCGTCGAGAGATTCCGTGACCGCGGCCGCCTGTTGACCGCCGTCGCCGCCGTTTACCTGACGGCCGCGATGCTCGCGGTTGCAACTGTCTGGCGGATTCACAGAATCGACGGTGTGTTGGCGGCCCCGGCCGAGCTCGACATGCTGCGCGTTGTGGCCGCCGAACCGCGTGCGATTGCATTTCGAGTGTCGCCACCTCGCCGGCTGGCCACCGCCCGACTGCTCGAGATGCTGACCCTTGAATCGGCGCTGCGATCGCAGCGCCGAACCGTGAGATCGAATGATCCGACGATCTGGGTATTTCCGTCGATGCCGGCTGGCCGCTATCGCGTGCGGCTTCAAGGTGGTGGTTCGACTGGGTGGCTGATGCTCGGGATCGGGCAGGATCAGTTCGCGCTTCGGAGCGAGGCGCTCGCCTGGCCGCACCCGCCGATCGATATCGAGTTTCCAGTGGCGGTTCGCGCGCTCATCGTCCGGGGAGATGAAGACGCGCGCCGGGCAATCCGCAAGGTGAGTGTCGAGCCGCTATCGATCGTTCCATCAAGCGCGCGCCTGACAGATCTCGTTGCCCGTCGAGCGGTCAAGTACGAGGGGGCCGCTGTGTTCTTTCTCGACGATCGCAGCTTCGCTGAACCCGAGGCGTTCTGGGTTGGCGGAAGCCGGCAATCGACGTTTGTCGTGCAGTCCGACCGGCCGGGAGCGTCAATCGATCTGTTGCTGCGCAACGCGCCCGTCGACAATCGCCTGACGCTCGAAGCCGGTCAGTGGCGGGAGGAGCTGACGCTGGCGCCAGGCGAGGAGCGGCGAGTAACGGTGCCCATTGCGCCCGGCCAACGAGCCGCGCTCGTCACTGCGACGAGCACCTCCGGATTCCGGCCTTCAGAATCGACGCCCGCCAGTAAGGACGATCGGTTTCTGGGAGTCTGGGTAAAGCCAGTGGAGTGACCTAGAATCGAACGACCCCTCCAAAGTACGGCCCGCGAACCTGCATGTCGCCCGTGTCCTGTTGGATCTTGTAGAAGACGTCAAAGGACCGGTAGCCGCCCTGCGCGCCGACATAGTCGTTGAAGTTGACCGTACCGTAGATGTCGAAGTCGAAGTAGCTGCCGCCGTAGTCTTCATCGATGTCCGGCACCTTGAAGAACGAGAACTCGCTCGTGATCGAGATGTTCGGTGCCACGTACCCGCGTCCGATGATGCCGACCGCCGGAATCGGTGCCCGCGCGTGCACGAACTCGGTGTCGAAGATGTTGGTCAGGGTCGCGCTGACATCGGTGTATTTCGCTTCGAGGACCAGGCCGACGAACCCGCGGTCCTTGTAGACGAAGTCCCACTCGTAGGAGAAGCGGTAGGCGCGCCAGATCATTTCGCTCTCGATCGGTATCGAGACGGGGAACGCGATGCCGTTGAAGATGAGCGTGCGGTTCAACACGGTTTCGGCTTGATACTTGATCGGCGTGTACTCGAAGCGGAACTTGTGCTTTTCCCCCGGCCGCGCCACCACTCGCAGCTGCTTGAACCAGCTCTTCTCGATCCCGAGGTCTTCGACGAAGTCGATGCGGCTGCCGAGGATGCCTTCGATCGATTCGCTGTTGATGAAGATCGACGGCGTCGGATCCCAGAGCGACCCGGAGATCTCGATATGGTAGTTCTCACCGGTCGCCCGGTTGGACGTCAGAGGGGCGCTCGATTGGGCTGAGGCGAAATCAGCGAACCCGAGCATCACCAGAGCTGCGCACACACACACTACGGCTTTACGTGTTGGCATGAACCCAAATCTCGCCCCGGATGGACTGATCGGCTTGAACCGGGCTGGGAACCCGAGCCTTCTGGGAAAGGCAGGTAAGAATACCATGGGGACTCGGTTGCGAGGCCGGGAATCAGTTGTATACTGATAGGACTCAAGTCGTATACTATGAGCGCGCAGCCCATTTCCTCGTCGTCGGACGCCTCCCAGGTCGAGCGCGCCTATCGCGAGATCAAGGCCGGCATTGTCGACGGTCGATATCGGCCGGGTGCACCGCTGTCGGAAGTCATGCTCGCGCGAGCGCATCGCATGAGCCGTACGCCGGTGCGCGAAGGGTTGACCCGGCTGTGGCAGGAACAGTACCTCGACCGCGTTGCCGGCCACGGTTACTTCGTCGCGCGCGTCACCGTCCAGTTGATCCACGAAACCTTTGACGTGCGACGAGTACTCGAGGGCGCGGCCGCCGCGTGGGCGGCAGAGCGCGCCACTGACGACGAGATCGCGCAGCTTCGTCACCTCGCCTCGCTTCCGCAGACGATTCCCGCCGATGCGCGTCACCGCCGGAGTGACGCGCCGGCCGAGTATCGCGACGCGGAGGCAGCCAACGTCCGTTTCCATCTCGCCATCGCCGCGGCCGCGCGCAACACCCTGGCGATGGAACTCATCGATCGCTGTCTCGCAAAAGTCGATCGGTTCATGTCGCTTGGGGTGCACTTCGGTCCCTTCCAGCAGGGCGCGACTGAAGCTCACCTGGCGATCGTTCACGCCATCGAGCGCCGCGATCCCGTCGCGGCGCGCACGCGCATGGAAGAGCACCTCGACTGCGGCAGCCGGCTGATGAAGGAAGCGCTCCTGCGCGGCCAGCTGACCCACGTCGGCGTCGTCTGACGGTTTCGGCACTCCGGTTGCTCATCGGTCGGTGGTCGAGCTGGTGCTGGCGGGCATCAGTTGAAGTTGGGCGTGTTTTTGGCGGGACGACCAGTGCGGATTCAAGATCCGGAAACGCTCATACGAGTTTCCGAAGTGGTTCGGGAGAGATGGGATGAGTTGTGGGACGAGCGCGGGTGAGGCCGCGCGGGAGATTCAGGTCGCCGCAATCGCGCGGCGGCCGTGCTCGGGAGGAGACGTCATCATGAAAGTACGTGTGTGTGGCAGCCTGATCGTCAGCCTGCTGATGTGTGCCGTGAGCGTGTTCGCACAGCAGGGAACCAGCGAGCTTCGCGGGCGCCTGGCCGACGCGCAGGGAGGCGCGTTGCCCGGCGTCTCGATCACCGTGCGCAATCAGGACACCGGCATGTTCCGCGAAACCGTCAGCAACCCCGACGGCACGTATTTCGTGAGCGGCATCGTACCAGGCGTGTATGAACTGACCGCCGAACTGCAGTCGTTCAGGAAGTACCTGCGCAAAGACGTCCGACTCGAGGTCGGCAAGACGACGACGATTGACATCGAGCTTGCCGTCGGTTCGCTCGAGGAGGTCGTGCTCGGTCACCGCCGAGTCGCCGATCGTCGACATCACCTCGAAAGAAGTCGGCGGCACCGTGACGGCGCGCGAACTGGTCGAGCTGCCATCGGTCAACCGAAACTTCGTCGGCTTCGTCGGCCTGCTGCCCGGCATCATCCCGTCGATCAGCACCGAGTCGTTCGGCAGCGATTCGATCACCGTCAACGGGCAGGACCCGCGCAACAACAACTACATGCTCGACGGCGCCAACAACAACGACGACGTGATCGGGCAGCGGGCGGGAACGCAGGCGCGGACGCCGATCGAGGCGGTCGCGGAGTTCCAGGTCATCACCAACCAGTTCGACGCCGAGTTCGGCCGCACGGCTGGCGCCATCGTCAACGCCGTGACCAAGCAGGGTTCGAACGCGTTCCGCGGCAGCGCCTTCGTGTTCGGGCAGGACGCCAGCCTGACCGCCAAGGACTATTTCGCCAAGAAGAACAACAGCGCGAAGCCCGACACGTCGCAGTGGCAGTGGGGCGGCACGCTCGGCGGTCCGGTCGTCAAGGACAAGGCAAATTTCTTCGGTAGCCTCGAGCGCGTGACCATCGATTCGGGCATCACGATCAATATTCCGGCCCGTGCCGGACTTCAATACCACGACCGTCACCAGACCCGCGTGTGGAATACCATCGCGCGCTTCGATCACCAGGTCAACGCCAACCACACCTGGGGCGTCCGCTGGCTGCGCGAGGATTCGCCGCAGTACAACCAGATCATCAACCCGTCGGCGACCAACGCAGCCACGCTTGCGGCCTCGCGCGAGGAGAACGACGTCGATCAGACGGTCGTGACGTCGCTCAATTCGGTGCTCGGCAACACCCGGGTCAACACGCTGCGCGTCGGCTGGACGCAGGAAGACGTGTCGTTCGGCAACCCGTGCTTCAACGGCAACGGACGCAACCAGGGCGAATGCCCGCCGACGCTGGTCGTACGGGACCTATACGGACCAGCAGAACGCCACCGCGCAGGCGCGCGTCAACGACGCCGTCCAGGTCGAGGACACGTTGTCGTGGTTCCTGCCAGACAAGAAGGGCGACCATGACCTCAAGGTCGGCGTGCAGTGGCAGTACTCGCAGTCGCGCAACGACACGCAGGACAAGTTGAACGGCACGTTCAGCTTCGGCCTGAACGACATCGCCTTCAATACCGGCAATCCGCGGACGTATCCCGAGCGGTTCACGATTCGCGTCCCTGGAAAAGGCGGCAGCTTCAACAAGTCGAATTACTTCGCCGCGTTCGTGCAGGACAAGTGGAAGCTCAATAACCAGCTGACGCTCAGCCTGGGCCTGCGCTACGACCTCGAGGTCATTGCGATCAACGAGATCGACAACCCGCTCTTCGGGAGCCCCAGCGACTATCCGGTCGACAAGAACAACTTCCAGCCGCGCGTCGGCATCGCCTACGACGTCGACGGCAAGCAGCGTCATTCGCGGCGGCTACGGCCGGTTCTTCGACAAGACGCACTTCGAGTTGATCGGAGGCATCTACACGGGGACGGTGTTCGCGACTTCGTTCAACCGGAGTTTCCCGTTGAACAATTTCGATCCGGGACCACGCAACGGCCAGCTCCCGACCGACCCGTTCCTGGTCAACGGCCCGGTGATCACCGATGAGATGCGCGCGGCGCTGACGGCGCAGTTCCCGCCCGGCCAGACGGTCCGCAACACCGGCGCCACCTGGGACAATCCCGATCGCATCATGCCGTACACCGATCAGATCACGGCTGGGTACGAGCGCCAGCTTGCCGGCAACATGTCGGTCAGCGCCGACTACGTTCACGCGTTCTCGCGCGATCTGCTGATGTCCCAGGAACTGAACCCGACGCTTCGCGCGACGCCGGTCGTTGCCACGTCTCCGCTCGTGCGGCAGGGGAGCGATACTGCTGCGGCAGGCGACGGCGGAACTCCAGGCGACCTACCCGGGCTTCGTGCCGTTCACGACCGGCGTGACGATTCCGGTCAACCTCGGTGCCACCGACTACGACGCAGTGCTCCTGGCGCTCGAGAAGCGATACAGCAACAACTACAGCGTGCGCGTGTCCTATACGCTGGGCGCACTCGACCGGCAACACCAGCGGCAATGGTGTGCCGACGAGCGGCTTCCAGGTGCTCGACGACATGAACCTGGACCTCAACGAAGGCGTGACCGCGCAGGACATTCCGAACAACCTCGTCGTCAGCGGCATGGCCCGCGTGCCGCGTACCGGCGGGCTGACGGTCAGCTGGGTCGCGCGCGCGTTGAGCGGCACGCCGTTCAGCCTGACCAACGGCACGCTCGACCCCGATCTGAACGGCTCGCTCTCGGAGCCGCTCGCAGCCGGAACCTACTCGGGCACGGGCGCTGATGCGTATACGGTCGAGGCTACGAAGCGAGCGCAATGGCGCGAGCGGTCCCGGCTTCTTCAAGCTCGACATGCGGATTGGCTACAGCATCAACCTGACGGGCCGGCGGCTCGAGATCTTCGGCGAGATCTTCAACTTGACGAATCGGGTGAACTTCGCGAACCCGGCCGGGAATCAGGCCAACACCAACTTTTTGCTGCTGACCGGATACTCGACCAGCACGACGCCACGGACGGCGCAGTTCGGGGCGCGCTTCGTCTTCTGAACGCCGCAGGTCAATCGGCCGAACTCGACCGGTCTCTTATCCGGTCGGGTTCGGCATCCCGCTTGCTCTCCAAGGATGCAGTGCGCGGTTTCGCATTCGAAATGCGACCGAAACGCACATGAATCTTGTGGGGCGACCCGGTCGAATCCAAGATTCTGAAATCTGGCGATACGGATTTTCGGACTATTTGACCGGGCCGGCGGCAAGCAGCGCAGCCCGACCGGTCAGTCATTAAGGGCTTTCTCGAGTGGGAGGAGGAGGGGGTCCCGGCCGAAAGGTCGGGCCCCCTTTTCTTTTTCAGTGCTCGTGGGCCTCACCCCCACGGGCTCTCGCCGGCGTCCGCCTACGCTTTTCGAGCTTCGGCGAGGGTCTCGCCGTAGCCTTGGCGAAGGCGGAACTCCGCGTCGCTCCGACATCGCGCTGACCTTTATATACTCAAAGAGGATGTCCCGGCCTTCGCACGGCTCTTCCCGTTTCTTCTCCGTTACACGCGCGCCTTTCTTCTCGGTCTGTCCTGCGTTGTCACCACGACTGCGATCCAATTGCTGTCGCCGTGGGTGCTCAAGGGCCGTCGACGATCTCAACGCCGGCGTCACGCGCGGGAAGCTCGCCACTCTATGCGGCGTTGCTGCTCGCCATTGCCGTCGTCGGCGGCAACGTTCCGGTTCCTGATGCGGCGGATCCTGATTGGCGCCTCGAGAGACATCGAGTACGACTTGCGCAACGCCTTTTTCGCCCGGCTGCAGCAGATGCCGCTCGGCTACTATCAGGCGCGGCGGACCGGCGATCTGATGTCGCGCGCGACCAACGATCTGAATGCGGTCCGCACGATGATCGGCCCGGCGGTCATGTACACGGCAAACACCGTCATCGTGTTCGTCGTGGCGATCATCCTGATGGCGTCAATCGATCTGAAGCTGACGCTCATCGCCTTGCTGCCGCTGCCACTCGTGTCGATCAGCGTGAAGTACTTCGGGAGCGCGATTCACACGCGGTTCGAGGCGATCCAGGCGCAGCTCGCCGACCTCAGCGCGGTCGTTCAGGAGGCCCTCTCCGGTGTGCGGGTCGTCCGCGCCTACAACCAGGAACCACATGAAATCGCGCGGTTCCGGGCCGCCAACCAGGAGTACGTCCGACGCAACCGTGGATTGATCCGGCTTCAGGGACTGTTTTTTCCGAGCATGACGCTCTTTCTCGGATTCGGATCGCTGCTGGTGCTCTGGTTGGGGAGCCGCGCCGCCATTCAGCGGCCGAATTTCGGTCGGCGAGTTCGTCGCGTTCAACGCGTATCTCGTGATGTTCAGTTGGCCGATGATCGCGTTCGGCTGGGTTACCAACATCCTGCAGCGCGGCATGGCGTCGTGGAAGCGCATGCTCGACGTGCTCGACGCCGTGCCCGACATCGACGACGGCGCCGTGACGGCTGCCGGTCGCGCGGCCGTGATCCGGGGCGCGATCGAGACTCCGCAACTTGACCTTCACGTATCCGGGCGCGATCCACCCAGCCCTCGACCGAGTCTCGCTTCGTATCGAGGCCGGCGAGACGGCAGCGTTTGTCGGCGCCACTGGTTCGGGCAAGTCGACTCTGATCAACCTGCTGCCGCAGACTCCACGAGCCGCCGGCGGGCACCGTGTTTCTCGACGGTGTCGACGTGCGCGAGATTCCGCTGGCCACGCTCCGCGGCGCGATCGGCTTCGTGCCGCAGGAGCCGTTCCTCTTTTCCGACACCATCGGCGAGAACATCGCCTTCGGGGTGCAGCCGCCGGGCACGGATGCGGAACGCGGTCGGCCGAATGAGTCAGATCAGGCGTTCGACGCGCGGATCCGCGCCGCGGCCGCGATCGCGCGGCTGGACAAGGATGTCGAGACGTTTCCTCGAGCGCTACGAGACGCTGGTTGGGGAACGTGGCATTACGCTGTCGGGTGGCCAGAAGCAGCGGACCGCGCTCGCCCGCGCCCTGATGGTGGACCCGCGGCTGCTCATCCTCGACGATGCCTTGTCGGCCGTGGACACCTACACCGAGGAAGAGATTCTGACCGGGTTGCGCGACGTCATGCGTCAGCGGACGTCGCTCATCGTGTCGCACCGAGTGTCGACGGTCCGGGACGCGGATCGCATCTTCGTTCTCGTGCGGGGCCGGATCGTTGAGGCCGGCCGGCACGAGGAGCTGGTCGCGCTCGGTGGCCTCTACGCGACGCTCCATCGCCGCCAGCTGCTGGAAGAGGAGCTGGCGGCTAGTTGAACGTAGGCTCAAGGCTCAAGGCTCAGTCAGAACCTTGGACCGCTTGCTCGAAGATCTTGCTTGAGCCTTGAGCCCTGAGCCCTGAGCCAATTACCACGATGTCCATCCACGACGAAGAAGTCCTGGGCAAGGCCTACGACGCGGTGCTGATGCGCCGGCTGCTTCGCTATTTGTGGCCGTACCGGCTGCAGGTGGCGGTAGCGCTGGCGTCGATCATCTGCGCGTCCGTACTTCAGCTGGCCCAGCCATACCTGATGAAAGTGGCGATCGATCGTCACATCGCGCCGGGTGACCTGCGCGGCCTCGACACAATCGCGGTCGGCTTCCTGGCGATTCTGTTGGTCTCGTTCGCGCTCGAGTACCTCCAGACCTGGGTGCTCCAGATGACCGGGCAGCGGATCATGTTCGACATGCGGACTGAGATCTACGAGCATCTGCAGCGGCTCGATCTGCAGTTCTACGATCGCAATCCCGTCGGCCGTTTGATGACTCGAGTGACGACCGACGTCGATGTCCTGAACGATCTCTTCACCGCCGGCGTCGTCTCGATCTTCGGCGACATCTTCACGCTCGTTGGCATCATGATCGTGCTGGTCGTCATGGACTGGCGGCTCGCACTGCTCGCCTTCTCGGTGCTGCCGCTCATCGTGCTCGTGACCCAATGGTTCCGGACGCACGTGCGCGAATCCTATCGGACCGTTCGGCTCTGGATCGCTCGCATCAACGCGTTCCTGCAGGAACACATCACCGGCATGGCAACGGTGCAGCTGTTCCGGCGCGAGCGCGTGAGCTACGCGCGCTTCGACGAGATCAATCGCCGACACCGCGACGCCAACGTGGAATCGATCTTCTACTACGCGGTGTTCTACCCGGCGATCGAAATCATCGGCGCGCTCGCGGCGGCGCTCCTCATCTGGTTCGGCGGCAGCTGGACGATGCAGGGGACGCTGACGCTTGGATCCCTGGTCGCCTTCCTGCTCTATTCCCAGCGGTTCTTCCGGCCGATCAGTGACATGTCGGAGAAGTTCAACGTGCTCCAGGCGGCGATGGCATCGTCCGAGCGTATTTTCAAGCTGCTTGATACGCCGGTGGCGATTGTCGATCCCGAATCGGCGGTCGGCGGTCGGCGCTCGGCGCTCGATCTGGGGCGTTCTGGGCAGCCTACCCAGCCCTCCGCGGCTGATGCCGGCTTGCTCTCGAGCCCTGATCCCCGAACACCGAACGCCGAGCGCCGAACGCCGACAGCGGAGACCCGAGGCCACATCATCTTCGACCGCGTGTGGTTCGCCTACAACGGGAGTGACTACGTCCTCAAGGATGTCTCGTTCGACGTGCGCCCGGGCGAGCGGGTCGCGGTGGTCGGTGCCACCGGGGCGGGGAAGTCGACGATCATCAACCTGCTGCTGCGTTTCTACGACGTGACGCGCGGCAGGATCCTGATCGATGGCGTCGACATTCGCGAGCTGCCGCTCGATGGGCTCCGCCGCCTCTTCAGCCTGGTGTTGCAGGACGTGTATCTCTTCTCGGGCACGATCGCCGAGAATATCCGGCTCGGCAATGTCGGCATTACTGACGCCGACGTGCGGCGGGCCGCGGCGACCGTGCATGCCGATCGCTTCATTGAGACGCTGCCCCTTGCCTACGACAGCCCGGTGGCGGAACGCGGCGCGACGCTATCGGTGGGACAGAAACAGCTCCTGTCGTTCGCCAGGGCGCTCGCGTTCGACCCCAAGATCCTCGTGCTCGACGAAGCCACGTCCAGCGTCGATACTGAAACAGAGATCCTCATCCGAGATGCGCTGCACCTGCTGATGGCGGGACGCACGACCATCGCCATTGCCCACCGTTTGTCGACGATTCAGGACATGGACAAGATCCTCGTCCTCCACCGCGGCGAGCTGCGCGAGTCCGGGTCGCATCAGGAGCTGTTGGCGGCGCGCGGGCTCTACTTCAAGCTGTATCAGCTGCAATACAAGGATCAGGACGAGAGTCTGGAGACCATGGAGGTCCCACGAGTCTAGGACCGATAGTCACTACCCTCTAGAACGTAATGGCTTTCCTCTAGAACGTAGTGTCCGGCTTTAGCCGGACTTCAGTGGGTCCGCCTCAAGGCGGACACGACGAGATTCAAAACCGCGCTCGCCTGCTACTTCGGCGTCTGATCAGCCGTCGGCGGCACCGGTGGCGGAGTCGAAGGGATTTGCGCCTGTTCTCGCTGCCGGAAAAGGCGATCGATGAGCCGCGGGCTGCTGGCGCGAGGGTTCCAGCCCATACGCAGGACGACGAGCTGCATCGTTCGCCGGCCCAGTGCGAGCGCTTCGTGGCAGCTCCACATGTAGATGTCGACGTGGCGGCCCTGGACTTTGGGGCCGGTATCCATGATCGTGTAAATACCGTTGTACTTCTCGCCGAGCCGGTCGACCTGGATGACCGAGCCGACCGGGAGGATGTCCGGGTCGGCGGCGGCAATGCCGGTTCGGACGTTCACCCCGGAGGCGGTCGTCGTGCCCTTGCAGTAGGCGGTCGCGGTAAACCTCAACCTGGCGCCTGGGGTGGGCGTGGCCGTCGACTCGCGGACCTCGGCCTGCCGGGCCGCGTAGCGGGAATCCAGCGTGGTCACCTCATAGAGGAGGGCAAAGGTGACGGCGGCCGTAGTGGTCGCCACGATCTTTCGGCCGGTCGATCGCGACAGAAACATTGGTTCGATCTGGCGCTGGGGGGCGAGTCCACTATACCCACCGGGCCCCTCCAGGTCAAAGGGTTCCGGCTCGATACTGGTGGGGGGTGTCTAGGCCAAACTAACGAGAATCAGCCAATTTCACCGCTTCGCTGAGAGATCCGCTTGCGGTGGGCGAGAATCATGACAAGCGAGACCCGGTACGCCACTGCCGCGAGGACCACCGCGCCGATCGACGAACCGAGGACGAAGGCCCAAATCACGGGTGCGAGGCTTCGGGCGAGCGCCGAGTACTGTCCCCAGGGCGTAGACGATATCGCCCGGATGCCTTCTTCGAGCACTCTCGGCTGGACGTCGACGCCGAGAATAGCCGCGCCACCGATGGTTGCCAAGGTGTAGTAGGCGGGGAGCACCCAGGGCAGGTTGGTGTACACCCCCAGGATCACGGCGACCCGGTTCAGCCGGAAAACGAACGCCAAGGCAAGCCCGAGCACTGCGTGAAGCCCGAGCATCGGCGAGAACGCCAGAAAGACGCCGAGCGCGAACGCCCAGGCGGTGCGCTGGGGGGTATCGTGCGTGTGGAGCAGCTGCTCGAGCCACGACCGAAGACGGGGAAAGCCAGGCATCGAGCGCAGTCTAAAAATGGACGAAGCCGTCGGGCAAGGGTTCGATGGCGCCGCCGCGTTCAACGACCAGTCCCCGCTCCCGTGTGAGCTCGCCGATTCTGGTCAGCCGCAGCCCCCTGGACTGACGTTCCACCAGACGGAGCCGGCCGCGCAAGCGGCTCGAGAGCGCGAACAACAATTCGTAGTCATCGCCCCCAGAGAGGCTGGCCACCACGGGATCGACGCCCTCGGCGCGAAACCAGCTCGCGGCGCCGGGATGGATTGGCAGGTCACCGGCCGAAAGTCGGGCGCCGACACCGCTCGACTCGGCGATTTGACGGACGGCGTCGGCCAGGCCGTCGCTCAGATCCATGCAGGCGCTCGCGGTCCGGGTTCGGCCCAGGAGCGCGCCGAGGCGCGCGCGCGGCTCGGGTCGGCGGTGCCGGGCCACGCAGTCCGCGAGGGCATCATCCTGCGGCAGTTCTGTGCCCGACGCGCCGTGTCGTCTGAGCCAGCCGAGCCCCGCAGACGCGGCGCCGATCGTTCCGCTGACAAACAGCGTGTCGCCCGGGCGACCCCCGCTCCGTGTCAGAATCCGGCGGGGTTTCACCGACCCAACGATTGTCACGTCCACCACCAGCGGCCCAGGGGATCTCGTGATATTGCCCCCTGCCAGCGTGACGCCAGTTCCGGCCGCGGCCTCCAGCACTCCGTCCAACAGGCCATCGACGTCGGTCATCAGCAGCGTGGGTGGAAGGATGAGGGACAACAGCGCGAGTCGCGGCGCGCCGCCCATCGCCGCGACATCACTGACGTTCACGGCGACCGCCTTGTAGCCGATGTCGGCCGTCGTCGAGAAACGACGGTCGAAGTGCACGCCCTCGACGACTGCGTCAGTGGTGAGCACCTGCATCGCTCCGCGGTCGACGATCGCGACCGCCGCATCGTCGCCGATGCCGACGACGAGCGAGGCTGGTGGCGCCGGAAGCCGGCGGCGGATGTGCTCGATGAGCCTGCGTTCGCCGACGCTCACGACATCGTCGGAACGGGCAGGGGACTCGTGGCTACCGGGCGTAGTCAACGGCCCGGGTCTCGCGGATGACGGTCACCTTGATCTGACCGGGATATTCGAGCTCGTTCTCGATGCGACGGGCGATGTCCTTGGACAGCCAGACAGTTTCCTCGTCCGAGACGTGATCGCTCTCGACCATGATCCGGATTTCCCGGCCGGCCTGCAGCGCGAACGCCTTCGACACGCCCTGGAACGAATCGGCGATGCCTTCGAGCTTCTCGAGCCGCTTGACGTACGACTCGAGGATGTCTCGACGGGCGCCCGGACGCGCCGCCGAGATGGCGTCGGCCGCCTGGACGATCATCGCTTCGAGCGATGGCCAGTCGATATCCATGTGGTGGGCGGCGACCGCCTGGAGCACTGGTTCGCTCTCGCCGTGCTTGCGGAGGAAATCGAGGCCGAGCTCGAGGTGCGTTCCCTGCAGGTCGCGATCGATCGCCTTGCCGATGTCGTGGATGAAGGCGGCGCGGGCGGCGACGTGCCCGTTCAGCCCGAGCTCCTTCGCCATGATCCCGGCGAGGAACGCGACTTCCTTCGAGTGGTTGAGCACGTTCTGCCCGTAGCTGGTCCTGAACTTCAACCGCCCCATCAACCGGAGAATCTCGGGGTGGAGATCGAACAATCCGAGCTCGAACGCGGCCGCCTCGCCCTCCTTGCGGACCGAGTCCTCCATCTCGACTTTGACTTTCTCGACGACCTCCTCGATTCGGGCCGGGTGGATCCGGCCGTCGGCGATCAGCCGCTCGATCGCCTGGCGTGCCACCTCGCGCCGGAAGGGGTCGAAGCTCGAGAGGATGATCGCGCCCGGCGTGTCGTCAACGATGAGCTCGACGCCGGTGGCGGTCTCGAGCGCGCGGATGTTGCGGCCTTCGCGGCCGATGATTCGTCCCTTGAGGTCATCGCTCGGCAGGTCGACGACCGAGACCGTCGTTTCTATCGCGTGCTCGGCGGCGCTCCGCTGGATCGCGTCCGTAATGATCTGCTGCGCGCGCAGGGCGGCGGTTTCACGGGCTTCTGTCTCGAGACGTTTGACGAGGTTGGCGGCGTCACGGCGTGCGTCGGTTTCGATTTGCTTCAGCAGCAGCTCGCGTGCCTCGTCGGCGGTGAGGCCGGCGACCCGCTGCAGCTCGCGGTGCCGTTCGGCAACCAGCTGATCGACCCGTGCCCGAGCCGCAGCGGCGGCGGCCTCATGCTGGGCAATGGTTTGCGCTTTTGCGCGCAAATCCTGCTCGACGCGATCGCAGGTGGCGAGCCGATCGGTCAGCGCGCGAGTCTTGTCCGAGAGGGTCTGTTCGAGGCTCAGGATTTCGTCACGCCGCTGTCGGACCTGCCGGTCCGACTCGGCGGCAGCTTCGTGCGCTTTCTCGCGGGCTTCGAGGGCCGCCTCCTTGCGCAGCGTCTCGGCATCCCGTTCGGCTTGGCGGACCAGGCGGTCGGCCTCGGCCCGGGCGCGGTCGACCGTTTCGGCGGCAGCAATCCGGCGGCGGCTGGCCAGCCACCAGAAAACTATGCTGACGGCTGCAACAAGGGCAAAGAGGATGGAGAGAAAAGGAACGACTGAAAACCCGGCCGGTAGACCCATGCGTGTCACCGCCCTGTATATGAAGCCCTGCGTTGGACTCAGGGCTGTCGGTGCCACGAGGTCCTTCGGCGAGGGCGATCGAAAGGAATGGCCCCCGCTTTGCCGTGTGGGGAGGTCGGATGAACCTGCTAGAGCAGGTGGAACCGCTGCACAAGCCGCGCTTCAGGCTTCCTCTCGCAGAGGCATGCACACCACGCAGCGTCGCGATTCACTTGTTGTTAGAACATCGGCTCAAACGAGCCTCCGAACCATCACGCGCAAAGCAGGGAACTTGAACTCCTGAGCAGTATTGTACTGCACCGGCGCAGGAGAGGTCGAGATCTCAGATTCGGCGGCGGCTTCACCCCGCCGCCAGCCGTTCGTGCCCGGAGGCCAGCGCCAGGTCGAGCATTCGTTCGAGCTCGCGCGCGCGATGCGCGAAACCGGCCTGGCGATCCTGGACGTCGTCGCCGGCGCGGAAATACTCGTCGGCAATGTTGAGCGCTGCGAGCACCGCGACCTTCAAAGTGTCGCCAGACGGGCATTCCTTGAGCGCCAACCGCATCTTCTCATCTACGTAGGCGGCGAGCTCGGCGACGTAGGCCGCGTCAAGCGAGCTCTTGATCGGATAACGCTGGCCGTGGATGTCGACGGTGATGATGCGACTGGTCTGTTCCATTGAGGACGCCACCCTTTCTGCGCGACTGCGAGCGAGCCACGCGATCGGAGCGCGCCGGCGAAGCGGCGCGCGAGAGCGCGTGTTGGGGAGTTCCGCCTTCGCCAAGGCTACGGCGGACATCGCCGAAGCTCTAGCGGAGGCGTGCCGAGGGGCGAAGCCCCTCGGGTTAAAGATTGAGCGCTTCGATCTGCGCGAGCATGTCTTGAACGCGCGACTTGATGACTTCCCGCTCTTCGCGGAGCGCGGTGATCTCGGCGCCCGAACCTTCGGCTGCCGTCAGACGCGCCAGCGCCGTGTCGAGCTCGCGCACCAGGCGGGCGTTCTCGTCCGACAGGCGTCCTTCACTGGCCCGCAGCCGCTCGACCAGGCTGACGAGCAGCTTGATCTTCTCCTCGAGCCGGTCGATGGATTCCAGATCGATCGACCGCGTTGCAACCGCTTTTGCCACTGATGACTCCTTGACGCTGAAGGGCTCAGGGCTCATGGCTCAGGGCTCAAGCAGTCCGATTGTGCCTGAGCCGTGAGCCCTGAGTCTTGAGCCAACATTACCTCTGCTCCGCGCCGTGCGCCATGCGCAGCGCGTCGACGATTCTCTCGGTCGCTATCTGCACTTCGTCGTCGGTCATCGTCCGATCCGGCGTCCGGAACGTGAGCCGCAGCGACAGGCTGACGCGACCATCGGGAACGCCTTTGCCCTGATAGCGATCGAACTCGGCCATTGCCACCAGCGTCGAAGGCGCCGCCGAACGGATAGTGCCACGAACAGTGGCAGCAGGCAAGGTATCGTCGACGAGCATCGAGATGTCGCGCACGATCGACGGGTAGCGCGGCAGCGCGTCGACAAGTCGATCGGACGCGCCGCTTGCGATCGTCAGCGCGTGAAGATCGATCTCGGCCGCGAAGACGCTTTCCGCGGCCGGGAAGCCGCGCGCTTCGACAATTGCCGGAATCAGTTTGCCGACGACGCCGAGCGCGGTTGTGATGCCGGGCACTCGCAGCTCGGCGGCATGGCCAGGGACTAGGAATCCGACCTGCGCCGGCGCGAACTCGGCGGCGATCCCGAGCGCATCGCAGATGCCTTCGACGACGCCTTTGGCGTCGAAAAAGTCGACGCTTCGCGACGGCGCCGACCAGTGCGGCGCATCCGCCGCGCCGGACCAGACAAACGCCACTGCCCGTCCCTCTCCGTCGCTCGTAAAACGGCTGCCCGCTTCGAACAGCCGGATGTCCTTCCGCTCGCGCCGGCGGTTGTGGGCGCAGGCGTCGACCAGCCCGGGCAGGAGCGATGGCCTGAGCACGGCAAACTTCTCCGACAACGGATTGGCGATGGCCGCGGCCTCGGTGTGGGGTTCGAGAAAAGGTGTGCTCGCATCCTTTTCGAGAAACGCGAACGTCGCCGATTCCGAAAAGCCGGCCGCCGTCAGTACCTGGCGGACGAGGCGGTCGCGGCCGAGTTGGGCCGGCGGGGGCGCCTGCGGCGCCGTCAGCGCAGGGAACGTGATTGGCAGCCGGTCGAACCCAAAATGACGACCGACCTCTTCGATGAGATTGGCCTCGCGCGCGACGTCGACGCGGAACGTCGGGACTGTGACCTGCCAGCTGGTGTCTCCGGCCATGGTTTCACGCTCGATCGTGAAACCCAGCGCGCCGAGAATCCGCTCGACGTCGGCGCCGGGGACGTCCTGGCCGAGCAGCCGAACGATCCGCGAGGCCCGGAGCCGGACGCGTCCGCGCGGACGCGGCGAGGGGTAGACGTCGACGAGCGATCCCAACGGTCGACCGGCCCCAATCGTTCGAAAGAGCGCCGCGGCGCGGGCGATGCCGAGCGGGGCCGCGCCGATGTCCCCGCCGCGTTCGAAGCGAATCGACGCTTCGGTCTTGAGCCCGAGCTTCTTGCTGGTCCGTCGGATCGACGGCGCGTAGAAGTACGCGCTCTCGAGCACGATGCGGCGCGTCGACGAGCCGATTTCCGAGTCGTGGCCGCCCATGACGCCACCCACGGCGCTGGCTCGTTGGCCGTCGGCAATCACGAGCATGTCCGGCTCGAGCGCGCGGTCGACGCCGTCGAGTGTCCGAAGCCGCTCGCCTGGGTGTGCCCGTCGCACCACGATCTCGGCGCCCGGCGAGCCGGTCGTAATCGAAGGCATGCATCGGTTGACCGAGCTCGAGCAGCACGTAGTTGGTGACGTCGACGATATTGCTGATCGGGCGGACGCCAGCAGCCATCAGTCGGTCGGCGAGCCACAGCGGAGAGGGTCCGACGCGCACATCGAACACCTGCGCGCAGTACCGAGGACAGAGATCCGGGTCGGCAATGGTGACCTCGAGAGGCTCGGCAGGGCCGGCTTCCGGCACGGTCACATCCGGCATCTGCAGCGGCAGGTTCCAAATCGCCGCCGCCTCGCGCGCGATCCCGATGTGGCTCATGCAGTCTGGCCGGTTCGCCGTGATCTCGAAGTCGATGACCGGGTTGGCACCGGGCTCGACCGACGCCACCTCGAAACCGCGCAGGCTGATTTCATGGGCGATGCTCTCGGCGCTGCCGGGCACGCGCACGAGATCGCAGAGCCAGGGGTAGACAATCCTCACAGCGGGAACTGCTCCAGGAAGCGCAGGTCGTTCTCGTAGAACAGCCGGATGTCCTCGACGCCCCACTTCAGCAGGGCGACACGCTCGATTCCCATGCCAAAGGCAAAACCGGTGTACCGCTCCGGGTCGTATCCCACCGCCTCGAACACCGCCGGGTGCACCATGCCGCTGCCAAGGATCTCGAGCCAGCCGGAGCGTTTGCACATCCCGCATCCGCCTTCGCCCGGCTGATCTGCTCCGGGCTTCGGCGAGACTTCGCCCGACTGAGCCCCCTCGGGCTTCGGCGCGATAAAGCCCGTGCCGTTGCACGCGCCGCAGCTGATGTCCAGCTCCGCGCTTGGCTCGGTGTAGGGGAAGAAGCTTGGCCTGAAGCGCACGCGACGCTCGGGTCCGAAGAGCTCGTGCACGAATGCCGTGAGCGTGCCTTTGAGATCTGCCAGCGACACGTCTTCGCCCACCACCAGGCCTTCGACTTGCGTGAACATCGGCGTGTGCGACAGGTCGAAGTTGTCGCGGCGGTAGACGCGGCCGGGCGCGATCAAGCGCACCGGCGGCGGATGCGTCTCCATGTAGCGGATCTGCATTCCCGACGTGTGCGTTCGGAGCAGCGTGGCCGGCGTGCCTGAACCCGACCGTACCGGTGCGGCCAGGTAGAGCGTGTCCTGCATGTCGCGAGCTGGATGCTCGGGCGGCATGTTGAGCGCTTCGAAGTTGTGGTAGTCGTCTTCGAGCTCGGCCCCTTCGATGATCAGGAACCCGAAGCGCGTGAAGATCGCTTCGATGCGCTCGCGCAGGATAGTCAGGGGATGACGGTGTCCGATCGCGGGCACGCGGCCCGGCAGCGTGATGTCAACGGCTCCGGACGGCGGGCGCGCGGCGCTCGCCGAGGCCAGGCGCTCGGCCAGTCGGGTTTCGATCTCGATTTTCAGGTGGTTGGCGAGCTGACCGAGGCGCGGCCGATCGGCCGGCGGCGCCTGGCCGAGCGCCTTGAGAAGCCCCGACACGAGCCCGCCCTTGCGGGCGAGGTAGCGGTCGCGAACGCCGCGCACCTCCGTCTCGCTCCGCGCGTCCGCGAGATCGCGATCGAATCGAGCCCGAAGGGCGTCAACTTCAAGGCTGGGATCGGCAGACACCGCACTCAGGCACGCGCAGCGGGCTTGGCAGCGGCGGCGGTTTTGGCCAGCACGGCGAACGCCGTCGGGCTCGTCACCGCCAGATCCGCAAGCGCCTTGCGATCGATCGGGTTGCCGGCCGCTTTCAGGCCGGCAATCAGCTGACCGTAGGTCAAGCCGTTTTCGCGCGCCGCGGCGTTGATCCGCACGACCCACAGCCGCCGGAAATCACGCTTCTTACGGCGACGGCCGACGAAGGCGTACTTGAGCGCCGTGTCGACCGATTCCTTCGCGGATCGATACAGCTTGCTCTTGGTCTGGTAAAAACCCTTGGCGCGCGACAGGAGTTTCTTGCGCTTGGCGCGCCGGACATTTCCTCTTTTTACTCTAGGCATGACTTGTAATCCGTGTGATCCGTGTAATCCGTGGCTCTACTTCCTGGGCAGCATCCGATCGAGCTTCTTGTAATCCCCGTCGGACACTTCGACCGTGCCGCGCAGCTTGCGCTTGCGGCTGCGCGTCTTGCTCGTCAGGATGTGCTGCTTGAACGCCTTGCTGCGGACGATCTTGCCGGTTCCCGTTCGCTTGAACCGCTTCGCCGCGCCTCGATGTGTTTTCAGTTTCGGCATAGGTATTTAAACGCTTCCCGTGTCTTCCGTGTGAGCCGTGGCGCTACTCTGGCGCTCTTTCCGATTCCCGCTTCGCGACCGGACGCTTCGCCCCCGCGCGCTGCGCGAGGATCGTGTGCATCTGGTTGCCCTCCTGCCGCGGAGCGTTTTCGGCCACGGCCACTTCGCCGAGGTCGTCAATCAGCCGCTCGAGGATGCGCCGCCCGATTTCGGGGTGCGCCATTTCACGACCGCGGAAGAAGATCGTCGCTTTGACCTTGTCGCCATCGGCGAGGAAGCGCTCGATGTGCTTCTTCTTGAACTGGTAGTCGTGCTCGTCGACCTTGGGCCGAAACTTGATCTCCTTGACCTCGATGATCTTCTGGTGCTTCTTGGCCTGCCGGGCGCGCTTCTGCTCCTGATACTGATAGCGTCCGAAGTCCATGATCCGGCAGACAGGCGGCACCGCGGTGGCGGCAATCTCGACCAGGTCGAGGCCTTTCTGTCGTGCGATAGTCAGCGCCTGCTGCGGCGCCATGATGCCGAGCTGCTCGCCCGTGTCGTCGATGACGCGGACCTCGCGAACCCTGATCCGTTCGTTTACCCGCGTGCGGTCGTCCCGGCGCGGACCTCGTTCGAAAGCGATAGCGTGCCTCCTAGCCTTGCTTCCTCTTCACCTCGCCGATCGCATCCTCTATGAACGCGTCGAGGGGTTTCGCGCCCAGATCGCCCCCCAATCGGCTTCGAACCGCGACCGTCGACTCTGCCGCTTCACGGTCGCCGGTCACCAGCATGTATGGGATCTTCTGCAACTGGGCTTCGCGGATCTTATATCCAATCTTCTCGAACCGCTCGTCGAGCTGGACCCGGAGCCCGGCGGCCACCAGCCGGTCCCGCACCGCCCGCGCGTACTCGTTATGGCGGTCGGCAATGGGAAGGACGGCGACCTGCACCGGCGCCAGCCAGAGCGGAAACGCCCCGGCGTAATGCTCGATCAACAGCGCGATGAACCGCTCGAAACTGCCAAAAATGGCCCGATGGATGACGATCGGCTGGTGTTCGGCGTTGTCGGAGCCGATGTATTTCAGGCCGAAGCGCTGCGGAATCTGGTAGTCGAGCTGGATCGTCGCGCACTGCCATCGCCGGCCGATGGCGTCGGTCACGTCGAAGTCAATCTTCGGCCCGTAGAAATTCCCGCCGCCAGCATCGAGCAGATACGGCTGTTCCGCCTTGTCGAGCGCCAGCTTGAGCTGACCCTCGGCGTGATCCCACGTCGCGTCGTCGCCCAGGCGGTCGGCCGGCCGGGTCGCCAGCTTGGCCTGGAACGCCAGCCCGAGGTCGGTGTAGACGCGCTGCACCAGGCGCAATAGCCGGTCGACCTCGTCGCCGATTTGTTCCTCGGTCACGAAGCAGTGCGCATCGTCCTGCGCGAACTGGCGGACGCGCGTCAACCCCGCGAGCACGCCGGACGCTTCGTTCCGATGGAGCGGCGTCTGTTCGTGGAAACGCAATGGCAGATCGCGATAGCTGCGCATCTGGCTGCCGAACACGAGCATGTGGCCCGGGCAGTTCATCGCCTTCATGCCCATCTGCTCCCCCTCGGATTCGATGAGGAACATGTTCTCGCGATAGTGCTGCCAGTGCCCGGACGTCTCCCAGAGCGCCTTGTTGAAGACGAGCGGCGTCTTGACCTCGACGTAGCCGGCCGGGAAGAGCACCTCGCGCATGTAATTGGCGAGGAGGTTGTAGAGCGTCGTGCCTTTGTCCAGCCAGAACGTCGCGCCCGGCGCCCACGGGTGAAAGATGAACAGGCCGAGGTCCTTGCCGACTTTCCGGTGGTCGCGCTTCTTGGCCTCTTCGACGCGCGTCAGGTGCGCCTTCAGCTCCGCCTCGCTCAGGAACGCAGTTCCCGAGATTCGCTGCATCGGCTGATTCCGCGCGTCGCCCTTCCAATACGCATTCGACGTGGTCAACAGCTTGAATGCCTTGAGGCGGCCGGTCGAAGGGACGTGCGGGCCGACGCAGAAGTCGACGAACGTCTCACGGTCCTTGATCGTGTACACGGACACGTCCGACTGTCCTTCAGTCTTCTCCTCGATCAGCTGCACCTTGAGCGGTTCACCCTTCGCGGCGAAGAATTGGAGCGCTTCGTCACGAGGCCACATCTGCCGCTCGTAGACCAGATCCTGGCCGGCGAGGTCTTTCATCTTCTGCTCAATGGCCAGGAGATCTTCGGGAACGAACGGGCGATCGACGATGAAGTCGTAGAAGAACCCTTCATCGGTGGCCGGACCGATACCGCATTGCGCGCCCGGAAAGAGCGCGGTGACGGCCGCGGCGAGCAAGTGCGCCGTGCTGTGCCGGTGGAGCGGCAACGCCTCCGGATTCCGGTCGGTGACGATCGTCAGGCGCGCGTCGTCGTTCAACGGATACGTCAGGTCGACGAGCCGGCCATCGACTGTCGCCGCCAGCGCTGCCTTCGCGAGCCCCGGCGACACGAGTGCCGCTACGTCGCGGGCAGTAGTGCCCGCGCGCACGCGACGGCTGGATCCGTCGGGTAACGTGACGGAGATCTCGGACATTCGTTCTGTCGGTGGCAGTGGACCCCCGGCGATGGGGGAAGTGGTAGGCACGGGCAGACTCGAACTGCCGACCTCCTGCGTGTCAAGCAGGCGCTCTAACCAACTGAGCTACGCGCCTATGTCTTGAAAACACTGGCCTTACCGGAACAGGTAGTTTACCAAGATCAGGGGAAACGGGACAAGGGGTAAGGCAAGCAGCGGCGGGAAAGGCAAAAGGGACGAGGCAGACGCGGCGCAGGCCGCCTTCTTCCTTGTCCCTTATGCGCCGTGGCGGCTAGTTGACGGCCGTCTTGAGCGCCTTGCCGGCCGTGAAGCGAACCACGCGGCGCTTCGGAATCTTGATCGCGGCGCCGGTCTGCGGATTGCGCGCTGTCCGCGCTTTGCGCTGCGCCGTCTTGAACGTGCCGAAACCGACGAACGTGATCGGCTGTCCCTTCTTGAGCGACCTGGTCACGCCAGCGATGAACGACTCGACCGCCGCCGACGCCGTGGTCTTCGTGAGCCCCGTGTCTTCAGCGATTTTGGAAATGAGTTCCTGCTTGTTCATGAACGCCTCCGGTAAGGAAGAAAATCGCGGGAACCCGTGCTGCCCAAGTGCGGCCAAGGTTCGCGAGAGGTGTGGAGCGGTTATACGCTGCCGAGTACGCACTGTCAATACCTTGCGAGGCTCCGCCTCGCACGGTCGCAGCGATTGAGCGCGGCTGCTGATGTTGATGGGCGCCTAGGCGGCGACTTTCACTTTCACCCGTTCGAGCGCCGCGTCGAGGATGGCATCTTTCTCCGGCGCTGGCGCGCCGAACTCGACGTCGGGCTCGTCGACGGCGACGTCGGGCTCGAGTCCGCGTCCCTGAATCGGATTGCCCTTCGGCGTGAGATACCGCGCGTAGGTGAGCCACAGGCCGCGGCCTTCGGGGAGCTTGACGAGTTTCTGAATGCCGGCGCGACCGAGCGTTCGCTCGCCAATCAACTCCGCGCGATCGTTGTCGTTCATTGCCGCCACGAAGAGTTCTCCGGGACCGGATGTTCCGGTCGTGACGAGAACGCTGGCGGGCAGTTCGACGGCGCCGTCGCCAGCTTTCGCGGCGACTGGCTCACGCGGCTCGGGCTTGCCACGGCCCGCCTTGATCGCAAGCGTTCCAGACTTGATGAACACCCGCGCGGCCGCGATGCCGTTTTCGAGCGGGCCCTCGGCCGTTCGGCGGACGTCGACGATGAGATTCTTAGCGCCGTCCTTGGTCAGATCGGCCGCCTGCTTGCGCAACTCTTCGACGACGCCGTTCCTGAACGAGACGATACGGAGGTAGCCGGTGGTACCGATCAAGCGGCTCGTGACGGTCGGCCCGGCGACCTTTTCTCTGACCAGCACGACTTCGTGCGGATCGGCCGCGTTGCCGCGAATGATCGTCAGCGTGACCTTGGTGCCGGCTTTGCCGCGCAACGCGCGCGTCCCTTCGAACACGGACATGTCCCGGGTCGGCTTGCCATCGATCGCCCTGATCGTGTCGGCGGTGCGCAGCCCCGCCTTCTGAGCCGCTGAGCCATCGCGGGCGGCAATGATGTAGAGGTAGTAGCGGCGCGTCAGCTCGATGCCGACGTCGCCGTCCGGCGCGGCTTCGCCGGATTCGACCGCCTTCACCTGCCCGGCGTTCAGAAACGCGCTGTCGGGATCGAGCCCATCGGCGAGGCCCCGCATCGCGCCGTCCATGACTTTGTCAACCGGCACTTCGCCGACGTAGTTGTTCATCACCAGGTCGACGACGTCGTCGAACATCCGCAGGTGCTGGTAAGTTTGCTGTCCGGAGCTCTGCCCGTTGCTTCCTGCGCCCATGAGCCCGCCGACCAGAACGAAGGCGAGAACCGGCGTCGACAGCACCAGCACGGACATGCGGGTCTTGAAGGTCATGGAATCCCTTTCAGCTGTAGCCATTGTAAGGGATCGACCGGCTTGCCGTCGACGCGGAGCTCGAAGTAGAGCGCGGCCGTGCCGTTGGGGTTGAGGCCCGACCGCCCGACTGGCGCCTGAGCAGGGAGGTGCTCGCCCTGCGCGACCTGGATCGAGCTGAGGTGGCCATAGAGCGAGAATGCGCGCTCGCCGTGCTCGACGATGACCAGGTTACCGTAGCCCGTGAACTGGCCTGCGAATGCGACGACCCCCTCGTGCACGACTCTGACGACCTGTCCTTCGGGGCAAGTCACTTCAACGCCGTTTCGGACGATCGATGTGCCGAACCGGCTGCTCGGCTGACGGCCGAACCGGGAGCTGACCGCGCCACGAACCGGCCATGGCAACGCGCCCTGGAATGGCCGGAGCGGAAGCGTGGCATTGCCGTCGAGCGTTGACACCGATGTTTGGAGCCGTTGTTGCGCGGCTTCGAGCTCGCTCGTCCACTGCGCGTTGAGGTCGCGGCGTGCGTCGATCGACGCGACGAGCGACGCGCGGCTCTGCACCGCCCGGTCGAGCGCCGCGCGGGCCCGAGTCGCCTGCTCCTCGAGCGTCGCAAGCTGGAGCGATCGCGCCTGCAACGTGCGTCGCTCCTCCGCGAGCGCGTCGAGTGTCCGCTTGTGCGATTGAATCCGCTCGCGATCGAGGTGGGTCATCGCCGCCGCCGTCCGGTAGACGCGTCCGAGCGACCGCAGGTCGTCGACATCCAGCAGAAGACGCCAGTAGCCGGCCCGGCCCAGCCGGTAGAGATGGACCAGACGGGCCTCGATGTCGGGGCGATCCGCGTCGGCGACCTTTTTCAGCGTGTCGGCACGGGCCGCCGAGTCGTTCAACTGGCGCGACGTGTCCTGCTGCTGCCGGTCGATCGAAGCCAGTTCCTCTATTTTGATCTGCCGGTCGAGTTCGAGCTTTCGCAACTCCACCAGCAGCTGGCTTTCCTTCGCGACGAGCGTCTCCGCCTCGCGCTGCAACGTCCGGATCCGTTCGGTCGCGCGTTCGGCCGGCGTCTGACCGCGGCGGGCGGGTGGGTTCTGGCCAAAGACGGTCAGACTGAGCACAGAGACAACGCCCAGGCACCAAACGAAGACCGCCAGCTGCCGAGCGCCGACCGCCGAGCGCCGAACGCCGACTTCGTTCCTAGAAGAGCGGTTTGCCATCGAGAGACCCAGGAATCTGCACTCCAAAGAACTTCAACACGGTCGGCGCGATGTCCATGATCGACGGAGTTTCGGATACGAGTGGTTTGTTCGAGATCAGCACCCCGGCCGTCGTGGCGAAATCATACCCTCCATGATCGCCGCTCCACTTCTTCATGTTCGGGTAGACGATGCCGGCCGGCGATCCACCGAGCGTGGTCTGCCAGGAGACCCGGTAGCCGTCTTCCATCCCGACCTGCAGCTCGGACGCGTTATGCAGAAACTCGCCCGAATAAACATCGTCGCGCTGGTAGACGGACCGGACGATTCGAGCCCCATCGTCGGGATCCGTCATCGTCAGAAGCCGCGCGCTCAGTTCTTCGGAGAGCTGCTTGGCTTCGTTGCCCGGGCTGACGATCCCGCGGGCCTCACGCCCCCGCAGGTTGAAATAGATCTGGCCGAGTCCCATCGCATAGGCGCGGGTGCGGGACCAGTCGACGTTTTCCCAGAACTCGCCGCCGCCGAAGAGGTCGTCGAGCTTCTTCTCGCCCGGCGCCTGGCCGCCCTGTGAGTTGAGCACGAGGTAGCCCTGTTGCACGAGCCAGGTGTTGAGGTTGACCGACTTTCGCCAGGAATGGAAGCCGTGGTCCGATACGACCAACACCGTGGTGCCGGGATCGATCCGCTCGAGGGCTTCCCCGACGAGTTGATCGGCGCGCCGATAGACGCGCAGAATCGAGTCGCCGAATTTTTCGGCGAGCGCAGCGTCGTACATCGGATGCTTTGGGTCGTGGAGCCGCCACATCATGTGCTGGACGCGGTCGGTCGACTCGACGACCCCGACCAGCAGGTCCCAGTTGCCGGCATTGATTCGGCTGAGAATCACCCGCGCGCGATCGTCGAAGGCCTGATACAGGTCTTCCATGAAGGTCCGCTCGTCCATCCGCCCCTCGTTGAGCGGCCAGGTGGCTTCGGCCCAGCCGAGCGTCCGGTAGTAATCGAGGCGATGGGCCAGGTCACCGGCAAACGACGCCGGCGAGGAGATGGGTAGAGGCGGTGCGTCCGGCTTCCAGTTGACCGGCGAGATGTAGAGCTGAAGCTCAGTGTCGCCTTTCATCAGGAGCAGCTGCGCCATCCCGTGAAGGCGGACCAGGAAGTTCACGCGGAAGTCGAGGTTGATCCACCGGCTCATCTTTCCCGGTTCGAGCAGCAGCGACTGATCCTGGACTTCGACGGTCGCGGTCCCCGCGGCGCGGTTCCACCGAATCGTGAGCGGTACGCGGACGTCTTCCTTTGTCTGCAGCGCGGCGACCGCCGCGCGGTCGACGTCGCTGAGCGTCGGGGCTTTGGCGCGAATCGCCTGGATTTCGGATCGAACGATTGGGTTTGGGGGTCCGACCAGCTCCGTCATCGCGACGTCGTTCTCCATCACGAGCCGCTTGAGAATCCCGCCGAACTCGGTGTTCCCCTCTTCGTACCGACTCAGGTCGGTTGCGAAGTAGTAGAACGTCCCCATGGTTCCGCGGATATCGGGAAGTGGAAGTCCCGAGAGCAGTTCGCCATTCGGGACCTCTTCCGGAGGAAACGTGACGGGTACTGTCAGGATGCTCGACCGAACTCCGGCCTGTCCGGCGGTGACCCAGAACGACGTGCCACCGCGGATGGAGTGGAGCTTCGGCTTGGCGATGGGGACATAGCCGAGAAAAAAGCGCGCCGGTTCGCGGCGCACCATGCCGAGATCGGGCAGGTAGGTGGCGGTGTCGCGCACCAGGAAGTCGTAGATGTTGTGCTTTCCTGGATTGACGCCGGTGGCGAAAGACGCCCAGGCCGTGGGCGATTCTGGCGAATGCGTGGTCGTGAGCGGACGGACGACGCCGGTGGAGGCCAGCCGCGAGAGGTTGGGAAGCTGGCCCGCCTTCATCCACCGATTCAGCAGGCTCGGATCCATGCCGTCGAAGCCGAGAATCAGCAGCTTGGGACGAACGACATTACCCGGCGATCCCGGACGGCAGGCCGTGGCGACCACGCCGACCGATAGCGCGAGCGCACACAGCAGCACGCGCGCAAGATTGTGGAACATCGATGAGGGGATTATACGGGTACGGTACTCTTCTTAGATGTGTCCGTCCGCGCCGGCGTCCGTCCGCTTCCTTGGCATCGACTACGGCCGGCGTCGGATTGGCCTGGCGCTGTCGGATCCGTCCGCGATGTTGTCGCGGCCGTGGAAGACGATTGCTTGCCGCGGCAGCCGCGCGGCAGTCGCCGCGACACTTGCCGCTGAAGTGAACGAGCTCGTCTCCGAAGACGACGGGTTGGCGGGCGTGGTGCTCGGGTATCCGCGAGCGCTTGGTGGAGAAGCCACCGATCAGACGGCCGTCGTCATGGCGTTGGCGGAGACTCTGCGGACCCAGATCCCAGTGCCGCTGGTGCTTCAGGACGAGCGGCTGAGCAGTCGAGAGGCCGAAAGCCTGCTCGCGCGCCGATATAAGAACTGGAGAGATCGCAAGCCATTGCTCGACGCCGCTTCAGCCGCCGTGATTCTGCAGGACTTCCTCGACACTCGTCGCGGATCATCCCTGGCTTCCGGTGAGGCCCTGCTCGGGGACGACTTCTCTTGAAGCGACTGCTGGTCGGGTCGCTCATCCTCCTCCTGCTGGGCGGTATCGCCACGGCGGCCTGGGGGTATCTCCTGGTCGAGCGCCCGTACAAGGGCTACCAGGATGCTGAGGTGTTTGTCGAGATTCCACCGGGCAGCACCCCACAGACCATGGGCCGAGCGCTCGTCGACGCCGGCGTCGTCGCGAGTCCGATCGCTTTTCGGATTGCTGTATGGCTCGAGGGTGCCGGGCGGCGGCTGCAGGCGGGCGAGTACCGCTTCGACGCACCGCTGTCTCCGAGGGCCGTTGTCGACAAGATCGTGCGAGGCGATGTCTTCCTTCGACCGGTCACGTTTCGTGAAGGTCTGACGATCCGTCAGATGGCGGCCATCTTCGAGGAGCGGGGACTTGGGCCGCAGAATGAATTCGTGGAGGCTGCCGGGAAATCAGAGCTGATTCGAGAGCTCGACCCGTTGGCGCAGGATCTCGAGGGTTACCTCTTTCCTGACACCTACACCCTCCCACGCCGTACGACCGCCGATGACCTCGTCGAGCGGATGCTGTCTCGCTTCGAGAAGACGCTCACTCCCGAAATCAAGCAACAGGCGGCGTCGAGGGGATTGAGCGTCCGGCAGCTCGTCACGCTCGCGTCGCTGGTCGAGAAGGAAACCGCCAGCGCGGAGGAGCGGCCGCTCGTCGCGGCGGTCTACGCCAATCGCCTCAAGGCGGGTATCGGCATGCAGTGCGATCCCACGGTCATCTACGCGCTCGAGCGAGCGGGACGCTACACGGGTAACCTGACTCGCGCGGACTTGCAATTCGACTCGCCGTACAACACCTACCGCTATGCCGGCCTGCCGCCAGGCCCGATTGCCGCGCCCGGTCACGCCTCCCTCGAGGCCGCCGCGAATCCGGCTGACGTCCCCTACCTCTATTTCGTGAGCCGCAACGACGGAACGCACGCGTTTGCGGCGACGCTCGACGAGCACAATCGAAATGTCTTCCAATACCAGATTCAGTACTTCCGGGATCGCCGGCGGAAGGCCCAAGAGAGCAGGCGGTAGGAGTACTACGCCTGGTAGTAATCACGACCCGCCGGTAGAGTCAACCATACGGATCAGTGTTCCCATCGAAGAGTCGCTGACGCGCGACGTCGGCCTGGGAGGAGTTTCATGCAAGGTCGGATCGCGGCGTGCGCGCTCGCCGTCTGGGCGTTCACGGCGGTCGCGGCGTCGGCCGCTATCGGCATCACCGGCGCCGTCAAAGACCCGTCGGGTGCGGTTGTCGCCGGAGCCACGGTGCTCATCATGACTGCCGAGCAGACGGCGGTGAGCGTCGCACAGACCGATGCGCAGGGCCGTTTCACGCTGGACGTTCCGAGTCCGGGACGCTACCTGCTCGTCGCCCGCAACGAGGGCTTCGGCGAGACGCGACTCCCGCTGACCGTCGTCGAGCAGGGCCCCCTGACTGTCGACATCACGATGCAGGTCAACGCGCTTCGCGAGGACGTGACAGTCACCGCGTCGCCCAGTGTCGTCGAGGACGTTCGTCGAGCCGGCCAGCGCGTCAACGTCATCGATTCTGAGGACATCGCCACTCGTGTGACGACGGTCGTCGCGCAGGCCGTCGAGGGCGAGACCGGCGTGACCCTCCAGCAGACGAGCCCGACGATGGCCGGGATCTTCGTGCGCGGGCTGACGGGCAACAAGGTCAACGTCTTCATTGACGGTGTTCGCTACTCGAACGGCGCACAACGCGGCGGGGTCAATACGTTCCTCGACCTGATCGAGCCCGGCTCCGTCGATACCATCGAGGTCGTGCGCGGTCCGTCGAGCGCGCAGTACGGCAGCGACGCGCTCGGCGGGAGCGTGCAGTTCCTGACGAAACCACCACCGCTCAGCGTTGCAGGCGGGCCGCGCTGGGGTGGGTCGGCGGGCGCGAGCTTTGGCACCGCTCACGAGTACGGCGGCGGCCAGACCTTTCTCTCGTACATGGGACCATCGCTCGGCATTGCCGGATCGCTTTCCGGCAGAGGCGTTGGCCTCGCGAGGCCTGGTGGGGGCATCGACTCGCACGCCGCGGTGACCAGGTTTCTGGGAGTACCGTCAGATCTGTTGATGGACGACCGCCTGCCCGACACGGGCTTTCACCAGATCGGTGGGTCGGTGCGCGCGCAGTGGGCGCCGTCGACTGCGACCCGCACGACGTTCAGCTACATGCGCACCTTCCAGGATGGCGGGGATCGCTACGATCAGCTGCTCGGCGGGGACGGCAACCTGATCTCCGAGTTGAACAAGCTCTCTCTCGACATCTTTTCGGCGCGGCTGGAGACGCTCGGCCTGATTGGGTTCGACCACGCATCGTTCACCTACTCGCTCAACAGCCAGCGCGAGGAGCGCGTGAACCAGGGTGGCAACGGCAATCCAACCGCGACGATCGGCCATGAGCCGGAGCGAACGACCGTCAACGGTCTGCAGGCCGTGCTGTCGAAGCAGTTGTCGCCGCGCCTCTCGTTTTCAGTCGGCGGCGATGTTCACTTCGAGAAGTTGACGTCGGAAGCGTTCAACGTGAACCCGACGACCGGGGCCGTCTCGGCGCGTCGGCCTCGTGTGCCCGACGGCGCGACGTTTACACAGGGCGGCGTATTCGTCCAGTCGGCGTACGACGTGCGGCCCAATCGCGTGCGTCTGCTTGGATCGCTGCGAGCCGGTGGCGCCAGCTACGAAGCGCGAGCGGCGGACAGCCCGCTCGTTAATGGTCAACCGCTCTGGCCGGACGACTCCCTCACGGCCGGCGACGTCACGTTTCGACTCGCCGGCGTGCTCACACCGCAGGAGCCGTGGACCATCCTGCTCTCGGTGAGCCGCGGCTTCAGGGCGCCGCACATGACCGATCTGGGCACCCTCGGTCTGACCGGCTCGGGATTCGAGGTCGCGGCGCCCGACGTTGCCGGCCTCGGCGGATTTGTCGGAACGACCGCGGACGCGTCGGCGATATCGACTGGACGCGCGGTGGCCCAACTCGAACCAGAAACGAGCCTCCAGTACGAGGCCGGTATCGGCTATCGGAATCGCGTCTGGCGGACCGAGCTCACGTTCTTCGTCAACAACGTCCACGCCAACATTCAGAAGCAGTCGTTGATTCTGCCTCCTGGCGCCGTCGGCACCGTCATCGGCGGTCAGACCATCACGTCGCAGAATGCAAACGGCGTGGTGTTCGTGCCAATCTCGACCGTCCCCGTGCTGGTGCGCGCGAATTTCGACGAAGCGCGGATTTGGGGGATCGAGCACAGCGCGCAAGCCCTGCTCGGCGCCAACATCTCGTTACACACCGCCTTCACCTATCTTCACGCGCGAGACACGACGACCGACCTGCCCCCCAACATCGAGGGTGGCACCCCCGCGCCCGATGCCTACATCTCACTCCGCTGGACATCGTCGAATGGCCGATGGTGGGTCGAACCGTACACCCATTTCGCCTGGGAGCAGTCGAACTTGTCGACGCTGGACCTCGGCGATCGCCGCACCGGTGCCGGCCGCAGCCGGAACAACATCGCGGCGTTCTTCAACAATGGGGCGCGCGCGCGGGGGTGGATCGGTCCAGGCGCCGACAACGTCGCCGGGAATTCGGACGACGTCCTGACTGCGACCGGCGAGACTGTCGCGCAGATTCAGAATCGGGTACTCGGTGTGGGTGTGAATTCGGCGCCGCTCTACGCGGCCGTTGCCGGCTACGCAACGTTTGGCGTGCGCGCTGGCCTGCGGAGAGGGCCGCACGAAGTCCTGGTTGATCTCGAGAATCTCAACGACGAGAACTACCGCGGCATCAGCTGGGGGATCGACGCGCCTGGTGTTGGGTTCTCGGTCAGGTACCTGATCCGGTTCTAACGGGTCCGGGCTTCAGCGTGCGCCCCACTTCAACTTCTGTCGGAGCACGTCGAAGTAAGTCCGCTGCCGGGCGCGCACCAGCCGCAACGGGTTCGCGCCCCGAGTGATCTCGATCACGTCGTCCGGCTCCAGCGGATGACCGGACTGGCCGTCGAACGTCACGTAGACCTCTTCCGCGCCATTCATCATCGGCTCGACGCGCACGTCCGATGAGCCCGGCAGCACAACCGGCCGGTTCGTCAACATGTGCGGAGCGATCGGCGTCAGGAGCAGGGCGTCGACTGACGGATGCACGATCGGCCCGCCCGCCGCGAGGTTATATGCAGACGAACCGGTCGGTGTGGCGACGATGAGGCCGTCGGCGCGTACCCGCATGACCAGCTCCGAGCCGATCGAAACCGACAAATCGATAATCCGCGAAAGCGCCGCCTTCGTGATCACGACGTCGTTGAGCACCAGGCGATCGGCAAACGCGGTTCCATTCCGCATCGTCCGGGCGCGAAGCATCATGCGTTCGTCGATGCCAGCCTCGCCGTCGAGCACCGACTCGAGCGACTCGTAGAGTTCCGGCAGCTGGATTTCCGTGAGGAACCCGAGGCTGCCGAAGTTCACGCCGAGAATCGGCACGTTCGCGCCGGCCTGAGCAATGCGACCGGCCATCCCGATGAGCGTCCCGTCGCCGCCGAGAACGACGACGAGGTCGCAGGCCGTCGGCAGGTTGTCGGACGTGCTCGTCGGCCGCCCCGGCGGCAGGCCGACGAGTGCCGCGGTGTGCGTCTCGAAGACCGGTTCGACAGATCGTGCTTCGAGCCAGCCCGCCAGCTCGGCAAGCACGCCGGCGGCGGCGTCGAGATTGTGTTTCGCGACGAGCCCGACCCGGCGAATCGGGCTGTTCATGCGTCCGGCCTTGTCAGGTGCAGCAGGAATTCGCGGTTTCCTTCCATGCCGGTGATAGGTGACTCGGACAGCCCGGCGCGCGTCAATCCTAGCGCAAGTGCGTGCTGAACGATCTCCTCGACGACCCGCGCGCGCACGCCGTCGTCCCGGACGATGCCACCTTTGCCGACTTCGCCGCGGCCGGCCTCGAACTGGGGCTTGACGAGCGCAACGATGTCGCCCCCGGGCGCGACGAGGGGAGGGACGACCGGAAGAATCTGCCGAAGAGAGATGAATGAGACGTCGATCGTGACGATGTCGAAGCGGCGCGCGTCGGCGGGCAGCATCTCGGGCGTCAACGCTCGGGCGTTCGTTTTCTCGAGGACGACTACCCGCGGATCGGAGCGCAGCCGCCAGTCGAGCTGGCCATGACCGACGTCGAGCGCGACGACACGGGCCGCGCCCTGGCGGAGCAGCACATCCGTGAATCCGCCGGTCGAGGCGCCGACGTCGAGTGCCAGGCGGCTGTCGACGGCAATGCCGAAGACGCGGAGCGCGTGTTCGAGCTTGAGCCCGCCCCGGCCGACATATGGATGATCGGGTTCGAGCAGCGTGACCACTGCGTCCACGTCGACCGGTGTGCCTGCCTTGCCGGCGGGCTGGCCGTCGACGCGCACCTGGCCCGCGAGAATTAATGCGCGCGCGCGTTCGCGCGATGCCGCGAGCCCGCGCTCGACGAGCAGCGTATCGAGGCGAAGGGTCTTCTTCAACTGGTGCGGGCGATGACCCAGCCGACGATGGCTGGCAGTTGCCCTCCGAGCGTGGCGCTGCTCAGGGCGCTGCGGGCGCGGTCCGCGCACTCCGCGGCCAGTCGGCGCGACTCGTCCAGGCCGAAGAGCGCCGGGTAGGTCGGCTTTCCGGCTGCGGCATCCTTGCCCGCAGTCTTTCCAAGGTCGGCTGACGCGCCCTCGACGTCGAGAATGTCGTCGACGATTTGAAAGGCCAGCCCGAGCGCCTCGCCGTAGGCGTCAATCGCGGCCTCATCGGCCGGAGACGCGCCCGCCAGGACCGCGCCAGCCACTGACGAACCGCGGATGAGCGCGCCAGTCTTTCGCGCGTGCATGCGGGTCAACGCCTCGCCATCGAGCCGAGTTCCGCCGGGCGTTGCGGCCTGGAGATCGAGAGCCTGGCCGCCCACCATTCCTGATGCCCCAGCGGCAGCGGCGATGATGGCGAGCGCCCGAAGCTTCCGCCGCGCGAGCTCGGCCGGATGGACGAGCGGAGATTCGGCCGGCTCCCGCGCCATCAGCGCGAACGCCTCCGTCAGCAGTCCATCGCCCGACAGAATCGCCATACCGTCCCCGAAGACCACGTGCGCCGTCGGACGCCCGCGCCGCAACGTGTCGTTGTCCATGGCCGGCAGGTCGTCATGAACGAGCGAATAGGTGTGAATCATCTCGACGGCACAGGCCGTCGGCAGGGCCAGGTCTGCCAGCGCGGGAGACCCGGCTCGTTCGGCCACGGCCTCTGCAGCGGCCAGTACCAGGAGCGGCCGCAGCCGCTTGCCACCGGCCATGACGCTGTAACGCATGGCATCGGAGACGGCGAGCGGCGCCAGCGGCGGCGAGGGCAGCCACCGATCGAGCCCGGCGTCGACGTCGCGCCGGCGCGCGTCGAGCCAGGTGCGCAAGTCCGGGAATCGCGCGACGCTCACTTGGTTCCGGTCGGGTCGCCGCCGAGGCCGAGTCCGGCCGGGGCGGCCTTGATCTCGCCGCGCTCGTTCAACAGTTCGATGCGGCGCTCGGCGCCTTCCAGCTTCGAGTGGCAAAAGCGCGCGAGCTGCACCCCGCGCTCGTAGAGCTCGAGCGACTTTTCAAGCGCAAGGTCGCCCTCTTCGAGCGTCTTGACGATGCCGTCGAGCTCGGCGACGGCGGATTCGAAGTCCTTGATCGTTGGATCCATGGTCGTCACCGAAATGAGTCCCCGCTCAATCGTCCGTGGGGTCCGGCTTTAGCCGGACCCTGTCGTCTCGCGCTCGTTCGCGCCGTCCGCGTCTTGCACCACGCACGTCAGGTCGCCGTCGTGCAATGTGACGTGTACGCGATCGCCGGGCGTGACGGTCGACGCGGCACGGATGATCGCGGTACGCGCTTCGTTCCAGCAGACGGCGTAACCGCGGCCGAGGACGGCCAGCGGGCTCAGCGATTCCAGCCGCCCGACTGACGCGCCGAGCCGCGCCGCGGCGCGATCGTGTCGCCGGGCGACGCCGGCCCGTAGACGACCGGTCGCGTTTTCGAGCCTGCCGCGAACCGCCGCCAGGCGACGCTGGAGATCGCGCGCCTCGAGGCGCAGCCGCAAGGTCCGAAAGTCACGTTCGCGACGGGTCAGCAGATCGAGCATACCGCTGCGGAGCTGGTGCGTGAGCTCGGCGGTGTGCCGTCCCCGCATCGCGAGTCGCGCGGGAAATCCCGCGAGGCCTCGGCGGCTGCCGAGCAGATGGAGTCGCGTCCGCCGACGGTCGAGGCCGGCCGCAACCGCGGCCCGGAGGCGACGGGTCTGCCGGTCGAGCCGCGCGCTGAATTCCTCCTTCGCGGCAATGACCATTTCCGCGGCCGCCGACGGCGTCGGAGCGCGCATGTCCGAGACGAAATCGGCAATCGTCACGTCCACTTCATGCCCGATTGCCGTCACTACTGGCACGGGGCAGCCGGCAATGGCTCGCGCGACCGGTTCCTGGTTAAACGGCCAGAGATCTTCAGCCGAGCCGCCCCCGCGTCCGACGATGACGACATGGACGCCATCGACGCGGCCAATCGCGCGAACCGCGTCGGCGATCTCGGCCGCGGCGCCCTCGCCCTGGACTCGCGTCGAGCGAATGATCAGGTGGATGTTGGGATGGCGTCTCGTCAGGACCTTGATGATGTCGCGCAGCGCGGCGCCGTCGAGCGACGTCACGAGGCCGATCTTCGCGGGGAGCGCCGGCAACGGCCGCTTCCGCGAGGATTCGAACAGGCCCTCTGCCAGGAGCTTCTTCTTCAATTGTTCGAAGGCCAGCTGCTGCGCCCCCATGCCGTGCGGCTGGAGGTGATCGCAGAGAAGCTGATACTCGCCTTTTGGCTCATAGACGCCGAGGCGCCCTCGCGCGACGACCCGCAAGCCGTCTTCAGCCTTGAACTTGAGGTACCGCGCGGCCGAGCGATACATCACTGCCTTGATCTGTGCGCCGCCGTCCTTGAGCGTGAAGTACAGATGGCCCGTATTCCACAGCCGACAGTTCGAGATTTCTCCTTCGACCCAGAGATCGCCGAAGCCGGACTCGAGCAGCCCGCGAATCGACGCGGTCAGCTCCGACACCGTCACGATGCTCCGCTCGAGCGGCGCTGGAGCGCCGGGTTCGTCCTCGAAGGGCTGCGAGAAGAGATCGGACATCGGCTGAAGAAAAACTCTCCGCGATCGTCAGCCGTGCGACGAAGCTGGCGCCGCCGCCGCGAGCGCCTCGACCTCGGCCGCTGACAGGTTGAGACGCTCGATGCCGATGGCGCGGCCGGTCTTGGGATCGGCCGTGACGATGACCGCGTTCAGCCGGCCGGCGCCGTTGGCGGGCTCGAACTTGGCGGGCATGGCGTTGACGAATCGTCCCAGCGCGGCCTCGACGGAGACCCCGATGATCGAATCGTGCGGCCCGGTCATGCCGGCGTCGGTCAGGCACGCCGTGCCCTTGGGCAGGATCCGCTCGTCGGCGGTCTGCACGTGGGTGTGTGTGCCGACGACGGCCGTCACCCGGCCATCGAGGTGCCAGCCCATCGCGATCTTCTCCGAGGTCGCCTCGGCGTGGAAATCAACGAAGATAACCTTCGTCTTGGCGCGAAGCGCTTCGACTTCCCGGAGCGCGAGCGCGAAGGGATCATCAAGTGGCGTCATGAAGACGCGCCCCATTAGATTGAGTACCCCGATCGGCTCGCCGGTACGGGTGCGCCAGATGATGCTGCCGCGTCCAGGCACGCCGGCAGGGAAGTTCGCGGGCCTCAACAGCCGAGGTTCGCGCGGCAGATATTCCAACACCTCTTTCTTGTCCCAGATGTGGTTGCCCGACGTCATCACGTCGACGCCATAGCCGAGGATCGTATCCGCCACGTCGCCCGTGACGCCGAAACCCGCCGCCGAGTTCTCGACGTTGGCGATGACGAAATCGAGTCCGCGTTGCTCGACGAGCGCCGGAATCGCGCGCCGGGCGATTTCGCGGCCGGGTTTTCCAAAGATGTCGCCGATGAACAGGATCTGCATCAGGGAGAAGGAATCTACGGCTCGATGGTGATCGGGATCTCGTGTCCCCGGCGCTCGCTGATGCGCGGCAGGACGACGCGCAGTTCGCCCGCGTGCAAGGTGGCGCGGGCCCGCCCGGCATCGACTGCGACCTCACATCGGACCACGCACGCGAACTGTCCGAAGGCCCGCTCGGCGAGGTGAAACGCGGCCTGGCTGTGCGCGCACACAGGCGCGCGTTTGTGTCCGCTGACGACGAGCGTTCCGTCGGTGCACGTGATGCGGATGGACTCTGGCGGCACACCCGGGACGTCGACGACGACCTCGATGGCTGCCGCAGTTTCGATCACATCGACCGGCGGCCGGTTTGCGGACGGTTCGTCCTGGGCAAACGCCCCGAGGGTTTCGACATCGCGCCGATCGATGATGATTCGCCGCACGATGGCGTCCATTCTAATCCTGACGCCGCTCGGGACGAAGTCCCATCCATACAGAGCGTTAGGAGGGAAGAGCTGAGTTGGGCAATATATGAGTGTATATTAATCATATAACATGCTTTACATAAACTAATATATGCGCTACATTATGTCTCGGAACGTAAAACAGGGGCGCGACGCCCCGTGAAATCCAGGAGGTTTGGTCCATGGCTCTTGTTCGCTGGAATCCCATCGGTACGCTGGCAGGAATGGAAATCGATCGACTGAATCGGATGTTCTCCGCGCTCGAGCGCGAGGCCTTCAACCAGGGCTGGGTGCCGGCGGTCGACATCTACGAGACCGACACGCACGAGGTCGTGATCAAGGCGGAGCTGCCGGATGTGAAGAAGGAAGACATTGGTGTCTCGGTCGAGAACGACGTCCTCACGCTGACTGGCGAGCGCAAACCGGAGGCGAGCAAGCGCGAGCAGTTCCAGCGCGTCGAGCGTCGCTTCGGGAGCTTCAGTCGCTCTTTCACGCTGCCGACGTCGGTCGATACCGGACAGATCGCCGCGTCCTACAAGGACGGCGTCCTGACGATTCGACTGCCGCGCCGCGAAGAGACGAAGCCTCGGCAGATTACCGTCAACGTGGAATAACTACGGCCACCGCGGCAAGGGAAGGTGGCAAGAGTAGCCAAGATCCGATCTTTTCGGCTACTCTTGCCACCATGCCGCAAAATGTTAGCGTGCCGGACTCCGCAGTCGTCGACGACGCGGAGGCGCAGGCCGTCATCCCAATCACCAGCCGCTTTCTCTTTGTCGACGTAGCGGCCCAGCGCGCCAAGCAGCTTCGGCGAGGCGCGTTGTCGCGGCTCGACCGCCACGCCGTCGGACACACGCCCCACAAGCTCGAACGCGTGGCGATGGAGGAGGTCCGGGAGGGCCTCATCAATTACACGCTCCCGACGCGCGCAGAGCTCGTCGGCAAGGTGTGATCCTCGCCCCCGGCCGACGCTGGAACTTCTCGAACCCCGCCGCGTAATTTCTCGGTAGACACGCTATCCAGGCGTGCGAGGAGTTGCTGCGATGTTAGGACTCTTGGCGTTGCTGGCCGTCGTTGCTGCGGTCGGATTCGCGGGTATCCTTGCCGTGACGTTCCTCGTCAAGGCCGTGCTCTGGGCGGTCTTGTTGCCGATCCGGATCGTCTTCTGGATCGTCCTGTTTCCCCTGCTCCTCGCCGTCAAGCTGGTCGTCGGTCTCGTCCTGCTCCTCGTGTTTCTCATGGCAGGCCCGCTGATGCTCGTCGCGATGCTCGTCGGCCTCATCGCGGCCATCGCCGCGCTCGCCGTGCCGCTGCTCCCGCTCGTGTTCCTCGGCTTTCTTATCTGGCTTCTCGTCCGTTCGAGTCGCCCGGCGGTGGCGTAGGGTCGTAAGCGCCGCCGGGACGCGCTCGCGCGAATGGCGTGGCGCGCTCGAAGACGTCGGCGACGCGCAGGACGGTCGCTTCGTCCATCGCGCGGCCGGTCACCTGGAGGCCGCAGGGCAGTTGCGATCGCGTGAAGCCGCACGGCAGCGAAATCGAGGGAAGTCCTGCGAGGTTGGCCGAGACCGTGAACACGTCCGCCAGGTACATCTGCAGCGGATCGGCCATGCGTTCGCCGAGCGCAAACGCCGGCGTCGGGCTGGTCGGCATCGCAATCAGGCGCACGTGCTCCAGCGCCATCTCGTAGTCGCGCCGGATCAGCGTGCGCACCTGCTGGGCCTTCAAGTAGTACGCGTCGTAGTATCCCGCGCTCAGCACATAGGTGCCCAGAAGGATCCGGCGCTTCACTTCGGGCCCGAACCCCATGTCGCGCGTGCGATCGTACATGTCCCCGAGCGTGGCGGCGTCTGGCGCACGAAAGCCGTAGCGCACACCGTCGTAGCGAGCGAGGTTGGAGCTCGCCTCGGCCGTCGCGATGAGGTAGTACACCGGAATCGCCTGCGCGCTATACGGCAGCGTCACGTCGACGATCTCCGCGCCAAGCTCCGCGAGCGTTGAAAGGGCCTTGTCGAAGGCGACCCGGACCTCTGGGTCGACGCCCGCTTCTTCCGAGACGAGGGCGCGCGGCACGCCGATACGCACCCCGTCGATCTGACCGGTCAGCGCCCCCAGATAGTCGTCTGCCGCCGTCGGCGCGCACGTCGCGTCCTGAGCATCGGCGCCGGCGATCACTTGCAGGGCGAGCGCCGCGTCGGCCACCGACGTGCTGAACGGCCCAATCTGATCGAGCGACGAGGCAAACGCCAGCAAGCCGTAGCGAGACACGCGCCCGTACGTCGGCTTGAGACCGATGACGCCACAGAGTGCCGCGGGCTGCCGGATCGATCCGCCGGTGTCGGAGCCGAGCGCCAGCGGGACCAGGCGCGCCGCCACGGCTGCCGCCGATCCGCCGCTCGATCCGCCAGGCGTCCTGCCAGGCGCCCACGGATTGCGAGTCGGGCCAAACGCGGAGTTCTCCGTCGACGATCCCATCGCGAACTCGTCGCAGTTGGTCTTGCCGACGATCACGGCCCCGGCCGCAACCAATCGTTCGACGGCCGTCGCGCTGTAAGGCGGGGCATAGCGCTCGAGGATCCGGGAGCCGGCGGTGGTCCTCAGACCTCGTGTGCACAGGTTGTCTTTGAGCGCGACCGGAACTCCGAGCAGTGGCAAGCGCGCCCAGTCTTCGCGCCGGCCATCGAGCGCGACCGCCTGCGCGAGCGCACGATCGTCGAGGACGGTCAGAAACGCGTTGAGCGCCGCGTTGTCGGCGTTGATGCGGGTCAGCGCAGCCCGGCAGACCTCAACGGCCGAGGTTTTGCCCGACCGCACCGCTTCAGCGATGGCTCGCGCGCTGTCGAACGGCAGCGTCACGCGAGTACTCGTGGTACCTTGAAGAGTCCGCGCTCGGCGTCCGCTTCGGGCGCCTGGGACACGGCCTCGGCACGGTCCAGCGAGGGCCGTGCCACATCGTCGCGCCACGCGCCCGGCGCGGCGAGCGGATGCGACGTCGGCGGCACGCCGGCGGTCGCGATCTGCTGCACCTGCTCGGCGAACGCCAGGAAGTTCGAGAGCTGTGGCGTGAGGAGGTCCTTCTCGTGTTCGGTCAACTCGAGTCTCGCGAGCCGCGCGATTCGCTCGACGTCCTCGCGTGTGAAATCAGCCGGCATGCGCGCGATCGTAGCATGCACGGGAGGTACAAAGGTTCAAGAGGTTCAGGAGGTTCAACGGGTTCACGAGGTTCACGGTGACTATCCGTCCTGCTGCCGTGGCAGGCACCTGGTATCCGGCAAACCCGCACGCCTTGGCCAACGAGGTCGATGGCTATGTCGCTGCCGCGGGCGACGGGCCGGAGGGCGCGATCGCGGCTCTGATCGTCCCACATGCCGGCATCATGTTTTCGGGTCCGGTCGCCGCGTTTGCCTACAGGGCCGCCGCTCGCCAGAAGTACGACGTCGCGGTGCTGGTCGGCCCGTCGCATTTCATGGCCTATGAAGGCGTGGCGCTCTTTCCTGAAGGCGCCTTCGCCAGCCCGTTTGGTCCGATCGCCATCGACGAGTCCGCATCGGCCGCGATCGGTGCTGCCGAGATCGTCCGTCCGTTCACCGATCCTCATGCGCGCGAGCATTCTCTCGAGATGCAACTGCCGTTTGTGGGCCGCCTGCTGCCCGGGCTTCCAATTGTGCCGCTGTTGATGGGGCACCAACGGGCGAGCACGATCGAACAACTGGCGCACGCGCTCGCTGACCGCCTCGGCTCGCGCCGCGCGCTGCTCGTCGCCAGCACCGATCTGTCGCACTACTTCGACGCCGCGACGGCCGCGAAGCTCGACGTCGAGGTGTGCCGATGTGTCGAGGACTTCAGTCCCGAACGCCTGCAGGATCTGTTCGAGCGCTATCCCGCTGGAGAACGCGGACGTCACGTCGGCTGTGGAATCGGACCGGCGATTGCCGTGATGCTGGCTGCGCGAGCGCGTGGCGCCCGCGACGCTCGTGTGCTGCGCTACGCGCATTCAGGAGAGGTCTCGGGAGACTTCGATGGCGTGGTTGGATACCTCGCCGCAGTGATGGGAACGTTCGATGCGGACCCACGCAGGCTCGATGCGACCTTGTGTTGAACGCGATGTTAACGCCCTTGTTCCCATGCTGAGCGATGACCAACGCCGGCAGCTCCTCGCTACGGCCCGCGAGTCAGTCGTGGCACGAGTGTCAGGGAGCCAGTCGGGTTCGGCGGCCCGGTTCGACTGCCCAACAGCATCCGGCGTGTTCGTGACGTTGAAGATCGGCGGACAGCTCCGTGGATGCCTTGGCACTCTCGAGTGGGTCGATGAACTCGCCGCCGAGGTCGCGCGCTGCGCCGCCGACGCGGCGAGCGAGGATTCCCGTTTTCCGCCGGTGACACCACCCGAACTCCGGGACTTGTCGGTCGAGGTCTCCGTGCTCGGACCGCTGGAGCGTATCGAGCCCTGCCAGGACGGCGTGGAGCGATCGATCACGATCGGCCTGCACGGGCTGGTCGTCGAGCAGGGGCGCCGCCGCGGCTTGTTGCTGCCGCAGGTCGCGACCGAACGGGAGTGGACCGACGAGCAGTTCCTCCGTCAGACCTGCGTCAAGGCGGGCCTGGTCCCGGAAGCCTGGCAACACGGCGCCATCGTCTATCGTTTCGTCGCCGAGGTATTCGGCGACGTGCCGAGTTTGTAAGCCCGCATTCAGATTCGTCGGGTCCCGCGCACGCGACGACCGTCCCCCGCGTCTATCGCCCGCTGGCGCACACGTTGCAGCCCACCGACCGATCACCGGGTCAGCGGAGGCGCATGAGCACTATTCAGGGACGTACAGTCGGCGTGTATCTGGCGTGGGCGATGCTCACGGCGTTCGCCCTCTCCTGCGGTGGTGGGTCGACACCTGCGGCACCGACATCTCAGCCACCACCACCAGCTGCCGCCGCGCCCACCGTAACGGCTGTCACGCCAGCGCTCGGGCCACCAGCAGGCGGGCAGGGTGTCACGATTTCCGGCTCGGGGTTCACTGCTGGTGCGACGGTTACGATCGGTGGAAGCGCCGCTGCTGGAATTGCGATCGTCAGCTCCACATCGATTACGGCGACGACGCCGGCTCATGCGGCTGGCGCAGTCGACGTCGTGGTCGCAAATTCGGATGGCCAGAGCGGGCGACTCGCGGGCGGGTTCACCTACGACGTTCCAGTCCTTGCTCCGCCGGCTGTCACGGCGGTGGCGCCGGCTTCGGGGCCGACCGGTGGCGGAACGATCGTCACGATCTCGGGTACGGGCTTCGCGTCCGGAGCAACGGTGACTGTTGGCGGCGCGGCGGCAGGCTCCGTGACCGTCGCGAGCGCCGGCTCGATCACGGCCGCCGTACCAGCGCGGAGCGCCGGCAGCGTCGACCTTGTTGTGACCAACCCGGACGGACAGAGCGGCCGCCTGGACGGGTCCTACACCTACGTCGGGTCGGCCCCGCCGCCCGCGCCGTCACCGTCTCCCGCGCCGGTTACACCGACGGTCACGGGGATTACGCCAGCCTCGGGCTCGACCGCCGGCGGAACGGCCGTGACGCTGACCGGAACAGCCTTCGCGTCGGGCGCAACTGTCTCCTTTGACGGCAGCGCAGCGTCCAGCGTCGCGGTGGCCAGCGCGACGTCGATCACCGCCACGACTCCCGCGCATGCCGCTGGTGTCGTCGATGTGGTCGTGACCAACACGGGCGGCCTTGCCGGGCGGCTCACGGCGGGATTCACGTTCGTCGCGCCGGCGCCGACTCCGCCTCCGACGCCGACCGTCGTCGTCGTGACGATTACGCCAGGCGGCACGAGTCCCTCGGATATCTCGATCACGTCAGGCAGTCGCGTCCGATTCGTGAACAACGACTTTCTCCCGCACACGATCACGTCTGATCCACATCCCGACCACACGGCATGCCCGCCGATCAATTCGGTCGGGCTGCTCTTGCCGGGCCAGGCCAGAGAGACCGACGCGCTCGTGACCATCCGCACGTGCGGCTATCACGATCACAACGACCCCGACGACCCGAGGTGGACCGGTACGATTCGCATCCGGTGATCGGTCGCGGCAGGCGGGGTATCCTAGTGTTCCAACATTGGAGCCGCTATGCGCAGAGTGATCGCCGGGGTGTTCGCGCTCATCGTCGTTGCCGCCCCTGCGCCTGCGGACGCCTGGGGGTTCGAAGCGCACAAGTACATCCTCGAGCGGGCCATCGACCTGCTTCCGCCGGACATTCGGCCGTACTTCGTCAAATACCGCGTCGCCATCGTCGAGCACGCTATCGATCCGGACCTGTGGCGGAACGTGGGGTTCGACGCCGACGAATCGCCGCGGCACTTCCTCGACATGGACGCCTACGGCCCGTCGCCATTCACGGAGTTGCCGCGAGACTTCGATGCGGCCGTCAAGCGCTACGGCCGCGAGTTTGTCGTCAAGAACGGTCTGTTGCCCTGGCGGACGCAGGAAATCCACGCCAAGCTGGTCGAGGCCTTTACGCAGAAGGCGACCTACTCGCGCGACAACATCAAGTACTTCTCGGCCTTTCTCGGGCACTACCTGTCCGACGCGCAGGTGCCCTTCCACGCGGCGCTCAACCACGACGGGCAGCTCACCGGCCAATGGGGGATTCATTCGCGTTTTGAAACCGAGACCTTCGAGCGTTATCGAGGATCGCTCGACGTCAGGCCGAAGCCGATCGTGGCGGTGAAGAGCACGCGCGATTTCGCGTTCGACTCGCTCGTCGCGAGCTTCTCGCAGGTGCAGGCCGTCCTCGACGCCGATAAGGCCGCCGTGGCCAATCGCGATCTCTATGACGACGAGTATTTCGCGGCGTTCTTTGGAAAGGTGAAGCCGATTCTCGAAGAGCGGCTGGCCGACTCGATCACCGCCGTCGCCTCCGCCATCACGGCTGCCTGGGACGAGGCGGGCCGTCCGGCGCTGCCCCTCGAGGTGCCCAGGCTGCCGCGCAAAGTCAGGCGGTAGCTGCGTGTTTCGGATGAATTACGTGCGGCGTTCGGCGGTCGGGGGCGCGGGTCGGGGTCCAAGAGCACTCAGATCAAAGTCGAACAACGCAGATAGAAATGCTCTTCCGAGCGCCGAACGCCGAACGCCGAGCGCCCCAAGTACTGAGTCATCACATCACCCACCGCAGACAATCACGGCGTGACCCAGAGACGTGTCCGGTCGAGCGGCACCTCGACATTGGCGTGCCAGCTGGACTTGCCCGACGCCCGCATCAGCAGGTCGTAGGAACCCGCCCGCAGAACAAAGAGCAGATAGGTGGACGACTGGAGGGGCGCCGCCGCCGGCTTGTCACGTTTTCCTGCCTCGAAGATTGCGACATCCGGACGGTCGCCGGCGGGCGCGCGAATCTGCAGCGCCCCGAAGCCGTTCTTGAAATTGATGACCTCGAGGTGGTGGCCCGCCTCATCGGGATAGGCCATGAGGACGAGGCGGTTGGCCCAGCGAATATTGAGTACGCGGCCATCACGTTCGTGAATCGCCTGGACGTCGTAGATGCCGGCGGGCAACGGCCGCTCGATCCGGCCGTTTGCGGGACTCGCGTGGGTCAGCGGCTCGCCCCGGTCCCCCGCGCGATGGACAGTTGCGCGGGTTTGTGCGGTGACTTCTTCCGTCCCGTTGAATGTGCGGAGCTCGAGCGTGAGGGGTTTTTCCTGACCCGGCGATGGATCCTGCACCGCAAACGCGGTGACGAGCGCGAGCGCTAGACGGCACCGCATCGGGGGCATCTTAGCACCGCGTGCTATCGTATTTTCAGTAATGGATGTCTACCTGGTTCCCGTCGGGACGGACCGCTACGAGCTCTATTGCGAGGTGCCGGACGAGCCCGTCACCGAGGACGGAGAGGCGGCGGAAGATGCGGGTGAGCATCAGCCGCGTGGCATTTTCCGTCGGGTCATCGCGTGGCCGGGCGGCTTCTTCCGGCGGTTGCGGGCGCGGTTCCGCGAGATGCTCGCCGAGGCTGAGCGCGAACGCCGACTCGGCCGCGCCAGTAGCCCTCAAGACGGGTGGCTGGCGCGCGTCAAGGGACGCGTGATGCGGTGGGTGGCCGAGAGCATCGCCGAGCAGCGCCTGCTCTGGCACCTGCGAAGCCAGACCTTTGCGTGTTTGCACTATCCCGACGACATCGACGAGAAACGCGCGATCTCTCTGCTTCAGGCGCAGCTTCGGCGCGACTTCGAGAAGCATCGCTTCTGGCTGGCCATCAACGCCGTTCTTTTCGTCCTCTCCGGGCTGCTGTTCTTCGTTCCCGGACCGAACGCCGTGGCCTACTACTTTGCGTTTCGCCTCGTTGGCCACTATCTGTCGATGCGCGGCGCCCGACAGGGCCAGTCGGGCGTCGAGTGGCGGGCCGAGCGCAGCGCCCCGCTCGCCGAACTCCGCCGAGCGATGGCCCTCGAGCCGACGGCCCGCGAACGGCAAGTGCAAGACGTTGCGATCCGCCTTCGGCTCGAGCATCTGGCGAGTTTCTTCGCGCGGACCGCTGTGCCGTTGTCTTAACGGGTTCGGCGCTCGGCGTTCGGCGCTCGGGGTTCGGAAGAGCATTCGGATCTTCGTTGCTGGTTTGTGATCTCAATGCTCTCCGACCGCCGACCGCCGACCGCCGACCGCCGCCTGTGAGATACTCACCTACGCTTTGAAATTGAAGGACATCGCGGCGCGCCTGGAGTGCCGCCTCGACGGCGACCCGGAGCTCGAGATTCGCGGCATCGCGGCTCTCGACGACGCGCTTCCCGGCGAGCTGACCTTTTTTACGAATCCAAAGTACGCCGCCTCCCTGCGAACGACGCGCGCCTCGGCCGTCATTCTCGGCGAGACCGCTGAGCCGGGCCCCTGCGCGATGCTGAGGGCGCGTCACCCCTACCTGGCGTTTGCTCGCGCTGTTGAGATCTTCGCGGATCCCTGGCGGCCACCGCCGGGCGTTCACCCCACCGCCGCACTCGGCGTCGACGTGAGCCTCGGTGCCGATGTGTCGATCGGCCCCTTCGCTGTGGTCGGCGACGGCACGCGGATCGGTGCCCGTTCCGTCGTTTACGCTCATGCCGTCATCGGGCGCGAGGTCGAGATCGGTGAGGACTGCCTCCTGCACGCGCGCGTCTCGATTCGCGAGCGTGTGCGCCTCGGACAGCGCGTGATCGTGCAGGACGGCGCCGTCATCGGCAGCGACGGGTTTGGCTTTGCGCGGCGCCCCGACGGCACGCATCATAAAATCCCTCAGATTGGTGGCATCGTCATCGAAGACGACGTCGAGATCGGCGCCAACGCGGCCATCGATCGGCCCGCAGTTGGGGAAACCCGGATTGGCGCGGGCACGAAGATCGACAACCTCGTACAGGTGGCGCACGGCGTCTCGCTCGGACGCAACGTGCTCCTGGCGGCGCAAGTGGGTGTGGCCGGCAGTGTGACGATTGAGGACGATGTGACTCTGGCTGGGCAGGTCGGCGTGGCCGGACATATCACGATTGGGAAGGGCGTTGTCGCCACCGCCCAAACCGGCATCCCAAATTCGGTCGATCCAGGCGCGTTCGTGTCGGGCTACCCGGCGATTCCGAATCGTGACTGGCTGCGGGCCTCGGCGATTTTCCGGAAGCTGCCCGAACTCAAGAAGCTCGTCGCCGATCTCGAGCGGCGAATCCGGGCGCTGGAGGATATGCCATAATCGAGATTCCCATGTATTCAACCATTTTCGGCCGGCACGCCCGGTCCAGGACCGTGCTTGCGCTCGTGGCGCTCGCGGCGTGGATCACGATCGAACCATCGCTGCGGGCCGCCGTCCGGCCCCCCAAACTCGACTACAAGATGACCACGCTCGAGAACGGCCTGAAGGTCGTGCTGCTCGAGGACCATTCGACGCCGATTGTGCACACCGAGCTTTGGTACCACGTCGGGTCGAAAAACGAAAAGAAGGGGCGCACCGGCTTCGCGCACCTCTTCGAGCACATGATGTTCAAGGGCTCGAAGAACGTCGAGCCCGAGGGGCACCCCTCGCGCATTTCAGCCGTCGGCGGCCAGAGCAACGCGTCGACCAACGAAGACGCGACCATTTTCTGGGAAACCACGCCAGCCCAGTACCTGCCGATGGTGCTGTGGCTCGAAGCGGATCGAATGGCGACGCTGCGCATCGACGAAAAAGTGTTCGAGACGGAGCGCGAGGTGGTCAAGGAAGAGCGGCGGATGCGCGTCGAGAATCAGCCCTATGGGAAGCTGAACGAGATCATCTACGACCAGGCGTTCACCACCCACCCGTACAAGCACCCGACGATCGGCAGCATGGCGGACCTCGAGGCGGCCTCGATCGAGGACGTCCGCGACTTCTTCAAGACCTACTATGTGCCGGAGAATGCGACGCTCGTGATCGTCGGCGATTTCGATCCGAAAGAGGCAATGGATCTAGTCAAGCGGTACCTCGGTCGAGTGCCGAAGGCGACCAAACCGGTGCCGCGCGACATTGCGGCCGAGCCACCGCAGGTCAAAGAGCGCCGTGTGCGGATTGAAGAGAACGTGCCGCTGCCGGCCGTCGTCGTCGCGCACCACATTACCTTCGACGGGCATCCCGACTCTTATCCGCTGCACATCGCGTCGAAGGTGCTGTCCGACGGTCAGAGCTCGCGGATCTACCGTAAGCTCGTTTACGAGGAGCAGCTTGCTCTCGCGGCGTTCGGCCAGGGCAACATCATCGAGGATCCCAACCTGTTCTACGCCGTGGCGATCGTCCAGCGCGGCCGGGCCCCCGAAGACGCAACCAAGGCGCTCATCGCGGAGCTCGACCGGTTGAAGGCCGAACCGATCTCGGCCGCCGAGCTGCAGCAGGCGAAGAACCAGTTCGCCCGGGACTACATCCTCAGCCGCGAATCGAACAAGGACAAGGCGCAACAGCTGGCGCACGCGGCGGTCATTCACAACGACATCACGACCGCCGATGGCGAGTTCGACATCTTCATGAACATTACCGCCGCTGACGTACAGCGCGTCGCGCAGAAGTACTTCACGGCCGAAAACCGGCTGGTGATCACCCTCGTGCCGAAGGGGTCGGGAAGCGGCAGGGAGCTGCCGCAATGACTGTTCGCGCCAGGACCGCCTTCATCAAGCTTACGACGCTTACGACGCTCACGACGCTCACGACGCTCACCATGCTCGCCGTCGTCGTCGCGCTTGGCGGCGCGTCAACGGCATGGGCGCAGGTCGCGGATTGGCCAGAGGAGCGGCCGCCCCGGCCGCTCCCGGCGCGCGACGTGAAGTTTCCGCCGTACCAGATACGGACCCTCTCCAACGGGCTCCAGGTGATTGCCGTCGCGCATCACGAGCAGCCGGCCGTGAGCCTCCGGCTGATCATTCGCGCCGGCGGCGCGCAGGACCCCGCCGACAAGTCCGGAGTGGCGACGCTCGTCGCCGCGTTGCTCGATCAGGGCACCACGACGAAAGACGCCGAGCAGATTGCCTCGTCGATCGATTCGATTGGCGGGCTGGTCGGCACCGGGGCGGGCAGCGATCTGTCGTTCATCAACGCCGTCGTGATGAAGGACAGCTTCGCATTCGGGCTCGACATGGTGTCGGATCTGGTGCGAAACCCGGCATTCGCGCCCGAGGAGCTCGAGCGGCAGCGGCAGCAGATTCTTTCCGGGCTCAAGGTCGGCTACGAGGACCCGGACTACATTGCCGGGATGGTGTTCGACCGCCTGGTCTACGGTTTTCATCCGTACGGCCGGCCCGACTCCGGGACGCCGCAGTCGATTAGCAGCATCACCCGCAACGATCTCGTCGCCTTCCACAAGGCGTGGTTCGGCGCCAACAACGCGATTCTCGCCATCGTTGGCGACGTATCACACGAGGAAGCGTTTGCCGGGGCGGAGCGGGCCTTTGGCAAGTGGGGTCACTCCGAGAGCGTCGCCGCAAAGTCGGTCGATCCGCCGCCTCCGACCCGGCGGGTCGTCGTCATCGATCGGCCAGGCGCCGTGCAGACCGAGATTCGCGTTGGCAACATCGGCTTGGCGCGGCGGCACAAGGACTATCTGGCGCTCGATCTCGCCATCAACATCCTTGGCGGCGAGGGTGGCAACCGGCTGCATCGTGTACTGCGCTCCGATCGCGGCCTGACCTACGGCGCGTCGGCGGACGTGAATGCGCTCAAGGATACGGGCAACATCGTCGCCGACACCGATACCCGTTCGGAGGTGACCGGCGAAGCGCTGCGGTTAATCGTCGACGAGTTCTGGCGGCTGCAGCGTCAGCGCGTGCAGGACGGCGAGCTGGCCGACGCGCAGGCTTACTTGACGGGCAGTTTTCCGCTCACCATCGAGACGCCGAGCGCGATTGCCCTGCAAGTTCTCAATGCCGTGTTCTACGGTCTCGATCTGAACGACCTGCAGACGTATCGCGAACGCGTCAACGCGATCACGCCTGATGATATTCAGCGCGTGGCGCGCGCGTATCTGCACCCCGATCGTCTGTCGATTGCGCTCGTCGGGGACGCGACGGTGTTCGCGAAGCAGTTGGCTGGCGTGGGTTTCGATCAGTTCGAACGGATTCCGCTCGCCGATCTCGATCTCGGCTCCGCGGACCTCAAGCGTCGAGGGCCGCCAACCAATCGTTTTCAGCCCGTGGCCTTCAGGATGCCGCTGCCACAGTCGCCAGCGGCCGTCGGCACCGCCGGCAGTGACCAGTCGGCGTCAGTGCGCGACGTCATCGCCCGCGCCGTCAAGGCCAAGGGTGGTCTTGAAAAACTTCGATCGATCCGCACGGTCAAGGTGACCTCCACGACCACCATGCCCGTCGGCACGGCTGGTCCGGTGGCGATCGAGACGACGTCGTATATCGAGTACCCCGGGTCATTCCGTGTCGACGCGCGGATGCCATCCGGCCCGGTCGTCCGGGTGTTCAGCGGCGACGAGTGCTGGGTGCAGGACGGCCGTGTCGTCCGCCAGGCGTCGCCGGCCGAGGCCGATCAGATGCGGGGCACGATTCAGCGTGACGTCATCGGATTGCTGCTGGCGCTGGCCGAAGGCAAGGTGCCGGCCACTCGTCTTCCTGACGTGGTCGAACAGGGGCGGAGCCTGACGGCGATCGGCGTCGGCGGCGGCGCGATGCGCGCCGTGGTCCTGCTGCTGGACCCCGCGACGGATCTCATCCGCGCGCAACGCTACGATGCCACCGCGGTCACCGGCGCGCGCGAGACGGTCGAAGAGCAGTTCTCCGACTATCGAAGCGTCAACGGTCTTCAGGTGGCGTTTGCCGCCGTCGTGCAGGCGGCTGGGGTCCCCGTGCTCACTCGCCAGGTCCGGACCTTCGAATACAACGTCCCGCTCGCCGCGAGTCTGTTCACGAGGCCGGTGTAGGCTCTGTTGCGCGAACCGCCCACCGCGTTCGCGTGAAGTCCGGGGCGCGACTCCTGAACCATGCGCGTGATGATCTCCTGCGGTGAGCCGTCCGGGGACCTCTACGCCGGCGCGCTGACCCGCGAACTCCTTCGGCTCGATCCGTCTGTATTGATTACCGGCTTCGGCAGCCAGCGGCTCCGCGGCGCCGGCGCGACCCTGGTGGACGACTTCCAGGGTTTGTCGGTCACCGGCCTCCTGGAAGTGGCGCGCGTTCTTCCGCGCACCTACGCGATCTATCGTCGGCTGCTGGCTCACGCCGCAGCGACGAGACCCGATGTGTTCGTCGCGGTCGATTTTCCGGACTTCAATTTCCGGCTCGCGCAGGCCATGCGCAGGCTCGGCGTGCCGGTCGTCTATTACATCAGCCCGCAGTTGTGGGCGTGGCGGCCGGGCCGGATGAAGACGATGCAGCGCATTGCCGATCGCGTCCTGGTCATCTTTCCCTTCGAAGAAGAGATTTATCGGCGGGCCGGCGTTCCAGTGGAATGGGTGGGGCACCCGCTGCTCGACGTGCCTGCGGGGGTGGCGCCGCGCTCGACCTTTCTGAGAGACCTCGGCCTCGACCCCGAGAAGCCCGTCGTTGCGCTTCTCCCCGGAAGCCGGATCAACGAGGTAAGCGCGATCCTGCCGGGTCTGGTGGGCGCGGCCCGGATCATTCACGAGCGCTTGCCAGGCGCGCAGTTCGTGCTCGCGCGCGCGCCGCACTTATCGGACGAGCTCTTCGCCGATCTCAATGCTCGCGGCCCGTCGATTGCGATGATTGCCGACGCTACAGACAACGTTCTCGCCGCCGCCGACGTCGCGCTCGTGGCATCGGGTACTGTGACCGTGCAGGCGGCGCTCCGCGAGTGCCCGATGGTCGTCGTCTATCGACTCTCACCGTTGACCTACCGCCTTGGCCGACCTTTTGTGCGTGTCGACACGTTCGCCATGGTCAATCTCGTCGCGGGTCGTCAGGTCGTGCCCGAGTTGATGCAGGACGATTTCACTCCGGACTCGGTGGCCGAACGAGCGCTGTCACTCCTCGAAGATCGCCGAGCCGCCGAGGCGATGCGCGCGGATTTGCGAGCGGCGAGGGCGAAGTTGGGAACGCCTGGTGCGAGCCGGCGCGCCGCTGAGGCCGTACTCGCCGTCGCGGCGAGGAACACCCCGCAACGTTTGGGGTAGACTGCTTAGATGGGTCGTGTCATTCCCTTCATTGCCTCTGTCCTCGTCACGTCGGTCGCGAGCGCGACGGTACTCGTGCCGGCGGAGTTCAGCGAGATCGTTGGCGGTTCAGAAATCATCGCGTACGCGAGAATCGTCGATGTGCGTCCGGAGTGGGCCGACGGCCGCCGCTGGATCGACAGTGTCGTGACGGCGGAGGTCGTGTCGTACCTCAAAGGCGGACCTGAAGAGACGATCACGTTCAAGGTCCCCGGTGGCAGGCTCGGCCGCTATCGCAGCGTGGTCGTCGGTGCGCCGGTGTTCACGCGCGGCGACGAGGCGGTGCTCTTCCTCAAGTCCAATCGCGCGCACGGCGAAAGCCTCCCCGACGTCTTCGGCCTCAATCAAGGCGTGTTCCGCGTCAAAGTCGATGTCCGAACCGGGCAGCGGATGGTCGTCCCACCGCCCGTTCAGGCGGCGCCATCGGTCGACGCCCAGCCGGTCAGGCGTGGTTCGATCGACCGCCGTCCGCTGGCATTCGAAGCGTTCGGCGCCCGGGTTCGCGAAGCGATGGCTGCGACCCGTAAAGGGCAGCGATGACACGGTTCGCGCGTGGGGCAGCGCCGGTCGCCACCGTCGTCTACGTCTTCGTTCTCGTTTTTGTGCTCGCGGTTCCAGCGGCTGCGTATCTGAAGCTCGGGACACGCGTCGGCACCCGGACCGTCAGCCTGCAGTGGCGGCAATTTCCGATTCGCTACTTCATCACCGACGCCGGCGCTCCCGGCGTCACGCCACAGCAGTTTCAGGCCGCCGTGACCCGTGCATTCGGCACCTGGCAAGCCGAAGAGAACACTGACATCTCCTCGGCCTTTGTCGGGTTCGTGCAGTCGCCGCCGTTTGTCGAGGATGGCGCCAACGTGATCGGATACCTTTCCCGCTTGAGCCAGGACCGGACCCTCGCGGCGACGACGTTCACCGTCGACGAGACTGACGGTCGCATCGTCGAGTCGGACATCTTCTTCAATACGATTTTTCCGTGGTCCACTGCGGAGGCCGGCGGCACAGATCGCTACGACGTCGAATCGATCGCGCTCCACGAGGTCGGGCATCTGCTCGGCTTGTCGCACTCGGCGCTTGGCGAGACCGAACTCATTCCGGGCGGACGCCGCGTCCTCGCGGCCGAATCCGTGATGTTTCCGATCGCGTTCACCCGTGGCAACATTGCCGATCGCACCCTCAAGGCCGACGACATCGCCGGGATCTCCGACATCTATGGGACGACGACCTTCTCGAGATCGTTTGGCAGCATCAGTGGCCGCGTCACCAAAAGCGGAAGCGGTGTGCAGGGCGCACATGTTGTTGCCTTCAACCCGAAGACGGGAAAGCTCGTCGGCGGCTTCAGCCTGAACGAGCGCGGGGACTTCGTAATCGCCGGTCTGGACCCCGGGGCGTACGTGCTCCGCGCCGAGCCGCTCGACGACGGTGACGTCAATAGCTTCTTCGATGACGATTTCGACGTGGACGTCGACTTTCGCGTGGCGTTCTACGAACGTGTCGTGGCCGTCCCTCGGGGCGGCGGGGCGAGGGATGTCGAGATCAAGGTGACCGCGAAGTGACGCGGTCTCACGATCGAGGCCCTGGCGCGCCTGGGCTCACGCGCGGCCAGCGGTGCGCGCGCCAAATCATGATTCACGTGGCGATCGCTCTGATTGCGGCGGCGCCAGCGGTGGCTCAATCGGGAGGGCAAGCTTCGGTATCGGGCCCGGGGAGATGGGAACTGACCGGAGGTGGCATCCTCATCGGTGGGTATGACCTCGGCGAGCGCAGCGCGGAGCTCACGCCCAACACTGGCTCGTCGAGTTTCGACGAGTTCAGAACCGACAACACAGTCAAGCCGGCGTTCGGGCTGCAAACGCGGATCGGGTTCGTCCTGGCACCGGCGCTCATTGTTGAAGGCGGATTTCGCTTTGCTCGCCCGGTCTACGAAGTGCGGATCAGCGGAGACATCGAGAATGCGCCGGACACAACCGCCGAAGAGACCTTGAGCCAGTACCTGTTCGACGGATCAGTCGTCTGGCACGTCACGCGCGCGGGCTTTGGCAACGGCCGCGGAGTGCCGTACCTTTTTGGAGGCGCCGGATACCTGCGCGAGCTCCACGAAGACGACGCGTTGGTCGAAGAAGGCCTGGAGTATCACGCTGGGGGCGGCATCAAGTGGTGGTTCGGGCAGGCCCGTCGTCGGGTCGGCGTGCGCGGTGAAGCCGGCATCTCAATCCGCGATGGTGGGTTCGACTTCAAGGATGGCCAACGCATCGTGCCGACGGTCGGCGGGTTTTTGGTCTACTCCTTTTAATCCAAGCCAGGCCGTGACGGAAATTGCCTTCCGCGGAGTCCGGCTGCAGCGAGGCAGCACGCCGGTGCTTCAGGGTCTCGACCTCGAGGTCACGCAGGGTGAGACCCTGGCCCTGGTCGGGCGCAGTGGAGCCGGCAAGAGCACCATCCTCAAACTGATCAATCGACTGCTGGCGCCCGATGCGGGCGAGGTCGTCGTCCGCGATCGCCCGGTCGCGTCGTGGGACCCGTTCGACCTCAGGCGAAATATCGGCTATGTGCTCCAGGAAGTCGGGCTTTTTCCGCACCTGAGCGTGCGCGACAACATCGCCGTGGTGCCGCGACTGCTCGACTGGGACGAGTCGCGGATCGACCGGCGTGTCGACGAGCTGCTCGCTCTCGTCGGTCTACCAGCCGGCGAGTTCGCGACGCGGCGGCCGGAGAACCTGTCCGGTGGGCAGCGCCAGCGCGTTGGAGTGGCGCGCGCCTTGGCCGCCGATCCACCGATCCTGTTGATGGACGAGCCATTCGGCGCGCTCGATCCCGTCACGCGCAGCGAACTCCACGGCGAGTTTCGAGCCATCCAGTCAGCCGTCCGCAAGACGATCGTCATCGTCACGCACGACATGGGAGAGGCGTTGTCCCTAGCCTCTCGGATCGGTGTGCTTGCTGATGGCGTGCTGGTCGCGCTCGACACGCCGGCGGCAATTGCCGCGGCCGGTGACGAGCGTGTCCGCGCGATGCTCGCGCCGCTCGTCGAGGCGGCAGCGGCGCTCCAAGGACGGCCACGCCCGTGAGAGTGTTGCAGTTCTGGGCCTCGCACCGCGCCGAATTCAGCGGGTTGCTGTTTCAGCACCTGTATCTCGTCGCCATCTCGACCCTCGTTGCCGTGGCACTCGGTGTTCCACTCGGTATCCTGGCCTCGCGGCGGCCGCGCATCGGCGCGCCAATCGTCTGGCTGGTCAACGCGGCCCAAACGGTGCCCAGCCTGGCGATGTTTGGATTCCTGCTGCCGCTGCCGTTCATCGGCGGGCTTGGCGCGCGCGTCGCGATCACCGTACTCATCGTTTACGCGCTGCTGCCGATCGTCAGGACCACCATTGCCGGGATCCGCTCGGTCGACCCTGCGCTCGTCGAAGCCGGGACCGCCCTTGGGATGACGCCAGGACAACTCCTCGGTCAAGTGCAGCTCCCATTGGCCCTTCCGTCGATTGTTGCCGGCATTCGCGTCGCTGCCGTCATTGGTGTGGGCACGGCGACGATTGCTGCGGCCGTCGGTGCTGGTGGACTCGGCGAGTACATCTTCCGCGGCCTCTCGATGGTCGATCCGATTGTGATTCTGGCCGGAGCGATCCCGGCCGCGGCGTTGGCGCTGTCGCTCGACGGTGGGCTGACCCTCGCCGAACGCATGGTGCGCGCCCGGATCGGGGGCCGGCGCGGGCGCGGCGGGTGGCGCACGAGGCTCGCCATTCCCGTTGCGCTTGCCGCGGTGGCCTGGATCACCGTCGTCAGCATCCGCACTACGACGCCGATCCGTGTCGGGTCGAAGAACTTCACCGAGCAGATTCTGCTCGGCGAGTTGCTCGCCCAGGCCCTCGAAGCGCGAGGCATGGAGGTCGAACGACGGCTCAACCTCGGCGGCACGTTCATCTGCGATCGGGCCATTCGTTCGGGCGACATCGATGTCTATGTCGAATACACAGGCACGGCGTACACGGCGATCTTCCGGCAGCCGCCCGACAACGACTCGCGCCGAGTGCTCGAGGACGTCCGTCGACGATACGCCGCCGCCGGCCTGACGGTGCTCGAACCGCTTGGCTTCGAGAATACGTTCGCGATTCTGGTGCGTGGCGACGATGCCAGGCGGCTGGGGTTGAAGACGATCGAGGACGCGGGGGCCCACTCGCCTGGCTGGCAGGCGGGTTTTGGTTACGAGTTCCTCCAGCGCGAGGACGGGTTTCCGGGGCTCGCCAGAACCTACGAGCTGAGGTTTCGGGCGCCGCCCCGCGCCATGGACCTTTCGCTCATCTACCGGGCCCTTGCCGATCGCCAGGTCGATCTCGTCGCGGGCGATGCCACGAGCGGCCTGGTCGACGCGTTCGATCTGGTGATGCTCGAAGACAACCGGCGGTATTTTCCGCCCTACGACGCTGTGGCGGTCTCGCGAACCACCACCCTGCTCGCGTACCCGGCCGTGCGCGAGACATTAGCAGCACTTGGCGGACGCGTTTCGCTCGCCGATATGCGCGGAATGAATCGTGCTGTCGACACCGACCGACGGGACCCGGCCGACGTCGTCCGCGCTTTCCTGGCCGAGCGCCGGTGATTCCTTACTCGGGTTGGCCCTTGAACAGATGCGGCGCTGTGGAGAATGATTAAAGGATGGGTTCCAATAATTCCTTCGGCACACGAACCTCGCTGAGCTCCGGCGGGCAGACCTTTGACATGTTCAGCCTTCCGGCGCTCGAAAAGGCGGGTTTTCCGTCGCTCGGGCGCCTGCCGTTCTCGCTGAAAATCCTGCTAGAGAACCTGCTGCGCCGGGAGGACGCGCGCTTCGTCGATCCAGAAGACATTCAGGCGCTGGCCGGCTGGGACGTGACCTCGAAGGTTCAGAAGGAGATTGCGTTCACCCCGGCGCGCGTGCTGCTTCAGGACTTCACCGGTGTTCCGGCCGTCGTCGATCTCGCGGCGATGCGCGACGGGATCCTCCGCCTCGGTGGCGACCCACGCAAAGTCAATCCGCTGCAACCGGTCGAGCTCGTCATCGACCACTCCGTTCAGGTCGACCACTACACGGAAGCCAACGCTGCCGACCTCAACGCCCGGCTCGAATTCACGCGCAACCGCGAACGCTACACGTTCCTGCGCTGGGGCCAGGACGCATTCCAGAACTTCCGAGTCGTTCCGCCCGACACCGGCATCGTTCATCAGGTCAATCTCGAGTACCTCGCGCGCGTGATCTTCAAGGAGCAGGTCGACGGACGCCTGTTGGCCTATCCCGATACGCTCGTTGGCACCGACTCACATACGACGATGGTGAACGGCCTTGGCGTCGTCGGATGGGGTGTTGGAGGCATCGAGGCCGAAGCCGCCATGCTCGGGCAGCCGATCTCCATGCTGATTCCGGAAGTCATCGGTTTCCGCCTCGTCGATCGCCTACCGGAAGGAGCGACCGCGACCGACCTCGTCCTGACGATTACCGAGCGCCTGCGCAAGCTGGGCGTGGTCGGAAAGTTCGTCGAGTTCTTCGGTCCCGGCCTCGAAAACCTGACGATCGCCGACCGCGCGACGCTCGGCAACATGTCGCCCGAATACGGCGCGACGATCGCCATTTGCCCGATCGACGACATGACGCTCGACTATCTGCGGCTGACGGGCCGCGACGATGCGCAGATCCGGCTGGTCGAGGCGTACGCAAAGGAACAGGGGCTCTTCCGCACCGAGAACTCGGTGGACCCCGTCTATACCTCGACGGTGGAGCTCGACTTGTCAACGGTCGAGCCCAGCCTTGCCGGACCGAAACGCCCGCAGGATCGCGTGTCGCTTCGCCAGGCGAAGCTCGGTTTCGAGCAGGCGCTCGAGGTGATGCTGACCGAGCGCAAACCGAAGGTCGTCGCGGCTGCCGCGGCGGCACCAGCCGCGACTGCTGCGGCGGCGCCCGCGGCGGTCGCCGCTCCGGCGACGATTCCTCCAGGCCTTGAGGGCCTCACGCACGGGTCGGTGGTGGTGGCCGCGATTACGAGCTGCACCAACACGTCGAACCCGAGCGTGATGATCGGTGCGGGTCTCCTGGCCAGGAACGCCGTGAAGCGCGGGCTCAAGACCAAGCCGTGGGTCAAGACCAGCCTCGCGCCGGGCTCGCTCATTGTCACCGAGTACTACAAAGCAGCGGGCCTCCTCGAGTACCTCGCCGAGCTCGGCTTCAATATCGTCGGATACGGATGCACGACGTGCATCGGCAACAGCGGACCCCTGCCCGAGCCGGTGTCGAAGATCGTCAAGGATCAGAACCTCGTCGTCGCGTCGGTCCTGAGCGGCAACCGGAATTTCGAAGGACGGATTCAGGCGCAGGTTCGTGCCAACTATCTGGCCTCGCCGCCTCTGGTGGTCGCCTACGCGCTCGCGGGAAAGATGCAGATCGATCTGACGTCGGAGCCATTGGGGACCGATCTGCAAGGGCAGCCGGTGTACCTCAAGGACATCTGGCCGGCGGAGCGCGAGATCCAGGAGACGATGCTTCGCGCCGTCAGGTCTGACATGTTCCGCGACAAGTATGCGCAGGTGTTCGATGGTGACGAGCGGTGGCGTTCGCTGCCGGTGCCGACCGGTGAACGCTTCGCGTGGTCCGATGATTCCACCTACATCCGCAATCCGCCGTTCTTCGAGAACCTGACGCACGAGCCGGCGCCGCCGGCCGACATCCGTCGCGCGCGGGTCCTGGCGGTGCTCGGCGACAGCGTGACGACCGATCACATTTCACCTGCCGGTTCGATCCCTGCCGACAGCCCGGCCGGCAAGTACCTGATTGCCAAGGGCGTGGTGCCAGCAGACTTCAACTCGTATGGGGCGCGTCGCGGCAATCACGAGGTCATGATGCGCGGCACGTTCGCGAACATCCGGCTCCGCAACCAGCTGGCGCCGGGGACCGAGGGTGGCTGGACGACGCTTCTTCCCGACGACGAAGTGATGACGATCTACGATGCGTCGATGCGGTATCAGGCCGCCGGCGTGCCGCTTCTGGTGATCGCCGGCAAGGAGTACGGGTCAGGCTCGTCCAGAGATTGGGCCGCGAAAGGCACGTTGCTCCTCGGCGTCAAGGCCGTGCTGGCCGAAAGCTTCGAGCGCATCCATCGCAGCAACCTGGTCAACATGGGCGTACTGCCGATGTGCTTCAAAAGCGGCGAGAACGTTTCGACGTTGAAGCTGACCGGCCGGGAGACCTACGACGTGATCGGAATGGGAGAGTCGTTGCGGCCGTCGGGAGACGTGATTGTCCGCGTCAGTGACGCGGACGGCGTGTCGCGGGATCTTCAGGCGATCGCCCGGATCGACACGCCTGAAGAGCTCGTCGCCTTCCGGAATGGCGGGATCCTGCCGTACGTCCTGCGCCAGCTGGCGAAGGGGTAGCCACGGACATCACCGAACGCAAGGGGAGGGCCGACGCGGGCGGCGGGCGTGCTCGGGATGCGGAGTCCGCCGTGCCGTCATCGACGGACGTCAAGCGCCAGGCCGCCGCGCTGGGGTTCGATCTCTGTGGCATCGCGCCAGCCGCGTCGTTTCCCGAGCTCGAGTACTTGCGCGAGTGGCTCGACCGCGGCTATGCCGGCGAGATGCACTATCTGCATCGATCTGCGGATCGTCGCCGGGATGTACGCGCGGTTCTTCCGTCCGCCCGTTCGGTCATCGTCCTGGCAACCGTCTACAACGTCGAGCGCCCCTACTCCAACGAAACGAGCGCATCCGATCGCGCCGCCATCGCGCGATACGCGTGGGGAGACGACTACCACCTCGTCATCGAAAAGCGGCTGGATCGGCTGATGTCGTGGCTGCGCTCGCGCGCCGGGAGTGGCTTTGAAGCGCGCGCCTATGTCGACACCGGGCCGGTTCAGGAGCGCGTTTATGCGCAGTACGCCGGGATTGGCTGGATTGGCAAGAACACTTGCGTCATCAACGAGGAGATCGGGTCCTGGATGTTCTTGTCGGTCGTCGTCAGCAACCTTGCGCTCGAGGCCGATTCGCCGGCGCTCGACCAATGCGGCACCTGCGAGCGCTGTCTCGACGCCTGCCCAACCGGCGCGCTTGTTGAGCCGCACGTCATGGACGCGACGAAGTGTTTGTCGTACCTGACGATTGAGCTCAAGGGCGCGATTCCGGACACGGCGCGCGCGGATGTAGCGCACCATGTCTACGGCTGTGACATCTGCCAGGACGTGTGTCCCTGGAATCTGACGCCATCGACGGGACTATCGTCCGATGGCGCCTGGCTCCCAAGGTCCGGCCTCGACGGCCCGACGCTCATGGAATTGTGGCAGCGAAGCGACGATGACCTGCGCGCGCTGCTGAAGGGCAGCGCGATGAAGCGGGCGGGTGTCACGCGGCTGCGCAGAAACCTCGCGGTGGCCGTCGGCAACAGTGGCGTGCACGCTGCGGCCGCGCCACTCGAGGCGCACGACACGCCCACCTGCCGAGATCCGATGGTTGCCGATCACGTGGCGTGGGCGGTCGAGAAACTTCGTGGGTGATTGCCGATGACCGAGTCCTTTCAGCCGACGCTTCTGGTATCGATGCCACAGCTCCAGGACCCGAATTTTGCCCGCGCCGTGGTACTGCTCTGCGACTACATGCCGGACGGCGCCTTCGGCCTCGTGTTGAATCGTCCGACCGAGCTTCCCGGCCAGCACGATGGTGAAGCTGGAGCCGGCGGTGGGGGAGGGCAACGCGCTTCCGCTCTGCATCGGAGGTCCCGTCGAGCCCGATCGCGGCTGGATTCTGCTCGCCGACGCGCCGGAGGAACCCGAGTACCGTACGATCTGCGAAGGCGTCTACCTCTCGACCTCGCCCGTTCTATTGCGGCGAGTCCTGTCGACCTCTCCCGCGCCCCGGGCCCGTGTGCTCGCAGGCTACGCCGGCTGGGGCCCCGGCCAGCTCGACGCCGAACTCGCCGAGTCGGCGTGGCTCATCGGCAAGATCGACGTCGACCTTGTGTTCGACATCGCGCCCGGCTTGATGTGGGAGACGGCGATCCGTCGGCTGGGCGCCGATCCATCGGCGTTGCAGAGGAGCCATGGAGTGCACTGAGTCGGGGTTCGGCGTTCGAAATGCCTCGACCAAATACACGAAACTCTTCCGAGCGCCGAGCGCCGAGCGCCGAGCCCTGAGCCCTGAGCCTACTTCAGGATCTCTGCAAAAAACTCGACCGCCCGCGGGTCCTTGGACTGCCCGAGCCAGAACATCGCCTGCTTTCGCACGGCCGGATTCGTGTGCGTCCGCGCGATGTTGATCAGCAACGGCACGCCTTCGTCCTGTGGCAGCTGGCTGAGGGCGAAAACCGCTCGTTTCTTGACCTCGGTGTCCGGGTCCTGGTCGATGCGCTCGCTGATCGTTGCCGCGGCCTTCTGACCTGCCTTCTGCGCCATCCAGAACAGCGCCTCTCCGCGAATGCGCGGGCTTGGATCGGATCGCGCGAGAGTCAGCAGCACGTCGAAGGCGCTGGCTTCCCGACTCTGGGAGACGCCGAAAACGGCGCTCTTCTGCACTTCGGCGCTCGGGTCATCCTTGAGGACACGCCGGAGAGTCGCCAGGCCGTGGGCGCCTCGGGCGTTGCCTAGCCAGAAGGTCACTTTCTTGCGCACCGCTTCGGGTTGGGCCGGCGCTACCAGCCGATCGAGCGCGGCATCAGCGGCGGGATCGTTGTGTAGCGCAATTGCAGTGATCGCGCCGTCAGTCGCGCGATCGCGCCGGCCATCGGCCGGGACGGCAAACGACTCGAGGAGTGTCACGCTATCGGCTGGTCGTACGCCTTCGAGCCATGTGATCGTCCGGCCGCCGGCGTCGAGCTCGCAGTCTTCAGAGAACACACGAATCCGATCGATCGCGCGGTCGGCGACGCGGAACAGCACGATCATGCGGTCCGAGCCTTCGAGCCGGACGACTCCGGCCCCCTGCGCGCGCGGCGCGCGCGTCGCCATCGACGTGCCGTCGGCCGCCGGCTCGAGCCGGCACGCCCGGCAGCACCCGCTTCCGTCCGACACGACGTGACCGTCGACCCAGTTCGTGTCGCCGCCAAAGCAGCACATCATTCGTTCGCCGTCGACGACCGGCACGGCATAGCCGATCCAGAACACGCCGGCCTGGGCCGACACCATGGATCGAACCGATTGGGCGAACGCCGCCCCGGCTGGCTGGGCGCTCACCTTCCCGTTGGTGATTCGCGGCTGCTGCGTGGCGATGACGACGCCGACGGCGACCGACGTCATGGCCGTCGCAACAACGAGCGCGCTTCCGACGATGCGGCAGGCATTCGGCATGACCGGCTCCTACTTCAGCAGCTCGAGCATGTAGGCCTGCGCCTCTTTGTTGTCCATGTTCGACAGCCGTTTCACGATCTCCGTCTTCATCGCCATGTCCTGCTCTTTGCGGGCGAGAGCGACGAGCGCGGTGGCATTGTCCGAGGTGAAGAGGGAGTTGATCACGGTCCGGCGAATGGCCGGGTCCTTCTCGTTTGCGTAGATCTCGAGCAGCGCGTCGGCGGCCGCTTTTCCGCCCATGACGCCGAGATTCCGTACTGCGAGCCGCCGCAAGTCGGGATCCTTCTCGGTCCGAGCGATTTCAACCATTCGGGTCGTGTTGCCGCTGACCTGCATGGCCGACAGGATCTGTCGCTTCACGTCGACGGACGTGTCCTTCTGATACATCTGCCAGAGCTCGTCGTTGGCCCCCATTTGACCGAGCTGCCGCACCGCTTCCGCTCGCAGCTCGGGGTTTTGTTCGGTCTGCGCCGCCGCCAGCACGCGGTCTTTTTCGCCGGCCTGGGCGAAGGCGCGCAGGATGCGGCGCTTCACATCGACATCGGTCGACGAGCTGTAGATCTCGGCCAGGGTCGCGCGGCTCTCACGGCCGCCCTGGGCACCGAGATACTGAATCGCGCGGCTCTGAAGCTCGGGGATCGAGCTGCCCTTGGCGATGTTCGTCACGACCTCACGAGCGCGCGGCGTGTTGATCTGGGCCAGCACATACAGCGCGCGACTCTTCAGTCTCGGCGAGGCGGTTCCCGCCAGGAGTTTCTCCAGCAATGGGACGGCCTGCGTCGGGTCGCTCTGGGCGAGCGCGTTGATGGCGATGAGCTTCAGGTCTTCGTCGGCCTGCGCCTGGGCGCCGACCGGCCCCGTCGAGCCTCGGACCTCGACTTCGAGCGCCCTCGCTTCCTTGGTGTAGCGGCTGGACGGATAGGTGTTGGTCAGTTCCGCGATCGTGGCGAGCGAGTCGGCGCGCTGGCCGAGGCGGTTCTGCGCGTAGGACTTCCAGTAGAGCGCCTGGTCCGTGCGCGGACCCTTCAAGTCAGCGAGACGCGCGAAGTAGGTGACCGCGCGGTCCCAGCGCCCTTCATAGAGGGCGTTGTTGCCCTCTTCATAGAGTTGCGCCTGGCGATCGCGCTCGGCCTGCGCCCGCTGAAGCTCGCGGTCTTTCTGTTCTCGCTCCCGGTCGGCGCGCTCGCGCTCGCGATCCTGCTCGTTCTCAGGGCTCCAGCGGAAAGGTCCGCTAGGGCCGATCCCGATCGGACCGGGCCCGATTGGGCCAAGGCCGATTGGGCCGGGACCGATTGGACCGGGACCCATTGGACCGGGACCGACTGGACCGGGACCGACTGGACCCGACCCGATGGGACCAGGTCCGATGGACATCGGCCCCAGCGGAACGGGCGGCCCGATCCTCGCGGGGACATCGGGGGTGACTTGCGCGCCGGCTGGCGCGGCAATCGCCAGACCGGCCACGAATGAAATCGACAGAATCTGCTTCATATGAAAGTCCTCTACAGTCTCGAAACCTCTAACTCTCTAACTTCTAAAGTGATGACCGCTGCTGCGCCCGTGCGTGAACGATTGCTTTCTGCCGCTGCCGGATGTCAGCAGAGACGACACGAACCTTGAAGAGCAGGCTGCGCGATTCGATTCGACGACGCATGTCGTTGAGATCCTTCGACGAGAGCTGCTCCGGGCTGGCCGCGAGAATCGACCAGGAGCCGTTCGAGCTCGTCGAGCAAATCCGCGATACCCGTGTCACCCGTCGACGCGGCCGTCTGGCGATAGAGCCGGTTGGCCGCGATGAGCTGTTCAGCACGCCCGCGCTCGTCAGACATGTCGAGCGGACTCTCGTCGTCGGCGCTCACGAGTTCGACGAGCATCATCTGCGAGCGCTCGAGATGGTCGCCAAGATCGATGAGCAAGACGCCCTCGCGCAACTGGTCCGCGGTTGTGGCAACGGTGTCCGGCGTCGAGCGGGGCAGCAGACGGCCGGCCATGAACGCGGCGCCAATCAACAGAACGATCGTTGCGAGCGCCGCGACGCGCCCAGGTGACAGTACGAGCCAGGACCGCCAGCCTCCACGTGCGCGTGGCAGATTGGGTTCGAGCCGCGCCCAGACCGTGCGCTCGAAGTGCTCGGGTAGCTCGGGACCCGCGAGGGCGCTTTCATCGACCACGGCGAGTACCCGCTGCAGCCGTCGCAGGTTTTCGTGACACTGCGAACACGCGCTCAGGTGTTTCGCTGCCAGAGCCCCGTCGCTCGCGGTCAGCTCACCGTAGTAGTGAAGAACGAGCTCGTCTTCGGTCAGATGGTTGGTCATTGGCCCTGTCGTTGTCCGTGTTGTCCGTGGTTCTGATTCAGCCGTGGTTTTCTTCCGTGGCCACGAAAGGCTCGAGTGCCGCGCGCATCTTTCGCACCGCCCTGAAGATGCTGTGCTTCGTCGCATTCGTTTTGAGGCCGAGCGACCGGCTGATGTCTTCGATCGAGTTCCCCTCGAAATGGCGCAGGACGAATGCCGCTCGTTCGCGGTGACTCAAGGTCGACATGGCCGAGTTGATCCGGTCCTGGACTTCCGTGCTCAACATGAGTCGCTCCGGTGTGCGATGTCCGCTGTCGTTGGCCGCGTCGGGGTCGCCCATCACTTCGAGGTCCGCCGAGTCGTGGCCCGATTCCCGATGCGGCCGGGATCGGATCAGGTCAATCGAACAGTTCACGGCAATCCGATGCAGCCAGGTGCTGAAGTTCGCCCGTGACTCGAAGCGGCCGAGTTGCCGGTACGCCTTCAGAAAGGTCTCCTGCACCACGTCCTCAGCGTCTGAGGGGTTGCCCGTCATGCGATGCGCCAGACGGTAGACGGCCCGGCTGTGGCGCTCCACGAGCGCCCGAAACGCCTCGCTGTCTCCGCCTCTCGCCAGTGCAACCGTGGCGGTGTCCGTTTGCGCCATCCGATTGCTTAGACGGGGGTTGTCGGCGCCGGTTAGGTCCGCCTCGCCCTGAAGGTTGCTGGCACCCTCCCCGGAGAGGTGCCAGCCACCTGTTGTGGGTGCCTGGCCGGGGGCGAGGGGGTCGTCCTCTGGAGAGGTCATCCACGGACTCCAGAATCCGGGTGAGAACTCAGGAGGCGCTCGATACCCTGCTCGAGCGGGGTCACGACGTATCCCAGGGCCGCAATGATGGGTTCGCTGTTGAGCGGCCAATCATGACGAAAGATCTCGACGGTGCCGCGGGTCAGGAGGGGAGCCCGCCCGGAGATCGTCGCTCTCGCTTCCTCGACGCACGCCAGAGCGGTCGCGACGGCGTAGGGAATGCGCCGCGGGAGAGGCGTCCCGCGCAGGCGGCTCAGAACCTCGAAGAGGCGCTTCTGCGGCGCGTTCTCGCCGCCGGCCGCGTACTCCTGACCTGGTTTGCCTCGCGTCAGTGCCGCGACATGGGCCGCCGCCACATCGTCGACGTGAGTGAAGGACCACTGGCGATCGGCGCCGATGATCCCTGGCAGCCGACCACGCACGTGATCATGGACGAGCCTGCCGACCAGGTTGCCTTCGGTGGCCGGGCCTGGCCCGTAGATCACGCCAGGGACGATCGAGATAACCGGCAGGCCCTCGCGTGCTGCCGAGCGAGCCACCTCGAGCGCGACGACCTTGGTCCGCTGATAGTCGTTGGCGGTCAGTGCCTGCGTCACCCCCAGGGGTGGACGCGCCAGAAACGATGATGTGTAGACAAGCTTCGTGATGGGGCGCGTCCGGCACACGTCGATTACATTCCGAAGCCCGTCGATGTTGATCTCGTCGAATTCAGCACGGCGCGCGCGCCAGATGCTCACGAGCGCGGCGGTGTGACAGATCGCGTCGACGCCGTCAGCTGCGCGAATGAGCGCGTCACGATCGCGGATGTCGCCGTCGAAGAGCTGGCCAGGCAGACGACTGTGGCTGGCTCGGCGCGCAAACACGACCGGCACGTGTGACGCTTGCGCGAGCGCGAGGACGATCGCCCGTCCGACATAGCCGGTGCCACCGGTGACGAGCACTTTCATGGCTGAAGACGCCGAAACGAGCGCCGTGCGCGCGCCGGCCGGCTGATTCCCTGATGATATGCTTCTTGCCCGATGTTCAAGCGTCAGACCACCGGTTCTGTTGTCTGCGCCTCGTGCCGGTCATTGGTCGGTGTCAACGACGACACCTGCTACAACTGTGGACGCCGTAATCCCGGACTGTGGGGTTTCGGGCCGATGCTGCGCACGTTCGGCAACGACCTGGGCTTCGTGTCGCTCGTCGTGTACGGCTGCTCGGCGCTCTACATCATCAGCCTGGCGCTCACGGTGGCGTTAGGCGGCAACATCATGGGGACCGGCAACCCTTTGATGATGTTGTCCCCTCACCCAAACATCCAGTATCTCCTGGGCGCGTCCGGGGCCGGGCCGGTGTTCGCGGGTGGCCGGTGGTGGACCGTCCTCAGCGCGTCCTGGCTGCACGGCGGAGTCCTCCATATTCTGTTCAACATGCTCTGGGTTCGGCAGCTGGGGCCCGCGACCGCCGATATCTATGGGCCCGGCCGGATGGTCATCATCTATACGATTGCCGGCGCGGTAGGATTCACGCTCAGCAGCCTGGGGGGATACTTCATCACGGGATGGATGCCAATCCCGTTCTTGAGGGGCGCCTACATGACCGTCGGCGCCTCTGCTTCAATCTTCGGCCTGCTGGGCGCTCTCGCCTACTACGGACGTCGCGGCGGGAGCTCGATCATTCGAAGCGAGGCGATGGGTTACGCGATCACGCTCGGGATCATGGGGTTCATCCTGCCAAACGTCGACAACTACGCGCACGGTGGTGGATTTCTCGGTGGCTACCTGGCGGGCATGTGGCTCGATCCGTTGAGGCCCGAGCGCATGGATCATCTCGCCGGCGCCGCGCTGTGCCTCGTGCTGACGGCGCTCGCGATTGTGGCCTCGGTCGTCACGCTCTCATTGTGAATAGAGATCCACGATCCGGCCGATCGCCCGCTGGCAGACGCGGCAGAAGTCGACGCGATCGCGCGTGAACATGATGCAGTCGGCTTGCGGGCGGTAGAGCCCCCGCGCCTCGTAGGACGCTCCTTCGAACGCGCCGATGGCGGCCGAATACTTCATGCCGGCGAGCAACTGTTCCTCCTGCTCGCGCTGCTCGCGAAAGAGCGCATCCATCTCCTCTTCGGGCGCATTGCGTTTGCGGATCGCGCGGCGCCTCTCCTGGATGGCACGGCTGTGGCGTTCGAACTCCTCCTTCTGCCATGGCGTCGGCAGGGGAGTGTCGGGCGTCACGAGATCCCGCCACTTCAGCGCGGCCGGATCGGCGAGCGCGGTCACGTTCGGCTCCCACGGCTCGGGCTTCTGGTCGACCTTCTGCCCGGTCTCGTAGGCCACGTCCGAGGTGTAGTACTCATCGGCCAGCGCCGCGAAGTGGTGCCCGAATTCGTGGACGAACACATACTCGGCAAACGCGCTGTCGACTGACGCCGTCGCGTGATCGTTGAAGATTCCCCCGCCCCCGTACGTCCGCTCGTTGACGAGGATCTCGATGAACTCATAGGGCGCGATCGACGCCGCGTCGCGCAGCGCGCGGTTGTCGAGCGTCAGCACGTAGCGTTCGGAGTCGAAGATGTTGTACTCGGCCGACAACGGGGTCCGCCGGAAGACACCGGCATTGGGTCGGTTCACCCCGCTCTGCGGCGACGGCCGCTCGAGGGCGCGGACATTGAAGTCGCGTTTGCGGCTCCTGAACGGCTCTTCAGCGAACAACGCGTCGATCAGGCGAACGACGTCCTTGCGAAACTTGGGCAGCTCGGCCGCCGTATAGCCCTCGCTGATGAGGAGCAGATCGACCTTCACCGCCGCCGGACCGTTCTCGAAGACGTTCCAGACCGTTCCGGCATGAGTGGCGAGCGCCGCGGCGTTGACGAAGCGGGAGGCCGGATCGACGTCCGTCGTCCAGATGCTGACGAAGCGATTGTCGGGTTGCCGCTTCTGGAGCGTCACGCGAACCGGTTGTTTCGGCCATGGGAATCGCAGCGACTCGTGAAAGCTCCGATTCACGGTCCGGACTTCGGCGGTGGTTTCCCACTCGCCGTAGATCGACGCAAACCCGCGGGAGTAGAGGACGCGATCGCCCGCTTTGTCGCGCACCTCGAACAAGTACTTCCCAAGGTCGGTCGTGTCGACAAGCTGCGTGCGGCTCCCAGCCCACGGGCCGTCGTTGACGACCCGATCGAGCGCCACTATTTCCCGCGACGCCGGCCCGCCGGTGTGGACGTAGTCGACTCGCATCGTTTTCTCGAAATCGAATGAAAGGGGGGGAGGCGCGGGCTGTGACGACTGATTCTGCCAGGAAACACCCCAAGACACACCAATGACGAGCAGCGCGAGCCATTTGATCATCACCGGTCCAGTATAATTCGCGCGTGCGCAAACCCGTCGTGCTCATCACCGGCGCCGGCGGAGAGATCGGCCACGGTCTCATCGAACGACTCGCCGGACAGTCTGCCCGAGCCGTCGTCACGCTCGACGTCGCCCGACTCGACTCGTCAATTGCCTCGAAAGTCGACCGCGAGATCACCGGATCGATTCTCGACCGGAGCGTGCTCGAGCGCATCCTCGCCGAGTTCCAGGTGGAGCTGGTGTTTCACCTCGCCGCGCTCTTGTCCACCCGGGCGGAGTTTACGCCCGTCACCGCTCATCAGGTCAACGTCGAAGGGACGCTGAATCTGCTCGAGTTTGCCCAGCACGAGGCCGAGTCGCACGGACGCCCGGTCGTGCTCATGTATCCGTCGTCGATTGCGGCCTACGGGTTGCCCGATCTGGCGACCAAGACCAGGGCCGGAAGAGTGCGCGAAGACGAATGGGCGCACCCGATGACGATGTACGGCTGTAACAAGCTGTATTGTGAGCAGCTTGGCCGTTACTACGCGCGTTACTACAAGCAGCTCGCCGCCGAACGAGCGAGTGGCAGGGTGGATTTTCGGTCAGTCCGCTTCCCGGGACTGATCTCGGCTCAGACGGTGCCGTCGGGCGGCACGTCGGACTACGCGCCGGAGATGATGCACGCAGCAGCGCGCGGACAGCCGTACGCGTGCTTCGTCCGCCCGGATACCAGGATTCCTTTCATGGCCATGCCTGATGGCGTCGAGGCGCTGTTGCAGCTCGCGTCGGTGCCGACCGAGCGTCTGACGCGCACCGAGTACAACGTCTGCGCGTTCAATCCGTCGGCCGACGAGATCCGCAGCGCGGTTGTGCGATCGTTTCCTGACGCGCAGATCACCTGGGAGACCGACGCGAAGCGCCAGCGCATCGTTGATTCGTGGCCAGCCGACGTCGACGACGGCGCGGCACGACGTGACTGGGGGTTCGCGCCGCGCTACGACTTTGCCACCGCTTTCACCGACTATCTGATCCCGAGGATCAGGGAACGGTACTCGTAGCCCTATCGGCTCACCCAGACGGGAGGTGGCGTGATCTCGGCCGCCGGCGTTGGACCAGGATCCGGCCGTCCCGAGCCCGTCAGCCGCGAGATCGCGCGGACGGTTATATCGTGGTCGCAGAGAATCTGACACGACAGCCGCACGCCTGAGACGCCCTTGGCGGCGAGCACCTGTTGCTCTGCGACAGTCATCGTCATCGGCTCGCCGTCGATGAATTCGACCCGGCACGTGGTGCAGCGCGCGTTCCCGCCACAGGCATGCAACACGTCGACTTTGGCGTCCTGCTCGATCGCGAGCACGAGGCGCTTTCCGGACGCAACTTCCACGGACGGGAAACCTTCTACGGTGAGCTTGGGCATGTTTGACGGGACCTTATCGAAATCGAAAAATGGTGGCTGTTGAGTTCCGGGGCCCGTGTGCGGTAACCGCGCACGTGCTCGCGCGCAACTATCATATCGAAAGTCGTCAACGGTCCCGACGCACGATATACTCGTCCCACCTGCCAGGCGCCACGGGAGAGTAGGCGCGGCGGCGACCACCTCGGTCGGGCGGCCATCTCGGACACGTTCAGTACAGATGCGCGACATCAGGATCGCCCTGCGAGGGCTCGCCTCCCGCCCTGGCTTCACCCTCATCGCACTCATCACGCTCGCTCTCGGAATTGGCGCCAACGCCGCAATCTTCAGCGTTGTCGACGCCGTGCTGTTGCGACCGTTGCCATTCGCCCACCCCGATCGGCTAGTGATGCCGTGGGAGTTCAGCGCCGAGGTGCAGCAACGGATCGGATTCGATCGTCTGCCCGCGTCTCCGGCTGACGTCACGGACTTCATCACTCGCAACACCACGTTCGCTGAGCTTGCGTCGTTGCGCGCCGAGCGTGTGAATCTGACTGGCGGTGGCGATCCAGAGCGCGTCGGCGCCGTTCGCGTGAGCCGCAACTTCCTGGCGACCCTTGGCGTGCAGCCGGTCCACGGAAGGGACTTTGCCGATGGTGACGGTACCGCGGGCCGGGTGATCCTGATCGGCCATGGCTTGTGGCAGCGTCGATATGGCGGCGCGCCTGAGGTCCTGGGGCGCGCGATTTCCCTCAACGGCGAACCCGGGACGATCGTCGGCGTGATGCCGGCGTGGTTCCACTTTCCAGCGGCTGGAGAACTGCCCGCTGGGTTTGGCTACGCGCCGGTGCCGGAAGTGTGGAGCCTGGATCAGCTGACGCCGGAACAGCGCCGCAACCGCGGCGGCAAGAGCTTCTCGCTCGTCGGGCGTCTGCGCGACGGGGTCAGCCCGCAGGCGGCTGAAGCCGACCTCGCGTCGATCGCCGCAGACATCGCGCGAAAATTTCCCGCCTCGAACGCCGGGTGGACCGTCCGTGTGATCCCGTTACGCGAGCAACTCGTCGGCAGCGTGCGAACCGCCCTCGTTGTTCTCCTGACGGCGGTCGGCATCGTGCTGCTGATCGCGTGCACGAACGTGGCGAATCTGCTGCTCGTCCGCGCTGCGTCGCGGCAACGCGAAGTGGCGGTCCGCTACGCGCTCGGAGCAGAACGCTGGCAGATCCTGTGGCAGCTCATGGTCGAGAGTCTGATCTTGTCGCTTGCGGCCGGGGTGCTGGGAATCCTGCTCGGGTGGTGGGCTCTTCAGGGCCTGCTGGCGATGCTACCGGCGGGAACGCCGGCGGTCGCCGAGGCAGTGCTCGACCGCCGCGTGCTGGCCTTCACGGCGGTCGTGTCCTTGCTGACCGGCCTTGTCTTTGGCGTGGTTCCCGCGCTGCAGGCAGCGCGGACCGATCCGAGTGAAGGGCTTCGAGAGGGCTCGCGCGGTTCCATCGGAAGTCGCCGCGCCCATCGAACGCGTAACCTCCTCGTGGTCGTCGAAGTCGCTCTGGCGGCGATGCTCCTGATTCTGGCGTCGTTGCTGATTCAGACGTTCGTTCGGTTGTTGAACGTCGAAACCGGCTTCCGCGCTGATGGCGTCTTGACGATGGAAGTGGCGTTGCCGAGAACTGTGTATGCGGGACAGCGTCCGGCCGAGTTCTTCGAGCGGTTGGTTGGGCGGCTCTCGGCCGTGCCTGGTGTTGACAGCGTTGCAGCGGCCTCGAGTGTGCCGCTGGCGGGGACCGAGAACCTCCGGCAGGTGACTGTCGAGGGGCGCCCGCGGCCCGAGCCCGGAAAGGAAGTCATCGCAGATTTCCGGGTGGTTACGCCAGGTTACTTCAGGACTATGGGTATTCCGCACGTGTCGGGCGAGGCGCTCCCCAGGCAACCGATTCTCAGCAATCCGCCGGTGCTGCTCATCAATTCGATGATGGCCGACACCGTATTCTCGGGAGAGAACCCGGTGGGACGCCGGCTCAAGATGACCAGCTATGATCAGGACGCGCCCTGGTACACGATCGCCGGCGTGGTTGGCGATACGCGCCACACCTCACTCGACGGCGCCGTGCGACCGCAGTTGTACGTCCACCAGAACGTCGAGCCGTCGCTGCAGATGATGGTGCTGTTGCGGACGAAAGACGATCCCGCTGGCTATGCGTCGGTCGCCCGCGCCGCTGTCCACGAGCTCGACGCCAACCAGCCTGCCGGCCGGATTCGCACGATGACGGCAGTGGTGTTCGATGCGGTGGCCCGCCAGCGCTTCACGATGTTTCTCGCCGCCCTGTTTGCTGGCTTGGCGCTCGTCTTGTCGCTCGTTGGCCTCTACGCCGTCGTCTCGTTCTCGGTCGCCGAGCGAACCCACGAACTCGGGCTTCGAGTCGCGCTCGGCGCGACGCCGCGCAACCTGCTTGGCCTGGTACTCTCTGACGGCCTCCGGCTGGTGGGAATCGGTGTCGCGCTGGGGTTGACGACGGCGTTCGTGCTCGCGCGCTTCCTCGAGAGCCAGCTGTTCGGCGTCACCGCCCATGATCCCGGCACCTTCATCGTGGTCCCGGTCCTGCTGATCGCCGCCGCCGTCCTCGGGTGCCTGATTCCTGCCCGCCGCGCAACCCGTATCGATCCGATGACGGCACTCAGGACACAATAAGACAGTCGTCAGTCGGCAGTCGTCAGTCGGGAGTCACAGTCGTCAGTCTGAGTCGTCAGTTCCAGTCGAGAGTCTTAGTCGACAGTCTCAGTCGAGAGTCTCAGTCGACAGTCTCAGTCGACAGTCTCAGTCGACAGTCTCAGTCGACAGTCTCAGTCGACAGTCTCAGCTCCCCCTTACTGCAACTCCGTTGGAGTTGAGAGCAGTGCTGCATCGGGACTGGAACTGATGACAGATAATGAGAGCTGGAACTGCCGACTCTGACTATCGACTGGAACTGCCGACTCTGACTATCGACTGGAACTGCCGACTCTGACTATCGACTGGAACTGCCGACTCCGACTATCGACTGGAACTGCCGACTCCGACTATCGACTGGAACTGCCGACTCCGACTATCGACTGGAACTGCCGACTCCGACTATCGACTGGAACTGCCGACTCTGACTATCGACTGGAACTGCCGACTCTGACTATCGACTGGAACTGCCGACTCTGACTATCGACTGGAACTGCCGACTCCGACTATCGACTGGAACTGCCGACTCTGACTGTCGACTGGAACTGCCGACTCTGACTGTCGACTGGAACTGCCGACTCTGACTATCGACTGTGACTTCCGACTTACGACTGCCGACTGTCGACTGTCATGTCATGATCCCAGCAAAGCTCCTGATTGCCGCCTACGCCAGCGGCTGGTTTCCGATGGCCGCGGACGGCGAGATTCGGTGGTATTCGCCGGACCCCAGGGGTATCCTGCCGCTCGAAGGCCTGCACATCCCGCGACGGTTGACTCGGGTGGCGCGTCAGGGCCGGTTCCGCGTCGAAATCGATCGCGCGTTTGGCGACGTCATCCGCGCCTGCGCGGCCGACGACCGCGATCCCGACGATCCGGGCAGCTGGATTGACGACGAGATCATCGAGAGCTACACCGCGCTCCACGAGCAGGGGATCGCGCATTCGGTTGAGGCGTGGCGGGACGATCAGCTGGTCGGCGGGTTGTACGGTGTCGCGTTGCGGGGCGCGTTTTTCGGCGAATCGATGTTCCACCGCGAGACCGACGCATCCAAAGTCGCGCTGGTCGCGCTGATCGACAGGCTACGGGGCCGCGGCTACCGCCTGCTCGACACGCAGTGGCTCACCCCGCATCTCGAGCAGTTCGGCGCGGTTGAGATTCCAAGGGCTGAATATCTCCAACGGCTCGAGCAGAGCCTGCGACTCGATTGCGTGTTCTCTTAGAGCCACGGATGACACGGAGTGCATGAAAGCGCCAGGGTTTGCGCGGTGCGAGCGAGCACCGCGCGAGAGAGCGTGTCGGGGAGTCCGAGGGGCAAAGCGCCTCGGAAAAGACTAGTACCTATCTCACAAGTAGCGAACGAGCGGAAGCGAGTGAGCCACGCGAGCGGAGCGGGGCGTCGGGGTCCCCGCGAGCGAGCGTGTAAGGGGGGTCCGGGGGACGAAGTCCCCCGGATGAGACTAGTGCACCGTGTACGGCTCGCTCAGCGTCACGGGAGCAATCCTGGCATCGAAGTGCTCGCCAAGCGCCGTCACCATCTGATACGTGCCTTCGAGGATCCCGAAAGGCGTGGGTAATGGCCAGCCGGATGTGTACTCGAACGATTCGCCCGGCGCAATCGTCGGCTGCTTGCCGACGACGCCAGGACCACGAACTTCATCGGTGTGGCCGGCGCTGTCGGTTGCGGTCCAGTGCCGGGTGAGAAGCTGGACGGTTTCGCTGCCTTCGTTGACAATCGTGACCGTGTAGAGAAAGAACCACTTGTTGCCCGACGGCTGGGATCGTTCTGGCGAGTACCGCGCGACCACCTGCACGCGTACGCCCCGCGTCGTGGCTTCCGATGTGAACATAGTTCAGCATCATGAACGATTCGCACGCTGACGAGCAAGGCGCGGGTTTGTGCGCCCGGTGTGCGCATGCGCTGGTCATTCGCAACGACCGTGGCTCGCGCTTCTATCTCTGCAGGTTGTCTGCGACCGATTCCCGCTTCCCAAAGTATCCTCCCCTGCCGGTGCGACTCTGTGCCGGGTTCGCGCCGTCGCCCGAAGACGACGATCAGTGCCACGGATCACACGGACAACACGGATCGGGTGAATAAGCGTCTGGACGCCGGTGAATCGGGCCGCGGTTTGCTAGCATTGGGAGGTGTATGCACGCGATTGAGCCCGCGCGGCTGAAACCGGACGTGACGATCCGCTCGTTGCCGGCCGACGCGCCGGCCGTCGCGACAGACGACGCGCAGACGTCGCCTGCCCCGCTGATCACCGGACGCGCGCTCGTCTTCTGGGATCCGATGACCCTCCCTGGCACAAAGTTCGCGAAGAAACTCGACGCCATCGATACCGATCAGATCACGCCGGCCGCCGACTGCGTGTCTGAGAGCCTCGAGACACTCGACGAGCGCTGGAAGGCGGGTTCGTTCCGCTACCTGATGCCGGACTTTCGCGCGCGCGTGCACCGCGGCGAGAACTTCGTGATCGCGGGCGATCGTTTCGCGATTGGATCATCGCGCGAGATGAGCCCGGCGGGCCTCAAAGGTGTCGCAGAGGAAGCCGGCCTGCAGATGGTCATCGTCTGCGGCCAGAACATGGGCGATATCTTTCGGCGCAACAGCTTCAATCTCGGTCTGCACGTCGTCCAGAGCCCCGAGGCCGTCGCCGACGCCCGCGATAGGGACGAGTTCACGTTCGATCCGCTCTCGCGGCAGCTGCGCAACGTCACGCAAGGCAAGGTGTACGATCCGGTCCCGCTGTCTCCAAAGGAGGAAGAGATCCGCAGAAGTGGCGGTATCTTCGCGGTTGGCCGGCGCGAGTTCCGCAAGTCCGTCCTGACGCGCCCCATGGTGGACTGGCCCGAGCCGCACGCCGCCGCGAAAATGACGACGACCGAGCAGATCGTCTGGGCGCATCGCGTCGACAAGGATCTTCGGCCGGCCGACCTAACGCCGGGCGCGACGCTGCGCGTCTACGCCGACCTCCTCCCGGCCTCGGACGGCACCGCACCGTTTGCGATTCACACGTTCAACCAGATAACCGGGGGCCGCGCGATCGATCCACGGCAGGCGGCGATCGCCAACGATCATTTCGTCTTCACCGGCGTCGACGCCGACGACAAACAGACCGGCATCGGTCGCGAATTCGCGCGGTTGCACGACATCGCCAAGCCCTACTATGCGACCCCGGGCGACGGCATTTTCCATTTCTACTTCCCGGAACAGGGCCTGGTCATGCCCGGGCAGTTCATTCCTGGCGCCGACTCGCACAGTCGTGCCTACGGAGCCTACGGTGCAGTCGGAATCGGCGTCGGTTCGACGACGCTCGGGTTCGGATGGTCGACCGGCTACATCTACTTCACGCTCGCCAGGCAGCGCCGCGTCGTGTTTCGCGGCCGGCTGCAACCATGGGTCAGCGGCAAGGACATCGTGCTGGAGTTGCTTCGGCAATGGGGGGCCAGACAATCACAGGGCATGTCCGTGGAGCTTGTCGACGCCGACCGGCAGCTGCCGATCGCCTATCGGAACACGATTGCGAACATGATGGCCGAAGCCGAGGCGCAGAACGGCATCTTCGCTCCCGATGACATCACCGATGCGTGGTACCGGCAGAAGGGCATCACCGAGCTGCCCTATCCGGCGGTGACTCCAGGTCCGGAGGCCGTGTACCAGCTCGACGAGATCGTCGACCTGACGGCCGTGCAGCCGATGATCGCCAAACCGTTCAGTCCTGGGAACGCGTTTCCGGCGCTCGAGGTCGCGCAAGAGCGGATTACGTTCGACAAGGCGATGATCGGGTCGTGCACGAACGGCAGCTACGACGACCTGCTGCAGGCGGCCCTCGTCATCCGGGCGGCGCGCGATCACGGGGTCAAGAAAGTGGAGCGTGAGCTGGCAGTGTTTCCCGGATCCGGTGGCGTCGGCCGTCAGATCGAGCGGCCAGAGCCGCGCCTCGGCGGCGAATCGATTGCCGAGGTCTTCCGATCGGTCGGCGGCGGCATCCGCCAGTCGTGGTGTGGCCCGTGTTTCGGGCAGGGGCCGGACGCACTGACCGCAGGGCAGCGCGCGATCACGTCGTTCAATCGCAACTGGCAGAATCGGATGGGATTCGGCGGTGAAGGCTATCTCGCAAGCCCCGCGGTCGTTGCCGCGTCGGCGCTCCTCGGCTTCATGGCGCCACCCTCCGAGCTCGGACTCGTCTGGGAGCCGGACGCCTTCGGCGTCTGATGCTCGCCCTCATCGACCGATCTGAAAATTCGCCAAACTTCGCTTCGACATACAGAGGAAATGATGGATTGGATTGCCGACCCGCAGATCTGGATTGCCCTCGCCACGCTGACTTTCCTCGAGATCGTTCTCGGGGTCGACAACATCATCTTCATCTCCATCCTGTCGGGAAAGCTGCCCATGGAGCAGCAGCCGAAGGCCCGAAGGCTCGGCTTGGTGGGGGCCATGGTCACGCGCGTCTTGCTCCTCTTTTCGCTCGCCTGGATCATCCGGCTGACCCACCCGTGGTTCAGCGTGGCCGGCACGGACATCTCGGGCCGCGATTTGATCCTGATTCTCGGCGGGCTCTTTCTGATGGCCAAGAGCACGCACGAGATCCACGAGAAGCTGGAAGGCGAGGAAGGTCACGCCTCGAGTCGCGTGGCGGCATCGTTTACCAGCGTGATTGTCCAGATCATGCTGCTCGACATCGTCTTTTCGCTCGACTCGGTGATCACGGCGGTTGGCATGGTCGACGAGCTGTGGGTGATGGTCACCGCGGTCATCATCGCGGTTGGGATCATGATGTGGTCGGCGGAACCAATCAGCGCGTTCGTGCATCGGCATCCGACGGTCAAGATGCTGGCCCTGAGCTTCCTCCTGCTGATCGGGCTCTCGCTCCTCGCCGAAGGGTTCGACCACCACATTCCAAAGGGCTACATCTACTTCGCGATGGGCTTCTCGGTGTTCGTCGAGGCAATCAACCTACGCATCAGGCCGAAGGCCGCTCCGGTTCATCTTCACGAACCGTACGTGGCAGTTCCAGAGTCAAAGAATACTCAGGCCAAGAACAACTCCAGAGGAGCGTCGAAATGATCCGCATGGCGACTTTGATGGCGGCGGCGCTCGCCGCCTCCGTGCAACTTTCAGGACAGGCGCCTGCGAAGGGTTCTCCGCCGCCGGCTGGCCGATCAGCCCAGGTGCCGTTGGGACCCAACCAGTGGCTGGTTGATGCCGGCCACTCGGCGGCCAGCTTCAGCGTGCGGCACCTGATGGTCGCGACCGTGCGAGGCCAGCTCGGGCCAATGACCGGCACGGTCGAGTACGACGGCAAGGACGTGCGGTCGATCAAGGCAGACGTGACCATCGACGTCAGGGCGATCAACACACAGAATACGCAGCGTGACCAGGATCTTCGCGGTTCCGACTTCTTCGAGACCGCCAAGTATCCGACAATCACATTCAAGTCCAAGCGTGTCGATCCCGGCGCGGAGGGTACCTTCAAACTGATCGGCGACCTGACGATTCGCGGCACGACTCGAGAGGTCACGCTCGATGTCGAGGCCCCGGCGCCGGTGACCAAGGGGATGCGCGGCATGGTCACGGGCACGACCGCCACAACACGGATCAAGCGTCTCGAGTATGGGCTAAAGTACAACTCGATGGTCGAAGCCGGCCCGGTCGTTGGCGACGAGGTGACCATCACCATCGATATCGAGATCGGGCGGCCGTCACCGCCCGGCATCGTTCAGTGACACGACGATCAACACGGTCCGGCTAAAGCCGGACACTACGATCAGGACACCACGACCAATATGTGTATTTCATTCGTGCCACTGCTGGTGGCCTTGTTGCTGTCACTCGAGCCGCCAGCGGCGGCGCCGAAAACGGCGATTCTCGTCGAGCTCTTTACCTCCGAAGGCTGTTCCAGCTGTCCGCCGGCTGATGCGCTGCTCACGCGGCTGCTGCGCGAGCAGCCGGTCGTCGACGTCGAGATCGTTCCGCTCTCGCTGCACGTGACCTACTGGGACCACCAGGGTTGGAAGGATCCGTTCGGCTCGAAAACGCTCACCAGCCGCCAGGAGGCGTATTCGAAGATCTTCGGCGAGGGTCGTCTCTATACGCCGCAAATGGTCGTTGACGGCCGCGACGAGTTCAACGGCAGCGACGAGGCGGCAGTCCGACGCGTCGTGGCCGCGGCTGCCGCGCGTCCCCACCTGGCGCTACGCGTCGATGCGCGCGCCCGCGGCGCGGCCGTGCGGCTGTCGATCGATCTTCCCGCCGCGCCCGACGGCGCCGAGCCGATCGACGTGCTCGTCGCGCTCACCGAAGACGATTTGAGCTCGGTCGTGCGTCGCGGCGAGAACGGCGGGCGCACGCTCAACCACGTCGCCGTCGTTCGCACGCTCGAATCGCTCGGTTCGCTCGAGCGCGAGTCATTCGTCGCAGATGGTCAGCTGGCTCTGGATCCCAAGTGGCAGACCGGCAAGATGCGGGCCGTCGCCTGGCTGCAGGGACGCCGCACGCGGCACGTCTACGGCGCCGCTACAGCGCCGCTCGCACGATGACCGCCCGTGTTTAGCCTCCTCCTTGGGCTACTCCTCCTGTCCCAATCGGCGCAGACGACCGCCGCTTTGGGGGCCGCCTACGTGCCCGAGCGCGTCTACGACACACGCCGTCAGGGTTTTGCGGATTTCGAGAGCATGCTCGCCGACATCGCCCGCGCGGATGTCGTCTTCGTCGGCGAGCAGCACGACGATCCCAACACACACCGCCTCGAAGTGGCGATGCTCGATGGGCTTCGCCGCCGCCGCGTGACGCTGGCGCTGTCGCTCGAGATGTTCGAGCGGGACACGCAAGGCGGCCTCGACACCTATCTCTCTGGCGGCATCGCCGAGGACGAGTTTCTCAATTCGTCACGACCGTGGCCCCGCTATGCGACCGATTACCGGATGCTGGTCGAGATGGCGAAAGCCAACGGATGGCCGATGATCGCGGCGAACGTTCCGAGACGCTACGCGTCGAGCGTTTCCAAGACGGGACTGACGGCACTCGACACGCTCTCGCCGACCGAACGGTCATGGGTGGCAGCGGACCTGCGCTGTCCTCGGGACGCGTACTTCGACCGGTTCGCCGCGACGATGAGCGGTCACGATGCTTCCGCTGATGCGCAGAAAACGACGACCGAGCGTTATTATTTCTCTCAGTGCGTCAAGGACGAGACGATGGCCGAGGCGATTGCCACTGGCTTTGACCAGTACAATCGCAAGCTCGTCGTGCACGTCAACGGGGCATTCCACAGCGATTTCGGCCAGGGGACTGCCGAACGCGTCCGGCGACGGCTGAAGGACCGACGCGTCGTCGTCGTCTCAGTGCTGCCGGTCAAGGATCTGGACGCGCTCGCGCCCGCCGGCGAGGACCTCGCGCGCGCGGACTATCTCGTGTACACGTTCGCGGAACCCAGTAAGTAGATTCCGCTCACCTCAACCGATCGGGCATGTCAGCGACAACGTAGGCGATGACGGCGATTGCCGCGGATGCCTTGGCCATGTCGACGGGATCGATCTTGTCCACGGTATCGGCGGCGGTGTGGTGGATTAGAAAGTAGTTGCCCCCGACCTCGAGCGACATTGCTGGCAGTTGACCGGCCTCGACGCTTGGTCCGATGTCCGCCCCGCCGCCTGACGAGCCGATCCGGTCGACCTGAATCGGGCGGAGCAGGCCCGCGATCTCCTCGACGGTGGCACGCGCGGCCGAGCTCCCCGTGAAGCCGAAGCCGATCGGACGGAAGACGCCGCTGTCGGATTCGAGCATCAGGACGTGTTTGCCGAGCTCGGAGCGATAGCGGTCGAGATAGGCACGTCCGCCCGCCAGGCCGTTCTCCTCGTTAGTGAAGAGCACCAGCCGAACCGTGCGACGAGGTCGCAGATTCAGCTTCTTCATGAGACGCAGCGCCTCCCACGTCACCACGCACCCACCACCGTCGTCGGTCGAACCCGTCCCGACGTCCCAGGAATCGAAGTGTCCGCCGACCACCACGACTTCGTCGGAGCGTTCTCGACCGCGGATCTCGGCGACGACGTTGGCCGAGTCGGCGTCGGGAAGGAACTTCGCGTCCATTTTCAGGAGGACGCGCACTTTCGTGCCCCTGTTCTGCATGCGCTGAAGGCGCTCGGCGTCCTCGACCGCGATTGAGGCCGCGGGAATCTTCGGCACGCCGTCGGCGTACCGAAGCGCTCCCGTGTGTGGCGTGCGCAGGCCGGGTGGTCCGACGGCCCGGATCAACATGGCGACGGCGCCAAGCGCTGCCGCCCGTGACGGGCCGGCGGCGCGGTATTGGACGGTTTCGCCGTAGGTCGTGAACGGAACGTTGAACAGCACGATCTTGCCGCGAACGCCTGGGCCCGCGGCGTCGAGCTCGGCAAACGAACGAACCACGAGGACCTCGGCTTCGACGCCGCCGGCGGGCGTGCCGACGCTGTTGCCGAGACCGAGCATCGCCAGCGCAGATCGATGAGGCGAGGTGATCTCGACGCTCTCGTGCCCGCGCACCCAGTGGGTCACTTTTACGGGCTCGGCGCGGACATTGTCGAGGCCGTCTTTCTTCATTTCCGCCACTGCCCACTTGATGGCATTTTCAAGCGCCTCCGACCCACTGAGCCGGTGGCCGAAGGTGTCGCCAAGCAAGGCGAGGCGTTCCCATGCGAACTGACTGGCGAGCGACTCGGAGATCAGCCGGGCGGCGCTGCCGCGATAGTCGTCGAGCCAGCTGGAGGACTGCGCGAATGGCGCCGTGGCGGCGCAGGAGAGCAAGGTCAACAGCGAGAGCCACAGCGGCCCCCGCGTCTTGGTCGGCGTGATGTACCATCAGACGGGTATTCTATAGCCATGCCTCCGGCCGCCGAGATTGCCGTCCGTGGTACCGCGCTCGTTTATGCGCTCGTGGAGGGCGCCTCGGTGACTGTCGGCCGCGTCGCGCAGTGTGAAATCCACGTCGATGACCAGGCAGTGTCGCGGCGTCACTGCACGCTGATCGTGCGCGAGTCGTCGCTGGTCGTCACCGATCTCGATTCCGCGAACGGCACGTTCCTCAACGAACGGCCCGTCAAGTCGGCGACGGTGCAGCCCGGGGATCTGATTCGCGTCGGCTCGACGGTGCTCGAGTACCGTGATCCCGACGGCGCGCGGCGCGGGGCCGGCACCGCCAGGGTCGTGGCGGATGCCGACCGCGAGATGCAGTCGGTCATCCGGAAGCGCATTGAGCCGGCCGACATCGAGTGGTTGTCCTCGGCGACGTCCGCGCTTCCAGCGGTCTCGCTGCTGCAGCGCGCGCAGCGTCATCTCAAGACGCTGCACCGCGTGTCCGAGGTGCTTGCCGGCGCCCGCGATCTTCAAGCCTTGGCCGATGCCGCGCTCGAAACAATCCTCGACGTGACTGCCGCCGATCGAGCGGCACTGGTGCTGCGCCGCGACGGCACGTCAGCGGGAGAGGCCGACGTTGCGGCGGTCCGTCTGAGGAGTCCCGAGGGTCCGTTCACATTGAGCCGCACTATCGTCTCCGACACGATTACGAAGGGCGTCTCGACGTTTGCGCGGGATGCGAGCGTCGACGCTCGGTTTGCCAGCGGCGACAGCGTGATCGGACAGGGCATCCGATCGGTGATGTGCGTGCCGCTCCGGACGACCGACGAGGTTCTCGGCGCGCTCTATGTCGATAGCCAGAGCGGCCCCGGCCGCTTCAGCGAGGAGGATCTCGAGCTCCTCGCGGCGATCGGCAACCACACCGGCGTGGCGCTGCACCGGGTGCGCCTGCTCGGCGAGATCGAGCGGCTCCTGCTTGACACGGTCCGCGCCATCGCCGCCACGATTGACGCGAAGGATGGATACACGCACCGCCACTCGGAGCGCGTCGCGACGCTGGCCAGCCGGATCGCCGCCGAACTCGGCCTCGGGGCCGATCAGCAGGAGTTGGCTGAGCTCTCGGCGCTGCTGCACGATGTCGGTAAGATCGCCGTGCCCGACTCGATTCTCAACAAGCCCGGACGCCTGACGGTTGACGAGTTTGCCGAGATGCGGAAGCATCCCGCCCATGGCGCGCGCATCCTCGCCAATATCAAGAGCCCGCTCGTAGCGGCGGTGTTGCCGGGCGTCCAGTATCACCACGAGAAGTGGGATGGTTCCGGCTATCCCGAAGGGTTGAGCGGCAGCCGAATCCCACTTCTCGGACGGTTGCTCGGTGTCGCAGACTTTCTCGACGCGCTGACGTCGGCGCGCGCGTATCACGAGCCCAAGCCGCTCGGCGATGTGGTGCAACTCATCGCCCTGGGCGCGGGCGTGCAGTTCGATCCCGACATCGCCGAAGCGGTCGTCCGCCTGCATACTCGGGGCGCGCTCAACGTCGACGACGAGACCGGAGCTGGGAGTTAACGCTCGACACCGATGAACCAACTGCTGCTATCGATCGGGCTCTGCCTCCTGGCCGCACTCGGAACGCCCGGCGGCCATCCGCCGATCGCGGTTCGATTCCACCATCTGCACTACCGTGTGCCGGATCCGGGCGGCACGTTGGGCGACGCGGCGGAGGCGTTCGAAGGGAGGCGCACGATTCTTCAGGGGCTCGGTGTCGGCGTGCGCGTCGGCACGCAGTACGTGCTCTTCGATCGCCAAAGCGGGACCGACCTGCGTCCTAGCCGCAGCAGCGCATCGGATGCCTACCGCCTGGCGGCTCGGTGGCTGTCGGCGCGGGGAATCGTCGTGGAGCCGGCCTCGCTCGCTGAGACCGCCGTGGCGCGTGGATGGAGTGAGGGGACGCTCGATCACGTGGGCTTTGCCGCGAGCGATCCTGCGCTGGTGCTTGCGGCGATCAAGACGAAGCCTTCGACGGCGAATGCCGATCGCGCTCGTTTCACGCTCGGGTCGGGGCTCGGCGTGGAGATCGTTCGCGATACGACGCTGCCAGACGCCTGGTGGTGCCCGATGCACGTCGACGTGCGGTCGCCGACAGGAGGGTCGTGCCCGATCTGTTCGATGGCCCTGGTGCGTATCCCGCCACCTCGGGTTGGCGAATACCGCCTGGACGTCTCTCTTCTCCCTCGGCCCGGCGGCGGGTCGTCAGGATTGACGATCGTCGTTCGCGACCCTGACACGGGTGAGCGTGTGTTGCGTTTCATCGTGGTGCACGAGCGTCAGCTGCACCTCTTTATCATCAGTCGCGATCTGACTCGATTCGCCCACGTGCACCCGCAGCGCCGAGAAGACGGAACCTTCGAGCTGGAACACGACATGGCCGCTGGCGAGTACATGCTGATCGCGGACTTTCTCCCGGCTGACGGCACGGCGCAGCTGGTGCAGCGTGCGGTCGTGACCCCAGGCTACGCAGGCCCACTGTTTGCGACGTCGATGCCGATCTCATCTCCACGAGAACAAGTCACCGGTGGGCTTCGGATCCGGCTCGACAGCGAGGCATTGCGGCCTCGTCGTGAGTCGCTTCTCCGATTCCTTCTCTCCGACGTTGATTCGGGACTTCCTGTCACCGATCTCGAGCCCTACCTTGGCGCGGCGGGTCATATGCTGATCGTCAGCAATGATTTGTCGACGGCTATCCATGGCCACCCTGAAGGGATCCTGACCAGCGGCCCCGTCGTCACGTTCGGATCAGTGTTTCCCGCACCTGGCGTCTACAAACTATGGGTGCAGTTTCAGCGCCGCGGCCAGGTTGTTACGACCTCGTTCGTGGTCACGGTTCAAGAACAGTGAACGTCACGCGGCAGCCCGCTGTTGCCGGTTGTGCGCTGACGATCGCGGTTGGCGGTAGGACGAGAGGCGTCCGCAGCCGGTAGGTGGTCGGGAACTGCGGATCGTAGCCGCGGATCCAGGCGACAATCTCGCGGCGGCCGTTCGGCAGTGTCACGGCAATTCCCACCGCACCGTCTTTCTCGAGAACCGGTCGAACCGCAATCAGCGTGCCTTCGGGCGCCGGTCGATCGCCACAGGGCAGCGTTACCTCGCGCGACGGTCGGGGTGCTTCGTCAGCGGATCGCGACTTCATGATCGGCAACGCGTTCTTCGACGTATCCGCCTCAGTTCCCTTCGGCGCGCCGCCGTCGGCCCACGCGGCCACGAGCGCGATGTCGAAGGGTGACAACGACGGATCGTTGCTGAAGTCGCCATAGCCGCGGACGGCCTGCCATTTTGGCATCCGCCGCGTCATGACTTCTTCCTTGATGGCGCGCGCCCACGGCCGCGCGTCCTCGTACGTTGCCAGCGACATCGTGCCGCGAACACCGGGGTAGTGGCAGCTGACACAACGGGCAGCAATCACGCGTGAGATGTCGCCCGTCCAGGTGACGCGAGTCTTGATGGGATCGTGGGCGGAGACGGTGGCAGCGGCGACGAGGGCGAGCCCGGACGCCGCCGCGATAGACGCGCCAGCGGCGCGAATCGCGTGGCGTCCGGAGCTCAGGATCATCGAATCGGGTCAGCCGCCTGTGGCGCAGGTGGCGCGACGGCCGGGCTGAAGAGGAGGCCTGTGTACTGCATTTCTTCCCACGTCTGATCGCCCCACTTGACGTCGACTTTCGGGTCGGGGTTCGACTTGTTCGCCGCCGAGTTGTCGTACCAGGCGCTCGACAGGAGCCGCGATCCCTTGGGGATCTCGAGCGGGTCGGTGAACATGTAGTAGGTCTGCCAGTTGAAGTCGTATGTCGGCACCGACAGGATGTTCTTCTTCGTCCCATCCGGCAGCTCGAGGACGTACTCCCACTTCTTTCCGCGAACGTGGGTGTGGGGGAAGATGCCCCAGACGACGGCGTCGCTCACAAACGAAATGTCAGCATCGACACGGACGTCGGGAGAGCCGGCCGGCAGCGACAGCGTGGCGTTGAAGAAATGCGTGACGCGGACTTCTCTCGGCGACGGATCCTTCGAGAACTGGAATCCGATCTTCGTCCGATCCTTCGCCGCCTTCCCGTTGGCAGTGTAGTGCATCTGCAGCTCGATCACGCCGCCGGGTTCGAGGCGAATGGCCGTGCCCGGACGGAGGACCTGCGGATTCGTGCCCGGCGCGTAGGTGGCCAGCATCCGGCTTGGCGTTTCATCCTCTCGCTGCGGCCGCGCGCCCGTCTTCGCCCGCGGCGGCAGGACCATCTGGTCACGATTGGGTCGAAGAACGGGCGGGCGCTTCATGTCGGGCGTGGCCCGATAGAACGCCAGCGCGTGGTGCACGACCTCGCGGTTCCCGGGCCTCAGCTCGATCGCCTGAATCCACTTCGCTTCGGTGAAGTTCGTCGGAATGTAGAAGTACCTGGTACTCGATGACTCCATCGGCCGGGACCGTATAGTCCTCCTGCATTTCAAACACGACGTCCGGCTTCCCCATGGCCCAGCCATCCGGGTAGACCGGAGTAGGCGGCATGTCCTTCGAGTCGCCTTTGGGTGCGCCCGCGGCCACCCAGCGGAGGAGCACGTTCTTTTCCTCGGCGGTCAGCCCGCGCTCGTTCAGGAACGTCCCTTTCGGCGCCGCGGCGTGCCAGGGCGGCATGTGCCCTTCGCCGACCTCGTCGCGGATGTCCTTGGCGTGCGGCCGGACGTCGTCGTAAGTCAAGAGCGACATCGGCGCAATTTCGCCGGGGCGGTGGCAGGACGTGCAATTGCGAAAAAGAATCGGCGCGACGTCTTTCGTATAGGTGGGAGTGGACGGTGCGGCCTGTTCGGCCGAAAGACCAAAGCCGCCAAGCGACAGGGCAGCCATGCCCGCCAGGAACCAGCCAGTCGTCTTCATTAGAGCCTCTGCAGAAAGGAGATAGTCAATTCTAACGCCAAAAACCGGCTCAGGGCTCAAGGCACAGGGCTCAAGGAAGGGCCTTGAGCTCCAAGCCGTCCGACTTGGTCAGAATGCTCTTGCCTGAGCCTTGAGCCCTGAGCCGGTCTTTGTCACAGCGCAACCCGGTGGAACCCGCTGTGGAGGTAGTTCATCGTCTGCACGGTCAGCATGACGGTGAAGTCGCCCTTGCTGCGCTCTTCGGGGCCGGGCAGCCTCAGGTTCAGCTCATTGGCGCGGCTGATCATGTTCTCGATGACCTGGTCGATCGTGTACTGGTATTCGCCGGTCCACGATGCGACCATGCGCCGGACGTCGCGGCGGATGCGGGCGATGAACCGCGCCGCTTTCATGTTGCCGGCATACTCCGGGGCGTCCGAGAACAGCTTGCGCAGATCCCGATCATAGAAATGCGGGTGGTCGACGCCGTAATGACGCCGCTTGCGTTCGTAGTGCGCGCGCAAGGTTTTGCGCAGACTGTGCAGCGGCTCGACTTTGCGGCGCGTCCGCACGACGGTCGGTTTCCCGGCGAGCTCGCGCATCAGCGCGTCCATATATTCCAGCTTTTTGAGCGCCGGCCAGTCGGCATAGCGATTCCGCCAGTCGGACTGCGGATTGAGCCAGACGGCAAAGCTCTCGGCGAAGTCTTCGTCGGGATGACTCTGCGCGTACCAGCTGTCCAGATGCAGGACGAAGCTCTTGCTGTACGGCTTCGGCGTGTAGTACTCCGGGTACTGCATGTACGACGGACCGAAGATCTGCTGACGCCGGCGGCGCTGCCGCAGCTTGTAGGCGTTGTCGATCGCGTGTCCGGCCTCGTGCCGGAGGATCTTCATGCACCACTCCGGCGTTCCGCCCTCGACTTCGAGCATCTGGGTTCGCTCGAGTTGCGCCAGCCGCGGGTGGGCCAGGTAAAACGGGATCGCCACACCCGGGACCCCATCGGGGGAGAACCATTCGGCCGATAACCAGAAATGCGGCTGAAACGTCAGCCCCCGGGCATCGAGCTCTGCCTGCAGCTCGCCAATGCGGGCCTCGAGCTGGCTGCCCTCGATCGTAACGCCGAGCTCGGAAATCTTCAGATCCAGCAGCTTGTCATCCGGCCAGCCCGCCCACTCGTCGGCTGGAATCAGGCGGTCGGCGACCGGGCGCTTCCGGGGACGGGACTGGGTGGGGACCAACTCGCCAGACATCGCAGTAGAGCAGTGTATCCGGGGAGGACCCGAACTCGAAGTCTGGGCCGTGTTTACAGCGTTCTTGGCGCTGTGGTATACCCGCAGCGCCAATCGCACCTCTCGCGAGGCTCCGCCCAGACCGTCGACAGGCTCCGCCTCGCTAGGTGCATTGCTTGATCACGGTCTTGACCCTAACTTGACTCAGAGACTCAGATGGTGACGGGTCAAGACCTGTAGGAGGCTTATGAAACGCGTGCGCCGTGTTGTCGTCGCCCTCGCCGTGGGCGCCGCGCTCTCAGGAATCGCTCAGGCTGCGCCACAGACACAAAGCCAGCCGCCGACCGCTGCGCCGCCCACGACTCAGCCGCCGCCGCCGCAGCCACCACCGCCGGCCGCACCGGCGACAACCGCTCCGCAGAAGCCTGACGAGCTCCCCAATTACAACGAGACCGTCGTCGTCACTGGCTCGAAGGGCGAGGTCAAGCTGGTCGACGCCGTGCCGACGATGAGCGTCATCACCAGCCAGACGATTGAAACCGCGCCATCGGCAAACTTTGCCGAGCTGCTGCGCACGATCCCCGGCGTCAACATCACGCAGGTGTCGGCTCGCGACATCAACGTGACCAGCCGCGCCGCGACCGGAACCCTGGCCACCGGCCAGCTGGCGCTGCTCGACGGTCGGACGCTCTACCAGGATTTCTTCGGGTTCGTGATGTGGGACTTCCTGCCGTTGAATTTCAACGAGGTCAAGCAGGTGGAAGTGATCCGCGGACCGGCGTCGGCGATTTGGGGCGCGAACGCGCTCTACGGTGTCGTCAACGTGATCAGCAAGTCGCCACGCGAGTTGAAGGGGACGAGCGCGACGTTCGGATTCGGTGGATTCGATCGGCCGGACGCGGACGCGGGATCGCTCTGGTATCTCAGCGGCACATACGCTGACGCGCCGAACGAGCGTTGGTCCTACAAGTTGTCAGGCGGTGGTTACTCGCAGGATGCGCTGGCCCGGCCCACCGGGGAGATCGCCTGTAACATCTCGTCAGTGTGTACTGGCGCGACGGGCACTGGCGTCTATCCACCTTTTGCCAACACCGGCACGACGCAGCCGAAGTTCGACGCGCGCGTCGACTACGACTACCAGGACGGGCGCCAGCTCTCGTTCTCGGGCGGCGTCGCCGGCACCGACGGCATCATGCACTCCGGCATCGGTCCGTTCGACATCAAGAGCGGATCGGTGATGAGCTATGCGAAGGCCAGCTTCAGCAGGAAGGCCTTGCGCGCGGGGTTCTACACCAACATCCTCAGCGGCGACGCCGACCAGTTGCTGACGCTCGGCCTCAACGGCGCGCCGATCACGTTCCAGTTCGACACGACGACCATCGATTTCGACCTGTCGAACGTGCATGCGTTTGGCAAACACGTGGTGAACTACGGCGGCAATCTGCGCTTCAACAGCAACGACCTGTCGATCGCGCCGGACGCTGACAACCGCACCGAGTTTGGCATCTACGGGCAAGACGAGATCTTCCTGGGCGACCATCTCCGTCTGGTCGCCGGCGCGCGCGTCGATCGGTTCGATTTCATCGACGACTTCGTGTTCTCCCCGCGCGTCGCTGTGCTGATAAAGCCGGATAAGGATCAGACGTTCCGCGTCTCCTACAACAAGGCCTACCGTTCGCCATCGGTGATCAACAACTTCATCGACCTGATCATCTCGCAGCCAATCAATCTGCGTCCCCTGAACCCCGCCTTCCCGACTCAGTACTTGCTTCCGGTCAACATCGTGGGCAACACCCAGCTCGAGGTCCAGTCGCTCGACGCGTTCGAGATCGGGTATTCGGGCGCGCTGGCAAATGGCCGCGCGATTGTTTCGGCGGCGTACTACATGAACTGGCTGAAAAACGACATCCTCTTCACCCAGCCGCCTGGGGCGGTCTACACGGCAGCCAACCCGCCGTCCAACTGGCCGTTGCCGCCGGCTGTCATCGGGCTGCTCGGGCAGGCGGGCATCTTCCTGCCTTCGGAGTTCACATATCTGAACTTCGGCGAGAGCACGAGCCAGGGCATCGAGCTCGGAGTGAATGCCTACGTCAACAAGTATGCGAGCGTCTTCGCCAACTACTCGTACCAGACCGATCCCGATCCAAAGGACTTTCCGCTTTCGGAGCTGAATCTGCCGCCAAACAATCGCTTCAGCTTCGGCGGAAGTTTCACCTACAACCATTTTCTGGGCAACCTCTCGATTACCTACACCGACGAAGCGTTCTGGCAGGACGTGTTGAACGATCCGTTCCACGGCACGACCGAACCCTATACTCTAGTGAACGCCGGCGTCGGGTTCCGCTGGCTCGACGACAAGGTCACGACCTCACTCAAGTTCGTCAACCTCGCCAATTCGTCCGTGCAACAGCACGTGTTCGGCGACGTCACGAAGTTTCAGATGGTGGGGGAGATCAAGGTTCAATTCCCGAAATAAGTCGGTTCAGGGTTCATGGTTCAAGGTTCAGGTAAGCTGTGTGTGCAACCCTGAACCCTGAACCCTGAACCTTGAACCCTGAACCGGCAAGAATCCGCCTGATCGCCTTGGACCTCGACGGTACAGTCTTAGACAGCCACGGCCAGATTCCCGAAGCGAACTTCGCGGCCATCGCACGCGCCATCGACGCCGGCGTCGAGGTCGCAATTGCGACCGGGCGGCGCTACGAGTTCGCCCGGTCGATTCTCGAGCGGTTGCCGGCGCCGCTGACCCTGATCCTCAGCAACGGCGCGATCGTGAAACGTCACGCTCAGGCTGGCAGCGAGACGCTGATGCGCCGGCTGCTGCCTCGGCAGGCGGCGCGTGAGGCGCTCGGTCGCGCTCCCGCGCATCGCGCCAGCGCGGCCCTCATCTTCGACCGCCCGTTGGCAGGGCAGGTAGTGTTCGAATCCATCGACTGGAACGATCCGCGGCACCAGCGCTTCTATGAAGCGAATCGCCCTTTCGTGAGCGAGCAGTCTCCGCTCGAGGATGCCCTGACCGAAGACCCGGTGCAGATCATGTTCACGGGTTGTTGCCTGCCGATGCGACGGCTGTTCGACGATCTGCGCGCCGCCGCCCCCGGGGACGGAGCTGATGGGGCCGACTACTCGGTCGCGCTCACGGAGTACGAGCATCGTGATTTCTCGCTGGTCGACGTCATGCAGGCGGGGTGCTCCAAGGGCGCGACCCTTGCGGACTGGGCCAGCCGTCAGGGGCTGTCGCCGAGCGAGGTGATGGCGGTCGGCGACAACCTCAATGATCTGGAGATGCTGGAATTTGCCGGCACGCCGGTCGTGATGGGAAACGCCATCGACGATTTGCAGACGCGCGGCTGGAATCGGACCGCAACCAACGACGAGGCCGGCGTCGCAAAGGCGATTGAGACGTTCGTCTTCGCAGCGGCGTCATAATGACCGGGGTCAGATCTCGATCTTCTCGTTGAGGTGCCTCTCTGGTGCCACGGATCACACGGACAACACGGATCAGGTTAAGCGATGCCCTCTAGACGAGAAGCTATCTCAAACAAACAAGGCGAACGAGCGGCAGCGAGTGAGCCTGGCGAGCGGCGCGGGGCGTGGGGCCCCCGCGAGCGAGCCAGCAGGGGGGCTTCGGGGGGCGAAGCCCCCCGGATGAGACTATTCACTATATGCCTGGCGGACTGAGGGGCGGGCTTCGGATGCCGCGATCGGAGGCCGCCCGTGGCCGCCGGTCCGACGCGGCTCGCGCTGCCGATCCCTCGGGCCCGCCCAAGAAGAAGCTCTCGGCCGGGGCGGCGTGGCGCGAGGCGCGTGCGCTGATCCTGGCGCGCAAGGGTCGGCTCGCGCTCGGCCTGGCATTGATGCTCGTCAACCGCATCGTCGGCCTCGTCCTGCCGGCTACGTCCAAATACCTGATTGACGACGTCATCGGCAGGGGCCGGGCCGATTTGCTCATGCCCCTGGCGTTCGCCGCCGGCGCCGCCACCATCGTCCAGGCGGTGACGTCGTTCGCGCTGTCGCAAGTGCTGGGTGTTGCCGCGCAGCGGGCGATTACCGACATGCGGCGGCGGATCGAGGCGCATGTCGCCCGCCTACCCGTACGCTATTTCGACTCGACCCAGGCCGGCGTCCTGATCTCGCGGATCATGTCGGACGCCGAGGGCATTCGTAACATCGTCGGCACCGGCCTCGTCCAGCTCACCGGCAGCATCGTGACCGCCGTGATTGCGCTCGGGATCCTCTTTTACCTGAACTGGTGGCTCACGCTCGCGACGCTGGGGGCGCTGGCCGCGTTCGGCGGCGCGATGGCGATCGCCTTCAATCGCCTCCGGCCGCTCTTCCGCGAGCGCGGGAAGATCAATGCCGAGGTGACTGGCCGCTTGAACGAGACGCTCGGAGGGATCCGGATCGTCAAAACCTACACCGCAGAGAAGCGTGAAGAGCTCGTCTTTACCAAGGGCGTGCATCGGCTCTTCCGCAACATCGCCAGATCGATCACCGGCGTCTCGGCAATCACCGCGTTTTCGACAGTCGTGGTTGGCGTGATCGGCGTCATCATGATCGTCATCGGGGGCCGGTCGATTCTCTCGGGCGCCATGACGCTCGGTGACTTCATTTTCTATCTCGTCCTGACCGGTCTGATGGCGGCGCCGGTCGTGCAGATCGCCTCGATCGGGACTCAAATCAGCGAAGCGTTCGCCGGGCTCGACCGGATTCGCGAGCTCCTCGAGATGCATACCGAAGACGACGAGGACAGCGCGAAGGCGGCCCTCGGTCTGCTCGATGGCACCGTCGTCTTCGAACACGTCAACTTCGAGTACAACGCGGGCGTGCCGGTGCTGAAGGATGTCAGCTTCGATGCGCCAGCCGGGACGACGACCGCGCTGGTTGGGTCGAGCGGATCGGGCAAGAGCACGCTGATCAGCCTGGTGATGGCGTTCAATCGTCCCGCGTCTGGACGAATCCTCATCGACGGGCGCGATCTGACGACGATCAGGCTACGCGATTACCGCTCCCAGATCGGCGTAGTCCTCCAGGACAATTTCCTGTTTGATGGAACCGTCGGCGACAACATCCGCTACGGTCGCCCCGAGGCGACCATCGAACAGGTGCGCGAGGTCAGCCGCATCGCCCACGCCGACGAGTTCATCGACGGGTTCGAGAAGGGCTACGACACGGTGGTCGGAGAGCGCGGGGTCAAACTCTCGGGTGGGCAACGGCAGCGCGTCGCGATTGCCCGCGCGATTCTCGCCGACCCGCGCATTCTCGTCCTCGACGAAGCCACCTCGTCGCTCGATAGCGAGAGCGAGGCGCTCATCCAGGACGGCCTGCACTCGCTGCGCCATGGCCGCACGACACTTGTCATCGCGCACCGCCTCTCGACGATCCGCAGCGCCAATCAGATCCTGGTCCTCGAGCATGGCGAGATCGTCGAGCGTGGCACCCATCAGGAACTGCTCGCCCTCGGCGGCCGCTACCGCACGCTCTACGACCGGCAGTACCACCTCGAAACCGACCGCTTCATCAATCCGGGCGAGGACTTTACACCTGAGGCGCCCACACCGCGCGCGGTGGTCGCTACGCGCGGGGACAGGGCGCTTTGATAATGCTGAATGCTGAGTGCTGAATTCTGAATTAAACTTTGAAGTTCAGTGTTGAACTTCGAAATTCACTTCAGCATTCAGCACTCAGCATGCCGAATTTGATAAATGCCACAATTCATCTACACCATGAAGGGTTTGGGCAAGGTCCATCAGCCCGACCACGTCGTTCTCAAGGACATCTGGCTCTCGTTTCTTCCCGGCGCGAAGATCGGCGTCCTCGGCCTGAACGGGGCGGGGAAGAGCAGCCTGTTGCGCATCATGGCCGGTGAAGATCAGAGCTTTGTCGGTGAGGCGTTTCCCGCTGATGGGATCAGCGTCGGATTTCTGCACCAGGAGCCCCGGCTCGATCAGGCCAAGACGGTTCTCGGCAACGTCGAAGAAGGAGTGGCGGAGATCCGGGCGCTGCTGACGCGCTACGACGAAATCAACGCGAAGTTCGGCGAAGAGATGTCTTCCGACGAGATGGACAAGGTTCTCGCCGAGCAAGGCAAGGTTCAGGATCAGATCGAGGCGGCCAATGGCTGGGATCTCGACTCGCGCCTCGAGCTGGCGATGGATGCCCTGCGACTGCCGCCAGCGGACGCGGATGTGACGACGCTCTCGGGTGGCGAACGCCGGCGCGTCGCGCTCTGCCGGCTGCTGCTCAAGTCGCCCGATCTGCTCCTGCTCGACGAACCGACTAACCACCTCGACGCCGAATCGGTCGCCTGGCTCGAGCGGTTTCTCAAGGACTACCAAGGCACCGTGGTCGCTGTAACGCACGACCGCTACTTCCTCGACAACGTCGCCGGCTGGATTCTCGAGCTCGATCGCGGTTCCGGTATCCCGTGGGAAGGAAACTACTCGTCCTGGCTCGACCAGAAGCAGAAGCGTCTCGAGGTCGAGGAGAAGACCGAAAGCAAGCGGCAGCGGACGCTGCAGCGGGAACTCGACTGGATTCGCCTCTCACCGCGGGCGCGCCAGGCGAAGGGGAAGGCCAGGCTCAACGCCTACGAGCAGCTGCTGGCCGAGGAGACCGCCCAGAAGGTCGAACAAGTCGAGATCTACATCCCCTCGGGTCCTCGTCTCGGCGACGTCGTCGTCGAAGCGCGTGGCCTTCGGAAGGGGTACGGCGATCTCCTGCTGATGGACGACGTCACCTTCACGCTGCCTCGCGGTGGTATTGTCGGCGTCATCGGGCCCAACGGTGCCGGTAAGACGACGCTCTTCCGGATGATTACGGGACAGGAGCAGCCCGACGGCGGGACCCTCAGGCTCGGCGAGACCGTTAAGGTCGCGTATGTCGATCAATCGCGCGACGCGCTCGCGGCTGACAAGAGCGTCTGGGACGAGATCACCGGCGGCAACGACGAAGTCGAGCTCGGCAAGCGGAAGATCGCCTCGCGCGCGTACGTGTCGTGGTTCAACTTCAAGGGCCGCGATCAACAACGCAAGGTCGGCGCCCTTTCGGGCGGCGAGCGCAATCGCGTGCACCTGGCCAAGCTCCTCAAGGCCGGCGGCAACCTCCTGTTGCTCGACGAGCCCACCAATGACCTTGACGTCGATACGCTGCGAGCGCTCGAAGAGGCGCTGCTGGCGTTTGCTGGCTGCGCGGTCGTCATCAGCCACGATCGCTGGTTCCTCGATCGCATCGCGACCCACATGCTTGCATTCGAAGGCGACAGCAAGGTCGTGTGGTTCGAGGGCAACTACCAGGACTACGAGGCCGATCGCCATCGCCGCCTCGGGGCGGAAGCGGATCAACCGCACCGGATCAAATACAGGAAACTGACGCGGTAAGACGGCTCAAGGCTCAGGGCTCAAGGCTCAGGCAAGACCTTCAGGCGTGATCGCGATGCTCTTGCTTGAGCCCCATGCCTTGAGCCTTGAGCCGTGAGCCCTGGGCCTCTAGAATTGCCACCGTGCCATTGCCCACAGGGCGCGCGCTTGTTGCCATTCTGCTTCTAGTCTGCGCGAACTGTTCCGATCGCGGCCAGCCCGGCGCGCGGTTTATCTCGATCGCAACCGGGGGAACCGGCGGGGTCTACTACCCGTACGGTGGCGGCCTTGCGAAGATTCTCAACGAGAATCTCCCACAGGTTCGCGCGACGGCGGAGGTGACCGCGGCGTCGGTCGACAACCTCAAGCTGATTCGCGATGGCCGAGCGGACATCGCGTTCGTGCTGGCCGACACGCTGGCAGATGCGGTCGCGGGCCGAGGAGCGTTCGAGGGGCGTCCTGTCCCGGCAGTGAGTCTAGCCGTCCTCTATTCCAACTACACCCAGATCGTGACGACGGCTTCGAGTGGTGTCGCGTCAGTTGGCGACCTGCACGGCAAGACAATCTCGACCGGCTCGGCGGGCAGCGGTACGGAGGTGATTGCCATCAGGCTGCTGCGGAGTGCCGGACTCGATCCCGACCGTGATGTCACGCGCCAGGCGCTCGGCGCCACCGAGTCGGCTGGTGCGTTGAAGGACGGTAAGCTCATTGCGTTCTTCTTCAGCGGCGGCCTGCCGACGGCCGCGGTCCAGGATCTGGCGCACAGTCCCGGCATCACGCTCCGACTTATTCCGAGTGGCGACCTCCTTCCAGCGCTTCAGCGGGACTATGGAGAGCTGTACTTTCCGCTGACCATTCCGGCCGGCGCCTATCGCGGCGTCGACGGTGCGATTGCGGTCGTCGGAGTGGCTAATGTCCTGGTCGTCAATCGTTCGATGCCAGACGATCTCGCCCACGACATCACCCGCGTGCTATTCGAGAAGAAATCCGAGCTCGCGGCGATTCACCCCGAGGCCGCCCAGTTGTCGCTCGAGCGGGGCGCTGCAGGATCGCCCGCTCCGTATCATCCCGGGGCCTTGAAGTACTACGCCGAGCAGAAAGCTGGGCAGCGGTGAGCTGCCAGAAACCCAATCGAGCCGCGCCCGACTCCTGATAGGCTCTCTCGCGCGTGGTGACGGAAGCCCTCGAACCCTTTCAGGAATCGCAGGGACGTGCGCTCCAGGGACGATCTCGTCGCGTCGCGACGGTGCTCGCGATCGGACTGTCGCTCTATTCGCTGTACTGGGTGCTCTTCATCGTTCAGCCCCAGGTCTATCGGGTCAGCTTTCTGCTCGTCGCGCTCGTTCTGATCTTCATCCTGTTTCCGGCTCGGCGCGGCAGCGCTGGCGCGGTCCGCGGATCGGACTGGGTCCTTGCCGGCGCCTCGATTGGTGCGCTCGCCTGGCCAATCGTTGACTTCAGCCGCTTCGTCTACCGCGCGGCCGACCCGCTACCGGTTGATGTCGCCCTCGGTGGCCTGACGATCCTGCTCGTCCTCGAGGCAACGCGCCGCTCGGTCGGCTGGATCCTGCCGGCGACCGCAGTCGGCTTCATTGTCTATGGATGGGCGGGGCCCTGGTTCGACCGCATCGGCTTGGGCCTCATCGCGCATCGTGGCTACGAGCTCGATCGTCTGATCGGCACGCTTTACATGACGCTCGAGGGAATCTTCGGCGTTCCTCTCGACGTCGCGTCGACCTACATCATCCTCTTCACTATCTACGGCGCAGTCCTCGAACAGTCGGGGGCCGGCCGTTTCTTTATCGACTGGTCAATGGCCGCGATGGGAAGATCTCGTTCGCCCGCAGCGCCGGGGCGGACCGTGACGGTCGCGGGCTTCTTGCTCGGCACCGTCTCTGGGAGCGGCGTGGCCACGACGGTCATGCTGGGATCGGTGGCGTGGCCACTACTACGAGGCGCGGGGTATCGACCAGAGGTCGCCGGCGCGATGCTGTCGGCGGCCGGTATTGGCGCGCTCATCTCGCCGCCAACGCTCGGCGCGGCGGCGTTTCTCATCGCCGAATTTCTGAAAATTTCCTACCTCCAGGTGCTCGTGATGGCGACCATCCCGACGATCCTGTACTACCTGTCAATCCTGCTGATGATCGAGGCGGATTCACGCCGCCTCGGCACCAGCGGTGAGATGGCGCACGTGGAGCGGGCGAGCACGCTCTTTCGCGCCCACGGCTACCATTTCATTTCGCTCGTCGCGATTGCCGTCTTCATGATCGCCGGCCTGTCTGCGTTTCGGGCGGTGTTCTGGGCCACGGTGCTGGCCTTCGCACTGAGCTTCCTCCGGCGAGATACTGCGCTGACGCCGAAACGGCTGGCCGCGGCGCTCGATCGCGGAGCGGTCGGCGTGCTCGGTGTCTGCGCCACCACCGCAACCGCCGGCATCATCGTCGGCATCGTGACCCTCACCGGTCTGGGCCTCAAGATGTCCGGCCTGATCGTCGCGCTCGCCGGAGGCCACCTCTTTCCGACCGTGGTGTACTCGGCCCTCGCGGTCTGGATGCTGGGTCTTGCCGTGCCGGTGACCGCTTCCTACATCATCGCGGCGGTCATGGTCGCGCCGGCGCTCGTGCAGGCGGGGGTACCAATCGCCGCGGCGCACATGTTCATCTTCTATTACGCCGTGCTGTCGGAGGTCAGTCCGCCGACCGCTCTCTCGCCGTTCGCGGCCGCGGCGCTCACGGGTGGCAACCCGTTCGAGACGATGATGTTGACCTGGAAGTACACGCTGCCGGCGTTCCTCGTGCCGTTCATGTTCACCCTGACGCCCGAAGGGCTTGGCATCTTGTTGCAGGGAACGGCGCGTGACATCGCGGCAGTGACTCTCAGCGCATCGGCTGGAGTCGCTGCGCTCGCTGTGGCGCTCGGGGGCTGGATTCGCCATCGGGCGTCGAGCGTCGAGCGCGGCCTCGCCGCCGTTGCCGGGGCCCTGCTTTGCTATTCAGGGGGGCCAGCGGACCTCGTTGGCTTGGCGCTTTTGGCGGTGGTGCTGTTCTTGCACTTCGGTAGGCATCCCGTGAAAATCCGGGGTTGAGTGAAGTCGGTAAGTAAGCTTAGAGTCAAACACTTAGCGGGAACTGGTGAGCCGAGACCTCGCCGCGGCGGGTCGGGTGGGGCCACTTTACGGCAACCGGAAAATGGCAAGACTGCCAATAATTGTCAACCGATAAAGGTGCGGAGATGACTTCTTTAAATGCGGGCCAGGCACGGAGCGAATCGGGCTTCACGCTGATCGACATGCTCTTCGTGATCGCGATCATGGGGTTGCTCTCGACGCTGGCGATTCCGGGGTTGATGCGCGCGCGTGGCGCCGCCCAGTCCGCGTCAGCTCTCGGGACAGTGAGAGTGGTCAACAGCGCGCAACTGAGCTTCGCGATCACGTGCGGCTTCGGCTTCTACTCGCCTGACCTGCAAACGCTCGGCAGGAGACCGCCCTTGGCAGCGGAGGCGTTTCTAGCGCCGGAGTTGTCGAGCGGTGCGACGTTCATCAAGAGCGGCTACAGCTTCAGCATGGGTGCCACACCCGTACCCGGCGCACCCGCGTCGTGCAACGGCCTCGCGGTGGGCGCTACGGCGGCAGGCTACGCGTTCGTGGCAGATCCTCTGGATATCACGCCACCGGCGCGCTACTTCGGAACGAACGCCGACGGCGCGATATTCGAGGACGTCGCGAGCTACCTGGCGACCATGCCTGAATCGGGGGCACCTCCCGGAGGCGCGCCCATCAAGTAAGCCGTACGGGCCCCGGCGTAGCGCGCTTGCTCACTGGAGGGGCGCGCGCAGCGCCGGGGCCGCTCCCCTGATCGTTCCAAACACCTTCCCGACCAACCCTTCCCTACTGTCTCTTCTGGTATCGTTAATCGTTGTCGCGCCCGCGTTGGCTGGGCATGCACCGCGCCGGCTGGCGTGGCCACGAGCCCGCGCAAGCGGGCATGGTGACACGAGGGGAAGGGTGACTGATGCGCATAGGTTCCCGGCATGGCTGCCGTTCGCTTGCGGCTGCGCTTGTTCTCTTGTTCACCGCGGCTGCCGCTTCCGCCCAGGCCATCACCACGCCGAAACAGCATTTCGGCTTCGATATCGGCGACGACTATCAGCTTGCCACGTACACGCAATTTGTCGCCTACTGGCAGAAGCTCGACAAGGAATCGGATCGGATGAAAGTGGTCGAGATCGGCCGCACAGCTGAAGATCGGCCGCAGCTGATGGCGATCATTACGTCTCCCGAAAACCACAAGAAACTCGATCGCTACAAGGACATTTCCCGCCGGCTGGCGCTTGCCGAGGGCCTGACCGACGAACAGGCCCACGCGCTCGCGAAAGAAGGCAAGGGCGTCGTCTGGTTCGACGGCGGTCTGCACGCCACCGAAGTGCTCGGCGCGCATCAGCTGATCGAGACGGTGTATCAGCTCGTCAGCCGTTCGGATGCCGAAACGACGCGATTCCTGAACGACCTGGTCATCCTCGCCGTCCACGCGAATCCCGACGGGATGGAACTCGTGTCGAGCTGGTATATGCGGGAGTCGGATCCGGCAAGGCGATCGACGGCGCTTCTGCCTCGGCTGTACCAGAAGTACATCGGGCACGACAACAACCGCGACTTCTACATGTCGACGCAGCCCGAAAGCACGAACATGAACCGCGCGATGTACATCGAGTGGTTCCCGCAGATCATGTACAACCATCACCAGACCGGGCCGGCCGGGACCGTGATGTTCGCGCCGCCGTTCCGCGATCCCTTCAACTACAACTTCGATCCGCTGATTCCTTCCCAGCTCGATCTGGTGGCCTCGGCGATGCACAGCCGCTTTGCCGCGGAAGGGAAGCCCGGCGTTACGAGCAAGCAAGGCTCGAGCTATTCGACGTGGTGGAACGGCGGGCTGCGGACGACGGCCTACTTCCACAACATGATTGGCCTGCTCACCGAAACGATTGGGAGCCCGACCCCGACGAGCATTCCGTTCATTCCGGCGAAGCAGCTGCCTGACTCGAACCTACATTTTCCGATCGAGCCGCAGGTCTGGCGGTTCCGGCAATCGATCGACTATTCGGTCACCGCCAACTACGCCGTCTTCGACATCGCGTCCCGCAACAAGGAGAACTTCCTCTACAACATCTATCAGATGGGCAAGAACTCGATCGAGCGCGGCAACCGCGACAGTTGGACCGCGACGCCGCGACGGGTCATCGCCGCAGAGACGGCGGTCGGCGGTCGCGGCCGGGGTGCGGCAACGGCGGGCGGCGATGAACCGGACGGCGCCGGCCGCGGCGGCCGCGTCGGCTCGCCGGAGGAGTTCAAGAAGCTTCTGAGGGATCCGGCGACTCGCGATCCACGAGGCTTCATCCTGCCTGCAGATCAGCCTGATTTTCCGACCGCGACCAAGTTCGTGAACGCGCTCATCAAGACCGGCGTCACAGTTCATCGCGCGACAGGCCCGTTCACGGTTGCTGGCAAGAGCTATCCGGCGGGCTCGTACGTCGTCAAATCCGGCCAGGCCTTCCGGCCGCATGTCCTCGACATGTTCGAGCCGCAGGACCATCCCGACGACATCCCGTATCCCGGCGGCGCGCCGACGCGCCCCTACGACAACGCCGGTTGGACGCTGGCGTATCAGATGGGGATCAAGGTCGATCGGGTGCTCGAGGGCTTCGAGGGCCCGTTCGAGAAACTGAACGGACTGCAGAAACCAGCGCCCGGCAAGGTGACGGCGAGCGCGTCTGCAGGGTACACGTTCAGCCACGCCGCCAATGATTCGTTTGCAGCGGTCAACCGGCTGATCGCGGCCGGCGAGGACGTGTCGTGGGTGACGTCAGGGCCGCAGCAGGGAGCGTTCTTCGTCGCGGCCAAGGCGTCAACCGCTGCGGCCGTCGGAAAGCTGGCGGCGGATCTGGGACTGAACTTCGACGGCGTGCCATCGCGTCCGACTGGAGACGCCATCAAGCTCCGCAAGCTTCGCGTGGCGCTCGCGGATCAGTACGGCGGCTCGATGCCTTCGGGCTGGACTCGCTGGCTGCTCGAGCAATTCGAGTTCCCGTTCGAGGTGGTGTTTCCGCAAGCCCTCGATGCCGGTAATCTGGCGGCCCGCTTCGACGTCATCATCTTTCCGTCCGGGGTTGGCCCGGCTGCTCCTGCCGCCGGGCGTGGAGGCCGTGGCGGTGGCGGTGGGGGCGGACGCGGCGGGGGCGCCGTGGCGGGCATTCCGGCCCAGTATCAGAGTCAGCTCGGAGCCTACTCTGTGGCTCAAACTGTTCCGGCGCTCAAGAAATTCCTCGAGGACGGAGGCACGATTCTCGCCGTCGGGCGATCCTCGATGAATCTGGCGGAGCTGATGGAACTGCCGGTTGATAACCACTTGATCGAACGGTCGCCGGACGGCTCGTCGCGTCCGCTGCCGGCCGAAAAGTTCTATGTTCCTGGCTCGGTGCTCCGCGTGACCGTCGACAATTCATCACTGGTGGCGCACGGCATCACCAACCCTCTCGACGTGTTTTTTGACAACAGTCCCGTGTTCCAGCTCGAGCCCCGGGCCGCGTTGCAGGGGATCCGGCCTGTCGCCTGGTTCGACAGTCCGGCTCCGCTCAGAAGCGGGTGGGCGTATGGTCAGGGATATCTGCAAGGCGGCGCCGCCGTGGTCGACGTGCCGGTGGGGAAGGGCAGGCTCGTGCTCTTTGGTCCGGAGATTACCTTCCGCGCGCAGCCGCACGGAACCTTCAAGTTTCTGTTCAACGGGATCTATCTGGCGGCGCGCGCGCCAGGCCCCGGAGCGGCGACCGACAGCGCGCGGTAGCGAGGGTCTGCTTAGGGCTCAGGGCAGGGGCTCGAAAGGCTCGACACCGCCTTGAGCCCTAAGCCCTGAGCCGTCTTGTTCAGCGGCGCTTGCGGGCGGTCTTCCTGACGGCGCGCTTCGTCCGTCTGACCGTCCGTCTGACCGCCTTGGCCTTGACTCTCTTGACCTTCCGTACCGTCCTCCTGACCGCCCTTTTCACCCTGCGCTTGGCGGCCTTGGCCCTCACCGTTTTACGGGCGCCTGTTGCCTTGCTGGTGGCCGCCTTCCTTACAACTCTCTTCACTCTCCTCGCCGTCCTCCGTACCTTGACGATCGCTCGCGCGGCAGCGACCTTGGCCGCGAGACCCGCGGTGGCCGTTTTCTCGGCGGCGCCGCTGACGGCGGCGACGGTGGCCGAGCCAGCCGACTTCGCGGTCGAAACCGCCGACGTGGCCACGTTCGCGGCAGCGCCGGCAGCACCCTGCGCCGTGTCAGTGACGGTGCGCGTGGCGCTTCCGATGGCGCCGCCGACGGCCTCCGCCGTGCGCGTCAGCGCGTCGTCTCCCGGTGTTCCTGTTCGTTCGTCGGACATAGATGCTCCCTTCGCAGACTATATTTCTGGCGCAACCGGCACGGCTCTCGCGTTCGTTAGTGCATGGTTGGCGTGGTTGTCGTCGGATTTCACGATGAACTGGCCACCTGCGGCAGTGATGCGGAACGCGTGTCGCGCATACTAGCAGAAGACGCGGCGCAAAAGCGCAACGAAGTGAAGCCAACCTACAGATACAAGACCCCGATACTGGAGGCGCTGGCCGGCCATGGACTCGTCCCGCGCCCTGACACCTCGCCGCAGCAGTTACGGGATGCCGTCCGGGACCTCTACCGCTACGAAATCAAGCGCCTCCGCTTGTCGCTCCTCGACGGCCACATTGCCAAACGGGACTACGCCGACCACGTCGTCGCCCTCCGGCGCAAGTACCCGCTGCTGTCGGTGCCAATGGAACTGTGGGTGAGCCGGGCGGAGGATTAACATACGCGTATGCAGGACTATGAAAAGCTCGGTCTTTTCTACCTCGGGCGCCGCTACGACATGGCAGGCCGACACGCGCTCGACGAGATGGTGCTTTACGACTCGCGCGACCTCGTGACCCACGCCGTCTGCGTCGGCATGACCGGCAGCGGCAAGACGGGCTTGTGCCTGTCGCTCATCGAAGAGGCGGCAATCGATGGCGTCCCGGTCATCGCGATCGACCCGAAAGGGGATCTGGGCAACCTCCTGCTGACGTTCCCGCAGCTCTCGGCGGCGGAGTTCCGGCCGTGGGTCGACGAGGACGAGGCGCGTCGCAGCGGCCAGACGGCCGACGCGTTTGCCGCCGCCGAAGCGGAGCGGTGGCGCAAGGGGCTGGCCGAGTGGGGCCAGGACGCCAGCCGCATCGAGCGCCTGCGCAACGCCGCCGAGTTCACGATCTATACACCCGGCAGCCGCGCCGGAGTGCCGGTCTCCATCCTGAGCTCGTTTGCGGCCCCACCCGCGGCTGCGCGCGCGGACGGCGAGTTGCTGGCCGAGCGCGCCGGCAGCACGGCCACGAGCGTGTTGGCGCTGGCCGGCCTCGACGCGCCACCGCGCAGCCGCGAGCATACGCTCGCCACCAGCCTCTTTGGGGCGGCCTGGGCCGAAGGACGTGATCTGGATCTGGCGACGCTCATTCAGCAAGTCCAAACCCCGCCGTTCGCGAAGGTCGGCGTGGTCGACCTCGAGGCGTTTTTTCCAGGCAAGGAGCGGTTCGACCTGGCGATGAAGCTCAATGGACTACTGGCCGCGCCAGGGTTTGCGCAGTGGCTCGAGGGTGCACCGCTCGACCCGGCCAGCCTCCTGTATTCGTCCAAGGGCAAGCCGCGCGTGGCTGTTTTCTCGATCGCCCACCTCGGAGACGCCGAGCGGATGTTTTTCGTGTCGTTGCTGCTCAATCAGGTAGTGGCCTGGATGCGCGCGCAAACTGGCACGACGAGCCTCCGCGCCGTACTCTATATGGACGAAATCCTCGGGTATTTCCCACCCGTCGCCAATCCGCCTTCGAAGGCGCCGCTCCTGACGCTCCTCAAACAGGGCCGTGCGTTCGGGCTCGGGGTGGTCCTGGCGACCCAGAACCCGGTCGATCTCGACTACAAGGGGCTCGCCAATACTGGCACCTGGTTTCTCGGGCGCCTGCAGACCGAGCGCGACAAGGCGCGCATGCTCGATGGGCTCGAAGGAGCGGCGGCGGGGTCGATGGATCGGGCCGAAACCGATCGGCTGCTCTCGGCGCTCGATAAGCGCGTGTTTCTCCTGCACAACGTTCACGAACAGGCACCGGTCGTCTTCCAGACGCGATGGACCCTTTCGTACCTAAGAGGGCCGCTTTCGAGAGATCAGATTCGCGCCTTGACACCAGAGACGCTGCAGACCAAGCAGGCGAGTCCCGAGTCCCGAGCCCCGATTCCGGCGTCCCGCGCCACGAGTGCGGGGTCCCCGGCGTCGTCGTCGCCTCCGATCGTGCCGCCCGGCGTCGAGCAATACTTCGTTTCGGGCGCCGGGGCTGGTGCGGGCGTGCGGTATAGACCCGTTGTGCTCGGCGCGGCTCGAGTGGGCTTTGGCGACGCCAAGCTTGGGATCGACGAGGTCCGCGACGTTGTCTATGCAGCGCCGTTTGGGACAGGCGCGGTGGAGGTCGACTGGGCGATGGCTGCGGCTCTCGATGTTGCAACTTCCGAACTGAAGGACGCCGCTCCGGCCGGCGCAAGTTTCGAGGATGTGCCAGCAGTAGGCCTGCAGGCCAAGAGCTACGCCGCGTGGAACAAGGAGTTTGGAAAATGGCTGTCGCAGTCCGAGAAACTCGAATTGCTCCGCCAGCGCGACCTCAAGCTCACCTCGAATCCGGGCGAGAGCGAGCGGGATTTTCAGATTCGGGTCCAGGACGCGCATCGCGTCGCCCGCGACGCCGCAGTCGATGCCCTGAACAAGAAATACGCATCAAAGCGGCAGCAGATCGAAGAGCAAAAACGTCGCGCGGCGGCATCCGTTGACCGCGAGTCCGCTCAGGCGTCTCAGCAAAAGCTCCAGACAGGATTGTCAGTGGGCGCGACGATTCTGGGAGCGCTGTTTGGCCGCAAAGCGATTGGCGTAGGGTCCCTCGGCCGGGCGACGACGGCGGCTCGAGGCGTTGGCAGGAGCATGAAGGAGACCGACGATATCCGGCGTGCCAACGAGACGCTCGGCGCGGTCGAGGAACGCGCGCGTGCGCTCGACGAAGAGATCCGGCAGGAGACACGCAAGGTCACGGAGCAGTTCGGCGGGGCCAGCGCTCTGGAGCGCGTGTCACTTGCGCCCAAGCGTGGTCAGGTCTCGGTCCAGCTCGTCGGCCTCGGCTGGCTGCCAGAGGACCGGGGCTAGAGTCGGGGCAGGTCCCCCGGCGGGCATGAGCACGAGACCCACCAGGTAGAGCGAGAGAGCCAGAAAGGCGACGTAGCCTGTCGCGGCGCCATTCGGGGCGTAGTCCAGCGTTCCGAGTGTGATCCCTTCCATCAGGGCTGTCATGACCCGCTTGAGCACTCCTCGCCCGGGCGCATAGAGCGACTCGAGCGCGATGAACCTGAGGAAGAACGCGCACCCGAGGAGTACCGCGAGGCTGCGGAGCATGGCCAGGCGATCGCGGACGGCGGTGAGCGTGGTCAGGAGCTGCACGAGGAAAAACACCCCGACGAGCACGTGCAGCAGGCCCGTATCTGGCGTCAGCAGGTTGAAAACCTGGGCGGACGCGGCGGCGAGCGCGAGCAACACGGCACCTCCGCAGGCGTTCTCGAGGCCGGTGCGACGGTGACTGAGCAGACGTTCGGGTACGATGACCCCCGATCGGATGAGCGACCCGACGAGCAGCACCGCCAGCACGAGCGTGAGGAGCGGTGGAGGGACGAGTTGAACGTCCGCACCCAGCCGCAACCCACCGAGGAGCGCCACGGTGAGGAACAGGCAGGGAAGAACCAGCGCCTCTCGCAGCGGGGTCATCGTCGCGGCCTCAGCAGGCGGAGTGGGTTGAAATCCGAAGCGTCGCGGGTCAGCCCGCGCTGCAGCTCGGCGCGAAGCTCGTCGGCGGAATGGATGCCGATGTCGGGGTCCTCCACCACGAGCCGGTGATTTGGCGCCAGCGCAATCGATCGGTCGACCGCCTCCAACCCATTCTTGAAGAGTGCATCATCGTTGTAGACCCGGCCCCATCCCTGACGGTAATAGGTGTAGGCGATGTAGTACTGCGTCACCGGGTCGCGGCCGGCCGGATCCGCCCGCGACAGCGCCGCGCGGGCCTCGTCGAACTGGTCCCGCTTGAAAAACGCCAGCCCGTCGTCAAATGCCGTCTGATCGACGCGGTAGACGCCGATCGTCGAGGTCAGCCCTCCCGTGACTTCAGCCACGGTCTGCGGCTGGGCCGCGTACATCCAGACGATCGCCGCCCCGTAGAGCGCCGTGCCGGTCAGCCCCGCCGCCCGCACAATCGAGTCACGCATCCTGTCCGTAGTTTGCATGATCTGTGACGGATCCGGCGTTGAACCCTGAACCCTGAACAATGAACCCTGAACCGTGAACCGTGAACCGTGAACCAACGTTCCCCCCGCCTCCCCCGTCCAACCTGAACAAGAACGCTACATATGTAGGATTCAAGGAGTTTGGCTGTGTCACCACGCCTGAACCTGACCTACTCGACTGCTCTCGTGCTGCAGGCTCTGACGAGGGAGTTCCATCACGGATTCGACATCATGGATGCGACCGGGCTGCCAAGCGGCACGGTCTATCCGATCCTCCGGAGGTTGGACCGCGAGGGATATCTGAAGTCCGCCTGGGAATCGCAGGCGGCCGCCCAGCGCGAACAGCGCCCGGCACGTCGCTACTACGAGATCACGGCGGCGGGTGAAGCGATGCTGGCCGAAGCCGTTGGACGGTTTCGGGCGCTCGATCAGGCGGTCTCCCCGCGTCGTCTCAAGCCTTCACGCGCGTGACCAAGTCCACCCGGCGCGATCCGCTCGTCGTTCGAATCTGCCTTGCGCTTGTCGGCGCGGTCGCGGTCGTCGTGCCCGGCGCGACGCGCGGAGAGTGGCGCGCCGAATGGGAAGCAGAAATTCGTCACCGCTGGCAGACGCTCAACCGCGATGATCACCTCGACTGGAGGACCCGAATGAACCTATTCCGCCGCGCCCTTGGCGCCTTGCCCGACGCCGCGTGGCTGCGGCGCCAATTCACCGAGGATGCCGACGTCGTCCACGACGTCAAGCACGGCGCGCGCATGCTCTTCAAATCGCCATCGTTCGCGCTCTCGGCCGTCCTGATTCTGGCGATTGGCATTGGCGGCACGATTTCGATCGCAACGTTGCTCGACACGCTCCAGTTCAGGCCACTGGCCTATCAGGACGCCGAGCGCGTCGTCACGCTCTGGCAGCGCCAGGCCGCGCGTCCTGCCGAACGCGAAGATGTATCGCCTGCGGATTTCTTGGACTGGCGCGACCGGGCGCGGTCGTTTTCGGTGATGGCCGGGGTGATTCCGTATTCGATGGACTTCACCGGCGGCACGGAGCCGGAAGTCTTGTTCGGGGCGCAGGTCACCGAAGGGTTCTTCGACGCTATCGGCATGGCACCGATGATCGGCCGAGGGTTCCTGCCCGATGAGCACGTCCGCGGCGCGCGGCGCGCCGTCGTCATCACCTACGGCTTCTGGCAGTCCCGCTATGCTGGTGACCTGAACGTCGTCGGCAAAACGATCGGCATGGACAGCGAGCCATGGACGATCGTCGGCGTCCTGCCGAAATCGTTCGCGCCGCAGCTGCTGCCGCGTCCCGGCGAGCTCGTGGTCTGGACACCGAAGATCATCCAGGAGCAGGAGAAGCGGATCCGGGCTAGCGGATGGTGGAACGTCGTCGCGCGGCTCTCGCCCGGCGTCAGCGTCGAACAGGCGCAGAGCGAGATGGACACCATCTCGGCAGCCCTGGCCAGGGAAAACCCGCGAACTAACGGGGCGAGCAGCGCCGTGGTCGTCCCACTGCGCGAACACCTGATGGGAGGCGTGCGCCTGCCGCTGGTCCTGATGCTTGGGGCGGTCGTGCTCGTGCTCGGCATCGGATGCGCGAACGTGGCGAGCCTGCTGCTCGCTCGAGGCATCGACCGAAGCCGGGAGTTCGCCATTCGGTCTGCGCTCGGGGCAGGACGCGGGCGACTGGTGCGACAGCTCGTCACCGAGAGCCTGTTGCTGTCGGCCATCGCCGCCGGCGTCGGCCTCGCGCTTGCGCACTGGACGCTCCGCGGGATCGTCGCGATTGCTCCCGCAGGTCTTCTGCGGCTCCAGGAAGCGGCCATCGATGGTCGGGCGTTGCTGTTTGCGGCCGTCCTGACGACTGCGACAGCGGTCGTATTTGGATTGATTCCGGCGCTTCAGTTCTCTAAACAGGGCCGCGATGTTCTCCGGGAGCGTCAGCCCGACTCGGTGCGCGGAGCGCTGCGTCGTGGGCTGGTGGCGGGCGAGGTCGCTGTCGCTCTGGTGCTGCTCGTTGGCGCCGGGCTCCTCGTCAAGAGCTTCGGCCGGCTCCTCGCGGTGGATCCGGGATTTTCGTCCCAGGGCGTAGTGATGGTGCAGCTGTTCGCGTGGGATCGACATGGCGCTCCCGACCGCCTGCGAACCTTCTTCAAATCGACGCTCGACGAGCTGCAGGTCCTTCCGGGCGTGGAGGCCGCCGGCGCGGTATCGGCGATGCCCTTCGCGCTGTCGAACATCAACATCCGGAGCGTGCTCAACGTGGTCGGTCGGCCGGCAGCGCAGGCCGCCGAGCAGCGCAGCGCGTTTGTCACGATCGCGACGCCCGGGTACTTCAGCGCGATGTCGATTCCGCTGCGTGAGGGTCGCCTGCTCGAAGATCGCGATACGCAGACTGCTCCGGTGGTGGCAGTCATCAGCGAGGGACTGCGGCGGCGCGAGTGGCCCGTCGAAAGCCCGCTCGGTCGTCGCATCCGCGTGTCGTGGCAGGGGAAGCCGGTCGAAGCGGAAGTCGTGGGCGTTGTCAGCCAGATTCGACACGATGGCCTCGATACGGCGCCGCGCCCGGAAGTCTTCTTCTCGCTGCCACAGTTCCCGTTCGGGTCGATGACGTTCGTGGTGAGGGGGGCCGGCGATCCGGCCGCGCTCATCGACCGCGTGAAGCGTCAGATCTGGGCCATAGATGCGATGCAGCCGGTCTACGACAGCGCGAGGGTCGATCGACTCGTCCAGGCGTCGGTCGTACGCCAGCGCTTCAGCATGAGCGTCATGTCAGCATTTGCCTTGGTTGCGCTGCTGCTCTGTGCGAGCGGAATCTATGGGATTATCAGCTTCACGACCACGCAGCGAACGCGCGAGATTGGCGTGCGCATGGCGCTCGGCGCCGACGGTCCGACGATTCGACGGATGGTCCTGCGTGAAGCCGGGACCGTCGTGCTGATTGGGCTCGTGGCTGGTATCGCCGTCTCGGTCGCGGCGTCGCGCGTTCTGCAGACGCTGCTCTTCGAAGTTCGGCCAGGTGATCCGCTGACGCTCGTGAGCGTGGCGCTGCTGCTCGCAGCCGTCGGCCTTGCCGCCAGCTACCTGCCCGCGCGCCGGGCGACGATGGTGGATCCGCTGTTGGCGCTGAGGAGTGAGTAGTTCGGCGGTCGGCGGTCGGCGTTCGGGATTCGGCGTTCGGGATTCGAAAACCTTCGACCAAATGGTCGAAGCTCTTTCCGGCCCCGAGCCCCGAGCCCCGAGCCCCGAGCCCCGAGCGCCGACCAACTACCTGCCGAGCTCGAGCGCCACGATTTGTTTGAGGTTGCGGAGGTACAACGTCGTGCCGCTCAACGTGGGAGCGGTCCAGGCGCGGCCAGCGAGCACGGCGGCCTTTGCCTGAACCATCAACCCGGTGTCGTCCGGTGTGGCAAGCGCAAGCGTGCCGTCCTCGTCGAGGATTAGGAGGCTGCGGCCAACGGCGATGAGCGTCGCCCGCGACACACTCCGGTCCCGCCAGACCATGTCCCCGGTGGCCATGTCGATCGCCGCAAACGGAGCCGCGCCGAAGTCGCCATTTGAGGCAAAGACCCGCGTTCCGATCCGCACGGCGTTGCCGAAATGCACGCGCACGCGGCGGTTTGCCCAGATCTCTTCGACCTTGACCTTGCCGCGCTCCGTCGGCCCACTGTCGGGCCGCGACAAGCGAAGCACCCGGCTCCCGCCGTTGTAGGCCGAGGACACAAAGAGCAGGTTGTCGCTTCCCCAGACCGGCGTTGCGACGTTGACGCCCTGATCCGAGGCGTGTGGGACGCTCCACTCGAGCGAGCCGGTTTTTGGATCGAGGCCCGAGACCTCGCCGTATGTGAACACGACCACTTCCGGCCGGCCGTCCAGATCAATGAGGATCGGAGACGAATACCCGTTCTGAAAGTCTTGCGAGTGCCACGCGAGCTCGCCAGTTGCGGCCTTTACGGCGACAACGCCCCGGCCTGTACCGCCAGCAGTTGTGATGATGAGGTCATCGAACGCCAGCGGACTCGCGGCGTAACCACAGGCGCGGACGGCGTCGGCGGTGTCCGCCAACAGATCGAGGCTCCATTGCGACCGGCCGGACTTCCGGTCCAGGCTCGTCATTAGCCCGCCCGCGCTCATGGTGATCAGCCGATCGCCAGCAATGAGCGGGGCGGCCCGGGGCACGGGGCCGAGGCGCTCCGAGCAGGTCTCGACAAACGGTGCCTCGTATCGGGTCTGCCAGACAGTGGCGCCGGTTGTCGCGTCGAGCGCGATTGCGACGTCGGCAGTACCGTCGCGGAAGAGCGTGTAGAGTGTGCGCCCGTCGGTGACGATCGCGGAGTAGCCCTCACCGATCGGCCGCTCCCACAACCGGCGGGGCCCATCGGCGGGCCAGCTCGAGGCGAGCGGTCGGGCCTCGACGACGAAATTACGTGATGGCCCGCCCCATTGCGGCCACGCGCTCGGGTCGCTCGTGTTTGGGATTGGGGTCAGGAGCGACGCTAGCAGCGCGATCGCCCAAACCGCGGCGAGCGTCATCGATCACCTTGGGGCTCACCCTGGGACTTCGGCGCGAAGAGCGACGGGTCGATCGGCGCATTGATCGCGATCGAGTCGATCGTCGCCGACTGCGGTCCGTACGGTTGCCCGTTGAACGTCGCCCGGATGGTGAATGGCAGCTGCAGGCCGTCAATCGGTCGGAAGTCCGAGTATGCGATCGTCAACGTGCCGTACTCGCCCTCGTTGTTCCGGTCCCTGAAGGTCGCCGCGCGAATTTGGCCCTTCCCGCTTGCGTCCAGGGCGAGCGTGATGTCGATAGCGCCGTTGATGACGCGGACCTCGTCGACCGTCACGCCATCGACCTGGGCCGTGCCGAGCGCCACCGCCTTGAACGCCGGATTGCGCCGGGCCCGAAGGAGCGCAATCGGATGGCGTCCGAATTCCTGTTCGAGACTGGGCCGGCCGAAAGGCGGCAACGGGTACGCCTGTCCCGCTCCGCCGACGAACCACATCCCTTCAGGCGCCGCGATCGTCGCCGAAACCATCGTCTTGCCCTGGAGCGTCATTGTCCGTTCCTGCCGGACACGGTCGGGAAAACTCCAGATTGTCTTCGTCGTGATTGTCGCTTCGCCCTGCGGTCGACTCTGCACCTGGGAGAACGATTCGACATAGCTCGTCAGCGCATCGAGACGCGCCGCGCCGCCAATGGCTGTCACCGCTCGATCGATGAGTCTTTGTCCGCGCGCTGCCGCGGTTGCGTCTGCCGGTAGGGGAGGGGGAGGCGTGACCAGGTACTTCGCCGGATTTGCCTGGAACTTCTTGTGGCAGTCGTCGCTGCCGAAGATGTAGATCTTTCCCTCGTGCACGATGAAGTCGGCGGGATTGCCGCCGGCGGTCCTGCCCATCTTCGCGCACATTCCGCCGAGCTGAATCTCGTACCGTGCTGGATCTTTTTCGAAGGTCGCCTTGGTTTCAGCGGTGGCGAAGAGGTAGACGAAATTGCCGCGTGTCACGCTTAAGGCTGACTTTCCTGGGACTTCCTTGCCCCCAACCAACAACACGGGGTCGAGACCATCGAGCGCGTCGAGCGCTTCTTTCTGAGCCCCTTCTCGTCCGGCCGGACCGGCGGCCGAGAGAAGCACCATCACAGCACCGAGGATGAGTGCTTGCATGAGGTTGCCTTCCTGTCCCGCGGCAGCAGGACGCTACTCTAGACGATCGACAAGAGCATAGGGTTCATTCTTGTAGATTGTCAAGAGGAGCCGTGATGACGCCTCCGTCACCTCAATCCATCGCCGTTCGCTTCTCACGTCTTCGTCTCCACGCCACGATGACGATTGCAGCAACCAGGACCCCGAACTCGAAGACCATCACCGGCACCGGCGTGATCCAGCGGGCGCCGAGTCGCGACAAGTTCCAGACCTCGTAGACCGAGAGCGCGCTGACGGTCCACGCCGTCAGCGGCAGCGTGACGACGGAGAAGAGAAACGGCGTCAGGTACAGCAGGTACCACGGGTAGATCACTGGCGCGCAGGCAATCGCAACGGCCAAGGGCCACGCCCAGGCGGCCGGATCGGTCACGTCGAGGCGCCAGCGTGCCCAAGCCGCGACTGAGAGGCCTGCAGCGACGGCGACACCGGCCGCAAACCTTGGGAACGTCAGCGAAGCAATGCCGGCAAAAAGCGGCCCGTTGAAGCGAATGCGATCGACAACGTTCGGCACGGCGCCGAGCGGAACGTCGGATCCTGATACGAAGGGTAGATAGAGCGCCACGAGGAACACCGTGCCCACGATCACATCGCGTTTCCTGACGCGCCCGAGGAAGAGCGGCGCGAGGACGATTGGCACGAGCTTGGTCGCGATGGCCAGCACAAAGGCGATTGACGCGAGCTGGGTCCGGCGCCGGGCGAGCCAGAACGCCGCCGCGACCGTCCACATCGCTCCGAGCGTATCGATGTGGCCGCTGTGGGCGATCTCGAACACAACGAGTGGATTCCAGGCGTACGCCAGCGTCAGCCATGCCGAGCGGCCGGTCGTGACCAGCCACCGCCACAGCACCACCATCGTCAGCAAATCGCAGATGAGCAGCGCCAGCTTCATCGCGAGCGTCGAATCGCTCATCGAAACCACGAGCCGGAAGAAGAGCTGGGCTGCAGGTGGATACGGCGTGCGATCGTGGCGGCTGGGCATCCGCGCCGTCTGCTCGGTATGGGTATGAGTCATGGCCGGGTTGGACGGGACGACGCCGTAGGGGTTGTAACCGAGCAGCTGCACGCGCCCGTCCCACATGTAGCGAACCATGTCGCTGTCGTAGCCAACCGGAGCGAGCGCCATCGGCAGCCGCATTATCACGGCGAACGCGAAGGCGAGAACCAGCAGACGGTGCGCCGCTCGTTCACGCCACGCTCTGGCCAGCACCACGCCGTAGGCGAGTGTCCCGATGGTGATCGTTCCAAAGAAGATTCGTGAGCCGAGCGGCGCCTTCGAGACGACGAGAACGACGATCGCGCTGAGGTACGCGATGCCAGCCGCGACGATGACGCGCTGGAGGGGGATGGAGGCGAAGGGCATGAGTCGGCGGCTGGACGGCGCTCGCGCGCGCTCGTCCGACCGCCAATCATAGCCTGCTTGGTGATGCCGTTTCGGCCGGTGATGTCAAACGACCAGCGCAACGGGATGATCCGTCCGCGGGACAGCACCCAGGACGGCGAGGCCATCGACGAGGTCCGTCGCGAGGTCTCGGTGGTTCTCACACCCCGGCGACTGGCGTACGAGCGTGTCAGACAGACCGATCGTTGCGCGCGCAGCGGCTGGGATCGACGCGTGCGTCATCCGCGCCGGGTGACACACGAGCGATTTGACTCCACCCAGGCTCTCGCCGAGCGCGAAGAAACGCCGCGACGAGACAAACGACACCACCTCATCGACCGACCCCTCGAGCTCGAACGAGATCATGCCGCCAAACCCTGTCATCTGCCGTTGAGCCACGTCGTGGCCGGGATGGCCTGGAAGGCCAGGATAGTAGACTCGACGGACCCGCGGATGTCCGCACAGCGCCTCGGCGATGGCCGCCGCATTCTCCGCGTGCCGCAGCACGCGCAGTTCCATAGTCTTGAGCCCGCGAAGCGTGAGCCAGCAGTCAAACGGCGAGGGAATCGCGCCGGTCGCATTCTGCAGGAACTTGATCGGTTCGAAGACGCTGGCGTCTCTCGCCAGGACCGCGCCCTGAATCAGATCGGAGTGGCCCGCCAGGTACTTCGTCACGCTATGCACGACGATGTCAGCGCCGAACTGAAACGGCTGCTGGAAGAGTGGCGTGGCAAAGGTGTTGTCGACCACGAGGAGGGCGCCGTGTGCGTGGGCCGAAGCGGCGATCGCCGCGATGTCGTAGACGAGCAGTCGTGGGTTGGTCGGCGATTCGATCCAGACGAGCCGCGTGCGATCCGACAGGGCGTTCCAGAGCGTGATCTGATCCGCGACGTCGATTTGGCGGATGACACAGCCGAGCGGCTCGAACACCTTGGTCAACAGCCGGTAGGTCCCCCCGTAGACGTCGAGTGGAATAACGATCTCATCACCGGGCTTGAGCCAGGCCTGAAGGACGGCATTTTCGGCCGCCAGGCCAGAGGCGAAGAGCGCCGCGTGCGGGACGCCCTCGAGGTCCGCCAACACGGCTTCGAGCCTGGCGCGTGTCGGGTTGTTGGTCCGGGAGTAATCAAACCCCAGATGAACGCCAGGCGCCGCCTGCTCGTAGGTCGAGGTCTGGAAAATCGGCGCGACGAGCGAGCCGGTGCCGGGCTCCGACGGCTGTTCCGAATGAATGGTGCGCGTTGCAAACTCCATCGTCTGATCCTTTCTGGTCATTCCGGGTGGGGTCGTCGGCGATTACTGTCTTCAGCTCGCCTGTCAGCGATCGGACCACGATCGGCATGGCATGTCTGGCCGCTGATTCGAGCGCGCTCTTTTGCACGAGTTCGCAGCCGCTGGCGGCCATCTCGATCGCGACGCCATAGCCGATCGTCGCCAGGTGTCGTGCGTTTCGATCTCGTTTGGGATCTGAGGCAAAGTAGCCGGGCACATCCTTGACGAGTACACAGCGGCTGGCGTTTAATCCCACCGCCAGCAGCACAGCGGTCAGGTCCGACCCACCTCGGCCGAGCGACACGATCGAGTTGCCCGCCCCGCGCGCCAGAAATCCGGGCGCGACGACGACGTCGTGCGCGGCGAGGCGTTCGAGCAAGCGCAAAGGACGGACGAGTGGCCTCGCGGTCGCAGTCGCGCGACCCGTATCCAGGAGTCCCGCCTGATGCACGTTGACGCCTGTTGCGTCGACACCGAGCGCCTGCAGGCTGAGCGTGACGAGTGCGACGGAACGCAGCTCGCCGGTCGACCAGAGCAGATCGCGCATCGCCGGATCAGGGGACGCGCATGTGGCGCGCGCGGTGTCGAGCAGTCGGTCCGTTTCGCCGCGCTCGGCCGAAACCACTACCAGCAGCCGTACGCCGGGCTCGTCCGCGACTCGGCTCGCAATGAATCGAGCGGCGTGCCGGTACCCCAGCGGACCGGTCAGCACGGAGCCTCCGATCTTGACAACCGCGATAGAGGTTTCTGACGAGGTAGCCGCGATCATGCGAGCGCCTCGAGTGCTCTGAAAACACGGGTGTTCGATCGGGTCGCGGCCGCGAGCACGGCCGCCGCGCGTTCGATGCGCGGGCGGTCGCAGGGGTAAATAAGGCACGATTGCGTCTCCCGACCATCGCGACTGTCCCGGGGCGTCGTTCGCTCCGCCCAAACGTCATGAGCGCCAAGAAGGTCGGCGATGTCGACGGCTGGAGGCAGAGCCGACGCAGACGTCACGCGCAGCAGCCACCCGGTCGTGGGAGCGTCGACCAGGCCAGGGCGCGCGGCAGCCAGTGACAGGGGAAATGTCGAACGCGACGCCGCTTCGAGGACGTCATCGAGCATCGTGATGGCAGTCGCGTCAGGGCCAGCACCGGGACCTGTGAAGCACATCTGGCTGCCGGAGATAGCTCGGAGACAGAGCCCGTTGCCGGCGTGATGCACTCGCGCCAACGGATGTTCGTCACGCACGAACGCCGGTCCGACGAACGCTGCGATCGAGGCTGTAGCCCCTCCGGGGACACTCAACGTTGAGTGTCCCCGGGGACAGTCAACCTTGAGTGTCCCCGAGCTCAGCCGTTCCGATGCCTTCTCCAGTCCGTCCGCGTAGACCACCGGTTTCAGCGTTCCCCCCAGCCCGCGCGCGCCGGCCAGATCGTCTGACGTGATGCGTTCGATGCCCGTCGTCTCGATCGCTCCGGGGTCGACTCGTAATCCCGCGAACTGCCTGATCAGGATCGTCAGTTTCTCGACGGCATCGACGCCGCCGACGTCCTTCGACGGGTCGGGCTCCGCGAAGCCGCGCCGCTGCGCCTCGGACAACGCAGACTCATAGGCGCGGCCTCCGTCGGCCATTTGCGACAGGATGAAGTTGGTCGTGCCGTTGAGAATGCCGCTGAACGCGGCGAGAGCCGATGCATACGGTCGTCGCGCGAACGTACCCAAGAACGGCACGCCGGCGATGACGCTGGCCTCGTATCGCAGCGGCACGCCGGCGACCGACGCGGCCTCGAGGAGCTCGTCGCCGTGATGCGCGAGGAGCGACTTGTTCGCCGTGACGACTGGGATGCCCCTGGCGATCGCCTCGAGCACGAGCGTCCGCGCAGGTTCCAACCCGCCAAGCGCTTCGACGATGACGGTCGGGTGCGTGTCGAACACGGTTTCGGGGTCGCATGTTTCAGCGACCCCGCGTGTCAGCCGTGGTCGCACAGGGTCACGCACCAGCGCCGTTGTGATCTCAGTCCTGACATCCCCAGTCCGGGGCCGCTCCAGAATCAGCCGCGCGAGCGCCGAGCCGACCTGGCCGAGTCCCAGCAAACCAATGCGGATCGTTCCTCGCCCGCTATCGGGAGTCGGCTGGCAGCGCGTCTCGGAACTGAACTGCGGAACAACGGCCATCATGGTCCTCCGGCGACGCCATGGTCCGCCTTCACGGCTGGCCGGCGTTGCGGCGTTCGCGACCACTCATGTGGTCACCGCCTGGACAATCCTTGGGAGTGAGAAACGTCGTAAGACCGAGCGGTCCGCCGAGGCTCTTTATCTCTCCCGGTTATCGGGCAGGAAGTAGCACCTTGGCGCGGCGGCTGTTGCTCAGCCTCCGGCCCGGTTGCTGTGGCATCGTCGGGCCTGTTCCCTCAGCCACTCTGGATAAATGTCCGCAGCGCGTGCGGACCTGAAGAATGTAGGCCAATGACGCGGTCGATGTCAAGATGTGTGTATGTGGATGTATAGATGTGATTTGTCTAGTGGCCGGCGTTAGCCGGACGATCAGCAGTCCGGCTGAAGCCGGACGCTACGATTGATTCGGTTCAGCCAGGTTTCGGGAAAGACAGGTCTGGGGTATTCTTCCGCTCACCATGTCATCGGTCACTCACGCAAACGCGCGAGTCGCTCTAATCGCGATCCTGCTCGTCGCGCTCGTGTCGACAACCCGCGTCCCGCCCCCGCTCGCCAGTCAGGGGCAGACGACCGCGCGGTGGTACAAGGGCAATACCCACACGCACACGACTGAGAGTGACGGCGACAGCACGCCTGACGTAGTGACACGGTGGTATCGCGAGCACGGATATCAGTTTCTTGTGTTGAGCGACCACAACGTCCTGACGTCAGTCGACGCGCTGAATGCCCTCCACGGCAAGGACGATCAGTTTCTGCTCATCAAAGGCGAAGAAGTCTCGGACAGCTTTCGCGACAAGCCGGTTCACATCAACGGCCTCGATATCGAGACGAGAGTGGATCCGCAGAAAGGCTCGTCGCTTCTCGACGTCCTCCAGCGCAATGTCGACGCCATCCGGCTGGCGCGAGGCGTGCCGCACATCAACCATCCGAATTTCAGATGGGCATTCTCGTCCGACGAACTCCGGCTGGTGCGCAGCACGCGTCTCCTCGAGATCTTCAACGGCCATCCGCAGGTCAACAATCTGGGTGGGGGAGGTGTGGCGGGACTCGAGGAGGTCTGGGACGCAGTCCTCTCGGCGGGGACGTTGATGTACGGGATTGCCGTCGACGACGCGCATAACTTCAAGCAGCCTGGAAACCCGGAGGTGGCGGGGCCTGGCAGAGGCTGGGTGATGGTCCGCGCCGCTCGCCTGGAGGCGCGCGCGCTTCTCGAGGCGCTCGAGAATGGGCAGTTCTACTCGTCAACCGGCGTGGAGCTCACGGATTACGCCGTGACGAGCCGCAGCATGGTCGTGACGGTCAAGAAAGACGCATGGTCGAAGTACCGCATTCAGTTCATTGCGAAAGGTGGGCGCGTCGTGCAGGAATCGCTCGACAGCCCGGCCGAGTACGTCTTCCGTGGTGACGAGGCGTACGTCAGGGCCAAGGTCATCGAAAGCAACGGCCGCGTCGCGTGGTGTCAGCCGGCGCTGGTGAAGTAGCCGAGGGCCATTGGCAGTCGGTCGTCGGGCGTCGGGAGTCACAGTCGACAGTCGAAGTCGGCAGTCCGAGTCGGCAGTCCGAATCGAAGGTTCGAAGAGCCTGGCCAGCCGGTGGACCGCCCCGTCGACTGGAACTGCCGACTTCGACTGTCGACTCAGACTATCGACTGCGACTTCCGACAGCCGACTCCCGACTGTCGGCTGTCATTCTTCACGATCCCCCCTGCCAGTGCTTGATGCTTTCGAGCGGGTAGACGAGCATGATGATGTTCAACGTCAGGTTGTCCTTAATGAACCACAGGACGAAGAGCTCCATCGCGATGGTGAGCGTGACGATCGTCCAGACCGGGAGACGCGACGCGATCAGAAAGCCCGCAACCATGGCGAGGATGTCGCAGACCGAGTTGAGGACGCTGTCGCCGTAGTAGTCGAGCGAGATCGTCACCTCGCGGTAGCGATTGATCACCATGTCGGTATTCTCGAAGATTTCCCACGCTGATTCGAGCCCCACCGCCACCAGGAGCCGTGCGCCGACTGGCCAGCGCCGGCCCACCAGCCAGAGCAGGCCGTAGAACCCGAACCCGTGAATGATGTGCGAGAAGGTGTACCAGTCGGAGATGTGCTGCGAATTCTCGGCGCTGAAGACCACGCCGTGCCACGCCTTCACGTAACCGCACTTGCAGATCGGGACCTGTCCCATCCACAGCAGCACGATCGCCGCGACTGCAATGAGCGCGAGCCCGCCGAGCAGCCAGCGCGGGCCGATCTGAGAGTGTGAGTTAGGCGTGGTTTGAGACCTTGATCAGGAATGAGGCGTGACGTCTGGCTTCTTCGTCTCGTGAGGCAGCGGCGGCAGCGCTTTGCGCGACACAGAGGGCACTTGGCCGCTCCGCAGCACGCGGTGTAACTCGGCAATCAGATGATCCGGCTGACACGGTTTCATCAAAATCGACGTCATGCCGGCGCGGTCGGCGCGCTCGTGGACGTCGGCGGCCCAGTAGGCCGTCATCGCCACGACCGGAATGCTGCGGGTGCGTGTTTGCACGCGCAGATCGGCCGCAAGCGAGAAGCCATCACGACCGGGGAGCGCGATGTCGGTCACGACGACGTCGGGCACGAGCTCGAGCGAGCGGGAGTACGCGTCCTCGGCGGTTTCGCACTGCGCGACGCGAAAGCCACCGCCCTCCAGGAACTCGGCGTAGCCTTCTCGCGCGAGCGGGTCGTCTTCGACGAGAAGCACGAGCGGTTCTTGTGGCACGGTTTGTCCCCTGAACACACGTGTATCGGCAGGGAGGCTGGGGGGAGTAATGATCCTAACGCCGCGCCTCACGCCCGTCAAATAATGGCGGCCCATAATAGACGAGCTCAGGCGAAGAATCAGCGCTTTTCCTAAGATTTCGTGCAGGTGTGGGCAGGAGTGACCCACGCCGCGCAGATTGGCTAGGCAGGCCGCGCCGGAGCGTTCTTGTTGCGGTAGGCGGCCACGATCATCGCCGCATCCGCCTTCGCCGGTTCGACCGAACCGTTGAACGTCGCGCCTTCTTCGAGCGAGAGCCTCGGTGCAGCGACGTCGCCTTTCACGGCCGCGGTCTGCTGCACGCGCACGACGTCGCGGGCGATCAACCGTCCAGTCGATCGGCCCTTGACCGTGATGCTGCGCGCCGTCACCGCGCCGTCAATCCGCGCGCCGGCCTCGACCGTGACGTCATAGTCCGACGCGAGCACGTCGCCGTTGACCGTTCCCGCGATCGTCACCGATTCGCCCGCCTGAATGCTTCCGGTGATCGTAATGCCCTTGCCGATTGTCGTCATCGTCGTGACGGCTATTGTAGTTCAAGAGGTTCCCTGGCGTTCCATTGAGGTTCAGGAGGTTCAGCTCCTGAACCTCCTGAACCTACTGAAACCCAGTCTGGTAGAATCCCCCCGTCAATCCAACCGGCTCAAGGAGTTACGGCAATGCGGCGCGTCACATTCTCAATCGGTGCGGCAGTACCTGTCGCTGCGATCTCGATGCCGGCGCAGCAGATGGTCACCGAAACCCGTGATCCGGCGCAGGCGCAGGATGACGACTTTGCCAAGCTCGTCAAGGAATGGACGACCCAGCCCTACTTCATCAGCCCGCTCGTCGATCATCTGCCGAAGGTCACCGGCATACCGTCCCCCAAGGATGTCCTCGGCTATCACATCGGGGCGCCGGCCAAGTTGACCTACTACGCCGACGCGCTGAAGTACTACCGTGCGCTCGCCGCGGCCACGCCGCGCGTCACGATCGAGACCATCGGCACGTCCGACGAAGACCGCGAGCTCGTTGTCGTCTGGGTGTCGTCCGACGAGAACATCAAGAACCTGCAGCAGAATCGCGACAACCTGGCCAGGATCGCCGATCCGCGTGGCCTGTCCGACGCGCAGATCACTCAGCTCGTGGCGACGACGCGACCGCACTACCACTTGATGGGCGGATTACATAGCGGCGAGACCGGTCCCTCGGAAATGCTGATGGAACTGGTCTACCGGCTCGCGACGGAAACCTCACCGCTCATCCGTCAGATTCGCGAGAACGTCATCGTGTCGGTGACGCCGCAGGCCGATCCCGACGGCCGCGATCGCAACGTCGACTGGTTTTACCGCACGCAGGAGGAGCAGAACGCGACCGGCCGCGGCTCGGCCCCGCCAGCAGCTGCCGGCAGCGAAGCCGCCTCGGGAGAGGCTGCCGGAAGCGGCGGTGGCGGTGGCCGTGGCGGCACTGCGGTGCCCTATTGGGGGAAGTACGTCTACCACGACAACAACCGAGACATAAACCTTTCGCAGAAGTCGATGCGGGCGATCGCCGACTGGTACTTCACTGCGCACCCACCGATCATGCACGACCTGCACGAATCGCTGGCGCTGCTCTATACCTACAGCGGCGCCGCCCCACAGAACCCCAATCTTGATCCGATCCTCTTCACTGAACTGCCATTCTTCTCGAACTTCGAGCTCTCGCAGATGACGAAGTGGGGCATGCCTGGCGTCTACACCCACGCCTTCATGGACGGCTGGTCGCCGGGCTACCTCGGGTCCGTCGCCTACAACCACAACGGCATGATGCGGATGTACGAGACGCAGTCCGGACGCGAGAGCGGCCCTGGGGCCCCGGCCAGCGCGGCGGGGGAAACCGCTGGGGCCACGGCCGCCCGAGGAACAGGTCGCGGTGAAGGCCGCGGTGCTGGACGCGCCGCCAGGGGAGAAAGTGCTGCGCGGGAGGGACGAGGAGAAGGACGGGGAGAAGCAAGGGGAGAAGGACGAGGCGACGCCACCGGGGACGGTCGCGGCGCAACGACGACCGCGCCGCCAGCTACTGACGCCGGCAGCGCACCAGCTGGCCGTGGCGTGAGTGGGCCCCCGACCGGGCGAGGCGGCGGCCAGCCGCGCGAGTGGTACCGGGGCATTCCCATCCCTCCGGGCGCCGCGAACAACTTCTCGCGTCGCAACAACACCAACTACATGCAGACGGGCGTGCTCAGCGCGCTTCAGCTGACGGCCGCCTTTCCCAACCTCGTCGTCGACAACTTCTATCGCAAGACGAAGAACTCGATCGAGGCGGGACGGACCGAGGCGCCCTACGGGTTTGTGATCCCGGTGCAGCGCGACATGACGCGCGTCGCGCAACTGGTCAATATGCTTCGCGTGCAACGGATTGAAGTCGGTCAGGCCACGAACGAGATCAAAGTCAGCGATGGCACGTTCCCCGCGGGCTCGTACGTGATCAAGCGCGATCAGCCGTACGGGCGTCTCGCCAAGAACCTGCTCGAGCGGCAGAGTTTTCCCGACCCGAGTCTCAGGACCTACGACGACAGTGGCTGGACCATGGGTCTCGCGATGCTGACCGAGGTCAAAGAGATCAAGGACAAAGCCATTCTCGAGGTCAAGACAAGCGCGGTGAAGGAGGCGATGGCCAAGGGACGAGTAGCAGGCGTCGGAAATGCCGGTCTGGGCGTTGCGCATTTCGGCTCCAACAACATGATCGCGTTCCGCTACGCGCTCGCGAACGTGCCGATGAAAATCGCTGAGAAGGGCTTCACGGCCGAAGGCGTCGAGTTTCCCGCCGGGTCGTTCGTGATCGCCCCGTCGGCGGACATGTCGGCCATGGCGGCGGTCCGCGCCGCGGTCGATCGCTTTGGCTTGACGGCCGCCGCGCTGACGGCGCTACCGTCGGTCGCTACTCACGACGCCGACCTGCCGCGCATCGCGATGTACTCGTCGTGGACCGGCACGCAGGAGATCGGCTGGGTGCGCTTCACCTTCGACAAGTTCGGCATCCCGTACGACTTGATCTACAAGGAACGCGTCAAGAAGGGCAACCTTCGGAACGACTACGACGTGATCCTCATGCCGACGCAGCAAGCCAACCGTCAGGCGGTCTATCAGGCGCCGGCCGCCCGCCCCGTACCTTACGTGAAGAGCGAGAAGTACAGGTTTCTCGGCATGTACGGCGACTCTCCTGACATCACCGGTGGCATGGGCGGCGAAGGCGTCGACGCGTTTGCCAAGTTCCTGGACGCGGGCGGCACGCTCATCGCGATGGGGAACGCTGTCCGGTTCCCGACCGAACTCGGCCTGGCGCGAACGGCCGATGCCTCGGGGACGACGTCAAGCGAGTTCTATGCGCCGCGTCCGCTCGTCAACGCGGAAGTGCTGAAACTGGATCACCCGGTCTTCTACGGCTACACGGACAAGCTGATGCCGGTGAAGTACAGTGGCGGGCCCCTCATGAGCGTCGGCGCCGCGGATCAGTCGGCGGTGCTGGCGCGCTACGTGGGCGGAGACGACGCCGTCCTGAGCGGATTGATGAAGGGCGCATCCGAGATTCGCCAGCGGCCGCTTGCGATCGACGTGCCTGGCGGCTTCACCGGCAAGGGGCGCGTCGTGTTGTTCGCGAACAATCCGATTTATCGCTGGCAGAACCACGGCGAGTTCAACATGGTCTTCAATTCCGTGCTGAACTGGAACGACCTGGCTGGGTCGACCGCGAAGCCGACACCGACTGCCGCGGGGGAGAACCGGTAGCGGCGGGGTTCAGGAGGTTCAGGAGGTTCAGGGATTAGGGATTAGGGATTAGGGATTAGCGATTCACGCCCCATCAGCCCCACGTACACGCCGAAGGCGGCCGCGAAGCCGACGAACCAGGCGTAGTCGTAGAGCGGCGCGAGCAGCGGTACGACGAGGCCGCCCCACGCAAGGGCGCAGCCGATGAGCGTCGCGATGACCGCCTTCGCATTCCAGCCGTTGGCGTAGCGATAACTCCCGTCTGTCAAATACAGATCTTCGAGACGTACCTTCGTCCGGCGAACGATCCAGTAGTCGGCGATCAGCACACCGGCGATCGACCCGAGGCCGCCCGAATATCCAAGCAGCCACGTGAAGATGTAGCCCGAGGGGTCTGCAAGGAGCTTCCACGGCTGCATGACGATTGCCAGTAACCCCGTGATGAGCCCGCCGGTCTTGAAGTCGATGAGCCGCGGGAAGGCGTTGGCGAAGTCGTTGGCCGGCGACACCACGTTGGCGGCGATGTTGACGGCCAGGGTCGCCACGACGGCGGTGAACATCGAGATGGCGATGACGAGCGGCGCGTCGAAGCGCGCGACCAGCTTGACCGGATCCCAGATCGCCTCGCCGTAGATCACCACGGTCGCGCTCGTGATGAGCACTCCCATCGCCGCAAACACCGCCATCGTCGTTGGCAGCGCCACGACCTGCCCGACGACCTGTTCGCGCTGGCTGCGGCCGAAGCGCGTGAAGTCCGGCATGTTCAGCGACAGCGTCGCCCAGTACCCGATCATCGCCGTCAGCGACGGCACGAACACGGGGAAGAACTCGCCGAACGAATTGAGCTTGCCCGGCTGCGCCAGTAGCGGCCCGAGTCCGTCTGCACGCTGCACGGCCCAGACGAGCAAGGCCGCCGTCATGACCAGAACGAAGGGCGCGGCCCAGTTCTCGACCGATCGCAGGAGATCCATGCCGCGGTAGATGATGAAGACGTTGAGTCCCCAGAAGAGCAAAAACGAAAGCCATTCTGTCGTCGAGTGTCCGGCGAAGCCGCTGCCGAGGAGTTGGGGCCAAGCGGGCATGAGCGCCGAGAAGAATGTCTGGAGCGCTTCACCGCCGATCCAGGCCTGGATGCCGAACCAGCCACACGCGACGAGCGCTCGCATCAACGCAGGAAGGTTCGATCCGATCGTTCCGTACGCGACGCGAGCAAAGACCGGAAACGGGATGCCGTACTTCGTGCCAGGGTGCGAGTTGAGGAGGATGGGGACGAGGACGATCGTATTGCCCAGAAGAATCGTGATGAGCGCCTGCCACCAGTTCATGCCGCTGGCCATCAGTCCCGAAGCCAGCATATAGGTCGGGATGCAATGCGCCATGCTGATCCAGAGCGCGGCGTAGTTGTAGGTTGACCACGTGCGGCGCGCGAGCGGGACTGGGGCGAGGTCGTGGTTATAGAGCAAGCTGCGCTCTATCCTTGAGGTGTCCCGGAGCTCTACCCGGCCGTCGGGATGGAGGATCTCGTTCATCGGGCCGTAAGGGTACTACTGATCGAGGAAACGCTCCCGCCAGCCGGCCGGCGGCACCATGCACTGATCGTGGCGGCCGAAGATGCGATAGCGGTTTCTGGCGACGACACGATATGCGAGGTCGGCGATCGGCCCGGGCACCAGGCTGCCGATGTTGGCCAGCACGCGCCACGAGCCATCGAGTTGACTCACGGCGTGGAGTACCGCATTCGAGCGCGCGAGCGCGCGTTCAGTCGGCGCGCCCCAGTCCGCGATGACATACACAGTGTCGAGGTCCGAAGGATCGAGTCCATACCGGGCGAGCAGCCGGCGGGCAGTTGGACTTTGAAGCGCCGCGAAGCGTAGACGTGCCTGCTTGTCCCGAGGCAGCAGGAACTGGTTCAGGCGATTGCACAGGCGGCAGACGCCGTCGTACAGAACGACGGTCGTGGGCGCTGGTGCGGTCACACCAGAATCAGAAAGAGGCAAAGGGAAAGGCTCACTTCGGCTCGTACTTCCAGTTGCGGCTTTTGCCTTCGGCGAGCCATTCGACCGCGGTGGACATTCGCTTCTGGCGTGTGGCGTCGGTCTTGGCTTCGGTGATCCACTCGACGTATTCACGACGGTGGCTTGGGCTGAAGGCGTCGAAGGCCTTCCGCGCGGCGGGTGTCTTTTTGAGGGCGCCCGCAAAGTCGGCGGGTACGCTCAGCGGCTTTTTCGGCTGCGCCGGTCTCCTTCCGACCTTGACGCCGGCGTCGTTCAGCTTGGCCGCTTTCTTGATGTAGCCCGTCAGCACGCGATCCGAGGGCAGATCGCGGACCGACGTAATTCGACCGAAGTGTCCCACCGCGTCGCGCAATCCCGGTCCATCGAGAACGAGGCTGCTTTTCCAGAACCCGAAAGCGCAGTGGCTCTTGAACGCCGACATCCCGCACATCATGCCCTTGTAGTCAAAGTGCGGCGCGCTCCACTTCATCGTCTCTTCGACGTCCGGACACGCGGCATGGACCACCTTCCGGAGATGCATCAGGATCGGCTTGGCGAAGTCCGCAGATTTTGCAATGTACTGATCAACACGGGGGTCCGTCTTTCCCATCTCGTCTCCAACACTGTCCTCTATAGGGCGCTGTTTCAGAGCGTCATCCACTTTTCAGAAATTGCTTTTTCAGTGAACGGATTCTGGATCACGCGGATGGCGCCGGCTTCTCCGAAATTGCTGTTTGGCGCGTGTTCCAGAAGAGAACACGGTTTTTGACAGCGGGGATCGACGGGTGTAGGCTCGACCGTAGAAGCCTAAGCCGTCGAAATGGCGGCGCGGGGGAACCAACGGCGCGAATGTCCGCGCCACGGGGCGCATCCGGAGCAATCCGGTAGAGGAACTCCAACCTCGAGCCCGTCAGCTAACCCCGTCGGCTCATTTGGAGGCCTGCCGTGTTCACCTCGCTGCAAGTTGCATCAGCGTCGGAGCGCCGAGCCGTCCGCGGTGTTCTCGTCGTAGGTATCGGTACGCTCTTCATGTTCGCGGTCGTGACCTGGTTCCTCGGTTCGCGCAACCCGTTCACGCCCGCGGGGTACGTTGGCTACCTGACCAAAGGCGCCGTGATCGGCCAATCGCGGTTCTACGGCATTCAGAAAGGACCGACGTCGCCTGGACGGACGTGGCTACTCGACGTGACCAACGTCAGCGTGACGCCGTACACGTATACCGAGAACTTCACTGGAGAGGACGCAGTCCTCAGCCGCGACAACCTGAAGATTGCGTTTCGCGTGCACACCGTCTGGCGCATCGACGACACGCGAGTCCCGATTTTCATGGAGCGCTTCAGCACGACGATGACGAGTGGCCAGCATGACAAGGAGCCTGACTCGATCGTTCAGGTGGCCTACGGAAACTTCGTGCGCGAGCCGCTCAAGACCTACGCGCGTGACGAAGTGCAGCGCCGGAATGGTCTCGAGGTCAAGGACGCGTTGATTCAGATTGGCGACGCAGTGCTGAGCCGCATCCGCCAGTATGCGGAGGGCAGTCCGTTTGTCATTTCGAGCGTGGTTGTCGGCAACGTCCAGTACCCGGAAGAAGTCGCCAACGCGGTGTCCCGTAAGCTCGCTGCGACCCAGGAGCTCCAGCGCAAGGACACGGAGATTGAAATCGAGCGGAAGGAACGAACCAAGCGCGAGGTTCAGGCACAAGGCATCGCGAACGCGATGGAGATCATCCGCGGCCAGTTGAGCCCGATGTACATCCAGCACGAGGCGATTGAGGCGCAGAAGCAGATGGTCAACTCGCCCAATCACACCGTGGTCTATATCCCGGTCGGGCCGATGGGCGTGCCGCTGACGGGTACGTTCAACGCGGCCGCGATGCCGCCAGCGAAGTAGGGCCACGGATCACACAGGTGACACGGTAACGCCACGGATTACACGGATGACACTGATCACAACGATTCGCGTGTGTGCGATGGGCTCTTGGTTCAGACTTGAACCCATTCTCATTAATCGCGAGGGTGGTTTGTGGGTGCGAGTGAGCGCCGCGAGCAAGCCACGCGAGCGGAGCGCGCCGGCGAAGCGGCGCGTGAGGGAGCGTGTCGGGGAGTCCGAGGGGCAAAGCCCCTCGGGAAAGAATTGAGTCGTCTGATGCGATACGCCGAGTACTCGCCTCCGCCCAACCTGGCGACGCTCGTGGAGCGGTTCTGGCTCCTCGAAGGTGCTGCGCAGTCGACGGGGGGATCTGCCGACGCGGTCATTCCTGATGGCCGCGTCGAGCTGATCTTCCACTACGGCGGGCCCTTCTGGCGTCACAGCGCTAGCGGTGACGCGGTGAAGCAACCGGTATCGCTGCTGGTTGGCCAGATGATCGAGCCGGTCGTCCTCGCCCCCGACGGGCCTGCGGGCGTTGCCGCGATTCGCCTGCGACCGGCGGCGGCTCGGACGCTGCTCGGCTTTTCCGTTCAAGAAGTGTCCGGGCGTTTCCTCGACCTCGACTTGATCTTTCCGTCGGTCAGGCGCCTCTGCGAGCGCCTGGCAGACGGATCGAGCGATGTGGAGAGGATCCGGGCGCTGGCCGACTGGCTGACGGCGATGGCCTGCCCGCCGCCACGGCGGCACATCGAGGCCGCAGTCACGACGATTCTGCAGAGCGGCGGGCGCGTCTCGATCGATTCGCTCGCCGCGCGCGCGGGCACCAGCCTGCGGCAGCTCGAGCGGCAGTTTCAAGACGACGTCGGGCTGACGCCGAAAACGTTTTCCCGCATCGTTCGCCTGCAATCAGCGCTGCGGCGCGTGCGCCAGGGGAGACCCTTGACTGACGTCGCGCTCGCCTGCGGCTTCTACGATCAAGCGCACATGACCCGTGAGTTTCGTGAGCTCGCGTCGATGTCCCCTGGTGTCTGGCAAACGCACGCCGGCGATCTGGCGCCTCTCTTTGTCGAAGCCAGCCTGATCCCGTCGGCTACCCCTTCTTTTCCTCCTTCTTGACGGGAACAGGCGCGAGCTTTCGCGTGACGTTGAGCGTCGCGATGTGAAGGTTCATGTCCTTGCCCACCCGGAAGCCGATTCGGCCATCGGTGCTGACCTCGGCTCGTGGCACCGACAGGACCTTGGTGCCGTTCACCCAGAGCGTGGCGTTTGCGGGATCGAGATCGACCTTGAGGACGTTCTTGACATTGTCGCCGGCCTTGCCCGGAACGATCGCTTCATGAGGCTGCCAGGCCGTGACCACGGCCGTCTGTCCGGCGCGTCGGCGTAGGACCGCGGCCTGGCCGTCCCGCCGCAACACAAATGCTGAATAGTCTGGCGTCGCGGCTCCCTCGATGTCCTGGCCGCCGAGAAACACGCCGTACTCGTCGGCGCTCTCCCCGCTGAACAAGAAAATCTCAGCTTCGAGCGAGAAGTTGCCGCCGACATCTCCGTGAGTGGAGGGGTAGAGGAGGACCCCCGGGCCAGTCGTGACGTGCCACCCAGGCGGCATCTGGACGAATACCCACGAGCCGGGCTCCATCTTCGCCCCGCTCGCCAGCGGCGCGGCTGCGTCCTGACGCCACCTCCAGTCGGTTGGCGTCGTCAGTTGGGCGGTCAACAGGGCCGGAGCGCCGGCGCAGATCAGGATCAAAGTGGGCACAAGGCGTCGCATATATCCTCCGTTGTGAAGATTACGCGAATGCAGAGGGGATTTGTACCGAGCGTTCAAGCATCCAGCTACCAGCTCCCAGCCAATGCCTTTTAGACACAATCGCACGATTGGATTCTGAATGATCTAGCTGGAAGCTGGCAGCTGGAAACTGGTAGCCGACAACCTACGTCTGCGCCGTCGCGCCGAGCATTGGCCCCAGACGCAGACGAAACTCCCGCTTGAGTAACCACAGCACCGCCGCGACCTGAAACACGATCGTCCAGGCGGAGAGATACCAGACCCAGCGCAGCTGGAATCCGGCGACGTGGGCGAGGTAGAACGCCGGGACCGCCGTGAGCAGCATCCGTCCGACCGACGCGGCCAGCGGCGGCACGGTGTTGCCAAGCGCCTGGAACATGCTCGATGACACGAACACCAGGCCTGATCCGACGAACGTCCACGCGATGATGCGCAGGTACTCCTCGCCGACGTCGATGACCTGCGGGTCGGCAGAGAAGAAGCGCACCATCGGCCCGGCGCCAAAGTGGCACGCGACGGCCCAGAGCGCCATGACGCCCGCGGCCAAGGCTGCCGCCGTGAGATAGGTTCTCCGCACCCGTTCCGGCAGCCGCGCGCCGAAATTCTGGCCCGCCACCGGCGCGACCGAGAACCCAAGCGCGACGACGGGCATGAATCCCGCCTGGACGATCCGCAAGCCGATGCCGAATCCCGCCTGTGCGGCGGCCCCGAACGGCCGGCTGATCGTGTAGACCACGAATAGATAAACGGCAATCAGCGCGAACTCGGCGCCGGCCGGCAGGCCAATCTTGAGCATCTGAGCCCACAGCGACGTCTGTGGAATCCACTGCGACGGTACGAAACGCAGGTACGCACCGGGCTTCACGAAGTACATCGCCAACCAGACGACTCCAACCACGACCGCGACCAGCGACGAGATCGCCGCGCCCGCGACGCCAAGAGGCACGCCCGTCCACCAGCCGAAGATCAGAAACGGCGCCAGCACCATGTTGAGGGTGACCGTCGCGGATGCTACGATCGTTCCAGGTTTGAAATTACCGGTGCCACGGAGCGCCGCTCCCATGGCAACCATCGCGAACTGCAGCGCCATCGCCGGGATGAACCAGGTCAGGTACTCCTCGGCCTGCCGCGACGTCTGCGGGTCGGCGCCGAGCGAAGCGGCGTAGGAGCCGCGCAGCGCCATGAAGACGATGAGAAAGATCCCACCGACCAGGACCGAAAGCACTTGCGACTGATTGAAAACGAGCAGCGCGCGCTCGTGATCCTTCCGGCCGGCGGCGTGCGATACGAGGGCCGTGGTCCCGACGCCGAGCATCTGGGAGATGGCCAGCACGATGAACGTCAGGTTGCCGGCGATGCCGACTGCCGCGACCGCTTCCTTGCCGAGCCGGCCGACCCAGTAGAGGTCGACGAGAAAGTACAGCGTCTGGAACACCATCGTCACCAGCATGAAGCTCGCGGTCTTGAGTAGATGACGGGTGATCGAGCCGGTGGTGAGATCTTGCATGCGGCAAGCTTATCTCCAGGCGCTTGGAGAACAAAACGCGAAAGCAGTATGCTCTTGTCGAGCGACTACCAACGCGAACCACCGTGACCGAGTAGCATAGAAAGTCTGGACTTATCCTTCGAGGCCCGACAATGACAACCCCTGCCGCTACTGCACCAGACGCGAAACCGACTTCAGCCCAGCCGAGTGATGCCGGCATCCCTGCGACCCCTTACGCCGCCGCGTTCGCTGGCGTACGACGCGTGCCGCCTCCGACCAACGACCCGAATCGCACCTATGCGCCTGGCTCGCCGGAGCGCGTCGAGCTCAAAGCACGCCTGAAATCAATGGCGTCCGAGAAGATCGACATTCCGCTCGTCATTGGCGGCAAGGAAGTCCGCACTGGCAAGATCGAGAAGTCGGTCATGCCGCACGACCATGGGCACGTGTTGGCGGAGTATCACAAGGCCGGGCCAGAGCACGTGCAGCAGGCAATCGCGGCGGCGGCTGAGGCCCGTCGCGAGTGGGCGAGTTGGCCGTGGGAAGACCGCGCAGCCGTCGTTCTCCGGGCCGCCGAGCTGCTGGCGACGACGTGGCGCTCGACGATCAACGCGGCGACGATGCTCGGGCAGTCGAAGACGGCGATGCAGTCCGAGATCGACGCCGCCTCCGAGATGATCGACTTCTGGCGGTTCAACGCCTGGTTCGCGCAGGAGCTCTACAACGAGCAGCCGGTGAGCAGTCCCGGCATGTGGAACCAGATGGAGTACCGCAACCTCGAGGGGTTCGTGTACGCCATCACGCCGTTCAACTTCACGGCGATCGGCGGCAACCTGACTACTGCGCCAGCGCTGATGGGGAATACCGTCATCTGGAAGCCGGCGTCGGCCGCGATGCTGAGCGGCTACTACACACTCAAAGTGCTCGAAGCTGCCGGTCTCCCGCCTGGCGTCATCAACTTTCTGCCAGGCGACCCGCAGGAAATCTCCAATCAGCTCATCGATTCTCCGGAATTGGCCGGTATCCACTTCACCGGCAGCACGGCGGTGTTCAACAGCATGTGGAAGCGCGTGGGCGAGAACATCGCCCGCTACCGGACCTACCCGCGGCTGGTCGGGGAAACCGGCGGCAAGGACTTCATCGTCGTGCATCCATCGGCGGACGCGCAGGAAGTGGCTGTCGCGATCGCGCGCGGCGGGTTCGAATATCAGGGCCAGAAATGCTCGGCTGCGAGCCGCGTCTACATTCCGCAGTCGCTCTGGAACGACGTCCGCGATCGCACCGTGGCGATGATGAAGGACATCAAGGTCGGAGATGTTCGAGATTTCCGAAACTTCATGGGCGCAGTCATCGATAAGAAGGCGTTTGCACGAATTAGCGAGTACCTCGACGACGCGAAGAAGAATGCCAAAGTGATCCAGGGGGGCGTCGCTCGGGGCGAGACTGGCTATTTCATCGAGCCAACCCTCGTGGAAACAGCCGACCCCGGCTATCGACTGTTATGCGAAGAAATCTTTGGTCCGGTCGTCACCGCGCACGTGTATCCGGACGCGAAGTGGGCCGAGACACTCGCTGTCGTCGATCGGACGTCGCCCTATGCGTTGACCGGCGCGGTGTTTGCCAGAGATCGGGCCGCCGTGCGGCAGGCGATGAGCGCCTTGCGCAACGCCGCCGGGAACTTCTACATCAACGACAAGCCGACCGGCGCCGTGGTCGGTCAGCAGCCGTTCGGTGGTGCCCGGGCATCGGGAACCAACGACAAGGCCGGCTCGAAATTGAATCTGGTGCGCTGGGTCAGCGCGCGGACTGTCAAGGAGACGTTTGTGCCACCCCGGGACTACAAGTATCCATTTATGCAAGACGAATAGAGTCATGCATGTCGAGTAGAGCCGATCGAACTCATTTACGCGAGCGGCGCGGGGAAGTATACTGAAGGGGCGGCTGGCGCTTCGCCGAGCGCCGCGCGAAGCGCGGTCCTTTCCATACGCCCTGCAGACTTCGGTCCACCTCACTGCACGGCCACGCTGGCCGGGGGGACGGTGTGAGCGTTCGACGACTCGACGCAGGGTTCGGCGGCGCCTTCGACCCGAGTCTTTCTCGTCGCGTTAGCCCGATGGCGGGGAGCGACGATCGACCACGAAATCAGTGACGTCGCGACCCAGCCGTTCAGGTGTCGCGGTCTGGAGGTTACGGTGCAGAAATCAAGACCCACCCAGAACAAGCGTGCACGGGAGCGCGCGCGCCAGGAAAAGCAGCAGCAGAAAACCGCGCGGCGGATGGAAGCGGCTTCGCGCAAAGCGTCCCGGCCCGCCAACAGCAGCGAGGAGGATCCGGATATCGCCGGCATCGTCCCCGGTCCGCAGCCGTCCCCCTGGGGCGACGAGCTCGACGAAGTCAAGGAAGCCGAGGAATAGGCCGGCTACTTCTCCTGTAGAGGCGCTCCGGTCTCGTGTTCGACCGGTGGCAGCGACCGCAGGTACCGATAGACGCTGCGCAGGTCTCCGTCGTTCATGCGCGCGTAAGCGCCCCACGGCATGGGGGTTCCCGCCACAGTCTCCCCAACTCGAAAGCGGGACACGAATACGTCTTCATCCCATCGTCCGATGGGGCTCGTCTTTGAATCCGGCGTCAGGTTCGGCGGCACGGCAACCTTGGTCGAATCCGCCGCCAAATCCATGCGTTGTCCGCCGGCGAACTTCGGTCCGACGAAGCCTCCGGTCTGCGGATCGCGATTCGTGTGGCATTCGACGCACGATGACACCGAATTCGCCAGATACTCGCCGCGCGCAGCGCTTGGCCCTGCTGGGCTCACCTGTTGCGGCGGCTCGGCGGAGGTCTCGGGTGCAATTGCAAAGGCCATCAGGGCCTTTCCAAGCATGGTCAACCGGTGATCGGGTACGGCTAGCTGCGCCGGCGGCTGCGATCGCAGAAAAGAAACGACTGCGGTGAGGTCTGCGTCGCTCATCCGACCGTAAGACATCAGAGGGAAGGCCGCCCGCCCGTCGGCGCGCACGCCGTGTCGAAGCACGCGGGCGAGCTCCCCGTCAGTGCGCCGCCCAATGCCAGTCACCGCATCCGGTGTGATGTTAGGCGAGTAAAGCTCGCCGAACGGAAGCCGAAAGAGATGATTGCCCGTGAGTGGTGGCATGGCGCCACGCGCGAGCGTCGACCACTCTTCACGCGGCCGGTGGCAGTATGCGCACGCGGCTGGACCGAACGCGAGGTAGCGTCCCTGTTCGATGATCGCCGGATCGGTCGATGCGGCGATCGATGGGTATGGTGCGTCGAACGTGCGCTTCCATCGCCATTGAATGGCGCCGAGCACCGCGCCGCCCAGCAGAAGGACAGCCAGCGCGGCCCCAAAGAAGAATTTCCTGAGTGTGATCGTCATGATTGCGCATCAAGTCTACCGAAAGCGTCGTCCAGACTCATGAGCGGCGGCAGAAAAGACCGCGACGTCTGACTCCACTTGACAGACAACCGGTCGCCATTCGAAACTAGGCATAGGTTAACTATGCCTAGAGAAGACGGCCTTCCGCCTGGCACGCTGGTGCTGCTGATTCTTCGCGTGCTCGCGAGCCAGCCGCTGCACGGCTACGCGATCGCGCAACGCATCTCACAACTCTCGCACGACGAACTGAGCGTCGAGGAAGGGTCGCTGTACCCGGCGCTCCAGAAGCTGCTGCTCAAGGGCTGGGTCAAGGCGGCTCCGGCGGTGTCGGAGACCGGCCGCCAGGTCCGCGAGTACCGCATCACGCCGGCCGGCGCCAGGCAGCTCGATCTCGAACAGAAAAACTTCAGGCGTCTGTCACGGGCAATCGTGACGGTCCTCGAAACCGCCTAGTGCCACGGATCACACGGACAACACGGATCGAATTTATGAGATGGCTAGTGGCCACGGTGATCCGATGAGCTTCCTGGGCGAGTGGGTTCGACGCCTCTCTTACCTCGTCAATCGCCGCCGTCACGACGCGGCCTTACGTCTCGAGATGGAATCACACCGAGCGATGCTCGACCAGCCGGCGCGCTTCGGCAACACGCTTCGGCTCCGCGAGGAGGCGCAGGACGTCTGGGGATGGGGCTGGGTTGACAACGTCGGCCGCGATTTACGTTTCGCCGCGCGCACGCTCCGCCGCTCCCCGGGATTCGCGTCGATTGCCGTCGGATCACTCGCGCTCGCCACTGGAGCGACAACGGCTATCTTCAGCATCGTCAACGGCGTATTGCTGCGGCCGTTGCCGTTTGCCGCCGCGGATCGTCTCGTCATGGTCGCCGAGATTCACCAGACCGGCGGCGCAGGTTGGGTGGCGTTCGCCGATCTGCAGGCGTTCCGCGCCGAGAGTGGGTCGTTTGAGCGGTTCTCGGGATACGAAGTGACGACCAGGCTGCTCGAAACGACCGACGGATCGGAGCGAGTGATGGCGGTCATCTCGGATCGAGAGTTCTTTCCGCTCCTCGGCGTGGGGCCGCTCATCGGCCGGACGTTCGCGGCAGAAGATCCGTCGTCGGTCGTAGTGCTCAGCGCCGCCCTGTGGGCCCGCCAGTTCCACCGCGATCCTTCCGCGATTGGCCGCACGGTTGCCCTGAGCGGGAATAGATGGGACCCGGTGCAGCGCCGCTCGGTGATCGAACGGCGTGAATTCACGGTGATCGGCGTCATGCCGGAGGCATTTCAGTTTCCCTACGGCGCCTCCGCTTCCTTTGCCGGGACGCAACCCGAGTTCCGGACAGACATATGGATCCCGGACGGCCGCACGAACGGGGGACGATTCGGGAACCTCACAGGTCGTATGAAGGCAGGAGTCACGATTGGTGCGGCCGCCGCCGAGCTCGATGCCATCGAAAAACGGCTGGATGTGACCGCCCCCGGGCCGTACCGGGCGCTCGGCGTTCAACTGGTGCCGCTCGCCGACGATGTGCTCGGCGAGGTTCACAAGTCGCTCTGGCTGCTGATGAGCGCTGTCGGACTAGTGCTGGTCGCCGCGTGCGCCAACGTCGCCAACTTGCTTCTCGCTCGCACTACTGCGCGTGCGCGCGAAGTTGTCACGCGTGCCGCGCTCGGCGCGAGTCCGCGACGCCTGATTCACCAGTTCCTCGTCGAGAGTCTGCTGCTCTCTCTCGCGGGCGGCGTGGCAGGCGTTGTCGTCGCGCGCTGGACGCTCGACCTTCTCGTCAGGGTCGGCGCCGCCAAGATTCCACGAGCGCACGAAATCGGGCTCGACTGGACTGCGTTCGCGTTCCTGCTGGCCGTGTGCGTCGTCGTCGCGGTGATGTTTGGCCTGGCGCCGGCTGTAATGGTCGCGCGGACGGACGCGCAGGACATCACGAAAGCCTCTAGTGGCCGCGCGACGGGCTCCCTGATCTTCAGCCGGATGCGCGATGGGCTCGTCGTCGTCGAAGTTGCACTGGCCTTCGTGCTGGCGCTCGGCGTCGCCGGCGTGGTCAGTGAGCTCGGCCGTCTCGAACGCGCCGATTCGGGAATGGTCACCGACAACGTGCTCACGGTTCACCTGATGCCGCGCATTCCCGACAACGACTACTTCGCCATCGCCGATCGCGTTGCGCAGCTCCCAGGCGTGGAGGCGGCCGGTTTCACGCAGATGGTGCCGCTTCAGAACTGGGGCTGGATCGGCGATTTCCACATCACCGGCCGGCCACGTGACGAGCGTCCGGAGATTGAGTTGCGGTCGGTCACACCAGGGTATTTCTCCGCGCTGGGCGTGACGGTTCGACGCGGGCGCAACCTGACGGTGGGGGATGGGTTGCTGGATCCAGGCGCACTCCTCGTCAACGAAACGTTGGCACGCCTGCATTTCCCCGGAGAAGATCCGGTCGGACGCGCGACCGATCGAGGCACGATAGTCGGCGTCGTAGGCGATGTGCGCCAGGCCGGACTCAATCGTTCCGTCGTCCCGGAGATCTACAAGACCATCAACCGCGACGCGGGGGTTGCCGCGGACCTCGGCATGACGCTCGTCGTGCGCACGGACGGGCCGCCCGAGACGATCGTCCCCGCGGTTCGTGCGGCGACGCGCGAGGTCAATCCGATCGTTGCGCTCTTCAACATCAAGACGATGGCGGAGGTGGTAGCGGACTCGCTCTGGGAGCTCAGACTGTATCGATGGCTGATCGGGCTGTTTGCCGCGCTGACACTTGTGCTGGCGGCGATTGGTCTCTACGGCGTCATCTCGTACACCGTCTCTTCGCGCACGCGGGAATGTGCGGTCCGTCTGGCGCTCGGATCCGAGCCATCGCGCGTTGCACAACTCGTGCTGGGACGAGGGCTTCGCCTGGCTGGTCTCGGGCTGGTCGTAGGCAGCGCAGCGGCGCTCGGTTCAGTGCCGCTGATGCGCCGCGTCTCGAGTTTCTTCGCGCCGGATATCGCGACCGTCGCCGCGATTCTCGTGCTGCTCGTTGTCATCGCGCTCGTTGCCTGCCTGATGCCCGCGCTCCGTGTCGCGCGCGTCAACCCGGCGATTGCGTTGAGGCACGATTGAGGGGCGCTAACTAACTAGCGGCTTGGTTCACTGTCAAAAAGCCTTTCACCGCAGAGCGCGCAGAGTCCGCGGAGCAAACACGACATTCGACGCCACATTGCGGCAGCCTCTCAACTATCCTCTCCGAACGTCAGGCAAGGTTTCCTTCATCGTCGCGCAAATTGTTTGCAACTCGACGGATGCCCTGCGTCAGCACCGGCACGTTGAAGTTGATCAATAATCCAAGGGGACATCCGGTCAATCGCAGGTACGTCAGCATCTGCGCGCGGTGGATTGGCGCGAGTTTGTCGACACACTTCACTTCGACGACGACCATACCGTCGACAACCATGTCGATCCGGTAGGCGCAATCGGTCTTGAAATCCCCGTACTCGAGCGGTATGGGCATTTCGGCGACAACGTCTCGCCCAGCCTTCTTGAGGCCTTGCGCCAGGCAGGGCAGGTAAACGGAGTGGAGCAGGCCCGGACCAAATTCGCGGCGAACCTTGATTGCTTCACAAATGACGGCGTCCGTGGTCGAGTTGATGGCGGCCAGGTCTGTCATCCGGTGCCTTAACGCAATCGACGTGCCGAGCGCGACAACTGAGTGATTGAGTGTGATGGGCGGGAGGAGGCGCAAAATACACAACTATTTTAGCGATTCGAGGTTGCAGAAAATGTCTCTGCGGGCTCAGCGCCCTCAGCGGTGAAAGGCTTTTCGTGACAGGCGAATCCCGGCGAGTGCTGAGCTACTTCACGAACCCACTGTCCCTCATCCACTCCTCGAATCGCACGATCCAGTTGCCGACCGGCCGCTTGTTGGTTGCGCGCAGGCCGAAACCATGGCCACCGGTGCTGTAGATGTGGAGCTCGGCGGGGACCCCGGCGCGCTTGAAGCGGAGATACGCCTCGGCGAGGCCCTCGGAGATGTCTTGACGATCGGTGTAGGACGCAGCGAGGAACACCGGTGGCGATTCCTTGGTCGGTTGGATGTCTCCCGACCGGCCGGGATAGATGAGTGCTTGAAAAGTCAGTGCGGACGATTCGCGATCGATCGGGTCGGCGGCCGACGCGTTGCCCGCATCGGAGCGGGTCGCGGCCATTGATACGAGCTCTCCGCCGGCCGAGAACCCGAGGGCACCGATGCGGCTGGGATCGATGTTCCACTCTTTCGCCCGGCTGCGGATGAGCCGAAGTGCGCGCTGCGTATCTGCCAACGACTCGACGTCAATCTTGTAGGTCGATTCAGCTTCCCGCGCGAGGCGGTGCTTCAGCACGAACGCCGCGACTCCGCGTTCTCGAAGCCACTCCGCCACGTTGTAGCCCTCGTGGGTGATCGCCAGCATGCGGTGACCACCACCGGGGATGACGAGGATGGCGGTGCCATTCGCCTTGTCCTTTGCCGGCAGGTACGGCGTGATGCTCGGGCGATGAATGCTCGACACGCTGAGCTCGCCGCTGGCCGACTTCGTGACCGTCTCTGCGGCAGTCTTGCCGTCCGACCCGGGCGCACCGGCGGGCCACAGTGGAATCTCGGGCGGCGTCTGGGCGAGGAGCGTCGCGGACACGACCAACGTGATCAACATGGCGGCTGGCCCCATCGATCGAGAGATGAACGGCGTCTGCTTCATGTAAGTCATCCTTCCAGGCGAGACGGGATTTCTACCTTCTGTTCGCGGCCGCACGACAGGAGTGCCGGCAGGATGTCGGCGTGCAACGCGACGCCGTGGTTGAGTTGCTCGAGCCGGCGGCGAAGCGCGCGATCTCCGGGCATTCGAACTGCGGGCTGCCCTGGCGCCACTGCCGCCGATCGCGACGCGGTGGCCAGGTAGGTCGTCTCGCGGACGAACGCGGCGCGGCCGCCGAACTTCTCGGGATCGATCAACATCAGGAAAACGGAACAGCCCCAGCGGGCTTCCTGCGCATAGCGCCCGTGGCCCGCCAGCGCGCTCGTGATGGCTTCGAGCAGGACACCAAGCGCGAAGCCCTTGTAGCCGAGGTCGGCGCCGCCGAGCGGATAGAGTGCGCCAACCTTGTCGTCGACGAGCGGCCGCGGATCGTCGGTCGGATGGCCGTCGCTCGCGACGAGCCATCGCCCAGGAAGACGCTCCCCGGCCTTTGCCGCGCGAACGCAGACCGCTGCTGCCGTTGTCGATGCGCTGATGTCGATGAGGATCGGTTCGAGCTCGGTTGGAATTCCGGCCGCGATTGGGTTGGGACTGTAGACCGGCTCGACCGCGCCGGCCGGCGCGACCCACCGCGCCGCAGGATCCGAGCAGGCAAGGACGATGAGCAGGCCGTCGTCGACGACCGGCTTCAAGAACGACTGCAGGCAGGCAATGTGATGGCTCCGACCGATGACGACGGTCGCCATCGGATGCTCGGAGAGCCGCGCCCGCGCTTCGGCGATCGCGCGCCTGACGAGCCACGGTCCCGGGAGGTAGTCGCCGTCCCATGTCAGCGTCGCGCCATGATCGGCGACGACGCGCGGGTCACCGGCGATGGTCATGCGTCCGCCGCGAATCTCCTGGAGGTAGCGTGGCAGGAGAGCGAGGCCGTGCGTGGAATGTCCGAGGAGGTCGCCTTCCAGGAGGATCTCGGCGACATCCTGCGCGCGGTCGTCGGGCAGTCCTGCGGCCACGAGCAGGGCGTGCGCGTAGTCGAGGAGTGCGGCGGCAGGAAGTCGTCGTGACGAGCCCTCAAACATGTGAGAATACCCGCGCCTTCTCTTTCCAGTGACCGACGTTACTGCGCTGCGCGCTACGGACCGTCCGAACAGCCCGGCACGCGCCGGCGAGGCTGCCGATCGTCCGCCGGACGCCCCTGTCCCGCATTCGTTCCTCGAGTACGTCCGTTCCTTCGGTCCCGGCATCGTCATCGTGCTCACCTGGCTCGGCGCCGGCGACGTTGTCGACATGGGTGCGGCCGGAGCCAACTACGGCTATGCGCTCATCTGGGTGTTCGTGGTCGCGATTCTATTCCGGTTTCTCTTTGTTTCGCTCATCGTCCGCTACCACCTGTGCAACCAGCATCGTGAGGGTGTCCTCGACGGCTTGGCGCGTCTCCATCCGATCTACGCGCCAGTCCTCTTCTTCGCCGCAATCGTGATGGGGCACGTCTACGGCTCGTACATGACTCGCGGGGTTGGCGAGGTCTGCCGGAACGTCTTCGGGTTCGGGGCGATCTGGCAGTGGGCGGTCGCCTGCAACGCGGTCGCGTGCTATCTCGTGTTCAGGCCGAGTTTTCGCGCGCTCGAACTCGTGTTCTTTTTTTTCCTGGCGGTCTTGTCGGTGTCGTTCGTGGGCTCGGCGGTCTGGGTTGGATTCGATCCTGCTGAAGTCGTGCGCGGGCTGGTTCGTCTGGAGATGCCAGGGACGCACGGCGCGTACGACCCGACGCACGTGGCGCTGGCGATGATAGGTGCCGTCGGCGGCTCGCTGATGAACCTCGTCTACCCGTATTTCTTGGACGCCAAAGGCTGGCGCGGCCCGCAGTACCGGCGTGTGCAGCTGTACGACTTCAGCCTGGGCATGCTCGCGATGCTCGTTCTGAACCTGTCGATCTGGGTGCTCGGCGCCGAGCTGCTTTTCCCGGACAAGCACATTCAGAATCTCGAGGACCTGCCGAATCTGCTGAGCACGGTCCTCGGTGAGCCGGGACGCATCCTTTTCTATGCGGGGATTTTCTCGGCGATCTACACGTCAATCATTGGCCACGCCGCCGGGCTGGGCCGGCTCGGCACACATGCGTGGCTTCGCTGGCACGCCGGAAACGGTCCGATCACGAGCGACTACCGCTATCACGCATGTTATCGATGGATCGCGCTCTCGTGTCTCGTGACGCCACTCGTCTGGACGTTGCCAGGCATGCCTGGGTTCGTCGCCCTGACGCTTGCCGCCAACAGCGCACAAGTGTTGCTGCTACCGCTGCTGGCCGGAGGCTTGTGGTGGATCACCGCGAGCCCCAATCTCATCGGCCGCGAGCACTGCAATCGCTGGTGGGAGAACGTCCTGATGGGCTCGCTGTTCGCGCTGGCGATTTATTTCGCTTTTCGGGCCGCGATCGACCTGGTGAACAGATTCTGAGTCGGTCGTGGTGTCCGGCTCTCGCCGGACTTGGCGTGGTCCGGCTGAAGCCGGACACTACGAGTGTCCATCACACCGCTTTACCGATCGCCACGCGGCTGCCGAAAACGTCAACGCGTACTGCGCGTCGCGGCGGACGTTGGAAACGACCGCCGGCCGGAAGCAAACGAGGCACGTACCTCCCGACCGGCGGACACTCGGATAGACGATGCCCAGCGATCCCCGGTCGAGGAGTCGCTGCCCGAGGGCTTGTGACGTCTTGTAGCTGCCCGGATCGAGGGAGTCGGCGAAACGCCGATCCCGTCGGACGTCGTGGAATTCGCCACCGAAGTCCGCCAGGTAGTCGTCGTAGGTCGCGACCTCCTCGTCGAGCCATTCGACTTCAGCCAATTCGACGGATCGATGGAATGCGACTTCTGTCTGCGCGGTCCGCAACTCGAACGCCGCGTACCACGCGCCCCGGTCCGGCCCACTGAATCGGGCGCCAAGCGGATGGGCGTGGCAGAACGCCGCGTTGATGACGTGATACGACGGCACGCCGAAGACGAGCTCGTGCGGCCCGATTTCCGGCAGCCGCTGCTGTTCGGCCAGCAGCCGATCGTTGGTGAGTTGCTCGAGATCGAAGATCGCGCGCAGATCACGGTCGTCGTCGGCGATCGGCGCGAGCACGCTTTCAGGCGCGCGATATCGGGACGGCACCAGCCGATGCGTATCGCGTTGCCTGATCAGCCAGAGGCGTGGGTCAGCCGGCGCGGCGGGCATCGAGCAACCGGCGGACCACCTGCATTGCCGGCAGCCCGCCGGCGATCAGGTACGCGAGCGGCGCTTGGCCTGCGAAGATGGCATTGGAATTCGGCCGATTCATCCAGGCGTCGGCAAGGGTGCTCGAGTAGAGCAGGTTCAGCGCCTTGAAAATGCCAATCACGAACGAGATCCGGAGCAGGCGGTCGGGGTCCAGCACGCGCTCGGTGTTCTTCTTCATCTCGTAGAACGGCCCGTTGCTGACGCCGCCGAGGAGCGCCCTCGCGTCCTCGTCGCGCACCCGCCAACGCGTCATGATGTTGAAGAATGCCCTGAGCGCGGCTGGGCTGAGCCGCTCGCGTTCCGATCGCACCGACAGGTCGACGAGCGCGGTCGGCTGGTAGCGCGTGGCCGGATAGCCCGGCTGTCGTGGCATCTACGTGGCTCCTATAAAGTAGTATATCTACTACGAATCAGGAGTGTCAAAGCGCTGTCGAAAGCTCCCCCCACTGATCCACGATGGCGCGCCCGCCGATTGCGCCTCGCATCAGTTTTGCGGTGGGAGGGTGAGAGTGCCGGGCGTCCAGAGCGTTGTAAGGCGAAGTGCCGTCGCGGAGGCTACAGGCCGAACTGCCGGAAATGGTAGTCGGTGTGGCGATAGAGCAGCCGGCCCCACTGGGTGCCCGAGATATTCCCGAAGGCGGCGTGCACAGCCCACCGGCCGTCTTTGGGACGCCTGATCAACGACTCGACGGCGGCGCGGTAGCGCGCCACTTCGGTGTCCCACGCGTCCGGTCGGCGCGACACCAGTTCGGGGGCGGTCGGCGCGCTCTTCGGCCAGGGCAGATAGAACATCACCAGAGAGTTGATCGGCGCGTATCGCAACGGACTCTGCTTGGGGACGCAGGTGACCTCGCCGGTGGCAGACCGCACGGCATCGGTAATGTGGCAGAGCATTCTCGGTGCGTCGAAGCTTCCCCACAGGCCTCGCGCGTCAGGTCTCAGCCTGAGGAGACGATCGTCAAGCGCCCGGCGGTCGCGCTCATTCCACAACGTATGCGGCATTGAGGAGAAGTATAGCGGTGACAGTCGTCAGTCGATAGTCGGCAGTCTTCAGTCACAGTCGTCAGTGCCGAGTCGTCAGTCCCAGTCCCAGTCTACAATTCCAATCGACGGTCGGGATTCGGACTAGTCGATTCGGATTGTCGACTCGGATTGTCGACTTGAGCTGACGACTGCCGACTCAGACTGCCGACTCAGACTGCCGACTCAGACTGACGACTGCGACTGACGACTGCGACTGACGACTGCCGACTGACGACTGCCGACTGACAATGTCCTCCAGTATCCCCCTCTCCGATCTTCGCAGCTACGCTGTCTCCAGAAGCCTCTTCCGGCCGACTACCTTGGTGCGCGCGATCGAGCGGCTGGGATTCGTGCAGGCGGATCCGATTCGCGCGCCGGCGCGGGCTCAGGACCTCACGCTTCGCCACCGGGTGAAGGGGTATCACGCCGGCGATCTCGAGCGTCGCTACGTGGCGCTGGGAATCGAGGAGGACTTTCTCGTCAACTACGGCTTCATGCCGCGCGCGACGCAGATGCTGATGCACCCGCGGTCCGGCTCCGCGGTGGCGGTGCGGGGGAAGAAGGCGCAGAGCCTGCTGGAATTCGTCCGCGCGCGAGAAGCGGTCCATCCCCGGGAAGTCGACGAACACTTTGCGCACGGATCGGTGACGAATTACTGGGGCGGCTCATCATCGGCCACCACGCATCTGCTGACTCGACTGCACTACCGCGGCGCGCTGCGTGTTGCGAATCGCGCCGGCGGCATCAGGCTCTATGCCGTGCATGTGCACCAGCCCGGCCCATCGGACGTGGCCGGACGCCGCGCCTCGCTCGACCGGCTGGTCGACATCGTGGTTCGCGTCTATGCGCCGCTTCCTGCCTCGAGCCTGGCGTGGTTCGTCAATCGGCTGCGCTACGCGGTGCCGCAATGGACGGGTGATCTCAAGCGGGCGCTCGAGCGCGCGAAGGCCAGGCTCGCGCACGCGCGCGTCGGAGCGGTGGACTGGTACTGGCCGGCGGACGAGTCTGCGACGAGCGGCGCACCCGACTGCGTCGTTCGCTTCTTGGCGCCGTTCGATCCTGTGGTGTGGGATCGGCGTCGATTCGAGCTACTCTGGGGATGGGCCTATCGCTTCGAAGCCTACACGCCCGCGCACAAGCGAACCTTTGGCTACTACGCCCTTCCGCTGTTGTGGGGCGATCGCGTGGTCGGCTGGGGCAATCTCTCAGTCGTCGATGGCGCGCTGCGGGCGCGGATCGGATACATTGACGGCGGCCCGCCGCGTGAGCCGGGATTCAGTCGCGCGCTGAGGGCCGAGCTCGATGGTATGCGTGAATTCCTTCGTCTCGAGCGCCATGTCGTCGAGCTGTCGTAAAATGGATCTTCGCAAACTCTCGAATACTCGAAACAAGGAGTCTACGTGCCTTATCCGGAATCTTTCATCGGGCCGATGCGCGAGGAGCTGACGCGCCTGGGCGTCAAGGAACTTCGCACGCCCGAAGCCGTCGACGCGGCCGTGCGCGGAACGCCTGGAACACTGATGCTGATTGTGAACTCGATGTGCGGCTGCGCTGCTGGTCGCGCCCGGCCTGGCATCGCGCTCGCGCTGCAGCATCACGTTACGCCGGACGCGGTGGCCACGGTCTTTGCCGGCGGCGACGTCGAAGCCACCGATCGCGCACGCGGCTATTTCACCGGGTATCGTCCCTCATCGCCGTCGGTCGCGCTCCTGCGCAACGGACAGCTCGTGTTCATGCTCGAGCGGTTTCAGATCGAGAACCAGAGCGCCGAGGCGATCGGGCGCGCTCTGACCGCGGCCTTCGACAAATTCTGCGCTCCGGTGGTGCATTAGGGACCTAGTCTTCCCGAGGGGCGTTGCCCCTCGGACTCCCCGACACGCTCTCTCGCGCGCCGCTTCGCCGGCGCGCTCCGGTCGCGTGGCTCGCTCGCGGCGCTCGCTCGCACTGCTCAAACCGCCCTGGCGATTCATGAGCCAGGTCCTAGGTGTGTCGGCCCTACTACTGCTCAGGGATCGTGCAGGACGGGAACTTCGCAAGGGCAGTATTTCCGACGTACCCAAGCTCTTCAATCAACCCGACGCGAGATGTGTAGTACCCATCCGCAGTCAGGTTTTTCAGCAGCCGGAAGAGCCGCACGGGCAGATCGGCATCCGTCGCGTCGAGTGCCGGTCGAGACGGGACGGCGGACGGCGTCGCCGTGTGTCGATCGGTGACCGCGACGTAGTAGGTGAGGCGTCCATTGGCGTCGCTGCGAAATCGCCGTTGCTGTGCCTCACGCTGCTGTCGATCGATCGCATCGCTAAGTGGTTGGAGGATCGCGATCTGATCGGTCTCGCTGAGCTCGGCGAACCCGCGGGAAGAGTGCGCTTGGGCCTGCCGTTCCAGCCATGCGAGTCCGGCACGGAGCAGCTGCTGATGTTCGGTGTTCAGCGTCACGACGCGGTCGATGTACTCCGGCACGCCAGCGGCGGCCGCACCTCCTGTGCTGGTTGGCGGAATGATGACGTCGGTCAGGCGCGCGAGCGTGGTGTACTCCGCCGGCGTGAAGAATGTCGGCGCGTACGGCCCGGCTGCTGGTGCCTGGGCCAGCGAGACATGCACATGCTGGCCGTAGAGCTCGTCGCCGGCGAACGGAAACGCGCACGTCAGGCCGACGGTGCCGAGCATCTTCAAGGCGTGTCGCCGCGTCTCCGTCACAGTTCACCTCTCCGCATCCGTTCCGAAATGTGATCGGCGGCGCGCGCGGCCAGCGCCATGATCGTGTGCGTCGGGTTCTTCTCCGATGCCGATGGGAAAACGCTACCGTCGACCACGTAGAGGTTTGGCACATCGTGCGTGCGGCAGTCGGCGTTGACAACCGAGCTGCGCGGGTCACCACCCATACGGCAGCCGCCGAGCTCGTGGTTGGTGGCCGGCCCGTCCGGCACCGTCAGGATCTCGGCCCCCGCCTTCTGGAGCATCTCCAGGCTCCAGCGCACCATGTCGTTGAACAGCGCCTCTTCATTCGCCCCCCACCGCACTTGCCGCCTCGCCTGAGGCAACCCGAATTTGTCGGTTCGCTCGCGGTCGAGATCGACATACGACTGCGGGTTCGGCAGCATCTCGCCATACGGCGTGAACTGGATGAACGCCGGATACGACGCCTTGACCGACGCCTTGTAGGCGCGCCCGAAGCCATTGACGTTCTTGGCCCAGCCGGCGAGCCGCCGATTCTGATAGTTGAGTTGTGCCCCGAAGCTTCGCGCGTAACCGCGGTCCTTGTTCGTGTGCTTGAACGACGGCAGATAGGCGTGATCGAGGAAACCCTCGTCGTTGGTCACTGGCTTCCCGCGCAACCCGTCGAGAACACACTCGACGCCGCCGGTGAAGTGCGGGATGAAGTGGCGGCCGAGTTGCCCACTCGAATTCGCAAGGCCCGCCGGGTAGCGGCGTGACGTCGACATCATCAGCAGCGCGATGCTCTGTACGCAAGCGCAGGCGACGACGACGGCGCGGCCGCGAACTTCTCCCTCTTTCTGGTGGACGCGGTGCAGGTAGCGAACCCCGGTCACGCGATTCTCGTCCGAGACAAGGACCTCGCGCACGATGCAGTCGGGAAAGACGGTGACGCGGCCTTCGGCTTCCGCTGGCGCGATGTGGACGTCGGCAGAGTTGTACTTCGCGACCACATCGCATCCGGCCATGCAGTTGCCGCAAAAGTGACACGCCAGGCGCGTCTTGCTGGCGACGGTGAGCGTGGCCTTGCGAACATGGACGATGTCTGCTCCGAGCGATCGCGCCGACCGCCGGATGATCTCGTCGCTGCACTTGAATGGAACCGGCGGTAGGAAGACGCCGTCGGGTAGGTCCTCGAGGCCATCGAGGTGACCGCAGACACCGATCTCCCGTTCGATCGTGTCGTAGTAGGGCGCGATGTCCTTGTAATCGATCGGCCAGTCTTCACCCGCGCCCTCGAACGTGCGGCCCTTGAAGTCCCGCTGGCTGAGGCGCAGCGCGACCGCGTTCCACAGCATCGTCTTGCCGCCGACGCCGCGGCTCCGTTCCGAATCGAAGCCGGCCTTGCCGGCTCTCATCGTCGGAATCTGGCGAGTGGGGAAGTCGAACGGCATCGCGTGGGTGTTGAAGTCCGTCCGCGTATTGACGCGCGGACCGCCTTCCACAATCGCGACCTTCACGCCGCGCCGCGCGAGGTGGGAGGCAAGGGTACCTCCCGACGCCCCGGACCCGACGATCACTACGTCAAAGATGTCAGTCTGCATGCGCAGTCGGACGATTGTTGCGTCCCAGGTCGTGCGGCGTCAACTGCGACGCCCGTGGCTCGACCGATCAGGACGACCGCCGCGTTGCGTGGTATCGTAGTGACGCTTTCCAGGAAGCCGACGGTCCGCGTAAAGGGTTGAACCCACCTGTTGCCTGCTGCCGTCATCGCCTTCTTTCTGCCCGTTGCAACGCGGACGCCGGGCTCCTGGAGAGAAGGTGTCGCATGTCTCGTTCCCTGCCCGCGCGCCCCAGCCTCGAGTGGTTGAAAAAGTCCGCAAAAGATGAGTTGAAGCGCCTGCGCGTTCAGAATCCGGCCGTTCTTTTGGCCGAAGCGCAGCTCGCCCTTGCACGAGAGTACGGGTTCGACAGTTGGCGCCAACTCAAACGGCATGTCGACGCGCGAGAACAAGTGCTCTCATCGGCTGCGAAAGCGCCCGCGTTGACGCGAGACCAAGTCGTTCAGGGGTTCCTCAAACTGGTCGGCACGGGTCAGATCGACGAAGTCCGCCGTGTCCTTGCGGCTGCGCCGCAAATGGTCAACGTGGTCGGCCCGCATCCGTTCTGGGGCGGCCGACCGCAGCCGCTGCACGTCGCGATCGAAACCAAACGAACCGACATGTTCGAGGTCCTGCTCGATGCCGGGGCCGACGTGAACGGGACCAACGATCAGTACGATCAATGGTCGCCGCTGATGCTGACAAGGGATCAGGATCTCAGCGGCATGCGAGACGAGCTGCTGTGGCGTGGCGCCCGCGTCGGGTTGATGGAGGCGCTGCTCTTTGGCGACGATGTGCGCGTCGAAGAGTTGTTGCGACCGGGCAAGGACGCCCTGCCAACCTACCCGCCGAACGGCGGTTCAGTCCTGAACTTCGCTCGAACCAAGTTTGCAATCGATCGCCTCCTCGAACTGGGCGTCTCGACCGACGAGAAGGATCGGTGGGGCGCGACGCCGATCGAGTCGATCAGCCGATTGGGCCCCAAAGGTCAGGCGCTCGTCCGGCACCTGATTGCGCGTGGTGTCTCGGCCGCTCCCGAGGAATACGCCCGGCTGGGCGATCTCCAGACGCTCGAGGCCATCATCGAACGCGATCCACAAGTCATCCGTTCCGATGGTGTGATGATGGGAGCCGTGGATTTCGGGCACCAGAGGCTTGTCGAATGGCTGCTGGCGCGTGGCGGGAATGTCAATGCTCGCGCACGCGCGCAATCCCGGCACACGGCTTTGCATTCAGCCGCCTGGAACGGCGACTTGCCGATGGCGCGGCTGCTCGTCGACGCCGGCGCCGACGTGCGTGCGCACGACGAGGAGCACGACGGCACGCCGCTCGACTGGGCCAGGGTAGCAATTGAAGTGACGAACAATCCGAAGTGTCAGGAGGTCGCTGAGTATTTGTCGCAGTTCACGCCTGACCTGACATCGGATAGCTAGCAGACGACCGCAGTCCCGCTGCAGGAGACCATCAGCATGCCGTTCGCCTGGCCGAGGACCTCGTAGTCGAGATCGATGCCGATGATCCCATTCGCGCCGATCGCTTCGGCGCGCTGCTGCATCTCCGCCAGGGCGAGATCGCGCGCTTCGGCGAGCGCTTTTTCGTAGGTTGCCGAGCGTCCGCCGACGATGTCGCGGACCGCCGCGAACATGTCGCGAAACACGTTGGCGCCGATAATCGCTTCGCCGGTGACGATCCCAAGGTACCGGTTGACGGGCCGACCCTCGACAACTGACGTGGTGCTCATGAGCATATGAAAATATTACGGTGGAGCTCTGGCAAAGTTCTCCGTCGGCGCGAGCGACGGCAACAGCTGAACCGCAAATTCTCACTCCGCATGAGCCACTGTCGCGGCGCGGGCGGGTATATTCGAGGGATGCTGAAGAATCACCCGATCGTTCCATACATTCCCGCCGCCGATGTTGCGCGTGCGCGACGCTTCTACGAGCAGAAGGTCGGTCTGATTGCGCGAGAAGAGATTGCCGGCGGAGTCGTCTACGAGTGCGGCAATGGCTCGTGGATTTTTCTGTATCCGTCGGGCGGCGCAGGTACGTCACAAGCGAGCCAGGCGTTCTGGCAGGTCGACGATCTCGCGGCCGAAGTCGCAGATCTACGCAAGCGGGGCGTGGTGTTCCAGGAGTACGATCTGCCGGGACTCAAGACGGTGAACGGCATCGCGACCGGCGGTGGGACCAAAGCCGCGTGGTTCAAGGATACTGAGGGCAACATCATGGCCCTGATCCAGGCGGTTGGTGCAAAGGCCTGAAAGAGATCACGTCGGATCGAAGCACGAGCGGACCCTGCGGATGCGCTCGGCAAGCGGTTGCTCGAACGGGGTGTCGAGGACTATGCCATCTGCATCACGCGCCGGGTGCGTCATCACCTCGGCCGACACGGAGGGCCCGAGTCTCCCACGCTCTGCCAGCCACAGAAGATCTTCGGTCGAACCGAAGTACTGCACCTGCATCAGTCCCAGGCGCTTCAGCCAGGCGTTGTATCGACGACGCCAGACGAACTGCACGACGCCCTGGCGGCGGCCGCAGTTTCTCGCCGGGCGGACCCGCGGAATCCCCGCTTCGCGCGCAAGCGCGGCGACGATACCGGCGATATTGGGACCGATGTGTGAGTCGTTGTGCGAATCGAGATGCGTGAGCCGCAGGCCGCGGGCTCGGGCAGCCGCGATTTGCGCGCGCAGCTCCTCGGCCACGGCACGTTTGGCTTCCTGGCCCAGAGGCCGAAAACCATTCCAACGATTGGACGGTGCGAACTCTCCCTGCACGCACAAGCCCGGCAAGTGGCGGATCGCTTCCGTCAACGGCCGGCCTTGCGTCAGGTTGAAATGCACGCCAACGTGATCGGAGAATCGGCGACTCTGTGCCAGCTCGCAAGCTTCCTCGAACCCCGGCATATTCGTGATGATGCTCGTGTGCGACACGATCCCCGAGGTGAGGACGTCAACGATGGCGTGATTGGCGGCGGCATGCAGACCGAAATCGTCCGCCGTCACAATGATGCGGGGCCGCCTCGTCATTCAACGATCGCGCGCCGCCGAAGGACGGTCAGAAGGTCCACGGTTTCGAGCACCTCGAAGCGTTCATCCCTGAACACCACCTCGCGGGCATATCGTACGCTGCTTTGCTCGCGCCCGCTGTCTCCCGGCGATGTCTGGGTATCGTGCAGGGCGATGATCCCTCCGACCCGCACGAGCGGCGCCCACGTCTCCCACTCCTCTCGCAGCGTCTCATAACTCTGCGCATCGTCGACGAAAATGAAGTCAAACGGAGCGACCTGCTGGATTGCCGGGCTTCGGCCCGCGGCTGCGCCACTCATCCTCACCCACACGACGCGGCCATTTCGTATGCGATTGACCTCGCGCCTGCCGACGATCCGGGGGATGCTGAAACCGAGACGGCCCGGCGGATAGGGATCGATAGCGTACAACGTAGCGTCCGATGCCATCGCTGTCCGCAACCTGCACGATGTGCCTCCGTGCCAGACGCCGATTTCCGCGAGCAGACGCTGGCCAGCCGCGTAGCGGGCGAGGCAGTCGCGCTCGGCCGAGCTCGTCCAGACCTCACCGGGCGCCAGTCCGAGCTGCCACTTGATCAGGTGAAGAAGAACCGACACGGTCAGTATTATCGGCCGGTTGAAGGACGCTGCTGAGGACGCGTGATCCGCGTCTAAACACGGCATCCGCGCTCAATAGACGGTGCTGAGACGCTCGAAAGACGCCGCGTCTCACGCCACTGGTGTCGACTGGGATTCCGCGGCTCCGAACGTGACGTCGGCCGGGGCGGAACCCTCGCATGCTGGTGACTGCTGAACGCTCGCTCGACGATCTCTCGGCCGCGCTCGTGCGGCTCGACGGGCAGTTGTCCGCGGCCGTCCAGGCTGCCGCCGCGGCCTACGGGACGCAGGGTCCGGGCGATCGCTATCGCGGGCTGTATGTCAGTCACGAGGACGCCCTGCATTTGTTGCAGCGCGAGCCTGGAGCGCCGCTGCTCGCGCCTCCGCCGGCCGCAGCGATCGAGCAATCGGCAAGCGATGCAGATGTATCCGCGTCGTCGCCGTGGGGCTGGCTTGCATCCGCCTTCGACCTGTCGGCGTTCGATCTCGACATTGTCCTCCTTGCGCTCGCGCCGCACGTCGATCTGAAGTACGAGCGGCTCTACGGCTACTTGCAGGACGATGTGACGCGGCGTCACCCGACGCTCGACCTGGCGCTCAATCTGCTATGCGCGTCGAAAGGGGAGCGCATCGCGCGCCGCGCCCACCTGGCGCCGGGCGCGCCGCTTGTGCGGCATCGGCTGCTGCAACTCCTGCCCGATCCGAATCAGTTCCAGCCGCCGCTCCTCGCGCACTATCTTCGGCTCGACGACCAGATCGTCAACGTCCTGCTCGGCCAGCAGGCGCTCGATCCGCGGCTGGCGTCGTGTGCCGAGCGTGTCACGCCGGCGCTCACGCTCGCCGAGACGGGGCTGCCCGCGGCGATGAAAGCGGCGCTCGCGACCCTTGCGGCACATACGTCTCCGCACGAGATGCCGCTTCGCCTGTACTTCCGCGGCACCCGCGCGTCCGAGCAGCGTGGCGTGGCCGAGGCGATCGCCGCGGAGCGTCACGTACCGCTCATCGCAGCAGACGTCGCCCGCGCGCTCGCGAGCGACGTCGACTTTGGCGTGAGCCTGACGCTCCTCTTTCGCGAGGCCTGGCTGCAGGGCGCCGTGCTGTATCTCGAAGGCCTGGATGCGCTCAAGGGGGAGGATCGGCACGTCTACTACAGGCAGTTCGTCGCCGCCGTGAACGAAAGCGCCACGTTCACCATCCTCGCCGGCGTGCGTCCGTGGGTTGCCTTCGAGGTGCGGCCGCTCGGCGTCGTTGAAGTGGTCTTCAAGACGCCGGCGTTCGCTGAGCGGCGCCAGTGTTGGGAGTCGCGGCTGACGGCTGCCGGCGTCCATCTCGACGACGAGCGGATCGGCGCGCTGGCGGATCGGTTTCGCCTGACGCCGTGGCAGATCGCTGACGCCGTCGCGACGGCGCACAACCGCGCGGCGTGGCGCGTCGACCCCGACAACGCACCAGACCCCGACGCGATCGCCTCGGATCTCTTCGCGGCCGCACGGCTGCAGACCGGGTCCGAGCTCGACGCCCTCGCACGTCGCGTCGACCCCCGCCACGACTGGGACGACATCGTGCTTCCCGACGATGCGCGCGGGCAGCTGCAGCAGGTGTGTGCGCGCGTGCGGTGTCGGCAGCGCGTGCTCGGCGACTGGGGGTTCGCGCGCCGCCTCGGGTCCAATAGCGGCGTGAACGCGCTCTTTGCCGGCCCTCCCGGCACTGGAAAGACGATGGCCGCGGAGGTCCTGGCGCAGCACCTCGGGCTCGATCTCTACAAGATTGACCTGTCGTCGGTCGTCAGCAAGTACATCGGCGAGACCGAAAAGAACCTCGAGCGCATCTTCAGCGCCGCGGAGAGCGCCAACGTGATCCTCTTCTTCGACGAAGCGGACGCGCTCTTCGGGAAACGATCCGAAGTCCGCGACTCGCACGACCGCTACGCCAACGTCGAGATCTCGTACCTGCTGCAGCGGATGGAAGAGTACGACGGGCTGGCGATCCTCGCGAGCAACCTGCGCCAGAACATGGACGAGGCGTTCGTCCGCCGCCTCCACTTCATCGTTGAGTTTCCGTTTCCCGACGAAGCGGATCGGCGGCGGATCTGGCAGGTGCATTTTCCGCCGGAGCTGCCGCGGGATCCCGACATCGACGTCGACAGCCTGGCGCGGTCCTTCAAGCTCGCCGGCGGGAGCATTCGCAGCGTCGTGCTCGACGCGGCGTTCCTCGCGGCCGGCGATGGACAGTCGGTGGGCGCGCGGCACGTGCTGCAGGCGACGAAACGCGAGTACCAGAAGATGGGCAAGGTTGCGCCGGAGCTCGTCGGCGGCGAGCGCGCGGCGCGCGACGACCGCGAGCAGGTGGGAGTCTGAGATGGGCCGGAGTCCCAAGCGAGGCGTGGCGCGCGATCGCAAGGGGCGCGTGTCGACCAGGCGCGCCGGCCAGCCGCGCAAGGCGTCGCGTACGGCCGACGTGTGGGCGGCGCAGCGCGCGATGGGGAATCGCGCCGTCGAGGGCCTCGTCGGGAACGAGCATCACGAGCTGCAGGAATCCTCCCGCCATCGTCGATGCGGCGATCGCGCGCGCGGCAGGCCACGCGCTCGACGAGTCGACGCGGCAGACGATGGAAGCGCGGTTTGGGCAGGACCTGAAGGACGTCCGCGTGCACACCGATCCGATGGCGGCGGACTCGGCGCGCGCGTCGGAGGCGCGCGCCTACACGGCGGGAGAGGATATCGTCTTCGGCGCGGGTCAGTATGCGCCGGGCAACGCCGAAGGCCGCGAGCTCCTGGCGCACGAACTGACCCACGTCGTGGACGCGCGTCGCGGGGAAGGCACGCCCGGAGCGATCCAGCGCGCGCCGCTGCCCGGTGCGGGTGAGCGTTTGCGTCTGCTCTCGAGCGACATCCCGGCGCCGGTCGTCACGCGGTTTCCGGGTGCGATCGTCGCGACCCTCTACTTCGGCCACAACCTGTTTCTCCTGGATGCGGCGAACTTCGACGCGGTCGAGAAATTGTCCGACGAGCTGCGCTTCATGCTCGATCCGTCGATCACGGTCGATGGCTACGCCTCTCAGGAGGGCACCGTCGACGAGAACCTGAAGCTCTCGGCGAGACGGCGCGAGCAGGTCATCCGGCTGCTGACGGCAAAAGCCACCGGCAAGCCGACGGTTGGCGGCACGGCGCACGGCGGATCGGAGCCTGCTGAGGAGGAGAAAGGCGCCAAGCCGGAGCTCGAACGGCAGCGGGCGCGCAACCGCCGCGTCACGATCGTCATTCCCCTTTCCGCGGCCAGTCCAAGCGCACCGGAGCCGACCAAGAAGATCGATATCGATTTGCACTACAAGCCCAGGCCCGAGACCGACGAGGAGCGCTCGGATCGCCAGATCAGGGAAGCGCTGCACACGAAGATCCCGGCCGCGCCCAAGACATCGCTCACGAAGGAATTCTGGAAAGTCGTGGACGAGGCCGTCGACAGTGCGAGCCGCAGGCTCGGCATTCCCGAAAAGTATCGCGGCAAGATTCGCGACGGCGCGCACGCGGCGATCGAAAAAGGCGCCGAGGCGGTGCTCGACGAGGCGCTCGGCGCGGCCGGCGCGAACGACACGCAGAAGAAGGCCTTGAAGGCCGCGATCAACCAAGCGGCGGGCACAGAGCTCTGACGCGATGCCGAATCCCGCGCCATCGAAGACCGCCGAGCATCGAGGCGCAACGACGCGCTCGGGTTCCGTCCCGCAGCGAGCCGCGGCAGCGCCGGGTCCGCTGGTCGATGTGCTGCGCCTCCAGCGTCATGCCGGGAACCAAGCGGTTGGCCAGTGGCTCTCCGGCGGCGCGGCGAGTCCGTCCGACGGAGGCGCGCCATCGGCAATCGACGGCGCCCGTCCGTTGCGCGCGCCCTCGGCAATCACGATCCAGCGTAAGGCCAGATCATCTGCGCCATCGGTGTCCTCCGATCAGGGACGAGACGTCGAGCCATCGAGCCCGGCGCGGCGGTGGATCGTTGACGACGAGACGGACACTCTCGAGCGCGGACAACTGCGCAAGAGCGAGTTCCTCGAGGCGCTGCGGGTACGCGTGTGCGAGGTGGCCGAGGAAGGGCTGCGGGGCACGATCTGGTCAGCGCAGGGCTGCCCCTACATCGAGCGCTGGTTCGCGCACTACTCGAAGCAGCCGGCGGCGCAAGTCGAGCGCGCGCTGCTGAAGTACGCGCCGGAGTCTGGTGCTGCCGGCTCCGGGGCGGAATACGTCGAGTACGTCACGGCACGCGTGAAGCGGGGCATGGTCGAGTGGCGCCGCAGCGGCGAAGTCGCGGGGCTGCCTCCCGAGTTTGCTGAAGCAGGGATGCCGGGCGTCACGCTCTCGGGACTGGTCAGCGTTGGGCTGACGGCGGTGGGACGCGCGATCTCCGGCGCGGCCAAGTCCGTGGGCCGCGCGATCGGCAGTGCCGTCGCCGGCGCGGCGAGGGTGCTCTTCAAGCAACGCGCGACAGGATCGGGCGGATCCGCGCATCCGGGTGAGGTGCAACAGCGACTCGGACGAGGGCAGTCACTCGATCCTGGCGCGCGCACGCGGATGGAGGGCGCGTTCGGCACGAGCTTCGCGCACGTGCGCGTCCATACGGATACGCGCGCCGCCAAAGTCGCAGACGAGCTCGGCGCGCACGCGTTCACCGTCGGCCGCGACGTCGCCTTCGGCTCCGGCGAGTACCGGCCGGGGACGATGATCGGCGACGCGCTCCTGGCCCACGAGCTCGCACATGTCGTTCAACAGAACGGAGCTGCGCCGGCGACTGCCGCCCGAGCGGATCGCGGAACAGGTGAAGGCGTCCTCGAAGCGGACGCGGACGTCGCCGCCGCGGGCGCCGTTGGGCTCCTGTGGGGCGGCGCGCCCGGTGCGCGTCGGGAACTGCCGATGCCGCAGCGGCGCTCCGGCCTCGCGCTGCGCCGGTGTGGCGGCTCGGACAAGAAGAAGACCGAGACGCCGGCAGACAAAGATCGCAAGGCCAAAGCAGAGGCCGAAGCGAAGCGTCGTGCGCGCTTCACGCCGGCCGGAACCGCCAAACGGGATGCGGCCCTTGCCAAAGCGGCAGAAGAGCTCAAGGCAGTCGGCAAGTGGGTCGACGAAGCACAGGGGAAACAGGGCGTTCCCGAGGACGTCGCCGTCGTCAATCTCGATCCGAAAGAGCGCAAACGGGTCGAAGGTGTGGTGGCCACGCTGAAGACTCTCGGCGGGCAGCCCAACACGTCCGGCCTCGACAAGGTGCGCCTCAAGCTCGATGTCGTATCCAAGGAGCTGAGCGAGGTCCGGAGCGTCGAGGATCGCTATCCGGCCTTGAGTAAGTCATCCGATGCCGCCGGCGAAGCGCTCGAGGCCCTGGCCGCCGCGAGCACCTCTGTGGACGGCTACGAGCTGTCGCTCAAGATCGAAGAGCTCATCGACTTCATCGACGGAATGAAAGGCACCAGGGAGAAGGGCTACGAGTACGATCGCCGGCTTCTCACCAAGACCGTCGACTCGATCACGTCGAAGATCGGCCAGGTCAAAGACGATGCGGCCAAGATGCCGAAGGCGATCGAGACGGTCGTCTTCGTGCTCGAGAGCTTCCTGCGGGTGAACACGCCCAACTCCGCACCGCCGGATCCTGCCGAGATCAAGAAGTTCAGCACGGCGAAGACTGACCAGGCCGATAACGCTTTCAGGCTGGTCTTCAAGAGCAACGAGTCGCTCGGGTTCTTCCTCAAGTACGCCGAGCGGTTGATCGCCCAGATCAAGGTCCACCAGGAGATGCGCGACAAGAAGGCGCCGGCGTCGCGCTTCGTGCCGACGCAGCAGGATGTCCGGGCGTATTTCCGGAAGCTCGCCGGTGCGCCGAACACGGAAGTCGCGGCAGCCTACCAGGCCTACGCCCGCGCCTACTACCTCCATCGCGGCCATCCCACGCTCGAGGACATGAAGGTCAACGACGCGTCCGAGCTCTTCAAGCGCCAGCCGTCGATCACCGGCATCCGGCTGCTCGTGTGCAGTGGATACGCGCAGCTCGGTGCCTTCCTGCTCAGGGAGGCAGGCGGCACGCTCGTGAAATTCGTCAACGGCGTGGCCGCGACGCCCCAGGAGCTCATCGACAACCGCTTCTCCGACGGTCATTCGATCGCGCACATCCGGCGGAAGGGCTCGGACATGTTCGTCTCGAACGACGAGATCGTGCCCAAGCTGCAAGACGGTCTCGATCTGCTCAAGACCGATGACCCGGCGTCACGGATTTTCCAGGCGCGCGCCGCGGATCAGTTGACGTCGGTGAACAACCTCGTGATCGTGCTGCAGAAGGCCAGGGCGGCGCCGGGGCGGCGCTCGGGACGGAGGCCCTAGACAATGCACGCTTTGAGCTCCAGACTCATCGCCGCGCTCAACGCCGTCTGCGATCGCGTGCCGCGCACCGACGTGCACGTCTTTGGAAGATGGAACGTGCCCGCTTACGGGCTCGGCGTCTCCGTTGGCGTCATCTCGAGTCTGGTCTTGATCGAGACATTGGCGCGCGTCCGCGGACTGTCGATGCTGCTCGCGGCCGCCGCCTTCGCCTGCGGCCTTGCAACGGCGCTGACGCTCGCGTGGCTCACGAGACTCGTGACCGGCCGCGAGCGCTTCACCTACTTCCACTATGCAATCGTCGTCGCGATCGGTGTGGCGCTCATGTTCCTCGCTCTGGGTCAGCCGTCGCTCCCGTATTTGGACCTCATCGTGCTCGGTCTGGCCACGTGCCTGACGACGGGCCGCGTGGGATGTCTGATGGCTGGCTGCTGTCATGGGCGTCCGTGCGCGTGGGGTATCCGGTACGGGCGCGCGCACGCGGACGAGGGATTCTCGCCGCACCTGGTCGGCGTTCGGCTGTTCCCGCTGCAGGCGGTGGAAGCCCTGTGCATTGGGACGGTCATGGCGGTTGGGGTCGTCATGATCCTGCGCGGCGCGCCCGCCGCAGCGCCGCTCGCGTGGACCGTCGTCTCCTACAGCGCGGCGCGCTTTGGTCTCGAGCTCCTCCGCGGCGATTGTTTGCGTCCGGCGGTGCTCGGCGCCTCCGAGGCGCAGTGGACGAGCGTCGCGCTCACGCTCGCGGTCGTCGCCGCCGAGCGGATGGGCATCGTGCCCGCCGTGTGGTGGCACGCTCCCGTCAGTGGCGTGCTCGCGGCAGGCCTGGCGGTCGTTGTTGCGGCCGGTCGCCGCCTGCCATCGCTGACCGCGGGCGACATCCGGGACGTCGCGGAAGCCATCGATCGACTCGCGTCGAAAACCGACCGACCTGGAACTGCTCATGCGATCGGCATCGAATCGTTCGCCGCCGGCGTGCGGATTTCCGGCGGCGTGGCAGCCGGTTCGGTTCACCTGCTGCACTACACGCTCTCACGTGCGCCGCAGCGCCTCAGCGCATGGCGCGCGCGCCAAGTCACGCGATTGATCTGGCGCTTGCGGCACGCGTCCACGACAGCCGAATTCGTGGCCGGCCGACGCGGTGTGTTCCATCTCGTGATTCGTCCGGCGGATCTGCGACGCCCATGTTGAACGACCTCGACCAGACGCTGCGCGTGATCCTCGACAACGGTGCCGCACCGGTGGAGCTGCGCAACGCCGACGTCAGCTTCGAGACGCCCGACAAGAACTTTGCCCCGGGGCAGCCCACGGTCAATCTCTTTCTCTACGAGGTGAAAGAGAATCGCGAGCTACGCGATCCCGTGCCGATCACCGACATCGTCGCAGGCACGTTCGTCCGACGTCAGCCGCCGCTGCGCGTCACCTGCATGTACCTCGTGACGGCCTGGTCGAACGCCGTCGGCGCCGCACGGATCGTCGAGGAGCATCGCCTGCTCGGGCAGGCGGTGTTGTGGCTGAGCCGATTCCCGAAGATCCCCGCCCCCTTCCTGCAGGGCGCGCTGGCGGTGCAGCCGTTTCCGCCGCCGACGTTGGTGGCGCAGATGGACGGCGGCCGGCACAACGGCGAATTCTGGAGCGCGCTCGGCATGCCGCCGCGGCCCGCGTTCTCGGTGAGCGTCACGATCGCCATGGAGCTCGGGCTCGAGTTGCCGGAAGGGCCGCCGGTCTCGACGAAGGAAATCCGCCTGCAGCAGATCGAGCCCACCGGCGTGATGGAGTCGGTGTTCTCGATCGGCGGCACGGTGCGCGATGCCGCGACGCTCGCCGGCATCGGCGGCGCCGATCTGACGATCGTCGAATCGGGCGTGTCGACGACGACGACAGCCGACGGCCGGTTCCGCTTCCAAGGCCTGCAGCCTGGAGGCTACACGTTGCACACGGTCGCGCCAGGATTCGCGACCTTGGATACACCCATCGTGGTTCCTGGCGCCGCGATCGACGCGTTCGACGTCAGCCTTACACCCTGAGAGGAAGGATACGCATGCCTCAGTATTTGTCGCCCGGTGTTTATGTCGAAGAGGTGCCCGGCACACCGCCGATCGCAGGAGTCGGCACGAGCACCGCGGGGTTCATCGGCGTCGTCGATACGGCCGTGGCCAATCCGGCGGACTACGTGCCCGACGGCGGAAAGAAGGGCGACACCGCATTCGTGATGCCCTTCAGGCCGGGGCGGCCGCTGGATCCAGCGGCAGTTGTCGCTGCGGATCGGTTCGACATCGCGCCGCTCAACGAGCCGCGGCTCGTCACGAGCTGGCCGCAGTTCAAGAACCAGTTCGGCGACGTGCAGGCGGGGAACAAGACACTGGCCCACGCGGTTTACGCCTTCTTCAACAACGGCGGCACGCGCTGTCACGTCGTCCGCATCGACGACGTCGCCAGCACGGCGAGCGTGCAGGCGGCGCTGAAGAAGTTCGAGGCGATCGACGAGATCGCGATCGTCGCGGCGCCAGGCGCGCTGGCGGCGGCCGTGCAGCTCGCGGTCATCGAGCACTGCGAGAACCTGAAGGATCGCTTCGCGATCATCGATGGCCAGGTGACGACCACGATCGACGTCGCCACCATCCAGGGCACCGTCAGGGACAGCAACTACGCGGCGCTCTACTTTCCGCGCATTCAGATCTTCGATCCGGTCACCGAGAAAGACGCCACGACCAAAGGGCTCATCTTCATCCCGCCGAGCGGCGCGATCGCCGGCGTCTACGCCCGCGTCGATCAGGAGCGCGGCGTCCACAAGGCGCCCGCCAACGAGATCGTGCGCGGCGCGCTCGGCCTGGAGTACCGCGTCACGAAGAACGAGCAGGACGGCCTCAACCCGGACGGCATCAACGTCATTCGCAGCTTCGACGGCAACCTCAAGGTCTGGGGCGCGCGGACGCTCGGCGGCGACGACAACGGCGAGTTCAAGTACATCAACGTGCGCCGGCTGATGAACTTTCTGCGCGAGTCGATCGACGAGGGCACGCAGTTCGTCGTCTTCGAGCCGAACACGCCGCCGCTGTGGCAGCGGATCAACCGCAGCGGTCACCGCGTTCCTGACCAACGTGTGGCGCGACGGCGCGCTCTTCGGGACGACGCCGGAGGAGGCGTTCTACGTCAAGTGCGACGAGACGACGAACCCGCCGGAGGTGCGAGATCTCGGGCAGGTCGTGACCGAGATCGGTGTGGCGATCGTCAAGCCGGCCGAGTTCGTCATCTTCCGGATCTCGCAGGTCACGCTGCCGGCGGCGTAACGCCGTCGCGATTCACACGCTTCAGGAGGACGCTATGGCAACCGGACAGCGGGTCGACCCGTACCGCAACTTCAACTTCCTGGTCGAGATCGACGGCATACGGCAGGCCGGGTTCAGCGACTGCTCGGGCTTCAGCGCCGACAGCGACCCGATCGAGTACCGCGAGGGCGGCAAGGACACGACGGTGCGCAAGCTGCCCGGCCTGACCAAGTACAGCAACGTCACGCTCAAGTGGGGCCTCACCGACTCGAAGGAGCTCTACGACTGGTTTCGCGACGTGACGCGCGGCCGCATCGAGCGCCGCAACGGCAGCATCATTCTGCTCGACGTCGACGGCCAGGAGAAGGTGCGCTGGAACTTCTTCGACGCGTGGCCGACGAAGTGGGACGGCCCCGACTTCAGCGCCAAGGGCACCGACGTCGCGATCGAGACGCTGGAGCTCGCCGTCGAGCGGCTGGAAAGGGCCTGATCATGATCCAGACCGAGTACGAGTTCACGCTGCCGATCGGCTATCAGGACGACGAGGGCACGCTGCATCGTGATGGAACGATGCGTCTCGCCACGGCGGCCGACGAGATTGGACCGCTGCGGGATCCGCGCGTGCAGACAAACCAGGCCTACCTGATTGTCATCCTGCTCTCGCGCGTGATCACGCGGCTGGGATCGGTCGCGCAGGTCAACCCGAAGGTCATCGAGGGGCTGTACGCGTCGGACCTCGCGTACCTGCAGGAGTTCTACAACCACATCAACCGCGGCGGGCATGCGCACGTCGCCGCGACGTGTCCGCGCTGCGCGCACGAGTTCGAGGTGGAGATGACCGGCGTGGGGGGGTCGTAGGCTACCCCCTCACCACGCTTTACGAGGAGGTAGCCTTCGTCGCGTATCACTTTCACTGGGAGCCGGACGCGATTCTCGAACTGGAGCACGCGGACCGGCGTCGGTGGGTGCGCGAGATGTCGGGGATCAACCAGCGCATGAACGAAGGGGTGTCGTCGTGATCGCAGGGTCGGCAGGCCGATGGACGTCGTGGGCGCAGAGGCACAGCGAGCGGTACGCCGCCATTCGCCGTTCGCCGGGCATGCTCACGCTGACCATGCGCAAGGCTGCCTCACCGACGTTCCGACATGAGCACCGGCACCAGACGACATGGAGCTGGGCGCCGCGCATCAGCCTGCGTCTCTCGCTGCCGGCGATCGAACGGATTATCGCGCAGCGGAATGGTGCGAGCCTGTTCGGCGCCACAGGAGAACGGCGAGAGCACAGCCGCGGCTTTCAGTGGTTGACGATGCGATCGACGCACGAGGCGAGTGTGTCTCCTGATGTCGGCGGGCGCCGTGCGGACAATGCGTGGACGCCTCTCGAGCGCGTGCTGGCGAGGGCGGAGCAGCCTCGACCCGGTGTCGTGCCAGATGCCGGTAGAGCGATTCATGAGCGGATGCGGCTGGCATTGCGTTCGGGCGCGCGCATCGAAGAGCGGGCGCCGGCCGTGTCTCGAACGCTTCACAACCTTGACCGGGCGCAGCGGAACGCGAGTCAAGCGCCGGCGCACGAGGCGGCACATCGATCGACGGCGCCGACCATGTCCGGCGGCAGGATGCCGGTCGAGGCGGCGCAGCTGACCGAAGGCAGCGTCAACCTGCTCACCGAGCGCGTCATCCGGCAGATAGATCGGCGCATCGTCGCGTATCGCGAGCGGCTTGGACGGCCGGCATGAGGGCCGCGGCTCGCAACAGTCACCTTTCGACCCGGACGGCAATATGGGTTTGACGAAACTGCAGATTACGGTCGAGCACTCCGGCCAGCGATTGAGCGTGCTCTTCAATCCTGAAGAGTACACGCTCAATCAGGACACGAACTTCGCCTCGCAGGCGATCCCGGGGCTCTCGGGACCGCTGCTGCAGTTCGTGCACGGCAACATGCGGACGCTCGAGGCGGAACTGTTCTTCGACAGCTTCGATTCGCCGTCGCTGCCGAAGCGGGATGTCCGCGAGGATATGAACCGGATCGTCAAGCTGATGGCGATCGATTCCGAGCTGCACGCGCCGCCGGTGCTGCGGGTGTCCTGGGCGTCGCTGCAGTTCCGCTGCGTGCTGGCGCGGGCGGCGCAGCGCTTCGTCATGTTCGCCGAGGATGGGACGCCGGTGCGTGCGCGCATGAACGTGACGTTCAACGAGTTCATCGACGCCGATCGCGAGTCGAAAGAGGTCAACCGCCAGACGGCGGACTTCACCAAGGTCCACGTGGTGACGGAAGGCGAGACGATCACGGCGATCGCCGACCCAGGAGTACGGGAACGCGCAGGTCTGGCGGCCAATCGCGATCGCCAACGGGATCGATCAGCCGCGGCTCCTGACGGTCGGTCAGAAGCTGCAGATTCCATCGCTGCCCTTCATCGATCCGGACAGCGGAGAGGTGATGCGCTGACATGACGGCCTATGCCACCTACGCGCCGGAGTACCGCCTCAGGATCAACGACGCCAATGTGCCGGGGCCGGTGCGCGCGTCGATCACCAGCGTCCAGTATCAGGACGGCGTGAACGCCGCTGATCGGGTCGAGATCGGGCTCGCGAACCCCAACCTGCGCTGGCTGCAGAACCACATCCGCGGCCTGGGCTTTCAGCCGTTCCCGACGGCGATTGGCATCGATCCCGTCGGCCAGGCGTCCTGTCGCCCCGGACGGCTTGTTCGACATCGACAACACCGCTGACGCCTGGCGATCGGCTACGCGGCGGGATCGCTCGAAGACGTGTTCGAGGGCGAGATCACCGGCGTGCAGGCGAGCTTTCCGAACGGCGGCATGCCGTCGATGACGCATCGTCGCGCACGACTACCTGAATCGCCTGACGCGCGGGCCGTACGCGCGCGGCTTCGGGCCGCTGCCCGACGCGCTCGTCGCGGCGATCCTGAGCGCCGAGAACCTGCTCATCCCGGCGATCGATCCGGTGATCATCGCGGCGTCGACGGCGCTGCGGTCGTGAACGTGATCTTCAAGGGCACCGGCACGAAGCAGGAAGGGGCAGAGCGATCTCGACCTCCTCAAGAAGATCGCCGCGACCTACGACGCCGACTTCTGGGTCGACGGCCACACAATGTATCTCTCGCGCTTCGTCAAGGAGTACACGCCGCGCCTGACGCTGACGTGGGGCGAGTCGCTGATGGACTTCTCGCCGCGAATCAGCACCGTCGGCCAGGTGGCGTCCGTCTCGATGAAGTTCACGCTGCGCGAAGATGCCTCTGAGCTTCCTGGTCACGGTCGGCTGGGACTTCGACCGCGAGGCGCTCGTCGTCTAGCGTGCTGCCAGGCGCGGCGGCGGCCGGCGCCAAAGCGGTGAGCGGTCCTGCCTACACGATCGTCGACCAGCCGATCAGCAGCCCGGCCGACATCGCCAACAGCGCGCTCGTGATCTACCGCGAGCTGCGCAACAAGTTGAACAACCGCTTGACGGCCAGCGGCTCGACGATCGGCGACCCGCGCATCCGCGCCGACGCGGTGATCCGGCTCGAAGGCCTCGGGCCGGACTTCAGCGGCAACTACACGCGTCAAGAGCGCGACGCACACGATCGACGCCAGCGGCTATCGCACGAGCTTCGAGGCGCGGAAGGAGATTCTGCCGTGATTGAGGAGACGCTGGAGCGCCCGACCGAATCGATCGAGAAGACCCGGCCGAAGTTCTACGGGGTCACGACGGGCAGGGTGATCAACGTCCTGGATCCGATGACGCTCGGCCGCGTCCAGGTGCAGCTGCCGTTCATCGACAGCCTGGATCTCAGTCCGTGGGCGCGTGTCGCGGTGCCGATGGCCGGCATCACGCACGGCATGTATTTCATCCCCAACATCGGCGACGAAGTGCTGGTGGCGTTCGAGCAGGGGGACATCAACGTGCCCTACGTCATCGGGTCGCTGTGGACGGCGATGGCGCCGCCGCCGCTCCAGTCGCCGGTGCCGCAGATTCGGGCTGTGCGCACACTCGTCGGGAATCAGATCGTCATGACCGAAGCGCCGCCGACGATCACGATCCAGACCGGTCCGACGCCGCCGGTCGTCCTGCCGACGCCGCCCACGCCAGCCGGGCCGCCGACGATTCTGCTCTCGCCGGCGGGGGTCGTCGTGATGTTCGGCGCCAACGTGATCAACATGACGCAAGCCGGCATCCAGATCATGGCGGGGAGCAACGTGATCAACATGACGCAGGACGGAATCACGATCGCGGCCGCGAATCTGAACCTGGCCGCGGTCGGCAGCGTGAACATCTCCGGTGCGGCCATCAACATCACTGGCGCGCTGGTGAAGATTAACTAGGCTCCCAACAGTGGGGATCAGGCCGCGGTCGGGGCTCGGGGCTCAAGGCTCAGGGCTGATTGTGACGAAGCAGCGAAAGCAAAGGAGATTGTCCGTGCCACCAGCGGCCCGCATCACCGATCCCACAGGGCATCCCGGCGTGATTACCGGTCCCGGCGTGCCGACGGTGCTCATCGGCGGCCTGCCGGCCGCGGTCGTCGGCGACATGCACGCGTGCGCGATTCCGGTACCGCCAGGGCCCCATCCGCCGACGCCGATCGTCAAGGGCAGCGCCACGGTGCTCATCGGCGGCCGGCCGGCGGCGCGCATGGGCGATCTCACGGCGTGCGGCGCTCCCATCCTGATGGGGCATCCGACGGTGCTGATCGGAGGATGACGCGATGACCTCCAGCAAACCAGATCCAACGAAGGCATTTCTCGGCATCGGATGGGCATTTCCTCCGCGGCTCGAGGCGGACGGCTCGATCGACATGGCCGTCTACGAAGAGGACATCTACCAGTCGATCCGGATCATCCTGGGCACCGAGCCAGGCGAGCGGCTGATGCGGCCGGACTTCGGCGCCGGGCTCGCGCGGCTTCGTGTTCGAGCCGCTCTCGACGACGCTGCTCGCGCTCATTCGCACGCGCGTGCAGGAAGCGCTCGTCGACTGGGAGCCGCGCATCGACGTGGAAGAGGTCAAAACGTCGCTCGATCGGCAGGAAGGCAATCTCGTCCGCATCGAGGTCTCGTACCTGGTCAGGGCCACGAACACGCTGCACAACCTCGTCTATCCGTTCTATCTGGAAGAAGGGGGGCAGGCGTGACGACGCTTCCACGTCTGCAGGTCGATTCGCGGCAGGTCACCGAGATCGCGGCGGCCATTGTTGCGCGCCGGCCCGGCTATCTTCCGACCTGGCGTGCCGTCTGCGAGCGGTCCTGACGCCGCGCTCGTACAGATCGTCGCGCGCTACGTGTACACCATCCTGCAGCGCTTGAATCAGGCGCCGGACAAGAACCTGCTGGCGTTCCTCGACGTCCTCGGCATCGATCTCGTGCCGGCGCAGTCGGCGCGCGCGCCGGTCGTCTTTCGGTTGTCGGCGCAGGCGGCTGACGGCCACGTCCCGGCGGGAACGCGCGTCGCCGCGCCGCCGCCGCCAGAGAGCTCCAGACAACTCGTCTTCGAGACCGAGCGCGCGACGGGTCTCGCGTCGGCGCGCCTCGTCAGCGTCGTCAGCCTCTGGCCGGGACGCGATCAATACATCGACGACAGCGCCGCGCTCGCGACGGCGACGCCCTTCACTCCCTTCGAGCGCAGGCGCCTCGTCGAGACGCCACACGCGCTCTACATCGCGCACGATACGCTCCTGGCGCTGGCTGGCCGGGCGCGCGTCGACGTGGAGTTGGAGCTGACCCACGCCGGCAGCGAGCCCTTCAGCCTCGTGTGGGAGTACCTGGGACGGGCAAGTCTGGCGCGGCTTCAAGACCACGCAGCCGAACTGTGGCGAGTCGACCAAGGTCGCGACTGACGGTACGGCGGGCCTGACGCGCACCGGTCGCATCCGCCTCGAGGCCGACTGCGCGAAGACCGGCAAGACGACGGTGAGCGGCGTTGAGGCGTACTGGATTCGGGGACGCCTGTCGGAACCGCTGCCGCCGCTGCCCAGCCGCATTCTTCCCGAGATCGAGTCGGTGCGGCTCTCGAGCGCTGTCGCGCATCCGCTCAACGCGACCGACATGTCGACCGGGATGCGGGCGATCGGCGCGATCGCGGGACGCATGCTCGCGGGCAGTGCCGCCATCAGCGGCGGTCGGGCTACCACGCGACAGGTCGCCGAGGAGGTCGTGAGCGCGAGCGCCGGCTTTGCGCCCGACAAGGCCTTCGTCGACGGCGCTGTCGTCGATCTGACGAAGCCGTTCTATGTCTTTGGCCTCCAGCCTCAGCCCGGCGTCGCGTTCTACTTCAGCTCCGAGGAAGCCTTCTCGAAGCCGGGCGCGTCGCTCGAGATCTACGTCGAGACGACGGCGACGCCGCAGGACCATTTCGACGCGAGCAGCGAAGGTCCCGGTCCGATCGAGCGCGCCGTGAGCGCCGCGAAGACGGTGCTGCCGCATACGGTCAGTTGGGAATACTGGAACGGGCGCGCGTGGACGGAGCTCCTGACCTACACGAACGATCCCGAAGAGACCACCGCGCCGGAGGATTTCACGGCCACCAACATCATCGAGCTCGACGTGCCCGACGACCTGATGGAGACCGAGATCAACGGTCAGAAGGCGCGCTGGATGCGCGTCCGGTTGATGAGCGGCGGGTTCGGCTTCGCGCACGAGATCCGTTGGACCGACAGCGGAGGAAACACCAACCGGTTCACCAACGTCATTGCGAAGCCGCCGGCGCTATCCGCGTTCAAGCTCGGATACGCGTGGACGTACGGGCCGTTCCATCCGCAGCACGTCCTGACGTTCAACGACTTCGCCTACGAGGATTGCACCGACGCTGCGATCTGGCCGGGCCGCACGTTCGTGCCGTTCGTTCCAGTGCGCGACGTCACGCCGGCGCTCTATCTGGGCTTCGACAAGGCGCTGCCCGTCGATCGCAATGGCGTGTACATCGATGTCGTCGAAGATCCCGCCGAGCCGACGGGGCCCGCGCTCGTCTGGGAATGCTGGAACGGGATTGTCTGGCGCGAGCTGCCGGTCGAGGACGAGACCGGCCGCCTGCGCCGTCCCGGCATCGTCAGCTTCATCGCGGCCCCGGACAGTCAGCCGCTGGCGCGCTTCGACGCACCGCGGCACTGGGTGCGCGCCCGTCTGAAGGAAGACGGCCCTCCGGGCGCACCGGCGATCACGGGGGTCTTTCCCAATGCGACGTGGACGATTCAGCGACAGCTCGTCGTCGACGAGCCCGTCGGCGCCAGCACCGGTCAACCGAACCAGGTCTTCTCCATCCGGCAGGCGCCGATTCTGCCGGGTGAGGCGATCGAGCTGCGCGAAGCGTCGGGGCTGCGCGCGAACGTCGAGTGGCGGCTCATCGCGCTCGACGTGCTCGGCGGCGGCTACGCAACGATCCAGGCGCTCGAAGGGTTGCTCGCCGACGAAGGGCCGCAGATCGACGTGGTGAAAGAGGACCTTCGACTGCGGCGCGATCGCCAGAAGCGCGTCGCCGAAGTGTGGGTGCGCTGGCGGAGCCGGGTGAGGCTGGCGCTCTCGGGTGCGGACGATCGTCATTACTTGATCGATCGCATTCGCGGGCGGCTGCGCTTCGGCGACGGCACGCACGGACGCGTGCCGCCCGTGCAGGCCGCGATTCTAGCCCGCGAGGTACTACACCGGCGGTGGACTTGCGGGCAACGTCGCCGCAGGTGCGATCAATCAGGCGCTGGCCGCCGTGCCGGGCGTCGAGAAGGTGTTCAACCCGCGTGCGGGCGAAGGCGGCGCGAACGCAGAAACGCTCGAGCGCATCGTACGGCGCGGACCGCGGACGATCGCGCACCGCGGCGCCGCGCTCCTGCCGGCCGACTACGAGACGATGGCGTACGAGTCGTCGCCGGCGGTCGCAGTAGCGCACGCGCTGCCGGGGAGGAATCCCTCCGGACGACCCGCCGCCGGATGGGTCACGCTCGTCATCATTCCCGAGGGCGCCGAGCCGCGGCCGTGGCCGTCGTTCGGGCTGCGCGAGGTCGTGCGCCTGTTCATCGCGTCGCGCGCGCCGGCCGACACCGCCGCCGCGGGCCGCATCTACGTCACCGGGCCGGCGTATCTGCCGGTCGATCTCGACGCGACGATCGTCAGCCGCGATTTCGCCGAAGCCGGCGACGTCGAGCGTGCCGCTCGCGAGGCGGTGCTCGCGTTCTTTCACCCGCTCCACGGCGGCCCGGACGGTGTCGGTTGGCCGATGGGGCGCGACGTTCACACATCGGATATCGCGTCGCTGCTCGAAGCGCTCGAGGGCGTCGACTACGTGGACAGCCTCGCCCTGCTTGTCGACGGCGTGCCGAGCGGCGACCGCGTGACGATCGCCAACGAGCGCACGGTTGTCGCCGGCGACATCCGGCTCAAGTTGATCTGAGGGTGACATGCCGCTGACGCTGCCGAACCTCGACGATCGCCGCTGGACGGACCTGGTGGACGAGGCCCGTGCCCTCATCCCGGTCTACGGGCCCGACTGGACCGATCACAATGTGCACGATCCCGGCATCATGCTCCTCGAGCTGTTCGCTTGGATCGCCGAGACGAACGTCTATCGCGTCAATCAGGTGCCGGAACGTCATCGCCGGAAGTTCCTCGCGCTCCTCGGCGTCCTGCCACGCGGCCCTCAGCCGTCAACGACGATGGTCCGTGCGGTTCTAAAGTCGGGCACGACGCCCTTCGCACTGCCGGCCGGCATCGAGCTCGATGGCACCGACGGCTCAGGACGCAGCGTCAGGTTCCGCACGCTGCGGCAGTCGTCGATGGTCGGCGGTCAGTTGAAGGCGGTTCAGGCCGGCGATGGCGGCCGGCTGCAGGATCTGACCGGCCGCTGGACGCGCGGCGAGGTCATCCCGGTGTTTGGCGCGGACGCCGCGCCGGGCGCGTCGCTGTATCTTGGGTTCAGCGATCCGCTGCCGGCGGATGCAGCGCTGACACTCGGCTTCACCGTGGCGGACGCGGTCGAGAGCGCCGAGGAGCGGCGCAGGTTGATCGAGGAAGCGGCGGCCGCCGCCGCGGCTTGTTGTGCGCCGCGGTCGCTCGTGTCGTGTGATGAGGCGTGCAGCGGCGCGAGTGCGTCGGGCGGGACGCGCATGGCGCATCACTCCGTGACGATCGTGTGGGAATACTTCGCGGGGTCGGCGCAGTGGCGCGCGATCCCGGCAAGTCAGGTCGTCGACGACACTCGCGCCTTCACGCTGAACGGCACGGTGGAGATTCGCTCCCCGGCAGGGTTGTCGACGACGCGTCTCGGACAGGTGACCGACGAGCTCTACTACCTGCGCTGTCGTCTCGGGTCTGGATCGTACGAAGTGGCGCCGCAGCTGCTCGACGTCAGCATGAACGGCGTCGTCGTCGAACAGGCCCAGAGCGCGGGGTTCCGGTCCTGGCCGATCGTCCCCGAGGCGGTCGTCGAAGGCGACGCGCCGTCGGCCGGGATGGCGAGCGGCTTTCAATTGCGGTTGAACGCGCGCGGCGAGATCACGCACGTCAGCTTTCGGCGGGATGTCGCCCCGTCGTTCTACGTCCTGGAATACTCGTCGCCGTCGATTGGCAAGCCGGGCGCGCTCGCGATTGCCGCTGACGAGATCGGATCCGGATCGGGCGAAGCGGGGCAGGAATGCCGGCTGTCGACCGCCCCGGTGCTGACCGCCGGCGTTCAACTCTTCACGCTCGAGGATGGCGCGTGGATCGCCTGGTCCTCGCGGTTCGATCTCGACGCCTCAGCGGCTGGCGATCCGCACTTCGTGCTCGACCCGCAGTCCGGCGTCGTGACCTTCGGCGACGGCGCGCACGGCCGCGTGCCGCCGGCTGGCGCCGCGATTGTCGCCGTCTACGACGCGACGCAAGGCGCCGCCGGCAACGTCGATCGCGACCGCATCACCCGCCTCGTGGATTCACCGCGCAATCGCGCGCTCTCGGCGAGCGCCTCGCTCGGCACCGCGCAGGAGTTGGCCGCTCGCTTCGCCGCGGTCGGGAATCCGGGATCCGCGCGAACCGCGTTTCCGTTGGCCGCAGCCGGCGGCGCCGACGCGGAGACGCTGGAACAGGCCGAAGAGCGTGCGCTCGAGCTCGCGGGCCATGGACGTCAGGCGGTCACGGCAGCGGATTACGAAGCGCTCGCCCGCAACGTTCCCGGCACGCGCGTCGCGCGGGCGTTCGCACGGCCGAATCTCCATCCGTCATTCCCGTGCATTACCGCTCCCGGCATCGTGACCGTCCTGATTGTGCCGGAGCTTCCCGCGCCGGCGTCCCGTTCCGACCGACGCGCTCAAAGGCGTCGTCGCCGCGTACCTCTCGCGACGGCGGATCATCGGCACGCGCGTCGAGGTGGCCGGTCCCTCGTATGTCGAGATCTCGATTCGTGCGCGGGCGCAGCCAGTTCCCGGCGTCAACCGCACGGATCTCCAGGGACGGCTGGTCGGCGCGCTGAACGAGTTCCTCGATCCGCTGCACGGCGGTCCAGACGGCACCGGCTGGCCGTTCGGCCGAGATGTCTATCGCTCCGAGATTCTCCACGTGCTCGATCGCACGCCCGGTGTGGACTACGTCACTGACGTCGAGATCGTCCGCGACGGCGGCGATCCCCAGTGCGGCAACGTCTGTCTCGGGCCCAACGGCTTGACAACACCCGGCACGCATTCCATTGACATCGTAGGAGGCGGCGCATGCCTGGCCTGAGACCGATCGAGATCGAGCGCCTGCGCTACTGGCAGGGACAAGCGCTCCACAGCGGCGACGCGCGACGCGAGGTCGCCACGAATGCGCAGCTGCGCTGGTGGCATACGCGCGCGGCGCACGGCGCCTTTGGCGTGGCCACTGGGCTCGAGGTCACGCTCGCCGGAACCACTGTGACCGTTCAGCCTGGTCTCGCGATCGATGGGTACGGACGAGAAATAGCCGTCGTGGCACCGGCCACCATTCTTGCGCCCGACACGGCGCTCGCCGGTGACGCGACGCTCATTGTCTCCGCAGCTCCACCCGCGAGCGGCGCGTGTCATCGCGGCAATGCCGTGCTGCGGTGGGTGCCGCCGCGCGAGGTCGACGTCTGCAGCGGAGTGCCGCTCGTGCGGTGGCTGAAGGGGGATTCGCCTTCGCCCTCGCCACTGCGCTTCTACGCCCGCCCTATGGCCAGGCCTCGGATTGCGTCCGGCGCAACGATCGCCGCAGGGACGCGCTGGGCGACGTGGAGCGAGGGCGGACGTCTCATCGGCTTCCAGACGGCGATCGACACGTCCGCGGCCGGGTTCACGCAGACGCCGTGCTACTTCGCCGCCCTCGATGTCCGCCGGTCGCTCGTGCCGCAGCCGGCGGACGCCTTCGAAACGTTCACGCCTGCCGCAGCGCTCTTGCTCCTGGCGTGTTCGCATGTTGCCGACGCCAGCATGAAGCGGTTTCTGGTGAGGACCGTCGTGCCGCAGGCGCTGGCCCCGGCACGATCGACTTCCCCGCTGCTCGCGGCGATGCGGCAGCGGGTCACGGTGCGCTGGATGGCCGTCGAACCTGTGTCCGTCGCCGCGCCAACCGAGGTGAACCAACAATGAGCATTCTCGACGAGACCCGATTCCTCGAGACCCCCCACTTCTTCCCTGGCCAGCGACTCCTGGCGACGGATCTCCAGGATTTGCATGACTTCAACCAGGCCATGCGCGAGCTCCACAACGCCAGCCTCCATCCGTCCGGCATTGGCAACGGCTTTGCCGTGACCGGTCGAAAAGGGGAGCGCGTTGTCCAGATCGACGCTGGATACGCGCTCGACGCCAAGGGCCGCGAGATCGTGCTGACACAGCCCGTGGAACTGCAGGTCCCGCCGGTCGCCGGAGAAGATGCCGGCGGATCCGTGTTCTATGACCTCGCGATCGCCTATCCCGATGACGATCAGCTCGAGGAAGCGGAGACGCGCGAAGGGATTTGCCTTCCGCGCGGCGCGGTGCGCCTTCGTGAGGAACCGCAGCTGTGCTGGGTCAGGCTGCAACTCGACGACCTCGGCAATCTTCACGTCGTCAATGGCGGGCTCAAGGCGGCGATCGAGTCGGGGATGGCGATCGTGCTCGCGCGGGCGGAGCTTCTCAACTGTCAGCTCGAGCGCGATGTCTCGATCGCCGAGCGCCGCAGCGCACGCCAGGCCACACATCCGCACATCGCCGCGGGCGTTGCCGAGAGCCCCGCGTGGACGACGGTTCCGGCAACCGGGACGCTCGCGATTCTGCGCGCGCCCGTCGACACACGCGCCGGGAAGTTTTCGAGCACGCCCACGTACTGGGCGCGCGTCGACGGCGCGCATACCGTGACGATCACGTCGGCCGCGGGTCAGTCGACCGTCGTGCCCATCGCCGAGTTCGTGCAGGTGGTCGAACCGACGCCCGATGGATTCGACGCGTTCGTGCTGGCGTTGTTGCCGTCCGATCTGCGCGAGGCGGATCTCAAGATCGTCCAGGCGACGTTGAAAAGCTGGAAGGTCGTCTGGCTTGGAGTGGAAGGGTAACCATGTCGACCTCTGAGCGCGGGCGGCGCCTTCATCTCAACCGCGACGGCCGCTGGCTGGACTTCCAGTATCGCGGGCTGACGGCCGGCAGCGACGGGACACTCGAACTGGCGCGGCTGCCGCGGCTCGGTGGCGATCTGCCCGCTGGTCTCGCCGATCTTCCGGAGCCCGGCCCTGCAGGTTTGGCGATCGACAGTGACGGTGGTCTCTACATCACCGAGCCGTCGCTCCATCGATTGCTCTACGTCGGCCCCTGCGACGAGTCCTCGCCGGTGCCCTGCATCGGCGGCGTCGGTAACGAACCGACATACCTGAACACGCCGCGCGGCGTCCTCGCGCACGAACCGCGGAATGTCGTCATCGTGGCCGATACGGGGAATCATCGGCTGCAAGTCTTCGACCGTGGATCGCGTCAGCTCGTCGCGATTTGGGGTCAGCCGGATGGTGACGCGATTCCTGGAACCGAGCCCGGCTGCTTCGATCAGCCGACGGCGCTCGCGAGCGACCCAGTAGGCGCCGTGTACGTCGTCGAGGAAGGCAATCGGCGCGTGCAGAAGTTCTCGCCGGCGGGCAGCGTCATCCCGTCGTTCTGGAACACGTTAAAGAGCGAGACCACGCTGGATCCGGTCGGCGTCGCGGTTGTTGAAATCGAGCGATCGACCGAAGTCTGGATTCTCGATCGCGGGGGACGCCTGGTGATCGTCGATGCCGACGGCCTGCTGCTCTATCTCATGACGTTGCCGCAGCTCGCAGATCCCATGGGGCTCGCGGTCGGCCGCGACGCGATCTATGTCGGCGACAACACCAGACGACGCGTCGTCGTCTACGACGCCGATGGTCGGTACGTTGGCGACGCCCAGGGCTACGAAGGCCCGGTCGCCGCGCTGATCCTGGATCGACGAGGCGGACTGATCGTTCATCCGGGCATCGCGCCGATGGTACGCCTCGCGCTCGATGGCGGTCGCGTGCGCCGCGGGTACTTGTGGGGCGGCCCGTTTCTCAACACGAGCGGCAAGCAAGAGCAGTGGCACCAGGCCACGCTGCTACCGTCGGGGCCAGTCCCGGGCACCCACGTGCAGCTCTTCGTGTATGCCGCGACCACGGACACTCCTCCGGTCGTCGACGAAGCGGCGACCGATCCGTTCGCGGCGTGGACGCCCTTCGGCATGGACGCGTCAGCAGCGATCTTCGCGGGGAAGCCGTTCGACAAGATCTGGATTGGCGTGCAGCTGTCGGGCGAAGGGGACGAGAGCTCGGCGCTGCAGGACATCACGCTCGATTTCGACTACCACAGCTACATCGACTATTTGCCGGCGATCTTCCGCGAAGACGCCGTATCGCGGGATTTTCTCGTCCGGCTGCTCGCGCTGCTGCAGACGTCCACGCGGGAATCCGAGGATGGAATCGAACGGCTGCCGGCGCTCTTCGACACCGCCGCGGCGCCGGCGGCATGGCTCCCGTGGCTCGCGTCCTGGCTGGCCTTCGATCTCGATACGAACTGGTCGGAGGAAAAACAGCGCGCCGCGATCGCGGGCGCGTTCGATGCGGCGGCCTGGCGCGGCACGCGCTTGGGTCTGGTGCGCATGCTGCGATTCCTGACCGGGCTGGACGTGCACATCAGCGAGCCCATGCTCGAGGCGGCGTGGTGGGCGCTCGCCGACGAGGATGCCACCGGCGCCGCTGCCGAGAGCTCGCGTCTCGGCTACACGACGCGTCTCGCGTCGGCGGAGCCGCAAGGAGCGGTGCTCGACACAACGGCCGTCCTGGACCAGTCTCATCTCGTCGCCAACGAGGACTACGGCGCGGCTCTCTTCGACGACGTCGCGCACCAGTTCACGGTGACGGTGTATCGCGGCGCACAGTTCAGCGACGATCGCATGGATCTCGTGCGCCAGGTCATCGATCGGGAGAAGCCCGCCCACACGCGGTATCAGGTCTGTGTCGTTGAGCCGCTGATGCGCGTCGGCGTGCAAGCCCGCGTTGGTATCGACAGCATCGTCGGCGTCGCGCCGACGGACGGCTCGTCGCCGCCCGGTCACAGCCTCGTCGGTCGCGCGTTCCGCGTCGGCGAAGCCACGCTGGGGTAGCGGCCACGCGAAAGGAAAAGGGAAAGGCCATGGCAAGCATAAAGCTCATGTTCGGACATCGCAGGAGGAGCACATGTACGAGGTGACGTCCCCGTCGATTGCGAATCGAAACGACCTCAGAAGCGCCGTGCGCAACCGCTATTTCTACGGCAAGCTGCTGGACGTCTACCACTTCGATCTGGAGTCGAACTACCTCAATGGCAAGCGCCGGCTGCTGAATCGAATGGTGTCAGGATACGGGGTCGTCTGCGGCCTCGACGTCCAGCGCGGGCCGTCGCGTGACTCCATCGTCATCACGCCCGGCCTGGCGCTCGACAAATGGGGCAACGAGATCGTCGTCCCGAAGAAGACCGACGCGATTCCGCTGCCGGCCGACATCGTCGAGAAAGTGCTGGCACCCTCGCTCCCTCCCGATGGGACCTACAAGCAGAGCAAACCGCACGACGATGCGATCGTGACGGTGTCGATCTGCTATCACGAGTGCGACGCCGATCCGGCGCCGGCGCTCGCCGGTGATTGCCACAGCGTCCAGACCTGCGAGGCGGGGGCGGTGCGCGAGCAATACCGCGTCACGTTCGCCGCCGGCGCGGCGCCGCCGATCTCGACGCACTGCCGGTTTCCGGACGTCGTCTCGGGCGGACACGTCGACTATGCCGCGCTCGCGCGCTGGGTGACGCAGGGCTGCACGCCGCCGTATGACGATCCGTGCATTCCGCTCGCGAACATCCGTCTCGCCGCGACGCAGAAGAACGATCAGTACGAGACCGACGACATCGACGTCACGGTCAGGCCGATCGTCTACACGAACGACCTGCTGTTCGATCTGATCCTGGCATTGCTCCACGAGAATCCGGAGTATCGCCGCGGGAAGTAGCGGGGCCCGGGTGTGCGGTGTTTCTTCTTGAGGTGAACCGATGATGAACTCAGGCCATTGCTGCAACTCGATGGCGGGGGCGGGCGTGCTCGAGCGGCCGCGCTACTATCCACGCCAATTGATCACGCCGTCGGACATGACGCTCGAGCAGAAGTATTTCCGCGACCGGCTGCGCCGGCACAACCGCCTGCTGCACGGCTGGGGTGTCGTCTGCGGGGCGCAAGTGTGCCGCGTGCCGTCGGCGACGCAGAGTGCGGCGGAGCCGTGGCAGGTGCGCGTGACGCCGGGCTACATCCTGGGTCCGTTTGGCGACGAGATCCTGATCGAGAAGGATGCGACCGTCGATCTGCGCACGGGCAAGGGCGCCGTAGCCGGCGGTGCGAGCGATCCGTGGTGCGCACCAGTCGTCGTGAAGCCGGAGAGTGGACCGCTGTACGTGGCGGTGCGCTACGAGGAGGACATGGGCCGGCCGGTCCGCGTCCAGCCAGGCGGGTGCGGATGCGGCGACTCGCAGTGCGAGTACTCGCGGTGGACCGACGGTTATCGGTTCGGGCTGCTGTCCGAATGTCCGATCGGCACTCAGAAGCCGCCGGACACCGAGGACCTCATGAGAGGCCTGCTGCCGTCCTGCCCCTCGTGTCCGATCGATCCATGGGTCGTGCTGGCAAAAGTGGAGGTCGATGACGAAGGCACGATCACAGCGATCGACAACTGCTCCTGCCGCCGGATGGTCGTCTCGCTCGCAAGAGCCTGGTGGCTCTGCCAGAACGAGACGGTGACGATCGCCGGCGTGCAAACAGCGACCGACGCGTTGGAGCCCGGGCAGAAGCACGCAAAGCTCGTCGTGACCGGCACGGGGTTTTCCGAGGGTGCGCAGGTCGACCTCGGTGAGGGGATCACCGTCAACGAAGTCAAGGTCGTCTCGCCGACGCGGATCGAGATCGATTGCGACGTCGCCGCCGCCGCGGCTGTCGGCACGCGGACGCTCCAGGTGACCACCTGCTGCGGGCCGACGGCGTCGAAGGCCGACGCGGTAAAGATCGCTGCCGCTGCCCGCGAGGGCGGGCGCGACAAGCGCCCGCGTCGCAAGGGCAACAGCGACTCGTCGGGCGACGCCGCGACGCGCTAAATCAATGCGCGGCGCTGGAACGGGCGGGACCCCGCGCGGTCATCGCCCGTTCCACCGCGCCGAGGCTCTCCGCGATTTGCGCCTGTGTGGTGGTCAGCAGCTCGCGGACCTGTCCGAGCGCGATGAGATCGGGGCCAGGGCCGGTGGCAGCGGCTGACCCTGTCGGGACGCCGCCTCCGATCCGATCCGCGCGGATCGCCTCGTAGAGCGCCGCCGTGGCGCGGCCGGGCGCGACGCCGAGCTCCTGTTGCAGCGTGTCCACGCACCGCTCGTACTGGCGCAAGGCCGCCGTGCGATCGCCCGCCGCGTAGTGAAGGCGCATCAGCACGCGGTGGGTGAGCTCGCGCGCGCGATCCCGCTGCAGCACCTGTTGCGCGTAGCCCACCGCTTCGTCGTGCCGGCCGTGCGTCGCGGCATGATCCATCAACTTGTCGAGCAAGGTGAAGAGCTGTGTCTGGAGGCGGTCGCGCTCGAGCTGACACCAGTCGTGGTACCAACCCTGCAGCAGGCCGCCGCCATAGAGATCGACGGCGCTCTTCATGCACTCGGCCTCGGCGTCGGTAAGGCCGGCGCCGTTGGTGGCCTGCGCGCGCGCGCACGCCTCCTCGAACACCAACAGGTCGACCCACAGATGCCGCTCTTCCTTGAACTGCACCCATCCCGGATCGATGACGAGCGCGCGGCCGTTCGGCTGCGTGCCGGCATGACCGTCGAGGGCGGCTTGCAGCTGCCACAGCGTGTGGCGGAGATACTTCTTCGACTGTACCGGCGACGCCCCTTCCCAGAGCAGCGTCGCGAGGACTTCACGCGGGTGCGCCTGTCGCCGGTGGAGCAGAAGGTACGACAAGAGCTCCTCGGCGCGGCGCGTCGGGAGCCCTTCTCCCGTGCGGTCGTCGCGGGTCATGCGGAATTTGCCGAACAGGTGGATGCGGGTGTTGCACATGGGTCCGCCTCAATAGCTGAGCTACTGTCTGTCTGGACTCACACGAGCGTACGAGTACTTGCGTCTTCATGAGATAACGTTGCGCCGCTCAGGATAGAACACCCACCGATCGTCCTTCGTGTCTTTTTACTTCTCGCTACTCCTTTTTTCTTTCGTGAATGCTGGATGAGCTTGTGGGGAGACGAGGCTCGCAGAACGCGGCTCGCTGTTCCGTCCTAACTTGCGAATCGGCCATTACGTTGTTTCACGTACCGCGATTACGTTGAAGTGCATAGCACGGCTGAAAGCGTCGCGAGATACGGACGCGTATATCTGTCTGCATTGTCAGTGCCTGTCAGTTAGGCCGCTACTGACACGATTTCTTCAATGAATACGCGGGTGAACTGAAGTGTATGTGTGTGTGTGTCTGTGTGTCAGTAAAGAGCTAAGGGGAACGAGCCCCAGAGAGGGGAGAACACCCCCACTGACAGCACTGACTTACTGACACTGCTGACAACGGGGGAACTTCAGCACCGCATCAGCCACGTCTTTCTAACTTGCGGCGACGGATCAATCCGATCGTTTCGAGCACGGCGATCACGACGGGCATCGTTATTCCGACGCCGATCATCGTCATTACCCACACCCAGATCAGAGTCAGGATGGATTCCGGCCAAAACCAGAGGTTTGCGCCCATCAAGATCCCGATGACTCCCCAGTCTTTCCACAACTGTTTGAGCGCAGCCATTGGCGGTTTCCCGGTGACGAACGGGTTATGGCTTCGGAGGAAGTGGCGTGACGTGATGGACCAGCTGCGGGTTGTCCTTGTCCACGCTCCAGATGTGCCTGCAAGGACAGCAATAGTACGAGACAGCCGCGAGCTCGCTCGCGATCGGCAAATACCTGGCGGCATTCTGCCCACACGCAGGACAGGGCGGACTCGTCATGTTGGGACATCATCGTTTTCCGCACGGAACATGCCAGACGAGCCAAGCGATTTCGGGCCACGTTTGTGCGCCGTCGGGGCTACTTGTAGGACGAAGTCGTGGGAAGCGATCCCTTTCGTCAGCGAGGGGGCGTTCATTCTCTCCAGGGAACCACGTTCGGGAACCCGTGCCGGCTAACACGCGACTTTTTGCAAAAAATCGTTTGGAAAAGTGCCTGAGAAATGAACACGTTACGAATCGCAATGGGACAAGGATGAGCCGAAATGAGTGAGAACACGAAACGGATCTGTGTGGATTGCGGTGGGCGGTATGAGCTGAGCGCCGCCGATCAGGAATTTTTCGAGCGCCGCGGGCTGCACCTGCCACGGCGCTGCTTTCCAATACATGGCTCGGGTTTCGGCCTCGGTGCCCCAGTACGCGCGGTGACCAGCGCGTGACTACCGTCCGATCACGCTGGGCGCTCCGCCTGAATCGTCTCAGTAACTACTACTGTTTGTTTGTTTTATCTGGAGCCGGCGCTCGGACTTGAACCGAGGACCTGCTGATTACGAAACTACACCCAATGGTGAACCTGGGTGGATTTGCCTAGGCACCGATAAACGCGCACTGAACTTGAAAGGACTAAAATACGGCTGTCTGACGGACGGATTCGCACATATTCGCACACGACTCGGCGGCTAGTGGGACGCCATGAAAAGCCGGACTCCGCGCCGGCCTGCCGCCGATCTTCAACGCGCGGAAGCTGCACGCGGAGGCGGCGTGATCAAACACAAACTGTCGAGGGACGGCGAGGAGGCCATCTGCGACGTCCTCGAAAATCACGATCTCGCTCCTGAGATGGTCGACGATTTCCTGGTTCAGTGCGCCAAGATCGTCCGGGACTTCCGGCCGCGTCACCGAACGAACATCAATCGCCGACGGGAAGCGCTGCCAGTTTGGTGTGAGCAGTCGGCGAAAGCCATCCGCCGACTGCGAAAACTTCTCGTCCGCACGCCGTCTACTGTTCGAGTCGCGCTCCGTCGAGACCTGAAGCCGATCTCGGCCCGACTCCCGCATGTCGAGCGCCAGCTTCGGCAGTTCGCAAAGGCCGCCCGAGACCAGATGCCGTCGAACCGCCCCCGGATCCGACCAGGGATGATCTGGCAGAACAGGTCGGCAGCTGGCTGCTTCGTCTCGGGGTACCGGTGGTTTCGACTCCGACCGGAACATTCGCCGCCATCACGGAGATCCTGTGGACGGAAATCTCAGGGTCTGACGACGGCAACATCTACCAGTACACGAAACGCGCGATTGCCAGACTGAAGAAAAACCATCCGACGCGCTTCCCCAGCGCGCGCCGCTCTTCACGTCACTGAAATATACGTAAGTCGCCCCGCCCGGCCGGACTTACGGCCATAGCTCCTGCATGTGCGTGTTCGAGAATGCACGCACGATGAACGCAGATGCGCCCGGACTAATCGAGTGGCAAACGCTCGACGCTGAAGCCAAGCGCGTCAAGCTGCATCCCGCCACGCTTCGACGTGCGATCTGGCGCGGCCAGCTTCGCGCTGCGCGCGTCGGTGGTCGGCACGGCGCGATCCGTCTTCGGCCTGAATGGGTCGACTCATGGCTGCTGGCCTCAAGTACCCCGGTCGAGGCCGAGCAGTGAGATCCCGCATAGACACATTGATCGACGCCGAGCTGCAGTCCGAGATGGGACGGCTGCGGATCGATGCCGCCGCGGCGATTGCGAACGCCAAGAGATGGGAAGAGAGCGCGAGGCATTTTCAGCGGCTTTACAAGGAGCTGCTCGCCAGCAAGACCGGTACACCACCTGAGCGACGACCATCCACACGCGGCCGGGCGCCGCGACCCAAGGCCCAGACATCACCACAACTCGGATTCGAATTGGGAGATTGAGATGAGAAACAAAACCACGCTGGCCGACGACACGGACGCCGAGCTGATTTATCGGCTGCGGAACGATCTGGAAGACCTGAAAAACCGGATGGTCGAGACGATCAGGGTTATTACGCTCGGCGATGACGGCGTCCGCACCGAGCTGGTACTGACCGCCGTCGGCGACGTGACGTCCCGGCCCGCACGCCTGACGGCGGCCGAGCAGCGCGAGCGCCGGGCGCAGCGGGCACTTAACCATCCCGACCAGTTGCTGCTGCCCACTCTTGACGATCTGATCGCGACGGACACGGGGTTCTGAGATGTCAACCGTTGATAGTCCCGCGCATTACAACCAACATCCGGCCGGGATCGAGTGCATCACCGTCGTCGAGCATTTCAATTTCAACGTCGGCAACATCATCAAATACGCGTGGCGCGCTGGTCTAAAAGACGACGCGATCACCGACCTCAAAAAATGCGCCTGGTACGCGCAGCGCGAAGTCGAGCGGCTCGAAAAGTTGCAGGCGGCACGATGACGATCGGGACGCGCTCTGTGTTGCTCGGCGTGCACTGTCCTCTCGTTCACACGTGGTTCGTTGCCTTTGCGTGGTGGAAGTTGTACGGCATGCCGCTCGACCCGAGGCTGTGGATCGCATTCGCCACGCATGATCTCGGCTACATCGGCAAAGCCGACATGGACGGCGAATCGGGGGAACGGCACGTCGAACTCGGCGCGAAGATCATGGGCGTCTTCGGCGCCGAGTCGGGCCGACTTCGCAAGGTTCCATTCGAGGTTCTACGCAAAACAGGCTGGCCGTCCCGTCAGTAGGTTGTGCTACGCCGACAAGCTTTCGATCGCGCTTACACCAGCCTGGGTGTACTTGCCGCTCGCTCGGGCCAGCGGCGAACTCTGTGGAGTACATGCGCCGCAGCCAGAGCGGCAAGTACGCCTCGATGCAGGTCTCGGCGACGGACCAGTCACGCATGGTTCGCTGGCGTGCAAGCGTACGTAAGTCGCTGGGTCGACGAGCATCGTGACGGCCGCAGCGATGAGTGGACGCCAGCCGTACAACCGTCGGAGTCGTCACGATGACGGCGGTCTTGGATCACGGCTACGTCACGCTGGTCGAGCGCTGGGGATCTGACGAGCGGGTCATTGAGGCGGCGCGTATGTCGACTGACGGGGGGTTCAGGGGCTGGGGAAGCCCTGATGCCCCCGGCGACGAGAAGCTGCTGCGCTATCTCTCGGACGCACCAGCATTCTACGCCATTCGAGATGGCGGGCTTGATCGTCGAAGTGATGGCGCCGATCTTCGTCTTGCGCGAATGGCATCGGCACCGTACGCGATCCTTTAACGAGCTGTCAGCTCGATACACGCCACTGCCCGATCTCTGCTACGTGCCGACGACCGATCGGCTCATGGCCGCGAAGCAGTCGACGGCGAACCGGCAAGGCAGCGAAGACGGCTTCACGCGACTCGAAGCGGTCGAACTCCAGAACACCATCGAGCGGGCCTACGCCGACGCACGCGCGCAGTACGGGGGGCTTGCACGTGTACTGGTTCCTGCGCGAACCCCTGGACGTACAGACCGAGCAGGCGCAGATTCTATGCGTACCTTCGCCGGCTGCAGCGCAGGCTCGACGGCGATCCTGCCTGTGCCGAACCGGCACGGGTAATGCGGCTGCCGGCGACGTACAACCACAAGCCGGAGTACGGCAGTCCGCGGCGGGTCACGGTCCATACCTTCGAGCCGAGCCGGCGCTACAACCTGGGCGAGTTCGACGAGCTGCTGCCGGCGGACGTCCCTGTCACGGCGACCAGTACACCGGCGATCGATCTCTCGCGACCCATCCTTGAAGGCGAAGGCCGTAACGCGGCCGTCTACCGGTGCGGCCGTGGTGTGAAGTTGAAAGGCGCGCCGGACGCGGAAGTGGTCGCGGCCATGCACACGATGAACGCGACGTTCTGTCGCCCGTCGATGGACGCCGCGGAGATGGACAGCATCATCCGCAACGTCCTGACGCAGCCCAATCGGACCGAACCAGTTCCCGACGTCGATCTCGTCACCGATGCCGTACCGGCCGCCACGGGCATTCGCCGCGCCGTCCTGACGCCTGTGGCTGATATCGAGGCGCGCGAGATCGACTGGTTGTGGAAGCAGCGCAAGGCGCGCGGGCTACTGAACCTGACTGTCGGCGATCCTGGCTTGGGGAAGACGTTCCTACAGCTCGATCTGGCGGCGCGGATTTCACGGGGGAGGGGATGGCCTGACGGCGGATTCGCCCCCCTGGGCGACGTCATCCTGCTATCTGCCGAAGACCATGCGGCGTTTACCCTGCGGCCGCGCCTGGAGCTGCTCGATGCAGACCTGACGCGCGTACATATCTTCAGCGCGGTCCGGACCGACGGCGACCCGACGACGGATGCGCTCTTCTCGTTGGCGTCCGATCTCGCGCTACTGGAACAGGCCATTGTCGAAACCGACGCCATTGCGGTGTTCATCGATCCGATCAATGGCTACTTCGGGACGAAGTACGACGCCTACAAGGACACGCATATCCGAGCCGTCCTCGCGCCGTTGTCGGCCTTGGCCGAACGCCTGAACGTGTGCGTCGACGGCACGATGCACCTGACAAAAGCCACCGAGCGTCGCGCTCTGTATCGAGTATTCGGCGGCATCGGGTTTGTGGCGTCGGCGCGGGTGTCCCTGGTCGTCGCGCAGCATCCAGACGACGACACCGCCGCGTACTGCTGTCGCACAAGGCGAACATTTGCGCACCCGCGGAGACCTTGGCGTTTCGCTTGACGGATGGGGGGTTGACCTGGGACACCGAGCCGGTCATCGGCCTGACAGCGGATGTTGTACTCGGGGCCTCGCTGGCCGATCAGCACGTGCGTCAAGACGTCGAAGACTGGCTGCGACAGATCCTGGCTGATGGGCCGATGCCGGTGAGCGTGCTGCAGGCCGAGGCAAAGGCCGCGGGCCTATCGTGGCGGACGCTCGAACGCACGAAGGCGCAAATGCGCCAGACGATCGACACCGTCAAGCTCGGCTTCAATCCGAGCGCGTGGCACTGGCTCCTCACGAAGACCGCCACGAAGGCCGCCGAAGATCTATTGCATGGAAAGTTGGCGGCCTTCGATAAAAGTGGCGGCCTTCGAGAAGCGTCTGATCGCGACACAGCGATCGAAGACCGCCAAACCGGCGAAGACCGCCAACTTTCCATGCAATACAAAAATGGCGGTCTTGTGGCGGCCTTCGACGCGCCGGCTGAGGCAAAGGTCGTAAAGGTCGTTCCCCCTGTCGCTGACGAACCATTGCCGGGATGGGTGACGGAAGACGAGCCGCCGCTGGCGGCGAACGATTCAGATGCTCCATTCGCGGATCACGACGAGGAGGACGCCGATGGCGGAGACCGACTCTGAACTGATCACCTTGCGCGGCGGCTTGACGGTCCCGCTGCCGGCTTTGCAGATGCTGTGGAATCTCGAAGACCGCGGCCTCGACGTGCAAGTCGACGGCGCCGACATCATCGTCCGGCCGCGAGGGCAGCTCACTGCTGACGATCGCGCCGCGATCGGTCGGTTAAAGCCGCATCTGCTTCAGCTGATCGCGTACTGCGAAAGAGAGGCGTGGCAATAGCTCTGCACAGAAGGAGGACCAGTACAGATATCTGTACCAAGAACCGGTACCTGAATCTGAATACTCGAACCAAGCACCAGAACCAGAAACCAGAAACTGTACACAAGGAGACAGTGCATGAGCATCGACTATGACGTAACCGGCGACTTGGCCGGTTACGTACCTGAAGAAAAGCGACGTGGCCGACGAGCCGCTGACGCTGACGATCGCGTCCGTGGACCGCGTGCTGTTCGAGGCGAAGGCGGGGAAGCCGGCCGAGCAGAAGTGGGTCTTGACGTTCGCCGGTGAACCGGTCCGCCGGATGACGCTGAACAAGACCAACCTGGCGTTGCTGGCGAAAGGTTTCGGCAAGCGGACCGGCGCCTGGATCGGCCAGACGATCGATGTGGTGCTCGACGAGTCGGTCAGCTTCGGCGGCCAGCTCGTGGGCGGACTGCGGATCCGGATCCCGAAGCGGCGCCCGGTACCGGTACCGGTTGACGATGATCCGTTCTCGGACGTGTGACGGCGTACAGTGCCTGTACAGGCCAGTACTGGTACTGGTTCTGTACAAGGCGCTCACGCAGAACTCTGAACCAGATGCCTTGTTCCTGCACCAGCACCAGCACCAGAGACCTGCACCCTGTACCTGTACTGAATCCTGCACCGAACACCGCGCACTGAATCCGCACAGGCTACGACATACGACCTTTGGGCTGCGGCTTCTGCTGTCCACAGAAGCTGAGAACTTGGCGCGACTTCGGCCCGGTCGACGTCGTTGCCAGCGGCCGAAACGGAATTGCGTCGAACTCTCGCGAATAGGCGCGTGATTCGACGGTGCAGCTGACAGGGAATCAGCACGTCCATGGCGCTAACTGACAGAAAACACGCACCGATCGACGTGACAACCGATGCCGTGTGCGAATCCGTGTGCGAACCGATGCCGGTTTCCGCGCCTGATGCCGTCGAGGCACCGGAACCGTGTGGCGTGGTTGGGCCTGAAGCGGATCGTGATCAGAAGACGGGCCGGTTCGTGATGTTCTGCTTGTCTGAGAAGCTCGACAATCAGTTGCGCGTCTTTCTCCCGCCGAAAGTAGTTCGGACTCATTCGGAGAAACCCTTTGAATCCCCCTCGGTCATCGGGACCTTGATAGAAGTCGACGCGCCCTACCAAGTGTTCCATCGGTACGCCGAATTCGGGATCAAGCAGCACCAATGGCTTAACGGCAAAGCGGTAGGGAAACTCATCGACCTTCCAAATTGCGCTCTTGTCATCGCTGCGGCCGAGAACTTCAAGGGCTCCGATCCATCGCATGACTCCTGTCAGGTAACAGATCAGGATGTCTCCTGGTTGTGGCTGCTTCTTGTACTTCTCCATCGTTTTGCGGAAGCCACTCACGGTTGCGCCCTGCTCCCGGAATTGCTTCCACGTCTCACCAGTAAAGAGGTCCAGCCAATACGTCATATTGAAGCGCTCTCCCATCTCTCGGTGCTCGGAAGTCTACTTCAAGCCTGCACCCTCGTTGCGCGCCTACTGGTATATACTTGGGCCTATGACACCCCGAAAGAAGACAGGCTATTACACGAAACTCGATCCCGCCCTGCGGGAGATCATGCGCCAATACAAGGACGCGACCGGCATCCCTGAGGCTCAAATGGTCGATCGAGCGTTGCGGGAGTGGCTCGGCGCCCGTGGCGTCATCACGGTGACGGGCCGCTACAACAGGGTCGGCAAGATCGGCGAGGTCGTGCCGGACGTCTTGCCGCCCCGCGAGAGACGCGTCAAGAAGGTGAAACGATGAAGCGACAGCAGGTCTCACTCGGAAGGGGGACACCATGAACGCGTGGCGATTGCCGGACGGACGCGTGCTGATACCGAAGCGAGCGCAGGCTGGGACGGTGATTGGTGACGGGCTGGTGGTGGCGGACGCCGAGAGCGCTGAGGCGATTGAGTGGCGCCCGTGGACACAGCCAGCACCGCCCATGCTGATCGCGGAGTGGGCCAGGATCGAGGCGGATCGCGATAGAGCGAAGGGAGATCATGATGCCAAAACGAACGAATGACGGGATCTTCAAACGGTGCAGCCATCCGAAGCGGCAATGGCCGAAATGCTCGGACGCGTGGTGGTTCGGGTTCTATCACGCCGGGCGAGACCACCGGCTTTCGCTGGACAAGATCGCTCGGATGCGCAACGAGCGCGTGCCGACGAGCAAGAGCGAAGCGGCCGACTGGCGCGACAAGCTCCGGGGCGAAATTCGTCTCGGTCAAGATCCAATGGCGCCTGAGTGTTGTCCCGGCGCCGAGCCGTCGACAGAACTGACGGTCGGCGACGTGCTGAATCGGTATCTCGCGGACTACGTCGGCAAGCGGGAGACCGACGACGGGCCGGTCTACGTCGGCGCACATCTTCGGCCGAAGTCCGCGCGTGGAAGCGACTATCAGCTGCGGATTGCGCGCGCCTGCGACGTGCCAGCCGCCAACGGCCAGACGATTCGGTTCGAGCTGAAACCGATCCGGCAGGTCATCAAAGCCGACATCGAAGCCATCCGGCAGGCGAGACGTCCACACGGCATTGTCGGCGCGAATCGGTTGCTCGCGCGGCTGCGTCACTTTTTCAACTGGGCGATCGGCGAAGGCTTCACCACGGCCACGCCGTTCAAGCGTGGCGACGTCTCAGTCATCAAGCTCGAAATGAGTGCCGAGCAGCCGCGCACACGCCGGTTGAAACCCGGCGACGAGGAACGATTGCTGGCGCACGCCAATCCGCTGCTGCGGTCGCTCATTGTGGCGGCGTTGTCGACCGGCTGCAGAGTCGGCGAATTATTGAGTCTGCAGTGGTATCAGATCCGCTACGACGAGCAGGACCGTCCACGCTGGATTGACCTGCCAGCCGCGAAGACGAAGACCGGCTGCAACCGCGCGTTGCCGATCGGCCAGCGGCTCGCGGCGGAACTCGCGATGCGCCGGTGCGCGCCTGACGGGGAGGCCCATCCGCCAACCGCGTACGTGTTCGGCGACGAGGTCGGCGGCCGCGTGGGCAGCGTCAAGAAGGGCTGGCTGACGTGCGTGCTCCGTGCGCACGGCCATCAGCCGACGTGGGTCAAGGGCAAGCCGGGACAGCTCACGCCGGCATCCCGGGAGGCGTTCCGGTCGATCGGTTTGCACTTCCACGATCTGCGCCGGCAGTTCGCCTGCACGCTGCTCGAATCGTCGGCGAACCTGCACGACGTCCGCGACTTCCTCGGTCACGCGGACATCACGACGACCAGCCGCTATCTCGCGACGTCGCCGGAGCGGTTGGCGCGTGCGCTCGAACGGCTCGAAGCTGATGACGACTCGATTCGCACACCATTCGCACAATCGCCGAAACCGGCGGATCGACCGGTTTCAGTGCAGTCTGATAAGTCCGTGAACTAGAAGGGGTTATTTGGAGCCGGCGCGCGGACTTGAACCGCGGACCTGCTGATTACGAATCAGCTGCTCTACCAACTGAGCTACGCCGGCTGAGGCGCGGTGAACGACAGAACATTCTAACAGATGACTTCCCGAACCCTGAACCCTGAACCTTGAACCCTGAACCCTATTCCAGCGTCTTCAGTAACCCCTCCGCATAGAGGAAATCCATCGTGTCCCGCCCTTCGATGAACCACGCCAGGACCGGCCGCAGGAGGTCGCGCGCCTCGGTGGTGCGGCCTTGCTCGACGAGGTGATGCGCGTAGCCGCGCGCAGCCCGCAGCTCGAGCCATCGCGCACCCTGCCGCCTGGACGTCTGGAGCGCGTCCAGGAACTTGCGTTCAGCGGCATCGACGGCACCTGAGGCGTCGAAGACTTCTGCCTGGAGGCGCGAGTGCTCGGCGTCGTAGGCGTGTTGGCCGGTCGCTTCCGCGACCTGGGTTGACTCGTCGAGCGATTGTTGCGCGCGAACGAGATTCCTGGCGCGCAACTGCGCGCCGGCGAGCAGCACGAGATAGTACGGGCGGATAAGCGCCGAGCGTGACTGCGTGTGCGCCGCCAGGCCTTCCTCCAGCACTCGCAGCCCACGGTTCAAATCGCCCAGCTCGATGAGGGCGCGACCGACGAGCGGCGCCGCCCAGTACATCTCCTGCGCAATCCCGTGCGAGTGGCACACCACCGCGAGCTGCTCGTAGGTCCGCTGGACGTCCCGCGGCGTGCGGCGGGCGAGATGCACGAAGATCTCGAAGAGCAACGCGAAGGCCAATGGCTGCGGGTGATCGATCGCGCGCGCGTCGGCGACCGCGCGTTGGACGATGGCCAGGCCCGTATCCGGGAACCCGCGCAGCGTGGTTGTTCGCGACAGCTCGCAGCGGCAGAAAAGGCCCGGCTCGATGCCGGTTTGCCAGACCCTGGCGCCGTGGAACGCCGGATCGTACATGGTCAACGCGGTCTCGAGGTGCTGGTGTCCGGCTTCGAGCGCGCCCAGGTGAAAGAGCGCGGCCCCCACCGACCACTCACCAATCATCTGCAGATTTGGATCGCCGAGCCGCGCGAAGAGGGCCAGCATCTCCTGCGAGATGTCATGGGCAATGCGGATCTCGCCCGACACGATGTGGTGCGCCGACATGCCGATGAGGACCGGGATCACGCGCGACGGGTCCTCGACCTGCCGGCTCAGCTGACGGGCTCGCTCGTAGGCTCTTCCGACCTCGGGCACGGCGTATCCCTTGCTCGTCTTGATCGCGAGCGCGTAGGTCATCTGCAGCCCGAGCTCGGCGGTCGCGCGCGCTGGACTGTCCCGCTCGTTCGCGAGCAGGCTGAGCCCGCGCTGCGCCAGGCGCGCCGATTCGTCATGCGCGTAAAGCCGTCCAGCGACCTGAGCGGCGCGGTCCCAGTATTCGGCGGCGCGCACACCGTCGCGCGCGACTTCGAACAGCACCGCGATGTCGGCGAGACGCTCCGTCTGCTCGCCGTACCGAGCGGCCAGACGCTCGGCAACCGCGCGCCCGAGCGCGGCTTTGCGCGTCGCACGAAGCGACTCGAAAAACGCGTTCTGGTACATGTGATGCGCGAAACGGTAGTGCAGCGTGAGCGTGCGGTCCGGCGCCTCGAGCTCGCCGACGAAGCGCACGAGCGCGTGCTCCCGCTCCAGCCGGTCGAGCCGTGATTCGACCTCTTCCTCGCCAGACTGGACGACGGCCGCGGCGATCGCCGAGTCGAAGTCCATGCCCTGCACGCTTGCGGCAGCGAGCAGGCGTCGATCGGCATCTTCGAGCGCGTCCATCTTTCGTTGAATCAGGCTGCGGATCGATTCGGGCATCTCGCGGGCGATCGCCGACACGTTCTCGGTCGTCGCCCAACGGCCGTCCTGCTGGACGATGATCTGACGGCGCCGTAGATCGCGAAGAACATCGGCCATGAAGAGCGGATTGCCCTCGGTGCGATCGTGAATCATGCCGGCAAAGCCGTGAGGAAACGCATGGTCCGGGAACTGCAGCGCAATGTAGCGTTCGACAGCCGCTTCGTCCAGGTAGGTCGGGGTGATTTCGCGGCAGAGTCCTCGTGCCACGAGGTCGAGCTTCAGCGCGAGGAACGGATGTCGCGACTGCGCCAGCTCGGAGGGGCGGACCGTGGCAACGATCAGCAGTCGGGTGTTGTCCAGCCGCCGGGACAGGTAGCCGATGAGATCGATCGTCGACGGATCGGCCCAGTGCAGATCGTCGAACCAGAGCACGATTGGTTGCATCCGCCCGGCCTCTTCGAGGAGCGCGGCGATTTCCCGCTTGAGCCGCTCCTGCGAGCCGCCGGCCGTCTCGGCGGCCAGCCGGGCCGCCGACGAATCGTTTTCTGAAGGGGGCATCAGCTGCGCGTACCAGCTCGGCGCAAGCGCGCGGACCAGGCGCGTGAGGCTACCGAGTTGCTCGCTCCGCTGCAGGCTCTCGAGCGCCTCGAGTACCGGCAGGTAGGCCTCGGTTCCGGCCAGCCGTTCCGAGCATCGGCCACGTCCAACGCGTACAGGCTCGCGCCGCTCCTCAAGTTCGCTGACGAACGCGTCCACAAGCGTGGTCTTGCCAACGCCCGCTTCGCCTGAGACGACGAGGATACGCGCCTTGCCTTTCTGCGCACGCTCGAACTCGTGGTTGATCGCCGTGAGCTCGTCTTCGCGCCCGACGAGGTTCGTGCTCGCCGTCAACCGCCGTGGCGCGACGGTGACCGACGACAACGCGGTTGCGATGTTGGAATCGTGCGCCAGCGCCAGGCGATACATCACTTCGCTTGCGCCGGGCCTGAGCCGCTGATCCTTCTGGAGCGACTCGAGAATCAGCTGGTCGAGGGCACGCGGCAGCTCAGGGTTCAGGAGCGACGGCGGCTCGGGTGTCTCCCAGAGGAGCGCGTTCAGCGTGCCAAGCTGCGAGGCGGCCATGAATGGATGACGCCCCGTCACGAGCTCGTACAGCAGCACGCCGAGCGAGAAGACGTCCGCTTCGGCCGACACCGTTTCGCCGCGAGCTTGTTCCGGTGCCATGTAACCGATCGTGCCCAGAATCAGGCCGGCCTCAGTGCTCGCCGTTCCCGCGCCGGTCGCTCCGCTCTCGTAGCGATTCGGCTGCGCGCGCGCAAGCCCGAAGTCGAGCAGCTTGACGTAGCCGTCGGGCCGGACCATGACGTTGTCGGGCTTGATGTCGCGATGGACGATTTGTTGTGCGTGGGCCACCGCCAGGGCCTCCGCGACCTGCCGCGCGATCCCCACGATCCGCGACAGCGCCAATCCCTGCGCCGCCAGCTGACGCAGGGTCGCTCCTTCGATGAGCTCCATGGCGATGTAGCGATCCGCGCCGACAACGCCCGTTTCGTAGATGGTGACGATGTTGGGGTGGTTCAACGCCGAGGCGAGCGTCGCTTCGCGCAGCAGGCGATCGAGAGCGGATTCGTCGTCAACCGCGCTGCGGCGGATGACTTTCAGCGCGATCTCCCGGCCAAGCCGCGAGTCGAACGCGCGAAACACCTGTCCCATGCCGCCGGCGCCGAGGAGCGCGCGGATCTCGTAGACGCCGAAGCTGCTGATGGGCGGACTGCCGCCGGCCGGCCCGGTGGCTGTGGGATCGATGGCCATGACCTAGTCTTACCCGAGGGGCTTCGCCCCTCGGACTCCCCGACACGCGCTCTCGCGCGCCGCTGGCGACGGCGCGCTCCGATCGCGTGGCTCACTCGCTACGCTCGTTCGCGCCATTAAAATGAGATGGCCTCTGTGCCTATGCCGTGGAGCCGGCAGCGAACAGTCGCTCAGTGTCTCTGTTGAAGAGTACCCATAGCCCGTAGACGCCGAGCAGGGTGACCCACGGGAAGCCGAGGAGGGCAATCGCGGACAACACGATGCCGAGGATACGCGCCCAGGGTTTGAAGTAGAGCAGGCCGATGCCGGTCACGACGGAGGGTACTGAGAAAGCGAACACGACGGCCACGACAAGACCACCCACGATTGAAAGGATCGGAAGCGCCAGCGCCGCGTCTTCCGGCTCGGCCGATGCACTGATGATGCCGGCGGCGCCGCCGACGCCGATCATCGTCAGTAAAGCGATGATCAACCCGACGACGCCGATGGCAATGTTCAGGACGCCGAGGACACGGACATGGGTGTCCATCTAGCTTTCGTCGTCTTCGACGTCATCCTTCTTCGCGCTGGTGGCGAAATTGTCGTCTTCGACGTCATCCTTCTTCGCGCTCGTGGCGAAATTATCGACTTCGACGTCCTCGACATCGTCTTTGGCTCGCCAGTCCTCGTCGGCGTCGTAGAGACGTCCGACCGGGCGCTCCTTGATTGGGCCCTTCGGCCCGCGGTCGGAATCCTTTCGGTTCGGCTTGCGCTTGTTCTTTGGCGGCGCATCCGGGCCGAAGTTCCGGCTGCGGACGCCTCCCACGCCGCCGCCCTCGGCCGGTCGGGGCGAGAAGCCGCCTGGCCGGGGACTGCTGAACCCCGAAGGCGGACCGCCGGGACGCGGGCCGCTGAAACCACCAGGCCGAGGCCCGGCCGGCCGATCTTCCCGGGGCCGTGCTTCGCTGACGGCCAGCGGCCGCCCTTTGAATGGCTGCTGGTTGAACCGCCGGATCGCTTCTTCGGCGACCTCGCGGTCCGTGTAGTCCACAAACGCGAAGCCTCGCGGTCGACCGGTCTCCCGATCAGTGGGCAGCACAATCTGGGCTGGGGCTCCGACGCTCGACAGATGCTCGCGTAGATCCGGCTCGGTCGCGGAATAAGGCAGGTTGCCGATGAACAGACGGACTGACACAACTCCCTCGTGAGTGACGCGTAAAGCCCGGCGAAACGGAACATCCGTCCCATCCGGGCCCACCTTGGCTCCAACAAAATAGCATGGACCCCGCGCTACGGCCACAAGTCGTTCCGTGCCGGTCCGACCGGAAGGCCGTCACACGAGGTTGAAGCCCCCGGGGCGGTGCGCTACTATGGACTGTTAAGGTTTTGTCGGAAGAGCACACCGTAGATGCCAACTAGTCGAGAGGCCAGGAACAACATCGTCGTCCGAGGGGCCCGTACCCACAACCTCAAGAACGTCGATCTGACCATCCCGCAACGGGCCCTGGTAGTGATGACGGGTGTCAGCGGCTCGGGCAAGTCGTCGCTCGCCTTCGATACGATCTATGCAGAGGGCCAGCGCCGCTATGTCGAGTCGCTGTCGGCCTACGCCCGCCAGTTCCTCGAGCGGATGGAGAAGCCCGACGTGGACGCCATTGAAGGCATCAGCCCGGCGATCGCGATTCGGCAAAAGAACAGCATCCGTAATCCCCGCTCGACGGTCAGCACCACGACGGAAATTCACGACTACCTCCGACTGCTGTTTGCCCGTGTGGGCCGCACCATGTGCCGGAATTGCGGGCGCGAGGTGGTGCGCGAAACGGCCGAGGTCGTGTCGGCTCAGCTCGGGACGCGTCCCGCGGGCACTCGACTCCTGATCGGATTCGACATGCCCGTCGTGGTGACGGCGGGTCCCCCAAGTCAGGACGGCATGGAGGGCCGCGACGAGCACGATCCCGCTTCCCAAGATCAGGATGACGAGGGTGGCCACGACGACGACTCGGGCCAGCAGGACCTTCCGGGGCTCGTGGACTCGGTGGCCGAGACGCTTGCCGCCCTGCGACGCAAAGGATTCGGGCGTCTGTATGTCGACGGACAGACGGTCTCGCTCGAGGAGATCGATCCAGCCGCGCTCAAGGATCGCCCCATGCTCCAGGTGATCGTCGACCGCGTGAAGGTCGACGGCGACCTGCGCGCCCGGCTCACCGACTCGATCGAGACGGCCTACACCGAGGGTGGTGGCGCCGCCTTTGCCATTGAGCTTACCGATACCACGGCGGTCGGGACAGGCGCCTCGACGGGAATTGTCCACCGCTTCAGCGAGCGCTTCGAGTGCCGCGGCTGCGCCATCCAGTACGAGGTGCCGCAGCCTCGACTGTTCTCGTTCAACAACCCGTTCGGGGCGTGCGGCGTGTGTCACGGGTTTGGCAACATCATCGAGCTCGACATGGCGCTGGTCGTGCCGGACGCCACGAAGTCGATTCACCAGAACGCGATCGAGCCGTGGAGCAAGCCGCACTATCGCGCGCACCTCGCCGAGCTGAAGCGTGCGGCGAAGGCCGTAAACCTTCGCCTCGACGTGCCCTGGTCCGAGCTGACCGACGAGGAGAAGCGGTTCGTCATCGAGGGCGACGGCGCCGACTACGAAGGCGTCAAGGGCTTCTTCCGGTGGCTGGAACGCAAGAAATACAAGGTGCACGTACGCGTGTTCCTGAGTCGCTACCGCGGATATCTGACCTGCCCCGAGTGCCTGGGCGCCAGGCTGCGGCGTGAAGCGCGTGATGTCCAGGTCGGCGGCCAGACGATCGATCTGGTCTGCGCGCTGACCGTCCGCGACGCGGATCGGTTCTTTTCGGAGCTGGTCCTCTCGGAGAAAGACGCGGCCGTCGCCGAGAAGGTCATGAAGGAGATTCGCAAGCGGCTGGGGTTCTTGCGTGACGTCGGGCTCGACTATCTCACGCTCGACCGGCTGTCGTCGACGCTCTCGGGCGGGGAATCGCAGCGCATCAATCTGGCGACGTCGCTCGGCTCGGCGCTCGTGGACACGCTCTACGTCCTCGACGAACCGTCGATCGGGCTGCACTCGCGCGACAACGAGCGATTAATTGCGATCCTGCGGCAGCTTCGCGATCAGGGCAACACCGTTCTCGTCGTCGAACACGACGCCGACATGATCCGCGTCGCCGACACCGTCGTCGACATGGGGCTAGGCGCCGGCGAGCAGGGCGGGCGGGTGGTGTTCACCGGAACGCTCGAGGCGCTCTTGCAGGAGCCGCGTTCGCTGACGGCGAAGTACCTGCGCGATGAGCTCGCGATCCCGGTGCCGGCGATGCGGCGCAAGCCCACGAATCAGAAGCTCAAGGTGTTCGGCGCGAGCGAGCACAACCTCAAGGACATCGCCGTCGAGATTCCGCTTGGTGTGCTGACGGCCGTTACCGGCGTCAGCGGCTCGGGAAAGAGCACGCTCGTCCACGACGTCATCTACGCGGCGCTGAAGCGGGCGAAGGGGGAGTGGGACCGCCGCATTGGCACTCACCGCAAGCTTGAGGGCGCTGAGTTCGTCACCGACGTGGTCCTCGTCGATCAGGCGCCGATCGGCCGGACGCCGCGGTCGAACCCGGTGACTTACCTCAAGGCGTTCGATCCGATCCGTGAGCTCTTTGCCGCGACCAAGGACGCGCGGTCGCGTGGGCTGACCGCCAGCCACTTTTCGTTCAACGTGCCGGGCGGACGCTGCGAAGCGTGCGAGGGCGAGGGCGAAGTCAAGGTCGAGATGCAGTTCCTGGCCGATGTCTTCGTGCCGTGCGAGCAGTGCGAAGGGAAGCGCTTCAAGCAGCAGGTCCTCGACGTCCGCTACCGCGGCCGGAGCGTCGATCAGGTGCTCGACATGACCGTGCGCGAGGCGCTGACCTTTTTCAGCAGCTCGCCGAAAGTGCTGCGGCGGCTGCAGGTGCTCGATGAAATTGGCCTCGGCTATCTCAGGCTCGGACAACCGGCCACGACGCTCTCGGGCGGCGAGGCGCAGCGCATCAAGATCGCGGCGCACTTGTCGTCACACACCGGCGACCGGATCCTCTACATCCTCGACGAGCCGACGACCGGCCTGCACTTCGACGACATCGCCAAGCTGCTGGCGGCGTGCAGAAAACTGATCCAGGCCGGGCACAGTCTGCTCGTGATCGAGCACAATCTCGACGTCATCAAGACTGCGGACTGGATCATCGACCTGGGGCCCGAGGGTGGCGAAGAAGGGGGATACGTCATCGCCACGGGCACGCCGGAGCAGATCGCCCAGAACGAGGCGTCGCATACGGGACGCTATCTGCGAGACGTCCTCGCGGTCGGGCGGGCGAACGCCTACGGGGCGTCCCGGCACTGAACACCGGTTGTCGCTAGCCAGCGCCGAGCACGATCAATACCGTCAGCGCGACCGTGATGTAGCCCGCCAGGACCAGCACTTGCTTCGAGGTTCGCGCCACACTGCGATCCGCCGATCGGTGGTTGAGGAACGCGAGCCAGAGCAGCAGCGCGACCAACCCGGCACCGAGTAAGTACAAGTCACGAATCACCGAGTCTAGCTCCAGGTACGACCGTGACAATGGATGCGCCCGTCGGTGCATCATGACCACCGGTCCAACGATGTTGCCGATGGTCATCGTCAGGAACGAAGTCGCAACGCTGTAGACAGTCAATCGGTTCAAAGTTCAAGGTTCACGGTTCAGGGTTCAAGGCTGATCTCTGACCGGAACGCCAACCTTCGAAGTCTGAACCGTGAACCCTGAACCGTGAACCCTGAACCGGTCGGCCGCCTGCATTTGTGTGCACTTGTGGTGGCGGCCCGGTTTTTTTGCGCCTCGTCGTTGGCCGCTTCGGTTACAATGATTGGGCCCCCCCGAAGAGCGTTCATGCCCAGATTTGTACGGTTGATGGTCTTCGTTCCCGCAGTCTTCGTCACTGCGGCGGTTGTCTCGATTGCTCAGCAACCAGCCAAGTTCGAGGACGTGGTCAGGAATCTTCGCAATCCCGATCCGAAGATTCGTATCAGCGCAGTCCGTCTGCTGCGCGAGACCGGGTATGCGGAAGCGATCACTCCGCTCGCGGCCGTCATCAACGATCAGGTGAACGAGATTCAGCTCGAGGCGATCGATGCCGAGCTGTCCTTTTTTCTGGTTGAACCGGTTCCGACCAAGAAGCACGTGGCGCTCGTCGTCGAGGTGCGAACGGAGGGTCGCGCTCCGGCGGCGTTCGAGCTCGGCCCGCTCGCGGTCTGGCCCAGGCCCGTGCCTGTCGAGCTCGTGGACGCGCTCCTCCAAGCTGTCGACGACGACAACAAGAAAGTACAGGATCGAAGCCATCTATGCGCTTGGCACGATTGGGTCTCCTGCGACCGTCAAACTGTCCGACGCCGCGATGGCGCGACTGCTCAAAGCGCTCGATCACTACGATCCGGCCGTTCGGGCCGGCGCCGCCCGCGTCGTCGGGCGCCTGCAGGTGAAGTCGGCGGGGGACGCGTTGCTCAAGATCGTGAACGACTCGAACGCCGAGGTGCGCTACTCGTCGATCCGCGCGCTCGGCGAGATCGACGACGAACGCGCGGTTCAGGCCCTGACCGAACAGCTCAGCTACTACGGCAGCGGCGAAGGCGCATGGGCGGCGCTCGATGCGCTCGCCCGTATCGCGCACCCCTCGAGTGTCTCGCTCTTCCAGTCACGACTCGCCGACAAGGACCCCTACCTTCGCCGGGCCGCAGCCGAAGGCATGGCGCGCGCCGGCGATGTCAAGTCCGTCGAACCCTTCGTGGCCGAGGCCAACCAGGACCCTTCGGAGATGGTTCGCGCGGCCATGACGTTCGCGCTCTACAAGAAGGGCCACCCCAGCTATCTCGGTCGCCTCATCGACTTCATGGATTCCGATCGCCTGATGCCCCAGATCTACGGCTACTTCGTCGAGCTCGGTCCCGCGATCGTGGCGCCGGCGGTTGTGCGGCTGAGGGAACCCGACGTCGACGTCCGGCGCAACCTCGTCACGATTCTCGGAGTGCTCGGGGATCAGTCGACGGCGATCGTCTTGACGCCCTACAAGGAGGATCGCAGTCGTGAGGTCGCGACGGCTGCGAGTAACGCCATCGAGCGGATCAACGAGCGGACCAAGATGACCGCTCGGTGAGCTGACCCGCGTGATCCTGCCGCGCGCTTTCTACGCGCGCCCAACGCTCGAGGTCGCGCGGGATCTAATCGGCCTGGTGCTCGTCCACGACACGCCCGCGGGGACCGCTGCCGGCGTCATCGTCGAAGTCGAAGCCTACATTGGCGAGTCTGACCCCGCCTGCCACGCGGCGCCAGGTCCAACACGGCGCAATGCACCGCTCTACGGCCCACCGGGCATCGCTTACGTCTATCTCAACTACGGCATGCACTATCTGGTCAACGCGGTGACCGAGCCCGAGGGGTCGCCCGCGGCCGTGCTCATTCGCGCGCTCGAACCGCTCGAGGGCGAGGGCCTGATGCGGCGCCGTCGCGCGCGGGGGACCAGGCGCCGGCCTGAGTCGTTTTCGACGCCGGAGCTCTGCCGCGGACCGGGCAACCTTACTCGTGCGATGGGCATCTCGCTCCGCGACAACCAGCGGGACCTCGCGAGCGGCCCGCTGCGAATCGAGTCCCGAAACATCCCATCGCCCCCTCTGGCCTGGAGCCGGCGGATTGGAATCAGCGTGGGTGTGGAAACCGAGTGGCGAGTCGCGGCGGTCGGAAGCGCCGCGGTTTCAGGCCGCCGCCGGCGATAGTGCCAGCGTGGGGCGATTGGCGAGCAAGTGATTACCGCCGCCGCGTGCGCGCGCCGGACGTTGGCACGATCGGGACTTTGGCTGACAGCGATCGGCCGTTGCGCAGCAATCCGAGGTTCACTGTGCCTCCGATCGGCGCATCGGCCAGCATGCGCATGAAGTGTGTCGGATCCTCGATCGTCACGCCGTTGAAGCTGACGACGATGTCGTATTGGCGAACGCCCGCGGCGTACGCATCCGAGCGCTCGATAACGTCCGCGACGATGACGCCCTTCGTGTTGGGCACCCGGAATTCTTCGGCAATGCGCGCGGTGACCGGATAGAGCTCGATGCCGCTGATCGTGCCGCGGCGGACGGCGCCATGCGCGATGAGCTCGGTCATGACATGCCTGGCGAGATTGCTGGGCACGGCAAACCCGACACCCTGATAGCCACCCGTCTGGCTGAAGATCGCCGTGTTGATCCCGACGAGCTCTCCACGCGCGTTGATCAATGCGCCGCCGGAGTTTCCCTGATTGATCGCCGCGTCCGTTTGAATGAAGTCCTCGTAAAGCATGCCTTCCAGGCTGCGCCCGGTCGCGCTAACGATACCGAGCGTGACGGTCTGATTGAGGACGCCGAACGGATTGCCGACGGCCAGCACCCACTCGGCCACCTTCAGCTTCGAGGAATCGCCCCACGCCAGCACCGGCAGGTTCCTGGCGTCGATCTTCAACACGGCAAGGTCCGTCGCTTCATCGATGCCGACGACCTTGGCGCGCAGCTCGCGCTTGTCGGGCAGGGTCACCGAGACATCGGACCGTGCGTCGCCGACGACGTGATTGTTGGTCAGGACATAGCCGTCGGTCGACACAACGACGCCCGAACCGAGACTCTTCTGCAGACGGTCCCGGTATCCGAAGGGGCTGCTTCCCCCGAAGAAGTCTCTGAAGAATGGGTCGTTGGCAAACGGCGAGTTCGCCGTGCGGACGACCGACGTCGAGGAGATGTTGGGCACGCTGGCGACCGCGAGCTCGGCGGCGTTTGTGAGATCAGGCATTCCCGCGACCGTCGAGGCCACAGTTGCGGGGACGGGTCGGGTCGGCGGCGCCGCTCCTTTGCCCTGGTCAGGCGTTTCGATTGGCACTTGCGCTGATGCGTCCTCGGCCGTGCGCATCCGCCCGGTCAGTACCAAACCGGCGACAAAACCGAAGAGCAGGAAGAGCGTGGCAAGCGTGAGACGTCTCATCATCTTCACTGGCCTATTGCACGGTTATTGAACCTGAATCTTGCGCGCGGGGAGTGGCCGCACCTTGGGCAGCGTGATCGTCAGGACGCCATCCGCGAGGTCTGCGACGACCCGGTCGACGTCGATCCGGTCGGCGAACTCGAAGGTCCGGGAGAACGAGCCGTAGCCCCGCTCGACTTGATGAAACCGGACGACATCGCCCTGGGCGCCACGGTCCGAGCGGGACCCGCGAATCGTCAGGCGACGGTCTTCGAAGGCCAAATCCACATGTTCGCGCGTCAGGCCCGGCAGTTCGGCGGTGACCACAAACGACGTCTCGGTCTGGTACACGTCGATGGCCGGGTTCCATACGTCAACGTGATGCGCCGAGAGGTGTTCCAGTCGCCGCTGCAAGACCCTGAGTTCCCACGGCATAACACGGATCGTAACACTGTCGGGATGGGACGCGGATCACGTATGTGATCCGCGTCCCGTGAAGAGATCCGCGTAATCCGCGTCCCGCATCCTGTGATCCGCGCCGTGGCGGCAAGGGGTCCAATCGGCGATGACAGCGCCGCGGCGGTTCTGCTACGATCGGTGGGATCTGACGACACTATGAGTTCCCTTCAAGCGACACGACTCAAGCGGGGCATGCTGATCAAGATGGGGCCGGACCTGTTCCGGGTTCTCGACCTCCAGCACGTCACGCCCGGCAACCTCAGGGGCTTCGTCCGGGCGAAGTTCCGCAACATCCGCAACGGATCGCTCTCCGACCAGAAGCTGCGTTCGGAAGACACCCTCGAACGCGCGGTGCTCGAGGAACGCGAGATGCAGTATCTCTACAAGGATGGCGACTCGTTCCACTTCATGGACACGAGCTCGTACGAGCAGCTGCACATCGACGCGGAAGTGCTGGGCGATTCGGTCAACTACATCATTGCCGACGCGCTCATCAAGGTCGAGTTCTACGGCTCGGAGCCGGTCGGCATCGAGCTCCCCCCGACCGTCGATCTCAAGGTCGAGGACACGGCCCCCGGCATCAAGGGCGCCACGGCCAGCGCTCAAGTGAAACCGGCGCGGCTCGAAACCGGACTGGTGGTACAGGTGCCGCCGTTCGTCAATCCCGGTGACACGATCAGGGTGAGCACCGAGACGGGAGAATATCAGTCGCGCGCATAACGCGTTGCTGGCCGGTTACGAGCGCGCAGTCGCCTTGATCGCGGCCGCGAGCCGCGAACCGCGAGCTGCGAGCCGCGCCTTGACCATGGACAATCCCCATCGGCCGAACTCGGGCTGGATTGAAGTGATCACCGGCAGCATGTTCAGTGGCAAGAGCGAAGAACTCATTCGCCGGCTGCGCCGCGCCCAGATCGCCAAGCAAAAGGTCCAGATCTTCAAGCCAAGAATCGACAACCGCTACGGTGACGACCACATCACGTCGCACAGCGAGATGCGAATCGCCTCGAAGAACAGCGGGTCGTCGCGGCAGTTGCTGAGCGACGTGGAGGCCGATACCGAAGTGGTGGGCATCGACGAGGGACAGTTCTTCGATACCGAGTTGCCGGCCGTCTGCAACACGCTGGCCGATCAGGGGAAGCGCGTGATCGTCGCCGGGCTCGACCAGGACTACCTCGGCAAGCCGTTCGAGCCGATGCCGCAGCTGCTGGCGATCGCCGAGTACATCACCAAGACGCTCGCGATCTGCATGGTCTGCGGCGCGCCCGCCAATCACACCCAGCGTCTCGTCGCCAGCAGCGAGCGCGTCCTCGTCGGGGCGCAAGGCACCTACGAAGCCCGTTGCCGGCGCTGTTTCGATCCGCGCCTCGGTCAATAGTCGCCACGGATCTCATGGACGACACGGATCGGATTTCTGGGATCGCTTTCTAGTAAAATTCTCCCAGCGCATCGCCGGATGGAACTCCGAGCCCGCAACGGGTTCAAACCCTGAGTTCCCGTCCGCGATCCGAGGTTCGCGTTTGGTCCGGCCCTACGATGGACGCACCATCCCGCTTGCTGCTCCTGCTCGGCGTCGGGTTTTTCTGCGCCAACCTCCGGCTGTTGGCGCAGTTCGTCCGTTTTCTGAGTATCCGGTCATCGGCGTTGCTGACGTGGCCGGGGCGCCGGCCGCCGTTCTATCCGCTGCTGCTCGTGCTCGGCGCGGTCCTGGCGCTACTCATCGTCTACAAGCTGGCAATCCTGCGCCAGCACCCGATCCAGGTCTTCGGCGAGAGCATGATGCTCCTGTACTACGCGTATGCGCTGCCGCTCAGCTCGCGGATCGGCCGGGGTTTTTATGAAGACGGGATCTGGGCGGACGGCGGGTTCATCCCGTATTCGCGAATTGGCGGGCTCTCGTGGCGGGAAGGCGAGCAGCTGAGGCTGGTGATGATCTACAGGATGCGCGCGTTCGCGCGCGCGTTGGTCGTGCCGGAACGCTACTATGGCGCCGCCCGGCGGCTCCTGCGCGACAAGATCGCCGCTCACGACATTCAGTTCACCGACAAGGCGCTCAATCTGGGCGTCGAAGACGACGCTAGCAAAGTCTGAATGCTGAATGCTGAATGCTGAAGTAAATTCAGAATTCCCTTCAGCATTCAGAATTCAGCATTCAGCATTGCAAGTATCCACCCGAACGGCCCGTTCCCCGTGGCCATCGGATCGCCCAGCCAGTCCGGCGGGGTCAGCCAGACGAATGCCAGTATCGCGATGACCATCAGGTCGTACTGCCAGGTCGTGCGCTCGTAGGTCCAGAAAAACGCGTTCCACAGCACGCGAAGCGGAAGCGGAGTCATGGGTGTCATGCGACCGCTTGGCGCTGGTTGTCGCGCAGTTCGCGATAGGTGTGGATGATGCGGTCGGCAACGGTGAAGATCGACAGCACTAGAATCACCCACAGGACGCCGGCCATCCGATTGGTAAACGCCCCGATCATGAACAGGACAATACGCTCGGGCCGTTCCATGAAGCCGACCTTGCACTTGGCGATGAGCGACTCTGCGCGGGCTCGGGTGTAGCTCGTCATGATGGAGAAAATCATGGCAAGTGCCGTGACCATCACATAGTCGGTCCGCCCGAGCGTCGCGTAGAGGTAAATCAGCCCCAGAAAGAGCGCGAGATCCGAGAAACGGTCGATCACCGAATCCCAGAAGCCGCCGAAATCGCTCACCGCCTGCAACTCGAAGGCAACCTTCCCGTCGATGAAGTCGAAGATGTTGGCGACGACCATGATCAGGCCGGCGGTCGCGAAGCGGCCCTGTCCGAGCGCCCACGCCGCCGCGATGTTGATGAGGACGCCGACAAACGTGAGGACGTTGGGGTGGATGCGCAGTCGGACGCACGCGCGGATGATGAGCTGGAGCGGATACATGCAGAGCCGCCCGATGAGTCCGGTGAAAGTCATGTATCCGCTACAATGGAAGGTTACGGCACCCGCGCCCAAAACGCGCAGTGTATCGCATGCCAATCCGTGATCTCAAGGCCCAGATCGCCCGCCTTCCGGAGCAACCCGGGGTCTACGTGTACTTCAACGACGCCGACGAGACGCTCTATGTTGGCAAGGCGCGAGTGCTGCGCGACCGCGTCCGCAGCTATCTCGGCGCCCACGGCACCAGCGCGCGGATCGACGCGCTCCTCGACGAGGCATACCGCCTCGAGGTCATCGTCACCGACTCGGTCATGGAGGCGCTGGCGCTCGAAAACCACCTGATCAAGCAGCGCGCCCCGCGCTACAACATCCTGCTGCGCGACGACAAGAACTATCCCTATCTGCAACTGACCACCGGAGAGCCCTTCCCGCGCGTCCTCGTCGCCAGGCGCGTGCAGCGGGACGACCACTACTACGCCGGACCGTTTCTGCCGGCGTCGCTCGGGCGGCGCACGATGGCGCTGACGCACCGGTTGTTCGGCATCCGGTCGTGCAACGAGGTCATCACCGGCGAGCGCGGGCGGCCGTGTCTCGAGTTCGACATCAAGCGCTGCATCGCGCCGTGCGTGCGGACGATCTGTTCGCCCGAGGAGTACCGCGTCGCCGTCGAGCACACGCAGATGTTTCTCGAGGGTCGCAACGACGCGCTCGTTGCCACCCTCCGTGACCGGATGCGCGATGCCGCGACGGCCGAGCGCTTCGAGCAGGCCGCGCAGCTGCGAGATGCGATCCGCACGATCGACACGCTTGGCACGCGCCAGCAGAAAATGTCCAGCGCCGAGCTCGGCGACCGCGACGCGTTCGGCCTGAAGGTCGGACCCGCCGGCGCGTCCGTCCAGGTGTTCGAGGTCCGGCACGGCCGCGTGGTCGAACGCATCGAGCTCGTGACCGACAGCGGTCCGGCCGCGAACGTACCCCCGGCGTCGCGCGAGCAGGACGTGCTGCAGGCGGCCGTCCAGCAGTTCTACGAGGACCGTGTGCCGCCGCCCGAGATTCACGTGCCGCTCGACCTCACTGAGTCCACGCTGCTCGAGGAATGGTTGTCGACCAGGGCCGGCCGCCGCGTCCGGCTGATCGTTCCAAGACGCGGCGAAAAGAAGGGGCTCCTGGATCTCGCCGCCAGGAACGCCGAGCTTGCGTATCAGCAGCGCTTCAACGAGAACACGGCCGCCAACTACGATGCGCTCGAGACGCTCCGTGCCGTCCTGGCGTTACCCGGAGTTCCGCGCCGAATCGAGTGCTTCGACATCTCGACGATTCAGGGCAGCGAGACCGTGGCCTCGATGGTGGTCTGCGAGGACGGACGAATGCGGAAGGGGGAGTATCGGAAGTTCCGTATCAGAGGTCAGGGATCAGGGATCAGGGGTCAGGGGTCCGGGACACGAGACGACAACCAGCTGGTAGTGCCGGGCAGTAGCCAATTGAGCGCGGGCGCTCAATCGGCAGCGCCTGCGGCCGCCGCGAGCGGCGAGTCTTCGAGCCGCGCAGCGGCAGCGAGCGGGGGTGGGGCCCCGCGAGCAGTAAACAACGATTTCGCCGCGATGCACGAAGTCGTCCTGCGACGCTACCGTCGAGTCCTCGAGGCCGGCGGTCCATTCCCGGATCTCCTCCTGATCGACGGCGGCAAGGGGCAGCTGTCGGCCGCGTATGCGGCGCTCGAAGAGCTTGGGCTTGGTCGCTTGATCGCGGTGGGCATTGCCAAGAAGGAGGAGCTGCTCTTCGTGCGCGACCGTGACGACGCGATTGCGCTTCCGCGCGAGAGCCCGGCGCTGCTCCTCCTGCAGCGGATTCGCGACGAGGCGCATCGGTTCGCCGTCACGTTTCACAGGCAATCGAGGGCGAAGCGCGACTTGCGATCAGATCTGGACGTGATCGCCTCGGTCGGGCCAAGACGCCGGAGGGCGCTGCTGACGGCCTTCGGGAGCCTTGCCGGCGTGCGACGGGCGACGCGCGAAGAGCTCGTCCGCGTCGTCGGCGCCAAGGCCGCCGACGCCGTCCTCTCGCACTTCGCGACGACACCCGACAAATCCCCGTCAAAACCCCCGACAAGACTCCCGACAAAACCTTGATAAGCGGGCAGTTTTGCCTTACGCTTGACGCTCCTGCTGAACTTTCGAGTCTTGTGAACCAGTCGCCCGACTTCTTCTCCGCCGTCATCCCGTTCGTTATCGTGTTGATTTCGTTGACCGTTCACGAAGCGGCCCACGCGTGGACCGCCTATCGGCTTGGCGATCCGACGGCGAAGAATCTCGGCCGGATCTCGCTCAATCCCCTCGTCCACATCGATTTGATTGGCACGGTGATCCTGCCGCTGGTGGCTGCGTTCAGCAACCTCCCGATCATCGGCTGGGCGAAACCGGTACCGGTCGATATCCGACGGCTGCGAGACCCGCGTCGCGACTTCATGCTCGTCGCGGCGGCCGGGCCGGCGAGCAACCTTCTCCAGGCCATCGTCGTCGCCGTCCTCTTTCACGCGCTGCCGCTCGAAGACATCAACTTCTTGAACTTGAACTGGCCGAACGTCTTCCGGCGCGCAGCCGACATCAACATCCTTCTGGCGCTGTTCAACCTGATCCCCGTGCCGCCGCTCGACGGCGGCAACGTGCTGGCGGGTCTCCTGCCGCGCGAGGCGGCGGCCGCGTTCGACCGCGTGCGCCAGTACGGGTTCATCATCCTCTACGCGCTGATGCTGACCGGCATACTCAGCCAGATTATTCTGCCGCCGGCGGACTTCCTGATGGAGCTACTCGGACTGTGAAACCTCGCGTGCTCTCCGGCATGCGCCCGACCGGCAAGCTGCACCTCGGCCACCTTGTCGGCGCGTTGGACAACTGGGCCTCGCTCCAGGATCGTTACGACTGTTTCTACTTCGTCGCCGACTGGCACGCGTTGACCAGCGACTACGCCGACACGTCCGAGATTGTCGCCAACGCCTACGATATGGCGGCCGACTGGGTTGCGGCCGGCCTCGACCCCGAGCGCAGCACGCTGTTCGTGCAGTCGCTCGTCCCGGAGCACGCCGAGCTGTATCTGCTGCTGTCGATGACGATCCCGATTCCCTGGCTGGAGCGGGTGCCGACCTACAAAGAGCAGATCGAGCAGTTGGCGGAAAAGGATCTCTCGACGCTCGGGTTCCTGGGCTATCCGCTGCTGCAAACCGCCGACATCATCATCTACAATGCCCGCTACGTTCCGGTCGGCGAAGATCAAGTCGCCCACCTGGAGCTCAGCCGCGAGATTGTCCGCCGCTTTCACAACTTCTACGGCGAGCTGTTCGTCGAGCCCGAGGCGATGCTGACCGACTTCAAGCGCCTGCCCGGCCTCGACAACCGCAAGATGTCCAAGAGCTACGGCAACGCGATCAGCCTCTCGGACGACGCGGAGACCGTTCGGAAGAAGGTCATGCAGATGTACACCGACCCGAAGCGAATTCGGGCCGATGTGCCGGGGACGGTCGAAGGCAACCCCGTCTTCACGTATCATCAGGCGTTCAATCCTGACACTGCGGAAGTCGAGGATCTCAAGACGCGCTACCGGGCGGGCAAAGTCGGCGACGTCGAGGTGAAGACGAAACTGGCCAAAGCGCTCAATGCCTACCTCGAGCCGATCCGCGCCAGGCGCGCGGACGTTCTGGCCAGGCCGGAGGCGCTTCGGGAGATCCTGCACGAGGGGTCGCGGAAGGCCCGTGCCGTCGCGCAGGAAACGATGGAACGGGTGCGCGGCGCCGTGAAACTGGATTATCGGTAAGGCTCAAGGCTCATGGCTCAAGGCTCAAGCAAACCCGTTCGGGTGAGCACTCGACGATCTTGCCTGAGCCCTGAGCCTTGAGCCCTGAGCCGAGAAATCACATGGAACACGCTGAGTTCGAATCCATCCTCGAGGCTTATCCGGTCAGGCTCGACAACTTCGAGGGGCCTCTCGATCTGCTGCTGCATCTCATCAAGCAGAGCGAGGTGAACATCTACGACATTCCGATTGCGCTCATCACCACGCAATACCTCGAGTACATCGACCTGATGCAGGAGATGAATCTCGACGTGGCCGGAGAGTTCCTGGTGATGGCGGCGACGCTCATCCACATCAAGTCGCGGATGCTCCTGCCGAGACCTGACCCGACTCAGGACGACCCGGACGAAGATCCGCGCGAAGCGCTCATCCGGCGATTGTTGGAACACCAGAAGTTCAAGGCTGCGGCCGAGTTGCTGCACGAGCGCGAGACCTTGCGCAGCGCGCAGTGGACCAGGCCCGATGGACCGATCACAGAGATCGCCGGAGAAGCCCCGGAACCCGAGATCGAAGTCGACCTGTTCAGCCTGATTGCCGCTTTTCGCACAGTCGTCGAACGCTCGAAGCAGCGCCCGAAGGTGTACCTCCCAGCCGAGCAGATTCCCATCGAGGATCGGATCGAAGCGCTGCTTGGCAAGTTGTCCGAGACCGACGCGTGCGGATTCGAGGACCTGTTCGCCGACGTCCAGACGCGCGCCGGGCTGATTGTGACGTTCCTGGCGCTTCTCGAGATGATCCGTTTGAAGCTCGTGCGCGTCTTCCAGGGCGGCGCGATGGCGCCGATTAGGATTTACAAGCGGGCCCGGCCCGTCGATGCGCCCAAGCCGCTGCTCGATCCGGAAGTGCGTCACGAAGCGACGCACGCTGAACAAATGCGCCACGTCGACGAAATTGCAGTGGTTGCGGAGCCCAACACTCCGAAGACTAACGACTGACGACTACCGACTGATGACTGCTATGTCTGACCATCTGAAGCCCATCATCGAAGCCCTGATCTTCGCTTCGCCGGAACCAATCACCAGGAAAGTGCTCTACAAGCTCCTCGATGGCGAGCCGAAGGAGGATGTCGACGCGGCGCTCGACGCCGTCACGGCCGACTACGCGCGGCCCGGAGGGCTTCAGCTCGTCGAGGTCGCGGGCGGATACCAGATTGTCACGCGCGCCGAGTTGCACGACTGGGTGCGCAAGCTGTTCCACGAGCGAACCACGCAGAAGCTATCGGTGCAGTCGCTCGAAACGTTGGCGGTCATCGCTTACAAGCAACCAATCACCGCCCCGGAAATCGCCGAGATTCGCGGCGTGACGAGCAGTGGCGGCGTCCTCTCGACGCTCATCGAGCGAAAACTCATCAAGACAGTTGGCCGCAAGCAAGTCATCGGGCGGCCGTTCATGTACGCGACGACGCGCGAGTTTCTCGAGCGCTTTGGCCTGAACGACCTGAACGACTTACCGAAGGTCGAGGAAATGGCCGATGCGCTCGGCTTCGAGCTGCCGAGCGCGCTCATCGAGCCGACGATTGCCCCGACGGCACTGCCGTTCGAAGACGTCGAGGCGACCGATAAGACGGTGCACTGAGTCGGGGTCAGGCTCAAGGCTCAGGGCTCAGGGCTCAAGCAAGAGCATTGAAATCCTAGACGCTCGAATTTGATCATGATGCTCTTGCTTGAGCCTTGAGCCTTGAGCCCTTGAGCCCTAAGCCCTGAGCCTGACCCGATGTCCGCCATCCGACTCCAAAAGATCCTGTCTGCTGCCGGCGTCGCGTCACGGCGGACGGCGGAAACGCTGATCGAGCAAGGCCGTGTCACGGTCAACGGCAAGGTCGTCAGCGAGCTCGGTTCTCGGGCGGATCCCTCAGTCGACGAGATCAAGGTCGACGGCCGTCGGCTTCCGCGCGCCAAAGGCAATCAGTACATCCTCCTGAACAAGCCGCGCGGCTACATCACCAGCCGCTCGGATCCGAAGCACCGTCCGACAGTGATCGACCTGCTCGAAAAGGGGGGCGTGCACGGTTACATCTACCCGGTTGGCCGCCTCGACTACGATTCTGAAGGGCTGCTCCTGCTGACGAGCGACGGTGAGCTGGCCGCGCGCCTGACGCATCCGCGACACGGCGTGGCCCGCGAGTACGAAGTGCGCGTCCGCGGCGTGCCCGATCGGCATGCGCTCGATCGGCTCGCGCGGGGCGTGACGATCGATGGCCGCCGCACCGCAACCGCCGAAGTTCGCCTCGGCCGGGTATACGAGGCCGAGTCAGGGCCGCAGGGAATCGTGTCGCTGGTGATTCACGAGGGACGCAATCGCCAGGTGCGAAAGATGCTCGATGCCATCGGTCACCCGGTTGTGCAGCTCAGGCGCGTCCGCATCGGCCCGATTGCCGACGACCGCCTCAAACTGGGGCAGTTCCGCTCCCTGACGCCGGGCGAGATTGCGGCGCTGAAGAAGGGAAGTCCCGGGCCCGAGTTCAAGGATCGCGACGTGATCCCTAGCGTGACAGGACGTCGGACCAGAAGCCGACGAGCGCCCACGCGTCACGCGCGCTCGACGCGCGATCGACCTCGGCGTGGGTAATCAGCGGCGTCACGAGGACGCGTGCGTGAAGGCCTCGATCGGCCAGCGTGGCTGCGAGTGCCACCGACTCGGCGGCGGGAATGACGTTGTCACCGGCCCCGTGCAGTAGAAAGACAGGCGCCGACGGCGGCGGTGCCAACGCCGGCGAGAGCGCAGGATCACCGCCGAACGCACTCACGTGCGGCAAGAGGATCGGTCCGAGGTGCTCGACGTCGCGTTGGTTGACGTACTGCATCAGCATCCGCGCCGGCTCGGGGAGTGAAGCCGCAAGACTCTTGGCCCGTTCGAACTCCGCGGCCGACTGTGCCTTGTCGAAGAGATCGAGCCGCGACGCCTCGAGAAACGAGTTCAGCGCCTGGCGCAACATCGGCACCTGCTCGGCGGGCACCAGCCGGTCGGCGACGCCGAGGAGGATGATCACCACGCCGTAGTCGTGTGGCGGCAGACGGTTCCCGTCGGGCAGGATTCCTGTACAGAGATACCGGAGCGTTCGTGGCAGGTCGCCGTGGCCGCCGAGCGACAGCACGGCCGCGACGCGGTCGCGGAGAGCGGGCCGCCCGGCGGCGACAATCGACAGGCCACCGGCAAAGCTGATTCCCATCATGCCAACATGGCCGTCGGGGGAGAGCTCACGTTGCAGCGAGAGCCAGGCTGCCGCGTCCTCGATGGCGTCAGTTACCGACGGCGAGATCGTGTAGCGTGCCAAATCGGGCGGCCCGACGGTGACGACGGGATGGCCAATGGACGCAAGATCGCGGGCAAAGCCGACGAGGCGCGGTTCGTCGACGCCAGAGGCGTGCACGCCGGGGACGAGCAGGAACGTCCGCCTCCACGTGCCGATTGGAAGATATTTGCGGGCCGGTAGGGCTCCGGCTCGCCAGGGAATCGTGAGCGACTGCTCGACGACCGGGCGAGTTTCCCACTCAGCGAGAGTCCGCGCGATCCCTTGAACGTCGGCGGCCTGGACCACGAACGCGGCGCCGCGGACGTAGTTGTGCGCCGCCCAGTAGCCAGCTCCAGAAACAACGAGGGCGAAGATGGCAATTCCGGCGAGCGAGGCTGCGCGTCGACGCCATCGCATGCGGGAGGATAATAGCAGCGTGAGCCGACGTCTCATCATTGCGATTGACGGCCCTTCGGGCGCCGGCAAGGGGACCATCGCGCGAGAGGTCGCCCGGCAACTGGGCTATCGCCACATCGACACTGGCGCGATGTATCGAGCTGTGGCGTGGAGCGCGCTGCGCGAGGGGCTGGATTTGGCCGACGAGCAGAGCACTGCGGCTCTGGCGAGGCGCGCCCATGTGGTGGTGGGCGATGGCATCGTTTCGGTCGACGGGCACGATGTGGCGCGCGCGATTCGCACGCCCGAGATTGATGCCGCGGCCGCCACCGTGGCTCGTCAGCCGCGAGTGCGCGAGGTGCTCATCGCGCAGCAGCGTGATCTGGGACGCGCCGGCGGCATTGTGATGGAAGGCCGCGACATCGGGACCGTGGTGTTTCCCGGTGCGGACGTCAAGATTTACCTCGACGCGACACCAGAAGAACGCGCCAGGCGCCGCGCGCACGATCCGGCCCACTCGTTGAGCGCCGTGCCGACGAGCGTAGGCGACGTCGCCACGGCCCTCGAAGCCCGGGATCGCAGCGATCGCACGCGGAGCACGTCACCTTTGACTCGGGCGGCCGATGCTGTCGAGATCGACACGACCGGCGTGTCGATTGAAGAAGTGATTGAGCGGGTGCTGGCGCTGGTGGAGCGTCGGCAGCTCTGAATCGGGAAACAGACAGGGGACAGGCGAACCTAACCTGTCGATTCACGTTTGCGAGCGAGCGGGCGAGCGAGCCACGCGACCGGAGCGCGCCGACGCAGCGGCGCGCGAGAGAGCGTGTGGGGGAGTCCGAGGGGCGAAGCCCCTCGGCTAATCTTCGTGCTCCGGATAATCCTCGGCCGAGGCCGGGTCGAGCTCCCACCGATGACGATCGCGCTCGATGATCTTGTCGGCGGCTTTCAGCTCTTCGCTGTCCTCGTACTGCACCCCTAGCGCCTTGCCGATGTCGTCGACGCGGTCCTGGTCTGGCGTCGGATTGTCCCCGCCAGGCGCCTCATCACCGGTCGAGTAGGCGTCCTCCCAGCTCGCATCGACGTCGCCGCCGGTGAGCTCGGGGCTGGTCTCGTTGTGCTGGAGACGAGCCCCTCGCATGCCCTCTCTGCCAGATCGCGCGGCCGAGGGCGTGCGGTCGAGGTCGAGCGACGAGGGTGGCGTCGGCACGTTGTCCTCGATCTCGGGGAGAGATCGACGGTTCCGGTCGAGCGAAAGCGTGTGGAGCGGACGCGCAATCGGGCGGCTGGCGTTCGATTGCGAGGGCGGTGCCGGAGTCGCCCTGGTGACGGCGACCCTTTTTTCTGTCGTTTTCACCGGTCGGGAGGACTTTGGCGGCCGGACGTCGGCACGTTTAGACGCGGCGCGCTTCAGACGGGTGGGCTTTCCCGACGCTTTCGCCGGCTTTTTCGTCGCCCGCCTGGCCGCGCGCGCGGGCCTGGTCGAGGTCCGCTCCGTCCTGGCCTTCTTGCTGGCCTTCTTGCTGGCCTTCTTCCTGGCCGAGCGCACCGGGACGCTCGGTTTTCGGCGGCTGGTGGCGTGCCCGGCGGAGGCTCGCCTCTTCGCTTTCTTCGCCATGTCGGTTTGACTCCGTGCCCCTAAGTGATGTATCTTCTTCTGCTTATCGCAAATCAGAAGCGATCGACACTACAGCCCGCCGTGAGCTGAGATCCGGCCAGTACGACTGAGGAGGACCAAGTTTCGATGCCCACAGACAACACGCAGCACATCAAACCACAAGGAGGTGCCATCGACGAATCGATCGACCCGCAGGAATACGCGCGCCTGCTGGACCTTTACGATAGCAGCTTCCGCAATATCGCGGAAGGTGAAGTCGTCAAGGGCACCGTCCTCAAAGTAACCCCATCAGAAGTCATCGTCGACGTCGGCTACAAGTCGGAAGGCATCATTGCCATCGACGAGTTTGTCGACGAGACCGGGCAGATTTCGGTGCAGCCCGGCGACATTGTCGACGTCCTGCTCGAGCGCACCGAGGATCGCGACGGCTACGTCGTGCTCTCGCGTGAAAAAGCCGAGAAGATGAAGATCTGGGACGATGTCGAGAAGGCCTACGCCGAGCGGAAGGTCGTCATCGGCCGCGTCATCGAGCGCATCAAGGGCGGCCTTGCCGTCGACATCGGCGTTCGTGCGTTCCTGCCGGGCTCGCAGATCGACGTCCGCCCGGTCCGCAACCTCGACGCCCTGCGCGGGCAGGAGTTGCGGATGCGCGTCATCAAGGTCAACAAGAAGCGCGGCAACATCGTGCTCTCGAGGAAGGTCCTCCTCGAAGAAGAGAACGCCGAGAAGAAAAAGCACACGCTCGACACGCTCGCCGAGGGCAAGGTCCTTACCGGCGTGGTCAAGAACATCACCGACTACGGCGCGTTCATCGATCTGGGCGGCATCGATGGCCTGCTCCATATCACCGACATGTCGTGGGGCCGCGTTTCGCATCCGTCGGAGCTCTTCAAGGTCAACGACGAGATCGACGTGATCGTGCTCAAGTACGACCCGTCAACCGAGCGCGTCTCGCTCGGCCACAAGCAGCTCAAGAACGACCCGTGGTCGAACGTCATCGAGCGCTATCCCGTCGGCGCGCGCATGAGCGGCAAGGTCGTCAGCCTGACCGACTACGGCGCGTTCGTCGAGCTCGAGCCCGGCGTCGAGGGACTGATCCACGTGTCGGAGATGTCCTGGAGCAAGCGCGTCAAGCACCCGTCGAAGATCCTCAACGTCGGCGACAAGGCCGAGGCGATGGTGCTTGGCGTCGATCCCGGCGCGCGGCGGATCTCGCTCGGCCTCAAGCAGGTCGAGAGCAATCCGTGGCACGAGCTGACCGAGAAGTACCCGATCGGCACGACGATCACCGGCAAGGTCCGCAACCTGACCGAGTTCGGCGCATTTGTCGAAGTGGAGGAGGGCATCGACGGCCTGATCCACATCTCGGATATGTCGTGGAGCAAGCGCCTCAAGCACCCCTCAGAAGTGCTCAAGAAGGGCGACACGGTCGAGGCGATGGTGCTCAACATCGACGCCGAGAACCAGCGTCTGTCACTGGGACTCAAGCAGCTTCAGACCGATGTATGGGATGAGTTCTTCACCCAGCATCACGTCGGCGACATCGTCGAGGGGAAGGTGGTCCGCGTGACCAACTTCGGCGCGTTCGTCGAGCTGGCCGAGAGCATCGAGGGGCTGATCCACGTCTCGGAGTTCGACGACTCGGCACACGCCGGCAAGGACGAAAAACTCGAGCTGAAGGTCGGGGAGAGCTACCAGATGAAGATCATCAAGCTCATTCCCACCGAGCGGAAGATCGGCCTGAGTATCCGGGCGTTGAAGAGCGACGAGTTCCGAGCCGACTGGGAAGCGTACGCCGAGACGACCGGACGACCGGAAGTGACGCTGGGGGATCACTTCAAGCATCAACAGTAAGACACGCTCCCAGCTTCCAGCTTCCAGCTTCCGGCACACGGAAGTCGGAAGCTGGCGCTGGGGGTCGACAGCAGCGGCCTGCTGGAAGCCGGCAGCTGGGAGCTGGAAGCTATGAATACAGGTAGCATGACGAAAGCGGAAGCTCGTGGAGGAAGTGTCACGCGTTTCCGATCTGACCAAGAAGCACTCCGAGGTCATCGTCGACACCGTTTTCAAGAGCATCATCGACGCGCTGCATCGGGGCGAGAAGATCGAATTGCGCGGCTTCGGGAGCTTCCGCCTGCGACGGCGCGAACCACGAAAGGGCCGGAATCCGAAGACCGGCGACAAGGTGGACGTGCCGCCGAAGAAAGTGCCGTACTTCAAGCCAGGCAAGGAGCTCAAGGAGCTCATTAACAGGGAGGCGGAGGGCGCGGCTGCGTCGATACCGCCGTCCCCATCCTCAACACCCGAATCCGATCTCGGCGGCCTGTGAGGCCGCCGCTGACTGCTGATTCGCACTTCACTTCAGCATTCAGCAGTCAGCATTCAGCATTGCATGGATCACCTCTGGTCCCCGTGGAGGCTGACATACGTGACGCGGACCGGTGGCCAGGCGGGATGCGTCTTCTGTGAGGCGTTAGCAGGGGACGAAGCCTCACTGGTGGTTTTCCGCGGCGTCTCCTGTTACGTCATCCTCAACAAGTTTCCCTACAACAACGGCCACCTGATGGTCGTGCCCAACCGCCACGTCTCCTCGCTTGCGGATGCCACGGCCGAGGAGCTGAGCGAGCTCGTCGAACTTGCGCGCCGCGCCGAGCTGGCGGTGAAGGAGACCTATGCGCCGCACGGCCTGAACATGGGCATCAACCTGGGGAAGCCAGCCGGCGCCGGGATTCTCGATCACCTCCACATGCACGTCGTGCCGCGATGGAACGGCGACACCAACTTCATGACTGTCGTCGGCGAAACCCGGGTGCTGCCGGAAGAGCTGACGGTGACCGCTGCCCGGCTTAGGCCGATTTTCACGAAGCTGGGAATTAAGAGCTAGTGGGCGCGTGCCGGGTTATCGTTGATGCTGCCCTGGGCGCTCGATCGGCAGCGCCTGCGGCCCGAGAGCGAGCGGGGGTGGGGCCCCGCGAGCGAAGAAAAAAATGATTCTCGACCTCACTGACGAACAGAAGGCGTTCCAAGGCGACGTCGCGCGGTTCGCAACCGATCGTCTCGCGCCGCGGGCGTCGGCGATTGACGACGAGGGCGCGTTCCCGCGCGACCTCGTGCGCGAGCTCGCGTCGTCCGGCCTGATGGGCATGACGATCGGCGCCGAATGGGGCGGCGCCGGCAAGGACTACGTCAGCTACGCGCTCGCGGTCGAGGCGCTGGCGCGCGCGAGCGCAGTCGTCGCGGTGATTGCCGCAGTCAACAATTCGCTCGTCGTTGAGCCGATTGCGCGATTCGGTTCCGACTCGCAGAAGCAGCTGTGGCTCCGGCGTCTGGCGAGCGGCCAGTCGCTTGGCGCCTTCGCGCTGTCCGAAGAGAACGCCGGGTCCGACGCGGCGAACCAGCAGACGGTGGCGCGGCTCGACGATCGAGGCTACGCGCTCGACGGCCGGAAGGTCTGGGTCGCCAACGCCGAGGCTGCGGATCTGGCGATCATCTTTGCCGCGACGCAACCCGGCTTGCGCGGACGCGGCATCAGCGCCTTCCTCGTGCCGATGGACAGCGCCGGGATCACACGGGTTGCCACCGACGACTCACTCGGGGTCCGGGGCCTGGGCTGCATGGACCTGGAGCTTCGCGATGTCAGAGTCGATGCCGAATGCCTGCTGGGCGCGCCTGGCGATGGATTCCGGATCGCCATGTGGGCGCTCGAGGGCGGCAGGGTGGCGATTGCCGCGCAGGCGCTCGGCGTCGGTGAGGCGGCTCTTGACGCGGCGGTGGCACATGCCCGGACGCGGGCAGCGTTCGGACAGCCGATTGGGAACTTCCAGGCGATTCAGTGGATGATTGCCGACATGGCGGCCGAGCTCGATGCGGCACGGATGCTGACGCTCAAGGCCGCCGATCTCGTCGGCCGTGGCACCGACAACGGCCGCGCCCGGGCCGCCACCCCGCACGCCTCGATGGCCAAGCTGTATGCGTCGGAGGCCGCGCATCGAGCGGCCGACAAGGCGATGCAGATTCTCGCATCGAAAGGCTACCGGCGCGGATCAGTCGTCGAACGGTTATTCCGCGATGTCCGGGCGACGGAAATCTATCAGGGCACCTCCGAAGTACAGCGGATGGTGATCGCGGAGCAAATACTTCAGTAACGGCTGACAGACTCCAGTCTACAGTCGGCAGTCGGCAATCGTCAGTCTTCAGTCACAGTCGACAATCTCAGTCGGCAGTTCCAGTCGTCAATCACAGTCGGCGGTTCCAGTCGACAGTCCCAGTCGTCAGTCCCGGTCGTCAGTCGCGGTCGTCAGTCGCGGTCGTCAGTCCCCGTCATTAGTCCCCGTCGTTAGTCTCAGTCATGGTCGACGGTCGATGTTAGCGGCTGACTATCGATTCGGACGCCGGACTGTCGACTCGCCCAGACGACTGCCGACTCAGACTGAAGACTGGAACTGCCGACTCAGATTGACGACTGTGACTAACGACCAACGACTACCGACTAACGACTGTCAACTGTCCCTGTCACCGAATAGTCAGCTCTCCAATCTGTAGCCCCAGCACCCGCTCGTCGGTGGAGCCGGGAATCACCTCCGACGGCCGCCAGGCATGATCGATGGTGATGCGGAGGCGATGCATCCGGCTGGCTCGTGGCACGTCGGCGGGTCGCAGCGGCAGCGTCGACATCCGCCATTCAGGCGTGCCCAGTGGGAGGTCGTCGACGAGCCGACCGTCGGCGACGATGAGGGCGCGCGTGGGCTCGCGAAACGACTCGATCGGGTGCCGGAGCGGGATCGTGACGGTGCTCGCGCTCGCGGCCACGTGAATTTCGGCCCGCGCTGCGGACATCCACGTGTAAGGCACGCCGTCGGGGCTGGTCTCCCGGCCGTGCACGCCGAAGGTGACCTGCGACAGCTCGTCGACGGGATTGGACGAGAGGCGCCTGGCGGCATTCGCCTCGCGCTTGCGTGCTACATAGTCGCGCAACTCGGGTGGCACCTGGCCCCAGGTGCGGACGATGTCGTCGTGCGCGAGGACGATCGGTCCGAAGGGCTCGAAGTCGCGGGTAATGTCCCTCGCTACCGCTACGAACGACGCGAGGCCAGCGCCGAGAACGACGGTGACGATCAGGATCGCTGCCAGCCTCGCCTGTGTGCGCGCGGCCAGATCCAGAAACGCCACCGACGCGCCTGCGAGCATCAAGGCCGCGCCGATGCCGACGAGGTACATCTGCTCGGCTTTGGTCACGAATACGAACGGGACGTTGAAGAGCACCGCCATCGCGACGCCGGCCAGCAGGCACGCACGGGCCCCGGCAGAGATCCAGCGCCACGCGGCGATTGCCACGATCGGCAGGAGCGTCGCGAACCAGCTGGCCAGCGGTTGCCACGGTCGGTCAGCCGGTACCAGTCCAAACACACGAGTGAGCCCGCGCGAGTAGTTGACCCACGCGGCGTGCATCGTCGGCCGGCCGTAGCCGCCAAGTTCTCCGAGCGCCGTCGATCGCCAGGCGAGCAGTGCGACGATGAGCCCGGCCGACAGCGCGGCGAAGGCCCATGGCACCGGCCGAAGGCCGGGTTCGGCGACACGACGCGTGATCGCGTGCACGGTCAGGATTACCGGCAGGAGCATGACGCCGTCCTCCTTGACCATGAAGGACGCGACGCCGAACAAGAGGAGCGGCAGCCACCAGACGAGTGACCGCGCGCGGACAGCGTGCCACCAGACGAGCGCCGTCAGCACGAGCAGCGTCTGCGCCAGGTGCATCTGGTTGGTGATCCAGGCGACCAGCGAGTACGGCATGGCCGGATGACAGACGACGAGCACGGCGGCGATCGCGCCGGCCGCGGCGCGCCCGGTCCAAGCGTAGACCAGCCACGCGACGAGTCCCGCGGCAAGTGCGAACGACGCCAGCGAGGCTGCGTGATGCGCGACGGCGTTGAGGCCGAACAGCTCGAATCGAATCGCGTGAAGCACGATCGTCAACGGGCGGTAGAACTTGACCATGACGCCGCCGGGGTCCCAGGGGCCGGAAAACGTCGCGAGGACGTGTGCCGGCGTATGGGGCCGCAGGAAGTAGTAGTCGTCGTAGTCGAAGCCGTAGCTCAGCGTTTCGCGATGGACCAGCCAGGTGGCGCCGCCGGCGAGCGCGAAGAGCAGGAGTGCGGTGAGCGAACGACTAGCCCAGGATCTGCTTGGCAATCGTTTGCAGCTGCAGGTTGGACGTGCCCTCGTAGATTTGCCCGATCTTGGCGTCGCGGAACAGCTTCTCGACCGGGTATTCCTTGACGAAGCCGTTGCCGCCGAGCAGGTTCACTGCGAGCGACGAGACCCGTTCGGCGACTTCCGACGAGAAGATCTTGCAAATTGCCGCTTCGGTCAGGAACGGCCGTTGCGCGTCGCGGAGCCGCGCCGCATTGTAGACGGTCAGCGTCGCAGCCTCAATCTCCATGGCCGCACGCGCAATCTGGAACTGGACACCCTGGAAGTCGGCGATCGCCTTGCCGAATTGCTTGCGTTCCTTCGTGTAGCGGATGGCGTGCTCCAGCGCGCCCCGCGCCAGCCCGATCATCTGGGCGCCGATGCCAATCCGTCCTTCGTTGAGCGTTTCGATGGCCGCCTTGTATCCCTTGCCCACCTCGCCGAGAACCTGCGACTTCGGCACTCGGCACGCGTCGAAGACGAGCTCGCAGGTACTGCTGGCTCGAATGCCGAGCTTGTCTTCTTTCTTGCCAACCGAAAAGCCCGGCATGCCGCGCTCGACCAGGAACGCAGTGATGCCGCGATAGCCGGCCTCAGGGTTGACCGTGGCGAAAACGATGAAGAGGTTGGCTTCGTTGCCGTTGGTGATCCAAAGCTTGCGGCCGCTGAGCAGGTAGGCGTCGCCGTCTTCCGTGGCGCGCGTGGTGAGCGCGAACGCGTCGCTGCCGGACCCCGCCTCTGAAAGCGCGTACGCTCCGACTGTCCTTGATGCCAGCGCCGGCAGCCAGCGCCGCTTGATCTCCTCGTGACCGAATCGCAGGAGCGCGTTGATGACGAGGGTGTTCTGCACGTCGACGAGGACGCCGATCGACGGATCGACGCGGGACAGCTCTTCAACGGCCAGCACGGCGTGAAAGAAGCTCCCGCCGGCGCCGCCGTGCGCATCGGGAATCTCGATGCCCATGACGCCGAGGCTCGAAGAGCCTGTCGACGAGCGCCCGCGGAATTTTGGCATGCTCGTCCATTTCCCGGACGAGCGGCCGGATTTCGGCCTCGGCAAACGCGCGCACGCTGTCGCGGAAGATCGTCTCGTCTTCGGCGAGCACGGTCAGGGGTTGGGCGTGCTCGATGGTGTTCTCGGTCACGATGAGACCTCTGTAGTTAGTTTGTCGTGGGGCCCCACCCCCACGACCTGCCAGCGCTCGCTTCGCTCGCGCCGCTGGCTAGCAACGACAGCCTGCTTGCAGCGCGTTTCGGTCTCGGTGTTTGCCCGCGGCTGGCTGGAACGCAAATGTTATCATTGCCCTAACGCCAGCCGGCCGCCGCCTCACGAGTCTTATCTGGGACCGCACTATGCGACATACCACTCTTGTCGGCATCGGCCTCGCGCTCACGCTTGTGGCCGGACCGCAGGCACAGCAACAGTCGCAGCCGCCGCCTCAGCAGCAGCCGCCGGCGACTCCACCGACCACAGCACCGCCGCCGACCGGTTCGTCCCAGTCGCCGTCACAACCCCAGCAGCAGGATCCCCAACCGACTCCTCCGCGCATCAGGTCGGGCATCAACTACGTCAGAGTGGATGCGATCGTCACCGATAAGCAGGGCAACCCGGTCATCGATCTGACGAAGGACGAGTTCAGGATCAAAGAAGACGGCAAGCCACAGACGATCGATTCTTTCTCGGTCATCAAGATCGATCCGGTGGCCCAGCAATTCGACACCCCCCCCCGCGAGATCCGGTCGCTCTTCGACGAGCAACGCGAAGCGCAGCGTCCGGACGTCCGGCTGTTCATCATCCTGCTCGACGACTACCACGTGCGGCGCGGCAACGACATGGCTATTCGCAAGCCGCTCATCGAGTTCATCGAGAATCAACTCGCGCCGGCGGACATGGTTGCGATCATGTACCCCCTGACGCCGGTGACCGGCCTCACCTTCACGCGCAACCGGAAGGCGCTGGTGAGCGCCATCGAGAATTTCCAGGGACGCCGCTTCGACTATCAGCCGCGCAACGAGTACGAGGAAAAGTACGCGTACTATCCGGCGCAGACGGTCGAGATGATTCGTAACCAGGTGGTGATGACGGCGCTCAAGGGGGCCGCGATTCGCCTCGGCGGTTTGCGCGAGGGGCGCAAGTCGATCATCTTCGTCAGCGAGGGCTTCACCACCATCCTGCCGCCGCAGCTGAACGATCCCGTTGCCGCCAATCCGGGCGTGAGAAATCCGGCGCGGGGAACGCAGGTTCAGAACACCGATCGAATGGAGTGGAACGCGACCGTCGACATGGTGTCGGATCTGAGCCTCATCTTCACGGAGATGAACCGCAACAATACCTCGGTCTATGCCGTCGACCCCAAGGGCCTGGCTGCCTTCGAATACGACATCAACCAGGGAGTCGGGTTGCAGACCGACCGGAAGTATCTCGAAATGGGCCTCGACACGTTGCGCGCGCTCGCCGACAACACCGATGGCCGGGCGATCATCAATCGCAACGACATCGGCAAAGGCATGCAGCAGATTATTCGCGATGCCAGCGCCTACTACCTGATCGGCTACAACTCCGCCCAGGCGCCGACCGACGGACGGTTTCACAAGATCGACGTCGATGTGACACGCAAGGGCGTCGACGTGCGGGCGCGGAAGGGCTACTGGGCCTATACCGCCGAAGATGCCGCTCGGATTGACGCGCCGCGCGTCGAAGCGCCTCCGGCGGTGACGGCAGCGCTCTCGACGATCGTCGACCCTCCGCGCGGCCGCCCGGCGCGGTTCTGGATCGGCACCGCTCGTGGCGAGAGCGGCAAGTCGAAAGTCACGTTTGCGTGGGAGCCAGTTCCCCCCGTTTCTGGCGAGCGCCGAGCGAGCGACGAAGGCGTCGCCTACGTGACGCTCACAGCGCTCGCGCCCGACGGGCGGCCGCTGTTCCGCGGACGGGTTCCCGAGCAGAGCGCGTCGGCGACACCGCCGGCGGCGAGCTCTGCATCGGTGGTCGCCGTCCCGGTCAGCGCGACATTCGAAGTTCCACCCGGGCGGATGCAGTTGCGCGTGACGGTCCAGAACGCCGCGGGTCAAGTCATGGATTCGTCGACAAACGACGTCAACGTTCCGGACTACACCGTCCCGCAGGTCACTATCGGCACGCCACGACTGTTTCGTGCCAGGACGCCGCGGGACGTCCAGGCCGTCAAGGCCAACCCCTCGGCGACACCGTCGCCGGACCGGAACTTTGCCCGCACCGAGCGGCTGCTCGTTCGAGTGGATGCGTACGGGCCCGGAAGCACGCGGCCGATAGTGACGGCGAGGCTGTTGAACCGTGCCGGCACGTCAATGTTCGATGTGCCCGTTCAGGATTCGGAAGCCGGAGCGGCGGAACTCGAGCTGATGTTCTCCTCGCTTGCGGCGGGGGAGTACCTGCTGGAGCTGACTGCGAAGGCCGGGGACAGCAGCGCGCAGGAGATGGTGGCGTTCAGGGTCAGATAGTCAGCTTCCAGCTTCCAGCTACCAGCTTCCAGCTACCAGCTTCCAGCTTCCAGCTTCCAGCTTCCAGCTTCCAGCTTCCATCTATGTTCATTGCCAGCAATTTGGAACGTGGAGCTGGAAGCTGGAAGCCGGCAGCTTGTTACGCATACATCCCGCGCATCTTCGTGACGGTCGCGACGCGGTTGATCGCGACAATATAAGCGGCGGTGCGCATGTCGGTCTTGTACTTGATCGAGGTTTGCAGCACGTCGTGGAACGCTTCCATCATCTTCGCTTCCAGCCGCTTGTTGACCTCTTGCTCTTCCCAGAAATACCCGTGACGATCCTGGACCCACTCGAAATATGAGGTCGTGACGCCGCCGGCGTTGGCCAGGATGTCCGGGATGACGAAGATGCCACGCTCATGCAGCATGCGGTGCGCGTCAGGCGTCGTCGGTCCGTTGGCCCCCTCGGCGACGATCTTGGCTTTGATCGTCGACTCGTTCTCCGCGGTGATTTGATTCTCGAGCGCGGCCGGCACGAGCACGTCGACATCGAGAGAGAACAGCTGATCGTTCTCGATCGGGTCGCCGCCGGGAAAGCCGTCGATGGTCTTGTGCTGCTTCGAGAACTCGATCATCTGCGGGATGTCGAGGCCTTTGGGATTCTGAACGCCGCCTTTCCAGTCGGTGACGGCGACGATCTTTGCGCCAATTTTCGCTAGAAGGTCGGCCGAGACCGATCCAACGTTTCCGAAGCCCTGCACGGCCACCGTCGCCTGCTTGATGTCGAGCCCAAGGTGCTTCGCCGCCTCGCGGGTCACGATCATGACCCCACGCCCGGTCGCCTCACGTCGTCCGAGTGATCCGCCCATCTCGATCGGCTTGCCGGTCACGACGGCCGTGGAGGTGTGGCCGACATGCATGCTGTAGGTGTCCATGATCCACGCCATCACCTGATCGTTGGTGTTGACGTCTGGCGCTGGCACGTCCTTTTCTGGGCCAATCGCGTCGATGATTTCCGCCACGTAGCGCCGGGTGAGTGATTCGAGCTCGCGCCGAGACATGCGCGTCGGATCGCAGATGATGCCACCCTTGCCGCCGCCGAACGGCACATGGGCGACCGCGCATTTCCAGGTCATCCAGGCGGCGAGCGCCGTGACTTCGTCGAGGCTGACGTCCGGGTGATAACGGATGCCGCCCTTGGCCGGTCCGAGCGTGATGTTGTATTGCACGCGATACCCGGTGAACACTTCGATCTCGCCGTTGTCCATTTGAATCGGACACGAGACGATGATCTGGCGCTTGGGGTTGGTCAGGATTTTCCAGATGCCGGGGTCGAGCCCCAGCAGTCGCGCCGCCCCGTCGAATTCCTGGAGCATCGCGTTGAAGATGCTGCCGCCGCCTTCCATGGACTCTCCCTCGCGCAGTCACAGGGGACCGCCGAAAACGCAAACAGGCCACCGTCACTTTGGGGGAAAAGGGAAGTCAACCATGGCTCAGGGCTCAAGGCTCAGGGCTCAAGCAAAAGCCTTCGACCGCTTACTCGAGGATTTTGCCTGAGCCTTGAGCCCTTGGCCTTGAGCCGTGGGCCCGCGTGAACCCTGAACCCTGAACCGTGAAAGGTGAACCCTCCAGCCCGGCCATTCAGATTTCAGGTTGAGTGTTTCATTTTGCACCACTTTTACACTATTTCAGGACGATTTCACTGTCGTAATCATGTCGTAACTGCCACCCCGAAAGGTGGTTAGAGCCGGGCACTGGTGCTGGTCCATCGATTGCTCCCTGCTGGGACACGAGGGGGGAGTTACTCATGGAGAGACTTAATTTCAAGCTCGCCGCATCGGCGGTGATGATCATCTGCGCTGCCAATGGGGCGCAGGCTGCCCGCGGGCAGCAGGAAGTGAACGCCCAGTCGAATCACAACAGCCGCTTCGACGACTTCGATCGCTGGAAGCAGGTCGTAGTGCTTTCTGCGTTCGTCGACGTGAAGAATGAGACCGCCACGCTGAACGGTCTCTACTTCGGCAAGAAGACGCCGACCGTCTTCTGCGAGACCGAGAAGATGAAGGTGTTGCGTTCGAGCGACACCGAAATCGTGGTCCGTTTCCCGAGAGCGGTGAAAGACGGGACGTACTTGTTTACCGTGGCTCGCGGCAATCTCGATCACGAGCGCGCGGAGTTCCACGTCGCGAAGGTCTCGGCTGCCAGTGGAGGAGGAGAGACCGAACGTGGTGCCGAGGGACCTCCAGGGCCTGCGGGTCCAGTTGGACCGGCGGGCCCGGAGGGTCCTGTTGGAGCTCAGGGTCCGGCCGGAGCGGCTGGCGCGACGGGTCCCGCTGGCGCGGCAGGTGCGCAGGGAGCGGCTGGTCCGACAGGCCCGACAGGGCCGGCGGGTGCGACAGGGTCTCAGGGACCCGCGGGCGCTCAGGGGCCGGCTGGACCACAGGGTGAGGCTGGTGCGCCTGGAGTGCCTGGTGCGCCTGGACTTCCAGGTGGACAGGGTCCTGCGGGACCGGCTGGGCCGGCTGGGGCGTCCGGTGGCCTGAGCGGGTATGTGCAGGTGGCGGCTCTGAGTGACGACGCGTCGATTCCTGCGACGACCCCGACAAGCGCCCTTCTCTTGAGTGCGGGCGTTGCTTGCCCTGCTGGCAAAGTGCCGGTAGGTGGTGGATGGGACCCGATGAACCCAGCAGGCGTGGCGGTTCCCCTGGTGATGCGGATGACTATGGTGCAATCCTCGCCCGTCAGGTTTGCCACCGGCGAAGAAGGTTGGATTGTCGTCATGCGAAACAACACGGCGGCCGCGCAGAGCCGCGTGCAGTTTCGCGTTTGGGCGATCTGCGCAGGACGGGAATAACCGACGTTAACACCTCGACGAACCGCGCGGCTGTCCGCGCGGTTCGTCTTCACACTCCTTCAACCGACCACGGTCCGCCCGACGTCGCGGGCTATAATGTCTTGGTCCATGAAGGTTACGGCCGAGACGGATAAGCAGCGCTGGGAGCGCGAGATACTCGAACCCGCGCTCGAGAAGGCGCCCGAGCGTCCCGGGCCGTTTACGACCATCTCCGGCCGCCCGATCGACCGGCTGTACACCGCCGACGACCTCGCCGATTTCGACTTTTCCCGCGACCTCAACCATCCCGGCGCGTTTCCGTACACGCGCGGGATCCATCCGACCGGCTACCGCGGCAAGCTCTGGACGATGCGCCAGTTTGCGGGGTTTGGGACGCCTGAAGAGACCAATACGCGGTATAAGGCGCTGCTCGCCGCGGGCGGCACCGGTCTGAGCGTCGCCTTCGACCTCCCGACCCTCATGGGCCGCGACCCGGATCACGAGCTCTCCCTTGGCGAGGTCGGGAAGTGCGGCGTCAGCATCGTCTCGCTCGCCGACATGGAGCGGTTGTTCGAGGGCATCACGCTCGCCGACATCACGACGTCGATGACGATCAATTCGCCGGCGCCGATGATCTTCGCGATGTACCTCGTCGTCGCCGAGCAGCAGGGCGCCGACTGGAAGACGCTGTCGGGAACGATTCAGAACGACATCCTGAAAGAGTTCATCGCGCAGAAGGAGTACATCTACCCGCCGCGCGAGTCGATGCGCCTGGTCACCGACGTCTTTGCGTTCTGTTCGACGGAAGTGCCGCGCTGGAACACGGTGTCGGTGAGCGGTTATCACATTCGCGAGGCCGGCTCGACGGCGCTACAGGAGCTGGCGTTCACGCTGCGTGACGGCATCGAGTACGTGCAGTACGGCGTCGATGCGGGCCTCGATGTCGACGATTTCGCGCCCAGGATTTCGTTCTTCTTCAACTCGCACAGCGACTTCTTCGAGGAGATTGCCAAGTTCCGGGCGGCGAGGAAGCTCTGGGCGCACGTGATGCGCGACCGCTTTCACGCCAGGCACGAGCGATCGTGGAAACTGCGTTTCCACACGCAGACCGCCGGCGTGTCCCTCACGGCCCAGCAGCCTTACAACAACGTCGTCCGAACGGCGCTGCAGGCCCTCGCTGCGGTCGTGGGCGGAACCAACTCGCTCCATACGAACTCGCTCGATGAGGCGCTCGCGCTTCCAACCGCCGCGGCGGCGACGCTGGCGCTGCGGACCCAGCAGATCATCGCTCACGAGAGTGGTGTTGCGAACGCCGTCGATCCGTTTGGCGGCTCGTACTTCGTCGAGCGATTGACGCTCGACATGGAGCGTGGCGCGCAGGAGTATTTCGACCTCATCGATCGGATGGGCGGGATGGTCGAGGCGATTGAGGAAGGCTTCCCGCAAAAGGAGATCGCCGAAGCCTCGTACCGGTTCCAGGAAGCCGTCGAGCGCCGCGAGAAGGTCATCGTCGGCGTGAATGACTTCGTGGAAAGCGACGAGCCGGCGATGCCGACCCTGTATATCGACGAGACGACCGCCGAAACGCAGCTGGCCAGGCTGGAGCACCTGCGGGCGACTCGCGACAACGATCGCGTGCGACGTTCGCTCGACGCGCTGGCGGAAACGGCGCGCGGGCGCGGCAACACGATGTATCCGCTGCTCGAGTGCGTGCGCGCGTACGCGACCGTCGGGGAAATGTGCGACGCGCTTCGGAATGTGTGGGGCGAGTACGAGGAAGTGCCGATCATCTAGCTCCCAGCTTCCCGCTTCCAGCTCCCAGCTTTCAGCCTTGAAGCCGAAAGCGGAAGTCGGAGGCCGCTATGCTGGAAGCCGGAAGCCGGAAGCTGGAAGCTGATGAAAAAAATCCGCGTCGTCATCGCGAAGCCCGGCCTCGATGGGCACGATCGGGGCGCTAAGGTGATCGCTCGAGCCTTGCGAGACGCGGGGATGGAGGTCATCTACACCGGGCTCCGCCAGACGCCCGACCAGATCGTGGCCGCCGCCCTCCAGGAGGACGCCGATGTGATTGGCTTGTCCATCCTGTCGGGCGCGCATATGCACATCTGCCCGCGCGTCATGGCACTGCTGAAGGAACGCAACCTGGACGATGTGTTGGTCGTTGTTGGCGGGATCATTCCCGACGTCGACATTCCGAAGCTGCAGGACGCTGGCGTGAAGGGCATTTTTCTGCCGGGGACGCCGATGCAGCAGATTATCGATTTCATCCACGCGCACGTTCGTGCGCGTGTGGAAGATGCGCATCTGCATGCGCGCGTGGAGCTGTAGTGCATCCAAAGCTGCTGCTGGCTGACGACAGCGTCACCATTCAACGTGTAATCGAGCTGACGTTTGCCGACGAAGAGGTCACGGTGGTGGCCGTCGGCGACGGTCAACAGGCGATCGACCGCGTCCGGAGCGACCGCCCGGACATCGTCCTTGCCGACGTCGGCATGCCCGAATGCGACGGCTACGAAGTGGCGGCGTTCATCAAGGGCGATCCCGAGTTCGCGCACATTCCGGTCCTGCTGCTGACGGGCGCGTTCGAACCGATCGACGAGGCGAGGGCGCGAGCGGTCGGCTGCGACGGCGTGCTCGTCAAGCCATTCGAGCCTCAGATGGTGATCAGCCGGGTGCGCGATCTTCTCGCCGGCAATCGCGTCGGCGCCGCGACTGGCGGTTCGGCCCACGCCGTGTCGGCGGCGCCCGCTCCTGCAGCGGTGCCGGCAGGATCGCTCGAAGACTACTTCGATCGACTCGATGCCGCGCTGGCCAGTAAGACGGCGCCGGCGCCAAGTGTCGTAGCGCCCTCCGGTGCCGTGCCCGCGCCGGCCGTACCGCGGCCCGCGCCGGCGACGGCCGTTCCGCAATCGATGCACGCGGATCTGGACCTGACCGGTTGGAACCCCGCCACATTGCCGGATCCGGGGCCAGCTCCCGGGCGAGATCCGGGGCCAGCTCCTGCCGACCGTTCGGTGCCAGGCCCGTCTCCGGAACGCGCGCAGCTCGCTCAGGAAAAGCCAGCCGCTGGGTCTGCTCAAGCGGCGCCCGTGCCTCCGATTCCACCGATCCCAATGAGCCCGGTCAGTCTCGATCAGGCCTTTGCCGCTCTACTCGCCGCCGAGCAAGGGCAGGCGGTCGCCTCCTCTCCACGGCGAGTCGAGTCGCTAACCGAGGCGGTGCCGGATACAGTGATCGACGTCGTGGTCAGCAAAGTGATCGAGCGTATGGGGGATGAGGCGATGCGGACGGCGGTGCTCGACGCCGCCGAGCGCCTGGTGCGCGAGGAGATCGACCGGATCAAGAATGCCCGCTAGTGCCACGGATCACACGGATCGGGAGATAGCTTTTAGAGTCAATCCCAGATTTTTCCGATCCGTGTTATCCGTGTAGTCCGTGGCTGTCTTTTCCTTGGCTGTGTTGCCCGTGGCTGTCCTTCATGTCTGACGGTTCAGATCAGTCCTATCCAATCGCGGTTCCCGAGAAGCCGGCGCTCGAGGGTTTGGAGCAGAAATGGGCCGAGCGTTGGGAGACTGACGCGTTATATCGATTCGATCGCACGCGATCGCGAGACGAGGTCTATGCCATCGATACGCCGCCTCCGACCGTGAGCGGCTCGCTCCACGTCGGCCATGTGTTCTCGTACACGCACACCGACGTGATCGCCCGTTTTCAGCGGATGCGCGGGAAGGCCGTCTTCTACCCGATGGGATGGGACGATAACGGATTGCCAACCGAGCGGCGCGTGCAGAACTACTTTGGCGTGCGCTGCGATCCCTCGCTGCCGTTCAATCCCACGTTCATGCCGCCGGACAAACCCGGCAAGCAGCCTATTCCGGTATCCCGGCCGAACTTCATCGAGCTCTGCGAGCGGCTGACCGCCGAGGACGAAAAAGCCTTCGAGCGCCTGTGGCGTCATCTGGGTCTGTCGGTCGATTGGGCAATGACCTACGCCACCATCGGCCGGCGGGCGCAACGGCTCTCGCAACTGTCGTTCTTGCGGTTGGTCGGGCGTGGTCTGGCGTACCAACTTGAAGCGCCGACCCTTTGGGATGTCGACTTCCGGACGGCCGTTGCGCAGGCCGAGCTCGAAGATCGTGAACAACCAGGCGCCTACCATCGGATTCGGTTTGCCAAATCCACAGACCCCTCGGCGGGGCTCGGGGCAGGCGGATTTGTCGAGATCGATACGACCAGGCCCGAGCTGATTCCGGCGTGCGTCGCGCTCGTCGCCCATCCTGACGATCCGCGATATCAACCGCTCTTCGGCTCAGAAGTCGTGACACCGCTGTTTGGCGCTCGCGTGCCACTGCGCGCCCACAGCCTCGCCGATCCTGAAAAGGGGACTGGCGTCGCCATGATCTGCACGTTCGGCGACATTACGGACGTCACCTGGTGGCGCGAGCTCCGGTTGCCGGTCCGAGCGATCATCCAGGCAAACGGTACGTTCAAACCCGTGAAGTGGGGTGAGCCTGGATGGGAGGCCATCGACGCTGCGCGCGCACAGCAAGCCTACGACCAGCTTGCCGGGTTGTCGGCCGTCAAGGCCCGTGCCCGCACCGTGGAGCTCCTTCGCGAGAGCGGTGACATGCTCGGCGAGCCACGGCCGATCACGCATGCGGTGAAGTTCTACGAGAAGGGCGACCGTCCGCTCGAGATCGTGACCAGCCGCCAGTGGTTCATCAAGACGATGGATGCGCGTGAGACGTTGCTGGCCCGTGGACGCGAGCTCGGGTGGCATCCCGCCTACATGCAGGCGCGGCTCGAAAACTGGATCAACGGTCTCGCCGGCGACTGGTGTATCAGCCGCCAGCGGTTTTTTGGTGTGCCGTTCCCGGTCTGGTATCGTGTGCGCGACGACGGATCGGTCGATCACGACGCCAGGTTGCTGCCCTCGGAAGATCGTCTGCCGATCGACCCGTCGACCGATGTGCCCGACGGTTACACTCCGGATCAACGCAACCGTCCGGGCGGATTCTCTGGCGATCCCGACATCATGGATACCTGGGCGACCTCGTCACTATCGCCGCAAATTGCCGGCGGCTGGATCGAAGATCCGGATCTCTTCGCCCGCGTGTTTCCGATGGACGTCCGGCCTCAGGCGCACGACATCATCAGAACGTGGCTCTTCTCGACGATGTTGCGAGCCGAGTACGAGCATGGGTCGCTGCCGTGGAAGAATGCGGCGATTTCGGGTTGGGTGCTCGATCCCGATCGCAAGAAGATGTCCAAGTCGAAGGGAAACGTCGTCACGCCCCTGGCGCTTCTCGAGGAGCACGGGTCGGACGGCGTGCGCTACTGGGCCGCGAGCGGCCGCCCGGGCGCCGATACCGCGTTCGATCCCAGCCAGATGAAAGTGGGTCGTCGGCTGGCGATCAAGCTGCTCAACGCGTCGAAGTTCGTCTTGTCCAATCCCGGGACGCCCGGGGCCGTCACGTGCGGCGTCGATCGGGGACTGCTGACGAACCTCGCCCGGCTGGTGCGCGAGTCGACCGACGATCTGGAAAACTATCAGTACACGCGCGTGCTCGAGCGCACTGAGACGTTCTTCTGGTTCTTTTGTGACAACTACCTCGAGCTCGTGAAGGCGCGACGCTATGGCGACCACGGCGAGGCGCCGGCCGCCTCGGCCAACACGGCGCTGCTCACGTCGCTCTCGGTCTTCCTGCGCCTGTTCGCGCCGTTTCTGCCGTTCGCCACCGAGGAGACGTGGTCGTGGTGGCAGCCAGGATCGGTGCACAAAGCGCCGTGGCCGACCGAAGACGAGATCCTCGCCGTGGCCGGAGGCGAAGACCCACGGGGTGTGAGGGCGCTGCAGATGGCGGCGCAGGTGCTCGGGGACATTCGAAAGAAGAAATCTGAGGGGAATCGGCCGACCAAGACACCCGTGGCGCGGCTCGTCATCCGTGCTCCCGAGGACAGGCTCGACTTGCTGCCTGATATCGAGCAGGATCTCCGCGCCGCAGGCCAGATTCAACAAATCGACACGCTGGTGTCCGAAGCGCTGCAGGTCGATGTCGAGCTCGCATCGCCCGAAGGCGTGCCCGGACGGCCTGAATGAAGACCATTCCCTTCGAGCCACTCGATCCGTCGGTCTACCGGCAGATTGTCCGGCGCGCGCTCGCGGAGGATCTCGGGTGGGGAGACGTCACGACCGAGGCGACGGTCGGCGCCGACGTCCGCGGCCACGGCACCGTCGTCGTCAAGGCACCGTGCGTGCTGGCCGGCCTCGACGTTGCTGCCGAGGTGTTCAGGCAGCTCGACCCGGCGGTGCACATCACGCTCAGAAATCGCGATGGCGATCGCGCCGAGCCGGGGGCGGTCGCCGCGGAAGTCAGGGGCGCGGCGGCCTTGATGCTGACGGCCGAGCGAACGGCGCTCAATTTCCTGCAGCGGCTGTCGGGAATCGCCACGCTCACGCGGCAGTATGTCGACGCCGCGGGCGGCAGGATCACGGTACTCGACACCCGCAAGACCACGCCGACGCTGCGCGCGCTCGAGAAGTATGCGGTGCGAGCCGGCGGCGGCTGCAACCATCGATTGGGTCTCGATGACGGCATCCTGATCAAGGACAACCATGTGCGACTCGCCGGCGGCGTCGCGGAAGCCGTCAAACGGATGAAGGCGGCGCGGCAGGAAATGCTCGTCGAAGTCGAGGCGCAGAGTCTCGCCGATGTCGAGGCGGCGATCGACGCTGGCGCCGACGTCATCCTGCTCGACAATCTGCCGCTCGAGCAGATTCACCAGGCGGTCGGCCGCATCGCTGGCCGCGCGAAGATCGAGATTTCGGGCGGCGTCTCGCTCGATCGCGTGCCGGAGCTGTCGCGGACCGGCGCTGACTACGTGTCGGTCGGCGCCTTGACGCACTCTGCGCCCGCCGTCGATCTCAGCTTCGAGATCGACCTGGATGCCTGATCCGCTCCCGCCCGACCTTGCCGAAGCGTTGCGCGCCGTCGGTCCTCGCCGCGGCCGAATGGGCGAACCCATTCACTATTTTCACGAAACGACGTCGACCAACGATGTCGCCGCCGCATATGCTGAGCAGGGAGCGCCGGAAGGCACCACCGTTGTTGCCGCGACCCAGACGTCTGGCAGGGGGCGCCTCGGAAGGAGCTGGCACTCCCCGCCAGGGTCCGGCCTCTATTTCTCCGTCGTCACCCGCGCGGCCCGCGCGGCGCCGTTCCTGACGCTCGCTGGCGGTGTCGCGGTTGCCGAAGGCGTCCGATCCGCCACCGGTTTGCCGCTCGAGATCAAGTGGCCGAACGATGTGGTCACGCGAGGCGCGAGCGGGCCGTCGCGGCGGCGCAAGCTGGCCGGCGTGCTCGCCGAAGGCTCGACGGGAGCCGACGGGCTTCAGTACGTGATCCTGGGCATTGGCATCAACGTCAGTGCTTCGTCGTACCCGCACGAGCTTGCCGACCGCGCGTCCTCGATCGAGACTGAGCTCGGGCGCCCGATCGAAGTCGGAGTGCTGCTGGCGGAGGTGCTGGTCGCGCTCGCCGCCGAGCTCGAGCCGCTTGCGCGAGGTGAGGTTGCCGGTCTGCTCGCGCGCTGGCGACGGCTGGCGCCTTCGGCCAAGGGCGTGCAGGTCGAGGACGAATCGCCGACCGGCCGCGTCAGCGGGATCACTTCAGGTATTGCCGACGACGGCGCGCTACTCGTGAGGGTCGGGAACGCAGTCGAGCGGGTCATCGCCGGTGAGATAGTCTGGAAATAGAGCCACAAAACACACGAACCACGGATCACACGGATCAAGCACGGATACCCGATGCTACTGGCCATTGACGTCGGCAACACGAATATCGTGCTCGGCGTGTTCGACGGTTCACAGCTGACACAGAGCTGGCGGCTGCAGACGCTGCGAGAGCGTACCGCGGATGAGCACGGCATACTCGTGTCTCAGCTCTTCGCACAAGCCGGGGTCAGTAAAGACCGCATCGGCGGCATCATCCTGTCGTCGGTCGTGCCGCCGCTGACCGGCACCATGCAGGAGATGGCGGAGCGCTACTTCGGACATACGCCGTTGACCGTCGATCCGGCGACGAACACCGGAATGCCGATCCTTTATGTTCCAGCTTCTGACGTCGGCGCCGATCGCGTGGTCAACGCGGTGGCCGCGTACGAAACGTTCGGGCGGCGCGAGCGTGTGCCGATCATCGCGGTGGATTTTGGTACTGCGACTACGTTTGACGTCATTTCTGCGGACGGTGAGTACGTCGGCGGTGTGATCTGCCCGGGCATCGGCATCTCTGCGGATGCGCTCTTTCAACGGGCGGCAAGACTTCCGCGCGTCGACGTTCGCAAGCCGCCGTCGATCATCGGGCAGACGACGGTGACGTCGATGCAAGCGGGACTGTTTTTCGGTTATGTCTCCATGGTCGATGGTATCGTCACGCGGATTCGCGCCGAGCTGCCCTCGGGTGAGCGCGCGCTCTGTATTGCCACCGGTGGCATGGCGGGCGTGCTCGCGCATGAAACGACGACGATCCAGCGCGTCGAGCCGGATCTCACGCTGCAGGGATTGAGGCTCATCTGGGAGCGGAGGCCAGCGACGTAGTGCGCACACTCCCCGGGCGACATCTAGTGAAAAAGCCTCTCACCGCAGCGGGCGCCGAGAACGCAGAGCCATGTTGTGTTCTCGGCGGCCTCAGCGCTCTCCGCGGTGAAGAGCTTTTCGCAAAGACATTTAGCAAGACTTTCTAGTCGATGGCGGACCTCTCTGCATACTGCCGCGAGCTCGAGTCCTACCTGTGTCGGAAGAACGGCGGCCACCTCGTGCGGATCGTCGGGCCGGCGTTCGAACAGGTGTGCAGCTGGGCCGAGCGCGGCGTGCCGCTGACGGTTGCGTACCGCGGCATCGACCGATACTGCGAGCGTTTGCAGGCCCGCTCAGCCAAGCGGCGTCCAGTCCGCATCGAGTTCTGCGAGGGCGACATCCTCGACCTCTTCGAGGATTGGCGCCGCGCGGTCGGTATCGTGCAAGGCACTGCTGGAGCCGAGTCGTCACCGGCAGCTCGGAAGCCCGCGCTTGCCGCGCATCTGGACCGAGTCGTCGCGCGGCTTGTCGGCACTCGCGTCAGGCGGTCACCGATCTTCGAGCAGCATGTCGAGGGTCTTCTCGCGGAGATTGACCGCTTGTCGGGCCAGGCGAAGAGATCGCGGGGGGACGCCCGTACGGCGATTCTCGACCGCCTGGCGGAGCTCGATCGCGGGTTGATGCAGGCGGCGACCGCCGAGCTGGATCGCGACGCGGTCGCGACCGCGCGGCGAGACGCGGAAGCGGAACTGGCCGCGTTTGGCGCGCGAATGGCTCCAGAAGTCCGGGCGCAAGCCGTCGAGGCCGCCTTCGAGCGACTGGTTCGCGACACGCTCGGCCTGCCCCAGGTTCGTTATCAGTGAGTCGCGACTAGAGCCACCGATAACGCGCACAGCACGGGATTAGAGCCACGGATGACGCGGACAGCACGGATCGGGTTATGAGATAGATCTAGGTTGCGTGCTTAGACCAGGGCAGAGAATCGAGCTCACGATCGAAAAGCCGGCCGCCGGCGGTCGGATGATTGCGAGATCCGAGGGACAGGTGATTCTCGTCTCCGGCGCCGTGCCTGGAGAGCGCGTGATCGCGCGGGTCGAGCGAACCGAGCGGCGTCTTGCGTTCGCCTTGGTCGTTGACGTCAGTGAGCCGTCGATCGACCGCCGCGCTGGCCTTGCTGATCCCGCGTGCGGCGGCTGCGTCTACTCCCACATCACTTATAGCCGGCAGCTCACGCTCAAGTCCGAGATCGTCCTCGACGCATTCCTGCGGCTTGGCCGCATGACCGTCGAGGGGCCGGTTGACGTGGCGCCGTCACCGGAACGTGACTATCGCATGCGCTCGAGGTTTCACGTCGATGGCGCGCGTTTCGGCTTCTATCGCGAGGGTACTCACACGCTGTGCGATGCGGCGGCAACCGGCCAGGTCAGCGAGTCGGCTCACCGAGCCGTCGCGTCAGTTGTGGAAGGGCTGTCGGATGCCGGTGCGCGGGCTTCTGCGCTCGAGTTGACCGAGAGCGTCGATGCTGGCCAGCGGGCGGTGTCGGTCACGCTGGACGGCAACCGGGCTGCGGCGGAGACGGCGCTCGCGCGCATCGGGACGAGCGACGGACTGACGGGCTGCGCGGTCCGGGCGGCCGATGGCGCACGAGTCGAATCAGGCGATCCACACGTCGTCGATTCGTTCGACGTGCTGACCGGCGGACGTGTCACACACGGTGAGCTTCGCCGGCACGCCGAGTCGTTCTTTCAGGCCAACCGGTTTCTCGTGCCGGATCTGGTAGCGGCGGTTCTGGACTCGGTGACTGGTGGTCCAGTCTTTGATCTGTACGCAGGCGTCGGCCTGTTCTCGATCGCGCTCGCCCGCGCAGGAGTACGGGAGATCACGGCAGTCGAAGGCGATCGGATGAGCGGCCTTGACCTGCAACAGAACGCTCGCAGTGCCGCCAACGTCGGCGACGCTATCGGGGTCGTTCACGACAGCGTCGAGCATTTCCTCCACGCCTCATTTTCTCGTTCGGGTTCTCATGCCGGCACCGTTATCGTCGATCCGCCACGGACGGGGATTTCGGCCGAGGCGATGACGTCGCTCGTGAAGATTGGCGCACCCCGGCTCGTCTACCTGTCGTGCGATCCAGCGACGATGGCCCGCGACGCGCGACGCCTGCTGGACGGTGGATACCGGCTCGAGTCGCTGCGCGCGTTCGACCTCTTCCCGAACACGCCGCACGTCGAGTGTGTGGGGGTGTTCCTTCGAGATCGTTCATAGTTCGTGGTTCTAGGTTCGTCGTTCTAGGTTCCAGGTTCCAGGTTCCAGGTTCTAGGTTCGGGGTTCTTGGTTCGAGGTTCGGATCGCAACACAAATTGCGCGACTCTGTGTAACGGCCACCTAGTGTCCCGAATCAGAAATACGTCGCCATTTTTCGGGCGGGGCATCCTCGATGGCGGCGTTGCTCCTCTCTTGAATATGTTGAATATTCGCGGTCGTCGCGCCTTGCCCTCGGGGCGCCGCGCTCCGAAAACTTTGGCAACGTATTTCTGATTCGGGACACTAGAACGGTGGAACCACCAACCCCGAACCCAGAACCCCGAACCCAGAACCAGCTACGAATCAGTCCCCACCGCCCGACGCGCACTCAGTCGCTCGCGCGCGGCTTTGACGAAGTTTTCGAAGAGCGGCGCGAATTCCCCAGTCCGCCAGAAGTTTTCCGGGTGCCACTGGACGCCGACGCAGAACTCCGAGTCCTGCTTTTCGATCGCTTCGATGACGCCGTCGGGTGCCGTGGCCGACGAGACGAGCCCGGGCCCGACGCGGCCGACCGACTGATGATGCCGACTGTTGACGCGGCAGCGATGGCTGCCGTCGACCGTCGACCCGAGCGCCCGTTCCAGGCGCGAGCCTGGCGCCACCTGCACGGCGTGGGCCTCGGCACTCTTCGGTTCAACGATGCTATGGGACAGCGTCGATTCGACTGCCGACGGAATATCCTGGACGAGCGTGCCGCCGGCCGCGACGTTCAGCACCTGCGCGCCTCGACAGATGGCGAGCAGCGGCACGTCGCCAGCCATCGCGCGCCGCGCCAGATCGATCTCGAACTCGTCGCGCCCCGGCTCGGCATCGTCCACGGTCGGGTGCCGCGCCTCGCCGTAGAGCACCGGGTCGATATCGCCACCGCCGGTCAGCAGCAGCCCGTCGATCTCGTCCAGTACTTTTCGCGGGCTGTCGCTGACTTCGAGCACGCGGGCACGCCCTCCCGCCTGTTCGACCGACGACAGATAGTCGTCCAAGCGGCTGCACCGCGTCACGCCGATCGTGGGTTTCATGTTCAAAGCTTCTTTCTCAACAAGGTCTTCCGTGTTGTCCGTATGCTCCGCGGCCTGAGGTCCGTGTTGTCCGTGTATTCCGCGGCCTAGAGTCCGTGCTGTCCGTGTATTCCGTGGCCTACATCTTCGCCGGCACCGTAGCGCCCATCAGCTCGAGCGCCTTGGTGAGCTGTGCCCGGTAGTACGCGACCGCTGCCGCGCGCCAGACGCGAGCGTCGGCGCGCTCTTCGTTGATGATCGAATAGCGGTGATAGAAGGCGTTGAACGACTGCGCCAGGCCGAAGGCATACTTCGCCACGACCGACAGCTCGAGCGTGCGGATGGCCTGCTCGACGACGTCATCGAGACGCGCGGCTTCGAGGACGAGGCCCCAGAGGTCGAGCGCCTCCTCGCTGTCGCCAGTCAGCAGGTCCGGGGAAGTGGCGGACAGAGCGCTCAGGACTCCGGCCTGATCGATCCCGTCGCGCTCTTTGAGCTTGTTGAAAATATTGTTCGCCCGGACGACCGCGTACTGCAGGTACGGGCCGCTTTCGCCCTCGAAACTCAGCGCCTCGTCGATGTCGAAGATGATGACTTTGCCGCGCGAGAACTTCACCATGAAGTACCGCACTGCAGCGACGGCAATCGACTCGGCGATCCGATGGGCGTGGTCCGGCGAGAGATCGGGATTCCTCTTGGCGACTTCCAGGGACGCCTTCTGGGTAAGTCGGTCGATCAGATCGTCGGCTTTGACGCCAAGCCCTTTCCGCCCGGAGACTTCGACAAATGGGCGATCGGTCTCCGCAGCGATTCCGTAGCCGAGTTCGCGCGCCGTCGCATGAGAGAGCGCCACCATGTCGTAGGCGTAGTGCACCGAATGGCCGGCTTGCGCCTCGTAGCCGAGAGCGGCAAGCGCCTGCTTCAACAGCTTCTGCAGGTACGACTGCCGCGTGTCGATGACATTGCAGACCCAGGACGCGCCTCCGAATGCCGGCGCCGCGACGCTGGCCGCCGACGGCACGGAGGTCGTCGACCAGAGCGGCGACTGACCCGCGCGTTCTTCGAACACGCGATAGTGAAAGTCCTTGCCGAGCAGGCCGAATTTCCAGAGCTGATACGCCATGTCCTTGCCGACGTAGGTCACGGTGCCGTCGGAGCGAACGATGACTTTCTCGCGCGGCTCGGTGGCCTCGCCTGACGCCTCGCTGGTGGCCGGTGCGTCGGTCTCAGCGACTTCGTCGGGCTCGGTCTCGTCGTCGTCTTCGATCCGCATCACCCAGCAGCCCTTGAGCCGGCCTTCAGTCTGCAGGAAGACAGCGCCAGTCTTCTTCAGGAACTCGAAGGCGTGCGACCAGAAGTGCAGGCGGAGGATGTCACCTTCCCAGGTCAGCAGGTCGTAGTCGATGTTGAGCCGCCGCATGGTCGCGAGGTGGCAGCGCACGATCCGGTCGGCAATGAACGCCGCGAGGTCGGCAGTGGGATTCCCGCCATGCTCGATATCGTGCAGAGCCGCCGTTCGGATTTTGAGACGCGATTTGTCTTCCTCGTACCACTCGGTGACCCGGGCGTAAAGATCCCAGCAGTAGTAGTCGAACCGGGTCGTGCCCGCGAGGTTGCGAACCTCGTCCAGCTCCTTGTGCTCGAGCTCCCGGAAGCCGACCGCGACGTCGGCCACCTGCACGCCGGTGTCATCGATGTAATTCTGGATTTCGACCTCGCGGCCGAGGAAGCGCAGCAGTCGGCCAAAGGCGTCGCCGAGCGCTGCGTTCCGGAGATGTCCGATGTGGGCCGCCTTGTTCGGGTTGATCGCGGTGTGCTCGACGATCGTCTTTCCAGCCCGGCCGTCTGGCACCGAAGCAACCTCTGGCGACAGCCATCGCGTGAAGTGTGCCGGACGATCCAGGAAGAAGTTGACGTAGCCGTTCGGCGCCGCCTCGATGCGTGTGAACCCGTCGATCTGTCCCAGAGCGTCGACGATCTCCTGCGCAATGGCGCGAGGGGCCTTGCGCAGTCGTCGCGCCAGTTCGAAGGCGAGCGGGACCGACAGATCACCGAGCGCCCGGCGAGGCGGGATCTCGACCGGGATCGCGGCGAGCACCGGATCGTCCGCGGGAATGTTGTACAGGCGCGTGACGGCGCCGGTCATGGAGTGTCGGACGGCGTGCTGGATTGGTAGGATCATGGACCAAGTTCATCCATGATACGATCACGCGACGTTTTCAATCGCCCCCCAACACTTCCTTGGCGCGTTCGTAATCATGCGGCGTGTTGACGTTGACGAACAGCAGACCGTCGGGATCGTACGCCGCCACGGTCTCGGGTCCGACTTCCGCCACCCTGACGCCGTCCGGCAGCCGCGACGCTTCGAGCTCGCCGCGCGTCAATCGCTCGCGAATGGACGGAGCGCACGTGCGGCTGTAAATCGCGCAGAGCGGTTCGTAGCCCCGCGCCGTTCTCGGAATCACCAGGTCAGCGTCGATGCCGACGAGGTACGTGAGGAACGCCGCATTCAGGAACGGCATATCGCAGGCCACCACCAGCGTGCGCTCGTGCGGCGACGCGACAATCGCCGAGTAGATGCCACCGAGCGCGCCGTGGTCTGGATATTCGTCGCGCACGACGGTCAGCTCGGCATCCCTCGGCGCGTGTGCCGAGGTCACGAGAAAGACCGGTGCGGCAAGGGTCCCGAGAACAGCCAACTGGCGGTCGATGATGGACGTCCCACCCACCGCCAGCGTTGCCTTGCGAAGGCCGCCCATGCGAGAGGCGCGACCGCCGGTGAGGATGGCAGCGGCAAGCGGCCGAAGCGGCGCTGCCGGCTCCCGAATGGAGCTCATGCCTCCACCATATCAGACGAGCGAGCCGCGAGCCTCGAACCGCGAGCGACTATCGATGAGTGACGATGCAAGAATTGGACGCGTGCTCGTGGCGAGCCTGCATCAGGCGATCACCGACGTCTTGCCGGAGCGGATCGAGTTCTACGAGAACTGGTTGACGGTTCCGGGCTTACGCGAGGGGACGATCGGGCTCGCGCCGCTGTCGGCCATTCTCAGCTTCCTTCGCCTGGAAGGCGAGGCCTACAACAAGACCATGGCGCGCGCTGGAGAATACGCCGCCGACTGGACCGTCAGCAGCATGTCGACGTTCGAGAAGCGCGTGATCGGCGCCTTGCCAACAGTGCTGCGGACGCGTGGCGCGTTCCGGACGGCCCAGGCGCTCGTGCGCTCGACGTATCCCGGATCGCGCCTCAAGATAAGGGTGCGGCGTGGCGTTGCCTCGGTCGATCTGCGCGGCTCTCTCTTCTGCGAAACCCGTGAAGCGACCGCGATGCCCCTCTGCGGGTTCTACGCGGCTGCAATCGCTCGCGTCCTGCAGCATTTTTCGCTGCGAGCTCATGCCGAGGTCGACGAATGCCGGGCGTCAAGTCGCGGCCGAGGTTGCCGGCTGAAGGTAGAGGTTCGAGGCGCGGACGCCGGCGAACCGGCTGCGGCATGACCAGGCTCAACCAAGCGCGACTGACGTGTCTGGCATGCCTGATATGTTTGCCATGGCCGGCCGTGTCTGGTGAGCCAACCGCGGCCGCGCAGAGTACGAGCACCGTTTCATCCAGCCCTGCGGCGCCGCGAGTGTTCGTCGCGCCATTCGAGAACGCTCGTGACGAGCCGCGCTTTCACTGGCTGAGCGAAGCGGCCGCAGTCCTCCTGACTGATGGCCTGCGCGCCGGCGGTTCTGGCGCGATTTCCCGAACGGAACGGGTGCGCGCCTTCGAGCAGCTCTACCTGCCCGTGTCCAACGGCCTGAGCCGCGCGACGATCATCAAGATCGGACAGCTGGTTGGTGCTGCCGATGTGGTGGTCGGATCGTACCGCGTTGAGGGCACGATGCTGTCGGTGACCGCCCGGAGCATTCGTCTGGACGCCGGACGGCTGCAGCCAGAGGTCACCGAGCGGGGCGAGCTCACGGAGCTCTTCGCGATATTCGATCGGCTGTCAACGCGACTCGGCCGCGAGGTCGCCCTCACCGGCGCGCCTGCGACGCATCCTCCTCTAGATGCGGCGCGCGCGCCGCATCCTCCTCTTGCCGCGTTCGAGAACTACATCAAAGGGCTGGTGGCGGAAAGCCCGGTATCGCAGGCATCGTTTCTCGAAGCGGCGCTTAAAGAAGCGCCTCAGTTCGATCGCGCCCGACTCGCGCTGTGGGAGGTTCGGAATGAACAGGCCGACCACGTCGCGGCGCTCGAAACGGTCAAGGCGGTTGAGCCGAAGTCGCCCTCCGCGTTCCAGGCCCGTTTTTTTGCGGGCATCTCGCTCATCGAGCTGAAGCGCTACGATGAAGCGATGGGCACGCTGAAGGCGCTGCTCGAACTGCCGCCACCGGGACCGTCGGCCACTGCAGCGGTGCTGAACAATCTCGGTGTCCTGGTGCTCCGCCGTGGCGCGACGCCGCTGACCGGCTCGGCGGCCTACTACCTGACCAAGGCTACCGACGCCGACCCTGATCCTGACTACATGTTCGACCTCGGGTACGCGTACGCCTCCGACAAGAACTATCAGGGAGCGCTCTTCTGGCTGCGCGAGGCCCTTCGCCGGGATCCGGCCGACGTTGACGCCCACTACGTGCTGTCCGTCGCGCTCAACGCGACGGGCAACACCGTCGAGGCGGGGCGGGAGCGCGATCTCGCGCGGCGTCTGTCGTCGCGCTATGAAGAGCTGGACCGCAGGGCCGCTGAGAACCGGACAGTGGTCCCGCCGGGACTCGAGCGCATGCGTCTGGATCCCGAGGGTTCCTGGACGCTGCGTGCAGACCAGACCATCGTCAACTCGGCGCAACGCGAGCAACGGGAGCTCGCGACGTTCCATCTCGAACAAGGGCGGCGACTGTTCGAGCGCGAGCAGGATCGCGAGGCGCTCGTGGAGTTGCGCAGGGCCGTGTATCTCTCACCATACGAGGCGCAGGCGCATTTGCTGATTGGCCGCATCTATTTACGGGGGAGTCGTCCCACCGATGCGGTCGACGCCTTCAAGATCTCGATCTGGAGCGAGGATCAGGCACCGGCGCATGTGTATCTGGCCGAGGCATACGTGAAGATCGGCGATCCCGTCAGCGCGCGCGCAGAAGCGCAACGGGCGCTCGTCCTCGATCCATCGTCGCCCGCCGCCAAGCGATTGCTGTCGGAGATCAAATGACGCCGGGGCAAGGCTCAGGGCTCAAGGCTCAAGGCTCAGGCAAAACCTTCGAACACTTACTCGAAGATCTTGCTCGAGCCTTGAGCCCTGAGCCCTGAGCCTGACCCGGCAATCGGCACAGGAGAACGCACTCCCATGCGCGTTGCCAAAGCGTGTTTCGTCCTCGGCGTCCTGCTCGCGGCGCTCTCCATCGGCGCCGCGTCCGCGCTCCGCGCCACGGGTCAGGGTCCCGCTCAGTCCAGCGGACCGCTCGTCTATACCACGGAAGTCGACGGCATCATCCATCCCGTCGCGACCTCTCACGTCCGCCGCGCGATCGCGCAGGCCGACGCCGCCAAGGCGGACCTCCTCGTCATCGTGCTCCGGACGCCTGGCGGCCTCGTCGACTCGACGCGTGATATCAACACCTCGATCATCGAGTCGAAGACCCCGGTAGCCGTATTCGTGTCGCCGTCCGGAAGCCGCGCTGCCTCAGCCGGGTTCCTCATCACGATTGCCGCTGACGTCGCGGCGATGTCGCCGGGAACGCACATCGGCGCCGCGCATCCGGTTTCGGGCGATGGTCAGAAGGTCGACGACACGATGGCCAAGAAGATGACGTCCGACGTGGCCGGGTATGCGCGGACGCTGGCCGCGCAGCGCAAACGGAATGTCGCGCTCGTCGAGCAGGCCGTGACCGAAAGCCGGACCTATACCGAACAGGAAGCGGCGGCAGCTGACCCGCCGCTCGTCGACGTCATCGCCGTGGATTTGCCGGATCTGCTGAAGCAGCTCGATGGTCGAACCGTTCGCCGGTTCGACGGCAGCAGCGTGACGCTTCGGACGCTCGGCGCCGAACGGCGCTCGGTCGAGATGACGTGGGCGCAAAAGGTCCTGAGCGCCGTCGCCCACCCGCAGGTTGCCTACCTCCTGCTGATGCTCGGGACCCTCGGGCTGACGGTTGAGATGTGGAATCCAGGTGCCATCCTGCCCGGAGTCGTCGGCGGCATCTGCCTGCTCCTTGCGTTTTTCGCGTTCCAGGTGCTGCCGGTGAGCTACGCCGGTGTGCTGCTGATCCTCTTTGGACTCGTACTCCTGATCCTCGAGGTCAAAGTCACCAGTTTCGGCTTACTCGCGGTTGGGGGTGTCCTGAGCCTGTTCTTCGGGTCGATCCTCCTGATGGACTCGCCGTTACCCGAGTTCCAGGTCGGGCTGCGGCTCATCATCCCGGTGACGCTGACGCTCTCGGCGATCATCCTCTTCCTGGTGCAGCTGGCGGTCAAATCTCAGCGCAGTCAGCCGATTACGGGGGAAGCCGGGATGCTCGGCAGCGTCGGCCAGGCCCTGACCGCGATCGACCCCGGCGGGACCGGCCGGGTCCGGACCCGGGGCGAGATCTGGACTGCGACGTCGGCCGAGCCGATAACTGCTGGGGACATGGTCCGTGTGGTCGCGCTCCAGGGCCTCCTGCTCACGGTCCGGCCGGATCGCACTGCGCCAACCACGTCCACCGGGGAAAGGCAATAACCCATGCTGTTTGCATCACCGTGGCTCATCGGGTTCTTCTTTCTGGCGTTCTATCTCTTCAGCTCGATCAAGATCCTGAACGAGTACGAGCGGGCGGTCGTGTTCCGCCTCGGTAAGCTGCTGCCGCACCCGAAAGGGCCCGGCGTCGTCCTGGTGTTTCCGCCGATCGATCGCATGATGCGCGTGAGCCTGCGCACGATCGTCATGGACGTGCCGCCGCAAGACGTCATCACCCGCGACAACGTGTCGGTCAAGGTCAACGCGGTCGTCTACTTCCGCGTCATGGATCCGCGCCGCGCGATCGTCGAGGTGGAGAGCTACCACTACGCGACATCGCAGCTTGCGCAGACGACGCTGCGCAGCGTACTCGGACAGGTGGAGCTCGACGACCTGCTGTCCCAACGCGACAAACTGAACCGGCAGCTGCAGCAGATCCTCGACGAACACACCGACATCTGGGGCATCAAGGTGTCGGCGGTCGAGGTCAAACATGTCGATCTGCCGGCCGACATGCAGCGCGCGATGGCCCGCCAGGCCGAAGCCGAGCGCGAGAAGCGTGCTAAGATCATTCACGCGGAAGGCGAGTTGGAGGCGTCGGAAAAACTCGGCCAGGCCGCGGCCGTCATCGCCAGGGAACCGGTCACGGTTACGCTGCGATACCTGCAGACGCTGACCGAGATTGCATCCGAGAAAAACTCCACGATCGTTTTCCCGCTGCCGATCGAGTTGCTGGGCATGCTTGGCTCGATCAGGGACCGCTCCGGTTCCGGGACCGACAATGCCCGCTGAGGACTGAGCCGTGACAGACCTATCACACGACCCCGCAGACGACGGGTTCCACGAGATTCAGCTGAGCGGAAAGCAGCTCGTGTTCCTCTTCATGGCGACGACCGTCGTCTCTGTCGTCATTTTTCTCTGCGGTGTGCTCGTGGGGCGAGGGGTTCGAGGCGATACGGTGAGGGCCGACGCAACCCCGCCGGCAGCGTCGGGCGCCACGCCGACGCCCGCGACTCCGAAGGCAGATGCCGCGCCGCCCGCACCGGTCGATTCCCCCTTGACGTATCAGAAACGGCTCGACAGCCAGAATCCCGTGCAAGAGCGCCTCAAGACGCAGTCCGCTGCCGCGGCAGACACGTCAAAACCTGTCGTTGAACCCGCACCTGCCGCGAATGAAGTCGCGCCGGCGCCCAAGTCGGCTGCTCCCACTCCCGCGACGGCGTCGACGCCGCCATCGCCATCGCCGTCGCTGTCGCCATCAGCTAAAGCGGGCGTCTGGGCAGTGCAGGTAGTAGCCCTGACAGACAAAGCGGCAGCGTCAGCAGTCGTGCAGCGGCTCAGCGCGAAAGGGTATCCAGCATTCCTGGTGTCGCCGCAGAGCGGCGCGCCCGTCCAGAACTACAAAGTGCAGGTCGGCAAGTTCGAGGACCGCGCCGAGGCGGAGCAGATCGCGGGCCGCCTCAAGAAGGAAGAACAGTTCCAGCCCTGGATTCTGCGCTAGCGCTCGTCTCGGGCGTCCTGCTGGCGCTCAGCTTTCCGAAGTTCGGCCACCCCGCGTGCGCGTGGATGGCCCTGACTCCGCTGATCGTTGCCGTCCTCCGTCCAGCACCGTCGACTTCACGAACGACTCCCCGCGCTTTCGGTCTCGGCCTCCTCACCGGCATCGGCTACTTCTCGGGCACGCTCTACTGGCTCGTGGAGACGATGACGACGTTCGGAGGGCTCGGCGTGCCCGTCGCGCTCCTCGCGGCAGGGCTGCTCGTTGCCTACCTGTCGCTTTTTCCCGCCGCGTTTGCTGTCGTACTGGCGCGCCTGCGGATGTCGCTTGGCGTCCGCGGCGCGGTCCTCTGCGCAGCGCCGGTTTGGGTCACGACGGAGCTTGGACGGCAGTACCTCTGGGATGGATTTCCCTGGGCTCTGCTTGGCTACAGCCAGGTGACCGTGCTGCCGATCGCGCAGCTGGCGAGTCTTACTGGCGTCTACGGCCTGTCGTTCCTGCTCGCGCTGACGTCGGCGGCTGTGGCGTTCGTGATTCTTGATTCAAGCCGCACTCGATGGGCCTTCGCCGTCGTGGTCGCCACGCTGGTCGCGGCCTGCGCGGTGTGGGGCAGCTGGCGGATCGCGGACGGATCGCTCGCCAGGTCGGGCGACCCGATTCGGGTGGCCGTCGTCCAGGGCAACGTGGCCCAGGACGACAAGTGGAATCCCTCGCTGCGCGATCAGATCATCGGCCGGTATGTATCGATGACACGGCAGGCGGTGGAACGGGGCGCCACGTTCGTCATCTGGCCTGAGTCGTCGTTCCCGGTGTATTTCGAGGAAGATCTCCGCGGCCACGTCGTCCGGCGGCTGGCCCGCGAGGCTGGTATCACGATGCTCGTCGGGAGCGATCAAGTGGAGCGCGTCCGACCCGACGCCACGCCTGAGGCGCTCGATAACCGTTTCTACAACGCCGCGTTCCTCATCAAGCCGGACGGCTCGACCGCCGCCGTCTACCGCAAGATGCATCTCGTGCCGTTTGGTGAGTACGTGCCCCTGCAGCGGCTCCTCTTTTTTGTCGGCCCGATCGTTCAGGCCGTCTCGAATTTCACGCCGGGCGAGCGACCGGTGCTGCTGCCGGTGGGCGACCGGCCCGTGAGCACGGCGATCTGCTACGAGGTTGTGTACGGCAACCTGATACGCCGCTTCGTGCTCGACGGGAGCGAGTTGCTGACGACGATTACCAACGATGCCTGGTACGGGCGGTCGTCGGCCGCGTACCAGCACTGGGATCAGGCGGCGATGCGAGCCATCGAAAACGGCCGGTATCTCGCCCGCGCCGCCAACACTGGCGTCAGCGGCTTCGTCGACCCATACGGGCGTGTCCAGCAGAAGTCGACGCTCTTCGAGCCGGCGGTCCTCGTCGGCGATGTGCGGCTGATTCGGGCGCGGACGCTCTACACGCGCACTGGGGACCTGATCGCCTGGCTCTCAGCTTGCGCGACCGCCGCACTTCTGGCTGTCGCCAGCAAATTCTGAGTGCCGCGAAGAAATTCTGAGTGCTGAATGCTGAATGCTGAAGTAAAATTCAAAGTTCGGACTTCGACCTTCAATTCAGAACTCAGCACTCAGCATTTCTTCTTATGCCCCACGACGATCAGCTTCGCAGGTACGAGGACTTGGCGCGCCGCGCCGGCGACCTGCGGAGCCATCTTTGACGCCGCCCGGCCTAGTGTCGAACTGACCAAGATCGAAGCGCGCGTCTCCGAGCCGGACTTCTGGAAGGACCAGGCGAACGCGCAGAAGCTCCTGCAGCGCCGTCGCCGGCTCGAGGAGGACGTCCAGCTGCGCGACTCTCTTCAGAGCAAGCTCGACGACCTTCACGTCCTGGTCGAATGGGCCGAAGCCGGCGAGCCTGTTACCGACGACCTCGGTCGCGCGCTCGACGAGCTCGCCACGCAGGTGGACGCCGGCGAGACCAAGAAGATGCTCGGCGGCGAACACGACCGCAAGAACGCGATCGTTACGATTCACCCTGGCGCTGGCGGCACCGAGTCGCAGGACTGGGCCGAGATGCTGCTCCGCATGTACCTGCGCTGGACCGAGCGCCGCGGCTTCAAACGCGAGGTGATCGACCTCCAGCCGGGCGACGAGGCGGGCATCAAGAGCGCGACGATGATTGTCCAGGGCGAGTACGCCTATGGTCTGCTGCTCGCCGAGGCTGGGGTGCATCGGCTGGTACGCATTTCGCCGTTCGACCAGGCCTCGCGCCGCCACACGTCGTTCGCGTCGGTGTTCGTCTGGCCAGAGCTGCCTGAGGACGTCGAGATCGAGATCGAGGACAAGGATCTCCGGATCGACACGTACCGATCGAGCGGCGCCGGCGGCCAGCACGTCAACGTCACCGATTCGGCCGTACGTCTCACGCATCTTCCAACCGGCATCGTCGTATCGTGCCAGAACGAGCGATCGCAGCACCGCAACCGCGATGCCGCGATGCGCGTGCTCAAGGCCAGGCTCTACGACCTCAAGATGAAAGAACAGCAGGCGAAGCTGGACCAGCTCGGCGGCGAGAAGAAGGACATCGCCTTCGGCAGTCAGATCCGCAGCTACGTGCTGCATCCCTATCAGCTGATCAAGGATCACCGCACCAAAGAAGAAGTCGGTGACGTCAACCGCGTGCTCGACGGCGATCTCGACGGGTTCATCAAGGTGTATCTGATGAAGAAGGCGTCGGGAACGCTGGGGCAGGCTGCTCCGGACGAGGAGTAGCCGTCACACGGAACGCGCTGTTCTCTTCTCCTGGATTCAGCGCTCCGTCCCGAAGCTACGCCTGAGCGCGATGGATGGCCGTGTCGGGGGCGGCTCCCGCCGACGGTCGCGTGATCAAATGAACGGCGGCTTCGGCCTGATGTCTTGCGACCGCGCAGCTCAGCGCCTGCGGCCCAAATGTCCTGCGCGCTGGCCCGCCTGCGCTCGCCGTTTTACTTCTGACGCGTATCACGCGAGTCGGAGGTCGCCTCCCCCGACACGGCCATCCATCGCGGCGCGCGCGGTGGCGGCGGTGAAGGATTGACACTCGCGTCCCTAAGCCGTCGCGGGCTGGCCGGATCGGGCCGACCTTGAGCGCCGTGACGGCGCAGTCGCTAAAACGGGCTCGTAGCGGTCCCGAACGGCGGCGGCGCGGATTCGTCAATGGTGGTCGATTCAGCCAGTTGCTGAACCGATGCTTTACCGGCGCTGGGACCGCCCTAGCCGCCGCCGCGATCGTGAGCACACGCCGCGAAGGGTCCGTTTTTCCACGGCGCGAAGCGGGAGGCCCGAGCCGGCCAGCCTGTGACGGCGTTCAGGACGCTGCATCTGATCGCTAAGCGTGCTGAAGGCGGAGGGAGGGCTACGCGGGAGTGGCGGCGGTCCGCCTACTGCCGGAATCCCGATCCGGGCTGAGTGCCGGAGATGAACGACTCGGTGATCGCGCCGGGGGCGCCTTCGAGCGCGGGGTTTCCTGTTCCACGCTCGACCGACATGAAGACGATGTTGCCCGGGGCGTCGAAGGTCGGCGGCTCGGCACGCTTGCCGATCCAGGCCTTCATGATGTCCATCCAGATCGGCAGGGCGGACTCAGTGCCGGTTCCCGCCGGTCCCATGGTGCGTTTCTGATCGAATCCCGCCCAGACGCCAATCGTGATGTCCGGGTCGAAGCCCACGAACCACGCGTCGGTGTAGTCGTCGGTCGTGCCTGTCTTCCCGCCGATTGGCCAGTTGAGCGCCGCAGCTTTCTGGGCCGTGCCTCGCTGCACGACTCCGCGAAGCAGACTGGTCATCACGTAGGCCGTGTCGGCCCTGATTGCATCCTTCGGCTCGGGCCGGTTTTCCTCGAGCACGTTGCCTTCGCGGTCGGTGACTTTGAGCACGGAGAACGGCCGCATCCTCACGCCCTGATTAGGGTAGACCGAATACGCGCTCGTCATTTCGACGAGTGTCGCCTCAGCGGCGCCCAACGCCACCGCCAGGTAGGGCGGCAGTGGCGACTCGAGGCCAAGGCGTCGGGCGTATGCGATCACCTGGTTGGGGCCGAGCTGATCCATCACGCGGATGGCGGGCACGTTGCGTGATTGTTCGAGGGCGCGTCGGAGGGTGATTGGTCCTTCGAACTCGCGGTCGTAGTTGAGCGGAGTATAGGCGGGCTGACCCGCGCCGCCCGGGAAGCTCACCGGCGTGTCCATCAGCAGCGTGACCGGCGTGTAGCCGCTGTCGATGGCGGCCGTGTAGACAAATGGCTTGAACGCCGAACCGACCTGCCGATAGGCCTGAGTCGCGCGATTGAACTTGCTGCGTTCGAAGCTGTATCCGCCGACCATCGCCAGGATCTGACCAGTGCGGTTGTCGATGGCGAGGACTGCGCCTTCGACCTCCGGCGCCTGCTCGAGCGTGCCAGTTGCCGGCGTGGTGCCGTCGGCGGCCGCCAGGAGACGCGTCTCGACGAGGTCGCCGCGGCTGACGAGCGGTGCCGGCGAGGTCTTTCCCGTCCAGGCGTAGCCCTTGCGATCGATCGTGACTCGCGTGCCGCCGACGCGGAGTTGAATCGCGGTGCCGTCGACGGCTGTGACGACGGCCGGCACGATCTGTCCGGCGCTCATTGGCCGATCCCACCGCGGCTGGCGGAACGACTCAATCGTGTGCCCTTCCGCAATGACGTTCCGGCGCGGTTTGCGAAACCCGCGGCGCTTGTCGATCCGCCGGAGACCTTCGTGAAGCGCCTGCGTCGCCGCTTCCTGGAGCCGAAGGTCGATCGCTGTTTGGATGGACAAGCCGTTCTCGTAGAGCTGCTTCGCGCCGTAGCGGCTTTCGAGCTCGCGGCGGACCTCTTCGAGAAAGTATGGTGCCGCCGAAGACGTTTGTCCTGGTTGATCCGGCCGGACGACGATCGGTTTCTTCTTGAGCTCTTCCGCCTGGGCGGCCGGGATGAAGCCGACCTCTGCCATCCGCCCGAGCGTATAGTTGCGCCGGCGAAGTGCCGCCTCCCGATTCACGTACGGGCTCTGGCGAACGTTGCCCTGGAGGATGCCGGCAATGAGCGCCGCCTCTTCGATCGACACGTCCTTGGCCGATTTCCCGAAGTAGAGCCTGGAAGCGGCTTCGACCCCATAGACACCGTGGCCGAAATACATCTGGTTGCAATAGAGCGTGAAGATCTCCCGCTTCGTGTAGCGCTTCTCGATCTGGATCGCCAGGATCGCTTCCTTGATTTTTCGTTCCGGAGTCTTGTCGTCCGTCAGGAACAGTTTTCGAGTGAGCTGCTGCGTCAGCGTGCTCGCGCCATACATCCGGCGCTCGATGATGTCTTTGATGAGGGTGACGACGATCCGCGGGATGCTGAGGCCGATGTGCTGGTAGAAGGAATGATCTTCGGCCGCGAGGATCGCCTGTTCAAGATAAGGCGAGATGCGCTCGTAAGGAATCACTTCGCGGCGTTCGATCGCAAACTCGCCGACGGTTTCTCCACGCGCGCCGTAGACCCGCGAGATCGTGCTCGGCGCATAGTCGTCGAGGGCCGAGATGCGGGGAAGATCTCCTGCGTACGCGAAGATCACTCCGGTCGCGATTCCCATGGCCGCGGCCAGCAGGAAGAGCGCGACGATCCCTACCCGGCGAGCGAAGCTCAAGTCGACCTACCCTCTTCCGCCCCGTGGCACTGCCCGTCCGACCGATCCACCAGAACGCGAGCGAGAGTCACCGCCACCCGATGCCCCCGACGGTCGCCCCTGGCCTGAGCCTGCAGAAGGCTGGCCTGAGCCTGACGAGTTGCCGGACGGCTGGGATGGTGCCGCCGACGGCGGTGGGCCTGACGCTCGCGGCGCGCTGCGCTCGGGGCCTGTCCTCGAGCCAGACCCCTCGGTGGGTTGGGAACGCTCGGGGGCCCGATAACCGTACGGCGAACCGCCGCCGTCCGATCCCGACCGTGGCATCGCGCGGCTGCGATCCGGAGCATCCTGACTGGGTGCGCTGGGCGCGTTCGGCACGCGATTACTGCGATCCGGCACGCCACCCGGCACGCCTCCGGGCACCCCTCCAGGCACCCCTCCATACGGGGGCGCTGGCGCATAGAGGTCGTTGTCTCTCGCCGCCGGACGTTCGCTGCGCGGCACCGCCCGATAGACCTCGGGCCGGCTGCTGAAACCTGGTGAGTACGTGTCCGGAGTGCTGCGGTACTCCGGAGCTCGTCGGGACGGCGCAACCGAGTTTTCAGAGGGCGTCGACGGCGCGACGCCCCCTGAACCACGAGGCACAGCACGCCGGGCCGTGGCGGCGTCTGAGCGCGGGTCTGACGCGACGGCTGGACTGCCATCGGGGGCCGCCGACACCGTCCCCTGGCGCCCGGGCGATGGCAGCGAGGACGGGGATCGCGGTGTTCGCGCAGGAGCGGGATAACCGCTGCCGCTCAGAGGAGCAGACGATGATCGCCGGCTTCGGAACGCGGCGGTGGAATCGGCGTCAGTAGTGGCCGCGGTGCCCGGAGCGGAGCGTGTCCGCGAACCTGAATAGGCCGCGGCATTGCCATTGACGACGGCGCCGCGTGGAATACCAGCCGAGCGAATCGGCGCGCTTGCGCGAGGCACGGCGTAACCGCGGACGTCGGGCGCCGCGTCACGTACGACAAACGTGTTGCGCGTGCGAACGTCGATGTGCGTCGAGTTGATCACGTTCGCGTTCACGTAGCCGCGACCGAACCCGCCATGCGGCACGACGGTCCAGCCATTCCAGTGGTTGTAGCGATAGCCGCCGTACCCACCTACATTGAACCCGAACACGGCACGGTTGTTCCATCCGAGTGGACACCAGCTGACGTAGCCGGGCGCGTACGCCCACGACACCCACGCCGGGCCCCAGCTGCGCCCAGGGATCCAGAACCACCCGCCGGCCGAGAAACCCCATCGGCCATAGTGGTGAGTCGGCCACGCCCACGGATCCGATCCAATCCACGTCCAGCCCCAGGGCCGCAGCGTCGTCCAGCTGCCGTAGTAGTAGGGGCGCCACCCGGCACGGGCCCGCGGATACCAGACGTAGCCGTAGGTCGGCTCGTTCTGCCAGGATCCATACTGATTGAACGTGGACGCGTAAGCCTGTACTTCGTCGGGAAGATATTCCGCAGCAACGCCGAGGCGAGAGTCGCGTCGCGCCTCCGACCAGCGATCGAACGCATCCCAGGAAGCGGAATTGAAGACGTACTGAACCGAAGGCGCCGCTCCGGCCCGCGCGAAGGCGCGCTCGCCAGCGCCGAGCGAGCGCCGGCCGTCCTCGTTCACGAGATCCGCCGCGCCGCGAAGCACGGCCAACTCGACTTCCGCCTCGCGGCCGTCGTTAATTGCCGGGGCGCCGCCATAGACGGAAATCCGGTACTCGCCAGTCCGAATCACCTCGATCCACGCAAACGGCGCATCCACCCGATAGGCGACGCGACGATTGGCGCCACCAACGATGTTGAGCCGGACCCGCCCGTCGAGCAGCCGGATGACTTCATCGGACTGGAAGTCCACCACGCTGTTCGTATCGAGATGGAGTGTGCTGCCTTCGTTGAACAGAATCTCGACGCGACCGTTTTGGGTGCGCACGCGATCCCCAGAAAGAAGCGGCATCGACGCCGGCGCCGACTCGGAGCGGCCGTCGCGCTCGAGCAGAGCAGCTCCGTCGACGAACGAGATATGCGCCGGTGACTCGTTCGCGACATCCTGAGCGCGCACGGAAACGGCGGCGCAGACACACGAGAAGAGGAGTGGAGCGACCAGAGCCAGGCGGGGCATAGAGACCTCTGTCGAATCCGATGCCCACGTAAAGTCTCAGTTCGACCTGGACTTTGCGAGGGTGAGGGGCTGGCAAGGCCCAGTATAGCACCGACTTACGGGGAATCAACCACGCCGACTTGACACTATAACGCTAAGATTATATTCTAACGTGGTTATAAAGATTTGCCGCCGGTAGGCCTTTAGCTGTCCGCGGCTGGATACGAGAGGAACTGAGCACATGAGCAAGATCATCGGAATCGATCTCGGCACGACCAACTCTGTCGTCGCGGTCATGGAAGGCGGCGAGCCGGTCGTCATTACGAATCCTGAAGGTAGCCGCATTACGCCTTCGGTCGTGGGCTTCACGAAGTCCGGAGAGCGCCTGGTGGGGCAGGTCGCCAAGCGCCAGGCCGTCACCAATCCCGAGAACACCGTGTTCTCCATCAAGCGCTTCATGGGCCGGAAGTTCGACGAGGTCTCTGAAGAGATGAAGATGGTGCCGTACTCCGTGGTGCGCGCCAGCAACGGCGACGTCCGCGTGAAAGCCGGCGGCAAGGAGTACCCGCCACCGGAAATCTCCGCGATGATTCTGCAGAAACTGAAACAGGCGGCAGAGGAGTATCTCGGCCAGCCGGTCACGAAAGCGGTCATCACGGTGCCTGCGTACTTCAACGACGCGCAGCGCCAGGCGACTAAAGACGCCGGCCAGATTGCCGGCCTCGAGGTCGCGCGCATCGTCAACGAACCGACGGCGGCGGCGCTCGCCTATGGCCTCGACAAGAAGAAGGACGAGACGATCGCTGTCTACGACTTCGGCGGCGGCACGTTCGACATCTCGATTCTCGAAGTGGGCGAGGGCGTGGTCGAAGTCAAGGCCACCAATGGTGACACTCACCTAGGCGGCGACAACCTCGACCAGCGCATCATCGAGTGGATCATCGCCGAGTTCAAGAAGGACGAGGGGATCGACCTCGGCAAGGACCGGATGGCGCTTCAGCGCCTGAAGGAGTCGGCTGAGAAAGCGAAGATGGAACTCTCGACCGTGATGGAGACCGAGATCAACCTGCCGTTCATCACGGCGGACGCGACCGGTCCGAAGCACATGGTCAAGAAGCTGACGCGCGCCAAGTTCGAGCAATTGGTCGACGACCTGCTGCAGCGCACCGTCGGTCCGACCAAGCAGGCGCTCGCCGACGCGGGCGTGGATGCATCGAAGATCGACGAAGTCGTGCTCGTCGGTGGCTCGACGCGTATCCCGCGCGTGCAGCAGATCGTCAAGGAACTCTTCGGGAAGGAACCCCACAAGGGCGTCAATCCTGACGAAGTCGTGGCGATTGGTGCGGCGGTGCAGGCCGGCGTGCTGGCCGGCGAGGTCAAGGACCTGTTGCTGCTCGACGTGACCCCGCTCTCGCTTGGCATCGAGACGCTCGGCGGCGTGATGACGACGCTCATCCAGCGGAATACGACGATTCCGACCAAGAAGAGCGAGACGTTCTCGACCGCAGCCGACAACCAGACGAGCGTCGAGGTTCACGTGCTCCAGGGCGAACGGCCGATGGCGCGTGACAATCGCACGCTCGGAAAGTTCCACCTGTCGGGTCTTCCGGCGGCGCCGCGCGGCGTGCCGCAAGTCGAAGTCACGTTTGACATCGACGCCAACGGCATCGTCAACGTCACGGCGACCGACAAGGCGACCGGCAAGGAGCAGAAGATCACGATCACCGCGTCGAGCGGCCTCAACAAGGACGAAGTCGACCGGATGATGCGCGAAGCCGAGTCGCACGCCGACGAGGACAAGAGGCGCAAGGAAGAGATTGAAACCCGGAACCAGGCCGATCAGGCGGCGTATGCCGCCGAGCGGATGGTCAAGGATGCCGGCGACAAGCTGCCGGCCGCCGACCGCCAGCCGATCGAGTCGGCGATAGAGGAGCTGAAGAAGGCGATCGAGAAAAACGATCTCGACGAGATGAAGCGTCGGCTCGAAGCGCTCAATGCTGCGCAGCACAAGGCCGCCGAAGCGATGTATCGAACCGCCAGCGCGAGTGGCGGGTCGGCGCCCGGTGGTGACCCCGGTGGTTCGGCCGGTCCGACCGGCGGGTCAGGCCGGGATGCTGGCGACGTCATCGACGCCGAGGTGGTGGAAGAAGAAAAGAAGTAAACGGGTCGGTTCAGGGTTCACGGTTCAAGGTTCATGGTTCAAGTTAGAGCCTCGAGCCCTTGGCAGAAGAACCCTGAACCCTGAACCCTGAACCTTGAACCAATGGATTTTTACGTGATCCTTGGCGTTCCGCAGGCGGCGACGACCGCTGACATCAAGCGGGCCTATCGGCGGCTGGCTCGCCGCTACCATCCTGGTGTCAACCCGGGTGATCGCGGCGCCGAGGAGATGTTTGGCCGGATCGTCGAGGCGTACGAGACACTCGTTGATCCGGGGCGGCGGCGGCAGTACCGACGCCGCCGGTCCGCCTGGCGGCGCACGGACGGACTCGACTTCGTTCGTGTTCGCGGAGTTCGATTTCTCCGCCGCGAAGCGCGGCGCCCAAGCGTCGACGTTCACGGAACTGTTTGCCGAAGTGCTGCATCCTCTGCCGGGTGAGAGTGGGGCGCGGCCTGAAGTCGGGGCCGATCTGCACGCATCGCTGACGGTGTCTTTTGCGGATGCGGTCCACGGCGTCGAGCGGCAGGTGCTGGTGACACGTCAGGTGACGTGCGCGGCGTGCGCCGGCGGTGGACAGGTTGCCGTTGCCGAAGCACAGTGCCGGCAGTGTCGCGGGGCCGGGCACGTTCGGTGGGCGCGCGGCCACATGGTGTTTTCCAAGCCGTGTGCCTCATGCGGTGGCGAGGGCCGCCAGACCCGCGAGCGCTGCGCGGTCTGCGACGGCCAGGGCCGTGGCGTGCGCGGTGAAGCGATTGGTGTCCGAGTCCCGGCCGGAATCACCGACGGGGGCCGTCTGCGAGTCGTGGAAAAGGGACACACCGGCCGACATGGTGGCCGTTCCGGCGATCTCTATGTGACGGTTCACGTGCAGCCACATCAGTGGTTTCGTCGGGAGGGCGACGACCTGGTCTGTCCGCTCCCGTTGGCCGTCCACGAAGCGGCGCTCGGCGCTCGCATTGGTGTCCCGTCGCTCGAAGGACCGGTCAAGCTGCGCGTTCCGCCCGGCACTCGCGGGGGTCAGCGGTTGCGCGTCGACGGCGGCGGACTCGTGACTGCCGCAGGTGGGCGCGGCGACCTGTTGTTCGAGGTCACCTTGGTGCTGCCGGCGCGGCTCGACGAACGATCGCTCGAGCTGATGCGAGAGTTTGCGCGAATCCATTCCGACGATGTCAGAAGCGGCCTGTTCGGTGACGCCGACGGCCGAAGCGACCTGCCAGGATCCTGATGCCAAAGAAGCCCGGCGCCAAAGCCTATTTTATGATCAGCGCGGTGGCGCAAAAGTACAGCATCCACCCGCAGACGCTGCGGCTGTACGAGCGTGAAGGTCTGCTCAAGCCATCGCGTACCGAGGGCAACACGCGGCTCTACTCGGAAGACGATCTCGAGCAACTCGAGACGATCCTCTCGTTGACCCGTGACCTTGGCGTCAACCTCGCGGGCGTCGAGATCATCCTGAACATGCGGGGCAAGATCGAAGCCATGCAGTTCGAAGTCAATGAGTTCATGGACTTCGTCAAGCGCGAGCTCTCGCGCGGACTTGGTGATTGGGAGCAGCGCTTGGGTACCGCCCTGGTCAAGTCGTCGCCCACCGATCTGGTGAGAACCAAGAACAATGCTGAAGGCTGAAAAGAAATGCTGAGTGCTGAATGCTGAATGCTGAAGTAAAGTTTGAATCAAGTTACAATTACTGATTCAGACTTCAATTCAGAATTCAGCACTCAGCATTCAGCATTGAAATGTGCCCCATCTGTGACGACACCGGCTGGAAACCTGTAGAGGCCACTGGTGTCCGTCGTGTCGTGCGTTGTGAGTGCTGGCAAAGCGAACACACCCGCCGGTTGTTTGAAGAGGCGAGGATCCCGCCGCGCTATCGCCGCTGCGATTTCGAGAATTTCCAGGTCTATCCGAACGAGAAGCTCGTCAACGCGGTCAGCGCAGTGCGCCGGTTTGCCGAGACCTTTCCGAACAGCTCTAAAGGCCTGTGCCTGATCGGACCTCACGGTATCGGGAAGACACATCTGGCCGTCGCGGCCCTCAGGACCGCGCTCGGTCGGGGCTGCGAGGGACTCTTCTACGAAGTCTCGGACCTCCTCAGGCTGATCCGCAGCACTTACAATCCGGTCACCAAGACGGCGGAGATGGAGATTCTTCAGCCGCTCGTCTCGGTTCAGCTGCTCGTTCTCGACGACGTCGGCAAGGAGAAGACGTCGGAGTGGGTCGAGGAAACGATGACCTTCATCGTCAACTCCAGATATAACCACCGGTTGACGACCATCTTCACGTCTAACTACGAGGACAATCCCGATATCGAGGTGCTCGACTCCCTTCGCGTGCGCGTCGGGTCGCGGATGTACTCCAGAATGCACGAGATGTGCGACTTCATCGACTATGGTGGGGCGGACTATCGGCTGCTGCCTCCGAACGGCGGCGTCGACGATCTGGTCGGGCTGTGGAAGGTAACTGGTGAGCAGCGCCGAGGTCTGCCGGCGCGTGCTAAAGGTCAGGTTCGAGCCCAGCTGAAGCACCCGGGCCGCGGCGACCTTGGCTGGTCCGGGGGCAAAGCTGGAAGCTAGAAGTTAGATGCTTGGGCTTTACCTCCACGTCCCGTTCTGTTCGTCTATCTGCAATTACTGCAATTTCAACCGCGGTTTGTTCGAGGCTGGCGTGAAGGCCCGGTATGTCGATGCCCTCGAGCGGGAAATCCTTCAGGCAGGGCAGGGGGAGTCAGTCGACACCGTCTATTTCGGTGGCGGCACGCCGTCACTCCTCGAGCCGCCGGAGATTGGCCGACTGATCCGGGCCTGCGGGCGGGCGTTCAGGGTCGAACCCGGCGCCGAAATCACCCTCGAGACCAATCCCGAGACGTCGAGCGTCCAAAGAATGGACGGGTTTCGCGACGCTGGCGTCAACCGTGTGAGTTTCGGTGTCCAATCGTTTCGGGACGCCGAGCTGAAACGCCTCGGCAGGCTGCACTCAGCCGATCGGGCGGTCGCAGCCGCGGGAGAAGCCCGAACGGCCGGGTTTGGCAACATCAGCCTGGACCTGATGATGTGGCTGCCCGGACAGTCGGTGAGCGATTGGGCGGAAAGCGTCGACCGGCTCATCGAAACCGGACCGGACCACGTCTCTTTGTACTTGCTCGAACTGTATCCCAACGCGCCGCTCAAGGAGGACATGGCCCGCGCCGGCTGGTCGCTGGCGCCTGACGAGGACGCAGCCGAGATGTATCTGAGCGGGCTGGCGGCGCTCGACGCCGCCGGGTATCAGCAGTATGAGATTTCGAATGTCTGCCGCGACGGGCGCGAATCTCGACACAACCTGAAATACTGGACCGACGGCGAGTGGCTCGGGTTTGGCTGCGGCGCGCACTCGACGCGGGACGGGAAGCGGTGGAAAAATGTCTCGGGAACAGGTGAGTACGTCGATCGTGTCGTGAACGGGCGACCGGCAGTCGACGACGTCCGGTCGATGAGTGCTGACGAGCGGCTGGAGGATGCGCTCTTTACGGGCCTCCGGCTGACGGACGGTTTGGACGTCGAAACCACCGGCCAACGATATGGCATTGACGTCTGGGCCCGATATGGCGACGATCTTCAGCCGTTCGTCGAGGCTGGCGTGCTTCGGCGGGACGGTACGCGGATCAGGCTGACGCGCGAGGGTATGCTTGTTGCAAACGAAGTCATGCAGGTCTTTGTATGACTGTTTCTAATGAAGTCATGCAGGTTCTGGTATGAACTGTTCATCCCTCGGAGCTAGCGGGGCCGATGGCGGGTACGATAAAGTGTCGCCTTTCGTTTGACCGAATACGGCATTCGAGTACTTTGACCGAATACGGCATTCGAGTACTTTGTTCGTTTACGTGTCCGACTAAGGAGGAGTTTGAATGCGTCGCCCCTTCACGACCTGTGTTCCGATGCTACTTGTGGTTGCGCTCGCCCCGGCGGCGCTCTTTGCTCAGACGCCTGCGCCAGCGGCTCCGCCGGCTGGCGAGCCCAAACTTGCGTTTTCGGCGCCGGCCGGCCTCCTGCTGATCCAGATCAAGCCCGATTCGACCGCGGTGTTCGAAGAGCTGCTGGGCAAGCTCCGGGCAGGTATGGAGAAATCGACGGATGCGGCGCTAAAGGAGCAGTTCGCCAACTTCAAGGTCTACAAGGCGTCCGAGCCCATGGGCGCCGAGAAGAACGCGCTCTATGTGGTTGTCGCCGACCCGGCCGCCGCGAAGGGCGAGTACGAGTTCTTCCAGATCCTTCAGAAAGTCATGACGCCAGACGAGCTGCGTGCGCCCGAGACGCAGGAAATGTTCAAGAAGTTCTCGACCGCTTTCGCCGCGCCGTACAACAAGCTGAATCTGACGCCGGTCAAGTAAGCTACGCCGGAACGAGAGACATTGAGCCACCCGGCTCGTGTCTCTCGCTTCGATCAGAACTTCAGATTCAGTCCAGCGTAGAAGCGTTGCGGCTTGGAGTAGCGCGGGCTTCCCTGGAGCGTGAAGATCCGGTAGTCGAATCGCAGGCGTAGCGGACCGGCCAGCGACACCTTTACGCCGCCTCCGACGTTAATCCCCACATTCGTCTCCGAGATCTCGTCAAAGCTCTCGCGATAGCCCCCGGCGCCGGCCGTTCCGTAAAACTGCATCCCCGCGATCGGAATCGGCGTCTGCAGCAGCCCGTTGAACATGAACGTGCGGAGGCTCGGCGCGAACTCCTCGATGTCTTCACGCGTGTGGCCGTACTCGAACTCGAACCCCACGATGACGAGCCCCATGCCCACGCCAAACCCCGTCGTGACGCGATTGACGGGCGTCGGGTTCGTGCCGAGGAACGCGGTCAGGTCCGCCGACGCGTGCGCCGGCGGCATGAGCGCAAGTGCGACGAGGCACAGGCAGAGTCGACGAGTGAACATGGCACAGGATAGCCGAGAATCTGTCGCGGCTCGGCTCAAGGCTCAAGGCTCAGGCAAGATCTTCGAGTGAGTAATCGCGGCTCTGCTTGAGCCCTGAGCCCTGAGCCGCCCTGAGCCCTGAGCCCTGAGCCTTGAGCCGACCTGCGAACCCCGAACCCCAACCCCGAACCCCGAGCCCCGCATGATACATTTTCATTCCAATGGACTTTCGACCGAGCGAGGAGCAGGAACTGCTGCGGCGGACGGTCCGCGACTTCGCCGAATCGGAGATTGCTCCACACGTCAGCGCGTGGGACGAGGCCCAGCACTTTTCGGCGGATCTCTTGCCGAAGCTCGCGGCGCTTGGCCTGGCGGGCGTCCAGTTCCCCGAAGAGTACGGCGGCGCGGCGTTGTCGGCGGTCGACTACTGCATCTGTATTGAAGAGCTCGCAAGGGTGTGTCCCGCCGTCGCGCTATCGGTCGCGGCGCACAACGGTCTGTGTTCCGCTCATATCTCGGCGTTCGGCACTGCCGAACAGAAAAGAAAGTTCCTGCCACGGCTGGTGCGCGGCGAAGTCTGGGGCGCGTGGGGCCTCACCGAGGCCGGCGCCGGCAGCGACGCCGCAGGCATGCGGACAACGGCGACGCGGCAAGGAGAGTGCTGGGTCATCAACGGCGCCAAGACGTTCATCACGCACGGGAGAATCGGCGGCGTGATGGTCGTCATCGCCGTGACCGACCGGACGAAAGGCCATCGCGGCATTTCGGCCTTCATCGTCGAGCAAGGGACGTCAGGGATGTCGGCCGGCAAGAAGGAAAACAAACTGGGGATGCGGGCCAGCGACACGAGCGAGGTGATCTTCGACAACTGTCGCGTCCCCCTCGATCGACTGCTTGGCGAGGAAGGGCAGGGCTTCGTCAATACGCTGCAAGTGCTCGACGGCGGTCGGATCGGTATTGCCGCGCTGTCGGTCGGCCTCGCGCAAGGCGCGTACGAGGCGGCCCTGAACTACGCGAAAGAACGTCGCCAGTTCGGCCAGCCGATCGCGGGGTTTCAGGCGATCCAGTGGAAGCTGGCCGACAACGCGACGCGAATCGAAGCGGCGCGGCTGCTCACGTATCGGGCCGCCTATCTTCGCGATCATGGAGCGCGCACCACGCGCGAATCGTCGATTGCGAAGCTGTTCGCGAGCGAAGCGGCCGTCAAGGCCGCCGATGATTGTGTCCAGATTCACGGCGGCTACGGGTTCGTCAAGGACTACCCGGCGGAAAAATTCTTCCGCGACGTGAAGCTGCTGACGATCGGCGAAGGCACGAGCGAGATTCAGCGACTCGTGATCGCTCGACAGCTTCTGGCCTAGTGACCGGGACACCAGCAACCAGAGTGACCGAGCGCTCGCTGTCCGACCGCGTGCTCGCGGGGGAGCCCCGCGCCATCGCCCGCGCCATCACGCTCATCGAAGATGAGTCTCCGGCCGGCGCCGAACTGGTCCGCCGCGTCTTTGCCAGGACCGGACGCGCGTTTCTCATCGGCGTCACCGGGCCGCCAGGCGCTGGAAAAAGCACCCTCGTCGACAAGCTGACCGCCGCCATTCGAGCGAGTGGCCGCACCGTCGGCGTCGTCGCCGTCGATCCGACGAGCCCGTTCACCGGCGGCGCGATCCTCGGGGATCGCGTGCGCATGCAAGCACACGCCGGCGACGCCGGCGTGTTCATCCGCAGCATGGCGACCCGCGGACATCTCGGAGGACTCGCGCGCGCGACCACCGAAGTCGCGCTGGTCCTCGACGCCGCGGGAAAGGATGTCGTGCTGATCGAAACGGTCGGCGTCGGACAGGACGAAATCGACATCGTCCGGACGGCTGATATCTCGATCGTGATGACGGTTCCTGGCAGCGGCGACGAGGTGCAGGCGCTGAAGGCCGGCATCATGGAGATCGCAGACATCTTTGTCGTCAACAAGGCCGATCGCGAAGGCGCCGACCGGGCGGTCGCCTCCATCGAGGCGCTGCTGTCGCTGCAGACGTTTGCCGCGGGCGAATGGCGCCCGCCGATCGTGAAGACGGAAGCCACAGGTAGCAAGGGTGTGGCCGAGCTGCTCGACGCGATCGATCGCTTCCGCGCGCAACTGAGTGACTCGCATGGCACGCGGCGCCGCGCTCGCGCGGAGTGGCGGCTGCGTGAGCTGCTCGCGCACCGCTTTGTTCAGCACGTCGAGCAGCGAGTGCTCGGCGCCGGCGAATTCGAAAAAACGCTGGACCGCATTACCGCGCGGGAAGTGGACCCTTATTCGGCCGTGGAGGAGATCTTCGGCAAAGCCGTCGCCGCACCTCTTGAATCGTCTGAACCTCCTGAACCCCCTGAACCTCTTGAACTGGATCACGTGGGAATTGCGGTGGAGAGCCTGGATGAGGCCCTCGCGTTCTATCGTGAGGGCCTGGGCCTCCAGATCGAAGCACCTGAGGAGGTCGTATCACAGCGCGTGCGAGCGCATTTCATACCGACCGGTGGCGCCGCGCTCGAGCTGCTCGAAGCGACCGCCGACGATTCGCCGATCGGCAAATACCTTACGAAACGGGGTCCTGGCCTCCATCACATCACTCTCCGGGTACCCGACATTGCTGCCGCGCTCGCCCGGCTCAAGGCGCGTGGTGTCCGCCTGATCGACGAAACACCCAGAGCAGGCGCGCACGGGTCGCTCGTAGCGTTCATCCACCCAGCGAGCGCACACGGAGTGCTGGTGGAGTTGAAGGAGAACGGCGGCTCAGGGCTCAGGGCTCAAGGCTCAGGCAAGGGCTCGAAGTGAGTGTTCCACGTTCTTGCTTGAGCCCTGAGCCTTGAGCCTTGAGCCCAACGACCATGCAGTTCGGTGACTTGACGCTGACGACGCTCTGGGATGGCAGCTTCCGCCTCGATGGCGGAGCCATGTTCGGGGTCGTGCCGAAGCCGCTCTGGGAAAAGCGGACGACGGCCGATGAAAAGAACCGAATCCGTCTAAGCTTGCGGCCGCTGCTCGTGCAGGGAGAGACGGCCCAGGGTGACAAGACGCTCCTCATCGACGCCGGGATTGGCGGAAAGATGGACGAGAAGAGCGTCGGCATCTACGGCATCGACCGATCGCGCAACCTCGATCACTCGCTGGCCGAGGCCGGCATCAGCCGCAACGAGATCGACCTGGTGCTCGCCTCCCATCTGCACTTCGACCATGCGGGTGGATTCACGGCCCGCACGGCCTCTGGAACTCTCGTTCCTGCCTTCCCACGCGCGCGCTACATCGTCCGCACGGGTGAGTGGGATGATGCTGCTCACACGAACGAGCGGAATCGAGCGAGCTATCTCAAGCAGGATTTCGTTCCGCTCGCCGACGCCGGTGTGCTCGATCTCGTCGCCGGCGATGCGGTCATCATGCCGGGGGTTCGCGTCGTCCGTACCGGCGGGCATTCACGGCACCATCAGATCGTGGTCATCGAATCGGGAGGAGAAACGGCGGTATTCGCAGCCGACCTCATGCCGACGACCGCGCACGTCGACGAAGCGTGGATCATGGCCTACGATCTCTACCCGATGCAGACGCTCGAGTTCAAACGAACGTTCCTGCGGGAGGCCATCGACCGCGAGTATCTGATATTCTTCGAGCACGATCCGGAGGTTGCAGCAGGCTATATTCGCGAGGTCAACGGCCGCAAGACCGTCGAGCGGGTGCTGTGAGCGGCTTCCAGCTTCCAGCTACCTGCTTCCAGTCGTTACTTACTGACTTGCTTTCTTAATCATTCAATTTACCCCTTCTACTTCAGCCTTCACTTCAGCATTCATCATTCAGCAGTCAGCATTGCGTATGTCAATAACGATCGGCATCATCGGCGGCAGCGGACTGTACGACATGGCAGAACTCACCGATCGGGAGGAGCGGCGGGTGCAAACGCCGTTCGGCGAGCCGTCAGCGCCCTTCGTCGTTGGGACGCTACGCGGGAAACGCGTGGCGTTCCTGGCGAGGCACGGGGTGGGACACCGGTTGTTGCCGTCCGAGTTGAACTTCAGGGCCAACATTTACGGTCTCAAGACCCTTGGCGTCGAATACATCCTGTCCGCGAGTGCGGTCGGCAGCCTGAAACAGGAATACAAGCCGATGGACCTCGTCATTCCCGATCAGTTCCTGGACCGGACGCGAGGACGCATCTCGACGTTCTTTGGACGTGGCCTGGTGGCGCATGTCGGGTTCGCGCATCCGTTCTGCGCGCGGCTGAGCGAGGTCGCGTTCGGCGCTGCCCGGCAGGCCGGCGCCACGGTCCACAAGGGCGGGACGTATGTCTGTATGGAGGGGCCGCAGTTCTCGACGCTGGCCGAGTCGAAGCTCTATCGATCGTGGGGCATGGACATCATCGGGATGACCAACCTGCAGGAAGCGAAGCTCGCCCGGGAGGCCGAGATCTGCTACACGACCATCGCGCTCGTGACAGACTACGACAGCTGGCATCCCGAGCACGACCAGGTCACCGTCGAAATGATCGTCGCGAACCTGACGCAGAACGCGCAGACGGCGCAACAGGTCATCGCTGGCGCGGTCGGCGCGCTGCCCTTCGATCGGACCTGCGAGTGCGCGACGGCGCTGCGCCACGCGATCATCACCAGGCCGGATACGGTGCCGGCCGAAACCAGGCGCGAACTGGCGCCGATTGTCGGGAAGTATGTTCAATAGCTGCCGGCTTCCAGCTTCCAGCTGCCAGCAGAGATCAGCCTCGATTGAGATCTGAAAGTTCAGCTGGGAGCTGGAAGCCGGAAGCTGGAAGCCATCACACCATGAGCATCATCGTCACCGGATCGATCGCGTTCGACTACTTGATGTCGTTTCCCGGGAAGTTCACCGAGCACTTCCTGCCGGAGCATATGTCGCGGGTGAGCCTCAGTTTTCTCGTTGACTCCATGGACAAACGGCGCGGCGGCTGCGCACCGAATATCGCCTACACGCTCGCGCTGCTCGGTGAGAGGCCTCGGCTGATGGCAACGGCTGGGCAGGATTTCGACGATTACCGGCGATGGCTCGAGGCGGCCGGTGTGGATACCTCGCTCGTGGCCGAAGTCGCGGGGAAGTTCACGGCATCGTTTTTCTGCAGCACCGACACTGAGAGCAATCAGATCGCGTCGTTCTACACCGGCGCCATGGCTCATGCCGGGGAGCTCTCGTTTCGCGGCGTGGACGGCTGCCAACTGGCGATCATCTCGCCGAACGACCCGGGCGCGATGGTGCAGTACGCCGAGGAATGCCGGACGCTCGGCATCCCGTTCATCTGGGATCCCGGCCAGCAGTGCGCGCGGATGTCGGGCCCCGAGCTTCAGGACGGCTTCGAGGGATCCGCGCTCGTCATCTGCAACGACTACGAATTCGAGCTGATACGCCAGAAGACGTCGATCGATGAGGACTCCGTGCTCGAGCACACACAGGCGCTCGTGATCACGAGGGGCGAGAATGGTTGTGCCATCTACACGCCAGCCGGCCGCAGGGATGTGCCGGCTGTGCCGCCGACGCGCATTGTCGACCCCACGGGCGTCGGTGATGCGTTCAGGGCCGGGTACATGAGGGGCATGAGGCTTCGCTCTGGCCACGTCGATCACGAAGTCTGCGCGCGGATGGGTGCAGTTGCAGCCACCTATGCACTCGAGCACCTCGGCGGACAGAGCCACGCCTTCACTGTCGCCGAATTCAACGCGCGCTACGAAACCAACTTCGGTCCGGTCGAGGTGCGGACGTGAGCCTGACCGCCGCCCTGACCGGCGCGGCGGTCGTCTGGGTGACGCTGTTGCTCGCGACCCCGGTCGCGCTGTCGCATGGGCGGTTGCCGGACTTGACGCTGGCCGTGTACCGGGCCGGATCGCTCATCTGCCATCAGCGTCCCGAGCGCTCGTTCCATCTCGCCGGTGTTCAGCTACCGGTGTGCGCACGCTGTTTTGGCCTGTACCTCTCGGGCGCGGTCGGCCTTGTCGCGGCGTCGCGAAGTCGCCGGGCGCTGTCGGGGCGCGCCGCGCGGACCCTGCTGGCTCTGGCGGCCCTGCCAATCGCGTCGACCGTCGCGCTCGAGTGGTTTGGCGTCCTCGCGACGACGAACGTTCAACGGATGGCGACGGGTCTGCCGCTGGGGGTCGCAGCCGGTGTCGTGATTGTCCGATCCCTGGCCCGGCCGGGTGATGCGCTATGATCGCCTAGGTAGATGTCCACGAAATCCACGACCGCCGAGAGTGCACGCGCATCGACGGAACCCGGCACTTTGACCATCGTGTGCCTGCTGGCTTGGATCATCCCAGGCGCCGCGCACTTCTGGCTCGGCCGGCGTCAGAAGGGCGCCGTCTTTTTGATCGTCCTCAGCGTGATGTTCGTGATCGGCCTGGCGCTGCACGGGCGCATCTTCCGCTTTGATTTCCTCGAGCCGCTGGTCGCCCTCGCGGCCCTTGCCGATGTCGGGCTCGGTGGGCCCTGGATGCTCGCGCGCGCAGTGGGCGTCGGCGCAGGCGAAGTCACGGCGACGACGTATGAGTATGGCAACACGTTCCTGATTGTGGCTGGACTGCTCAACTTTCTCGTCATCCTCGATGCCTTCGATATCGCGAAGGGGCGGAAGTGACCAGTCACTTCCTGCTGCTCGTGCTTTTCGCGTTTCTCGTGTCGATCGTGTTTTCCGCCTTGATGCGCGACGACCCTCGCCAGCAAATTCGAACGGCGGGAATGCTCTTCGCGGGGTTTGTCGTGACGGCCGTGCTCCTTGGCTGGCTGATGTACCCGCTCCCGCTGTGATTTGACCCCTCTCTCTTCCAATCGACTGAAGCGACTATTGCTTTGGGCGCCGGCGTGCACATACATGGGCGTGCTTTTCTTTGCCTCGTCAGTGCCGGGCGACGAGCTGCCCAGCCAGATGTGGGACAAGTTGGCCCACCTGCTCGCCTATAGCGTGCTCGGCATTCTCTTTCTGCTTCCTTTATGCGGAGGACGGTTGTTGCAGATACGGGGAGTGACTGCGGCGATGGCTGTCCTACTGGCGACCCTCTATGGGGCATTCGACGAGGTGCATCAGGCCTTCACGCCGGATCGTTCGCCGGACGTCCGCGACCTGGTCGCGGACTGCCTCGGCGCCGCAGTTGGGGCAGCGGCGATCTTGCTTCTGATTGCGATCATCAGGAGGTTGCGAGGCAGCGTCCCGGTTGACGGCCGCGGTTGAAGCTAGAGTGGCTCCGGGCCCTCGCAGCCACGGAGTATACTTCAGGATTGCTGCTGCCTCAGCCATGACCGCTCGAGACCCCGCACTGCCGACGACTCTCCTCATTGTCCGCGACGGCGCAGTGGCGCGCGTGACGATCAATCGTCCCGCGGTCCTGAACGCCATGAGCTCGCAAACGCTCGACGAGCTGGAGGACACACTCACCGCGCTTGGTCGAGACGAGAGCGTCCGCGTGGTCGTCATCACCGGCGCCGGCGAGAAGGCGTTCGTCGCCGGTGCCGACATCAACGAATTGTCGCAGCAAAGCCCGACGAGCGGCTGCGCGCATGCGATTCGCGGCCAGCACGTGTTCGATCTCATCGAGCAGCTGGGCAAGCCGACGATCGCGGCGATCAACGGCTACGCGCTCGGCGGCGGCTGCGAGATGGCGATGGCCTGCACGCTGCGGATTGCGGCCGACACGGCCAGGCTCGGCCAGCCGGAGATTAACCTCGGACTGATTCCCGGCTATGGTGGCAGTCAGCGTCTACCGCGACTGATTGGCGCCGGCCCGGCCCTCGAGATGCTCCTCACCGGACAACCGATTACCGCGCAGGATGCGTATCGACTGGGATTGGTGAACCGCGTAGTGCCTGCCGCAGACCTGGAATCCGAAGTTCGGGCACTGGCGAATCTGTTGGCGAGCAAGCCGCCGGTGGCGATGCGCTACATCATCGAGGCGGTCCACCGCGGACTGCAGATGTCGTTTGCTGAGGGTCTACGGTTCGAGGCCGCCCTCTTCGGGCTGGTCGCGAGCACCGAAGACATGCGCGAGGGCACGCGCGCCTTTCTCGAGAAGCGCAAGCCTGAGTTCAAGGGGAAATAGTGCGCAGCGACGGCAAAACTCCGACGCCCGCTCTGACCGGCGCCTCGGGCTATCGATTCGCGATTCTCTTCTCCAGGTTCAACGACGCGATTACCGAGTCGCTGCGCGACGGCGCTGTTGCGGCGCTCGTCGAAGCCGGCGCGCGCAACGACGATGTGGAGGTAGTCAGCGTGCCAGGCGCGTTCGAGCTGCCCCAGGCGGCGCGATCCCTGGCGGAGACCGGGCGGTTCGACGCCGTCGTCTGCCTCGGCTGCGTCATTCGCGGCGCCACGCCGCATTTCGAGTACATCGCCGCGTCGGTTGCCCACGGGATTCAGGATGCCTCCGGCGGCACAGGCGTGCCGATGTCGTTTGGCGTGCTGACCACTGATACCTGGGAGCAGGCCGAGGAACGTGCCGGCACCGGTCGTGACAACAAGGGATTCGAAGCAGCGGCGGCCGCCATCGAGATGGCGCAGTTGTTTCGGCGCCTGCACCCCACGCGGCCAGCCGGGTTCGCTTCGTCATGACGCGCGTCGACTCAACCGGCCGACGCCGCGCTCGCGAGTCGGCTCTGCAGATGCTCTACCAGTCAGAAGTGGGGCGGATGGGTCCACAGGAGGCGATCGGGGCCTTCTGGCGGATGGACCCGCCCGTGGATGACTCGTCGCCTGTTGCGCCGGCGCCCGTTGATAAACCATCCCCCGACCGTGAGACAGACGACGACCTGCGCGCGTTTGCGAATGACCTGGTACGAGAGACGCTCGCGCGCGTCGACGCCATCGACCAGTTGCTGGTCGCGCACGCGCACAACTGGCGGCTCGAGCGGATGGCGGTCATCGACCGGCTGGTGCTGCGGTTGGCTGTTGGCGAGCTCCTGGCACACCCGGAGACTCCGCCAAAGGTCGTGATCAACGAAGCCCTCGAGCTGGCAAGAACGTTCAGCGGGGACGAGTCGGTCGCGTTCGTCAACGGCGTGCTGGATGCGGTGAGGAAGGCGCTGCCGGAATCCTGAAGGGATCGAGTCGAACTGTCGGCCCCGCGAGCATTGAAAGATGACCGAGCATAAGGAATCCGATCAGGTAGCGCAGCGGCGCGCGAACTTCGAGGCGCTCGTGCGCCTTGGCGTCGATCCCTATCCGCGCGCCTTTGCGCGGACCCACACCGTGCGTGAGCTGGTGGCGAACTACAGCGGCAAGAGCGGTGACGAGTTGACCGCGGAACGCGTCGAGACTCGCACCGCCGGCCGCATCTTGGCCATCCGCAGTTTCGGCAAAGCCAACTTCATTGCGATCTCGGACGGTGAATCCCAGATCCAGGCCTACATCCGGCGCGATTCGGTCAGCGAGCGCGACTTCGAGATCTTCAAGCTGCTCGACCTCGGCGACTTCGTCGGCGTCGAAGGGTACCTCTTCCGAACGAAAACCAACGAACTGACCATCCACGTCTCCGCCCTGCACTTTCTGGTCAAGTGTTTCCTGCCGTTGCCCGAAAAGTGGCACGGGTTGAGCGATATCGAAATCCGCTACCGTCAGCGGTATCTCGACCTGATCGTCAATTCCGAGTCGCGTCGCGTCTTCGAAGTCCGCAGCCGCGTGCTGGCGAACATCCGGGACTTCCTGAACGCGCGCGGCTACCTTGAAGTCGAGACGCCGATGATGCAGCCGATCGCGGGCGGGGCGCTGGCGCGGCCGTTCCTGACGCATCACAACACGCTCGACATGCAGTTGTTTCTGCGGATTGCCCCCGAGCTCTACCTCAAGCGGCTGACCGTGGGCGGAATCGAACGGGTCTACGAGATCAACCGTAACTTCCGCAATGAGGGGATCTCGACGCAGCACAATCCCGAGTTCACGATGCTCGAGTTCTATCAGGCCTACAGTGACTACCAGGACCTGATGGTCATGACCGAGGAGATGATCTCGAGCGTGGCGCGGCAGTCGATTGGCACCGACCAAATCAAGTTTGGCGAGCACGAGATCTCGCTTGCCGCCCCGTACCGCCGAGTGTCGCTGCGCGAGGGGGCACGCGCCGCCGCGTCGGAGCGGCTCGGTGCGCCCGTGACCGACCGAGACCTCCGCGATCGCGAGACGGCGGCCAGCCTGGCTCGGCGGCTGCGCCTCGAGTTGCATCCCGGATGGGGCGCGGGGCGGATCGCGACCGAGATCTTCGAGCGGCTGAACGAGCACAATCTCGTCCAGCCGACCTTCGTCCATGACTTTCCGACCGAGGTGTCGCCACTGTCGAAGCAGAAGCCGGACGACCCCGAGACCGTCGAGCGCTTCGAGCTCTACATCGGCGGCTTTGAAGTCGCCAACGCGTTCAGCGAGCTCAACGATCCGGCCGAGCAGCGGCGCCGTTTCGAAGCCCAGATCGCCGGCCGGGTCGCCGGCGACCTCGAAGCCCACGTGATGGACGAGGACTATATCCGCGCGCTCGAATATGGTTTGCCGCCGACGGCGGGCGAGGGTGTCGGCATCGATCGCCTCGTCATGCTGTTGACCAACAGCGCGTCGATACGCGACGTCATTCTGTTCCCGCTGATGAGGAGAATCTGAATGATGAGGAGACTGTGAACGACCTCCCCTTCGAGCTCTTCGTCGCCATCCGCTACCTGCTGGCCCGCAGGAAGCAGGCCTTCATTTCCCTGATCTCGCTGATCTCCGCCGTCGGGGTGGCCGTCGGTGTGATGGCGCTCCTCATCGTGCTGGCACTGATGACCGGCCTCCAGGGCGAGCTCCGTGATCGCATCGTCGGATCGGCAGCGCATGTCTACGTGCTCAAGGCGGGCGGGCTGGGTGAGGCGGACGAGGAAGTCAAGAAAGTGCGCGCCGTCCCGCGTGTCGTAGCGGCGGCGCCGGTCGTGCTTGGACTTGGGCTGGCGAAGAGCGCCGGCGGAAGCCAGTTCCTCACAATCAAGGGCGTCGATCCGTCGCTCGAGCCCGGCGTGACCAACGTCGGGCGATCCATGTTGTCGGGGAGCCTCGACGATCTGACACCTGTACAAGGGTCGATGGCGGGCATCATCCTTGGAAAGGACCTCGCACAGAAGTTGGGTGTCAGCCTGGGTGATGGCGTGGAAGTGCTGACGCCGGAGGGCACGCTGACGCCGTTTGGCGTGTCGGCGCGGCAGCGTGCCTTCAAGGTCGTCGGCGTGTTCGGCCTCGGCCTCTTCGAGTACGACAGTTCCTATGGCTTCGTGCACCTGAGCGTCGCCGAGAAGCTGCTCGACCGGAGCCACGCCGATCTCATCGAGGTGAAAGTCGACGATCTGTTCGCGGCGCAAGCGGTCGCCGGAGATATTCAGGCCCGACTCGGGCCGGACTACGAGGCGCAGGACTGGGCCGACATGAACAAGTCGCTCTTTTCCGCCCTTTGGCTGGAGAAGATGGCCATGTCGATCACGATCGGTTTGATCGTGATGGTGGCAGCGCTCAACATTATCGCGTCGCTGGTGCTGCTGGTCATGGAGAAGACCCGCGACATCGCGATCCTCAAGACGATGGGGAGTTCGGCCGCGAGCATCCGGCGGATCTTCATGTTGCAGGGGCTGGTCATCGGGACGGTCGGCACGATCGTGGGCGCTGCCGGCGGCTGCGCGCTGATCTACATCCTCGACCACTACAAGTTGATCAGCGTGCCGCTCGACGTCTATCAGATTTCGCACGTGCCGTTCCGGCTGTTGCCGCTCGACTTCGTCGTGGTGGTCGTGTCGGCGATCCTCGTTTGTTTCGTGGCCACGATCTATCCATCGCGACAAGCAGCGAAGCTCGATCCGGCGCAGGCGTTGCGGTATCAATGAGGCTTCCAGCTGCCAGCTTCCCGCTTCCAGCCAAAGCTCCGCTCCCGTGGTCGAGTGGACATGTTCTACGAGTTCTAGGAGCTGGTAGCTGGAAGCTGGTAGCTGGAAGCTGGTAGCTGGAAGCTATGTCGTTCATCACCGTCACTGGACTCTCGAAGAGCTACGCCGTTGGCGCCAACCGGTTGACCGTCCTCAAGAACCTCGAGCTCTCGCTCGAGCGCGGCGAGATGGTGGCCATCGTCGGCGCCTCGGGGGTCGGCAAGAGCACGCTGCTGCACGTCCTCGGTGGGCTCGACTCGCCTGACGCAGGTTCGGTTCGCATTGATCAGATCGACCTGGCAAGCATGCCCGACGAGGCGCTCGTGGCATTCCGCAACCAGCATGTCGGATTCGTGTTCCAGTTCCATCATCTCCTGCCGGAGTTCAGCGCCCTCGAAAACGCCGGGATGCCGCTGCGGATTGCCCGCAAGAGCGCTGCTGAGTGCCGCGAGCGCGCCACCGACCTGCTCGAGCGGGTCGGCCTCTCCGAGCGTCTCGAGCACCGGCCCGGCATGCTGTCCGGCGGCGAGCAGCAGCGCGTCGCCATCGCGCGCGCGCTCGTGATGCGGCCCACCCTTCTTCTGGCCGACGAGCCGACCGGCGACCTCGACGAGCACACCGCCGAAACGCTTCATGACCTCCTGCAAGACATGCATCGCGAGCATGGTCTGACGTCCGTGATCGCGACCCACAACCCGAAGCTCGCCGCGGCGTGCGACCGCGTGCTGCGCCTCGAAGACGGCAGGCTGAGAGGAGTCTGATATGTCGGAGCGGCAGAACATCTCGACCGGCACGAAATGGGAACCACTCGTCGGCTATTCGCGGGCCGTTCGCGTCGGCCGCGTCGTCCACGTCTCCGGTACGACCGCGACCGCTGACGATGGGGGCCTGGTGGGGAAGGGGGATGCGCGGGCGCAGACGATTCAGACGCTCAAGAACATCGAGCGCGCGCTCGGGCGAGCCGGCGCCTCACTCGAGCACGTCGTCCGGACGCGGATGTACGTGACGAACATCATTCGCGACTGGGAAGCGATCGGACGCGCCCACGGCGAGGTCTTCGGGGCGATTCGCCCGACGACGTCTATGGTTGAGGTCTCCCGCCTGATCGACCCCGACATGCTCGTCGAAATTGAGGCGGAAGCGATTCTTGAAGACTAGCGGTCTTGATGAGGCGTAGCCTTGCTAGACTCCGCTGATTGGAACGCTGGGAGCAGCGTGCCCGTAGAAGAGGATGTTGGCGGTGGCGCCAAGGAGGTTTGTCATGAAACGGTGGATTGCAGCGTCGATGGGAGCCCTGTTTCTGGCAGCAGTATTCGCTTCGTCATCCGCAGACCTGCAGGCGGCGGACAAGACCGTCCGTGGAAAAGTCGCGGCGGTCAGCCCGGATTCCATCACCATTAACGCGCGGGACGAGGTGGTGAAGCTGGTCGTCGACACCAAGACCAAGGTCGTCGGCACGGGCGTCGGGACGAAGGAGGCGAAGCTGAAAGAAGAGAAGAAGTCGCCGCAGATTATCGACTTCCTGAAGGCCGGCGACGAGGTCTCGGCGAAGTACGACGACACGTCGAAACACGCCACCGAGGTGCGGCTGGAGAAAGCCGCCGCGAAGTAGATCGATCGAGTGCGGAGTGCGGATCAGCCATCCGCACTCCGATCATTCCGCCTTCACTTCAGCATTCAGCATTCAGCATTTCCCATCACCCCCAACGCGGCTGCTCGTCGGGATTGATCCCAAGCGTCAGCTTGCCGACCAGTTCGTGCGACAAGAGCGAGTTGGCCGGATGGAAGCGTCCGGCGCGCGCGTCGCGGAACAGCCGCTCCATCTCGCTCTTCTTGAACATGCCAAATCCGCCCGAGAGATCGAGGGCGCGGTCGACGACCCGCCACGCGCCTTCGACGGCGCGATACTTGGCCGACACGATCTTGATCGGCCAGTGACCGCCGTGATTAACCCCCTCTGACCAGTCGCGCGTGGCGGCGTCGAGCTGGGGGCCGATCGCTTCGAGCTCCATCACGATGTCGGCGATGCCCTGCTGGACGCCAGGGTGGTAGGCCATCGAGCGGGTCAACGCGAGCGACGACTTGCTCTTGACGTGTTCAACGATGAGATCCCGCACGCGCAGCGCCAGTCCGTAGTAGACATTGCCGAAGCCCAGCAGCCCCCACGCGAAGATGCCGAGGATGAAGGCATCCATCCCTGCTGCCCCCGGAGCGATGACTCGGGCGATGTAGCGGTCGGGGCAGAATGCGCCTTCGAGCACGGTGTCGTCGCTGCGCGTCGCCCGCATGCCGAGCACGTCCCACGTGTCTTTGATCGTGATGCCGGCGGTACCGCGCGCCAGGAACCCGTGGACGACTTTCGGCGCCTTGGGATCGCTTGTGTCCATGCCGTGCAAGCCCAGCCTCGTCCAGACCGGCGTGAGGCTGCCGAACGACTTCCGGCCGGTGAATTTGTAGCCGCCGTCCACGCGCTCGGCTTTGCACGTTGACAAGAGCAGGGGAAGGTCGTTGCCGGTTTCCGCGTGACCGGCCGCGAAGACCTCTCCCGCGGCGGCTTCCTTGAGAATCCATTCGCAGGACTTGTCGCCGCCGCGCCACAAATCCGCGGCGAGCCCGACCCAGTAGTTGTGCATGTTCATGGCGAGCGCCGTTGCCGGCGCGTACATCGCCAGGCGTCGAGTCACCTGGGAGACGTCATATAGCGAGAATCCCATGCCGCCGAGCTCCTTCGGCACGGTCATCTTCAAGTAGCCAGCCGCCTTCAGTTCATCGAAATCTTCCTGGAAGAACTTGTTCTCGCGATCGTAGGCGGGTGCGCGGGTCCGGAACCGTTCGAGCATGTCTTCGGTCAAAAGACCGACGGAACGATCAGCCATGAATGAAGCCTCCGTTCTGGAAATCGGGCGGAAAAGCGTAGCAGACGGATCGAAAGGGATCAACGTTGGTTGGCGGCGTTCCGAACGTGGCTTTCCGTCGTTGAATCGATGAGGCCGCTCGGGCGGCATCTTCGGGGACACTCAAGTTTGAGTGTCCCCGAACGGTCGGGATCGCGTCATTTTTACGCGACGAGAGCCGTTCCGTCCCTTTAACTGCTGGAGAACGCCTCACTTAGCCGTAACGGATCGCCGTGACGCTGTCGTATAATGAGCATAGAGCAGCGCCCGATAAACCATAGGTAACCCCGGATGTTCGAACGCTACACGGAACGAGCGCGGCGGGTTCTTTTCTTCGCGCGGTACGAGGCAAGTCAGCTCGGCAGCATCTCCATCGAGACCGAGCACCTTCTCCTCGGACTGATTCGTGAGGGTAAAGGACTGACCAGTCGGATCTTCGCTCGCTCGCACCTTTCTCTCGAAAGCATTCGCAAGGAAATTGAAGGCCGGACCGTGTTCCGTGAGAAGGTGTCGACCTCGGTCGAGATCCCTTTCAGCGCCGAAACCAAGCGTGTTCTTCAATACGCCGCCGAAGAAGCCGACCGCCTGCTGCACAACTACATCGGCACCGAGCACCTGCTTCTCGGCATCCTTCGCGAGGAGCGTTCAGTCGCGGCGACGATCCTCATGGAAAAGGGGATGCGCCTGAACACCGTCCGTGAAGATATCGTCGCGCTCCTCAACGAGAAGACGACGCTGACCCGCGTCAAGGAGACGCCGCTCCTCGCCGAGTTCAGCCGCGACTTGACGGACGCGGCCATGAAGAACCAGCTCGATCCGCTCGTCGGCCGACACATCGAGGTCGAGCGCGTGCAGCAAGTGCTCTGCCGCCGGACCAAGAACAATGCCGTCCTCATCGGCGAGCCTGGCGTCGGGAAGACCGCGATCGTCGAGGGCCTCGCGCAGAAGATCGTCTACGGCGACGTGCCGCATTTCCTCGCCGACAAGCGGATTCTTGCGCTCGACATCTCCCTCATCGTCGCGGGCACGAAGTACCGCGGTCAGTTCGAAGAACGCCTCAAGGCGATCATGAAGGAGCTGACCGAAAACCCGAACATCATCGTGTTCATCGACGAGCTCCACACGCTCGTTGGCGCCGGGTCGGCCGAAGGCTCACTCGACGCTGCGAACATCCTCAAACCGGCGCTGTCGCGCGGCGAGATTCGCTGCATCGGGGCGACAACGCCCGCCGAATACCGCAAGTACATCGAAAAGGATCGCTCGCTCGAGCGGCGGTTCCAGGCGATTAAAGTCGACCCGCCAACCGAGCGGGAGACGATCGAGGTGCTGATCGGCGTCAAGGATCGGTACGAGTCGTTTCATCACGTCGAGTACACCGCTGAAGCGATCGAGGCGGCCGTCTATCAGTCGAGCCGTTACATCACTGATCGATTCCTCCCCGACAAGGCGATCGACCTCGTCGACGAGGCCGGCGCGCGCGCCAAGCTGCGCGAAGCCGGCTACAGCGAGGAGTTCGGCGAAATCAACAAGAGCATTCGGGTCGCGGTCGAGCAGATGGAGACCGCCGTCTCTGAAAAGAACTTCGAGAAGGCGCAGTTCTACCGCGAGCAGGAAGTCCAGGCCCGCGAGAACCTCCAGTTCGTCCGCGAAAAGTTCGACGTGAAGTCGAGCACGCGCCGCGTCATCGTCGGCAAGGCCGAGATCGACGAGGTCGTCTCGAAGTGGACCGGTGTGCCGCTCACCTCGATCAATCAGGACGAGGGCGACAAGCTGCTGCACATGGAAGATGCGCTGCACAAGCGCGTCATCTCACAGGACAAGGCCATCTCGGCGCTGTCGCGGGCGATCCGTCGATCGCGCGCCGGCCTCAAGAATCCGAACCGGCCCGTTGGCAGCTTCGTGTTTCTCGGTCCGACTGGTGTTGGCAAAACCGAGCTGGCGCGCGCCCTGGCGAACTTCCTCTTTGGCAGCGACCATTCGCTCATCCGCTTCGACATGTCCGAGTACATGGAGAAGCACTCGGTCTCCAAGCTGATTGGTTCGCCGCCAGGATACGTTGGCCACGAGGAGGGCGGGCAGCTCACCGAGAAGGTCAAGCGCAATCCATACTCGGTGGTCCTGCTCGATGAGATTGAAAAGGCGCATCCCGACCTGTTCAACATCCTGCTGCAGGTGTTCGAGGACGGCCATCTCACCGACGGCCTTGGCAACCGGGTGAACTTCAAGAACGCGATCATCATCATGACGTCGAACATTGGCGCCCGCTTCATCCAGAAGAAGGCGTCGATGGGCTTCCAGGCATCGGATTCCGGCGCCATCAGCCGCAGCGTCAACGACATGGTGCTCGGCGAGGTTCGCAAGACCTTCAACCCCGAGTTCATCAACCGGATCGACGAAATCATCGTCTTCGAAGCGCTCTCCGACGATGACCTCCGGACCATCACGAACCTGCTCGTCAAGCAACTCAACGACAACCTGGTTGACCGCAAGATCCGGCTCCAGCTTGCGTCAGAAGTCATCGACTGGATCATCGAGCAGACGTGCAAGGACCGGTCGTATGGCGCCCGGCCCCTCCGCCGCGCGATTCAGCGGTACATCGAAGATCCGCTCTCAGAGGAGCTCATCCGTGGGCATCTCAAAGGCGGCGAGATCGAGGTCTACATCGATGGCGGCACCCTGGCCTACCGTCCTGCCGGAGAGGCCTTGGCAGGCCGGCGGCTGGCCTGATCCGCGCCTTCGCAGCGCCAAAGAGCGCCGCTGCTATGGCGGGCAGGCGCCTTCGTAGCAGTCGTCCGAACTCCTGCTACAGAGGCTGCGGCAAGGCCGGCGAGTGGCCTTGCACGTCTAAAATCCAGTAAACTCGACGAGTACGTTTCCCCGGCTGGGAGGAGACCGCGGCCGGGGTCCTACGAAATTGACGGTTCACGTTCGACTTATGCGTGTGCTCCTGCTTTTTTTTGCTGCGCTGACGGCCGCTGCCGCCGTCCAGGCTCAGACCCCGCCCGCGGCCGCCGCGTCGGCGCCGGCCCAAACCGGACAAACCGTTTGCGGTCAGCCCGTCCCGGCTCCCCGGACGCTCCCGCCAGCGGGCTCGGGGCCGGTGGTCTATCAGGTGGTCCCCTGCTTCGAAAAGCAGGGCGGCTTCCCGGTGGTCGAAGCCAATACCTACCTCTATTACATCGAGATGAAGTCGCGGCTCAGCAACTCCCAGACCGGGAAGTGGGTGCCGTACGACGATGCCATCGAGCAGGTCATTCGCGAAGACTTCAAGCGGTTGTGGGCCACCAATTTCCTCGATGACCTGTCAATCAGGGTCGAGGACTACACCTTCTCCAACGGCGTCATCGGCAAGATGGTCGTCTATGACATGGAGGAGCGGCAGCGCGTCAAGATCGTCGACTACGAGGGTCTGAAGAAGGTTGACCAGTCGAAGATCGAAGAGAAGCTGAAGGAGAAGAGCATCACGATCAGGCTCGACTCGTTCATCGATCCTGGGCTCATCCGTCGTGTCACCGGCGTTGTCCGCGAACTCTACGCCGCGGAAGGTTACCAGTTCGCCGAGGTGCAGCCGGAGATCAAAGAGGTCGAAGGCGGACCCAAGCTCGTACACGTCACCTTCCACGTGACGGAAGGGCCGAAGGTCAAAATCGACGAGATCGACTTTGTTGGCAATCAGGCGATCAGCGACGGGAAGCTCGGTCGCAAGATGAAGGAGAACAAGCAGAAGGGCTTCTTCGGCTTCATCACCGGTGGCGGCACCTACAAGGAAGACAAGTTCGCCGAGGACGCACAGCTCATCACCGATTTCTACCGCGACGAGGGGTACATCATGGCCCAGGTGGGCCAGCCGCAGATGAAGACCCTCGAAGACTCGAAGGATGGCAAGACGCGGTGGATTCAGCTGCAGGTCCCGATCACCGAGGGCAAGAAGTACGCGGTCGGCGATTTCAAGTTCGAAGGCAATAAGGTCGTCAACTCCGAGGCGCTGCGCCCGCTCTTCAGGGTCGAGACCGGCGAGACTTACAGCCAGAAGAAAATAAAGAAAGGCCTCGAGAAGGCGCAGGAGGTCTACGGGTCGGGCGGCTATTTCGAGTTCACCGCGTATCCCGATTTGCAGCCGCGGGATCAGCCCCGGAATGGCGACGCTCCGGGGGCGGCTGGTCCGCCGTCACCTGGTCCACCCTCTCCGGGCGAGGCGCAACCGGCCGTGCCGACGACAGCCAAGGACGGCACGCCGCTCGTCGACGTGACGATGCGCGTGGACGAGGGCAAGCAGTACTTCATCAACCGCATTACCTTTACGGGCAACACCACGACGCGCGACAACGTCATTCGTCGCGAGATGCGGATCGTCGAAGCAGGGCCCTTCAACACGATGGCGCTGAAGGACAGCGTCAAGCGCCTCAATCAGCTCGGCTACTTCAAGCCGCTCGAAGGCGAGGCCGTCGACGTTCAGAAAACCACGACCGCCGACAACAAGGTCGACATCTCGCTCAAGTTCGAAGAGCAGAACCGCAACCAGCTGACGTTCGGCGCCGGCGTGTCGCAGTTCGACGGCTTCTTCGGGCAGCTGTCGTTTCAGACCTCGAACTTCCTCGGACGGGGCGAGACATTCAGCGCCACCGCCCAGCAGGGCAATCGCGCGAAGAATTACCAGCTTGCGTTCACCGAGCCATTCCTCTTCGACCGGCCGATGACTGCCGGCGTCGACATCTACGCGCGCGAGATTCGCTACGAGGGCCAGTTCACGCAGGCGTCGGTTGGCGGCAACCTCGTCTTCGGGTTCCAGGTCATGCCCTACGCGAGGATGTTCGTCAACTACAGCCTGGAGCAAGTCGAGGTCAAGGATCTCAACCCGCTGTACCGCGACCCGCTCGTGCTCGCCGGCAATCCCTTCCTCGCGGATTCCCTGCTCATCGGCGAAGGCGGCAGGAGGACAATCAGCAAGATCGGACCGAGCTTCGTCTACAACACGGTCGATCACCCGATTTTCCCGACCTCCGGATCGCGCTACACGTTGTCGATGGATTGGGCAGGCATTGGCGGGAACACGAACTTCATCAATCCGCGGGCGGAAGCCATCAGGTACTTCCCGATCGGCGCCAAACGCCGTACGTCGCTGGGCTTCCGCGCGCAGGCGGAGTACATCAAACCTTACGCCAGCACCCTCGCGCTGCCGATCTTCGAGAGGCTGTTCCTCGGCGGCGAGTACAGCATGCGCGGCTTCGATCTGCGCACGGTCGGGCCGCGCGATCCGGTTACCGGCCTCGTCCTGGGCGGTAACAAGAGCCTGCTCTTCAACGTCGAGTACCCTGATTACCATTGCGGGTCCCGTGCGGCTGGTGCTGTTCTACGACGCGGGGCAGGCGCGGGCTCGAGGCCAGAATTTCTCCTGGAAGGAACCGGTGACCCAGCTCACCTATCCAGGTGCGCTCATTCCGACTCCCGGTGACTTCTATCAGATTCCGTTCAACCCGTTCGTGTCGGCGTTCCCCCCCGAGATCAGCGAGATCGGCGAGATGAGCGCGTTCAAGACGTCGACCGGCGCCGAAATCCGGTTCTTCATGCCGGTGCTGAACGTGCCGTTCCGGTTGATTTTTGCCGCCAACCCCTCGCGCGGCGGGGTGCTGGACAACAACCTGCAGCCCGAAAAGAAGTGGAAATTCCGGTTTGCGGTGGGGTCGACATTCTAGGCAAGCTGCCGGCTTCCAGCTGCCAGCTTCCCGTCAGGTGGAGACGTCGGGTTATCCCCTCGCCCTCGTAATAGCTGAGTCGGCAGTACAATAGGGTTCGGTTTTCAGACTGGAAGCTGGAAGCCGGAAGCTGGAAGCTATCATTCGAAAGGGAACTAGTTCATGAAAGCGTTGAGATTGTTGACGGTGATGATTGCGGTGAGCGCGCTGGCGGTGGTACCAGCGCTGGCCCAGGCCACGCCCCCGGCGCAGCCGCCGGTGAAACCACCGGCAACTCCACCAGCGACTCCACCAGCGACGGGGCAGCCAGCGACGCCACCACCGACGGCTCCAGCCACCCCGCCCCAGGCCCCGCGCCCCTACCCCGAGGGCGCAAAGATCGCCTATATCGACATTCAGGCGGTCGCGTCAAATTCGGTCGAGGGCAAGGCCGCAACCGGAAAGCTGCAGGAGCTCGAAAAGAAAAAGGTTGGCGAGATCACTGAGAAGAACAAGCAGCTCGAGGCGGCCAAGACCAAGCAGCAGACGAGCTCGACGATCATGAACGACTCGGCCCGGCTGTCGCTCGAAAAGGAAGTCGACAAGCTGACGCGCGAGGTGCAGTTCCTGCAGCAGGAAGCGCAGTCAGAGCGGCAAGCGCTCCAGGCCGAGCTCCAGGTCGACTTTCAGCGCAAACTGAATCCTGTGCTCGAGCAGATCGGCAAGGAACGCGCCCTGCACATGCTCGTCGACATCAACAACGCTGGCGCAGTCTGGGTCGACACCGGTCTGGACCTGACTGGCGAAGTGATTAAGCGGCTCGACGCCGCACGGCCGGCCGCGACCGCGCCGGTGAAGAAATAGGGCGCGAACGGTTCAGGGTTCAAGGTTCAGGGTTCAGGGTTCTCCGTTCAGGGTTCAGGGAAACCTTGAACCATGAACTCTGAACCCTGAACCGTTTTGAACCTGTTAGAATCCGTCCTGTGTCGAACATTTCCGAATCCATCGACCGGCTCTGTTACCGGTATCCGTCGGCGCTCGTCGATGCGGTGACCGAGCACGAGCCCGGCAAACGGCTCGTCGCCGTCAAGAACGTCACCGTCAACGAAGATTTCTTCCAGGGACACTTTCCTGGCACGCCGTTGATGCCAGGCGTGCTCATGATTGAGACGCTGGCGCAGGTCGCGACGCTGCTCCTGGTGCAGGGACCCGATGGCAAGCCGTCGGGCCATGCCTACCTCCGCGGCGTCGACGATGCGAAGTTCCGGCGGCAAGTAGTGCCGGGTGACCGGCTGCGCCTCGAAGTGACGCTCGGCGCCCGGCGCAGCAAACTGGCGCGGGCGCACGCAGTCGCCTCGATCGGGGAAGCGGTTGTCGCCGAAGCCGAGTTGGTGATGGCGCTCGTGCCCGATCGTGTCGTTGATCGGCGGGGGGATCAACGGGATCAAAGGGACGAGTGGCCTGGTGTCACGATTGACTCCAGCGCGATCATCCACGGGGGCGCACAGATCGGCGCCGGCTCCGTCGTCGGACCTCACGCCATCATCGGTGAGCACGTCCGCATTGGCCGCGATTGTCGCATCGGCGCCTCCAGCATCGTCGACGGCTGGACCGAGATTGGCGATGGCAACCAGATTTTTCCGTTTGCCTCGATCGGGCTCATTCCTCAGGACCTGAAGTTTCGCGGCGAAAAGACCACGCTGACAATCGGACACCGCAACGTGTTCCGCGAGTTCGTGACGATTCATCGCGGCACCGCCGGCGGCGGCGGCACGACCGACATCGGCAACAACAACGTCTTCATGGCCTACGCACACGTCGCGCACGACTGCCACATCGGGAATTCGACGATCTTCGGCAACGCCGCGACGCTCGGCGGGCACGTGACCGTCGAGGACTTTGCGACGATCAGCGCGTTTTCAGGTGTGCATCAGTTCTGCCGGGTCGGTCAGCACGCGTTCATCGGCGGGTACTCGGTGGTGACCAAGGACGCGCTGCCGTACGCGAAAACCGTCGGCAATCGCGCCCGGATCTACGGTATCAACACGATTGGACTGGAGCGCAGGAAGTTCTCGAAGGACTCGATCAGTCAGCTGCGCCGTGCGTTCCGCTACCTTTTGCACTCGAACACCAGCCGGGCGCTGGCGCAAATCGATCGCGACTCGACGCTCGGCTGCGAGGAAGTGCAATACCTGGTGCACTTCATTCGCTCGTCGAGCCGTGGCGTCGGCCTGCGCCGCCCAAGCCGACGCTTGGAAGAGGTGATGGAAGAGTAGGGACTGCCGACCAGGACTGACGCTGCGACTGGCGACTTCCGACTCTCGACTAGCGACTGTTATGGATGCTTGACCGTGACCGTGTAAGTGACGGTCTTGTCGACCAGGATGCCGTTCGGGTCAAACACCCTGACGCAAAGGCTCGCCGGCGATTGGGTCGCGGCACTCAGCACGCTCGCCAAGGTGCCGGCCTCGTTCGAAAGGACCGCCGTGCACACGACACCGCTCCAGGTTCCCATCGTAAAGCCGACAAATGAGCCGGCTGGATCGATCGCGGTAATCTCCGCGGTGGTGAGACCCGCGGTCGAGGCGCTGAAACCGTGGTTGATGGCGCCGTTGAGTGTCACCGTGCCGGTGAATGTTTCGGTGACGAGAACCGGGGTCGGGGTGGTCGGGGTGCCGGGGCCGTTGTCGCAGGCGCTGCCGACGAGGGCCATGGTGAGCACGCCGAGGACGGCGGCACGAGACAGGAACGCTACAGTCGATCGGTACATCTTCTCTCCAAAAAACAGGCCATGGGCGTAACCCTTATTGTACCGCGGGATTCGAGGCCGGGCCAGCCAGGACCGTTCTGATAGACTGACGTTCGAGCCGGCGATCCGGCCGGATATGTCCAGGATTGGTCTGATCGCCGGCAACGGCCGGTTTCCGTTCCTCGTTTTACAGGGTGCCAGGAGCCTTGGCCACGACGTCACCGTTATTGCCGTCAAGGAGGAGGCCTTTCCGGAGCTCGAGGCGGCGGCTGGCGACGCCGGCGCGGACCTCCATTGGGTCTCTCTGGGGCATCTCGGCAAGTGCATCAAGATTCTGAAAGGTGCTGGGGTGACCCGCGCGGTGATGGCCGGGCAGGTCAAGCACGTCAAGATCTTCTCCGGCATTATTCCCGACCTCACTCTGATGTCCGCCCTGACCCGCCTCAAGGCTCGCAATACTGATGCGCTCATTTCTGCGGTCGCGGACGTCATGCGCGACGAAGGCGTCGAGCTCGTCGACTCCACCGCCTTTCTCGAGCCGCTGCTCGCGAAGGAAGGGGTGTTGACCGATCGCGCGCCGAGCGAACAGGAGACCGAGGACTTTGCGTTCGGCTACCAGATGGCGGACGCCATTGCCGCGCTCGACATCGGCCAGACGATTGCCGTCAAGCACAAGGCCGTCGTCGCCGTCGAAGCGATGGAGGGGACCGACGAAGTGATCGGCCGCGCGGGTTATCTCGCCGGGCCGGGCGTGAGAATCGTGAAGGTCGCCAAACCGAAACAGGATATGCGCTTCGACGTGCCGGTGATCGGCATCGCCACCATTCAAGCGATGCGAACCGCCGGCGCGGCCGCGCTGTCGATCGATGCGGGACGCACGCTCGTTCTCGACGGCGACCACGTGTTCGCATCGGCCAACGAGGCAGGAATCGCCATCGTCGGTCGGCCTCGCTCTGCCCAGCGTGACCAGCATGGCTGATGCCTTGAGAGTCGCTGTCGTTGGCGTCGGCCACCTCGGCCGGCATCACGCGCGCATCCTTTCGACGCTCGACGGCGTGTCGCTCACCGCGGTCGTGGACAAGATTCCAGATCGCGCCGCTGAGATCGCGGCCTCGACAGGCACCAGGCCGCTCGCCGACTACGGTGAGCTGCTCGGCGCAGTCGACGCGGTGACCGTCGCCGTGCCGACGGAGTTGCATCACGCGATTGCGATGCCGTTTCTCGAGCGTGGAACATCGGTTCTCGTGGAGAAGCCGATGGCGCGCTCGCTTGCGGAAGCTGACGAGATGATCGCCGTGGCCAAGGCGTCGGGCGCGACGCTGGCCGTTGGCCACACGGAGCGTTACAACCCCGCCGTCGCCGCGGTCTTTCCGCTCGTCACCTCGCCGCGTTTCATCGAAGTCCACCGCCTGGGAGTCTTTCCCGATCGCAGCCTCGACATCGACGTCGTCTTCGATCTGATGATTCACGATCTCGACGTGATCCTGTCACTGGTTCGCTCGGAAGTGACGTCGGTCGAGGCTGTCGGCGTGCCGGTCCTGACGCCGAAGTACGACATTGCCAACGCGCGATTGCGGTTCGCCTCGGGCTGCATCGCCAACGTGACCGCGAGTCGGATCAGCAAGGATCGCGTCAGGAAGATCCGGTTCTTTCAGCCCGACGCCTACCTGTCGATCGATTATGCGGCCCAGGAGGTGGAGGGCTGGCGATTGGTCAAACGCGATGGGGCGAGACCAACAATCGAGGGCGGGCCGGTTCCCGTTGAACGCGACGAGCCGCTTCGCCGCGAGCTCGCCGACTTCGCCAGGGCCGTTCGAGAGCGTGGCACGCCCCTCGTCGATGGCCTTGCCGGACGCCGCGCCCTGGCGTTGGCCACCGAGATTGCAGAGAAAATGGAAAGCATCGGCTGAACATGTTCAGGGACTTGAACGACTTCATCGCGGCCCTCGAAAAGGAACGCGAGCTAGCGCGGATTGGCGAGCCGGTCGATCCGGATCTCGAGATCTGCGCGGTGACCGACCGGGCGTCGAAGTCCCCGGGCGGAGGCCCAGGCCTGCTCTTCGAGCGTCCTACCGGCTTCGACACGCCGGTCGCTATCAATCTGTTCGGCTCCATGAAGCGAATCTGCATGGCGCTCGGCGTCCGAACGCTCGACGACCTCGCTCACGAGATCGAGGAATTGGCGACGCCGAAGATGCCAGGCGGGATACTCGACGCGATCAAGATGCTGCCGATGATCAACCGGCTTCGCGACTTGATGCCGAAGACCGTCAACGACGCGCCGTGCCAGGAGGTCGTGGAACAGGACGGCACGCTCGACTCTCTGCCGATTCTCAAGTGCTGGCCTGATGATGGTGGGCGCTACATCACGTTGCCCCTGGTCTTTACCAAGGATCCCGAAACCGGGATGCGAAACATCGGCACCTACCGGATGCAGGTGTTCGACGGCCGCTCGACGGGGATGCACTGGCAGCAGCACAAGGGTGGCGCGCAGCACCATCGCGTCGCCGAGCGGCTCGGCAAGCGGCTGGCGGTGGCGGTGGCGCTCGGCCCCGATCCTGCCCTCGCCTATTCGGCGACGGCGCCAATGCCAGAGGGACTCGACGAGCTCCTGCTTGCCGGCTTTCTTCGACGCGAGCGCGTCGAACTCGTCAAGTGCGTGACAGTCGATCTCGAAGTGCCGGCCAATTCCCAGATCGTGCTCGAAGGCTATGTCGAGCCGGGCGAGCGCCGGCGTGAAGGCCCATTCGGCGACCACACTGGCTTCTACTCACATCCAGATGACTATCCAGTCTTCCACCTGACCTGCATCACCCGTCGCAAGCGGCCGGTCTATCTGACCACCGTCGTCGGGATTCCTCCGATGGAGGACTACTACCTCGGCAAAGCCAGCGAGCGCATCTTCCTTCCGCTGATCAAGAAAACGGTTCCGGAAATCGTCGACATGCATTTTCCGGCCGCGGGCATTTTCCACAACATTGTGATCATCTCGATCGACAAGCGCTATCCCGGCCACGCGAGGAAGATTATGAACGCGTGCTGGGGACTCGGCCAACTTATGTTCTCGAAGACTGTGATCGTCGTCGACAAGGACGTCGACGTTCAGAACGAGGCCGAAGTCGCCTGGATCGTCGGCACCCACTACGATCCGGAACGCGACATTCAGTTCACTCGTGGCCCTGTCGATGATTTGGATGATGCGAGCGATCTCCATGCGTATGGAAGCAAGATGGGGATCGACGCGACGAGAAAATGGCCGGCCGAAGGATTCACCCGTCCTTGGCCGAAGAAGATTGCGACGGCGGAGCAGACGGCACGACGCGCCGATCAGCTCTGGGAGAAGATCAGCAAGGGGTGGAAGCCGTCATAAACGGTTCAGGGTTCAAGGTTCAGGGTTCAAGGTGACTACATTCAATCCGGCGACACTTCTCTCGACTCCCAATCTGGTCGATGTGGGCGTGCAGGGTGACGATGTTCGCCGGCGGATGCACGGTGCGCGGACGACATTCGTCCGTGTCTTCGAGGTGCACGTTGACGCGCCCGCGCCCGCGCCCGCTCGTCCAGCCGGGCTGTCGGCCGGTGAGGTCCGCATCGTTGGTCGTCCGGCGAATGAAGCGGCCGCGATCGGTGCGGTCAGGGCGGCCCTTGCGTTGGCTGACGGGGCACCGCTGACCGGATTCTCACTGCCGGATCTCTACGCCCTCGCGCCGGATCCGGACGCGCTCGCCGAGCTGTGCAGCCGATTGCACGACGCCGGCCTCGAGGCAATCGCGGACACGCCACTCGACTCGAACCTGCTCGCAGATGTTCCAACCGCCGTGCGTGCGGCTCGGGACGCAGGACTCGGGGTGTGGCGCTTGACGGTTCACGCACTGCCCACAAGCTTGAACTCCGAGCTGATGCCCGCTCAACGGTCGGAGTTGATACACGCCGCGCGGATCGCCTCGGTCGAACGCGCGCGGAATCTCCAGTCGGCGGTCGGCGGGTTTCGCGCGTTCGCACCGCTTCCAAGAACCATGTCCATCGCAACGCCGACGACCGGGTACGACGACGTGAAGCAAGTGGCGCTCGCGCGCATGGTCGTCAACAACATTGACTCGATTCAGGTCGACTGGCCGCTCTACGGCCCCAAGCTCGCGCAAGTGGCGCTCACCGTTGGAGCCGACGACGTGGATGGCATCGCCGCCGTGGATCCTGGCGTGCTGGGCACGCGCCGGAGCCCAATTGAGGAGATCAAAAGCAACATTCGCGCCGCCGCGCTCGAGGCTGTCGAGCGGGATGGCCGCTTTCGGTTGCTGGGCTAGTTAGAAGGTGTCTCACAAACAGCGCGAACGAGCGGAAGCGAGTGAGCCTGGCGAGCGGCGCGGGGCAAAGGGGCCTCGCGAGCGCCCACCTTCCCGCCGAAAGGCGCTCCGGCGAGGTCTCGCCGTAGCCTTGGCGGAGGCGGAAGCCAGCAGGGGAGTCCGAGGGGCGAAGCCCCTCGGAAGAGTAGAGGTGTCTCACAAACAGCGCGAACGAGCGGAAGCGAGTGAGCCTGGCGAGCGGCGCGGGGCGCCGGGGCCCCGCGAGCGAGCCAGCAGGGGAGTCCGAGGGGCGAAGCCCCTCGGAAAAGATTGATGGCCGTCATTCGTCTGGGAGCGGTCGACTACCTGAATGCGCGGCCGCTGGTCCACGGCCTCGACCGTCGAACGGACCTTTTTGCGCTCCGGTTTGACGCTCCGTCGACTTGCGCGACGCTGCTGCACGAGGGAGCGATCGATGTCGGGATGATTCCCTCGATCGAGTTTCAGCGCGGGGTTGCGCCGTACTTGATCGTGGATGGTCTGGGGATCGTGTCCGACGGCCCGGTCGCGTCGGTGGCCCTGTTCTGCGCGCGCCCGCTTGTCGAGATTCGCTCGATTGCCGTCGACACCAGTTCCAGGACATCGACCGGGCTACTGCGCGTCCTATGCCGCGAGTCGTTCGACATCGAGCCGGAGTTCGTGCCGATGCCGCCCGCGATCGACGCGATGTTGGAGCGATGCGATGCGGCGCTGGTCATTGGCGATCCAGCCCTCTACCTCGATCCCGGGGCTGTGGGGGTCGAAAAAATCGATCTCGGAGACGTCTGGAGCGGCCTGACCGGATTGCCCTTCGTCTGGGCGTTCTGGGCCGGCCGGCCCGGAGTGCTCCCGGCAGTCGCGCTGGACGCGCTTCGCGACGCACGCGATGCCGGCGTCGCCTCGTCAGACGCGATCGCCGACGCCTACTGCGGGTCCGAGAGGGCGGCACTCGGCCGGGCCTATTTGAGAGAGAATATTCGGTACGGATTCGACGAGCGCGCGGCCGCCGGGCTGCGCAAGGTACTACGAGCTCGCGGAAAAGCACGGTGTCATCGACGCCGTGCGGCCGTCGGTGTTTTATTGAGGGAAATGATCGACGCGCTTGCGGCAAAGGTTCGCGGCGGCGGCCGGCTCGATCGAGCCGAGGCGCTCGAGCTCTACCGCGGCGCTCCCACGCCGCTCCTCGGGCGACTTGCTGACGAAGTCCGCGGACGGAAGCACCCCGAAGGGGTCGTCACCTACATCATCGATCGCAACGTCAACTACACGAACGTCTGCATCGCCCGGTGCAATTTCTGCGCGTTCTACCGTCCGGTCGGTTCTGCTGAAGGATACGTCCTGGGGTTCGAGGAGATTTTTCGCAAGATCGACGAGACGATCGCGCTTGGCGGCGGTCAGTTGCTGCTCCAGGGTGGTCACAACCCCGACTTGCCGCTCGAGTGGTACGAAGACCTGTTTCGCGCGGTCAAGGAGCGCTATCCGGCGTTTCGGCTCCATGCGCTGTCACCTCCTGAAGTCGTCCACATCTCGCGCCTCTCGAGGCTGACAGTTCCGCAGGTGATCGAGCGGCTGGTGGCGGCCGGACTCGACAGTATCCCGGGCGGTGGCGCCGAAATCCTGGTGGATCGCGTACGCCGGCTGCTGAACTGCTACAACAAGGCAACGGCGGACGAATGGCTGGGCGTGATGCGCCACGCCCACGAGATCGGGCTGCGAACGACTGCGACGATGATGTACGGGACGGTTGAAACGCCAGAAGAGAGGCTCGAGCACATGTTCAGGCTGCGTGAGGTGCAGGACGCCACGCGCGGATTCACGGCGTTCATCACGTGGAGCTACCAGCCGGATCACACAGAGCTTGGCGGCGAGGAAGCGACCGGCGTCGACTACCTTCGTACGCTCGCAATTGCGCGCGTGGTGCTCGACAATTTCGACAACCTCCAGGCGTCGTGGGTCACGCAGGGCGGCAAAGTCGGTCAGCTCAGCCTCGCTTATGGCGCGAACGACATGGGCAGCGTGATGATCGAAGAGAACGTCGTCCGGGCTGCCGGCGCCAGCTACTGTATGGACGAGATCGAGATCGTCCGCAACATCGAGAACGCCGGGTTCATCGCGAAGCGCCGGAACATGCACTACGAAATTCTCGGCGACCCGATTTTCCGGGAGCGCGCCGTGCCGCGCATGCTGGAGCTCGCGGTCGCTCGCGCCGACGGCGACACGAGCCGCGCCCCCGAGGTCGTCAACTACCCGGCACGGAGCGCGTCCGAAAAGAAAGCCCGGTTGACGGGGCACTGACCGGGTGTCCCACGTCCACCGCGCCTCCTGGGTCCTGCCCATCGACGGGCCGCCAATTCGCGATGGATGGATCGAGGTCGACGGCGGTCGCATCGTCGCCGTTGGCGCCGATGACCGCGAGCCGCGAGGCGCGAGCGGCCGGCCGCGAATCGCTATTCTGCCCGCCCTGGTCAATGCGCATACGCACCTGGAGCTTTCGTGGATGCGCGGGCGAGTGCCGCCAGGTGACGCGATGCCGGCCTGGGCGGCGCGGCTGATCTCCGAGCGGCAGCAAGGCGACTCGACTCATCAGCGCAGCACAGCCGGCGCGAACTTCAGAAGGGATGCGATCGTTGCCGCGATCGCAGAAGCCAGAGCGAGCGGAACTGGCCTGGTCGGTGACGTGACGAACACGCTCGAGGCTTGTGGTCCACTGGCCGACAGCAGTTTGTCGGCGACCGTGTTCTTCGAGCTCCTCGGCTTTCGCGCGGCCGATCCGGCGGGTCTCGTAGAAGCCGCGAGGCGTCGTCTCGCGGAACTGCCGTCGTCGAATCGCCTGCAGTGGGCGATCGCACCCCACGCGCCGTACTCCGTCTCACCGAATCTGTTTCGTGCGATTGCCGCAGCCGCGGCCGGGCGACCCCTGAGTGTTCACCTCGGAGAGTCACCCGAAGAGATTCGGTTCCTACGTGACGGTCGTGGTCCGTGGCGGGACCTGCTCGAACGAATTGGCGCCTGGAGTTCGGACTGGGTCGCCCCTGAATGTGGCTCCGTCGATTACCTGCAGCGCCTCGGGCTCCTCACCGATCGCCTGATCGCCGTTCACGGTGTGCAGTTCACTGATGACGAACTGCGGCAGTTGGCGTCGTGCAGCGCCACAGTCGTGACCTGCCCCAGAAGCAACCAATGGACCGGCGCCGGCGTGCCGCCAATCGGCCGGTTCTATCGAAGTGGCGTCCGCGTGGCGCTCGGTACCGACAGCCTCGCGAGCGTCGAGAATCTCAACCTGTTCAGCGAGATGGTGGCGGTGCGCAGGCTGTGCCCGGATCTTCCCGCCAGTCACATCCTGAAAAGCGCGACCCTCGACGGAGCGGTCGCATTGGGCTTTGGCAGGGAACTGGGTTCGATATCGACGGGCAAGCGGGCCGAGCTACTCGCTCTGCGCGTCCCTGAGAAGGCCGCCACGCCGGTGGATGTGGAAGAATACCTGGTTGGGGGAATCGCGCCCGCTGACATCACGTGGTTAGATGCCGGATAACCGCAAAGCGCGAACCCTGAACCTTGAACCGTGAACGTTGAACCGTGAACCCTGAACCTTGAACCGACTGAGAACATACGCCTCGTTCGTCCGCGTCAGCCATAGCGTCTTCGCGCTGCCGTTTGCGCTGACTGGCGCCCTCCTCGCGCTGCATCGGACCGGTGACTGGACGGCGGCGACACTTGGCTGGCGTCTGCTCTGGATCATCGTGGCGATGGTGACGGCGCGCAGCGCGGCGATGGGGTTCAACAGGCTAGTCGATGCGCGGTTCGACGCGCTCAATCCGCGCACCGCTTCGCGCGAGCTGCCACGTGGCGCGATGACCATCGGCGAGGCGTCGATTTTCGTGGCCGTGTCGGCCATGCTGTTCGTGTTTGCTGCCTGGAGGCTCGGCCCGCTGTGCTTCGCGCTATCGCCGGTGGCGCTCGCCATTGTGTTCTGGTACTCCCTGGCCAAGCGCGTAACGAGCTACACGCAGCTTTTTCTCGGCCTGGCCATGGCCGTGGCGCCAGTTGGTGGCTGGCTGGCGGTTGGCGGCCGTGCCGGCTGGGAGCCGTGGCTGCTCGGCACTGCGATCGGCACATGGGTCGGCGGCTTCGACGTCTTGTACGCGTGCCAGGACCTCGAGTTCGATCGCGCGCACGGGCTGCGTTCGATTCCGGTGCGATTCGGGCTTCGCCGCTCGCTGGTCATCTCGCGGTTCCTCCACGTCGTAACCGTGTTGTGCCTGGCCGCGCTGGCGGCGGTGACCGATCTTGGCTGGATCTACCTCGCCGGCGTCGGCGGCGTCGCAGTCCTGCTCGCGTGGGAGCAGTCAATGGTCAGCGAACACGATCTGTCGCAGGTCAAGCGCGCGTTCGACCTGAATGGATATGTTGGGGTGTTCTACCTCGTGACGACGGCGCTGGCAGTGTATGTGGGGTAGGGTGGGTGATGGAGTTCGGAGCAGACGGAGATAACGGAGTTCACCGCGGAGATGAGATGAAACCTGCGGGAGACGCGCGGAGGGTGTCCCGCTGCGGGCTGCCTGCGCGACCAGTTCCAGCAAACGTTTGCGGGTCCTCCGCGCGTCTCCCTCAGACTTCATCTTATCTCCGCGGTGAAAACCGTGTCCTCCGTCAGCTCCAAGACAATCGAAGATCGCTGACCAAGAACGAGTCCAGATGAAGAGAAGCATCGTCGTTGCGATCACTGGCGCCAGCGGCGCAATCTATGCGACTCGGACAGTGGCCGCGCTCCTCGAACGTGGATGCCACATCGAGCTCGTCGTGTCGGACTACGGCCGCCGGTTGCTGCGTGACGAGCTGGGCGACGACGCGGCAATTGACAAGCTGATCGACTATCTCGTGTCGGCCTACGGTGAGGGCGTGCGAGCCGGAACCTACACCCTCCACAGCAACAAAGACCTCGGCGCCAAGATCGCCAGCGGAAGTCAGAACTGCGACTCGATGGTGATTGTCCCCTGCTCGATGAAGACGCTGGCCGGCGTCGCGCACGGCCTTTCGCGCAACCTGATCGAGCGGGCGGCGGACGTGATGCTCAAGGAACGCCGGAAGCTGATTCTCCTACCGCGTGAAACGCCGATGAGTCTCCCGCAGCTGCGCAACATGGTGCTCTGCGCCGAGGCCGGGGCCCTGCTGATGCCGGCGATGCCGGCGTTCTACCAGATGCCACAGACGCTCGATGACCTTGCCAACTTCATGGCGGGCAAGATACTCGGAGCGCTCGGCTTCGAACACGAGCTGTACCCTGCGTGGAAGGGATGATTGGTCCCGATAAGACCCCGTCCCGGATCGCCGGGATGTTCGACGCGATTGCTCCGCGTTACGACCTGCTCAATCGCGTCCTTAGTGCCGGGCTCGATCGCCGATGGCGTGACCGTGCCGTAACTGCGCTGGATCTGCCCCAGGGTGCGCGTGTACTGGATCTCTGCACTGGGACGGCGGATCTGGCGATCGCTACCGTGCGGTTGGTCCCGGGCGCGACTGTCGTTGGAATCGATTTCGCTGGCGCGATGCTCGGTCTGGGCCGCGTCAAGGTCGTCACACTTGGTTTGGACCGAGCCATTCGGCTCGTTCGCGGCGACGCGACCAGAGTTCCTGTTGGGACCGGGACCTGCGATGCGGCAACCATCGCTTTCGGGATCAGGAACGTCGCGGAGCCAGAGCGAGCGCTGACTGAGGTTGCCCGCGTCCTTCGGCCGCAGGGGCGGCTCGCGATCCTCGAATTTGGTCAACCCGCAAGTCCGGGCCTCCGGTCGCTTTATTCCTGGTACTTCCGCTATGTGCTCCCTGCAATCGGCCGTCTTGTCTCCAAGCACGGCAGCGCCTATTCCTATTTGCCTGCCTCGGTGGGGATCTTCCCGCCTCCGGACGAGTTTGCCGCCCTCATCGCCAGGCAGGGCTTTGCGAAAGTCACCACCGTCTCTTTGACCTTTGGCATCGTCTATCTCTACATTGCCCACAAGAGCTGATAGTTTCGGTTCAAGGTTCATTGTTCAAGGGTTCAAAGTTCATCGTTCACGGTCAACGTTCAGGCTCAACCGAACGCTGAAATTGACAGCGAACCTTGAACCATGAACCCTGAACCATGAACCTGTTATAATCGGTAAGTCACTGATGTACTTCAACTTCGAGGACAATCACCCCGACACGCCGAGGATCCCGTCGCCGATGTCGCGCCGGGAAGTGGTGCTGATTGCCGTCAATCTTCACGCGATGGTACTGATTGCGATCCTGCTCGGACCGCGGCTGCCGTTCGTGCGCGAAATCATCGAGCAGCGACAGAAGGCAATCGACGAGCAGCTGCGCGCGGAAGCTCGAACGACAAAAAGAGCGAGAACGCGAACGGGCGCGATTCGTGTTCGTCCAGCCGAAGCTCGATGTACCGGCGCCCAAGGTCTCGCCGCGGGCTGACTTGTCCGACCTCGATCGCCGGGCGCGGACCGTCGAGCGTGCCGAACGTCCAACCAATCCCATGCCGTTCTCGCGCGGCAACTCTCCGGAGCGCCTCGAGGCCACACCGCCGACCGCGCCGCCACAGCCGACAGCTGCAGCAGAGCCTCCGCCGACGTTTTCGACGGCGCCGCTCGCGCCTGAGCGTCCGCCCGACACGCCGCGGCCGACCGAGCGCGGACCCGCGGTCGGCGTGATCGCCGATGCGATCAAAAACGTTCGCAAATACGCGCAGCAGGACAACTTCTCCAACCTCCGCGGCGGGGACGACCAGAACTTCGGCGAATCCATCCAATTCGATTCGAAGGGCGTTGAGTTCGGCCCGTGGCTTGCGCGTTTCCTCGCGCAGGTGCGATCGAACTGGATGATTCCTCAGGCGGCCATGTCGATGCATGGCCATGTCGCCATTTCGCTGGTCGTCCACAAGGACGGCCGCATCACCGACGTCACCGTCGCCAAGCCGTCGCTCGTCAACGCCTTCACGTTGTCTGGCAGAAACGCGATCCTGACGTCCAATCCGACCATCCCGTTGCCGGCCGAGTATCCGGATGACCGGATGCCGATCCTGATCACATTCTTCTTCAACGAGTATCCGCCAGGCCGATGATCGGGCCCACGCGCACCCAGCAGATCGGCCTGGCGCTCGTGCTGGCCATGCTCGTGCTGGTGGCTCTGCTGCGCGCGCTCACGCCGTGAACCATCCGCCGCGACTCGTGGCGATTCTCGGGCCGACCGCCACCGGCAAGAGCGCGCTTGGTATCGCGCTCGCGACGCAGTTTGGTGGGGAAGTCGTCAGCTGCGATTCGACTGCCGTCTATCGCGGGTTCGATATCGGCACCGACAAAGTGCCGCTGGCGGATCGTCGCGGTGTACCGCACCATCTGATCGACGTGGCCGATCCGCTCGAGGAGTACTCGGCGGCGAAGTACGCGCGCGGGGCAGCGGCCGCAATTCGCGACATCACTGCCCGAGGGCGATTACCGATTCTCGTCGGTGGTACGGGGCTCTACTACCGGGCGTTGACCCGAGGGTTCTTTCCCGGGCCAGCCCGGGATAGCGCGCTGCGGGCACGACTCGAACGGATCGCCGACCGGAAGGGGCCGGAGTGCCTGCACCGCTGGCTGGGCCGCGTCGATCCACCTTCGGCCGTGCGCATCCAGCGCCGCGACCGCAAGCGCGTGATCCGTGCGCTCGAGGTGTATCGGCTGACTGGCAGGACGTTGACGAATCACTTCGAAGACACCGAATCACCGCTGCCCGACTACGACATCATCGCCTTCGCGCTGCAGATTCCAGCCGACGCCACCGCGGATCGAGTCTCTCGTCGCGTCGACGCGCAGTTTGAACAGGGGCTCATGACGGAGGTGCGGGAGCTGCTCGCGTCGGGTGTCCCGCGGACCGCGCATCCATTCACTGGGCTCGTCTACCGGCAGGCACTCGAGCTTCCTCGACGGCGTGCGCGACGAGCCGGCGACGCGCGGCTCATCGTCAGAGAGAACCGCCGTTACGCGCGGCGGCAGTTGATTTGGTTCAGGAAAGAGCCTAACCTACAGTGGATTCACGCTGCTGGTGAACGTGAGGAGACTCAAGCGCAGGTGGTTCGCGCTCTCGCCACCAGCCGACCTGGAGATGCTGCCTGATGGCACAGACACGCGAGTCGAGACCGGCGCCCGCCCAACCGAATATTCAGGACGTCTTCCTGAACCACGCGCGGCGCGAGAAGCTCCCGGTCATGATCCGACTCATGGACGGCACCGACTTCGAGGGCCGGGTCAAGAATTTCGACCGCTTCGCGGTGATCGTCGAACAAAGCGGCGCCGATCACATGATCTTCAAGCACGCCATTGCCGCGATCCGGTCCACGCGGCCAATCAGCAACTACTACTCCAGCCACGACGCCTAGGCGATGCTGAATGCTGAATGCTGAATGCTGAAGTAAGTTCGCAATTCGACATTCACTTCAGCATTCAGCACTCAGCATTCTATGTCCGCTCCCACCCGTGTTGTTCTGATCGTTCTCGACAGTGTCGGTGTTGGCGAGCTTCCAGACGCCGGGTCATATGGCGACGAGGGCAGCGACACTCTCGGCAACATTTCCAGACATGTTCGAGTGCGTCTGCCAGCCTTGAGCAGCCTCGGACTGGCGCGAGTGGGATTCATCGAAGGCGAGGACCCGGAAAGAACAGGCGTGCGCGGCGCGTTTGGACGGATGGCGGAGGCCTCGCCCGGGAAAGACTCGGTCACCGGTCACTGGGAGCTGATGGGGCTGGTGCTCGAGCGTCCGTTTCCCGTGTTCCCCGACGGTTTCCCGGCCGGAGTCATCTCGACGTTCGAGGAGCGAATCGGCCGGCGCACGCTGGGGAACAAGGCCGCGTCGGGCACGGCCATCATCGACGAGCTCGGCCCCGAACATCTCCGTACCGGCCGCCCGATTGTCTACACATCGGCTGACAGCGTCTTTCAAATCGCTGCGCACGAAGACATCGTGCCCGTGCCGGAGCTGTATCGATACTGCGAGATCGCGTTCGAGCTGGTCGGGGTTGGTCACGGCGTCGGCCGTGTGATTGCCAGGCCTTTCGTCGGCGTTCCGGGAGCCTTCCAGCGGACGGCCAACCGACGCGACTTCGCGCTCACGCCGTTTGCCCCGACACTGCTCGATCGCCTCACGGAAGCAGGAATACCAGTCGTCGCGATTGGCAAGATCGAAGATTTGTTTGCCGGTCGTGGCATGTCGAATGCGGTCCACACAACCAGCGACGCGCATGGCATGGACGAAGTGGAACGTGCGCTCGACACGACCTCGCGCGGACTCATCTTCGCCAACCTCGTCGACTTCGACACAGTCTATGGACATCGTAATGATCTGGCCGGGTATGCGGCCAACCTGGAACGATTCGACGCGCGGCTGTCCGCCTTGATGCCACGCATTGGCGCCGCCGATCTGCTGATCGTCACCGCCGATCACGGCAACGATCCCACGACCCCAAGCACCGACCACTCGCGCGAGCACGTGCCGCTCTTGGTATTCGGTCCATCGGTGCGTGCCGGCGTTGACCTTGGGACACGACGGACGTTTGCGGATCTTGGACAGACGCTTGCAGAATTGTTCGGAGTCGGACCGCTTGCCCATGGGACAAGCTTTCTGGGTCAGATCTTGGTGTGAAGAGTTCGTGACTCAAAAGCCTTTCACCGCTGAGCGCGCAGAGAACGCAGATCCAATTGGTTTCAGAGCGTCCTCCGCGATCTCTGCGGTTGAAAGGCTCTTGCATGATCGTCTGATAGTGGTGATGTTGCGATGAGCATCAGGCAGGAGCTGGAGCAGCGCGAACGTGACATTCTTGCGCCGGTTGCCGCGAAGAGCGCCGACAGCCGCGGCCGCGTCCGGCCAGAGCCGGAGGACCCGATTCGTCCGGCGTTCCAGCGCGATCGGGATCGGGTCATTCACTGCAAGGCGTTCAGGCGGTTGAAGCACAAGACGCAGGTGTTCTTCGCGCCGACCGGCGATCATTATCGAACCCGTCTGACCCACACGCTCGAAGTTTCCCAGATTGCGCGAAGCATCGCGAAGGTGCTCCGGCTCAACGAAGAGCTCACCGAAGCCATCTCGCTCGGGCACGATCTTGGGCACACTCCGTTTGGCCATGCTGGCGAACGCGTCCTCAACGACCTCCTCCCGGGCGGCTTCAATCACTACGAGCAGAGCCTGCGGATCGTCGACGTGCTCGAGAACGGCGGCCAGGGGCTCAATCTGACCTGGGAAGTCCGCGATGGGATTGCACGGCACTCGAAAGGCAAGAGCGGCATGCCGGTCGGGGCGGATCCCGAACATCGCGCGAGCACAATCGAAGGCCAGATTGCTCGCGTCGCCGACATCATCGCCTACGTCAATCACGACATCGACGATGCGGTGCGGGCCGGTATTTTGGATCCGGAGACGTTGCCCAAGTCGCGCGTCGAGGTGCTGGGGCACTCATCATCCGAGCGAATTGGCCGGATGGTCACCGACGTCGTGCTTCAGACGATCGATGGCGGGATGACCGAAATCCGGATGAGCGACCAGATCCTCCAGGCCACCGTCGGTTTGCGTAGCTTCCTGTTCGAAGCGGTGTACGAGAACGACGTCGCCACCGCCGAGTTCAAGAAAGCGGCCGGCATCCTGGGCGGGTTGTGGGAGCGGGTGCGGGAGCAGCCCGGCGAATACCTCGACCTTCGGATTGTCGAGACCGAAGGGTTGGACGCCGCCGCCCGAGACTTCGTCGCCGGCATGACCGATAGGTACGCGGTCAGCCTCTTCGAGCAGCTGTTCATTCCGAAGCCTTGGGTCTCTCTGCGGGAGCTTTAGGCTCAGGGCTCTCTGGGCTCAAGCAAGGCTTAGGCAACGGTCTTGGCTCTTACCGTATCCTTCCTAAGCCCCGAGCCCTGAGCCCTGAGCCCTGAGCCCTGAGCCCTGAGCCCTGAGCCCTGAGCCCGAGCCCTGAGCCCTGAGCCCGACTTGATCTATAATATTTGGTTGGCGCTATGCTTCTGGACCTCAACAAGTTGCACGGACAGCGCGAGCATGTCGAGCGCACCCTGCAGCCCGCGGCGTTGGGGCCGGACGATCCCGATTACCGCATCGTGTCTCCGGTCGAGCTGTCGATGGACGTCTCGAAGGTGGGCGCGGATGTGTTCGAAGCGAGCGGCCGGGTGCAAACCCGGCTCGAACTGGCCTGTGGCCGCTGCCTGGAGCCGTACGAGGTCCCGGTAGACGCGACGTTCGAGTTGCGGTACGTGCCGCAGCCTCACGCCGCCAGCGGTGCCCCGGCCTCCAAAAAAGATGACGCCGAGGAGCGCGAAATCGGGGAAGACGACCTGACGACGGCGTTCTACCAGGATGGCCTGCTGGACATCGGGGACCTGTTGCGCGAGCAGTTTCAACTCGCGCTGCCGATGAAACCGTTGTGCAGCGACGCGTGCCGCGGGCTCTGTCCGCACTGTGGCGCGAACCGAAATCGAACGGACTGCGGGTGTTCGGCGGCGTGGGAAGATCCCCGCCTCGCCCCGCTCAAGAGTTTGCTGAACAGACCGAAGGAGAACTAGCGATGCCCAATCCCAAGCGCCGGCATTCGAAGACACGCACGGCGAAGCGCCGCACTCATGACGCGCTGAAGCCGGTAGCGTCCGGCGTCTGCCCCCAGTGTCAGGAAGCCAAACCACCGCATCAGGTGTGCTCGCACTGCGGCTACTACCAGGGCCGTCAGGTCAGGCGGGTTGAAGAGGCGTAGTCACCAAGCTCCCGGCTGCCAGCTCCCAGCTTCCCGCCTGCCACCTCCAACCTAGATTAACGTCGACGGTTGAATGGTTGGCAGCCGACTGCTGGAAGCTGGAAGCTGGGAGCCGGCAGCTGACATAAATGCTTCGGATCGCCATCGATGCCATGGGTGGGGATCATGCGCCAGACGCCATCATTGGCGGGGCGCTGATCGCTGCCAGACGTCAGCAGATCGGCCTGCTGCTCGTTGGTGCGCGTGACGTCATCGAGGACGCGCTGACGCGGCACCCGGGCGCCGACGGCGTTGACGTGCGCATCCTCCATGCTCCCGATCGTATCGAGATGGCCGAATCGGCATCGGCGGCCCTCCGGCGCAAGCCGCTCGCCTCGATTCGCGTCGCGGCCGAAGCGGTACGGGATGGACAGGCTGCGGCGCTCTTCAGTGCCGGTCATACCGGCGCCGCCGTCATGGCTGCGCACGCGGCGTTCGGCCGGTTACCGGGCGTCGACCGGCCCGCGCTCGCGACGACGATTCCGACGCGCCGAAGTCCGGCGGTCCTCCTCGACTCGGGCGCGACGGTTGAATGCCGGCCGCACCACCTCGTCCAGTTTGCCGTGATGGGATCGGCGTACGCGCGGATGGCCCTCGGTGTCGAGTCGCCGCGCGTCGGCCTGCTGTCGGTTGGTGCGGAAGAGAGCAAGGGCAACGAACTGACGCGCGAGGCGCATCAGCTGCTCAAGTCGGCCCCGGTGCGATTTGTTGGCAACGTCGAGGGCCGCGACGTCTATTCGGGTGAGGCGGACGTCATCGTCTGCGACGGCTTTACCGGTAACGTGACCTTGAAGATCAGCGAAGGCGTCGTCGAAACAGTGGAGCGTCTGCTTCACGAAGAGCTGTCGGCGACGGTGGGGACCCGCGTCGGATACTTGCTGTCGCGCGAGGCGTTCCGGCGATTCCGCAAGCGCGTGGACTACGCCGAATACGGTGGCGCGCCGCTCGTCGGTCTCGACGGCTTGTGCGTCATCGGTCACGGGCGCTCGTCGGCCAAGGCAGTGAGAAGCGCCGTCATGATGACGGCGAAACTTGTCAACGAGCGTCTGCTCGATCGTCTCGCACGCGAAGTAGCCGCCGTGGGTAGCGAGCCCCGAACCGCGAGCAGCGAGCCTGCATGATTGCCTTCATCTTCCCTGGCCAGGGCGCGCAGAAAGTCGGGATGGGCAAGGCCCTGGCTGAAGCGTTCCCGATCTGTCGGCAGGCGTTCGAAGAAGCAGACGATGCGCTCGGCGAGTCGCTCAGCCGCCTGTGCTTCGACGGTCCAGAGTCGCAGCTGCTGCTCACTGAATATACGCAGCCCGCAATTCTCGCCGTGAGCGTCGCAGCGTGCCGCGCCGTGACACCGCGCGGCGTCACCGCGTCGTATGCCGCGGGCCACAGCCTCGGTGAGTATTCGGCGCATGTGGCCGCCGGTACGCTATCCTTCGCCGACGCGCTCAGGACCGTCCGACGGCGCGGGCAATTCATGCAGGAAGCCGTTCCGGTTGGCGAAGGCGCGATGTCGGCGATTCTTGGCGCCGATGCCGACACTGTCGCTCGCGCCTGCGCCGAGGCCCGCGCAGAACTTGCGGGGCGAACGGTATCGCCGGCCAACCTGAACGCGCCAGGGCAAGTCGTCATCGCCGGTCATGCGGACGCTGTCGCGCGCGCAGGGGAGTTGGCGAAGGCCGCCGGTGCGAAACGGGTGATTCCACTCGCCGTCAGCGCCCCCTTTCATTGCGCGCTCATGAAGCCCGCCGAAGATCGGCTCGCGCCGCTTCTTCGCGCGCTGCCGGCGCACTCGCCCCAAATCCCGGTGGTCGCCAACGTCGATGCCGAGCCCAAGACGAACGCGCCCGATGCCATCGATGCACTGATCCGGCAAGTGTCTTCACCCGTTCGATGGGAAGATGTGGTCAAGCGGTTGGTGGCCGAGGGGGCCCGGACTTTCATCGAGCTCGGACCTGGCAACGTGCTGGCTGGCCTGGTGAAGAAAATCGAACGCAGCGTCACCGTGGCCAGCGTCGAAGATCCGGAGAGTTTCGAGACCCTGCTCTCAGCTCTCTCCTCGAACGCCGAACGCCGAGCGCCGAAAGCCGAAAGCTAGACTATGATCGCTTTGAACGGCCGCGTGGCGTTCGTGACCGGCGCGTCCCGGGGAATCGGCCGCGCGATCGCGGCGCGCCTCGCAGCGAATGGCGCAGTGGTGGTCGCGGCTGCGCGCGGCGACCACGCGCAGGGAACGGTCGACGCGATTCGCGCGGCGGGCGGGCAGGCCGAAGCCGTTTCGCTCGACGTGACCGATGCCGCTGCTTCGGAGGCGGCGATTGCCGACACCGTTCAGCGCCATGGCCGGGTCGACATCCTGGTGAACAACGCCGGCATTACGCGCGACCAGTTGATGCTGCGTCTCAAGCGGGAAGACTGGGACGCCGTGCTGGCGACGAACCTGACCTCGGTCTACACGTTGACCCAGGCGGTGCTCAAGCCGATGATCAAGCAACGGAGCGGCCGGATCGTCTGCATCAGCTCGGTTGTGGGTCAAAGCGGCAACCCGGGTCAGGCAAACTACGCGGCTTCGAAGGCGGGACTCATCGGGTTCTCGAAAGCGGTGGCGCTCGAGGTCGCCTCACGTAACATCACGGTCAACGTCGTCGCGCCGGGCATGATTGAAACGGACATGACCGACGCCATTGCCGAGAAGGCGCGCGAGGCGATGCTGGCCCGCATTCCCGTGGGGCGCCTCGGTGCTCCTGACGAGGTAGCGGCGGCGGTGAGTTTTCTGGCCTCGGATGAGGCAGCGTATATTACAGGGCAGGTTCTCGCCGTCAATGGCGGGATGTACTTATAGAACCACGGATCACACGGACAACACGGATTTTCGGGCGCGCTCATCGCAAGATTTCTGGCGCAAGAGAGATGGATGGAGGGCTGAATGGCGGTCGCTGATAAGGTGAAGAGCATCATCGTGGAGCAGCTGGGTGTCGACGAGGAAGAAGTGACGCCGGATGCGTCGTTCGTGGACGACCTGGGAGCCGATTCGCTCGACACCGTGGAGCTGGTCATGGCGTTCGAGGAAGAGTTCGGGATCGAGATTCCCGACGAGGACGCCGAGAAGATCACGCGCGTCAAAGAGGCGATCGAATACATCGACTCTCATAGCAAGAAGAAATAGGAAGCACCGGGTGCGCGTGACCGCTTCCAGAGTGAAGTGTGGCAGTGGTTGCGCGTGAACGAGCGGCGCCCTGCGAGCGGGTCTCGCTGAATCGACAACGGTCAGCGGGTGGCCGCGGACGGGGCGCCCCGCTTCGCGCCGCAGGGCCGTCTCTCGTGACAAGGGCTTTTCGGCCCGAGCACGAAGTGGGGCTGGCCGCGGACGGGCCCCGCACCAGACAGCGATTCAGCCGTTGCTCGGGCGGGCACGATTTCATCGCAAATCGGGGGGAATGAGGTTTGAGCAGGCGAGTCGTCGTCACTGGCGTAGGCCTAGTTTCACCACTCGGCATCGGCACCCAGGCGAACTGGGACGCGCTTTGTGCCGGATGCAGCGGCATCGGTCCGATTACTCATTTCGACGCCTCGCAGTTCTCGGCGCGGATCGCCGGCGAGGTCAAGAACTTCGATCCTCTTCGGTTCATCGACAAGAAAGACGTCAAGAAGATGGACGTCTTCATCCAATTCGCTATCGCCGCCTCTCAGTTCGCGATGGACGATGCCAGCTTGTCGGTGACGGAGGATGTGGCATCCCGCGTCGGCGTGTTCATCGCCTCGGGGATTGGCGGGTTCGGCACGATCGAACGGGAACACCAGGCATTCCTTCAGGGTGGGCCACGCCGGATTTCGCCCTTTTTCATTCCCGCCGCGATCATCAATCTCGCCGCCGGCCAGGTCTCAATCCGCTTTGGCGCCAAGGGGCCGAACTCGGCGACCTGCACGGCCTGTTCGGCGTCGGCACACGCCATCGGAGACGCCTTCGAGATCATCAGGCGCGACGAGGCCGACGTGATGATCGCCGGCGGATCAGAGGCCGCGATCACGCCGATGGGTGTCGGCGGCTTTGCGGCGATGCGCGCGCTGTCGACGCGCAACGATGAGCCGCAGCGCGCCAGCCGCCCGTTCGACAAGGATCGCGACGGCTTCATCATGGGGGAAGGATCCGGCGTCATCGTCCTCGAAGAGCTGGAGTTCGCCAAGGAGCGCCGCGCGCCGATCTATTGCGAGCTCGTTGGTTACGGCATGACCGCCGATGCGTTCCACATCACCGCGCCGTCGGAGGACGGCGACGGCGGCATGCGCGTCATGCAGGCCGCCATTCGGAAAGCCGGGATCAGGCCGGATCAGGTCGACTACATCAACGCCCACGGCACGTCGACGCCGTTCAACGACAAGCTCGAGACGCTGGCTATCAAGCGCACCTTTGGCGATCACGCGAGGAAGCTAGCGATCTCGTCGACCAAGTCGATGACCGGTCATCTGCTCGGCGCCGCCGGCGGGCTCGAAGGCGGCATCACCGCGCTCGCCATCAGGCACCAGGTCATTCCGCCGACGATCAACTACGAGACGCCCGATCCGGAATGCGACCTCGACTACGTGCCCAACCAGAAACGCGCCGCGAAGATCGACTACGCGCTGTCGAACTCGTTCGGGTTCGGCGGAACCAACGGCGCGCTATTGTTCAAGAGATACGACGAATAAGCTTCCGGCTGCCCGCTTCCAGCTTCCAGCCGTTCGGACTTGCAATTGGTTCGTCAAATGGTTCGATTTAGCTGGAAGCCGGAAGCCGGAAGCCGGAAGCCGGAAGCCGGAAGCCGGAAGCTGGAAGCCGGAAGCTGGAAGCCGGAAGCTGGAAGCCCAAATGAAGATTGCCGTTTGTATCAAACAGGTCGTCACCCGCGAGTGGCAGCTCCGCGTCGCCGAGAGCGGCACCTGGATTCGCGACAGCGACGCCAGCTTCGAGCTCAACGAGCCTGACGCCTACGCGCTCGAAGAAGCGCTTCGACTCAAAGAAAAACACAGCGGGGAGGTCGTCGTCTGTTCAGCCGGCCCGGCCCGCGCGGCGCAGGTGATTCGCGAGGCGCTCGCGCGCGGTGCCGACCGCGCCATTCTCGTCGAGTCGGACGCGCTCGCAACCGCCGATGCGGTCACCGTCGCGACGGCGCTCGCGGACGCCGTCCGCGACGAGAAATTCGATCTCGTCCTGACCGGGCTGCAGTCCGATGACCAGGGCTTCGGACAAGTCGGCGTGGTCCTTGCCGAGAAGCTCGGCATGCCGCACGCGACCATCATCATGGAAGTGCAGGTCTCCCCTTCGACAAGCTCAGGACAGGGTACTCTTCGCGTGAAGCGCGAGCTCGAGGGCGGGTGGTTCCAATGGATGTCGCTGCCTTTGCCGGCGCTCCTGACCATACAGAGCGGCATCAATCAGCTGCGCTACGCGACGCTCAAGGGGATCATGGCCGCGAAGAAGAAGGAGATTCGCAAGGTCGCGCCCTCACCTTCGGGTGAGACTCTTCAGCGCATCCTCAAAGTGTCGTTCCCGGAAAAGGCGAAGCAGACGCAGATGATTTCGGGATCCGCGGCCGAGGCGGCCAGGCAGCTCGTTGCGAAGCTGCGCGACGAGGCGAGGGTTCTCGCGTGATACTTGTCGTCGCCGAGCACCGCGATGGGACGCTCAACCGTGCGTCGTGGGAAGCGATTGCCGCCGGACAACAGGCCGGCGCGCCCGTCAAGGTCGCCATACTGGGTGCCGGCGTCGACGCCGTCGCGGCCGACCTCGCGGCGGCGGCCGTCGACGAGGTGATCCTCGTCGATCACGCGGCGTTGGGCGGCTATACGGCTGACGGGTATGTGCTGGCGCTTGCCGCGCTCCTCGCGCACGAGACACCCGATCTCGTGTTCTTCGCGCACACCTACCAGACGCGGGATTTCGCGCCAGCACTGGCCGCCAGGCTTGGTCGGGCCCTCATCCCCGACGTCACTTCCTTTAGAAGCCAGGACGGCGCCGTCGTGTACGCGCGTCCGGTGTTCCAGGGCAAGTTGATCGCCGATGTTGCGGCCTCAGGACCGGTGCCGCACCTCGTGACGTTTCAGATTGGCTCGTTTCGCGCCGACGCCGCGAAGAAAGGCTCTGCGCCGGCGCCGATTCGCCGCGCCTCAATCGAGATCGATGCAGCCAGCATCCGTCAGCAGCCCGAGGCGCCATTCAAGGAAGCCAAGCAGGCCGTCGACTTGTCTCAGGCCGAGCGGATTGTCGCGATCGGCCGCGGGATTAAGGGTCAAGAGCATCTCGCGCTGGTGCAGCAGCTCGCCCAGGCGATGGGTGCCGAAATCGCCGCTTCGCGGCCGATCTGCGACTCCGGCTGGCTGCCCATGGATCGACAGATCGGCAGTTCGGGTCAGACGGTTGCGCCGAAGCTGTACGTCGCCCTCGGAATTTCCGGCGCCATCCAGCACCTCGTCGGCATGAAGGGCTCGCGCACCATCGTCGCAATCAACAAGGACGCCGAGGCACCGATCTTCGAGATCGCAGACTACGGGATCGTCGGAGACTTGTTCGAGATCGTGCCGGCGATGATCGCGGAGTTGAACAAATAGCTTCCGGCTGCCAGCTTCCAGCTCCCAGCCGTGCTCTGGGACTTGCCTGCTGGAAGCCGGAAGCTGGAAGCTGGAAGCCGTGACTGAAACCCTCGACGTCGACATCCTGATCGTTGGCGGCGGCCCTGCCGGGATGTCGGCTGCCCTCCGGCTCGCGCAGCTCCAAAAGGAGCGAGGCGGCGACCCGCTGGCCATCGCCGTACTGGAAAAGGCGCGCGAGGTGGGTGCCCACTCTCTGTCGGGCGCGGTCCTCGACCCTTCGGCTCTTCGCGATCTGGTGCCGGACTACAAGGCACAGGGCGCGCCACTCGCGTCCGAAGTGCACCACGATCACGTGTACTTCCTGACCCGGGGCGGCAAGATTCCCTTTCCCATCACGCCACCGCCGCTCAAGAATCACGGTCACTACATCATCTCGCTCAGCCGGTTCGTCAAGTGGCTCGGCGGGCTCGTCGAAGGGGAGGGCATCGACGTCTTCACGGGTTTTGGGGCTGCCGAGCTGCTGCATGACGGCGATCGCGTGGTTGGCGTGCGGACCGGAGACCGTGGGATCGGTAAGCACGGGGAGCGCAAGCCGAACTTCGAACCCGGCGTCGACATTCGCGCCAAGGTCACGATTCTGACAGACGGGGTCAGGGGCAATCTCACCAAGGTGCTCGTCAAGCGGTTGAATCTCGACGCCGGCAAGCTCCCCCAGCTCTACGCCATCGGGATCAAGGAGTTGTGGGAGATCCCACCAGGCCGCCTTGCGCCAGGTTCCGTCATCCACACGCTCGGTTATCCGCTGCGGATGCACGAGTTCGGCGGCGCGTTCATCTACGCGATGCCAGACGGCCTGACGTCGATTGGCCTCGTCGCCGGCCTCGACTACCGCGATCCGATGTTCGATCCGCACGTCACGTTTCAGCACCTCAAGCGCCATCCGTTCGTGGCCGGGCTCTTGGCCGAAGGGAAGATGGTGCGCTACGGCGCCAAGGCGCTGCCCGAAGGTGGCTGGTACACCATTCCCCGCGTCTATGCCGACGGCGTGCTGATCGCCGGCGATGCTGGTGGCTTCCTGAACTCGCTTCGGCTCAAGGGCATTCACCTCGCGATGCGAACGGGCATGCTTGCCGCAGAAGCGGCGTTCGACGGCGTCCGCGCGAACGATACGTCGGCTGGCGCACTGAAAAAGTACGAGTCGCTGATCGAACAGAGCGACGTCAGGCGTGAACTCTATCCCGTGCGCAACGTCCATCAGAGCTTCGAGCATGGCCTGCTGGCAGGCCTGGCGTACTCGGGGCTGTCCTTGGTGACCGGAGGATGGTGGGTCAAGGATCCCATGCCGGCTAAGGCCGGCTACGAGCGAATGGAGAAACTCGCGGACTACTACCGCGACGCGCGTCCGGATCCCGACGTCTCAATCAATCCTGCGAAGATCGACCGTCAGCTGACCTTCGATCGGCTGACCAACGTCCACTATTCCGGCACGAGGCACGCCGAAGATCAGCCCGCGCACCTCATCGTTCACGACACCGACATCTGCCGGACGCGGTGCCGCGAGGAGTACGGCAATCCGTGCACACGCTTCTGTCCTGCGAACGTGTATGAAATGGTTGATGCGGGTGATGGCACGAAGCGACTGCAGATCAACGCCTCGAACTGCGTCCACTGCAAGACGTGCGACATCATGGATCCCTACCAGATCATCGACTGGATTCCGCCGGAGGGTGGCGGGGGACCGAATTATGAGGGAATGTAGTTCGTGCCGAGATGCGGGTGAATTGGGCTGAGGCGTCCTATCGGCAGCGCCTGCGGCCCGAGCCGAGCGCGAGAGCGCGAGGCTCGCGCGTTTGGGGGTGGGGCCCCAAACGCATCGATAAGAGATGACCGAGTCCGCCCTAACCGGCTTTCAGTTGTCAAAGGCCGCTGCCATCGCCGCCGTGGCGACCCCGGCAATCGGCGCACTCTGTCGCACGCTGACATGGGACGTCGAGGGCGCCGAGTTCTATGACGCCATCATCAAATCGGGCCGCCAACCGATCCTCGCGTGCTGGCACGGCCGCATCCTGACCGGTCTCTACTACTTTCGTGACCGTGGCATCGTCGCGCTCGCCAGCCAGAACTTCGACGGGGAGTGGATCTCGCGCATTCTCGAGCGATTTGGCTACTCGACGGCTCGCGGCTCGACCTCCCGCGGCGGTGGTCGAGCGCTCGTGCAGCTTCGCCGGGAGCTGGCGGCGGGTCATGGGGTCGCCTTTACAGTCGACGGCCCTCGCGGGCCGGCCCGCGTGGCGCAGGTTGGCGCCGCTTGGCTCGCAGGCGCAACCGGCCAACCGATCCTGCCGTTTCACCTCGAATCGGACCGCTTCTGGACGATGAACAGCTGGGACCGCGCGCAGGTGCCGAAGCCTTTCAGCAGAGTGGCTGTGGTGCTTGGCGAGCCGATTGAGGTGTCTGGAGAAGGGGAGTCGGCAGCCGAGAGTGCCCGTACGAAGATTGAGCGCGCGCTCGAGAGCCTCGAGGCGCGCGCTCGCCGCAGGGTGCTGGGGGCCGAAAGACCTGCCAGCTCTGGTAGCACGATCTGATCCCGACCAGAGACCTCCGTTTTGTTTGGCTGACTAATCTCCTGACGACCTGACATTCAACGTCTGACGAGACAAAAAGCATCCACTAGGGCGACTAATCTCCATCGCAAACGCGTCATCTCGTAGTCCCGCCTAGGGATACTGCCGCAAGCGATCTGGTATGGCGTTCGCCTACCGAATCGCGAGCGTTTCATCAGGTGTGTGCCGATGCGACACGCAACAAAAGCACGCGGGATCGATGGGACCGAACCGGCCCTTGGGCCCGAAGCTGCCAGGAGGCATCAAGAACCTGTGGCAATCATCCGAATTCCCCGACTTTGGCCAGGTGCCGCGCGCACGGCGGCAGCGTCAACGGGTCCGGCCGTTGAATTCACGCATCCCCTGACGGACGGCCTCGACGCCTTCGGTTCGGAGGACGCGTCTGAGGGTCCCACGTTGGTTCCGGATCCCGCCCCAGCCACGGAGCCAGGGCAGCCCGATCACAGCGTGCCCCGCGATTGGACCGGTGTCGTCGCAGCTCTCAAATGGGTTGGCGTCATCCTGTTCAGCGCCGGGATAGCCGCGGTCGCGGTGTGGGAGTATCAGCGTCGAACGGCCGTCTCGCAGACCGGGTCGGTCACGATTCAGACGACGCCGTCCGGGCGGGAGGTTTTCGTCGACGGTCGATCGTTGGGGCTCACGCCAGTTACTGTCGCACTGGCTCCCGCGTCGTACGCCTTCCAGGTCGGGAGTGGAGCCGAGCGCCGGGACCTTGCCATCGACGTCCGCGGCGGCAGTTCCGTCCTGCAGCATCTCGAGCTGCCGGCGGCGCCGGCGACTCCCGTCGCAACGACGGGCGCCCTCCATGTCCAGACCGAGCCTTCGGGACAGACGATCACGGTGGATGGTGTCGAGCGCGGGACGTCTCCAGTCACGGTCAGTGATCTGTCGGAGGGCGATCACACCGTCGTCGCGCGCGGAGCCGCAGGCACAGTTCGCCGGAGCGTTGCGGTCAAGGCCGGGGCGGCAGTTTCCCTCGTATTTTCGCCAACGGCCCCGGTGACTCCGGCTCCAGGATGGCTGACCGTTCAGTCCGACACGCGTCTGGAGCTACGGGAGAACGGAAAGCTGATTGGCACCACGGAAACCGAGCAGCTCATGCTTCCGGCAGGCACGCACGACATCGAGCTCGTGAACGAAGCCGTTGGCTATCGATCGTCTCGGCAGATCGACGTCGCGCCGGGAAAAACGACGTTGGTGCCGGTGGAGCTGCCGCTTGGGGCGATCAACATCAACGCGCAGCCATGGGCGGAAGTGTGGATTGCCGGCGAGCGTATCGGTGAGACGCCGATCGCCAACCTGGCGCGCCGGGTAGGTTCGTATGAAATCGTGTTCCGTCACCCGCAGCTCGGAGAGCGGCGTGAGAACGTAGTCGTCACGCTCCGACAGCCCGTGCGTCTCGGCGTGGACATGCGGGGGAAATAGCAATGAACCGGTTCTGTTCGACGGCAGTGGCGGCCGCGTGCGCCACTCTCGTGGGAATTTCGTCGGCCCACGGTCAGGAATCGCTGCAGCAGGTTAGAGCCCTCTACGCGTCGGCCGCCTACGAGGACGCGCTGTCGATGGTCGGTCGCCTTCAGGCCACCGGTAGGAAACCAGAGGTCGAGCAGTATCGCGTCTACTGCCTCGTTGCGCTGGGGCGGACGGCTGAAGCCGAGACAGCCATCGCGTCCGTCGTGGTGGAGAATCCTTCGTTCGTGCCCGATGCGGAAGAGACGTCGCCGCGGATCCAGGAAATGTTCCTGCGCATCCGCAGGGGGCTGGTGCCAGAGATCGCGCAGCGCATGTATATGGATGCGCGTGCCGCGTGGAACCGCAAGGACACGGCGGCGGCTTCCGAGCAGTTTACGTCTCTCGTTCAGCTGATCGACGTCACACTCGCCGCAGGTGCTGATGGCAATTCCGCGCCTGACAACGCGGAGCCGATGTTGTTCGAGCTCAGACTGCTCGCGACAGGTTTCCTCGACCTGGGTCGCGCGTTGTCGGCTCCACCCGCCCGCGCCGTCGACCCAGTCCCAGCCCTCCCGCGCGAGCCCGTGGCCAACGCTCCACAAATCACCGCCGCCGTGCCCGTCAAGCAGGACCTTCCGCAGTGGGTGCCCACGGATCAGGCCACGCGCCGTGAGTTTCGAGGGGCTATTCGGGTCTATATCAATGAGACCGGGGCTGTCACGCGGGCGGAGCTTTCGCAGGTGGTCCACCCCGCCTACGACCGCCAGTTGCTTGTCGCCGCAAAGACCTGGACCTACCAGCCAGCGATGAAGGATGGCGTTCCGATCGCGTCTGAGAAGGTCATTGAGGTTGTGCTGAAGCCGCGGTAGTTGCCGGCTAGCGGTTTCACCACCTGCTGGCCTGGTCCGTGGTTCGCGCTGCATCAGCACGAAACCCGCTGATCGGGCAGAGCGACGCCTCCACTGGAGGTTCCTTTGAGCGCGCGCCCGAAAGTCTCGAGACGCGCGCTCGCAGGGTGGCTGGGGTGGCCGAGAGAACGCTAATTCGCTTTGTTCTGCTTGCGACGACGGGCTGCCAGGGCCAGTGCGCTGGTGCCGAGCAGCAGAAGCGTTCCAGGCTCCGGCGTCGAGTAGATCACCTGGTCTTGCCCATTCGCCCCAGTCTTGGGATTGGTATAGGAATCCAAGAAAATGACTTGCCCGATGGGACCCTTGCCGATGTCCAAACCGGCCAGATACATGTTGGCAATCGAATATGCAGCCTGCGTGGTCGACTTCAAGATCCCTTGATCGGCCCTGTCATCACCGTCATGGACGAGGTTCCAGATGGCCAACTGCATGCCGGCGGCCTCCCATGGCGTGTCGATGTCGTCGAAATTCGTCGTGAGAAGCTTTCCAATTTTCGCGGCAGTGTCGGAGTTGATGTGCCCGGGCAGAGATGTCCCGAAACCCTGCGTGCTCTGCAGTGGGCTTGTGAGTTGAACACAAAACGAAAGGAAGTCGCCGAACCCGTCCGCATCCCAACTGAGCTGGCCGGCAAAGACCCAATAGTCTTGGCTACCAAGGCTTACTTGAACGCCGCTGCCTAACGCCGTGCCGGCAAACTTCGCCGAGAACGATTCGGCAGATGCCGCTGACGGTAGTGCCAGCAGCCCAAGGACCACCACCAGTACCGATTTTTTTCACGTCTCACTCCTTCGCAGGGAGGGCGACACGTGACGTGACGCCGCTGGCGCCCCGCTTGCACAATTGTCACCATCGTGTAATTTTGTATAACACCTTATTTATCAATATCTTACTGTTTTGTAAGTTGCCTGGGACCTAGCTCGGGCATTAGCTACCCAGACAATAGGCATCTAACGGAATGGCTTCAGGTGCTGACAGTTTACGAGGCCGCCCCGGTCTCAGCTCTCTTTTCGCTTGTCTGGCCAGACTTGCCGCCTTAACTGTTTCTCGGTCTAAAGTCAGCTGAATTAGCGACTTTAGTCTCCGATCGCTTAAGAGCGCTGAGTTGATCTCGTGACTCCCGGCTGGTGCTCGCGGCGACGACGTTATCTAACCTACAGCGAATAAAGACATTCTAGCTTCTGACAATATTCTCCTCTGGCGTGGCGACTTGTTTGCACCCCCGCGGCTGGAGTCATGGTATCTCCAGCGCTTTCACAACTGCTCGAACGAGCGCGCGTTCGTTTCGGTCTGGATGTCGAGGTTCTCGACGCCGGGTTGAACAGCGTGTACCCGGAGAGCGCGACGGATCTGAGCCGGATTATCCGGGGCTCAGCGACCGTGCGTCAGACTCTGCTCGACGCCCTGGCGGGCGGTCGCGCGGAGTGGCTGGAAGGTGATGGCGTGCACTACCGGCTGTATCCGTTGCGGCCATCACACAAACGGAAACAGGCTGCTGGCCTGCTAGCGATTCGGCGCGGTGGGTATCTCGCTCTGCCACTCGACGCGGAACCCTGGTCAGATCTGACGAGGGCGATCGTTGAAACGGATCTCGCAGCTGCGGAAACGCTCGGGGACGAACGTGAGCGGTCCCGACGACTCACCGGTGCGCTGCGATTCATCGAGCACATCACTGAAACTCAGGCCGAGGCGACGTTGGCTCCCGCGCTGGTTCAGGCGGCTGCTGTTTGGTTCGACGTTGATGCCCGGCTTTATCGCCGCACCCTTGCTGGTGACTACGTGCTCGACACATGGCTGCCGGGCGTGCGACCGGATGCCGCGTCGGTTCGACTGAGCGCACCGTTCATTAGTGGTGTTGCCGACCTCCACAGGCTCGCGTCTGCCGCCGATCTGGGTGAGTTGAGCACCGGACACGAAGCGCTCCTGGTGCCGTTGACGACAACACGAGGGACTGACTGGTTTCTGGCGCTGATCGGCAGCGTGCCGGTGGAGGCCGAGGTCGTCCTTCGATTGATTGCGCGCATAGCCGGAGCGCAGTTCTCGTCGTTCGTCGAACGGCGGACCGAGGACGCGCGCCGGCGGTTCGACAGCGAGTTGGCGGATACGACCAGGGCTCCTGAGCTTGTCGCGATGCGACTGGTGCGCGGCCTCGCTCAAGCGGTGGATGCCTCGAGCGGATCAATATCGCTCACGCGCAAGAATCTTACGCGGAGGATCGCCGCGGTTGGGCAGGTGGTCGGACCAGGGCCGATTGCGGTGCCAGCAGAAGTGATTTTTGCGCCGGATCGGCTGGTCTGCGCGATAGCGCTCGGAGGTGAGGATTTCGCAGTCCTCGATCTGCACGGCGCGCCTGGACACGAATTCTCGACTGACGACGCCGTTGTCGCTCAGGTCGGTGCGAGTGCGCTTCGCACGTGGCTGGCCGGGACGCTCACGTCGTTCGATGCGACCGCGGCCACCCTCGACGTCACTGCGACCGGTGTGCCACCGTTTTTTGCCCGCATCCAGGAAGAGCTCGAGCGGGCACGCCGGTTTGATCTGCGCCTGTCACTTATTCTCATCGACGGCCACGCGGGATCCGAGACGATGGCGCAGCTGCGGGAGGAGCTACGACGAGAGTTGCGCGGGTCAGACGTCACTGGCGTGATGAGTGGGAGACAGGTCGCCGCCCTACTGACCCACACCGACGCGCTGGGGCTCGACAACGTCGTCCGCCGCGTTAGGCAGCGCCTGGCCGACGCCGCGGAGCTATTGAACGTTGCGGATTTGAAATTAGGCCAAGCGGTGTTTTCGCCTGAAGTTCGCACTGCCGACGCCCTGCTGGAACTGGCTCTGCGGCAGGCTGAACCGGTGACGGTGCACTGACCGTTGTAGGACGCATTGATTGACCCCTGTGGCGCACCCTGCGAGGCATCGGCTATGAGGAGAGACGGAGTGAGACGCAAACTCGGGGACCGTCGAGGCCGGCCGAGATACGACATCGTGGGTGACCTCTGGGGGACGCTCGAAACCGTGCTCCGGATGCCGCTGCGGAATGTCGGCCCCGGTGGAGCGTTGATCGAGTCGCACGTGGCGCTGCCGGCGGAATCGATTCACCGGCTGACATTCAGCTACGACGGTCAGGACGCATCGACACAGGTCAGGATTCGGCACGTGAAGCCGGCGATTTCAATGGAAGGCGAGCGGACGTTCTTGATTGGGGTGGAGTTTCTGTCCGTCCACCCCGCGCTCGTCGGACATATTGAGCGTTGGATGTCGGAGAGCCAGGCAGAAGCGGCAGAGGCGCAGAGCTAGCGGACCTCACGCTAGCGGAGGCGATTAAACGATGTCCAGTGATCAGGGGCCGGCACAGCGGGATGAGTCAGGAGCGGAGCGTCGCCGCGTCCCCCGCGTCGCGGTCGACGACGGCCTCGAGTGCCGTCTTGAAATGCGCACGCGCATTCGACTTGTGGACATCAGTCTTACCGGGGCGTTGTTATCGAGCGAAGCGCAACTTCCAGTAGGGACCAGGGCGCACATGCAGGCGGGTGTCGGTTCGACACCGTTCGCGCCGGAGATCAAGGTCCAGCGCCTGGTCGACCGGGGACATCGTGAATCGAAGCCAGCGCTGGGCGCGGTGTTTGTCGGCATGGACGAAAAGAGCAGGCAGAGTCTCGAAGCGTTTCTGCGTAAGGCCAGCGAGTAGTTGCGAGGCACGTCGGGTCGTCGAACTGTGCACCAGGAACCACGAACCTGAACCACGAACCAAGAACGCCGTACCGTGAACCGACGAGAGCAAGCGAAGGACAGAGGTAAGTATGAGACGCCAAGGTAACGGCCAACTGATTGGCAGCAGCGCTGCGATCGGGGAACTGTCGCAGGAGATCGAGCGCATCGCCCGGTCCGACGCGAAGGTCCTCATTACCGGGGAGAGCGGCGTCGGCAAGGAACTGGTGGCACACGCTATCCACCAGCGCAGCGCACGGGTGGCGCGCAGCATGGTCGCCGTCAACTGCGCCGGCCTGCCCGAAACGCTGCTGGAGTCCGAGCTCTTCGGACACGTGAAGGGCAGCTTCACCGGTGCCTATCGAGACAAGCAAGGCAAGCTCGAGATGGCCGATGGCGGGAGCATCTTCCTCGACGAAATCGGTGAGATGACGCTGCGGATGCAGGGCCTGCTGCTGCGGTTCATGGAAACCGGCGAATTGCAGAAGGTCGGCGCCGATCGCGCGATGGGACGCGTCAACGTGCGCGTCATCGCGGCGACGAACCGCAATCTTCGAGACATGATCACCGAAGGGACGTTCCGCGAGGACCTCTTTTACCGCCTGAATGTCATTCACCTCACCGTTCCGCCATTGCGTGAGCGGAAAGAGGACATCCCTTCGCTCATCGAGTACTTTCTGGCGGCGTTTACCCGCAACAACGGGACGCCCGTTCACGCGATTTCGCCGGAAGCGATCAAGCTGCTGTCCGACTACGCCTGGCCCGGCAATGTGCGCGAGCTCGAGAACGTCATCGAGCGCCTCGTCGTCACCGGCAGGAACAATACCGTCGCGCCCGACGATCTCCCGATGGAGATTCGGACGCACCAGGGCATCGGGCTGCGGCCCAAACGCGAGCGTCGTCGCACGGTGGCCGACGACCTCTACAAGAAACTGGTCGAGGAGCGCGAGTCGTTCTGGACGGCCGTGTATCCACTCTACATGCAGCGCGAGATCACGCGCGGCAACATGCGGGATTTGGTGCGCAAGGGTCTCGAGGATGCGCGGGGTAATTACAAGATCGTCGCCAAGCTCTTCAACATGGAGCAGCGCGACTACAAGCGGTTCTTGAACTTTCTGCGCAAGCACGATTGCCAGTTGCCGTTCAAGGAATATCGGCAGTAGCCCTGACGCCGGCTGCCACGCGCGCTGTTTCAGTCGTCCGGGCGGCGCGTCAACCCAGTGAAAGGCTAGATCGATGAAGGCTCAGTTGTTCAGTTTCACCTGCGCGGTCGTGCTGTGCGGCGTTGGAGCGCCCGCGCTGGCGCGGCAAGCGGCGTCTCCAGCGTCTCCATCGGCGAGCGCCAGTACGTCGACTGAGTTACCGTCACTGCCACCAGGCTTTGTGATCGGGCCCGAGGACATTCTCACGATTGTGTTCTGGCGCGACAAGGACATGACCGGCGACGTGCAGGTCCGGCCAGACGGGAAAATCTCGGTCGCGCTGATTAACGAGGTGCAGGCTGCAGGATTGACACCCGAGCAACTGCGGGGCGTGTTGTCCAAAGCTGCATCCAAATACATCGAGGATCCGAACGTCACCGTCGTCGTGAAGGAGATCCGTAGCCGCAAAGTGTTCATCACCGGTCAGGTCGGGAAGCCGTCGAATTTTCCGCTGATCGGCGAGATGACCGTTCTGCAACTCATTGCTCAAGGAGGCGGGCTGCTCGAGTACGCCGATTCAATCGAACATCATCGTTGCGCGAACCGAGAACGGACGCCAGCAGCGCATCAAGTTCAACTACAAGGACGTGCTGAAGGGCAAAAGCCCGGACATTGCTCTAAAGCCCGGCGACACAGTGATCGTGCCGTGACCGCCCTGATAGCGAGCAGCCAAGTGAAGTCCTCCTTTCACTTCATCATCATCGCTGGCGCGGCGGTCCTATGCCTGATCGATAGACCCGCGTTCGCCCAATCCGTCGGAACGGACCGTCCGTACCGCGGTTTGTTTCGCGGTGAGTCCGACACGTCCACTACGACACCGCCTCGACCTTTCGTTGGGGGCTTCCGGAGGCGTACGACGATAACCTGCTTGCGGACACCGGTTCCGGCATCTCACCGACGTCGTCCCGATCAGTGGTTTCTACACCATGTTCCTCACCGACGTGTCATATGCATGGCGGGCACGCGTGTCCAACTGGCTGCGACATCAGGATCGGCCTGGCGGTATTATCCGTCGGAGTCGACAGGAAATGCCAGCCACACAGCTGCGATTGGCCTCTCGGCGCAGTTCACCAAGCGAACGTCGCTGTCCGTCAACCAGACCGCGGCATATTCGCCATCGTACTTGTACGGGCTTTTCCCGAGCGTGACGGTGCCTGCGCCAGGGGACGTCGTACCGGTTGCACCAGACTACGCGATCGGATGATTCCGAATCGCTGTCGTATGGAACCACCGTGTCGATAAGCCATGCTCAACGCGCCGGGGTACCCTCTCCGGTACCGCCGACTTCGGCTACACCGACTTTCTGAGCGAGAGCACGGCGAGGAGGGACTCGAGCTCGTACCGCATTCATGGCTACTTCTCGCAGGGCGTCAGCCGGAATGCCGCCGTGAAGTTCGGCTACAGATACCAGAGCGGAGACGTCGGCTATGGCACCGGCGGCGGACAACAGAGCATGGTCTAGACATCGGGGTCAATTATGCGCAAGCCCCTGTCGGCCACGCGGAAGGCGAGTTTCGGCTTCACGGTCGGCTCGTCGCTCGTCGATGTTCCTGAATCCGGCCTCGGCGGCCTGCTCCCTGGCCAGCAGTTTCGAATGATAGGCAGCATGAGGTTCAGCTATCCGTTCAACAAGACCTGGCAAGCAAGGGCCACTTATGAGCGCGGCATAGACTATGTCGCACAGCTGACCGAACCGCTGTTCAGCGACGGTTTCTCCGCCGTCCTGGAAGGCCTGTTGTCGCCTCGGACCACGTTCGACCTGGGAGGCGGGTACTCAACCGGAGGTTCGGCCCTGTACAGCAACACACAGCCGTTCGACACCTACACGGGACGGCGAGGGTTCGGTACGCTCTGTCGAGGATGTGGGCTGCGTACGTCGAGTATCTCTACTACTATTACGATTTCCGCGGGGCGACCCACCCTCCACCAGGTGTGGCGACCACTATGGAACGCAACGGCGTCCGTGCCGGAATCACGTTCTGGGCGCCTGTCTTCAGAAAGTAACGCCGTGCTACCAGGAAAACAATACACACCGCAAGAGATTCTCAGAATCCTCAGCGATCGAAAGTGGATCATTTTGATCCCGTTTGCCCTCGGGGTCATGGCGGCGCCGATCATCGCCAGCCGGGTGCCCGAGCTGTACCGATCCGAAACGCTAATCAGGGTCGAGCGACAGCAGATCCCTGAATCGTACGTAAAAGTCGTAACGCCTCCGGTGGTCGAACGGCTGCCGGCGATTCGCGAGCAGATTCTGAGTCGTTCCCGCCTAGAACGGATCATCCGGGATCTTGATCTCTACAAGGATGACCGTTCGACAGGCGTCATGGAAGACGTCGTTGGTCGCATGCGAAACGCCGTCGACGTTAAACTCGATAGCAAAGAATCGTTCCGAGTCAGTTTCGAAAGCGACAACCCGAGGACCGCTCAAGCCGTTGCGCAACGACTGGCATCGTTGTCCATCGAGGAAAACCTGAAGGAGCGGGATCGAGCCACCGAGGGAACGAGCCAGTTCCTGGAGGCTCAGCTCGAGGATGCGAAGGTGCGTCTTCTGGAAAAGGAGAAGGCTCTCGAAGCGTACCGGCAGCGTCACGCGGGGCAGCTTCCATCGCAGCTGCAGAGCAACCTGCAGTCAATACAGAACGCGCAGCTGCAGTTGCAGGCGATCAACGAATCGATGAACCGGGCGCGTGAGCGCCGGATGCTGTTCGAGCGGCAGCTGGCGGACGCGCAGATCGTTGTTCCGGTGGCCGCAACCCCGGGCGGTCCTCAGGCAGGTACGCCGGCGCTCCTGACGACGGCGCAGCAGCTGGACGCGGCGCGGGCACGTCGCGAGGTCTATCAAGGGCACTACACTGCGGATCATCCCGATATGAAGGCGCTCGAGCGTTCGATCCGTGATCTCGAAGCGAAGCTCCTCGAAGAAGGACGCACGGCCTCGGAGGGGACGCCGGCACGGCTACTGACGCCCGCCGAAGCTGCCCGTCAAAAGAGAGTGGCCGACCTACAGGCCGAGCTGGACGTGATCGATCACCAGTTGTCGGCGAGTCAGGTCGAAGCAACGGGGTTGCGTCGAACCATCAACGACCTTCAGTCGCAGGTCGCCGTACCTTCCGACGCGCGAATCGGAGCTCGTTGAGCTGACGCGCGACTACACCACCCTGCAGGCGACGTATGCGAGCCTCCTGACGAAGATGGAGGATGCGAAGCTCGCCGCCAACTTGCAACGGCGGCAGGTCGGTGAACAGTTCACCATCCTAGATGCGGCGTCGTTGCCGGAGCGGCCTTACAATCGCGCGATGCGGCTGGGGCTGTCGTTCTCCGGAGCGGTCTTGGGCCTGGCCATGGGGCTGGGATTGGTCCTCTTCCTCGAGATTCGGGACACGAGCCTCAAGTCCGAGGAAGACGTGACGCGGATGCTGTCGGTGCCGGTCCTCGCCCTCGTCCCAATGATGTCATCGGAGCACGAGAAGCAGCACCACAGGAAGAGAGCGGTGATGGCCAACGCAGCGGGCGTCGTAGTGCTGCTGGGATCTGTGGCGGCGCTGGTATTCTGGAGGCTGCAGTCCTAAGGATTGCTGCGACACATGTATCAGCGTTTTTATGGTCTCAGCGAGCTTCCGTTCGAGCTCACGCCGAACCCGAAGTATCTCTACTTCACGCCCCGACACCGGGAAGCGCTGAGCAACCTGCAGTACGGCTTGTCGACCGCCAAGGCGGTGACCGGTACTCGTCGGCGAGGCCGGCACCGGGAAAACGACTCTGCTGCGGGCGGCGCTCGAATCCGAGTCGTGTCGGCAGGTCAGATGTGTGTACATCAACAACCCCGCGCTGACGAGGGACGAGTTCATCGAGATGCTCGCGCGCCGATTCGAGCTCAGTGCGCAGGCGGCGCAGTCAAAGGCGGCGCTCCTCGCTGAGCTCGAGGCCGTACTGCGCGAACGACGGTTGCGCGGCCAAATTACCTCGCTGGTGGTCGATGAAGCGCAGAGCCTCAGCCTGGAGCTCCTCGAAGAGATCAGGCTGCTGGCAAACATCGAAACTGAAACCGAGAAGCTGTTGCCGTTGGTGTTAGCCGGGCAGCCAGAGCTCGGTGCGCGGCTAAACGATTCGGCGTTGCGACAGCTGAAGCAACGCGTCGCGCTGCGCTGTGAGATCAGGCCCTTTGAGATCTCCGAAACCGCAGCCTACATTGCGAGCCGCATTCGAGCGGCCGGCGGCGATGCGTCCCGGCTGTTCAGTCGAGAAGCGGTGATCCTGATCCATGAACGGTCGAGGGGAATCCCGCGCACGATCAGCGTGATGTGCGACAACGCCCTGGTGAGTGGCATGGCGCTTGGCCGCCAGCCAGTCGATCGCGAGATTGTGACGGAGGTCTGCCGTGACTTCGATCTGGGTGGGACCGACAACGGTTTGCTCAGAACCTCGGTGGACGGACCTCTTGCCGACACTTCACCGCTGGATCTCGTGACACCGCCAGACGAGGGCGGCGATTCGGCTCCGTCGGACGTCGATGCGACCGACGAGCCCGACCCGCCGAGGCGATTCAAGTTGTTTGGCTCGGCGGAACGCTGACGCCGTAAACGGATTCTCGGAGAAAAGCCGGTTAAGGGACTCATGAGCCGTATTGATGAAGCACTGAAGAAATCGTCGCCCCCTCACGGAATCGCAGATCACCGCGCCGCTTCGGCGGCTCTTGCCGACGAGTCGACGCTTGACAACTATCCGAGGGAGCATCGGAGGCCAGCCTCCGAACGTCCGGCGCGTGAGGTGACGTACGCCCGCGAAGTGCCGCAGCCGCGCGAGATCCATCAGGCGCGTGAATTGTCGCAGAGAGTGGTCGTCGCACCGAGGACCGGGGAACGAGGTCAGCTCGGTCTATTGAGCCCCGAGCTGGACGCACGATTGATCGTCGGCCGCGGGGCTGCAACCGTCGCAGTGGAGCAGTACCGCCGAGTGGCCGCGACAATGCACGACCTCCAGATGGAACGAGGCCTCAAAGCTCTCCTGGTTACCAGTGCATTGCCTGGAGAAGGCAAGAGCTTGACGGTGACGAACCTGGCGCTGACGCTGAGCGAGTCGTACAAGCGGCGCGTGCTCCTGATCGATGCCGACTTGCGCCGGCCGTCGGTGCACGAGATTTTCAAACTCCCGAACAAGTCGGGCTTGAGCGAGGGGCTGCGGGCGGATCGGAGCGAGCTGTCTGTCCTGAATGTCTCGTCTTTCCTGAGCGTCTTGCCGGCCGGTCAGCCGGACGCCAACCCTATGGCCGCCTTGACCTCGGACCGGATGCGTGCCTTGCTCGAGCAATCTACAGCGTCCTACGATTGGGTGCTCCTCGATGCCCCGCCAGTAGGCCTGATGCCCGACGCCAACCTGTTGGCGCGGCTCACGCGTGCGGTGCTCTTCGTTATCGGGGCCGGGTCGACGCCATTCTCCCTTGTACAGCGGGCGATAGACGAAGTCGGGCGGGAGTGCGTCGTGGGCACCGTCCTCAATCGGATAGAGGAGCGATTGCTGCCTTCCTCCGACTACTACCGCGACTACTATTCTGCCCCGGAATTGCCGGACTGATTTCCCACGCTCGAGGCTCGGCCGAAGCCCAGTCGACGGCTTCGCGTGTGCGTTTTGACCACTGCCATCGTCCGGCCCCATTCCTCCTCTCTTCTGTGGCCTAAAAGCCCTCGTTTCGCTGACTAAAGTATCTGAGACAGCGCCCTTCTGTCTGTTCGGTGGTGCACTGTCGTCATGATCTATACGAGTAAGTTATTGATTGCGTGCGACTTATACTCAAGTAATCGCCTCGTGCGCACGGGGGAAGGGCTCTTGCTCTTGGATGCCACGGTCCCAAAAAGCTCAGTCGCTCACAAGGTTGACAGGCTTCCAGGGGTGACTCGCGGCTTTGCCCTGAAAAGGCGCCCTGTAACTGAAAGGGCGAAGCTCTGCCTAATCGGCGACTCCCGAATAGAAGTCCAGCCGACATGCGCTCCACGCTTCGCGGACCTGGCTCGATCGCATGACAAAGTCGGCCCCACATGACAGAGCGATGAATTCCTTTGACGGGTTGACTTTTCATCGTCATGAACGCGACTGTCTTTCGCGCGGGGGTTCTGGAACATCGGCACATGGTCATGCTAAGCCATTCTTTTGCAATAGCTTGAGAGCCTTGGCCGAGCGACCGCGTTTTTTGAATTGATGGCGATCCATTTGCACCGCCGGGCTGCCATTGACATGGCTCTCAGCGCCAATCAGTTCCTGCGCGAGGATCAGATGACCTCCGACAGTCGGGAGACGTCGGAACGCTGTGCGTGCGATCTCGCGCTGGACGGACCGAATCACAGCTACAACGAAGAAGCGTTCCGGTACTTCCTGGCCATCGAACAGAAGCGCTCTGAAGGTTCGAGCCGACCGTTCCTGCTGCTGCTGATTGACGTGAAGAGGGGCTCGGACACGGACGAACGTCTGGACGCGGAGCTTGCAACCAAGCTGTTCTCCGGTCTCTGGCTCAGCCTCCGGGAAACCGACGTGATTGGCTGGTATCGGGAGGACCGAGTCGCCGGGGCCCTGTTGACCTTTGCCGAAACGCCCACCACGAATGTGGCCGCGGAAGTCTCGGAGCGGGTTGGGCGGGTCCTGCGCAGGACACTCCCCAGGGGCGTGGTTGACCGCCTTCAGGTCCGCATCTATCAATTACCAGCAAGGGTGAAGCGGTGACCGACACACTGTGCAGTGAGCCGACGGATCTGATTGAAACGGCCGATTGGCGGACGGCTCCGCGGAGACAGGTTGAGCCGACCCGGAACCACTTGCATGTGGTCAACGAACAGATTTTCCGGAGCGTGCTCGTCCGCGAACGCAAGCGCGCCAATCGGTTCGACCAACCCTTCCTCCTTCTCCTCGTGAGTGTTGATGGTGATTCGAGTGTGGGCACCTCGACGTCGTGGCATGCGGTCGTTGAGGCACTTGCCGCGGTGAAGCGCGACACGGACGTTGTGGGCTGGTTCGAAGGACGATCGGTGATCGGGCTCATCGTCCCCGACGTTGGCGCTTCGTGCTCCACTCTGTCTCAGGACCTCGAGAGCCGCGTGCGACGGGAGTTGGGCACTCGTTTGGGTCCAGATGATCGGGAGCGTTTCTCACTGCGGCTCCACGCGCACCCGGAAGTCAAGGCCGCTAACGAGATTGCCGTTGCCCCGGTCGACCCGCTGCTGTCGAGCCCTCCGCGCGAAGAACAGGAGCCGCTGCGCTACGCACTGAAGCGCGCGCTCGACATCATCGGAAGCGTGGCGATCCTGCTGGTGTTGACACCGCTGCTCCTGTTGGTCGCAGCCCTCATCAAGTTGACCTCTCCCGGTCCGGTGTTCTTCCGCCAGAAGCGCGTCGGCCAGTTGGCCAAGCCCTTCACGATGCTCAAGTTCCGATCGATGCACGTGAACAACGACGATGCGATTCATCAGCAGTATGTGAGCTGGTTCATCAAATCGAGCAGTCAGAAGACAGACGCGGCCAGCCGGGTGTCTTCAAGATCGCCAACGATCCACGGATCACGCCGATCGGGCAGTTTCTGCGCAAGACCAGCCTCGACGAGCTGCCACAGTTCTGGAACGTCGTCCGAGGCGAAATGTCGCTCGTCGGGCCCGCGGCCGCCGCTGCCGTACGAGGTCGAGCAGTACAAGGCCTGGCACTGCCGCCGCGTTCTCGAAGCGAAGCCGGGAATCACCGGTCTGTGGCAGGTAACCGGGCGCAGTCGGACCACGTTCGACGAGATGGTCCGGCTCGACCTGCGTTACGCCAGGAGCCACTCGCTCTGGACCGACATCAGGATTCTTCTCGCGACTCCCCGCGCCGTCATCTCAGGTAAAGGCGCCTGCTGATCGGCAGGGAGGCCGCCCGCGCAACCGCTCCAGCGGATCACGGAGCAGTATCGAATGTCGGACGTGAAAGACAGTGTGCCGCTAAACGAGTTTGCCTGTGTGGCTCCGGACGTGACGCTCGGCAAGGACGTCAGGCTTGGAAAGTTCATCAACCTGTACGGGTGCGCCGTCGGTGACGAGACGAAGATCGGCGCCTTCGTCGAGATTCAGAAGAACGCGAGCATCGGCCGGCGCTGCAAGATTTCGAGCCACACGTTCATCTGTGAAGGCGTGACGATCGAAGACCACGTCTTCATCGGCCATGGCGTGATGTTCATCAACGATTCCTACCCGCGCGCGACGACTCCAACGGGAGAGTTGCAGACGGCGCAGGACTGGAAGGTCGAGGCGACGCTCATCAAGAAGGGGGCGTCGATCGGTTCAGGCGCCACGATTCTCTCGAAGGTCGTTATTGGAGAGCATGCGATCGTCGGCGCGGGAAGCGTGGTGACGAAAGATGTTCCGGACCACGCGATCGTCGCGGGAAATCCGGCGCGTGTGCTACGACGCGTCAACGTAGAATCTGGAGCTGCGAATGAGCGGCAATAGTGTGTCCGTCCTGGAATCGGCCAGCGTGCTGGCTCAGAACCGCCCGAAGACGACCAACGCGTTCGAACATCGGGAGTCCGCCAACGTCGTCGAGGTCGGCGTTATCGGCTATGGCTATTGGGGTCCGAACATCGTTCGCAATTTTGCCGGCCTCGAGAACGCGCAGATCGTGACGCTGTGCGACAAGAGTCCGGCCGCTCTCAAGCGTGCGAGCCGCTCGTATCCGGGCGTCCATCTCACCACGGACTTCACCGAGATCCTGCAGTCGCCGGATATCGATGCCGTGGCGGTCGTGACGCCGGTATGGACCCACTACGAGCTCGCCAAGGCGGCTCTCGAGAACGGCAAACACGTGTTCGTCGAGAAGCCGTTCACGTCGACGCCCGGCGCAGGCTGAAGAGCTGATCGAGCTGGCCGAGCGGAAGAACCTGAAGATCATGGTCGACCACACCTTCCTCTTCAGCGGCGCGGTCAGAAAGATCCGTGAAGTGATCGACAACGGCACGCTCGGGCCCTCTGTACTACTTCGATTCGACCCGCGTGAATCTCGGCCTGTTCCAGCACGACGTCAGCGTGATCTGGGACCTCGCGCCGCACGATCTTTCGATCATGGACCACATCATCGCGCGAGCAGCCGGAAGCGGTGGTCGCGACCGGCGGCAGCCACCTGAACGGCCACGCCGACATGGCGTTCATCACGATCTACTTCCCGCGTAACATCATCGCGCACGTCAACGTCAACTGGCTCTCGCCGGTCAAGGTTCGGACGACGCTCATCGGCGGTAAAGACAAGATGCTGGTGTGGAACGATCTCGAGGCCGACGAGAAGATCAAGATCTACGACAAGGGCGTCCAGATCACGAACGGTCAGGAAGGTGTCTACGACCTGCTCGTGAGCTATCGCTCGGGCGATGTGTGGGCGCCGAAGTGCGACCAGACCGAGGCGTTGAAGGTGGAGCTCGACGTATTTCATCGATTGCATTGTGAACAACCGGACTCCCATCAACGACGGCAAGGCCGGTCTCCGCGTCGTCCGGATGCTCGACGCAGCCGATCAGTCGCTCAAGGAGCGCGGAAAGATCGTCTCCCTCTAAGCTCTTACCACGATCGCAGATGTGGACCGGGCCGCCGGCGGACGGCTGCCTGGTCCCCTCAGCGCCACGGCTGGACCTGCCTCCGTCCGGACCACATCTTCAGCCCCCGCCCCGTTGGCTGAGCTCGACCGCGCCTCTCTTGTCATGACCAATGCCCCAGCGCGCACCCGCAGTCAAGCGGACGAAACGATGCTTGCCCCCCAGCATCTGCCGGCGCAGACTCGTCTGCCGGCAGGAACGCGACCGATCGCCTGCCGCGCGAGCATCGATCCGATGGCTCAGGCGTTAATCGACTATCTCCGTTGTCCCGACGACTTGCCCAGATTCGAGACGTCGGGCCGCGCATCTGCTGACGAAGGCTATTTCGGGTTTGGCGACGCGATTGGTTTTGGTCGGCTGTATGGTCGCGAGCCGGCTCGATACGTCACCGACCGGATGCCCGAAACCGCCGGCGCGGTCGTGCACGAGGGTGACCGTGTGCGGCTGCCGTTCGACCTCTCGGCAGCGGTGACCAACCTGCGCCAGGAATGTTACCGTCAGACCTCGCCCCGGGCGCTCGAGCGGATGACTGCATGGGATGTCACGCAGCGCGCCTATTACCTGCTGCGCCCACTCCTCACGGTCGGCGTGAGGAAGCACCTTCAGAAGATCCGGCTGAGCGGCTGGGAGAAGATCGCGTTCCCGCGCTGGCCGGTCGATTTCAGCGTCGACACGTTGATGCACGGCGCACTGGCGCTTGCGCTGAAGAGCCGTACTGATCAAGGAAATCCCATTCGTCTGGTTCTGGCCGAAGGGGGCGTCAAGCTGCGCCATGATGACGCATGACGTCGAAGGCGCGGCGGGCCGCGCGTTTTGCGGTGATGTGATGGATCTGGACGACGCGGCCGGCATCAAGTCGGCGTTCCAGCTCGTTCCCGAGGCCGAGGCGTCGAGGAATCTCGCGAAGGAACTCCGTCGTCGGGGGTTCGAGGTCAATATCCACGACCTCAACCACGACGGGCAGCTCTTCCGCCGCGAGCCAGCGATTCCGCGAGCGCGCGACGTTGATCAATCGCTACGCGCGACGAATTCGGTTGCCGCGGATTCCGCTCCGGCGCGATGTATCGACGAGCAGCAGTGGTTTGACGCGTTCGACTTCTCCTACGACATGTCGGTCCCCAACGTGTCCCATCTGGAGCCGCAGCGCGGCGGCTGCTGCACGGTCATGCCGTATTTCGTGGGGGATCTTCTCGAGCTCCCGCTGACCACGACGCAGGACTATTCACTGTTCCACATTCTCGGGAGTTATTCGACCGCGCTGTGGCGGCAGCAGATCGAGCTGATCATGTCGCGAAACGGGCTGGTGAGTTTCATTGCCCATCCCGACTATCTGTGCGACGACCGCGCCAAAGGTGTCTATCAAGAGCTGTTGACGCACCTGGCTTACCTGCGTGCTGAAAAGAACCTCTGGATCGCGCTTCCCGGAGAGATCAACGACTGGTGGCGGAATCGCCGGCAGATGTCGCTTGTCCCGGATGGCCAATCGTGGCGGATCGAAGGGCCGGATAGCCATCGCGCCCGGTTGGCATACGCAACACTCGAAGGTGACCGGGTCGTCTACCGGCTGGCGCCCACCGCCTAGCGCGTCAACTCAACCATGAACCGGATCCTGGGCAGCATCGTCAACCGGCTCGCGTTCATCTGTCCGGGCGGCTACTCCGTCCGGCCGGCGCTTCAGCGATGGCGCGGCGTGTCGATGGGGAAACGGCGTCTGGCTTGGCCTCTACGTGTACATCGACGATCTCCATCCGGCCGCACTGTCTGTCGGCGACAACTGCTCGATCGGAATGCGGACGTCCATTCTCACGCACTTTTATTGGGGACCGCGACGAGCCAGCAGTAACGGGCGGGTTGTGATCGAAAATGACGTGTTTGTCGGGCCGCACTGCGTCATCCTGCCCAACGTCAGAATCGGCGAGGGAGCCGTGATCACTGCCGGTACCGTCGTCTCGCGCAACGTGCCGCCGCATAGCTATTGGGGAGCGCCGCCGGCTGAGGCGCTTGCCGAAGTGACGTGCCGCTGACCGCGGAGCACACCTACAGTGAGTTCCTACGGGGAATGAAACCCGTTGTGCGGCCGAGCGACGGTGGTCGCTCGAGATCGAGTCGCTCGCTAGTTCCATGGAGACCACCCTGACCACCGTTTCAACTCGCAGCGCCGTCTCGCGGACGGGCGCAGACGCGCTGCTGCAGTCGGGCTTCCTCCGCGCCTGGCGCACGTCGCCAAACCGGCCTGCGCTCGACGTGGCAGGTGAGGTGCTCAGCTTCCAGGATTTGGGGGAGAAGGCTGCGGGCTGGCGTCAGCGATTCGGCAGCGAACCCCCGCCGGCGGCTCTCCGCTGACGGCGGTCTTCGCTCACCGGTCCGCGACAGCCTTTTCTGGCGTACTCGGCGCCCTCCTGTCTGGCAACGGTTACGTGCCGCTGAATCGCACGTTCCCGGCGGCTCGGACGCGGACGATGCTGCAGAGTGCCGGTTGCCGGTCGCTGGTCGTCGACTCCCAGTCCGAGGCGCAACTTGACCACATCCTGGGTGGGATTGCCGGTCCGCTGCTGATTCTGCTGCCCGAGCGCAAAGACGTCGACGCGTTTGGCCAGGCACTGGCCGAACCACATCATCCTGGGGTCTGTGAGAGCTGGAGTCGCATTCGTCACTGACGCAACAGCACGTCGCCAGCTGCGACACCCGAGGCGGTCGCGTACCTGTTGTTCACATCCGGAAGCACCGGCGCGCCCAAAGGCGTGATGGTCTCGCATCGCAACGTGACGCACTTCATCGATGCGATGGTCAATCGCTACGACATCACCTCGAACGACCGATTCTCTCAGATGTTCGACGCGACGTTCGACCTGTCGGTCCTCGACATCTTCGTCGCCTGGGAAAAGGCCGCGTGTGTGTGTTGCCCGTCGGAGAAGAGCCTCCTGAACCCCGACGCGTTTATTCGTGACAAGGCGCTCACTGTCTGGACGTCGGTTCCGACCGTCGGCGTCTTCATGAAACGGCTTGGTGTGCTGAAGCCGAACCGGTACCGAGTCCCTGCGCTGGAGCCTGTTTTGCGGCGAGCCACTGCCCGTCGACGTGGCAACCGCGTGGGCAGGCGGCTGCGCCCCGAGCGACGCTCGAGAACCTTTACGGGCCGACAGAGCTGACGGTGGCGTGCGCCTTCTATCGATGGGATCCCCGAGTGTCTCCGGCAGAGTGCGCACGGGGCATCGTCCCGATCGGCCAGTCCCTTTCCGGGGATGGAGCCGGTCGTGACCGACGAGGAACTCCGCGAAGTGGCGCCCGGTGCGACCGGCGAGTTATTGATGAGTGGACCGCAGGTGACCGCCGGCTACTGGCACAACCCGGACGCAACCTCGCGCTCGTATGTCTCGCTGCCGGGTCGGCAAGGCATTTTCTATCGGACCGGTGATCGAGTGTGCAAATCCATCGGCGATGGTCCGATGACCTACGTCGGGCGCGTCGATCACCAAATCAAGGTGCTCGGCTTCCGGGTTGAGCTCGGCGAGGTCGAAGCGAAGCTCCGCGAAGAGCCCGGGGTAGAGGCCGCCGTCGCCCTCCCCTGGCCCGTGACCGTCACCGGCGCCAGCGGCATCGTGGCATTCGTCACTGGCTCGCAGATCGACCCCGCGGCTGTCCGCGCGAACCTCAAACGCAAGCTCCAGGGCTATGCCGTTCCTCATGCCGTCCACGTCCTGCCGGAGCTTCCGCTGAACGCGAACGGGAAGGTCGATCGGCAGGCGCTCGCACGGCGTCTGCAGTCATGACCGTGGCGGACGAGGTGAAGGCGTTGATTCTCTCGTGTTGTGAGGCCGGCCGGTCGGCGAGTCGGCTGCCGAGTGATCTGCCGGACGAGTTCGATCTCCGCGCTGAAGGCGTCGTGGATTCTCTCGGGTTCATCGAGCTGCTCAGCGAGCTCGAGACACGTCTCGACCGTCAGATTGATTTCGCCGACCTGGATCCAGACGACCTCACGCGATTTGGCTCGTTAGCGCGTCATATCGCCGAACGTGTGTGAACCGATGCGTGCCCTCATCCGAGAGTGTCATGAGCCTGACCAGGAGAACGACTCTCTTCGGCGCCTACTGCCTCTGCCTGGCGCTGGCCCACGCATCTGTGTTGCGCGCGCTCTACGACTATTCCCGCGAGAATGTGTCCGCGTCGCATGTCGTGCTGATACCGATCGTTAGCGCTGTGCTCATCTTCCAGAAGCGCGTGTCGATCTTCAGCACGGTTCGAACCTCGTGGTTCGTCGGGCTCGTCGATGGTACTGTTCGGCGCTGGCCTGTCGATCGCCGCCAGGCTGTTCTGGAACGCCGCCGAGCCAGCCGATCTGCTGCCTGGACCGTCGGAGCTTTCGTCGTTCTGCTCGTCGGCGGATTCGTTCTGCTCTACGGCTGGGACGCATCGAAGGCCGCGCTGTTCCCGTTGTGCTTTCTCGTGTTCACCGTCCCGATTCCCGAGGCCGTCCTCAATGGTGCGACGCACCTCCTCAAACAGGGATCGACGGAGACTGTTGCTGCGCTGTTCTCGTTGACCGGCACGGTCTACCATCGGGAAGGATTTGTGTTCACTCTGCCGAATCTCGTTATCGAAATTGCCGACGAGTGCAGCGGCATCCGCTCGAGCATCGCGCTTCTTCTCACCGCTCTGCTCGCCGGACGACATGTTCCTGACGAGTCGGGTAAATAAAGTGCTGCTGGTCCTGGCGATCTTCCCGCTGGCGATCCTGAAGAACGCGATCCGCATCGTGTGCCTGTCGCTTCTCGCCATTCATGTCGATCGCGGTTTCATGGTCGGTCGTCTACACCACGAGGGCGGGATCGTGTTCTTTCTCATGGCGCTCGCTGTCATGGCGCCGCTGTTCGCGTGGCTTCGCCAATCGGAGTCGAGGCAGAGCTTAGGGGCCAGGCCCGCATGATTGGGGTGACCGGCAGCCGCGAGGACCTCGCGATCGCCGAGGAGTTTTTCGAGCTGTTCAAGACTCCTTGGGAGCGAGCCGTGCCGTTCAGGAAGTACTCCGTCGTGCTGAGCACCGATGGACGCACCGAGAACCTCGACTCCGGACTCGTGCTGCTCTTCGGATCGGGTCCGCTGGCGTTCGATCACGAGGCAGGCGTTCGTGTGCACAGAGTCGGCGGCCCGACGGAGCTGACGTGGATGGAATCCACGCTCCCCCTGTACGGCGCTCTCAGTGTGTTCGACAATGAGGCAGATGCAGGGACGCTGGTGTCGGGCGGAAGGCCAGCTGATTACCGCTGTGTGAACGGGGAACGGATCGTCCACCGGATAGGCTACGACCTGTTCAGTGAGATCGGGTTCCTCCTCACGCACGGCCAACCGGCCTCGAACGCGCTGATACCGACACTGGAGCTGCACATCGCGTTGTTGCGGCACCTCGTGGTCGGGTCTGGCGTCGCCTTGGTGGAGATTCCTGCCCGTCCGGACGGATACGACTTCATCTGCTGTCTGACGCACGATCTGGATTTCTTTGGCGTTCGGCGACACGTGTTCGATCGCACGCTCGGCGGGTTCGTTGCCCGCGCATCCGTCGGAACACTGGCTGATCTGCCCGCCGGCGGCGGACGCTCGGCGAAGCGGCTCGGAACTGGCTGGCACTCGCCTCGCTTCCGCTTGTGTTCCTCGGCCTGGCGCGCGACCCCTGGCGTCCGTTTGACGACTACGCCAAGGTCGAGGAGGGACGGCGCTCGACTTTCTTCCTCGTGCCGTTCAAGAAGCGGCCGGGAATCGCGCCCGACGGTACGGTCGACCCGCGTCGCGCGGTGGCCTACGACGTCACCGAGGTCGGAGAGGAAGCCAGTCAGGCAGTGGCGAGGGGCAGCGAGCTAGGTGTCCATGGAATCGACGCCTGGCGCGACACGCAGGCAGGCCAATTGGAGATGCGCCAGTTGACGTCGGTGACGGGACAGAAGACGGCTGGCGTCAGGATGCACTGGCTGTACTTCGCGGCCGATTCCCCACGGCGCCTGGAGGAGGCCGGGTATGCCTACGACTCGACCTGGGGCTACAACGACGCGGTCGGGTTTCGTGCGGGCACCTCGCAGGTATTCCATCTCTCTGGCACCGAACAGCTCCTGGAGCTCCCTCTGCTCATCATGGATTCGGCGCTCTTCTATCCTGGACGCATGGGGCTCTCTCGCGAGGACGCCCTCGAGCGCTGCCGGCGAATCGTGGCGGACGTGCGCCGCTTCGGCGGCACGCTGGTCATCAACTGGCACGACCGAAGCCTGGCGCCAGAGCGTCTTTGGGGACAGTCCTACGAGTCCCTGCTGAGCGAGGTGGATACGGGCCACCGTGCGTGGTTTGCCACTGCCGTGGAGGCTGTGGACTGGTTCCGCTGGCGGCGGTCGGTTCGCTTCACGCAGGAGGCCGGCTCAGCGCGCGTGACTGTCACCGCGCCGACCGCCAGCGAGGCGATGCCCGCCGGCTCCCTCCTCATCAATCGTCCCGGCGTCGCCGTCGAGTCCCGGCGGGTCGAGGCGCGAACGACGCAGACGGTGGCGATGTGAGTAAGTCAGCCCTGAGCGGAACGTCCCTGCAGGCGACGAGTGACATGCGGCCCCGGGTGAGTGCGTCCATTGACGCCGGGACGGTGACCCGCTTCGTCTGCATGATCGCCTACACGAACTACGCCATCGATGCGCGCGTTCGTCGCGAGGCGGAGACGCTGGCGGCGCAGGGTTACACGGTACGGTGCCTGACGACGAAGAACGGCGCGACGGCGAGACATTCACCCTGGACGGCGTCGAGGTTCGCGAGCTGGGCGTTCAGAAGTACCGAGGCAAGAGCACGGCTCGCCTATGTTGGCTCGTACGTGCGCTTTCTTCTGGTTGCCTCGGCGGCGTGCTTGCGCCTGCTGTTCAAACGGCGAGCTCGACGTCGTCCACGTGCACAACCTTCCGGACTTCCTCGTCTTCGCCGGCCTGGTGCCTCGACTTGCTGGCGCCAAAGTCGTGCTCGACGTCCACGATTCAGTGCCGGAGACCTTTGCGACGAAGTTCTCCGGATGCGTCGCTCTCTGGAAGGCGCTCTGCCTCGAGGAGCGGCTCAGTGCGCTCGTCGCGCACAGGGTGATCTGCGTCAACCATGCCCCAGCGGGACGCGCTGGTCGCGCGCGGCATCCCGATGTCGAAGACGTTCATCTCGATGAACGTTCCGGATCCAGCGGATCTTCAGGCCCGGCCGTCTGGCCGGCGACAGCGGCCGCCGGACACACTTCAATCTCGTGTACCACGGCACGATGGCCGAGCGGCTCGGCGTCGATCTCGTCATCCGGGCGGTCGCGCATCTGCACGAATCGGATTCCCGGCGTGCGCTTGCACCTGTGGGGGCACGGCGACGATCTGACCAGCCTTTCAGACGGCTGGCCGAGACCTGGAAGTCGAGGATCGCGTGTTCGTTCAAGCCCGAAGGGTTTCCCCTGCAGGAGCTTGCCGCGCCATCTGCGCGCCATGGACCTCGGCGTCGTCGGCAACCGGCGAAGCGTCGGCCGGCGATCTGATGCTGCCGGTCAAGCTGCTGGAGTACGTCGTCACTCGGCATTCCGGCGGTCGTGCCGCGGCTGAGAACCATCCAGCACTACTTCTCCGACGACATGGTCGCCTACTACGAACCGGAAGACGTCGACTCGCTGGCCGACGCGATTTACCGGCTGTACGCGCGATGCCGGAGCGTCGCCGGCGGCAGACCGAGCGCACGTCGAGTTCCTCAGCGACTACGGGTGGGAGCGGCAGGGCGCCGAGCTGGTGAGCATGTATCGGATCGCTGCGGTAGTCGAACGACAGCTTGGAGAACTGAACGCATGAGCAAACTTGCGATTCGCGTTGGTGGGGTGCGGCAGCATCGCCCGCAAGCACGCGCATGTGCTGAACCACTACCTGGACGAGGCCGAGATCGGCGCGTTCGTCGACCTCGACATCGCCCGCGCGCAGGAGTTCTCGGAGAAGTACGGCGCCCCGGCCTTCTCGAGCGTTCGCGGAGATGATGCAGGCCGTCGGCGATCGGATCGACGTCTTCACCGTGCTGACGCCGAGCGGCGCCCACTGCGAGAACGTGCTCGATCTGGTGCGAGTACGGCCGGCCGCTCGTCGTCGAAAAGCCGCTGGCGCTGCGCCTCGAGGATGCCGACCGGATGATCGAGGCCTGCGACGCCCACGGCGTGAAGCTGTTCGTCGTCCACCAGAACCGCTACAACCCGCCGATCGTGAAGGCCCGGGAGGCGCTCGAGCAGGGCCGGTTCGGCCGGCTGGTGCTGGGCACGGTTCGGCTGCGGTGGATGCGGGACCAGGCGTACTACGACTCCGAGTCGTGGCGCGGCACCTGGGCGCACGACGGCGGCGTCTTCATGAACCAGGCCGTGCACCACATCGACATGCTGACGTGGTTCATGGGCAACGTCGAATCGGTGCGGAGCATGGCGACGACGCGCCTCGTCAAGATCGAGGCTGAGGACACCGGCGTCGCAGTGATTCGCTTCAACTCCGGCGCGCTCGGCGTTCTCGAGGCGACGACGGCGACGCGCCCCAAGGATCTCGAAGGGTCGATCAGCATCCTCGGCGAGAAGGGCAGCGTCGTCATCGGCGGGTTCTTCATGAACGAGCTGGTGACCTGGAATTTCGCGGACAAGCAGCCCGATCGACGACGTGGTGTTCGAGAAGTACGGGAAGAACCCGCCAGAGTTCGGCGCACAACCTCGGCGAGTACCTCAGCGGTGTGATCGCCTCGATCCAGACCAAGAAGGCCGCGCTGGTCGACGGACTCGAGGGCCGCAAATCGCTGGAGCTGATCACCGCGCTCTACGAGTCGATCGAGACCAACACCGACGTTCAGCTTCGCTTCCGGCCCAAGAAGTGCCGGCTGGGGATGGCGTCATGACCGACTTACCAGGATTTACGAGAACGTCACGCTCGGCGAAGGCTCGGTCGTCGAGGACTTCTGCATCGTCGGCACACCTCCGCGCGGCTGCAGCGACGGCGAGCTGCCGACGACTATCGGCGACGGCGCGGTGCATCCGGTCGCACACGGTGATCTATGCCGGCAACGTGATCGGCGGGAATTTTCAGACCGGCAACAAGGTCAACATCCGCGAGTCCAACCGAGATCGGCAACAACGTCAGCGTCGGCACGCTGTCGGTGATCGAGCACCACGTCGAGATCGCGCGACAACGTGCGGATCCACACGCAGGTGTTCATTCCCGAGTTCTCGGTTCTCGAAGAGGGCTGCTGGATCGGACCGAACGTCGTGCTTGACCAACGCCAAGTACCCGCTGTCGCCGGGCGTCAAGGACAGCTGGCCGGTCCGGTGATTCGGAAGGGCGCCAAGATCGGCGCGAACGCGACGATTCTGCCTGGCGTGGTGATTGGCGAGAACGCGCTCGTCGGCGCCGGTTCCGTCGTCGTCGCGACGTCCCCCCTGGGGCCGTCGTCGTCGGGAATCCCGCCGCGTCATTCGTCAGATCGCAGAGCTGCCGTACGCACACCGTTCGCACCACGTAGTACGTCCACTCATCGAGTTATCAAGGAAACGCCATCATGCAGACACTGAACACGATTACGCGCATCCCGTTCGTCGACTTGAAGGCCCAGTACCAGTCGATCAAGGCCGAGATCGACGCGGCGATTGCGGCGGTCATCTGAACGAGACCGCCTTCATCGGCGGGCCACGACGTCAAGGACTTCGAGGACGCGTTTGCGCGGTATTGCGGAGTCGAGCACTGCGTCGGCGTCGCCAACGGGACCGATGCGATCTTCATCGCGCTTGAAGACGCTCGGCGTCGGTCCTGGCGACGAGGTCATCACCGTGGCCAACACGTTCGTGGCCACGTCCGAGGCCATCAAGATGGCCGGCGCGCAGGTCGTGTTCGTCGACATCGACCCGACGACCTACAACATCGACGTCGACGCAGATCGAAGCAGAAGATCACGCGCGCAAGACGAAGGCCATCATCCCGGTTCATCTCTACGGTCAGCCGGCCGACATGGATCCGATTCGTGGCGCTCGCGAAGAAGCACGACCTGCGCGTCATCGGCGATGCGGCGCAGGCTCACGGTGCGATGTACAAGGGCAGCCCGATTGCGACGCTGGCCGACATCACGTGCTTCAGCTTCTACCCTGGCAAGAACCTCGGCGCCTACGGTGACGCCGGCGCGCTCGTGACCAACAACGCCGAGTGGGCGGCCAGCGGCGCGGATGTTTGCCAATCACGGCCGGACGAAGAAGTACGACCACGATCTCGAGGGCGTCAACAGCCGGCTCGACGGACTCCAGGCGGCGATCCTCAGCGTGAAGCTGCGCCATCTCGAACAGTGGACCGAGAGCCGCCGGCGAAATGCGTATCAGGTACAACGACGCGCTGAAGGGCGCTGGCGTTGTCACGCCCGTGGAGCTGGATGACGTCCGGGCGGTCTATCACCTCTATGTCGTTCGCGTGCCGACCGGGCGCCGCGAGCAGCTTCAGGCATTCCTCAAGGCCGCCGGCATCGATACGGGCATCCACTATCCGATTGCGTTGCCGTATCTCAATGCCTACAAGCACCTGGGACACACCGAGCGCGGATTTCCCGGAACGCGTTGAAGGCGTCCGAGGAGATCGTCTCGCTGCCGATGTTCCCGGAACTGACGAACGAGCAGATCGATTAGGTGGCGAAAGGATTCGTGAGTTTCACCTCTAAAGGCGCATCGGGCCACTTGCACGGCTGCCACTCGCACAGGCCATGAATACACGACGGAGTTGCGATGAACTACGTCCTCATCACGCCGGCCAGAAACGAGGAGGCCGTCATCGTCGACGACGCTCGAATCGGTCGTTGCCCAGACGCCAGTCTGCCCGATCGAGATGGGTGATCGTCGACGACGGTTCGACCGATCGAACGGCCGAGATCGTCGAGGAGTATCGCGCAACGGCATCCGTGGATTGTGCTGTTGCAGTCGACCGCCGCGCGCCGATCGCAACTTCGCCGGAAAGGTCGATGCGGTCAACGCTGGGCTCGAAGCGGTCAAGGACCTGCAGTTCGAGGTGATGGGCAACCTGGATGCCGACGTGTCGTTCGACCCCGACTACATGGAGTTCCTGCTGCAGAAGTTCGCGCAGGATCCCCAAGCTGGGCGTCGCCGGGACGCCCTTCACGCAGGAGGGTGGCTACGACTCGACGCGAGACAGCTTCGAGGGCGAGAACTACGTGGCCGGTCCGTGTCAGTTGTTCCGGTATCACGTGCTTCCGCGACATCGGCGGCTACGTCGCCAATCCCGCCGGCGGCGTCGACTGGATCGCGGTGATGACCGCGCGCATGAAAGGCTGGACGGTGACGGCATTCCCGGAGAAGCGCTTCCATCATCATCGCTCGATGGGAACGGCCGAGCGCGGCGAGGTCGCCGCGCTGTTCTCGTACGGCGAGAAGGACTACTACCTCGGTGGGCTCGCCGGTCTGGCAGCTGTTTCGCGGCGCCTACCGAATGACGAAGAAGCCGTTTGTCGTCGGGGGCCTTGCGCTCCTGCTGGGTTACGCCTGGGCAGCGGTGCGGCAGCGTTCGAAGCGGCCGGTCACCGCCGAGTTGATGCGTTTTCACCGGCGGGAACAGATGAAGAAGCTCAGAGCGGTGTTGCTCGTCGCTGGCGCGATTCAAGAGCCCCGACGCCTTCCAACTGCACCAGGCGGATACGGCCTCAGGACCGAGCTCGTGACGACCGAACGCCTCCGCGTGGCCGATGTGCTGGCCGGCTTCACTCGATGGCTCGAGCGGCTTCGGGGAAACGTCCTGGGATCATCAGAGCTTCTTCGCCGGTCCTATCGGCGGGCGCGCCAAGGCGCTCTACTACCGCAACAAGACCGTGGGCACGCTAGCTGTGGCGCCGATGATCTTCTGCGAGGCGTTCCTGCCCGTCGGCGCGCCGGCTGTTTCACGAGCCGATGCGCTTTCCGATCGCGGACGCGCACTACGCGATGGGATTTGCGTATCCTCTACCAGGCGACTGGCGAGGACAGTGCATCTGCGCAAGGCCGTGCATTTTCTGGACGTGTTGAGAGAGAGCCGAAGTCGCAGCCTATCAGGAGTATTGCTGGGGATACCCGTTCGACTGGGTCACGAGCAACGGCACGCTCCGCGCAACACGCCGTTCATCACGTCGACGCCGTATGCGTACGAGGCTTTCTTGCAGGTCTATCGAGATCGATCGGCGGGATGAGTGGCGCGACGTGCTCGAGTCGATCGTCCGTCACGTCTGCATGGACATCAGAGACGTTCACGTGTCTCGACACAGCCAGCTCCTGCGGATACTCCCCGGACGATACGCGCGGCGGAGTCGTCAACGCGGCGGCCTATCGCGCCTTCCTGCTGACGAGCGCGTCGCACGTGTTTGGCAGGGAGGAGTACTGGCGGATCGCCGAGCGGAACCTGGCGTTCGTGCTCGAGAGCCAGAACGCGGATGGCTCGTGGCCGTACGCCGATGGACGGCGCGCGCGACTTCGTCGACCACTTCCACACCTGCTTCGTCATGAAGGCCCTGGCCAAGATTCACACGCTGACAGGCCATCACGGCGATGCTCGATGCGCTGTCTCGCGGCGTGAAGTTCTATCTCGACAACCTGTTCGCCGCCGATGGACTGCCTCGACCATTCGCGAGGGCGCCGCGCTTGACGGTCTACAAGCGGGAGCTGTACGACTGCGCCGAGTCCATCAACCTGTGCCTGCTGCTTCGCGACCGTTTTCCGGAGTGTCAGGCGACAGCTCGAGACGGTCGTGGCCGGAATCCTGCAGGACTGGGTCAAACCGGACGGCTCGTTCCGATCACGCCAGCTGATGCTCGGATGGGACAACGTGCCGATGCATCGCTGGGCGCAATCGCAGATGTTCCGCAGCCTGGCGCTGCTACCATCGCGAGCAGCGACTGGCGGCGCGGACGGTCACACCCGTTCTTCAAGAGCGGATTCACTAAAGAGAACACCTATATGTGCGGCATAGCCGGCCAGTTCAACTACGTCGCGAGGCGAGCCGGTCGGACTCCGAGACGCATCCGCCGGATGGCCGATTCGATTGCGCACCGCGGACCGGATGACGAGGGCTATCTCATCTCGGGGCCCGCTCGGCCTCGGCTTCCGCCGTCTGTCGATCATCGATCTCGCCGGTGGCCACCAGCCGATGTCGGATGCCGAACAAGACGGTCTGGGTCGTCTTCAACGGCGAGATCTACAACTTCAAGGAGCTGCGCGCCGAGCTCGAACAGCGGGGCCACCACTTCCACACCCGCTCGGACACCGAGGTCATCGTCCACGGGTACAAGGAGTGGGGAACCGACGTCTTCAGCCGCCTCAACGGCATGTTCGGCCTCGCCATCTGGGACGTCAAGCATGCGAGCGGCTCGTCGTCGCGCGCGATGCCATGGGCATCAAGCTCGTCTACTTCCGCGACGACGATGGCCGACTGACGTTCGGATCGGAGATCCGCGCGGTGCTGGCCGCCGATGAGCGCAACGCCCGAGGTCGATCCGGTCGCCGTTCAACCTGTTCCTGAAGTTTCGATACACGCCGTCGCCGCTGACGATTTTCAGCGGTATCCGCAAGCTCGCGCCGGGCACGATGCTGGTGGTCGAGAAGGGCGCAGTGCCGCGAGGAGCGCTGGTACGACTACACCCCAGTCCCCTTCGCGAGCGCCAAGGACGACGCGGAAGCGACCAGAGAACTGCTCGATCTCTACAAAGGGGCGGTCAAGCGGCATCTGCTCAGCGACGTTCCTGTCGGCATTCTTCTCAGCGGCGGGCTCGACTCCGGACTGCTCCTGGCGCTGATGAACGAGCACGGGAGGGACTGGCCGGCCTACACCGTGGGATACGGGGAGAGCGTTCGAGGACGACGAGCTGACGGACGCGGCGGAAACCGCGCGCCTCCTCGGCGCGCGCCACATTCCCGTGCACCTCGATCGCCAGCGAGTTCGAGCGGTCGCTGCCCGAAGATCGTCGGCTGTCTCGAGGAGCCGATCGCGTCGTCGTCGATCGTGCCGATGTACTTCGTCTGCCAGCGCGCGCGCGCGGACGTCAAGGTCGCGCTGATCGGCCAGGGGCCGGACGAGCTGTTCTGCGGCTACAAGCGCCACCTCGGCGTGCACTACGGCGAGTCGTGGCGCAGTCTGCCGTCCGGCGATCCGTGGCGCTGATTCGCGGGGCGGTCAACCGGCTGCCACGCAACGAGACGCTGAAGCGCGGCGTCTATTCGCTCGGCATCGAGGATCGCCTCGAGACGGTATCAGCACGTCTTCTCTCTGGCGCCGGCGGAGACGATCGACGGACTGTTTCGCGACGGGCTGCTGCCGCGCAGGGCACGCGAGCCGGTCGACTACTGGGCAGCGCTGCTGCCGCAGATGGAGCACCTCGACGATCTCGGCGGCTTCCAGCTCCTCGAGATCCGTTCGTCGCTGCCGGACGAGCTGCTGATGTTCGGCGACAAGCTGTCGATGGCTCATGGCCTCGAGGCCCGCGTGCCGTACCTCGATCGGACCGTCGTGGAATTCGCGCAGCGCCTGGACACCAGCCTGAAGATTCGCAGTGGCAAGGGCAAGTGGCTGCATCGGGAAGTCTGCCGCCAGTTCCTGCCGCCCGGCCATTCTGACGCGCAAGAAACGCGGATTCGCCGTGAACGTCGTCGACGAGTGGTTCCACTCCTCGCTTGAAGGCGCGCTCCCGGAGATGCTGCTGGACAGCAGCTCGCTGATGTTCGGCCTGCTCGAGCCGCGCGGCAGTGCGCCGGCTGCTGGACGAGCATCGGTCGGGCCGGCAGGACAATCACAAGCTGCTGTTCAGTCTGGTGATGTTCGAGCAGTGGCTGCGCGCAGACTGCGCTCGCAGCAGCTCGGCGCCAGTGCATGCGTCGACGATAGCGAGCCGTCTACACCTGCAGGATCAATATGTCACAGATCATGTCACCGTCCTCACAGCCGTCGCTCCGAGTGTTCGCCAAGGACACGCTGATCAAGGGCCAGCCGCCCAGATCGAGTGTCGTCGAGATTCTCGGTCAGACGTTCTCCATCACGCGAGGGCGCCTCTCACAGTCGTCAGCCTCGAGGACGAGTGGTACGAGGACGTGCGCGATCCCGAGGCCGTGATTGCGGCGCTGCAGGGAGCAGCGCGACTTCCGGCCGGACATCTTCACGTTCTGGCAGCGACTGCCGGATATCGAGCCAAGGTATCCCTTTCCACCAGGAATGGGACGAGATCGCCGTGCTTCCCGTCCAAGAGCTACGACCACTGGTGGAACCATCAGATCAAGTCGAGAGTGCGCAGCCAGATCCGCAAGGCCGAGAAGGAAGGCGTTGTCGTCAGGGAGACGCGCTACGACGACGACTTCGTGCGGGGGATGACCGCGATCTTCAACGAGGCACCTGTCCGGCAGGGCCGCCGCTTCTGGCACTACGGCAAGGACTTCGAGACGGTGAAGCGGCAGTTCTCGCGCTACATCCATCGTGAGCACATGATCGGTGCCTACTACCACGACGAGATGATCGGCTTGATCATGCTCGGCAACGCCGGCAGGTTCGGCATCACCGGTCAGATCATTTCCAGCATCAAGCATCGGGACAAGGCGACCAACAACGCGCTCGATCGCGAAGGCAGTCGAGGTCTGCGAGAAGCTCGGGCTGGAATCATCTCGTCTACCTGTTCTGGAGCGACGACTCGCTCGGCGAGTTCAAGCGGCGGTGCGGCTTCGAGAGAACACGCGTGCCGCGGTATTACGTGCCGCTGACGGCAAAGGGCACGCTCGGATTGAAGCTCGGCGCCCACCGAGGATGGAAGGCGATGATTCCCAAGAAGATCAAGGCGCCACTCAAGAAGCTTCGCTCGTCCTGGTGGGAGTCTAGGGGCCGATAGGCCGGCCCCGGCGAAAGGCGTCAGGACCAATTCAATAGATCAATGCCAGGCATCGCCGGAATCGTAAGCCGTGAGCCATCCGCTGAGTGTGAGCGTTTGGTGGCGGCGATGGTGGACTGCATGCGGCACGAGGCGTTTTATGAGTCGGGGGTGGTGAACGTTCCCGAACTCGGCGTCTACGCCGGTTGGACCGCACACCAGGCGTCTGCGGCGGCACGGCAGTCGTCGCAGATCGGCAAGGACATTGCGGTGGTCCTCGCCGGGGAGTGCGTGTCAGATGGAGATGGAGAGGGGACGTGCCTGACGGCGCTCTACGGCCACTACGGCGACGCCTTCGTGGCCGACTTGAATGGCTTGTTCAGCGGACTGGTTATCGACCGCGTGCAGCGACGTGCCGTGCTCTTCAATGATCGATACGGCATGGAGCGGATCTACGTCCACGAAACGGCAGACGCCGTGTATTTTGCCAGCGAAGCCAAGGCGCTGCTTCGCGCCGTGCCGCAGACACGGGCGCTCGATGAGACAGGGATGGCCCAGTTCCTTGCGTTCGGATGCACGCTCGATGGGCACACATTGTTTCGGGATATCAAGTTTCTCGAAGGCGGTTCGATCTGGTCGTTTGCCAGCGGTGGATCACGCAAGTCTCGCTATTTCGTTCCTTCGGTATGGGAGTCGAGTCCGGTTTTGAGTGAGGACGCGTTCGAGGAGGAGTTCGGGCGTACGTTCGAGAAGATTCTGCCGCGGTATCTGGGATCGGGAGAGGGCGTCGGGCTCGCGCTTACCGGCGGTCTCGATACGCGAATGATTGTGGCGTGTCTTCCTGATCTGGCCAGTCCGCCGGTGACCTATACGTTTTCGGGGCGCAAGGAACGCACCCTCGACGAGCGTATTGCCGCACGCGTCGCCGGTGTCCGGGAACTGCGGCACCACATCCTTCGTCTCGGTCCCGACTTTCTCCCTGACTACGGACGGCTCGTCGATCGCACGGTGTACATCACCGATGGCTGTTTCGGGGCGACCGGGACGCATGAGATCTACCTCAACGCAAAGGCTCGCCAGCTCGCTCCAGTACCGGGTAACAGGCAACTTCGGCAGCGAAGTGCTCCGGAGTATGTCCACCTTCAAGCCAATCAGGTTGTCGGGGGAGCTGGTGAGTGCCGATTTTACGCCACATGTCGCGTCGGCCGAACAGGAGGCTCAGCGCAGACCTGTTCATCCCGTCACATTTGCTGCGTTTCAGGAGATTCCCTGGAGTCTCTATGGCAGCGTTGTTGCCGGTCGCTCGCAAACGACGTTTAGAACTCCATATCTCGATACCGACGTCGTAGCGCTGGCCTATCAGGCGCCGGTGGCGTCGCGGCGGTCTCCGAATGCGGCATTGAAACTGATCCGCGACCGCAATTCGGACTTGGCCCGGATCCCCACCGATCGAGGCTTGACAGCCGTCGGCCCTGGTGCCCGCAGCGCCGCGAGACGTACGGTCGCCGACGTCACGTTCAAGCTCGACTACCTGCACAAGGAGGGGCTGCCGCATTGGTTGATGCGCGCGGACCCTGCTCTGGGCGCGCTCTCTAGGATAGGTATTCTCGGGTGGCACAAGTACCTGCCGTTCCGGCACTGGTTTCGTCACGAGTTGAGCCGGCACGTTCAGGAGGTTCTCACCGATCGAACGATGTCCCGGCTCGGCGTCTTGAACGCCTCCTTGCTTCCCACGATCGTCCGAGACCATATCGCGGGGCGCCGCAACTACGTTCGAGAGATCGGTGCCGCCTTGACGCTGGAGTCCATCGATCGGTTGTTGATTCGTAGCTGGTCGTCTTCACAGTCGTAAACCCTTCTCACATCAATGAACACACTGATTATCAAGTTGAACGCGACGGGAGACGTCGTCCGGACCACGACCTTGCTGCGCCGTCTCCGGGGCGACGTGACCTGGATCACGGCAAGGACGAACCTCGAACTGCTTGCCGGCCTTCCGCGCGTGCGAAGTCTTGCGTGGGAAGAGCGCGAGCTGGCGCGCGACCGCGAATACGACCTTGTCATCAGCCTGGAGGACGAAATCGAAGTGGCGGCGTTCGTCGCTGGGGTCCAACACGCCCACCGGTTCGGCGCGTATTTGAGCGACCAGAACCAGGTCGCGTATACCGACGACTCGTCTGGCTGGTTCGACTTGAGCCTCGTGAGCAGACACGGACGGGAGCATGCCGATGAGCTGAAGCTGATGAATCGTCGAACCTACCAGGACCTCATCTTTGAAGGCCTCGGCTGGCGCTTCGGGGGCGAGCCGTATCTGCTTCCGCCTCCGACTTCGACCGACCTGACCGGCGATGTTGCGATTGCGCCGGTTGCTGGTCCGGTCTGGCCGATGAAGGGTTGGGCCTTCTACGACGATCTGAAGCGCGAATTGGAGGTGTCGGGGCTCACGGTGAACCTCCTACCTCGACGATCGACCTTGCTGGAACATATGGGAGACGTCGCGAGTCATCGTTGCCTGGTAGGTGGCGACAGCCTGCCGATGCATTTTGCGCTCGGCACGGCGACGCCATGCGTCACGCTGTTCAACTGCACGAGCCCGTGGGAAATTTACCACTACCATGTTCAGACGCAGCTCGTCTCGCCGCTGCTCACTCAGTTCTTCTACCGCCGCGGGCTCGACCCGGCCGCGACGTCCGCGATCCCGCTAGAGCAGGTCTACGAAGCGGTGATGGAGCGGCTGAGCGCAACAGCACCACAGCGGATTGTCGCGATATCGTGATGTCACGGCCGTTCATCGCTCAGAAGCGGGACGCGGTCCTGGTGACCGGTTCGGCCGGCTTCATCGGATCGAAGGTCGTCGAGATCCTGCTCGAGTACGGATTCTCGAACGTCCGATGTTTCGTGCGGCCGTCGAGCCGTCTGGATCGGCTGCGCGACGTGATCACGTCATTCGGCGCGGAAGGCTCCGTGCAGATCGTGGAAGGCGACCTCGTTACTCGAGAGGATTGCGCCAGGGCCGCCGAAGGCGTTTCCGTCGTCTACCATCTGGCCGCGGGGTTCGACAAGTCCTTCGCCGGAGCGTTCATGAACTCGGCTCTCGCGACGCGGAACCTGGTCGAGGCGTTTCTCGAACAGTCGACCGTCAAGCGGTTTGTGAACGTGAGCTCGTTTGCCGTGTATTCGAATCTGAGGCTGCGCCGAGGAGCTGTTCTCGACGAGACGTCGCCGCTCGAGGATGACCCGCAGGCACGCTATGATGCGTATGGCTTCGGGAAGTTGAAGCAGGAGGAGCTCGTTCAGCAGTACGGCCGGGAGCGCGGCCTGCCCTACGTGATCCTGCGGCCCGGAACGGTGTTTGGTCCCGGCAAGAAGGATCTGACCGGTCGCATTGGCATCGACACCTTCGGTTTCTTCATCCACATCGGTGGATCCAACCAGTTACCGCTGACGTTTGTGGACAACTGCGCCGAGGCCATCGTCCTTTCGGGTTTGGTTCCCGGTGTCGACGGCGAGATCTTCAACGTGGTCGATGACGAACCGTTGACCAGCGCTCAGTTTCTCCGATCCTACAAACGGGCAAAGCCGACGTTCTCGGTGCGGCTTCCTTACCGGATGGCCTACGTATTGTGTTGGGCATGGGAACAATACTCTCGGAGGTCGCACGGGCAGCTGCCGCCCGCGTTCAATCGTCGCCGGTGTGCGGCGGAATGGAAGGGCAATCGCTTCTCGAATCGAAAGCTGCGTGAGAAGCTCGGATGGGTCCCACGGATTCGGATGGACGAAGCGATGCAGCGTTTCGTCCAGCAGTTTGTCTCGCAGGGGTAGGTAATGTTGCGTGCCGCGATCATCGGGTGCGGCAAGATTGCCGACCAGCACGTCCAGGCTATGTGCCGGATACCTGGCAGCATGATCGTTGCGGCCTGCGACAAAGAGCGGTTAATGGCGGAGCAACTCGCCGAGCGGTTCCGATTTGGCGCGCACTTCGCCGATGTCGACGAGATGCTGCGGGCGGTGGCGCCAGACGTCGTGCACATCACGACTCCGCCCCAGAGCCACTACGCCCTGGGGCGTCTCTGCCTCGAGGCGGGTGCACATGTCTATATCGAGAAGCCTTTTACGATCACGGCTGCTGAAGCGGAGTCGCTGATTGGCTTCGCTCGGGAGCGCAATCTCGTCATCACTGCCGGACACAACTATCAGTTCACGCCGGAAATGCTGCAGATGCGCCGGTTGGTCAGTGGCGGCTTCCTAGGTGGCCGGCCAGTTCACCTCGAGAGTTACTGGTCCTACGACCTCAGTGACGCCAGCTACCTAGGACCGCTGCTCGGGAACGCGAACCACTGGGTCCGCAGGCTTCCCGGGCAACTTCTCCACAACATCATCAGCCACGGCATTGCGCGGCTTGCCGAGTTCCTCGACGACGACATCGAAGAGCTGATCGCGAGTGCCCACCAGAGCGAGCGACTGCGCAGCATGGGCGGTCAGGACGTGCGCGACGAATTGCGCGTGCTGATTCGGGACCGTTCGGGAACGACGGCGACGTTCTGCTTCTCGACGCAGATCAAACCAGGATTGAACCAGTTCCGGATCTGCGGACCGGTCAACTCGCTGAGTGTAGATCTCGCAACGGGGAGCCTTGTGCAGCACGAGGGCCGCAGCTACAAGAGCTATCTGACGTTCCTCGTACCACCGATCAACAGCGCACGCGCACACTTCGCCAACGCGCGGCGCAACGCCTTCAGCATCATCCGGCAACGGATGCACCAGGACTCCGGCATGAAGGAACTGATCGAACAGTTCCATCGAGCGGCGCAGGGCAAAGGATCGCTGCCGATTTCATACCGTGAGATCGTTCTCACGGCTCGGATCATGGACTCGATCTTCGATCAGATACGTCGCGGTACGACGTTCGCGGTGGCTGGTGCGGTCAATGGGTGATGCGACTCGCGCCGGCGCTGCAGGCTCGGATACGGCGTCCGTGGCGTTGCTGACCGGGGGGGGCGACCGTCCCTATGTGATCGGGCTGGCGACCAGCCTGGTCGGGCAGGGAGTCAGCCTCGACCTGATCGGTAGCGACTTTCTCGACGCGCCCGAGCTCCGGGACTGTCCGCAGATCCGATTCCTCAACCTGCGCGGCGACACGAGCCCTGATGCGCCGACGACCACGAAAGTGGCACGGGTCGCAAGGTACTACGCGCGTCTCTTGTGGTACGCGATCCGAGCGAGGCCAGCCATTTTTCACATTCTGTGGAACAACAAACTGGAATTCTTTGATCGAACACTGCTGCTGCTGTTCTATCGCACACTCGGCAAGCGCCTGGTGTTCACGGTTCACAATGTGAACGCCAGGAATCGGGATGGGAACGATAGCGTTCTCAACCGTCTGACGCTAAAAATCCAGTATCAACTTGTACATCATCTGTTTGTCCACACTCAACAGATGAAACGCCAGCTCGAGACGGACTTCGGGATCGCATCCCGGAAGATCAGCGTCATTCCCTTCGGGATCAACAACACCGTGCCCACCACGACCCTGTCGATTTCGGAGGCACGTCGACGTCTGGGTCTGGCGAACGAACACAAAGTCGTATTGTTCTTCGGGAACATTGCACCCTACAAAGGGCTGGAATATCTGGTCGAGGCGCTTATCCTTCTTGCCGAGACCCTGCCGGAGCTCAGGCTGATCGTCGCGGGGCGACCCAAGGGGGAAGAGGAGTACTGGCGCACGATCGAACGTCGGCTGTTGACGTCTGGATGCTCTTGGCAAGCGATCGTCCGCATCGAGTACATACCGGATGCGGATACCGAGTTGTACTTCAAGGCCGCCGACGTGCTCGCGCTGCCGTACACCCATGTGTTCCAGAGTGGAGTCTTGTTCCTCGGCTACAACTTCGGGCTGCCGGTGATTGTGTCCGATGTTGGATCGCTCGCCGACGACGTGGTGATTGGCAGCACGGGCTACGTGTGCCAGTCACGCGATGCCGCAGGACTGGCCGCCACGATCAGGCGTTACTTCTCGAGCGATCTGTACCGCGAACTGGCGGCGCGTCGCTCGCTCATACTGGCGTTTGCGGCCGAGCGGTACTCATGGACGACTGTCAGTTTGGTGACGAATGCCGTCTACATGGTGCTACGCGGACAGCGAGCAGCCACACGTCAAGACGACGTGTCAGTGAAAGTCCATTGATGTCAACTGTCGCCACACACGCTTCTCTTCCGAGAGTTCGTTCCGAGAGGCTCGCGTATTTCGCGCTGACCGTGCTTGGATTCTCCTTCTGGTTTCTCATGGCCGTGCCCTTCGCCAGCCACAGGGAAACGTACTGGTGGCTCGCGAAGGGCAACTCTGAGAGCTTTAGCTACGCGCTGTCGTTCATTGCATCCACCTATCGCCCCTTGCACCAGGTGACGACGTGGCTTGCGTTTCAAGTTCTGGATCCGGGTATTTTTCCCACTAGTGTCTTGCGTCAGACGTTGCTTCAATTCTGCGTATACGGAATATTTGTACTCGGCTGGTGGCTCATGTTCTCCACGGCCCCGTACCGGCGCGTGCTCGCGCTGGTCGCGTGTGTGGTCGGAGCCGTCTTCTTCTCGGGTTACGTTCACCTGTTTCATGTCTACGGTTTGTCGTACGTGCCGGTGATCGTGATGCTCGGCATTCTGCTTCGTCTCTGGGCGTCCGGCACGTTCAGCCAGTACGAAGTCAAGTGTGCGGCGATCGCGGTGCTGCTCGTCTTGTGGCATCCGTTCACAACCGCGCTGTTCGTCGGCTTCTATTTTGGGTACTGTGTTGAAACGTTTCGCCGACGCAGCCGGCGGCAACATGTGCAGTCGCTCGCGATATTGACGGTGGGTGCGGGGGCTGTCGGATTCTTTGTCTTTGGCCTGCCACGTCTCTTTCCGGATACCTCCGCACTTCTCGTCGAGACGGCAACGCGGTCCGTCGACACAAGGTTTTTAGGATTCCTCGTCAGTTATCAGACCAACGAAGTGAATGAGATCGCTTCGTTCGTCGCGTTCCTGTTGACTCAGGCGGTTGTGGTCACGCTGGAGAGGGAAGCGCGCCTGAGGCTGGCCGCAATGAGTGTTGCGACGGTAGTCGCTGCCGTATTCGTCTGGAAGGGCATTCCCTTGGTGCTGCTGTGGGTTCTGGCGGTACTGGCAAAGCTGCTCGTGATGCGCTGCTGGAGCCTCTTTTTCCTGGCACTGACAGCGGCGGTGTTGCCGTTTGGCGGTGGCATCGGTACGCCGATGCATGCCCTGTTCGCAATTATTGTGGCAGCCTACGTGACGGCGTTGGTATGGCCGCAGGCTGACGAAGCGTTGTCTGTGGTAAAGGCTTCGCACGTGGCCGCGCTCATCCTGGTTCCGGTTGCGGCCCTGCTCTTCATTCGTGCCGGCGTTGAGTTGCCGTTCGTGACGAAGGTTGCGCGTCCGCTTCTTGCCGAGCGTGAACGGACCTACCAATTGGAAGGCGCATTGGCCTGGTTGCACCGGTCCGAGTATTGTGGCTACTCGATAGACTTTGCGCAAAGGGCGGACAACCCGATCGACTCTGTCGAAAGCGCCATTACTCGACAGTACCGCCCGCCATCGTCGCTTGCAGATGTCCAGCTGTACTGGAACACGGCGCTGAGATGTGATGATTCAGCCAAGCGCCGTCAGGCGCCAACGGCAATCATTACGTTTGGTGGACCGACGCCAGATGGCGGGCAGCCAGTGTTCGAAGTCGACGGACGATATGCCGGCGTGGCGACGGTCTGGATCACAACTGGATCTCGATAAAATCTGCAAGCGTAGCTGCTCGAAGCAATGCCGCCAAGACTAGCCCTCATCGCCTGGTTGATCCTTCTGGTGGGGTTGTTCCGTTGGGACGGCGAGAAGCAGACGTCACTGGCGCTGTGGATACCAGTGTTGTGGTTCTCTGTGATTGGATCCCGATTGCCCTCTCAATGGCTTGGTGTTGAAGGGCCGACAGCGGCACAAATGATGACCGAAGGAAATGGCTTCGACCGGCTTATCTATGTGCTCTTGATTATACTGGCACTCGGAATCTTGTCAGCGCGTTCGTTCGCATGGGGGCGATTTTTCGGAAGTAATCTGGCGCTGACATCCATTCTTCTGTTTTCCTTGTTGAGTGTTGCGTGGTCGGAGTTTCCGTTCGTCGCCTTCAAGCGGTGGTTTCGCGATCTCGGAACCTACCTGGCAATCTTGGTGGCTCTAACCGATGCCGATGGACTTCGCGGCATTCGTTCCTTGTTACGTCGCGTCTGCTATTTGCTCGTACCACTTTCGATAGTGCTCATCAAGTACTATCCGGAAATGGCCAAGCACTATGATGCATGGTCTGGCGAGGCGTTCTACATTGGTGTTACTACCAGCAAGAACATGCTCGGCGTCTTGTGCCTCGTCAGCGGACTGTTTTTTCTGTGGGACACGTTGACTCGATGGAGCGATCGACAAGATCCGAGACGGCGCCGGATCATTCTCGTGAACCTAGCTTTCGTCGGCATGACGCTCTGGCTGTTGTCAATGGCAAGCAGCGCGACATCCAGCGTGTGCCTTGCAATTGGTGCGCTAATCATCGTCGTGGCTCACACAAAAACGATCAGACGACATCCAACCTTCCTCACTCTCTCGATTCCTCTCGGCATAGGTGTCTACGCTTTGGCCGAGTTCGTGTTCGGCGTGAATATCATCGGGTCTTTGGCCGTGGCAGTTGGGCGTAACCCCGATCTCACCGGCAGAACGAATATCTGGGATGTCGTTCTCGCCTCGGGGACGAACCCGCTCCTTGGTGCGGGATACGAGAGCTTCTGGCTGGGAGAACGCCTTCAATGGGTGTGGGAGCGAGCAGGACCAGTGAACGAAGCGCACAATGGCTTTCTCGAGGTCTACCTGACGCTGGGTCTGGTCGGGCTTTCTCTCTACGTTCTCTTCCTGGTTTCCAGTTATTGGGGTATCGCCAAACAGGTCAAGGCGTCGAGTGTCGGCTCGCTGAGCCTTGCCCTATGGACCGTTCTTGTCTTCTACAACGTCACGGAGTCTGCTCTCCGAGGGCATCTGATGTGGATAGCCTTCCTGTTGGGTGCGATTGCTGTTCCCGCTGGTGCGGCCGCCCGGGCAGGCGTGCGAGGTGCTGAGGGGCCGTCAACCAAGCGTCCTGGATCCGCACGCAGTCAGCCGGGATCGGCAGATTTCCGAAAGAGCCGGCCTGGATATCAATGGTCAGGATTCGTGCGTCGACGCCATTTCAGCAAAACCGCAGCCCGCAGCCCCGAACTCTTCTGACCTGAGAGGAGTTACACCTGACCGCGAACAGATGTGTAACCTTTACTCACAGAATGGATTGCGGTACTTCGGCAATGTCTCCATATCCCACTGTTCTTGGTTGGCATCCGCGTTGCATGCCGATGGCGCGTCGGCCGAGAGCATCCAAGGATCAAGATCGGCCGAGAGCATCGAAGCCAGATCAGAGGAGCTAATCAATGAAATTTGGATCGCGAACGCGGGCGATCGCCTGCGCGGCAGGTACCGTCGTAAGCGTCTTGTGCGGCGCGGCACAGTCTGAGGCAGCCACTATCACTGCCGCGAGTTGTTCGAGGGACGCCGTTAATGCCGCCATATCGTCTGCGTCCGATGGTGACACCGTTTTGATACCGGACGGCTCATGCACGTGGACCACCGGGATCAGCACGACCAAGCAGATTGCAGTACGGGCGCAGAACTACACTCCGACACCCGGCGGTGCGGCGTCGCGGAATGTGACGATCACGAACAACTCCAGCTCACCGCTGTTTACGTTCACGACCGGGAATAGTTTTCACGTCGCTCTGGCGGGGATTTATTTCAACGAGGGCACGGGAACTGTGAATCATTTGCACGTTCAGGGTAGTGGCTCAAAAGTCGCCCTCGTCAGTGATAACTATTTCGAGGTCAAACAGCGCAATGGTAATGCGGAAGAAATTGCGATCATTTACTGGTCAGCGTTGGGCGGGGTCCTTTGGAACAATCGATTTGTCGGGATTGGCACAGGACCCGGTGGATCGGCGAATCCTGACGGTGCGTCGATTTTGATCGAGGGCAGTTCTCGAGTCTGGAATACATCCTCCACGATGGGTACGAAGGATACTAATGGCTCGATTAACATCTACTTCGAGGACAACACGTTTAAGAATGTGGGTCAATGTCCTGACGTAGACGATCATGGCCGAGTGGTCTTCCGATACAACGACATTGATGGGAGCTCTGGACTTACGCACGGATTCAGCAGTTCGTGGGGCGGAAGACATGCCGAGTACTACCACAACAACTTTCATGTCTCGACCGACAATGTGAACATCGCTGGACGTTACTTCTGGCTGCGAGCCGGAACTGCTGTCTTCTTCAATAACAACGTAGCCCAGGAGAACCGAGGGTACGGTGCTCCAGACCAGGTGGCGTTTATCGTCGAGGGCGGTGGCTCATACCCCAAACCACGTCAAGTAGGGCGTGGATACGAGAACGGTGATGTTTCAGATCCAGTCTATCTTTGGAATAACACCGGGCCGGGAGCGTACTCCATCACCAACAGTACGCCCAGCCTGATTCAGGAGAACCGGGACTACTTCGTGAACAAGGGTCCGAAGCCCGGTTATTCGCCCTATACGTACCCACATCCCCTGAGAACCGGCGGCAGCACGACGCCCCCTCCGCCAAATCCAGCGGCGCCACAGCCGCCTCTGAACGTTCGTGTTATTCGGTAGGCACGTTGGACTAGCGCTCGACCAGCTGGTGCCCCGGCCCGGTGCCTTCTGCGTGATGGATCGCGGATTTTTCGATTTCGATTAGCTGCCTCGCTCTCACTGGGCGGGGCAGCTTCGTCGTCACCGTTGGTGCCGAGGCCACACTTCGGATCGGGCATCGCCACTCGCATCCGGTGGCTCCTGTGCCTGTCGGGGCTCCTTTGGTGGCCCTTGCGCCGCATCCGATTCCGCAACGCCGAGACAAGCCCTTCGAGTTTCTGACGGATGCCATGCCGGCTGGGTCAGCCTTTCCTCTTGTGCAGTCACACATCGATTTCAGATACTCGTGTCGCAGCGTATAGATAGCGCGTGATCCACGCGCTTCTTATCTCAGCAGTCCATCGTCACCAAGAAAGAGGGGTCCGCCATGACTTTCCGTTGCCGCCTTGTTGCGCTCGTGGTCCTCATGCTTCCCGTGGCTCGTGTCCAGGCGGCACCCATCACGTACACCGACCGAACAGCTTTCGAATTGGCGCTCGGCCAAATCGAGATTTTCGATTTTTCCAACCCCACCGTCACAATCGAGGCTGCTATCGGAATGGACCGGCTTTCCTATGATGGCCTGACGGTCTTCGTCGATAGGGCCAGTGGCCAGACGACGATCGATGCAGTACGGCACGGGAAAATCGCCAACCCTACGCACGCTGTTCAGCTGGCGTTTTCTTCACCAAGATCGGCGTTCGGATTTGACGTCAACGAGGTCGGCGATTTTCGAATCGGTGCGAGAGGGTTGGATGGAGGATGGGAATCACTTGGGAGCTTTGAGGTGGGACACTCGGGATTCTTCGGCGTCATTTTCAGTTCGCAGATAGCTGGCGCCACGATCTTTCCATGGGATGCCAATGGCCACTACGCGAAGGTCACGGTTGACAATATGACCACGAATCGCATCCCGGTCCCAGAGCCTGCCTACCTGTGGTTATTCAGCGTCGTGGCAGCGGGCCTCATTGGGCGAAGACGCAGGTAGGGAGCACGACGCGGATGACTGGGTCCACGCGCTACATCCCAGAAGGTGCCGGCGTCAGCGTCAGCGTACGATTCGCACGTTTGTCGGCGGTTGGGGAGCTTGACTGGACGAAGTGCTGACCGGTCCGATATATGAGGTCGCTGCGACGACGTTATCCGACCACTTTCTGGCCATCGCCAGCGAGTTGCTGTTGACGTGCAGGTCGATCGTAAATTGATCGATTTTGAGCGACGTCGTCTCTCGCAACCGAAGGTTGTGAAAGTCTGCAATCAGATTGCCGTCGAGCCACACTGCAACCCGGCCGTCGCGTTGGCCGGGAGTATTGGTCTTGACCATCAGTTCGTAGGAGTACCAGCGGCCGAGCTGTGGCGTGACATCCGGACGGGCAACGAATTCCGGACCGTAGTTGAATGGTGTATTCGTGAATGGCGAGACAATCCCTGTTGGATAGAAATGGTCGCCCCAAATGTCACGCTGGTCGGGATGGTACATGTACACGTTCAGCTTGCCAGGATTGGGCTGGCTTGTTTGATCGCGCCAGGTCTCGAGACTGACGAGGAACTTGTTTGTCCCGTTGGCGGGGACGCCGGGGCAGCAGTATTTTGCGGACATCGAATTGCCGTTGTGGCTTGACCCCAACGCGTTGAATCCTGTGTCGACCTTGCCGTAGTAACGCACGAACAGTACGTCGCGGCCAGGGCTGACGTATTTAATGGCGTTGTTGCTGACCTCGCTGCCCGATTGAGGGACAGTGAACTCGAGCGATTTCCCACCTCTGAAGACATTACCGGACTCTGTTGCCAGCCGAATGTTGGAAGTGTGGAACATTTCGTCCCACCGGCTGCTCAGTGCCGACACGTTGGTGTAGGACTCGAAGTCATCGGCAAAGATGACCTCGGGGTCAGACGCGATGCCAGCGTCACCGGGGTGCCGCGATGCGATGCCAGTGTTCCCCGTAGGCAGGGGAGGGAAATTCGCGGCGACCACGGGGACGACACCGGTCGTCCCGAGCAGTACCGTGCCGAATGCACAGCACACGAGCAGCAAGATTCGATGAGTCATATAGCTTATGCAGTTCTGGTTGGGGGTGACCGTCCCCAGAAGAAGCAAGAACGTAACCAACGCTACTATTTCTCTATAACTGACGTATTCACAGTGGCTTACTGACTGCAGTCGCTGGCCAACGGCGGTTCGGAACACTCGAAAGTGTCAGCCGGCGGGCAGAGTCTACACTCATAGGGTTACGTCGAGACCCGCCCTAGGCGGGCTACGTTCCGTGAGATTTTTGTATTCACGAACGTCGTTCCCAACGATTGCTGGCATCATTGTTGCCCATTGCTCAGTGTCCAGCGCCCTCGCAGCTTGTTTTCTTTACCATCGGGGAACTTACACGCCATATCGGCGGACTGAAGTCTCCTTCTAGGCGGACAAGGGCATCATGAGACGTTTTAGGCAATTCGCTTTCGCCCTCGTGGTTAGCGGGCTCGTGATGTACGCGTTGCTCGAGCGCTCCGATTTCCAGGCGACGATGGAGTTCGTTCGGAAAGCGCGTCCTGACCGCCTGACGGCCGGCGTTGCACTGATGGTGTTCGCCTATGTGCTGCGAGGTGTGCGGTGGAGGATCTGGGAACGTAGCCTGACCTATTGGGATTCCTTCCGACTGATCCTCATCGGCTTCATGGGGAACAACGTCCTGCCAGCGCGTCTGGGGGAGGTTCTCCGTGCCCATTGCGCAGCAGTAAAGACGGACGACGATCGCGGTCGAACGACGGCACTGGCATCGATTGCCGCCGAGCGCATTCTCGACGGGATGATTCTGGCGACGTTCGGCCTTGTCAGCATCGCGCTTGTGCCCGTCGACCGTCGTCTCGGATGGGCCCTCTTTGGCGTTTCCCTGGCCTTCGCCGGGCTCGGTTCAGCGCTCCTGATGGGAGTACGCTTCCACGATCGTATTCGATCTGTCATCGCCGCCGCGCACCGGAAGTTCCCCGGGCACATCACTGCGTTTGCCAGAGAGAAAATCCTCCAGTTTCTGGATGGGCTTCTGCCGTTGGGGAAGCCTTCCCGCTTGGTTGGCGCGGTCACTCTCACGCTCCTCATCTGGGCCATTGAAGTTGGCTGCTGCTACTTCATTGGCACGGCCGTTTGGGACGGCATGAGCCTGCCGGCTGCCCTTCTGATGCTCGTCGTCGTGAACTTCGCCTCGCTCGTGCCGTTCACAATGGGCGGCATCGGAACTATCGAGGCAGTGGCGCCGTTGTTCTTGATCAACGCCGGTGTGCCAGCATCTGCCGCGCTCGCGATCGTGCTGCTGCAGCACGCTGCACAGTACCTGTTCACGACGATCACCGGTGCGGTGTTGTACGTAGCGGGTGGCTTCTACCGAATCCCGCTCGTTCGACCAAAGGCCTTGGTCTCTGCGCAGTCGCGCCCGGTCGCTCCGAGACTCGCTCGGACGAGTCCGTCAATCGTTGAGGAAACGCGCTCCAGCCTGGGACAATACCACGCGTCCCTGAAGCCGGCGCTGCGAGAAGAGATTCAGCTGTCGATCGTCATCCCGGCATACAACGAGCAATCTCGCTTGCCGCGCACGGTGCTGGAGACGATCTGCTGGTGTTCGGCACAGAACCTCAAGTTCGAGCTCGTCATCGCAGACGACGGAAGCCGCGACGAGACCCTAGCCGTAGCACGTCTCTTCGAGGAGAGCGATGCTCGGATCCGAGTTCTGTCCTGCCCGCACATGGGTAAGGGAGCGACGGTGCGGATGGGAGTTCTGAACGCGAAGGCTCGCGTCGTCATGTTCATGGACGCCGATGGCGCAACGCCTCTCGACGAGATTCCCAAGCTTCTCGTGGCCATTGAAGGCGGCTCCGACGTCGCGATCGGTTCCAGGGTTCTGCAGCGCCCCGGTGAAGTGGAGGTCAAGACATCTCTTCATCGAAAGTTCATCGGCCGAGTCTTCGCATTTTTCGTCAACATCTTCGCGATCGAGGGTATCGCTGATACCCAGTGTGGATTCAAGGCGTTTCGCCGTGCTGCCGCACAGGCGATCTTCTCTCGACAGAAGATGGTGGGGTTTGCGTTCGATGTCGAAATTCTGTTCATCGCCAAGCGACTGGGGTTGTCGGTTATCGAGCTACCCGTCAACTGGGAGGCCCAGCCAGGTTCCAAAGTCAATATAGTGACGGATTCAATTAGGATGCTGTGGGATATCAGTCACATCAGGTGGATGCACCGAGGCCTGTTGGACGAAGTCCAGCAGAATCTGTGTGATCGAGATTTGCGATTGGCGAAAGAATAACAGTCAATCTCATCCCCCAATCCTACTAGTCATTCCGAGCAGCATCCCCATAACCATGCGCATCGCGTACATAGCTCCGTACCAAGGTCCGGGACTCCTCGAACGCCGCCCGATTCTCCGAAACCTGGCCCTTGCCGGCAACGTGAAGATCGAGCTCGTCTCTGAGCTGCTGCGCCGGCGTGGGCACGATGTCGACGTGCTCTCGCAGGGCGAAGTTGTCGAGCATACGCCGCGGTTTTTTCCCGCCTTCGACGAGCCCCAGCCGTTCTCTCCTAACGTGGCGGTGTCTTACGCGTCCGCCATCCCGATCAGGTTCGTCAACGGATCGTGGGCGGCGCGGCAGACGCTCAACCTGTTCAAGCGGAGGCACCGCGCCGCGCCGTATGACGCGGTAATGATCTACAACCTCAAACACCCACAGGTCGTGTGCGCGTCGTATGCCATCCATCAGCTCCGCATGCCCGTCGTGCTGGAGTATGAAGATGACACGCTCGTCGATCTGAGTGGAAGGGCCGAACGCGGCTTCCGATCTCGACTGCACGGCGACTCCGCGAGACAGATCATGGGCGCCGCCTCCGCCTGCGTCGGCGTGTCCCCTCATCTCCTCTCTCAGGTGTCGCCGGCGATCCCCAAAATGCTGTTGCGGGGCGTCGTCGACGAAGACATCTTGAGTGCCAGCCGGAAAGACCTGGAGAGCCGGAAGAACTGGGTCGTGTATTCAGGCACCCATTACCGGGGGAAGGGCCTGGAGCCACTGATCGCTGCGTGGGGGATGCTGAATCTGCCCGGCTGGGAGCTGCACATCGCAGGGCGGGGCGAGCTGACGGCGAGCCTGGAGCAGCAGGCGCAGAACGTCAAGGGCATCGTCTTTCATGGTCTGCTGAACCGTCGCGAGAATGCCCAGTTCCTGAGCCAGGCCAAGATCGGCATCAATCCGCATGACGTCAGCCAGACCCCTGGCAACGTCTTCGCGTTCAAGATCATTGAGTATCTGGCTGCCGGAGCGCACTGCATCACGACCCCAATGGGCGCCCTGGAATCCGACATCGAATCGGGGATTACGTATATGGCCGACAACTCGCCACAGACGATTGCGGCCACGTTGAAGCACGTGATTGAAGAGCGTCGATACGAGCGCCTGGCGGCTCAATCGGCGCACAACCGTTACGGTCCGGACGCGGTCGCGCGATCGTTGGATGGACTTTTCAAACAGGTCGCGGTTCTGAAGTCGGCATAGGCCGACAAGTTGGAGACGATGAGCATTGCCATTGTGACGGGATCGGCGGGATTGATTGGCTCGGAAACGTCGAAGAAGTTTCATGCGGAAGGTCTTGATGTCGTGGGCGTAGACAACGACATGCGCGCCAGGTTCTTCGGTGCGGATGCGTCGACGATGGATACGAGGAAGCGACTGCAGGTGTGCCTGAAGAACTACGCGCACGAGGACCTGGACATTCGCGACAACGACCGCGTCGACTCGTTATTCCGGCGGCTGGGCGGTCAGGTGAAAGTGATCGTCCACACCGCCGCTCAGCCCTCGCACGACTGGGCAGCGCGCGACCCGCACACGGACTTCGGGGTGAACGCCGTCGGCACGTTGAATCTCCTGGAGGCGACGAGGCTTCACTGTCCTGACGCGGCGTTCGTCTTTACGAGCACGAACAAGGTCTACGGGGATGCGCCCAATAGTCTCCCGCTGGTCGAGCGGGAATCGTGCTACGACATCGAGCCATCCCACCAGTACCATGACGGTATCGATGAGACGATGTCCATCGACCAGACGAAGCACTCGCTCTTCGGGGCGAGCAAGGCGGCGGCGGACCTGCTGGTGCAGGAGTATGGGCGGTATTTCGGCATGAAGACGGTCTGCTTCCGCGGCGGCTGCCTGACCGGCCCTGCGCACGCCGGGACCGAACTGCACGGCTTTTTGTCGTATCTGATGAAGTGCACCACGCTCGGCATGCCGTACCGAGTCTTCGGCTACAAAGGGAAGCAGGTGCGCGACAACATCCACAGCTTCGATCTGGTGAACGCGTTCTGGGACTTTTTCCGTGCGCCTCGGTCCGGTGAGGTCTACAACATCGGCGGCAGCCGGCACTCCTGTTGCTCGATGCTGCAGGCGATAGAGGCGTGTCAGGAGATCAGCGGCCGGGAGCTGAAATGGACCTACGTCGAGGACAATCGCATCGGGGACCACATCTGGTGGATCAGTAGCGTCGCCAAGTTCCAGAGCCATTACCCGAACTGGCGCTATCGGTACGACTTTCCCGCGATTCTTCGGGAGATTCACGACGCAGTATCCAGCAAGGTCTAAGGTGGGTTGTAGGAGGTCTGTGCGTGAGTGTCGTTGAGCCATTACGCGCGACGGTTCGCGTCGCACGCAACTCGGTCAGGTCGATGTTGGGCCGTCCCGACTATAAGCGGTGGAGCTCCACTGGCGGTCTGGAGGGATGGTGGGACGCCCGCACACAAGCGATCGCGGCGATGATTCCCGCAGGTTCGCGGGTCATCGAGTTTGGCGCGGGGCGGAGGCAGCTCGAAAAGTTCCTGCCCAGCGGTTGCAGCTACACGCCCTCCGACCTCGTCGACCGGGGCCCGGGCACCATCGTCTGCGATCTGAATAAACAGCCGCTTCCCGACATCAAACACTTGAACCTGTCTGTCGCGGTGTTTGGCGGTGTTCTCGAATACGTGGCCGACGTCGACGCGCTGCTTGCATGGCTTTCCGCCTCGGGCATTCAGATATGCATCGCGTCATTCGACGCCGTGCCCGAAGGATTGTGGATGCACGGCCGCGTCAGGCATCATTTTCGACGACGTTACTTCGGATACATGAACAACCTCAGTGAGGTTGAGCTCAACCGAGCCTTCGCTATTGCGCACATGACGTGCGTCGAGAAGCGGCAGTGGACCACTCAGGGAATCTATCGCTTTGACAAGCAGCACTCCGACAAACCGTAAGATGCGCATCGTCGTGCCGTGGGGATTCTATGGGTGGGGCAACATCGGCGACGAAGGGACGCTGAAGGGATTCGCCCAGCTCCTGACGCAGACTGGAGTGCGCGCGACGGTGACCCTGGGCAGCCGCAATCCCGCGCACACGGCCGCCGTCGAGCCGATGTTCCGGTACTTCGAAGGAGCGCGCCCGGATCCGCGACGCTGGATCGCAAAGCTGCGCGCCTCGAGCCACGCTTTCGTGGGCGGAACGCCGATCATGGACGTGCTCGGGGAGTGGCCTTTGTGCGACGTGCGGCCACTCGTGCTGGGGGCCGTTCGCCGCAAACTGCCCGTCGTGTTTGTTGGCGTGGGGATCGAAGGGCTGCGTCTCGACGCGTCAGTGAAGATCATGAAGGAAGACATCACGCCCCACGTGCTGTCGTGGAGCGTGCGTTCTCAGAAGGACCAGCAACGCCTACTGGGCGTCGGCGTCCCGCCCGAACGGATCACGGTTGCGGCGGATATGGCGTGGCTGGTCAATCACTCGGATGGCGCGTTTGGTGCGACGCACTTGAAAGCGTTGGGCGTCGACACCGACCGGCCGTTGATCGGCGTGAATCTCGTCAACGAGAACGACTGTTTCGATCGGCAGCCGCGGCTGGGTCAGGAAATCGCGCACGCCATCGATCGGCTCTCTGATGAGCTCGACGCTCACGTGATCTTTCTCGCGCAAGAGGTGCGAGATGAGCCCGGATTCGATCGTGCGGCGGCAATGCGGGTCGCAGGCCTTATGGCGCGCAAGGATCGGGTCACGCTCGTGCCGAATACTTACTTTTCTCCGAACGAGGTGATGTCGATCCTCGAACATTGCGATCTGACGATCGGGATGCGCTACCACTTTTGCATCTTCAGCGCGCTTCAGAGGGTTCCCTTCATCGCCATTCAGCGTTCCGACAAGCTCCTGGATTTGTGTTGGGACATGAATTGGCACGCGGGTGTGACGCCGGCGACGCTCACCGCTTCAGCGATCGTGGAGGAGGGCATTCGCCTGCAGCGCGAGTCGGCGCGAACGGCGGCGCATCTCGACGAAAGTGTTCAAAGAATGAAAACGCGCGCACTGTTTAACGCGGCTCCCCTGAACGCGCTGACCGACGGTGTCGCAACGGCCGATACTTTACTTGGGGCCTGGCGTTAGCCATGGGCGAGCAGAACCGAATCCGCATCGCGATCCACATCGACGTGACTCCGGGAGTGGCTGGAGGCACGGCGCAGTCGACACAAGGACTGGTGAGCTCGCTCGGCCAACTGGAAGGTCCGGAGACCTACGTCCTCTCTACGCAGAGCCAGGACCAGGCAGACTGGATTCGCCAGCACTCCGGACCCAATCAGCAAGTCGTGATTCAACGCGCCGGGAGCCGCCGTCAACGCTCCACGGGGTCGCCGGAACGGTCACGAAGCGCCAAGGAAAGATTGAAGGCGGGACTGAAACCAGCCCTCGAGAAGATCCGTCGGGCGATCGATCGGCTGACGCCGCAACGGCCGCAGATTGACTTGTCCGACGGCTACTATGAAGGCCTTGGGTGCGACGTGCTGCACTTTCCAACGCAGCCTTTTGTTCTGTGTGCGCTGCCCACCATCTACAACCCTCACGATCTTCAGCACCTGCATTACCCTCAGTTCTGGACCGCCGAGGAGCTGGCCCGCCGCGAGGTCGTTTACCGCGGTGCCTGCCAGTTCTCCCATACCGTCGTGGTCGGCTCAGAGTGGATCAAGCAGGACGTCGTTCGGCAGTATGGGCTCCACCCCGACAAGGTGCAGATCATTCCCTGGGCGCCTCCGACGGCGCAGTACCCAGCGATCGATCGTCAGCGGCTTGACGATGTCAGGAGCCGGCTGGCACTCCCGACGACCTACGCCCTCTATCCGGCCGTGACCTGGCCGCACAAGAACCACGTCCGGCTGCTTGAAGCGATCGCCGACCTGCGCGATCGTCGCGGCCTTCGGATGCAACTCGTGTGCACGGGATCGCGCTGGCCGGATTTCTGGCCAACCGTGGAGCAACGACTGAAAGACCTGCATCTCGAGTCGCAGGTGACGTTCCTCGGGTTTCTCTCAGAGGCCGATCTCCGCGCCGTCTATCAGCTCTCGCAGTTTCTCGTCATGCCGACGCTCTTTGAAGCGGACAGTTGTCCGATTCACGAGGCATGGTCGGAAGGCATTCCGGTGGCCAGCTCGAACCATACCGCTCTTCCGGATCAGGTTGGCGACGCCGGGTTGATGTTCGACGCGAAAGATGTGCCCGCGATTGCAGAAACGCTAGCGCGAATGACCACCGATGCCGAGCTGCGCCGTCAGCTCGTGGAGCGCGGATATCGGCGGGTCAAAGACTTCGACTGGACGCGCACGGCGAAGGCGTATCGAGCAGTCTATCGCCGCGCGGCGGGCATGCGGCTCGGCGAAGAAGACCGGTGGCTGCTCAGTTGGGATTGGATGCGGGAACCGCGCCGCGCGCCGGAGTATCAAACGACATCCTGACAGCGAGCGATGCGCCGGACCCAACGAGTGCCGCCGCAAGCCTGCTGACATACCGCATGCGTACACGAATGCGCCTGCTTCGGCCCTACAGGTCCGGGAGACACGAGTGAACCAGGTTGATGTGTTCGCCGGAGTATCGGCGACTGACGGCCTCCGGCAGAATCTCAGAGCCAAATCCGTCCGTGGCGCCATTTACCTGGCTCTGGGCGGCGGGGGCGAGTTCGTCCTGCGCATCGCTTCGACGTCCATCCTCGCGAGGCTGTTGATCCCCGAACATTTCGGACTCATCACCATGGTGACGGCCGTCACCGGCATTGCAGGACAGTTCAGCCAGCTCGGACTGTCGACGGTCACGGTTCAGCGCCGCGACATCGACCATCACCAGGTCAGCAATCTGTTCTGGATCAATGTGGCGCTTGGCGCGACGCTCTTCGTCCTCTTCAGCGCGATGTCGCCTCTCGTGGCCGCGTTCTACGGGGATTCGAGGCTCATCCCGATCACGATTGCCGTGTCCAGCGCGTTCCTGTGGGGGGGGCTGATGGTGCAGCATGACGCGCTGCTCTCCAGGCAGATGAAGCAGCCGCAGTCGGCTTTCGTGCGGCTCGCCGCAAGCGTCATCAGTGCCGTGCTCGCAGTGATTCTCGCGCTGCGCGGGTTCGGGTACTGGGCCCTGGTTTGGCAGGAGGTCGCTCGAACGTTCCTTTCGGCAGTCGGAGTCTGGATGGTCTGCCCGTGGCGCCCGGGCCTTCCGAACCGCTTGGGAGACATCCGAAGCCTGCTGCGATTCGGCACGGACTTGACGTTGACTCAATTGTCCTACGCCGTGATTGCCAACATCGATCGGCTGCTGGTTGGCAAGCTGTTCGGGGCAGTGTCTCTTGGGATCTTTCGGCAGGCCCAGCAGCTCATCATGGTGCCGCTCGAACAACTGAACGCGCCGATCGGCAGCATTTCGCAGCCGGGACTGAGTGCCCTGCAGGACGATCCGGAGCGTTATCGCCGTTACTATGCCAAGACGGTTTTTCTGATCGGCCTGCTGACGATGCCCATTGCCGCTTTTTCGGCCGTGTACGCCGAGGAGCTCACCCTATTGATTCTGGGTCACAAGTGGATTGATGCGACGCCCTTCATCAGGATATTCGCCGCCGCGGCCTTCATTCGTCCTGTCCTGGGAACGGCCGGCACGGTGCTCATCACGTGTGGTCAATCGAGACGCCTTCTCGTGATGACGGTGGTCAGCCAGGTGACGATGTTCCTGTTCATTGTTGCAGGGACCGGCTGGGGGGCGACGGGAGTGGCGATGGCGCAAGCCTTGACGGCCGCGGTCCTGCTGCTGCCGAATCTCTATTACAGTTTCGCTGCATCTCCTGTCACTCCTGGGTTGTTTTTTCGCGCGATCCGAACGCCGGTGGCGGCGAGTGCCGTCATGGCCACGGGCCTCATCGCGCTGCGCGCGGCGGCACCCGCCCTGCACACCGCAGCTTCGCTTGGTCTCGGTTTGATTGTCGGCGGCACGCTCTATTGGGGATTCTGCCTTCTACAGCCGCTCTGTAGAAGTGAGATCCAGGGCTTGCTCGGCGACGTTGGGACGTCGTTTCAGCGGAGGACCGTTTCCGCCGTGGACTGAGCGCGTGACGTGTCCACGCGATTGTTAAAAGGGATCAACCTATGATCATTGCCAGAACGCCGTTTCGGATCTCATTCCTCGGTGGGGGGACCGACTATCCCTCGTGGTATAGAAGTCATGGCGGCGCCGTGCTTGGCGCGACCATTGACAAGTATGGCTACATCACGTGCCGTTATCTGCCGCCGTTCCATGAGCATCGTTACTCCATCGTGTACTCGAAGATGGAGTATTGCGACGCGATCGACGAGATCAAACACCCGGCCGCGAGAGAGGTGCTTCGGTACTTGAAGGCCGAGCGCGGCATGGAGATCCACCACGATTCTGACTTGCCAGCTCGGAGCGGCATGGGCTCCAGCTCGTCGTTCACCGTCGGTCTGCTGCACGCGATTCATGCGCTTCAGGGACGAATGGTCGGGAAACAGCAGCTGGCCATGGAGAGCATCCACCTCGAGCAGGAGGTTCTCAAGGAAGCGGTGGGTTCGCAGGATCAGGTGCATGCCGCGTACGGCGGATTGAATCATGTGCTGTTTCATCCGAACGGTGAGATATCGGTTCGGCCCGTGACGATTTCGCCGCAGCGTGTCCGAGACTTCAACGCTCACTTGATGCTGTTCTACACCGGGATCAAGCGGACGGCCGCGACCGTTGCAGAGACGTTCATCCACGGGATGGAGGAGCGACGGCGTCAGTTGCGCATCATGAAGGATCTGGTCGACGAGGGGTTGAGCATCCTCAATCGAGACGACGGGATCGAAGGCTTCGGCAACCTACTGCACGAGGCCTGGCAGGCCAAACGCAGCCTGGCTGCCAGCGTTTCCAATGATGAAGTCGATACGCTCTACGCGCGTGCGCGCGCGGCTGGCGCGAGCGGAGGCAAGCTGACCGGCGCCGGTGGAGGTGGGTTCCTCCTGCTCTTCGCGCCTCCCGCCAGACACGACGATATTCGCGCAGAGCTCAATGAGCTGATCTCGGTGCCGTTCAACCTTGACTTCTCCGGCAGCCAGATCATCTATTACGAGCCCGAGCAGGATTATTCTGCCGTTGAGCAATCTCGCGCGGCGCAGACGATACGGCCGTTCAGGGAAGCTCACCGGGAATCCATCGCCCTAGTTCCGCCCTACTTGGAGGAGTTCGACCAATGCTGCACGGCGTACAGGAGTAAGAAGACACTATGAGCGTCACAGAGAAGAAGAGCATACCGTTATCATTCCCTACGCTCGGCGAGAGAGAGGCCGAGTACGTGATGGACTGCCTGCAGACGAAGTGGATCTCTTCGGCCGGGAAGTACGTCGAGCGCTTCGAGCGGGCTTTTACCGCGGTCACTCATGCGAAGCATGCCATTACGTGTTCGAACGGCACGGTCGCACTCCATCTGGCGTTGCTGGGCTTGGGGCTAGAGCCAGACGATGAGGTACTGGTGCCCACCGTCACGTTCGTCGCGTGCGCAAACGCCGTGGTGTACTGCGGTGCGAAGCCGGTGTTTGTCGACATCGACCCAGGCATCTGGTCCATAGACCCCTCACGGCTCGAATCGCACATCACCGCCAAGACACGCGCGATTATCGCTGTACACCTGCGCGGGCATCCGGCAGACATGGACGCGATTCACGAGGTCGCGCGGCGTCATGGGTTGTTCGTCATCGAGGACGCCGCGCAGGCGCATGGGGCGCAGGTCCGCGGCAAGCCTGTAGGTTCACTCGGACACGTCGCGACGTTCAGCTTCTTCGGGAACAAGATGCTGACGACTGGCGAAGGAGGAATGGTCACCACGGACGATGATGGCCTGGCCGAGCGGATACGCCTCCTGAAGAACCAGGGAATGACGCAGGAAAAAAGGTACTGGCATCCGGTTGTGGGTTACAACTACCGCCTGACCAACCTCCAGGCGGCCATCGGGCTGGCGCAGGTCGAGCGCCTCGACTCCCTGCTGGCCCGCCACCGTGAGGTGGCCGCATGGTATCGGCAGGAACTGCAAGACGTGGAGGGACTGTCGTGGCAAGAGGAGCGAGAGTGGGCTCGTCATGCCTGGTGGCAGTTCGTTGCAGTCGTCGACGAGAGCTTTGCGAGCGACCGTGACGCGGTTCTCGCGGCGCTGCAACATGCCGGGATCGATGCACGACGCATCTACTATCCCATGCACCAGCAGCCGATATTTCAGCACCTGTTGTCGGGCGAGCGGTATCCAGTCGCCGACCACCTTGCAGCACGCGCCGTGTGCTTACCAACGTGGGCAGGACTGAGCCGTGAGGATGTCCGTTTCGTTTGTCAACGCTTGCTCCAGTGCCGGACCTAGCCCATTCGATTGTTCTTTTCAGATCAGGACTCGCGCCGGCCGCGGTGCCGCTGCCAGGTGCGAGTTGCATGAGGTGATACTCACGATATGACTGCTACTCCTCTGAATATTCTCGTCACGGGCGGGGCCGGATACATCGGTTCAGTGTTGATACCGGCATTGCTCGCGGACGGCCATGACGTGACCGTACTCGATTCGTTTCTCTATGGACAGACACCTCTGCTCGACTGCTGTGTGAATCCGAAGCTGCGGATCGTTCGCGGCGACGCCCGCGACGCCAAGCTGGTGTCGGAACTTGTCGCCAAGGCGGACGCCGTGCTGCCGTTGGCATGCCTCACGGGGGCCCCGATCTGCGACAAGGACCCCTGGATGGCCAAAGGCGTCAATCATGACGCCGTGCGCATGATTGCGGAGCAGCTGAGCCCGCAGCAGATGATGGTGTTCCCATCGACGAATAGCGGCTACGGGGTGGGAGAGTCGGGCCTTCACTGCGACGAGAATACGCCGCTGCGTCCGATCTCGCTTTATGGCCGGTTGAAGGTTGAACTTGAGAAGTACCTGCTTGACCGTGGCAACTGCGTGACATTTCGCTTCGCAACGCTCTTCGGGACGAGCCCGCGTATGCGGCTGGACCTGCTGGTCAACGACTTCGTCTACCGCGCTGTGGGGGACCGGGTCGTGGTCCTGTTCGAGCCGCACTTCAAGCGCAACTACCTCCATGTTCGGGACGGTGCGCACGCCTTTCAGCACGCGCTCGCCAACTATGACAGCATGAAGGGGAAGCCCTACAACGTCGGACTGAGCGACGCCAACATCAGCAAGGCAGAGTTGTGCGACACCATCAAGACCTACATCCCGACGTTCACGTACATGGTGGCTGAGCTGGGCAAGGATCCGGACCAGCGGAACTACATCGTCAGCAACGCGCGCATCGAGTCGACTGGGTTTGCGACGAAGATGGGCCTGGACGCGGGGATTCAGGACTTAATCAGAGGCTATCAGGTGATACGGCGCAATCAGTACGCAAACGTGTAGCCGCTCCGGCGGACCGCCTCGCGCGGCCGCCGCTTCCTCATGCGCGGCGGCCGTCAGCCTCCGGTGGCAGCGCCGCTTCCTGCAGGGCCTCCAGGAGGCCGGACGTCGATAGCCCCGGAATCCGGCTGACGATGTGGAGCCTCCCACCCGCCCGCGTGACGGACTCCTGCTCGATACAATCCTCACCGTACTCAGAGCCGTTGACGTGCACGTCCGGCTTGATCTCTCCCAGAAAAGCGATCGGATTCGGCTCGTCGAAGATGTGAACGTAGTCGACCATCCGCAGCGCGAGGAGCATCTCGGCGCGGCGCCGCGCCGGGATGATGGGGCGGCTCGGGCCCTTGTACGACTTGACGGAGGCGTCGCTGTTGAGGCCGACGATGAGGACGTCTCCCTGCTGTCGCGCCTCGTTCAGGATGTGAAGGTGCCCGCCATGGAGCACGTCGAACGAGCCATTGACTGTCACCACGCGCTTACCTTTGGCCCTCAGCGTCGCCGTCAGCGGCGCGAGGGCGCGGCGGCCGACCAGACGAAGCGCGTCCGTATCCTGCAGGACTTCTTCGGGTGTAACCGTCGACGTTCCGAACTTGCCGACAACAACGCTCGCCGCTTTGTTGGCCAGCGCGACGGCCGTGGCGTGGTCGGCGCCTGAGGCGCGCGCGAGGGCGAACGACGCGACGACCGTGTCGCCCGCGCCGCTGACGTCGAACACCTCTCGTGCCAGCGTTGGCAGCCAGAACTGCTCGGCGCCATTTCTGCTGAAGAACGAGATGCCGTGCTGGCCGAGCGTGAGCACGACATTGGTGCCGAGCTGCGCCGCCAGATCGCGCTGAACGGCCGTGACCGTCGCCTGCGACGGCTCGACGTCAGGAAGTCCAAGAATCGCGCAGGACTCCTTCCAATTGGGCGTCAGATAGTCGCAGCCCACGTAGCAGTCCCTATGCTGGGGGCGAGGATCGACGATGACTTCACGTCCAGCGGCGTGGGCGCGATCGATGATGGCCCGCGCCAGCGACAACGACAGAAAGCCCTTGGCGTAGTCGGAGATGACGACGATGTCGCAGGTGGCGACTAACGAGTCGAAGCGCTCCACAATTGCCGCCTCGATCTCTGCCGACAGCGGCCGGACATCCTCGTAGTCCAGCCGCACCACCTGCTGCTGCTGTCCGACCACACGCGTCTTGCGCAGCGTCGTCAGGCCGTGGTCTACCGCGTGCAGTTCAACCCCGGCTTCGGCCGCACACCGGCTCAGAGTTGCGCCCCCTTCGTCATTGCCCACGAGCGCAATGAGCGACGCATGGCCCCCCAGCGACACGATATTCGCAGCGGTATTGGCCGCGCCTCCGAGGACGCGTCGCGCGCTCGTGACCTTCAGAATGGGCACGGGCGCTTCCGGCGAGATCCTGGTGCACTGGCCGAGGAGGTACTCATCCAGGATGGCGTCGCCCAGGACCAGCACGCGTCTGTTCCCAAAGTCTGACACCCACGTCGCAAGCGAATCGGTCGGCTCGTTCAGGGTCATGGCATCCATGCCGGCCCGGAAGTCCAGCCATGGCTGGTTGGCGCGGCAATTCCCTAGATCGCAAACGGTGCTCCGAGCGGTGAGGCTGGCCAGATGAGCCAGCGATGCCATCTAAATTGTTGCAATCGTTGCACTTAATTTACTGAACGCACGGTGCAACCCTTGGAGCTGTGGTCAAGAAGGCAAGTGTTCTGCCGACTTTAGTCGGACAATGTCGTCCCTAAAGTGATGTCGGATCCCCGACATCAGGACCCGGCGCTTGTCCCCATCATTGGAGGATTTCGAATGTCCGATCAGTCCGCCGTCGTCCAAGCCATATTTAAGGAGGCGGCAGCCGCCCACGACCGCTATGCGGCGCGCGGGCTCGAGCCAATTGCCGCGGCCGCAATCGCCATAAATCGCGCCCTGGCCGCCGGCAACAAGCTTCTGGCGTTTGGCAATGGCGGCAGCGCCGCCGATGCCCAGCATCTGGTCGCAGAGCTGGTCGGGAGGTTCGAAAAGGAACGCCAGGCACTCGCGGCCGTCTCGCTCACGACGGATACGAGCATTCTGACGGCACTTGCCAACGACTACAACTACGACATCGTATTCACGCGGCAGGTCGAGGCGCTTGGCCAGAAAGGTGACGTGGCGTTTGGCATCTCCACGAGTGGCCGATCGCGCAACGTGGAAGCTGCGCTCGCCGCGGCCAAAGCCCGTGGCCTGGTCACGATTGCGATGACCGGGCGCGATGGGGGAAAGATGGGGGCCGACGCGGACATTCACCTCAACGTGGCGGAGTCCTCGACGGCTCGCGTGCAGGAAGTCCACAGGACCATCATGCACGCGATGTGCTCGCTGGTGGAGGCCGGCCTCAAGTCCGCGTAACGGCCTCGAATGCGGATGCGGAACCTTGTCCGGTCATCGGTCCGGTGGTTCGTGTCGACGCGCTGGTGATGGTGCCGGTCCGCGTCGACCTCGAACCGGCTCGAAAAAGGGGCAGGTCTCGATCGATTAGTCGACCTACGACTGATAGAGGGTCGAGATGCAAGGGGCGCAAGCGGCGTAGCGCTCGCCGGTGTCGGTCGTGACCATGCCCAGAGGCCCGGGGCTGTGGCAGAGCCGGCACAGTTGAGCGCCATCAGTTCCGGGCAGCGGGGCTGGTACTGGCAAAGGCTCCACGCTCGTCGGGACTTGTTCGACGCCGACGACCGTACGATGCCCCACTGCCTGTCCTCCTGCGTTTCTTCACGGCATGCGAGCGCCGCTCTCGACAGTTTCGAGGGAAGGCCGGCGACGAAATGCGGACTCTACGCCGCAGGCGCGACGGCCCCCCTCGATCGCTATCGTGGCATCTGTGGCAATACGCATTCCAGCGCCCACGCTTTATTCGCGTCCCGATTTCCTACGTGCCCGAGCCGGAATGTCGAGCAATGTGTACGCATGCCCCAAACCGCACAGATCGACACGATGGTGTGCCGACGCGGCCTAGCGCCAACACCATCCAATCGAATGACGAAAGTCTTCCCCATAGCGAACTAGATTCAAGCAATAGGAAAGGTCCCACTCCTTAAACTTGATTCTCGACAGTCTTGGTTGGAGAAGCATGGTGAGAGTCTTGCTGCATCAGTTCGCCGACATAACTGCAAGCCACGTCTACATCGAGCGTAGCTGCCTCAACCAGTTTCAAGAATGGCCAAGACGCGTCACTCATACGCCGGACCGGCACCTTCTGCGCGCCCTCGCCGGTTCGCCGCAATCGCACTCCTCGTAGCTATCGTTCTTGCGGGTTCTCTGTCGGGCGTTCCAGCTCAAGGCGATACTCAAGCGCCGATCGTTACCGGCCAGTCACCGGCTGCGGGCTCGGGGAGCGTAGGAACTACGGTCACCGTTACTGCGACTTTCAGCGAACCCGTGCAGCCGGCATCCATTGCCTTTTCCTTGAGAAACGCCGCCAACGTTCTGGTGCCGGCGACCGTGGCGTACGATGCACCTACAAGGACCGTGAGGCTCGAATCCGACCACGGACCTGAGTCCGTCCAGCACTTTCACAGCAACGGTGAGCGGCGCCGCCAATCTGGCCGGCAACGTCCTCACCGGCGCGGTGACCTGGTCGTTCTCGGTGTCCGGGCAGGGCTTCGTGGATTCGGTCATTTTCAGCGGCCTCGTTCAGCCCACCTCCGTCCAGTTCGCCGCCGACGGCCGAATCTTCGTGGCAGAGAAGAGTGGCATTATCAAGGTTTTCGATAGCCTCTCCGATACGACCCCAACGGTCTTCGCCAATCTCAACGTCAACGTCTACAACTTTGGCTCGGCCGGCCTGACCGGCCTCGCGTTGGACCCCACGTTTCCGACCCAGCCCTACGTGTACGTCCTCTATGCGTACGACGCCGCCATCGGTGGGGTGGCTCCGCGATGGGGAACCCCCGGCGTGGTCTCGGACCCTTGTCCAGATCCAGTCGGTCAGGGATGCGTGGTCAGCGGGCGCCTGACGCGCCTCCAGGCCAACGGGAATGTCATGACGGGCCCCGAGACGGTGCTGGTTGCAGACTGGTTCCAGCAGTTTGCGAACCACTCGGTCGGAGGCTTGTCGTTTGGTCCCGATGGTGCCTTGTACGCGAGCGCTGGCGATGGTGCGGGGCTGTTCGTCGATTCGGGTCAAGTGGGAAACCCGAACAACGACCCGACGAATGAGGGGGGCGCACTTCGCAGTCAGGATCTCCGGACTCCTGCTGATCCGACGACGCTCGACGGCGCCATCATTCGAATCGACCCGAACACCGGCAGGCACCTGCCGCGAACGTCGTCGATGGTCGTAGGTCCGAGCACCGTAGACGGGAACAACGTGCGGACGTTCCCGGTAACGTCCGTCTTCCAGGGACCGAACCCTACCGAGGTGCGCATCCTCGAACCAACCAATCCGGCGCCGGGAAAGCCGCACCGTTTCATGTACGTGCTGCCGGTCGAGGTTGGTGTGACGAGCCTGGAGTCGCCGTATAGCGATGGGCTGGAGGAGCTCCGCCTGCTCGACGTGCCGAACCGGTTCAACGTCACATTGATCGCGCCGAGCTTCATCATCGAGCCCTGGTACGGCGACCACGTTTCAGACTTAGATCGCCGCCTCGAGAGTTTCATCGTCAAAGACCTGGTACCCTTCGGCGATACGTTTGCGGCGCCCGGCGAGATCATTCAGCGGTGGCTGATCGGGTTCAGCAAATCCGCGACGGGTGCGCTCAGCCTGATTCTGAGAAACCCGAATGTCTTCAATGCGGCGGCGGCCTGGGACGGGCCGGCGCAGTTTACGAATATGTCGGCGTTTTCCGGCATGGTGGAGAACTTCGGGACCGAGGCGAACTTCGATCTCTACGAGATCCCCCCGCTCGTGATCTCGAGCGCCGAAGCGTTTCGAGTGCGAAACCGGTTGTGGATCAGTGGCGACCAAAGTGCCTGGACGTCTCATATGGTGGCCCTCCATACTCAATTGGGCCAAGCGGCCGTTCTGCACACGTGGCTGGCAGGCGGCAGTCGCCTGCACTCCTGGTACAGCGGCTGGCTGGAGGGCGCGGTTGTCTCGCTCGATGCCAACGCCGCGGCCAGCAGCACGTCCCTTGACGCGAACGCGAACAGAATCGTGGCCTACGGCCTCAGAAATCCGTCTCGCTTTACCTTCCGTCCTGGCACACGTGAGATTTGGTTGGGCGATGCCGGCGTGGGCGGGTGGGAGGAGATCAACCGCCTGACCGATGCGTCCGACGGTGTCCTCGAAAATTTCGGGTCGCCTTGCTATGAAGGACAGGCGACGACCGGCTACGCGGGGCTGTCGATCTGCACGAAACTCTCGGCGCAACCGAGCGCACGGACGCAGCCGTTCTTCATGTATCAGCACGGGCAGCCGATCGGGTCCGGCGATACGTGCGCCGTCGCGAGCTCCTCGATCGCCGGGCTGGCGTTCTATGGGACCGGAAACTACCCGGCCCTGTATCAAGGCGCGCTCTTCTTCGCCGACTACGCCCGCAACTGTGTTGCCGTGATGCTGAAGGGTCCAACCGGCCTGCCAGATCCGGCGACGCGTGCAACCGTGTTGTCGAATGCGGCTGGGCCGGTTGATCTCAAGGTCGGCCCCGGCGGCGATCTGTTTTACCCGAGCCTCGATACCGGAACCGTCCGCCGCATTCAGTACGAGCGTGGCAACCTCACGCCCACGGCCGTTGCGCAGGCGACCCCCACGTCTGGCGAGCCACCGCTGGCGGTCGCCTTCAATGGCGCCGGCTCGACCGATCCTGAGGGCGATCCGCTGACCTATGCGTGGGATCTTGACGACGACGGCCTCTTCGATGATGGAGCGTCAGCCCAGGCCGCGTTCACTTACGTGACTCCAGGTGCCCGAACGGTGCGTCTACGCGTGACTGATTCCGGAGGCCTGTCGGATGTGGCTGCCGTCGTGGTGGTCGCGCACAACACTCCTCCGGTCGCGTCGATTGCGAGCCCAATCGCCACAGCCACTTGGGCTGTCGGCGAGACGCTGAGCTTCAGCGGTGGAGCGACCGACGGCGAGGAAGGATCCCTTGCCGCGTCCGCACTTTCCTGGTCGATCATCCTTCATGACTGCCCCTCGAGTTGTACTCAGCAGACGATTCAGAACGTCACGGGAGTTGCCGGCGGCTCGTTTGTCGCGCCGGACAACCGGTATCCGTCGCATATCGAGATTCGTCTGACCGCGACCGACGCCGGCGGCCTCCAGAGCACCGCCAGTGTTCTGATCAACCCGCGAACGGCGACGCTGAATTTCCAGTCGGTCCCGACAGGCTTGTCGCTCGCTGTCGGCGGCGTGAGCAGTGCGACGCCGTTCACGCGGACGGTGATCGCAAACTCTCGGAACACGATTGCGGCCACGACGCCACAGGTCCAGGGCGCGACCGCGTATCAGTTCTCGTCCTGGTCGGACGGGGGAGCGCAGAGTCACGATGTGACGCCCGTGACATCCACGACCTACACCGCAACCTACATCGCGCCGTCTGTCACCGGGCTTGTGGCGGCGTACAACTTCAACGAGGCTAGCGGGACGAGCGTTCTGGATTCGAGCGGCAACAATCTGACGGGCACGATCACCGGCGCGACCCGCGTGACCGGCGGAAAAGTCGGGGGGGCGCTGTCGTTCAATGGTTCGAGCAATCTGGTGACGGTGAATTCAACGGCGCTGCTGAATCTGACGACTGGAATGACGCTCGAAGCGTGGGTGAATCCGACGACGCTCGGTTCCGCCTGGCGCAACGTTCTAATCAAGGAGCGTCCGAACGGCGAAGTATACAACCTCTACGCGAACACGGATGTAGGCGGGCCGGTCATTTACACGGCGCTGGGCTCCGCACCCAACTCCCCGACGTCGGCGTCGACGTCGACGCGATTGACCGGCAACGCGTGGGCGCATCTGGCGGCGACATACGACGGCGCTACGCTCCGGCTCTACGTGAATGGGACACAGGTGGGGACGCGCGCACAGACGGGCAGTATGGTCACGTCGACGGGAGCGCTGCGGATTGGCGGGAACAACATTTGGGGTGAGTATTTCGCGGGGTTGATCGACGAGGTGCGCGTCTACAGCCGGGCGTTGACGCAGGCTGAGATCCAAACGGACATGATTACGCCTGTCGGAGCCCCGCCGCCAACAGACACGACGCCGCCGGTGCGTTCGAACGGGCTGCCAGCAGGGTCGCTGCCAGTCGGCACCACGCAGACGACGCTGAGCCTGACGACAAACGAAACAGCGACCTGCCGGTACAGCACGACCGCCGGCGTGGCGTATGCCGCGATGACGAACCCGTTCAGCGTCACGAACGGCACGTCGCACTCCACACCGATCACCGGTCTTACCAACGGCATGAGCTACGCTTTCTTCGGTACGGTGTCGGGACTCGGCCACCAATGCGAACCCCACCGACTTCGAGATCGCGTTCTCTGTGTACCAGAGCGGCGGGGCCATGCCCGCGAACTTCTTCGACGAGATCGTAGTCGCCACGGGACTGACGTTCCCAACCGCCTTCGAGTTCCTGCCGGATGGCCGGATGCTGATCACGGAGTTCGGTGGCAAGATTGTGGTGCTTCAGCCCGGTAGCTCGGTGATCAGCGCGACACCCGTGCTGCAGCTCACCAACATCATCAACGAAGAAGTGACGGCCGGGGGTGAGCGCGGCCTCGTGAACGTCGTGGCTGATCCCGCCTTCGCCACCAACGGGTTCATCTACATCTTCTATACTGCGGGATCGCCGCAACGCGACCGCGTCTCGCGCTTCACGATGGTCGGGAACACTGCCAGCCTGTCGTCCGAACTCGTGATCTGGCAGGGAGTGGCCAATTCAACCAGCACCGATCATCACGGCGGCGGCTTGGGTTTTGGGCCGGACGGGAAGCTCTACATCACGACCGGTGACAACGGCGTCCCTTCAAGCGTCCAGTCGCTCACGGGGGATCACGGCAAAATCCTTCGCTACAACAAGGATGGCACCATCCCGACCGACAACCCGTTCTACGACGGCGCCGGCGCCAACCTCGACGCGATCTGGGCGAGGGGCTTGCGGAATCCGTATCGCTTTTCGTTCGATCCTCCCACCGGGCGGATGTTCATCGGTGACGTCGGGGGCGGCTCGGTCGAGGAGCTGAACCTCGGACAGGCCGGAGCCAACTACGGCTGGCCCACGTGCGAGGGCCCCTGCGGCACAGCGGGCATGACGAACCCGATTTTCAGCTACTCGCACGGCGGACGTGACGCCGCGATCACGGGAGGATTCGTTTACCGAGGAACGCAATTCCCGTCTGCCTATCAGGGTGCCTACTTCTATGGCGACTTTGCGCAGAATTGGTTGCGGTACCTGACGCTAGACGCGTCGAATGTCGCAACCAGCAACAACAACTTCGTGCCGAACAACGGGGCGCTCGATTCTCCCTTCGATCCGATCATGCTCAAGCCGGGCCCGGATGGGTCGGTGTATTACATCGACTTCGGATGGGGTTGGCTCTCGACCCAGAATCCCGCAGCCATACGGCGCGTGCGCTATGTGGTCGGTAACCAGCCGCCGGTTGCGCTGGCCTCCGCGACGCCGATTTCCGGAAATGCTCCGCTGTCGGTGAGCTTCTCGAGCGCGGGTTCATCCGATCCGGAGAATCAGCCGCTAACCTACCTGTGGACATTTGGCGACGGCACGCAATCGACCCAGGCCAACCCTGCGCATGTCTATGCGCAGCCCGGCGATTACGCGGCACAGCTTGCCGTCTCAGATGGCCTCAATACGACATTGGCCACTCTACTGGTCATCCGCGTCGGGAATCCGCCGACGGGAGTCATCACCGCGCCCGCAAACGGTCTCACGTTCAGCGCGGGTAACGTGCTGACCTTCAGTGGCACGGGGAGCGACCCTGAAGACGGCACGCTGCCAGCGTCGGCGTTCTCCTGGACGGTGCTCTTCCGGCACGACACGCACGCGCACCCGGCGATGTCGGTATCGGGGGTGACCTCCGGCACGTTTACGATTCCGAGCTCGGGGCACGATTTCTCCGGCGCGACCAGCTATGAGTTCATCCTGACCGTCACCGATTCGGCTGGGCATCAACACACGAGCTCTGTGATCGTCAATCCCAGAAAGGTGAACCTGACGTTCGCGACAAATCCTGCGGGGCTGTCGGTGTCCATTGACGGGGTACCGAGGCAGACACCTTTTGTGAAGGACACGTTGACTGGCTTTCAGCACACCATTGAGGCCCCGGCTCAAGTGGTGGGATCGCTCAGCTACTCGTTCAGCAGCTGGTCAGACGGAGGCGCTCAAAGCCACAGCATCGTGGTTCCTGCCGCTGACCAGACGTATACGGCAGCTTTCCAGTCCGCAGCGCCGCCCACCGGGCTCGTAGCGGCTTACAGCTTCAATGAGGCGAGCGGGACGACTGTGGCCGACTCGAGCGGAAGCAACCAGACCGGCACTATCAGCGGCGCAACTCGTGTGACGACCGGAAAATTCGGTGGCGCCTTGTCCTTCGATGGCGTCAACGACTGGGTCACCGTCAACGACTCGGCGACACTGGATTTGACTACGGGCATGACGCTCGAAGCCTGGGTGAATCCGGCGAGCCTGGGCACCGCGTGGCGAAACGTGCTCATCAAAGAGCGCCCCAATGGGGAGATCTACAACCTCTATGCACACACCGACCTGAACAGGCCGGTCGTGTATGTCACTCGCGCGTCGGCCCCAACGCAGCCGCTCGAGGCGCAGGGGACCGCGGCGATTCCACTCAACACGTGGACTCACCTGGCGACGACCTACGATGGCACGACGCTGAGACTCTACGTCAACGGCACCCAGGTGGGAACTCGCGCGGTCAGCGGGGCGATGCTCACTTCCACCGGAGCGCTTCGGATTGGCGGTAATGCGGTCTGGGGAGAGTATTTCGCCGGTTTGATCGACGAGGTTCGAATCTATAACAGAGCGCTGACGGCCGCGGAGATTCTGGGTGATTCGACGAGGCCGATCACGCCCTAGATCGAAGCCGGTCCTTTGCGGCCGAATCACCCGTTCTGCGCGAGCGGCTTTCCGATACTGTGCATCTCGAAACCGATTCTCCGCATGTCTTCTTGCGACAGGATGTTTCTGCCGTCGAAGGCGAACGCCGGTTTCTTCATCGTTCCATAGATCCGTTCAAAATCGAGTGACTTGAATTCATCCCATTCGGTCACGACGGCCAACGCGTCTGCGCCCGCCGCCGCACTGTAGGCATCCGTCGCGATGACAACAGATCGCTCGAGGTGTTGTGGCTCTGAGCCTGTCACGTCAAGAAGCTCTTTCAGAATGGCTTCTGGCATAACCTTGGGGTCGTAGATCGCAAGCCTCGCCCTCTCGGCGAGCAGAGCCCGACAGACGTCGATCGCGGCGGATTCACGCGTATCATTGGTGTCCTTCTTGAACGCGAAGCCCAGCACTGCGATCCGCTTTCCGGCGATCGTATTGAACATCGTCCGGACCATGCGCTGAACGAAGCGGGCTTTCTGCCAATCGTTGATGTGGACCACCTGTTCCCAGTACTTCGCGACTTCTTCCAAGCCGTAGTGGCGGCAGAGATAGACGAGATTGAGGATGTCCTTTTGAAAGCAAGAGCCTCCGAATCCCACCGAGGCCTTGAGAAACTTGGAGCCGATGCGACTGTCGCGGCCAGCTGCAAAGGTCACTTCGTCGATGTCGGCACCAGTCGCCTCGCACAGTGCGGATAAGGCATTGACGGACGAAATGCGCTGCGCGAGGAGCGCATTCGATACGAGCTTCGACAGCTCGCTGGACCAGACATTGGTCGTCAGGATTCGGTCGCGCGGCACCCACCGCGCATAAACGTCCACGAGTATCTGGATCGCTCGTTCTCCGGACGTCGTGCGGTCGCCTCCTATCAGAACCCGATCGGGATGTTCCAGGTCCGAGACGGCCGTTCCTTCGGCGAGAAACTCTGGATTCGACAGGATCTCGAATGAGTGCCCGGAAGCGTTCGCGTGAAGGACCCGCTTGAGTGACTCCGCTGTGCGGACCGGCAGCGTCGATTTCTCGACGACAATCTTATTGCCATTGGCGGCCGCGGCAATTCGTCGAGCGCAGAGCTCGACATTCGTGAGGTCGGCGGCACTTCCGGCGCCGATGCCGTAGCTCTTTGTTGGAGTGTTGACGCTGACAAAGACGACGTCCGACCGTCGAATTCCGTCGTCCACATCCGTGGAGAAAAAGAGGTTCCGCCCGCGGGCGGCCGAGACGATGGCATCCAGGCCCGGCTCATAGATTGGAAGCCGATCAGAATTCCACGCGGCAATGCGTGTGGCGTCGACGTCGACCACGGTCACCGGAATGTCAGGACACTTCGCGGCGATCATCGCCATCGTCGGACCACCGACGTAACCGGCTCCAATACAGCAGATACTCATAGAATGCGTGACGCCCCGCAGTGGCTCTCCGCGGAGGACTGAACTCTTGTGGGCTGCGTAATTGTGGCGACTTGCCCGGCGCGATTCGGCCAATCGGCGGCCTCAAGCACCAAGCTTCTCGAGTAGCGGTCGCCAGCGCCAGCTTGCGATGCAGTCTGCCTCTTGCGCGAAAAGATGTCAACGGCTGGCAGCCGCCGCATTGGAATTAGCGCTCGGCATCGGAACGTGTCGATGAAGTCGCCGAGACCTGTCTCGCGACCTTCTACGGTTTCTTGGTTTGTGTGCGACCTTTGTGCTGTAACATGACTCGCCAAATTGTTGGCCGCAACACGACGGAGCACATCGACGGCTATCTCGCACACTCCAAGCAACAGTCGATCACTTCCGAAATCGGGAACTTCAACACGCCCCCGTCGGTTCGGGGCGGTCACCCTTCTGGCAACCCTCATCATCGGAGAGGCACTATCAGGAGTGGTTGGGCAAAGCGATACCCAGCCGCCAAGCGTTACGGTCCAATCGCCTGCCTCAGGCGTGGTGAGCGTTGCGTCGACGATCAACATCACCGCGACTTTCAGCGAGCCTGTTCAGCCTGCGTCGATTGCGTTTGCACTGCGGGATTCCGCCAACGCGCTCGTGCCCGCGACGGTGGCCTACGATGCCGCGACGTGGACCGTAAAGCTCGATCCGGCCGCGGATCTGGATCCGTCGAGCAGCTACACGGCCACAGTGAGCGGCGCGGCCGACCTGGCAGGCAATGTCCTCAGTGCAACGGTCACCTGGTCGTTCACGGTCGGTGCGCAGGGGTTTGTGGACTCGGTCGTGTTCAACGGCCTCGTGCAGCCCACTGCCATCCAATTCGCAACGGATGGCAGGGTGTTTGTGGCTGAAAAAGGTGGAATCATTAATGTTTTTGACAATCTGTCCGATCCTACGCCCACGGTCTTTGCGGACCTGAACGTCAACGTCTACAACTCTGGTGCGGCCGGCCTCACCGGTCTGGCGCTGGATCCCAGCTTTCCGATCCGGCCGTACGTGTACGTCCTGTACGCGTATGACGCCGCCATCGGCGGCACAGCCCCGCGCTGGGGCACGGCCGGTGTGATGGCGGATCCGTGTCCGGACCCCGGCGGTCAAGGATGCGTCGTGAGCGGACGCGTGTCACGCCTCCAGGCCAACGGGAACGTGATGACCGGCGCCGAGACTGTGCTGGTTGCGGATTGGTTCCAGCAGTATCCGAACCACTCGGTCGGCGGTTTGTCGTTCGGTCCCGACGGTGCCCTGTACGCGAGTGCCGGTGACGGGGCCGGGCTTTTCGTGGACACGGGGCAGGTCGGCAATCCGAACAACGATCCGGCGACTGAAGGCGGCGCGTTTCGCAGCCAGGACCTGCGTACGCCCGCGGATCCGACAACGCTCGACGGCACGATCATTCGAATCGCCCCGGATACAGGCAGGCCGCTCCCGCGCACTTCCTCGATCTCCATCGGCCCGAGCACCGTCGACGGAAACGGCGTACGAACCTTTCCGGTCACATCCGTGTTCCAAGGTCCGAATCCGACGGATGTGCGCGTCCTCGCACCGACCAATCCGGCGCCCGGAAAGCCGCATCGCTTCCTGTACGTGCTTCCGGTTGAGGCCGGTGTGCTGGGCTTGGGCTCGCCGTATGGTGACGGATTGGAAGAGCTCCGGCTGCTCGATGTGGCGAATCGCTTCAACGTCACGCTGATCGCGCCGAGCTTCGGCATCGAGCCTTGGTACGGTGACCATGTTTCAGATCCCGACCGCCGCTTAGAGAGTTTCATTGTCAAGGACCTGGTGCCGTTCGGCGACACGTTCGCCTCGTCCGAAGAGGTGGTACAGCGATGGCTTATCGGGTTCAGCAAATCCGCGACCGGTGCGCTCAGCCTGATTCTGCGCAACCCGAACGTCTTCAATGCAGCGGCGGCCTGGGACGGGCCGACACAGTTCACCGACATGTCGGCACTTCCCGGCATGGGTGTGAACTTTGGCAGCGAAGAGAACTTCGATCTGTATGAGATTCCCACCCTCGTTTCGTCGAGCGCCGGTGCATTCAGCACGTGGAATCGGCTGTGGATCAGCGGCGACAACAGCGCCTGGACGGCAGATATGCAGGCGCTGCATGCTCAGTTGGAACAGGTTGGTGCTCTGCACACGTGGGTGAGTGGCGGCAGCCGTCAGCACGCTTGGTTCAGTGGTTGGCTGGACGGCGCTGTTGCGTCATTGGACGCCGACGCTGCGGCCAGCAGTGCACGTCTCTTGACGCGAACGCGAATCGGATCGTTGCCTACGGGCTCAGGCACCCCTTCCGGTTTACGTTCCGCCCTGGAACGCGGGAAATCTGGCTGGGCGATGCGGGCGCGAGCCAGTGGGAAGAGATTAACCGAGTGATGGACGCGTCGGATGGCCTCCTCGAAAATTTCGGGTGGCCGTGCGTAGAGGGCCTGGAGACGACCGGCTATGCCGGGCTGTCTCTGTGCTCCCAGTTTTTGGCGCAGCCAAACGCCCGCACGCAGCCGGTCTTCCAGTATCAGCACGGGCAGCCGATCGGGACGGGGGACCCCTGCACCGTCGCGAACTCCCAGATCAGCGGGCTGGCATTTTACGAGACGGGTAGCTATCCGACGTCGTATCAGGGCGCGCTATTCTTTGCCGATTACGCGCGGAACTGTGTGGCGGTGATGCTTAAGGGGGTCAGTGGCCTGCCGGATCCAGCGACCCGCTCGACAGTGCTGTCGACTGCGGCCGGGCCGGTCGACCTGACGATCGGACCTGGCGGCGACGTGTTCTACGCGAGCCTCGATACTGGGACAATTCGTCGGATTCAATATGAGCGCGTCAATCTCGCACCAGCGGCGGTCGCGCTGGCGACTCCCACTTCCGGTGGACCACCGTTGACGGTCACGTTCAGCGCCGCGGCGTCGAGCGATCCGGCCGGGGACACGCTCGCGTACGCATGGGATCTCGACAATGACGGCGCCTTCGATGACGGGACCGCTGTCCAGGCCGTGTTTAGCTACACGACGCCGGGTGCGCACACCGCTCGGCTTCGCGTGACGGACGCCGGGGGTCTGTCCGACGTAGTGGCGGTTGTGGTCACGGCGCACAACACGGCGCCGGTTGCCTCGATCGTGACTCCGACCGCTGCGTCCACGTGGGCCGTCGGCGAGACGATCAGCTTCAGCGGGGGAGCCACCGATCCTGAAGAAGGAGTGCTCGCGCCGTCGGCGTTGTCGTGGTCGGTCATTCTTCATGACTGCCCCTCGACGTGCACGCAGCAGACGGTTCAGAGCTTCCCTGGCGTGGCGAGTGGCTCCTTCACCGCGCCGGACCACAGATTCCCCTCGCACCTCGAGATTCGACTGACGGCCACGGATGCGGGCGGTCTCCAGAGTACAACGAGCGTGCTGATCAACCCGCGGACGGCGACGCTGACGTTCCAGTCGGTTCCAGCCGGCCTGTCGCTCGTGGTCGGCGGCGTGAGCAGTACACCGCCATTCACGCGGACGGTGATCGTGAGCTCGAGGAACACGGTCGCGGCCACGACGCCACAGGTCGTTGGCGGAACGGCCTACCAGTTTCAGTCCTGGTCCGACGCCGGCGCGCAGACGCACGACATTACGCCTGCCTCGTCCACGACGTACACCGCTACTTACGCCGCGCCGGCGCCCTCTGGTCTGGTGGCGGCGTACGCCTTCAACGAGGCGAGTGGGACAAGCGTGGTCGATACGAGCGGGAACAACCTGACGGGGACGATCACCGGGGCGACGCGGGTGCCCGGCGGGAAATTCGGTGGTGGGTTGTCATTCAACGGCACGAGCAACCTGGTGACAGTCAATTCGGCGGCGCCGCTGAACCTGACGACGGGCATGACCCTCGAGGCGTGGGTGAATCCAACGACCCTGGGGACGGCCTGGCGCAACGTTCTCATTAAGGAACGCACGAACGGTGAGATTTACAACCTGTATGCGAACACGGACACCGCCGGGCCGGTGATCTACACGGCGTTGGCGTCGGCGCCGAACTCGCCCACGTCCACGTCCACGGGCGTGCGACTCACGGCCAACACGTGGGCGCACCTGGCGGCGACGTATGACGGCGCCGCCCTGCGCCTGTATGTCAACGGGACGCAGGTGGCGACGCGCGCGCAGAGCGGGGGCCTGGTGACGTCGACGGGAGCGCTGCGCATCGGCGGCAACAGCATCTGGGGCGAGTATTTTGCCGGGCTGATCGACGACGTGCGCATCTATAACCGGGCGTTGACAGCGGCCGAGATTCAGACCGACATGATCACGCCGGTCGGCAGCGCGCCCACCGACACGACGCCACCGGTGCGGTCGAACGGCCAGCCGTCGAGTGCGCTGCCGGCGGGGACGACGCAGACGACGCTGAGCGTGACGACAAACGAAACCGCGACCTGTCGCTACAGCACGACCGCTGGCTTGGCGTATGCCGCGATGACGAACACCTTCAGCGTCACGAACGGCACGTCGCACTCGACGCCCGTGACGGGGCTGACCAACGGCGGGAGCTACACCTTCTATGTCCGTTGCCAGGACGCAGCCGCCAATGCCAACCCCGATGACGTCGCGATCGCGTTCTCGGTCAGCCAGCCGGGCGGGGATACTGTCCCGCCAGTAGTGGCCCTCACGGCTCCGGCCGATAGCTCGAGCTTGACCGGCACGGTGCAGGTCACGGCGAACGCGACGGACAACGTCGGCGTCGTGGGCGTGCAATTCCTGCTCGATGGCGCCAACCTCGGCTCTGAAGACACGACCGCGCCCTACGCGTATACGTGGAACACGACGACGGCAACCGCGGGGCCGCACACGCTGGCCGCGCGGGCCCGCGACGCCGCTGGAAACACGACCACATCCACGCTGATTAATGTCGCGGTCGGCAGCGGTCCGCTGCCCGGTAACTTCTACGACGAAGTGGTGATCGGCACGGGAGTCACGTTCCCGACGGCCTTCGAATTCCTTCTTGACGGCCGCATGCTGATCTCGGAGTTCACGGGCAAGATTCTGGTCGTGCAGGCAGGAAGCACCGCAGTCGATCCAACGCCCGTGTTACAGCTGACGAACGTAATTTCTGAAGAGGTCACGGCTGGAGGTGAGCGAGGACTGGTCAACGTTATCGCGGATCCGTCGTTCGTGACCAACGGCTACATCTACATTTTCTACACAGCCAACTCCCCGCGGCGTGACCGTGTGTCGAGGTTGACGATGGTCGGCAACACGGCCAGCCTCACGTCCGAGTTCGTCATCTGGCAGGGAGTTGAGGATTCCACCAGCGATTCCCACCACGGCGGTGGTCTGGGATTCGGACCCGACGGAAAGCTCTATATCACGACCGGCGACAACGCTGCGCCTTCGACGGTACCTTCGCTGACCAGCGACCACGGCAAGATCCTGCGATACAACCTGGACGGCACGATACCGACGGACAATCCGTTCCACGACGGAACCGGACCCAACATCGATGCGATTTGGGCACGGGGGCTCCGGAATCCGTATCGGTTCTCCTTCGACCCTCCGACCGGGCGGATGTATATCGGCGACGTGGGCTTCAACTCGATTGAAGAACTGAATCTGGGTGAGGCGGGGGCGAACTATGGATGGCCAACCTGCGAGGGCCCCTGCGGCACTGCGGGAATGACGAATCCCATCTTCAGCTACAACCATGACGGGCACGATGCATCGATCACCGGCGGGTTCGTCTATCGCGCGAGTCAGTTCCCAGCTGCATATCACGGGGTCTACTTTTTCGCAGATTTTGCGCGGAACTTCATTCGCTATCTGACGCTCAACGCGGCGGGCGCGGTGACTAGCGAGAACTTCTTCCTGCCGGCCGACGGGTCGCTGGATTCGGCATTCGATCCGGTCATGTTGAAACCGGGTCCGGACGGGTCGCTGTACTACGTCGACTTCGGCTGGGGGTGGCTCTCCACCACTAATACAGCCGCCATTCGCCGCGTGCGGTACGTGTCGGGGAACCAGCCGCCGATCGCCGTCGCGGCGGCCACGCCACAGAACGGTCTCGCGCCGTTGTCGGTGAGCTTCTCGCGAGCGGGATCGTCCGATCCGGAGAACCAGCCGCTGAGCTATCTCTGGACGTTCGGCGATGGGACGCAATCGACCCAGCCCGATCCCGTGCACGTTTACGCGCAGAGCGGCACCTACGCCGCGCGGGTGGCGGTGTCCGACGGCACGAATACTGACACAATCGCTGGTGTTGATTATCAGCGTGGGAAGCCCGCCGACGGGGGTGATCACGTCTCCAGTCAATGGGCTGACGTTCGCCGCGGGCGATGCGATTGCCTTCAGCGGGACCGGCAGCGATCCAGAGGATGGTACGCTGCCCGCGTCGGCGTTTTCGTGGACCGTCTTGTTCCATCACGACAGCCACGTGCACCCGGCCCAGGGTCCCTTGATTGGTGTCACGTCGGGAGTATTCACGATACCGAGCGCCGGCCACGATTTCTCGGGAACAACAAGTTACGAGTTCATCCTCACCGTAACCGATTCGACGGGGCTGCAGCATTCGAGCTCTGTGACCGTGACTCCGAGGAAGGTCAACCTGACGTTTATGACGAGTCCGGCCGGCTTGAACATCTCGGTCGACGGGATACCGAAGCCGACGCCCTTCGTGAAGGACACGCTGATGGGGTTCCAGCACACCATCGACGCGCCGAACCAGATCGTGGGGCCGCTCAGCCACACGTTCAGTGCCTGGTCCGACGGCGGCGCGCAGAATCACGCGATTCTCGTGCCGGTGGCCGACCAGACCTTCACGGCCACGTTCCAGTCTGTGCCGTTGCCGGCGCCCTTGGTCTGGTGGCGGCGTACGCCTTCAACGAGGCGAGTGGGACAAGCGTGGTCGATACGAGCGGGAACAACCTGACGGGGACGATCACCGGGGCGACGCGGGTGCCCGGCGGGAAATTCGGTGGTGGGTTGTCATTCAACGGCACGAGCAACCTGGTGACAGTCAATTCGGCGGCGCCGCTGAACCTGACGACGGGCATGACCCTCGAGGCGTGGGTGAATCCAACGACCCTGGGGACGGCCTGGCGCAACGTTCTCATTAAGGAACGCACGAACGGTGAGATTTACAACCTGTATGCGAACACGGACACCGCCGGGCCGGTGATCTACACGGCGTTGGCGTCGGCGCCGAACTCGCCCACGTCGCACGTCCACGGGCGTGCGACTCACGGCCAACACGTGGGCGCACCTGGCGGCGACGTATGACGGCGCCGCCCTGCGCCTGTATGTCAACGGGACGCAGGTGGCGACGCGCGCGCAGAGCGGGGGCCTGGTGACGTCGACGGGAGCGCTGCGCATCGGCGGCAACAGCATCTGGGGCGAGTATTTTGCCGGGCTGATCGACGACGTGCGCATCTACAACCGGGCGTTGACAGCGGCCGAGATTCAGACCGACATGATCACGCCGGTCGGCAGCGCGCCCACCGACACGACGCCACCGGTGCGGTCGAACGGCCAGCCGTCGAGTGCGCTGCCGGCGGGGACGACGCAGACGACGCTGAGCGTGACGACAAACGAAACCGCGACCTGTCGCTACAGCACGATCGCTGGCTTGGCGTATGCCGCGATGACGAACACCTTCAGCGTCACGAACGGCACGTCGCACTCGACGCCCGTGACGGGGCTGACCAACGGCGGGAGCTACACCTTCTATGTCCGTTGCCAGGACGCAGCCGCCAATGCCAACCCCGATGACGTCGCGATCGCGTTCTCGGTCAGCCAGCCGGGCGGGGATACTGTCCCGCCAGTAGTGGCCCTCACGGCTCCGGCCGATAGCTCGAGCTTGACCGGCACGGTGCAGGTCACGGCGAACGCGACGGACAACGTCGGCGTCGTGGGCGTGCAATTCCTGCTCGATGGCGCCAACCTCGGCTCTGAAGACACGACCGCGCCCTACGCGTATGCGTGGAACACGACGACGGCGACCGCGGGGCCGCACACGCTGGCCGCGCGCGCACGTGACGCCGCTGGGAACACGACCACATCCGCGCTGATCAATGTCGCCGTCGGCAGCGGCCCCCTGCCGTCGCTTTCCATCAACAACGCTACCGTGACTGAAGGCAACACGGGTGCCGTCAACGCAAGCTTTACCGTGACGCTCTCGGCGACAAGCAGCCAGCCGGTGACGGTCAACTACGCGACGCTCAATGGCACGGCCGCAGCACCGGCTGACTATGTTGCCTCCAGCGGCATCCTCACCATCCCAGCTGGAACGACCACAGTTCAGGTCGTCGTTCCCGTTGTTGGCGATCTGCTCGATGAAAGTGCCGAAACCTACACGGTCAAGCTGAGTGAGGCGTCCAACGCCACCATCGCTACCGCCGTCGGCACAGGGACGATCACCGACAATGATGCAACTCCGTCGCTGACGATTAATAGCGTGTCGGTGACCGAAGGGAATACCGGCGCGACCGCGGCGACCTTTGCGGTCACGCTGTCAGCCGTCAGCGGCCGGCAGGTGACGGTCAACTACGCGACCCAGAACGGTACTGCTACGACAGCCGGCGGCGACTACACGGCCGTAACGACGACACCGCTGACGTTCGTGCCGGGCGTCACGACTCAAACGCTCAATGTGTCCGTGCTAGGCGACACGCCGTACGAGGCTGCGGAAACGTTCCGCGTGAACCTCAGCGGCGCGACCAACGCCACCATCGCCACCTCGCAGGGCACTGGCACCATCCTCAACGACGACACGCCGCCGTCGCTGACCATCAGCAGTCCCGTGGTCACGGAGACGAACTCGGGCAGCACCACCATGACCTTCGTGGTGAGCCTCTCCGCGGTGAGTGGGGTGAGCACGACGGTCAACTTTGCGACCGCCGATGGCACGGCAACCGCCGGGACCGACTACACGGCCCGTATCGGCACGCTGACGATCGCTGCGGGGGCGGCCTCCGGTAACATTGCCATCACCCGCTTCGGTGACACCGTGCCTGAAGCGAACGAGACTCTGTTTGTCGACTTGAGCGGTCCCACGAATGCGACGATTGCGCAAAGCCGTGGCACCGGCACTATCACCGATAACGACGGGACCGTGACCGTCACCGCGCCCAATACCGCCCTCACGTGGACAGCTGGTTCGGCCCGCGTCATCACGTGGACCACCTCGAGCAGCTTTACGGTCGGCACCACGTTTCGTGTCGAGCTGAGTCGGGACGGGGGCACGACTTACGAGCTCCTCGCGGCGTCGGTTCCGAATGCCACGTCGACTAGCGGCAGCTACAATTGGACAGTGACGGGGCCGGCGACGACACAAGGCCGCGTGCGCGTCACCTGGACCGTCAACAATCGCGTCACGGATATCAGCAACAGTAACTTCACGATCGGGCCCTGACGGGCCGGTCTCTCGTAGCGCGAATGATCACGATTCCCTCGCCCAACGCCGCCGCGTGAACTAGCAGAGGCTAGGGGGCTCCGGAGTGTGTGCCGTTGCGCAGAAGCACGCCCTTCACTAAAGATCGTCGTCGAGAAGTCCACACTGCCCGTCCGGACTGCCGAATCGCTCAAACGGGTTCTGCACGCGAACGGCGAAGCTGCTTGTGCGGTCTCGTCTGCTCTAAGATTTCTCGATCAAGGACCGATCGTAAAGTTACTGTTGCTGATATCCGTCACCCGGCCGTTGACCGTCCACGTCACCCGCATCCGGCCCTGCGTCGTTGCGGGTCCCGTCACGGTCCAGTTGTAGCTGCCGCTGGTCGCCGTGGCATTCGGCACCGACGCCGCGAGGAGCTCGTACGTCGTGCCCCCGTCCCGACTCAGCTCGACGCGGAACGTGGCGCCGGCCGTGAAGTTGCTGGAGGTGGTCCAGGTGATGACGCGGGCCGAACCGAGCGTCCACGTGACGGCCGTATTCGGCGACGTGACGGTCACGGTTCCATCGTTGTTGTTGATCGTGCCTGTTCCACGGCTCTGGCCTTGCGCGATGGTCGCGTTCGTTGGACCGCTCAAATCGACGAACAGGGTCTCGTCCGCTTCCGGCACCGTGTCTCCGAAGCGCGTGATGGCGATGTTGCCCGAAGGAGATCCCGCGGCGATCGTCAGCGTGCCGGTACGGGCCGTGTAGTCGCTCCCGGCGGTCGCCGTGCCGTCTGCTGTAGCAAAGTTGACCGTCGTGGTGGCTCCGCTGACCGCGGAGAGGCTCACCATGAAGGACATGGTCGTGCTGCCCGAGTTCGTCTCCGTGACCACGGGGTTGCTGATGGTCAGCGCCGGCGGGGTGTCGTCGTTGACGATCGTACCGGTCCCCTGCGGGGTCGCGATCGTCGCGTTGGTCGCCCCGCTGAGGTTCACGCGGAATGTTTCGTTTGCCTCATACAGCGTGTCGCCCGGCACGGACACGTTGATGGTCCGAGTCGTGTCGCCCGGGGCGAACGTCAACGGTGTCGTCGGGATGGCCGTGTAGTCGCCGCTGGCGGTCGTAGCGGTACCGTTCGCTGTCGCGTAGTTGACCGTCACCGGCCGGCCGCTGACGGCTGACAACGTGACCGTAAAGGTCGCTGTTGTCGAACCGGCATTCCCTTCTGTGACCGAGACGTTATCGATGGTCAGCGACGGAGTTGCGTCGTTGTCAGTGATCGTCCCTGTGCCGACGGCGGTCGCGATGGTGGCGTTGGACGCCTCACTCAGATTGACCGTGTAGGTTTCGGCACTCTCATCGAGCAGGTCGGCCACGACCGGGACGACGATCTGAACTGTGGTCGTTCCAGCCGGGAAGGTGAGGATGCCGCTCGTCGCCGTGTAATCCGCTGGCGTTATCGCCGTGGCGTTCGCGGTCGCGTAGTTGACCGTCACGGTCTTCCCACTTGCGGGCGACAGCGTCACAGTGAAGGTCGCGTTGACGGCGCCCGTGTTGCCTTCAGTCACGGTCACGCTGTTGATGGAGAGCGACGGCAGCGGATCGTTGTCCGTGATCGTTCCGGTTCCTGGCCGCCCCCGATAGTGGCGCCGCTTGGGTTAGTCAGGTTCACTACGAATTGCTCGTCCACTTCGTCCCGGGTATCGCCGGCCACAGGCACCGTCACCGGCTGTGTCGTCATGCCGATGGGGAACGTCACGACGCCGCTCCGGGCGGTGTAGTCGCCCGGAGCCACGGCCGTACCGTTGGCGGTCGCGTAGTTGACCGTCACGACCTGCCCGCTTGCGAATGGCCTTACCGACATAAATGCGCTTCAACTCGATCGACTTCTGGCCCTCGTCTTCGATCAGGTGCGCAAATCCTGCCATTTCCGCACCGACTGTGTCTTCGGCAAGGAACATGGTTGTCCGATCGTCGGCGATCTCCTGGGCCTGTATTGCAGGGCTGTAGGTCTCGCTCAGATACGCATCCATGTCGTCTGGGCTCGCTGTGTGGGCGAACGTATCGACAAACACGCGCGCGGCGAAGCGCGCCAGAGCCGCGGCATCAGCGACCGTGGCGATGCGGATGCGGGTGGATGAGAGGCGCATGTCATCGATGCTCAACGTCGCCTCCGTATCGGATGCAGTGCCCCTTCCCGCGCCGTAACCATGAAAATGGGGTGGCGCCCGAGCCCTATTCCGGACCGCGGATCACAGCCGCGCCAGCAGCTCCGCCTTCTTCGCCGCGAACTCCTCCTCGGAGAGGATGCCCTTCTGGCGCAGCTCGGCCAAGCGCTCGATCCGGCTGAAGATCTCGTCGTCCGAGCTGGTCGCGGTATTAGCCGGTGATGCAGCCGTTGGCGCCGCCGCCGCGATGGGACTGACGGCAGGTGGCGGCGCCACCACCGGTGACGGGGTTGGCGCTGCCGCCGCATTGTTTGCTTGCGACGGCGCCGCCGCTGCTCCGGCCGCCGCACCGACCCGCGGCAGATCCGCTACCCGCACCACGCCATGCTGGCTCGTGAAGGTCAGTGACGCGTCGCCGCTCTGCTGCTGGGAGAAGCCGGAGATCTGGTGGTCCTGGGTGTCGTAGATCCTGACCTCGCCGCCGCCGAGCTGGATCGCCAGGCGGCGGGCGGCGGGAAAGCAGGCGTAGCGGATGTCGTTCTGCGCCCCGACCGAGGACGGAGCGCCCAACTCGGCCGGCCACCAGTTGCCGGGGCTGCCCGCACCCGGGACGAAAAGGCTGACGCCGGACGCCATGCCGCCGCCCTGGCTCTGGCCCTGAAAGCCCTGCGGCCCCCGGCCGGAGCTCTGCGACTGGGACTGCGACGAGGCGGGCACCGCCCAGCCCTGGCTGCGCACCAGCCCCGACAGCTCGTTGCACAGCTGGTCGACCCGGTATTTCAGCGCGTTGTTGAACATGTCGCCGATCATGAGCATGCCGCCCTGCGACCACTGGCCCATGCCGCCCAGCTCGGGGTGGTTGAACTGGGCGCTGGTGCCGTGGCCGGCAGCGACCGCGTACAGCAGCGCCTGCACCGCATCGGTGCTCACCCCGTGGCGCTGGGCCACATCCTCGATCAGGCGCCGGCCCTCGGGAGTAAGTTCCATCGTTTCCAGCGCTCCTCGCCTGCATGCGGCGGGCCGGCCACGCTCACCGCGCTCGCGACCGCCCACCACGCAGTCGCGCCTGATACCGGAACACGACCGCCAGGGCCATGCGCGGATCGGCGATCCTGTGGCTCGAGTTTCCAGTCAACCGGCCGCTGACATGCCCTCTCCGTCTATGCAACAATCAAGCGCCCGGCGGCTGAGGCCGTTGGTTTCTGCGCAGTCCGATGAAAGCAGAGCAGCGCGACCGCCAGCTGCGAAACGACAAATCAGGAGAGGAGCCCCACGATGCTCACAGGCAGAATCGCACTGGTGGCCGGCGCGACGCGCGGCGCCGGCCGGGGGATTGCGGTCGAGCTCGGGGCGGCGGGCGCCACCGTCTATGTCACCGGCCGCACCACACGCAATCAGGGGTCCGAATATGGCCGGAGCGAGACCATCGAGGAGACGGCCGAGCTGGTCTCGGCCGCTGGCGGGCACGGCATCGCGGTGCAGGTCGATCATCTCGTGCCCGAGCAGGTACGCCGTCTCGCCCTGCGCATCCGCGACGAGCAGGGCCGGCTCGATGTCCTGGTCAATGACATCTGGGGCGGCGAGAAGCTGTTCGAGTGGAACAAGCCGGTCTGGGAGCACGATCTGGCCAATGGCCTGCGCATGCTCGAGCTTGGCGTCCACATGGGGTAATCGCGGGAGCGAGTTGCCCTGAGGCGGTCACGACATGGAGGCTGGGTGGCTGTTCCCCGATAAGATGGAAGTACGAGCTCACGACCGGAAGCCGGGCTCAAGCATCTGACGGAGAACAGCCATGGAAGAATATATCGGCCTTGACGTGTCGATGAAAGATACGGCCGTTTCGATTCGACGGGATGGCAAGCGCATCTGGCGCGGCAAATGCGCATCCGACCCCGCTGTCATAGCTGACTTGCTGCGCAAGCATGCAGCCCTCAGCCAAACGGGTGATCTTCGAGACCGGGCCTCTGTCCGTATGGTTCTATCACGCGCTATGCGCAGAGGGCCTACCGGCGATCTGTATCGATGCTCGCCATGCCAAGGCTGCGCTCGACATGGCCGCAAACAAGACCGACGCGAATGATGCGGATGGCTTGGCCCATCTGGCGGAAGTCGGCTTTTATCGTGAGGTGCGCGTAAAAGGGTTCGACAGCATGTTGACCCGCACGCTGGTCTCAGCGCGAACCAGGCTGGTCAGGATCACGACCGAGCTTTCCAACCAAATCCGAGGGCTGATGAAGACTTTCGGGTTGGTCGTCCCTGCTGGCAAGGGCAGCAAGTTCGATGAGCATGTTCGTGCGCTGCTGGTCGATCAGAAAGATCTCGCCGCAATCGTGCTGCCGGTCCTGGAGGCGTGGCGCAGCATGCGCCTGCGTGCCGCCGAGCTCGGACGTCAACTGATCGCCGACGCACGCAAAAGCGAGGCGTGCCAGCTTCTGATGTCCATCCCGGGCGTCGGGACGGTGACGGCGACCTCCTTCACGACCGCCATTGAGGATCCGAACAACTTCAAGAAGTCCCGTTCCGTCGGCGCCTGGCTCGGTCTCACAACCCGACGCTATCAATCGGGGCAGGTCGACTATGACGGTCATATCTCGAGGCGGGGGGATCGCCATGTGCGCAGCCTGCTTTACGAAGCGGCAACGGTCATCCTCACGCGCAGCTCAGCCGAAAGCGGGTTGCGGACCTGGGGGCTCGCTCTCAAGGAGCGGCTCGGCTTCAAACGCGCCGCTGTTGCCGTCGCCCGCAAGCTTGCGGTCACGATGCACGCGATGCTGAGATCCGGCGAGATGTTTGACCGCACAGCCGGAGCAACGGCCTGATCGAAATAGCGGATAGCGTGCGCTCGCCGAGCGCACGGATACGTCCCTGCCGGGACGTGGGCAGAGCCATTCCGCCTGATGGGGTGCACCTGCCGTCTCAGCAGAGTGCGGCGTCCACATTTGAAGGCTCCTCCCGCGAAGCTCCATCATGCGGCGGCGCATGCCAACCGCGAAGACGACCCTGCACCCGGCAGACGATCCCCGCGAAAAAGAGCTTGCGTTCTGGACCGCGATTAGACGACCCATCTGATCACCGCACACCATGTCCTGCCGCTGCTACTCGAGCGACCGGCGAACTCCTGGTCGAGGTCACGGACGGCACGGCTGACTACAATGCCGATCATTACCGGCTCTCGCCCTTTTACGATTTGGCCAAGGTGGCGGTAAATCGCCTGGCCTGGACGCATGCCAAGGATCTTGGACCGCGCGGCGCCACCTCAGTGTCACTGACGCCGGGCTGGCTGCGCTCGGAAATGATGCTCGACGCCTATGGCGTGACCGAGGCCAACTGGCGCGACGCCACGGCGCAAACCCCGCATTTCGCAATCTCGGAGACGCCGCGCTTCGTCGGGCGCGCGGTCGCGGCATTCGCTGCCGATCCGGACCGCGCACGCTGGAACGGACAATCGCTGTCGAGCGGCCAGCTGGCGCCAGGTCTACGGCTTCACCGACCTCGACGGCTCGCGGCCCGACGCCTGGCGCTACATCGTCGAGGTCCAGGACGCCGGCAGGCCAGCCGATACGACCGGCTATCGCTAGATCAGGAGATGGCCGGGTCACGCCTCGCAGCTGCGAGGTCCCCAGCCAAACTCAACGGCCGCACCAGCCGCAACTCGTCCCGGACCGAAATTCCGTAGTCCCCGAATCCGAGGGATCGTTGGCTTCAGCTTCCGGACCTCCGCGATCGCGCCTGCGCGCAGCTCCATCAGCAGGAAACCGCGACGCTGGTAGAAGCGCAGCGCGTCCAGATTGTCGTTGGTGGTGGTGAGCCAGAGCTCGCGCACGCCCTGAGGCGCCAGCAGCCCCGCGAGCGCCTCGACCAGAGCGGTGCCGAGACCTCGGCCAGGCGTCAGTGCGTGCAACAGGACTAGCTCCGCCCGCGCACCGGCGGCCTCGTAGAGCGCGACGCCCTGGCGCTCGCCCACGATCAGGCCCGGCAATGCCCTTGCGTCGAACTGGCGGCCATCGGCGATCACCAACGGCCCGCCCCAATGCTCGGCCATGACCGCCTCGACCCAGGCGGCGTCGGCCGGTGCCACCGGCCGGACCGTGGGTGTGCTCACGCAGCCGGGGCCAACCCGTCCAGCAGCGGCAGCAACGGCCGCTCGGGGCGCGCGCCGTACTGCGGCGATGATCTCGGCGGCGCACGCACTGCCGAGCCGGCCGCAGGCGGCGAGGTCGAGGCCCGGCCGTCAGGCCGCGCAGGAAGCCCGCGGCGTAGAGGTCGCCGGCGCCGGTGGTATCGAGGACGCGCGCCGGTGGGACGGCGTCGATCGACGTGCACCTCGTCGCCGCGCGACGACCACCGAGCCCTTGGCGCCGCGGGTCAGCGCCGCGAAGTGCGACGTGCGCGGCGGACCTGCCTGCAGGGCCTCGTCGAAGTCGGCGACCTCGTAGAGGCTGGTGAGCTCGCCCTCGTTGGCGAACAGGATGTCGACCTCGCTGCTCGACCAGCTCGCGGAACTCGCCCGCGCCAGCGATCGACGCAGAACGAGTCGGACAGGGTCAGCGCGAGCTGCCGGCCGTGCCGATGGCAGATCTCGGCCGCCTTGCGGCAGGCGGCCTTGGCCTCGGGGCGGTCCCAGAGATAGCCCTCGAGGTAGGTGATGCCGGCGCCGGCCACGAGATCCGGCGTCGACATCGTCGGGGCCGAGCTCGACGCAGGCGCCGAGATAGGTGTTCATGGTCCGCTGGCCGTCCGGCGTGACGAAGATCATGCAGCGTCGCGGTGACGGGCCCGGCGGCGCTCGGCCGGCTGCGGAAGGTCACGCCGGCGGCGCGGATGTCGTGGCTGAACACGCCGCCCAGCTGGTCGTCGCGCACCCGGCCGATATAGGCGGCACGGCCGCCCAGCGAGGCCACGCCGGCGATGGTGTTGGCGCAGGAGCCGCCGGAGACCTCGCGTGCCGGGCCGAGCCGGCGATAGAGGAAGCGCGCTGCGCTCCTCGTCGATCAGCGTCATGGCGCCGCGCACGAGCCCCAGCTCCTGCGACCAGCGCGTCCTCGGCATAGGCCAGGACGTCGACGATGGCGTTGCCGATGCCCAGAACGTCGTGCCGGTCGGCAGCTGTATCCGCGAGATGCATGTTTCGAGACCTCTTTGCCATGGCGGCGGGCGCGACTATAGCGGCGCCCTGACACCTCTCAACCGAGCCGGCAGCGCCGGATCGCCGCGGAACGGGCCTTATGCTGCAGGATCTCGGCGTGCCTTCGGAATGCTCGGCGACGCCCGGGTGCGGGCAGTGCTCTGGCTGGGCATCCTGCTCTCGCTCGCGACCTTGGCGGCGCTGTTCGTGGGCGTCGAGGCCGCCATCGGCTGGGCCTCGCACACCGGCTACAACTGGCTCGACCGCACCTTCCAGGTCCTGGGCGGGGTGGGCACGGCCGTGATCGCCTGGTTCCTGTTCCCCAGCATCGTCGTCGGCGTCTCCGGCCTGTTCCTCGATCGGGTCGTCGACGCCACCGAGCGGCGCCATCACCCGCTGCTGCCGGCGCCCCGGCCGGTGCCGCTGGCGCACAGCGCGCTCGGCTGCGCTGCAGCTCCTGGGAATCAGCCTCCTGCTCAACCTGCTGGCCCTGCCCGCCTACTTCGTCCCCGGGCTCAACCTGCCCGTCTGGCTGGCGCTGAACGGTTATCTGGTCGGGCGCGAATATGCCGAGATGGTGGCGATCCGCCGGCTTCCCCCGGCCGCCGTGGAGCAGGTGCGGCACGAGCGTCGGCTGGCGTTCTGGGCCGCGGGCGTGGTGGTCGCGGCGCTCCTCGCGGTGCCGCTGCTCAACCTCGTGGCCCCGATCGTCGGGGCCGCCTTCATGACCCTGCGCTTCCAGCGCTATGGCGGAAACGCCACACACGCCTTGCGCGAATAATGATAATCTGCAATCTATCTTAGCGCGTGCCGGCTTCAGTTTGACTTGGCTCCGGCGTTGCGCCTAGTGCTGGCGCAATTCCAATGAATTCGGCTTTCCAGCAGCGGCGCGGCGGCTGACCGCCGCCACCATCACGATCTCGGGGTGCCTGAATGTTCCGCAAGAAAGACGATCCGATCCGCCCCGCCGGCATCGGCGACAAGCCCGGCGAGTCCGCGATCCGCTCGCCGCTGGAAATGCGTCCGACGGAAGCGCCGGCCAACGGGCTGGCACGCCCGAGCCTGGCCGCGGCGCCGGCCGACTCGCCCAAGTCGGGCGTGGTCGCCGACGAGGCGGGCAAGCGGCTGATCGTGGGCCAGGGCATCAGCCTGTCGGGCGAGATCACCGCCTGCGACCGGCTGGTGGTCGACGGCAGCGTCCAGGTCACCTTGAACCAGACCCGCGCCATCGAGATCACCGAGTCCGGCCGCTTCACCAACGGCAAGGCCGAGGTCGAGGAGGCCGAGATCAGCGGCGTCTACGAAGGTGACCTCACCGTGCGTAACCGGCTACTGATTCGCAGCACCGGGCAGGTGAAAGGCACGGTGCGTTATGGTGAGATCGAGGTCGAGCGGGGTGGCCGGATCACGGGCTCGATCTCGATGATCGATTTCCTCCGGCAGCTAGGACCGCCCGACCGACCAACCGGAGCGCACGGGGCCGCGGCCCATGTCCAGAGCAGCTTGCCGTGCCGTTCCTGCCAGGCTCCGCCCCGTACTCGGAGCCGTGGCGCTGTTTGCTCTCGCGGCGTGCGCCAACACGGGTCAGGTCGCCCGGCCGGCGAAGGTCCCTGCCCTGCCCTCGGGCGTGGCGCTACTCGGCCTCGCCGGCGGCGAGGTCGAGGGCGTGATGGGCGAGCCCACCTTGATCCGGGCCGAGGGGCCCGCCCAATACTGGCGCTACGGCCTGGGCGGCTGCCAACTCGACCTGTTCCTCTATGCCGACCCGGCCGCGGGCCGGCCCCGCGTCGTCTATCTCGACGTGCGGCCGTCGCGCGGCACCGACGGCACCACGCGCGCCGGCTGCGCCGAGCTGGCGCGACGGCTGCGCGCGGAGCCGGTGGCAGCGGAGGCGCCGCCGGCGGCCGGACCCCTGGTCAGCCAGCCGTTCTGAGCGTCGGACTCAAGAGTTGCCGCCCGCCCCCGGAACCCGCAACGCGTCCGCCAGCCGGACCCGGCCCGAGCCGCGCGGGTGCCGGCTGGTGCTGACTTGGATCGGGCTTCCAGGCGGCCATGAACACGATGTCGAAGGTCGCCGGCACGCGACCCTCCGCATCGCCGAACTGCTCCTGGTACAACGTCAATGCGCGTGCCAGCGTCGCCCGCCGCAACGGGCCCAGCCGGCGCCGCAGCAGCGCGTTGCCCTCACCCATCCGGCCGAGCTCGCGCAACAGCCGCAACGGATCGCCGTAGCTCACGGTGATCCGGTCGACGTCGACCACCGGCAGCGCGAAGCCCGCGCGCTGGAGCAGCGAGCCCGCGTCGCGCACGTCCGCGAACGGCGAGACCCGCGGGCTGACGCCGCCTTCGCACTCGAGCTCGGCCTGCGTCAGCACCTGGCGCAGCTCGGTCAGGGTGTCGCCGCCGGGCATGGCGGCCAGCAGCAGCCCGTCGGGCGCCAGGCAGCCGCGCAGCTGCGCCAGCGTGCCCGGCAGGTCGTTGATCCAGTGCAGCACCATCGGGCTGAGGACGAGATCGAAGCGGTCCGGCGCGAATGGCAGCAGTTCGGCGTCGGCGACGACGCGTGGACCGGCGCCTGCCAACATGGCTCTGGTGTCGTCGACCGCAACCAGCAACTCAATCCCGGGCCGGTGGGCAAGCGCCGTCTCGACCAGACCCGCCGGCGCGCCCAGGACAAGTACCCGGCGGAACTCGCGGCGGATATCGTCCAGCCGCTCGAGCAGACGCTGGACGACCTCGCGGATGAGAAAGCCGGCATCGCTCATGTTGGCGGCGAGCCTTTGCCGCCGCAGGCGCACCAGGGCGCGGTCGAAGACTCGCATCGCGTCCGACATGCGGGGCTTATGGGGTGCCGGTGCCGCCCCGCCAAGGGCCGGGGCTGGTCAGAAGCGCGTCAGCTTCGCGTCCGGAAGTTGGCTGAGCCGCAAGGCCAGCAGCAGGCTGGCGGTCAGCACGCCCGCCAGGACACCGCCGACCAGACCCGGCGTGCCGTGTCCCAGCGGGAAGGCCAGCAGCCAGGCGGCGGGGATCAGCACCAGCCAGAAGCTGCCGACATGGATCAACATCGGCACCCAGACGTCCGCGGCTCCGCGCAGGGCGCCGGTCAGCACGCCCTGCAGGCCGTCCGCGATCACCACCAGCGCCACCAGGTTCAAGGCCTGGACCGCCAGCACCTCCACCGCAACTGTGTCGGTGTAGATCGACGCGATGACGTGGCCGCCCAAGGCGATCATCGGCGCCAGCACGATCATCACGGCGAAGGTGACCACGACGCCAAGCCAGCCCGCCGCCCGCGCCTGCCCGGGATTGCCCGCACCGATCCCGGCTCCGACGCGGACCGCGGTCGCCGTGGCGAGCCCCACCGTGGCCATGAACACCATGGCCGTGACGTTGACCGCGATCTGGTAGGCGGCGAGCGCGGTGGCGCCCAACCAGCCGCAGATCAGCGTCAGGCCCTGGAAGGCGCTGGTCTCGAGGCCCTGCGAGACTGCGAACGGCAGCCCGAGGCGCAGCAGCTTGGCCTGCAGCCACCAGCGCAGGCGCGGCCATCCAGTGGGCCCAAACTGCCGCAACGATGGCGCCAGCAGCACGTAGCCGACGAGCAACACCAACATCACCCAGCGTGCGACCGTCGTGGCGAGGGCGGCACCGACGGCCCCGGCGGGCAGCGGATCTCCCGAGCCGTAGATAAGCACCCAGTTGAGTGCCAAGTTCACCAGGTTGCCGATGGCGATGACCCCGACCCCGGCCAATGGGCGACCGAGACCTTCGAGGTAGAGGCTCGTGGCGACGTAGCCGAGCATGGCCGGCATACCGAGGCCCAGCATCGTCGCGACCGCGGCGCCGCCGTGGGCTATCTCGGCCTGCTGGCCCGTGGCGACCAGGAACGGCTCGACTCGATACAGCGCCGCAGCGAAAAGCAGGCCGATCAATCCGGCATCGAGCAGGGCCAGATGCCAGATCCGGCCGCACGCAGCGGCCTCGCCGGCACCTCTGGCCTGTGCCACCAGCACCACCGTTCCGGTCAGCAGGCCGGAGCCCACCAGCATCAGGAACACGAATGGCGCCAGGCCGATGGCGAGATAGGCCAGCTCGTCGCCGCCGGCCCAGCCGGTCATCACCGTATCCACGGTGGTCATGAGCAGCAGACCGGCCCGTGAGACCATCACCGGAAATGCGAGGCGAACCAGGCCCGACAGTTCGTCGGCCAAGGGCACACCACCCATCGCGCGCACCGCCCGCGCTGCACTGCAGGCCATTCTCGTCCGCCGTAGCCACCCCGCTACGGGAAGCTGGTAATGGCCGAGTGTGGCGTCGCGATGTGCGAAAGATCACAAAAGCCGGCAAAAGCTCAGACGGGCGCCGCTCAGTGCAGCAGATCGTCCAGTCGCTTGGCGGCCTTGGCGCGATGCTCAGCGGTGATGTTGCGGGCGAACGCACCGAGCACGGCGGCGAGCACGGCCGCGTCGTCGGTAAATCCGATCCCGACCAGCATGTCTGGAACCGCATCGAGCGGAAGCAGGAAGTACGCCAGCGCCGCCAGCATGATGCCGCGGACATGCATCGGCGTCGCCGGGTCCTTGGCGCAGTACCAGGCGGCCACCAGCGAATCGGCGAAGGTGATCCGCGCCGCCACCCTGACGAGCTTGCGCCACAGGCGCGGCTCGTCGGCAGGCTTCCAGGCGGGAGCGAGGGCGATGAGGTCCGTGGTCATGATGCAATTACAGTGTGCATCGAACCTCCTTCCGACAAGACCCTGGTCGCGGCCAACGCCTCGCGGCCGGGGAAGCGGGCGCGATCGCCCAGCGCCTCCTCGATCCGCAGGCCCTCGTTCCACTTGGCCATCCGCTCCGAGCGGCTGAACGAGCCGACCTTGAGCTGGTCGCGCCCCAGCCGACGGCGAGGTGGACGATGGTCACGTCCTCGCTCTCGCCGGAGCGGGCCGAGACGATCCCGGCCAGGCCGTAGGCCGCGCCGCGTCCCAGGCGGCCTTGGTCTCGGTCAGCGTGCCGCGCTGGTTGGGCTTGAGCAGGACGGCGGTGCAGGCGCGCGTTGTGGGCGGCGGCCCGGACCCGCGCGGCGTCGGAGACCAGGAAGTCGTCGCCGACCACGAGGCAGCGGCCGCTGCGCCTGTCGGGTGAAGGCCACAAAGCCCTGCGGGTCGTCCTCGGCCAGCGGGTCCTCGATCGAGACGATCGGGTAGCGGGCGAGCCAGCCGAGCAGCAGCTCGATCATCGCCGCCGGTGTCGAGCTCGCGGCCGTCGCGGGCCAGCCGGTAGCGCCCGTCGCGGCCGAACTGCGAGGCGGCGACGTCGAGCGCGATCGCCACCTGCTCGTGCGGCCGGAAGCCTGCCCGCTCGATCGCGCGCGCGAGCATCGCCAGCGCCGCCTCGTTGTCGGCGAACTCGGGCCACTAGCCGCCCTCGTCGGCGACGCCCTTGAGCAGGCCCTGCTTCGGCCAGGAGGCTCCCGGCGGCGCGATAGACCTCGGCGGTCCAGTCGAGCGCCTGGGCGAAGCTCGCGGCACCCGGGCAGACGATCAGGAAATCCTGGATGTCGAGCCGGCCCGCGGCATGGGCGCCGCCGCCGAAGATCTGGATCTCCGGCAGCGGCAGCGGCAGGCGTCTCGGCCCGCCAGATGCCGCCAGAGCGGCAGCCCGGCGCGCCGCGGCCGCGGCGTGCGCCACGGCCATCGAGACGGCGATCGTGGCGTTGCCGCCGAGGCGCCGCTTGTCCGCGCGTGCCGTCGAGCTCGATCAGGCGCGCGTCGACCGCCGCCTGGTCCGCGCCATCCAGCCCGACCAGCGCCGGCGCGATCACGCCCGTTCACGTTGGCGACGGCGCGCGTCACGTCGAGGCCGCCGAACGGCTCGCCGCCGTCGCGCAGGTCGACCGCCTCGCCGCCGCCGGTCGAGGCGCCGGCCGGGGCGATCGCGCGGCCGACCGCACCGCCGGCGAGCTGCGACCTCGGCCTCGACCGTCGGCCGGCCCCGGCTGTCCCAGACCCGCCGCCCGATCACCCGTCGGATCGCCGTGGCACTCATACGCCCAGCTCCACCGCCCAGGCCTCCCGCAATCGGCGCGAGCGTCTCGGACGGTGCCAGCAGGAAGGCGCCGGCCACCCGACGCACGCGCTCCTTGTCGCGCCGCGTCGGTCACGTACTCCACCGGCGACTTGCCGTCGATCCGGGCCAGGAACAGCGCCGGCAGCAGCGCCGCCGGCCCGCGCCTCGAGCTCGCGGGCGCGGCTCCCAGCCGACGCCCGTCGAGATAGCTCTGCGCCAGCGCGTCGAAGCAATCGAGGAAGCCCGGCGCCGCGGCGGGCGTCCACAGGCACTTCAGCAGCAGGTGGTTGAGGCAGAAGGCGAGGTCGAACGCCGGATCGCCGTACCAGGCGCACTCGGCGTCGAGGAACACTGGGCCGTCCGGCCCGACCAGGATGTTCTTCGGGCTGACGTCGCCATGCACCAGCGCCAGCTTGGTGGTGGCGGTGCGCCGCGCCAGCCGGCGCAGCGCCGGCGCCAGTGGCGGATGGGCGCGGCCGGTCGCGACCAGATAGGGCTCCAGCCGGATGTCGTGGAAGATGGCATCGGTCGGGAAACGCTGCCGCGACCTCCGGCACGCCCGGCGGTCGCGGCATGGATCGCAGCACAGCCGCCCGCCGACGGCTGCGGCAGTCGCGGGCGTCGGCCTCGCCGGTCCGCAGCCCGTCTTCCACAAGCCGATACTGGTCCGGCGGGAGGTAGCGCATCACCACGGCACCGGCGGCCCGATCCATCGAACAGCAGCTCCGGCGCGGCCGCTCGGCACGACGCCGCGCGCGATCTCGCATCCAGGCGGCCTCGTAGCCGTTGCGCTCGACCGGCGCGCGCCAGTCGGCCTCGACCCGCAGCTTGGCCAGCGCCCGCTTGACGCAGACCGGCCCGGCGGCAGGTCGACCCGCCAGATGTCCGAGGACACGCCGCCGGTCAGCGGCTCGCCGGTCGGCTCGTCGCCGAAGTCGAGCAGGCCCGCGCGCCGCAGCACCGCCAGGATGTCGTTCGGGACCGGACCCATGCGCCGACAGTGGCTCGCGCTCGGCTCACAGCCACGCCGACGGCTCGCGGCTCGCATGGTCGAGCCGTTGCCGAGCTCTCGGCGACGGGTCCGTGCGTGAGCCAAGTTATGCCGGGCAGACTTCGCGCGCATCGTCCGCTGCGTACCCGACGGTGGGCAGAGTTTCTTTCGGCTGGCCTCAGGCGGGAGACGAACATGCGCAAGTCGCAATCGCGGCATCGCCTGCGCGGCGCCGCGCGCCGGGCCGGAGCTGGACCGCCGTATCGATCACCCCGGGTGCCGCCGGTCAGCCGATCGGCCCCGTGCGATCACGAGCGGCAGACGGGCGACCAAGTTCGTGGCCGATCTGTCGGGCCTGCCGCCCGGGCAGCACGGCTTTCACATCCACGAGAACGGCGACTGCGGCCCCGGCCCCGCACCCTCCGGCGCCATGGCGCCCGGGATGGCGGCCGGTCCGCACTACGATCCGGCGCATACGGGCGCCCATCACGGCCCCGAGGGCGACGGCCATCTGGGCGATCTGCCCGTCCTGACCGTGCAGGCCGATGGTCGGGGCGTAGGCGAGGCCATGGCGCCGCGGATCAAGGATGCCTCCCAGCTCAAGGGCCGGGCACGGTCCTGCTGCCGGCGGCGACAACCACGAGGATACGCCGGCTCCGAACGGCGGCGGAGGCGATCGCATCGACCTGCGGCATCATCAAGTAGCCGAGCTAGCCGGCGCCCGCCGCCAGGCCTGATTGCTCCACGCGTAGGCGGGCAGTCTCGGTGCGATCGCCGAAGGTCGAGGCTGATGACGTAGCCGTCCCGGCAGTGCCGACGCCGGGGAGCGTATCGACCGCGACCGCCGGCCAGCTTGCCCGGCCTGCCGAACAGGGGCGCGAGCTCGACGATCGCGCGCGCCACGCCGCTGGCGTCGTCGAGACCGAGGCCCGGATGCGCCCGATCTCGGCGCCAGCGCCGTCACGCACCGGCTCGCCGATCAGCTCGTCCGCCCTGTAGCCGACCGGCAGGGTCGCCGCGCGCTCGCCGGCAACGGACGCAGCGTATCCGGGGCCGTGGGATTGACGGTCTCCTGCCCGGACGGCGCCTGCTCAGCCCCTTGACGGCCTCGTCGACCATCGCCGTCATCCGCTCGGCATCGCGCGCCTGATCCTCCTGCGACGCCCTTCAGCGCCTCGTCGACGATGTCGGCGCCGATCGTCTGTCCCTGCGCGCCGACCGGGCAGGATGGCGGTCAGGACCAGCACGGCCGTGCAGGATGATTCTCGCGCCGATCAAGGCATGGTCACTTCTCCTCGGTCCATCCCGGGTAACCGCTCGGGTCAACGGCCCAGCGTCGTTGCGGTTGCGGCCGAATGCTGGCGGCTCCCGGCCGAGAGCGCTAACATCTGGCCATCGTACCGACCGCCGGAATCGCCGTCGATGACCTTCCACCCCTCGGTCTGCCCCCACGACTGCCCCTCGGTCTGCGCGCTCGAGGTCGAGCGGCTGCCCGACGGTCGGCTCGGCAAGGTGCGCGGGCTCGCGAGCGCAACGCCTACACCGCCGGCGTGATCTGCGCCAAGGTCGCGCGCTACCACGAGCGCTACCACCATCCGGACCGTCTGGGCTTCCCGCTGCGCCGCAAGGGTGCCAAGGGCTCGGGCGAGTTCGAGCGGATCGGCTGGGACGACGCGCTCGACGAGATCGCCGCGAACCTGCTGCGGGTCGAGCGCGAGCACGGCGCCGAGGCCGTCTGGCCCTACTTCTACGCCGGCACCATGGGGCTGGTGCAGCGCGACGGCATCGAGCGGCTGACCCACGTCAAGAAGTACTCGCGCTTCAAGAGCACGATCTGCGTCATGCTTTCCGACACCGGCTTCAAGGCCGGGCCACGGCCGGCGCTGGGGCGTGCCTGCGACCGAGATCGGCCAGCATTCCGACCTGGTCGTGGTCTGGGGCACCAACCCGGTCCACACCCACGTCAACATGATGACCCACATCGCCCGCGCCCGTAAGGAGCGCGGCGCGAAGCTCGTCGTGGTCGACCCCTACCGTTCCGCGCACGGCCGAGCAGGCCGACCTGCATCTGGCCCTGCGCCCGGGCACCGACGGCGCGCTGGCCTGCGGCGTCATGCACGTCCTGTTCAAGGAGGGCTTCGCCGACCGCGCCTATCTCGCCCGCTACAGCGACGCGCCCGACGAGCTGGAGCGCCATCTGCGCGCCCGCACGCCGGCCTGGGCCGCGGCGATCACCGGCCTGCCCGAAGCCGAGATCGTGGCCTTCGCCCGCCTCTGGGGCGGCACCAGGCGCTCCTTCCTGCGGCTCGGCTACGGCTTCACCCGCTCGCGCAACGGGGCCGCCGCCATGCACGCCGCCTCCTGCCTGCCGGTGGTGACCGGCGCCTGGCAGCACGCAGGGCGGCGGTGCGCTCTACAATTTGGGCGACCTCTACCACTGGGACAAGACGACTGATCGAGGGCCTGGACGCCCGCGATCCGTCGGTCCGCCTGCTCGACCAGTCGCGGATCGGCCCGATCCTGGTCGGCGAGCCCGACGCGCTCGCCGGCGGCGGGCCGGTCCACGCGCTGCTGATCCAGAACACCAACCCGATGTGCATCGCGCCCGACCTCGGCAAGGTGCACCGGGGCTTCGCGCGCGACGACCTGTTCGTCGCCGTGCACGAGCAGTTCCTGACCGACACGGCGCGCATGGCCGACATCGTCCTGCCGGCCACCATGTTCCTCGAGCATGCCGACATCTACCAGGCCGGCGCGCACCCCACGATCCAGGTCCACAAGCCGGTCCTCGAGCCGTTCGCCGAGTGCCGGACCAACCACTACGTCATCTGCGAGCTGGCGAAGCGGCTGGGCGCCGAGCATCCCGGCTTCGCCATGACCGAGTGGGAGCTGATCGACGATCTGCTGCACCGCTCGGGCTGGCCCGATGCCGAGACGGTCCACGCCGCCGGCGGCTGGAGCATCGAGCCCGGACTTCCGCAAGGCGCATCACCTGGACGGCTTCCCGACCCCCGACGGCCGCTTCCGCTTCAAGCCCGACTGGGCGAGCCTCGGGCCGTACGGCCACCTGATGCCGAAGCTGCCCGACCACATGCCGCCCGGCGACGAGCCGACCCCCGACCAGCCCTACCGCCTGGTCGCGGCCCCGTCGCGCCAGTTCCTGAACTCGACCTTCACCGAGATGCCGACCTCGCTGAAGCGCGAGCAGCGCCCGACCGCGCTGCTGAGCCCGGACACCATGGCGCAGCTCGGCCTGGCCGACGGCGACCTCGATCCGGCTCGGCAACGAGCGCGGCTCGCTCGTGGTGCACGCCAAGGCGTCGGCCGGCCAGCAGGAGACCACCATCGTCGTCGAGAGCATCTGGCCGAACCAGCACTGGGCCGAGGGCATCGGCGTCAACATCCTGCTGAGCGCCGACCCAGCGCCACCCAATGGCGGTGCGGTCATCCACGACACGGCGGTCTGGCTGGAGCCGGTGACGCTGGCGATGGGGGCGGACGCCTCTTCGATCACATCTGCCTGACGTGAACGCGGCGACAGCGTTCCCGGATGCGGCTGCCCGGCGCCGATTAGCGCACCGGCAGCATCAGGTGCTCGTAGGGCGTGTCCGGCCACATGACGTAGGGCTCGCTGGTATCCGGATCGGCACCGCGCGGATAGCCCTGGAGCGCCCTTCGCACCCACCATCATCACATGTGGTCCAGTCGCGATCCAATGATTGTCGGCCGTTGGCCCGCTCGCGTACGGGTCAGTGTTGCTGGCGTCGGAACCACCGGCCAACATGTACATCATGCCTGGCCGGCCCTCCGGCGGCGGCTGGTGCGCGATCAAGGCCTCGACCCAGGCCATTGCATTGGCGTCCAAGCACATCGGGTCGAGACCTGGCGATTTGGGCCTGTCCGGCATGCAGGTGAAGCCGTTCGTACCATGGCGCAGCATACGCATCTTCCCATCAGCGCCCGCTGCAACGATCGCGGCATGCTTCGCGAGCCGAGGGTCCAGCCGCCTCGGCGCTGGCGATTAACTCCGGGTCCGTCGGCGCCGCCGCCTGCGCTGCCAATGTTGCTGCGACGGTCATGGTAAGCGCACCGGCCGCAAGAAAAGCGGCAAGTTTGATACTCATCGTTCGCTCCTTTGCTGGCCCAGAAAGCCGCGGACAAGGCCAATGGATTAGTTTACGCTATTTTGGAGTTGGAATACAGCGATTGTTGGCCAATGATCAGTATATTTGTCAAATCAGCGCGCGTCGGTTGGATTAACAGTAATTATTTCGGCACAAGTTTAAATTCGACATTCATGGGGGCGTCGTGACCGCATGGCTCCGGCATAAAGCAAAGTCCGCCCGTCGAGCCGCGGTGCCGGCGGGCATCTGATCCCAGGCTGCCGGCCGGTGACAAACCCACGCCCCCCAAGCCCTTCCGGCTGGTCGCCTCCCCCTCGCGCCAGGGCGGGGCTCGCCATCGAGTGGGCACATGCCTCGCCTGGGACTTAAGGTCGACAGTCGACCTAGAAGCTTCAGTTGAACTCTGAAACGCGGCAGTAAGCACCCACGCGATTACACGTGTGATGAATTGTCTCCGTTGACGCACCGGCTTTCCTGAAGTATTTTGAAGAATGCAGGTAAATCCGTTTTGACAATCGTGACTTACCCAAAGAGGAAGTCTTGTTATGAAGAAGCGCGCCATCGCGGGGTCGCTGGCAGCCCTACTGCTGGTGGTCGGCAATGCCTCGCAGACGACAGCCGAGGTAGCAAAATTACCGCCGTCTGGAACCACGCATTTCACTACATATTTTGGGGTGCACCCAGCGCACGAATTGAAGATGGTCGACGGCAGCTCCATCACTATAGCCGAACTCGTGGGCATTACCCGTAATCCCGACGGCGAGCCGTACTTCGACAATCTGGTGGTTCGCTGCCTGGTCAGCATCCGGGTCGTGAAAGGCGAGCAGGACCTGTACGGCGCTTGCCGAGAGACCGATCAAGACGGCGACTACACCTCGACGACTTTCGACAGCAAGGCGCACTATTTCATCGGCGGCACCGGCAAGTACAAAGGGATTACCGGCACCGCCCCGTTCACGGTGCAGGCCTCTGCCGGCGCCGGACGAGGGGCTGGGTGCGCTCGTCATCCCGCATGAGGTCACCTGGAAGCTCCAGTGAGCTTGGGCGATGAGACAGCAGGCCTGGAGGCAATCACACCAGTTCGAGCAGGATCACGGCGCTCGGACGCGCGCGAACTTGCGGCGATAGCTTGCCGGTGTGATGCCGGCGACGCGCTTGAACAGCCGCCGGAACGAGGCTGGATCCTCGTAGCCCACGGCCTCGCCCACCTGGTCGACCCCGAGCGTGCAGCGTCTCCAGCATCTGCTTGGCCTCCTCGACCCGCAGGGCGTGGACATATTCCATCGGTTGGTAGCCGGTGGCGGTCTGGAACCGGCGCGCAAGCGTGCGCGGGCTGAGCCGCGTGCGCGAAGCCATGCGAGAGACGGGGCTCGCCTCCGCATAGTGGTCGGCGAGCCAGATCTGGCATTCCCCGATCACCGCGTCAGTCCGCTGGGCACGCTGGGTCAGCACCGCGAACGGCATTTGCCCGTCCGTGTGCGGCGCCAACAGATGCACCTTCGCCGTCCGCGCTGCGTGCTCGGGGCCGCAGAAGCGGCTGATCAGATGCAGCGCCAGGTCCTGCCAGGCCGTCACCCCGCCGGCGGTGACGATGCGCTGCCCGTCGCCGGCGCGGGCGAGCACCGACTCCTCGCGCCAGCGGACGCGCGGATAGTGCTGCCGTGCCAGCTGCCGGTAGGCCCAATGGCCGGTCGCCTCCAGCCCGTCCAGCAAGCCGGAATGCGCGAGGATCAGGGAGCCGGAGCAGACCGAGGCGATCAGGGCGCCGTCGGCATGGACGCGGCGCAGCCACTCGATCTCGGCCGGGTAGCGTTCACCGGCGGGCACGTCGATCGGCGTGTAGACATCGCACACGATGGCGACGTCGGTGGCCGGGACATCGGCGATGGCCGCATGCGGCTCGACCAGCACCCCGCCGAAGCAGCGGAACGGCTCAGCGCCGGCGGCCACGATCTTGACCTCGAGCAGCGGCTCTCCCGCCTCGCCCGTGGTCATCTCGCCATAGACCACCCCGGCGGAGGCCAGCACGTCGTACAGGCCATAGAGGACCGACGGCGAGGTCGCGGGCGCCGCCAGCAGACAGACGAGAGGACTGCGGCGATCCTGGTCGGGCTTGGATGATTGCATCGCGGCTTGTCGCTTTTGCCCCGCTACGGACGCTTCTGCCTCTGCTGGCCCGCGCGGCCGGTCTCTAGCGTTTGGACATTAACAACAGGACGCGAGGGCACGGCCATGGATTCGACGGTATCGGCACCGGCTTTGGACTTCGCCACCCTGCGCGGCAGTCTGCAGGGCGAGGTGCTGGTCGCCGGCGATCCCGGCTACGATCCGGCGCGGGCCGTGTGGAACGCGATGATCGATCGCCGCCCGGACGCCATCGTGCGCTGCCGCGGTGTCGCCGACGTCATCGACGCCGTCCGCTTCGCCGGCGAGCATGGCCTGCCGGTGGCCATCCGCGGCGGCGGCCACAATGTGGCGGGCCACGCCGTGTGCGATGGCGGGCTGATGCTCGATTTGTCGCTGATGCGCTCCGTGCGGGTCGACCCCGAACTGCGCCGCGCCTGGGTCGAGGGTGGCGCCACCTGGCGCGACGTCGACCGCAACACCCAGGCGTTCGGACTGGCCACCCCCGGCGGCCTGATCTCGGACACCGGCGTCGCCGGCCTCACCCTGTCCGGCGGGATCGGCTGGCTGCGCGCGCGCCATGGCCTCTGCATCGACAATCTGCTGGCGATGGATGTGGTGACGGCGGATGGGCGGCTGCTGCGGGCCAGCGCCAGCTCCAACCCCGACCTGTTCTGGGCGCTGCGCGGCGGGGGCGGCAATTTCGGCGTGGTGACCGGCTTCGAGTTCGCCCTGCATCCGGTCGGCCCGGAGGTGATGTTCTGCGCCCCGATCTACCCGATCGAGGCCGGCCCAGGCCCGATCCGCTTCTGGCGCGACTTCCTCGCCGACAAGAACGACCGCGTCGGCTCGCTGGTCGAGTTCTCGACCATCCCCGAGGACCCGGCCTACCCCGAGGCCGCCTGGGGCCGGCGGGTCTACACCGTCGCCGCGGTCTGGAACGGCGATCCGGCCGAAGGCGAGGCCGTGCTCGAGCCGCTGCGCCAGCAGGGCGAGACGGTCGCCGACTTCTCCGGCCGCCTGCCCTACTGCGACCTGCAACGCCTGTTCGATGCCGTGATCCCATTCGGCAGGCATCGTTGCTACTGGAAATGCCACTACCTCGCCGGCCTCGACGACGCGCTGATCGACCGGATCCTGGCCGCCAACGCGGCGCCGCCCTCGCCCAGCACCCTGAGCTCGATCTGGAACTTCGGCGGTGCCACCGCCGCGGTGCCGGCCGACGCGACCGCGTTCGGCGATCGCTCGATGCCCTGGATGTTCTCGATCGACGCGATCTGGAGCGAGCCGGCCGAGGATGCCACCAACATCGACTGGGCGCGTGGGCTTGTGGGAAGAGCTGCGGCCCTATTCGCAGGATGGCCGCATGTACCTCAACTTCCCGGGCCTCGGCGAGGAACGCGGACGCGAGCCTGCGCGCGACCTTCGGCGCCAACTACGAGCGGCTGCGGTCGATCAAGCGCGAGTACGATCCCGGCGAACCTCTTCCGCTTCAACCAGAACATCACGCCCAGCTGACCTATGGGCGCCGTCTTGGGGCGGCCGCACTCGCTTGTTCTCGCGATCCACCACCGCCCGTGTGGCACCGGCCATCAGCTCCGACCGGCCACTCGGGGAAGTCGCATCATGTCCGATATCGCATCCGATACTCTCTCGCTCGCCGCTTTGACCGGATCAGCAGCCAGATGGGCATAGCGATGGGTGGTCTGCGCCTGCGAGTGTCCAAGTAATTTGCCGATCATGTGTAATCCTTCGCCCAGGCCGGCCGCCACGGACGCGAAACTATGACGGAGATCGTGTATGCGAAGGTCCTTGAGATCAGCCCGCTGCCTGATCCGACGCCACGGCTTCTGCAGATTGACTAGGTGCGATCCATCCTTGGCGCCGGGAAGAACCCATGCCGTTCGCGTTTCACTAAGGGACTGCAGGACCTCTACGGCGCCACCGTTCAGGTGCACGATCTTGGCGCCGGTCTTGGAGTCCGGCAGACGCAGGCAGCGGCGCCCAAGGTCGACGTGCTCCCAGCGCAGGGTGAGGATTTCCGATAGTCGGCAGCCGGTAAAGATCAGGAGGCGAATGGCCGCGATCGAGCTCGAGGTCTCGGTTCCGGTCTGCTCCGCCTCGGACAGCGCTTCGGCGAGCCGAGCCGTCTCCTCGGCCGAGAGATAGCGCTCGCGCTTGCCCTCGCGATTGCGGTCCACGTGCCGGGTCGGATTGGAGTTCGGCGGACGGTACTGCCACCGTTCCGCCAGGTTCATCATCTTGGACAACAGCCCAAGCACGCGGTTGGCCTGAATAGGGTGTCGCCCGCAGGCGATGATGAA
>CAVYZR010000010.1:0-5446 GCA_963773005.1 uncultured Acidobacteriota bacterium
TCTGCCAAGGAGCCGGTGAAGGTGATCGGGACCAGCCCAGTTGCGGACATCGTCCAGTGCGGCCAAGGTGACCGTAAAGCTCTGAGGAGGAACGGCTTGGCTAACGAGCCGAAAAGCAAGCACGCAAGTTGTTGATTCTAATGAGCTTACGTGGCTGGCTCCTCAGCCTGGATTCGAACCAGGAACCCTCCGGTTAACAGCCGGATGCTCTACCGTTGAGCTACTGAGGAACAGAGGAAGACCGCTCTTGGAGAACCCTCAGTTTAACGGATTTTCCAAAGGCCGCGCAAGAATCGGCTCTCCTCCCAACCCTCGCCAACCGGGCGGAACCCGCCCGACTGGGCCCACGTCTTCTCGAAGATGACGCCACGCATCCGAGCGACGGTCGCAGCCATCGGGCTGGGCCTCTCCCTGGTCCTATTCGTTGCGCGCGCGCAATCGAAGCCCGAACCAATCAGCCCTGACAACGTTGCGCGGCTGAGCGTCGCGTGGACCTACGACACGCGTGAGCCAATCGAGCCAATGAAGGGGCGCTCGAAACGCCCGGCTCTCGAAGCCACGCCGGTCTACAAAGATGGACGGCTCTATTTCTCCACTCCGCGCGGGGCGGTGATCGCGCTCGACGCGAACACGGGCGCCGAGATCTGGCGCGTTGAGCTCCAGGTCCGGCAGGACGCCAACTACAGCGAGTTCACGAGTCGCGGGCTGGCGCTTCGAGGCGACCGCCTCTTCATCGGCACGATTGACGCCCGACTGGCCTGCCTCGAACGGGAGAATGGACAGCGCTGCAAGGCATTCGGTCGAAACGGCGAGATCGATCTCACCCAAGGCCTCCGGCGGCTGCCAGGCTATCCCGGCGAATACGGCGTCAGTTCGCCGCCTGCGATCTATCGCGACCTCGTCATCGTCGGATCGTTTGTCGCCGACAACAGCCGCGCGCGGATGGCCTCGGGCGAGGTGCGCGCGTTCGACAGCCGAACGGGCGCGTTGCGGTGGACGTTCCACCCGCTGCCGGCCGACGCCGCCGCCGGCGGCGCCAACACGTGGTCGTTGATGGCCGTCGATGAGGTAAACGGTCTGGTGTTCCTGCCGACTGGAAGCGCGAGCCCTGACTATTTCGGCGGCCTTCGCCCAGGCGCGAACGGTTATGCGAACTCAGTCGTCGCGTTGCGCGCCGCTACTGGCGAAGTCGCGTGGAACTTTCAGACGGTTCACCACGATCTGTGGGATTACGACGTCGCGTCGCCACCCGTGCTCTTTGAGGCGAAGTCTGGACCGGCGGTCGCCGCCGGCTCGAAAACCGGACACCTGTTCCTGTTCAACCGGCTGACCGGCAAACCTCTGTTCGCGATCGAGGAACGAAAGGTGCCCGCAAGCGACGTCGAAGGCGAGCAGGCGTCGCCAACGCAGCCCTTCCCCACCGCGCCTCCCGCTCTTGCGCCACAGCGCGTTCGGGAGGACGAGCTCTGGGGCCGAACGCCTGCTGATCTCGAAGCGTGCCGCGCCACCCTGAGCGCGCTTCGCAACGACGGCGTATTCACGCCACCCAGTGTGCGCGGCACCGTCAACGTCCCCGGCAACATCGGCGGCCTGCACTGGGGTGGCGCGGCATGGGATCCGGCCCGCCGGCTGCTCATCGCGCCCGTCAACCGCCTGCCGGCGATCATCAGATTGCTGCCGCGCGCCCGATTCGACGAGCTCCGGCGCGCGCACCCCGAACGCGAAACGACCGAGCAGGACGGGACACCGTACTCCATGTCGAGGCAGTTCTTTCTCTCGCCGTCCGGGCATCCGTGCGTGGCGCCGCCGTGGGGCGAGCTGGTCGCGGTCAATGCTGACACGGGATCGATCGCCTGGCGGGCGATGCTCGGAGACCTGCGCGAACAGTTTCAGCTGACGCTGCCGGCCGCGACCGGCGCGCCAAGCCTTGGCGGCCCGGTCACGACCGTTACGGGCCTGGTGTTCATCGGCGCAACCCTCGATCCGTATTTCCGCGCGTTCGACACGCGCGACGGGCGCGAGGTCTGGAAGGCACGGCTCCCGACGAGCGCGCGCGCCACGCCACTCCTCTACACAACGGAGAGCGGTCGGCAGATGGTCGTCATCGCCGCAGGGGGCCACGACTCGCCGCTGTCACGGCTGGACACCAAGATCGTCGCCTTCGGACTGCGGTGAGATACAGAAGTCCGGCTGAAGCCGGACACTACGAGGCGAGGGAGGCTGAGGTCGAGCGCTGGACGGACAGGCCACGAGCTCATCCTGCCGCTCACATTTCCGGCGCTTGGCCGCAAGGCCTCGACTCTATAATGGCGTCGTGACACAGAACATCGGTCGAACGATCGTCGAAAGCGCGACTGCGGGGTTGTTGGCGCTGACAATCGCCTCCGCGGTGAGCGGCTGCTCTTCCCCAGCTCCCGAGAGCACGGCGCCGCCGCCAGGAGCCGCAACTCCAGCGCCCGCCGCGCCTGCAGGCGGCACCGCACCAGCGGCGCCCGTCGAGCGGGGCTCCGCGCCTGGCGCAGCAGCGACACCTTCCCCGGCTGCAGGCTCAACTGCTGCGACCCCTGCGCCGCCACCAGCTGCGCCTGAGCCGCCTCCTCCTCCACCACCACCGCCGCCTCGAACCTACACGCTCAAGGAAGGCCGAACGATCGCGGTCTACACGACCACGTCACTCTCGACGAAGACGAATCAGTCGGGAGAGAGATTCTCGGCCACGCTCGCCGAGCCGATCGTCGACGATGACTGGGTGATCGCGAAGAAGGGCGCCCATGTCGAGGGCGTCGTCGTTAACTCCGATCCCGGCGGCAAAGTGAAAGAGGTCGCGTCGATTGTCGTCACGCTGGATTCCCTGACGCTTACCGACGGACGAAGCGTGCGGCTGTCCGCCTCCCAGTTCTCGCGGCAAGCCAAAACAACCAAAGGCAAAGACGCCAAGAAGATCGGCGTCGGCGCGGGGGTCGGCGCCGCGATCGGCGCTATTGCCGGAGGCGGGAAGGGCGCGGCCATCGGCGCCGGCGTCGGCGGTGCAGCCGGGACCGGTGCCGTGCTCGCCACGCACGGTGACCCGGCGGTCATTTCTGCCGAAACGCGCCTCAGCTTCACGCTGCGATCACCGGTGAAGATTACCGAACAGCGCCCGCGTTAAGTCAGCGCCGCCTACTCCTTGGGCTTGCTCGTCATTGGCACGAAGCGCACGGGAAGCGTCCTGAGCGTCTCGATTCCGGTGGCGGTGCGGCGCAAGATCCGGAGTTCCTGGATCGCCGTTCCAACCGGAATCGCCATCAGCCCACCAATCTTGAGCTGTTTCAGCAAGGCGTCCGGGACGTGGTCGGGCGCCGCCGTCACCATCACTCGGTCGAAAGGCGCGTGCTCGGGCCATCCGAGGTAGCCGTTGCCGGTCCGTACCTCCACGTTGCGATAACCGAGGGCCGGCAGCCGTTCGCGCGCCTGCTCCGCCAGCGGCGCCACAATCTCGATCGTGTACACCTCTTTCGCGAGGGCAGACAGAACCGCCGCCTGGTAGCCAGAGCCGGTTCCGATCTCGAGGACGCGGTGCTCGGGCTGCACGTCGAGCGCCTGGGTCATGAACGCAACGATGTAGGGCTGAGAGATGGTCTGATCGTGGCCGATCGGGAGGGGCGAATCGCGGTAGGCCTCATCACGCAACGACTCAGGCACGAAGAGGTGGCGCGGCACCGCGAGCATCGCCTCGAGGACCCGCGGGCTGCTGATGTCGCGAGCCCGCAGCTGTTCGTCGACCATGCGCCGCCGCGCCGCATCCCAGTCGCGCGCCCCGCGCTGCATTTCGCGCCCGCTGGCGCCGCAACCCAGGCTGGCAAGGCCGGCGATTATGAGCCCGGAGCCGATCCACGGATGGTGCGTCACGCTCGAATTCTCTCATCACCGCTTCTGATTTCTTTCACTGTGACCGGCATGGCTGTTTCTCCTTTTAAGGAAAACGAGGAGGAGGCCTATGCAAAAGCATCGGACACGTCGCCGCGCGCGAGGACGAACATGGAACGCCCATTGTCGCGCCGGGCACCGATAGCGGCAAGCGCTGCCAGCCCGCGTCTGGAGCTGCGCTCAGCTGGTCCGTTTTCATGGGTCGTTTGATCGACGCGACCGAGCTCACAAACCCGTCCGTGTTGTCCGTGCAATCCGTGGCTCCAGAGCGTGTGGGCCGTGTGACCCGTGGCTCTAGAGCGTTCGCCCAAGCACTGCCTCGACGGCAGACCGATAGCCGCGGCTCATGTTCAGCCTCGTCCCGTCGCGCAGCACGACGATGAAGTCGCCGTGAAAGGCCGGCCGCAACTCGCGCACGCGGTCGATCTGGACGATCGTCGAGCGGTGAATGCGGACGAACCGCTCAGGATCGAGCTCGGTCGCCAGCCCCGCCATCGTTTCACGCACCAGATGTGTCGCCGCGCCGGCGTGAAGCACGGCGTAGTTGTCCGCAGCCTCGATCCAGTCCACTTGCGCGGCATCGACCAGGAGCAGTCGACCCGCTTCCCTGACGACGAAGCGGGTCAGATGACGCTTCGCAGTTTGCAACTCGTCGATCAACTCCAAGACCTTCGGATCCGCAGCGCGTCCGCGCGTACGTGCGAGATGCACGCGAGCCCGCGCCACGGCGTCGGCGAACCTGTTCCGGTTGAAGGGCTTGAGCAGGTAGTCGAGCGCGTGGACTTCGAACGCGCCGAGCGCGTACTGATCGAACGCGGTGACGAACACGACCGCCGGCATCGCATCGCCGACGGCGCGCAGCACGGCGAATCCGTCTGCCTCAGGCATCTGGACGTCGAGGAACACGAGGTCCGGCCGAAGAGTCCGGATAGCCTCGATCGCGGCGCTGCCGTCGCCCGATTCGCCGACGACGGTGATATCCCCTTCGGCCTTCAGCAGGCGCCTGATTCTGCGCCGCGCCACGGGCTCGTCATCCACGATCAGCGTGCGAATCATGGTCCAATGTGCAGCGGAATCGTAACGGTCACGATCGCGCCTCCTCGTGGGTCAGCCCGGACCTGTACGCTTGCGCCAGACCCGTAGAGCGCTTCCAGCCGTTGGCGTGTGTTCCCCAACCCGATGCCCTCCGAGGCTCCCGGCTCTTTGAGGCCCACCCCATCGTCCTCCACGTCGAGGCGAAGCGCGTCATGATCCGCCTGAGCGCGGATGCGAACGCGCCCGGCGTCGCTGCGGGCGCCGATCCCGTGGCGGATGGCGTTCTCGACGAGCGGCTGAAGGACGAAGTGCGGCACCAGCGCGTCCATGACTGTTTCATCGACTTCGATGTCGACTTGAAGTCTGTCGCCGAATCTTGCCTGCTGGATGTCGAGGTAGCGCCGAACGAGCTCCAGCTCGCGACGGAGCGGCACTTGCGGTCGGTCGCCGGCAATCAGAGCCTCGCGCAGCAACTCACTGAGGCCGGTGATCATGCGGTCGGCCG
>CAVYZR010000011.1:0-14660 GCA_963773005.1 uncultured Acidobacteriota bacterium
AGGGGGGCGTATACGTCGTCCGCTCGGCGAGTGAGCCGTCGAGACGCACGACGTCGACCTCCTGGCTGTAGTTGACGCCGTCGAAGCTCGAGTGCTGCAGGTCGAGGCCGGCCTTGAAGACGTGCTGACCCAACCAGTCATCGAGCGAAAACGTCAGCGCCTCGACCACCTGCAGACTGCGGACGTTGCGCTCCTGACGGTTGAAGAAGTTGCCGCTCTGCCCCTGCGGCGCGTAGACCATTGGCAGCGTGCCCTGGCTCTTCTGGTCGACCTCAAAGGTGCGCGCAGCGATAGTCGATTCGAGCACCATGTGGCTCGACAGAATCAGCCGATTGACGAGGCCCGTCGCGAAACCCTCCTGCGTGAACTCCGGCGTCGTCTCAGGAGGGCGGAACGTCGACATCGTCGCGTTCGTGATTTTTCGGGGGAAGTAGATGACCCCGCCGGTGAGGGCATGACGCGACGAGAATGTCGCGTCGAGCCGCGTGAACGAGTCGAAGCTGTCGAGGCCGAGCTGAGGCTCGTCGGGCAGGCTCTTGACCGGCGTGCGGACGAAGCGGTACTGGAAGTACTGGCCGAGCAGCAGCTTGTCGCGTTTGAGCGGTCCCGAGATCGAGAAGCGTGGCTCGAACTTGTTGACGAAGGCGAAGCCCTTGCCGAAGCCCGGCATGAGATTGTCGGGTTTGAAGACCCAGTCGTTCGTGCCGCGTTTGGTGCGCACCTGGGTCACGCTCGTCGAGAAGCGGCCGTACTCCGCCGCGAAAGGATTCGACAGGACTTCGACCGATTCCACTGCGCCGCTCGGCAGCTCGAGGTCGAAGTCGCCGGTGGATGGGTCGTTGAGGCTCGCGCTGCTCATCTGCAGCGCCCCGGTCGTCGGCGCACCGCCTTTGATGCGCAGCCGGCCCTCGGGACCGCGGATGATGCTCGGAAGCACGGTCAGCAGCGATTGAAAGTCGTCGCCCGTGAGCGGCTGGATATCCATCTTCGCGCCCGTCAGCAGGTCGCTCACCGCCACCGGCTGCAGGCTTTCGGTCGGCGAGTTGGCCGGAACGACGACTTCGACGCTCTCGCGGACAAACGTCAATCGCATCTCGACGAGCACCTGTCGTGTCTCGCCACCCTGCACCGTAAACGGCACGGACGCGCTGTCGGCAAATCCCTCCCGGACCGCCTTTACCAGATAGCGGCCGGCTGGCACGTCGGGAAACGTGACCTGGCCGATCGCGTCGCTGATCGTGCGCGCGATAACGACGTTGCGGTCGGCGTCACGTAGCTCGACGTTCACGGCCGGGATGCGCATTCCTTCGACCAGAAGCGTGACGACGACGCGCCCGGTACCAGCGGCGGCTGCCTGTGTGGCCGGTGTCTGCGGCGCAGTGATTGCCGAGGACGACGCGAGCGCGCGCGTCGAGCGGCGTAACGGCTGAGCTGCAGCCGCGCCCGCCATGCATAGGCAAAGAACCGAAAGGGCGATGGCGCGTCGTGTGACTAGCGGTAGCGGCGAGCGGACAAGCAGGCGGATGCCAGACATAGCTTCTGTTTCGATGAAATATTCAAGAGTCTAATCCCTTGACGTGGCATCAGCATCGCATGAGGTCCGAGTGGTTCGCGAACAGTTCATGAATGGTTCATCTGGCCGGCATTGGCTCCGCGCCAGGTGAGATGTTTCGAACGGCGCTGAGTCGAGACCTCAGGCGAGATGCGAGCGGGAGCCCGGTCGGTGCTGCCATCGTTCATTCCACCCGCGTGAACATCACAGCGGCCCCACCCGGCACCACGCTGGGCACCGCCACGAAGCGGGCTGATCCCCGACCCAGCGTCACGGTGCGTCCGGCGACGATGCCTAATGCGGCACCAAAGATCACGTCGCTCGCGTAGTGGCGATTCTCCTGGAGCCGCGACGCGCCGACATACGCGGCTACACCGTACGCCGGAAGACCCACCCTCCATCCGAGGTGCCTGTAAAGGACCGTCGCACTCGCAAACGTAGCCGACGTGTGCCCGGACGGAAATGAGAAGCGGCCCCCATCGGGGCGAGATCGGTCGACGATGAGCTTCACTCCTTCTGTAGTGATGGAGTTGATCATCTGGGCACGGACCAGGTCGGAGCCGATGATTTGAGCGCGCCGGTTCCCTGTGGCCTTCCCGACCAGGAATGTGCCAAGGGCTCCGCCGGCCTGTACCCAACCACTGCCGGCAGACTCGCCGGCCTCAAATGCGTAGTCGAGCGGGAGCGACAACGTGGCATGCCGTGTCAGCTCGCGGTCGGCGGGATAGATGGCCCATGAAGCGGCGGCACCGATGCCGAGGGTGAGGGCGTTGGCCTTTGAAGGCAGTCGCGCCAGGTCGTGACCGAGGTCCGTAAACAGCGAGGCAAAGGACACGCCACCCGTCGGCTGGATCTGCGAAGGAGCGACGGGCGGCGGAGCGACGCGCTCGACTTCGAAGGTACCAGGAGTTGCGGGTCGCTGACCTTGTGCGAGTGCCGGCGTCGAACTATGAACGACGATTGCGATCGTCAGGAACGAGACAACGATGCGCATAGGGGCCTCCTGTGGGTAGCCGGGGCGCTTCGCGTCGGCGCACCGCTACTCGACTGGTTTGCCGTTGGCGTCGACCTTGATCTCCAGTTCCTTGCCGCCCTTGGTGATGTGCCCCTCATAGAAGATGGAACTGCCCTCGATCACCTTCTCCACGAGCGTCAGTTTTCCGCCCGTGGCCGCCTTCTCGATCGCGGCGCGAGCGGCCGCGGGAATGACCTGCAGCGTTGTCTGCTGTTCGTCGGCAACGACGTTGCCCTGTGCGTCGAAGGTGAGATCGCGCGTCAGCCCCTTGACGCTCAATTCCACCTCGTAGAGTGCGCGACCGTCCTTGATTTCTTTGCTGAATCCACGCACTGTCGCGCCCTTGCTGTGCACTTTGACCGCTTCCTGGACCGCTGGCGGCAAGTCCTGCAGCTTCACGTTTGTTTCGGGCTGGTCCTGTGCGCTCAACGGCTTGAGGGCGAGCCCACCGGCCCCACACAACATCAGCACGAGGAACATCAATCGTTTCATCATGAGTTGCCTCCAACATGAGATACGGCGCGAGACATCACTCCGCGATGCGCCCGAGGGCAGATGGCTGCCAGGCAGGCGGAGACATTCGTGCGACGACAGCCAGCATGCCTATCGGTGCGTGAACGGCCGATGACGCGCCGACCTGATTCTCCACGTCACGCCCGCGACGACGTGGCAAGTGGTGAACGCGCCCTCGATGTCTGCCGAACCAACCTGGACCCGCTGACGTGTGCGCGTGAGCTTCAACTCCACCAGCGCTGAGAAATGATTCGAGAGCCGCACCTCGCCGCCTATCGCGCCGGCGAACGCCATTCCTCCCAGCTGGTAGTGATTCTCTTCTTGGCCCTGGAAGGTTGATTCCACATGCGGGATGGTTGCGCCCGCTCCCAGGCGCCCGACGACGGTTACCCACGCGTCGGTCCCCCGTGGCCCGATCGGCCACTGCACCATCGCATTGCCGAGCACGAAATTGAGGCCGTGCGAGAGCTCGAAGCGTGGCAGGATCGCGCCGAGGCGCTGCTGGCCACCGAGTTCAGACCCCTCGAGGTGCCCCCGCACGCTCACGATCTGTGACGGATCGGCGATCGCCTTGGCGTGAATGAACTCAGCCTCCAGGCCAAACCACGGCGCCCGTCCGAACCGCCGGGTGATACGAGCCCCGTAGTACCACGGAGATTGGAACGACTCGTCATCGAACGATATGGGTTCCACGACCAGCGCGGCGTCACCGGTTGTCGAGCGCAGATCGAATCGGCTCGACAACGTGGTTGCGTCACCAAGGTACGCCGTTGCGGCCCACTGCGCCGAGGCTGGGCTGGCGAGAAGAACGACCCCAAGGAGTATCGCGACTGACTTCATCGATCGGTTCGTACGGGAGGCAACACCCCACTACGGTCGCGAGCTGCGGTCTCCCCCCGCACCGTACGTTACTCATTTTCAGGTGAACCGATGATGACGCGAGACCCTGCATCCCCTTCGGTTGTCACCGTTGGTTCATCCGTCTGGAGAGATCATGAGTGTGGTGTCGTGCATCTCTCCGTGCGACTACAATCGTCAGGGAGTGTCGGGCTAATGAAGAGTACTGCTGGTCGAGGATGAGCCGCGCGCCGCGCAGTTGCTCTCGAAGGGGCTGCGCGAGGAGTCGTACGCCGTCGATGTCGCCAGGGATGGTCGGCACGCGTTGTACCAGGCCTCGATCACCGAGTACGACGCCATCGTGCTGGATGTCATGTTGCCAGGGCTCGATGGATTCGAGGTCTGCCGAGAGCTGCGCCGAGGTGGCTCACACATTCCAGTACTCATGCTGACGGCGCGGGATGCGATCGAGTCGCGCATCGCCGGTCTCGACAGCGGCGCCGACGACTACCTCATCAAGCCGTTCGATTTCGGTGAGTTGCTGGCGCGACTGCGCGCCGTCATTCGGCGGGGCCGGCTGCCGGTCACGCCGGCCGTTCTCACGGTCAGTCACTTGCGCCTCGACCTGCGCGCGCGCCAGGCCTGCCGCAACGATCAGCCAATCAAGCTGACGTCACGCGAGTTTGCGCTCCTCGAGTTCCTGGCCCTTCATGCCGGAGAGGTGGTCGGCCGCGCCGCGATCGCCGAGCACGTCTGGGACGCGCCGTACGAGTCGATGTCGAACGTCATCGACGTGCTGATCCAGCGCCTCCGGCGAAAGATCGATGCGCCACAGGGAGCATCCCTGATCACGACGAGGCGCGGCGAGGGTTACATGCTCGCACCTGTCACTCACTCATGACCCTTTCCATTCGGGCGCGCCTGACGCTCTGGTACAGCAGCGTCGTCGTGATGATCCTGGTGATCGGAGCGGTCGCCGGATCGCTCGCGCAGTCCCGGCTCGCGCTGCAGCGCCTGGATGACGAGCTCGCGCGCACAATGGCCACGCTCGAAGGCGTCATGCGCACGGAGTTCGGCGAGGGGCTCACGCTCGAGGGAGCCGCTGCGGAAGCCAGCGCTGAGGTGATCGTCCCGGACCGGACGCTGGCGGTGACGCGGCCGGACGGCAGCCTCCTCGAGCTTTGGGGTGTGCCCGTCGATCGGTCGTCGCTGCCGCCTATCGTTGCAAATGCCGACGCGGCAACCTTGGCCACGCCGGGAGGCGAACTTCGGGTGCTGACACGGTTGGTCGACTACAACGGCCACCGCTACGGCGCGGCCGTGATGGCCTCGCTCGGCGCGTTGCACGCCGGACACGCAGAAATGGTGCGCTCGATGTCTCTGGGTGTCGCGATGGCGCTTATCGCGGCGGCAGTCGGCGGTTGGTTGATCGGACGGCAAACGCTGAAGCCGTTGACCCGGATGGCCGAACAGGCCGGCCGCATCAACGAGCGGGATCCCAGGGAGCGGCTCGTTGTGCCCCCGGCCGGCGACGAGCTTGGCCAGCTCGCCGTCTCGTTCAACGGTCTGCTGGATCGCCTCGCCTCCGCCTTGCACCATCAACGTCAGTTCATGGCCGACGCGTCGCACGAACTGCGGACGCCGGTGTCGGTGGTGCGGACTGCTGCGGAGGTCACGCTGGCCAGGGAAGCTCGGTCGGCAGAGGAGTATCGAGAAGCGCTCGTCATCGTCGGCGAGCAGGCGAGCCGGCTCTCCCGCCTGGTCGACGCGATGTTCCTGCTGTCGCGCGCCGAAGCCCACGGAGTGCCGCTCCGCCGCGAATTCCTGAACCTCGATGACCTCCTCGGCGAGAGTGCACGAGCGCTTCGTGTACTGGCCAATCAGCGTGCTGTCACGGTCACGACGAACGGCGATCAGGAAGTCGGCGTCACTGGAGACGACGCGCTCCTGCGGCAGATGATCGGTAACCTCCTGGACAACGCCATCCGCCACGCCGCGAGCAACGGATCCGTGATGGCGAGCCTGGCGCGTTCAGCAGATCGTGTCTCGCTCCGGATCACCAACGACGGACCGTCCATCGCGGTGGTCGACCGGGAGCGTATTTTCGAGCGATTCGTTCGAATCGGCTCATCGGACGGCGCCGGTCTCGGGCTGCCAATCGCCAGGTGGATCGCCGAAGCGCACGAGGGGACCCTTCGGCTGGAAGAAAGCGAGCCCGGTTCGACGACGTTTGTCGTGACCCTGCCTTCGGACTCTGTCATCGATCGTTCATCTGGCCATTGACACAATCGACCGCTGCATGCGGTTTCGTGCAGCCCTGCTTCCCGTCCTTGCCTCTATTGCGGTTGTCTCCTGCGCGACGGCTACGCCGCCTGTCCAGACCGACATTGCTGATGGCATTCGCGCCGGCACCGGTGCGAGCGTGCGCTTCGGTGCCCAGACGACGGGCCTGCCCACGGGCGTTCGCCTCGAAGATGGGCTGTCGCGTGACGAGGCGGTGGCGGTCGCGCTCTGGAACAACGCGGCCTTTCAGGTCAGCCTGAGCCAGCTTGGGTTCGCGCGCGCGGACCTCGTCGACGCCGGAATGATCTCGAACCCGGTGCTGTCCTTGCTGTTTCCCGTCGGCCCCAAGCAGTTGGAAACGACGCTGCGGTGGCCGGTTGAAGTCCTCTGGGAACGGCCTCGACGGATGTCGGCGGCAAAGCTGTCCCTGGAGGCGGTGGCACAGGGTCTCGTGCAGTCTGGTCTCGATCTCGCGCTCTCGGTGCGCGTCGCCTACACCGATCTGGCACTGGCCGTTGTCCGTCTGCAACTTGCGAATGAAGCGGCGGCGACGCTCCAGCGAATCGACACGCTGACGCAGTCTCGGCTGGCCGCCGGCGACATCGCGGAGCTCGACGCGCGCGCGGCGCGCGTCGACGCGGTCCGAAGTGCCCAGGACGCAGAGCGAGCGGTCCACGACGTGACGATCGCGCGCGAGCGCTTGCGGCTGCTGCTGGGGCTTCCAGCGGACGATGCGGCGCTGAACCGCCTCGAGACCTCCAGCTCGGTCGAACCCTGCGGGTCGCTACCGGATCTCTTGAAGGCCGCGCTCGCCGCTCGGCCGGATTTGCGAGCGGCGGAGCTCGTGATCGAAGCGGCGGCCGCGCGGTTGGGATGGGAAAAGTCGCGAATCCTCACGCTGACGGCCGTGCTCGACGCCAACGCGGAAGGCATCGACGGTTTCGAAAGCGGTCCGGGTATTGACGTCAGCATTCCTCTCTTCAATCGCAACCAGGGCGGCAAGCTCCGCGCGCAATCCGAGTTGGAACGAGCGCATGCCGCCTTTGTGCAGCTGCGACATCAGGTTGGGCACGACGTCCGCGAGGCCTCGACGCTTTTCGATCAGGCCCGTCAGTCGCGGCTTGCCTGGCGTGACAAGATCGTCGCGCCGCTCACTGCCAATCTCTCAGACGCCGAGGAATCATTCGCCGCAGGCGAGAGCTCCTATCTCTTCGTCCTCGAGAACACCCGCCGGTTGCTCGAGGCGCGCGTGCGCGAACAGGAAATCGCGGCCGACGAGCGACGCGCCCAGGCGCGCATCGAGCGTGCCGCGGGGCTTGGCTGCCAGGCCGGGACCGGAGGGACGCCGTGAATCGTCAGGGCTGGCGGATGACGTGCCTGGTGGCGACCGTCGCCATGGCATCGTGCGGGCGCGACGCGCCGCCACCGGCGTCGGCGCCAGCCGCGGCAAAAGTCACGGCCGCGGTTCCAGAGACGACGCTTACGACGCTCACCTTGACGGGTGAGGCGCAGAAGCGCCTCGGCATCGAAACGGGAGTTGCCGAGAAACGTACCATCACCAGGAGCAGAAGCGTCGGCGGAGAGATCGTGCCCGCTGGGGGGGCTGAGATCACGGTGACCGCGCCAGTTGCGGGAACGCTGGGATCGGACGGTCGGACGCCCACGGTGGGTTCCCACGTCGAGAAGGGACAGATCGTCCTGACCCTGGTTCCGTTGGCTCCAGCCGAACGCGATGTGCGCATCGAGGCGGAGCGAGCCGTGTCGGAAGCCGCCAGTCGTCAGGAGCTGGCGGCGAAGCGCGTCGCGCGCGCCCAGCAACTGGCCCGCGACGGTTCAGGCAGTCAACGGGCCGCCGAAGAAGCTCAAGCCGATCTCGCCGTTGCCGATGCCGCGTTGAAGGCGGCCCGGGATCGTCTCGCCTTGGCGTCCCGAGGTGTGAGTGCGTCCGGCGCCATCCCCCTCGCCGCCCCGCACGCCGCCCTGCTGCGCACATTGCACGCGACTCCGGGGCAGACCGTCAGCGGCGGAGCGCCACTCTTCGATCTGGTGGCCCTCGAGACGGTCTGGTTGCGAGTCCCGCTCTACGCTGGCGACATCGACACCATCGATCGGCGGGCGCCGGCTGAAGTCGTGCCCTTGGGCGCGGCGTCCAGCGTGAGAGGGGTGGCCGCAGCACCCGTCGCCGCCCCGCCGACGGCTGACGCGACGACTGCGGCCGTGAACCTCTTTTACACCATCGTCAACCGCGATCGGACGCTGCACCCCGGGCAACGAGTGAGCGTTCGGCTGCCGCTCCGCACCAGGGAGGAGAGCCTGGTCGTTCCGCGATCAGCCGTCCTCTACGACGCCTTTGGCGGGACATGGGTGTACGAGGCTCGAGATGGCGGCACGTTCGTGCGACAGCGTGTCGCCCTGGCCGATGTGATTGGTGACACGGCTGTCTTGCGACAGGGACCATCAGCGGGCACTCGTGTCGTGACGGTCGGCGCCGCTGAGCTCTTCGGCACAGAGTTTGGTGTGGGGAAGTAGGCCGTGCGTGCACTGATTGCCGCTTCGCTGCGGCTGCGACTGCCGGTGGTGGCGCTGTCGATCATCCTGATGGTCGTTGGCATCTGGGCCGCGCGCGACGCCCCATTCGACGTGTTTCCCGAGTTCGCGCCGCCGCTGGTGGAGATCCAGACGGAAGCACCAGGGCTCTCCAGCTCCGACGTCGAGGCGCTCATCAGCGTGCCGCTCGAAGCGGCCATGAACGGGGTGCCTGGTCTCGACGTCCTCCGTTCCAAGTCCGTGCTTGGCCTGTCGTCGGTCGTCCTCATCTTCGAGAACGGCACCGAACGCATCCCGGCGCGCCAACTCGTCCAGGAACGTCTCGCGCGCGTGGCGCCGACGCTGCCGGCAGCCGCCCGTCCGCCGGTGATCATGTCGCCGCTCTCTTCCCTCAGCCGCGTCATGAAGATCGGCATGTCGTCGTCTTCACTGTCGCAGATGGATTTGACAACGCTCGCGCGGTGGACCGTGCGGCCCCGGTTGATGGCGGTACCCGGCGTGGCCAACGTGGCCATCTGGGGACAGCGCGATCGACAGCTGCAGGTACTCGTCGATCCCGATCGCCTGCGCGCGAATGGCGTCACGCTCCAGGACGTCGTTTCGTCGACGCGCGACGCGATGTCGGTCACCGCCGGCGGGTTTCTCGAGGGCCCGAACCAGCGCATGGCCGTGACGCACACGTCGCCGGTGAAGACCGCGGCGGATCTCGGCCTGATGGCCCTTGTCGCGCGGCCAGCGCCCGCCAACGCCTCCGCGACCGCCGTCCCCGCTGTACGTCGGCTCATGGATGTCGCAGACGTGGTCGAGGGCTTCCCGCCGCCGATTGGCGATGGCGTCATCAACGGCGGACCAGGCCTGCTCCTGATTGTAGAGAAGCAGCCCGAAGGCAACACGCTGCAGGTGACGCGAGACGTCGAGGGCGCGTTGGCTGCGCTCAAGCCGGCGCTCGCCGGCGTCGATGTCGACTCCACGATCTTCCGGCCGGCGACCTTCATCGAGATGTCACTCGGCAACCTCAATCGCGCGCTCCTCGTCGGCTGCGTGCTCGTCGTCATTGTCCTGGCAGTGTTCCTCTGGGACTGGAGGACGGCCGTCATCAGCCTCACCGCGATACCGCTCTCGCTCCTGGCGGCGGCTCTCGTGCTCAGCCGGTCGGGTGGCACGCTCGACACGATGGTGATTGCCGGGCTGATCATCGCCCTTGGCGAGGTCGTCGACGATGCCATCATCGACGTCGAGAACATCGTCCGGCGCCTGCGGCTCAATAGGGCCGCCGGCGAACCGAGATCGGCATTTCAGGTGGTGCTGGACGCCTCTCTCGAGGTCCGGAGCGCGGTGGTCTACGGCAGCGTGATCGTCGTGCTCGTCTTTCTGCCGGTGTTTTTCCTGGAAGGTCTCGCCGGATCGTTTTTTCGGCCGCTGGCGCTCGCCTACGTCCTGGCTATCTCCGCGTCGCTGCTCGTCGCGCTGATTGTGACACCGGCGCTGTCGCTGATGCTTCTCCCACGATCGACCCACGAGCGGGAGGCGCCGCTCGTTACGTCGCTCAAGAAGTGGTATCGACGCGTCCTGCCGGGCCTGGTCGCGGCCCCGAGACAGGCCCTGGGGATTGTCGCGGGGTCGCTGCTCGTTGCGGCTCTCGCCTTTCCATTCCTGGGTGAAGAGTTCCTGCCTCATTTCAAGGAATACGACTTCCTGATGCATTGGGTCGAGAAGCCTGGCACATCCCTCGAGGCGATGCGACGGATCACGCTTCGTGCGAGTGATGAGTTGCGCGCCGTCCCAGGCGTTCGCAACTTCGGCGCGCATATCGGCCGGGCGGAGGTCGCCGACGAGGTGGTCGGCATCAATTTCACGGAGCTCTGGATCAGCATGGATCCAGCCGTCGACTACGCCGGGACGGTTGCGAAGGTGCAGTCGGTCGTCGATGGCTATCCCGGCTTACAACGGGATCTGCTGACCTATCTGCGGGAGCGGATCAAGGAGGTCCTGACAGGAGCGAGCGCCACGATCGTGGTGCGGATCTTCGGTCCAGAGCTCGACGTGCTGCAGCGGAAGGCGGCGCAGGTCGGCAAGGTCATGAGCGGCGTGCCGGGCGCGGCAGACGTGAAGGTTCAGGCGCTGACCCTGGTGCCGCAAGTCGAGGTCGCGTTCGATCGCGACCGGGCGCAGCAGGTCGGAGTGACGCCGGCCGCCGTCCGCGATACCGTCGCGACCATGCTGCGCGGCACCAAGGTTGGTGAAGTGTTCGACGCGCAGAAGATATTTGATGTCGTCGTCTGGGGCGCCCCGGACGTGCGAAGCGACGTCTTTGCCCTCCGCAGAATGCCGGTCGAACTGCCGGCTGGTGGTTATACGCCGCTCGCGGTCGGTCGCGGACGTGCGGGTGACGCCGACGCCGAACGAGATTACGAGGGAAGGCGGGTCGCGGCGCATCGATGTCACCTGCAACGTGCGCGACCGCGATCTCGGTGCCGTGGCGCGAGACATCGAGGCGGCCCTGGCCGGCGTCCAGTTCGACGCCGGCTATCACCCCGAAGTGCTGGGTGAGTATGCCGCCAGAGCCGCGTCGCAACAGAGACTCCTCGCGTTGGGAGCGGTGTCGCTCGTCTGTATCCTGCTCGTGCTGTACGTGGACTTCGAATCGCTGCGGATGGTGGCGCTCGTCGCACTGACGATTCCGTTTGCGTTGATTGGCGGCGTCGCCAGCGTCTTCCTCACCGGGGGCGTCCTATCGCTCGGATCGCTGGTCGGATTCGTCACCGTGCTTGGGATCGCTGCGCGCAACGGCATCATGCTGATCAGCCACTATCGGCACCTCGAGCAGCAAGAGCAGATGCCGTTCGGACGCGAGCTGGTCATCCGCGGCGCCGAGGAGCGGCTCTCGCCGATTCTGATGACGGCACTCGTCACGAGCCTGGCACTCGTGCCGATTGTGTTGGGCGGCGATCGGTCCGGGCACGAGATCGAGCATCCGATGGCGGTCGTGATCATCGGCGGCCTGGTGACGTCGACCGTCCTCAACCTCTTCCTGTTGCCGGCGATTTACCTGAGGTACGGCCGGGCACACGCCCAGCGATAGGGTTGAGATCTTGAGGGCGGCCTCAGTCAGTCTTTCAACGCAGCGGCCGGGTCAAGCAACGCCGCCACACGCGCGGGCCATGCGACGGCGGCAAGGCCGCAGAGCGCGAAGGCCGCCGTCATCCCGGCAAGCACGACGGGATCCGCCGGTTCGACACCGAACAACTGCGTCCCGAGCACGCGACCGAGAGCAAGCGCGCCGAGGATCCCCAGTACGAGCCCTGTGCCCAGGACGAGCGCTCCCTGCCCGATGAACATGCGCGTGATCGTTCGTCGGTCCGCGCCGATCGCGAGCCGCACGGCAATCTCGCGCTCCCGCTGCTTCACGGTGTAGGCGACCACGGCATAGATGCCGACGAGGGCGAGACCGGCCGCGAACACCGCGAACACCACCAGGAGATACGCCAGGAGCCGTGCGCCGGCACGCTGAAGATCGAGGATGTCGGCCAATTTCCGGGATGCGCCGAACGCCACGTCTCCGTCGATCGAGCCCAGCAGTCGCCTGAGTTCCTGCTCAGCGGCCACTGCGTCGGAGACGCGCAGGTACACGAACACCCCGGACGACGGAGACTGCAGGATCGGCACGTAGGCGTCCGCCTGGTCGTCGTCTGTGTGCGCGTGTCGGATGTCACCCACAACGCCGACGACGGTGAAAGTTGCCGGGCGCACAGACGGTGGGGCGTTCGGGGCTGGCGCGACCCGAAGTTGCCGGCCGACCGCAGGGGTTGAGCCCCAGAGCCGGGTCGCCAGCGTGCGGCTCACGAGGGCAATTTGCTCGGAGCCGATTCGGTCGCCCGCCGTGAACAGGCGACCGTCGTGAAGCGGGATCCGCAGCACGTTGAAGTAGTCTGGACTGACGCCGACGATGCCAGCTCGCGTCGGGAACGGCCCACTGGACTCGCCGGCGACGTCGCGTTCTTGACTCTGCTGTAGGGGCCAGGCATTCGTGAACGCGATCCCCTGCGCACCGGCGATCTCTCCACTCCGCGCCAGGACGCGCGCGAAGAACCCGGTGCGCGCCTCGGCATCAGGATAGGCCCGCTGGCGCAGGCTGAAGCGGCCGACGAGGACATTGTCCGCGTCGAGGCCCATCTCGATGCGCAGCATCCCGACGGCGCTCTGAATCGTCAGGCCGGCTCCTACCAGCAGCGTGAGGCTGGCGGCGACCTCGATGATCACGAGCACCGTGCGCGCGCGCCGCTGCGTTGGTCCATCGGTCGCGCCCTTCTGGCCCCCCGCCATCGCGAGCGAGAGCGGCGCGCGCCGAGTGATCCAGATCGGTACGACAGACACGATCGCGACCGTCACCAGGCCCACGCCGATTGTAAGGAGGAGAGTCGCGGGATCGATGCCGAGCGCCGTCGCGCCGCCGGGGGCCGGCCGGCCGAGGTAGTGATCCACAACCGGCGCGAGGCCCGCGATCGTGGTCCACGCGAGCCCGAGGCCCAGCGCCGTGGCGGCGACGCCGAGCAGGAGCGGTTCGGCGGCGCACGCGCGGGTGACTTGACCGGCGCTGGCGCCGAGCGCCTGTCGCACCGCCATCTCGCGCCGGCGACGGGCCGCGCGAAGGGTGAGCAGGACTCCGACGTTTGCGCACGCGATCAGCAGCACCAGACCTGTGGCCGTGGCCACGGCGAGCAGCAGCGGGCGGATCTGCTGGACGTACCTGCGGTGACTGGACAGCAATTCCACGCGCACGTCCCCCGGTTGTCCCGTCGTACCCGTGCTGACAAGGGCACTGATCCGGCTGCCCGCGACACCTGGAGGCACGCCATTGCGCAGGCGCACCATGTAGGGATAGGTGGCGGCCCGCAGCGGGGCGAGGATCTCGGTGAATGTGTTCACATGCCAGTGACTCGCCGGCAGGACGCCTACCACAGTGAACGTCTCGACTTCGTCGGGGCGATCGTTGACGAAGGCGTCGAAGGTCCGGCCGACGATAGAACGGTCGCGATTGAAGCGGGTCCGCCACAGCCGATCGCTGATCATTGCGACCATCGGCCGTCCCGATTCGAAGTCCGTCTGCTCGAATCCGCGCCCCAGCGCAGCCCGGATGCCGAAGCCGTCGACATAGCCGGGCGTGACCCACGTGCCCTGCAGGAGCTCCGGGTAGTCCCCGCCGCGGAGTGTAAAGTTGTCGAGATCCCAGGCGATCGAGAGCTCGAGGACATCGTCGAGCGAATGCCAGTCGAGCGTCTCCATGCCTGCTGGGGACGGCCTGCCCGGCGGCGCGTACTGCACGTCGAACAGCCTGTGGCTCTCGGCGTAGGGGAGTCCGCGCATCAGGTAGACGTTCACGAGCACGGCAACGGTCACGCTCAGCGCCAGTCCGACGCTGAGCGTGCCCAGGGACACGGCGGTGAAGCCGCGGTCCCGCGCAAGTGTCCGCGCAGCCTGGCGGAGATCCGACACGAAGGCGTTGTGCATGTTTCTCTGCGTCATCCTCAACGACGCGGCGAGTCCTGACGCCCGCTCGACGATGACACCGCGCGCGCCGTCGGCCAGCGCACGCGCCACGACTGCTATGGTTGCCAGAGCTCCCGAGGGCACTGCCGCGTGAATATCGGCCGCAGTTTCGGCGATGACGGTGGCGCCAAACGCCTGGCGGAAGTCGGCCGGCTGGAGCGCGACCAGGACCCGGACCGCGGCACAGCCGACCTGAGCCACCATCGCCGCCGAAGTCACGGGCGTGCCTTCGTCACCGTCGGGCGCGCGGCGGCGAGCACGCGCTCCAGTTTCCGCAACTCGGCTCGCAGCGCCCGGCGGCCCGGCGTGGTGATGCTGAAGTACCGGCGCCTCTCGTCGTCGAACTGCGGCAGCGGACGGCGCGCA
>CAVYZR010000012.1:0-502379 GCA_963773005.1 uncultured Acidobacteriota bacterium
AGAATCTTCAGGGCAACATCACGATTCAGTTTCTGGTCGCGGGCGCGGTCAGCCCTCACCCATGCCACCCAGGCACCGAGCAAGGACAGAACCTCGTAGGTACAGAGTTGCCGGCCGATCAGAGACGGGGCCGCGTCTTCAGCCATCACCTTCGAGGATCGGTTTGCGTGAGCGGCGAGCAATGACCGCCTCCATGATCGGCGAATCACTTCGTGATCGGCGTTGAACCGGCCGCGCGCGCTGGCCTTCCGAAGCGGGTGCGCCATTTGTAAAGTGGATCTCAACACCTTCGTTCGTTCCCCCGATGAAGGCGCACCAAGGCGGCGGCGATGTTGTCAGGATCAAAGGAGTGCCACGTTCCACTGGACCGTGCACGGTCACCGTAGCTACTCGGACCCCGGTCCCGGCCAGGTCCTCGGCTAATGTGAGGACCCACCTGCGCAACGCCGCCTTGCCTGCGCAGAGACTCGATAGGCCCGCGTACGGACGCAGCGCCGCGCCGCCGCCCGTGAATAGCAGCGAACCCGTTCCCGACGCACGCATTGCTGGCGCCACGAGCGCGGAAAAGAGTTGGGTTGCTGCGAGAAAGTTGACTCGCATCGCGCGCTGGCTGTTGGCCAGGTCGAGCCCATCCAGCCGAAACCCTGCTGCAACGAGAACGCGTCGTAGACGAGCGGCGAGGATTGCCGCCGGCCCCGAGGTGCGAATCTGCTCAACGGCATCTTGAGGGTGGCCGCAGCGTCCGCAAGGTCGACGATGAAGGACGCGGCGGCGATGCCCGCAGCGGTTATCTCGGCATCCGCTTTGCGAGTCTCGCGGAATCCCTCGCCAAGAGCGCGATTGCGAACCCCTCAGCGCCGAACGCGCGGGCGATCGAGGTTCCAATGCCCGGGCCGACACCTTCGACGATGCCAACTGGCTTCATAGAGTCCGCCTGACAGGCGGGCGACATTGCGATCGTCGGAGTGTAGCACCGCTGCAACTGGCGTCAGCAGGCCACTCCTGTTTCACGCCGCCCCGGCCCACAGCTGCAAGTACCGGCGGTTGCGCACCCCCGCAACCAAATCCCCCAACAATTCATCGCATTCGGTCGGCCTCGCACCGCAACCTCCCGATTGGCATTCGGCGTGCGGTATTGGCGACACCCCCTTGTAGCCTTGACGTCGGCTGACCAAAGCGGCTGACCAGAGGGGGAGTATACCGAGCTGGAGGTGCGGCCTCAGTATCAGACGAGAGAGATTCAGGGAACCGGCCGCGCGGGCGGCATCTCCCTTCAAGTGCTAATCGAACCGGTACAGACTGCGCCAGCCGCATGAAATCGGGCATGTACCGTCTGTGAAGTACGCCTTCGCTCGCCCCTGAACGAAACCCGCGCCATTCTCCCTGGTTTGTAATAGAACACTGTGTAAACGGAAAAAGCAGTATTTGCGATGTTGTGGGTTGTTTCGACGCCGAAAGCTTGAACATCCGATTGAGCTGGCGTGAAGGGAACGGGTTTCCCTTGCCCGACAATGGTTGGGTCGCCGAGCCACATCAGGAGCAGCGCCGCGCCTTTGAGAATGAACCGGTCTGCGAACTCGGACTTCGACAGGCGATATAGCAGGCGCTCACCGCCGAAACGAGCAAGCGTGAGTTGATGCTCGACGCCGAGCTCACGGCTCCGTTCGACGAGGCGGGCCTGCACCGACGCCACGATGTTCTTGGGACCGCCGCGCTTCACATTACAACCGTTTCAAGGTAGGGCTGCATCACCCGCTGTACGCGAAGCTTCTTCGCAATTCGATTGAGCTCATCGAGCTTGAGGCGTTTGCTGCGCCACCCCTCCGTCAGCGCTTCGAGGGCTACGTCGAGGCCGACTCTGTTCCTGAACCGAAAGCAGTCGGCGACGGTGCGAGCGAGGCTGTAGATACGAACAGCCTGGCCCTCGATGCGATGCTCCTCAATGCCGAGGTCGAACACTGCCGGCGAGATGTTGACTACTCGAAGAGGCGGCGCCGACACACGCGGCACCCGCGCGCCACGCGGAACGGGTATCCAGACCTCAGCCGGAAGCTGTGTTCCGATGTCGTGGAATCGGAGGGCTGAGATCAGGCAGACCACCGACCGCGGGACGGCGGCGGTGGCAACCGCCAGGTCATGGTGCTCTGTAACGCGTGTCCTCTTGGGCAGCCGATATCGTCCAGGGCCGACCTTTTCGAGAGCACCCGACCGTGTCATTCGGGTCAGTGTGCTAGTGTGAATGCCCTGATGAGCTACCTCCCGAGCCCGCAGGACAGGCTGCTTCTCCGCAAGGCGAAGAAGTTGGCCTGTGGCACCTCGACGTTGCGTCGTTTTGCTTACACTCATTGATATCTGTAAGCATATTACCGCATTTCCGCCATGCTAGGAACCGTAGACATCAAGCTCCGGCCGCTCCGGTTTGCGTTCCTCGTCGAGCCGGGCAGCGCCGAAGAGAAACAGGCCCGTGAGGCAATTCGTCTCGCCTCTCGTCGCGTTCCAACGACAGGATGGACGCAGAGGATCTCCTCCCGTTCGGGTGCCTGGGAGGTTGCCCAGGTCGGCCCGAACGGTCGGAGCATCACTGCCGCGGGGGAGGAGGATCCGCGGCAGTGAATTGTGGGCTATTCAGAAGCGCACGCCGAACGTCGTCGCCAGGAACTGACCGTTGGCTTTCCTTGTCGTCGGCGCCGTAGCACCCGTTGGAACGTCGACCTCGGGACCCCAGATGTAGTGATAACGGATCTCGGCGTAGATCACGCCGAAATTCACGCCGCCGCCGAAGTCCATGCCGAAGTCGGTGGAGCTGCGTTCGCCGACGATGTTCTCGACCGGAACGAATCCTCCGGGGTAGCAGACATACCACCACGGATCGCAGTATCCCGGCACATAGCCCACGCCCGGCGTCGTTACTTTAATCGGCCGATAGTAGACGCCCAATCCCACAAGGCCGTACGGCCTGACTCCGCCGTCCGGCTTCTGGATCACGACGTTCGCCGTCCCGTACTGCATGTTCATGCCGCCAAAGAAGTCGGTGGGGACGGGTGTTCCACCGGGCGTCCCGCTCACCGGAATCGAAATGCGCTTGTCGCCGAGGCCGTTGAAGCTGTAGAGACCTTCGATTCCAATCACCGGGGTTACCTTGACCTCGACGCCGAAGTTGAAGTTGTAGCCGTTGCCCAGGTGATCCTTCACGTCTGCGTTCGGCACGGTGAAGCCGCCGCCGAACGAGAAGTGGACCTTCTTGTCCTGTGCATGGGCGGCGACCGGGAGAGCGGTGAGAGCGCTTACCGTCAATACAAGGAGAGTTCTGCAAGACATCACACACACACATCCTTCCTGAAATCTGAACACCGGACCCTGACGGCAGAAGCGTCGTTGGACAGGTGCCGAACAACCTGAAACGACCGCTCTCCACGAGAGCCGAACAGCACTATATGGGTTGGCGACAACGCCGCCTACAGCCCTTAGGGGAAGGCCGCAACTGCTCTGATCGATGCCGTCGTCAGCAGGATCGGTTCACGACGTGACGACGTGCTCCTGGCCCCATCGTCCGTGTCGTGTCGAGCGGATTGGTTGCCAACATCAAAAAGGAGAACCGCCTGAATCACTGGCGGCGCGTGAGCGCGTCGCGATATCGACGGCGTCCATGGTCGCAGGGCCAGACGCTCGAGACGTCCTTACCCAGACGGGGTCAACACGCAGGAGGCTGCGGGCGCTTGAGTCCGAGCTTGGACAGCCGGCCATCGAGTGTGGTGGGCTTGAGACCGAGTCGCCTTGCTGCACCATCTACACCCCGAACGCGCCAGCAAGTGCTCTCGAGCACCGTGCGAAGGTGCTCTCGCTCGACGTCCTCCATCTTCACGCTGCGCCCGGCCAAGGCAGTCGACGCCGCAGGCATGGAAAACGTCAACCGGCGCCCCGTCCCCATGATCATGGCCCGCTCGACGACGTTGCGGAAGCTCGCGAATGTTGCCGGGCCACGAATACTGCTGCAACGCAGCCATGTCATCCTTGCTGATCGAGTCGACCTGCTTGCCAAACGCGGTCGCGAACTCCTCGACGAATCGCCACACCAGCAGCGGTATGTCGCCCGCTCGTTCGCGCAGCGGCGGAACGCGGATCGGGAACACGCAGAGGCGATAGTACAGATCTTCGCGAAAGGTGCCCGCCGCGATCAGCTGTTCGAGATCGCGATGGGTCGCGGCGATGATCCGCGTATCGACGCGAATCGGCTGCGGGCTCCCCAGTCGCTCGATCTGCCTCTCCTCGAGTACCCGGAGCAGCTTGACCTGGATCTCGAGTGGCAGGTCGCCGATTTCGTCGAGAAAGATCGTCGAGTGATCGGCCATTTCGAAGCGGCCGATCTGCCGCGCCAGCGCGCCGGTATACGCGCCTTTTTCGCGGCCGAACAGCTCGCTTTCTATCAGCGTCGCCGGAATCGCCGCGCAGTTCACCCGGACCATCGGACGGCTGTGCCGATCACTCAGTTCATGTATCTGAGTCGCGAACATTTCCTTGCCGCTGCCCGTCTCCCCGAGGAGCAGCACTGTCGAATGAGTGGGCGCGACCTGCCGCACCTGCTTCTCGACCCGGCGCAACGCGAGACTCTCGCCAATCACCAGGCCCGTGCGCTCCTGCAATTCCTTTCGCAGATAGACCTTCTCGACTTGCAACTTCTCTTTCAGGCGCGACACTTCGACCAGAGCCGCACGCAGGGATTCGTCTGCGTGGCGGCGCGCCAGCATCCCGGCAAAGGCGCTGGCCACGAACTGCAGACGGTCCAGAGTGGCTGGCGGCCAGGACCGCTCCACACGGACGGCGGCGAATTCTAGAGCGCCAAGCGGTTTGCCCGCGACGCTGAGGGGAACGATCACGGTCGATTTCGTGCCGAATCTGCGGTAGCTCTCGCGATCCCGGGCGTCCGGCATCTCGTCGACGGCGGAGAACTGGACGAGCTCGCCCGCCTGGATCTTCGCGAACGTCCACGGGAAGAGCTCGCGGGCGGAGACCCGGGCCCCTGGCGGAAACGATGCTCGGGACAGGAATTCAGGTGAGGGCCAATCATGGCTGTGGACCAGATCACGGTCTTCGACAACTGACAAAGTGCACCGATCCAGATCGAGTGCGTCGACGATCCGTTGCTGCGCGTCCCTGATGCCCGCGTCCACCTGATTGGATGGCGCATTGAGGAAGGCGGCCGAAAGATCGGCCAGGAGCCGCTCGAACCGTCCCAGCCGCTGGTCGGGCGCCCATTCCGGTGCCAGCTCGAAACGCCGCCCCTCTGCCAGACCGATCACCGAAGCGCTCACCAGACCCTCCTGTTCGTTCCGAAGTGAATTTGAGCCGACGAGACCCGGGATCTCTAGCCGTCGGCTGCGGAGGCCGGACAACTCGCGTCCGCGTCCATCGTGCAGGTCTGCGGTTGCCCGGTGGACTGATGGCGCTGCGCCCGATGTGTCGGGCTACCCAACCACCGTGATGGAGTTTGCGCGGTGCTCATCGGACGGGGACTATAGCCGGTCGGCGCGACCGCCGACCACTGCCCTTAGGGGAAGGCAGGTGCGGCCGGCGCGCAGGGCGCCTTCATCAACCAGATGACGATGACCCAACTCATCACCACTCCACTCGGGCGCCGATCCGGAGGACGCGCGGGCCCGTGATTGCGGTCGGCCGCAGCCACGAACCACCCGAGGTGGTGGTAAGCGTCTGTACAGCATTGGTGTTGAAGATGTTGTACACGTCGAAGAATCCAATGACACGCACCGCTTTGATGCGAAAGGTCTTCTCAGTGCGCACGTCGACGATCGTGATGTCAGGTGTCCGATTAGCCGCGATCGGTTCCGCCTTGATGGTCGCGTTCCCATAGTTGAGCGTTTGCACAAAGGTCCGCGCGAACGGCGTTCCGGACTGATGTCGGACGACCGGGACGACCTGAAAGCCCCAGCGAAGATTCATCGTGCCATTCAGTTTCGCCTGCCACGTCCTGAACCGATTCTGATGGCCCGTGGCGTTGATCAGGACATTCGGCGTGAAGTCGTTGCCCGTCCCAAGGGCGGCCTCGTGGCTCCACGTGTGCGTGAAGCTGGCCAGCAGCGACCAGCCGCTGCGCTGACGTTTTGTTGCCGTGATCTCCCAGGTGTAGTAATCGCTGTTGCTGTCGGGCAGGCTCGTGGTCAGGTTCACAGGCGAGGCGCTCAAAGACGCGGCCGTCAAGTCGTACGCGGTCACCGTTCCGCCATCGTCAGCAGACGGGACTCGGCCGTCAGGACCGGGGTCGACGACAGCGACAGGTATCGAATAGGCACCGAGCGGCCGGCTGACGTTGATCGTGCCGTACGGCTGGCGCCTCGCGTTCAGGACCATACCGGTCCGGACCCCGAAATCAGGTGCCACTTCGCGTTCGATGTACGCGCTGGCCTGATTGACATAGATATTCTCGATGCCCGGATCGAGCCGGGTCGAGACGCTGCCGCCGGACACAGCGATCAATCGTCCTTCCTCGCCAGGATCCCATCGGCCGTTCGAGTTCGCATCGTTGGGCCAGACGTAGGTCTGCGACCAGCCGGAAGGATTCGGGTTGAAGGCTGACGTGAAGTTCGTGCCGGGGTAGATCCAGAACTGTCCGTAATGGAGCTTGAGCACAGTCTTGCCGTCGCCCGTCAGATCGACGCTCACGCCCGCACGCGGGGCCCAGTTGTTGAACGTGAGGACGGGATCGATCGCCGGGAATGTCTGTCCTGCCGGCCCCTGCTGCTCGGGAAGAATCGCCTGGTAGCGATCCAGGCGCATTCCAAGAGACAGCGTCACCCGCGGACTGAGACGCCACGTGTCGTCAACAAAACCAGCGGTGGTCGTCAGATCGTTCTTCGACACGTTCGGGCCCGACAGGATCTGCACCTGGGCAGGGGCGCCGTTGTTCAGCGTCGACACGCAGTTGCAGGGATTGCCGTAGCCGAAGGTCGGCGCGACGAGCTGGTCGTTCATGTACTCGCCACCGATTCTGAAGGTGTGACTACCGCCCCAGCCGGTCTTGAGGAAGCTCACGGAACCGTTGGCCTGTGGCCGGTCAATCTGTCGCTCCAGAGACACGGAGCCACCGCGCACCGTATTTGCGCCAATGTCCGCAATGCGCGGGTCCGCGCTCTTGAATGTGGCCGAGGCAGCGGACAGATAGCCTCCGAGGCGCGCCTCGACGTAGACCGCGTCCGTCACTGCGGCGTTGTACTCCCCCTTCCACACGGTCACGGGAAACACCAGGCGCTGGAGTGCATCGCTCGTCTCGATGGGCTGGCTCGCGCTGGCGAAGTAACTCGATTGCCGGAAGGTTTCGTGCTGCACGTACCCGACGAGCTTCTGGCGTCGAGACAGCAGGTAGGTGACCTTGCCCGTCACGACACTCGCCGTGAGCGTCGCCGCCGTGTCGAGCAGCCAGGGGTATTGCTGCGCCAGCTCGGTGGAGCGGAACGCGCCATACCACCATGCGCGATCCTTTTTCAGGTACCCGCCCACGTCCGCGGTGAAGTCCCGGAAACGTTGCAGCCGATTGACATCCCGCGCGTCGAGGCCTGGCCCCCCCGAGACGCCGCGCGCGAGTTGACCGTCATCGATGTTGGTGGCCTCGAGCGCGTCGTTCTGGAAATCTGAGTACAGGCTGCCGTGATACGCGTTGCCCCCGGACTTGCTGACGTACTGGCCCAGAGTGCCCGGCACTGGCATCGAGGCCGTCTGGCCCACGGCGGTTATGGCAATCTCTGAAAACGACGCGAAGTCGGAGAGGTAGTTGTCGTTCACGCCGTTGGCCCCGCCGACACGAATGCCTTCAACCTCATTACGGTTCACTCCGGTCGTCGCCCGCAGTCCGTAGGCCGTGTACTCCTGCAGGCTAAGCGCGCCGTTGCCCCCCACGTCCATTTTCGCAAGCGCCACGCCTGGCGTGTTCGCCACGATCGCGAAGAAGTCGCGCGCGCCCGGCAGGCTCGCGAGCTTGTCGCTGTCAAAATGGGTCGTGACGGCTGTCGACGAGACGTCGACCACTGGCGCCGCGCCACTGACGGTGACGCTATCGTCAACGGGACCGGGGCGCAACTCGACGCTGACGGTTGCCGTGAAACCGAGCCCGACGTGGATACCCTCGCGAACAATCGTCCTGAAGCCGGAAAGCTGAAACGTGAGCGTGTGATCGCCCAGGGGCACTGCAGAAAAGCGGTAGGCGCCCGCATCGTCGGTGACGCCGGTGCGGGCGATCATCAACGACGACCCCGACAGCGTGACGGTCACGTCGGGCACGACGGCCTTCGTGCTGTCTGTGACGACTCCATTGATGGCACCCGTCGTCGCGGTCACGGTCTGCGCTTCGGCGGACGCGGCCCCGTTTCCTGCGATGACGCACAGAACCAGAGCGACCCAATTGCCCGCCGACGCATGACGCATATAAACTGTCACCAGCCCTGCATGAGGTTGCGGGATTTCAACTAGCCTAACCTGGAATGTCGGAGAGATTGGCCGCGGGTCGGATTTGGGCATTGCAAAAGGACTTCCGCTCCAACGCGTTGGGTTTCGCTTCGTTCTCACGCCCAAGCGAGTGCGCCCACGACATCTCGTGGACAGTTACCATGCACCGTGACCATGCCCGTATGCCTGTACGGGTGTTCCTCCACAGATCCACCCCGAATTGCTCGCTGTCTTCCCCCACAGCGCCTCCGTCAAAAGCGGCATGGGCGTAACGCTTCCTTTGGACACTGGTGCGAGTTCACGGACACCTCATTGCCATTCGGACGAGAGCGGTGCCTAGTCTCCTACCCATCCGTGCCATAGCTGCGCCCGAATTGAATCAGGGAAGCTAAGTTCATGAATTGGGTCACCGTCATCTGGTCCATGGTCGCGTCGGCGTGCCTCACGCTGGCGGTGATCTATGGGCTGGCCTGGTGCCGGAACCGCACCGCGTGGGCTCATTTGCTCTTTTCCGCGACCGCCGGCGCTGGGGCCGCGTTCACGTTCTGTGAGCTCTGGTTGATGCGGGTTGAGACCCCCGCGGAACTCCTCTTCGCCATGAAGTGGAGCCATGTCACGATGCTGCTCTGGCTGGTCTCGATCATCTGGTTCGTGACGCTCTACCTGGGTGCGGGGCGACGATCGGTGGCGTGGACCTTCTGCGGCCTGCGCGTGTTGTATCTGGTCGTCGGTTTCCTCTTCTGGCCAAGCGTCAACTACCGCGAAATCACGAGCCTGAGCCGCATCCCGTTTCTGGGAGACACCGTTACGGTGTTCACAGGAATACCGAACCTGTGGATGCTGCTCGGCTATTCGACGATGGTGATGCTCCTCATCTATGTCGCGGGTGCCAGCGTGACCGCATGGCGCCGAGGCGACCGCCGGAAGGCGCTCACGATCGGCGGCAGTGTCTTGTTCTTTCTACTGCTCGGCAACGTCGAAACCGTGCTGATTTACTGGGCACAGCTGCGGATGCCTATCGTCCTCAGCCCTTTGTACCTGGGCCTGATCGTGGTGATGGGCTATGAGTTGAGCCGCGACGTGCTGCGGGCCGCACAACTCGTCGACGAGCTGCAGGCCAGCGAGGCGGGGCTGCGCGAGAGTGAGGCGCGCATGAGCCTGGCCGTCGATGCCGCCGATTTGGGCATCTGGATCCGGGACCTGGTGCGAAACGAGATCTGGGCGAGCCAAACATGGCGCCAGTTGTTTGGCTTCGCGCCGTCAGAGCCGCTCGAGTTCAACCTCATCCTGCAACGGCTACACCCCGATGATCGCGAGGGCCTCGAGCAGGCGCACGCAATGGCGGTGGCCGGCGGGAATGGAGGCAAATACCAGACCGATTACCGGTTGAGGCTGCCGGATGGCGCGACCCGGTGGATTTCGTCCCAAGGCCGTGTCGAGTTCGACGGGACGGGCCAGCCGATCCTGATCCGTGGCACCGCTCGCGACGTGACCATGCGCAAGCAGGCTGAGCAGGAGGCACAGCTGCTCCGGCAAGAGATCGCGCACGCGGGCCGCGTCTCGATGATGGGCCAGCTCGCGTCGGGGCTGGCACATGAGATCAATCAGCCGCTCGCGTCGATCTTGCGCAACGCGGAGGCGGCCGAGCTCTTCCTGCAGCACCCCTCGCCGGATCTCGATGAGATCCGCGCGATTCTTTCGGACATCCGCTCGGACGACGAACGCGCTGGTCACGTCATCGATCGCATGCGCGGGCTGCTCAAGCGGCAGGCGCTCGAGACGGGACGGCTCGACGTAGGCGCGCTTGTCGGCGATGTGGCGGCGCTCGTGCGGATCGATGCAGCGACGCGGCAGGTGAAGCTGGATGTCGATGTGCCAGCCGATCTGCCGCACGTTCGCGGCGACCGCGTGCAGATTCAGCAAGTGCTGCTCAACCTCATTCTCAACGGGATGGACGCGGTCCACGGGACGGGGATCGAGGATCGGCGCGTCGATGTGACCGCGCGGGTCGATGGTGCCCGGGGCGCGCAGCTTATCGAGATCGCCGTCGGCGACGCGGGGCACGGCATTCCGGCCGACACCCTGGCGCGGATCTTCGACCCGTTTTTCACGACCAAGCCGAACGGCATGGGCATCGGTCTCGCGGTCTCTCGCTCGATCGTCGAGGCGCACCGCGGGCGACTGTGGGCCGAGAACAGGAACGGCGGCGGCGCGGCATTTCGTTTCACGCTGCCGATCGCAGAGGAGGACGCCACCGTATGAACGCGACCGAACCCACGGTCCACATCGTCGACGACGATGCCCCCTTTCTTGCGGCGGTCTCGCGGCTGCTTCGGGCGAGCGGGTTTGCGGTCAGGACGTTCGGGTCGGCGAGCGACTTTCTCGCGCAGCGGGTCGAGGATGCGCCGGGCTGTGTGCTCGCCGACTTGCGAATGCCCGGCATGAACGGCCTCGAGCTGCAATCGGCGCTGGCCCGGTCGTCCAATCCACTGCCGATTCTCTTCCTCACTGGCCACGGCGACATCCCCTCGAGCGTTCGCGCGATGCGCGATGGGGCGGAAGACTTTCTGGAGAAGCGAGCAGAGAAAGCACAGCTTCTCGAGGCGGTGAAGCGCGCGCTCGCTCGCGACGCGCAAGAACGCGAGGCGCGCAACCGGCAGCGTGAATTGCGCGCGCGCTTCGGCAAGCTCACCGCACGGGAGTTCGAAGTGCTCGGCCATGTCGTGCGGGGCAAGCTCAATAAACAGATCGCCGGCGATCTCGGCATCCACGAGCGGACCGTGAAGCTCCACCGCACGGCGATCACGACGAAACTGGGCGTGCAGTCGGTCGCCGAACTCACCCGGCTGACCGACGAGGCGGGCGTACTCACCGAGTCGAAGCCAACCTTCCCTAAAGGGCTGTAGTCACCGTCGCCGCCGATGGATATAGTGCTCACCGGTGGCGAATACCCTGCCCGCGAGGTTCGCACTGTCGTTGGCGGACAGCATCCAGCTGATCAAGATGAGTACAACCGTGCCCCTGTACGTCGCGGTCGTCGACGACGACGAGCATTTCTGCCGATCGCTCGGCAGGCTGCTTCGCGCTGCAGGCATGCATCCGGTCACGTATGCCTCAGCTGAGGAGTTTCTCGCCGATACGAAACATCCCGTATTCGACTGCCTGGTGCTCGACGTTCATCTTGGTGAGGTATCCGGCATCGAACTTGGCCAGCGACTCATGGCCGAAGGCCGCTCTGCCCCTTTCATCTGCATCACTGCTCACGAGGATCCCGAAACACGCGCACTCGCCGAAGCAGCCGGGTGCGCCGCGTTCTTCCGAAAGAACGACTCCGGTGCCGCCGTGCTCGACGCGATTCGCCGCGTGGCGCGTTGAACTTCTGCCCGCACTCCCCGTGCGAAAGGTGCTCGACATTGTCTTCTGAGGGTTCGACCTTCCCCTAAGGGCTGTAGCCGGCGCGCGTCGCCACTCCTATAGTGACGTTGCGATTCGGAGAAACGGACCAGTGCGTTGACGCACGTCGAGAGCCGTTGCGAGACATGTAGGTATGTCATGACAATGCGACGCCAAATACCTGTTCGAATTCCGGTGTTCGTCTGCGGCTGCCTGCTGGCGCTGATGGCGGGCGAGATCGTCTTCGCGCAACAGCGGCCATTGCAATTCGGCGGCGCATACGCTGGACTTGGCGAACGCCGCCAGCGCCTGGTCGACGACTGGCTTGCGCGGCTCAAGAATACGACGGGCCAGAGCCTAGAGCCCGCGGCTTTTTACGACGAGATTCTCGCCGTCTCCTCGAAGACGACGTTCGACGCCGTCACGCACGCCCTGATGACGACGCCGCTCACCGACGCGGCCGGCGCAAAGCTGGGCGGGCTGCAGGATGCGCTCGCGCTCGTCGAGCACGTGGAGTCGATCAGTGGCCAGGTCCCCGGGGCGTCCGGCGATCACCAGTTCCGCATCTATGTCCGCTTGATCCCGGCCGCGCTGGACACGCTGACGCGGTCGCAGGAGTTCAAACGCGGTGTCGACAACACCGTCTTTCACAAGGGCTACCCGACCAACTATCGTGCCCAAGGTGGTACACCGTCGATTCAAATTTCGATTGCGCCTGACGGCCGTCGCGCCGACATCGACGTGGATTACCGCTCCTCGAGTTTTCCGGCGGCGATGTTCAACGGACATTTGAGCTCCGCGAATTCCGACGTGCGCGCCGGTGACAATGTCGAGCGCCACAGCAAGCGCTGGACTGGCCTCCAGAACTGGTGGCGCAGTTTTCTTGGCGTCAACCTGCAGCGCGCGCCGGCGGACGAGAAGCCGTCGGTGCTCGCGCTGCCAAGAGTGCCGCGCGCCGGCAACAAGAGTATCGACGTGATGGTGAACGACTTCCTCTCGGCGTGGCTGGTCGAGGGCGACATCGTGGCCGCCATGGGCTACGTCTCCGAGCGGGCGTATGCGTGCATCGCGCAGAATGCCGACGATCCGTCGGCGATTGATCGCGGCATGGCGCCGTTTCAGCTGTTGACGAATTTGAAAGCCGCGCACGACACCCTCGGTCAGCGGACATCGCTCGATGGGCTGATCGTCGGCGTGCGTCTCGCCACCCCCGCGCTGAAGGTGGTGCAACAGCCGCATCACGCGCAGTTCGTCCTCTACTCCGTGCCGGACGACGTGGCCGCCGCCTTCGATTGTGAAACCCGGATGACGCCGGGTGGCGCAAAAAAACCCGCGCGCGAGTACGGCAACTACTTTGGGTCCACGTTCTTCGTCGACGGCCACGCCAATCAACGCGTGGCGTTGCTGTGGGGTAAAGACAACGGCTACTGGAAGATCGTGTCGTGGACGACAGGCGTCGACGACGCCCGCACGCCGGTCGCCGCGGACAACGTCACTCTCACGCGCGTGAAGGCCGATGCCGGGTTCGCGGCCGCGGCGCAGGCATTCCTGCAGACCTGGTTGATCAAGAAAGACTACGACGCGGCGTTTCGCTATCTCTCGCCGGCCAGCTACGCCTGCTACGATCTCGCGCGCAATCCCGCCGATCCCGCGTCGACTCTCACCCGAGGATGCCGGCCGCAAGATTCGCGCCGGCCTCGAGCACGCCGGGCAGTTGGCGGGGCCAGCGCGAAGCCTCGACACCATTCTCGTCTCGGCGGAGCCGATCCATGCCGCGGTTCGTGTCATGGATCACGCGCGCTCGCGCACGTTCAGCCTGACCAGCATTCCGAACGCGATCGGCGATGCGGTCGAGTGCGACGCTCGCGCCCGCGGCGCGATCCCGCCCGATCCCCTGCCGCTCGAGTACGGACAGGCGTTTGGCCTCACCGTTCGATTCGGTACCGGCGCCAGCGACACGCCGGTGCTGCGAATGCTGTGGCGCAATGAGAACGGCGCGTGGCGAATCAGGAGTTACGACCTCGAACTGCCATGACCGTAGGTCACGTCACGGTGTGCTGTGCAGGGCTCGCCGCGGTCCACCACACTGTTGATCCACTTGAATGGTCTGACCGCTGACGGTCGACTCGGATCCTTCCCCTAAGGGCTGTAGCGGCGGTCTCACCGCTCCCTTATAGTGCCCATCGTCGCTGTATTCCAAAGTGGAACGCGGCATGTGACGGACACTCCGTCTCTCAAGGTGCATCTTCTTGAGCATCGACACGGACGGATCACAAGGAAACATATGAAGACCCTGTGCAGACCATCCGGCGCTTATCGCGGAATACTCGGCCTGCTCGTCGTCGCGGCCGCCACGGCATGCTCTGCTTGCCAGGAGGCCACTCCGCCGGCGACGACGGTGGCGACACCATCCGAGGCCGACGCCCCAATTCCGGAGACGGCGTCGCCGTTCGGGTACTTCCTGAACCTGTGCGTCTCTCGATGGACAAGCCGTTCATCGGTGACTTCGACGCTCTCGTCGCGCGTCGGTCGATTCGCGTCGGCGTGACGTTCAACCGCACGCACTACTTCATCGACAAGGGGCAGGAACGGGGTCTGACGTTCGAGGCCTTGAGGCTGTTCGAGAACGATCTGAACGCGGACCTGAAGACCGGCAACCTCAAGGTGCACGTGGTGATCATGCCGATGTCGCGCGATCAGCTGTACCCCGCGCTCGCGAGCGGCAAGATTGATATGGTCGCCGCCATGGTGACCGTCAGACCCGAGCTGGAGAAGCTCGCGGCCTTCTCGGAGCCGACGCGCACCAACGTGAGCGAAGTGGTGGTCACCGGGCCAGGCGCGCCGCCGATCGCCACGGTGGACGATCTCGCCGGTCAGGAGGTGTTCGTCCGCAAAGGGAGCATCTATGAGGAAAGCCTCATCAAGCTGAACGAGCAACTGAAGGCGCGCGGCAAGGCGTCGGCCGTGTTCGTCGAGGCCCCCGCCGTCCTCGAGGACGACGACGTGCTCGAGATGGTCAACGCCGGCCTCGCTCCAATCACCATCGTGGACGACTACCTGGCCGAGTTCTGGAGCAAGGTGTTCACCAGCATCAAGGTGCACCGCGACATCGCCGGTACGGTCCGGCGGCAACCTGGCCGTCGCGTTTCGCAAAGACAATCCCAAGCTCAGAGAAGTCGTCAACACGTGGCTCAAGAAGCACGGCAAGGGTGACGGCTTCCGCAACACGATCGAACGTCGCTATCTCGAGAACACCAAGTTCGCGAAAAACGCCGCGGCCGATGCCGAGCGCCAGAAGTTAGCGGCGGTGGTCGCGCTGTTCAAGAAGTACGGGGCGCAGTACGACGTCGATTACCTGTTGATGGCGGCGCAGGGCTACCAGGAATCGACGCTGGACCAGGAAGTCAAGAGCCCGGTGGGCGCGATTGGCGTGATGCAGGTCATGCCCCCAACCGGAAAGGAACTGAACGTCGGGGACATCAGCGAGGTCGACGCCAACATCCACGCCGGCGTGAAGTACATGCGGTTCATGATGGACCGGTACTTCAAGGACGATCCCATGGACCCGCTGAACAAAGGACTGATGACGTTTGCGTCCTACAACGCCGGGCCGGGACGGATCAGACAGCTCCGGGCCGAGACGAACAAACGGGGCCTCGACCCCAACGTGTGGTTCGGCAACGTCGAACGCGTCGCCTCGGAGCGGATCGGCCGCGAGACGGTCACTTACGTGAGCAACATCTACAAGTACTACATCACCTACCGTCTGCTGACCGAGCAGCAGGAGCGCCGCGCAGCGGCGAAGGCGGCGGTCACGACGCGCAAGTGAGTCAGCTTCGAACGACTCGATGGTCGCCGAGCTGGTTCACATCGTGTTTCGCAACTCATTAGTGTCCGAGCAATCCGGAGACACACATGACTACCTCAATGACGCACTTTGAAATTTATGCCGAGGACCCGGTGAAGCTCGCGGAGTTCTACCGAACGCTGCTTGGGTGGCAGATTGACCAAGCGCCAGGCATCGACTACTGGCGCATCAACACGGCACCAGGAGACGCCAAGGCGACCGGCGGAGGGCTGTTGTTCCGGCCGATTCCCGGGCCGCGCAGCTGGGTGCACTACGTCCACGTCGAGTCGCTCGACGAAACCCTCGGGCAGATCCTCGAGCTCGGCGGCTCTGTGGTGAGACAGAAGGCGGCGGTGCCGAAGACGGCCTGGTACGCCGTCGTGTCCGACCCGCAAGGGAACATCTTCGCCATCTGGCAGGCCGACGCATTGGCGATGCCGATGCCCGAACCCGAGGATTAGCCAGAAACAGAAACCAGAAACCAAGACCTGGAGGAAGAGTTCATGCGTTTCAACGACGACTCGCTGTATCCCGAGAACATGCTACCGCTGATCATCACCGCGGCCCCCTATGGGCCGTCGTGGCTCCCGGGCGATACGACCGACATCGCCGTCACCTGGGATGAGCAGGTCCAGGCGGCAGTAGATTGCTACGAGGCCGGCGCCAGGGTCTTGCACCTGCACGTGCGCAACCCCGCGACCGGGCGCCTCACGGCGAAAATCGAGCACTTCAACTACATGATGGAGCGCCTCAAGAAAGCCGTGCCCGACTTGATCATCCAGGTCGGCGGATCGATCGCCTTCGAGCATCCCAAGGACGACGGGCAGGTGGGGTGGCTGAGCTACGACACGCGTCACATGCTCGCGGAGATCACTCCAAAGCCGGAGACCGTCACGGTGGCCATCGGCACCTCGATGATGGACCTCACGCAGATGTGGACTCCCGATGACATTCGGGGAACACATCTCGAGAGAGAGCCGAAGGCGATGGCCGCTTGGGCCGGCATGTACACCGACGCTGGTCCGGCCTTTTACCTGGAGCACCTGAAGCGTCTGAGAAAATCCGGCATTCAGCCCTATTTCACGCTGGCGCATGTGCACCAGCTCGAGATCGTGGAGCGGCTGATCCGCCACGGCGTGTACATGGGACCCCTGAATACGAATATCACGACGTATGGGGGCGGCGGCTGCGGCCACAATCCGTACGACTGGATGCACTGGCTCCAACGCCAGCCGCAAGGTGCCATCGTCACGTTTTGGGCCGCGATGCGGGTCGCCGCAGTCGCCCAGCCACTCGGGCTCATCCTTGGCCAGCATTGCCGGGTCGGCATCGAGGACAACATCTGGAACAGCAAGCGGGAGCGCATGACCACGCTCGAGCAGCTCAAGGCGATCGTGTCGCTCGCCGACCGGTTCGGCCGCAAGATCGCCACGGCGAAGGAAGCGCGCGAGATCATGAAGATCGGCGTCTGGTACAACAGCGTGGACGAGACGCTGAAGAACCTCGGTATGCCGCCCAATCGCGGCGACGACGACCGCGGCTTCATGGTCTGGGAAACCGATGGCAACAAGGCCGTCCAGCATGCGATGTCCGATTCGCATCCCATGGCCTATTGCATGACGCCGCCGCTGGCAGCAGCGACGAAGTGAGGTCAGGGGCCATGCTTAGGAGACAGTGAAATGGCAGTACCCGCCAAAGCGACATCAGCCGGTCCCTGGGACGAACCTGCCCTCGCCAAGTTTCGCGAATGGGACCCGATCTTTGTCGACCAGTGCCTCAAGATGTCCAACGCCCCCTGGACCGGGGGCATACTCCCGCGCAAGGACGTCGAACTCATCAGCCTGGCGGTGAGTGCGGCGTGTACGAACTTGAGCGCCGGGGGAACCCGCCGTCATGTTCGCGGCGCGCTCGAAGCTGGCGCGAGCCGCGAAGAGATCCTGATGGTCCTGAAGATCGCGGCTCTCCTATCGATCCACACGTGCAGCCTGGGCGCACCAATTCTTCTGGAAGAAGCCAAGGCGGCCGGTGTGACGCTGGCGCCGAGGGGACCGGCGGCGATGCCGGTCTGCGACGGGATGAGAGCCGCGGGCCAATGGAATACCGCCTGGGACGGGTTCTTCGAGATCGACCCGGCGTGGACGGAAGCGATCATCGCCGCGAGCCTTCCCGTTTACACCAGCGGAGTATTCACGCCGAAATTGGCGGAGCTACTAAGCATCGCCGTCGATGCGTCGATCACTCACATGTACGCGCCCGGAACACGCCGGCACATTCAGTCGGCCCTGAAGCTCGGCGCGACCATGGAAGAGATCATGGAAGTGCTCAAGATCTGCGTCGCCGCGGGTATAGAGGCGAGCAATCTCGGTGTCCCGATCCTAGCCGAGGAGCTTCAACGCGCAGGGTACCCACATGGCTGAATTTACCGAAGCCGCGCGTCTCGACGAGCTTCCGCCGGGAAGAGGCACCGTCGTCACGATAGCCGACAAAGACGTGGCGCTTTTCAACGTCGAGGGGACGGTCTACGCGATGGAGAATGCCTGCCTCCATCAAGGGCAATCCCTGGGATCCAGTCCGCTCGACGGCTGTGTCGTCACCTGCCGCGCCCACGGGTGGCGCTACAACGTGACCACCGGGAACACGCTGCACGTGCCCGACTACGGCGTGCAGACGTACCCGGTCAAGGTCGTGGACGGGACCATCATGATCGCGCTGTGACTCCGCCCGCCGACGACCGGATTGCGCGCCGCTTCATCCGTCCGTGACAGAAAGGAGTCCGGAGAGCCTGTATGCAATCTCGTGGCACGACCGTACTCGCGCGCGCGTACGGCCTCGGCCGATGGCGATTCGCGGCGGAGAGTAGATGAAACAAGACAGCCGGCCGCACAAGTCCTACCCGGACGCGGCCAGGAAAGCAAAGGAACAAACTCATGATCTCCACCCGTAGACGAAACATCAGCGCAACGCGCATCCACACTGTTTTCCTCGCGGGCGCGGTGTGCCTGTGGTCCATGCCGGCGCTCACTCAGGCCCCACCGGAACGCCTTTCTGACGAAAGCGTCAAGACCCTGATCGAGCAAGTCGACGAGGGCCGCGACAAGTTCGAAGGCAACCTCGATAGCCAGTTCAAGAACTCGACGCTGCGGGGACCGAACGGCGAGACGAAAGTCGCTGGTGCTCTCCAGGACTATCAGGACAACACCAAGAAACTCAAGGATCGATTCACGCCGGACTATTCCGCCAGCGCCGAGGCCGCCACTGTCCTCAAGCAGTCCACGGCCATCAATACGTTCATGCAGGGTGCGCCGAGTGCGATGCAGGGCCGCAGCGAGTGGGATCGGCAGACAGCGAATCTCAAGCACCTGGCAGAGTCCTACGGCACAACATTCCCTCTTCCCGACGGAGCCACAGTCCGGCGAACGAACGATAAGGAGACCGCCGCCACCGCCGCTGCGATCGCCACAGCCGCGGACCGGTTCAAGAAGGACCTCGACAAAGACAAGACGCTACCGAAGCCTGACAAAGAGGCCGCGAAGAAGGACGTCGAGCTGCTGATCAAGCAGGCCGATGCGGTGAAGTCCCGCACGAGCGACGGCAAGCCGGCGACAGGTGAAGTGCGGCAACTCGTCGAGCAGGTGGCCAAGCTTCAGACGTTTATCGGCGCCCACCCGATCCCCACGATGACGAATTGGCAATCCGTGCAGACGTCGGTCGGCAAACTTCAGCAAGCGTTCGGTCTGGCCCCATAACAGCCGCACGGACGAACAACGAGAAGTCGTGACGGCGGCCACGGCCGCCGTCACCTCCGGTGAAATCCCCAGACAGAAAGTCCCATGAGGGCGTGCTCCAGGGCTTGTCGGCGCTATGCCGTGCCGGCCGGGGCGCGATAGGATGAGGCCATCCTCGCGAAGTTGGCAGACAGCATTAGCGAAAGCAGAAGTCCCATGAAGACAGCGGAACACATCAGGCTTGACGAAGCTCGGGAGCGCAAGATCGACTGGAAGAAATGGGGGCCTTACCTCAGCGAGCGCCAGTGGGGAACGGTCCGCGAGGACTACAGCGAGAACGGAGACGCCTGGAATTTCTTCACCCACGATCAGGCCCGCTCACGCGCCTATCGCTGGGGCGAAGACGGCCTGGCGGGCATCTCCGATGATAAACAGCGCCTGTGCTTCGCGCTGGCCTTGTGGAATGGGAACGATCCGATCCTCAAGGAGCGCCTCTTCGGATTGACCAACAGCGAAGGCAACCACGGCGAGGACGTCAAGGAGTACTACTTCTATCTCGATAGCACGCCGACCCACTCGTACATGAAGTTTCTGTACAAGTACCCGCACGCGGCGTATCCCTACGGCGACCTGCTGCAGACCAACGGCCGGCGTAGCCGCGAGGAAATGGAGTACGAGCTGCTCGACACCGGCGTCTTCAATGACGATCGCTACTTTGACGTGTTCGTGGAGTACGCCAAGAGTGGGGCCGAAGACATCCTCGTGCGCATCACGGCGGTCAACCGGGGACCTGACGCGGCAGACCTGCATCTCCTGCCGACACTGTGGTTCCGCAACGACTGGTCGGCCTGGATTGTCGAATCCAACAGGGCCGCCCGGAAGCCCAACCTCCGTCGGACCGAGGCGCCGGCGGGCGTGAGCGCGGCGTCAGTGGCGCACCCGGTGCTCGGTGACTTCGTCCTGTCGTGCGAAGGCGACGTGCCGCTGCTCTTCACCGAGAACGAAACGAACCACGAGCGGCTCTTTCCGGGCCAGAAGAACGAGAGCGCGCACGTCAAGGACGGCATCAACGACTGCGTCGTCCACGGCCGCCAGGAGGCCGTGAACAACGGCCGGCAGGGCACGAAGGTCGCCGCACACTACAAGGTCACCGTCGGCGCCGGTCAGTCCGAGGTGATTCGCGTGCGGCTCTCGCGCACCTCGTCGAAGCACGAGGGACCCTTCGGGAAGGCGTTCGACGACGTCTTCGCCGCCAGGCTTCGTGAGGCCGACGACTTCTACGCGTCAGTCACGCCGCGTTCGGTCAGCAAAGACGCCGCCAACGTGATGCGTCAGGCCCTCGCAGGCATGCTCTGGAGCAAACAGTTCTTCTTCTTCGACGGGGACAACTGGCTCGACGAGCACCACTCCAACCCGCTTCATCACGGTTATCGCCAGACGCGAAACTCGGAGTGGTACCACATGTTGAACGAGGACATCATCTCGATGCCCGACAAGTGGGAGTACCCCTGGTACGCGGCCTGGGATCTGGCGTTTCACACGCTGCCGCTGGCGATCGTCGACCCCGACTTTGCCAAGCACCAGATGGAACTGATGCTTCGTGGCTCGTACCTCCACCCGAACGGCCAGATGCCCGCCTACGAGTGGAACTTCAGCGACGTGAACCCGCCCGTCCACGCCTTTGCGACGTTGTTCCTCTATCGCAGCGAACAGGCCTTGCGCGGCAAGCCGGACCTGGACTTTCTCCGATCGACCTTCAACAAGCTCCTGCTGAACTTCACCTGGTGGGTCAATCGGAAGGACCGCTTCGGCAAGAACGTGTTCGAGGGCGGTTTTCTCGGCCTGGACAACATCGGCGTCTTCGACCGCAGCGCCCCGCTGCCCACCGGCGGCCACCTCGAGCAGGCGGACGGCACGGCGTGGATGGCCCTCTTCAGCGAGAACATGCTGGAAATCGCGATCGAGCTGGCCGCCCACGATCCGGTCTACGAGGGCATGGTCTTCAAGTTCGTGGAGCACTTCTACTTCATCGCCGCCGCGATGAACCGGTCCGGCCCGGGCGGCATGTGGGACGAGGAGGACGGTTTCTACTACGACATCCTGCGGCTTCCCGACGGCAGCGCCACGCGACTCAAAGTGCGTTCCCTGGTGGGACTCCTTCCACTCTGCGCAACCACGGTGATCGAGAAGTCGCAGCGGGAGCAGATCCCGGCCGCGTTGGCCTATGTGCAGGAGCGCCTGCGCCGGATCCCCGAACTGTCGGCGACGATCCACCCGACCGGCGAGGGTCACTTCGGCGTGGCCGAGCGGGGTGTGCTCGCCCTCGTCAACCCGGAGAGGCTCCGACGGATTCTCACGAGGATGCTCGACGAGAACGAGTTCCTGGGCCCTCACGGCATTCGCTCGATCTCGAAGTTCCACGAGCGGAACCCGTACGTCTTTCTTGTCGACGGCCAGGAGTACCGGGTGGATTACCTGCCGGCGGAGTCGAACACGGGTATGTTCGGCGGCAACTCCAACTGGCGGGGTCCGGTCTGGATGCCCGTGAACGCGCTCATCATCAGGGCGCTGCAGAACTTCTATCTCTACTACGGCGACAATTTCAAAATCGAATGCCCCACCGGCTCTGGCCGGCTCATGAACCTGTTCGAGGTGAGCAAGGAGATCTCGGACCGGCTCGTCAGCACGTTCACCCGCGACGATCAGGGCCGCCGCCCGGTGTACGGCGGCAGCGAGAAGTTCCAGACCGATCCGCATTGGCGCGACTACATCCTCTTCTACGAGTACTTCCACGCCGACAACGGCGCGGGGTTGGGCGCCAGTCACCAGACGGGGTGGACCGGACTCGTCGCCAAGCTCATCGAGCTCTACGGCGTCCTGGAACCCGAGCGCGCGCTGGAAATGGGCAAGAGGGTCGCGTTCGAAAAGGACGCCAGAAACTCGCGCACCTAAGGGATGAAAACCTGGCCCGGCATCAAGTCGTCTTCGAGGTGAACACTGGGTGTGGCTGAATGATCTGAGCGGCAGCATTCCGCTGCCACACGGCAGAACCCTCAGGTCGACGGCACCAGCTACCTCGAGTGCTTACGAGGGACTACCGTCACGCTGCGGGCCGCCACAGCTGCAGATAATGTTGGTTGCGAGCCCCCGCAACCATCACAACTTGCAGCGAGAGGTCGCCCGTTTCTGGCGACCTTATCGACGCCATCGTCCTGACGCCGAACCAGGGCGAACTGCAAATCGAGCTGAAAGGGGATCTGGCGGCGATGCTGGGTGCCGCCCAAAATGCGAAGAGTCTTAGCGATTTGCTTTGGCGACACGCCTGCGACGAACTCGACGAATATGCGTTCCACAGTAGCGGCCTCGGCCGGCTCGATTTCCCGTTCGCCTGTTGTGACCGTTCCGCTGTTGAGAGCCTTGACGACGCGATAGCCGTAGCAGAGACCGCCTGCCGACTTTCCGTCCTCGATTCGGCCGCGCAGTCTTCGGTGGGTCTTCTCGGCCAGATCCTTGAGGAATAGGGCGTTCATCGTGCCCTTGAATCCGATGTGCAGGTGCGTGATGTCGCCTTCCGCGAGCGTGACGATGTTGACGCCGGCGAAGGTGAGGCGCTTGAAGAGTCCGGCCGTGTCTTCCTGGTCGCGGCTGAATCGGTCCAGCGACTCGGCGAGCACGACGTCGAACCGGCGGTTCAGCGCATCGCGCATTAGCGCTTGAAAGCCTGCCCGCAGTAGCGTCGCACCGGACACCGCATGGTCCGTGTACTCCTCGCAGATCGACCAGCCTTGTCGTTCGGCGTACGCGCGACACACGCGGAGCTGGTCGGCGATGGACGCGTCCCGCTGATTGTCCGAGGAGTAGCGCGCGTAGATGGCGACTTTCACGTCCTGCACCTCACTGAATCGTTCGCGACCGCTGCTTCAGTTCCAACTCGAAGCACTCGCGTGCGGCCTGCCGTGCCAGGGCGAATGAACCCGCGCAGCGACTCGTCCGCGCCATTGGTGCTATGTCCGATGTTCTTCGCACGAGCGCGAACCCAATTCCGCCGGCCGGGTCCCGTTCGGCGTCGTCGTCTTTCGGCCATGATACGCCTGCTTCTGATCATCGATGTCGTCGTCCGTCCGCAGTGGAGGTGGGCGCACTGGGTGCGGCTCCTTGACGCATCGACGTCTGACAGGCGTGTCGCCGTGGCAGCGCGATGATCTCGATCGTTGCCCGAGCGGATCTGCACCTGGCCTGAGGCCGAAGCGCAGTCCGGTTTGGTCGTCGGTTCGCGGACATGACGTCGCACGAACGAAAAACCAGAAGGCACTTGAGAAGTGAAGAACGAACCGTGGCCTGAGACCACCGATTCGAACGAGCTCCATATCGGTCGATGTGGAGGGGGCCGCGAGTCGCAGCCAGCGAAGATGATCAGACAGTAGCGCCGCCGCTGACCGTCGTCAAGCACTTCCGCTGCGGCCGTCGATAGTTGCCAAGGAACGGCTCGCGGCTCGCGTGGTCAAGGCCGCCAGCCGTGCGCAGCGCGGGCGGAGCGAAATGAGTGGTGCGCGGAGCGCCTTGAGCGCGCGAGTTGCGAGCCGCACAATCCCTGTGCGACGGCCGCTGTTCACGACGCGGATCTGAAGGCCCTCAACGCCGCCTGGACGAACGCTTCAGACGACCACCGCTCCGGCTGAGGCAGAGACAGCGTGGCGTGAGCGACCACTTCCGTGGCCGCGGGCGTGATCGCCAACGCGGCCAAATCTCGTGGTCGCTCACGCCACGGTACTGCGATTGACCACCTCGCCAACAGCGTCACACTTCTCGGGCGGCACAACACGCCGCCCGATGCGCGCATCCAGGAAGTCATAGCGCTGTTTGAAGTTGCATCAAGAAGCTGCGTGACCGCTGCCTTCGACATCGACGTGCGATACGCATTGAACTTGAACCACGTTGGGGGAACACCTCGCGCGAGGCCCTGTTCCCCCTCCTGTTCCCCTCGGATGTCGACAGCTCAGACCAACCATCTGCGGCGCGCAGTCATCCCGCTGCAAATCGAACTCGTGATCCAGTGACGATCACACGATCGTTCCGAGAGGCGATACAACGCGCGCAACAACCGACTTGGTCCATGCGATCGCGGCGCCGATATCAGCAGTGACAAGCGGGGCGTGAGCAACCCCGAAAGGGTCCGGCGCAGTGACCCTCCAAAACAAGGGGGTTGCTCACGCCCCGGCTCCACTGCCGACGGCGACCCATTGCGCCTCGCGCGCGGCACAGACCGCCGCGCGTCGGCAGGCAAGGCAGATCCGCAACCTGCAGGCGTGCAGTCGTTTGCGCGTGCTTCGCCGCCGTCGCGGCTCGTGCACTCTCGATGTGCTCGGCGGCCGAACCGACCGGCTCGAAGGCGACAACCACCGCGTTTTGTCGCGGCTACCCTCGCGGCGTCAGCAATTAGCGATTCGGACGCCATCGCGGACTGCTTGATCTCCTGCTTCGGCTAGCGCTTGGGCTGCTAAAATCAAGCTATGAAGCGCGAACCTGCGGAGATCCTCAAGGATGCACTGGCGTTGCCGACTGAGGCCCGTGCGGCGCTCGCCGGATCGTTGCTCGACAGCCTCGATACCGAGGTCGACGAAGACGCCGAGGCGGCGTGGGCGACCGAGGTGAACCGCCGCGTTGCCGAGCTCGATAGCGGAGCGGTCAAGACTATTCCCTGGGCCGAAGTTCGCCGTAGACTCGCCGCCCGCTGATGCCTCCGTTCGCGGTCGAAGTCCACCCCCTGGCCGCTGACGAAGCGGAGGCCGCAGAGAGGTGGTATCGCGAGCGCAACGAGACCGCAGCCACGCGGTTTCGACGCGAACTCGACCGAGCCGTTGAGCTGATCGCTGAGCGACCTGAAGCCGCGCCTCCCTACGTTGGCAACACCAGACGTTTTCTGCTGCGTCGGTTTCCTTTCGTCGTCGTCTACCGGATGTTCAGCGAGCGTATCCAAGTAGTTGCCGTTGCACACGCTCGACGCAGACCGCACTACTGGCTTGAACGCTGAGACGAGGGGAACCAGAAGCACTCTATGAGAAGTCGAAGCGCTGAACCGACAGAACCGATCACCCGTGGCACCGAGAACGTGTTCGCTGATCTTGGTTTCCCCAAGGCGCCGAGCGTCAAGCGAAGCTGCGCCTGGTCTATGCGCTGAACCAGGTGGTGAAACAGCGCGACCTCTTCGCATTTTGGGCGGCCCCAGCATCGCCGCCAGATTCCCTTTCAGCTCGATTGGAAGTTCGCCCTGCTTCGGCGTCAGGACGATGGCGTCGATGAGGCCGCGGGGCTGCTGGAGGAGCGCAAGCTCTCACAGGCTGGGGCCGCGAAGGTGCTGGGCGTGAGCCAGCCAAAGGTTTCCGCGCTTCGGAACTACAAGCTTGCCGGCTTCTCCGTCGAGCGCCTGATGAACCTGCTGACCGCGCTCGACCAGGACGTGGAGATCGTCATTCGGAAGAAACCACCCTCCCGGAAGGTCGCGCGCATCAGCGTCGTCGCGGCATGAGACTTCACTCACAAGGGGTTGCGTCCGCCTTCTAAAGCAAGGGCGGGTGCGGCGTCGCCTCCTCCACTCAGAAGGTTCCTGTCCTCCTGGGTTGTCGTAGGCAGCCTGCGCTCGCCAAGGACGCAGCATACAATTGGCGCTCCAGGTAATGGACCGCGCAGGTCTGAGCCTCTCATGATCGGCCATACGCTGAAACACTACCGGATCATCGGTGCCCTCGGCGCGGGCGGCATGGGCGAGGTGTATCTGGCCGAGGATACGACGCTCGATCGGAAAGTGGCGTTGAAGATTCTGCCTGCCGATGTCGCCTCGAATCGTGATCGCATGGAACGTTTCGTCCGAGAGGCCAAAGCCGCGGCCGCGCTCAATCACCCCAACATCGCCCACATTTACGAGATTGGTGACGGCGAGGGCACGCCCTTCATCGCGATGGAGTACGTAGACGGCGTGACGCTCCGCGAGAAAATCCATCACTCCCGGGAGCCGCTGTCGGCGCTCCTAGGCTACCTCGGCCAGGTGGCCGAGGGGCTCGCGAAGGCGCACCACGCCGGCATCGTGCATCGCGATCTCAAGCCGGACAACGTGATGATCACGCGCGACGGCTACGCCAAGATTCTCGATTTCGGGCTGGCGAAGCTGATCGAATCGCCAGGGCCGTTCGGCATTGACCAGAAGGGATCGGACAGAACCATCGAAACCGTGCCGCACTCGATGCCGGGCATGGTTCTCGGCACGATCGGCTACATGTCGCCCGAGCAGGCCAGCGGACGCGTCCACGAGATTGATCATCGGTCGGACATCTTCTCGCTCGGCTGTCTGCTTTTCGAGGCGGCGACCGGACAGAGGGCATTCGAGGGCAAGGACGTGCTCGATTCGTTGCACAAGATCGTGCACGCGCCGACGCCGCAGGTGAAGGACGTCAGCTCAGTCGCGCCCGACGCGCTGCAGCGTGTGATAGGCCGGTGTCTGGCGAAGGATCCGGCCAGACGCTACCAGTCCGTCAAGGACCTGGCGATCGACGTTGACGACCTCCGTCAGGAGCTGAAGGGCCTCACCGGCCCCTTGTCTTCGGATCAACCATCCGTCGGGGTGACGCCGTCGGGAGCCAGTCGTGCGGACGAAGGGTTCTGGGTAGCGGTGCTGCCGTTCAAGCACCGTGGCGTCAACGCCGACCTCGAAGCGCTGGCCGACGGCCTCGGCGAGGACATCGTCATAGGCCTCATGCGGTTCTCCCACCTCCGCGTCGTCTCGCGCAGCTCCGCCCGGCGTTTCAGCGGCGAAGCCGCGGACATTCGCACGGTGGGCAGGGAGCTCGGCGCCCGCTACGTGATGGAGGGGAGCCTGCGCCTGGCGGGCTCGACGCTGCGCCTGGCGGTGCAGCTCGTGGATGCGACGACCGGCGCGCATCTCTGGGCCGAGACATACGACCGCGCCTTCAGCCCCGACGCGATGTTCACGCTGCAAGATGACCTGGTGCCTCGCATCGTGTCGACCGTCGCCGACTGGTACGGCGTCCTGCCGCACAGCATGAGCGAGGCGGTTCGTCTCAAGCCGCTCGATCAATTGACGCCCTATGAAGCGTTGCTGCGCAGCTTTGGCTATTTCGAGCGCGTCGTCCCTGCAGAGCACGCCGCCGCGCGGTCCGCGTTGGAGCGGGCCGTCCAGCAGTCGCCAGGCGATGCCGGGATCTGGGCGATGCTCTCGATGTTGTACGGGGAGGAGCACCGCTTCGGGTTCAACGCCGCACCCGATCCGCTCGGGCGTTCACTTCAGGCGGCGCGGCGGGCGACCGCGGCCGCGCCCTCCAGCCATTACGCGCATCTCGCGATGGCGCAGGCGCTGTTCTTCCGCAAGCAATTCGATGCCTTTCGCAACGCGGCCGAGCGAGCCATCGCGCTCAACCCGATGGACGGGTCCAGCATGGAGTACCTGGGCACTTGCTGGCGTTCGCCGGCGACTGGGAGCGGGGCTGCGAGCTGGCGGAGAAGGCACGGCATCTGAACCCGCATCACCCAGCGTGGTATTGGGCCGTTCCCTTCCTCGACGCCTATCGGAAGGCCGACTATGTGACGGCGCGCACCTTCATGCTCCAGGGCGACATGCCAGGGCAATTCTTCTCGCGGGCACTGCTCGCAGCCGTGCACGGCCAGCTCGGAGAGCGCGAGGCGGCGGCAGAGTGCGTGCGAGACGTCCTGGCGCTCAAGGCCGACTTCCCTCAGGTCGCCCGTGACGAGTTCGCGAAGTGGTACCCGCCCGACCTGGTCGAACAGTTGATCGAGGGACTGCGCAAGGCAGGCCTCGACATCGCAGGCGGGATGGCCTCGCCAACGCTGCAGGCGCCGGCCCGGTTCGGGCGCGACCCAAGCGGACGAAGGCTTCTGGGTCGCGGTGCTTCCGTTCACGTCGACGGGCGTGACAGCGGAAATCACCGCGCTGGCGGAAGGGTTGTCAGAGGAGATCGTCACCGGGCTGTCGCGCTTTTCCTATCTCCGTGTGATCGGGCGCGGCTCGACGAGACCGTTACTCGAGTCGGACGGCAGACCTGCGGGTCGTCGGTAAAGAGCTCGGCGCGCGCTACGTGATGGAAGGCAGCCTGCGACTCGCGGGGTCGACGCTGCGGGTGGCCGTCCAGCTGGTGGACGCGAGCACGGGCGCGCATCTGTGGGCGGAAACGTATGATCGGCAGTTTCGTGCGGAAGACGTGTTCGCGTTGCAGGACGATCTTGTGCCCCGGATTGTCTCGACGGTTGCAGACGCCTACGGCATTCTGCCGCATTCGATGAGTCGTAGCGTACGAAGCAAAGCGCCTGACCAGTTGACGCCGTATGAGGCGCTGCTGCGCAGTTTCAGCTATGTCGAGCGCGTCACGGTCGATGAACACGTCGAAGCCAAGGCCGCGCTGGAACGCGCCGTTCAGCAGTCGCCTGAGGATACCGATTGCTGGGCGATGCTTTCGATTCTTCTTACCGATGAACATATTCACGGCTTCAGCACGAGGCCGGGGTTGCTCGATCAGGCACTACAGGCAGCGCGGCGGGCCGTTGATGCAAATCCATTGAATCACCGGGCGTATCAGGCGCTGGCGTGGGCACTTTGCTACCGGAAGGAATTTGATGCGTGTCGGCACGCCGCCGAGCGCACGGTCGCACTGAATCCGATGGACGCCAGCGCTATGGCGTATGTCGGTCAAACGATTGCCTACGGAGGCGGATGGGAGCGCGGCTGTGAGCTGCTACAACGCGCGATGGAGTTGAATCCGCATCACCCTGGCTGGTATCGGTATCCGCCGTTTCTCAACGCTTATCGGCAAGGCGATTATCGCGGCGCGCGGGACATTGCGCTGAAGATGAACATGCCCGGCGTATCGCTGGTCTACGTTGCACTCGCAGCGTCGTACGGACAACTCGGCGAACGGGAGCGCTGCACGCGAGGCCGTAAGCGAGTTACTTGCGGTGCGACCCGATTTCCAGACGGTGGCCCGCGCGGAGCTTGAAAAGCTGTGGAACTCCGAGCTTGTCGATCGACTGATGGACGGGCTAGGCAAGGCGGGTCTGATGAGTGCCGGTGAAGAGAGCGTGGCAATTCCTTCGTCTCCGACCGAGACAAGAGCAGTAGTAGAGTCCTCAGCCTCGATTGCCGTCCTGCCCTTCGGCAATCTCAGCCCTGATCCAGACAACGAGTTCTTCGCCGACGGACTGACGGAAGAAGTCATTGCCGACCTGTCAGGGATCCGAGCATTACGCGTGATATCCCGGACCTCCGCGATGCACTTCAGAGGGACGAACAAAGACTTGCGGAACATCGCGCGAGAGTTGAACGTCCGCTACCTGCTCGAGGGCAACGTCCGCCGGGCCGGAACGAGCCTTCGGGTTACCGCCCAGTTGATCGACGCTGAGAACGATTCGCACCTCTGGGCCGAGAAGTACTCGGGCAGCATCGAGGACGTGTTCGCGATCCAGGAGGAGATCTCGCGCAAGATTGTGAACGCACTGCAGCTCCGGCTGACCGACGCCGAAGCGCGGGTCATCGCCGAGCGGCCGATTGATAACGCCGCTGCTTATGACTGCTACATGCGGGCGCGCCACGAGGTGTATCGCTTTACCCTCGAGGGGCTGGATCGTGCGCAGAAACTCGTGGACGACGCGCTATCGCTCATCGGCGAGAACTCGCTGCTGCTCGCCACCAAAGGGATGGTCTCCTGGTACTACGTCAACTTTTCGATTCGGCCCGAGGAACGGTACCTGAACGAAGCCGCCGCCTGCGCCGCCAGGTCGCTCGAGCAGGATCCTCAGAATTACGTCGGCATCTTCCTGCAGGGACTGGTTGCGTCGAAACGCGGCGACATGCAGAGCGCGATACGTGACCTTCAAGCCGCGCACGAGCGGAAGCCGGGCGACGCCATGGTCTTGAACGAGTTGGTTCGCCACTACTTCAGCGCGGGTCAGGAACAGAGCGAGTGGGCGCGGATTGCGCTCGAAGAGTCGCTGCGCCTGGATCCTCTGCATCCGCTCAATTGGGCACAAGCGGCCTGGCGGCATTTCACCGCCGGACGGAGCGACGAGGCCGTGCAGGCCGCTCGACGAAGCCTCCAACTCTCGGATCCGGGCAATCCCGCCAGGGTCTATGCGGCCTACTATCTGGCGCTCGCCAACATGCGCGAGGAAGCGATCGGGATCTTCGAGGCGGAGGGATCCGCGTTGCAGGGCTCTCCGTATGGCTCAGTCAGCCTCTTCCTGAGCCGGGCCTTGCATGGAGATGCCGAAGGCGCGGTCAGACACGTGACGGCGCAACTGGAGCAGGCCGCGTCCTGGACGGAATATCTAGCGCTCTTCCTCGCGGATGGCTACGCGCTCATCGGACAACATGACGGCGCGCTGCGCTGGCTCCGAACCGCGGTCTCTCTGGGCTTCATCAACTACCAGTATCTTGCGACCCTCGACCCGTTCCTGGCCAACGTCCGCGCCGATCAGAGATTCACGGAGTTGATACTGGACGTGAGAGCTCGGTGGGAAGCGGCGTCCCACAACCTCCCACGGCCACTGCCAGCCTGATGCGCCCTATCGTCTGCACAGGTCCGGGCGCCACATCCCGTTCTGACGTCAGGCCGCTCCGCTCCACAGCTGCAGGTATCGGCGGTTGCGAGCCGCAACCAATCTTGATCCGGGGACTTCGTCCCCCGACCCCTTTACACCGTCACTCGCTCGCCGCGTCGCTGGCTCGCTCCGTTCCGGTGCTCGGCTTCGCTTCGCTCGCCCCGAGCGAACGTCGCAACGTCCCCGTACATGCTCCGCTCGGCCGCCTTCTCGACAACTCGGGCATCGTCGAGACTCTGCGTGCTCGCGGAGCCCCACCGAGAGGAAACATCGTGGCTTGTGCATCGCGCGCTGCGCGATGAATCCCATGACGACTCGATTGACTCCGCGGGATTGTCGAACGACATGGCATGGGAAGCGTTCGTGAGCCTGACCGCTTTGCTACCGGCAATGCACTTGCTGAAGGCTGCACTGGTGGCGGTAAGAAACCGCGGCGTGTGTTCACCGCGAATGACAATCGGTCGGAACCTTAATCCTGCGCAGGGCCTCACACGTGATTGTCGGGTGGTACGACGCGCGCATCTACACCGACGACAAGGTGAAGCTGCCGCGCGCGTCCGCACTGAGGGCGTAGCGGCCGGCGAGGAGGGGTGTCGGCGCGGCGCGTCGTTCCTGTTCCCTCACGGTTGTTTCCGTTGGTATTCCTGCCCGACTTGGCGATAATCGGCTTCAGACGGCGGCCTAATCCGCGCTGTCCTGAGGGGGAGGGGCCGAGAACGAGCGTTATGCGAACCGCGAGCTGATGTTTCCTCTCGTCCAACAACGATCGCATGATGGAGTTCTTCATCGAAAATCTGGTCGCCCGGCCCGCGGCCCAGTCCACGACGCCGTCGCAATAGCGCCGCGACGCCAGTCAACGTCCTCGACATGACGAGCCGTCCGCGTCAGTGGCATCTCATCCTGCTGCTCGGGGCCGTTCTCGTCGCGTCCTATACGTGGCCGCTGCTGCCGCGTCTCGATCGGATCGGCCGCGCCGATAGTACCGACGGTCAGTACGCGCTCTGGCAGGCCACGTGGGTGGCACGGGCGATCGTCACCGATCCGCTGCACGTCTACGACGCGAACATCTTCTACCCGCATCGTTCCACGCTGGCGTTCTCGGAGCCGTCGCTGCTCGCCGGCGTCATGGGCGTGCCGGCGTACGTCGTCACGAAGAGCCCCTACGCCACGCACAACCTCGCCGTGCTCGGCTACTTCCTTCTGAGCTTCGTCAGCGCATATGCCCTGGGCCGCTACGTCACTGGCGCGGGATTGCCGGCGGTTGCCTGCGGCGTGGGGTACGCGTTCAGCCCGTTCATGTTCGCGCGGACGGCGCAGCTTCCGATGCTCGGCACGTTCGGCCTGCCATTGTGCCTGCTTGCGTTGCACAGGTTCGTGGATGCGCCGTCGCTCGGGACCGCCACCGCGATCGGCGGTGCGCTCTGTCTGCAGGCGCTGTCGTGCGGTTACTACACCGTGTTCGCGGTGCTGATCGTCGGTCTCGGGATGATCTACTTCGGCGCGCTGGACGGACGCTGGCGCTCTGCGCCGTACTGGCGTTTCGGCGCGGCAGCCGCGGCAATTTCAATCGCGCTCTGCCTGCCGGTGTTCTGGCCGCACCTCCAGCTGGCGCAGGCGCAGGGATTCTCGCGGCCGATGTCGGAGGCGGCGCAGTTTTCAGCCGACTGGCGGGCGTGGTTCGCGTCCTCCGCGTGGGCCCACCGGTGGATGCTGCCGCTGCTCGGCAGCTGGAACGAGGTCCTGTTTCCCGGCTTCCTGCCGATCGGTCTCGGTCTGTGGGGCGCATGGCGTGGTCTGCGCGAAAAGGCCACGACGCGCGCGCGCTCGGTATCGGTGCGTGCACTCGTCGGCTTCTATGTTCTTCTCGCTGTCGTCGCCGGATGGTCGGCGTTTGGTCCTGATGGCGGCCTCTACCAGATTCTCTACAAAACGGTGCCGCTGTTCTCTTTCATCCGCGCCGCCGGCCGCTTCGGGATCGTCGTCACGCTGTGCTGTGCCGTGTTGATGTCGCTGTCGCTGGCGCGCATCTCGCGATCGGGATCGCGGGGACGGGTGATCGCCACGGCGCTCGTCGTGCTGCTCGGAGTCGAGCTGTTCTCGGGGCCACGGCCGATGACGCCGGCGCTGCCAGTGAGCCCGGTCTACCGCATCCTCGCCGAGCAGCCGCGCGGCGCCGTGATGGAATTCCCGTTCTTCTCGCGCCAGCTCGATCTGAACGCGCGCTACGTGCTGATGTCCACGGCGCACTGGCAGCCGATCGTCAACGGGTTCGGCGCGTTCTGGCCGGCAGACATTCAACAGCTCGCCAGCGAGACGCAGTCGTTTCCGTCGCCGGACGCCCTGGCCCTCGTCCGCGCCTGGGGCGTGCGCTACGTGATCGTTCACACGGCGCTGTTCGCGCGCTACGGTTTGGCCGAACCTTCCGATCTCATCCGCCGCGCCGAGGCGCTGCCCGGCGTAACGCTGATCGCGAGCGATCAGAACATGCGGCTCTACCAGGTGAATCCCTGATCCGATCGTCGGTCAGTGTCCCTGCACGCGCTCCCACCCGAGGCCGAATTGGCGGACGTGCTGGCGCGCATCAAGAAGAGCGCGTTCCTACTACTCGAAGACGACGCCGGCACGCTTCTCGGTTGCCTCTGCGCTGTAGCAGCCCGCCTCGGGCCGCCGGGCGCCACAGCTGCAGATAATGTTGGTTGTACGCCCCCGCAACCATTTGAACCTGCTGCGAGAGGTCGCCTGTTTCAGGCGACCTCTCGCATTTGTGGTCGGCGTGCAGGAGCGTGCCGGCGCGGCCGCGCGACGAGCTTCGCTTTCAGTTCCTCGCGTCTGACCGCATTCACGATGGCTTCTGCGTCGCGTGCTGTCCAATGAATCCCATGACGGCTCGATTGAACTCCATGGGATTGTCGAACGACATGGCATGGGAAGCGTTCATTATCGTGACCTCCTTACTGCCGGCAATGCACTTGCTGACGGCTGCATTGGTGGCGGTAAAGAACCGCGGCGTACGGTCACCGCGAATGACAAGCGTCGGAACCTTAATCCCGCGCAGGGCGTCACACGTGATCGTCGGCTCGAGGGGCAGCGAAAAGGAGCGGCAACGTCCGCGCGTTGTCCAACAAACCTTGACGCAGGCCTGGCGGGAGCTTGTCGAAGTTCTCGACGGAATCCCCAATGACCAAAGCGGCGAGCTGTTTCGTGGCGCCAACGTTGTCACCGGCCTTCAGGGCCGTCATCATCGGCACGGCACCTTGGGTCCACTCCTCGAGGGGGACCTTCCCTTCTGGCGAGTCGGCGAGCAGCGCAAACAAGCCTGGCTCCGCGAGGGTCAGCGTTCGCAGCAACTGGGGCTCCTTCGTAGCGAACAGCGCAGCCACTGTCCCGCCGTACGACAAGCCAACAAGGTGCACCGGGCCCAACTTGAGCGCATTGATGAACCCCGCTAGATCGGCCGCATGCGTCTCGACGGAATACTGTTTGCCCTCGTCAGGCCAGCCAACTACCCCGTGGTACCGCTGGCTGTACGAGATGAATCGGTACTGCTTGGCAAACGCCGCCCGTTGCGGCTCCCAGTAGCGGTAATCGACTACCGCGCCGTGCACGAATACGACCGGCGCGCCAGAGCCCTGCGAAACGTACGAAACCTCGGTGCCGTTTGCGCTGATCAGCTGCGGCGCAGGTGGGGAGCTGGTCTGGGCCATCGCCGCAACGCCGGCCAACGCGATGATGGCCGCGGCAACACGGCGAGCGCGAGAGGAAAGCATGTTGACCTCCTGGAGCAGGACCCTCAATTGTGAGCCATCCGCGGGTCTCGCGTCAGCCGCCATCGGCAACCAGCCCCCCACTGACTCGCGACTCAGTCACCGCCTGCCTTCCCCAGGGGGCGAGCCTCCGGAATCTCGGAGGGACTCCGTCGGACCGGACATTCGGGGCCTCCCGCCGACGAAAACAGGCAGGATTCTGGGCCACTTCTGGTACGGGACGTGCCCTTGGCTGTGTTACCGTTTGGGTTGCCGCTGTAATGTCGCCCACCGCGAAGGGTGCTCCCTGCGCACCGACACGGCGGCGACCGTATCGGAGACCAACGAAGTACAGGTTCATTTGCGGTGGAAGGGCACGGGTCCCCGCGAGCTGAATCTACATGAAATGGAGCATGTGCAGATGTCGAACAAAGAAAATGAGAAACCCCGTGAAGCCTCTCCGGAAGATCCGCTGGCGGATACAAGCGGATTGACTCTCACAGGAGATTCCACCCGGCGTGGATCGCCGCAATTTCTTGATCCGGAGCGCTGTGGGCGGTGCCGCCGCAGTGATGACAGGTCGCATTATCTCGGCCGAAGAGCGGACAGCGATGGCCATCGCAACGCTGCCGCCGCAGGCGAAGCCGCCGGCGAAGGGAACGCCGCCGCCGCTCTCTGCGGACCTGGATGTCGTGAAGAAGGGGCAGGGACCGGTGTTGACGACCGTGGACGAGTTCTACAAGGTGGGCCCTGGCCCTTCGAGCTCGCACACGATTGGTCCGATGCGCATTACCTACGACTTCTACCAGCGAGCCACCAAACTGCCGGCCGCCCAGCTCGCCAAGGCGACGAAGCTTCAGGTGAACTTGTTCGGAAGCCTCAGCGCGACGGGCAAGGGACACGGCACGGAACGAGCCGCGCTCGCAGGGCTGGTCGGGAAAGAACCGGCAACGGTCGACCCGAAATTCCTGGACGGCTTGCGAGACAAGCCTGACCAGGTGTTCCAGGTGAAGCTCGGCGACAAGTCAATCGACGTGAGCCTCAAGGACATCATCTACGACGCGACGAAGGGCGACTTCAAGCACCCGAACACGATGACGTGCAAGCTCCTCGCCGGCAAGGAGGTGCTGCTCGAGCAGGAGTACTACTCAGTGGGCGGCGGATTCATCGAGTGGAAAGGGTATACGCCCCCGAAGAAGAACCCGCCGAAGTACCCGTACCGGACGATGAAAGAGCTGCGGACCCACGCCGACACCAATAAGACCACGATCGCCAAGATCATGCTGGCCAACGAGATGTCGATCTCGGGCAGGTCGGAAGCGGAGGTGTATGCCTTCGTCGACAAGATCATCAACGCCATGGTCGCGACGGTGAAGTCGGGGCTGTCGATGCCGGAGGATGACGTGCTGCCCGGCCCGATCAAACTGCACAGCAAGGCAGCAACCGTTTACAAGCGCGCGCAGGACGACAAGTTTCAAGGAGACCGCGGTATCGGCACTCTGTCGGCATTTGCGTTGGCGGCATCCGAAGAAAACGGGCGCGGCCACCTCGTGATCACGGCTCCGACCGGCGGTTCCGCCGGCGTGATGCCGGCGCTGGTCTATGCGCTCGTCGAGGTCCGGAAGGTCGACAATCAGAAGGTCCGTGAGGGCATGCTCGCGGCTGCGGCGGTCGGCTACCTCTGCAAGCACCATGCGACGCTGTCTGCGGCCGAGGGCGGCTGCCAGGCAGAGATCGGCGTGGCGTCGTCGATGGCTGCGGCATTGGTCGCTACCGCGTACGACGCACCGTCGCTGGTGGTCGAGAATGCTGCCGAATCGGCGCTGGAGCATCACCTGGGCATGACCTGCGACCCGGTCGCCGGTTACGTGCAGGTTCCGTGCATCGAGCGGTGCGCATTCGGGGCAGTCAAGGCGTGGACCGCCTACGCGATCGCCAGCAACGAGATCGCGTCCAGGCACCGCGTCAATTTCGACGAAACCGTGATCGCCCTGGCTCAGACCGCCAAAGAGATGAACAGCAAGTACAAGGAAACAAGCGAGGCTGGTCTCGCCCTCTCCGTCGTGCTCTGCTGATCGAATGGGCTCCTCGCTCGAACTCGGCTTGGGGATAGTTCGACGAGGAGCCTCCTTTGCTTCCCGGCGATGGCTCGCCAAGTCATGGGACAAACTTCCGTGACTTGGTGAGTGTCGCAATCCCAGTACTTCAATCATGTCGGGATGGCTTCGGGATGGAGATTTCACGTGTCGATACCCCGCGCATTCATCAAGGCTTCAGTCGCATTGGCGTTGACGTCCGTTACGTTCTTCACGACTTCTGCCTCCGGACAGTCTCCTGCAGCCCAGCCAGACCAGCACGGTCGCCGTTTCGGAACTCTTGAATACCCTACCCGTGACGACGGATTCAGCAACTACTTCCGCACCGCAGGCAGCCGCTGCCCCACCGCAGCCACCTCCCCCACCGCAGCCAGCCCCTCCCGCACCGCAGACAATCAACGATCGTTATAGAGATGGAATCGTCATCTGGGAAACTGCCCGCAGACGCCAAGGTGCCTTTCCTGCTGAAGTTCAACATCAATACCCAGATCCGATATCTCAACACCCAGGATAGCGACGAGACTTACACCGACCACCTGGGCGTTACCCGCGACGTTCATACGCGCAACGACATCACGGTCAATCGCGCCATGTTCATCCTGGGCGGCTACATTTTCGACCCGAGGGCGCGATACAGCTTCACCGTCTGGACGTCCGCCGGGGCCGCTTCGATCGTCGTGGCCAGCAACATTGGCTGGACGTTCAACAAGGCCCTCGCGATCACTGGAGGTTACACCGGCGTTCCAGGCAGTCGATCGCTGGTGAACACGTTCCCGTTTTTTACGGCAACCGACAGGAGCATGGCTGACAACTTCTTCCGGCCCGGGTTCACCCAGGGAGTCTGGGCGAACGGAGAACCTGCGAAGGGGTTGAATTATTTGGCGTTCGTCGGCAACGGTCTCAATACGCTGAGTATCACGGCAAGCAAGATCGATACGCATCTGCTGCTGTCCGGCAGCGTCTGGTGGGAACCGATGGGGGCCTACGGGCAACCCGGCAAATCACGCAACATGTACGATGATTATTTCGCCTCCGACAAAGTTCGCATTCGAATTGGTACCGCGTATACACGATCCCGGGAGGACCGTTTTTCGAATCTCGATCAATCAAGTCCCGAGAACACGTCACTGTACAATTCCGACGGCGTGCTGTTTTTCTCGACCGGAGCGTTTGCGCCGGGTGTGACGGTCGACAAGGCGACGTACAGGATGTGGGCGGCCGACGGCGGCATCAAATGGAACGGGCTTGCGGTCAACGCGCAATACTTCATGCGTTGGCTAAATGATTTCGAAGCCGACGGACCGCTTCCGCTCACATCCACATTCGACCACGGCGCCGAGCTCTCGGCGAGTTACTTTGTCGACCCGAAAAAGTGGATGCTGTATGGCCGCGGATCGTGGGTGCACGGGGAGTTCGGCGACTCGTGGGAGTATGGCGGTGGCGTAAAGTGGCATTACCTTCCGACCGAGCGACTCTGGATGAACGCGGAGCTCTTCCGGGTCAACAAAGCTCCTTATAGCGGCGCGTTTACTCCGTATACCGCAGGGATGACGGGCTGGGTGCCGATGGTGCAGACGGTGCTCGCTTTTTGACGTTCATCTGTTTCTGACGTTTGTCGAATTGCGTTTTCCAGTTTTGGTGGAGCCCGAACGCCGGGCTCACTTGCCGTTCGGGTAGGTACCTCGCTGCGTCTTGCCCTTGACCGGATACGCCGGCCGCTTCGGCTTCGGCGGGCGGATTCTTCTTCAGCTCCTCCAGCACGACCTCGATCGCCTTCTCGAGCTGCGGATCGCGGCCGGCGATCACGTCGGCCGGCGTCTGCTCGACTTCGATGTCCGGCGCGCACGCCCTCGTTCTCGACGACCCAGCCGTCCTCCGGCGTCCAGATCGCGAGGTTCGGCGCCGTGATCGTGCCGCCGTCCATCAGCACCGGGAAGCCGAGGATGCCGACGAGTCCGCCCCACGTGCGCTGCCCGACGAGCGGACCCGAGCTTGAACTTGCGGAACATCCACGGCAGCAGATCGCCGCCGGAGCCGGCGGTCTCGTCGATGATCATCGACCTTCGGTCCCTGGATCGACGCGGTCGGCGTCTTCAGGTCCGCGCCGTAGCGCATCGCCCAGTACGCGATGAGCGGCCGCCGCAGCAGATCGATGTAGTAGTCGGCGACCTGGCCGCCGCCGTTGAAGCGCTCGTCGACGATGACGGCGTCCTTGTGCGCCTGCGGATAGAAGTAGCGCTTGAAGTAGGCGTGTCCCTGCGCCGCCGGTGTTCGGGCACGTAGACGTACGCGACGCGGCCGCCGGTCGCCTCGTTCACCTTCTTCAGGTTGCCTTCGACCCAGTCGCGATTGCGGAGCGCCGCCTTCGTTCGCGACCGGCACGACCTGCACCGTCCGCGATCCGGATCCGTCCGGATTCGGACCGACCGTGATCTCGACGATCTTGCCGGCGGTGTTCTCGAAGAAGCTGTAGACGTTCGCCGGCGGCCGCACGTCCTTGCCCGCGCACGGCGAGCAGGTACTCGCCCGCCTTCGCACGTTGACGCCCGGCTCGGTGAGCGGCGCGCGCAGCTGCGGGTTCCAGTTCAGGCCGCCGTAGACCTTCTTGAACCGATAGCGGCCGTTCTCGACCGCGTAGTCGGCGCCGAGCAGGCCGCCGGGAACGCGTCTGCGGCTCGGCGAGCGATGTCGCCGCCGCCGACGTGGTGGTGGCCGACCGACAGCTCGCTCGACATCCACTGCATGCACGCGGTTGAGGTCGGCGCGCGTCGCCAGGTCGGCGAGGAACGGCTGCGTACTTCTTCTGCATCGCCGCCCAGTCCACGCCGTGCATGTTCGGCGCGTAGAAGTAGTCGCGATTGATGCGCCAGGCCTCGTCGAAGATCTGCTTCCACTCGGCGCGCGGATCGACCCGCACCTCGAATCGCGTCGACGGCAATCCGCCCCGCCGCCGGCTCGATCCGTGCCGTCGTCGCGACGATCGACCACGCGTTGCCGTTGCGATACAGCAGCTTCTTGCCGTCGGCCGACAGCGCGTAGTCGCGAGGCCTCGGGCAGCAGCGTCTCGTTCTTCCGCGTGTTCAGGTCGTAGCGGTCGAGCGCCGTCCGGCCGTCCGACGGTCCGCAGGTAGTAGACGTGCCCGGCCGCGCCGGTCTGCAGGTTCGACGAGCTGCCGGCCGGCGATCGGCAGGTCGAGAATGCGGTACTCGATGCCGTCGAGGTCGATCCGGAACGGCTCGGCTCGTCGCCGGCGTTCCTTCGGCGTCGGTCCGCTTGCTTCGTCCGGCCGGCTTCTCGCCGGCTTCTCGGCGCGCCTTGCTTCGTCGGCGGCCGGCTTCTCCTCGTCGCTCTCCCGCGCGAGCGGCGACGGCAGGTCGTTGCGCAGCACGGCGAGATAGACGTTGCCGGACGTCGCGCGCATGTCGGCGTTCGACTGCGCGAACCAGTCCACCGCCGGGCCCGGCGTCGGTCGATCCGAAGAAGATACAGGTACTTGCCGCTCCGTCGAACACCGGGATCGCTGACGTCGCCGAGGCCGTCGCGTGATCTGGAACGACTTGCCCTGCTCGATCGAGTACACGTGGACGGTCGTGACGAGCGGCTGCAGATTGTCCACGGCGTAGGCGATCCACTTCGAGTCGGGCGACCAGCGCGTGCGCGATGACGACGCCCGGGCGTGTAGACGCGGCTGCGCCGTCGATGCTTCGTCGACGCGCCGGTCTTCGACGTCGACCCAGTAGACCGACTCTGCGAGTTGTCGAAGTACGCGATCTTCTTGCCGTCGGGCGACCAGACCGAGCTGCGTCGTAGAAGCCCTCGCCCGTCGACCTTGATCGCGCGCGGCTCGCCCTTGCCGTCCTGGCTGCGCGATGTCGCAGCGCGTACTCGCCGCCGTCGTCGGAGAAGTACGCGATCGTGCGTGCCGTCCGGCGACCAGGCCGGCGACCGCTCGTGCCAGCGCCGGCGTGTTCGTCAGGTTGCGCGCGTCGCCCTTCTCGGCCGGCACCGTGACGATCTCGCCGCGGAACTCGAACGCCGCGCGCGCGCCGGTCGGCGACAGCGCCGCATCGCGAATCCATCGCGCGCCCCTCGCGAACCGCGGCCGCGTCTCGCGGCAGGTCCGACGTCGACGCCGATCGTCAGCCGCGTCGTCGCTTCCGACGTCGCGGATCGAACAGGTGCAGGTAGCCGGCCTGCTCGAAGACGATCCTTGCCGCCGCCCGCCGACGCGCTGAGGATCGGGAAGTCGCGTGTGCGTCGTCAGCTGCCGGACCTGCTTTCGATCTCGGGTCGTAGGAGAAGAGGTTGAACTCGCCGTTGCGATCGGATCGGAAGTAGACGCGTGTCGCCGATCCACATCGGGTCGGTGTCGTTCGACCGCGTCGCCGGCTGCGGAATCTTCTCGAGCTCGCGTGCCGCCTCGGGTCGTAGATCCAGATGCCGCGACACCGTGCCGCCGCGATACTGCTTCCACTGCTGATAGCGCGGCGGCGATCGGGTTGTAGGCGATGCGCTGGCCGTCCGGCGCCTAGGTCGCGCGCGCGACATTCGGAATCGGCAGCGGCTCCTCCATGCCGCCGGCGACCGGCACCGTGAAGAGCTGCGTGTAGCGGTTCGTGAAGACCGCGCGCTGCGACGTGAACAGCACGCGCCGTGCCGTCCGGCGTGAAGCGCCTGCACGATGTCCGCGCCGGGATGCCACGTGAGCCGCGTCGGCACGCCGCCCTTCGACCGGCACGACGTAGACGTCGGTGTTGCCTTCGTACTGCGCGCTGAAGGCGATGCGTCTTGCCGTCGGGCGAGAACGCCGGGTTCGACTCGACGCCGTCGTCGGTCGTCAGGCGCCGGACGTCCGGTGCCGTGCCGTCGAGTCGGCGACCCACAGATCGCCGGCGTAGATGAACGCGACGTGGGTCGCACTGATCGCCGGCTGGGTCAGCAGCTTCGTGTCGGCGGGATCGACGCGCGCCTGCACGGTCGGCGTGGGGCTTGCGCCGAACAGCACCAGGAGAACGGCGAGCGGAACGATTCGCAGTGTGCGCATGTCAGTCCTCGGAATGAGGTCCCAGTATACCCACGGTCACCCATCACGCGCGACCTCGCGGCGCCTTCAACGGTGCTGCACTGCAGCCGTGCGCCCTTCGCTGGACCAGCGTCGACGCAGGGCATGGTGAAGATTCTGTATATAATCCGACTCGCCCAGCGCGACGAGGTCCCATGTCCATCCGGTTGCTGGCCGCGGCTATTGCGGCCTTCTCGGTACTCCAGACACAGCCCACGATCCGCAGCGGCGTCGATCTCATCAGGCTCGACGTGTTCGTCATGGACAAGTCAGGCCGGCCCGTGTCGGACTTGCGCCCGGAGGATTTCTCGGTCCGGATTGATGGCGCGCCGCGAACGGTCTCATTTGCCACCTTCTACGGAAGCGAGCGGCCGGCGCCACCACCGCCACCGACCGCCGTGAGCTCGTTCGTGACGAATGTCACACCCACGCCCGGGCGCGCCGTCGTGTTCGTCGTCGATCTGGAGAGTCTGACGGCCGGGTATGAAAAAGTCATCTTCGAGACGGCCGGCAAGCTGGTGGACGGGCTGGGATCGTCTGATTCGGTTGGCTTGCTGGCCATCCCCGGTACGGCCATCGAGCTGACCAGCGATCACGCCCGCGTCAAGACCGCGCTCACCTCGCTGCGCGGTCGCGCGCTACAGAGCCGCCAGAAGCACGCGCTGACGGTCATGGAAGCGGACGGCTTCGCCAAACGCGACACGCGCCTGATCGCTCAGGTCATCCAACGGGAGTGCCCGGCGAAGGACCCCCTCTGTCCGAGAGAAGTCGAGGACGAGGCGAAGTTGCTCACGTTCGAAGCCGATCGAAGGATCCAGGACGTCCTCACGGCGCTGACCGCATTGAACGATCGGCTTCGGTTTCTCGAAAGACCCAAGTCGCTCGTGCTGTTGTCCGCCGGCCTTCCGTTCACCGACAACGGCAGGGAGAAGTTCCGGGAGCTGCAGCGACAGAGCGCCGAGGCCGGCGCCCTGACCTACGTCGTCCACATCGAGCAGCCGGAGATGGATGCCAGCCGGTCGCGGCCTGCGGGTGTCAGCTCGTTGCCGCGTACCGATCTGGCGCTCGGGCTGCAGAACATCGCCGGCGCGACGCGCGGGGAATATTACGCCGGCGTTGGAACGGCCAGCGGCGTTTTCGCACGCGTCCAGACGGAGATCTCGAGCTCCTATCAGCTCGGCATTCAGTCGAGCAATGCCGACGCCGACGGACGCCCTCACAGGATCGACGTGCAAGTCAAACGAAGCGGCCTGACCGTCAAAGCCCGGAAAGAGCTCACGATCACACAGGCGACACGCCCGACGCCGTCAGCCCTCGAGGTCCTTGCCTTCCCGATGCCGTTTTTCGAGGTGCCGATTGCCGCGTCCGCATACACTACTCGTGGCGAGGAACCCGGCACGCTCAAAGCCATCGTCGTGGTCCAGCTCCTCGGCTCGAGCCCTGCCCAACCGCCTCCCACCTACGCCATTTCGATCTCGAATGCGAAGAACGACCCTGTCTTCGTCGCGTCCGACAAGATCGCGTTGTCGGGCCCTCTCGGCTCGAGGGCCGTTTCAGGAGTGCAGCTCGCGCCCGGTCAGTATCGGCTGCGAGCAGCGGTGGTCGACTCGTCGGGACGGCCGGGCTCGATCGACATGCCGCTCGGCGTCGCACTGCGGCAGGCCGGGCCGTTCCAGACGAGCGATCTCATGCTCGGTCAGTTCACGGATCAGTTTGCGCCCGCGTCGCACCTGCCCGCCGGCACCCCGATCACCGCGCTCATCGAGTTGTACGGGTCTGACCCGCTGCTGCTGAACGGCGCCGCCGTCGCGCTCGAGCTGAGGAGGAGCGGTGAGGATGCGTTGATCGCGCGCGGCCTCGCAACAATCGCGGACTTGGTGTTCGACAACCAAAGAGCGGCCGCGGGACAGGTTTCGACGGCAGGCCTCGCACCCGGCGTGTACGACGTGTCCGCCATCATCCGGAACGGCGCCGTCAACGTCGGCATCGTGAGCCGCAGAATCGCCATCGTAGGGCCCTGAGCTGATTCACGGCTGGGGGATGCTGGCAGGCAGACATCTCGTGGCACTGGAATCGTGGCGTAAGGCGGCGCCGACCGACACTTCGAGCGCAGCGCGCTAGTGAGCTCCCCGCTTGACAGGTATTTGACTCAGCACTACCGCCACGTTCCTGCAGGAGGAGTGGGATACGCTGTCTGCGTGCGTTCCCGGCTGTGGTTGCTCTTCCGTGCGATGGCGGTCGTGCTCGTCATCGCCGGTGCGTATGGTCTCGTACGCTTCAAGCGCGCGGAGCTTGTCGACTTCGCCGTGCCACGCACCGCGGCCGTGCGCTTCATTGCCCATGAGCCGCTGTACAGGCCGGATGATGGTCATTTCCAGTACAAGTACCTGCCGGCGTTCGCTCAGCTCATGGTCCCCTTCACATGGGTACCCAAGCAAGTTGCAGAGGTCGCCTGGTTCACGCTGACGGCCGTCATGGCCTTCGCCTTCGTGCGGTTGTCGCTCGTCGCCCTGCCCGATCGGCGACTGTCACCGCGGGTGCTCGTGTGGCTCACGGTTCTCCTCACGGGTAAGTTCTTCGTCAAAGAGCTGGCGTTCGGACAATTCAATTTGCCGGTCGGGTTGCTGCTGCTTGGCGCGGTGATCGCCGCGCAGCGCGGCCGCGGGCTCACGGCTGGAGCCGCCATCGCCGCGGGCGTGTTCGTCAAGCCGTATGCGCTCGTGCTGGTGCCGTGGCTGGCCCGAACGTTCGGATGGCGACCGTTTGTCCCCTTCGCGCTGGTCACTGGGGTCGGCCTCCTCCTGCCGGCCGTCAGCTACGGCTGGGATGGCAACTTGACGTTGCTGCGCGAGTGGTATCGAACCGTCACCGACACCACGGGACCCAATCTTCTCTCGGCCGACAACATCTCGTTCGCCTCGATGTGGGCGAAGTGGATCGAGCCGGGCCCTCTGGCTGGCGCTCTTGCGCTCGGTTCGGCGGTAGCCGCCATGGCCGCGGGCGGCGCTGTCATGTTTCGGCGCCGACAGGTTGCCGAGCCGAACTATCTGGAGGCGTCGTACTTCTGTGTTCTGATTCCGCTTCTGTCGCCGCAAGGATGGGACTATGTGCTCCTGCTCGGCCTGCCCGGCTACATGTGTCTCGTCGACCGATGGCGCGATCTGTCGACAGGCTGGCGCGCGGTCGCGCTGACCGGTTTCTTTCTCACAAGTTTCATGATTTTTGACCTGCTCGGGCGCACGCTCTACTTCCGCCTCGTGGCGTTGGCGGCGACCAGCGTTGGTGCCGTGCTGATTGCCGCATGCCTTGTCCGCCTGCGCTGGAAGGCGGTCGCCTGAGTGCCACAGCTCCAAGTGAGATGGTGCCGCTCGGAATACATCTCGCGTCCAGCGTCGTCATATCCACCGTAGAGCGCGAGTCGGCCGCGCGCGGTGTCGTATGCGACCTTGATGTGCCGGCGTAATTCCGGGCCGGGAGTGTCAAACGAGTGCCAGCTGACGCCATCCCAGGCCCACAGCCGCGAGGCCTGCCAGACCCGCTCGACGCTCGGCTCATCGTCGATGACGAAGACGCGCACCGTGTCCTTCACTGGTGCAGAGCGACAGGATTCGACCGCAAGGAATTGACGCGGGCCATCAAACCCGAGAAGATGCGAACGATGACGGTGACCCTGCGGGCGGATCGAACGGGCAATCGGGCACGGCTCGTGCCGGCCGGCGCCTTCGACCTAGAGCACGCCAGCACCGTCGCCGCGGCCGTGGCCGATGTGCAGACGCGGCTCGAGGGGTGTCAGGTGATCGACGTCGACCTCTCGGGGCTCGATCGCATCGACGGCTCGGGGGCCGCCCTTCTGGCGAAACTCCTCGATCGGCTCGACCCCGAGGGCGGCCGGACGCGCGTCGTCGAGGGCGGCAATCCTGAAGCAGCACGGCTGGTCGCGCTCTATCGGGGGCACGCGGCGCGGGACACGAGGGCCGTGGCGGGCCCCTCGGCGCTCGGGCGCGTCGGCGCGGCTGCGGCTGCCGTCCCCGGTTCGGTCGTCGCGGCGTTCGACTTCCTCGGCCGATCGGCCGTCGCCTTCCCGAAGGCCATCGCCGCGCCGCGATCGGTCGACTGGCGCTCGCTCCCGAGGCTGCTCCAGGAGATTGGCGCCGATGCGCTGCTGGTCACGAGCGCGGCCAACCTGCTCATCGGCGTCATCATCGGCTTCCTCGGCGTCTCGCAGCTCGGTCGCTTCGGCGCCGTGGCATTCGTCCCCGAGCTCGTGGTGGTCGCGCACTTCCGCGAGCTCGGTCCGCTCGTGACCGCGATCGTCGTCGCCGGTCGATCCGGCGCTGGCCTGGCCTCCGAGCTCGCCACGATGCAGGTGTCGGAGGAAATCGATGCCCTGCGTGCGATGGGCTTCGATCCCGTGCGCTGGCTGGTCGTGCCGCGCTGCATCGCGCTCGCCATCGTCCTTCCCCTCCTCACCTGGATCGGCGACGGCCTGGCACTCGTCGGTGGCCTGGCGGCCACGACGGTGATTACGCACATGACGCCACGGGCGTACGTGCTGGCGACGGCCGACGCAATCACCGTCGGCCACTTGCTGGCCGGACTCGTCAAGAGCCCGTTCCTCGGCGTGGCGATCGGCCTCATCGCCTGCGGTCAGGGGCTGGCCGCGCAGGGAGGCGCCGCCGCGGTCGGCGCGCGGACGACGAGCGCGGTCGTCCTGGCCATCTTCGGCATGATCGTGATCAGCTCGCTCTTCACGCTCTTCTACGTGTTCCTAGGCATATGACCGCGCCGCACACCCGGCCGCACATCATTGTCGACGACCTCCGCATCGGCTGGGGCTCGCGAGTCCTGATGGAGCATGTCAGCTTCGACATCGCCCGCGGATCGACGTTCGCGATCCTCGGTGGCTCGGGGTGCGGCAAGAGCAGCCTGCTCCGCCACCTCATCGGGCTTGGCCGTCCGCAGGCTGGACGCATCGACATCGATGGCGTCGGTGAACCGCACCTCTACGAAGGGACGCCGCCGTTCGGCGTGCTCTTCCAATCCGGCGCGCTCTTCAGCTCGCTGACACTCGCGGAGAACCTGGCGCTGCCGATGAAGATGTGGACGTCGATTCGCGGTGAGACCAAGCGCGCGTTGTGCCGGGCGAAGCTCGACATCGTCGGTCTCAGTGGCTTCGACGATCACCTGCCTGGTGAGCTCTCCGGCGGCATGAGGAAGCGCGCGGGCATTGCCCGCGCGCTCATGCTCGAGCCCGATCTCCTCTTCTTCGACGAACCGTCCGCCGGACTCGATCCGATCACGGCCGTCGAGCTCGATCAACTGATCGTTACCCTCAGCCGCGACCTCGGCATCACGATCGTGATCGTCACCCACGAGCTGCCGAGCATCTTTCTCGTCGCCAACAGCTGCATCGTGCTGGATAAGTCGGCGAAAGGTATCGTCGCGCGCGGGGATCCGCGTCGGCTGCGCGACGAGTCGACGGTGCCGTTCGTGCACAGCTTCTTCACCCGAACCTCACCTGATGTGCCTGCAAATCACGGAGCGTAACCGATGGCTGTCGAGAAAAGCTACGCGCGGCTGGGCCTGTTCGTCGTGGTCGTCGCCTTGACCGCTCTCGCCACGGCGATCTTCTTCGTCCAGCGCGTGAGGAGCCAGGCGGTGATCGGGATGGTGACCTACACCACCGACAACGTCAGCGGCCTGGATGTGTCGAGCCCGGTCCGGTACCGGGGCGTGGCGGTGGGCCAGGTGACCGACGTGCGGGTCGACCCGCGAGGCGTCACTGTCGAAGTGGATTTCGACGTGTTTCTGGATCGTCTCAACACGATCGGCATGAACGTGAAACGAATCCGCCAGTTCACCGATCTCGGCGGCATGTTTCCGAACCTGCGGGCGCAGGTAGTGGGAAACCCCGTCACCGGCGAGGCCTACCTGCTGCTCGACGTGCCAATTAATCCGCCGCCACCGCTCGCGCTTGGCTTCACGCCCGATCGGCCGTACGTGGCCTCGGTGCCGTCGGTGATGGGCCAGGTACAGGATCGCCTGCCGGAGGTCCTGGACACGGCGCAAGCGACACTGCAGACGCTGCGCGAGATCGTCGCGCGCGTCCCTGGCAGCCTCGATCGGAGCGATCGGTTCTTCACCAACATCGAGCGGATCTTTCGCGAGAGCGATCTCCAGTCGTTGAGCGCCGACTCGCGCAAGTTCTTCTCGACGACGAGCGCACAGATCGAACGGATTACGAACGAGCTCCAAGGACTGGTCGGCACCGAAGGACCGTTCGTGACATTCGTCGAAGAGGCACGGACGGCGATGCGGGAGGCGGACCTTCCCGCCGCCACGCGGTCGTCGCGCGAGGCCATGGAGCGCACCAGCCTCGCCGCCGACGATCTCCGCCGATCGCTGCCGGCGATCCGCCAGTCGCTCGACGAGCTGCGCGACCTCGCGCGGCAGATCCAGGAACAGCCCGAGTCGGTGATGTACGGACCGCGACCACCTGCCACGGGGAAGAAACGATGAGGAGAGTGCTTCACGGCGCGCTCGCCACGCTCATCCTGTCAATCGCCGGCTGCCAGCTCACGCTCAAGCGGCCAGATGTGGTCCCCGGCCGGATGATCGAGCCAGAGCTGGTGGAACCGGCGGCACGACCCGGGCGCACCAGTGACGCCATCGGGGTGCGGCTGGTGGAGACGCAGGCGCGGGGACATATCGGCCGGCGCGTGCTGCACCGGGAGGCGGGGGGCGAGCTCACCCAGGATCCAGTGTGGCAGTGGTCCTCCGCCCCCGACCGGTACCTGGACACGGCGCTGCGCGTCGAACTGGCGGCGAATGCCGGCGTGCGTCTCGTGGACTCGGCGGACGCCTCGACGGTTGGCGTGACGCTGCTGGCGTGGCACCTCGAGTCCGCGGGCGCCGGGAATCAGCTCATCGGTGCGGTCGAGGTGCAGGTGACATCGCCCGATCATTCGGTTCGCACGGACGTCGTCCGCGCGGCGGAGCCCGTCTCGGCAACACTGCCCGGCGACCTCGCGGCGGCTGCCGGTCGGCTGCTGCAACGCCTCGCCAGCGAAACGCTCTCTCGCGTGTCGCGCAGTCGATGATGGCTTACGAAGTCGCGCACGGCCGCACGATCGCCCAGACCGGCCGGTGGTCGCTCGCACCGGTGACGTCGGGCGCGTGCGCCGCTGAGCGAGGTCCCGTCGCACATAGCCCGCGAACGAGACGTGATCGAAGTCGAAGAAGATGCCACGGTCGTCGAGCGTCCGAGTCAACCAGAAGAAGCCGGCTTTGGCGACCTCGTCCGCAGGCCCACGACCGTTGAGATCACCGGCGATCACGACCGGACCCGGCCATGTGGCCGCATCGGCCAGGACGAGCGCGCGCCTGATCGCGCCGGTGTGGGCCCGACCGTGTCAGCAGTTCTGCCGCCCGATCCACGTGCTCGCCCAACTTCGTTTGAAGGTCACGAGCCTGATCTCGCCAGAGGCCAGACGCGAGGAAGGCTGCTGGACGACGAGGGCCGGGCCGGGTCGTCGTAATTGAGTGCAGCCGCGCATCCCGCGGCGCAGGCCAGCGAAGCAGCGGCGATGGTTATCTCGAGAAGTCGAGAGCCCACGAGGTTCGGGGAATCCATCAAAAGAGGGCCCTTGACACGGTTGGGCTTGCCACTTTATGATGTGAGTAATCGTTTACTCGCACAAACCCATCAGTTCATGTGAGAACCTGAGAACAAGGCAATGCCACGACATCGCTTCACCGACACGCGCGACCGCATCGAGAAGGCCGCCATCCGCCTCTTCGTCGAAAAGGGCGTGACCGAGACCAGCGTGCGGGATATCGCGCGGGCTGTCGATCTCTCTGAGGGCGCGCTCTATCGTCATTTCGTCAGCAAGGACCAGCTGGTGTGGGCCGTCTTCGAACGCCACTACGTCGCGTTCGCGGGCCGGCTCGACGCGCTGGCACAGGCCGAGACGACGGCGCATAGAAAGTTGGCGGCGATGATTCGCGGCTTCTGCCTCGCGCACGATGAGGACCCGACCCTCTTCCGCTTTCTACTCTTCGTGCAGCACGGGCAATTGAGCAAGCTCGCGCCGGGGACACCGAACCCGGTCGACGCTGTGCGCTCGGTGGTCGAGCGCGGCATCGCGGCGAAAGAGATTCCCGACCAGCCTCCCGATGTCGCCACGGCACTGGTTTTCGGAATCGTGCTGCAACCGGTCACCTTTGCGGCGTACGGCCGGCTGCCATCAACCATGGGTCCGATGAGCGACCGGCTCGTCACCGCGGCCTGGGCCGCAGTGAAATCTGTCTAAGGGAGACTGTCATGCGATCGCCTCTCGTCCAACTCTTGACGGCCCGTCGGTTTGCACCGCTGTTCGTCACCCAGTTCCTCGGCGCCTTCAACGACAACTTGCTGAAGAGCGCGATGGGAATCGTGGTGACGTTCCGGCTGGCCGCGCAGTCGGGCATGGACTCCGCCTCCCTCGTCATGTTGGCCGGGGCGGTCTTCATTGCGCCGTTCTTCCTCTTCTCGGGCGCATCGGGCACGCTGGCTGATCGCGTCGACAAGTCGTATATCGCTCGCATCGTCAAGGTCGCCGAGATCGTCATCATGACTGTGGGCGCCGTCGGCCTGTGGCTCGAGAGCGTGCCGCTCCTTTTCGCCGCACTTTTCTTCCTCGGCACGCATTCGACGGTCTTTGGTCCGATCAAGTACGCCCTGCTTCCGCAGCACCTGCACGAAGACGAGCTCGTCGCGGGCAACGCGCTGATCGAGGCGGGCACGTTCCTCGCAATCCTTTTCGGCACGATCCTTGGTGGCAGTGTGGTCCTGCTCGCCCAGGGGGCGCTCGTCGTCGGCGGCTGCGGCGTTGTCTGTGCGCTCCTGGGTTGGATTGCCGCACGTCAGATCCCTCCGGCCCCATCCTCGGCTGCCGATGCGCCGCGCCCGCGCCTGCTGAAAGACACGATCGCCGTCGTCGGCCACGTGACGTCGCGTCCGGCGCTGTGGCTGCCGATCCTCGCGGTGTCCTGGTTCTGGTTGTTTGGTGCGACCGTGGTCTCCGGGCTGCCGGCGTTTGCCAAAGACGTGCTCTTCGCGAACGAGCAAGTGGTAACGATGATGCTGGCGCTCTTCGCTGTCGGGGTCGGCGTCGGCTCGATCGTCGCCGAGCGGCTCCTGCACGGCGAGGTCAGCGCCCGTTTCGTCCCGATCGCGGCGGCAGCGATGGCGTTCTTCGCCTGGGACCTGCACGCCGCCAGCGCCGGTCGCCCGTCAGTCTCAGAACTCGCGACTGTATCGGCCTTCCTGAGCGCTCCAGGAAGCTGGCGCATTCTCGTCGACCTGGTCGGCGTCGCGATGGCCGGCGGTCTCTACACCGTGCCGCTCTACGCGATCCTGCAGCACGAAAGCGAGCCGGCGCATCGCGCGCGCGTGATCGCCGCCAACAACATCATCAATGCGCTCGCCATGGCGATCGCCGCGGTCGGTGCCGCGGCGCTGCTCGCACGAGGTTTGACGATGGGCGAACTGTTCGCGCTGTGCGGACTGCTGACCATCCCCGTAGCGCTCGTGGCCGCGTGGATCCTGCGCCGGACGATGGTGAAACTCTTCCTCCGATTGATTCTCAGAATCCTCTACCGCGTGAAAGTCGAGGGGCTCGAGCACGCGCGGGCGGCGCTCCCGAAAGCCGTGATCGCCGCCAATCACGCGTCGTTTCTCGATGGATTGCTGCTGGGCGCATTCCTGCCTGGCGATCCGATCTTCGCCGTCGACACCCTGATCTCGAAGCAGTGGTGGGCGAAGCCGTTCCTCATGTTCGTCAACGCGCTGCCCGTCGATCCGACCAATCCGCTCTCCATCCGCGCGATGATCCGAGCGGTGGAAGCCGGCTCGGCCTGCATCATTTTTCCGGAAGGCCGCATCACGACGACCGGATCGTTGATGAAGGTGTACGAAGGGCCCGCGGTCATCGCCGAGCGCACCAAGGCCGCGCTCCTGCCCGTGCGCATCGACGGTGTGGAGTTCACGCCGTTCTCCCGCCTGGCCGGCAAGGTCCGTCGACGCCTGTTCCCGCGGATTCACCTGCGCATCCTGCCGCCGCGCCGGCTGACAGCGCCCGAAGGTGTGACCGGCCGCGCCCGGCGCGTCGCGTTGCGCCGCGCGCTCGCCGACGAGATGGTGCAGTCGATGTTCGCGGCCGCACGCATCGACACGACCCTCTTCGACGCGCTGCTCGACGCGTCTCACCAACACGGCGGCAGCCACATCGTGGCCGACGATCTCGAGATGCGTCCCTTGAGCTACCGGGGTCTCATCACGGCCAGCTATGCGCTCGGCGGCGTGCTGGCGCGGCGAACGCGTGCGGGCGAACGCGTCGGCGTGTTACTGCCGACGTCGCGCGCGGCGCTCGTCACCTTCTTCGCGCTGCAGGCCGAGCAACGCGTGCCGGCGATGCTCAACTTCTCGACGGGCGCGGCGGCGGCGCTCGCCGCGTGTCGCGGAGCGGACATCGCGCTCATCGTCACGGCGCGCGCGTTCATCGACAAGGCGAAGCTCCAGCCGCTCGTGGCGGCGCTCGAGCCGCACGCCACGATCATTTACCTCGAAGACGTGAAGAGAGAGATTGGCCTGGCGTCGAGACTCGCCGCGCTGCTGCGCTCGATGCGCGCCAGGCCCAATCATCGGCCGGCCCGCGCGAACGATCCCGCGGTGGTGCTGTTCACGTCGGGTTCAGAGGGCACGCCGAAAGGTGTCGTGCTGAGCCATCGCAATCTCCTCGCGAACCGGTATCAGCTCGCATCGGTCGTCGACATCAGCCCGAAGGACATCGTCTTCAATGCGTTGCCGGTGTTTCACAGCTTTGGGCTGACTGGTGGCCTGCTCTTGCCACTGCTGGCCGGCGTCCGCACGTTCCTGTATCCGTCGCCGCTTCATTACCGAACGGTTCCGGAGTTCGTCTACGGCGTGAACGCCACGATCCTCTTCGGCACCGATACGTTTCTCTCAGGCTACGCGCGCGTGGCCGACAACTACGACTTCTACTCGGTGCGGTACATTTTCGCCGGCGCGGAGCGTGTGAAGCCAGAGACCCGCCGCGTGTGGTTCGAGAAGTTCGGCATTCGGATCCTGGAAGGCTACGGCGCAACCGAGACATCGCCAGCGCTGGCGGTGAATACACCGATGCATTTCAAGGCAGGCACTGTGGGCCGGCTGTTGCCGGGCATTCAACATCGGCTGGAGCGAGTCGAAGGCATAGACCTGGGCGGCCGGCTCTTCGTGCACGGCCCGAATGTGATGCTTGGATACCTGCGCGCTGAAAAGCCAGGCGTGCTCGAGCCGCCGGCTGGCGGTTGGTACGACACCGGCGACATCGTCGAATTCGATGCCGAAGGCTTCGTGACGATCAAGGGCCGGGCAAAACGCTTCGCGAAAGTCGCGGGTGAAATGGTGCCGCTTGGTGCCGTCGAAGATTTCGTTGCGAAGCTTTGGCCCGACGAGCAGCATGCGGTCGTGACCGTGCCCGACCCGAAGCGCGGCGAGCAACTGGTGCTCGTCACCGAACGCGCCGATGCCAACCGCGCAGCGCTTGCCACCGCGGCACGCGAAGCCGGACTTCCCGAGATCTTCGTGCCTCGCACGATCGTGCCCGTGCCACACGTGCCGATCCTCGGCACCGGCAAGATCGACTACGTCACGTCAGGTCGGATGGCCGTCGAGCTCGTGCGCGCCTCGTGAGCGCCTCGCTGGTGATCACGTTCGCCAGGTTATCGACGACACGTGGGGCTTTCGGACTGACGCTCGATGGTTCAAATGGCTTTGGCCGCGATGTCGGAGAGCACTGGCGACTGTACAACGGCGTGACGTTTGGCACGGGCGCGCGCTAAGGCCTGGCATCGACGCCGTTGGTGGCAGGGCGCTGACGTACCGCCGATCCCTCTTCCGCCCCGCAGTCTCCCGCACCGTTCGGCCATCTTTTCCTGAGATGTCAGGATTGGCTCCGGGCCGCAACAGGAGCTTGAACGCCTCGAGATATTCCTTCTTGAGCGCCGTGTGCAGCGGTGTGGTTCCATCATGCGCGGGGATATTCGGATCCGCGCCGAGCCTGAGCATCTCCTTGACGCAGGTCAGGCGGAGGCGGCCCAACTGCGGCTTGCCGTCGACGCCACGCTGGACGACATCGACGGCCATGTGCAGCGGCGTGGCCCCGACGACCTCGTTGAGATTGGCGCCGTGTCGCACCAAGTCCGGGATGATCTCCGCATTGCCCCACCAGGCGGCAGCGAAGAGCGCCCCGGGAGCGGCGCCCTGCCGCAGAAAGTACCGCGCCAGCCGATTGTTTTGTGCTTTGGCAACGGCATACCACGCGAGCGACACGCGGGCTGAGTCCGCTTCGCCGTCTTCCCCAGGGGCGGTGGTGTAGTTCTCTCGCGGATCGAAGCCCTCGCCCACCAGCCACTTCGCAAGACGCAATTGGCGATTCGCTGCCGCCTGAGTGTCGCCCGTGAACCGTCCGCAACAGAACTGCAGGATGTTGACGCCGTTGTCCAGGCGGAGGTCCTTGAGCTTCCGGGCGCTTCAGCAGAATCGCTCGAACTTCCTCCAGGTCGAGTTTCTTGAGCGCATTTACGAGCGCGGTCTTGCTCATGGCGGAATCTCGGGATTGCGTTTCTTGCGGCGGTGCCTGCGTCCTATTCGCGCCTGGCGGCGACCGCGGCGATCGATCAAGAGGTGCTGGCCGCCCGGGAGGTGGCCTGGCGGGCATATTTCGCCGGGGACGTGAAGACGCTCGGCGATCTGCTGCCGGAGGAGTTCATTGGCATTTCGATGGACGACGCGCCCTTCGCCGGCCGCGCCAGGACGCTCGAGGGCGCGAGCGCGTTTCGCGAAAAAGGAGGCCGCCTCGTCCGACGCGCGTTTCCAGACACGCAGGCGCAGCGGTTTGGCGATGTCGTCGTACTCTACGGGCGCTACGAAGCGGTCATCTACTCAGATGGCGCGGAACGCACGCTCCGCGGACGTCTCACGGAGATGTTCGTCCGACGTGACGGAAGGTGGCTGCACCCGGGCTGGCATCTCGATCTGACAGCCAGCCCGCCGCCCCGGCAGTAAGACTCACCTCTTGGCTTCGGCTTCCTTGGCGCGGAACTTTGCGATGCGCTCGATCAGCTTGACCGGCACGGGCTCCGAGAGCGGGAAGCGGATCGTCCCTTTGCTGATCGTGTACGGCGTCAGCGCGCCCTTGAAAGCGGCAACCAGCCGATCGCTCGACGGATAGATCGAGTAGTGCTGGCTCCAGCCCGCGAAGTAGATCACTGGACGGCCGTGCTGCTTGAAGGTGGGGATCCCGTACCAGATCATTTCCTCAGCGCCGGGAACCGCCTTGCGGATCGTGCTCCGAACACGCGTCAGCCGGGTCTGCACGGCCTTGGGCTGCGAGGCGATGTACTTGTCCACGGCCTTCCGATCGCTTTTCGTCATTTTCATTTCGCTACCCTGCCTTCTGACTGTGCCAGCAATGCGGCGAGCTCGTCGAGCTGATCCATCGATTCGCGCATGCCGTGCTCCATGCCAGACGCGATGATCATGTCGCGCACTTCCTTCGACGGACAGAGCGAATGCGAAACGACATGCGTCTTGCCGTCACGCTCCTCGAACGTGACTGTGACGACAACCGCAGCATCGTCCGCCATCGCACCGGCCGCGGTTGGCTCGAAATTTTCAGTGTAGACGAGCCGCGAGTGCGGCGTGACTTCTCTGTAGACGCCGGAGAACGCAAATTGGCCCCCGGCGTCCAACTTGGCCACGTACCGATAGCTGCCGCCTGCCCGAACGTCGGCGTCGCAGCCCACGAGCGCCACGCGACGCGACTTCGGCGCCCACCACCGGCGCACCAGTTCTGGCCTGGTCCAGGCGTCGAAGACGATCCGTGGCGGCCCGTTGAAAGTCCGGGTGATGACAATCTCGCGATCGCCCTTCAGCTCCAGCGACGTCTGGTTCATGTGAGCGACCTCACTTTCGTTTCTTGCGGCCATCGGACTTCTCCTTCAGTTTGAGCTCCTCGATGAGATCGTCGAGTTCCGCGAAGCGCGCGTCCCACAGCTCGCGGTAGCGCTCGAGCCAGTCGTGCAGCTCGCGGATAGGTTGCGGGCGCAGCTCGTAGAGCCGTTGCTGCGCGCGTGGCTGGACGTCGACGAGCCCGGCGTGCTTCAACACCCGCAGATGCTTGGAGACCTGCGGTTGGTTGAGGCGCAGGCGGTCGCCGATGTCGGTGACAGGGCGAGGTCCGGACCGCAGCAACTCGACAATGCGGAAGCGATTGGGCTCCGCAAGCGCGGCGAACGTCTCAATCATGACGGTTGAATATGCCACGACAGGAATATGCCTGTCAAGGCATATTACACGGCTACGGCCCGGCGCATCGCTTCACCCGAGTCTCGGCGGAACCGCGCCTGAAGAACGCGCACGACTGGGTATCCCAATCGCGCGATGACCGCTCGTGGACGCGACGCCGCGCGAATCCGGTAGATGACTTCGCCTGTTTGCGGGTGCAGCGACACCTCGAACCCCTCTTCACCCCGCTCGGCATGGTTCGTCAGGGTCCCGTATGCGAACCCAAAGATCGGCCCCTGCAGGCGATCGCCCACTCCGTACAGCACGCGGCCGCCGTTGAGCGACCAGAACCCCAGATGGCGAATGAGCACCGCGATAACGGTCCCCGGCGCGAGGGACGGCGCTCGAGGAAAGATCTCTACCCAGTTGAACGCGAAATGCTGCCACGATGCGAGCGCGACCTTCGCGCGCTCGAAGACCGCCTCGCCATGCCCGAGCGCGACGATCGTTTCATCGACGTCGTAGCCTGCCGGCGGGCTCCCGGCAATGCCGATGGGATGGTAGGAGAGGGGCAGTGAGAGTGACTCCCTGGCAAAACGCTCGACAACCTGCCTCGAGGGACGCCTGATCAGGAACATTGTCGTCGTCCGGATGTCACGCGACCCTCGCGCAATCGTGACGCATCTGTCTCCACTTCGGGATCAGCTCCGTTTTAGTGCCGCCGCGATCGGGATCAATGCGACGCAAACAACAATGGCTCGCAACCACAACGCCGTCATCGCGACTCCCCTTCCGGCAGCATGATCCAGCCGCGCTTCGGCGGCGCGCCTTCCAGGCGCCACCTGACATGACCGGATCGAATCATCTCGAGCCGGAACCGCTCATCAAAGTTGGCAGGAAGGGCCGGCGGCCATCTGTCGACTGAGTAGAGGTGCTCAAAGGCGACTTCCTCAATCTTCTGACCCCGGAGTTCGAATATGCGCCAGTTCAGAGCAAACTTCGAGCTGGCCACGGCCCGCTCGCCGCCGTAGTGCCACGTCAGCATCTCTACGAACAGACGGGGCCTCACTCCAGGCGCCGCGTCAGCGGGAGGATCGATGGTCAGCGCGCGCAGCCGCGCGACAAGCTGCGGACAATCGAGATCCACGACGAACCTCTTGTCGGCACCCTCTGTCAGGCTGAACCCAGAGAGCGCGACCCAGACGGTCTGCCCGCCAACCGTCAGCACAGGGTCCGGTAGTCCAAACGTCAGACAGCCGAACACTCGGGCGGCCACGTGCTGATCGGTACTGACCCAGGACACCGCAGTGCCCGCGCACGAACCGCTCCCATTCCTTTTGTTCGCCGAGGCGCCGTCTTCGAGCCTTGCTCTCAGCCGTGCCGCGACTCCGTCGCGGGTCGCCAACGCCCAATCGTCGCCGCCGAGACACGCGAGAGCCAGGCCCGCGCGCCCTGCCCCACGATCGCCTGTTCGAGCTCATCGAACTTCACGTAGGCCACGGGCACGAGGAGCAGCGTCAGGAACAGGCAGAGTGACTGACCGCCGATGATCGTCACCGCGATTGCGGCGCGGCCCGTGCCGCCGATGCCAATGCCGAGCGACGTCGGAATCAGGCCGGCGATGATCGCCGTCGTCGTCATCAAAATCGGGCGAAGCCTGGTCCGGCACGACTCCACGATCGCTTCTCGAAGCGGCACACCTCTGGCACGAAGCACGTTCGCGTAGTCGACCTGCAGAATCGAGTTCTTCTTGACGATGCCGAGAAGCAGGAGCATGCCGAGGGCGCTCCACAGGTTCAGCGTGCGGCCGGTCACCCAGAGCGTGAAGAGCGCGAAGGGCACGGCAATCGGCATGACCAGCATGATCACGATCGGCTGGAGAAAACTCTCGAACTGCGACGCGAGCACCATGTACACGAAGATCATGGCCAGGCTAATCGCCATGATCATGTTGGCGGTCGTTTCGTCGAGGATTCGCGACTGCCCTTGCAGCTTGAACGACATCGTCGGCGGCATGTTCAAACCCGAAAGCATTTTCCGGACGTCGGCGGCAGCCTCGTCGAGCGCGTGGCCCGGTGCCACGTCGGCAATCATGGTGACCGTGAACTGGCGGTCTGAGCGCTGCAGCGTTGTCGGTCCAAGCCCGCGCTCGAGGCGGGCGATGTTGTCGATGCGCACAGGTCCGGCGTCTGAGGGAACTGTCAGCCGGCCGATCTCTTCAATGTCGCCCCGCTGGCTCTCGAGCACGCGAATCTTGACGGGATACTGCTCCTGCCCTTCCTTGTAGAACGAGATCTGGTCGTCGCCGGAGACTGCGAGGCGGAGGGTGTTGCCGATCGTCGACATGCGCACCCCTAGATCGGCGGCGCGCTTGCGGTCGACGGCAACGTGCACCTCGGGATTCGAGATGTTGAGCGCGATCTTGATCTCGGTCAGGCTTGGCACGCTCTGCGCCGCAACGAGCGCCCGTTTCGAGTAATCGGCGATCTGCCCGAGATCCGGCCCGAGGATGTTGGCCGCGATCGCAAACCCGCCGGTGCCTTCGCCAGAGCCGAGCGCCGTCCTCGAGCTGATGCTCGGCCGGTAGCCCGGGTGCGCGGCGAGTCGGCGGCGCATCTCGGTAATGATCTGCGCCTGGGTGTTCTTGCGCTCGTCGATCGGCAGCGCCTGACAGAGGAAATGGATGTGGGTCGGAGAGCTGCCAGTCATGCCCGAGACGGCAACCGACGGCTCGATCTGCGCCACCCCTTCGATGCCTTCAAGTTCCTCGAGCAGCTTGAAAGCGACTTCGGTCGTGCCCTCGAGCGACGTTCCTTCAGGCGCGTCGACGTGCACGGTCCATTCGCCCATGTCCTCGGTCGGGACAAACTCGCGGCCAACCATGCGGTTGAGCGGCAAGGTCATCAGGGCGGTGACGACTGAGATGCCGATAATCATCATCGGATGATCCAGCGCCCAATTGACCTTCCGGGTATACCATCCGTCGAGCCAGTGAAAGAAGCCGCCTTCCTTTGTTTTCTTGTCGCTCTCCGCGTCCGAAAGCTTCAGAAACCGCGAGCTGCAGCATCGGCGTCAGCGTGAAGCTGACGAGCATCGACACCATGATCGCGAACGCAATCGTCCAGCCGAACGGGTTGATGAACCGCTTGGCATAGCCGCTCATAAAGGCGATCGGCAGGAAGATCACGACCAGCGACAGCGTGGTCGCCATCACCGCGAGCGCGACCTCGCGCGTGCCCTCGATCGCCGCCTCGAACGGCGAGCAACCCTTCTCCTCGATGTAACGGAAAATATTCTCCAGCACGACGATCGCATCGTCGATGACGATCCCGACCGCGAGCGTGATGCCGAGGAGCGTCATGTTGTTCAGCGTGAACCCCATGATCCTCATCAGCGTGAACGACGCGATGATCGACGCCGGAATCGCAACCGCCGAAATCAGGACGGCGCGCAGGTTGCGGATGAAGATCATCACCACGATCGTAGCGAACAACGCCCCGAAGATCAGATGCTCTTCGAGCGAGGCGATCGACGCGTAGATGAAACGCGAATCGTCGCGGATGACGGTGATCTTCACCGCCGACGGCAAGGAGCGCTCGACCGTCGCGAGTTTCGCGCGCACGCCTTCGATGACCGCGACCGTGTTCTCGCCCATGGCGCGCCGGACGTCGAGCATCACGGCCGGAGTCTTGCCCAGCCAGACCGCTGACGTCGGCCGCTGGAACGTATCCGCAGCGCCGCCGATGTCCGAAATGCGGATCGGCGTGCCGTTCCGGGTCGCGACGACGATGTCGTTGAAATCCGTCGATGCGTCGATGCGGCCAAGCGTGCGCAGCAGCAACTGCCCCTTGCCCTGTTCGACCGTGCCGCCGGGGATCTCGACGTTCTCGGCGACGACGGCGTCGCGCACCTCCGTCATCGACAGGCCGTACGAGTTGAGCTTTTCGATGTCGACGATGATGTGGATCTCGCGCGCGCGACCACCGGCGAGATTCACTTCGCCAACGCCGTTGACCGTCTGAATGACACGGGCAATCTGCTTGTCGGTCAGCTCGGTGAGCGTGCGCAGGCTCATCGCGTCCGACGAGACGATCAGCGACATGACCGGATCGGCGTCGGGATCGACCTTGGTGATAACCGGCGGCAGGAGCGTCGGCGGCATGTTCCGCACGGCGCTCGCCACCTTCTCGCGGACATCGTTCGAGGCGTCGTTCAAGTCGCGCTCGAGAACGAACCGCACGGTGATCTGGCCGCGGCCCTCGGCAATGCGCGCGGTCATCTCCTCGATGCCCGAGACGCCGCTGATCGCTTCTTCCATCGGCTCGACGACCGACGTGGACATCTGGTCGGGGCTCGCGCCAGGCAAAGTCAGGACGACGCTGACGGTGGCTGGGTCAGCCTTCGGGAAGAGGTCGACGCCGAGTCCCCGGAACGAAAACGTCCCGAGCACCACGAGCGACATGACGAGCATCGTGGCGAATACCGGACGGCGGACGCAGAGTTCGGACAGCACGCGGGGCTCCTCGTGAGTTACGGCTGTTTGGTGACGACGACCGGGGCGCCGTCAGCCAGCGTGTCGACGTCGGTTACCGCGACCTGCTCGCCGGCCTTGACGCCGTTGACAATTTCGATGCGGTCGCCCATGCGCTCGCCGACCGCCAACTCACGCATCGCCAGCTTGTCGCCGTTCACGACGAAGACGCGGTTGACGCCATAGCGATACTGAAGCGCCGAGTACGGCAGCGTGAGGACGCTGTCCACCTTCCCGCTCTCGATGTGCACCCGGGCAAAGGTTCCAGGCTTCAGCACGGTGTCGGGATTTGGCACCAGCGCTTCGAACGAAAACGCGCGGGTCGAAGCATTGACCGCCGGGCTGATGCGAGAGACCTTCCCGGCGAAGGTCCGGTCGCGATACGCGTCGACCTGCAGCGAGACCGGCCGATCCACGGCAATCCAGGGCGCCATCTTCTCGGGAATCTCGGCGATCACTTTGAGCGGCGTGAGCCGGACGACCGCCATGACCGGCATCTGCGCCTTGACGAGCTCGCCCAGGTTCACCAGTCGCTTTTCAACGTAGCCATCGAACGGCGCGCGAATGTCGGTATCGCGGAGTCTCGCGGCCGGCCAGCTTCATGCTGGCTTCGGAGCCTTGGATGCTGGCGCGGAGGTCCTTCGCTTTCTGGAGCGCCGAGTCATAGCCGGCGCGCGCCGATTGAAGGGCCGCTTGCGCATCGTCGAGGGCCTGCCGGGAGATGAGCGTCCGCTTGAACAGCTCGTTCGCCCGGTCGAAGGCCTGCGTCGCCTGGACGAGATCCGCGTTGGCCTTTTGAACGTCGGGAGTTTTCTCGATCTCGGGTAGTTGCTTGGGATCCGAGGCGCCATACTGGGCGAGCGTGCGGGCCAGCACAGCCTGTTGCTGCTCGTAGGTGTACTGCTGCTTTTCCTGATCGAGCTTGATGAGGACCTGTCCGGCCGTCACCCGATCGCCCAAATCGGCCAGAATTCGGCTGACCTTGCCGTCGGCTTCCGAAGAGATGGTGACCTGATCGACCGCGACCAGCGTTCCGACGACGTCGACGGCCCTCCGAATGGAATCCTGCCTGACGATTTCGACCTGAACCGGCTTGGCGGTGCCCTCCCGGCTGCGGGCCTGGGCGGTGTCGGGTTTCGAGCAGCCTGTGGCCGTCAGAGCCAGGGCCGTCAGGGCGGCGGCAAAGGGCGTGTGGCGCATGTCGGTTCGCCAAAGTATACGATCGCTGGCCCTATGCCGGGCTGCGCCCGCGCCTTTCACCGTGTGAGATGGCGGCACTCGCCCAATTGCGTTCTGCGCGCTCCAAGCTCGTCGGTGGATTCGTAGATGGAAACTGGGTTTTCCAAAGACGTGCGACGTGCCCCGGTCATTGCTCCTCGATGCAGTCCTGGTTGCGATAACCTCGCCGGCTGACCGGCAGTGGAATTGCACACGGCGCCCGTCGCCCGCGCCCCATGTCGGAGGCGCGAGCGTCAACGAACTGTGAGGCGCGTATGAAGCGTCGGGACTTTGTGACGTCGGTAATGGTGGGCGGGCTCGCGACCCCGGTCATCGGCCATCAGCAAAAGGGCGGCAGCGTCGAGAGGCAGGACGAGGGGCATGGCCACGGTCATGGTGGCAAGGACGAACGCAGCACCAATCACACCGTCAGCTTTGGTTTCTGGAATCCCACGCCTGGCGCTCCGGTAGGAATCAACCCGCCAGCCACAATCGACAGGTTCGCCCCGGCGGATCCGAACCCACGGTTTCTGAATGGTCACTTCCTGACACCGCAGAAGGTTCGGGTTCGGGTTGGTGACAGCGTCAGCTTCATCATCAGCGGCTTCCACAACCTCCTGATCTATGGGCCGGGAACCAAGCCGGAGGATATCAGCCTGATGAACCTACTCATCTCCCCGCCAGACACCTTTCCACCTCTGATCAACGATCCCAATGACCGGGTGTATCGAGGCCTGGATCCGCGGGCGATGCCCCCGGTTCAGGATCGCGTCGAAGTTGTGGGGTTCAACACCAAGGGGCGATATCTGGTGATGTGCGGCGTCCTTCCACACTTTTTCTCAGGCGGCGAGTTCGTCATGTTCGGCTATGTCTACGTGAGAGACGACGACTAGAGCCACGGATCGCACGGATTACACGGGACGCGGATCATACGGGCCACGGATCACACGGATCACACGGGACGCGGATCATACGGGCCACGGATCACACGGATCACACTGCACGGCGGGAGGGCCGAGTGGCCCTCCTGCCCATCGCCTGTCACTTTCTTACTGCCACGGTACCTGTGGCGAGCGGTAGAAGTTGACGCCCATTGCCGTCCACCGCGGTGCGTGAACAGCGAGGCGCCCGCTGAAATCCTCCCACTTCCGCGCCTCGATGGGCGACCAGCCGATTTCAGCGGCGGCCGGCAGGCGCGGGAACGCCAGGTACTCGAGGTCCGCGATCGTCGCGATCGTCTCGGTCCAGAGCGGCGCTTCGACGCCCAGAATCGCTTCTGGGGGATGAGACGAAAGCATTTCGACCGGATCCCATTCGTACGCCGTCCGCACTTCAATCTCCCCCGCCCAGTTGAGTCCGAGCACAGTCGTCTTGTCGTACTTGTGGTCGAGGTAGCTCTTCGACGCGGGCGAGACGATGAACTTCACTCCTTTGGCCGCCGCGACGTGCGTCGCCTCGGGGCGCCAGTGCTGCACGATCGTCGTCGGCAGCAATCGGGCCGGCGCAATGTCGCCCCAGCCAACCATCTGCCGGCCTTGCGCTGCGACGATGGTCTGGACGCGCTCGATGAACGCGACGAACTGCTGCGGCGTGAGCTTCTGAACCTCGTCTCCGCCGACGTGGAAATACGGTCCGGCGGTGATGGCACCGATCTCTTTGACCAGATCGGCGATGAACTTGTAGGTAATCTCCTTGTCCACGCACAATGTGCTGAACCCAACCTCGATACCTGAATACAACGCGGGCGCCTTGCCGTCACAATTGAGTTCCGGATAGGAGGCGAGCGCAGCGTTGGTGTGGCCCGGCATGTCGATCTCGGGCACGATGGTGATGAATCGATCCTGTGCGTACTTCACGAGTTCGGCGTACTGCGCCTGCGTGTAGAAGCCACCTGCTCCACCGCCGACTTGAGTGCTCGCGCCGTGTTTCGTCAGATTGGGCCAGGACTTCACCTCGATTCGCCAGCCCTGGTCATCCGACAGGTGCAGGTGCAGCCGGTTCAGCTTGTAGAGCGCGAGCAGGTCGATATAGTGCTTCACGTCCTCGGCTCCGAAGAAGTGTCTCGCCACGTCCAGCATCGAGCCGCGCCAGGCAAACCGCGGGCGGTCGACAATCTTCACAAAAGGCACGCTGATCGGCCGCGGCCGCGCCGCACGATATTCGATGGACCACGGCAGCAACTGACGCAGGGTCTGCACGCCGTAGAAAACGCCCGCAGCGTGGTGAGCGGCAATTCTGACTCCGTCTGCGGCGATCGTCAGCTCGTACCCTTCCTCGCCGAGCGCGACGCTCGAAGCGCGAGTTGCGAGGTGGATAGTGCCGGCCGCTGGCGGACCGCTCGCCGGGCGGACTGCCGGTGCCGACTCGAGCGCCGATCCAAGCAGCTTCGACAGATCCGAGGCTATCCTCGCCACCCGCTCATCCGACGAGTCGAACACCACGGCCGTCGCGGGTGTTAGGGCGAAGGTGCTGCCGGGCGAGAGCTCGACCGACAATGGCGCGGGGATGACGCCGTGACTAGGTTGGGGCACAGTTTGTCTCGTCTCAATTCCCTGTGGCGTGCCGCTGGTGCCGATGCGCGCGGTGGCAGCAGCTGCAGCAAGTATCGATAGGGCGGCACCCGAAGCGATTCGGCTCCAGAAATGGCGTGGCATGCGTGCTATCCAACCACAGGACCCGCAATTGAATCCAGCCCCTTGTGGCCCAGTGTTATCCTCAAGGCCACATGGACGTATCTGCGTCGTACACCTTTGCCGCGACCCCGGATGAAGTGTGGAAGCTCCTGAACGATCCCGAGGTCGTCGCGTCCTGTCTTCCCGGATGCGAGCGGCTCGAACCCATCGGCGAGGAGCACTACAAGGCGGAGCTGAACCTGGCAATCGCCGCCGTTACAGGGCGCTACACCGGAACGGTCGCCCTGCTCGACAAGCGTCCGCCGCACTCGGTACCGGCTCGTCGTCCAGGGCAAAGGCAGTCCCGGCTTCGTCATGGGCGAGGCGACGGTGGAGCTCGTCGAAGCTGACGGCGCAACGCTCGTGAAGGTTACCGGGCAGGGACAGGTCGGCGGTCTGATGGCGCGAGTCGGCCAGCGTCTGTTGAGCACCGCCTCGAAGATGATGATGGACCGGTTCTTTGGCTGTCTGCAGGCGAAGGCTACTCAAGTCACAATACCCGAGGGATAGCCCCTTCGGGGTCGCGCCGGGCGGCGCTCCGGCAGTCGATTGAGATGCTCCGCGAGCGCCTCGAGGCTCGCGAGGTTATGCACGGGCAGGAAGTCGTCCACAAACGGGAGCGCGGCCTTCATCCCTCTCGTCAGCGGCTCGTACTCCGTCGATCCCAGCAGCGGATTGAGCCAAATCAGACGATGGCAGCTCCGCTGCAAACGCGCCATCTCGCGGGAGAGCAGCGTCGGCTCGCCGCGATCCCATCCATCGGAAATCAGGAGCACCACCGCGCCGCGTGACAGGACGCGCCTGGCCCACTGAACGTTGAACGTCCTCAGCGCCTCGCCGATCCGCGTCCCCCCGCCCCAGCCAGGCACGGAGTACGGGATGCCCGGCAGTCCATCAGCAGCACGGCGCTTCGTGAGCTCACGCGTGATGCGAGTGAGCCGTGCCGCAAACAGGAACCCCTCGACCCGCCGAAACCCGCCGGCCACGCTATGCATGAAGTGGATCAGCAGGCGGGAATAGCGTTCCATCGATCCGCTCACGTCACAGATGAGGACCAGCCGGCGGCGCGTCATCGTCCTGCCGCGCGTCGGCAACAACAACAGCTCGCCGCCGTGTCGCATGTTCCGGCGAATCAGGCGGCGCAGGTCGAGCGTATTGCCCCGACCGGCCACCCAGCGCCTGGTCAGGCGCATCCCTGGATCCCAACTGAGCGCCGCGATCATTTCCCTCGCGCGCGCGAGCTCTTCTTCGGTGAACTGCTCGAAGTCCTTGACGCGCGACACCTCGAGAGGCGCGCTGCTTAAGGGGTCGACGCGATCCACGCCGGACTCCGCAAGCGTGGCGACCGCGGGATCATCGATGCCGGCTGCGCCAGGCGGAACGCTCACCTGGGGTGTGCCGAATCGGCGTTGCTCTCCGAGCGCGCGCAGATCGTCCATGGACCATCCCTCAGGGGGCGGGCGCCAGAAGACGCGGAAGGCTTCCTCAAAGAGCAGCCTGTCCTGCGGCCGGTGAATCATCAGTGACTGCAGCGCGAAGTAGAAGTCCGCTCGTCGTCCAACGTCGACGTGCTCGAGCGCGCGAGTCACGTCCACCATGCGGCCGGCGTGAATGTCTGCGCCAAGCGCATGGAGGAGCCGGCTGAAATGCAGCAGATTGTGAAGAAGAAAGCTCACTTGCCTGCCCGGGCCCGGTTCAGCAGCTCGGAGATCCGCTCCCCGCGTATGGAAACGATGTCGTCCTGGCTCTTGAGGAGGATGCCAAGCGTCAGCTCAATCGTGGCTGGATCCAGTTCCGTGCGATCGAGGGCGACGAGGGCCGCGATCCAGTCGAGCGTCTCCGACACCCCGGCCGCCTTGTAGAGATCGGTGGTGCGCAGTTCCTGAACAAACGAGGTCACTTGCTCCGCCAGCCGGGCCGACGCGCCGGGTGCCTTGGTGGTGACGATCCGCAGTTCCTTGTCGAAGTCGGGATAGTCGATCCAGAAGTACAGGCATCGCCGCTTCAGGGCGTCGTTGAGCTCGCGGGTTCGATTGGACGTGATGATGACGATCGGGGGAACTGCCGCACGAATCGTCCCGAGCTCGGGGACGGTAATCTGGAAATCGGCCAGCAACTCGAGCAGGAAGCCTTCGAACTCCTCGTCGGCCCGGTCGAGCTCGTCGATCAGCAGCACGGGAGGCACGTCACCCGACTTCGTCAGCGCCTGAAGCAGGGGGCGCTTGATCAGGAATTCCTCGCCGAAAAGCTCCCATGCGGCCTCTCGACGATCGACCGTCCCGGCAGCCTCCATCAACCGTATTTCGAGCAACTGGCGTGAATAGTTCCACTCGTAGGCGGCATGATTGAGGTCGAGGCCTTCATAACATTGAAGTCGGATGAGCTCGGTGCCGAGGCCCGAAGCGAGGACCTTGGCGACGTCGGTCTTGCCGACGCCCGCCTCGCCCTCGAGAAGGAGCGGCCGCTGCAGCTTCAGGGCGAGGTAGATCGACGTCGCCAGCCCGCGGTCCGCGATGTAACGCTGACCCTCGAGCAGGGCCTGGAGCTGCTCGATGGAGGCGACGGTCGCGGGCGGCATTACGCGACGCGTGCCGCAGCCGCGGTCAGCGCCCGCTTGATCCAGACCGGAGCAACTGCCTTTCGATACTCCGCGGATGCGTAAATGTCACCGAGGATATCGTCGCCGAGGTCCGGCCCGCCGCGGTTGGCGGCATTCGCGATGACGTCGGCGGTCAGTGCCTGACCCACGAGTGCGCCTTCGACGCTCGAGAGTCGAGTCGGCCGAGGGACGAGACCGCCCGCGACGACCGCCGCAGCGGAACAGGTTCCGCCAACGACAGTGACTACTGCGGCAACACCGATCACCGCGTATCGAGAGGCCGGATGCGAAAACTTCACGTACGCCGCGCCGGTACCCTTAGCGCGGGCCGGCACTTCGATCGCCGTGACGAGCGCGTGATCGCCAAGCGCGGTCGACATCAGCCCCAGAAAAAAGTCGCTGGCCGCGACCGTCTGCGTGGCTGTTCCCTCCGCCACGACAACACGCGCGCCGAGCGCCACAAGCACCGTCGGCAGATCGGAAGCGGGATCGGCGTGGGCCACGTTGCCACCGATCGTGCCTCGGTTTCTGACCGCCGGATCGCCAATCAGCGCGGCTGCCTCCGAGAGCGCCTGGCAATGCCTGGCGAGTTCCGGCGACGCCGCAAGCTCGGCGTGGGTCGTCAGCGCGCCAATGCGCACCGTGCCGTCCGCCACCGACACGCCTCGCAGACCGTCAATGCGGCCGATGTCGATGAGCGCTGGCGGCGCGGCGAGCCGCAGCTTCAGCAGCGGGATCAGGCTGTGGCCGCCAGCCAGGAGTTTCGCGCCGGGATGTTTCTTCAACAGGTCCGACGCCTCGGCAACCGACGCCGCTCGGTAGTAGTCGAAATCAGATGCATACATGGCGCTAGCTCCTGTGCATCGCCCGCCACACGCGCTCGGCGGTCATCGGCATGCGAATCGTCGATACCCCGAGCGGCGCGAGTGCGTCCAGCACCGCGTTGTAGACCGTGACCGTCGACGCAATCGTGCCAGCTTCACCGATCCCCTTCAATCCCATTGGGTGATGAGGCGAGGGCGTCACGGTCGAGAGGACCTCGATATCACACAGCAGATCGGCGCGGGGCAACGCGTAATCGAGCATCGACCCGGTGACGAGCTGGCCGTTCGCGTCGTAGACCGCTTCTTCCCAGAGCGCCTGTCCGATGCCCTGCACGACGCCACCGTGAACCTGTCCCTCGACAATGACGGGATTGATCTGCGGGCCGCAGTCATCGAGCGCCACGTATCGCTTGAGCTCGACGTAGCCGGTTTCGGGGTCGATTTCGACGACGGCGAGGTGTGACCCGAACGGAAAAGTGAAGTTGGGCGGGTCGTAGAACATCGACGCCTCGAGACCCGATTCGACGCCCGCCGGCATGTTCCACGAGACGTTGGCCATCAACGCCACGTCCTGAATCGTCTTGGCCTTGTCCGGCGACCCCTTCACGAAAAACTTGCCGTCCGCATAGTCCATGTCCTCGACCGCCGCTTCGAGGAGATGCGCGGCGACGACCTTCGCCTTCTCCTTGACCTTGCGAGTCGCCAGGATGAGCGCCGCGCCTCCGACCGCGGTCGTTCGGCTGCCGTAGGTTCCCCATCCCATCGGCGTGTTGTCCGTGTCGCCGTGCATCACCTTGACATCGTCGACGTCCACGCCAATTTCAGTCGCGACCAGTTGCGCGAAGGTCGTCTCTTCACCCTGCCCATGCGGCGAGGCGCCGATGAACGCCTGGACCTTGCCGGTTGGGTGCACCCGCACGATCGCGCTTTCCCAGAGGCCACCCTGAAAGCCAATCGCGCCGGCCACCTGCGAGGGACCCAGCCCGCAAATCTCCACGTACGAGGCCAGCCCAATGCCCATGTAACGGCCCTTCTTGCGGGCCTCGGCCTGTTCCTTCCGCAGGTCGTCGTACTTGACGTGATCGAGCACCTTCTTCAACCCGGCCGGATAGTCGCCGCTGTCGTAGGTCAGGCCGGTGATGACCGCGTGGCCGTTCTCGAACCGCGGAATCATATTCTTCAGCCGGATCGCGGCGGCGTCGATCCCGAGCGTGGTCCCCAGCTTGTCGATCAGTCGCTCGATCATGAACGTGGCTTCGGGACGTCCCGCGCCACGGTACGCCTCTACCGGCGTGGTGTTGGTGTAGACACCGTGCACGTCTTCCTTGACCGCCGGCAGGTTGTAGACGCCTGCCAACATGAGGCCGTGAAGAATCGTCGGAATCCCTGGCGCGGCGGTCGACAGGTACGCGCCCATGCCGGCCCAAATCGTGCCGCGAAGCCCAAGAATGGTGCCGTCTTTCCGAGCCGCGAGCTCGACTTCCTGCACGTGATCGCGGCCATGGGTCGTGGCCTGGTAGTTCTCGCTGCGCGTCTCGTTCCACTTCACGGGACGCCGCAGCTTCATCGCGCACATGCACGTGATGAAGTCGGCCGGATACGCCGCGATCTTGCTGCCAAAACCGCCGCCGACCTCGGGCGCGATCACGCGGAGCTTGTTCTCAGGGACTCCCGTGACGACCGAGCACAAGAACCGCAGGATGTGCGGGTTCTGCGTCGTGTTCCAGAGTGTCAGCTCACCGGAGGCGCCGCTCCACTGAGCCAACGCCGCTCGCGGCTCCATGGCGTTCGGAATCAGCCGCTGCTGAACGATCCGCTCCTTGACGACGACCTCGGCGTTCCTGAACGCGGCGTCGATGTCGCCGCCGGCGACCGTCCAGTGAAAGGCCTCGTTGTTTGGAACGTCGGCGTGGAGCTGGGCTGCACCCGGCTGAAATGCGGCCTGCGCGTCGGTGACCGATGGCAACGGCTCGTACTCGACATCGATGAGTTCGAGTGCGTCATAGGCCTGACTCGTCGTTTCTGCCACGACGACGGCGACGATGTCGCCGACATAACGGACAGTGTCGCGCGCGATGGCCTGGTAGCCGGCAACCTTCAGCCCGGCATTCGGCAGCAGCCAGGCGCATGGAACGGGTTTCAGCGCCTCCGTATCTGCTCCGCCGTATGCAGCCACGACACCGGGGGCCGCCTGGGCGCGACTGAGATCGATGCGCGTGATCCGCGCGTGGGCGTGCGGGCTGCGCAGCATCGCCGCGTGGAGCATCCCGGGTAACGTCAGGTCGTCGGTGTAGGTGGCCGTGCCTGTGAGCAGCCGAGGATCTTCCTGGCGGCGAATCCCTGAGCCAAAAATTCTGGTGGCCATACGTCACTTCCCCGCCATCAGTGTGGCCGCTTCTCGCACGGCCCGGACAATGTTCTGGTAGCCCGTGCAGCGGCACATGTTGCCTTCGAGACCGTGGCGAATCTCTGCGTCTGTCGGCTGGGGGTTGCGTGCCAGCAGCTCGTGCGACGCCATGATCATGCCTGGCGTACAGAAGCCGCATTGAAGGCCGTGCTTGTTCCAGAAGGCTTCCTGCAAAGGGTGCAACCCGTCTGCCGAAGCGAGCCCTTCGATGGTCGTGACGGCGCTACCGTCAACCTGAACTGCGAGGCACGTGCATGACCTCACAGCAGTGCCGTCGAGAAGCACGGTGCAGCTGCCGCATTGGCTCGTATCGCACCCAACCTTGGTTCCGGTGACGCCGCCAAGATCGCGAATGAAGTGCACGAGCAACAGGCGGGGTTCGACGTCGCGCTGATATCGGCGACCGTTAATCGTGATGCTGACAGGTACTTTCATCGCGCCACCTCACCGAGGAGAATCAGCCGGGCTTGCAGCTCGGGCCGCGTGGTCGGAAGGGGCCGGATTATATCCGTAAACGGCAATCGCTGTGTCAGAGTAATCAGGTTGTACACGTCGTCTCAATCGGCGTCTCAATCGGCGTCAGGCAGGCCTAATCTGGAGGATGCATGAAGTCCGCTACGCTGTTCGTCGTCGCACTGGCTCTCGCCGCCCCGGCCCGGGCGCAGCACTATCACGACCAGAATTCCCCGCCGCCGGCGCCTCAACGCGGCGGTGGACCACAGACGCCGCCGATCGAGGTGCCCTGGAACGACGCCATTCCGGCCGGAACAGTCGACCATGCCGCCAGGGCACTCAAGGAATCGCCGCGTCATGGCGAGTGGGTGGATATCAAGATGGCGGACGGCACGGCCCTGAAGTCCTGGGTCGTTTATCCGGAAAAGGCCAACAAGGCCGGCGTGGTGCTGGTGATCCACGACATTCGAGGGATGGCAGACATTACACGTGCGGTCGGCGACCAGCTGGCCCAGGATGGCTTCATCGCCATCGTGCCGGATTTCCTGTCTGGCAAGGGGCCGGACGGCGGCGGCACTTCGTCACTTGGCACCGGCGTAGGACAGGCCATTCAGGCGCTAGCGTCGGCCGACGTGAAAGCGCGCCTCGACGCCGCGATGGAGTACGGCAAGAAGTTGCCGGCGTCCAATGGCAAGACTGGCGTGGTGGGGTTCTGTTGGGGCGGAGCGCGAAGCTTCTTCTACGCCGCCAACCAGCCAGGTCTGAATGCGGCGGTGGTGTACTACGGGGACGCGCCAGGTGCGGGTGACGGAACGATCGATGCGCAGCTGGCGAACGTCAAGGCCCCGGTGCTCGGCCTCTACGCTGGCAACGATGCGCGCATCAACTCGACGCTGCCGGCAACCGAAGCCGCGATGAAAAAAGCCGACAAGAACTACGAGATCCACACCTTCGAAGGCGCCGGGCACGGCTTCATGGGGAACCAGGCGGGCGCCGGCGGCGCCAATCTGAAAGCCGCACAGGATTCGTGGCCGCTGGCGGTGCAGTTCTTCGCGAAGAACCTGAAGTAGGTTAGACTGGATCCAGCGGCCGGCATCGAGCGCCGATCGCACGACACTCCAAGGGGCTGCGGCTTCGGGCCGCGGCCCTTTTGCTTTGTACGCTGCTCGAAGGAGGACGCATGGAAGACGAACAACTCGTCGCGGTATTCGAAGCGGGACAGATGCCTGAATCCGGCTTCCACCACCGCGATCACGTTCGCGTGGCCTGGTGGTCCCTGCGCAGGAACGGGCTGTACGCGGCGCTGCCGCGATTCAGCGAGGCGCTCAAACGGTTCGCCCTCGCGCAGGGCAAGCCGAACCTCTATCACGAGACGATCACGACGGCGTACGTTCTACTGATCAACGAACGGTTGGGCGACGACCGCTCGATGACGTGGGACGAGTTCGCGCGGCGGCACGCCGACCTCCTGACGTGGAAACCGTCGGTGCTGGACCGCTACTACCTGCCGGACACCCTGGCGTCCGAGCGGGCACGGCGAATCTTTGTCCTGCCCGACCGACTCCACGGATCACACGGATAGACCTGGCCACGGATTACACCGAAGACACGGAACAACACCTTTCAGGACCTGTCCGTGGCCCTATATTCAGTCCTCAGGGCTACCGCTGGGGTCAATACGCGCGGCACGGCGAGCTGGCAGGTATGCCGCCAGCAGCGAGACGACAGCCAGCACTACCGCCACGCCACCGAACGTCGCCACGTCGTCCGGCACGACGCCGAACAGCATGCTCGCGACCGATCGCTTCAGGAGCCGTTCGGTCAGCATGGCTCAAGCCCCCTTTCCGTGGCATCCGTGCAATCCGCGGCCTGGCCTATCCGTGTAATCGGTGACCTACAATGGCCCATATGAGTCGTACAAAGTGGCGGCGCACGCTCGCGGCCGGCGCCGTCGTCCCGCTCGTGCTGATTCAAGCGTTGGCGACGCAGCCGACGGCGCCGCCTTCGGATCGCTATCAGCCGCCGACCGTCCCACTTCCGCCTTCTGCCGAACGCGCCTTCCGCGCGATGTCTCGTCGCATCGATCCGCTTGCCGCGATGGAGACCGTCCGCTACATGGATCAGTTCTGGCGCATTGCCGGCAACCCCGGGTTCAATAGCTCCATCGATCACGTCCGTGCGCGTCTCCTCGCTGCCGGCTTCACCGACAAGCCCGAGAAGGATCGACCATTCCTGCGCGTCGACGAGTGGGGGCAGACGCGCGGCTGGGACTATCAGGTGGGAACGCTGGCGTTCGCAGACGATGGCGAGGTGCTGCTGTCGCGTCTCAGGGATCGCGTGTCGCTCTGCATCAACTCCTTCTCGACACCCCAAGGTGGCCTGACGGCGCGTTTGATCGACGTCGGCGACGGGAGCCAGGCCGAGCAGTACGAGGACCTCGACGTCAGGGGCGCTGTGGTCCTCGGCGACGCAGACGCCGGCCGACTATGGCAGCTCGCCGTCAAGGGGCGCGGCGCGGCGGGCGTCATCTCGACCAGGATCGCACCCTATATCCGCCCGTCATCACCCGACCAGCACGACGTGTTTCAGTGGGGATCGGTGCCGTACGACGCCGACGCGAAGGCCTTCGGCTTCAAGGCCAGCTGGCGGGCCGCCTCGCGCATGCGCGAGCGGCTCAAGAACGGCCCCGTGCAGGTCAGGGTCGAGATCCAGTCGACGTTCTACGATGGTCCGAACCGTTCACTCATCGCGGAGATTCCCGGATCGGTGAAGCCTGACGAGCGGATCGTCGCCGTCGCGCACGTTCAGGAGCCCGGCGCCAACGACAACGCGAGCGGCACCGGCACTCTATGGGTGCTCGCTGCAGGACTGGCGCAGGCGGTCCGAACCGGTGCGCTGACCGCGCCAGGCCGGACGCTGACCTTCATCTGGACCGACGAGATCCGCGGCAGCCGTCAGTGGCTGTCCGCATACCCCGAACAGGCGAAGGCAGTGCAGTACATGTTCTCGCTCGACATGACCGGGGAGGACACCACGAAAACGGGCGGCACTTTTCTCATCGAGAAACAGGCCGATCCGACGGCGGTGTGGTCGCGACCGTCGGACCCTCACACTGAGTGGGGTGCTGGCGACGTGAAGGCGAACACGCTCAAAGGAAGCCTTCTCAACGACCTGCACCTTGCCGTCTGCCTTCGGCAGGCCAAGGAAACCAAGTGGGTCGTCCGAACCAATCCGTACGAGGGCGGAAGCGATCACACGGTTTTCGCTGAGGCTGGCGTTCCGTCGCTCCTCAACTGGCACTTCACCGACCGCTTCTATCACACTAATCTGGACCGGCCGGATAAGGCGAGCCCGCTCTCGATTTACAACGTCGGCATGGCCGTCGCGACGAGCATGTGGTTCCTCGCTTCCGCCGACGACCGCGACGCCGCGGGCGTCGTCGATCTCCTGTCGGCCTCAGCCGGCGCGCGGCTGGCACTCGAGCAGAAGCAGGGAGCGGCGCTCGTCGCCGCTGCCGGCGATCGGGCCAAGGCCGAGGAAACTGAGGCCGCCGTCACCGCGGCCTGGCGCACGTGGTACATCGAGGCGCTCGAAAGCGCGCGGCGGCTGCCGGTCAGGGGCTCCTCTCCCACGCTCGACGCGAAAATCGCGCAGGCGCAACAGCGCCTCAAGTTCGAATAGGGTTGGAATAGGCGCCGAATCAGCAATGTGGGCGGACGTAGCGGTTCGCGGTTCGATAGCGGTTGCCACCTTGTCCTGGGCGTCCGCCGAGTGGCTTCGGCTGCGACATCCGTCTGCCGGCGCGACGGCGCGCGCGTGCTGGACGTTGGGCGCGGCCTCGACGGTCGTCCATACGATTGCGGTCTTTCACAACATCCACGGCTGGAGTCAGGACGCGGCGCTGGCGCACACGGCACAGCAGACAGCCGTGTTGACGGGCCTTCGCTGGGGTGGCGGTCTCTACGTTAATTACGCGTTCATCGCGCTCTGGGTAGCCGACGCTGCGCTCTGGTGGCATGACCGTGCGGCGTACGAGCGCAGGTCGGCGGGCGCGCGCGACGCGCTCCTCGCGGTCTTCCTGTTCATGTTCGTGAACGCCGGCATCGTCTTCGCGCACGGACCGGCCAGGGTCGTGGGAACGATCGTCGTGGGAATCGTGCTGCTGGCGCGGTTCGGGTTCGTCCGGCCACGGCGGGACACTAAACAACCTATCTCGTAAACTCGATCTCTGTGAGCCGTGCGAGCGAGCGCCGCGAGCGAGCCACGCGACCGGAGCGCGCCGGCGAAGCGGCGCGCGAGAGCGCGTGTCGGGGAGTCCGAGGGGCAAAGCCCCTCGGGAAAGACTAGATCCTCGGCAGCGTGACTTCCTGCTGCTTCAGATACTTGCCTTTCTTGTCACCGTACGAGATCTCGCACGGCTCGTCGCTCTGGAAGAAGAGCACCTGCGCGATGCCCTCGTTCGCGTAGATCTTGGCCGGCAGCGGCGTCGTGTTGGAAATCTCCAGCGTCGCCGTACCTTCCCACTCGGGCTCGAACGGCGTCACGTTGACGATGATCCCGCAGCGCGCGTAGGTCGACTTGCCGAGGCAGACCGTGAGCACGTCGCGGGGAATGCGGAAGTACTCGATCGTCCGGGCGAGCGCGAACGAGTTCGGCGGGACGATGCAGATGTCGGTCTTCAGGTCGACAAACGACCGCGGGTCGAACTGCTTGGGGTCGATCACGGTGTTGTTGATGTTGGTGAACACCTTGAACTCATCGGCGACGCGGATGTCGTAACCGTACGACGACAGGCCGTACGACACGACGCCGTTGCGTACCTGCCGATCCTCGAACGGCTCGATCATCCCGTGCTCGAGCGCCATCTTCTTGATCCACCGGTCGGCTTTGATCGCCAATGAGCCTCCGTTTATCGCCGTAGAAGCGCCAGCAGGAGCGTCAGCAGCACGCTGGCGAGAATCGAGGTCACGATTGGGAAATAGAACGTCGTGTTGCCGCGACGGTAGGATATGTCACCTGGCAGCCGCCCAATCGGCACGCCAAGCATCAACAGCAGCCCGCCGAAGGCAATCAACAAGCCGACGACGACGAGCAGCTTGCCCATCAGGACGCTTACCCCTACCGGTTCAAATCGATTCCCGGAAAGAAGTAGCCAAGCTCGAACGCCGCTGTTTCAGGAGCGTCGGATCCGTGCGTGGCGTTGTACTCGATCGACGTGCCGAACTCTTTCCGGAGCGTGCCAGCGTCGGCTTTCGCGGGATCGGTCGCGCCCATGAGCGTCCGCCATTTCACGATCGCGTCCGGCGCGTGGAGGGCGAGGACCACGACCGGCCCCGACGACATGAATTTCGTCAGGCTGGCGAAGAAAGGGCGCTCCCGATGGACTGCGTAGAAGCCTTGGGCGTCCTTCTGAGACAAGTGGCGCAACTGCATGGCTCGAATGCCGAAGCCGGCCTTCTCGATGCGCTGGATGATGGCCCCGATGTGGCCTGCCTTCACGGCATCGGGCTTGATGATGGCAAAAGTCGTCTGCATATCCGAACGATTATACCCACGGACAGCCGCTCACAGCCGCGGAATACACGGAATACACGGAGCGCGCTACCTGCGAGCCTCGGAAGTCTCCGACGGCTTCAAATACTTCTCGTACCACGCGAGGTAGCGTTCCAGCCGGTCGACGCGGTAGGTCGGCGTTGAGATGCCGTGGCGCTGGCCGGGATAGATGACGAGCTCGCTCGGCACACCAAGGCTCTTCAGCGCCTGGTACATCTGCTCGCTACCGAGCAGCGGCACGTTGAAGTCCCGCTCGCCGCCCAGGAACAGCGTCGGCGTCTTGATCCGGTCGGCGTGGAAGAACGGGTACGAAAGCTTCACCCACAAGCCCTGACTCTTCCAGGGTGGTCCCAGCTCCTGCTCGTACTGCTGGATGTACTGATCGGTGCCGTACATCGAGATCTGGTTCGAGCTCCCCGCGCCGCTCGTCGCTGCCTTGAAGCGGCCGTCGGTGGCAATCGTGTAGTTCGTGAGGATTCCGCCGTAGCTCCAGCCACCGATGCCGAGTCGATCGGGATCGACGAAGCCGAGCTTCTCGACGTGATCCATCGCCCCGACGAGATCCAGTACTTCCTTGTTCCCCCAGTCGGCGAAAATCGCCTTCTGGTAGGCGTTCCCCCGGCCATTACTTCCGCGGTAGTTCACGGCGACGACGACGTAACCGCTGGCGGCGAAGAGTTCGCGCTCGAAGTTGAATGAATGTTCGTCCTGCGAGTTCGGGCCGCCATGAATCCTGAGGAGCGCCGGGTAGCGGCGGCCGGCGGTGAAGGTCGGCGGCTTGACCATCAGGCCGTGGACCTCGGTCTTGTCGCGGCTGATCGACGTGAAGTCCTCGGTCGATCCGAGAAGCACCCCTGACAACCAGGTGTCATTGTGTGCGGTCAGCTTGCGCAAGCGACCATTCTCGAGCGCGTGGATCTCGGCAGGTTCCGCCGCCGTCGCGGCGACCACGGCCAGGCCACCGTCGAGACCTGGCGATGGACTTGACACGACGCGCCGGCCTTCGGTCAGCTGCTCGACGCGGCCGCCCGCCATCGGCACTCGTCCGATGTACTGCGCGCGATCGTCGACGACCACAAACGTCAGCGTTCGACCATCGGCCGACCACGACGCGCCGCTGACCGGTCGATCCAGGGTCTCGGTGAGAATCCTCGACTGACCGCCGGCGGAAGGAATCACCGCCAGTCGGGCCTGATCGTAGGCGGAGTACTTCACCTCATCGCCAAGCTGATAGGCGATCGACCGCCCATCAGGGCTCCAACTGAGCACACCGCTCTCCTCGGCGGTCGTCGTCGTTAGCCGCCTGGGCTCGGCGCCGGGGCGCGCGTCGATGACAAACACGTCCGCGTTCGGCATCTTATCCACGTCACCATCGTCTCGATGGCGACGAATGAATGCGATCTGCCGGCCGTCGGGCGACCAGGCCGGCGAAGTCTCGTTGAACGTGCCTGGCGTCAGGACCTCGGCTTTGGCCTTCCCGGGATCAGTGAGATACGCGGCAACGTCGAAGAGATAGAGGTGGCTGCGCTCGCCGCGGAGGTACCCGCCGGCGTCAGACTTGAAGGAGTAGCGGTCGACGACAATCGGCTTTGGTGTTTTCGCCGCCGCGTCTTTGCTCTTGTCGCTCTTGTCGTCTTCGTCGGGAGCCGATGGATCGGGAACGGCTACTACGAGCGACAGGCGCTGGCCGTCGGGGGACCACGCGTAGTCGGTGACTCCGCCCTTGACGTCGGTCAGCTTGACTGCTTCCCCACCGGTTCGATTGAGGAGCCAGACCTGAGCACTGCTGGATCCCTGACGGGACGACACGAATGACAGGAACCGGCCGTCAGGGCTCCACCGAGGCCGTGATTCGCTGTCGGGCGTCGACGTCAGCTGGATGCGTTCCCGGCCGTCCCAGCTCACCATCCACACGTCGGTGTCGTTCTTGTCGGTCTCCCGGATCGCCCTGGTGACGGTGTAGGCCACCCACTTGCCGTCGGGCGAGCGCTGCGGATCGCGAACCTCGCGAACGTCGTACAGGTTATCAACCGCCAGCGGGCGCTTGCCTTGCGCCGACGGCAGCGTCGTGGTGACGCCAAGAACGAGCGCAGCCAGAGCCGCGAGGGCGCGGCGGCGGCGTGGACCCATCAGCGCAGGGACTCCATCACCTCGTCGAGGACCGCCTTGCCCGGACGGACTCGCTCGAGCGGCAGGCTGGCGAGCGGCTCGTCCACCAACCCGAGCAGGCTGATGAAATCTTCTTTGTCTGGCTCGACATAAAGCACGCCGGTCGCGAATTCGCCGCGACGCGCCGTCTCGTGGAGGAGTCGCAGCGCCGTCATCTTGTCGGTCGGATCGTAGTCCTCGGCGACCTTCTTCAGGTACAGCTTCGAACCGTCGTGCATCTCGACTGCGCGGGTCGTGCCGGCGTCGTAGTCGACGCTGATATCTTCGAAAAAGGGCACGAAGCTGACCTCGCCGAGCACTTCGTCGTGATCCTTGGCGTAGGCGTAGCTCTTGGTCGATCCTTCGTGATCGTTGAAGGTGACGCACGGCGACAGGACGTCGATCATGGACGTGCCCTTGTGGCTGAGCGACGCCTTGAGGATCGACAGCAGCTGTTTCTTGTCGCCCGAGAACGATCGCGCGACAAACGACGCGCCGAGCTCGATGGCCAGCGCGCAAGTGTCGATCGGCGGCAGTTCGTTGGCGACGCCGTTCTTGGCCTTCGAACCGAGGTCGGCAGTCGGCGAGAACTGGCCCTTGGTCAAGCCGTAGCAGCCGTTGTCTTCGATGATGTAGACAATCGGCAGGTTCCGCCGCATCAGGTGCACGAACTGTCCGATTCCGATCGCGCCCGTGTCGCCGTCGCCGCTGACGCCGATCGCGATGAGCTTCCGGTTCGCCAGCATCGCGCCGGTGCCCACCGAGGGCATCCGGCCGTGCACGGTATTGAAGCCGTGGGCCGCGCCGAGGAAGTAGGCCGGACTCTTACTGGAGCAGCCGATACCGGAGAGCTTGATGACCTGCTTCGGATCGATGCCCATCTCGTAGAACGCTTCGATGATGCGTTCGGAGATGGCGTTGTGCCCGCACCCGGCGCAGAGCGTCGTCTTGCTGCCGCGGTAGGGCTGGAGCTCGAGGCCGAGCCGGTTCGTCTTCTTTGGCGCGTCGGGTGTGATCGTTGACATTGGTGTTCTCTGCTTCTGTATCGTTTAGGCTCAAGGCTCAGGACTCAGGCAAAACCCTCGAGTGTGTACTCGAGATCTTGCCTGAGCCTTGAGCCTTAGAGCCGTCGTATCCCTGCCCTATTCTCCCCGTCCGGCAACGCCTGCCGCCATGATTTCGTGGTGGGGCGAGCCTACCGGCTTGATTCCTTCCTGCCCCAGGATGTCGTCGGTGACGGAGCGCGCGTCAATCGGCAACCCGCTGAAGTGGAGCACGCTGCGAAGCTTCGCAATTCGCTCGGCTGAGAGCTCGAGGCGAAGGAGCGACAGCATCTGCGCGTCGCGGTTCTGCTCGACGACGTAGATGCGACTGTAGCGGTCGATGAACGCGGTCACCTCGTCGGTGAACGGATACGCGCGCAACCGGAGGTAGGCGGTCTTGATGCCGGCCTCGCCCGCGAGCTGGTCACGGCTCTCATCGATGGCGAAATGGCTGCTGCCAAAGCCGATGAGCCCGATCTCTGCGCCGGCGACATCCTCGACGACCGGCTTCGGGACGTGCTTGCGCGCCGTCTCGAACTTGCGCGCCAGGCGCTCCATGTTCTCCACGTAGTCGTCGGGCCGTTCGCTGTACTGCGCTTTCGCGTTGTGGCCCGAACCGCGGGTGAAAAACGCCGGCATCGATTCGCCGGGAACGGTTCGGTAAGGGATGCCATCGCCGTCGACGTCCTTGTACCTGCCCCACTCGCCGATCCGCTTGAGCACCTCGGCGTCGAGCCGCTTGCCGCGATCGAGCGGCCGCTCGGGGTACGCAAACGTCGACGACATCCACGTGTTCATCCCAAGGTCCAGATCGCTCATCACGAAGACGATTGACTGGAAGCGCTCGGCAAGGTCAAACGCGTCCATCGCCATCGAGTAGCACTCCTCGACGGTCGCCGGCATGAGCATGATTTGCTTCGTGTCGCCGTGCGAGAGCACTGCCGTTGAGAGGAGATCGCCCTGCGCCGTGCGCGTGGGCAGCCCGGTCGACGGCCCGACGCGCTGGATATCCCACACGACCCCTGGCACTTCCGCGTAATAGGCAAGCCCGGCGAATTCGCCCATCAGCGAGATGCCGGGACCTGACGTGGAGGTCATCGCGCGCGCACCGGCCCAACCGGCACCGAGCACCATGCCGATCGAGGCAATCTCGTCTTCGGCCTGGACAACAGCGTAGGTCGCCTTCCCGGAGTCCGGATCCTTCCGGTACTTCTTCAAGTAGCTGATGAGCGTTTCCGGCAAGGACGAGGACGGCGTGATCGGGTACCAGGCGACGACCGTCACACCGGCCATCATGCAGCCCAGGGCCCCGGCGGCGTTCCCCTCGACGAGGATCATCCCTGTGGTTTTATCGAGCGGCTCGACCCAGTACGGATCGCGTTTGGCCAGATGCTGTTCGGCGTAAGCAAAACCGGCCTCGAGCGCGAGCATGTTCAGCTCGATCGCCTTCTGCTTCTTGCCCATCTGGCGCTTGAGCGCGTGCTCCATCTGCGCCAGATCGATGCTCAGCAGCTTCGACAGCACCCCGTCGTAAATCATGTTCTTGACGAGCCGACGGAGCTTGGCGTCCTTGCACACCTCCGCGACGATGCGGTCAAACGGCACCGGGTAGAAGACGAGGTCGCTTCGCAGGGTATCGAGCTTCAACGGATCGTCGTAGAGGACGGCCGCGCCAGGCCCCAGCGACAGCACGTCCTCCCTGGCCGTTTCCGGGTTCATGGCGACCAGGAAATCGACCTCTTTCTTACGGGCGACGTATCCATCCTTGTTCGCGCGGATGGTGTACCAGGTGGGAAGCCCCGCGATGTTCGACGGGAACATGTTCTTGCCCGACACGGGCACACCCATCTGGAAGAGGGAACGCAACAGGACGAGGTTAGCGGTCTGACTACCGGACCCGTTGACCGTGGCCACCTGGATGCTGAAGTCGTTGACGACGCGCGTGGCGACGGAGTGCGGGGCGGTTTCAGGGACCGCGACATCACTCAAGGACATGGAACTCCTTCGAGGCGAGGCGGCTGAACGGTGGAGCGTGCCAGATAATATATGATATCGGAAATTATAGCACCGTATAGCCTTAGGCGCGTAGCGACTCCTTGACGGCGGCCCCGATATCGGCCGGGCTCTTCACCACCTGAACCCCGGCGGCTGTCAATGCAGCCATTTTCTCGGCCGCCGTACCCTTTCCGCCAGCAATGATGGCGCCCGCGTGGCCCATCCGGCGACCGGGAGGGGCCGTCTGGCCGGCAATGAACCCGACCACCGGCTTCTTGAAGTGCTGTCGGATATAGGCGGCGGCCTCTTCCTCGGCCGTCCCGCCAATCTCGCCAATCATGACCACAGCTTCGGTCGAAGAATCCCCGGCAAACAGTCCCAGGGCGTCGATGAACGACGTCCCGATCAGCGGGTCGCCACCGATGCCAATGCAAGTCGTTTGACCGAGGCCGAGCCGCGTGAGTTGGTGGATTGCTTCATACGTCAGGGTGCCACTCTTTGAGACAATCCCGACCCGCCCTTCCTTGCAGATGTGGCCCGGGATGATGCCGGCCTTCGCCTGGCCCGCGGTGATCAACCCTGGACAGTTCGGCCCGACCACGCGCGTCTTCGAGCCCCGGACGACCAGCAATGCGCGCATCATGTCGAGGGTCGGAATCCCCTCGGTGATGCAGACCGCGAGCGGCAGTTCCGCGTCGGTGGCCTCGAGGATGGCGTCCGCCGCAAACGGCGGTGGAACGAAGATCACGGTGGCGTTGGCGCCAGTCTGACGCACCGCGTCGGCGACGGTGTTGAACACCGGCCACCCTTCGTGTGTGGTCCCGCCCTTCCCGGGCGTCACGCCGCCGACCACCTGCGTGCCGTATGCCGCAGCCTGCTTGGCGTGAAACGTGCCCTCGCGGCCGGTGATGCCCTGAACGATGAGGCGCGTGTTCCTGTCGATGAGTACTGCCATATCGGTGACTTCTATCTGCTACGAACTTTCACAGGAGACCAGGAGATCAGAAGAACACAACCACTCTTAGTCTCCTGAACTCCTGTTCTGCTTTGACAAGCAGATCCAATCGGAACTGGCCATGGCTTACTGACCGAGCGCCACAACCTTGGTCGCCGCTTCGTCCATCGTGTCGGCGGTCGTGAAGTTCAGGCCGCTCTCTTTCAGCATCTTCTTACCGAGCTCGACGTTGGTGCCTTCCATCCGAATCACGATCGGCACGGGCACGCCCAGCTCTTTGACCGCGGCGATGACGCCTTCGGCCAGGACGTCGCAGCGCAAGATGCCGCCAAAAATATTGATCAGCACCGCCTTGACGCTCTTGTCGGACATCAGGATCTTGAAGGCATTGCGAATCTGCTCGGCGTTGGCGCCGCCGCCGACGTCGAGGAAGTTGGCCGGCTCTCCACCTGCCAGCTTGATGATGTCCATCGTTGCCATGGCGAGGCCAGCGCCGTTGACCATGCAGCCAATAGTTCCGTCAAGCTTGATGTAGTTGAGCGAGAACTTCGACGCTTCGACTTCGAGCGGCGCTTCCTCGGCCATGTCGCGGAGCGCCTTGATGTCGGCGTGGCGATAGAGCGCGTTGTCGTCGAAATTCATCTTGGCGTCGAGGGCCAGGAGGTTGCCTTCGGCGGTCACGATGAGCGGGTTGATTTCGATGAGCGAGGCGTCGGTCGCGTTAAACGTTTCATAGACCGCGTTCATCAGCTTGCTGGCCTGCGCGACCTGCGGTCCCTCCAGGCCGAGCGCAAACGCCAGCTTGCGGGTCTGGAATGCGGCCAGGCCGACGCCCGGATGGATGAACTCCTTGACGATCCGCTCGGGCGTTTCGTGCGCGACCTTCTCAATGTCGACGCCACCGTCCTGGCTTGCCATCAGCACCGGCTTCTCAGAGGCGCGGTCGAGGACGATGCCGAGGTACAGCTCGCGAGTGATGCTCAGCCCCTGCTCGACGAGCACGCGCTCGACCACCTGGCCGTCCGGGCCGGTCTGGTGGGTGACGAGCTTCATGCCAATCATCTCGGCGGCCGCCTGCTCGGCGGCGTCCGGGCCCTTGACGACCTTGACTCCGCCGCCCTTTCCTCGGCCACCGGCGTGAATCTGGGCTTTGACGACGACCGTTCCGCCACCCAGCCGGATGGCGACGGCCTTCGCCTCGGCGGCGTTGAACACGACTTCACCCTGCGGGACAGGCACACCGTGCGCCGCCAGAATCGCCTTGGCTTGATATTCGTGGATTTTCATGAGGCTAATATGGCGCGCCCGGCCTTATTCACCTGCGCACGTGGGTGACCAGAGCGACGCAATTCGACTACGCGCAATCTTTCAATCATATCTCACTACAACAGGTTCGTCAGCGGCGCTCCCCGCGGTAGAATTTCCCGAAGAGCCTCAATGTCCCGGACCCTGCAGCAGGTGTTTTCTTCCTCGATTGGAACGAAGCTCCTCATCGGCGCGACCGGCCTGCTGCTTGTCGCCTACATGGTGCTGCACCTGGCCGGCAACGTCCTCATCTTCTTCGGCCGGAACACCTTCAACGAATACTCGCACCACCTCATCTCGAATCCGCTCATTCTCCCAGCAGAGATCGGCCTGCTGCTCGTGTTCCTGGTGCACATCTACAAGGCCGTCGTGATGTGGATGGCCAACCGGGCAGCCCGTCCAGTTGCGTATCAGAAGAAAGAGCTCGCCGGCCACACCAGCCGCAAGAGCCTTGCTTCATCAACAATGATCGCGTCCGGCCTGATCGTCCTGGCCTTCGTCGTCATTCACGTGAAGCAGTTCAAGTTCGGCACCTTCTACCTCGCGTCTGGCAGCGATACGATCAGGGATCTCTATCGCACGGAGATCGAAGTCTTTCGCAACCCGCTGTGGGTCGGCTTCTACGTCATCGCGACGCTCATCGTCGGCCTGCACATGCGACATGGCATCTCGAGCGCTTTTCAATCGCTCGGGCTCGACCATCCGCGTTACACGCGACGCATCGTCGGACTTGGCATCGCGGTGGCCGTCTTCGTCGGAGGGGGGTTGGCTTTGATTCCGATCTGGGCTTTCTTCACCCACAACTGACCATGGCTCTCGACGCAAGAGTTCCGAGCGGGCCGCTGGCGGACAAGTGGGATCGGCACCGGTTCGAGTCGAAGCTGGTCAATCCGGCCAACCGGCGGAAGTACACGGTCATCATTGTCGGCACGGGGCTGGCCGGCGCCTCGGCGGCTTCTTCGCTCGGCGAGCTGGGCTACAACGTCCTGAGCTTCTGCATTCAGGACAGTCCACGGCGCGCGCACAGCATCGCGGCGCAGGGCGGCATCAATGCCGCCAAAAATTATCAGAACGACGGCGACAGCATCCAGCGCCTCTTCTACGACACCGTCAAAGGCGGCGACTATCGCTCGCGGGAGGCCAACGTCTACCGGCTGGCACAGCTGAGCGTGAACATCATCGATCAGTGCGTGGCGCAGGGTGTGCCCTTCGCTCGCGAATATGGCGGGCTCCTCGACAACCGGTCGTTCGGCGGCGCGCAGGTGTCGCGGACCTTCTACGCGCGCGGCCAAACCGGCCAGCAGCTGCTCATCGGCGCGTACCAATCGATGATGCGGCAGGTCGAGCGTGGCACCGTGAAGGCGTTCGCCAACCGCGAAATGCTCGACATCGTTGTCGCCAACGGGCAGGCTCGCGGAATTGTCTGCCGCAACCTGATGACGGGCGCGATCGAACGCTATGCCGGGCACGCGGTGCTCCTGTGCACCGGCGGATACGGAACGGCGTACTACCTCTCCACCAACGCCGTGAACTCGAACGTCACGGCAGCATGGCGGGCCCACAAACGTGGCGCCTTTCTCGCCAACCCGTGCTACACGCAGATTCATCCAACCTGCATCCCGGTAACGGGCTCTCATCAGTCGAAGTTGACGCTGATGAGCGAGAGCTTGAGGAACGACGGGCGCGTCTGGGTACCGAAAGCCCCAGACGACCGTCGCTCCCCCAGTCAGATCCCCGAGGCCGAACGCGACTACTACCTCGAGCGCCGCTACCCGAGCTTCGGCAACCTCGTACCCCGAGACGTCGCGTCGCGGAACGCCAAGTCGGTGTGTGACGAGGGCCGCGGCGTCGGCGAGAGCGGCCTCGCGGTCTACCTGGATTTCAGCGACGCGATCAAGCGACTCGGCGCCGACGTCATCCGGGCACGCTACGGCAACCTCTTCGACATGTACCGGAAGATCACCGACGAAGATCCGTTTGCCGTGCCGATGCGGATTTACCCGGCGATTCACTACACGATGGGCGGGCTCTGGGTCGACTACAACCTGATGAGCACGATTCCCGGGCTCCACGTGCTGGGCGAGGCGAACTTCTCGGACCACGGCGCCAATCGCCTCGGCGCGAGCGCCCTGATGCAGGGGCTCGCGGACGGATACTTCGTCATTCCGAGCGCGCTCGCCGCGTACTTGAGCAGCACCTCGTTTCCGGCTGTAACGACAGACCACGATGCGTTCAACGAGGCCGCTGCCTCGGTTCAGTCGCGCCTGAATCAGTTGCTCGCCGTCAAGGGCACGAGAACGCCGCGCCAGCTCCATCGCGACCTTGGAGCGCTTCTCTGGGACGAAGTCGGCATGGCGCGCAACGACGGCGGCCTGCGCCGCGCGTTGGTGCGAATCCCCGAGCTGCGGGAGGAGTTCTGGCAGAACGTCTCGGTTCCGGGCCCGGCCAACAATCTCAACAAGAATCTGGAATATGCCGGGCGCGTCGCCGACTACCTGGAGTTCGCCGAGGTCCTGACGCTCGACGCCTTGCAACGCACCGAATCATGCGGCGGCCATTTCCGCGAGGAGAGCCAGACACCCGATGGCGAAGCGCTTCGTGACGACGAGCATTTCTCATACGTTGCCGCATGGGAGTTCCAGGGAGCGGGCACACCGCCGACACTCCACAAGGAGCCGCTGCGGTTCGAGTACGTGAAGCCCTCTCAGCGATCGTATAAATAGCAATGCTGAGTGCTGAATGCTGAAGTGAATTTCGAATTCTGACTTCAGCATTTACTTCAGCATTCAGCACTCAGCATTCAGAATTGCCTATGAGAATCTTCCTGAAGGTCTGGCGTCAATCTGGTCCGCGAGCTGACGGCGAGCTGGTCGACTACGTCGTCGAACAGGTTTCGCCGGATATGTCCTTCCTCGAGATGCTCGACGTCGTCAACGAGGGCTTGATTGCCGAAGGCAAGGATCCGATCGCCTTCGACTCGGACTGCCGTGAGGGAATCTGCGGGGCCTGTGGGTTCCTGGTGAACGGCGTTGCGCATGGGCCGGACCCGGGCACGACTGTCTGCCAGCTCCATATGCGCCGCTTCAAGGACAACGACCGGCTGGTGCTGGAGCCGTGGCGGGCCAAAGCCTTCCCGCTCATCAAGGATCTCGTCGTCGATCGCGGCGCGTTCGACCGGATCATTCAGGCCGGCGGCTACACGTCAGTGAACGTCGGCGGCGCGCCAGACGGCAACACGATCCTCATTCCAGGCAACGTCGTCGAGCAGGCGATGGATTCGGCGGCCTGCATCGGCTGCGGAGCCTGCGTGGCCGCCTGCAAGAACGCGTCGGCCGCACTGTTCACGTCGGCCAAGATCAGCCACCTGGCACTCCTGCCTCAGGGGCAGGTCGAACGGGAACGCCGGGTCGTCGCGATGGTCGACCGGCATGACGCCGAGGGATTTGGCAGCTGCTCGAACGAGGGCGAGTGCGAGGCCGTATGCCCTAAAGACATCTCGATCAGCAACATCGCGCGGATGAACCGAGAGTACTTTCGCGCTGCAATTCTGAATGCTGAACGCTGAAGTGAATTCTGAATTTACTTCAGCATTCAGCATTCAGCATTCAAACTTTTATAACGTCCACCAGTTCCTTGACGGCGCCGGCCGACTTCTTGAGGGCAGCGTCTTCCTCCGCGGTGAGCTTGATCTGAATAATCTGCTCGACGCCCCGGGCCCCGAGCTTCACCGGCACACCGACGAACAGATCCTGGACGCCGTACTCACCCTGGAGGAACACCGAGCACGGCACGATCTTCTTCTTGTCCTTGAGGATGATTTCGACCATCTCCGCCGCGGCCGAGCCAGGCGCATACCACGCGCTCGTGCCGACGAGCTTGGTAATTTCGGCTCCCCCCTCGGCGGTCCGCTTGCTGATCGCGTCAATCCGTTCTTTGGACAGGAGCTCGGTGATGGGGATTCCGGCAACCGTCGAATACCGTGGTAGCGGCACCATCGTGTCGCCATGGCCGCCGAGCACGAACGCATGAACATTCTCGACCGATACATTGAGCTCCATCGCGATGAATGTCCGCATCCGCGCGGAATCAAGCACGCCGGCCATGCCTATGACTCGTTCGCGCGGGAACTTGCTCAGCCGGTAAACCGCCTGGGCCATCGCGTCGAGCGGATTCGCCACCGGCACAATAATTGTGTTCGGCGAATACTTGACGATCTGCTCGGTCACGGCCTGCATGATCTTGTAATTGGTGTTCAGGAGGTCGTCCCGGCTCATGCCCGGCTTCCGCGGCATTCCTGACGTGATGACGACGACGTCAGAGCCAGCTGTTGCCTGCCAGCCTTCTTCGTTGGCGCCATAGCCGACGACGCGCGAGTCGGATCCTTCAATCGGACAGGCCTCGAGCATGTCGAGCCCGACGCCCGCGGCCTTCTGGTCCGCTACGTCGACAATCACAACATCGGCCAGTTCCTTGTCTGCAATCGCCCGCGCGACGGTGGCGCCAACCGCGCCGGCGCCACCCACTACTGTGACTTTTCTATTCATCTACCTAGCCTCTGGGGAGCAGTCTGCAATGCTGAATGCTGAGTGCTGAATGCTGAAGTAAATTCAAAATTCACTTCAGCATTCAGCATTCAGCATTCAGAATTGCTACATGTTCTCGATCATAGCGTCGGCAAATGCCGACGTTTTTAGCTCGGTGGCGCCGGTCATGAGCCGGGCAAAGTCGTAGGTGACCTTTTTGGCCGCGATAGCGCCGTCCATGCCCTTCACAACCAGATCGCCGGCCTCGTTCCACCCGAGGTGCCGCAACATCATCTCGCCCGACAGGATGACCGAGCCCGGATTGACCTTGTCCTGGTCGGCGTACTTCGGGGCGGTGCCGTGCGTCGCTTCAAACACGGCGTGACCGGTGACGTAGTTGATGTTGCCGCCAGGCGCGATGCCGATACCGCCGACCTGCGCGGCTAGTGCGTCCGACAGGTAGTCGCCGTTGAGATTCGGCGTTGCAATGACGTCGAACTCGTCGGGCCGAGTCAGCACCTGCTGCAACGTGATATCGGCGATCGCGTCCTTGATGACGATGCCGGCACCGGGCTTGCCGGCGGGGATCTTGCACCATGGTCCGCCGTCGATTTCTTCGGCTCCGAAGAACGTCTTCGCTACGTCGTAGCCCCAGTCACGGAAGGCGCCCTCGGTGAACTTCATGATGTTCCCCTTGTGCACCAGCGTGACGCTCTTGCGCTGGTTGACGATGGCGTAGCTGATGGCGCTGTGAATGAGCCGCTCGCTCCCGAGATAGCTGATCGGCTTCAATCCCACGCCAACCTGCACCGGAACTTCACGGGCAGGCGCCCCAATGGCTTCGAGCCGTGCCTGCCATTCCTGCCCGGCCTGCGCCGTGCCAAAACGAATCTTCTTGAACTCCTTCGGAAACTCCTTGGCGAAGAAGTCGAGCACCTTCTGACTTTCAGGCGAGCCCGCGGCATACTCGATGCCAGCGTAGATGTCTTCCGTGTTCTCACGGAAAATCACCATGTCCACCTTCTCCGGATGTTTCACCGGCGAAGGCACGCCTTTGTACCAACGGACCGGACGGAGGCAGACGAAGAGGTCGAGCATCTGCCGCAACGCAACGTTCAGCGACCGGATGCCGCCACCCACCGGGGTCGTGAGCGGTCCCTTGATCCCTACCAGGTAGTGACGAAAGGCCTCGACGGTATCGTCGGGCAGCCAATTGTTGAACTGCTTGAAGCTCTTCTCGCCCGCGTAGACCTCGAACCAGGCAATCTTCCGCTTGCCACCGTACGCCTTCGCGACCGCGGCGTCGAGGACGCGCACGCTGGCACGCCAAATATCCGGACCAGTGCCGTCACCTTCGATGAACGGGATGATAGGATCGTCAGGAACGACGAGACGGCCGTCTTTCTTCGTGATGGCAGTCCCGGTGGCCGGCGGTTTGAGCATCGAAAAGGTAGGCATGATCGGTTTAGGTCACATCACCAGCGCGACGTCACAGGATCTTCACAGAAACTGTGGAAAACGTTGTTGAAAAGTTCCTCGATCGGGTCGAAAGTGCCCCTTGAATCCGCAGTTTCCAGCGGTTTGCACCATCGTGGTGCGAGGGAACCCTTTCGCGCGCCAATCCGAACGGCACATTATATCTGAACGCTTCTTACGATCTTTTTTTCCCGACGCTTTCCAACGCTTCTCATGCACATCGTCATCGCCGATCAATTGCCTTCTTCCGCAGTCGAACTTCTGTCGTCGGTGCCAGGCTGGACCGTCGACGCCAAAGCCGGACGTTCACCCGACGTGCTTGCCCCGGCGCTTGCCGAAGCCGACGCGCTGGTCGTCCGCAGCGCCACCAGGGTTGATGAGCGACTGCTCTCTGCCGCGCCCAAACTTCGGGTGATTGCCCGCGCCGGCACCGGCATCGACAATGTCGATCTGGCGGCCGCCAGCGCCCGCGGCATCCTGGTGATGAACGCGCCAGGAGGAAACAGCGTCAGCGTGGCTGAGCACGCGCTGGCATTGATGCTGTCGCTCGCCCGGTCAGTCCCGACCGCCGACGCCACGATGAAGCGCGGCGTGTGGGACAAAAAGAAACTGACCGGCGCGGAGCTTCGCGGCAAGACCCTCGGACTCTGCGGGCTCGGACGGATCGGACAGGAAGTCGCGGCTCGGGCGCGGGCCTTCGGAATGGAAACCGTCGCGCACGACCCGTTCATTTCCGAAAACGTCGCCGCGGCGCTCGGCATCAAGCTGCTCAGCCTGGACGGCATGTGCGAAATCGCCGACTACATCAGCCTCCATCTTCCCGCGACGACAGAAACGCGCCATCTTTTCGACCAGACACGGTTCGCCAAATGCAAGCGCGGGATGCGGATCGTCAACACTGCTCGCGGCGAGCTCATCGACGAGGGCGCGCTCGCCGAAGCGATCGAATCCGGGCATGTAGCGGGCGCGGCGCTCGACGTGTTCGAGGTTGAACCTCCAAAGGAGTGGCGACTCGCTCAGCTGCCGCAGGTCGTCGCGACGCCGCACATTGCCGCGTCGACTGCCGAGGCGCAAGAGCTGGTCGGACTGGAAACGGCAGCCGCGGTACGCGACTACCTGACCCAGGGCGTTATTCGCAACGCCGTGAACTTTCCGGCGATTGCCGCAGACGAAATGCTCCGCCTCCAGCCATTCCTCACGCTGGCGGAGCAGTTGGGTGCACTGGGGGCGCAACTGGCCGAGGGTCGTACCAAAGGGATTAGCGTCCGACTCTACGGTCCGCTGGTCGGATCCAACAGCGGCCTCATCGTGAGCGCGGCGGTCAACGGATTACTGCGTCCCCTCCTCTCCTCGGCCGTCACGATCGTCAATGCCCGGGAGGTCGCCACCGAGCGTGGCATCGAGATCGTCGAGTCGCACAGTTCCCGTGCCAGGAACTTCGCCAATATCATCTCGGTCAAGGTCCACACGAGCGAGGGAGAGCGGTGGCTGGAGGGTACGGTTTTCGAACCGGCGCGGCCACGCCTGACGTTGCTCGATGGCATCGAGGTCGAAGCGCCGCTCGAGGGAACGCTTCTCGTCATCAAGAACGCTGACAAGCCGGGCGTCATCGGCCAGATCGGCTCGATCCTCGGTCGCCACTCGGTGAACATCGCTAATTTCGCGCTCGGTCGGGACGAAGCGGGCGCAGTCGGCGTCGTCAAACTCGACGCCACGCCTGATGATGCGGGACTGGCGAGCGCGCTTCCCGAAATCCGCGCCACGGCAGCGGTCCGGGAAGCTCGAGTGGCGCGGGTGTCGTAAAGGCTGGAGCTACGTCGGGCGGATTGCAAACCCGATTAGAGCCACGGATTACACGGACAGCACGGATCGGCTTTAGAAATGGGTTCTGCTCTGATCCGTTCGATCCGCGGATCCGCGTAATCCGCGCGATCCGCGTGATCCGCGTCCCTAGTCGCGCAACGCGAGCCGGCGAACCGCGCCCGAGACAAGATCGTTCAGCTCGACGGCATCAGCAGCCACCGTACCGACTCGATAGCGCGCGGCAAGCGTCTCGCCTTCCTTGACCAGGAACAATTCTCCGCTGTGCGCCGAGATGATGGCGGTACGCAGCACGCCCGTCGCTGATGCCGTTTCTGCCACGCCGATGAGTTCAATCGCTGGCTCCAACGGAGGTGCGGGCAGTGATGGCGCTGACTCGGCTTCGGAGCGAGCGCTCGAGGCGTTGCGCACAGCCGCGGGGCGCTCGGCAAACGCAAACGGGTTGCGGAACGGCTCCTGCGGTGAAGGCGCGGCAGCCATGCGATTCTTCAGCCGCAGCGTTTGTGCCTGGACTTCGGCGGCCAGCGCGGCCGCGTCGTTGGTTTCAGCCGGTGGGGACGGCGCAGCGGCGGCATCGGGCTCCTGACGGATCAGGCCGCCGGCTGACGCAAGCCACGCCAGCAACAGCAACGCGCCGCCTGTGTAACCCGCAGCCCGTTTTGCACTCATCACATGCCCTGAGGTGACTGAAGAGGATGGTACCACAGGCAACAGCTTCCAGCTTCCGGCGCGAAGGCCGGATCGTGGAATCGAACCGGATCGGTAGAATCTAAGATCGAGCGGGAAGCCGGGAGCGGGAAGCTGGAAACTGGAAGCTGCGTGCAGTTGTGGTAATATTCGCCGTGCCCCCTGTTTCGTCCCCCGGGCCCTCCTCTTCAAGCCTTCGTACCACTATCGTCGTTATTCCGGCGCGTTACCACTCGACGCGGCTGCCCGGCAAAGCGCTGGCCGACATCGGCGGCCGGCCAATGATCGAGCACGTCTATCGTCGCGCATCCGAGGCGAGAACGATCTCGTCGGTCATTGTTGCAACCGACGACGAACGCATCGTCGAAGCCGTGCGCGCGTTTGGCGGCGACGTGAGGATGACCTCAGCCGATCACCGCAGCGGCACCGATCGCCTCGCCGAGATCGCCCGGCAGACGCCTGACTGCGATCTCGTCGTCAACGTGCAGGGTGATGAGCCGCTCATCGAGCCGGCGATGATCGACGAGGCCGTCGCGCCGTTTGACGGTGACCCTGCGTTGCGGATGAGCACACTGCGCCGGCGCCTGGCTGATCCGGCGGACTTCAAGAACCCCAACGTGACAAAGGTGGTCGTCGATCGCGACGGCTACGCGCTCTACTTTTCGCGCGCTCCGATTCCCTATCAGCGCGAGGACAGTCCAGCCGCACCGGCCTGGCGGCATGTTGGCCTCTACGTCTATCGGCGCGAGTGCCTGCTGCTGCTCGCAGGACTCCCGCCGACGGCGCTCGAGCAGTCCGAAGCGCTCGAGCAGCTTCGCGCTCTCGAGCACGGCATCAAGATCAAAGCCATCGAAACGCAGTACGACTCTATCGGTGTAGACACGCCGGACGATTTGGAGCGCGTCCGGAGAATCGTCGACAGCTCAAGAAAACAATCAGGAGCGCGCAGACTCACATGGGCGACGTCATCGTGAATCAGGAACCCCGGCCCGCCAGGCCCGTGAAATACATCCTCGTGACCGGCGGCGTCGTATCGTCGCTCGGCAAGGGGCTCGCCGCCGCTTCGATCGGCGCCTTACTCGAGGGACACGGATACAAGGTCGCCCTGCAGAAGTTCGACCCTTACATCAACGTCGACCCAGGGACGATGAGCCCCTACCAGCACGGCGAGGTCTACGTCACCGACGACGGCGCCGAGACGGACCTCGATCTGGGACACTACGAACGCTTCACCAACCAGGTCACGACGCGAAACAACAACTGGACGACCGGCAAGATCTACCTCTCGGTCATTCAGAAGGAGCGGCGCGGCGACTATCTGGGGCGGACGGTTCAGGTCATCCCCCACATCACCAACGAGATCAAGGACAGCATCCGGGCCGTCGCGCGCAACGTGGACATCGTCCTCGTCGAGATCGGCGGCACGGTCGGCGACATCGAGAGCCAGCCGTTCCTCGAGGCGATCCGTCAGCTGCGCCAGGACGTCGGCCGGGAAAACACGCTCTACGTTCACCTGACGCTGGTTCCGTTCATCGGTGCCGCCGGCGAGCTCAAGACCAAGCCGACGCAGCACAGCGTGCGGGACTTGCGCGCCATCGGCATTCAGCCCGACATCCTTCTCTGCCGGACCGATCGCTTCCTCGATCAGGACATCAAGCGCAAGATCGCGCTGTTCTGCGACGTCGATGAAGAGGCGATCATCACGGCCAAGGATGTCTCGAGTATTTATGAAGTGCCGCTCGTGCTTGCGGGCGAAGGCCTCGACCGGATCGTGCTCGACCGGCTCCATCTGCCGCAGACCGAAGCCCGGATGGATGCGTGGGCCGATCTGGTGGATCGCATCCGTCATCCGGACGACGAGATCACCATTCACGTCGTCGGCAAGTACGTCGGCTACGAGGATTCCTACAAGAGCCTCAACGAAGCGCTCTATCACGGCGGCTTCAAGCACCGGCTCCGCGTGAACATCCGATGGATCGAAGCCGAGGCGCTCGAGCAACCTGGCGGTGAGCAGCTGCTCGACGGCGCCCATGGGATCCTCGTGCCCGGCGGTTTCGGGGATCGTGGGACACGCGGGATGATGCGGGCGGCTGAAGTCGCGCGGGAACGGCGCATCCCGTACTTCGGGATTTGCTATGGCTTCCAGTGGGCCGCGGTCGAATACGCCCGTCACGTGGCAGGACTCGAAGCGGCCGACTCCACGGAGTGCAATCCGGACACGCCAATCAAGCTGATTTACAAGCTGCGCGATCTGCTTGGCGTCGACGACCTCGGCGGCACGATGCGGCTCGGCACCTACCCGTGTGAGCTCAAGGCCGGCTCGCGGTCACGCGAGCTCTACGGCGAGGACGTCATTCACGAACGGCACCGCCATCGCTACGAGTTCAACTGCCTGTACGAGAAGGCGCTGACCGAGAACGGACTCGAGATCGTCGGCCGGTCGCTCGACGGCAAGTTCGTCGAGATCGTGGAACTGCCGACGCATCCGTGGTACGTCGCGGTGCAGTTCCACCCCGAGTTCAAGTCGAAACCACTCAAGCCACATCCGCTGTTCGCCGGATTCGTCGAAGCCAGCCACCGGCATGCGCGCGCGGCGCAGACGCAGCCGGCGGCGTCCGTGGTAGGTTAAGGGCGCGTGCAGCCGATTCAGTTTGCCGGACTCACGGTGGGCGGCGGTCCGCTGCTGCTCATCGCGGGTCCGTGTGTCATCGAAAGCGAAGCCCACGCGATCGATACCGCCGTCGCGATTCGTGATATCGCGCGACGCGCGGGCACTCCGTTTGTCTTCAAGGCCTCGTACGACAAGGCCAACCGCACTTCCGGGCGATCGTTCCGCGGCCCGGGGCTCGAAGAGGGCCTGCGGATCCTCGCGCGCGTGCGCGAGCGGGCGGGCGTTCCCATTCTCACCGACATCCACGAGCCCGCGCATGCGGCGCCGGTCGCCGAGATCGCCGACGTCCTCCAGATTCCGGCGTTCCTCTCGCGCCAGACCGACCTGCTCGAAGCCGCCGCGCGCACCGGGCGCGTCGTCAATCTCAAGAAGGGACAGTTCCTCGCGCCGGCCGACATCCGGCACGCGATCGAGAAAATCACTGCGGCCGGAAACGAACAAGTGATCGTGACCGAGCGCGGGTTCACGTTCGGTTACCACAATCTCGTGGTCGACATGCGCGCCTTTCCGATCATGCGCGCCATCGGCTACCCGGTCGTCTACGACGTCACGCACAGCCTTCAGTTGCCAGGCGCCGGTGACGGCGTCACGGCCGGGCAGGCGGAGTTCATCGAGCCGCTGGCCTCAGCCGGCGTGGCCGCAGGCGTCGACGGCGTGTTCCTCGAGGTGCACGAGCAGCCCGAGAAAGCCAGGAGCGACGCGCAGAACGCGCTCCGGCTCGACCTGTTGGAACCGTTGTTAGAGCGGCTGACGCGAATTCACGCAATTGACCGCGCCGCGGTGACCGATCGGACGGTCCGGCTCAAGCCGGACACTACGGGTGACAACGCTGCGGGCGTAGTCTCCGGCTTTCGCTGGACCAACGACGACAAATGACCACTGACTCCGCGTCAGCACTCGACCTCGCCCGCAAAGTACTCCGCACCGAAGCGGCCGCCATCCTCGGGCTCGTCGATCGCGTCAACGGGCATTTCGAACGCGCAGTCCAGCTCCTGTTCGAATGCCGGGGCCGCGTCATCGTCACCGGCATGGGCAAGTCGGGCATCATCTGCCGAAAGATTGCTGCAACTCTCTCGAGCACCGGGACGGCGGCTTGGTTCCTTCATCCGGCCGAGGCGACCCACGGCGATCTCGGTGCGATTCGCGACGACGACGTGGTCATCGCGCTGTCCCACAGCGGCGAAACCGAGGAGCTGCTGCGCCTGCTCGAATCAATCCGACGCCTCGGCGCCAGGCTGATCGCGCTCACCGGCGATCCTGCATCCACGCTGGCCAAAGCCGCGGACGTGACGCTCGACTGCTCCATCGCCAAGGAAGCCTGTCCGATGAACCTCGTGCCGACGGCCAGCACGACCGCGGCCCTGGCGATGGGCGATGCGCTGGCGATGACGCTGCTCGTTCGCAAGGGGTTCCGCGAGGATCAGTTCGCGTCGCTTCATCCTGGTGGCAAGCTCGGGCGTCGGCTGATGCAGGTGGAAAACGTGATGATCAGCGGTTCGGCCGCGCCAGTCGTGAAGACGACCACTCCCATGCCGGAGGTTTTCCATGAGATGTCGAGCAAGCGGCTCGGCATGACCACGGTGACCGACGCCGGCGGCCGGCTGGTTGGCGTGTTTACCGACGGCGACCTGCGCCGCCTCATGAGCCGTTCGACCAACGTCCTCGGTCTGACCGCCGGCGAAGTGATGACGCCGAATCCGATTACGATTCGACGCGAGCTCCTGGCCGTCGAGGCGCTGAAGATCATGGAAACCCACAAGATTACTTCGGTGATCGTCACCGACTCCCGCGGCACCGTCGATGGCGTCGTGCATCTCCACGATCTGTGGCGGCTGCAGATGTTCTAAGCCACGGATCACACGAACAACACGGATCGGGTTTATGAGATAGGCTCCAGGTGCCACGGATCACACGGACGACACGGCGGGGGTCTATGAGGTGGCCTGTAATCTGGCCATGCATGACGCCGTTGCAGCGCCCAGAAAGCCTTTCACCGCGGAGAGCGCCGAGAACGCAGAGATGTTTTGTGGTCTTTCTCTGCGACCTCAGCGTCCTCAGCGGTGAGAAGCTTTGAACAGTTCTTTTTGCGATAGCTTCTAGTCATTCAGACATGTCCGTTCAGGCCAAAGCCTCGCGTGTCCGCCTCCTCCTCTTCGATGTTGACGGCGTCCTGACGACCGGCGAAGTCATCATGCATGCGGACGGCTCCGAATCGAAGGGCTTCCACATCCGCGACGGCGCGGCGATCGTCTGGGCGCAGCGCGCCGGGCTGACGGTCGGGCTCCTGTCGGCGCGCTCGTCGGGCGCTACGTCGCACCGCGCCGCACAACTCGCGGTTCGGATTGTCGAGCAGGGCGTGAAGAGCAAGATCGCCGCCTACGAGCAGATCATTCGCGACGCCAAGGTCGACGACCACGATGTGGCCTACATGGGCGACGATCTCCTCGACCTGCAAGTTCTGGCGCGGGTCGGGTTGTCGGCCGCGCCGGCCGACGCTGCAGCAGAGGTGCGCGAGCGGGTGGATTGGGTCAGCAGTGTCGCCGGTGGCCGAGGCGCAGTGCGCGAGCTCGTCGAGCTGGTACTCCGCGCGCAGCAGCGTTGGGACGACGTGCTGCGGCAGCATCTTCCTCAGGCGTGATGGACGGCTACGCCATACTCCTGAGCACGCTCGTCGCGCTGCTGGCCGGCCTGGCGATTGGCAAGGCCTGGGAGCGCTACAAGCTTCGCGACGGCCAGTGGATCGATCGGCGGCGCGCGCGCGAATCCCCCCACTACATGCTCGGGCTCAATTTCCTGGTGACGAACCAGACCGAGCGCGCGATCGACGAGTTGACACGGGCCGCGGCCACGGCCGGTGACCCTCTCGAAATCCATCTGATACTGGGGAACCTCTACCGCGAGAAGGGCCAGGTCGGCCGAGCGATTCAGGAGCATCAGAACCTCCTGCAGCGGCCCGACCTGCGCAAGCTCGAGCACGCCAACGTGCTGCTCTGCCTGGGGCTCGATTACAAGCGCGGCGGCTTCGTCGATCGCGCGCTCGAAGCCTTCACCGAAGTGCTGCGTCTCGACCCGGAAAACCAGTACGCTCTGTCCAACCTCGAAAAGCTCTACGAAGAGCAGCACCAGTGGGCTGACGCCCACGCCACCCGGCGCAAACTGGCGCGACGCGACACCGATACATCTCAGTCTCGCCACCAGGAGATTCTCGCGTTCCTGGAGAACGAGCTCGGCCTCGACGCATTGAAGCGAATGGACTATGCCGAGGCGGCGCGGCGCTTCGCGGCGGCGATCGAGCTCGATGAGCGCACGGTCCCGGCCTATCTCAATCTGGGCGACGTTCATTTCTACCAAGGTGACCCTGCCGCCGCGGTCGCCAAGTGGGAGCGCCTGATCGACAAGTCTCCCGAGCGGGCCTACCTCGTCTTCGCGCGCCTCGAGGGCGCGTACCCGAAAATCAACGACCCAGGACGGTTCCCGGCGCTGTGCCGCCGGCTGATCGAAGCCAACCCCCAGGACTGGCGCGCACGACTGGCACTGGCCCGCCATTTGTCCTCGCGCGACGGCTCACCAGAAGCCCTGGAGATCCTGTTCGAAGCGCTCGTGCACAACCCGCACGCGCTGGCGCTCCATCAGGCCATCTGGCACACGCTCTCGACCCTCGACCTGGCGCCAGCGCTGGTCACGCGATACGTCGACCTGACGCGCGACGCCGTCTTCTACCTCGACCCGCACATCTGCATCCGCTGCCGCTATCGCAGCACGGAGCTGCTCTGGCAGTGCCCGCAGTGCCACGAGTGGAATACGTTTATCGAGGAGAGGATTGCGCCGGCGAAGGAAAGTTTGAAGTCTGACGTCTGACCTCCATCGGCGCCTGACCTGCACCTCAGCCTGAACCCCTTGCACATTCCGCGCGCGTCCGGTTATACTTTGTATTGTAAAGTATACGTCGATAGAGAGTCTGAAGACTCTTAACGCCGGACGATGAGGACGTGCGATGAGAATCATCCGCGCAGAATTTCTGGGCATGTGCTTTGGCGTCCGAGACGCGATTACATTGGCGGGCGAGCACGCCGAGGCCGGGCCGCTCACCATCCTCGGCGACCTGGTCCACAATCCATCCGTTCTCGACGGGCTGCGTGACAAAGGGATAGCCGTCGCGCACGATCTCGAGCAAGTACGGACGGCGACAGTGATGGTGACGGCGCATGGAACCTCGGAGCGCGCGCTGGCAGCCACGCGGGCCCGCGGCCTGACCGTCGTCGAGGCCACATGCCCGCTCGTGCGCGTGGCGCATCGGGCCATCAAGGCGCTCGTCCGCGACGGCTATCACCCGGTCATCATCGGCCAGCGCAACCACGTCGAGGTTCGCGGGCTGACCGACGACCTGGACGCCTTCGACGTCGTGCTCGACGACGACGACATCGCGGGACTCGACGGACATCCTCGAATCGGTGTCGCAGCCCAGACGACGCAGTCGATCGAAAAGGTGCGGCACCTGGTTGAACTGATACGGCAGTGGTTTCCCCAATCCGACGTCCGCTTCATCGACACGGTCTGCCGACCGACCAAGGACCGTCAGACCGCCGCCCGGGACCTGGCGCGTCATTCGAGCATCGTCATTGTCGTCGGCGGTGCGAACAGCAACAACACCCGCGAGCTCGCCAGGACGTGTGGCCTCTGCTGTCCGCGGGTCCATCAGGTCCAGTCCCCAGCCGAGCTCCGACTCGCATGGTTCCGCAGCAGCGATGTCGTCGGCATCACGGCGGGCACGTCGACCCCTGACGATGTTATCGATCGCGTCGAGCGGCGAATCCGCGAATTGGCGGCCGTCATCGACGAGGAACACACGACGTGCGAAACTGGGGAGGGTAACCGATGATGCCGCTTGCTCCATCGAGACGATGCTGGCTCGTCGTCATCCTGTTCGCGGTCGCGATGGCGTGGGTCGAGGCCGCCAGCGTGTACTACATCCGAGTCGTCGTCGATCGAATCGTTCCGTATCAGCAGAATCCGCTTCCGGTCGGTGGTGTGCTGGGCGCGGTCGAGCTCGTGCGGGAGGCGTCGACGCTCGTCATGCTGTTGACGGTCGGCCTCCTGGCCGGACGCGCCTGGCACGAGCGGCTGGGTTACAGCGCACTCGCATTCGGGGTGTGGGACATTCTCTACTATGTGTTTCTCAGAGTGATGTCCGGATGGCCGACATCGCTCCTCGACTGGGACGTGCTCTTTCTACTGCCGCTTCCCTGGTGGGGCCCCGTCCTGGCGCCAGCGTCGATCGCACTGTTGATGGTCGTCTGGGGCACCCTCGTCACACAGTCGCGTGATCGGACCGCCACGCCGTCTTTCCTGTCTGTACCGTGGGCCCTCGGCGCGCTCGGTATCGTACTCGCGCTTTACGTGTTCATGTCCGACGCGATTCAGTCGCTGCCGCTGGGACACGAGGCGACGAGGCAGGTGTTGCCCACGGCATTCAACTGGCCACTGTTCGGGCTGGCGCTCGCCCTCATGGCGGCGCCCGTCGTCGCGCTGGGCTGGAGAGGGCGGTTCGGCCCAGGAGTCCCAGCGCGGCCCGTGCGTCGTCTTCACGACGTATCCAATCTGGTCGACTAGTTTCATCCGGGGGGCTTCGGCCCCCGGCCCCCTGCTGGCTTCCGCCTCCGCTAAAGCTACGGCGAGACCTCGCCGAAGCGCCTACGGCGCGAAGGCGGGCGCTCGCGGGGGCCCGACGCCCCTCGCCGCTCGCCAGGCTCGCTGCCGCTCGTTCGCGCTGTTTGTTTATGGGGTAGCTTCTAGGGCCCGACCTTCACCCGCCAGCCCTCAGCCTCTCATACGCGGCCGCGACCGCGCGATCGGTCTCAGCGAACCCGGCATCGGTCCGAATGACCACGTGCGCCCGCCCGATCTTCTCCTCGATCGGCCACTGCGCGTCGAGGCGGGCGCGAGCCGCGGCTTCGGACAGTCCGTCGCGCGCGGTCAGGCGTCTGAGTTGCTCGGCTCGCGAGCACGCGCACACGATCACCAACTCGAAGTCGTGCTGGTGGCCGGTTTCGAACAACAGCGGAATATCGGCGATGGCGATCTGCGTCCCCGCCGGGAGGTTCGCGAACCATTCGCCAATCCGGCGGTAGACCTCTGGATGAATGATCGCCTCGAGGTCGGCTCGAGCCGTGCGGTCGGCAAACACGAGCCGGCCCAGTGCCGGGCGATTGAGGTTGCCGTCCGGGAGGAGGAACGCCGGTCCAAAACGCTCGACCACCCGCGCCAAGCCAGCGGTTCCCGGCGCGACCGCCTCGCGAGCCAGGCGGTCGGCGTCAACGACGCGCGCGCCTAGCGAGGCGAACCGCCCGAGGCAGTAGGACTTCCCGGTTGCGATGCCGCCGGTCAGGGCCGCGCGGCGCATGGTCACACGGCGACGGTCCTGGCGGCGGCAGCCTTGACAGTGTTTCTGAGGAGCACGGCGATCGTGAGAGGGCCGACACCGCCTGGCACCGGCGTCAGCGCCCCGGCAATATCGGCGACCCTCGGGTGTACGTCTCCGACGACGACTGATCTCCGTCGCTCGAAATCTGCGAGCCGGTTCGAGCCGGCATCGAAAAGCGCCTGTGCGGTCGCAAGATCCGTGACTCGATTGATACCGACGTCGATCACCGTCGCGCCCGGCTTCACAAACGACGGCGTGACGAAGCCAGCCCGCCCGATCGCCGCCACCAGGATGTCGGCTTCGCGGGCGACGGCGGGAAGATCCGGCGTCTTCGAGTGGCAAATCGTAACCGTTGCGTCGCGCGCGAGGAGCAGCATCGCCATCGGCTTGCCGACAATCTCGCTGCGGCCGATCACGACCGCGCGCGACCGCGCGATCGGGATGCCATAGTGCTCGAGCATGACGATGACGCCCGACGGCGTGCACGGCACCAGGTGCGGACGGCCCTGCACGAGCCGACCGACATTGGCCGGATGGAACCCGTCGACGTCCTTGCCCGGATCGATCGCGTCGAACACGGCTTGCGCGGCGTGCCTCCCCATCGCCTCGGGCAACGGCGCCTGAACGAGGATCCCGTCGTGCGCGTCGCTGGCGTTCAGGCGCGCGACCAGGGCCAGCAGCTCCTCGAGGCGGGCGGTCGCAGGCAGCCGCTGAAGATCGACCCATAAGCCGGTCTCGGCCCCGGCCTTCACCTTGTTCCGGACGTAGATCTCTGACGACGGGTTCTCTCCGACGAGGACGATGCCGAGTCCGGGAGGCCGGCCGGCCGCCGCGGTGAACGCGCGGACGTCCGGGAGCACTGCGTCTCGGATCGCCGCGGCGACCGCTTTGCCGTCGAGCAGCCGTGCGCTCACCAAGATCCCTACGACTTCTTCGACGACCGCGTGATCACGAAGCCGACGACCGTGGCGACGAGTCCGATGGCCAGGATCTTCAGACCGAAGGCGTCGGCAATCTGCGGATTGATATGCAGGCTGAACCAGTTCGTAAGCATCGTGTCGAGCTCATGCCACTTCGCGAGCTCCTCCGAGATGGCGCCCCACTGCGTCAACACGCCCAGGAGCGCGATGCAGAAGCCGTTGAAGATCAGCATGTAGCCGGCGATCTTGAGGAAGTTGCCCAGGCTTTCGGCACCGGTGCGGGCGGCGGCCTCGGCCGCGTTCGCGAGCTGACTGTGGGTCCGACCGTAGAACCAGTAAATCACCATGCCGAGGTCGAGCCACACGAGGAAGCGCACCCAGGTCATCACCGTGAGGTTGACCATCAGGTAGGCCGAGAACACGACGCCACAGACGGGAATGACGTAGCCGAAGGGCACCTTGAAAGGCCGAACGGCGTCTGGCCGAGACCGGCGCAGGATGATGACGGCCATGCAGACGACGACAAAGGCAAACAACGTCCCGATGCTCGTCATTTCGCCGAGGACGTTGATCGGCGTGAACCCGGCAACGATGGCCACGACCACGCCGGTGATCATCGTCGTGATGTACCGGGTACGGAACCTGGGGTGCACCTTGCTGACGCCGGGAGGCAGCAACTGATCGCGGCTCATCGCGAAGAAGATGCGCGGCTGGCTGAGCAGCATGACGAGCAAGACGCTGGTGATGCCGGCGACGGCGCCGGCCGACACGAGACCAGCAGCCCAGTCCTTGTTGATCACGTGCAGCGCATAGCCGACCGGGGCGTTCAGGAACTCCGCGTTCGCCTTGAACTGGACCACCGGAATAATGCCGCTGAGGATGCCGGCGACGGCCAGGTAGAGGATCGTGCAGACGACGAGCGAGGCGATGATGCCGACGGGAAGGTCGCGGCTCGGATTCTTCGCCTCTTCTGCCGTCGTCGACACGGCGTCGAAACCAATGTAGGCAAAGAAGACGACCGCCGCTGCCGCCGAGACACCTGCCCAGCCGTAGGGCAGGAACGGCGACCAGTTCTCCGGCTTGACGTAGCCGACGCCGACAACGATGAAGAACAGGATGGCGGCGAGCTTGATAGCGACCATCACGGCGTTGAACCGGGCGCTCTCCCGGACGCCGACGACCAGCAGGGCCGAAATGACGAGCACGATGAAGATCGCCGGCAGGTTGACGATTGCACCTTCTACGCCGGCCGCCGGCGCGGCGGACATCCACGCGGGGAGGTGAAGGCTGAAGCCTGCGAGGATTCGCTGAAAATAACCGCTCCATCCGACCGCGACGGTCATCGAACCGACGGCGTACTCGAGAATCAGGTCCCAGCCAATCATCCACGCAAAGATCTCACCGAGCGTCGCATACGCGTAGGTGTAGGCGCTGCCGGAGATGGGAATCATCGCGGCGAACTCGGCGTAGCACAGCGCCGCGAACGCACAGACCAGGCCGGCCATTACGTACGACAACACGATGCCGGGGCCCGCCTGGTTTGCCGCCGCCGTGCCAGTGAGGACGAAGATGCCGGTCCCGATGATCGCGCCGATCCCGAGGAGGGTCAGATCCATCGCCGTGAGCGTGCGTTTGAGCGCCTTCGAACCATGCTCGGCGTCTCCGACCAACTGCTCGATCGACTTGGTCTTCAGGAGATTCGAATCCATTCACCCTCCAGGGATTTTTCCGTACAACCGGCAGTCAGCGCCTGGCACCGGCGTGAAAACGGCGTCAGTATACCTTGAACGGCGGCGCCGGCAGGCGCTCTACAAAGGCGCGAACGCGCGTCTCGGGATCGCTGTCGGTGAGCAGGTCGGAGATCACGGCGAGCGCGGACGCGCCAGCGGCGACAACGTCTGCCGATCGCTCGAGCGTGATTCCGCCAATCGCGACAATCGGCTTGCCTCGGCCTGCGGCATACCTAACGAGATCGAGGCCACGGGCCGTGTAACCAGTCGCCTTGGTTGCTGTGGAAAAGACCGGGCCGACGGCGACATAACTCGCGTCGCCAGCCAGTGCTTCGTCGATCTGCCGCTGGTCGTGCGTCGACAGCCCGACGATCGCGCCCGGACCGACAATGCTTCTCACCGCAGCGATCGGAAGGTCCGTCTGCCCAACGTGGACGCCGTCGGCCTGCGCCAGCCGCGCGATGTCGGCGCGATCATTGATGATGACCTTCGCGCCCCGCGCGTGCGCCGCCGCGACAATCCGATCGGCCAGCGCCGTCAGGCTGGCGCTCGATTCGTCCTTGGAGCGAAGCTGCAGCAGCCGGGCGCCACCGCGCAGACACGCCTCGGCCAGCGCAACCGGGTCATAGCCCTGATCGCGGCAGAAAGACGTGTCGATGATGGGATAGATGATGGTGGAATCCTTGGCACAGCCCGTACGGCTCAGGGCTCAAGGCTCAAGCTAAATGCCCTGAGCACTCGGTCGGAGCACTTGCCTGAGCCATGAGCCATGAGGCGACTTAGACGGCTTCCGCGAGCCTTCCGCCTTCTGGTTTCTTCTCGACGATGTACCGCTCCATGAACGCGGTGCTCAGCCGTCCGGCCACGAAGTCCGGGTCGCTCAGAATTCGCAGGTGAAGCGGGATCGACGTCTTGATGCCGTCGATGACGGTCATCTCGAGCGTACGGCGCATGCGCGCGATCGCTTCCTGGCGATCGCGGCCGTGCGCGATGATCTTGGCGATCATCGAGTCGTAGTACGGGGGAATCGTGCAGTCCGAATGAGCGAAGGTGTCGACGCGGACGCCGGGACCGCCCGGGACGCTGAACGCCTGGATCGTCCCGGGTGAGGGCGTGAAGGTATCCGGATCCTCGGCGTTGACCCGGCACTCGATGGCGTGGCCGGTGAAGGTGACGTCGCCTTGTTTGAACGATAACCGCTCGCCCGCCGCAATCCGAATCTGTTCTTTGACGATGTCGACGCCGGTGATGGCTTCGGTGACCGGATGCTCGACCTGGATGCGCGTGTTGACTTCGAGGAAGTAGAAACTGCCTTTGTCGTCGAGCAGGAATTCGAAGGTTCCAGCGTTGGTGTATTGCACGGCGCGCGCGGCATCGACCACCGAGGCACCCAGCTTGCGCCGCATCTTCTCGGTGACCGCGACCGATGGCCCCTCTTCGAGCAGCTTCTGATGGCGGCGCTGGATCGAGCACTCGCGCTCGCCGAGGTGGACGACGGCGCCGTGGTGATCGCCGAGGATCTGGAACTCGATGTGACGTGGGCGCTCGACATACTTCTCGATGTAGACGTCGCCGACGCCGAAGGCCGCCTCGGCCTCGCGTTGCGCCGTCTTGAGCGCTTTGCTCAACTCGGAGGGGGCGCGAATCACGCGCATCCCGCGACCACCGCCGCCGGCCACGGCCTTGATGATCACCGGGTAGCCGAGATCGTTGGCGACCTTCAGGGCCTTCTCTTCGCCATCGACGGGTCCGTCGCTGCCCGGCAGGATCGGAATGCCGGCCTTCTTCATCGCGCGACGGGCGCGGGCCTTGTCGCCGAGTAAACGGATCACGTTTGGCGCCGGCCCGATGAACTTGATGTGACACGCCTCGCAGACTTCGGCGAGGTAGGCGCTCTCGGAGAGGAAGCCGTAGCCTGGATGAATCGCGTCCGCGCCGGTGATCTCAGCCGCGCTCAGCACGGCTGGGACGTTGAGGTAACTGTCGGCGCTCCGCGCCGGCCCGATGCAGACATCCTCGTCGGCGAAGCGGACGTGGAGCGAGTTCTCGTCGGCCTCGGAATAGACCGCGACCGTCTTGATGCCAAGTTCGCGGCAGGCGCAAATGACCCGCAGCGCAATCTCCCCGCGGTTGGCGATCAGGATTTTCTTGAACATGGGGGTTAGGTCGTCTTGATGGCAAACAACCGTTCGCCGTACTGGACCGGCTGCCCGTTCTCGACGTAGGCGCTCGTGAGCTCACCGTCGTACTCCGAGGTGATCTCGTTCATCAGCTTCATCGCCTCGATGATGCAGAGGACCTGGTCCTTCTTGACGCGATCTCCCACTTCGACAAACGACGCCGCGCCTGGCTCGGGCGACCGATAGAACGTACCGACAATCGGCGATTTCACGACCGCCAGATCCATCTCGGGTTCCTCGAGAGGAACCGATGCCGGCGGGCTCTGGAACCCGGACACGACCGGTGGCGGCCCATGGGGCGCGACCGCGTGCTGGCTGGGCAACTGCGTCGGAGCGGCCAGGGGCACGTAGCCCGAGCTCGTCTTGCGGACCCGGAGCTTCAGCCCTTCCCGTTCCAGCTCGAACTCCGACAGGTCATGCTGGCGCATCAGCTCCAGAATCCGCTCGATATCGTCGAACTCCAATCACCCTCCGTTAGCCGTCAGGATCAGGCCACCCTCGTCGGTCACGAGCACATCGTCTTCAATGCGGACGCCGCCGATGCCTTCGACGTAAACACCCGGCTCGATTGTGAACACCATGCCGGGCTGAAGGACCAGATCCGGATGTCCGGTGAGCAACCGCCCGACCCTTGGTTCTTCGTGAACCTCCAACCCGAGGCCGTGCCCCGTGCCATGGCCGAAGGCGTCTCCTAGACCGTATCGGCTCAACACCGATCGCGCTGCGTGGTCCACAACGCTCGCCTTTACGCCCGGCCGCACTGCGTCAAACGCCGTCCGCTGAGCTTCTGCCACTGCTGCGAACAAACGGCGAAAATCAGCACCAGCATCGCCAAGCTCTACCGTGCGCGTAAGATCCACGCAGTATCCGTCGTAGACCCCGCCAAAGTCCAGCACGACTCCATCCCCGTCGCGAAGACGACGAGCGCCGGGCCGGGCATGCGGCAGAGCGCTATTCGGTCCCGAGGCCACAATCGTCTCGAAGGCCGGTCGCTCGAACCCGTACCGGCGCAATACCGCGTCGATGTCGGCGGCAACTTCGAGCTCCGAGCGCCCAGCACGCGCGAGCGAGGCCGCTTCGGGCGCGGCCAGCGCGAGGCGCCGCCCCGCCTCCCGCAGAGTGCTGATCTCGCCCTCGTCTTTCACGACCCGCTCGGACTCGATGATGCGTTCTGTCGGGACCAGCGCCGGACAGGCGTCCGCGCTCCTCAACGGTGTCGGCGCCGACCCGGCCAGCGCGGCGGCCAGGCGATTGAACCGGCTGACCGGCATGTGCGCCGCCTCGATCCCGATGCGTCTGGCGCCGCACTCGCGCAGGACGTCGGCGAGCGTTTCGTCGTAACTCTGTTGGGGCACGACCACGGTGAAATGCCCGGCGGCTTCAGGATTCGCTGAGAGCAGCGCGCGCGCCACCGTCTGGTACCTGAAGTCTACGATGAGGGCGCAGGCCGTAGGCGTCAGCACCACCAGGCCGGCAGTCCCGACAAACCCCGTCAGGTAGCGAATGTTCGGAAGGTGCGAGACGACGAGCGCATCCACGGCGGCAGCACGCATCCGCTGCCGTACCTTGACAAGTCTGGGGAGAAGGCGGGGAACCAGACGGGGCACGACCGGCGAAACGGTGCGACCGTTCATGCCACCGCCCGACTTAGCGGACAGCCTGAAACGTCACGTCGCGCCTCGCCCGCCCGATTGCGGCCAGAAGCGCTTCGAGCTCGAGGAGCGCAGGGGGTTCGGGATCGACAACCACAGGAACAGACTGTACCGCAATGCGAGCCGGCGCGGAAGGCGGTTCGACCACGACCGGCGACTGCGCCTCGACGGGCGCCTCCGATGGCGGAAGCTTCGCCTGGTAGTGATCGGCGTCGGACACTTCGCCGCGGCGGCGATGAATATCCGCGAGCGCGCGAATCGCCGCGAGGTTTTCCGGAGCGTTGCGCAAGACCTGCTCGAGCTCCGACGAGGCCTCGTCGAACTCACCGACTTCAATGAGCGCACGGCCGAGCGTGACTCGCGCGGAGATGTACGAGGGATGCCGCAGGAGCCCCGCGCGGCAGGCGTCGATCGCCTCGGCAAACATGCCGAAGCGGCGGTATTCCTCGGCGAGCGCCGCGAAGGAAATCGACGCCGGGTCCCGCTGGACCCGGCGCTTCAACTCCTCGAGTCGAGGATTTTCTGTCATCACTGCCACGCTATGGCGCTATCTGCATCGTGATGCTGACCGTCGCCGTTCGGCCGGAGCTGTCGGTCACCAGGAGTGTCACCGTGTAAGTCGCCGCCGTCCCATAGGTCTTGCTGACGACCGGGCTGGCGGTGGTGACCCGAGGCGAGCCGTCGCCAAAGTCCCACGTGTAGCTGGCGATCGTGCTCCCGGCCGGTGCACGCGAGGCCGACGCATTGAAGTTGACGCTCTGGCCGACTCTCGGATTGGTCGGCGAGAAGACGTACGCCGCTGTTGGCTGACCGCCGGGCGACACGGTGATCGACTGCGACTTCGACTGGGTTCGACCGTACGGGTCGACGAGCGTGAGGGTCACGACAAACGTGCCCGGCAGACTGAATGCGTGCGACGCCGTGCGACCGGACGACTGGCCGCCATCGCCGAAGCTCCATCGATACTCCGAGATCGTTCCGGTACTGGTCGACCCGTCGAAGAGCACGGTCTGGCCGTCGACCGGCGTCAGCGGCGTCATGGTGAACGCCGCGACCAGATCGAAGGGCAGAGCCACCTGGCCCTGTGGCACGAGCCGAATCGAGGCGCTGCGCTGGGCACTATTGTTGAAGTCGGATCCAAACGGCGTAACGACGATATCAACCAGGAGAAAGTCATCCGGGGCGACCGCTGGCGAGGGCGGCGCCGTGTAGACGAGGGTCGCCCGGCCATCGTTCCCGGTGACGACGTTGCGAGCCGAGAGCCTGCCGAAGTCCACGGGCGTTCCATTGACTTGGGTCTCGGTGCGCATCGTCAGATTGCGAATCGGCTGCGCGTTCGCGTCACGGGCCGTCACCGTGATGAAGCTCTGCGAGGCGCCGTCCTGAGGCAGCACGTCAGGCGAGACCGCAATCACGATCGACTGCGCGAACTCTGATGGTCCTGTCAGGGGCGGCGGGTCCTGATCACTCAACGTGCAGGCGCTTGCGAGAGCCAGGATGCCGGCCGCTGCGGCGATACGAGAGTTAAGGGCTCGAGTCATATAGTCCTGATGAGGAGTCTGGATTCGTTTTCCGTGCGAGCTCAGCTTGGATCGCCAAAGTCGCCGAACGACACGAGCATCTGACCGGTCACCGACACATCCCGGCCCGTCTGGTCGTGTCCGTAGAACGTGATCTCGGCGATGGTCGAGATGATGACCGCGCGGTTCCGAGCCAGCGCTTGGAGCGGTGACTCCTCTTTGGCGATGTGCCTGACGAGCTCGAACCCGGCGGTGAACTCGCCCGCCCCGACGGTGCCGGTGAACGCCCCGTCGAACCCGTACGGGACGTCGACGCCCGGCGTGTTCCGGCCGTCCGCGCGCGTGAACCGCACGCGATAGCGGTCGATGGTGATGAAGTTGTTGACCGTCGGCGACGTCGGCGAATCGACGCTGCCGGCGTCCTTCATCGCGAGCATGAGCCGAACCCGGCCGATGTCGCTGAACACCGTCGGGCTGCCGTCGACAAACGTGATGACGTCGGAGTTGAGCGTGGCGCCGAAGTTCGACGGCTGCGCGCCGGACGCGGCCTCAAGCGCGCTGATCACCAAGTACGAGGAGGCCGTGCCCTCGCGCGTCAGGTCGCCGCAGGAGGCGGAGAACATCGTCAAGGCCAGGAGCGCCATGGGCAGCATGCGGCCCGCCAACTTCGCGACGTTGCCGCCCCAGACCGCCTTCAGACTGACGCGTTCGTAAGTCACTGGTCCGCGATTCATACCCCTAGCTCCTCAAAATACGTGGTGTGATGAAGATCAACAGTTCCCGACTCTCGTCTTCGACGCGCTCGTTCTTGAAGAGCCAGCCGAGGATCGGAATGCGATGCAGCAGCGGCACCTGACCGTTGCTCGAGGTCTCGGTGCTCACGAAGATGCCGCCGATGACGGTCGTCGCACCGTCGTCAATCTGCACCTGCGTGAGGGCGCGCTGCGTGTTCACTGGCGGGATACCGTTGACCTGACGGCTGAAATCAGCGGTGCCGTTTTCGATGGTAATTTTCATGATCACCGTGTTGGCCGCGGTAATCTGCGGCGTGACTCTCAGGATGAGCACGGCGTCTTTGAAGGAGACGGTGACCGTCTCGTTGGCGACGACCTGAATCGGGATTTGAATACCTTGCGCAACCTCGGCTTCGATATTGTTCTGCGTCGTCAAACGCGGCGTCGAGAGCACGCGGCCCTTGCCGGTGCGTTCGAGCGCCGACAGCGCTACGTCGAGGTTGAACGCGCCGTTGACCGAGCCGAGCGCCAGGCCGATCGCCGAGGTCGCATCAGGCACGCCCAGGCGGACGCCGCTGCTCGTCTGCTCGAGCTCGGTGGCGCGGGGGTCAGTGGTTCCCTGTGTCCCGCCGAGCCGGCCGCCGATCGTTCCCTGATTCGGGAACACCAGGCTCGTCGTGTTGCCGATATCGGGCATCACACGACCGTTCAAGCCCCACTGCACGCCGATCGCCTTCGCGAAGTCTCTCGTCGTTTGAACGATGCGGGCTTCGACTTCGACCTGCGGCTCGGCGCGATCAAGCGTTGCCAGGAGCTGTCGGATCGGGCCGAACTGTTCCGGCAGGTCGGCGATGATGAGCGTGTTGGTGCGAACATCGACCTGCACCTGCCCGTATTTCGACAACCGCAGCGAACCCTTCAAGAGCGGCGCGATCTCGGCGGCCTTGGCGTAGCTCAGTGGAAAGGTCTCGAAGGCGAGGCCGCCCGCCTGGGCCTGCCGCTCGGCCGCGGCCTGGGCCGCGGACTGCCGCGCCTTGTTCTCGTCTTCGAGCGTCTTGATCTTCGAGATCCGGACGATCGTCCCGTCAACTGAGTAGTCGAGCCCGTTGCCGCGCAGGATCACGTCGAGCGCCTGATCCCACGGCACATCCGTCAGCTTGATGTCCACCGAACCCTGCACGTCGGGATCGATGACCATGTTGAGCCCGCTGACGTCAGCCAGCGTCCGCAGCACCGCGCGCAGGTCGACGCCATCGAGGTCGAGACTCAGCGGATCGCCCGTGTACTGGCGGGGCTGATCGCCGCGGGTGGAGCCCGGGACGGTCGGCGCCGGCCGCGCTGGTGGTTGCGTGGGCGCGGCCTGGGCCCGGGCCTGCGGCGCCTGCGCCTGACGAAGCTGTGAAGGCGTGGCCGGTGGCGGCGCTGCGGCTGCGGCTGGCGCCGCCGTCGCCTGAAGTTGCGGCTGAGCGCCGGCCGGAGTCGACGGTGCGGCCGGCGCCGCCGGCCGCGCCGGCGGAGGTGGCGGGGGCGGCGGTGGCGCAGACGTCCGCGCCGGTGTTGACGCAGCGCTGCTGCGTTCCGGCGCTGGACTCGACGACGCTGGACGTTCCACCGCCGCCACCTTCAACGCCAACATCGGATCGACCGGCTCGCCCACGGTTTCCGGCTTCGTGACAGCGACGACGGTGGCCATCGCCGTCTGGGGCGCAACCGTTGGTTCCGGCTGGATTGGTGTCGAGGCTTCGACCGGCGTCAGAAGGACCGTGTTCGCGGCGTTCGCCTGCTCGAACACGATTGCCAGGTCGCGGCCACTCTCGCCACTTCGCTCAACGCGGTAACTCGCAGATCCCGCGATCTCCATGACAACGCGCGTCACGAGCGGCTGATGACTGTTGACCGCAACGCGGACGCGTGTCACGAGCGGGCTGTCGATCGCGGTCTGCGCCGGCGCTGTCGACGTCACGTTCGGCAAGTCGATTACCAGCCGTCGCGGGCGATCCTTGCTCTCAGTCACGTCACGCGACGCCAGACGGCCATTGCCCACGAGCGTCACGGTGGTCGCGCCCGGGGCCTTGCTCGACTTGATTCGCTCGAGGATCGTCGCCGCCGGCGTGCCGGACTCAACGCTCTGGACACTCTTGAGGTCCGTGGCCGGGGGCGCCGCTGGTGGCTGCGCGGCCGCGGGCGTCGTCGAAACCGCAGGCGTCGTCGAATCCGCGGCCGGAGTCGCCACAGGCTTCGGTGCAGGTATCGCCGCCTTGGTCGGCACCGGCACGGGCATCGACGGCGACGCGGCGCCCTTCAACTCAACCCGGATGGTGTTGCGGGCGCTCCGGACGACGAACTCTGTCGGCCTGGCGAGAGCGACGTGGACGCGCGCCAGCGCGCGGCCGTCAGTCGTCGGAGCCTGCTCCAGCCGGACACCGGCAATTGCGCCTTCCTTCGCGACATCCGCGCGCGCGTCGGACACGTTCACGTTGCGCATGTCGACGACGAGCGAGAGCGCGTCGGGCCGGCTGACCGAGTACGCGACCGGCTCGGTCGATTCGATCAGCACCGTGTTGCCTTCGGTGGTGACGCCAACCAACCGCACCGGCGTCGCAGCCGCGCTCAGAACCATCCCTGCCGTCGCGGCCAGTCCGAGAACAATGCACAGCCGACCGGCCATCCGCTGGAGCGCCACTTTATCCTCGCTGTTCGCGATCATCTTGGTTGTCGACTCTTTCGAAGTCATTAACCCCGCCCCTCGGCCTGACGTACCGGTTTGGGCACCTCCCGCTGCTTGATGAGCGACAGCGGGTCATTCACGTCCTGGGAGAAGACGACCTTCTCCTGGTTGATCGATTTCACGGTGCCGTCGAACAGCTTGTCGCCGACGCGCACGTTGTAGGTCTTGCGGTCTGGAGCCTGGAGGAGCGCGATGAAGCCCACGCGATCTTTGAGCACGCCCTTGACGGTCACCTCGCCGATGAGGAGACCCGGGAGACCCGCCGGCCGCGTGGCGGTGGAATTGCCCTCTTGACCGCGCCCAAGGAGGCTGATGAACGGATCACGCCGGCCTGCGGGCTCATAGACGTACGCCGGATCGAGGACTGGCAGATCCTGCTTCTTCTCAGGTTGCGCTGGAGCGGCAGCCGCCGGTGGCGGGGCAGCAGGCTTCGCGGGCTGCTGCCCCCGGGCGACGGCGCCTGTCGAGAAACTGAGGAGGAGGGCGAGCGCGAGGCGCGTAAATGTCATACCGCGCTCACTTCCCCGCCGCCGGCTGTTTGGGTACGACCTTCCCGCCCTTCTTGCTTCCGGCAGCGGCCTCCTGCAGCACGAATGTCGTCGCGACGCACTCCGCGAGGATCGTCGCGTTCGGTTCGACCGGGTTCTTGGCGCGAATCCAGATCTCGCTGACGCTGATGATCCGCGGGAACTTGCTGATGCGATCGAAGAAGAGCCCGAGGTTGTGATACGTGCCCTCGGCTTGCAACCGATAGGGAATCTCCGCGTAAAGCGGCTGTTGAACCACCGCCGTCGGCGTGAATCGCTGAATCGAGAGGTTGGACTGCGTCGCCAAACCCTGGATGCGGCGGAGGATGTCGGCGACGTCCTTTTCTTCAGGCAGTACTTGCCTGAGGTTTTCAAGACGCGACTCGAGCTGCGCGACCTGCGACTCGAACTCCGGAAGGCGGCGCGCGGTCGCCACGCCTCGAGCAATGTCGCCACGGAGCGACGTCAGCCGCGTTTGGCGGATCTTCACGTCGGCCGACATCTCGGCAACGTAGAAGTGCCAGAAGCCGTAGACGGCCCCGGCGCAGACTACGACGAAGGCGCCGATTTGACCCCACCAGGGAAGTTTGCTGAGCGACAGTTCCATGGATACCTGTTTTTCGCCTATCAGTGGCGTCCGGCTGGGCCTTCAACGAGCCGAGACGCCTGCTGTTTACGTGCTTCTACCTGTCTTCACCACGCTTCAGGGTTTCGCGCCGCGTCCCGCCGGCGCTCCACGACCCGCGCCACGGCCTGTTGGTGCCGGCGGAGGCGGTGGCGGCGCTTCGGGATCGTTCAGCGCGCCCTTGATGGAAAACTTCACGAGATCGCCAGCCGTCTTGTCGGTTTGCACCTGGCTGTCGAGGATTTCCACCGGCCGCTTGAACCATTTCGTCGCCTCGAGGCTGGCGACGAAGTCCGAGAGTGACGGCAGGGACGCAGTAAAGCCGCTGATCGTGAAGTCAGTGCCAACCTGCTTGAGTTCGGTCAGCCACAGTCGATCGGGAAGACTCCGGCTGATCTCGTCGAGGACGTGAACTGGTGCTGACTGCCCCCGGCGCAGCTGTTCGATGAGGGTCACGCGCTGCGTGAGCTGGGCCTTCCGGGCTTCGAATTTCTGCACTTGTGCCAGGACCGAACGCAGCTTGATGGTCTCGGACTCGGCCGCGGCAATGTCCCGATCGAGTTGAGCCGACTGCTGGCGGAGCGACAGGAACCACCAGCCGATGCCGAGGACCGTGGCAATCAGGATGAGGCTCGCGCCAATCGTGACGCGGTGCGCCGGCGAGATGAAGACCCGCGCCGCCTTCTTCGTTCGCGCACGCTCGACGGCCAGCAGGTTGATGCGAATCATCGGTCACCCGCCCGCCGAAGCGCCAAGCCGACCGCGACCGCAGCCGTGGGCGCCACGTCGGCCACGTTCACCCCGAATTTGCCCGCGTCGAACGCGACCCGCTTGAACGGATCGAAGAGTTCAACCGGGGCCTGAAAGCGCTCGGTCAACATTTCGACGAACGCTTCCGCTCGCGACGCGCCGCCGCTGACGACGATCCGCGTGATCCGGTCGGAGGCGGCCGATGTCTTGAAGAAATCGAAGGTCTTCTGCACTTCGAGCATCACGTTCTCGGTGACCGCGCGCAGGACCGGCCGAGCGTCGTCGAGCGTGACGCCCTCGACGACCCCGCCGCGTTTGAGTTCGTCAGCCTGCTCGAACGGGAGGTTCAGTTCTTTCTGGAGCGCTTCGGTATACGCATTCCCGCCAGTCGACAGGTCGCGGGTGAAAACCGACTGGTCGCCATGCAGGATGTTGATGTTGGTCGCGCTCGCGCCGGCGTTCAGTAGCACGACCACGGCGTCGGGCTCGGTGCCGTAGTTGACCTCGTAGGCGTTCTGCAGCGCGAACGCGTCGACATCAATGACGACCGCGGTGCGACCCGCCTGACCGATGACGCCGGTGTAGTCGGCGATCTTCTCTTTCTTCGCGGCGACGAGCAGGACCTCCATCGTGCTCTTGCCACCGGTATCGCCGCGGCCGAGGATCTGGTAATCGAGATTGACGTCCTGGATGTCGAAGGGAATGTACTGTTCGGCCTCCCAGTAGATCGACTCGGCGAGCTCGGCCTCCGTCATCGACGGCAGCGAGATCTTCTTGACGATGACGGCGTTGCCGGAAAGCGACGCGGCGACTTCTTTCGTCGAAACCTTGAGGCTGTCGAACAGCCGCCGGATGGCGTCGCTGACGGCCGTTCCATCGATGATGGCGCCGTCGACGATGCTGTCCGGAGAGATCGACTGACTGCCGAACGCGGCGACCTTGTAGCCTTTGCCGGCCGGCTTCAGCTCGACCGCTTTGACCGCGCTCGAGCCGATGTCGAGGCCGACGAGAGATTTCGATCTACCAAACACCGGGTTGTCCTATCCTGAGAGGTGCCGTCTCGTGGGCACACCTGCAACCGCTACTGGGCTCTGTATCGGCAGGAGCGGGGGGCAAGTTGGGTACCACGGAGGGGTCTCCTACCAAAACCGGCAGTTTTGCGCAGTTTTGGCCGGCTGAGCGCAAAACGGCCGGGCGGACGATCGACAATATTGCAATCGGCTGACGGATTTGTGATCGCAGAAACTGCCGGGTGGGCTTTGGGACAGCACTCCTAAACCGCCAGGAAGTCCCGCCGCTTGCCTTGACAACCCCCAGAATCGCCTGTATCCTCTTGGTTTGCCGTCCTTTGAACGAGGCCGACTGCCAGCGTCACGCTCCGGCGGGTCGGCCGCAGATTAGCGACCGCCGCCGCCGCGCACTACCAAGCGGCGGGTCCGCCGGCGTCTGGGCGACAGCAGAAAGGCCGAAAGGGATCTATGGGTTCGTTTGTCCCCACTGCCGGAACCATCGTCCGACAGTGGCACGTGATTGACGCCGACGGTCAGGTTCTGGGCCGGGTGGCTACCGAAGCAGCTCGCCTGTTGCAGGGCAAGCACAAGGCGGTTTACACCCCCCACATCGACACTGGCGATCATGTCGTCGTCGTCAACGCCGCCCGCGTGCGCATGACCGGGCGCAAGGAAGAGCAGAAACTTTACCGGTACCACAGCGGGTATGAAGGCGGATTGCGCGAGGAACGCGCCAAGGAAGTTCGCCAGAAGAACCCGGCGCGCCTGGTGGAAGAAGCCGTCCGCGGGATGTTGCCCAAGACGACGCTCGGCGAAGCGATGTGGCGCAAGCTCAAGGTGTACGCCGATGCGAAACACCCGCACCAGGCGCAGCAGCCGCGCAATTTGACGGTCGCTGGTAAGAAAGCAAAAAAGGACAGGGACAAGTTGACCAAGCGAGAGGTCGCCTAACGTGGCAGCAGGGATTCAGTACTACGGCACGGGCCGCCGCAAGACTTCGACCGCCCGAGTGTTTCTTCGCCCCGGCAGCGGGGGGTTCGTCATCAACCGCAAGACCATCGAACAGGCCTTCCCCACCGAGGCGCTGCGCACGCAGATCAAGCAGCCGCTCGCGGTCACGGAAACTGCAGACAAGTTCGACGTCCTGGCGACGCTCGCCGGCGGTGGAATCGCCGGGCAGGCGGGCGCGCTCCGCCTCGGCATCGCGCGGGCGCTCGTGGAATACAACGTCGAGCTGCGGCAACGACTCAAGAAGTCCGGGTTCCTGACCCGGGACGCGCGCATCAAGGAACGGAAGAAATACGGACAGAAGGGCGCGCGTAAGCGCTTCCAGTTCAGCAAGCGATAGTTCAGCTAGCAGCTTTCAGCTGTCAGCTGTCAGCAATTCCGCTGAAGGCTGACGGCTGCGGGCTGACAGCCATCAAGGGGAGGAAGCTTGACCGGCATCGCGTTGAAGGATTTGCTCGAAGCAGGAGTCCACTTCGGCCACCAGACCAAGCGCTGGAATCCGAAGATGAAGGCGTTCATCTTCGGCGAGCGGAACGGGATTTACATCATCGACCTGGCCAAGACCGCCAAGCTGTTTCGGGACGCCGAGCAGTTCACGATGAATCTCGCCGCCGAGGGACGCACGATCCTGTTTGTGGGCACCAAGCGGCAGGCGCAGGACGCGGTGGCGGAAGAAGCGCAGCGGTGCGGGATGTTCTTCGTGAACCAGCGCTGGCTCGGCGGGTTGCTGACCAACTTCACGACCATCCAGCGAAGCCTGTCACGCCTGCGCGACCTCGAGGCGATGGAGACCGACGGCCGCTACGACACGCTCTCGAAGAAGGAGATCGCGCAGATCGAAAAGGAGAAGCGCAAGCTCCAGAAGAACCTCGAAGGCATCCGCAATATGTCCCGGCTGCCAGACGCGCTGTTTGTCGTCGACACGCGCAAGGAGAAGATCGCGGTCGACGAGGCGCGGAAGCTCAAGATTCCAGTGATTGGCGTCGTCGACACCAACTGCGATCCCGACGAAGTCGACTACGTCATCCCCGGCAACGATGACGCGCTCCGCGCGATTCGCCTGTTTGCGTCGCGGATTGCCGATGCGGTGCTCGGCGGCCGTGGCATCCGCGAGTCAGTCCAGGCCGACGACGAATCGGACGCCGACGATCGCGGCCGGCGGGCGCGATCGGGAAGTGCGGTCCGGCCGTCGCGACCCGAACAAGCCACTTCGACAGCCACCGTCTAGGCGGCACGCGCTATCGATTCTCGCGCCGGCCGGGCTCGTCCGCGCCGGCGTTCTTACGTACAGCCTCCAGCTGCCGGCTACCAGCTTCCAGCTCGAGGCAAAAAAGAGATGTATCGCTCCGGCGGGAAGCTGGCAGCGGAAGCTGGAAGCTTGAAAAGCAGGAGAGGCAATGGAGATTACAGCAGCACTGGTCAAGAAGCTCCGCGATCAAACGGGCGCGGGAATGATGGAGTGCAAGGCCGCGCTCACCGAAGCCAAGGGGAACCTGGACGAAGCCACGACCATCCTCCGCAAGCGCGGTCTGGCGCAAGCGTCGAAGAAGGCCGGCCGTTCCACGAACGAGGGACTGATCGGCAGCTACATTCACATGGGCGGCAAGATCGGCGTGCTCGTCGAAATCAACTGCGAGTCGGACTTCGTCGCGCGCACCGACGACTTCCAGGGCATGGCCCGGGAGATCGCGATGCACATCGCCGCCGCGAGCCCGACCTACGTCCGCCGCGAGGAGATTCCCGCCGACGTGCTCGAGCGCGAGCGCGCCATCTACCGCGCGCAGATGGAAGGCCAGAACAAGCCGGCCCAGGTCATCGACAAGATCGTCGAAGGCAAGTTGAACAGCTTCTACGAGCAGGTCTGCCTCATGGACCAGCCGTCCATTCGCGACCCGAAGCTCACGATCGGACAGCTCGTGCAGAGCGCAATCGCCAAACTTGGCGAGAACATCGCCGTCCCACGCTTCGTTCGCTTCAAGCTTGGCGAAGAGGCGTAAAAGACGGTTCAACGTTCAAGGTTCACGGTTCAAGGTTCAGCGTTCTGCCAAAGTTCACGGCTCAGGCCCCAAACATTGCAGCTCGGGACACCCGAACGCTGAACCGTGAACCCTGAACGCTGAACCGACAAGCGTCAGATATAATCCCCCACGCTATGTCCGTGCCCGTGTACCACCGCGTCCTGCTCAAGTTGTCTGGCGAAGCCCTGATGGGCGAGCAGCAGTTTGGAATCGATCCGGCGGTCGCCAGCCGAATTGCCATGGACATCGGCGAAATCCAGCAGCTCGGCGTGCAGACCGCGGTCGTGATTGGCGGTGGCAATCTGTTCCGCGGGCTCGCCGCGAGCGCCAAGGGCATGGACCGCGCCACCGCCGACTACATGGGCATGCTCGCGACGGTCATCAACGCGCTGGCCCTCCAGGACGCGCTCGAAAAGCACAACGTCGTGACTCGTGTCGCCACCGCGATCGAGATGCGATCGGTGGCCGAACCCTTCATCAGGCGACGCGCCGTCCGCCACCTCGAAAAAGGCCGCGTCGTCGTCTTTGCCGCCGGCACCGGCAACCCGTACTTCACCACTGACACCGCGGCCGCGCTGCGGGCGATGGAGATGAAGGCCGACGTCATCTTGAAGGGCACTAAAGTCGATGGCATCTACACCGCAGACCCGATGATCGACAAGGCGGCGACGAAGTACCAGGAGATTTCCTATCTCAAGGTTCTCGAGCAGGGCCTGAAGGTGATGGACGCGACCGCGATTTCGCTCTGCATGGACAATCGGCTCCCGATCGTCGTCTTCAACCTGCGAACCGCGGGCAATCTGAAGCGCGTGATCATGGGAGAGCTGATCGGGACCACCGTCAGGGTCTGAAGACACTGCCTTGGAGAACGTATGGACGCGACCGACATCAAGGGGTTGTTTGCCGAGCTGAAGAAGCGGATGGATGGACAGATCGACCACGTGCGGCGCGAGTTCGGCGGTGTCCGGACGGGCCGTGCGTCGGTCACGATTCTCGACACCGTGCACGTCGAAGCCTACGGATCCCAGATGCCGCTCAATCAGGTGGCCTCACTCTCGATCCCCGAGCCGACAATGATCGTCGCCCAGCCGTTCGACCCGTCGCTCACGGCGGCAATCGAAAAGGCGATTCGCAGTGCCAACCTCGGGTTGAATCCCGCGACCGATGGCAAGGCGATCCGGATTCCGCTGCCGGCGCTGACTGAAGAGCGTCGCAAAGAGCTGTCGAAGCTGGTGCACAAGTACGCCGAAGAGGGACGCAACGGCGTGCGCCAGGCTCGCCGCGATGCCAACGACCGCCTCAAGAAGCTGCTGAAGGACCACAAGATCTCGGAAGACGACGAGCGGCGCGGCCTCGAAGACGTGCAGAAGGTCACCGACCAACACATCTCGGCGATCGACGACCTGCAGAAGAAGAAGGACACCGAGCTGTTGGGTAAATAGCAATGCTGAATGCTGAATGCTGAATTGAAATTCTGAATTCACTTCAGCACTCAGCATTCAGCATTCAGCATTGCGGATGTCACTGTTCTCCCACCTGGACTGTTCCGTTCCCTGTGGCGCCGGACCGTACGACCCGCGCGTCGAACAGCACCTCTGCACGTGCGGCGCTCCCCTGCTCGCGCGCTACGACCTCGACGCTGCACGCGCATGGCGGCGCGACTCGCTCGCCGGTCGCGAGCCGACGATGTGGCGGTATCGCGAGCTGCTGCCGCTGTTCGACGGCGAAGTCCCGGTGACGCTCGGCGAGGGCTGGACACCGCTCATCCACACGAAGCGCCTGGGCGAGTCACTGGGGATGCGAAGTGTCTACGTCAAGGACGAATCGCTTAACCCCACCAACTCCTTCAAGGCCCGCGGACTCTCGGCTGCGGTCACGCGCGCGGCCTATCTCGGCGCCAGGACGCTCTCGGTCCCCTCTGCTGGCAATGCCGCCAACGCCGTTGCCGCATACGGCGCCGCCGCGGGTATCGAAGCCAAGGTCTTCATGCCTAAAGATGTGAAGGCGCCATTCATCCACGAGTGCGAGCTGTACGGCGCGGAGGTCACGCTCGTCGATGGGCTGATCACCGACGCCGGCCGGATCGCAGCCGAGCGTGGTCGGCCACTCGGCTGGTACGACATGTCGACGCTCAAGGAGCCGTACCGAATCGAGGGCAAGAAGACGATGGCCTACGAGGTCGCCGAGCAGCTGGGTTGGTCGCTGCCTGACTGGATCGTCTATCCGACCGGCGGCGGGACCGGCATGGTCGGGATGTGGAAGGCCTTCGAAGAGATGGAACACATCGGCTGGCTGGAACCCGGCCGGCGGCCCAGGATGGTATCAGTGCAGGCCGAGCATTGTGCGCCAATCGTCCGGGCGTTCGAGCAGGGCGCTGAGCGTTCCGAAATGTGGACCGATGCACGAACGGTCGCCGACGGACTCCGCGTGCCCAAGGCGATCGGCGACTTTCTCGTGCTGCGCGCTGTACGCGAAAGCGGAGGTACGGCGGTGGCTGTCCAGGACACGGACATGGTGGCAGGCATGCGCGAGCTCGGCCGCCGCGAGGGGATCAGCGCCGCTCCCGAAGGTGGTGCGGCACTCCAGGCGGTCAAGCAGCTGCTCCGAGACGGCGTCGTCAAACCCAGCGACACGGTGGTGATTTTCAATACCGGCGGCGCCCTGAAGTACTTGGATGCGCTGGGCTCGTGACAGGCGTTGCGATTCCCCATCCGGAGTGTGGGCGTGTTACACTCTTGGATTGTCTGTAGGCCGTCACGGCGGTCTGAACTGGTACGCGTTAGTACAAAATAAGAGTGGGCGGCTAGCTCAGCTGGGAGAGCGCCGCGTTCGCAATGCGGAGGTCGCGAGTTCGATCCTCGCGCCGTCCACCAACCTTCGCTCACTATTCACGCGAAGGTTACCCGCCGTAGCCTCGGCGAAGGCGGGCCTGTAAGTCGGTTAGATCGTCTGAGCTCTTCATCACCGGGCACCCAGGCGAAAGCCGAGCCACACTGCCATCAAGCCGCCGATTACTTGAATAGAGACGTTCAGCGCCGCGGAACCTGGCGCGTGCGTCCGTGCGAGCAGGTATGTGTCCAGCCCGAATGTCGAGAACGTGGTGTACCCACCGAGCAAACCGACGAAGATGAATTCGCGCCAGTGCACTGGTAGCGTGATGCGGCTGGCTGCCAGCAACCCCGCCAGCAGTCCGATCACGAGGCATCCGGAGACGTTGACCACCACAGTGCCGGCGGGAAATCGCGTCGTGAGCCACTGTGTGTGAACGAGGTGATTCGCTGCGTGCCGACACACCGACCCGAGTGCACCACCCACCGCTATTGCCATCCAAGTCATCATCAGCGCACCTTCCTGACGCGAAAGGCGTGTCCCACCTCGGGACTCACCTGCGCAGATTGTCACCGACCGGCCAATAGATTGCCCGCTCGCGCGGCGCCGCGCACGTGATTGTCGTTCGATTACAGGATTTGGATCGATGGTTACGTTCTGGTCACTTCCACGCGTGACCGCTGCTGGCCTGCACTCACAAACTCCCTGAAACATTCGGAAAAGTCCCGAACGGTCGCCTGGTACAAAACCGGTTGCATGGTGTGCGGGTTGCAGAGTTGTGCGGGTTCCTGCGATGTCGGCATCAGCTCCGGATCTCTCGTCGTCGATTTCGTCAACCGGCCACATCGATGGCCTGGGGCGAAGGTCTGTGTCGTTCGACCGCGAGACGGGCGAGATGCAGGAGCGCGCCCACGTACAACCGGAGCTGGCGGCGTTCGAATCGCTCATACGGGGCCGCGTCGCCCGCCTGGCCACGTTCGAGGATGAACGGTTCGCCCGGCCGGACCGGGTGGAGCGCGATGCAGCGACCGGTGAGCTCACGGTCCTCGCGGAGTTCATCACCGGCAGCCGCCTCTCAGACCTTCTCGAGGCGACCGCCGACGCGTCGATCGTGCCTGGTGTCGATGTCGCGCTCGGTTACCTGCTCGAGAGCCTCCCCGCGCTCACGTTGCTTCATAACGGCGGGCTCACGCACGGGCTCATCGACGCGTCGCGGACCGTCCTCACACCGGATGGACAGTTCGTCTTCCTCGATCCGTCATTCGGATCGGCGGTCGAGCGTCTCAACCTGCCCCGCCTGCGTCTCTGGCACCGGTTCGGCGTCGCGTCACCCGCCGGCGATGGCGCCGTTCACTTCGATGCTGCCGCCGACATCGCCCAGGTCACGCTTGGCGGCGTGGCGCTCATCCTCGGCCGCAATCTGCGACTGGATGAATACCCTGACGCCCTGCCATCGCTGCTGATGGAAGTGATCGAGGTCGCGCAGATTCGCGGCAGCAGCGCATTCGCGACCGGACTGCAGCGGTTCCTCCAACGAGCACTCCCGATTCCCGGACGCCGTCCTTACGCCAGTGCCGACGAGGCGGTCGACGACGTGCGACAGCTCGTGCGGCGCGAGATCGGCGTCGATGTCTGCCGGCAGGCCGTCATCGACTTCGCCGCGCAGATGGACGGGGAATTCTCCGGCGATGCCACCGATAACGAGTCCTCGCACGACGGCCTGTTGGCCAACCGCAACCCGGCTGCCCACAGCCCGCGCGTGCCGGAGCTCGACGAGTTTCTCGACAGCTTCGAGTCTCCGAGCCAGGCTGACGCCGAGGTTGCGTCCCCGGCGGCCGACACGCTTGACGATGACACGATCGAAACGGAGCTGTCGTTCGACAGTCTGGAGACGGAGTCCGACCTCGAGAGCCAGCCGCTAGCGGGCGACACGACCGCGAGCCCTAGGCGGCGACCGCGAGCCCCTGGGCGAGCGACACGACCGCGAGCCCCTGGGCGAGCGTGGAAATGAAGACGAAATTTACGACCTGCCACCGCTCGACGAGGTCATGGCGGACGAGAACATGCTGGCGGCCGCGCCGAGCACCGTCCACCGGTTCCCCGCCATCGATCCGTCGCCAGTCGACGAGCCTGAAGAAACAGTCGTCGAGGAGCTGGCCGATGCGCTGACGCCTCTGGCGACGCCTGAGGAGACGCCTGAGGAAACCGCCCCCGAGGAATCAATCGCTAAGGAGCCAATCCCCCAGTCAAGCAAAGAAACGCCCGTCGTCGCGGCGGCCGAGCCCGCCGACAAACCCGCCGACAAGAACGTGGAGTATCGGCCGCTCCCGACCATCGACGAGCCAATCGCGGAAACCGTCGAAGTTGCGACCGCCGCGGTCGAACCATTCGTGGAGCCACAGTCGACTGTCGCCGAGCCTTCGGACATTCCAGCAGTCGAGCCCGAACCGGAGGCCGAACCAGAGAAGGACTCGGCGTCGTCGCGTCGGCGAAAGCGCCAGCAACAGAAATCCGCCCGCGCGCGGAAGGACAAGCTTCGCTCGACGACGAGTGGCCAGAAGACGCCGCCACCACCGGCGCCACCGCCCGAGCCTGCTCGACCTGTGAACCCAAGCGGGTGGCTCGTGTCGCCGCAGCGCGCCGCACAGTTCGAACCGCCCGTTCCAATTCATCAGCCGGCTCCGCCGCCGCCCCCACCACCGCCGCCCCCGGTGCGCCAGCCGATGCCCGCGGTCCCGTCGTTCGTGCCAACGCCCGTTGGCGCGATGCCTCAACCCGTCTATCCGTCTCAAGTCGTGATGGCCTCGGCATACGGCACATCGTCGGCGCAGTCGCCCGCGACGCCCGGACCACTTGCGCCGCCGCCGGTTCAATTCGCACCGCAGCCAAGTGGTCAGGTGAAGATAAAGGCCGACCCGCCCTCGGGCTTCACAGCGCGTCGATCGGCACACCAGGACATCGCTCCGGTGCATGTGCCTGCCGAGCGTTACGGGACGCTCGGCCTGGGGCACGGAGGCTCGATCGTCGAAGAAGAACCGCGGTCGTTCCCCTGGAAGCTCGCGGCGATCGCAGTGGCCGTGGCCGGCATCGCGATCTTCGTTGGTCGCACTTACCTGCCCGGACGCACGGCCGTGCCTGGCGAACCAGGAGCGTCGGTGGAAGCGCAGGCCGCGACGTCACCCAGTACCACCGCTGCCCCGACTGAAGCCGACACACCGATCCCGCCGGGACGAGGGAGACTGGTCATCCAGACGCAACCGCCTGGCGTCAAGGTGCAGCTCGATCGGAAGCCTGTTGGCGAGACGCCCCTCAAGCTCGACGTGTCCCCGGGGCGGCACCTCCTCACGTTTCAGACCACGGGTGGTGAAATCGTCAAGAGCGTGCGGACCACCGCCGGGAAGACCGAGACGCTGGACATCCCGGTTTTCTCAGGGTGGGTCGCGGTATTCGCGCCGATCGTGCTGCAAGTGGCGGCAGATGGCCGCAGCATCGGAAACACCGAGCAGAGCCGTCTGATGTTGCCGCCGGGCCGACACCAGCTGACGCTCACCAACAAGGAACTCGGCTACAGCGCGGTCGAGCAGGTCGATATCGAGCCGGGCGAGGTCAAGTCGGTCAACGTCGATCCGCGTGGCACCGTGAATCTCAACGCCGTCCCCTGGGCCGAGGTCTGGCTCGACGGACAGAAGCTCGGCGATACGCCCCTGGCGGGCACGCCTGTTCCGCTGGGCCAGCGTGAATTCGTTTTCAAGAATCCGCAGTACGGCGAGAAGAAAGTCAGCGCCACGATCAAGGCAGGCACAAACTCACCGGTGACCGTCGACTTTTCCAAGTGACGACGACGATCGTGATCCTGCCTTCAAGATCGTAATCTTCGGGTCGATGCCCGATGCGCTGATCGCGCAACCCTTTACCCGGATTTCCAACGATTCGAGTTATTTTTCGTCAGGTTACCGCGTGTCCCACTCTGGCACCTTCCTTGCCCTCGAGCGATCGCGTCAGTCTTCAACAACAAGTAAGGTGTGCTATGTGGAATTGGATTCGCTGCTACGTGACCGGTCATGACTACTGCGTGTCGTGCGAACGCGGCTCGATGTTCCTGAAATGCATCGTCTGCGAGCGACGGTCGCAGGGGTGGGAGGTCTCGGCAAAGGCTTCGCACACCCACAGCGTCTGACCGGGCGCGTTGACACTCCGCCCGGCGGCTGGCGACAATTCGTGAGAGTCCCCATGCCAGTCGCCCCGCCGCTCGTTGACGCATTTCCCTTCGAAGCCTGCGCCATCTCGCCGCCCTCGGCCAGCCGGCGGTTCGGCGCGTGATTTCTCTCCGCCCCATCCCGCTCGGACGGGCCTGGGACCTGATCGACAGTTGCATCTCAGTCATCACGCGCGCGTGCCCGGACCTCGAGACGCTCGATGTCGCCGGAGACCTCCGACGAGTTGAGCCGCTTGTGACCTCGTTCGTTCTCGTCGGCCGGACGGAGGATCCTGCCGCCGCAAGCCGAGCGATTGCCCAGAGCGGGCTCCTGTCCTCAACCGCGACGCGAACTGACGGGCGCGTCGCAGGCACGCATCGCGGTATCTCGCTCGAAGTACTGCTGGCTCATCCCGGTGCCTACGGCTCGATTCTCTGTCGCGCCACCGGCTCCGATGGACACCTCCTCGAGTTGTATCGCCGCGGTCTCGCTGGTTCGCCATACGCCAGTGAGGACGCGCTCTATGCCAGCCTCGGCCTCGCGTACATCGCCCCAGAACTTCGGCACGGATCCGGAGAGATCGAGGCAGCAGCGTCAGGCGCCCTTCCCTCACTGGTCGAAGCGAGCGAGATCCGGGGCGACCTCCACATGCACACGACCTATAGCGACGGCCGTGACGCCCTCGAGTCGATGGTCGAGGCGTGCCACGCGCTCGGCTACGAATACGTGGCCATCACCGATCATTCGTCAGGCGCTGCCGCCTCGCGGACCCTCGCCCGCGACGACATCGGCCATCAGCGCGACGAGATCGCGGCGTTGCGCGAGCGCTTTCCAGAGATGGCCATCTTCCACGGCATCGAAGTCGACATCCTCGCGAATGGCCGCCTCGATCTCGAGGACAGCGTGCTCGAATCGTTCGACATCGTTCTGGCGTCGCTCCACGACCACGCGCGGCAGGACGCCGATCGGCTGACGGTACGCAGCCTCCAGGCCATCCGCCATCCGCTCGTCAACGTGCTCTGCCACCCCGCCAACCGGCTGGTCGGGCATTCCGACGGATACGCGCTGGATTTCGACGCGCTCTATGCCGCGGCTGCGGAAGCCGGGACGGCCCTCGAGGTGGACGGGGCACCGAGCCACATCGATCTCGAGGGCGAGCGAGCCAGGGCAGCTGCACAGGCCGGTGTGACGCTCTCTATCGATAGCGACTGCCACCGCGTCGAGGCGCTCAGCCGGCAGATGGGTTTTGGCGTCGGCACAGCCCGCCGGGGCTGGGTCGAGGCGCGACACGTCCTCAACACGCGGCCCGTCGCCGCCGTCCGAGAGTTCATTGCCGCCAAGCGTCGAGGCGCCCGACTGCCCTGAGCTTGTCGAAGGCGCCCTGACCCGCGCGGCGCCCGGGTGGTAACATGGGCTTGCCGGCCCTGCCCAACTGAAAACCGCATGAATCAGAGGTCACCGCTCGAACAGCTCTCTGTTCTCTCTCCGCGGGGTCGAGCCATGGGCTGGCGCTTGCGTGCCATTGCAGCCGCCATCCCGATCGCGTCACTTTTGGGGTCGGGCTTGGGGTCAGGCCTCGGGTTGGGCCTCGCATCCGGACAGACGGCCCAGACGGCGCACGAGGTCGCGACGTCGATTCAGCGGAAATACGACACGATCCGGGACTTCTCGGCCGATTTCGTTCATACGCACGAGGGTGGCGTCCTGAAGCGGAAGCGGGTCGAGCGAGGGACACTGCTGGTCAAGAAACCCGGGAAAATGCGCTGGACCTACCAGGCGCCCGACGAAAAGGTCTTCGTCTCTGACGGCGTCCGCCTCATCCAGTACTTTCCCGACGAGAACCGGGCCGTGGTGAGCGAAGTTCCCGACGACGATCAGGCCGCGGTGTTGTTCCTGGCGGGTCGTGGCAACCTGACCCGGGACTTCAACGTCAGCTTCGGTGAGGGGAGCGGCGACGCATCCCCCACATGGACGCTCCGCCTCGAACCTCGCAAACCGCAACCCGAGTACCGATTGGCTGGAGATAGCAGCGGCGCGCAATACGCTCGTGCTTCAGTCGCTCACGGTAGCCGAGAAACAGGGCAGCCGCTCCACGTTCGCCTTCACGAATTTCAAGGAAAACCCCGGACTAGCCGATAAGACGTTCGCGTTCTCCATTCCCCGAGGGGCGGAGGTCTCCAATGCCGGACCGGTCAAGCGCTAGTCGACGGGCGTGCAAATGGGCGCCTGTGGTCTGCCTGGCCCTGGTGAGCGGCTGTGCGACGGGGGCTGGGCCGGGACTTCGAGCCGGAGAACGAGCCGAAACCGCCAGGAACTACGACCTGGCCGTCGTCGAGTACACGAAGGCAGTTCGCGCCAACCCCGACGACGACAACGCGCGTCTGGCGCTCGAGCGCGCGAAACTGCGCGCGTCGCAGGAGCACGCCTTCAAAGCGCGCACGCTCGCCGGCGCTGAGCGCTACGAAGAGGCACTCGGCGAGTATCAGATCGCGTCGGAGCTGAATCCGAGCGACGCGCTGGTCGAGGAAGCGCTGCGGGATGTTCGCCAGAAGCTCCGCACCAAGATCGCCGTCACGCGGAACGGCAAAACCGAGCTCGAATCGTTGATCGAGCGCTCACGCATGCTTCCGCCTCCGGGCCTCGACCTCCCCGCGGACGCCAAGCTTCCCGACTCGCTCGTCTTCAGCTCGGCCAGCAGCCGCAACGTGTTCAGGTCGATTGCTCAATTTGCCGGGCTCAACGTCGTCTTCGACGCCGGCTTCCGCGACGAGATCATCAACGCCGACCTGCGCAAAATGACGCTCGCCGACGCACTGACGTCGGTGACCGCCAGCACGCGAACCTTCTACCGGGTCAGCGCGCAGCGCACCATCACCATCATTCCAGACACGGCGGCCAAGCGTCGCGAGTACGAAGAGTCGGTCGTCCAGACCTTGTATCTCAGCAACGCCGACATGAAGGAAGTCATCGATCTGCTGCGCATCGTCGTCGACGTGCGGCAGGTCACCGGCATGACCGCGATCAACGCGGTCGCGCTCCAGGACACACCCGAGCACATCGCCGCTGCGGCGCGCCTGATTACAGCGATCGACAAGGCTCGGCCTGAGGTCGTCATCGACGTCGAGCTGCTCGAGGTCGACCGCACACGCCTGCGCGAGTTTGGCTTGCAGATAGCGTCGCCCGGATCGCCGGGGATTTCCGGCTCCGTCGACGTGAACCGCGAAGGCCTGACGCTCCAGGATCTCTCGAACCTGACCAGAGCTGACGTCTTCGTGACCGGCGTACCAGGCATTTACTACCGCCTGCTCAAGAGCGACAACAACACGCGCATCCTCGCCAACCCGCAGCTCCGCACGTCTGAAGGCATCGCGGCACAAGCGAAGTTCGGTGAAGAGGTGCCGGTCCCTGTGACCGTCTTTGCTCCAATCGCCAGTGGCGGCATCAACCAGCAGCCCATCACGTCGTTCAACTACCGCAATATCGGCGTCAACATCGACATCACGCCGCGAACGCATCACGACGACGAAGTATCGCTGACGTTGAGGATCGAATTGAGCAGTATCTCCGGCACAGGGTCCGGCGCCACGGCGGGCCTGCCGACGTTTGCCTCACGGCAAATCACGTCGACGATCCGGCTGAAGGACGGCCAGACGAACATGCTGGCGGGCTTGATCCGCGACGAAGAGCGAACCGTACTCGACGGCGTTCCCGGGCTGAGCGACCTTCCGTTTGTCGGCCGGCTGTTCGCCCGCAACCGCAAGGAGTCGATTCAGACCGACATCATCCTGACGCTGACGCCGCACATCGTGCGCACGCTCGATATTACTGAGGCCGACCTGCGTCCGTTCCGGCTCGGCCGAGGCACCAGCGAAGGCCCCGTGACACCGGTCGAACGTCCAGGCATTCAGCAGCCGCCCCGCGACCCGGCCCTCAAGCCGGGCGAGAAGCCCGAAACACCTGCCGCCCCGGCATTCCCGCAGCCGCTGCAACCGACGCTTCCGGGTCTGACGCAGGTACCGGGCGCGACTGTTCCGGTCACCCCGCCGAAGAAGCCTGGCGGCGATCGGTAAGTCAGGCCACGCGCTCGACGTGCGCGCCGAGCGCGGTGAGACGTTCGACGAGCGCACCGTAGCCCCGCTCCACGGTTTCGAGCGGGCCCACCTGGCTCTCCCCGTCTGCGGCAAGTGCGGCCGCGATGAGGGCCATCCCCGATCGGATGTCCCGGGTGTCGAGTTGGCGGCCCTTCAGCTTCGTGATGCCGCTGACGATGATGCGATGGGGATCACAGAGGAACAGATCCGCTCGCATCGCGCTCAACTGCTCGAGAGCGAACAGCCGCAACTCGTACATCCAGTCGTGCACCAGCGTCTCGCCTTCGGCCTGGGTGGCGAGGACCGTGACGAGACTGACCATGTCGCTCGGGAATCCCGGCCACAAGCCCGTCGTGATGCGGCGGGCCGCCGTCAGCGACGACGGCGCCACGACGAAACGATCGTCGTCCCACGAGCATTCGAGGCCCATCTTCTTGAGGGGCGCACCGACAACCTCGAGGTCGGTCCAGCGGGCGCCGGTCACCTCGATCGCGCCACCCGTGATTGCGGCAACCACTCCCCAACTCCCAGCCTCGATGTAGTCGCCATCGAGCCGGTGCGTCGCACCCGTGAATCGGACGGGGGATTCGACACGAATGGTCGACGTGCCTTCGCCCTCGATCGATACGCCGAGCGCGCGCAGAAACCGGCAAAGCTCGGCGACGTGAGGTTCCGTCGCGGCGTGCCGGATTTCCGTTCGCCCCTTCGCGGCAGCGGCCGCGAGCAACGCCGTTTCCGTGCCGGTCACCGACGCCTCGTCGAGGTAGAGCGATGCGCCGTTGAGCCCCGATGGGGCTTCGAGCGCGTGGCCCGGCTCGTCGAGCGGCACTGCCCCCATCGCCGCGAGCGCCTGAAGGTGTGTGGAAATGGTCCGTCGCGCGGGAAAATCACCGCCGGGCGGCGCGAGGCGAGCCGAACCTCTGCGCGCGAGCAACGGACCGAGCAGCAGCACCGAACCGCGCAGTCTCCCGACCAGTGCCGGATCGGGACGATCGCCCGTGATCGTGTCGCACCGGACGTGGATCGTCGAGGTGCCACGGCCCTCAACCGTAGCTCCCAGGCCCAGCAGCAGGTCGATCAGCACTTCCACGTCCCGGATCCGGGGGACGTTCGTCAACACGCATTCCTGATCGGTCAAGAGACACGCCGCGAGCAACGGCAGCGCCGCATTCTTGTTGCCCTCGACGGCGACGCGGCCTTCCAGCCGTCGCCCTCCCTCAATCCTGAGTGTGGCCATGTCGGTTCCCCTAATCGTCGCCTTCGAAGCCCAGATACACGATTTCCTCCCGCAACGTGACGCCGAACCGCGAACGCACGTCGCGTTTGCACTGCTCGACGAGATCCCGGACCTCCGTCGCGGTGGCGCCGCCTTCGTTGACGATGAAGTTCGCATGGGTCGCCGACACGCGTGCCCGACCGGAACGCGCGTCCTTGAGGCCGGCCCGATCGACGAGCGCGCCGGCCGACCAAGGGATCCCGTCCGGCACGGCATCGCGTGCGCGATCCGGATTCTGAAAGATGCAGCCGGCGCTAGCCGACTCGAGCGGTTGAGTGCGCTTGCGAAACGCCAGCGACTCGCGCGCCGTCGCGCGGAGGACATCGGGTTCGCCGTTGGTCACGCGGAAATCGGCAGCGATGACGACCTCGCGGGTTCGGTGCAGGCGACTATAGTCGTAGCCGAACTCCATCTCGGCCACTGGAACGCTCATGACGCTGCCGTCGAGCGTTCCGAGCGTCACCCCTTCGATGAGCTCGCTGATGAGTCGTCCCCGGAAGTGGGCGTTTCCATGAATCGCGCCGCCGACCGTGCCTGGCGTACCGGCCCACGCTTCGAGACCGGCCACACCGTGGCTGATCGTCCACCGCACCAGACCGTTGATGGTCACACCGCCGTCCGCGCGGATGGTGGCGGCGTCGATCCGCATGACTTCCCCGCCATGAACGCGTATCACCAGACCACGAAGCCCACGGTCCGCGATGAGCACGTTCGAACCGCCGCCAAGCACCGTGACTGGCAACGCGAAGTGGCGCGCGATCTCGAGCGCCTGACGGATCTCCTCGCCAGTTCGCGCGTGAACCAGCCAGTCCGCCCGTCCACCGACCTTGAAGGTCGTTATCGGTGCGAGCGGCACATCACGCTGGACGCGCGACTCCTCGAAGACCTGGCGCAGGCGATCGCCAAGAGCGCTCGTCAATGCGGGCTCCCCAAGCCTCGCCGCCGAGCCTTGAGCGCGTCCACGGCCGCTTCGCGCGTGCACGGAACGAACTCGAGCCAGTCGCCGGGAGCGAGCTGCCCCGCAAGCGGAAGATCGGCGCTGATCACGACCCCGATCTTCGGATACCCTCCGGTCGTCTGTCGATCGGCCATCAACAGGATCGGCTGGCCGGATGCCGGTACCTGGACGGAGCCGACTGGGGTTGCGTCCGACAGCATGTCGGCGCGGCCGGCGTGCTCGAGCCGCGGGCCTTCGAGACGATAGCCCATGCGATTCGACGCGGGGGTGATGACATATCGCGACTCGAACAACGTTCGATAGGCGATCGGCGTGAAGAACCCTTCCTGCGGACCAGCCATAACACGAAGCCTGGCGCCACCGTGTGGCAACGGAAGAGGAACAATCGACTGCCCGGCAACTCCGGGCGTGACGAGCGTCGTGACCGGCGCGATCGGCAGAACGTCTCCCGCTTTCAGTGGACGCCCTCCGAAGGCGCCCATGCCGCTAATCAGGCTGGTTGCGCGGCTCCCAAACACGGGAGTCACGTCGATACCACCTCTGAAGGCGAGCGTCGCCCGAGCCCCGGCTGACCGCGCGCCGAACCTCAGGCGATCGCCTGCACGCAGGGTGAACGGCGCGTGCATGGGCAGTGTCCGGTCGCCCGTAGCCAACGCGAACGTCGCACCAGCAACGGCGCACTCGATTTCAGCTTTCGCTTCGAGCTCCGGCCCTATCAGCGTGACTTCAAGAGCGGCTGCTGATGAGAGATTTCCAACCAGTCGATTGGCGAGTCCGTGTGAGTACGCGTCCATCGGCCCGGCGACTGGAACACCGTCGGCTTGATATCCCCAACGACCAGAGTCCTGCACGGTCGTCAACATTCCCGGGCGGACCACTGTGAGAGCCAGCGTCACGGTCGACCAAACTCGTCTGTCGAGATCGGGCGAAACCGGACGCGATCGCCGGCCTTGAAGAGAAACGGTTCCGGGCGGGCCGGATCGTAGGGCCGAAGCGCCGTCCGACCAATGAGGTTCCAGCCTCCAGGTGTGATCGCCGGATAGATCCCGGTTTGGCCGCCCGCGATGCCGACCGAGCCTGCCGGCACCGCAGTCCTCGGGGAGGCTCGACGCGGCGCGGCAATGCGCGACTCGACCTCGGCCATGTACGCGAAGCCAGGCACGAAGCCGACCAGGTAGACGCGATACTCGCGGCCGACGTGCAAATCAATCACGTCAGCCTCGGAGCAACCAGCGAAGGCCGCGACGTCCGCGAGATCGGGTCCCAGATCGCCGCCGTAGCACACCGGGACCTCGACGACCTCCGCGGCGGTCGTGTCCGCGATGTCCACGGACACGGCGCGGGTGAGGATCTCCGCCTCCAGCCACGCCGCATCGACATTGAGCGGATCGAAGTAGACGGTCACCGACGAGTACCCGATCACCACATCGCGGATGATCGTCCCGAGCTCCGATGCCAGCGCGCGCGACAATGCGACACACCACGCATTCAGCTGGATATCGATGCGCTCGGGGAGTTCCACGACCAGCGCGGCGTCACCGGCCGGCACAATCCTGAACAATTCCATCGTCACCGCTCCGCGCAGTCAGGACGGGCGCTCGAGGGCCGCTAACAGCTTGCGATGAATGTCGTCGAACCCGCCGTTCGACATGATGACGACCAGGTCGCCGTCCCGGGCTTCTCGCGACACGGTCCTGACGATGTCATCGGTGCTGGGGATATAGCGCGCGTCGACGCCCGCGACTTTGAGGTCTGTCACGAGTTGATCGGCTGACAGGCGTTCGGCATCCGGCAACGTCGATCGGAACACGGCCGGCAGGATGACGCGATCTGCGCCTGACAGAGCTCTTGCAAAGTCCGCCTGGAAGACACGCCGGCACGAGGTGGCCGAGCGCGGCTCGAAGATCGCCCAGATTCGACGCTTCGGGTACGCCGAACGGACGCCGGCGAGCGTCTCCCCGATTGCCGTCGGATGATGCGCGAAATCGTCGTAGACGGCCACGCCCCGCGCCGTCCCTCGATGCTGCAAGCGGCGGCGAACGCCTTTGAAGCGCCTGAGCGACGTCGTCATCGTGTCAGTGCTCAATCCAACCGCCGCGCCGACGGCGATCGCGGCGAGCGCATTGCGCACGTTGTAGGCGCCCAGGAGCGGCACCTCGAAGCTCCCTGCGGGAACTCCGCCTCGTCGGACCCGAAACGACGTCGACGTGCCGCTCACAACCAGATCGTGGGCCTGCCAATCGGACCCGTCGGCCAGGCCGAACGTTTCGACCCGACAGTGTGCGCGCGTCCGCAGGGCCATCGCGTCGGCGTTGTCGGACCCGAGGAGGAGGAGGCCACGGCGCGGGATGAGATTGACGAACCGCTGGAACGTCAGGCGGATCGCGTCAAGATCCGCGTAGATGTCAGCGTGGTCGAACTCGATGTTCGCGACAACGGCGATGTCGGGCAGGTACTTGAGGAACTTCGCGGTCTTGTCAAAGAACGCGCTGTCGTATTCATCGCCCTCGATGACGAACTCGCGGCCGCCGCCGATGCGATAACTGGTATCGAAGTTCTCGGCGATGCCGCCGACGAGCATACTCGGATCGGCGCCGCCGTCGGTCAGCAGCCAGCCCGTCAGTGCGGTCGTTGTGGTCTTGCCGTGCGTGCCGGTTATGACGACCGATCGAGCCGCCCAGAGGAAATGATCGCGGACGGCTTCTGGCAAGGAACAATACCGAATCTTCCGATCGAGCACTTCCTCGAGCTCAGGATTGCCACGCGAGATGGCATTGCCCACCACGACCAGATCGAGATCGGCAGTAATGTGTTCGGGCCGATAACCGTGAAGGAGCGTTATCCCCTGCTGCACGAGGAAATCGCTCATCGGTGGGTAGACGTTCTGATCGGAACCTCGTACGTCATAGCCCTTGCTTTTCAGGAGCGCGGCCAGCGTCGCCATCGCCGTGCCGCAGACTCCAATCAGGTGAACACGGGTCATGAAACGGCTGCCTCCTCGATTACCAGTCTGGGTTGCGGGCCGGCGATCACCGTGGTGCGCACGCCGAAGGGTAGCGTGAGCGTCGCTCCAGAGGTATGGCCCGAGGGCAGGCCGAAGAGCACCGGACCTCGAAACTCTTCCATCACGCCGGCAACCATCGCGCGCGCCGTCGGCTGGTTGTCTGGCTCGTCGCACCTCGGCAGCTCGCCGAAGACGACCGCGGATGCGCGCGCGAGGATGCCACTCAGACGCAGCTGCGTCAGCATTCGGTCGATCCTGAACGGACGCTCTCCGACCTCGTCGAGAAATAACACGAACCGGTCAGGTGGATCGAACGCGTATGGCGTGCCAAGCGACGCCGTCAGCTGCGTCAGCGTTCCGCCGAGCAGCATGCCCGTCGCCTCGCCCGGCACGATCGTTTCAACGTTCGGGTGAACGATGTCCCCTGCTGGTTCGGCGCTGCACAGACACCGGATGAACGTATCCCGGTCGTATCCGGCCTCGCCGCGAGCCAGGCGGCCTTCGACCATCGGGCCGTGAAACGAGACGATGCCGCATTTGAGCGTGAGCCAACAGAGGAGCGACGTGTTGTCACTGTAACCAATGAATGCCTTGGGATGATGTGCAATGGCGTCACGGTCGAGCAAAGGCAGCAACTGAACGCTGCCGTATCCGCCCCTCACCGCAACGAGAGCCGCGATGTCGGGATCGGCCCAGGCTCGCGTGAACGCTGCGGCCCTGATTTCGGCGGCACCCGAGACGTACCCCTGTCGAGCGAAGACGCTCTCCTCGAACACCGGTTCGAAGCCGAGAGTCCGGAGCTCGATCGAGACCGGCGTCGAACTCCTCGCGCTTGAACGGGCTGGCCGGCGACACCACGGCGACCCGATCGCCGGGCCGCAGCGCGCGAGGCTTGCGCATCAACTAGACGAACCTCGCCATCTCGGCGGCAATCGCCTGATGCTCGTCGCCTCCGAGGGCGGCGCGCAGCGCAGGGCCGGTCAGAGGCCGCGGCCGCGCGGGAGCCAAGAAGCGCTCCTTCACGCGGCGATGGCGCGCCAGCGCATCCTCGACGCGCTTCAACGGAAGCGTCTCATCCTCGATCGCTTTGATGACAGCTTCGAGCGCCGCAAACTGCGGCTCCTGTGAAGTACCGCACATCAGGACCGCATCGCAGCCGGCCGCGATAGCACCGACCGTCGCGTCAGGCACCCCGTAGCGGGCGCTGATGGCCTTCATCTCGAGGTCGTCACTCAGTACGAGGCCGCCGTACCCGAGCTGCTGTTTCAGCAGCGTCCCGACGATCCGAGGCGACAGCGTGGCCGGACGCTCGCCGTCCAGCGAGGGAATCAGGATGTGGGCGGTCATGATCGACGCGACTCCGGCCTCGATGGCCGCGCGAAACGGTACCAGCTCGACCGCATCGAGCCGATCGGGTGGGTGCTCGACGAGCGGCAGCTCGTGATGTGAGTCGGTACTCGTGTCGCCGTGCCCCGGGAAGTGCTTGCCGCAGGCCGCAACGCCCGCCTGCTGCAGCGTCGTGATGATCCGCGTCCCCAACCGGGCCACATCGTCGGCCCGCTCGGCGAGCGCCCGGTCGCCAATCGCCGGATTCTTCGGGTTCGTCAGGATGTCGAGGACCGGAGTGAAGTCGAGTGAAATCCCGACGGCCTTGAGCTCCGACGCGAGCGCGCGAGCGAACCGCTCGGCCAGAGAGTCGTCGCCGCTGCGGCCGAGCGTCAGCATCGGCGGCCAGATGGTGAACGGCGCCTTGAGCCGCGCCACCCGCCCGCCTTCCTGATCGACGCTGACCCAGAGCGGCAGCTCGTGCGCCAACGACTGCGCCTCGCGCGCGATTTCTGCGACCTGATCGGGAGCGACGACGTTGCGCGCGAAGAGAATGATGCCACCGAGATCGAACTCCCGCGCGAGCGACCGGAGATCAGGAGGAATGGAATCGCCGGCGAACCCGGCGATCGCGAGTTGGCCGACGTGACGACGAATGTCGCGAAGGGACATGTGCTGCTGATTACAACACAGATTACTGATCGAGATGAAGTCTCTCAGACGCGCGGTTCGGCGACAGAGGCGCAGCCTGGAACGTCGCTCAATCGCCGGAAGATCTGGAGACCGCGTTCCTCGGCAACGCGTACCATGAGATCCGCGCCTTGTGACGAACCGCCGACGCGAAGGACGGCGTCGCAGTGTTCGAGCAGGCGCTCGGCAATCGGATGAAAGACCTCTTCGAACGGCTCGTCTCCGATCCGCTCCGATCCGGCGAGCGCCACGAGTGGCAACGCGAGCCACTCGCCAACAACCGGCACGTGCCCGGCGCGAAAGAGCGGCAGTGCGTAGGCCTCCATCGCCCGAACATTGGCCGCCATCTTCACCGGGTCATCGCCCGTCCCCGATCGATAGGGACCAGCCACGAGGATCATCAGGCCAGTTCGCTGGTTCATGGCAGGAGGCTTGGCAAACACGGGGGGGCTCCTAGGTATCGGGCGCCTCGACGACCGGATAGGCGGCCAGCAGATGACCAATCGCGCGTGAAATCTCGGAGAAGCTCGGTGGGATCGATGTCGAAGTGGAACGTCAAGCGATTGCCATTGCCCGGGGAATCGAGCGCTTCACCGGCGACTCGAACCCGTCCGTGGCCATCGCCGCTGAGCGAGAGCGCCACCTGCCCTTCGATCGTGGCGAATGTCGCCGCGCCGTCGACCGTCCGTTCCAACTCCAGAATCTGGTCCACGAAGGCCTGGAACTCTTCTGACCGCAGATCGGCGCTGAACGCCGCCCGGAACCCGCCGGCCGCGAGCTCGATCTGGCAGATGAGGCCGTCTGCGTCCCAATTGTCGAAGAGTCCCGGACTGCTGCGCGCAACGGGCCGTATCAGGACGTGCTGCGCGCCCACATCGCCGATGACGATTTCGGTGCTCGGTGCCACACGCTCCTCCGGGAAATCTAGCCAATCCGAGGGGCTTCGCCCCTCGGACTCCCCTGCACGCTCTCTCGCCTTGCTCGCTCGCAGTTGGTAACGAGCGGCAGGTCGATGAGACAGCTTCTAGCCTTCGTCGCGGTACGTCGCCGTGGGCCGCAGCATACCGCGGCTCTCGAGTCCGCGCCACGCTCGCGCAATCTATGGCTATAATTTCGGGTGCACATCGAGTCCTCCGCGCCAACGCGGATCGATCTGGCGGGCGGAACGCTCGATATCTGGCCTCTCTACCTGTTCCACGAGCGCGCGCAGACCATCAACGTCGCGATCAGCCTCCGGGCGCGGTGTTCGATCCGGTCGCGCGGGACGCGCGGGCTGACGATCGTCTCGGGCGACACCGGCCGGCGCGTCGACGTCACGAACTGGCGCGAGCTGCGCGACAACCACGAGCTCCGGCTGCTCGGCCGGTTGCTGCACTATTTTCAAGCCGATGCGCTCGAGATTCAGACGAGCTCCGACTCCCCGTTCGGCGCCGGCATCGCCGGGTCATCGGCGCTCAACATCGCGGTGTGCGGCGCGCTGATGGCCTGGAGCGGCCAGCCCCGCACCGACGCCGAGATCATGCAGATCGCGATGAACGTCGAAGCACAGGCGATCGACGTGCCCACCGGCGTGCAGGACTATCGTCCCGCGCTCTACGGCGGCATCTCGGCGGTCGAACTCGGCGTCGACGGCGTGCGCCGCGTGGCCCTTCCGGTCGAGGCGCCAGAGCTCGAACGCCGCCTCGTCCTGGCCTACACCGGCGCGACACGAAATTCGGGCATCAACAACTGGGAGGTCACCAAGCGGCACATCGACGGCGACGTCGAGGTGCAACGACGATTCGCGCGGATTCGCGACATCGCCGGCGCCATGAGGAGTGCGCTCGAGCAAGGCGCGTGGAGCGAGGTGGGCCAGCAGATCGCGGACGAATGGGAAAACCGCAAAGGCCTCGCGCCCGGCGTGGCGACGCCCGAGATCGACGCCATCCTCGCCGCGGCGCGGCGCGCCGGCGCATACGGCGGCAAGGTCTGCGGCGCGGGCGGCGGTGGGTGCCTCTTCTGTCTTGGTGAACCCGATCGCATCCCCGACATCCGCGCCGCGATTGCCGCCAACGGCGGGCGCCTCCTCGATTTCACCATCGAGACCGACGGGCTCCGAGTCGCGACGGAGATCACGGCTTGACACTTGGCTCAGGGCTCAAGGCTCAGGCACGAACGTTGGACCACTTACTCGGAGATCTTGCTTGAGCCCTGAGCCCTGAGCCCTGAGCCTTGAGCCGCGCCACTCCCGATCATGAGCCTCGACAACCTCGCCATTGCCCGAGTCTTCGCCGAGATCGGCGACCTCCTCGAAATCAAGGGAGAGAATCCGTTCAAGATTCGCGCCTATCGCAACGCGTCTGAAACAATCGCGCACGCCGCCGAGCGCATCGCCGAACTGTCGCCCGCCGCGCGGCTGGCGATCCCCGGCATCGGCAAGGATCTCAACGCCAAGATTGTCGAGCTCGTCGACACGGGCACCATCGCCTACCACCGAGATCTCCTCCTGGAGTTTCCGCCCACCGTCCTGGACCTCCTTCGCCTCCAGGGAGTCGGACCGAAGACCGTGGCGATGCTCTATCGCGATCTGGGCATCCGCACGCTGGACGACCTGGAGCGCGCGGCACGCGAGGGACGGCTCCGCGATCTCAAGGGCATGGGCGCGAAGAAGGAAGCGTTCATCCTGAAAGCCCTCGAAGAGCGGGCGCGCGCCACCGGCCGCCGCCTGATGGCCGAGGCGCAGGAGACGGCCGCGGCACTTCTCGCCGCATTGCGCGAGCACTCACCAGACGCCGACATCTCGCCGGTCGGCAGCCTGCGGCGCGGGTGCGAGACCTGCGGCGATCTCGACATCCTTGCGGCCGGGGCCCCTCAGACCCTGATGGACGCGTTCACGGGGTACAAGCTCGTCGAACGGGTCCTGGCTCATGGCGATACCAAGTCCAGCGTGCTGCTCTGGGGCGGGTTTCAGGCCGACCTGCGTCTGGTGCCCCGTGAGAGCCTTGGTGCCGCGCTCCAGTACTTCACCGGTTCCAAACCGCACAACATCGCGCTGCGCGATCGCGCCATCAAGCGGGGGTTCAAGCTCAACGAATACGGCCTCTACAGAAGTGACGATGGCGGGCTCGTCGCCGGCGCATCGGAGGAAGAGATCTACCGGGCGCTCGGGCTCGACTACATTCCACCTGAGTTACGCGAAAACCGTGGCGAGATCGAGGCCGCCGAGCGTGCCGCATTGCCACGGCTGCTGACGCTCGCCGATTTGCGCGGCGATCTGCACATGCACACGACCGCCAGCGACGGACGCGCTGACGCCGAAACCATGGCGCTGGCAGCCCGGTCCGCCGGGCTCTCGTACATCGCCATCACGGATCACAGTCAGGCGCTCGCGATGGCCAACGGTCTCGACGAGCGCCGCGCGCTCGAACACGCGCGCCGAATCCGCGAGCTCGATGCCCGGCTCGACGACATCACCGTCCTCGCCGGCATTGAATGCGACATCCGCGCCGACGGCACCATGGATCTCGCCGACGACTGCCTGGCGCAACTCGACATCGTCATCGCCTCGGTTCATTCCGCGTTCTCGCAGGACGAGAACCAGATGACGGACCGGATCCTGCGCGCGATGGCATGCCCATATGTCGACGTCCTCGGGCATCCTACTGGCCGTCGAATCCTCAAGCGTGAGGGCTATCGACTGAACTTCGAGCGGGTCATCGACGCCGCGGCCTCCGCCGGCGTCGCCGTCGAAATCAACTGCCAGATCGAACGACTCGATCTCGACGAACAGCACGCTCGGCTGGCCCGCGATCGGGGAGTCAAATTGATCATCGATTCCGATGCGCATTCGCCGACAGCGCTCGGCCTGCTCCGATGGGGCGCAATCGTCGCCAGGCGCGCCTGGCTCGAGCCGGGAGACGTGCTTAACACACTGCCAGTCGAGGCGTTTCGGCAATCGCTGCGGCGCCACCAGGGCAAAGGGAAACGCCGACGCAAGCTATGAAGCCCGAACCGCTCGCCGAAATCCGGCGTCTCTATTTCGAGACCAAACCGGCCACGATTCTCCGCGACTTCGACCGCGCGATCGACTTGCTCAAGTCGATTGAAACCGAGGCGGAACGCGAACGCGCCACCGTATACATGGAAGGCCTGGCCGAGATGCGCAAGGAGTTTGGGAGGCGGGGGAAGTAGGTCTGGCGATCGGCTCCAGGATCCGCCTAGCCGTGCTTCGCCTTCGTCAGGACCCTTCGGGCACCGAGGCGCAGCGCTTCAGGCACGTTGCGATCGGTCGTGAGCATCTTGATGTCTTTCTCCGTGAGCCGGTGCATCAACTGCATCGAGATCGCGGGTGGGGTCTTCGGATTCTTGGTCACCGCGAGGACGATGCCGTAGTTCTTGAGCCAGCTGCGGTTCGTGCCGATGATGCGCAAGACGTCCTCGGAGACGTTCCCCATCTTGGCAAAGGCTTCGACCTCGGACTCGGTGAGCTTTGGGCTGGTCAGGACGGCTGTTGCGACAATCCGGTTGGAATCACGAATGAGCTGCGAGCGCTGCTCGCGCGACCCCTTGGTCGCGAGCTTCAAACGCTCTGCGATCGGCAGCGTCGACACGAGCCTGGAGTCTTCCTCTTCCTCCGTCTGTTCAGCCTCCGCGTCATTCGCCACGGCTGCGCCGTCTTCTAAGGCTGGTCCCGGCGGCGCCGACGCGTCCGATCGTGGTGCCTCAGGCTCGGCGCCGCGAGCGTCAAGAAACTCGCGCAGTTCCGCCGGGGCATCGCCAGTCAGAAAATCAGTCAGGGCCTCGCGCGGCAACCGGTTCATCGTGGCCCTGGCGTGCGCCGCGATCTCCGGATCGGGATCGTCGGCGAGCACGATGAGTAGCGCAACCTGCTCTTGCGCCGGCCGTGGCAACAGGCCACGCGCAGCCAGCAGTCGCACGTCTCGCGCGGCCTCGCCCCTGAGGAAAAGATCGACGAGCGGTGATCGGTATCCTGGGTCCATTTACATCAGTCGTGAGTCATCAGTCGTGAGTCATCAGTCGTAGTGTCCGGCTTCAGCCGGACTTTACCGGTCCGCCAGTCCGCGTCTGCCTCCACTACGGCGCGCGGCCGACGCGCGTCGCGCGCGGCGGAGCGGCGGACGCTACGACCGTGCGGCGCCGAATGCCTGCCGAACCTGACCAACGATCTCGACGAGCTCGCCCGGCTCGGCGCGACCGAATAATCCTATCGCAGCAATGCCGGCAGCGCCCGCCCGGACGACCTCCGGCACCCGTGCCGCCGTAATGCCGCCAATGGCAACGACCGGCTGGCGAACGGCGGCGCACACGCGCGCGAGCGACTCGAGCCCAGCGATCGCGTGCCCGGCAGGCTTGCTCCTGGACTCGAACACCGAGCCGAACACGAGGTAGTCGCAGCCTCCCTCGCGCGCCGCCGTGACGGCGTCGGCTTCGCTGTGGACGGAGCGGCCAACCAGAAAGCCCTCAGGGGCCATCGCGCGGACTCTCGCCGAAGACACGGCGCGTCCAGGCAGGTGCACGCCGGCAGCCTCGGCGGCCAGGGCAACGTCGAGCCGATCGTTGACGAGCAGCCGAGCGCCGCTTGCGGCGATCGCTTCCTTAAGTTGAATCGCAAGAGACAGGAGTGAGCCGTCCTCGAGTCCTCGCTCGCGAACCTGTACCAGATTCACGCCTGCCCGCGCGGCCGCTACCGCCGCCGACACGAGGGCCGCGCTGGCCGCCTCCTCGTCAATCAGCGGGACCAGCGCAGCTGGAGGAGGTAGGGCGCCATAGATCCGGCGATCGCTCACCATCATGAGAAGCGGCCGTGAAAGCGTCTGGCCAGACAACTGGGACCTAAGGCTGAGTCCCGGGAGACTCATGGCTCGATCGACTCCGGCGCGACAACACGCCCGACAGCTCGGCCAGCCCGGCGACGACCGTGATCGCTCCGACGCCGGACACGGCGCCCCTGGCGAATGGGCTCTCGAGCACTTCTTGAAGCGCTGGAATCGAATAGAGGAACAGATTCCTGTCCCAGAAGCCCGACCAGGGCGCCACGATGAGGATCAGGCCCGCCTCGAGGAAGTATGCGGCGAAGAGGATCCGCGTGAGGAACGAGATGTCAGCCTCCGGTCTGCACGCGGGCGAGGCGATCAATGCGGGCAGGCGCGTCGCGATAGTCGCCGGCGTCGGCCTGGAGTTCGAGGAACACCGCCAATGCCCTCGAGGTTTCGCCTGCGCCATCGAGCAGGACGCCAAGATCGTAGAGCAGCGCCCGCCCCTCCTCGGGGCTCGGTGCCGGAACCTCGGCCGCGCGCTCGAGCCACTCGATCGCCAGCGTAGTTTCGCCGCGCCGGTCGTACACGTGACCGAGCGCGGCCGCCGCCTCAAAACGTTGCCGCGGCGATCGAACGGCCGTCTGCAGCGAGACAATCGCCTCGTCGAGCATGCCAATTTCCAGGTACGTCCGGGCGAGCGTCATGTGCTGCGACGAAAAGTCGGCGTCGGTCTCGGCATCGGTGCGGATTTTGGCAAACGCCTGATCGAGGAGTGCCTCACCAGCCGGCTCCGAACCCTGACCCTTCGGCCCCCCACCGGCCCGCTCGTCGTTTTCTCCCGCCGCCGCGTCGAGATCGCCCAGCTCGCCCGTCAAGTCAATCTCGTCGCTCGCAGGCGCCTTCGGGAGCGTCGACTTCGTCGCAGCCGCCGCAACCTGGACGGTGTCGGAGGGTTCGGACGTTTCCGGTTGGTCGGGCTCAGCTGTCGCCTCGGGCGACGCGGACTCTTGGGCATCGGCCGCAGGCGCAGCCGGCATCGGCCCGTCGAAGAACGGATCGTGGGCCATGAATGGCGCCTGACCACTCAGCCGCTCCGCGATCAGGGTGTCGGGGTCGGAGACACGGAGCATGACCAGCGCTCGCCGGAAGCGATCGATATGGGCCGGCTCCCATGGCTCGCGGGCAACGAGATCCTCGGCGATGACACGCGCTTCGGCGGCCTGGCTGGCCGCGAGATACGCATCAGTCAGTTGTTCCTGCGCGTCATACATCGTCTGTTCGAGCCCGCCATCGACGCACACCTCAACCAGTTTGAGCAGCGCGGGAATCTGGCCGGGGACGCGCGTGACGAACTCCTGGAGGGTAGTGGCGGCTTCTTGAAATTCCGAGCTCGCGATCGCGCCGTCAACCGCCGCATCGACACACGTGAAAGTCGTTTCCGGACTCGATCCGACGAACGACCAGCCGAGCTCGGCGACGACGCCCCGGCGGCTCGGATCGGCCAGCAGGAGCCGTGTGAGCAGGCCCTTGGCCCGGGCCAGCTCACCCGACCGCAACTCGATCTCCGCGAGCGGTAGGAGCAACGTCGGATCGTCGCCGGCGCTGTCTTCGTCGAGGAACTCGCGCGCACCGGCGAGGTCGCCCTGGTCGAGCGCGGCTTTTGCCAGTATCGACCGGGCCTCGCGCTCGAGCGGGTTGATGCGCACGAACTCCTTCAGCGCATCGATCGCCTCCGCCGTTCTGCCCTTCTCGAGCAAATCGTCGTGCAGCGTCTTGAAGCGTTTCCCGGCTTCCTCCTCCTCCCCCATTTCCTCGAGCGTCCGTGCAGCAGTGAGCCGCGCGTCGAAGTCCGCCGGGTCAATCGTCCCGAGACGGACCACGATCTCGGCAGCGCCGCGACGATCGCCTTTCGCCCGACGCCGGGCGGCAATCGCGTTCAGGTAGGACTTGGCGTCAGCCAGGAGGCCCTGCCGGGCCGAGATATCGGCCAGTTGAATCTGGGTCGTCTCGTCCTGGGGTTGCAGCTTGAGGATCTTCTTGTACAGGGCGGCGGCCTTCGGATAGAAGCCCTCGTCGACGAAGTGCTGCGCGATCCTGGTGTATTGCCCAACCGCCTGCTCTGGCTGCCCGGCACGGGCATAGAGTTCGCCCAGCGTGTTGGCGGTACTCCAGTCGCGCGGGGACTCTTCCACCACGCGGACGTATTCGGCGATCGCCGGCTCGAGGCGACCCTGGCGGAGCAGCTTCTCCGCTTTTTTCAGCGCAGCGTCACGGTCGAAGGCCAAGAGGATTCTCCACGGAGCGGAGACTGGGAGGAGCGACGTGACATGTTCGGCAAGGAGTCACGCCATCCTATCAAACAGCGATGGCGGGCGGAACGTCCGACGGTGGACGTCGGAGTAGCCGAACCGCGAGACCGCGTCGAGGTGATCTCGCGTCGCGTAGCCCTTGTGGCGATCGAACCCATAGCGCGGATCGCGGGCGTGAAGCTCCAGCATCATCCGATCGCGGGCGACTTTGGCGACGATCGATGCCGCGGCGATGGCCGTGCATCGTGTGTCACCCTCCTCGACCGCGCGTTGAGCCATCGGCAAGTCCGGGATGCGAAAGGCGTCGACGATCACGAAATCCGGGTACGGCACCAACCCGAGCACGGCGCGCTGCATCGCCCGCAGCGACGCCTGGTGAATGTTGATTCGATCGATTTCTTCACGGTCGGCCGCCGCGACCGACCAGGACACCGCAGCGCGCGTGATCTTGTCGAACAAACGCTCACGCTCGAGCGCCGTGACCGTTTTCGAATCCGAGATCCGCGCCACGTAGCGGTCCGGCGCCAACACCACGGCGGCCGCCACCACGGGCCCGGCGAGACAGCCCCGACCGACTTCGTCGACGCCCGCGACCGCATTGAACCCCATCCGCCGGATGGAATTCTCGAGGGTGCGAAACGCGCGCAGTCTGCTCATGGCTGGACAACCACGCCTGGTCTAGGCCTTCTTCTGCTCCTTCATCCTCGCGGCCTTGCCCTTCAGGTCGCGGAGGAAGTAGAGCTTGGCGCGTCTCACGCGCGCCGAACGCGTCACTTCGATGCGATCGATGACCGGCGAGTGCAACGGGAAGATTCGCTCCACACCCTGTCCGAAGGACACCTTCCGCACCGTGAAGGTCGCCCGGGCGCCGCCCCGGTGCATGCCAATGACCATGCCCTCGAAGACCTGAATGCGCTCTTTATCGCCCTCGCGCACCTTGACGTGCACCCGCACCGTATCTCCGGGCTTCATCGCCGGGCGCTCCACCATCTGGCCGCGCTCGACGGTTTCTACCGCAGTCATCGCTAACTCCTCTCGCTGCTACTATGAACCCTGAACCATGAACCTTGAACCCTGAACCAACTACCCCTCCCCACGAACTTCACGGAGGAGGGCCTGATCGTCGTCATCAAGCGCAGCGGCGGCCAGGATGTCTGGCCGTCGCGCGAGCGTCCGCGCGAGGGCCTCTCGCCGTCGCCAGCGCGCAATCGCCGCATGGTGCCCCGACAGCAACACTGCCGGAACCTCATGCCCCTGAAACACCGCCGGCCGCGTGTACTGCGGGTAGTCCAGCAACCCGCCGACGAATGAATCCCGCGCGACGGACTCCTCGTCACCGACGACGCCCGGCACCAGCCGCGCGACGGCATCCAGCATGACGAGCGCAGGCAACTCGCCGCCCGACAACACATAGTCGCCGATCGAGAGCGATTCGGTGGCCAGATACTGCCGCACCCGCTCGTCAACGCCTTCGTAGCGGCCGCACAACATCACGACGTGCTCCAGATCGCTCAACCGCTTCGCGTCCCGATGCGCGAATCGGGCGCCATCGGGGCTCGTCAACACAATCGCCCTGGGATCGCCCCGCTCCGAACGGATGTGGTCGACGGCCGCAAAAAACGGCTCGGCTTTCATCACCATCCCGGGGCCGCCGCCAAACGGCGTGTCGTCGACGACTCGGTGCCGATCGGTCGTGAAATCCCGCAGGTCGAAAACGCCGACGTCGAGCAACCCGCGCTCAATCGCGCGCCCGACCACACCCTCTGCGAGCGGCGCCTTCACCATCGCAGGGAAGATGCTGACGATGTCGATACGCATTTTTTGATCGGCGGGGTCCCCTACACCCCGCCTAGCTCACTTCACTTCGCGGCCAAAAGCGCCGCTCCGTTTCGTTCGCTCAATCGTTCTCGCCGCACAGCCTGCCGCGCCGTAGCAACGCTCATTTCAGGTTGCGAAGGCGGGCCCGCTCCGTTCCGTTCGCTCAATCGTCCTCGTCGCACCACCCGTTACCAGCCGAAGCGCTTTCTATTCGCGCCGCAAAAAGCAGAATCACCGCTCGTTCGCTTCGAGCAACCCTTCCGGTGGATTCACGACGATCACCCGCGCCGCCGGGTCGACCCTCACGCAAATGCTGTCGACGAGGGGAATCAACACCTCGCCGCGTTCACTCTCGATGACCAGGTGGCTCCGCTCGATCGGCCCCTGGACGTCGGTCACCCGGCCGACCAGGCCATCGCTCAGATCCCGTACTTCACAGCCGACAAGATCATGCCGGTAGAACGTGCCGTCCGGCAGGGGCGGTATCGTTGACGCTTCCAACCAGCACGCGACGCCGGCCAACGCTTCCGCATCGTTCATCGTGTCGACGCCTTCGAACGCCACGACCGGTCGGCCTTGATGAAGCCGCGCCGCCGTGATGCGTCGTGGCGTCAGTCGATCGGCCGGTCCCACCAGCAGCACCCGTCCCACTCGAAACCGGTCGTCAGCGAAGTCCGTTTCCGGATTCACGATGACCTGCCCCCGGTTGCCGTGCGCACGGGCGACGCGACCAACCAGTAGCAATTCGCGGGCTGAATCCTCCACGGCTGATTAACGCTCGATAAACACAGACGACTCGCTACCGCTCGACATCTCAAAACGACTCGCTACCGATCGTCGTCGCGAAACTCCAGCGTCGCCTTGATCCCCTCGATCTCGGCCGTCGCGCCAACCAGCGTACGCATCGCCTGCGCCGTGCGGCCCTGGCGACCGATCACGCGGCCGAGATCGCCCGGGGCCATGAACAACTCGACGAGCGTCTGGCCCTTGTGCTGCCGCTCGGTGACACGAACCGCATCGGGATGGTCGGCGAGCGTCTTCGCGACGACTTCGACGACGTCTCGTGCGCGGCTCACGACGCGGGCTGTTCGGTCGCAGCCGCCGCCGGCTCCGCCGGCATGCGTGCCACGAGCGTCCTGACCGAGTCGGAAGGCTGCGCCCCGACCTTGACCCAGTGCTCGAGCCGATCCCGGTTGAGCACGAGCTTCTCCGGCGTGGTGCGCGGGTTGTAATGGCCCAGCACCTCGACGAAGCTGCTGTCGCGCGCCGTGCGCGAGTCGGTCACCACGACACGAAAGTACGCCCGCTTCTTCGATCCCGTCCGACGCAAACGAATGGCTAACATTGCTTCCTTTCAGTCAGCTACCAGCTGCCAGCTCCCAGCTACCAGCTAATGCCGGAAGCGGGAAGCTGGGAGCCGGAAGCTATCTCATCAACGACTTCATCATCCCAAGCCCGCCCCGCTTCTTGCCCAATCCGGCCATCCCGCCAAGCTGCTTCAGCATCTTCTTCATCTGCACGAACTGCTTCAGCAGGCGGTTCACTTCTTCAACCGACGTTCCGCTGCCGCGGGCAATACGCTTCCGGCGGCTGCCGTTGATCAGCTGATGATTGCCCCGTTCCTTCGGCGTCATCGAGCTGATCATCGCCTCGATGCGACCGAGCTGCCCTTCGTCGAGACCGTCCCGTCCGGCCATCGCCTGCTTGAGGCCGCCCATCCCGGGCAACATCCCCAGGATCTGCTCGAGCGGTCCCATCTTCTTGATCGTCCGCAGCTGCTCGCGAAAGTCCTCGAGCGTGAAGTCGTTCTTGCGGATTTTCTCCTCGAGGTGCTCGGCATCCTCGAGCGACACGGCCGCCTCGGCCTTCTCGATGAGCGACAGCACGTCGCCCATGCCCAGCACGCGCGACACCACTCGATCGGGGTGAAACGGTTCGAGGTCCTGCAATCGCTCACCGCTGCCGGCAAACGCGATCGGGACCCCGACGACGCCAACGACCGACAGTGCCGCGCCGCCGCGCGCGTCGCCGTCCATCTTCGAGAGCACGACGCCGGTCACGCCCATGCGCCGGTTGAACTCGCCGGCGCTCTTGATCGCGTCCTGCCCAGTCATCGCGTCGGCGACGTACAGCAGATCGGTCGGCGCGGTCGCGTCCTTGATGGCCTGCAACTCGACCATCAGCTCGTCGTCGATGTGCAGCCGGCCAGCCGTGTCGACAATGACGACGTCGAATCCGCTGTTGCGCGCTTCGGCGAGCGCTCCGGTCGCACGCCGCACTGGATCGGTATCGCCCGCCGGATCGTGTACTCGCACGCCGGCTTGTTTCGCGACGACTGACAGTTGCTCGATCGCAGCGGGGCGCCGGACGTCGGTCGAAACGAGGATCGGGTGCTTGCCCTGCTTCGCCAGCCACCGCCCCAACTTCCCGGACGTCGTCGTCTTGCCCGATCCCTGCAGGCCCAGCAGAAGGATGACCCGCGGGTGAGCGGACGACGGCGGCAGACCGCCCGTGCTGTCGCCGAAGAGCGCCAGCATCTCGTCGCGCACGATCCGTACGACCTGCTGCGCCGGCGTCAGGCTCTTCAGGACCTCCTGGTCGACCGCCTTGTCCCGCACGCGGTCGATGAACGCCTTGACGACCTTGAAGTTGACGTCCGCCTCGAGCAGCGCCATCCGGATCTCGCGGAGCGCGGCTTCAACCGTCTGCTCGGTGAGACGGACCTCACCACGCAGCGATCGGAAGACGCCCTGGAGGCGGTCACTGAGCGAGTCAAACATTGGTTTCAACCACAGACGGACGAACCCGTCGCGGGCGGTACATCCAGACGGTCAACAGCCCTCAGGAACGTCCTAACCGTCTCAGGCGCAAACGTTTATCGTAACAGAGCTGCGGCTGATTGACAACTCCTTGGCGCCCGCCGGCTAGGGTCAGACACCATTCAGTTTGTGCCCGAGTTTCTCCTTTTTCGTTCGCAGGTAGCCTCGGGAATGCTCGGAAGGCGGGATTTCGAGCGGAATCCACTCCGCCACCGAGAGTTGGTACCCCTCGATACCGACGAGCTTTCGGGGGTTGTTCGACAGCAGCCGCATCGAACGAACGCCGAGATCCTTGAGGATCTGGACGCCGATTCCATAGTCGCGTTGATCGGCCTTGAACCCGAGCCGCTCGTTGGCTTCGACCGTATCAAGGCCCTGGTCCTGGAGCTCGTAGGCGCGGATCTTGTTGGCCAGCCCGATGCCCCGCCCTTCCTGGTTGAGATACAGCAGGATGCCGCGGCCTTCGGCCTCGATTTTCCCGAGCGCTGCCTCGAGCTGCAACCCGCAGTCGCAGCGCGCCGAGTGAAACACATCGCCCGTCAGGCACCGGGAATGCACGCGCACCAGCACCTGCTCTCCGTCGCCAACATCGCCCTTGACCAGCGCGACGTGGGTCTCACGATCAATCACGCTCTCGAAAGCGATGACCTTGAACACGCCGTGATCGGTCGGCAGCGCCGCCGAGGCGACGCGCCGCACCAGCGCTTCGGTGCGCAAACGGTACTGAATCAGATCGGCGATGGTGATCATCAGCAGCTTGTGCCGCCGCGCGAACTTCGTCAGCTCCGGGACGCGCGCCATGGTCCCATCGTCGTTCTGGATCTCACAGATCACACCGGCGGGATAGAGGCCCGCGATCCTGGCGAGATCGACCGCGGCCTCAGTCTGCCCGGCGCGCACGAGGACGCCGCCGTCGCGCGCCTTGAGCGGGAACGTGTGGCCCGGGCGCGCGAGGTCGGAAGGACGGGTCGCGGGATCGATTGCCGCGAGGACGGTCGCGGCGCGGTCGCTCGCGGAGATGCCTGTGCTCGTGATGCCCTTCGCCTCGATCGAAATGGTGAACGCTGTGCCAAATCGCGCGGTGTTCTGCGGGACCATCTCGGGAAGATCGAGCTCGCGCAGGCGCTCTTCAGTCATCGGCGTGCAGATGAGGCCGCGGCCGTGCATCGCCATGAAGTTGATGGCGGCCGGCGTGATCTTCTCGGCGGCAATCGTCAGATCGCCCTCGTTCTCGCGGTCCTCGTCGTCGACGACGATGATCATCCGGCCGTCGCGAATCGCCTCGAGCGCTTCGCTGATCGGAGCAAAGGGCGATTTTCTTCTGCTGACGCTGCGCTTCCTGGTAGTCATGCCCTTCCTCGAGTTGGCTGCGGCTCGAGCGTCTGGCGCTCGAGCGCGCGCGCCACGTACTTCCCGAGAATATCGCACTCGACGTTGACCGCCTCCCCCGACCGCGCGACATGAAAACGAGTGTGCAACCACGTGAACGGGATGATTTGAACGTCGAAGCGAGCCCGGAGGTCGTCGAGGGAGGCGACCGTCAGGCTCACGCCGTCGACGGCGACAGACCCCTTCGACACGATGAGCGCCATCAGCGCGGGCGGCAGGGCAATCGTCAGGCGGTGCGATTCCCCTTCCTGTACGAGACTCTCGACGGTGCCGACACCATCGACGTGGCCCTGAACGAAGTGACCGCCGAGGCGCGTATCGGCACGCATCGACCGTTCCAGATTGACGAGGGACTCGGGGCCAAGCCCAGCGAGCGTGGTGACGCTGAGCGTCTCCGGCGAGACGTCAAAACCAAGGCCTTCGTCTCCACATTCGACCACGGTGAGGCAGACGCCGTTGACGGCGACACTCTCCCCCAGGGTCAGGTCAGTCATTGTCTCGGGCCTGACGAGCAGGCGCTTTCCTGCAGAGGCGTCGCTCACGTCGACGACCCGTCCGAGCGACTCAATCAGACCCGTGAACATGTACCTGTGAGCCTCTTGCACCCGCTGACCCTTCTGAACTTCTTGCACCTCTGACAAAGCCTTCAATCCGGACGTCATGGCCAACAGGCCGCGCCGTCAGCTCGGCGAGCGAGGCGAGACTGCCATCGGGAAGTGCGGCCCAGCGGACGCCGTCGATGCCGATGCCGCGCGGGGACACGAAGAGTTCGACGCGATCGACGAGCCCAGCGGTCCAGAACGCCTCATGCAACACTGGCCCACCCTCGACGATGAGCGACGTAATCTCGCGACGGGCAAGCCGGGCGAGCGCCTCCTCGAGAAACGCGGTCGAGCCGGACACACCCGGAGCTTCAGCCCCCTCGACCAACTCGAGCTGCGCGCCCGCAGCTTCGAGCGCCGACCGTCGGGCGCCCTCTCGCGCTGCCGCCTCCACGCCGCCGACGATGATGATCGGACCCGCGTCGAGCGAAGAAAACAGTCGCGCGGTCGACGGCGTGCGCAGGCGGCGGTCGAACACCACGCGGGTCAGCGGACGTTCGCGATACACATCACGCGCCGTGAGCAGAGGGTCGTCGACGAGCAGCGTCTCTGAACCAATCGCAATCGCGTCGACTTCCGCGCGCTCTTGATGAACGAGCGCGGTGCCCTCGGTGCCGGTCAGCGCAGTTCGCGCGCCGCGACGGGCGGCCACCATGCCGTCGAGGCTCAGGGCGGCCTTGAGCGTCACAAACGGACGGCCGGCGGTGATGTAAGTGAAAAACGCACGGTTCAGTCGCCAGGCTTCCTCAGCCATGACGCCGACCAGTGCGTCGACGCCCTGGCGGCGCAAGTGCTCGAGACCGCGGCCGCGCACGCGCGGGTTCGGGTCCTCGATCGCGATCACCGCTCGGCGGATGCCAGCCTCGACCACGCGCGGCGCGCACGGCCCCGTTCGGCCGGTATGCGAGCACGGCTCGAGCGTGCAGTAGAGTGTCGCGCCGCTGGCACGCGCGCCCGCGTCGGCCAGCGCCACAATCTCTGCGTGCGGGCCGCCGGCCCGCTCATGCGCGCCGCGACCGACGATCACCCCGTCATCGTCGACAACCACGGCGCCGACCATCGGGTTCGGACTGGTACGGCCGCGCCCGCGTTCGGCGAGCGCCAACGCCCGCGTCATGTGCGCGACGTCGTCGAGATTGCCGTGACCTACCATTTCTCCTCGAAGAGCGCGTCGACGTACTCCTGGGGCGCGAACGGAATCAGGTCGTCAATGCCCTCGCCGATGCCGACATATCGGATCGGCAGCTTCAGGTCGTTGGCGATAGCGACGGCGATGCCGCCTTTCGCCGTGCCATCGAGTTTCGTCAGCACGATGCCGTTGACGCCGGCGACGGTCATGAACTCGCGCGCTTGCGCGAGGCCGTTCTGTCCGACGGTCGCGTCGAGCACCAGGAGGACCTCGTGCGGCGCGCCTTCGACTTCGCGGGCGGCGATCCGGCGAATCTTGTCGAGCTCGGTCATCAGGTTGACGCGCGTGTGCAACCGCCCCGCGGTATCGACGAGGAGAACATCACGGTCGCGCGCCTTGCCCGCGGCAATGGCGTCGAACACCACCGCCGCCGGGTCGGCGCCCGCTCGCGCGCGGATGAAGTCGACGCCGGCACGCGTCGCCCAGATCTCGAGTTGCTCGACCGCGGCAGCGCGAAATGTATCGGCTGCGCAGATGAGCGGCGTCTGACCGCCATCCTTGATCAACCGAGCCAGCTTTCCGACGGTCGTGGTCTTTCCCGTGCCGTTGACGCCGACAATCAGTACTACATGCGGACGATGGCCGTTGGCGGGCGGCATCTCGGTCGCGCTCAGGATCTGGAGAATCTCCGCCTTGACCAGGTCGCGCAGCGACGAGCCGCGGCGATCGTGCGAGCGCACCGCCTCGACAATCCGATCGGTGGCGGCAACACCGACGTCGGCAGAGATCAGCGCCTCTTCGAGCGCTTCGATGGTTTCGAGATCGACCGGCCGGCTCCGCTGCTCAGGCGAGTCCGCCCGACGGACCACGTCCTCGAACCGGTCGACGAACTGCTGCTTGGTTCGCGAGAGCGATTGCTTGATGCGATCGAAAAAACCCATGCGGCTATCTGTCCGCCTCCGCTCTCTGCTTGCGTCCCATCAAGACGTCGACGGCTTCGGCCGGCGAGCGACGGCCGTCGAGCACGGCGGCCATTTCGGCCGTGATCGGCAGCTCGATGCCGTGGCGCGCCCCGAGCGCCAGCGCAGCACCCGTCGTGCGCACCCCTTCGGCGATCATGCGCATGCCGGCGAGGATTTCCTGCAACGACCGGCCGCGGCCAAGCTCGAGGCCAACGTGGCGATTCCGGCTGAGATCGCCAGTCGAGGTCAATACCAGGTCACCAAGACCGCTCAAACCTGCGAGCGTTTCGCGGCGCCCGCCTTCCGCATCAGCGAGACGGGAAATCTCGGCCAAGCCTCGCGTGATGAGGGCCGCCATGGCGTTGTGCCCCAAGCCGAGGCCTTCGACGACTCCTGCGGCAATGGCGATGACGTTCTTCATCGCCCCGCCAATCTCCACGCCCGGCACGTCGTCGCTCACGTAAAGCCTGAGCGCCGGACCGCGAAACCAATCCTGCACCGAGGCAGCCGCCGCAGCGTGACTCGAGGCTGACAAGAGCGCCGTCGGCAGGCCCTGCGCCACCTCCGCCGCGAAGCTGGGACCCGAGAGCACGACGACGGGTTGCGCGGCTGACGCTTCCTCCGCCAGCACCATCGACATGCGCTGAAGAGAATCGGTCTCGAGTCCCTTGGTGGCGCTGACGAGCACCGCGTCTGGCGGCAACGACGGGGCCACGGCGCGAGCCACGGCGCGCAGTCCATGCGAAGGAACGGCAAATACGACCAGCCGGGCATCCTGCAGCGCCGCCTGCGGGCGCGACGACGGCGTGACCCGATCTGGCAGGCGACTCTCGGACAGGTAGCGCGGATTGACGCGACGTGCAGCCATCTCCGCCACCAGCTCGGGGTCACGCGCCCACAGACGCACGTCGTGCCCGACCCGCGCCAGGTGAATCGCCAGCGCCGTCCCCCAACTGCCCGCCCCGAGTACAGCGATCGTTTCGGCCATCGTCAACGACGTCTGACGTCTGATCTCAACCGGGGGACTTCGTCCCCCGGACCCCCTTACACGCTCGCTCGCGGGGACCGCGACGCCCCGCTCCGCTCGCGTGGCTCACTCGCTGCCGCTCGTTCGCGCTGTTTGGTTCTGAGATCGCTTCTACAGTGAACCCTTGAACCTTGACCCCTGAACCTTGAACTAGATCTTCCGTTCCGTCCCGTCACTCAGCCGCTGGAGATTGGCCCGGTGCCGAAAGAGAATCAGCGCCGACGTACCCGCGGCAGAAGCGACCACTGCCACGGGCGCCCCGGTCAGCCACGCCGCCGGCGGTAACGCCAGTGTTGCGGCAACTGAACCCAGCGACACGTACCGCGTCGCCGCAACGGTGACCAGAAACAGCGTCGTTGCAATCACGGTCGCAATAGGCGTCAGCATCGCGAACACGCCTGCCGCAACCGCGACACCTTTTCCACCGTGAAAGCGCAACCACACCGGATAGATGTGACCCACGACGGCCGCAGCGCCGGTGAGCGCCGCGACACCACTCCCGCCTGTCGAGACGTAGGCCACGAGGACAGCGGCGGCGCCCTTCGCAACATCGAGGACCGTGACCAGAAGAGCCCGGCCGACGCCGGTACTGCGGAGCACGTTGGCCGCGCCGACGTTGCGGCTGCCGACCCGGCGCACGTCGATACCGGCGCGACGAGCGAGCAGGAATGCAAAGGGCACCGACCCGGCGAGGTAGCCGACCAGGATGCTGATGCTGGCCATCAGATCAATGGTACTCGCAACAGTCCCGTGACGGGGCATCTACCGACAACCGTCAGCCCCACACTTCCACGAGCCCCCGCCAAGAGCGTCTCACCGCCGAGATCGCAGCATTCGCTGAGAATAAGAACTCTCACATTCTCTGCGCGCTCCGCCTACTCAGCGGAGAAAAGCTTTTGGGGTGGCGGTCGCGGGGGTTGGCTTCGTCGACGGCTATCGGCTATCGGAGTCGTCCTGCAGGATCCGTCGGACCATGTCGAGCCCCATCTGTGCCGCCTGGAACTTGAACATCGTTCGAGACCCGAAGAGCGAAAACGTGCGCGTCGCTGTCGCTCCTCCGTCGACTGCGACGGCAATGGCGACTGTGCCAACGGGCTTCTGCGGGGTGCCGCCCGATGGCCCGGCAATACCCGTGATCCCGACGCCGATCGATGAGCCCGTCCGCGCCCGGATCCCTTCGGCAAGAGCCGCCGCGACTGGTTCGCTGACGGCGCCATGCGCCTCGATCAGTGCTGGAGCGACGTTGACCAGTTCGATCTTCACCGCGTTGCTGTAGGCCACGACTCCGCCGAGCACGTAAGCGGAGCTGCCCGGAACATCCGTCAGCCGAGACATCATCAGCCCGCCGGTGCATGATTCAGCCGCCGAGATCGTCCGTTTGCCATCGAGCAGGAGTTGGCCGACGATCTCCTCCATCGATCGGCCATCAGGTACCTGAACACCGACGGCCCGAGGGCTCCGAGCATTTGAGCCGTGGCCGCGGCCAGCGCTCGCCGCGCCGCCTCGGCATCGGCCGAGCGGGTCACGAAGTGCAACTCGATCTGCCCGGGCGCCGCGAGAATCGTCGTCTCGATCGGCGGTGAGGAGTGCAGCCACTTCGAGTAGATCGGCTGTGCGAGCTCTTCGACGTGCGACTCTCCTCGTCCGACGGTGAAAAGAGTTCGGCGAAATAACCGCTCGGGACCAACGCGACTGGCGAGCGGCCCGGCGATGAGCGCGTCCGTCATTGGTTGCAGCTCACGCGGCGGTCCTGGAAGAAGGACGATGAGGCGGTGCCCGACCTCCACCATCTGTCCTGGCGCGGTGCCATTGGGATTGTCGAGAACCACGCCGCCTTGAATGACCAGCGCCTGACGGCGATTCACGTCGGGCATCGTGAAGCCGCGCCGCGCAAACCGCTGGATGAGTCGCTCGACAATCTCCGGGTACTCGACGAGCCGCACACCCAGCACATCAGCCAGCGCATCGCGCGTCACATCGTCGTCGGTCGGCCCCAGCCCGCCGGTCATGATCACGAGGTCGACGCGATCGAGGGCGCGGTGCAGGTGTTCGGCTACTTCACGGCGGTTGTCGCCGACAACGGTCTTCGATCGCAACTCGATGCCGAGTGAGGCGAGCCGCTCGGAAAGAAAGAGCGAGTTCGTGTCGAGGCGCGACGAACCCAGCAACTCGCTGCCGATCGCGAGGATCTCGGCGGTTCTAAGCGGCAACAGATCGCTCACGCCAGCCATCCCGGAAAGAGCAGTATCAGCAGACGCAGCAAGACGTTGGCATAGACCGCCGCCATCGCGTCGTCGGACATCACGCCCAAGCCACCGTGCAGCGACTCCAGCCGCCGGGCGGGATAGGGTTTAACGACATCGAAAATGCGAAAGAGGATGAATCCCATGAACGCGCCGGTTGCGGTCACCGGAATGAACGCCAGCGTGATGAGCATCCCGACCACCTCGTCGACGACGATGGGGCCGGGATCGATGCCACCGAAGTAGCGTTCTGCGGTCGTTGCCGCCCAGACTCCCGCAGCGAAGAGGCACAGGATGAGCAGCACTTCCGCGGCTGGCGGCACAGGCGACCGCATCAGCAAGACGACGCCGTAGACCAGGAGCCCGACAGCGGATCCCACGGTCCCGGGCGCAATTGGAAAGTAGCCGGAATAGCCGGCCGTCGCAATGAATACCGCGATGCGAGTCACGCCTTTACGACACGCGTCTCGGCGAGGCGATCGTGCAGCGCGCGTCCTTCGGGGTCGAAGAGAATCGCCGCGAACCCCAGGCCGGCCGGAAGAAGCGACGCCAGGTACGCCGCCGCGCGGAGCACGGAAGCGCCCAGGCTGATTCGCAGCCCCACGTGGTCGGACTGGACATCCTCGGCTGGGCGATCGGCCACGACCTTGATGCCAGCGAGCATCTTGCCGATGGTCTGTCCGCCTGCGGCGGTAAAGATCGCCAGATACCCGCCGTTGAGCAGCAACAGAAACACGCCGAGTGGCATGGGAGACAGCGACCAGATGTTGGCGAGCGGCAGGTCGACGACGCGCAGCGTGAAGTACAGAATCGCCGCGTCGATCGCTCCAAGGATGAGCAAGTCGACAAGGCCAGCCAGCGCGCGTGAAAAGACCGGCGCCGATTCCAACGCACGAGGCTCGGGTGCGACCCGCGCGAGGTCGGGCGCGGCGGCCGCCTCAATCGGCCTTGCGGTCTCCAGCCGAGCGACGCGGTTTGGAGCCGATTCCGGTTCATCTGTCAGAAGCGCCGGCTGCTGCCGCGGCCGCGCAACCGCTGGCTGGGCGCGTCGGACAGACAGCGGCGGTCGTGGGACCGCAGGAGGCGTCACGAGCGGCGCGTCGTTTATCCCGGGGCCCGGAAAGAGCGGAAGCTCGAAACGCGATGCGAGCCTCGGGGTAGGGTCCTCGTCGAGACTGGTCGCTTCCCGAGCCGCCGCGGCAGCGGCTCCGGGACCTCGGTCGCTCAATACGAAGTCTTCGAGCGGCCCTGCCGGCTGATCCTGGATCGGCAAGTCGAGCGGTGGCGGCTGAACCGCCAGCAGGAGCTCATAGCCACAGTTACGGCAGCGCTCGGCACTGCCGAAACTGATGTAATGGCACTTCGGACACCTCATAACGACGGAGGTGACGATGGAGGGGGCTGCGGCGCCTGTTGCGCACGGGGCGGCGCGCCCGGGGCGCTTGATTGCGCCGATCCGCCGGCGCCGGCTGGCGGTGGCGCCGGAGCAATGCGAGCGACCTCCAGCAGCTTGCGCTGAATCTCCGCGCGCAACTCGTCGGCATCGTGCCGCAACGGATCCGATTCGGCGACGGCGTCCAGTACCCGGAGGGCGTCGCGCAGCCGACCGTCCTCGTATAGCGCACGGCCCCGCGAGACTAGAGCCTCGGCTGGCTTCGGGAGCGGCAACGGCTCCTCTGCCGCCGCTGCTCGCGGCAGCGTGGAGGCGGGACTGAGCGGCAGCCAGTCCGGCCGCGTCAGCGCGATCCAGGCGACGACGCCCGCCGTGGCAAGACCCGCCAGGACGCCGGTGGCGATCCACGCCACTCGCGAAGATCCGCTCCGGTCAGACGTTCCCGGATCCGGAAGCGCGTCGATCTGCGCCGGGACGACCGATCGCGCTGGACGGACACGCGTCGGCTCGAACCGGTTCAGCCGCTCGAGCAGGACCAGCGCCTCTTCGCCCTGCGCACCGCGTTCGACAGCCGAAGTGAGCAGCGTCCGCGCGACTCCCGCCTCGCCTCGATCGAACGCGGCCGCGCCGGTCTGCAGGAGCTCGTCGCCCTCGCGCAGCTGCTCTGCAATTGCGCTGCGGGCCCGGTCGATGTAGGCCTTGGCTCGGGCGTGCCCGCGATCCAGAAAGAGAACCCGTGTCCAGACGCTGATGGCGAGCTCGTGCTGGCCGCTGAAATAATGATCCAAGCCGGCCAGGAGGAGCTCCTCGACGCGAGCGTCGCGTTCGCGCTCCGGCACGTCTCCCCCTTCGGGGAGGTGGTTGATCCGCAGCGGGTCGGTCATCGGAAGTGGTGCAGCAAAAGAAGTTCTCGATGATTATGAGACCGCCGGCGGGCGCACGTCAAACAAAAACCCAGCCGTTAGCGCACCAATCGCTGTGCTACAACAGAGACGCATGCCGATCATCGAATCCATCCCCAACGTGAGCGAAGGCCGACGGCCGGAGGTCATCGACCGCCTGGCTCAGGCCATTCGCGTGACGCCGGGTGTCCGCCTGCTGGACCATTCCGCAGACGCCTCGCACAACCGGTCAGTGTTCACGCTCGCCGGCGACGAGCCCGCAGTCAAAGCCGCGATCCTCGCGCTCTTTGCGGTTGCCGTCGAGGCCATCGACCTGCGCACGCATCGCGGCGAGCATCCGCGCGTGGGCGCAGTCGACGTCGTGCCGTTCGTTCCGATTGATGGCGTGACCATGTCGGATTGCGTCCGAATTGCCAAAGACGTCGGTGCCCAGGTGGCCGAGCGCTTCCGGGTCCCAGTGTTTCTCTACGAAGAAGCCTCGACCAACCCGGCAAGAAAGAACCTCGAGGATATCCGCCGGGGCGAATTCGAGGGGCTGGCGGCCAAGATGGCGTCGGCAGGCTGGGCGCCGGACTTCGGCCCGGCCTCGCCGCACGAGACCGCCGGCGCCGCGGTCTTCGGCGCGCGGATGCCGCTCATTGCGTACAACATCAACCTCAACACCGATCGACTGGAGGTCGCGAAGAAGATTGCCGCCGCGATCCGTCACAGCAGCGGCGGGCTCCGATACGTGAAGGCCATGGGCGTGAAGCTCGACGATCGAAACCTGGCGCAGGTGTCGATGAACTTGACCAACTACGAGAAGACACCGGTGTTCCGAGTCTTCGAGATGGTGAAGCGTGAAGCCGAACGGTATGGCGTGCTCATCCTCGAAAGCGAGATCGTCGGCCTGATCCCTGCGGCGGCGCTGGTGCGCTCGGCCGAGTACTACTTGCAACTCGAACGTTTCGGCGACGAGCAGATACTCGAGAAGAAGCTGGGGGCCGGGTAGAGCTGGGGCGTGTGTGGAGGCCGGCTCACGCCGGCTCCTCCTCCTCGTCCACACGCCGGATCGGCGCGATACCAAACGTTTTCATCTTGCGATAGAGGTTACTGCGCTCGACGCCGAGGACGTCTGCCGTGCGCGAGATGTTCCCTTGCTGGCCGGCCAGCGCCTTCAGGATGTAGTCGCGCTCGAACGCTTCGCGCGCTTCATGCAGTGGAATCGCCTCCGCGCCGGTGCTGGACTCGACGCTCGTGCCGCCGTCCAGGAACGACAGGTCGGATGGCGCAATCGTGTCGCCCGGCACCATGATCATCAACCGTTCGAGCACATTCCGCATTTCCCGCACGTTGCCCGGCCACCGGTAGCGCTGCAGCGTGCTCATCGCCAGCGGATCGAAGGTCTTGCGCCGCCGGCCGTACTCGCGCGCCAGATCTGACATGAAGTACTCAGCCAGGCGGGGCACGTCATCGGCACGGTCGCGCAGCGGCGGGACGAAGATGGGAATGACGTTCAGTCGAAAATAGAGGTCCTCTCGAAAGCGCGACGCGCGGATTTCTGCAGGCAGATCCTTGTTCGTCGCCGCCAGCACGCGGACGTCGACGCGCACGCTCGCCGCGCCGCCCACCGGTTCGACGACCTGTTCCTGCAACGCTCGCAGCACCTTGGCCTGGGTCTTCAGACTCATGTCGCCGATTTCGTCGAGGAACAGCGTGCCGCCGTCGGCGATCTCGAACTTGCCGCGCCGATCGAGCAGCGCGCCCGTAAACGCACCCTTGACGTGTCCGAAGAGCTCGCTTTCGATCAGCTCCTCGGGAATCGCTGCGCAGTTGACCTCGACAAACGGCCCGCCCCGGCGGCGGCTCAGCGCGTGAACGGTGCGCGCGACGAGCTCCTTGCCGGTGCCGTTCTCCCCATAGATGAGGACGCGTCCGTTGGTCGGCGCCGCCATCGCCACCTGCTCGCGCAGCTGCGCCATGACGTAGCTCTCCCCCACCATCGTCAGGCGGCGGTCGACGTGAGCCCGCAGAGCACGGTTCTCGGCCTCGAGTCGGCTCTGCCGCACGGCGTTGCCGATCACGAGAACCGTCTTCTCGAGCGAGAGCGGCTTCTCGACGAAGTCGAACGCGCCGAGCTTGATGGCCTTGACCGCCGATTCGATATTGCCGTGACCGGAGATCATCACGACCGGGGCGTCGACCCGGCGTTCACGCAGCCGCGCGAGCGTCGCCAGTCCGTCCATCCCGGGAAGCCAGATATCCAGCACGATGACGTCGTACGGGCTTCGCGAGACGCGGTCGAGGCACGCTTCGCCACTCTCGACAGCATCAACGACGTAGCCTTCGTCGCGGAGCACGCCGCTCAGCGCGCTCCGCACGCCGGCTTCATCGTCGACGATGAGAACAGTTGTTTTCATCAGTCAACCTTCACGTGGGGAGCTCAATGGTGAAAACGGTACCCGTCGGAACATTGTCGGCCACTTCGATGCTGCCGCCGTGCTCGGCGATGACGCGCCGGACAATCGCGAGGCCGAGGCCGCTGCCACGCCCCTTGGTCGAGTAATACGGCATGAACAACTTGTCGCGATCCGCCGCCGAGATGCCCGGACCGTTGTCCGAGACGAGAATCCGCGCCACGCCATTTCCAGGGTCGTGCCGGGTCTCGACAACGATCGCCGGTGCCTCGCCGTCTGGACGGAGCGTGGCCGCGCTTCCGCCCAGCGCCTCGACGGCGTTGTCGACCAGGTTGATGATCACGCGGCGCATCTGCTCGAGGTCGACGCGCACCGGCGGCAGCCCTGGCGAGAAGCGCTGCTCGATACGAATCTCACGAAACAGACCGTTGTAGAGCGCCAGCGTGTCGGCGAGCGCCGCATTGAGATTCGCCGGCGCCGCCCGCGGCGCGGGCATGCGGGCGAACTGCGCGAACTCGTCGACGAGCGCCTTGAGCGATTCGACTTCGCCAACGATCGTCGACGTGCACTCGTCGACAAGGGCACGGGCGGGGGCCGGCGCCGACGTAAACTGCCGGCGCATGCGCTCGGCACACAGCTGAATCGGGGTCAACGGATTCTTGATCTCGTGCGCCAGGCGGCGTGCCACGTCGCGCCACGCCGCGACCCTCTGAGTCCGGATGAGCGGGGTCACGTCGTCGAACACCAGAACCGCGCCGCCAGCGCTGCCGTCGTCGCGCAGGAGCGGTGTCGCGGCCGCGGCAAGATGCAACTCGCGGCCGTCACGCAGCAACGCGATTTCCTGTACCGCCGGCGCCGGATCGCCGCCGCCCCGCGTCTGCTTCAGCAGGATCTCGAGCGGCTTGAGATCCTCGCGCGCGATGACCGCCTCGGCCCGGACACCAATGACCGAACGGTCGACCTCGAGGAGACGCAGCGCCGCGCCGTTGATCGTTTCAATTTGTCCGGCGGCGCCGAGCGACACAACGCCCGTCGCAATCCGCTCCAGTACCGTCTCGATGTACTGACGGCGCTCGTCGAGTTGCTGGTTCTTGCGTTCGAGATCGAGGCGCGAATCCTCGAGCTTTTGCTGGCTCGCGGCAAGTTCCCCGGCCATCGCGTTGAACGCCTCGACGAGCGAGCCAAATTCGTCGCGAGTTTCCGGCTCGATCCGGTGATCGAGGTGGCCGGCGCCAATTTCGCGGGCACCGGCGGCAAGCCGCTGCACCGGCCGGGTGATGCGCTTCGCGAGGTACAAGCCGGTCCAGGTCGCGCTGACCATGATCATCAGGGTCATCATGATAAAGAGCGTCAGGTAGACCCCGAGAATCGGCCGACGAAGCGCGTGCAACTGGCTCCGGTTCTGAAACGCCTCGATGATCTGCCGGGCGTGCGTGGCCGACTCCCCTGAAAGCCGGTCGCTCGCGAGCACCACGCCGACAACGCGCCCTGACGCGTCGCGGATCGCGGCGCCACCTCGAACGAGCTCGCCACCACCCTCGAGCGGCTCGGGCGCATACGACTCCCCACTACCACTCGCGACGAGCGACGCGAGGTGGTCTGCCGACGCGCGGACGCCGTCGCGCGGCAGACCCGGCGATTCGACCGCGACCAACGGCACGACGTCAGCCCGCTGCCCTGGCTTCGAGCGCGATCGGTACACCTCGACGAGCCCGACTCGTCCTTGCGCGACCTCGGCCTCGATCGCGCGGCGGACGGCGACGAGGTCCCCCGATTCGACCGCCGCGACCGGAAGTTCCCGGGCGATTCGCGCCGCGTGGGCCGTGACGCTCAGTTCGCGCTCGCGGTAATAGTCCTGCGCGACCCGCGTGGCCGCCGACAGCACGTCGTCGATCGGTTGGCTGAACCACTTCTCGGTGCTGCTGCGGATGAGTTCGCTGCCGACGATGAGTACCGAGTACGCAAGGCACGATCGTCAGTCCCAGGAGCGCCAGGACCAGCTTGGCCCTGAACCTGGAGAACGGCAGCCCACGGCGGCGCTCGACGACGAGCTTCACGATGTTGCGGGCGAGAACGAAGACCAGCGCCACGAGCATCGTCAGATCGGCGGCTGAGAGAGCGTAGAGCACCACCTCGGTCAGGAAGTCCGGATTGAGTTCCGTGGAGCTGTCCGCAAAACGCACCATCGCCACGAGGGCGGCGATGAGGAGGAGAATGCCGAGGAGGATGAGCCGGGGATTGTCGCGGAACGGACGCCGCGCGGGGCGCGCGACGGCGGGCCGGGCCGGCAGCGTCGGGCGAGTCGCCTCGCGGATGGTGGTCATGTTTACCCGAGGGGCTTCGCCCCTCGGACTCCCCGACACGCGCTCTCGCGCGCCGCTGGCGACGGCGCGCTCCGATCGCGTGGCTCACTCGCGACGCTCGTTCGCGCTACGGTCATGTGATTCGTCTTACCCGAGGGACGTCGTCCCACGGACATCGGCGGGCTACCGGAGAAACGTGAACTTGGCGAACCCGGCAATCCCACCTTCCCACGGCCACACGAAGGAGGCGTTTCTCGGGGTCGTATGGGCGCGCACGCGGAGGTAGTACTCCGAGTTCCCCTCGAGCGCGGCCGTGCTGAAAAGTGGCAGCTTCTCGAACTCGGTGAGCCAGGCGCGGGCCTCTTCTTCACGCTCGAGCGGTTCGGCGCGCTCCATCCGGCCGTCTTCCCGGCGGGTTGCCATGTAGCGCCGGGTGAGGATGTCGTACTCGATGGTCGCCGTCACGGTCGCCATGGCAAGCGTGCGATCCACCCAGAGCGCGGTACTGCGCTTGAGCTCGACGTCGTAGATGAACGTAATCCGCATCCCGCTGTGCATGGCGGCACGGACGTCCTCCGTGAAGACGTCGTTCATACGCAGCGTCACGAGGATGCGGCCATCCTTCGCGAGCGGGGTTACCTGCATGGTCTGCGCGGATACGACCGCGACGGTCGCCATGGTGAACATGACGAACATGACGAGCGTGACGAGCACGACTGCGAGCGATCGTTTGACGGCGGCCATCACTTGGGCTTCACCTTCTGTTCGACCTTCTGCAACTCATCGACTTCGCGCTTGAACTGGCCAACGTCCCGGAACTGGCGATAGACGGACGCAAACCGGACGTAGGCGACCTGGTCGAGCTGCTTGAGCTCCTGCATCAGCCGCGCGCCAATCTCGCCCGTCGTCAGCTCCCGGTCCGGGCGGTCCTGGAGATCGGCTTCGATCCTATCAGCGATCGCCTCGAGCTCCTGGACGCTGACGGGCCGTTTCTCGCACGCCCGGAGCAGCCCGGCAATCAGCTTCTGGCGCTGGAACGGCTCGCGATTGCCGTCCTTCTTCACGACACGATACTCGATTTCCTCGATACGCTCACGGCTCGTAAAACGTTTGCTGCAGCCGAGGCATTGCCGCCGCCGCCTGATCACGTCGCCCTCGCGGCTTTCGCGCGAGTCGACGACCTTATCGCCCAGATGTCCGCAGTACGGACATTTCATCGCACGCGGCCTTGAGCCTGATGGCCGACTGGGGCCGTCGGGACCATGGCCGGTGCCTGCTCCTTGGCGCCGTCCTCCGCCATCTTTCTGGCACCCGTGAGGGTCAGCCCCTCGCGAGCCATGAAATAGATCCCGAGGAGCGTGACCGGGACAAACGAAATCGCATGCAGCACAATCGCGGCGCCCACTGCGCGGTCCGCAGGCGCCCCAAAAAATACCTCGGCGGCAATCTGATAGGCGACGTGAAACCCGCCAACCGCCCCTGGAGTCGGCACCGCGACCCCTACGACGAGGAGTGTCATGACCAGGAACGAAGCCCGGAACGGGAACGTAATATGAAATGCCTGCGAGGTCAGCCAAATCCCGGATGCGATCGCGAGCCACAAGGGCACCGACAGCGCCAGCGCCATGAGCATCCGGCGAGGTTGCCGCATCACCGCCAGCCCTTGCGCGAAGGTTTCGACGAATCGCGCAACGGCATGCGCCAGGCGGGCCGGGAGCACGCGCTCGATGCCGAGCGCAACCCGGCCCAGGCGCTCGGGGTGACCCGCCAGCACGAAGAGAAGCGCCGCCCCGGCGAGCGCAGCCCCGGCCGCAACGAGTCCGCCCAGCTTCACGCGGGCAAACTGCTCGGGATCGCCGGAAACGGCGTTGGGCGCTGCGGTCAGGACGAACCACGCAAACAGCATCAGTACTGTGATGAGGTCGAGGAGTCGTTCGAGGATGATCGTCGCGAACACCGCCGTCGCGTTCAGGCCCTCGCGACGCGCGAGAAGATAGGGGCGAATCACTTCGCCGGCACGAGCTGGTAACAGGAACGAGCCGGCAAAGCCGATAACCGTGGTCCGGAACGCGACGCTGAAGTGGGTGGAACCGATCGGGGCAAGCAAGTACTGCCACCGGAGCGCACGGAGCACGTAAGTCACGCCGGTCGCAGCCAGCGCCAGGAGAAGTGGCCCCGGGCTGGCCAGCTTGGTCTCGCCCCAGACACCCGCCACGTCGACGCTGCGAAGGAACACGCCCAGCAACCCGAGGGTCAGCAGGAAGATTAGGGCGTTCCGAACTCGTGGCTGCATGCGCCGGGTTTTAGGCTCAGTCGGGTTTAGAATCCGGGGGTAGCTCCGGGTACCCGATCCAGACAAGAGATACCACAGGAACGGCTCCAAATCTATGGGAAAACGTGAGTTACTGCTGATCTGCGGGTTCGCAGTCGTCGGAGCGCTCGTTTACTACGCGACCGCCCCCGAAGCTGCCCCCGGTCAGACCGGCTTCTCAATCGGCCGGTTGATGGAGGAAGTAAAGCGCGAAATCCGTGGCAATCGCTCGTCGGCCGAGGTTTCGACGACCACAACCATCCCCTTGAAACCCGGCGTCACCGAGATACGCTTTGAAACCGGCAGCGCCGGCGTCACGATTAGCGGCGAAGACCGGCCGGACCTGCTCTGCGAGCTGAAGGTGTGGTCGAGCGGGTACGACGAAACCGAAGCGAACAAATACGCCAACGAGACCATGTTGAAAACGACCGAGGCGGGAATGACTCTGGTCCTCAGCATCAAGTATCCCGACCCAGCCACCCAGCGTGCCTCCCTCGTCGTTCGAATGCCCAAAGCCATGTCGGTCCGGATTCAGCCGAGCCGCGCGAAGCTCGAGATTTCCGGCGTGGCTTCAGTCGAGCTCGTCGAAGCCCGCGGCCAGGCCAGCGTTACGGGAATCAGCGGACGAGTGGTCGCCACCCACCGTGGCGGCGCCCTGACAATCGAAGGCGTCCCGTCCGTCAAGCTGAACACGCGGGGAAGCACGGTCTCGTTGAAGGACATCGCTGGCGAAGCCGCGATGCAGCTGCAGGCCGGCGAGTTCAAGAGCCAGTCGATCGCGGGACCGATCGAGGTCGAGTCAAACGGCACGAGGATGGTGTTCGACGACCTCGCCGTCACGCGCCGGCCGATCCGGATTAACGCCATCGGCGGCAGCGTGACGATGGCGGGGCTCCGCAGCGAAACGCGGATCGACAGCCGGGACACGCGAATCGACGTGACGATCGACCAGCCGGCGCAGGTCGCGATCTACAACGAGAACGAAGAGCCGATGAAGGTGACGCTGCCGGCCGGAGGGATCCAGCTCGACGCGCTGGCGGTCGACGGGCGTCTGACGATGCCACCGGGCCTGCCCGAGGTGAAGACAACCGACAACGAGCAGCGCGCCGCCGGCCCGATCGGCGGCGGCGGACCGACGGTGACATTGCGCTCGAAGCGCGGGGATATCACGATCGAGACGAAGCAGCCCAAATAAGCGTCGCCCTTCGAACTTCCCCACTTCAGACATTCGGACTTCAAACTTCAGACTTTCTGTTGTAACGTGCCCCTGTGCTGTCCGCTGCTCCTCTCCTCGAAACTTCCCTGGCTGGTCTGACCCTGCATCGTCGCGGCAAAGTGCGCGACGTCTACGAAGTCGGCAACGACCTGCTCATCGTCACAACCGACCGCATCTCGGCGTTCGACTACGTGCTTGGCTCGGGCATCCCCGACAAGGGCAAGGTGCTCACGCAGTTGTCGACATTCTGGTTCGAGCGGATGGGGGACCTGGTCCCCCATCACCTGATCGCGACCGACGTCGCGCGCTTCCCCGAGCCGCTCCGCAGTCATGCGTCTCTGGGCTCTGTCCTCGAGGGCCGATCGATGCTGGTTCGCCGGACCGAGCCTGTCCCCGTCGAATGCGTGGCACGGGGATACCTGTCGGGGTCCGGGTGGAAGGAGTATCAGCAGACTGGGAGCGTGTGCGGCGTCGCCCTTCCAGCCGGGCTCCGCGAGTCCGACCGGTTGCCCGAACCCATCTTCACGCCTGCGACCAAGGCCGAGAGCGGCCACGACATCAACATCAGTGAAGCCGAGGCTGGACGGCTGGTCGGCGCGCCGTTGATCGCTCGCTTGAAAGCCCTGACTCTCGAGATCTATCGCCGCGGCACCGTCCACGCGGAGTCGAAGGGCATCATCATCGCGGACACCAAGTTCGAGTTTGGGCTGGTCGGCGCCGGTGACCCGGCCACCGATGTCGTCCTCATCGACGAAGTCCTCACTCCCGATTCGTCCCGCTTCTGGCCGATGGACCGCTATGAGCCGGGCCATGGACAGCCGAGTTTCGACAAGCAGTTCGTGCGCGACTACCTCGAAGAAATCCGCTGGAACAAACAGCCCCCGGTGCCTTCCCTGCCCGACGACGTCGTGCGCCGAACGCGTGACAAGTACGTCGAGGCCTACCGGCTCCTGTCGGGCCGCGAACTGCAGTAGCCGTGCGCGAAAAGCTCGAATCGCTCGTGCAGGAAATGCTCGACCGTGGCGTGCGCTACGACGACGCCCGTCAGGAGTTCGAGAAGGTGTTCATCACCCGCGCCCTGCAGCGCTCGAAAGGCAGCGTCGGGGAGGCTGCCGACCTGCTCGGGATTCACCGCAATACGGTGGCCCGGAAGATGACGGAGTACCGAATTAGGAGAAAAACCTAGTCGGTTCAAGAGGTTCAAAGGGTTCAAGAGGTTCAGGAGGTTCTCGCAGCTCACGAGCTGCGACCCCTCGAACCCCTGAACCCCCTGAACCCCTTGAACCTCTTGAACCCATGAATTAGCACTCCCCCGCGTCGAGTGCTTGACAGCCCCCCGACCCCCTCCTATAGAATTAGCAGTCGCCACGGCGGAGTGCTAAGCCGCAGTGGCTCCAGGCTTCATTTACACCGTGTTTACCGTTCACCACCCATCTCAACCTCAACCCGGGAGCTAGATAGAAATGGCTACACAGACGAAAGTTCGGATCCGTCCCCTGCACGACCGCGTGATCGTGCAGCGCCTCGAAGAGGGCGAGCAGAAGGTCGGGGGCATCATCATCCCCGATACCGCCAAGGAAAAGCCCCAGCAGGGCAAGGTGATTGCCGTCGGCAAGGGCAAGGCCGAGAAGGACGGAAAGATCACGCCGCTCGACGTCAAGGAAGGCGACACGATTCTCTTCGGCAAGTACTCGGGCCAGGAGATCAAGCTCGATGGTGAGGAGTACCTCATCATGCGCGAGGAAGAGATCCTCGGCGTCATCAACAACTAGTCCGGTTACTGGAGAGAAAGACGATCATGGCAAAGCAGATTATTTACGGTGAGGAATCGCGGCAGGCGATCCTGCGCGGTGTCAATGCCCTCGCCAACGCCGTTAAGGTGACGCTCGGCCCGAAAGGCCGCAACGTCGTGCTCGACAAGAAATTCGGCTCGCCCACCATCACCAAGGACGGCGTGACCGTGGCGAAGGAAATCGACCTGAAGGACCCGCTCGAGAACATGGGCGCGCAGATGGTCCGCGAGGTCGCCAGCAAGACGTCGGACATCGCCGGTGACGGCACGACCACGGCCACCGTGCTCGCGCAGGCCATCTTCCGCGAGGGCGCCAAGAACGTCGTCGCGGGCGCCAATCCGATGGAGCTCAAGCGCGGCATCGAGAAGGCGGTCGAAGTCATCGTCGCCGAGCTGAAGAAGCAGGCTAAGCCGGTCAGCGGCCAGGCGATCGCGCAGGTCGGGACGATCTCGGCCAACAGCGACGACACGATCGGCAGAATCATCGCGGAAGCGATGGAGAAGGTCGGCAAGGACGGCGTCATCACCGTCGAGGAAGCCAAGAGCATGGAGACCTCGCTCGAGGTCGTCGAAGGCATGCAGTTTGATCGCGGCTACCTGTCGGCGTATTTCGTGACCGACCCGGAGCGCATGGAAGTGGTGATCGAGAACCCGGTCATCCTCATCCACGAGAAGAAGATCAGCTCCATGAAGGACCTGCTGCCGCTGCTCGAGCAGGTCGCGCGCGCCGGCCGACCGCTCCTCATCATCGCCGAGGACGTCGACGGTGAGGCGCTGGCCACGCTCGTGGTCAACAAGCTGCGTGGCACGCTGCAGGCCGCGGCCGTCAAGGCCCCTGGCTTCGGCGATCGCCGCAAGGCCATGCTCGAGGACATCGCCACGCTGACCGGCGGACGCGCCATCACCGAGGACCTCGGCATCAAGCTCGAGAACATCAAGCTCGAAGATCTCGGCAAGGCCAAGAAGGTCACGATCGACAAGGACAACACGACGATCGTCGAGGGCTCAGGTGCGCAGAGCGCGATCGAAGGTCGCGTCAAGCAGATCCGCACGCAGGTCGAGGAGACCACCTCGGACTACGATCGCGAGAAGCTCCAGGAGCGCCTGGCGAAGCTCGTTGGCGGCGTCGCGGTGATCAAGGTGGGTGCCGCGACCGAGACCGAAATGAAGGAGAAGAAGGCGCGCGTCGAGGACGCGATGCACGCAACCAAAGCGGCCGTCGAAGAGGGGATCGTTCCCGGCGGCGGCGTGGCGCTCATCCGCGCCGGCAAGGCGCTCGACGGGCTGAAGCTCGAAGGCGATCAGGCCGTCGGTGCCAGCATCATCCGTAAGGCGATCGAAGAGCCGCTCCGCTGGATCGCGACCAATGCGGGCCAGGAAGGCTCGATCGTCGTCCAGAAGGTCAAGGACAGCAAGGGCGAGGACGGCTACAACGCCTCGACCGACAAGTACGAGAACCTGGTGTCGGCCGGCGTCATCGACCCCGTCAAGGTCGTGCGCACCGCGCTCCAGAACTCGTCCTCGATCGCCTCGCTCCTGCTGACGACCGAAGCGCTCGTCTCGGAGATTCCTGAAGAGAAGAAGGAAGCGCCGATGCCCGGTGGTGGTGGCGGCATGGGCGGGATGTACTAAGTAGTCGACGGTCGGCAGTCGTTAGTCGGCAGTCACAGTCGACAGTCACAGTCGACAGTCACAGTCGACAATCACAAGTCGGCAGTCACAGTCGGCAGTCACAAGTCGACAATCGAAGGTAGGAGCCCGCCGGGAGAGATCCCGGCGGGCCTTTTTATTTCAGCTCCGCCAGGAACTTCTCGAGTTCCTTACTCCAGATCTGCGGCAGCGAGTGGGTGCCGTGGCCTCTCGTCTGATCGGAGATCGGCACCAGCACGAAGCGGCCCTGCTTCACGCGCTTGATGAGATCCTGCATCATCGGCAGTTCCGGCGGGTTCACGAAGTCGTCGGCGGAATTGATGGCCAGCAGCGGTCGCGTGATCTTTTCGAGGTACGGCTATCTCATTAACCGGACACTCGTTCCAAAGGTGCGAGCGAGCATCGCGAGCGAGCCACGCGAACGGAGCGCGCCGGCGAAGCGCCGTGCGAGAGAGCGTGTAGGGAGTCCGAGGGGCGAAGCCCCTCGGATAAGACTAGCGAAGTGTGAAGGACATCTCGATCTCGATCAGCACGGGGACAGGCTGGCCGAGTCGGGTGCCGGGGGCAAAGACCCACTTCTTGACGGTGCGTTCGGCTTCCAGGTCGAGACCGAAGGTCGGATCGAGCGAGCGGATCACGCGGACCTGACCAACCGAGCCGTTTTCGAGGACGACGGCTTCGAGCCAGACGACACCCTGGATCTTGGCGCGCATGGCTTCCGCGGTGTAGTTGGGCTTGACCTCTCGGACCAGCCTGGGCTGCGTGACGCCGTTGCCGGGCCGGTAGGCACCTCCGCCAAACCCTCCACCGTAGCCGGGACCGAGGCCCGACCCATCCCCCGGGCCGCTGCCCACCCCCCGCCCGGTCCCCGCACCGCCGCCGGTGCCACTCCCCTGCGAAATCGTCGGCGTGATCATCTGGGTGATCGCCCCAGGCAGCTGTTCGACGCCAGAGGCGACGGCCTGGGCCGGCACAACGATCTGCTGTTCTTGCTTGGGAGGCTCCGGCGCCTCGAGCTTGGGGGTCTTCGCGACGGGCACCGTGATCTTCTGTTTGTCTGGGAGCTCAGCTTTGCGTGGCGGTTCCGGCGTTTTGTTGCCGCCGCCACCGCCCCCGCCGCCGGGCCCAGGCGAGGCGATCCAAACGATGTCTTTGAGGGAGAGGTTCGATTGACCGTCGGGCGCAGGTACCACCGGGAGCGTGAACACGAAGAGGACAAGCGCCGCGAGGATCAGGTGCGACACGAGCGACACGCTGAACGCGTTACCAATCCGCTTCGTATTGCTCGGGGCGGTTTCGACAGAACCGGCCAGCAAGCGGGCGTTCGGGCTAGCGCCCTGATAGACCTCTGGCATGTGTCGTGGGCTGACGGTGGAACCTGCAATCATTGTGGCTGACCCGGTCGGGATCCGCAAGGTGCAAGATGGAAGCCCGCGAGAAACCCCCTCAGAATGCGTGAGAATCTCAACGGCACGACGCGCGTTGTCCCCAGAGCCGGACACTTGTCTTACGATCGCCGCACGCGGTCCGTTTCGCTCGACGACCGGCGGTTTCGACGTCCAAAACCCCGCCGAGGTGCCACTGGGGTGAAGAAGAGCCCAAGAAGAGGTGGTAGAATCACAATGTCCTCAGGCAAGGCGAAGGAGCCACTATGGGTCTCGGGATTCCCGAACTGATTGTCATTCTCTTTCTGGTGATCCTGATCTTTGGCGCCAGCCGACTGCCGGAGATCGGCCGGGGCATCGGGAAGGGCATCCGGAATTTTAAGGAAGCCACGCGGGACGGCCGCGACGACCGCTAATCTCGCCTCGCCTCGGTTGATGTCGCCGTGCCCCTGACGTCTGACGTTAGAGTACGATCCGACTCTCTCCCATCCGCTTCGTCACTCGTTCCCGATCCAGGTACTCCAGCAAAGGAATCGCGTATTTCCGGGTGACGCCGTAGCGTTCCTTGAACGACGCGACGTCGACTCTGGCAGTCGTCCCTGCGGCCTTGAGACCGCGCACGTCGGCTTTGAGGCGATCGAGCGATGCCGTGTGGAACAGCAGCGTGTCGATCTTGACGAGGACGCGGCTGCGGACCATGAGCGCAACCACGCGGGTGGCCACACCGGGCGCCACGCCGGCTTCAACCGTCGCGACGGCCAGATCCGGCGGCGTGAGATTCGCGTCAAGATACACGCGTTCCAGTTCGCGCTGAGCCTCCGCTTCCTCAGGCGATAGCGACACGTGGTGGCCTTCGAGCGCGAGCCGATCGCGTGCGACGAGCCGCCGCGCCCTGACGAGATCCTCGAGAACGGCTTCGAAGATCGCGACACTGCTCCGCCGAAAGGCTCGCTCCCGTGCCTCCTCCCGAGGCATCCCACCAGCAAGCGGGTTGGCCTGATGGTGCGTTTGCAGGAGCGCAATCAGTCGTGCCGCGAGTTCCTCGCGAACGCGAGTCGACACGAGCACATCGCCAACCAGGGTGGCGACGCCCGATCTGACCAGACGTTCGGAGGCGCGCTCTGCTTCCGCGTAGGACAGGCCAGCGCGGCTGACAACGCTCGACCTCGGCAGCCCGGCCCCCTGTGCCTCTTCGACGAACACGGTCAACGCCGCGTCCGCGCCCTTGGTGTCAATTCGGCGAAACCGCTCGCGCCCCGCCGCGCTGCGCATGCCAGCCCGTGGAGGCCGCGGATCCAGAACCACACCTCCTCCAAGCGTGTCGCGCGGCGAATAGGTGCGCAGGATGAACCGATCGCCTCGCGTCACGACGGCCGCGGCTTCGAGATGAATGCGCGCGTGCACCGGCGATCCCTCCCCCACCAGTGCCACGCGCCCCAGGATCTCGGCTGTGCCCGCGTGGAACCGTACGCGGGCGTTCTGGCGGAGCGGCCGCGCACCAGGCAGTAACTCCAGCGCGACGTCGAGCCGGCGCGTCGGCTCGAACGCGCCGCTATCGACGAGCGCGTCCCCGCGCGCAATCTCCGCTACGTCGACGCCGCCCAGGTTTACAGCCACGCGGTGTCCAGCCTCGACGGAGGCTTCAGGCCGGCCGTGCACCTGCACGCCGCGGATTTTGGTCTCGAGCCCCTTCGGTAGCAGCACCAGCTCCTGCTCGCTCGACAGGCACCCTGACACCAGCGTCCCGGTCACAACAGTGCCGAAGCCCCGCATCGAGAACACGCGATCGATCGGAAGCCGCACGGGTCCGGCCGTGCGCCGCGCCGGCACCGACGCCGCCATCCCCGTGAGCGTGTTCTTGAGCGCGTCCAGCCCGGCGCCAGTGCGCGCCGAGACCGCGATGACGGGCGCACCGTCGAGAAACGATCCGGTCACGAGTTCACTGACCTCGAGCCGCGCGAGCTCCAGCATCTCGGGATCGCTTACATCACTCTTGGTTAAGACGACGAGACCGGCCGGAACCTGCAGCAGGCGGCAGATATGAAAATGCTCGCGGGTCTGCGGCATCACCGACTCGTCTGCGGCAACCACCAGCATGACGAGATCGATCCCACCGACTCCAGCGAGCATGTTCTTGACGAAACGCTCATGGCCGGGAACGTCGACAAAGGCGAGGTTGCGGAGGTGCGCGAAACCGAGATCGATGGTAATGCCGCGCTCCTGCTCTTCTTTCAGGCGGTCCGGATCTGTCCCGGTCAGCGCCCGGATGAGCGCGCTCTTGCCGTGGTCGATGTGCCCGGCGGTGCCGATGACGATCGAGCGCTCGGACATCAGCTTTATCCGAGGGGCTTCGCCCCTCGGACTCCCTTCACGCTCCCTTGCGCGCCGCTTCGCCGGCGCGCTCCGGTCGCGTGGCTCGCTCGCCTTGCTCGCTCGCAGTTGGAAACGGCAGGTTCATGAGACCGCTTCTAGCGCCGCCGGCGGGTCGCACGTTCCTTCTTGCCGGGGCGCTGCTTGCCTTTTCGCGCCCGCGCCGGCTTCACGCGCTCCTGTCGTGGAGTGGCCTTGCTGCGGCGCGGGCCTCTGTTTTCTTCCGACGCCCGGACGGCGTCGAGGATCTCCACCAGACCGAGGTCGACCTGCCGACGCTCCAGGTCGACCTTCACGACTTGCACATTAACTTTGTCGCCGAGCCGATAGAGCTTCCCTTTATTCTCACCGCGCAACATGTGCGCGCGTTCGACGAACCGATAATAATCGTCGGCCATCGTTGAGACGTGCACGAGGCCTTCGACGAAGTGCTCGACGAGCTCGATATACAGCCCGAATGCCGTCACGCCCGTGACGTATCCCTCGAACTCGTCCCCGACCTTGTCCGCCATGAACCGAACCTTTTTCCACTGCACCAGTTCCCGTTCGGCTTCGTCGGCGCGGCGCTCGCGCTCTGACGTATGGCGTGCGATCTCGGGCAGTTCCTCGATGAGCTCGGCCTTGCGATCCTCGCTCATTCCGCCGTGGCGCGACTCACGCAGCGTCCGATGCACGACGAGGTCCGGGTATCTCCGGATCGGCGACGTGAAGTGCGTATAGCTGTCGGCCGCGAGACCAAAGTGACCCAGATTGGACGGGTCGTAGCGCGCCTTCTGCATGGTCCGGAGCATCAGGAACGCGATCGGCTTCTCTTCGGGAGTGCCGCGCATCCGCTCGACGAGCTTCTGGAAGTCGCGCGGCGTGACTTTCGAGGACACCTTGCCGAGGCTGTAGCCGAGCGTCGAGATGAATTCCTCGAATTCCTCGACCTTGAGCGGATCGGGTTCCTCGTGGACGCGAAAGAGCGACGGCACGTCATTGGCATCGAGGTGCGCGGCGACCGTTTCGTTGGCGAGCAGCATGAACTCTTCGATCAGCCGATGGGCAATGTTTCGTTCGGCGGCAACGATCTCCTCGACCATGCCTTCATCGTCAAGAACGATCTCGGGCTCCTTGAGATCGAAGTCAATCGAGCCGCGCCGGTGCCGGCGGCGGTTGAGGATCTCGAACAACTCCTTCATCAACTCGAACTGCGGGACGAGCTCACGGTAGCGGGCGCTCGTCGCCTCGTCGTGATCGGAGAGGATCGCATTGACATCGGTGTAGGTCATGCGGGCGTCACTGTGAATGACGCCGTCATGGATTTCGTAGCGAAGGACCGAGCCCTTACGGTCGACTTCCATCAGGCAGGATTGCACGAGGCGGTCGACGTGCGGGTTCAAACTGCACAGGCCGGTGGACAAATCGGCCGGGAACATGTGGACCGCGCGGTCGGGAAAATACACCGAGGTCGCTCGCTCGTACGCCTCCTCGTCGAGCGCGCCGCCTTCCGGCACGTAGTGCGCCACGTCGGCGATATGAACGCCCAGCCAGAAGTTGCCGCTCGGGCGTTTCTCGATCGTAATCGCGTCGTCGAAGTCACGGGCGTGCTCGCCGTCGATGGTGACGGTCATCTGAGACCGAAAATCGGTCCGGCCGACGAGGTCGCGTTCGCGGACGTCGCTGCCCAGCCGGCGCGCTTCCGCGATGGCCTCCTCGCCGTGCTCGTCAGGGATCCCGTGCTTGCGGATGATGATTTCGGTGTCGACGCCAGGGGCATCGATGTCGCCAATCACTTCGACGACCTTGCCGACCGGTCCACGCGCGGCCGTCGGCCACCTCGTGATCGCGGCCGAGACCATGTCATTCGACTGCGCGTCCGCCTGATCGCCGGAAGGAATCTGCACGTCCATGATCAGCCGCCGGTCGAACGGCACGACAAAGCCACCGCCGGATCCGTCCGACTCGAACCGCCCGACAATGGTGGCTGCGCCGCGCTCGAGGATCCGAAGGATTCGTCCTTCCGCGCCGCGGTCGGTGACGCGTTCGACCCGCGCGACGACGCGGTCGCCGTGCATCGCTTGATTCAAATTGCTGCCGGCAACATAGATGTCGCCGGTGACCCCATCAACAGGGCGATCGGGCACGACGAATCCGAAGCCGCGCGGATGGGTCGTAATCCGCCCGACGATGAGATTCATCCGATCCGGCAGGCCGTATCGGTTTCCCCGTGTTTCGACGAGCGCTCCCTGGCTGACCAGGTCCTTCAACAGACGCTTGAGGGTCGGGCGCTCATCCCGCGGGATCTTCAGGCGCTGCAGGAGCTCTCGCGGCGTAGCCGGATGCTCGACCTTGTCGCGAATCAGCTTGAGCAGCTGTTCGTGGTTCAACATATGTTCATCCTATCCAACAGTTCGTGCCGGGGTCAGGCCGTGAATCGTAAATTGGTGTCAGGCCGTGAACATCCTTGAATCCCCAGCATTTCGTGTAAATTTTTCGTGAGCAAGACCCAATATGGACCGGGAACCGACCGTCCAACTGGCGCAGTTCACGATTCCCGGCCTGACCCTATCGGTTTTCTCCAACCAGGGCCCTCGTGCCTGAGTCTACTGACTGTGTGACCGCAACCGAGCCGCGGGAGGCGAACGTGTCGGCTCCCGGGCCGGACAGCGCCGTGGACCCCGACCTCAACTTGGTGCGCCGGGCGCAAACCGGCGATACCGACGCCTTCGGGGAGCTCGTCGAGCGCAACCGGAAGGCTGTCTTCCGCGCGGCTGTGGCCGCACTCGGCTCGACGACCGACGCCGACGATGTGGCCCAGGAGGCGTTCGTCATGGCCTACCGGAAGCTCGCCAGCTTCCGCGGCGACGCGGCGTTTCGGACCTGGCTGCTCGCGATTACCTGGCGCAAGGCGCTCGACCGCCGCAAGAGCGTCGGCCGGTGGCTGCGATTGACAGTCACCCCGTCCGAGCCCGAGACCGACGCCATCAGCTGGATCGAACACATGCCGTCTGACCGACGATCGCAGGAAGAGGATCTCGCCGGGGCGCAGCTGCAACAGATACTCCGGCGCCTCATCCGAACGCTGCCGCGCAAGCTGCGCGACGCGCTCCTCCTTGCCGGATCGGGCGACTACAACTATTCGCAAATCAGCTTCATCCTCGGCGTGCCCGTCGGCACGGTGAAATGGCGCGTCTCGGAAGCCCGCCGCGTCCTGAAAGAAAAGATGGCGGCGATGGGACATACCTATGGCGGATAGACCACTCGCGGAAACGCAACTCGACGAGGCGATCGACCTTGCCGTGCGCGAGATGATGAACGTCGAACCCCGGGGCGATCTCCGCGCGCGCGTCCTCGCCGAGCTCGGCGGACCGCCGGCTCGCGTCTCGCTCTGGCCGCGGTTCGCGTTCGGTTCAATGGCGCTGGCCGCTGCGATCCTCGCTTTCTTCCTGTTCGCCAAGCGACCCGCTGATCGGGCGGTTGAGCACTCTGTCTCAGGGACGCATCCACCAGCGCCAGTATCTGGGCCCACGGCGGCGACCGGCTCGCCGGTACCGAGCACCATCGGCCACGAACCCGTCCTCCCCGATGAAGGACGGCGCAGGACGCTCGCGCGAACACCGGCCTTCGAGGACAGGCCGGTTCGGGCGGCATCGGTCGACTCTGCCGAATTGGTGGCCGCAGACGCGACAGCACCAGTCGAACGGCTGCCAGCGATCGAGCCGATCCCCATTTCGAGGCTCGACGACGTGCCCGTCGCGACCTCGCCGATTGCCATCGAGCCGATCACGATCGAACGGATCGAGATTGCGCCACTGACGCCGAGGCCGTCGCCGCGGTCGCCGCAATAAGCGGTTTTCGAGGAGAACGCATGGTGAGACACACGATTGCAACCGCCCTGACCGCCGCGATCATGCTCGGCACGGTTAGCACAGTCGACGCGCAACAACCGCCGGCCGCCACCGCGAAACCGGAAAAGCCCGCACCCAAACCGGCGGTGGTTGAGGGGCTTCCGAACAACATCCGCGTTGAATTGACGATTACCGATCAGGCCGGGCCCGGCGAGCCGGCGAAACGTACGGTGAGCATGATTGTTGCGGATAAAAGGGCTGGCAGCGTTCGGAGCGGCGGACAGGTCCAGACATCGAGCGGCCCCTTCGATGTGACGTTGAACGTCGATGCGACGCCGACGATTCTCAGAGACGGACTGATGCGGCTCGAGCTTGCGCTCGAGTACGCCCCGAGGCCAGGTTCGAGCAACGCGTCGAGCGGCGAGGGGCGCGCGCGGCTGAACGAGCGGCTCACCCTCATTGTCGAATCGGGCAAGCCGCTCGCGATTTCGCAGGCGTCCGATCCGACGTCGGACCGCAAGATTACGGTCGAACTGACCGCCACACTGCTGAAGTAGCGCTATTGCGACGACGCGACGCGGATGGCCTCGAGCGCGTCGTTCGCTTTCGAGTTGGCGGCCTGGTCGAGCTTGCCGGCGAGACGCTGCCCTTCCTCGATGTGCTCGAGTGCCGCCGCGATGCTGCCGGCGGCCGCATTCTTGCCGATGTTCTGAAAACGTTCGCGGACGCGTCGCAGCGGCGGCTTCGATTCCTCGAAGTGCCGGCTCGCGTCGCCGAAGTTGACGTTGTAGAGGCTGACTCTGGCTTCGAGCAGTTGCACGCGGGCGTCGGCGATATCGAGCTTGCCCCGCGAATCGTCGAGCGCGTTCTGCAGCGTAAAGCGACCCGAGCCGCCGAGCGCAAAGCCAATGCCGAGCGCCACGACGAGCGCCGCGAACCCCGAAAGAACCCACTTGGTTGGAGTCATATCAGGCCACCAGCAGCAGCTGCACATCGCCGACGTTCGTGCCCGTCGGGCCCCAGACGATCAGATCGCCCAGCGGCTGGAAGAAATGATACGCGTCGTGGCCAGCGAGCGTCGACTGCCAGTCAACGCCCGCTTGCCGCGCGCGATCGAGTGTTGTCGGATCGGCCAGCGCTCCGGCTGCGTCGGTCGGGCCGTCGACACCGTCGGTGCCGGCGCTCGCTAGCACGGCCGGCCGGCCGATCGTTGCGAGGTCCGGCACGGCGGCCAGGACGAACTCCTGATTGCGGCCGCCCAGCCCGTTGCCTGTGACCGTGACTGTCGTCTCACCCGCCGCCAGGATGCAGAGCCGCGTGCCGCGCGCGACTGACGTCAAGCGCGCGTCGGCGAGAAACGCGCGCGCCGCGTCTCGCGCCTCGCCCGTCATCGCTTTCGGGACGATGCTGACGGAGTAGCCGAGCGCTCGCGCGGCCTCCGCGGCGCCGCCAACTGCGGTCTCGCGATTGCCGATGATTTCATACGACCCCAGCGACAGTCGTTGGTCCTGCGGCTTGATCGTCTCAGATACCTCGCCACGAACGCCGCGCTCGAAATAGCGACGCACCGTTGCCGGCACCTCGCTCACCTTCTCGACAATCGCCAGTGCCTGTGCAAACGTCGTCGGATCGCCGACCGTCGGGCCAGACCCGATGACCGACGGATCATCCGCGACCGGACCGTGGACATCAGAAATCGCCAGCGTCATCGTTCGTGACGCGGCCGCGGCCAGTTGACCGCCCTTGATGCGCGAGAGGTGCTTGCGGACGCAGTTGAGCCCGTCGATGGCTACTCCGGCACGCATCAATGCCCGCGCAGTGGCGATTTTGTCGTCGAGCGTGACGCCGGCCACCGGCGCGACCAGCATCGCCGACGCACCGCCCGACAGCAGGACCACGAGCCAGCCGGCATCTCTCGACTCGCGGGCCAAATCGAGCGCGCGGAGACCGGCCGACACGCTGGCGGCATTCGGATAGGGATGGCTGGCGTCGAAGGGCTCGAGCTGGTAAGGGAGCGATCGAAGGGCTGTCGATGGGCCGGCGATGACGCCGCGGCTGATCGCGTCACCCTCGAGGTCCGTGAACGCGGCGGCCATCGGCCACGCGCCTTTGCCGGCGGCGACGATAGAAAGGTCGGGTGCCCGGCCGGCGGCGCGGATACGGCGTGAGAAAACCGAGTGGCGATAGGCGCGCTGGATCAGTCGCGACGGATCGACGGCGTCGACGGCGGCACGGAGAATCCGGCCGGCGTCCGCGCGTAATTCAGAAAGCGTGGAGGTCAGTGCAACTGCGTCGGGTCAGACCAGCCAGAGAGGCCGGTGACCGCGTTGAACTTGCGCAGCAACCCGGCTATCACCTGCTCGGCGTCGGCTTTGGCGCAGAGCTGTTCGAGCTGGCTGATGACACGCGCAAGCGCCTCGTCGGCGTCGGTGATCGCTCGCTCGGAGAACGACTCACGTTGCGCGGCGAGGCATTGGCGATGTCTGGTGAATTCGGCGCGATAGAAATCGGCGTGCGTGGAGTTCGGTGCGCTCAAAACCCTGGCCTGGCTGACGACGTGTGCCATGCGACTCCTTGCCTGGGACATATGAGGGATAAATTGAGTCTAAACGGGGGCCGGAATCGATGTCAACACGGTCGAAGGCTCCGGTTGCAATTCCCGCCTACCGCACCGTGCGGGCGACGATGAGCCCCCCCAGACACCCGAGCGCCATCCCTCCCCCGACGAGGGTCATCAGGACGCCGAAAGGCAGAAACGTCAGCGTGGTCAGCCCAAGCCCCTCGAGGGCCAGCTGCCCGTACCAGGCCTTTCCAGTGAGGAAAATTCCCCAGAGGAGCACGATCGCGACGATCGCGCCAACGCCACCCTGCAGAACGCCCTCGGCGATGAACGGTCCGCGGATGAACGCGAACGGCGCCCCGACCAGCTGCATGATTTCAATTTCGTCACGACGGGCGTAAGCGGCGAGCCGCACCACGTTGGCGACCGTCAGGGCCGCAGCGACGGCGAGCAACGCCACGATGGCGAGTCCGATGGTGCGAACGAACCGAACGGCGGACCCCAGACGGCTCAACCAGCGGCGGTCGTAGCGGACGTCGGCGACGCCGGGCTCCGACCCCAGGCGGGCCGCGAGATCGTCGACCGCGGCGGACGTCCCGCGCGCTTTTGCACCGAGACGCACTTCGAGCGACGCCGGCAACGGATTCCGATCGAGCCGTTCAGTGGCGCCCGCCAGATCCGGAAAGTCTTCGCGGAACCGCGCCAGGGCGTCGGCCTTGGACAAGTACTTGCGCTCGGCGGCAACGCCGCTCTGGTCGATCAAGGCCTCGAGCGCCTGGACCTGCTCGCGCGTCGCCTCGTCTTTGAGGTAGATGGACATCTCCGCGGCCTCGCTCCAGCGACCGACGACCCGCTGCAAGTTGTCGTTGACCATCAGGAAGAAGCCGAGCACGAAGAGGCCGGCGGCAATGGTGAGGATCGCGAGCGACGCGGAGCGCCAGCTGCGCAGCAGGCTTTCGGTCGCCTCGTTCAGGAAATACTTCAGCGCGCGCATGGGATCTCGTCCGCCATCGTTGTCAGTTCACCTCAACGATATGCCCATGATCGAGCGTCAGCGCCCGACGGCCGACGCGCCGGATGAGCTCGCGATCGTGCGTCGCGACCAGCACGGTCGTCCCTCGCGCGTTGATCTCGCGAAACAGGTTCATGATCTCGAGCGACAGGTCGGGGTCGAGGTTCCCGGTCGGTTCGTCGGCCAGGATGATCGTCGGATCGTTGACGAGCGCGCGCGCGATCGCGATGCGTTGCTGCTCGCCGCCAGAGAGCTCCATCGGAAATGCGTTCATCCGATGTTGAAGACCGACCCACTTGAGCACTTGAAACGTGCGCCGTTGTTGTTGGGTAACCGGCATGCCCAGCACGTGCGGCACGAAGGCAACGTTCTCGAGGACGGTCTTGGTTGGGAGCAGCTTGAAGTCCTGGAAGACGAACCCGAGCGAGCGGCGATAGGCCTGAACCTCGCCCGTGGTCAGCGACGCCAGGTCGCGACCGTTGACGACGAGTTGCCCGTCGGTCGGCACATCGCGGCGCAGCAGCAACCGGAGGAGCGTCGACTTCCCCGCACCGCTCGGCCCGGTCAGGAAGACGAACTCGCCTTTGTCGACGCGCAGCGTGAGATCGCGCAACGCGTAAACGCCACGGCCGTAGAGTTTCGAAATGTTGAGCGCTTCAATCATCAACTACGATAAATAGAGCATCAACTACGACAAATCGAGCATCAATCACGATCGGTCGAGAGCCCTTTTCAGAAGGTCCTTCACGACCGCCGGGTTCGCCTTCCCGCCGGTCGCCTTGATTACCTGCCCGACCAGAAACCCAAAGGTCTGGTGCTTGCCCTCGCGGTACTGCGTGACCGCCTTCTCATTCGAGCGAATCACCGCGTCGACGTGCGCTTCGATCGCGGCCACGTCGTCGATGCGAGCCAGCCCCTCCTCGGCCACGATCTGGTCGGCGGCGCGTCCCGAGACGTACATCTTTTCGAAGACGTCCTTGGCAATTGGCCCGCTGATAGTGCCCGAGTCGACGAGGCGAATCAAGCCCGCGAGCGCAGCCGGCGTCAACGCAACCGAACCGATCCCGATTCCGAGCTCGTTCAGCTTTCGCGTCAGCTCCCCCATCACCCAGTTGCTGGCGGACTTGGCGTTGCCGACGAGCGCCGCAGTCGCCTCGAAATAGTCGGCGAGCGCGGGGGACTGCGTCAGGACGCCGGCATCATACTCGGGCAGCGCGTAGTCGGTGACGAACCGCCGGCGCCGCGCCTCGGGAAGCTCCGCAAGCGACAGTCGAATCTCGTCCACCCACGCCGGATCGACTTCGAGCGGCGGCAAGTCCGGCTCCGGGAAGTAGCGATAGTCGTGCGCTTCCTCCTTGCTCCGCATCGACATCGTCCGCCCCGACGCGACGTCCCAGAGGCGTGTCTCCTGCGCGACGCGGCCGCCGCTCGATACCAGTTCAGTCTGCCGCTCGATCTCGTATTCGAGCGCTTTCTGCACGTAGCGGAACGAGTTCAGGTTCTTCACTTCCGCCTTCGTCCCGAACGCGGTTGTGCCCGACGGGCGGACCGAGACGTTGGCGTCGCAGCGAAGGCTGCCCTCCTCCATGTTGCCGTCGTTGACGCCGATCGCCACCAGGATCTCTCGCAGCCGGCTGAAAAACTCGCCGGCGTCGGCCGCCGACCGCAGATCGGGTTCGGTCACGATTTCGAGCAGCGGCACGCCGCTACGATTGAAATCCAGGTAGGTTCGACGATCGGAGTCGGCAAACCCCTCGTGCAGGGACTTGCCGGCGTCCTCTTCGAGGTGCGCTCGGGTGATCCCCACTCGCCGCTCGACGCCATCGACCTTGTACTCGACACGGCCGCCGGAGGCGATCGGCCGCTCGTACTGGGATATCTGATAGCCCTTCGGCAGATCCGGATAGAAGTAATTCTTTCGGGCGAAGATGGACAGGAGATTGACCTGGCAGTTCAGGGCATGCGCGGCCCTGATCGCCAACTCCACGGCCCGGCGGTTCAGCACCGGCAACGCCCCTGGCAACCCGAGGCACACCGGGCAGACATTGGTGTTCGGCGGCGCCCCGAACCGCGTGCTGCACCCGCAGAAGATCTTGGTCTCAGTAAGCAGCTGCGCGTGGATTTCGAGCCCAATCACGGGATCGAATAATTTTGAATGCTGAATGCTGAATGCTGAAGTCAAGGTTGAAGGATGAATGTAGAACTAAATGTCGAAGTGAGCAAGGGTCAATTCAGCATTCACTTCTCCATTCAGCATTCAGAATTGCGATCGATCGCCAGTAGCGCCTCGGCCACCGTGGGATCGAACTGGGTGCCACTGCATCGTTCGATCTCGGCGAGCGCCGCCGCCGGCGACAGTGCGTCGCGGAAGACTCGCGCGCGGGTCATCGTGTCGTAGGCGTCGGCGACCGACACGATCCGGGCGCCAATCGAGACCTCGCCAGCCCGGCTGCCTTGCGGATACCCCAAGCCGTCGATGCGCTCCTGCGCGTCGCGAACAATCGGGGCAGCGAGCAACAGATATGGCACGTGCGCGATGAGCTCGTGGCCGATCCGCGGGTGATGGCGGATCAGCCGTTGTTCCTCGACGGTCAGCGGTGCCGGCTTTCGCAGGACGGCTTCAGGCATCGCCAGCTTTCCCAGATCGTGCAGGAGCGCGCCCCGCTCGACCGTCGTGACATCGGGCTCCCGCACGGCGAGGGCTCGCGCGAGTGTCGCCGAGAGCGCCGCCACCCGGTAGGCGTGGGCGTACGCGTCGGGATTGGTGGCCGTCATCGTCGCCAGCAGCACGTCGAGGTCATCGTCGGAATCGACAAAGTGGGACGCGATCAGTTCCTCGAGGTGCGCGCTGCGCGCGTGCATCTCGTCCTCGAGCATTTCGCGCCAGCGCCGGGAATCGCAGGCCGATCGGTGCCACTCGACGCCTCGCGACACGGCCTCGCACAAGCGGTCGCGCTCGAACGGCTTGGTCAGATAGTCGACGACACCCTGGCGCACGCTTTCGACCGCCGAGCTCACGTTGCTGACACCGGTGGCGATAATGACGGCGGTATCCGGATGCTCGCGGCGCACGTGGTCGGCAAGCCACAAGCCGTCATGGCCTGGCATGTGGAGATCGCAGAGCGCGACCGCAGTCGGCGTGGTTGCCAGCAGCTCGAGCGCCTTGTCAGCTCCCGCGGCCACCGTGACGCTGTAGCCACGTGACTCGAGCCACCGCCGCATCAGATGCCGAACGCCGGGTTCGTCATCAACAATGAGGACCGTGCGCTTGGCCTCCGGTGGGGGCGGAGCCGTGGCGATCCCGGCTCGCCCCGAGCTGACGCGAAAATCCGTCACGCTACGCCTCGAGCATCGCCGAGTGCCGACGGCGCGCAATGGTTCCCGAGAGATCGAGCCGCTCGAGCCGACGGTAGAGCGCGCGGCGGCTCAGGCCGAGCATCTGCGCGGCGGCCTTCTTGTTCCCGCCCGTCCGCACGAGTGCGCGCTGAATATGATCTCGCTCGACATTAACCAGGAGATCCGTGGCCGGCTTGTCTCCGGCCAGCGAGAAGCTTGTCGGCAGCGGGCCAGGAGCCGCCATCGCCGGCGCCGGCGGCGGCAGGCAGACCGCCAACTCGCGCTCGGTCACGAACTCGCCGTCGGCCAGAATGCACGCCCGCTCGACGACGTTGCGGAGTTCCCGCACGTTCCCGTCCCACGCGGACTCCGTCAGCCGCGCCTCCGCGCCCGGCGTCAGACCCTGCATCGGCTTCTGCAGGCGATCGCCGACCTCACGTACGAATGCCGCGGTGAGGTAAGGAATATCCTCGCGGCGATCCCTCAGCGGCGGCAGCTTCACTTCGACGACGCTCAACCGATAAAAGAGGTCGCCGCGGAAGCGGCCAGCGGTCATTTCAGCCCGCAAGTCGCGATTGGTCGCGGCGATGACATGCACATCGACCCGCCGCGCGTCGAGCGCGCCAACCCGGCTGACTTCGCCCAGTTCGAGCACGCGCAGGAGCTTGGCCTGCGCCGTCGCTGGCAAACCGCCGATCTCGTCGAGGAACAGCGTTCCCCCGTCAGCGAGTTCGAAAAGGCCCGGCTTGTTGTCAGCGGCGCCGAGAAACCCACCGCGCGCGTGGCCGAACAACTCGCTCTCAAAGACCGTGTCGTTGACCGCTGAACAGTTGACCGCAATGAAACGCCGGTCCCGCCGTGGGCCGACACTGTGGAGCGCCCGCGCCGCGAGATCCTTGCCTGTGCCGGTCTCGCCGGTCACGAGCGCCAGGCGGACGTGTGGGGCGAGGCGTCGGATCATTCCGAAGAGATCCTGCATCCTGGGCCCGCGCCCGATCATCCCGCAGAACTCGAGCCGTCGGGCGAGGTCGCCTTCGACGGAGAGGACGCTGCGCCGCCGGTCGATCTCGTCGCGCACGCCGGCGAGGAGCTGGTCGAGCCGGCCGAAGTCGAGCGGCTTGCTCAAATAGTCCATCGCCCCGAGCTTGACCGCTTCAACGGCTGTGTCGACCGACGCGAACCCGGTCATCAGGACCGCCTGGCAGTGGGCGTCGACGTCGCGAATCGCGCGCAGGATATCGAGCCCCCCGACTTCGGGCATGCGCAAGTCGACCATGACGAGATCGGGACGGCGCGCCTGGATGAGCGCAATCGCCTCTCGGCCGTCAGCACAGGTCGCGACGTCGAAACCCGCGCGCTCTGCAAAGCGCGACACGACGTCGAGAATCCCCTGCTCATCGTCGACAATCACCAGCAATGGTCGTGGATTCGTCATGCTCCCCCCACCCTGTCAAGAATCACCGCTGCCAACGCCGCACGAAGCGCCCGCAAATGAAATGGCGGCACGAGCACGGCGTTCGCCTGCTCGTACCCGAAGTGACCAGCGTCGTCGTCGGCGGCCATCGAGATGACGACGATTGGGACCGGCGTGTCCGGTGTGTGGGCGCCGCGCCACGCCTCGAGATTGGCCGCCAGAATCCGCCGATCGACGAACGCCGCGCGCAGGCCATCGCGCTCGTAGCGCGCCAGCCCCTCGTCGGCGCGGTCAGTCGCCGCGACGCTGTAGCCCCACGCGGTGAGCGCAGCGGAGATGAAGTCCCGGTCGGTCTGATCGACGTGCGCGACGAGGATGCCGGCGTCAGTTCCGAGCGGCGGGTCGATCCGCGCCGGCAGCAGAATCGAGAACGTAGTTCCCACCTGCACCTTGCTCGAGACGGCGATCTGGCCGCCGTGGTCGCGAACGATGCCGTAGCAGATGCTCAACCCGAGGCCCGTGCCCTCGCCGACTTCCCGGGTCGTGAAAAACGGGTCAAAGATGCGGCTGATGTTCTCGTGGTCGATCCCATGGCCAGTATCGGAGACGAAGAGCTCGACCGCCGCCGCTCTCGAGTCGAGCCTGGCGCCGACCGTCAGTCGCCGCGTCGGCCGTCCACGCATCGCGCGTTCGGCATTCAGGATCAGGTTGAGGAGCGCCTGCTGCAGCTGGCTCCCATCGATGACGACCGGCGGCAGGCCCGGCTCGAATTCGGTGACGAGCTCGACGCTGCTCAGCCGGAACTCGTAGGTGCGCAGCGACAGCACGCGCTGCACGAGCTCGGTGACATCCTGTGGCGCGCGCGCCGCTGTTTGGCGACGGGCAAACGCCAGTAGATTTCGTACGATACTGGCCGCCCGATTCGACTCCTCGGCGATGCGGCGAAGATCCAGCCCCACTTCCTCGGCAGGTCGAGCCGCCTCACCCGATCGCAGCTCACTTTCGAGCAGTTGCGCGAACCCGATCACGCTCGTCAGCGGGTTGTTCAGCTCGTGCGCGACGCCGGCCACGAGCTGACCGATCGCCGAGAGCTTTTCGGCCTGAAGCAGTTGCGCCTGCGTGGACTTGAGCCGATCGACGGTCGCCGTCAGCTGGGCGTTCGTCTTCCCCAGCTCGTCGCTCATGTGGCGCAGCCTGCGCGCCGACCGTATTTCCTCGGTGACGTTCTTGGCGACCTGGACGACCGACGCCGCGGGCGAACCCGGGTCGACCGCGGGGAAGGTCGTGACGCTCAGAATCTGCTCGTTGGCGAGCGTGATTTCGGCTCGCTCCGCGCGAGCGAGGGAAATACCGGAGCTGTCGTCTTCTAGGCTCGCTTCTTCGCGCGGCGCGACGTCCGTGAGGGCGCGTCCGATGGCACAGGCCGGGCAGCCGCCTCCGCACAGCCCTACCTCTCCGCAGGAGGAGCCGCGAATCTCGGTCACGGGTCGGCCGAGGAGCGCGGCTAATGCGGTGTTGCCGCGAAGCAGCCGGCCGTGGCGGTCGAAGACGGCAATCGGATCGCTGATCGCGTCGAACGTGCGCTCCCATTCCTGCTTGCCGCGACGCACCGAATCGTGAAGTCGGGCGTTCTGGACCGCGACGACGATCTGCCCGGCGATGATGGCGAGCAGCCGCTCGTCAGCCAGGTCGAAACGGCACGGGCTCGATGCGCCGACACTGAGCACGCCGAGCAGATCGTCGGCGGCCAGCAACGGCAGGCTGATCCCGCTGCGCATCATGAATTCCGTGCGACTGACCGACGACACTCCCGGCGCGAGGTCTTCTACGACCACCGCAGTCCGCGTGGCGATGACCTGCTCGCTCGGCCATGATGCCGCGCCATTCCAGAATCGCTGCACCCGCGCCGGGCCGACCGACGCGGTCATCTCATAGCGCCCGGTGCGCTCGTCGCGCAATCGAATCGACGCGCCGACCGCATCGAACGCCCGGACGATGCGCTGGAGCGCTCCGGTCAGCACATCGTCGAGCTCGAGCGACTGGCTGATGCCTTCGGCGATCTCGTTAATGGTTTGGAGCTCCCAGAGCAGACGACGGTTGTGCACCGTCATCCGGTCAACGAGGAGCGAAGCAGGGGTCTGAGGCATAGGCGCAGTCGCGTCGACAGCTCTAGAGGCAAGAGACGCGCCGTAACCGCACACGAAATCAGTCGGCGCGGGAATCGTGTCGAGTCAATGAATTAGCGGCAGGGGGCAGGTGGCCGGAATCCGTGTCCTGGGGTCAGATGTTTCAGACGTGAAATGCGCAAGTGTTGCAGAGTTGAAACACGCGCGGGGTTGACTGGAGGCGATCACGCAGAAGGGTGTAGTGCACCCGGATCCGTGTTGTCTCTGGCTCTAGCCCTCGATCCCGTGTTTTTTCATCAGCCGCCACATCGTCGTGCGACTGACCTGGAGCTCGCGGGCAGCCGCGCCGATCTCTCCGGCGTGCTTCGCGAGCGTCGCGACCACCATCTCGCGTTCGGCCTTCTCGCGGGCGGCCGCGACCGAGCCCTCGAGGGGGGCTGCAGTCGCTGGCTCGGCCAGGAGCTCCTCGGGCAGGTCGCTGATGGTGAGCTCGTCGGACCGTGCTGTGGCCACAGCCCGCTGGATCAGGTGCTCGAGCTGACGCACGTTGCCCGGATAGGTGAAGGCCTTGAGCACGTCGAGAGCGTCGGGCGCGCACGACGTCACGCCCGCGCCGGTCCCATAGCGCGCGAGAAAATGCGCCACGAGCAGCGGCAGGTCATCGCTGCGTTCCCGAATCGGCGGCATATGGACGTGATGCACGTCGAGGCGATAGGTACAAGTCGCTCCGGAACTCGCCCGCTGCCGTCGCCGCCTTCAGGTCCATGTTGGTCGCCGCGACGAAGCGAACGTCGAGCGTGCGACTCGTGTTCTCTCCCACGCGGCGAACTTCGCCCGACTCGAGCGTGCGGAGCAGCTTCGCCTGCAGGGCCTTGGACAAGGTGCCGATTTCGTCGAGGAAGAGCGTGCCGCCCTCAGCGTGCTCGATCAGCCCGGCGCGCGCCCCGGTCGCCCCGGTGAACGCGCCTTTGGCATGACCGAACAGCTCCGCCTCGAGCAGCGACTCGGTCAGCGCGGCGCAGTTGACGGCGACAAACGGCCGTGACGCGCGGGCGCTGCGCGCGTGAATGGCGCGCGCCGCCAGTTCTTTTCCCGTTCCGGTCTCGCCGGTGATGAGTACCGTGCCCGGCGCGGCGGCCGCTCGCTGGATGAGGTCCTTGACTTTCGTCATCGCCCGACTCTGACCCACGAGCGCGTCGAGTGACGGATCGGGCTGAATCTGTCGCTGGAGCAGGTCGACCTGTCGGGCGAGTTGACGGCGATCGGCGGCCGATCGAACGCGCATCAGCAGCTCGTCGCGAAAGAACGGTTTCTGCACGAAGTCCACCGCGCCAAGCTTCATCGCCTCGACCGCGGTGTCGACGGTGCCAAAACCGGTCATGATGATGAACGACGCGTCCACGCGCACATCGCGGAGCTTGCGCAGCACGTCGATTCCCGAGAGTCCCGGCATCTGCATGTCGGACAAGATCACGTCGAAGCCGTCGTCCTTGGCGCGCTCGAATCCGTCTTCGCCGGTTGCCACCGTCTGCACGGTGTAGCCGGCGGCCCGCAGCATCCGCGCGGTGCTCTCGCGCACCCCTGGATCGTCGTCGATGAGCAGCACTCGAGCCATGAAATCGCGCTAACTTTATCATCGCGCCTGGCCGATACGATGGTCGTGACTCGTTTTGCTCTCGGAGCGGTGCTCGCCCTATCGAGCGCCGCCTGCGTGTCGACGCCGATTGCGCCGGCAACTCCAGCGCCCGCTGCCGCGCGTCCCAGAATGGTGCCCCGATTGGTCAAGGTGCAGGTCTCGGAGCGCGGCGTCGTCGTCGTGCGCGAAGTGCCACTCGAGGACTACGTGCAGGCCACCGCCATCAGCGAAGTCGCGCCGGCCGCCGGCGACGTCTCTCTCGTCGAACGGATGCTCGAGGTGCAGACAATCATCAGCCGGACATACGCGGTCTCCAACATGGGAAGGCACGCGCAGGAGGGCTTCGATCTCTGCTCGACGACTCACTGCCAGCTCTACGATCCGCAACGCCTCCAGACATCGAAGTGGGCGGCAGCGTCGTCAGAAGCCATCAGGCAGACGAGCGGCACCATCGTAACGTTCGGCAACCAGCCCGCGCAGGCGCTGTTTCACGCGGACTGCGGCGGCTATACCAGCACGGCCGGTTCAGTTTGGGGAGGAAGCGACCGGCCGTATCTCGCCGCGCGGCCGGACGAGGGTGTCGCCGCGGACGCTCACGCCGCGTGGCAATACGATGTGACGCTGGAGGCGCTGGCCCGAGCGCTCAATGGCGACCCGCGGACCCGACTCGAGCGCCCGATCGAGACGATCGAGGTGGTCGACAGAGACGCCGCTGGCCGGGCCAATCGAGTCGCACTCGGGAGTCGTTCCGCCAGACCCGGAACCGCGAACGCGACGCTGGTGATCCGTGGAGATGAATTCCGTCAGGTGCTGAGCCGCGCGTTTGGCCCGCGCGCGATCCGCAGCACGCTCTTCGACGTGCGCCGAGCGGGCGCAACGTTTACGTTCTCGGGACGTGGCTACGGCCACGGCGTCGGTCTCTGTCAAGCAGGGGCTCTCGCCCGCCTGCAAGCCGGCGCCACGCCGAGCGACGTCGTGCGTTATTACTATCCTGGCACGACGTTGGAAATGGCTCAGGGCTCAAGGCTCAGGGCTCAAGCCGGCTCAAGGCTCAGGCAAGAGCGTTGGACCAATTACCCGAAGATCTTGCTTGAGCCCTGAGCCTTGAGCCTTGAGCCCCCACCGCCTCAGCTCGTCATCGCATACACGACCATATTGACGCCGAACTTCGTGTTGTCCTCGCGCTGAAATCGTTTGTTGCGCCAGTCGTAATCCCATTCACAACCGTAGTCCTTGTTGCTGTACACCACGCCGAGCCTGTGGGCGTGCTCGATGCCGCGCAGATAGTCGTGCACGATCTCGTCGCCCCAGCCGTTCAGTTCGTGTGACGTCGTCGGCGGGCCATCCTCGAAGGTAAAAAAGCTGCGGTAGAGCGGGTGGCGCCTGGGAAGCTTCGGCATCGCCCGGTCGGGGAACGTCGCCTTCATCTCCTCCTCGAAGGTGCGGGCGTAAAGCCCGTTGACGTCGTGGTTGCAATCGTCGGAGAAGAGGAACCCGCCGTACTCGACAAACCGTCGCAGCCGCTCGCGCTCGTCGCTACTGAAGCGAACCAGCTTGTGGCCGGTCATGAACAGGAACGGGAACGCCATCAGTTCCTCTGACGACGCTGCGATGACGACCTCTTCGGGATACACGGGGATCGTCGTGTACTCGACGACGGAGTTGAGGATGTTGGCGGCGACCTTGGGGTTGTAGTCCCAGTCGCCCGACTCGTACCTGAGGCGCGCGAACACGAACTCGGACGCCCGGGGACGGCCCTGAGAACCAGCTTCCAGCTCCCCGCTTCCAGCTTTCAGCTCTCTCCCGGCCGACCTTTGGGTACGCCCCGGCTTTGGAAAATTCATTACTCGAAGGTCATTCTAGCCCCGCGAACCGGTCTAGCTCGCCGTCCCCCGAATCAGGAACGTGAAGCTGAGCCAGACACCCGGAAGCCGGAAGCTGGAAGCTGGAAGCTGGAAGCTGGAAGCTGAATTGTCCCGTATAATGGACACCATATTGGAACGGACGTTATTGGGATCCACGTAAACGGTGGCAGCCGGTAAGCGTAATCACATGACAGGAGCTCAGGCCGCGGGCCTCCCCACCCGCGAAGCCGACAGCGCGGCGGCGTCTGCAGTCAAGGCGATGCAGGCGGCGGGTCGCCACGCCGAGGCACGCGAGCGCTACGCCGAGCTGGTGGCTCGACACCAGCGCCGGGCGGCCCGGATTGCGTTTCACTATCTGCGCGATTCGGCGGAGGCCGACGAGGCGGTGCAGGACGCGCTGGTGAAGGCGTATTCGCACCTGTCGTCGTTTCGCGAGGAACTGCCGTTCGAGGTGTGGTTCACGCGCATCCTGATCAACGGGTGCCTGGATCGCATCAAGGCACGGACGCGGCGCGAGCGCTGGCTCGTGCCGATGCCGGAATCGCCGCACGGGCAAAGGGACTTTACGGATCGCGTCGCGAGCGGCGGTCCGTCGCCCGAGGATCAAGTCCTCGGTCGCGAGCGCCGGAAGAAGCTCGCAGCGGCGCTGGCGCGCCTACCGGAACGCCAGCGATCGGTGTTCATGCTGAGCCACTACGAAGGCTGTACGTCGCGGGAAGTGAGCGCGTTAACCGGGTTGAACGAGTCGACCGTGCGCGTCCACCTGTTTCGGGCCATTCGACGGTTGCGGACGCTACTCGCGGAGGATGCGGCGAGCACCGGAGTGGGAGGAGAAAGACATCGTGTCACTTCTTAGTCGAAGCGCGGCGAGCCGTCATCTGAGTGATGACCAGTTCGCGGACCTGTGGAGCGCGGCGGCTGCCAGCGGACAGCCCGTCAACGACGCGCATCTGAGCGTCTGTGCCCAGTGCCGAGCGCGCTACGCCAACTTCACTGCCTGGCTCGACCGCCTTCGCGACGATGCCGTCGCAGAAGCCGACGAGGTGTTTCCGCCGGAACGGCTCGCAGTTCAGCAGGCCCAGGTGATGCGCCGGCTGGAGGCGCTGGAACGGCCCGCGCGCGTCATCGCGTTCCCGCGTTTCGCCCGGCCGGTGACGTCGACGCAAGGCCACGCCCAGCGCTGGGTCGCCGCCGCGGCCGCCGCTGGTCTCGTGATCGGCCTCGCCGCCGGTCAATTCTTCGATATCCGCCACGCGTTGAGTCCGATCTCGACGCAGCCGACAACCCAGAGCGCGAGGTTCGCGACGGCGCCACCGCTCAGCCGTGGGTCCGTCGTTCCCGTATCCACCTCGTCGGTGTCTGACGAGACGCTGTTTTTTGGCGGGGATCCGGCGCAGACAACCGAGCGTCTCTCGATGCTCCAATCGATCGACGACATAACTCCCCGCGCGCGCGATCTCGAGCGGCCGCGGTAGCACGTTGGCCACGACGCCCAGCACCAAGCCCCTCATCTTCCGCAAGGGTCTCGACATGAAGGAGGCCGTGGCCGGAGAACTGGCCGCCGCCTACCACAGTGGCATCGTCGAGGACGTGCGCGCCAACGACTACCAGTACCACAGCGGACGGCTGACCGTGCACCTCGCCCGCGAGTTCGGGTTCTGCTATGGCGTAGATCGCGCGGTTGACTACGCCTATCAGGCCCGCCGCCGCTTTCCCGATCAGAACGTCTACTTGACGGGCGAGATCATCCACAATCCGCACGTCAACGATCGGCTCCGGGCCGCCGGCATCCGTTTTCTGAGCGAATCCCCCGATCCTTGGGACCTGCTTGGTCCCAAGGACGTCGTCATCCTGCCAGCTTTCGGCGTCACGGTCGGCGACATGGCGCGCCTCGCCGACCAGGGATGCACGCTCGTCGATACGACCTGCGGATCGGTGCTCAACGTGTGGAAAAACGTCGTGCGCTACGCGCAGGACGGCTATACCGCCGTTATCCACGGCAAGATCAAGCATGAGGAGACTCGGGCAACGGCGTCACAGGCACTGAAGTATCCGGACGGACGCTTTTTGGTCGTGCTCGACCGCGAGGAAGCGCAGGTGGTATGCGACTACGTTCGCTCGGGGGGATGCAAGGCCGATTTCCTCGCCCGTTACGGGGAAGCCGCGTCGCCCGGCTTTGATCCAGATCGCGACCTCGAGCGTATCGGCTGTGCCAACCAGACAACGATGCTGATGTCGGAGTCGCTCGAAATCGGGGAAATGCTGCGGGCGGCTGTGACCGAGCGCTATGGAGAGACGGCACTCCCCCATCATTTCCGCGCCTTCGATACGATCTGCAGCGCGACCCAGGAGCGCCAGGACGCGGTGATCGCCCTGCTCGACAATCAGCTGGCCCAACCGCTCGACCTCATGCTCGTCGTTGGCGGCTACAACAGCAGCAATACCTGCAACCTGGCGCGGATCTGCGCCGAGCGTGTCACGACTTTCCATATCGCCGACCCGGAGTGCCTGGTGTCGCCTGACGAAATCCGGCATCGACCAGTGGGCGCTCCCTCGACGACCGTCAGTCCGGAGCAGGCCTCGCGCGGCTGGCTCCCGGCCTCCGATCCCCTTACCGTTGGCCTCACCGCCGGGGCATCGACCCCCAACAACATCGTCGGCGACGTCATCGAACGTCTGGGCCGTTACACGGCGTCGTAACTGCCACAGTTTTGTCTCAGAACCGCCCGCCGCGAAATCCGTAAAGCAAGCTAACTGCCAGCGCAGTTTGTGGTGTATTCTCAGCAGCTTACGGAAGCTCGCCGAGGGACTTACCATGCGCTGCCCCGCTCCTGATCAGTAAACACGCTACTCGAGGGGGTCGTATATGCCTGCGTAGTTTTTCAAGAGAGTGCGATCGCATGTCCAGACACTTTGCATGGGTCTTTCTGGTGGCGTTTCTTGGCGCGACTGGCGCGAACGCTGCGCCCCTCTGCGAGCAGCAGCGAGGCGACGGCCGGAAGCCTGATGCGGCTCAGGAGGAGGGTCCGCCCCGCTGGAAGTGGTGGCTGCACCCTGAGACGCGCAAGGAGCTCCGTCTTACCGATCAGCAGAGCAAGAAGATCAACGAGGTGTGGGAGTCGACGGCTCCCAAACTGCGAGAGAAGTGGCATGAGCTCGAGAAGCTGGAAGATGAGCTCGCGACCACGATCAAGGCATACTCCGCCGACCAGTCAATCGTCGCCCAGCAGGTCGAGAAGGTCGAGAAGCTGCGCGCCGAGAACAACGCGACGCGCACGGTGATGATCTACCGGATGCACCTCCTGTTGAATCCCGAACAGCGCGTGAAGGTCGACGAGATGCGCGCGCGCATGGACGCCGAGCGCAAACGGCAGGACGAAGAGCGCAAGCGGCAGGGCCGCGGCGACAAAGACAAAAACTGAGGAACACCACGGGTCGTCGGGCACCCGCCCGGGTCATGCGACCGACGTCCGTTTCATCTGGAGGCAGTTCGTGAGGAAGATCGCATCATCCGCACTCGTCAGCGCCGCGCTGATCGTCATCGTTGCGGCCCCGGCCGCCGCGCAGCAGCGGACGGCGCCCGAAGAGACCGACCGCGTCAAAGCACTTATCGAAGAGGCCAAAACCCGTCTGGCTCAGTCGGGCCAGACGCCGTCACCGGCACAGGCCGGGACGACTACCGGACCGAAGATCGCGCTGACCGCTGACGAAGCGGTGGCCCGCGCTCTCGAGCGCAACGTGACGCTGGCGTCCCAGCGCCTGACGCCGCAGACGTTCGACTACGCGCTCGCGGCGACGTATGCCTTCTATCGCCCAAACGTGAACTCGAATGTCAGCACCGCCTCCGCGACAACGCTCGCTCGACAGACCATTGAGGGCGGCGTCAGAACCAACAGCGACACCACCATCTGGAACGCCGGCGTCTCGCAGAACACGAAATGGCAGGGTGGCAGCTACCAGATCAACTGGCAGAACAACCGCATCGCCTCGAACCAGAACAACAACATTTACAACCCCGCCTACTCGGCCGGGTTTCAGGCGGTCTATCTCCAACCGATACTCGCCAATCGCAAGATCGACCAAACCCGGACCAACCTGCTGACCACTGAGATTCAGCAGGATGTCGCGGAGCTGGATCTCCGAGCAACGACGGCGAGCACCGTGGCGGAGGTGCGGAATGCCTACTACGAGCTCGTGTTCGGGATCCTGAACCTGGAGAATCAGCGCGCGTCACTCGACCTGTCGTCGAAGCTGGTGCAAGACAATCGCGCGCGCGTTGAAATCGGGACGATGGCGCCGATCGACATCGTGCAGGCGCAGGCCGAAGAGGCGACGCGCCGCCAGAACCTCGTCAACGCCGAAGCGATCCTGCAAAACACGGAGCTCAACCTCAAGCGTCTGATCGTGAGCGGAACCGACGATCCGCTGTGGACCGCGTCGATCGACGCGACCGATCGCCCTGCACCGGGGGAGGAAGCGATCGACCTCGAGGCCGCCGTGCGCAACGCCCTGTCGAACCGCACCGATCTCCTCACCGCGAAGAAGAATGTCGACGCCGCCAACGTGCAGCTGCGCAGCCTGAGCAATCAAACGCTGCCGTCACTGAACCTGCAAGGCACCTACCGTCTCGATGGCCGGGGCGGCACGACGACGCCGACGCCGAATGGCCCCCCGCCTCCCCCACCAACCGACTGGTGGAACGCGCTTGGCGGCATCGGCAACTGGGAAGCGCCGACCTGGACGGTGCAGATGCTGTTCTCTTACCCGATCGGCACGAGCGCGGCGGAAGCCAACAAGGCACGACAGCAGATCATCATTCGTCAGAACCAGACGACCATCAAGGCCACCGAGCTGCAGATCGCGACTGAGGTGACGGCGGCGGCGATTGCCATCCGCAGCTCGCTCGAGGCCATTCAGGCGGCGAGGTCGGCAACGGAACTGTCGGTGAAACGTGCCGAGGCGGCTCAGAGCAAGCTGGACGTCGGCATGGCCACCAACTTCGAAGTCGTCCAGGCGCAGCGCGACCTCGCGGACGCCCGCAATCGCGAGCTGCGCGAGCACCTGAACTATCGCCGCGCGCTCGTCGACTTCCAGCGCACGCAGATCAGCCCGAGGTAATGCTGAATGCTGAGTGCTGAATGCTGAAGTCAATTCGACATTCACTTCAGCATTCAGCATTCAGCACTCAGAATTGCAAGGTTCACCAACATGCGTAGAACAATCGCCATCGTCATCGTCGCTGTCGTCGGCCTCGCCGGCGTGCTGGTCTACAACCGCACCGGGGACGATCCCGGGAGTGGTGCGCCAGGCGCTGGGGGTCGGGGCGGCGGCCGGGGCGCGGGCCGGCCGCCGATGCCAGTGGAATTCGCCACCGTCAAGCGCGCGCCGGTCGCGGAGCAGATTCTGGTGGTCGGCAACCTGATTGGCGCCGCCACGGTCGAAGTCGTGCCGCGCGCCAACGGACGGCTGCAAGCGGTGAACGTCAAGCTCGGCGATCCGGTGCGCCAGGGTCAGGTGATCGCCCGGGTTGAGGACAGCGAGATTCGCGAACAGGTTCGCGGCGCTGAAGCGTCCTACCAGGTGGCGCAGGCGTCGATTCGACAGCGCGAGGCCGACCTCAAGCTTGCGCAGAACAATCTCGACCGCTCGCGCAGCCTCTTCGAGCGCCAGCTGCTCCCGCAGCAGACCTTCGACGACGTCGACGCGCGGCAGCAGGCCGCGGTCGCTCAGCTCGATCTCGCGCGCGCGCAGTTCGAGCAGTCCAAGGCGCGGCTCGACGAATTGAAGATCACGCTCTCGAACACGCAGATCCTCTCCCCCGTCGATGGCTTCATCGGCAAGCGCTATCTCGATCCCGGAGGGTATGCGAGCACGAACGCGCCAGTGGCGTCGGTCGTCGACATCCGGACAGTGCGCATGGTCGCCAACCTGGTCGAGCGCGACATGCGGCGGGTGCCGGTGGGCACCGCAGCCAACGTCGAGGTCGACGCGTATCCCGGCGAGACCTTCAAGGGTCGCGTCAGCCGGGTCGCGCCGGTCTTCGACCCGTCGACGCGCACAGCCGAAATCGAGATCGAAGTGCCGAACGGCGCCTACCGGCTGAAGCCCGGCATGTATTCGCGCGTGCAGCTGACGATCAGCACGCGCAGCGACGCGATCACGATACCGCGCAATGCGCTGGTCGACCTCGAAGGCAAGAGCGGGGTCTTCGTCGCGGCCGCCGCCGAGAAACCTGAAGGCACGCGTGGCAGCGGCGGCGCCGGCGCGCCGGCCCAGGAGGTGATGACCGCGAAGTTCCTGCCGGTCGAGGTCGGCATCCGAGACGGCGATGCGATCGAGATCACCAAGGGGCTCGAGAACGGCGCGAGGGTCATCACGACAGGCGCAAATGCCCTCAAGGACGGAGACCGGATCGTCGCCGCGAACACGGGCTCCGGGCGTGGTCGCTCTTCGACAAGCTCAGAGCAGACCCCTTCGACGGGCTCAGGGCAGGCGCCGGCAGCGGGTTCAGGACGGGCAACGAAGCCTGAGGGGAGCAGCCGATGAGTATTCCGCGTTTAGCGATCGAGCGACCGATCACGATGTTCATGTTGTCGGCGGTCGTGATCCTCATCGGTGGCATGTCGCTGGTGCGGCTACCGGTCGACCTGATGCCCGACGTCTCGTTCCCGAGCATCACGGTCCGCGTGACCTACGCCGGCGTCGGTCCGCTCGAGATGGAGGAGCTCGTCACCCGGCCGATCGAGCAGGCGCTCAGCGCCGTGGCGGGCCTCGAGCGTCTCGAGTCGACGTCGTCAGAGGGCTCGGCGCGCGTCACGCTGAACCTGGTGTGGGGCACCGACCTCAACGAGGCGGCCGACGACATCCGCAACCGGCTCGATCGCGTCCGCGGCCGGTTGCCTGAAGAGGCCGACGCCCCGGTCATGTTCAAGTTCGATGCGACCTCCTTCCCGATCATGGGCGTCGGCCTGGAGGGCGACTACGACCGCGTCAAGCTGCGCGAGATTGCCGAACACGATCTGTCCCAGCGGCTGGAGCGCGTGCCCGGCGTCGCGGCAGTCACGGTTGAAGGCGGGCTCCGGCGTCAGATCCACGTCGAGCTCTCCAAGGAAAAGATCCGGGCGCTCGACCTGCCGGTCGACCGCGTCGTCAACCTGCTGCGCACGGAGAACCAGAACATCCCGCTTGGCGAGATCGACGAGGGCGATCGCACGTTCCTCGTCCGGAGTCAGGGCCAGTTCGCCAGCCTCAACGAGATCAGCGACCTGGTGGTGATGACGCGCGCGGGCGTGCCGGTCTACATGCGCGACATCGCCGAGATCAAGGACTCGACCGAGGACTTCCGTTCCTTCACGCGCATCAACGGCAAGCCGGGCGTGCGGCTCCGCATCACCAAGCAGTCTGGAACCAACACAGTTGAAATCGCCACCGCCGTGCGCGCGGAGATCGTCAAGATCAACCGCGAAGTGCCGAGCATCACGCTGACGCCCCTCGACGACAGCTCGATCTTCATCAGCCGGGCGATCCACGCGGTCCAGGAACACGCGCTCGTCGGCGGCTTCCTGGTCATGGCCATTATTTTCCTCTTCCTGCGCAACCTGCGCGCCACGTTCATTGTCTTCACCTCGATCCCGATTTCGGTCATCGGCACGTTCGCGCTGCTCTACTTCAACGGCTACACGCTCAACACCATGACCTTCGGCGGCCTGGCGCTCGGCATCGGCATGATCGTCGACGCCTCGATCGTCGTCCTCGAGAACACGTTCCGCCACATGGAGCACGGCAAGGACCGGATGACGGCCTCGATCGACGCGAGCGAGGAAGTCTGGTCGGCGATTCTCGCCTCGACGCTGACACATATCGCGGTGTTCGTACCGCTGCTCTTCCTGACCGGCGTCTCGAGCATCATGTTCAAGCAGCTCTCGGTCGTCGTGATGTTCTCGCTGACGATGTCGCTCTTCGTCGCCGTGACGATCGTGCCGGTGCTCTGCTCGAGGCTGTTGAAGCTGCCGCCGCCGGTGAGCGAACGCCGCGGGCTGGCCGGCCGGCTCTACACGGCCAGCGAGCGGTTCCTCGACGGGATGGACGAGCGCTACAGCCGCATCATCCACACAGCGCTCAAGCACCGCCCGACGGTCCTGGGCCTGGGCACCGCATGCGTCGTCGCCGCGGTGATGATCCTGCCGACCATCGGCTTCGAGCTGATGCCGCAAACCGACGAAGGCGAAGTGCGGGTGACCGCCGAGCTGCCGGTGGGCACGCGCGCCGAGCTCGCTGAGGGTATTGCCATTCGACTCGAGGGGCTCGCCAAGGAATACGTGAGCGAGGCCGAAGACGTCATCACGCAGGCTGGCGGAGGCGGCGGCTTCGGCCCTGGCGGCGGCGGCAGCCGCGTGAACATGACGCTGCGCCTCGTGCCGAAGGACAAACGGACGCGGTCGAGCGAGCAAATCGCCCGCGATCTGAATCGGCAACTGCCAGGCATCATCCCCGGCGTCATCATTCAGACCCAGGCGACCGGCGGCAACCAGCAGCAGAACCGCCTCTTCGGCGGCGGTGATTCGCGGATCGCGCTCGAGATCCAGGGCGACGATCTGCAGATATCCCAGCGCGTTGCTCAGGGCGCCAAGGCGATGATGGACCGGGTCCCAGAGGTCCGCAACGCACGCGTCGGCCGCGACGACGGCAGGCCCGAGCTCGCCATCCAGGTCGATCGGCCCAAAGCGGCGCTCCTTGGACTCTCGGTCACCGGCGTCGCCAACTCGATCCGCACGAGCGTCGGAGGCACGCAGGCGGCGTACTTCCGCGAGGGCGGCAACGAGTACCCGATCATCGTCCGGCTCCGCGAGGAGGATCGCGGCCGGGTCGAAGACATCGCCAACATCCTGCTGAGCACCCCGCAAGGCCAGGTCATCGAGGCGAAGAATCTGATGACCGTCCGCAACCAGGCGGGACCGACCGAGATCCAGCGCAAGAACCAGGAGCGCATCATCCGCGTGACCGCCGAGCCTCAAGCCGCCCTGAGCGAGGCCATGGCCGCCGTCAACGCGCGCCTCTCCGAGGTGACGGTCCCCGAGGACATGCGCATCAGCTTCGGCGCCGAAGCCGAAGAGCAGGCCCGCGCGTTCTCGCAGCTCCAGATGATGCTGCTGCTCGCGATCCTGCTCGTTTACGCCGTCATGGCGTCGCAGTACGAATCGCTGCGCGACCCCTTCATCATCATGTTTTCGGTGCCGCTCGCGGCGATCGGCGTCGTGCTTGCGCTCAAATTGACGGGCACGACGTTCAGCCTCCAGGCCTATATCGGCGTCATCATGCTCGCCGGCATCGTCGTCAGCAACGCGATCCTGCTGGTCGACTACACGAACATCCTGCGCCGTCGCGACCACGTGCCGCTGCGTAAAGCCGTCGAGACGGCCGGCCGCACCCGGCTGCGCCCGATTCTGATGACCTCGCTCGCGACGATGCTCGGGCTGGTGCCGATGGCGTTGGGCATCGGCGAAGGCGCCGAGTTGCAGGCGCCGCTGGCGCGCGTCGTCATCGGTGGGCTCCTGGCGTCGACCCTGATCACGCTCGTCTTCGTGCCGACGGTGTACACCATCTTCGAAGAGGGCTGGAAGGGACTGCGCGCGGGTCACGCGGCCGAGCATTCATAGGGATCATACAGGTTCGCGGATCGCGCGGACTCGGGTCGGTACAGGATTCGACATCATGAAAAAGCTGATCGTGTTTGTGGTCCTCCTCGCGGCGCTCGGCACCGGGGGCTGGGCCTACTACCAGAATCGCACCAGGCCTGAGCCAACGGTCACGACCGTTCCGGTCAGCCGGGGCGAGGTAGTCGAACGGGTTCAGGCGACTGGCACGCTCGAAGCCGTGACCACCGTGACCGTCGGCACGCAGGTATCTGGCGTCGTGCAGGAGCTCTACGCGGATTTCAATTCGATCGTCCGCAAGGGGCAGGTCATCGCGCGGCTGGACCCGTCGATCCTTCAGGTGCAGATCGAGTCCCAGAAGGCCAACGTCGTCCGGGCCGAAGCCGACCTCGAGCGGTTGCGCGTCGCGCTCGCGGATGCGCAACAGAAGTACGACCGCGCCAAGGCGATGTTCGCCAAGGAGCTCGTGCCGAAGACCGACTATGAAGCGGCGGAGCTCGCTGTCAAGAGCGCCGACGCGCAGATCAAGTCGTCTGAAGCGAGTCTGACGCAGTCGAAGGCCAGTCTGAATCAGGCCACGGTCAACTTGGGCTATACCGTGATCACGTCTCCGATCGACGGCATCGTGATTTCGCGCAACGTGGAACCTGGCCAGACGGTGGCGTCCAGCATGAACGCTCCGACGCTGTTTATCATCGCAGCAGACCTCACGAAGATGCAGGTGGTGGCCAACATCGACGAATCCGATGTCGGCCGGATGCGCCCTGCCCAAGTCGTGTCGTTCCGGGTCGACGCCTACCCGACCGACACGTTCGTCGGCTCAGTCGAGCAGGTCCGCCTGCAGCCAGCCGTCGTCCAGAACGTCGTCGTCTACTCGACCGTGATTGCGGTGCCCAATCCCCAGCTGAAGTTGAAGCCAGGGATGACAGCGACAGTGGGAATCGAGATCGCGCGGCGCGACAACGTCGTACGCGTCCCGACGGCCGCAGTGCGCTTCCGCCCCACCGAGGCCATGTTCACCGTGCTCAACCAGCCGGTCCCACCAGAGGTCACGCGCGGCGGCGGTTTTGGCGGGGGCCGCGGCCGCGAAGGTGGCGGGCGTGGAGGCCAGGGAGCTGCCGCTGCTCCGTCGAGTGCGCCGTCGGGAACCAATGCGCCAGCAGCAGCCGCGCCAGCACCCGCGGCGCCCCAGGCGCGGGCGACACAACAGGCGACGCAGCCAGGTGGCGGTGGCCGCCCGGACTCGCCTGAGGCTCGCGGTGGCGGTGACCGCATGGCGGGCGGTGGACCCGGCGGAGGCGATGGTGGCCGCGCGTCCAGCGGCGGCGAGGGTGGGCGCGGCTTCGGCGGCGGTCGAGGCGGTTTCGATCCGAACATGACGCCTGAGGAGCGCCGCAAGCGCATGGAAGAGCGCATGGCGAACATGACGCCTGAGGAGCGGGAACGATTCCAGGCGCGGATGAAGGAACGCGAAGCCCAGGGCGCCGGACGCGGCGGCTTCGGAGGGGGGCCTGGCGGAGGCCAACCCGGTGGCGGCCAGCCTGGGGTTGGCGGCGGACGCGGAAACGCTGCTGGCCCGCCAGGTGGCGGACGAAATGCAGACGGCAACAACGCCAACGCTGGGCGAAGCGGCCGGGATCTCGGCCGCGGGATGACGGGCAACGTCACCGCCGGCACATCGATCACCAGCGGTCACGCGACGATCGATTCGCTCTTCGGACCCTTGCAGATGACCGAGACGCGAGGTCGGGCGTGGCTGTACGAAAACAAGCAGCTCAAGTCCGTCAATTTGCGGCTCGGCGTATCCGACGGAACCTACAGCGAGCTCCTCGACGGCGACCTCAAGGAAGGCCAGGAGGTCGTGGTCAACATGGTGACTGGTCTGGAACCGGTCGCGAGGCCTGGCCAGCAGGGCACGAGCAATCCGCTGATGGGCCCGCAACGCGGCGGCCCAGGCGGGCCCGGCGGCGGTGGCAACCGTGGCGGCGGCGGAGGCAGAGGATTCTAGGTCAGCTTCCGGCTGCCAGCTTCCAGCTGCCAGCTAAGAACTTTCAGTTCTCGGTCGCGGGACTTGGTTCTGTAGGCTCTTGGCTGGTCACTAGAGACTGGAAGCTGGTAGCTGGAAGCGGGTAGCTAACATATGCCTGTCATCTCCGTTCGCGACCTCGTCAAGACTTACACGGTCGGCGAAGTGGTCGTCCGCGCGCTGCGCGGCGCGAGCATGGACGTCGAGGCCGGCGAGTTCGTCGCCGTCACCGGTCCCTCGGGATCGGGCAAGTCGACGTTGATGCACATCCTCGGGTGCCTCGATCGCCCGACGAGCGGCCACTACTTCCTCGACGGCAAGGACGTCTCGCGAATGTCGAAGGACGAACTGGCCGTCGTCCGGAACAAAAAGATCGGGTTCGTCTTCCAGGGCTTCAACCTGCTCTCGCGGACGACCGCGCTCGACAACGTCGAACTGCCGCTCCTCTACAACGGCGGTTCGAAGATGAAGGCCTCAGAGCGCCACCGCCGCGCGATGGACGCACTGAAGATCGTCGGGCTCGGCGACCGTTTTCACCATTTTCCGAACCAGCTGTCGGGTGGACAGCAGCAGCGCGTCGCGATCGCCCGTTCGCTCATCAACGAGCCGTCGATCATCCTGGCCGACGAGCCGACCGGGAACCTCGATACCCGTACCAGTATCGAGGTCATGGACATTTTTCAGAAACTGAATCGCGAGCGGGGCATCACGATCATCTTGATCACCCACGAAATGGACATTGCCGAGCACGGCACGAGGCTCGTCCGCTTCCGCGACGGCAAGATTCAGATCGACCAGCAGATCACCACGCGCAGGGATGCGGGCGAAGAGCTTGCGGCGCTGCCACCCCCCGAGGACGTCGACGTGGCGCACATCCAGGCCGATCCTGCTCCTGCCGAGCACGGCGGCGTAGCGTAGAGCCACGGATCACACGAAGGCACGGATGCGCATAGGTGAGACAGGTTCCAGGAGTTCAGCATGTCGATAATCATGACGCTGCGGATCGCGTTGAAGGCGCTCAACCGCAACAAGATGCGCACCGTGCTGACCATGCTGGGCATGATCATCGGCGTCGGAGCAGTCATCACGATGGTCGCTCTTGGCCGTGGCGCGCAGGCGACGATCGAAGAACAGGTCAAGTCGGCGGGGACCAACGTCATCAACATCAACGCCGGCAACTTCACGCAGGGCGGCGTCCGGCAAGGTCAGGGCATGTCGAGCTCGCTCACCGCGGAAGACGCCGCCGCGCTGCGTCTCGTGCCGGGCATTCAGTACGTCTCGGCGGGCGTCAATTCGCGCGGGCAGATCATCGCCGGCAACCAGAACTGGTCCAGCATGATTCAGGGCGTCGACGTCGACCTGCAACAGATCCGCAGCTGGCCAACGATGTACGGCAGCTTCTTCACGGCGCAGGACGTCAGCAGCGCCGCCAAGGTCGCCGTCCTCGGGAAGGTCGTGTCCGAGACGCTATTCGGACCCGATGTCGATCCGACCGGAGAGATCATCCGAATCCGCAATCAGCCATTCAAGGTGATCGGCGTCATGTCGCCGAAGGGCCAGGGCGCGTTCGGCCAGGATCAGGACGACACCGTTCTGGCGCCGTATACGACGGTGCAGAAGAAGCTGCAGGGCCAGACGCACATCAACAACATCACGGTCGCATCCGACACGCCGGATACTGCCTCGGTCGTCCCGGCCATCACCGAGGCACTGCGGCTTCGTCACAAGCTCGTGGCTGGCGAGCCCGATGACTTCACGGTCCGGACGCAGGAGGAAATCGCCAGCCTGCGGACCGAAACGACCCGGACGATGACCGTCCTCCTCGCCGCCATCGCCGGTGTTTCACTCGTCGTCGGTGGTATCGGGATCATGAACATCATGCTCGTCTCTGTCACGGAGCGGACACGAGAGATTGGGCTCCGTATGGCCATCGGCGCCCGTGGCCGGGACGTATTGCTGCAGTTTCTAGTCGAGGCGATCGTCATCAGCCTCTTCGGCGGGCTCATCGGCATCGGCCTGGGGTTTGCTCTGTCGATGGGCATCGAGCGGTTCGCGCAGTGGCCGACATCGATACCCGCCGATTGGATTGGGGTGGCCTTCGGTGTCGCGGCGGCGACCGGCGTTTTCTTCGGGTTCTATCCTGCGCGCAAGGCTGCGCGGCTCGACCCGATCGAGGCACTCAGGTTTGAATAGGCTTCCGGCTTCCCGCCTCCAGCTTCCAGCAGAAGCCTGCTGGCACGAAAGCTGAAGCGGGAAGCTGGAAGCTGGAAGCTGGAAGCGGGAAGCGGGAAGCTGGTAGCGGGAAGCGGATCGTTCAGTCTCATTCAAAGGAGTCTCATGATGAAGCGGGCAAGAATCGGAATCATCGCGAGTGCCGTGCTGGCAGTGGCGACCATCGCTTTCGCGCAGGCGAAAGCGGATTTCTCGGGCAGCTGGGCGCCCGAGGCTGATCCGGCGGCGGCAGCTCCGACTGGCGGCGGCGGTGGGGGACGCGGCATGATGGCCGGGCCGATGACCGTCAAGCAGACAGCTGACACGTTGACTGTCGAGCGGACGGCCGGCGAGAACAAGATCGTCTCGAACTACAAGCTGGACGGTTCCGAGAGCACCAATACCATGCAGGGCCGAGGCGGCGCTGTCGAGGTGAAATCCGTTGCCAAGTGGGATGGCTCGAAACTGGTGATCACCAGCAAGCGGCCAGGACAGGACGGGGCGATCGTCGAAAGCACGGCGACCTGGTCGGTTGCGGGCGGCGTTCTGACAATCGAGAACGCGGGCGGCCGTGGTCCCTCGAAGCAGACGTACAAGAAGACAACGTAGTCAGACCGCTCGCTTTTCGCGGCTCGCGACGGGAACATCGCAGAAGGCCCGGAGGCACACACTTCCGGGCCTTTCTCTTTGCAATCCTCAGCGTGCTTCGTCTCTCAACAGTTCTCTCAACAGCTCGTGGATCGACTTCCCCGTCACCGGGTCCTTCAGACCTGGCGCGATTTCCGCGAGCGGCCCGAGGACAAAGAAACGCGTTCGGAAACGTGGATGCGGCACCTTGAGGCCAGGCTCGTCGATGACGTCGTCGCCGAGCAGGATGAGGTCGAGATCGATCGTTCGCGCCGCCCCTGGGTAGGGCCGCTCGCGGCCGAACTCCTGCTCGATCGCCATTAGCTCATCCAGCAGGGCCCGCCCGCCGAGTCTGGTCGTCCCGGTGACGACGGCATTCAGGTAGAGAGGCTCGCCTTCGGGTAGTTCCCCGGACGGACCCTCGGGTTCCGTCTCGACAATGTCCGAGAGGGCGAGATTCGAGAGGATGCGTGACAGGCGGTGGACGGCAAAGGTGATGGCCGCGCGCCTGTCGCCGAGGTTGCTGCCGAGCGCAACGACTGCCGGACGCTCGCCCGCGGTTACTGCTCGATCCACCGGGTGGGCAGCACTCCCCCGCCGGTTCCCGCGCCCTCAGCGCGGCGCCCCAGCAGGTCGGCACGGCCGGCCACGGCCTGTTCGAAGAAGCGCGTGTGCTCGAGCGTCTCCCCGAGGATCACATTGAGCATCGTGCGGTGCCGCGCATGGCTGAGCGCGGCGACTCGCGGACGCCATTTATCGACGAACGCCTGTGCTCCATCGCGATCCTGGGCGATGAGCGCGGTCTCGGCGGCAAGGCCTTTTCCTGAGAGTTGGATCGCCGGTTCCGCCACGTCCTCAGCTGGGTCAGCGCCGCCGGCGTCGATGATCGCGTCTCGCACCCAACTGACGTGCATCTCTTCGCGCGCGATGACGTACTGGTAGGTGTTGTTGAAAGCGTAGTCGCTGACGTGCCTGGCCGCGGCGACGTGCCGCTGGAGCAGGGCCAGCTTGTCGCGATGGAACTCGCGCAGAAAATCGAGCAGCTCTGTGGCTTTCACGTGCTTTGTTTTTCCTTGCAGGTGATGCAGACGCGGGTCCACGGAATCGCCTTGAGGCGCGCCGGAGCAATCGGCTCGCCGCAGTCGCGACAGACGCCAAACGTGCCCTTTTCCATGCGGTAGAGCGCTTCTTCGATCGCCTGAAGAATCTTGGCGTCGGTCTGCTTCAGTTTCAGCTGGATGTGGACTTCGTTGTTGCCGCTCGCCTGGTCGGCCAGGTCGCCCTGACGCGAATTGGTCTCCGCTGACGTGGTCAACGGCTTGACACCGCCGCCCTGCGCCAGAATCTCGCCGCGCTTCCTGAGAAGCGCATCCTTGTATTCAACAAACGGGGATTGATCCATGGTTCCTCTCCACAGGCACCTTTTTGCCTCCCCCGGCAAAACTCAATCTTAACAGATTTTGGCCGTCGGCTGGGCTTGCGACCATGCGACCCGGGATCACCTCGCGGATCGCTCGACGCGTAGGCACGAAACGGGATGGCGCGAGATGTTCGCAAGCTGTGTCGACTGGAGATCGGTCGCGTCGCCGGCCGGACGGCCGTCGAGTGGCATCGACCGGTCGATGGGTCACGCTTCCGTATGCACCCTGTTGCACAATCCGCGCGATCGCGTCCCCGGATGATCCGTGAGATCCGCGTCCCGTGATGATCCGCGCGATCGGCGTCCCGTGATGATCCGCGCGATCGGCGTCCCGTGCTGATCTGATGATCCGCGCTTCTCGGCGCGAAGCGCGGCCCCTAACGTGATTCGTGAATCTGTCCAACCGGCTTCGACGAGGGGTAGTCGCTAGTCTTGAAGGTCGTAGAGCGATGCCGCCCGCCGTGTGAGTCCACGATCGCGGGGCGAGGACTGTCGAGATGGAGTGACGTCCAGCCGCCGAACGATCCGGGGTGCAAGCGGTATTCCGACGATGCGCCGCGGGAATGCGGCAGTGGGATTCCGTGGACGAGTGTGGGGAAGGCACGTCGCGTCGGAGGGTCCTCCGGCGCACCGGAGGAATGAAGCCGAGGTGACGCGGTGATCTCGCATCGCACTCCTAAATCCCCGGTGGGGCCGGGACGTTTCTCAGTCGGGCACAGTATCTGCAACAAGCTTGCGGATCTGACGTCAGCTACGTCTTAAATTCGTCTGCGTCGACTGATCCTTTTTTGCGTTAACCGAATCGATTTGTGAGTTATCCTGCGTCCGCAAAGAGCAAATCTGCCTCGTCTTTTTGCAGGGAGCCGACGTGAATCGGAATAAGCTCCTCTTTGGATTCGCTCTTATCGCCTGGGTCGGCGTGACCGCGGGCCGGCTCGTTGATGCGCGGCAGCTACTCGCGCAGCAGCCCCCCGCGAAGACGGCGCCCGCGCAAACACCTCCTGCGCAAACGCCTCCTGCGCAAACGCCTGCCACGCAAGCGCCACCTAGCCAGTTGCCTCCGGGCTACGCCGGAGCGGATACCTGCGTCCTCTGTCATGAGGCAGAGTCAAAGAGCATCACGCACTCGAAGCACGGGCAGACCAAGGATCCCCGCTCCCCCGCAGCCAAGCTCGGCTGCGAGAGCTGCCATGGTCCGGGCCAGGCGCACGTCGACGACGACGCGAAAGGGAAGATCAAGAAATTCAAGGAACTGAAGCCCGGCGAGGTCAACGACACCTGTCTCACCTGCCACAATCGCGGCACTCACGCAGGCTGGGAGGCCAGCGCCCACGCCGCGCGGAATCTCAGCTGCACCACGTGCCACAGCGTGCACGCGCCGCAATCGGGGCAGAGCCAACTGGTGAAGCCGACCGAGACGCAGGTGTGCGCCACCTGCCATCGCGTGCAAGTGGTGAAGACCGAGCGGGCGGTGGCACACATGCCCGTTCGCGAAGGAAAGATGACGTGCTCCTCGTGTCACAACCCACACGGGTCGATCAGCAACGTGAAGAACCTCAAGGTCGGCAGTTCCATCAATGAATCCTGCACGTCCTGTCACGCGGAGATGCGCGGCCCGGTGATGTGGGAACACACGCCGGTGCGCGAGAACTGCACGACGTGTCACGACCCTCACGGTTCATCGAACGATCGCATGCTGAACGTGCGCATGCCGATGCTCTGCCAGCGCTGCCACGTGGCGACCAGGCACCCGGCATCGGTGTACGACAACGCCGCGATCACGACCAACAAGAGCAATCGCATGTTCGGACGGTCGTGCGTGAACTGCCACTCGAACGTTCATGGTTCCAATCACCCCTCGGGCCAGTTCTTCATGCGTTAGGGCGCTGCATATGCGACGGTCTCTCTCTCGTCTGTGTGGTTCGCTGACCGTGGCCGCGTCGGTGCTGGCGCTGCCGGTCGCCGCCGCCGCGCAAGCCGGGACGGCCGCGCCGTCGACAAGTACTCAGGCGCCGCCGACATCGCAGACCAAGCCTCCGCCGTCGGATCAGGCCGCTCAGCCGGCGGCGACGCCCGATCCTCTAGCCGAAGACACGAGGAGCCTGTTCGCGCCCACGTGGAACATGTTCCAGCTCTCCGGTCGTGTGAGCAGCATCTCGGGCGACCCGGCGCGCTGGCAACGATACCAGGACTTCGGCGACGGGCTGCTGTTCACGCAGGGACGCGTCCTGCATGAAACGCCCGACTGGAACGGCAGCTTCAGCGCCGACAACGTCGGCTGGAGCGACCAGCGCTATATCGGCCACTACGAACGGATCGGCTTCCTCAAAATCAACGGACTCTTTGACGAGATCCCGCAGTTCTACAGCGTCGATACCCGCACCGCATTCGTCGAGACCGGAGCCGGGGTACTTGTGCTGGACGACAACGCGCAACGCGCGGCGAACCTCAACGCGTACCCGCCGATCTCGCCGCAATTCGACTTGACCGAGAGCCGCAAGATCGGCACGTTTCGCGTCAGCGCCACACCGACGACGCACCTCGACCTGACCGGCGGCTTCACGACGACGAAACACTCAGGGGAGTTGCCGTGGGGGGCGAGCTTCGGATTCAGCAACGACAACGAGGTCGCGCTGCCCTACAGGTCCCGCACCAACGACATGGACGCGGGCATTGAGTGGACGAATACCCGGGCGATGTTCCGTGCGGCCTACAACGGTTCGTGGTTCAACAACGAAGCCGACACGCTGACCTGGGACAACCCGCTGGTGCTGACGGATTCGACGTCCGCCTCCGGGCATGGCCGGACGTCCTTGTGGCCGTCCAACTCGTTACAGACGCTCAGCGCGGCTGGCTACGCGAAGTTTGCGCGTCGGACGCAGCTCACCGGCTCGCTCGCGTTTGGCTGGGCGAACAACGACGAGCCACTGCAGCCATTCACGATCAACGGTGCGCTGCCGCAGTTCGCGCTGCCGCGTGCCTCGGCCGAGGCATCGGCAACCACCGTCGCCACGAACATCAGCCTGGTGTCGCGCCCGGCCAACCTCTGGCGTTTCAGCACGCGGTTCCGCCGCTACGACTACAACAACAACATGCCCGAGACGGCGATTCCACAGTTCATCAACTACGACACGTCGGTCAAGGACAGCTCGACGGGGGGGCCGGAGCTGGTCGCGCACAGCCGCAATACGTTCGAGGCCGACGCCACGTGGACGCGCTTCCGTCAGGCGGCGCTCACGGTCGCGTACACGAACAACCACAATGGCTACGACCATCGCATCTTCGAGTCGACGAACGAGAACATACTGCAGCTCAAGGCAGACTCAACGGGTTTCGGGTGGGTGAACTTCCGAGCGCGCTACGAGTACGGCACACGCAGTGGTTCCGGCCTGGATGAAGCGTCGCTCGTCCAGATCGGGGAGCAGCCGCAGATGCGGCACTACGATCTCGCGGATCGCACGCGTAACAGGTTCGTCGGGCAGGTGGACCTCGTGCCGACCGAAGCGCTGACGTTCAGCGTCAGTGGCGGGGTCGGCTCGGATGAGTTCGGCGACAGTTATTTCGGGTTGCAGGACGCCGATTTCCGCAACGTGACGCTCAGCGTCGACTACATGACGCCGAACGGCTTCGGCGTAGGCGGCAGCTACGACTACGAACGCTACGCGGGGTTTCAGCAATCGCGCTCGGCGAGTCCGGGCCAGACCCCGCCGCAGGAGACCGATCCCAACCGCAACTGGACGACTGATTCGACGGAAACCGTCAACTATTTTTCGATCTACCTTTATCCGCCTCGGATCGGCCCCAACACCGAGGTGCGTTTCGCCTACGAATACGCGCACGCGAGTGGGAACTTTGTCTACCAGGTCGGGCCCGCGCTGCCGACGCCGTCGCAATTGCCCGAGACGTTCAACAAGCTCCAGGACTTGCGGCTCGACGTCCGCCATCGCATCAATCGGCGGTTGGCCGGCACGCTCTCGTACGTTTACGAGCCGTCCAAGATCTACGACTTCGCGTTCGATCCCAGCGTGATCAACGGCATCGTGCAGCCGAGCTCGCTCATCCTCGGCTACCAGTACCGTCCATATACGGCAAACTCGGTCGTGTTCGGAATTCTGTATTATTGGTAAGTTTGCACGGACTTAAGGAAAACTGAAGGAACAGGAGGCACGATGCACAAAGCCGGGATTACCACTGGTCTATTCATGGCAGTGCTGACCGTCGCGCTCGTCGGGGGCACGCCTCGAGTGGCGCGAACACAGGATGCGGACCTGGTCAAAAAGGGCCAACAGGTCTATGACGCCCAGAAATGCCAGGTGTGCCATTCGGTCGCCGGCAAGGGCGGTAAGGCGAACCCCCTCGACGGCGTTGGATCGAAGCTCTCGGCGGATGACACCCGCCAGTGGATCGTCGAACCGATCGAGATGGCCAAGAAAGCGAACTCCACCAAGAAACCGCCGATGCCGAAGAAGTACGACAAGCTTCCGGCCGGCGACCTCGACGCGCTCGTCGCCTACATGCAGAGCCTGAAGAAATAGGGCGTTTGCGTGCCGAACCGTGTCCTAGCTCGACATCCGGTCTCGCTCGCGGGCGTCGTGTTGGCCACGGTGAGCGCGGTGGGCTTCATCGCCCTGCTCATCGCGCTCCTCTTCGGCCTCTTCAACAACCCGTACGCCGCGCTCGTCGTCTTCGTCGCGCTGCCGGCGCTTTTCGTGCTCGGCCTGCTGCTGATTCCGTTCGGCATGTGGCTCGAGCACCGCCGGCTGGCGCGCCACCCCGGCGTGACGCGGGAGTGGTTCGTCATCGATTTCAGGTCGCCAACGACCCGACGTCGAGTCCTCATGTTCATCGCGTTGACGGCCGTCAATGTCGCGATCGTGCTGGTCGCGGGGTACGGCGCGCTCCACTCGATGGAATCCCCTTCGTTCTGCGGCCAGGCGTGCCACGAGCCGATGCATCCGCAGTTCACGACATGGCAGGACGCCCCGCACTCGCAGGTCGCATGCGTGGACTGCCATATCGGTGAAGGGGGCCGCGCCTTCGTCAAGTACAAGATGAACGGCATGCGGCAGCTCTATCACGTGGTCACGAGGCAAATCCCTCGACCGATCCCCGGCGTCGCCGACTTACGTCCCGCAATGGAAGTGTGCGGGACGTGTCATTGGTCGGGTAAGGGATTTGGCGACGTCGTCCGCGTCAAGCGCGAATACGCCGAGGATGAGACCAACACCGAGACGTCGACGTTCCTGCAGATGTTCGTGGGCGGGCCCGGCGCGCCGGCGCGCAGCGGCCGCGCCATCCATTGGCACACCGATCCCCGCGTCAAAATCGAATTCATCTTCACGGACGAGTTGCGACAGACCATTCCGTTCGTCAAATACACGGATGCGCAGGGTCGTGTCCGCGAGTACGCCATACAGGGCACGACGCCAGAGCAGCTCGCGAAGGGCACCTGGCGCACGATGGACTGCGTCGACTGCCATAACGTCGTGGCGCATCGCGTCGCGGCGACACCGGAGCAGGCAGTCGATGCGGCGCTCGCGGCGGGACGAATAGACCGCGGGCTCCCTTTTGTCCGTCGTGAAGCCGTACGGCTGATGAAATCGACGTACCAGACCAGTGACGAGGCCGCGCGCGTCATCGACGAGGATTTGCGAAAGTTCTACACGTCACGCGGCCGCGCCGTCGATGCCCAGGTGACGGGTGCGGTGACCGCACTGCAGACGATCTACCGGCGAAACGTCTTTCCGATCATGAAGGTGACCTTCGGCACCTATCCAGATAACCTCGGTCACATGACGTCGACGGGGTGTTTTCGCTGCCACGACGGCAGCCTCACGGCGAAGGACGGCACCACGATCAACGCCGACTGCGAGTACTGCCACAAGCAGCTTGAAAAACCGAGTCAGTGATCCCGGGCCTGCCCATCAGGTTAATCCACGTAGTCCTCTCCCCTATTGGATCCGCGTGATCCGCGTCCCGTGATGATCCGTGAGATCGGCGTTATTCGGCGCGAAGCGCTCCGAGGGGTTTCTGGCGCAGTACTTCGGCACTGGCCAGCACGCCGACGGCGGCCACCAGAGCGCACGTCACGACAACGCCGGCCAGCAGCAGAAACGGCGCCGGCTTCCAGGCGATGTCGAGAAGGAACTTCGTTACGGCCCAACTGAGCGCCAGCGAGCCGAGCGCTCCGATCAAGCCCGCCAGCAGACCGAGCGCCGAGTATTCCAGGGCCACCACAGTCGTCAGCATGCGCGTGCTGGCCCCGAGTGTCCGGAGGATCGCCGCTTCGTAGACACGTTGAAATTTTGTCATCGCCACGGCGCCGACCAGGATGAGCACGCCGCTGGCGAGCGCGATGCCTCCGACGATCGAGATCGCCAGCACGATGTTGTCGACGACCGACTGGATCCTGGCAATGACGTCCCGGGCGTCGATGGCGCTGATGTTCGGATAGCGGGACACGAGCTCGAACTGAAGCCGCGCGCGCGCGTCGGCCTCGGCGGGGCCGCGGACGAAACCAACGAACGTGTGCGGCGCCTTGGCCAATGCCCCCGGCCGGAAGACGAACATGAAGCCGCCGCTGCGCGCGTCTTCCCAGCGCACGCGCCGGACGCTCGTGACCCGGGCCTCGAACGGGCGACCGGCCACGTCGAACCGCATCCAGTCCCCCACGACGATGCCAAAACGTTCGTGAATGCTCTGCTCGATCGACACCTCTTGTTCGGTGACTGTTTCCGCCGTCGCCTGATCCGGCCAGAATCGGCCGAGCGTGACTTCTTCGTTCTCCTCGAGAGTTGGCCGGTAGGTCACCGTGTATTCGCGCGCGAGCGACCCTCTGCCGCGCACGTCCGCATAACTCTCCAGGTTGATGTCACGGCCGCGCACGCCGGTGACCCGGGCCCTGAGTGTGGGGACAATCCGTGCCCTGGACCCGCCGGCATTCAGGATTTCCTTGACGCCGCTCTCCTGATCGGGCTGGATGTCGATGACGAAGAGATCGGCGCTGCCCTGGCGGACGCCAATTACCGACTCGGACACCAGGTTCTGCTGCAGCGTTCGGACGCCGAGCACGAAGAAGCATCCGAGCCCGACCGACAGAAGGATGACCCGTGTTTGATTGCCGGGCCGCCCAAGACCCAGGACGGCGTGGCGCAACGGAAACCATCGCGCACGAGCGAGTGGACGCGCGGCACGGACGAGCACCCACGCTGCCCCGTAGAGCACCAGCGCGACAGCGGCAAACCCGCCTGAAACGAGAAGACCGGCCCGAAGAGAGGCGGCCTGCCAGGAAGCCACGGCAACGAGACCTGCACCCACTACCATGCCTGCTGCCACCTGCACCCAATCGATGCGTGCCGCCAGCGCTCGAAGGCCGGAGCCCGTCCACGCGGACTTTTGTTGCTGTCTCTGATCGCTGCCGCGGAGGAGGAGCAGTGGCTTCACGCGCCGCACCTCGAGCAGGGGGACGAGCGCGAACAAAAGCGAGACCAGGAGCCCGACGGCGACGCCCTGCGCGATGGCCGACGCGGTGAGGCCGTAGGTCACGCCGCCGAGGATCGCCAACAGCGATGCCGGGATCAGTCGCATCGCCGCCCAGGCCAAAGCCACGCCGGTCAGACTGCCGGCCAGGCCCAGAAGCGCGACTTGAGCCACGTAGGTCGCGAGGACCTGTCCGGTGGTTGCGCCGAGACACTTGAGAATCGCGACGCTCCTGATTTTCTGACGGACGAAGACGCGCGTCACGCTCCACACGCCGATGCCCCCCAGCACCACGATGACCAGCCCCACGAGGCTCAGATAGTTCTCGGCACGGATGAGGTCGGCGCCGATGTCGTCTTCGAGTAACGCGTACGATCGCGCCGATGCGAACTGACCGCTCAACTCGTTGCGCAACCGCGTGGTCAAGCGATCGACGCCGTCCTCGCGCATCTTGAGGAGCCGCTGATAATTCGCGCGGCTGCCGACGCCGAGCAGGCCCGTCTGCTGCAGATCGGCCAGGTCGATGATGACGCGCGCCCCAAAACTGAACGCGCCGATTCGGCGCCCAGGCTCCTGCGCGATGACGCCTCGAATGGTGAACGGCTGGCCGCCGATCATCAGCTGTTCCCCTACGCGCATCCTGAGCTGCACGAGCAGCTCCGGGCCGACGATGGCGCCACGGCCAACGAGCAGGGCGTGCGAATACTCCCTTCCGTCGGCAAGCGCCAGCGTGCCGTAGAAGGGAAATGCGGCTTCGATGCCTCTGAGCTCCACCATCCGGGCGACGGCACTGCCCTGCTCGGGACGAACCATGGTCGGCGTCTCGATGGATTCGGTCTCGGCAACGATCGGCGCCTCGGCGAGCATCGCGTCGATCCGGCCGCGGAGCTCCGGCGTCCACGCGCGATTGGTCTGCACGATGACGTCAGAAGCAATCATCGCGCGCGCCTCGCGCATGAGGCCGTGCCGCAGGCTCTGGATGACCGACCGGAGCATCACGATGGCACCGACGCCGACGGCAACACAGAGGAAGAAAAAGAGCAGCCGACGCCAGGAGGCGCGGAACTCTCGAACCGACATTTTGACAATGAACATGTCAGTCGGAGTCGTCAGTTCCAGTCATCAAGCCGTGTCGATGGTCGCCCGGGCGTTCGGTTGAGGAAACGACCCGGCCATCGCGCAGCGAGATCGTGAGATCGGCGATCGCGGCGATTTCGGGATCGTGCGTGACGAGGACGAGCGTCGAATTTCGGGCGCGGTGGATTCGCAGCAGCAACTCGATCACCTGCCCGCCGGTGCGGCTGTCGAGGTTGCCGGTCGGCTCGTCGGCTAGCAGGATTGACGGATTGTTGGCCAGTGCCCGCGCGATCGCGACGCGCTGTTGTTCCCCACCCGAGAGCTGTGACGGGTAGTGGTGACCACGGTCCGACAGGCCGACTTCGGTGAGCAGGTCTTTAGCCCGTCGCGCAGAGTCGGCGCCGCCGGCGATCTCGATCGGCACGAGTACGTTCTCGTAGGCGGTCAGCGAGGGCAACAGATGGAAGAACTGAAAAACAAAACCGATGCGAGTGCCACGTAACCGCGCCAGCCCGTCCTCGCTGAGGCCGGTGATGTCGACGTCGTCGATGAGGATCGACCCGGTCGACGGTGCATCGAGGCCGGCGATGAGGCCAAGCAGCGTCGATTTGCCGCTCCCGGACGCGCCAGTCACGGCCATCACGCGGCCTTCGGGAATCGTGAGATCGAGCGGATGCAGAATCGTCAGCATCCCGGCGCCGCTCGGCACGGTCTTCGAAACCTGCCTCAGCTCGATCACGAGGCGGCGCCCATCTGGTCGAGAACCGATCGCAGCACCGGCCAGACCGTGTCGGCAATCACGCGAGCGCCTTGGGCGTTGGGATGGATCCCGTCGGACTGGTTGAGCGAGGCCTGGCCGGCCACATTGTCGAGAAGAAAGGGGATCAGCAGCACACGCTCCTTGGCCGCCACGTCACGAAACGCCGTCCGGAACGACTGCACGTACTCCGGACCATAATTCGGCGGCGCTTCCATTCCGGCGAGGATGACGACGACGTTCTTGGCACGCGCGCGTTCGATGATCGTCGTCAGGTTCTGCTTCATCTCGGCGACCGATAACCCACGGAGGCCATCGTTCGCACCAAGCGCGACGAGCAGGATTCGAACGTCGCCCGCGAGCGCCCAATCGAGGCGACGGAGGCCGCCGGCCGAGGTGTCGCCCGATATGCCGGCGTTCAGGACCTCGAACGAGTAGCCTTCCTCATCGAGTTTCTGCTGGAGCAACGTGGGATAGGACTCGCTCTCCAGCAGCCCCAACCCGACGGTCAGGCTGTCCCCGAGGGCGACGATCTGCGGACGCGCCACCGGTGCCGTCGGATCGGCCGACGCGCGGGCGCTGCCGGCCGGGCTACCGGCCTGCTGGGTGGAGTTTCCACCATCGAAGATGAAACCGCATCCACCCGTGCTGCACGAGCTCGCGACAAGGCACGCGGCGAGTGCGGCCGGCAGTGGCAATCTCGGGCGGATCATCGCGGTATGGCTATTATATAGACCGATGGCGCGCACTCGCGGTTCCGAAGTCGTGCGCGCGGCCGGGGATTGACGCTGAGAACGACGTCATGGCGCGAGGGTGGGAATCGAAATCGATTGAAGCGCAGCAGGAGGACGCATCGCGTGAGCAGGTGCGGAAACCCGCGCTGACCGACGCGCAACGCGCCACTGCGGAACGGCGGGCGACGCTCGTCCTCACCCGTGCGCGCGCCGTCGCTGACCTCAGCCGCGCGACCGCCGCACCGCACCGGCGGATGCTCGAGCAAGGCATTGCCACCATTGATGAGCAGCTGACCCAACTCGACGACTGAAAACCCACAAAAACAGCCGTTTTGGCCACATAGCCGGGGCACGTCTCTTGCTCAGTCAGTGTGCATGATTGGCACTGCGCTACTCACGCTTCTCGCGCTGACAGGACAGAGCGTGCCATCGGACGCCCGGCAGGCAACTTTCGCCATCCAGGTCGCGCTCGATCGCGGCGGCTTTTCGACCGGCGTCATCGACGGCCGAATGGGAGCGAACACCCGGCGCGCGATCGACGCCTATCGTCAGCGGCACGGCGCCGAGCCGTCACCCTTCCCCGATCCGATCCTCGAATACCGCATCACCGCAGAAGACGAGGCCGGGCCATTCGTCAGCGAGATCCCCACCGACCTCGTCGAACAGTCGAAGCTGCCCGCCCTCGCCTATCGATCCGTCATCGAAGCCCTCGCAGAGCGCTTCCACACAACGCCCGAAGTGCTGCACGAGCTGAACGCGTCAGCGAGCTTTACGGCGGGCGCCAACATCCGCGTGCCCAACGTCGAGCCGCTCGTCGTGCTTGCGACGCTCGCGACGCCCGCGACGCCCGCACCAGCGAAAGCCGATTCGAACGGCGCGGCGGCCCAAGTCGTCGGCACGAGCGGTCGGTCATCGCCCCAGAAGAACGACAAGCCGGACGTGATCGTGCGCGTCAGTCGTTCGTCCAGCTCCCTGACCGTAACCGACATTGATGGCAAGGCCCTGTTCTTCGCCCCGGTCACAACCGGAAGCCGAAACGATCCGCTGCCGATCGGCGAATGGAAGGTCAACGGCGTCCAGAACACCCCGACCTTCCACTACAATCCCGACCTCTTCTGGGACGCGGATCCGGGTCACACGAAGGCCACGATTCCGCCCGGGCCGAACAGCCCTGTCGGCCTGGTGTGGATCGACATTTCAAAAGAACACTACGGGCTGCACGGTTCGCCGGAACCGACGAAGATCGGCCGGACCGAGTCGCACGGTTGCGTGCGTCTCACGAACTGGGACGCGTTGCGCGTTGCCGCGCTCGTCAAGCCGGGCACGCGCGTGGTGTTCGTCGAATGAAGCGACATCCAGTCCCTCACTCGTCGGGTTGGCGACGCGATCTGAGAACCTTCGTTGCCGGAGCGGGCTGTGGGTTCCTTGGCGGCTCGCTGCTCGTCGCGACGCTGCTCTGGCAGTACCGTTGGATCGCGCCGCCATGGACGACACGCGACGTCGTCGCCACGCAGACGACCGATCAGGGCACGCGTGGGATCGAATTGGAGCGTCCGACGGCGACGGTTGGACGTCCGGCGGTCTCCCTGGCGCCCGAGGGGGTGATCGGACCGGTCGCGTCGAGTCCTACTGAGCTGAAAAATCGTGACCTGCTGATTCCGGTCGAGGGCATCCGCGCCGATCAACTGACCCGCCAGTTCGCGGACGAGAGAGGCACGTCGAGAAAACACGAAGCGCTCGATATCCTTGCGCCGCGTAATACGCCGGTCCGGGCGGTCGAAGACGGAACGATCGCGCGACTGTTCTACAGCAAGGCCGGTGGCATTACCGTTTACCAGTTCGACCCAACTGCAACCTTCTGCTACTACTACGCCCATCTCGAGCGGTACGCGGACGGGCTCCGGGAGGGGGACGCGGTTCGGAGAGGCCAGACCATCGGTTTCGTCGGCACTTCGGGCAATGCCCCTAAAACAAGCCCTCACCTGCATTTCGCCATTTTCCGGCTCACCGACGCAAAACACTGGTGGGAAGGCACCCCTATCGACCCCTACGACGTTCTCCGGTAGTCTTTTCCCGGGCCCTTCCAACCTTTCCCAACGCTCCCCCCGTCCAAGCCTATGCAGGAGAGGAGCTTGGGAGCCTTCGGTACTATGACGGTTGAGCGGGCGGCGGTGCTGCTGCCAGAAACCGGGGCACCCCCAGCCTGCAGGAGAGTGTCTCCGCTGCGGACCGAAAGGCTCGAACCGGCTGGTCCGGCCCGCGCGTCGCGCGTCGATTCGACAACCGGCGCCGAGGCACAAGACTACGTGGCGAACGCCGCGGCGGGTGACGTGTCCGCGTTCGAGCACCTTTACCGGACGCATCTCCCGCGCGTTCACAGCCTCGTGCGCCGGATGTCAGGAGGACGCGACGCCGACGAGTTGACGCAGGATGTCTTCGTTCGCGTGTGGCAGAAACTGAGCAGCTTCCGCGGCGACTCCGCCTTCTCGACCTGGCTGCACCGCCTCGCCGTCAACGTCGTCATCGAACGCTTTCGCCAGGACGCGACGCGGCGTCAGCGGTTGCACGACGGCGAGGAGATCTTCGAAACCCTGTCGGCGCCGGTTCGCTCGCGTGACTTCTCGATGGATTTCGAGGCCGCGCTGCTGTCGCTGCCCGACGGCGCCCGGGAAATCTTCGTGCTCCACGATGTGGAGGGCTATAAGCACCACGAGATCGGTACGCTGCTCGAGATTTCGAGCGGGACGTCGAAAGCCCAGCTCCACCGTGCCCGGATGATGCTACGCAAGTATCTGAGGAGCGAGCGCTGAGGCATTGAGTAACACATCATGACTACTGAGGACGCATTCACCGACCGGCTCTCCGACTATCTCGACGGCGAAGATCTGAGTGCGCGCGACCGCGCAGAGATCGATGCCCATCTGGAGACGTGCTCTCGTTGTCAGACGACGCTGGCGGAACTGCAGGAGGTTGCTGCTCGCGCGGCGTTATTGCCTAACACGGCTCCGACGGTCGACCTGTGGGCAGGAGTGGCGGCGCGCCTCACGCCGTCGGCGGTCCTGCCCTTTGCGCGCCCGCGTCACCGCCGTTTCTCATTCACATTGCCGCAGCTCGTCGCCGCCGGCCTCGCGCTCATGGTTCTTTCTGGCGGCCTCGTCTGGGTCATGCAGCTCGACGACCCTCGCGCGAGTCTGCCACCCGCCGTTGCCTATGCTCCTGGAACCGACGACGCTGCTGAGGTCTCGCGTTCGTCGGTGGCGTTTGCCGACCCCAACTACGATCAGGCCATTGCCGACCTCGAACAGATACTCGAGACAGGCCGGAGCCGGCTCGATGCCGAGACGGTGCTGATACTCGAGGACAACCTGCGGGCCATCGATCAGGCGATCGAGCAGTCGCGCAAGGCGCTGCGATCCGATCCGAACAGCGTCTATCTCAACAATCATTTCGCCGCCTCGCGCAACCGCAAGCTCGCGTTGCTCCGACGCGCGAGCGCGCTGACGATGGCGCAGGGTTCGTTCGGAGGCAGCTAGTGTCCCGAATCAGAAATACGTCACCATTGTTCGGGCGGGGCATCCCCGATGGCGGCGTTGCTCCTCCCTTGAATATGCCGAATATTCGCGGTCGTCGCGCCTTGCCCTCGGGGCGCCGCGCTCCGAAAAATTTGGCAACGTATTTCTGATCCGGGACACTAGTTTTTCTCAGGCGTAGTGTCCGCCTTTAGGCGGACAGACCGCAGTCCGGCTAAAGCCGGACACTACGAATTCAGGAGATGGGTGCGAGAAATATGACGATGCAGGCAGCAAGAGTCGTCGGGGCGCTAGCGGGGCTGCTGGCCATTTGCGGCACTGCAGTGTCGGCTCAGGAGCGCGGAACGCCCAAGCCGCAGACCGACCGGACGGTGACGGTAGCCAAGGGTGCACGCCTGAGCATCACCAACGACGCGGGAGAAGTCGTGCTCCGCACCTGGGACCGCGACTCAGTGCGCGTGCAGGCCTCGCACAACGCGCGCACGACGATCGACGTCCAGACAGCGGGAAACATCGTGACGATTCGGTCGCGTGCCTCGGGAGGCCCCGCAGGCGGGGTGGATTACGAGATCACCGCGCCATCGTGGTTGCCAGTGAAGGTCAGCGGCCAGTTCCTCTACATCGGCATCGAAGGCGCGCAGAACGAGATCTCGGCCGAGACCGTTCGCGGCGACATCGTGGTCAAGGGTGGATCGGGATTCGTGACGGCGAAGTCGATCGAGGGCGAGATCATCGTGGAGGATGCAAAAGGCCGGATCAATGCGAGCTCCGTGAACGAAGGTATCCGGATCACCGGGGCGATCGGCGACGTCACCGCGGAGTCGACCAATGGAGACATCATCCTGGAGAAGATCGAAGCCAAGAGCCTGGAAGTGACCACCGTCAACGGTGACATCCGCTATGAAGGCTCGATAGCCGGCGGCCTCTACCGCTTCTCGACGCACAACGGCGACATCACGATGATCGTCCCGGAAACGACGAACGCGACGTTCACGGTCCGGACCTACAACGGTGACTTCCAGAGCAACCTGCCGACCAAGCGCGTCGGCGAAGGCCGACGCGGACAGCGCGCCACCTACACGCTTGGAACCGGCGGCGCGGAAGTCGAGCTCGAGAGTTTTGGCGGCACGGTCCGGCTCCGGCGGCCAGGCACGGTTCCGGCGCCGCGTGGGCGGGACAAGGACAAACACGATCCCAAGAAAGACGACGAGGCTCAGTCGGCGCGCAGCGCGACCATCGGGTCCACCTGCGCCGCGCGGGTGGCCGGGGTCGCCGCCGCCGCGACTGCCGTCAGCGTGAGAACCACGGCTACCGTCGCAAAGGTCCAGGGATCGTAAGGCCGGACCTGAAACAGCATGTCGGCCGTGCTGAACACGATCTGGCCGATCACGAAAGACGCCACAGCGCCGAGCGCGACGCCCCTGGCGGCCAGCACGAGCGCCCGGCCCACTACCATTCCGACCACTTCTCGGCGTCTGGCGCCGAGCGCGATGCGTATCCCGATTTCCCTCGTGCGTTGTCCGACGAGGTAGGCCAGGACGCCATAGATTCCAACAGCAGCCAGAATCAGCGCCAGCATCGCGAAGCCGCCGAGCAGGCGGATCGCGAACTGCCGCGACTCGGTTCCAGCGGCTTGCACTTCACTCATCGACCGGATCGCGAACGTCGGCTGATCGGGGTCGACGGCGCGGACAGCGCGGCTGAGCGACACCGACAAGCGCAACGGATCGCCACCCGCACGGACGACCAGTCCCATTGACAGGCTCGAGGCCTGCGTCAGCGGCCGATAGACCATCGGACGTGGGCCGATCTCCAGGTTCTCGCTGAGCACGTTGCCAACGACTCCAACGATGGTCATCCACGGCGGCTCGTTGCGCGGTGGGCCGAAATGGATGCGCCGGCCAATCGGGTCCTGTCCTGGAAAGTACTTCCGCGCTGCCTCCTCGTTGATCACGGCGACCAACCCGGTGGTGTCCGACACCTCGAATCCGCGGCCGCGCCGGATCGGAATGCGCAGCAGGGAAAAGTAGTCCGACGAAACGATGTTGCCCTGTACGGCCGGGATCTCGCCCGACTGGTCCTGCCGCGCGCCATCGATGGTCATCGTCGAGAAGTTGCGCTGACCGTCGAGCGGGATACTCTGCACGATCGCCGCCGATTCGGCGCCAGGCAACTCGCGAGCACGGCGGATCACTTCTTCGAAGAAAGACAGGCGCGCCTGCTGGGTGAAATAGCGTCCCGCCGCTGGATCGTTCGGCTGCGGCAGCCAGAGTCGTGCGGTCAGCACGCCGTCGCCGTCGACACCGGGATTGACTTCGAGCAGCCGCCAGAAACTCCGCACCAGCAGTACGGCTCCGGTCAGCAGCACCATCGCCAGCGCGAACTCGGCCACGACGAGCGCCGAGCGGATCGACTGGCGCGCCGGCGCGGTCGCCGCGCGCGCGTCCTTCAAGGCGCCGAGAATGTCGGGCCGCGAAAACTGCCAGGCCGGCAGCACGCCGAACAGCACGCCGGTCACCGCCGACACACCGGCCGCGAAGAACAGCACCGGGACATCGAACGCCACATCCGTGAGTCGCGGGACGCCAGCCGGCGCCATTGCTACGATCAGATCGCGGGTCCAGACGGCGAGAAGCAGTCCCGCCACTCCGCCGCCGCACGCGAGAATGAGACTCTCAATCAAGAGCAGACGCGCGATCCGGATGCGGCCCGCGCCGAGCGCGCGCCGGATACCGAGCTCGCGATGGCGGCCGGCCGATCGCGCCAGGAGCAAGCCGGCGATATTCGCACAGGCGATGAGGAGCACTACGCCAACCGAGGCCATGATCATGACCAGCGGCGTCCTCGACTGCCCCACGACGTCGTCGTGCAGGCCGACGATGCGCGGCGTCCAGCCAACTCGCTCGGGGTAGTCGGCCGGGTATTCGGCGCGCAGCTGGGCGGCGAGTGCGGCGAGCCGCTGCTGCGCGTCCGCGACGCTCACGCCTCTTTTCAGCCGGGCCAGGCCACCAGTCAGCGGGTAGCGGCCCCTCGACCGATCGAGGGGCGCGAACGGCGCCGCGCGAAAACCGGCTGGCGCCCACATTTCGACGCCAGATCGAAGCGCTCGTCCAGGGTGATCGAAGCCGGGGGGCATGACGCCAACCACCTCGTACCAGTCGCTGTCGATCCGCAGCTTCCGCCCGATGGCATCGGCGCGGCCGCCGAAGCGGCGCTTCCACAGGCTGTCGCTGAGCACGACCACCTCGGCGATCCCAGGGGCCGTGTCTTGGTCGGCGCGGAACACCCGACCGAGCTGCGGCTGCACACCGAGCAGCGAGAAATATGACGGGCCGACGAGGAGAATCTCGACGCGCTCCGGCTCATCGAGCTCGGTCACGTTCGCATCGATCGGATAGAGGCCGGAGATGTCCTCGAAGAAGTCGGCGCGATCGCGATACGCGAAGAGCTCCGGGGTCGACAGGCCGATGTCCTGATTGCCCAGGCCGACCATATCCGCCGTTACGCGAACGAGCCGGTCCGAATCGGGGAACGGCAGGGGTCGAAAGACTACGGCGTTGACGACGGCAAACATCGCCGCGTTGGCGCCTATGCCAAGCGCGAGAGTCGCCACCGCCACGACCGTAAAGGCCCGGTGCCTCCCGAGCGATCGCAGCGCAAACCGCACGTCCTGCATGGAGGGTCGCGTTTCAAGAAACGCTCCAATGCAATGCTGAGTGCTGAATGAATGCTGAATGCTGAATGCTGAAGTAAAGGCCGAATTCAGCGTTCACTTCAGCATTCAGCATTCAGCATTGCGTCAATATCGGGACCGCGATGTTCGGATTCGGACAGCCTCGCGGATCGTCAGTTTCCCTCGATGTGCGCGCTTTCTTGGGTGTTTTGGCCTCCGCGGAGTCGTGGCACATCCCTTGGAAGGGTGGCGACGGCACCATGAACACGATCTGCGCGGCTCAGCCCAGGATTCTGGTCGCCGACGACCAGCCAGACCTCATCGACGCGTTGCGACTGCTGCTCAAGCGCGAAGACATCCACGTCGACTCGGCCGGGTCACCGGAGGCGGCACTCTCGGCTATCGCCGCCGGGTCGTTCGATCTCCTCCTGATGGATCTGAACTACACCTGCGACACGACTTCGGGCCGTGAGGGAATCGACCTGCTGTCGCGGGTGCAGGCGCTCGACCACGAGCTCCCGATCGTGGTCATGACCGGATGGGGTTCGGTGGACCTCGCAGTCGAAGCGATGCGCCGCGGCGTGCGCAACTTCGTTCAGAAGCCCTGGGACAACGCGCAGCTGGTTGCGATCCTTCGCACGGAAGTGGACGCCGGCCGCGCGCGCCGCCAGCAGGCCGCAGTCGAGCGCCGCGAACTCGATGAGGCGCGACGAATCCAGCGCAAGCTCCTGCCGTCGACGATGCCGGCGCTCGAAGGTTGGGAAGTCGCAGTCTCGTGGCAACCGGCGTCAGGCGTGGGTGGCGACTGCTTCGACGCCATCTCGTTCGGTCCAGCGCGGCTCGGCCTGTCCATCGCCGACGTTGTCGGCAAGGGCATTCCTGCGGCCCTGCTGATGGCGAACCTGCAGGCCGCGGTGCGCGCTTTCGCCACGAACACGACCGAGCCCGCCGAGCTCTGTCAGCAGGTCAACCGGATCCTGTGCGGCCATGTTGCCGAAGGCCGCTTCATCTCGTTCTTCTATTGCATCGTCGATCACGACGAGTCGACGCTGACCTTCGCCAACGCGGGCCACTACCCTCCGATTCTGATTCGCGCTGACGGAACCATCGAACGATTGGATACCGGGGGCGCGGTACTCGGGGTGTTTCCGGCTGGCGGCTACGAGCAGGGGCAGGTTTCGCTTCGCGGCGGAGACCGGATCATCCTTTACACCGATGGCATCACCGATGTCTGCAACGCGTCCGACGAGGACTTTGGCGACGGGCGGCTGGTGGATCTCGCGGTGGCGAATCGAGGATGCAGCGCCCCAGCGCTCCAAGCGAGGCTCGCCAACGCGGTCGACGCCTTCTCGGACGGCCGGTTCCAGGACGATGCAACGCTCATCGTGCTCGCAGCCGAGCAATAGTTGTGACGAACGCCGTCGGGACCAACTAGCAGTATTTAGGGACCAAACGCATTAGCCAGTGACGAACGATCGACACACAACTCATCCCTTGACGAATCGCGTAAGTGCTCGGATAGTTGTCAACAAATGCAAAGTACCTGGGCGCCGCCGCTCCGGTGGGTATTCGCTGCCGCCACGGTTCTCGGCCTGTTCTCCGCCCTCCAGTCGTATCGGCTGTCCACGCTCAACCTGCGGTACCCGATGGACATCGAGGTGGGCAAAATTGTCCTCCTCAATCTGGTCTATTGGTATGTCCCTGCCACTCTGTCGCCGATCATCTTCCGGCTCGGACACCGCTTTCGCGTCGACGGTCCGCATTGGATTCGATCGCTGGGCGTCCACGCCCTCGCCGCGTTCAGCTACTCCATCCTCCATTGCGTCTGCATGATCGGCACGAGGCTGCTGCTCTGGGACTCGGCGAACAAGCTACCGACGGTCCCGTGGGCGTTGTTCGTGCAGCGTCAATACCTCGCACAACTCGACTTCACGCTGATGACCTACACGACCGTGCTGGGACTCAGCTACGCGCTCCACTACAGTCGAGAGTCGCAGGCGCGGGCGGTCAAGGAAGCGCAGCTCGAGACGCGGCTCGTCGAGGCCAGGCTGCGGACGCTGCAGGCAGAGCTGCAGCCGCATTTTCTCTTCAACACGCTCCATGCGATCTCGTCACTCGTGCACACGAATCCTGACGGCGCTGACCGCATGATCAGCCGGCTGAGCGACCTGCTCCGCCTCACCTTCGACCGATCCGGCGCGGCGCGAGTTTCCCTGCAAGAAGAGTTGGAGTTCCTCCAGAAGTATCTCGAGATCGAGCAGACGCGCTTTCAGGACCGCCTGACGGTCCGCTTCGACGTCGATCCCGAGACGCTCGACGCCGAAGTGCCTCGCCTGATTCTCCAACCGCTCGTCGAGAACGCGATCAAGCACGGCGTCTCGCCCAAACCTGGCGCCGGGCTGGTACAGATCTCGACGAAGCGTCAGGGCCAGAAGCTGTGGATCGAGATCAGCGACAACGGCGTCGGATTGAGCGCCGGTGCACGCGCGCGGCTGCGGAGTGGCGTCGGGTTATCGAATACGCGGGACCGGCTGGAGTGCCTGTACGGCGCGGACCATCGCATCCAGTTTTCCGACGAGACGAGGGGCCTCGCGGTCAGCCTCGAGATTCCCTTCAAACAGGCCCCCGCCCCGCCTGGTGAGGCTACCTTCCAGGTCGCATGACAAACGGGAAAGTGCGCGTGCTCATCGCCGACGACGAGCCCCTGGCCCGCGAACGGTTGCGTACGCTGCTTGGACACGAGGAGTGGCTGGAGCTCGTCGCGGAGTGCCCGACGGGCACCGACGCCATCGACGCCATCGGCAGGCTGGAGCCGGACCTGGTGTTCCTCGACGTCCAGATGCCTGGCGCCAGCGGATTCGAAGTGATCGAGGCCGTCGGGGCCGCCCGCATGCCGCTCGTGGTCTTTGTCACGGCCTTCGATCACTACGCCCTGCGCGCCTTCGACGTGCACGCCCTCGACTATCTGCTCAAGCCGTTCGACCGCCAGAGGTTTCACGAAGCGCTCATCCGTGCGCGGCACACACTCGAGCGTCCCTCGAACGGCGACCTCGAGCGACGACTGCTCGAGCTCGTGCAGGATCTCAAGCCGACGCCGCAACGGCTCGAGCGCTTCGTCATCAAATCAGGGGGCCGCGTGTTCTTCGTGCGGGCCGGCGAAATCGACTGGATCGAAGCCGCCGGCAACTACGTGAAGCTTCACGTCGGCAATGAAGCGCATCTCTTCCGCGAGACAATGAACGCGATCGAAGCACAACTCGACTCCGATACGTTCTTCCGCATCCACCGCTCGCACATCGTCAACATCGAGCGCGTCAAGGAGCTCCAGCCCTGGTTCAACGGGGAATACGTGGTGTTCCTGAGAAACGGTACGAGGCTGACCCTCAGCCGCAGCTACCGTGACAAGCTGCAGGAGCGTCTCGGGCGGACGCTGTAAAGGCAGGGCTCAAGGCTCAGGGCTCAGGCAAAGCCTTCGACCACTCACTCGAAAGCTCTTGCTTGAGCCTTGAGCCCTGAGCCCTGAGCCTACGCTCTCGGCCCCGGGCAGAGCTGCTCGAACTCCTCGACGTGGGCCGCGCGCGCGTGGGCGTCCGCCCAGTCGATGACTCCCTCCTTTACGAGTCGGCTCAGCGACTCTTCGAGGGTGAACGATCCGTGGCGGCGGGTCATCGTGATCTCCTGGTGGAGATGCTGGAGCGCGTTCTTGCGAATGTGCTGCCGGGCACCGTAGCCAATCATCAGGAGTTCGGCAGCAGCCGCAACGCCGCCGCCGGGCCGCGGCAGGAGTGTTTGTGTCAGCACCGCGGCGAGCGCCATCGCCATTTCCTGTCGAATGGTGTTCTGGCGCTCGGGTGGAAACGAATCGGCGATGCGCGAGATTGACGACGCCACGTCGGTCGTGTGGATCGTCGAGAGAACCAGGTGGCCAGTCTCGGCCGCGGCGAGCGCGATCCGCATCGTCTCCGGATCGCGCATTTCGCCGACGACGATCACGTCCGGCGCCTGACGCACGGCGGCCCGCAGGGCGGCGGGAAAATCTGGAGCATCCACGCCAATCTCCACCTGCTCGATCAAACTGCCGCTGTGCTGATGTTCGTACTCGATCGGGTCCTCGATCGTGACGATATGCCTGGCATCGCGCCGATTGATTTCCTCGACGATGGCGGCAAGCGTCGTCGTCTTGCCGGATCCGGTGGGACCGCCCACGAGCACCAGCCCGCGAGGCAGTTGCGCGAGCAGCTCCACCGTCGGCGGCAGGCCGAGCGTCGCCAACCGAGGCACGCGCGCCGGCAGGAGCCGAACCGCCGCCGCGGCGCGGCCACGCTCGCGATGGAGGTTGATGCGAAAACGGCCGATGCCGCTGATTCGAAACGAGGCGTCGGCGACCCGCACGTCCCGATATTGCCGCCGCGCATGCGGCGCGATGGCCGGCAGCACGGCTTCCTCGATATCGAGCCCGTCGAGGGGGCCCTCCGCCAGCGGGATGACCTTGCTGTCCACACGGATTGACGGAGGCGCGCCGGCAACCAGCAGCAAGTCGCTGCCATTGCGCGACGCGAGCAGGCCCAGCCAGCGCTCGAGACGGGCACTGTCGCCCATCGCCGGCGAAGGCCCTGGTTGAGCCGTCGAGTGCAGTTCCAGGATCAGACGTTCGATGTCGTCGGTATCCGCCACGTGCGGATAGTAGCAGGTTCGGGGCTCGGCGTTCCGCGCTCGGGGGTCGGCGCTCGGCAGAGCGTACTGCTGCTAGTACTTCGGAAGGCTTACCGAACCCCGACCGCCGAACGCCGACCGCCGTCCCCTATTCGTCCCGGAGCACCACCATGGGGTCCACGCGCGTCGCGCGGTGGGCTGGCAGGTAGCAGGCCACGAGCGCCACCGTCGCAATGAAAACAACGACGGCGCCGAGCGTTGCCGGGTCGGACGGCTTGACGTTGAAGAGCTGCGTTTGCAGGAATCGCGTGAGCAGGAACGAGGATCCGACACCGACGACCAGGCCTACGGCGGCCAGCACCATCCCCTGTCCGAGCACCATTCCGATACCCGCTGGCGGGTGGCCCCCATGGCCATGTGGATGCCGATTTCCTTGCGGCGCTGGCTCACGGCGTAGGAGAGAACGCCGTACGTGCCAATCGCGGCCAACGCCAGCGCGAGGCCGGCGGCAACCATCAGGAGCACTGCCAGAAACCGCGGCCGCGCGATCGTCTCGGCAAAGACGTCGTCCATCGTCCTTGGCTTCACGATCGGTAACGTCGCGTCCATGCCGCCGACGACGCGGCGGACGTCAGCCGCCAGCGCGTCGAATGGAAGCGCCGAACGAATCACGATGTTCATGCTTCGCGGCGCGAAGTTGACGGCGCGCGGTCCCTGGTCGGCAAGAAAATAGATCTCGGTGCCGGTTTTCTGCGCGACGCCGCCCTGCTTGACGTCCCGGACCACGCCGACGATCGTGAACCAGGGTACCTTCGGGCCAAACCCCGGCTTCAGCCGGCGGCCCAGCGGGCTTTGATCCCGGAAGAAGGTCTTCGCCAGCGTTTCGTTGACCAGCGCGACGGGCGGGCCGCCGACATCCGACGCGGTAAAGTCCCGGCCGTCGACGAGCGGAATCCCGAGCGTCATGAGATACGCCGGCGTCACGTTCTGGTAGTAGTCGACGTTCTCGAACGGACCTTCAGGCGGTGCCGTGTAGCTTTCGAAATCCGTATCGTTCGCGTTGACCAGACGCTGCGGCGGCAGCCCCTGCATCGCCGCGACGCCCTGCACGCCAGGCAGCTGGCCCAACTCCGATTGCAGACGCGTAAAAAAGTCGACAACCGATTGCGGCGCTTGGTAACTCGCGGTCGGCAGCACGAGACCGAACGTCATCAGTCGGCTGCGATTGAACCCGGCGTCCACGTTCATCAGGTTCCAGAAGCTCCGCAGCAGAAGGCCCGCGCCAACGACGAGCACAACGGCGAGCGCGACCTCCGAGATGACCAGGCTCCGGCGGACCAGGGTCCGCGCCGCCGACGCGGTCGACCGCTGCCCGGCTTCCTTGAGAGAGTTGTTGACGACGTGCTGACGCAGGTGCAGCAGCGGCGACAGTCCGAAAACGACGCCGGTGAGCAACGACATGACGACGGTGAACCCGAGCACGATTGGATCGAGCGCGATCTCGCCGGATCGCGGCAGACTCTCGGGGTTGGCGGCCAGCAGCGCGCGAAGTCCGCCGAACCCGAGCGCCGCGCCCAGCACGCCGCCGACCAGCGCCAGCACGATGCCTTCGGTCAGGAATTGCCGCAGCAGCCGCCAGCGGCCGGCGCCGAGCGCCGAGCGAATCGCAAACTCGCGCTGCCGCGACTCGGCACGCGCGAGCATCAGGTTCGCCAGATTGGCGCACGCGATGAGCAGCACGAACACGACGGCCCCCTGCAGAACCCACAGCGCCGTTCGCAGGCTGCCAATCAGATCGTCGTGCAACCCATCGAAACGGAGCCGATGCGTCTGGGTGTTCGGCACGTGGCCCGATCCGGTCTTGAGTGGCCACTTCACGAGCATCGATTCGAGATCGACCTGCGCCTGCTCCAGGCTCACGTCGTCTTTCAACCGGCCGACGAGGTACAGAAAGTGTCCGCCACGCCCGCCTGGATTCGCGGGATCGAGAGTCAGCGGCAGCCAGACTTGTATGCGCTGATCGTGCACGTCGTAGCCAGGCGGCATGATGCCGACAATCCGCGTGGGAGTGCCATCGATCGGCACGACCCGCCCGATGACTGACTCGTCGCCGCCAAACGCCGTCCGCCAGAGCTCGCTCGACAGGACCGCCACGTCCTCGGCGCCAGGAAGCGTGTCCTCGCGCGTGAACTGCCGGCCTCGCATCGGCGCGACAGCAAGCGTCGGCATCAGCTCGGATGTGATGACCGCAGAGTTGACTCTGCGTGGCTGGTCCGGCGTGCCGAGATTCACCGCGCCGGCCCGGTAGCCCCCGACGCGCTGAAACGATCGGTTGCTCTCCGCGAACTCCACGAACTCAGGCGCCGAGATCCAGAACTGGTCGAAGCCCAGATTCGGAAACTGGCTGGTGATGTAGACGAGGCGCTCCGGCGACGGGTATGGCAGCGGCTTGAGGATGACGCCGTTGACCACGCTGAAGATCGCAGTGTTGGCGCCAATTCCAAGCGCAAGGGTCAGTATCGTGACCGCGGCATAACCGGGGCTCTTTCGGAGACTACGAAGGGCGTAGACGAGATCGTGGCGCATTCGTTGACCTCTCGTGAACTGTGTGCTGTCACTCTCTGAGCCCCGCCAGGGGATCGACCTTCGACGCACGCCAGGCAGGAATCGCGCAGGCGGCCGTCGCCGTGCCGATCGCTACTGCTACGACGCTACTAAACGCGACCGGGTCGCCGGGAGATACACCATACAGGAGACTCGCGACCTGCCGAGCGGCCGTGTACGCCGCGGCAACGCCAGCAAGACTGCCGATCACGGCGAGCAGCAGGCCGTCGCGCAGCACCAGCCAGCGCACGCCACCTGGCCGAGCCCCAAGCGCCAACCGGATCGACAGCTCCTGGTGCCGCTCGGTCACGGCGTACGAGAGCAACCCGTAGATCCCGAGCGCCGAGAGCGCCAGCGCCGACGCCGCAAAGACACCCAGCAGGAACATCAGCAGACGCGGCCGTTCGACTAATGCGCCGACGACCGACGTCATCGTCCGCAGCTCGGGCGCCGGGATACTCGGGTCGCTGCGACGCGTCGCATCGCGAATCGCCGCGCCCACCTGTGCGGCATCCCTTCCCCGCGCAACCAGATACAAGTGCCGGAACGGAAACTGCCGGGTCGAGTGGTAGAGCGCCGCCTCGGCGCGCCCCTGCAGCGAGCTATTCTTCACGTTTCCGACGACGCCGACGATGACGTGGTCGCGATCCTTCATCAGCGAAGCACCGAGTGGACCTATGTTCGTGGCCCGCGATGTTACTGTCTGTCCGATCGGATCGGCCGCGCCGAAATACCGTTCGGCCATCGTCTGGTTGATCACGACCACGCCGCGCGACTGGGCGGTGTCGTGCGCGTCAAAGAGGCGGCCACGCAGCAGCGGGACACCCAGGCTCTCGAAGTACCCTTCAGAAACGCTGTGATACTGCGCCGTCTGTTCGTCGCCGCTCGCTGGCGGCGGCACGCCGCGGATCAGGAAGGGAATGCGCCAACCCGGTGCGAGCGGCAGAAAGTTACTCGCGCCCGCGGCATCGATTCCGGGTTGCTCCTGGAGGGAGCGCACGAGCGCGGAGTGAAACTGTTCGACCTGCGGCCAGCTGGCGTATGACGCGCCGGTGAGCTGAATGCCGGCGGTCACGATATTCGAGGGGCTGAAGCCGGGATCCTCCGCGGCGAGTCGCGCGACGCTCCTGACGAGCAACCCCGCGCCCGCGAGCAGCATGACCGCAAGCGCGATTTCCGCGGCCACCAGCAGCTGGTGCGCGCGTCGCCCGCGGCCGCTGCCGCTGCGACCGCCCTCCTTGAGGACCCGCTGCACGTCGACGCGCGACAGCACGAGAGCCGGCAGCAGGCCGAAGACGATTGCGGTGACCAGCACGAGCGCGAGAGCGAAGGCGAGCGCCCGCGCGTCGAGCGTGATCTCGGCGAGCCGTGGAATATCGAGCGGTGCCGCCACCACCATCGCTTTCATCGCCACAAACGCCACGCCGACCCCCAGCAGGCCGCCGACCACGGCAAGCACCAGGCTTTCGGTCAGAAACTGACGGACCAGTCGCTGGCGCGTCGCGCCGATCGCCGCGCGCACCGCCACCTCCCGCGCCCGCGACGACGCCCGTGCCATCAGCAGGCTGGCGATATTGATGCACGCAATGACCAGCAGCAGGCCAACCGCCGTCAGCACGACGTAGAGCGCCGAACGGTAATACCCCACGATCTCGTCGTGAAGTAGAATCGCGCGCGAGCGCCAGCCACGATTCGTGCCTGTGAACTCGGCAGAGAGCCGCCCGGTCAGCGCATCGAGCTCGCGCTGCGCCTCGATCACCGTCGTGCCCGGCTTCATCCGCGCGACGGCTTCCATGAAGTGGGCGCCGCGACTGTGCAGGGTCAGATCCCAGTTCAGCAGCTGCCAGAGATCCGTATCGCCTGGAAAGCCGAACCCTCGAGGCAGCACACCGGCAACGGTGAACTCGTAGGCGTTCATGCTGATGGTCTTCCCGACGATCGCCGGGTCAGCCGAATACCGCAAGCGCCAGAGACGATCGCTCATGAGGACCAGGCGGTCGCGTGAAAAGAAGACGTCCGCCGGGAATCCGGGTCCGAGAGCTGGTTGAACACCCAGAACGGTCAGGAAGTTCCCACTCACCTCGATCGTATTGACGCGGACAGGCTCCTTGTCGGCGTCGCGCAACGTGACCTCCGGCCGCCACCAGGCGGCCGCGTCGGCGAATACCTGATTGAGCCGGCGATAGTCCATGAAATTGACCGGCGACAGGGGCTCGTGGTCGAGGTTTTTCTCGTGATTCACCTCCCACAGCGAGACCAGCCGGTCGGGGTGGGTATACGGAAGCGGCTCGAGGACGACTGCGTTGACTACGCTGAAAATCGCCGTCGTCGCGCCGATCCCCAGGGCCAGTGCCGCGATGGCCGCCGTGGCAAAGGCCGGAGCCTTGGCCAAACTTCGTAAACCGTAGCGCAAGTCCTGGAGGAGGTTGGTCACACTAATGGTTCAGGGTTCAGGGTTCACGGTTCAGGGTTCACGGTTCGGAGCCCTGTGCTTGGACGGTTCGGGCTCAGGGTTGGTTGACGGCGCGGACCGGTTTTGCCAGTTCGCCGCGGCGGAGCTGGCGGTACAGATCCAGGGCCTCCCGGATGATGCGCACCGCGTCTGGCATGCCCAGCAGGTCCTCGACGACGACCTGCTTGTGCTCGAGCACCTTGTAATCCTCGAAAAACCGTCGAATCTGCAGGAACATGTGCGGTGGCAACTGGCCCTTGTCGACGTAATGCGAATACGCCGGATCCCGGACACTAACCGCGACGATCTTGTCGTCGATGCCTTTCTCGTCGCGCATCCGCATCACGCCGATGGCACGCGCCTCGACGATGGTCAGCGGGTGCACCGGCTCCTCAGAGAGCACCAGTGCGTCCAAAGGATCGCCGTCGTCGCAATAGGTTCGTGGAATGAAGCCGTAGTCGGCCGGATAGTAGACGGCGCTATAGAGCACACGGTCCAGGCGAAGGAGCCCGGTTTCCTTGTCCAGCTCGTACTTGTTCGTGCTGCCCTTCGGGACTTCGATGATGACGGGAAACGCCGCCTCGACGAGCGCGTCGTCTACGTAGCAGTCGTGCCAGGGGTGCATGTATCAAAGTAGCATGAACCGCGGCGGCACCTCCCCGCCGCCGGTCATTGGGGGCGGCTGGATAGATTCCTCGGCGAACGAGCGTTCAGCACGGACACCAACGGGCGCGCGCCGCTCGGCATCGCGGTGGGCTGACGAACGATTTCGCGCGCCTCGATCTTCCGGCCGTACAAGCGCTCGTTGGCGTCGCCGTCGGACCGGAGTGTCGACCCCTCGAGCGAGACACCAGCGAAGAGCCCGCGCGCTCGTGAGTACGTCAGGATCTCGGCCTGCATCACGATGTCGGTGGCCGCGCCCGCCGTCCTGCCTTTCGGTCCGGCGGCCGCCGACGCGTCCGCCCCGAGTTTGACCTTGCTGCCCAGCACCGAATTCGCACCCCGATCGTTCATGACGAGCAGCACGAAGTCGGTGGCCTGCGCGCCAAGCTGAAAACCGATGCTGGCGCCCTCGAGCGCGAACATCGCGGGTGCGCTCCAACCACCGTCGAAGGTGCTGCCGCCACGGCAGGAAATAACGCCACGCCCGTAGCTGCCGCCAAGACCGAGCGCGACCTTCTTCACCGATGGAAACACGATGACGCACTCCGCCTTGTCGAGCAGCTCCTGCGGGATCGCGTCCGGCATGCCGAAGATTTCCTTCAAGGCGGTCGCCGAGTTCTCGAGCCGATCGCTCTCTTTTTCAGTCTGGCGGGCCAAGGCTCCGCCGGATACCACAACCAAACCAACCAGGGCCAACGGCGCGACGATGAGACTCTTCAGCTTCAAGTGGACTCCTCATAAGCGACAACAACCGCTTTTCCAAATATCGCACGCACTCGGCGCGGAAATTAGCCGGCTCCTTTCAGCATCGCTACACCGAGCACGATCAGACCCACCCCCACTACCCTGAGGGCACTCGCGGCCTCGCCAAAGAAGTAGACGCCGAGCACAGCCGTTCCGGCCGCGCCGATTCCTGTCCAGACCGCATATGCCGTGCCAATCGGCAGCGTGCGCGCCGACCACGACAACAGGGCCATGCTGAGCACCATCGCGAACCCCGTCCAGAGGCTGGGCCACAGCTTTGTGAACCCATGGGTGTACTTCAACCCAATCGCCCATGCCACTTCCAAAAGCGCCGCCAGCAGCAACATCGTCCATGCCATTTCAGGATCGTACCCCGCTGTGCGTCAATGCGTAATCCTGTAAAGCAACCGACTCGAAGTCGCGCTACAATTGAGCTTCACTCCCCCGCATCCCCCGGCTCTCACAGGAGCTGTTCGTCCATGAAACCCATTCGAGTCTTTGGAGTCTCTCTGCTTTGCTGCGCCGTCGCTTCGCCCGTCGTCGCCGACGTGACAGTCAAGAGCAAGGGCACGTCAGCGGGAATGGTCGGCGCGAAAGTCGGCGACATGACCCAGCAGATCAAGGGTCAGAAGGTCCGTATCGATCAAACGACCGGTGAAGGTCGGCACATCAGCACAATCATCGACATCACGGCGAAGCAGATGGTGACACTCAATCACGACTCGAAGGAAGCGGAGGTGATCGACATGACCAGTCTCGGCGAGACGCTCGCGAAGGCCGGCGTGACCGACATCAACGTCTCTATCACGGCGACACCTGCTACCAGGCAAATCGCGGGGCAGACCTGCAATGTCTACGACCTCAAGGTGGCTGTGCCGATGCCGATCGGCAAGACCACGATGGCGATGGTCCTGAGCGGACCACAGTGCCTCGTCAAGAACGGGCCGGGCCAGGCCGACTTTCTTGCGTTCTATCGAGCGGCATCGGAGGGGGGCGGTTTCCTCGATGCCAACCAAGCCAAGGGCCAGCCTGCCATGGCCAAGGCGATGACCGACATGTATCGCAAGATGTCCGAGTTGGGTGTTCCCTTCGCCACCGAGATGAAGATGGGCATTGAGGGCGAGGGACCGATGGCGGAGGCCATGAAGAAGATGGGGTCTACGATCACGACGGAGGTCACGTCGATATCGACTGAGCCGATTCCGGCGGCAGCGTTCGAGATGCCCGCAGGCTATAAGGTCAAAACGCGCTAGCCCCGCCGGTGGCGGGCCTGCCGGCGGAGTCCCGCCGCCCGCTCGCGGCGTGCGACGCGGGCCGACGAGCGCGGCGGCGCCTCACGGGAACGTGACGATATGATGGAGATGTCTCGCTTCCGGAGGCGAGCCGGTCGGCCCGCTCCGCACGCTCGGCGACGACAATCTCGTCAGGTCCGAGCGGCATCCGGCTGGCCGCTGCCTCCACATCGCCCGTCGGCGGGTCCTCCACGGCTCCCGACCCTGGTTGCCGCCGATCGACGACGACGTTGAAGCCGGTGTGCCCCCTGAACGCGACCGACAGGAGGTCGAAAAGCTCGGCATTGCCGCGCGGCACGACGATCAGGTAGTTCGCCATCCTATCCTAGTGATATCGGCGGCTTTAAGAGTCGCCTGCAGGGCAAGACTGGGCGTTCCGGCTCTACAGTAGATAGGAACAGGGGCCGAGAGATCGACCGTGCTGTATTTCTACGAAAAGCAGCAGGCCCTGCTGCAATGTGAGGTCCGCAATACCGCGGTGCCAGACACCTACGCCATCGTCTTGACCGAACCTGACGGGCGCGTGCGGACGCATTACGTCAAGGGCTCAAACGACGCGCACCGCTTGTGGCTTGCCCTCGAACAGCAGCTCCGATTGACCGGCTGGACTGGCCCGGTCGGCCAGGATCTCGCGACCCGCCGCTGACCCCCCGTCGCTTCCCTGATCATCCGAAACTGTCTTCCGCCGCATGCTAGTCTGGGGCGTGGCGACGCCCCCAACGCCGGCACAGAAACTGGCGGTCCTCCTCGCGTTTGTCGCGGCCGCTCTGAGCTTCGCTGTTCTGATCGTGAGCGCCGTCCGAACCGGCGCGATACAAGCAACTCCCCTCTTTGGCGGCGTGTTGATGCTGGCCCTCGGCTTGGCGGGCTATTCGCGCCTCCGTCAGCGTTCCGGCTGAAGTCGTCTCACGAGCTCGTGTCATGCGCAGCACAAGGTCCGAACCGAGCGTGCGCGCATCAAGTTTCAGCGAATGTGCGCAGGGGCCGACGCGGCTCGCCGGCTGCCGCCTCCCGCTTCGCGACGCGGCAAAACGACCCTCCGCCAATGACGTATCGATCGCTCTCCGGGACGGGCGTCTCTCACTCGGGGCCGTTGCGGCCTGGGCGAGTCGGGCCGACCTTGAGCGCCGTGACGCACAGTTCCGAAAAATGCTGCCGGAGCGTCGTGAGCGACGGCGCCGCTGATTCGTCGCGAGCCGTACGGACGCATCCCGACGCCGAACCGATGCCGGCTGTCGTCCAGACGCACGGCAGGCGCCGTCGGGATCGGAAGGCCTCCGCGGAGGCAGCGTTTTTCCACGGCGCGAAGCGGGAGGCCCGACTCGCCCAGGCCGACACGGCCCTGCCCCGAGACGCGCACATCGCTCCCCCGATGTGACATCGTCCCGTTTGCTCTCGAGAGGATGGGGTCTGGTTCTCAGGCTTCCGCCCCGACAGCCGCAATCAGCGCCTTAATGTAGCCGAAGGCGAACGCAAATCCCTGCAGGTTGTTCGCGTCGCCCTCGATCGTCGGCACGTGGTCGGGCATCATCATGCCGTCGTAACCAACTTCTTTGTACACGCGCATCGCCTTCAACATATCGACGTCCCCGTCGTCGATGAACGTCTCCCGGAAGTTGAGGAAGCCTCCTGCAATGTTGCGGAAGTGGACGTTGAAGATCTTGCCGCGCGAGCCGAAGTGGCGGATGACGTCGAAGATCTGTTCGCCGGGCTTCTCGAGCATCTCCGAGACGGTGCCCTGACAGAAGTTGAGCCCGTGAAACGGGCTTTCGTTGATCGACACGAACCTCTTGAGGCCGTCGACCGAACCGAGAACGGTTTCGACGCCGCGCCACCCCTTCCCCTTGGGCATGCCCGGATCCTGCGGGTGGCAGGCGAGCCGGACTTTGTACTCTTCCGCGACCGGCACTACGCGCTTCAGAAAGTAGGTAATGCGCTCCCAGTAGAGATCGGCATCAACTGGACCCGCAATCGTCAGCGGCGGGTCCTGCTTACCGCTCGTGTACACGAACGTGCTGTAGCGGGCGCGGCCGCGACCGAGCGTCGGTTCCGTTCGTGGCACGCCGAGAAACGTCAGGTTGTATTTGGCCGACGGGATTCCCGCGCGCGCCGTGTTGCGGATCATCTGGCACATGCCGTCGAGTTGCCGCTCGCGATCAGGCTCCTTGCCAAGCAGTATCGCCGGGCTCTCGCTTTTCGAGATTTCATTTGAGCTCAGTGGCAACGGGACCATGTCGAGCGTCAAGCCAAACGACTCGACGCGTTCGCGGAGCCGCGTCAGCGACTCGACCGACCACGCCTCGTCAAATGTCGGAGACGGGAGCCGGCTGCAGATGTAGTTGACGCCGAAGCCCGCGAGCACGCGAAGGATGTCGTCGGAGTCGCCGTGCTGAGTGCCGGCCTTCATGCGGGCGCTGCCAGCCTTGGCGGGCGCAGGCGGCGTCGGCTTTGGCTGCGAGGACACCTGCGCTTCCACCACTCGATCGGCCAGCGCGCCGATCGTCATCCCGCTTCCGGCAAGACGGACGAATTGACGTCGATTCATCGTTGGTTCCTTTCTGGCTCTTGGCTCTAGGCTTCAGGCTCTAGCAAAGACCCTCGACTAAGATCTCGTGCTCTTCCAAAAGCCCAGAGCCGAGAGCCTATTTCTCGATCGTCCTGCGTAGAAATGCCACCGCGCGCGCCACCCGCTCCGGGCTGAAGAACATGTCGCCGCCGTGGGCGGCGCCGTGCAGCACGTCGAAATAGACGTCGAGGCCCATCTTCTCGTACACCGCCTGCAGTTCATGCGATTGATTGATCGGCATTTGGGGATCCTGATCGCCGTGGAAGATCAGCAACGGCGGGTCACCGTGGTCGACGTGGACGACCGGGCTGGCCAGCTCCGCAAGGCTCCGCGCGTCCTCGGGCACGGCGCCCAGCAGCAGCTCGAGCGCCGGCCGCCGCACATTCAACCCGAAGGGCGTCGACTGCGCGAGGATCGTCGCGAGATTCGAGGCGCCGTAGTAGTCGATGATGGCGGCGACGTCAGACGATTGGTTGACGTAACCACCGACGGCGCCTTCGAGCTCCTTGTGGCGGTTGGATACGCCGACGAGCGCCGCGAGGTGGCCACCAGACGAGGACCCGGCGATCGCGATCCGATCCGGCCGATAGCCGTAATCCGCGGCCTTGGCGCGAAGGAAACGGATCGCCGCCTTGATATCGTGGACCGCCGCCGGAAACCTTGCGTCGACGGACTGTCGAAAGTCCAGGCTCGCCATCGCAAACCCGTTCTCGACAAATGCCATCGGTGGCCGCGCCTTCGTGCCGGACCTCCACGCGCCGCCGTGCACCCAGACGACCAGCGCCGGACGCGACACCCTGGCCGGCATGTAGAGATCGAGTCCCAGCGTTTTCCCGTCGACGGTCGCGTAGGCGACGTCCTTGTAGGTGCGCGCGTCCTGCGCCTGGGTCTGCTGTAGCGCGCCAAACGCCAGTGACAGACATATAAACGCCGCAGTCATACCGTCCTTATCCGCATCGTCTCAGCGTGGCTTTCGCAGCATCGGCACCATCGGCGGCGAACTGCCCACCTGAATCGTGCCCATGGCCTTGAACCCATGACGCTCGTACAGGGTGATGTTCCTGGGGTTCGTGGATTCCAGATACGCCAACAACCCTTCCTGGTCACACCGCTGAAGCGCCTGCGTCATCAGCGCGTTGCCGTAGCCCTTGCCCTGAAATGCCGGGTCGACACCGATGAGCGGCAGGTACCAGTGGGGGTCATCAGGATGATAGGCCGCCATCTGCTCGAGCATCGTCAACAGTTCACTGCGGGTCGAGCCCGCGACTGTCTCCTCGACGATCTGTCCGAGCGTCTCCTCTTCGGGATGGACATTGGGAGGCAGCCACAGCGCCGCTCCGGCGAAGTCCTCGGTACAGAGAGCACTCTGCCGCGCGAAAGCCCCGCCGCCAAAAGCCATCGTGAAGCGCGGCATGCTGCTCAAATATTGGTGAGAGTCGGGCCAGCACCAGCGCGCGACTGGATCGGCTGCAAACGCCAGTACCACGGTGCCAACTGCGGGCGCTTCATCAGCCGGTGTCGCGGTTTTCACAGCCGGAACCCTCATCAGTCCTCCTGCCCGAAAAGCGGCCGTCGGCTGGTGATCCTACTCCGGAACGGCTGCGTTCCCCACGGTGTTCGGCTAGGATGTGGCTTGAACAACCAGGGAGGTATCGAAGTGCGCCGAGTCTCGCTCATGCTGGCTGCTTGCGCCCTCGCCGGGCTATCGCTCGATGCGCAGATTGCGAAGAAAGTATTTATCTCGGTGGACATGGAAGGAATCAGCGGGATCTCGGGCGCCGATCAGCTCTCCTCCGCGGGCGCCGAATACAACCGGTCCCGGAAACTGATGGCCGACGATACCAACGCCGCTATCCGCGGCGCCCGCGCCGGCGGCGCCACCGAAATCGTCGTCAACGACTCGCACGGCAGCATGCGCAACCTGCGGCTCGAGGATCTCGAGGGCGGCGTACGATTGATTAGTCACAGCTTCAAGCGCTCGGGGATGATGGAGGGCTTGGACGAGTCGTTCGACGCGGCCATCTTCATCGGCTATCACGCACAGGCTGGCAGCCCCAACGGCCTCTTCGCGCACACCGGCAGCGGCGTCGTCGCCGATGTGCGAGTCAACGGACGGTCGCTCGGCGAGGGCGGCCTCAACACGCTTGTCGCCGGCTGGTATGGCGTACCGGTGGTGATGGTCACAGGAGACGATGTAGCGGTGAAGCAGGTCACCGCCGTCGCTGAAGGGGCTCGCGGCGTCGTGGTGAAACGGTCGCTCAACTCGCGGGCCGCAGAACTGTACCCTCTCGGCCAGGTGCACCAGAACATCGAGATCGCTGCCAAGGAGCAAGTCGCGGGAGCCAGACGGACCGCGCCGACGCGTGAGTCCGCTTACAAAGTCGAAGTGCAGTTCCGCGAGACGTTCATCCCCGAGGTGGCCGAGAGCCTTCCGGGGATGCTCCGTCCTGCGCCCGACACGATCTCCTTTTCCGCCGAGAGCATGCCCCGCGCGTACACGCTGATCCGGCTGCTGTATCGCTATATCAATCCGGACTGACCGCAGGTGGTTGGATCGTCACCGGCAATACGGCGGCAGAACTCCAGACCCACCCCACTGGCGGACAAAGTCGAGCACCACCTGATCACATCGTCTGCCGTCGATGATCGCCGGCGCAAAGGCCGCGCCGCCGATCGCGTAGACGAACCCTATCGCTGCGCCACCGATCGCGATCGAGCCGACCGCCAGCCCGCCAACCGACAAGCCCAGACCCACTGCCGCGCCGCCCAGCGCGAAGAGCAGTCCAGCGGACAGGCCGCCGACACTCACCAGACCGCAGGCGAGACCGGCGATTGCGACAACCCCGACCGCCAGATTTCCGATCGCCACTATTCCTTTGGCGACTCTTGGCCGCATCGTCACCGGATCGACACCAACACAGATGTGAATCAGCGGCCAGCTTCCGAGGCTGGCACCCGACCGGTATCGAATCCAAGAACCGCCCGCCCCTCGAGGCACGTGCGGCACACCAGCCGCGGCGTGTCGCGGCCGACACATTCGCGGCAACAGGCCTTCTGACAGACGGCGCAGAGCCCGATGGCAGTCGAAGGATCGTGGACGAAGCAGTTCATCGGGCCGCCGAGATCAGCACCACGTCCGAGTTGACGCGGCCGCGCACCAGGCCGACCTGCCGCTGGTCAGGTGAAATCGCGTAGCTGAAGATCTGCTCCGATGTGAACTTCGTAAGCGGAGTCGCGGCGCCGCCGGCGATTGAGTGTTGCATGAGGTTCGAGACGCCGCTGCGCGTATCGATGTAGATGAGGGCCCGGCCATCCGGCGACCACGTCGCGCTCGGGGGGACGGTCGGCAGCAGCTTCGGAGCCGCTCCGGTCAGCGACACGAGCGCGATGCGCTCGCCTCGCGCCGCTTGATCGGTGTAGTGGCCGGCGACCGTGGTTCCGTCTGGCGACGGCATCGGTTCGTGGAACCCGGGTGGCAGCGTACTGCCGCCGCCTGCAAAGACCGCGACCGGCGCCCCGCCGTCGATCGACACTTTTCGCGGCTCACCCGCCGCGTCGCTGTAGTAGATCCACTTCCCGTCAGACGACATCGCTCCCCGCGCGCGCGCCACGACGTCCGGCGACAAGCGGGTCGCGCCGCTTCCGTCGAGTCCCATCCTCCACAGACGGTGCCCGCCATCGCGATCGGAGACAAACACCACGTACTTGCCGTCCGGCGTCACGCGCGGGCTGATGTCCTGGCCGAGAGTAGATGTGAGCTGCACTCGGCGCGATCCGTCGCTCGCCATGATCCAGACGTCCGGGTTGCCGCTGGCTTCGGTCGTGAAGACGATGCGGCCATCCGGTGTCCACGCCATTCCATGGATTCCGTCGTCCGTTCCGGCATCGAGCGAGACCGCGGCCGCCTTCGCGGGGTCCCCAATCGGCTGCATCCAGATCGTCGCGCGCAACTCGTTGCGTATGCAGGCGAACGACTTGCCGTCTGGCGCGACGCTCAGGCCCGTATAGCTGCTCAGATCGCTCGTAAGGCGCCGGACCTCACCTGACGGATATGGCACGAGAAAGACCTGACTCGATGATTCACCGGCGGATTCCTGTGCGTTCACGAGGATCGCGCTGCCGTCCGGCAGCCAGGCGACGCGGCTCACCTGCCGCCAGTCGGGCGTCGGCACGACTCGCTCGGCGCCTGTCGCCACATCGACGGCAACGACCTGGCCCCGCATGCGCCCGTCGATGGCGCCCGTGGCGACGATGGTGCGTCCGTCGGGTGACCAGGCCAGGCCGAGCAACGGAAACTCCGTCGGCCGCTTGCGTGTCACGAGCTGGCGCTGATTGCTGCCGTCGGCGTTGGCGACGATCACGGCGCTCGTGGCCTCATCCGGGTAACCGCGCAGGAACGCCAAGCGCGATCCGTCCGGTGAGAAGCTCACCGCCGTGTCGATGTCTTCGACGACGAGGCGCGCGCCGCCGCCGAGAACAGCAATCTGATAGAGATTGCCGAGATTCGTACCGCGCTGGTAGGTCGTGTAATAGATGTGATTGCCGTCGGGTGAAAAGGAAAGGCCGACGTACCGAACATCGGCCGGAGGGACAATCTCGACGTTGCTCGTCGTCGCGATCTGCCGCAGCCACAAGCTCTGCTGGCCACCTTTGGCCGATACGTGAGCCACGTAGCGCCCGTCGCCCGAGATGGAGGCCAATCCCGCCGTGCCAGTGGTCGTCAGCCTGGTCAGGTTGATCGAGTCGAAGGGCCTCGACGCCGTCGGTGGGATCGCCGCGGACGAGCGTGTGCGAAGAACGATCGCGGCCACCGCGGAGACGGCTAAAACACCTGCCACTGCGCCGAGAAGAAAGTTGCGCGACACCGAGCGTAGTGGCGCCAACGTCGGGGCATCGCCCTCAATAGAGACCGGCACCAAATCTCCCGAGGTCAGATCGTTCTTCAGCGCACGCAGGTCGTTGCGGACGTCCTTCGCAGATTGGTACCGATCTTCGACGTCCTTCGCCAGGCAGCGCATGACAATGCGCGAAAAATCGCGGGGCAGGCCGCGTTTCGCATCGGTCACCGGCCTCGGCGCATCCTTCATGATTGACGACAGGATCGACATCTGCGTGTCGCCCGTGAAGGGTCGCGCGCCCGTCGCCATCTCGTACAGGATCACACCCAGCGAGAACACGTCTGACCTTTGATCGACCGGCTTGCCCTCAGCCTGTTCCGGCGACATATACGCGACCGTGCCGACAATGCGTCCGTCGCCCGTGAGCATTCCGGTCGGCTGGCCTGCCTCGAGTGCCAGTCGCGCGTCTTCTTTCAGCTTGGCGAGGCCGAAGTCGAGCACCTTCAGCCGGCCATCGGTCGTGACCATCACGTTGGCGGGCTTCAAATCGCGATGCGTGATGCCGCGCTGATGGGCCGCGCCGACCGCGTCGGCCAGCGGAATAGCGAGCGTGAGCAGGCGATCGAGCGGGAGACCGTCCTCGGGGATCAACTCCGCAAGCGTCTGGCCATCGATGAGCTCGAGCGTGAGGAACGGGATGCCGCCGGCTTCTTCAACCGAGTGAATCGTGACGATGTTCGGGTGATTGAGCGCCGCGGCCGCCCGCGCCTCGCGATCGAACCTTTCCCGCCGGTCCGGATCGCTCGCCAACTCGCGGGCCAGGACCTTGAGCGCGACGCGCCGCTGCAGCCGGGTGTCGTCGGCGAGGTAGACCTCTCCCATTCCACCTTTGCCAATGAGCTCGACGATCCGGTAGTGCCCGAGGGTGGTCCCAATCATGCCGCGCGCGACTCCCGTTCGTGACGAATGGTGTGACAGACGATGGGGGATTATACTGCCACGGCAGAGCTTCACGGAGAGACACTTCGTCCGGCACTCAATCGTTATTGAATAGACCATGACCGATTCAGCGCTCAGCCTCGTGGAACGGCAGGTGGACGACGTCACGGTATTGGTTCTGACAGGCCAGATCCTCCTCGACGATGGCGACCTCCTGTACGGCAGGAAGATCCGCGAGCTTGTGGACCGAGGACGGGTCAAGATCGTTCTGGACCTTGGCGGCGTGACCTACATCGACAGTTCCGGCGTGGGAATGCTCGTGGGAAAGCTGAAGAGCGTTCGAGAGAACGGCGGCGACATCAGGCTCCTCCACGTGACGACGAAAGGCCAGCGCCTGTTCGGAATGCTGAAGATCCTGACAATCTTCGAGACGTTCTACGACGAGGCCGAGGCCGTCCGCAGCTTCGCTGCCCGACCAGGTAGGTGAGCCGAACGCGCGCGTCGCTCAGCGGCCGATCGACAGCAGGTTGGCCAGCAGGCGATAGGCGCCTGGCACGCCGTACGGCAGCTGGCGGTGGAACGCATACGCGACGTAGGTGTAGTGACCCTTGCCGTATTGCGCCTGCAGCCATCCCCCCTGCTGCGGCGCCTGCCCCTTATCCCAGGTCGCGATCATCGGGGTATATCGAGGATCCCACGTCGTCCAGAACTTCGAACCCCGCTGTTCCACCCAGCCTGAGAAGTCGTCTCGCGTGATGCGGTTCGGACTGGTCATGACGCCTGCGTCTGGAGACAGGAACTCAACCGGCGAGTCTTCCTCTGAAACTTCTTCGGCGTTGGCTGGCAATTCCCCTGGATAGGGCGCGTGGAGCTTCGGCACGAGTTCTTGGGTGTTATAGAGGACGATGAGATTGCCGCCAGCCTCGACATAGTCCAGCAGCCGGCGATTGTAGGTTCGGAGATCGCTGCGGACGGCGTAGGCACGTGTGCCTGTGACAATCGCGTCGAAGCGGCTGAGATCCCCTGTGGCCAGATCCTGCTCGCCGAGCAGCTGTACATCGGCGCCGAGTTGGGCGATGCCCGCGGGCACGTCGTCTCCGATCCCCATCACGTAGCCAACCCGCAGCCCCGGCGCGATGCGAACGTCCACACCGCGCACGGTCGTCACCGCATCCCTGTAGAGATAGCGAGTCTCGAGGTCGCGATGCCGGATTGTCGTGTAGCCCTCACGGTAGTCGCGGCCACCAGACTGGGCGACGGCTTCGATACGGGCGACGCGAGTGTCGAACGTCGCGGCACGCACCTGGAACTGATAGAAGACCCGCTCACCAGCTCGTGTCAACGCGAACGGCTGCGCCGCCGGTGAGACGGTCCATCCGGGAGGCACCCTCAGGGTCAATACGCCCTCAGACTTCCCTTCCCGGTTGTTGAGCACCTCGGCGCGGAGCGTGACGGTTTTCTGCGGCGCGTCGATAGCGAAGATGGCCGATGAAGGAGATAGGCTGACGGCGATTGCCGGCACGACTGCCAGCGTCCGCTGGTCGTAGCCGTACGGCAGGTTGCTCTCGAGCCGCATCACCGGCCTGCGGATCTCCGCCTGCACGCCCGCGACTTCGTACCGAGCCACCACTTCCAGCGCAGGCCCCAGCGCAGGCAGCGACATGGTCGACGAATCGGCGACCGTGTACCTGGCATCCTGGATGGACGTCCGCGAAAAATGTGGCCGCGAGAGGTGCGCCTCTCCGAGCGATGTGGTGAACGTCTGCACGATCGGCTGATTGCGCCCGGCATCCATCGGTGCCGAAGCACCGCCGGTGACGCGGACGTCCTTCCCTTCGAGCTTTCCTTCGAGCTTTTCTTCAAGGAAGACGTGCACGCGTGTGATCTCGATCGAGCTGGGATTGACGAACGTCGCCCGCACGTTGAATGGCTGCCCGGGAACGACGGGAGGCATCGGCACTGCCCCTCCTCCGAATGCAGTGGTCTGAGAAGCCCCTTCAGGTTGCGCGATCCCGGTCAGGCTGACTCCAAGCGCCGCGTGAATCGCTTCAGCGATCTGCCGTTTCTTCACCACGAGGGCGGCCTTGACGTCGAGATGCTGGTTCTCCTGGACTATCGCTGTGGTCACGGCTGCGAGTGCCGAGGCGAGCGCAGGAACGGCCGCCGATGGATTGGTGAGCGTGAACGCCGCAATCGCATCCTTGATGCTCGCATCGAGCGCAGCCAGCGAGCGGACCGCCGCGGCCGGAGGAGTCTGGCCAAACGCGCGATAGAGGCCGGGAACGGTCGTGTCGATGCCGTCGAAGAATGACTCTTCGCGAGCGGGCGCCTCGATCCCGGGCGCCATCTCGAGACGCCGGTAGTAGGACACCGACGGCCCGGGTTGCGCGACAAAACGGCCGCTGTTCTGAGATCGCTGGAAGCTGAGGCCGAGGCGCGCCAGCGTCTGATACGACTCGCCGAGCACCGGGTCGTACGTGCCGGTGTCCAACCGGACGTTCCAGTCCTCGTTCTCACGCACGCCGCCCATGTACAGTTTCAACGGCTGCCAGGGGCGAAGCCCGCCGCCGATCTGATCCGCAAACGCCTTCGGGTCTGCTGCCATCCTGAACGCGTCGCGTGTGAGGAGACCGGCGGCTTCATGGTTGCCGTGACCGTCGCGCGGGTTGCCTTGAAACCGCGAGATGACGACCATCGGGCGATCGGTTCGAATGATGCGAACCATGTCCCGAAGCACGTGCTCGCGGCCCCACTTCTCGAGCGCTTCGTCGAGGCGCTTGGAGAATCCATAGTCGGCCACGCTCGTGAAGTACTGCTCGTCGACGCCGTAGTAGCGATCGGCGACGAGCAGTTCCTCGGTGCGGATGAGGCCGAGCGCGTCGAAGAGCTCCGCGCCAATCGCGTTGTCGCCAGACTCGCCGCGCGTCAAGGTCAGGAGGGACACGCGCGCGCCCAGGCCGCGGCTGAGCATCGCCAGCATCCCGCCGTGCTCATCGTCTGGGTGAGCGGTCGTGTGCATCGCGCTCGCGGTCGTCTGCAGCTTGCGCAGCTTCTGCCAGACGCCGGCAGCGCCGCGGTCCGGCGCCGGCCACTGCGCACGGCCGGCGACGGCGGCCGCCGACACGAGCGCGACGGTAAAGACGATGATCGGAGTGGCGGAACGAGCGCGGTACATGAGCGATAGCGACTCCGGCTACTTGAGGCCCACGACCATCGAATCCGGCCCCACGAGCGGCTCGACCCGCGTCGACGAGAATCCGGCTTCCTTCATCCACGCCGAGCAATCGGCGCCGGTGTAGTCGAAGCCCCCGGGTGTCTCGATGAGCATGTTCAGGCTCATCATCAGTCCGAACGCGTTCTTCGAGCGATCGTCGTCGATGATCGCCTCGTAGACGATGAGGGCACCGCCGGCGGGCAGCGCGTCGAACGCTTTCCGGATCAGCATCTGCTTTGTCGGCAGATCCCAGTCGTGCAGGATATGGCCCATCAGCACGACATCGACCTTCGGCAAGGGCTGCTCGAAGAAGCTCCCTGGCTGGAAACGGAGCCGGTCGGCTACGCCGACTTTCGCGACGTACTCCTCGAAGATCGGCGCCACTTCGGGCAGGTCGAAGCCGATGCCTTGCAGGTGCGGATTGGACAGCGCAATCTGCGCCGCAAGATCTCCCTGGGCGGTGCCAACGTCGGCGAATGTACGGTAGTCCTTCCACGGAAACATCCTGGCGATGGTCGTGTTGGCGCCGTGGCTGATGCCGGTCATGGCCGCGAGGAACTGCTTGAGGCGTGCCGGATCGGCGTAGAGCGTCTCGAACACACCGGGACCACCGCCCTTGATCTCGTTCTGTGGAGTGCCCGTGCGAAGCGCCTCCGTCAGGTGCCCCCAGAACGGGTAGAGCCGATGATTCGCCATCTCGAGGATGCCGCCCACGTAGGAAGGCTTCTTCCGGTCGAGGAAAAGGTCGGTTTCCGGTGTGTTGCCGTACTGGTCGCCGTCGCGCTGAAGAAAGCCGAGGGCGACGAGCGCATCGAGAAAGTCGCGCGCCGAGCGGGGGTGCAATCCCAGGCGGCCGCGCAATGCATCGAAGTACTCGGGACCCGTCGCGAGCTCGGTGAAGAGTCCCAACTCGATGGCGCTGAGGAGTGTCTTCGAGGGCCAAAAGGCCAAACCGGTCTGCAGAATCTTTTCGGGATTCGGTCGCTCGCTCAAGGGGCGTGTCTCCTCGCGTGCGGGAAAGCGGCCCTCCTATTCGGAGGACCGCCTGGAGATCGGGGATCCGATTCCGACACGAATCTTGTGGCAAGGCGACGCCGCGGTCAACAGGAGGCGGTCCGGCGCTGACCTCGGTTCGAGTTATTTCGGTTGAAGAACTATCCGATCGATGACCTGACGGACGCCGTTGGTCTCGCGCGCCAGCGCCAGCGCGCGATCGCGTTCGGCCGTCGATCGCACTTTCCCAGTGACCGTCACTACACCGTCGATCGTATCGACGTTCAGATCCAGCGCCTTGACGGTGTCGTCGAGTCCCATCTTTGCCTTGATCTTGGTCGTCAGCGCGCCGTCGCTCAGCACTTCACCTGCAGTCTTGGCGGCCGCAGCGGTTTTCTGCGAGATCTCTTCGCCGGCACGCTTGACCTGTTCGACACCGCTCTTGCCAGCGGTGGCGACCGCGTTGCTATCCGGGAGTGCCCCGCGACCTCCCCACCAGCCAAGAAAGAAGCCGCCGACGGCGACGAGCACGATCATGAGCACGATCAACCTGAACAATGCCCTGAACATACCTACCTCCTGCCTATTGGCGTAGCTGTGCAGGGTTTGTGCCGAGAGGGGCGCGCGTGATTCCCCAGGAATCCGCAAGCTCAGCCGGTAGGGTCGATAGGTAGTGGACGCGCGCATGTCGAACCTCGGCGCTCTCCGACTGGAGACGATCTCGGCACACGGCCAGCATCCTCGGCGAAGCATCGACGCCAACGATGTCGAACCCGGCGCGGGCAGTCGGGATGAGGACGCGTCCCGTGCCGCAGCCGATTTCGAGAATCGGACTGACGGCTGCCGTCGCCGCTTCGACAAGGAACGCGACATCGGCCCGCTCTCGATACTGCGGAACACCGTCGTACAAATCCGCGGCGGTCGCGTACTGATCGTCTGCTGCTGAATCGCTCATAGGGCATCGGGCCTGGATTGGTGCGTCAATCTGTTAGGAGAGATGTCACTACCGGCCCGGCGTGTCCGGGGCAATCTCGACGATGATTTCAATCTCGACCGGGATGTTGAGCGGGAGCTCGTTCGCGCCAATCGAGCTTCGCGCATGCTTGCCAGCCTCGCCGAAGATCTCGACCAGCAGATCGGACGCACCGTTAATCACCCAGGGCTGCCGCGTGAACCCAGGGGCGCTGTTGACCCATCCGACGAGCTTGACGACCCGCCGCACGCGATCGAGCGATCCGATCTCGGCACGAAGCACGGCGAGCGAGGTGAGGATCGTCGCCCGCGCTGCCTTGTAGCCCTCTTCCTCTGTGAGATCGGCGCCGACCTTGCCAGTGACTGTCGGCTTCCCGCCCACGACGGGGCCTTGTCCTGCGAGGAATACCAGGTTACCTGTGCGCACCGCTGGCACGTACGAGGCGATTGGAGCCGGCACCTGCGGCAGCTGGATCCCCAACGTCTTCAGGCGCGCTTCGGGCGAGGCCGGCTGCTGTGCAGCGGGGTTTGATGCGACCACGATCAAAAGAGCCAGTCCCAGCAGCGGCAGCCGCGTGTCTCGTTGTCTTGTCATGTCCACCTCGATGAGCGCCTAAGAGGCGTGCAATTGGCCTCGTAGGTCTACAGTCGGAAATTCGCGCTCGCCGAGCAGCCCGCGGAGCGCTCGGCACCTAACCGGGAGTCGGCAAATCGACGGCCGCCTGAATGCGCCAGTCGCCCTCGTGCTTCACAAAGAAATCAACAAAGCCTCGACGATCGTCGATGACCTGGCCGTCAACAACCACCTGTGCGTGTTGAATGCCAGTGACCATCGCACCTGAACCGCAGAGATCGACCTCCACTTCTGCGAGCCTGACGAACCTGATCTCTCCAGGAATCTGCGCGATACCGGTCAGGAATTGCTCCACATCCGACGCCGCCCCGCCATGGCTGCGATGCACGAACCCTTGAGCCAAAAGCGTTCGTAAGACCGCGACATCGCGGCGCTGAATCGCGCCAGCAATTCTGTCCGAGACCTCTCGGATCTTGTCGATCTCGCCGAGGGTGGTTCGTGTTTCCGATTGTGACGTCACAAGCGGCTCGCTCTGTTGTTTGCCTCAGAACATACACGGCGACGAGCCGACGCCGATGTCAGCAAGGCCGGAATCGGATCTTACGCCACTCCTGGTGGTGTGTGCGACTGGATGCGGACACCACAAGAACGGTGGACCGCGCGTCCTTCCGTTCACGACGGAACTCGACATCACCCTCAAGGGCCAGTTGGCTGAGCACGAACGCCTGAAGGCCGCCGAGAAGTCTGCCCGTTCGTCTTTCACCGCAACGGCGAACGGATCGTGACCTTCCGAACGGCATGGAGGAACTGCAAAGCGGCGGGGTGTCCCGAAGCTGATTCACAACATGCGGCGGTCGGCCGTGCGCACGTTTGAGCGGGCGGACGGGCGTGCTACGGTCGGTCGCGATGTCGATCGTCGGTCACACGACGGAGTCGATCTCTCGGCGCTATGCCATCGTGGATGAGGCGACAGATTGCTCTCGTTTCAGGACCTGGTAATGAAAACGTCTGGCAACCGTCATGAATTCTGCCCCGGTCAGCTCGTAACACTCATATATAGACCGGCGCGGCGACCGCCACTTCCGGCGGCGCGAGTGCCTGGCGCCGAATTCCGGCGTCACAGCGGGTACTGGAGTGAAGACCATGACGATCTCTGTTCAACGACTGGTGGTGACAACGGGCCTCCTGCTGGTAGGGGTGGCCACGTCCGTACGCGCCCAGGGAATCGAGACGGTGACGAACGTCCCGTTTGAATTCACCGCGGGCGACACGAACCTTCCGCGAGACCATTACCGCATCGTACCGATACCCGGACAGAACGGTGTGTTCATGATCCGCGGCGCGCGTCATGGCGTGATCCTCACGAGCCGGACCGATCGCCTGAACGATCGCGAGCCCGCGCCGAGCCTCACGTTTCATCGTTACGGCGATCAGTACTTCCTCCGTGAAGTGCAGCTCGCGGACGGAAGGATCTTGCACATCCCAGAGACGCGTGCGGAGATGAAGGCGGCCGAACACGTCTCAGCCCAGGCCGCACCGAAATCGAAAGTGATGATTGCCTCGAGTTTAACGAAGTGATGGACGCTGATGAGCTCCGAGCTCAAGCTCCACTACCGGTCAAAAGGGCCTCTTGTGACTGAGAGCCGGCGAGTACGCGCGCCGGCTCTTGGAGCAAGAGGCTATATTGGGGTTCGTGTGCTGACGGGGCGCTAGACGCCATGCGTTCTAGGTCCTAGCTGCCTGGGAGTTTCTCTTTGTAGTCGAGCGTTCGCGATTCTGCGACGCCCCCTGCCTGAAGTCGATTGAGGCTCTCCGCATCGATGCTATCGAACGTTCCGCCAATCATCGCAGTCGCGTAAGTTACTCATGAGTTACCGAGCGAGCGATCCGCGCGCCCGGCAATCAGCCGTCGATCGTTTGTCCTAGGAAATCGTGGTGCCGGGGCCGGGAATCGAACCCGGACGGCCTTTGGGGCCACGGGATTTTAAGTCCCGAGCGTCTGCCAGTTCCGCCACCCCGGCGTAGTTTAGTGTTCCGTGCCAGAACAACCGCGATTCATGCCTAGGATCACAAAAGGATCACAGCCGATTATGCAGGAATATCGGTCGCTGCGGCGGTCGCCATGTTTTTCGCGGAGAGCACATCCGCGAAGGCGCGACTATGAGTGCCGCTCGGTCCGGTGGTGATGACGGGTGACTTTCACGCTGACGCGCACGGCCCCCGGAATGACTGAGCTTTCGTAGACTTGCTTGTGCGTGGGCTTCATCGCCATCGCAGGGCACCGCCCGAAGCAAAGTGCCCTGCATTCTGCGATGGAGCCGCGGGTCAGTTCAAGGTGAGCGGGGTGCGGTCTGCGTCCACCATGCGGCGTGATACCTGTACCATCCGACCGAAGTAGACGAGGTCCTCGAAGACCGCCTTCCGCTTCACCCGGTCAGGCTCCGGCGACGTGACCGTCTCCATGATTTCCGCCGTCAACTGCAACGCGAGTTCTTCGAGCTGTTCATCCGACAAGGACATTTCAAACCCTCTTTCGTGCGTTCCTCTTCGCCGGCTGAGGCGCGTGCCTGCGCGTCCGCCAGACGGCCTTTCGTTTCTCGGCGAGCATATCCGCGAGCAGCGGCACCTCCACGTCGCCGCGCGGGCCACTCCATTCGACACTGTCATGACAGACAGCGCAGCTAGGTGTACTTGCGCAACCGGCCTTGAAGACGCCCTACCCTTTCATCATGGGCATGGCGTTGCTACGGAGTTCTGATGTCCGCTCCTGGTGCCCGAGCCCGGTTCAGCTTGCAAGGGTAGCCTCCCGGCAAACCCCATTTACCTCCCAATGCGAGATTGGGGGCCAGCCGGGCTCAGCTCAAGAATATACGGCTCAGCCCATCTGTGCGACAGGGTCGAGCGTCCCTCTGGTCAGTCGAGCAGAACGGCATCTGCCGGTGGCCGCGGGCTGTGACAGGTGACTGTGCTCGCGGGGCTCCGCGCCGAATGAATTGGGATGGTGAAGACAGGCAGCAGGGCTAGGCCTGGTGCTCGACACCCTGACTCTCTATCAAAACCTTTTCACAAACGGAAGGTGAGGCGGGCTGAATGGGCGGCGAGGTCATCACAATAGGATCACGGTTTCTCAAACGTTCTTCCTAGCATTCTTTGAACTGTAAGTTGATTTTAAGTCGAGAGTGTCTTCCAGTTCCGCCACCCCGGGGCTGACTGAGATTCTGCGCCACCGTCCCGGACGCTCGTGGATTCACGCTTGACAGAACCCCCGCTGCCCTCTACGTTACTGTCCTCTTTATTGTCATCCACGCAAGGAGGTCTCATGCGTCAGAGTGCCCTCCGGTCGACCTGTTTTGTGCTTGCCCTCCTCGGAACGGCCTCTCTCTCGGCACATTCCCAGACGACGCTCAATGGTTTTGTCAGTGGGATCGAACTCTGCGAGCAGGCAGTCTGCGGAGCAGCGATCTTCGTCGCCGGCTTCGCCGGAGAGATTGCCGATCGGCCGGCAGTCGGCCTCGCCGTCGGCGGAATCGAGCACAATGCGCTGCCGACGGTGATTGGCGGCACGGCCGATATCACCGGTGGGCGATGGTCGATTCGCGCGCTGCGTCGGACGCTCGAAGGCGAAGTGACGGACGGCAGCCTGATCAAGCTGAACGACACCCAGTTTGGCGTCGAGATGACCATGAAGATCACTGGAGGAGGCAGCGGCGAAGCCACGTTCAGGGCGATCCTCGATCACGGCCCGTTCCCTCCGACCATTCGGGGCGTGATCCTGCAGCCATAGTCGGCAGCTCGACACGATTCTTGCGGAACAGAACTTTTCGAATAGCGAGCGCGCGGACCCGAGCGCCAAGTTAGCGACCCCTTGTGTTCCTCATTTCGCGTTGGGTCTGCTCGAGCAGCGCGCGCTCGGCGGGCAAACCCGTGGTCCTGAAGATGGCGCTCGCGTGGCGCAAGGCCTCGGCCGCTTTCGGCACCTGGCCGGCGACATACAAGGCGCGTGCGTGCCACAGCGTCGCCACCGCGGTGCTGCGGTTGGTCGGGTCGAACGAACGCCAGAAGGTCGCCGCCTGGTCGGCTGATGCAACCGCTTCCTCGGCGCGACCACCGGCAATCTGCGCGCGGGCCAGACTGACCAGCAGATCGGCGCGATCGGGAGACATGTTTGGTTGGAGCTTCCCGAAGAGCGAGTTGGCCTGAAGCAAGGTATCGAGCGCCTCTGTCGCCAGGCCCGCTTCGATCTGAGCCTCACCGAGTGCTGCAAGCGCTATCGCGTGGTTCGTAGGCGGCGTCGACTTGGAAAATGAAGCCACTGCTTCTTTAAGCAGTGCCTGCGCATCCGCATGTCGTCCTTGAGCGCTTCGCAGGGTACCCAGACGCAGTTTCAGCGCGGTCTCTTCCTGCGGATTGCTGAAGGGTTGCGCGAGTAAACGTGAAAAGACCGCGTCGGCCTGGCCAAGTCGTCCGGCCCGCGTCAATACGAATCCGGTGACAATGGACACCGTGCGGACCTCGACCTGACTTGGTTCGAGCGTAGTCCTCAGAATCTCAGTGGCCCGACCTAGCTCCTTCTCGGCCTCCTCGTAGCGGCGAGCATTGGCCTGCGCGCGTCCCAACGCGGCGTGAAAGCGACCCAGATCGGCGGTCAGTCGCTCACCCGCCAAAGCGCGTTCGATGCGCAATCCACCCTGAAAACTGTCAATTGCGGTCAGGGGGTCTCCGACCGACAATGACGCGTTCCCGAGGCGCCCTAGAGTTCTCTGGACGTCACCGTGATCGGGACCGAGCAATTCGATCTGCTGCTGCACCAGCGCCTTCAGCTCGGCCACGCCCTTCTGCACATCCCCTTCGAGCACCAGCGCGTATGCGTACAAAGAGCGGCCGTTCAGCACGTCGACGGTCAGGCGGTCGCCATCGATCTCGCGCGCTACTTCATACGTACGCCGCGCGGGCTCGAGGCGGCCCTCACGGCGCGCCGAGATCAGCGTGGCAGCCAGCGTGTGGTTGGCCAGCATCACGAGGCGCTTGTTGGTAGCCGCAAGCCGTGCTTCGGCAAGTCGCACCGCTTCAGTCGAAAGCGCGATCGCCTCATCGAAGCGACCCTCCTCGGTGCGAAGGTTGGCTTTCCAGCGAAGGGCGTTTACGAGCCCGACGTTGTCCCCGAGGCGGCGCTTGCCTCGCTCCGCGGCGTCGAGGTGCGGCCCGGCGCGCTGTTCCTGACCGTTCTCGATCAGCGCTTCACCCAGCGCGAGCTGCGCGGCAATGGTATCTTCGTGCTCCGCGCCGAGCTGGGCCACAGCTTGTTGCGTTGCTTCTTCGAGCACCTGCGCAGCTTGCTGATATTCACCCAGGCCGGTCAGACTGACCCCCACCGATGTCAGTAATTCGGCCCGGATCTCCGGATCACTCACCGGCGCTGCGGCGAGGCGTGCGCGCGCCTGTTCCAGCAAATCGACGGCGCTTGTCTTGCGGCTGCCGCCGCGGCTGGTATCAGCGTCCTTGAAAATGGATAGCACGAAGCGCTTGACCTCCTCGGCGCGCGCCGCCTGCGCGCGCGCGTGTTGCGCTTGCCAGACCGCCACGCCGGCACCTGCCAGCAACGCCAGCGCCGCGACGACGCCGGCCGTCACCTGGAAGCGGTAGCGGCTCACGAACTTGCCTGCGCGGTACCCTAGCCGGTCGGGCCGCGCCAGCACCGGTTGTTGATTCACGTGGCGACGGAGGTCTTGCGCCAGTTCCTCAACGGTCGCATAGCGTTGGCTGCTGTCCTTCTTCAGCGCCTTGTTCAGGATTGCGTCGAGGTCCCCCCTCAGTTGCTTGCGTAGCGCCGGCTCGGACGCGGCCTCACTCGCCAGCGGCGGGTCAATTGACGTGATGGCCTCTTCGAGCTCGGCTACGCTCGCGCGCTTGAGTCGGTAAGGCCGAGCGCCAGCCAGCAGTTCGTAGGCCACCACGGCCAGGCTGTAGACATCGCTGGCCGTGCTCAGCGGCTCGCGACGAATTTGCTCCGGGCTCGCGTACTCCGGGGTCAGCGCACGGCCCGACAGCAGCGTCAGCGGGGACTCTTCGGTGCGGTCGACCTCCATCAATTTGGCGATTCCGAAATCCAGCAACCGCACCTGGCCGTCGGCCGTGACGAGGATGTTGCCTGGCTTGAGGTCGCGGTGCACCACCAGCCGCGCGTGCGCGTGGGCCACCGCGGCGGCCACTTGCAACAGCAGCCCGAGCCGGTCACCGAGCGGCAACGCCCGCTGATTGCAGTACACGTCAATGGTCTGGCCATCGACGTACTCCATGGCGAGGTAGGGCCGGCCTTGTCGGTCGACGCCGGCGTCGTACAGGCGCGCGATGTGCGGGTGCTCAAGTGAAGCGAGGATGTCGCGTTCGCGGGACAACCGTTCGGCTAAGGCGCCGCCCCAGGTCAGGTGCGGCAGCTTCAGCGCCACTTGGCGCTTGAGTCGCCCGTCGGAGCGCTCGGCCAGCCACACGGTGCCCATGCCCCCGCGGCCCAGCACCGAGATCAGGCGGTAGGGGCCGACCACGTCGCCGGCCGCGAGTCCGGCGTCGTCCAGCGCGGCATCGCCCGCACCCGCCAACTCTGGCGGGGTGGGCTGGAAGGTCCCCGTCTCCACCTGCCCGTATGCGGCGAGCAGCTCGCGTAACGTATCCTTCAACGGGGCCTGCTCGCCGGTCAGCGATTCGAGCCAGGTCGTACGCTCGGCCGCAGGCAGTGCCAGCGCCTCGTCGAGCAGCGTGCGCAGGGCCGGCACCATGCCGTCAAAGTAGCGCATCTTTTCAATCGGCGCCAGCCGTTCGGCGAGCCGCGCCAGTTCATCCATTACAGGCGTGACTAGTGCCACGGATCACACGGACAACACCGATCGGGTTTATGAATACGTTCTAGTGTCGGCGACGGTGATGTCTTCTCTCGTGGTCTGTCGACGAGTCATCGACATGTTTGAGAGGCGCTGGCGCAGGAACGAAAGCGCGGCTGGGTAGAAGGACGGCCGAAAGGAATCGGCGCAGGACCTTGGCCCGGGGGCGGAATATCCTGCGCCGGGTAAAGCTGTCGGTCTTACTCGAGGCGGCTCTTCGCCGCGACGAGCTTCGTGGTCGTAGCCTTGACGGCCATCTCTGTCGCCTCGCCAAGAATCGTGTCGCGGAAGTCGGATGAGCCGAACGACATCCCGCCGAATCCACCACCGCCGCCGCCACCGCCGCCGCCGCCGAGCAGAAAGCCGCTTCGCTTGGACGTGCCGTCACCTTTCGCGCTCGCCATGATCTCGGCGGACGTGATGTGGATGATCCGCGCCGTGATCGCGACGTTGGCCTTTCCTTTCGACGTGCCGACCGAGCCGAGGCCAAATGCACTGCCATAGCCGCCGCCGCTGAAGTTCTTGTTGCTCTGCTCGGTACCGAATTTGGTCACCGATCCGACCACCAGGTACTGGACGCCGAGTACTTTGCCGAGCTGGGCCATCGTCTTGGCGCTCGGGTCCGCGCGCTCGCTATTCGAAAAGTTCTGCTCCGCAAGAATCGCGTCGAGCCGTTTCCGTTCGATAACGCGGAAGCTCCCGTCGTTGACGAGCTCGTCGACGATCATGTCGGAGATCCCCTCGCCGATGTCCCAGGTACCGCTCCACCAATGTTGAACGGTCCCGTAATCGAACGCGAGGACGGCGATGGTGGGGCGCTTGCTCTGCGCGGCCGTGGGCGCGCCCGCCGCCATCACGACTGCCATTGCTGCCAGACCGAGCGCTAGAGTACGGACCAATGCACGCACGTTTACCTCCGACAGTTAAAGAGCTGGGGTCGCAATGTATTTTAACAGAAGAGGTTCGGTCCCGTCTCGGGAGTTTGGCGGCTGGATCGCACGCAGACGCACCGCTGCACGGGATTTCACACGCGTGCCCCTGGTCGAGCGGCCCCTACAGCGTCGAAAGGGTCGGCCACTGCTTGTCTCGTGCCGACAGCGTCGGGTTGGTGACCGGCCACGCAATCGCCAGCGCCGGATCATCCCAGCGGATCCCGAACTCGTAGTCAGGTGCGTATTCCTCGGTCGTCTTGTAGATCACCTCGGCGTCAGGGCTCGTGACGCAGAAGCCGTGCGCGAAGCCTGGCGGAATGTAGATCGATTTGCGGTTCTCGGCCGAGAGCGTTAGCCCCACCCACTTCCCGAACGTCGGCGACCCTACCCGAATATCGACGGCGACGTCGAACACTTCGCCACGGACCACGCGCACGAGCTTTCCTTGCGCTTTGGGCTCACGCTGGTAGTGGAGGCCTCGCAACGTGCCGATGCCCGACTGAGAATGGTTTTCCTGCACGAGCGTGACCGGGAGCCCGGCCACCTCGAACTCGGATCGCTTGTAGGTTTCCATCAGGAACCCGCGCGAGTCACCAAACACCTTCGGCGTGATGATGACGACGCCGGGAACAGAAGTCGATTCGAACGTAGATGGCATTGCGCGCGGTCTCAGCGATCCTCTTCGAGGACATGGTGCAAGTACTGACCATACGTGCTCCCGCGCATCGCGCGCGCCAGCCGGGCCAGATCCTCTGCGGTGATGTAGTGCATCCGGTAGGCGATCTCTTCCAGGCACCCGACCATCAGGCCTTGCCGCTCTTCGACTGCCTGGATGAAATTCGACGCCTGCACCAGCGACTCGTGGGTGCCGGTGTCGAGCCAGGCGATGCCACGCCCGAGCCGCTCGACCCGCAGCTGTCCCCTCCTCAAGTACTCGAGGTTGACGTCGGTGATTTCCAGTTCGCCGCGCGCCGACGGCTTGAGGTTCCGCGCAATCTCGAGGACCTGGTTGTCGAAAAAATAGAGTCCGGTCACGGCGAACGACGATTTCGGCTGCGCGGGCTTCTCTTCGAGCCCGATGGCTCGCCCCTCGGCGTCAAACTCGACGACGCCGTAGCGCTGGGGATCGCGGACCTGATAGCCAAAGACCGTCGCGCCATGCGGCTGTGCGGCCGCGCTCTGGAGCGCCTCGGAAAACCCGGCGCCATAAAAGATGTTGTCGCCAAGCGCCAGCGCGACGGGGCTCTCGCCGACGAACTCTCGACCGATGATGAATGCCTGCGCCAGGCCATCGGGGCTGGGCTGCTCGGCGTAGCGGATGGATACGCCGAAATCCCGCCCGTCCTCGAGCAGGCGCTCGAAGCTCGCCCGGTCCTGCGGCGTCGTGATGATCAGGATGTCGCGAATCCCCGCCAGCATCAACGAGGACAGCGGGTAGTAAATCATCGGCTTGTTGTAGATCGGCAGGAGCTGTTTGCTGATGCTGCGCGTCAGCGGGTGCAACCGCGAGCCCGATCCACCCGCCAGAATGATGCCTTTGATCATCGCGGGCCATTGTACTTCTGGACACCCCGATAGACGGAAGGGCCGACGGTATAATCGCGAACGGTTCCGTATCCTGACGACATCGATGACCGAGACGAACCCGATCACGCAATTTGTCAGCGCCGTCGACCGCGCCGCGGCTCACGACGTAGACACCACGCCGGCCGCGCTCGCCACGGCCGACGCCGATGGGCGTCCGTCGGTCCGAATGGTGCTGCTGCGGGGCGTCGACGAGCGCGGATTCGTGTTTCACACGAACTACCAGAGCCGGAAGGCGCGCGAGCTCGAAGCCAATCCGCACGGCGCGCTGTGTTTTCACTGGCCGACGCTCGAGGAACAGATTCGCGTCGAAGGACCGGTCGAGCGTCTGCCGGCAGACGAGTCAGACGCCTATTTCGCCGGCCGCCCGCGCGGAAGTCAGCTCGGGGCGTGGACGTCGGCCCAGAGCGAGATCCTCGGCTCGCGGCAGCAGTTTGACGACGAGTTCGCCGCGACCGAGGCGCGATTCGCGGGGCAACCCGTCCCTCGCCCACCATTCTGGGGCGGCTATCGCATCTCACCGTCGCGCATCGAGTTTTGGTACGGGCGCGCCGATCGCCTGCACGACCGGATTCTGTATGTTCGGGAGGGTGCAACATGGATCATCCACAGGCTGTATCCCTAACCCAATCCCGGCGTCCTTCAATCGACAAAGCCTTTCGCCGCTGAGGACGCAAAGACCGCAGAGCAAACCTTTATTGCTCCTGAGTCATCCGGCTTGTCCTCTGCGGCCTCTGCGAGCGCCGCGGTGAAAGACTTTTGGTCACGGCACCGGCGACGGGGCTAGCCGCGCCGCGTGAACCAGTAGAAGACCGGAATGCCCGCGGCCAGCAGCACTGCCCCACGCCACGCGCTCGACGGGTCGGCACGGACGACGCTCAGGACAACCGCGCCGGCAACGATCACAAACGCTGCCGGCACCCACGGATAGCCCGGCGCGCGGAACGTGCCGGGCGGCCGGCGCGACAACGGATACGTCCTGCGAAAGATCATCAACGTCGCCACCGTCAACCCGAAGAAGATCCAATCGGCGAACACGACGTAGTTGAGCAGGGCCTCGTATCGCCCGGTCAGCGCCAGCACGCACGACCACGTCGATTGGATGCCGATCGCGATCCAGGGCGTCTGGTACTTGGGGTGCAGCCGCGACAGCGCCGGCAGAAACGCGCGGTCGGCCGCCATCGCATAGTAGACGCGCGTCGGCGCCAGAATCGCCAGGTCCAGGAAGCCGAACGTCGAAATCGCGATCGCGGCGGTGACGAAACGATCGCCGAGAGCCCCAAACATGATCGCCGCCGCCGTCGAGGCCGGTGTGGTCGTCGCCGCCAGCCCCTCGAGTCCAAGCGCCCGCAGGTAGACTACGTTGACCGCGACGTAGATCACGACGACCGCCACGGTGCCGGCAAGCAGGCTGAGCGGAAGATTACGGCGCGGATCGTTGATTTCTTCGGCGAGGTAGTTGGCATTCTGCCAGCCTCCATAGGCGAAGAGGACCGGCACCAGGGCCGCGCCAAAGGCGACCGCCGCGGACGAGGACGCGACGCTGACGCGGGCGGCCGACCACCACGCGGGCGCCGCCGGGGCGATTGCGCCTGCGACGATGAGGACGGCCAGCGCCGCGACCTTGAGCACGACGAGCACGTTCAGCACCCGACTGCCAGGCTTGACGCCGAAGTAGTTGACCACGGACAGAAGGGCGATGGCCGCGATCGCCAGCGGAACCGGTGCCGCATCCGGCCTGCCGGCAAGCCGCATCGCGTAGCTGGCAAACGTGATGGCGACGGCCGCGATCGCGCCGCTCTCAATCAGCATGAGCAGCGCCCAGCCGTACATGAAACCCACGAGGGGATGCCACCCGTCTCGCAGGTAGACGTACTGGCCGCCGGCTTTCGGAAAGAGAGCGCCGAGCTCCGCGTAGGCGAATGCACCGGCGAGCGCGATCAGGCCTCCGGCAATCCACGCCGCGAGCACGAGCGCGCTCGTGTCGAGGCGTTGGGCAACAATATAGGGATTAATGAAGATGCCGGAGCCGATGATGCCGCCGATGACGACCATCGTGGCGTCGAATGGTCCCAGCGCGCGGCGGAACCCCACGCGGGGAGTCTACGCGATTTCCTCCCGCGCCCCCGACCCAAGGCGCCCGGGGAACTGCGCTTCTCCCCTGAACGTCTACAGGGCCGATGGATAGCTGGCTGAGCGACCTGCGTTTCGCGTTCCGAGCCTTACTGGCCCGTCCGGGCTTCTCGACGCTGGCGGTCCTGACGCTCGCCATCGGCATCGGCGTGAACGCCGTCGCGTTCAGCGCGTTGAACGCGCTGTTGTTCAAGCCGCTGGGCTTTCCCGGCGCCGAGGCGCTCGGGTGGATCATGACGCGATCGCCGGGGAATCCGTACGGGCTGACGTCGTGGCCCGACTACCAAGACCTCGCGCGAACCGCGCGCACGTTCGAGGCCATCGCGGCGGAAGGCCGCCTCCCGCTCGGCATGCACGACATTCACGGCGGAACGGGCACGCGCCAGGTCTGGGCTCTTGCCGTCTCGGGCAACTACCTGTCGACGCTCGGCGCGACGACCGAGATCGGCCGCCTCTTCACCGATGCTGACCGCTCAACGAGCGACATCCCGGCCGTCGTCAGCTCGAGGTTCTGGTCCGGCCAACTCGGCGGCGGAGACAGCGTGGCCGGTCGCACACTTACCCTCAACGGACGCATCGTGTCGATCGTCGGCGTCGTGCGGGACGGCTTTCAGGGACCGGGCGGATTGTACGAGCCCGATGTCTGGGTGCCCCTCGATCGCATGCAGGTCCTGAACTTCCCCGCACGGCGCCTCGACAGAAGCGAGGCGTGGCTGACGGTTGTCGGCCGGATGTCGCCGGGCGTATCTGCGCCACAGGCCGGCATGGACCTGCAGAGCGTCGCCGCCGCACTCGCGGCCGACCATCCCGCCACGAACAGGCAGCGGTCGCTGGCCTTTGCGCCGATGGTCGAGGGCAATCCTGAAGTTCGCTCGCTCGCGCCGATCGGCTGGATCGCGCTCGCCGTTGTCGGCGTGGTGCTGCTAATCGCGTGCTTCAACGTAGCGGCGCTCCTGCTCGCGCGCGCTGCTGACCGTCAGCGGGAGATTGGCGTGCGCACGGCACTCGGCGCGAGCCGTGGGCGCATCCTTCGGCAGTTTGTCATGGAAGGGCTGATGCTCGCGCTCGTCAGCGGGGCCGCGGCGATCGTGATCGCCGGCTGGAGCGCCGACTTGCTTTCGGCGTTCAGCTTGCCTTCGCCGATCCCGCAACGGCTTCATATCGGTGTCGATCGGCGGCTGGTCGGCTTCACAGTCCTGCTGGTTGCGCTGGCGGGAATCGTGCCGAGCCTCCTGCCGGCATTACAGGCCACACGGATCAACCTGGTCGCGTCGATGCGCATGGAGACTGCGCTTGGACGCCGTCGATCGCGACTGCGGAATGCGTTCATGATCGCCCAGATCGCCGGCTCGACGTTGTTCGTCACGGCGGCCCTGCTCTTCGTGCGCAGCTTCTGGACCCATGCGGGCGCGAGTCCCGGGTTCGAAACTGCGCATCTCCTCGTCCTCGAGCTCAAGCCGGCTGACTACGATTACGACGCGCCGCGCTCCCGAGTGCTCTTCGACCAGCTGGTCGAGCGCGTACGCGCGCTCCCCGGCGTCGAGCGCGTCGCGATTGGCGATCGCATCCCCTTCTACGTCGGCTTCCCGAGAGTCACCCGGTTGTCGGCCGAGGGAACCGACTGCGCGGCAGTTGAGTGCCCGAACGTCCCCATGTATGGCATCGGGCCAGGCTACATGGCTGCGCTCGGCGTCCCCATGTTCGCTGGCCGGGACTTCACTCACCAGGAGCTCACGGCAGGCGACAGCGTCATCGTCAGCCAGAAGCTCGCCTCTCGGTTCTGGCCGGGCCGTCCAGCTCTCGGCGAAACCGTCCGCGAAACACCGAGTGGACGGCAGCTTCGCGTCGTGGGCGTCGCCGCCGATATCAAGCACCACATGCTGAGCGAAGCGCCACGCGAGTATTTGTACCGGCCGATCGTTCCGGTTCAATTTGGGGACACGGTGACGCTCATCATCCGCACCTCGGGTGATCCCGGAGCGCTCCTCTCGGCCGTCCAGGATCAAGTGCGCGCGCTCGACCCGAAGCTGCCGCCAGGATCGGCCAAGACAATGGCGCAGCGGATGGAGATGCCGTTGTGGCCGGCGCGTACCGCGGCCGGGTTTCTCGGCATCTGCGGCACGCTCGCGTTGATGCTCGCAACAGTCGGCTTGTTCGGGATGACCTACCTCACGGTGAGCCAGCGCACCCGTGAATTTGGCATTCGAGCCGCCATCGGCGCGACGCCACGTCGCGTGATGGGCCAGGTGCTGCGAGAGGGTATCTGGCTCACCGTGCCGGGAGTAGTGCTGGGCCTCGCTGCTGCAGCCATCGTCGGACGGTTTGCGTCCAGCGTGCTGTTCGGAGTCAGCCCGGCCGATCCGTCAACGTATGTTGCGAGCGCCGCGCTGCAGGGAGCCGTCGCGCTCGCCGCCTGCCTGCTGCCGGCGCATCGAGCGACGAAAGCCGATCCGATGCTCGCGCTCCGCGTCGAGTAGAAATTCGGAGGGGCCGGAGATCAGGGAGTTCACCACGGAGGCACGGCGCGCACGGAGACGCACGGAGGACCGGTCGACGCAGCGTGACAGCCTCCGTGCGTCTCCCTCGCGATTCAGCTCCGTGCCTCTCCGTGGTGACCCGTGAACTCCGTCTCCTCCGTCCGCAGATTTCCACCATCAGAACCGAACGCCAGCCAGCACGGCGATCACCCGGTGCCTGGTTTTCTCGGGACTATCGTCGTCCGTGCCGATGGTGCTGAGCCCCCACGTGTAGCGGCCGTCAATAGTCAGCCGCCCCGATTCCCAGCCACCCCCAAACACCACACCGTAATCGAAGCTCTCGATTTCATCGCTGATGTCTTCGGTAAACCCCTGGTCGCCGGATTCGGCGGTCGCCTTCGCGCTCAACTTGAACCCGAGCGATGGTCCTGCGAAGAGAACCAGACCTCCCGCAGATGGCCTCAGCTTGTAGCGGACCAGGATCGGCGCGACCAGATAGTCGGTCTTGATCGTGACCGCCTCGAGCCCGATTGAATCGAGCGACGCGCCCTGTTGGCTGAAGAGGACCTCAGGCTGGATATCGAGGTGGGAGCCGAGCGGCCAGGTGAAGAAACCGCCGGCGATGACTCCAATGCGGTACTTGAACTCCGGCCCCGGATCCTGATCCGAGCTGAGCGTCGCGACATTCACCCCGCCCTTGACTCCCCAGCTGGCCTCCTGCGCCGCCACGTTCGAGCCACAGAGCAGAATCAACGCGAACATTCCGGACAGAATCCGCATTTTCGCTCACCTCACGATCACCAAGCATCAGACAGCCACGGAAAAGACCACCAAGAGTACGCCAATGTTAGGATTTGCGCATGCTGCTACACGCACTTGCCATCACTGCCGGCCTTCTCCTCTCCGGATGGCAGACGCTGGCGCCGCCCGGGTCTCTGAAGTTCACTACGCCGGCGGGTTGGCAACCACGCAGCCCGTCCTCTAATATGCGCGTCGCCGAATTTCTACTGCCGGGCCGCGATGCCGCTACCCCTGGCGCGGAGCTCGTCGTCTACTACTTCGGCGGAACTGGTGGGAGCGTGGACGCCAACATCCAGCGCTGGCTCGGGCAGATGCAGCAGCCTGATGGGCGAGCCACGAGCGACGTGGCCCGACGAGACGCGCGGACGATCAACGGCCTCAAGGTCTCGTTGCTCGATGTATCGGGGACCTACGTGGCCGAGATGCGTCCCGGCGCGACCGAGAAGCACAACAGCCCTGGTTTCCGAATGCGGACGGCCGTCATCGAAACACCGCGCGGGCCCTACTTCCTCAAGCTGGTTGGACCGGCGGCGACGGTCGAGGCTTGGGCCGCGAGCTTCAACGACTTTCTCGGCAGCCTGAATGTCGTTCAGTGAGGGACGGTGGCGAGAAACTTCGGCGGCTGACGGTGTTTGGTAGCCTGCTCGAACGCGTACGCGAGCGCGATGAGCTTTTGTTCGCTCCAGGCCCGGCCGAAGAAGGCCAGTCCAACCGGCAAACCCTGCACGGCACCCGCCGGCACGGTGATGCTCGGATAGCCGGCGACCGCAGCCGGCGTCGAGCTCGCGCCGAGGAAGTGATCGCCGTTGACGACATCGGTCGGCCAGGCGGGGCTGCCTGTCGGCGCCACGATCGCGTCGAGCCCCAAGCGGGTCATGACGGCGTCGATCCCGAGCCTCCGCGCACGGGCGCGGCACTTGGTAAGGGCCACGCGATAGGCCGCCGTCGTCAGCGGCCCCTTCTTCTCCGCCATGATGAAGAGTTCCTGGCCGAAGAACGGCATCTCACGCGCCTTCTCGCGTTCGTTGAACGCGATGACATCCGCGAGCGAGCGAACCTTGACTGATGGCGCCAGACCGGCCAGATAGGCGTTCAGGTCCGCCTTGAACTCATACAGCAGGATGTCCAACTCGCAGTCGTCGAGTGTCGACGCCGTTGGAATGTCGGCGGGATCGACAATGACGGCTCCGGCCGTTCGCATCTGAGCAATCGCCGCGTCGATTAACCGATCGGCCGCCGCGCTGTAGCCGAAGTAACGCTTGCGGGCGACGCCGATCCGCGCGCCTTTGAGCGCGTCCGCGTCGAGCGCCTTTGAGTAGTCGACACTCTTGCCGGCTGACGCCTTGGTTGCCGCGTCACGCTCGTCGACGCCGGCCATCGCCGAGAGCAGCAGCGCGGCATCCGCGACGGTCCTGGCCATCGGGCCGGCCGTGTCCTGCGACCGTGAGATCGGGATGATTCCCGAGCGGCTCACCAGGCCGACGGTGGGCTTGATGCCGACCAGTCCGTTCACCGACGAGGGACAGACGATCGATCCATCGGTCTCGGTGCCCACGCCAATGGCCGCGAGGTTGGCCGCGATCGCCGCGCCCGTCCCCGAACTGGACCCGCACGGATTGCGGTCGAGTACGTACGGGTTCCTGGTTTGCCCGCCGCGTCCGCTCCAGCCGCTGGAAGACTTCGTGGAACGAAAGTTCGCCCATTCACTCAAGTTGGTCTTGCCAAGAATCACCACGCCAGCCGCGCGCAACCGTTCGACGACAAACGCATCGCGGCTCGCGATCGACCCTTCGAGCGCGAGCGAGCCAGCAGTCGTCATCATCCGATCGGCGGTGTCGATGTTGTCCTTGATGAGCACCGGAATGCCGTGCAGCGGGCCGCGCGGGCCGGTGGCCTTGCGTTCGGCATCGAGGCGATCGGCGATCGTCTGGGCCTCGGGATTGATCTCGATAACCGAGCGCAGCGCCGGACCCGAGCGGTCGACCCGTTCAATTCGCCCGAGATAGAGGTCGACAAGGCGTCTCGAGGTGAAGCGGCCCGTCTGCATCCCCTGCTGCAGTTGCGCGATGCTCACCTCGTCGAGCTCGAAGGCGGGCGGCTGCACCTGAGACGAGGTCGCCACCGAAAGTCCCACTGCGATGCACACGCACATTGCAAGCCAGCTGCGCATGCCGCAGAGCCTAACACGAGTGATCCCCGGGTCATCGAAGACGGGACTCAGGCGAACCTTCAGGCGGAAAGACGGTCGACGATCTCACGCCAGGTGCGAGCCGCGGGAGTCGTGTCTGACGCGATCGCGGCGCCGCAGGTCAGCGCGCCGGGCACTCGGGCAGACGACCAGACGGGCTGGACCATGAGGTGCAGGTTGAGTCCGGAGACTTCGACGTCGAAGAGGGCCGGCACGACATCGGTTGCGGGAATCTCCAGGCACAACCCACCGTAGCTGACGTCGACGACCGCGGCGGGCCGACCCGCGGCCGTCACCCGGAATCCGCCGAGGATGCGCTTGCGCGGCCACCGCCGTTCAACCCGAAGCCCAAGGCTGCGCCGCACGACTTCGAGCAGCTCCAACGACTTGATCGGCTTCTTGAGGAACGCGGCGCTGTAGCGGCTGGCCTCGAGCTGCATCAGCGGCTCGTCGTAGCCGGTCATGATAATGACGGCTGTCTCAGGCGCTTCCTGACGAACTTGTTTGACGAGGTTGAGGCCGTTATAGCTGCGCAGACGTACGTCAGTTAGGAACAGGTCGTAGGTGCTCTTCGAGAGGATACGTTTCGCATCTTCGTAGGCCGACGAAGCGGTGACGTCATATCCAGTCTCGCAGAGCAGCTCGACGATGCCTGCCAGGGCGTTTTCATCGTCTTCGAGCACAAGCACACGGTACGGCAATTTCATGATTCCGTCCGCACATAGACCTCGAGCGTATCCAGTGTGCGGGCAAGGCTGATGCCGGTCGTGGACTGGCTAAAAGTGCAACAAATACGCTGAAATCCAATCGGCCGGTCAGGCAATTCCGTAACCGGCTACCCGCTTTTGTGGGTCGACTTGGAAGGGGTCCGGGGCTCAGTGCACGACGGTCTTGGCGTCGCGGGCGGCGTCCAGGACCCTGGTGATCATGCCATCGAGACGGGGTTGGGCAATGTCGAAGGGGCCCGCCACGGCGGCGCCACTCGGAATCTCCATCGCGATCACCACGCCGCCGTCGGTCGGCTCGACGATCCAGCTGAAGCCGCGCAACCGGACAGGTCGCGGCTCGTCGCCTGGGTTCTTCACGCGGTCGATTGCCTCGAGCATCGATTTGAGCACACCTTCGACATCGAGTTCGGTCCAGGACGACGGCGCATTGCCATGGTGATGGACTTCCTCGGTGACGGCGTAGTCGCGCTCGCGCAGGACGATCTCAACGGTATAGCGCATGGGCCTCGATACTGTCGCACTAATGTGGAGTTATCTCGGCAGGATAACAGTGAAGCGCAGAGCCAGCAAGCCGGAGGATACGAAGTTTAGGGAGTTCACCACGGAGCTGAAATCTGGGGGGAGACGCACGAAGGCAGTCACAGCTGCGCGGCGAGCGCCTCGACGTCCGTGACTGGCTCGCGGCACGTGAACGCGCGGCAGACATAGGCAGTGGCGCGCGATTCGCGCATGCGCATCGGACCGACCAACGGCATAAGGTTCGCGAGTGCGTCCTGCGTTGACCCTGGCGTCACAGGCACGACCACCGCGAACGGCAGATAGTGCCGACCGATCTCGCGTTGGAGCGCCACAGTATCCTCTCGGTCCGGTGGCCCGACGATGACGACCTGCGTGTGCTCGGCGTGCCAGGTAGCGAGCCCGGCAAGCATCATCGGAATGACGCGCGCGGCGCCGCCAATCTTCGGGCCGAATCGCGCCAGCGTCCGCTCGGCCCTGGCGATCCACGTGCCTCCCCCAACCAGCGATTCGAGCGTCAGCAGGTTCAGTACCGAGATCGACCCGGCTGCGGGCTCTGCGCCGTCGTAGTCTTCCTTGAGGCGCAGCAGCACGCTCGAATCCCTGCCAGTCGTGCTGAACCACCCGCCGTCCGCGTCATCCCAGAACAGGCGGTCCTGCTCGGCCTGCAGCGTCATCGCCCACTCGAGCCACGAGGGATCGCCGTCGCTCTGGAACAGCTCGAGCAGGCCGAAGATCAGGCAAGCATAGTCCTCCGCGTATCCGTCGATGGCCGCTTCTCCGTCGCGGTAGCGCCGGAGGAGGCGTCTCCCTCCGTCGACCAAGAGCTGTTGACGGATGAACCGGGTTGCGCGCTGACCGGCGGCGAGATACCGTGGCGCCGCGACCGAGCCGGCGAGCACGCGTGCCGCGCGCGCGAATGCGGCGATCATCAGGCCGTTCCACGCGGTCAGCACTTTGTCGTCGAGGTGCGGCCGGGGCCGTTGGTCGCGGACGGCGAGCAGTCTGGCGCGAGCCCGGCCGAGCGCGTCGATGACGGCGTCAGGCGTCAGGCTGGCGCGGGTCGCGATCTCGTCGACCGACTGCGCGACATAGAGAAGATTCCGTCCGCGGAACTCGCCCTGGGGATCCTGTGGCGCGTTGCCATCCGGCTCGATGCCAAACCGCCGCCGCACCACCGCCGCATCATCGCCGGTCACGGCGGCGATCTCGCGATCGGTCCAGATGTAGAACGCGCCTTCGGACTTGTGCGCCGACGGATCGCTGGCCGCCTCCGGTGGGATGCTGTCGGCGTCCTCGGCCGACAGAAATCCACCGTCGCGATCGGTCAGGTCGCGCATCACGTAGGCCAGCGTGTCTTCCGCCACCGTCGTGTAGAAGTCGTCGCCAGTGGCCTGCGCGGCCTCGAGGTACGCCAGCGTGAGCTGGGCCTGATCGTAGAGCATCTTCTCGAAGTGCGGAACACGCCACTCGGCGTCGACCGAGTAGCGATGAAAGCCGCCGCCGAGGTGATCCCGCATGCCGCCCATCGCCATCGCGCGCAGGGTGGTGGTCGTCATGTCGAGCGCCGTCTGCTCGAGATGACCAGAAGCCAATCGCCGGGCGTGTTCGCGGAGGAGGAACAGCAGCTCCGCTGGCCGCGGAAACTTCGGAGCGTTCCCGAAGCCGCCGTGCCGTTCGTCGAAGGATTTGCGATAGCTGTCGACCGCCATCTCGAGCGCCTCCGTTCCAGCGATGGTCGACTCGCCCCGACCGTGCGCTCCCGCACCGGTGACGACCTTGAGCCGCTCGAGCAATTCGGTGGCCGCCTGTTCGACTCGCGGCCGATCGTTTTTCCACACCTGGGCGAGCTCGCCAAGCAGATCCGAAAATCCCGGGCGACCCCAGCGCGAAGTCGGCGGGAAATAGGTTCCGCCGAAAAACGGCTTCAGCTCGGGCGTCAGGAAGACGCTCATCGGCCAGCCACCAGATCCAGTAGTCGACTGCACGAACGACATGTAGACGCGATCGACGTCAGGCCGCTCCTCTCGGTCGACTTTGATCGACACGAAATCTGCGTTCAAGAGCTTGGCAATCTGCTCGTTCTCGAAGGACTCGTGCTCCATCACGTGGCACCAGTGACACGTCGAATAGCCGATCGACAGAAATATCGGCTTGTCTGCGGCGCGGGCTCGATCGAAGGCGTCAGGGCCCCAGGGATACCAGTCGACGGGATTGCCGGCGTGCTGCAGAAGATACGGACTGCGCTGCTGCGCGAGACGATTCATACGCGATCTCATCGTACGGCGGATGTCGCAACGGAGGAAAGAAAAACCGGAACATGCCGGGATAGAATTCCGTGCGTGGACCTTGCAGTCGAGACTCGTGGCCTCACGCGCGACTTCGGATCGCTGCGGGCCGTCGACGGCATCGATCTCGTCGTGCCAGTGGGGAGCTTCTTTGGGTTCCTCGGACCAAACGGCGCGGGGAAATCGACGACAATCAAATGCCTGACCGGGCTGCTGCAACCGACGGCTGGTACGATGCGGATTCTCGGGATGGATCCACGAGCCGACCCGGTCGCGGTCAAGCGCCGCATCGGCGTCGTCCCCGAGGACCTCGCGCTCTTCGAACGGCTGACCGCGCCCGAGACGTTGACGTTTATCGCCGAAGTCCACGGCATCGACGGGGCGATCGCCGGCGATCGTGCCGACGACTTGCTCGAGCTGATGGACTTGAAATCTGCGGGCACGGCCCTGGTCGCTGATTTCTCGCACGGCATGCGGAAAAAACTCTCGCTGGCCGCAGCGCTCCTGCCGGCGCCGAAGCTGTTGTTCCTCGACGAACCCTTCGAGGGAATCGACGCGTTGGCATCCCGCCAGATCAAGGACTTGCTGCAGTCGTTTGTCACCCGGGGCGGAACGATTTTCCTGACGTCCCACATTCTCGAAATCGTCGAGCGGCTATCCACGCACATCGGCGTGATCGCGAAGGGCCGTCTGGTTGCACAGGGGCCGATCGCGGAGCTGAGAGCCGGCTCCGCAGGTTCCCGAGCGGACTCGGGGAACGCGTCGAACCGCGACGCGGTGACACTCGAGGAACTTTTCATCAGCCTGGTCGGTGGCGAGCGCGCTCCGGTCCTGCTCGACTGGATCTGATCGGTGTATCGAACCCTGCGCGCATTCGCGTGGATGCGCTGGCGCCTCCTGGTCAACTCGCTGGAGCGCACGGGCGCGCGCGATCGTCTCGAGCGGCTATCGCTCGCGATCGATCAGGTTGGCCCGATCATCGCGCTGGTGTTGCTCGTGCCCTCGGCGATCGGCCTGGCGGCACTCGGCGGCTATGCGGGGTACTGGCTCGCCGCCGGCCAGCCGGGGGTGACATTCGAAGCCGTGCGTACCGTTCTCCTTGGCACGTGCGTGTTCGCAGCCGCTGGCCCGCTCATGCTCCCGTCGATGCCCCCTACGGCTATCGTTCGGTTACTCTTGCTCCCGATTCCACGCGGAACGCTCTACGTTGCGCAAGCAGTCGGCACGCTCAGCGAGCCATGGATCATCATCGCCCTGCCGGTCGTGATGTCACTGCCGGTCGGGCTGCTCACCGGGAGGGCCTCGCTCGCCCCGGTCGCCGCCCTGCTCGCAGGGTTGCTCCTCGTGGTCTGTCTCGTCGGTCTTTCGACACTCTCCTCCCTGCTCCTCCATCTTGTCGTCCGCGATCGACGCCGGGGCGAGCTGGCGGCCTTGTTTGTCATCGTCATGATTCCGGTTCTCAGTCTGCTGCCGCTGCTACTGACTCAGAGTTCCGAACGATCGCGGCGCGTCGGGGCCCGGCAGCGGGCGCACACCTCGATGCCGGCCTGGGTCTCGCGGACCGGCTTGTCCGCGTTTCGAATCGTGCCGTCTGAGCTCTACACGCGCGCGACGCGATCGTCGGCGCTAGGCGAGTCGGCCGCTGCCATGACTCCGCTGGTCGTGCTCCTCGGCTCAGGCGTGCTGCTCCACGGCGCCGGATTCCTGGCGTTCGCGCGCCTGCTGGAATCTCCCTCCGCGGGGGCGCGCCGAACGCAAGCCGGGCGGACGTCCTCTCGACTCCGCATCCCATTCGTGTCGAGAGCTAGTGCCGCTATCGCTCAGGCGCAGGTCCGGCTTGCGATGCGAACACCGAGGGGCCGCTCGATCGTCTTGTCGCCGCTCATCATGTTCGCGCTCGCGGCAGTCGTCGTGTTCCGTCGGGGCGAGATGCAGATTGGCGCGATCAGCCTGGCAAACGGCGTCGGCCTCGCCACGTTCGGAGGAGCCATCGCGCTCCTGTCCATACAGCCGTTTGCGGTCAATCAATTCGCGATCGACCGTGCCGGGCTGACGCTGGCGCTCCTCTCGCCGATCGGAGCGCGCCAGCTGCTCGTAGGCAAGGCGCTCGGACTTGGGCTGATTGCCGGCGGCCCTGCAATCCTCTGCGCGCTCCTGGCCGTCGTCCTCGCCCCTGGTGGCTCGCCGGCCCTCTGGCTGAGCCTCTTGCCGGCGTTCGTGGCTTCCTACGGGCTCGCCGCCCCTGGCGCGGCGATGGTCTCCGCTCTTTTTCCGCGAACTGTCGACCTCAACAGCGTCGGACGTGGCAGCAACCCTCACACGCTGGCGACCTTGACGGGACTCCTCGCGCTTGTCGCCGCCACGCTTCCAGTCGTGTTCGTTGTAATCGTCTCGACGGTGTTCCTGGAGAGGACGTGGCTGACGCCGATTCTTCTCACGATGTGGTGCGGCGTCGCGCTCGTCCTGAGCCACGTACTCTTTGGCGGGGCCGCGATCCTCTTCGACAAGCGCCGCGAGAACCTCGGGATGGTGGCAACATAGGGTTCAGAAGGTTCAAGGGTTCAAAGGGTTCAGTAGGTTCGATCTCAAACTTCATGAACGTCCTGAACCTTCTGAACCTCCTGAACCCTTTGAACCTACAGTGAAATCCTCCGATCCGCCCACCACCACATCGCCAGAGCGGACATGAGGAGCCCGGCGGCAGCGATATAGGTGAGGACCACCGGCGCGGCGGCCTCGACTGCCTGACCGCTGATCGCGGCCAGCACGCCCCAGAGGGATCCGGCGGCGCCCAGCACCCCGTCGACATTGGTCAGCGCCAGCACGCTTCCGACCACGAGGAGCACGGCCGCGGCGATCGCGACGTTGAAGATACGATCGACTCGCTCTTCCGAGCGCCAACGCTCATGACGGATTTTCGCGAGCACCGTCGTCGTGAACTGCGCGGGTGCGGGTGGGCTCGGCCTCACCTGTAGCGCCGCTTCGAGCCGGCGGGCGGATGCGAGCGCCGACGCGCAACTCGGGCACGTCTCGAAGTGGGCGCGGAGGCGGTCGTCGACCTCGAGGTCTCCGGCGGCGACCGCCTCGACAAGATGCACCACATCGCTGCAAGTCACGTGTCGAGCAACTCCCTCAGGCGCTTCTTCGCTCGGTAGAGGTGCGTCTTGACCGTCCCGAGCGGAATGTTCAACGCTTCTGCCAACGCTTCGTACTGCACACCCTTCAGATAGTGCGCGGCAATGAGCAGGCGTTGCGGCTCGGGCAGCTGCGCAATCGCCTTGTCGAGGCGGTCCCGAAGCTCGAAGTCGCCAAATGCCGCATCCGCAGCACCGCGCTCGTAGCGGCGGCCGCTCGCGTCGTCCTGGTCGAGCGATACGTCGGACGGGCGGCGCGACCGCGCCCCCGCGCAGACGTTCTGGACGATGCGGAAGATCCAGGTCGAGAGCCGTGCCTCGCCGCGAAAATACGGGAGGCCGCGGTGGACCTTGAGAAACACTTCCTGCGCCAGATCATCGACGCGCGATCGATCCGAGACCATCCGGTAGACCAGGGCGTAGACGAGGTTCTTGTGCTGATCGACGAGCTCGCCGAACGCTGTGTCGTCGCCTGACCGGCACCGTTCGATGAGCGCGCGTTCGTCCTGTTCCTCCGGCACTCACCCCGCACCTTTCACGCCGCACCTTTCACGCACCCGTCAGCCTGGTCGCCTGTGGTGGTCCGACATTTCCGTTAGAACCCCCCAGGCGTCGATTTGTTTCATGTTTCGGCTGAAACAATCGCTGCGACCGCCCAGTCTAAACCACGTATGAAGAGGTCCGGAGGTTAACTTGGATTCTGAGGAAACGATTGTCGTCCTGATCAGCACGATGGGAATCATGGCGGGCGTCGCCGTCATCTGGATGGCGATGCAGAGCCGCCGTCAGATCCGGGAAATGGAGCACCGCGAACGGCTGGCGATGATTGAGAAAGGCATCGTCCCCGCGCCGGAGGTCGATCCGGCCGCATTTGACCGCAGGTTCGGCGCCGCGCCTGCGACGCAGTCGCCAGGCGTCGTTCGAGCTCGCAGCGGCGGAGTCCTGATGATCGCCCTGGGGCTCGCGTTCATGTTTATGTTGTCGTTCGCGGCCGGTGCGCCGGGCGTCGGGGTTGGCATCGGCGGCGCCTTTGCCCTGGTGGGCGCCGGCTTCTTCGTCAACTCGCTCTTGATGAGCCGGTCGGACCCCTATCGACCTCCGGTGTCGAATCACACCGAGAGGCCGGTGGACAGACCGCAGTAAGAACATGCAGTTCATTGCTCAGTGTGTCGGCGTTTGCCCAGCGGACGGACTGTAGAGCTCGAGAGACCGCGTATTTTTGGCCAGAGTCTGAGCGCGATACGTGGCATGGGGGTTGCTTTTTTACTGGCGTCGGGACGCTGTAAGGCTCCCGGCTACCGCTCCGGCTCTCCAGCTAGAGCAACCGCCTCACCATAATCTCCCGCCATACGGCGCAGGGATGGTCATCGTGACCTCCCTGCCCTGCCACTCTCAGCCATCAGCTGTTAGCCATCCACTATCGCCACACCGAGACCCGAAAGCTGAGAGTTGAAGGCTGTCAGCTGATAGCTACTGCTGCTGCTTCCCCATCGATTGCGCGGGCGGCAGACGGGCCAGGCGGTCGCGTACGCGGCGGAACTCCTGGCTGTCGCGACGGCCACCCGACGTCTTCCCAAGTTCTCGACGCAACAGCTCCGCGCGCTCGCCGGGCGCGGGATGGGACGACAGGAACACGGTTACCGACGCCGGGTCACGACCCTGCTGACGCCGCAGCATCTCCATGAAGGCGGCCATCTCGCGCGGATCCCACCCTGCTCGCTTCATGATCCGCGCGCCGATGCGATCGGCGTCCTTTTCGTCGTCGCGGCTGAATTTGAGCATGTAGCCTCCTGCCAGGACCTGCGCGGCGGACTGTGCCGCCCGCGCCCCACCGTCGTTGCCGAGCAGCGCGCCGAGTAGCCCCAAAAGCCCATTGGCGACCAGGTTCTTCGTCATCTGGTCGGCTGCGTGGCGCTCCGAGATATGGGCAACCTCGTGCGCCAGCACGCCCGCGAGCTGCGCCTCGGTCTGCGCGGCGGCAATCGCGCCCCGATTCACCCACACGGGCCCACCCGGCAAGGCGAACGCATTGATCTCGCGGTAGTTCGCGACGGAAAAGCTGTACGGATACCGTGCACCATCGGCGTGCGTGGCCAGGCGTCGACCAATTGACCCCAGATATGCGACGACCGCCTGGTCGCCGAGCTCGGGCACACGCGCCTTGACTTGTTCCTGCGTCTGCTTTCCGAGCGCGATCTCCTCCCTGACCGAGATCAGTTGCCCCGCAAGAACGGGCGCCACCCAAAAACCCGCCCAGACTAAGCCGAACACTCGATGACCGATCATTCCCGAGGAGTGGGCGCCGCGGGGAGCGAATCGGCCCGGTGGCGGCGAAGACGCGCGTACGCCGCCGTGACCTCGACGCCATAGAGCAGGATGACGGCCGACACATAAATCCACAGGAGAAATACGATCACCGTCGCGATCGATCCGTGGAGCATGCTAAACCGCGACAGATCGCGGACGTAGTTCGAAAATAGCGCCAGCGCGCCGCGCCACAGCAGCCCGGTCAACACCGCTCCGACCCACACATCGCGGAAGCGCACCTTGGCGTTCGGAACGAAGTAGAACACCAGCCCGACAACGAAGATGAAGAGGACCGTGGTTGCCCAGTGGACGGCGATGCCCTGTAGCACGACTAGGCGCGGGTTGCCGGAGATGACGCCGGCGAACCAGCGTGCCTCGGCGACGTTCATCGCACTGACCGCGAGCAGTCCGATCAAGAGGAGCAAACCTGCGACGACGAGCATTACGAACGAGATGAGCTTGTGCTTGAAATAGCTCGGTTGCTTCTCGACGCCCCACGCGTGGTTGACGGCGGACGTCACCGCGCCGAAGACGCCCATCGCGGCCCACACCATCAGTACGCTGCCGGCGACGCCCAGCTGGACGTGCGCGCGCTGCAGCGCGGCGAGTTGCACTTCGACGAAATCGAACTGCCGTGGAAAGTAGCGAAAAACGAACCCGAGCAGCGCATCGCGATCTGACTGGCTGTCGGTCACGAGCGCGACGAGGGACAGGGCGAGGAGAAAAAAGGGAAAGAGCGACAGAAGGGCGTAGTAGGCGATCGAGGAGGCGAAGGTCAGGTCGTCGCTGTTGTAGACGCCAGTGAGCCCACGCCAGATCGCCTGCGCCGTCAGCCGGATTTCGACGCGCACGCGCGCCAGCGCCCGCCGCGCTCGCGGGGGGCGTCGCGTGGCCTGCGCAATCACGCCGCCATCATATCCCGCGTCGCCGGCTCTGAACCCAGGCGTGCTGCGCTTCCCGAGTCAGCCACGCCGGAAGCGCGCCGGTCAGCGCCGTGACCGCCAGGCCGATCGCCATCCGCCGCAACGAAGGCGTGCGGACGACGATGTAGGCCGCGCCGAGCGCTGCTGCGCCGAGCGCCACGTTCGCGATCTTCTCAGCGGTTCGCTCGGTCATACGGTCGGCGTCTTCGCTCGATCGAATGCCTCGGCCGCGGGGGACTTGGCTCGCTCGTAGGCCTCCCGGCCACGGTCGACAATCTGGCTCACCTTATCGGACGTCTGGCTGACCTTTGCCGACGCCTGCTGCGACACTTGGCTGAGTTTTTCCGAGGCCTGTTGCGACACCTGGCTCAATTTGTCTGACGCCTGGTGAATCGTATCGGTCGCGGTCGATCGCAGGCGGGTGGCCTGCTCGGACAGTTGCTTGCGGGTCTCGGCTCCGGCCTTTGGAGCAAAGAGCATCCCGAGTCCGGCACCGAGCACCGTCCCGGCCAGCAAACCCATCAAAAACGATCCACCACCATCCTCACGCTCGACGCGATCTGTTTCGTAAGCCATGAACCCTCCTGGGTCACCCGTCGAATCATTCTTTTGTTTCGATGCTCGCTGATGTAGTGTCCGGCTTCAGCCGGACCCGACGTCCGCCTAAAGGCGGACACTACAGTTTCGGTCTCGTAGCGCCGGTCACCGTTCACAATCGCCCGCTGGCAGCCGCCGGCGGTTTTTGAGCCGCGGGCTCGGTCGTCAGCAGCGCAGCGATGACCGCCCGAATCCCGCGCACGACGCCGGTCCACTGAGACACCTTGTCGCGTACCCGTTCCTTGAGGCGATCCGCCGTCTCGTCGACGCGTTCAATCGTGCCGCTAATCGCACCGTCGACGCGTTCGGTCTGGTGGTTGACACGCGCCGCAATCGACTGAGCCTCGTTGAGGACGCTGTTGACCTGCGCGAGAACGCCATCGACCTGCCGCCGCAACGGCGCGACGTGGCGTGACTCGAGTTCCTCGAGAGCAGCAGTGGTCTGCCGGTAGAACCGGAATCCGGCGATCCCCACAACAAGGAGCATCAACGTCTGGACGACGCTCGCGACCGCGATAGCCCCCAGGAGCCAGTTGGTGGTTTCCAGATTGACCATAATGATCACCGAGCGTTACGCGGACCAGCGTCCACTCTGCCCGCCTGAGATGTCGCTGAGCGATCTCCAGCCTTCGTTCGCAGCCGTTCGAGCTTTCTCGACGGTGCCGCGGACGCGCGTCATCTCACCGATCAGCTCATCGAGTTTTGGCTCGATCTGCTCGCGGAGTCGTCCTCCGCTCTCGGTGAGATAGAGCCAGCCACAGACCCCGCCGACGACTGCCCCCAGGCACGTTGCCAACAACACGCGTGATCGCTCGTCCACATTGCCTCCTGCGTCATCCTCGCACTTTCCCGCGCCTTTCAACCATCAAACCGCGTGCCAGGTCACGGTCGAGCTTCGAACTCGACTACGCCTGCGCCGCTCGTCGCGCCTGCTTCGCGCCATCCTGGATGTCGTGTTTCTTCATCTTGCTGTAAAGCGTCGGCCGGTACAGGCCGAGGATTTGCGCGGCTTCCTGCTTGTTCCAATTCGTGCGTTGCAGCGTCTGGAGAATCGCCATCCGCTCGATCTCGGCAAGCGTTCGGTGCGGCGGCACCACGAAGTCGGCCGGCCTGGTCGTCTCGGTTCGCAACGACTCGGGCAGGTCATTCACGCCCACCTCTTGCCCTTTCGTGACGAGCACCCCACGTTCGATGACGTTTTCCAGCTCTCGAACGTTCCCCGGCCAGCGGTGACGGATCAGCAGGTGGTAGGCCGCCGGCGCGATCGACTTCACATTGCGCTGATGCCGCTCACGGTACTTCTCGAGAAAATGCTCGCAGAGGAGCGGAATATCCTCCGTCTTCTCGCGCAGCGGGGGCACCCTCAGCGTGATGGTGTTGATGCGGAAGTACAGATCCTCGCGCAGCTTCCCGTCGCGCAGCGCCGTATCGAGGTCGATGTTGGTGGCGCAGATCAGCCTGAAATCCACTCGCACAATGCGGTCGCTACCGATCGGCCGGTACTCCCGCTCCTGAAGGACGCGCAGGAGCTTGGTCTGGAGATACGACGGCATCTCGCCGATCTCGTCGAGGAGCAGCGATCCGCCCTCGGCCATCTCAAAGAGGCCTTCCTTGTCGCTCTGGGCGCCGGTGAACGCGCCCTTCTTGTAGCCAAAGAGCTCGGATTCGATGAGGTCCTTCGGTATGGCCGCGCAATTGATCTTGATGAACGGCGCCTTGGCGCGCTTGCTGTTGTAGTGCAACGCGTTGGCGATGAGCTCCTTGCCGGTGCCGTTTTCTCCCTGCACGAGGATGTTCGCGTCGCTTCCGGCGACGCTCTCGACGAGCTCGAGCACTTCGTGCATCTTCTTGCTCTTGCCGATGATGTTGCCGAATCGGAACTGGCCCTCGAGCTTCTGCTTGAGGAGCTGGTTCTCGCCGACGAGGTCGCGCCGCTCGATCGCCCGCTCGAGCATCGTCAACAGCGTGTCGGGTTCGATCGGCTTCTCGACGAAACCGTGGGCTCCCGCCTTCATGGCCTCGACCGCTTTGGGCACGCTCCCGTGTCCAGTGACGACGATGACTTCGGCCGTCGGATGGATCTGCTTGAACTTACGCAGCAGCTCGAGCCCGTCGGCGTCCGGCAACATCATGTCGGTCACGACGACGTCGGGCTTCCACGATCTGAAGATGTCCTCACCGCGAGTCCCGACCATCGCGGTCCTGACTTCGTGGCCCTCGTGCTCGAGCAGGATTTTCAGCCACTCGATCATCGAGGGCTCGTCGTCTATGGCCAGAACACGGCTCTTTTTTTTCGGGACATTCATCGGACTGGCCTCCTCAGTGGAGTCCGAACGTACGGTGGCGTCACAAAATATATCGCCAAAAGTATACACCCCAACCACAAGATGTCGAATTACTGACATCTGTCTTACGTCCATACATACATGTGACTCAGGAACGCTCAGGCCACCCTTGGCGGCCGATCAGGGGGACGAAGACGCAGCCCTCCCCCTCGCGCGACGTGAAGTCTCGTCCCTGCCTCTCGATGCAGACCATCCGCTGATATCCCTCGGAGCCGACGGGAATGACCAGACGGCCGCCATCAGAAAGCTGGAGTTTGAGCGCCTCGGGGACAGCGGGGGCGCCGGCGGTCACCAGAATCCGGTCGTAGGGGGCCTCGGCTGGGTAACCGATCGACCCATCCCCCACGACGACGCGAACGTTCGCGATGCCGAGCGAGGCAAGAGTCTTCGCCGCGCGGTCGGCAAGCGAGGCGTGCCGTTCGATCGTCACGACCGATCGCGCCAGCCTCGCGAGGATCGCCGCCTGATAGCCGGACCCAGTGCCGATCTCGAGCACGCGACTGGTGGCTTGAGGAGCGAGCGCGGCGCTCATCGCGGCGACGATGTAGGGTTGCGAGATGGTCTGGCCGTCCCCGATCGGCAGAGGCCGGTCCTCATACGCATCCTGGCGGCACCCTTCGGGTACGAAGATGTGCCGGGGCACGTCGCGCATCGCCGCTAGAACCGCGACGTCGGTGACGCCACGGCCCGCGATCTGCGTCTCCACCATCCGCTCGCGCGCGCCCAGGAGATCCATGGAGTTCGGCTTATAATCCACCCCGATGCCCGAACTCACCAAGGCCGTTGGTCAAAACGCGCGGGCGCAGCCCATCCGGTCGAACCCATCAGCGACGCCTCCGCCGTGCACACTCGCGGGCAGCGACAAGGTGAGCTGCGAGCGATGCGGCAGCGAGATGTTCCGGATGCATGCCGTTTGGCGGTGTCCGACGTGCAGGTTCAAGACCGACTGTTGCGGGTGGTAGTCAGCAATGCTGAATGCTGAGGGCTGAATGCTGAAGTAAATTCAGAATTCACTTCAGCATTCAGCATTCAGCACTCAGCATTGCGATGGACACGATCGCTTCTCAGATAGACACCACTTCCGCATCCTTCCGCGCCAACAGCGAGCGGATGGCACGGCTCGTGAGCGAGTTGGCCGAGCGCCGCGAACTTGCGCGGCAGGGCGGCGGACCGAAGTACCTCGAGCGGCACCGCGCTCAGGGGAAGCTTCCGGTTCGCGAGCGCATCGACAAGCTCCTCGATCCGGCGTCGCCGTTTCTCGAGTTCTCGCCGCTCGCGGCATGGGACATCTACGACAACGAAGCACCGGCGGCCGGGCTCGTGACCGGCATCGGTCGGGTCTCTGGCCGCGAAGTGCTGATCGTCGCGAACGATGCGACGGTCAAGGGTGGAACCTACTATCCCCTGACCGTCAAGAAGCACCTGCGCGCTCAACAGATCGCGCTCGACAACCGGCTGCCGTGCCTCTACCTCGTCGACTCCGGGGGAGCTTTCCTGCCGCTGCAGGCCGAGGTGTTTCCGGATCGCGATCATTTCGGCCGCATCTTCTACAACCAGGCGCGAATGTCGGCCGAGCGGATTCCTCAAATCGCGATCGTGATGGGATCATGCACGGCCGGCGGCGCGTATGTCCCGGCCATGTCCGACGAGACGGTCATCGTCAAGGGGACGGGGACCATCTTTCTCGCCGGCCCGCCGCTCGTCAAAGCCGCGACTGGCGAGGAAGTGTCAGCCGAGGATCTTGGTGGCGCTGACGTGCATACGCGCTCGTCTGGCGTCGCAGACTACTTTGCCGAAGACGACCTCCACGCGCTGCATCTCGCCCGCACCATCGTCGGGACGCTCAACACCGTCAAACGAATGCCGGCCGACACGACGACGCCGGAAGAGCCGCGCTACGATCCCCGCGAGATCTACGGCATCGTCAACGCCGATACGCGCCAGCCCTATGAAGTGCGCGAGATCATCGCGCGGATGGTCGACGGTTCCCGCTTCGACGAATTCAAGGAGCGCTACGGCGTCACGCTCGTGACCGGGTTCGCCAGGCTGCACGGCCAGCTCGTCGGGATCATCGCCAATAACGGCGTGCTCTTTTCCGAATCGGCGCTCAAGGCGACGCATTTCATCGAGCTCTGCAACTTTCGCGGCATCCCGCTAATCTTTTTGCAGAACATCACCGGCTTCATCGTCGGACGCCAGTACGAGCGCGCCGGGATCGCGAAGGACGGCGCCAAGATGGTGCACGCCGTCGCCAACTCGGTCGTGCCGAAGTTCACCGTCGTGATTGGCGGTTCGTTCGGCGCCGGCAATTACGGGATGTGCGGACGTGCCTACGAACCGCGAATGTTGTGGATGTGGCCCAACGCGCGGATTTCGGTGATGGGTGGCGAGCAGGCCGCCGGCGTCCTTGCGACGGTGAAGAAAGATCAGCTCGCGCGTGACGGCGCCACCCTCTCGGCGGAGGATGAACAAGCCATCCGGGAGCCCATCCTGGAGAAGTACGAACGCGAAGGTTCGCCGGACTATTCGACCGCCCGGCTCTGGGACGACGGGATTCTCGACCCTGCCGAGACCCGCCAGGCGCTCGCGCTCGGCCTGTCGGCGGCGTGCAACGCGCCGCTCGCCGAGCCGAAATTCGGCGTCTTCCGCATGTAAGATCGTCGCCCATGTCCGTCCTCACGACCACCCGCCGCGACGGTCCGCCGGAACTTCACGGCATCCTGCGAGTCAGCCTCAATCGGCCCGAGGTGAGGAACGCCTTCGATGAAGAAATGATCGGGGCGTTGACTGCGCTGGCTCGAAGCGCGGCCAAAGACCCGACGCTCCGCGCGATCGTGCTCTCCGGTGAAGGTCCCGCATTTTGCGCTGGCGCCGACCTCGCCTGGATGACCACGGCGATCGCCTACACCCGTCAGGACAACCTCCGTGACGCCGAGGATCTCGCGCGGATGCTCGAACTCCTTGACTCCTTGCCGGTACCGCTCATCGGCCGCGTCCACGGCGCGGCGCTTGGTGGAGGCATCGGGCTCGCCGCGGTCTGCGACATCGTCGTCGCTGCCGAAGACACCGTCTTCGCGTTCAGCGAGACGAAGCTGGGAATCCTCCCAGCAGTCATCGCTCCCTACGTGATCGCCAAGATCGGTCCCTCCGCGGCGCGCGAGCTGTTTCTGACGGGCGGGCGATTCGACGCCGCTCGAGCGCGCGAGCTCGGCCTCGTCCACCGCACGGCCCCGCTGGCGTCGATCGACGAGATCGTCGACGGTTATATCCGCGAGATTCTGACCTCGGCGCCAAGCGCGGTGGCGGCCGCCAAGGAACTGATCAAGGAGATTCAGGGGACCCGTCCGGCGGAAGTCATCGGCGTGACGACGCTCCGGATCGCTGAGCAGCGCGTCTCGCCGGATGGACAGGAAGGGATGCGCGCGTTTCTCGAGAAGCGAAAGCCGAAATGGGTTCAGTAGCCTGATGGCCATTCGTCGCGTGCTCATCGCCAACCGCGGCGAGATCGCCGTTCGGATCGCCCGGGCCTGCCGCGAAGCGTCGATTGAGAGCGTGGCCGTCTACTCCGACGCCGACCAGGACGCGTTGCACGTGCGGGTCGCCGACCAGGCGGTACGGATTGGCCCGGCGGCCCCCGCCGAGAGCTATCTCTCGGTGCCCGCACTCATCGCCGCGGCCGCGTCGAGTCAGGCCGACGCCATCCATCCGGGCTACGGGTTCCTCTCGGAGCGAGCTGCCCTTCCACTGGCCTGCGAGAAAGCAGGGCTCACCTTCATCGGACCGCCGGCTGATGTGATGGAGCGGATGGGATCGAAGATCGGAGCGCGCGCATTGATGCAGAGCGCGGGCGTGCCAATTGTGCCCGGCGACACGCCGCGCGATCAGTCCGACGACGGCGTACTCGCCGCGGCCCGCGGCCTGGGCTATCCCGTGCTGGTGAAAGCCTCTGCCGGCGGCGGCGGCAAGGGCATGCGGATCGTGAGGCATGACAGCGAGGCCAGGGAGTCGATCGCGGCGGCGCGGCGAGAAGCCGCCGCCGCTTTCGGTGACGGCACGCTTTACGTGGAGCGCCTCATCGAACGACCTCGGCACGTCGAGATCCAGATCTTCGCCGATGCGCACGGCAACTGCGTCCATCTCTTCGAGCGCGAATGCTCGGTCCAGCGTCGCCATCAAAAGATCGTCGAGGAGAGCCCGTCGCCCGCTGTGACTGCCGTGGTTCGCCAACGCATGGGTGAGGCAGCGGTCGCGGCCGCGCGGGCGGCTGGCTATCGCAACGCGGGGACAATCGAATTCCTCGTCGAGGGCGAAGCTGACAGTGCCCGGTTCTACTTTCTCGAGATGAACACTCGGCTCCAGGTCGAGCATCCGGTGACTGAGGCAGTCGTCGGTGTCGATCTGGTTCGCGCGCAATTCGTGGTCGCGGAGGGCGGGCGCCTGCCCTGGGCGCAAGAGGCGCTGTCACAACGCGGCCATGCCCTCGAGTGCCGGATCTACGCTGAGGATCCGGCGAGCGGATTCCTGCCTCAGGCGGGGCCTCTGCGACTCTATCGTGAGCCCGTGGGCCCTGGCATAAGAGTCGATTCAGGTGTAACCGAAGGCGATCGCGTGGGCGTCGACTACGATCCGCTCCTCGCAAAGCTGATTGTCCACGCCGAGACGCGAGACGCGGCGCGCGCGCGCGCCGTGCACGCCCTGAAGCGCTACCCAATCCTCGGCACGCGAACGAACATTCCGTTTCTCATCCGCCTGCTCGAGCTGCCCGCCTTCCGCGATGGTGGCCTGCATACCGGTCTCATCGACGACCATCTGCCGGAGCTGACAGAGCCGGATGGTGTGCCGGCGCAGGCGCTCGCTGCCGCCGCTGTCGCAACCGTCGCGCCGGCGCAACGAATGGGCGTCACCGGCGACGCCCGTGTCGATCACGACCCGTGGTCGACACTACCGCGATGGGGCCGATGACCTCGAAAATGCCAAGCCGAAGCGTCCTGCTGACTCGCACTGGTGAGGAAGCCGACAAACAGTTTCACGTCGACATACTCGAGGAGAGCCCGCTGCATCGGGTCCGCGCCGAGGGGCAGGTCTTCGAAATCGTCAGCGATGGCCATGGCTTACTGCGAATCGGTGGCGAGCGCAGCACGACGGCGTGGGCGGTGGCCGCCGAAGACGTCAGGTGGGTCTTCGTGGATGGTCGAGTTTTCGAGCTGGTCGAGGTGCGACCGGGGGATCGGGCCAGGTCCAGCGGACCAGGGCACCATGGCTCACTGACTGCGCCCATGCCTGCCACCGTGCGGCGCGTCGCAGTCAAGGTGGGCGATACGGTCACACGGGGCGACACCCTCGTCATACTCGAAGCGATGAAAATGGAGCTCCCGGTCCGCGCGCCCGCGGCGGGAACGATCCGCGCGGTGCACTGTCGTGAAGGCGAACTCGTTCAACCGGGTCTCGTTCTGATTGAGATCGGTGAGGCGTGATGCTGCCGGCGAAGATCACGATCGTCGAGGTCGGTCCACGGGATGGCCTCCAGAACGAGGCGGCCGAGATTTCGACCGCCGATAAGGTGTCGTTCGTCGATCTCTTGTCGGCCGCTGGCCTGCCAGTGATCGAAGTGTCGGCGTTTGTGAGCCCGAAGTGGGTGCCGCAGATGGGCGACGCGGCTGACGTTTTCAAAGGGATCTCGCGAACACGCGGGGTCCGCTACACGGCACTCGTGCCGAACCTCGCCGGCCTCGAGCGGGCTCGGGCCGCCGGCGTCACCGAGGTTGCGATTTTTGCAGCAGCCTCCGACACCTTCAGCCTCAAGAACATCAATCAGACGATCGAAGCATCACTCGTCAGCTACCGCGCGGTTTGCGAGCGGGCGGCGGACCTGGGCATCCGCGTGCGCGCCTACGTCTCGACGGCGTTTGGCTGTCCATTCGAGGGCCAGGTCCCTCCCGGGCGCGTCGCGACAGTGTGCGCCACTCTCATCGACATGGGCGCATTCGAAGTGTCGGTCAGCGACACCATCGGCATCGCCCACCCTGGACAGGTCGCCCCTGTCGTGTCTGCGGTGGCTGAGCGCGTGACCATCGAGAGAATCGCCCTCCACTTTCACGACACGCGCGGCACGGCCCTCGCGAACGTGCTGACCTCGCTGCAACTGGGAGTGACGACCTTCGATTCGTCAGCGGGCGGGCTTGGTGGCTGCCCCTATGCGCCCGGCGCGACTGGCAACCTCGCAACCGAGGATCTGGTGTACATGCTCGATGGCCTGGGGATCGAGAGCGGTGTCAGCCTGGCGGCGCTCGTCGACGCGTCCAGGTTCATGGAGGCGAGGATCGGGCACCGTCTACCGTCGCGATACTACCGGGCTGCCACTGGCTGAGCGGGCTCAGGGCTCAGGGCTCAAGCAAGATCTTTGAGTACCAGTTCGAAGGTTTGGCTTGAGCCTTGAGCCTTGAGCCGAATGACCGTGGCTCTAATGCCCTGGCTTCGCGCGAACGAGCTCGAGCGCGGTGCGTGCAAGTGCCTCGGGCACGCACGGTTTTTCAAGCACGCGGTCGCATCCAACTTCCTGAGCGCGCTGTTCATGCGCGCGGCCGCCATGCCCGCTCAAACAGATGACGGGCACCTGCCGCGTGGACTCGTTCACGCGCATCTGACGAATCAGTTCGAAGCCATCGATCCCCGGCAAGGTGAAATCGGTGATCACGAGGGCGGGCACGCGCGTCGCCAGCAGTTCGAGCGCCTCGCGCGCGTTGCCGGCTTCCAGGATATCGAAGGAAGGACTGAGGAATTCCGCGTACATTTCACGCGTGTCGGCGTAGTCCTCGACGAGGAGAAGCAAAGGCCGTGGATTGACGGTTTCCATTCGGCGAGACACCCACCAAAACTGCGCGGTAGAGACCCAGGCCTCAGGGCCCGCATGAGCCCCGGCCTGAGCACTCTACACCAATCACGCCGTCGCCGAATCCCGGCTCACGGAAGCTTCAATACTTGTCCCGGCTTGATCTTGTTGGGATCGCTCAATTGATCCTTGTTCACGTCAAAGATCTTCATGTACGCACCAGCGTCGCCTAGTTGTGCTTTCGCGATCGCGCTCAGCGTGTCACCAGCCTTCACCGTGTAGGTTTTGGCGGCTGCCGCGGCACCGGCCGCCGGCGCGACGACCTTGATATCGGCGACGACGTCGGTGCGCCAGTCCGGAATCGTCTTGATGGCATTCCAGATCTCGTTGGCTTCCGCTTCGGATTTGACGCTGCCGGCAAAGTACAACTTGCCGTCCTTCTCCTGGGCGCTCCCGTCGAACTTCCCCTTCGCCGTCTGAATGGCGTAGGCGTACTTCTCTCGTAGACCCATCGTGCACCTCCGTGCGGCGTACAACTGTGCAAGCCGTATACCGGTCGGCGGCCAGCGGCCACGCGGTTGAGCTCAGGGTTTTGGAGCAACGAGCGCGATTCGATCGCCTTTCGGGCTGATGGCCAAACGGGTCACGGATGGAAGCCCGAGGCCATCGAGACCGGCGACTGGGGCCATCTCGCGATCGCCGCGACGCCAGGACATCAGCTGTCCGCGGATGGTAGCGAGGAGCAGCCCATCCGGTGCCCACGCGAGGTCGACCTCGGGGGCGCCGGCAGGCGCGTGCACCAGCGGCCGGGTCTGGCGCGACACTGGGTCGATCTCGCTGATGATCAGAGCCGCGGGCTGACCCTCCGCTGCCGAGTCGCGAAGTACGAAGCTGACGCCTCCACCTGGAATCCGCTGCAACGACCTGCCAATCCCAGTGACCGCGATCTCGGCGCGGCCGGTTTGGAGGTCCGCTACCTGGAGCGTCGCTGGCTGCCCCTGCTGCCCGAGCACGAACAAGACGAGCGCGGTCGCACTACCCCAAGCGTGATATCCGACGGGCTTGATATCCCGAAACACCAGCTCCGGCTGCGTCCCATCGAGAGCAAATCGCCACAAGCGCTGCGTTCCGTCGGTCTCGACACGAATCACGGAAATGTGACTGCCATCTGGGGTCACCGTCGGCGAGTACTCCGCCTCAGGAGTGTTGGTCACCTGACTGAGTCGCTCGGTTGCGATCTCGTACCGGTAAATGTCGCTGCCGGTAGCGGCGCTGTTGGCCGGATCGGGTTGGCGTCCGCCGCGGACGGAGGTGAAGAGCACCGACCGCCCATCGGGCGTAAACGCTGGCTGATTGTCGTACCCCGGGCTGTTCGAGATGTTGATGGGCTTACCGATCTCAATCTTGCCATCGCGTGCGGACAGCGACGCCAGGAAGACCTCGGTGTCCGGAGGGGACGGTGCAGCCTGACTCGTCAGCGCAGCGGCAACTAGAAGAGCCCTGAGCACATCCATGGGAGGCATGACCGCAAATGCTAGCTCAGAAAGTCCCCACGGGGGGTCGTGGCGTCCGCCACGACCCCCCGTCGATTTCATCCAAGCTCGTTCGTCTGTAGATCAAATACGCTGACGCATCCGCGCGACGCCGATGCAGAGGCGAAGAGAGGAATTACATGCTGACATTCGTCTCCAGGGGAACGCTCGCCGCCATCGCCAGTGCCGCCGTTTTGATCGCTCCCCAGTTGAACGGTGGCTCAGGCAAAGTCGACGCGGGAGCCGCCTTCGAACGCCTGAAGGCGCTGCAGGGTACGTGGGAATCACCGGCGAAGAACGGTCAGAAAGCCGCCACGACCCTCGAGCTGACGGCTTCCGGTACCGTCTTGATGGAACGTTACAGGAACCCGGCACTTCCGGGGGGCGGCCACATGGTCACGGCCTATTACCTCGATGGCGCCACGCTCGTCCTCACGCACTACTGCATCGCGAAGAACCAGCCGACCCTCAAGGCCGACCGATTCGACGCCGGAACCGGCGAGATCCAGTTCGAGTACCTGCGTGGCACCAACATGCCGACCGAGCGCGTCGGCCACATGCGCCGCGCCCTCTATCGGATCGACGATGCGAACCATTTCACGACCTCCTGGGAGTTCTTCCAGGATGGCAAACACACGTTGACCGAGCTCGAGACATTCACCAGGGTTGGAAAGTAAATCACGAGGAAAGGGAGACTCATGCCCAAGTACATGTTGTTGCTGCACGACAATCCGGCGGCGTTCGCCAATGTCAGCCCCGAACAAATGCAGAAAGTGGTCGAGAAGTACATCGCGTGGGGAAAAAAGCTTCGCGAGGCCGGCGTGATGAAAGCGGGTGACAAGCTGACCGATGAACCGGGCAAGGTCATGCGGCGCACGGACAGCCGGGTCCGCGTCACCGACGGCCCGTACAGCGAGTCGAAGGAGGTCCTCGGCGGGTACTACATGATCGAGGCGCCCAGCTACGATAAGGCCGTCGATTACGCTCGCGATTGCCCACAGCTCGAGTACGGCGGCACCATCGAAGTCCGCCAAGTCGACGTAATGTGACGTCGAGTGAGCTGGTGTGAGATGGATATGATCTGAGCGATGTCGTCGCAGCACCTGGTCGACCACCTGTTCCGCAATCAGTCGGGACAGCTGGTCGCCTGGCTCACACGGATCTTCGGTCCGGCGTATCTCGACCTCGCGGAAGACGTGGTGCAGGAAGCCCTCGTCAAGGCGCTCCAGCAATGGCCCTATTCCGGCGTGCCACAGAACCCCGGGGGCTGGCTCTTTCGAGTCGCGCGAAACGGCGCGCTCGATGTGCTCAGGCGGAACGCCTCGTTCGCGGCGCGCGCGCATGAAATCGCCGCTGAGCTGCAGCGCGCATCAGGACTGCAGCAACCTTCAGACTCGGCCATCGAAGACGACGAGCTGCGGATGGTCTTTATGTGTTGCCATCCCTCGCTACCGCCGGATGCGCGCGTCGCGCTCAGCCTGAAGACGGTCGGCGGTTTCAGCGTGCCGGAGATCGCGCGGGCATTCCTCTCGGCTGAATCGACGATCGCGCAGCGGCTCGTTCGAGCCAAGCGCGTGCTGCGCGAACAGCGTGTCGGTTTGGACCTTCCGCATCGATCCGACCTCGGCGTGCGCACCGAGTCGGTGCTCGAGGTCATCTATCTTCTCTTCAACGAGGGCTACAACGCGCACGCGGGAGACGACCTGGTCCGGCAGGATCTCTGCGGTGAGGCCCTCAGGTTGGGCCGTCTGATCGCGCACTCGCCGCACCTGGTCTCCGCCGGCGCGTCCGGCGGAGGTCCGGCGGCTCACGCGCTGGTCGCGTTGATGGCGTTCCAGGCCGCCCGCCTGCCGGCGCGGGTGGACGCCAACGGCGAGATGGTGCTGCTCGAGGACCAGGATCGATCGCTCTGGGATCGGGGCCTCGTCGCACTCGGATTCGCGCATTTCGAGCGATCCGCCGAAGGTCGACAGTTGACGGCCTATCACGTTCAAGCGGCGATTGCCGCCGTGCACGCCGCAGCCGAGCAGGCGGAAGCGACCGACTGGGATCGGATCCTGTCGCTCTACGACGACCTGCTGACGCTCAACCCGTCTCCAGTCATTCGGCTGAATCGCGCGGTCGCCCTGTCGAGGGTCGCCGGTCCGGCCGCCGCCCTCGCCGACCTTCAGCCCCTGCACAACGAGCCGGCGCTGGCCAACTACTACCTGCTTCCCTCGGTGACGGGCCGGCTCCATGCAGAGCTCGGTGAACGCGCGGAGGCGACCGCCTGCTACCGGCAGGCATTGGAGCTTCAGTGCAGCGAACCCGAGCGCCGGTTCCTCCGGCGACGGCTTGCGATGCTCGACTCGTAGTCTCATCCGGGGGACTTTGTCCCCCGGACCCCCTTACACGCTCGCTCGCGGGAACCCCGACGCCCCGCTCCGCTCGCGTGGCTCACTCGCTTCCGCTCGTTCGCGCTGTACATCAGACAGCTTGTAGCGCGGCGCTGGTGTCAACGGAGCCCAGAGCGAGACGAAGCGACATCGGGCTGTGACGTGCGACCGGTCACAACTGAACACGATCAAAGTGCGTCTAATCACACCATGCTGCTCCACCATCTGCGCCACGCGTTCCGGATGATCGTGCGCGAACCGGCATTCAGCGCCGCGGCGATCCTCACGCTCGCCCTGGGTGTCGGCGCGAACGTTGCGGTCTTTGCCGTCGTCGAATCGGTGCTGTTGAGGCCGCTGCCGTATGCGGACGCGGACAACGTGGTAGTCCTGAACCATCGGGATCGCCGCACCGGCATCACCAAGGAGTTCGTCGCGATCGGCGACTACGTCGATTTGGCGGCCCGGCAAACCACTCTTGCCCACCTCGTCGCCTACGGCGCCGGGCCGACGACGATTCAGGGAGACGGCGACCCACTGAGCGTGTCGGGGCTTTCGGCAACCTCCGGGCTCTTCGAGTTGCTTCGCGTGACGCCGGCGCTCGGTCGCCAGTTAACCGCAAGCGACACGCGCCAGGGCGCGGCCCCAGTCGCCATCCTCGGATACGAGCTCTGGGAGAGCTACTTCGGATCCGATGCCAACGTCATCGGTCGCAGTGTCCGCATCGGGAACGAGCTACGGCAGGTCGTCGGGATTGCCCCGCCGGGGTTTCGCTTTCCACCGACCGCGGAGCGAACAGGCGTCATCGTACCGATGCATGTGCCTGAGGCCGCACCCCCGGGCAGGAAGTCCGGGTGGGTTCTCGCCGTCGCCCGGCTCAAGCCAGGCGTGACGTTCAATGATGCGACGTTGAACATGGCCACTCTCGCGAAGTCGTTCGAAAGCGAGCACCCAACCCAGAACCAGGGTTCGGAGTACCTGCCGGTCTCGCTCAGGGACGCGATCGTCGGTAACACACGGCGGCCGCTCGTGCTCATGTTCTCGGCAGTGGTAGTCGTGCTCCTGGTTGCCTGCGCAAACGTCGGCAATCTTCTCTTGTCGCGCTCGCTTGGACGCACGAGAGAAATCGCGGTGCGCGTCGCGCTCGGCGCGGGGCGCGCGCGGGTCGCTGGACAGCTGCTCATCGAAAGCTTGACGCTGGCTCTCGTCGCGGGTATAGCCGGCATTGCCATTGCCTATTGGGGCGCGCCGGCACTGGTTTCTCTCGTGCCGAGGTCGGTTGCGGTTCCGGGGCTGCGCGATATCGGGATCAACCGCGCCGTGCTGGGATTCGCGCTTGGGCTCACTCTACTGACGGCAATCATCTTCGGCCTGGTGGCCTTCGTCGCTGCCTGGCCCAAGATTGCCGGCGCGCTTGGGACGCGCGGTGAGGCTGGGCCCAGCCGAGCCGCGCGCAAGGCCGCATCGGTGCTGGTCGTCGGCGAGGTGGCGCTCGCCATCGTCCTGCTCGTCGGCGCGGGCCTCATCCTCCGCAGCTTCGCGCGGCTGCTCGCCGTCGATCCGGGCTTCCACATCGACAACGTGCTGACGATGGACGTCTTGCTGCCGGCGGACCGGTACGAGGAGCTGAGCGCCCGGCGGGCTTTCTATGACCGTGCGTTCCCCGCGATCGGCCAACTTCCAGGCGTCAGCCGCGCGGGTGCCGCCATGGTGACGCCGCTGACCGGCAACAACTGGACCGTGCCCTTCGAACGGGCCGATCGACCGGTGCCGGCGGGAGAACGGCCACCAGACGTGGGGTGGCAGCTGGCTTCCGCTGACTATTTCAGGGCCCTCGACATTCCCCTCCGCTCCGGCCGTCTGTTCGAGTGGCGGGACGGGCCCGACGCGCCGCCGGTCGTGATCATCAGCGCAGCGGTGCAGCAGCAGTTCTTCGCGGGAGAAGATCCCGTCGGCAAACGTGTGCGTCTTGGTCAAGACGTCGCTGAAATCGTCGGCGTCGTCGGCGACATCCGCCGCGCCGGGCTGACCGATCAGCCGCGGGCGGATTTGTACTTTCCCTTCGAATATGTGCTATCGGGCGCCACGACGCTCTTCGTGCGAACGCTTGGCGAACCGTCGGCCGCTCTGGCGCCTATCACGAGCGCGCTCAAGGCGATCGAGCCACGTGTGATCGTCACCGAATCGGCCACGCTCTCCCAAATCGCCCGAGAGTCGATGAGCACGACGCGACTGCTGCTCTGGCTGCTCGGCCTGTTCTCCTGCGTCGCGTTGGCGCTCGCGTCGATCGGTGCGTACGCGGTGATGTCGTCGGCTGTTCGGCAACGGTCACGGGAGATCGGCACTCGCATGGCGCTTGGCGCCACCGAGGGTGACATCTTGTGGAGCGTCATGCGTCAGGGGTTGGCAACGACCGCTCTTGGCGTAGGGGTGGGACTCGTGACCGCGGTCGCGCTGGGTCAGTCGTTGAACGCGGTTCTCTACGGCGTCAAGGTCACCGATCCGACGACGCTCCTCGTGGCCACGGGGGCACTGACCTTCTCGGTCCTGGCTGCCTGCTACCTCCCCGCACGCCGCGCGGCGCGCGTCGATCCGGCGAGAACGCTCACGGCCGACTAGTCTTTCCCGAGGGGCTTTGCCCCTCGGACTCCCCGACACGCTCTCTCGCGCGCCGCTTCGTCGGCGCGCTCCGGTCGCGTGGCTCGCTCGCGGCGCTCGCTCGCACTGCTCAAACCGCACTGGCGGTTCCTACACAGCAACAAGCCTTTCACCGCCGACGACGCTGAGATCGCCGGTGTAAAGTGGCTCTGCGGGCTCCGCGCGCTCCGCGGTGAGAGGTTTTGGCAGCGCCACCGTCGATTTGTCGTCTTGGGTGGCGGCACGGACTAAGATGTACCTTGTGGAGTCACCTATGTCCGAAGCCCCGAAGAGCGCGTTCGAGCTCGCGATGGAGAAGCTCAAAAAGCAGGACGTCGCGGCTGGCGTCGAGGCCCAGGTGCTGACCGAGGCACAGCGCGCCGCCATCACGGAAGCCAAGAGCGTCTACGACGCGCGTGTCGCCGAACGCCGCATCCTGCACCAGTCAAACGTGCTTGCACTCTTCGATCCGGCGGAGATCGCCGAGCGCGAAACCGAGCTCAGGCGAGATCTCGAGCGGTTCGCGACCGATCGCGACGCCAAGATCAAGAAAATCCGGGCCGGAGAGTAGACCGACCCCGACCGACAGTTTTGCAATGCCCGCCGACGCCGACTTCCGGTGTGCTGGAGGGCCAACCTCTTCCTTTTGCTTGACGCCCGCCCTTCCCGCGGCAAGAATGGTCCCGGCACAGGCCCTTACTCCCCAGCATGGGCAACGTTATCGCCTTTCGGCGCATGAACGACGAACATGAGCACCGACGCGGCCCGGACCGGCGGTCCACGAGGCGCGGTGGCCGGCGTGACGGTGACCGCAAGGGCTATGCCCCGCTCGTCCTGATCGTCGACGACAACGAGGACAGCAACTCGCGGTGCGAGGCTATTCTCGCGCGCCTCCACTTTGCCGTCGCGCCGACGCGCACGATCGACGAAGCCAGCCGCGTCATGGATGCGCTTCGCCCGGATATCATCGTGGCCCGGGTTGCCGATGCCGCGGCGCTCAGGCAGGCCACGGCCGCCGACCTGCCGATAGTGCTCCTCGCCGATGATTTGCTCGATCCCGAAGTGCTCATCGAGGAAATCCGGCGCGAGTTGCGGGCGCATAAGCTGAAATAAAACAGTCGGCAGTCGGCAATCGTCAGTCGGTAGTCACAGTCGACAATCACAGTCGACAGTCCCCAGTCCCAGTCGAGCGTTCCACACCCTACGCCAGTGCTTGTGAGCCGGTGCGCCGGACGCCTGCGCCTTAGAGGGTATGAGGGCAGCGTTTGTAGCGGTCGCGCTTCTGGCCGTCACGCCCCTGGCCGGGGCTCAAACGGTGCCAGCGCCGGTCTCACGCGCGGACGTCACCGGGACGCTTGGCTGGCTCAGCGAGAACAAAGCCGAGCTCAACTCCGATCGTTATGGCGACGACTGGTACAACCGGAGCGTCTACGGCGGCGCAGGTTTTGGCTGGTACTGGACCGATCATTGGAAGACCGATATCGAAGCGGGCATCAGCTCGAGCGCCGAGCTGAACGTCTACACGTCGGCAGTCATCGATAGGCGCCCAATCACCGTCAACTCGACTTACGAGTTCGTCACGCGGCGGCTCGCCCTCGGTCAGCACTATCAGTTTTTTCGCAACGCCTGGTTTCATCCATTCGCGGGCGCCGGTCTCGATCTGACGTGGGAGCAGATCGATCGGACAGACGACGTGTTTGCACCGCAACCGGTGCCCGGCCGTGTCACGCACCCGCGACGGACGGAGTTCATCGCTCGTCCGTTCACGACATTCGGCTTCAAGGCCTACGCCAATCCGCGAACGTTTTTCCGGACCGACCTCAAGGTCGTCTTCGACAAAGGTGTGGACGAAACGCTGGTGCGTTTCGGGCTCGGAGTGGATTTCTGAGCGGGAGACAGGAGAACACCATGACACGCTTCATCGCATTGCTCTTGTGTGTGGGACTGGCCGCACCCGGCTGCGCCATGAATCAGACGGCTCGCGTGCAGACGGCTCCAGCGCCTGCAGTTGCCGACCGCACCGTCCTCGCTGATTTCGCCAGCCAGATGAAGGTCGGTTCGCACGTCCGAGCCACTATCACTGGCAATCGCACCATCCGGGGGACGCTCGTCAAGCGGACGGACCGCGCACTCGTGATACAACCGCGCGCGCGTGTCGCCGAACCGCTCGTGGAAGTGCCGTTCGACGAACTGCTGGCTCTGGAGCAGGAGACTGCATCATCCGGCAGCACTGGCCGCGCGATCGCCATCGGTGCGGGAGTCGGCGCCGGCGCCGCAATCGGGACGCTCTTTCTGATGGCCGCCCTGCTCTGGGCGGACTGACGGTCGGCTTGGACTGTCGACTCGGACTCTCGACTCGGACTCTCGACTCGGACTCTCGACTCGGACTCTCGACTCGGACTCTCGACTCAGACTGTCGACTCAGACTGTCGACTCAGACTGTCGACTCAGACTGTCGACTCAGACTGTCGACTCAGACTGTCGACTGTGACTGTCGACTGTGACTGTCGACTGTGACTACCGACCAACGACTGCCGACTGACGACTGTTATAGTCCAAACGTCGCCGCGAGCCGCCTGCTGATGCTTTGACGCATGGAGGCGAGCGTCCGGCGGGCCGTCGCCGCGGCAAAACGGACGTGGCGTCGGCGAACGCGGCGCGGAACCATCGTCTTGCCCGTCGCCGGACTCGCCGGCATCCAACCTTCGTCGATGAGCCGCTGCTGAATCGTCAGCGTCCTGGTGACCAGGCGGGCCGCGGTGGCGAACTGTTCGATGCGTTCGGCCCCGTCTGGATAGGTCACGGCCAGCGTATAGGCGCCTGGTTCCGTCCCCCGGTGGACCTCGACGTCAATCTGGGCCGCGCCCCTCGTAAAGAACCAGATCATCAATACCTCGCTCCGGGAGTATCGGCCGGAACGGCCCGGCGGATGAGCCCTGTGGGGCGGCGTTCGGCGCTCGGCGTTCGTTAGAGCCTGGGAGTGATTCGACGGTCCTGTGACGGTCCTGTAAGGAGCCCCGAGCGCCGAGCGCCGACCGCCGAACGCCGTCCCAGGAGTAACGTCCCACCCCGCCCGACGCACCAGCCGCCCTGGCACATAATACAGAGCTTGGAATGAAGATTACCGACGCCAAGGTCATCGTCTGCAGCCCGGGCCGTAACTTCGTCACCTTGAAGATCGTTACCGAGGACGGGCTGACGGGTCTCGGCGATGCGACGCTCAACGGCCGGGAGCTGGCGGTCGCCACTTACTTGTCCGAACACGTCGTCCCGCTCCTCATCGGCCGGGACGCCAGGCGGATCGAGGATACCTGGCACTACCTCTATAAAGGCGTGTATTGGCGTAAGGGCGCCGTCACGATGACGGCGATAGCGGCAGTCGACACGGCCTTGTGGGACATTGCGGGCAAGGCGGCGAACAAGCCCGTGTATCAGCTGTTCGGAGGCGCGTCGCGCGATGAGGTCCTCGTCTACAGCCACGCGAGCGGCGCGACGCTCGAAGAAACCGTCGCGGCGGTCGCCGACCATCACAAGACAGGGTATCGGGCGATTCGGGCGCAGTGCGCCGTCCCGGGCCAGGAGCACGGCTACGGTGTCAGCACCTCAGGGCGCCAATACGAGCCGGCCGAACGTGGCGGGCAACCCTCGGAAAGCACCTGGAGCACTGAGCCCTACCTCCAGTTCGCTCCGGTGTTGTTCGACCGTCTACGCCGGGAATTCGGATCCGGGCTCGCGCTCCTCCACGACGTGCATCATCGCCTTCGCCCGATCGAGGCCGCGCGCCTCGGGCGAAGCCTGGAGCCATATCATTTATTCTGGATGGAGGACCCGGTGCCGGCCGAACTTCAGGAGGGATTTCGCACCATCCGGCAGCACACGACAACGCCGCTCGCGGTGGGAGAAGTGTTCGACAGCATCTATGATGGCTACCGTCTGATTCAGGAACAGCTCATCGACTACATCCGCGCGAGCGTCGTCCATGCAGGCGGTCTCACGCATCTTCGCCGGATTGCGACAATCGCTGAGCTATATCACGTCCGGACCGGATGCCATGGTGCGAGCGATCTCAGCCCCGTAACGATGGCCGCAGCGCTGCATTTCGACCTGAACGTGCATAACTTCGGGATTCAGGAGCACATGGGGCACACGCGCGAGACCGATCTCGTGTTTCCGCACGCATACACGCTCCGAGACGGCGCCATGCACCCGGGCGACCGGCCAGGACTTGGCGTGGAACTCGACGAAACGCTTGCCGCGTCGTACCCTTACCAGCGCGCCTATCTGCCGGTCGCGCGACTTGAGGATGGAACGATCCACAGTTGGTAGCGGGGGTGGGGCCCCGCGACCATTGAGAGAGAGAAGGATGGAACCATGGCGAATTTGAGTCACTACATCACGCCGGCGATCGCTGCGGTGGCGACTGCGGCGTCGCTCGCGTCGGCGACCATCGCGCAGAAACCCCCAGCGCCCCCAGCGCCGGCTGAGTCGAGCAACCAGCTGACAGCGGCGGAAAAGAAGGCCGGCTGGATTCTTCTCTTCGACGGGAAGTCTCTCAACGGCTGGCACGGCTACAAGAAACCCGACACGACCGGCACCCGGTGGCAGGTCGAAGACGGGCTACTGACCGTCAATCCCGGCAACGGCACCGACACCCGGGGCGCGCTCGATATCATCACGGCGGTCCAGTTCGACAGATTCGACCTGACGTGGGAGTGGCGCATCGCCGAAGGCGGCAACAGCGGTCTGAAGTATTTCGTCCTCGAAGATATGCCATCGGCTATCGGCCACGAGTACCAGCTCATCGACGACGAGCGGCATGCCGATGCGAAAGTAGGACCGCACCGTCAAACGGCCGCGCTCTACGACGTGCTGCCCGCGCAGAATCGTCCGCTGAAGCCGGCCGGTCAGTTCAACCAGAGCCGGATCGTTTCGAACGGCACGACCGTGGAGCACTATCTGAATGGCACGCGCGTGCTCCAGTACGAGCTCGACAGTCCCGCCCTCCGAGAAGCCGTCGCGAAGAGCAAGTTCAAGGACGTCGCGCGCTTCGGCAAGCTGCAGAACGGCTTTATCCTGCTTCAGGATCATGGCGACCGCGTCTGGTACCGGAACATCAAGATCCGAAGGCTTCCCGCGACCCCTGCCACGGCGAGTGCGAAAGGCATGAAAGTTGTGGCAGACGAGGCGGGGCGCCGCGTCGACATCACGATCGACGGCAAACCCTTCACCTCATACATCTATCCCGAGACGCTGAAGAAACCAGTCTTGTATCCGCTGCGGACCGCCAACGGAACGCTCGTCACGCGCGGCTTTCCGCTCGATCCGAGGCCCCGCGAGCGTTTCGACCACCCGCATCACGTCGGCCTCTGGTTCAACCACGGCGACGTCAACGGCCTGGATTTTTGGAACAACTCGACTGACATCCCTGCCGATCGAGCGCCGAAGATGGGAACGATCCGGCACAAGCGGGTCATCGAGACCAAGAGCGGCGCCGACCGCGGCGAGCTGGCGGTCGAGATGGACTGGCTGACCCCCGACGGCACGGCGATCCTGCGCGAAACGACGCGCTTCGTCTTCCGCGGCGGCGACTCGCGCAGCATCGACCGGATCACCACGCTCACGGCGCTCGACCGCCGCGTGGTCTTTCGCGACAACAAGGAAGGATCGCTCGGCCTTCGCGTGACGCGGGAGCTCGAGCAGCCGGCCGAGAAACCGGAGCTCTTCACCGACGCCAGCGGAAAAGAAACGAAGGTTCCTGTCCTCGACAACACCGGCATCACCGGTTTGTACACGAGCAGCGAAGGGCTCAAGGGCGACGCGGTCTGGGGAACGCGCGGCCGCTGGTGCATGCTCGCCGGACAAATCGGCGCTGAGCCCGTCACGATCGCGATCCTCGACCATCCCTCGAACCCCAACTCCCCCACCTACTGGCACGCGCGGGGATACGGCCTGTTCTCGGCGAACGTGTTCGGACGGAAGGTCTTCGATCCCAAACAGGAAGAACTGATCGTGACGCTCGAACCCGGGAAGTCGCTGACTTTTCGCCATCGCGTCCTGATCCTGAACGCGGCGACGCCGGAGTCGGTCGAGCGCGAGTTCAAGACGTTCGCGGCCGCCGCCTCGTCGACCAATTTCCGACGATGAGCGTCGTCGTCGGACGGGGCGTCGTCGAGGGGCATCTCTCGCCTGAAGAAGTGGCCGACCTGGCGCGGCAGGGATTGGAGCGCCTGCCGGTCGACGGCAAGCGGGTGATCGTCCTCATCCCGGATGGCACCCGGACGATGCCGATGCCGTTGATGTTCGGCATCCTCGAGCGCGAGCTCGGCCCGCGGGTCGCGGCCCTCGACTTTCTCGTCGCACTCGGCACACACACGCCGATGAGCGACGAGCAGTTGAGCCGGCTGGTCGGGCGGACGGTTGTCGACGGCCGCGCCGGCGATCGACGGATCTTCAATCACCGTTGGGATGACCCGGCGACGTTTGCGACGCTCGGAACGATTCCGGCGGCAACGATCGAGGAGCTCAGCCTCGGCCGTCTGAAGCAGCCGGTCACGGTCGCGCTCAATCGTCTCGTCGTCGAATACGACCACGTCCTTATCTGCGGACCCGTCTTCCCTCACGAGGTGGTCGGTTTCTCTGGCGGCACGAAGTACCTGTTTCCCGGCATCGCGGCCTCTGAAATCATCCACTTCACGCATTGGCTGGGCGCGCTCATCACGAGCTCGGACGTGCTCGGGACGATCGATACGCCGGTCCGCGCGGTCATCAACCGCGCCGCTGACCTGCTGCAGACTCCCCTGTCCCTGCTCGCCGTGGTCGTGACCTACGAGGGCGTCGCGGGTGTCTTCTGCGGCGACGCGAGAGGCAACTACGACGCGTGGCGGCAGGCGGCGGCGCTCTCCGCCCGGCGTCACGTCGTCTGGCTCGACCAGCCATTCGATCGCGTGCTGACCGTCATGCCGGCGATGTATCAGGACTTGTGGACCGCGGCCAAGGGCGTCTACAAGACCGAGCCCGCGGTGGCCGACGGCGGCGAAGTCGTCGTCTACGCGCCGCACGTCCGTGAGGCCAGCCACGTTCACGGGCACGTGATCAATCAGGTCGGGTATCACTGCCGCGACTATTTCCTCGGACAGTGGGATCGCTTCGGGAGCTACCCGCTGGGAATCCTGGCGCACTCGACGCACGTGAAGGGCCCCGGCACCTACGACGTCCACCGCCACGTCGAGGCGCCGCGGATCACCGTGACGCTCGCGACGGGTATTCCGCGCGAGCAGTGCGAGCATCTCAGCCTCAAGTATGCGGATCCGTCCGATGTCGATCTCGCCGAGTGGTCGACCGACATCAAGAGCGGCGCGTACAAGGTACCGCGCGCTGGCGAGCTTTTGTTCCGCGTCGGGAACCCTCCGGACGCGCCTGGGGTGTCATCGTGAAGTACGCAATGGGTGTGGTCGGCCTCGGCGTGATGGGGGCGAACCTTGCGCGCAACATCGAGAGCCGCGGCTTTCCAGTCGTCGGCTACGATCTCGACGCGGCCAAGGCGCAGGCGTTTGTCAACGGTCCGGCGAAAGGCAAGGCGGTGGCCGCCGCCGACAGCCCGACGAGCCTGATGGCGATGCTCGAGCGGCCGCGGCGCATTCTCGTCATGGTGCCGGCCGGGAAGGCCGTCGACAGTGTCATCGCGCACCTGAAGCCGCACCTCGAAGCGGGCGACATCCTCATCGACGGCGGCAACTCGTTCTTCGTCGACACCGATCGGCGCTCGGACGAGCTCGCGTCGGCCGGCTTTCATTTCGTCGGGACAGGCGTGTCTGGCGGCGAGGAAGGCGCGCTGCACGGACCCGCGATCATGCCCGGCGGGCCGCGTGCCGCCTGGGATGCGCTCGCCCCTATCCTGCGCGCGATCGCGGCTAAAGCCGACGACGGTGAGCCGTGCGTGGCCTACATGGGCCCGCGCGGCGCCGGCCACTACGTGAAAATGGTGCACAACGGGATCGAATACGGCGATATGCAGCTCATCGCCGAGGTCTACGACTTGCTGCAGCGCGGCGGAGGTCTGTCGGCACTCGAGATCGCGGACATCTTCTCGGCTTGGAATGAGGCCGAGCTCCGCTCGTATCTCATCGAGATTACCGCGCAAGCCCTCAGGCACATCGACCCGGACACTGGGAAACCGTTGGTGGATCTCATCCTTGACGAGGCCCAGCAAAAGGGTACCGGCAAGTGGATGAGCCAGAACTCATTCGACGTCGGGGCGCCGATTCCGACTGTCAACGCCGCCGTGGAAGCCCGCCAGATCTCGGCTCTCAAGGCCGAGCGCGTCGCGGCCAGTCGCGTGCTCGCCGGTCCGACCGCTCGTTCCACCGGCGACCGGCAGCAGCTCATCGAAGCGGCGCGGCACGCGCTTTACGCCAGCAAGATCACGTCTGTACGCCCAGGGCCTGTCACTCCTCCGGATTGCGTCAGCCGAATATCATTACGACATCGATCCGGGCGAGGTCGCCAAGATCTGGCGTGCCGGCTGTATCATCCGCGCCGCGTTGCTCGGCGACATCCGCGACGCGTTCCGGCGCGACCGCGGTCTCGTCAACTTGCTCCTCGACGAATCGTTTCGCGACACCATCGGTCGACCGGCGGTTCAGAACGGCTGGCGGTTCGTCGTCCAGACCGCAGTCGGACTCGGCATCCCAGTGGCCGGGCTCGCCGCCTCGCTCGCCTACTACGACGCGTATCGAAGCGCGCGGCTTCCCGCGAACCTGACCCAGGCGCAGCGCGATTTTTTCGGCGCGCACACCTATCGGCGCATCGATCGCGATGGCGTCTTTCATACCGAGTGGACCCCTGGAGACTGACGAGCTCTCATGACCAAGGCGTTGCAGATCCGACCCGACGGCGCGCTCGATTTCCTTTCGCTCGGTGCCCTCGTTCATCGCCTCGATCCGGGCGTGGTGCCGTTTCGGAAGGCCCAGAGCTGCGCAATTCACGTCAGCGGCGGCGAGTTCAATACCGCCGCCAATCTTGCCGATTGTTTCGGGATGCGGACGGGAATCGCCAGCGCGATGGTCGACTATCCGATCGGGGATCTCATCGCCGAGCGAGTCAGGGCCATGGGCGTCAGGCCGTTCTACAAGCGCTTCAAGCACGACGGCGCCCGCGGCCCGAACATGGCGACCGTCTACAGCGATCAGGGCTACGGCGTCCGGGGCCCGATGGTTTTCTACAACCGCGCCAACGAGGCCGCCGCGCAGTTGAAACCCGGCGACTTCAACTGGAACGAGATCTTTGGCGCCGGCGTGCGTTGGTTCCACAGCGGCGGTATTTTCGCGGCGCTTTCGGACACGACCTCCGAGCTCATCATCGAGGCCATGGAGGCGGCCAGGGCGCACGGCGCCGTGGTGTCGTTCGATCTCAACTACCGTGAGAAGCTCTGGAGTGTCTCCGGCAGCCCCGAACGGGCGCCGTCGGTGCTCAGCCGAATCGTCAAGCTCGTCGACGTGCTCGTCGGCAACGAAGAGGACCTGCAGAAGGGCCTCGGGATCGCCGGACCCGAGGTGGCGTCGAAGTCGAAGCTCGATCCGGGCGTGTTCGTCGGCATGATCGATCGAGTGGTCGAGAAATATCCGCAGGTCAAGGTCGTGGCGACGACGCTTCGCGAGGTGCACTCGACCAATCGTCATACCTGGGGCGCGGTCGCGTGGATCGACGGGCAGGCGTACCTGTCGCCGATGTGCGAGCTCGACGTCCACGATCGTGTCGGCGGCGGCGATGGTTTTGCCGCCGGAGTGTTTTATGGCCTGATGAGCGGCGAAACACATGAAGACGCCGTCAAGCTTGGATGGGCGCACGGCGCATTGATTACGACATTCCCCGGCGACACGACCATGGCCACGCTGGATCAGGTGCGGTCGTTTGCCAAGGGCGGCTCGGCCCGCATCCAACGGTGACCACAGCGTTCAGCTATCAGCTCTGAGCTTTCAGCTATCAGCAGGGTCCGCAGATCCCGGCCGGACGATGCGTTCGCGAGCGGCCGCGGCTTCACCCGAGCGCAGACCTGAAGTTCGGTGACGTCTAACAGATGCTGCACGCGGCGGCACCCGACAGTCTTTCGCGATCGATAGACCGCGATCAATCCGCAACGCAGCACGGGAGGGCGTTCGACTATGCAGCGAGACTCAGCGAAGCAGAACCACCGGCGCACTGGCGTCTTCGTTGCTGCGTTCGTTGCGACAGCCCTCCTCCAGGTCGTACCGGCCCAGGTGCCTGTACAGGATCCGGGATTGGCGTTACGACCTGCCGTGATGGGGCCGTCAGGCGGCGTGTCCACAGGTCACCCCCTGACGACCGCTGCGGCATTCGGAATCCTGCTGAAGGGTGGGAACGCGTTCGACGCGGGAGTGGCCGCGCTCCTCGCGGGTGGCGTACTCGAACAGGATCTGTACAGCCTCGGCGGCGAAGCCCTGGTACTCGTGTACCCGAAACGGGAACGCAAGGTTACGTCGGTGGTCGGACAGGGCTGGGCTCCACGCGCGGTGGACGTCGACTGGTACTTGACGCGTCAAAAGAGCCTCCAAGGCGAGGGGCTCGATCCCGCCGTGGTGCCTGGGGCGATACATGCCGCCCTGACGGTACTTCAGCGATGGGGCACCATGAGCTTCGAAGACGTGGTGGCCCCGGCCATCGGATACGCGGAGCGTGGCTTCCCCATGCGGACGAGCACGGCCCGCGCGATCCGGAACCAGCTGAAGTTCTTCGAGCGCTGGCCCGGGAACAAGGCCTACTGGCTCAAGCCCGACGGGTCGCTCTACACGCCCGGCGAGACCATCAAGCTACCGGCGACGGCCAGAACGTTGCGACGCATGGTCGAGGCGGAACGCCGCGCGAAAGCTCGGGGGCGGTCCGCCGGCATCGTTGCGGCGCGTGACCGCTTTTACAAGGGCGATATCGCCCGCGAGATGGTGGCGTTCCTGCGCAAACACGAGGCCCCATTCGACGCAAGTGACTTCGCCGAGTACTTCGCACGAGTCGAGGAGCCCGCGCGGACGAGCTACCGCGGCTACACGGTCTTCAAGCACGGGTTCGGCAGCCAGGGTCCAGGTACTGTTGCAGACGCTCAATATCCTCGAGCAGTTCGATCTGCACGCCATGGGTTACGCGAGCGCCGACTACCTCCACACGGTTGTTGAGGCATTGAAGCTCGCCTACGCGGACCGCGACTGGTACTACGCCGATCCAGCCTTCGTAACCGTTCCGTCTGAAGGACTTCTTTCGAAGGCCTACGCGAAAGAACGCGCAGCGCTGATCGATCCGCAGCGAGCATCGAAAGCGTTCGTCGCAGGTGATCCGTTGAGATTCGACTCCAAGGTGAAGGAATGGCCGTACTGGAGGGCCAACCTACCCACGGCCGGCACGATGGCGCGTGCGGCAGCAGACCCATTACTTTTGTCGTCACTTGGGCAGGACTCCGCTGGCGTATCGAAGGACACGACGCACATGGCCGTTATCGACAAGGATGGCAACATCTTTGACGTGACGCCGAGCGGTGGATGGGTCCCCGGCGCTGTGATCCTCGGCGACACCGGCATCGGCATGAGCGTTCGTGGTGAACAGTTCTGGTTGGACACGACCAGGGCGAACCAGATTCGTCCACGCGCGCGTCCGCGCTACACGCTGACACCGAGCCTGATCTTCAGGGGCGATACGCCGATGATGGCTCTTGGCACTCCGGGCGGAGACAACCAGGACCAGACGATTCTGCAGGCTCTGCTGAGCGTGGTGGAGTTCTGGGATGACTGGTACCCCAACCTGCACGCCGCGCTCGAGCGGCCACGAGTACAAACGCTGCACTTCTACGGTTCGTTCTGGCCGCACACGCCGGGGTTCAACAAGCTCAACGTCGAGGCCACGGTGCCTGACGCGGTCTACAACGAGCTTCGCGCCCGCGGCCACGACGTGAGCCGGCTGCGACCTTTCGGCATGTCAGGGTGCGCTACGGCCGTCATGATCGATCCTGCGTCAGGCAATCGGTTTGCCGGGGCAGATCCGCGCCGTGATTGCTACGCAATCGCCTACTGAGAACATCGTTCGGCGGAGTCTTCTCGAGGGAACGTTCATTGCGACCGTGATACAACCGAACTACGGGTAACGTCCCGGCTGCCGCGAGCTGTAGCCGGGCTGGGCTATCCTCAACCACGGACCGCGCAGTATTCTGAGCCACGGACAACATGGGCAATGCAGGTGGATTCGGGCCACGGACGACAGGCCATCAGCGGAAAGGTTCCAACGTGAAGCGCGACTCTCTCGATCTCGAAGATTTGTGGGGCGTCTATTCGGTCCCACCGCTGCCGCGCAAGAACGACAGCCGGCGGAGCCTCGATCTCGACGCGGCCGAACAGGTCGCCCGGCACATCGCCGACGGCGGCATCACGCGCTTCCTCTACGGCGGCAACGCGTTTCTCTACCATATCTCGCTAGCCGAATACGAGTCGCTGCTCGATTGGCTCTCGGAGTTTGCCGCGCCGCGGTGGCCGATTCCAAGCCTGGGTCCCTCGTTCGGCCGCGCCATCGATCAGGCCTGCCTGCTTCGTCGGCACGCCTTCCCCACCGCGATGATGTTGCCGTGCGGCGATCCGCGCGACCCCGCGGGCGTCGAGGTCGGCATGCGCGAGATCGCCGACGCCGCGGGCATGCCGCTCATCATCTATCTGAAGTCGGAAGACGGCTTTGGGCCCGACCAGGAGCAGTCGCTTGACGCGATCGGCCGCCTGGTCGATGACGGCGTCGCGATCGCGATCAAGTACGCGATCGTCCGGCAGGATCCGCGCAAGGACGCGATGCTCGACGGACTCCTCAAGCGTGTCGACCGCCGGCGCGTCATCACCGGCATGGGCGAGCGACCGGCGGTCGTGCATCTTCGCGACTTCCAGCTCGGCGGGATGACGACCGGTTCCGGCTGTATCGCGCCAGGTCTGTGCAGCGAATTCCTGATGGCCTGCGCGGATGGTAACTGGACGACGGCCGAGAGCCTCAGGGCCGAGTTCATGCCGCTCGAAGACGTTCGCGACGCCTGGGGCCCGGCGCGCGTGCTTCATCACGCAACCGAACTCGCCGGCATCGCGCCCGCTGGGCCGATTCCACCATACGTCTCACCATTGAGCGCCGCGCAGTTGGCCGAACTGGCGCCGGTGGCGCGCGGGTTGCGGGAGCGCGACGCGTGAATCGTCCCCGGAAGACTCCGACAGAGCTGCGCAGTTACCGCTGGTTCGGCAAAGACGACTTGCGTTCGTCCAGCCACCGGTCGCGCGCACGACAACAGGGCTACACGGCCGACGACATGGCCGGGAAACCCATCATCGCTATCCTCAACACCTGGAGCGACGCCAACCCGTGTCATGCGCACTTCCGGCTGCGCGCCGAGGACGTCAAGCGCGGCGTCTGGCAGGCTGGCGGCTTCCCCATGGAGATCCCGCTCTTGACCTTGGGCGAGACTTTCATGAAGCCGACGACCATGCTTTACCGCAACCTGCTGGCGATGGAGGCCGAGGAAGCGTTGCGTTCGTACCCGGCCGATGGCGCCATCCTGCTCGGCGGTTGCGACAAGACCGTGCCGGCGATGGTCATGGGCGCGACGAGCGCGAACCTCCCGTTCATCTTCGTGCCTGCCGGGCCGATGTTCCGCGGCAACTGGCGCGGGCAGCCGCTTGGATCGGGCACTGACGTCTGGAAGTACTGGGCCGAACGCCGCGCCGGGACGATCGACGAGTGCACGTGGCGCGAGATGGAAGACGGGATCGCTCGTTCCTTCGGCACGTGCATGACCATGGGCACGGCCTCGACGATGGCGGCGGCAGTCGACGCGCTCGGATTGACGCTGCCGGGGGCCTCGTCGATCCCGGCCGCCGATTCCGCGCACTCCCGGATGGCCTCCGCGGCCGGACGGCGTGTCGTCGAGATGGTCTGGGAAGACATGAAGCCGCGCGAGGTCCTGACGACGGAGGCTTTCGAAAACGCGGTGACCGCCGCGATGGCGCTCGGCGGATCGACCAACGCCATCATTCATCTCATCGCGATGGCAGGCCGCGCCGGCGCCGAGCTCGATCTCGATCGTTTCGACCAGCTGTCGCGACGCACGCCCTTCCTCGCCAATATCCGCCCGTCGGGCGCCTACTTGATGGAAGATTTCTACTATGCAGGCGGGCTCCGCGGCGTACTCGACCGGTTGCGCGATCTCCTGCACACGGACTGCCTGACGATCAACGGGCAGACGCTCGGCCAGAACGTCGAGGGTGCCTTCGTGTCGAACGATGCCGTCATCGCGCGGCGCGAGAGCCCGATCGGCCCCGAGGGCGGTGTCGCCGTGCTGCGCGGCAACCTCGCGCCGGATGGCGCGGTCATCAAGCACACAGCCACGGAGCGACGATTGCTCCAGCACACCGGACCCGCGGTCGTGTTTCGGAACTACAACGACCTCGAGGCGCGCCTCGACGATCCGGCGCTCCCCGTCACCGCCGACTCGGTGCTGGTCCTGCAAGACGCCGGTCCGCTCGGCGCGCCGGGCATGCCTGAATGGGGAATGCTGCCGATCCCCAAGAAGCTGCTCGCGCAAGGGGTGCGCGACATGGTGCGGATCTCTGACGCCCGCATGAGCGGCACGTCGTACGGCGCGTGCGTGCTGCACGTCGCGCCGGAGTCCTTCGCCGGTGGGCCGCTGGCGTTCGTGCGCGACGGTGACCTCATCGAGCTCGACGTGCCGGGCCGGCGCCTCACGCTTCGCGTCGCTGACGACGAGCTGGCACGCCGCCGGGCTGGCTGGAAACCGCGCGAGGTGGCGTACCCGCGAGGCTTCGGTCACCTCTACGCCCGACACGTGACACAGGCGAACAAAGGCTGCGACTTCGATTTTCTCGAGGGCACGGCGAAGATCGAGGAGCCGGAAATACACTAGCCAGCATTCGTACTTCGCTTCCAACGAGACTCGCCCCTTGGCCGTCTAAGCGCTTGTGACTGCTGTCTTGTCTGACCTGCAGCTGGTGTTGCGGACCTGGGTAAAGACGCCGGGGTTTCCCGCTATTGCCATCCTTTCGATCGCCCTGGGCATCGGCGCCAACGCCGCCGTGTTCACGCTGGTCGATCAGATCCTGCTGCGAGCGCTTCCGGTCGCGGACCCGGATGCGCTCGTCCATGTTTCCTTTACCGGACATCGCTATGGCAACAACTGGGGCGACGGCGGCGAACTCTCCTACCCCTTCTACCGGGAGCTGCGGGACAACAACCAGGTCTTCGAAGCCATGTTCGCCCGCTTCGGCACGGCCTTGAACATTGGCGCCGCTGGTCAAACGGAGCGGGCCGCCGGCGAGCTCGTCTTCTATGAGGTCGCGCCCGGAGATCCGCTGGCGATGTCTGCAGCCGTCGCTCTGCTCCTCGCCGTGTCCCTCGCGGCCGGGCTCGTGCCATCCACGCGCGCGGCGCGCTTGAACCCGACCGACGCGCTGCGAGCCGACTGACGCCGCAACTGGCCGTCTTTTATCTCTGCTCCTCTCCCGGTACCTCTCTCTGCTCTGGGCGACCTGATGCGCGCCACTCGGCCCAGTGCCCGGCAAGGCATGAGATGCGCGTAAAGCCGCACGCCTGGAGCGCGGCACTGGCCAGCTGCGCTCTCGGGCCGTGGCCGCAATAGACAACGATGGGATCGTCTGGCTTGACCGGCAAGGTGGCGGCGCGAAACGGCACCAGCCAGAACGGCATGCTCTTGGCTCCGGGCACGTGGCCGGCGTCAAACTCGGCGCGCGAGCGGACATCGAGCACGAAGGGTGCCCGGCCACTGCTCATCTGCAGTAGCAACTCGTCGGCGGCTACGTCGCTGCTCATCTGCGCCGAGCCTCCAGGATTTTGAGAAACGATCGTGCCTGCAATTCGTCCGTCGTGAGACCGGTCTCGCACGCTTCGTCGAGCGTCAGCGCTCCCGAGCTCAAGCCGCGCGCGAAGAAATTCAGCAATCCCTGCCCCGTCGCGGCATCGTCGAACACGTCGCCGACGAGCGTCGCTTGCGCGGCCTTCTCGACAAAGTTGCGGAGCCGCGCCGTCGCCGCTGGACGCGCCGACAAGAAGAAGGCAAATACTGCGGCATAGCGTGTCGGCAGTTGCGCCGGATGCAGATCCCACCCCTGATAAAAGCCATTCTCCAGCGAATGGTGCGCGTCGTCGAAATGCAGCTTCCAGGCGCGATGAACGACCTCACGGTTCTCGCGACGCTCGCGGTCGGCCAGCCGATGGCCCGGGTTGGCGCGGTGCGGAGCGATCGGCATGATGTTGGTGGCGCCGTCCGAGAGCCAGACGCCGCTCTGGGCAAGAGCCACCTGCATCATGTGTTTCGCAAAGTCACACGCCGGATGACGCATCTGCTGCCACCGGGCCGTGATGCCACAAAGCGCTGTGTAGTCGTAGGTGCCGAAATGGGCGCCTCTTACCCGTCCATCGCCTGCAGCGACAAGCCGCCGGAGCTGGGAGGATCCGTCGGCGGAGAGGATCGATTGCGGGGTCTCGATCATCAACTCGAGCGCGATTTTTCTCGAATCGAGCTTCAACCTCCGCTCCAAAGCCGTGCAGGCCCGCGCGACGGCGGCCACGTGACCGGGCCCCATGAGCTTTGGGATCGTCACCACGAAATTCTGAGGCAGACGGCCCGCACCCGCGTGCGCGAGCGACGTCACGAACAGATCGAGCGTTCGCAGGCTGCGCGCGTGCAGCTCTTTCGACATCGGCTTGATGCGGATGCCGATGAACGGCGGCAGTGTTCCCGCTGCGTGACCGGCGGCGACTTCCTCGGCTACTGACTGCGCATGACGGTCTTCTTCGTCGTCTGGCCTGACGCCATAGCCGTCTTCGAAGTCAATGCGATAGTCCTCCACCGGCTCGCGGGTGAGCTTGTCGACGACGCGGGCGCGAATGGTAGCGGCGAGCCTGGCCTGGTCCGGCGGAAGCGCGAGCGCAGCAGTGAAGGCACCGGCGTCAGGCGCGTACTCGTCAAAGATGGAGCGCGCCATCGCGCCGATCTTCACCGCCGAGTCGGCCTTGAAGAGATGTGCGCCCCCGTACAAGGTGTGCACGGGCTGGCGATCGCCCCTCTCTCCGGGATATGCGCGGCCGGAGACGGCGTTGGTCTTGCGGAGGCCCGCGACAATTGGCGCCAGCGCGCGCGTGGTCACCGATCGAATGACGGCGGGTGCTCGACGTGTCGGTGTCATGCAGGCGCGAGCGTGAGGAGGTTTAAGAACCGCGATACGTGCTGTAGCCAAACGGACTGAGCAGTAACGGCAGATGATAGTGCGCCTGCCGGCTGGACGGCTCGTCCGCCACCTCGAACATGACGATCACCGAGGGATAGAACGCTCGAACTTTGCGAACCTCAAAGTAGCGTCGGGTGTCGAACACGAGCCGGTACACCCCGGCCTCGAGCGGCGCCTCTTCGGCCATCAACGTGCGCAACCGTCCATCCGAATCGGTCTCGCCATGGCCGACGAGTTGCCAGTCGCTCGCCTTGCCGCCGCGCTCGAGGATGACCTTCACGCCCACGGCGGGACGGCCAATCGACGTATCTAAGACGTGGGTGGTGATCACGGGGGAATTTTACAGGTTCAAGGGGTCCATGGTTCGGGGTTCAGAGTTCACGGTTCAGGGTTCACGGTTCACGGTTCAGGGTTCAAAGTTGCCCCGTTGGGCGGGCTGGCGAACTCTCCGCGGTCGAAGATCGTCGTGCCTCTGAGTATCGTCGTCCGCACGCGGCCTCGCAATCGGCGGCCGTCGTAGGGCGTCACCCGGTGCCGGTGCTGGAGAGCCTTCGCATCGACGGTCGTCTCGGCATCGGGGTCCCAGACGACGAAGTCGGCGTCCCGTCCGACGGCGATGGCGCCCTTGTGAACGAGACCAGCCAGTTTAGCCGGACGCTCGGACAACCAGCGCGCGAGGTCCTCGATTGGCACTCCGCGATTCGCGGCGCCGGTCCAGACGGCCAGCAAGCCTAGCTCGAGCGAGGCAATGCCGCCCCAGGCCGCAATGAAGTCGCCGTCTGAGAGCCGCTTCAACGTCGGTGGCGCGGGTGAATGATCGGTCGCGACGAGATCGATCTCACCGGCCGCCAGCGCATTCCAGAGTTCGTCGCGATTGGCTCGCGATCTGATCGGTGGCGCGCACTTGAACGGTGTCGCGCCGTCAGGGATCTCTTCAGCAACAAACGTCAGGTAGTGGGGACACGTTTCGACGCTCAGGTCGATCCCGGCGCCTCGCGCCGCGCGGATCATGGGCAACGCGCTGGCAGTCGCGAGGTGGACGATGTGCACGCGGGCGCGAAACTCTGATGCCAGACGAATGAGCAGCTCGATCGCCCCCTGCTCGCTGGCGTCGGGTCTGCTCTCGAGCCATGTCGCGTAACGCCGGGAATCACCCACCTTCCCGTCAGCCGAATCGGCGTTCTGCAGCTCGACGAGCAAAGACGGGAGCTCGGCATGCGCGAGCAGCGGAAGTCCCAGTGCAGCCGTCACAGGCAGCGCCTGCCTCAGGTCCGCCTCTGCAACGTGTCCGAACTCTTCAACGCCCGACGGACACAGAAAACACTTGAAGCCCAGGACACCTGCACGCGCCAGCGGCGCGAGGTCGTCCGCGTTTCCTGGCACGACACCACCCCAGAAACCCACGTCTACGTAACACCGGCCGCGCGCGGCAGCGCGCTTCTGCTCCAGGCCGTCCACGGTCGTCGTAGGCGGGATGCTATTGAGCGGCATGTCCACGAGGGTCGTGACTCCCCCCGCCGCGGCAGCACGCGTGGCGTGCTCGAATCCTTCCCAGTCGGCCCGGCCGGGATCGTTGATGTGGACGTGGGTGTCGACGAGGCCAGGAAACACGACATCCGTTCCAACGTCGATCTCGCCTACACCCGCCGGCCGCTCGCTGTGCTCGCCCACCGCCGCGATGAGTCCGTCGCGCACAACAATTGCCGCCGGGCGAAGACCCTCCGGCAGTACGACACGCTCGCTTCGGATGACAAACGACACAGATCAGGTCTCTGACGACTGTGCTACCTCATAACGGTAGCTTCAATCAGCCCATAGGGCTCATCCGTTGGCACGAAGATCTCGTTGCGGTTCTGGAGCCCGAGGGGCGTCAGGTCCACCGGAAGATGGTGCTTGTTCGGCATCACGAGGCGGATGGCGGTCACGGCATCGACGTTGTCGACGACGGCACGGCCCATGGCGTGGAGGGTGTGTTGCACCGACCGGCTGTCGTGTTCGCCAAACGCCTCGAGCAGCGTGTTGCGGACTGCGCGCCACGTCAGGTTGAAGTCGAGATCCGACGTCCGGTAGTGCCAGGTCGCCGTGAGCGCGGTCGCGAGAATGCGATCGGCGACATCAGGCAGCGTCGTGTACGCGTCGCGCAGGAATCCGGTAAACCCCGACCGGGAGGACTTGAGGATCACGAGGTCCTTGACGCCCGCCCCGATCGTGATCCGATCGCCCTGGCCCTGCACGGTCGCCGACCGCGCCTCGGCCGACTGCCGGACAAACGCCTGCCCGTGCTCGCGCGCGCCGACGGCAATCCTGCCCCAAGCCTGCTCGGTCAGTTCGATGCGGACTCGCCGCAGCCGCGGATTGCGCTCGAGGAAGTGCTCCGCGAGCACACGGCCGAATACTTCCGGCTCGGCAACGGAGTGGCTTGCGGCCAGGGCATACACGGTGTTCTTCATCGTATCGGTTGGCAGAACCTCCCGGTTGTCGCCATCCGTGTACGATTGGTCGTACTCACCTTCGAACCGGATCGAAACGGTGAGATCCTTCAGGTCGTGTCGGTCGCCGTGACGCGACACCTTGACGAGCCTGACGCTCGATTTTCCGTAGGCAGTCTCAGCGAGCATGTGTCACGATCCCTAACCACGGAACACACGGAACACACGGATCACACGGATCAGGCACGGCGGACCACACCGACACATCGCCGGACATCGGCCGTGCGTGCGACGAACAGGACACCGACATCAGTGGGCGCCGATCATAACACCGCATCGTTGACTCCTCCGTTCACTGCCCTGGCCGACCTCGCGTCGGCGCGGGTCGGAGGACGTGCCATCGCCGCCAACGACGAGTTCTTCGCGCCAAAGTCCAGCCTGCTGAAGGCTGAGCCGGCGATTTTCATCCCCGACAAGTTCACGCCGCGCGGTAAATGGATGGACGGATGGGAAACGCGCCGACGCCGCACACCAGGCCACGACTGGTGCGTCATCGCCCTCGGCATGCGCGGGCAGATTTGTGGCATCAATGTCGATACCAGCCACTTCACCGGCAACTATCCATCGCATTGCTCGCTCGAGGGCATCGACAGCCCTCGCGCGCCGACGCCGTCGATCTGCGCGGCGGACACGCCCTGGGTCACCCTGCTGCCGACGGCTCCGCTGCGTGGCAACAGCAACAACTTCTTCCCCATCGTCGACGACCGGCCCTGGACCCACGTCAGACTGAACATCTTTCCTGACGGCGGTGTCGCCCGTCTGCGGATTTATGGCGACGTCGCGGTGGACTGGACGCGCGTCGCAAGACAACACCGCGCAATCGACCTCGCCTCCATCACCAACGGTGGACTGGTTATCGGCGCGAGCGACATGCACTTCGGCGCCAAGGACAACATGATCATGCCCGGGCGGGCGACGAACATGGGCGACGGCTGGGAAACGCGCCGGCGGCGTGGTCCGGGATACGACTGGGCGATTGTTCGGCTCGGCACGACCGCCGCGATCTCGAAGGTCGAGATCGACACCAATCATTTCAAAGGCAACTACCCGGAAAGCGCATCACTCGAGGGCAGCGCCGTGCCGTCCTCATCGCTGCGCGACCTCGGATCGGCGGCGTGGCGGGAGATCCTGCCGCGCACGCCCCTCAAGCCGCACCACCGGCATTTCTATTCGCGAGAGCTGGTAACGATCGATCGAATCTCGCACGTCCGGCTGAACATTTTCCCTGACGGCGGCATCAGCCGGTTGCGGATCTATGGACACGTGGCAGGCGATTGACCAGGCGGAGCGTGACGAGGCGCGCCGCCTGCTCGCCCGCGCGTGTGGTTCGACGCGCTGGACCGAGCGAATGCTCGCCCGCCGGCCGTTCGGCAGCCGAGAGGCGTTGCTCTCAGCGGCGCGTGTCGATTGGAATGGCCTGTCAGCAGACGATTGGCGTGAGGCATTCAGCCACCATCCGAAGATCGGTGATCGCGAGAAGCTCCGTCAACGGTTTCCAGCCACGCACGAACTCTCGTCGCGCGAGCAGGCCGGAGTCGACTCGGCATCGGAGGCTATTCTCGACGCACTTGCAGAGGGGAATCAGCGCTACGAAGACACCTTCGGATACATCTTCATCGTCTGCGCCTCGGGTCTGAGCGCCGACCAGATGCTGGCAATGCTCACCGAACGCCTCGGCAATGACCCTGACCGCGAGATCCAGATTGCGGCCAGCGAGCAGGCGAAGATTACAGCGCTGCGCCTGGGGAGCGACTAATCTGGTGTTTGTTCCGGAGCGGACGAAGATCACGGACAAGATCCACCACGGAGGAACGGGGCCGAAATCAGTGGGCGACGCACGGAGAGGATTCTCCAGCTGGGCGTTTCCGTCGAGCAAGCTCGTTCTCTCCGCGCGTCTCCCACTGGCCTCGGCTCCGTTTCTCCGTGGTGAAAACCGTGAACTCCGTCCTCTCCCAACAGGTCTTCAGAGCATTCGTCTAGTCACAACCCGGCAGCTGGAACGACCGATGCGGCTCGAGTAGCTCGACGCCCCTTTCTTGATGTAGTCGCCAACGTACCAAATCGTGCAGTCATCCGACGGGTCAATCGCCGTCTGCGTGTAGTCCTGCCACCGCATGCCCGTCTGGACGTCCTCGCCCTCGACCAGTACCTCCTCGTGAACGGTCAACAGACCAGGGGGGTCGCTCGATAAGCGGGCGGCGAACCGCTGACCAGCAAACTGTGTTGGTCCGCCAAAAGAATAACCAATTCCGATATTGCCGAACCGGTCGATCGCCGGGCTGGCCATCCAGCGGAACAGCCCGTCTGGCGCGTACGTGCCCTGCTGGTGGAGCGAAACGTTCCCCTTTCGATCGAGCCGAAACTCGTACCAGCGCACGCCCCCACCACCTGCGGTCGTGTTCACCGAATACACGCCGACGATCGATTCGCGACTGCCGATCCGTCGATAGACGAGCCGCGACATGATCTTGTCGCCCTGCGAATCGAGCCGGCGGTCCGAGCCGCGCTGCGGCACGCAGTTCTTGAGCTGGCCGTCGCACAGATAGTGGTACGGCGCGACGGCGATCTTGTCCGGCCCTGTCACCGTCGTCTTCGCCGCGTCCTTCCAATCGACGGCGAACTGCCACGCATACACGCCGTCGTCTTCAAGGACGTTCTTCAGCTGAGAGCCCCCGGCGGTCATCATGATGTTGGGCGCGGCCGCCGGCGGCATCGCCGTGCCATCAACATCCGCGTTGTTGAGAAAGCCCACGCCGTCGAGCACGACGCACTGTTCGCGCGCCGGCTCACCTTTGAGCATCTTTGCACGCTCGACTACGCAGGCGTGCTTCTCGATCACCTCGTCGCCAGTGCTCGTCGGCACGTAGTAACCGTCGCGCCAGATTGCTGGTCTGGGGTAGTCGGGAAAGAGCGGACGAAGGAATTCGTAGCGAAAATACGATCCCATCGGATCGTCGCTCGAGCTGATCGCGTAGCACATCGAATAGGGGCCTGATGGACCTTGTCCCCGGCCTCCAGGCTGGCCTCGGCCGCGCTGGCCCGTCGCCGACGGATCCGGCGGCGGGGGCGGCGGAGGTTGAACGAGCGTCATCGCTGCCCCGGGCTGTCCCGGCATCCCTGGCGGGCTGACATACGCCTTGTCGCTCGGTTTCCAGACCTCAGGCTGATCGGGCCGTACCGGCCCGCGCCTGAAGAGTGGCATCACGACCAGCCAGCGCTTCGCGATCTGGTCGAAACGCACGACAGCGTCACCGTTGTTGGTCGCCTCGCACTGGCCACCAAAACCTCTGAAGACGTTCGCCGTGTTGACTGGACCGTACAGTACGCGACCTGTCGTCTGGAACCTCTTGCCCTTCTTGGTGAAGATCGCTGTCTGCGAATTGACGATTTGGACGATGTGGTCTGGGCCGACGGCAAGCGTGTTGTCCGATGGGTTGCGGACGTTGGTCATGCCTTGAGGGCCCTCGAAGCCGACGCCGAGACCATCAAAGCTCTCGACAAGCGTTGCCGGCGGCCGGGTGCCGGGTGTCGTCTGCTCGACCGCCGCTGAACCAGCCGGTGTCGTGATGAGCGGTGGCGTTACCGACGCCGCTGGTGGGGATTGCGGTCTGCTCGCGACGACCGACGCGAGCGTCGCACCCATCGCGAGCAGCGTGACGACGAATCTCACCAGGTTACCGTCCAGTCCTACAGTTGTCAGTGGCCGACCAGTCCGTGTGAGCCGTGTTATCGGTGGCGGATGGTCCTGTTCGTGGCCGGGGCCTCTTCTACGTAGCTGCTGGTCACCCGCGGTTGTAGATCTGCGCTTCGATCTCGGCGACGGCGCGTCCGACCTCCCCGTCGACGAACGGCGCGCGTCCCGATTGCACCGCTTCGACGAAATCCTCGACCAGGGGCTGGTGCAGGTTCGGCGGCGGTGGGTGCGTCTCGCGCACCTCCTGCCCCTGCCGCGTGATGACCAGGTCGCCAGCGTTCAGAACCGACACGTGAATCGATCCTGCGGTGCCAAACACGCGCAGCGTGTCTCTGGGCTCGATGGCGGCGTGCGTGACCGTCACCGTCGCGCAGGGTCCGCTCGCGAAGGTCATGGCAGCGACGGCGGTGTCTTCCACTTCGCGGTCGAATACCACGTTCGCAGTGAGCCCTAGAGTCTGACGGACCGGCCCGAACAGCGAGAGCAACAGCTCGAGGCGGTGGCAGCCGAAGTCGAACATCGGCCCGCCGCCCGCTTCCGACCGCTTGACGAACCAGTAGCGTTCTTCGTGCGGCTGCGGATTGAACCGTTCGAACGCGTCGATCTGCGCGAGGACGGGCTTCCCGACTTCACCAGCTGCGAGGAGCGCCCGCACGCGCGCAACGATTGGATAGAAGTGGCGGTAGTAGGCAACACCGAGGGTGACCCGATGCGCGCGGCACGCGGCAATCATCCGCTCGCACTCGCCGACGTCCATCGCCATCGGTTTCTCGCAGAGGACGTGCTTGCCGGCCTCGGCCGCGGCGATTGTCTGCTCGGCGTGGAGCCGTACCGGCGTGGCCACGTAAACGGCGTCGATGCCAGGATCGCGGACGAGATCCTGCCACCGCGCATGCCAACGGTCGGCGCCGCATGCCTTCGCAAACGATTCCGCCAGGTCGGCCCGCGCCCGGCTGATCGCCACGAGCCGGCTGCCCGGCGCGTCCCGAAGCGCCGCCGCGACTCGCTTCCTGACAATATCGCCCGCCCCGATGAGGCCCCAATTCAAGACGTGTATCTCTGATGGTTCACGGTTCAGGGTTCACGGTTCAGGGTTCAGGGTTCATGCGACGTTCGGCATCGCTGAACCCTGAACACTGAACCGTGACCCGTGAACTAACCCGGCCCCGCCCCCTGAGTGTTGACGTAGACCGCGTAGAGCGACTGACTCGCGGCCATGAAGAGGCGATTGCGCTTCGGCCCACCGAAGCAGACGTTCCCGCAGACTTCCGGCAGCCGAATCCGGCCAATCAGCTTGCCCTCGGGATTCCAGACGGTGACGCCGTTGTAGCCCACCGCCCGCCCGGCGTTGCTCGAGCACCACACATTGCCGTGGACATCGCAGCGCACGCCGTCAGGCGCGCACCCGACGCCGTCAATCATGAAATCCGAGAACCGCTTGCCGTTCGACAGCGTGCCGTCGCCAACGTCGAACACATGCATGTCGCCCTTGCCTCCGGGACCGGCATCACCAGGTCCTCGCCCCGTGCTCGCGACGTAAAGCCGTTTGTAGTCGTGCGAGAACGCGAGGCCGTTCGGATCCGGTACCTGCTCTTCGGTCACCACCCGTGTCACACGGCCCTTCGGATCCACGCGGTAGACGCTCGTGGGCAGCTCGCGCTTCATCGCGCCGGCCTCGGGCGGCTGGCCAAGGCGAGGGTTCAGTCGCCCGGCGGGATTCGTCGGACCTCCTGCCGCATCCGGCTGCCCCTCGTACAACTGACCGCCGTAAGGCGGATCCGTGAACCAGTAACTCCCGTCAGGGTGAGCGACGACGTCGTTTGGTGAGTTCAGGCGTTTACCTTCGAACGCGTGCGCGATCACGGTAATCGAGCCGTCGTGCTCGTATCGGACGACGCGGCGCGTGAGATGTTCGCACGACAGTTGACGGCCCTGGAAGTCAAAGGTGTTGCCGTTGCTGTTGTTCGACGGATTGCGGAAGACGGTCACCCGGCCATCGTCTTCGAGCCAGCGAAGTTGCAGATTGTTCGGGATGTCGCTCCAGACGAGATACCGTCCGAGCCCGCTCCATGCGGGACCTTCCGCCCACAGCGCACCGGTCCACAATCGCTTGATCGACGAGTTCACCTGAATGAGACCCCCAAACGCGGGATCGACGACGAGGATGTCAGGATCATTGAAGTAGGTCGTCGGTGGCGCGTTCGGGCCGAAGTCTCGCGGCGGATTCGTCACCGTGCTCGGCGGGCTGACCGGCGGCTGTTGCGACTGCGCCGCGCCGGCTCGGGAACCCACGATCGCCGTGGCTGCCGCTGCGCCGATCGTCTTCAACGCGTGCCGCCGCGACAAGCTCGCGGCCGTTCTATCGTTTACGCTCATAGGTGTGTGCCTGCGAATCAAGGTTGCGGCGCGCATGTTACCATGCGCGCCTTCGCCGGAGCGGCCCGGTCGGATGATTCTCAGACAGCTTCTCTCGATCGCGATCTTGCCGGTGACAGTCACCGTCGTCATCCCGATCTGGCTCGCGCGTCGCCACGGCATCCGGTTCGCCATCGGCACGACGACGCCGGAGATCCTCGCGCAGCTTATTGGAGCGGCAAGCCTCGCTGTGGGTCTCCTGTTGTTTGCGTCGTCTCTTCGGCAGTTTGCCGTCCGCGGAAAGGGCACGCTCGCGCCGTGGGATCCGCCGAAGCACCTCGTCGTCGAGGGGCCCTATCGGTATGTGCGGAACCCGATGATTTCTGGCGTGCTGTTTGTGCTGATCGGCGAGGCGTCGCTGCTGCGATCCTGGGCGCACGGGCTATGGGCGCTGCTGTTTCTCGTCATCAACCTGATCTACATACCGCTCTCCGAGGAGCCGCAGCTTGAAAGGCGATTCGGGGCCTCATACGCGGAGTACCGGCGCCACGTGCGCCGCCTCCTGCCCCGACTGCGGCCCTGGAATCCGCCCGGCCGGGACACCCTGAACGACTGACGTCTGGCTATCAGGACCGGATCGCGTCACCTTTGATAGGACCGCTTCAAGCAGCGGCGTCATCTGCCGGAGTTGTCGCAACCGAATCACCAGATTCCACGCGCGCTCGAACTTCTTCCAGCCGGCCGAGTACGCGAAGTGCTTGGCCTGGTGCTTTCGCGACCCGTGGGCGAGCGCCGCGCGGGCGATTGACGACCAACGATAGAACTCCCGGTACGCCCAGTGGTATCCCGCCTCCAGAGCCTCCGGGCTCAGACGCGCCGGACGATAGACCACGTGGCGGGTGTCGTACAAATCCCAGTTCCTGGTCGTGATACGTCCCTGTTGCTCCATCTGCGCGTAGAGCCGCGTGCCTGGATATGGCGTCTGGACATGGAACGTGGCGGTCGTAATGCCCTGCTCGATGGCCCAGTCGACGGTGCGCCTGAATACGTCCTCGTCGTCCTCGTCCATCCCGAAGACGAAGCTGCCGTTGATCATGATGCCGAGGTCGTGCAGGCGTTTTGTGACCGCCGTGTAGTCACGGCCGAGGTTCTGCCGCTTGTTGCTACTGGCGAGATTGGCCGGCGTCAGCGTCTCGAATCCGACAAAGAGGCTCCGCAGCCCGGCATCGGCGGCACGCTCGATCAGGTCGTCGCGCAGGATCGAGTCGACGGTGGCCGCGCCCTGGAACAGCCGATTCATGCCGCGCATGCCGTCGAACAGCGCGCGCCCGAATCGTCGATCGCCCAGCAAATGATCGTCGAGAAAATAGAGGTGGCGGCCCGGCAACCGTGACATCTCGGCGAGCGCATCGTCCACACGCTGCGTGTAGAACGAACGGCCCCCGCCGAAGAAGGCGTCCTTGTAGCAGAAGTCGCAATGTTGCGGGCAGCCACGCGTCACGACGATCGAATTCGGGACGAGGTAGTTGCGCCGCCTGATGAGGTCGCGGCGAATCGGCGGGAGCCGCTCGAGTGTCCGTCCCGAGGTCGACTGATAACGGGAACGGGCCTGCCCGGCGCGGAAGTCCTCGAGAAACTGCGGGAACGTCTGCTCCCCTGGCCCGAGAAAGATGGCGTCCGCGTGCGCGGCGGCCTCTTCTGGAAGCGACGTCACGTGCAGACCGCCAAGCGCGACGAAGCTGCCCCAGGCCCTGTACGCGTCCGCCAGCCGATACGCCCGGTAGGCATTGGTGATGTAGACCTGGATCACGACCAGATCCGGAGGACGGCCGTCGTCGACCGACAGCGGCTGGACGTGCTCGTCTTCAATCGTTGCCTCGTCGTCGGGCGCCAGGTACGCGGCGAGCGTCGCCAGCCCGAGCGGTGGGAAGAGCGAATACTTGACCGGGCGCCAGAAGGGGCTCGTCGCTTCCGTCAACGCCGGCAGGATGAACCGCACGCGCATACTTTGTATTGTAAAGTATATTTGGAACGCAAAGTCAACAACCGAAAAAGTCTCTGCTGGCGGCCTTCGGATCGCGTGCTAATATCCGCGCATTCAAATGGAGGCGAACATGAAGGTAGTCAGCGTGCTGCGCGCGTCGGCTCTGCTGTTGGTTTCCGGGATCGTGGCAACGAGTCAGACGACGGTTGCCCAAAGCGATCCGACGGTGGGAACGTGGGTGCTCAACGTCGCCAAATCCAAGTACGATCCAGGTCCCCCGCCCAAGAGCTCAACCCTGACGATCACCGCTGCCGGTCAGGGGCACAAGATCGAGGCCAAAGGAGTTGACGCGGCCGGCAACCCCACCGGGACGCAATACACGGCGAACTACGATGGGAAGGACGTCCCCGTCACGCTCACCGGATCGCAGGACTACGACACGATAGCGTTGACGAGAGTGGACACCCAGCGTGTTGAGGGCACCCGCAAGAAGGCCGGCAAGGTCGTGCAGACATACAGCCGAGTCATCACTGCAGATGGCAAGACCATGATCCTCACCACGAGTGGAACCAACGCCAAGGGCCAGAAGGTCAACAACCTCGTCGTATACGAGAAGAAATAGCGATTGGCGCCACCTGAGCGGGCACGGGCCGCAAGGCCCTGCCCGTCGGGTGCCGTCCCGGAGTCCCGGAATGTCCCCTCGAGTCGACTACAGCGCGGCAGAGCGCTTCTGGCTTTGGGTGCTGGCGGCGTTTGGCTTCGTGGCCGTGAACGGCACGTTCTTGTATGGCGTCTTCGTTCAGCCAGAGATGCTGGCTGCCGCGCAAAGCAATCCGCTCTCGCTCGCCTTCATACTCGAAGCCCTCGCGCTGATGGCGGTTCTGGCCTACCTGCTGCCCAAGTGGGGCGTGACGCAACTGTCCTGGGGATGGTTCGTGGTCTTGTCGCTCGTCGGCAGCCTGGCGTTTTCGCTCCCGATCGCTCTGTTGTGGAGCGGAAAGAAGGATCATCGCGAGGCGTGACGTTCGAGAACAGCTCGCACCGGCGCGCTCGCCTCGAGCTGTGGCGTCAGCGCTGGAACCGGCGACCCCGCCAGGATGAGCGCCTCGGCGGTCCCCGCATAGTCGCCGGTCCGGCAACGCCAGCCATGGACTGAGCCGTAGATCGTCCAATTGAGCGGCGTGCCGTCGTATTCGTCGCCCTTGACGTCGACCGGTGCGCCATGGCGGAGTAACTCTCGGGCTATTGCCTGGTTGCCGTTCCAGCCGGCCCAGTGCAGAGACGTCGCGCGATGCTGGCCACGAGCGTCGACGGGCCAGCCAGCCGCGAGCATTACCTTGACCGCTTCGATGTCGTCGTCTCTCGCCGCATCGGGCAACGCTCGTCGATCCTCGTCGGTGAGCCGCGAGACGAGTGTCGGATCGCTCGCCATCAACTGCTGGACGGCAGCCTCGTCGCCAGCTCGGGCTGCCACCATCAGCCGCAAGGTCGCCGGACTACGCTTCACGAGTTCGGCGAGAATGTCTGGATGACCGAACTCGCGGGCGATCGCGTGCGCGGTCTTGTCGGCGCCGAGCGTCCAGGTGTAGATGGTGCCGCCGCTTCGCGGGTTCTGTTTGGGAAAGAACGATTCCGACACTCTCGTGCGAATGCTAGCCGGATCGGCATCCAGGTGCCGTCGCACGAGCGCGAGGTCCCCGAGCGCGGACGCCATCAGGATGTCGGTCCGGCACCCGCGAGCGACGAGGAACCGCGCGACCTCCTGGCGGTCGCGGACCATCCATTGCGCTGGACTGGATTCGTGATCGATGTCGCGCGCGTCGATGTCGGCGCCGCGCTTGACCAGTAGTTCGGCAATTTCGACGGTCGACGCGAAATGCAACGGCGTCTGCCCATCGCCGCCGCGCGCATGCACGGTCGCCGGCTGCTCGGCCAGCATCGTTTCGAGGGTCTCGAGCATGCCCAGCCGGGCGGCCGCATGCGCGTCAACTCGCGCGCCGCGCTCGAGCAGAAACGGAACGAACGATCGCTCGGCGCCGTCGAGTACGCCGAAGCTGCCAGCCCACCAGTGGCTTCGCGCGTTGATGTCCGCACCGGCTCGCAGGAGCGCGTCGATTGTCTCGCGATCCTCGTTGTTGACCGCGACCATCAACGCCGTCTGGCCGAACGACCCTCCCGGCATCGGTTCGTCGAGGATCGCTCGCAGATCCGGGTGACGCGCGAGCGTGGCGCGGACACGGTCCGCGTCGCGCGATGTCACCGCCGCCGACAGCTCAGAAAGGGACTGTTCCACGAGACCAGATTCTCCTCCGCCGGGCTCAACCAAACAAGCGCTGCAGCTGCTGCCAGATCGTCAGGCTGGCGAGGACGCCAAAGAACGCCGTCGACCAGATAAGCGCTACGACCCGGTACAATCGCACTCGGATCGGCTCTGGCAGACCGCGCTGGTTCAGGACGAGGAGTAGCGCCGAGTACAGGCACATCATCGTCCCGCCGACCGACGCCGAGATGACGAGCAGGACGAGCGGCTGATCGATGCCGACGAGTAGGATGAGCGTCCCGAGCCCAACCAGCACCCACACGAGCCAGAAATACAGCCGGCTCTCGGCCACGGTCGAGGACCGCAGATACGTCGACTTGAGGATATCGGCCGCCAGCCGGCTCGTATAGTCGGCGATTCCCATCGACGAGGCAAAGAGCGAGAACGAGCCGACTCCCCAGAACAGCACGCCGAACCACGGACCAACGATCTCCTGGAAGCGCCGGCCCTCGATCTGCAGAAAGGCTACGGTCTGCGGCAGCCCTGGCCTGCCGGCGAGTGTCGAGTGCGCCAGCATCGATGTCAGGCAAATCGTCGCGACTGTGACGAGCACGAAGGTCAGCGCCTGCTCGACATTCGCGAACCGCCACCACCGTCGCCACCGCATCATGTTGCCCGGCGTCGCCTCGAAAATGAAGGCCGAGCCGGCACGCGCCTCGACGTCGACGGTCGCACGGCCAGTCAGCGGGCTGACGAGCCTCGGCACGTACCTGCCCCATGCCGAAGCCCTTGTCGCGAATCCAGTTGCTCTGGCAGAGATTCTGCCCTCCTCCGGCGCCGGCAAAGGCCACCGCGCCGAGGAGGAGCGCAAATCCAAGCTCGAGTGGTACCTGCCCCACTCCAATCAGTCCACCGGGAAGCGCCCGCCAGGTGTCGGCGGTGATCACAAAAGCCACGCCAAGAGCGATCACGATGCCGACGGCGATGACCTTGACGATGATCAACCGCTCGAGCGCGACGTACACGACCGGCGCCAACGTCAGCGCCGCGCCAATGACGATCAGCCCAGAGATCGCGATGTAGCGGGGATTACCGCCGAAGATGTAACTCGCCAGCGTGGCGGCGCTCAGAATCCATCCCGGCCACAGGTTCGCGAAGTACACCATCACCGCCAGGACGAGGCCCCAATGTTTCCCAAACCGGTTGAAACCGGTGAGCGCCGTCTCGCCCGTGGCCAGCGTGTAGCGCTCGATCTCCATGTTCAGGAAGAACTGCGTCACGACGCCCAGCACGGCCCCCCAGAGAAAGACGAGGCCCGCCTGCGAGGCGATGAACGGCCACAGGATGAACTCGCCAGACGACAGGCCGACGCCTGCCGCGACCAGGCCAGGACCAACGATGCTCCAGAAACTGTTAGGCGGATCCGGAAGATCTCGGACGACGAAGGGGGGTAAAGACACTGATAACGACGGTTCAGGGTTCACGGTTCAAGGTTCACAGTTCGGTTCAGAGTTCACAGTTCTTGAAGTGAACCATGAACCCTGAACCATGAACCTTGAACCGACTGGCTCGGTCAGAACACCAGCTTCATCCCAACCTGAAGGTTTCTCGGCAGATTGTTCTGGCTCGACACCTTGCCAAACTCCGCGCTCGACGGGGTCAGGTTCGGGGTGTTGTAGAACACGCTGTTGAAGGCGTTGTAGAGCTCGATGTTGAACTGCGCGCGAACCCGGCCGAACTCCAGTGCCTTGACGAACGACATGTCCCAGTTGACGAAATCCTGCCCGCGCAGGCCGTCCCACCGCGTCGGAATCGTGCGGATGTTATTGGCGAGCTGGATTCGCTGGTCGGCGCGCTGCTTGGCCGGGTCGTCGACGCCGTTGGTCTGGACGGCGGCGTCGTGGAAATAGAAGCCGCTCGTGTCGAAGACGGGCACGTCCGGATCCTTCGAGTACTTGGTTTTCACCTTCGTGATATCACCGTCGTAGTAGACGTTGCCCATCGTCAGGTTCGGGCGTCCCGTTTGCCAGTTGAAGATGAACGAGATGCTCCAGTTGCCAATCAACCCGTTGACGATGGCATTGCTGTCGCTCGCGTAGCGCCGCTCACGGCCGAACGGCAGCTCCCAGATGCCACTCGCGACAAAGCGGTGCGTGAGCTGCGTATCGTTGAGGCGATCTTCGTAGTCGGGATCGGTGTCGTTGAGGCGCGTCACGCGCTCCTTGAAGTCGGACCAGGTGTACGCGGCATCGGCCATGTACCCGCCCCTGAAGCGCTTGGTGATCCTGAACTGGGCCGAGTCGAAGCTGCTCGATCCGTCGTAGCGGCGGGTGTCGATGTTCTGATACTGCGGGAACGGCCGGAGCAGCTGCTGGCGCTGTGCGGTCGTTCCGTTCAACGTTTCGCCGGGGAGCAGGCCCGAGAACGGGTTCGTGACGTTGGCGGTGAGGAAGTTGATGGTGTTCTGGTCGCGTACGTTGCTCGTCGTGAGGTACTGCCGAGGCACCGGGTTCATGTTGAAGTCGGTCGTCAGATCGTAGCTGCGGCTGGCGACGTAGGCGCCCTCGACGAGCCACAGGCCCGGCAACTCTCGCTGCATGCCAATCGACCACCGCATCGACTGACCGTTGACGTAGTCGAGGTCGTTGTTGAAGCGGCCAAGGGCTCGTCCAACGAACGTGTTGGGTCCGAGGCTGTCGCCTGGCGGCGTCGCCACGCCATCGGGGAACGGATTGGCCAGCGTCGCGCGGATCGTGAGGCCCGCGTCGGGCGATGGGACGATGTTAGTGGCCTGCGAGAACCCGGGCTGGTAGATGCCGCTGATGTCGAAGAGCGCGGGCACCGCGTAGATCGCCCAACCGCCGCGGACGACGGTCTTCGAATTCAGCTGATACGCGAAGCCGGCGCGCGGCTGGAAGTTGTTGATGTCGGAGAGCATCGAGTTGCGTTCGCTGTCGCTGGCAAACATCAGACCGCCGCGTACCCGGAACTCTGACGGGGGGATTTGCGGAATCGGATTGGCCGCATAAGCCGCCTGCGCAGCGTTCGAGATGGTCAACGCCGCATCGGGATCGAAGCCGCGTGCGTTGCGATTGAAGCGCTCGGTCGGCGCGCCCTCGTACTCCCAGCGGAGGCCGAGATTGACCGTCAGATTCGAATTCACCTTCCAGTCGTCCTGGAAGAAAACACCGCCATAGAGGACCTGGTTGAACCGATCGGCGCTGCGATCGATGAGCCCGCCGCTCGGGTATCCGAGCAGCATCGCCGCCAGGTCCTGGCCGACCGCCGCCGCAGGCGAGTTGTCGAGCTGCCGCGTCAACACGCTGCCACGGGCGAAGTCGTATCGTCCGGCCGAGTGCACGCTCGGGAAGCTGTCCTCGCGATACACGCGGAAGTCCACGCCCGAGCGGAAGCTGTGCTTCCCGCGAAATAGCGTCCAGGTCGGTTGGAACGAATAGATGTTCGTGTTGATGCCTCCGGCAAACGAATCGCCGAGATCGCTGAACGACACCGTCTCGTCCATCTCGAAGCGCGGGTAGTACAGGTTGCTGCCGAAGTACTGGCTCGCAGCCGTCGGGAACCCGAGGCTGAGCGGGTCGAAGATCCCCTGGTTCTGGCGGATGCTCGGCTCCTGAAAGCGCGACCAGCTCGCCCTCACGTTGAGCAGCGACGTATTCGACATCGTCCAGACGTGATCGACGTTGAGCGCGTCGTTGATTCGGAACAGGAAATTTCCCACCGGCTTGATGCCCTCGAGCTCGCCGGTCCAGTTGCCGCGGTTCTCGACGCGGTTGTTCCGGGAATAACGGACGAAAAAGCGCTGCTTGTTCGTCAGGTTGTGGTCGACGCGGTAGTTCATCGAGTAGAAATCATCGCCGCGCGAGTTCGTGCTGATGTAATTGTTGCGGCCCTGCGCGTCTCCCGCCTGGTTGGGCATCGGGTAATAGCCCATGTAGTTGCGCCCGATCTGGCTGATGCGGTTCGACGGGATGATGTTTCCTGAGAACGGCTGGCGCTCGATGCGTCCATCGGCGCGTCTGACGGCGGTCGTCGGGTCGTAGATGAAAATCCCTTGCGAGGCCAACGCCGAGAAGTCGCCATTGCGTTGGGCGGCAGTCGGCACCGTGAACTGTCCCGGCTCGGGGAACGTGTCGTAGAGCCACTCGAAGGCTGTGAAGAAAAAAGTCTTGTTGCGGCCGTCGTACAGCTTGCCGAGCACGACCGGTCCGCCGGCAGTGAAGCCGTAGCGCTTGTAGCCGGTGTCGTCCTTTGGACGGCCGGCCCGCTCGAGGAAGAAGTCGTTGGCCGACATGGCCTCGTCCCGGTAGTGGTAATAGCCGTCGCCCTGGAACCGGTTGGTGCCGCTCTTGAGGGTGACGTTCACCGTCGCGCCGGCGGTGTGGCCCTGCTGCGCGTCGAAGGTGGCGGTCTCGACCTTGAACTCCTGCACGGCGCCGGCCGGCGGAACGAAGGCGACGCGTCGACCGTTCGCCATGTTCGGCGACCCGTCGAGCGTGAACTCGTTGCGACCCGGGCCGCCGTCGGCGGTGAAATCCGATGTGCCGCCGTTATCGAACGGCCGCGAGAACTTCAGATCGCCGTGGTAGGAAACGCCGGGGGCGAGCCGCGCCAGCACGAAGGGGTTCCCGTCGGACAGCGGCATCAAGGCGATCCGCTTCTCGTCGATGACCTGCCCGGCCGAGCCGCTACGTGTATCGAGCAGCGGCGCCTCGGACGCGACCGACACGGTCTCCTCGAAGTTGCCGACCTGCAGCGTGAGCGGCAATTCGATACGGTCGCCGATTCTCACCTCAATGCCTTCCCGAGCCAGCTTCTTGAAGCCTGAAAGCTCGGCCGTGATCTTGTACGCGCCCGGCGCGAGGTACGGGATTGAGAATCCTCCGTCGCTGTCGGTTGTCGCCGTCGAGACGACGTTGGTGGCGACGTGGGTCGCCGTGACTGTGACACCTGGAAGCCGGCCACCCTGCGCATCGGTAATGCGCCCGGTGATGCCGCCGCGAAAGTCCTGGGCGTCGGCCCGCCGTGGGGCTAAAGCGCAGATGCACAGTGTGAGCGCGAGCGCGGCGAGACTCACATACCGTCTCATGGTTCCTCCCCCCATTGAAGTCTTCAGGAATTGCACGTCATGCAGCGGGACCGTGATACTACAGACACCAATTCAAGTAAACCTCCTACCGGTTACCGAGAGGTCTGACCACTCGGGCCTATCGGCCTCTTTCTCGGCTGGTTGCCCTAATGCAATCGATTGCATCGCCCATAGAGGCGACGCCGGACGCGAATAGGGCCGGCTTGGCGATGGTGGTCTGACCACTGTCATCGCCCACCCACAGTCGACGGCAACGAGACCGTCGATCGGTAGTTGGAGTCGTTGTAGTGGGGGTTGCGAGTCGGATGATAGGGCGCGGCCCCCTTGAACGGCCGATCACCTGTGTAAATCCATACCCGCGTCTGATCCCACAGCACGATTTCGTCGCGCGCGTCGCCCGTCACGTCTCGCACGGCCGACGCCAGATCGGGGTGCCCATCGTCGGGAAACATGACGACGCGGCGCAGCTGGCCGTCGATCATGCCACCTTCTCTGATGTTGCCGGATAGGAGCGCAAACTCCTGACCATCGCCGCGCCAATTGACCGGCTCGAGGTGGCTCGATCCAGGGATCATTTCCTCTTGCGCGAGGACGTTGGCATCGGCGTCGAGCAGGGTGACGATCCCCGGGTTGCGCCAGAAGGTGGCGATGAGGATTTGCAGGCCCGGAAAGATCAGGCCGGTACTTCCCGATGCTCTGAGTCTGCGCATGGCCAAGCCGAAGATGCTTGACGATGGTCCCATCGGCTGCGATGACCAGGAACCCTTCGTCCGATCCGTCGATGTACGCGCGGACGCCCGCGGCCGGCCGACCGGTGAAATTGCCGAGCGACAGCGCGTCGGCGTGATCCTTCAGCTCCGCGTCGTGGCTCCACCGCCGCTTGCCGTCGGCACCCCACAACGAGTAGCCGATGAGGAACTCGTGTCGGCCGTCGCCGTCCACGTCGAACGGAAAGGGATAGTGACCAGTCTGACCGTCGCCCTGCCAGAGCAGCTTCAGGTCCTTGTCGAAGATCCAGAAGCCTCGATACCGGTCTTTCAGCAGGATTTCCCGCGGCGCGCCAGTGCCAGCCAGATCGACAAACAGGAGCGAATCGCCGACGTTCAGCTCGTACGGACGATCCTTGAGATCGGTGCCGAGCTGCGGCAACCAGGCCTTGCGCAGGAGGTGGCCGGTGCGGCCGTCGAGGACCTGGAGCTCGAAATCGCGAGCGAGCACGACTTCGACGCGTCCGTCCCCGTCGAGGTCGTGAATCTGAAACGGGTTGTCGTTGGTCAGCAGCGCGTTCTTCGGGTTCGGTCTCCCCTGCTGCCAGAGCACACGGCCTTCGAGCGTCACCGCGGTCAGGCAACTGATCTGATCGAACGCGTCACCTCGCACCTTGGCGACGTTCTGCGCGAACAGCATATCGAGCCGGCCATCGCCGTCGAGATCGCCGAACCGGACGTTTCGGCCGGCGCCGAAGCCTGGCGTCTCGAACTTTTTCCACAGCACAGGCTTCGGGTTGTCCGCGCGGAGGCGCTCGAGATCGGCCGTCCGGCGCTCGATGCGGCCGCGAAGATCTGCGGCAGACGCCGGAGTGGTCGTCACGCGGAAAGACTTGAACCGCGCCGGCATGTTCGCCGTGATGCCGGCGATTCCGGCTCCAGCTCGCGATCCTGCACGTCGATGAGCGGCTTTCCGTCCACGCCCGCACGCAACCGATCGCCTACCGCGCTGACGTCCAACCGATACCACGTCTTCGTGTCGTACGCGAACGGCACACTGGCCAACTCGTGCCACGCGGCAACGCGAAATTCCTGATCGATCGGCAGCCTGACGACCAGCCGCAGCCGCGCGCCATCCTCGAAGGCGAGGCGATAGTAGTGACGCGAGGTGCGATAACGAAACACCAGGCCGGCTTCCTGTTGGAGAGAGAGCGGCCGGACCGACACTTCGACGCGATAGTCGCGCCACTCCGGATCGCCGGTCACAAAGAGCGGCGTGACGCGCTGCGGCTCGAGGTTGACGGTGTGCTGCTCGAGATACGGGCTGCCCGCCTCGTCGCCCGCTGCCCACGTGTCGAGATGGACAATCGGGTTTCGCCACGGGTGCGTTGGAACACCGCGATGCTCGATGTAGTGGTATTCCTGGATGGCGCCGTTCAGAAGTCCCATCGGGGCCGAGAGCATGCCGGGGGCGAAGCGCGCGAAATCGTCTGCGAAGAGCTCGATGTCGGGCTGAACCATCCGGCCTGCCGGTAATGCCGAGACGCCCAGGACAAGGAGGGAGGCCGCAGTCAGGTTGGCGAATCTCACTTAAATGCCTCCCGTCGGTTTTCAGCGCTGTTGCTCGCGCTTCTCTCCGCACTCCAGGCGTGTCGAGCCGATGCGTGGACGACGCTGGACCGCGTTTGTATGCCGACTGAACCCCGCGGTCAAGGAAAGGGTAACGGAAAGCAAACATCCGGGACGTGGCTGGCGTCTAACCGCATTATGCAGACGCTCTGGCAGGACGTGCGTTACGGGCTGCGAGGCATCGTGAACCGTCCAGGATTCGCATTTCTGGCAATCCTGACACTGGCGCTGGGGATGGGAGCCACCACGACGATCTTCAGCGCGATTCAGAACATCGTGCTCGATCCGTTTCCGTACACGGACGCGCACCGCGTCGCCGCCATCCAGATCCATGACGTGACCTCGGCTCAACCGGGAGGCCGCGGCGCCTTTCAGGTGCCCGAGTTCCTCGACTATCAAGAGCAGAACCAGGTCTTCGAAGAAGTCATCGGCGGCACGGGTGAGGATGTGCTGCTGTCGACCGGCGAGGGGACTGAGCTGTACCAAGGCGGCGTCGTCACCGCCAACATGTTCACGTTTCTCGGCGTTCCTCCGGTCCTCGGGCGCACATTCACACCGGCCGATGCTGCCCCGAGCGCGCCACCCGTCTTCGTGATGGCCGACAAGATGTGGCTGAAACAGTACGCCCGGGATCCAAAAATACTGGGACAGACGTTCATCCTCAACGGCGCGCCCGCCACGCTCATCGGCATCATGCCGCGGCGCTTCACCAAGCTGGCGGCGGACCTCTGGCGGCCCGTCCGCCTGGATCGCGCCAATCCCGAGATCAGCCGCCGCTACTTCATGTTCCAGGCGCGGTTGAAACCTGGCGTGACGCTCGAGCAGGCCGCCGCCGACATGGACGTCATCGCGCACCGCCAGGCCCAGATCCACCCCGACAATTATCCGAAGCAGTTCACCGTGAACGCTATCAGCTGGGTCGACAGCATCGTCGGCCCGTTCAAGACCACGCTGTACACACTGGCTGCGGCGGTCGGATTGTTACTGCTTATCGCGTGTAGCAACGTTGCCAACATGCTGCTCACGCGAGCGACCGCGCGCGAGCGAGAGATGGCGATTCGCGTCGCCCTCGGCGCCAGCCGATGGCGCGTCATCCGCCAGTTGCTGATCGAAAGCGTGCTGCTCGCGGCGGGCGGCGCCGCTCTCGGCTGCCTGTTTGCGTACGGCGGGACGAAAGCCATCGCCGCGCTCATCCCCGAAGGCACGATCCCGCGAGAAGCGGTCATCCGGTTGAACGTCCCGGTGCTCGCTTTCAGCCTGGTGGTCGCGATGGTGACGACGCTGCTCTTCGGGCTGGTGCCGGCGCTGCAGACCGCCAGGCGCGACATGGTGGAACCGCTCAAAGATACCGGCAAAGGCGTCAGCGGCGGCTTCCGCCGCGGCAAGCTCCGCAGCGTACTCGTCGTCGTCGAAGTGGCCCTGTCGCTCGTGCTGCTGGTGGGGGCCGGCCTGCTCATGCGCAGCTTCGTCGCGCTGCAGACGGTCGAACTCGGGCTGGACCCCGAGAACGTTCTGGTCGCGCGCCTTCCTCTGCCGCGGGGTCAGTACACGACCGCCGCCGAAAAGCAGCGCTTTTTCCGAACGCTCCTCGATCGGATCCACGCGCTGCCCGGCGTCGTGGTCGCAACCGAGACTACGACGCTGCCGCCCTACGGTGGAATTGGCACCGACATCGAGATTCCAGGGAAGACTCACACTGAGAAATGGAGGGCGATTTTCCAGCTGTGCAGCGAGGGCTATTTCCAGACGCTGGGCCTGCGCTTGACCAGGGGGCGGACGTTTTCCGCCGCGGAAGTGGATGGCGCCCGAAAGCTCGCGGTCGTCAATCAGACACTCGTCAACCGGTACTTCGGGCAGGACGATCCCATCGGCCAGCGCATCAAGCTGTCGATGCTCGAAACGTTTCGGGAAGGCCCAGTGCCGGATCCGGTCTTCGAAATCGTGGGCGTCGTCAGGGATGCCAAGAATCAGGGCATCCAGGAGCCCCCGTCGCCCGAGGTGTTCGTCCCCTTCACCCTCACAGGCGCGTTCGAGCGCGGCATCCTCGTGCGCACGCACGGGGATCCCGAGTTGCTGCTCAACAGCGTGCGCCGCGAGATCTGGGCCGTCGATCGCAACGTGGCGTTGACTCTCACGGGCTCGCTGACGGGTTACTTGCAGCAATTCTCGTACGCGGGACCGCGCTTCTTCCTGGTGCTGCTTGGAGTCTTCGCGTCGGTTGGTCTGGTGCTCGTGGCCACCGGTGTCTACAGCGTGATCGCATACACCGTGTCGCGTCAGACCCACGAGATCGGCATCCGCATGGCACTCGGCGCGCCGCGTGCGAGCGTGCTTCAGATGGTGGGCCTGATGGGATTGAAGCTCGTCGCAATCGGCGCGGCACTCGGCGTCCTCCTGAGTGTCGCGTCGACCAAGCTCATCGCCAACCAGTTGTGGAACGTGTCGCCCTTCGACCCATTGACGCTCGTCAGCGTCGTGGGGCTGATGACGATCGTCGGGATGGCCGCCTGCTACTTCCCGGCGCGTCGCGCCATGCGGCTGGATCCGGTGGTTGCTCTCAGGGGCGAATAGCAGGCTCTTCGATTCTGTAGACGTGCGTGCGCGTCCGCAGGTAGAACGCACGGCCGTCAACGGCCGGCGACGACATGAAGCCGTCCTCGAGAAAGTTCTCGGCCAGGACCTTCAGCTCGCGGCCGGCTTCGAGGACAGTGGTTTTGCCGTCCTCGTTGAAGACGTAAATCCGGCCGTTGGCAAACAGCGGTGACGCCGAATAGGTCCCGTCGACGCGCCCGCGCCACACCAGCTCGCCGGTCTTCGCCTCGACCGCGCCGACGATGCCACCGTCGTTGACCATGTAGATCACGTCGCCGACCAGGAGGATCGAGGGCTTGCTCGGAGCCCCTTTGCCAAAGCGCCACGCGATGTGGGACGCGGCGACGTCGCCCTGCCCGTCGGGCCGGATGGCGAGCAGCTGCGCCTGGTCAAACCCCATCGGCACGAACACGAGACCGTGCCCCGCCACCGGCCGCGAGCTGCCTGAGTGGCTGCCGCGCTCGATCACTCTCCACAGCTCCTTGCCGGTCAGCGGGTCGTAACCGTAGACCGCCTTCGATCCGACGCTCACCATCACCGGGCGGCCCTCGACCATCACGATCTGCGGCGTCGCAAAGCCCTTGCGGAAATCGCCGTCCGCCTTCGGCTTGCCGTCCGGTCCGAGATCCTGAAAATCGATCGACCGCTGCGTGCGCCACACGGTCTTCCCCGTGCGCTTGTCGAGGGCGACGACGAACTGATGGTCGCTGCCGTCGAAGTGCATGAGCAGCAGATCCCCGAAAAGAATCGGCGACGAGCCGGCGCCCCGAAAATGATTGCACTCGAAGTCGCGGCGCTCCCAGATGACCTTGCCGGTCTTGGTGTCGATCGCGGCGGTGCCTGGTGAACCGAAGGTCACATACACACGGCCGGGCTCGATGACGGGAGTCGGCGACGCGTAGGTATTGAACGGATGCGCATACTGAGGCGTCGCGACATCGAACAGCTTCAGATCGAACACGATCTTCCCGGAGTCGCGGTCGAGCGCCACCGCGAAGAGTTCGCGGCCGTCGGGCGTCGCCGTCGTCATCCAGACCTGGTTGCCGAGGATGACGGGCGACGACCAGGCGCGGCCGTGGACTGCCGTTTTCCACCTGACGTTCTTGCCTTCTGCCCACGTCAACGGCAGGTCGGTGCTGGCCGAGTGCCCTGTCCCCTCAGGACCGCGAAACTGCGGCCACTGAGCCGACAGCGGCTGAGTAAAGACGAGGGCGAAGAGCAGTACCGTTGTCGTTTTCACGAAGACCTCACGTGTGTCCTGGTCCGTTTGACCGGCGGTTGCCGCCGCTCGCGCCATTCGGAGGCGCCGAGGGCACCGATGTGCCGCGATATCTCACCGAACCCGTAGCGCACATGCTCTCGCATCAGCGCATCTGCCTTCTCGACGTCGCCAGTGACCAGGCCTTCGGCGAGCCGCGAGTGAAAGCCCGGCGGGAGCGGTGTCCGTCGGGCCGTGACGTCGAACATCCAGTTCAGGATCAGAACGTGTTTGCGTTCGATCATCTGCTTGAGCAGATGGCTGTTCGCGTGCTCGGCAATCCACATGTGGAACTGCAGGTGCTGGCGGTGAACGTCGAAGCGGAAACCATTGTCGTCGCTGGCTTCCGACAGACGATCGAAAAGGGCGTCGACGTGCTCGGCCAGTCGCCGAAGTTCCCGCCGCTGCGCTGCCGTAGCCCGTTCGGCGAAGAGTCGCGCCGCCTGCGATTCGAGCGCTTCGCGGAGCTCGTAGAGCTCCCGCACGTCGGTCCGAGTCGGCACCTTGACGCGCGTCCCGGCACGGGCCCGCGTCTCGACCAGGCCGTCCTCCTCGAGCCGTTTGAGGGCGCCGCTGACCGGCAGAACACTCATGCCGAGCTGTCGCGCCAGCCGACGGCGTGATAGCGGAGTGCCCGGCCGGATCTGCCCTCGAAGGATTTCGTCTCGAATCGCGAGGTAGGCCTCGTCGGCGAGGCTCACCGCCATATCTGCATGTGCTCCCGCGGCAAGGTTGGCAAACGCTCCGGGCGAAGTCAAGCGGCGCTGGTCTGTTTCGCTTTCCGTCCAGGCTCCGCCGGCAGCCGTAACGTCATCACCAGCACCGCCTCGATAATCAGGGCCGAGGCGAGCACCAGCAGCCCCGCCGAATACGAACCGCTCACCTGGCGAAGCCATCCCATGACGCTCGGACCCACGAACCCGCCGAGGTTGCCGATTGAGTTGATGAGGGCAATGCCCGCCGCAGCCGCTGTGCCGCCGAGAAAGATCGGCGGGATAGCCCAAAAGACCCCTTGCACGGAGCGCTGGCCGAGTTGGGAGAGCGCAAACGCAAACACGATGAGCGGCACGCTGCTCCCGGAGATCGCGGCCAGCACCAGTCCAGCCGCGCCCGTGAGGGCACATGCCGCGACGTGCCTCTTCCGTTCACCCGTCCGATCCGAATGCCGGCCGATCAACACCATGCCGACGAGCGCGACCAGGAATGGCACCGACGTCACAAGGCTCAGGCGCCAGCCGCGAAATCCCGACGCGTCGCGCAGGATGCGCGGCAGCCACAGAAAAATGCCATACGTGACTAGCGTGTTGAGGAAGTAAATAAGGCAAATGAGCAACACCCGTCCGTTCAGGATCGCCTTGAGATGCGATCCCTGATGGTGGGCCGAGCGCTCGGCATGCTCGCGCGCCATTATGCCGCTCAACCACGCGCGCTCCGCTGGCGGCAGCCACGCGGCCTGCTCCGGTCGATCGGTCAGAAACCACAACGCGATGCCACCAAGCACGACCGCGGGGAAACCCTCGACGAGAAACAACCACTGCCATCCCGCCAGCCCCATCCATCCGTCGAGCGTCAGCAGCGCCTCGGAGACCGGCGAGCCAACGAGCACGGCGACGGGCGCCGCGGTCATGAAGAGCGCGCCGGTCTTGGCACGCTCAGCCGCCGGAACCCAATAAGTCAGATACAGCACCATGCCGGGGAAGAAGCCGGCCTCGGCGATGCCCAGCAGGACGCGCATCGCGTAGAAACTCCACTGTCCGACGACGAACATCATCGCCATCGAAACGAGGCCCCAGACGATCATGATCCGGGCGATCCAGATGCGAGCGCCGATTCGTTCCAGGACGAGATTGCTCGGTATCTCGAACAGGCAGTAGCCAAGAAAGAAGAGACCGCCGCCCAACCCGTAGGCGGCGTCGCCCAGGCGCAGATCCCGCTGAAGCTCCGTCGCAGCGAACCCGATGTTGACCCGGTCGATATACGCGACTACGTAACAGAGGAACATAAACGGCACCAGGCGGCGGACGACGCGAGCGATCGTGGCGCGTTCCTGGTCGGCGGAAAGTTCGGTCATGAGTCTTTTTTTGCGAGCCCTGTCACTCACGGGGCGGGTCACCCTAACATAGGGGCATGACGATGTCACCAAGTGATCTGAGAACGAAGCTGCAAGGCGTGATCGGGTTTCCCGTGACGCCCTTCAAGGCTGACCTGTCGCTCGACCTCGACGGCCTGCGCAAGAACCTTCGCGCGATGCTGCAACATCCGCCGGCCGCGATCGTCGCCGCCGGAGGCACCGGCGAGCTCTATTCTCTGTCCCCCGCCGAGCATCATGCGGTCGTGCGGACGACGGTCGAAGAAGTCGGCGGCGCCCTGCCGGTCATCGCTGGTGTCGGCTTCAACGTTCCAATCGCGACCGGCCTCGCCCGGCAGGCGGCCGATGCGGGCGCGAGCGGCATTCTCGCCTTCCCGCCCTACTATCCAGGGGCCGAAGACGAGGGGCTCGTCAGCTACTACCAGGCGATTGGAAGCGCGACCGGGCTCGGGCTGCTGGTTTATAGCCGCGACTGGTTTCACCCCTCGGCGCTCCTCGTCGAACGCCTCGCGGGCATCCCGAGCCTCGTCGCCTGGAAAGATGGACAGGGAGACATCAGGCGCCTGCAGATTCTGCGATCGCACGTCGGCGATCGCCTTCACTGGATCGGCGGCGCCGGCGACGATCTGGTGCCCGCGTACTACGGCATCGGCATCCGCGCGTTTACGTCGAGCGTGGCCAACGTGTCGGCAAAGATCGCGTGGCAACTGCACGAGACGGCGTCAAAAGGCGATGCCGCGGCGCTCGCGACGCTGATGTCGACCTGCGTCGTTCCGCTTTACGTCCTTCGCGCGAAGCGCCGCGGCTACGAGGTTTCCGTCATGAAGTCGCTGATGGATTTGCTCGGCCTCGCCGGAGGACCGGTTCGGCCTCCCCTCGCCAACCTTCGCGCGGAGGAGGTCGACGCGTTGCGCGCGGGCCTGGCGGCTTGGCGCGGGTGATAGGCTCAGGGCTCAAGGCTCAAGGCTCAGGCAAGAGCGTTGGACCGCATACTCGAACGATTTTGCCTGAACCTGAACCTGAACCTTGAACTTTGAACCCTGAACGCTGAACCTTGAACCCTGAACCTTGAACCCTGAACCTTGAACCCTGAACCTTGAACCTGAACCACCAATGCCCATCCGAATCGGCATCCTCGGCGCCGGAAACATCAGCGACACGCACGCGCGCGCGGCCCTCGAAATTCCCGGCGTTGAGATCGCGGCGGTGTACGGTCGAAACGGCGCGAAGGCACGCCGTCTCGCCGAGCTCTACGGAGGCGTCGCGTTCGACAGCCTCGAGCCGTTTCTCGACCATCGACCGATGGACCTCGTCGCCATCGGCAGCCCGTCGGCGTTGCATGCCGATCAGGGGATCGCTGCCGCCACGCGCGGCCTCCACGTGCTCGTCGAGAAGCCGCTTGACGTCACTACGGCAAAGGCCGACGAGCTCATCGCCGCCACCGATCGCGCCGGCGTCAAGCTCGGCGTCTTCTTCCAGGATCGCCTGAAGCCCGACATCGTCCGGATGAAGGCGATGGTCGATGCGGGCGTGCTCGGCCGCCCGATTCTCGCCGCCGGGCGGGTGAAGTGGTACCGCGCGCCGGACTACTACGGCGGCTCGCGGTGGCGTGGCACGTTCGCGCTCGATGGCGGTGGGGCCCTCATCAACCAGGCCATTCACACCCTCGACGTGCTGCTCCACTTGTGGGGCCCAATCGCGTCGGTCGACGCCCGGGCGGGCACGCAGCTCCATGCCATCGAGGTCGAGGACACGGTTGTGGCAACGCTGCAGTTCGCTAACGGCGCGCTCGGCACGTTCGAGGCGTCCACGGCGGTCTATCCTGGCTACGCGCGCCGCGTCGAGTTGACCGGCGCCAACGGGACACTGACGATCGAGCACGACCAGCTGGCCGGCGTCGATCTCAAGGAGCCCGACGCGCGCTTTCCTGCCGAGGCTGCGACAACGCGAGACCAGGCGCCGGCCGCTAATGCCGCCTCGCCGACGGTCTCCGACGCTACTCCTCATCGTCGCGTCATCGAGGATTTCCTCGAGGCGATTCGAACCTCTCGCGCGCCTGCCTGCGACGGACGCGAAGGCCGGCGCAGCGTCGAGGTGATTGAAGCAATTTATGCGTCGGCCCGCGCCCGCGGACCGGTTACAATCAAGTAGGCAGGATTCTCGACGTGCTGTTTGACTATCTCGTTCTTCCGCTCGCTTCCCTTCCACTCGTCATCGCGTTCGTTCGGGGCAAAGATGGCGTGCGAAATAAAGACCATTTCGTCCCCGGTCTACTCGAAGACGACCTCGACAAGGATTTCTCGGGCATCCGCTGCCCGTCGTGCAAATGGCGGCCGGGCCGCGCCGATACGTGGGCCTGCTCACCCGGATGCGGCGAGGTCTGGAACACGTTCGCCACCCGCGGCGAGTGCCCCGGGTGCCAGCGCCGCTGGCCGAGCACCCAGTGCACCCGGTGTGGTGTGTGGTCCGACCACGACGCCTGGTACGAGGAACGTCCGCAGCCGCGCCGGTAGCGCAGCTTCGCCCCCTTCGACCGGCCGCGCAACACCTGTACTGAACGACGCCGCAGGGTACGCGAGAAAGACGAAGGCGGCCGCGATCTCGTCTGGCGTATTCGTGCTCGAGATGAACGCGAGTGTGACGCATGAGCGCGCAACGCTGCTACGAGCTGCGCCTGACCGGTTCCGGCGGCGCAAACCGCGTCATGGAGGCGGAGCTCAAGCGGCTCGTGATGCGGTCGCCGTTCGACGTGCGTCTCGAGAAACCGAAGCGGGAAGGGGAATCGACGCTGCTCTTTCCCTTCGACGCGCGCGTCGCATGGGTGGCGGCGTGCCATCACCGCACGTCGTCGCGAATCTCCTGGGATCTCTGCTCAAGCGTTGCGGTGCGCCTCGAGCCGCTCTTCGACGACCTCCTGCCCGCGCTTTCGTCGGACGACAGGCTCCCCGGCGGCCCGCATCTGCGCCTCTCCGTCGAGGTCGGTCCATCGTCCGACTTCGAGGCGTCTCCGCTCCAGCTCCGCGGCGTCGTCAAGAACGCGGTCGTAGAGGCGTTGGCGTCACGAGGCGTCGCGTCCGACGTCGACGCCGACTCCCCTGATGTCGTGTTCGTCGTGCGCCGCGCAGGAACGCCAGACGCGCGGCGTACGGTGGTTGGCATCGACATCGGCGGCGGCGCGCGGCATCGCCGGGGCGCGCGGGTGGCCGCGGGGCCTGCGCCACTGCGTGAGACGATGGCCGCACAGCTGATCATGTTGTCGCGCTGGGACGCGCGGAGTGAGCCCCTGGTCGATCCCATGGCTGGAGGCGCCACGATTCCGATCGAGGCGGCCGGCCTCGCAGCGGGCGCCGCCATTCGCCGGCCGTCGGATCTCCCGCTCGGTCATCTCGCCGCGTTCAAGGGTCTGCCGCACGAGGCGCCCGACCTGTTCCCCGGGACTGTGCCGCAGATTGTCGCGCTCGACGTCGATCCGGATCGTGTTCCCGCGATGGTGGGCAACCTTCGCGCCGCCGGCCTGACCGGTCCCGCGTACAAGGATTCCATCGTCATCGCCCAACAGGACGTTCGAGGACTGACGCCGGATCGCCTCGAGCGCCTGCTTCCCACCGTGCGCGACATGAAGCCCGGCGTCTTCTGCTTCAACCCGCCGTATGGCGTTCGCATCGGCGCGGAGCACGGCGACGAGCAGCTGCTCGCGCTCTACTCAGACATGGGCCACGCATTAGCGTGCTTCCGCGGCTGGCGCGCGGCTTGTTTCGTCGCGAACCCGAACTTCGTGGAGGCGTTCGCCCACGCGCCGATCATGACGAAACCTGCGAGCAACGCAGACCTCCGCGGCGCCTTTTTCGTGTTCCAGCTGTGATCCGGCGGCGTCGTGTCGACATCGTGGGCGCAGCGACGGTCATTCCCCCCGCAGCGCCCCAACCGGATGGACTCTGGTCGCCCGACGCGCGGGAACGTAGCTCGCCAGGAACGCGACGAGCACCAGGAACGCCGCGACGGCGCTGAACGTGACCGGGTCGAACGGACTCACTTTGTAGAGCAGCGATCGCGCGAGCGGCATACCCGCGGCCGAGAGCGCCAGCCCGGCGCCGATGCCGATGCCGGCCAGCAGCAGGCCATGACCGACGACGAGGCGGAGAATATTGCCGTGGCTCGCACCGAGCGCCACACGCACGCCGATCTCCTGCGTTCGCTGCGAGACGGAGTACGACAGGACGCCGTAGACACCTATCGCCGCCAGCAACAGCCCCATCACGCCGATCGTCCCGAAAATCCAGCCGTAGAGCCCGTACTGCCAGTAGCTCAACCGCCGCGCTTCGCTGATCGTCCGCGCCTGGAACATCGGGAGATTCGGGTCGGCGGCGCGAAGAGCGGAGCGCACCGCCGAGGTAATGGCCGTCGGTTCACCTTCCACGCGCACCGTGAGGCCCGTGTTGAGGAGCTGCTGATAGGCGAAGGGCACGTAGGCCACCGCTGGCGGCTGCTCGTCGGACGGATCGAGCCCGAAGACGTTGGCATCGCGCGTGACGCCAATGACCGTGAACCACTCTGGTTTGGTCTCTTCAGCGAGTCGGAACCGTCCGCCCAGAGGATCGCCGCCCGGCCAGAACCTCGTCGCCATGGTCTCATTGATGAGCGCGACAGGCGTGTGCGACCAGCCTTCGGCCTCCGTGAAATCGCGGCCGCGCGTCAGCGCAATCCTGAGCGTTGTACTGAGGTGCGGGGTGACGCCGATGAAGGCGATGCCGGCGCGTTCATTTGCCTGTGCTGGCCGTCCGTCCACGACCACGGTGCCGTAGCCTCCACCGTTGCTGAGCGGGACGAGGTTCGACGCGAACGCGGCACGCACGCCCGGTAGCGCCTCTACGCGTCGGACGACGTCCTCGACGCGCCGCAGCTTGGCATCCTCAGGCTCGTACGCTGCGCCCGCCAGATAAAACCGCATCCCCATGAGCGGCTTCGTTTCGAAGCCGAGGTCGGCCCCACCGAGGTTCATGAACGTCCGGACGAACAGCAACGCGCCGACGAGTGCCACGAGCGCAAACGCCACCTGAACCACCACTAGCGTGCTCCGCAGCAACGACCGGGCGACGCTGTTGCCGCGGGTGCCTTCCTTCAGCGTCTCGTGCAGGTTGCCGCGCGAGGCCTGCAACGCCGGAAAGAGTCCAAACACGACGGCCGTCGTCGCGGCGACGGCGACGGTGTAGGCGACCGATCGCCAGTCCAGTTCCCACCGCACGTAGTACGGCACCTGGTCTGGTGGCATCCCAGCGGCAATCAGCCTCGTGCCAACCTCGGCGAGCACGATGCCGAGGGGCACGCTGATCAAGCCAAGCACCACACTTTCGGTGAGCAATTGCCGGACGATACGGCCGCGGCCCGCACCGAGCGCCGTGCGCACGGCGATCTCGCGGCGCCGGCCGGCAGCCCTCGCCAGAAGGAGATTGGCGACGTTCGAGCACGCGATGAACAACACGAGCGTGACGCCGGCCATCATCAAATAAAGAACGAGCGGGACCTCATCGGGCAGAAACGCCTCCCGGAGCGTGCGGAGGTGCGAGCTCCAACCTTCATTCGTTCCAGGGTATTGGCCGGCCAGGCGGCCGGCGATCGCGTCGAGGTCCTGGCGCACGCGGTCGATGGTCACGCCCGGCTTCATCCTGCCAAACGCAAACAGGCCGCGAGCGCCGCGCGCATCCTGAGATACGACGGGTTCGAGTGGAAGCCAGAGCCGCTGATTGTTGGGAAAAGCAAACCCGGCCGGCATCACGCCAACCACTACGTGAGGCTTGCCGTTGATCAGTATCGATTGTCCGACGATCTGCGGGTCACCGTGGTAGCGCCGGGTCCACAGGTCGTGACCGAGCAACACGACCGGACCGGCTCCAGGGCGATCGTCCTCGGACGTGAAGCCGCGACCGAGGATCGGCGACGTTCCCAGCAAGGGAAACAGGTCCCACGAAACGGCCGCGCCCAGGTAGCGCTCGGGCTCGCCGCCGCGGTCCGCAATCGTCAAACTCCGCCCCGCGACGGCCGCAATCGTGGTGAAGACCGAGTTGGCCTCCTTCCAATCCCGCATGTCGAGATACGACAGGCCGGATCGATCGTCGGTGCGCTGATTCTGCGCGCCAACCACGAGGATCCTGTCCGGATCGGTGTACGGGTATGGCTTGAGCAGGACGCCGTCGATAACGCTGAAGATGGTTGCGTTCAGGCCGATGCCGAAACCAAGGCACAGAATCGCGACCGTCGTAAATCCTTTGCTGTTCCAGAGGTTGCGGGCTGCGTAGCGAATGTCCTGGAGGAGCACTTATGATTATACGGTTGGGCCATCGCCCAAGTTGCCGGACTCTTGATCTTCCGGCTGAAGCTGGAAGCCACAACAGCAGCCTTATCCCTTCCACCCTCCGTCAATCGCCAGCGCCGAGCCCGTGACAAAGGACGCCGCGTCGCTCGCCAGGTAGAGCGCGGCCGCAGCAATCTCTTCGGGCTTCCCCATCCGCCCCATCGCCTGCGTGGCCGCCATTTCGCGGTAGGCCTTCTCCGGGTCCGGATACTCCTTCACTCGGGCTGAGACCCACGGCGTCTCCACCCGCCCCGGACAGATGCAGTTGATCCGGACGCCGTCGGCAGCGTGATCGAGTGCCATGCACTTGGTGAGGCCGACGACGGCAAACTTGGTCGTGGCGTACGCGAGCCGATCCTGGATGCCGACCAGCCCCGCGACCGACGCCATATTCACGATCGCGCCCTTCCGACGCGCAACCATCTCGGGAAGGTAGGCCTTCGTGACGTTCAACATGCCGCGGACGTTGACCGCGTACAAGCGGTCGAGGTCGGCGCCGGTGGTGGTCAAGGCCGTGCCCACGTGGCCGATGCCGGCGTTGTTCACCAGGATGTCGAGCACGCCCGTCTGGCGGGCGACATCCACGACTGCGGCTTCGTCGCGGACGTCGAGCGCCAGCGCCGCCGCCGCGCCGCCGGCGGACGTGATGCGTTTGACGGTTTCGCTCGCCGTCTCAATCAGCAGGTCAGTGGCGAACACGTGCGCGCCGGCGCGCGCGAAGGTCTCGGCGATCGCCTGGCCGATGCCCGAACCGGCACCGGTGACCAGCGCCCTCTTTCCCGTGAGCTCGAATATCATGTGAAGTCCGTTAAGCGGACTCAGGTCCTGGACCTGACCCCGGCTGGAGGAATGATGAAGCGTTCCTGGTTACTCAGCGCGATCGTGTCGGCGCTCGTCGTCGCGGCCTGCTCCGGTGGCGGCGCGCCGGATCGCCTCTCGATTGCCGTGATCCCCAAGGGTACATCGCACGCGTTCTGGCAAAGCATACACGCAGGGGCGCGAAAAGCCGCGTCAGAGCTGACCAATGTCGACATCGCGTGGCGCGGCCCGCTGCGCGAAGACGATCGCGATGCGCAGGTGGCCGAGATCGAAAACGCCGTCGGGCGAGGCGCCTCCGGCATCGTGCTCGCCCCGCTCGACGACGCGGCGATGGTGGCGCCGGTCAGCGCCGCGATGCGGCAACGCATTCCAGTGGTGATCATCGACTCGGGCCTGAAGGGCGACGACTACGTCAGCTTTGTCGCGACCGACAACGAGGCCGGCGGCCGGCTCGGCGGCGAGAAACTGGCCGCACTGCTCGGCGGACGCGGCCGCGTCGTCCTGCTGAGATACGCCGAGGGCAGCGACAGCACGACCAAGCGCGAAGAAGGATTTCTGACCGCGATGCGCGCCAGCCCGGGCATCGAAGTCGTGAGCTCCAACCAGTACGCGGGCGCGGACGTGGAAGGCGCCTACAAGAAAGGTGAGGCGATCCTCAGCCAGCACAAGCGACCCGACGGGAGCCTCGCCATCGACGGGATCTTCTGCGCGAACGAGAGCAGCACCTTCGGCATGCTGCGCGTGCTCCAGGACAACGGGTGGGCCGGAAAGGTGAAGTTCGTCGGCTTTGATGCGGCAGACAGCCTCGTGAAGCCGCTTGCCGCTGGTCTCATCGACGCCCTGGTCGTGCAGGATCCCATGAAGATGGGGTATCTCGGCGTCAAGACCCTCGTCGCGCAGATCAAGGGCGAGCGCGTCGAACGGCGCATCGACACCGGCGTCCGCGTCGTCTCGCGAGCAGACATGGAACTTCCTGAGGTCAAGGAGCTGTTGAAGCCCGACCTGGATCGCTGGCTGAAGAACCAATAGACCGTTCCTGCCTCCAGACCGCGTGTATCACATGGGTGAAGCCATCACAGGCACGCTGCGCTTCGAGATGCGCGGCATCCGAAAGGCCTTCGGCGCCACGCTCGCCGTCGACGGCGTCGATCTGTCGGTCGCCCCCGGCGAGGTCTGCGCCATCGTCGGACAGAACGGCGCGGGCAAGAGCACGCTGATGGCGATCCTGTCGGGTGCGCTGCAGCCCGACGCGGGCCACATGGTGCTCGACGGCGCTCCCTACCGGCCCGCGCATCCGCTCGACGCGCGGCGCGCCGGCGTGGCGATGATCTACCAGGAGTTGTCGCTCGCGCCGCACATGACCGTCACCGAGAACATCCTGCTCGGAATGGAGCCCGCCCGTTTTGGACTTGTCCGGCGTGCGGCGATGCGGCAAACGGCAACCGACGTGCTGACACGCCTCGGCCATCCAGAAATCTCGATCGACGCGGCGGTCGAGACACTGTCCCCGGCGGCCCAACAGCTGGTGGAGATCGGCCGGGCACTGGCCGTCGGATGCCGCGTCCTCGTCCTCGACGAGCCAACGAGCAGCCTGTCTCAAAGCGACACGCGCCGGCTGTTTGCGCTCATCGCCGAGTTGAAGCGCACGGGCCACGCTATCGTGTACATCTCGCATTTCATCGAGGAAGTGAAGACAGTCGCCGACAGAATTGTGGTGTTGCGCGACGGCAGGGTGGCAGGCGGCGGAAGCAACGCCGATCTCGCGCCGACCGACATCGTGCGGCTGATGGTCGGCCGGCCGGTCGACGCGCTCTATCCCCGATCGCCGCGTCGGCGGGGTGCCGCCATTCTCGAACTCTCCGCCTTTGGGCCATCGAGCGCGACGCTGACGTTGCATCGCGGCGAGGTCCTGGGGATTGCCGGATTGCTCGGCGCCGGGCGGACGCGGCTCATTCGCGGACTCTTCGGCCTCGAAGCGGTGCGCACCGGGCGCGTGCGAATCGGCGCCTGGTCGGGCACGGCCACTCCCAACGAACGCTGGCGTCAAGGCATCGGTTTTCTCAGCGAGGATCGGAAAGAGGAGGGTCTGGCAGCGGCGCTGTCCATCGCCGACAACTTGACGCTGACGCGGCTCGAAGGTCTCGGGCCGGGACCGATGGTGTTACCTGGCCCGCAGGATCGCGCGGCGTTGCGATGGATGGAGCGCCTGGAAATCAAGTCGCAAGGTCCGAGTCAGGCTGTCGCCGAGTTGTCGGGTGGCAACCAGCAGAAGGTTGCCCTCGCGCGACTCCTCCACCACGATGTTGATGTCCTCCTCCTCGATGAACCGACGCGAGGGATCGACGTCGCCAGCAAGGCCCAGATCTACCGCCTCATCGACACGCTCGTCTCTTCTCAACGCGCGGACGCGGAGAGAAAGTCTTCTCAACGCGCGGACGCGGAGAGAAAGTCTTCTCAACGCGCGGACGCGGAGAGAAAGTCTTCTCAACGCGCGGACGCGGAGAGAAAGTCTTCTCAACGCGCGAACGCGCAGAGAGAGTCTTCTCAACGCGCGAACGCGCAGAGAGAGTTTTCTCAACGCGCGAACGCGCAGAGAGAGTCTGAACACCCGGGCGCTCAGGAGGAACCGCGGGCTGTGTTGATGATCAGCAGTTACGTGCCCGAACTGCTCGGCCTGTGCGATCGCGTGGCGGTCATGTGCCGGGGACGCCTCGGGCCCCCGCGGCCCGTCGAGGAGCTCACCGAACACTCGCTGATGCTCGAGGCGACGGGTGCTGGAGACGCGTAGGTGAAGCCACGCACGATCATCGAATCCGGCGGGCCGTTCCTCGGCCTGGCGCTCGTCGCGATTGTCTTTGGATTCCTCGTTGGCCCGCAGTTCTTTCGCGGCAACAACCTCGAGCTGATCGCCAGGCAGACCGCCATCGTCTGCACGGCCGCACTCGGCATGACGATGGTGATCGTCGCGGGCGGAATCGACCTGTCGGTGGGATCGATCGTCGCGTTGACGACTGTCGTCATCGCGCTCGTGCTCGGCGCCGATTACGGTCCGATGTCGGCCGCCGCCGCTGGGATCGGCGCAGGAGCCGTCTGCGGATTCATCAGCGGCCTCCTCATCACCAGGCTCAAGGTTGTCCCCTTCATCGTGACGCTCGGCATGATGTTGCTCGTGCGCGGCACAGCGAAGGGCCTCTCTGGTGAGCGCCGCCTCGAAGCACCCGCCACCTGGCTGAACGACTTGCTCCGGACGCTCGAACCCGGCCGGGGATTCCTAGTGCCCGGCGGCATCTGGCTGGTTGCGATTCTCGCGCTCGCCGTCGCGATCGTGCTTCAGTACACGCGATTCGGCCGGCATCTCTTCGCGATAGGTTCCAATGAGCGGACGGCGCGGCTCTGCGGCATAGCGGTCGAGCGCGCGAAAGTCGCCGTCTACACGATCGCCGCGGCGCTTGCCGGCGTGGCGGGCGTACTCCAGTTCTCGCGCCTGTCGGTCGGCGACCCGACAGTGGCCGACGGCCTGGAGCTCGACGTGATCGCGGCCGTCATCATCGGCGGCGGCAGCCTCGCCGGAGGCCGAGGGACAGTACCAGGAACGATTCTTGGCGCAGCGACCATGGCCGTGATTCAGATTGGCTGCGCGCAGCGCGGCCTGCCCAATTGGGTACAACAGATCGTCACGGGCGCGATTATCGTCCTGGCGGTTGCGCTGGACAGGTGGAGGGTGAAGACTTGAGGCTCAGGGCTCAGGGCGGCTCAGGGCTCAGCATACTGGTCTTCATTCATCCGCCAGGGTCCAGGGAATCGATCAGCGCTTTCAGGCTGGCGCAGAGCTCTCTATATCCTGCCTCCAGTCTGCGACAGTCCGAATCCACGATGAAGCAAAGTCGGCCGCTTACGTCGACGAGGTAACGGGCCTCCGCAGCCGATCCAGCAGCTATGTTGAGAAAATGTAAATACTCTCGCTCGTGGCGGCGCGCAGATCCTTCAACGATATTGGCCGCGGAGGAGACTGCTGCCTTTCGAAGCTGCGCTTGAAGCCCGTAGCGCTCGGAGGCCGGAAAGTCCGAGGATGCTCGATAGACTGTAATTACGAGCTGATCCGCCAATGTGAAAACATGAAGCTTTCTGTGATCCCTGCTCATAGTCGCCGCGGTCCAGATCATCAAGAACTTTGCCAAGCCCTGAGCCTTGAGCCCTGAGCCAAATGAAGATCACCTCTCTAGAGACCCTCGACCTCCGCTTCCCAACGTCCCGCACTCAAGACGGCACGGATGCGATGCACACCGATCCGGACTACTCGGCGGCGTACGTCATCCTGAAAACAGATGACGGGCCTGAGGGTCATGGGTTCGCGTTCACGATTGGGCGGGGCAATGAGATCTGTGCAGCGGCGATTGATGCGTTCCGCCATCACGTCGTAGGACTGACGCTCAACGAGATCACCGCGGACTTCGGCGGCTTCTGGCGGCGGCTGGCGAGCGATTCGCAGCTGCGCTGGCTGGGGCCTGAAAAAGGCGTCGTGCACCTGGCGCTTGCAGCAATCGTCAACGCCGTCTGGGATCTATATGGCAAGGTCGAACGAAAACCGGTATGGAAGCTGCTCGCGGACATGACGCCCAAGCAGCTGGTTTCGTGCATCGACTTCCGCTACATCACCGACGTGCTGACGCCTGAGGAAGCCGTCGAGATGCTGGATCGCCGGGCGCGCACCAAGGCCGACCGCGAAGCGGAGCTTAGCCAGATCGGCTATCCGGCGTACACGACGTCTGTCGGATGGATGGGCTACTCCGACGACAAGGTTCGTGCGGCCTGCCGGGACGCCATTGCCGAGGGTTGGACGCATTTCAAGGTCAAGGTCGGGGCCGATCCTGCAGACGATGCGCGGCGTGTGGGGCTGGTGCGTGAAGCCATCGGCCCGACGCGCACGCTGATGGTCGACGCGAACCAGCGGTGGGATGTCGGGGAGGCGATTGCGCGCATGCATGACCTCGGGAAGTTCAATCCGCTGTGGATTGAAGAGCCGACCAGCCCCGACGATGTGCTTGGGCATGCGGCGATCGCGCGCGCGATCCGTCCGATCGGTGTCGCCACGGGAGAACACTGCGCCAATCGCGTCATGTTCAAGCAGCTGCTGCAGGCCGAGGCCATCAGCTTCTGCCAGATCGACAGCTGTCGTCTCGGCGGCGTCAACGAGAACCTCGCAGTGATGCTGATGGCGGCCAAGTTCGGTGTGCCTGTCTGTCCGCATGCCGGCGGCGTCGGCCTTTGTGAACTGGTGCAGCACCTGTCGATGTTCGACTACATTGCGGTGTCGGCAACGATGGAGCATCGGGTGACGGAGTTCGTCGACCATCTGCACGAACATTTCGTCGACCCGGTGACGATCAAACGGGCGCGCTACGTCGTGCCCGATCGGCCTGGGTACAGCAGCGAGATCAAGAAAGCGTCACGCGTGCAGTATCGATATCCGGACGGGCCTGTCTGGAGCGTGTAGCGCCAGGCTGAGCACGGCTCAAACACGATGAACACGATGTCACGATGAACACGATGAGGAGCTTCAGAGGCATCGTGCCCATCGTCTCATCGTGCCCATCGTGAATGTCGTCGTGAGACTTACACTCCGGTGTCGGCTCGATTCACGAGGTGAACATGTTCAGCGGTCGTTCCGTCGTCCTGGTTGCCGCGGTCGTGGCCGCGTCCTGGTCGCAGGCCTCAGCCGTGCCGCAAGTCAAGCCTGGCGGCTACATTCTCGAACGCGACGCTGATGTCGCCAGGAGCGAGCCCGGCACGCACAAAGGCGGAGGCGAGACGATCGGCTACTCGTTTTTCGCCAAGGCGCCCGGCCTGAAGATGGTGTTCCGCAAGCGCGCGTTGAAACCGGGCTCAGGCATCGGCTATCACGAGCAGAAGGAAGACGAGATCTACTATGTCCTCAGCGGCCGCGGCGTCATGACCATCGACGGCAAGAGCTTCGAGGTCACGCCGGGGACTGCGGTGCTGACGCGCCCCGGCAGTTCGCACGGTTTGAAGCAGTCCGGTGACGAAGACCTCGTCATCCTGATCAACTACGAGCAACAGGCGAGATAGAGACCAGATTACAAGCTGTCTCATAAACCTGCCGCTCGTTTCCAACTGCGAGCGAGCGCCGCGAGCGAGCCACGCGACCGGAGCGCGCCGACGAAGCGGCGCGCGAGAGAGCGTGTCGGGGAGTCCGAGGGGCGAAACCCCTCGGGAAAGACAGAGAGGAGCTGAAAGTTGACGCTGATGAAGTATGCCGCGCTTGGTGCCACCGCCATCCTGACGATCTCGAGCAAGCCCGTCGCGTCAAGGACGCTCAACGCTCAGAGCGGCGCGGCAGCGGCCATCGTGCACTCGGAGTTTCTGTTCGAGACGGCGCCCTTTCCGAGCGTCCATGCGTCGACGATTGCCGACATTCGCGAAGGGCTGGTCGCGGCGTGGTTCGGGGGAACACGCGAGGGCGCGCCAGATGTCGGCATCTGGGTGTCCCGGCACACCAAAGGCGCATGGACCGCACCCGTCGAGGTCGCGACCGGCGTCCAGGCCGACGGGACACGCCATCCGTGCTGGAACCCGGTGCTCTTCGAAATGCCCGATCGCTCGCTGGCGCTCTTCTACAAGGTGGGCCCCGATCCGCGCAACTGGTGGGGCATGGTCCGCGCGTCAAAAGACGGTGGCCAGACATGGGGTGAAGCACGACGGCTGCCCGATGGAGTTCTGGGACCGATTAAGAACAAGCCGGTCAGGCTCGCCGATGGAACGATCATCAGCCCAAGCAGCAGCGAGTCCAACGACAAGCCGAGCCTCTGGCGCATCCACTTCGAGCGGTCGGCCGACAACGGAAGCACGTGGACGATCGTCCGCCCGCCGGTGGTGGCGGGCGCGGCCGAACTTCAAGCGATTCAGCCAAGCATCCTCGTCTACCCTGGCGGCCGGCTGCAGGCTGTCGGGCGGACGCGATCCGAGCGCGTGTTTCAGGCCTGGTCCGAAGATGGCGGCAAGACGTGGGCGGCACCAACCCTCACGATGCTGCCGAACCCAAGCTCGGGGACGGACGCAGCGACGCTCAAGGACGGCCGCCAGCTGATTGTTTACAACCACACGGCGAAGGGCCGCTCTCCGCTGAACGTCGCGGTCTCACGAAACGGCACGGCCTGGGAAGCTGCGCTCGTGCTCGAACGCGAACCCGGCGAGTATTCGTATCCGGCGGTGATCCAGGCGGCCGATGGCCGGATTCACATTACCTATACCTGGAAGCGTCAGCGCGTGAAGCACGTCGTCGTCGATCCAGTGAAGTTGACGTCAGTTCCGATGTCAGATGGCGCCTGGCCGCGCGCCGGACAGGAGTAGCCCCCGGGTGACCGAGCGATGGTCTGTGAGTCGCGCGCTCGCTGCCGGAACGCTGGCGGTCGGCATCCTCGACATCCTCGACGCCTTCATTTTCTTCGGCCTGCGCGGGGCAAAGCCAATCGGCATCCTTCAGAGCATCGCGTCCGGCGTGCTCGGCCGCGCCGCCTACCAGGGCGGGATGGGGACGGCGATGCTCGGGCTCTTCCTCCATTTCGTCATCGCGTTCGGCGTGGTCGCCGTCTACCTCGTGGCCACCAGACTCATTCCAGCGCTGAACCGCCGGCCAGTCGTCTACGGCGTGATCTACGGCGTCGCAGTCTATGCAGTGATGAACCTGATCGTGATTCCAATGTCGGCCGCCGTTCTCGGCTCCGGTCCCACACCGCTCGTCGTGCGGGTGAACGGCGTGCTGATCCACATGTTCGGCGTCGGTCTCCCAGCGGCGCTCGTGGCGGCGCGAGTTCGGTAAGGCGGCTCCATCGAAGTTGACGCCCACCCCGGGACTATCGCCGTGCAAAAAGCCTCTCGCCGCGGAGAGCGCTGAGTTTCGCAGAGAAGAAGCTCCATGGCTCTGCGTCCTCGGCGACCGCTGCGCTGAGAGGCTTTTGTGCCGCCTTCAAGGCTTAGGCTGACGAACGTCCCTACAATCCTGTACTATTAGCGGTTCATGCCACACACGAGTGTCAGTCCAGCGAAAGACCACACAAACGAGACACGGCGGCTGGCGACGTTGCTCGAGATCAGCCAGGCACTCTCGGGCGTCCTGAACCTCAAGGCGGCGCTGCATACGGTGCTCGACATCCTCGAGCGTCGGCACCAGGTCGCCGGCGCCGCGGTCATGCTCGTCGACCGGGACAGCAAGGACGTTCACGTGGAGGCGGCGGGCGGCGTCAAGTTGCCCGGTCAACGGGGCCGCAACCGCGGCGACGGCAGCGGCGTCACCGAGCGGGTCATCGATTCGGCCAAGGCGGTGGTCGTGCCACGGGTCAGCCAGGAGCCGAACCTCGCGCCGCCGACGACCGAGCGGGCGCGCGGCGATCAGCGCGAACTGTCCTTCGTCGCGGTGCCGATCATGCTGGGCCGGCGCCCAACCGGCTCGATCGAGGTCGTGCTGCCCTTCAAATCCGACCGCGACTACCAGCGCTCGCTCGAGTTCTACCGCGTCGTCGCCTCGATGATCGCGCAGGCCGTCAAAGTCGGCCGGATGGTCGAAGCGGACCGCCACAAGCTGACCGAGGAGAACGAACACCTGCGCGACGAACTGCGCGAGCGCTATGCTTTTCGCAACATCATCGGCAACAGCGCGCCGATTCAGCAGGTCTACGAGCAGGTGGCGCAGGTGGCGCGGACCAACACCACGGTGCTCATCCGCGGCGAGTCAGGCACTGGCAAGGAAATGATCGCCCACGCGATCCACTACAACTCGCCGCGCGCCAAGAAGCCGTTCATCAAGGTCAGCGCCGCGGCGCTCCCCGAGTCGCTGATCGAGTCAGAGCTCTTCGGCTACGAACGGGGCGCGTTCACCGGGGCGCAGGCGGCGAAGAAAGGCCGGTTCGAGCTCGCCGAGGGCGGGACGCTGTTCCTCGACGAGATCGGGGACCTCAATCCGTCAACCCAGGTGAAGCTGCTGCGCGTGCTGCAGGAACGCGAGATCGAGCGTCTCGGCGGCACGACCTCGATCAAGATCAACGTCCGGCTGATTGCCGCGACCCATCAGCCACTCGAAACGCTGATGGAGGAAGGACGGTTTCGTGCCGACCTCTACTACCGGCTCGCGGTCTTCACGATCTTCGCGCCACCGCTGCGGGAGCGAAAGCCGGACATCATGCTCCTCGCGGATCACTTCGTCGAAAAGTATGCGCGCGAACACGGGAAGCGCATCAGGCGGGTGTCGACGCCAGCCATCGACATGCTGACGTCGTATCACTGGCCGGGCAACGTTCGCGAACTCGAGAACACGATCGAACGGTCGGTGCTCGTGTGCGACGGCGGCGTCATCCACGGCCACCATCTGCCGCCGACGCTTCAGACGGCTGAAGCTTCTGATACGGTGCCGCGACAGTCGCTGACCGAAAGTGTCGCCGCCTTCGAGCGCGATCTCCTGGCGGACGCGCTCAAAACGACGCGTGGCAACCGCGCGCACGCCGCGCGCCTCCTCGATACGACCGAACGCATCTTCAACTACAAGGTTCGCCGCTACGCGATCGATCCGCGGCGGTTCAAGTAGGCGTCAGGCCGCCTCGTGCTGCACGAAGCGGCTACGCCGCTTCTACCGGCACAAAGCGCGGCACGTAGCTGCCCTTCGGCACTTCGATGCGCACCTTCGCCTCGGTCAGCTCGTCGGCGTAGACGCGGTCGAGCTTCTGCCGCAGCGCGTAGGCGCGACGGCGAACGCTCGAGTCGTCGTCGGTCGAATAGGAGCTCGGCAGCCCCATCGCCTCGACCGCAATCAGGTACTCGTGCAGCGCGGCGGCGCGCCCGGCCAGCTCCATCTCGCAGATATAGCGCAGGAAATTGCGGACCTGGCTGGCGCGAACGAACGTGGCGCTTTGCAGCACCTGTTCCATGGCCGCGCGCTTCTCGGCGTCATCGACGGTGTGTGCAGCATTCATGAGTCGTTCCCCCCCGTTTTCGGCGTTCCTGAAAACCGACATACCCGTCCCCTACGCGACAACCGGCGCGGCAAACGCCGGCGCCGTCACGAGCGCGGCCGCGCCCTGCAGACGCGGATTCTCACCGGCGGGCACCGGACGAATCTCGGTCGCGGCCGCAGCCGGCGTCAGCGCGCGTTCGGCAAATGCGTTGCGGACATCGCCTTCGATCAGATCCCATGCGGTCGTGATTTCGCCGCCCACATAGACACGCGTCGGATCGAAGACGTTGACGACCGACACCAGCCCTGCGCCCAGGTAGCGGCCCGTTGCCTGAATCGCGGCACGGGCTTTCGCGTCGCCGCGACGGGCGCGCGAGATCAGATCCTCGAGCGTGAACGCCCGCTCGTCGGTTGGCACGGGCTCGTCGGACTCCGCCGGCCGGCCAAAATACCGGGCCAGCGTCGCGCGATTCGAGACATATGCTTCCCAGCACCCGGTGGCACCGCACGAGCAGCGCGGGCCGTCCATGGTCAGCGGCACATGGCCGAATTCCCCCGCGACGTTGTGTCGGCCCCGGAGCAACTCCCCACGGACGATCACGCCCAGACCGAGCCCGTCCGACACGCTGACGAACACGAAGTCGCCAGCTGAAGCCGACGTGCCGCCATGCATCGCCCACAGCTGCGCCAGGGCGCACGCCCGGCCTGAGTTCTCGATCTGCACCGGCAGACCAATCGCCGACGTCAGCAGGTCGTGCACGTCGACGTTCCGCCACCCCAGCGTCGGGGCGTACAGCACGCGCATCGTCGAGTGCTCGATCATCCCGGGAATCGCCACACCCACGCCCTCGCAGGCAGCGACGCCGCCGTGATCGGCGAGCAACGCGCGAATCCGGCCCCCAAGTGTCGCGGCCAGCACCTTCGGATCGCGAACGGTCGGAAACCCGACCACGCCGCTGAGCGGCTTGCCGAGGAGGTCCGCCGGCATGAGGTAGGTCTGGCTGGCGCGAACGTCGACCGCGACGACAGTGCGGCGACGGGAATCGATGTAGAGAAACGTCGGCTTGCGCCCGCGAACCGTCTTGCCGGCGGCTCCCTCGACGACGAGTCCGCTCTGGAGGAGGTCGCTGACGATGAGGCTGACGCTGCCGCGGCGGACGCCCATGGTGCGGGCGAGGTCGGCGCGCGAGATTGGCTGATTCGCGCGGACAAGATTCAGGACGATTTGGCGGTTGATAGCCCGCGAGGTGCTCTGGGTCGCGATCTGGAAGCGAACCGGGTCGATCTTTCGCATTAGTCTTAGACCCGAACTAATTCAGTTGCGTCGACCAGCAACAGGCATGTCAGTTATCAGGCGATGCCCATATTCTGAGGTATCGCAACGATTCTTTTGGCCAAAGTCAGGACAAATTAAGCCTCCCGGGCCATCCTTGTCAAGAGATCAGATACGTCGAACAAAAATGTCTGGATTGTGACGAGGTGACCGTCGACCGTCGGCAGTCGTCAGTCGGCAGTCAGAGTCGGCAGTCGGCAGTCGGCAGTCGGCAGTTCCAGTCGTCAGTCCGGTCGACAGTCCCAGTCGACAGTCGTCGTCCGGCTGAAGCCGGACCTTGAGGACTCGGATTGACGACTCGGACTGCCGACTCAGACTGCCGACTGTGACTGACGACTCACGACTGCCGACGGTCGACTGATCTACCGAGTCGGCGTGCGCTTATCGAAATCGACCGCGGTGAGCGGCGTATCCCAGTGCGCTTCGAGCAGCTCAAAGCGCCGCCGCTCTTCCTGGCGGAACTTGACCTGATCCGGATAGAGCTTCTTGACGATCTCTTCCTCGGTCGGCAACCCGGTGGATCCGGGACGCTCGACGAGTTCGACCGCGAAGGTCCAGTCGGCACGCCCATCGCCGTGATAGCGCGGCGCGTAGGTCCGGACCGACGCGTAGTGGCCCGCCTCCAGCCTCGCCTTCAGCACCGGATAGTGGTTCCGCTGGAAGAGATCGAGAAACTCGTCCTGGAAACCCCACTTGACCGTATAGAAGTACCAAGTGCGGACCTCGGCGGTCCCGGCCGCGGGCGCCTGAGCGGCGGCGGGGGCATGACCGGTGCCCGAACCACTCAGAGGAATCGTCAACAGCACCGCAAAGGCCGCGAGCCTTCGTTTCAACGTCGCTCTCACCATGCCCACCATCGCTACCTCTTCTTTCCACCCTGGACGCTCCAGGTTCCGTTCCCCCGCGCAGCCACGTACAGGAACACGAAACAAAACAGCACGGCGAGCTCACCGCCGTTCTGCACGGGCCACGATGCCTTGGGGGCGTGCGCCTGAAAGTACGCGGCGGCCATCTCGCCGCTGGCGACAAACGCCGCCAGGCTGGCAAACACCCCCGCCGCAATCATCAGTCCGCCAACGAGCTCGATGACGCCGGCCAGGCCGAACTGAGACATGATCGGCACCTGCTGCCCACCAAGCACGCCGAGGAGCTTCTGCGCGCCGTGCACGGCGAAGAGCAGCCCGGAAACCATGCGAAGGAGCGCGTAGATCTGTGGCGCAAAGCGCCCGAGGATTCCTTCCATGACCCCTCCTGTTCTTCGGACCTAACATTAACGCGTTTTCGCCTCAGTATTCTTCAGTCTTTCTCACGTCTTCCTGTCTCGAACCTGTGTTGTCCTATGCTCAACGCTTTCACGTGGAGGCTCTCGATGAAAAGACTGCGCGCTGCGGTTCTGGTCTTGCCGGTGCTCTTCGTCGCGCAACCCGCGCCCGCCCTTGCGCAGGATAAGGGTGACGTCGGGATCAGCATGGGATACCCGGCTGCGGTGGGGGTCGTGTTTCACCTGACGGATAGTGTTGCGCTGCGGCCAGAAATCAGCTTCACCCGCATCTCCAGCGACAGCGACTCGGCATTCGGAGACGTCAGTAATGATAACTACACCTACGAGATCGGCATCAGCGGCCTGCTGTATGTTGGACGGTGGGACAAGCTGCGAGCCTATGTGACGCCGGGCTACGCGTATCGTCGCACGGGCGGGTCGAATGATAGCGTTTTCCCTGCGGTTGGCTCTACTACCGTCTCAGGGCACGATTTCCAGGATCGTTTGGAGCTCAGTATTCGCTCCACGAAAAGTTCAGTGTGTTCGGCGAGGCCGGCCTGAGATATTTCACGCAGCAGACCAGATCGACGTTCTCCAACGGGGGTACCGACTTCCGCTCCTTCGGGTCACGTGGCGCGGTCGGCGTCATCTTCTATTTCTAACCGTGCGCATCACCCTGACGCTCGAGAGAACAGCCGCGAAAGCTCCTCGACCCTCAGATCGGTGCGACCCGACGTCAACCCGGCGAGCGCGGCGGCACGGCCAATGACCTGCGCCGCGCTCCACCCCGCCGCGCGCAGGTCAGCGATGCCGCTATCGCCGTCCGACTTGCTCAACTTCTGTGAGGCCGACTTCATGATCAAAGGGTGATGCGCGTACACGCGAGGCGCCTGACGTCCGATCAGCCTGGCCATACGGATCTGACGTCCGGTTGAGGGGAGCAAATCCTGTCCGCGAACGACGAATGTCACGCCCTGCACCGCATCGTCGATGGCGGCGACGCATTGATAGGTCCAGTTGCCGAGACGATCGCGCAGCAGCAGATCTCCGCATTGCGCCGACGGGTCGTGTTCCTGACGGCCAACGAGCGCATCGTCGAACACCTCGACCCCGGGATCGAGCTTCAGCCGCCAGCCGACGTTACGGTCATCGAGAGATATGCTCTTCTCGCGGCACGTTCCGGCATATCGGCGCTCCGTGAACGAACCGTCGACGGGATCGGGCGGCGCGCTCGCCCCTGAAGCCAGGCTGGTCCTCGAGCACCGGCACGCGTAGACGAGCCCGGCGGTTATGAGCGGCGCCAGCGCGTCCCGATAGACCGAGTCTCGCTCGCTCTGGCGACCCTCGCACGAACCCTGCCGATAAGACTCCGACGGATGGATGTCGGCAACAAATTCCAGCCAGTCCAGATCGTCCAGCATCCGGCGCTCGACGTCGCGCCGGGCGCGCTGGCGGTCGTGATCTTCGATCCGCAGCAGCACTCGGCCGCCGAGCGCGCGCGCCAGTCCCCAGACATAGACCGCGTTCACGACATGCCCGAGGTGCAACGCGCCGGTCGGCGCCGGCGCAAACCGCGTCAGCCGCTCGCCCGGCAGCCGCGAGTCGAGGCACTCTGCCAGCGCAGTTCCGTTTTTCGCTGGAGAGCCGGAGGCGAATAGCCGTTCAGACGCAGGCATCCACGTGGAGTGTCTGATAAAGAGTTGAGGGAACGAGATAGTGGAACGACAAGCGATCCTCGTAAACCCCATCCGTGTTGTCCGTGTTATCCGTGGCCCTACTCTGATTCGCACCTCGATTCAAAGCAAGCACGATGTAGGATGTGGCACGTCCGCGCACAAACAAGGAGAGGATCATGAGCGTCTCGCGCAGGAAGCTCTTGCAGGCCTTCGGGGCGGCTGCCCTCGTGTCGTCGGCGCGGCCCGCCTTAGCGCAAACCCGCCCGACGTTTACCAGAATGCCGCCAGAGGCCAAGGACACGCCAAAAATCTGTCTCGGCTTCTGGGCAACGGTCGACGAGGCCAACATGCGCCGCGTGAAACAAATCGGTGTCGACTATGTGCTCACCGGAGGCCCAAGGATTCCGTGGGACGAGGCCGACGTCCGCGCGCGCATCGATCGGTTCAAGTCCGGCGGCCTGATGCTTTGCAACATGATGATTTCGGGCTTCGACGATGTGATCTGGGGTCGGCCCGGCGCGGACGTGCAGATCGCGAACGTCATTGCGTCGATTCGCGCGGCTGGCAAGGCCGGACTCCCCGTCATCGAATACAACTTTTACGCAAACCGGCTGATGGAGGGCTACAAGGAAGAGCTCGGCCGCGCCGGTGCCGGCTACACGGCCTACGACTATGCGCTCTCGAAGAACCTTCCGCCGCGCGATGGCGTGGGCACGCACACCCGCGCGCAGCAGTTGAAGCGGGCCGAGCATTTTCTGAAGGCCGTCGTCCCAGAGGCCGAGAAAGCCAACGTCCGCCTGGCGCTCCACCCCAACGATCCTCCGGTTCCGATCAGTCGCGGGTCCGAGCAGATCATGGCGACCTTCGAACACTGGAAGCAGTACCTGGATCTCGTCAAAAGTCCCTATAACGGCATGACATTCGACTGCGGGGTGACGCGCGAGATGGGTGAGGATCCGATCGCCGTCTGCCGCTACCTCGGCGAACGCGACTGCATCAACCACGTCCACTTCCGTAACGTCGTCGTCCGAACACCGTATGTCGACTACACCGAGGTGTTCCTCGACGACGGCCAGGTAGACATGTTCGGTGTGATGAAAGAGCTGGTGCGCCAGAACTACCCACGCGCCATCTACCCCGAACATCCGCGCGCGATCGACATCGATCGCGAGAACGGAACGATCCGCAATCAGTATCCAGGAGGCGGCGGGTTCGCGGGAGAGATCTACAACGTCGCCTACGCGCGGGCGATGCTCCAGGCGGCGCTTACCCGTTGAACGGCCGCTGCTATCGCGCTTTTCATTGATAGGAGTGTCCGCCTGCAGGCGGACTCGCTGAAGTCCGGCTAAAGCCGGACACTACGACCCGTGGCTAGCGACGACCCGTGGCTAGCCAACTGGCTTTTGACCGGCGAGGAACCGGTCCACGCGCGTGGAGACATCCTTGAGGTACGCCGCATCGCCGGCCTCGAGCTCAGTCGTCACATAGCCCGATACCCCACATCCTGCAGGGCGCGCCGCACCGCGGGCCAATCGATGTCCCCCTCGCCAAGATTCTTCCAGGTGAAACGGCCGTTCGCCCGGTCGAAGTTGAAATCCTTGAGATGAATCTTGACGATGCGAGGCCCGAGCGTCCGAATCCAATCCTGCGGGTAGGCATAGATCACGACGTTGCCGACGTCGAAGTAGGCGCGCACCCACGGCGACTCGAACTCATCAACGTAACGCGCGAACTCCAGCGGACTCAACAGGAACTTGTTCCACACCTCTTCGACGGCGATCACCACCTTCGCGTCACGCGCGACCGGCAGCAGCCGCTCCCTGATCACACGTTGCGAGCGGGTCCAGGCGTCCTGGTAAGACGTGTTGGCATCGACGACGGCGGGGACCAGGAGGACCGTGTCTGATCCCCACAGCGCGGCATTCCTGATCGAGGCTTCCATTCCCGCGACGCTCTTGTTGACAGTCTCGGGGTCACCGCTCGAGATCGGGAATCGCCAGTGGTCTTCGTTCATGACGGAATGGACTCGGAGGCCGGTCTTCTGGGCCGCCTCGCGAATCTCGGCCGCCTCCTCGGTCCGGGTGATGGTCCGCATCTCGATCGCCTCGAAGCCGACCTCCCGCCCAATCGCGAACCGCTCGGCGTAGGTGCCCCCTTTGGGCAGCATCGAGATCAGCGTCGATTTCCGGAGGGCGGTGAGCGGGCGCTGGGATTGCGCCGGGGGCGCCTGAGCTGCGATCACGCCGTGAGGCCTCGCCGTAACGGCTAGGCCAGCGGCCAACAGCTTGAGAAACCGGCGACGGTCGCGCATGAGATGCCCTCCCCGTATCATCGAAATGGTGACCAAAGGCCGCAAGCGTATAGTAATCGCGAATGGGTTACATTTCAGCCTTCACAGCACCTTTCACAGGAGATCACGAGATCAGGAAAAGTCACTTGGCACTGCCAAGAGTCTCCCGATCTCCGTGAAAATCCGGCCCACTGATCACCCTCACAATCGAACTGAGCTCGACCTGGTCGCGTGGCGCCGCCTCCGTCCGTGAAGTGCAGGAAACGTTTCCAGAAGCCGAACGGCCGGCCTACACGACCGTCCAGACCACGATGTACCGGCTCGAAACCAAACGCGCGATTCGGCGCGTCAAGAAAATCAGCAACGCCCACATTTTCGAGGCCATCGTCTCGCGCGCGGCTGCGCAGGGGCGTCTCATCGACGAGCTGCTGCGAGTCTTCGGCGGCCGTTCACAGCCAGTCATGGCGCACCTGATCGAAGCCGGCAAGCTCACGCTCGATGACCTTCGCGAAGCGGAGCGAACGCTCAAGCGGCTGGCCGCCAGGGAGCGATCGAAATGAGCGTCATGGCGCATCTCTGGCAGTCGACCTTGTGCCTGCTCCTTGCGGCGCTCCTCGCACTCGCCTTCAGACGGGCATCCGCCCGGATCCGACACACCATCTGGACCTTCGCGTCGGTGAAGTTCCTCGTAGCTTTCTCACTGTTCGTCCTGGCCGGGGACTACATCGGATCGCTGGCGTCGGTGGAGGGTTGAGTTCACGTTCAAACTCAAGTGACGAATAACTTAGTTCGTTCGCATTATTGAACGACGCCCCGCCGCAACCTACACTCGCCCCGCTTGACGTCCGGCTTCAGCCGGACCACGCGAGGCGATAACACGTGCCACACATTGCCCTGCCGGAAGGCCTTCCGGGAATCACCAGCGCGTTCGCGTTTCGGCCAGAAACCGCGAAACCGATGCGCGAGCTGGCCGAGGCTCTTCTTCGCGGACCCAACATGCTGACGAGCGGCGAGCGCGAATCGATCGCCGCCTTCGTATCATCCAGGAACGATTGCCGCTTTTGCCATGCCAGCCACCGCGCGGCGGCGGCGCATCATCTCGACGGTAACTACACGATTGTCGACGCCGTGACGACGGATCCTCAGTCGGCGCCGGTTTCTCCAAAGCTCAAGGCCTTGCTCACGATCGCCGGTAAGGTGCAGCAAAGTGGCAAGGCCGTCACGGCTGCCGACATCGAACGAGCGCGCGGCGAGGGAGCGACGGACCAGGAAATCCACGACACCGTGCTCATCGCCGCGGCGTTCTGCATGTACAACCGCTACGTCGACGGACTCGCCACCTTCACGCCGACCGACGAGCAGGCCTACGACCGTATGGGCCAACGCATGGCGCGAGAGGGTTACATTCGATGACGCTCAGGACGCTCAGCCTGGCGCTTGCCGCGGGACTCCTCGCAAGCTCGAGCTCGTTTGCGCAGGACACGACCGGAGCGATCGAGGGCGACGTCACCGACAAGACCGCGAGCGCCATCGTCGGCGCGCGCATCGTCGCCACGAACCTCGAGACTGGCTTCAGCAGAGAGACGACCACGAATGCCGACGGTTTTTACCGGCTGCTGCAGCTGCCTGTCGGCCGCTACAGCGTCACGATCAGCGATCCGCAATTCGCTGCGCTGGTACGCCAGCCAATCCAGGTGAACCTGAGCCAGACGTCGCGGGTCAACGCGAAACTCGAGCTGCGCTCGCTCGCCGAAAGCGTGACCGTGACGGGAGACGCGCAGCTCGTCGAGACATCCACCAACGCTCTGGGCCGGATCGTGACGGGCAGCGAGCTGGTCGATCTTCCGCTCAACGGCCGCAACTTCACTCAGCTTGGCTTGCTTCAAACTGGGGTGGCGCCACTGACCGCCGGTGTCACGACCGCGGGAGGGAGCCTGCGGCAGGGACAATCGTACGCGGTCAACGGCATGCGGCCCGAACAAAACATGTATCTGGTCGACGGCGCGCAGAACGTCAACCGGATGGATGGAGGCTACGCGCTCAAGCTCCCCGTCGAGGCGATCGCCGAATTTCGGATTCTGACCCAGAGCGCGCCGCCCGAGTACGGCGGGACCGGCGGCGCGACGACGAGCGTCGTGACCCGGTCGGGGGGGAATCAATTTCACGGCAACCTCTACGAGTTCCTGCGCAATGACGTGTTCGACGCGCGCAACTTTTTCTCCGCCGACGTCGAGCCGCTGAACCAGAACCAGTTCGGCGGCACGATCGGCGGCCCAATCACCAGGGACAAGCTGCTTTTTTTCGGCTATTACGAAGGATTCCGCAATCGGCAGGGAACGACGACGACCGCGACGGTTCCAACTCGGCAAGAGCGTCAGGGTGACTTCTCCGGAATGTCGACACCGCTGCTCAATCTCGCGGCGGGGGGCGTCCCATTCCCCGGCAACCAGATTCCACCAGCGGCGATCAACCCGGTCGCCAGGAACGTCGTCAGCCTGTACCCGCTCGGCAACGTCTCGCCGTCCATTTACCGCGCGACACTCGTCGGCGAAAACGATCTCGATCAGGCCGGGGGGCGCATCGACTACAACCTGTCGAACAGCAGCCAGATCTTCGGCCGCTACTCGTACTCCGGCGGGCACAACATCAACCCCATCTCGGTCCGCGGCACCGACGTGCCGGGCTTTCCGACGCGCGACGACATCGAAACACATGCGGCGACGCTGTCGAGCACACACATCCTTTCGCCATCCCTGACCAACCTGGTGCGCGGCACTTACCTGGAGTACCAGTTCTTCTTCGACCAGCGCCTCAACCGGACGCCGCCGAGCGCGCTCGGGTTCGGCTACGACTCCTCGAACGACGTCGGCCAGGGTCCACCGTTTTTCAACATCAGCGGCTACACGCCGATCGGCGGCGCGATCACCGGTCCGCGGAATACGACCCAGCACACCTTTGAAATCCAGGACGCGCTGACCTGGACCCATGGCGGCCATCTCGTCAAGGTCGGCGGCGAGTTCAGGCGCACTGGAATCGACATGATTCAGGCGATCGCGCCCAACGCGTTCTACGTCTTCGCGTCGACGTTTCCGACCAACAATGCCATGGCCAACCTGCTGCTCGGCGCGCCGGTCACGTTCTATCAAGGGCTGGGCGACTTCAGCCGCCGCATTGACGTCACCGGGCTCGGCTGGTACGCACAGGACGAGTGGCGACTGGGCTCGCGCATGACGTTCAACTACGGACTTCGCTACGAGCGGATCAATCCGTTCACCGAGGCCGAGGACCGGTTGAACGCCTTCGTGCCCGGTGTCCATTCGACCGTCAGACCGGACGCGCCGGTTGGGCTGCTCTTTCCTGGCGATCCCGACATCCCGCGGGGGATCGCCGAGAGTGCCAATGCGTTCATGCCGCGCGTCGGGGCAGTTTGGGATCCCGCCGGCAACGGCATCTGGTCGATCCGAGCGAGCTACGGGCTCTTCTACGACCAATTCCAGAACGGCTCCGGCACGGCCTCGCAGGTCGCCATCAGCGCAACGCCGTGGGCGCAGTTCAATCAGTTCAGTGGCGCCGGCCTGAACTTTCAGAACCCGTATCAGGGCCGCAGCCTGCCCGCGCCAAACACGTTTGTCCGGCCGTCGACCGTCTTCGCGCTCGATCCCGAGGCCAGGCCGCCGGCCGTGCAGAACTGGAATGCCGGCATCCAGCGGTCGATCGCCGAGAGATATCTCGTCGAAGTCCGCTACGTCGGCGCGGCGGGAAAGAATCTTCCGCGTAACGTCGAAGCCAATCCCGCGGTCTACGGTCCTGGCGCCACCGCGCAGAACGCCGACCGGCGACGGATCTACGCCAACTGCCCCGCCGACGGCAGTGCCTGTGATTTCTCCACGATCGCAATGCTGCGAAACATCACGAGCTCGTCGTATCAGGCCGGCCAGGCGAGCGTCTCGCGGCGCTTTGGCGGAACGCTCGGCTTCAACGTGTCGTACTGGTATTCGCGAACCTTCGACTACCTCTCGGCGATGAACCTGTCGGGGGCCGCTGCCAAACCACTGGCCGGCGAGAACGACCTCGCGCAGAATCCCTTCGACCTCGACGCCGAGTACGGACCGTCGCTCTTCGACGCGCGACATCGCTTCGTGGCCAGCGCGAGCTGGAAGCCAACGCTCCCTGACAGCGCGCCGGTCGCGCTCCGCGCAATTTTCGGTGGCTGGCAGGTGAACGGAATCGCCACCCATAACTCGGGCACGCCCTTTACGGTTTCCGACTCCGCCAACGTCGCGCTTCAAGCCAACAGCCCGCCGATCTCGGGCTTCCCCGCCAGCCGACCCGATCTCGTCGGCGATCCCAACTCCGGGCCGCGGACGGCCGAGGAGTGGCTCAGCCGCTCGGCGTTCCGGCGCCTGAGTCTTCAGACAGAGGCCGGGCAGTTTGGCAACGCCGGCCGGAACATCGCGCGCGGCCCGTCGTACACCAATGTCGACCTGTCGCTCGTCCGCGATTTTCAGTTGCCCGGTGAAGCCCGCCTGCAGTTCCGGGCCGAGGTGTTCAACGTCGCCAACCACCCGAACTTCGGCCTGCCGGTGGCCGACCTCAACTCGGCCAACTTCGGCCGCATCTTCTCCGCCGCCCCGCCCCGGCTGCTGCAATTCGGAGTGAAGCTGATCTTCTGAGTGCGTGGGGCGGCAAGCACAGCGTTCTCGAACAGGAGGTCAGGAGGTCAGGAGTTTTGGTTACCAAGAGTTCCTCCTGGTCTCCTGGTCTCCTGTTCAAGAACGAGCGCCCGATGATCGGACGAAGCGCTTAGAATAAGGCGCGTCGGACCCGTCATGCTGAGCACCGGCTTTCAGCGCCTCTCTCGCCGCCTTGCCGTTATTGCCCCCGTGGGTGTCCTGCTGCTCGCGGGTGTGCCTCTGGCCGGGCAGCTGCAACCCGTGTTTCGCACCGGCGTCGATCTGGTCACCGTCGACGTCACCGTACTCGACAAATCGGGGACGCCGATCGAAGGCCTCGGCGCCGACGCGTTCGATGTTCGGGTCGACAACGCCTCACGGCGCGTGATCTGGGCGGAGTTCGTTCGTCAGGAGCTGACCCGGCCGGCCGCGGCTGACCCGCGTGACCGCTTCGATACCAACGAAGGCCAGAATCCCGGCCGCCTGATCCTCGTCGCGGTGGATCAGACGCACGTCCGGCGGATCGAGGGTCGCGCGGCGCTCCGGGCGGCGGCGAGCTTCATCGATGCGCTCGATCCGGCCGACCGCGTCGCCGCGGCGCCAGTCACCCATGGCGGCGCCATTCAGTTCACGGGCGATCACGCCAGCGTCAAGCGTTACCTGCAGACGCTGACCGGTGAGGCGGCGCCGGTGCCGGCGCATTTCAACGTCGGCCTGGTCGAGGCGCTGGCAATCGCCGACGGCAGCCGCGCGCGGCTTGATCAAGTCGTGCTGCGCGAGTGCGGTCAACTGTTGGGCCGATACGAGAATCCGCGCCGGCTCGCCGAAGGCGAAGGCGTGCGCGATCCCTGTCCGGTCCAGATCGAGCAGGAAAGCCGCGCGATGGCGCAGATGGCGCGTACCGACGCGCGGCTGTCGCTCGATGCGCTCCTGCGGCTGATCGCGCGCCTGGCCGAGATCGACGGCCCCAAGGCGCTGGTCCTCATCTCGGAAGGCCTCGTAGCGGAAGCGCAGCTCGTCGATCTGAGCGCGCTCGGCGCGGCCGCGCAGGCAGCGCGCGTCACGATCTACGTGCTCCAGCTCGAAGTTCCGGTGTTCGAAGCCGCCGAGTCGCACCCCTCGCCGACGTTCTCTGCGGACGTGCAGGTGCGCGCCGACGGCCTCGCCAGGCTGGCCGCGAGCGCGCGCGGCGCATTGTTCCACCTGGTCGGCGCCGATCCCTTTCCGTTCCGGCGGATCCTCACCGAGCTCGGTGGCTACTACTTGATTGCCTTCGAAGCGGCCGATGCCGACCGGGATGGACGCACTCATCGGATCGATGTGTCGACGCGCGCGGCTGGCTCAACGCTACGCGCGCGTCCCAGCTTCCGAATTCCCGCCACGTCGTTGACCGGGACGACCACTGGCGGCGACGCCGCCCAGCTCGAACGCCTGCTCCGCAGCCCACGACTGGCGACGGAGCTGCCACTCCGGCTGGCCACCTACACGACTCGAGCTCCCGGCCGTGACGGATTGAAGGTCCTCGTCGCGCTCGAGACAGACGCGACGCCCGGCCGCGCGGTCACGCTCGGCTTCGTCCTCGTCAACGACCGCGGCGTCGTCGTTTCGAGCGGCGGCGGGCCCACTGATACAGGTCGTTACCTGGTTCCCGTCGAGTTGCCGGCAGGACGGTACCGCCTGAAGGCGGCGGGGATCGAACCAGGAGGCCGGCAAGGGAGCGTCGAGCGGCGGTTCGTCGCCGAACTGGCCGGCGCCGAGGATATTCGCGTAAGCGATTTTATTCTCGCCGAGCCTTCCGACGTGCTCATCCCGTCCATCGTCCGGACCCGTGCCGACCGCATCGTCGCCTACCTGGAAATCTACGCGCCTCCCGGCTGGACGCCATCCGAAGGGCTCGCGACGGTCGTGATCACTGCGCCCGACAGCTCCGCACCCCTGGTCAGCGTGCCGGGCCAGATCTCGGCGGCAGGCTCCGGCCGCTGGGTGCTGAAAACCGAGGTGCCTCTGGTTGACCTACCGCCCGGCCCGTACGTCGCCTCCGCTCGCCTGTCAATTCCCGGCCTGGCGACAGACGGGTTGGCGCACCCGTTTGTGGTGGCGGGCAGGTGAGATGGGACGGCGGTCGGCGGTCGGCGGTCGGCTTCCGGCGATCGGCTTCCGGCGATTGAGATCCACCTTCGACTGGATCCTGAACGCCGAACGCCGAACGCCGAACGCCGAACGCCGAACGCCGAACGCCGATAAGTTAGAACTCGTACCTCAACGCAAACTGCATGCAACGGCCGGCCTGCGCGTCGCAGGTCGCCAGCGTCGACGTGTACTGTCCGAACGTGGTCGTGCGGTCAGGCGTCATCGCCGAGCCATTCACGTCGAACATCGGCGTATTCGTCACGTTGAAGACGTCCCAGCGGAAGCGCAGGCGGTTGTCTCCGAATGGCAGTTCGAAGCCCTTGCTGAGGCTGACATCGATCGTGAAGTAGCCGTCGCCGCGCAGCGCGTTCCGCACGCCCTGTTCACCGGGCAGCGAGAAGCGATAGAACTTCAGCGCCGCCGCGGGATCGGGGAATGGGCTCGGGCGGTGATCGACGACGTTCTCGGTGGTTTTGGTGTCGGGCAATTGGCCGGGATTGACGAGGCTGGCATTGCCCTGGAGATTCCAGTTGGTCGCCCAGCACGAGCGGCAGTTCTGGACGTTGAAGGGGAACCCGCTCGTCCACCGCGTCAGCCCCGCAATCGACCAGTCGCCGATGAACACGTTGACGAACCCCGGGGCATTGCCGCCCCACTTGCGCGAGTGGCCGAACGGCAACTCGAAGATGCCATTCAGGTTGACCTGATGCCGCAGATCGAAGTCGGAGACGCCGAAGTTGGCCTCCGGATCGAACGAGTTGATGAGGAAGCCGGAGTAGCCGCCGGCGCCGAAGTTGCCGAAGGCGCTACCGCGTTCCACGTTCGATCCCATGTCCTCCGATTTCGACAACGTGTAGTTGATGTCGAACTGGTAGCCGCGGCTGAACCGCTTGTGAAGTGACACGATCATCGCGTGGTAGTTCGACCGCCCCAAGGAGCTAATCGCCGCGAGCGAGTCGGTACTGATCCGCGAAGTACGCGAACGGTCCATAAATGCTGCAGGCCGGCGAGCAGCCCTCATCCATGTCGTAGAGCGCGGTGATGTAGTCGGGCGCGTTGCGGTTGAAGGCTCTGGCGACCGCCTGCGTGGCGGTAATGCCGTTGCCGGCCGCGCCGGGGAACAGATTCTCCCAGTACGGAATATTCGGCAGGGCGCCGTAGGCCGCGAACGCGGCGCCGGCGGGAATGCCTGCGGCCTGCGTCGCGCGAATCAGCGTTTGCGCGGCGGTGAAGTAGTCCATCCCTGACCTGGTATCCACCAGGTTGAGCGGCATCGCGATGTCGCGCCGCACCAACAGATCGCGGCCGAATCGCCCAACGTACCCTCCCTCAATCGCAAACCCACTCGCCAACTCGCGCGCGATGAGCGCGTTGACCATGTGCGCCGATGGAGTCACGAGGGTGTCGTCGATGCTGCTCGTGATGATGCCGGCGCGCTGGGGCGGTGTCTGAGGGAACCCACCGGGCGGTGGCGTCGGCAACGTTGGCGGCAGCGTCGACGTGTTGACGAACCGGACCGCCGGATTCTGCTCGTACGGCAAGCCGAATGGACTGCTGATGCTCGATGACATGCCGAATGAGAAGCCGGAGTCGAAGTTCAGCGCCAGCCCCTGGCCGATCCGGTCAAACACCTTCGAGTAGCCGCCACGAATGACCATCCGGTCTCCGCCGGTCAGCTTCCCCAGGAATCCTGACTCCGCGTGCGGGCTCCACGCGACCGACAGGCGCGGCGCAAAGTTGTTCTTGTCCCACTCGTAGTAGCCCTTTCCGCCGTTCTTCGGACCCGAGAGATCGAAGGTGACGATCGGGCTCTGGTTGGACGGCACGCCGCGCAGCATGCCTGCGGCGCGATCGGCGAACCACTGCCCCATGCTGATGGTTGGCGCCACCTGCAGACCATCGACTTCGTACGGCGGTGAATACAATCCGTACCGCAGACCCGCGGTGACCGTCAGGCTCGATCCGATGCGCCAGCTGTCCTGCACGTAGAAGTCGTATTCGTCGGACGCGTACTCGCGTGAGATGGCCTGTCCAACCGGGAGGATGTTCCCATCACGGTCGTAGTTCGCTGACAGGTTGGCCTGCGAGAGCACGCCGAGGATGTTGAGCCACGAGTCGGCGTACCCCGCGGCGAAGCCGCTGGCCACGGCCGGCACCTGGCTGCAGCCGGGCGTGCTGCAGCCCGCCCCACCCGGAGCAAACGTGCGGCCGACGCCCGACACCCATGACGGGTTTACCGTGGCCGTCAGCCACGAGTTAGCGTCGCGCGTCGACGGGATCCGGCTGAACCTGAGGTTCACTCCCGTCTTGATGGTGTGCTTTCCCTTCAGCCAGGACAGGTCGTTGACGAAGTTGTGCGTGGGGCTCTGGCGAACAGACGTCGTGGTCGGCGCGTCGAGCGAATCGATGAACCGGAAGGTGGTGTAGTTCGCTTTGACAAGACCGACCGTCGAGGTGTCGATTTCTGTGAGCCCGTATCGAAAGCTGTTCACGAGGTTGCTCGAGAGGACGTTGTCGTAGCCGATCGCCAATCCGAAGTTATCCGTGAGTGTCGCGGATCGCGGATCCAGCCCCGGATACTGCGGCGCGGCGTTGATCGTGTCGTCCTGCAGGTTGAAGCGCCCGAACAGTGTTTGGTTGGTTGTCATCCGATAGTCGACGCGGCTGATGAGCGTATTGAAATCGTTCTCGATCGGCGCGGCGAAGCGGAACGCCATCAGGTTCTTGCCGTCGGTGCCGGTATCGTTCGGCGATGGGAACTGCTTGAAGTACTGCGACGCGGCGCGGCTGGGCCCAATACCCAACGGATCAATCGCCGCGATTTGGGAAGGATTCAAACCGTACCAGCCAACCGGCACCGCATGCGACGAGCTGAACCCTTGAGCCGACCCGCCGGGGCACGCCGACGCGACCGCGCACTGATAGAGCAACACGCCGTCGCGCATCGAGTCCGACGGGACGTTGCGAACGACGGGCGTCTCGCTGTTCTCGCGAAGCGCTTCGTAGTTGCCGAAGAAGAAGATCTTGTTCCGCCGGATCGGTCCGCCGATCGAGCCTCCGAAAGTGTTTTTGTCGAGCTTTGGCGGTTCGCTCGGTTTGTTCGCGAGCACCTGTGTGAGTTTGAGGAAGTACTCGTTGCTCGAGGTCGCGGTGCGCCGCGTCAGGTAGTATCCCGAGCCGTTGAACTCGTTGGTCCCGCTCCTCGTCACCAGCGACACCTGCGGACCGCTCGAGCGGCCAGCCTCGGCGCCGTAGTTGCTCGTCGACACTCGGAACTCCTGCAGCGCCTCCTGCGTCATCCGGACCGCCGACGTATACGCCGACTGCAACTGCGGGTCGTTGACGTCCACGCCGTCCAGCGTCACGTTCTGCTGATCGGCGCGTGCTCCCGCGACCGAACCGTACCGGGGATCGGTCGTGTTGGGGTTCGTCGTCGGGATGAACACGGCGCCGGGCTGCAGGCTGAGCAGGTGCACCACGTTGCGGCCCTCGACCGGTAGCGCCGCGATCGTCGCGCGGCTCATGGTCGAGCCGACGCTGGCATCGGAGGTGTTGATGGTGGGTGTCGCCTCGTTCACCGTGATGGTTTCGGTGACGCCACCAAGCGCCATATCGGCGTCGGTTCGAGTGACGGAGTCGACGCGCACGGCAACGTTTTCGTGCTGGAAGGTCCGAAACCCGCTGAGCTCGACTTTTAACGTGTACGTCCCGGGAGGTAGACCAGGCAGATTGTAGGCGCCGCTCTCGTTCGACACCGTCGAGCGTACCCCGCCGGTCGCCGTGTTGGTCGCGGTGATCGTCGCGCCTGGGAGCACAGCTGCCTGGGCGTCCTTGATCGTGCCGGTCAGACTGCCCGTGCCGGCCTGAGCGGCGGCAAGGCTGGTAACCGCTAGAAGGAACCCGAGGATCACGGCTGCCGTGATCGCTGATCGTCGGTGACTGACTCGCACGTTCCACCTCCTCTGGTGTGGCCGCAGCGATCGATCTGTCACGGCGGCCAGCGCCCTGAAAACGAGCAATCGACGTCCCACGGCACTGGGGGACAAATAGTGGGACGAACGGTATGGGGAGTATATGGCAAGAAGAGTGGTACAAATGCTTTTATGAAGGGACCGACGATGATTCGAAGAACTGGGGTGGCAGGCGTCGCGTTGCTGCTGCTCGTGACGCAGGCGGGGACCGTCGTGCACGGTCAGGCGCCGACCGACGCAGAACTCAGGCGGCTCACCGAAGCCTACGCCCAGGCCTGGGCCAAGGGAAATGCCAAGGCCGTGGCCGCCCTGCACACGACCGAGTCTGTGCGGGTGGGTACGGACGGCAAGGTTTCCGTCGGTCGAGTGGAAATCGAGCAGGCGCTAATGGAAGCGTTGAACGGTCCCTATCGGGCGACGAAAATCGGCCTCAGTGCCGGCCAGACGACGCGCGCCGGCCAGGACGTCTACGTGTCGGAGGGGACCTTCCAGATTGCCGGCGGTATTCCGCCCGCCGGCGTCCCCACCCGCGGGCGCTACTTGCACACGCTCGTTCGGTTGAACGGTCGGTGGTTGATCGCCGGGGACGCCTCGATCGGCGCGGCGCGGCCGCCAAAGTAAAGGCAAGGAACCTGCGACGCAGACATTGCCGCCAGGTAGTTGGACGCGTGGGAAACAATTAGAGGAAGGTGCTGACCAACGGCGAGCAACAGTCGGCGCGCCGATGATCAGCACGACACAAACACGTCGACCGCTGAATCAATCGTCGTGCTAAATGCGCCCGGCGACTGCAAGAACCAGCAGGATGATGAGCAACAATCCCAGGGTACCGCTCGGCATGTAACCCCAGTTGCGACTGTGCGGCCACGTTGGTATCGCTCCGAGCAACATCAGCAGCAGGATGACGAGCAGAATAGTAATCACGTTCGCTCTCCTTCTGTCGCTGTCTGCATGACAGCTCGACTTGCGAGGATTGAGCAAAGTCCGAGCCACCGCCGAAAGGCTGAAAAACAGCGCGCCAATTGCACACCGGAGCAATCAAATGCTGAGTATTTGTCGTTCTGCTCACCGTGCCTGCCACAAGAACGGCAGTTGACGACACACCAGCTGAGAGATCAGCCTTGACGTCGGCGGGAGGGCGTCGCGCAGGTATCTTCGAAAGGATTCGAACGATGACATCACGATCCTGGCAGGCTCTGATCCCCTGTCTCGCTTTCACAGGTATGACCGCCGTTCTAAACGCGCAGGAAGGATTCACGCCGCTCTTCAACGGCAAGGACTTGTCCGGGTGGGTGTACGGCCAGCGCGCCGACGGTACCGAGAACCGCACCGGCAAGGGCTACCAGGTCGAAGGCGGGGTCCTCTTCACGACCAAGGAGGACGGCGGGAATCTCTTCACCGCGAAGGAGTACACGGATTTTGTCCTTCGGTTCGAGTTCAAGCTGACCGAGAACGCCAACAACGGGATCGGTATCCGCGCGCCACTGCAAGGTGATGCCGCATACACGGGGATTGAGATTCAGGTTCTCGATGACAGCGGCTCCGAGTACCGCAACCTGCGTCCGGCTCAGTATCACGGATCGATCTACCAGATGTTCCCAGCGACGCGCGGTCACCAGAAGCCGGTCGGTGAGTGGAATGTGGAGGAGATCACCGCGAAGGGACGGCAGATTACGGTGAAGCTCAACGGGATCACGATCACGGATGGCAACCTGGACGAGGTCAAAGACGAGGCAGTCCTTGCCAACCATCGCGACCTGACCAGGCCGGAAGGATCGCGTGGCATCGCCAATACCCGAGGCCACATCGGCCTGCTCGGTCATGGAACGCGCGTCGAGTTCAGGAATATCCGAATCAAGGAGATCTGAACTTAAGAGGCATCTCTGAGGGCGAGGCCGCCATGCCGCCGGATTCCGGAAAGCCTGGGTCGTTCGACGTCACTTCACACGAGGCAAACGTCGCTCCGCCAGGCAGCGAGTCCTCGCAGGTGTCCTGGTCCGCGCCGCCATCGATGTCGTCGACGCCGAACCCGCCCGCCAGGTAGTCCGGATCCCCATCACCGTCGATGATGTCGTCGCCCTCGGCTCCGAGGATCATGTCGACACCTTCGCCGCCACTCAGCCTGTCGTTGCCGGGACTCCCGACAATCAGGTCGTTGCCATCTTCGCCATCGATGTACACGACCGTTGCGCCGAGTCCCCAGATGTGATCGTGGCCCGCCCCGGCCGAGACGCTCTCCTCATCGCCATTGAGATAGATCAGGTCATCGCCATCGAACGTATCGATCGTGTTGCTGCCTCCGTAGGTGATCACGGTGTCGTTGTCAGGCCCGGTGTTGATGTAGGACCCGTGAACGTAGCCTCTGCGAGGATCGGCTAGAACGCACACGATATCGTCGCCGAGTCCGGTCAGGATGGAGGCACCGGCGCCAAGCACCACGACAACGTCTTGCCCGCTCGTGCCATCCCACTCCTCGTCGGGTTGCACGAGGTCGGTCACTCGATGTCCGAGACACGTTCCGCTTCCGCCGGCAAGGTCGGCGGCTGAGAGCCGTTGCGCGGACACGGCCCGGGGCGAGACCATCCCAGACCCGAGGGTACTCGCCGCAATCGCGACCGCGAGGGCATGGCGCGCTACTCGATGCTGGCGTGTCGGCGGTGGCATACAGGTCTCCTTTGATCGCTGGCTGAACCAGCACTCACCGACCGAGCGCGTGCCCCATCTGTTCGCCGATCCACGTCACCGACTTGCCTGAAAGGCCGGTCATGAATGCGAACGAGGTCTGAGCGGCCGCCCAGGTCTTGCCGGGCTGCCACGTGTCTTGCGTGAGCAACAGGTAACTCGCCCCCAGGCCCACGCCGGCCGCGCCAGGCCTGATCTCTACGCCCCCCATCCCGTTGATGGCGAGACTCAGCGAAGGCACACCGATGTACAGATCGGCAAAGCCGTCCCCCTGGTAGTCGCCCGTCGCGAGCGCTCTCCCGAAGTGATATTTCATGTTCGCGGGCGGGGGTGGAGTCTGGACGCCAAGGCCGACTTCGCCTGGAAAGAACGACTGACTATTCGGTCCGAGCGCGAAGCCGTCGCTGAACACGACGACGACCGCTCCGCCGGAGGCTCCGTTGTTGTCTATGGCGGAGACGTTGTCTGGAACACCGATTGCGAGATCGTCATCGTTGGCGCCGTCGAAGTTCCCGGCCGCAACGGCCCACCCGAAACGCTCGCCGTCGCCAACACCATCGCCGAACACATCGGTGAAGAACTGGTGCGCCATCACCTGCCCGGCGCCGTCGAAGAGCGCAATGCGAACGGCACCGTAGCCGACGTAAGCATCCTCGAAGTCGTCGTCGAGCTTTTCGAACGGCGCCCCCATCGCTAGATCGTCGCCATGGCGACCGTCGAACTGTCCCACTGCCAACGACCACCCAAGGAGTTCATAGGGTCTAGGCTCGTGCATGACGGTGAGGTCCAACTCGGTCAGATAGAGCTGACCGGCCACAACCAGACCTGTAACGGCCTCTCCTCGCACTACGTGAACTGCGCCCGCGGCCGTCGCGACGTCTCCTCCACCCAGATCCACGTTCGCCAGGGGCGCTCCTATTGCCAGGTCGGCAACGCCGTCGTTGTTGAAGTCGCCAGCCGCGAGCGCGGCCCCATAGAGCGAGGTCGTCGCCACGAAGCAACACACGCCCGGGGTGAACGGCGAGAACGTTTGGGCGGGTCCAGTCAGCCCGAACGACGCGGATCCAAAGACGACGTGCACCGCGCCGATGTTGCTGATGACCTTTCCAGGTGGCCCGCCCGGCGTCGCAGGCGGTGCAGGCGAGTCTTCCCCTGGAACACCAATCGCCAGGTCGTCCCTGCCGTCGGCATTGAAATCGCCAGCGACGAGAGTTTCACCGAAGCGATCTCCGGGATCGGCTGGGGCAACCAGCCCCAGGCCGATCGTGTTCTGGTTGAACGACGTGCCGTGGCTGTCGACCAGTCCGAGCGCGGATCCGTACACGACGACAACGCCTCCCCTCTCGCTGCTTTCGCCCGGCACGCCGATCGCAAGATCGGCGAAGCCGTCGCCGTCAAAGTCGCCACACGCGACCGAGGAACCGAGCCGCTCCCGAGTCGTCGACGCGCCCGGAAGATTGAGGCCGCGACGAAAATACGCGCCAGCACCGAGAAGACCATCGGGCGAATACTGCACGTTGACCGCGCCTCGCCCGTTGTTGTCACCTGGCACGCCGACGGCAAGGTCCCCGCGGCCGTCGTGATCGAAGTCACACTGCAGTCGATTGGCGGCGGCGTAGACGCTGTCGTTCCCCGTCCACCGTCCTGTGGAGACGAAAACGGCCGACAGTGAAACGGCGGCAAGCGCGACAACTCTCCCGAGCGTCCTTCGTCTCCTCAGCTGACCCATGACGTGCCTCCCGTCCTGTGTTCGACCTCTGGCCGGTCCTCGTGCCTGTCAGCTAAACGATCTGGGCCGCCCGAATCCCTCAGGCCGGACTTCGATGAGTTGTGGGGGTGATCTGCCGATCCTGCAACACTGTCGTGGCGGCGCGATTGCCGCCGGGGCGGGTAGAAACGTCTCGGGAGTGTCGGCGACGAGTGCACTCTCAGGGTCGTAAACCCCGAATTCCGATACTCAACGCGACCTCCTGTGTGGCACTCATCCTGCTCTTTTTTAGACTATGCCCCTCGATTTCGCTTCCCAGATCGACTCGTTCGTGCGGCTCTACCTCATCCCTATGGCGTGGAAGATTGCCGGCGGCGTCGCCGTCTGGCTCATCGGCAACTACGCGATCCGTCTGTTCCGAACCGGCCTTAGGCGCGCGATGAAGATCCGCCACATCGACGTCACGTTGGCGCGGTATCTGGACACCAGCGCGTCGGTCGTCCTTCAGTTGCTGGTCCTGATCGCGGTGCTGGGAGTGCTTGGCGTCGAGACGACGTCATTCGCGGCGCTGCTGGCGGCCGCCGGCATCGCCATCGGCGCGGCGTGGTCCGGCCTGCTGTCGAACTTCGCCGCTGGCCTCTTCCTTCTGACGTTTCGCCCGTTCAGGGTCGGCGACACGATCGCCGCAGCCGGCATTACCGGCGAGGTCCGCGAGATCGGGCTGTTCGTGACGTCAATCGACACTGCGGATCACGTGCTGACGTTTGTCGGCAACACCAAGCTGTTCTCCGACAACGTTCAGAACTTCAGCGCCAACGCTTACCGGCGCGTCGACCTCACGGCACAGTTGCCGCCTGTGCTCGATGTCGAACGAACGATCGCTCGACTGCGTAAGGCGCTCCTTCAAATCCCCCAGGTGCTCGTGACGCCAGAACCGGCGGTCGAGATCCTGACCGTCGGCGCCGCCGGGTGCACGCTCGCCGTCCGCCCGTTCTGCCACAACGACCACTATTGGCAGGTCTACTTCGACACCAATCGGATGATCGATCGCACGCTCCATCCGGAAGCGTCCGTGTCGCGGGTCGGTTGAAACAGGGCCTGATCTCACTCAGCGCCAGTTGCCAATCAGGAGAAATGGCGCCCAGTAGTAAGGATGAGCGAATCGCCCGGCTGGCATCGCGGTGCTCGTCGCCGCGGCTTTGAGACTCTTGAGCCCGCGCGTCGAATTGGGCGAGCCACTGTTGACCTTGCCTCGCAACAGCGCGAGTTGTGCCGCCCGCAGTGCCTCCGACTTGGGGACGGCTCCAGCAGCTCGACGGGCGCGGTAGAAGTTTTCCATCAAGTCCCGAGTACTCATGTCGGCAACGGGCCAAAGGGTCGCGATCACCGCTTTGGCGCCGTTCAGCTGCGCAAGCGCGCCGAAGCTTTCGATTTCTTTGCCGGTTTCCCCCCCGCCGCCGTTGGCCGTATTGCAGGCCGACAATGTCAGAAGATCAACACCTTCGAACAGTCCCCATGTCGCTCTGAGTTCGGCAACGGTCAGACGACTGCCATCGCCCAGTAGAAGAAAGGAATCGCCCTCGTTTCCGGGACGAAACTGAAAATGGCTGGCGACATGCACGACGGGAGGTCGTGCGCGGAGCTCCGACCGCAGCGCCGGCTCGGTGAACGCTTCGTCCATCAAGAGGTGACCGGGAAGGACCGCGTTCGTGCTCGCTGGGAAACGATCGTCTCGAATCAATCCGAGAAGCTCGTCAGCAACCGCGGGCAAGGGATCGAACCCTGCGCTGGCCTTGGTGACGCCGACGCCAAGGCCATGTCGCCACGGCGTCGGCAGATCCTTGAGACGGGCGTTGCTGGCAGGCGTGAAGACCGACATTGGATACCGCTCGATGAGATACATCGTGCCGTCGTGCAGCGCGGCCATCGGAACGTAGCGCAGCACACCATCCAGCGACCACATCAACGTCCGCGCACCTGCCTGTTCGAGATCCTTCGCGATTGGGCGCACGAGCACATCGTAGAGCTCACGCGCGATCGGGCGCGGATCGCTGGATGGATTCTGCAAGGCCTCGCGCAAGGTGAGCACCTTCCGGGCGAGGTCCGCCCCACTAATTGCGAACTCGGCGGCTTTCTGTACGTCAGGTGTCGTGAGCATCACTCGATAACGCTGCTCACCAACCAGCGTGTGAAGCGCGACAGCCCCAGCTCCCATCTCACGGAGGTCTGCCATCAGCCCCTGGGCCTCACGCAGCTGCGCTACACGCGCGCTCGCTTCGGTATCCCCTCCGAACTCCGCCGCCAGCGATAACATGAACGCATGGTGGGCCTCGGCGGCGACGCGCAAGTCCGCCTCGAGACGATCGAGCCGCGCGTTCTCGTCAGGAGTCCGCACGCGGAGAGCCGCGAGTTCGCCACGCTCGCGCCCGATCGCCGCTATGCGGTCACCGATTTCGCTGTAACGCGCCTGCCAGGAGGCTTCTGCAGGCGTCAGGTCCAGTCGTCCGGGCGCGCTCCCGGCTTGGGCTTCCCGGCGCACGTAGTCGCGAAGTTCTTCCAGCTTCAAGAAGTCCAGAACCTGCTGCGCCTCGGGAAGACGTCCCTGAACAATGAGCAAATCGGCGAGCTCGCGATAGATCTGCTCTTTCGAGCGGAGAAACGCCCTCTGCGTCTGCGTGTCGAGTTGCAGGATGTTGGCCCGGATGCCCTGAAAGAGATTGACGGCTTGCTTGCCATAGAAAGCCGCGAGCGCCGGCCGAGATGCGCCGCGCCACGCAACCATGAGATTTCGCAGGACGAGACCTTCAGCTGCCTGCAGGCCGCTCTCGCGGGCGAGCCTGAGGGCTTCGCCGTAGGATTCAAGCCCTTGACTCAGCTGGCCGGCAGCCACGCGGCTCTCGCCAAGTCCGTTGAGCGCATCCACTTCTTTCGAACGCTCACGGATTTGTCTCGCCGCGCGCAGAGCTTCCTCGTATGCAGCCACCGCGGCGACATAGCTGCCGGTCCCGCTTCGCGCAACCGCGACGCCAAGGAGCCCGATGATTCTCAGCCTCGCGATACTTTGACTCGCGGCCCCAGGCGATGACTTCAAGGAACTCTGTTTCGGACTGCGCATACAGCCCTAGGGCGTTGTGGATGCCGGCCATGCGCGATAGCGCCGACTTCTGAATGAAGGTGTCGTTGGTCTCGCGCCCGAAGGTCGCCACCTCCTCATAGACCTGAAGGGCACGGGCTGACTCGCCCAGCAGCCAATGGCACTGGGCCACGTTACGAAGCGCCAATATTTCACGACGGCGGTCGCCGCTCTTGCGATTGATGTCGAGAGAAAGCCTGAAGTACTCAAGCGCGCGCGCATAGTCAGCGCGGGCGATAGCCAGATAGCCGAGTGAATCGAGGGCCCACGCCTCCCGAGCATCTTTGAGTTCCCTGTAAATCTCGAGTGACCGCGTCTTGGCCTCCAATGCCGCCGGAAGGTCACCCAGGTCCTGATACGCCTGGCCGAGCGACAACCGAGTGAGCGCTTCCTCGGCGCGATTCGCGTTGCGTACATGAATCTCCAAGGCAGTTCGATACAGGTCTATGGTTTCACCCTGGTGTCCGACCTGGATTGTGTTGAGGACAGCGGTCTGCTGGAGAATAGTCGCCTCCAAGTCGGTGTCGCCGGCACGCCGGACGAGGGGAAGCGCTTCCTGAAGATACGCGAGCGCGTTTCGGTAATCGGCCGTGGAATGGAGCAGCGTCGACAGGCTGAGAAGCTGCCTGGCCTGGCTGCGTGGCGCGCCGCACATCCGGGACAGCTCGAGCGCCCGCTCGAAAGACGTCCGCGACTTGTCAAAGTCCCTGGCTGACTCATATGCCCAGCCCAATGTCCCCGTGGCCAACGCTTCCAGCCGGACATCGTGAACAGACTGAGCCACACCAACAGCTTCGTTGTGGTAGTCGAGCGACGCTTTCCCGCCCTTGGTGAGGATCACGGCCTCACCGAGCGACCGCAGCGCCAAAACGAGCAGGCGACGATCCTGCTGTTGTCGCAGCAAGGCGACCGCGCGTTCCAACGTTGGAATCGCTTCCGCCCTGTTGTCTGAGTAGGCCTGGAAAGTCCCGAGTTCCAGGAGGATCTCAGCCAGGACGCCCTCGTCAGGGTCGGTCCCCAACAGCGCAAATGCCCGTTGGCCCAGGGCAAGCGCCTCTTGACTGTTCATCTGGACGCGCCCGAGGCGGCTGAGCGCCTGGGCTTCGCCACGGCCGTCCTCAATCGACCGAAACAATGCGGCCGCTTGCCGATAGTTCGCCTCACTGGCTCGGTAATCATCGAGGAGATAATGCGCATCTCCACCCCGCAACAAGGCGGTCGCCTCGGTCCGCCGATCGCCGGCCGCGCGAAACATCGCCTGCACGCGCTCGTAGTCGGCGAACGACCTCCGTATCGAATCGATCGTTCCCGCGCTTCGCAACACGTCGGCCTGTTCCAGCACGCGCAGCGCGTCGGTACGCTGACGGTCCGTGCTACTCGCCGGTCGCAGGGTATCCAGTCGAATCTGGTAGGAGCCTCGAGAAGCGTCCGCATCACGGGCCTGAATCGTCAGGGTATGCAAACCAGGGGTGGTGGCGACAATTTCAACGACCTCGCTACCGACTGTGCGATCGGAAGAATCGACTCGAGTGATCTGCCGTCCGCCAGGGCCAGTGATCGTCGCAACGAGATCGACCGCCGATTGTCGGATGATGACGATGCCGTATTCGCCCACTTTGAGCTTGATCGCATACGTGTGGACGTCTCCTCCTGCGAACGAGCGCTGGCTCGCAGACATCCCCACCCTTAGCGGCAGCGGCTTCGGTCGCGACATTGTCTGCGCCTCGAGCCTGAGCCACGGTATCGCCATCAGTGCCAGCAGAACGGAAGCGCGTCGTGCAGATGAGCGAACGGACTGGCGGTGTGCGCATCGCATCGGTAAACACTCTCCCTAAGCTCAGCCGTTAATGCGAGGCGATGGTAGTTCGGCCCCAGCTGAAGCGCAAGTCGCGCCCGGTCGCCGCCGCGAGGGCTTCAACGAATCGTCGGTGCGTACGGATCAGGAGAATGGTTCAAGCGTCAGCCCGGCCGCTTCGTAATGTGGCATGTCAAGGACATGCACAAGGTCAGTCGTGACTACACAGAAGTCGGGAACGGCACGATCGATTTCACGAAGATCTGGCCCGACGCCTCGCTCGCGGGGATGAAGCACTTCTTCGTCGAACAGGGTGGCAACTTCACGCACGATCCTTTCACGAGCGTCGCCGACAGCGCCGACTACGTCAAGCGCGTCCTCTTGAAATAGAACCCGACCGGCCGGAGAGATGGTCGGTCGGGTGATTCCGGCGCTGGAACCTATTCGCAACCCAATCCGTTTGCCAGTCTAATCCGTGTAATCCGTGTGCTCCGTGGCTCTAGTGTTGCCGGGGTGCTCCGTGGCTCTAGTGGTGCCGGGGTGCTCCGTGGCTCTAGTGGTGCCGGGTATCCCGTGGCTCTAGTGGTGCCGGCGTGCTTCGTGGCTCTAGTGGTGCCGACGCAGATCGATCTTCCACACCTCACCGGTGAGGGTGATGACGTAGGCGAAATGCCCGATGAACTCGAGAGACGTCGGCCGGTCGAGGCCATCTTCGATCACCGTGAATGTGCCGTTCCAATTGGCTTTCACGAGCGCGCCAGTGTTCGGGAGCGCCGGCGTCGCGGGATCGCTGCCGACTGGAAACTCGCCTTGCGAAAGGGCGTAGAGGGCGCCAGGCCCGAACTCAACGTCGACGAGCAGGCTGGCGCCTGACGCCACTTCGCGACCGAAGAGGATGTTCGGTCGCAACAGCACGATCCTGCCGTCCTCGGCAAGGTGTGGAACCGGTCCGGCCTGTGCCATCAGGACCCAGTCGCCAAGGACCGCGAGACCCGTCGGGACGATATTGTCGAATCCTGCGAACTCTCTGATCCGGCCGTCGAGCGTGACGCGGAGGACGCGGTTGTGGTGCCCATCGGTCACGAGGAACCCACCGCGGTAGAGGTCCAACGCAAACTGCAGTCCGGTCGGCACGTCGAACGGCGTCCGCGGCGGATTGCTCAGCGCGAAGGCGCCGATGTCCGCGATCGGCTCGAACTGACTGGGGCCGTCGACGCGGTAGATGCCCACCACATCGCCGCCGCCGACGTCACTCCCGACGAGGGTGACCAGCGCATACGCGGTCTTGCCGATGAACGCGACGTCCATGACGCCCCCGAGGCCGATGATGGACGGCGGCAGCCCGCTGGCGAACGTCCTCGCCCTTCCGGTTCTCGGATCGACGCGAGTAATGCTTCCCGTCGACCCATGTGTGACATAGAGCGCGCCGTCGGGTCCGATCGTGCTGCCTGAAGTGTCGCCGAGGCCCGAGACAAGGAGCTCCGCCGCCGTCGATCCGGACCTTCCGAGCTCAGCCGTAGCCGTCGGCGCAATGCTGACCGCGACCGAGGCGCAAGTGAGCGCGGCGATCACAAGCGTCGAGTGATAATGCGTACGCATGGGTGTCTCCGTTCGTTGAAGGCAAATGAAGCGGTCGATGGACCGGGCAATCCGCTGCTGATCGGTTTACTGAAGTCGGGTTGCTGGCAGCAAGCGACAAAGCGCGACAAACTGCGGCAAGCTTCGAAAACCCGACCGGTTTGTGTCATGGCAAAATGGCGAGACCGCCGGGGCCCGGCTTTTCGGAGATAGTTCATGCACCTCGACGCCACGCACGCCTCCCGCGGCCGCCGACTCGAATCGTGGAAGGAAATCGCCGCGTACCTGGACCGAGACGTGCGGACCGTCCAGCGTTGGGAACGTAGCGATGAGCTGCCCGTGCGCCGGCTTCAACACGCCAAGCTGGCGTCCGTCTACGCGTACGCCGATGAGCTCGATGAGTGGCGGCTTGGGCGAGAGCCCGCCGAGCCGGTTGCGGAAACCACTCCACCAAAGCCGAGGAGCGTCCGCCGTCTCTGGTTCGTCGCGGCGATTGCCACAACGGTCGCGCTCGGCGCGGCCGTGGCGCTGTGGCCGCGACGCGCCGTCGAGCGTCCAGTGGGGACGGCGCCAATTCGGACGATTGCGGTACTGCCGATCGCGAACTTTTCGGGCGATCCGCAACAGGAGTACTTTGCCGACGGCATGACAGATGCGCTCATCGCGCGTTTGTCAACGGTCCCCGGGCTCCTCGTCATCTCACGCACGTCGGTCATGCCGTTCAAGCAGAGCCAGCGGCGAGTACCGGAGATCGCGAAGACGCTCAACGTCCAGGGCATCGTCGAGGGGTCGGTGACGAGGTCGGAAGGGCGGGTCCGCATCACCGTCAAACTGATTCGCGCCGCCACGGACACCACGCTCTGGGCGGACGTCTTCGATCGCGAGAGCCACGACGTACTCGGTCTTCAGAGCGACGTCGCACAGGCGATTGCCCGGCAAGTCGAGACCAGCCTGTCGCGGGAGGACCTCGCGCGGCTCGCCGCGACGCGTCCGGTCGCCCCGGAGGCATTCGAAAGCTACCTCAAGGGATCGTTTCTTCTGCAAAAGGATTCGGGTCCGACCAGCGAGAAGGCGATACGCCTCTTTGAGGCCTCCATTGCGCTCGATCCGACATTTGCGCCCGCGCATCTCGGCATCGCTCGCGCCTACGAATCGCTTGGGACGTATTTCATTGGCGGGAAGTCACCACTCGAAACGCGGCCCAAGTCGGTCGCGGCCGCCCGAGAAGCGCTGCGGCTCGATCCTGATTCCTCAGGCGGCCACACGCTGGTTGCGCGCGCCGACCAGCGCGAGTTTCGCTGGGCGGCGGCTGAAGCCGGATACCGGCGCGCGATCCGGCTGAATCCCAGTGACTCGGACGCGCACGCGCAGCTCGCCGATCTCCTGGTGTGCCTCGGTCGATTCGACGAGGCGATAGCGACGGCGCGGCACAGCCGCGACATCGATCCACTTTCGCTCGGCAGGGGCCTGAACTTCGGGATGGTGCTCTATTTTGCGCGGCGCAACGACGACGCGATTCGAGAGCTCCGCGCCTTAAGGGCAGTGCAGCCGGACGATCCTCGTCTGCTCTGGTACCTCGGCAACTCGCTGATGGCAGCGTCGCACGTCGGTGAAGCGGTCGAGGTGCTCGAACGGAGTGTCGCGCGCGAGCGACTGCCCGGGCCGCTCGGATTCCTGGCGATTGCCTACGCACGTGCCGGACGTCAACAGGACGCCGAGCGCGTGGTCGCCGAGCTCACGAGCAGGGCGCGCAAGTCCTACGTGCCGCCAGCCGCGTTTGTGGCTGCCTATACCGGCGTGGGGGACATCGACCGCGCGTTCGCCGCACTCGAGCGGGCGTATGAAGAACGTTCGAACCTCGTCCGCAGCCTGAAGGTTTTACCCATACTCGATCCGCTGCGGCCAGATCCGCGGTTCGCTGATCTGCTGCGCAGGATCGGCCTCGACTGACGCTAGCCGCTCGAAAGTTCGATCGCCGGGACAATTCGATACCGGGCGCTGGTCGGTCTGCCAGGTTCCGCATCGTCGTAGACGAATGTCAGGTCGTGGCTGGTGAAATGGTCCAGCCATTCGTCCCAGGAGATTGCGCGGAAGGGACTCACGCCTGGAAAGTTGAACCGCAGTCCGGTGCCGCCGTCCGCGACCTTCAAGGTCGACGCCGGACCCGATGGGGTGGCTTCCCCTGTCGCGGGCTCGGCGCTGACTTCGCTGGCCCATGCGCGAATGATCGTGTGGTCGCGCGTCGCCCACACGGAAGCGCCAGCTTCCAGCACCGTCTCGCGCGTGCCACGGGTAATCTGGCTTCTCGCTGGTGGAGGTGGTCGTCTCTTTGGCATTGAGGCTCCTTTCAGGCGGCGGAGGGCAAGGGATCCACCGTCGTGCTGTCGCGACCGACACGCGACAAGGACAGTTGCCTATGCGGTTGCACGACCTATGCCTGCAGGTGAGCTCAAGTGCCTCCGTCACAGATGGGCGCGCACCTGCCAGATGAGGTCACGGGTCGGGCGATGAACCAGCTGACGTCCATCGCCCGATATCAACTACGACCGGTGAACGTCGGAGCTGCTCAGAAACCGCACAGGCCACCGGGCGATGACGTGCGGCACAGATTCGCCACGATCAAGTTGGGCGTACTCGCATCATCCTTGACGATGTCGGCTGGATCATTCCCCCGCGCACGGTTCAGAAAGACGAAGTTGTTGGTGGAGGCGTCCTTCGATCCGTCTGACCGTGGCCTCGGCGTTTCGACGAGCACTATGCCGCCTGAGAAGATCGTCTCGGTGTCGGACTTGTTGTCCTTCACGACGTTCTGGAAGACCACGTTGTGTTGCGAGCCGGCGAGCACGATGCCGCCGCCGCCGAGCACCGGCAGGAAGCCGCCTTCATCGAACTGCGTGCAGACCTCGTTATTGCCGACGACGGCATTGTTCAGCACGGCGATGTGCCCGCTGCCGCCGTCTTGTCCATCGGCGAGCAGGAACACGCCGATGCAGTTCCCCCACGACTGGTTCTCGGACACGATCGCGTTGTGTACGTGCCGGAGCAGAATCCCGAGGGCGTTGCCCCAGCTCCGGTTGCCCTTCACCAGAGCATTGGCATTGGGCGAGTCGCCGACGTAGATGCCGGCGTCGTGGCTGCCCGTGACGCTATTGCGCAGGAACTTCGTGCCCGTTCCCACAAAGGATGCCACGCCGTAGGCGGTATTGTTGACCGCGACGACGTCCGACACCGTCAGGTTCTCGGTGCCAACGCCGAACACGCCGTCTCCTGCAAAGCCCTCGACGCGGAAACCGGTCACGGTGACGTCGTACACTTCTTCCGAATAGCTGCCCGTGCCTGGATCGAAGTCGGACGGTGCGATGCAGATACCCACTGCATGGCCGGGCAGGTAACACTCGTCATTGCCATAGCCGTACTTGGGCGGCTTGAGTGTGACGTGGCCGTGCGCACGCAAGGTCAGACCGTTCCTCGAGATACGAACGCTCTGATAGTAGGTGCCAGCCTTGACCACGACCGTATCGCCTGGCTGGGCAGCATTCACGGCTGCCTGAATCGACTGCCCGGGATGGACGACATGGGTGTCGGCGCTGACCAACGCTGGAGACACGACGCTCAGCACGGCGACGACGGCTGCGCCGGCACGACTGGTTCCCTGGAAGCGACGCATAGGTCCCCCTTTCTGAGGAACGATCAAGACCACTCACCTTGGTAAGCGGAGAAAGAAGGAGGGAACTACAACCCGGCCGGCGACGCGATTATGGTCACGCTACTGCGTATCTGGTGGGGTCAATCCGATGTCGCGCAAGAGCTCTCGATAGCGCGGATCCAGGCGGAACTTGTCGAGCCATGGCTCGACGCCAAGCCATGCCATGCAGTCCGCGCGCTCATCGGTGCCCTTGCGGAAGAATTTGAACGCCGCGTCCGGATCACCGAGGGTCGCATGGACACTGCCAATTTCGTAGGGGCAGAAGTACCGACTCCTTGCGGCCTTCTCCACACCTGCCAGCACCGCCTTGGCCTCCTCGGTTCGACCGGCAACGGCGAGAACCTGCGCGTGAAGGGCTTGAACGGTCAGGCTGTTGTCCAGCGTGATGGCTCTCTGCAGGTTGTCGATGGCTTCCTCGAACCGGCCGAGCTCTGAGTAGGCCACACCCTGAAAGGCCAGAGTAAAACCCGAATTCGGTTCGAATTCCAGGCCGCGTCGGGCGAGCTCGACCGCCTCGTCGAAGTGTCGCGTGAAGATCAGCAGAACGGTGCCCCAGGCGTGGCTCCGGATCGACCGCGGATCGAGATTGAGCGCCCGCCGGATCTCCTGAACGGCTTCGTCGTGGCGCGCTTGCGTCGTCAGGTACGCCGCGTAGTTCAAGCGCGCCTGCGCCAGCGACGGATTGAGGTCGAGTGCCCGCAATAGCGCCTTCTGCGCCGTCGGCCCATTCCAATCCCACACGAGGTGGACGTACCCCAACGCCGCGTGGGCGTCGGCAAGAGCCTCGTCTAATCGGAGCGCTGTTTCTGCGGCCTGCTTCGCCTTGGGCATCGCCTCTCGGGGATCCATGTAGAACCCGGCGAGCCCGCTGTAGGCCTCGGCGAGTCCGGCGTGGGCCCAGGCGTTCGCTGGATCTTTCGCGATGGCGGCATCAAAATACTGCACCGCTTTCCGCAGGCTTCCCTCGGTTGCCTTGGCGGCATGATGACGGCCCAAGAGCACTTCAAAGTCTCGCTCGGGGTCAATCGAACGGGCGCTCGCCATTCGCGTCTGCTCGAGCGGCGTCAAGGTGATGTCCACTTTGCTGGTGATCGTTTGCACCACCTCGCGCTGCAGCGTCAGGACATCGCTCGCGTCGCGTTCGAATTTTTGCGTCCAGATGATCGCACCTGTAGCGCCCCGGATCAGCGTGGTTGTGATCTGAATCTTGCCGCCGTTTCGAGAGAACGATCCTTCGATGACCGCGTCGACCTGCAGCTCACGGGCGATGACCGGTACCGGTTTTGGTGCGTCCTTGTACGGCATCACCGACGTCCGCGAGATGACGCGCAGCCTGTCGATCGTCGCCAGGTCGGCGATGAGCTGCTCCGTCATCCCATCGGCGAAGTACTCTTGTGTGGGGTCCCCGGAAAGGTTGTGGAGCGGCAGGACCGCGATCGACTGAATCGGCGCACTCGAGCCCGCCGACCATCGCTGGAATCCCGCGACGATTCCCCATGCGACGAGTCCGGTGAGTGCCACAAGAACCGCGCGAGCCTTCCACCCCCACTGCCCTGTTTCTCGCGCGTCTGTCAGCGGAGTCGAGTGCGCGCGAGCATAGAGCATTGATTCGGAGGTCTGTTTCAGTTCGCGGACGACCTCTCCGGCCGTCTGGAACCGCTCGTTGGGATCCTTGGCGAGGCAGCGCCGCACGACCGCCTCGACGGCGGCCGGGGTCTCCGGCTGAAGCGAGGAGACCGCAGGCACCTCGCCCTCGAGCACGGCGTCGCGCACGCTGGTCACGGTCGTCCCCTCGAATGCGACTCGCCCCGTCAACATCTCGAACAGGTACAGCTCCAAACGCGAACAGGTCGCTCCGCGCATCGACCTCGCCGCTCCTGATTTGTTCAGGAGCCATGTATCGGATGGTGCCGACGATGGTGCCTCGGTTCGTCACGTGCCCGGAGTCGCCGGCGGATTGATCAGGCGCCGCCGGCCCGAGCGCGTCTGAGACAGTGATCTCGCGCGTCACCTGCGTTTGGGCGACGTCGCCAGTGGACAGCCGGAATTTCGCCAGGCCAAAGTCGAGCAGCTTGGCGCCGCTCGCGGTCAGCATGATGTTGGCGGGCTTCAAGTCTCGATGCACGATCCCGTGACCATGCGCGTGCTCGAGCGCGCTGGCGATCTCGATCGCGTGGGTCAGAGTCTCCTCGAGTGGCATCCGTCCTCTTGCCAGTCGAGCGGCCAACGTCTCACCGTCGAGGCATTCCATCACGAGGAAGTCGACGTCGTCATGACGCCCGACGTCGTAGAGCGTGCAGATGTGCGGGTGCGTCAGCGCGGCAACCGCTCTGGCCTCGCGCGCGAACCGCGCGCGCAGCTGCGGCTCGAGCGCGACGCCGGTGGTCACGACTTTGACTGCAACCGGACGATCGAGGCGGACATCAATGGCGCGGAAGACCTGGCCCATGCCGCCGGCGCCGAGGAGACTCTCGATTCGATAGGGACCAAGCGTCGTGCCGCGACCGATGTCAGAACCGTCAGGGAAGAGCGGCGCCGCCGTTGCCCAGACCGAGCGATCCAGGATCACCGCCGCCCGGTCCTGACTGAGCAGCGACTCGACTTCCTTCCGGAGAGAAGGATCTCCTGCGCAGGCTTCGCTGAGAAACTGGTCGCGCCGAGAAGGATCGCGATCGACAGCCAGCTCGTAGATCCGTGCGATCTGCTGCCATCGCTCCGGAGTCAAGGTCACCTGTGACTCCTAACGATCGAAAGACATGCCAGGCGCCGGACACGGCTGGCGCGTCGCGATGTCCGAGTACCCGCCGCAGAGTATACGGCCAGCTCACACTGAACACGCGTCGGTGAACACGGTCATCTGGATGAGCTGCTTCCCGCTGAGGTCCGTAACAACCGCTCATCACAGCCTCATCCTGCTAAGCGCAAGCCTGACGCCGGAGCTACAATGCGGCCGTGGCAGAGCTCGATTCCGTCGACATCACAAGCCTCTTGCGGGCTTGGGGCCGGGGCGAGCAGGTCGCGCTCGACCAGCTCATGCCGCTCGTCTACGACCGATTGCGAGCGCAGGCGCGCCGCCAGTTGCGCGGGGAGCACGCGGGAGGGCTCCTGCAGACCACGGCTCTCGTGCACGAGGTCTATCTGCGTTTGATCGGCACCCAGGAAGTCAGCTGGCAGGATCGCGTGCACTTCTTCGCGCTGTCCGCGCAGATCATGCGGCGGATTCTGGTCGATGCCGCGCGCGCCCGGACGGCGGCGAAACGCGGCGGCCGCACGGTCCGGCCCGAACACAGCTCAGCAGTCGACCTGGATCAGATCCCCACCATCGACTCGAGCGCGTCATCGCTCTGCGACCTCGACGATGCACTCGAGGAGCTGTCGAAGATCGATCCGCGACGCGCGCGTGTCATCGAGCTGCGCTTCTTTGGAGGCTTGAGCGTCGAGGAAACGGCGGAAGTCCTCGAGGTCTCACCTCAGACGGTGATGCGTGATTGGCGGCTGGCACGAGCGTGGCTCGCGCGTGAGCTGCGCTCGGACAGGTAGGAAGCGCACACCCCAACGCTGCCAGGCGACGCCGCCGCGCCCACATCTTACGAGTTCCTGACGGGCCGCTTACCCGTTCCCTAGGACACCGCACCCACACCCTCGCTACCATCCAGCCCGCGCATTCGATCGATCGCGAGTTTGACGATCGGTGATGTTGTGCGTGGGAGATTCCATCATGAAGGTCCGGTGGCTGATCGGTTGTGTCGCGATCTTGTGGGCGGGTTCACTGTCAGCAACAGTCGGAAGCAGTCAACCCACCCCGCAGGAATCGCAGTCGAGCGGGGTGGGATTCGTGTTCGACGGCCGGATTGTCGATGCGCTCGAGTTCTTCAAGCCTCATGAGAGCGGCAACGGGCGATCGTGCGCGACGTGCCATCGACCTGAGGACAACTTCGGTCTGACCCCAGCAACGGTCGAGGCCCGCTACCAGTTGCTGCAAGCCCGCCGCCGCAAGAATCCCGACGCCGACGATCCGCTCTTTCGATCGATCGATGCGGACGACTTCAACCAGGACTTCACGACGCTTCGAACCAAGGCGCTCGTGCGCGTGAAACTACCGTTGAAGGAGAACGTGACGCTTGTCGACGATCCGACCGCGACGTCAGTGCTGGTCTTTCGCTCCGTGCCAACCGTCGTCAATGCCCGCCTCACGGCGCCTTTCCAAGCTGAAGGACGACAGGCCAGTTTGCCCGAGCAGGCGCTCGCGGCGATGCGGGAGCATTCTGAAGTCACACAGGATCCGAGCGAGCGCGAGCTGCGACGCCTGGCTCGCTTTCAAGAGCACTTGTTTTCATCCGACCGCGTCACACGACAACAGCGCGGCTACACTGGACGACGTCATTCGACATTACCAGCGGCTGTTCGAACTCCTGACTTTTTTTGCCGAGCGCAATCTATTCGCGCCGCCCGTGAACGGCCAGGGCTGCAACGCTGCCGAGTGCGGACTGCGACTCCTTCCGGACGAGGAAGTACCCGGCCTCCTGGCCTACCTTCGCAAGCAGTAGGCTGTCGCGCGGCCGGCTCTCGGACACCCTCGACGTTTGTCTGGCCGATCTGCAATACTCGGCGCCTCAAGGAGTGCCGGCCGTGACAAGAAGAAAGTTCTCTTTGGTAGCCGCGATTGCGTTGGTGGCCGCGACCGCGACCGCGTTCTCACTGACCCAGTCGACCGATGATGCGCTCGATCCTGTACGAGTTGCGCCCGATACCCACAAGGTGGCGTTCGAGAATACTTTCGTGCGCGTGCTGGAGGTCCACATTCCACCCGGAAGCATCGAGCCTCGACATCGGCACCCGCATGGGCTGAGCGTCTACTTCAGCGATTGGCAGGCCAAGGTCACGGTGGATGGCAAGGAAGGGGTCGTCAACCAGAGGAAAACCGGATCGTTCGCGTGGAGCGAGGCGATCATTCACACGGTACAGAACGTCGGAGCGACTGAAGGACACGTCCTGAGGATCGAACTCAAGTAACAGTCTTTCCCGAGGGGCTTCGCCCCTCGGACTCCCCTACACGCGCCCTCGCGCGCCGCTGCGTCGGCGCGCTCCGGTCGCGTGGCTCGCTCGCCTAGCTCGCTCGCAATCTGGTCGATCCTTCACAGCCAGCCCCCTGTGAATCCGGCGCGGCGCAGCCCCTCGACGACGTACGAGGACCGTCGCATGATGTCCCAGATCAGTCCCGAGCGATAGTTCTCGATCATCAACACCACCGGCCCCTGGTCGATGCCAAAGTGGTGCGGTGTGACCCACCACTGGTAGCGGTGAGGCAGGAAGCCGGACTCCGGCTTCCAGCCGTGAGTGAGGGTCGCGCCTCCGTCCCGCGCCCAGTCCCAGTCGGCTCGACGGTAGAGCGCGTCGCCAAGGCGACGCACCTCGGCCTCGTCCTCGGTGTCGGCGTCGAAGTAGGTGACGCAGGTGAGCGCTCCGGCGAGAAGAAAGGCCGAGTCGAGCGTGGACAGCTCGCAGTTCCAGACGCGGCGGCCAGTGTCGATGTCGAGGAAGTGATAGAAGAACCCCTTGTAACCGGCGGCGTCGGGCTCCGGCCCCTGCGGAAGGTCGATGAGACTACGGAGCCGACGGCGAGCGATCTTCGCGGCGAACCTGCGGATGATCACGCCGCGCTTGACGATCGCCGGGATCGTCGCGAGCGCCAGGCCGACTGCCGCGATGCTGCACGGCGCGGCCGGGTCGGTCTTGTCGCGAACCAGCCCGTTGTCGGGATTGGTTTCGTGCAGGTAGTACAACACCGTGGTCCGCTGCAGCCTCAGGAGCTCTTCGTTTGTTGGTAGTCGGTCCAGGTCCTGCTCGGCCTGTCGCTCGTCGCCCATGGTGTTTCCTGCACATTTTCTACATACGGGCCGCTACGTCTTCGGGAGTAGATACGGCGCCCGATACGTCCGACCGAGAAGCTTGTCGGCCTCCTCGTCTCGTACGAACCGCTCGGCTGCGCCATCGAAGCTCACCGAACGGCCCACCCTGTATGAAATGTTGCCAAGGTGGCAAAGCGTCGTCGAGAAATGGCCCTCTTCGATGGGCGCCCTGAGGTTCTCAGACCTGCGCGTGCGCAGGCAGTCGATGAAGTTTTCGAAGTGACTCTGGCCGGAGTCGCGCTTCTCGTCGGCAACGAACGTCGGACCAGGCTCGTTCTTTCGTCCGAAGAACACCTGGGCGCTGTCGTCGGTAAATTTCATCCAGCCCTTGGACCCAAAGATGTAGATCCCCTGTGCCTCGGGTGGACCGCTGTACCAGTTTCGCAAGTCGCAATGCAGCTCTGTTCCGTCGGTGTATTGATAGGTCACCGACTGCGTATTCGGCGTGACCTGGTCGGTGGGAGCGCCAGCCTCGTGAAGGCCGCCGATGCAATGTATCGAGCGCGGATGTTCACGCTTTCCGAGCAGCCATCGCGTGACGTCGAGGGAGTGAACCGCCGTGTTACCCAGGTCGCCGGTGCCATACTGCCAGAACCAGTGCCAGTTGTAGTGGAAGTGGTTCTCGTTGAACGCCCGCGTTGGCGCCGGCCCCAGCCACAGATCGTAGTTGACACCAGCCGGCATCGGGCTGTCGGTCACGACGCCGATGGGATCCCGAAAGCGATAGATCACCGTCTGTCCGGCGTAGACCGTTCCCAGTCCTCCATCGCGCAGAAACTGCACGGCCTTCGCGGCCACCGCGCCACTCCGTCTCTGTGTACCGACGGCGACGATCCGTTTGTATCGTTGCGCCGCCTCGATCATGCGGCGGCCTTCGACGATGTTGTGGCTGATGGGTTTCTCGACGTAGACGTCCTTTCCCGCTTCACAGGCCCAGAGGGTCATCAGCGCGTGCCAGTGATCGGGAGCCGCGATGGTGACGGCATCAACGTCGCGATTCTCGAGCACGCGCCGGAAATCCACTTCCGTCCTCGGGTCGCCTCCCCACTTTTCCTTCATGAAGGGCACTGACGAGGCAAACATCCGTTCGTCGATGTCTACAACGTGGCTGATCCGGACGTTCGGAATCATCGACAGGTGTTCGTAGTGATCCTGACCGCGGCCCCTCGCGGTCCACGTCGGATGCCCCGCGTTGTCGCCGCGAATGCCGATTACCGCGACGTTGATCGTCTCATTCGCGCTCTTCTGCGCGTAGCTTCGGGTCGGAAGGCCTGCAGCCAGACCGGCGGTCGCTGCGGCGGTAGTCGAAAGAAACCGGCGGCGGTTCATCATGGCCATTCTCCTTCCGGTGCCATCCAAACGAATCACAAGGTGTCTTCGCCGAGGTCACGCGATATCAGAGGCCTTGGTACGCGCGAAAGAGGCCCCTGAAGTACATCAGGACACGCAGCGGATCGGCCGACTCCGGGATTTCGGCGAAGCAGTACCCGTCGAATCGCATGTCCGCCAGCGCAGTGAGGAGCTGTCGCCACGGATACTCCTCGAGAAACAGATCGCGCATATGAACCTGCCCGATCTGAGCGCGGACCAACTGGAAGTTTGCCGCGAAGCCGCCATCCAGCAAATCCGTCTGATTCGAGTTCCAGCAGACGCGTACGCCTGGATGATTCTCGGCGTAGTCCAGGATCTTTCGGATTCGCGGCAGGCGCGACGTGGCCTCACCGTGCACTTCGAGCTGAATCATAACGCCGTGGTCTGCGGCGACCACGCCGCACTCGCGAAGCGCTTTGCCGATCTGCTCGAGCGTCCTCTCCTCGGGAACCTGCTTGACGAGGCCGTTCGGCCTCACCTTCACACTCGGTGAACCGAGATCGCGCGCCAAGCTGACCCACTCCCTGGTCTCATCGATGTTCTTGCGAAGCACTCCTGGGTCAGCCGACTGATACTCGCATGTCGTTCCGAGGCCGCCGATCTTCACGGGCGAGTCCTCGAACCGTTTCCGCACCTCCGCCCGCTCCGACGCGGTTAACGAAATCTCGACCCCATGCTTGTGTGTCGTTCTCAGCTCGACCGCCTCGAAGCCGGTGTCGGTGAGGTTCTTGATGAGCGTCGGAAGGTCCCAGTCCTTCGCAATGTTGTAGGTAACGGTGCCGAGCTTCAGGCCCCGTTGGTTGGGTGACGACCGCGGCGTTTGACCGGGCTGGAAGCCGGCCATTGAGGACGCGGCGGCGACGCTCCAGAGAAAGTCGCGTCGATCCATCGGCAGCAAGCTTACCTCACTCCCGCGCCCCTCCCACGCCAGGTCGGGTCGTCGTGCCTGCCCGGCCGGGCCGGTCTGCCCGGGACATCGTCACGGTGCTAACATTCGGCCGCATATGGCTTCGACGAACGTCGCCACGTGCAACGCGCTGGTGAAGCAATTCGCGCTCCTGGCCGTTCTCTCGGTGTTCACGGCGCTGCCGGCGCGGGGCCAGGTCACGCTCACACAGGGACCGGAACAGATCGCCGTCGAAGTCGATGGCAAGCCGTTCACGGTCGTCTACATCAGCGGCAAGGATCTCAACCGGCCGTATCTTCATCCGTTGCGCTCCGCCTCCGGCAAGATTGTCAACCGCTCGTTCCCCGCCGGGCAGCTGCCGGGGGAGACGACGGATCATCCGCACCATGCGGGTCTCTTTTACGGGCACGGCGATGTGAACGGGTTCAACTATTGGGCCATTCAGAACGTCCCGACTTCTGCCTCCAAGCCGGACGCCACGATGGGGCGCATCGTCCTGAAGGAGGTTCTGTCGGTGAAGAGTGGGAAGGAGTCGGGCTCCGTGGAGGTCGTCTTCAATTGGCTGACGCCTGACGGCACACCGCTGCTGATCGAAACCCGGAAGATGACGTTCTACGCACATCCCGACCTCCGCATCATCGATTTCGATTTCGACTTCCAAGCCGTCGGCAAGGTTGTCTTCCGCGACACTAAAGAGGGTACGTTTGCGATGCGTATGGCAACTGCGCTGGAGGAACCGCCTGCCAAGGAGCCCGACAAAGCGAGCGCGCCTTCGAGAACCGGGAAGCTGGTGAATGCCCAGGGTAGCGAGCGGGAGGCGAACGTGTGGGGCAAGCGGTCGGAATGGGTGGACTACTCGGGGGAGCTTGGTGGAGAGACGGTGGGCGTCGTGATGATGGATCATCCAGGCAACCCCAGACACCCGACGTACTGGCACTCGCGCGGCTACGGACTGCACTCGATCAATCCGTTTGGCGTCAGCGACTTTCTCAACGACAAAACGCAGAACGGCAGCCTGGCACTCGAGGCGGGTGAGCACGTCCGCTTCCGTTACCGGGTGATCGTCCACCCTGGTGCATCGCGGGCAAGCCTCGCGGCGTTGTACAAGCAGTACGCATCGCAGAAGTAGAGCCACACCGGGCGGTGGCCTACTTCTCGCCGATGCCGTAGACGTGATCCAGCGTGCGCACGATGACTACGCCGTCAGAGATGGCCGGCGTCGACATGATCACCGCCCTCATCTCGTTCTTCGCGATCTCCTGGTAGGTCCGGCCGGCGCGCGCCACGAAAATGTCCCCATCTTCATTGGCGAAGTAGAGCCGGCCGTCCGCGGCGACTGGTGATGCCGAGAAGGACCCGCCGCCGCCGACACGCGCGCGATAGAGCCGCTCGCCCGTCGCGCCGTCATAGGCCGTGACGACGCCGTTGTTGCCGCACGTATAAAGGATACCGTCGTAGAAAATTGGCGTCGGAATGTAGGTGCCTTCGCCATTGCTCCAGGCGATGACCTCGTTCGACGTCTGATCCTTTGGCAGCGAGATATCGCCGCTGGCGTTGGGCTTGATCGCGTACACGGGACGCGCCGGAGGATATCCGCCGGTGACGTAGACGACGCCGTTACCGACGACCGGCGTGCCGACCGTCACCTCCGAGTTCGGGCCGAGCGTCCACAGGAGCTTGCCCGTCGACGGGTCGTAGCCACGGATCTTCGGGCCGTTGGTCACGATCTGTTCGCGGTTCCCCGCGCGGAAGATCGTTGGGGTTCCCCAGGTCGAGATCTCGTCGCGCGCGGTCCGCCACCGCTCTTTGCCAGTCCCTGCGTCGTAGGCGGCGATGAACGAGTCCTTGTACCGATCGGCCTGCAGGATCACGGTGTCGCCGTGGATGATCGGCGAGCTCGAGTGGCCCCACTGTGTGTCGGGATCGAAGAACCAGCCGCTGTCGAGCACACCGACGTCAGTCTGCCAGAGCGGCTTGCCGTCCATGTCCCATGCGGCAAGCAGACCGATGGAGCCGAAGCTCGCGACGACGCGCCGGCCATCGGTCGCCGGCGTCGAGCTCGCCTGGCTGGACTTCGTATGGCGCTTCACTTTCGGCCCGCCTTTGTAGGCCTCGCGCTCCCAGATGATTTTTCCCGTGACCTTGTCGAGGCAGTAAATCTTCCAGGTGTGTTCCGAAAGGTCATTCACCGGCGCGACATCGCCGTAGAGACCGGTTCTGAACGTCTTGTCGCCGGCGCTGCTGACCGCCGTGACCACGAAAACACGGTTGCCCCAAATCACCGGGCTGGCGGTCGAGATGCCGGGAATCGGCGTTTTCCAGCGGATGTTCTGCTGCGTGTCCACGTCCCATTCGACGACCGCGCCCTGCCCGTCGCCGTTTCCAGCGGCGTTGTCGCCGCGGAACTCCGGCCAGTTGCGCGCCGCGGTTCGCGCGGCGGGTTTGATGTCCGTTGCCGTTGGCGCGGCTGCCGGAGGCGGAGCGGCCACGGCTGCCGGCGGCGGAGTGGGCGTGGCGGCTGTTGGCGGGGCGGCCGGCGCCGCGCCCGCCGGCGGCGTCGCGACGCGCGTCCACACCTGCGGCGTATTCCCGATCACCGCCACCGCACGCTCGATCATTCCGCCGCGGCCCTCGAAGTTGAGCGTCAGCCCTTCCCGTTCAGCGACCCTGAAGCTCGTCGGCGAGGTCGCGACGAGCGTCATCGTCACACCGCCGCCGCCCGGAGCCGTCAACGTGAGTTGCTCGCCATTCAACGCGACGGTGATGGCCGCGCCGGCCTCGTCGTTGCGGTAGCTGCCGACGTATGACTGGAGCGTCGCGCGATCGACGCTCACCCCCACGGGAGCTGACTCTGCCGGCATTGCCGCCAGCTTTTTCTCGATGAGCGCGATGATCTCGGGGTTGTTGACCTTCTTGGCGCCCGCGAGCGCCGGCCGGATCTGCGCTCGCGTCAGCTCCGGGGATTCGAGAAGTGCTGTCACGACCGCCACGTTGCCCCGTTGAATCGCCATCGGGAGGAGCCCCGCCGCGCCCTTCGACCCGCGCTCGAGCAACAGCGTCACGACGCTGACATGGTTGTTCATCATCGCCATGTCGATGGCCCGCATCTGGTAGAACGTGTCCTGGACGTTGACGTCGGCACCGCGCGAGATCAGCAGCTTGACGATCTCGAGATGGCCCCTGTCGGCAGCGAAGGTCAGCGCGGTCGCGCCGTATCGCGTCCTGGCGTTGACGTCGGCGCCTTTGTCGAGCGCGGCCGTCACCCTGGCGGCGTCCCCCGCGCGCGCCGCGGCCCACAGTTCTTCACTCAGCGGGCTCAGCGGGCTAGTCGGCGCAGGCGCAGCCTGCACTGCAGGGGCCTGGGCGGATCCGCCGCCCGGACCGAGCGTCAGCACCAGCAGCAACAGCGTCGTCGGTATCGTCATGCAAGTCCTCTCGCAGAAATTCTACGTGTCGTGTGACGTCGATGCGGCGGAAAGTGTTCGACCGGGCAACGTTCTACAATGCGCTTTATGGACCAGGAGATTGCCTTTGAAATGGCCGCCTCGAGCGTGCGTTTCGGCGCCGGGGTGACGCGAGAAGTGGGGATGGATCTGGTCGATCTGGGCGTTCGCAGGGCGCTCGTCGTCACCGATCCCAACCTGGTGCATCTCGCACCTGTGCAGAGAGTATCGATTCGCTCGACGCCGCGGGCGTCGAGGGGGTGCTGTACGACCGCGTGCGCGTCGAACCCACCGATCTGTCGTTCCAACACGCGATCCAGTTCGCCGAGTCGGTGACGGTCGACGGGATCCTGGCCGTCGGCGGAGGCTCGGTGATCGACACGGCCAAGGCGGTGAACCTCTACACGACGTATCCGCCCGCGGATTTCCTTGACTACGTCAACGCACCAATCGGGAGGGCGATGCCGGTGCCGGGGCCGCTCAAGCCGCTTATCGCCGTCCCCACAACCGCCGGGACCGGCAGCGAAACGACCGGCGTCAGCATCTTCGATCTCACCGAATTGCACACAAAGACCGGCATTGCAAGCCGTCGGCTCAAGCCGACGCTCGGCGTCCTGGATCCCGAGAACACGCAGACGATGCCGCCGGAGGTAGCGGCGTCGAGCGGGCTCGATGTGCTGAGCCATGCCATCGAGTCGTTCACGGCGATCCCGTATACGTCGCGTCCGTACCCGGCGAGCCCCCGGCTGCGTCCCGCCTACCAGGGGTCGAACCCGATCAGTGACATCTGGGCCCTTCAAGCGCTACGAATCGTCGCGCGGTACCTGGTCCGGGCCGTCGATGATCCGTCCGACCACGAGGCTCGTGCTCAGATGATGCTGGCGGCGGCGTACGCAGGCGTGGGATTTGGCAATGCCGGGGTCCATCTCCCGCACGGCATGTCGTATCCGGTATCGGGTCACGTCAGGGACTTCCACGCGCCCGGCTACCCTCACGATCACCCGCTCGTCCCACACGGGATCTCGGTGATCCTCAATGCGCCGGCCGTGTTCCGGTTCACGGCGGCCGAGAGCCCGTCGCGACACCTGCACGCGGCAGAGGCCCTCGGTGCCGACGTCACGGGCGCGAAGGACACCGATGCCGGAACGATTCTCGCGGACCGCATCACCTGGTTCATGCAGCGGCTTGGCGTGCCGAATGGGTTGAAGGCGGTCGGCTACTCCTCGGCCGACATTCCGGCCCTAGTCGCGGGAACGCTGCCGCAGCACCGCGTCACGAAACTGTCGCCTCGACCGGCAGGGCCCGACGAACTGGCGGCGCTTTTCGAAGACGCGATGGTGGCCTGGTGATCGCCATCGTAAGCGGGCCTACGTGAGGAGCGCGCTCTTCCCGTTGGCGACGCACTTCGCGATTTCGGCGTCCTAGGTCGATCCCTCCGCGACTACGAACGTGGCAGCGAAGACGCCGACGAGCGTCGAACGAACGACACGAGACGTGAAGTCACTCCTCTGGTCACTGTTTTGACGAATTCGTCGGGCTGTCGTCGGCCTCGAGATCGCCGAGCGCATACTGCACGCCAGCCAGGATGTGCGCGAGCATCGACGGCAGCTTGTAGATCGATTCGTCGTGGCCGAGCACCTGGACGAAGACACGGCCCTTCCCTTCCCGTTGGATGTAGCTGAGGGCGTAGTCGTGATCGGCGCGCTGCGGCGCCGGCTCCTGCGCTTTGATTTCCGCCGGCATCTTCGCGTAGTCGATGCTGGTCAGCACGTGGGCGCTCGCGCGCGACCACGAGGTCTCGTTGAAGGTGTAGACCTCATCGGCAACCGAGAAGGGCCGCGGCAGGCGAACGCCGGTCTGCTTGTTGAGGGATGTGAACGGCACATTCAGCGGGCTCTCCGGATCGTCGATCTTGACGGCGATCTGCGTCGGGTAGAGCCAGTGGTACTTGAAGTAGCCGCCGATCAGTCGATTGAACTCCGGCCAGAGCGGCGAACCGCCATCGACTGGAGGCCGTCCCCCTGGCGCCGCCGCCGGAGCCGCGCCCGGGGCAGTGCCGTGATACGAGTCGGTGGCGGCATGGATTCCCGCGATGCCTTTGCCGCCGCGCACGAAATCGAGTAGCGCCTTGCGCCGCTCCGCGGTCGCCGCCGAATTGCCGGGATCGTCGAGAAAGAGTCCCGTAGTGCTGGCGAGGAAGATGGCGTCGTACCGTTGCAGGTTTTGCTCGGTAATGTCGGCCGCATTGTAGGTGATGACCGTATTCCACGCCCCGGTTTTCTGACCAAGGGCTTCAATGGTCCGCGCCGCAAGCGGAATCGACGAATGAACGAAGCCCGCGGCCTTCGCGAGCACGAGCACCGTGCGCGGCTGCTTGGGCGTCGCCGGGGCGCTCTCGGGGAGCGCCGACATCATCTGCAGCAGGTCGGTGACGCGCGCTACCTGCGGCTGTGCGGCTGACCCTCGCCCCCCACCCTGAGCGGTCGACTCCGCACCAGGCCCGCCTCGCCCGCGGCCCGCGGTCGCGTCCGAAGCTGGTACCCCGCCTTTCGTCGCCGTGCCGGCCATCTCGAACTGGCCGTCCATGAGCGAAATCGTGAGCAGCATGTTCTGCCCCTGCGGCGTCATCGCGAGTAGGCTCGGAATGAGTGTGCCCTGAAAATCGCTCGTGTATTTCAGGAACAAGTTCTTGCCAACGAGCGAGATGTCCGACACGGTCGTGCGCGGGAACACGCCACCGCTCACCGTCGCGCCGACCTTCCCACCCTCGACCTTGACCGATACGGCGTAGGTCGACGGTCCCATCTGCGATGTGATCGCCGCCGTCCAGTCACCGATGAATGGCGCCGCCTGAGCCGGTGAGACGCTCGATCCAGTGGCTTGCCACGCCAACAGCGCCGGCGCGCTTGGCACGCGCCCGAGCGTCGGAGCCGCGGCGACGAAGGCAACGATCAGAATAGTCAGGAGTGTGAGGGATGGAGCGCGACGCGGCATGGGACACCTCGCCGGCATTGTACTGCTGGGCGCTATTCGTGCTGCTGGGTCCTGCTTATCGACACTGGCTCGGGCGACTTCGACAGCGGGAACAGCCGGATCGTCGAGCGGCCGTTGTCGGCCGTGATGGCGCCAAGAGAGCGATCGCTCATCGTCAGGCCGACGAGAACGTGGTGGCGCTCGGGCAGCGTCACGAGCTCGCGCGTGTCGAGCCGCAAGGCCACCGGCGTCGAGTCGAGCCAGCCCGTCAGCCAGCCGGCGGGCGGGTGATCGTCGCCCGCGAACAGTCCGCTCAAGGTACCAATGGCGCTGATCTCGCCGGTTGCCGGATCGACCGACACAATCCGCGTCCGTGTCCCATCGTACGCGCTGCACACGACCCGCTCGCCGCCGATGAGGCCTGGATAGCAATCGGTCGCGATTCTGGAAATCCCAAGATCTTTGTGACTGCCCTGCCCGATGCGCCACAAGTGGGAAACCGCAGCGCCTGGATGCAGAAGCGAGAACGCTCGAAAGAATGTGGTGAAACCCATACCGCCGTCGTACCTGGTTTCGACTAGCAGAGCGTCGTTACCTGACGCCACGACCACCGTCGGCCAGATCGGGCGATCGACGGGCGACGTCCAACGCGTCGCTTCGACAGCGTCTCCGCCGATCGTGCCTCGCGCGCGAAGAATCCGGCCATCGGCATCCCAGCCAAGGAGGCACCACTCTCCCGCCTCTCGTTCCATCGACAGGCGGGCGTCGAAAATACCGAGCACCTCCTGCCGCCAAATGACGACCTCAGGCTGGCCGAGCGACCGCGCCTCGATCTTGGTACCCTCGTTGTTCTCTTCGACGGTCAGCACGCGGTCATCGCTCAGAAACACCACGTCGTCGGCGACGACCGGCATCAGCGCTTCACCAAGGCGGCCGATCTGAAACGTCCGGGACTCGCCATCGTCGCGGCGCGTGGTCTGACGAATGTCCTGCGCCGCCAGGTGCGTGGCCCCCGGCGACAGACGGACGTCGGTTGCAAAGAAGGGGATCGAAACCTCCGCAGCTGGATCGACGCTGATTCGCACCTGCTTGATCGTCTCCGACGGGAGCAGCAGCGGATCGCGGCCGAAACGATCGAGGAAGGCGACGGTTCCGACCGTTGTCATCACGAGCCCGGCGAGTGCCGCCACGACGGCTCCGACGCGGGTGCTTCGGCCCGGATAACAGGCGAGCGCAGCCGCAAACGCAAGCGGCCACACGACGACGGCCGGCAGCGATCGAGCCGACTGATGCAGGCGAATCGCGTCGACTCCATCCAGGAAGGTCGCGAGCAGAATCAGGGCGGCCAGAGCTCCGAGCGCTGCCACGAGCCGCGTCGTCGTGGTCTGCTGGTGGCTATCGCGAGTTTTCCACGCCGTCCACAGCAGGAAGCCACCGATGCACGCGAGTCCAATCGACAGCCCGGGCTGCAGATCGAGGCCAGCCCAGTCGGGCTCGCGTGGCGCCAGTCCGGCGGCGGCAATCAGCGCGGCGCCAGCCGCGGCGATGAGCGGCGCCGCTGGCCTGGCCAAGGCCACCAGCGCAACGATCATCGTAGCGATTTGCCCTGAGAGCACCGCGATGGAAACAGCTAGCAGCGTAAACGCACGTTGCGCCGCCGGCCAGAGGCTCGCCGAGGCCGCAGACTCCGCGAGCTGCCCGTCCACGAGATCGAGAACCGCCTGCGCGCGCGCGGCGTCGCCGGCAGCGAGCGGCATGTCCCAGCGTCGGCCGCTCCTTTCGACGACGAGCAAGCGCGTGGGGCCCGACGGCCGCGCGTGCAGTCGCAGCTCCGTCAGGTGCGAGTAGCTCAGGCTGTGCAACGCGGCATCGCCTTCGCGCCACTCGAGCCGCGCGTCGGCAAACGTGACTTCAATCGACCCGTCGGCCGAGGGGAATGTCGCGTTGGCAGCGACGATCGGCCGCTCGCCCGGCGTCGCCGACCGGATCGCCTTGATCCGACGCGCGAGGCTCGGGTGCGATGCCTGCTGCTCATGCCCGGCGTCGACGCGACGTGGCAAGTGGGCGTAGGCGTGGATCTTCGTGAGCGCGCGAGCGAGCGCATCCGGATCGCCAGTGAGCGCGACCGCCCGGAGATCGCTGTCGGTCTCGTGCTGCTGCCGGTCGCGAACCCGCCACGCCATCGCGGCGACGACGATGCCAGGCCAGAAGATGGACGGAGAGAGTGACGAAGGTGCCGTCGCGTACGCGACGGCGACGGCCGCAAGACTCCCGGCGATCAAGAGCAGATTAGCTGCGTTGAGCCGCCGCATGCGATGCGCATTGTAGTGTTCCAGGTGCGCCAGCTCGTGTCCGCAGATCGCCACGATCTCGTCCTCTTCCAGGCGAGACAGCAGCGTGTCGGTGAAGAGGACGCTCGGACGACTCACCGCCGGGAGCGCGATCGCGTTCGCGATCGCTCCTCCGCCAAGTCTGGCCTGTTCGAAGCGCGGCATTCCCGCCGTGCTGGTGTGGGCGAGTGCGGTGAACTTCGCGACGAGGTCTGGATTGTCGATCGCGGTCGCGCGCAGCAGCAGGCGGACGGCGTCCGTGTAACGCGCGTTCCAGATCACAAGAAGCAGGCCAAGCGCGAGCGCCACGAGCCAGCCGTACGACCCGGCGAGACCGGCAAGCGCCGGCAGCGCAGCCAGCAGCAGCCAGAAGCCGAAGATCGCGACACTGGCCCGCGTGACGAACGACAAATACCCGGCGAGACTCCAGCTTTCGCGGTAGATGACCCGGCGGAACCGAAAGCTTGCAACGGTGCACGACAGGACGAGGAGCGGCAGCGACCACAGCAGCGTGTGTGTCACCAGCACCAGCAGCAGCGCGAATGCGGCGCCGAAACTCCGACTCGTGCGAAACCGGTGGGCGACGAGCCGCTCAGGGAATGTGGGATCGTCGGCGAGGGGCGCGAGGGCTCGGCCCCACCACCAGCGGAGCGCAGCCGGCACGAGTGCCACGACCGCGGCCAGAGGCGTTGAATATGGCAGATCGAGCAGCAAACAAGTTCGTCAGGGCAAGCGTCATGCCGTGAAGTAAGACCACCTCTAAACGGTTCCCCGGACAGTCTGATCACAACTTTCGTCCCAGGTATCGCGAAGTGTAATCGGGTCTCCGACCTGGGTTAAGCTTTCGAGGCGATGTCGGAGTCACACACCGAGAGGCGCACATGCCAGGACCTTTGATCGACCGGCGACACTTCCTCGGCTCTGCCGCTGCAACCGCGGCCTTCCTTGCCATGCACGACCTGCCGGTATCCGCAGGCCAGTCCGGTGGCGTGGCGCCGGCGCCAGTGGGCCGACCGAGGATCCTATCGTTCGAGCTCCAATCGGGAGCGCCGATGAGTGCGATGAAGGCGTTCTACGGCAAGACGCTCGATCTGCGCATCATGGACGAGCGCCCCGACCGCTTCTCGGTCGAGGCTGGGGAAACGAAGATGACGTTCGTCAACAGTACCGACATCGTCGACGGGCGCCCGCCGTTCTACCATTTCGCGTTCAACATCCCTGAGAACAAAATCCTCAAGGCGCTCGAGTGGCAAAAGTCGCGCACGCCTCTGCTGTCCATCCCGAGCGGAACCGCGCTGCCGGATACCCACCGAGGTTGTCGACTACAGTCATTGGAACGCGCACTCCATTTTCTTTCTCGATCCCGCGGGCAACGTCGTCGAATACATCGCGCGGCACGATCTGAAAAACAGCGACACCAGTCCATTCGGCTGGCCGGACATCCTGTACGCGAGCGAGATTGGCTTGGTTGTCGACGACGTCGCGGCCACGGCGGCAACGCTCACCAGTATTGCGACCGTCGACCAGTACAAGGGCGGGAGCGATCAGTTCATGGCGATGGGCGACGAGTACGGCCTGCTCCTCGTCATCAAGCGTGGGCGCGTCATCGACTTCACGGGAAAGCCCGAGAACGGCGTGCGCGTGTCTCGCACTGCGGTCACAGTCCGGGGACCGAAGGCCACGCAGCATCAATTCCCCGACTATCCCTATCTTCTCGACGTCGAAGAGCGCTGCAGCTGCGCGTGAGGCTGCGCGGTTCTGTCCGACGACGCGCGGTGACTCGGCCGTCAGCTCTCGCGCAGTGCAACCATCGGATCAACAGTCGCGGCGCGGCGCGCAGGAACGACGCAGGCGACGAGCGCCGCAAGTAGCAGCGTCAGCGAGACGACGATGAGCATGATCGGATCGGTCGCGTCCATGCCATGCACCATGCCTTGCAGCGCGCGGCCGATGGCCGCGGCGCCGACGACTCCGAATGCCGTGCCAGCCAGCGCCGTCGCCATCCCTTCACGCAAAATCAGGGTGACGCCTTTGTCTCGGCCGGGCGTGCCTTCGTCCTCGATGAAGGTGCGGCCGAGCGCGAGCGGATGCCCGTAGCCCAGCATGCTCAGGAACCCGGGTGTGGCCCGGCCGGCGATCACGCGCTCGGGCCGTTCAGCAGTGGCGACGTTCACGGGACCTCCACCCCAGGCATTGATGTCGCTGAAGGCCGTGGCCCGCCGCTTCCACTCGACATAGTTGCCGGGCGAGACCGACCTCCGCTCGCCGCGCTGCTGCTCCCACACCATCACCAGGCGATCGGCCTGTCGATATGGCAGCGGCGCGAAGAACGTGCCGTAGACGACGCTGAAGATGGCGGTCGTGGCGGCGACGCCGAGCGCGAGCGTGAGCACGGCCACGGCAGTAAAGCCGGGAGTTCGCCGAAGAAGGCGGATGCCGAAGCGGGCGTCGCGGAGAAGAGTCGTCATGGGCGTCATGAATGTCCCTCGGCGCTATCGCTCAACAGGTTACGCCGATTGAATGTTCGGACGTGGGATGAGGGTGTTCGCCGCCGAAGAGCCCTCGGCGACAACCTACGCGAGTCGTCGAGACGCGATCGGCAAAACCCGCCAACGCATGTACGCGACAAACGTCGCCATAGCGAGGAGCACGGCACAGGTGACGGCCGAGCTCATTTCGTTCCGGATGATGTGATAGATGATGGCATTGACCATTACGAACATCACGCCCGCTGCTGCGCACGCCACCAGCCACGGTTGAATGCGCGTGATGCCCGGCAGCGTCAAGCCCACCGCTGCCAGGACTTCGGCCGCGCCGAGGAACAGCTGAAACCAGCGTGGCAGCGACGCGTTCATCAGCGCCGCGATCGACGGCGGCGGGAACAGGAACATCAAACCGTGGGCGAAGAACGCCAAAGCGAGCAACACTTGGAGCACCCAAAGCAGGATATTCATACGTCCTCTCAGCCACTACCAAGGATGAGCTGCGTGGAGCAGTTAAGGAAACGTTATCACGCGGGCTCGCCCTGTCATCTCATCTACGGTCTCCCGTCTCGACTACATCAAGTGGCGGCGGAAGAACTCGCGGGCGACCTCGAACGCACCTGCTCGCTCATCTCTCCGCACCTCGGGCCCGCCGCGCGGGTGTTCGCGCACCTGCATCTGGAACGGTCCCGCCACATCATCCAGATCGGTGCGATTGAAGAAAGTGTGAGGCAAGCCGTCGATCAACCGTAGCGTTACTTCGTTTCCCGCAGCCTTCAACGCCTCGTACAACATGACACTCTGACCATGCGGCACCGAGCCGTCCGCGAGGCCGTGCATGATTAGAAATGGCGGCGCGTCCTTCCCGATGTAGGTCATCGGGCTGGCGGCGCGAACGCGATCCGGCACGCTTTGAACAGGTGCGCTCACGAGACGCGACTCGGGTGACGCAGGGTCGTCATGCGGCACTGATCCTCGCCCGCCGCGGCCGCCGACTACCGCGCCGCTCGGTGCGCCCGCGGCTGGCGCAGGGCCGCGCGCACCTCCGCCAATGTTGATGGTGATCACGGCAGGCTGGAGGTTCGCCCGCTCCGCCACGGTCTGCACGTCCATCACATCGAAGCGAGTCGGACCGTACGCATCGAGCACGCAGCGGACACTGCTCGTGTAGGTCAGGTTGTCAGTACCCTCGAACATCCCACGCGGCGCCAGGCCTGCGACGGCGGCCAGGTGTCCACCCGCCGAGGTGCCCCACAGGCAGATGCGTTCGGCATCGAGCGCGTGCGCGGCAGCATTCGCCTTCAGCCACCGGACAGCCGTTCGCACGTCCTCCACGTTCGCGGGGAACGTGATCGACGGCGTGAGCCGGTACTCGATCGAGGCCATCGCGAACCCGTCGCGGGCGAAGTATCGACCGAAGTCCGGTCCGGTCGTCCTCGTGCCGCCTGACCACCCGCCTCCATGCAGAAACACGATCACTGGTATCGGCCGTCGAATCCGTTCAGCAGGGAGGTAGAGATCAAGCTTGAGCTCGACACCGTCGCGCGTCGCGTAGGTCAGCGTCCGCATCTCGACGGCCGCTGGTGCCTGCGCACCACGCACGGACACTCCCGCGAGCAGCGCGAGAAGCGCGCAAAGTGTGGGCCGCGAGCCGAGACTCAAATGAAGTCCTCGGGTCGTGGTTTGAGCGCGAGCGCGCGGCGCAGTTCCGGCGTGATCTCGCGGCTGATCGGAACACCGCAGATCGCCTGGGCATGCGCGAGCAAGGCGGCGCGGTCGGAAAGTGCCGCGGCCGCGCCCTTGATCCACACGGGGTCCTGCGGAGGCAGCGGCAGCTTTGGCGCATGGACATCCAGCGGGTACCCGTCAGGTCCTCGGCCACTCATCTGGAGCGCCTTGAACATATCGGCCGCCCCGCCCGCAAACGCGCCGCGGCCGCGGCCGCCATCCTCGCCGCCGCGCCCTTCCGGACCGCCTGCACGGCCCTCGCCTGCGCCGCGGCCGCGACCACGGCCGCCCATCATGACGAAAAAGTTCTCGAAGATACCTGGCGAGAGGAATGCGGCAAACCGGTTGTATTCCTGATTCAACCGGAAGCCGTGGAGGTTACGCGGCGGCGCCTGAAAATAGTCGCCCATGCGCAGCGGCACTGCTTTGCCGTACGCCCACCCGAGCGTCTCACCGTCGAGGCCGAAGAAGTTCTCGAAGTGGCGCGCGTGAAAGTGCGCGCCGACGCCGCCACCAGGCCCGCCCTCGGTGATGATGAACAGGAACTGACCGGTCGTGTTCGCGTTGCGCGCGAGGAAGGTATTGCCGCCGAAGCGCTCGCCTCCACCGTCGGCGAGAACATACGCGCCGGGTGTCACCGGCAACTGCTTGTTCGTGACTCGAACGGGCGTCGCTGTGGACTCGGCGGCGGGCGCCAGCTGGAAATCGCCGGCGGCAGCCCCACGCGCCAGTGCCGCGGCAGGAATCTCAGGTGCCACGCCTGTCGGCAACTGCGGCCCGTCCTGCCGCTCGCCCATCGCCGTAAACGCCGCGCCGACACGGTCATTCATCGAAAACAGGGCAATCTGCGCACCGTCAGACCGCATCGTCCACGCGTGCGCCGTCCCGGTCGGCAGGTTCGCGAAATCGCCGCGCATCATCGTCCAGCGATCGCCCCCGAGCTCGAACTCGATCTCTCCGCGCATGACGAGTACGGCGGCATGGCTGCTCAGATGCGCGTGGCGCGGCATCGAGGCCCCGGTGTTACCGGTAAATGTCGCAAGCTCGTAGACGTCGCCCGTGTCGGCCGGCCGGGCAATTCGCTTCATGACCTGGCTGCCGACCCGGTGATACTCGCCTGCGTTGTTGGGCAGCACGTACATTCGCTTCCGCCCAGGCAGCTGTCCCATGACCGCCTCGGCGTCAGGGCCACTGACTTCGACGGGATTGAGAATCTCGTCCGGCACTCCCACGAGAGGCGCTTGCGCGAGCAGACTGCGAAGGCCGAGCTCGTGCCATCCGGCAAACCCGCTTCCCGCGGCGATCGCTGCGGTACTGATGAACCGGCGTCGATCCCAATGTCCCATCGCTATCTCCTTAGCTGGTACGGAAGCGATCCCGCCACTTATCCGTGTTGTCCGTGCCATCCGTGGCTCCAGCTGCCCTACCCGTGTTGTCCGTGCCATCCGTGGCTCTAGTCGCCCTACCGCACTGCCTGCTCGATGCCGCGGCGAACAACATCATAGACTTCGTCGGGACGCCACGAGTTGGACTCGAACACGCGCATGACTCGCCCATCGTGACTCACGATGGCCGTTGCCAACGTGTGAGTCACGAACCCACCGTCGGCGCGGTATCCGACGCCGACGAACCGGGCTACGTTTTCAATTTGCGCAGGCGTTCCCGTGGCAAGGGTCCACTGGTCGAAGCGATCGGCTCCCTTCAGCATCGATTCACCATAAACCCGCAGCACGGCAGGCGTATCGAATGCCGGATCCAGGGTCACCCCGAGCAGCGCGAGCTGGCTGCCCACGCCCTCCTCGTTAGCGCGTCGGCGCACGGCCTCCAGGTGCCTGACCATCAGTGGACAAAAATCTGGCAGCGGGCACCGAGTATATATAAAGGTGACGATCCGCACCCGGCCGGCGCTGTTGCCGAGCGTGAACCCCGCGCCGTTCTGATCCACCAACGGCAAGTCCGGCACGATTGCCCCAGGCATCGCGCGCCCCGGTGCGGTCGGACCAGAGGCCGCAGCGCCCTCCCGCGCCGTGACCTTCACGTCCTCGAGCCAACTCTTGGTGTCGCTCACGACCAGTGTTGCCACAATTCGGTCGCCGTTGCTCAGTGGCGGCGCTGCAACATCGCCGATCTCAAAGGCCATGCGCATGGCTGGCATCAGCCCCCTCACGGCATCGTGGGCAACGACGATCCGAGGCGGCGAGGTTTCACGGCCGACGACCACGCCGGTCAGCTGAAAACGGCGCAAGCCGAGGATTGCATCGTCAGAACACGCAGCACTGCCCAGAACGAGCAGGACGATGACTGGGCGCATGTTACGAGACGCAGGATACATTGAAACGTCCAGCCCCCTGCGACGCCAGGGCCTGCGCTATGATTTGTTCCACCGTCAAACGAAAGCCGTTCGCTACAGAAGTGAGGGGTTGATGCAGGCTCAGCGTTGCGTGTGGTTGGGGAGAGTCGCAGCTGTCATCGCAGTGGGCGTCGTCACGATTCTGCCTACGAAAACGGCCGGACAACAGACTGGCACGCCTCCCTCGGCTGGCGGGACGGCGCAGGCGCCCGCGGGCCCACCGTCGGGTCCCCCGCCAAATCCCAACGCCGCCGCGACCGCAGCGGATCATCGGAACATGATGGAGCAGCTCGGAATAACGGCGCTGCGGCCGGGGCCGAGCGGCAACGAGTCGGCGCCGAACCACGCCAACTATGACGAATCGCTGGCCAATCCGTATCCAAATCTGCCCGACGTCCTGACGCTCAAGAACGGAAAGAAGGTCACGAGCGCCGACGTCTGGTGGAAGCAGCGCCGGCCGGAGATCGTCGAAGAGTTCGATCGCGAGGTCCTCGGACGCGTTCCGGCTAACGTGCCCAAGGTCACGTGGGCGGTCAATCGCACGGAAAATTTCACAGTCGGCGGACTGGCGGTCGTCGGCAAGGAACTGATCGGCACGGTCGACAACTCCACGTTCCCCGACATCTCCGTCAACATTCAGATGACGGTCGTCACGCCGGCTGCCGCGACGAAGCCCGTTCCCGTGATGATGATGTTCGGCGGCCGCTCTGGCATGCCGCCGGCACCTGGCGCTCCCCCACCCGCGGCGCGTGGGTTCGGTCCAGGACGAGGGGCGCCTCCCACTCCGGCGACGCCAGCCGACCCTCCTGCGACCGAGCAACTGATCGCCGACGGCTGGGGCTACGCGACGATCAGCCCGAACAGCATCCAGGCGGACAACGGCGCCGGCCTGACGGCCGGCATCATCGGCCTCGTCAACAAAGGTCAGCGCCGCAAGCCTGATGACTGGGGCTCGCTGCGCGCCTGGGCATGGGGCGCCTCCCGAGGGCTCGACTACCTCGAAACCGACAAGACCGTGGACGCGAAAAAAGTGGGCATCGAAGGCGTGTCGCGATACGGCAAAGCGGCGCTCGTGACGATGGCCTACGACCAGCGCTTCGCGGTAGTGCTCGTCGGCTCGTCAGGCGAGGGCGGCGCCAAACTGCATCGCCGGAACTTCGGCGAGGCAGTCGAGAATCTGACGGGCTCCGGTGAGTACCACTGGATGGCCGGCAACTTCCTCAAGTACGGCACGGCCGAATCCACGTTCGGCAGCAAGCATGCCGGCGACATCCCGGTGGACGCGCATCAGCTGATCGCGCTCTGCGCGCCACGCCTGACGTTCATTAGCTACGGCGTGCCGGAGCGCGGCGACGCCAAATGGCTCGACCAGCAGGGCAGCTACATGGCGGCGGTCGCGGCGCAGCCGGTGTTTCGCCTGCTCGGCGCCAAGGACCTTGGCGTGTCCGACGATTACAACAAAGAGAAGATGCCGGCGGTGAATGTCAGCTTGCTCGACGGTCAGCTCGCCTGGCGGCAGCACGACGGCGGGCACACTGACGGCCCGAACTGGAAGTACTTCATCCCGTGGGCGGATAGGTTTCTGAAGCACACGCCGGCCGCCGGGAGCGACTCGCGGTGATCCGATCCGCGTCGACGCGCGTCGGCGCCGGAGTGACCGTCGCGTTGCTGACGTGCGGACTCATCGCAGTCGGTGCGTCGCTGACGCGTGCCCAAGCGCCGGCGCAAGGCGTAACCACTGCGCCTGTGCCGCCGGGGCCTGCCGATCGAGCGGCACCGCGCAGCGATCGGAACTCGATGATCGCGCACGAGCAATTGCTCGAGAAGGCACGAACGGGCGGCATCGACGTCTACTTCGTCGGCGACTCGATCACGCGCCGCTGGGGCGCGACCGACTACCCCGATCTCCTGGCGCACTGGCGCCAGCAATTCTTCGGATGGAACGCCGGCAACTTCGGCTGGGGCGCCGATCGGACGCAAAACATTCTGTGGCGCCTCGAGAACGGCGAGCTCGACGGCGTCAATCCCAAGGTGATTGTGATCCAGGGCGGCACCAACAACGTCGGCGCACAGCCAGGCGATGCTGACAAGGTCGCCGACATCACGCGCGGCCTGGCAGCCATCCTCAACATCTGCCGGCAGAAGGCGCCAAAGGCGACGATCGTCTTGACCGCCATCTTTCCGCGCAACGACGGCATGGCCGTCATGCCGGAGATCGATCAGATCAATGCAGGCCTGGCGGGCCTGGCGGATGGGCGCACGGTCCGATACCTCAATGTCAACGATAAGCTTGCCGACAAGGACGGGCAGCTATTTCCAGGCGTGATGCACGAGCGGGACAAGCTGCATCCCACGCGTGCCGGCTATCAGGTGTGGGCCGACGGCCTCAGGCCAATCCTGCTGGAACTGCTCGGACCGCCGGCGTCGACCGACCATGGGCCACCGCCAACGGGTGACCCGAGCGCAGCTGCAAAGCGGTAGCTTGGTCGAGCGTTTGGCGATGCGAAATACTTCTGCGGCGGACGTCCCCGCGAGCAGCTCATATGGCGGATGCCGTATGATTTGGCATCTGACAAGAGAAAGAGGAGTCATGCGAGTTGCGAGGGCGGGAATCGTCATGCTGCTGTTGGCGGGCGCGACCGGTGGCGCGTCCGACTTCCTCACAGAGGGTGTGGATAACGCGCGCACCGGCTGGGTACGCGACGAGAAAGTGTTCACGACGGCCAACGTCGGGAGCATGAAGCTGCTGTGGAAGCTGACGCTCGAGAGCAAGCCGCGGGCGATGCACAACCTGTTTGCGCCGCTCGTGGCCGAGCGCGTCACGACAGCCCAGGGCCCGCGTGAGCTCGCCGTTGTCGCCGGCGTATCCGACGACCTGTTTGGCATCGACGTCGCGAGTGGCGGGCAGATCTGGCATCGTCGCTTCGACAGCACGCTGACGAAGCCGGGAGGGACGAACGATACCCTCTGTCCGGGCGGCCAGACGGCCGTGCCCACGATGACGCAGTCGTCGCCAGGCAAGTACACCGTCTACGCGATCTCCTGGGACGGTCGCCTGCGGCAGATCAATCTCGCGGACGGGCAAGACGCCGCTCCGCCAGAGAAGTTCATCCCTGGTGGCGGCAAGCCGTATGCTCTCAACCTGCACAACGGCGTCCTCTACACCGCTACTGCACAAGGGTGCGGCGGATTGACCAACGCGTTCTACTCGTTCGATCTGGCCTCGCGCCGCGCGAGCGCGTTCATCCCCTCGGGCGGCGGCCTGTGGGGTCGGCGCGGCGCCGCCGTCGATCCCGAAGGGCGAGTGTTCCTCGGCACGGGCGATGCGATGTTCGATCCACTCACCCGCCGCCTCGGGAATGGCATCGTCGGCGTGAAACTCGACGCGAACAAACAGCTGCAGCTCGTCGACTACTTCGGCGCGCCGAACGCGAACTGGCTGTGGCGCCGCGACCTCGACGTCAACACGACGCCGATCGCGCTCGACTATCGTGGACGGAAATTCCTGATCGGCACGAGCAAAGAGTGCCGGCTCTGGCTGCTGGATCGCGACTCGCTCGGCGGCGAGGATCACCGGACGACGTTGCAGACGACGCCGCTCATCTGCAACGACGCGCAGGCGTTCGACGGGAAAGGCATATGGGGCGCGTTGGGCGCATGGCAGGACGACAAGGGCGTGCAATGGGTGCTCGCACCGTTCTGGGGGCCCGTGAGCGCGCAGTTCACGGCGCCCGTTGAGCACGCGCGGCCGACCGGCGGCGGTGTGGCGGCATTCAAGCTGGAAGACCGCGGCGGCAAGTGGCAGCTGACGCCGGCCTGGTTGTCGCGCGACATGGACCTCGCGGAGGAAGCGGTGATCGCCAACGGTGTGGTGTTCGCTTATGCCGCGGGTGAGGACGCCTCGCAGATCCTGCCGGACAAGGGATGGAACGAACCCGGCGGTCCGGTCTATGGCGGCGGTCTGAGTTCGGGCCCCGATCGGCGTGTGCCCAACTCCAAGCGAGCTGCGCTCTACGCGTTCGACGGGCAGACGGGCCGGGAGCTCTGGTCGAGCGGCAACCAGATCGAGTCGTGGAATCATTTCAGTGGCCTGACCGTCGCGAACGGTCGCGCCTACATCGCCACGTTCGACGGTGTTCTCTACTGCTTCGGGATTGCCCGGTAGAACCTATCTCATAGATCGCCAGGGCGGTTTGCGCAGTGCGAGCGAGCCACGCGACCGGCCCGCCTTCGCGCCGTAGGCGCTTCGGCGAGGTCTCGTCGTAGCTTTAGCGGAGACGGAAGCGCGCCGGCGAAACGGCGCGCGAGAGAGCGCGAACGAGCGAAAGCGAGTGAGCCACGCGAGCGGAGCGGGGCGTCGGGGTTCCCCGCGAGCGAGCGTGTAAGGGGGTCCGGGGGACGAAGTCCCCCGGATGAGACTAGACGGGAGGGCGTGATGCGCGGTCAACGTCTGGTGTTGGTGGTCGTGGCCTCCGCTGTGGCCGGGAGCGTGGGGTTGGCGCAGCCAGGGCGCGGCGGTTCGCAATGGCTGACGTCGCTCGCCGATGCCCAACGAACATCGTGGGTCCGCACCGACGACAAGATCTCGGTCGGGACGCTCTCCAAGCCTGGGTTCGAGCAGCAATGGAAGGCCAAGCTCGATAACCAACCGCGCGGCCCGCATGGTCTGGGCCACGGTGTGACGGCAAGCGGTGTGACGCTGTTCGTGCCAATCTCTCTTGTCACAGGCAGTTCGAACAACGTGTACGCGATCGACAACGACACCGGTTATGTCGTGTGGCAGCGGCACTTCGATGCAACGTTGCCCGCGCCGACACCAGGATGTCCCGGCGGTATCACCGCCGGCGCGACACGCATTGTCAGCCTGGGCCCGTCAGCGACCGCGCCGGGTGCGGCGCTCGTCTTTGGCGGCCGTGGTGCCGTGGGGTATCGCAGCTTGCTCGGCGAACCCGGCGAAGGCGTGCCCGTCGAAGGGCCCGCCGCGGGGCGAGGACGTGCGGGCGGTGATCCATCGCCGGAGTCGGCGGCGGCCGGAGCCGCGGCGCGCGGCGCGGCGCGTCCTGCGCCTCCAGCCCCACCCGCTCCGGCAGGTCGCGCGAGTCAACCCACCGATCGCATTCCGGGGGCGCCGCGACGGGAAGAGAGCGGGGCGTTTGCCATGCTCTTCCGGCCATCCGGTGTCGGCTACGTCGTCTCGAGCGACGGCATGCTGCACGTGCTCGGCTTGGCGTCGGGCAAGGATCTCCAGCGCCCCGCGCCATTCCTGCCGGCCAACGCCCGATGGTCCGCGCCCGTCGCGGTTGACACGACGCTCTATGCGGCGACATCAGGAAACTGCGGCGGCGCGCCAAGTGCCGTATGGGCTATCGATCTCGACAGCGACGCGAAGCCCGTCGTGTCGTGGAAGACCACCGGCGGAGACGTGATCGGCGAGGTCGCTTTCACATCCGACGGCACTCTCGTTGCGGCTATCGGCGCGGGTAAGACGACCGGTGATGCCAAGGCGAACGCGATCGTGGCGCTCGACGCCAAGACGCTGCAGTTGAAAGACTGGTTCACGCAGCCGGCGGCAGAATTCGTGACCGGCCCGACGATCCTCCACCGCAACGGCAAGGACATCGTTGCCGCGGCCACAAAAGACGGCCGCATCCTGCTGCTCGACGCCGCGTCGCTCGGCGGCGCGAATCACGCGACGCCGCTTCATGCCTCGAAGCCAATCGTTGGCGCAGGCTCCACGGTGAGCGGAGCGCTCGCCACTTGGCAGCAGCCCGATTCTGCAGCAGGGACAACCTGGATCCTCGTACCTGTAACAGGCCGCCTCTCCGCCGCAAGCCCCGGCCCGAACGGGACCGTGACGGCCGGCGCCGTGGTTGCGTTGAAGCTGCTCGACGCTGGCGGCGCCCCCTCCCTCACGACGGGGTGGGTCTCAGCCGACCTGACCTCACCGGCTACTCCGATGATCGTCAACGGTGTCGTCTTCACGCTCGCGACGGGCAGGGCGTCGACTGCGACGGGACCACACATCCCAGCCGTCCTTCACGCCTACGAAGGTGACACAGGCAAGCGTCTGTGGAGTAGCGAGAAGTCAATAGCGACGTTCGCGTCGCCCGGGAGCCTGTGGAGTGGGTTGGGCCAGATCTACATCGGCACGCATGACGGGACGCTCCACGCATTCGGCTTCAACGACGAGCGCCGTTCCACCAATCGCCCATGACCAGGAGTACTCGCCGGCGGTTTCTTCAAGACGTGACCTTGGGCAGCGCCGCCACGCTTGCTGTGAGTCGTTCGCAGGGGCTCGCGGCTCGGCAGGCGACCAACGCCTCGCCATGGAAATCGCGCATCGGCCTCGAGTTGTACACGGTGCGCGATCGGTTGACGACCGACTACGAAGGCACGCTCGCGAAAGTCGCGGAAATCGGATACACCGAAATCGAGCCGACGAGCTACAACAACCTGTCGCCCAAAGATTTTCGGGCGATGCTCGATCGACTCAAGCTCACGATGCCGAGTACCCATGCGCCCGCGCGCGGCACTGGTGTGGAGCTCGAACGCCAGCTCGAGGGATTTCAGGTGATGGGCATCAGGTACACCGAAATTGCGGCGGCAGGATTCGGACCCGGCAATGGGCGGGGTCCGGCGGCCCCCGATCCCCGGCGGCCGGCGACCCTGCCGCCGGGTGGGTATTTCGACGCCGGCACCGGCCGCGTTCGAAACGCGTTCAAGGAAACCGAGGCGTTCGGGCCGTATCAGCCGCCCGGTTCACTGGAATCCGTCAAGCGGCGGGCCGAGCAGCTCAACGCGGACGGCAGGGTCGCCCAAAAGTTCGGCATGAAGGTCTTGGTGCACAACCACACGGTCGAGTTCGAGAAACTGACCGACAGTCCGCGAACGGCCTTCGACGTCCTCGTCGCGGACACCGATCCGGCGCTCGTCACGATGCAGCTTGATCTCGGATGGACGTACATCGCTGGCGTCGATCCGCTGAACCTGTTCAAAGCGCACCCGGGTCGCTTCGAGCTGTGGCACATCAAGGATGTCTTCGGCCTGAAGACAGTCAGCCCGTCGCTCGGGCCCAACGCCAGGGTCAGCAGCCTGGCTCTCGTGCCCGTCGGCACCGGGCACATCGACTTCAAACCGGTGTTCGCGCAAGCGTCACTCGCCGGGCTGAAGCATTTCGTCATCGAGCAGGACAACGCGGCCGCCTGGGGCGACTCGCTCGCCGCCGCGCGCGTGTCGTATCACAACCTCGCGGGAATGCTCACGTAGATGCCAACTGCCTTCCCATGACTTACCTTCCATCGCTTGGCGGCTACTGCCCAACGGTGCACACCGAGTAGAAGTTGAAAATCGGAGAGGTTATCTGACGGCCCGGGCGGTACGCTCGATACAAGTCGGCGGTCCGAAAATTCTCGACGAGGCGGAGGCCGAGCTCGAACGCGAGCGTGCCAATGTCACTGACGCCTGACAGCCACGGCGCGCCCATGTTTGCGAAGCTCTCCACGAGTTTCGTGACGCCCGGATCGCCGGTCGTCTTCGAAATGACCGCCTCCGACATGTAGTCGAAGGAGATGCGAAACCGCGTGACGTGGGTTGCAAGCTCGGTCAGGACCCATTTCACCCGGTCGAGCGGCAGGTACATGGTGTTGCCCTCCCAGATGACGTAGGTTGGCAGGTTGAAATCGAAGCGGTTCCGGCCAAGCAGATCGATCAACCCGTCGCTGACATAATTTCCAGGAATGAGCTTCAAATCGAGCTCGAAGCCCAGCTCGTCATATCGAGACCGCTTGACCGCCAACGTCTCGGCATCGTCGATCTCGTAGTAGGTGACGCCGGGAACTGCCTTGCGTACCGCGCGAGTGTCGAGGCCAGATCCGAGAATCACGACCTGACGCACGTTCGAGAGCAGATGTCTCTCGAGGGTGTCGTCGAAGTACTTCGTCCGGGTCTTGACCAGATCCTTCACGAGGGGAAAATCCTCGGCCACACGTCTGGCAGCCCGTTTGCTGTCGTCGTTGAGAAACAGTTCCACGATCGGATCTACGTAGAGAGGCGCAGGCTCAGTGTTCTCTTCAGCTCTGAACTCTGCTACCACGAATGCCGTGCCGCTGACGTGTTCGATAGTCGCCATGAGTGTCCTCGAAAATCGAGAGTTCCAAATACAAGCCGCCACCTTGGCCGTCGATAGGTTGGACGGAATCAGAAAGGCCGAGGATCGGCGCAGAGGTTAGGGAGCGGTAAGGCTTTGATGAAGTTTCAGGCTCTCGTCAAGTCGGTCAGACTTGTTCGAGGGCGGCGCGGGCGAGCGTATTGCGGCGTACGGCACACGAACTCGAGCCAGCAACCCGCCTTGCCTCTGCCCGGAGGCGGGCGGAGGCGTACCGCAACTCCCCGCGCGCCTCGGCGCGATCCATTTCGGTCAGTGCGAGGACCGTGTACCAGAAGGGAAAGGCGCGCCAGCCTCCCTGGCCATCCCGCATCGAACGCAGCTTCGATAATCCAAGTCGCAGCCGTCGATCTTGCCGATCGAGTCCACCGGCGAGGATATTCCGCCATAACCCGATCGTACATTTGCCACAGCAGTAGGCGCCGGCGCTGTTCCTGCGCGAATCCCTGGCGGCCATGTCCACACGCTCGATGATCCACGCCGTCGCCCGCGTGAGCGCCGCTGTCGCGGTCGCGTCATCGCTCTTCAGCAGCAACAGCGCCCGACATGATTCTTCGCCGAGGATGTGACGCGCGGATGCGGAGGTGACTCGCTCACCCGTGAACAAGCGGATTCCTGACGCCAATTCCGGCGTAAATCCCGCAAAGAGCTCGCCGTACGCCCCCGGCAAGCCCTGACGCGCGGCAATCCAGCGTGCGACGTGGCGACGATCCTTGGCCGCCATCGCCTTGCCAAAGAACACCGCCTCATTTACTGCGTCGACCGTCGCCGACAGACTGCTCTGGTGGATCAGCATCGTGCTGCGGTTATTGCCCGCCGCGTCGACCCTCCTTCTGATGTCCACGCGAACACCTACCTGGACGACGCGGTGTTGTGCTGAGGCCTCGAGCGCCATAGTTTCGGAAGCATGTAGACAAGGTGGGCGCGCCAGGTTCCCCAATCGTGGCCACCGTCACCGCCGACGTAATAGTCGTGGGCGACGTGATGCTTGTCGAGAATCTGGTGAAAGACGACGCTGCGGTTCGTCGGCTGGTTCTCGTGAGTGCCGAGGCCGACGAACAGGTAGTCGACCTTCGCGTTGATCGCAGGGTCGTTGAGAAACTCCGGAGTGCTCTTCTCGGACTCCGGGTCACCGGCGCTCAGGATGCCGAAGGACCGAAACAGGTCGAGCGACCTGAAACCGACGAGCTGCGCGTGCCTGCCCCCCATCGAAAGACCCGCGATCGCACGGCCGCGCGGGCCTGATTGTGTGCTGTACGCCTTCTCGACAACCGGGATGATCTGCTGTCGGAGCTCTTTCTCGAACAGCGGAAAGGTCAGCTCGGTGTGGCGGGGATCGCCGCGATGCACGACCTGATTGTTCGGCATGGCGATGATCATCGGCAGCGCCTTGCCTTCAGCAATCAGATTGTCGGCGATGAAACCGGCGCGGCCATCGATGTTCCACGTCGATGCCAGTTCGCCGCTGCCGCCGAGCAGGTACAGCACCGGATATCTTTTGTTGCGATCGTAGTTCGGCGGCGTGTAGACGTACATCTCTCGCTCGCCGTTGAGTACCGTCGAGTGATAGACGTGTCGAGTGACGGCGCCATGCGGAACAGGCTTGGCGTCGTAGTAGGCGGGCCCGTCGGCGTGGACGACCACCGTGCTATAGCCTGGCTGGTCCGCAAAACCGGTGAACGTGTTGTTCGGATCCACGACCGCCACGCCATCCACGAGGAGCCGGTAGATATAGAGGTTAGGCTTCAGCGGCCCGACGGTCAGCGTCCAGACGCCATCGGTCCCCTTTTCGAATGGAATCGGCGTGCTGCCCTTCCCCACCGCCAGCAGAATCGGACCCCCGGTCAGCGCAACGGTTCGAACGTCCGGCGCCTTGAGCCGGAACGTCACGGTCTGGTCGTCGCGAACCTCCGGCGAGATGAGGTCCGCACCGAAGGGATTCAGATTCTGGATGTTCTTGTGAGGGTTCCAGTCGAGATTGACGTTGGCTTGCTGGGCCTGCGCCGGCTGCGACGCAACGAACAGCATCGCGATGACGACGCAGAGGAAATCACGTCTCTTCATGACGAATCCTTCCCTTCTGCACGGCAACACCCGCTCCAGGAGCCGGAGCCGAATCGAGAGGTTCCAGCTACGCCGGAATCCGCAGCAGCTTGTGGGCGTTGCCCCACACGACCTTTTGGAATACGCCGCCGGAGGCTGACCGTTTCAGCAGGCTCAGCGTCTCGCGGGCCACACACTTGCCCGCCATTCGCGCGGCTGCCGGGTTGTTGTTCTGGCTGACGCCGCCACCGTGGCCGTCGGCACAGGCGCAATCGCTGCCGAAGAGCAGCTTATCCTGATGACGCTCCAGAAAACCGGCGGTGAACTCAGGATCCCTGGACATGGCGTTGTTGCCGGAATTCGCCGCCATGTCCGCGAAGAGATTAGGATATTCGCCGAGCCACTTGTCGGTAAGCCCGCCCCTCTTGACTGGACCGGTCGGATAGGCCGCTTCGTTCTGATAGTCCCCGCTCACGTTGGCCCAGAACGCGTCCGCATGGCCGATGAAGGTGGTTTTTGGATAGGCCTTGAGAACCGAATCGAACGTTTTGGCAAAGCCCGTGCTCCAGGTGCCTTCATTCGGAAAGTGGTCCACCTCCTGGAAGTGAATCAGGATCGGCACGCGGAGCTCGGCGGCCAGCGCGTAGATGCGGCGCAACTCCGGACCGTCGGCGGCGACGTGAAACTTCATCTCGCCGAAACCCTGTGCGCCATCCTTCACGGCCTGCGTCAGCACCTGTTCGGCATCTGGTTTGGTCACGTCGTAGCTGTTGAACCAGGTGAACCGGCCCGGAGCAGCCGCTTGAAGCGCCTTCACCTGTTCGAGGACAGCCCCGCGCGTGAGCAGATTCGCCTTCGTCACGCCTGCGCCATCGAGATGCGCGAGGTTGCTCGACAGCTGCTGACGAAGATGAAAGTGAAGGTCGAACACGGGAGAGCCCCACTCGTTTGTGGGCGTCCCCTGGCGACCGAACGCCGGCACAACCGCGGCCGCGGCGACCGATCCGAGGAATTCACGTCGATTCATCATGTGACTCCAACGAGAGCTAGTCCGAGAGTTATTCAATACGTACTGGGCTCGGGCTCCGGCACTGGCGGCGTACCGTGCGTGTGAAACGTACTCACCGTCTGCAATCCCCACGCCTGTCCCTTCGCGCGTTCGGCCTGCGTCCAGATCACCGGCTTCCAGTCTGGATCGAGGATCAAGTAGCCGCCAGCTCCAATCTCGAACCGGTTGCCTCCCGGCTCGTAGCAGTAGAGGAAGAACGTTTGCCCAATCGAGTGCTTGTGCGGGCCGGTTTCGATCGGCACATCAGCGTCGCGCAGGATGTCGGCCGCGCGCAGCACATCCTCCCGACTGTCCATCATGTAGGTGAGATGGTGCAGCCGCCCCGAGGCACCGCTGCGGTCGCGAGTGATGGCGACGTCGTACGACTTGTTCGTCGCCGAGAGCCACGCGCCCATCTCCATCCCATCGTCAAAGATGATCTGCTCTGTCAACCGAAGTCCAAGCAGCTCGTGAAAGAAGCGGCGGGTCGACGACACATCCCGCGCGAGGATGTTGAGGTGGTCGAGCCGACGCGGCGCGATGCCCCGTGGAACGTAGCGCTGCGGCTGGTTCTTGAAGGCGGTCGCCACGTCAGGCGTCGCCGCGAACCGCCGCGTCTCCCAGTACAGCTCCACCACATGACCATCTGGCGTTGCACAGCGGTACGCCGGACCGTGCGCGACATCCTCAATCCACTGACCCGGCGTGTGATGGGCCTCGAGATGCGCGACGAAGCGTCGCAGGGTGGCGTCGTCGCGGACGCGCAGACCCATATGACCGATTCCTGAGGTCGTGTGCGCCGTGAGCTTGAGCGTGTGCCATTCGTAGTCGCCCCAGCCGCGGAGGTAGACGGAATCGCCCGAACGCCCCGACTCATGGAGTCCGATGACCGAGGTGAAGAACGTCAGGCTCTCATCGGGCTTCGGCGTGAGCAGCTCGATGTGACCGAGATGAGCGACGTCTCCGAAGAGAGGGAATGCTGGGTCGGTCATCTGAGTTTGTCCTTCGGCATGGCAATTACTGAAACGACGCCATTACATCGGTGACGAGATCGTCGACCGTGAGCGGGCGCGTCAGCAGACCTTGCGCGTCAGCGACGGCGATCGCCACTTCGAGGTTCCGGCGGTTTGCTGCGAATCCAAGCGGCGTTGAAACCAGATCCGCTTCGGGACCGGCGATCGCCCGACTGCTCACGAAAGAGCCTGAACAACTCGGCGCATTGCCTGCATCGTCTTTGGCGAGCGACTCACGGACGACGATCACGTGGTTGAGCGGTCGCAGCGCGATGCCGATGCTGCCAGGCCTGGAACGTCGCCTCCGGATCCGGAACCACCGGAACAAATCGCGGCTCGGCCGGAACCGGATCGACGATGGCCGCATCGATGACGCCGTCGCGCAGCATCGTCATCAAATCCGCGCCGGCGCCGGCGCGGCACACCGTCCGTGGATCCGACAACGCCAGCCACGTGCCCTTCTTCGAGCGTCATCCATTCCACCGCGTCGAACTCAACGCCGAGCTGATCGCTGATGAGAGCGCGAACCCAGACGGCAGTCGTGGTCGTGTAGGAGCGAACGCCGATGCAGCAGCGAGGCAAATCCCTCGGTGAGACCCGGCCACGTTCGCTGTCGTGAACGAGATGCGGCAGCGGATTGCGACTGAAGACGACGACTGGCAGGAGACGCAGCGGCACGCCACGAGAACGGGCCATGAGAAACGTCATGAGCGCCAGCTCCGCGACGTCGAACTCGAGATCGCGGACGACTCGTTTGAACGCTTTGTTCGGCACCGCCACGTCAGCGAACTCGAGCGGCGACGATCGGCGACGTCAACCTGCCCTGTCGTAACGCGTGTGTCGCGGAATAGTCGCCGAGCAGTGTCCGTAACGGCTGGCGAAGCGCGCGGCGTTCAGGCACGCTCATCGGCGCACGTTGATTTTGGAGCCGCCGGCACGGGCTTTGGAGCCGTGGGCACGCCGGCGGGTACGCGGAGACGACGCAGGAGCCGATCGGAACGCTGTCGGCCAGGAACGGCACCAGATGCTGAACGGTTTCCTCGAGGTCGCCCGGATCGCAGCGTCCCCGCGAGAACGCCTTGATCCGCTGCGGGCTGCTGGCCGAGTAGTAGATCGTGCCGAGCATGAAGTGGAATCGCCACAGGACCTCGTCCGTCGAGCAGCTCCGGCAGGCATTCGCACAGAGCGGCGACGAATGTGCGGCTCGACTGATCGAAGTTGTCGGCGACGAGCTGCGTGAACAACGGGACGTCTTCGGCCGCGAGCATCGCACGCAGACGGGAGAACTGGCCATTCGCGGCCCTCAATCTCGGCGAGCGCGGGCCGGACGAACGCCTCGATCGACGGATTCGAGGTGTAGACCCGCGCGGCGGGCCTCGCCCAGCAGCCGAAGACGCTCGCGATTGAGCGTCGAACAGTGGCGCCGGTAGACCTCGGCGAGCAGTCGCTCTTTGCCGCGGAAGTAGTAGCCGACGAGCGACCAGTTCACGCCGGCCTCGGCCGCAATCATGCGCACCGAGACGCCGGCGAACCCGCGTTCGGCGAACAGTCGCGCGGCCGCCGCCGAGCAGCTGTTCGCGGGTTTCCGACCGCCGCTCCGGAGGGGTCCAGTCGGCTGCAGCGCGGGGACGCATCGCCACGGCGGGCATCATACAACCGATTTGCACACGCGTTCAATCGATCCGTATAATGCGGGTCGCCGTTCCGACTGGCGTTGACGCTATGGCAGACCGCTCGTCCGTGCTCGTGTTCAGCGCTCACGCCGCCGACTTCGTCTGGCGGGCCGGCGGGACGATTGCGCTCTACGCGTCGCGCGGCCACCGGGTACGCATTCTCTGCCTGTCTTTCGGCGAACGGGGAGAAAGCCAAGGCGCGTGGAAGGAGCCGGGGATGACCGTCGAGCGCGTCAAGGAGATTCGCCGCGCCGAGTCGGAGCGCGCGGCCAGCCATTCTCGGCGCGGAGGTGCGGTTCTTCGATGCCGGCGACTATCCGCTGCGCGCGACCGACAGCCTCGTCGACGCGCTGGCACAGGAGTACCGCACGTGCCAGCCGGAGGTCGTTCTGACCCACTCCTACAACGATCCCTACAATCCGGATCATCCGGCAGCGAATCAGATCTCGCTCCAGACGCGCGTCTTCGCGCAGGCCGAAGGCTACCCGCTCCCAGGTCCCGCCGCTCGGCGCGCCGCCGGTGTTCATGTTCGAACCGCATCAGCCGGAGCAGTGCAATTTCAAGCCAGATGTGCTGCTCGACGTGACACCGGTCTGGGAGCGCAAGCGGCAGGCCATGGAATCGATGGAAGCGCAGCGCCACCTCGTCGACTACTACTCCGACCTGAGCCGTCGGCGCGGCACGCAGGCCGTGCGCAATTCCGGGCGCAAGGGGATCGCGCACGCCGAGGCGTATCAGCGGGTGTTCCCGCAGGTCACCGGCGAGCTGGCATGACGCCGACGATTGTCCGAACGCATCGCCCGCGCCGATCCAGCCGACATCAGCCGGCTTGGCGCGGCCGGCGTCGCCACCGTGCACGAAGCGCAGGGGCGGAGCGGGCTGCTGCGCCCCTACATGCGCCCGGTCTACCCCACGGCCGCGTGTTGCCGGCAGCGCGGTGACGGTGCTCTGCGGCGCCGGGGACAACTTGATGATCCATGCCGCCATCGCTGTCGTGCAAGCCGGCGATGTCCTCGTGGTCACGACGTTCTCCGAGTCAACCGATGGCATGTTCGGCGAGCTGCTGGCGCGATCGTGCCTGGCCCACGGCGTCGTCGGCCTCGTCATCGACGCCGGCGTGCGCGACACGACCGAGCTCACCGCCCTCGGCTTTCCCGTCTGGTCCAAGGCCGTATCGGCGCAGGGCACGTCGAAGACGATTGCCGGTAGCGTCAACGTCCCGATCGTCTGCGCCGGCACGGCCGTCTCACCCGGCGACGTCATCGTCGGCGACGCCGACGGCGTCGTCGTGGTGCCGCGCGCCTCAGCGCAAGGCCGGTCGTCGCCGCAGTCGATCAGCGGCTCGCGAAAGAAGAGCGCACGCGCGAGCGCCTGAAAGCCGGCGAGCTTCGGGCTGGATATTTACGGGCTTGCGCGATGTCCTCGCAGAGCGAGGCGTCGTGTGGCGCGACGAGTAAGGCCCGATCACGGACAACAGCAGCTGAATCGAGCGTCAAGCGTCGACGGTCGAGTGAGTCCGACCTCGAGCAGTTCAATGATCCCTGAAGGAGAGACCGACAATGACACCCAAGACCGCTCACGATTTCGACCAGGAACTGCTCATTCTGTTCGACGCCTACGTGCACGGCGCGCTCGACCGCCGCGGCTTCCTGGACAGGGCCGCCAAGTACGCCGTCGGCGGCGTCACCGCCGCGATGCTGCTCGACCAGCTCAGCCCGAAGTTCGTCGAAGCGCAGGTCGTCAAGCCCGAGGACCCGCGCATCAAGGTGCAGTATCTCGAGTACGACTCGCCGAAGGGCTATGGCAAGATGCGCGGCTACCTGGCCCAGCCGGCCAAGGCCGCTGGCAAGCTGCCGGCCGTGCTCGTCATTCACGAGAACCGCGGCCTCAACCCGCACATCGAGGACATCGCCCGCCGGCTCGCGATCGACAACTTCGTGGCGTTCGCGCCGGACGCGCTCTTCCCGCTCGGCGGGTATCCGGGCGACGAAGACAAGGCCCGTGAGGTCTTCCCGAAGCTCGATCAGGCAAAGACGCGCGAGGACTTCATCGCCGGCACTCGGCTGGCTCAAGGCACGGCCGGAAACCAACGGCAAGGTCGGCGCGGTCGGCTTCTGCTACGGCGGCGGCATGGTCAACTTCCTCGCGACTCGCGTGCCTGATCTCGCGGCCGGCGTCGCGTTCTACGGCAGCTCGCCGAACGTCGAGGACGTGCCCAAGATCAAAGCGGCGCTCGTGATTCAGTCGGCCGAGGTGGACGAGCGCATCAACGCCAGCTGGCCGGCGTACGAAGCGGCGCTGAAGGCGGCCAACGTGCGCTACGAGCGGCACCTCTACCCCGGCACGCAGCACGGCTTCAACAACGACACGACGCCGCGGTTCGATGCCGCGGCGGCCAAGCTCGCGTGGGAGCGGACGCTCGCCCTCTTCAACACAAATCTCCGCTAAGAAGACGGAGCATCTCAGAACCAGGATTCCAACATGCGTACACCTGTGCGAATCGCTTCGACCATCTCGTTCGGCTGTGTTCGTCGCCGTCGCGGCAGTCGGGTTCGCTCAACGCGGTGGAGCCAAGCCGCCCGGCACGCCGTCTGACACGACGGCGCGCATCGTCGCCGCCGCGCAGGCCGTCGTGACGACGCTCGACGATGCGGGCCGGGCCAAGGTCCAGTTCCCCTTCGAAGGACCGCAGAAGACGAAGTGGTCCAACCTTCCAGTCGGCGATCTTTCAGCGCGAGGGTTTGCGGCTGGCAGATCTGACGCCGCCGCAGCGCGCCGCCGTCAACACCCTGCTCTCGACGGCGCTCAGCAAGGACGGGCTATCGCAAGGTCACCGAGATCATGCGCGGCGACGAAGCGTGCGGATAGGACAGACGGCCGCGGTGGCGGTGACGGCGCGGCGGCGGCGCCGCGGCGGCGGCGGTGGCGGCGTCCAGTTCGGCGAGGACGAGTACTTCCTCGCCTTCGTCGGAACGCCATCGGTGACGACGCCGTGGATGCTGCAGTTCGGCGGTCACCACCTGGCGATCAATCTGACGATGGCCGGGAGCCAGGCGACCATGGCGCCGAGCCTGCCCGCCACTCAGCCGGCGACCTACACGTTCGAAGGCCGGACCATCCGTCCGCTCGGCAACGAGAACGACAAGGCGTTCGCGCTGATCAACGCGCTGGACGACGCCCAGCGCAAGCAGGCGATCCTCGGCTACACGCGTCGCCGATCTCGTGCTCGGGCCCGGCCAGGATGGACGAGACGATTCAGCCCGAGGGCATTCGCGCGTCGGCGCTCACGCCGCGCCGCAGCAGACGATGCTGCTGGATATCGTGCGGGAGTGGGCGGGCATCCAGAACGACGCGTTCGCCGAAGCCGCGAATGGCCGAGATCCGGACGAACCTTCCCGGAGACCTACTTCGCCTGGAGCGGTCCGACGACCAACGGCAGCGCGGCGTACTTCCGTATCCAGGGTCCAACCCTGGTGATCGAGTACGCGCCGCAGGGCGGCGTCGACCACATCCACACCATCTATCGCGATCCGACCAACGATTACGGTGCGAAGTTCACGAAGAAGTAGTCGTGCCGCCTGCGTCGCTGGCCGCTGACGACGGCCATCGTCGCCGCCGCGCGAGGCTGTCGGCGCATCGACGGGACGAGTACCTTCAGGCCGCGCGACTGGCCATCGACCCGGGTGGCGTGCAGCTCGAGCTGGACCTGACGCCGGGAATCGCCCTGGCCGAGGCGATCATCGCGGACATCGATCGCAATCGCGACGGAGCGCTATCTGCAGGACGAGCAACGGGCCTATGCGAGCCCGGTGGTGAGCGCGCTGACGCTCGAAGTCGACGGGACGCCGGTTCGGCGCGCAGCTGGGCGTCACCAGTTTCCCGGATCTCGCAGCGATGAGGCGTGGGTGAGGGGACCATCCGGCTGCAATCGATCGCGACGCTTCCCGCGCCTGTCCACGGGCCGCCATCAGCTGCTGTTCCGCAACGGCCACCATCCGGATCGCAGCGTCTATCTGGCGAACGCGCTGGTGCCGGCGAGCAACACAGTCGCGGTCACGGCACAGCGGCGCGACACCGATCAGACCGAGCTGACGATCGATTACGTGCTGCGCGCTGGCCCCGCGACGTCCACTGACGCGTGGCTGCTCGGCAGCATTGCCGTCGCGATGGTCGTGATGCTGGGGATTCGACGCTTACGCGCCAGGGGTGTGAAAAAAGCGTGGCAGCCACACCTGCGGGAAGATCTGCCGTAGTCTTCTGGCGAGGGACGAACCGACGTCCATGACGCGACCTTTCTCGTACGGGCGCTCGCATGCGGAAGGTAACCGTGCCACTTCTGGTGCTGGTCGGCTGTGTGGCGATAACCGTCGCCACGGCGGGCCGCTCGAGCACCGCGGCACAGGCTCGTCTCGCTGCTCTTCCGACCTCGCCAATCGCGCCGTCTGACAACCCGTCGACGCCGGAACGCGTCGCGCTCGGGCGGTTGCTGTTCTGGGATCCGATCCTGTCGGGACAGAAAGACGTCGCGTGCGCGACTTGCCACCATCCCACGTTCGGGTATGCCGACGGTCTCGATCTCTCGATCGGCGCCAACGGCGCAGGACTCGGTCCCGCGAAGATCGTTCGTTACGGGGCACACGCCACGCCTGGTGAAGCGCAACAGCCAGACCATCCTGAACGTTGCGTTCAACGGACTGACCGCCGGGAGTGATGCTGTTCCTGCGTCGGCGCCCATGTTCTGGGATCTGAGAGTTCGCAGCCTCGAAGCGCAGGCGCTCGAGCCGATCAAGGCTGAGGAGGAAATGCGCGGCAGCGCGTATCCAAAGGACCGCGCGGTTCCCGCCGCCGTGTCACGTTTGAACGCCATCCCGGAGTACCGCCGGCTGTTTGCCCGCGCGTTCGGGGGAAGCCGGCCCGTGGACGACCGCAACCTCGGGCGCGCGCTTGCGGCCTTTCAGCGGTCGCTCGTCGCCGCCAATTCACCGTTCGACCGCTACATGCGCGGCGACAGCGCCGCCCTCGGCGCCGAGCAGGTTCGCGGCATGGAGCGGTTCCAGTCGGTGGGATGCATCAATTGCCACAACGGTCCGATGTTTTCGGACTTCGCCACTCACGTGCTCGCGGTGCCCGACAACGCGAAACTGCCCGAGTCGGATTCGGGCGTGAGCAAGACCTACGCATTTCGCACGCCCTCGTTGCGTAACCTGAGCGCGACGGCTCCGTACATGCACAATGGCGTATTCGCGACGCTTCCAGAGGTCGTCAACTTCTACCGGCAGATCAGTCGCGGCGGAGGACGTCGTGGCGGTGGCGGCGCGCGAGGGCTGAACGCCCAGGTGAGCCGCGATCAGATCGATCCGTTAGCGCGCCAGCTGAACATGCGCGGGAGGGGTCAGCAGGATCTCGTCGCGTTCCTCCAAGCGCTGGACGATCCAGGCTTCGATCGAGCCGTCCCGGCGCGCGTGCCAAGCGGGTTGCTGGTCGGCGGCCGCCTGCAGCGGTGACGCCGACACGCCCGAGCCAATCCCACGCTCCGGAACGATCCGTTTATGACGTCGACGGTGGCTGGAACGCGATCTGGGCGTACAGTTCTTTTGCGATAGCATCTGGAAAAATAGGGCTCATTGAGCACAACGTAACGCAATATCATCAGCACAAGGGTGACTCCGTGAGCGAATTTGTGTTTCCACCGCCGTCAAGAGCGGCCTCGCCGATCCGCGGTCGAGCGGAGCGTTTTCCTATCCGTCGGATCTTCTGTGTGGGCCGTAACTACGAGGCGCACGCGAAGGAGATGGGCGTCGCTGCCGATCGCGAGGCGCCGTTCTATTTCACGAAGGCGGCCGAGCATTACACACCGTCGGGCTCCACAATCGCCTATCCGCCGGGGACGAGCAACTATCACTACGAGATGGAGTTTGTCGTCGCCATCGGCACGGCTGGCTTTCGCATTGCCGAAGGGCAGGCGCTCGACCACGTGTTCGGCTACGCCTGCGGCCTGGACATGACGCGCCGCGATCTCCAGTCGGCCGCGAAGGAGAAGCAGCGGCCCTGGGACATCGGTAAGGACGTCGAGCAGTCAGCCGTACTCGGCGACATCGCGCCGGCGGCCGAGATCGGCCATCCCGATCACGGCCGCATCGAGCTGCGTGTCAACGGCCGGCCGAAGCAATCGGGCGACATATCGCAGCTGATTCACGGCGTCCCTGCTGTCCTCGCGCACCTGTCGCAGGACCATCATTTGCAGGCGGGCGATCTCGTGTACACCGGCACGCCGGAGGGCGTGGGTGCGGTGAAGCCCGGCGATCGGCTCGAGGGGTCGATTGAAGGTGTCGGAACGATTGACGTGACGGTAGCCGAGCGCGCCTGATAAGCAGTGCCAATCTCTTACCGCGGCATGACGGGGCGAGAAGGAGCAGACGATGTGCGATCAGGATCATTTTGAGGACGATCGACGGGAATTCGAGGCGCTCGGATTGGTGACGCGCCGGCAGTTCGGCGTGCTCGTTGGCGCCGGCATTTCGATGATGCTGCCACAGGTGGCCAATGCCGTAGCGGTCACGGAATCTGACGTCAATGTGATGACGGCCGACGGCACGGCCGACTGCTACTTTGTGCATCCGGCGAGCGGCACGGCAGCAGGCGTTCTCATCTGGCCGGACATCTTCGGGCTGCGCCCCGCCTTCCGGCAGATGGGCAAGCGTCTCGCCGAATCGGGCTATTCAGTCTTGGTGGTGAACCCGTTCTATCGAACCAAGAAGGCCCCGACGGCTCCGGCCGGTGCCGCAACCCCGATCGCGGAGGTGCGACCGCTCGCGCAAACGCTGAGCGAGACGACGCAGATGGTCGATGCGAAGGCTTTCATCGGGTGGCTGGATCAGCAAGCGTCGGTGGCCAAGACCCGGAAGGTTGGCACGCAGGGCTACTGCATGGGTGGCCCGATTGCGTTCCGCACCGCGGCTGCGATGCCCGATCGCGTCGGTGCGGTCGCCTCGTTCCACGGCGGCGGACTCGTGACCGACCAGCCGAACAGCCCTCATCTGCAGGCTGCGAAGACGAAGGCCCAGTTTCTGATCGCGATTGCCGCCAACGACGATGCGCGGGCGCCAAACGACAAGACCGTCCTAAAAGAGACATTCAGCCAAGCGAATCTACCGGCCGAGATCGAAGTGTACGAAGGCGCTGCGCACGGCTGGTGTCCACCGGATTCCGGCGTCTACAACGAGGCGCAGGCCGAGAAGGCGTGGAACCGCTTGCTTGCGCTGTACGGGAAGGCGCTGGCGTAGCCTGCTCGACAACAATTTCCCAAACCGAAGTCGCGAAGTGCATTAACTTCGATCTGGAACATCTGGCACAGACTGAAAGGCTGAATGAAGAAAGCACTGTTAGTGGCCGCCATCGGAGCCCTGCTGCTCCAGACCGGCGCCGCGCGACCGAGCGCTCAAGCACCATCCCTCAAGCACTTCAAGAACTTCTTCCTCACTGGCGTACCCGGCAGGCGAAGCCGATCCGTACATCATCCGTGGGCCTGGTCTGGCCCGAGGCGAAGAGGCGATCAACGAACTGGCCACCGTCTGCACCCGAAGTGCGGGCGATCCGCCAGATGTTTGTCAATTCTGGGCGTACCCCGGGACAGTGGGCTGGAAGACCGGCTTCCAGTTCATCAGGGACGCGGTCCTCAGTGGACCGGCTTCCGCACCCCCCTCGGACTCCCCGACACGCTCTCTCGCGCGCTGCGATTCAGCGTCGAGTGACTTGGCGGTTCTACCGCTCTGGCGGGGTGGGTGCAGCAGCGGGCGCCGCAAACCATTTCTCAGGCGGAACGATCTTCGGGCCTTCAGGGTCGCCCTCGTAGTTCGGGGCCATGATCTGCACGCCGAACTCGTTGAACGCATCCTGGATGTTCTGGTGCAAGGCATCGAGGACGGGAATTCGCATCGATGGGTTCTCCACCGAGACCAGGAGGATGTACTGCACGTAGGAATCGCGCAAGCCAGTCTGTCGAACCTTTGGCGTTGGCTCCCGACGGATTCCAGTCGTTCGCTCGGCTGCCAACAGCAGCAGCGCGTGCACCTGCCGCCACGGGACGCCGTATCCAATCGTCACCGACGTCGACACGAACACGCCCTCCGACGCGTGCAGGCGGGAATAGTTCGTGGTGACGGTCGACATTACGACTGCGTTCGGGATGGTCAGCTCCTCACGGAGCGGCGTCTTCACCTTGGTCGAGAGCATGCCCACGCCTGTCACGGTCCCTTCGACATCGCCGATACGCACGAAATCGCCGTGCCGCACGGCACGTGAGTAGATGATCGTCAGCCCGCTCATCACCTGGTTCACAATCCCGCTCGACCCCAGGGAGAGCACCAGGCCGACGAAGACGCTGAGGCCTTTGAACGCTTCGGTCTCGGCTCCGGGGAGGTATGGGTAGGCCGCGACGATCGCGAACATCCAGAGCAACCCTGTGACGAGACGACGCGTCGTTTGGGCCGTGTCGCGATGGACTCCGGGAAGGTCCAGTCGGCCGCGCTCCACCGCGTCGAACAACTGCCCCGCCAGCCTCGCGGCGAAGCGCGCGACGACCAGAATCAGCAACACGGTAAACAGACCGGGGATGGCCCCGAGGATGCCCAGCCCGACCTGCGAAATCTGATCCAGCAGAAACCCGCGGAGCGCCTCACCCCATGGTCGCGAGTACGGAAACCGATTAAGGACGAACGTAAGCCAGGTGTAAACGATGAACAGGCCGACCACGACCGCCACGAGTGAGATGCCACCACGCAGGAACTCGGGGAGCCGCGAGGCACGGACAACTTCCCCGCCGGGCAGTTTCCGGAGCTGCCGCTCCGCCATCCGCACGGTCACGGCTACGAGCGCACGGCGAGCGCGCCCCAGCAGTCGCAGCAGCAGGACGAGGAGAACCGTCGCGAGCAGGCTCCATCCGATGCTCAAAGCGACCAGCCAGGGAGTACGAATCTCGATGGACTCGTCCAGGGCGATCTGCAGGGTCTCAGCCGCCCGACGCGCGGAGTCCTCGAGCGTCTCGCCAAGCGGCGACGCGTCTGCCGGCACGAGCGCGAAGAGATCGAGCGTCCCGACGCTGACGACCATGATTTGCTCGACCGAGCGCACGGACACGCGACCGACCTCACCCCGACCGACGAGCTCGTGCAGAACGCGTTCGACCGTTGCGCTGCGTATCGACGGAGTCCGTCCGAGTACGGTCGCGTGGAACTCAATGACGTCGCGATTGTTGAACGAGAGCGTTGCGGGAGGATCGGCCGTCGTGGCCTCTTGCACCATGGCCCTGGCCATTGCGATCTCTGGGGCCGGTTGCGCGGTGGCCTGCCCAGATTCCGGCGGCGCCGCCTGACCGCTAGCCGCCTGACCGCTGACCGCTTGGGCGCTAACCACGGAGGGCCCGAGAAGCATCGCCGACACGATGCAACCGGCGATTCCAAGAATTCTCATATTGAAACCTGAAGCCGCTACTGGAGTCACGGCCACGATGCGAAGCCGCGAATAGGCGGCTCGGCTGGCAAGACTTTAGTCGAATAACCACCCGCTGTGAATAGTCGACAGGTCGACGCGGGGGACGGCCAGCAGCGGTTGTTGGCGGCGCGAGGGTCGACTTCCCGGAGCAGCCCTCGCCGTTGGCGATGGCCTATGATTGCGTTCGTGGATCATCTTGGACGAGTCGATGCGTAAACGCGTGCAGACCGCGGTCGTCCGGTTATGTGTGAAAGCGCGGTGAATGCTGCGACGCTTCTATCTCATCACTCGCGACCTGCACCTGTACTTCGGCCTGTTCCTCAGCCCATTCGTCCTCGTCTTCTCGGTAAGCGTGTTCTACCTGGTCCATGGCCTGCGCACCGGCCAGCTCCAAATTCGTCCGATTCCCCACGCACCGTGAGCAACCTTGCTGTTCCGCCGGACCTCGTCGGCATGCAGGGGCGCGCGCGGGTTGACGCGCTTCGATCGGTGCTCGACCAGGTGGGCGTCAGCGGCGAAGTCGACTTCGTTCGAGACCTGCCAGGCGAGCATCGGCTGATCGTCCCGGTTCGACTGCCGAATCGTGACACGCTCGTGTCGCTCGACTACGCGCAACGGACGGCCATGATCACGTCGCGTGGCCATTCGCTTGGCGATGCGTTCGTCTACCTGCACAAGATGCCTGGACCGCACAACGTCGAGCTGCGGGGGAACTCTCCGCTCATGCGCGGGTAGAGAATGCTTGCAGACGCGACCGCATACTTGATGCTGTTCATCACGCTGAGCGGCATCTACCTGTGGTTCGCATTGAAGGCCGAGCGACGCGTCGGCATCGCGCTGGTGCTGGCGGGCGCGGTCACGTTCTGGGGGGTCGTGTATGCCATCGCAGCGTAAGGATGGAATGGCCGCCGAACGCCGTGAACGCTCCGCCTCCGATGCGTTCCTTGTGTGGATCGCCGGCTCCACTACTACCTCGGTCTGCACCTGCTGTTCTTTACGTGGCTGTTCGTGTTCACTGGGCTTGTGCTGAACCATCCGCGCTGGCAGTTTGCTCAGTTCTGGCCAAATCGGGTGCAGAGCACCACTGAACACGAGCTCGAACCTGTGACCGCTGTCGTGGACGTCGAGCGGGCGCGCGAGGTAATGCGAAAGCTGGGGATCGCCGGCGAAGTTCAATGGCCGGCGACACAGCCTGCGAACGGACGTTCACGTTTCAGGTCAGTCGACCGGGATTGGTCGTCGATGTCAAGGCCGACCTGCGGGCGGGACGCGCAACACTCCAGAGAACGCAGCTGAACATGTGGGGGGTGATGCACGTGCTTCACACGTTCACCGGCGCGCCCGCGGCAGATTCACGCAATCGACGAGACTGGTGGCGAAACCCGGTCAACTTAGGCTACGCTGCCATGCTCGACCGCGAGTGTGTACCGGTACAACGGATAAAGGAGACAACGCCATGAAGAACGCACTACCCATCGTCGCGCTCGTGGTCGCGGCGGCGCTCGGCGCCTCCGCCCAAACCCCCGACACCCAACCGAAACCGGCCCCGGCAAAGCCCGCGGACGCCAGCGTCGAGCAGACGTTGATGAAAATCGAACGTGACGGGCTCGCCGCGCTTCTCAAGAAGGACATCGCTGCGTTCGGCCGCATCTTCGCCGACGACGCCGTCGTAATTACACCCGATGGTTCGCCGCAGACGAAGGCACAGTTGCTGGCAGACGTGAAGTCGGGAGACCTCGTAATCGAGTCTTCTGAGATCTCCGATATGAAGGTCCGCGCCTATGGCGACACCGCCGTGGTGACGTATGTGACGGCCGACAAAGGCAAGTTCAAGGGCCAGGACATCAGCGGCCGCTACCGCTGGACCGATGTCTTCGTGCGCCGCGCCGGGACCTGGCAGATCGTCGCCGGACACGGGACGCCCATTCAGCAGCCCCCGAAATAATTGCCTTCGTCGGTCGGCTGATGGTTACGCTTTGATAAACGCCAGCAGGTCGGCGTTGATCGTGTCGGCCTCAGTCGAGGGCATGCCATGCGGAAAGCCCTTGTAGGTTTTCAACGTGCCCATCCTCAGTAGCTTTGACGACAGCGGTGCCGAATCGGCATACGGCACGATCTGGTCGTCATCGCCATGCATCACGAGGACGGGCACGGTGATCTTCTTCAGGTCTTCGGTGAAGTCCGTCTGGGAGAAGGCGACGATGCCGTCATAGTGCGCCTTGGCGCCTCCCATCATGCCCTGGCGCCACCAGTTCCAGATCAACCCCTGAGATACCTTCGCCCCAGGCCGGTTGTAACCATAGAACGGTCCCGCCGGCAGGTCGTAATAGAACTGCGCTCGATTCGCGGCGAGCTGCGCCTGAAGCCCGTCGAACACCTCCTTGGGCAGCCCGCCGGGATTGGCTGCCGTCTTCACCATCAGCGGCGGCACCGCGCTGATGATCACCGCCTTTGCCACACGACTTTCGCCGTGGCGCGCGACGTAGTGCACGACTTCGCCGCCGCCAGTCGAGTGGCCGACATGCACCGCTTCCTTGAGGTCGAGATGGGCGGTCAGCGCCGCGAGGTCGTCGGCGTAATGATCCATGTCGTGACCGTGACCGATCTGGGCGGAACGTCCATGTCCCCGCCGGTCGTGGGCAATGACGCGATAGCCGTGCCTGAGGAAGAACAGCATCTGCGTATCCCAATCGTCGCCCGACAGCGGCCAGCCGTGACTGAACACGATCGGCTGGCCTTTGCCCCAGTCCTTATAGAAGATCTCGACGCCGTCTTTCGTAGTGATGGTGTTCATGTCGACCCTTTCTCGTGGTGTGGTTTGGTGATCATTCATTATCATCTCCTCGGAGTCGGGACCGACGACTCGGGCGGGCTTTTGTGCGAGCGACACTCTGCGAATCCACCCGCCTGAACAGTAGTGACCGCTTGCTTAGTCGGGCCGTGAGCCATGAGAGACCTGCGAGACGCGGTTGTACTACGACTGCCGAGCGAAGACGAGGAACAGGAGTTCCTGCGCGCTCACAGAGCCACGACGCCAGACGTTCCAAACTTTCTGCACTACTACGAGGAGGGCATGCCGCTCACCCGCTACCTTCAGGTGCTGGCAGATCACGCGCGTGGTGAGCATCTTCCGCCGAATCACGTTCCGTCGACATTCCTGTTTGCGTTTGCGGCTTCGAGAATCGTTGGGCGGGTAGCCATCCGCCATGAACTGAATGAGTTCCTCCTGCGCGTCGGCGGGCATATCGGCTACGCCGTAGTGCCTGAGTTCCGTCGACAAGGCTATGCGACCGCGATGCTTCGGCTGTCCCTTCAGATTGCGCACGAAACACTCGGCATTGACCGGGTGTTGGTGACCTGCGACGACGATAATGTCGGATCGATCAGAACGATCGAAAAGAATGGTGGCGTACTGGAGAATGTCGTCAGTGGGCAGGAGTTAACGAAAGCGAAACGACGGTACTGGATCGAGCTGAGAGGAGGACCCAGATAGGCGAGCTCGTCACCTCCAGCGCGGGGGCCCCTACAGACAACGAACGATCATGCTGACTCGACCCGTTACCTTGTTCCAGGTCGACTGAGTCGGATTGCAGGATCGTTATTACTGAGCTTGGCTGAGTTCAATATTGTAAGTTTCCTTACGCAATTGAGATCGAAATAACACTTCCGGAGGCGCGATCGCCAAACGCGTCAGGCGAGCGCGGATTTAAGTAATTGCCTACAAAGGCGTTAGCTCGCTGCGAAAGACGGTGTGCGATCGGGCGGGACTCGGTGCTTCAATTGCTGGGCGCTCGGGCATGCTCCCTACGCGCTCCAGGCCGATCTTCACTTTCCTCGTTGTGTTGGCGTGCCTCAGTCTTGCGTGGGCCGCAACCGCACAGCCTCTCGAACGCCTTCCCAAACTTGACAGCGCGTTAACTGCGCGCGTGCGCCTCAAAGACGCAGCTCGGCAGAACGTCATTATTCGCGTGAAGGACGGGGATCTTGCGGCACTCGCGGCGATATTCCGGTTGCAAGGCAAAACCGTCGGTCGCGTGCACCCCGGCATCGGGGCGATCGCGGCATCGCTGTCGGTCAACGAGGTCCGCGCGTTGACCGAGCACGGCTCCGTGGTGTCGATCTCGACCGACGCCGTAGTCCTCGCCGACCAGACGACAACCTCTCCTTATACGGTGCGCGGCACGATGGGGCTGCCGGTTCAGTCGCCGGGCGGCGGTCGCATCGGCGTCGCGGTGATCGACTCCGGCGTCGAGCCCGGACCCGAGTTCGGCGACCGCATCCTTGCTTTCTACGACTTCACGCAAGGAGGCATCGCGCAGCCCGCGAGCGACGCGTACGGCCACGGCACGCACGTCGCCGGACTCATCGCCGGCGATGGCAGGCAGAGTCAGAAGCGATACCGCGGCATCGCCCCTAGAGCGCGCTTGATCGTGCTGAAGGTGCTCGACGGAAACGGGCAGGGACGCACCAGCGACGTCATCAGCGCGATCGAGTACGCCACCGCGAACAAAGACCGGCTTGGCATCGAGATCATCAACCTGTCGCTCGGCCATCCGATCTACGAGCCCGCCGAAACCGATCCGCTCGTGCAGGCGGTCGAAGCCGCTGCTCGCGCCGGCATCCACGTCGTCGCGTCCGCCGGCAATTACGGGCTCAACCCCGAGACGTCGGAACCGGGCTACGCCGGAATCGTGTCACCGGCGAACGCACCGTCCGCCATCGCCGTGGGCGCCGAGACGACGGTGGGCACCAACGTACGTAGCGACGATCGAGTCACGCGGTACAGCTCGCGTGGACCCTCGTGGCACGACGGGACAGCCAAACCCGATCTCGTCGCGCCTGGACACGCGATGGTTTCGGTCGCCGCGCGATCCAGCTCGCTCTATTTGAGCAACCCTGATTTACGGGTCGGCGAGTCGTACATGCAATTGAGCGGCACGAGCATGGCGGCAGGCGTGGTGAGCGGCACGCTCGCGCTCGTCATCGAAGCGAACCGTACTGCCTTTGCCGGCGCGCCTCCTCTCACGCCGAACGCAGCCAAAGCCCTGCTGCAGTTCACCGCGTTGAAAGTACACGACGAGCTCGGGGCCGAGTACGACGTGCTCACCCAAGGCGCGGGCTCGGTCAACCCGGCCGGTGCGATCGACCTTGCGTCGCGGATCGACCCGTCGGCCGCCGTGTCGTCGTGGTGGCTGACCACCGGGATCACCCCGACGACGACGATTGGAGGGGAAACCTATTCGTGGGCCAACAACATCGTGTGGGGCAATGCGATCGGATCCGGACCGATCCTGTACATGAACGAAACGGCATGGTCCCAGAACATCGTCTGGGGCAACAACATCGTCTGGGGCAACAACATCGTTTGGGGTAACAACATTGTCTGGGGCAATAACATTGTTTGGGGCAATAACATCGTCTGGGGGAACGGGCTCGTCGGCACGACGGACGGCACGACCGTCGCCTGGGGAGTCGTCACCGGCGATTCGGGCGCAACGGTGTGGAAGAGTCTGCAGGACGTAACCGCCGTGCTGCCGGAATGGTGGAGGTGATCCGTGATGCACCTTCCTGTTGCCGCTCGCCTATATGTCGGGGCCGTGATCGTGCTCGGCGCGGCGATCGTCGCCGGCCTGCTGCCCTCGTTGCAGTTTCCACACCCCAGCCTGTTCGCGGGCCTGTTCGCGCTGTCGGTGATCAGCTCAGCGCTGAAGGTGGACCTGCCTGTTGGTGTGGGCAGCTCCTGCATCTCGCTTTCCTACGCCGTCGACTTCACCGCGCTTCTGCTGCTGGGGCCGGCGCCGACCGTGCTGATCGCGACCGCGAGCGCCTGGTCGCAGTGTTCGTTCCGGATGAAGCAGCGCAACCCGGCCTACAAAACCATCTTCAGTATGGCGTGCCTGGCGATAACCGTTGCCGCAACGGCGCGCGTGTATACGGCTCTGGGCGGGACATACGGGCAGCTGGCGTCGCTGCAGGCGCTGATGGGCGCGGCGATGGCGTACTTCCTGGTGAACTCGGCGGCGGTCGCGGCGGCGTTTGCGCTCGCGAACCGGCGGCCCGTGTTCGAGGTCTGGCACGACAACTTCCTCTGGAGCATCACGAGCTACGTCGTGGGGGCGGTGGCTGCCGGGATCGCCGTCGAAGTATGGCAGCGGATCGGGCAGTGGGAAGCGAGCCTCGCTCTCCTGCCTCTGTGCCTGACCTACCGCACCTACCACATCTACCTCGATCGCATCGCCGACGAACAGCGGCGCGTTGCCGAGGGGACGCAGCTCCATCGTGAAAGCACCGAGGTGCTGGCGCGCGCGATTCAGGCCAAGGACGTCACCGGGAGCATGCACATTGAGCGCGTGCAGTACTACGCGGCCAGCCTCGCGCGCCGCCTCGCGTTGTCGGAGCGTGACACGCAGGCGGTCGAGACGGCCGCGCTCCTCCACGACATCGGCAAGCTCGCGGTGCCCGAGCACATCCTCTCGAAGCCGGGACCGCTCAGCGCGGACGAACGCAAGAAGATGCAGATTCACGCGCAGGTGGGCGCCGAGATCGTCGCCGCGGTCGCGTTCCCCTGCCCTGTCGCGCCGCTCATCAGGAGCCATCACGAGCGTTGGGACGGAACCGGATACCCTGACGGTCTGCGCGGCGAGGCGATCCCGATTGGCGCGCGCATCCTCGCCGTGGTGGACACCTTCGATGCGGCTACGTCGGACCGGCCATATCGGCGATCAGTGTCGCGAGAAGCCGCGCTCGAGATCCTCGAGTGCGAGGCCGGCCGGGGGCTCGACCCCACGCTCGTCACACATTTCCTGGAGATCCTCCCGCGTCTGAGCCCGACCGACGACGAAGCCCCAGCGCGCAAGACAGGACGGGCGGATGCAGCCGCCGAGGAATGGCACGAGGATCGCGGCCGCCGGATGACGTCAAGCGCCTTCGCGGAGATCGCGCAAGCGAACCGCGAGAGCTACACACTCTATGAGATCGCGCAAGCGATGGGCGGCAGCATCAGCGTGAGCGAGACGATGGCGCTCATCGGTTCCAGGCTGAGCACGCTGGTTCCCTTCTCGTCGTGCGCGCTGTTTGTCCGCGGCGACGACGACACGCTTCGGTGCCGCTATGCATCGGGCCTCGGCTCGCAGCTGCTCGAGAGCGCGATCATGAAGGAGGGCCTCGGGCTGAGCGGCTGGGTGATGCGGCACGGGCGGCCGCTCGTCAACGGCGTCGCTGCTCTCGAGTTTCACGCCGCGACGCAGGCGGCGGTCGAGACCGAGCTGGAGTCGGCGCTGGTCTGCCCATTGTCCGTCGGCGACGAGGTGATCGGCACCATCGCTGTGTACCACGTCGAAGCCAGCTGCTACACCGAAGATCACCGGCGCGTGCTCGAGGAGATCTCACGCCAGGCGGCAGCCGTCGTGCAGAACGCGCTCGTGTTCGAGCAGGCGTGCGGCAATGCAATGCGGGACACGCTGACCGGTCTGGCCAACACGCGCGCGCTGCAGTCCCACGTCACGCGGGAGCTCGATCGCGCCCGCCGCGCCGCGTCGCAGTTCTCGCTGGTGCTGCTCGATCTCGACGATTTCAAGGGGATCAACGACCAGCACGGCCACCTCTCCGGCGATCGCGCGTTGCAGGAAGTTGCCAACGCGCTGCGCGCAACGACACGTCCCTACGATGTCTGCGTGCGCTACGGCGGTGACGAGTTCGTGGTCCTGCTCGGATCAAACGGACGCGCGGAGGCCGAGCAGCAGCGCCGGCGCCTGCAGGACGCCGTGAGCGCGATCCGGTTCGAGACTCTCACAGGAGAGCTCGTGTCGCTGAACGTGAGCGCCGGTGCCGCCGTGTATCCCGACGATGGCGAGACCTACGAGCGCCTGCTGGCGCGCGCGGATCGGCGGATGTATCGCGACAAGGCGCAGCGCAAGGCGCCGCCGACGCTCAGCGTGGTCGATATCGCACCGCACCTCGAGGACGCGCACGAGCGGAGATTCGCGACGGGCGCTTAGCTGGCGTCGATGGCAATCGCTCCGGTATGAGGCCAAACCGCCGCACGTTCGTCATCGTCACGATTGCGTTCGTTGGAGCCATGCTGCTGCTATGGGCGGTCCGGTATCTGAAGTCGACCGGATCCATCGAAATCGTCGAGGCCGAGTATGGCGTGCCGGGTCGGACATGCACCGCCGGACCGGATGTCAAGAAGTCCGCGAGCGAGGCGTGCGGCGGCTTCCGCCCTCGCTGTCTGGTGTCGGTGAGTAGCGGCTGGTGCGGCGATCCTGCCCCCGGCGCCGTGAAGACGCTCACCGTGGAGTACATGTGCGGGACCACGCGGAAACGTGCGTCAGGTACTGCACCCACTGGCCTGGTACTCAGCTGCCCGTGAACTACTCGATCGTCAGACACCCACGGACCACGACGCCGCACAACACACTTGCCTGCAGGCCACGTCTCATTTTGGAGACTTCACCTCGAGCGCCTGACGTGTGACCTCGGGCTTCGACTCGGGCACTGTGGAAGCGCGTTTTGCCGCGAGGCTGCGTACCCGCTCGAACTCGGCCAGCGCTTTTTCCTGCTCAGCCTTGTTCCCGAGTGCCCTGAATGCCTGCGCGGCTTGATAGAGCGCGACCTCGTTCTCTGGATTGCCCTTGAGGGCCGCCTGAAGGTGAGGGAGCGCTTCAGCCGGCCGATCGAGCGCGACGAGCGTACGGCCAAGCCCGATGAGCGCCTGCTCGAAGGTTGGATAGTGCGACACCGCTTGGTCGAACAGTTTGCGGGCCGAGTCGAGTTCTCCGTCTTTTCGATGCATTTCCGCGAGCTCGTAGGCGGCGTTCGCATTCGTGGGATCCAGGGCCAGCTCCTCTTCGAACGCCGTCCGTGCTTCGACCACGTCTTTCTGCGCCTCGGGGCTCGAGGCTTCGTTGTTCGAGCGTTCGAGCAAGACACGACCGATGCGGAATCGGATCCCTGGCCGGCGTGGCGCAGCCGTCAGCACCTGACGGTATTCGCGTATCGCGGCGTTGTAGAGACCCTGGCTCTCGTTCGCTTCACCCGCGGCCTGGTGCAGCCACACGGAGTCGGGTGCAACAGTCGCGAGCCTCATGGTCTGCAGGTAGGCGAAGTTCGCGAACAGCCGCCCCGAGTGATAGAGCACTTCAGGGTCATCCGGGTAGAGGCGCGACAGGCGCAGCGCGACGTCGACCGCATCGGCGTCGCGTCCGAGTCCCGTGTAGATGCGCTGCAGATGGAGTCCAGCCATGCGCCGCAGGACAGGATCACCGGTCTGTGAGAAGGCTTTCGTTACCGCCGGCAGCGCCTCGTCGTATCTGCCGAGTTCCGACAGCGACATGGCCAGCAGCGCATCCACTTTCGGGAGGGTCGGCTTCAGCCGGATCGCCTCCCGCAGCGGCGCGATGGCGTCGGCGAACTTGCCTTGCTGGAAGTAAATCAACCCGAGGCGTGCCTGGACTTCGGCGGTGCCAGGAGTGAGCTGCCGCAGCGCCTCGTACGCTTTCTCCGCATCGGGATATCGCCCCTCCGCAAGGGCGCGCTCTCCTTCCTTGGCGTGTTGCTGCAGCACGGCCGGGTCGGGTTGCTGCCACGCCTCAATCTGTCCAGCTCCAGCCGAGAGGAAGGCCGCGATCGCTGCCACGACAGCGAGGGGAGGCGTGATCCGCGGCGCACTGGTCATTCGTTGAGCTTCCCGGAACCCTGAATTCACGGCCCACCGCCACGAAAGCCGCACCGCCTGCCGAGTATCCGAACGCTGTGGGGGAGGAGGATCCACAACGTCCGGACTCGGCGGGCGGCGCGGCTCGTTCGAGCCAGACTCAGAATATTAGCTTCAGACCCAACTGATTGATGCGCGCCGGACGTGCTGACGTGACCACCCCAAAATTAGCCGAGGCGATGTTCGTCGAGACATTCTGGAACTGCGTGTGGTTCAGCGCGTTGAACGACTCCAGCCGGAACTGCAACCGTACTCCGTTTGTCAGCGAGAAGTTCTTGAAGAGCGCGAGATCCAGGTTGTTCACACCGGGACCGCGCTCGGTGTTTCGTCCCAGATCACCCAGCGCTCCGGGCGCTGGCTGCGCGAAAGCGGCCGTATTGAACCACCGGTTCACGGTCCGGTCGCCGGCACTCGGATCCCCCACGAGATTCGCCCGGTTGGTGCCGGAGGTGTCGTTGAGGCCACCAAGATCGGCGGCCTGGATGGTGATCGGGAACCCGCGCTGCCAGGTGTAGATGCCGTTGACCTGCCAACCGCCGACCACAGCGTTCTTCACGCCGGTCGCGTCGCCAGCGAACTTTTCACCGCTGCCGAAGGGCAGGTTATAGACGAAGCTGCCGACCAGCCGATGGTCGACATCGAAGTCCGACAGGCCGTAGTCGCGTTCCGGATCGTGGTTGTCCAGGAAGCCCTGCCAGCCGTTGAACCCGCTCGCGCCTATGCCGGCAGCGGCCGACTTCGAGTCGGTACTTTTGGCATAGGTGTAAGCGAAGGTCAGGATTGCGCCCACTCCGCGATGCTCGATCTTCGTGTTGAAGGCGTTGTAGCTCGAGCGTCCGCCCCACTCGCTGTCGATGTAAGTGGCAAAGTTCGGAAAAGGCTTGCGCGCGGCGACCGACTGGGGATTGCTCGGATCGAACAGAAAGGCCTGCGCGATGTTGCGCCGCATCAACAGATTCGAGCCGTGCGTCCCGATGTAGTTGACCTCCACCGAGGTGCGCGGGACCAGCTGGCGCTGAACGCCGAGCGACCACTGCTGCATGTACGGATTCCTCGGCTCCGGTGACTGGCTGACGGCAAGGAACGTGTTGGCGGCCGGTGTGGCCAGCCCTGGCGCCGCGAAGCTCGGGAACAGCGAGTCCGACGTCTGGAGCGGCGTCGGCTGGCCGACCGACTGCGGGTAGCTACCACGGCTGACGTACGGATAGACGTCGGCCGAGCCGTCGATCTCGCGCCCCTCCGCTGAGTCGAAGAACACGCCGTAGCCACCCCGGATGACGGTGTCAGCGCCAAACGGCAGCCAGGCAAAGCCGAGTCGCGGCGCAAACACCTTGAAGCGGTCCGGGTTCTCCGGGCTGCGCCGGCCAGCCTCCTGGTAGTAGGCGCCATCGACGATGCCACCGGGCGCCAGAGACTCGTCGGCCACCAACAGGCCGCCAGGCCCGTAATCCAGGTTGCGCCAGGCCATGCGATTGTTGGTTTCATAGGGCACGTTCCGGTAGTCCCAGCGGAGGCCCAGATTGAGCGTCAGTTTCGAACTGACGCGCCAGTCGTCCTGGAAGTACGGGGCGAAGTACTTGAAGTTGAACTCCCGCGGGTTGCCGGCTGCTCCTGGTACGCTGAAGGCCGCCGGTTGAAACACGCCCACACCCGAGTAGTACCCGAGGAGCATGTCCGCGACCAGATGGCCGGTGAACCCGACGTTGAATGTGTAATTCCCCAGGAACCCCGTCGCCAAATCGCGCTGGAGCCACCAGCGCCGGTAGTTGAACCCGAAGTTCAAGGTGTGCTGCCCTTTGACCCAGGTTGTCGTGTTGCTGATGTCCCACATTGGCTGATTGCTGGCCGAGTAGGCGTTGACCGCGCCCCCCGTGCCGGCATATCCAGTCATCGCTATGCTCGGACACTCCCGCTGGTCGTCAGGGATGCTCGTGAACACGCCCGATACATTGAGGAAGTCCACATCTGCCTGGGCGCACGGAATTCCCTTCTGGTCGGCTAGCGCGTCGATACGGCCAATCCGAAACTGGTTGACGATCGTGTTCCGAACGGGCCAAGTGTGGGAGACCTGCCAGTTCTGGGTATCCTGCACGAACACCCGGTCACCGGGCTCGATCATGTTTCCGGCGGTCCTGTTCTCATAGCTGGTGTTCGTATAGCGGAAGAATACCCGACCGAACTTGGCAAGATCCTGATCGGCCCGAATCGTGTACTGGTCCTGGACCTGCGGAAACGTGCGCACGGCCTGGTAGTTGCCCTGCGCGGCCGTGCTGTTCGGTGCCGGGAACCAGCCGTTTCGTAAGGCCAGTTGCGCGAGCCGCGAGAATCGTGACTGCGGAATGGTGTTGTTCGGGAACAGCGTGTTGGTCGCCGGATCGCGGATCGGCGTGTTGAAACGTCCCGTCAGCTGCTCCGGCGTCGGCACCGTGTAAAAGCTCGTCGCGCCGCGGTCGATTCGCGTCCCCTCGTAGTTGACCAGGAAGAACGTGCGATTCCGCCCGTCATATCCGGGCAGCATCACCGGGCCTCCGACGACGAACCCGTACTGCTTCTGGTCCAGCAACGGCGCAGGACGGGTCTTGTCGTCGAAGAAGTTTCTCGCGTCCCAGGCATCGTTCCTGAAGAACCCGAAGCCGGTCCCGTGCAAGGCGTTCGTTCCGCTCTTGCTCACCAGGTTGATCTGATTGGAGCTGAAGCCGTATTCAGCCGAATAGTTGGTCGTCTGTTCCTTGAATTCCTGAATCGCGTCAACGGAAAGGATCGCCGCCGGCGTGCCGAGTGACGTGTCGATGTTGGCCGTCCCGTCGATCATGAAGTTGTTCGACGTCGGGCGGGCACCCATGATGCTGATGGCATTCCCCACCCCTTGCCGCATCCCTCCCTGTTCGCCACCGGTCTCCACTGCACCAGCGCCGAGGAAGAGCAGTTGCAGAAAGTTGCGGCCGTTGAGCGGCAGATCCGTGACCTGCTTCTCGGTAATCGTGTGGCCCACGCTGGCGCTTCCGGTATCGAGGATGAGCGCGTTTGACTGGACCTCGACCGTCTCGCTCACAGTCCCGGCGGCAAGCTGCATGTCGACCCGCTGGATCTGGTCGACCGTGAGCGCGACCGCCGTGTGGATCGCCGTCTTGAACCCCGTCTGTTCCCCAGTGACGACATACACGCCGACAGGAAGCAGAGGAATGACGAAGTCACCGTTGGCGCCAGTGATGGTCTGGCGAGTGAGGCCGGTCTGCTCGTTCGTCACGGCCACTTTCACGCCGGGCATTACGGCACCGCTGGCGTCGCGCACGGTCCCGGTGATTTGCCCCGTGGCCGTCTGGGCGAGCGACGTGGAGGTCATGCTCACAAACGCCGCCAGCACCGCGCCGGCAACGGTCAGGAGCCGAGTACTGGTCATTGCAGAGTCTCCTTCTCGGTCATGCGTTAACGAGGCGCGTCCGTCGTTTCCGATATCGATGAGCTTGGGTGCGCTCCGCTGCGATCGTCGGTTGCGCATCGTACATCGGATCCGAGGCAGGGCTGGCGCGAACCCTACGCAGTGTTTACGTGTGTGTCTATAGCGGAGGTCCTGAAAAGAGTTGAAAAGAGTTGAAAGTGCGACGTTGCACGATGCGAGACACGAGCAAGGTGCCTCACTTACCAACTGATCCGTGACGTCTAAAAGGTTTGCGCGACTCTGCACGGCCCTTCGAATCCGTATTGACTCTAAGGGCTGCTGTGTCGCGATGCGGAACGTTGATGAACCTGAAAAACGCGATTGACTTGCCACGAAAGGCCAAAGACACTTCCGACACATAGCATCAGGCACGCAAATGATTCGCTCGGGAGGGGGATCGTGGGCGGCACCAGGTTGGAAGGGTCAAACGGACACAGTGGCTATGCCTTCGGTCCGTTCGTCGTCGATTCGATCAAGCGGCAATTGTGGCGGGAACGTTGTCTCGTGCCCATCACGTCGAAGACCTTCGACGTGCTCGTCGTGCTGCTCGAGCACCGAGACCACGTCGTCAGCAAAGATGAGCTTCTAAATCGAGTCTGGCCTGACACTGCCGTCAACGAGAACAATCTGGCCCGCCAGATTTCATCTCTTCGGCGCACGCTTGGCCAGCGTCCCGACCAGCACGATTTCGTCGTCACCATTCCCGGACACGGATACCGATTCGTCGCCACCGTGCAGGACCTTCCGGATGTGCGATCGGAGCTCTCGCTTGTGCTCGGGGCCGACCACGACATCCAGTGGTATGTGGCGCCGGAGCCAAGGCTGGACTACGCCGATCATCGCGCCGCCAATGAGCTTCTGGCAGCTCAGTCCATCCCAAGAGTCAAACCAGAGAACGGCCATCCGGGTTCATCGACCGAACCGAGCCGGCGCTGGACGGTCGTCGGTACGCTCTTGGCCACGTGCGGGCTCCTTGCCGCAACCGTCGCCGTGACGCTGCTGCGGCCCGAGAACCCGAGTCTGCAACCTCGACGAACGCTGCAGCGCATCACCTATGACGAAGCGGCTCTGCCCCGAGACGCCGCGTGGGCCCCCGACGGTCAGTGGATCGTATTCACGAACGACCGTGCGGGAAATGCCGATCTCTGGAAACAGCGTCTTGGAGATCCTGACCCGGTCCGCCTGACAACGTCGGAGGCGAACGAGTCGCAGCCGCGGTGGTCACCCGATGGACAATCGATCGTGTTCCGCTCGGAACGCGATGGCGGCGGCTTGTACCTCATACCTGCAAACGGCGGTGTCGAACGCATCGTTTCGACATTCGGCTACGAGCCGGTCTGGTCGCCGGACGGAACGCGCATTCTCTTCAAGCGCTCGGCGGTGCTTCCCGACCTGCCCACCCTGTACGTGGTGGGCCTCGATGGAAAGCCGCCGCGGCCGGTCCGGCCCGACGTCCTCGGGCAATTTCGATCACTTCAGGCCGCCTGGCATCCCGACGGCCGGCGTGTCTCTATCTGGGGAACGATCGGCAAAGAGAGGGTGAGATTCGAGACGGTGCCTCTCGATGCCGGGACCGCCACCACACCAGTGATATCGGAGCGAGTCCAGCAGGACCTCGCGAGCGTGTCCGCCGGGAGATTCGTCTGGGCACAATCGCGTCGGTATCTCTACTTCGAGGGTCAGGCAGGCGATACCCAGAACGTCTGGCGTGTGACGGTCGATCCGGTGACCGAAGAATGGCTCGATGGCCCCGAACGCCTGACCACTGGCGCGGGAGAAGAAGCGAACATGGCGCTTTCGCCGGACGGCACGAGACTCGTCTTCACAGCGACATCGAGCCGAACGAGACTGTGGGCGTTTCCATTCGACCCAGCCAGTGGCCGCGTGACCGCCGAGCCGTATCCGATTACGGACGGCAGCACGGGAGAAGTGGACTTCGACGCGCGCGCAGACGGTTCGAAGGTCGCGTATCGCACCGTCCGAGCTGGCCGCAACGAGTTGTGGGAGCGTTCGATTGTCGAAGGGCAGGAACGGCTGCTGCTGGCGAGCAAGGACTGGCTGTTCATCAAACCGCGCTGGTCTCCGGACGGCGGGAAGCTGGCGTTCTCGCGTTGTGCCGCTGCGCGTGACGACACTATCGCCGTCGCCGTGCTCAATACGGATGGCAGCGGCGAGCGCGTGTTGACGAAGCCCGGCCAAGTCGAGATGGACGGGTCTGACTGGTCGAAAGACGGCCAGTCGATTCTTGGGGCCTGTCGATTCAGTCGGTCCGAACGATACTCGACCTGCCTGGTTCCCGTCTCCAGCGCAAACGAGGCTGGCGATCCGACCGTCCAGGTCATCGCGTCGGATCCGAAGCGCAATCTCTACAACCAGCGGTTCTCTCCGGATCAGCGGTGGATCTCCTTTCTCGCGCATGATCTGTCGTATGAATCGACGTCGACGGTCTACGTCATACCGGTCGGCGGCGGCACGTGGCGGGCGATCACCGACGGCGGGTGGTTCGATGACAAGCCGCGGTGGGGGCCGGATGGACGGATCCTGTACTTTGTGTCGAATCGCACGGGCATCGCCAACGTCTGGGGACGACGATTCGATAACGCGACTGGCATGCCAATCGGCGAGCCATTTCCCGTCACGTCGTTCCGAACCGCCCAGTTCCAATTGACGCCGCAGACGGTACAGATGGACATCGCCATCACACCGACGCATCTGCTCCTGCCGATGACCGAATCGCGTAGTGAGATCTGGATGTTGAATCAGGTCGATCGCTAGCCGCCATTCGCTCGCCCTGACAACGCGTCAGTCCACGCGCAGGAATACACTAGAGCCTGTCTCATGAATCGCGAGGGCCGTCTGGTACTAGTGCGAGCGAGCGCGGCGAACGAGCCACGCGACCGGCCCGCCTTCGCGCCGAAGGCGCTTCGGCGAGGGCTCGCCGTAGCTTTAGCGGAGGCGGAAGCGCGCCGGCGAAGGGCGAACGAGCGTAGCGAGTGAGCCTGGCGAACGGAGCGGGGCGTCGGGGCCCCCGCGAGCGAGCCAGTAGGGGGGCTCCGGGGGGCGAAGCCCCCTGGATAAGACTAGTGCCACGGATCACACGAACAACACAGATCGGGTTTATGAGATAGGTTCTAGACGTATGATCAAACGTCCTGTTGTCTTCGCAATTCTCGTTGTGCTCGTTGTCGTGCTACAGACGCAGGGGCAGGAACGATTCTCGTACTTCCTGGCCAGCACTCCTGAAAGCGTCGGCCGGTTGCTCGACCTGGCCGAACTCCAGGACGGCGACGTCGTGGTTGACCTCGGATCTGGTAATGGCCTGATCCCACTGACGGCGGCGCGGATGAACCCTCGCCTGCGGGGGCGCGGCGTCGAGATCGATGCCAAGCTCGTCAAGGAGTCGAACGACCAAGCGAAACGCGAAGGCCTCGCAGATCGCGTTAGCTTCGCGCATCAGAACGCGTTCGACGTAGACCTTCGTGACGCAACCGTGGTGACGATGTGGTTGTTTCCGGAACTGATGCGACTGTTGCGGCCGGTCATACTCGAACGCGCACGTCCCGGCACCCGGGTCCTCACGAGTACGTGGGCGCTGGGCAGTTGGCAACCAGACAAGGTCAGTAACGATGGCACGCCGATCTACATGTGGATCGTTCCGGCACGTGTCGCCGGCAACTGGGCCTGGGATCTGACGCTGGCGGGACGACCGGTCCGGCAGGCGGCCGTCCTGGAGCAGCATTTTCAAAATGTGGAGGGCGTCGCACGATCGGGAGATCGCCGTGAGGTTCTCGAAGGAGTGACCCTGCGCGGTGCGAACATCGCCTTCACGCTGCGCATCACCCTCGAGGGCTTCGGGCTCACGCAACACGAGTTTGTCGGGACAGTCGACGGCGATGCAATCAAGGGTTCCATGAAAGTCACACCTTTGAACCAGCCGCCGATCACGCTGCCGTGGCGCGCTCGACGCACCCTCCGCTCCGACTACTATGCCCCGACGGGCACTGCAACGTTCCGACCGTCGGATCAGAAGCGTTGATGGATAGCGGCGTCCTCTGCGGTCGAGGTCGCGCGCACCGATCCATTAGAATGCTGAACATGAAACCCATGTTCTTGCCGGATATCGAGAACAATCCTCAGCCGAGCCCATATCGAACGCTCATCGAGCAGATGCAGACGCAAGGCGTCGAATACCCGCAGATCTGGCACCTCTTTGCCTACTTGCCGAAGGCGACGGATCACCTCGCGCGGTTCACGCACGAGATCCTGCGCGGGCCGGCGCCGCTCAGTCCAGGACTGCGTGAACTGATCGCAGCTTACACCTCCAAGCGAAACCAGTGTCCGTTTTGACTGAAGTCCCACGCCGCAGTTGCGGCGGAACTGCTTGGGGACGCCGCGCTCGTTGAAGGTGTCCTGACCGACCTCGAAGCGTCGGCGCTCGACGACCAGCACAAGGCGCTGTTTCGATTCGTGGACACGGTGAACCACGACTCGCCGTCGATCACCGAGGCCGATCTCAACCGAGCTCGCGCCGCTGGCTGGACCGACGAAGCGCTGTACTTTGCCATCACGGTGTGCGCGCTGTTCAACTTTTACAACAGATGGATCGACGCCACCGGCGTGCACGCGCTCTCAGACGAAGCGCACCGTCAAGGAGCGAAGCGGAGCGCTCAACACGGCTACGTGCGCACCTGAGGAGGTAGCGCCAGCGCGTCAGTCCACGCGCAGGGCGGCAATCGGATCCACCCTGGCGGCCCGAAGCGCAGGGCCCAGGTTCGCGAGCACGGCGGCGACGGTCAGTATCGCCCCGCCGGCGGCAAGCGACAACGGATCGCCGGACCTTACGCCGAACAGCATCCCCCCGAGCGCATCGCTGGCGAGAACAGCTACGGCGACCCCTGTCGCAAGCCCGGCGAGCACTGGCGCCAGGCCGGTTCGCAACACCAGGGCGATCACCTCAAGGCGGGAAGCCCCCAGCGCGGCGCGAATGCCGATTTCCCGCCGCCGTGCTGCGACCGCCGCCGCCGAGACCGCATAGACGCCGACTATCGCGAGCAGCAGCGCCGCGGCGGCAAATGCTGCCACCAACTGCAGGTTGAAGCGCCGCGGTGCCAGCGTGCCTGCCATCCATTGATCCATGCTACGCACGAATGACGCGGGGACGGCCGGATCGACCGCGGCAATCTCGCGCCGCACGGTGCTGGCCACCGCCAGCGGCATACCGTCGGTCTGCAGCACCCAGTACATGTTGTTGGCGAGCCAGATGGTCGTCTGATCGGGCACCTGGGCGATCGGCACGTACGCTTCGATGGTGACTTCCTTCTCGAGACCGAAGTGCCTCACGTCGCCGACCACGCCGACGATCTCCACCTCCCGAGGAACCTTTTCGCCATCGTCCAGACGCATGCGGCGGCCGACCGGGCTGCGGCCCGCGAGATACCGCCGCGCGAACGTCTCGTTGATGATCGCCACCGGCGCTGCATCGTGGCGATCGGCGGAACTGAAGCTGCGGCCTTCGCGCAATGGAATGCCGAGCACGCGGAAGTAATCGGGGCTGATCATCCGGTAGTGCGCTTCGGGCGCATCTTTGGCGATAACGCCGTCCACAAAGAATGCGGTCGTCGCGAGATAGCCGTTCATGGGCACGACGTTGGCGGCCGCCGCGCCGCGAACCCCTGCGATCGACGCGAGGCGGGGCTGTACCTCGTTGTAGAAGCTCTCGATTGGGGCCCGCCCGTTGTACCGCGCGCGGGGCAGCGACAGCCGGACGGTCAGAACCTGCGCCGGACGGAAGCCTGGATCGACGACCTGCACCTGCTGGAAGCTGCGCGCCAGGAGCGCGGCCGTCATCAGCAATATCGTCGAGAGTGCGACCTCCGCGAACACCAGGACGGTGCGCACATAACGCCCGCCGAGGCTCGACCCACGTTCTCCACCCTGGAGCGCGCCGCGAAGATCCCCGCGCCAGGCTTGCAGCGCCGGCGCCAGTCCGATGAGGACGCTGGCGGCCAGCGCCGCCAGCAGCGTGAAGCCGGCGGCCGACCACCCGATACCGATCTCCGCGACACGCGGCAGGTCGGCGGGTCCGGTCGCGAGAAGCGCCGCAACCAGGATGCGCGCGACGAGGAGGCCGGCGGCGCCGCCAAGGACGCCCAGAATCGCCGCTTCGCCCACCACGTGCCCGATTATGCGCGAGCGCGATGCACCGAGCGCGGTGCGCACCGCCAGTTCCCGTTGTCGCGTCGTGGCCCGGACGAGAAAGAGGTTGGCCAGGTTGGCGCACGCGACCAGCAGGACGACGATGACGGCGCCGAGGAGCATCCAGAGCATGGGCGCTGACCTGCCAGTGATCTCGTCGTGCAGCCGAGCCACGCGTATCGCGGTGTCGGTGCCGTGCGAGTCCGGGTACTCGTCGCGCAGGCGTCTCCCGATCGCGGTGAGATCGTCGGCCGCCAGCGCGTCAGTAGTGTCAGGCCTCAACCGCGCGATCACCCGCAGGAATCCCTGCGAGCGGTTGGCGCGCCGTACATCCGTCGCCGGCGAATAGGGCACAACGAGATCGACGTCGCGGACCAGCGACACGAAGTCCGCCCGCAGGATGCCGATAATCGTGAAGGTCTCGCCGTTGACAACGACCGACGTACCGACCGCATCCGTTCTCTCGCCGAACCGCCGCTGCCACATGCCATGGCTCACCAGCGCCACTGCCCGCTGCTCGTCGTCGGGCTGTATCGCCCGTCCAAGGTGCACACCCGCGCCGGTGAGGTCGAAGTAGTTGGCAGACACACGCATCGCCGTGAGCCGCTCGGCATCGCCGCTGCCGGTGAGGTTGGCGCTCCATCCGAAGAACGACGCGATTCCCTCCAGCGTCCGGTTGGACTGGGCAAAGTCGGCGAGATCGGGCAGAGAGAGTGGCTGACGGTCGGTTCCCGGACGGACGATGCTGAAGGTGAGAAGCCGATCCGGCTCGCGGAGTGGTAGCGGACGGAGGACGATCGTCTGCACCATCGTGTACATCGCGGTGTTGGCGCCGACCGCCAGCGCCAGCACGGCGATCACGCACGCCGCAAACGCTGGTTGGCGCCGCCATGGACGCACGGCGTGGCGGAGATCCATGAAGGTCATGCCGGCGAGGATACGAACGAATGGCTGGCAAACAAAGCTCATTATTTTGCTACAATCGATGAAACTCATTCATGGACATCGAGGTCAGGCATCTCCAGATGGTGACGGCGGTGGCCGCGTCCGGCAGCGTGACGCAGGCGGCCACGAGATCTGCACCTGACGCAGTCCGCGGTCAGTCATCAGCTGCGCGCCATCGAGGCTCGGCTGGGAACGCCCCTGTTCCTTCGCGTCGGCAAGCGTATGGTGGTGACCGCCGCCGGCGGCCGCGTCCTCGAGACCGCCCGGCGCGTCCTCGACGACATCAAGGCCGCCGAGGAAGACGTGCGGCGGCACGGCGCCGGTGAGGCCAGCGTGATCCGTGTCTGCGCCCAGTGCAATACCGGGTATCACTGGCTGCCGCCGCTCATCGACGCATTCCGCCGGAAGCATCCCGCGGTTGAGGTGTCGATCGCGGTCGAGTGCACGATGCGGCCGCTCGAGGCGCTGCTCGACGGCTTGCTCGACGTCGCCATCGTCACCGACGCGGTCCGCAGCAGCCACGTCAGGACGCGGTCGCTCTTCGAGGACGAACATGCCGCGATCGTCGCGCCCGACCATCGCTTCGCCGCGCAGGCCTTCGTCAGCCCGAAAGACCTTGCCGACGAGCGATTGCTGCTCTATTCGAGTTCGCCGGACGACAGCTTCACGATCCAGAAGATTCTCAAGCCGGCGGGCGTTATCGCCAGGCGTGTGTCGTTTGTCATGCTCACGGAAGCGATCCTCGAGATGGTCAAGGCGCGGCTCGGCGTCAGCGTCATGCAGACTTGGGCGATTGCGCCTGCGCTGAGCGCCGGCGACGTCAAAGCCGTCCCCATCACTGCTTCGGGCATCCGCCGCCAGTGGCGGGCGGCGACGCTCGCGCAGACGGGCCGCGTGCCTCACGTCGAGGCGTTCATCGATCTCCTGGCCGCGCGCGCGATGCCGGCCCGCCGCCGGCCGCTGACCGTTCGCCGACCGCGCCGGCGTTGAAGGGCCGCAGCCGGTCGACGAGCTTGTCGAATAATGTCCGACATGGATAGCGAGAGCGAGCAGCTTGTTGCCGCCATCGAGGGGGCGCAGTCGTTGATCGTCGTGCTGACCGGTGCGGGGATCAGCTTGGCGAGTGGCATCCCGACCTTCCGGGGCAGCGACCCGGGTGCGATCTGGGCGCGCGACATCACCGAGCTGGCGACGCTGCGCTATTTCAGCGCCGATCCGGTTGGGTCGTGGCGCTGGTACCGCGACCGCTTCCTGGGCGTCCTCGCCGCACGTCCGAATCGGGCCCATCATGCTCTCGCCGGACTCGAGCGATGGCACGCGCGACGTCGACGCGACTTCCTGCTGGTGACGCAGAACATCGACACCCTCCACGAACGGGCGGGCTCGACCCGCGTCGTGAAAGTGCACGGCTCCGCCGACCGATGCCGCTGCTCGGATCCGGCGTGCCGGCTCGGCGCGGTCGAATCAATTGCGCTCGACGATATGGATTTCGCGGAGTTCGATCGGGATCCCCGGGTTGCCGCCATTCCCTCGTGCCCGGCCTGCGGCAGCCTCGTTCGCCCACACGTGCTGTGGTTCGACGAGCTCTATGTAAGCCACGCCGACTACCAATGGCACGTCGTCGCCGCGGCCGCGGCGCGGATTCGGTTGCTGATTTGCGTAGGTACTTCGCTGGCCGTCGGCGTGACCTCGTTCCTCCAGTCGGCGGCAGCCGACGCTGAGGCGCCGGTATACCTCATCGATCCCGGCGAGCGTCCGCGCGAGGCCCATCGGTCGATGGTGCACGTGCGCGCCAAGGCCGAAGAGTTCCTGCCCGAGGCGTGCGGGCTCCTCACAGAATTTTCCTAGACGGATCAAGCCATTCTTGATCCCCGGCGTCACGCCGCCGAGCGCAGCCCGAGCAGCCGCTCGCCGCCCTCGGCGCGGAACACCGCCAGCGCCTCGTCACGGCTGGCCTGTGCGCGCTGAAGGATCTCGGTGAAGCGCGGGTTGTCGCGGAGCGGCGCCAACCAGGGGTCGTGCAGCAGCGGTTCCGTGACGGCATAACCACCGGTAACCGCCTTATCCAGGGCGTGCAGCGCCAGATCGTGGCTGCCTAGTTTGCACAGCATGATCCCGCCGCTCGTATACCCTTCCGGGTCGCTCCAGCTCATTTGGCCCACCGCGCGCTCGGCCGCCTCGCGCGCGCCGGGGCCACCAGACAGGCAGGCGACCATCATCTCGTCCCACGCCTTGTAGGTGGCTGGCGCATCGGCGGGCGCCCGTTGCCAGGCGGCCAGCGCCTCCTCGCGCCGGCCGAGGCGATAGAGAGCCATCACCTTGCTGTCGGGATCTCCGCCCTCGTCGATGCGCAGAATGCGCTCGTAGTCGCCGAGCATCAGATAGGCGTTGACCACGCTCGTCGGAATCCTGGGATCGAGACGACGCGCTTCCTCGTGCGCCGCCACCGAGGCGTTGAGCAGCCCCGCGTAGCGACAGGCATGGACCAGCCCGGCGAAGTGCTCAGGATCGACCGCGCGCCTCGCCCTTTGCAGGAGGCGGCGCATCGCGTCCACCGCTCGCCCGGCGTCGCACTCGAGTTGGGCGTAGGTACTTGTGCAGGACCGGCAGGTCGGGATTGAGCGCGAGGGCCCGCTCGAAGGAGCGCTCGGCTTCGCGGGAACTGCCCGTGTCGTCGAAGTACTTCCCCAGCACGCGCTGGCAGCGGCCGAGTCCCGCCCAGGCTGGTGCGAACTGCGAGTCGAGCGTCACGCACTTCTGGTAGACGTCGCGCGCTTCGGCGAGGTGATCCCAGTCGCGCGCCAGCTCATTGGCGCGCAGATACAGCTCGTAGACGCCTGGGCTGCGCGGCACGTCGGGCCGGGCCACGCGGCTCTCGGGCTCGCCCAGCGACTGCGACAGCGACCGGACGATCCCCGCCACCAGCTCGTCCTGCATCGCGAACACGTCTTCCAGCGGATGCTGCGACGAGTGCGACCACACGACGGTACCCGCGGGTGCTTCGACCAGCTGCGCCGTCGCGCGAAGCTGGCTGCCGGCACGAAGAATCGTACCTATCAGCGCCACGTCCACGTCTGCGTCGGCGGCGAGCTTGCGCAGGTCGGGCGCCTGCGGGTCGAACCGCGCCGCGGCTGCGCTGGAGCGCACGAGCAGGTTGCGCGTGCCGGTCAGCGACGTCGTGACCGCATCGGGCAGGCTGTAGGACAGGAAGTCGGTCTCCGCGTCCGGGCGCAGCACGCGGAACGGCAGAGCGATGAACCGGGTCATCGTGCGCGCGGCCGGCGCCGAAAGCTCCGCGGAATCGCGATCGGAGATCGCCTCGCGGATCGCGGCGGCCATTGCCGTCGCCGATTCGTAGCGGTCAGCGGCTTGCTTTTGCAGCGCTTTATGAAGCACGCGGTCGAGCCCGGCCACCGTGGCTCCGCCCGACAGCGCCGGCGGCTGCTCGTGCAGCACGGCGTGGAGCACGTCGATCATCGTCGCGCCGTCGAACGCCACCTTGCCTGACAGCATTTCGAAGAGCATCGCCGCCAGCGCGAAGAGATCGGCGCGGGAGTCGAGCGCCTCGCCACGGACCTGCTCCGGCGCCATGTAATTCGGTGTTCCGACGATGGCGCCGGCCTCGGTGAGGCGCGTCGCGCTCTCCGCGCCGACGCTGCTGGCGATCGGCCGGGCCAGACCGAAGTCGAGCAACTTCACGCCGTGCGGTGTCAGGAACAGGTTCGACGGCTTCAGGTCGCGATGGATCAGCCCGCGCGCGTGCAGTGCATCGAGGGCGTCGAGGACCTGCAGCGCGATGGTGGAGGTGTCGGCCGGCGATAGCGCCCCGCGTGACACGCGCGCGCCGAGCGACTCGCCGGCAAGGAGCTCCATGGCCATGACCAGCCCGTCGTCGGTCTCCTCGACCTCGTAGAGCTGGCAGATGTTGGGATGCGAGATGCCGGCCGCGGCCCGCGCTTCACGCCACAACCGTTTGCGCGACGTGTCGTCCGTCTCACCGCGAATCGTCTTCAGAGCGACAGTACGGTCGAGCCGCTCATCGCGGGCCGCGTACACGACCCCCATACCTCCCTCGCCGATCTTCCTTTCGATCTTGTACCGTCCGATACGGTCGGGTACCGGTGGCGGCGCCGTGGAGGACATATAGATTGATTGTAGGTCAGCGCGGCGGCAAATATGGACAATCGAAGTCGTTGTTTCAGAGCCGTTAGTGGAAGTTCTCCACCAGAACGATGTCTCCGCTGCTGTCTTCTTCGAGGACGACCAGCAAGTGCCGGCCATCGGGCGAGATCGCCATGCCGGAGCTCCACGGCGTCCCAGGCTTCGGCAAGATGGCAATGTCAGTCGTCTTCCGGGTGGAGAAGCTGAAAAACTGCACCGACGGTCGCCGCCGGTTCGTGCTGTTCAGGAAGTAGAGTCCGTTCTCGACGAGCGCCCAGAAGCGCGTGTACCCGTAGCCTGGAACGTCGCGAAGGATGGGCTCCTCGAGCCCTCCCGAGACCGGCACGCGCCAGACGCCGCCCACGGTGTCGCCCTTGTTGTAATCCATTGCCATGACCAGCCCGTCGTCGGTCTCGCCGCGAATCGTCTTCAGCGCGACGGTACGGTCGAGCCGCTCATCGCGGCAGCGTTTGCCGTACCTCAGCGAAACAAGCGTCCCACGGCGATGTACGTGCGCCAGCGTCCGTCAAAGCCCCACGAGCCGGCGACCATGACCGGTCCGACGAGCGTGTCCATCACCAGGCCGACACCGCCGTTCGTTCGCCAGTGTGCGAGCGACCATTCATCGAACGCGTCGCCATTTTCAAGCCAGGCTCCCGCGAAGATCGGGCCGCCGACGAAGTCCGGCAGCCGGCCGACCTGCCGCAGGTAGCCGCCCGTCGCGATGTAATAGTTCGATCCAATGATCTCGCCCGTGTCGTAGGCCCCGAGCCTGAACGGCATCCCCAGCGCGAACTGATCGGTCGGCAGCGGTACGTCGCCGAACGACGAACCAAGGCCGCCGTACAGGAACATACGGTTGCGCGGACCGACGCTCCAGAATTGACTCGCCACCGTGTCCAGCTGCGTCAGCGATTTGGAAAAGTCGAAGGTCTCGCCGTTCACCGCGATGTCTGGGCCGTTGAGAATGTGCGTCAAGCCCGCCCGGGAGTGGACCCCGCGGCTGGGTATCACGGGACTATCCTGTGTGTCCACGCGCCAGAGGATTTCGGCTCCCGTCTCCTGGCCCTCCAACTCCGGAAATCCTGGATCCCCCACCTTGATCGTGGCCTTCGTGTGCCCGAGATACGCGCCGACGCGCACATCGCTTTGCGCCCCGAGGTTCACGCCGACGTTCAACCCGACACGGGAAACGGTCTGGCGGTAACGCGCAATCACCGAGTCATCTTGAATGACGTTGAAGGTGCGCCTGCCGATGCCGGCATACGGCGCAACGAACAGCGGCGTCGGGCCAATCGGCCGATACAACTCCGTAGCGAACGTCGGATCTGAGCCGACGGTGCCGTCGATGCGCCACTCCGAGCCTGACCCGACGGTGTCGAAGGCAAGATAGCGCGCGGTCGCGCTGATATGAAAGTCGGTCGACGTCGTGTTCTCGAGGTTCAGGCCCAGCATCATGAACGGAGGGGCGTACGCTTTGGCGCGCGCCCGCACCTGCAGTCCGTACCCGCGCGCGGCATCGCGAACCATGCGCCAGGTCACAGTCTCGTAACGGTCCAGACCTGCCATGATCGCAATATCCGCCTCGACAGTCGGGATATCCAGCGGCACACCAACGTGCCTGGCCATGAGCGCATTGAGACGTTTGGTGTCGCTCGCGACGAAGCCCTCGGCGTCGATGAAGGCTGGAGGTGGCAGCGCTTTCAGGCGACGCGCCTGACGAGTTAGGCGCCACGCTTCAAACTCCGCTTCGCTGACCGCAAAGGGCAGGAGCTGATCTCGCATGGCCTCTGCGGCACGGTACCCCTCGTCAATCAACGCCGGCGCCCGTCGCCAATCGAGCGATCCATACTCTTCGAGCGGCACGGTGATGACGACGTCCGCGGCGGTGATGGCGCGCCGCGTCGACGCGCGCATCATCGCGTCGAGCGTATTCCCCGCCACGCCGAACATCGTGTAGCTGACGCCCAAGCGATCGGAGAGATCGCCGACGTTGACGGCGATCACGTGGCTGGCCCCCATCGCTTTCACGACGTCCGCCGGCACGTTGTCCATGGTGCCGCCGTCGATCAGCACCTGTCCGTTCACTTCCGTGGGCGGAAAGATGAGCGGCAGCGACATGGTCGCGCGCATGGCAACTGCCAGCGACCCGCTTCGCATCACGACTGGCTGAGCCGACAGCAGATCGACGGCGACCGTCCGGAACGGGGTCGGCAGATCGTCGAAGTCCTTGATGTCGAAGTACGGCGCGGTAATACGCCCGAGGAGCAATTCCACGTACTCGCCGCTGTTGATGGCCGTGGGCGGCACGATGCCGCCCTTGAGGCCGAACTCGAGACGCGAGGGATACGCGCGCGCGTCGGCCTTGCGCCGGATGTTCTTGTACGCGAACGTCGACGCGCCGAACAGCTGATCCCAGTCCAGGGTCGTGATGAACGTCTGCAGTTCATCCGGCTCCATGCCGGTCGCGTACGCGCCGCCGACGAGGCCGCCCATGCTGGTCCCGGCCGCCACGTCGATAGGAATCCGGTGCTCTTCCAGCCAGCGGATGACGCCGACGTGTGCGATGCCGCGCGCGCTGCCGCCGCCGAACGCGACGCCCACCGTCGGCCGGGTCGCCTCGCGCACGATGAGCGGCGGACGATCGGCCTCGGGCGCGGCTGTGCGCGGCGTGTTCACCTTTTGGATCGGTGCGGCGCATCCCGCGCACGAGAGCGCCAGTAGACCCGTCACGAGCCCCCCAATCCACTGGCGTCCCGCTTCGGGTTCCCTTACCTGCCGCACGCGTGATCCCCACGTCAGCGATATCCGTTGAAACGCTTTCAATTGGCTCTCCTGCGATCCGATGCCTGCCGTGATTCCCCTACCGCGGGCTCAGCGCGCAAGCCGCCGCGAGATCGGCGGTCAGAATTCCGGCGCGCGTTACTGTCCGCCCCAAGAAGTCCTGACCGTATCCAGTATCCGTGATCGCCGAATGCCCCGGTAGGATGATCTCGCCCAGCCGCGTTGAATCTCATTTGGGACACATTTGAACCGGGGATAGAGGTTGTGGGAACCTCTGCGCTCGTGGTCTCTTACTTCTTTCGGACGAGTCGAGTCACGAGGCCGCGCAGGATCAGGGACGGTGCAATCGCCAGCAGGAGGGCGGTGGTGATCGCCTCGCGCGTGCTGTCGAATCTGCAGGCCTCGGTCGAACCCGGAGCGGTGTAGCCCCCGCGCTCTTAGGCAACTGGTTCAAATGAACCCAGGCTGGGCGAAGGCCGGATTCGGGTAGCTGTAGAAGCCCTGACCGCTCGCGACCCCCAGGCGGCCCCTCTGAATGAAGTGCTCGTCGATATAGCTGGCGTACTCCAGCGCCTGGCTGTTTGGGGTGGTCTCGCCGACGAGCTTCGCGACGTGGTACACGACACCGAGGCCCATGCGATCCATCATGCCGCAGGGGCCAATGCCGCTCTGCAGGGTGATCATCCAGGTTCGATCGATGCTCTGAACATCGCTCACGCCACGCACCAGCAGATCCAGTGCGGCGGTGCACCAAGGCACAATCAGGCTGTTGATGATGTAGCCGTTCTGCTCCTTGCGAATGGGAATGGGCACGAGGCCGATCTCCTCGGCAAACGTCACCACCCGCTCGAACACGCCAGGGTCGGTACCAGGATGGCCCATGACCTCGCCGATGTTGGCATCCCACACGCCGATCGCAAAGTGCAAGGCGAGGAACTTCTGCGGCCGGTCGACGAAGCCCGCTAACGCGCTCGGCGGCAGCGTGGAGGTGTTGGTGGTGAACACGGTGCGCGCCGGGGCGAGCCTCGACGCCTCCCGCCAGAATGATTCCTTGATGGGGATGGACTCGGGCACTGACTCGCTGATCAGATCGGCATCTTGCACCGCCGCCGACAAGTCAGTCGTGTACGTCAGTCGAGCGATGGTGTCGTCGATCTCTCCCCGGCTGGCGCCGCGCTGCTTGATGAAGTGGTCCGCGTACTCCTGATGAAATGCCTTGCCCTTCTCCAAGCCCGCGGGGATGGCGTCGTACACGGTCACATGCTTGCCGTAAAACGCCATCTGCCAGGCAACTTGCGAACCCATGGTGCCGGCGCCCGCGATAGTGATCTTGGTGAAAGCCATTTGGTTATGCCGCTACGTGTGTGGCCGGTGTCGCCGCGCCCTGGGCAGCGGCGCGCGCCAGATCGTCGAACATCGCCTGGTTGGCCGCATGCAGCCGAGGCGCAATGATCGAGCGGCCCAGCCACGGTAGCGGGCCGACCTGCGTTTCATGGCTGATGACGACCGAGTTCAGACCATCGGGCGTAGCGCGGATCGTGAACGCGCGTTCGGCGTGGAGCCCCTGACTGTCGGCCACGATGGCAATCGAATGCGGTCGCTCGGCGGCCACCACACGGCTTTGGAGCGTTACTGGATGTGCTTTCCAGCGGAAGGACGTTGCGCGAGACGCGCTATCACGTGATTCGACCCGGACCCACCGGCAGGCTCGGTACCACGACGGCCAGCGTTCGACGTCGGCCAGCAGATCCCACACCCGTTCGGCGGAAGCAGGAATCACGACCTCGTTGTGAACCACGATCGGTGGCCGCGACGCGACGCTCACCGGGCGGAGTAGCCGTGCGGAAACCAGGGCAAGCCACTCGCGCGGCATGAAACGGCCGCCGGCGGCGATTATTTTGGTTCGCAGGCCGGGGATGACTACGGCCCGGCCCTTGTCGAGTGCCCGGAGCCCCGCCTCGATGACGGGCCCGGGTTCGGCGAGCCGGCTGTAGATCGCCGTGTGTCCCACATCAGCCCCCAGAGCGTCGACGAAACCTGTGCGAGTTGGACCCGGACACAATGCGGTGACTGCGACGCCCGCCGCGCGAGCCTCGGCCCACAACGCCTGGCTGAACGACAGCACGAATGCCTTGCTTGCGGCGTACACCGCCTGGTACGGCGCCGGCTGAAAGGCGATCGCGGACGCAACGTTGAGAATTCCGCCGCTGCCTCGGGCGAGCATTCCAGGCAGAAAGGCGCGCGCCAGCGTGACTACTGCACTGACGTCGACTGCCACCTCATCGCCCTCTCGCTTGACGTCGGACTCCGCAAAGGGGCCGTAGCTGCCAAACCCCGCATTGTTGACCAGCACCTCGATTGGGCGGTCGCCGACGTGATCGAGCAGCGCGGACACACCTGACCGGGTCGAGAGGTCCGCGGCGACCGTCTCGACCGTGACCAGGGGAGCCGCGCGGCGAATCTGGTGCGCCGCCTCGTCCAACCTGGTCTCATTGCGACCGGTCAGTACCAAGGACATGCCCCGGTCCGCGAGACGGGCGGCGAGCCCACGACCCAACCCGGATGACGCCCCGGTCACAACAGCCCACCGATCTTGATAGTGGATCACGACACACCTCCTAGCCGAGGACCACGCGATCGATCCTGCGGGATGGGTCCCGCCGGGCTCCGCAGGGTGATCGTCGTGAAGGTCATCCTCAGTCTCCTCGTTGACTCAATCAAGAGAGCGTTGTCTCTGATGAGGCGACGATAGCGCGGGCCGTCACCGCGCCGCATCACGCGATCGAGGCGTTTCGGGGTACCACAAGCGTGCGAAGGCAGGACTAACCGGATCGAGGTAGGTGTGGATCGCCTGGCCACGCGACCCAAGCGTCGCCGCGATCATGCCGGCCGCTCTCGCTCGCATCGGCGGAGTAAACTGTTGCCGGCACACCCCTCACCAGGAGGCGTTCTGATGTTCTGCCCTCGATTCCGCGGTCCGCTCAAATGCCTGGCGTGTGCGCTCGCAATTGGCACTGGCGTGGTCGCGCAGCCGACGATCGAGCCGACCAACTCGGCGCCCAATCCCTACCAGACGATCGAGGGCTGGGCGAAGATGCCGGCGGGCCGCAGCTGGGGATCGACGAGCGCGGTCGACGTCGACAAGGACGGCCAATCGATCTGGGTCGGCGAACGCTGCGGCGCCAACAGCTGTTGGGACGCCGCGAAGGGGGCGATGTCAGCGCTCGACGTGGTGTTGAAGTTCGACCAGTCGGGCGCGCTCGTGCGCAGCTTTGGCGCCGGGCTGATGGTCTTCCCGCACGGCATTCACGTCGACCGCGACGGCAACGTCTGGCTGACCGACGGCCAGGACAACCTGCCGCGCCGCGGCCGCGGCGCCGCGCCTGATGCGCCGCTGCCGCCAGCGCCGGCGCAAATCATCGGGCATCAGATCTTCAAGTTCAGCCCCGACGGCACGCTGTTGCTCACGCTCGGCAAGGCCGGCGGCAACCAGCCCGGCGCGCCGGCCGATCCGGCGTCGTTTTATCAACCGAACGACGTCATCACCAACGACAAAGGGGAGATCTTCGTCTGCGAGGGGCATTCGTCGAATGCGACCGCGCACGCGCGCATCAGCAAATTCGATCGCAACGGCAAGTTCCTCAAAGCCTGGGGCGCGTACGGTAGCGCTCCCGGCGAGTTCGACCAGCCGCATTCGCTCGCGTGGGACTCGAAGGGCCGCCTGTTCGTCGCGGACCGATCGAATAGCCGCATACAGATCTTCGATCAGGAAGGCACGCTGCTCGATCACGGCTGGGAGCAGTACAGCCGCATTAGCGGCTTGTGGATCGACAAGAACGACATGCTGTACGCTGCCGACTCCGAGTCCGGCTCGGTCGCCCCGGCACGGTCGGCCTGGATGCGCGGCATCAGGATCGGCAGCATCCGCGACGGGAAACAGGGCACGATTCGGTACTTCATCCCGGATCCTGCGGCCAAGCCGCCAAGCACCAGTGCCGCCGAAGGTGTCGCCGTCGACCAGGCCGGCAACATTTTTGGAGCCGAGGTCGGACCACGGGCGCTGAAGAAATATGTGAAGAAGTAGCCCGCCTTCGCGCGTTGGATCATGACGCGCTTCGGCGCGGCAAGCTCTACCTCGGCAGCGCCAGCGCTACGAGCGCGGTGTTCGCGGCCTGGCCGGTTGCGAACACGATGTACTGACGGCCGTTGTGCAGGAACGTCATCGGCACTGCGCTCGTCCGTGCCTGGATCGGCACCGCGCCGACTTCCCTGCCGGTCGCCTTGTCCACCGCATAGATCCGGAACATGCCATTGGCGTCGGCGGGCGGCCCGCCTCCCCTGCCGGTGCCATAGATCACCAGCGACTTCGTAGTGATGACTTGCGCCTGGCCGCGACCGGCCGGCTGCGGCGCCAGCGTGACGCCGGCGAAGAGCGCCGCGTCCGGGGAGGCCGGCTGCGGCGCCGGGACAACCATCTGGCCGCCATTTGGAATCCACCACGCCTTCTCACCGCTCTTCATGTCGTACGCCGTGATCCCGCCAAGCTGGCGCGGCTTGAGGATCGAGATGCCCGCGATCGCGGACGTCCCGGGCGACGCCGTCTTGTAGCTCGCCTGTGACGCGGCGCCGCCACGTCCGCCTGGTTCGGGCGTCGCGCCGCGCGGCGGTGGCACGTAGCCCGGCGGCGGCGCCGGTGCCCCGAGCTTGCCGCAGCTGTTTCGCGGACCGTCGGCGCTGGCCTGCGTGTAGTCGTGCTCGGAGCAGGGATCCTTGCCGACCTCTGTTGTGCTCAACCCTGATTGCGATGCGACATAAATGAGTCCCGTCTCGGGATCGACCGCGGCTCCGCCGTCGATGTTCACGCCGCCAGACGCGCCCGGCGCGTACCACGAACAATGGTGGGCGCTCTTGCCATCAATCGCCGACGGCGGGACGTAGTACGGTCCCATCCGGCACAGGCGCGCGAGGTGCAGCGCTGCGGCCTTGATCTCGGGTGTGTAGTCGATGAGGTCGTCTTCTTCGAGCCCCTGCTGCGAGTACGGCGCCGGTTTCGACGGCATCGGCTGCGTCGGCGACGCGGCCTCGCCGGGCACGTCGCTCTTCAGCACCAGCGTCTCCGGCATCGGCCAGATCGGCGCCCCGGTGACGCGATCGAACGTGTAGATCCAGCCTTGCTTGGTCGTCTGCGCCACGACCTTCCGGACCTTGCCGTCGACCGTGATGTCCATCAGGTTCGGCGCCATCGGCGTGTCGTAGTCCCAGATATCGTGATGGACCATCTGGAAATGCCATCGCCGCTTGCCGGTCTTGACGTCCAATGCGACGAGGCTGTTGCCGAACAGGTTGTCGCCGGGGCGATGGCCGCCGTACTCGTCGCTGAGCGGCATGCCGACCGGAATGTAGACGAGGCCGAGATCGGGATCCGCCGAGTAGGTCGCCCACGCGTCGTTCTTGCCGACGCCAGGCGTACCGATCCTGGTCCCGTTCTTCCATGTGTCGGCGCCAAACTCGCCGGGCTCCGGAATGAGGTTGAACTTCCACAGCTGCCTGCCGGTCTTGATGTCGAAGCCGCGGATCCAGCCGGGCAGGTTCCGGAGCCGCGTCGGATAGTAGCCGTGAATGTGCGAGCTGCCGACGATGACGACGTCGCCGACGACGATCGGCGGGCAGCTGGCGGCGACCTGGCCGAGCGCCGGATCGATGCCGACCGTGCCGTCGGCGCCAGTCTTCGTCTGGGCGTTCCAGGTTTCGCCAGGCTTGGCCTTGCGCGCCGGCCTCGTGTCGCTGATCTCGAAGGGCTCGGTATCGTCGACGGCCAGCGGCACCAACGGCAGACCCAGCCCTTCCATCAGATCGACGACGCCCTTCTTGCCGACGGCCGGATCCGGGGTCCCGGACTTGGCGTCGAGGATGGCCATGTGATAGCCGGGCGTGACGACGATCACGCGCTCGTTGCCGCGCCCGTCGGTCCAGTAGGCGAGACCGCGGCCCGCGAACTGCCGCGGCGCCTTCTGGTGGCGGATGCCTTCATCGAGCTTCCACGACCACAGCGTCTTGCCGCTCTCGGGATCGATCGCGTAGGCGTAGCGCCGCGTTGTCGCGACCGTGAACAGCCGGCCGCCGGCATAGAGCGGCGTCGTCCGATAGTACTCGTCTTCGCCGTCGACCGACCCGTTCCAGCGCCATTGCACTTGCAGCCCGTTGAAGTTCGATGCGTTGATCTGATCGAGCGGCGAGTAGCGCGTGCTCCAGGCGTCAGCGCCCCAATAGCGCCACTCGCCCGGCGCGTTGCCGCGGACGAGCGCCGGCGTCTGACCGGCCGGCCACATCGTGAAGGCGCCGCCCGCGAGCGCGAAGACGAGGCTGCCGAGGACGACGCGTCGCGCGGATGACCGTCGGACCATCGATCGTTCACCTTTCATGTCAAGTCTTAACCCGAGGGGCTTCGCCCCTCGGACTCCCCTACTGGCTTCCGCCTCCGCTAAAGCTACGGCGAGACCTCGCCGAAGCGCCTACGGCGCGAAGGCGGGCGCTCGCGGGGGCCCGACGCCCCCCTCCGCTCGCCAGGCTCGCTCGCTGCCGCTCGCTCGCATTGTTTTAAGACAGCTTCTCGTCAACGCAACTGGATGCGGATGGCCTTGAGCGCGGCTTCGTCCGCCGGCATCTTCGTCTTGCCGGCGGGCATGCCATTTTCTTTCAGGATGTAGGCGATCACGTCGACCGACTGCTCAGGCGTCAGCGTGCCCGGATCGTTCTTGGGCATCTTGTTCAGGATCCAGTCGTAGAGATCCGAGAGCGGCCGATCGCCCCACGTAGTCTTGAAGGATGGCCCCGCGTAGGTGCCCTTTGGATGGCAGCTCACGCACGCGGCGTAGTAGGTCTCTTCGCCGCGGGTGACCTGCGCGTCGGTATAGATCCCGCTCAGCGTCGTCTGCGCCGCGTCCGGCTTCGGCGTTGCCTGTGGCGGCGCCTGCGCCGTGATGGCCGCGGCGCCGAGCATGACGAGACCGAGGCCGATTGCGAATCCCGCGGCCGCGAGGCCGGGCGCCACTACTTTGCCGGCCAGACGACCCCCTGGTTGCGAGGCACGGTGGTCACGCCTTTGAAAACGAACTTCTGCACTCGCCGTCCTTCGTAGGTTTCGGTTGTGAAAATGTTGCCCTTCGAATCGGTCGCGATGCTGTGGACGCCGAAGAACTGCCCCGGCTGACGGCCGCCATCCCCGAAGCTCGAAAGCACTTCGAGCGTCTGCCGCAGCAGGATGTAGACGCGCTCGTTCTTGCCGTCGGCCAGGTACAAGTACTTCTGTTCAGCGTCGCGTGAGAACGCCACGTCCCACACTGCCCCGTCGCCGAGCGTCTTCTTGGCAAAAAATGCTTCCTTGACGAATTTGCCCCCGCGGGTGAAGACCTGCAGCCGGTTGTTCGGGCGATCGCAGACGTAGACAAGGTTGTCCGTCGACAGGTCCGAGCAGTGCACGGGCGTCCTGAACTGCTTCGCCGGCGGCGCGTCTGGGTCGTACGGTCCGAGATTCGTGTCGTCCGGCTTGTCGCCATAGGCGCCCCAATACCGCTTGAACTTGCCGGTATCGGCGTCGATGACGACGACGCGCTTGTTGAGATAGCCGTCGGCGATGTAGGCCTCGTTCTCGCGCGGGTCGACGAAGATCTTTGCCGGCCGGCCGAAGTTCTCCGGATCGTTGCTGCCCTTGTTCTGACCCGAGCGACCGAACTGCGCGATGAACTTGCCGTCCTGCGTGAACTTCAGCACCTGCGAATCGGCGCCGACGTTGCCGCCCATCCAGATGATGCCCTTGTGATCGACGGCAAGGCCGTGGTTCGACTCGGGCCACTGATAGCCGTCGCCCGGTCCGCCCCATGATCGCAGCAGCGTGCCGTCGGTGCTGAACTCGAGGATCGGCGGCGCCCGCCGGCAGCAGGTGCCCGTCGGCGGGTTCTGCTCCGCGGCTGTTTCAGCCGGCGACAAACTGTCGGGCCGATGCACGACCCAGACGTGGTCGCGGGAGTCGATCGCGAGGCCGATCGCCATGCCCATCAGCCAGCCGTTCGGCAGCGGCTTCGGCCACAGCGGGTCGACCTCGAACTTCGGCGCCTGGACCGTGGTTTGTGCGGCCGCCCGGTCGAGGGCGCCGGCCGTGAACGCGAGCGCCGCCAGCGCCACGGCAAACAAAGAGCCAATCAGAAGAGTGAAGGTACGCGGCATCGATGTCTCTTTTAACCGAGGGGCTTCGCCCCTCGAACTCCCCGACACGCTCTCTCGCGCGCCGCTCTGCCGGCGCGCTCCGTTCGCGTGGCTCGCTCGCACTGCTCGCTCGCTCGTACCTGGAACGTCATGCCTATTCGGCAGCTTCTAACGGCGCGGCGCGAACTTCTGCACGCGCTTGCCTTCGAACGTTTCGCCCGTGAAGACGTCGCCTCGCGAGTCGACGGCGACGCTGCCGACGCCAAAGAAATATCCGGGCCACCGGCCGCCGCCGCCGAACTCTCCCGCGGGCGCCAACGTGTCGCGCTGCAGGACGAAGACCTTCTGGTCAGTGCCGTCGGCGACGAAGAGGTATCGCTGTGCCGGGTCGGCGGAGAGGGCAACGTCCCAGACCGCGCCGTTGGCCAGCGTCCCCCTCGCCACGACGGCTTCCTTGACGAACTTGCCGCTCTTGTCGAACACCTGGATGCGGTTGTTCTGTCGATCGCAGACGTAGACCAGGCCGTTTCTGGCGATCGTCACGCAGCTGACCGTCCGGAACTGCTTCGCCGGCGGCGCCGCCGGATCGTACGCCGCAGAGATTGCATCGTCGGGGGCGGCGCCGTAGGCGCCCCAATGCCGCTTGTACTCGCCGCTCGTGGCGTCGAACACGACGATGCGGCGGTTGCCGTGGCCGTCGGCGACGTAGAGCTCGTTCGCCGCGGCATCGACCTCGAGCCCGGCAGGGCGATTGAGCGACGTCCGGCTCGCGTTCCCTTCGGTCACACCCGGCTTGCCAATCTGTCGCACGAACTTGCCGCTGCGCGTGAATTGGAGGACATGCGCATCGACCGGCCTGGGCGGGGACGGCGGCGTCGCGGTTTGCGCACCGCGCCCGCCACGGCCGCCGCCCGGTATCGCCTCAGGAAATCCTGCCGCCGCGATCCACACCATCCCATTCGCGTCGACGGCAATGCCGCCTGGAGATTCCGGCCAGTCATAGCCGTCACCCGGTCCGCCCCAGCTGCTGACGACTTTTCCCGCTGGATCGAACTCGAGGACCGGTGGCGCCGGCCGGCAGCAGAATTCGGCGGTCGGCGGGTCGGTGCCGAGACCATTTTCAGTGCGCGCCGTCAACGACGCGGCGCCACGATGCACGATCCAGACGTGATCGCGCTCGTCGACCGCGACTCCGGTGACCGAGCCGAGAACCCAGCCGTTCGGCAGCGGCTGCGGCCAGAGGGGATCGACCTGGAAGTTGAGGGCGCCTGGCGTCGCTTGCGCAAACGTTCGAGGACGCTCTGCGGCGACGTTCACATCGTCGAAGGCAATCCAGGACGCGGCGACGGCGGCGGAGGCCGCCATGGTCATGCCGATGCATCTCTGCATAGAATCTCCGCGAATGGCCGTGAGTATACAGCGACCGCGTCACCGGGTGCGGGCCGGTGCCGCCATCGTCGCCGCGCTACTTATCGCCGGGCCGGGGCTGGTCCGGCCGGCGGCGCACGACATCCCGGCGGACGTGCTGGTCCAGCTCTTCGCGCGGCCGGAGGGCCAGCGCCTGCACGTGCTCGTACGCGTGCCGCTGGCGGCGATGCGGGATATCACGTTTCCGACCCGCGACGGCGTCGTCTTTCTCGACCTCTCGAATCCGTCCAGGCTCGACGCGATACTGCGCGGGGCGGCGCGTCTCTGGATTGTCCCGGCGCTCACCATCGACGAGGACGGCCGTCGCCTCGAGGCGCCGACGATCACAGCGCTGCGCGTCTCGCTGCCGTCCGACCGGAGCTTTGCCGATGTCGAGACGGCGCGGGCGCATTTCCGACAACCGCCGCTGCCGCCGGACACAGCGGTGCCGTGGAACCAGGCACTGTTCGACATCGCGCTCGAGTACCCCATCGCCTCCGAGCGCGGGCGAATCGCAATCGATCCCGCGGTCGCACGCTTCGGTCTCCGCGTCGTGACGGTGCTGCGGTTCCGTGCGCCTGACCATCCCGAGCGCGCCTTCGAGTTCATTGGCGATCCCGGCCCGGTGGCGCTCGATCCGCGCTGGCATCAGGCGGCATGGCGCTTCGTCCGGCTTGGCTTCGCCCACATTCTCGAGGGATTCGATCACCTGCTGTTTCTTTTCTGCCTGGTCCTGCCAGCGCGAGGGCTCAAGTCGCTCGCCGTCGTCGTCACCGCGTTCACGGTGGCGCATTCGATCACGCTCTTCAGCGCGGCGTTCGGCTACGCGCCCGACGCGCTCTGGTTTCCGCCGCTCATCGAGACGCTGATCGCCGTCTCGATCGTTTACATGGCGCTCGAGAACATTGTCCTCGCGGCACGGCCCGAGGGCGCCGGCGAGCCGGGCGTGTCGCGACGATGGATCATCGCCTTCGGGTTCGGCCTTGTGCACGGGTTCGGTTTCTCGTTCGCGCTGCGCGAAACATTGCAGTTTGCCGGCGCGCACGTCGTTACGTCGCTCTTCGCCTTCAATGTCGGGGTGGAGCTCGGCCAACTGCTGGTGGTCGCGCTGCTGGCGCCGCTCCTCTGGCTGGTGTTCAGGTTCGTCGTGCCGCGGCGCGTCGGCATCGTCATCGCGTCAGCGCTGGCGGCGCACACCGCCTGGCACTGGATGATCGAGCGCGGATCGACGCTTGTGAAGTACGAGTGGTGGCCGCCAGGTCCGGCGGGGCTCGCGACCGCGGTCAGGATGCTGATGGTCGTCGTGGCGATCGCCGCGGTGCGCTGGGTCTGGGTGCGGCGCCGCGCGCAGCAGGCCGCCATCGCGGAAGCGCGGAAGTAGACATGCGCGCGATGAGAACGGCGGTTCAGGTCATTTCAGGTCGGAAATGGCGGAAATCGCAAGTCAATTGGGATCGCGACCTCATCCATCATTCGCAACCGGAGTCGAGTTTCCTATCGCGACGTCACGGCGTGCCGCACCCCGCGGCGGCGGCCGACAGTGAAGAAAAGTCCGCCCTCGCCGCCGAGCGACCAGATCCACGCCATCTGCGCCAACCATCCCTCGGGCCACCAGTTGTCGGGCGCGTGCGCGAACAGCTCCTCCGGCTCGTCGTCGAGCACCGCGCTCGGATAGGCCCGGAGGTACTCGACGTCGTTCTCGGCGAACCAGCCCTGCACCTCGGCGAGCGTGTGCGTGTGCTCCTCGGGATGTCCGTACTGATCGCGCAGCCATGCCTCCCGCCGTGCCGGCTCGTGACGACGCTCGCGCAGGACCGGATCGAACGGTACGATCCGGAATCCGGAGAGACGCGCCGCTACGCGCCTGAGCCTTGCGGGCAGCCGCGCGAACGCGTTGTAGACGCCGACCACGATGGTCCCGCCGGGCCGCGCCAGCTGGGCCAGTCGCGCGAACGAGGCGCGCGGATCCGGCGTGTGGTGCAGGACGCCCGACGAGTAGACCACGTCGAAGGCGCCCGCCTTGAGGCCCGGTCGCTGGAGGTCGGTTTCGACAAACTGCACCCGCTCGAGCCCGAAGCGGCGCGCGGCTCCGGCACCAAGCGCGAGCGACGCGCGGGTGAGGTCGGCGCCGACGACCACGCGATCGGCGCGGGCCAGGAACAGGCACATCTGGCCGGTGCCGCATCCCACCTCGACAATCCGCGCGTCGCCGGGGATTGCGCGATCGATCAGGCGCGGCAAAGGGCTGCGCTCAGCGCGGGCTCGCAGCGCCTGCAGGTTGTCGCGCGGTGGATAGCCGGGAAACGGCGCCCGCTCGTAGAAGCGCCGGACCGCGTCGGTGCGCTGGTCGCCGGGCAGCCGCAGGGCGGGGATTCCATCGAGCACTTCGTAGCGGGTGCCGCACCCGCGACAGGACCAGTCCGCCGCGAGCGCCCCTGCGCACGCCGGGCACGCGAGCAGCTCGCGGAAGCCGTCCACGGTTCAGAAGATCGCGTAGATGAACGGCGCGAGCGCCTCGACCGTAGTCGCCAGGATCAGCACCGCGCCGAACAAGCAGAGGAACACCGCGAGCGGCAGGAGCCAGCGGTTGCCCCGCTCGCTACGCCACATGCCGCGGACGAGGTCCGCGACGGAGCCGCCGACCGTGCTCAGCATGATCAGACGGCGCCGGATTCCGCTAGTCCTTCTGACCACCATGACTCGTCCTCCTTCGCCGGCCTCGCCTTCGGGACCGCGCGCTTCGACACCAGGGTCGGACCAGCGACGAGCAGGTCAATCCCGCAACGCCGGAAGCTCGAATACCCCTCCAGCGCACGCGTGACGATGGGTTCCCCGGAGAGGTTGAACGATGTATTGAGCAGGACTGGAATGCCGGTGCGACGACCGTAGGCCTCGAGCAGTGCGTGGAGGCGCGGCGCCATGCTGCGCTCGAGCGCCTGCAGCCGGGCCGACCCGTCGACGTGCGTGACGGCGGCGAGCCGTGCCCGCCACTCCGGCCGGACCGGGAACACCCCCGACATGAAGCGGGCCAGTCGGGCGCCGCCGGGCGGCAGTTCGAAGTAGGTCTCGGCGGCTTCGACAGGCACGACCGGGGCAAACGGCCTGAACTCTTCGCGGTACTTGATGTCGCGGTTGAGGCGATCGCGCATGTCAGCCGAATGCGGTGCGGCCAGGATGCTGCGATGCCCCAGGGCCCGGGGCCCGAACTCCGTCGCGCCGTCCATCCATCCCACGACGCGGCCGCTGGCGAGCGCGTCGGCAACTCGTTCGATGAGCTCGGCATCCTCCAGCTCGGCGACGTCCTGATCGTCTTCGCGCGCCGCGCGCGCCAGGTCCTCGGCCGCGACGACCGGTCCCCAGAAGGGATGATCCGGGAACTCCCGGTCCGGGTTACAGAGGTAGATGCGGTCGGCATAGAGCGCCGCGCCGAGGGCGCAGCCGGCATCGCCGGGAGCCGGGGGCACGAACACGCGCTCGAAGCCGGACTCCGCGAGGAGGCGCGCGTTGGCAACGCCGTTCAGCGCCACCCCGCCGCCGTAGCAGAGATCGGCCAGACCGGTTTCGTGATGGAGCGCGCGCGCGATGTCCACCAGCGTGTCTTCGAGGACGCGCTGCACGCTGGCGGCGCAGTCCGCGAAACGCCGGCCCTCGACAGTCTCGAGGTCGATCGGGTCGTAGGGGTTGCGCGGCGGTCCGAACAGATCGACGAACCGCGAGGCGTACGATCGGGTGGCGGTCGTCTGGAACTCGAAGTACTCCGGGACGAGCGCGAAGCCGCCGTCGGAGGTACGCCGGATCACCTTGCGGACCTGCTCGGTCATCGTCGGGTGCCCGTAGGCGGCGAGGCCCATGACCTTGTACTCGTCGTCGTTGACCGCGAAGCCGAGATAGGCCGTGAAAGTCGAGTAGAGCATCCCGAGCGAATGCGGGAACCTAATCTCGCGCAGCGGGGTGATCTCGGTGCGGCCGTCGGGGTGGCGCTCGCCGTGCCCGACCGTGAGTGTGGCCCATTCCCCGACGCCGTCGGCGGTGAGGATGGCCGCGCGCCGCGTCGGCGCCGTGAGGAATGCGGCCGCCGCGTGCGCTTCGTGGTGCCGCGTGAAGTAGATCTTGTGCGCCGGCACGCCGAGGTGCGACGAGATGATGCCGCGGACCCAGATCTTCTCGCCGAGTGAGTTCTTCATCGCGTGGGGAAACGATCGCCACGAGCGCGGGAAGGCGCGGAGCGTGCAGGTGAGGATCCGCTCGAACTTCAGCAGGCTGCGCTCGTAGAACACGACCGCGTCGAGGTCGGCGGGACCCAGCCCGGCGTGATCCAGGCACCACTCGATCGCGCCCGCCGGAAACGTCGCGTCGTTCTTGTGCCGCGACAGCCGCTCCTCCTGCACGGCGCAGACCGGTACGCCGTCGACGAGGAGCGCGGCCGCCGAATCGTGATAGTGGGCGGAGATCCCGAGGATCCGCATCAGTATTGACTCGTCGGCGACTCGTCGGGTCCGCGGGGGCTCGGCGTCCACCCCAGAGGCTCACGCCGTTCGGCCCGTCTCGCCAGCCACGCGAAGGGCGGCAGCACGACGAAGTAGATGATCGTCAGGATCGCGGCGCCGATGACGCTCGCGATCGCGATCGCGATCCGCAGATAGCGCTTCCAGAACCGGCTTGCCCGGGCGCGCCACACCTGTCGCCGGTACGAGCGCGGCAGGACGCGGGCCAGCTGCGTGTAGGTGTAGTTCATGTGGAAGACTTCATCGCGGAGGATCTCCTCGAAGATTTCGCGCGTCTGCGGATCGTCGTCCACGAGCTCCCGGTAGATGGTGAAGCGGCCGGCGGCGGCTTTCTCCGCGATGTGCAGGAAAGCCAGCAGGCGATGGTCGGGCTCGTCCTGGACGGACAGGTCGTCGAGCCCGTGCCCGCCGGGTAGCGGCGTCCCGTTGAAGAGCGTCTTCAAGTGCGTCGAACGGTTGCGGAGGAGTGCGGCGCCGCGCTGACGGAAGAGATCGCCGTGATGCAGCTCGTCGATGGCATGCTCGAGGTAGAGCCGGCGCAACAACGGATCCGGCGTCAGCTCGGCGGCCCGGAGGATGTCGCGCCCGCCATCGGACTCGACTTCCCCGAACGCGAGCAGCTTGCGCACGCGCCGGTCGAAGTCGCTCCACACCCATCGGTGAATCGGGCGCAGGAGCCGGTCGAGCGGTGCGACTCGCGCGGGAGAAGGCATATGGCGACTCCGCGAGGCAGGAGACTAGCATACCCTCTCAGATGCCCGATCGCCGATGCCCATCCGTCATCACGACCGTTCCGCCGAGCACCCGGCCGCGCGCCGGGCTGTCGAGATCGCGGTGGCGCTCCTCGGCGGCGCACTCCTCGGCGTCGCTCTTTTGGCGAACCAGGGCTGGCTCGACCGGCATTTCCTCCCGTCCTTCTTTCTGACGCGTCGGACCTACGTCCTGCTGGAAACGATCGCGCGCTGCGCGATCGGCGGGCTCGGCGTATGGCTCGCACTCGTCGTGCGTGCACCCCTCGCGCGTGTCGTCGCGCAGTCGCCGGGCCGCGTCGTCCACGTGGCGATGGCCGCCGCCCTCGCGCTCGTCGCCAGCGAGCTGGTCCTCCGCTACGTAGAGCTGCGTCCCGCCGAGTGGCTCGGCCGCGACCAGGAGCCGCGGCGGATGGCCGACGCCCGGCTCGGGTGGAGGTTCGTTCCGTCTCGCACGGGCCGCGGAACCATCGGCGGACGAGCTATCGACTACACCTTCGACGCGGCTGGTTATCGCGTCCGTCGTGCCGACGAACCCGTGGACCCCGACCGCCCGACCATTCTGTTCACGGGTGAGTCCGTGATGTTCGGGAAGGGGCTCACGTGGGACGAGTCAATCCCCGCGCAGGTCGGCGCGATGCTCGGGCTGCAAAGCGCGAACCTGGCCGTCGACGGCTACGGCAGCGACCAGGCGTTCCTGCGAGCGCAGGCCGAGCTGCCGAATTTTCGCCGCCCGGTGGCGGTGGTCGCCATGTTCGTGACGACGCTCTTTGGCCGCAACCTCGATGACGACCGGCCGCACCTCGGTCCGGGATTGACGTGGCTACCGGGCGTCCCGCACGGACGGCTGCGATCGCTCGTGCAGCTGGTGGCGCCCTACCGCAGCGACGAGACCGTCGAACGCGGCATCGCAGTCACCCGCGAGGTCTTCGATGCCCTGGTGCGGCTGGCCGCGGCCCGCGGGGCCACGCCGCTCGTGCTCGTGCTGCAGGTCGGTCCCGAGGACCGCGTCGAACAGGCGCTTCGGCGCCGGATCCTCGACGCGCCGGGGCTGCCTTGCCTGCTGGTGGAGATCGATCCCGCCTGGCGTGTGCCGGGCGACGTGCATCCGGACGCGCGCGCGGCGCGCGCGATTGCTGCTTCCGTCGCGTCCAGGCTGACGGTCAGCATGCCATTGCTCGACATTCCCCCTAGTGGGCCGCGCGCGCGGTCCTGCTGGTGATCGTCACACCGCGAACTGCGGCCGAGCTGTGGTCGCGTCACAGTGTGGCATGTCTCCCAGCTGACCTCGAGCGACATCCTAATGGTTCGCTTACCGAACAGACATGTCTGCGTGATGCGAGACGCATAGGATCGCTGCACTCGAAGCCAGAACGTGGCAAGACTCCCAGTTTGGCATCCGCTTCCGCCGTTCCCTCCAAGCCAGGCGAGTACCTCGAGCGTTCTGCTGATTACGTGTAAGGAGGCAATCATGAGCAAGCGAAGACTCGTCGTACGGGCGGTAGCCGCGATCCTTCTAGGCGCCCCACTTCTGCTGGGCGCCGCAGAATGGTTGAGCCAGTCCGCCACCGCCGAGGGAAAGACGCAGACCGCCCTCGCGACCCGCTCGAGCCCGATCGCCGTCACCCACGAGGACGATTACGTCTGGAGCGTCAATCCGGACAACGATTCGGTCTCGGTGTTCAAGGTCAAGGACGACGAGAACATCAAGGTCGCTGAGATTCGTGTGGGAAAAGAACCATGGTGCGTGGCCATCACGCCCAATGACGAGCGGGCCTATGTCACGAACATGGCGAGCGGAACCGTGTCCGTGATCAGCACGTTCCACAAGAAAGTGATCGACATCATAAAAGTCGGCATCGAACCGTTCGGCTGCGCGCTGACGCCAGACGGACGCAGGTTGTACGTCGCCAATCAGTCGTCCGACACCGTCTCGGTGATCAGCACGCGCCGCAACGAGGTCATCGAGACGATCAAGAACGTCGGCGTGAAGCCGCACGGGATTGCCATCAGCGCCGACGGGAAGAGGGTGTTCGTCACGCAGTTCCTGGCGCTGAAGCCCGCCGGCGATTCGCGCCCATTGACCCAGAGCGAAGGCGCGGACGACGGTCGGGAAGGACGCATCACCGTCATCAACGCGCAGAGCAACCACGTGATCGGCACCGTCCGCCTCGCCCCGCTGCCCGACACCGGCTTCCTATCGGGTGGCAATACGCTGGCGCGCGAACCGCTCACCGCCGTTTTCGACAACGTCACCGGGGCGTTTCCCAACCTCCTCGAATCGATCACCATCAAGGATGGCCTGGCCTATATTCCAGGCACTTGCTCCTCCCCGAATGGTCCCTTCCGGTTCAACGTCAACGTCCAGAGCTGCCTGTCGACAATCGACATCGAGCAGAACCTCGAAGCGTTCAAGACACTCAACATGAACGTCGGCGTCCCCTTCGAGCCGGTTGGCAAGAAGTTGTTCAACACCAATCCGTTCGCCGTCGCCTTCAAGAGATCCGCTGATGAAGGGTTCATCGCGCTGGCGGCGACGAATCGCCTGCTTCGTGTGACTCTGAACGACGACGGGTCGCCGACAATCAATCCGCCGGTCAACGCAGCCGACCCGGGCAACATCATTCGAATCGAGCTGAAGGATCCGACCGAGATCGGCCAGGTCGACCCCGACGACACGATCGGAGGAAAGAATCCACGCGGCGTCGTGCTGAACGGAACCGACTCTCGCGCCTACGTGATGGACTTCCTCTCGCGCGACATCGCCATTGTCGACGTGTCGGGAAACGACCCGACTCAGTACAAAACGTTGGCCCGCATCCAGTCGGCTGACCTGCCGGCGCCTAACACGGATGCCGCCACCGTGCAGCGAGGCAAGTACCTGTTCAACACGGCGATCGGTCCGGAAGGGACGCAGCCGAACTCGGCCCGGCCGTCTGGCAGGATGTCCGACACCGGCTGGGGCACGTGCTACAGCTGTCATCCGAACGCCCTCACCGACACGGTTACGTGGATGTTCGCGGATGGCCCGCGCCAGGCGATCTCGATGGAGAGCACGTTCGAGTTCGGGGCTGCGACGATCGTCAACGGCGTGCCGGTGCTGCCAGACTCGCATCAGCGGGCGCTCAACTGGTCCGCGGTGCGGGACGAAGTCCAGGATTTCACCCGTAACGTTCGCGCGGTCTCGGGTGGCGGCGGATTGATACGGACCGATGCCAATGGTGCGGCGGTGCCGGAAGGGGCCGCAGGGCTCGCCCAACTGCCGGATCTGCTCCCGACCGCCAACGGCGGCTTGAGCGCAGATCTCGACGCGATTGCGACCTACCTGGCCGTCGGCGTTCGCGCGCCGATCTCCCCTGTTCCGAATCACGACTTCGGAACCCAGATCGGCCGGGTGGTTTTCGAAGTGCAGGGCTGCCAGAACTGCCACGGCGGGAAGAACTGGACAATCAGCTCGCTCGATTACACGCCGCCGCCGGTCGCGACCGACGTGGTCGACGCGCAGCTGGTCAGATTCCTGTGCCGCGTCGGCACATTTGACCCTGCCCTCTTCACTGACGGTGTCAGCAACGAGATCCGCGCCAACAACGCCGCGAACGTCCAGGCCCGTGGCGTTCTCGGGTTCAACGTGCCCTCACTGATCTCGGTCTTCGCCAGCGCGCCCTACTTGCACAGCGGCGCCGCTGCCTCGCTCGACGACGTCCTGAGGAACGTCACGCATCGAACAGCAGGCCGGCCCGATCATCTGGACATTCTCGGCGTCCCGCTGTTCCGGCGATTCCTCGTGCAGTTCCTCAAGTCGATCGATCGGGACACTCCGCCAATCCTGAACGTGAACCCGCCGGTCGACGGCTGCGGCCCACAATAACAGGGGTTTGAACAGGGGTCCGGCACAAAGGCTGCCGGGCCTCTTGACGCTGCCGCGCCCGCCGACTCCTTGAAACCGCACGTTGACGCGCCGCCCACGCGTCTGGCCGGGTAGGATCAGCTACTGGCGCGCTGCCCGCGGAGTGACGTCAGCGTCGACGAGCTTGAGCACCCATTTGATTGCTTCGACGAACATCGTCTGCATCTCGGGTTTGTCCCAGTTGGCTTCGACGTGGCCGAGCGTGGAGTAGAAGACGCGGCCCTGGCCGTACATCTTGGCCCATGTGACCGCGAAATCGCCGTCCTTGCGATGAACGCGCGGGTTGTTGAGATCCAGCTTCGACGAATCGAGCCGCATCAGGACGCGCGTCGTCGTCCTCGAGAAGTTCTTGATCTGATAGATCTCGTCGTTAATCGTGAACGTCGACGGCCATTGCTTCATGCCCGGGAACGCCGGGTCTTCGACGATGACAGGCGCGTCGAACGTGCCCCACGGGTGCTCGTCGAAATAGCCGCCGATCATTTCGCCGTACGCAGGCCATTTCGTGAACGTGATCGTCGCGCTGTGTATGCCGATGAAACCCTTGCCGTCGTCATGGACGAAGGAAAGGAAGTCGCCTTGCTGGCTGGCGTCCATCTCGAGCGTGCCGCCGGTGTAGAAGACGACCGCGTCGAAGTCGTCCAAATTCTTCGCGTTGTATTCGAGCTTCTTCTTCGTAAGCGCCTCGGTGTCGGTGCGGATCACCGTGTCCCACAGGCCGGTCTCTTTGCCGAGCCGCTCGATCGTGACCATCGCGTGCGTCACGGCTTCGTGTCGATAGCCCTTTTCTTCGCCGATCACCAGCAGGCGCTTGGGCGGGGGTTGGACCTGTCCGACGAGCGATGCGCCGGCCACAAGACACACGGACACGCCGATGCCTGAGACGATTCGCAGGGGTGAACGCATAGGGAGCTCCTCGATGCCCGCCGATTATCGCTGCACGGCCTTGTTCGTGCGGCCGTCGATCACGGTCACCTTGTCGCTCAGGCGGTTGGCGACGTAAATCATGTTGGCCACCGGGTTCACCGCCACGGCCCATGGCCCTTTGTCTGCGGGCACCGTCGCCGCGACGGTGTTCGTCCGGCCGTCGATCACGGACACGCTGTTCGCGTGTGTGTTGACGACATAGATCATGTTCGTCTTGGTGTTGATCGCGATCTGCTGCGGCCACAACCCGACTTTCACCGTGGCGATCGGCCGGTTCGACGCGCCGTCAATGACCGTGACGTCGCTGCTCGCGTAGTTCACGACGTAGACGCGGTTCGTGACTTCATTGACGGCCGCTGCCATCGGCACGCTGCCGGTCCCAACCATCGAGACAACGCTGGTCTGCGTGTCAATGACCGTGACAGCATTATTGTTCGGCGTCGGTAGATAGAGGAGTCCGTTCTTTTCGTTGAAGGCTGAGTCCCACTGATGAAAGCCAGGAACCTCGATCCGCGCCGGCTCGTTGGTGACGCCATCGACGACGGTCAGGAAGTTGTCCTCGTAGCCGACGAAATAGATCTTGTTCGCCTTGACATTGACCGACAGCGCGTTGCCTTCCGTGCCGGCGTGAATCGTCGTCGAGGACTTCGTCTCGAGATCGATCACGGAAGGATCCGTCCCGGTGCTGGCCGACACGTACAGCTTGTTCGTGACGGGATTGAGCGCCGTCAGACTGCCGCGATCGGCCTTGAGAAAACCAACGATCGCGTCGCTGTCAGGATCGATGACCGAGATGGTGCCGGGCCCGCGATTCATCGCGTACACCCGGCCGCTGCGCGGATCCAGGGTGAGATTCTTGACGTTGGCGCCGGTCTTGAGCGTGATCACCGGCCCCGCGGTGCCAGTGACGATCTTGACGATGCCGAGGTCGGGAAACGCGGCATACGCTTTGCCGTTGCGGGTGTTGACGACCACGCCCTTGGGTCCGTCGGTGACACCGACCTCCGCCCCGACTTGAGCAACGACGGCCGCGGCCAGACACAGGAGCGCGGCCAATGCGATGGCCGGTCGGTGCGAGGTAGTATGGCGCGTCATGCGGCGAATCTTACTGGCGATCGGCTGCGTTGCAGCAACCCTTCTTGCCCCGCCATGCCTGCTCGCGCGGCAGCCCCCAACCGCGCCTCCGAGGGTGCTGGCGTTTTTCACGCCCGGCGGCGAGCTCGATCACTTCCTGTTCGCGCAGCAGGCGATGCGAGCGTTCGGCGCTGGCGCACAGGCGGGCGGCTACGCATTTGCCACGACCAGCGATTGGGACGCGCTGAACGAAGCGAATCTAAGGGATGTCCGTGTCGTGATCTGGCTGAACGACATGCCGCACACGGTGGCGCAGCGCCAGGCGTTCGAGCGGTACATGGGGAGCGGAGGCGGCTGGCTTGGATTCCACGTCTCCGGATTCGGTGCAAGCGCGTGGCCGTGGTTCACCGAGTTCATGGGGGGTGGCAGGTTCAGCGCCAACAACTGGCCGTCGATGCCGGCGCGCGTAAACGCCGACGACCCGGCGCACCCAATCCTGAAAGGCGTGCCGGCGACGTTTGTCGCGCCAATCAACGAGTGGTACGCGTGGACGCCGAGCCCGCGCGCCAGCCCCGACGTCAAGGTCTTGCTGACGCTCGACGGCTCGAACTTTCCGCTCGGCGTCAAGAACACATTGAACGGCGGCGACATTCCGGTCGCATGGATCAACACCAAATACCGGATGGTATACGTCAACTACGGTCACGGCGATCAAATCTACTCGGCGCCGCCGCTACCGACGATGATCGACAACATCCTGCAGTGGCTCTTGTCGCGGTAGACCGAGAGCACCATCGTCGAATGAAGAAGATGACTTCCAGCAAGATCTCATCTCATTTCGCTCAGCTGCTGGACTTTCTTCCCGACGTGCTGGCGTGGGTGAAGGACCGGCAGGGGCGTTATCTCTGGGTCAATCGAGCCTTCCTCATTCAATACTCTCTCGACCACCCGGGTGGAAATGTGTCGGTCGCGGTCGACAGCATACTGGGCAAGACTGACTATGACTTGTCCCCGGCGTTCCTGGCCGATCAATTCCGACACGATGACGAACACGTGCTGGCTGGCCACCGCATTATCAATCGGCTCGAACGGTTAGGAGAGTCTCGCGGCACGACGGTCTGGCACACGACCGACAAAATCCCCGTCGTCGACGCGAAGGGCGCGATCATTGGCACGGCGGGGATTACTCGGGCCGCCGGACCAACGAGCAGCCTCGAGGCACCCCGCCCAGGCTTCGGGCCCGCGCTGGCCCACATGCGCGCCCATTTCCATCACGAGATCACCAATCGGCAGCTCGCGTCCCTGTCGAACATGTCGCTCCGCGCGTTCGAACGGCAGTTCCGTGCCGCCTTCCATCTTACCCCGCAGAAATTCCTGCGAAAGCTTCGGTTGCGCATTGCGACTCGCGCCTTGATGCACACGAATGAATCGTTGTCGGAAATCGCCTTGACATGCGGCTTTGCCGATCAGAGCCACTTCTCGCGCGAATTCCGGCGGCAATTCGGACGCACACCACGCAAATATCGCGAGCACTACAAGGAGCGCTAGTGTCCCGGATCAGAAATACGTTGCCAAATTTTTCGGAGCGCGGCGCCCCGAGGGCAAGGCGCGACGACCGCGAATATTCGGCATATTCAAGGGAGGAGCAACGCCGCCATCGGGGATGCCCCGCCCGAAAAATGGTGACGTATTTCTGATTCGGGACACTAGCGTGGCGTTTCTGTCACAAAAGCTGCCGCTTCCATGCAATCACTCGTTGCTGACACGCGTTGTCATATGCTCGGAGCTGTGACCATGAGAAGACGTCTCACACGGGTGGTGATGATAGTGGCGTTGATCGCCGTTGCGGCGGGCGCTGCGCGCTCGGCGAATGTGTCCGGCGCGCAAGCGCAAGCGCCCGCAACCGCGCCCTCGGTGAATATCCCCACCTACTCGAAGGACGTCGCGCCAATCGTCCAGAAGAATTGTCAGGTCTGCCATCGTCCCGGTGAAGCCGGCCCGTTTTCGTTGCTGACCTATGTTGACGTGCGCCGACAGGCGACCAAGATCGCGGACGCTTTAGTCGAGGGGAAGATGCCGCCCTGGTTCGCCGATCCGCGCTACGGCAAGTTCTCGAACGCCATGGGCCTGAGCGCGCCCGAGATCGACACGATCGTGAGGTGGGCCGATGGCGGAACGCCAGAAGGCGATCCGCGCGATCTGCCGGCGCCCGCGAAGTGGGTTGAAGGTTGGGGCATCGGCACACCGGACATGGTCTTCGAGCTGCCCATGCCCTTCGAGGTCCCGGAGCACGGCGTCGTCGACTATCAGCACGTCATCGTCCCGACGCACTTCACTGAAGACCGCTGGATCCAGGCGGCGGAAGTGCGTCCCACGGAGCGGGACGTCGTGCATCACCTCATCGCGTTCGTTCGCGAGCCGAAATCTAAGTGGTTCCGAGGCCAGCCGGCCGGCGTCTTCTTCACGGCGCCGAAGGTCAGCACCGATGAAGAGACGGAAACCGGCGCGTTGCCCAGCGATTTTCTGGTCGGCTACGCACCGGGCCAACCGGCGGAAATTCTCGAGCCTGGGCAGGCAAAGCTCATCAAGGCCGGATCGGACATCGTGTTCCAGATGCACTACACACCGCACGGCCATGCGCGGACCGATCGCACACGGCTCGGCATTGTCTTCGCCAAACAGCCGCCGAGAGAGCGCGTCCTCACGCTGTCGGCCGTGAACGACACGTTCAGGATTCCGCCGGGTGATCCGAATTATCGCGTCGACGCGAGCTTTGAAGTGGGCACGGACGTCAAGCTCGCCAGCCTGCATCCGCACATGCACGGCCGCGGGAAGGACTTCGAGTACCGCGTCGTGTATCCCTCCGGCAAGACGGACATTCTGCTCAAAGTGCCCCGATTCGACTGGCACTGGCAGAACTGGTACAACCTCGAGCGACCGATCGCGCTGCCGAAAGGTGCCAGGATCGACTGCACCGCCCATTTCGACAACTCGCCGAACAACCCCGAAAACGCCGACCCGACGAAGGAAGTGAAGTGGGGCGACCAGAGCTGGGACGAGATGATGATCGGGTTCTTCAACCTGGCGTTCGATGCCAGTCTCCCGGTTGACAAACTGTTCGTCAAGAAACCAAAGGCAGAGATCGCGGGGGGCACGCGTCGAATCATCGCCCTGGCCGAACCGGGCCAGACGATTCACCAGCCGTTCGCTGACGCTGCGCTGCGCTGGCTGCAGGAAACAGCGGCGAAAGAAGGATTCACGGTTGATTACATCCGCACGACCGATCCGATCGACGACGCCTATCTGGCGGCGCACGACCTGTTCGTTCAGGTCAACTATCCACCGTACCGCTGGACGCCGGTGGCCGAGGCCGCGTTCAAGAAGGCGATGGAGCACGGGACGATCGGATGGGTGGGCTTTCACCACGCGTCGCTGCTCGGAAAGTTCGACGGCTTCGAGATGTCTCCCTTCTTCCATCAGTTCATGGGCAACGTCGTGTTCAAGAGCTACATCCCCGACTTCGCGACCGGGACGGTCCGCGTCGAAGACTCAGCGCATCCGGTGGTCAAGGGACTCCCGGCGGCATTCACGATTGAGAACGACGAGTGGTACACCTACGACCGATCGCCTCGACCCGACGTGCACGTGCTCGCCAACGTCGACGAGAACAGCTACGTGCCGGCGCGCACCGTGAAGATGGGCGATCACCCTGTCATCTGGACCAATCCGCACTACAAAGCGCGGAACGTGTACTTTCAGTTCGGACACAAAGCCGACCTGTTCCAGAACAGCGCGTTCAAGGCGCTGGTCTTCAACGCGATTCGCTGGGCCTCGGAACGATAGCCGCCTGACGGAACACCTTGCGGTGAACGCAGCATAAGTCGCGCGTACAGGGCCACTTGCGAGGTTAGACAAACTTCAGCCAATCAACAGACGGCCCCCATGGCCCGGCAGCGTTCCCCACGCGACAATGCGCTCGCGGGCCACAAGTCGCGTGTCAGTGTGACACCGGCGCGCCCATGGGAGACCTTCGTGAACAACTTCCCCGGAATCGTCTCGGCCATCATGGTCGGTCTGTTGGAGCTGCCGACGTGCGGTAGCGAGCGCGCACAGCTTCCCGGCCCCTGCGAGACTCCCGTTTCGGAGCGGACCTCGGACATCGGTTGTTATGTCAGCGCAATCGAAGACGTGGGCGTGCTTCCGCCGAGCCCGGTCTTCTGGCACCTGTACCAGTATCCTGATCGGTCCACCGCTGAGGCGCTGAAGCCGGCGAACGGCACGGTCGTCCGGGCGTTTGGCAAGACGTGGCTATTCGCGATTGCGAGCGCCGACTGGCGCCCGGTTGCCGGGGAACGGGTGGCGGTCGTCGGGCCGCTCCCTCATGATGTTGGCCGAACGTATACGGCTCGTTACCTCGAGGCCACGATCCCGCCAGGACAGCACACGCCGATCCACCTGCACGCGGGTCCCGAAGCTTGGTACCTGTTGTCCGGAGCACAGTGCCTCGAGACACCCGAGGGCATCACCGTCATGCGGGCTGGCCAGTCGGCCGTAGTGCGTGAGGGTCCGCCGATGATGTTGTCCAGCGTCGGAACGGAAACTCGCCACGGGTTGACCCTCGTCCTTCATGATGCGTCGAAGCCATGGACGATGCTGTCGAGCGAATGGACGCCGAAAGGGTCCTGCCCCAAATAACCTCGTTGCGCCTTTGCGATGCGCGGGAAGATCGTTCCGATTTTGGCGGCGTCCGTTGGACCAGCCGGCGAGTGCAAACAGTGCGAGAAGGGCGGCGAATGCTCTGCGTTCATTCATCCTCGAGAGCGACCGAGCGTGACAATCAACATCGCGCCAATCACCATGACCAGCGAGCCAAGCAGACGACGTCGAATGTTGCGCTCCTGGAAGTAGCGATGGCCGAGATAAACGGTAATGAGTGTCGAGAGCTGGAAGAGCGCGAGCGAGTAGCCAACCTGCAGCTTCTCGAACGTCAGGATGGTCGTCAGGGCCATCAGCGCGGTCGTGGCGGCCAGCCACAGCAAGGTGCGCCATTCGCTCCTGAGGCGCGTCACTTCCGTCACAACGTCCCTTCGCAGGAGCACTGCGGCCGTCGCGGCGATTGCGAAGCAGAGCACCGTCCAGATGAGGAACGTCGTGATCGGGGACGACAGAAGCAGGGCACGCTTGACGAAGACCGACTCGGTCGCGGAGCAGATGAGAGCCGCGAATCGCAGCTGAACACCCGGCTCCCGGGTGAACTGGCGGAATGCGCTGCGGTGCCCTTGGCCCGGCACACGGTCGATGACGAAGTAGCTGCCGGCCACGATCAGCGCCACGCCGATGAGACCGAACAGGTTCGGCACCTCGCCGATCAGGACCACGGCCAGGAGTAGCCCCAGGACAGCCTTGTAGGCGTTGATCGGGCCGAGAACCGAGAGGTCGGTGGACTTCAGCGCGTACCAGACGAACACGTAGCCAGCCACCGACAGCACGACGGCGGTCAGTATGTTGGCCCAGAAGTCGAGGCCGAGCGCGGCGACCGGCAGTTCCAGCCAGGAGCTGCCAGCGCGAGCACCGTCAACAACCCATGGGTCGCCACGATGGTGACGAGCGGTTCGGCCGAACGCTGCGCGAGTTGCTTCTGAAAGACGTTCGAGAGCGGGTTGGCGACGATTCGGATGAGGACAGCCAGGACTGTGAGCATCAGATGAGTCAGAGCGAACCGGGCGGCAGCATCGGCCCCGGGCCGTATGCTGAGCCTTGACGAACCCTACTCCGAAGAGCAGCAGTGTCGCACATGCCGGCGGCCCTCAGATCCTACGCTGAGAGTCTCCTGGTCGCCTATCTGCGCTTCCCGAATACCAGAACCGGATCCTCCCGCCGGCCGCTCAGGCCGTCACAAAAGCCTTGACAGCTTTTCGGGACACGCGTCAGTGTGGACCCGAATCCAGCCTGGGAGGAGTCGTATGAAGCGTTCGTCGCAAGCCTATGTTCTGACCTCGGTCTTCGTGGCTGCGCTGCTGGCGCTATGCGCAGGCGGCGACGGCTCGGCCCAGCAGAACTTCGCCCCGTGGGGCGTCGACTTGACCGCCCGCGATCAAAAGGTCAAGCCGGGCGACGACTTCTTCGAATACGCAAACGGCGGCTGGCTGGCACGAACCCCGATTCCTCCCGACCAGGCCAGCGCCAGCGCCGGCCGGGACATCTTCAATCTCACCCAGGAACAGCTCCGCGCGTTGATCGAAACCAGCGCCGCCAAGCCGACGACGCCAACGGCCGCGCAGATTGGTGGACTGTACAAGAGCTTCATGGACGAAGCGGCGGTCGAGGCCCTCGATGCGAAGCCGCTGGCCAAGGATCTCGCGGCCATTCAGGCAGTGGCGTCCAAGCCGGAGTTCGTGACGCTGATGGCGCAGACCGCATCGAACGTCGGGTCCTCGGTCTTTGCGCTGCAGCCTTACGCAGATGCGAAGAAGCCGGTCACGACGCTCTATCTCGGGCAGGGCGGGCTCGGCATGCCCGATCGCGATTACTACCTGACGGACAGGTTCACCGACAAGAAGCAGGCGTACGAAGCGTTCATCACGCGGACCTTCACGCTGCTTGCCGATCCGAATGCCGCCGCCAAGGCGAAGGACGTTCTCGCCTTCGAGACGAGGATCGCCGAAGCCAGCTGGCCGGCCGCCGAACGGCGCGACATCGATAAGGTGTACAACCCGATGACGGTCGCCGAACTGCAGTCCTACGCACCGTCGATTGAGTGGCGCAGCTATCTCGACGGCGCTGGCCTGAAGGGTCTGCAGAACGTCGTCCTCAGCGAGAAGAGCGCCATTCAGAAGATCGCGCAGCTCATCGCCGACACGCCACTCGACACGCTCAAGGCGTGGGAGACGTTCCATTGGGTGCGCGGTGCCTCGCCCTACCTTTCAAAGCGATTCGTGGACAGCAATTTCGAGTTTGCCGAGAAGGCGATGTCCGGCACGCCTGAACAGCGGCCGCGGTGGAAGCGCGGCGTCAGCCTCGTTGACGGCAACCTCGGCGAGGCAGTGGGAAAGGAGTACGTGGCCAAGCATTTCCCACCGGCGTCCAAGGTCAAGATGGACGAGCTCGTGGCCAACCTGAAAACGGCGATGGCCGCGCGCATCCGCGGCCTCGCCTGGATGAGCGCACAGACGAAGGACGAGGCGCTTGCCAAGCTCGCGAAGATGGAGGTCATGGTCGGATATCCGGTGAAGTGGCGCGACTATTCGTCTCTGAAAGTCGATCCGGCCGACCTCTACGGCAACGTGATGCGAAGCATCTCGCTCGAGACCGCGTATCAGTTCAGCAAAGTAGGGAAGCCGGTCGATCCGGCCGAGTGGCTGATGACGCCACAGACGGTTGACGCCTACAACGGCGGCCTCGAGAACAAGATCGTGTTCCCTGCGGGCATCCTCCAGCCGCCGCTCTTCAATCCGAACGCGGATCCCGCGGTCAACTACGGTGCGATCGGCGCGGTGATCGGCCACGAGATCACGCACGGGTTCGACGATCAGGGCCGCAAGATCGATGCAGCGGGCACGCTGCGAGACTGGTGGACGGCGGAGGACGCGAAGCGATTCGTCGTCGAAAGCGACAAGCTGGTGAAGCTGTACGACGCCTACGAAGGCGTCCCTGGCATGAACGTGAACGGCCGGCTCACGCTCGGCGAGAACATCGCCGACCTCGGAGGTTTGCTGGTGGCGATTGATGCCTATCACGCATCGCTCGGCGGCAAGCCGGCCCCGGTGCTCGACGGCCTCACCGGCGATCAGCGGCTCCTGCACGGGTTCGCCCAAGGCTGGCGCGGCAAGACCCGCGACGACGCCCTGCGCGCACAGATGGCGTCCGATCCTCATTCCCCGCGGCGGTTCCGCGTGCTCGGTCCGACGAGAAACGTGGACGTTTGGTACGGCGCGTTCGACGTGAAGCCCGGCGACAACCAGTACCTGAAGCCGGAAGATCGCGTCAGGGTGTGGTAGTGCCGCGGGTCGGGTGGCGGACAAGTCTCGGCAGCAGCGGGGCTCGCCGACGGTCCGCCATTCGTGGATCCTGCCGAGGACGGTTCGATCCCGAGTCGCCTCACGTTTCGGCGCCGTAGGAGATTTGCATGCGGCGGACGGCGAGAGCAGCGATCCACAGGACGAACGCCGTCAGGAGCAGCAACCCGAGCATCGCTCCTGGACGCGAGGCGGGAGCGGCGGGCGCCGCCAGCAACCGGATCAGCATCGGGGCGTCATCCTCCATCGGCGCTGGGACGGGACACAGGGATTGCAGGTAGTACAAGACGCTCATCTTCTGCAGCACCTGCGGCAGGATGCATCGGCAGCCGCGTGAGCGTCGATGGTCCGGACGGTCCGTGGCGGGAGATCGTCGGCGTCGTGCGCGACAGCAAGTACGGGTCGCTGGCGGAGGAAGCGGTGCCGGTGGCCTACCTGCCGCTCGCGCAGAATCACGAAACCGGCATGGTCCTGTACGTCCGCGCCTCGGTCCCGCCGGCCTCACTCGTCGGCAGCCTGCGCCGCGAGATTCAGCGGCTCGCTGGCAACCTGCCTGTCCCCAACATTCGCACGATGACCGATGCGATCGGCACGTCGCTCTACGCGGCGCGCATGGGCGCGTGGCTGCTGCGGTCTTCGGGGGCCTGGCACTCGCGCTGGCGGTCGTGGGCATCTACGGCGTGTTGTCGTTCTCGGTGTCACGGCGCACCCGCGAGATGGGCATACGACTGGCGCTCGGTGCGGACACGCACCGGGTCTTTATGCTGGTCGTCCGCGATGGGATGCGACTCGTCGGCGTCGGAATCCTGCTCGGACTGGCTGGAGGCCTTGCCGCCGCGCGGGTGATCGCCAGCTCGTTTCCCGGCGTCTCGGCGACCGACCTTCCAACGTTCACAGCCACCATCGGCCTGCTGGGCACGGTGGCGCTGGTCGCTTGTGCCATCCCGGCGTGGCGGGCGATCCGGATCAATCCGATCACGGCGCTCCGTCACGAGTGAGGCGGGCCAGAAAGGCGCGTTAGTTCCGACGCGGGTTCGGTCGCCCAACCACTGGTCGAGACGCGGTTCAAGAGACCAGCTGTTAACGTCCAGCGCGCGTGATCATCTGGATGGCGAACGTCGTCGCAATCAGCGGATCGTCCTCCTTGACGCGGCCGTTGGCGTTGCGAAAACTGCCATCGTCTGCCTGCTCAGGCAGTCGAACGCGCTGCTGAGGCCGCACGCGTGCGATCGCGGCGGCGTAGTAGAAGCGCAGTCCTGCTCCCCACGAAGCCTGCCGACTCTCAGCCTCGTCGAAGCCCGGCACCCGGTCGGGCTGGTGATTCCTGTCGAGCCATGCGATCGCCCTGGCAATTCGGTCGTCGCTGTCCGGAACTCCAGACGCCCTGAGTGCCAGCACTCCATCGGCCGTGGTCGTACCGTAGCTGACGAATCCTTCGGCGCTCTGGCCCGCCTTATTGAGCGCCGGCATCACGGGCGAGAAGAAAAATCCGCCGTCGTGATTCTGTGACCGCTCGAGAAACACACGCGCTCGAGTCATCGCCGGATCCGAGCCGTCACAACCGGAGGCGCGCAGCGCTTCGAGCACGACCCGCGTCATCGACAGGTCCACATGCCCAGCATGGCCGGCGTCGGTCGGACGACGAATCGCGCCTCCCATTCCCCAACCACCGTAGGCCGTGTGTTCCGGTGTCCAGCCGTTGGCCTCGCTGAACTGCTGCGCTCGCAGTTGCGCGACCATCGGCGCGATATCCGCCGTCCACGAACCCGCCTTCGCTTTATGAGCTACGGCGGGCAGGCGGCGCTGCGTCGCCACCAGGGCATCGACGGCGAGTGCCGTGGCGTAGTTCGGATAATCCGCATTGCCGCCGGTTACGCCCACGGCCCCGTCGACGCTCGTATGCCTCGTGATAAACGCAATTGCACGATCGACGGCGCCGGCGGGGGCGGGCACTGTGGCATCGGGAATGCGCAGCAACGCACCGAGTACGAAGGGCGTCAACGACTGGCCGGAACGAAGCAGTCCGTACGTGGCGCTGTGGAAGCCTCCGTCGGCTGCCTGCTGTGCCCAGAGATATTGCGCGGCCCGCGTCAGCGAGCTGCGCTCACGTTTCCACGAGCACGCGGCGGCGGCCGCCGCCGTCCACAAGAAGACGCGGCGGTCAACGCGCACGATCGACCGTGAGGTTCAGAATCGCCGCACTCGTCATCGCGACCCTTCCAGTGATGCAGTGGTGACCGGCCCATGTGCCATCGCTGTTCTGCAGGCCGACAATCTTCTGCGTGATGTCCGCCTGCCATTTCGACCAGGCGTCGCCGCCGACGCGCTTCATGCTGTCGCTGATGTTGAGATAGGAGAAGAACTCCTCGCCGCCCATCGACCCGAATCCACCGACGAAGGCGGCATTGGCGAGCTGACCCTGAATCGCGCTGATCTGCCGCGCGTTCTGCACTCTGTCCGCCTTGGTGCGGCTCAACTGCTCCAGCGCCTGCGCACTCTGATACAGCGCGACGCCTGCGGCTTCGGCGGGCGCGGCGGACGGGGCAGCGACCGGTCTGCCGGCGGACAGCTTCTCGGCAGCCACGGGCGGCGGGGGGGCGCTGAGGGCGCTCACCGTGTAGCTCTCGGCACGCTTCAAGACAGCGGCATCGACCGCGACGCCTTTGTTTTGAGCCTCGAAGAGGCTGCGCGAGGCCATCGACGTGCCGAGCACCGGCGCCCAGCCGCCAGCAATGTTCCAGCTTCCATCCGACTGCTGATGCTTCTCGATCTTGGCGACCGTCTTCTGCAGCGCCTGGCGGACCCGAGCGTTCAGCGCCGGCGTCGACGCGCGTCCGTCCATCTGCGACATCAGCATCGACGAGAGAAACGTGTCGATGTACGGGCCCAGCTTTCGCTGGATCTGCGTGCCCTGGCGATCGGTGATGGCCAGGCCGTCGGCTGGACTCGCCTCGATCCGCTGCAGGACAAATGCGAGTGCGCGCTCCACCTGCGGCTCGTACTGCCTGCCGGCCTGCAGAAGCGCAAGAGCCGCGACGGCGGTGTTGGCGACATCGTTGCCGCTCGATTCCAGCCGCTCTCCCGGCCGCGCGGAAGACGCTGCGCCTCCGTCCTGGCCCCACCCGCCGTCGGCGCCCTGCACGGACGCCAGCCACCGGGCCCCTTTGTCGACCGCAGTCGACACGGCGCCGGCGCCGGCGCAGTTTTCGGTTCGGGCGTGGTGCGCTGGGTCTGCGCCCAGACTGCTCCGCCCGCCACCACAGACACTGACATGACAACGGCCAGCAGTCTCATACGGTCTCCTTTCGCTGATCCCTGTGCTTCCTTTTGGACGATGCCATCGCGTCAGTGGCTGTCACGGGGTACGAGACGCCGAGCCACTGCGAACTCTTGCCCTGGCGTCACACGGTAAAGTGCGACGGCTCCGGGTCCCGACGCGTAAAGACACCGCGGGCAGGGACGATGTTCCGGCCACCTGCGCCTCGTAACACTCAGAACGAATGGACCCGAGAATCTTGCACGCCGCCGGACCCGGTTCGCAGTGCAATGCGTCATCGGCCCAAGCTCGTGCTTCGGACGAGTTCGTAACAACTGTCCAGGGGACCTGGAAAAGTCAGCGGCAGCCACGTCGAGCTCCACGTCGCAGTGCCAGGATCAGCGCGACTACGACTGAACCCTGTGTTTGGTCGGTTTGGACCCATGTTGGACCCAACCAGTCGCCGCGCGCTGTCGTCTAACTGCACGACGGAGGGCCGCATGTTTCGCGCGTTCGCGTGCACGGCGTTCGCGGCACTGCTCATCGTGACGCCGCAGGCGCAGACGGGCACCACGATTCGGATCTGGAAAGTGGGCTCTCCACACACCGGCGACACGCCGCACACGGAGATGCCGCCGGCGCTCGCGCGCGAGGCCGGCAGCCACGGCTGGCGCCTGAGCATCGATGCGTTTCCCGCGCAGGCGTTCGCCGACCGGTTCCTTGACGCCAGCAGGAACGGATCGGCCCCCGACGTTCTGGTGTTCGACAACTTCGGCACCATGGAAGGCATCGTTACTAAACTGGGTACGTTTGTCGGGATCGGCCAAGATCCCGACATCCGCAACCAGCTCATCGAGGTGACCAGTTCGTTCGACGAACTGCTCGGTCCTGCGCGCGGTTGGACCTTCCTCTTTACTGCCTCGGCGAACTACGCCGCTGCTCGCGAGCTGGCGCTGAGGGCACCGCACTGCAAGGATGGGTGGTCAGCACGGAGCCTGCCCACTGACCTCGCGGTTCCCGAACTTGCGGCAGCACACTTGGCCGGCGACAACGCCAGCATTCTCCGTGACGCGGATCCCGAGCGGATCCCGGGTCTCAGGCCGAACCTCGAGCCGGTCACCGTCGGCAGCGTTGCCGTGTGCGGCGGATGGGGGAACGAACGGCTCGCCTTTGCATCAGTCAGCGCCTCGTATCAGACGAACACCACAATCGGTCACGCGTCCCTGCTTCTCGCGTTCCGCAAGACGTCGTCACTGTGGCGACTGCTAGTTGCGGCGCGAGATCCGGTCACGAATCGCCACCTCGTGACGCTGCAGCTGCCCGACCTCTCCCAAATCCTGGCCCGTCACATCCCGGTCGGACCTCTGCCGACGCCCGCCACGTTGCGCTCACCTCCGAATGGCCAGTTTCCTATCCCTCGGAACGGTGCGCGCTTCGGGGACTTTGAGTGGCAGTCAAGCCCCAGCGAGGATGTCGTCGCTGAAATCGCCGAGTTTAGTTACCTAGACGATGCGCGCCTCTTCCTGATGCGGCCTCAGAACCCAGGCGCGCCGCAGCACGTTTCGGCGGGCGACCTGTGGTCGACATACGGCGAGTGGGCGTGGCGCGTCTGGTCGATCACCATGTCGGGCGAGATCGCTTTCTCCGAAGTGAGGAGGTTCGTGCATTGATCCGGCTGCGCCGCGATGTCGGCACGCACGAACCCCGCCGACCGCTATGAGCGTGGAGACAGCCGTCTTTTCCGTCAACGTCAGCCCGATCATCACGGATGGCATTCAACCGGGGAGGTGAGCTTTCACCTCCGCGTCGTGCGAGGTCCTGATCACATACACCGGATGGGCGCGCTCGGGAAAGGGCCGGGCTTCGATCCGCGTACCGACCCCATCGCACGCGGAAGCGTCGCGGCTTGGTGAACCTCTCGTACGTCCGTTGGCCGCGACCCCGGCCGTGCAGCAGTAGACTCCTGGTATGCCGTCCACGCCGAAGCGCACAACGGTTTCCCGGCCCGAGTTCGAGGCGACATTCGCGACCCTCAAAGACGTGTTGCGCAAGCAGGCCCCCAAAGCCCTCGTCGTGAGGGACGTGCCCGGCGATTTCCAGATCGCCTCGCCAACGCTCGTTGACCGTGTTGGGCGACCGTTGACGTTGGCCATGGTGCAGATCAAGAAGAACTACGTCAGCTTTCACCTCATCCCCGTGTACGCCGTTCAGACGCTCGCCAAGACGATCTCGCCGTCGCTCCAGAAGCGCATGCAAGGGAAGGCGTGCTTCAACTTCACAAGCGTCGAGCCTGCACACGTCAAGGAGTTGGCCACCCTCACGAAGAAGGGTGCCTCCGAGCTCGAACGGATCGACCTGCCCTGGGCCCGCAAGCGCCGCTAAGGGCATGATCAACGCTGGTGTGCGCTACCTCTCGCCGCCTCGGGCCGAGACGTACGCAAGGTGCGGCACACGGACAAACGGCAGGAATCATGCCGAGGTTGAAGTGATTTGTTCCGGATGACTCATCTGTATAGAGTCGCTGCAACTAGAAGCTATCGCATAAATGGGCTGCCTCAATCCGACAGCCTGCGGCGCCCCGATAGGTCAACACTGCGCGACTTACATAAGGTTAATGGCCGCGGACGCGCAGGGCGATGACAGCAGACCTCCTTCGGCATTAGCGACCGGCTTAAGTTTCTAGCAGCTTTTGCGGGCGCTGCGACGTTAGCTCGAAGCGATGGGGTGGCCTCGTCTGATCTCGCGGAGCAGCCAAGCCTTCGCGGTCTTCCAGTCCCGCATGACTGTCTCCGGCGATACGTTCAAGACATCTGCTGTTTCCTCGATGCTCAGGCCGCCAAAGAACCTCAGCTCCACGACTTGGCTCATACGCGCATCGAACGTCGCCAGTGCGCTGAGCGCATCGCTGAGGGCGACGAAGTCCCGATCCTTCGAGTGCGGCAGCTCTTGCACGTCATCGAGACTCACATGAACCGCACCGCCACCACGTTTCTGACGCTGCCGGTTGCGAGCGAACTCCACCAGGATCCGTCGCATCATCTGCGCCGCGACAGCGAGGAAGTGCGCGCGATCCCGCCATTCGACTCGATTGACGTCGATCAGCCGCAGGTACGCCTCGTTCACCAGTGACGTCGCCTGCAACGTATGATCGGGTCGCTCCTGGCGCATATAGCGCCGTGCGAGACGGTGGAGCTCCTCATAGACCAGCGGGACCAATCGGTCGAGGGCGGATCCGTCGCCCTGACTCCACGCTCGGAGGAGCTCGGTGGGTCCGCTGTCGGAATTCGGCGACATGACAGTTTTTCGGGTCGAATGGCGCCTTCTATAAACAGAGGACGGTATGGTACACCGCGGCGACGCGGTTCCAGACCCCGCATCCAGGAGTCCGACATGAACCAGCCTGTGATGGACCATTGGACGACGGTCAAACGCATCCATCAGTCTGCCCTCGATCTCGACCCGTCGGAACGTGCCGCATTCGTCGACGAATCATGCGGCGGTGACGAAGCGCTGCGCCGCGAGGTGGAGTCCCTTCTCACGTACGCGGCTGAGGCCGAGTCATTCCTGGAGCGGCCGGCAGTGGACATCGCGCCCACCCCGCCGGGTGAGTCGCATGAGGCGAGGCTCGTCGGCAGGACCATCAGTCACTATCAGGTCCTGTCGTTGCTCGGTGCGGGCGGAATGGGAGAGGTCTACCTCGCGCGCGATCCGCGACTGGACCGGACCGTCGCGCTGAAAATCCTGCCCGGCGAGCTCGCGGCGGATGCGGACCGCATGCAACGCTTCACGCGCGAGGCGAAGGCCGCATCCGCGCTCAACCATCCGAATGTGGCCACCATCTACGATGTCGGCGAGAGCGACAGCATCCCATTCATCGTCATGGAGCACGTCGAAGGAGAGACCCTTCTGGCGAGGATCAGCCGTCGAATGACGCCCCCGGAGGTTGTCGACACCGCCGTGCAAGCCGCGGACGCGTTGGATCTCGCGCACGCGAAGGGCATCACGCACCGTGACATCAAGCCTGCCAACCTGATGCTGACGCACCGCGGTACCGTGAAAGTGCTCGACTTCGGCGTGGCAAAGCTGGCCCGCCACGACGAAGGCAGCCGGAATGGTGATTGGACCGTCGAGCCTGTGACTGCCGTCGGCAGCGTTGTCGGGTCGGCGCCGTACATGAGCCCCGAGCAGATCGTGGGCGGCGACGCGGATTCGCGCAGTGACGTGTTCAGCCTGGGAGTCGTCATCTACGAGATGGCCACAGGGCAGCTACCGTTCTCCGGGTCGACGCGGGCGGAAATGATGCACCGCATCCTGCACGCGGCTCCGGAAAGGATGATGCGGCTCAACCCGGATATCCCGCCCGAGCTGGAACGGATCACGCTCAAGTGTCTCGACAAACGCAGAGACGCCCGCTACCAGTCGGGGCGGGAGCTGTTGACCGACCTGTGGCCCCTGAAGCGTCAGCTCGACGCGAACGTGGCTCGAGCGATGCCAGATGCACTGCGGCTCGAGCTCCTGAGGCGGCCTGGCTCGCATCCTGGCGCCGCCGCCGTGGCACCCGCAGGCGCCGACGATGCCTCGATCACCGATGCGCCCCGTGCGTGGGAAGCATTGGAGCTCGTGGCCCGTGGTCGGGCGCATCTGCGCTCGGCGTCTTTCTTCGAAATGCCCGCCGCTGTGTCGGCGTTTCAGGCCGCGACGGTGATCGATCCAACGTGCGCCGCCGCGTACGCTGGCCTGGCGCACGCGAAGGTTGATCAGGCGAACGATCGCCACGTGCTCGTCGAAGCTTTCGACGAGGCTAAAGCCGCAGCGCTTCGCGCGGTTGCGTTGGACGCTGAAAGCGCCGACGCACAGGCGGCGCTGGGGCTGGTGATGTTCGTGACAGAGTGGGATTGGATCGCCGCCGAGCGCAGCTTTCAGCGCGCCCTGGCCATCAACCCGAATCACGCGGAAGCGTACTTCCACTACGGCTGCTTGATGGACGCGCTCGGCGACCTGGAGCGCGGGTTTCAGCTGAAGCTCCAGGGGTTGGAATGCGACTCGACGTCGGCGCTCGCTCACATCCAAATCGCCGGCTCGTTCTGGAATCAGCGCCGGTACGACGACGTGATCGTGTGGGCCAACAAGGCGCTCGATCGCAATCCTCAACATCCGTTCTTTCGTGGCATGGTCGGGGCCGCGTATTGGAAGATGGGCGATCTCGAGCGCGCGCGTGAGCTGCTGTCGGGTCGCATACAACTCGATCTTGGCGATGAGGGATTGTTCCTCGCGGTGCGCTCCGCAGAGGCTGGAGACCTCGACGCGGCCTTCGAGCATCTTCAACGCCTAATCGACGCGCGCGACTTTGCGGTGATTCATCTCGCGGTCGCGCCTGAGTGGGACAACTTGCGCGCGGATCCGCGGTTCAACCAGTGCCTTGCACGGATGAAATTGCGGCCGGCGGGCAACATTGATCCTCGCTCACAGGGCGGGCGTTAGTCGCCATAAACCCCGATCTTGGCGACCGATTTTGGGGTCGGCGCCAAAAGCCAGATCGTGACGGGACCATTCTGGCCCGGATGGCCCTTCCTGCTGCTTCTCATTCCCGTGACCTCACCGACGAGCAATGGGTTCTGATTGGGCCCTTCCTTCCCAAGCTGGCGCGCCGCACAGACGGCCGGGGGCGCCCATGGCGGGAGAATCGTGCGGTGCTCAACGGCATCTTGTGGATCCTCCGGACCGGCGCCCCATGGGCCGATCTTCCGGACCGGTATCCCCCCAAACGTGCCACCGGCGGTTTCAGCAGTGGGTGCGCGCGGGTGTGCTGCGGGGTGTTCTCGATGTCCTCGCCCAGGCTCTCCACGACGAAGGCTATCTGGATCTGCGGGAAACCTTCATCGATGGGAGCTTCGCACCAGCGAAGCGGGGAGGCGCCGGCGTGGGCAAGACGAAGCGTGGGAAGGGCTCGAAGATCATGGCGATCGCCGATCGCCGCGGACTGCCGATCGCGGTTCACATCGAGAGTGCCACGCCGCACGAAGTCACCCTGGTCCACGCAACCCTCGCGCAGCGGTTTGTCAAACCGTTCCCTGTTCCTGTCTCATCGGTGACAACGCCTATGAGTCGGACCGCCTGGATGCCGACCTGGCCCGCCGTGGCGTGGAACTGATCGCCCCGCACCGCAGAACGCGAACATCGCGGACCCAAGACGGTCGCCCCCTGCGTCGCTACCGACGGAGGTGGAAGATCGAGCGACTCTTTGCCTGGTTCCAGAATTTTCGGCGGCTCGTTGTGCGCTACGAGCGATACGCCGAGAATTTTCTTGCGATGCTACACCTCGCCTGCTGCCTCATTCTCTTGCGAGGTTTATGAGATGGCTTCTCGTCTCCCCAGGTCATCGTGTCGGAGATGCACGCCGGCTTGCCGGCCAACGATCGGAGGCAGCTATGAACGCCCAGCAACGACGAATCGCGACGACGTTAGCCTTCATAGGGTTCACAGTGGTGCTCACGGGACGGATTGCCCAGGGCCAGGGCCAGGTCGGCCGTCGCCGCAAGCCATCGCCGACTCGCAGGCGGTAGCGGCCACGCACCGTGCGCGAACCCGGGCGGCGCTGTTTGAAGAATTCCGGACGACGACGCCAGAGAATGCTCGCATCAACTCGCGCGCGATTTCCAACCTGTTCTTCGACGGAAATCCATTGATGCGTCTGGTGAGCAGCGGCGACTTCGCACCGATCCAGGCGACGGGCAACCCAGTCACGAAGTTCGAGCGAGACGCCATCGCGTCGTTCAAAGCCGGCGGCCCAGGAATCTTCTCGCGTCTCGATCGGGTGGGTCCGTTCTGGGTATGGTGCGAAGCCGTTGCGCTCAACAACGGTGCGCTGCTCGAAGGCAGTGACATGAATCCCGACGTGTGCCAGACGTGCCACAAAAGCTTCCCGACCGACAATACCGTTCTCGTTGGCAGCCTCAATCACTGTGACGTCGTCCGGAACTAGTCGTGCGATCAATGCGTCGGTGCTGACACTGAGCTGAGATGCTTTGGACCATCACGCGCGTGCTGGCGCCGACGCGTGATGGTCACCCAGACCTGTGCCTCACTGACAGTTCTAGAGTGGAATCGCCTTCCCCGGCGATTTCCGGCAACCGGGCAGTCCAGATGATCCCGCCAACGTGCGCCGGCGCGAGACCGACTTACCCGCCGGATCTGAGCACGACGCTGTCGAGCGCGCCCTCATCGGGTCCGGTCTGGTACTCGCCGCGGATCTCGAGGCTCGTCGGATTGGCGAGCACGCTGTGGATCTGTTCCTGGGTCGCTCGCGCGTTCCAGTTCCAGCGCCACCCGACCGCGGCCGTGAGCTTCACCGAGAAGGGCGTCCAGCCGGTACCGGGCGACGTGTCGAACCGGAACGAGAGCCGGCCGGCGGGTCCCACGATGATCACATCGTCATCGAGAAAGCCTGGATCGTCGGTGGACTGCTTGAGGCTGTAGCTCAGCGTGCCGTTCTCGGCCGCCGCCAACTGCCTCAACACGCTGTCGGGCGCACGGAAGTAACCGGTTTCACCAAGGGCTTCGTCGGCATGCGAGATGTGGCCTCCGGGGCTGCCACCCGACGGCTGGAACACAGGCTCCGCCGGGCGGGTGTCCCCGGACACGAGCCATCCCTGCGCCGACGCCGTGAAGTCGCACTCGACGAGCGTCCACTCCTGCGGCAACGATTGTGCGTGAAGGCTTGTGAAGCCCGCGAATAGGGCGACAGCGATGACCGTCGGTTTAGCGATGGGCATGCATGCGTGGACAAGAGACCCCGAACCGACCTCGACGATCGGTTCGGGTTCTAAACTGACGCGCCGGCACGCCGATCTACGTCCAGCGGTACCCTTGATTGTCCAACG